>CAWEAQ010000002.1:0-5337484 GCA_963807205.1 uncultured Solibacteraceae bacterium | reverse complement strand
AATGTGGGTGTGACGGTCTTCGATGCGAAACTGGAAGACCTCCTCCCGAAGCCAGCCAAGAGGGTCAAGGATGGCATTCAGAACGCTCAGTTGATCCTGATTACGTCGCAGGAGATCGACGAACTGTGCGAGGCCGACAACGTGGCACAAGCCCGACTTCAGATCGACGGTGTGCTGAGCCACTTGCGGCGAGGCGTGAGGGTGCTGGCCGATCACGGCATCAAGACCATCGTGTTGGTGGCTGACCACGGCCATCTGTTCGCGGACGAGATCGGGGAGGACATGAAGATCGAAGCTCCCGGTGGCAAGGTTGAAGACCTGCATCGGCGGGTATGGATAGGCGTGGGCGGAAATTCAGAACCGGCGTATCTTCGGACCTCGCTTGCCTCGTTGGGAGTGGAGAGCGAATTCGACATTGCGACCCCGTGGACCTTCGCTGTCTTCAAATCGAAGGGTGGTGGCCGAGCCTATTTCCACGGCGGATTGTCTCCGCAAGAATTGATCGTGCCGGTGGTCGTGCTGCACTCGGCGGTGAAGCCCGCGCTCTCCTCGACGGGCATTCTATGGACGCTGACACCAGGCACGGCGAAACTGACTACGAGATTCTTCTCCGTGCAGATTGGCGGAAGCCAGTCCAGCCTGTTCGGAATTGAACCGCCCAAAGTGCGAATCGAACTGCGAGCCAACAAGAAGCCCGTTTCGCTCCCGGTTAGCGCCTCATACGGATTCGAGGATGCGACAGGCGAAGTGAAGCTGAAGGCTGCGGAGGACGATAACAAGCGAATCGAACCGAACACCGTCACCGTAATGCTGACCGAGGAGATCTTTCAGAAAACGGTAGGGGTCTACCTGCTAGATGCCACTACGGGCGCAGAACTGACACCCCCATTGACAGTCGATGTCGCCATTTCGATGTGAGATAAGCCATGCCTGAACTAGACAAGAAAGCTGCTTCCGTGTTTGCCGGCAAAGTGGTTCGCAAGGACCTCGTTCGCAAGGTGAAAGTGGGGGCCAACGTCCCAGTCTTCGTCCTTGAGTACCTGCTGGGGAAGTACTGCGCCACAGACGACCCCGTAGCCATTGACGCCGGGTTAAAGGTGGTCAACAACACGCTGTCCTCCAACTTCGTGCGTCCCGACGAAGCCAACAAAGCGCAGTCGATGCTCAAGGACAAAGGCAAGCATACCTTCATCGACAAGGTGCAGGTGCGATACGTTTCCGACGACGACAAGCACTGGGCGGAACTCAAGAACTTCGGCCACAAACATGTCCACATCCCCGAACATTTCCTACGGGAGTACGACCGGCTGCTGATGGGCGGAATTTGGGCGCAGGTGGACATTCGGCACCAGTACGACGAAGAGCAGAAGGGCAAGCGCAGTCCATTCTGGATCGACGACCTGAAACCGATCCAAGTTGCGACGTTCGACCTTGAAGAGTACCGGGCGTGCCGGAACCAATTCACCACCGATGAATGGATCGACCTGCTGCTGCGCACCATCGGTCTCGAACCCTCGTACTTCAATCGCCGCCAGAAATTGCACTACTTGGTACGGCTGATTCCGCTGGCCGAGAACAACTACAACCTGGTGGAACTTGGTCCACGTGAGACGGGGAAGAGCTTTGGCTACCAGGAGTTGTCGCCGTACACGATCCTGCTCACTGGACCAACGACCGTGGCCAATCTGTTTTTCAACATGGCCAGCGGCAAGATAGGATTGGTCGGAATCTGGGACGCCATCGGCTTCGATGAAGTGGCCGACCTCCAAAAGATGCCCAAGGAGGTCGTGACCACGCTGAAGACTTACTGCGAGTCCGGCACATTCGCTCGTGGCAAGGATTCCTTGTCCGGCATGGCCTCTATCGCCATGTTCGGGAACACGAACCAGCCAGTCGAAGTGATGGTGCGGTCATCCCACCTGTTCATGCCGATGCCCGACGTGATCCGTGAGGACATGGCGTTCCTCGACCGAATCCACTTCTACATCCCCGGCTGGGAGATGCCGAAGATGAAGGTGGAGTTCTTCACGAATCATTACGGCTTCGTGGTGGATTATCTGGCAGAGGCTCTGCGAGACTTAAGGAAGCACACCTTCACCGAAGTCCTGGACCACCATTTTTCGCTGGGGGCACACCTGAAATCACGTGACGTCAAAGCCGTGCGGAAGACGGTTTCGGGGTTGGTGAAATTGATCTATCCGAATGGGGAACTCTCCAAGGATGACCTGGCCGAACTAGTCGAGTTGTCGCTCGAAGGCCGTCGCCGTGTGAAGGAACAACTCAAGAAGATGGGTTCTTTCGAGTTCCATCAAACGTCGTTTTCACTTATCGACAACGAAACACGGGAAGAGAAATTCGTCGGCGTGCCCGAGCAGGGTGGGCGGGACATGATCTCGCTCGACCCGCTGGCCCCAGGATCGGTGTACACGGCTTCGGTGGACGACCACGCCAAGGTCGGCCTTTACCGTCTGGAAGTCGGCTGCTCACCCGGAACTGGCAAGCTCAAGATCGCAGGTGGAGTGGAAGGTTCGATGCGCGAGTCGATCAACCGGGCCTTCGCATATCTGATGGGCCAAAAGGTCAAGATGGGCGTAGGCCAGCAGGTCGATACGACGGATTTCCACGTTGAAGCCATCGACCTGCTCTCCAACCATGTCGCTTGCGAGGCCGGGATTGCCTTGGTCGTCGCCATCTACTCGGCCCTCAAGAGACTGCCAGTCCAGGCGGCCACCGTCATCCTCGGCGACCTGAGCATCCAGGGGAACATCAAGGCGATGCGGTCCCTTGCCGAGCCGTTGCAGGTTGCAATGGACAACGGCGCACGCAAGGCGCTGATCCCGCTGGAAAACAAACGGAATTTCCTCGAAGTCTCCGGCGACATCGTGGAGCGGGTTGACCCCGTGTTCTTCTCCGATCCGATGACGGCGGCGATGAAGGCGTTGGGCATGACGTGAGCCGAGGGTACGTCCAGCGTCCAGACCTGCCAATCTCAGTAGATAAACGAACTGTCATCGCTCGTGGGCAGCGGGACTGGCCATCCGAACAGGCACACGTGGTCGTAGGCCCAGAGCTTGATGGCCGGCGGTCCAATACGGCTGGCGTTTACGAACTCACGCATCCATGGCCAGGTGCCGTAATAGAGGCCCATCAGATAACGGCAGTGAGCTTGGTCCCAAGCGAGTTCCTTCCATGGGTACTGCGCGCACCGGGTGGCCTGGTCGAGGTTGTGGTTTATTCCCGGATACTGGTAGCCCTCGATCAGGAATGTGTCGAAGCCGGAGCCCGCGCGCGAGGTCCATTGGGAGGGCAGGTTGATGTACCGCAACAGCTTGCAGATATCCGGGTCGTTCACGTCCATCGGCCACAGCAGTTCGAACACGGCAGAGGGGCACTGCGACAGGACATAGCTCTGGATGGCGGCCACGTAGTTGTACAGGCGCGTCCGGAGGAAGTTCGCATCGGCGTAGGTGTTGACCGAGGGATCGTCGTTCGGCGTGTGGAAGGTCGCCAGCGCGCGGCCGAGCGCCGACTGTGCCGCAGCCTGGGTGTCCGCATCGTGAAATGCCATCCCGGACGCGTTCGCCAGGAACCACCAGAGGATTTCGCCAAACTGGAGTTTTGGCGTGAGTCCTGCTGCCAGCATCAGACCTGCCATCGCGGCGAAGGCTTGGCCTATGTAGTTCTGCGGCCCGGAGCTGAAGGCGATCTGCGAACTGTTGAGCGTGCCAAATCCCGTGGCGGTCTCGACCGCCGTGCCGTCTGGGAAGCGTTGAACCCACACGGCACCACCGGCTGGATTGTCCGGCGGCTGAACCAGTTCCTGGGAGAACGAGCAGACGGCGCTCATGCCGTTCGCCTTGAGCAGGCTGAAGAAATCCGTGTTCCAATCGCGGAAGGCCCGGTTGAGCACCGGAGTCTGGGTTGGATCGATGACCCACTTCACGCCATACGTGCCGCCTTGCATGTCGCCGGTCACCGCGGCGTGGCCGCTGCCGGTATTGGACGCTGGCAGTTCCGTGTAGACGTGATACTGCCACCCGCTCGCGAACGAATGGGAAGTGACCGTGAGCACGCTGCCGGAGACCGAGGCACAGACCCCGTCGAAGATCGCGTTGATGAAATTGGCGAAGTGCCGCGCGATGGTGTTGCTGCTGTCCTGCCCGCCGAACACCGTCTTGCCGATAGCCGAGGCGCCAATGTGCAGCCAGACGACATCCTGGTCGTTCCAGTTGCCGGAGAACGTGACCGTGCATGAGGGGTAAGCGGGATTGGATGCCACCGACTGCTTCCACCAGAAGACGCCGCAGTAGTGATCGATCTCGCCCAGCAGCCCGAGCTTCTGAATATTCCACACCAGCCTCTGCGGCGACAGCTTGTAGGTGTTGTCCGTGTCGAAGTCCGTGGCCACGGCCACGGTGGTAGTCGTCACCACCGGATCGGGGACGTCGGTCGCGACCGCGCATTCGAGGAAATCGAAATAGAAATACCAACCTTGGCTCGACGGGTTCTTGTTGCCCGAGATCGTGATCACCACCTTATGCTGCCCTGCCGCGACGCCGGAGAAGAGCAGGCGTCGTGTCTGGGAGGTGGTGGCGGTGGGGTAATAACAGTCGAGCGTTACCGGCGCGCCGCCGTCCAGAGTGGCGGTCACGATGCCGCAGGTGGTATCTAGCCGCGTGCCGACGTAGATAGCGTGGGTGTACTGGCAGTGCGTCTCGACGGTGACGCTGGCACCGGAAGCCGCCGCCCGGATCGCGCGTCC
Source organism: uncultured Solibacteraceae bacterium (assembly GCA_963807205.1). Classification (GTDB taxonomy): domain Bacteria; phylum Acidobacteriota; class Terriglobia; order Bryobacterales; family Bryobacteraceae; genus CAWCVR01. The sequence goes on along the minus strand of CAWEAQ010000002.1, from coordinate 5,332,722 downwards.
CTGGCTCCAGAAGGCGAATGCGCCGTTCACGGGGTCGTTGCCGGGGGCGGGCTCCCAGTATCCGGACGTGGTGACCCAGGTGCTGTCTTCCTCGATGCGGACCGATCCCGGCCCAGCCACCTTGAGCGCGCGCTTGCTGGCGGGATTGCTGGTTACGGTCCAGTTGGTGACCACTACGTTCCATTCGGTGGGCTGGTACGCCTGGCTGTTCGGGAGCGCAGGCGCGATGGTCCACCAGACCTTGTCCACGCTGCTCCAGCCGAGCGCCGTCAAATCGATGTGCACGTGCCACGATACGTTGTCCGAAGAACCGCCGGACAGGTTCCAGTTGGTCGCGGTGAAGTACAGACGGCTGCTGCTGTTGTTGTCGGTCTGGTAAAACGCCACCATATTGCCGTCAGCCCCCGGCGCGGCCGTGATCACCAACTGGTTCGGCAACGCCACGGCGGCGCTGAGCACGGCGGGGCCGTTCAGCACCCAGTTCGTTCCGTTGATTTGGCCGGCGATGTTGTTCAGGATGGTCGCCGCACTCGTGCCCTGGGTCAGCGATGCAGCCGCAGAGCCATCCGAACTCGACACAGCAATTGGGCCCGCGACGCCAGACTTCAGAGTAATGAGGATCTCGTTGTTGTACTGGCCTCCCACGGTGGCCGTGCAGTTCGGGTCGGTAGCGCTGATCTGCGCCGCGACGTTGGCCGCTATCTGCGCGCTGTTCAGCGATCCTTCGTAACAGGAATACGTGACGCTGCCGATCTTCACCCAGTGCTGGTAGTTCGACAGCGTGGCACCCCCAGAGCCGTCAGAGCTAGACACTGCCAAAGGGCCGTACTCGCCCGACCTCAGCGAAATGAAGATCTCGTTGCCATAGGCGCCGCCCGTGGTGCAGGAGCAATTTGGATCGGAGGCATTGATCTGGGCGGCGACGTTGCTCGCGACACCCGCGCTGTTCAGCGATCCCTCGAGGCAGGAATAGGTGTTCGATCCGATCTTGACCCAATGGTTATAAGCCGCGTTCCCCTGCCACCACAGCGCTTGGTCGGTAGTCGCCACCGATCCCTGCCACCACAGAGCCTGGTCAGTGGTCGGATTGCCGGGAATGATCGCCGGGCTGATGAACGACTGGTTCTGATACCACAGCGTGACCTTGTCGCCAGCCTGCGCGCTGGTTTGATTGAGCGTGAAGGTGGCCGATGCCCCTGCGCGCCCAGTCGTGTTGCACGTGATCGTGATGCCAGTCGTGCCGATCCACTTTACGTCATTGTGGCCGACGCCGTTGATGGAGTAGTCCAACGTGTTCCAGTCGGTCCACGCGCTCTTGAGCGATTCCCACGCCTGAATGCCCTGCCACGTGATGTCGAAATCCAGCACAAGGCCGGTGAGATCGCCGTCCGGAAGATACGAGAACAGCGGGTGGCCGAACGGATCGTCTTTCTGGAACAGGACCAGCACCGCGAAATCGGCCAAATCGCGGAACACGCCGGACACGGTGAAGCCGGTGTCGGACGCACCCCACAGTGCCGCAGCCGCGCCGTAATCGTCAAATCCCTGCAAGTGCATCGTGCGATGCGGCTGCAGCTTGTAGATTTGGTCCATTTGAGGTCGGTTACTCGGGCTGGCAGTGAATCAAATGCGTTTCGTTGAGCATTACCGGTCGTCAGTGACCAGTAAGCCACGTGCGCGAGGCATCTGGTGCCTCGCTTTCAAAACTTTGAGAAAATAGCCTTATCGGGGTGGTTCAATGCAGACAGGAAATTGCGCGCTCTGCGGTCAGTTCGGTGATCTTCGGCGTCGAAACCAGAAACACCTTGCGGCGCGCGAACGTCCGCGTGCGCGCCATCGCCAGCGTGATCGGGTCGCCCTCGCCTTCCACATCACCTGGGTAAGCGTCCACCTCGTCGAGGAACAGATATCGCGCCGCCATCGACCGCAGGCCGACCGCGCTGTTCGCCCCGGTCATCACCAGCACGCCCCCCGGAAAATCCTTCGACAGAACCGTGTTGCCCGAATCGCGCGACCGCGGATCGCGGACCAGCTTCCGCAGGACTTCCGACTCTTCGATCAGCGGGTCGATGCGCTGTTTCGAATTGCGCTTGGCCATCTCGACGGTGGGCTGCACCGCCATCATCGGCCCCGGCGCCTGGTGGATGATGTAGCCCATCCAGTTGTTGCCGCACTCCGTGCCGCCGATCTGCGCGCCCTTCATGAACACCGTACGCTCGATGAGCGACATGGGCGAAAGGCAATCCATGATCTCGCGCAGATAGGGCGTTCGCTCCGTGCGCCAGCGCCCGTGCTCTGCGGAGGCGCGTTGCGAGAGCCAGCGATAGCGGTCGGCCCACTGAGAAATCGTAAGCAACGGGTCCGGCCGCGCGCCAGCCGCCGCGGCTGCACCGTAGATCTCTTCAGCCGTTAGATTCGTCGGCAAAATCATTCAGGGCCTTCCGGATCTCATTCGTGAGGAGCGCATGCACCGTGGTCTCTACGGTTTCGGCGGCAAGCATCGCCGCCAGGCGGTCGGGGAGGTTGATCATCGCGTCGCGGAACTGCCGGAACTTATTGAAGGCGGCGACCTGGACCTCTTCGCCCGAGACGAGCTTCGCGATCCGTTCCTCGTAATCGATCTTGGCGAGGCGCGCCTGGTAGTGTTCTCGCACCGCCCGCGCCTTCGTATACTGCGACGCGCCAAAGACCTCCGCGTCGTCTTCTGGTTGCTGGCCGCGCCGGTCCACGGGTGGCGCTTGGGTTTGGGTGTTGCGCGCCCACTCGGCGTCGGCAATCTCGGAATCGATCTGGCCGTTGGGCAAGGTGTGGATGCGACCAGACGCGATTGCCTTCTGGACGGTGCTCGCCGAGACTCCGCGCTGTCGGGAGTACGCCCGCTGGCTCATTACTGGCATGTTTTTATTCCCGAAATAAGCCCTTGCCTTCCGGGGCCACCGGAGTGATGAATCGTCATGCGCGGATCAACCGCCAAAAGGATAAACACCACCATGAAAAACGCAGAAGCTACCAACACCACCGAAACCGCCGCCGTTGCGGAACAGGGCGCGCAGGTCGCGCCGGAGAAGGCCGCCTCGAAGAAGGCTGCCAGCCAGAAGAAGGGCGCGCCCAAGGCCAGCAAGGGCGCGAAGAAAGCTGCCAAGCAAGCCAAGGCCGCACCGAAGAAGCAGGCCAAGGAGAAGGTCGCCAGCAAGAAGGCCGCCAAAGTGAAAGAGGCCAAGGTGCCGCGCGAGTTCTCGAAAAAGAACATCATCCTGGACCTCCTGCGCCGCCCCAAGGGCGCGACGATGGCCGAGATCGCCAAGGCGACCGACTGGCAGAACCACTCGATCCGGGGCTTCATCAGCGGAAACCTCACCAAGAAAATGGGCCTCACGGTCGAGTCCACCAAGAACGAAGCCGGCGAGCGGACATACCGCGTTGCCAAGTAGGCACGCTTGCCTGCCAATCAGCCGCCTGGAAACGGGCGGCTTTTTTTTCTGCACTGCGCGATTATTGCCTTGCCTTCCGGGTGCGCCGGAGTGATGAATCGTCATGCAAGGAGACTAACCAGATGGCACGAACCAAGAAGCAGACCATGAGTTACAACGGATTTGCGTTCCCGCTGCAGCCCGACACCGAACTGGGCCTGGCGATGCTGATAGTCGAGGACGAGGAAGGGCACCACGAGCCGGTCGCGGTCGCCAGCACGATCAACGAGGCGAAGGAGATCGCCGAAAGCGACCTGCGCAGCCGGATGCGCCGCATCGAGCGCGGAGAAGATCCGGGGATCTGCCCGTACACGTACAAGGTCTGGGCTCGCGGAATCGACGGCGACTACCGCATCGCTTACGAGATCACAGACCTCCTGAAGTAGGACCCTCCCCGCAGTTCCACAGAGCTTGCCAATCGCCGCCTCGCCTGAGGCGGCGTTGCTCGTCTTTAATGATCCGCAACTCCGCCGACCAGTCCGAGAGAGCCAGGCACAGCCCTTGAAGGTCGGGATTCCCGGCGCGGATCTCCGCTTCGATTGCCGCAATCTCCTTGTGGCACCGTTCGATTCAAACCGCATTCTTTAATCGCTCCGGTGCAACATCATCGAAAGTTCCGCCGCCATCAAGAACAGCCTTGCCGCCCGTGTAATCCTGCCACCGGCGCACGATCACGTCGCAGTACTTCGGGTCCAGTTCGACGACGCGCGCCTGGCGGTTTGCGCGCTCGCACGCGATCAGCGTCGTCCCCGATCCGCCGAACGGATCGAGGATCGTGTCGCGGGTCTTGCTGCTGTTGCGGAGCGCACGCTCGACGAGTTCCACCGGCTTCATCGTGGGGTGCTCCAGGTTCGCCATGGGCCGCTTGATGAACCACACGTCGCCCTGGTTCCGGTCGCCGCACCAGAAGTGCTGCGTCCCGTCGCGCCAGCCATACAGGATCGGCTCGTACATCCGCTGGTAGTCCGACCGGCCCAAAGTGAAATGGTGCTTGGCCCAGATCACGAACGTGGACCAGTGGCCGCCGGCATCGGTGAACGCCCGGAAGAGCGTGTGCAACTCCGACGAAGACATGCACATGTAGATGGCGCCCTTCGTCATCGCGAGCATGTTGGCCGAGGCGTCCCGCAGGAACTCATAGAACTTGCCGCCGAGAGCATCGTTGTCGATGGTCAGCTTCTTCGCCGTCTTGCCCTCATACGCGACGTTGTACGGCGGATCGGTGAACGTCATGTCGGCCAGGCCGCCCGCCAGGACTTTCTCGATGTCGGCCATCTGCGTGGCATCGCCACAGAGCAACCGGTGCTGGTCGAGAACCCATACGTCGCCGCGCACCGTGACGATGGCCTCCTGCTCAGCCGGAACCGCGTCCGGATCGGTCAGCCCGTCCTGCGTAGTCTCCGGTTCGCGGAGCAGTTCCTCTACTTCCTCGTCCGTGAAGCCGACCAGATCGAGATTGAACGCGTCCTCCTTCAGGGATTCGAGTTCGACGCGCAACATGTCCTCGTCCCACCCGGCGCTCATGGCCAGGCGGTTGTCCGCGAGAATGAGCGCGCGCCTCTGCGTTTCCGAAAGGTGATCCAGCACAATGACCGGCACCTCGTCCATGCGCAGGCGTCGAGCAGCCGCCAGGCGCGCATGCCCGGCGATCACTACGCAGTCGGCACCGACAAGGATCGGGTTCGTCCAGCCGAATTCGATGATGCTGGCGGCAACCTGAGCCACCTGTTCGTCCGTGTGCGTCCGGGCGTTCCGGGCGTACGGGATCAGCTTGTCGATGGGCCAAATCTGTACGGCGAGGTCGCGGAAGCGCGGAGATGCCGCGCCAATGCTGGCGACCTTCGGATTCGTGGCGGGCGATCTTGCCGTCATGCCTGGGATTTCCTCTTCGGTCCGTAGTGCGGATTGGGTCCGTGGTGCTGGATGCGCCGCGCATCGCTTTGCTTCGGATTCAGGGCCTCGTCTGCCGGGACGCCGCGAGACGCCGCGACGGCGGCGAACGTTTCTCCGGTGGCTGCGAGGACCGGTGCCTCGCCTGTCAGGTTCATGATCCGGTGGACGATCACATCGCAGTAGGCCGGGCTGATCTCGCAGCCGTAACCGGTCCTGTTGAGCAACGCCGCTGCGGCCATCGTCGTTCCGCTCCCCATGAACGGATCGAAAATCACGTCGCCGGCATCGGAGTATGCCAGCAAGAAGAACTCCACCAGCGCGCGCGGGAAGGGAGCGGAGTGCGAGCCTTGCGAGGATTCCGATTTCACTTCCACCACGTTGCTTGGGCGCGCCAGTCCGGTGTGCCGGCCATCCGAATCGTCGGACAGACTATTCCTGCTGCGCTGCCACGCACTCTGGTTCTTCCCCCCATCCGCGGCCGCGCCCCGCGCGCCGGTCCCCAGGAGGCCGCTCCCGGAGTTTGATTTCGGATTGTTCGGGGAGTAGTCGAAGCAGTCCTCCGACTCGTGGCTCACGGCCTGCGGCCGAAACTTAATCTGCTGCTGGCGGCAGAAGTGAAACACCGGTTCCCAAGCGTTCTTGAATCGGTTTCCCCAGCCGCCCGGCACGCCGTTATCGGTCTTGCGCCAGCAGAACGTGTCTACGAATCGCCAGCCCCACTGCCGCCGGTGCGCAATAACCAGATCCATCACGTACAGGTCGCGTTCCCCGTCGTCGGCGTGCTCTTTGATGTTGAGGAAATAGGAGCCATCGGGTGCCAGAATCGACTCGACTCCGGCCGCGACCGCGCCAAACCACGCGACGTACTCATCCGGACGAACCGGCTTGAAGCCGCTGGTGGCGTCGTACTCGCGCTGCGTTGCGTAGGGTGGCGAGGTCACGACCACGTTGGCCAGCGCATTGGCGAATAGCGCGCGAACGGTATCCCCTTCGCGGCAGTCGCCGCAGATCAGGCGGTGGGCTCCGATCAACCACACGTCGCCGGGCTGGGTTACCGGCTGTGCTGGCGGTTCGGGGACCTCGTCGGTCACATCCTCCGGCGGCGCGTCGCCGTCTTCGAGCAGCGCCTCCAGTTCCTCGTCGCTGAAGCCAATGAGCGCGAGGTCCACGCCGTCTGTTTCGAGTTCGCGCAGTTCGCTGGCGAGCATTTTCTCATCCCATCCGGCATTCATCGCGAGCTTGTTGTCCGCGAGGATATATGCCCGCCGCTGCGTTTCCGAGAGGTGGTCCAGCACCACCACCGGCACCTCCGCGAGGCCCAATTTGCGAGCAGCCAGCAGACGACCGTGGCCGGCAATGATCCCATCCATCGAGTCAACCAGGATCGGATTGGTGAAGCCGAACTCCAAGATGGACGCCGCGATCTGCGCTATCTGTTCAGCAGAGTGCGTGCGCGCGTTCCTGGCGTACGGCACCAGCCGGTCGGTCGGCCAGATTTCGATGCGCCGCGCCATCGCGGGCGTTATCGTCCCCGGAAGTGTCGTCATTGGTTTTGAACAACTACAGAAGAGGCGTGTCAATCGCCAGGAAGTCCAACGTTGGACATTCGCCTTGGCTCGCGCCGGAATCGGCCACCCTTTCGCGCCCCGGTGCCCCGTGTCGCGCCGTCTGGCTCGGGGTTGGCCGGATGGTCCACCCGCCGCCTCGGGCGCGCCCTGACCGCCACTGACCGCTGACCACCTGACCGCCCCTTTTTGCGCCTGTCGCTAGCGAAACTGCGCTACTCTTCAACGCGCCGCCGCCGCGCGCCCGGAAGTACCTATGGCTTTAACGGGCGGCTTGGGGTTCCGAACAACCGCCCCGCGAGCACGAGCGATGTACCGCCCACCGACCTGGCGTCTGGCTTTCATCCGACGCGGCACTCCATTACGACCTGCTGGAAGACGCCGCGTGTGACCACGGGCACGCCATCCTCGTCGCGCCGATCCAATCGCCGAAGGCTCCAGCAGCGGCCCGTCTCGATGTTCTCCAGGAAGCTGTACCGGGTGCCGCCGCGTGCGTGAGTCTCAACGGGGTTACCGCCGTCCTCCTGGAGTAGCCAGACAGCCTTCAGATGGCCTTTCCGGCCGTAGGCGGGCTTTACATAGCCACTTGCGATTAGTCGCTTCGCGGCATCGAGCGAGCGAAAGCCCAGGGATGTACCGTCTGCCGCGTAGATCGGGATCTGTTCGCGATTGGAAGACACTTTGGTTGTTTGGATTGGAGGGAAAGGGATTAACGAGCGTCCCATCGCTCGGCTGATTCAATTTTGCCCCTGCTCATGCCTGCCTCGCAAGATATGAACTGCTATTCCATAAGTCCTGTCTTCTCAATTCGATTGAGGCAATCCGCGAGGCTTATACACACCAATGGTCGAAAGAAGTTTGAAACAAGTTCTATGGTTTTGTTTGGAGAATCGGCAAATTGGACTTGCCGTCCATCGGTGAGGATGAAGGCGTGAAGGGGCGACGGTCGCTTGCCGAGCAGTTCGTGGTCGTCGAGCAGTTGGCGTAGCGCAGTTGAAAGCCGGCGGAGGCGCTGAAACGATAGGCCGCGCCTGCGCAGTTCGGCAACGACGATCACGAACAGCGCCTGCGACGCCGTGTACAATCGAACGCGGCCCGACCGTGATGCAATTGCAACTCTTCTCTCTTCCCACAGTTGGAGTTGACGCAGGCTCACGTCCGCGAGCTTGGCTACTTCCGCTGTCCTGAAACGCACTTCGCTCGTATTCACGATATGGCCTCTTTCCTGGTCTATGAACTTGCGTTGGCACAGCAGTGGTACCCGAACCACCGGTGTGACGGTGTGACAGCGTGTGACAAGAAAACCGCTAAGAAACGCTTCACGAGGACGCTAATCAGAAAACTTATAGGATTCGCTGTCACGCGCTGTCACACCGTCACACGGCTACCACTAATCGTCCTCCGCGGTCCTGAAACGAATTCCGAGCCAAACGCGAATTTGCTTGGCGTCGCGCCCGCCATCGGGTCTTACGCGATCCCGTTTCCTGCCCAGTTTTTGCAGGCGTTCATCGAAGGAATCTTTGGACAGAGGGTATTTGTTGCCTGTGGCCTCGGCCCAGGATGCGTAGGCCGCGTACAGATCGGAGACCGGGAGCCAGCACCCATCCCTCTTCCATGAAGCCCCATCGCCGGTACGCGCAAGAACGCACCGATCCTCGAAGAACTCCTTGAGACGGTCCGACTCCTGGCGGTACTGCTCGGTGGCGGCCGTTACATCCGGCGGATCACCGAGTCCTTCGCGATGGTAGAGGACGGCGCCCTCAACGATCCAGCGCAAAATACCCGGCAGTTCCGTTCGCAGCTTTGTAGGCAGGTCCTTGTCGATCTCCTCTTTAGGGATCTGAATCTTGAACGGGATGCACTTTACACGGTTCCAGATCGCATCGTTCGGGTCCGTGATAACTGGCCTGTGGTTGCAGTCAAGGAACAGTTTGTAGGTCGGTTGGAAGGTAATCATGTTCTCGCGCAGTCGCCGCGCCTTGATTTGCCCAAGGCCGGTCAGGTACTTCACGCGGCTGAGCGATAGGCGCTGTCCCTGTTCCACCTCACTCGACGAAACGAACCTGCACCCTTGGAGATCCGCGAGGTCCGTGTTGACGGCATTGCTAGAGACCGCCTCTTTTGGGCGAATCATCAGGCTATCGACCTGAACCTGGCCGGCGTATTCCTTGTCTCCGAGCGCATCACGAATAACCTCAAGCAGCGTCGTCTTGCCGTTGTTGCCCTCGCCGTATAAAACGAACAGAAGTTTCTCCGGCTTGCCGGTAGCAGCACACCCAAAGGCCTTCTGGAGATACGAAACCATCTGTTCGGCATTGATGTTGTCCCCCTCCGAGGCATCGGGGTGGCTGCCCATGATCCGAAAGAGAAATGCCATGAATTGCGGGCACTCGGCGTGCTGGTCGTAGCGAAGCGGAATCATCTTGCTCAAGAGGTCTTCGGGCCTGTGCGGGTGCAACGTGCCCGTTCGCAAATCCACCGTGCCGTTTTCGGTATTCAGCGTCCACGGGTCTTGGTCAAAATCGCTCGCACTGGCTTGCCGCACTTTCTTCTTCGTCAGGTGGATCATGCTCGCCAGCGCGGCGCGAGACAGAGACTTGTTCACAAATCTCAAGTACGCCTTACGCTTTTCCCCATCCGTAATGTGTTTTGCCTCGGCAAAAGCTTCGAGCATCGTTTTTTCGGCCCGCTTTTCGGCCTCCACGAATTCGTCAAACCGCCACTGTCGCCCTGTCCAAACGTAGTAGCTGTTCCGCTCAGTGCAATAGATCAGTTCATGCCCGTACAAATCCGCTAGGCGGTCAGCGTTGCCGGTGTCGTTCCAAAGGTAGCCGCGGTGCTGCGCCTGCCCGACACCCAACCACCGAAGTGCGGTATCGACAACCTTTTTGTCGAGCAGCTCAATCAGCGTCGGCCCGCCGGTTACCTCGCCGCCGGCCGAGTGCTTTTCGAAGGTGGATTGCACTTCGCCATCTGCCGCGCCCAGTTCAGGACTGACCGGCCAGAGACACCGGTAGATCACGCGGTGAAAAGTCTTGGCATCTTCAGGACTCCATTCGGCGCGCGCCAGCACACCGGCCAGCGCCAGGAACCCGTGATGGCGTGATCCTTTAGTCGGCCAGTGGCGCGCAAGGAGCGCGGCGGCCGCCACCCTATGAACCGCCGACACAAGAACTTCCGCATCGATGTTTGCGGGTATGCCTTCGAAGCCCTGCTCGAAGCGGACCGGCTCGCCACTCTCATGGATGCTTGGCGGGACCACTGTCTGCAACCCGATCGATCCGTCCGATTTCAATCCGCGCAATTCGACAATCGTGCTCTGGTCCAGCGGATCGATAAACTGCATGGTGCGGGCAGGCGGGTCTGACCGATAGAAGAAGTGCGAGAACGGTTTGGATTGCCTCCCAAATATGAGGCGGGTTTCCGGGAGGAACTCGCGGGCGGCTGTAATGGCTTCGGGGCAATCGCAGTCCACGTCGGCGCTCCCAAACTTGTCCCCCAGCAGCACCCCGATGTTCTGCGACGCGCCGTTGAAGTATTGGGATGCCCCCTCCTTCGTTATCTCAAGCCGTTGCCACTCCTTGAGAACGGGACGCTTTGACCGGTGCGGAACGGGCACTGGAGAAAAGCCCTTTTGAATCCACGTGATCGCAGCATCGAGAGGGGTCATATCGTTTCGTACCTCGCCGCAAAAAAGAAGAGGCGCCGCCCCTGCTCAAAGGGCGCGCCTCTGGTACATCTTGTTGGAATCGCTAATTGCTACTTGGGCGGGTCAGCTCATGGGGCGATGCCGGTCTCGCCGCCACCATCATCGAAGATCGCGATTAGTCGCGTTTCAGACGAGTTCGAGACGTGTCCAATGTGGGTGCCCACCATGGACGGGCGGCGGCGGACCACGCCGATCATTCTGAAAACATTGGACGTTGACGAGTTCGATCACAGTGCCAGTTGGCCCTCAAAAGTTCGAAACGTGTCCAGACTGGGGAGGCAGATTTCAACACGTTGAAAACATTGGACTGCAAAGAAGCCGGAAGGGTCAACCGCTTTGTTTTCAAGTTCGAGTCCTGCCTGGGGGCATGGAACACCACGACTTCACATCCAAGTTCATCAATTCCGAGTTGCCAACCGCTCGGGAGTTGGCGACTTTGCTGTACAGTGCGCCGTTAGTCAGGTTCTTGTCGGTGGAGGCGCGCCAGCCTCGTTTCGGCGGGCGTCCGAATCGTTTCCCGTGAAAAGCTGCAGCCTCGCCCGCCAACTAAAAGTCCCGACTGGAAAAGAATAACGCCTTTCGCCTGGCACACCTTCCTCTGCCACGATGAGCCGGTTCATTACCGAAAGGACACTTTACATCGCGATCATTGCAGTGAAATCGCAACGCCCGAAGGAGTTTGCACCCCGCCGACCACACCCTGTAAAGAAAGGTCTCCTGTCCCCAAACCCGAGGGGATTGTGAGATTCATCTGATAGAGTCCAGCTCCGGACAGGCCCGCGAATGCCGGCGTAAGGTTGACACTGTTGATTTTCACCTTCACAGAATTGATAGCCGGTGCAGCTCCGGAAAACGGCTGACCCGGGGCGACTGCGGGATTCGTCGGCCCGAAACCGGTACCGAACAAGGAGACGACATCGCCTGCTTTCGCCGCGACCGTGGCATATCCCAGCGATGTTCCGGTGGGACCGATAATGTCGTACGTGCCGCCGCCATATGCGCCCTTTCCATCCGATCGCAAGATGATGCCGGCGACGTGCGTGCCGTCGAGCAGGAAGAACTCAGGGCTGAACGCGGCCAGAGTCGCAGTGGATTTCGCGACGCCTGCAGCGGTGGTGACGACGATAGGCACTGAGCCGGTCGCCGTGTCGGCGGGCGCTTGCAGGTTAATCTGACTGGGGCTCGCGTAGGAAAGATACGCCGCCTTACCGTTGATCGTCACGCTGGCGCCCCCCAGGGACGTCGGGAAGTTGCCGCTCCAGGTTGCCGTGCTGGTTGCCAGATTGTTGCCGTAAATCGATACCCATTCGCCGGGTTCAATTGTGGCGGGCGCGATGCCCCCGGACAGTATCGCCGGGAGCGACGGTGGGTCCACGCCCTGGTACGGAACGAAGTTGAGATTGACCGGCCCGCCGTTCATGCCGATATTTCCCACCGTTGCGGCATTTGCGCTGGTGAGAGTGGTCACCGTTCCATTGGGCAAGGTGAGCATCACATTGCTCAAACCGATGTTCATGCTGCCTGTAAGTGTGTAGGCGCTTGGAAAAGTCTGGGTGCCGTCGGCGAAACCAGCCGGAAGAGTCTGAAAGCCTATCGAATTTTGAACGATAGAGGCTGGAGAGAAAAGGTTTTCAATATTGAGATTGAGAAGACTTGGCTGGGTTAGATCGACTTGGGCGCAGTTGTCGTCCCGTGGCTGATTCGGGTCGTCGCATTCCGGAAACGTAATCTTCAAGCTGAACAGAGTCCGCGGAGGATCTTCTACGTAGATATTCCGGTACAGCGAGGGCTGCACCGACCCGAACGCGGTACCGGGAACCATCAGGGATGCGATGACCGCGTCGTTTTGACCGTTCAGACTCGTAGCGGTCCAACTGGGAACCGTGGGAGTGGTCCAGTCCGTCTTCACGACGTAGAGACCGTCTACCAGGGAATAGTCGCCCGGGGAATTGTCGGACCAGCCGAGGTTCAAGACGCCGCCGTTGTAGTTCTGCCAAACGGTTGCGTTGGTAACCGTAATGAAGGAGCCCCACATCATCAAGGAATCGTCTCCGGCGCGAATATACAGATTGGAGACGGAGGTGTTCTGTCCGATCCGGAATCCGCCGTTGAGGCCATTCCAGCCGAGAGTATTCACGTTGTTCACGCTGCCGCCCGTGAGAAGGTCGGCCACGGCGTGATTGTGGTCGGTGATGACCAATCCATCCAGTTGGAAGATGTCAGGAACGGTCTTCTTCGGCGGATCAACCAACGAAATGGCATGGTAGCCCTGATCGGCGTAACCACTGTTGGCGTCGCAAGCCCGAAGATCGTATTCAAAGCGGCTTACATCCAGCACGCCCGGACCGTAAATCCGTCTCGTACTGCCGTTGCCAGCCTGCACGAAGCGGAGTTTGCCCTGGACCCAGGCGCCCTGTCCAAGAAAAACGTTGGCGATGTTGGCAGGAACCACGAAAGCCTGCGCACCGGTGGATGCGACGGCAAGCGTTCCCTCGAAATCCAGGGTGTCGAAGGCGGAGAGATTCGCCGTCAGGTCGGCCGGCGTCGCAATTACCTTTACGTTGCTACCCGTGGGCTTCACGTAGGGTGGATTGATGAAGAAGACCAAACTCTGAATGCCGCTGCTTTGCTGTGAATCGCCAGCCCACCACAAAAGGAATTGATCCCCCGCGAAATTGGCGGCGGTGGTGGTTGAGATCTGCACCAGGCTGCCGCTCGCCGAATCGACGTGAATCTTTTTGGCCTGTGGACGGACAGATACCTGGTTGATGGCTGGAAAGGCCGAGCCAAAGAGCTTAGTAACACGGAGGGCCACCGCCGTGTTCGCGGCGGCGGGAATACTCACAAACGACATCGATGTGTCGGCCACATAACCTGAGGAACTGCGGTTTGGCGATGCGTCGGTCCCGCCGTAATAGCTGATGTAGACCTGCGCAGTGGTCCAGGTCCCGCTGCTACCCAACTGGTATTGGACCGCGTAGCGGTCCGAAGTCATCGGATACGTCAAAGGCGGCTTTCGATAAGTCGCATCTTTGTCAACCACCGCACACTGCGGGGTGGGACTAATTAATTGCGCTGAAGCATGAGAAACAAATGCACCCAGCAGCAACGGCACGCACCAGTAGCGAACGAAGTCCATCATGCAAAATCCCCCCCTCGCAATCATAGTAGCGGATTAACAAACCCGCCGCACGCGAGGCGCGGACGTACTACCTCGCGAATGGCCCCAAACGGCGTTCCGGGAGATCGCTCCTCCCTTTGTGCGAAGGGTAGGGCTATCCGCGCGGTTTGCGACCGGATGACGCATCCGGAAATTACGGGATCCCTTGGCGAGTTCGAGACGTGTCCAGACTGGGTGCCCACCCTGGACAAGCGTCGGCGGTGCGCCCGAATCGCTCTGAAAACGATGGACGCCTGCGGGTTCGATCACCAGGCCAGTTGGGTCGCAAAAGTTCGAAACGTGTCCAGACCGGGGAGCCAAATCGCGTTTTCCTGTTTGTCCGCTATCTCCTTGATTTCATTACGGACGCTTCAGGCGTTCCTCTTGGATTGGCCCCATTTGACTGTGACCCCGGCCTGGACTCGAACTCTTTGTCCGACCGCATCCTCCAACGAATCGGCGCGGCCCACTATCGGTGCCAACTTCCGGATTGGAGATGGCGGGAACAAACTCTGCTTTACAGGCGTCGAATACTGCTTGAAGAGGGTGGCTTATGTCTGTGTCCTGCCAAGCGGTCGTATACTTGCTCGTGGCTTTGCCTGGTGTCGCTCAGTCGCAGGCATTTGCAACGATCACCATAAAGCCTGCTCGCTCAGCCGACGCGCGCAACGCGCGCGTGCAAGTGCTGCCTAATGGTGACTTGATTGCGAGTGCGGTCCCTGTGATCGGGCTTTTAAGTTATGCTTACGACGTGCCGGTCAACCCTTCGCCGCGCCTCTCCCCGCTTCTTCCCGACTGGACCGTCCGTGAGAGGTACAATATCGAAGCGAAAGCGCCCGCCGACGCAATCCCCGCCAGTCTTCAGGGCAGCGAAGTGCGAAGCCGAATTCAGCAAATGATTCGCGGATTGCTCGCTGATCGATTCAGACTCGTGATGCGGGTTGAGAATAAGACGATGTCAGTCTATGCTCTCAACGTAGCCAGCGGAGGTCCAAAGCTCCAGAAGTCAGCCATCGCCGAGAAAGACTGCACCTTCGATGCCGACCCGGAAACTTGCCATAGCTTTGTTGGCGGCTTAGGCCATCCTTTGAATGCTAAAGCCGTAGACATGGATGACCTCGCCCAGTACATTACGAACTGGACGGATCTGCCGGTCGTGAACCGCACGGCGCTCAGCGGGCTGTTCACCGTGAACACAGAAGGCTGGGTCCCCATGCGACTGCCCCCTCCACCACCGAACGCCACCCCGGCGGCGAACCCCTTTGCGGGCCTCCCCACAATCTTCACGGTCCTGGGCAAACTCGGTTTCGAACTCAAGCGGCAAGAGGACATCTTGCCGGTATACACCGTGGAGCGCATCGAGCGCCCATCCGCCAACTGACGATCACGCTCTCTTACGCGCGGCTCAAGCAACCCCGCTCATTTTCGGCAACCTCTCCGAGTAGGAGGTTGCTGATGCGATAACTGGCCGAAACGTTGCAGTACCGCAGAAGTGGCCCGTGTCCGGATCGCTGCTGGATCACGCGCCAGTTACCTTGGCCTCCCTTGGCGAGTTCGAGACGTGTCCAGCCTGGGTGCCCACCCTGGGCAAGCGTCGGCGGTGCGCTCGAATCGCTCTGAAAACAATGGACACCTGCAGGTTCGATCAGAGGGCCAACCGGGCCTCAAAAGCTCGAAACGTATCCAGACTGGGGAGGCAAACGGTTGAGAAGCGCCACCAAAGTGCTTGACAGCTTACAACAAGTAATCTAAACTTTACTTCAGGTGTACCTTGGAGAACTCATGGCCGATTTTGAAAAGCGTGCTTGGTGGAATCTTTGTGTCGCGGTGGGCGCCGTTGTGCTGTTCGCCGCGCTATGGATTGTGACTCGGAAGCCGGCCCCGTCGATGGCGGCTTTTAGCATCCTCGCGTTGTCGGGGTTCCCTTTCTTCCGGTTGTTCCCGCCCGCCAGTGATGAGCGGGACCGCGAGATCGAACTCAAGTCGACGACGGTGGCGATGGGGCTCTTTTGGCTCATATTCGTGATCGCTGGCGTGGGCCCGGGCTTCGCGCTGGGGTGGGACACGCTGGTGCGCGTGCCGGCGTGGGCCTTCAGCCAAGTAATCTGTGCCGGATTGATCGTCTTTCTAACAGCGAAGTCGGCGGCCTCAATATGGATGTACCGTGCCGGGTAAAGGCGAGGTGGTCCGCAACAACGTCCGCCGGCTGCGCTTCGATGCCGGCGAAATGACTCAGGAACAGTTGGGAAAACTTGCCGGGGTAACACGCCATACCATCATGGCGATTGAAGCCGGCAAGTACGACCCATCGCTGTTGCTGGCCTTCCGGATAGCGCGAGCTTTCGGCAAGAACGTCGAAGAAGTCTTCATCTTTGACGGCGAGCAACTTGCTTCAGGACCGAACCCCAAGGATGATAACGCTGGCGCGGCGTGAAACCGTCCTTGCGCCGGCGCCTATTTCGCCGGTTCGCGGGCCTTCATGATCCGGTCTCCGGCCACGTCCTTGAGTTCCTGCACGATCCCGGAAGGCCAGCGGATTTCCACCAGGTCCGCACTCTTGCTAGCCCCCAAACCAAAGTGAGTCGGGCCGGCGCTCGAAGAACCGTATCCCGCGGCGAAGGACACGTGATTGTACTGCGTCATCCCGCCTGCGACCACCTTGATCCTCGCTCCGATCCCGTCGCGGTTGCTCTTGGTGCCTTCGAGAGCCAATTCGATCCAGTGGTTGCCGCCGGGACTGTCGTTGAACCACACTTCGGCGGGCGCGGCGAGAGCCGAGACTACCACGTCCAGGCGTCCATCGCCATTCAGGTCTCCCACTGCCGAGCCGCGATGGCGGCTGGGCGGCTGCGCTGTGAGGCCCGCTTCGGCGGTGAGCGCCTGAAACTTCGCGGCGCCCTGGTTGCGGAACACGGTGTTGGGCTGCTCCACGGGCACGCTGGATTTGTATCCCAGCGATTGCACGTGGCCGCGCGAGACGAAGATATCCTTCCAGCCATCGTTGTCGAAATCGGCGGCGGTAGGCGAGTAGCCATCCATGGGCGCCGAGAGGCGAGCCATGCCGCTTTTGTCCGTGATATCGGAGAACGCACCTTTGCCAAGGTTGCGGAACACGGGAAAGGTCTCGTTATCGAGCGCCACGAAAACCAGGTCGGGCAGGCCATCGTTATCCAGGTCGCGGGCATCCACCCCCATGCCGGAGATGAACCGCCCGTCGGCCGCCAGCGCCACTCCGGCATCGAAGGCGGTCTCCTCGAACTTGCCGTTGCCCTTGTTGTGAAAGAACGAATTGTAGGCTTTGTCGTTGGTGACGAAGAAATCCATCCAACCGTCCAGGTCGAAGTCCGCAAGCCCGATTCCCATGCCCTTGCCCGGGTGGGCCCGGATGCCGCTCTCCTCCGAAACGTCCTTGAAGGTGCCGTTCCCCATGTTGAGGAACAACTGGTTCGGAGTCGCTTTATAGAACTTCGGATGACAGTAGTCGCGCTTCCCTGGCCCGGCTTCGCACACCGGTTCGGTGTCGATGTCCCAGGCGAGGTAGTTAATCACGATGAGGTCCAGCAGGCCGTCGTTGTTCACGTCCACCCACGCTCCGCCCACCGACCAGAGAGGTCCGTATTTCGCGTCCGGCTGATTTAGCCCGGCTTTCGCCGTAACATCGGTGAACGTGCCATTGCCGTTGTTGTGGTACAGCCGGTTGCCGTGGACGCCGCCAACGAAGATATCCTTGTAGCCGTCGTTGTCATAATCGCCGATGGCGACGCCGTTGTCGAAACCCACACCCGCCAGTCCGGCTTTCTCGGTAACATCGGTAAAATTGCCGTGGCCATCGTTGCGGAAGAGCCGGTTGGAGTACTTGGGCGAGCTCTTCTTCAGCGTGGCGATGTCGGCCCCGTTGGTGAAGAAGATGTCGAGGTAGCCGTCGTTGTCGTAGTCGAAAACGGCCACGCCGCCGGCCATGGTTTCGGGCGCGTGGCGCTGCGGCGTCTCGGAGCTATCCAGCTTGAAGTCGATCGGTTTGTAAGTGAAGTGGATGGGCGACGGGGGATTCTGGCCGGAGAGTACGCACCAGAACGCGCACGGCAGGGCCGCGAGAAGCCAAATGTAACGCCGGGTTGGATTCATGGTTGCGACTATTGTAACCCCGGCGCAGGGCTCCCATCAGCCGCTTCCATAGCGGTCCGGGCGCTGCCCTATACCGGGCTCAGTCGATCAGCGTGTAGTTTCCAGTTAGCGGACCCGAGAGCGTGACGGGGTTGGAGGTTCCACTGATGGTACCGGAGACGCTCAGCGTTCCAGTCAACCCGCCATTCCATGGCGGACTAGCCGCGCCGGGCTGAAAGCTCACTATCAGCGATGCGCTGGAAACGGGCTGGAGATTGGCTGCGGCGATTGCAACGAATGCCTGGGATCCCGGGGCCAGCGAGTTGCATGTCAATGTCAGATTGGACAACGTGCATCCCGTCCACGTGATGACTCCACCATTGGCCGTGAAAGTGGAGAGGCCGTTCTCAGGTTGTACCGTGAGGATGAATCCGCCCGACGCATACCCGGCAGCCGCGAAGGTCGTCGACAGATTCAGCCGGGAAAACGATAGCCCCGCCGGCGCCGTCACCGTCAGCGTGGCCTGCGCCGAAATGCCGCTCAGCGTCGCGGTCACCGTGACTGTCTGATTCGCCCTTACGGCACTGGTTGTTACCGTGAACGTCGCCGCCGTGGACCCGGCCGGCACCAACACGGTCGCGGGCACCGACGCCGCGGTCGAACTTGACGATAAGCCGACCACCGCGCCGCCTGCTGCCGCGGGCGCCGTCAATGTAACCGTGGCTTGCACCAGGCTGCCGCCCGCAATCGAGTTCGTGGAAAGCGCCAGGCTCTGGACCCCCGCGGTCAGACTGCCGTTCTGAACCGCGGTGTAAAGCGTCTGTGTCCCCGCCACGCCCCCAAGCGTAAAGGTCACGGGCAGCGTGTCGCTGGACGCAACGTTCGGCACCACCACGTTGAACTGGTACAGGCCCACGGCGCTGGGCGCCAGGCCATCGTACTGCACCGCCGCTTCCGTCGCCCCGAAAAAGACGTGGAACGGCGCATTCAGCGTGTTGGCCTGCTGCACCACCTGGCCCGCCGGTATGTTGGGCGTCACCGCGCCGAAGCCGACGCCATACAGGGTAATGATGTCGCCGGGTTGTGCGCGGCGCGAGGGCACGCCGGCAATGGCGCCGGGCGGCAGGACGTAAGTCGCGCCGTCGGAGAACAGCCCCACCAGGTACTGCTTGCCGCCTACGATGAACGATGCCGGCGCCAGCAGCCCCGGCTCCTGCTGAGCGACCGCAATCGAGGCGGGCGAACTCGCGCCGGCGGCGGTGTTCACGATCACGGGTTGCGCGCCGGTGGCAACGTTCGAGGGCACCTGCGCGTTCACTTGGCCGGGGCTAATATAGTCCACGAACGCCCTCTGGCCTCCGATGGTGACAAAGGTGCCATCCAGCGCGGTGGGCGCATTCACGCCGGTGAAATCGCTGCCGGCCCACTGCCGCGAGTCCACCGCCAGGTTGGCGCCGTAGATCTCGATCCAGGAGCCCGGCGCGACCGTCGAAAATCCTCCAAATGCGCCGGCGCTGACCACGCCGCCGGACTTGATCGAGGGCACGGCGGGGCCCGTGGGCGTGAGCATGCGGACGCTGCTGTGATAGCCGTTTGCCCCGTCGGCGATGTAGACCCGGCCGTAGCTGTCCACGGCAACTCCGGTCGGGCTATTGAGCTGGGCACTGGTGGCCGCGCCGCCGTCTCCCGAGCTCCCTAGGGTGCCGTTGCCCGCTATGGAGGTGATGGTGCCGGAGGAGACCATGCGCACACGGTGGTCCAGTTTGTCGGCGAAGAAGACGTTGCCAACGGAATCGACGGCGACGCCTTCCGGCGCGTTCATCCCGGCGGCGCTGGCAGGGCCGTTATCGCCCGAAGCAAGGCCGCTCCCGTTGCCCGCAACAGTGGAGATGATGCCCTTGGGGTTCACCAGGCGAATCCGGTGGTTGACGTCGTCGGCAATGTAGAGGTTGCCGTTGGCGTCGACAGCTATGGCGGCGGGAACCAGCGGTGCGGCAGTGGCCTGACCGCCATCGCCGCTGGTGCCGCCGCCGGCTGGCGAGGCGTTTCCGTTGCCGGCATAGGTGGTGATGGTTTGGTCCAACGCCGCCACCTTGCGTACCAGATGGTGGCCATAATCCGCGATGTAGAGGTTACCGGCGGCGTCCAGTGCCACGCCCTGGGGAGAGGCCAGGATCGCCTGGTTGGCCTGGAAGCCGTCGCCATAGGCGGGGAGAGACGAGTTGCCCCCGCCGCCGGCCAATCTGGATATGTTGCCGTTGGTGTCGACCTTGCGTACCAGGTCGTTGCCCTGGTCGGCAATGTACATGTTGCCGTACGCATCCAGAACCACTCCGGCCGGCAGGTTCAACCGCGCCTTGGTAGCCGCGGCGCCGTCGCCGGATTCGCCGCTAAACCCGGAGATGCCGGCCACGGTGGATATAATGCCGAGGGGCGTTACCCTGCGGATAACGCTCAGCCCGGCGTCGGCGATATAGAGGTTGCCGGCGGCATCCACCGCCACGCCGGCTGCGACTCCCAGCGCCGCGCTGGTGGCCGCTCCGCCATCGCCGGCAGTGCCTGAGAGGCTTCCTCCTCCCGCGAAAGTGCTGATTGTGTAGCTCTGCCCCAGGCAGACGGCCGGGGCGAGGACCACCGCGGCGATCGCCAGGAGACCGGCCGTGCCGCGCCAGCGCACCACACAAGCGCGGAGGCCAATCGGGTTGGCGAGGGACGTGGATTTAATAAGGGCGGGCGTTGCGTTCATGATGTGCGAACTCCTGTTTAGGACGGGCAAACCATGGTCATTCGCCGCGGCGGCGCGGGCGGCTGCCCAACCGGCCAGTCGCGCCGGTTGCAAGCGAACCTGTCGAACCGCTCAAAATAGCACAATGGCTGGAGCCGCGCCTGGACGAAATAGTACAGTGGGCAACAAAACGCCGGTTATGCCGTGCCTGGCGCGCAGCCTGGCTCGCTACCGCCGGCCGCGCACGCGGCTTTCGAACTGGAAGCGGTTCTGCAGCGCTTCCTGCTCGCGAGTGGCGTCGGCCGAGGCGCCTCTGGTGGCAATCACTATGGTCACCGTGGGAGGTGCGCTGCACACCACTATTGCGCCATAGTCGCCCTTCTCGCCGTAAAGGTCGTTTTGCAAAGGTTGCACATTGCCGTATCCCTGCGCTTCCAGGGCGCGGTTGCCCCAGCGAACGCAGTCGTCTACCCGCATCCGATCAAAACTCGCCGTATTCCAACTCACAGCCGGTGGACCCGCCGGGGAGCCTTGTGCCATAGCAAGGAACAAGGGCACAACCAGGAACTGTACGCGGATACGCATCATGGGCACAGTTTACCCGCTGGAGGCCGGCATCTCCATTCCCAGGGGTACTGGGTGGGCACCAATCCAGTGGAGTGCGTCCTTGAAAACGCCCGTCATCCCGGCGCTTGGCCGCCACTTGCAGGGGGGCTGCCACGGAACCGCGAGGGTCACCGAGCGGCCCGAGGGCGGCACACTACCCGCTCGAGCCGCTCGGTGACCCTCGCGGTTCCGTGTGAAGTGCCCGACGACCCGAACTGGCCGCTATCTGATAATCGACGGTATCTGGGCCGGAAAGCACTAGCCGCAGTGCTTCTCCGGGGGTGTCTACTGCCGCACAGACACAGGCTTGGGAAAGGTTTACAATTATTGCCGAGTATAATTCGAGTTTGGAGGTCTATATAGTGATGATGGTCCACCAAGTCATGATTGGCGCCTGGCTTGCGTTAACGGCCGCCCAAGCACAGGCCCCAGATGCGATCCCAACTCTGAGACTCAACCCCGGCACAGCGTCCGTTCAGGCCGGCGGAAGAGCCACGTTTTCTGTCACTTGGCCGCGTACAGGCGCGGGAGCGCTGGTCTGGTCGGTGGCCTCTACCGCTGTCCGGCACTCCGGCAACCTCGGCTCGGTTTCGAGCACAGGGGTATACACCGCACCCGCCACGCCTCCGCAGCCCAACACGGTTTTGGTGAGGGCGCTCGATCCCGCCGATCGGCGGCTAGCTGCCATTGCGACAGTTTCGGTGGTCAACCCCGTGCCTGCCATTACGAGCCTTTCGCCCACCTTTATCAACAACGGTCTGCCCTACGCCGTGGATATCAAAGGCACCGGGTTCCTCCCGGCCTCGCAAGTGACCTGGGCGGGACAGGCGGTGAGCTCAACATACGTCTCGGCAACCGACCTTCAGATCGCGGGCACATCGAGTTTGCCGGCCGGCACAAAGGTGGCTATCGCCGTGGCGAACCCCGCGCCCGGCGGGGGCACATCCAACACGGCCACGCTTTCGGTGAACGCGCCCATCACGGTGACGCTCACACCGGATGGCAAGACCCTGCGCTGCGGCGCCACGCTGACGCTCACTGCCAAAGTGGCCAACACCACGGACACTGGGATCATCTGGCAGGTCGGCGGCCAGACGGGCGGTAACGCCACGGTGGGGACGATATCGGCCACGGGGGTTTACACCGCGCCCGCGGTGCTGCCCAGCCCGACGGCGGTGATCGTAACCGCGGAAAGCCACGCGGATCCGACCACCAAGGCCAACGTCACGGTGACCATTCAGAACGCGCTTCCCGTGGTTGCTTCGGTAACGCCCAACCCGGTGAACCCGGGCGCGGTGACGATCACAGTGACTGGAACCGGCTTTGCCCAAGGCGCGGCGGTCTACTTCGCGGGCGCTGCGCTGCCCACCACTTTCGTGTCGGACACGCAACTTACCGCGGCTGGGACCGTGGCCATGCCCGTGGGTCGCCTAGCAGCGGTGAAGGTGACCAACCCCAACCCCGGCGGGGCAACGTCGGCGCCCATCTCCGTGCCGGTCCGCGTGGCCAAGGAGCAAATGGCCTACGCCGACGCCGTGCGCTTCCTGGAAATGACCACCTGGGGACCCACACCGCAAAGTGTCGTGGACCTGCAAACCATGGGGCGCGACGCCTGGTTGGCCGCGCAATTCGCCGCGCCCGCCAGCTCCTGGCCCGATCCCGATACCACCACCGAGGGCGTTGCCCGCCTGCAGACCGCCTTCTCCGGCATAGCGCTCACCGGCTCCGATCAGCTTCGCCAACGCGCCTCTTTTGCCCTGGCGCAGATCCTGGTCGTATCGGCCGTGAAGAACGTGGCATTCGAGCAGATGGTGGGCTACCAGCGCCTGCTGGGCAACAGCGCTTTCGGCAGCTACCGCGACGTGCTGGGCGCCATCACCCTCGACCCCTCCATGGGCTTCTTCCTTGACATGGTGAACAACGACAAGGCCAACTCCGCCAAGGGTACCGTGGCCAACGAGAACTACGCGCGCGAAATGATGCAGCTATTCAGCGTGGGCCTGGTGCAACTCGACGCGAATGGCGTGCCCCTCACCTCCGGCGGCGCCACCATCCCCGAGTACGACCAGTCCACCGTCACTCAGATGGCCAAGGTGATGACCGGCTGGACCTACGGCGAGACACCGGGTTTCGCCTCGCTGTGGCCCAACATGCCGTACTACTTCGGCCCCATGGTGGCCTTCGAGGATCATCACGATATCACGGAGAAGGACATCAACCTGCCGACGCCATGCGTTATCACGGCGGGCGGCACGGCCGAGAGCGACCTGACGGCGGCGCTGGATTGCGTCTACAAGCAATCCAACGTGGCTCCGTTCGTCTCCTACCGGCTGATTCAGCGCTTCGTCATGAGCAACCCCTCGCCGGCTTACGTGGGCAGGGTGGCGGCCGTATTCCAGTCCTCGGGCGGCAACCTGCAAAGCGTAATTACGGCGCTGCTCACCGACACCGAAGCGCAGACCGCGGGCTCGGGCAAGTTGGCGGAACCGATCCTCTACGCCACGGGGCTGCTGCGCGCGCTCAATGCCACCGTGGCCGCCGCCGACGCTCTCACCGGCCAGGACACGCTGATGGGCCAGACGCCGCTCTCGCCGGGCAGCGTGTTCAGCTACTTCTCGCCCTTCTATCGCGTTCCCGGCATGACGCCGCCTCCGGTGGCGCCCGAGTTTCAGGCCATGGAGGCCGCCACCGCTCTGGCCCGCGCCAACTTCGCTTACCGCGCCGTTAGCAACGGCCTCTCCGGCAACATCGTGGTGAACCTGAGCAACCTGCAGGACCTGGCGAACAACCCGTCCGACCTGGTGGAGGCCATCAACCAGGCGCTGTACCGGGGCGA
The DNA here is from genome assembly GCA_963807205.1 of uncultured Solibacteraceae bacterium. Lineage (GTDB taxonomy): Bacteria > Acidobacteriota > Terriglobia > Bryobacterales > Bryobacteraceae > CAWCVR01. Next base: position 5,308,654 of record CAWEAQ010000002.1, on the reverse strand, counting down.
AATGGATTCCGGCGTGCGCGGCATTCTGCTCACCGCCGCCAGCGCCTCCACCAGCCCCGCGGCGCGCGTGCGCAGCGCGCTGTATGCCGCGGCGGCCGCACCGCAATATGAAGTGCAACAGTAAGGAGGAACGACAGCCATGACATTCAAACAACCTCGTTCGCGGCGCGACTTTCTTCGCCTGGGCTGCCGCACCCTTTCCACCATCGGCGCGGCGGCGGCCTTCGGAAAGGCCGGCCTGATGACCGCGCGGGCGCAATCCTCCGGCGATTACAAGGCCCTGGTGTGCATCTTCCTTTTCGGCGGCAACGACGCCAATAACATGCTGGTGCCTAACGACACGGCCACCTACGCCAACTACCTGAAGATCCGCCAGAACCTGGCCATTTCGCAGGCGTCGCTGCTGGCCATCCACGACCCGGCCACAAACGTGGGCTACGGGCTGCACCCCAGTTTCGCGCCCATCGGCCCGCTGTACGCCGCCAAGCGCCTGGCGCTGGTGGCCGACGTGGGCACGCTGGTACAGCCGGTGCCTCGTGGTTCGAATGGCATGCCGCAGCTAAGCAATGTGACGCTGCCGGTGAACCTCTATTCGCATTCCGACCAGCAGACCGAGTGGCAGAACGCCGTGCCGCAAGGCGGGTCAACCAGCGGCTGGAGCGGCCGGCTGGCGGACCGGGTGGCAGGCCTCAACGGTAGCCTGGTATTGCCCACCATCGGCGTCTCGGGCAACGCGCTGCAGTTGATCGGCGAGACCACGCAGCCCTCCACCGTGAACACCAGCAGTTTCTCGCTTTCGGCGCCCGCCACCGACCCGGGCTCCACCGCCCTGCAGAACCTTCTCGGCCTTTCGAGCGGCGCCACGCTCATCCAGGCGGCGCAGACTTCGCTCAGCGACGCCATCAACGTGGCGCAGCAGGTGGATTCCGCGATAGCCGCCAGCTCCAGCCTGGGCGTCACGTTCCAGAACACCGACATCGGCTCGCAATTGGCCCAGGTGGCCAAACTCATCCAGGTGCGCGCCTCGCTGGGCGCCACGCGCCAGATCTTCTTCTGCAGCCAGGGCGGCTATGACACCCACTCGAACCAACTGGCGCAGCAGGTGACGCTCTACAGCAACCTGGCCAACGCCCTGGCGGCTTTCGACCAGGCCATGACGCAGCTCAACGTGCAGAACAACGTGACCACGTTCACCGAGTCCGATTTCGGCCGCACCTTCCAGCCCAACGGCAACGCCGGCACCGACCACGGATGGGGCAACCATCACCTGGTAATCGGCGGCGCGGTGAACGGCGGCAACCTGTACGGCAAGTTCCCTACCCTGACGCTCGCCGGTCCCGACGATTCGGGCAACCGCGGCACCTGGGTTCCCGGCACCTCCGGGGACCAGTATGGTGGCGCGCTGGCGAAGTGGTTCGGCGTAACGGCGCAGGGCGACCTGGATTACGTTTTTCCGAACCTGAAGCAGTTCGGGTATCAGACACCGGCGTTCGTGTAGGCCCTCTGACGCGGGGTAACGTTCCTGTGGCCCGGGCCACGGCACCAAGTCACGCGGCCTACAGACTCAGCACCTCGCGCAGGCGGGCGGACTGGCGCCGCGACATCTCCACCGTCCGCCCGCCGCGCAAGGTCACCAGCAGGCCGCCGGAGACGGACACCTCGACCTTCTCGATCCACTTCAGGTTGAGGATCTGCTTGCGATCCGCGCGGAAGAACACGGCGGGGTCCAGTTGCCGTTCGAGCGCGTTCAGCGAGCGGCGGATCAGCGGGCGTTCGTTTCCAAAGTTCAGGCGCGTGTAATTGCCTTCGGATTCCAGCAGGAAGATCTCGGGCAGGCGGAGGATCCAGCAGCGCTCGCCATCGCGCACGAAGACCTGCTCCAGCCGCGCCACGCCGCTCGCCGGGCGCACGCGGGCGAGTGACGCGGCCAAACGGGCGGGCGCGATGGGCTTCATCAGATAATCGAGGGCGTTCACCTCGAAGGCCTTGATGGCGTACTCGTCATAGGCCGTGGTGAAGATCACCTGCGGAACGTCGTCCAGCGATTCGAGGACTTCGAAGCCCGTCATGCCGGGCATCTGAATATCGAGAAATAGCAGATCCGGGGAGAGTTTGCGAACCATCTCGGCGGCTTGATTGCCGTCGCGGGCCTCGCCCACGATCTCGATTTCGGAGTGCGCCGCCAGCAGCCGCCGCAGTTCCACGCGGGCCAGGCGCTCGTCGTCCACGATCAGGGCTTTCATACGTCCCTGGGGATCGCCACCGTCGCCGCCACGCGGCCGTCGCGGTTCTTTAGGTCGAAACTGGCGCGCCCGTTGTAAACGATGCGCAGCCGCTCGCGGATGTTGGCAAGGCCTAACTGCGTGGTCCGGGGCGCGGACTCGGCAAGCTGGCCGGGGTTTTCGACTTCCATTACCACCGAGTCTCCCACGATGGCGGCGCGAATGAGAAGATCGCCGCCCGCCGGCAGCGGGGCGATGCCGTGCTTGAGCGCGTTCTCGACCAGCGTTTGCAGCAGCATGGGCGGAACCTGCGCGGCGCCGGCATCCGGATCGATGGAGAGGTGCACGTGCAGGCGGTCCTCGAAGCGGGCGGATTCCAGCGCCAGGTAATCGGAGACGATTTCGACCTCGGAGCTGAGCGGCACGGTGTGCTCGATATCTCGATGAAGGTTGTAGCGCAGGAGGTTGGCGAGTCGCGTAACCATGTCCTGAGCTTTGGTAGGGTTTTCGACCACCAGGCCGCGGATGGAATTCAGGCAATTGAACAGGAAGTGAGGATTGATCTGGGCTTCGAGCGCGCGCAGTTCGGCTTCGCGCAGCGCCAGTTGCAGGCGGACTTCGGTCTCGCGGTGGCGGCGCGGCCCGGTGAGCAATACGTACAAGATGGTCCACACGGTCCAGAGCCCGGCTGTGAATGCCCAACTTACAAGCACATCGCTGGGCCTTTGAACGTTGCCGTGAACGATCAGAATCGCTCCGCTGATCAGGGCCGTCTGGAACGACGCGAAGACTATCACCGCGATCGACAGGCGGGCCAGCATCCGCCGGGTGGGGAGGGTCATCCAGCCGCGCCGCCGGATCTCGCGGCGCAGAGTCCAGCCGAGCAGGAGGCCCGACACAAAGTACACCGATCCGTTGACGAGCACGGGTATCGTAACTTCGGGGCGCAGGCGTATGGCCGCTGCGACCATGCCCAGCAGCGAGCCCCACCCCAGCAATTGGCAGAGCCAGAACGCCATCCCGGGTTCCCAGCCGGCCAGCCGCCGCCGCTGCCAGACAAGCACCGCGAGCAGACCGGCGCACAGGACTCCGCAGCCGGTCCACAGCAACCAGGATAAGGTTGCCGGCGGGGCTGAAGCGACAGGCGTCTCAGGAGCGGCGGATGCCACGCCGGCGTGCAACTGGTGATTCTCCTGGGCGTCGTTCAGCCGCCGCTCAAGATACGAAACCAGGTCCAAGCCGCACTCATTCTCCAGGCCCAGAAAGCAGACCCATTCGTCTTTGTCGTCCCAGTACTCCAGGTAGGACTCCGCACCCTGGAGGCCGGCGACCATGCGGATGGCGATCTCATGCACCGGATGAACCCCATGCGCGGCCAGGATCTTGCCATTGTCAGCCAGAAACCGGCCGAGATTCGGGTTCCGGTACGTGCCGTTGCGGTTGCGCAGCGACGAATCGACGGCGAAGCGGAATCGAAACAGGTGCTTGTTCAGAACCTCGGGCGGCATGGATTTGAGCGTGTCGCGATAGAACTTGTTCAGCGACTCGGGGTCGTGCACGGGGTAATCCGCCGGACGGCCGCGAAAGCCCACCCAGTGGTTTCCGAACAAGAGCTTATCCGTGGGGCGAAACGGGACGGTGTACGACTCAGTGGCCGGGTCCATGCGCGCCCACACGCCGCTCTTGGGGTCGCGCACCGCGATCACGACGACTCCCGCGGAGCCGTACTCCAGGGTCCGCGTCGATATTTCAGCCGAATCGACGAGTTCCGTTTCGATGCCGCGTTTCTGCGCCAGGTACACGGCGGCGATGGCGATGTCTCCGCTGTCGGCCGTCAACCCGCTTGCCAGGATCTCCTCCGGGGTCCTTCGCCGCAGGAAGTCGTACGGCCGGCCAGTCAAGGGTTTTCCTCCAGCGCTCAGGGTGCAGACCTTGCCATCTTCCATGGGCTTGAGAGCCTTCACGCGGTCGAAGACTCCCGGTTGAGGCGAGAAGATGCCCTGCGCGCGCGGCGCGCCGCCGGCGCACAGGAGCAACACCGGCACGGCGGCCGCGCGTTTCCATGTCAGGATCGTTGGGGATCTCCGACTCCGATTTAGCATAGTGCAATCATGCCGTGCGCGGCCCAAGGCGCGGCGCGGATTGTGATGAGCGGTTGCGGGGCGGTATGAGCGTGACGCTACCCTCGCGGAGTCCCACGCGACCGGGCGCGGCCCTCCCGGTCAGGCATGCCCGCCGGCGTGTCCCGGCAGCGCGGTGGCCGGCTTGAACTTCAACTCATGGCTGAGGGACTTGACGATGGTGGAGAGACACTTCACGCGGGCGAACCATTTGAAGTTGCCTTCCACCACGGTCCAGGGCGCGATATTGGTGCTGGTCTTGATGAGCATCTCCTCGACGGCCTCGGTGTAGGCGTCCCACTTCTGGCGGTTGCGCCAGTCTTCGTCGGTGAGCTTCCAGCGTTTGTAAGGGGTTTGCTCGCGCTGCTCGAAGCGGCGCAGTTGTTCGTCCTTGCCGATCTGGATCCAGAACTTCACCACCAGGGTGCCGGCTTCGCTCAACTGCCGTTCGAAGTCGTTGATCTCGCGGTAGGCGCGTTTCCATTCGGCTTCCTTGGCGAAACGCTCGACGCGCTCCACCAGCACGCGGCCGTACCAACTGCGGTCGAAGACCATAACCTGTTTTTCCTGCGGCGGCCGGAGGCGGCGCCAGAAGCGCCAGAGATAGTGGTGGGTGCGGTCTTCGCCCTCGGGGGCGGCGATGGATTGGACTTCGTAGCCGCGGGGGTCGAGTTTTTCGGTGACGCGGCGGATGGCGCCGCCCTTGCCCGCGGCGTCCGACCCTTCGAACACAACTACCAGGCTGCGCTTGCGGCAGTAGAGCTGGTAGGCCAGTTCGCGGAGCTGCAACTGGTACAGCAGCAGTTCGCGCTCGTATTGGCCGCGCGAAAGCTGGCGGTCGAGGTTGATGGTTTCCAGCATGGGGTTACCTGGGTCCTTTCCCGGACTTGCCGGACTTAGCCGGCTTGACGGTATCCACCGGCACCGCCGGTTTCACCGGCACCACGACCGCGGGCTTGGCCGGTTTGGCGTCCTCTTTCTTCTCTTTCTTCCCTTTCTTCTTAGGCGGAACGGGTGTGGGCACCGATTCGGGCTTGACCGCGGCCAGCTTTTTTGGTGGTGGAGGGACTGCGGCGCCGCGCTGTTGCAGGGCTTCTTCCAGGCGCCGGATGATGGTTTCGAAGACGCGCACGCGCGCCCAGCGGAGGTCGGTGGCCTCGACGATGGTCCATGGGGCCCACTCGGTTTCGGTGCGCGAGAACATTTCCTCGATGGCGCGGAGGTATTTGTCGTACTTGCGGTGGTGCTCCCAATCCTCGGGCTGGACGTGCCAGGCGCTCAGCGGGTCCTTCTCCATCGCCTTGAAGCGGCGCTTCTGTTCGGCCTGGCTGATGTGGAGGAAGAATTTGAGGATCAGGTAGCCGTCATCGGCGAGGGTGCGCTCGAAGTTGCCGATGTCCTGGTAGCCGTTGAGCCATTGCTGCTTGGGGGTGAGTTTTTCGACGCGTTCGACCAGCACGCGGCCGTACCAACTGCGGTCGAAGATGGCGATTTCGCCGTAGTTGGGCAGCTTCTGCCAGAAGCGCCAGAGCCAGGGCATGGCGGCCTCGGCGCTGCGGGGGCCCTGAATGGAGTAGAGCCGGAAGCCGCGCGGTTCCAGGCGCTGGGTGAGGGCGGTGACGACGGTGCCCTTGCCGGCGGCGTCCCAGCCTTCGAAGAGGATGATGCTGGCGATCTTCTCTTTCCAGCACACGTTTTGCAGATCGAGCAGCCGCTCCTGAAGCCATTCGATACGGGGCTTGTACTCGGCTTTGGGGAGCGAGCGATCCAGGTCGATTTTCTCTAGCATCTGGGATGTAGTTCTACCGCAGGGCGAGGCCGGAGTCAAACGGGGGACGGGGGACGGGGGCGTCCCGGGAGTGGGGCATCTTCACGCCGGGCGGTCACGGTACTACCTCCACTTGACAGTCAAGTACACTCGGGCCATAATCGAGCCAGGAGTCTACTTGAATGCCAAGTGAAAGTCCGGACCGCATCGCCGTGCTGCAGGGAACGCTCGACCTGGTCGTTCTGCAGACCCTGCAGACCATGGGCGCGTTGCATGCCTACGCCATCGCGACGCGTTTGCAGCAAGTGTCGGAGGACAAGTTGCATCTGAACCAGGGAACGCTGTATCCGGCACTCGTGCGGCTGGAACAACAAGGCTGGATCAAAGGGACCTGGGGCCGCACGGAAAGCAACCGCGAAGCGAAATTCTACGCAATCACCAAGCCGGGCGTAAAGGCCCTGGCCAAAGAAACCGAGCACTGGCGGCGGATGGCGGGCCTGGTCGAGAAACTCCTGACGGAGGGGATTTAGGCAATGCGGCGGTTTCTCAAGAGGCTCGCGAATCTACTGCGCTCCGGCGACGCGGACCGCGAGATGACGCGCGAGATGGAGTCGCATCTGGCCTTGCTGCAAGAGGACTTCGAGAAGCGCGGGCTCGCTCCGGAAGCCGCCCGCCTGGAAGCCCGGCGATCCTACGGCGGCATCGAGCAAGCCAAGGAACTGCATCGCGAGACGCGGTCATTCCCATGGCTCGGCCAACTCTCGCAGGACATCCGTTACGGAGCCCGCAATCTGCTGCGTACGCCCGGATTTACCGCGGCCGCCGTGCTCACGCTGGCGCTCGGCATCGGCGCCAATACGGCCATATTCTTCGTGGTCAACGCCGTACTGATGCGGCCACTCGCCTACCGGGATTCCGATCGTCTGGTGACGATCCTGCACTACGGCACCGGCCCCGTAGCACCGGGCAGCTTCCTCGATTGGCGCGCCCAAAGCACATCCTTCGAAGCCATGGAGGCGGCTCAATTCTGGCGCCCGAACGTGACCAATAGCGATCCTCCGGAGTCGGTGCCAGCCTTGCACGTCACGCCGGGGATGTTCGCGATGCTGGGCGTGCAGCCCGCGCTGGGGCGCTGGTTTTCGAACCCTGCCAATGCCAAAGTGGCCGATCTCGAGGTGGTGTTGAGCGATCGTCTCTGGGCGCGGCGCTACGGCCGTGATCCGACAATACTGGGGAAGCAGATGACGCTCAACGGAGCCAGCTACGCAATCGTCGGTGTGATGCCACCCGAATTCAAATTCACGCCGTTTTGGGCGACTCGCGCCGAGATGTGGGCGCCAAAAACCTTCGCCTACGGCGCGCAGGATCGCGAGGGCCGCAGCCTCCGAATCTTCGCCCGTCTGAAGCCGGGCGTGACTCTCGGCCACGCGCGAGCCGAGATCGATGCCATTGCGGCGCGCCTCGAAGAGAAATTTCCGGGTACGAGTAAGGGCGCCAGGGTCACTCCGCTGAAAGAGAACGTGACTGGGAAGATCGAAGCGCCGCTCCTGATCGTGCTGGGAGCCGCGGCCTTCCTGCTGCTGATAGCCTGCGCGAACGTGGCCCATATGATGCTGGCGCGTACCTCGGGCCGTCAAATGGAGATTGCCGTCCGCACCGCTTTAGGCGCCAGCCGCGGCAGGCTGCTCGGCCAATTCCTGACGGAGAGCCTTCTGCTAGCGTCGCTGGGCGCAGCCGCTGGCGTGATGCTAGCATTCTGGGGCACCAAGGCTCTGGTCGCGCTGAGCCCGGCTTACATTCCGCGCGTCGAAACGGTGGGAGTCGACCGCCAGGTCGTGCTCTTTCTCCTGGGAGCGACGGTATTGACGGCCATCGCGTTCGGCCTCGCGCCCGCCATGCGCGCGGCGGCTGCCAACCTGAGTGGAGCCATCGAGGAAGGTGGACGCGGCGGCACCGATTCCGCGCGGCGCAGCCGTTTGCGCGGAGTTTTGGTGGCGAGCGAGTTTGCGTTGGCGTTCATGCTCCTGACCGGAGCCGGGCTGATGATCCGCACTTTCCACGCCCTGCAAGCCGTCGACCCGGGCTTCGATCCGCATCATGTGGTTTCCATGGAGGTATCCGTCGCCGGCTCGCCCGAAGCGCAGCCGGACCGCAGAGGGCCGTTCTACCGGCAACTCGTGGAGCAGGTGCGCGCCTTGCCGGGAGTGGTGTCAGCCGCCGGCATCAATCATTTGCCACTCGCCGGCGACCTTTGGACAAGATCGTTTATCCTCGAAGGCCGCCCCGAGCCGCGCCGCGGCGACGAGCCCAATGCTATCTACAGGCTGGTGACGCCCGGCTACTTCGAAACCATGCGGCTGGCGTTGCTTGCCGGACGCGACATATCCGTCAACGACAACGCGACCGCAGCCGGAGCGGTCGTGATCAATGAAAACGCGGCGAAGAACTTCTGGCCGAACGAAAATCCGATCGGGAAGCGCTTCCGTCTGAAGGGCGAACAGGACGAAGCACAGCCCTGGATCACGGTGGTCGGCGTGGTTAAGAACGCCAAGCAACTGAATTGGGCGGAACAGATCTGGGACGAATTCTACTTCGCCGCCGCCCAACACAACGCAGGCCGCCTGGGAGATCCGGGAGCTCACATGGACTACGTAACGCTCGTCGTCCGCACTCGCTCCGACGCGGCTGCCATGGCTCCCGATATCGAGAAGACGGTCTGGTCTTTCGACCACAACCTACCGATCTCGAACATCCTCATGATGGAGCGAGTCGTCGAGGAAGCAACCGCCCAGCAGCGCTTCGAGATGCTCCTGTTCGGAGTGTTTGGAGCGGTCGCGCTGGCGATGGCCGCGGCCGGGATTTATGGCGTCATGAACTACGCCGTAACGCGCCGCACCCATGAAATCGGAATCCGGATGTCGCTGGGGGCCAGCCGATCGGACGTGCTGAAACTGATCGTGGGACAAGGCATCGGACAGGCAATCGCCGGAACGGCCGCCGGCTGCGCGGGCGCGCTGCTGCTCTCGGGCTTGATGTCGAAGATGCTCTATGGCGTGCGCCCAAACGATCCGGTCACCTTCGGCGGCGTGCTCGCCGTCCTGGGTTGCGCCGCGCTGATCGCAACCGTGGTGCCGGCTCGCAAGGCGTCACGCGTAGAGCCGGTGATCGCTTTGAGGAACGACTAGGTCTTCGACCGCGTGATTTGGTGCGTTAGCCTCGGCCCGTCGCAGTAGGGATGGCCGTTGCCGGCCCCACCCCACAGACCCGTACTTGCAGGAACTACCGCATACGATTCTTACCTTGGATGGGACTTCGTTCGGAATCTGGCTCTGCACTTCACCCGGCGCCTCGCGGCACCCAGCGCAAGACTTGAGGTCAACACGCCGGTTTATCCCGCCGATTGCGCTCGCTGACGGTCGCGGTTCCGTTTGCCCTAACCTACGCGCCCTGGGAGTAGCAGTCCGGAAGGGAGGGCGCCCCGCGGGCCAACTACGCGGCGACGGATGCGGGCGGCCAGGGCAACCAGACCGCACAGGAACAGGGCCAGTGTAGCTGGCTCGGGAGTCGAGTCCGACACCGGCGTCAGCGAGATGTCATCGAGGTAGTTATAGCCGTGATTGCTGTAGCCGCTAAACTGAAGGATGTCGCTGCCGGTTCCTACGACGGTGTAGGTATACTGAGTCCACTGGGTGCTCATCGGCTGGTTACTCTCAACGAGGAGGCCCTGCTGCCCCCAACCCACGAGATAGTACTGTTGGTCGCCGCCGCCACTGTTGTCGGCGTCAAGATACAGCCAGAAGCTCAGCGTATAGGCCTCGCCCGGGGTATCCGTGATGTAGTTCCAGACGCCGGCAACGCCTTGGGACGGATAGTTTCCGTCCTTAAGCGAGTAGGTTCCGGAATGGGCGATAAAGGAAGTGACGGCATTATTGTTGACGTCCCAGTTGCCATCCGTCTGCCACCAGGTGAGGCCATACTCGAAGGAACAGTCCTGGACCATGTTCTGCGCCGTGTCGCAAGCGATCTCGTCGGCCGAGGCAACGGCGGCGGGCAGAACGAGAAGGGAAAGAAGGGTGAGTGCCGGGCACAGTCGCATTGCTGTTGGTCCTCCCGCTCTTCGGACTCGTTTTAGGAATTATAGATCTGAAAGAGCTATTTATTCTCGCACATTCCGTTCGATGGGTTCAACCCCGGTCCGGTGACCCGGTCCGGTGACCCGGCGGAGCGGTTTGAGTGGGTCAGATGCCCACGAGCGGGAGCACGGCCAGGGCTGCCGGGAATGCGGAGCGTAGTTGCGGCCGGGGCGCCGGGGATTGCTATATACCGCGGAGCATGAAAACCTGGATGGTCGTTGTAGCATTTTTGACGGCCGCGACGGTTCTCTGCGCGAACGCCAAGGCATTTTTCCGTTTCCCGCCGCCGAGATCCGCAGCGTGTATGAGATGAACGCCGACGGTTCGGTGGGCAGGTATCGCACGCCGGGGTATGTTTCGCGGGCAATCGATGGCGGGTCGATCCGCAAGGATTATGCGGGGATCACGGTCCCGGTGCTGGCGCTTTTCGCCATGCCGCAGCCAGCGGCGGATAAGTGGAAAGAGAAGCCGCCTAAGGATGAAGAGGCCCGACGCGATTCCGCCAGGTTGGATAAACTCACGATGGAGTACATCCACCGATGGGAGTCCAATCTCCTGCATGCCGATCCATTGGCGCGGATTGTGGAGTTTCCCGGGGCACATCACTACTTATTCCAAAACGAAGAGGCTGACGTTCTGCGCGAGATGCGGGCGTTCCTGCGGGGACTGAATTGACAGGATAGCCGGACGGGCGCATCGGCTGTGAGGGATCGCCGGCTAATCGAAGACCACGGTTTTGTTGCCATAACAGAGGATGCGGTGCTCGAGGTGCCACGCGACGGCGCGGGAGAGCACGGCCTTCTCCATGTCGCGGCCTTTCTTGATGAGATCCTCAACCTGGTCGCGGTGGGAGATGCGGACGACATCCTGTTCGATGATGGGGCCGTCGTCGAGCGCCGCGGTGACGTAGTGGCTGGTGGCGCCGATCAGCTTGACGCCGCGGTGGAAGGCGGCATGATAGGGGCGCGCGCCGATGAAGGCGGGCAGGAAGGAGTGGTGCACGTTGATGATGCGAGCGGGGTAATCGCGGACGAATTCGGGGGAGAGGATTTGCATGTAGCGGGCCAGCACGACGAGGTCGATGCGGGAGTCGGCGAGGAGGCGGCGCTGCTGCTCTTCGGCCTGTTGCTTGGAGTCGCGGTTGACGGGGACGTGCCGGAACTCGACGCCGTAGAACTGCGCGAGGCGTTGGGCGTCGGGGTGATTGCCGACTATCAGGGGGATGGCGCAGTGCAGTTCGCCGGCCTGTTGGCGGTGCAGGAGGTCGACCAGGCAGTGTAGATACTGCGACACGAAGATGGCGACGCGGGGGGCGTCGGCCATGGAGTGAATCTGCCAGTTCATTTGGAGTTCGGCGGCAGTGGAGCGGAACTCGGCGCGGAAGGCGTCGAGATCGAAGCCGTCGAGGGCCCACTCGACGCGCATGAAGAAGAGACCGGCTTCGTGGTCCTGATGTTGATCGGCGTGGATGATGTTGGCGCCGTAGCGGTAGAGGAGGCTGGCGACGGAGGCGACGAGGCCCTTGCGGTCGGGACAGTCGATGAGCAGGACGGCAGTGTCGGTCATGGATGTAACTTAGGGTAGCGCGGGGCGGGGGGTTGGCGGAAGCGGCGGGCTGGCGCGCGCGGGCGCACTTTGGCCGCGACGTTGGGGAAGTTCAGAGGCGTTGCGGGCGGCCGGGCTTTCGGACTTATCGCCGTGCGTTTCGGCCGCCCAATGGATCGGACGTCTTCTGTGATGATCTAGGTCCGCTGTATGGCGGGCATATCGTTGCCACTTCGAAGATCGCCCTCTGATAACCCCTGGGGCGGCAATGACGGCTATCCGATCACCAGGGGATGTTACCTGAGCTATGCGCCCCTGCGGCATGCGGTATGAGGGCGGAAGCGTAGTGTACCATTTGGGGACCCCGTAAAGATCGGGGTAAAACAGAAGTTTGCGAAATTGGCGCTTCGCAAAACCGACCCCAAGGAGGTCACCCAAATGGTTACCGACAGAAAAAAGGATAGCGATAAAACCCCCGTAAAACAAGGCCCGGCCAGGGTCTCATCGGAACCCAATAAAATCAATGCTTCCACGCCCTACGACTTCAATGGGAAGAATCTGACTCCCTACGGCGGACTGCTGCCGGTGATCACCATGCTGGAAAAACTCGACTTCCAGACCCTGGTGGAACAGACGGTGACCTCGAAGCGCATTCCCCGTGCCCTGGACCTGTACCGGTTCGTGTTGGGAATCGTGTTGGGGCTCTACATCGGTTTCCCGCGCCTGAACCAGTTGCGCTTCATCGCTCGCGACCCGATTCTGACGGGCATTCTCAAAGTCACCAAGCTGCCGGTGCAATCCACCTTCTGGAGATTCGTGAACGCGCTGCACCTCAATGTCTCCCGGCAGATTCTGACCATTATGCGAATCATGCGCGAACGAGTCTGGGCGGCGGCCAATGTGAAACTGGCGGTCGTCACCATCGACACCGACACGACCGTGCACACGCTGTATGGCCAACAGATGGGCGGACGCAAGAGCTACAACCCCAAGAACAAAGGCAAGAAGAGCTACCAACCGATGCTGACGTTCATCCACGAGACGCGGGAGTATATCTGGGGGGAATTGCGCAACGGCGATCGGCCCACCGGCAAACAGATAGGCGATCACATTCGGGATGTGTGCGCGGCGCTGCCGCCGTGCGTGAAGCAGATTTACGGCCGGGCCGATTCCGGGTTCTACTGCCGGCAAGCAGTCGAGGCTTACGAAGAATGCACTGCCCGGTTCGTGATCTCAGCACGCAAGACGTCGCGACTGGTCGAGTTGCTACGCCAAGCCGAGTGGAAGCCGTCGAAGAAGACGGATGCCAGGTGGGAGTGTGAATTCAGCTATCAGCCGGACGGGTGGAAGAAGAAATACCGGTTCGTGGCTCTGCGCTATGAAAAAACGCGTGAGGAGGTCGAGGCGGAGAAGACCGAGCAGTACCAGTTGTTCGAGACCAGCCAGTACAAGTACCGGGTCTTCGTGACCGACTTCGGCGATCCCATCTACTTCGTGGTCTGGTTTTACAACCAGCGCGGCGGCGCGGAAAACCTGATCAAGGAGGCGAACAACGATGCCGGACTGGCGGCGCACCCCTCAGGCCGCTTCGATGTGAACGGGAATCATTTCCAGTTGGCGATGCTGGCCTACAACCTGAACTGCTGGCTGATGCTGTTCAACCGCGAACCGCAGGCCGACGCCACGGCGCTACAACACACGACGCTGGCGACCGCGCGACTGCGCTTCCTGTTCGTGGCCGCCAAGATCTGGCGCCACGCCGGGCGCACCGGGGTGAGCTACAGCGATCACTACGAGGAGAAGGGCGTGTTCGAGCGACTGATGGACCGCCTGCGAAAGATCGCGCCGCGCGGAGCAGGCTACGCGCCGGTCATGCTGCCGGCATTGCGCTGATTGCACGCCCCCGCAGGCCCTTCGGCTGGTGTGCATAGAAAATTATGCGCGGCCGACAAGCGCAACGAAGTAAGAGACTTCGGCGCGGGGTTTGGCGAGAACGGACTCTCAGGAGGGCGATGCAACAGCAAAAACCGAACTGACTCACTCAACTACGGGCGGCATCAGCCGAGCGAAACCGGCGCTCGGAACACCGGAGCTGTGCATAATTCAGGTGTTATAGAACCGGTTCTAAGATCTCCCCGTCGGCGCCATACCATATAGGTGCCCGCCGCGAAGGCTTTCACAGCCACCGGGAAGTTCAGCTCCACCTTAGCTGCAACGCATGCTGGCCAGCACGAAACCGCGAAGGGCGTCAAGGTGTGTACCGCGCCTTCTGATTGGAAGGTAGCACACGGGGGAGCGGGTTCCGGGCGGGGGCGGCGGTAAATGGTTGATGGGCTTACGAAAATAATTCCGATTTTGCGGTGAATGGCGGGACGGGGCGGTGTCTAATCTGGTGGGAGAGCCATGAAATACAAGGCGGCGATACTGATTGGGTTGTGGAGCGCACAACTGTCCCTGGCGACAAGCCTCCTGGCTCGCGATGAATGCACGGTTCTGGAGGGTGTCCGCGATTCGGTCCGCCTGGGGTCTCGCACGAAGGAAGCGGCACTGGACATTCTGAAGGTGGTGGCGGAGGGCGGGGTGGACTCCAGCGGCCCGGGATCGGAAAGCATGCTGGCGCTGACGGGAGAGGAATTGCGCAAGCAGGAACGCCGCGCGGCTGTGGCTCGCGAACTCGAAGCGGCGATGACGCTCATGGGATTCCAAATGCGCACGGGGAGGTTCGCCTCATCCAAGGCTCGCGCATGCGCGCTGACCACGATAGGGGACCTCGATACTACTGAGGCTCTGGAGCACCTCGAGAGTCTCAGGAAGGAGGACCTTGGGCCGGGCTGGACGGAGGGGATCTGGGAAGGAGCGCGAATCGGGCTTTTCAAGGCCCGGCTGCGGCGAATCGCGGGGAAGGCCGACCGGATCGCCTTTTTGGAGCGCACTATCACGGAGAAAGATCCGGCGGACTGGTACGCGGAAGAGGAACTGTGCAACGCCGGGAACTACCCATCCTTGCCGCTGATCCGGGAGTCGATTCGGCTGCGCAGTCCGGACCGAGCCGCGAAGGACATCGGAAACTGTGAGGCCCGGATGGAAATCGTGTCGCGGAATCCCGACCGGGTGGCGGCGATTGCCTCGTTCCTCAAAGCAGACGGGAAGCCGATGGACGAGGCTCTCATCGGATGGTCTATTCGCCAGCTCTGCATGATGGAGTCGCCGAGGGTGGACGCGGAACTGCGGCGTTACGCGAATGAACTGGAGCGGTTGAGGGACCCTTCGGGGAGAGGCCTCGCGCTGCTGCCGATCCAGAGCCAGCTTGCGGAGTGCGCAGCCCGTGGCAACCGGCACTGACGCGGTGGCGAAGGGCGACGCCAGAAATGGCAGGGTGCTGCTGAAGCTGTCGGATGTGTGGTTCAAGTTAGGCGATAGGGATAAGGAATGTTACTACCGGGAGATGATTTACGGGGCGGTGAAGTGAGGGCTTTGGGGACGCTCGCACTGCTCGCGGTTCTGCCGCTTGCGGCCGGGGCTGCGACGGGCGCGGAGGTGGAGCAACGGATCCGCGCGGATGTGGCGGCAGGGCGGCCGGTGGTGGCGCACGTCATCGTGGCGCTGTGCGATAACCTGCACCAGGGCATCGTGAAGGTGCCCAAGGGAATCGGCAACGGCCAGGATGCGCGGTCGAACCTGTACTGGGGCGCGGGTTACGGCGTGCGGTCTTACTTTTCGGGCCAGGCAGGTTACACGCCGCGCCAGCTTACTTTCTCCGGCCACGTTCTGGATAAGATCGCGCTGACCAAGGAGCTGACGGGTTCCGGTCACGCGGTCAAGCTGGTGGTGATCGCGGAAGCGTGGGATGGCAGCGCGATCGCGGCGGCGATCGACCGGTTTCTGCGCCTGGCGGCGGGATACGACGGGGAGAGCATCGCCGCTCCCGGAACCGGCCAGGCTGCCATTGCGGCGGGCGGAGATGCCGCGATCGTGGCGTTCGTGGGTCATAACGGGCTGATGGACTTCGCCGCGCCGTCATGTCCCGACGGGCGGCGGGGCGCTCCACCGCGGAGCTCGATCGTCCTGGCTTGCGCCAGCCAGCAGTACTTTACCGGGCTGCTGCGCGCGGGCGGGTCGCATCCACTGCTGCTGACGACTGGGCTGATGGCTCCGGAGGCGTACTCACTGGAGGAAGCGCTGCACACATTCGCGGGCGGCGGGTCGCCGATGGAGGTGAGGAGGGCGGCTGCCACGGTTTACGACCGGGTGCAGCATTGCGGGCTGGGGGGCGCGATGCGGTTGTTCGCGTCGGAGCCGTAGGCCTCAGCGGCGCTCCCAGTGCAGGCGGACGCGGTCCTGGCCGTCGGTGGCTTCCAGGTCGAGCGAATGGACGGTTAGAGCGCGCTCGTCTAAAGAGATGGACAGGGGGCCGTGCAGGCGGCCGTCGTCGGCGGTGGCGTCGATCTTGAGGTGACCGGGGTCGCGGGCGGTGACGGTGCCCAGGATCACCAGGGCGCGATTGCGGCCGGTCGGAAAAAGGAGCATGGCATGGTTGCCGGGATCGATGTCGAGGCTGACGGTGGAGAGGATGAGCGGGTCCTCGGCGTTGTAGACGGCGCTTCCCGAGCCGCGGCCGGAGTAGTGAGTGACGTTGTTCCAGACGAGGCCGCTCGCGGAACCGCGGTCTTCGGGCGTGCGCCCATCAAGGACGTGTGCGCCAGGAGCGGCGGGGCTGCTATCGGCGTTCCAGGAGAGGTGGAAGTGGTAGCGGCCATAGCCGGCCTCGGTATCGCGGATGCGGACGACGATGGCGAAGTTGTTGGCGGGGCCGGGGTGTTCCACGAGGCGGACGCGGTTGCGCTTGTCCTGGACGCTGAAGGCGAAGCCGGTTAGTTCGCGGGCGGGAAGGGGCTGGGTGCACTCGGAGCCATCGTCGCGGGCTTCGCCACCGGAGAGGGTGTGGAGGAAGACGGTGTCGCGGCGGAGGGTGATTTCGACTTCCTCGTCGACCTGGAGGCGGATGTCGCATTGGGCCTTGCCGGTGGGAACGGCGCCGTTCGGCACGAGGCGGACGCGGAACTGGGAGTCGGCACTAGCGGGAAGACAGGCCAGCGCGGCGAGCACTGCCAAGGTGAGTCGCATAGGTCAAGCATAGCGGAGTTGGGGGCGAGGCCCGGGGCGAGTCTTCAGGGCGAGGTTGCGGGGGCCGGCGGGATGGTATCTTCAGATGAGGCCTATTTTTACTATGCGAACACTCACACTTTCGATGTGCGGCATGTTGCTCTTGCTGGCGGCTGGAACCGCCGTGGCGGCCGACGTGACCGGCAACTGGATCGGCGAGGTCGGCGGAGATGGCGGCGGAATGTCCCTGACCTTCCATTTCAAACAGGACGGCGCCAAGCTGACGGGCACGGTGGATGTGCCGCAGGGCGACGCGGTGCAGATCGCCGAGGGCAAGGTTGACGGCAACAAGATCTCGTTCGTCCTGAAGATCGACTTCGGCGGCCAGACGATGACGATCGCGCACGAGGGCACCATCGGGGGCGACGAAATCAAGTTGAACACCAAAATGGATGGCGGTCCGGCCAGCGGTACGGGCGGGCCTCTGACGCTGAAACGGTCCAAGTGAAACGGCTGGGACTTGGCAGGCTGGATAGTCCGCAGTTGCGGTTTCTGCTGCGTGCGTTCGGCCTGCTGATTGGAATGCTCCTGCTTTGGTGGTTCCTTCTGCTGGATCCGCTGCTGGGGTGGGTGCACCAGTCGGGCGATTTCGTCCTCGGGTGGATGCCCGGCGCGGCGGAAGGGCCGCACGCGATCGTCAAGCCGGACGGAAACTGGATGCTGCGGCTGCCGGTTCCCGAGGCGGCGGCGGGGCGCGAGGATTTGCAGCGGCTGGCAGGCGGGGGCTCGCCTGGCGCGCAGCCGGCGAAGGTGCGCTCGTTCCGGTTGGAGATCACGCGGACGCGGGTGGCCTTGTTCACGGTGGCGATGCCACTGTTCTGGGCGCTGATGCTGGCGGCGCCGGGAAAGCGGATGCTGCGCATGATGGCCTATGGCAGCGCGGGGATCGCGGCGGCGATGCCGTTCACGCTGGCGCTGGACGGGATGGAGTCGATCCGCACCTATTTTCATATCCAATCGACGCCGTTCTTCGCGTTCCTATGGACGGCGGCGGGATATATGAACAGCGAGGTGCTGCCATACGCGATGCCCATATTCCTGGGTCTATGGCTGAACCGGGAGTTGCGCGCGCAGGTGTTCGCGTGGGTGCCGGCGGGCGAGCCGCGGCCCGAGGGTCCACCGACACGGCGCGAGAGGAAGCGGGCGCGGCGCGAGGCGCGGGCCTAGCCTAGCGGCTAGCGGGCGGGCGGTTGGGTGACGCGGTAGGTGCGCTGCACCCAGGTCCAGAAGATCACCAGAGTGACCAGCATGATGACGCCTTCCCAGACGTAGAGGTGGGCGAACTCGAACATGGCGGGCGCGTGCTGGCCGAGATAGAACAGGCTGGCGATGCGCACCAGGTTGACGGCGTGGATCGCGAGCGAGCCCACGATTAGGCCCTTGACCTTTTCGCGCCAGGGCGCGGGGAATGCGAGGATGGCGGCCCACAAGAGGATGGTGACGTTGGAGGCGTTACAGGTGTCCTCGACCTGGATGGAGAAGCCGGTGACGGGATTGCGGAGGACGTTCTGAGCGGCGGCGGCCTGGCCTCCGCACAGCCACACCAGCTTGGCGCAGATGGCGACGACGCCGGAGGTGAAGGCGGTGACGGCGGAGCCGCTGAAGGGCGCCAGCAGTAGGGCGAAGCCTGCCGCGAGGCAGATGGGGAAGACGATTAGGAAGCGCTTCATGCGGGCGCGGAGGGTCTGGGCGGGGGTGGCGGGAGTTTCCGGGTTGGCCATCTTCAGCTATTATCGCGGAAAGCGCGGGCTTTGCGGGGCGGGGCTTCTCGGAGCGAACCTTTGGGCTTGCTAAGATTGAAGAAAGCCGAATACCCCTATGACCAGCTTTGAAGAGCGTCAGAAGGCGCTCAAAGACATCCTCGATGAACGTGTCCTTATATTCGATGGAGGCATGGGGGCCATGCTGCTCCAGATGCCGCTGTCTGTCGAGAAGGACTACCTGGGGTGCCAGAACTGTCATGAAATTCTGGTGGCCACGCGGCCAGAGGTGATCCGGGGCATTCACGAGGCCTACTTCGAGGCCGGCGCAGACGTGGTGGAAACGGACTCGTTCGGCGGCGCACGGATGACGCTCGCCGACAACCACTTGCAGGACCGGGCGCGCGAACTGAACTACAAGGCCGCGCAGATTGCGCGCGAGGCGGCAGACCGGTTCTCGACGGGTGGGCGGCCACGCTTTGTGGCGGGGTCCATGGGGCCGACTCCGAAGGACATCAGCACGATACACTCGGCCACTTTCGAGCAGTTTCGAGCGAGCTATTTCGAACAGGCCAAGGCGTTGGTGGAAGGCGGTGCGGACCTTCTGGCCATCGAAACATGCTTCGACACGAGCGCGCTGAAGGCGGGCCTGATCGCGGTTGAGCAAGTTCGGCGAGACCTGGGGGTTGCGATTCCGGTTCTGGTCTCCGTGACCATCATGGAGAACGGCACGATGTTTGCCGGGCAGGCCATCGACGCTTTGTACGCCTCGATCGAGAACCACGACCTGCTGGCGATCGGCTTAAATTGCGGTACGGGGCCGGACATGATGACGGACCACATCCGGACGCTGGACCAGATGTCCTCGCACCGCATCTCTTGTTACCCGAACGCGGGGATTCCGGTGGAAGGCGCGTTTCCGGAGACCCCGGAATCCCTGTCGGTGCAACTGGAGCGGTTCCTCGACCGAGGCTGGCTCAACATCGTGGGAGGGTGCTGCGGCACCACGCCGGCGCATATCCGCGCCATCGCGCAGGTGGCGGCGGGCAAGCGGCCACGGCGGGTTCCGGGGCGGCCGCATCGCACTTACTTTTCGGGTATCGAACTGGTGGAAGCGGAGGAGAGCAACCGGCCGCTAATCGTGGGCGAGCGGACCAACGTAATCGGGTCGCGGATGTTTAAGCGGCTGGTGGCGGAAGAAAAGTGGGAGGAGGCTACCGACATCGCGGTGCGGCAGGCGAAGAACGGCGCCGATATCATCGACGTTTGCCTGCAGAGCGCCGACCGCGAGGAGACGCTGGACATCCAGCCCTTCTACGAGATGCTGACGCGCAAGATCAAAGCGCCGGTGATGATCGATACTACCGATCCCAAGGCGGTGGAGCTGTCGCTGACTTACTGCCAGGGCAAGAGCATCATTAACTCCATCAACCTGGAGGATGGCGAGGAGAAGTTCGAGCGCATCTGCCCACTGGCGCGGGAATACGGCGCTGCACTGGTCGTCGGGGCCATCGACGAAGACAAAGTGCAGGCGCAGGCCTTCACGCGGGAGCGGAAGCTGGCGGTGGCGGAGCGGTCGTATAAGTTACTCACGGAGAAGTACGGCATACAGCCGGAAGATATCATCATCGACCCGCTGGTGTTTCCCTGCGCCACGGGCGACGCCAATTACATCGGCGCGGCGGTGGAGACTATCGAAGGGATTCGGCTGGTGAAGGCGGGGCTGCCGTACGCCAAGACGGTGCTGGGCATATCGAACATTTCGTTTGGGCTGCCGGCGGCGGCGCGCGAGGTGGTGAACTCGGTGTTCCTCTACCACTGCGCGAAGGCGGGGCTGGACCTGGCCATCGTGAACGCGGAGAAGCTGGAGCGGTTCGCATCGATTCCCGAGGAGGAGCGCCGGCTCGCGGAGAACCTGCTGTTCAACTCGCCGCCGGTGGACGCGGAGGACGAAGCGCTGCGCACGGCGCCGGACGATTGGCGGGAGCAGACGGCCGAACAGAAGGCCGCCATCAACCAGTGGCACATCGCGGCGGTGGCGGCGCACTTCCGGCAGGCGACCGGGCGCGAAAAGGCGCGCGGCGAGGATGTGCCGCTGGACCAGCGGCTGGCGAACTACATCATCGAAGGCAGCAAGGACGGGCTGGTGGCGGACCTCGACCGGAAGCTTGCCGAGGGCGCGGCGCCGCTGGACATCGTCAACGGGCCGCTGATGGCGGGAATGAACGAGGTGGGGCGGCTGTTCAACAACAACGAGCTGATCGTGGCGGAAGTGCTGCAATCGGCCGAGGCGATGAAGGCCGCGGTGAATCACCTGGAGAAGTTCATGTCGAAGGCCGACACGGCGGCGCGGGGGAAGGTGATCCTGGCCACGGTGAAGGGCGATGTGCACGATATCGGCAAGAACCTGGTGGAGATTATTCTCGCGAACAACGGGTACGAGGTGGTGAACCTGGGGATCAAGGTGCCGCCGGATGCGCTGATTGCAGCGTGCCACAAGCATAAGCCGGACGCCATCGGGTTGTCGGGCCTGCTGGTGAAGAGCACGCAGCAGATGGCGATTACGGCGGCCGACCTGAAGGCCGCAGGCATTGGCGTGCCCATGCTGGTGGGCGGGGCGGCGCTCTCGGACAAGTTCACGCGCGGCAAGATTGCGCCGGCGTATGGCGAGGCGGTGTGCTACGCCAAGGACGCCATGACGGGGCTGAGCCTGATGAACCGGCTGATGGACCCGGCCGAGCGCCCGGAGGTGCTGCGGAGCCACACGGCGTCGGCGGAGGCGGCGGTGGCGGAGCCGGTTGCCGAGGCGGCGGGGCCGGTGGGGACGCGGCGCAGCGCGAAAGTGCGCGGGGATCTGCCGATTCCGGCCGCGCCGTATTTGGAGCGCAGAGTGCGGGCACTGGGGCACCTGACGGAGCTGTGGAGTTATATCAACCCGTTTATGCTCTTCGGGAGGCACTTAGGCTACAAGGGTAACTTCGAGAAGTCGCTGGCGGAGCGCGAGCCGAAGGCGCTGGAGCTCTTCCACATGATGGAGGAGCTGAAGCACGAGGCGGCGGGGTTCCTGCAACCGAAGGCGGTGTGGCAGTTCTTCGAAGCCGAGCGCGACGGGAACGCGATCCAGCTTTTCGCGCCGGGCGGTGCCGCGCCGATCCATACGTTCCGCTTCGGGCGGCAGCGGCGCCAAGACGGGCTGTGTTTGAGCGATTACATCCTGGGGCCGGAGGACGGGCGGCGCGATCATTTGGCGCTGTTCGTGGTGACGGCGGGCGCGGGCGTGCGCGAGCGCAGCGAAGAGTGGAAGCGGACGGGCGAGTTCGTCAAGGCGCACGCCATTCAGGCGCTGGCCATCGAGACGGCCGAGGGCACGGCCGAGTGGCTGCACCGGCGCATCCGCGAGGAATGGGGATTCCCCGATCCGCCCTCGACCACCATGAAGGACCGGTTCACCTCGCGGTACCGCGGGAAGCGCTATAGCTTCGGTTACCCGGCGTGTCCGAACCTGGACGATCAGCAGGGGCTATTCGAACTGCTGGCTCCGGGCGATATTGGCGTGCGGCTGACCGAGGGGATGATGATGGAGCCGGAGGCGAGCGTGAGCGCGCTGGTGTTCCAGCATCCCGATTGCGCGTACTTCACGGCCGACGAGGGCGTGGCGGAAGCGGCGGGGTAGCAGCGCGGCTAAGCTTTTTGCACCATCACCGCGGTGGATTTGATGACGACCGTGACGGTGTCTCCCACCTTCAAGGCGAGATCTTCGGCGCTTTGACGGGTGATCACGCTTTCGATCACGTGGCCGCCGACGTTGACTACCACTCGAGCCATGATGGTCCCCAGGACGACTTCCTGCACGGTGCCGGGGAGTTGGTTTCTAGCGGAGAGTTTCATGGTTCCATTGGAGCACAAGGTTGGGGCGCGCGGACGGCATTGGTGGTGGGTGTTACGATAGTCCCGTGACACAGAGCGAACCGAAAAGCCTGATCCGGCGACTGCGCTGGTATTTCATCGGCGTGATCGTGGCCTTGATATTGGGCGATATCGCGATGCTTCTTCATCCAGGCCTAGTCATTCTTCCGCTGAGCATGACTGCCAAGACCAGCCCTTATTGCACAGTTTGGCGCGCAGTCGAGGACTCGAAGGTGAAAATCCGCCGGGACGCGCGGCGCGACGCGCTGCTGGCGAAGTCGCACGTTGTCCGCAAGGACGGGGCTTACAAGCTCTGGTCCACACCGGATGGCGAGTTCTGGGTGCCGGATTCGAGCGACACGATCCTGGCCATCCTGCTGGCTCAGCAGGAGGACAAGATTTACGGCGATGCGCAGACGGGCGGAGTGAGGAAGGGCGATATCGTGCTCGACGGCGGAGCGCACGTTGGCGTTTACGTGAAGACGGCTCTGGAGGCGGGCGCGGAGAAAATCGTTGCCATCGAGCCGTCCCCGGACGCGCTGGAATGTTTGCGGAGGAATTTCCGGAAGGAGATCGAAGCCGGCAGAGTCATTGTCTACCCGAAGGGAATCTGGGACGAAGAGAAGCGGCTGGTTTTCTACGAAAACGGCAATGGATCGGCAGGCGACAGTTTTGTGGAGCACGCCGCGAACGCGAAGGTGGTCGCCGATATTCCGGTCACGACCATCGACAAGATCGTGAAAGAGCTGGAACTGCCGCGGGTGGACATGATCAAGGCCGACATCAAAGGCGCGGGAACGCGCATGATTCTGGGCGGGGAGCAGACCATCCGCGCCTTTCATCCGCGGATGGTGATCTCAACCGAGGAAGAACCCGAGGATCCGGCTGCGATTCGAAACGCGATCATGAAAATTGCACCCAGCTATCAGTTTCGTCCAGGCCCCTGCTTATACGGCGAGGGCGAGATCCGCAACGACACGCTGTTTTTCCAATAGCTGACGCCGGCGAGTCGCCGGTTGTCGCCGCACCGCAGTTCTTTCGCCCAAGCAAAACCGGCTGAGCCGCGGCGGTCCGCGCCAACGGAGTTGTCTTGTATTAACGACATTGGTATGATTACGGTACATGCGTACCATCTGGGTAGTTTCTCTTGGAGTAACACTTCTTGCCGCTTCCCTGCCCTGCTTCGGACAGGCGGGTAAGGCGGAGCTTTCGGGCACCATTCAGGACCCCTCCGGGCAGAAAGTGGACCGAGCGGCGGTTAGCACGCTGGAACAGGCCACCGGCGCGAAGGTCGCGGTGGTGACCGACGAGCGCGGCGGGTACCGCCTGCTGGGGCTGGCGGCGGGGCAGTACGTCCTGACGGTGGAAAAAGCGGGGTTCCGGCCGTACCGGCAGACGGGCATCGAGCTGCGCATCGGCGACGAGGCGCGCGTTGACGTGAAGCTAGAAGTTGGGCAAGCGTCGCAGGCGGTGGAGGTGATCGCGGACGCGTCGCTGCTGGAATCCGCCAGCGGCACGGTGAGCTATCACGCAGGCGAGGCGCTGGTGGAGACGCTGCCTCTCGACGGGCGCAATTTCGTGCCGCTGGTGGCGCTATCGCCGGGGGTGGCCCTGCCGGGCGGCGGGTCGCTGCTGCCGCGGATCGACGGGAGCCGGCCGCGGACCAACGAGTACCTCTACGATGGCATCAGCGTGCTGCAACCGGAACCGGGGCAGGTGGCGTTCTATCCGGTGATCGACGGGATCGCGGAGTTCCGCGTGAATCTGAACTCGTACTCGCCGGAGTATGGGAGGTCCAATGGCGGGACGGTGATGGTGATCGGGAAGTCCGGCGGGAACCAGTTTCACGGAACGGTTTTCGAGTTTCTCCGCAATGAAGACCTGAACGCGCGGAACTACTTCGCGCAGCCGGGGCGGAAGCCGGAGTTCCGGCGCAACCAGTATGGGACGTCGGTGGGCGGGCCAATCCGCAAGGACCGGACATTCTTTTTCGCGGATTGGCAAGGCACGCGGCTGCGGACCGGGATCACGAGGCAGAGCGTGGTGCCGACGGTGGCGCAGCGGGGCGGCACGTTCACGGCGACGATCTACGACCCGGCGGCCTCGCCGCGGACGCCATTCGCAGGCGGTGCGATTCCCGCGAGCCGGTTCGATGCGCTGGGGGCGCAGGTATTGCAGCATTATCCGCAGCCGGATGCGGCGGGCGCGAACAACTTCGTGTTCACCGGCGTGGAGCCGGAAAGCCAGGACCAGTTCGACGGGCGCATCGACCACGTGTTCAACGGGCGGCACCGCGCGTTCGTTCGCTACTCGTATCTGCGCGACGACGACAACCCGGTGCCGTTCCTGCCGGACGGGAGCGGGAATATCACGTCGGGCGCGATTGGGCATGCCATCACGCGGGGGGACGGGATCGCGTCGGAGTACGACTGGACGGTTTCGCCGGCGCAATTGAACCAGGCGCGCTTCGGGTACACGCGGCGGGCGGTGAACCAAACGTCTCTGCAGAATGGCGGCATCACCATTCCTGGCGCGCCAGTTAGCGCGTTTCCCTCGACGCTGCCGATTTTCACTGTGACGGGCTACCAGCAGATCGGGCCGACGACGGCGGCTAACACTAACTTCACGACGTCGGTGACGGAGTTCTTGGATACTTACTCGGTGGTTCGCGGGCGGCACACGTTGCGGTTCGGGACGGACCTGCGGCGCGAGGCGCTGGACATCGTGAATCCGGCGAACCCGACCGGGTCGTATGCCTTCACGACCACGGGTACGGACTCGTCCACGGGAGCCGGCGGGAACGCGCTGGCATCGTTGTTACTGGGGCAGGTGAATGCGTTCAGCATCGACATTCAGAACCAGGCGCTTGAGGAGCGGGCGCACATTGCGGAGTTCTTCGCGGGGGACGAGTGGAAGGCGTCGGAGCGGCTCACGGTGAACGTGGGCACGCGGTACACGCTGAATTTCCCATCGACCGAAGCGCACGGGCACGACGCGGTTTTCAACCTGCAGACACAGGTGCTGGACTTCCCGCACACCGGGCGGGAACTGGAGTGCTGCGATTTCGGACCGCGCGTGGGCCTGGCTTACAGGATCGGCGATAACTGGGCGATCCGGTCGGGCTACGGAATGATATGGTTCGAGCAGACCGGTATTACGACGCCGTTCACGCTGCCGCAGTTTCCGTTCGTGCAAACGGTGGGGCAACAGTCGCAGGACAATATCAATCCGGCGTTCGTGCTGACCGGCGGGCCCACGGTGCAGGTGACGGCGCCAAATCCGAATTCGGGGCTGGGCCAAGGGGTTTTCGGAGTGGATCGCAAGGTGGGTTCGGGTTACTCGCAGCAATGGAACTTCACCGTGCAGCGGACCATCGGCAAAGATGTGAACTTCGAGATCGGGTACCTGGGATCCAAGAATACGCACCTGGGACTGCCGGAATCGAACCTCAACCAAGTGCCCGCGGCGGACCTGGCCCTGGGATCGGCGCTGACGGCGAAGGTGGCGAACCCCTACTACGGACAGATCCCGGCGTCGTCATCATTGGGGCAGGCGAACATCGCCCAACAGCAATTGCTGCGGGCGTTTCCGCGATTCACCAACGTGGCGCTCTTCCGGGATAATGTCGCGGATTCGGAGTACGAGGCACTGCAGGCGAAGCTGGAGAAGCGAATGTCGCGCGGGCTGACGTTCACCTTCGCGTACACGTTCTCGAAGCTTATTGACGATGCTTCGACTTACTTCTCGCAGACTATCTTCACGGGCCCCACGCTTACTACCATAGGGGCGGCCGACGCCTTCAACCGAAAGCTAGAAAGAGACGTATCGAGCGGCGACATACCGCGGGTGTTTTCGGCGGGCTGGGTGTACCGGATCCCGCGAGTGTGGCGAATATCAGGTTGGCAGGTCGGGGGCATGGTGCGGGTTCAGGCGGGCGACGCGGTGCCGGTTACGCAGGCTACGAATAACCTGTCGGCCTTCGGGTACGCGGTGCAGCGGCCCATCCGAGTGGGCAACCCGAACGGATTCGCGGGCCGCAGCGCCGCGGAGTGGTTCGATAAGGCGGCGTTTCTGGCCGCGGGGCAGTATGTGATCGGCAACAGCTCGCGAAATCCGGTGCGAGGGCCGGGATTGCAGGAAGCGGACTTGATGGTTGGCAAAACGTTCCGGGTGGCGGAGCGGGTGGGGTTCGAGTTCCGGGCGGAGGTGTTCAACGTGAGTAACACGCCGCCGCTAAACGATCCCAACGGGAGTCTCGGCAGCGCGGCGTTTGGGACGATCACGAGTGCGGGGAATCCGCGGGATTTCGAATTCGCTGGGAAGATCCGGTTTTGAGGGGGCCTTGATTCCTGCCTCTACGGGATGCGCGAGCGGGAGATGGCGGGGGTCTCGGGCGTGTCCACCTGCATGGCGTAGGCCGTCAGACCGGCTTTGAGCAACTCGAACGCGGTCGCGGGATCGTCGGCGAATTGGAACAGACTCAGGTCCTCGGGAGAGATCATGCCGTGCTTGACTAGCGCGGGAAAGTTGACGATCTCGTTCCAGTAACTCGATCCGTAGAGCACCGTGGTGATCTTCTTGGCGAGTTTCTGGGTCTGCGTGAGGGTGAGGATTTCCATCAGCTCGTCGAGCGTGCCGAAGCCGCCGGGGAACACCACCAGCGCCTTGGCCAGATAGGCGAACCAGAACTTGCGCATGAAGAAGTAGTGGAACTCGAAGCTCAACTCGGGCGTGATGTAAGGGTTGGGGAACTGCTCGAAGGGCAGGCCGATGTTGAGGCCGATGGTCTTGCCCTTGGCGTCGTGGGCGCCGCGATTGGCGGCCTCCATGATGCCGGGACCGCCGCCGGAGCAGACCACGAAGCGGTAGTTGTTGTTGGTGAACTGGTCGCTCCATTCGGTGAGCATGCGGGCCAGGGTGCGCGCGCCGTCGTAGTATTCGCTCATGGGCCCGTCCTCGCGGATGCGGGCGGAGCCGAAGAAGACCACGGTGTCGCGCACTTTCTCGCGCCGGAAATGGGACAGGGGTTCGAGGAACTCGGCCAGGATGCGCATGGCGCGGGCATCGGGGCTGTTAAGGAACTTGTCGTTAAGGTACGCGACCGGGCGGCGGTCGCCATGGGGAGGTGTCTGATCGGTCATTTCCTGGTATCCAGCTCTTCGAGTTTCTTCTTCAATTCGCGAACGGTCTTGAGCATCTCGGGCAGCTTCTGAAACGCGGTGATGGCGCGCAGCCACTCGTTGGCCGCGAACGCAGGGGAGCCGGAGATGCGGGTGTTAGGCGCCACATCGCCGCCGATTCCGCTTTGCGCGTAGACGATGGCGCCATCGTGCACGGTGAGGTGTCCGGAGGAGCCAACCTGCCCGGCGAGCAGCACGTTGCGCTCGAGCACGGTACTGCCGGCGAGACCGGTTTGCGCGCAGATGATATTGTCCTCGCCCACCACGCAGGCGTGGCCCACCTGCACCAGACTATCGATTTTGGCGCCGCGCTTGACGCGGGTTTCGCCGACGCGGGCGCGGTCGACCGAGGTGAGGCTCTGGATCTCGACATCGTCCTCGATGACCGTGCGGCCTGCCTGTACGATCTTCATGTGCGTTCCATCGGGCCGCTTGACGAATCCGAATCCGTCGCCGCCCACCACCACGCCATTCTGCAGAATCACGCGGTCACCGATCTGGCAGAACTCGCGCACCGTGGCATGGGAGTGCGCCAGGAAGTCGTCGCCAATCGATGCGCCTTCGTAGATCACCACGTGGGGATGGAGCACCGCGTTGCTCCCGATGCGAACATGTTCGCCCACCACCGCGAAGGGGCCGATGGAGCAATTCCCGCCCAGGGTGGCCGTGGGCGCGATCCAGGCCAGAGGATGGATGCCGGGCGCCGGCCGCGGCGGCTGGTAGAAAAGCGTCTGAGCGCGGGCGAAATCCAGGTCGGGGTTGGCGGAGATGAGGCGGGCGATATCGAGCGCGCCGGCAGTTTCCGAAACCAGGATGGCGGAAGCCCGGGTGTGCTTTACCTTGGGCGCGTACTTGGGATTGGAGAGGAAGGTCAACTGGCCGGGAGTGGCGTGCTCCATGCCGGCGACGCCGGTGATTTCCAGGCTGCCATCGCCTTCCAGGCGGCAGCCAAGGGTATTGGCGATTTCGCGAAGTTGCATAGGCTTCGACAAACTATAGGGTACCGCGACGGAAGGCTGCGGGTTGGATGATCGGATCGGGATGGAGGGTGATGATCGGGTTACGGGATCGCGACGGAGGATTTGCCTTGCGCACGGGCGAGCTTAGTTTGCAGGGCGGGTTGACGGGGTACCGATCTTAGGGGTCCGCCGCTGGCTGACCGATCGGAAGGCGGGTTGACAACCCGCCGCAGGCTGACAGCCTGCCCCACAAAAGAATCGGCGCGGCGTGCGGGGGGATTCGGCGGGCAGTAGTACAAAAAATGTCCGGTGTCGAGTAAGGAATCGGGGGCGCCGGCGTCATATAGTAGATATTGAGCCGCCGTCCCATACCCCAATGACACCCCAACCAAGCTCTCCGCCCGCCGTTCGAACAGAACGGCTCTGCCGCCATTTTCAGATGGGGACGAGCGTGGTCCGCGCCGTCGATGGCATTTCCGTGGAAGTCGCCGCAGGGGATTTCGTGGCGATGCTGGGGCCCTCGGGTTCCGGCAAATCGTCGCTGTTGAACCTGCTGGCGGGGCTGGACCGGCCCACGGGCGGCGGGGTGGAGATCCACGGGAAGGACCTGGCGCGGCTCTCGCGCGACGAACTGGCCGGCTACCGGCTGCGCACGGCCGGGATCGTTTTCCAATCGTTCAACCTAATCCCCACCATGACGGTGCTGGAAAACGTGGAACTGCCCATGTGTTTCGCGGAGGTGGACCGCGCCGAGCGGGCTTCGCTGGCGCGCAAGGCGCTGGAGCGAGTGGGGCTGGCGTCGCGGGTGGCGCACCGGCCCTCGGAGCTTTCCGGCGGCGAGCAGCAGCGGGCGGCGATTGCGCGGGCGCTGATCAATAACCCGCGGCTACTGCTGGCGGACGAGCCCACCGGGAACCTGGACAGCCACACCGGCGCCGAGATCATGAGCCTGATAGTGGAATGCCGGGCGGCGTTGGGCATGACCGTCATCATGGTCACTCACGAGCGGGCGCTAGCGGAGCGTTACGCGCGGCGCATGCTGTTCCTGACAGACGGGAAGCTGACGGACGACGTAGTGAATGGAGCCACCGTATGAAAACCTCCGACCTGCTGGGCCTCGCCACGCGCAACCTGCGGGAGAGCAAGCTCCGCAATTCGCTGACCACCGTCGGCATCTCGGTCGGGGTGGCGTCGCTGGTATCCATGATGTCGCTGGGAGTCGGGTTGCAGCGCATGATCAGCGCGCGGCTGGAGCAGGTGGGGTTCAACCTCATCTCAGTGATGAACCGCGGCAACCTGATGGGCATGGGCGGTGGGGGAGCGGGCGCTTCCCAGAACGGTACAACCGAGGAACGCATCCTGGATGAGGCCGCGCGGGTGGAGATGGAGCGCTTGCCGGGCGTGGTCGAAGCCTACCCCGAGTTGCGATTCCTGGGCGAGTTTTCGTTCGCGGGCCAGACGCGCCGCAGCATGGTGACGGCGCTGCCGGACTCCGTCAAGACCACCGACAACTTCAACAACGTGAAGGGCCGCTTCTTCGCCTCGCCCGAAGTGGCCGAGGCGGTGGTGGAAAAGAGCTTCGCCGCGGAGTTGCTGGGAAAGAGCGTGCCGAGGCAGGGGCGCGGAATGATGCCGGGGATGGCGTCGGCGTCCCTGGACGTGCCGGCGCTGGCGCGCGACCTGGTGGGCAAGGAACTGGTACTGAGCTACTCCGAGCGCATGGCGGGGAAGGACCAGGCGGGCGGGTACTCGGTATTGCCGCGCCAGGCGACCATCAAGATAGTGGGCGTGGCGGACCTCGACATGCAGAGCCGGTACGCGCGCACGGGCGTGTTCCTGCCGATGAAGTTTGCGCAGGGGCTGCACGCCATGCAGGGCGCCGACCCGCGGGTCACGTCCACTCCGGCCTATGCCGCGCTGACCGTGCGGGTGAAGGATTCCGGGCAGGTGCAGCAGGTGGAGGACTCCATCAAGAAGATGGGGTTCGGCGCCATGTCTATTCAGGATGCCATGCGCAGCCTGCGGCAGGGGTTCGCGGTGTTCGACATTTTTCTGGGCGTGTTCGGAAGCCTGGCGCTGGCGGTGGCCTCGATCGGCATCGTGAACACGCTGGTGATGGCCATTCTGGAACGGCGGCGCGAGATCGGCATCATGAAGGCCATTGGCGCCAGCGATGCCGACGTGAAGCGGGTGTTCTTCGCCGAGGCGGGCGCGATGGGCCTGACGGGCGGCGGCGTGGGCGTGCTACTGGGCTGGCTGATCGGGCGGGTCATCAACGTCGGGACGAACATGTACTTGGCCCGGCAGGGTGCGTCGAGCGTGGAGATCTGGTACGTGTCGTGGTGGCTGGTGGTGGGCGCCCTCGGGTTCTCGGTGGCGGTGAGCCTGCTGGCTGGCTGGTACCCGGCGTCGCGGGCGTCGCGGCTGGATCCGGTGGAGGCGCTGAGGTACCAGTAGGGCTCCAAGCTTTCCCCCGGTTGCCGCCGGGCAGGTGAAGTGGTATCTTGAAATTGACGTAGAATTACGAGTCGGTCTGTTCGAGAACTTCTCAACCCTGGCGCCTCACAGCACCAGGGTTTTTTCGTGGCCAATGCTGCAACGATTGCGCTTCCTGGACCGGCCCCTCACAGCCGTGCGTTTCCTCCTTTGCAGTTCGCCCGATTTGCGGCATAATTACGATACAAGCTGGGCGGAGAGGAGCACACGATGTCGCGGCGTGTCGAGAGGGCTACGGCAATGGCGCAAGGATCGAGCTTCGGGTTGAAGTTCGGGCGGGTTTCCGGATGGGGCCTCTGCCTGTTCGCGATGCTCGCCGGTTCGTCCCGGGCGCAGGAACTCATCGGACCTTCTACTCCCGGCGGAGACGTGCGGCTGCTGGCCTCCGACACCGCCGTGCTGGAAGCCCAGGATACCCGCAAGGACCTGCCGTGCTCCGTGACGCCCGCCAAGCCCACGCTGGGGTTCGACCTTAAGTTCCATGGAGGGTATGACGTCGGCCTCAGCCTAAAGGAACTGGCCGGCTCGGACAACCTGCTCACCATCGTGTTCCGGATTTCGAACGGCACCTCCCCGCAGGAACCGGCCTACTTCTCGCAGCACGTCAATGTGCCGCCGATTGACGACGAAGACCGCGGCGCCGCCTCCCTGCAAGGCGGCTTCCTCATGGGCGAGGGGAAGTACCACGTGGATTGGCTGATGCGGGACCGCTCCGAGCGGGTGTGTTCCTTCCATTGGGATTCCGAGGCCAGCCTGTCTCCCAAAGACAAGCCTATGGCGCTGGATATCCCCGCCGGCACCGTCCTCCCAGAGGACCCGGAGTTGTTCCGGCAGGACCCGCCGGTGACGCGGGAGCCGGGCGGCCAGCCGTTGCGGGTCAAGGTGGTGATCAACTTCGCGCCCCAGGACTCCGGCGCGGCCACGCTCCAGCCGCTAGACAGCAATGCCCTGGTGTCCATACTGCGGAACATTTCGCGCGATCCGCGCATCGGGCGGTTCACCATAGTCGCCTTCAACATGCAGTCTCAGCGCGTGCTTTACCGTCAGGATTCGGCTTCGCAGATCGACTTCCCCGCCCTGGGCCAAGCCGTGGGCAAACTGAACCTGGGCACGGTGGACCTGAAGCGCCTGACCCAGAAGCACTCCGAATCCGACTTTCTGGCCGGCCTGTTGGCGGCCGAGGTGAGGGATTTGCGGGAAACACCCGATGCCGTCATCTTCGCCGGCCCCAAGGCGATGCTGGATGACGGATTGCCGGCGGACATTCTCAAACAACTCGCGGAGGTCAACGTGCCGGCGTTCTACATGAACTACAACCTGTCGCCGCAGGCCAGCCCCTGGCGCGATGCCATCGGCAACGCCGTAAAGGCATTGAAGGGGATAGAATTTACGATCTCCCGCCCGCGAGACGTGTTCTTCGCCTGGAGCGAAATCATGGCCCGTATTGTAAAATTAAAGCTCGGGAGCACGGGGAGCGCGAGTTCTTCCTCGCAATGACGCATGCGGGTCTTCGTTAGTGCGCTGGTGGTGGTAGCTAGCACGTTGTCCGGCGCCGCCCAGGAGTTTGGGCCGGGCGAAAGCCTCGCGCCCTATATACCCACCCCGCAGGCAGTGGTCGAGAAAATGCTCGAAGCCGGCCACATCAAGCCCGCGGACGTGGTGTACGATTTGGGAGCGGGCGACGGGCGCATCGTCATCACCGCGGCCAAGGAGTACGGTGTCAAGGCCGTGGGCATCGAGATCCGCAAGGAACTGGTGGACAAGGTCCGCGAGCGGATCAAGGAACTGGCGCTCGAAGACAAGGTCACCATCGTACACGACAGCTTCCTGCACGCCGACCTGAGCCCAGCCACGGTAGTGACCATGTACCTTCTGACCAGTTCCAACGACCGGTTGCGGCCGGTGCTGGAGAAGGCCCTCAAACCCGGCACTCGGGTGGTGTCCAACCAGTTTCCGGTGAAAGGCTGGCGGCCTATCGCCATTTCCCACCTTAAGCCGGGAAGCATGGAATACACTATTTACGTGTACGAGATCGGGAAGACGAAGTAGGACGGCAAACGCGGCCCGGCGTCTTTGCGCGAGAGCGCGTTACTTCGACTTGTCGGCGTTTTCGACGATGCTCTCCGCCAGGTAGTTCTGGATTTTGGCGCCGTTGCGTGAGACTTCGAAGTAGGCGGCCTTCAGGAGTTGGTCCTTCTGGCTGCGCAACTCCTCGCGGATCTCCTGCTGGGTGCGCGGATCGTTTAGATCCCGCTGGCCGGCCGGTTCCTTGGAGACCATTTTGAAGATGCGGTAGCCTTCCTGCATCCTCACGATGCCCGAAGTGGAGCCCGCGGGCATTTCGCGGATCAGCTTCAGGAAGTCGGGCATCTTGGCGAAATCGCTCTCGGGGTGGAATCCCATGTCGCCGCCGTTGGGGGCGGAGCCGGGATCCTCGGAGTAGTTCTGGGCCAGCAACGCGAAGTCCTCACCGCTCCGAATGCGGTGCTCGATATCGGCGATTTTGGCCTCGGCTTCCTGGTTGTTCTGCGCCTTGCTGTTTTTCAGATTGCGCACGTTGGAATCGGGCGTGGGCGTGACCAGGATCTGGGCCAGGTGAACCCGCGGTTCGGGGAAGTTGAAGGCGCTCTTATTGGTGTTATAGAAGTTGGTCACGTCGGCGTCGGTGATTACGATGTGCGAGGTGATTTCCTTGTTGATGAGCTTGCTGATGGTGAGATCGCGGCGGATCTGCGTCCGCAAGTCAGCCGCCGTCATGTGCCGGTCGGAGAGGAGTTTTTCGAACTCCTCCTTGGTGTAGGGCGCCTTCTTGTTGTTGAAGTCGGTATCCACGTCGGCATCGACGGCCGTAAGCCCGAGCTTTTCCGCCTTTTGCAGCATGATCTCGCTGGTAATCAAGCTGCCCAGAACGTCTAGCTTCTGTTGCATAATGACGTCGGCGTTGGACGTAGGGGGCTGCTGCGCGGCCTGCGTGGCGTAGATTTTTTCCAGCTCGGCGGTGGTGATAACGTGGCCGTTCACCTCGGCCGCCACCCCGGCCGGCGGCGACTTTTTGCACGACACCAACGAAAACGCGGCCAGAGCCGCAACGAAAAGAGCGAAGTAGCGCGACATAATGGACTCCCCATTGTACCCAAATGGCGAGGGACGCAAGGCCCCAAAATTGCGACGGCCGGTACCAGGCGCCCCGGCCGCCGTTGGTTAGAATGGTCTTTCTTATGAGAGTTGGTATTGTCGGGACGGGCGCAATCTCCCAAAAACACGCCGAGGTTTACCGCAGGATCGGGTTCCAGGTTACCGTCTGCACCAATATCCACGAGCCCTCCGGACGCCGCTTCGCCGAACGGAACGGCGCCCGGTTCGTGCCCACGTGCGAGGCCGTCTGCCGCGATCCGGCGGTGGATTTCGTGGACGTCTGCACATTCCCCGATTACCGCCTGGAGCCGGTGGCCCTGTGCGCCGAAGCCGGCAAGCCTGTGCAGGTGGAGAAGCCCATTGCCACCAATGTGGCCACCGCGCGCCGGCTCATTGAAACCGCCCGGGGCGCGGGCATCCCGCTGGGCGTGGTCAGCCAGCATCGCTTCGACGATGCCAGCCAGTTCCTATCGCGCGCCGTCGCTTGCGGGAGGCTGGGCAAACTGATCGAGTGCGACGCCTACGTCAAGTGGTACCGGCCGCCGGAGTACTACTTGCGGCCCATCAAGGGAAGCTGGAAGACGGAGGGCGGAGGGGCGCTGATAAACCAGGGCATCCACCAGGTCGACCTGTTGCGCTGGCTGGCCGGCCCGGTGGCCGAGGTGTACGGCCAGTGGCAACTGGGCGCGAGGCACAAGATCGAATCGGAAGACGCGGTGAACGCGGTGCTGCGCTTCTCCAGCGGCGCCACGGGCGTGATCCAGGCATCCACGGCGTTCTGGCCGGGCTACCCCGAGCGGATGGAATTCCACGGCACCAGGGGCACGGCCGTGATCACAGGCGACAAGCTGACTGTGTGGGACGTGGAGAACGATTCGGGCCCGCCGGCTCCGCTGGCGCACCCGGCGGCATCCGGCGCTTCCGACCCCATGGCGATTTCGCTGGAGCCTTTCGAGCGCCAGTTCCTGGATTTCGCCGCCGCGATCACGGAAGGCCGCCAGCCGCTGGTATCGGGCGAAGAGGGCTACCAGGCGCTCGAAATCGTGGAGGCCGTGTATCGCTCCTGCCGGACCGGGGTAGCGCAGGCCCTGGCTAGCCCCGGCCGCTAGCAGGACACTACTTGTTCTTTGCCGCGGCGGCCTTTTTCTGCGCCTTTTTCAGCTTGCGGGGCAGCCGGCTCTTGTTCTTGGGGGCCAGTTTGGGGATCTTCACCTTGGCGGGTTTCGGCGCCGGAGCGGGCGGTGCAGCCGCCGCGGGCGGAGCCTCCTTGGCGGGCTTGTCCGCCTTGGCTGGCTTTTCGGCCTTTTCGGACTTCTCGGCTTTGGCGGGCTTCTCGGCCTTAGCAGGCTTCTCGCTTTTGGCGGGCTTTTCGGCCTTGGCTTTTGGAGCACTCTCTACAGCGGCGTCTTCGTTGTTTTCTTTACGTGCCATAGATCAACTGTACAACGGATTAGGGTGCGCCCCGGCCGGATTAGTGTTGGGCTTTGTGAAATACGTACAGGAACGCCGCCATGCTCAGGCCCGCCACAAAGTGAATTGCGGATATTAGCAAGGCGAGCGCTGCAACCGCGCCGTTTACAAAACTCAAAAGATCGCGGATGAAGACGGCTCCCTCCAGAACCGCCAGCAGGATCGCCCCGATCAGAGCGAACAGCGCCGCATTCTTGAGTGTCATGCTTGCAGCATACGCCAGCCGTTCGTTCTGACAGGGTACTCAACTATCCCAACGGATGCGAGATTCCGCTCCTGCCCGCAACCGCCTCCACGTAACACAACATGGCGGCCGCCGCGGCGAGGTGCTTCCAGGGATGGCCGCCGGTGGATAGCACGGACGCAATCGAGCCATCGCAGGACTCCAGGATCTTCGCCAGCACATAGAACCCCACCATGGCCCAGAGGCCGCGCGTCCCAGTGTATCGCGGCGGAAACAGCCCGAGCATCAGCGGCAGCGCGGCCACCGGGTAGAACTGGACGAGGCCGTAGAAGCGCAGGTCGCCAGTGGCCACCCACCACGCCACGGAGCCGATTCCAGATGCCAGCAGCGGCGCGAGCAACCATTTGCCGGCACGCATGCTGGTGCGCTCGCCGATGGTCGAGGCCAGCAGCGACATGAAGACGATGGTCATCGGCAGGCGGTCCCACACCAGCGTGGCCGAGTCGGGATGCCAGTGGTAGTAGCCCGAGCCGAAAGCCACCAGTGCCACGCCCAGCAGCAGGATTGCGTAAGCCACGCGCTCCCAGCGCTCCGCGAAGGCTGCCCGAGAGCGGAAGGCCCGGAGTCCCCAGAGAGCCACCGCGAGGAATGGCAGGTTGGTGGCCACGTTCCAGAAATTGGGGACGCCGCAGATGGTGCGCCGGTCGGCGAAGTGGTGATAGGTTGCGTCCTGGCGGATCGGTTGGTAGGCACCGAAGAGGATGGCGGCGGCGGCGGCCGCGAGCGCGGCCAGAATGGCGAGGCGAGTGCGGGGCGTGAGGCGGGGCACAAATCAACGATAGCGCGGGTATCGCCGCTGTAGTTGGATTGCACCCCCGCGGGGTCTTAGTATTTGATGCGATACTCGATCCTTATCTTGTGCCTCCCGGCCTGCTTCGCTCAAACGGCTTCCACGGACGCATGGTTGCACAACGACCTCAGCGCCGGTTTCCGCTCCGAGGTGAGGCAGGGGCAGAACTCGTTCTATCTGGGCGATGCCCCGGGTTACAGCCTGAAGTACTCCCACCGGCCGCTGCGCTGGCTGGCATTGGAAGCGGGGTTGGAACAGATTCCACGACCGGTTGGATCGAGCGTGTGCTGCGAGTACGCGACCAATGCCAAGGATGAGCTCTATCTGTTCCCTTTCGGGGCACGGTATGTCTTCGAGCCAAGCCAGCAGCGAGTCCGGCTATCGGCGGGCGGCGGCGGCTCGTACATGAAGTACACCGTCGGCAACGGTGGTCACTCGGGTGATCCGGAGGCTGCGTCCGGGTGGGGCGGTCAACTCGTGGCAGCCGCGGATTTCGGCTTGACACGCTCCGGCCGCTTCCGCGTGGGAGTCACCGGGCGCTTCTACTACATCCACGTTGGGCCGTACCGGACGGGGCGGTTCTTCACCGTGGGACCCGACTTCACTTTCTCGTTCCGATAGAGCGGCGGGCGGGCGGAACTCACTGCGGCGTATCGAAGACCACGGACGAGCCTGCCACGTACTTGTGAAAGTCGCGGAACTCCATCTCCCGTTTGAGCAGTGTCTCTTTGGAGCGAATGCGCGCCTCCGCCTGCACGGGTAAAAGATAGCGCTCTCCGGCAATGGCCGCCTCGATGAACCGGACGTCACTGGTCATGCCGCCGGCCTGGATTCCTTTCGGCTCGTCTTGTTCGGACTGCACGCGCTGCACCTCTCCGGTATCGGCGAACGCGTAGACCAATCCGCCGAATCCTACCACCTCCGACTTCCCATTGGCGCCGATGGTCGCTTTAGAGCGTTCCTTTGGCACGCGGAAGCGAAACACGGCGATGCGGCGCCCGGCCGAATCCTCATCCCGTTCCCACTGGATCTCCGGGTTGCGTCCCTCGCCGAAAATTGCACCTAGAACCCCCGCGAATTCGCCGTTGGACTTAAACCCCGACTTCACCTGCGCCGCCGGCTTCACCGGCTTGCCGTTGAGCGTCAGAAGCCGGAAAGTCTCCCGCCCCTTCACGACCGTGAGTTCCTCTTCGGAGGTATCGAGCGGTTTCCATCGCTCGGGCGCCCCCAATGCAGCGCTACTCCTGCGCGTCACCCGGGTGCAGACGAAGTCCGGCATCCGTTGTTCGTACGCCCGCGAATACTCGACGATCCGGCCGAGCAGCGCCTGCTGCGGCGGCGTCAACGGCGCGCCCGCCATCTGCGCGCGCCCCGCGGCGCAGCCCAGCACCAGAATGCCGCAACGCGTCATCCATCTTGCCATGCAGACAGGATACTATACGGCCGGCGGCCCTATCAGAACGTGTACAGCAGCGTGCCGGGCGCCGGCTCAATCGGCCCAGCCGCGGTCTCCGCCGGCCCTTCGGCGGGCACCGTGGCCTCAACTGGTGCGTTCACCTGACGATAGTAGATCCCCGTGTCGCCGAGATAGACTTCGAGCTCCGACGGGCGCGGCAGAGTGCCCTGGATCAGCGATTCGGAAAGCGGGTCCTCGATGTACTTCTGCAGGGCCCGGCGCAGCGGTCTGGCGCCGTAACTGCGGTCGCCGCAGGTCTTCTCCAGAATGTAGCGGGAGGCGTCCGGCGCCAGGCGGATCTTCACCTGCTTGGCTACCAGGTTCACGTTGATCTGTTCCACCATCAGGTCGATGATCTTGATCAGGTCGTCGTCGGTGAGCGAGGTGAAGAGAATCACCTCGTCGAGGCGGTTGAGAAACTCGGGGTTGAAAGCCTTCTTCACTTCGCTGCGCACCATGTCCTCAACCTTCGAGGGGATGCCCTCGCCCTGAGGCGCGGAGAAGCCCAGGTGGCCGCGCTTTTCGAGGAATCGCGCGCCCAGGTTGGACGTCATGATGATGATGGTGTTCTTGAAATCCACCTGGTTGCCCAGGCCGTCGGTCAACTGGCCGTCCTCGAACACCTGCAGCAGAATGTTGTAGATGTCGGGGTGGGCCTTTTCGATTTCATCCAGCAGGATGATGGAATAGGGGTTGCGCTTCACCCGCTCGGTGAGCTGGCCGCCCTCCTCGTAGCCTACGTATCCGGGGGGCGAACCGATCAGCTTGGATACCGAGTGCTTCTCCATGTACTCGGACATGTCGAAACGCACCAGGCTCTTCTCGCTGCCGAACAGGAAGCCGGCCAGGGCGCGCGCCACTTCCGTCTTGCCCACACCCGTGGGCCCCAGGAACAGGAACGATCCCGCAGGCCGGGCGCTGGCTTTCAAGCCCGCGCGGGAACGGCGGATGGCCCGTGCCAGCGCCGATATGGCCTTCTGCTGGCTGATGATGCGCTTGTGCAACTCGTCCTCGATGCGCAGCAGCTTGGCGATCTCCTCCTCTTTGATGGAGGTCATGGGAACGCCGGTCCAGCGCGCCACCACTTCTTCGATGTCGTCCTTGGTCACGCAGCCGGTGGAGGAATCGTCCAGGTTGTACTTCTCGCGGAGAAGGCGCAGGTTCTCGCGCTCCTTGCGCTCCTCGTCGGAGTAGAAGCGCGCTTTCTCGAACTCGTGGTTGGCGATGGCGTTTTCCATGCGGTGCACGATGAACTTGATGCGCTTCTGGATCTCCGCCAGGTCGGCCGGCAGGGTGGTCTGGCGCAGTTTCACGCGCGCGCCCGCCTCGTCGATCAGGTCGATGGCCTTGTCGGGCAGGAAGCGGTCGGGAATGTAGCGGCTGCTGGTGAACACCGCCGTCTCGATGGCTTCGTCGGTGTAGGCCACGGCGTGGAACTTCTCGTAGCGGTCCTTGATGCCGAACAGGATCTTCACGGCGTCGGATTCCGACGGCGGAGGGACCTTGACGGCCTGGAAGCGGCGTTCGAGCGAACGGTCCTTCTCGATGGACTTGCGGAACTCGGCCGGCGTGGTGGCGCCGATGCACTGGATCTCGCCGCGCGACAGGGCCGGCTTGAGAATATTGGCGGCGTCGAGCGACCCCTCGGCCGAGCCCGCGCCCACCAGGGTGTGCAACTCGTCGATGAAGATGATGGCGTTCTGATTCTCCATCAGCTCCTTCATGATGGTCTTGAGGCGCTCTTCGAACTGGCCGCGGTACTTGGTGCCGGCCACGATGAGCGACAGGTCCAGGGCGAGGATGCGCTTGTCGGCCAGGAAGCTGGGAACGTCGCCCTCGGCGATGCGCTGCGCCAGGCCCTCCACGATGGCCGTCTTGCCCACGCCCGGCTCGCCGATCAGCACCGGGTTGTTTTTGGTGCGGCGGCACAGGATCTGCACCACGCGCTCGGTCTCGTAATCGCGGCCGATGAGCGGGTCGAGCGTATTGTCCATGGCGGCCTGGGTGAGGTCGCGGCTGAACTCGCCCAGCAGGGAGCTTTCCTTGGGACGCTGCGAGGCCACCTTTTCGCTCTGCGACCGGGCCAATTCCTCGCGAATCGCCGAGAGCCGCAGCCCACGCTCGTGCAGGATCTCGGAGGCGAAGCACTTCTCCTCGCGCAGCAGGCCGAGCAGCAGGTGCTCGGTCCCGATGTGCTTATGGTTGAGCCGCTCGGCTTCCTCGGCGCCGTAAGCCAGCACCCGCTTGCACTCGTTGCTGAGAGGCAGGTCCACCGAGGTGGACACTTTCTCGCGTACCGCGGTGTGCCCCTCGATCTGCTTGCGGATGGACTCCACCGCCGCGTGCGACCGGAGAAACCGGTTGGCAAGCGCCTTGTCTTCGCGCAGCAGGCCGAGCAGCAGATGTTCGGTCTCGATGTAGGGACTACCGAACTGGCTGGCCTCGTAGCGTGCGAAGAAGATCACCCTTCGCGCCTTCTCCGTGTATCGCTCAAACATT
This sequence comes from uncultured Solibacteraceae bacterium, assembly GCA_963807205.1. Taxonomy (GTDB): domain Bacteria; phylum Acidobacteriota; class Terriglobia; order Bryobacterales; family Bryobacteraceae; genus CAWCVR01. The sequence continues at coordinate 5,267,868 of CAWEAQ010000002.1, read as the reverse complement.
CTGTGAAGCCCCCTATGCTTTAAAGATACTCCGCCTGGTGCCCCGGTTGCGAGTTTTCCTGCCGGACCCCCGGCCCGACACCGGGCAATTCCCAGCCCCGCGGCGCACCCGCCGCGCTGCCCGCCGCCGTCCCAGCCGTTGCCTCGGGCATCAAACCCTCCCGCTGTAGGTTCAAGACCCGGTCGCATCTCCGTGCGAAATATGGGTTGTGAGTGACGATCACCGACGTCAGTCCATGGGAACGGTGCAGGTTCGAGAGGAGCTGAAAGATGGTCTCGCCCGTCCGGACGTCCAGGTTCCCGGTAGGTTCGTCCGCCAGCAAGACCGCGGGCGACCCGGCCAGCGCCCGCGCCAGGGCTACCCGCTGCTGTTCGCCCCCGGAGAGTTCCCCGGCGCGGTGCGACGCCCGCCCGCCCAACTCCACCTCATCCAGCCTCGCCAAGGCAGCCTCGGCCGCCCGCGGATGAGGCACGCCCCGGATCAGCAGCGGCATCATGGCGTTCTCCAGCGCCGTGAATTCCGGCAGCAGGTAGTGGGTCTGCCATACAAAACCGATCTCCCGGTTGCGAAAATCGGCCCGTTCCGGGCTGGCCAGGCCCGAAATCTCGACCCCGTGGTAATGTATCGTGCCCCTGGAAGGCTGGTCGAGCCCGCCCAGGAGGTGCAGCAAAGTCGACTTGCCGCAGCCGGATTCGCCCACCAGAGCCAGCATTTCCCCATGCGCCACATCCAGGGACAGCCCCTCGAAGACCACCAAGTCGGAGGTCCCGGACTTGTAGACTTTTGTCAGGTCCCGCGCGCGGATGTAGCCCTCGTCCATTCACTCGTTACGATAACGCAAATCGCCTTGCGAAGTTTTGGGGCGAGTGGTCAACCCGCCGTCCGACAGTTCTATCGGCGCCGGAGGCGAGGAGGTTTAGTCAATCCCGATAGTCAGGTGGTGAATACGAAAAACCCCGGGCCCGCTCGCTTGCGCTCACGGTTCCCGGGGTCAAAGACGGTCGAAGACCTGGGCCATCTAGAACAAGTAAGCCAAGCCCGCCATGGGCACGATGTCGTGCAGTGTGCTGCCGTACTTCACACCGGGTGGGGGCGCGAGCACCTGATCCGGAAAGCCGGTAACGAAGTCGCGCACTTCCACCCGCAGGAACACGTGCTGGGACAGGCTGACTTTCACCCCGACTCCGAAATCGACCATGGGCTTGACCTGCCGCGTTTTGGTGAAGTACCCATACTGGTAAAGGGGCTGGTTGGCGGACTCCGAGCCGGTTCCGCGGAAAAGCTTCATGCCGCCGCCGATGGCGCCGAAGAGCTGGGTCTTGGTATTCTTCGAGCTGGTGTGCACCAGCAGGTCGTAGTGAATCGCGTGGGCCTGACCGGAGAAGGTGGTCGTGTTTCCGTTACTGCTCAGCTTGAGGTCGCTCTGGAAGAACTCGTAGCGAATCTCGCCGCCGATGTGATTCGAAATATTCTGGCCGAAGAAAGCGCCGGCGACCACGCCGGAGCCGAAGCCGGCGGTCGCCGAACAGGACGTCGCGGTAGTGGAGCTCGAACCCAGACAGGGCAGCGAGTTGGTGCGTGTCGGAACCAGAGGCGGGGCCGACACGTTCACGTTATTGAGGAACGCTCCGCCGCCCACTCCTCCGAACTCCCACTGTTGCGCCTGCGCGCAGACGGCCGCTCCGGCCAGAAGCACAACTCCAATCGATATGGTCTTCATAGGTCTCTCCTAGCCAGCCGTCTACGGATTAACTACTCGCACGTCGTAAGTGGTCGTCGCGGCGCCCTGGGTGATCGTCAAAGGCACGCTCATTCCCAAAGGCGCGCCTGTCGGAGGAACGTAGACGTTGATCTGATAGAGGCCCGCCCAGCCAGGCGCGAGGCCCGCGTATTGGACCTGAAGGGTTGCACCGCCCAGAGTCACAATCGGTTGGGCATCGGCCTGAGCCAGTGGATTGAATGGAGCTGGCTGGCCGGCGTCGATCACCGGGAACGTCGCTCCCATGCCGGTCAGGTAGATGACGAGCGTATCCTTGGGATGCACGGGATTGCTGGGCGTGACCAGTTCGCCGTTATCGGCGCGGAAGATGGTCGCCGTGGCCAACCCATCGACGGTTCCGGCCTGGAACACCGCCGGCGCCGTCGTCGAGACGGTGAAGTAGTAGTCGTTGCTGATGCCACCGGGCGTGTGAACCGTGACTTTGGAGTTACCAACCACGTTGTACGGCAATTGTCCGTTGATCTGCGTGGGCGACACGAACAACAGCGGCATGAGGGCGCCATTCACCACAAGGCAGCTCTGGGCCAGCGCGGTGGGCAGCGGAATTTGGGAGGTGGCCATATTGACCGGGCTCATCTGCGTGCCCCACACGGAGATCAGACCGCCGGGCGCCACCGGCGACTTACCATCGGCGGCGTTGGTCATACTGGTGATCTGGGGCGGCGCGGTGGCTGCGGCGTAGTTCGTCGAAAGCACCGTGAAGCCTGAGGTCGTCAGGACGATAATCGTACCGCTGCCGGGCAAGGGCGCGATCGTCCTGGTAAAGGAGTTGGCGGTATAGACGCTAGTGGTGCCGCTCCCGCTTCCTCCGGTTGGTACCGTGGTGGAGGTGGTTGTGGCCGCCGCCGTGGGCAACACAGGGGCTTCGACTATGGAAGTCGGAGCCGCGGCCGACGGGCTCATCGGATTGCTCAGGTTCTGGATGGCTCCAGGACCCGACGAGCTTGCGGCAGTTACCAGGTAGCCGCCCTGGCCCGTGAAGTAAAAGCCGGCGGCCGTGGATTTGGTCGGCAGATTCATGGCGGATACGGGGTTCAGGCTGGCGTTAAATACCGCGTTGCCGATCACGTAGGTGTTGTAAGCGCTCGATGCGTACGCCCCCGACAACGTCTTAAAATCCTGGCGCGAAACCGTAAAGTTATCCGACTGGGCGTCATACAGCATCACATTGCCGTCCGGCGACGCCATCATGATGTTGGCGCCGTTGGGAGACGCGCTGAGCACACCCTGGGGATTCACGCTGTTCTTGAAGTCGCCCAGAGTTGCCAGGGTGCTGGCGGAGAAGTTGGCCAACGAGACGGTGTCGATGGTTGCCGGGACGCTGCCGAACTCGTTGCGGGAGAGGATCAGCAACTGCTTATTGGAGGCCGCGATAGACCGGCCGTAGTGGCCGCCCGGCAGGATGATCGGGTACGCTGTCGGCTTTAAGGCGTCCATGTCGTACATGTTCACCTCTTCCGAGTCGTTATTCCCCACCAGGAGATACTTGTGGTCGATGGTGAATCCCATTGACGAGGGCGTAGTCGCCGTACGCAAGGTGGTTATGAGCTGGGTGGTATTGGCATCGTACACCAGAAGCTGATTCTTGTCCTGGCGGAGAAGATAAAACCGGCTGCGGGCCGGGTCCGGCAGAATATCGGTCAGCGTGCCCGGAACGTCCACCACAGTGCCGCGCTGGCTCACATCCGGGTTGCTTACCAGTAGCCGAACCGGCCTTGGCTGGTTGATGGCGGTAGTCGACGAGAGCGTCAGCGTGACTGCGGTGGTGCCGCCGGTGTTTGGGAACGTCTGCGGGTCGATGCTGACTTGCACCGTAGCCGGAGTCACTGCGACGTTCGGCGAAATGGTGACGCCCGCCTGGTTCGAGTTCAACACGAAATCGGTATTCCCACCGCCCGGATCGGTAATGGTCAACGTTTGAGCCTGGCTGGTGCTATTGCAGAAGTTGGTCTGAATGAAGACGTCTTCCGCCGAGGCCGTAAGGCGATGGTACTGGTTCAGGTTCCCGACGGGCAGAACCGTGACGCCGCTGTCGGAGATCGCATAAATGACGGTCGCCGCCGAATTCAGAATCAGGCGTCCCACGAAGTTTTCCGGAATGGTGATGCGGTCCCGCACCGTCAAGTTATCCGAATCCATGATGAGCATCGCGGGCACAAGGCCCGGTGTCGCCGAAGCCAATGCCACACCGGTTGGCTGCGAGGCGTCGGGGAATTGCCCGTAGACCAGTTTATTCTTGGAATCGATGACGTGCCCGGTGATGTTGGTCGATGCGAGCACCGCCGGGTAGCGGGCGATCAAATAACCGCCGTTCAATTGAGCCATGGAAGCGAACATGCTCCAGCCAACCATGGCAAAGGAACCGTCGGCCGACACGCTCACGCGAGGCAGCAGCGGGGGCGAGGTAAGCCACGTCACGCCGAGCACCGCATTAGCGCGCGCGAAATACTGGAAGACCGGTTGCGTGCCGGTTCCAGCGCCCCCAATTCCCCAGACCGTCGAGCCGTCGGCCGAGACGGTTAGCGCCGCTTCCGAGATCTGCCCCGGGAAGGTCGCCGACGCCACGGGCAGTTGCACCGAGACGTTGGCCAGGGTGGTGATCAGCGATAACTGGCCGGAGGCCGGATCGAACAGCATGAAGGACGTTGTGGTGACGATCAGCGCCTTGCCGGTGTTGACGAAGGCCACCCCCAGCGGCGGATCATAGGTGTTGTACGTCACCGTGGTCTTGTCCGCGAGGTGAATCAAAGTGACCACGTTCTTGCTCGGATCCGAGGGTGTCCAGTTCCCGTAGTGCGCTACCAGGAGGTATTGCCCGTCCGGCGACATGGACATCGAGATCGGATTCGCGGCCACGTTGATGGAGGTGTGGATCGAGTTGTCCGCTAGCGACATGACCTGGATGGTGTTGCCGCCCAAGTTGGCGATATACAGCACCCCCCGGGCCTCGTCCAGACAAATGTCGGAAGCCGTTCCGCCGATCGGAACGACCGTACCGAAACTGGGGGTGGCAGAAGCCGCGACGCTCGCTGTCAGTGCGGCGATCGCAATCGGAATAAGGAACCCTTTATAGCGCATAGGCATTCTTCGACGCTCCGATTACAGAGCTTCGAAAGGCTGGAATCAATGATCGATATGGCTAATAGAAGACGCATTACCAAAGTTAGCCGTGTATTTCTGCGGGTTTACGAATATACTCCGACCGTACCGGTACTTCCGCCGAGGCGTCTTTGGGCGCGAAATTCACGGCGGCCGGGGACGGGCGGTCATGAATTCATTCAGGTCAAGATCCGGCTTTCTGATACTTGCGTTGGCGGTTTGCGCCGCACTGGCTCCGCTTAGCCAGGCGCAGGGGTGGACCCAGATTGGCACTACCCCGCCAGGCTTGGCATTCAGCATCGATGGCAACGTCTTCACTCAAAACACCGCCCAGAACTGGCCTACCGGCAGCAAACACACGCTGTACGCCGCACCTACGCAGGGCGCCGCGGACGCACCTACCCAGTACGCCTTCTCGGGCTGGACTTGGCCGGGCGGAACGATCCCGGGCGGCGGCAACTCGATAATCGTAACCGCCGATCCTTCCATCCAGTCCTACACGGCGACCTACACGTTTTCGTACCTGTTCAGCGTGAATTTCTCCCCTTGTCCTACCGGCTCGACCTGCATGTCGCCGGGCACTGTCTATGTGAACGGAGCTCCCTTTATCCACGACGGTAGCGTCTATGTCAATGCCGGTTCCGCCGTTACGATTCAGGCCATTCCCAACAGCGGTTTCGTCTTTGGCGGCTGGGGTTCCATCAACTCCACCGCCACGCTCCAGGGCTTCCAGCAGGTTGTCACCGTAAATCAGCCGGTTACCGTCTATCCTATCTTTCAAGTTGCCCGCACCATAAACCTGGCGTCGGTTCCCAGCGGATTGTTTGTGACGGACGATGCCACTCCCATCCAAGCCCCCGCCTCCGTTCAGTGGGGCGTTGGCAGCACCCATTCGCTGGGCGTCGTAACGCCACAACAAGATGTACAGGGCCAGTTCTGGGTATTCGGTTCCTGGAGCGACGGCGGTACTTCGACCCACGCCTACAAGGTTCCCGCCGTGGTCAACCCGGATCTCCTGACCGCAACATTTAATCCCGCCGCCCTGGCGGGCTTCTTCACCAATCCACCGGGGTTGAGCTTAACGGTTGACGGCCGGAGCAACTGGACAACCTATAATTTCACCTGGGGTATTGGAGAGACTCACACCGTGTCGGCGCCCGCGCAGCAGACCGACGCCCAAGGCCGCCTCTGGAACTTCACCGGTTGGTCTAACGGCGGTACGCAATCGCAGAGCGTTACCGTGACGGCCGCAAACATCGTGAGTAGTATCCGCCTGACCGCCAACTATACCGAGTCGGCCCACCTGACCGTTAACTCCGCCCTCGGCGGGTCCGTGACCATTAACGGGGCGGCCTGCACCGTGCCCTGTGACATCTACAAGCCTTTGGGTACCCAGTTGGATATCGCAACGCCGCCGAGCGTGCCCGTAGCCGCCGGATCGCGCCAGGACTTCCTTTCGTGGTCCGTCAGTGGCGCTGCCGCTTCCTCTACGGCCGCGACCGGGGACCTGCTGGTGACGCTGGGCGCGGACACAGCCACGGTTGCTCCGGTCTATCACTTGATGAACCTTCTGACCACCGGCTCCACGCCGCCCTCAGGCGCCACCTTCACCATGCAGCCTTCGTCGCCGGACGGCTACTACGATTCCAAAGCCAGTGTGACGGTTACCGCCGCGGCTCTGCCCGGTTTCAAGTTTCGCGCATGGAATGGAGACTTGACCGGCCTGGCCATGACCGGCACTTTGACGATGACTGCTCCCCGCTTTGTCACGGCGCTACTCGATCTGGTGCCCTACATCTCGCCGAATGGCATTATCAACGCCGCCGGCATTACTCCCCAAGCCGCGGTAGCCGCGGGCTCGGTGGTCTCGGTCTTCGGCTCCGATCTGGCGGGCACTACCGCCGTGGGACCCACGGCGCTGCTGGCCCAGACCGTTGCTGGCGTGACAGTCACCGTGGGCACGCAGATGCTCCCTCTGTTCTTCGTTTCGCCCGGCCAGATTAACCTCTATCTGCCTTCCAGCATGCCGCTCGGCCAGCAGATTCTGACCGTCAGTTGGCCGGGGGAGCCGAACGCCCAGGCGTCCTTCCAGGTGGTCACCGAGGCGCCCGGCATTTTCGCGGCGTCGGTGACGAACGGGGTAACGTTCGGCCTGGTGCTACGGTCCGATGGAACGCTGGTGACCTCCGATACGCCGGTGCACGCCGGCGAGACCCTAACGCTCCTTGGCACGGGCTTCGGCCCCACGCTTCCGGCGCGTCCCGACGGGTTCGCAGTGCCCGCCTCGCCCGCGTACCTCCTCACGGATCCGGTTTCGGTGCAACTGGGCGCCGTCTCCGTAACCCCAGCGAAGTCCTTCGCCTGGCCTGGCACGGCCGGAGTGGACGCCGTCCAGTTCGTGGTGCCAACCGGCCTGCCGGCTGCCACCAACGTTGCCATGACAGTGACCGTCAACAAGGCCCTCAGCAATACCGTCCAGTTGCCGCTGCAGTAGAGGCGGTTCGAGCCTAGTACTGGAAGGTTCCAGGAGGGAAGTCTCGGGCGTGCTTCCGGCAGCCAGGCGCTCGGAGCGCCACGGACCCGGCCTGCGGATGCAGCGAATGGCCGGGCCAAGCACCCAAGGGCTGTGTCGCAGCGGAAAAGGATCAGGGCCCCGGTTCCTTAAGGTGCGCGGACCCGTCCTTTGGCTTAGACGGCTTTGCGGCGGCGAAAGGCGCCCAACATCACCAGTATTCCGCCACCCAACAACCCGAGGCTCGCGGGCTCGGGCGTGGAAGAGGAACCCCCATTGATGTCGAACGTCTCGGAGCTAATAGGGGCACTGAAGCCGTGAGTGCTGAACTGCGCAGCGGACGAACCGTAGTTCTGGTCCCAGGCGGCGGTGCCGGGGATCGCTGCACCATAGAGAGTGAGCCAATAGGTGGTGCCAGCGCTCAGCCCCACGTTCAGCCCGGAAACGGTATTCGTCTCTACGTCATAGGGATAGATCAGATTCGCACTATCGGTGCCGGAGAAATCGAAGACGGAAGATACGCCAGATGTCCCAAGGGCCACATCGTTCCCGAACGCCGTGGTGCCAATCGCCCAATTGACAGTCGAGATGACTTGGCCGGCAGAATTCCAAGTGGCGAAGTCGAAGCCCGTCATGATCGAGGCGCTCGACACGGTAAACGAGTTCGTAGCAACGTCGCTACTGCTCGTTATGTTCCACGAGGCGCTGGCTCCGTTAACCGGCCCGTTGGAGTACAGGGCTGTAGCGGAAGCCGGGAAAACTGCAGCAAGAGAAAGCGCGTAGGCGCAGGCAAGAGACGTCTTCATCGGACATTCACCTCGTTTCTCCGCGGCGAGTGAGTTCCACGTGCGCGCCAGGACACGGACTGAGCTCAACTTTTTACCCGCGGCTGCCTGGTGAGGAGTATTGTACATCAAAATGGGGCCTGAAATTCCTTTTGTGTAAGAATCTGCCGACGGAAATGGGAGGCGGGCGGAACCAGCACCCCGCTCACGCGTGCGCAAGGGTGCCGGCCTTGGACAACGCCTACACGAAAGCGGTGCCTCCCTTTCCGGACATGCCCGTCCGGTAAATTGTTGTATCATGAAACCAAATATGCAGATCGTGGACGTGCGAGCCACCAGTGTAGCGGTGCCACTGGAGGTGCCTCTGCGGCATGCCAACGGCTGCCACTGGGGCCGCTTCGTCCGACTATACCAGCGTCTCGGCGGATGTCCTTACGATCGCGATCGTGGCTGGCCCGGCTGGGCGCCAATTATTCCGAACGACCGGTGGGCCGATCCCAACGACGGCCGCCCCGTTGCAATCCCCTAATGAGGAACTTCATGCTGCCACACCAGTGGGAAACTTTCAAACGAGCCGCGCGTCTGGAAAAACTCGATCGTATTCCGATGGCTCTGATCATCGATAGCCCATGGATCCCTGGGTATCTGGGAATTCCGCACCTCGATTATTTCCTCGATCCCGAAATCTGGTTCCAGGCCAACCTCAAGATCATGCGGGAGTTCCCCGATATCATCTTCGTGCCCTCCTGGTGGATGGAGTATGGTATGTCCGCGGAACCATCCGTGCTGGGCGCCAAGATCAAGTTTTGGGAGAATAATACTCCCAGCGCGTGCCATACGCTCCAGCGACTGGAAGACATCGATCAGTTCCCGGAATACGAAATCGAAGCCGACGCCTTTGCGGCGCTCACGCTGCACCGAATAAGGAGTCAGCGCCAGCGCATCCTCGACCACGGCCACGTCCTGCCCATGGTCACAGCGCGCGGTCCGCTTTGCACCGCTGGCTTCGTCCGCGGAACCACCGAGTTCATGATGGACCTGGTCGAGAACCCAGAAGGCGCGCACCGCCTCATCGACCTTTGTACGCGCGTGGTGATCGATTGGCTGAAGGCCCAGCAGAACGCCATGGGCCCGGGCGTCGAAGGCATTTTTGTCCTGGATGACATCGTGGGGTTCATCAACGAGGATCATTACATGGAGTTCGCCCACCCCTATCTGAAGCGCATCTGCGACGCTTTCCCGAGGGACTGGGTCAAGCTCTACCACAACGACGCCGAGGTGGACGCCTGCCTCGACCATTTGCCGGACGCGGGGTTTAATATGCTCAACTGGGGCAAGCAGAAGGATATTCGCGAGGTGAAGCAGCGCGTGGGCGGTCGCATGTGCCTGATGGGCAACGTGAACCCGCTTGAAATCGCCGTCCGCGGAACTCCCGAGGAGGTTCGCGAGGCCACTCTCGATGTTCTCGAAGGCTCGGGCGGCGAAGGCATCGTCCTTTCCGTGGGCGGCGGCGCCAGCCCCGGCATGCCGCGCGATAACATCGTAGCCATGCAGCGCGCGCTCGAAGAATTTAACGCGGGCCGATCCGCCCCCGAGGGAGCCCGCCATGGTTGATTACGCGCTGATGAACCAGTGCCTGTACGAGGGTAAGGCCAAGGAAGTGGAGCGGATGACCAGGGAAGCGCTCGAGGAAGGCCGCGCCGCCCAGGAGATCCTCAGTGACGGTCTGATCGCGGGCATGAGCGTGGTGGGAGAGGATTTCAAGCACAACATTCTCTACGTCCCGGAAGTGCTCATAGCCGCGCGCGCCCTGAAAGCCGGAATGGCCGTGCTGAAGCCCTTTCTAAGCGCCGGCGGGAGCACTGCCCGCCGCACCGGCACGCTGTTGATGGGCACCGTACGCGGCGATCTGCACGACATCGGCAAGAACCTGGTCTGCATGATGGCCGAAGGCGCGGGCTTCGAAGTGCACGATATCGGCGTGGACCAGAGCGTCGATAAGTTCATGGCCGCAGCCCAGAAGTGCAAGCCCGATATCATTGGGATGAGTGCCCTGCTGACCACCACGATGACTTACATGAAAACTGTGATCGATGGCTTTCATGCAGCCGGACTTACCCACATCAAGATGGCCGTAGGTGGAGCTCCCGTAAGCCAGACGTTCGCCGACGAAATCGGCGCGGATGGCTACGGCTCGAACGCCGCGGCCGCCGTTGACCTTTTCCTTCGGCTGATGGCCGTTAAACATCAAGATGGCAACTTACAAGATTCTCCGCTGGCGGGACGCCCGCTCTCAAGTCAGGGCTGAGGACGGCCAGGATCGCCCCGCTGCCGGGCTGCAATCCCGAGCCCTCTAGACCGCAACTCCGATGCCGGCCGCACTCACCATCGACGGGCAGTCCGCAAGCGCAGCGCGTGGCGCAACCATCTTCAATTGCGCCGAGTCGCTGGGCGTGCGCGTGCCCACGTCCTGCCACAAGCAGGGCAAGTGCAGGGAATGCCTGGTGGAGGTGATCGAAGGCGGGGAATTGCTCACCCCGCGCGCTCCGGAGGAGAGTCACCTCGACGGCCGCTTCCGCCTTTCCTGCCGCGCCGCCGTGGCTTCCGACGCCGGCGCCATTCGTTGCCACACCATGCGGCGCGGCCGGATGCGCATCGATCCGTCCGACGCCGGGTTGCCGCAAACTCTGCGCGGCAGCGCTCCCGATCCCGCCGTCACGCGCCGCGGCGATGCCATCTACATTGACGACAGCCAGGTGGATCTCTCCACCGGCCCAGTTCACGGTCTCGCCATGGACCTCGGCACCACCACCGTCGTCCTGCGTCTATTCAACCTCGAGACCGGCGAACTTGTCGCCGCCGCGGGATTCGAGAACCCGCAACGCTTCGCCGGCTCCAACGTGATGGCGCGCATTCACTACGATTCGCTGCATCCCGGCAAGCTCCTGCGCCGCACGCTCGCCGGTTACCTCACTCACGCCATTGAAGAGTTTCCGGTCGATCCCCATTCCATCTACGAGATGGTGGTGGTGGGCAACTCCACCATGCGCGACCTCTTCTTCCGCCAGAGCGTCCACTCCATTGGCCAGAGCCCTTACCAATCCATCACGGAATTGCAGATGGCCGATGGCCGGCGCGAGTCCACCAGCCTTACCGAAAGCGGGCGCCGGTCGCTGCTCCCTATCCACCCGAAAGCCCGCGTGTGGGGCGCGCCCATCATAGCCGGCCACGTTGGGGCCGACGCCGCGGCATGCATGCTGGCGATCGATCTGGAGCACGAGGATCGTCCGGTCGCCATCATGGACATCGGCACCAACACGGAGCTCATCGTCGGCAACCGCCACCGGACGCTGGCGGCATCTTGCCCCGCCGGTCCAGCCTTCGAAGGCGGAGCCATAGCCTGCGGCATGCCCGCGCTCGATGGCGCTATCGAAGACGTCCGCATCGCTCAGGACGGCAGTCTCCAACTCGACGTCATCGGCGGCGGGCCGCCCCAAGGCATCTGCGGTTCCGGCCTGGTGGCGCTCGGGAGCGAGTTGATGCGCACTGACCGGATGAACGAGTGCGGCCGCTTCGAAGACGGCCGAGGCCGCATCGTGCTCGATCCGCGGGGCGACGTCTTCGTTCTTGAAAGCGACATCAGTGAACTGGCGCAGGCCAAGGGCGCCAATTCCGCCGGCCTGCGGGTGGTCTTCGGCAAGTACGGAATCGACTTCGACCAGATTGAGGTCTTGTATCTCGCGGGCGGCTTCGGCCGCCACATCGACATTCGAGCCGCGGCACGCATCGGCCTGATCCCGCCCATCCCCGAAGACCGCATCGTGCAAGCCGGTAACGCCGCCATTGAGGGCGCTTCGCTGGCGCTGCTTTCGCGCGCCAAGCGCCGCGAGCTTGAACGCCTCGTCCGCCGGGTGGAACACTGCCGCCTGGAAACTCACCCGCAGTTCTTCGACTTCTTCGTCGAGGGCTGTCTCTTCAAACCCATGCAGCCCGTGCACCAGGTAGCCGCATGATGGAACTGGTCCAATCCGCCCCCGCCGTCGATGTGGCCGAGGCCGAGTTTCAGCGCTTGCTCGGTTACCCGCGCGATGCCGTGCCGCGCGAGCGCGCCCGTGAGCTCGCCGATTGGGCACGCGAGTGGTACCGCTGCTATGGAAGCCCCTGGCTGTATGTGCGCGGCGCAAAGAGCTTAATCCTCTCGGCTGAGTCGGTCGATATCGATGGCGTCGCGTTCCATGGCGGCCGCCTGCGTAGCGCCTTGCAGCAGGCTGACGCTCATACGGTCTTCCTGGCCGCCGCCAGCGCCGGCCCAGAAGCCGAAGAAGAGGCCCGCCGCCTTTGGCGCGACGACAGACCCGACGAGTACTTTTTTCTGGAAACGTTCGCCTCGGCGGTTGTGGAGAGCCTCGTGGCAGCGGCCAGCGCCGCAGTTTGCGCTTGGGCCGGCGGAGAAAAAATGGCCGTTTTGCCTCACCACAGCCCCGGGTATTCCCAGTGGGACGTCTCCGAGCAGGGCCGGCTGCTGAGGGTCATCGGCGCAAACGGCGCCGCCACACTCCCTGGCTTGCTGGAGGCGCTCGACTCCGGTTCCCTGCGGCCCGGAAAATCGCAGTTGGCGGTTATTGGCGTCACCTGCCACGCCGGCCGGGTGGCGAGCATAGCGGGCCTCGTGCCATGCCGGCAGTGCTCGCTCGCCAACTGCCAGTACCGCCGCACGAATAGCCTCGCGCCGCACCACACCGACACTTATGCCACCAACAGCTAGGCACTACCTTCACGAAACCGTCCGCCGGCGCTCACTGTTGGGCGATGGCGCCATGGGCACGCAGTTGATGATCGCCGGCCTGGAGCAGGGCAGTTGCGGCGAAGCCTGGAATCTTACGCATCCCGAGCGCGTCCTCGCCATTCAGGGCCGCTATGCCGCGGCCGGTTCCGATTGCCTTCTCACCAATACGTTCGGCGGTTCGCGCATCGCGCTGGACCGCCACTCGCACGCGGGCGACACCGCGGCGATCAACCGCGCCGGCGTCGAAATCGCCCGCCGGGCCTTCGACGGGACCGCCGGTTTCGTCATCGGGGATATCGGCCCCTTCGGCGGCTTACTCGAGCCCTTTGGGGAGTTCACCGAGTCCCAGGTGCTGGACGCTTTCCGCGAGCAAGCCGCCGCCCTGATCGATGCCGGCGCCGACGCCATCATCATCGAGACCCAGACTTCGCTGGAGGAATTGGCGCTCGGAATCCAGGCCGCCCGCGAAGCCGGCGCTCCAACCATCATCGGCTCCATGGCCTACGACGTCACGCTCGACGGATCCACTTTCCGCACCATGATGGGCGTCGAACCCGAGCGCGCCGCCGCCTTCATGGAAGAGCACGGGGCACACATCGTAGCCCTCAATTGCGGCACGGGGATGGACATGCAACACGCCCTCGTCGCCGTGGAGCGCTATCGTGAGGTTACCGGCCTGCCAATCATGGTGCAACCCAATGCCGGACAGCCCAGGCTCATCGACATGCGCGTGGTCTACGAAGAAACGCCCGAGCGGATGGCCTCCGGTGCCGTGCCCCTGCTTCAAGCCGGCGCCAACCTCGTTGGAGCCTGCTGCGGCAGCACTCCGGAGCACATCCACGCGTTCCGCCAGGCCATCGACCAGTATCTGGATTCCTTATGAAAACCAAACTCTGCGACGTTAATCCCGAGGCAACTGGAAAACTCCCGGAGTTCACCGGCGACAGGAGCGGCATCGGCGTCCACTACGTCGACGCGTACATAAAGCCCATGAACGCCAAGCTGGAAAACGGCACCATGGTCAAGTGCCAGCGCCGCGGTCTGAAGATCGTTCTTTCCGCCGGCGCCAGGAAGGGCGAAGGCCTTTTGCGCCGGCTCGACCATGGTCCCGATCCCGCGGCCATGCTGCGCGCCGCCCTGAGCGAAGCCGCCGCTAAAGCCGGCATCGAGCTCAGTGTGGAGCAGGATGCCGTGTTCATCGGCCGTTAGCAATGGTTGTCGGGAGCCAAGCGGTGTCCGGTATAAACTCTTGAAAGGTCCTACGTGTCGAAACTTAGTCTACTAACTTTGCTGGCCGTCGCCGCCACACTTCAAGCCGAAACCGGCTCCGCCGCCTGGTTGCGATACGCCCCGCTAGAAGGCCCGGCGCTCGATCAGATTCGCCATGCGACGCCAGCCGTGGTCACCGTGCTCGACCAGTCTCCGGTTGCGGCCACGGCGCAGGCTGAACTGATCCGCGGCTTGAAGGGAATGATCGGCCGGACGCTGCGCGCGGAATCGGCCGTCCCGCGTGAGAGCGCCATCCTGATCGGAACGGTCGAAGAGATCCGCCGCGCCGCCCCCGGCGTACTTCCCGCCGCCGACCTGGCCCCGGACGCTTTCTGGCTGAAATCAGCAACCAGCGGCACGATGCGCTTCACCATCGTCACCGCATCCAACGACCGCGGCTTGCTGTATGGCGCCTTCGCCCTGCTGCGCCGCATCGCCATGGGCGGAACCATCGACAACCTCGACCAGCGCGAGACGCCCTATGCGCCGGTGCGCTGGGTGAATCAGTGGGACGGGCTCAACGGAAACATCGAGCGGGGCTATGGCGGCGCTTCCATCTTTTGGGAAGGTGGCCATGCGCGCCAGGACCTGACGCGCGCCGCCGCTTACGGCCGGTTGCTGGCGTCGCTTGGAATCAACGGATGCGCCATCAACAACATTAATGCCGATCTGCGTGTGTTGAAGCCCGAGTTCGTTCCCGAGATCGCGCGCATCGCCGATGCCTTGCGTCCGTGGGGCGTGCGCGTGGCGATCTCGGTGGATTTCGGCAGCCCGAAGTCCGTCGGCGGCCTCGACACGTTCGATCCTGTGGACGCCCGAGTCGCAGCCTGGTGGAAGGCGCGTGCCGACGATTTATACCGCGCCATCCCCGACTTGGGCGGAATCCTACTCAAAGCCGATTCGGAGGGCCGCGTCGGTCCATCCACGTATGGCCGCTCCCACGCGGAGGCGGCCAACGTCATCGGCCGGGCCCTCGCGCCCCACGGAGGACTGCTTTTCTACCGCGGCTTCGTTTACGACCATCACATGGACTGGCGGAATCCCAAGAACGATCGCGCGCGCGCGGCCTACGATAACTTCCACTCGCTCGACGGCCAATTCGACGCCAACGTCATCGTTCAGATTAAACACGGTCCCATCGACTTCCAGGTGCGCGAACCTACGTCCCCGTTGTTCGGCGGATTGGAGAAGACCAACGAGGCGATCGAATTGCAGATCACTCAAGAGTACTTCGGCCAGGCCAAGCACACGGTCTTCCTGATTCCCATGTGGAAAGAGACGCTCGACTTCGACATGCACGTTGCGCCGTCCGGCGGCTCGACGGTGAAAGCCATCGTGGCCGGAAAAGCTTTTCACCGCCCCACCGGCGGCTTCGTGGGCGTTGCCAACGTGGGCCTCGACGAGAATTGGTTAGGCAACCACATGGTGGTAGCGAACCTGTATGGCTTCGGCCGCCTCGCCTGGAATCCCGATCTCAGTTCCCGGCAGATCGCCGACGAATGGACGCGGCTGACCTTCGGAACCAATCCCAAGGTGGACCAGATTGTCGACCAGATCCAGCTCGATTCCTGGCGCACCTACGAGAACTACACTGGACCGCTCGGTTTGCAGACTCTTACGGATATCACCGGCAACCACTACGGCGTGAACGTCGAGGCTTCCGAACGCAATGGTTGGGGACAATGGCATCGAGCCGACGAAGCCGGCGTCGGCATGGACCGCACGTCGGCTACGGGTACCGGCTTCATCGACCAGTATGAACCGGGTCTGGCCAAGTTCTACACCTCGCTCGAAACCTGTCCGGATGCACTTTTGCTATTCATGCATCACGTGCCGTACACTTACAAACTGCACTCCGGCAAGACCGTGATTCAATCGATTTACGACTCGCATTACGAGGGCGCGGCGGCGGTGGCCGCCTACGTCGACCAATGGAAATCCCTCAAGGGACTCGTCGACGAGGGCCGCTACAACGACGTACTGACCCAGCTCCAATATCAGGCGGGACAGGCGGTGGTGTGGCGCGACGCTGTCAACACGTGGTTCGCTCGAGCCTCGAAGATTTCGGATGCCAAGGGCCGCGTCGGCAACTACCCCGGGCGCATAGAGGCCGAGTCGATGGCGTTGCAGGGCTACGCCGTCCGCGACATCACGCCATTCGAGGATGCGTCTGGCGGTAAAGCCGTGGCTTGTCCAAGCGGTACCGCGTCCTGCACCGCCACATTCAAGTTCTCGGGCGAATCCGGCTGGTACACGCTCAACGTCGAGTACTTCGATCAAGCCAACGGCGTTTCCCATTACCGCGTTTGGGTGGGCAGCCAGTTGGTGGACGAATGGCTGGCCGCTCTGCGCCTGCCCACAAACAGGCTCGACTCCACGTCCTCGACGCGGCGCGCGATCCCTGGCATCGCGCTTCGCCCCGGGGACGAAGTCCGCATCGAAGGAACACCTGACGGCGGGGAGTCCGCTGCGCTGGATTACGTCGAAATCGTACCATCGAGATGATCGGACGTTGTGAGACGATTGGCGGGCGGGGATGCGGGCGATGTGCCCGTGCAGGCCAGTTCCCTGCCCCGGCAGAGCCCCCGCATACTTTTTCTGACAGCTAGGAGTTAATCTCAGGCCGTGGATCGCAAGATGAGAGTGATCGACCCAAAGCGCATTCATGGCGCATCCAGCGAAGTCGTGCGCGACATCAACCGCCGCATCGTCCTCAACCTCATTCGCACCCGCCATCCCATCTCGCGTGCCGACCTCGCCCGCCTCTGCGGATTGCAGCGCAGCACAATTTCTCTGATTGTCGAGCAATTGATCGGCGAGTCCTGGGTCATCGAGGGTGCCACCGGACGCCTGCCCCGCGGCCGCCGCCCCACGTTCCTCCGTCTCAACGACGACCGCGTCATCGTCGGCGTCGATATTCGTCCCGGCGAGACCACCGTCGCCGTGGCCGATGCCAACGGCAAATTCACCTCCCGCGAAGTCATCGCTACGCCGTCCGATCCTGAGACCGCCGTTGACGAGCTCCTCCAATCCATCCAACGCGTCAGAAGTTCCTGCCGCGGCAAGAAGCTGGAAGGCATCGGCATCAGTCTCCCCGGCCGCTTCAACCAGGGTTCCGACCGGATGGTCTTCTCCCCCAATCTTAAGTGGCGCGATTTCGATTTGCGCACTCCGATCATGAAGGCCACCGGCGTCGATGTGGAACTCGAAAACGCCGCCAATGCCTGCGTGCTTGCCACCGTCTGGTTCGAACACATGGAGAGTTGCCGCAATTTGGTCGTCGTCACCGTCTCGGAGGGCATCGGCACCGGAATCTTCTTGAATGGCCAGTTGGTGCGCGGGTCCAACGGCATGGCTGGCGAATTCGGCCACGTGCCCCTGGATCCCAAGGGCCCCCTCTGCGGCTGCGGCGGCCACGGGTGCTGGGAAGTCTACGCCTCCAATCGAGCCGGCCTCCGCTATTACCTCGAATCCGGCTCGGGTACCGACGGCATGAGTTTTCCCGACCTACTTAGCCGCGCCGACCACGGCGATATTCGTGCCGCTAAGGCCATCGAAACCATGGCCCGCTATCTCGGCCGCGGCATGCGCATGATCGTCGCCGGCCTGGCTCCCGAACGCATCGTCGTAGTCGGGGATCTCACGCGGTCCTGGAATCGCTTCGGTCCCGTGATCGAAGCGGAAGTCCGGGATCAGGTTCTCCCGGGCGGCTTGGTACCGCGCGTCGATGCCACTGGCGACGGCTCTATGGCCCGCCTGCGCGGCACCATCGCCCTCATCCTGCAAAAAGACTTTGGCGTGTATTTCTGAGCGGCCGCCGCTGCTGGCGTCCGGCAAATCGAGGCGTGCCGGGGCGATATCCCGTGTCCGGAGTCGCCTTGCTTTCGGGCCTTCAATACGGCTATAGTCTGGTACTGTAACGAAATCCATACGAGGCGTTCCGGCAATATGAAAAAGCGATCTCCCAAAGTGCCATCTGGAGTTCCATCGGCGAAACAGGCTCCCCTCTACCGCAATCCCGCGATGCCGCCCGCCAGGCGCGTCAAGGATCTTCTTTCGCGCATGACGCTCGACGAGAAGGCCGCACAGATGATGTGCGTGTGGCAACAGAAAGCCCAGACCCTGTTGGACGAGCGGGGCGATTTCGATCTTGCCAAAGCCAAGAAAGCCTTCAAGCAACGGCGCGGCCTCGGTCAAGTCGGCCGCCCCAGCGACTCCGGTGGCGGCAAGGATGCGCGCGGGATGGCGGAGGTCACCAATGCCATCCAGAAGTTTTTCGTCGAGAACAGCCGGCTGGGCATTCCGGTGATCTTCCACGAGGAGTGCCTGCATGGCCACGCTGCCCCCGGCGGCACCAGTTTCCCGCAACCCATCGGCCTGGGCGCCACTTTCGACCCCGAACTGGTGGAATCGCTCTTCACCATGACCGCGCTCGAGGCTCGGCTTCGTGGCACGCACCAGGCGCTGACGCCGGTGGTGGATGTGGCGCGCGACCCGCGCTGGGGCCGCGTCGAAGAGACTTACGGCGAGGACCCTTTCCTGGTGTCGCGCATGGGCATCGCCGCGGTGCGCGGATTTCAGGGCGACGCTTCTTTCCGCGATAAGACCCGCGTCATCGCCACGCTCAAGCACTTCGCCGCGCACGGCCAGCCGGAATCCGGCATGAACTGCGCTCCGGTGAATGTCAGCGAACGCCTGCTGCGCGAGACGTTCCTGTTCACGTTCGAGCAAGCCATCCACAAGGGCGGCGCCATCAGCGTGATGGCCTCCTACAACGAAATCGACGGCGTGCCGTCCCATGCCAACCGCTGGCTGCTGCGCGACGTTCTGCGCAAGGAATGGGGCTGGGAAGGGTTCATCGTCTCCGATTACTACGCCATCTGGGAACTCGGCTACCGCCCGGAAACCCACGGCCATTTCGTCGCCAAGGACAAGAAGGAATCCTGCGCGCTGGCCGTCCGCGCGGGCGTCAACATCGAACTGCCCGAGCCGGACTGTTACCTGCACTTGGTGGAGCTGGTGCGCAAGGGCGTACTGAAAGAGAAGGAACTCGACGACCTGGTAGCGCCCATGCTGCTTTGGAAGTTCCGCATGGGGCTGTTCGACGATCCCTACGTGGATCCCGAAGAAGCCGACCGCGTGGTGGGCTGCGACGCGCATCGCGGTCTGGCGCTCGATGCCGCGCGCCGCGTGATCACGCTGCTCAAGAACGATGGCGGTATTGCACCGCTCGATCGCAACGTGCCGAAGACTATCGCCGTGATCGGCCCCAACGCCAATCGCTGTCTGCTGGGCGGCTACAGCGGTACGCCGAAGGTCGAAGTTACCATGCTCGATGGCATCAAGGCGAAGGCCGGCAAGCACGTCAAAGTGCTCTACAGCGATGGCTGCAAGATCATGCAGCCGGGAGTCTGGCAGCAGGACGAAGTATTTGCCAGCGACCCAGCCGAGGATCGCAAGGCGATCGCCGAGGCAGTCAAGGTAGCGCGCGAAGCCGACTTGATCGTGCTCGCCATCGGCGGCAACGAGTTGACCTCGCGCGAAGCCTGGAACCTGGTCCACATGGGCGACCGCGCCCATCTCGAACTGATTGGCCGCCAGCAGGAACTGGTGGACGCGGTTGCCGCGTTGGGCAAGCCGGTAATCGTATTCCTCTTCCATGGCCGGCCCAACGCCATCCAGCCCGTGGTGGATAAGGCTGCCGCCGTTTTCGAATGCTGGTATCTCGGCCAGGAAAGCGGCACGGCGATCGCGGATGTTCTGTTCGGCGACTACAACCCCGGCGGGAAGCTGCCCATATCGGTGCCGCGCTCCGCCGGCCATCTGCCCGATTTCTACAACTACAAGCCGTCCGCCCGCCGCGGCTATCTGTTCGACGATGTAACGCCGCTCTACCCCTTCGGCTTCGGCTTGAGCTACACAACCTTTAGCATCGCGAACGTGCGCCTTTCGAAGAGCCGCATGGGGTTGAATGGGAAGGTGGAGGCCCTCGCCGATGTCACCAACACCGGATCCCGCGCCGGCAGCGAAGTTGTGCAGATGTACGTCCGCGATCTGGTCAGCTCCGTCACCCGGCCGGTGAAAGAGCTGAAAGGATTCCGCAGGGTGGATCTGGCACCGGGTGAGAGTAAGACGGTCAAGTTCGAGATTAGCGCGGAGCTGCTGAAGTTCTGGGACGTCAACATGAAGTATGTCGCCGAGCCCGGCGAGTTCTCGATCATGATCGGCAACTCCTCGCGCGACGCCGACCTCCAGAAGGTGACGCTAACGGTGACGAAGTAGGCCCGCAACCGCGAGTGGACGCTCAAGAAACGGGACACATAATGATTCAGAAGCTTTCGTTTTCCGAAAAGATCGGTTACGGCCTCGGCGACATGGCTGCTAACTTCGTGTTCCAGGCTATGCTGGCGTTGCAGCTAAGCTTCTACACCGACACGTTTGGGCTGACGCCAGCTCAAGCCGGAACGATGTTCCTGGTGGTCGGCCTCTGCGCAGCGGTCTTGAATCCCGTGATGGGCGCCATCGCGGACCGCACCAACACGCGATGGGGCAAGTTCCGCCCGTACCTGTTGTGGACCGCGGTCCCATTCGGCATCATCGGCGTGCTTACGTTCACCACTCCGAACCTGAGCGTGGGCAGCAAGATCATTTACGCATACGTAACGTACGCGCTGTTGCGCATCGTGTATACGATAAACAACGTTCCCTACGCGTCGCTGAACGGCGTGATCACGGGCGACCCGGACGAACGCACCAGCCTCGCCTCCTGGCGGCAGATTTTCGCTAACTCCGCGGGGTTCATCGTGCAGAGCCTGGCGGTGCCGCTTATTGCCTTCTTCGGCCAGGGCAACAGCGCCAAGGGCTATCAGTGGACCATGGGGCTATTCTCCGTCCTCGGCGGCGCGCTGTTCATCGTCGCCTTCCTGTCGACCAAGGAACGTATCCAGCCGGACCCGAAGCAGCAGAGTTCGCTGGGGCAGGACTTGGCCGATCTGATGAAGAACGGTCCCTGGATCGCGCTGTTTCTGGCGACCACCTGTTACTTCATCGCCGTCGTGATGCGCTCCAGCGTGATGCTGCCTTTCTTCAAGTACAACGCCGGCAACCAAAACCTCTTCAGTTGGTTCAACGGCTTCGGCCTGGCCTCGCTGCTGGTGGGAGTCGCATTTTCCACCAAGTTGTCTGCGCGCTTCGGTAAGCGAAACCTGTTCATCGCCAGTATGGTGCTTACCGCGTTTTTCGCCACGTCTCTGATTGTGCTGCCGGTGACGGGAACGGCCGCCATCTTCGCTTCCGAGATCCTGCGCCAGTTCGCGTTCGGCTGTTCCTGCCCGGTGCTGTGGGCGATGATGCCCGACGTGGCCGATTACGGCGAATGGAAGACCGGCCGGCGGGCGACGGGTACCGTGATCGCGGCCGTGGTGTTCGCGCTGTGGCTCGGCCTGGCGCTGGGCCAATTCATTGCCGCCTGGCTTTTCGGCGCGTACGGCTATGTGCCCAACGCCACCCAGACGCCCCACGCTCTGACCGGCATCCTTACCGTGGCGAGCGTTTACTCGGGTCTGGCGTACCTTGCCACAGCCGTCTGCCTGATCTTCTATCCGATCACGCGGGCCAAAAACCAGGCGATCGCCGACGAATTGGCCGAGCGCCGCAAGGGCTTCGCGCCCTCCAACTAAGGAGCATTTCAATCGTGTCTTCGAAACTTATCGCCATACTAAGTCTGGCGGCTGCCGGCGTCTGTCAGGCGCAGCAGCCCAGTCTGAAAGATGCCTATCGCGGAATATTCCGCATCGGCGCCGCCATCAACCAGTCCGAGTTCGATGGAACGGACGCCCGCGCCGTCTCGATAGTCGCCGGGCAGTTCAATACCGTCACTCCGGAAAACGTCCTGAAGTGGCAGTTGATTCACCCGCGCGTGGACGGCTATGAGTTCGGTCCCGCCGACCGCTACGTGGCCTTCGGCGAAAAGTACAAGATGTTCATCATCGGCCACAACCTGGTATGGCATAGCCAAACTCCCAGGTGGGTCTTCCAGGACGACAAGGGAGAGCCGCTCACTCGCGATGCCCTGCTGCAGCGCATGCACGATCACATCTCGACCGTTGTGGGCCGCTACAAGGGCCGCATTGGCGGATGGGACGTGGTCAACGAGGCGCTCGACGAAGACGGCAGCCTGCGCAAGTCGCAGTGGCAGAAGATCATAGGCGATGACTATATCGTTAAGGCATTTCAGTTCGCCCACGAAGCCGATCCCACCGCCGAGCTCTACTACAACGACTACTCGCTGGATAACGAGCCGAAGCGCAAAGGCGCGATCGCCATCGTCAAGAGAATCCAGGCGGCGGGCATTCCCATCACCGCCGTCGGCGTGCAAGACCACTACACCGTCGATTGGCCCCCCGCCAGCCAGCAGGCTGCCATGATCGAGGATTTTGGCGCCGTGGGCGTCAAGGTATGCGTCACGGAGCTGGATGTCGACGTGCTGCCGCGCAACTCCACGGGCCACTCGGCCGACATATCCGCCAACTTTGGTTCCACGCCCGGCGCCAACCCCTACACCGCGGGCCTGCCCGACGCCATGCAGCAGGAACTGGCCCGCAAATACGCGGAGATCTTCGATGTTCTGGTGAAGCATCGCGCCGTGGTATCCCGCGTCACCTTCTGGGGCGTTACCGACAGCGACTCGTGGCTGAATGGCTTCCCCTTCCGCGGCCGAACGAATTATCCGTTGCTCTTCGACCGCAAGGGAGAACCCAAACCGGCGTTCTTCTCGGTCATCGACGCCGCAAAGGGAAAGAAATAGCGCTCCAGGCACTGGGCCGCGTCGAGCACGCGGCCCACGCTTGCACCACCGGCGGCACATCCCCGGCCATAAGTTGGGACCCATAACGGACGCTCCACCATTCGGGTTCGATATTTGTCGCCGGTTCGAACAAAATGTGCTCTCATATTAGTCATGAGAACCGCAGCCAGATTTCTACCCGTCATCCCGTTCTTTGCTGCCCAAGCATTCATGGCTGGCCTGTATGCCCAGACCGCGATCGACACCAAGAATTGGACTACCGCCGACGACCACAAGAACATGATGGACCAGCTCGGCATAAAGGCCCTTCGTCCCGGTCCGAGCGGAAACGAAAGCGCGCCCGACCACGCCAACTACGATGAGGCCAAGGCCAACCCCTTCCCGAACCTCCCAGACGTGCTCACCCTGAAGAACGGCAAGAAGGTCAAGACGCCGAAGGTGTGGTGGAATCAGCGTCGACCGGAAATCGTGGAAGACTTCGAGCGGGAGGTGCTCGGCCGCATCCCCAAGATTGTGCCCAAGGTCACGTGGGAGGTCACGAAGACGGCCGAAGCGCAAGTCGGATCGCACGCGGTCATTGGCAAGCAACTCGTCGGCCACGTGGACAATGCCGCCGACCCCGATATCCAGGTCAATATTCAGATGACCCTGGTCATTCCGGCGGGCAGCAAAGTGCCAGTGCCGGTGATGATGATGTTCGGCGGACGCTCGATTCCCGAGATTGCATTTCCGGCCCCGGCATTTCCGGGCCGCGGCGGCGCACCCGGACCAGGGGGACCTGCCGGCCGCGGTGGCGCGCCAGGAGCAGGGGCACCTGGCGGCGGACGTGCACCGGCGGCTGTTCCTCCGAACGCCGACCCGCCCGCGCTGGAGCAACTGATTGCCGATGGCTGGGGCGTCGCCACCATCAATCCGGGCAGTATCCAGGCCGACAACGGCGCTGGCCTGACGAAAGGCATTATCGGGCTGGTAAACAAGGGTCAGCCCCGGAAGCCCGATGACTGGGGCTCGCTGCGAGCCTGGGGATGGGGCGCTTCGCGCGGCCTCGACTACCTGGAAACCGACTCGGCGGTGAATGCGAAGCAGGTTGGGATCGAAGGGGTGTCGCGTTACGGCAAAGCCGCGCTGGTGACCATGGCGTTCGACACGCGCTTCGCGGTGGTGCTGATCGGATCCTCCGGCGAGGGCGGAGCCAAGCTTCACCGCCGCAACTTCGGCGAGGCCGTCGAAAG
Source organism: uncultured Solibacteraceae bacterium (assembly GCA_963807205.1). GTDB lineage: Bacteria > Acidobacteriota > Terriglobia > Bryobacterales > Bryobacteraceae > CAWCVR01. The sequence goes on along the minus strand of CAWEAQ010000002.1, from coordinate 5,243,599 downwards.
CCTGACGGGCTCGGGCGAGTACCACTGGATGGCGGGGAACTTCCTGAAATACGGTGCGTCGGAAGCCAGTTTCGGAAGCAAGAACCCTGGCGACCTGCCGGTGGATGCCCACGAACTGCTGGCCCTGTGCGCACCCCGCCTGACATTCGTGAGCTATGGCGTGCCGGAAAAGGGCGACGCGAAGTGGCTCGATCAGCAGGGCAGTTTCATGGCCACGGTCGCGGCCCAGCCGGTATTCCGGCTCCTCGGCGCCAAAGCCCTTGGCGTTCCGGACGACTATCACACGGCTAAAATGCCGCCGGTAAACTCCGGGCTCCTGGATGGCCAGCTTGCGTGGCGTCAGCACGACGGCGGACATACCGACGCTCCCAACTGGAAGTACTTTATTCCGTGGGCGGACAGATTTCTGCATCACGCCGCCGGGGAAAAAGTTCAGTAGGGGCTTTCGAGGCAGGCATCGAGGCGCCGGCGAATGCATTGACGGCCGATCGGTTGCGGCAGCACGCCGGGGAGTTGAAGCGACGTCCATCGGAGCGGATGCACCGGAACTGCCGCGCGACGCTGGCCCGGCTCGCCACGCCAGTTGCCGCGCAAGATGATGGTCCTGCCTGGCCGAAAGGGATCGTCCTAGGCCACGGGGGATCGGACCTGTCGAGAATGTCGTGCACGGGCCGCTGCGCCTGCATCTCCACGAATGGCCAACAGACCATTCCATTGCGGATTCGCGCTCGCCAGCCATCGAAAGCTCTCTTTAGAGCGCTTCGAGGGGTTGAAAACCGCCTAACCCAACCTTCGCAGTTGGGCGGGATCGAAGACAACGGTGACCACCAAGCGTTCCTCCACCGGAGTCAGGTCGACCAGGACCTGGGCTTCCGACCCGGAGGACTCATGGTCCGAGCTGGTATGCCCGTCGCCAACATGAGCCAGCAGGGGCCGCAGCAGGCGCTCGAACGCTTGCCGGTCAAGCCCCCCGGCAGGGATGGCGGCCTGAGCCTCGGTGAAGCGCCTGCGAAACGAGACCATGCCTCCGGAACGCAGATAGGGATCGGGATGGGTGGCCTCCAGGTCTGTCCGGAGTTGGCGGAGATCGTCCCGTGCCTCCTGGGCACCAAGCCACTCCTGCCCTTGCACTGCCGCGGCCGCAGGCTGGGCCAGGGACGGCAGGGGCATCAGGGCGGCCACTGCAAGCAACGGCAATCCGAACTGACGGCACGACTGGAACAAGGAGTCCTCCAAGATGTTCTTTCAGGCTTGATTAAGACTCAGAGACGTAGTCTATTACGCATCGTAAATCGGAAAGTTCACTGCACTGGAAAACTAGTGTGTCTAGCTTCGGCCCCACGTGGTGGTCGACTAAATCCATGCAGAAGTGCGGCCGGAGAGACCCAACTACGGGGCGATCCCGAGGCCGCGGTCTCGATGCGAACCTCCGCAAACCCGCCGCCCTCGCGCAGGTCCGGCGGCACAAAGGCGGTCTACAAAGACGGTCTTGGCGATAGCCGCAAAAGGCCCACGCCGCTCACGCAGACTTGCCGGTGGATGACCGGCATTGCAGCCCTCCGTGTTAACTTGGTTCGTTTCCACCGGTTGACTTCGGTTGACCCGCTCTTGGATCGCAACCTATACTGAATCGGAGGAAACAGTCCGAATGCCAACGCCCACAATGCCTTCCCATTCGCGCATTTCGCATAACTGGATGAGTTTACCGGAAAGCATCAAGAAGGATCTGGAGGACCTCCGGAAAGCTCATCCGAAGACGGACGAGTACCTCTTGCGCAACATGAATGCGATTTCCTCGGCGGAGCTTTGCCGATTTGACCTGGCGATCGGCGTGAAGAGCTATAACCCCGCTGCGTTCGGCTTGCCGGGTATGGATCTTCCGCGAGCGTATTTCAAGGCAGTTTGCGAATCGTTGGAGGGGAACTTTCCCCATCTGTATCTGGACCTCAGGGACTATGTCACCGTCGGCATTGGCTGTAATCTCGACTTGGCGGGAAAGGGCAGCGGGCTTGGCGAGGCCCTGAGGCTGCGCTTCTTCCCCAGCCAGAATCACAAGACCCCCGACCACGGGAGCAAACCGGCGGATGCCGCCGCCGTAACGGCTGAGTATGCGAAGGTCCGAACCTTAAGTGGAAGGACGGCCGCCCCTACACAGGGGCTATCCATGAAATTGGTCCTCGAACAGGGCCCGGAAGATGGGTCATTTCCGGGCACGGTCAACTGGCTGTTTCAGTCGCGGTTGGAAGAGAATTACTTGAAGTCCTTAATGAAGAGGTATTCTGCACAGTGGATGCATTTTCCCGCTCCGGCCAAGCTTGCGCTATTGAGCATCGCATTCGCTAGCTCCGTTCCCGGAACTCGTTTGCCCAACCACGAAATGGCATGGAAGGGAGTCGATCGAGCGGTCAGAAAATTCGATTTCCTGGAGGCGTCGAAGCACGCCCACTTCAAGCTGGCGCAGAAGGAGAATCCCAATAGCAACCTCCAATTGAGGGGAGCTTGGCAGAGAATCCTGTTCGAGCAGGCCTTTTTCGAAGTTGCTCTCTGGTCGGGTCCGGATGAATTTCCGGAGCACGACTACAACACGCAAACAGCTTGAGCCGCGCCGTACGGCGCTTGTCCGGCCTGATCGCCATCGGTCTGGCGCGCGGCACCGGCACACGGGCGGGAGCTCCTCAGTTCGCATCCGGCGAATCAGAAAATCTCTTTGACGATTCGAAATAGCTCGGTCTCGGATTTCCGCGTCAGGATGTAGGCTGCAAAGGATCCCCGTTGCGAGTGATTGGCTACACCGTAAGTCTCGATGACGATTTCCTCCCATCCATCCCCATCGAAATCTCCACGAGCTACCAGGGCGTACCATCCGAACGTGGATTCGCTGTCCAGGGTGAGCAGCGTGCGATCCATCTGCCGCTCCTCGGCCGTGCCGGCCTTGAAGCGTTGCCGATAACGGCGAAGGCTCAAACCATGCTCGCCGGCTTCCATGGCGGCCGCGTGCGACTCTCCGCCGTCCACGGCGCAGATGCCGGCCGGCAGCGACGAGAACAGCGCAGGAGTCCAAGCGAGATTCCGGGCGCCTGACTGCCGCGCCGGAACGGCATGAGCAAGCGCCTTCAACACGGCGCAGTCGGCACCTATACTCCCCCACCCCGCGACACGATCCAGAGACAGAAAGTCCCATTTCCTGGAATCGATGTGCGCCAGCAGTTCGTTGCAGTTGCGTACCCTTGGCTGTGGAGGCTGGCCAAAGGCATCCGCGGTTCCCTCCAACAGGTACAGCTCTTCTGGTGAGAATGGTCGATCGAGCCTGGCCTCTGCATCTTCGATCTTCTCAAGTTTGAGGTTGGAAGCCCACCACACCGGGTAGGACTTGAGTTCGGCGGTCTTGAGCGGCGGCTTCGTTTGGGCAGCGACAAAGGCGCCGGATAAGGACAGCAACACAAGAGCGGCACGCATCTCATGACAAGTTTAGCGCCGCCGGCCATACTCCAGTCAGAAAGCGATGGGGGCTTTCTCCCGCGGGCGCGGTCATCCCTCGTTCCGCATCCAGCGATTCAAAACTTGCGCGACGGCGTGTGCTTCGGCGCCGCCGCGCTTCAACAGGGACACCTGGCGGAAATCCCATTCCTGCCGTTCCGCATCGAGTTTCCGCGCGCGTATGCGCTCCCGGTAATCCGCCCTTCCGGCGGTGCTATTTATCACAATCGGATTTGCTATCCCGCTCGCTAGTGGGCTACATTAGCGATACTTGGATTCTTATATCCGTTTCTGGAGGCAAGAGGTGATATGTAAGCTAGAGCTCGATTCATTGGCGAAGGCTATTCTCCTGATAGTAGTGAGCTTGCCGCACTTATGTGCGAATAAGCACTATTCTCCACATCTTTCCCCGAATACGCTTCAAATCGTAATTGTCGAGGGCGATGCAGCTATCAACAACATCAGAACCCGCACGGCCCGGGAAACCATCGTTGAGGTGCGTGATCACGATAATCTGCCGGTTTCCCAAGCTGCCGTGAAGTTTACGATTCCTAAGGGCGGCCCGGGAGGCACGTTTGGCAACGGAAGCAACTCTCTTAAGGTGATGACCGACCAGCAAGGGCGCGCCATCGCGACGGGACTCAAGCCGAATAACGTCGCCGGCGCTTTCAAGATCAAGGTGAACGCCGCCTTCGAAGATAAGCTTGGAGAAAACTTCGTTACTCAGACCAATGTCTACGGCGCTGGCGCTGGCGCAGCCCCTGCCGGGGGTATTTCGAAAGCCGCTATCTGGTTGATCGCCGGGGGCGCCGCTGCCGGCGGTGTAGCAGCCGCCGTCGCCGCAAAGGGCGGCAACAGCGGCACCAGCACAAGTACCAACACCGATCCGCCTCAGTCGTCGGCAACTATTGGCGCTTCCGGCCCGCCGGTGCTCGGACCTGCCTACAACTCGCATTCTTCCGCCTTGTGGACCCTCTCGATATCGCCGGCTCGTCCTGGCGTGCTGACTCTCCCGAGTCTGCGTGACATCCTGGCAGATTCCCGGAAGCCATCGGTGACCGCGCTCGTCGCCCCATCGAGAAGTTTCGGCAGCGGCTCATTCCTCGAACGACAATGGCTTGGGCCGAGCTCCACGCTCAGCCGCTTTCGTTTGTTCCGCGCCGCTCGCCTGGGGCAATTTCATTTCTCGGTGGGGACTCAGTCCGGCATTGGCGCCAGGCGAATTCATCCATCACTTGTCCGATAGCTGGAGAACCCGCATGCTCAATCGAAAACATGCACTCCTTGCGGTCGTAGCCACGGGCTCGCTTCTTCCGGCGTCCCTGGCGTTGGCCCAGCCGGCGTCTCAAGCCGGGACTGGGTTCACCGGGGGTGTGACGTCCTCACTCGCCGCCCCGTTGACAGGCTATGCTGCCATGCCGGCGTCCGAGGGCCTGCTACCCATTTGGGGCGTGCCCGGAGCATCCCTCTTCGGCGACGCTCTGGCGCTTCCGCGGCAAGTTGCACGTCTCTATGTGGCTCCGCTTCAGCAATACGCTTTGGCCGAAAGGGAAGCCACGCCCGGTATGGGGATCGTAACTCTCAATGGAGGCCGGGTGGGAGCACTCCAGCCGATTTCCGAAGCGGCCGCTCATCCGTCGCTGGTGGTTTTCAGTCCGGCCGGCAACTCCGCGGCCCTGTATTCCAGCGCCTCCGGACAGATCCAGGCGCTCACCGGCCTACCGGCTGGGCCGGGCGCGATTCACGATCTCCCGCCCGTCGTGCCGCCTGGCTCGCTCCAGTCGCTGGCCATTAGTGACGACGGTGGTGAGGTTGTGTACGCCGATAGCACCGGCGCCGTATATCGGTCCAGTGGAACCGGCCCGTGGACCGCGATCCTCTTCGGTTCCGAGATCACCGGACTATCGTTCATCCCCGCACAACGCGACATCGTGGTGTGCGACAGTGGCAGCGGAACCTTGCAAGTGATTCCGAACATAACCGGCCATTCCGCCCAATCGCTTCTCCTCCGCGGCCTCGCTCTTCCGCCCGCTCCCGCGTTCCTGAGGGTCTCGTCCGACGGCCGGCTTTTGGTGGTGGCTGGGAGCGGAATCAACACTGTGTTACTCGTCGACCTGACCTCGGGACAGGCCAATTCGCTCACGGTGCCGGTCCCGGTCGAAGAAATGGATCAACTGAGCGCGGCGGGAGCGATGCTCCTTTCCGCGCGCCCCGGTGAGCCAGGCTGGATGCTCGTCACGGACTCCGGGTCGGCGCAGTTGCGGTTCGTGCCTGCAAGGCCAGCGGCTCCGGCGCGTACGGACGAACTGTTGAATGGAGCAAGCCGGTGAAACCGATGCTTAGGGAACGGCGTCACGCGAGCTATTTGCCATTATTGGCGCTTCTGGTTGTGGCCTTGCCCGGTGCTGGTGGACTGCAGGCCCAGCCGGCGATTTCAAGCGTGGCTCCAACGTCCGGGCTGCCTGGCACTTGGATTACGATCCAAGGCAGCGGCTTCGGAACGTACACGGCGGGAGACTCAGTGACCATCGGGGGGGCATCGGCCGACTTGAGCTCCTGCTCCGGGTCCATTTGTTCGGGGGTATCTTGGGGCAACACCTCGATCTCCGTGCAGGTGCCGACCTCGGCCGCCACTGGCCCAGTCTCGGTGACCGCTAACGGACAATCCGCTACCGGCCCAACGTTCACCGTGCTGCCGCCGGCCACTCCTGCCGGCCTTAACGCGACGCAGACCGCCGACGGGACGCTCTTTGTGAGCTGCCAGGTCTCTATCGGCGCCAGCACCTATAGCTTCTACCGCAGCACAACGGCTGGAACTCAGGGCTCCCTGATTTATAGCGGAACCGAGCCCTATTACACCGATGCCGGGCTGACCGATGGTACGGTTTATTACTACGAAGTTATTGCGTCGGACAACGGGGGAACCAGCGCACCGTCCGGCCAGATCGCGGCGTCGCCGCAGGCTCCGGGCCCCTCCGCGCCGTCGGGTCTCACGGCGACTGCGGGAAACGCCTCCGTTTCCCTAAGTTGGACGGCGGGATCGGGCGCCACTTCTTACAACGTCTACCGCGGCACCTCCTCCGGGGGCGAGAGCACCACGCCCATCGCCACCGGTATCGGCACTACTTCCTACTCAAATACCGGATTAACCAACGGGACGACCTACTACTACAGGGTTGCCGCTGTCAATAGCAGCGGGACCAGCGGCATGTCGAACGAGGCTTCCGCTACACCGCAGACATCGGCCCCCGCCGCGCCGGCCGGTCTCACGGCGACAGCCGGTAACGCTTCCGTTTCGCTCAGTTGGACCGCTTCGGCGGGCGCCAGTTTCTACAACGTCTACCGCGGCACCGCCGCCGGGAGCGAGAGCACCAAGCCCATCGCTACTGGTATCGGCACCACTTCCTATTCAAATACCGGCTTGACTAACGGGACGGCTTACTACTACAGGGTTGCCGCTGTCAACAGTGGCGGGACCAGCGGCATGTCGAACGAGGCCTCCGCTACACCGGAGCCTTCGGCTCCGGCCGCACCGACCGGTCTGACGGCGACAGCCGGTAACGCTTCCGTTTCGCTCACCTGGGCCACTTCGACGGGCGCCAGTTCCTACAGCGTCTACCGCGGCACCGCCGCCGGGGGCGAGAGCGCCACACCCGTTGCAGCCGGGTTTACGATCACCGCCTATACGGACACCGGCCTCACCAATGGGACGACTTACTACTACAGGGTTGCCGCTGTCAACGGCGGCGGAACCAGTGGCATGTCGAACGAGGCTTCCGCTACACCGGAGCCTTCGGCCCCGGCCGCACCGACCGGTCTGACAGCGACAGCCGGTAACGCTTCCGTTTCGCTCACCTGGGCCGCTTCGGCGGGCGCCAGTTCCTACAGCGTCTACCGCGGCACCGCCGCCGGGAGCGAGAGCACCACGCCCATCGCTACTGGTGTCGGCACCACTTCCTATTCAAATACCGGCTTGACTAACGGGACGGCTTACTACTACAGGGTTGCCGCTGTCAACAGTGGCGGGACCAGCGGCATGTCCAACGAGGCCTCCGCTACACCGGAGCCTTCGGCCCCAGCCGCGCCGGCCGGTCTGACAGCGACAGCCGGTAACGCTTCCGTTTCGCTCACCTGGGCCACTTCGGCAGGCGCCAGTTCTTACAGCGTCTACCGCGGCACCGCCTCCGGTGGCGAAAGCACCACGCCCATTGCAGCCGGCCCTACAAGCACCGCCTATACGGACACCGGCCTCACCAATGGGACAACTTACTACTATAGGGTTGCCGCTGTCAACAGTGGCGGGACCAGCGGCATGTCCAACGAGGCCTCCGCTACACCGGAGCCTTCGGCCCCAGCCGCGCCGGCCGGTCTGACAGCGACAGCCGGTAACGCTTCCGTTTCGCTCGCCTGGGCCACTTCGGCGGGCGCCAGTTCTTACAGCGTCTACCGCGGCACCGCCTCCGGTGGCGAAAGCACCACGCCCATTGCAGCCGGCCTTACAAGCACCGCCTATACGGACACCGGCATCACCAATGGGACAACTTACTACTACAGGGTTGCCGCTGTCAACGGCGGCGGAACCAGCGGCATGTCGAACGAGGCTTCCGCCACGCCAGAGCCTTCGGCCCCGGCCGCACCGACCGGTCTGACAGCGACAGCCGGAAACGCTTCCGTTTCGCTCACCTGGGCCGCTTCGGCGGGCACCGGTTCCTACAGCGTCTACCGCGGCACGGCCGCCGGTGGCGAAAGCGCCACGCCCATTGAAGCCGGCCTTACAAGCACCGCCTATACGGATGCCGGCCTCGCCAATGGGACGACTTACTACTACAAGGTTGCCGCGGTCAACGGTGGCGGAACCAGCGCAATGTCCAACGAGGTCTCCGGAATGCCTAGGCCAGCCGTTCCGCCAACCCCGGCTGGCCTGACTGCGACACCGGGATCAGCCTCAGTGACCCTGAACTGGTCCGCCTCCGCTGGCGCGACGTCCTATAACGTCTACCGTGCCACGTACCCGGGAACCGAAAGTGCTATACCATTCGCAGCCAACGTGCCCTACACCTCCTACACCGATTCCACTGCGTCCAGTGGATCCACTTACTACTACGAGGTTGCCGCCGTCAACAGTTCCGGGACCAGCGGCATTTCAAATGAGGCCTCGGCCACCCTCGTGCCCGCGGCCCCGGCAGGTCTAACGGCGACAGCCACCAATGCGTCCGTCTCATTGAGTTGGGCCGCTTCCGCCGGGGCGACCTCCTACAAGATCTACCGCGCCACCTCGCCTGGCGGTGAAGGGATTACTCCGGTGGCCATGGCTGCTGCTTCCTCGTACACCGATCCCGGCCTGAACGCTGGAACGACCTACTACTACGAAGTCGCCGCAATAAATAGTGCGGGAACCAGTACTATGTCCGCCGAGGTCTCTGCTACGACGGCTCTCCTCGCCCCGACAGGCCTGACGGCCACCGCCGGCAATGCTTCGGTCCTGTTGACTTGGGCCGCCTCCACTGGCGCCAGATCTTACAGTGTCTATCGCGGAATGGCCTCCGGAGCCGAGACCGCAGTCGCCAGCGGAATTGGCGCCCTTACCTATACGGACAGTGCGGTAACTAATGGAGCTACGTATTATTACAAGGTCGCCGCTGTCAACTCTGGGGGTCCCAGTGCATTGTCCGCGGAAGCTTCGGCGACGCTGGCGCCGTCCGCGCCGGCGGGTCTGACGGCTACTGGCGGCAATGCTATAGTATCCCTATCCTGGACCGCTTCCGCCGGAGCAGCCTCCTACAAAGTCTTCCGCGGCACATCTTCCGGCGGTGAGGGAACCAGCCCAGTCGCTGGCATCACCGGCCTCTCGTATGCCGACACCGGCCTTGTGAACGGCACGACTTACTATTACAGAGTCGCCGCGGTAAATGGCGGGGGCGCGGGTCCCTCGTCTGTTGAGGCCTCGGCTACGCCGCAACAGTCCGCACCGCCTGCACTCACCGCGACACCCAGCGGCGCTTCCGTCTCGCTAACCTGGACCGCTTCGAATGGGGCCATTTCCTATGCGGTCTACCGCGGCACAACATCCGGAAGCGAAGTCTCCATCGTCAGCGGCCTCGCTGGCCTGTCCTACTCGGATACGGCGGTAACTAGCGGGACGACCTACTACTACAAGGTCGCTGCGGTCAACGCTAACGGCGCTAGCCTCATGTCCAACGAGGCGCTAGCGACACTGCCGCCGCTCGCACCGGCCAATCTTTCTGCCACCGGTGGCAGCGGCTCCGTTTCGCTCAGTTGGACCGCTTCCGCCGGCGCCACTTCTTACAACGTCTACCGCGGCACATCGTCGGGGAGCGAGAGCGCAATTGCTAGTGGAATCGCCGCTCCGTCCTATCTGGACACCGCGGTGACTGGTGGGATGACCTATTACTACAAGGTCGCCGCCGTCAATGGCGGGGGCAGTGGCCCTCTATCCAACGAGGCCTCGGCGACGCCGGCGCCTCTAGCACCCGCGAACCTCACGGCGGTCGGCGGTAACGCCTCCGTCTCGCTGACCTGGACCCCTTCCACTGGCGCCAACTCGTACGTGGTATTTCGGGGCACATCCGCTGGCGGCGAGAGCACGGCGGCTATTGCTAGCGGCGTCGTCGCTGCTTCGTATGCCGACAACGGCCTAACAAACGGGACGACTTACTACTACAGAGTTGCTGCGGTCAACATTGCGGGAACCAGTCCTCTGTCCAACGAGACGTCTGCAATGTCCTCTGGGGGATGCGCACCGGCGGGATTGACGGCGACGGGCGGCGACGTTTCGGTCGTGCTGACGTGGAACGCTTGCCCCGGCGCCACTTCTTACATCCTCTACCGCGGCTCGGCGTCGGGGAGCGAGATCCCCTTCGTCACTGGCCTCGGAGGCCTCACGTATACGGATAGAGCCGTGACCAACGGGGTGACCTATTACTACAAAGTCGCTGCGGCCACCGCCGCGGGAACAAGCAACCTGTCCAATGAGGCGTCGGCTGCGCCACTGTCATCCGGGCCGCCGGCCGCACCGGCGAATCTCGTGGCGGCCGCTGCCAGCGGTACCATCTCGCTTAGCTGGAGCCCTTCCAACGGCGCTACATCTTACAGCGTCTACCGGGGCACATCCGCCGGGGGGGAGAGTGCTACGCCAATTGCAGGCGGCATTGCCAACCCATTCTTCACGGACGCCGAGGTGAGCAACGGGACAACGTATTACTACCGCGTGGCTGCGGTCAACGCTTCCGGAACCAGCGGGCTATCCAATGAGGTCTCGCTGGCGTTTGGGTCGAGTGTGGGTCCCGCGGTTCTCACTAGTCTCAGTTCCGCCTTCGCCGTAGTGGGCGGGGGCGGGTTCACTCTAACCGTGAGTGGAACGGGGTTCGTCCCCGGTGCCTTAATTCAGTGGAACGGCTCCGCCCGCAGCACCACGTTCGTCAGCGCTACACAACTAAGTGCCGGCATACTGGCCAACGATATCGCGAGCGCTCAAACTGCCAACATAACTGTCACCAACCCGGGCAACCCGCCATCCGCTCCCTTGCCCTTCACCGTCACGTCAGTTGCTATCGTCGATCTCACTCCTCAGGCGGATTCGTCCGGCACCACGGCGGTGGGAATCACGCTGGGTGCTCCCGCTCCTAGCCTCGTCAGCGGCACGATCGCTCTTACGTGCCAGTGCAGCGCCGCAAACGCGCCGGCCACGTATTGCGACCCGGCGATGCAGTTTGCCGCTGGTGGGACGACCCTCGCTTTCACGATTCCGCAAGGCGCCGCTTCCGCGACTTTGGCCCAGGGCGGCTCGCTTCAACTTGGGACCGTAGCTGGAAACATAGCCGTATCGATGGCAACCTTACAGATCGATGGCACCAGCATCCTACCGCAATCGCCGCCGGCCCTCACCCTCGCGGTTCCCCGCCTCGCGCCCGTAATTCTAAACGGGAGCGTCAAGATTGCAAGCGTCACGAACGCGGGTTTCACGGTCCAGTTGACCGGTTACGCCAGTACTCGCGACTTAACGAGCGCGACTTTGTCGTTCTCCGCCTCTGCCGGCGCGCAACTGAGTGGAAACACCACCGCTACCGTTCCTCTTGACTCCGCCGGGGTGGTCTGGTTTGGCAGCAATGGCGGACTCGCGAACGGGAGCCGCTTCTCGCTCCAGATCCCGTTCTCGCTGACGGGAAGCAGTTCGGCGCTTGGAGGCGTTACTGTAGCGCTATCGAGTTCCGTAGGGTCTTCCGCAACAGTGAGTGGCACACCCTAGCATGCCGTTTCATCGGCTGTCAGGAGGCATGAGTTCGATACTCCGGCTTGGCCCACTTCGATCATCAGATTTGGCCCACCTGGATATTGATATTCTGCCTCATCTCACCGGTGAGAATCCCCCGCTCCTGTGGAGCCGCCATGCGCAGTTGACGGGGATCGAGGGGGTTGACGGCCGCAGCGGTGCCGGAGAAGTTGGCGGCAATCCAGGCGGAAATTGGTTGATTGCGGAGACATCGGGGACGCGCCGGGCTGGACCGAGGGAGGATGGCAAGGCTCTGTATACCATCAGATTCCCGCAAGGTTACAAGGCCAGCTACTTCCTTGTGGACATCGCCACGGGAGGTCTGACTTCACTTGCCTTCCGTACTTAAGGCCTCCAAAAGAAAACGGGGCGGGTTCCCAGAATCCTCGGAACCCACCCCGAAATGTTTGCGACTAACGGGCGTCTACCACTTAAGCGCTACGGTCAGGTTCATCAACGGGGTTCCCCCGAACCCGGACGTGCCGGTGCTGGTTTCGCCGTTGTTACCGGGGTCAATCGTGCCGAAGGTCCTGGCGGCAGCGGCGCTCTGTACGTTCAGAGCCGTGCTAGGTCCGCCCCAGTTGTACCAATGGAAGGGGTTCTGGGAATCCAGGCGGATTGCCAGCCGGAACCGTTCGCCCTTCAGCGGGACTTCCTTGGACACGGCTGCGCTGGCAGAGATGATTCTCTGGTTGTTCCAGTAATTGCTGCCATTGTTGCCCAGGCTAAACGGCTGGGCGTAAGTGAAGCAGTCGTTGCCTTGGTTGGTCACGCCCGCTCCGTTGAGTACGGGCGATCCGCAATTGATCATGCTGTTCTCATTGGCTTGGGTCCACCGGTCCCCACCCAAATCCTGCCAGTCGCTCCGCAGGCTCGGGTCCTTCTTCATCAGCAAACTGCCGTAGGTCGGCATAAAGCCGGGATATTGAAGCGTGGAGGGTGAGATGTTGTTGTAGGTCAGGTAATTGATGGCTACGTTGCTGATGCTCGCGCCCGCGGGCAATCCGGATGCGATGGTGTAGGTCCACATGAAGTTGTAACCGCCGAAAATCATGTCGAGCGCTCTGTTCATGTGGCCAAAGAAATGGCGGCCCTTGCCTACCGGGATTTCGTAATTCAGCAGCCCGGTCAGGTTGTGGGTCTGGTCCGAAGCCGTTCGGGCCTTGAAGAGATGCCAATCCAGGTAAGGATTGCCGGCTCCGCCGCCGATCGACTTCGAGAACTGATAGAAAGCCTGGAAGTTTATGCCCTTCGAAAAGCGTTTCTCAATCCTCACGATACCGGCGTGATGGTCCATGTGATAAACGTTGCCGACGATGTTGATGTCCCCCATATTCGGATAGGGGCGCGCGAACTGGGTCTGGTAGGTGCTTACGCCTCCCTGTACCCACGTCGCCCGGTAAGCCGCGTTGGCGGGATCGTTCAGGTTCATCATCGTCCCGTCATGGTTGGGGCTCGGGATGATGCCCCAGGGGCGGGAGTTGATGTTGTAGGTGCCGTAGCCGTGGACCTCGGCGGATCCGTCGTAGCGGACTTCCAACAGGTAGTCCTTGGTCAGTTCCCGCTGGACGCCGATGCTCCAAGTGGCCACGTACGGCGACTTCAGATCCCGGGAAACGATGCTGACGCTGTTTCCGGGATTCGTCGCGGTGTAGGGAACCGACCCGTCCGCGCGCACTGCCGGATAGCTCCACGAGGGAATGGCGTTGCCCAGGATGAAGAGTGGCCTGTGGTCGCCGGACGCCGTGGACACACTGTCGGTGTTGGTCATCAGCTCGTTGGTGTAGAGGATGCTGGTACTATTCGACCGGGTGTCGAGGTGCGACATGCGGGCTCCGGCCTTGAACACCATCTTAGGCGAGAAATGCCAGGACAGGCCGGCTACCGGATCCCACCGGTCGTACTGGGTGTTGTACGGGGATGCGTTCTGCGGGTGCGTATACGCGCCGACGCATCCGCCCACCGGGCAGAAGGCCTGATACGCGGTGTTCGAAATAACCTGATTGTCGGGCTTTGTGAGATCGAACAGGCTGATGAACCCGTACTTCTCGTGCTTCGGCGGCTCGACGTTCCAGCGCAACCCGAGGTTCACGGTCAGGTTGGGAGCAACCTTCCAGTCGTCCTGGATGTAAAAGCTGTGCTGCCAGGACCGCGTCAGGTCGCTGTGCAACCGCTCGGTGAAGCTGAAGCCGCTGATGGCGCCAACCATGAATTGTGCCAAGGTCTGGCCCGTGTTGGCCAGGGAGCCGCCAGCGGTGTTGAGGCCGCTCGTAGACAAGTAGGTGAAGGTACCGTCCGGCGTGCCCGGGTCGGAGGAGTTCAGGTGATACCGCAAGAGTTCGTACCCCATCTTGAACTGGTGCTTGCCCATCGACTTCGACACGTCGTCCTTAACGGTGTAATTCTCCTGGACGTATTTGCTCCCGCAGCCCGGCGTCATACTTGCGCCGCCCGGATCGGTGATAAAGCTCGGGATGACGTCCGGCATGCAGGTTTTCGGCAACCCCAGCCCCCCCAAACCGAGTAGCGTCGCATAGTCCTTGTTGTAGCTTATCGAATCCACCAAGTACGCCTGGGCATAGTACGATGCGCGGAAATCGTTGAGCACCGTCGGGGCTGGAATCCAGGTCAGTCCGCCCGATACGGTGTTCTGGTTGACGGTGGTGAGGTTCCGCGAGCTATCGAAGAGGTCGCTCGATATGACATACGCAGGCGTCCTTCCCCAGTTGTGGTTATAGGTATAGGTGCCGTACGCCTTCAGGTCGGTGCCGAAACTCTGGTCGAGGCGCCCCGTGTAGTTCTGCCACTTCGTGATCTTCTCGGGCCCAAGCATGATATTGCCCGAGGGGCCGGCGCCGCTCCAGGAACCCGCCATGTTGGGCGGGCGCACCGGATTCGTGCCCAGTACAGCCGTTGCGACCTTGCTCCACTCGCTTCTCGGCACAATGTTTCCCGGGAATGGATCGCGATACCAGAGCCCATTCGTCAGGCGTGTGGACGTGGGGTCGTAGATAAGGTTCGGGCTGACTCCGGTTCCGGCAAAGCTGAAATCGCCGTTTAGCATGTCCGGCGTCGGAACCGTGCCGGTCAATTGCTTCCCTTGCTTCTCCAACATCATCTGCCAGCCCAGGAAGAAGAAGGTCTTGTTCTTGCCGTTATAGAGATGCGGAATATAGACCGGTCCGCTCACGTTGGCGTCCGGGTTCTGCACGATCAGCCCAGGCGCCGTAGTCCAACCCGGCTGCAACTGCGAGTTACGATACTCTTCAAAGTAGCGCCGGTCCTGCATCCGCCGCGTGCGGACGGTTTCCGACAGCAGGCCGTGGAAAGCGTTAGTGCCGCTCTTCTTCACGACGGAGACGCCGACGCCCGCCGAATGCCCGTATTCGGCCGGCATAGCGGACGTGAACACCTTGATGTCCTCAATGGAGTTGGCGACG
This sequence comes from uncultured Solibacteraceae bacterium, assembly GCA_963807205.1. Classification (GTDB taxonomy): domain Bacteria; phylum Acidobacteriota; class Terriglobia; order Bryobacterales; family Bryobacteraceae; genus CAWCVR01. The sequence goes on along the minus strand of CAWEAQ010000002.1, from coordinate 5,228,392 downwards.
GTCTCGGTGTTGGTTATTTGTTGTTGCGCTCTGCCGCCCATCGTTCCGATCGCGCCGTCTTCGAAGTACCCGACGTCACCGGAACCGATGCCATCCACGCTCATGCCGCTCATAGTCGCGGTGTACTGATTCGACCCGAACGAAATCCCAGGCGTGAATAACAGTACCATTTGCGGGTGGTGCTGGTAGTTGGGCAAACTGTAGAAAAAGTCGCCCTCCAGAGTAGCCCCGGCGGAAGAAGTCTCCGTGTCCAGCAATTGTGCTTTTGCGCTCACTTCCATCGTTTCGGTCACCGACCCCAACTCGAGGGCAGGTTCACCGCGAGCGTCTGATTGATACGCAATTCGACACTCTCGCGGACGAGTTGCTTGAAGCCCTGCGCGACGGCCGTGATTCGATAGGGCCCGGGCCGCAGGTTCAGCGCACGGTAAATGCCCTCTTCATTGGACGTCGCCTTGCTTTCGAAGTTCGTTTCCGTCTGGGTAATGGTGATCTGTGCTCCGACAACGGAAGCGCCCGTTGGGTCAGTCACGCGGCCCGTGATGTTGCCGTTATCCATCTGCGCGCAGAGCGGCAGGACGAACAGGGCTGCAATAACAGGTATTCGCATAAGATATCGCTCTTGATCTCAAAGACCTCTGCGTTGAAATGTCTCCGCGACGAAACGTCCCGGAGTCCTGGCTGCTCCCACCAGAAGCAACTGGCATAACCACTGCGTTCACGATTGGACAACACAGCGCCACCCATGTCAAGGATATTGAACTGTTAACGGGAGCTTAACGGTTTTGGGGAAGGCAAAGACCAGTAAGTCTTCACCGTTGGGTAAACGGGGTACGGACACGAAACCCCGGCAGACCGGGCTGGAAATTCGTGTCTGTACCCGGTTTGCGACGTGTCTCGGGTTAGCCATCCCCAAAACGGTTAAGAGCCCGGCGTTGACCGTTAACCGGGCCACCGGGAACATATCTTCGGTTGGGTTTGGTCAGTCGTGAGTAAGCAAGCCGCCCGGCTTGGCCGAAGCCTTTCTTGCCGGCCATCGCCATCGCCGCCTGCTCGTAGACAGCTCCGATCACGAGGGTGCCCACCTGGGTCCGCTTTGGCATCCGGGATTTCCGGGAATCCTGCCAACGCCCTTTGGGTGGCATTGGTCTTCCCCCGGACGGATGGGCGGGCCTGTTAGAAGGGCTTGTCGCCGGTGGCCCTCATCGATTCCCTGCGATCCCAGTCATAAGGTGCAGCGCTACGTCCCGCGGTGTTGGAGACTTCTCGTGCCGGTCAAAGCCGGATGGCGTCACTGGCTCGGCCACGACGCGTCTCCTCGGAGAGTTGAAAGGAACGGGAGAAGTTTGGGAAGGAATGGCGGGGACGACGAGACTCGAACTCGCGACCTCCGACGTGACAGGCCGGCGTTCTAACCAACTGAACTACGTCCCCGCACTGGTCACGTAGACTCATTCATCCTACCACGCCGGCATTGCCTTCCGCAAAACTGCGTGCGATCTGATACCCTCTGAAGAATGCGAACTCTCCTTCCGATTCCTTTAGCCATCGCTCTCGCCCTGCTGGCGAGTTGCGCTCCCAAACCAACCCCGGAAGAAGCCAAAAAGTTCATCGACGACGCTGAGCAGAAACTGCTGGCCCTGGAGATCGACCAGAACCGCGCCGACTGGGTCAAGGACACCTACATCACCGACGATACCGAGGATTTGGCTGCCAAACTTGACGAGCGCGCCATCAACGCCACCGTCGAGTACGCCAAGCAGTCCACCCGCTTCGACGGGCTGGCGCTCGACCCCGTGACCGCCCGCAAGATCAAGCTGCTGAAACTCTCCCTCACCATCGCCACACCCGCCGACCCCAAGGAGAGCGAGGAGCTGACGCACATCGTCTCCGCGCTCGAAGGCACGTACGGAAAAGGCAAGTACTGCCCCAGCGGCCCCGACAGTTGCAACGACATCGAAGCCATCACCAAAATCATGGCCGAGAGCCGCGATCCCAAGCAGTTGCTGGACGTCTGGACCGGTTGGCACTCCATCGCCCGGCCCATGCGCCTGAATTTCGGGCGCTATGTCGCGCTGGCCAACAAGGGCGCCGGCGAACTCGGCTTCAAAGACAACGGCGCCATGTGGCGCTCGCAGTACGACATGACGCCCGAGGAGTTCTCCAAGGAACTGGACCGCCTCTGGGAACAGGTCCGCCCGCTGTACACTTCACTGCACGCCTACGTGCGCACCAAGCTGCACGCCAAGTACGGCGACGCCGTCCCCGCCGATGGCCCCATTCCCGCCTGGCTGCTGGGCAACATCTGGGCCCAGGATTGGGACAATGTCTACCCCCTGGTGCAGCCGGCGAACGCCGACCCCGGCTACGATCTCACCGCGCTGCTCAAGAAGAAGAACACCGACTGGCGGGGCATGGTCAAGGACGGCGAAAACTTCTTCACCTCGCTCGGCTTCGATCCCCTGCCTACCAGTTTCTGGGATCGCTCCCAGTTCCTCAAGCCGCGCGACCGCGACGTGGTCTGCCACGCCAGCGCCTGGGATATCGACAACGTCAACGACCTGCGCCTGAAGATGTGCATCCAGACCACGGGCGAGGACTTCCTCACCATCCACCACGAACTCGGCCACAATTTCTACCAGCGCGCCTACGCCAACCTGGCGCCCAGCTTCCGCAACGGCGCCAACGATGGCTTCCATGAAGCCATCGGCGACACCATCGCCCTATCGGTCACGCCCGAGTACCTGGTGAAGCTTGGCCTGCTCGACAAGGCCCCAGACGCCTCGAAGGATATCGGCCTGCTGCTGCACCGCGCCCTCGAGAAGGTCGCTTTCCTCCCCTTCGGCTTGGTCATTGACCAGTGGCGATGGAAGGTATTCTCGGGAGAGATTCCGCCCGCGAAATACAACCAGACCTGGTGGGAGCTGCGCCGTAAGTATCAGGGCATTGCGCCGCCTCCCGGTCGCACCGAACTGGATTTCGACCCCGGCGCCAAGTACCACGTTGCCGCCAACGTTCCTTACCTGCGCTACTTCCTCGCCGACATTCTCCAGTTCCAGTTTCACCGCGCGCTCGCCAAGGAGGCCGGCTGCACCGGGCCGCTTAACCGTTGCTCGATTTACCAGAACCAGGCTGCCGGCGCCAAGTTCAAGGCCATGCTGGAAGTGGGACAGAGCCGTCCCTGGCAGGATGCGCTCCAGCAGATCGCGGGCACGCGCCAGATGGACGCCACCGCCATCCGCGACTATTTCGCCCCACTGCAAAAGTGGCTGGACGAACAGAACAAGGGCAAACCGACCGGCTGGTAGAGCATGCTTTAGCTTGCCCAGCCTTAGCTTGCCCGCCTACGGGTATAACTTCTCCACCGGATAGCCCGGCACATCCTGCGCCGCCTGCGCCCGCAGGTCGTGTTGCAACCGGTCGAGGCTTTGCATGGCCTTGAGAAAGCTGAACGCGGCCTGATTCTGGGGCCCGTAGACCCCCGCCACCAGATCGCACAACTGGCTCAAGCGCACTCGGGCGGCGTGGATTTCGGCGCCAAGGTCGCGATGCTCTTCCAGGGTCAGCGGGATAGGGTTGCCCGGACGCATGCCATTGCCGGATACTGTCGGAACCGGCCCCCGAAAGAGGGCCAACCCCGTGCGTAAGTGTATCATGCAGCGACATGCAGCGACTGCGCCGAGGTAGGTTGGGCGCTCCAGCCCCGTTCCGGCTGCTATCATCGTGAATTACCAATGCAGCCGGATTACCTGATCATCGGCGCCGGTGTGGCCGGATTGCGCGCCGCCATCGAGCTGGCGCCGGCCGGCTCGGTGCTGGTGGTAGCCAAGGAGAGCCTCCACGAATCCTCCTCGGAATACGCGCAAGGCGGCATCGCCGTGGCCCTGGGCGACGACGACGATGTGGAATTGCATGCGCGCGACACCCTCAACGCCGGCGACGGCCTCTGCGACCGCGACGCCGTCTACACTCTGGTGCGGGAGGGACCCGAGGCCATCCGGCAACTTATCGCCTGGGGCGCGGAATTTGACCGCCGGGGCTCCAAGCTGGCCTTCACCCGCGAGGGAGCCCATAGCCGCAACCGCGTCCTGCACGCCCACGGCGATTCCACCGGGCGCGAGATCGCCCGCGCGCTATACCAGAAGGCCGCCTCGCTTCCCAACGTCACTCTGCGCAGTTATGCCTCCATCAGCGACCTGCTGGTTGACGGCCAGGGCGCGGCGGGCGCGCTGTTGAACGGCGATCTGGTGCGGGCGCGCGCCGTGCTGCTGGCCACCGGCGGACTGGGGTGCGTTTTCCTCAACACCACCAACCCCGACGTGGCCACCGGCGATGGCGTCGCCATGGCGTACCGGGCCGGAGCCGAGATCCAGGACATTGAGTTCGTGCAGTTCCACCCCACCGCCCTGCAACTGCCCGGCGCGCCCTGTTTCCTGCTCTCGGAAGCCCTGCGCGGCGAAGGCGCCCAACTGCGCAATACCGCGGGCGAGCGTTTCATGGATCGTTATCACCCGCTGGGGGAACTGGCGCCGCGCGACGTGGTGGCCCGCGCCATCGTCTCGGAAATGGCGGCTACCGGAGCGCCGCACGTGCTGCTCGATCTCTCCCACCGCGAGGCGGGTTTCGTGTCCGCGCGTTTCCCGCGCATCCATCGCACCTGCCTGCGCTACGGGTTGGATCTGGAGCGCCAGCCCGCGCCCGTGGCCCCCGCCGCGCACTACGCCATGGGAGGCGTGCACACCGATTTGGACGGTCGCACCAGCCTGCCGCGCCTCTACGCCGCCGGCGAAGTGGCCTGCACCGGCGTGCACGGCGCCAACCGCCTGGCCAGCAACTCGCTGCTGGAAGCCGCGGTATTCGGCGCGCGTGCGGCCCGCGCCATGCTGCGTGAGTCCGCCGCGGAGCCCCACCCGGCCACGGTGGTGCACCCCGAACCGGCAACCAGCGCCGAGACGGAGGGGCCCGGTCTGGAGGCGATTCAGACCCTGGCCTGGCGGCATTGCGGGATCATCCGCGACGCCGCCGGCGTGGCCGAAGCCTGCCGCCGTCTGGCTACCCGGCCGGCACCCGAAGTGCGCAATCTGCACTGCGTGGCGGCTCTGATTGCGCGATGCGCGCTGGCTCGCGAGGAAAGCCGCGGCGCGCACTTCCGCTCCGATTATCCCGGGAAGCGCGGGCCCGTGGGGCTGCATTCCTTGGTGCGGAGGGATACCGATGTTAGCTTCCAGTAGCGGCCCGCCCGCCGCCCGCACGCTGCTACAATCCGAGAGATGGCCAACCAAGTTTTTGCCGCATTCGATACTACTGCCGGCGCTTTCAAAGTGAAACTCTTCGCCGACAAAACCCCGCGCACCGTCGAGAATTTCGTGAGCCTCGCCGATGGCTCCAAGACCGGAAAGCCTTTCTACGACGGCACCGTCTTCCACCGCGTCATCCCCAATTTCATGATTCAGGGTGGCGACCCCGAAGGCACCGGCCGTGGCGGTCCCGGCTACAAATTCGCGGACGAGTTCCATCCCGAGTTGAAACACGCCAAGCCCGGGGTCCTCTCCATGGCCAATGCCGGTCCCAATACCAACGGCAGCCAGTTCTTCATTACCGTGGCCGCCACGCCGCACCTGGATAACAAGCACAGCGTGTTCGGCGAAGTGGTAGAGGGTTACGACGTGGTCAAGAGCATATCCGAGGTCCCCCGCGGCGCCGGCGACCGCCCCAAGCAGGAAGTCCGCATCCGCTCGATCAAGATCGAGAGGCTGTAGCCGTAGCGTGAGACTCGCAATTTTCGGAGGAACCTTCGATCCCATCCACGAAGCGCACCTGGCGGTGGCACGCGCGGCCGCCGGGCGCTTCCAGTTCGACCGCGTGCTCTTCATCCCCGCCGCGCATCCTCCGCACAAGGAGGGTGTCACGCACGCCTCTTACCCCGACCGGCTGCGCATGACGGAGCTTGCCTGCGAATGCGACCCCCGCTTTGAAGCCTCCCCGCTCGAAGCCGGCACTCTGCGCAGCTACTCCATCGACACCATCGAGAAGCTGTGTTCTTCGCTCGCGCCCTCGGACGAGCTCTTCTTCATCGCTGGCGCCGACGCATTCTCCGAAATCCGCACCTGGCGGCGCTGGCGCGATGTGGCCCGCCTGGTCCGCTTCGTGGTAGTGAGCCGCCCCGGCCACGTCTATGACACGCCCCCCGAAGCCGCCGTGGAGCGTCTGGATACCGTGGAGATGGCCATATCCTCGTCCCAGATCCGCGCCGCCTTGGCGCGAGGCATCCACCCCGCCGCCGTTCCCAAACGTGTGTTGGAGTACATCCGGGATCACAGTTTATACGTGTAGCTTTTACCCCATGGGAGCCGTTTTGTGGGGCGTCCGCCGTTTCCAACCGTCACATGGCTGTGTCGGGCCACCCCTGCGGCGGAGTTTTCCCGGCGCCTCGCGGATTCCGCCAAACCGAAGACCCGCTTGCATTTAGTACAAAAGGAGTACAATCTGTTTTATGCGGGGAATCCCTCTGGCATGCATCGTGCTAGACGGGATATGCTAGAGGCGTCTCTCCGCTCCGGACCGCCTACGTGGATGGAGGTTTGCCTTGAACAAACGGTACGCTGCCTTAACATCGATCGCCCTCGGCCTGCTGGCCGCGGGGGCCGCACACGCTCAACTTCTCAGCTTCTCGCCGAGTTCGGTCAGTCTCTATGCGCAGAGTGGGACGACTTCCTCGGGCACACAGACCATCAATGTGACGAGCAGCGACGGAACCACCGTGATCCCTTTCAACGTTGCTCCCAACAGCGCCTGGATCAACGTGCCGACCGCGCCTTCCGGAGGCTGGAAAACGCCGGCCACCGTGACGGTGAGCGTCAACCCCGGTCAACTCGCGCTTGGCAAGTCCGTCGGAATGCTGAATTTCAGCGGCTCGGGGTTCTTCCAGACCGTCGAAATCGATGTCACGGTGAGCACCATCGGCGTGCAACTGCCGGTTACCGGCGGACAGTCGAGCGTCCTGAATCTCGGCTCCTACCAGGCCGGGAGCGCGGTGTTCCCAGCCGATCCTTCGTCGCTGTTCGTCACTGGAGATATTACCAATCTGACGATTACACAGCCCTCCGCCGATACCTGGTACACTTATTCGCCCCCGCAACCCTTCGGCACTCCTCCCAGCCTGCCCATCCAGATCAGGCTGGTCCGGTCGGTGGTTGCCACGCTCTCACCGGGAACCTACACCAGCAACCTCACGCTGGCGCCCGAAAACTCCGGTCCCACCGTCACCATCCCGATCACTCTCACCGTCAAGGCCTCTCCGCTGGTCACGGTCGCTCCGGCGACTCTCGTCTTTAACTGGCAGAGAAACGGCGCCAACCAGACGCAACAGATGATTACGTTCCAGTCTAACGCCGCGCAGCCCATCAGTCTCAGTCTATCGCCCGGAGTAAGTTGGATCACCCTTCCCAATACCAGTCCTACAATTCCAGCCAACGGCTCGGTGCAGGTGCCCGTTCAGGTCCAGCAACTCGCCGGTGACGCACAGCCGATGGGAGCCAACTTCGGTTCGATTCAAGTCACCATACCGGCGGGCGGCGCGCTGTTCGATAATTCGACCACCAGCAAGTCCGTTCTGGTCCAGCTCAACGTTTCCAGCGCTCCGGTGATGTTTCTGCCGTCCACTCCGCTGAGTTTCACCAGCCAGTTTGGAAGCAGCACGGCAAGCCCCGCGTCGTATACCCTCAACCCAACCACCAGCGGACCGGCGATGACTTACACTGTGGCGGCCTCCACGGCCTCCTGGCTGACCATCTCGCCGCCGCCGGGCAGCCCGCTCTCCACCGACGGCGGGTCATTTACGGTTACCTCCAACCCCACCGGAATGTTGCCGGGTACTTATTCGACTACCGTCTCCGTAACCCCTCAGGCCAACGGTAGCGGCCAGGGTGCGCTTACCGTTCCGGTCACCATGACCGTGACATTCCCCAACGCCCTGCAGACCAACATCCCGGCCAATCCGCAGGTCTGTAGCGGGCAGCCCTGCATGATCTTCCAGTATCAGACGGGACAGGCCACTCCCGCTTCTCAGACCGTCAACGTGACCACCGTTACCGGCGCCCCGCTGCGGTTCGTCATTACTCCGCCCGCGGCCACCGCGACTTGGATCCAGGTTTCGGGCGCTCTCACCGGAATCACCGACGTCTCCTCGTTCACGGTTTCCATAGTCCCCAGCGGTATCGGGACGCTGACCGGCGTCCAGGACGCGACCATCAACATCGCGGCCTACGATCTCGTCACTAGCGCCCTCGTCAATAGCGTTTCCATCGACGTGAAGTTGTATATCAGCGCCCAGCAGGAGTTAGTGGTCAGTTCGACTTCTCCGGCCATATCGGCCCTGTCACCCATACAACTGACCACCTGGCCCTACTCGTCGAAGTACCCGAACAACGATCAGCTCCCGGTCAATGTCTATCTTTTCAGCTCGCAACCGGTGAGCGAGGAATTGACCGGCGTCGCGATTCAGCAATCCGTCAGCAATCAATCGCTTTACAGCGACTGGCTGTTGGTCAACAACCCGGCGTCCGGAACCCCCACTTCCTTCACGGTCGGCGCCATCCGCGACACGGTCAAGATGCCCGTGGGTACTTACTACGGCGCGATTACGATCTCCGCCGCCCCCCCGGCCAACAGCACGGCGCCCGTGGCCGATAGCCCCCTCTCCATCCCGGTGCAGTTCATCGTCAACGCCGCCAAGGGCTCCGCGAGTTGCTATCCCTCGACCACCTCGTGCTCCCTGTCGTTCACCCAAACCAAAGGCAGCCCGGCTCCCGCCTCGCAGGTCGTGCAGGTAACCACGGATGGCACGGCAGCGTTTCCCTTCACTCCCGTGGTCAACACCGGGCTGAACAACTGGCTCACGCTCGGCAGTATCACCGGCCAGACTCCCGGCAGCTTCAGCGTCGGCGTAGATGCCTCGAACCTGGCAATTGGCACCTGGCACGGCGCAATCTACATCAACATTCCCAACGCGTCTCCTAACTTGGACGGCACCCCCCTTCGCATCCCGGTCACCTTCCAGGTGAACGGCGGCGCCATCTGCGCGGGTTCCTGTACGTCCCCGCAGGGTGCGCTAACGTTCACCCAGGTCATCGGCGGCGCCGCTCCCGCCCCGCAGGCAGTGCCGGTCGTGTCCACACCGTCCTCGGTTAACTATACCGTTGCGCAGGCTGTTACCACACCGGCTGGCGGGACTTGGCTGGCCGCTTCTATCTCCGCCGGCGGCGGAGTCACCCCGGGAACCGTTTCGGTAAGTGTCACCCCCGGTAGCCTGGGTCCCGGAACCTACACCGGAACCGTCACCATCGCGTCCCCCGGGGCCACTAATAGCCCCATCGCCATTCCGGTTTCGCTCGTCGTCCAGCAGGCCACCATTTCGGCTCCCACCACCACGCTCCAGTTCGGCCAGTTGGCCGGAGGACCGGCGCCCACGGCGCAGACCATTGCAGTGACGTCCACTCCGGGGCCGGTTTCGTTCAGCGTCTCCACCAGCACGGGCAACAACGTACCATGGCTCTCCGCCACGGTCGGCTCCACCGGGGCCACCGGGACCACGCCCGCCAACGTTCAGGTTTCCGTGAACTCGGGCTTGCTTGCGGCGGGGCAGTACAGCGGTGTCGTCACCATCACCGCGGCCGGCGCCACCGGCAGCCCCATCTACGTCCAGGTCCTGCTGAACGTGGGAGCGGCGGTGACGCTGACTTCCAGCCAGGCGTCCCTCACCTTCGGCGCCACCGTTGGCCAGGCTGCCACACCGCAGACGATTCAGTTGACATCGAGCGCCAGCACCTCCTACACCGCCACAACCTCGACTACCGATCACGGCACTTGGCTGACCGTTTCACCCGCCAGCGGAACTGCCGGGGCGACGCCGGTCACGCTGACCGTTTCGGCCAATACGCAGAATCTGGCGGTCGGCAACTATACCGGCACCGTCACCATATCCTCGCCCAGTTCCGTCAACCCGCTTACCGTGGGCGTCACTCTCGCGGTGACGGCCGTCCCCATCCCGGTGGTGACTGCCGTGGCGAATGCCGCCAGTTGGGTGGCGGGCGCACTCTCGCCGGGTGAGAACATCGTCATCGGCGGCACCGGCATCGGTCCGACACCACTGGTGCAGGTGACTCAATTGACTCCAGCCGGGAAGTTCCCCACCACCCTGGGAAATACCCAGGTATTCTTCGACGGCATCGCCGCGCCCATCATTTACGCCTCTGCCACACAGACCAGTGTGATGGTGCCCTACGGAGTGGCCGGCCGCACTGCAACCAGCATCCAGGTGGTTTACTCGGGCGCCCAGTCCGTGCCGGTATCCTACAACGTGGCTGCCGCTGCCCCGGGCATTTATGCCCAGAACAGCCGGGGCTTTGGACCGGGTTCGATCATCAACCAGGACGGCACCGTCAACGGCCCCAATAACCCCGCTCCGAAAGGTACGGTCGTGGCCATCTATATGACGGGTGAAGGCGTCACTAACCCCGGGAGCACCGATGGCGCCATCGCCAACACCACCGGCAACCCGCTCAACAAACCGATTCTAGGGGTCACGGCTAGCGTCGCTGGCCTCTCCGCCAACGTCCTGTACGCCGGATCGGCTCCCGGCATCCTCTATGGCGTGATGCAGGTGAACGTCGCCGTTCCGTCGGGCGCGCCCAGCGGCGCTCAGGCGGTGGTGGTCAACGTCGGCAACTATGCGACGCCCTCCGGCGTCACCCTCGCCGTTCAGTAAGAGCCGAGGCGCGCGGCTCCGATCGCGTATCGGGGCCGCGCGCCCGGCGGCCTACATCGCCACTCCGGCCCGCCACAGCAGATACGCCACGGCCTGCTTCAGGTAGTTCCACCGTTCGCGCCATGGGTCGCGGATGGTTTCCCTGCGCGGCGAGCCGTACACCTTCACTCCCGCGAAGTTCAGCATCCGCTTGGCCCGGTAGATATGGTACCCGTCGCTCACCACGATCACCGAGCGCAGCCCCATACGGTGCATGATCTCCGCCGCCATGGCCGTGGACTCCACCGTGTTCTCCGCCTCGGACTCCACCACGATGCGCTCCGACGGCACCCCGCGCGCCATCAAGTAGCTGCGCCCCACGCCGCCTTCCGTGAACACCGGGTCGCCCCCGGCGCCGCCCGTGGTCATGATCCGCGGCGCCAGCCCGCGGGCGTACAACTCCAGCGCGTGGTCCAGCCGCGCCCGGAACACCGGCGATGGCCGCCCGCTGTACTCCGCCGCGCCCAGCACCAGGATCACGTCCGCCCGCCGCGCCTCGTCTCGCGTGGATTGCATCTCGATTCGCCGCGCCACATAGATCAGCAGGCCGGCCGCGGCCAGCCCCACCACCGCCGCGATCCCCAGGATGCGCCTCATCTTGCGGTATGCTGTTCCTTCGATTCATTATTGTAAACACATGCTCAGGGCAGCTTCCATACGCAGTTCCGCCAACCCGCTGGTGAAGGACGTGCGCCGGGCCATCGAGCGCCGCGGCCTCACCTCCCAGGGATGGTGCGTCGCCGAGACCTTCCACCTGTTGGAAGAGGCTCTCCGCGACGCTCAGGTGCGCCAGGTGCTGGCCGCCGAATCCGCCCAGCCAGCCGCCGAGGCGTGCCTCGCCGCCCATCCCGGCGTGCCGTTCGCGGTGCTGCCCGACGCGCTGTTCTCGACCATTTCGGCCACGGAAACCAGCCAGGGAGTGCTGGCTCTGGTGGACTTGCCAGCCCGCGATTGTTTCGGGTTGCCCGCGCTGGTGGTGGTGCTTGATGGTCTACAGGACCCCGGCAACGCCGGCGCCATCGTGCGCGCGGCCGAAGCCTTCGCCGCGACCGGAGCGGTGTTCCTCAAGGGCGTCGCTAGTCCGTACAACCCCAAGACCCTGCGCGCTTCGGCCGGCTCGCTTTTCCGCGTCCCATTCCTGCACGGCATGAACGCGGAGGAAGCTCGCGAGGCGTTGGATTCGCGCCGCATCGCCCGCTACGCCGCCATTCCGCCGCGCCCAGGCTCGCCCGCCCGCCCGCTTGCCGCCATCGACCTGACCGGCAATTGCGCCCTCATCGTGGGCAGCGAGGCCCGCGGTGTCAGCCCGGCGCTAGCCGCTGGCGCGACCGCCGTCTCCATCCCCACCTCCGGCGTCGAGTCGTTGAACGCCGCCGTAGCCGCTGGTATCCTGCTCTATGAGGCCCGCCGCCAAAGGAAAGAAAATGGTGTCTGACACCATTTATTTATGAGCCTTTTCGATTCCACGCCGCCGGAAAAGGTGTCAGACGCCATTTTCTCCACTGACGGCAAGCGCCCGCTGGCGCAACGCATGCGCCCCGAGCGCATGGAGGATTACGTTGGCCAGGAGCACATCCTCGGCCCCGGCAAGCCGCTGCGCCGCCAGATCGAGAGCGACCAGCTCACCTCCGTGGTTCTCTGGGGTCCGCCCGGCACTGGCAAGACCACGCTCGCGCTGCTCATCGCGCGCACGACCCGCAGCGAGTTCATCTCCTTCAGCGCCGTGCTTAGCGGCATCAAGGAGATCAAGGCCGTCATGGCCGACGCCGAGCGCCTGCGCCGCTCCGGCCGCCGCACCATCCTCTTCATCGACGAGATTCACCGATTCAACAAGGCCCAACAGGACGCGTTTCTTCCCTACGTGGAGCGCGGCGACATCATCCTCATCGGCGCCACCACCGAGAACCCGTCCTTCGAAGTGATCTCGGCGCTCCTCTCGCGCTCCCGCGTCTACGCCCTGCGCCCGCTCACCGTACCTGAGACCATGACGTTGCTGGCGCGCGCCCTGCCCGTACTAGGCATCGAGGCCGAGGAGCGCCTGCTGGAGCAGATCGCCATCTACGCCAACGGCGACGCGCGCCAGGCCTACAACACGCTGGAATCCGCCGCCGCCGCGGCCGGCGCGGGGGCGCTCTCTGAAGCCGCCGTGCAGGACGCCATCGAGCGCAAAGTGCTGCTCTACGACATGGGCGGCGAAGAGCACTTCAACCTGATTTCCGCGCTCCACAAATCCGTGCGCTCGAGCGACGCCGATGCCGCGCTCTACTGGCTCACCCGCATGCTGGAAGCCGGCGAGGACCGCCTCTACATCGCCCGCCGCGTCATCCGCATGGCCATCGAAGACATCAGTCTGGCCGACCCGCGCGCCCTCGAACAGGCCGTCGCCGCCATGCAAGCCGTGCACTTCCTGGGAATTCCCGAGGGCGATCTGGCTCTCGCGCAGGCGGTGATTTACCTCTCGGTCGCGCCCAAGAGCGACGCCGTCTACCGGGCGCTGGGAGCCGCGCAGCAGGACGCCGCCGGCACCGTGGCAGAGCCCGTCCCCATGAACCTGCGCAACGCCCCCACGCGCCACATGAAGGAATGGGGCTATTCCCAAGGCTACCAGCACGCCCACAATTTCGAGGACGCCATCGTGGATATGGACTGCCTGCCGCCCTCGATGGCAGGCCGCCGTTACTACCACCCGACGGACCGCGGCATGGAGAAGCGCATCGGGGAGCGACTGGAAGAGATCAGGCGGCTGCGGGAGCGGAAGTAGCCCGGAAACGCCCATTCCGCGGCGCACTTCAGCGTGCACAACCGCCGCGCCTACGACTGGCGCGTCGAACCGCCCGACCCGTGCGACTGGGCGGGGCGCTTCGAACGCCCGCCACGCGCCCTCAGCGAAGGCGCGGCTTCCCCGCCCTGGGGGATTTCGCGAAGCTCGGAACCGGGGCCGCGCACGCCGTCCCGGTGCCGACTACTACCCGCCGCTGTTCTACGGGCTGGGCGCGCGCCATCCGGCGGACCCGGCCGCGCTCCCGGCCGTCAGCACTTCACCCGATGGGTGGCACCGCCAAGAACCCCAAGGCAGTCGAATAAGCACTCGCCTCTTCATGAGGCAACGCCGCCGAAGTGCCGGAGTTGGCGCGGGCGGCGTGTCGCACGCCAATGGTAGAAGTGAAGCGGAAATTCTAGAATGGAAAAATGGCCGTGAGTCTGAACGTCAAAGATCCGGAAGCCCATCGTTTGGCCCAGGCGATTGCCCAGGAAACCGGGCAGAGCCTCACCAAGGTGGTCGTTGATTCGCCCAGGGAGCGGCACGCAAAGATCGAGAAACGCAACGGCAAGGCAGGTTTGGCGGAACTGATGGCCATCGCGAAACGGGCGTCGCGGGCCGTAAAGCGTCCCTACGTCGAGCATGGCCAACTGCTCTATGACGAGCGCGGGTTGCCGAAGTGATCCTCGATACTTCCGCCTTGGTCGCAATCCTATTTCAGGAGCCGGAGGCCGAGGATTTCGCACGATTGATCCTGGCGGCGGACATCTGCCGCCTCAGCGTCGCGAACCATCTGGAACTGGCCATTGTCCTCGAACGGCAAGCCAGGCCAGATGCTGCCCGGCAGGCAGAGGCGTTCTTGCGAGCCGCCGCCATCGTCGTTGAGCCCGTAGCGCTGCAACAAGGCGCTTTGGCGCGCCAGGCCTCCTACGACTTTGGTCGGGGCAGGCATCGGGCCCGGTTGAATTTCGGCGATTGTTTCGCTTACGCGCTAGCGAAAGCGACCGACGAACCGCTGCTGTTTAAGGGCCGGGACTTTGCCCAAACCGATGTTCGCGTGGCGCGCGCCGATCACCTTACCTGAGCATGTTGAGGCGCTCGCGCAGATTGAGCTAGGCGGCGATTCTCCCCTGAGGCTCGGCTACGTCAACGTACGCGAACAGCAAATCCCGAAATTCGGGATTCTCAAGATGGCTTGTAACCTCTTGCGCTTGAGGCACCGGTTGTCCGGCTTCCCGATAGGCTTCCAGGTTGCTCCGAATCGCTTCCCCAGCCGCGCGCTTGGCCGCATCGATATTCTCTCCGTAGGTGGCTATGGCCAAGTCGGGCGCCTGCACCGCAAATCCCGTCTCGGTCTGTTCCAGCATGATCAGGAATCGCATCACTTGACCTCCAGTCTGATCTTCTTCACCGTATCCACCGCCCGCCCCACCGGTACATCTTTTTGGGGATGCACGATGGTGACTATGTAGCGGCTCGCCGGGTGCTTGAAGTTGTGATGGTCCCCCCTCACGCCGGCCAACATCCATCCGAAGTCTTCGGCCAGTCTGACCAGTTCCCGGCTTGTGTATCGCTTGGGCATGAATCGAGATGCAATTCCATTGTCCCATGCCGCCGGCATTGCGACAGATTGGGTCTTGCCTGGCGCATAGTTCGCTTGACCGGTAGAGGATGTGGATCGCGGCTCAGCCGGAAGTTGAGGGATCTGTCAGTGAGCTGCTCCTCCTCGACGCCGTAGCGCTTATCCGGGCCACTGGGCGAATTGCCGGCCACTCGCAAGGAGATCCGCGCGGCGGGCAGACCATAGATCCCGTGAAGTCCCGTTCACGTCAGCTTGGCAAGGATCGCTCGATCCGCGAGGGCGGAGCCGAGGGAGCCCGGGATTCTGATTGTCGTCGGAGCGGTCCCCAATTCTCCGAACGGGGACTACGCAGGAGTTATCGCCCGGTACACCGCCCTGGGATCCTCGCGATCATGTTGGGGAACGCGGAGGCAACAACTGCGGACACCATTGAGCCGCGTACGAACACCTTCGCTACGCGAGGTTCGGACCGAAGCCTCCTACCTCATTGCCTCCGGGAAATGGACGCACACTAGTCCCTCCTCGGCGAGAAGGCGGACACGCCTTCTCAGAAATTCCGGCAGTGCGACTGCTTCGCTCAGGATCATCGAAAGGTCATGTCCGTTGATTACGAAGAAGCAGGGCGCCTTTCCTCTGGTGATACCTGAGCTATGCGCCCCTGCGGCATGCGGTATGAGGGCGGAAGCGTAGTGTACCATTTGGGGACCCCGTAAAGATCGGGGTAAAACAGAAGTTTGCGAAATTGGCGCTTCGCAAAACCGACCCCAAGGAGGTCACCCAAATGGTTACCGACAGAAAAAAGGATAGCGATAAAACCCCCGTAAAACAAGGCCCGGCCAGGGTCTCATCGGAACCCAATAAAATCAATGCTTCCACGCCCTACGACTTCAATGGGAAGAATCTGACTCCCTACGGCGGACTGCTGCCGGTGATCACCATGCTGGAAAAACTCGACTTCCAGACCCTGGTGGAACAGACGGTGACCTCGAAGCGCATTCCCCGTGCCCTGGACCTGTACCGGTTCGTGTTGGGAATCGTGTTGGGGCTCTACATCGGTTTCCCGCGCCTGAACCAGTTGCGCTTCATCGCTCGCGACCCGATTCTGACGGGCATTCTCAAAGTCACCAAGCTGCCGGTGCAATCCACCTTCTGGAGATTCGTGAACGCGCTGCACCTCAATGTCTCCCGGCAGATTCTGACCATTATGCGAATCATGCGCGAACGAGTCTGGGCGGCGGCCAATGTGAAACTGGCGGTCGTCACCATCGACACCGACACGACCGTGCACACGCTGTATGGCCAACAGATGGGCGGACGCAAGAGCTACAACCCCAAGAACAAAGGCAAGAAGAGCTACCAACCGATGCTGACGTTCATCCACGAGACGCGGGAGTATATCTGGGGGGAATTGCGCAACGGCGATCGGCCCACCGGCAAACAGATAGGCGATCACATTCGGGATGTGTGCGCGGCGCTGCCGCCGTGCGTGAAGCAGATTTACGGCCGGGCCGATTCCGGGTTCTACTGCCGGCAAGCAGTCGAGGCTTACGAAGAATGCACTGCCCGGTTCGTGATCTCAGCACGCAAGACGTCGCGACTGGTCGAGTTGCTACGCCAAGCCGAGTGGAAGCCGTCGAAGAAGACGGATGCCAGGTGGGAGTGTGAATTCAGCTATCAGCCGGACGGGTGGAAGAAGAAATACCGGTTCGTGGCTCTGCGCTATGAAAAAACGCGTGAGGAGGTCGAGGCGGAGAAGACCGAGCAGTACCAGTTGTTCGAGACCAGCCAGTACAAGTACCGGGTCTTCGTGACCGACTTCGGCGATCCCATCTACTTCGTGGTCTGGTTTTACAACCAGCGCGGCGGCGCGGAAAACCTGATCAAGGAGGCGAACAACGATGCCGGACTGGCGGCGCACCCCTCAGGCCGCTTCGATGTGAACGGGAATCATTTCCAGTTGGCGATGCTGGCCTACAACCTGAACTGCTGGCTGATGCTGTTCAACCGCGAACCGCAGGCCGACGCCACGGCGCTACAACACACGACGCTGGCGACCGCGCGACTGCGCTTCCTGTTCGTGGCCGCCAAGATCTGGCGCCACGCCGGGCGCACCGGGGTGAGCTACAGCGATCACTACGAGGAGAAGGGCGTGTTCGAGCGACTGATGGACCGCCTGCGAAAGATCGCGCCGCGCGGAGCAGGCTACGCGCCGGTCATGCTGCCGGCATTGCGCTGATTGCACGCCCCCGCAGGCCCTTCGGCTGGTGTGCATAGAAAATTATGCGCGGCCGACAAGCGCAACGAAGTAAGAGACTTCGGCGCGGGGTTTGGCGAGAACGGACTCTCAGGAGGGCGATGCAACAGCAAAAACCGAACTGACTCACTCAACTACGGGCGGCATCAGCCGAGCGAAACCGGCGCTCGGAACACCGGAGCTGTGCATAATTCAGGTGATAGCGTCCCGCGCTTGGGAACTAACGTCGTTGAGTGCAATCAAGACGCCCCGCGTGAACGTCGACTTGCCTTCGATCTTGCCCCTGAACACCAGCAGGTCCGCTTCTGGAAGCGGATGCTTCTCCCACTTTGATTCCAGCAGGTAAGTTTCACCGTCCAATTGGAACGAACCGTCTATCTGCTCTCCAACGACTCGAAAAGGCTGGCGAGGCTGGAGTTCGAACATCTCAAAGAGACGATTCAGAAGCCTCTCGAGAGCGAGGCCAGCCCGGCTTCGGTCACTGTCGGCGGCGAGCTGAAAGAACTCCTCTTTCAGATCCCGAAGGGCCTGAGAGCGAAGTTGCCCC
This sequence comes from uncultured Solibacteraceae bacterium, assembly GCA_963807205.1. Taxonomy (GTDB): domain Bacteria; phylum Acidobacteriota; class Terriglobia; order Bryobacterales; family Bryobacteraceae; genus CAWCVR01. The sequence goes on along the minus strand of CAWEAQ010000002.1, from coordinate 5,210,444 downwards.
TGATCTGATTGCGCGCCATCGCGATACGGGGACGAAGGTTGCGTGATAGGGCAGCCATGGAGCAACCGGGCAACGATCTGCCGGCACGTTTCAGCCTGCGCTCCAGTGTCCTCGCTGTAGTCAAGCATGTCCTTGATGAGCTTCCCTACTACGGTATTGTCTTCGTTCTGCCAGAATGCCCGCATCCGGTTTGCCTTCGAACCACTACCGTAGTCGTAACGTGAGTCATATATGTCTCGGCCAGTACTGTCCCGGATAAACTCGGCGAAGCTGCGATTGCTAAAGTTCAGCACGTAGCCAGTTTCCATTCCGAGGAACCTCTCGATCTTCCGCTTCTCAACGAGGCTAAGGTCCGACATTCGACAAAACCTCCCAGGGATCGGCCGACCCGGCGTGAGCCCTAGCCTCAGTGGTGTGCCAGACCCTGGCACCCCGCCTCCGCCGTGTACGACCGTTATCGACGGCGCGCGACAGTTCGCTGTGCCCTCACGGAGACCGCGCCCTTTCGGAATCGTAGCACTTCCCGACGCGTCGTGATCAGCTCAGGCGAACCTCCGAGTGCCCCGTAATCCGAACTGGCTGTCAGAGTCACATGGTCCCGAGCCATCTCGGAGCTTCGCGCATAGCTCGGAACGGCAAGAACGGGTAGGCGTCGCGAATCATCTGGAGCGCAGTTCATATCTACGGATAACGTGGTATGATCTCCGGTCGGAAGGGTTCTATGGGTTCAGATCGTTATTCCCGTACCAGCTACAAACCCGTACTTGACGCCACCTGGGACGCTAGTGGCCAAGAGCCGAAAAGCGTGACGACGATCCTTGCGGTCATGCCTAATCCTAAGTGGACCGATCCTCTGCGCCTCGGAGAGGAGGAGCGCGTCATCAAGCAATGCATCGAGCGGAGCACGAGACGACGAGATTTGGTTCTCGACACGCGCCATGCGGCAACGGTGGACGATCTCGCCAGAGCACTGTTAGAGAAGAGATACGATATCGTGCAGATCTCCGGCCACGGAACCAAGCGGGGTCTCTTGTTTGAGGATGATCGCGGAGAGCCATTCGTTCCACCCCCGGCCGCACTGGCCCGGCTGTTCGCCGATCACTCGCCGCCGATCAGGTGCGTCATCCTTAACAGCTGTTATTCCCTCAACCAAGGAATACTCACGGCCCTCGGAGTACCGTATACGATTGCGTCCGAACGCCCTCTCGCTGATGAAGCCGCGATCGAATTCACCCGCGGTTTCTATGATGGCATCGGCGTTGGCCGCGACATCGAGGAGGCGTATGAGGAGGGCCTCCGCCGTTGCCAGCTGAAGGGATTTGACCCCCGTCGGCTTCCAAGCCTCCTGGACCAAATGGAGGTCAGCCAATGGGAACGTGACCGGCTGCCAATTCCCTTGGACGATGGCTCGGTAGTAGCAGCCTCGGACCTAGCAGGACAAGGAGAGTGTTCGTGCGAGCGGGGATCTTGCGTCGATGCAACCGGGAAGGCCTATTGCTATTGGCCGAAGGAACTTCCCCGATGGGTCATTACAAAACACCTTTATAAAAAGTGCTATGACGAGCGGGTACGGTGCCCACGATGCCGCCGGAAGCACAAGAGAGGACATATAGGGAAGCGCGGGCGATGCGGCAGGCCGTTCTTGCACCAGATCCTGCAGCGTGACTAGCTGTTGCAGTTATTGAACGGGTGGCTCCCTAGTGCAAATGAACCTGGAAGCGAGGTAATGTTCTATTATGATCGATCCCGTATCCGCAACTGGAGTTGTGATCGCAGCTCTGACGCTCGCTCACCAAGTCCTGAAATCTGCAGGCGTTTCAAGAGCCGACAAGAAGGCCATTGTCAAGAAGGCGGAAAGCCTAATTGAGATCGCACAACTTTCAGACATCGATAAGGAAGCCTCGAAGGCCAAGAGCAGGGCGTTGGGGAGCCGATATTCAAGCAGGACGGCGCCCGTCAAGACGTCGGCGGCAAAACGGGTCGTTGCGCACCGTAAGGCCGTGCCCAAGAAGACGACTGCTAGCAAATATCGCACACAAGAGCTCCGCCCGAAGCAGAGGAGTCGTTGACCGTCCGCTTTCTCCGAACACGAGAGGTCCCCAGCTTCAGCTAGCTCGTTGCGTCGCCCCACACGGCGCGCGATAACTCGGCGTGCATGCCCACCGGTCTGGTTTTCGGCCACCCGGAAGTTCGCCAGCTATGGCGTCCTGGGAGGCCGCCCTCTGGAGTCCCAATCACGTTAGTCCGGCGAAAAGCGCCGCGGTTTTGGCGGGCCGGTTGCGGCGACCGGCAACTGGGCCGACCGCCCGCAACCGCCCCCTACCCCATCCGCGCTGCCGCAATCGCCGCCTGCCCCAGAGCAATCCCCCCATCATTCGTCGGCACCGCCGCGTGCAGGAACACCTCGAACCCCGCCGCCCGCAGCAACCCCGCCACCCGCGCCACCAGCCTCACGTTCTGAAACGTCCCGCCACTCAGACACACGCGGCCCAGTCCGCTCTCCCCGCGAATCCGCCGGCAAGTCTCGACAATCGCGTCCGCCACGGTATTATGGAACCGCGCCGCGATCACCGGCGCCGGCTCCCCGCCCGCCACAATCCGCTCGATGGCCGGGCGGAAGTCGATCTCCCACGCCTGCCCCGCGGCGATCTCGAATGGGTACGGCGCGGCGTCCGCGTCCCCGGCGATGTTCTCCAGTTCGATAGCGGCCTGCCCCTCGAACGTCACCTCCCGCCGCACGCCCCCGAGCGCCGCCACGGCGTCGAACAGGCGGCCGCACGACGACGTCGCCACCGTGTTCACGCCCGTCTCGATCATCCGCCGCACCACCCGCAGGCGCTCCTCGCCAACGGCACGCAGCCGCGCGGGCACCTCGAAGCCCACGCCAAACGTGTCCTGGCAATACCCCAGCGCGGCGCGCCACGGTTCGCGGATGGCGGCGTCCCCGCCCGCCAGCGGCACGTAGCGCAGGTGGCCGCGGCGCTCGAACCCGGCGTACCCGGCCACCAGAAACTCGCCGCCCCAGATGGCGCCGTCCGGACCGTAGCCGGTGCCATCGAACGCCACGCCGATCGCGTCGCCCTCCAGCCGGTTCTCCGCCATGCAACTGGCGATGTGCGCGTGGTGGTGCTGCACGCCGAATTGCGCCAGGCCCGCCAGCCGCCGCGCGTACTTCGTGCTCAGGTAGCCGGGGTGCAGGTCGTAGGCCACGGCCCGCGGCGTCACGCGGAACAGCTTCTGCAAGTTGGCCAGGGTCTCTTCGAAGAATACGCAGCGTCTCGTAGTTTTCCAGGTCGCCGATGTGCTGGCTCAGGATGGCGTGGCGGCCCTTGGTGAGGCAGAAGGCGTTCTTCAACTCGCCGCCCACGGCCAGCAGTTCGGGCACCTCGCGGCCCAGGTCGAGCGGTTGCGGCACGTACCCGCGCGACCGGCGCAGCAGACGCTCGCGGCCTTCGAAGATGCGCACCACCGAATCGTCGGCGCGCATGTAGATGGCGCGGTCGTGGGTGAGGAACCAGTCGGCGACGCCGGCCAGGTGCTCGCGCGCCTCGCCGTTGTCCACCACGATGGGCTCTTCGCTCAGGTTGCCGCTGGTCATCACCAGCGCGGCGTACGGCGCGTCGCGGAACAGCAGGTGGTGCAGCGGCGTGTAGGGCAGCATCACACCGAGGGTTCGATTGCCGGGCGCGATGTGCTGCCACGCGGAAGGCTCGCGCGCCGGCAGGATCACGACGGGGCGGCGCGGGCCGGCGAGCGCGGCGAGCGCCTGGGCGGAGACCTCGCAGATCTCGTCGGCCGCCGCCAGGTCGCGCACCATCAGCGCGAACGGCTTTTCGCTGCGCCGCTTGCGCTCGCGCAGGCGCTTGGCCGCTGCTGGGTTGCGCGCGTCGCAGGCCAGGTGGAATCCGCCCAGTCCCTTGATGGCCACGATCTCGCCCGCCGCCAGCCTCCGCCGCGCCTCCTCGACGGGCGCCGATAGCGACGGCCCGCACACCGCGCAAGCGTTCGGTTGCGCGTGAAAGCGGCGGTTGGCGGGGTCGTCGTACTCGGCCTGGCAGGCGGCGCACATGCGGAAGGGCGCCATGGTGGTGTTGGGCCGGTCGTAGGGGATGTCGCGTACGATGGTGTAGCGCGGGCCGCAGTTGGTGCAGTTGGTGAAGGCGTAACCGAAGCGGCGGTTGGCGGGATCTGCGAGGTCGTCGAGGCAATCCGCGCAAGTGGCCACGTCGGGCGTGACCAGCGCGAACTCACCGCTGCTGGTGGTGCTGGGCTCGATAACGAAATCCGCGCCGCCCGCGGGCGCCATCTCCGAGACGGCGAGGTCCTGGATCCAGGCGAGCGGCGGCGCATCGCGCACTAGCGCTTCGAGGAACTCGTCCACCTCCGCGGCGGCGCCCTCCACCTCCACGAGCAATCCGGCGGACGTATTGCGCACCGACCCGGCGAGTCCCAGCCGCCGCGCCAGGTTATATACGAACGGGCGGAATCCGACCCCCTGGACGATTCCGCGCAGGCGGGCTTGGATGCGGCGTGGCAAGCTACAACTGTATCAGCCCGAATCCGGCGCGCGGCGGTCGGGGGCGCATCCACGGCGCGCCCACAGAAGACGTCGACCAGAACCGGGACGCTCCCATCGTGTCCGCGGAAGACCGCCAGGCTGAGGCGACTTCGGGCCGTTCTCGCCCAAGGCCCAGGCTCATCTGGGCGTCGAGAGGTAGCCGGCGACGCTGTCCTCGGCGACCTGGTTAATCACCAGTTCGTAGGGCGTGTCGCCGCCTTTCGCTGTGTAGAACTGCACCGGCTCGTTGATGCTCTTGCCCTGCTTGAAGGTGAGCTTGTCGCCGGCGAGGACATACACCGAATATGTCTTCCGCTTGGGGTCGACGCTCTCCAGGCGCAGGGCGATATCGCCGAAGCGCTGGGGCTGCCGGGTTATACCCAACCTAACCTCGACGAAGGTCCGCTCGCTCTTGGGGCGCACGGCCTCAGGATTCTCGGCGGCGGCAATTGCGGGCTCGCGCCAGAGATATCCGGCGATGCTCTCACTGGCGACCCGGTTAACCACCAGGTCGTAGACGGTACGGCCGCTCTTGATCTCGCAAATCTCGTTGGTCCGCTTCTCCTCCAGCAGAGTCACTTTCCCGTCGTCGATGACCTCCACCGAGTACCTGTCCGCCTCGGTGTTGACTTTGATCAGGCGCAGAACGATTTCGCCGAAGCGCTGCGGCTGTTTGCCCTGACCCAGGTTGAACTCGATATAGATTCGCATAACGGGCGTCGAGCCGTCGGAGTTTTTGGGCGCCGAGAGGTAGCCCACGATGGTATCCTTGGTGACCTGGTTGATGACCAGTTCGTACGGCGTGTGGCCACCCTTTGCGGCGTAGAACTGCACCGGCTCGTTGATGTTCTTGTTCTGTTTGAAGGTGAGCTTGTCGTCTGCCAGGATGTACACCGAGTACATGTTCCTTTTAGGAGTGACGTTGTCCAGGCGCAAGGCAATGTCGCCGAAGCGCTGCGGCTGCTTGGTCTTGCCCAACTTGATGTCGGTGTAGTTACGCTCGCCCTTGAGGCGCAGCGCCGCCAGTTCCTTGCCGTTGGTGGCGATCAGGCCGCTCTGCACGCCAAGGTCGCCAGTGACGCTCTTCAGGTCGGCGATGGTCTTGTTGTGCTGGTCTTGCGTCTGCGAGGCCTGGGTGCGCACCGTGCCCACATCGCTGGCCGCGTTGTCGATCTTCGAATTGGCGGCAGCCACGCCGGCGGCGGAAGAAGCGCCGGTAGTCGCCGGCATCATCGTCGATGCGGGGCCTTCTCCCGAGGCGGGCATTGTGCCCGATCCGGTCATGGCTCCGATCACTGCCGCGCTCAGGCCGTTTCTCCTCAGACTGGCGAGCGCCTGTGGCGACGTATCGAACTGACAACTGGAACTCCCGATCTTCGCTACCACGATTTCGTCGTCAAGACCGGCTTTCACCAGCCTGATGACATCCCGGTTCCGAACGACCTCCGTGACGGTGCCAAGGTACGAAGGCTTCTCGCCCAGAATCCAGATCTGTCCGCTACTGTCCGTTAGTTTTCCGTCTTGCATCAACGCTGTGGTATTGGCGTTGGATTCGAAGATCCTGAGCTCCAGCGTGTTGCCGTCGACGGAAAAGGTGCCGTGATAGATCTGGCCGGCTTCTTGCAGCAAGAATGAATTGTCGCCGTTCAACTGGAGCAGGTCAGCCGGGCTCTTTGCACTCACGTAGGTCAACGGAAGCTTCGGCGGCGCAACGGCAAGCGCCGCCGGTGCTGGCGCTGCCTGGTCCGGCGCCTGCCCACGTATCGATGAGAAGTTCCCCCGGAGGGCCACCCCGCAGACGATCACGGCGAAGAACTGGGGTGTTTTCATGTTCGAGGCCCAGCCAATCATCGAGCCTGAAGCCGGGGGAGGCTACTTCCCCGCGCCCAGGATTGCCTTAAGCACGGCCGCGCTGACGCCGCTTTGCTTCAACTGGATGAGCGCATCGGTCGAAGTGTCGAACTGGCATTTGGAGCTGCCGATTTTCGAAATGATCAATGAGTCGTCCAAACCGGCCTTCACCATCTTGATTACGTCCTGGTTCTGGAAAAGGGCCGCGGAACCGGCACCCGCCGTGGGTTGTTCCCGTAGAACCCAAGTCTGTCCGCTGCTATCGGCGAGGGAGTTGCCTTGGATGGTGGCCGCGGTCTTGGGGCCCCCGCTGATGTTGAGTTCCAGGGTGCTGCCGGCAACCGCGAACGTGCCCCGATAGGTCTGCCCGGCTTCCTGCAGTGAAAAGGAGTTGTCCGCGTTCAACTGGAGCAGGTCGGCCGGCGCCCCGGCGCTGGCGTAAGTGGACGGGAGCCTCAGCGGGGCCGGCGGCACGGCCGGCGGTGGCGGTTGTGGCGGCAACGGTGCTGGTGGCGCGGCTGCCGCTGGCACCGCCGCGGAAGCAGCGAGTCCAAACACCTGACCGACTGTCTCCAAAACCTGCTTCGGGTCTGCCGTGCTCAAATACCCTTTCTCAAACTGAAATGTGAGCCGCGCACGGTAGGGCGGATCGTTTGGATTAACCGACAAATCGCAGGCTCCGCAGGACTGCACGTTAAACGCGATCTCGACCGGCGTGACCTCCATGCCAACGAGATACACCTTCTCTCCGACCTGATACGGCCGGCGTTCACTCATGGCGACGCTACCGCCATGCTGGACCATGCTCGACTTGATGCGTCCCCCCTTCTTGATCGTGCTGTACCAGTACGGCCCATACGCGGCTGGAATCGCGGTTAGCCCGTCTTCGTGCATCTCCAGGACCGTGCCCGGCTGGCCCGCGACGGTTCCATTGCCACCAACGCGAGTGAGCCGGTACTGGGAACGAAGCTGCTGCTCGAATCCCTGGCCCGGCGCCTGGGCCCGAAGCCCTGGCAGGCTGACACACAGAACCGCCAGACCTACCGCTTCAGCCGTTAACTTAGAGTGCCTTGTCATAATGCCTCGCGAATACTATCTATATTGGGCCGGAAGTTGAGAGACTACTTTGCCGCTCCCAGGATTGCTTTGAGAACGGCCCCGCTGACGCCACTCTGCTTCAACTGAATGAGAGCGTCTGTCGACGTGTCGAACTGACACTTGGAACTCCCGATCTTGGCGATGATTAGCGTATCGTCAAGCCCGGCCTTGACTAGTTTGATGACGTCCTGGTTCCGGAGCACGGCATCGCCACTAGCGCTTCGCGCCGGCTGTTCCGCGAGGACCCATACCTGTCCGCTGCTGTCGGTGAGGTTATTGCCATGGATTGTGGCCGCGGTCTTAGGGCCGCCAGTGATATTGAGTTCCAGGCTGTTGCCAGTGGCGGCAAAGGTGCCTTGATAGGCCTGCCCGCCTTCCTGAAGCGAAAATGTGCTGTCAGCGTTCAACTGGACCTTGTCTGCTGGATTTTGAGCGCTGGCATACGTGGCCGGTAGCTTCAACGGTGCAACTTGGGGTGGCGCAGGTGCGGCAGCGGGAGTCGGCCCGCCTCCATGGCGGACCCACGCCAGACGGCTGCCGACGTAGATATTGTCCCCTTGGATGCCAAATGTGGAAGAGCGTCCCGTCGCAGTGTACGTCAAAATCAGCGAGTCGCCATTGACCGCGTACCGGCCGGGCCTTTCCTGACCGTCCGCCGCGTGTTGCGTGAATGAGCCATCTTGATTGAGTTGGATTTGCGCCCCGGTGCCCTGCACATCCCAGAGACCGGAGAGTGCGGCCTGCGGGACGCCTTGTGACGGATTGGGCTGGGACTGCTCGGCTCCCTGAGCCGCGCTCGTGTCGGGAACGAAGACCTGGCCGATCAGGTCCTGCACGTCTTTGAACTTCATCGAATCCAGAGATCCCTTTGGAAACTGGAATGAAACCGCCGCCCTGAACGGGGCGTCATTTGCGTCTCCGCAGCACGTCTGCACTCTGAAAACAACCTCCGAGGGTTTCACTTGGATTGCCGTAAGATAGGCCTTCTCGCCTACCTGGAGAGGACGTTGATTGTCCTTGCTCACACTGTAGTTGACCGCGCACATCGTCGAATGGCCGATACGGCCATCCCCCTTGTGGGTGTTGCAAGGGTATTCTCCAGGGGCCGGAAGCGCCGTTATTCCGTCCTGCTGGACGACAACGACCGTTCCAGCTCGGACGACTACACCGTTGTTGCCGACGCTCGCGACGAGATACTGAGACCGAAGTTGCTGCTCGATCCCGCCGCCCGGCGCTTGACCTAGTAGGATCGACTGCCCTCCACCGAAAGGTAGACTGACGATGAATGCCACTAATAGGCGTCTTCTATTCATATTGAGAATCCCCCGTACGCGCTCTGCCCACTGGGGTCGGCCTAGTTGCCGCCCGCGCCCTGTTGCACCTGAGCCTCAAGCCTGGCGGCGTCGGTTTCTTGCGCGACGAGCTGCGACTCCGCATCCGCGGCGGGATCCGCGGTTCCGTCCGCAACCGGACGGGCTCCGGCGGCCGGCGCGGTCACGCCCCTTACCTGATTCTCGGCCAGCATCTTGAGCCCGGAATCGATTTGCTCATGGAACTGGTTGCGCATCTCTTGCAGGTCGGCAAGCTGCACCGCGGCGGTGACATCGGCACCGCAGTCATCTGGCTTGCTGCTCAAGACGCTCACGGCGACGCCGCCATCGGCTGCTACAGCCTTACCTTGTCGCTCGATGATGTCTCCGGGAGTTAGCGAACACGCCTGACCCGCCGAGGTGGTTATGTCGAGATTCGACGAAACTACAAAGAACCTCTGCTTCAGCGCCGGCGGTACCTGTTCCCCGGTGTCAGCCTGTTGGGGACCGGATGAGGCCGGCTGCATCGCAGCGGCCTTCTCTGCGGCGATCTGCTGCCTGACTTCGTCCGCGATCAGCGCCTTTGTCTCGGGCGAAAGGGTTGCGGCGGCCGGTTGCCCGCTGGACGGAGGTTGTGGGCCTTGACCATCGTTGGCCGCTTGCTGGCTTTCGTAAGCCAGTCTCAGGTTCTGCGCAATCAAATAGTCCGTCAACCACAAATCCGGCGAGGCGTAGGTCTGATAGGGAGTGAAGTAGCCCGCATAAAAGCCGAACCAGGGTGCCGGTGTCGCCAGCCCAAACCATGCGTATCGGACGGGAACGCCCCACGGGGCGGCGGCCCATCCGTAGAAGCCCGGGCCATAGTACACTGCGGGAACATATCGGTAGTACGCTACACCACCGTAATGGTATTCGCGATACACGTGAGCGTAAGATCTCCAACCGGCGACGTAGGTGCGCGAGATGTAGCCCGGCCGCCCGGCAACGGAACGCTCCACGAAGCCACGATGAGCCCCGTAGCTGACCACGCGAGCGCCAGGGCGGCCCGCTTCCACCATCCTCGCTCCACCGGGTCCGCGGTTGATTACCATCCTGTTGCCGCCGGCCAAGCCGCGAGAAGCTTCAATCCGGTGCACCTCGCCGCGCGCGTTCGTTGTGACGGTCTGACCATTGGCGTTATGGAACTCCGTCCGCCCTCCCGGCAGGGCCTTCTGTTGGTCACCCGGACGGCTCGTATAGTGGGCCGGCGCCGTGCCGCTCCGGGGGGTGCTGCCGCCATTACCGAACCTATCGGTGATCCCTCCGAGCGGCCTTTGGGGAGTCGTGCCAGTGCTACCGGACCTTCCACCACCACCCGCCAGACCCGTGCCGCCGCGCCCGGCGTTTACGGCGCCGCCAGGGGCCCCCACGCCAGTTCGACCGGCGTTCCCAGCGCCCGTGCCACCGCGGGCGGCGTTACCTGCGCCACCCGCCGGGCCAGCGGTTCCGCGTCCTGCCGCAGGCTGCGCCGGCCGGACTCCCACAGGTTGGGCTGCCGTGGTTGGCGCCGCCTTTGCCGGAGCGGGAGCGGCTTTGGCGGGCGCTGCGCTCGGCGTGGCCGGCTTCTTGTCCGCGGCGGCCGCTCTCGGCGCCCCGCCCAAAACGACGGCGAGCATCGCGCCCACCCAGAAGGTACTCTGACGTATTCTCCCCATACTCACGGCTGCCTCCATCGGAGTTGTAGTTCGCGATCTCATCAACTGGGACGAAAGCGCGTGGATAACACCGCACGCCTTCCCAAATCCCGTCTCCCGATTACCCCTGGGGTCGCCACCCATGTGCGCCAAGGCTGACACGACCGCCGACCTCGAATCGTTCCAAATCTCGTGATCCTTGCAAGAGGAAAGTTCCGCTTGCACCGCTCATCCAACATGGTGCCCCTGGCCGATTGGAAATCTCGTATTTTAATCAACCTTTTTCATTTCCGGGCCGTGCCTCCCGAAACTGCCGCGTGCCGAGCGAGCAGCCATCCTCTGCACAGTGCGATTAGCAGAACCACCGCACCCCGGGGATGAACCTGCCCGATCCGCACCAGGGTGGACCGATTTCAAAGCCTTCTATATTGGCGCGCAAACGTCGAGCATAAGAATAATCAGAATTTATCTGCGAAGCAAGAGTACTGGCGGTACCAACCGGATGCCCCCCAACCCACGTGGGGGGAGAAAGACTGTCAGTCCCGGACACAGCTCGGGTATTTGACGGTCGAGGCAACCCTGCCTGTTCGGGAGAGGATGCGCCCAATTAGCGTCCAACTGCCCTGGAATGTGCCGCGGTATGGAACTCGGTCCCTCTTGCGTCAGCCCCGCCCACTTCCCTCGCCCCCCGCTCTGCTACCATCGCCACATGGACGCCATCGAAATCACCGGCGTAACAAAGACCTTCGGCGCCCTCGCGGCCGTCGATGACCTTTCGCTCACCGTCCCCCAAGGCTCGGTCTACGGCTTCATCGGCCCCAACGGCTCGGGCAAGACCACCACCATGCGCATGGTCGTCAACATCTTCTATCCCGACCGCGGCTCCATCCGCGTCTTCGGCCAGGATACGCGCACCGGCCGCTCCGGCCAGATAGGCTACCTGCCCGAGGAGCGCGGCCTGCACCGCCGCATGGAGGTGCGCGCCCTGCTCGAATTCCACGGCGAGTTGCGGGGCGGCCGCCGGGTCACCGACGAAGTGGACCAGTGGCTCGTCCGCCTGGACTTGGCCCAGTGCGCCAAACAGCGCGTGGACACGCTCAGCAAGGGCATGAGCCAGAAGGTGCAGTTCATCGCCGCCGTGGTGCCCGAGCCCAAGCTGCTCATCCTCGACGAGCCCTTCACCGGACTCGACCCGGTGAGCGTGGACGTCATCCGCACCGCCATCCTGGAGCTGCGGCGCCGCGGGGCCACCGTCATCCTCAGCACCCACGACATGAGCGTGGCCGAAAGCCTGTGCGATTCCATCCTCATGATCTACCGCGGCCGCAAGGTGCTGGACGGAACCCTGGACGAAATTCAGGGGCAGTACGGCAACGACACAATTCGCGTTTCCGCGGCGGGCGGCTTCGACGATCTGCCCGGCGTCGAGAAGGTCCGCGACCTCGGGCAGGTGCAGGAGTTGCGCATGGCCCGCGGCTGCGATCCGCAGGAAGTGCTGCGCGCGCTGGTGGCCCGCACGCGCGTCAGCAGCTTTGCGGTGGCCAAGCCATCGCTCCACGATATCTTCGTGCGCATTGCCGGCCAGGAAGCGGCCGAGGAACGGGAGCCACGCCATGAATAAGATGTTGCTGGTTGCCAAGCGCGATTACCTGGCATCGGTCCGCTCCAAGCCGTTCCTGTTCGGCCTCATCCTGGCGCCCATCCTGGGGTGCAGCGGCTTCCTTGTCATCGGGTTGATGAAGGTGAAACCGGACCTGCAGCCGCGGCGGATCGCCATCGTCGACCGCACCGGCGTCTCCGCCGCGGCCATCGCGGAAGTGGCCGCCGAAAAGAACGCCAAGGAGATGTTCGACAAGAAGACCGGCGCCCGCCTGCAGCCCAGCTACCAGTTTGAAACCGTGCCGCCGCACGATGCCGACGCCAACGCCCAGCGCCTGCGCCTCTCCGACCGCGTCCGCCGCGGAGAGCTCTTCGCCTTCCTCGATATCGGCCGCGACGCCCTGCATCCGCCCAAGCCCAAGGACGACGCCAAGGACGATACCGGCGACGCGGTGCCCGAATCCAGCCGCGTCAATTATTACTCCAACGCCAGCGGCCTTGACCAAACCCGAGGTTGGATTTCCGGCCCGGTGAGCGACGGCCTGCGCCGCGTCCGCCTCACGCAACTCGGCGTGGATCCCTCGAAACTGGCGGACGTGCTGACCCCCGCAACCGTCCAGTCCATGAGCCTGGCCGGCCGCGACCGCAACACCGGCAAGATCGAAAAAGCGCACAAGAAAACCGAAACCGAAACCTTCGTGGTACCCTTCGCCCTGGTGATGCTGCTCATGATGATCGTGCTCGCCTCCGCCGGCCCCATGCTGGGCGGCGTGGCGGAGGACAAGATGCAGCGCGTGTACGAGATGCTGCTGGCATCCGCCACGCCGTTCGAGTTGATCATGGGTAAAGTGGCGGCCGCGGTGGCGCTGTCGCTCACCAGTTCCCTGCTCTACGTGGCGGGCGGCTTGATGGTGCTTTCGGCAATGACCCAGTTGGGGCTGGCCCCGCTGATGCTGCTGCCGTGGTTCCTCATCTACCTGGTGGCCGACGTGATGGTGCTCTGCGGCCTGGGCGCGGCACTCGGCGCGGCCTGTTCCAGCCCCAACGACGCGCAGCATCTCGCGACCCTGCTGTTCATGCCGGTGCTGATCCCCATGTTCCTAATGATGGCGGTGATGCAGGCGCCCAACGGTGCGCTCGCCGTGGCGGTGTCCTTCTTCCCGCCGTTCACGCCGATGCTGATGCTGGTCCGCCAGGCCATGCCCGGCGGCGTCCCCGCCTGGCAGCCGTGGGTTGGCCTGGTAGGCGTGGTGCTCTGGACCTGGGCCACCACCTGGGCCGCCGCGCGCATCTTCCGCGTCGGCATCCTGATGCAAGGCAAGACCGCATCCTACTCCGACCTGTTCCGCTGGGCGCTTCGCGGCTGACGAACCCGCCCGCCGCGCCACTCCGCGAAAACCCGGGGACAGACGAGACCGTCCCAAGGCGCGCACGAAGCTGCGTGAAAACCATCGTCGCCACGTCGCCGCGTGGGCGGTCCCTTCTGTCCCCGGGTTTTCGCGCCGTCCGGCCAATCCCGCAAACGGTGCGTGAGAAACCGCCGCTACCCCTTGCCATCCTCGCGCGTGGGGCCCGGAACCAGATCCAGCCTCTCGAACTGCCTCTCGACGGCCCAATACGCACCGCCGAGCAGCAGCGCCGCGAGCACCACCAGCGCCACCGGGTTCTGCGGCAGAATGGCCGAGAGACGCAGCGTGATGATATCGCTCAGCGGCCCGCTTTCCCTCACAAACTTGTCGGTGCAGAAATCGCAGAAGAAAAGCAAGATCAGGCCGAGCCAGATACCCCAGCGCCAACCCCGGCGCCGATTGGCCTTGTCGAACAATGCCATGGGAACCATGCATAGGAAGAACAGTGTGGCGGCCAGCGCCTCGACACCTCGCACCCGGACCCGGCGCGTGGCCAGCACTCCCCGGTCGTAGATCGCCTCCATCGCCCGCGCGTACTGCCATTTCAGAAAATGGTCCGAGTTGCCGGGTGCCACCGAGTACGGGTTGTAATAGGCTAGTCCGAGACGGATGAAGGTCTTCGGCTCCGTCTTTTCTCCCCAAGGCGACTTGATAACGGGCGCTTTCCATCCCCACGCCCATCGCCAAAAACTCGCCGGTACCAGAACATTGGGCGTTCCCGATCCGGCCGTCTTCTCTTCCCGCCACACATCCGAGTAGCCCAGCGACACTGCCGGATCCGCCGTGGAGGAACCGATATGGCCCAGGCACGACACGAACGCAAGCAGGATCCCGATCCATGGAAGCACCATCATGAGCAGCAGCCTCCGGCGGGAAATTGGCAAGGTGAGCAGCCATTCGATCCGCCGGAAAGACTGCACCGCGGGCTTGACTATCCACGCGCCAGCCACCACCGACATCCCGAGCGTAAGCGGCCACACGATCCACATCACGTCTCCCCAGTCCCGCCAATTGACGAAGGACCTCCAGGCAGGCCACCAGACCGGCGACCACACGCGGCACCATGCCGGACGGCGCACCGCGAACCGCCCGGCCCGCGCGCCTTTCGCGGGCGCGGCCTGAAAGCTGTCAGGCACCGCGAACCAGAGCCACCCGAGCAGCGCAGCACACCCGGCCACGCACCCTCCCAGCACCGCTCCCCAGTGCGCGAGAATCTGCGGGCGCAGGATGAGCGGAACGCCAACGCAGACCGCCGCCGCGTAGCCCGGCCACGCTGGAAGCTCGGCCTGACGAATGCGGTTGGACTGAACCACCAACACCACCAGCGATGCCGACGCCGTCATCTCCAGAAGCGGGATCGCGCCTCTCCAGCCGCGCAGAACCAGCGTCTCCCCCATCATCAGCAGAGCCGGAACCCAAACCAGGGCAGCCAGCGCCAGCAACCGCGCCGCCACAAGTTGCCGACCCGGAATCGGCAACCCCGCCTCGAACACTGTCGTGCGCTGGAAGAACCGGCCCAGAATCAGAAACGCATAGCACAGGGTCCCGAATATCATCGGGTTCCCCGCCGGCTCCGAGGATATGAACGGCCACGCGACGCCTGCCAGCAGGCACAACGCCGGCAGCGCCTTCCGCGCCGGGTCGCGTCCCATCAGTTCCCGCAACATGTCCCTATCCTCAGCGCTGGCCACCGACCATCTCCACAAACAAATCCTCCAGCGGCATCCGCACGCAGTGGACGCCTTCCACTCCCACCAGCGCCGCCAGTTCCGCCGTCACCACCTCGGGCGGCTTCTCGAACACCGCGTGCCAACTGTCCTGCGACGCCCGCACCCGCAGACACCCCGGTGCCCGCTCCAGCGCCGACGGGTCCCGTAGCGCGCCGCGCGGGATCATGGCCACGCAGAAATCCTCGCGAATCCGCTCCAGGTCGCGGTCCAGGACCGCCTTCCCCTTTTCGATCAGCACCACCCGCGCGCCAATCCGCTCCACGTCGCTCATCTGGTGCGACGAAAACAGAATCGCCGTGCTCTCGCGGTTCAGTAGTTGAATCGCCGTTTCCAGAAACTCGCGCCGCGCCGCCGGGTCCAGGCCGCCCGCCGGTTCGTCCAGCAGCAGCAGATCCGGCCGGTGGCACACCGCGCATAGCAGCGCCACCTGCCGCGCCTGCCCCTTGCTCAGTTCCTTGATCCGCGCGGTTGGCGGCATCGAGAAGCGCTCCCGAAGCTGCTCCTCCAGCTCCCGGTCCCACTGCGGGAACAGGTGCCGGTGGAAGCGGATCAGTTCGCCCACCTTCGCCGTACCAGGCAGCACCTGGTCCTCGGCCACGTACCCGATCCGCTTCTTCACCTCCACCGGCCGCTCCGTCGGCGCCACGCCGAACACCCGCACCGCCCCGCCCTGCGGATGCAGCAGCCCGATGGCCAGGCGGATGAGCGTGGTCTTCCCTGCCCCGTTGCGCCCTAGCAGACCGACCACCTCGCCCTCGCTCACGGTAAAGCTCACGCCATCCACCACCGGTTCGTTCGCGCGGTACGCCCGCACCACGTGTTCAAACTCCAGTACGAAGCTCACCGATCCTCCTTCTTACGCCGCGCGCGCGGCGCAGTGCCCGGCACCAGATCTACTTCTTCGAATCGCCTCTCGACGGCGAGGTACGCGCCCGCCAGCAGCAGCGCCGCTACCGCCGCCAGCGCCGCCGGATTCTGTGGCAGGATGGCGGCCAGGCGCACCGTGACGATGTCGCTCAGCATCCCGCTCCCGAGAACCGGCCCCGGGGTGAAAAAGTCGGCGAAGAACGGCACGATGACGGCGATCCATAGCAGGACCGCCCAGACCCGTCCGCCGCTGGTCTTGCGCCACAGCGCCAGGTAGAAGAAACCGAGATAGCCCAGCGCCGCCGCCAACGCCTCGATGGCTCGCGTGCGGAGTTGCCGCGTCACCGGAACCAGCCCCGGCTTCGCCAATTCGGCGGCTTGCGAAAGCGGCACCGCGCGGCCATACACCGCCTCCGTGGCCCGCGCGAATTGCCACTCCAGGAAGCGCGGCGAATTGTGCGGCGCAACCGAGTAGGGATTGCAGAAGGGGAATCCCAGGCGGATGAAAGTCTTCGGCCGGGTCGTTTCGCCCCACGGCGATTGGATGACCGGAGCTTCACTGCCCCACGTCCAATTCCAGAAGGTCGAGGGCACCTGGACGTTGCTCGTTCCCGGCCCGGTTGACACAGCCGCTCCCTTCCTATCCGCTCTTAGATATCCGATTCCCAAAACCGTGGCGATCACCACGCACAGCCCCGGCAGCAGCATCATAGGAAGCAGCCTGCGGCGCGAGATGGGCATCACCAGCAGCCATGCCAGCCGCTGCAAACCTGTGAGGGCAGTGATGGCCACGGCCGAACCGAACACCAGAGACATTCCGATCAGCGCGGGGACCCAGGCGAAGAACACGCCCATCCACAGGACGTGCCGGATCGGGAACGAACGCCAGGCGGGCAACCAGGGCGGCGACCAGACGTGCCGCCAACCCGGCCAGCGCAGCGTAAAACGCGGAGGCCGCGCTGCCCTCATGGGCGCGATCTGAAAACCCTCCGGCGTGATGATGTAAAGCCTCACCGCCAGGGACGCGCTCACGATCACGCAGGCGCCCAGCAACATCGGCGCATGCAAGACATGGAGGACGTCGACAATTCTCGGGAAGAACACCAGCGGACCGAACCCGACACAGTAGATCCAAATCGCGGCTCGCCGCCGAGGAGCCGTTTCGCGGATCCTGGCCGATTGGGCTGTTAACCACAACGTAGTGGACGCCGCGGCCAGTTCCAGAAGCGGAAGCGCATCTCCCCAGCCGCGCAGCACCACGGTCTCTCCAATCACCACTAGGGCAAGAAGCCAGGCAAAAGCGAACGTGCTCGCCAGCCGCACCGCCAGGAGCTTTCGCGCAGGAATCGGCAGTGCCGCTTCCAAGAGGGAAGCTCGCTGGACCGAGGCGCCCGCGGCGAGCATCACGCACGACATGGCGAAAGTCCTCAAAAAGGATTCCGCCAGCGGTCGCCTGCCGATAAGCGGATAAAGCAAGCCCAGCGGCAGCGCCAGAAATGGCGCGACCTTCAAATCCGTCTCAAGCGCGAACAACTCGCCCATCATAGACCGCCTGCGCCTGGCGGCTCCCCGGACCCGCCTAGCCTTGGCGGGCGCCAACTGGAACCCCACCGGCGCGCACACCCAAAGCCTCGCCCCCAGGACCGCGCTCACCGCCATGCATCCGCCCGTCACCTCGCTCCAGTGCGAGAAGATGCCCGGCGCCAGAATCGCCACGCCGCCGCCCAGCAGCCACAGGAAGCCCCCCCCCCGGGAATCTTCGGTTTGCGCGGATTGCAGGACTGCGTCGCCATGGCCACCAGCGTGTACACCGCGGCCACCTCCACCAGCGGCTTCGTGGCCTTCCAGCCTTGCATCAGCAGTTCGCCCGCTATCATCGTCAGCGCCGGAAGAACCAGGATGGCAAGCATGCTCAGAACCCGCGCCGCCACCAACTGCCGTCCGGAAACCGGCAGCGCCGCCTCGAACACGTTCGACCGCTCGAAGAAGCGGCTGCCCAGCAGAAACAGAAAACAGATGCAGCCGAACAGCACCGGAACGGCGCCAGGCATCGCCACGCAAACCAGGAGCCACGGCAGGGCCATCAGTCCGGCGATGATTAGCCCGGCGGTCCAGTGTTCGCGATCCATCAGGTCGCTCAGCATGGTCGCCCCCTCAGCGCTCGCCACCCACCAGCTCCACGAACAAATCCTCCAGCGGCATACGCACGCAGTGAACGCTTTCCAGTCCCAGCAGCGCCGGCAACTCGGCCGTCACCACCTCCGGCGGCTTCTCGAACACCGCGTGCCAACTGTCGTGCGACGCCCGCACCCGCAAACACCCCGGCGCCCGCTCCAGCGCCGACGGGTCTCGCAGCGCGCTGCGCGGGATCATGGCGACACAGAAATCCTCGCGGATGCGCTCCAGGTCGCGGTCCAGACACACCTTTCCCTTTTCGATCAGCACCACCCGCGCGCCAATCCGCTCCACATCGCTCATCTGGTGCGAGGAAAACAGGATCGCGCTCCCCTCGCGGTTCAGAAGCTGAATCGCCGTCTCCAGAAACTCGCGGCGCGCCGCCGGGTCCAGTCCGCCCGCCGGTTCGTCCAGAAGCAGCAGTTCCGGCCGGTGGCACACCGCGCATAGCAGCGCCACCTGCCGCGCCTGCCCCTTGCTCAACTCGTTGATTCGCGTCTTCATCCGCACGGCGAACCGGTCGCGAAGCTGGCTCTCCAGTCCCATGTCCCATTCCGGGAACAGGAAGCGGTGGAACTCGATCACACTTTCCACCGTCGACGTGGCTGGCAACACCTGGTCCTCCGCCACATGTCCGATCCGCTTCTTCACCTCGACAGGCCGCTCGATGGGCGACATCCCGAATGCCCGCACCGATCCGCCTTGCGGGCTGAGCAGCCCGATGGCCAGACGGATGAGCGTGGTCTTCCCCGCCCCGTTGCGCCCCAGCAGGCCCACCACTTCGCCCTGGCTCACGGTGAAGCTCACGCCATCCACCACTGGTTCATCTTCGCGGTACGCCCGCACCACGTTTTCAAACTCCAAAACGAAACTCACGAATCCTCCTTTTGGGTGCGGCCTTCGGTCACCTCGCGGTCCGCTTCCTTTAGCAGTTTCAAAACGTCGGCGAAATGCAGTCCGCCCAGGTAGGCGCGGGAGAGGAGCGTGCGGGCTTCGGCGCGGGTCTGGTCGCGCTGGCCGGTCCGGTCCGGTTTGGGCGGCGCGGCGCACACAAACGTGCCGCAGCCGCGCTGCGTTTCGATGTACCCCAGCAACTCCAGCTCGTCGTACGCCCGCTTCACCGTCATGGGCGCGATCACCAGCTCTTCGGCCAGTTCGCGGTGCGAGGGAAGTTTCTCGCCCGGCGCCAGCCGCCGCCCTGCGATCCCCTCGACGATCTGCCGCACGATCTGCCGGAAGATGGGGACCTCGTCGGCGGGGTTGACGTAGAGCTGCATTCTAGTACGATGACCGCTAGGTAACGTTCCTTCGCCTCGGGCCGCTCGCTCACGCTCGCGGTTCCGTGTGCCCAGCCCCTGAACCGCGCGCGTGAGCGAGCGGCCCGGAAGAGGCGCAAATCACGCAGCCGAAGACCTAGTGCTATAGGTCACTATATCACTTCTACTACGGAAATCAAGACCCGATTAACCTAAGCCAGCCACTCAACCCGGCTCAAACCCTGCTACAGTCATGAAGGCATGGCCACCGCGCCCAACCGCCGCGTCATCCTCTACTGGATGTTCGAAGCCCTCGGTTTCCTGTTCGTCGTCTTCAATAGGTTCACCGCTCATTCCGTGATGTGGGGCGATTCCTGGGCCGCACTCCTCTTCGACCACCGCCTTGCCCGCCTCGCGTTCCTGGGGGCCATCCACATATTTCTCCTGATCGCCGGAATCCTCTGCTGGATAACGGCCTACGGCCTGAAGCGCGGCAGACCGTGGGCACGTACCGTGGGCCTGTGGACCAGTGGCCTTCTTCTGCCGGGGTTCCCGTGGATCATGCTCGCCGGCGGCGTGGGTCTATTCATGCTGTTGGACCGGTCATGGCAGACTGCCTCGGCCGCCTTCGCCATCCCACCCAGGCCCGCCACGGATTTCTGGGATTCCAAACGCAAATCCAAACTGCAGGCCATCGTCCTCACCTTGTTTGGCATCGCCGCCGTTCCGCTGCTGGGCTGGTTCATCCTGGACGCACGGCGCGCCGGTATGCCCGCCTGGCAAGGGGGCTGGAGGTTCTGGCTGTGGTATTCGGTGTTCGGCCTCCTCAACACCATGCTGCATGAGAGCGGGCACGCCATCGTCGCCTGGGCCGCCGGCTTCGAGTTGCGCGTCATCTGCGTCGGCCCGTTCACCTTCCTGCGGGAACGCGCCCGCTCCAGCTTCCGCTTTCGCTTCGATCTGAACCGCCTCTTCGAGCGCGATGGGTACATGGGCGCCGTCCCGGTTTCCGACAACTACCTGCGCCCGTACGAAATCGCCGTCATCGCCGCCGGCCCCGCCGCCAACGCGCTGAGTTGCCTCATCTGCCTCACCATCTTCTTCTCCCTGCCCGGAACCGCGTACCAGGCCTGGTGGTGGGTCGCGGCTTTCAACGCCGTTATGGCGGGCGTCCTCGCCATCAGCAACCTGGTTCCCCTGGGATACTGCGACGGCACCATGCTTCTGCACCTGATCCTCTGGACCCCGCGCGGCCGCCTGCTGCTCGACATCAAGCGTATGGCCAGAATGGAGGAGGAAGCCAAGGACTGGCACAATCGCGCCGATTTCGGCCGGGAGATCGAACTGCGCGAGGAGATGCTCCGCCTCGCCCTGGCACACAGCCGCGACAGCGCCTCCATGGCCGCCGCCTGCCAGCAGACCATGGGCTCGACCTGCCTGCTCGCTGACGATGCGCCTGCCGCCGAATACCACTACCGCAAGTGCATGGAATTCGGCGCGGAGATGGCTTGGAACCCGGCGCTCGAAGCCAACACCCGCGCCGGCCTGCTGCTGGCCGTGACGCGCCGCCACCGCGTCGCCGAAGTGGGATCCGCCTACGCCGCCGCCCTGGCGACCCTTCACAGGCGCAAGGCTGGCAACGAGTCGCCCAGCCAGCGCGCCGTCACCTGTGCCATGCTGGCCCAGACCCACTGCTACAACCGCTCCTTCCAGGCCGCTCTGGAGGAAATCGAGCAAGGGCTGCGGTCCATTCCGCCGGGCGCCGCAGGCATCCAGTTGCGCGCCCGGTTGCTGCGTACCGAGGCGGTGTGCCTGCTCAACCTGGGCAGGATCCCGGATGGCCTGGCCGCCGCCCAATCCTCCGCCGCCATTTTCCGCTCACCCGAAGTCCCTGCCGGTGCGCGCAACCTGGCGTGGGAGAACCTTGCCACACTGGGCAGCATGCTGTGGCAGGCCAGCCAATCCGCGCTCCCCATCGAGCTTCTCCGCGAAGCCATTCCCCAGCTCGAATCGGGCGGCGCACTGCTCGCCGCCGCGCAGTACCGTATCAAGCTGGCGGGCATCTATCGCCAACTCGGCCACCTGGAGGAAGCCTGCGCGGCCTTGCCCACCGGAGACGGCCTCCCTGCCGCCGTGCGCTGCGCGTTCCTCGCGGAGCGCGCCCAACTGCACCTCGCCACCAGCCGCCCCGATCTCGCCGTGGCCGATTGCCGCGAACTGGTGACGCTCTGGCGCGCTCACCCCTACAAGCCCGCTGCCGAGATCGCCTCCGCCGAAGCTCTCCTGGCCGCCGCCTGCCTGGCCGCGGGCAACCCCGCCGAAGCCACCGCCCTCGCCAAGCAAGCCGCCGCAGTGCTCGGCCCGTGGCAACATCCCGACGCCGCAAGCTGCATCATCACCCTGGCTCTGGCACAGGGCCAGCCCGCCATGATCGATGAAGCCTTCCGCCTGATCGACGCCGCCCCACTGCTCGGCCCGGTCGAGAAGACCCGTCTGAAGAACGCCGAGACCGCGCGAATCCAGCGGTATTCGGTGGGCAGTCCGGTGCTGGCGCCGGCACAATGACCGCCCGCTCCTTGCCGAACACCAGCCTGTCGCTGGCCAGGTAGTTCGCCAGCGACCCGGCGGCAATCCCGATGAAGTTGGCGGCCAGGTAGGGCAAATGAAAATGCCCCGCCAGCACCCGCATGAACAGCAGGTTCTCGCCAATCGAGATCAGCGCGTTGCTCAGGTTGAAGCGGAGCAGGCGCCAAGCCGCTCTCGCGCAGGTTTAGAGAGCCTCGTGGCGGCGCCGCATCGAATACCAGCCGCCCAGACCCAGCCCCGCCGCCAGCAGGGCCAGAGCCCAAACGCTCAGTGCCGGCACGGAGGGCTGCGTTGACGGCGGCGTCGCGAGCGAGCCCGCCGCCGTAAAGAAATTCGCCACCGTATAGGGCGTCTCGCTGATGCCCTGGGCTGCGTACGCCACGTTGACGCTGGTGAGCTGCCGCGTCGAATCCGGCGCCAGGTTCACCCCATAAATGTAGGCGCCGTTTGAACTGACGTTCGGCGTCTGGTACCCGCTCGTGCAAGCGCTGGGGCAACCCGCGCCGTAGGCCGCCTGCCGCGACATCGGGCCTGTCAGCTCGTAAATCGTTCCCGCCGCGCCGGCCGCCGTGGTGATGGTGCCCGCGCTATACCAATCCGGCAGCGTCGCGGTCACGGTCCCCGCCGACCCGGCCGCGTAGTTCAGCGTAATCGTCAGCGGCGTGGTGCCGCTCCCACCCGAAGCGATTATCGCAAACTGCTGGTAGTAGTTGCTCGGCACATTGAAACTGAAGTTGCCGTTCGTATTAAACCGGCAGACCACGTTCGTGCCAGTCGCGGCCGTGTTAGTGAACCCAAGCTGAACGTCGTACAGCCGGGCTCCGGTTGCCGCGTAAAGGCCATTGTCGCTGATGCCCAGAGGCGCCGGGGTCGGCAGCGACTGGCTCACCGCCAGCGCATTCGCGGCGCTTTGCGTGAGCATCCAGTTGTCCACCGAGCCCCCCGGCGCGGGATTGTCGAAGGAGATACCAGGCGCGGTAAACGTCCCGCCGTTATCGCGCAACACGTCGTCCGCATTAAAGCACGACGACAGGCTCACTTGCACGCCGGCCCCATAGGCCGGTCCTCCCGACACGCACACCGCCACCCCGATAATGCCCATCGCCAGGGCTGCGCGAAAACCGTTCCGATACGCGAACAAACTCATTCTCTCCTCCACTCCCTGTTAGGTCTTTCTGTCTCTTGGCCTTCCCGGCCAGCATTCAGCATACAACGTTTTCAGGCCCGTTTGTCCCGTTGTCGTGAGATTTCTTCGTCCGCGCACAAGCCCTTGCCGGCTCTAGTGCGCGGTGCGACAGGAAGCTCCCACCGAAGCTCTCCCCGGACATTGGCGCGCCGCCATCCGGCAACCACCCCATCCCGGTCAATCTGGTGAAGTAGGCGCCGGGCGCACGACGGCCCGCTCCTTGCCGAACACCAGCCTGTCACTGGCCAGGTAATTCGCCAGCGACCCGGCCGCGATCCCGATGAAGTTCGCAGCCATGTAGGGCAGATGGAAATGCCCAGCCAGCACCCGCATGAAGAGCAGGTTCACGCCAATCGAGATTAGCCCGTTGCTCAGGTTGAACCGCAGCAGCCGCTCCAATGCGCCGCCGTGCGAGCCGGTGCGGTCCTTCCACGTCCACCGTTCATGCCACACGAAGTTGTGCAGCACCGCGGTCTCGACAGCCAGCGCCGTGGCCGCCATCAGCGGCATGCCCAGCACGCTCTTGAACACCGCCAGCGCCGCGGTCTGCACCACGATACCAATCGCCCCCACCGCGTTGAAGCGCAGCCAGCGCGCCAGAAACCCAGGCGCCTTCACGGCAGCCGCTCGAGGCGGTACAGCTCGATGGTGTGGCTCACCGCCGCATTCACCAGCATCAGCGACATGCCCACGATCCCCACCACGCCGCCCACGTCGAACAGCCGGTAATCGCCGCCGAACAGGTGCACCCACGGCCGCCAGAGCAGCGCCACGTTGCCGACCATCAGCAGAATGCGCAGTTCAGTTGGGCTGAATTTCCAGAAGGAGAGGTGAAACGTCCCCAGCGTGTAAGTGGCCAGGTAGACCTCGATGCTCAGCATGAAGTACACGATCAGCAGCCCCGCCGCCACGCCGTGGCTCATGTAGCCCGAAAGGCCCAGTCCGCCCAGCAGGAAGAAGGTGCCGAAGGCGTCCACGATGTGATCCACGTAGAACCCGTAGCGCGGCCGCAGCCGGTTGCGCACGCGCGCCAGCGTGCCATCCAGGCTATCCCCCAGCCAGTTCAGGAACAGGCACGCGATCACGATCCCCAATCCCACCGGGCTCCAACGCGCGTACCAGTAGCCCAACCCCGCGCCCGCAAGCGCCACCAGGCCGAGCGCCGTCAGGTGATCCGAGTTGATCCATCCCGGCGCGCGTCCGGCCAGCCAGACGAGGCATTTCTTCTCCAGCGGCGCCAGGAAACTGACCTGCGCGCGGCTGGCAGCGCTGAATTCCGCTTTCGCCATATTCGGTCCGTTTCTTACAATTCGGTATCATGCTTACAGATGTCATGGCGCATTCTCTGTCTCGCTTGGTTACTGGCCCCTTCGCCCGATATCGCGACGGTAGAACTCCAACCCGACACCCTTCAGGCCTTCGATAAATACGTCCGCGCCGCCGAGGACCGGCTGGACAAGCAGGCCGCCAGCCCCCAATTCCTGTGGTCGGATGGCGTCAAGGGCGCCAATGCCAGGCTGCGCTCGGGCGAGGTGCTGGCCGACCCTTGGAGCGGCACCGGCGAAGGCGACGTCACCATCGTCCATGGCCTGATTCACGATTGGGTGGGCGCCGTCTACATTCCCAACTCGACGCTCGACGCCGTCATCGCCATGGTGCAGGATTACGGCCGCGACAAGGTGACCTTCAAGCCAGAGGTGCTGGACTCGAAGATCCTCAGCCGCAACGGCGACGATTTCAAAGTGTACATGCGCCTGCTCAAGAAGAAGGTGCTGACAGTGGTGGTGAACACCGAGCACGACGTCCACTACATGCGCATCAGCGACACGCGCTGCTACAGCCGCTCGCGCACCACGCGGGTGGCCGAGGTCGACAACCCCGGCGAGCGCGACGAACACGAACGCCCCCTGGGCAACGACCACGGCTTCCTCTGGCGCCTCAACTCCTACTGGCGCTTCGAGCAGCGCGACGGCGGCGTGTATGTGGAGTGCGAAGCCATTTCCCTGAGCCGCAACGTCCCCGCCGCCTTCCGGTGGCTGGTGAATCCTATTATTCGTACGCTGCCGCGCGATTCGCTGGTAAATACCATGAGGTGCACGCGCGACGGCTTCAAGCGGTAGGAGTTTTATGGGGCAGGTTTTCAACAAGCGACGGGCTGGTAACCCGCCCTCTTCGGGTGCAAACGCGGCTACCGGCGCCCACTCGCGGTTTCCGTCATTACCGGGTCCGCGCTCACCTTTCAACCCGTCCCCTGATCACTCGCCCTGCGGGGCTTCCGCAAGATGCCACACGCTCTAGCGGGCCGCCTCCCGGCGAGCCGCCGGTCTGGCAGGTTTCACGACGCGACTTCTTCGTTCGGGATTCGTCGCTATAATTAGCCTCTGGCAGGTGATCACGCTTATGCGCCAATACTACCCAAAACCGGATCGTTCAGATCTGCGGCCTAATTTCGCAAAAACGGCGGATAACGATGCGCTCGATATTGGCTGGCACGAAGGAGTTCTGACGGACGGACGCCCGTACAGGTGCGAGTTCTGGTGCCAGGATCAAATTTCGATGGTCACCTTCCACTTCTCTACAATCGATCTGGAAAACCTCACCAAAGAGGATTTTGAGAAGCTCTTGGCTGCGGAGAATCTGGTCAGATTCAAGCCGGGCGAACGTTATCTTGCCTTTAAAAAGCGGCTCGATCCATCCGGCAACGAATTGTGGTCGGTCAACGTTGTCGTGGGCGATGACGAGGAAACATTCGTAGAGGACACGATTCTATTCAAGGCGTACCCCCGGATCGGGGATGCGGGCTAGTTCGACAAGGAAGTTACTTGCGCCATGGACTGCAATCCAACCCAATCGACGCGGGCCATCTCACGGTCACGCTCGGTCCTGATTCGGTTGGGTCTGGAACCTTCGAGAGTTGAGGTTGAGAATGCCGAAAAAAGCGACCCTCGAATACGAGCCTAGCTCGGGCAACGTATTCGCCGACCTCGGCCTGCCCGACGCCGCCGAGCACCTGATCAAAGCCGGCTTAGTGGTCCGGATCGACCGCACCATCCGCCATCGGAAGCTGAACCAGGCGGCCGCTGCACAGCTCATGGGCATCGATCAGCCCAAGATCTCCGCCATGCTGGCTGGCCGGTTCCGCGGGTATTCGGTCGAGCGCCTGATGCGTTTCCTGGTCGCGCTGGGACACGATGTAGAGATCGTCGTGAAGCCCAGAAAGCGCGGCACGGCCGAGCTTCGCGTCGCTTAGATGCCGCGCCGCACCCACTCCATCCACTTATCCAACCCTTCGCCTGTGGTGCTCGATACCTGCATGATCTCGATATCAGGCTGGATCGTGCGCGCGTTCGCGATGGCATCGTCCAACCGGAACGGCACGTACGGCAGTAAGTCGATCTTAGTCAGCACCATCAACTTCGACTTAAAGAAGATACCGGGGTACTTAAGCGGCTTCTCTTCGCCCTCGGCCACGCTCAGCAGCACCACCTTGGCCACCTCGCCCAGGTCGTAACTGGTGGGGCACACCAGGTTGCCGACGTTTTCGATGAACAGCAGGTCCATCTTCGCCAGGTCCCAACCCTCCAGCGCCTTCGTCACCATGCGCGCGTCCAGGTGGCACGCGCCCGCCGTGGTGATCTGCCGCACCGGGAATCCGTAGCGCGCCAGACGCCGCGCATCGGCGTCGGTCTGTATGTCGCCCGTCAGCACGGCCACGCGCATGCCCGCGTCAAACGCCCCCAGCGTCCGCTCCAGCAGCGCCGTCTTCCCCGACCCCGGCGAACTAATCAGGTTGAGGCAGCGCACCCCGTGTCGCGCAAACTCCGCGCGCAAT
Organism: uncultured Solibacteraceae bacterium; assembly: GCA_963807205.1. Taxonomy (GTDB): domain Bacteria; phylum Acidobacteriota; class Terriglobia; order Bryobacterales; family Bryobacteraceae; genus CAWCVR01. The sequence goes on along the minus strand of CAWEAQ010000002.1, from coordinate 5,183,314 downwards.
TCGGCCGCCAGGCGGTCGTTCTCGCTCAGGACTTTGCGTTCCAAAGGCACCTTGGTTGTCGTGCTCATGGCGTAGGCTCCTCCAGTTCCAAGCAGGTCAGTTCCAGTTCGTCGCGGGCCGCCTCGCGCAGGTCCAGCGCCAGCGTCGCGAACGGCGTGTCCTTCGTGATGGCCTCGAAGCAGAACGCCAGCGACTCGCGGTCCACGCCCGAAAGCGCGCCCACCGTCACCGCGATCCGCACGGCGCGCGCCCCGGGGTGCGGCCGCATCTCGGTCTCCACCGCCTCCAGGATCGAGTTGGCAATACCCAGTTCGTGCATCTCAGCAGATCCTCGGTAACTGGTCGCCCGCCAGCATGTCCACGATGCGCGTGGTGCCGAATGCCGTGCGCATGGTGACCATTCCAGGGTGCACCGCGGTAACCTTGCCGACGATGGCCGCCTCGCGCCCCAGCGGATGGCGCCTCATAGCCGCGACCACCGCCTCGGCCGCTTCGCGCTCTACGACCGCCACCAGCTTGCCTTCGTTGGCCACGTACAGCGGATCGAACCCCAGCAGTTCGCACGCGCCGCGCACCGAATCGTCTACGCAAATGGTCCGCTCGTCGATCTCGATGCCCACCCTCGATTGCGCCGCGATCTCGTTCAGCGTGCTGGCCACGCCGCCGCGCGTGGGGTCGCGCATGGCGCGGATCGCGCTGCTCGCGTCGAACATGGCGTCCACCAGCCCGTTCAGCGCGGCCGAATCGCTGCGCACTTCGGTCTCCAGTTGCAAGCCCTCGCGCTCGCACAGAATCGCGATGCCGTGGTCGCCGATGCGGCCGCTCAGAATCACCGCGTCGCCCGCGCGCGCCCCCGCGGCCGAGAGCGACACCCCCTCGCGCATCAGCCCGATTCCCGTGGTGGTGATGTACACGCCGTCGCCGCTGCCCCGCTCGACGACCTTGGTATCGCCAGTGACAATCTGCACGCCCGCCGCGCGCGCCGCCTCCGTCATCGAAGCCACGATCCGCCGCAGCTTCTCCATCGCAAGGCCCTCTTCCAAAATGAACGCCGCGCTCAGATACAGCGGCCGCGCGCCGCCCACCGCCAGATCGTTGACCGTGCCGTGAACCGCCAGCGACCCGATGTCGCCGCCGCGAAAAAACAGCGGCTTCACCACGAAGGAATCCGTGGTGAACGCCAGGCGCGCCCCGCCCACCGTGATGGCCGCCTGGTCCTCCAACCGGTCCAGCACCGGGTTGGCGAACGCCGGCAGAAACACGTTGCGCAGCAGTTCCGCGCTCAGCTTGCCGCCCGACCCGTGCCCCAGCAGCACCGTATCGCGCGTCGCGATGGGCGCCGGGCAGACGAACTGGTTCATGCCGCTCCCTCCGGCGCGCGCCGGCGGTAGCTGTAGTAGGCCGCGCACACGCCCTCGCTCGATACCATGGGCGCGCCCAGCGGCCGTTCCGGCGTGCAGCCCGCGCCGAACGCCGCGCAATCGGCGGGCTTCTTCAACCCCTGCAGCACCAGCGCGCTGATGCACTCGGCCGGTTCCTCGGCGGTGATACCTTCGGTGCCGAAGATGCGCTCCGCATCGAACTCCGCCAGCTCCGCGCGGATGCGCAACCCGCTCCCCGGAATCCGCCCGATGCCGCGCCACTTCTGGTCGCACACTTCGAAAACCCGTTCCATGATCCGCTGCGCCGCCTGGTTTCCCTCGCGCGTCACCGAGCGCACGTATTGATTCTCCACTTCCGCGCGCCCGTCTTCAAGCTGCCCGACCAGCATGCGGATGGCCTCCAGCAGGTCGATGGGCTCGAACCCGCCGATCACCACCGGCAGGCGGTATTCGCTCGCCAGCGCTTCATACTCGCGCCAGCCCATCACCGCGCACACGTGCCCCGGCGCGATCAGCCCCTGCACGCGGCACTCCGGCGAACCCAGAATAGCGCGCATGGCCGGCGGCACCAGCACGTGCGCCGCCAGCATGGAAAAGTTCCGCAGCCCCTCCTGCCTGGCCTGCCACACCGCCATGGCGTTGGCCGGCGCGGTGGTTTCGAAGCCGATGCCGAAGAACACCACTTTGCGCTCGGGGTTCTGCCGCGCCAGTTGCACCGCGTCCATGGGCGAATAGGCGATGCGCACGTCGCCGCCCGCGGCCTTCACGCGGAACAGGTCGGTGCGCGACCCCGGCACGCGCAGCATGTCGCCGTAGGAGACGAAGATCACCTCCGGCCGAGCCGCGATCTCCAGCGCCTTATCGATGATTTCGAGCGGCGCCACGCACACCGGGCAGCCCGGCCCGTGCACCAGCTCTATTTCCGGCGGCAGCAGTTCGTCCAACCCATAGCGCATGATGGTGTGCGTCTGCCCGCCGCAAATTTCCATCAGCACCCACGGCCGCGTGGCGCGCGCCCGTATGGCCTGGGCCACGGATTTCGCCAGCCCCGCATCGCGGTATTCGTCGATGTACTTCACGCACCGCTCTCCGGCGGCCCCGCTTCGTCCTCGAGGACGTTGCCCAGCTCCTCAAGCAGCGCGTAAGTGCGTTGCGCCTCGACCTCGTCGATTTTGCTGATGGCGAACCCCACGTGCACCAGCACGTAATCGCCGACGCCGGCCTCGGGCAGCAGGTCCATATAAACGGTGCGCGTGACGCCGCCAAATTGGACCTTGGCAATCCGATTCAGGCCGATGTCAGTGGATTCGAGGACTTTTCCGGGCACTGCGAGACACATGTGGAGATTTCCTACATTTAGGATATCAGAAATGCGGAGCTGAATTGCGCCTGAAGGCCGGTTCGGCGTGATATAGTTCGTTGACGCGGGAGTCATTTGTGGGTGCTCAAGAGATATCAAGTGAAGGTCTACTCGCGATTCGTCAGCTTGCCGCTTGGGCCCCCAGGCTAGTGGTCTGCGGCGAGCAGATTAACTATTATCCAGCACGGCGCGGGCGCGCTTGACCTTCTCCAGGATGTCGGCTGCCTTGGCTGTCCAAACGAATGGTTTGGGCTTGTCGTTGTGCTTGTCAATGTAATCGCCGATGGCCATCACCAATTCCTCGACATCGTGGAAGATCCCGCGGCGGAGCCGCTGCTCGGTGAGATCGCGGAAGAAGCGCTCGACCATGTTGAGCCACGAACTACTGGTCGGGGTGAAGTGCATGTGAAAGCGGGGATGGCGGGCCAGCCACCGCTGCACCTTCGGATGCTTGTGCGTGGCGTAGTTGTCGGCGATCAGGTGCAGTTGTTTTCCGGGCGGCGTCAGGTCGTCGATCACCCGCAGGAACTTCAGCCACTCCTGATGACGATGCCGGTCGTCGCACATGCTGATGACGGAGCCATCCAAGGTGCTCATGGCCGCGAACAGAGTGGCGGTTCCGTTGCGTTTGTAGTCGTGGGTCATCGTTCCGCAGCGCCCCTTCTTCAGCGGCAGCCCAGGCTGCGTGCGGTCCAGCGCTTGGATCTGGCTCTTCTCGTCGGCGCACAGCACGATGGCGTGCTCAGGCGGGTCGAGATAAAGCCCAATGATGGCCTCCAGTTTCTCGGCGAACTCCGGATCGTTACTGACTTTGAAGGTGCGCGACAGGTGCGGCTTCAAGCCATGTTTGTGCCAGATGCGGCGCACGCTCTTCTCACTGAGACCCGCGGCTTCCGCCATCGTGCGGGTGCTCCAATGCGTTGCATTGGCGGGTTTCTCCTGCGTGGTCTTCCGGACCAGCTCCTGCACTTTGGCCGGCGTGATAGTTGGTGGACGGCCAGGTCGCGGTGCATCCTTCTCCAAACCAGCCAAGCCCATCTTCAGGAACCGCTTCCTCCAGCGGGCCGCTTTCTGATTGCTGATGCCGATCGCGGCGGCGATCTCCAGATCCTGCTTTCCGGCCGCTGCCAATAGGACGACGCGAGCGCGTTCGACCTGGCGGGCAGGCAAAGACCTGCCCCGCGCCCACTGTTGTAGGGCTCGCTCCTGGTCTTCGGACAGTTCAACACGGGGTGCGACACGCATGCGCTCGTCTCCTGATTATAGAGACGCGGCGATGTCGTTATTGGTTACTACTTACGCCGCAGACCACTAGGAGCCGAGGAGGAGGCCGGTATGACTGATTGCTCCGCACTGAGGCACTTGGTTGATGCGGCCCGCAATCATGGCGCCCAAGCCACTGCGGAATTTGAAGCTGCTGTCCTAAAATCGGCCGAGGCCCTATCCCCTCTCGGTGAGCCATCGGTGGCAGTCGATTTCACCGAACATCGCTGGATGGCTGGGCACCGGGAGGAGGCCTACTCCGACTGGCTCCAGTGGATTCTGGCGCAATCCGAACCGGCGGATGTTTTGCGAGTTTTCGGGGTGGTCAATCCGGCGATGGTCGCGGCTTCCGCGGGACGCGCGGTTGAGATCACGCGGGAACTGCATGTCTCCGAGGGACACGTGGGGGCCTCCGGGCGGCTCGATCTCGAAATTAAGTTAGGCGATGCGGTCCTGCTGGTGGTTGAAGTCAAGTTAGGCGAGGCCGAGAGCGCAGACACTGAAAAGGGAGCGGGATACTACAGATCCATCGAGGCCGCACATCCCGACTGCCAATTCAGAGAGTACGTCATCCTGGTCCTCGACGCGGCCGACATTGACTACTTCAAGTTCAAGCCCCGGCTCTGGGCCGATGCGTGCATCGAGTTGAGGGTCATCGCCGCCCGGCGATGCGCGCGTAGCGAATATCTGAAAGCGGCGATGACCCTTGCCTTCGTCGCGGCAGTGGAGCAAAACCTGCTCGGACTCCGCCGCGCGCGCGGCAGCGCTGCCGCGTTAACTCTGCCGCCCATAACGGAACACATTTCGCGATTCTTGGAGGCTTTCGAAGATGGCAAAAAGAACTGGCCCTGATCCCCTGCTTGCCGAGTGCGAATCGTATTTTCTGGATGGCGTCCTCACGGCCGCCGCGTTTGCACAGCGAACGCAGGAACTTGTCAGCGGCGCCGTGGAGCGGCACAAGGCCGCGCTCGCCAAAGCGCTGGGCTTTCCGGAGGATGAGATCACTGTCGTGGACTACTGCGACCCGGACAAGCTGCAGAAGACGAAACCGGACGAACTGTTGTACCTCGGCGCGAAGCTGAAGTTTTCGAATGTCTTCGAGTCCGCGATTTACAGGTACTGGGGGGTTGACGAGAAGCCTGGCATTGCATTCTGGATCTGGATCAAACCGCGCACCGCCCTTCATCGTCTGACCAGGGAACTTGATAGTTTGCCAGACGAGCCGCCGGGGCCTGCGGATTTCTGGGACTTCGAGAAAGCGAGCAGCGGGACGTACTATGCCAGTCGAGATCTGGCGGAATCCGACATCGGCGAGCTCGATCTTCGCCTCGATGAGTTGATCGCCTATTACATCCTCTTGGTGACAAAGGCCGGCGGGGTGCAGAAGTTTCTCTCTGTGAACCCGAACAGCGCCGCCTGAATGGATGCGCCCGCGGCTCACCCCTGCCAAACCCGCCCTCCGATCCGCCTTGGTAGCATAGAAGACGCCATGGAACAGCCCGCCATTATCGCCGATCCCGAAATCATGAGCGGCCCCCCCTGTTTTCTCGGCACGCGGATTCCCTTCAAGAATCTGATCGATCACCTCGGAGGCGGCCACTCGCTGAGCGAATTCCTGGGGCAGTTCCCCACCGTCACGCGCGACGCGGCGGTTCAAGCGCTTGAAGAAGCGAAGAACTCGCTCCTGGACGAGGCCGCCGCCGTAGTGCCCACGAAATGACCGGACAACAGAATCCGTGTGTATCCGTGTCCATCCGTGGCCAAATTCCGCCGCCTGATTTGTGAGACTATCCCTCCGCTTGGGGAACCGCTTGGAAGGGCCACGGATGGACACGGATACACACGGATGGGAACCGGATCTTACAGAGGCCGTGATTGGCGCGGCCTTCGAAGTCGCAAATGTGCTGGGCGCCGGATTCATGGAGAAGGTCTATGAACGAGCCTTGCTCCGGGAACTCGCGTTGCGTGGCGTAAGGGCCGAGGCTCAAGCCTCATTTCCGGTTTGCTACAAAGGACAGTACGTCGGCGAATACGTGGCCGATTTGGTGGTTGAGGAGAAGCTCATCGTGGAACTGAAATGTGCGGACCGCCTTGCCAACGAGCATCTGGCGCAGTGCATCAACTACTTGAAAGCCTCCGGTCTCCGGGTAGCCCTGCTGATCAATTTCCAGAGACCCAAAGTGGAGTGGAAGCGGGTCCTCCTGGACCGGTAGTACATGCACCCTGGATGCAAACAAACCTTGTCCAGTTATTCCGTGAACACTGCACGAGAAGATTCTGCGGGACGAATGCGTGCCGTTCGATTTCCGGCACAGTTTCCAGAACGCCATACAGCTCGATGCCGCGCCTAATTCTCCGCTTCCCGCTCCGGCTTCAGATCGATATAGGTTTCGCCGTTCCGGTCCCTCGCGATCAGCTTGCCACCGGCCACCTGCAACTCGACCACATAGATGGCATCGGTGCGCTGCGGTCCGGGCACAGCGGTACCGGCGGGCGGCAAGGGGGCGAAGTAGAACCACCAGGCGCGGCCGCCGCTGATTACGGCGTCGCCGTGCGATCCCAACAGGGTCTCCTCCTGCGGCTTCCAGTTCAGGCAGTCGTCCGAACTCCACACCCGCATCCCGGAGGCCCAGGTGTCGGCGATCAGCCAGTACTTGCCCTTCCAGTGAATCACCTTCGGCCCTTCGCCTTTGCGGTCGGTCACGGCACTGCCCTTGGCCTCCCAGCGATACAGGTCCGGGCTGTCGGCGTATGAGATGGGGTTCGGGTTGCGCTCATCCTTGTACCACATGCGCCAGTTGCCGTTGGCTAACTGAATCACGCACGGGTCGATCACCTTGTCGGATTTCAGATCGAGCGGGCCAACGGCATCCCACTTAATGGCGTCCTTGCTGGTGAGGTGCACGATCTCGCGCGGGTGGTTCCAATCGCGGAAAATGCCCGGCACGAAGCTCAGATACATGTGGTAAGTGCCCTGGTACCAGATCACCTCCGGCGCCCAGTAAGTGTAATCGTTGGGATGGGCATCCTTGCCATAGCGAATGTCGGCCACGCCGCGGTAGGTCCACTGCGCTCCGTCCACGGATTCGGCCACGCCGATGTTGCTGCCGTGCACCCAGGTGACGCCGGGCGTATTGGGCGCCGTGGCGCGCCGCGCGGTGTAGAACATGAACCACTTGTTCAGTTCGGCGTTGAAACACAACACGGGGTCGGTGGGCGCGTCGAAGACGGGATCGCGGTAAAGCGGCTTGGGCGCGATCTTGCCTGCGGGCGCCGGCGCCGCCGACGGGGTCTGCGCCCAGGCGAGGCGGGAAAACAGCGCGAAGGCTGCGTACGGCAGAACGGCGGGTCTGGAGGTTTTCATTCCAGTACCAGTATTCCAGAACCGCGCCCGCGGTTTCGCAGCGCGCAGTTGCGAGCTATGTCGCCGGGATTCGCAAGGGTGGGGTCGGCGTATCGCTTACGGCCTTGACGGCTCCGGCCAATCCGCCGCCGTGTCATGCCCGCCAAGCCCAAAGGCGCTTCCTACTTCACCCACATCGCCACAGCCGGCGAACTCACCGTGCCCACTGTCAGCACCACGGGATTCAGACCCGATGGCAGCGTACCCGGCACCACGGCGTTCACCTGGATGACGCCCACCTGGCCCGGCGCCGCGCCCGAGAACGCGAGGGATGCTACGGCGCCTCCAATCGTCAGCACCGCGGGCTGGACCGGACTGGCGTAAGGCGCCGCCGCGGGCAGACCGGCGATATTGCTTCCGTTACGCTGCCCTTCTCCGGTGCCATACACAATTACCGTGGAGCCCGCCGGCGCGGGATTCGAGGAGGAGTTGGCGGAGCCGTCCTGGTTCCAAACCTGAGGGAACAGTCCGGGCGCGGCAACGGCCAAGGCCACGTTGGCCGCCCCAACCGTCTGGCCCAGATATAGCACGGTGACCGGTGTGCTGACGCTGCCCGCGACGGTGTAGGGAACCTGTACGGTGACTTGGCTGTACTGCGTACTAAACACCGGAGCGGCCACGCCCCCAAAATCCACCTCCGTGCCGGCCAGAAGGCCAGGTACCTGGCCAACGGCGTTGAGCGCCCCGGCCGCTGACGATTGCGGACCGAGTCCCGCGCCGACGATGGTGACGAGTTCCCCCGGCGCCACCGCGCCCTGCGCCATACTGGCGGCGTTCTCGACGGCCACAACGGGAGCCTGCCCGGGCTGGATCGGCGTCACGGGAGAGGTTGGGGGCGTGACCTGTTGCGCGGCCTGCGGTGACAGTACGCGGACGCGGTTGTTCCCCGAGTCGGCTACATAGACGTTGCCCGAGCCATCCACGGTGACCCCGGCGGGACTGTAGAGTTGAGCGATCTGAGCCGATCCGCCGTCGCCTGCGAATCCACTGGATCCCGTTCCCGCAATGGTGTGGATGACACCGTCCGCGGTGACCATGCGAACCAGGTGGTTCTTGGTATCTCCGATGAAAACGTTGCCGCTGCCGTCCACTGCGACACCCAGCGGGCCGTTCAGGGCTGCGACCTTCGCCGGACCTTCGTCGCCGGACGTTCCCGCCATGCCCGTCCCCGCCACGGTGGAAATGATCCCCGCCGGGTTGACTTTTCGGATGCGGTGGTTCCCGGTGTCGGCGATGTACAGGTTCCCGCTCGCATCGGTGGCGCAGGCGGTGGGATTATAGAGGTGCGCCGAACGCGCCAGACCTCCATCCCCGGCAGCGCCGCTACCGGGGGTTGTGTCGGCCTGCCCGGCGATAGTGACAGCCAGTCCCGAGCCCGGCGGCACCTGCAGCACCCTGTTGTTGTTCTGGTCCACTATGTACTGGTTCCCGGCCAAGTCGTAGCAGACGCCGGAGGGATAATTCAATGGCGTCTGGAGGGGCGGGGTTGGCTGCGGGATGCTTCCACCGATGCCCGTCCCGACCACGGTCCCGATGACGCCGCCGTTAACCCTGCGGACGCGGTTGTTAATCGTGTCGGGGACGACGAGGCTGCCGGCGGAGTCCACGGCTACGCCGCTTGGGCTGTGGACCATCGCCTTCACGGCCGGGATCCCGTCCCCGTTGTAGCCCGCCGCACCTGTCCCGCCCGCCGTGGTGATGACGCCCGAGGACGCAACCTGTCGTATCCGCTGGAAGCCCGTGTCGGCTATGAAGAGGTTGCCAGAGTGATCCAGGGCCACTGCCGAGGGGCTGCTAAGTGTGGCTGAGGTGGCCGGACCGCCATCGCCGGCCTCCGGCAGCGTCTGGGACTGAGTGCCTGCCACTGTGTTGATGAGCGACCGGTTCACCGAGCGAACGAGTGTGGAGCCGGCGACAAAATCGGCCATATACACGATCCCTGTGGAGCTCACGGTCAGATCGAGAACGTCGGTAAGTTCCGCGGATGTGGCGATGCCGCCGTCGCCGGAGTAGCCCGGTACCCACTGCTGATTCACGGCGCTCCACTGCCCGGCAAAAAGACCCCACTGCCCGGCCTGCGTGTAAGATAGGATCCCGGCGCCAGAGCTGGCGTAGAGCGTGGAGTTGCCGTCCACGGCCAGCGCGAGCGGCCGCAGGACGTTTATCCCCTGAATCGAAAGCGCCGGCAGCGTGGACATGATTCCCGTGCCCAGCGATATCTTGCGGATACTATTGTTCGCGACCCCGCAGTCGGCCACATACAAGTTCCCCTTCCCGTCCACGGCCAGGCCGGCCGGACTATTCAGTTGGGCATAGGTGGCCGGCCCGGACTCGTCGTTGGCGCCTGGGACACCTGTGCCCGCGACCGTCCAGATGTTGCCGGAGGTGTCCACTTTGCGCACGCGGGCACCATCGAATTCGGAGATGTACAGGTTTCCGAGCGCGTCGAACGCCAGGTTGCGGGGACCTTGCAGGGGAACGCTGGTGGCCGGCGAGCCATCGGGCGCATCCGCCTGCGATCCGCCGCCGGCCACGGTGGAGATGGCGCCGCCTGGAGAAATGCAGCGCACGAGCTTGCTTCCGTAATCGGCGACGTATAGATTCCCCGACGCGTCGAAGGCCAGGCCGTACGGGCTGCTCAGGAGTGCGGTGGTCGAGGTTCCAGCCGCCGGAAAGAAGGCGGTTATGGTCCCACTGGTATCCACCTTAAGTATTCGACTCTTCGTCGTATCCGAAAGGTACAGATTCCCCAGACGGTCGGATGCAACTCCATTAATGGCGCCGAGTTGAAACGCCGTGGCCAGTCCGCCAAGGGCGCCGTTCGGGGCGGCCGCACTGCCCGCAACAGTCGAGATATTGTACACCGGCTGCGCGTGCGCAGGGCAGGCCAGCGCGGCCACCAGCAAAGCCATCGGCCAGAACAGTGTGGTTTTCATCTTGATCCTCAATTTGGTGCGGACGGAGTGCAAAAAATCTCACCTCTGCCGAAAAGAGAGTCAAAGACATGATTATCCGGGCTTCCCGAATCGTTTCGGCGGCCCTGACACTGGCGTCCTGGGGAGCGGCCTCGCAGCCGCCTGACAGCGAGGTGCGTCCCGGGGTTCCGGCCGGTCACAGGGTGCTGCAATTCCAGTCCTATCCCGGACCGGAACTGCGGGCGGAATTGGAGCGCCGGGGGGTTCGGGTGCTGGCTTTCGTCCCACCCACTGGCTTGCTGGTTTCAAGCGGCAGCGACTGGGAAGCGGGCGGCCTGGGCATTCTCTCGGCTGACGCTCCGGCGGCCTCGGCGAAAATCAGCGGCGAATTCGATCACGAGTCCACGGGCGCGTTCCTGGCGGTCTTCCACACGGATGTGGCGCCGGACCTCGCCCGCCGCCTGGCTGAAGACGACGGTTTGCAGGTTCTGGATCGCGCCGGCTTGCTCCCCGGCCACTTACTGTTAGTGGGCTCCTGGGAGCGGGTGCGCGCGCTGGCGGGCCGTGACGAGGTCTGGCACATCATGCCACCTTCCGTGGAACTGCTGTCACGCCGAGGGGTGTTTGGCTGCCCAGGCCCCATCTCCGAAGCCGGCCCGGTGGCCGATTACGTCCTGGTGGGCTCCAAGTGGTCCGCCGATTCCTCCGGTGCCGTGGCGCTGCATTACTGGTTCGACAACGTGACCGGCAAGGTGGCCGAAAGCGTGGTGCGCACTCAGGTGGACAGCGCCTTCCAGGAGTGGGCCAAATACGCCAACGTCTCGATTGCGGCGGGACAGCAGGGCGGCGCCGCGCGCTCCATCGATATCCTCTTCGCCACCGGCTCGCACGGCGATTCCTACCCATTCACCAGCGCCTCCACCCTGGCCCACACCTTCTACCCGGCGCCCGCCAACCCCGAACCGCTGGCGGGAGACATCCACTTCAATAATGTGGAGGCGTGGGACGCTACCGGCGGTATCGACCTTTTCTCGGTGGCCCTGCATGAAGCCGGCCACGCGCTGGGGCTGGCGCATTCGAGCGATCCCAACTCCGTGATGTACGCCTACTATCACGTGACACCCGCCCTGACCAGCGACGACATCGCGGGCATCCAGGCGTTGTATGGGAAGCCCTCGACCGCCCAGCCGCCCAGCTCCTCGCCAGCGCCCGCGCCGGCGCCTTCTCCCGCGCCCGCGCCCGCTCCCACACCTGCGCCGGCACCGGCGCCTGCCCCTTCGCCCACGCCCACCGGCCCGGACAACACTCCGCCCACTCTCACCATCACTTCTCCGGGTTCCACCATCGTTTCGGTCTACTCTGCTACCATCACGGTCTCCGGAACGGCGTCGGACAATGTGGGAGTGGCCTCGGTCACCTGGAGCACCTCCACCGGCCAGTCGGGTAAGGCGACGGGCACTACCAGTTGGTCGGCAGTAGTCCCCCTATATATTGGGAATACCACCGTTACAATCAAGGCCTATGATGCCGCCGGAAATTCCGCCTGGCGCTCGCTCTCGGTGGTGAGGGTGGACTAATACCCCAGTCTGCACCCACCCAAATCAGAACCTTCGGAATTTCTTCTACGTAGACCCTAATACTTTCCTCCCATCGGGCCGATAAATTCAGTGGAGACTCGATGCCAAACACGCATGGGCACCACCCAAGAACAGTCGCGGATCTCAGGGATGCGGAGCGTGCCGGCTGCACCGCCGGCGAAATGCAAGCCACGCTGCTGGCCCTAGGCCTCGCCGTGGAGCAACGCGATGAACACACCGGAAACCACTGCAAGCGGCTGGCGAGCCTGGGCGTCGCCATGGGAATCCGCATGGGGCTGGACCACGAGAACCTGATCGCGCTCTATCGCGGCGGCTATCTGCACGATGTTGGCAAGGTGGGAATCCCGGACGCCATTCTGCTCAAGCCCGGCAAGTTGACCGACGAAGAGTGGGTTACCATGCGCAGCCACACCACCCGGGGCGAAGAGATCTGCTGCCATGTGAAATCGCTGGGGCAGGTTCTGCCAATCATCCGCAATCACCACGAACGGTGGGACGGAACCGGCTACCCGGATGGCCTGAAGGCTAACCAGATTCCGCTCCTGGCGCGAATCCTCCAGGTGGCGGACATATACGACGCCCTTACCAACCCCCGCCCCTACCGAACGGCTTGCTCATCCGACGAGGCCATCGGGATCATCCGGGACGAGACCGCCCGCGGCTGGCGCGACCCGGAAGTTGTACGGGTCTTCATGGCGCTCTATCAGGAGGTGCTCTCACACCCCGCCGACGATGCGGCCTCCGGCGACATGCGCACTTCGCTCACTAATCTGGATCTCGCGGTCAGGCATGCCTTCCTGCCCGGAGACGGAGTCCTTCTCCCTACCACCCTCCACTAATCTTCGGCGCTCGCGAGAAGTTACCCAGAGTTGCTCGCCAAAAGTGATCCACCAAACCGGCCGGGAACCGCGCGCTTGCCGCAGGGCAACGATTCTGCCGGCGGGCAAGGCCGGCCCGGCGCTCGGCTCAACCGTTGGAAACCAGAGACTTGCGCGCCTCCGGCGCGGATGATATCGCCTGCCTGATTTCTTGCCCGTCGGCAAGGCGTGTTCTTCGGGTGGGTCACTCTATCTGAGCACAAGTGGGTCACTTCTCGCGAGCGCCGAGGCCACTAATAGCAAGCGAGGCTCCTGCGACTTTGAGAACGCCGCTGTCGCCCATGTTTATGGGGTCGGTCGCGAAAGGGCCGGAGACCTTATCGCCGGAGTGGAGCACGCCGCTGACCCGCAGGTCTTGCGAAACGTCTGCGCCCTCTTCGTTACCGTGTTTGACGCGACCAAGGCCAAGGACCGCCAGTCGTTGGCGCTATGCCGGGTGCCGGCTTTCTGGCTGAGGATGTGGTCCTGGTCCCCGCTGAAGCGATAGGCGGGCATGATCCCTCTTGGAACAGCGTTGGTTGGGGTTTACCGAAGGGGCCGCCGGACGGGCGGCCGCGAAACTGGCGCCTCCTCCGGCATCAGGTCCTGCGGCGGCGCGCCGCCACCCCCAACCCGGCCAGGCACGCTCCCAGCAGGCCCGCCGTGGCTGGCTCCGGAGTGTCGGCCGGCGGCGGCTCCGGATCCACCGTGAAGATGAAGTTGGGGCCGAAGTATCCGTCATTGAACCCCCCGAGCGCCGTCGGATAGTTGAAGCCGGGTGAGTAGGTTCGGGCCGACGTGATGAAGGTCACGTCCGGGTCGGTGGTCAAACCCGTGACCAACGAAAAGAACGTGTCGGAGTTCGGATCGAGGATGCTGGTGATGGTCTCGGCAACGGTATAGGAGCCGGGGGCAAGATCGAATGGTGTGTCCAGGTTCTGGAATTGGTATCCATCCTCCAAATATCCGCTCGTGCCCGCCGGGATCGACTCGTAGCCCATCAGCGCCTGATCGCTGTCACGGAAGATTCCAACCACGTGTCCGGAGTGCAGGCCGTCGGCAGCGTTCTGGTAGACTCCCAGCGCGGTCACCGTCACGGAAGCGTCCAGCGAGAACTCCCACCCGATGGTAGCATCGACTCCGGACCCCTCCGGAACTCTTGTGGACCACCCGGTCACAGCCAGCGAACCGGCGCCGGCCGGAGACGCGAGCGAGAGCACCAGCCCGGCTGCCGCGGCGGCCATCATGAACGATTTGTGTTTCACAGCATCCTCCTCATTTCTCTGATCGGCACCAGCGCGCCCGGACGCTGTGGTAAGTGCCATCCGAAGAACTGGCGGCTGGACGGGCCGGGCGAAGTGAAAACCGTCACTCGGACGGTAATGCGGAAACGCTGGCAGAAATTCGCAAAGAAAATGGCGATGGGCGGGAAAACGATCAGGCGGGCCGTTTTGAGCGGCTGACGATGCGCCGCAAACGCGCCTGGGCATAACGCAGATCGTGCCGGACGATGTGGACCGATTCCGCTCGGGCTTCGGCCGTCTCTTCCGCCGTCATTCCCGCGAAGAACCGCATCTCGATCAAAGCTACCAGACGCGGATCTTCACGGCCGAGTTTATCGAGCGCTTCATTCAGTTCCAGCAGTTCGGGCTGCGCAGGTGCGGCGGCGACCTCTTCGTTGAACTCGACTTTGAACTGGGGGCCTCGCTTTTGGGCGCGGCGGGTGCGGGCGTGGTCCACCAGCACCTGGCGCATGACACGGGCCGCGATTGCAAGGAAATGCGCGCGGTCCGCAAAGGCCGGTTGCGGGCCGTCAAACAGGCGCAGGAAGGCCTCGTGAACCACGGCGGTGGGCTGCAGAGTATGTCCGGGCAATTCACTCCGGAACGCGATTTGCGCGCGGCGCCGCAGTTCGCCGTAAACCACAGGCAGGAGCTCCTCGATCGCCTCCGGCTGGCCCTGGCGAACACGGGCAAGCATCGCCGTGATGGACGGGGTATCGGGCTGAGGTGCGCCGGGGGCGGAGCTCATTCGATCCCCGCCACGGTGAGAGTGAAATCCGGTACGCCAAGCAGGCGCGCTTCCCGCCGGAGATCGGGCAACGCCGAGCCAATCGGGCGTTTCGAATCTGTTTGCCTGGCGATCAGCGTTGCGGTCAAATCGAGCGCCTGCCGGCAGCGGGCTCGCGCCGCGTCAAGTTTGCCCAGATTCCGCTCCGTAGTGGTTTGGTCGATCAGAATGAGAATCTGGGTGCGGAGCAATTGCAGGTCGCCGGGGGATTTGCTCAGCGCCGCGGCCATCAATTCTTCAGACTTCGCCAGGGCCGAGGACGCATCCTTCCAGCGGGACAGATTCAGGAGGAAAATGCCCATCAGGTGCTGGTTACTAACCTGGATATAGAGGTTGCGCCGGTTGGAAGGGTCACCACGCAGCAATTCGTCGGAGGCTGCGATGGACTCGCGCAGAATTGGAATCGCCTCTTCCGTCCGATGGCGGTGGTCCAGGAAAACGGCCAGTTTCATGGCCGCGAAACTGGCGCTGTCCAAAATGGTCTTGTCTCCGGGACTGCGCAGCGCTGCGGCGCTGGCGATGGTATGAGCCTCCTGGTAAGCGCCGGAGGCCTGGGGCCACAGCGAAGCATCCCGCGCCGCGATCTTTTCCAGAAAATCGCCCGTGTAGTCGAGCACTTTGGTTTCCAGATCGATCCACTGAGTGTTGTCCGGGTGGCGCTGCAACATTCCGGTCAGAACGCGCTGCGATTCCCGAGCCGCGGCCAGCGCGGCCGGTGTTTGTCCCAACGAGTACAATACCCTTGCAAGCGTGTAGCCGGCATTCGCCTGGACGAGACCGGTCGAATCATCCTGGCCGTTCCCCTGGTATCCTTCCCTGGCATGCTGGACGGACTCCTCCAGCACCGTGCGCGCTTCGGCCAGTTTTCCTTCGGTGAGGAGCAGGCTTCCATCTACGGACAGGGCAGTCGCCAGTCCCACGTGGGCCCTTGCCTCGCCGGACGCCCGCGCCACCCAGGCGCGGCCGGCGCGGACAGCCTCCGCGGCGGCGCGGTTTGCCTCATCCACATACCTGGCGTCGGATTGGTAACCGGCCAGATTACTCACCTCCATGATGTACTGAGCCCGCTGCTGCGGCGAACCGCAACAATCGTCCCGCAGGCGCTTCAGCATGGCGACGCTGCGTTTCAAATCGCTGAGCCCGGGCTCATGTTCCCCGGCGGAGATTTCGACGATGGCCAAGCGGAAATACGACTCCGCCAGTTCGCGATTCAACGCCGCATCGTTGCCGGCGTCGGCGGAAAGATCGTAGAGGTACTGGCGCGCGGCGGAGGCAACCATGCGGCGAGCCGCGATGGTGCCCGGCGTATAACGGATGGCCGCCTCGAAATCGAATACGAAATGGTTCGCGAGCGTGCGCACCTGCGTGAAACGCTGCCGTGCACGGTGCGCCTGATACAACGCGGTTACCGTGCCAGCCCCCACGGCGAGCACCGCGAGTGCGGATGCGGCTGAGGCAAGAGCGTGCCGCTGCAGAAACCTCTTGGCGTGGTAGGCCCATCCATCGCGGGTGGCAAGAACCGGACGCCGTTTCAGGAAGCGGTCCAGATCCTCCCGGAGTTCGCCCACCGAACGATACCGCCTTGCAGGTTCCGTATGGAGCGCTTTGAGGAGAATGTTCTCCAGGTCGCCCTTCAACTCCGGCCGCAGTTGGCGCGGGGGAATCGGTGCGGTCTCGCAGATGGCGCGTTGTAACTGCGACGGGGAAAGGCCGGCCACCGTGTGAGTAGGCCGGCCTGTCAAAAGGAAGTAGAGGACGCCGCCGAGGCCGTAGACGTCGGTGACGGTTGTGGCTGCGTCTCCGCGCGCTTGCTCCGGGCTGGCATAATCGGGAGTCAGTGCGAGAGTCCGCGTCTCGCCTCCCGGAGAGTCATCCAGCGCTCTGGCAATTCCGAAGTCGAGCAGCTTGGGCTCTCCTTCGGCCGTCACAAGCACGTTGGACGGTTTCAGATCGCGATGGATAATCAGTTTCTGGTGGGCGTATTCGACCGCATCGCAAAGCGGGAGAAACAATCGCAGCCGTTCAGGGATGCCGAGCCCGAGCCGGTCGCAATATTCGTCGAGCGGGACGCCGTCGACGTGCTCCATCGCCAGCCAAACCACGCCGCCGGCGGTCGTGCCGCCATCCAGCAGGCGCGCGATATTCCCATGCACCAGGCCCGCGAGTAATTGGCGCTCGTTGCGGAATCGATCAACCGCCCGCGGGTTCAACCAACTGTGCCGAACCACTTTGATGGCGACGGTTTGGCGAAGTTCTCCATCGGCGCGCTCCGCCCGGAACACCACGCCCATGCCACCCTGGCCGAGCAGTTCGCGAATCTCGTAAGGGCCGATGCGCTCGCCGGCGGCCGGCGTGGCGGGTGGATCGCCCGCCACGGTTTCTCTCAGGAAAGTTTCGGAGCCAGTGTCGGCATCCAACAGCGCTTGCAGCTCTTCCCGTGTTTCCCTGCCGATTATGGGATCGCTAAGGAACTCGGCACGCTGCTCCGCGGTAAGTCGAAGTGCTCTGACAAAAAGCCTCCTCAGTTCTGCGGCGTCCCCAAGTTTCGCACCCATTGCAAACGATCATAGCAGGCGAACCGGGGCAGCGCTGACGCCAAGCGGGACGTCGGGCCAGCGGACAAGACCCGGCCCTCCGCAGTCAGGCGCCCAGATCAATCGCCGGAAGAAGCCGGTTGCCCGGAGTGGCCCCAACCTCCTCCTATGGCTTCAGATGGCTGGCAAAGTAAGCTTCCGCGCGCCGGAACGTATCCTCGGCCGCCGCGCGGTTGGCGGGCACCGATTGTTTCTTGGTTCCCGGGTCGTCGTAGTTGTGCCCCGCTCCGGGGTAGATGTAAAATTCGAGCGGGCTGCCGGCACCCTTCGCGCGTTTCGCGAACTGTTCGCAGATCTTTGGGTTCACCTCTTCGTCCTCGGCCGCCAGCAGCACGAGGATGGGCGCATAGGAACGGTACTCGCCTTTCACCGCGTCCATGCCACATCCGGGATACTCGGCCAGAGCCGCGCGGAATCCGTTCTCCGGTTTGCCCGGCGCCCGATCGCTCATGGTGGAGAGCACCGTCATCGCGCCGTTCGACCATCCCTGTACGCCGATTCGATCCGCGATCGCATTGGGTTGAGCGCGCAAGTAGCGTAGCGCCGCGTAGGCGTCGAACGGGCGAACGGTCTGCTCGCTGACCTCCGGTGGCCGGTCGCCATAGCTGCCGGCCGGGAATCCGGCGGCGTATCCGCGCGGACCGAAGCTATCTACAAGGAGCGCGTAGTAGCCCCGTTCCGCCCAAAAATCGCCCCACTCCTTATGACGCTTGGAGAGGGTGGCTGCGTCATACACGCCCTTGGCAAGCGACGAGTAAGGGCCGGCCCGTCCGTGCAGCAGCACCACAGCGGCATGCGGGCCGGCGCCTTGCGGCTCGAATAGATATGCGACTAAGCGGGTACGGCGGTCCTCGCTTTGGAAGTGGACGGTCTTGATCTCAGCCGCGTGCGCGAGTAACGCAATCAGCAGGGATGGAAGCAGGAAAGTTCTTCGCATAGTGATCTGTCCATGTGAGTTACGAGTCACTTTACCATGGCCTTTCGCCTTGCGGCGATCCCCGCGCCCCAGTCCGGACCACCCCATATCGACCGAAGCTGCCGATGTACCCTCCATCCGGCGTGCCCGGGAGGATAGTGACACCTGAGCTATGCGCCCCTGCGGCATGCGGTATGAGGGCGGAAGCGTAGTGTACCATTTGGGGACCCCGTAAAGATCGGGGTAAAACAGAAGTTTGCGAAATTGGCGCTTCGCAAAACCGACCCCAAGGAGGTCACCCAAATGGTTACCGACAGAAAAAAGGATAGCGATAAAACCCCCGTAAAACAAGGCCCGGCCAGGGTCTCATCGGAACCCAATAAAATCAATGCTTCCACGCCCTACGACTTCAATGGGAAGAATCTGACTCCCTACGGCGGACTGCTGCCGGTGATCACCATGCTGGAAAAACTCGACTTCCAGACCCTGGTGGAACAGACGGTGACCTCGAAGCGCATTCCCCGTGCCCTGGACCTGTACCGGTTCGTGTTGGGAATCGTGTTGGGGCTCTACATCGGTTTCCCGCGCCTGAACCAGTTGCGCTTCATCGCTCGCGACCCGATTCTGACGGGCATTCTCAAAGTCACCAAGCTGCCGGTGCAATCCACCTTCTGGAGATTCGTGAACGCGCTGCACCTCAATGTCTCCCGGCAGATTCTGACCATTATGCGAATCATGCGCGAACGAGTCTGGGCGGCGGCCAATGTGAAACTGGCGGTCGTCACCATCGACACCGACACGACCGTGCACACGCTGTATGGCCAACAGATGGGCGGACGCAAGAGCTACAACCCCAAGAACAAAGGCAAGAAGAGCTACCAACCGATGCTGACGTTCATCCACGAGACGCGGGAGTATATCTGGGGGGAATTGCGCAACGGCGATCGGCCCACCGGCAAACAGATAGGCGATCACATTCGGGATGTGTGCGCGGCGCTGCCGCCGTGCGTGAAGCAGATTTACGGCCGGGCCGATTCCGGGTTCTACTGCCGGCAAGCAGTCGAGGCTTACGAAGAATGCACTGCCCGGTTCGTGATCTCAGCACGCAAGACGTCGCGACTGGTCGAGTTGCTACGCCAAGCCGAGTGGAAGCCGTCGAAGAAGACGGATGCCAGGTGGGAGTGTGAATTCAGCTATCAGCCGGACGGGTGGAAGAAGAAATACCGGTTCGTGGCTCTGCGCTATGAAAAAACGCGTGAGGAGGTCGAGGCGGAGAAGACCGAGCAGTACCAGTTGTTCGAGACCAGCCAGTACAAGTACCGGGTCTTCGTGACCGACTTCGGCGATCCCATCTACTTCGTGGTCTGGTTTTACAACCAGCGCGGCGGCGCGGAAAACCTGATCAAGGAGGCGAACAACGATGCCGGACTGGCGGCGCACCCCTCAGGCCGCTTCGATGTGAACGGGAATCATTTCCAGTTGGCGATGCTGGCCTACAACCTGAACTGCTGGCTGATGCTGTTCAACCGCGAACCGCAGGCCGACGCCACGGCGCTACAACACACGACGCTGGCGACCGCGCGACTGCGCTTCCTGTTCGTGGCCGCCAAGATCTGGCGCCACGCCGGGCGCACCGGGGTGAGCTACAGCGATCACTACGAGGAGAAGGGCGTGTTCGAGCGACTGATGGACCGCCTGCGAAAGATCGCGCCGCGCGGAGCAGGCTACGCGCCGGTCATGCTGCCGGCATTGCGCTGATTGCACGCCCCCGCAGGCCCTTCGGCTGGTGTGCATAGAAAATTATGCGCGGCCGACAAGCGCAACGAAGTAAGAGACTTCGGCGCGGGGTTTGGCGAGAACGGACTCTCAGGAGGGCGATGCAACAGCAAAAACCGAACTGACTCACTCAACTACGGGCGGCATCAGCCGAGCGAAACCGGCGCTCGGAACACCGGAGCTGTGCATAATTCAGGTGACATCGAAGAGTTCGAACGGGCCGCTTGATGCCGGAGGATCCAAGTACAACGGCGCGTCGATATCGAAGGGGCTGGCATCGATGTTCAGGAAGTTAGAACTGGCCGTGGAGCCGATTCCGTTCAACCCGGCCTGGTCTGTGGTGGACGTATTGGTGGGCGTCACGTCGAAGACCGGCATGTCCCCGGCATTGCCGCCGAGGCTGGAATTGTCCAGCACCGCGGCGATGCCGGCGAATGCGGCCTGAGCGATTCCCCGGCTTAGGACGGCCGCAAGCGGATATGTCTTGGTCATTGGTGTCATCCGTTAGCGTCAGGCGATTGGCGTTGTGACCACCGATGTCAACACCATGAAGTAGGCCTTGTAAGAAGCGCCTCCACCGGACAGGAGCGGGTTCTGGGCGGGCGACGGGGGCCAATTAACCCTGATGTCCGGAGTGAGGTCGGGGTCCGTGTACTCCGACCGCGTAACGAAGGTCTGATCGGCCAGGTTTTTCACCTGGTCCAGGTAAACATTGTAAGTTTGCGACGCGATCAACCGGTCGGCGAAGAACTGGTTGGTGATCGCATTGGCAAGCCCAAGGGTCAGATCGTCGATCGAGACCCCCGCGATCTTCTGGTTGGAGATGTCGCCGGCCGTTCCGCCAGTGTCGGCTCCAGCGAGGCCCTGAGCGACATCGGAAACTTCGTTGGCCAGATCGTTAAGCGCCGCATGAATCGTATCCCTGATCTTATCGGGATCGCCGCTCTTGTGCTGCCAGAGCGAAATGTAGATGTAGACGCCATTGCCTCCCGGCACGACTTTCCCAATCGGCACGTTCTGGAGCTTGATCTCGCCCTTCTTGATGTCGGCGATCTGGGTCCGCGTCGTGACGGGGGCGCCAAGAGTGCCATCGACAGCCGTGCTGACGCCGTAGGGAACGACGGAGACGACCGCGTAGAGCGCGTCGGTATCGTCGGGCCAGTTCGCCAAAGTGCCAAAGCACCTCACCGCCTGAAGACCGACGCTCGCCTCATAGAAGGTATCGGCCGCCACCGGAGTGTTTCCGGTTGCGTCCTGCACGTGTAGCTTCCCGAGGGCCGTGTTCTGAGTGAACGATCCGTCCGGATTGTGGCCGAGAACGCCAACCAACGGCCCCAGGCGTCCATAGGCCCCGTTGCGCTGCCGGTACGCCGCATCGATTGCCGGCAAGTCCGTCACAGCGGTGTAGGTCAGGCAGTAGCTGAAACTGCCCTGCGGGTCATGCGTGCCGCCCGCTGGACATTTGCCCTTGAATGGGCCGTAGAACAAGCCCAGGCATTTGTGGCAGGCATTCCAAGCCGCTTGCAAGTCCGGCGCCGGCGCAAGGTCATGCCGCAAGGCGTAGGCAAAGCTGCCGGTCTCCGCATGTTGCCCGCCCGCGGGACAGACTCCCTTGGTTGGAAAGCCGGCAAAGTGCATGCCCTGGCATTTTGGACACGATGCCCATCCGGTCTGAATATTGCCGTTTGCGGGAATGTTATAGTCCACCACATAGTGGAAGCTGTTTGTCCGGTCGTGTTCGCCACCGGCGGGGCACTTACCCTGAAACGGACCATAGAAGAATCCCTGGCACTTAGTGCAGGACGCCCAATCGTTTTGTGTACTCATATTCTCCCCTCCTCCATCGCGTTCTTGAAGTTCCTTATTGCCGACTCCAGCGAACCGGTCTCGCTGTCAGCATCCCGAGTTGAAATGCGGAAACCGCGGGCGGTTTTCGCAAAGAAAGTTGGGGCGAAGCCTGGCGGCGGAATCACGGCGGTTCCGTCTTATCCTCACGGTGGGTTCTTTACGGCTCGGCGCCTTTGCGAGAGCCACTGCTTCTATCGGGGCTTCCGGGAAAGCGGTTGCACGCTGGTTCGCCGCTTCCGCTCAGTGCCCGTACTTCTTCTCGCCCGCCTCGATTCGCACCGCCAGCCGGTTCTCCGGAGGCGGCAGCGGACAGGTGGCGTAGGGCGTGAACGAACACGGTGGGTTATAGGCTTTATTGAAATCCAGCACCACCCGGCCGTCGCGGGGCATGTCGCTGTACAGGAACCGCCCGGCGCCGTAGGTCTCCTTGCCGGCCGTTTCGTCGCGGAAAATGTAGAATAGTTCCCGGTCGCCCGGATTCTCCAGGATCGGGTACAGGCGCAGGTGCTTACCACCCAAATCGAATTCCGCGTAGCCCGGGCACTCCGACTGCTCGGTCTGGCCCAGCACGTTCAGAATGGGGATCTTTTTCGGAGCCGCCACCCAGCGCGCCGTCACCCGCCAGGCCGGATTCGCCGGAAAATTCTCGATGCTATGGAACCCTCGCCGGTACTGGCTCTCCGGGTCCTTGAGCCGGATGCCGAACCTGTCGCCGCGCTTAATCACCAACAGGCTGAGCCGGCCCACCTGGACGCGATCGCTTTCGGAATCCGCACCCACCTCGCGCGTGGCCCCGTTCATGGTAACGGTGACGCGCCGGCCATCGAAGTTGAATACTCCCGCGTGCTCCGGCCCATCGGCAAGCACAAGGTCGCCATCCGCGGCCTTCCCGAATGAGTTGGCGCCGGCGTGCAGCCAGAACAGCCCGGTGAGCGTCAGCCAGCCATCCTCCGCCGTGAGCCGGGTTTCCCGGTCGTGCCGCCACTGGGCAATCTCCGCCGGGTAGGAAGCCTGGAACGCGGACACAACGAGCACCGCGCCCATCGCCAACCCCAGCGCCGTCGCTAGCCGAGCCGGCATCAACCCTCCCGCGCCGAAGCGATCAACTGCTCCAGCATTCCGGCAAACTCCTCGCTCTTGCGGTCCACCCGCGCCTTGAACTGGCTGAGTTCGGTCTCGAGTTGCCGCAGTTTGTCCGCCAGGTGCAAACAGGCCAGCACGGCGATGTGCGTGGAATCGGCGTTGGGAGCGCGGGAAGCGATGTTGAGCATCAGTTCGTCCACGCTGGCGGCCACCCGTTCCACCTCTTCCGGATCCCCCGCCGTGCGCAACACGTACGGCCGGCTCAGGATGGTCACGCGAACGGGTTGTTTGTCGGCAGGATTCACCCGCGCCTCCACACTGGAACGATTAGCTGGCGCCCAACTGGTCGATCTGTCCCAACAGCTTCTCGATGCGGGCGCGCACCCGCTTGCGTTCCGCTTGTAGCGCGCCAACCTCTTCGGCCAGGCGATCCTTTTCGGCCCTGGCCGCGGCAGCCTCGGCGAGCGCGGCTTCTTTTTCCTCGCGCAGCCGCGCCACTAGTTCTACGGCCAACTGGATGCGCTCTTCCAGGCTGCCCAGGGAATCGGGTTCCGGCCCTGCGGGGATCACGCCCCCTCCAGCGCCGCCTTGGCCTTGGCCACCAACTGCTGGAACGCCGCGTCGTCCTTCAGGGCCACTTCCGCCAGAACCTGGCGGTTCAGATCCACCCCGGCGGCCTTCAGCCCATGCATGAACTTGCTGTACGAAATGCCGGCGGCCCGGCACGACGCGTTGATGCGCACGATCCACAGCGCGCGGTAATCGCGCTTCTTATTCTTGCGGCCGACGTACGCAAACTTGAGGCCGCGCTCCACCGCTTCCTGCGCTGCGCGGTAGAGTTTGCTCTTGGTTAAGAAATAACCGGATGCCAGATCGAGCGTCTTTTTTCGCGACGCCCGGCGGTGAGTACCACGTTTTACTCTGGGCACGTTTCGTCTCCTTGAATTCTTTCAATATCGACTGGCGGAACGGGCACGTGCCACGCGCACCGTCCGCACAATTCGCTCCCCCCGTTTAGTAGGGGAGCATGCGCTTCAACGCCGGCTGATTGGACGCATCGGCGACCACGCTCTGGTGAAGCTTCTTCTTACGTTTGTGCGGCTTCGAGGTCAGGATGTGCCGGCCAAAGGCGTGTGAACGAACCACTTTGCCAGTGCCGGTTTTCTTGAACCGCTTAGACGCACCTTTATGGGTCTTAAGCTTAGGCATAGAAATCCATTGTGTCTTCGGAACGGGTAGACAGGGGAATTATAGCACGGCGGAGAACGCTCCCGCTGCTTGCTATACTCAGCCTTCGCGGCCGGGTACGGCCCAACCCTCATCCTATGCGAGTCACCGTAATTGGAACCGGATACGTGGGCACGGTCACTGGGGCCTGCCTGTCCTACCTTGGACATTACGTCACGTGCGTGGACACGGACGCCAGCAAAGTCTCGACCCTGCAGCGCGGCGGCTCGCCCATCTACGAACCTTTCCTGCTGGAGATGTTGCATCTCGCCGCCGAACGCGGTGGCATCGCCTTTACCACCGATCTGGCCGATGCGGCGTCGGCGAGCGACGTCATCTTCATCGCCGTCGGCACTCCCCCGCTTCCCTCCGGCGAGGCCAACCTGGCCTACCTCGAAACCGCCGCCCGCAGCATCGGCGGCGCCATGGATAGCTCCCGGTTCCGCGTGGTGGTCAACAAATCCACGGTGCCCGTAGGCAGCGGAAACCTGGTGGAAACCTTGGTTCGGGAAGGTATCGACGAGGCCCGGCGGGGGGACAGCGGCGGCATACGCTTCGGCGTCGCCAGCAACCCAGAGTTCCTGCGCGAGGGCAGCGCCGTGGCGGATTCGCTCTACCCCGACCGCATCGTCCTCGGCACGGGCGATAGCGAAACCCTCGAACTCATGCGCCGCCTCTACCAGCCGCTGGTGTCGCAGAGTTTCGATCCGCCTCCCGGCGTGCCGCGGCCGGCCGGCGTCACCGAGGCAACCCTGGTGGCTACTTCGCTCACCAGCGCCGAGATGATCAAATACGCCGCCAACGCCTTCCTCGCCATGAAGATCGGTTTCGCCAACGAAATGGCCAATATCTGCGAGCGGGTGGGCGCGGAGGCCACCGAGGTGATGACCGGCATCGGCCTGGACTCGCGCATCGGCGCCAAGTTCCTCTCCCCCGGCGTCGGCTGGGGCGGCAGTTGTTTCGGCAAGGACGTGCACGCCCTGCTACACACCGCGCGCGAATATGGCTACGAAGGCCGCCTGCTGCAAGCCTCGCTGGACGTCAACGCGGCGCAGCGCGGCCTGGTGATTCAGAAACTCCAGGAGAAGCTCTTCATCCTGAAAGGCCGCACCATCGGGCTGCTGGGCCTGGCCTTCAAGCCCGATACCGACGACCTGCGCGACGCCCCCAGCCTGACCGTCGCCGAGCGCCTGCTGCAGATGGGCGCGCGCGTGAAGGCCTACGACCCCATCGCCATGCCCGCCTGCCGCCGCGAGTGGCCCAACCTGAAAATCCGCTACTGCGACAACGTGCAGGAACTGGCCGCCGGCTGCGACGCCCTGGTGCTGTTGACCGAGTGGGACGAATTCCGCAACCTCGACCTGGTGGCCCTGGCGCCCCTGACCGCCGGGCACATCCTGGTGGATGGCCGCAACGCCCTGCAGCCCGAAGCCGCCATCCGCGCCGGTTTCGATTACGCCGGCATCGGCCGCTCGGCGCGCGCGCGGACCGCGTAGCCCGCACATGGAGAATCACGGGTATCGAACGCCGCAGGCCATGGTCTCGCGGCACGGACGGCGTCAGCGTAAGCCTGCCGGAGAAGCCGCCGTGCGATTGCGCTGGTGTATTCAAGATCCATCCGAATGGTGGATTAGCCGGTAAGCTAAAATACGATGAACATGCGAACGAGTATCAATCTGGCGCTAATGCTCGCGCCGGCGCTTATGACGATTGGCGCCGCATTGACAATGGCCACGCCCGCGGCTGCGGCGCCGGCCCGGCCGCGGGGGCCCTGCGACATTTATGGCGCGGCGGGCACGCCCTGCGTCACCGCACACAGCACCACGCGCGCGCTGTACGCGTCCTATGACGGGCCGCTCTATCAGGTCAAGCGCCAGTCGGATGGCAAGACCCTGGACATCGGCGTCGTAAAGCCCGTCGATTTGCCGCGCCCGGATGCGGGCGGATACGCCAATGCCGCCGCGCAGGATGCGTTCTGCGCCAACACGATCTGCGTGATCAACCTCATCTACGACCAGTCCGGTAAGGGCAACCACCTTCCTCAGGCGCCACCCGGACCCAACTTCCCGGGTCCGGCCAAGGGCTCCTTCGACACCCAACCGATCGCGGACATGGCGCCAATTATGATCGGCGGCCACAAAGTATACGGCGTCTTCATTATGCCGGGCATGGGGTTCCGCAACAACGATGCCAGGGACCTGGCGATCAACGACGAACCCGAGGGTATCTATTACGTCATTGACGGCACGCACTACGACAGCGGCTGCTGCTTCGACTACGGCAACGCCGAGACAAACGGCCGCGCCGAACCCCCCGGCACCATGGAAACCGCCTACTTCGGCACCTCTACCACATGGGGCAGCGGCAACGGCCCGGGCCCGTGGATCATGGCCGATTTCGAGGCCGGCCTTTACTCCGGATACAACCTGCGGCAGAACGCGGGCGATCCGACCATCGATTCCTGGCGGTTCGTAACCGCCGTGGTCGATGGCGGCAACGGCAACAAGTGGGATCTCCGCGGCGGCAACGCACAGAAGGGCGGCCTGACGACTTTTTACAGTGGAGTCCGCCCCAACTCAAACGCCAGCGGCGATTATTATCCGATGCACAAGCGCGGGGCCATCCTCCTGGGAACCGGCGGCGACAACGGCAACGGTTCCTCCGGCACCTTCTATGAGGGCGTAGTGACGGCCGGATACCCGGCCGAAGCCACCACGGATGCGGTGCAGTCGAACATCGTCGCAGCCAGGTACGACGTCGAGAGCGTGAGACTCTCGCGGGTCACGACGTTCACGCCGAAATCCACGCAGGACGTGACTGCGACCTTCACCAATACTTCCGGCGCGCCAGCGACGGGCGTCAAACTGAGCGTTTCCCCGCCCGCGGGGTGGACCGCCGTGGCCTCGGGCCCGGCCGCGTTCAGCGCCGCGGTCGCGCCGGGCGCGAGCGTGAGCGCGACCTTCAAGGTCACTTCGCCGGCGGCTACCGGCGCCGGCTTTCTCGCAGGCAAGGCTGAGTGGACGCGCCCGGAGGCCCGCGGAGCGCAATCCGAGACAACTGCCCAGAGGGTGCGGAACGTCCTCCCTGTCAAGATTAACGAGGTCCGCTTCAGCGCCGGCGCCAACTCCACCGACCAGTTCATCGAACTGTACAACGCCTCCGCCGGCGCCGTCGACCTTTCCAACTGGACCCTGATCGACACCCAGAGCCAGTGGGCTCCCCTCAAACTGGCTACGATCCCGGCCGGGACGAAGCTCGCGGCTCATGGCTTCTACCTGCTGGGCCTCTCCAACTCCGGTCTGGCGGCCCCGGCAAGCCCGGGTGCGGCCACCGTCAACGTCAGGAGCACGGCAGGCTTCGAGGCCGGCCAAAAGGTCGAGATCGAAGGCGAGAACCGCGTGATCGCAAACGTCGGGACGCCGGCCAGCGCCATGACGACGATGTTCGAGCCCGTATCCACGGGGGGATGGATCAAGTTCCCCGCCGGCTCGACTAACCTGCCGGTGACGAATGCGACCGGCTTCGCGGCCGGCCAGAAGATCGGCATCGACATCGGCGGGAACTACGAACAGGCCACGGTTACCGCGGTCGGCAAGGCGGCCACGCAAACCAGCCTGGCGGCCGCGGCGAACGCGGGCGCGACCGTCATCAAGCCGGCGGCGGTCTCGAATGTGACGGCCGGCGACACCTTGACGGTGGGCACGGGCCAGCGGAAGGAACTCGTGACGGTCGCGAGCGTTGGAACCGCCGGCGCGAGCGGCACGGGGGTAGCCCTGGCTGCCCCGCTCAAGTTAGACCACGCGCCGGACGTTGACGTCTCCGACGTGGGAACGGGGATCGGCTTCTCGCCGGCCACGAAATTCCCGCACGTGAGCGGCGACGCGGTGCAGGCGCTCGGCAGTGGCATCACGCTCGCGAGCCCCCTGGCCAAGGCGCACGCGTACGGCGCGTCCGTGCTCAACCCGCTGGCTACGGCGGTGGGGTACCAGGGACCGCCGGTGCCCAATCAGTGGTTCGGCGGCGTCCTCTCCGCCAGGGCCGGCTCGATCGCGCTGATGGACGGCGGGGCGGTCGTCGACGCCATAGTCTACGGATCTCAGCAGAGTAACTCGAGCGGCAACGGGACCATCGCCAGCCCCGAGCTTGCCACCCTTGAGGGTGACCAGGGGAAGGGCGGCTGCATCGCGGTGGTGGCCAGCGGTGGCGTCAGGCCGGGCGCCTCGGCCTCCGGCGGACCCAACAAGAGCGTGGGCCGTTTCCCGGACGGCGCCGACACCGACAACCTCTGCACCGATTTCTTCACGCAGAACGCCACCACCCTGTCGGCCGCATCTGCCGCCGGCGCGACCAACATCAAGGTCGCCAGCGTGGCGGATTTTGCGCCCGGCCAAACGATCTATATCGATTCGGGCGCGAGCCAACAGACCGCCACTATCGCGACGGTCGGCACGGCGGGCGCCACCACGGTGGGTACGGCCACCACCGCGGGCGCGACCGTCCTTCCTGTCGCTGGCCCCTCGGGCTTCGCCGCCGGTCAGGCGATCACGATTGACAGCGGCGCGAACGGCGAGACCGCGGTTGTCGTCTCCGCCACCGGCGGCAGAGGCGGATTCGGTGGCGGCGGCAGAGGCGGACGGCCCCCTGCGGCCTCGGTTACCGTCAGCGCGCCGTTGAAGTTCGACCATGCGGTGGGCGCGCAGGTGGCCGGCACGGGCATCACACTTGCCGCGCCGCTGAGCAAAGCGCACGAAAGCGGAGCGAGCGTTTCGGGCAGCATTCCCACGCCGGGCGCACCGAACCAGTACCCCGGGCCGGCCGCCAGGCGGTAGAAGCGGCGGAGAAATAGGTGCAGGCAGTGCCCATCGGCAAAGGCCGCGTTTGAGCAGGTCCTGGAACTGGCTCTGGAATCGGGGAGCATGAAGCTGGGGGTGTCGCTCGGGCGAAAGAGAAGCAACTGCAGCAGGAGGTCAAAAAGTTGGTGGCGCAAGCGGCCACCGCGGACGCCGCAGAGGTCGAACAAGCCAAGCCTGGGGAAAAGGACCAATACAACTACACCGAGGTGTTTTCGGCACGAGGTGTTTTCGGCAGTAGCACCGGGTCCAGAAACGTGCTACGATCAGCGTCGGTATCACGTTTCTCACATTCGTATGTACATCGACAAAGGTGGATTCAGGCGGCACGTGGTGCCTTTCCTGATGCTCAGCGGTCTCGCTGTGGCGCAAGTCAATCAGATTCAGGTTCGCGTGATCGATTCTCAGGGCGGCGCAATCCCACAAGCGACGATCCGGACTCGGTGCGGCGGGGGCGCGGAGACCAGCCTCACCGCGAGTTCGCTCGGCGAGGCCGCGATCGGGTGCCGTCCTCCCGCGGAACTGGCGATCTCGGCGCCGGGCTTCGCGCCGCTCCGCACCACATTGTCCAACTGGAGCGAAGGACATCCCCAGACCGTTACGCTCAGCCCGGCCATGGTGCGGGACTCGGTAGATGTCGTCGTGAGCGACAACCCCGCGGTCCCGGTGGTCACCGGAGACACGCTGGCCATCGATGCTACGGGCGCGCGCACTGTGTTCGATGCCGTGGAAAGGTTGGTGCCCGGAGCCTTCGTGACGCGGCGTGGCGTGTTGGGCTACGGCATCTCCGCCAACGGCTCCGGCGAGATCAGCATTCGCGGTGTTGGCGAGAGTCCCAACGCCGCCGTTCTCGTCGTGATCGACGGGCGCCCCGATTTTCAGGGAGAAATGGGCCATCCGCTTCCGGACTTTTTCAGCCTGACCGATGTTAGCCGCGTCAGTGTCACGGAGGGACCGGCTTCGGTCCTCTACGGCAGCAACGCCATGGGCGGCGTCGTGGAGATCGATCCCATCCAGCCGCCGCGCGAAAACGAGACCCGTCTTAGCGCGAGCCTCGGCTCGTTTGTTACCGGGCAGTACCGCCTGTCCAACGGCGGAACGCTGGGCCGCTTCTTCTACGAGGTCACCGGCGGCGTCTCGCACACCGATGGCGACCGCGACTACTCCCACTTCCGTGAAGGCGACGGTTCGGTCTCGTTCGGCGACAATTTTTCCGACCACTGGAAAGCCAGCGTGGATGGGCGGTACGGGCATTTTCTGGTCGAAGATCCGGGCCCGGTAGGCGACCCTTCGGAAGCCAACTACGCGGCGGTCGGCCGCGGCGGCTTCTCGGCGAATCTGGACGACGCGTACGCGGGCACATACGGCTACCTGCGCGTCTACGGCAGCTACGGCCGGAACTTCATCTCCGACGGTTTCCGCTCGATTGACGACGCCACGGGAGTTCGCATCGATCAGACCTTTGCATTGAAGCCCACGCTGCTCCTCGAAATCGGCGGCGACGGCATGCACAACGGCGGCACGGCGGATCAGGAACCAAGCGGGCCCAGCTACGGCACTCACCACACCGACGAAGAGGCTGGTTTCACGTTTCTGCAATGGACGCCGATCCACGGTCTGCGCCTAAACGCCGGATACCGCTATCAGGCAAATTCGCAATTCGGCGGCCTATCCGCCCCGGCGGCCGGCGGCTCTTACGCTCTGTCGGATAAGTATTCGATCGCGTTCAACGCATCGCGTGGGTTCCGCAATCCGACGCTCCGCGAGCTCTACCTGTTCCCCGCCCCCAATCCCAACCTCTTGCCGGAGACGATCTGGAACTATCAGGTCACGTTCCATGCCCGGCCGTCGCGCACCTTCCATGCGTGGACCACGGTTTACTATTCCAGCCTGCAAAACCTGGTCGTCTCGCTGGGCAATTGGCCGAACATGACCACGCTAAACGCGGGAAGCGCGATCAACCGCGGAGTGGAATTCAGCTCCGAATGGATGCCGGGGCGGCGCATTCGCGTGCGCGGCGGGTACAACTACATCGCCTCGACGAATCTCGCGCCTTATGTGCCGGCCAACAGGTTCAACTACTCGGTCGAAATCCCCGTGGGGCGCCTGACAGCCGACCTCAGCGGATCCTCGGCTGGCCGCCGCTTCACGGACACGACGCACACAACCTATCTCGGCGAGTACACGGACGCCACGCTGCGGCTCAGCTATCGGTTGGGCGAGCGCACCACCTTCTTTCTGCTGGTCGACAATCTCTTCAATCGCACCTACCAACTAATTCCGGGCTATCCAATGCCCGGCATCAACGCCGCCGGCGGGTTTACGCTGAAGTTCTGACCGGTGCCCGGTCCGCCGATAAGAGCACCGTCCGAAGGAGATCATCCATTGTTCCCGCAAACGAAACATCTCATGAGAATCGCCGCCGCCTTCCTCTGCGCCCTGACGCCTCTGGCCTCCCAGGCGCCGGCGCGTCAACCGCTGACCCTGGCACTCGACTGCCCTGGCGGCGATTGTCCCTTGCTAACGGGAGCCCCTCAGACCGCGGGGATGCGCAGCGGCTTTGTGCGGCTTAAGCCGGGTCAATCGGTCGGATGGCACACGACGGGACAGAACGAGGAGTGCTTGATTATCCTGCAAGGGGCGGGCGATGCCCTGATCGAGGGGCAGCCCAAACACAGCTTCGCCGCTCCGCGCGCCGTCTACATTCCTCCCCGTACGAAACACAATGTGACCAACACCGGCGCTGGAATTCTCAAATACGTCTACGTGGTGGCGCCCGCCGCGGGGCAGTGAGCGGACGGATCGGGAAGACTTGACACCCGCCGCGGCTGAGGTGCATCATCGGTCTGCCGGGCAGAGCACGCCATGATCCGCAAACATCCACTCGCGCTTCTGATTCTCGCCGCCACTCCCTTCGCTTGCGCCCAGACCGCCAAGCCCGCGGTCAGCGCCGATTCCGGCATGGAGGGTTACACCAATGCCAGATTCGATTTCGCCGTCGAGTACCCGAAGGGGATGCTGCTTCCGCAAGGCGAATCCGCCAACGGCGACGGCCAGCGCTTCGAATCGAAGGACAAGAAATTCACTCTTGCGGTGTGGGGCGGGTACAACGTCTTCGATCGCACCGTGGCGGAGGAATGCGGCTGGCACATCGGAATCAAGCGGAAGGCCGCTCCGCTGACCGTGACTTACAAGGCCTCGAAGGGCAACTGGTATGTGTTCTCCGGAGTAACTGGCGGCGCGATCGTGTACCAGAAAGGGGTGCTGGATGATGGCGCGTTCAAGACGCTTTACCTGGAGTATCCCCAGTCCGATAGGGACGCCTTGGACCCGGTGGTGAAGCGAATCATCGGGTCCTTCGTCTCCATCAAGGCGGAATAGCCGGAGGCATAGGCGGGAATGCGGCCCCCACTCCGCTCAAGTCGAGCGGGAAAAGCCGCCATCCTATTGAAAACACAAGAACGGAGTCCGCTCAACTTGAGCGGGCTCCACCCCTACAGCTTCATCCGCTCTAACTTCCGGTACAGCGTCTTGCGCTCGATTCCCAGCACCTGAGCGGCCTTGCTCTTGTTGCCTCCGGTGGCGGCCAGCACGCGGCGGATCTGCTCCTCCTCGGCGTCGGCCAGCGTCTCCACCGGCTTGTCGCGCGAATCCATCGTCGTCAGCGCGGCGCGCACGGCGTCGCCATCGATGCGGTCGGCCAATATCGTCATCCGCTCCACCGTGTGCTGTAACTGGCGGACGTTACCGGGCCAGGTGTAATCCTGTAACACCTTCAAGCCGGAGTCCATCAGCTTCACATCGCGGTTGTATCTTCCGTTGTACTTATTGGCGAAGAAGCGCGCCAGCAGCGGAATGTCGCCGCGCCGCTCGCACAGCGGGGGAATGGCGATGCGCACGGTGTTGAGGCGGTACCACAGGTCCTCGCGGAACTTCTCTTCGTCCACCATGCGTTGCAAGTCGCGATTGGTGGCGCAGATGACGCGCACGTCCACTTCTTTAGAGCGCGACGAGCCCACCGGGCGGATCTCGCGGCCTTCCAGAAAGCGCAGCAGCGCCACCTGGAAATTCTGTTCGATCTCGCCGATTTCGTCCAGAAACACGGTGCCTCGGTTGGCGGCTTCGAATACGCCCACGCGGTCGCGGTCGGCGCCGGTGAAGGCCCCGCGCATGGCGCCGAACAGTTCGCTCTCCAGGAGCGAGGGCGCGATGCTGCCGCAATCCACCACCTGCAACGGCTGGTTGGCCCGCCGGCTGTTGCGCCAGATCATGCGCGCCACCAGTTCCTTGCCCGTGCCGGTTTCGCCTTCGATGATCACCGTGGCGTCGGTGGGCGCCACGCGCGCCACCACCTTATAGATCTCCACCATGGAGGGCGAGTTGCCGATCATCTCGGTCTCGGGCAGCTCTTCCTCTTCGGCCTCGGCCTCGCCGCCGTTGCGCGCCGCCAGCGCCCGGCCCACGGCGCCGGTCATCACGTCCAGATCGAAAGGTTTCGCGATGTAATCGAAGACGCCGCCGCGCGTGGCCGCCATGACCGTCTCCATGGTGCCGCGGCCGGTCATCAGGATCACCGCGCAATCGGGGTCCTTGGTGCGGGCCGCCTTCAGCACGTCGAGCCCGGTGCGCTCGTCGATGTAGATATCGGAGATAACCACCGGGTAGGCGGATTCCGCCAGCCGCTCGATGGCTTCTCCCGTGGTGGAAACGGCGTCCACGGCGTATCCGCTCGCCTCCAGGGCCGTCTGGATGGTGAACTGCAACGCCGGATCGTCTTCCACTAGAAGTAGTCTGTGCATCAATTTCGTTCCGCCCCAACGGCTGGGATGACCAGCGTGAAACACGAACCCTCGCCCGGCTGGCTGGTCACTTCAATTCGCCCGCCGTGCTGGTCCACGATCTGTTGGACGATGGACAACCCGATTCCGGTGCCCGCTTCGCCCGATTGCTCGGCCTTTTTCGTGCGATAGAATTTCTGGAAGATCTGCCTGACTTCCTTCTGGTCCATTCCAATGCCCTGATCCCGCACCGCAATCCGCACACACCCGTCACTGGCAGCGCCGGAAACCGTGACTTCGGTCTCGCGGGGCGAGTATTTCACTGCGTTGGTAAGTAAATTGTAGCAGGCGTATTCCATAAGTTCGCGGTCGCCGGAGAGCCGCAGATCCGCGCCGATGGAGCCCAGCGTCAAGCGGATATGCTTGCGTTCGGCGAGCGGCCGGGCGCGTTCCACGCACACCTCCACCATCGGCCCGACCTCGATTGGCTCGCGCTTCAGCTCCATCTGTCCGGCCGAGAGCCGCTCCACGTTGAGAAACACCTCCACCATGCGGGCGAGGCGCTTGCTCTCGGAGTTGATGAGCTGCGCCACCTGCTTGCGCTTCTCCTCGGTGAGCGGATAGCGGGTGATGAGTTCGCTGGAGCCCTGTATGGCGGAAAGCGGCGTGCGCATTTCGTGGGTTACGAACTGCATGGCCTGCTGGTAGCGCGTGCGCGAGGCCAGCTCGATGTGCCAGTTGCGGCGCACCACCAGATTATAGAACGCCGCGGCGGCCAGGAACGTGAACCACGCCACCGAAACCGGAGCGGCGAACGGAAACACCACGCGGTGGGTGAAAAAGAGGTAAGGCGCCAGGAAGGCCGCCGCCAGCACGGCCAAGCCGCCCGTGTACGCCCACCAGCCCGGCAGGTAGCGGAATGCCACCCCCGTGAGAATGGCGATGGCCAGGCAGAAGAAGAACTCCAGTTTGTCGCTCACGTCGATGAGGTACAAGCCCTGCGCCATGGTCTCGAAGGCGTTGGCGTGGATCTCAATGCCGGGCGTCTGGATGGCGAAGGCGGCCGGGGTGGTGAGGCGGTCGTGCAATTCGGTGATGGCGGTGACGCCCACGAAAACCACTTTGCCGGTGAAGAGGGCGGCCTTGGCCGGGTCGTCGATGAGGGCCTTCAAGGAGACGCGCGGGATGGGCTCCATGGCGGGCGGCGGATGGCGGAAGCGCACGCGCATGAGGCGGCCCGACGTGGCGGGCATTCCCGGACGGCGGAACATGCCCCCTTCGTAGGCGATGGGCACGGCCGCCCCGCCCACGTCCAGGCCCGCGCCGGCCGCGGTGTCTTCCAGGATCTTGGCGCCGCGGCTCAGGCGGTAGGCTTCGAGCGCCAGCGCCCAGAGGCGCATGTGGCCTTCGTGCTTTTCGAGCGGCAGGGCGCGGGTGACCGAATCGTTCTCGTCCGGCGCCGCGTGTACGTGGCCGATGGCGGCGGCGCAGCGCGCGAACTCGGCGAGCGGCATGTCCCACCCGTTTTCCACGGCGTCGGCGGAGAGCACCAGGTTGGGCGTCGAGCAAAAGGCCTGGGCCAGCGCCGCGTCCACTTTCGGATCGGCGCCGCGGTCGGCCAGGATCACGTCCACCACCACCACTTTGGGCGCGGCCTTGGCCAGGATCGGCAGGCCCTGCGCCAGCGCGGCGCGGATGCCAGCGGTGCCGCCGTGGGCGGACAGGGTTTGCTCGTCGATGGCCAGGATGGCGGATTGCGGCGTCCAGGGCGTGGGGCGGTAGAAGCGGAACATGAAATCGTAGGCCGAGCGGTCCAGCGGCGCCCCGAAAATCGCCGCCCCGGCCAGGCCCACTACCAGCGCCCCGGCCAGCAGGCCGGCGTAGGCCGCCGTACTTCTCCATCCCGCTTGGCCCGCCACACATACAGTATAGAGGCGCGGACAGGATATGCTGTTGATTGTGAGTACCGTCCTATGTGGGGCAGGTTGGCAACCTGCGGCCGAGTGGCACTCGGCCCGGCGAGCGAAGCTCGCCTGCCCGGGAGATGAATCGTCCCCGGGTAACGAAGCCTCGCGCGCGATTCGGTGGCGGCTGGCGGCCCCGCCAACCTGCCCCGTGCCGCGGCGATCGGCAACGGGCCCAGGCGGGGTTTATCGGTCCACAGGGCGAGCTCCGCTCGCCGGGCCGATTGACAATCGGCCGCAGGTTGCCAACCTGCCCCACATAAGACTGCGCTGGCTTGCCGCGCTGGCGCTGCTGCTGCTCCCCTGGACTGCGCTGGCGGGCCCGGCGGCGGACGTGGCCAAAGCCATCCGCGAAACCGGCTTCGACCCCGGCGAGTGCTACCGCGTCCGCGATCTCACCCTGTTCAAGGAAGACATCCGCATCTACCTCACCGACGGGCACCTGATCTTCAGCCGCCCCGTCTCGGGGCGCCCCATCGCCGCGGTGTTCGCAGCCGATACCGAAATGGGCGATGGCGAGGTCCTGCTGCTGCCCCCGGACCACGCCGAGCGCCGGTCGCTGGCCGCCTACATCAAGAGCCCCAACCTGGACGAGCACATCCGCACCGCGCTGCTGCTCTTCACCGGCGATCAATACAAGGCGCTCACCGCCCAGATGGCGGGAAACGCCAGCGTCCGCAAGACTCCCGATATCGGCGAACCGATGGCGGAGCGCTGGAACCCCGTGCTGCACAACCTGGCCGAGGGCTTTCAGGTGCGGCTGACGCTCGACCTGCTGGGAGGACCGCGCCGCCCGGACCTGCTGGCGGCGCTCTTCAGCGGCGCCACGCTGGGCAACTTCGACATCGTCTACGACCCGGAAAACGCCGAACAGATCCTGCTGGCGCAGGTGGCAACGCGCGACGGCCGGACCTTCTACGACACTTGGGCGAACTTCCGCGCGCGCTCGCTGCGCGACGTTGCGACGCCCCCGGACGACGGACTGGTGACTTCCGCCTACCGCATCGACGCCACCGTGGATGCCGGCCTGGCGCTGACCGCCGTCACGCGGGTGAAGGTGAGGAGCAAGACTGAAGGCACGGCGGCAGTGCCGTTTGAGATTGCCACGGTCATGGCGGTGACCGAAGCCAACGTGGACGGCCAACCCGCCGAGGTGCTGCAGCGCGATTCGCTGCGCTCCACCATGGCGCACGGCGGCAACAGCGCCTTCCTGGTGGTCCCGCGGGAGCCCCTGCACGCCGGGCGCGATTACGAATTCGAGTTCCACCATGCCGGCAGAGTAATCGCCGATGCCGGCGACCGCATCTTCTTCGTCACCGCGCGCGGCAATTGGTACCCTGTGCACGGACTGCAGTTCGCCACCTACGACTTGCGCTTCCGCTTTCCCAAGGATCTGGACCTGGTGACGCCGGGCGACGTGGTGGAGGAGCGCACCGAAGGCGAATGGCGCATCGCTCACCGCCGCACCTCGGCCGCTATCCGCGTGGCCGGTTTCAACCTGGGCAACTACGCCCACGCCCGCGTGGAACGCGGTGGCTACACTGTGGACGTGTGCGCCAATCGCGCCTTGGAAGCCGCGCTGGCGCCGCCCCGGCTGGAGGTGATGGCCATGCCAGAGACCGGGCGCAGCGGCAGGTTGCCGCCGATGAGCGCACCGGCGGCCGCTTCCACTCCTCCCGACCCCCTGGTGCGCTTGCGGAGCATGGCTTCCGACATCGCCTCCGCCATGCAGTTCATGGCGGGGAAATTCGGGCCGCCGGCGCTGCCGCACCTCACCGTGTCGCCCATTCCCGGCTCCTTCGGACAAGGTTTCCCGGGCCTGATCTACCTCTCCACGCTGGCCTACCTGAAGCAGCTTCCCACCTCGGGCGCCCCGCCTACGGAATCGCAGACCCTGTTCTTCGAAGATCTGATCGAGGCCCACGAAACCGCCCATCAATGGTGGGGCAATCGCGTTACCTCGGCAACCTACCGCGACGAGTGGCTGATGGAAGCGCTAGCCAACTATTCGGCGCTGCTGTACCTGGAGAAGACCAAGGGCCCGCACGCCGTCGACGTGATGCTGGATGCCTACCGCGCGCAGTTGCTGCAGAAGAGCCCCGGCGGGGAGACCGAGGAATCGGCCGGCCCCATCGTGCTGGGCTCGCGCTTATCGAGTTCGCTCTCGCCGGGGAGTTGGAACGCCATCACATACGGCAAGGGTTCCTGGATCCTGCACATGCTGCGCCGGCGCATGGGCGACACCCGCTTCCTGGCCATGCTGGCGGCGATCCCGCAGCGCTACGACCATGCGGAGCTTTCGACGGAACAGTTCCGCCTGCTGGCAGCGGGCTTTCTGCCCAAGAGCGACGACCCCAAGCTGGAATCGTTTTTCGACCAGTGGGTATACGGCACCGGCATCCCCACGCTGAAAATGACGTACGCCGTTAAGGGGACCGCACCCGCGTTGCGCGTGGTGGGAACCGTAACGCAGAGCGACGCAAGCGATGACGTGAGCGTGTCGGTGCCGGTGGAGATCCAGGTGGCGCGCGGCGTCGCGCTGACGGAGTGGGTGCGCACGGGCAGCGAGCCGGCCGGTTTTTCGGTGGCGCTGAAGCAGGCGCCGCTTAAGGTGACGCTGGACCCGAACCGCGCGGTGCTGCGGCGGTAGCTACTTCTCGGAGATTTCGAAATCCTCGCCGCGGTTCTTTTCCTGGATCCGGATGACGAACCGTTTGCGGGTCAGGAGTTGGGCTTCGGGCATTTCGAAGCGCGCCGCAATCATGCGGTCGGCCGTGGAGCGCGGCTTCACGGCGTCATTTTCGATCATCGTCTGGTTGTACTTCTCGCCCAGAACGGGGATGCCCTGGAAGATGTGTTGGGCGTCGAGTTCGGAGGCCGTAAGTCCGTCGGTGCGGTTGCCGGCGGCGTCCTCGAAAATGGCTGTGACCTTGCGGGTCAGGAACTCGTAGTCCGCGGGATTGGTGACGCGGAAGTCCAGAACCAGCAGGCTGGCGCTATCGCTCAGCGGCACGGTGCGCACCTTGAGGATGCGGCCGCTCACGGTGACGTGCGCGCCTTTCTGCATATAGAAGATGCCGGCCACGATGATCGCGACGCAGACCAGGCCGACGCCCACCGCGATCAGGAAATTCTTCGACATAGTATGAGGACCTCCGGTGTCACAGAGAATCATCGCACACTTCGCCGGGCGGGGCGGGTGGCGGGCTGGGCATGGCATCGTGCGGATCCCGCGGCAGGCTGGCTTCGGCGGGGCGGCCTCCCGCAGGGTTCTGCATGGCAGCTTCGGCGCGGCGGTACTTGCACACTGGCCCCGGCATCCCGGACCGAACCCGGAACCGCGAGCGTGAGCGAGCGGCCCGCGCGCGAAACCAGGCGGCCGGCGGCCTCATCTCGCCGCTCGGGCCGCTCGTTGACACTCGCGGTTCCGGGCGGGGCTATGCGCGGGAAACCGACAACCCGGCGCCGCGCTGCGTGCCATCCACCCTCCCAGCCCGACTGGTGCCACAATCGTCTTTATGGACAAACTGGAGTTGCAGGAAGGCGACATCACCCGCATTCCGGTGGACGCCATCGTGAACGCGGCCAACTCCGCGCTGGCGGGAGGCGGCGGAGTGGATGGCGCGATCCATCGCGCGGCGGGGCCCGGCCTGATGCGCGAACTTGACGAGATCCGCCGCCGGACGGGCGGTTGCCCCACGGGAAGCGCGGTGGCAACCGGCGCGGGCAACCTGCCGGCGCAGTACGTGTTTCACGCTGTCGGTCCGATTTACCGCGATGGCCGCCACGGCGAGCCGGAACTGCTGGCATCGTGCTACCGCACCTGCCTCGCGATGGCGGAGGAGCGCGGCGTCCGCACCATCAGCTTCCCGGCCATCAGCACTGGCGTTTACGGCTACCCCATGGAAGAGGCGGCGCGCATCGCCATCGCCGAAGTGAGGGCACACTTCGAGAAGCCGGAAGCGCGTATCGAGCGCGTCATCTTCGTGGTGCTCGGCACCGCCGCGCTCAAGACGTACCGCAGAGTGATGGGGGGAGCGGCGGGATCAAGCGCGGCTGCGGTCACTTGACGGGGATGCCTGCGGCGCCCGCAAAGCGGCTCTTGAAGTGGCTCCAATCCTCCCCATCCCGCGCCAGCACTTGCGCCACATCGAACCAGTCGTTCGTGGTTGGCGACTCGGATTTCAGCTTTTCGATGTCCAAGCCAGCCTTGGAGATGATCGTCCAGAAGTCGCGGAAGCCGCGCTTCTTCGCTTTCTGGTGGGACTTCTCGGCCTCGCCCGCGCGGTTGTGGGCGTTGCTCACGTCAGAGCCGCCCTTGATCTCGATAGCAACCGTGTCACGCAGGCGCCCCTCGCCAAACTCCTCCTGGATTCGAATATCGGGGTCCGTGGCCAGAGAGATGACGACCGTACGGCCGGAGGCGTTGCGGATCGCGATCTGCCTCTCGTCGTGCGAGACCACGTGGCCCTTGACCAGTTCTGCCACGGCCAGGAATACGTCAACGGTCGCACGCTTGCCTATCGCGTTGTTATTGCCACCTTGGAACTGCGACCCCAGTGCCAGAAGCGGTAATTCCATGACATCCCGATTGGAAATCGGAGGAGCCATCTGACGCACCAGTTCCGCCAGGCTTTCCGCCATAGCCGCGCAGAACCCTTCTATGTCGGGGCGCCTTTCCGCCCTCAACAGTCCTCCGGTCTCCAAGCCCTTGAATTGCCCCATGCCAGTTCCGCCTTTGTAGAACCCCTTCTGCGGAACACCCAGCAACAGGCGGTAGTAACCGATGAGGGTCGGCTTGGTCTCGATCAGAACCGGCACCGGGAAAACAAACTCGTCGCGAATTCCGTTGGCCGCGAGAGTCTTCTGAACGTCAGCCGGCACAAACTTCGAGACCTGCTCCTTCACAACGTTGGGGTCCGCGATACCCAACGCTTCCTGGAGCGCATCCACAAGCCAGCTCTTCCGGGCTGCAACAAGCAACTGATGAAAGGCGACCTGGCGGCCCGGGCTTGGGGCCTTGACTTCTTTGTGGATCATTCGCATTTCGTCGATTTTCGAAATACCAGCCAGTAGCAGTGTTGCCGCCGCGTGTGATGGGCCGTCTTCCACCTGGGATCTACGATCGGCCCCTTACGGGTCTTGATAATGCAATCGCAGGCACGAAACCCGGCCTTCCTGGCCGCATCCACGAAGTCCAGATGAGCCCAGTTGTAGCGGTGGTGGTGCACGTAGTCGGCTATCTTGCAGAACAGGATTCCCTCCGGCCTCAGTACCCGGTAGGCCTCCGCCACAAACGGGGGGTAGGTGTGAGCGAAACTGTACTGGTTCTCCTTCGCCGAACGGATCACCAGCCCGAAACGAACGTTGAAATCTTTCTCGTTGTCCCTGCCCTGATTGGGAATGTGCGGCGGGTCGTACACGACCACGTCGAAGGCCTCGTCTGCGAACGGCATCCGCGTGTTATCTCCGACGATCTGAGGCCGGTGCGCGATGTCAAGGTCTAGTCCGAAGACGGGTCTCTTGCTATCCCGCCAAAATCGGCCACCGTTCACCGTGGAATCGAGAATCCGCTTAGGCCGCTTCCGCGGATAGAACTCCAGCATCAGTTCGAGAAGTTCAGCGTCTTCCCCTTCCCAAACCGAACCCAGCGGCTTGT
This sequence comes from uncultured Solibacteraceae bacterium, assembly GCA_963807205.1. Lineage (GTDB taxonomy): Bacteria > Acidobacteriota > Terriglobia > Bryobacterales > Bryobacteraceae > CAWCVR01. Next base: position 5,141,771 of record CAWEAQ010000002.1, on the reverse strand, counting down.
ACCCGATCTGCTCAACTCTTGCGCTGGAGGATACTGTCGCCATGATTGGGAATACAGTCTGGTTCATTGTACCAATGCGGGCCACACCCGATAATCGACCATTCCAGCACGTTTGATTAGGCCCGATCGAAAACAGCGCGGCCCGGATGCAGGTCAGACGCCCCCTCCCGCGCCTTCTGCCGCCCGCGTCTCCTTGGCCTTGCGCACTCGCAGGTAGATGATTCGAGCCGCAGCCAGCGCCGGCACGGAGAGGAACGTTCCCGGAATGCCCGCGATCTCCGCTCCGGCGAACACACCGAATAGCACCAGCAGCGGATGGATCGAAATACCGTGCTCCATTAGGTGCGGCGAGATCACGTAATCCTGAACCATGCGATAGGCCAGCGTGAAAACGATCACCGCAACCCAGTGCCCGGTGGTGATGCCGGTGACCAGCACGATGGAAACCACGGCAACCAGCGGACCGATCATGGGGATGAACTCCAACAGCCCGCCGATAAGCGCCAACGCCACGCCGTAGGGCACGCCCACGATGGCGAAGAAGATCCCGTACGCGGTGGCGGCCGCGCCCGAGAGCACCACCAGCGCACGCATGTAGCGCGCCAGCAGCACGTGGACGTCGGCGATCACGTCGCGGAACAGGGCGCGCCGCGGGCCGTCCGGCACCAGGTCCAACATATCCTGCCGCAGGGTTCCGGCATCGTTCAGGAAAAGGAACGCCAGCACCGGGATGATGATCAGGTAAATCAGATTGCTGACCACCGAGACGATCCTCATGCCGGCCGAGGGCAGTTCGGAGATGACGTCGGAGAGCTTGCTCTGCAAGCCGTCCATGGCCTGTTGCTTGAGAGCGTCCAGGCTATCGATGCCGGTACGGGCGTTCTGCCAACTGGCGACGGCGCCCTTGATCATAGGCGGGAAGCTCTGGGCCAGCGCCTTGGCCTGCTCCACGGCCACCGAACCGAACTGAACGGCGAGCGCCACTACTGCCCCGACCAGCAGGATGTAGGCCAGCGCGAGGGCGGGCGTGCGGGTGGGCGTCTTCCGGTTGGGCAGCAGGCGGTCAATCAGGTTGACCAGGGGCGACAGCAGATGGGCGAAGAGCAGCGCGAGAACGAAGATGAACAAGGTTGCGCGCACCAGGTACACGAGGTAAATAAGCGCCAGGACGATCGCCACCGTCCAGGTGCACCGGGCCGCCTTGGAGTCGTATCCCAACATGTCTGCCAATTCTAGCGTTTATTGGGGTGCGTCGGGGCGCGGCGTGGCACGCGGGGTAGCACGCGAGACGGGGCGCGGGACGGCACAGGGGACGGCGTGGGGAGGGAGTGGCGGGGCGGGAATGGCCCGGCGGCCCTTTCGAGCCATTCCGCGAGGCCGGCGTAACCCCGCGCGCCGCGTGGGCGTAGTATGGTTTGAAGTAGGAGGAGGTTCAACATGCCGCGCAAAACGCTTGCCGCGAAGTTTATCTTATTGGGGGGCGTTCTGGCTTGTCTTCTGTTTCTCGGGATTGGCAGCCCGGCCAGTTTCGCCCAGGAGGCTCCGCAACCGCCGCCCGGACAGACTCTCACGCCCGATCAACTCGACGACCTGGTAGCGCCCGTGGCGCTCTATCCCGATCCGCTGCTCAGCCAGGTGCTGGTTGCCACCACCTATCCTTTGGAAGTGGTTCAGGCATTTCAATGGGTGCAGAAGAATCCCGGATTGGCCGGGACCGCGCTCACTGAAGCGGCGCAACAGCAGAACTGGGATGCGAGCATTCAGGCGCTGGTGGTGTTTCCCGACGTGCTCAAGCGCCTGAATGACGACGTCACCTGGACCACCAACCTGGGGAACGCGTTCCTGGCCCAGCAGCAGGACGTCATGGACGCCGTGCAGCGCATGCGCGCGAAGGCGCAGCAGGCCGGCAAACTGGCGTCCACGCCGCAGGAGAACGTGGTCACCGAAAATCAGGGCGGCCAGCCGTATATCGAGATCGAGCCGGCCGACCCCGACGTTATGTACGTTCCCTGCTACGATCCCATGTGGATCTGGGGCGCGCCAATGTGGTATCCGTATCCGCACTGGTGGTGGCCGCCGCGCTCCGTGATGGTGGGCGGCTTGGGCTTCGGCTTCTACGGCGGAGGCGGCATTCGCCTCGGCCTGTTCTTCGGCGCCGGATGGCACGGATGGGCGGGTTGGGGCTGGCACCCCGGTTGGGGCAACCGCACGGTGATCGTTAACAACACTTTCATTCACCGTTACAACTTCAACACGGTGAACGTACGCGACGTGCATGGGACGGCGGTCTGGACGCATGATGCGGCTCACCGCCAGGGTGTGCCGTACTCCACGCCCGCATTACGGGAACAGTTCCGGGGCAACGTGAGGCAGAACGTGGCTCCGCGGCCGCAGGCTCAACCGGCGCGCGGCCCGGCTCAGCCCGCCGAACGCTTCGGCAACCGCGAGGTTCCGCGGAGTGCGCCGCCAGCGCAGAACCGCACGGCGTTCAGCGGCAGCCAGAACAGCGGCGCGGCCGCGCAGGCCAACGCCGATCATGGGTATTCCAGCATGGGAGCGGCCCGCAGCGCACCAGCGCCGCGGTCCGCACCGGCACCGAGGTCCGCGCCCGCTGCGCGTGGTGGAGGAAGGAGATAATGATGCGCACCACAGTGTGTTTCGCCGCCGTATTGGCCGCGGGGCTGGCATGGCTGCACGCCGCCCCGCAAACCGCCCCGCAACCTGCCGCGCGCGGCTTCGCGACGGCGCAGGAAGCCGCCCAGGCGCTGCTGGATGCCGCCGCCAAGAACGACACCGCCGCGCTGCTGAAGCTCTTCGGGCCCGCCGGCCGCGACATCGTGGAATCCGGCGATGCGGCCGAGGATACCGCCGGCCGCGCCCGGTTCACCGAACTGGCGCGGGCCAAAATGGCGGTGACGCCCGAGCCGGGCAATCCCAACCGCGCCACCGTGATCGTGGGAGCGCAGGATTGGCCGTTCCCGGTCCCGTTGGTCCGCAAGAACGGGCAGTGGTGGTTCGATGCGGCCGCGGGACGCGTCGAAGTGCTGGCGCGCCGCGTGGGACGCAACGAGCTCACGGCCATCGACGTCTGCCGCGGCTACGTGGAAGCCCAAATGGAGTACGCCGCCGAGGACCGCAACGGCGACCACGTGCTGCAGTACGCGCAGAAGATGATGAGTTCCCCCGGCAAGAAGGACGGCCTGTACTGGGAAGGCGAGGCGGCAGTCCTGGTGCCGAAGGCTTTCGCCGACGCCGCTACCGCCATGTTCGCCGCGGGGAAGAAGCCGGTGCCCTATCACGGCTACTACTTCCACACGCTGAAGTCCCAGGGGCCGGACGCCCCCGGCGGCGCGATGGACTACGTGGTGAACGGCAAGATGATCGGCGGGTTCGCGCTGATTGCCTACCCGGCGGAGTACGGCGTGTCGGGCATCAAGACTTTCCTGGTGGGCCATCAGGGCATCGTATTCGAGAAGGACCTGGGCGCCGCAACAGAGGCGCTGGCGCGGCAGGTGGCGCGGTTCAATCCGGACAAGACGTGGAAGGCGGTTGAGGGGGAATAGAGAGTTTCTCCAACTCCTGGCGGGCCAGCGCGCCATAGTGCCCGCGCGGGTCCGCCTGGCAGCCGGCGCGGAAGTGCGTGACGGCGTCGGGCTCGCGCTGCGCAGCCTGCAGCGCCTTGCCGATCCGCCAGTGGGTGCTGGCTTGCGCGGCCTTGAACGAAGGATGGATCTCCCGCACCGCGAATGCGATGGCTTCCTCCATCTCGCTCTGGCGGCCAAGCGCGGCGAGAGCCCACGCCTTGGTTGCGACGGCTTCCGCTTGCCCCACGGGGCTCTTGCGGGTCTTCTCGGCCTCTTCAATCAGGGCCAGAGCTTTCTCCGGATCCTTCGCCGGCTTCAAGAGAAGCTCCACCATGCCGAAAGCGCCATTGTACTTGCCGGCGTCCGTCGCCATCGCACGTTCCAAACACGTCTGCGCCTGCTCGTCCCGGCCCAGGTCGAGCAACAGGTGCCCGAGAGAAGCCAGCACGAGACCGCGAAATTCGGGATTCGCGGCGCTGTCCTGGTTCAGCGCCTGGCGAAGGCGCAGCTCGGCTTCCGCGCTCCGGCCCGCCAGGGATAGGATCCAACCCTCACGATAGAGCATGTAGGGCGTCTGTTTGGGGAAGCTCAGCCAGCGCAGCCGGCGCAACGCACGATCATAGTTGCCGGAGTACACAGGTGTTGTGGTCAGCTTTCGGGCCAAGATGTTTCGCCTCCGTCTCACCTTCCTGCCCAGGGTTTCCCGCCAGCGTGGCAGGAAACCGAACAGGAGGAAGCTGCATAGCAGGAGCACTGTTGTGCCCACGAGCGCACTCGACATGGCGAATTGGCCGAAAACGAAAATGATTACCTGAACCCAGAGCAGCACCCAAATCCAACCGCCGACGATCCACCCCAGCTTCGCCCGCTTCCCGTACCATCGCCGCACCAGAAGCGCGGCGATCCCGAGCAGCGGCGCGAGCACCACGGCCCACGAGACCCACTCCGGCGCGCCGGGCCACGCACCGCACAAGTAACGGCGGCTCAATCTCACCGCCTCCACCAGAAACGGGAAGCCGATCAGAAACAGGGGCACCTGCCACCACAGCGCCCGGATCTGCTTCCTCACGCCGTCCTGTCTGGCTGCCAGGTCGGCGGCGGGCACGGAGCCGGCGGCCTGTTCCCTCGCCAGGCGGGCTTCCGCCGATCCCTTCACCAGCAGCACCAGCAGCACGCCAATCAGCAACAGGGCGAGCGCGCACGCGCCCAGAGGCGGCGCCACCCACAGGGCGATCCGCCAAAGCTGCCGCGACTCCGCAACTACCCAGGGACTGCCGTCGGGGCCGAGCGCTAATTCCGTCAGCAGTTTCGTTCCCGGCGGGATCGCGTAGCGCCGCCACTGGCGGCCGTCGAACTCGATCAGGTCCTTTTCGGTCGCCAACCAGAGTTTTTCGCCAACCGCCACCAACCGGAAAAGTACTGTGCCCTTGGAGGCTGGCAACTCCCGAAGATCGAAACTCCTGCCATTTGCGCCGTCGCCCTTCAGTTCGAAAATGCGAGACTCGCCAAGCAGCCAGAGGCTGCTGCCGTCCTGGCCGATCGCGTACGCGTCACAATCGGCCTTGTCCAGCTTGATCTCGCGCCAGCCGGCGCCATCCTTCCGCCAGATGCCTTCGAACAGCAGCCACACCACGCCATCGGAGGTCACGCGCAAGTCCGGCGATTGGTCCTCGATGTGGGCGTTCCAATCCGCCCCGGGCGGAGCGCTCTTCAGGCTCTCGATGCTCCACCGCTCGCCATCGAAGTGCGACAGGTTGGCGTACTCGTCAATAATCCACACGCCCGAAGGGCCGGACGCGATGGACGCGGCGCGCCGCGAGACCACGCCTTCCGGATAAAGGCGCCAGCGGTGGCCGTCGAATCGCGCCACGCCTTCCCGGGCAGCGGCCCACACGTCGTCGGCGTGAATCGCGAAGCCGCCGGGCACTTGGTCGCGCACGGTGCCGAAGTCCGAGCCTTTGTAATGGGTCCAGCGGGCGCCATCCCAGCGGTCGATCCCCATGCCGGAGACGGGAGCGGTCCACACCTCTCCGCGCGGAGACACCGCGAGCCCCAAGGCGCCGCTGGCGAGATGCGGCAGTGCGGTCCAGCGGCCGCAGCTCCAATGGTAGATGGTGCGCGATTCGCGGAAGTCCGGCAGGGGGCCGGGATTCACCCGCATGATCAGCGGGCAGGCCGAGAACGAGACGACCAGAAGCGCAATGCCGATTACCCAGCGTTTCCTCGCGGAGGACCATGCCATGGCTTCTACACCGCCCGCCGAAGTTGCTCCGCGCAGCGGCGGCCGTGCTTGCCGCGCGGGTCGGCATCGGCACCGATCTGGAAATGCTGGCGGGCTGCGGCGGGCTGGTTCATGGCAAGCAGTACCATGCCGGCGTCCCAGTGCAACTCGGCAATTCCGGCCGGGGTGATCGAAGGGACACGCAGGGCCTCGTCGAGCAACTCGTGGGCCTCCTCGGTCCGGCCAAGCAGAGCCAGCGCCCAGGCTTGGTGCGCGAAGAATGCTCCGGCGCCGGCGATGAGCCCGCCGGGCCGCCGTTTCGCGTGCTCGACCGCCTGCCTGGCGTACGTCAACGCTTGCTCCGCATCCACTCCCCGCAGCAGCCGAAGCTCCGCCAGGCCGTCCTGGGAACTTCCAGTAACGTCGCCCATCTCGATGGCCCTATGAAAGCACTGCTCGGCTTCGGAGAAACGGCGAAGGTCCATCAGCGCGAAGCCGAGACAGGCGTGCAGCCGCTCGCGGGGGTAGCGGGAATCGCCGCGCAGCATGCCGAGAGCCTTGCGGTAACGCTGCTCGGCCTCGGCGGGCCGGCCCGACATGGAAAGGATCAGCCCTTCTCTGTGAAGGCTCGCCGCGCTAGGGATGCCGAGGCTCATCCAGCGCACCCGGCGCAGGGCGCCATCGTAGTCGCCCACCTTCATCCTCGAGTGAGAGGAGATCGCTGCGAAGATGCCGCGCGCCTGGAATAGCAGCCAGAGCACGAAGCCGAGAAGCACCACGCCCAGGTACGAAACCATTCGGCGAATGTAACACTTGGCGGGCCTTAGTACCAACAGTACCCTGGGGCCCTACTCGCGCTAAGGCCTTCCACCGATCTCTTTTGCATGAGTACGGAATACGTCACAGAGTGGCCCTGGATCGCTGGCGCGGAGTTGGACCGGCGCCGGGAGGTGGTCCATGGCTGACGGGCTAACGAATCTGGGTCAAGGGGTGGACACCCTTATGGGTTATCTGGGCGTCACCGGTGCTCACCGGTTCGAGGCGGCCCTTTACATCTTCATCGGGGTCGTCGTCATACTGGCTTGTATCGAGATACCCAAGGTGATCCGGCTGGCTCAACTGGGTGGCATTCCGAAGGAACAACGGCGGAATTCCATGAGGATCGCGGAACTGGCGCAATAGTGAGGCACATCGTGACTGTCAATAAGAGAACCGACGAATTGGGGATCGCGTACTTGCTGGCACTGGATGAGTTGCGGACGGCGGAGACCGGACTGCTGCATGCCGTCACGGTCACTCAGGAAGAGAGCGCGTCCACGTGGCTGCGGCGCGTAGCGGCCCATGCGCGCTATTGCAAGGAGGAGCTGCTTTCCCATTGCGCGCGGCATGGTTGTGCGGTCCCGGTGGCGGGCTTGGAGCAAGGCCGAATCGTGCGGCGGGAAACCGGCGCGGTACCGAGTTGGGCAGGCGCCATGGCGGCGTGACGGTTAGGCGGCTGCCAGCCAACAGCCCAATTGGGAGCGGGTGCAACGCTCCAAATCGGCGGCGGCCATTCCCAGTCCTTCGAGCGCCTGTTCGAGGCGGAGCGGCGACGGCAGATCCTCCTGCGCGCCAGCCAGGTGTTCGGCCAGATACAGCAGGTGGGCCAGCGGGGTGGTGGCGGATTCCGGACGGTGGTGCTGGCGGATGGCGCGGACGAGGTGTCCGGGGAGCCTCCACTTGGCGGCAATCAGCCCACCTATTACAGCGTGATCGGTTCGCAGAATCAGGTCTTCGGCGTAGACCGCGGGGCAACCCGATTGGACTAGGCCCTGCAGGCGGGCGGCATCGTACAGGGAAGATGCGATCAAGGCGATTCTGCCAACATCATGCAGCAGGCCGGCCAGATAGGCTTCGCCGGCGTCGATTCCCTTGGCGCGCGCGGCCAACTGCTCGGCCAGGTCCGCCACTTCGATGGAGTGGGGCCAGAGGCTTTCCAGCTTGGGTAGAAACAGCAGAGGCCGCATAGCCAGCGACGCCACCACTTTGCGGGCGGTGTCGAAACCCAGGCGCGCCACGGCCACTTGGAGGGACGAAGCCTCTTCCAGATCGGCGTAGAGCGCCGAGTTGGCTAGCCGGATAATCGCGCCGGCGGTGGCCGGATCGCGGCGGGCAGCCTCCACCACATGGGGAATACTGGCAGCCGGGTCGCGCAAGGTATTCAGGGTCTGCATGGCGGCCTGGGGAAACACCGGCACGCGCCAGGCGGAAGGCTCGGGCAACATCTGTGGGCGGGTGCATTCCTCGAGGGCGTCGAGTACGTTTCTCGGCCACAGCCCCTGATCCACCCCTCGCCGCAAACCGGCCAGGATTTCGCCGGCTTCCTTGTGCTGGAACGGCTGGGCCTGGAACTCGCGGTCCAGGGCATCGCACAGGCGCAGGATCGCGCCCAATTGGCGTTGCAGAGGGTTCCCGAGACCGGACTTGCCGAACGCTGCCAGCACCGCGCGTACCTCCGCCCTGGCGCCCCCATCGACGCGGCGATGGAGCAACTGGGACGCGGCTTGCAGCAGGTTCTTTTCCTCGGTGGGGAGGAAGAGATGGTGAGCAATCAGGTTGGCGACGGCCCCGACGCGGTGGCAGTGCCCTTCCAGGGTTGCGTCCTGCGGCGGAGATTCGGACGGGACAAGCGTTTCGACCATGCGCGGATTCCTTCCGACTGGGTTCTCCCCTCTTATCGGTCGCACAGGTCCGAAGCTTTAGGCCAATTTTCTATGTCGAGCCAGCCGCCCGCCGGGGGGAGACTAGCCGTGCCACCAATTGAGGACGCGGAGGGCGCGCAGGGTGTTCCAGCGGCCGGGTTCACCGGCGCGCTCCAGGTCGAAAAAAGTCTTGCCGGGGTAGCCCCGGTAGGCGGCCCAGCGGCGGTCCTTCTGGCGGCGCTTTTCGACCACGGCGAAGGCGTCGGCGAGGCGGGTGTCGCGCGGGGCACCGGCATCCTGGAAGTGGTCCAGGCCGCGCAGCACGTCGTACTGCCAGCGCGCGGGGAATACGAAGCGCAGCATTTCGGGCTTGACGATTCTGCCCGTACCGTGGGAGCGGAACAGGCGGTGAACCAGCAAAAACTCGAGGCCGCGCGACTGGGCTGCGCGCGCTTCCCGGGCGCGGGCGGGACGGAAGCGCTCGTATTCCAGCAGGGCTTCGAGGGCGATGATGGTGGTGTGAAAGGAGCCGTGGGTGGCATTTCCGCGGTAGCCAGGCATGGCTTGGCAATTCCAGCCGCCGTCTTTCATTTGTTGGGCGATCAGGTGGGCGGCGAGCGTATCCACTCGGGGGTCGTCGACGCCCGCCCAGCAGAGGACCGCCAGCACCATGCCGCTGACGCAGGTTTCGCTGTTGGGGTGGGCGCGGGAGAAAAAGTTGATGCCGCCATCGCGCCAGAAACCCCGGTCGAGCAGGAGCGTGGCGCCGCGGAGAGTTTGCGGGTGGCCGGGCGCCACGCCCAGCGAGCACAGCAGCACCAGGGTGTAGGTGGTGGAAATCCAGTTGGGGTTGTAGAGGCCGCCGGCCCATTGACCGTCGGCGTCCTGGAACGCGAGCAGGCGCGCGCCCCAGCCTTCGCGGACCACTCGGGCGCGCTCGCGGCGGATGGCGGCGGGCGTCGCGTGGCCGAGGTCGCGGAGGGTTTGCCAGCGGATGGCGGGGTCGCCGGAAAGGAGCCAGTCGTGGATCTGGTCGGGCGGCATGGGGGGTATTGCAGCGCGGGAGCACCGTTCCGGGTTGTGGGCTGCGCGGGATACACTGGAACAGTGGCACGACGGGTTCAGCAGCGGGCGGAGATACTGGCGCAACGCGAGCGCTGGCGCGAGGAAGGCAAGACTGTTGTTTTCACCAACGGGTGCTATGACTTGCTCCATCCCGGGCACATGCGACTGCTGGAGCAGGCACGGTCGCTGGGCGACGTCCTGGTTCTGGGGCTCAACTCCGACGCGGGCGTGCGGCGAGCCAAGGGGCCGTCGCGGCCGCTGCTCGATGAGCGGGAGCGGGCGGAAATCGCGCTCGCCCTGAAAGCCGTGGACGCAGTGACTTTCTTCGATGAAGAGACGCCGCGGGAACTGGTGGCGGCGCTGCTTCCCGACGTGCTGGTGAAGGGCGCGGACTGGTCGCATTTCGTCGCGGGCAAAGAAGAAGTCGAGGCGGCGGGCGGGCGGGTACTCACCGTGCCGCTGGAACTCTGCTATTCTACTACAAATCTAGTTTCAAGGATTCTGGGGCGGCCTTGACTCACCCGGCGGTTCGCGATCTGTTTCTGGATCTGGGGCGCCACCCTGCCTACCTGGAGTTAGTCCGGCGTGTGGCGGCGGGCGGAAATGCCAGCCTTTCCGGCCTCACTACCACGGCGAAGGCAATGTACGCGGTCCTGTTGGCGCGGTCCTGCGACCACCCCCTGATTATTGTAGTAGATGGTAACAAGCAGGCCGAGGCGCTGGCGGAGGTGGTGCAGACCTTCTTCGAACTGCTGACGCCAGACGACCGGGTTTCTCCGCAACTGCTTCCATCGCCGGATGTTCTGCCCTTGCAGAACCTCTCGCCGCACGCCGAAATCTGCGAGCAGCGCGCCATTGCACTGTGGAGGCTGGCGACGCAAAAGGTGCCCATAACCATCCTGCCGGTGGCCTCGGCGCTGCTGCGTGTCGAAGGCGCCGATACTTACCGCCAACTTGCGCTGCGGCTTAAGGTTGGCGAGGAACTGCCACTGGAGGAGGTGATGGCGCACCTGGACAGCATTGGGTACGAGCGCCGCGAACCGGTGGAAATGGTGGGCGAGTATTCGTTGCGGGGCGGCATCCTGGACGTGTTTTCGCCGGAAGCGCAGCGGCCGGTGCGCATTGACCTCTTCGGCGACCAGGTCGAGTCTATCCGGCGCTTCGACGTGGAGTCGCAGCGGTCTGTGCTGAAGATCGAGGAATGCACTCTACTGCCATTAACGGAGTACCAGCGATCACGGCAACTGCTGGCTGCTCTGGCGGACCTTGTGCGGGAGGCCGACCTTCCGGGGCGCGACCTGCCGCCACCCGGAGAACCGTTCCCGGGATGGGAGTTGCTGGCGCCCATGCTGCAGCCGAGGCAGGGTTCGGTGCTGGGCTTGGTTGACCGGCCGGTGGTGCTGTGGGACGAGCCGGAGCAGGTGCGGGGGGCGGCGGAGCGGTTGTGGAAACGGCTGGCGCAGACCGAGGTCTCGGCGGCCTACGATCCGGAGCGGATCTACCTCCATTGGGAGGACCTGGAGCGGCAGGCGGCGCGGGGGCCCCAAGTCTCGCTGAAGGAACTGGAGATTGCGTGGGCGGCGGGGGATGGGGGGGAAAGACTACATCTATCGACGCGGCCTTCGGCAAAGTTCCACGGCAACATGCGGGTGGCCATTGCGGAGGCGCGGACGCTGGTGGAGGCGGGCGGCCGGGTGGCGTTCTTCGCCTCGTCCACGGGCGAAGTGGAGCGGGTGGCGGACATCCTGAACGAGTACGGGGTCGCCTACCAGCTCGGGTTGGGCCAGAGCGACTCGACGCCGGCTTACCTGGCGGAACGCGCCTACATGGCGGGCGACGCAGCCAGCATTTACCTGATCAAAGGGAGGCTGCGCGAAGGGACCGCGTTTCATGAATCTAACCTTGTAGTATTTGGGTCGGAAGATCTGTTCGAAGCGTCGGAGATGGTGGCGCGGGCACCGGCTTCGAAGTCCGCGCTGGCCACGTTTTCGGCCGATCTGATCGACCTGAAACCGGGCGATTACGTGGTCCACAAAGATCATGGGGTGGCGCAGTACCTGGGGCTGCGGGAGATCTCGCAAGGGGAGGCGCAGGGCGACTACATGCTGCTGGAGTATGCCCAGGGCGCCAAACTGTACCTGCCGCTCACGCGCATGGACCTGGTGCAGCGGTTCCGCGGGGCGGGCGAGGCGCGGCCGGCGCTGGACCGCATGGGCGGCGCCACCTGGACGCGCACCAAAACGCGCATCAAAGCGCGTATGCGCGACATGGCGGACGAACTATTGAAGCTGTACGCGGGGCGCAAGATGGCCGAGGGCTTCTCTTTCTCGCCCGACAGCAACTGGCAGCGGGAGTTCGAGGACGCCTTCGAGTTTACCGAGACACGCGACCAAGCCACCTCGATTCAAGAGATTAAGCGCGATATGGAAAGCCCGCAGCCGATGGACCGGCTGCTCTGCGGAGACGTGGGATACGGCAAGACCGAGGTGGCCATGCGGGCGGCGTTCAAGGCCCTGGGGGATGGGAAGCAGGTGGTGCTGCTGGCTCCTACAACTGTCCTGGCGTTTCAGCATTTCGAAACGTTCAAGCGGCGGTTCCAGCCTTTTCCGGTCCGGGTGGAGATGTTCAGCCGCTTCCGCACGGCTAAAGAGCTCAAAGCCAGCATTACGGATCTGGCTGAAGGCAAGGTGGATATCGCCATTGGAACGCACCGGCTGCTGTCGCAGGACGTGGTGTTCCGCGACCTCGGGCTGGTGCTGGTGGACGAAGAGCAGCGCTTCGGCGTGAAGCACAAAGAGCGGCTGAAGCAGATGAAGAAAGCGGTGGACGTAATCAGCATGAGCGCCACGCCCATACCGCGAACTTTACACATGTCGTTATTGGGGCTGCGGGACATGTCGGTGATCGAGACTCCACCTAAGGACCGATTGTCCATTCACACCGTGGTGGCGCCGTTCAACCAGGAACTGATCCGGTCCGCTCTTGAACTGGAGTTGGCGCGCGGCGGGCAGGTCTACTTCCTACACAACCGGGTGGATTCCATCTGGACGCGGGCGGCGATGCTGCAGGAACTGGTACCCGGGGCCCGGATCGGGGTGGGACACGGACAAATGGGCGAGGCGGAACTGGAGAAGACGATGCTTCAGTTCATGCGGCGCGAGTTCGACATTTTAGTTTGTACTACAATTATCGAAAATGGGCTGGATATTCCGTTGGCCAACACCATGCTGGTGGAAAATGCGGATCGGTACGGGCTATCGGAGTTGTACCAGTTGCGGGGCCGCGTGGGGCGGTCGAACCGGCGGGCATACGCCTACCTGCTGGTGCCGCCGGACACGGAATTGACGGAGATCGCCCGTAAGCGGCTGGCGGCGCTGAAGGAATTCAGCGACTTGGGGGCTGGGTTCAAAATCGCGGCATTGGATTTGGAATTGCGCGGCGCGGGGAACCTGCTGGGCGGCGAGCAGCACGGGCACATCAACTCGGTGGGCTTCGACACCTATGTGCGGATGCTGGATGAAACGGTCCGCGAGTTGAAGGGCGAGGAGATCGTTCCGGAGATTCACTCCGCCTTGAACCTGAGCCTGGACATACGGATTCCACCGGGCTACATCGCGGACGAAAACCAGCGGTTGCGGGCATACCGGCAGATCGCCAGTGCCGTGGACGCGGAGGCGCGGGAGCGTGCCGAAAAGGAACTGGAGGATCGATATGGCACAGTTCCGGAGGCGGTGCGCAACCTGCTGGCGTACTCGGCGCTGAAGACGCTGGCCGAGCGGATTGGGGTGGAGGCCGTGGATAGGCGCCATAACCTGTTGACAATAAAGTTCCACAAGGAGACGCGCGTGGACCCGGCGCGGCTCATGCGGCTGGTGGAGAAAACCCGCGGGGCGCAGTTCACTCCGGCAGGCGTATTGCTGCTGCCATTGGACGGGCAAACCTCGGCTGGGGAAATTTTGCGGCAGCTTGAGGAGAAGCTTGGGCAGTTGCAGGCGTGAGGGGGATACACGGCCGGTTGACGGGCGAAAGCGCCTGTCCCACATTGCTGGCGCAAGGAGGCGGGGCAGGCGCTTCCATTTGCCGACCGCTGTTTTGGTTTGGCCGCTTCAAGAAGACTGGATGGTAAGATGGAGATTCACACTATGATTCGCCGGTTTGTAGTATTCGTTTCAGCGGCGCTGGTCTGCGCGGCGCCTTTCGCATCCGCGGCCGATACCCGGGTGGTGGAGGAGATCGCGGCCAAAGTCAACGGCGATATCATCACCAGAGGCGATCTGGAGGATCAGAAGAGGAACATGGAGCGGATGCTCCGCGAGGAACAGCACCTCTCGGGCGCGGCGCTGACGGCAGCCATGCGCGAGCAGGAGAAAGACATTCTCTCCAACCAGATCAGCCAGCGGCTGCTGGTGCAGAGGGCCAAGGACCTGCAGATCACCGTGGATGCGGAGGTCAACCGGCGCCTGGCGCAGATGCAGGTGGAAGCCAAGATGCCCGATACCGAGAAGTTCCACGACTTCGTCCACGAGCAGCTTGGCATGACGTTCGAAGACTACAAGCTGCAACTGACGGAATCCATGCTGACGCGCAAGGTGGTCGGCGGCGAAGTTGGGTCGAAGGTCTTGATCCCGGAAGCGGACTTGCGGAAATACTACGACGAGCATCAGAGCGAGTTCGTGCGCAAGGCGGAAGTGTACCTGAGCCAGATTCTGATTTCGACCGAGGGGAAGAACGCAGAACAGGTAGCGGCGGCCGAGAAGAAGGCGAAGAGTCTGGCGGAGCGGGCAAATAAGGGTGAGAAGTTCAACGAACTGGCATCGGAGAATTCCGACGACCCCACGACGGCCAAAGATGGCGGCGTGGTACCGCCCGTGCAACCCGACCAATTGCGCCCCGAGTTGAAAGCCGTCCTGGACAAGACCAAGAAGGGCCAGGTTACGGATCCCATCAAGACTTCGCAGGGCTTCCTGATTCTGAAGGTCAACGACCGTTTCGAAGAGGGCTTGGCGCCCTTCGACGAAGTGCAGGACCAGATTCACGAAATGCTGGCGGCTCCGCTGATGGGGCCCAAGATGAAGGAGTACCTGAACCGGCTGCGGCAGGAAGCCTACCTGGAGATCAAGGAAGGTTACATCGATACCGGGGCCGCGCCCGGGAAGGATACGACCTGGCACGAAGTGGCGCAGATCAAGGCGCAGACCATTACCAAGCAGGAAGTCATGGCCAGCCGGCGGCGCAAGAAACTGATGTTCATCCTCCCGATGGGCGGGAGGCCGGCCGTGAAGCCGGCAACCGTGCCGGCGCCGGGCGAGAACAAAGAGACTTCGGCAAGTGTGGCGCCCAATGCCGCCGCCCCACCACCCACCGCAAAATGAAATCTCCATACGTTAACGAGCTGGAGCCCAACAAGATCGTCAGCGCCAGCTTCCTGGTGCAGTCCAAGGAAATCCGCCAGAAAAAGACGGGCGAGCTGTATCTGTCGCTGATGTTGAGCGACCGCACCGGCGAGGTGGATTCCAAGATGTGGGACAACGTGGGCGAAGTGATCGACACGTTTGAGCGCGACGATTTCGTGGCGATCAAGGGCCTGGCGCAGGTGTACCACAACCGTCCGCAGTTGACCATCCACAAGTTGCGGCGGATGGACGACAGCGAGGTGGACTTCGCGGACTACTTCCCCTCCTCGGCGCGCGATCCCGAGGAAATGTGGGCGGAGCTGCGGGGAATCACGGCGGGCATCGGCAACCCGCACCTGAAGGGGCTGCTAGAGGCCGTATTGAACGACCCCGACGTGGCGCAGCGGTACAAGCGGGCGCCCGCGGCGAAGACCATCCACCATGCGTATCTGGGCGGGTTGATCGAGCACGTGCTGTCGCTGTGCGCGCTGGCGAAACTGGCGGCGGAGCACTACCCGCACGTGGACCGCGATCTGCTGCTGACGGGCGTGGTGCTGCACGATATCGGGAAGATTCACGAGTTGAAGTACGACCGCGGCATCTCCTACTCGACCGAAGGGCAACTGATCGGGCATATCGAGATCGCCATGCGGATGGTAGGGGAGAAACTGCACGGCATGGCGGACTTTCCGCCGCGCTTGCGGACGTTGGTGGAGCACATGATCCTGAGCCACCACGGCCACCTGGAGTTCGGCTCGCCCAAGTTACCGCAGTTTCCCGAGGCGCTGCTGCTGCACTACCTGGACGATATGGACTCCAAGATGGAGTGCATGCGGGCGCTGATCGCGAACGACCGGCAGGTGGAAGGGTGCTTCACCACGTACAACGCCGCGCTGGAACGGCCGGCGCTGAAGCTGGACCGCTACTGGGCGGATGCGCCGGCGGCAAGGAACCCGGCGGGGGGTCAGGCGGCGGCGCCCGCGGTGGCTCCGGCCGCGGCGCCGGCAGCGCGTCCGGCAATGGCGCCGCGATCCGACTCTCTGTTTGCGGGTAAGCTGAAACAGGCGTTGACCTCCGCTCCCGCGGAACGGGAACCCTGATGTCGAAGACGGCGCGCGACGTTCCACCACCGCTCGAGCTGCTGTGCCTGAAGGCGCTGTGGCCACTTGGGGAAGCCAATGTGAAGGAGGTGCAGCAGGCGGTGGCGCAGACCCGGCCGCTGGCGTACACCACCATCATGACCGTGCTGGAGCGCCTGGCGCACAAGGGCAAGCTGACGCGGCGCAAGCTGGGCCGGGCGTTCGTCTACGCGCCCACCATGTCCGAAGACGAGATGCGGCGGGTGGCGGTGCGGGAGTTGGTGGATAGCTTCTTCGATGGCTCGACGGAGGGCCTGGTGCGATTCCTGGGCACGCCGGGAACGCGCGCGGCCGCGGTGCAGGAGGCGCCGACGGCAAAGGAAGATGCGCGCATCGATACGGTGCTGCTCTAGTTCCCGAGGGGCGGCCCTGCCCGGGTGCCTGATAGCTACTTTGCCAGCCGTGCGACACTGGCCTGGGCGGCCTCCGGGTACTTCAGCGGGGCGCAATATGCGAGCAAGCCTGGAGGGAGGACATCGTCTCCAGCGACCGCTCCCGGTGCACGATAGATCCGGCTAATCCTCCTGGCGTGCTGAGATACCGGGGGCCTTCCGCCATCCGCGCACATTCCTTCCAGGTTCGCTGCGGCGTCATCATCTCCGAATTCCCGTTCGATGCGGGCGAGGAGCATACGGGCCGGGCAGAATGCGCCGTCGAGAAACAAAGCCTTGCGCAAGGATTGCTCGGCGCCCGCCGAGTCCCCTGCCGCCGACTCCAGATACCCCAGGTTCGCCCACGCTCTGGAGAACTGCGGCATGGCGGCGGTGACCCGTTCGAGCATGCGGCGCGCCTTGTCAAGATCGCCCTGTTCAATAAGGATGCGGGCCACCGCCGCCTGATTCGCAACGTCCTGGCCATCCGGGTTCCTCGCGCGCAGCCGGGAAATGGCCTCCGCCAGGGACGCCCGCCACATCTCCGGATCGCGCGTTTTCAAGTCCGCGGCGAACTGAGAATCCACAATCTCCGGGGCGAACGAAAGCGCCGCGCCGTACTCGTGGACCGCGCCCGGCCGATCCCCGCCGCGCTCCTCGATCAAGCCAAGCGCCACATGATACTCCGGGGCTGCGCCGTCAATCTGCATCGACCGGCCGATATCCGCCCTCACTGCGGCCAGCGGTTCGCCGAGCGAGAGGCGAATCCACGCCCGGTTGTGCGGGAAGAGGTCGTCGTCCGAGTTGCCTTCGGCCGCGCGGCTGAAATCGGCAAGGGCTGCGCGGAGTGCGGAGCGGTCCTGCTCGGACTGCACAGCGGGCGCCGGAGACTCGATGGCGAATCGCGGCATGTGCGCCGCCGCCCGCGCGAGGGCGCGCACGGAGAAGTGGTAGGCGCTGGGATCGATGGCGATGGCCTGGTCCGCAAGCGGGACGGCATCCGCGAAATTTCCGGACTTGATCTCGATCGAGGCCCTGGAAGCGAAGTCGGCAGCCTGACCACAACGGTGCTCCCGCACGAAAACGAAACCGGCGAATACCACAAGAGCCGAGAGCGCCACGCGGATTGGGACCGTGATCGGCCGGCCTGCTTGGGCGCGGCTGCGCGGCCGGAGAGAAGACATGGCCAAGCCGAGCAGGACCCAGTACAACATGGTGACGGTGCGGTTTTCGAGGAGAGACGAGAACGCCGCTTCCCGCACGGCCAACGCACCGATGCCCGCCAGCGCCGCGGCGGCAGGCCAAGCGCGGCAGGCGCGAAGCCGGAGCAGATCGCGGAGCGCCGCCCACCCGGCCGATGCGGTGACGAAGAGGTAAAGCGCCAGCCCGGCGATTCCCTCCTCAATGAGAATTGTGAGGCCCGAATTCAAGGGCCTGCCGATGAACTGCCGGCCCTCCGCGGTTCGTGCCTTGGGAAGGTAGCGCATGGCGAAGCGGCCCGGCCCCGCGCCGAGGACCGGATGGGCGGCGGCCAACTCGATGGCATTCGACCAGACTTCCAGCCGGCCGCGGCCACTGCGCCGCTGCTGCTCGGTGGAGTGCATGGCGGAGGTTGCGGCAACCGATCCCGCGGAGAGGGCGTTCATGCAGAGCGCCCCGGCCCCCACGCCCACGGTCAGCACGGCCGCCAGCGCAAGAACCCGGCGGGATCGCCGCCATACGCCGAAGCACAGCAACCCCAACAGGAACGACGCCAGCGCGAGATAGGCCCCGCGCGAGAAGGTTAGAAAGAGCGCCGAAGCCGTGAGGCAGGCCGACAAAGCGCAGAGGATATTGGACACGCTCTCCCAGCCCGCCGGGATGCGGATGGCGGCCACCTGGAGGACCAGGCAGAGTAACAGGATGGTAGCCCACTCGTTGACCAGAGTGCGAAGCGGCGACGGCATGCCGGCCTTCAAAGCCATCACGTCCGTGAAGCCCGCGCCGAGCACCGCCGCAACCCATCGGTGGACGTCTTCGATGGCGAAGAGCGACAACATGGCGGCGGCTACGCCCAGGGTGACGCCGATGGCGCGCGCGGCAGGGCCCGGCCTGCGCAGGGTTCGCATCAGCCAGTAGACCGCCATGCCGCGGAATGCCGCCGCCACCGGTCCGATGGCGAGGCCGGAGCGGTCGCGAAACGCCCAGAGCGCGTGCAGGGCTAAAAGAGCCAGCACGCCGGCATCGGCCAGGCGGAGTTGTCCACGGTAGCGCGAAAACCAGCACCACAACAGTGCGGCTAACAGCAAGATTAAGTCGGCATACGGCAAGATCGCCCGGAGGTTTGCGACGGCGCATACCTCGGCGCAAACCAGCACAACAACCATCGAGTCCCAGTCGGCGGGAGCCAGCCACGGAATCCCAGGAGTGGAGGTCAGCCACGATCCGCCGGGTTGGGCGGCCGGGGAGTTTGCCTCGGCCAGGTTGAGCCGTTCTTTGTTGGTCAATCTCATGTGTTATTCAGTAGTATCATCACGGTGGGCCGAAATCCAAGTGGCTTGACAACCGCCGGGGATTGCCCCCGCGAAACCACCCAGTATCTCTTGACTGTCCTTCTCAACGCCGCATCCCGAGGCCGCCTCCTTCCTCGGACATGTTCGGAACCGGTCCGCTACGACCGAGCCCCCGCGCTCCACGGCGTCTGGCCGGACGGCCTGATCCTGACCCGCCGAACGCTTTGCGTCGCCGGTCGACGGAATACCGTGCATCTCCCGAAACCTCAGTTCCCTCTCAATCCCGTCGCAGGAATCTCTTCGTTCCCGCCTGCTGTACCCAAGTGGTCGGCAAGAACACGCCTTGTCGGATCCCGATTGTTCACCAAGAGAGCCGCCGAAGTGCGTAGAGTTCGGTTAGAATATCGTGAGGACGGAGACCCCTATGACGAACCGGAACACGCGCAAGCCAGGTTTAGGCATCAGGTTGCTATCGGCTACCGCCGGGCTCACGGCGGTAGCCGCGCCGCTCGGCTTGTGTGTCTCCCCTGTCGAGGGTCAGCCTCGCGAGAAGTTCGAGATAGCTTCAATAAAGCCAGCCGAACCCGGTCTGGGCGTGATCATCCGGCAACTCTCGCCTGGGCGGTTGAGTCTCGATCACGCGCCCCTGCCGTACCTCATCCAGTCTGCATTTGGCGCGCGGCCCTGGGAGGTTTCAGGCGGCCCGGCGTGGATGTCGTCGGCTTACTACGCCATTGACGCGAAGGCCCCCCGGCCGGCGGACTCGGCAGCAGTGTGGCGGATGGTCCAACCCCTGCTCGAGGAACGCTTCAACATGAAGTGGCATCGCGAGAAGAAGGTGATGCAGGTTTATGTCTTGTCCGTCGAGAGGGATGGAAAACTGCCAAAACCCAAGGAAGAATCCTGTGCGAAGGTAGATCGGCGCACCCCACTCGCTCAGCCCGCAGCTGGCAAGCGCACACTGGCCCCCTGCGGCAGCATTGTAATGCCCGTGAGCCCCCCCCGGGCGGAGATGTACGGCGGCCAGATTCAGATGGCGGCCCTGGTCGATAGGCTAATTAGCATCTTGGGCCGCCCGGTAATTGACCAAACGGGGTTCACCGGCACTTTCGACCTTGAATTGGAATTCGAATTCACGCCGCCTAGACCCTATCCCCATCCAATCGAGGGGCCTCCTAGCGAATCACCCGCCCCGCTAGCCACCGACCCCTCAATCGCGCCAAGCATCTTTACTGCACTACGACAACAACTGGGATTGAGAATCCGGCCAGATAAGGCTCCAGTCGACGTTGTCGTCATCGACAGTATCCAAAGGCCGTCCTCAAACTAGGCCTTCCGCCGCCCCAGAAATCGTCCGTTATGACCGAAGCACCGCCGGGCCTCTTTCGGGGTGAACCTCCAGTGGATTCTCGCTGCGGCTTGGGAACGCTTCCGGTTCAATTGCTTAACTTTGGCCAGGGGGCAGGATGAAGCGGGCGTCCGGGGCTTCCCGGGCGCCGCCTGGAACACGGGTCGGTCTCGATCCCCTCTTGGCTCCGCCACCCGCTCTGCCTCGACATGCGATGAGCTTTGAATCGGCTCCGCAGGCGGCCTTCCGCTCCACCCCGAGGCGGCCCACAGGTGCATTGCAGCGGTTGGCACTCAACCCATCAGCGACCAGACGAATTGTTTTGCCGTCCGAATCAAGGATCGCCAACTCCGCCAGAACCTGCGCGGGCTACGCTTGCCGCTACGACGAATGCGCCTGGAAGCGGCAGCATGCGACGGGCCCCCTCCAGGCGCGCGGCTCCTAATCGCCACCGCGAAGCATAGGCGCATCATCTTGACGGCTCATCGCTCACGGCTTCGAGAACCCTGCTCTCTGATGAGGAATCCAGCAGACCCTCCCACAAACTGAGAATCTGCCCGTCATTCCGCACGATCACTAGCGTCGGAGTGCCTCGCGTCGGAAGCTGAAGTTCCTCGCCCGACAGTGTGGCGTCAATCAGCACACCCCCCGACGCTAAGAACTGCCGGTTGGTTCCGACCGGCTCAGCGGCGACGGCAACAACCGGAACCCCGGATCTCCTGGCAGTGATTGACAACCTCTGGTAAAAGGGTATGCTATTGGTGCAGAAGTGACATGTACTCGCGGTAACCAGCAGAAGCATCCTGCCGCTGCGCCTAAACCCAAGACGTTCCATCCCCTTGACTCGGTCGCCAACTTTCAACGGTGTTGAAGATGGAGACACCCCAGTCGCGCTGCGGTGATAGAGGTCAGCCCCAACAACCCCGATCACTCCCACACAGAGCATCATACCGGCGATATTGATGGCTTTTTCGAGAGTCATAGCCCTTGTTCTCAAGGGGATCTTACAGACTTCCCCCCACAACAATGGTTAAAAGTCGAGGCGAGATCTGTTTCCATCGACCCCGCCCCGATGTGAGGGGTGTCAGCACCGCCTCAGTAAACCGGCGGAATTGTGCTCACCTTGTCCCCCCGGCGAGCGTTGGACTTACATGTCTCACACTCAACGCCCCTGATCTCAGACAACCTTCTTTCGTAGGTCGCGAGTGACGTTAGTCTCGCATCCTTCGTGACATGAAAGAGCTGATCGGGCGGCTCGACCTCCAGTATCTTCGTCGCCGTCAGCGTTCCTACGATCTTGCCGTTCTTGATAGTGGTTCGTTCTAGCCACCGCCAATCGAGTGCGGGTGCTAGCAGGTCTTCCAGCACGAGCGTCTCGGCAGCCGGTGTCGAAAGTGTAATTCGCGCCCGCCATACGCGATAGCCGAGAACCGACCGATCCGCAGGAACGCATGCCCAACTCTTCGCTTTGGGAAATGCGCTGTGAATCTCGCCCAAGCAATCGGACTGAGAATCACCACTCCGATGCGGACGAGTGAAGTCGTTGTAAGCCCTGTCTGGCCCTAGCGCCTGCGTGACTACTAGCTTACTCTCGGGGTCGAAAAACATGATGACGCCCTTCGACGGCAAAGCGATGTAACGGCTTGGCCGAAAGACGCCGCTCGGAAAGACCACCCGGGCCTCCTCGTGCGCGAACGCTCCGTCCGAGCGGACATACTCTGTGAATGAGCCCGTCTCCCCCAGCTCTGACAGCTTTGAGTACTCGACGACGAGTGGCCTGCGATTCTTGATTCCGACAAGCGACCTCACAACCTTGCTCGGGATCGCAAGCCCCAGGGTGAAGCCGATTAGACAAATCGTCGCGAGCCAGACACGAAGCCGAGGGGAGCCAACGCCACGGCCACTAAATCGAAGCCACGCAATAACACCGTGGCCGCCTCTACTCACAGAGGTCCCAACCAGCTATGGTGCAGTCTTGAGCCCACGCCCACCACGTACCGCATTGGCAGGACCAGCAGGTGAACGGGGACGAACAAGAACCGTAGGAAACCTCCTGGCAGCTTTGGGTAGGATGGCCGACCGCAAACCTCTTGTCGCATTGCGCACGCGCCATCTGGCCGATGGCACAAAAGAAAAGCACTGCCGCAACGGGCAGAGCTTTCGTTAGTATTTGTTTTCGCATCGGCTAACCCTAGCATAGGCCAACAATAGAAGTCAACATTAATTTTGCACATTAATTTTGCACATTCCTTTCGCGACGGGAGGAATTGGGGGTGCCGAGGGAGTCCGCGCACACGGTTCCTGGCGGGCGTTGAAACCGGTAAGCATTCTAGCACCCGGATCCATTAGCTCTTCCTGTAGAGCGGGCAGGATGGGAGGCTCAGGCGCTACGGCTTCCACTACCCATCCACTCCAGTGCGCGTTTCCCGCACCCTGCACTTGCGGCTAACCCGGTAGCGAAGCTATATGCTTAGACTAAGGTAGCCGACGTGGCCAACATACAGCGCCCACATCGGAGAAAGCGCGGGAAGCCATGTTCGGCAGAAGAGTACTCGGGATATCAATCGCAGGTTGCTTGGCCGCGTTGGCGGGGGCCGTCGCGTTCTTTGCACTAGACGGGCGCTCCGTGCTCTCCCCCGCTAGGATCAAGTCCTCGTGGTTTCGCGGGGCGCGGGAGTCGAATCGCATCGGTCCATCCGGGCTGCGGCAGGAGACGGCGATCGGCCGCTGGTTCTTGCTTGGACCTTTCAACTTCTCCGAACGAGACGTTAGCGGCGCTAACCCGAGCGCCAACCACGGCGGACTGAACCATGACTTTCTGGCGGATCTCGGCCACACCGAAGGCCAACTTACTTCAGCCGCACTAAGCGCTCTGTGCGCCAACCACGAGACCTGCCGTCTTCAGGAACAACACGGGGCCATACTGAATCTGGACAAGCTGTTTCCAGAACAGACATACGCGGTGGTCTACGCCGTTGCGGGAATCGCGAGCGCCATCGACGGCGATGTGGGGCTGGAATACGACTTCAGCACCGGATCGAAGGTTTGGCTGAACGGCCAGCTCTTGCAGGAAACCCCCGCCGATTCCAGGCGCCCCGTCTTTAAGTACGCCCACTTTCAGCCTCTGCACCTTCGGAAGGGTTCCAACATACTGGTTGTGAAAGCGGACCAATTGGAAGCGGGACGAGCAATTGAACCGTGGGCAGTGGTTGCCACGTTGATGCCTATGCCTCAGATGCGCGAAGCGATGCTCTCGACTCAGGAGGGATACTTGCTCCGGAGCCGGTTCCTCAAGCCGGGGGAATCGCCGTATATGCCTTTGTTGGACGACAAAGGAATGCTGGATCGAACCATACCCCTGCAGATCTCGATAGAAGACTGGAGCGGCGCCGCCGTGATGGAGCGGAATGTGGATGCGCGGGCCACGGGCGAAGTCCGAACTCCACCGATGCAGGACGGCTACTATACTTTCACGCTGCGGACCGCGGGGCATGTCATCAGCGATGCGTTTTATGTGGGCGATCCCGGGAAGCTCTATGACGACCTTCGCCGCGTGCAAGGGACGGCGAAACGGGGATCGGCGGAATACAGGCAGCGCGACCCTATTCTCATTCGATATCGGGTGCTGACGTCGGATCAGTACTCCCATCCCGCCGATCCCAACTGGCAGAAGAAGCTTCTACTGGCATTGCTGGAAGGCGTTCGATCGATTCACTTCCCGAAGGAAGCGGCATGGTGCCACATGCCGGGCCCGCACCTGCGGGAGTTCGTCTCCCGAATCGACGGGACGCCGCAGTTCTACCTGTTTACGGTGCCAAAGGGAGCCCAAGGGCCGCTTCCGATCGTCATCATCATGCCCTATGCGGTCCCCGTTCAGCGTCCGTTTCTAGAGAGCGCCCCGATCAGCTACTCGGGAGTTCTGGAGTTCATCCGGCGCGCCGCGGACCAGAGCGGGCTTGGCGTCGCGGTGATCCATGGCCGGGGCACGGTGGGAGACGCACCGGCGGGCGAGGCCGACGCGTTCGAGGTGCTGAACGACATCGCCGCCGATTTCCCGGTCGATCCCGGCAGGCTGTATCTGTACGGAGTCTGCGAGGGTGGGCGGCGGGCGCTCATGCTTGCGGAGCACTACCCGGGCGTGTTCGCGGCGATGGGGGCGTGGGGTCCAAAGCTGGGAGAGTCCGAGGGGCAGGCGTCCAGCGAGCGCGCAAGTCCGTTCTCGCTGATCGATCGATTGGCCTCGACACCGGTGGTTCTGCTCAAAGGGGAATTCGACGAAGGACTGCGGACGGAAGACCTGCTGGCTTTTGGAAAAGCGCTGAGGGACCGTGGCGATGAGGCTGCGACCGAGATCATTCCGGATGCAATGCACGATCCGATTAGAATGGAGCCGCTGATCTTTCCCCGTCTGGCCCGGCATCGAAATGCGAAGGCTGTTGCCAGCGTCGCGGACCTTGCCAACGCGGCCATAGCCCGAGTACCCCGGTGAGAGCGGCTGCCCGAGGCAAACGCTGATTATGGGGCAGGTGCAGAATCCTCCGGTGCGAGTGCAGCCTTTGCTTCGCCGGCCATGGCGGTTCCGAGACCCGCGCTGCACCGCCAGCGCCGCCGGAACGGCACGGCGCGTGCTCTCAGCTATCCGTGGAAGGAATCCATGAGGAAATACTCAGCTACTCAAATCGCGCGAGTGGTCTTGCCGGCGCTGCTGCTCGCATTCTGTGCCTTCGCGCGCGATCACCGCGCCATGAACGGCACCTGGACGCTGGTGCCCGCCAAGTGCGAGTTTGCCGGCCAACCCGTGGTTCAAACCGGGACCGTGACCATCCATGACCGGGATGGCATCATCATTGTCGAGCGCAGCTTCAAGTATGAAGGCGCCACCGAGAACTACTTCTACCGCGACGTTACCGACGCCACCAACGGCGCCACCATCAAGACCGGCAAAGATCTCAAGAGCAAGACCCGGTGGGATCGCGATGCCTTGAAAGTGACGACCACGGAATCCGGGGCGGTGACGCTCGAGACCTACACGCTCGCCGCGGACGGGGAAATGATGGCCAGCGTCGTCAGGCCTGGGCACGGGACGATTATCCTTATGTTCCAGCGGCAGTAGGGCGGTGAAACCTGCCGGGCACAGGCGACGTCCTTGAGTCTTGCGCCAACGCCATTCATTGCAGGGCGGGGAGCGCGCAAGGACATCCCAGATGACGGTTTGGTTAACCCCGAGAGCGGCGTTAGAGTGGTGGAGTTTCCGCGCGCCGATTGCATGCCTGGCGCCGGCAATTTTGATGGGCTTTGCGGCCACGTTGGCATCCGCCGCGCCCGTCGGCATTCGTGGCGCCGTGACGGACCCATCCGGATCGGTGGTGGCGGGCGCGGTGGTCACACTGGATACCGCCGGGTCTACCCTCCAGCGCACGGCGATCACGGACGAAACCGGGGCTTTCCACTTCTCCGCGGTGGAAGCGGGCGTCTACAAGGTTACGATCACTGCCAGTGGCTTTGCGGATTGGACGGCGGCGGACGTCGCGGTCCATACGGGCGAGGACCCGCCGCCGCTGTCCGCCGTGCTGCAGGTGGCTCCCAAATCGACCCAGGTGGATGTAAGTTTGCCGCCGCGCGAACTGGCCGCCGAGCAGGTGAAGGCGGAGGAGAAGCAGCGCCTGCTGGGAGTGTTTCCGCACTACTTCGTCACTTACGAACCCAATCCCGCGCCGCTGACTGCCGCGCAGAAGTTTCGGCTTGGGTGGAAGAGCTTCGTCGATCCGGTGCCAATTTTGATGGGCGGAATTGCGGCCGGAATCGAGCAGGCGCGCAACAGCCACCGCGAGTACGGCCAGGGAATGGAAGGTTACGCGAAGCGGTTTGGGGCGCAGTACGGCGACCACGTCAACGACATTCTGATCCGCCATGTTATCCTGCAGGCGGCCTTTCATCAGGACCCCCGCTACTTCTACAAGGGCACCGGCAGTATCCGCTCGCGGGCGCTCTACGCGATCGCTACCGCCTTCGTGTGCAAGGGGGATAATGGACACTGGCAGCCCGCCTATTCCGACGTCCTGGGTGACGTGGGGGCCTATGAAGTTTCGACGATCTACACCGCGGGGACCTCGCGGCCATGGCTGCGGCTCTCTCATACCGTTCTGCTGGGTTTCAGCGGCAGGATAGGCGGCAATTTCTTCGAGGAGTTCGTACTCCGCAAGGTGATGGCCCATGTGCCCCATGGGACGGCGCCGGCTGAGCCGGTGCTGCGCGCGGGGGTGCCGGTATCGCTGATATCGGTCGAAGACCTGAGTTCCAAGACCGCGCAGAACGCGGGGCCGATCGCGTTTACGCTTGCTAGCGACATTCAAGTGGATGGCGTCGTGGTGGCCAAGGCAGGCTCGCAGGCATCGGGCCGGGCAAGCTTCGCGGGTGCGCCAGGCGGCGATGGCGGAATGGTGCGCGTGGATCTGCAGCGCATGCGCCTCACGGTGGGCAAAGTGGAGGTTCCGCTCAGAAGCACCCAGATACGAGGGGGTGCGGGCGAACTGCGGTATCACCGGCTGGAGGGCTCGGGCCGGATCGCCGTGGCGCTCTACACGGACGAAGACACGGCGCTGCCGCCGGTGCAGTGAGAGCGTTCAGCCGTTTCACACCGGAAGCAGGGCGTCCACTTGAACCGTTTGTACGATGGCGGCCAGCGCGATTACGCCGCCGGTCTCTTCGGTGAGCGGAGTGAAGCTCCAGCGGCGGCCCGACAAATCCACGGAGACGGCGCTGCGGCTGCACTTCGAGCGCTCGACCGCCCAGCGGATGGAAGCGTCGGCGGGGGGCAGGATGTCCCACAGGAACTGGCCGCGCAGATCGGCTTCGCCCGGCGGCGTCATCTCCTGGCCGCGCGGGCAGAGGCGCTCTATGCGGCCGTCCGGGTCTAGGATGAAATGCGCCAGGCCGGCGGCGCCGGAAATAGCGGCGGCACACTGCGAAAGCTTGCGCATCTCCTGCACGGCGTCGTGGGCCTCGGTGATGTCGGCGGCGCAGCCGGCCATCCCGGCGAACGTGCCGTCTTCGCGGAAGCGCGGGGTGGCTCGGCCGAGCAGCCAGCGGAACTCGCCGTCGCGGCGGCGCATTAGAACCTGGGCCTGGAACGGCTGGCGCGCTTCGACGGCCGTCCAGTAGGCTCGCCGCAGTTGCTCGCGGTGGTCGCGGTGGACGGGATCCAGCCAGCCGTCGCCGAGCTCGTCCTGCAGGGTCCGTCCGGTAAACTCGAGCCACGGGAGGTTGACGAAGACGCAGGCGCCATCGGCATCGCTGCACGCCATCAGCACGGGTGCCGCGTTGGCCACGGTTTCGAAGCGGCGCTCGGCTTCCCGCAGCGCGCGTTCGGAATCGATGGCGCGGCAGACCACGGTGCGCAGCTCGATCCTGGCGGAAAGCAACTCCGCAAGCTCCGCCAGCACTTGCACGTCGGCTTCCGGGAAGGCCCGCGGGTTGCGGTCGGCAATCACGAGCGCGCCAATGGGCATCCCGTCGGCGGCCCGCAGCGAAGCGCGGGCGATGAAGCGCAGGTCCCGGCAGTCCACCCCCTCGGGCGGGTGGGCCGCGGTATCGACGACGATCAGCGGCGCCTCCGCCACGCGGGATTTTGGCAGGGCGTTCAGGAACGGCCAGTATTCCTGGCCGGAGCCGATCCGGCGGGCGATCTCCACGCCCCGTCCCAGCAGCGCGATGTAGGCCACGGGGACGTGGAACAGGCGCTCCGCCGCCGCCGTCAGCCGGCGCAAGGGGGGAAATTCGGCGCACTCCGCCAAGTCCTTTAAATAGGCACAGCCCTCCGCACAGCACCGTAAGTCCACTATGGATTCCTCTGGTGGATCATATCGGTTCGCCCGCCGCGAAATTGAGATCTACAGAATTTCCGCGATGCCGCCGATAGACTATGTGAGAACGTTGTGGGTGCCACAAACAGGCTGGTCCCGGTGGAGAATCCAACGGAAGAGACGCTGTTACGCGTCGTACAAATTCTGCGAGGCATGGTCGAGACGGCCGGCCATACTGGCGATGTCCAGGAAATCAAGTCGAAGCTTGCCGATTGCCTGAAATCCGTCCTCGAAGAGGTGGAGCGGCGGCATGGGACTGCGACAGCAAGCCTGGATTCCGTCACCGGACTACCGGACAGGGCGGGAGCGGAGGATGCCATCCTCAGGGCCTACGCGGCGGACACGCCCGCTTGCGTGGGCATACTGGTGGTGGACCGGCTGAATACCCTGAACCTGAGATTCGGCAGCAAAGTCGGAGACGAAATTCTTCTGCACTACGCCGAGGCGCTGCGCAAGCAACTCCCCCCTGAAGACCGGCTATTCTACTGGGGCGCTGGCGCCCTGGTGGCGCTGCTCCTGCGTCCCGCGCGCATTGAACAGATGCGGCGCGAATTCGGCCGCCTGGTGGACTCGGAGTACGAGCACACGGTGAATACGCCTTCCCGCGTGGTTCATTTGCCGATTCAGCCGCGTTGGGCGGTCTGGCCAATGATGGCGTCGCCGGCGCTGCTGATCCAGAAAATCGAGGGCTTCGCCAACATGCAGACGCGCCCGGAGTCGGCCGGCAACGGGTAAGGGACGGACAGGGGAACCGTTGCTGCGGTAACGAATGCCTTTCCTTGACACAATCGGAGACTAGCCGCGCTTCGCGGTTCCCCCACCGGCGGGACGCTTCGGCTGTGAGAAAACTCGGACTAGGGAGTACTCCAGTTTCGGCCGATAAGTGGCTATAGACGGCGCAGTCCGCTCCGCGGCTGCCTTATGGTCCAACATGAATACGGAACAGTGTCAATGGTCTTCTGCGGATGGGTG
This sequence comes from uncultured Solibacteraceae bacterium, assembly GCA_963807205.1. Taxonomy (GTDB): domain Bacteria; phylum Acidobacteriota; class Terriglobia; order Bryobacterales; family Bryobacteraceae; genus CAWCVR01. Next base: position 5,112,643 of record CAWEAQ010000002.1, on the reverse strand, counting down.
GAAGCCCAAGCCCCCGGGATCTCTGGGGGCCTCCGCTCAGTTAGTCACTATATTCGGCGATATTGGCTGCGCAAGCGCCAAGGAAGGCATGGAGGCGCTTGGCAGGGTCTACCCTAAGGCCCACTTGTTCGGATGCAGTACGGCCGGGGAGATCCAGGGAACCGATCTCCGGGATGGCACCCTTGCGGTCACGGCGGCGGCCTTCGAGCACACGGAAGTGGCAGTCGGAGCGGTCCCGTTCCACGGACCGGAAGGATCGTTTGACGTTGGCGCTCAAGCTGTAGCCTCCCTGCCCGCCCGGGGGCTGCGGCATGTGTTCTTCCTGGCACCTGGCAATCTGCTGAACGGCGGCGATCTGTTGAGTGGGATCAACTCCGCGCTTCCCTTGGGCGCATCCGCATCGGGAGGATTCGCGGGCGCCGGCGGCAACGTCCACGGCAGTTCGGTCTGGTGTGGCGCGGAATCGCGGCAATTCTCCGTGGCCGCCTTGGGGCTCTACGGCGACAGGCTGAGGGTGGGACGGGGCATCGGTGGAGGATGGCGCCCGTTCGGACCCGAACGTCGGGTTACGAAATCGGTCAACGAGGCCATTTACGAATTCGACCGGATTTCGGCGCTGGAGTTGTACAAGCAGTATCTGGGGGAGCACGCCGCGAGTTTGCCGTTCGCCGCGCTCCGGTTTCCAGTGGGGCTCCGTACGCGTGAGAGCGACCCGTGGGGCGTTTTTGTCATCACTGGCATTGACGAGAAAAACGGTAGCCTGAGCTTCGACCGTAAGATCTCCGAAGGGTCGAGAGCCCGATTCATGTTAGGGAGCGCGGAAAACCTGATCGAGGGGGCCGGCGCGGCCGCGCGGCAAAGCAGCGACGAACTGGGCGTGCGGCCGCAACTCACCGTCCTCGTGAGCTGCTATGGCCGCCGGGTGGTCCTGGGCGAGCGCACGGAAGAGGAGCTGGAAATTGTCGGCGAAGCCATGGACAACGCTGCAATGGCCGGTTTCTACTCCTATGGAGAGATATCCCGAGATCTGGCCGGCGTCCGGACCGAACTCTACAATCAGACCATGACGGTGACCTCGCTCGCCGAGGTTTGAGCCCGATGGAGCTGCGGCACAACATTCTTCGCCGGCAGGTGAAGAAGCACTATGGAGCGGTGGACGGGGCGCCCGACACCGACTGGCCATTCCTCGAGGCCGTGGACCGGGCATACCTGGGTTGGGACGAGCACCGCATAATGCTGGAACGGGCTCTGGAACTCAGCTCCCAGGAACTGTTGCGGGCGAATTCGGACCTGCGCGCGGTTCTGGACGCGTTGCCCGATCACCTGTTTCGGATTGACGCGGAGGGGCGCGCGCGGGACCTGCCGCAATCGCCCGCGGCCGTGAGCCGGCCGGCGGTGCGCGTTCTGGTCGAACCTACTCTGGACGAGGCCGACCGCGCGATGGCGCAGAGGTTCCGCGACGCGATCCAGCAGGTGCGGGAAACCGGATCCCCGCTGAGCTTCGAGTACGGCACGACTGCCGGAGAAGAACGTCAGTCCTACGAAGCCCGCCTGCTGCCGTTCGAAGCGGAGATCCTGGTTCTCGTCCGCGACATCAGTATGCGGAAGCGGTCCGAACTGGAATTCCGCGCGGTTTTCGAGAACGCCAACGACGGTATCGTCATCGTGGACCTGACGGGCCAGATCATGGAGGCTAATGGCGTAGCTTGCCGGAGCCTGGGCTACACCCGCGACGAGCTTCTGCGGATGAACATCGGGGAAATATACACGCCGGAACACGCCGCGGCGCTGCGGAAGAGAATTGCGGAGCTCATTGAACTTCGGGCGGACGTTCTCGAAAGCGTCCACGTAAGAAAGGACCGCTCTCAGGTTCCGGTCGAGATCAGCGCCCGCATCTTCGACTACCGGGGGAAACCCGCCATTCTGGAAACCATCCGGGATATCAGCGAACGGAAGCGGGCCGAAGGGGAGGCGGCGAAGCGCGAAGCGGAACTGGAACGCGCCAAGACACAAGCGGAAGCGGCCAACCGTGCCAAGACCGAGTTTCTCGCCCAGATGAGCCACGAGGTGAGAACCCCGATGAACGGCATCATCGGGATGACCGGTCTCCTGCTGGACACGGTGTTGACGCCCGAACAACTGGATCTCGGCGAATGCATCCGCAAGTCCGCGGAAGCTCTGTTGACCGTCATCAACGATGTGCTGGACCTGTCGAAGATAGAAGCGGGCCGCATGGAGATTCAGACCTCGGGATTCGATCTTGTGGAGTGCCTGGAGCAGGTCTATGGGCTCATGGCGCCGCAAGCCGCGGCCAAAGGTCTGCAGTTCGCATTCCATGCGCTGGGAGCGTACCCGCGGGTTGTGGGTGACGCCGGCCGGGTGCGGCAAATCGCGCTGAACCTGCTGGGAAACGCCATTAAGTTCACCGACAAAGGCCGGGTGGACCTGACCCTCTCCTCCCTGGAGGCGGATGGCGGCGGCACCGTATTTCGGATCGCGGTGAAGGACACGGGAATCGGCATTGCGGCGGATAAGCTGCCGCTGCTGTTCGCCAAGTTTACCCAGGTGGACTCTTCCGCCAGCCGGAGGCACCAGGGCACGGGGCTTGGCCTGGCCATTTCGCGCAAGTTGGCCGAGTTGATGGGCGGTACGCTTGTGGTGGCAAGCGATTTGGGCCACGGGTCCGAGTTCGTTCTGGAGCTCCCACTGGCCACCGCGGAGGAAACCGGAGGCGACGCGCCGGAGACCGAGGCCGCGCCTGAAAACGCGCCGCGGAGACTCTCGCCGCGGATGCGGCGGGTGCTGCTAGCTGAGGACAACGTCATCAATCAGAAACTCAGCGTGCGGTTGCTGGAAAAACTCGGCTGCCGGGTGGACCTGGCCAGCAACGGACGGGAAGCTCTCGCCATGGCGCAATCCGCTCCCTACGAGACCATCTTTATGGACTGCGGAATGCCGGAGATGGACGGCTACACGGCGGCGGGAGAAATTCGCAGGCGCGAGAGGGACGGACCGCGAATTCCGATCATCGCGCTGACAGCCCACGCGACCCGAGGAGCTCGCGAAGAGTGCCTGCAGGCGGGCATGGACGACTACCTGGCGAAGCCCATTCGGGCCGGTGAAATCGAAGATATGCTGGTGCGTTGGTGTCCGTAAACGCGTGGAAACCGGAGTAGTGTTTCCGAGGGTCGTTTGCCGCCCGATTCGCCGCCGGCTGGGAATGTGATAGCTTGCTCGTAATGGACGAGATCACGCTCCTGGTGCTGGCAAATCCGGCGGACCGGCATCTGGCCATGCTGGATGCGCTACCCGAGGAGACCCATATCGCCGTGGGCGAATCGGTGGCGGCCTTCGAGAGGGCGGCGGCCGGGGCCCAGGTCATCTTCAACTGGACGGGTACGCGCGCGCTGTTGCGCGAAGTGCTGGCGATGGCCCCGGCGGTGCGCTGGGTGCACACGCGGTCGGCGGGGCTGGACGATCTGCTGTCTCCCGAACTGGCGGCCCACCCGGCGGTGCTCACCAATGCAACGGGCGCGTTCAGCCCCTCGCTGGGCGAGTGGGTGCTGGGCGCCATCCTCTATTTCGCCAAGGACTTCCGGCGCCTGATCTGCAACCAGGCGGCGGGCGTGTGGGAGCAGTTCGACGTCCCCTTCATCGAGGGCCAGACGGTGGGGATCGTGGGCTTCGGCGACATCGGACGGGCCGTGGCCACGCGCGTCCGCGCCATGGGGATGCGGGTTCTGGCGCTGAAACGGCATGCCCCGCCGCCCGGCCACGCGGATCCGCTGGCGGAGCGGATCTACGCCGCTGAGAGCCGCAGCGAAATGCTGGCAGAGTGCGACTACGTGGTGATCGCCGCGCCGCTGACACCCGAAACGCGCGGCATGATCGGCCCCGTGGAGTTGGCAGCCATGAAGCCTGGGTCGGTACTGATCAACGTGGGCCGCGGGCCGGTGGTGGATGAGGCCGCCTTGATCGAGGCGCTCAGCGGGGGGCGGATCAAAGGGGCGGCACTGGACGTGTTTGACCGGGAACCGCTGCCTGCCGGCCATCCGTTCTACATGCTGGAGAACGTGTTGCTATCGCCCCATTCCGCGGATCATACGGCCGACTGGCTGGAACGCGCCATGCGGCTGTTCCTCGACCAGTTTGAGCGTTTCCGCGCAGGCCTGCCCCTCGACAATGTGGTGAACAAGACACTGGGGTACTAGGGAGGGCCCAGGAACGGCCGGGAGCCTGCCAGCAACCTGCTAAAATGGCTGTGTCATATGTTTAAGCGGTTTGTTTTGTGGGACTACCCGCGCGCGAGCTGGCAGTACGACGTGATGGTGGGTATCATCCTCGCGTTCATCTTCCTGACTCCCCGCGAGTGGTTTCGCGACCAGCCGCGCATACCAAAAGCCAGCAACATCTTCCTGTTGCGTAAGGAAAACGGGGGCTCCAAGTACTGGGTTCCCGCCGGGTTGGTGCAGGGAGTCTCCGAGAGCCAGATTCCCGCGGCCGTCACTCCATCTCTGCGAAGTCTGGGCGATCACCAACTCTCGGTCACGCGCGTGGAACTGGTCTTGGATTCGGAGGACGAGCCCCTTGGATATACGGTGTTCACCCGGCCTTGACCGGGCGCCCGCTGTTTTTGGGCAGCCTGTATCCTCGCGCGGGGGGTCGAGCGTCATTTGAGTAAGGAGCCCTACTTCATGCGTTTTCCGCGGCCGGTTGCGATGCTGGCCGGCGCACTAGCGGCGATTTGCGCGTCTCCGTACGGCGCTGCCGCTGCCGAGGATCCCCTGCAGGCGGTGTTCGCCCGCATCGACCGCACGTCGGCATCCTTCAAGTGGATGACCGCCAGCGTGCAGAAGACGGCCTACACCGCGGTGATCGACGAGAGCAGCACGGAATGCGGCAAGGTCATGGTGTTGCGCCTGAAGCCGCACGAGCTCAAGCTTCGTTTCGATTTCGAACCACCCGACGCCAAGCAGGTGACCATCGACGGGACCAGGGCGGAGATCTACTATCCGAAAACCAACAGCACCCAGGCCGTGGTCATGGATAAGCACAGCAAACCTATGGCAGAACAATTGCTTCTGCTGGGATTCGGCAGCACCTCGCAGGAGTTGCAGTCGGCCTACACGGTTCGCTATGTGGGAGCGGAGGCCGCCGCCGGCGAGCCGGGGCAACGCATTGAGCTGACGCCCAAGGATAAGGAAATGCAGCAGCACTTCAAGAAGATCGAATTGTGGATTGCGGACGCTACCGGGATCGCGGTGCAGCAGAAGTTTTACGAACCGGGCAAGAATTACAACCTGGCGGTGTTTACGAAGATCGACCTGCAGACGCGGGTCTCGGAAGCCGATTTGAAACTGAAGATCCCCAAGGACGCGCACAAGGACGCGACCATCGGAAAGCATCGCTCGCCCTTGCCATGAAGCCCACCAGAGCCAGTTCCAACCGGCTGCAGTATCTCGACTGGGTTCGCGGAGTCGGCGCCATAATCATGCTCCAGGGGCATGCCTTCGATTCGTTCCTAAGGGCGGAACTGCGGCCGGGCGGCGCCTACACGCTTTCGCAATTCGTGGGCGGAATGCCGCCGGCCATCTTCCTTTTTCTAACCGGCGTCACCCTGTCCTTCCTGATGGACAGCACGGAGCGCAAGGGGATGGGGCGGCGGGAGCGGTTCCTGACCGCTCTCAGCCGGTCCCGCTACCTGTTTCTGTTGGCGTTTGCGTTCCGCCTGCAACTGTTCATCTGCGGCTTCCCGGCCAACTGGCAGGACCTGTTCCGCGTGGATGTCCTCAACTGCATGGGATTCTCGATGGCAGTGATGGCGGCAACCACACTGGTGCGTACGCGCGAGCGGGCATGGATCGCGCTGGCCACGGGTTTCGCGGTGCTCTTCGGCGCGCCGCTGGTATCGCAGATTGGCTGGTCGCACGTATCGTTCCTGTTGCGAGACTACATCGCGCCGGGGTACGGCTCGTTCAGTTTCTTCCCGTGGGGCGGATACCTGGCTTTCGGCGTGGGCATGGGAAGCCTGATCCGCATGTACAAGGAAGAAGCCTCGCACCGCCTGATGCAGGCGACGGCGTTGGCGGGTGGCGGGTTGGTGCTGGCCGGACAGTACTTCGCCGGTGTGCCATACACGCTTTACGCCAAGTCGGATTTCTGGCTGAACAGCCCCGCGCAGACGCTCACCAAACTGGGAGTTACGCTGTTGCTGTTGGCGCTGGCGTTCGTGTGGACGCGCTACGGATCGAGCGGCGGCTGGAGCTGGGTTCGGCAGTTCGGCATCACCTCGCTGCTGGTGTACTGGGTGCACATCGAATTGGTTTATGGCCACTCGCTGTTTTTCCTGAAGGGCAAGTTGACGGTGCTTGAGACGGTGGCCTCGGCGGCGGCGCTGATCCTGCTGATGCTGGCGCTCTCCGCCACGAAGACGTACTGGCATCGCGTGCGCGCTACACTGGGCGGGCTGGGCTGGGACTTCGGCCCCAGGGCCGAGCCCGAGCGGATTCCCGCGGATTGAACTGGCGCTGCGCCCTCACCCGGAACCGCGAGTGTGAACGAGCGGCCCTAGCGCGCGCGGCGTTCCCGAGACTCGCGGTTTTTCTGGCGCGGCGTAGCTGGGGACCTCTCCCTCGCGGCCGTTGCCCGGACGAAGCGGTTTCGCGGCGGTGGCTCTATGGTCCGCCCGCGGCGCGGTGTGCCATCCTGGTAGGAAATGGCCGTTCTGCTGAGTTGTACCGGTGTGCGCAAGTCGTTCGGAGCGCGCCCGCTGTTCGAAGACCTGTCGCTGAGCCTCTCCGACGGCGACCGCACCGGCTTGATCGGGCCCAACGGCAGCGGCAAGACCACTCTCCTCGAGATCCTGGCGGGACGCGATACGCCCGATGCCGGCGAACGGGCGCTGCGCCGGCTGACGCGGCTGGCCTACGTTCCGCAGGATTCGGCGTTCGCCCCCGGCGACACGCCCGCCTCGGTGCTGCGGGCTGCTTTGGAACCGCTAGCGCTGGACGAGGAGGAGAAGACCACGCGCGCCAGCATGATGCTGAGCCGCACCGGGTTCGAGGATCGCGCCGTGCCGGCCGCCTCGCTCTCCGGCGGGTGGGCGAAGCGCCTGGCCATCGCGGCCGCGCTGGTGACATCCCCCGACGTGCTGCTGCTGGACGAGCCCACCAACCACCTGGACCTGGACGGCATTCTGTGGCTGGAGCGCTCGCTCGCCTCCGCCAACGCCTGCCTGGTGGTTACGCACGACCGCTACTTTCTGGAAAACATCGCCACGCGGATGGTGGAGGTGAACCGCGCGTATCCGCAATGCGCCTTCCAGGTGGGCGGAAACTATAGCGAATTTCTGGAGAGGCGGGAGGAGTTTTTCCAGGCGCAGCAGAAACTGGAAGCCTCGCTGGCCGTCAAGGTGCGGCGCGAGGTGGAATGGCTGCGGCGCGGCCCCAAGGCGCGCACCACCAAGAGCAAGGCGCGCATCGACAGCGCCGAGCGGCTGATCGGAGAGCTTTCCTCGGTTACCGAGCGCGGGCGCGTGTCCACGGCGCAGATCGACTTCACCGCGAGCGACCGCAAGACCAAGCGGCTGATCGAGGCCGAGCGAGTGGGCAAGACCCTGGGCGGGCGCAGGCTGTTCCGTGACATGAACCTCACCGTGTCGCCGGGCGTGCGCATCGGCCTGGTGGGCGCCAACGGAAGCGGCAAAACCACGCTCCTGAAGATCCTGGCGGGCGAATTGCAGCCCGATGAAGGCACAGTTCGGCACGCGGAGGCCCTGCAAATCGTGAACTTCGCGCAGGATCGCGGCGCGCACCTGAACCCCGACACCAGCCTGCGCCGGACTCTCTGCCCCGAGGGCGATTCGGTGCTTTACCGCGGGCGGCCCGTCCACGTCATGGGCTGGGCCAAGCGGTTCCTGTTCCGCGAAGAGCAGTTGGAGATGCCCGTCGGCAGGCTGAGCGGCGGCGAGCGGGCGCGCGTCATGATCGGAAAACTGATGCTGGAGACGGCCGACGTGCTACTGCTCGACGAGCCCACCAACGACCTGGACATTCCCACCCTGGAAGTGCTGGAGGAGAGTCTCCTCGACTTCCCGGGCGCAGTGGTACTGGTGAGTCACGACCGCTACCTGTTGGACCGCGTTTCGACAGCGGTGGTGGGGCTGGATGGAGGCGAGGGCGGGGTCTTCGCCGACTACTCGCAGTGGGAGGCGTGGCGCGGCGAGCCGGCGGCGGAGAAGTCCGCGGCCAAGCCCGCGCGCCCCCAGGCCGCGGCGGCGGACGCCCTCAGGAAGAAGCTCTCTTACATCGAGCAGCGCGAGTGGGACGGCATGGAAGCCCGCATTCTGGAAGCCGAGCGCGAGGTGGGCGGCTGGCAGCAGGAGATGCAGTCCGCCGCCACCGATCCGCGCCGGCTCACCGAGGCTTACGAGAAGCTCCAGGAATGCGAGCGGCGCGTCGCGGAGCTATACGCACGCTGGGCGGAACTGGAAGCCAAGATCGAGCGGTGAGGCGCGGACAGGTTGCGCCAAGTGTCTCGCGTGCCGCGCGAGGTTCCGTTGCGCCGCGCCCAGTGCCGAAACAAGGCGTCGCCCCCTATGGAATCGGCCGTTTATCCGTAGTGGACCAGGAACTGAGCTTGATCGGCTTGCCACGTGTCGGGACCCCAACTTTGACGCTGCCTCGCCAAGAGCTTGTCCCAGCGTTTACGTCGAACAACGGCTTCAGCATCACCTCGGAGATCCATGTTCTGGAGCACCTGGGGAAGGCCGCCCGGTGGGCCCCCCTTGTGGGTGTCGGCGTGGAACAGGGCACCATGCGGCTGGGCCGGTGCCACGTGACCAGTACGCCAGCGGGGACTGGCTCAAGCGACGACCGCTCACGGCGCCGGGGAAGCCCCGGCGATCCGCCTGCCCCTACCGCAGCCCGGCGCGAACCCTGGCGATTAGGGAGATCGTACGGTCTGGTGCTCGGAGGAGTATGTTCTGGGCTGCCGGGTCCGGAGGTAGCGCCACGTGGTCTTTACTTGTCTTGTACACCAAGTCCATCAGCCTAATTACATAGGCCAGCCATATCGCCGGATCGGCTCGCTTGAGTTCGTGATTCGATAAATAGGAGACGAGGTCTGGCAGCGCGCGGTCGCACATTTCCGGCACGTTCCACGCGCACAACATCTCCAGCGACGTAACCTTGCCGTCAACAACGCGGAAATCGTCCGAACTGGGTGGCGTCCAGGCCCTCCACCCTGTGAGGAACGCTTCCACGCCCGCTACGAGGTCGCCCCGCTTCTCCCCTGCCAAAGCCGGACTCCTGAAGTAACCTTGCAGCGAGCGGAGACTCGTCTCCACCTGGGGGTCAGTTGGGAAGGATACAGGCTTCTCATCAAGCACCTTCCGGTCGGCCTGCAACTCTTGGAGCGCGTCCTTGTCGATCAGAGGCAGCCCATCGAGGTGCAGTTCCGCGATTTCGGCGTTGACCGAGTCGGCCAGGAGGAGCCTGGCGTTTGCTTCATTTGGATCGGGCGTGTTAGTCGTGCCGCTGGCGGCCCTGCAGATCGGGGCACCCAGGGACCGGACGGCGAATTCGCGGTAGGCCGACAACAGGGCCCAAGGTGACTGGCCACGGGCCTTCACACCCTTGGCGAGCCGGTCAATCGTCACTGGCAGTCCCATCTGGCGGATCAGGAGTACGCTCCCGCAAGGCGGCGAAACCACTCGAAAGAGGGCCGCCACGATCTGGGACACGGCGCCGTCGAAACCCGCCGAGTCACGGAACTCAAAGGATGAGGTAAGTTCTGCGAATCCAGCAAGGTCATGGGGGGAACCTATCTCGGATCCCAGGCGGCTAAACAAGTCGAATTGCTCGTCCCTACCGGGATACAGCGACTTACCGTTCAGAACCAAGTACCGGTAAAGCGAGAAGCGGCTGGAAAGATACGGGGCTTGGCACGTGGGCTTGACTGGTTGAACCTTCCGCAACTCGGCCAGAACGCGCCTTGCCTTAATTGCGGAAGCGGGGTCGTCAGTCTTCAGTGTGTCGAGGAGTATCTCTAGTCCACTCAGCCTGAACTTCATGGCGGCGACGACTCCCGAATATCCGTCGGGAATTGTGGAAGTGGCTGGGAACCTGGGATACCAGACCTCGGCTGTCACGGTACGCTGGCTCAGCCGGTCATTCTCTTCGGCGAGGAGCTTTGGCGGAAACCTGCAACCTGTCTCCTTTAACTGGTGGAATATGTATGCCTCGATCTCGACAGATTCACTCCGCGCCGCCGTGAGGGAGTCCCTGCATTTGGCGACCTGGATGTCTTCTTGTGATGGTGGAGGAACGGCCTGACAAAACCCTGGCTGCAGGAAGACGACGGCGAAAACGCACATTTTGCCAGCAACCGACAGGCCATCGCGGAAGACACTACAAATCATCGTTACCGCCTCCATGAATCTCCTTGCCTTCGCCCCGAGGAGCGCTAAACCACACCCTATGGTACTTCCCATCGCTTGCCTGCGGACGAGCGCGACGCTCGATGCACGGGTTCTTTCAGCCGTGAGGACGCCGCACAACGCAAAATCGCTTACATAAACGACTTCGGCGGCGACCGCGCCCCCACGCTTCTATCCGACTGAAAATGCTAGGGACACCCTGGACAGATGACCACTATTCCGGGATGCACTGATTGGGGCTGGACCAATACCATGTGCACGAGCAGCTTGGGCTGCCAGCGATGGAGCAGGCGCTATCTGCCCAACATTGGGTCGGCGGTTGGTTACAGTTGGCAGGAGCGGGGTCCGCTGACGCCAACATCGGCGCGAACGGAAGCGTGAGCGCAGCGAGGAGCGCAGCGATATCAACTAGCTTCGGCGTGAATCTTTTCATGTTTTTCTCCTTAACTTATGACAATGAACTCATGATGCAAGCGTTGGAATCAGATGGCAGAGATTACGTGCGCGATACCGAACGGACGATGCGGTCAATATCGTCCTCGCTTAGTTTTCCAAGAATCACCTCGTGATTCGAACCGTTCTTCACGAGAATGAAAAGCGGCGTGGAGTAGAGCCTCTGTGACAAGATCGCATCGGAAGACGGGGTAAAGCGAAGATCGGGGTGCAAACGCTCGTCGATGGCATCGTAGTTTCCCTGCGGGAACCGGTCCATCACGACTACGCGGACCTTAGGGTCGGATTGGCGAACTCTGCGGATCACCCTCTCCCAACTGGGGGAGAGTTTCGGCGCACGGCCGACACCCCGACTGCGCATAGAGCACGATAGCAGGCGGATCGTTAGGCGCGAAAGCGACAGTCACCGGCTTTGGATCCGCGTCTGCGGTCAACCCCCTCCTAGCCTCCAAGCCGACAAGTGGAAGAGTGTGGGCGCCCCTCGGCGGAATCAGGCTGTTCTGGCATTCCGCTATTTCAGCGTTACGCCCCCTCAAGCGCAATTCGAGAACAACGTTCGATATACCGAGTGCAGCGATCAGCAAAGCCAAAGCAGCGTTTCGCATGAATCCAGATATTAATACCCACATAGTGCTAATGTCAAGTCCGGAAATAGCACACAGCACAAGAATAGCCGCATTTGGGCTATTCTTCTTCCGGAAGAAACACCCAAATTCGGGCTCGTTGCAGAATTGGAAAATGTTGCCCCATTCACTCATAAGTGGGAATTGTCAATTTCGGCCAGGCCGGTTCCGGTTCGGGCGTCCTGGCATGGCGCGCTGAGGCCCTGCAAATCGTGAATTTCGCGCAGGATCGCGGCGCGCACCTGAACCCAGACACCAGCCTGCGCCGCACGCTCTGCCCCGAGGGCGATTCGGTGCTCTACCGCGGGCGGCCCATCCACGTCATGGGCTGGGCCAAGCGGTTCCTGTTCCGCGAAGAGCAGTTGGAGATGCCCGTCGCCAGGCTGAGCGGCGGCGAGCGGGCGCGCGTCATGATCGCGAAATTGATGCTGGAGACCGCCGACGTGCTGCTGCTCGACGAGCCCACCAACGACCTGGACATTCCCACGCTGGAAGTGCTGGAGGAGAGCCTCCTGGATTTTCCGGGCGCGGTGGTGCTGGTGAGTCACGACCGTTACCTGCTAGACCGCGTCTCGACAGCGGTGGTGGGCCTAGATGGAGGCGAGGGCGGGGTTTTCGCCGACTACTCGCAGTGGGAGGCGTGGCGCGGCGAACCGGCGGCGGAAAAGTCCGCGGCCAAGCCGGCTCGGCCCCAGGCCGCGGCGGCGGACGCCCCCAGGAAGAAGCTCTCCTACATCGAGCAGCGCGAGTGGGACGGCATGGAAGCCCGCATCCTGGAAGGCGAGCGCGAAGTGGGCGGCTGGCAGCAGGAGATGCAGGCAGCCGCGACCGATCCGCGCCGGCTCACCGAAGCTTACGAGAAACTCCAGGAATCCGAGCGGCGCGTCGCGGAATTATACGCGCGCTGGGCGGAGTTGGAGGCCAAGATCGAGCGGTGACCCGCGGCCGCGGCGAGGATCAATCCGTGGAGGGATAGTACTCGAAGAACTTCGTCGGGCTTCCGGCGGGATGCACGGCGGTGGCGATCTTTCGTTCCGGCGCGGCCGCCAGCAGCCACGAGGTGAGAGCCGGAATGATGTTGGCGTCCACCAGCCCCGCTCCGAAGATGCGCGTGCCTCCATCCTCCGGGTTGGTCCACACGGTGAGGGCCCGTGCCGCCGCGCCGGCCAGGAAGTCATTGAGGCGCTCCGGTCCGGCAAACGCGCTAAACTCGAAACTCACCGGCACCATGTCCATCCGCGCGCGTGCCTCGGTGCGTAGGGCTTCCGGCTGGTTCGCGAGGTAGGCGCTGAGCAAGGGAAAGCGCAAGTCAAACGGCCCTTCGGGGGCCTTGGTCTGCATCGGGCCGCGGCCACGCGAGCGCTGGGTATCCGCCACCGAGCCATATCTCGGCGGCACGAATGCCAGGACAAAGGGACAGATATGGGGAGCGATGAGGGCCCCGACCACCCAATACCAGGACTCACGTCCTAATTGGTTGGCGTAGGTGTAGCACAGGAAAGCCATGAGCGCGTTCCCGGGAAACCGTCCCAGCAGCCCGTGGTAGATGGAGTCGAAGATTTGCAACCCAACCGGGGCGTCGTTCATGTTGATCATCGGCGGAACGAACCACAGCAGCGGCGATAGGAATAGTAAGATTCGAGTGGCTTTCATCGATCGGGCCTTGAGGGGACTATTGAAGCACGTTTCGGGGAGGCTTGGGGGCGGCGGCGGTCAGAGGATAGGGCAGGAATCCTCTACCGCACGCGCAGGGCAAACACCGTCTGATCGTCGAAGGCGCTGGTGGAGAACTTGTCGAGTTCGCCGAATACCGCCGAGACCACTTCGCCGGCCGGCTTGCCGCAGTTGGCGCGCAATATGTGGCCCAGGCGGCCGCGGCCGAATTCGTGGCCTTCGGAATCCAAGTGGTCGGTGATGCCGTCGGAGAACAGCACCACCAGGTCGCCCGGTTGCGCCTGAAAGCTAACCTCTTCATACTCGCGGGAATCCAGCAGGCCGATGGGCACGCCCTCGACGCGCACCTTAAGAATCTCGCTGCCGCGGCAGATCATGGGCGGCAGGGCGCCGGCGTTGGCCATGGTCATCTGCAGCGTGGCGGGGTCCCACAGCAGCACGAACAGCGTGACGTAGCGCGCCTCCACCTTGCGGGCGATGAGCGCCTCGTTGAGCGCCTGGAGGAGTTTCGAAGGATGGCGGTGGCGCGGCGCCAGCGTGCGCAGCAGGCCGTTCATCAGGCCGCCGTACAGGGCCGCTGCGGCTCCCTTGCCGCTGACGTCGCCGAAAGCGATCACCGTCTGGCGGTCGCGCAGCTCGAAAATGTCGCAGATGTCGCCGGAAATCTCGCGCGCCGGGCGCAGCCGGATGGCGGCCTCCACGCCGTCGATTTCGGGAGCGCTGTCGGGCATCAGCACGCTCTGCAACTCGCGCGCGGCACTGAGGTCTTCCTCCATGCGGCGCTCGCGGGTGGCCAGTTCCTGGTAAAGACGGGCGTTCTCGACGCTCGAGGCCACCTGCGGCGCCAGCAGCGTGAGGCTGCGCACGTGGTCGTCGGTGAAGTAGCCGATGGCTTCGCTTTCCAGGTCCATCACGCCCAGCACGCGGTCGTGCGACATGAGCGGAACGGCCACTTCGGAGCGGATACCCGGGTGCGAGTGAATGTAGCGGGGGTCCTGACTGGTGTCGTGAACGCGCACCACCTCGCGCGATTCCGCGGCGGCGCCGGTTATGCCCTTTCCGAAGGGCACGTTGTCGATGTTCACGCGCTGGTCGTAGCGGATGCTGAAGAGGTGCCGCAGCGCCTTGGCGTCGTGGTCCACGGCGAGGATGCTGAAGGCGTCGTAGGCGATCAACCCGCGCATGCTGCTGGCGATCTTGCTCAGCAGCTCGTTGAGATCGAGGATGGAGGAGAACTCGCGCGAGATGTTGGCCAGCGTCTTCAGGGTGCGGTTCTGCCGCTCGACGCGATAGTAGAGCCGCGCATTGTCGATGGCGATGGCGACACGGGCCGCCACCAGGCGAAGCAGCGCGCGGTCGTATTCGGTGTAGGCGTTGAGGCGCGTGGACTGCAGGTCGATCACACCCACCAGCTTGCCGCGCGCGGTCATGGGAACGGCCATCTCGGTGCGCACGGCGTCCAGGGTGTGCAGGTAGCGCGGGTCGGTGCGCACGTCGCCCACCAGCACCGGTTCCCGGCTGGCGGCGGCCGCGCCGGTGAGGCCCTCGCCCAGCGGGATGGCCAGGTTGCGCACTACTTCCTCGCGGTGCCCCACGCCGTAGCGGATGCGCAGATCGCGGCGCCGCTCGTTGTACAGCAGGATGGCGAACAGGTCGTAGGGCAACACCCGCTGCACGATCTCGGCCACGTTGCCCAGCAACTGGTCCAGATCGAGCGTCTGGGAGGTGACCGCGGATACCTCCAGCAGGAAGTCCAGCAGATCGCTTCGTTCCTTGAAACGCGCGTCGCTTTTGCGGGGGGAAAGTGGCATTTTGGAAAGCCGCTCGGATGCGCCGCTCAAGCCGCTGTGGCCTCGACAATTTTGATGCTGGCGCTGGCTCCGATGCGCGTGGCGCCGGCCGCCGTCATGGCCCGCAGATCGTCGATGGTGCGAATGCCGCCGGCCGCCTTCACGCCCATCTCCGGGCCCACCACACGGCGCATCAGCGCCACATCGTGAGCGGTGGCGCCACCGGGGCCGAAGCCCGTCGAGGTTTTTACGAAGTCGGCGCCCGCCAACTTTGCGAGCGTGCAGGCCACGGCCTTCTGATCGTCGTTCAGCAGCGCCGCCTCGATGATCACCTTTACGGCGGCCCCGCCGCGGTGCGCCGCGGCAACCACCTGCCGGATGTCCTCGCCTACCGTATCTCGGTCGCCCGACCGCAGCGCGCCCACGTTGATCACCATATCGATTTCCCGCGCGCCCGCGCGCACGGCCGCCGCGGTTTCCGCCGCCTTGACCTCGGGGAACGTGGCGCCCAGCGGGAAGCCCACCACGCTACAGACTAACACGGGAGATCCCGTCAGTTCGGCGTGCACCAGCGGCACCCAGCAGGGATTCACGCACACACTGGCGAAGCAGTACTGGCGGGCCTCGCGGCACACCTTGACGACATCGTCGCGAGTGGCCTCGGGTTTCAGGATGGTGTGGTCGATGAGCGCGGCGATGGCGGGATCGATGAGCGTCATGCGCTCGCTGCACGACACGCGGTCGGCGCCGGCATCGAGGATCTGCCTGGTATTGCGCGAACAGGTCTGCGCGCAACGGCCCACGCAACCGGGGCAAATCTCGGCGGGAAGGTTGAGCCCTTCGCCCTTCTTGGCGGGCGCCAAAGGCGGACCGACACGGGCCAGAATCTCTTCTCCGATTTGCGCTACCAGGCGATCGAGTTCAGTCTGCGTCACGGAGTCACCTTTTTGAGATACTGCCGCTCGATATCCATGATCTTTTGCACCCGCGCCTGGTGTCTTCCGCCAGCAAACGGGGTGGCGATCCAGGTGCGCAGCACGTCCTCCGCCTGGGTCTCCGTCAGGAGCCGGGCACCAAGCGTAAGCACATTAGAATCATTATGTTCCCGGCTATTTCGGGCGGAAGCCTTATCATAGCACAGGGCCGCGCGTATGCCCGGAACCTTGTTGGCGGCCATACAGGAACCGATACCCGCGCCATCGATGGCAATGCCTCGCGTGGCCTTGCCGGTGGCCACAAGTTGCGCCACCTGGTGGGCGATGTCGGGATAGTCGGCGGCCTTCTCCTCGAAGACGCCCACATCGCGCACTTCCAGGCCGACGCTTTCCAGCACCGGCTTGAGGCGCTCCTTCAGACTAAAGCCGCCGTGATCGGCGCCAATGGCGATGGTTCGCTCGGGCGGCGCCAGGGCGGAGAGTTCCTGTTCAGGCAATTCGGCAATGCGAACGCCGCGCGCGGCCGCGGTTTCGCGCGCCGATGCGGTAATGATCGAGCCCACGGGAACGCGCATCTCGCCCGAAGCCGGAATGTCCTGTGCGGTGATTACACGTTTCATTCGCAAATACCTATTGTAATGAAAACGGCCCGGCGCCTGGCGCGGTTTCGGGATGCTGGCGTACGATTGCATCCGCTGTGGCGGTCCCGGCCGGCCTAATTCAGCAGCAGGCTGGTGCAGGCGAAGCAGCGCCTGGCCGCGATGGGCACCTCGGTCAAGCACTCGGGGCATTTCTTTGTGGAGGGCTCGGGTGGGGCCTCGCCGCGTTTCCTGCGCTCGTTGAGCGCGTTCATGGGCGCCACGACGAAGAAGTAGATTGCCGCGGCAATCATCAGGAACGACAGCACCTCGTTCAGAAAATCGCCGAGTTTGAAGACCGCGCCGTGAATGGTGAAGTTGACCGCCGAGACATCGGGTTTTCCGCCGACCAGCGCGGTCAGCGGCTTGAGCAGGTCATCGACCAGTGCCGCCACAATCTTCCCGAACGCGCCTCCAATGACCACGGCAACCGCCAGATCGAGGACATTGCCGCGCAGCACGAACTGCTTGAAGCCTTTCAGCATGCACTCTCCTTTTGCAACGTAGCCCGTCGCCGCGCCGCGCCCGGGAACCGCGTAAAACGCTCCCGGTCTGGCTCCGGAATCGGCTCCTCAGAAGCATAGCAGATTCCCGCCCCGGCCTCGCGGCCGGCATCTGGAGCGTGGGCAAAACACCGGTTTGGGCGCTACGGTATAATCGGCATCAGGGCGTGCGGATGTGGCGAAACTGGCAGACGCGCTGGATTTAGGTTCCAGTTCCTGTAATGGGAGTGTAGGTTCAAGTCCTATCATCCGCACCAGACCGGCCCGCTCGGCGCCTGCCCTCTGCCGCTTCGAATAGCCTCGTTTAAACTCCTCGAGCAGGGGTTCCGGCTGTGCTGCACAGCAAAACCAGGCCCTCCGATTCCAAAATCGGAATCGGGCAGAATCCGCTGATAATAAGACGTTAGACAAACGAAACGGATTTCGCATCGTAATACGTCTGAATCGCCACACAATTGTGTTGCTGGCCGATGCCCGTGGCCGTATACTCGTTGTCGCTTATAAGGGGTAGTCTCAAATCACACGCGGTGTTCCGCGAACCGTAGATCAAGGAGTCTCATATGCGTCACTTAGCACTCTGTCTTGTGCTGTCAATTGCCGCCACGTTGCCGGCTTTCGCCCAGGTGGCGGGAACCGGCTCCATCCAAGGAACGGTCACCGACCCATCGGGGGCACCCATCGCGGGCGCCTCGGTCACGGCCAAGAACATCGCCACCGGAGTGGAAACCGCCCGCAAGAGCACGGATGCGGGCCTTTTCGTGCTCCCTCTGCTGATTCCCGGCGAATATACGGTTACGGTCAAGGCCACCGGCTTTGAAGCTCTTACGCAAGCCCACGTGGTGGTGGAAGCGCTGGCCACCGTGGCCGTGAATCCCCAACTGACCATTGGCGCCTCCAGCCAGACGGTCACGGTGGAAGCTCAGCCGACCGCGCTGAAGACGGACGACGTATCGCTGGGCTCCTCGATGGATAACCGGGTGTACGATTCGCTTCCGCTGGCCATGAATGCCGGCGGGTCGCCGCGCGATCCCTCGGCGTTTGCCGGCCTCGCCAGCGGAGTGGACAATTACAGCACGCAGGCGGCCGGGCCATCCACGGGGTCCTTCAACGGCGGACAGACCTATCAGAACGAAACCTACATAGAAGGTCTGCCATTGACCAGCGCCGGTACGGAGAGCGATACGCGCAACCTGGCGTTTGGCGTTTCCGTGGAAGCCATCGAGCAGTTCCAGGTGGAGACGGCGGGCGCCAAGGCCATGTACGAAGGGCAGGGCGTATCGAACTACGTATTGAAGTCGGGTACGAATCAGTTTCACGGCGGCGTTTTCGAGTACTTCCGGAACACCGACCTGGATGCCAGGAACTTCTTCTCGGCAATCCGGCCGCCGGATCACCAGAACGAATTCGGAGTTACGGTGAGCGGACCGATCATCAAGAACAAGCTGTTCTTCTTCAGTAACTACGATGGATACCGCTTCGTTTCGGCTTACACGCCCGGGTTACAGACCATACCCACGGCGGCCGAACGGGCGGGCGATTTCAGCGCCATCCTCCCCGCCAGCGGCACCAATGGGGTAATCTACGATCCCACGACCGCAACCGGTACCGGGGTGCGAACGCCATTCCCAAATAACGTGATCCCGACTAATAGGCTGTCGGCGGTTTCGCAGTCGTTCCAATCTTATCTGCCGGCTCCCACGAATACCCTATTGACGAACAACTACGTGGCGATGCCCGCGAACAAGGTCAACAACGACAGCACCACGGACAAGGTGGACTACAACCTTTCGGATAACAACCGGCTCTTCGCCCTCTTTAGCACGGGAAAGTACGCCCAACCGACAGTGGGAAGCTACTCGGGCAGTTCGACGTCCGGCCTGCCGGTTCCCTACCTGGATGGTAGAGGCGTGATCGAGTACTCGACCACGGCCCAAATACACGACAGCCAGATCATCTCTTCGAGCATGGTCAACCAGTTCAACGCGTCGCTGAGCCGGATGTTTATTCCCTTGACGAGCAACACGTTTGGCGGCGGCTATCCGGCCAAAGCAGGGCTGAAGGGCCTGCCGGGCGGAGTGGCGGGTTCGGGCTTTCCGGACATCACCTTCAGCGGCGGCGTCAACACTCCCGTAAGCTGGGACGGAACCAATTCCCACGCCAACAACGAGGCGCAGAACACGATCGACTTGCAGGACAACGTTCTGTGGACCAAAGGGCGGCACAATATTACGTTCGGCTTCCAATGGCAATCGCTGCAGGATAACGACAACACGCCGCTGACGGGCACTCAAGCCGGCTTCACCTTCAGCAACGCGGAGACGGAGAACTTCAATGCCACCGGAACTGCCGTCACCAACACCGGTCTTCCGTACGCCAGTTACTTGCTGGGGCTGGTGGACGCCAGCGTGGTTACGCAGAACGCCGTGGCGGAAACCGGAGGACGTTACAAGACTTACGCCGGGTATGTTCAGGACGATTTCAAGGTCAACAGGCGTCTGACTCTGAACATGGGCCTGCGCTGGAACATCTGGGGAACGTTCTACGAAGTGAACAACGTGATGTCGTTCTTCAACCCCACGCTGACGAACCCGGTGGTCGGCCTTCCGGGTGCCCTGCAATTCGCGGGCGGCGGCACGGATAGCTGCGGTTGCCGGACTCCCGTGAAGCAGCACAACGTCAACCCGGGACCGCGTCTCGGACTCGCCTACCAACTCGGCGATAAGACCGTCATCCGGGCGAGCTACAGCATTTTTTACGCGCACGCCGGCGGAGTAGGAGGGCGCACCAACGGACGCCAGGGGCTGAGCCAGCTTGGTTTCAACAACAACGGCAGCCTCGGTTCCGTGGCCACCGGACAACCGGCATATAGCTGGAACAACGGGTACCCCGGTTACCCGTTGAACCCACCGTTCTTCAATCCCAGTTTCGGTATCGGTTACATCACCGCGGCGGCGGCGGCTTCGCTTCCCTTCCCCGCCGGCCCGTCCACGGCACAGACCGTAACTTACGGCGATCCCGATTTCGGCGGCAAGGCACCGTATTACGAAGACTGGAGCTTCAACATACAGCATTCGTTCACCCCCAACTGGACGTTGAGCGTGGCCTATAGCGCCAGTGACGGCCACTGGCTGCCCAGCGCCGGCGTAGCCGGGCCCATGACCAACCAGATTCCCGTGAAGTACCTTCCTCTGGGATCCACGCTGACCGCGACGCTAAGCGCCAGCTCGCTCGCGACGGCGCAGGCCATGTTCCCGAATATCGCGATTCCTTTCTCCACGTTTACCGGAACCATCGCTCAATCGCTGAAACCGTTCCCGCAGTATAACGGCATCTCCGATCCCTGGCTCGATGTTGGAAATTCGACTTACAACTCGCTGCAAGTTTCGGTCAACCACCGCTTTGCGCAGGGCCTCTCGGTGATGTTCAATTACACCTACAGCAAGGAGCTCGACGATCTGATCGGCGTGCGCGATCCTAACAAAGACTTCTTGGAGAAAGGCCCGGGCACCATCGATCACCCCAGCGTGGTGAGTGCGACGGCAGTCTATCAGTTGCCGTTCGGTAAAGGCCACAAACTGGATGCCAGGATGTTGAACCCGGTGGTCAGCCACTGGCAGCTATCGGCGCTGTTCACCTATCAGGGCGGCGCGCCCATATCGATCACCGGCACCTGCACCGGCGGCGGCATTATCGACGCGGTCTGTTATCCGATTTACGCCCTGGGCTTCACGGGGAGTGTGTGGCAGAACGGCGCCATCGGAAGCGGCGGCGCCAATGTCTCCAGCACCGCTTACCTCAACAAGGCGGCCTTCGTGGACCCGCCGGCTTACATGGAAGGCAGCATTCCGCGCGCGGCACCATACGGCCTGTTCGCACCCCATAATGCCGACGTGGACGTGAGCGTACGCCGCGAATTCCCGATCCGAGAGAAAGTGAAGCTGGCGTTCCAGGCGGACGCGTTCAACATCAACAACGCGGTGCACTTCGCCGCTCCGGGAACCAGCCTCGACGCCAGCAGTTTCGGCACGTTCACCTCCATGGCCAACCAGCCGCGCAAATTGCAGTTCAGCGCCCGCGTATCGTTCTAGCGTTCCCGCATCCGGCAGGCGGGTCTCAAGCGCAATTCGAGGCCCGCTTGCGTCCCGCCTCCCCATGTCAGGATCGTGCTGCTACCCTAACCTTGAGGAGCCCATGACAACCCGAAAAACCATCGACGATTTTCTGGGCGTCAAACGCCTGGCCGTGGTTGGTGTCTCGCACAAACCCAAGGATTTCACACGCTCCCTGTTCCGCGAACTGCGCAAGCGCGGCTACGACGTCGTGCCGGTTCACCCGAACGCCAAGGAAATGGACGGTGTTCCCGCCATCGCCCGCGTATCGGACGCGTCGCCCGCGGTGGACGGAGCGCTGCTCCTTACCAGTCCGCAGGTGACGGGCCAGGTGGTGCGCGAGTGCCAGGAGGCCGGGATCCGGCGCATCTGGATGTATCGCGCCGTGGGGGCGGGCGCGGTCGGCCCCGAGGCGGTGGAGTTCTGCGAGGCCAATGGGATGAGCGTGGTCGCGGGCGAGTGCCCCTTCATGTTCCTGCCGGACTCGGGCTTCCCGCACAACTTCCACGCATTCTGCAAGAAGCTGGTGGGGAGCTATCCGAAATAGCTGCCGCCGCGGCAACTCTTTACATGTACTCCGGAATCTGAATGCCCAGGATGGCCGCCGTCCGCTCCAACTGGCGCCGGAAGAACTGCGTCATCCAAAGCAGGAACACCTTCTTCTCGCGGTTCTTCTCCGGCAGGATGGGGTACTTCTGATAGAAGTTCGAAAAGTCCTGCGCCAGTTGAAACGCATACTTGGCCACGTGCGCCGGTTCGCCCGCTGCCAGCGCACGCTCCAGCGCCGAATCGGCTTTCGAGGCGGCCAGCAGGATCTGCCAGAAGTCCTCGAATTCCAACTGGCGCTCAAGCGAGGCGCCGTTCAACTCCGCCGCGAAATCCGGCAGGGCTTCGCCGCGCGCCACCAGTTCCCGCAGGATCTTGCCGGCGCGCACCGCCGCGTACTGCACGTAAGGGCCGGTCTCGCCCGTGAAACTGAGCGCTTCCTGCAGGTCGAAGGCGATCACCGAAGTGCGTGTGAATTTCAACAGGAAATAGCGGAGCGCCGCGATGGCGATCATGGTGGCAACGCGCCGCTGCTCTTCGGCGGGAACCTCGGCATGCCGCGCGGAGACCTCCTCCAGCGCTTTTTCGATCAGGCGGTCCATCAGGTCGTCGGCCTTCACCCCCAGGCCCTTGCGCCCGGAAACCTCCACCGAGGATTTCTTGCGGTCCTCTTCCGAGAGCGGAATGCCCAGGTCCGCGCAGCAGCGCGGCGTGAGCGTCACCATCTCGTAGGAGAAGTGCACCGATTGCTCGGCCTCGCGATCGTAGCCCAGGCCACGCAACCCGGCCGCTACCACTTCCTGCAGGTAGGATTGGCGCGCGTCGATCACGTTGTAAACCCGCGTCCCGTGCCCGAACTGCGCCTGGCTCGCGGCCGCATCCGTGGCGGGTTCGGCGGCCGACACCCACAAGACGCGCCCATCGGCGTAGGTGTGGAACGGACGGTAGTAGAAATCCTTGCCCAGCAGGCCGAACTTCCAGAGCTGATAGGCGATGTCCTTGCCGACGTAGGTCACCGTGCCGTCGGAGCGCACGATCACCTTGCCTTCCTCGGAAAGCCCCGGCATCACCCAGCAGCCCGAATTCTTGCCCTCGGTCTCGAGGTAAATGGCCTTTTTCTGCTTGAGCAGTTCGAAGGCCGACGCCCAGAATTGCAGGTGTAGGATCTCGCTCTCGCGCGGCAGCACGTCGTACTCGACGTCCAGCCGCAGCATGGTGGCCAGGTGCGCGTTCACGATGGCGTCCGCCACCAGGTGCGCCAGTTCCGCCACTTCGCCCTCGCCCGCTTCGATGGCATGGAGCGTGGCCTTGCGCCATTCGAGGGCCTCCGGGTTGGTCTTGTAGTAGCCCGAGGTGTGGGCGTAGAGGTCCCAGCAGTAGTAGTCGAAGCGCACCGCCGGGTCCTTCAGCATGGCCACGACATCGGCGGGCGACTTGTGCTCCAGATAGTGGAAACCCACCACCACGTCGGCCACTTGAACGCCGGTGTTGTCGATGTAGTTCTGGACCTCGACGCGATGGCCGCGGGCGCGCAGCATGCGCACGAAGGTGTCGCCCAATGTGGCGTTGCGCAGATGGCCGATGTGCGCGGCCTTGTTGGGATTAATGTTGGTGTGCTCGACGATGATCTTGCCGCCGTCCGTGGCGGAGGGCTCGGCGCTCTCGTCCGCCAGCAGGGCCGCCGCGAAGGCGCCGCGATCGAGGCGCAGGTTGATGTAGCCGTTGCCCGCCACCTCCATGCGCGCTACGCCGTCGATAGGCGCCATTTCGTCCACCAGTTCCTGGGCGATCTTTTTAGGCGCCTGGCGCAGGGGCTTGGCGAGCTGAAACGCGGCCGACACCGCCATGTCTCCCAGGTCGCTCTGCCGCGGCTGCTCGACGGCCACCGGCAGGTCTATGCCGTAGCGGATCTGGATGTGCGCCCGAAACGCGCTGGCAACGGTTTTTTCAATGGAATGGAACACGGGGAACTTTGAGTATAGCGTGCCACGGAGGAATCCCGATTGCCATCGGGGCCAAACGGAGATACCGTAGTAGTGAACATATTGAGATGTGAAAGTCTGAATATGCGACAGGACTGGAGACCGATGGAAACCACATCCGGCGCGGAGCCGGCAATCCCCCAAGTTGAAAGGCTGAGCGGGACCCGCCTTGCGGAGTGTTACCAGTGCGGCAAGTGCACGGCTGGTTGCCCTGTCGGGGCGCAAATGGACATGCCGCCCACGCGGCTGATCCGCCTCTTGCAACTCGGCGACAGCGCTTCGGCCATGCGCGCCAACTCCATCTGGCAGTGCGTTTCGTGCCAGACCTGCACCACGCGGTGCCCCAAGCGCGTGGATTGCGCCGGCGTGCTGGACGCCTTGCGCCAGATGGCTTTCGAACGCGGCACGCTCTCGGCCGCCGAGCAGCGCACGTTGCTTTTCCAGAAGGCGTTTCTGGACAACATCCGGCGCCACGGCCGGCTGAACGAAATCGAACTGATTGCCGCCTTCAAGGGCGCGGTGTTCCTCCGGGACCGCAACCTGCCGTTTCTATTCCGCGATGGCGCGCTCGCCCCGCAACTCGCCAAACGGGGCAAGCTTCACCTCAGGGGTGAACAGGCCAAGGATCGCGGCGTGGTGGAGCGCATATTCGCCCGCGCGGCCAACGGAGGGGCACGATGAACCTCGGATACTATCCTGGCTGCGCGCTGCACGGTTCCTCGAACGATTACGAGCAGTCGTTGCGCGCGTGCCTGGGCGCGCTCGACGTGACCCTGGCCGAAATCGACGATTGGATCTGCTGCGGCGCCACGTCCGCGCACTCGCTCAATCACAAGCTGGCCATCGCCCTGCCGGCGCGCAACCTGGCCATCGCCGGCCGCCAGGGCTTGGACGATTTGTTCGCGCCCTGCCCCATGTGCTCCATGCAGTTACTGCGCGCCAGCCAGGCCATGGCTACGGACCACAAACTGCGCGAAGAGATTTCGGCCATGGTGGAAGCCGAAGTGCCCAGTGGTCCGCGCGTGCTCAACCTCATTCAGGTGTTTCAGCGCGTCGGCCTGGACAAACTCAAGGCCGCCGTGAAGACGCCGCTAAGCGAACTGAAACCGGCTTGCTACTACGGCTGCCTGCTGGTGCGGCCGCCCACGGTGGTGGATTTCGACGACGCCGAGCAGCCGCAATCCATGGAGGCCCTCGCTACTGCGTGCGGCGCCAAGCCCGTCGAGTGGGGCTCGAAGACCGAGTGTTGCGGCGCGGGCATGACCATGGCGAAAACCGAAACCGTGCTGGAGCTCTCCGGCAAGATTCTGGCCAACGCCGCGGCGCACGGAGCCAACTGTTTGGTGGTGGCCTGCCCCATGTGCCACGTGAACCTGGACATGAAGCAGGGCGAGGCGGCCGAATTCCTGGGTGCGAAATTCGATCTGCCGGTTTACTACCTGTCGGATCTGGTGGGCATGGCGCTCGGGTTGAGCGCCGCGCAACTGGGCGTGGACCGGCACTTCGTGGTCGCGGGAGGCGCGAACTAATGTCGCGGATCGGCGTTTTCGTTTGCTGGTGCGGCGAGAATATCGCGCGCACCGTGGATGTCGAGCAGGTGGTGGATTCCATCGCGGCGGTGCCCGGAGTGCGCTGCGCCGGGCACTACAAGTACATGTGCTCCGACCCCGGCCAGGCCATGATCCGCGAGAAGATCGCCGCCGAGAAGCTGGACGGCGTGGTGGTGGCTTCCTGTTCGCCGCACATGCACCTTAAGACCTTCCGGCGCGCCGTGAACGCGGCGGGGCTGAACCCCTACCTGCTCGAAATGGCCAACATCCGCGAGCATTGCAGTTGGGTGCACCACGACCGCGAACAGGCCACGGCGAAAGCCATCGACCTGATCCGGCTTTCGGTTGCCAAGGTGCGGCACGACCGCAAGCTGGACCCCATCCGCGTCCCCGTGACGCGGCGCGCCCTGGTCATCGGCGGCGGCGTGGCCGGCATTCAGGCAGCGCTCGATATCGCCGACTCGGGTTACGAAGTGGTGCTGGTGGAGCGCGAGCCCTCAATCGGGGGCAAGATGGCGGGCCTCTCGGAAACCTTTCCGACGCTGGATTGCTCGCAGTGCATTCTCACGCCGCGCATGGTGGAGGCCGGGCAGCATCCGCGCATCCGCCTCTATACGTATTCCGAAGTCGAGAGCGTGGACGGCTTCATCGGCAACTTCAAGGCCACCATTCGCCAGAAGGCGCGTTACGTGGATATGACCAAGTGCACCGGCTGCGGCGAGTGCGCCAAGGTCTGCCCGCTGAAGCGCAATCTCAGCGAGTTCGATTACGGCATGGGCATGCGCCCGGCCATTTATATGCCGTTTCCGCAGGCCGTGCCGGCGCGCCCGGTGATCGACAAAAACGTTTGCGCCAAGATCATCCGCAACGGCTGTGGGCTGTGCGAAAAGAAGTGCGCGCCCGGCGCCATCAACTTCAAGGACACCGACCGCATGGTGGAAGAGCAGGTGGGCGCCATCGTGGTGGCCACTGGCTACAAGCTCTACAGCATCGGCCGCGAGCAGAGTTCCGATAAGATCCGCGGCTACGGCGAATACGGCTACGGTAAGTACAAGGACGTGATCGATTCGCTGCAGTTCGAGCGGCTGGTCTCGGCTTCCGGCCCCACCAACGGTGAACTGAAGCGCCCGTCGGACGGGAAGATTCCGCAGAAGGTGGTGTTCATTTCCTGCGTGGGCTCGCGCGACAACGCCAAGGGCATGCAGTATTGCTCCAAGATCTGCTGCATGTACACCGCCAAGCACACCATGCTGTACAAGCATAAGGTGCACTCCGGCGAGGCGCACGTTTTCTACATGGACATCCGCGCCGGCGGCAAGGGCTACGAGGAATTCGTGCGCCGCGCCATTGAGCAGGATGGCGCCAAATACTACCGCGGCCGCGTCTCCAAGGTGACAGAAGAGAACGGCAAGCTGATCGTGCGCGGCGCCGACACGCTGGCAGGAATTCCGGTGACCATCGAGGCCGACCTGGTGGTGCTGGCTTCGGCCATGCGGCCCTCGGATGGCTCGGCCGAACTGGCGCAGAAGCTCAACGTGGGCTACGACGAAAACGGGTTCCTGTCGGAATCGCACCCCAAGCTGCGGCCGGTGGAAACCAACGCCGCGGGCGTGTTCGTGTGCGGCGCGTGCCAGGCGCCCAAGGACATCCCCGAATCGGTGGCGCAAGCTTCGGCCGCCGCCAGCAAGGTGGCGGTGACCTTCGCCGCCAGCGAGCTGACGCGCGAGCCCGAAATCGCCCACATCAACGAGCAGACCTGCGCGGCCTGCTTCGCCTGCGTGCGCACCTGCCCGTATCACGCCGTCGAGAAGGCCGAGATTCGGGCGCGCTCGGGCGCGTTGATTAAGCATACGGCGCGCGTCAATCCGGGCCTGTGCATGGGCTGCGGCACCTGCGTGGCCGTGTGCCCGTCGAAGAGCGCGGATATCGAAGGCTTCAGCGAAGAGGAAATTTACTCCATGGTGGAGGCGTTGGTATGAGCGGCACGGACGGGTTTTCGCCCAAGATCGTGGCGTACGTCTGCAACTGGTGCACCTATCTGGGCGCGGACCTGGCGGGCACGGCGCGGCTGGAGTATCCGCCCAACGTGCGCATCATCCGCCTGCCGTGCACTGGGCGCATCGACACCAACCTGGTGGTAAAGGCCTTCGAAGTGGGCGCCGACGCCGTGCTGGTTTCCGGTTGCCATCCGGGCGATTGCCACTACACTGCCGGCAATTATCACGCGCGGCGCCGCTGGATGCTGTTCCGCGACCTGCTGGAGGTGGTGGGCTTCGACATGCGGCGCATCCATTTCAGTTGGATCAGCGCGGCCGAGGGCAAGAAGTTCCAACAGGTGATCACCGAGATCACCGAGCAGACCCAGGCGCTGGGGCCATACCGGCCGTATGAAGCGGTGCCCGCGCGGCCGGCCGTCACCACTGTTGAGAGCCTCGCCCCCGAGCGAGCCGCCGATTCCCCCGCGCAAACCAAACTGCGCGAAACCGCCGCCCGCCTGCTCACCGAGGGCGCCGTCAAGGTGGTGATCGGCTACGGCGCGCGCGGCCCCGTCTTCGTTACCAAGCCCGAAGACGCCGCCCGCCTGGTGTGGAACGATACCTGCTTCGCCAATCTCACCACCTACCTGAAGCGCAAGGAAGTTCGCGCCCTGGGCAAGCCCGCCATCGTGGCGAAGGGCTGCGACGAGCGCGCCCTGGTGGTTCTCGAAAAGGAATCGCAGGTAGATCGCGCCAAAATCCACGTCATTGGCATGGGGTGCGCCGGCATGGGCCAGCCCAAGTGCGCCGCCTGCGACACGCACGAGCCGCGCTTCTCGACCGAGACCATCGCTTCCGATAGCGCCCCAGCCGCCGCGCCCGTGGACCGCTATGTCGCGCTCGATCTGCTGCTCGCCAAATCCCCCGAGGAGCGCCTCTCCTTCTGGACCGCGGAATTCGACCGCTGCTTGAAATGCTACGCCTGCCGCCAGGTTTGCCCCATGTGCTATTGCGAGCGCTGTCTGGCGGACAAGAACCGGCCGCAAGCCATCGACACTTCGCCGCATCGCATGGGGAATTTCGCCTGGCACCTGTCGCGCGCCATCCACCTGGCCGGCCGGTGCGTGGGCTGCGACGAATGCACGCGCGCCTGCCCCGCGGCCATCGACCTGCGCCTGCTCAACCTGTCGCTGGCCCGCGCAGCGGAAACCAAGTTCGGCTATCGCGCCGGCATGGACGCGGCCGTGGAACCGCTGGTGGGCGCCTACTCGCTCACCGACAAAGAGGAGTTCATCCGATGACCGCCCTAACGCAAGACGCGTTGCGCAAACTGGTGGGCGAATGGATGGCGGCCGGCAAAGTGTGCGTGGGACCGGTGCGAGTCGCCGCCGGCACGGTGCTCTTCACGCGCCTGGCATCGGCCGACGACCTGCTGCTGAACGGCTGGCTGCGCCCCGCCAATTCCATCAAGGAACTGGTGCTGCCCCGCCACGAGCCGCTCTACACCTATCGCGCCGACCGCAACCGCATCGAACTGCAGGACCCGCCCGAGACCGTGCCCGAGCAGATCGCCATCTGCGCCCACCCCTGCGACGCCGCGGCGCTGCCCATTCTCGACAAGGTTTTCAACTGGGACACGCGCGACGAAGCCTACAACCGCCGCCGCGAAGCCACCACCGTGATCACCCTGGCCTGCACCGCCAGCGACGCCGAGTGCTTCTGCACGTCGGTGGGCCTGGCGCCCGATGCGGAGCGCGGCAGCGACGCCATGCTGTACGATAACGGCGACGGCACCTACGCCGTCCGCACGCTCACCGGCAAGGGCCGCGCGGCGCTGGGCGAGTCCCAAGAGCATGGCGGCAAGACCGCTCCGCCGCCGGTCCGTTTCGACGCCAAAGAAACCGGCCAGTTCGCCTCCGATCACTTCGACTCGCCCTTCTGGAAAGAGCACGCGCTGGCCTGCGTGGGCTGCGGC
The DNA here is from genome assembly GCA_963807205.1 of uncultured Solibacteraceae bacterium. GTDB lineage: Bacteria > Acidobacteriota > Terriglobia > Bryobacterales > Bryobacteraceae > CAWCVR01. Next base: position 5,083,451 of record CAWEAQ010000002.1, on the reverse strand, counting down.
GCCTGCGCCTTCACCTGCCCCGTGTGCCACTGTTTCGATATCGTGGACGAGCGCAGCGGCCACGACGGCATGCGGGCGCGCAACTGGGACGCCTGCCAGTTCCCCATGTTCACGCTCCACGCCAGCGGCCACAACCCGCGCCACACGCAGGGCGACCGCCAGCGGCAGCGCATCTATCATAAGTTCCACATGTACCCGGAAAAGTTCGGCGAGACGCTGTGCACCGGCTGCGGCAATTGCGCGCGCAACTGCCCGGTTGGGCTGGGCGTCTTGCCGCTGGTCACCGAGATTCCCCATGCAGAACCTGTATAAGCCCGACCTCATGGAAGTGATCGGCGTGCAGCAGCACACGTCCGACGTCAAATCGATCAGCCTACGTTTCCAGGACGCGGAGCGCGCCCGCCAGTTCACCTTCCGCGTGGGCCAGTTCGGCATTTTCTCGGCCTTCGGCGCGGGCGAATCCACCTTCAACATCTGCTCCAGTTCCAACTGGCGCGACCACATCGAGTTCTGCTTCCGCAAGGTGGGCCGCGTCACCGAGGCGCTCTGGCAAGCCGAAGTGGGCGACACGCTGGGCTTCCGCGGCCCCTACGGCCACGGCTATCCCACGGAGGATTGGCGCGGCAAGGACCTCATCTTCCTCGGCGGCGGCATCGCCATGCCGCCCATCCGATGTGCCATCTGGTACGCGCTCGAAAACCGCGAAGACTTCGGCAAGATCACCGTGGTCTACGGCGCGCGCACGGTGGGCGACCTGGTCTTCGTCGACGAACTGGCCGAGTGGGCCAAGCATCCGCGCGTCGAGGTGATTCAGTGCGTCGACCCCGGCGGCCAGACGCCCGATTGGAAGGGCGAAATCGGCTTCGTCCCCACGGTGTTCGAACGCGCCCAGGTGCCCGCGGATAAGGCAGTGGCGCTGGTGATCGGCCCGCCCATCATGATCAAGAACACCATCCCCGTGCTGGAGCGCATGGGCGCGCAGATGACCGACGTCTACACCAGTCTCGAGAACCGCATGAAGTGCGGCGTGGGCAAGTGCGGGCGCTGCAACGCCGGCCCGGTGTACGTCTGCAAGGAAGGCCCCGTGTTCACCTTCAAGGAATTGCAGGCGATGCCGCTGGATTACTGAGGGGGCCGCGGCGCGGGCTGCCTCAAGGGAATCGCTCAAGACGGCAAAAGACGAATGGCCACCGATAACCACCGATGAACACCGATAAGCAAAGAATTGGTCTTATCGGTGTTCATCGGTGGTTATCGGTGGCTCAAAATGGTTTTGAAGAGATCGCCACCGGTCATCGGCAGCCGATCAGAACACTGTGGGATTTGCGACGCGCCGCAATAGGGCCAGCCAACGGCCACTGGATGGCGTCGTGCCCGGAGCACCGAAGAAACTCCGCCCATCGGGCGTCAGGTTCATGTCGACCAGGATGCGCATCAACTCGCGAGGTGGATCTCGTGCCCCTGAGCCAGGTGTGCGGCGAAGGCAAGCGCTTCGCGGATATCCGGCTCTTCGATATATGGGAAATCTGCCAACAGTTGTTCGACCGTCCGGCCCGCGGCCATCGCCTCGACGATCATGCCGACGGTCACGCGCATGCCCCGTATGCATGGCTTGCCACCCATGACTTCGGGATCCATCGTAATGCGGTCGAGTCGCTCCATGTCGTTAGGATAGCGCCGGGGTGACGGGGAGCATGAGGCGTCTGGGTTGCAGGGGCGTCCCCAAAAGCGAAATTGCAGGAGGCAAGGGCGCTGCCCTCCCGTGACACGCCGCCCACGTCAAGCGGGGCATCCGGGAGTACCTCTTGACGGGAGGTCGTCAGATCACGGGAGTACAACGGCAGTCGAATCGCCCCTCAAATTCGGCCGGCACGCCTTCGCCCGGCGCTTGCCTCGCCTCCGCCCGCGGCTAGACCCCAGCCGCGAAGAATTTTGTAAGTGATTGACAGTTGGTGACTTACTGCGCAGCCGTGGCTGGACTTAAGTCACGGTGCGGATGCCAGCCGTGCGCTGGAGCCTGCGTCCGCCGTCCGCTCTGGCAGCGCGATGAAGCCAGCAGCGGCGCCGGCACGGGGCCGTCACCAGGGCCAGGTTGCGCAGGCAGAAAACCAGACTGACTTACTGCGGCACCGGGGGCAGGAATGGGTTGCTGCCCCCACACACGAACACCACCGCCCCGGCGACCGGCGGATTGCGGAAGATCAGGCCGGTCATCGGAAAGAGCGCGTCGCAACCCGCCACATGCCAGCGCGCCCGCACGGTGGGCTATCTGGTGAACGCCGGCGGGCTGGCCGGGTGGGCCAGGCGTCGGCGCGTCGAGACGATCCAGTGCGCCGATCCCGGCGGGCACGGCGGGCGAGCCCGGCCCGTCCCTAGTCGTCGTCCGGATCGGTCGCTTTCCTCTTATCGTTGATGAAGAAGGTGGCGTTCTTCGGCGCATTGATAGTCTTGAACTCGCGTGGCGCCATAGTTAGGTCGAAGAAGCCCGTGAGGTCGTTCTTGGCGCGCGCATCCGCGAAGTTCAGCGCGCCTTCCTGCACCCCGAAGTTGTGTTCGACAAAGCGCAGAATGCTCCCGAAATCGTGCCGCAGGTTATTGATGTAGCCCGCCTTCGTGTAAGCCGAGACCACCACCAGCGGGACTCGGAAACCGTATTGGTAATCGCCTTGGGGCCCCGTCAACAGCGTGGGTGGCTCGTGGTCGTACCAGCCGCCCCAATCGTCCCAGGTGATGAAGATGGCGGTGTTCTGCCAATACCCGGTCTGGTTGTCGCAACTCGAGCTGTTGCCGATGGCGTTGACTATGGAAGTTACCCACGAGGGGCCGCCGCCATCGTTGCCCTTGGCGTGATCCGAGTTCGCTCCCGTGGGTATCACCCAACTCACCGACCGCAGGTTGCACGCCGCGATATCTTTCAGAACGTCCGCCGGAGTAAGGTCGACGTTACTTTTCCACTCCTGCCCCGTGCACTTGCCGCCCGGCCCACTTGACAGGCAGATATGCTGGATGGCATTGGGCGCGGTCCAGATGGAGCCGGCGCTGGGCGCGTAATACCGCCAGGTGACCACCGGAGGCAGCACGTCCGCCATGGTCTGGTGCTCGAAGCACGGGTACATCTTCTGGTTCTCGCCCGTGGGATCGATCAATTGAACCGTGGTCCCGGCCTCCGCCGTACAGCCCGCGGTCTTGCCCGTGCCCGACATATTCTCGGAAGCGTACACGCCCGCCGCATCGTCGGCCGCGCTGGGCGCCGACGTTCCCCCGAACAGGAACTGGTGCGCCGGGAAACTCGGCCCTTGATTCGTCTGAAACATGTAGTTCGCCCAGCCGTACTGCGTCGCCATTTCGAGATACGGGCTCACGGTGCCCTTCGAGTTATCCACGTACCGGAACTGCGGCTTCGATGGACAAGTCCCGGAGCACTTGACGCTGGCCGAACCGTCCATTTTGCACGCTCCCGTCGTAGGGTCGGCGTCGCACATCGCGGTGAAGGCCGAATGGGCGTGGCTCAAGTCGTACGCATTCGCCAGCGCCACAGTCGAAGGCTGCGTAACTCCGTTGGGCGAAGTTTTATCCACCCAGTTACTCGTCTGAATGTTGTACTGCGAGGCCGTGGGCGTGGTGCTGCACTGGCCGCTCGATCCGTACGGCGCCACACACAACCCTTGAAACAGGTTGTCGGGGGTGCGGTTTTCCTGGACGATGACGATCACGTGCTGGAAGGCTGGAATCTGTGCCGACGCGGCGATGGCCCCGGCGGCGATCGATAACAGGGTGCTAAAGGCGAGTTTCATGGCTTCTCCACGCCATACTTAACCCAGCAAGTCGTATCGAGTTTCGATGGGCGGCGCGGATTTTCTCGCTCACGCCCCCCGGCGGTGGGGCAGCGCAGCCGAGACGCCCGACAGCCAGCCCTCGAAATCCACGTCCGTCACGCTCATGGAATCCAACAGCCGGGGCAGCAGCAGCGGTTCGCAGGCGCGCGTGGCCAAACCCATTTCGCAGGTCGTGGCGGACACGATCCCCTCGGCCCGCAGCCATGGCAGGAACTCGCCGCGGTACACCCCGCTCGGGTAACAGAAATGGTTCGGCTGCGTGCCCGTCTTGGCGGCGAGCCACTCCCGGTTGTCGCGGATCTCGCGCACGAAGAGCTCCTCGTCCAGCGGCACCTGGTGACGGTGGGTATGCAACTGCACGTCCACACCGCCCGCGGCAATCTCGGAGATCTGGCTGCCCGTCATCAGTTGAAACATGCGCAGGCGTAGGATCTCCTGGTAATCCACGCCCAGTTCGCCGGCCACCCGGACCGCCAGTTCGTCCATCTGCGCTGGCGTGAATTCCTGCCGGCCGGCCAACTCGACCAGCGCATCCACCGCGCGCTCCCTGCTGGCCTCGCCGGAAAGGTCTACCATGCCGGGTATCCCCCACGCCGCGCCATCTATCGCGCCGCGGCCGGAACCGCGCCAGAAGAGATAACTCAGCACAAGGTTGAATACCGGGTAGGGATAGTCGCAATAGTAAGTGGCCTGATAGACGGTGGCGGGAAACCCGAACTCGCGTAAGAGCGGAAATGCATGCTGGTGGAAGTCGCGATACCCATCGTCGAAAGTGATCGCGACGCTCTTAGGTGGAAGGGCGCCCTCGCCGAGCATCCGCACTGCGGCGCCGAGCGGCAGAACGTGGTACCCGCCCCGCGCCAGCGTCTCCAGCCTCCGGCGGAAGAAGGCGGGAGGGACGAACAGGCTTCTCCACTCGTGCTCGTCCTTCACTGAGAGGCCGTGGTAGCAAAGGATCAGGAGGCGTCGATGCCGCCATCGGCTGTTAGCCACCATCCGAAACACGCCCAGACCTCGGGCGGCTTGCAGGGCGCCGTTCTTCAGTAACCTGAGCATGGCTGCGTGCCGGCTGCGGCACGCTCCACCATGATCTCACAGGAACCGAACCTGCTATGATCGCACTTGGGCCGGATGCCCCACTGGCGAGATTCGGCAACCGAAACACTCCATGAAACTCATTGAGGCTCTGGCTTTGCTTCAGAGGGCGAACCCGGCGGACGCAGCCTTCCCGGTCGCTTTGATTTGCGGCTTTCACGCGCAGCCTCTGGCCACTTTCCTCGCCGCCCACCTTCAGTCCCGCTTGCCCGGCCGCCGCATCGAAGTGCGCGAGGGGCTCTTCGGGGACCTGACCGGCAACCTGGAACGCTATCTGCGCGAACCCTGCGGGAGCGCCGCTTTGGTACTGGAGTGGGCCGACCTGGATAGCCGCCTGGGCTGGCGCCAGCACGGCGGCTGGGGCCACGCGCAAGTGGCCGATATCTGCGCCCTGGTGGAGAGCCGCTTCGACGCCATTCGCGCTCTTCTGGTGGGCGCCTCCGCCGCGGGGATCGTGGCCGTCTCTCTGCCCTCGGCCCCCGCCCCGCCGGTGGAACCCGTGCCGGGCTGGCAGTACGGCGAACTCGCGCGCCGGTTGGATGCGCTCGCCGCCTCGTTCGCCGCCGCCCTGCTTTCGCAGCCGCACATCCGATTCGTGAACCCGCATCGCCTGGCCGCGCTCTCCCAGCCGCAGGACCGCCTGGACGTCAAGACGCTCAACCAGGGCGGCTTTCCCTACCGGTTGCCGCACGCCGATGCGCTGGCTGGCCTGCTTTCGCAACTGCTTCAGCCGCCCGCTCCGCTGAAGGGCATCATCACCGATTTGGACGAAACTCTCTGGGCCGGCATCCTGGGCGAGGCCGGCGTAGATGGCGTGGCTTGGGACCTGGATCATCACGCCGCGCAGCACGGCGCCTATCAGCAGATGTTGCAGAGCCTCGCCGAATCGGGCGTCCTGGTGGCCGTGGCCAGCAAGAACGACCCCGCGCTCGTCCGCCGCGCCTTCGAACGGCCCGATCTGTTGCTGCGCGCCGCCTCGGTCTTCCCCATCGAAGCCCACTGGGGCCCCAAATCCGAATCGGTGGCGCGCATACTGAAGGCCTGGAACGTCGCCGCCGACAGCGTGATGTTCATCGATGACAGCGCCCTCGAACTCGCGGAAGTCAACAGCGCCCACCCCGCTCTGCAATGCCACCGGTTCGCGGCCGACCCCAACGAGGTGGCCGCGCTGACCTCGAAGCTCGCGGACTTGTTCGGCAAGCCGGCCGCCACGCCGGAGGATTCCCTGCGCCTGGAAAGCCTGCGCTCCGGCGCCGAACTCCAGGCGGCCACCGCCGGCACCGAATCGCTCGATCGCGTGTTGGCCACGGCCAACGGCGTGCTCACCATCGTCCCCCTGGCCGATCCGCCCGACCCGCGCGCCCTCGAACTGGTCAACAAGACCAACCAGTTCAACCTCAACGGCCGCCGCTTAAACGAAGCCGAGTGGCTCCGCTACCTGAGAACTCCCGGCCACCTGGCGTGGATAGCATCCTACACCGACCGCTTCGGCCCCCTCGGCAAAATCGCCGTCCTGGCGGGCCGCTTCACCGCCGAGGGCGAACTCGACCTCGACACCTGGGTGATGAGCTGCCGCGCGTTCGGGCGGCGCATCGAGCACGCCATCCTCGCCGCCCTCTTCGAGCGGCACTCGCCCTTGCGCATCCGCTTCCACTTCGAAGCCACCGAACGCAACGGCCCGCTCCAGGAACTGCTGAGCACCCTAACCGGAGCGCGGCCCGCGCCGGCTTGCGCACTCGATGCAGCCTCCTTCGCTCCGCGCAAGCTGCCCTGGTACATGCGGGTAGAATAGTCTCTATGGACAGCCCTCGCGCCCGCCTCGTGGCTTGTTTCACCGCCGTATTTCCGGGCCTAACGGCGGACGCCGCGCCCGCCTCGACACCCGACACGGTCGCCGCCTGGGACTCGTCGCATCACTTCATGTTGATGCAGGTCATCGAGGAGGCTTTCGGCATTCGCATCCCGGAAAGCGTGGGCGGCGAGATCGATTCCTTCGCCGGCTTCGAAGACTATCTCGCGCGCCGGAGCCGCGAGTCGTGAGCGGCGAAGCCATCGGCGTCGAGGCGGATCTTGCCGCGGCTTCCGAAGCCTGCCGCCTCAAGCTGCACGAGGCTGGACTCGCGGCGGCGCTTGATCGCCTCGGTCCCTTGGCCCAACCCGAGCGGGCGCTCCAGTTGCTGTCCGGCATCACCATTCACTCCAGGAGCGGTGCCGAGGTTGCCCGCCTCTCCGATCCCACTTGCCCCGTCGAGCAGGCGCTCCTGCTTCTGGCATCGCTGCACGCCGCCGAGCGGGTACCCGGCCTGCCAGTTAGCGACACGGTGAAGAAACTGTTCGCGAGCGAGTTCCGCTTCTTCGCCGACCCGCCGCCCGTTTGGGCGGCCAATTTCCAGGCCGGAGATGTACGCTACCGCGAAATGGCGCGCATCGCCACCTTGCGCCGGTTTCCCGCGGGCCAGTTCCACTGGGAGGTTTCGGCCTTTCCGCGCTCGTGGGTGGCCCAGGCGCGCCGGCCCTTGCAGTTGCTAGCCCACGTGGCTGGGCGGATGCGCGGCTTCGGCCCGCTCTTCGAAATGCACCTCAACGCGCGGCGCAAGAACCGCTTGGTTCTGCTCGAAAGCGAAGCGAATCTCTCCTACTACCGGCTGGCCCGTTCCATCGAGAAACAGCCCGAGGTACGCGGCGCGTTCACCGCGTCCTGGCTCTTCTGTGAAAGCACCGCCCGGGTGACGCCGCGCATGGAATGGCTGCGCCGCATCCCCCTCCAAGGCGGCGCGATGATTGCCGACCTGGGGCCGGCCCCGGCCGATTCGGGTTTCCTCACCGGCAGCGACGAGCGCCGGCGGCTCTATGAAGAGGGCGCGTACAGGCCGCGGGTTAGCTGCGTCCTATGGCCGCGCACGGCCCTCATCGAATGGGCTAACAGGCATCCCGAATTCGACGCGTAGCCCGGATCTACGTGTGGAAGTCCACGCTGCGAGCGAACTTCACCGCCGGGTTGTGGCGCAACTGTTCCAGCACACCCTCGCTCACCAGCTCGTCCGTCGCCACTAGCGCCAGGGCTTCCAGCGGTTCGCCGGGGGCCAAGGGCGCGTCGCGGCGGCCCAGCGAGAAATTCGCGATGTTGATGGCGTTCTTGCCCAGCACCGTTCCGACATGGCCGATCACGCCGGGCACGTCCTGGTTCTTCATGAATACCAGCGGACCCGACAACGCCAACTCGCAGTAGATGCCGTCCACGCGCGTGAGGCGCGGTTTGTCGAGGAATACCGAGCCTTCCACCGTCGTCACGCCGCCATCGGATTCCAGTTCCACCCGGATGGTATCGACGTTCACCGATTGCTTCTCGTGCGCCTCCGCCACGTCCCAACCGCGATGCTCCGCAATCTGCATGGCGTTCACCATGTTGGTCTTGGTTGCCGAGGACCGGCTCAACGCCCCCGCCAGCCCGGCGTTCCGCAGCAGGCTGGTGTTGCCGTCGGCGATCTTACCGAAGTAAGTCAGCCGCACCCGCCGCGGATTCCCCACGGCAATGTGGGCCGCGAAATGCCCCAGCTTCCCAGCCAGCTCGGCGTAGGGCCGCAGCGCGCGGAAGCGCTCCGGCGATAGCGCCGGCATGTTGACCGCGTTCACCGCAATGCCGTTCTTCAGGTACTCCACCACCTGCTCGGCAATGCGCACGCCCACGATCTCCTGGGCTTCCTCCGTGGACCCCGCGATATGCGGCGTGGCGAACACGTTGGGGCTGCCGAAGAGCACATACCCGGCCGGCGGCGGCTCCGCGGAAAACACGTCCAGCGCCGCGCCCGCTATCTTCCCCGAATCCACGGCCGCGCGCAACGCCGCCTCGTCCACCAGTTCGCCGCGCGCGCAGTTCACCAGGCGCACGCCGTGCTTCATCTTTTCGAACGCCGCCGCGTTCATCATCCCGCTGGTCTCGGGCGTTGCCGCCACGTGCAGCGTGATGTAATCGCTTGCCGCGTAAAGGGCGTCGAGCGAAACCAACTCCACTTCCAGGTCCTGAGCGATCTTCGAGGTTACGTACGGATCGTTGGCCACCACCCGCATCTCGAACGCGCGCGCCCGCTTCACCACTTCCCTGCCGATGCTGCCCAGGCCGATCACTCCCAGGGTCTTGCCGCGCAGCTCGTTCCCCATCAGCTTCTTCTTTTCCCACTTGCCCGCCGTGGTGGAAGCGTTGGCCTGGGGAATATGGCGGGCCATGGCCAGCATCAGCGCCAGCGTGTGCTCCGCCACCGAAACGGCGTTTCCGCCGGGCGTGTTCATCACCAGGACGCCGGCCTCGGTGGCGGCATCCAGATCCACGTTGTCCACGCCCACTCCGGCGCGCCCGATGACCCGCAGTTTGGGGGCCTTTTCGAGGACCTCCTTGGTCACCTGCACGGCGCTGCGCACCAGCAGCGCGTCGCACTCCGCCAGGTGTTGGGCATACTCTTTCGGATTCGAAACTATAATGTTCCATCCCGGCTGCGAACGGAACAGCTCGACCCCTGCCGGGGCCATCGGCTCGGCTATTAAGACGTTCATAGAGTATCTCTGTGTGCCCGCCGGAGCGGGCGGCTTGTCAGGCGGTTGCGGTTTTCGGAGCCACCGCGGCGCGTTCGTAAACTTCCTGAACGGCGCGGACACCGGTTCCATACGTCACGGGCTGGCCGTTCGCCTTGAGGATAATCTCGAGTGCGGCGACGACCGCGAACAAGTCGGCGAAATCGAAGTAGCCGAGGTGCGCGATGCGGAATATCTGCCCCTTCATCGTCCCCTGTCCATTGGCGATGATAGCGCCGAAACGCGAGCGGAATTCCTTCACGATCACGCCCGAATCCATCCCCGCCGGCGGCTTGATGGCGGTCACCGCCGAACCCGGCGACGACGCCGCGAACAGTTCCAGCCCCAGGGCTACCGCCGCCGCGCGCGTGGCCTGCGCCAGCAACTGCGCGTTGGCGATCATGTTCGCCATGCCGGTCTTCTTGATGAAGCGCAGCGCTTCGGCCATCGCCAGAATCAGCGCCGTGGAAGGCGTCCAGCTCGATTCGCCCCCGTCCGCGCTCTTCTTTTCCTTCTTCAGGTTGAAGTAGTAGTGCGGCAGCGTCGAGGTCGCGGTGAAAGCCCACGCCTTGGGGCTGATGGTCATAAACGCCAGCCCCGGCGGAATCATGAAGGCCTTCTGCGATCCGCCCACCACCACATCCAGCCCCCAGCCGTGGATATCCAGCGGCTGCGTGCCGATGCCCGTAATGGCGTCCACCACCATAATCGCGGGCGTCTTGGCTACGGCCGCCGCGATGGCCTGCACATCGTGCGCCGCGCCCGTCGAGGTCTCCGAAGCCTGCAGGAACACGCCTTTGACGGCAGGCTCCTTGGCCAGCGCTTCCTCCACCTGAGCCGGCGACACCGCCTGGCCGTAGGGAACGGTCAGGGCTATGACATCAAGCCCGTAGGCCTTGCCGATTTCCGCCCAGCGTTCGCCGAACTTTCCGGCCACGCAGGCAATCACCTTATCGCCCTTCGAGAACAGGTTGGAGACGGAAGCATCCATCGCGCCCGTGCCCGAGGCGGCAAACATCAGCACGTCGTGCGTGGTACCCAACACCTCCTTGAGGTCCGCCAGGCAGGATTTATATGCGTTGCGGAAATCCTCGGTGCGATGGTGAATGTCCGACGCCATCATGGCATGCAGCGCCGGTGGGTACAGCGGGGTTGGTCCCGGAGTTAATAAACGTTGCTTTTTGATGTGCATGTCGGTTGTAGTCCTATAGAATATCAGACATTTTTGTGCAGTTTGCAAGCGGGGGTTGGGGCGGCAGCCTCCCGGTACCGAATCGGAGTACACTTAAAACGATGGCGGAAGCAGATATCCAGTACGTTTCCAATGAGAGCGGCGAGCCAACCGCCGTAATCGTGCCAATCTCCTTGTGGTGCGACATCGCCTCCGAACGGGAAACGGCCTATCTCTTGAAATCGGAAGCCATGAAAGCCCGCCTGCTGGAAGCGAAGGAGCGCCAGCACGGCATCTCGCTGGACGAGACCATTGCGAAACTTGGAATTTGACGCCGCCGCGTTCGACGACCTCGCGTGGTGGGTGGAGCATGACCGGGCAATGGCTCCTCGAGTCAATCGGTTGGTGCGGGATGTTCAACGCGAGCCGTTCAGCGGCACTGGCAAACCCGAACCATTGAAGCGTGAACTGCAGGGCTGCTGGTCCAGGCGAATTGACAGGGAACACCGACTCGTTTACCAAGTTCAGGCAGACAGGATTCGGATCCTGGCCTGCCGGTATCACTACTGATTCTGGGTGCCGAGCCTTCGTCGTTCTTGGCGATGAAGAGCGAGGAGAATCTCCTCGAAACCTTTGGAACGCCGGCAGTCGCGTTCTTAGGTGCCGGCGAGGCAGGCGCACTCAATCCACGAGCCGCCTTTTCTCACAGGGGGGGCTAGCATGAAGCCGCCTTTCGCGGCATAACTGAGTTTCCACACGGCAGTTAACGCCAAGAAATGCGATCCTGGAGGGAAGCGCCCAATCGCGGCCAGCGGCCTCTTATGTCACTTATATCTGCAAATCTCGCCACCCGGCTTGTTGAGGGATCGCTGCCGTGGGGCTGCGCCACTCAACTGCACATTGGAACGTTTTGTCGGCTCTACACTCTACATGATTCGATTTGGATTGGGTTGTACACCAACTGTGGCTTCGACGATGCAACGATTGCTGTGATTCGGTTCGACCCCGTTTGGAACTCGTCTATAAGTCGCCCGACCTCACTGGTTGCAGATTGGCCTCTACTTTTTCTTCGCTTCAATTGTGTCAGCGCGATTCGCTTTTCGGGGTTCGTGAGCAATGGAGGTCTTCAACGGGGGATTTCTGGCGCAACATTCGAACTCGTTTCGGACGAAGAAGCTGTCACGATGATTAGCGATCACCATGGGGCCTCCGTCAGTCTTCAGCACTTTCCCCTAATCGATGCCCTGGCGATGTCCCCGAATGAAGGAATTTTGGCGCTGCCCGGCAGCTGACCAAGTTGCCCACGATGCTGCCAATGCGAGTCAAACAGCTATAGGGAATCCCCGTGCGCCGGGGCTTGACAGCGCGCCGCTCAGAGCTCGGTTTGGTGGGCCAAGTTGACGGGAGCATCCACCCGATCTGCGCCTTGCCCGCTCGGCGAGGCCGACGCACTCCGCCCACGGGACGCCCTACGCGCTGTCAACCCTCCTCACCCCGCGCCAGGATCTCCTCGCGTAAATCCAGCCGCCCGGTCAATCGCCGCCATCCTGTCGACACGGCAGCCGCATCACAACTCCCCCGCCCCCTACCCCGGCGGGTCGGGCACCGACAACTTCCGACAAATCTTCTTCGCCAGAAGATCCGCTATCTCCGTGTGGCGCGACACAGCCTCGGCGTGACCGTCTGCGAGTTCTCCCACAAGGAATGTTCCTTGCCCTCCCGCCGCAAGTGCCGCAGTAGCCCTTCGCGCTTCATGCGACGACTACGAGTTCCTGCCCCGCGTCCGGAGGCATCGAGCGCAAGGACTCCTCGCGCCGGTGTTCGAGAATCAGCGCAATCGCTTCGCGCAGGTTCGCCAGGCATTCCTCGCGCGACTTGCCTTGCCCGTTGCTCCCGGCACCTCCGCGCAGTAGGCGATGAACCAGGGACCGTCCCGCTCGACAATCGCCGTGAACTCGTTGCGCATGCCATGATTCTAGCGCCGCCCGAATTTCGCCGCCGCGCCGCCGCAGGCTTGGTCATATAATGGCATTCATCATGCCACTCATCGATCGGATCCAGCAAGACATGGTTGCCGCCATGAAGGGCCGCGAGGAAGCCCGCCTCGGCGCCCTGCGGATGATCAAGGCCGCCTTGATGAAACTCAAAGTCGACTCGCCCAAGCCGATAGACGACGCGGCCGAAATGGCCGTCCTCAAATCCCTCATCAAGCAGCGCATCGAGGCCGCCGAGGCCTTCCGCAACGCCGGCCGCGCCGAACAGGCCGACAAGGAAGAGGCCGAGCGCCGCCTCATCGAGGCCTATCTGCCCGCCGCCGCCACCGACGCCGAAGTGGACGCCGCCATCGCCGAAGCGCTGGCCGAAACCGGCGCCACGGCGCTCAAACAGATGGGTGTGGTGATGAAGGCCGCCCAGGCGCGGCTCCTGGGAAAGACCGTAGACGGCAAGTCGATAAGCGATAAAGTGAGGACCAAACTCCAATGACGCCTCCCGAAACCAAGCAATTCCGGTCGTACGTGCCGGACAAGACCAACATGCGGGAGTTCACTCTCCGCGCCATCCTGCTGGGGTTGCTGATGACCGTGATCCTCGGCGCGGCCAACCTCTACCTCGGCTCGCGCGCCGGCATGACCATCGCCGCCACCTACCCGGCCGCGGTCATCGGCATGGCCGTTCTGCGCCTCATGAAGGGCTCGATCCTCGAAGAGAACATGGCCCGCACCATCGGCTCCATCGGCGAATCCGTGGCCGCCGGCGCCGTCTTCACCATCCCCGCGTTCATGCTGGCTGGCGTTTGGCCGGTGTTCGATATCGAGCACGGCTACTGGAAATCCGTGGCGCTCATGGCCGTCGGCGGCACGCTCGGCATCCTGTTCGTCACCCTTCTGCGCCGCGTCATGGTCGAGGATCCCGACCTTCCCTTCCCCGAATCGGTGGCCGCGGCCGAAATCCACAAGGCCGGCCAGCAAGGCGCCCGCGCCGCCAAGATCCTCTTCGCCAACATGGGCGTCGGCATCGTGGTGTTCTTCCTGGGAGCGGTAAAACTGTTCGCCGCCAGCCGCGATTTTCTGCTCAACGTAGGCGTGCTGGGCAAGAGCATGGTCAAGCTGACCAAGATCGATAGCCTACCTACCGTGCAGGCGGGCGCGGTGACCACGTTCTCCGCCCCGGCCATCAGCCCCGCCTATCTGGGCGTCGGCTATATCATCGGCCCGCAATTGGGCGCGCTGAACTTCGCCGGCGGCGTCTTCGCCTGGGGACTGCTGGTGCCGCTGCTGGCATTCTTCCTGGGGCCGCAATTGCTATCCTCGGTCCCCACCACCGAAAACGGCTGGGCGGATGTCTCCCTCTCCATCTGGTACAACATCGTGCGGCCCATCGCCGTGGGCGGCATGCTGGTGGGCGCGTCGTTCACCCTGTTCCGCATGCGCAAGAACCTCTGGCTGGGCATGAAGCGTGCGGTGGCCGACTTGCGGAAATCCGCGGCCGCGCAGGCTTCCACCAGCCGCACGCAGCGCGACCTCAACAGCAAGGCGGTGTTCGGCGGCCTGGCCGCGGTGTTGGTGTGCATGGTGGCGCTGTACTTTTTCTTCACGGGTCAGATTGGCGCGGCGGTGGTGGCGGCCATCGTCATGATCGTCCTCGGCTTCTTCTTCGCGGCGGTCTCGGGCAACCTGGTCGGAATGATCGGCTCGTCGAACAACCCCATCTCCGGACTCACGCTCTGCACCTTGGTAGTTTCGGCGCTGCTCATGGTGGCCATGGGACTGCACGGCAACGCGGGCGTGGGCGCCGTGCTGGGCGTGGCCGCCGTGGTTTGCGTTTCCTCGGCCGTGGCGGGCGAGATGCTGCAAGACCTCAAGGCCGGGCACATTCTGGGCGGCACACCGGCCCGCATGCAGATCGGCGACCTGCTGGGGATCGTGGCCGCCAGCATGGCGCTCTTCTTCCCCCTGATGTGGCTGCACCAGGCTTACACCTTTGGCAGCAAGGAACTTTCGGTACCGCAGGCGGGGCTGATGGCGTCGCTGGCGCAGGGCATCGTGGGCGGCAACATGGCGTGGCCGCTGGTGGTGGTGGGCATCTTCATGGGCTTCGGCTTAATCCTGGTGCAGGTGAAGAGTCCCATGCTGTTCTCGGTGGGCATGTATCTGCCGCTCGAAACCACCTTCGCGATCTTCATCGGCGGCCTGTTCCGCTGGGGCACCGACAGGCTCCGCGACAAAGGTAACTTCAACGACGCGCAGAAGGCCCGCATCGAAAACGCCGGGGTGTTGACGGCCTCGGGGCTGATAGCGGGCGAGGCGCTGTGCGGCCTTGTGGTGGCAGGCTTCCGCGCGTGGGAGAAGAACGTCTCAACCGCGACCCACAAGGTTCACATCCTGCCCCAATGGAACTGGGCAGGCTCGGACTGGCTCTCGTTGTTAGTGCTGCTCGGGCTGGCGCTGTTGATGATCCGCCTGCCGCTCAAGAGTGCCGGCCGCCCCGACGAACCCGCCCCGCCCACCGCGATTATGTAGCATGGGAGACATCATGAATTACTATATAGAGCACCAGGCCGAGTTTCTGGAAGGTCTGAAAACCTTCCTGCGAATTCCCAGCATCAGCGCGCTATCCGAGCACAAACCAGACATCCGCCGCGCCGCCGAGTTCGCCCGCACCGAACTGCTGGCCGCCGGCATGACCTCGGCCGAGCTGATCGAAGACGCCGCGGGCGGCAATCCGCTGGTCTACGGCGAGTGGCTGGGCGCCCCCGGCAAGCCCACCGTCCTGTTCTACGGCCACTACGACGTGCAGCCGCCCGACCCGCTCGACGAGTGGAAGTCCCCGCCCTTCGAGCCCACCGTCCGCGGCGACGATATCTTCTGCCGCGGCGCCTGCGACGATAAGGGCCAGGTCTACATTCAGATCAAAGCCGTCGAAGGCCTCATGAAGACGCACGGCCACTTGCCCGTGAACGTCAAGTTCCTCCTCGAAGGCGAAGAGGAAACCGGCGGCGAGCACATCGAGGCGTACGTCAAGACAAAGCCGCCGCACCTGCGCGCCGACGCCGCCATCGTCTGCGACACCGAAATGTTTGCCCCGGAGATGCCCACCATCTGCATCGGCCTGCGCGGGCTCATCTATTACGAACTGGCCGTCCAGGGCGCCGATCACGACCTCCACTCCGGCGTGTATGGCGGCGCCGCGCCCAATCCCATCATGGCCATCGCCGAAATCCTCTGCGCCCTCAAGGACCGCGACGGCCACATTCGCATCCCCGGCTTCTACGACCGCGTGCAGCCCCCCGCAGCCAAGGAGCGCGCGGCCTGGGCGCGCCTGCCCTTCGACGAGAAGGAATACACCGAAAAGGAAATGGGCGCCAGGCAACTGGTGGGCGAGCCCGGAGTCCCCGTTTTCGAGCGCGTGTGGGCGCGCCCCACGCTGGAGGTTCACGGCATCAAGGGCGGGTTCGTGGGCGAAGGCGCCAAGACCGTGATCCCCGCGCGCGCCGTCGCCAAGGTCAGCACGCGCCTGGTGGGCGACCAGCGCGTGGATGAGTCCATCGCCCAGTTCCAGGCGGCCGTCGCCGCGGCTTGCCCCAAGGGCGTGACCGCGGAAGTGAAGCTGTTGAACGCCTGCGCCCCCTCGCTCACCAACCCCGACAACAAGTACATTCAGGCCGCCGCCGAAGCCATGAAACAGGTCTTCGGCAAGGAGACGGTGTACATTCGCTCGGGCGGTTCCATTCCCATCGTGGGCGTATTCGATGAATACCTGGGCATTCCCAGCGTGATGATGGGCTTCGGCCTGCCCGACGACAACCTGCACGCCCCCAACGAGAAATTCCACCTGCCGAATTTCTACCGCGGCATCGAAGCCGTGGCGCGCTACCTGGAGATGCTCGGCCAGTAGCATGCGCCCCGCCGACACCAGCCCCGAAGCCTGGGAGGTTTACCTGGGGCTGGTGCGGGCCATGCCGCCCGCCGAACGCCTGCGCCGCGCGCTGGAACTCTCCGAGGAGGTGCGGCGCGTGGCCGAAGCCGGTCTGCGCCTGAGGTACCCGCGCGCGGACGAGCGCGAAATCACCCTGCACCGCGCCCGCCTGGAACTCGGCCCGGACCTGTTCCGCAAGGCATACCCCGAGGCGCTGCCCGATGAGTAGCGCGCTGTCCACGCTCGCCGCCGCTCTCGACGGCTTGCGGTTTCCCTACCTCATCGGCGGCTCGCTGGCCTCCTCGGCCCAAATAAATGGTGTCTGACACCTTTTTTCGAGAGCCGCCCTACCCCTTCGGCGGCCCGCTCCGCTTGCGCCTCTTGGTGAACAGCTTATCCACCTCCGCCACCCGCATCTCCACGATGCTCACCCGCGGAATGTGCAGCCGCCACCGGCCGGGCCGCACGCCCGCATCGTCGGTCATCTCCATGCCGATCTGCACGGCTTCCTCGTTCTCGTCCAGCAGAAACCCGACTTCCTGCAGTTCCACCAGCTCGGCGAGTGGAGGGTGCGGTCCGTCGGTT
The DNA here is from genome assembly GCA_963807205.1 of uncultured Solibacteraceae bacterium. Lineage (GTDB taxonomy): Bacteria > Acidobacteriota > Terriglobia > Bryobacterales > Bryobacteraceae > CAWCVR01. The sequence goes on along the minus strand of CAWEAQ010000002.1, from coordinate 5,066,282 downwards.
GCCTCTTCGGCGACGGCGTCTTTCCAGCGGATGTACGCTACCTTCATGTAAACATTAGGCTAAGTGACGGCGCGCCAGTTTGCAAGTGTGGCCCCCGACCTGCCCCCCTACTTCCCCGCCCCCGGCGCCTTCACCGGATACGGCGGCCGGTGCAACGGCGGCGGCATCTTCTTCAACCCCTCCAACGCCAGTTCGATGGCCTTCTCCAACTGCGGATCGTGCCCCTCCGCCACCAGGTCCGGCCGCTGTTCCACCGGGTAGTCCGGCTCCACCCCGTGGTTCTCCACCACCCACTCGCCGCTACCCTTGTCGTTAGCCTCCCACCATGCCCAACCCGGCGCCGTCACCGACCCGCCGTCCATCAGCGAGGGGAAGCCCCCCATGCCGACCAGCCCGCCCCACGTGCGCGTCCCCACTATCGGCCCAATCTTCTCCTTCTTGAAGTAGAACGGGAACAGGTCGCCCCCGGACCCCGCCTGCTCGTTCACGATCATCACCTTCGGTCCGAAAAACGCCTCCTGCGGGATGAACTCCTTGCCATCGCGCGGCGATAGCGCCAGTAGCGGCCGCCTCCCCAGTTTTTCGGTGTAGAAGTCCGGCGACCAGCCGCCGTGATTGAAGCGCTCGTCCACGATCAGCCCGTCTTTCCCCTGCTGCCCGGCGAAGTATTTGTCGAATGCCCGCACCCCGTCCACCGACGTATCGGGCACGTGCATGTACGCGATCCGCCCGCCCGTGGCCTCCGCCACCTTCCGCCGGTTGCCCTCCACCCACGCCAGATACCGCAGCGTGCCTTCGCCGCCAATGGTCTTCACGGCGATCTCCCAAGCGCCTTCCTCGCTCGGCTTCGAGTTCACCTTCAGCGTCACCAGCCGGTCCGCCAGCCCCTGGAAATAGGCCCACGGCTCGCGATCCGCGCGCGCCACCCGGCCCTCCACGGCGATCAGATAATCCCCCTCCTTCACTTTCAGGCCCGGCTCCGTCAACGGCGACCGCGTGTCGTCGGACCAGTTCTCGCCCTTGTAAATCCTGCGGATTTTGAAGAACCCGCCATCGGCCTCGAAGTCCGCGCCCAGCATGCCCACGTTGATGTGCCGGGCGCCCGGAACGTCTCCGCCGCTCACGTACGTGTGGGACGTATTCAACTCGCCGATCATCTCGCCGATGATGTAATTCAGGTCGCTGCGATGCGCCACCCACGGCAGCAGGGCCTCGTAGCGCTTCCCGATCGCCTCCCAATCCGCGCCCGCCATTTTCGGGTCCCAGTAGAAGTCCCGCTCGATCCGCCACGCCTCGTGCAGCAGTTCCTTCCACTCGTCCTTGGGATCGGTCCAAACCTGCATCTCGCCGGTCTTGATCCGTCCGTCGCCCACGTGCTTGCCCGGCGCCGCCTCCGTGATGCCGAAGGTGTTCTCGCTTCCGTAGACCATCTTGCCGCCATCCTTGTCGAGCGCGTACCCGGAGATGCCGCTTATCACGACCTTATCTTCCCGCTTCTTGACGTCGAAGACGTGCAATACGCCCACCGCAGACCCCTGCCCCGGCCGTCCCAACTGCTTGGCTTCCATGGGGACCGCCAGATAGAAGATCTTGTCTTTGCGGGCTTCCAGACTGTCATAGCTTCCCGGCGGCACCGGCACTCGGGAGAGGCGGTCCGCCAGCCCGTCCAGGTCGATCTGGATGGGCTTCACCTCGTCCTTCTTCTCCTCTTTCTCCTCTTTGACATCGGTGACAACCGTCTCCTGTGTGGTGGTCGTCACCGTTTTCCCGTCGGGCCCCTTCTCGACAGTCGTCTTCGGTTCCTTCTTCTCCACTTTTTGCTTTGGTTCGTCGGCCTTCTTCTTCGTCCTGCTTCTTCTCCACGCCCTTTTCTTCGTCGCTTTCCGGCCCGAACGGCGCGGCCTCGTCCGCCTTGAGCGTCAGGGCGAAAATCCCCGTGGGATAGTCGTAACTGAAGCGCGTATCGAAGCTGTCCTGGCTGGGGTAAAAGAAGCGGTCCGAGAAGAAATACAGGTACTTGCCGTCCGGGTCGAACACCGGCCCACCGTCATTGTACAGATCCCCGCTAATGGGCGACACCTTCTTGTTTTCGAGCGAGTACAGGTACATCTTCGCCGCGCCGGTCGCACTAACCGGCTTGGTGTACGCCAACCAGCGGCTGTCCGGCGCCCATGACGCCTTCATCCTGCTGACGTTCTCCGAGGTGTCCACCAGCACCGGCTCCTTCTTGTCGATGTCCACGTACCACAGCCGCAGCTTCTTATCGGAATAGGCGATCTTCTTCGAGTCCGGCGACCACTCCGGCTCGTAGCGGTACCGCGTATCCTCTCCGTCCTTCGTGATGCGGATTTCCTCGCCGCCCTTCTGCGGCTTGATGTACAACTCCCATTCGCCCGTGCGGTCCGAAAAGTACGAAATCCACTCTCCGTCCGGCGACCATTTGGGAGCGGTCTCATGCACGGCCGGGCTGTTGGTTATGTTACGCGGATCGCCGTGCTCGGCCGGCACGGTGAAGATCTCACCGCGCGCTTCCAACACCGCCCGCGCGCCGCTCGGCGATATGTCGCCGCCCGCAATCCGGCTGCCCAGGTTGCGCATTTCCGCCCGCGCCGTTACTTCGTCGCTGGCCACGAAAACCGGGATCTGCGCCGCCTTCCCCTTCTGCAAATCGTACGAATACAGCAGCCCGCCGTTCTCGTAAACGATGGCGTCGGGGCCCAGGCTGGGCCACTTAATGTCGTACTCCGTGTAGCTGGTCAACTTCGTCACGCGCTTGTTCCCCAGGTCGCAGCGGTACAGGTTCATCACTCCGTCCCGGTCGCTGATGAAGTACACCGCGTTGCCGCGCCACATGGGGAACATGTCCATGGCCTCGGTGGTGGGCAGCGGTTCGTAGGTGTGTTTCGCCAGGTCGAAAATGGCGATGGGGCTTTTCCACCCGCCGCGATACCGCTTCCAGGTGCGGTTCTCCTGCGACGTCATGTTGTAGGCGATGCGCTGGCCGTCGGCCGAAAAGCTTGCCAGCGAGGCGCGCGGAATGCTCAGCATCTCCGGCAACCCGCCCTCGGGCGATATCAGGAACAGCCGCGTGTATTCCGGCAGTTCGCTGGCCCGCGTGCTCCGGAACAAAATCCGTCCGTCCGGCGACCACCCCAGCACCACGTCGCTGGCCGGATGATACGTCAGCCGCTTCGGTTCGCCGCCCGTCGACGGCACCACGTACACATCCGAGTTCCCGTCGTATTCCCCCGTGAAGGCGATCCACTTGCCATCCGGCGAGAACTTGGGAAGCACCTCGTCCCCCGGATGCGCCGTCAGCCTCCGCGCCGGCCCGCCCTTGGTCGAGGAGATCCACAAATCCCCCGCGTAGGCGAACACCACCTGGTCGTGCCAGATATCCGGAAAGCGAATCAGGCGCGTCTCCTCAGGCGCCGCCGCGCCCAGCGAACCAGAAACCAAAACTACCGCCGCAAGCGGCAGCCAACGCATAGTCATCATTGTGATTCCTCCCGAAGCAAGAGTCGGAATGGTCCGACGCAACAAATCTATCACACGCGCTTGTAGGGCAGGTTGTTAACCCGCATTCCCGATTTGCTCTAAACTAAACAAGATCCGAGCATCCAAAATGCCGCCTCCCGCCAAACACTCCATTCATCTCGGCCCCGCCCAGGAGACGCTGCTGGTCCCCCTCTACGCCCGCGCCCTCGAAACCCGCCGCAAACGCCGCATCCTGAACGACCCCAAAGCCGTCGAAATGGTCGCATCCATCGACTGGGATTTCCCCCGCTTCGGCCAACGGCTACGGGTCTTCGCCTGTTCCCTGCGCTGCGCCGTGTTCGACGGCTTGGTTGCGGATTTCCTCGCTCGCCACCCGGCAGGCACCGTCGTAGAGATAGGCGTCGGCCTCAGCACGCGTTTCGATCGCCTCGACAACGGCCGCATCCACTGGTTCGACCTCGACCTGCCGGACTCGGCCGCGCTGCGCCGCCAGTTCTTCACCGATACTGAACGCCGCACCACACTGGCCGCATCCGTTCTCGACCCCGATTGGATCGAGGCCGTCCGGCGCAGCCCCGGCCCCTACTTCTTCGTCGCCGAAACCGTCCTCGTCTACCTGCCGGAGCCGCGGGTGAAAGACGCGCTTTCGCAGATCGCGCGCAGTTTCCCGGGCGCAACCATCGCCTTCGACACCGCCAACCGGGGAGCCGTAAACCGCGGTAACAGGGATTTTGTCCGCCGCAACATCGCGGCGCGTTTCGCCTGGGCCTGCGAGGACCCGATCGAGATCGAGCGCTGGAACATCGGACTGCGCCTGCTGGAATCGCCCATCCCGCGGAACGTTTTCGATGCCCTGAAACCGCGCCTTTCGCTAGCCGCGCGCGCCGCCATCTTCTTGTTCCGCGCTGTGCCTCCGCGGCTCAGGCAGAGCTATCGAATCGATCTTTTCGCCGCGCAGCCGGAACCCTGATCCGGCGCGCGCCGTCACCCCGTGGCAACAGATTGACAGAACCGCGGCACCACACTGTCGTTCCGCCCCAAGCCTGTCGTTGCTTATCGGTGTTCATCGGTGTTTATCTGTGGCCCATTGTTTGAGTTGTCCGTCTCAAGTCAAATCGCGACAGACTAGCAACCGCCGTGCACATACTCCGTCGTCATGTCCGCATTTCCAGCAATCGGCCACTTCAAACAACTCGATGACTACTTTGTGGCGAAAGCGGCGTCTGCCCGCGGTTCCACCCAGTCGAATTCCACAGACCAAACCCCGGATGCGGAATCCCCATCCGATACTGTCCAGCTCTCGCGCCCGGTGCCCCCTCCGAACTGTTATTGCTGTCTGGATACCCTTACGGCATCCGACAAAGCCATGGTGAAGGCCGCTACCGGATGGGACCTTGGCGCCGATCCCTCGGGCAAGAACGCGTCTCCCGAAGCCTTTCAGTTAGTGGGCGGCCTCAACCTGGACCGCTCCTGCGGCGCTCTAAAGGGAGACACTACCCCGGCCTACATCGACAATCTGATCAAGGAAAGCCTCTCCCCGCAGCCGAACGAAGCCACTGTTCCCCTGTCCGTGCTCTACAAAGCCCAGGCCTATCTTTCGCAAAAGGCATCCGCCCAGTAGCGCCACGGCTGTCGCCCCGTTCGAGCTCGCCAGCAGCACCTCGTCCTGCCCGTCCGAGCCGGCCAGCAGCCCGCTTGTCCCACCCAACCCGCGCCCGTCACCGGGCCTGCCGGCCCACCCCGCGCACTCGTATCGGATATTGAGATCCCATTTAACTCTTTTAGTTTCAAGTAGATAGCCATTTGCATCCCCCTCCGGATTGCCTATAATGAAATGGAAACACGTGCAACCGACATCTTCAGCACGCACAAGGATTCCCAACCGATGCCAACCCTAGAAGCCTCCCCGTCCGGCTCGCCGCCCGTCCCCGCGAGCCAGGCCGTCGTCAACGATTTCAGCATCCAGGTCGCCACCGTTAACGGCTCCGGCAGCCAGACCGCCAATTCCGTCCTCATGCGCGCCCTCTTCCAAATGGGCATTCCAGTCTCGGGGAAGAACATGTTCCCTTCGAACATCGCCGGCCTGCCCACCTGGTTCACCATCCGCGCCAGCCGCCACGGCTACCTCGGCCGCCGCAAGGAAATCGATTTCCTGGTCGCCATGAACCCCGAGACCGCCCGCGAAGACGTCATGAAGCTCGACGCCGGAGCCGCCGTGGTCTATGACGAACCCCTCAAACTCAACGAACTCCGCTCCGACCTGCACTTCTACCCCGTCCCCTTCGACAAGCTCGCCGCCCCCGTTTGCCCCGAAGCCAAACTGCGCAAGCTCGTCCGCAACATGATCTACGATGGCGTTGTCGCCCAGTTGCTCTCCATCGAAATGGAGGAGGTGCACCGCGCCCTCGTGAAGCAATTCGGCGCCCACAAAGCCAAGGCCGCCGAGCTCAACTGGAGCGCCGCGAAGGCTGGCTTCGATTTCGCCGCCAAGGCCCTCCCCAAGACCGACCCCTGCCGCGCAGAGCGCATGAACCAGACCGCTGGCAAGATCATCATCGATGGCAACTCCGCCTGCGCCCTCGGCTGCCTCTTCTCTGGCGTCACCGTCGTCACCTGGTATCCCATCACGCCATCGTCGTCGCTGGTGGAAAGCCTCATCGGCTACATGAAGCGCTTCCGCCACGACCCCGAAACCGGCAAGGCTACCTACGCCATGGTGCAGGCCGAGGACGAGTTGGCTTCCATCGGCATGGCCATCGGCGCAGGTTGGGCGGGAGCGCGCTCCATGACCGCCACGGCCGGCCCCGGCATCTCGCTCATGTCCGAATTCGTCGGCCTGGGCTACTACGCCGAAGTCCCCACCGTCATTTTCGATGTCGAGCGCGTCGGCCCCTCCACCGGCCTGCCTACGCGCACCCAGCAGGGCGACCTGCTCTCCACCGCCCTCCTCTCCCACGGCGACACTCGCCACCCCATGTTCTTCCCCAGTTCGCCCGAAGAGTGCTTCTCCATGACCATCGAAGCCTTCGATCTCGCCGAGCGCTTTCAGACCCCGGTTTTCGTCATGACCGATCTGGACCTCGGCATGAACAACTGGATGTCCGATCCCTTCGTCTACCCCGACGCGCCCATCCGACGCGGCAAGGTCCTCACCGCCGAAGACCTCGACCGCCTCGGCGGCTTCGCCCGCTACAAGGACGTCGATGGCGATGGCGTCGGCTACCGCACCCTCCCCGGCACCAAGCACCCGCAAGCCGTCTGCTTCACGCGCGGTAGCGGCCACAACGAAAAGGCGCAGTACAGCGAGCGCGAAGAGGATTACATCCACAACATGGACCGCCTAGCCCACAAGTTCGAGACCATGCGCGCCCACGTTCCCTCACCCGCCGTAAACCTGAACCCGCAAGCCCGCATCGGCCTCATTTGCTGTGGAACCTCCGACGATGCCACGCGCGAAAGCTGCGACCAGTTGCTCGCCGAGCACGGCATCCAGGCCAGCTACTTGCGCTTCAAAGCCTATCCCTTCACCCACCACCTCACCGATTTCCTCGCCCGCCACGAGCGCGTCTACGTCGTTGACCAGAACCGCGATGCCCAATTGCTGGGCCTGATGCGCCTGGAACTGCCGCCCGATCTGCTCGCCAAACTGCGCAGCGTGCGCTACTACGGCGGCCTGCCGCTCGACGCGCGCACCGTCACCGATGAGATCGTGAAACAGGAGGCCATGTGAGCACTTCCACCATTCCCACGCCGCCGCGCAAGACCAACCACATCGGCCTCGAGGTCCTCAGCTACAAGGGCGGCAAGTCCACGCTCTGCGCCGGCTGCGGCCACAACTCCATCTCCGAGCGCATCGTCGAGTGCTTCTACGAACTCGGCGTGGACCCCTTCACCGTCGCTAAGTTCAGCGGCATTGGCTGCTCCTCGAAATCGCCCGCGTACTTCCTGGGCCTGGCGCACGGCTTCAACGGCGTCCACGGCCGCATGCCCGCCATTGCCACCGGCGCGCTCCTGGCCAACCGCACGCTCCTCGGCCTGGGCGTCACCGGCGATGGCGACACCGCTTCTATCGGCATCGGCCAGTTCATGCACCTCGTGCGCCGCAACATGCCCATGATATACGTGATCGAAAACAACGGCGTCTACGGCCTCACCAAAGGCCAGTTCTCGGCCACCGCCGACGTCGGTTCCACCCGCAAGGGCGGCGCCGCCAACGACCTCCGACCCTTCGATTGCTGCTCGCTGGCCCTGCAGTGGGGCGCCACCTTCGTGGCCCGCTCCTTCAGCGGCGACAAGAAGCAGCTTCAGGCCATCCTCAAAACCGCCATCGCCCACAACGGCCTCTCGGTCATCGACGTCATCTCGCCCTGCGTCACCTTCAACGACCACGAAGGCTCCACCAAAAGCTACGGCTACATGCGCGACCACGAAGAGGCCCTCCATGAGCTGGATTTCGTGCCCCATTTCGAGGACATCTCCGTCGAGATCGCCGAGGGCGAAACCACCGATGTCGAGTTGTACGATGGCAGTCACCTGCGCATCCGCAAACTCGCCCGCGATTTTGACCCCACCGACCGCGTGGCAGCCATGGCCGCGCTCGACGCAGCCGAGCAGTCCGGGGAAATCCTGACCGGCGTACTGTACTTAAACACGCAAAAGCAAAACTTTCTGGAACTGCTGGGACTATGCGATGAACCCTTGGCGACCCTGCCCGCATCCCGTGTTCGTCCTCCTAAATCCGTGCTGGACAAGGTGATGGAGGAATTGCGCTAGCCGGACGACTTTGATTTCATCGGCGTTTTTGGGTTTGATTTCGCCACCGACCGATGCTAGAATCAACACCGGTCTGTCATCCTCCGAGACAGATTGTAGGAGAACTCCGCCCCGTCCTTGTCTCAGGGACGGGGCATTTTTTGTTTTCGGCCTGCATCGGTAATTCCCCCCGTCCCCAAGCGTCACATATGCGGATGAGCCTGCTAGGATGAAAGCGCTGATGGCCGCCACACTCGATCCCACGCCACCCTCCGGGGACGATCTCGAGAGCGTCTTCCGCCAGCACCACGCCATGGTGTTTCGCGCCGCTTACCGCATCACCGGCAATGCCGACGATGCCGAAGACGCCCTGCAAACCGTCTTCCTGCGAATGATTAAACGCGATCCCGATGCCCAACCCGTCGGCAACATCGCCAGTTTCCTTCACCGCGCTGCCGTCAACGCCGCGCTCGATCTGGTCCGCGCCCGCCAGCACGTCCGCAGCGTACCCCTGGATACGGTAGAACCAGTACTCGCCGAACCCGCCCACCGCAATCCCGACCGCGTGCAGGATTCCGGCGAAATCCGCCAGTGGCTGCGCGGCGCCCTCGCACGCCTCAATCCCCGCATCGCCGAGATCTTTATGTTGCGCTTCTTCGACGGCAAGGAGAATCCCGAAATAGCCAAGCTCATGAACACCACTCCCGGCACCGTGGCGGTGACCATTTCCCGCACGCGCGACCGGCTCGAAAAGGAGTTTCAAGCTTACCTGGGAGGAGCGGCATGATCACCGAAAATCAGTTTTCCAACCCTGCCCTGGAGCAAGCCGTGCTCGAAATTCGCGAGGAGTCCCTCGACCCGGAAATCGTGGAAGCCGCCGCCGCCCGCGTGTGGGCGAAGCTGCAGGCCGCCTCTGCCGAAGAGCAACACGCCATCCGGAGCTGCGCCGATTTCCAGGCGCTCATCCCCGCCTACCGCTCGGGCGACTTGTCCGACGCCCGCGCCACGCTACTCGCCGACCACTTGCACCAGTGCGTCGCCTGCCGCCGCGTCTACGAAGGCCGTGTGAAGACCATGCCCGCGCCCCAGCCGCGCACCGCAGCCGCGCGTTATCCCGTGCGATGGGTCGCAGCCGCTGCCGTGGTGGTGGCCGCCGCCGGCCTGTCCGTTTGGATCGCAGTGGATGGCCACGGGGTGCGCACCGGCCGCGCCATCGTTCAAACAGTCAACGGCACGCTCTACGAAGTCTCCGCCGCGGGAATCCGCCCGCTGCTGGCCGGCGCCGACCTGCGCGATGGAGTGGAATTACGCACCGCCCCCGATACCGATGCCTTCCTGCAATTGCGCGATGGCAGCGTGGTGGAACTGCGCGAGCGCTCCGAAATCTCGACGCAAAGCGGCGCAAGCGATCTCACCATCCAGCTCGCCCGCGGCAGCGTGATCGTGCAGGCCGCCAAACGCAGTTCCGGCCACCTCTACGTGGCCACCTCAGAGTGCCGCGTCGCCGTCACCGGAACCCTCTTCAGCGTGAGCGCGGGCATGAAGGGTTCGCGCGTCTCGGTGTTGCAGGGCGAAGTGCACGTTTCTCAAGACAACCAGGATAAGACCCTTCATCCCGGCGACCAGTCCGTGGCGGGCGAAGGATTGCAGCCCGAACCCATCCGCGACGATATCGCCTGGAGCCGCAATCGCGACAAGTATTTCGCCATTCTGGCCGCGCTGCGCAACGGCATCGCCAGCCTGCCGCTGCCGGAGCTGCGCTACTCCAGCCGCCTCCTCAACCGCCTGCCCGCCGATATCGCCCTCTACGCCGCTATCCCCAATCTAGCGGATTACCTGGGCTCGGCCGAGACCGTGTTCCGCCAGAAACTGGCCGAGAACCCCTCGCTCGCCGCACCCTCCGGCACGCGCACCGACGCGCTGGCCGTGATCGACAAACTGCGCGCCGCCAGCGGCTACCTGGGCGACGAGATCGTGGTGGCGGCCACCGGCACCACCAACCGCAACGTGGTCTTCTTCGCCGAAGTGAAGCGCGATGGCTTCCCCGAATTCCTGAAGCAGACCGGCCTGCCACTCGCGGTGGAATCGCGCAACGGATTCGCCGTCTTCGGCCCTGACCGGGCTGCCGTCGCCGCCTTTGCTCCCGCCATGGATTCCGCCACCGGCGCCTTCCAGGGCACGCCTTTCTACAAGCGCATAGAGCAGACTTACCGCGAAGGCGCGGGACTGCTGTTCTGTCTGGACCTATCGAGCACGCCCAATCCACCTTCCGGCGCACGCTACCTCATCGCCGAGCAGAAGGAAGTCAACCACCGCATGGAGGCCAGCGCCTCGCTCGCTTTCGATGGCGAACGCACCGGCATGGCCGCGTGGCTGGCCCCGCCGGCTCCCATGGCATCGCTCGATTATTTCTCGCCCGATGCCGCCTTCGCCGCCGCGTTCGTGGTGCGCCGCCCCGCCGCCATCGTCGACGAACTGGCCGGCGTGATGAAAGGCTTCGGAAGCAATCTCGGCGGCGATACCGCCAGCCTCCGCGACGCCCTGGCCGCGCCTCTGGGCGGCGAATTCGGCCTGGCTCTCGATGGCCCCGTTCTCCCCACGCCATCTTGGAAGCTGGTGGTCGAAGTTTACGACACCGCGCGCTTCCAAGCCGCGCTTGCCAAACTCGTCGACGCCTACAATCGCCAGTCCGCCACCACCGGCGGCAAGCCTCTGCGTACCGCGCAGGAGACCGTTAACGGCCGCACGTTCTTCATGCTGGCCGGCGGCGATCCCAACCCGCTCACCGAAGCCCACTACACTTTCGCCGATGGCTTCGTCATCGCCGCCCCCTCGCGCGCCCTGCTCACTCGGGCGCTCGAAGCCAAAGCCAGCCGTGTCACGCTCGCCCGCTCCTCTCAGTTCGCCGCCCTGGCGCCGCCCGATCGCCACACCGATTTCTCGGGCGTCATCTACCAGAACCTCGCTCCCAGCATCGGCCCCATCGCCGCCATGCTCGGTTCCTTTCTTCCCAAGCAAGCCGGCGGCCAGCAGGAAGGCATGGTGCGCAGCCTGTCCACCATCAAGCCGTCGCTAATTGCGGCCTACGGCGATCCCGACCGCTTAACGCTAGCGACCGGGGACAACCCCGTCGGCAACGGCCTGGCCGGCATGATGACCGGCAACCTGGCCGGAATCGTGGGCAGCGCCGTTCCGCTCCCGCAGTTCCGCCCCCGCCAATTCCAAGGCAGCCGCCGCTAGCGCCTAAACTTCGCAGCCGTGCCCTCCGGACGTTGCGCAACGCCGCGAAAACCCGGGGATTGGCGCCTCCGCCCCAAGACGCTACCAACCCTCGCGAGAACCCTCCGTCGCCAGTCGCCGCGTGGACGGAGCCTGTCCCCGGGTTTTCGCCCCGTCCGCGAAGTTCCGCCTGTCGCGTGGTGGAGTCGAGGTTGGGCGCGAGCTTCACGGGGAGCATCCAGCCGCCACACGGCCACGTTGGTATGCAGCATCACGGCGCGGCCACTGGGATTGCCCGCGGGTGCGGAGGCGTATCCGGCAATCCGCACGCCAGCTTGCCGGACCAACGGAATATCGATCTTCGAAACTTCCTGCCCCGCGGCCACGGCGACCGCGCGGGCCGTCGAGGATTGCAGGGCGCGCGGGAACCAGGTGGCGCGCTCGGACTCGTCGCTATCGTCATAGTGGAGGCGAGGGTGGGCGCGCACGTAGTAGCTGCCGGCGGAGAGGCGCGCGAAGCGGTACTCGCCCAGGTCGTTGGTGGTGGTGCCGGCTGCGGCGACCATGTTCGCTTCGCCCGGGCGCAGCGTCAGCAGTTCGACACGGACACCCTCGACGGGTACGCCTGCCCAATCCTTCACAGAACCGGCGACCACGGCGTAGCGTATCAGAGAGAGATGAACCGGGCCGGCGGCGCGGACATAATGAGACGCGTTCATGTAGCCGGGCTGATCGGCGGTAACTTCGAGGTTGCCCGCCGGGGCTTCCTGAAACTGGAAGCGGCCGCTGGAGTCGGACCTGGTGAAGAGCATGCGCTCGCCCGCGCGCAGCTTGACGCGCGCCCCGGCGATGGGCCGGTGACTGACGCAATCGGTGACATCGCCTTCGACCGCGCCCGCGCCCGACTGGGCGGCAAGGACGGCGCAGAAGCCCAACAGCGGGAGCGCGCGCCCGATTGCGACGCTCATCAGGAGTGCCCCAGCACGGGGTGCGGCTGGTAACACGCGTCCAGGGCTGCGACTTCCGCCGGCTCCAGCCGCATGCCGGCGACCGCGGCCAGTTCTTCGAGGTGCGCCATTTTGCTGGCGCCCACGATGGGCGCGGTGACTCCCGGCCGTCCCAGAATCCACGCCAGCGCCACCTGCGTATTGGAAGCCCCGCGCGCCCGCGCCACTTCGCCGATGCGCTCCACCATGGCGAAGTCCGACGGCTGGTAGTACATGTCGTGGGCGTAGGAGTCGGTTCGCGCGCGCGCCGTGCCGCCGTCGCCGCGGGCGTCGCGGTTGCCCGCCACGAAACCGCGGGCCAGCGGGCTCCACGGGATCACGCCGATTCCCTCGGCGCGGCACAGCGGCAGCATCTCGCGCTCCTCTTCGCGATAGATGATGTTGTAGTGGTTCTGCATGGACACGAAGCGCCGCAGGCCACACTCGCCGGCCTTGTAGAGCATCGTCGCGAACTGCCAGGCGAACATGGAGGACGCGCCCAGGTAGCGCGCCTTGCCCATGCGGACCACGTCGTCGAGCGCTTCGAGGGTTTCCTCGATGGGCGTTTCGGGATCGAAGCGGTGGATCTGGTAGAGGTCCACGTAGTCCATCCCCAGGCGGCGCAGGCTATCGTCGATGGAGTGGAAGATGTGCTTGCGGGAGAGGCCGCGCTGATTGGGGGCATCGCCCATGGGGCTGAAGACCTTGGTGGCGACGACCACGTTTTCGCGCGAGCCACCGAAATCGCGCAGGGCGCGCCCCAGGATTTCCTCGCTCGCGCCGAGCGAGTACATGTCGGCGGTATCGAAGAAGTTGATGCCCAGTTCCAGGGCGCGGCGGATGAAGGGGCGGCTCTCCTCTTCGTCGAGCACCCACTCGCGCCAGCGCTTGGAGCCATAGGTCATGGTGCCGAGGCAGAGGCGGGAGACTTTGAGTCCGGTGGATCCGAGGTTGATGTAGTCCATGGCGGCGTCGATTCCGATATCGATTCTACACCGGGGCGGCGGCGTGCGGCGCGCGACAGGGGCCGGGGGTCCCTGATATGATGGAGAGGTTCCATTGCTCCCTCCCGCACGCGCGTGACGGCTATGGGCCGGTAGCTCAATTGGTAGAGCATCGCCCTTTTAAGGCGGTGGTTGCGGGTTCGAGTCCCGCCCGGCTCACCAAGACCGTGTGATATAACTCGTTTAGTCCTGGGAAGCTCAAGAGCCTATCATCCTGGCTAGAGAGGGAGATCCTATGTCCTTGCGAATTCTCTTCGTCGTTCTTGCGCTGCTCGCGGTCTGTGGCGATTCTATTGCCCAAGATGCCTGCGCGCAGTGTCCAAACCTGGCCCCATCCGATTCTTGGGCCGAACTTGCCGGGGGCAACGGCAGATTCGTCTCGGGGAACCTCAAGCCGCGCGCGGATACCTGCCGGCGTGCCTGCACGAAGGATTCACAGAAACCCTACGCCATCGTGCTGAGTTGCTCCGATTCGCGCGTCCCGCCGGAGATCGCGTTCGACCAGAGGATCGGCGATCTCTTCGTCGTGCGAGTTGCCGGGAACGTTGCCACCGACGAGGCAATTGGCAGCATCGAATACGCCATCGATCATTTGAAGTCGCCGAAGATCATCGTCGTTCTCGGGCACGAACGCTGTGGCGCGGTCGAGGCCGCACTTGCGCTCCAGCCAGCGCATGATCTCGTCCCGAGCATTCTCAACCGCATCTTCCCCGCCATCAGCGGGATGGAGCCGAACATTCCAGAGGAGTCCCGGCTAACCGAAGCCGTCCAACGGAACGTCCGGTACAACGTCAAGCTGCTGCCAACATACTCGCCAGTGATCCGGCACGCGGTGACGGACCTACACATCCCCATTCAGGGTGCTTACTATTCCGTCACGAGCGGCAAGGTCACGAAAGTCAGTCCATAGTTTGCAGAGGCTTGAGCCGCCGCGGCAGGCAACCGCAACTCAATTTGGCACGCTCATTTCGGGGCTCAGCGTGGTCAACGCCGGCCGCGGGGTCTCCTCGATATCGAGTCGGACCTCCGCCTGGACCGTGGCGCCAGGCGTCCCCGCAAGCGCCCGTGCGATCCAAAGTCTTAGGGAAGTTCACGGTTTCAGCTTGTAGTCTTCGCCGAGCGGACCGGCCTGCTGCCGGTGCTTGCGCGCGCGAACCAGTTCTGCGATCTGTCGAATGTGGCCAAGGTGGGCCAGCACCTCGGCCACCGAGAACCGGCCGGGCGCTGGCTTCCACTCGGCGTCCTCGTGGTTCAATTCCCGCATCAGGCCGCGCAGGATGGAGGGCGTCTCCTGCAGCAGGTCGAGGCAATCCAGACCGTCTGATTCTTCTCTCATGCGTTCTATCCTACGATCTTCTCTCCGACAATATTGCGGGTTCGGGCGCCGAGTAGGAGCCGTGACGGTGGGGCGCCGCAGCGGGCAACGGCAACTCAATTCGCGATGCCGAAACTTTCGAGAAACGAAGTGTCTTGGGTGTCATCTCGCCCCATGCCTCGATTCAGGCTGCTTCATGGTTATCTCGTTCGGCTGCGCACCAGGAGAATGGAATGCCGAACAGCAATTCTCGCAGTACTTGCCCGGTACCAACCTGGTGAGGACGCGTAGCCGCGCTGTTTCCACGCTGCATTTCGAGCACTTGCCGGGGAATCGAGTCCTGAGACAATCGATTGGTCCGAGCGGCTGGTCCGGTCTGACAGTCGCGAGTCGTTTGAGGGGTCGTTTCATCGAAGACCGCCTCCGGACAGGCGCCGCTTGACCTCACCTGGGGCGGGCATTTGAGCAATCGGCGCTCGTATGACTGGCTTCGCGCGGCCACATTTGCCGCGAGCGGCCCGGAATGGCACCGTTCCACACGGTCACAGACCTAGTACGCCCATGCTCTCGATCGCAACTCGGCCCCAACTCGAGTTCGGCGGCGGCCAGCGTCATGGAGCACCCCGTACCGGGTTAACTGGCGTTGGCTAGACGGACAATAGATATCCATCTATCATAAAGTCGGTTGCTTACTTAGCTGGCCAGGGTTGCCAGCCAGGTCCAGCGGACGAGAATGCATCGGCTGAACGCGCGGGAAGACCGGAAAATCGCCGCAAGGATTGCGCTGGCTGCGCTGCTGTTCGCGGCCACGGTTCCAACCCTGACGGCCGACACCTTTTCGGTCACCTACGACGCCGCGGGTGTGGAGGCGGCCACCGCAACGACCATATGCGCAACGGCTTCGAGGTGCCTGCTCGACGAGGAGACCTTCGATGAAGCCTGGAGCCAGCCGACCTTCAACGCGACCTGGACGAGTCTGGCGGCCATCAACGTCACTGGCGACTCCATCGCGGGAGTCTACACCGGAGGAACTTCCCTCACACGGGATGCCGCCGGCGAGTACGGCGGGGCTGGAGGGACCGGGTATTACCCCGAGGTATCGAACGGTAGCTACACCCTGACATTGACGCCCAGCGGCAGCGGCGTGGGGGTGAACTACTTCGGGCTGTGGCTCTCGGCACTGGATGCCCAGAACACAGTCCAAATCTACAACGCCGCGGGAGCGCTGCTCTATACTCTCACGGCATCCAGTCTCACCAGTGCGCTCGGCGCCTGCACCGCCGGTGCGTACTGCGGCAATCCCCTCGGCGCGTTCAAGGGGCAAGACAACACCGAACAGTTCGTTTTTCTCAACTTTTACGATCTGACCGGTTCTTTTGGCAAGATTGTCTTCAGCGAAGCGAGCGCCTCGGGATTGGAAACCGACAACCAGACGGTAGGTTTCATCAGTACTATCACCCCGACTGGCACACCCTTGTACACGAACATGCCTGAGCCGGACTCGTTCGCCATCTTGTCGCTGGGCGCGGGGGCGATGATCGCACTCAGGCGGCTACGGGTTCGCCGGACTGGCTCCCCGCTGCGGCCTATCTCGCGATAGCCATCCCCCCCTCAACCCGCCGCGGCCCCGACCCGCGTACACTGGTAGAGCATGCCTGCACATCGTTCAGCCACCACCACCCACGGCCGCAACATGGCCGGAGCGCGTAGCCTCTGGCGCGCCACTGGAATGAAGGACGGCGATTTCGGAAAGCCCATCATCGCCATCGCCAATTCTTTCACGCAATTCGTTCCGGGCCACGTCCACCTCAAAGACCTCGGACAAATGGTTGCCGCCGAGATCGAACTGGCGGGCGGCGTCGCCAAGGAGTTCGACACCATCGCCATCGACGACGGCATCGCCATGGGACATAGCGGCATGTTGTACAGCCTTCCCTCCCGCGAGCTGATCGCCGACAGCGTCGAGTACATGGTGAACGCCCACTGCGCCGACGCGCTGGTCTGCATTTCGAATTGCGACAAGATTACGCCGGGCATGCTGATGGCCTCGCTGCGGTTGAACATTCCGGCGATCTTCGTTTCCGGCGGGCCCATGGAGGCCGGGAAGTTCGTGCATGGCGGGACGGTGCGGGCCATCGACCTCGTGGATGCCATGGTGGCCGCGGCCGATCCCAGCGTGAGCGACGGCGCGACGGCGGAAATGGAGCGCTCGGCTTGTCCCACGTGCGGGTCGTGCTCCGGAATGTTCACCGCCAATTCCATGAACTGCCTGATGGAGGCGCTCGGCCTGGCACTTCCCGGAAACGGCACGCTGGTGGCCACCCATGCCGACCGCGAGGGACTGTTCCGCCAGGCGGGCCGCGCCATCGTCGAATTAGCGCGACGTTATTACGAGGACGACGACAGCTCGGTGCTGCCGCGCTCGATCGCCACGATGGCGGCGTTCGAGAACGCCATGACGCTCGATATCGCCATGGGCGGCTCGACCAACACGGTGCTGCATCTGCTGGCCGCGGCGCAGGAAGCGGGCGTGGAGTTCACCATGGCGGATATCGACCGCCTGTCGCGCCGCGTTCCGAATGTGTGCAAGGTGGCGCCCTCCTCGGCGGTGGTGCACGTGGAAGACGTGCATCGCGCTGGCGGTATCGTCGGAATTCTGGGTGAACTCGACCGGATCGGCCTGGTGCATCGCAGCGCGTACACCGTGCATGCGCCCACCATGGGCGATGGCATCGAGCGATGGGACGTGCGCAGAAACCGCGACGCGGAAGTCGAGCGGTTCTACCGGGCCGCGCCCGGCGGCGTGCGGACCACGGTTCCGTTCAGCCAGCAAGCGCGCTACGACAGCCTGGACTTGGACCGCGAGCACGGAGCCGTGCGCGACGCCGAACACGCCTTCAGCCGCGATGGCGGTCTGGCCGTGCTTTACGGCAACCTGGCCACCGAAGGCTGCATCGTGAAGACGGCCGGAGTGGATGCGGCGAACCTGGTTTTCTCCGGCCCGGCGCGTATCTTCGAGAGCCAGGACGACGCGGTGGAGGGCATTCTCGCCGACAGGGTTCAGGCCGGCGACGTGGTGGTCATCCGCTATGAAGGCCCCAAGGGCGGGCCCGGCATGCAGGAAATGCTGTACCCCACGAGTTACTTGAAATCGAAGGGCCTGGGGAAGAGCTGCGCGTTGATCACCGACGGCCGTTTCTCCGGCGGCACTTCCGGACTATCGATCGGGCACGTTTCGCCGGAAGCGGCGGAAGGCGGCGCACTGGCGCTAGTGGAGGAAGGCGACCGCATTGAGATCGACATTCCGCAGCGGTCGATTCGCCTGGCCATCGCCGATGCGGAGATCACCCGCCGCCGCGAGGCCATGGACGCGAAGGGTGCGGACGCGTGGAAACCCGCGACGCGCCAGCGAACTATCTCGGCCGCGCTGCAGGCTTATGCGGCGCTGGCAACCAGCGCGTCGCGCGGAGCGGTGCGCGATGTGAGCGGGTTGGTGGCGCGGCGCGGGCGGTAGGGCGCCGGCCGCGCGCGATCCTCACTTTACTTACGCGAGGCTTCCAATCCGCTGCCGCCGTGGGCGTACTCGGGCTGCACGTTGACCACGCCGAACTGCCGGTCCTCGACTTCGCGGTGGGCGGCCATCATCCACAGGAATCCCGCCGAGCATCCGGGCGAGGCCACGTTTGGGTGATAGCCCGCCGGCATGGCCACCACGTCGCCCTCGCGCACCACCGTGACTAACTCGGGGGACTGCGGATTGGTGTAGACGAACTGCACGCCCCACCCCGGCGCCGGCATGTCTATATAAAGGTAGGCCTCCTCGAGCATCTGGCCGTGCTCGTGCGGCGGCCAGGATGCCCAGTTGCCGGGCTCGATGAAGGTGACGCCCGCCACGATGCGGCCCGCCTTCACGTTCTTGCCGATCAGGATATTCAGGTTGCGCTTGTTGGCCGCGCCACCCGTGAGGAAGTGCAGGGTGGGCTCCTTCTGAACGTCGGCGAAGCGCACGAACTGGATGGGGTAGCTGCCCTCGACGGGCGCCGCGACTTCGGCCAGGTCGAAACCGTCCGGTCCCGGGGTAACAGTAACCCGACTGTCACGAGGCACGTAGAGCGCGTCGTACTTCGAGAGTTCGAACCGCTGGCCCGCGGTTTCGACGGTCCCGCCGCCGCGCAGGCAGATCAGGCCGCTCTCCAACCCTTCGGTCGGGAAACTGAGCGGCTTGTCCGTTGCGTCCAGGATGACGCGGCCGTAGTGGAGTTGCTGCACGGCGGACTGGCCGGGCACGAGCGCCTTGGTGCGGCCTCTTTGTAGATGGGTTCCGCGGCGGACACACCCGGCCTCGGTGATGGGGAGAAGTGGGATTGACATTTCGATCTAAGTCTAAGTCTGTGGCGATTCGAGTGTCAACGCGGCCGCCGCGCGCATGTTGCCGGCAGGCGCTGAAGACGACGCGTAGCGGTTGGTCTACTTCGTGGGCAACTTCCTTTTGGATCGCTTGGGGCGTTTTTTTCCTTGGGTGTCCAGCGCTACTTCCTCGGCCGGGCGCGACCGGCGGACCGATCGATTGACCTCGACCAGTTTGCTGGTCAAAGATCGAAACCGGCGGAACTCGGCGATCTCCGCCTCGGCCTTGCGCACGGCTGCCGGGGAGGCAAGATTCTGGGAAGCGGTCTTACCCGCGATTTTTTGGGTGAGCTGAAAGTGCGGACCATGTCCGGGGTCATTCGGTTTGGCACAATGACAGCCCGGTTTTCCGCAGCGGCGGGTGGCACTAGTGATGGAACCCGGCTGAAAATCGCCGAGTTCGGAGATCTGCCGGAGGAGCGTGGAGCGGTCGTCGATCAGGGTGGAAAGCGGATCAATCATGGGGCTCTCCTTCTTAAAGTATGCACTACTATAAGATTCAGGCCACAAAAAAAGAAGACTCACAACCCGTCATTTCCACGTTGCGCACCCCATATCAATCCTGCGCTTGCTCTGGCGCTGACGTTTCATATCTAATTCACGCTAGCTCCAGGATGGCAAAATGGGGATTCTGGATCAATAATAAAAGCACAATATGGAGGTGCGATTTGAACCAGGTATATTGGCGGCTCTCTTTCTTGACGATGTGCCTCGCGAGTCTGGGGATTGCGCAGAACATCGTCGTGAATCCCGGGTTCGAGAATGGATCGCTCCCTCCCTGGGTGGCGAGCAGCTATGGGGGAGGGGCTGGCGGAGGTGCCTGGTCGGTAGGGACCGGTGCGGGCAGCGCACATTCAGGGACCTATTTTGCCACGAACGGGTGCAACAATCAGGGAGCCACTTCGTGCATCACGCCGGATCCCGGCAACCACGGAGCCTACCTGTACCAGGATCTCACGACGGTGCCAGGTGCCCAGTATACGCTGACCTTCTATTACGCCCCAGGCCTCAACGCCGGCCCTCCCCCACCCTACGCCGAACTGCAGGTTTTATGGGGTCCGTCCGCGTCGGCGCTAACCAGCGGCGGGAGGGGGACCTGCACCGGCAATTGCGTTTCTGACAATGTTACGAATCTCTCGACTGGTGCTTCCAGATCCTACACCCAGTACACCGTATCTCTGACCGCCACGTCCGCCAGCATGCGTCTCGAGTTTCTCGGGGAGCAAGATCCGGCGCAGAATTTCCTGGACGACATCTCGGTGTCATTGCCCTCGGCGGCGGTGCCGGCCCTCGCCAAACCGGTCCTCCTTCTGCTGGTCATCGGCCTGGCGCTGCTTGGGGCCGCGCTGCTGCCGCGGCACGCCGCCAACTAGACGCGGCCCGGCCCCAAGGGCTGATTCAACCGGCACGAAGAACGCGGCTCTCGGCGGACAGACGAATCTAAGTCCCCGGCGATTGGAGCATCAACGCGCTACTGCCGGCTCAGTGGTCGCGGCCGATCTCGTCGGCGATGACCGGGGCCTGCTCCGCGCGCATGTTGCCAGCGTTTGCGTCCCATTGATGCCAGCCTTGGCGCGACAGCAGAGTCTGCCGCACCCTGACGGCGGTCTTCTCGCGGGCGCCAAGGCTGAGATCGTCCTTGAACTCCATCACCGCCAACGCATCCCAGGGCCGCCCGGCGGCGTAGCGCTGCATGTAGAAACCGTAGCCGGCGAGGATGCCTTCGGCGGCTAGCGCGTCGAGCTGCGGCCGCTCGTAGCCGTCGAGGAGTTGCAGGTAGTGCTGCGCCGGAGCCGCTAGCTTGTAGGGGACAACCAGGTAGGCAGGGTGATCCAGTATGGGCGGCGCGGCCTTCTCGCGCACCAGGTCGGTCGGGTAACTCTCGATGGCGGTGATCCACTCGGCAGCGGGGTCCGTGGAAATCCCGGCCACTCCGCTCCGTTCGACGTACTCCCAGCGAACCACGTCGTCGTACTTGCGGAAGCTCAGCAGGGCGAGCATGTCCCAGTGGTCCGTGTTGGCATAGCGGTTGAACAGGACCCGGTAGCTGCCGAGGATGCCATTGGTCTTTGCCCGTTCGAAGGTGGCCAGCCCGGCGCCGGTCATTGCCTGGCGGAGTTGCGCCCGGCGTGCGGGGACGCAGTGATACTGGATGACCAGCGACATCGGGCCGGTGTCCATAATATCCTCTTGGGCGCCCAGCGGGCCGAGAATCAGCGGGGCGAGAATCAACATGGGCAGCGCGAGCATCGAAAGACGTGTGGTCATTCCCTATCTCCCTGGCGCGATTCTAGCGCGCAGACTACGCGGGATGAAGACCAATTGGAGCTGTGGAGAATCCCGCCGCCGGGCGATTTGCTTTTCGGCGATATTGCTGTTGGCGGGTCCGCTCGGTGCGCAGCAGGCCGACGCAGCGGCTGGCTTGACGATCGGCCAGGCCGTCGAGAGCGCCCTGAAAAACTACCCGTCGATTCGCGTTTCCAAAGAGCAGATCGACGCAGCCGCGGCGGGCATTCAGCTTGCCCGGACGGCCTACCTGCCGCGCATCGACATGCTGGCGCAGGCCAATCGCGCAACCCGCAACAACGTCTTCGGGATGCTGTTGCCGCAGTCCACGATTCCTTCCATGTCCGGGCCGGTGCTGGGCACCAACAACCTGGGCACGGCCTGGGGCAGCGCGGTTGGGACGCTGGTGACCTGGGAGCCCTTCGATTTCGGGCTTCGGAAGGCGGCCGTGGCTGCCGCCGCGGCGGAGCAAACGCAGCGCGAAGCGGCGCTCAAGCGGACCGAGTTTGAAGTGACCGTGGCGGCCGCGGACGGGTACCTAACTCTGGTGGCGGCGCAGGAAACGGTGCGGGCGGCGCAGGCGGGCGTGGACCGCGCGGAGGCACTGGCGCGAACCATAGATGCGCTGGTGGGCGCGCAATTGCGTCCCGGCGCGGATGCGTCGCGCGCCCAGGCCGAGCTTGCGGCGGCGCGCACGCAACTGATCCAGGCGAGGCAGGCAGTTGAAATTGCCCGCGCCAATCTCTCGCAGTTCGTGGGGCTGGAGCCGCCACGGATCGTGGTTTCCGCGCCGCGCTTGCTGGACTTGCCGCCGGCGCCCGAGGTGGCGCAGCCCGATCCTGCGAAGAATCCCCGCGCGGCCGAGCAACTCGCGGCGGTCGAGCAGTTGCGAACGCAGCTCAGGAGCCTGGAACGGTCCTACTTCCCGCGCTTCTACCTGCAGGGCGCGGCCTACGCGCGCGGCACCGGAACGGAGACGAACGGAACCAATCTCGGCGGGCTCAATGGCCTGGCGCCTTCCACGCAGGATTACGCTCTCGGGTTTACCGTGACTTTTCCGGTGATGGACCGCGCGGCCTTACGGGCGAAGGAAGCCGGCCAATCCGCCGCGGTCCGTGCGGAGGAGGCGCGCTACCAGCAGATTGCGCTCGAATTGAAGACTCAGTGGAATGTGGCGGTGGCAACGCTGGGAGGAGCCAGGGAGACCGCGGCCAACACTCCTATTCAAGTGGCCGCCGCACGCGCCGCCACAAGCCAGGCGACGGCCCGCTACAAATCCGGGCTGGGGAATATCGACGAAGTAGCCGAAGCCCAGCGTCTGCTCACGCAGTCCGAAATCGACGATGCGCTGGCGCGCCTGGGCGTGTGGCGCGCGCTGCTCGGCGTGGCAGCCGCCGCCGGCGATCTGCAACCGTTCCTTGCCGAGGCCGGCCGGTGATTTCGAAAGGTGGAACATGCGTTTCGTATTAGCGGCGCTGAGCCGGCCCGTGACGGTGCTGGTGGCGCTGATTGGCCTGGCGCTGTTCGCGCTGCTGGCGGTGCAGCGAATGCCGGTGGATATCTTCCCGAAGGTGGGCGATCCCGCGATCTATGTTGCCCAACCCTACGGCGGTATGGACCCGGCCCAGATGGAAGGTTACCTCACTTACTATTACGAGTATCACTTCTTATACATCACGGGAATCGAGCGGGTGGAGAGCAAGAGCATTCAGGGCGCCGCCCTGATGAAGCTGGTGTTTCACGAAGGCACGGACATGGCGCAGGCGGCGGCCGAGACGGTGGGATACGTGAACCGCGCTCGCGCCTTCATGCCGCCGGGCACGGTGCCGCCCTTCATCACGCGATTCGATGCTGGCAGCGTGGCGGTGGGTCAACTGGTTTTCAGCAGCGTCACGCGCACCCAAGGGGAGTTGCAAGACTTCGCGCTGAACCGGGTGCGGCCGTTGTTCGCCACCCTGCCGGGCGTTTCGGCGCCGCCGCCATTCGGTGGAAACCAGCGGGCTATCGTGATCACGCTCGATCCCGGCAAGCTCCGGCAGTACCAGATTTCGCCGCAGGAGGCCATCTCGGCTGTGAGCCGCGCCAGCCTGGTGATGCCGTCGGGTAACATGTGGACCGGCAACATCGAACGCATCGCGCGCACCAATGCCGCCCTAGGAGGCAACCTGGCGGAGTTACTGAGCACGCCCATCCGGCCGGTGTCCGGGACGACGGTCTACCTCCGGAACATCGGAACCATCGAGAGCGGCACGGACATCATCACCGCGTACGCCCATGTCAACGGCAAGAGGACGGTCTACATTCCGGTGACCAAGCGCGCGGACGCTTCGACCTTGGCCGTGATCAACGCGGTCAAAGCGGCGATACCGGATTTCAAGAAGGCCGTGCCGGACGATGTCGACGTGAGCCTGCAATTCGACCAGTCGCCGTTCGTGACCAACTCGCTTCGCGGGCTGATCTTCGAAGGCCTGCTGGGCGCGGGGTTGACGGGCCTGATGGTGCTGATCTTCCTGCGCGACTGGCGCAGCGCCGCGATTGTGGTGATAAACATCCCCTTCGCGCTGCTGGGCGCCGTGGTCCTGCTGTGGGCAACGGGGCAGACCATCAACATCATGACGCTCGGCGGGTTGGCGCTGGCCGTGGGCGTTCTGGTGGATGAGGCGACGGTGGAAATCGAAAACATCCACACGCAAATGCTACCGGGAGTTTCGCGGGCGCGCGCGGTGGTGGAAGCGTGCAGCCGCACCGCCATGGCGCGCCTGCTTTCCATGTTCTGCATTCTGGCGGTGTTCGTGCCTTCGTTCTTCATGATCGGAGTGAGCCGCCAGCTCTTCGTGCCGTTATCGCTGGCCGTGGCCTTCTCGATGATCGCGTCGTATCTGCTTTCCAGCAGCCTGGTGCCGGTGTTCTCGACGTGGCTCATGCGGCAGGCGCACCGCGGCGAAGAGCATGAGGGCGCGTTCGGGCGCCTGCGCGGATTCTACGATCGCTATCTGCGGCTGGTGCTGCGGATCCGGTGGCCGCTGGCGCTGGGCTACCTGGCGGCGGCCTTCGGGCTCCTCTATCTGCTACTGCCGCGCATGGGAACGGAGCTGTTTCCGGATGCCAACGCTCCCCTGCTGCGCGTTCGGCTGCGCGCGCCGGCCGGAACGCGCATCGAGGAGACCGAGCGCATCGTGCTGCGCGCCCTCGCGGTTATCCGGCGGGATGCTGGCGAAAGTAACGTCCTCATCTCCAGCGATTTCCTTGGCGTGGTGCCATCCAGCTATCCGGTCGACCTGATCCATCTGTTTACCAGCGGCCCGCAGGAGGCCATCATGCAGGTGGCCGTCAAGGCCGATACCCCGCGCGGCGAAGCACTGCGGGAGCGGTTGCGGGACGACTTGCGGCGCGAACTGCCATCGTGCCAGTTCAGCTTCGAGGCCGCCGACATCGTCTCCCAGGTGATGAGCTTCGGATCGCCCACACCGATCGAGGTGGCCGTGCAGGGGCCGAGTCTGGCGGACGACTACGGGTTCGCTCAGAAGGTGCGGGCGCAAATGGCGAAGCTGAGCTTCATTCGCGACCTGCAATTCGCGCAGGAGTACAACTATCCGACGCTCGACATCGCTATCGACCGCGAGCGCGCGGGCCAGTTCGGATTGACCATGGCGGACGTGGCAGGTTCGGTGGTCCCCGCCACCTCCTCCTCCCGGTTCACGGCGCCGAACTACTGGCGCGATCCGGCATCCGGGAACGCGTTTCAGATCCAGGTGGAACTGCCGCAGAATCGCATGCAAAGCGTGGATGAGATCGGGGCGCTCCCGGTGATGCCAAGCGGGCGGGCGGAACTGCGGCTCGACAGTATCGCCTCGCTGAAGCTGGGGACGATGCCGGGACTAATCGAGCGATTCAACGGCCAGCACATCGTCAGCGTCACGGCGAACATCCATGGCACAACCCTGGGAGAAGCGGCGAAGGAATTGAAGCGGGCGCTCGGGGGCGCTGGTACGCCGCCGCGCGGCGCGAAGCTGGTGATGAAGGGCCAGATCCCGCCGCTCGAGCAAACCATCAACGGTCTGCGCGTCGGCCTGCTGCTGGCGGTGGTGGCAATATTCCTGCTGCTCAGCGCCAATTTCCAATCGATGCGGCTGGCGCTGGCCATCGTGCTGAGCGTTCCCGCGGTGCTGTGCGGCGTTCTGCTCATGTTACTCGCGACGCACACGACCCTCAATATCCAATCCTTTATGGGTGCGATCATGGCCATCGGCATCGCGGTGGCGAACTCGATTCTACTGGTCACCTTCGCCGAGCGTTCCCGGCGCGAGAACCGCTCCGCCAGCGATGCCGCGCGCGAGGGCGCTTCCGGCAGGCTGCGGGCGGTGCTGATGACGGCCGCGGCGATGATCTGCGGCATGGCGCCGATGGCTTTCGGACTGGGCGAGGGCGGGTCGCAATCGGCGCCGCTGGGACGCGCGGTTATCGGCGGCCTGCTGGTCTCCACGTTTGCCACGCTGACGGTGTTGCCCTCGATTTACGCCATCCTGCAAGGAAGGGCCGCGATAACATCACCATCGCTGAATCCAATGGACCCGGAGAGCCGATATTATGAAGCGCGATAGAACTCTGACTGGGTGGTTTGGTGCTTCTGCCGGAAGGCCCACGGTGGCCGCCGGGCGGTTTGGTGCGGGTGGCGCGCCGGTCGCGGTGGCCGCCGGGTGGCCCGGTGCTGCTGCCGGGCAGTTCGCGCTGGCCGCCGGGTCGGCTGGCAGGGGTGGCGGGTGGTTCGCGGTGGTTGCCGGGCGCTTTGGTGCTCCTGTCGGGCCGCTCGCTGACGCTCGCGGTTCCGTGTGCCCTGCCCAGAACCGCGAGCGTCAGCGAGCGGCCCGAGGCGGAGGAACCGTTCGCCCCGGCCGCCGCATTGCGGTCCTACTCTTCCCGCTCTGCGCCCTCGGACTTATGGCACAAACCAGCGAGCTTGTGCCCGTCGTATCCAAGCCGGTATCTCGAACAGTCGAGTTACCGGGCGAGTTACTGCCGTATTTGTCGGTTTCGGTGCATGCCCGGGTTCCGGGCTATGTGGAGCGAGTTCTGGTGGACCGCGGCAGCGTGGTCAAGCAGGGCGACCTACTCGCCGAATTGAGCGCTCCGGAAATGGCCGCGCAAGTTGCCGAAGCCGAGTCCAAGGTGCAGGCGGCCGAGGCCAGCCGCTTGCAGGCCGAGGCGCAACTGGCGGCGGCCGAGAGCACCTACGAAGGGCTGAAGAAAGCCGCGGAAACGCCAGGGGCCATCGCCGGCAACGAACTCATCCAGGCGGAGAAGCAGGTGGATGCCGCCAGGGCTTTGCGAAACGCCCGCCAGTTGGCGGTCAAGGCTGCGGAGTCGGCGGTGCAGTCACTCAAGGAATTGCAAGGGTATCTGAAGATCGCGGCACCATTCGACGGCGTGGTAACTGCGCGCATGCTTCACCCCGGCGCGCTGGCTGGGCCGGGGAACGACGTGGCGCTTCTCGAAATCCAACAGGTCTCGCATCTGCGCCTCGTCGTTCCGGTGCCGGAGCAGGACGTCGGCGGGATCGTGAACGGGGCGAGCGTTTCGTTCCAGGTGCCCGCGTGGCCGCAGCGGGCTTTCTCCGGGGTGATCGCGCGCATTTCCCGCGCCGTCGATCCCAAGACCCGCACCATGGCCGTCGAGCTGGATGTGATGAACCGCGACGGGGCGCTGGCTCCCGGCATGTACCCGGACGTGAAGTGGCCGGTGCGCCGGTTGCAGCCCGCGCTGTTCGTGCCGCGAACCAGCGTGGTTACGACCACCGAGCGCACCTTCGCCATCCGCGACCGGAACGGCCAAGCGGAATGGGTGGACGTCAGGAAGGGCGTGACCGACGGGGACCTGGTGGAGGTCATCGGCGATCTGAAAGCGGGCGACCGAGTGGTCCGCCGGGCGACCGACGAGATCCGCGATGGCACGCCGCTTCGCGCGGCGGGGGCTCAGGCGCGCTAACCGGTCCGGTCTACGCGGCACCCGCGGCGGCGCCCGCCTCAATCACCCGGTACATGCCGTCGAAACCGGCGAAGTAGCATTCCACGGCCATGGACGGCTCGGCGGCGCGCACGATCTGCTGGGCCGCGCGCAAGTCGTTGGCGATGGTCTCCGGCGGGGCATCGCCGTACGCGCCGCAATCGGCGTGGCCCACCATCACCACCAGTTTCGGCTGATGCAGGCGCATGGAGATGCGGATCATGCGCAACATGAACTCGCGGTCGGCTTCGTGCTCGGGCGATGCCAGTCCTTTCACGGAACCGGCGATCTTGAGGTGGTCCACCAGCCCCAGCCCGCGCCGCTTGACGAATTTCCGCAACACCAACTCGAAGCGCGCGTCGTAACACGACACGACGCACGCATCGGCTTTGTAAACTTCCGCCGGGGTATCGAAGTGAAACAGCTTTTCCATACCGGGTAGACCCTCGCAGGTTAGGATAGCGCCAAAACCAGGCCGTGTCCGTTGCGCTTCAAATGCGGAGCGCGCGCGGCGAGATCGGCCAGAAACGCGTTGGGATCGGCTGGCGAAATTCGCAGCTCCGAACCCAAACCGTAGCGGATGGCAATGCCATCGAGCGCCAGCGCCAGGCTCCGGCCGCCCGTGCAGGGTTCTGCCTGGGTGATGACGCCATACGGGATCAGGCGTTGGAACAAGGTGGCGCGGATCAGCAGTCCGCGTTCGGTGGTCTGGTACTTCTGCGGGTACACGCAGAGCACGAACAGCAGCAGCGCGGGGCAGCCGATCCAATACAGGCCGGCGCCCAGGCTGGCGGACACACCGAGGAGGAAGGCGGCCACGAGCCACCAATCGTTGCGGTTTTTGTGGGTCATGTTATCCGGCCTTGAGTCTGGTCTTCAACTCGGAGAGCAGGCGCTCCACCTCGTCCTGCTTTTCCAGCGCGGCGAATTTCTCGTCCACATTGTCGGCCGCCAGTTCGGAAGATGCCTGCGCGGTGGCTTCGCTGTGCTGCACCTTGTTCTTCATGCGGTCGAAGGCGGCGGCGTTGGAGTTGTCGCCCATGGCGCGGCCGGCGTCGGTAGCCTTGCCGAGGGCGCGGGAACGGCGATGTTGGGCAATCAGCATGTCGCTCTTGCTCTTGGCTTCCGCCAGTTTCTGTCCCAGCTTCACGAGGGCGGTCTTGAGGTTCTCCACTTGCGTTTTCTGGTCTTCCACTTGCTGCCGGAAATTCTCGGAGACGATTTTGGAACTCATGGAACGCTCCACGGCCGCGCGGGCCAGGTTGTCGTCCTGCTTCTGCACGGCCAGTTCGGCGCGGCGGATCCACTGCTTCTCCGCGTCCTCGCTTTCTTGCAGTTTCTTGGCCAGCACATGCTGGTCGGCGATGGAGATGGCCACCTGCGTCTTCACCTGAAGCAACTGGTTCTCCATGTCCAGAATCACCTGCTTGATCATCTTTTCCGGGTCTTCGGCCTTGTCCACCAGGTCGTTCAGGTTCGCGCGTACCAGGGTTGCAACTCGTTCTAATAGTGCCATTGGAATCTTCCTTTCTGTGGTAGCGGCCCCTTGGGACCGCTACCTAGTTGTGTACTGCCGTCGGTCTGTCGGCTCGTTCAATCTTTTGCTTCCGGTTTCCCGGTCTTGTCGCCAATCAATCGCACCTTCGCCAGCAGGTCCTGGAGCGGCATGCCGGATAGCGTTTCGAAAAGCGTGGGAATCTGCGCGGCCATCTTGGTGATATCGCCCGTGATCTTGTTCAGGCCGGCGGTTTCGCCGCCGGTGGAAATCACGGTGATCTTATCGACGTTGGCAAGCGGAGCGGCCAGGGCCTTAACGATCTCGGGCATGCTGCTGATCAGCTTGTCCACGATGGCCGCCTGGTTGAATTCCTGGTAGGCCTCGGCCTTCACGTTCATGGCCTTGGCTTCGGCTTCGCCCTTCTTGAAAATGATCTCGGCTTCGGCCTCGCCCTGCGCGCGGATGGCGGAGGCGCGGCCTTCCGCTTCGGCAACGGCGCGCTGGCGCTCCGCGTCGGCCAGCGTGACGATGCGCTTGCGGGAATACTCGGCGTCCTTGAGCACGGTCGCGACCAGCTCGTTCTCGCGGCGCACGATTTCGGCTTCCATCACCTTGGCTTCGCGCTCCTTCTCGACGATGTGGATGTTGACCTCCTCACCGCGCACCCGCTGCTGCATGATGTTGGTCTGGATCTCGTAACTCTTGTCGGCCGTGGCCTGCTGCTTCTTGACGCTCTCGTTGTACTCGGCCTTCTTCACCTCCAGGTCGCGCTGCGCCTCGGCCTGCTTGGTTAGCGAAAGCGTTTCGGCGAGCACCCGTTCCTGGTCGGCGCGGGCTCTGGCGATGGCGGATTCGCGGCTGGCTTCGGCTCGCCGGATGGCGGTATCGCGCTCGGCTTCCGCGGTGGCCACATCGGCGTCGCGCTTAATGCGGGAAACGTCGGGCCGGCCCATATTGCTGATGTACTCGTTCTTGTCGCGGACTTCCTTAATGGTGAAGGAAATGACCTCGAGGCCCATCTTGTTCATGTCGTCGGCGCAGGTGGAGCGCATGCGGTCGCCCAGCATTTCGGGCTCCTTGACGATCTCTTCCACCGTGAGCTGGCCGATGATGCCGCGCAGGTGGCCTTCCATCACCAGACGGATCAGGCCTTCGCGCTGTATGGGGTCCTTGGTCAGAAATTGTTCGGCCGCGGTGAGGATGCTTTCCGGATCGCTCTTCACCTTGATCTGCGCCACGGCCTCGACCGTGACCGCCACGCCTTGCTTGGTGTACAGGTCCTGCTGCGGCGCCACGTCGAAAGACATCAGCTCCAGCGACAGCCAGCGGTAATTCTCCACCATGGGCAGAATCACGGTGCCGCGGCTCTTGATGACGCGCGTGCCGCGGAACCCGTACACGATGATCGCTTCGTGCGGCCCCGCCTTGCGGAACAGCTTGGCGAAGACGACCATCAGGAAGAACATCGCGAGGATGGCTCCCGCGGAAATATAGAACACATCGCTCTGAAAGAAGCTCTGCATGGAATTCGGCATAAAGTTTAGTTAGTCTCTCCTGGGGGCGGCAGCACCGCCCACCCGTTCTCTCTCACTACCTCCCGAGTTCTAATTCACCCATGGCGTCTTGCCACAGGCGCACATATGCGATCCCCTTCTCATAGCGGGTCACCATGACTTCGGCGCCCTTGGGGATGGCCACGCCATCCTCGCTGCGCGCGCCGGCTACGCGGCGCGTGCCCCCTTGCGAATAGATAATTTCTCCCGTGCCGCCTGGCCGGATGCTGATGCTCAGCTTCCCCAGCACACCCACCATGTCGTAATCGGCCGGGTCCAGCGGCGCTTCGCGGCCCATCAGCACTTTGGCCAGAAACCAGAACATCACCGCCGCGGCGCCGATGCCGCTCACCACCGCTATCCCCAGCGCCATCAGAAACCACACCGAGTAAACGTGCACCAGGATGTAACCGGTGCCTCCGAACCAGGTCAGAAACGCCGCCATGGTGCCGAAGTTGAAAAACGAAATGGTGGTCCGGCCGACGCGGCCCAGCTTGCCGCCGCCGGCGTCCCCGGCGTGGCCCATATGGGCGTGTCCCAGATGGATGCCGTGGTGAATGTGCAGATGCGGCAAATGCAGGTGCACGCTACCGGCCAGGAACGACAACGCACTGAGGCCGAATCCGACGAGGAAACAGATCAAGTAGAAATCCGACCAACTCATACGGGTCTCCTAGGTTTGGCGCCGGCCGCGGGCGCTTTCAGAACATCCATTAAGCGCTCGGCCAGCCCCGGGTTCTCCAAAATCGTTCCCAGTAGGATCAGACACATCCGCGAATCGTCGTGGCGCGCCAGGGTCACCAGCGCGTGGTGCAGGTCGGCATCCTTGCGGAAGCGCTCGGCGCCGCTCACCAGCCACAAGTCCACCCGGTCTTCCATCGCGCCCAACTCGGACACCAGCTCGTTCTGGTAGCCCTCCGGGTCGTCCACCAGATACCCCGGATGCACCTTGAAGAACTTCGCCAGCAACATCCGCGACGAGTTGGTCAGGTGCGGGCGCGCGCCGCTTTCGATCTGCGACAGGTAGCTCTGGCTGATGGACTTTCCCAGGTCCTTCTGAATCAGCCGGGAGAGTTCCAGTTGCGAGAGTTCGCGGCTCAGGCCGCGCAACGTGCCCTCGACCTCCCGCAGGTACCGGAGTTTTTCGCCTAGTCTCATATCGCAATATGTGATTACTATATTGCAATTAGCGATTGGCGTCAAGAGGAGAATTTACACTCTTTTCAACGAGTTGCGGCCTCGCTCCGAGGACTCGGACAAGGTCGGCTACTCCGGGCGCCTTCCGTGACCGCCCCGCCGTGAGGCTTTCGGTCCTGGAGGCTTGCGCCTGCAGGCCCATACCACCCCAGCGCAATTGGAAGTACACCCTAGGGCGAAATGTGGCTATCAGCGGCAGCCAAACGAGCGATGAGCCCATTGATAACGGAAATTTAGAACTGTAACTCCGAAACCGATCCGGTTTTCGGAGCTATTGTCTGAGGGCTACAGAATGCGATTCAAAACGTCTCTGTTGATCTCCTTCACGTGTGCTGCGCTTTGCACCGCGGTTACCGCCCAAGTGCGCGCGCGCATCACACGCCAGGTGGACGAGGCCCGGTTCGTCCGGGTTCCCGGGACCACTCATTCCCTGGCGCGCGCGGCCAACGACATTGGCCGGGCGTCCGGCGACCTGCCCATGGATCGCATGCTGCTCCATCTGAAGAGCACCCCGGAACAGGACGCGGCTCTCGATCAGCTCCTGGCGGAGCAACAGGACCCGCAATCGGCGAACTACCACAAGTGGCTCAGCCCCGAGGAGTTCGGCGAGCGGTTCGGCGTGGCGCAGGAGGATCTGGACGCCGTGGTGCGCTGGCTGGAGGGGCACGGCTTCCGGGTCAACCAGATCGCCCGCGGACATCGTAGCATCGAGTTCAGCGGCACGGCGCGGCACGTGGAGGAGGCCTTCCACACCGAGGTACACAGTTACGTGGTGGATGGCGTGCGGCACGTCGCCAACTCCGTGGACGTTGCCATCCCCGAGGCGCTGGCTGAGGTGGTGGGCGGCGTGGTGTCGCTCCACGATTTTCACGCGCGGCCTTTGCACCATTTGCTGGGGCAGGCGCCCGGGCAAGCCGGCGGCGGGATGCGGAGCCAGACCACTCTGAACGGCGGATCGCACGGTCTCTCGCCCTACGATTTCGCCACCATCTACGACGTTGCCCCGCTGTGGACCCAGGGCTACGACGGCACCGGACAGATCATCGCCATCGTGGCCGATACCAACGTCAAGTTGACGGATGTCACTTCCTTCCGCAGCCAGTTCGGCCTGGGAGCCAACAACGTGACGGTGGTCCTGAATGGGACCGACCCCGGTGTTCTCCCCGGCGAAGAGACCGAAGCCGATCTGGACATGGAGTGGAGCGGCGGCGTGGCCAAGGGCGCCGCGGTGAAACTGGTGGTCTCGGCGAACACCAACACGAGCGACGGCGTCACGCTTTCGGCCTCGTACATCGTGAACAACCGGCTCGCGCCGGTAATGAGCATGAGCTACGGGCTGTGCGAGGCGTACATGGGCACCGGTAACGCCTACTACAACAGCATGTGGTCGCAGGCGGCGTCGGAAGGCATCTCGGTGTTCGTCTCCGCGGGAGATAGCGGCGCGGCGGGCTGCGACTCTTCGGAATCGAGCGGTTCGAATGGGCAGAACACCACCACACCGGCCGTGTACGGATTCGGCATAAACGGTCTGGCCTCGACGCCCTACAACGTGGCGGTGGGAGGCACCCAGTTCAGCGATTCGACGGGCTCCTACTGGAACTCCACCAACGACGCGCATGGGGCATCGGCCAAGAGCTACATTCCGGAAGCCGTGTGGAACGAGAGCAGCTACACGACGGCGGGAGCGGCGGCCAACGGACTGTGGGCGGGCAGCGGCGGCTACAGCACCGTTTACCCCGCGCCATCCTGGCAGACGGGCTCGGGCGTTCCCTCGGTGGACCCGGTTGGCGGCGGACACCACCGCTACATCCCCGACGTTTCGCTCAGCGGGGCGGGACACGACGGGTACCTGGTGGAGATCGAAGGCGGCCTCTACCTGGTGGGTGGCACTTCGGCGGGTGCGCCGTCGATGGCCGGCATCATGGCCATCCTGGTGCAGCGCGCGGGCGCGTGGCAGGGCAACCCCAACGCGCGGTTCTATCCGATCGCGGCGTCGTCGCCCTCGGCATTTCATGACATCACAGCGGGCACCAACGCGGTGCCATGCGAAGGCGGAACGCCCAACTGCTCGACTGCCACTAAGGGAGCGGTGGGCGTGCTGAACGGGTTCGCCGCCGTGCCGGGTTACGACCTGGCAACGGGCTTGGGAACCATCGACGCAAACGCCCTGGCGGTCGCCTGGAGCAGCGCGCCGTCGGGCGTGACCATCACATCGCTCAGTCCGAATCCCATGACCGGCTCGACCGCCAGCCAGACGCTGACCATCAACGGCAGCGGCTTCACGGCCGGCGCCAAGGTCAACCTGACCCCCGCGGGCGGAGCGGTGGTGAATCCAACCATTACCAGCCTGACGAGCACGAAGATCCTGGCCACCGTGAGCGTTGGCGCCACGGTGCAGGCCTGGTCGGTGCAGGTGGTCAACTCGGCCACAAGCAGTTCCAACGTGGTCAGCCTCCAGGTGAGCGCGCCGCCGGCGATCGCCTCGCTGTATCCCAATCCGATGCCGGCTTCCAGTAGCAATCAGAATCTGATCATCGACGGCAGCGGCTTCGTGGCCGGCTTGCAGGTCAACCTCACGGCGGGCGGTTCCACCACCACCTACCAGGGCAGTTCCATCACCTACGTCTCGGCTATCCAGGTGCAGGTGACGGTGAACGTGGGCGCGACACCCAAGTCCTGGACGGTGCAGGTGCTGAACCCCGGCAGCGTGCCGTCAAACGCCTTTGGCCTGACGGTCTCGACTCCTCCGGCGCCGCTGATCGGATCGCTCAGCCCGAATCCCATGACCGCGTCGAGCGCCAGCCAGACGCTCACCATCACCGGCAGCGGCTTCATGGCCGGAGCCACCGTGAGCATGAGTTACCAGGGCGGCACGGTGGTGAATCCCACCGTAACCAACCTGACAGCCACGCAGGTGCAGGCATCGGTCAACGTGGGCACGACGGCGCGCACCTGGTCTGTGCAGGTGACCAACCCCGGCTCCGCGCCATCCACCGCGGCCAATTTGACGGTCTCCGCTCCGGTTCCGCCGTCGATCAGCTCGCTCAGTCCGAGCCCCATGACCGCGTCCGCCTCCAACCAGGTGTTGACCATTAACGGCACCGGCTTTCAACCCGGCTTGACGGTCAACATGGCCACTGGCGGCGCCACCACCCCGTACCAGGGCAGCGCCATCACCAGCCTAACTGCCACGCAGATTCAAGTGCTGGTCAACGTGGGGACGACAGCGCGCACCTGGACGGTGCAGGTGGTGAATCCCACCTCGGGGAGTTCCAACACGGGCAGTCTGACGGTGAACGCTCCGTTGACGCCTGCCATATCCTCGCTCAGTCCGAATCCCATGACGGGATCGTCCAGCGCGCAGACGCTGACTATTAACGGAACGAACTTCCAGTCCGGCCTGTCGGTCACATTGACGGCCGGCGCCGCCAGCATGGTGCAATCGGGCAGCTTCATTACCAGCGTTACGTCCACCCAGGTGGCGGTGCAGGTCACCGTTGGAACGACAGCGCAGGTGTGGACGGTGAAGGTGACGAACCCGGGCAGCGCAGTTTCGAATGGGGTCGCGCTGACGGTGACTGCTCCGGTGGTTACGCCAGCCATCGCGTCGCTCAGTCCCAACCCCATGGTAGGATCCGCCTCCAACCAGACGCTCACCATCAACGGCACCGGCTTCGTGTCGGGGGCCACCGTGAACCTGGCCTACTCGGGCGGCACGGTGGTGCATCCCTCCATCTCCTCGGCCACCAGCACGCAGATCGTGGCCGCGGTGAACGTGGGCACCACGGCGCGCGCCTGGACGGTGCAGGTGGCCAACCCCAGCGGCCCTACCTCTAACGCGGCCACGCTGACGGTGACCGCTCCGCCGCCTCCGGCAATTTCCTCGCTCAGCCCCAATCCCATGAAGGCGTCTGCCAGCGCGCAGATCCTCACCATCAACGGCACCGGTTTCCAGTCCGGGCTGACGGTGGCCATGGCCTCGGGATCTACCTCGGCCACCTACCAGAGCAGCGCCATATCGAGCGTCACAGCCACGGCGATTCAAGTGTCCGTGAACGTGGGGACGGTGGCCAAAGCCTGGACGGTGCAAGTGGTGAATCCCGGCGGCGTTGACTCCAACTCGGCCACGCTGACGGTGACCGCTTCCACGCCACCGGCTATCACGTCGCTGAGCCCCAACCCCATGACGGCCTCGGCCAACAACCAGGCCCTGACCATCAACGGCAGCGGCTTCGTCTCGGGCGCCAAGGTTTCCCTGACCACCGGGAACACCGTCTACACTTACACCGGGGCTTACATCACCAGCGTCACCACCGCGCAGCTCAAGATGCTGGTAAACGTCGGAACCACGCCGCACACCTGGGCCGTCCAGGTGATCAACCCCGACAATTCGACGTCCAACGCAGTCACTTTGACGGTGACGGCTCCGGCGCCGCCTCCCGCCGTTACGTCGCTCGGTCCCACTTCCATGACGGGGTCGGCCAGCGCGCAAACTCTGACCATCAACGGGACCGGCTTCCAGAGCGGGATTATGGTGGGCGTGGAGGCCTCCAACGCCAGCACGGTAACCGTCTACTCAGGCGCTCAGGTCACGGTGACCCCGACCCAGCTTAAGATCCAGTTGGCTGTGGGCACTACCAAGCGCACCTGGTATCTGCAACTGCTGAATCCCGACGGGCAGTATTCCAACGTGGTGTCCTGGCAGGTGAATTAACGGGCAAGGGCGAACGCGGCGAACCGGTGCCCCGCCCCGCCCTACGCCCCCGGCGCGAAGGCGTGCAGCGCGAAATACGATAGCCAGGCGATTATGGCTGCCATGGGAATGGTCAGCACCCAGGCCCACAAAATGTTGGTGGCAATCCCCCAGCGGACGGCCTTCAGGCGGTGAATGCTGCCGACCCCCGCAATCGCGCCGGCGATGGCGTGCGTTGTCGACACCGGCAGGCCGATGCGCGTGGCCAGCAGCACGGCAATCGCCGCGCCCGTCTCGGCGCAGAATCCGCTGCGCGGCCGCAGTCGCGTCAACCGTCCGCCCATGGTGTGCACGATCCGCCAGCCGCCGGAAAGCGTGCCCAGCGCGATGGCCGCGTGCGCCGCCAGAATCACCCACACATGCACGTCGAAGTTATTCTGATACTTCGACGCCACCAGCACGCCGGTGATCAGCCCCATGGTCTTCTGGGCGTCGTTGGAACCGTGCGACAGGCTGAACGCCGCGGCGGAAAGCAACTGCAGCTTGCGGAAATACTTATCCATTTTCGCCGGGCTGGACTTGCGGAACAACCAATACACCAGGACCATCAGGGCATAGGCCGTGAAGAGCCCGATCAAGGGCGCCATGAAAATGAAGGCGATGGTGAGCGGCCACTGCCCCAGAATCAAGCCGTCGAAGCTGCGCGTGACACCGCGAACCACAGCCGCGTGCGCGATGGCGGCACCGGCGTATCCGCCGATCAGCGCGTGCGAGGAACTGGTGGGCAACCCGAACCACCAGGTGATCAGGTCCCAGGCAATCGCCCCGATCAGCCCCGCCAGAATCACCCACGGAGTCACCAGTTCCAGATTGACGAAGCCCTTCCCCACCGTCTTGGCCACCGCGGTGCCAAACAGGAAGGCCGCCACGAAATTGAAAAATGCCGCCCACGCCACCGCCTGAAGCGGCGTGAGAACCCGCGTGGCCACGATGGTGGCGATGGAGTTCGCCGCGTCATGGAACCCGTTGATGTAGTCGAACACCAACGCGATGCCGATGATCAGGACGGCAAGGTGAGAGACCGTCATGTCTAGCTGTTCTTGACCACCACGTTCTGCAGGACGTCGGCCACGTCTTCGCAACAATCGATGGTCGCCTCGATGAAATCGTATACCTCTTTCAGCTTGATGAGCGTGATGGGGTCCTTCTCCCGGTCGAACAACTCCACCACCGCGGCCCGCCCGATGCGATCGGCTTCGTTCTCCAGGCGGTTGATCTCGATGCAGTGCTCCATGATGGTGCCGTTCTTGCCCAGTGCCGTCAACGCCTGGGTCAGCGCCTTCGCGCATGCCTCCACAATCTCCGCCATGGTGACCATGTTCGGCGGTATCGGGTCGATGCGGTACGACACCAGCCGGTGGGCCGTGTCTTCCATGCCGTCCAGCACGTTATCGAGCGCCGCCGAGATGTTGTGGATGTCCTCCGGGTCGAGAGGTGTGATGAAAGTCTGGTTGAGCCGGGTGAAAATCTCGTGGATCAGTTCGTCGCCGCGCCGCTCCAGCAGCGCGATTTCGGTGGCCGAACTGGCCATCCGCGCGGTTCCCGACTTCAATCCGTCGAGCAGCAGACGCGCGGCTTCCGAAATCACCTCCACCTGTTTTAGGAACAGGTGGTAGAACTTCTCCTCGCGTGGCAGGAATCTCATAGAGAATGGAATGAAGACTAATGCTAATCGCATTGCTACAGCCGCGTCAACATCCGGTTACAGTTCCGTGACAATCGGCGGAAGCTGGGGGCTCGGAGCGGCGCCGGCGTCATCGCCCAGAAACCGCGGGTCCAGCAGGCGGCCCGTATCGATGTTTCCCATCGCGGAAAGGATGTTCTCGAACACGTGCGGGTGCGCCGCCTCCAGACTTGCGAACAGGCCGCGCAGCTCCCGCCGCACGGTTCCTGTCTTCTGCGAGCAGCCGCAGGGCACCAGCGGCATGCCACGCAGTTCGGCGAAGGCGCGGGTGATTTCCTCGCGCACGAACACCAGCGGCCGGATGAGCCGGTAGCCGCCGTTGCGCGACGTGGTAACGGGCGGCAGCGCGCTCAACCGGCCGGTGAACAGCGTGTTGCGCAGCAGGGCTTCGCAGAAATCGTCGGCCGTGTGCCCGAAGGCGATGACGTTGGCGCCCAGGCCATCGGCGATCTCGTACACCGCCCGCCGCCGGTAGCGGCTGCACAGGTCGCAGCCGTGGCCGGGTTGTTCCTCGTTCAGGCGCAGCGAGGGCGCGTCGCGGAAGTAGGTCCAGGGGACGCCGCGCGCCTTCAAGTATTCGCCCACCGCCTCGATGGGCCGCAGGAACTTCCCCTGCTCCACGGTGAAGGCGCAGAGGCTGAACTCGATGGGCGCGCGCTCCTTCAGCAGCAGCAGCGCTTCCAGCAGCGTACCGGAATCCTTGCCACCCGAAAGCGCCACGGCCACGCGGTCGCCATCTCGAATCATGTTGAAGCGATGGATAGCCTCGCCAACTTTGCGAAGGAGTGTCTTTTCCAGGTCCACTACATCGATTATAGTGGCGCGGGCGGCACCGGCACACCGTCATCGGAACGGCAGAAACACGATCCGATCCTGCCACTCTTCCGCTTGTGACGCCGTCCACGCCAGGACGAGCGATTCGATGATTTCGCCGATGACGCTCTGCCGCTGGGACAGCACGATCACGCCTGAACACGGCTTCCCGGCATCGATTCGCTCCCGGAAGTACCGAGTCATCGTTCTCCGATCATGGGTGATAAGCACCCTGCCCTCGCGGTGCGCGAGTTCGAGCAGTGCCGCATCCGCGATCCCGCGCAGTCCGGAGGTTTTTACATCGAGGAGGTCGATGGCTGGCTCACGCAAGCTCAGGCCCTGCACGATGGCTTCATCGACATCCTCGTCAGCCAGGAAGCAAAGGGTCACGGACGATTCGGACTCGGCTGCCGGCGGGCCGCCTCAAGGCGGGCAAAGAGATCGGGATTCGTCTGGCTGAGAGGCGGCACTGATCGCTCTAACTCCCGCTCACTCTTGGCGAGGTACTCCTTGATCGCCTCTTCGTTCTCGAGGTAATAGGCGATGGCGCCGTAAACCCGCGCAAGCTTGAGTGTCGGAAACGACTGGACGATCTTCTCCGGAGACGCGCCTTCCTGAAAGCGAATGACGACGGAGTCCAGCGACACGCGAGCCCCGGCGACGTAGAGACCGCCGTTCCGCTCTTCGATGTAGGGAGAGGCCGGGCACGCCATAGACTACTCCTGGTTTGAGTCTACCACCCCCGCTGGGGATGAGGCTCGCGCTGGGTTGCCGCACGGAGGACTCAGACTTAGCGCCCATAGAGCTTTCGGTTGATTTCGATTTCCCATGCCCGGATCGCCACCCGGTCCTGGCTATATACTTCGTCATCCAGCCGCGTCTTCAGGCTCTCGAATCGCGCCAGAGAGAACAGCTCGATCACAGCCTTGATGTTGGGCTCCAAGACCCGAGAAACCTCCCCCAAGTCGGGAAACGCCTTACGTTCAATTTCGCCGTCAGCGCCAAGGGCGCCGATCACCAGCGAGAGATCGTGCCAGCTAGACGGCGCAAACGTAGGCGCGAGACCGACGCCCAGTTCTCCGCGGCCCCGGCTGAATCGAAGGAGGACGTCGTCAAGAGATATACTGACAAACGCATAGTCAAACGCCGGTGGAAAGGGCACGCCATCGTTGGGAATGGGACGTCCGTTCCATTCCGCGAACAAGAACGGCAGGGTGTCCTTAACATCTCTCAGTAGTCGTTCTTGATGCTTCCCTGCTATTCGCCTGTCGAGCATCCCGAACGGTACAGAGAATCCGGTGCCGAGCAGCCATCTGAGAACGACCAATGGCGGTCTCAGGAGAGTTCCCAGCAGTCGATTAGCGTCCCTGTTCATCAACGTCTCCTTCACCACGGATACGAGAGCGGGACCGTCGGCCACAGGGCCAAATGCTCCTGCTCATCAAGCACTGTAGCTCCGTTGCGCAGGACTCCGTTGCGCCATGTGGTGGGGCAGCCAAACAGAGCTGCTGCCCCCTCGCTGTATTCGCCTCAACGCAGGCCTTGCGGGCGGTCCATGCGGCTCCCACGTAGTCCAGGGCGGTCCGAAGCGGCGACCAGGGGGGAGAGCCACCCGTTCGACAGGACCGATTCTGGCCGGCGCCGCCGTTTCCGCCGCCGCCGGTGCCCGGCCGCGCGCCAGGGGTTCAGGCCGGACTCGGCGCTGGGATGGCGTTGTTACGGATCCTCGCGATCCACCGCGACGCCCAACCATGCAACGGAAGCCACCCGTCGGGCGGGCTCGAGGACCAGCGGTATGTGACAACTGCGAAGTTGTCGCCGGCGGTCATCTCGAAAGTGGTTCCGTCGAGCAACAATGGGGCCGGCCCGGGGTTGACAGGGACGACTAACTCTCGGAGTTCGCCGACGGTGAAGAGAAGCAAATCCTCCGCGACACTCCTTACGTCCACGGAAATTGTCGGCTGAATTGTCGGTGGATACCTCAAGCGGGTAACCGGGTCCCGAAACTTCTCGGAGTCGGCGTCGAGCCGCCAGACCGCCTCCACCAGCACCCCTGGACTCGACGCCTTGCTCCGCTTTCGGTACAGTGTCCAACTAGTCCAAGGGTGGAACGACGGCATCTCCAGTATCTGGACGACTCGCTGATCCGTCCAGTTCTGTGGAAAGCCAGTTCGCAGTTGGCTGTGCGCATCGCTGCGCAGTTTCGACATCTCCTCTGCCTGTTGCGCTTCCATCTCTGGAGTCTATCGAAATTCTGTCGAACTCGCGCAACAGGCAGATTGCCTCTGTCAAGCCTGGCGACGGCGAGGGCTCTAATTACTCCCAATCGCCCGAAAGGCCTCGCCGCGCCGTCAGCCCGTCAGCCCCTCCTCACCCCGCCACGCCCACGAACGAGTAGTTCCGCCCCGCGTCTTCCTTATCTCTGCGGAAGGAGTGGAACTCCTCCTCCAAGCACCGTGTGCACAGGTTCGCAACGTAAATCCGCGCCGCCGCAATTCCGCACGCCTCGAGTTGGCGCCGGTTGGCTTCGGGCAGATCGATATGCGCGCGGCCCGCGGCGCCGAAATGCGCGGCCACCTCCGGGCCCACTTCGTAGCAGCATACGCCGATGCCGGGGCCAATGGCCGCGTGCAGGTCCTCCGCGCGCGTGCCGAATTCGCGGGCCATCGATTCCACGGCACGCACGGCGATCTCCGCCACGGTTCCGCGCCAGCCCGCATGCACGGCCGCCACGGCGCGGTTGCGCGCGTCGGCCAGTAGGATGGGAATGCAGTCGGCGGTGCGTATGGCCACCACTGCGCCCGGCGTTCGCTCGGTTAGCGCATCGCCTTCGCCCAGGTTGCCTGCGCGGCCACACGCCGCTACGGGCGTCGCAGAGTGAATCTGCCGCAGCGTTGCCAGATTTAGGAACATGGCGGGAACGTCCGCCAGACGCGTGCCGAACCCGTGCACCAGCCAGGGGAGCGCATCCAGAGCGGCGGCGCGGTAAATGTGGCGTGGGTCGCGGTAGAACACGCGGGTTACGCCGGGTTCCCGATCTGCGCGATCCGAACCTGCTGCTTGAATTTCTCCAGCATGGATTCGTCCAGCCGGACTTCCGTGGGCCGCTTCACCAGCGTGGTCATGCCGTCGATCTTGTCCTGCAGCTTCATCAGCGCGTAGAAGAGGTTCTCCGGCCGCGGCGGGCAGCCCGAGCAGTACACGTCGACGG
The DNA here is from genome assembly GCA_963807205.1 of uncultured Solibacteraceae bacterium. GTDB lineage: Bacteria > Acidobacteriota > Terriglobia > Bryobacterales > Bryobacteraceae > CAWCVR01. The sequence continues at coordinate 5,024,106 of CAWEAQ010000002.1, read as the reverse complement.
GGACGATCTTGTCCACGCCCTGCAACACCGAATAGGTATTGAACGGGCCGCCGACGCTCGAGCAGGCGCCCATGGAGATGCACCATTTCGGATCGGGCATCTGGTCCCAGATGCGCTTCAGCACCGGCCCCATCTTCAGCGTGACGGTGCCGGCGACGATCATGAGGTCGCTCTGCCGCGGGCTGGGGCGGAACACTTCGGCGCCGAAGCGCGCGATATCGAAGCGCGAGGTGCTGGAGGCGATCATCTCGATGGCGCAGCAGGCCAACCCGAAGGTGAGCGGCCACAGCGAGGACTCGCGCGCCCAGTTGAACACGTGGTCCACCGACGTGGTGATCACGTTCTTTTCGAACTGGTTTTGCAGAAACGAAGCCACCGGGACGTCTCTCCTTGTGCGGGCACTCCTACAACCGGAATTGTATCACGCGGGGCGGTACCGGCTCTGCTATACTGCCCGCCATGAGACGACACACTACCGCCATATTCCTTGGGACCGCGATCCTGCTGGCCGTGGCCGCCCGCGCGGCCGACCCGCCCACCGTGGCCGCGATCTACGACGGACCCATCTCCGCGGTCGAGCGCGATCTCGTTCCCCTGGTGGAGGCCATGCCCGCCGACAAGTTCGGCTTCGCGCCCACCGCGGGCGAGTTCAAGGGCGTGCGAACCTTCGCCGAACAAGCCAAACATCTGGCCAGGAATGTCTACGTTGTCTCCGCCGCGACGTTGGGCGAAAAGCCTCCCGCCGATGTTGGCAGCACGGAAAACGGTCCGGCTTCGGTGCAGACTAAGGAGCAAATCGTGCAATACCTGAAGGGCGCCTTCGCTTACGCCCACAACGCAGCCAAGAGCCTGACCGCGGCGAACCAGACGGAGATTGTGACGTCGCCCTACGGCGAGGGGCCGGTGTCCAAAGGGGCGATGATTTCGATTGCCGCGTGGCACAGCTTCGATCACTACGGCCAGATGGTTGTGTACGCCCGCATGAATGGCGTCATTCCGCCGTCCAGCCGGTAGGCTCGCGGCTACGTCAACTCGCCGACCTTGCGCAGGTCGAGTTGCAGGTCGCCTTCGTCATCCACCGAGAAAGCCGGCGCGAAGCTGCGCTGCCAGAGGATCTCGTCGAAGCGGTAGGAGTGGCGCGCCACCACCGTCTGGCTGAAGGTGTCGTCGTAAGCCTTGATGACGATCAGCACCTCGGCCTGCAGGCGCCGCAGATCGTCGGCGGTGAAGCCTTCGAGCGGGCTCCCGTCGGCGATGGGATGCACCACGGTCCAGGTGAGCGGCATGAACATCACCTGGGCGCGTTCGAGCGAAAGCTGTTTGTAGGCGCGCTGCGGATTCCCGTCGCGCATTTCCACGGTCATGAGCATGACCCGCGCTTCGATATCCATCAGGTCGTTGGCGCGGCGGTTCACCACGCGAAACTCCAGCGCCGTGCCGCCGCGATATGGGCTCACCAGAATCGCCTCGCTGAAACCGATGCACGCCGAAGGCCGCGACACGCGTCCGAATAGCAGTCCGGTGGCCACAGCGAAACCCAGTACGCCCACCAGGGCTTCCAGAACGGACACCACGTTGGCGGCCGTTCCGCTGGGCCAGATGTTGCCGTAGCCCACCGTGGTTAGCGTGTGCGCGCTGAAGAAGAAGTCGTTGAGGAATCGGCCGAGTTCGGTTGGTGCGTCGGCGCCCTGCAGTTGGCCGCGGCCCAGGCTGAAATAGACCGCCGCGAACAGCGAGTTGGCCACCGTGTAACCCAGCAGCAACGTGAAAAGGAACTTCGTCCACCCCATGCTGATGAGGTGCAGGTACGGGTGGAAGTCGCGCAGCACGGTGCCGCTGCGGTGCACGTTGAAACTGCCGTCGGGGTTCATCATGCGCCGCACGGGCGCGGTAAATTTCTCGGTCAGGCCGGGATCGAATTGCGTGTTCGGCATTCTCCGATTATGCCAGCAGATTATGCCAACCAAGCCCGCACCAGGGATTCGGGGCTGCCCGACAGGTCGAGCGGATCGACGCGGGTTTCCGCGCCGCCTTCGATGTATGCCGCCACCACGCCCGCCGCCGTGGGCCGCAACTCCAGCCGCCGCTCGCGCGCCTCCAACCGCAGCGTCGAGCCCAGCCACGCCACGTGAACCTTGACGCGCAGCGAGAAGCCCACGCGCGCGGCCTGCCGCAGCACCTCGGCCGTGAACGGCGAATTCTTCAGCTCCTCGGCCCACGGCGCGGCGGCCTGCGTGGCGGCGCGGTCCTGCTCCCGCAGGCGCGCCTGGCGCTCGGCGGCTTCCCTGCCCTCCTCGGCGGATTCCAGACTTTTCAAGTTGTTTTCGAGGTCGTCGAGAAAACTCATCTATTTACAGGATACGATGGAGCAAATGCCTGAACCCGCGCCCCGGCGGCTCGCCGAACTCCACGCCATCCTTCTTCGCCACCACAAGTGCCTGCTCGAATGCGAGCGGGCGGTTTACGAGCGCGACGTGGCCAAGATTACCACCACCGGCCAGTACCTCAACCTGGTGATGAACGACCCGTGGTTCGCATGGCTGCGCCAGCTCTCGCAGTTCATCGTCGTGGTGGACGAGGCCCGGGCCGCCAAGAACCAGCCCACCGGCGAAACGGCCGACAGGCTGGTGATTGAGGCGCACAAGCTCCTGACGCCCAATGAAGCCGGCGTTGGTTTCGCCCGCCGCTATTTCGAAGTGTTACAGCGCGATCCCGAAGCGGCGCTGGCCCATCGCGACGCCGTGGCCGCGATCGAAAAGGCCTAAATCAGCGCGCCGCACTCGCGCTCTTGCGATTCCGCCACGCCGGCGTGCGTCACGCGCCCGTCGTATGTGTTGACGCCGCGTGCCAGCGCCGCGTGCCGTTCGCAAGCGCCTTCGAGCCCGTGATTCGCCAGGTCCAGTAGATAAGGAAATGTGGCATTGGTCAGCGCGAAGGTCGAGGTGTGCGGCACCGCCGCCGGCATGTTGGACACGCAGTAGTGAATCACGCCGTCCACCAGATAGACCGGGTCAGAGTGCGTGGTGGCTTGCGAAGTTTCGAAGCAGCCGCCCTGGTCGATGGCCACGTCCACCATCACCGCGCCGCGCTTCATGGTGGCCACCGCCTCGCGCCGCACCAGTTTGGGCGCCGACGCGCCGGGAATCAGCACCGCGCCGACCACCAAGTCTGCGGTCTTCAGGTTCTCGCCGATAGTCCACGTGTTCGAGGCCAGCGTGATCGCCTGCCCATGAAACAGCAGGTCCAGATCCCGCAGCCGGTTCAGGTTGCGGTCGATCACCACCACGTGCGCGCCCAACCCCATCGCCATTTTGGCCGCGTTGGTCCCCACGATGCCGCCTCCCAGAATCACCACGTTGGCCGGCGCCACGCCCGGCACGCCGCCCAGCAGGATGCCTCGCCCGCCCAGGCTCTTCAGCAGATACTGCGCGCCCACTTGCACCGCCATGCGCCCCGCCACTTCGCTCATGGGCGTGAGCAGCGGCAGCGACCCATCGTCTTCGCGGATCGTCTCGTAGGCCACGCCGCTCACCTTGGCTTCCAGTAGGCGGTCGGTCAGCTCGCGCAGCGGCGCCAGGTGAAGATAGGTGAACAGGATCAGGCCCGGCCGGAAGTAGCCATACTCTGCAGGCTGCGGCTCCTTGACCTTGACGATCAGGTCCGCCCTGGCCCACACCTCCGCCGCGCTGTTCAGCAGGTGCGCGCCGGCCTCCATGTACTCGCGATCCGGGAGCGAGCTACCTTCCCCGGCAGTCAACTCAACCAGCACCTCGTGCCCCGCCTCGCGCAGCGCCGTGACACCGCTCGGCACCAGCCCCACACGCGTCTCGTGATCCTTGATCTCCTTCGGAACGCCTATGATCATCGCGCTATCCCCCCTACTGATAAGGTTAGCACCACGCCCGCGTGGGAGCGGGGACGCCTGTGTCAGCATAGTTCATACTGGTCCATGTGAAGACCACGTTGATCTCCGGCGGAAACCTGACTGGGTGCGCCCGCAGAGTCACTTTCGTTCTGCTTGCCGCCCCGCTATTGGCGCAGAACGCGCTCGAGCGGCACATTGCCGCCATCGCCGCCGAAGCTCAGGGACAGGTTTCCGTTGCCTGCTCACTCGCCGGCGCTGACCTCCGCTGCGATCTGAACCCGCGCGCGCACCCGCCCATGCAATCGGTCTTCAAACTCCCGCTGGCGATCACAACGCTGCATCTGATCGAGGGTGGCAAGCTATCGCTCGACCAGCCCGTGCGCTTGCTGGCAAGCGACCGCATCCTACCCCAAACCCACAGCCCGCTTCAGGACAAGTACCCCGCCGCCGAAGTGGACGTCCCGCTTCGCGAACTCCTCCGCCTGGCGGTATCGCTCAGTGACAATGCCGCCGCCGACGTGATTCTGCGCCTCATCGGAGGCCCCGCCGTGGTGGACGTGTTCTTCCGGCACGACGGCGGATTCCACCTGGAAGACAACGAAGCCGCCCTCCATCGCGACCACGCATCGCAGTACCGCAACTCGTGGGAGCCGGCTGCGGTCGTTGCGCTGCTGCGGCGCCTGGATGAGCACTCGCCGCTCACGCCCACACACACCGCGCTGCTGTTCGGCTGGATGCGGGATTCGCCATCCGCGAGCCGCCGTATTGGAGCGCAGCTTCCGGCCGGAACCGTAGTCCGCCACAAATCGGGGACTTCGTTCACGGAGCACGGGCTCACAGCCGCTACCAACGACATCGGTCTAGTCACCTCGCCCGACGGGCGGCGCCTGGCAATTGCCATCTTCGTCACGGACTCGAAGGCGGACGAGCCCACCCGCGAGCGCGTGATCGCCCGCATCGCCAGAACCGCCTATGACGCGGCGGTGGCAGCGGGTGAGTAGCGCACTGCGCAGCGCCAGTTGCCGGGCACAGTCCGAAGCCGCCTGGCTGTCATGACATTGTCTGGCGTCCGTGCGATACTGGACTTGTAACTGGACCTCCAGGAACGCCTCTATGCCGCACGCCGAAACCCGTAACGAGAAGCTCGACCTTCGGCTCCCGCCGTCGGCCAAGCGCGCCCTCCAGGCCGCCGCGATAGCTGCCCGCCGCTCCGTTAGCGAATTCGTCCTGGAAAGCGCTCTCGCCCGGGCCGAGGAGACCCTGCCGGACCGCCAGCGCTTTGGGCTGAGCGCTACGCAGTGGAAAGCCTTCCAGGCGGCGCTTGCGGCCCCTCCCCATCCGGCGCCGCGGCTTGCCAGGCTACTGAAGAAACGGGGCGTTTTCGATCGCGGCGGGGTGTAAGTGGCGGCTCTCCGCATCGAGAAACTGCATCGCGGCCACGACCTGGACGCGTTCGACTGCGGCCGCGACGCCCTCAACCGTTTCCTTGTCCGGTTCGCGTTGCAGAACCAGCAAGCCGGAGCCTCGATGACTTACGTCGCGCTGGCGGACGAAGAGATAGCCGGATACTGCACGCTGGTAGTCGGTCAGGTGGAATACGGCGAGGCGCCCGAGCGCCAGATTAAGGGACTGGCCCGTCACCCCGTGCCGATCATGTTACTGGCGCGTCTCGCGATTGCGGTCCGGTGGCAGGGAAAAGGTCTCGGCAGCGGCCTCCTCAAGGACGCCATGCTCCGCACGCTCCAGGCCGCCGACATCGCGGGCATTCGCGCGTTTGCGGTTCACGCGAAGGACGACGAAGCCAGGTCTTTCTACGAGCGATTCGACTTCGTCCCGTCACCCAGCGACCCGTATCACCTGTTCCGTTTGCTCAAGGACGTCCGCGCGGCGCTGAGGTAGGGAGGCCGGGGGCGACAGGAGGGCGCCTTTCAGAGAGGTCTGGTTTTCGCGACAAAGGAAACTGGCCACTGGGCCGTGAGCCGCCACCGTTAGGGAGCGGAGGCCTGCGAGTGGAGCGGTTATTCCGTGACAAGCACTTAGGTCACAGTTTTCGAGGCCACTGGCGGCGTCCATCGAACACCGCGAGTAACTCCAGGCGTTCGTGCCGGACCCGGTATGGAACCATGTACGGAGCGCCTGAAATGACGAGTTCCCGCGTCCCAGCCAGCCGGCCGGGCCGTCCCATTTGCGGCTGCGTTCGGAGAAGTTCGATGGCGTCCAGAATTCGCGTGGCAACGGCGGCCGCGCCGATTTCCGACTCCCTTTCAATCAACTCTCTGATCGCCGTCAGGTGACGGATGGCCCGCGGCGACCAAACCGCATTCATCGCGGAGCTCTCTTCTCTCCGGCCTTCCCCCAGGATTTCAGCCACCCTGAAACCTTCTCATGCCCCACCGCGCGTCCCGCGTCGAGTTCCGCGGTAGCGGCGTGAATTTCGCCGAGTTGCCACTCCTCTTGCTCTACGTAAGCCGCGATGGCCTCGGCAGCCAGGAAGGACTTCGAGCGCTTTGAGTGCGCGGCCAAAGCGGTCAAACGCTGTTTCGTCTCCGAATCTAGCCGGATGGAAAGGGTCTCTGTCATCGTTTGTGCTCGCCTGTACACAGCGTAACACAGCCCCCAAGCTCTTACTCCAGCGCTTCTCCCCACAATCTCCTCAACCTGCGCGGGCGAGGCGACTGGCCTGGGGACGCCGCGCGCCAGATATTACCTCACGTGCGTTCCGCCGCTGCTCCCTTATCGGGGATGAGATACTCTCTCGCGGCGGCTTCTGATGTGATGCACTGTGCCCCCCGGGCAAGCACGGAGAAAGTTCACCGCAACCTGTCGCGAAATGCGTCCTCACACCCATCGAGCGCCAGTGACGCTGAGCTTGAACTCCGCGATGGCCCGCCCTATACTCGGATTGTAGAGTGACGGAGAATCTGCGGCCATGACCATAACGCTGAACGACGAACGGGCGCGCCTCCTCTCCGAGGTGGTCGCAGCCGGCGCCGCGCCGTCGACCGAGGAAGCGGTCGATCAGGCCGTGCGCGCGCTTCATTTGTCGGCTACGGGCAAGAGACCGGTTCCCACGCAGGTGGACAACTTGGCCGACCTGTTTGCGAGATCCCCATTCCATGGCCTCAATATGGATTTTGAACGCGATCGGGATACCGGCTGGGATATCGCGCTGTGAACGGCTATCTCGTCGATACGAATGTACTCTCCGAACTGACGAAACCAGTTCCCGAGCCCCGGGTGGAGGCTTTTCTTCGCCAGTCGAAAGACCGCGTCTTTGTGAGCGTGTTCTCGATCGGGGAACTCTGAAAAGGCATTGCATCCCTTCAGACGGGCAACCGGCGCGCCATCATCGAGGACCGGCTCGACGGCGAAATCATGCCTTGGTTGGGAGACCGCGCATTGCCAGTCACTCTGGCGATAGCCGAGCGATTGGGCGACCTATCCGCTCAGGTGAAGGCAAAGGGCAGGCCACACCCCGTCGTCGATGCGGTTCTCGCTGCCACCGCCTTCAAGCATGACTTGGTTCGCGTGACTCGCAACGTCAAGGACTACGAAGACCTGGGCGTCACTATCCTCAATCCCTGGGAAGCCATCTGAGGCCCTACCCCAGCGCCTCCGCCACGATCTCCTCCGCCTCCTGCCGATGCCGCTTCGCCGAACCCGTCGCCGGGCTCGCCGACTCCGGCCGCCCCACGTACCGCACCTCGCGCCCCGTCGCTCGCAGCAGCGGCTCGATGCACTCGCGCATCACCCGCCACGCGCCCATGTTGCGCGGCTCCTCCTGCGCCCACACCACCTCCGCCGCGGGCGCATAGCGGGCCAGGATCTCGGCCGCCTGCTCCGCCGCAAACGGGTACAGTTGCTCCACGCGCACCAGCGCCACATGCGCCGCCTGCCGTTCCTCCCGCGCCGCCAGCAGATCGTAGTAAATCTTCCCCGAGCAGAAGATCACGCGCGTCACCTTCGCAGGCGCCGCACCCGCGTCATCCAGCAGTTCCACGAAGCCGCCCGCGGCGAACTCGCTCAACGCCGACACCGCCCGCGGATGCCGCAGCAGGCTCTTGGGCGTGAAGACGATCAGCGGCTTGCGCATCCCGCGCCGGTCCACGCCGCCGTACATCTGCCTTCTCAGCAGGTGGAAAAATTGCGCCGGGGTGGTGCAGTTCGCCACCAGCACATTCCCCTCCGCGCACAGCGTCAGAAACCGCTCCACACGCGCGCTCGAGTGCTCCGGCCCCTGCCCCTCGTACCCGTGCGGCAGCAGCATCACCAGTCCGCTGGGCTGGCCCCATTTCGATTCCGAGCTAGCAATGAACTGGTCGATCATGATCTGCGCCCCGTTGGCAAAGTCGCCGAACTGCGCCTCCCAAATGGTCAGCGAAAGCGGATCGGCCAGGCTGTAGCCAAACTCGAAACCCAGCACCGCGTACTCGCTCAGCGAACTATCCACCACGTCGAACCGCGCCTGGTCTGGCGCGATGTGCTGCAGCGGCACGTACCGCTTGCCGGTTTCGTAATCGTAGAATGCCAGATGCCGCTGGCTAAATGTCCCGCGCCCGGAGTCCTGCCCGCTCAGCCGCACCGGCGTGCCCTCCAGCGCCAGCGTGCCGAAAGCCAGCGCCTCGCCGAACGCCCAATCCACCGGGGCGTCCGTCGCCGCCGCCGCGTGCCGCTTCTCCACAAACCCGCGCAGCTTGGGATGCAAGTGGAAGTTTTCGGGGAACTGCGCCAACCCGTGGATCACGCGCTCCAGCACCTGCCGGTTCACCGCCGTCCGCGGGCAGAACGGGCTGATGTCGCCGCTCGCCACCGCGCTCAGTTCCTGCACCTCGAAGCGTTCCGCGCGCTGCTGCGCCGCATCGTACGCTTCCGCCAGGCGCGCCGTGGCCGCCCGCCGCAGCCCATCGATCTCGCCCGCCGCCACCGCCCCTTCGCGCTCCAGCCGCGCGCCATAAATCGCCGACACGGGCTCGTGTTCTTTAATCTTGCGGTACATTAGCGGCTGCGTGTAGCTGGGGTCGTCGCCCTCGTTGTGCCCGTGCCGCCGGTAGCAGAACATGTCGATCACCACGTCCGCGCGAAACTGCTGCCGGTAATCGAAGGCCATCTCCACCACGCGTATGGCCGCCTCCGGATCGTCGCCGTTCACGTGGAAAATGGGCGCCTGCACGCCGCGCGCCACGTCCGTCGAATAAGGCGTTGACCGCGATTCGTCGGGGTTTGTTGTGAATCCGATCTGGTTGTTGATCACCAGGTGAATCGTGCCGCCGGTCGAGTAGCCATCGAGCTGCGACAGGTTTAGCGTCTCCGCCACCACGCCCTGTCCCGCGAACGCCGCGTCGCCGTGCACCAGCACCGGAATCACGCGTACCCGCTCGGCATCGCCCAGGCGGTCCTGCTTGGGCCGCACGATTCCTTCCACCACCGGGTCCACGGCCTCCAGGTGGCTGGGGTTCGGCGAGAGCGACACGGCGATCTCGCGCCCGCTCTCCATCCGCCGCACCACGTTGGCGCCCAGGTGATACTTCACGTCGCCCGAGCCCTGCGTGCTCGCCGGATCGACCTCGCCTTCGAACTCCGAGAAGATCTGCTTCAGGTCCTTGCCCACCACGTTGGCCAGAATGTTGAGCCGGCCGCGGTGCGCCATCCCCATCACCACTTCGCGAACCCCGTTGGCCGCCGCGCGCTCGATCAGTTCCTCCAGAATCGCCAGCGCCGTTTCGCCGCCCTCGAGCGCGAACCGCTTCTGCCCCACGAACCGCGCGTGCAGGAAGTGCTCGAACTCCTCGGCCGCGACGAGGTTGCCGCAGAATGCGCAGGCGCGTTTCCGCGTTCCAGCGGCCAGCCGTTCGAGCCCGGCTCCATGCGCATTTGCAGCCAGCGCTTCTGCTCCGGCACCTGGATGTTCATGTACTCGCAGCCGATTTTGCCGCAGTAAGTCTGCCGCAGCGTCTCCAGGATCTCGCCGCAGCGTGGCCACCGCTTTCGGCGCGCCCTCGCCAATGGCCTCGCCCAGGCTGCCCGTGAGGAACTCGCGGTCCAGGTCCCAGATGGTCAGCCCGTAGGTCTCCGGGTCCAGTTCGGGATGGTAGCTCGGCTCCGTGCCCAGCGGGTCCAGGTCGGCGATCAGGTGGCCGCGCACGCGGTAGGCGTTGATCAGTTGCATGATCCCCGCCTCTTTGGCGATTTCCTCCGTGCGCGCCGCCGACGCTCCCGGCGCCAGCACCTTGCGGTCCGTCTCCCATCGCACCGGCATGTGCGGCATGCGCAGGTGCGCGAAGACCTCGTCGTAGAAGCCGTCCTTGCCGTCCAGCAGCGCCTGCACGCGGCCCAGGAATTCGCCCGACTCGGCGCCCTGAATGATGCGGTGGTCGTAGGTGCAACTCAGCGTCATCACCTTGCTGATGCCCAGCGCCGCGCGCGTTCGCTCGGCCGCGCCCTGGTACTCGGCCGGGTAGTCGATGGCTCCCGCCGCGATGATGGCCCCCTGCCCCAGCATCAGCCGCGGGCTCGACGCCATGGTCCCCACCGTTCCCGGATTGGTCAGCGAAATCGTGGTGCCCTGGAAATCCGCCGGCGTCAGCTTCGCGTGCCGCGCCCGCGCCACCAGGTCGTCGAACCGCGCCACGTACTCGTAGAAATTCAGCGCGCCCGCATCCTTGATATTGGGCACCATCAGATTGCGCGCGCCGTCCTTGCCCGCCACGTCCACGGCCATGCCCAGGTTCACGCGCGGCGGCGCCACGCGATACCGCGTGCCCATCCTTTTCGGCGTAAGCGCAATTTAGCCCCGGCAACCCTTCGAGCGCTTTGATCACGGCCCAGCCCAGCAGGTGCGTGTAGGAAACTTTGCTCTTGCCGAGCAGGGTGCGGTGCTGATTGATGATGCGCCGGTTCTCGTCCATCACCTTGACGGCGATGGTGCGCTGCGAGGTAGCCAGCGGAATGGCGAGCGACGCCGTCATGTTCGCCGCGATCCGTCCCGCCGCGCCGCGCAGAGGCTGGAGGTCGCCATCGCCGGCCGCCGGCGCCGGGACCGGAACCGCCGCGCCCACGTTGCCGTTGGCTTCGAAAACCACTTTCCAACTCTCGTCCACCGCTGCACGGTCCAGCTTGTACTGGCGATACATCTCGTCTTCCAGCCAGCTATTAACGCCCGGATTCGATTCGGAGTCCATCGGAAGGCAACCGCTTTCGTACTTAATGATACCGTGAGCGGAATACCGAAGGCAGGCCAATCCGGATCCCCAGGCGTTTGCCTCGACCCGCTCGCCAACGCTTGCCGTTCCGCCTCCTCTGCCCCCCAGAACCGCGAGCGTCAGCGAGCGGCCCGAGGCAAAGGAACGTCTTCCCGCGGCCACGGCACTACTACGGCCATACCCGAGAGTTCGGCGTGCCGTCAAGATCGGCCACTTGTTCAGCGTCCACAAAGTTACTGGACAATAGTAATCCGTGTGAATCCGTGTCCATCCGTGGCCAAGTTCCGCATCCTGCTTTGCGAGACTTTTCCCACGCGTGGGGAACCGCATTAATGGGCCACGGATGGACACGGATTCACACGGATCGGAACCGGCCCGCCTTCTTGCTGATAAGGGCAGTAAGTGGGCGAAAACCTCGCCGCCCCGGTGGTTGAGGAATAGCCCATCGGGGAATTGAAGCGTTCGGACCGCGTTGCCAGCGAGCATCACGCGCAGCGCATCGACTCGCCTGAAGGCCTCCGTTCTCCCGGTAGCTCCGCTCATCAATTCCCAAAGACCCAAAGTGGGGTGGATGCGCGTCCTTCCGGATCGGTTGCGCCTGCACCCTGGATGCACCCAAACCTTGTCCCGTTGCTTCGTGGACATCAACCTAACAAGCCCCGTGACGCCGCAGCGCCAGCAGGGCCAGGGGCCACAGGGAGAGCGCGGGCACTGGAGCGGGGAGCCACGCTGCCGGAATGGAGACGCGGCCGATTTTGTTGCCACTGTGCTCAGTGAACCACATGGCTCCGTCCGGCCCAGCTATGATCTGGGTGAGAAGGCGGTCTGCCGTCGGCACGGCATAAAGTGGCTACTTGGAAGCGTCCTGTAAACACCGCACGTGCCAGCCAATCTTCTTATCGGCCCAGCCCCCGGTATGATCTGTGGGCGCGAGAGGGATATTAACCATGATTCGGCGCCAGGCAGATTTGGCATCGTATTCTGTGCCCGTCCACCAGTGAGTGCCGTATCCCAGGCCGGCGAAAGGCTCGTTGTTGAATCGGTTGCCCCCCGGGAGGGCTGTAAAACCGCTCTCGTTCGTTGCATCCGTATTGGGGCTGTGCCAATGTGTTGTGCCGGCTTCCTTCAATTTGCCTTGCGCTGCTATATCTCCACCAAGAAAATCGATTAGAGCCTGCCATTCGGCATCCGCCGACACATGCCAGCCGGCGGGGCAAACATTACGGCTATCGGTCGCGGCATACCAAGTATATAGCCTGCCGTAAGTGGCCACATTGCTTTCATCCCCCGCATACGCCCACTGGTATTTTGGGGCACTCTCGCCACTTATATCCAGAGTTGCTGGACTGGTGGTACCTATCGGATCGCCGTTTCGGTATCGGGTGGTTTTAAGGTCTGCGGCCATCCATACCTGGTTGCCAATGGTCACAGTTTTGTATACGTTGCCGTCAATATCGGTAACAGTAGCGCTGGCCGGGGCGGCTCCCTTGTTGACCTGTGCCGCGCCCACACCCGCAACCCCCGGCACCATCGCCACCGCCCACAACCACCTTCGCATCCGCCTCTGATTTCGCATACGGATATTCGGCTCTCCAGGTATCTTTGTCACCGTAGCAACTCTCTCGCCCCCACGGCAACGCCGAACCCCGCCCGCATCGGCTATCCTGAATTAGCCCCATGCAACTCGATGCCATCCAGGAACAAATCCGCAGCCAGAACCTAGACGGCTGGCTGTTCTTCGACCACCACCTTCGTGACCCGCTCGCCTACCGCGTGCTCGGCCTGCCCACCACCACCGCCCCCACGCGCCGCTGGTATTACTTCATCCCCGCCTCGGGCGAACCGCGCGGCATGGAGCACCGCATCGAGCGCAACATGCTCCGCGACCTCCCCGGCGGCCGGGTCCCCTATTCAAGCTGGGGCGAACAGGTCGAGGCCCTGCGCCGCATCACCGGCGGACGCGGCCGCGTCGCCATGCAGTACTCGCCCCTCTGCGCCATCCCCTACGTTTCGAGCGTGGATGCCGGCACCGTCGAACTGGTGCGCAGCGTGGGCGTCGAAGTGGTCAGCTCCGCCGAACTCATCCAGCACTTCGAAGCCCGCTGGACCCCCGAGGCTCTCGAGTCCCACCTGGAAGCCGGCCGCCGCGCCGACCGCGTCCGCGCCGCCGCCTTCCAGTTCATCCGCGAACGCACCCGCAACCGCGTCCCGCTGCAGGAAATCGAGGTCAAGCACTTCGTACTCGGCGCCTTCGCCGAGGCCGGCATGTGCACCTCCGATGGCCCCATCGTCGGCTGCAACGCCAACTCCGCCAACCCGCACTACGAGCCCACCGCGGAGATCTCCAGCCCCATCCGCTCCGGCGATTGGGTGCTGCTCGACATGTGGGCCAAGCTCGACCGCCCCGGCGCCGTCTACTACGACATCACCTGGACCGCCTGGTGCGGCGACACGCCGCCGGACAAGATCCGCGAAGTCTTCGGCATCGTCACCGCGGCGCGCGACGCCGCCATCGAGCGCGTCATCGGCGCCAAGGCCGCCGGCTACCCGTTGCGCGGCTTCGAAGTGGACGATTCCTGCCGCGCCGTCATCGCCCAGGCCGGCTACGGCGAGTGGTTCACCCATCGCACCGGCCACTCCATCGGCGTCGAGGTGCACGGCAGCGGCGCCAACATGGACAACCTGGAGACCCACGACGAGCGCCTCGTCGCGCCCTGGACCTGCTTCTCCATCGAGCCCGGTATCTACCTGCCCGAGTTCGGCGTGCGCAGCGAGGTCAACGTGTTCGTGGGCGACAAAGACGCCCGCGTCACCGGCGAAATCCAGCGGGAGATGGTTCTGCTCTGATGCCCGCGCAAGCCCTGGCCACGATGGCCACGCTGCTCGCGTTCGCCTCGCACGATGGCCGCGTCGAGTTCACGCTGGATCATGGCAGCGCCGACCTGCAGTGGTATTCCGCCAGCACCTTCCGCTTCCGGCGCACGCTCGATGGGCCGCTCGCCGCGCTCAAGCCCCCGGAAACCGCGGTCGCCATCCACGTCGACGATTCGCCCGGCGCGCTCCACATTCGCTCGGAAGCCATCGAGGTGGTGATTCAGAAGCACGGTCTCCTCGTCGAAGTGCTCCACTCGAAGGGGCGGCCGCTCATGAAGGACCTAACCGAACCGGCCGCGTCCGGGCGCGGCGTAGCCTGGGAACGCGAGGCGCCCTCGGGCGAGCGCTTCTACGGGCTGGGACCGCGCCCCGACCCGCAATTCGATCTCACCGGCAAGGCCCTCTCCGCCGCCATCCCGCTCCTGATTTCCACCGCCGGCTACGGCGAATTCCACTCCGGCAGCGGCTCCTGGCGCTTCGATTTCAGCGCCGCCGGCCGCTACCGCATCGAGACCCCGCGCGTCGATTACTTCTTCTATTACGGCCCGCCGCCCCGCGAAATCTTCCGCGAACACAACCGCGCCGCGCAGGCTTCCCTGCCCTGGCAGTACGCCGCTCCGTCCGCTTCATGGCCGGGTCTGCGCGACGCGCTCCTCAGTATGGTGCAGGGCGCCATGTCGGGCGCCATCTATCCGTACTTCAACCTGGAAACGTTCGATCATGCCGAAGAGCCCCTGAAAACGCGTGCGCGGCAACTCGGTTCGCTGGTTCCGCGTGTCGAGGCGGGCGGCGTGGGTCTGAGCGATTTCCGCCAGCAGTTGCAGTCGTTCTTCGCCGTGTACGGTCCCGAGGCCGATTACCACGGCCACCCCATGTGGCATCCCCTGCCCTTCCAGTTCCCCGCCGATCCGGAGTGCGCCCGCCACGCCGACGAGTTCATGCTGGGCGACGAGATGCTGGTCGCGCCCATCACTGACGCCACCGGTCGCCGCCAGGTCTACCTGCCGCAAGGCATCTGGACCAACCTGGAAACTAACCAGGCCATTCCAGGCCGAACCACCATCGCCGTCGAAACGCCCTCGCTACCCGTCTTCGCGCGCAACGGCACAATCGTTCCGCTGGACGACCCGGCTGGCATCGCCCTGCACTACTTCCCCAAACTGGGCGCCGAGCTTTTCCTCCTGGAAGAGGACACTGGCGAGTACTCGCAAGTGCACGCCGCGCCTGCCGTGGATATCATGCGCCTGCAGATCGAGTCCAAAAAGGACCGCCGCTACCAGTGGATCGTCCATCACGTGGATCGCCCCGCCGCCGTCAGCTTCGAATCGCGCATCTATCGCCCCGTGTCATCCCTCGCCGCGCTGGCCGATGGCACCTGGTTCTACGACGCCGCCCAACGCAACCTTCACATCCGCGTGGATGTGAAGGCCGGCGAGGACAGCATCATTAACCTCTATTGAAAGCCTACTGCCTGAACCAAGGTCCCGCCCTTTTCCCCTCCTTTCCAAGCTGATACGCCGACCGCGTGACTCGGTGCGTTAAGCTCGGGCCGCTCGCTGACGCTCGCGGTTCCGTGGGCCCGACCCGGAACCGCGAGCGTCAGCGAGCGGCCCGAAGCAAGGGAAAGTCACCGGGCGGTCACGGCACTAGCGTCGATGCCCCGCAGACCCGCATCCCTACGGCGCGAATGGTCGCGAAAACGCGGGGACCGAAGACTCCGCCCTAAGGCGATAACATCACTCGCGATAGCACGCCCTGCCCCGTCGCCGCGTGGACGGCGCACTCTGTCCCCAGTGTTTTCGCCCCGTCCGTGAACTTCCGCCTCTCCTGTGCGAGAAATGGCCGCTGGATTGCGCATTCCTGCCGATAAGGTTGATGTGAGCACTAGTGTTGTTTGGCCCATCGTACTGGCGCTGGCGGCGGGAATTCAGTCCCGCGCGCAGAACCAGCCTCCCTTAGATCTCGCCCAGGCGAACATCGAGGATCTCATGAACCTCACGGTCACCTCCGTGTCGAAACGCCAGCAGACGCTGGCTCACACGGCGGCCGCGGTGTTCGTGGTTCAGGCGGAGGATATCCGCCGCTCCGGCGCCCTCAACCTCCCGGATGTCCTGCGCATGGTTCCGGGCGTCGATGTCGAGCAGATTAACGCCAGTTCCTGGGCCATCAGCATCCGCGGATTCGACGCGCGCTACTCCAACAAAGTGCTGGTGCTGATCGACGGCCGCACCGTATATTCCCCCTCGTTCTCGGGCGTCTATTGGGAACACCTCGACATGCCGCTCGAAGACATCGAACGCATCGAGGTCATTCGCGGCCCCGGCGCCACGGTCTGGGGCGCCAACGCCGTTAACGGCGTGATCAGCATCATCACCAAATCGTCGAAACACACCCAGGGCGGCTCGCTGACGGCCGGTGGCGGGTCCCAAACCAACGGACTGGGGCTCCTCCAATATGGCGGGAGCGTAGGCCAGCAGGAAACCTACCGCGCCTTCGCGGAGGGCTTCTCCGTCGGCGACGCCGCTCAGGCCGATGGCAGCCCCGCCGACGATCGTTGGCAGCGCTGGCACACCGGCTTCCGCTCGGATTGGGACCCAACTCCGCACGATTCGCTGATGGTGGAAGGCGATCTGTCTTTGAACAAGTCCAACCAGACGCAATGGAAAGGGTGGGTTCAGACCCCCTACGACGTCTACTACAACCAGCCTGCCCAAGATACCGGCGGCAACCTGCTGGCCCGCTGGGACCACCGCTCCGCCGGCGGCGCCGAGACCTCCCTCCAAACCTACTACGATACCTACCGCCGCACCGATTACGGCGTACCCGAGGTCCAGCGCATTTTCGATCTGGATTTTCAGGATCACCTGGCGGCCGGCGGGAGGAACGATATCGTCTGGGGCGTCGGGTTCCGCTCGAGTATGTCCGGCCTGTCTCCGGGAGATTGGGTTGCGCTTCGTCCGCCCTGGAAGACCGACCGGTTGTTCAGCGCGTTTCTGCAGGACGAGATACGCCTCTCCAATTCCCTCTGGCTCACCGCCGGCTGCAAGATCGAGCACAATGCCTACACCGGCTTCGAGCCGGAGCCCAGCCTTCGCCTTGCCTGGGCCCCTCCCGGCGGCAGCTACACCGTTTGGGCCGCGGCCTCCCGCGCCATGCGCCAACCTTCCCGCGTGGATACCGCCATCTGGGCCAACCTCGAAACGGTGCCCATCGCGCCCGGCATGGTCGAATCCATACAAATGTCCGGCAATCCCAACATCAAGCCCGAGGAACTGCGGGATTACGAACTGGGTTACCGCCGGGAATTCTCTCCGTCTCTCTCGCTCGATGCCGACGTCTTCTTCAGCATCTACCACCACTTGGAATCCGTCGAACCGCTGCCTATCGCCTTCGTCCCGGGCTACCCCGTCCAGGTGATTGTCCCCTTGCAGTACGGCAG
This sequence comes from uncultured Solibacteraceae bacterium, assembly GCA_963807205.1. Classification (GTDB taxonomy): domain Bacteria; phylum Acidobacteriota; class Terriglobia; order Bryobacterales; family Bryobacteraceae; genus CAWCVR01. The sequence continues at coordinate 5,006,729 of CAWEAQ010000002.1, read as the reverse complement.
CGGAAGCCACGGAGTGGATTCCGGCGGAGAAGTATCCCTCAATTGGAATGCTTCCCCGCGTTGGCGCATCAGGCCCGGCTATGCCTATCTCAACTCCAACATCCGCCTCGACCCAGCCGCCCAGCAGACCGGCACCACTGATGTGGCCGGCGACTTCCCGCGGAACATGCTGAAATTCCGCTCCGTGATGGACCTGTCGGCAAAGGTGCAATTCGATCAGTCGCTATACTACAGCGCCCGGGTTCCCGGCAGCGCCATTCCCGGCCACGCCCGGCTGGATCTGAGGTTATCGCGGAAGCTCGGCGAATCGGCCGAACTGAGCGTGGTTGGACAGAACCTGCTGCGCCCCCGGACTTGGGAATTTGGCAACTCCTGGGGCGTGCTGGGAACCCAGGTGGAACGCAGCGTGTACGGACAACTGAGGTGGCGATTCTGAACCAAGCGGGCCGCATGGCCACGCGGGGATGGCCCCAGTCCTGGCTGCGGCTCCCCGCCGGGTTTTCTTCCAGGGGCCTGCGGCGCGCCGCCGCGCCGGCCAGACACCCGATCCTCGTTTCCATCCTCGGTTGCATCCTCCTGCCCACGGCCTTCGGGCAGGTCGAGGAGTACACCGTGAAGGCCGCGTTCATCTACAACTTCGCCAAGTTCGTCGAATGGCCGGCGCAGGCTTTCCACGGCCCCGGCGACCCCATCTCCATTTGCGTTCTCGGGCAGAACCCGTTCGGTCACAGCCTCGACGATGTGGTCCGCGGCCAGGCCGTCAATGGGCGCGCCTTCCGCGTGCGCCAGATCCCGGAGGTCTCCTCGAAAACGGCCTGCCACATTCTCTTCGTAAGCGCCGCCGAACGCAAACGCTACCAGTCGGAGGCGGCGGAACTGAAGGGCATTGCCACCCTCACCATCGGAGAATCCCGCGGCTTCGCGGCCGAAGGCGGCATCGTCAACTTCAAATTGGAAGATGGCAAGGTGCGCTTCGAAATCAATCTGGATGCGGCCGAGCAGGCGCAAATCCGCATCAGTTCCAAATTGCTGAGCCTGGCCGATCTGGTCCCCCGGAACGCGAGGACGCGATGATCACGGCCCTGCGATATCGCGACTTCCCGGTCGGGGCCAAGCTGCTGCTGATCATCATGACAACCGTGATCGCGGCGTTGGTGCTCTCGGGCGGCGCCGTGCTGATTCACGTCGACCGCGCCCTGCGCGCTTCCATGCGCAACGACCTCGGCACTCTTGCCGAAGTCCTGGGCTCCAATAGCACGGCGGCCCTCGCCTTCGGCGACCGGCGCGCGGCTGAGGAGATCCTCTCCGGGCTGGCCGCCCGGCGGCCGGTCGCATCCGCCCGCATCTACTCGGCCGATGGATCGCTTCTCGCCGCCTACCTTCGCCCGGGCGAACCGCTCCCGTCCGAGCCGGCCCGCCGCGGAACCGATGCCAGTTGGTTCGAAAACGGCCGGTTGAAACTCCTCAAGCCCATCCGCCTCGGGCCCGACGTCATCGGCAGCATCCACATGGACGCCGACATGGATGAGGTTCGCGCCGGCATCCGCCAGTCGGCCACCGTCATTCTGGGCATCTTCCTGGGGGCCACCTTGCTGGCGGCGGCGTTGGCGGCCCGGTTGCAGCGGACCTTATCGGAGCCCATCCGCCGCCTGGCGGAAACCGCCCGGCTGGTCTCGGCCGCCAGGAATTACCGGGTGCGCGCCGAGAAGCTGGGAGACGACGACCTGGGGCGGCTCACCGACAGCTTCAACGCCATGCTGGTGGAAATCGCCCGCCGCGACGACGAACTCTCCGAACACCGCGACCGTCTGGAAGAGGAGGTGAAGAAGCGCACCGCCGAACTGCTGGAAGCCAAGGAGCGCGCCGAGGCCGCCAACCGCGCCAAGAGCCAGTTCCTGGCCAACATGAGCCACGAAATCCGCACCCCCATGAACGGCGTCATCGGCATGACCGAGCTGGCGCTGGCGACCTCGCTCTCGGGCGAGCAACGCGACTATCTCGGCATCGTGCGCTCGTCGGGAGAGAGCCTCCTCAACGTCATCAACGACATCCTGGATTTCTCCAAAATCGAAGCCGGAAAGCTGGCTCTCGAGACCGCCGAATTCTCTCCCGGAGAACTGCTTGAGGAGATCGTCCGCATGATGGCGTTCACGGCCCACCGCAAAGGGATCGAGCTGCTCTACGAAAGCCACCCGGGAATGCCCGTCGCGGTGTTGGGAGACGCCGGGAGGCTTCGCCAGGTGGTGGTGAACCTGCTGGGGAATGCCATTAAGTTCACCGAATCCGGCGAGGTCCTGCTGCGCGTTGCCGATGTCACGCTGGACTCCGGTAGCGCCTGTCTGCAATTCTCCGTCCGCGATACCGGCATCGGCATCCCATCCCAGGCGAAGGAGCGGATCTTCGAGGCCTTCGTTCAAGCCGACGATTCCCACACGCGGCGCTTCGGCGGCACCGGGTTGGGGCTGGCCATCTCGGCGCGGCTGGTCTCGCTGATGGGGGGAAGGATCTGGGTGGAGAGCGAGACCGGCCGCGGAAGCACCTTCCACTTCACCGCCACGCTGGGCGCAACCGGGGAGCGGGCCCCCGAAGCCGGAGTCGAGCCGTTTGCCGGAGTTCCCATCCTCCTGGCCGATGCCAACTCCACCAGTCGCCGCATTCTCAGCGAACTCCTGAAGCGCTGGGGAATGAAGCCGGAGATCGCCGATTCCGGGCCGATGGCCCTGGCCGCCATGCGCGCGCGGTCGGAGGCCGGCGCCCCCTTCGCTATCGCCCTGTTGGATGCACACGTGCCGGAGACCGACGGGCTCGATCTGGCTAAGCTAATCCGGCGCGATCCCGCTCTCGCCGGCATCCCGGTTCCGATGCTTGCTTCGCTCGATCTCGCCTCGCTCGATGCGGAAATTCGCGCCAGCGGGCACTTCCTGGCGAAACCGGCCACCCCGGCTGCCCTGCGCCGAGTCATCTCGAGAGCGCTCGGGCTGGAGACCCCGGATGCCGGGCCGGAACCGGCCGTCGGGCCCGCCGCGGCGACCGGATCGCACCCGCTGCGTATCCTGCTGGCCGAGGACAATCCCGTCAATCAGAAGGTGGCTGTTCTGCTGCTCGAGAGGATTGGCCACGCGGTGAAGCTGGCCGCGAGCGGATCGGAAGCCATCGACATCTCTGCCCGCGAGGATTTCGACGTGATTCTGATGGACGTACAGATGCCCGGAGTGAACGGCTATGACGCCGCACGCGCCATCCGCCGCCGTGAACGCGATACCCTCCGCCACACTCCCATCGTGGCGCTCACTGCCAATGCCATGACAGGCGACCGGGAACTCTGTCTGGAAGCGGGAATGGACGACTACCTGTCCAAACCGATCCGTCCCGAAGCTCTGCGGGAAACGCTCCAGCGCGTTTGCAGTCCGGAAACCCGGTTGGTTGCCGAACCCGTGGGGCGGGCTTCCGATCCGCCCCGCGCACGCTGATCCCCGCGGAGGCCAGAAACCCGTCTGCCCCGCCTCAGCGCGCTCGCCTTTGCGCCGCACCTCCATGCGCCGAACCACCAGGCTGAAGCCAACCGGAGTATGATAGCTTTGTGGTTGAGGAAGCGGCCGAAACCTTCTCGAACTTGCCGGCGAAGCGCGTTTTTGGAAGGCCGCTGGCCTGTCCTCGGAATTGAATCGTAAGTTCCGCGAATTATGCTCCCGCTCCAGCAACCACCAGAACCTGGCGTTTCCGGCGGCGACGGCCGGAACGTCCTATTTTGTCTTGCGCTGTTCCTGCTTGCCGTGGTGGCGGTGAATCCGCTGCTGGACCGGGGCATCAATGACGATTGGGCGTACAGCCATATCGCGCGCGAGTTCGCCCTGAGCGGCCACATCGTCTATAACGGCTGGCCCGCCATGATGCTCCTGCCGCAGATCGCCTGGGCGGCCCTGTTCATCAAACTCTTTGGGTTTTCTTTCCTGGCGGTGCGGCTCTCCACCGTGGTTCTGGGAGCGCTCCTCGTCCCCCTGCTGTACAGGCTTGGCCGGGAAAGCGGCCTGGAGGCTGCCTCCGCAAGATTCCTCACCTTGCTAACCGTGCTCTCGCCGCTGGTGCTGCCGGAGACCGTCTCCTTCATGTCCGATGTGCCCGCGCTGTTTCTTTTCATCCTCACTTACTATGGCGCCATCAAGGCCTGGAAAGCCGGCGGTGCGAGAGACTGCCTCGCGTGGGCCGCGCTCATCGCCGTGGCGGGAGTATTGAGCGGGATGGACCGCCAGGTTTATTGGATCGCTCCGCTGACGTTTCTCCCTGCGATCGCATGGATTCAGCGCCGCAACAAGCGGGCGATAGCCGGTCTCTCGACGGCGTGGCTACTGGTTGCGCTGTCGATAGCAGGCTGTATCGGGTGGTTCAATTCGAAACCGTACACGCTCGCGGAGGACACCCTCGGGGCCTTCAGACAAAACCCCCTCGGCTCGGCAATCCACAGCCTCCACATGGCGCCTCCATTCGCTCTAACAATGGCGTTGATCCTGCTTCCGCTCCTGATTGCCTTCGTGGTGCCCGGCTTCAGGTACGCCCCGCGCAAGCTCGCCGCACTGGCGCTGGCGGGCGTTGCCGCCGGAGAGTTCAAACTGGCGGTCGTACACCACCACAAAATGCCGGTGCTTGGCGATGTCTTGACGGAGTACGGGATTCTTACACCGGATCTCGTGGCGGTCGGCTACCGTCCGATAATTCTGGGCCCGGTGGTCCGCGACCTGCTCACCTCGCTGGCGCTCCTCTGCGTCGCGGGTTGCCTGCTGGCGTTGTGGAATCGCAGGCGGGAAGTCGCGGACCGCTGTTGGAAGGACCCGGCGGCGCCGGCCACCATCTTCGGAATCGTCTTCCTGGCGTCCTGCTTCGCGGTGATTGAGTTGCGCTCGACAACCACCGACGTCTTCGACCGCTACCTGATTCCCTTTCTGCCGGTCGCAGGCATTCCCCTGCTGAGGCACTACCAGGAAAGCATCCGGCCCCGCCTCACGCGTTGGAGCTGGGCCATGCTGGCGCTGTTTGCCTTATACGCCGTGGCCACGACCCACGACTCTTTTGCCACCGCCCGCGCGCAGGTCGCCGCCACTGGCGCCCTGGAACAAGCCGGCATACCGCGCAGCCAGATCTCGGCCGGCTTCGAGTACGAAGGCTGGACGCAACTGGAGTTCGAGGGTCATCTAAACAACCCGCAGATCGCACGGCCTGCCGGCGCCTACCGGCCGGTAACCTGCGTGGGATCGAGCCTGCACCGCCGCTGGTGGGCGCCTTTGATGCCGGCAGTTCATGCCCGCTATCTGGTAATGCTCTCCCGCTTTGCGGACTTGGAGGATGCTCCGGCCAGCCCGGTCGGCTACACCACATGGCTGCCCCCCGCGCGGCGGCAAATTTTCACGCAGATGGTGCCCGGCGGACGCGCCCTGGAGTGCCGGTAAGCGCAGCTTCCGGTCCTACTTCGTTTCGAGCGCTGCCACGCCGGGTAGAGTGAGACCGGCCAGAAACTCGAGGGACGCCCCGCCGCCGGTGGAAACGTGGCTGATCCGGCTGGTAACGCCGGCCGCCTTGATGGCCTTCTCCGAATCGCCGCCGCCCACCACGGAGGTTGCCCCGGATGCCGCCACGGCCTTCGCCAGCGCCACCGTTCCCGCGTCGAAGGGCGGCTTCTCGAAGATCCCCATCGGCCCGTTCCAGATCACGGTTTTGGCTCCGGAGATGGCAGCCTCGAAAGCGGCCACCGTCTTGGGCCCGATGTCCACGCCGATCTTGCCGTCGGGAATGGTCTCGACTACTTCGTTGGCGGCGCCTGCCGCGATCTCGGACACCACCACATGGTCTATCGGCAGCATCAGCTTGCTGCCCAGCCCGGCGAGGAGCTTCTTGGCCAGCTCGACCTTGTCGGCTTCCACCAGCGAATTGCCGGTTGGCAGGCCCTGCGCGCGCAGAAACGTGTAAGCCATGGCGCCGCCGATAAGCAGCTTGTCGACCACCTTGCCCAGGTTCTCGATGACCTCGATCTTGTCGGACACCTTGGCGCCGCCCAGGATCGCCACGCACGGCCGCTCCGGATTGTGAACCGCCATCCCCAGGTACTTCAACTCCTGTTCCATCAGGAGGCCCGCCGCGGCCTTGGCCACGAACGGGATCATGCCCGCCGTGGAGGCGTGCGCGCGGTGAGCGGAACCGAACGCGTCGTTGACGTACAGGTCGCACAGGGACGCAAGCTGCTTGGCGAAAGCCGGGTCGTTCTTCTCCTCCTCGGCATGGAACCGGAGGTTCTCCAGCAGCAGGACTTCGCCGGGCGCGGGCTTGAGGGCTTCGACCGCCGGCCCAACGCAATCCGGGGCCATCTTCACCGGCCGGTGCAGCAAATCCTCAAGACGCGCGGCTACCGGCTTCAGGCTCATCTCCGCATTTGGTTTCCCCTTGGGGCGTCCTAAGTGCGAGGCGAGGATGACGCCAGCGCCGTGCTCCAGCGCAAATTGAATGGTAGGGAGCGACGCCCGGATGCGCTTATCGCTGGTGATTTCCATGTCGCCCTTGTCGTTCTTCTGCAGCGGGACGTTGAAATCCACGCGAATGAAGACGCGTTTACCGTCTAGAGAGAGATCTCGAATAGATAGATAGGACATAACAGGCCTCAGTAGCAGGGTTAAGTTCAAGAGTAACACGCGGGCTGGGCCGTTGGTGTGCCTGTGTGGCGGCGTGGCGGCGCGGGAGGAAGGATTGACGGGCCCGTAACTACAGCGACGCGAGGACGCGCGCGACGGCGTCGGCAAGAGCCTTCTCGACCGGCGGCGTGAGGCGTTCGCCGAAGCCGAAGTCCTGGCCCGGGACCGAGTAGAGGGTGGCTTGGGGCGCGCGGCCGAACAGCGATGCGGCGCCCGCCAACAGGCCGCCAGGAGTGGAGTGGTGTGTGAAGCGCTGGGTCTCGGGATCGGCGGCCACGGTCGATTCCCGCAGCACGCCGGGCTCGCCTTCGGCCGCGGCGTCGAGAAAGACGACGCGGCCGGCGCGGCTGATGGGCTCCATCAGCTCTGGCGTGAGTTGCTGAACGGCGAGCACTTCTACTTCAGGATCGGCTACGAGTTCAAGCAACCGCTCGGCGGCTTTCCAGCCGAAACCATCGTCGCCGCGGAGCGGATTGCCGTAGCCAATGATGAGGACTCGGGACACTTTCTAGCGGCTGAGCGTGTCGAGCAGTTCGCCATCCGAGGAGCGGAGTTCCACGTCCAGGGTCATGTGGCCGTCGGCGTGGGTGGAGCAGCTCAGGCACGGATCGAAGGCGCGGATAACGGCTTCCACGCGGTTCAACATGCCTTCCTGAAGGCGGTTGCCGTGCACGAAATGGCGGGCCACCTGGAGCACGCCGCGGTTCATGGCGGCGTTGTTGTGGCCGGTGGCGATGATCAGGTTGGCCCAGGTGATGAGGCCGTCGCCATCCACCTTGTAGTGATGGACCAGGGTGCCGCGCGGCGCCTCGCTCATGCCCACGCCTTCGGAGTTGTTGGCGGTGGCGTGAGCCCGAACGTTAGGATTCAGAATGTCGGGCGAGGTGAGCAGTTGCTCCATGCTCTCGAGCGAGTAGACGATCTCGATCAAGCGGGCGTAGTGATAGTAGAAAGAGCTGAGCACGGCGCCGCGGTCCAACTCGCGGAACTCGGCCCACTCCTGTCCGGCTCGCGGGGTGTGGCAGCCATCGATTACGTTGAGGCGGGCCAGCGGGCCGACGCGGTAAATGCCATCGGGATAACCCAGCGGCTTGTAATAAGTGGTCTTGAGGTAAGTCCAGGGATGGACCATCTCGCCCACATTCTGGGCGTAGGTATCGGCGGCGATTCCATCGGCCACCACGTGACCGCCGGCATCCAGGAAGCGGAGCTTGCCGTCGTAGAAATCCAGGCCGCCATCGGGCGCTACCAGGCCCATGAACAGCGTGGGGAAATTAGCGAAGGTGCGGATTTCCTCGCGGAACTTCTCCATCTCGGCTTTGAACCATTCGAGGGCGCGCATGGCGACAGCCATGGCATCGGGGATTCCGGCCAGAATGGTGTCGCGCTTTTCGGCGTTGAGCGCCTCGCTGACACCGCCCGCCACAACCCATGCGGGATGGACGCGCTTGCCGCCCAACCGCTCGATGGTCTGCTGGCCGAACTGGCGCAGGCGCACGCCGTCGCGGGCCATTTCGGGATTCGCCTCGGCCAAGCCGAAGATATTGCGCTTGGCGGGGTCGCTATCCATGCCCAGAAGGAAGTCCGGCGCGGACAGGTGGAAGAAGCTGAGAGCGTGCGACTGCACCATCTGCGCCAGGTTCATGATGCGGCGAAGGCGGGCGGCGTTCTCGGGAATGCGCACGGCCATGATGGCGTCGCATGCCTTGGCGGAGGCCATTAGATGGCTGACCGGGCAGATGCCGCAGATGCGGGCCATGAGCGAAGGCATCTCGGTGAAGGGCCGGCCTTCGCAGAATTTTTCGAACCCGCGGAACTGGGTGACGTGGAAAAACGCTTCCTCCACGCGGCCCTGATCGTCCAGGTGAATGGAGATCTTGGAGTGACCTTCGATGCGGGTGACCGGGTCGATTACGATTTTTTGCCTTGGCATGTCTCTATCCAAACTTGGCGGCCGGGTTGGGGACGCGCCCTTCCAGAAGTTCGCTCAACACCGAATAAATTAAGTCGGCCGACGGGGGGCAGCCGGGGACGAAGACGTCCACCTTGGCTACCTCGTGCACCGGCCGCGCGTTGGGGAGCAGCGGGGGGATGATGTCGCGCGGAATGTGGGCGTCGGAACCGGCGTTTTCGATATAGGCGCGGCGCAGCACCGCATCCACGCCGAATTCGTTGCGCATGGCGGGGACGTTGCCGGTGACGGCGCAATCGCCCAGCGAGACCAGAATCTTCGTGCGGGCGCGCACGATGCCGATCTTGTGCAGATCTTCTTCGCTCGAGATGGCGCCCTCGACGAGCGTCACGTCGACGTTTTCGGGGAACTCCTTGATGTCAACCAACGGCCCGTAGACCAGGTCGATGACCGGGGCGAGCGCGATGAGGCGCTCGTCGGTATCGAGGAGCGACATGTGGCAACCGGAGCAGCCGTCGAGCCAGATGGTGGCGAGGCGGACTTTGGTAGCGGTGCTCATTCGCGTCCCTCCCGCATGAGAGTGAGATACGGCAGAAACTGCCGGCGTTTGGACATTTCGGCGACCGATTTCCCTTTCTCCGAAAGCGCGCCCGTGGGGCACACGTGCACGCACTTGCCGCAACCGGTGCAGCTTTCCGACTGGCCCCAGGGCTGGTTGAGATCGGTGATGACGCGGCACTCGACGCCGCGCGCCATCACGTCCCAGGTATGGGCGCCTTCGATTTCGCCGCACACGCGGACGCAGCGGGTGCACAGGATACAGCGGTTGTGATCCATCACGAAGCGCTCGTTGGATGCATCCACGGGGAGCTTCGGATACTGGTAGGGGAAGTGGACATGGGACACGCCCAACTTCAAAGCCATGGATTGCAGATCGCAGTGGCCGTTGACCACGCACACGCTGCATACGTGGTTGCGCTCGGCGAAGAGCAATTCCAGGATCGACCGGCGGTACTTGGCCAAGCGCTCGGAATTGACAGTGACCTCCATACCTTCGGCGACCGCGGTGACGCAGGCGGGGAACAGCCGGGGGCTGCCCTTGATTTCCACCAGGCACAAGCGGCAGGCGCCCACGGTGGTGAGGCCGGCGAGGTCGCACAAGGTGGGGATGAAGATGCCGTTTTCGCGCGCCACTTCGAGGATGGTCTGCTCTTCGCGGGCGCCCACCTCGCGGCCATCGATGGTTAAAGTTTTGACGCGGACGGGGGCTTTGGCGCTCACAGTTCGGCCTCCTTCTTTTCAGGCCGGCAGGTGCCGCATGGCTGGCCGGCGATATGGTTTTCGTACTCGTGGCGGAAGTAGCGCAGGGTGGTGAGCACGCCGTTGGGCGCGCTTTGGCCGAGGCCGCAGAGGCTGGTATTGCGGATGAGGTCGCAGAGCTCTTCGAGCAGCGCCAGATCGGCCGCGGTGGCCGTCGAGGCCGCGATCTTCTCGAGCAACCCGTACATCTGCTCCGTGCCCGCGCGGCAGGGTACGCACTTGCCGCAGGATTCGCTCTTGCAGAAATCGGTGAAGTACTTGGCGACATCCACCATGCAGGACGTTTCGTCCATGACGATCATGCCGCCGGAGCCCATCATGGAGCCGACCTTCGCCAGCGATTCGTAATCCACGGGCGAATCCAAATGCTCGGTGGGGATGCAACCGCCCGAGGGTCCGCCGGTTTGCACGGCCTTGAACTTTCGGCCGGCGGGAATGCCGCCGCCGATCTGGTGAATGATCTCGCGCAGCGTAATGCCCATGGGCACTTCGATGAGGCCGGTGTTTTCCACCTGGCCGGCGAGGGCGAAGACCTTGGTGCCCTTGCTCTTCTCCGTGCCGATGGCCGAGAACCATTCCGGCCCGTTGCGCAGGATGGGCGCGACGTTGGCGAAGGTCTCGACATTATTAATAAGGGTGGGGCTGCCCCACAGACCTTCCTGCGCGGGATAGGGCGGGCGGGGCCGCGGGGTGCCGCGCTTGCCTTCGATGGAGGCCATGAGCGCGGTCTCTTCGCCGCAGACGAACGCTCCGGCGCCGAGGCGGATATCCACGTGGAAGCTGAAGCCGCTGCCGGCGATATCGTTGCCCAGCAGGCCCAGGCGCTCGGCCTGGCGGATGGCGGTCTTAAGATTCTTGACGGCCAGCGGGTACTCGGCGCGGACGTAAACGTAACCCTTTTGCGCGCCCACGGCGTAGGCGGCGATGGCCATGCCTTCGAGCACGCGGTGGGGGTCGCTTTCGAGCACGGCGCGGTCCATGAAAGCGCCGGGGTCGCCCTCATCGGCATTGCAGACCACGAACTTGCGCTGCTCGCCGGTCTTGGCCACGGTGCTCCACTTCAGGCCGGTGGGGTAGCCAGCGCCGCCACGTCCGCGGAGACCGCTCTTGAGGACCTGCTGCACCACTTCGAGCGGCGTCATCTCCGTGATGGCGTGAACCAGGGCGAAGTAGCCGTCGTGGGCGATGTAATCCTCGACGCGTTCGGGATCGATGACGCCGGAGTTTTCGAGCACGATCTTCTTCTGCTGCCGGAAGAAGGCGTCCTCGGCGGAAAGCTGCTTGAGCCCTTCGGCGCCGGCGCCAGTGTCCAGGCTGCGGATGATCTCGGGCGCCGCGCCGGGTGCGACGTTGGCGTACATCTGGCCATCGGTTTCGACGGCCACCAGGGGACCGGCGCTGCACAGGCCCATGCAGCCCACTCCCTTGACGTGCACCTCATTACGCATGCCGCTCTCGGCGACTTCCTTCTTCAAGGCGTCGAGCACGTCGCCCGCGCCCGAAGACTGGCAGCCGGCGGCCATACACACGCAAACGTGGTGGGAGAACTTCTTCTGGGCCTGGTTCTCGGTTTCGGCTATCTTGCGGAGCTCCTCAGTGGTCATGGGTGCATGCCTTTCTGGATGCGGGCCAGCATCTCTGTGGGACCGGTTTTCCCAAGCACGGCGCCATCCATGACGGCCGCTGGCGCGAGGCCGCAGGAGCCCAGGCAACGCGCGGTGACGACGGAGAGTTCGCCATCCGGGGTGGTCTGGCCGGGCTTGATGCCGTAGCGGTGCTCGATGGCCGAGAGCAGAGCCGGCGCGCCCTTGATGTAACACGCCGTGCCGGTGCACACCACGCAGGTGTGCTTGCCCTGGGGCTTGAGACTAAAGAAATGATAAAAAGTTGCCGCGCCATAAACGCGGCTGAGGGGAACCCGCAACGTGGCGGCGACGAAGCGGAGCGCGGTCTCATCCAGATAGCCGAAACACTCCTGGACAGTGTGGAGAGTTTCGATGAGGGCGTGCGGTTCGCGGCCGTGGCGGCGGGCCGTTGCGTCGACGATTTTCCAACGTTTATCGTCAGACGGCATTTGCGGCGGGCCTAAGAACGTCTGCATAGAGGTGGATTGAGTGCACGCCGAACTCCAGACACGCGTGTCCGATATTTCAACGAGTTGCGGGCGATGCAGGGCCGCGGCGCGGGGTGATTGGCCCCATTCTGGGGCATAAGACCCATGTAATCATGAGGATGGATTTGCGAGGGGAGTAGAGTGGGGGTACGGCGAGGGACTGAGGGGAGTAGGTGATTGTGACGATTTGAAGCCAATTTGGGGCGGGAGGAAAAAATACCGAACGAAGCCAATTGGGAGTGCAAGTGACGTTGCGGGGCGGAGTTGCGGGGGGATGCGGGATGACAATACGAACCCATTTTGTGCGCGAGCGGTGGAAGCGACGGGAGGTGGGATCCCGCTGCCGAGCCGGTGGCCTTTCCGATTACATGATCGCACGGGGTGGGGCGGTGGGCGGGGGTGTGGTGGGGCAAGTGGCTGAATTGGGGGGAGATTGAGGTGTGAGATTGTTGGCAACGGGGGCGGGGGGAGGCGCGGGAGGGGCGTGTACGGAGCGAATACGGGGGGCTCGGTGCCATGCGAGGGGCGGCCGGAGTTCGCGGTACGCGTAGCTTCGAAAACGGCAAAACATGGATGGCCACAGATGAACACGGATGAACACGGATAAGCAAAATGCCGACGGCGGGAGGGCGTCTGTGTTTATCAGTGTTCATCTGTGGCTAGTGCTTTTGCGAAGCGCCCGTCGGAATCCGGGGGACGGCTTCCGCTGCGCCCGGCACCGGTTCGATTTCGCGAAAGAGGAAGTTCATGCCGCAAATCTCGTAGTGCTTTGGAAGAAGCCGGGCGGTTCCAACGGGTTCGGCCTTCCTCCTTACTACGTACGTCTGGGCTAACTTGTCGCGAAGCGCCTGCCTGTGGGCGTCGCCCGATAGCCATACCAGATCGAGCAGGCTGTTCAGCGGACCTAGAATCATGAACGTGAATCTTGGGGTCAGCGAGAACGAGCTGGCGCGCTGGCCGTCCGGTCCGACGATCTTTACGCCTCCGACAAGGTAACCCGCGGTGCCGACCTTCGACCGTTTGAGAAGAACGAAATAGCAGAAGGAGATTGCTGCCCACGTCAGTAGGATGGTCCTTCCACCCGCGACTCCCCAGAGCGCGAGCATCACCATGAGGCAGGCAATCCCTATCACCACGGAATCGACGAAATCGATCAGCAGCCGTAGCCAGAATCCCGCGTAGTCCTGGCGCCGGAAGTACACTGCGGTTGTCGCGTCCATTGGCAAGTGCTCGCTTTGCGAGCAACTAGCCGTCTGATCTAAATCAGATCTTAATGAATGTAGCAGGATTTTGCGGGTTTCAGGCAGCCTTTATCCGCGGGAAAGCCTGATAGATCAGTTCATCGAGTTGTGCATCCAGGCGATCCAGAGAGGCGCGGAGCGGGAACGGCAAGACGGCATCGTTGCCGGTGAACATCGCCACGGCGGGTCGGAAGACCCTCGCCTCCAGACGCGAGAACAGCCGCGCGACCTTCCAGCCGTAGGGTGTGACGAAATAGCGGTGGGTGCGGGGCGGCCGGAAAATGAGGCCCTTGAGCCGCAGACGGCGCAGGTCGTAGGTCATCTGAGCGCCGGTGTATTCGGCGATGGTAACGCCGAGAAGGTCGGCGACCAGGCCGCGCAGGTCGCGATTATGGAAGCCGTCGATCAAGTGCTGAAACAGGGTCAAGGCCAGGAGCAACGCCATGACTCGGGGTTGGCCGAACTTCAGTGCCGGCGCCTTCTCACCGCTTTCGGTAACGGTCGGTTGCACCACGCGTTGGATGCTGTCGCCGCTCAAGCCGCTGTTATGGCTGACGCGTTCGACATCCAGCAAGCGCCGGTTGATCTCACGGCCGATCTTTTGTAGATAGGGCAGGTTGGATAACCCCTTGTTCACATCGAAGTCCTTCGGGTTGCGGAAGGTCCCCTCCGTCCGGCAACCGCGGCCTTCTTTGAAATACTGCTTCAGATCGAAGTTCTTGTAGTTGATATGCAGGCTCGGATGTACGCCGTCCTGAATCACGCGCGTGCGGAATTCTCCGGGTGTTTTCTTGGTCACCACCCGATCGAACACCAACTGCACCCGGTCCGGCCGGCCCAGATCCAGGTTGTCGCGGATAATTTCTTCGAAGAACTCGCGCCCCCGTAGGGGCCGATCGAAGATTTGCGTAAGGCTCACTTCCATCTGCCAGATGGATAAGTTCCAATCGAAGCCGGCCTCTCGATCTTCCCCCCGCAACGGCAACGGAACCCGCGCCAGCCATTTTCGGAACACCCGATCGATGTCCTCCGGCCCCAGCGAATCGCAGATCTGCTGCAACCGTTCCGGCTCGGCGCACGATAAGAAGCCATTATCCAGGGCCTCATAGGCGATCCCCTTCCTCTCCAGTTGGCGCTTGGCCCATTCGTGCCCGTTCAGACACAGCTTGGTGGACCAGGGCGCGTAGCTGCACACTTTGAGGAACAGCGGGCCGAATTCGGCATCGTCAATGTAGAAGTAGTAGTGATTGACGTAGACCGTCTTATCGCGCGTGAACCGGAACTGCCCGTCGATCTTCTTGCCTTGGAAGGCCTGCGCCTTCTCCTGCGCCACGCCCACGAAAACCACCCCGTCGCGGGTCCCACGCCTCCGCCGGAAATCGTTGGCGACGTCATCCTTACGTTCTTTGTGGTCGAACCGATAGAGGGGAATGCGCTCCCGTTCCGCCATTGTCTTCACGGCCTCGCGGAACTTCTCCGTCACCTGCCCCAGCACGGCCGGCGAAGGAATGGGTTTGCCCAGTTGCTCCCGCATAAAGGTCACCAACCCGCCCGACGTTGCCAGCGGTCCGATGTAACCGTTCAGGTACAACCGGTCCAGGCATTCCACTTCCAACGTCACATGTCCATCCAGCAGTTCCGGGATGCTCGCCATGTCCTCGATTTTATGCCCGGACCCGCGTTGCGTTCTTGGCGTCTTGGCGGCTTGGCGAGAGACTATAGAAAGCCGCCATGACGGAAAATGCCATCGCCAAAGAGATCGTGGACGCCGCCTTTCGCGTCCACACCACCCTCGGACCGGGCTTACTGGAATCGGTCTACCACGCCGTGCTCGCCTATGAGCTCGCTCAGCGTGGACTCCGAACGGTCAGCCAGCAGGCAATCCCGGTGGTCTACGGAACGATTCGGATCGACATCGGGTTTCGCGCGGACCTGATTGTCGAGGATCGGGTGATCGTCGAGATCAAGTCGGTCGAGGTCCTCGCGCCGGTCCACCGGAAGCAACTTCTGACGTATCTGCGGTTGGCCGACAAGCGGCTTGGCCTGCTGATCAACTTCAACGCGGCGCTGATCAAGGACGGCATTTCCCGGATCGTCAATGGACTGGAAGAAGAGTCTCACGCGAAGCCGCAAGGACGCCAAGAAGACCAGTGAAGCCACGGGGTTTAGCGTCTTGTCGGTTTGAGGTCGAAGACCTCGCTAGCACCTGCGGTGCCGAATTGGAAGCAGCCCTCGCCGCCTGAGATCGACGCGGTGGCCTGGGTGAAGGTGAGGCCGTCCACCTGGAATGGAGGAATGGCGAAGGTTCCATCCCCGGCGAGCGGGTCCATTTCGAGGATTGAAAAGCTGTATGGCGTGGGGCCGTCGTTGGCAAAGGTGTACAAGAACGCCGCGTGCCCGAGCGTAGCGCCGAGCGCGAGTCCCATGGCAATACGAAGTCCGCGCGGCACCACGCCGCGACGGCGAACAGGCAGCCACCTGTGAAGAAGCTGTTTCAAGATTTCCCCTCTCCTGGTGCCCTTTTGGGGCTTGCGTCCAGTTTAGCCCGACTTTCGCACTTCAGAGCCCATTTTCCCTGTTAGCATGGCTTAAGTCTTTTGCCTACAATCCGAGAATCTGAAAATCGGTGTGGTGAAGACCTTCCCTCTTCCAATCCGACGGCTTTTCTGGCATTCTGCGGCTTCGATGTTTTTGCGCCGCACGAACCGCAAGAAGGACGGCAAGGACCACCGCTACTTCAGCGTGGTGGAGAACCGACGGCTATCCTCCGGCAAGACGGCGCAACGCACGGTCCTGTACCTGGGTGAAGTCAACGACAAACAGGAAGACGCCTGGCGCAAGACCCTGGACGTGTTCGACGAGCAGCAGCACCGCTCACGCACCCTCAGCCTGTTCCCCGAGGATCGCGAAATTCCAGAAGATTGCGTCGACAGTCTGCAAGTGAGGCTGAGCGGGCTGGAACTGCGGCGGCCGCGCATGTTCGGCGCCTGCTGGCTGGCCTGCGAGATCTGGCGCCAACTGGGGCTGGACGAGTTCTGGCAGCGACGCTTGCCGGACGGCCGCGAGGCCGTAAGTTGGAAGAAGGTGCTGGAGTTGTTGGTGGTCAACCACCTCATCGATCCGGCCAGTGAGTTCCGTGTGCACCGGCAGTGGTTTCTTTCCACCGCCATGGACGAGTTGTTGAACGTCGATTATGCGGCCGCGGAAAAGGACCGGTTGTACCGTTGCCTGGACCGGGTACTGGAGCACAAGCAGGAACTGTTTGTGTGGTTGCGAGGGAAGTGGGCCGACCTGTTTCAAGCCGACTTCGAGGTGCTGCTCTACGATCTGACAAGCACTTACTTCGAAGGCGCCATGGAAGAGAATCCCAAGGCCAAGCGCGGCTACAGTCGCGATGGCCGGCCGGATTGCTTGCAGGTCGTGGTGGCCCTGGTGGTCACCACCGATGGCTTCCCGCTGGCCTACGAAGTGATGAACGGGAACACCACGGATTGCACCACGCTACGACCTGAGCTATGCGCCCCTGCGGCATGCGGTATGAGGGCGGAAGCGTAGTGTACCATTTGGGGACCCCGTAAAGATCGGGGTAAAACAGAAGTTTGCGAAATTGGCGCTTCGCAAAACCGACCCCAAGGAGGTCACCCAAATGGTTACCGACAGAAAAAAGGATAGCGATAAAACCCCCGTAAAACAAGGCCCGGCCAGGGTCTCATCGGAACCCAATAAAATCAATGCTTCCACGCCCTACGACTTCAATGGGAAGAATCTGACTCCCTACGGCGGACTGCTGCCGGTGATCACCATGCTGGAAAAACTCGACTTCCAGACCCTGGTGGAACAGACGGTGACCTCGAAGCGCATTCCCCGTGCCCTGGACCTGTACCGGTTCGTGTTGGGAATCGTGTTGGGGCTCTACATCGGTTTCCCGCGCCTGAACCAGTTGCGCTTCATCGCTCGCGACCCGATTCTGACGGGCATTCTCAAAGTCACCAAGCTGCCGGTGCAATCCACCTTCTGGAGATTCGTGAACGCGCTGCACCTCAATGTCTCCCGGCAGATTCTGACCATTATGCGAATCATGCGCGAACGAGTCTGGGCGGCGGCCAATGTGAAACTGGCGGTCGTCACCATCGACACCGACACGACCGTGCACACGCTGTATGGCCAACAGATGGGCGGACGCAAGAGCTACAACCCCAAGAACAAAGGCAAGAAGAGCTACCAACCGATGCTGACGTTCATCCACGAGACGCGGGAGTATATCTGGGGGGAATTGCGCAACGGCGATCGGCCCACCGGCAAACAGATAGGCGATCACATTCGGGATGTGTGCGCGGCGCTGCCGCCGTGCGTGAAGCAGATTTACGGCCGGGCCGATTCCGGGTTCTACTGCCGGCAAGCAGTCGAGGCTTACGAAGAATGCACTGCCCGGTTCGTGATCTCAGCACGCAAGACGTCGCGACTGGTCGAGTTGCTACGCCAAGCCGAGTGGAAGCCGTCGAAGAAGACGGATGCCAGGTGGGAGTGTGAATTCAGCTATCAGCCGGACGGGTGGAAGAAGAAATACCGGTTCGTGGCTCTGCGCTATGAAAAAACGCGTGAGGAGGTCGAGGCGGAGAAGACCGAGCAGTACCAGTTGTTCGAGACCAGCCAGTACAAGTACCGGGTCTTCGTGACCGACTTCGGCGATCCCATCTACTTCGTGGTCTGGTTTTACAACCAGCGCGGCGGCGCGGAAAACCTGATCAAGGAGGCGAACAACGATGCCGGACTGGCGGCGCACCCCTCAGGCCGCTTCGATGTGAACGGGAATCATTTCCAGTTGGCGATGCTGGCCTACAACCTGAACTGCTGGCTGATGCTGTTCAACCGCGAACCGCAGGCCGACGCCACGGCGCTACAACACACGACGCTGGCGACCGCGCGACTGCGCTTCCTGTTCGTGGCCGCCAAGATCTGGCGCCACGCCGGGCGCACCGGGGTGAGCTACAGCGATCACTACGAGGAGAAGGGCGTGTTCGAGCGACTGATGGACCGCCTGCGAAAGATCGCGCCGCGCGGAGCAGGCTACGCGCCGGTCATGCTGCCGGCATTGCGCTGATTGCACGCCCCCGCAGGCCCTTCGGCTGGTGTGCATAGAAAATTATGCGCGGCCGACAAGCGCAACGAAGTAAGAGACTTCGGCGCGGGGTTTGGCGAGAACGGACTCTCAGGAGGGCGATGCAACAGCAAAAACCGAACTGACTCACTCAACTACGGGCGGCATCAGCCGAGCGAAACCGGCGCTCGGAACACCGGAGCTGTGCATAATTCAGGTCAAACAGCACGAGAAGAAGTGGCTCGACCTGCCCTGGCAGAAGGTCCGCGACTCGGTCGAGGTGAAGTTGTTTGAACAGGACGGAGAACTCTACGTACTGGCCAAGAGCGCCGGCCGCCAGGCCAAGGAGATAGCCATGCGACGGAAGCGGCTGGTGCGGTTGCTGCGCAAGCTCCGCGCCATGCGTCACAGTCTGCCGGCGCGCGATCAGTTGCTGTTACGCATCGGTGCCGCCAAGACCGAGGCGGGCCGCGCCTTCGGCTTTGTGAAGATCCAACTGCCGGATGCCCGTCAAGCGGTGACGCGCGAATCGTTCCAATTCCGCGTGGATAAGGCCAAGCTCAAAGAGGCGGAACTGCGCGACGGCCACTATCTACTTCGCTCCAACCTCACCGGTGGCGATCCCAGTGTGTTGTGGTCACGCTACATCCAACTGACTCAGATCGAGTCGGTCTTCCGAAGCTTGAAGAGTGAACTCGGGCTCCGGCCGATCCGTCATCAACTGGAGCACCGCGCCGACGCGCACATCCTGGTCGCCTTCCTGGCCTACTGTCTTCAGGTGACGTTGAAGAACCGGCTGATGCTGCACGCGCCGGGGCTGACGCCCGCAGCCGTACTGGAGGCGCTGGCGACGATACAAATGATCGACGTCCATATCCCGACCATCGATGGACGCTGGTTGATTCTTCCGCGCTACACGCAACCGGAGGCCGAAGCCCGCCTCGTCCTCGACAAACTCAAGCTCGCCTTGCCCGCGCAACCACCCCCTCGCATAACCACAGACCCTGCCCTCGGAGCTGCCGCAGCCGCTGGTAGGTAGCCCTGATTTGTGGTGAAGACCTATCCATAGCCTCTACTGATTCTTCGGGACTTAGGCGCCGCTCGGGCCTCGAAGTGCGAAAGTCGGGCTAACGGTTCCGGGGCGCCAGCATTGCGCTCCGGCGAACGGTGCCACAGCCGCGCGCCGCGTGCGCCGCAGCGCAGGTGCTCTATAATTGGCCATCATGGACCGACGATTTTTCCTGGCTGCCCTTCTGTGCGCCGCGGCGCTTGCTCCCCTGGCTCCCGCCGCCGATACCTGGAAGGTCTCGCCCCCTCCGCCGGCATCGTGGAAACACGACCGGCTGAGCGACCTGGCCGCGCGGCGCAAGGCGGTGGCCGAACAGATCGGCGAAAAGGGCATCCTCATTCTATACGCCGCCGAACCGCGCAACTACGCGGGCGACGTGGATTGGCCGTACCGCCAGGAGAACGACTTCTTCTACCTGACCGGCATCTCCCAGGAAGGCTGCGCGCTGGTGATGATCCCCGGCGCCGCCAAAATTCGCGAAATCCTCTTCATGCCGTCCTCGAATCCCTCGCAGGAGAACTGGACCGGCCACATCCTCACGGTTGCCGAAGGCCGCGAGATCTCCGGCATCGAAGCCATCTGGGACGTGCGCCACCTCGGCTCGTTCCTGGCGACGTTGTTGCCGCGGACCAAGAAGGTGTCCGCGGAACCGGTGGGCGCCTTAGAGCCCGCCAACGGCCGCGGCGGCGCGCCGCCGCCCGCGCCGCCCATCCCCGTGGACGTGCGTGGCGAATTCGCGAACCAGATCGCGTCCGGCGGCAAGAAGATCGAGGTTTTCATGCTGGGGATGGGGCGCGGCGCGGCCGCCGAGTTTCGCCGCGAAACCGCCATCGTGAAGCAACTCGGCGCGCTCAGTCCGCCCGTCCACGTTAAGGACGCGGGGCCCATCTTCGCCCACCTGCGCGCCGTCAAATCCCCGCGCGAAATCGACCTCGCGCAGCACGCCGTGGACATCACCGCGGAAGCTTTCGATCGCGCCTTCGCCGTCGCCGTTCCCGACGCGCCGGAATACGAAGTGCAGGCGCAGTTCGAGTTCACGTTCCTGCGGCGCAACGGGCACTGGGGCTATCCCTGCATCATCGCGTCGGGCGTCCACGCGACCACCCTGCACTACGAAACCAACCGCGACAGCATGAAGGCCGGCGATCTCCTGTTGATGGATTCCGCCGCCGAGTTCGACGGCTACAGCGCCGATGTCACCCGTACCATTCCGGTGAGCGGCCGCTACAGCGCGCCACAGGCCGACATTTACCGCCTGGTGTGGGCGGCGCAGCAGGCCGGAATTGCAGCGGCCAGGCCGGGGCGCGCGCCGGCCGACGTGCTGGCAGCCGCCGACAAGGTGCTGGGCGAGGGCTTGCTCCATCTTGGCCTGATTACGAGCGCCGCGAACACGCGCGAAATCCGCATCTGGATGAACCACGGCATCAGCCACGGCATCGGCTTGAACGTGCACGATCCGGCGGCGGGCGGCGTCAGCGGTTGGAAGGATCTCCAGCCGGGCATGATGATCACCATGGAACCGGGCCTCTATTTCCGTCTGGACGCGCTCGAAAACCTGCCGAAGTCCGAGGAGAACGCGAAGTTCATCGCCGCCGTCAAACCGGCGTACGAAAAGTATAAAGGCATCGGGGTGCGCATCGAGGACGACATTCTCATCACCGATGGCGCGGCCACGGTGATGTCGGCGGCCATTCCTTCGAAACTGGAGGACGTGGAAGCGGCCATTGCGCGCCTCCGCGGCCTCATGAAGACGGGGCCACCGCTCTGAGAACGCGCTCCGCGGAAGCAGTCGGCAGGCGGAAGCGCCCGCCCCACCCTACCACTCGCTATACGGGCGCCCGTCGAGGCCGATCTTGTTCGATGTGCTGTGGACATCGAAGATGCCGGGCTCGCTCTGGTCAACGCTCTGGCTGGCGTCCTCCATCACCAGGCGCCAGTTCTGGTTGGAGCCGCTGATGGGGTCCATGGGGACCTCGCGCAGGTAGCCCTCGCTCACCAGGTCCTGCAGGGTCTGCGGCGCCTTTTCTTTGTCGTAGGTGTAGTTGTCGATCACCGTGCGCATCGTGAAGAGGTTGTTCTTCAGCACGCTCTCCTTGGTGCGGAGGATGGACTTCTGATACGCCGGAATGGCCATGCTCACCAGGATCACGATGATGCTGATGACCACCATCATCTCGACGAAGGTGAATCCACGGCAGGCCCGCCGTACGCGGCCCATCCTACCATTCTGAATATGGAGATCCATCGGGTGCCTTATCCGTAGTCTTGCTATAGACCGAGAAAACGTTTTGCCCGCCCCAACTGGTGGCCTTGGGATCGTCGGCGTCGCTGCGCAGGCCCCAATCGGTGCCATGAGTGAACGGATCGATCGGAATCTTCCGCAGGAAGCGGACCTTCTTGCCATCCGGCCCGTTGAGTTTCTGCCCCTCGACCAGGATTTCCAGCGACTCCGGGTAACAGTTGGTTCCTTCCTTGACCATCCCGAAGTAGCCCTGATCGCAGTAGTCCTTGTACTTGTCGATGGCGGCGTACATGCTGCGCAGGTCGTACCGCAGCTCGCGTTCGCGCTGGGAGCGCACCTTGGAGCGGGCCAGCGGGACCGCCATGGACGTGAGGATGAGCATGATGGTGAAGGCCACGATCAGCTCCACCAGCGTCAAACCTCTCTGCCTCTCGCGTTTTCGACCAAGCCGCCGCATAGCTCTACTTTATATTCACCGCCAGCCCGGGGGGATTGCCGACCGCGATGGGGCGCCCCTGCGAATCGCGCACCGACACGTCGGATATCGTAACCGCGGCCGAACCGCGGGCTAGCGTTTGAAACGTCAGGTTCACCAGAACGCCTCCGGGGCCGCTGATGCCGGGCAGACCGGGCGGACGGGTCAGCAGCACGGTTGCCTGGCCCATCTCGTTGCGGATGTTCTTGGTCAGCATTGGCGTCTGGCCATCGGAGGCCAGGAACCCGCCGGCCGTGACGTCGTCAAGCCGCAGCATCTTGGGGTCGAAGCGGATCACCATGGGCGCGGACGCCACGTCCTGCGCGCCTGTCATGACAATGGAAGCCGCCACCACGCTATTCACACCGGTATCCATCTGCATCGGATTGAAGCGGATGCTGGCGCCCGAAGGAGCTGCCGGAGGCGGCGCCGTAGCGGGGAGACCGGCAGTGGGCGGCGCCGTCGCCGGCGGGGCCGGACCTGCCGGCACGGTAGCCGGAGGCGCGGGCACGATACTAGCGGGGAACGGAGCCGTGGGTGCGGCTCCCGGCGTCACCGGCGTGTACTCGACCCGGGCAGGGACCTGGCCATCGACGGGGATGTCCAGCGGTTTGGGGGGCGCGAAGTGAACGCCGATGCTCTGCACGGTGCCAACGTCAATGGCGCGCAGATTGTCGGGGGTGTACTCGGGCCTCCGCAGGATGTGCGGAATCAGAACCACCATCATTTCGTCGGTGGAGCGGTTCTGAGTTTTTCCGCTGAACAGTTTCCCAAAGAGCGGAATCTTGCTCAGACCCGGGATACCAGTCACAGTCAGGTCGTCCTGCTGCTTGGTCACGCCGCCGATCAGCGCCACCTCGCCTTCTCTCACGCGCAGGTCCTCCTGGATCTTGCGCTGGCCGAAGATCGGTTCGCTGACGCCTCCGTTGCCGCTGGAGTCGCCGCCCTGAGTCTGGTACCCGTCGATCTGCGAAACGTCCAGCTTCAGCGCTAAGTAGACCTCGTTGCCTTCAAGCACGCGGGCCAGCACTTCCACGTTGACGCCGACGTCCTGATAGCTGAACTGGGTGTTGACCAGGGAGCTGACCCCCGAACCGGCGGAAATCCCAGGCTGATAACTGCCCGTGGCCACCGGCACCCGCTCTCCGATATTCATGGTGCTTTTGATGTTGTCCATGGCGCGGATCTGCGGGGCCTGCAAAACCTTGGTACGCGAATCGCTCAGCGCCGCCTGCAAGAGCGCCCCCGGAAGGGTGGTGGCGAAATCGTGCTCGTTGATCTTCCCTATGTTGGACAGCGGAATGGCGAGGCCGCTGGTGCTGGATCCTGTGCTGCCCGTAGTGCCTGTGGTGCCAGTAGTGCCCGTGGTGCCAGTGCTCTGCACCTGCAGACTGCTGCGCGGGCTGAAGGTCACCGGCAGGTTCAACCCGGCAGATGCCACGGCAGCCGTAAGCTGCCGGCTGAAACTGCTGGTGGCATCCATCACCAGGACATCTATCAACACCTCGGGTTTGGGCTTGTCGACGTCGCGAAGCAGTTTCTCGCACAGCGCCACGCGGTCCGCCTCGCCCCGCACCACCAGCGACCAGCCGGCGGTGTATTGAAACACCCGTTGAATTTCGCACGCGGTGCGGAGGATCTGCTGGATCTCCTGCAGCTCGGTCGGCAGGGTGGCGTTCTGCAGGTAGAAAACCTTGGTGACCATCTCTTCGTAATCGCGCCGCTTGTTGGTGTTGTCGTTGACCACCATGATGGCCGTGGGCGACAGCACCTTCCAATACGACCTGGTGATGGCGCCGGCGTAATCGAAGGCCTCCTGCGCGGTGGTCTTCTGCAGATCGAGAGTGATGGGGTTGGCCGGTTCCTGGTACTCCGGATCGAAGATCACGTTGATCCCGAAATTCTTGCCGATACTGTCGAAAAGCTTCTTGGCCTTCTGCGCGCTGAAGTGCAGATCGCTGGGAGTAGGGTCGGACGGCTTGAGCTCCGGCAACCCGAGCAAGCGGCCGATCTTCTCCGATTCCTTCCGCCGGGCTTCCTCATAGGGGGTCAGCGCGCGAATCTCCGGCGGGGACTCCTTGCCAGTCTCCTGCACCCTTTGGCGCTCACGCAGGATCATCTCATTGGTGGCCGCCAGTTCCTGGCCCGCGAGGATCGACCCGGGATTAATGACGTAAGCTTTCTGGATTTCCAGTAGCGCCTCTCCCAGGCGGCCTTCGCCGCGCAACTTGCGGCCGATGTCGACATGCATCTGGGCAGCCTGGAAACGGGCCCGGTCGCAGGCCATCTGGTAGAGGATGTTGGCCGGGTCTTCGTCGAGGGCTTTCCGGTAGCTGTCCAGCGCGCCGTCCCAGTCCTTTTTATCCTCGCGCACCTTGCCCGCGGCATAGAATGCGCTTCCTTTGCTGGCCTTGGCTTCCAGGGGAAGGCTCGGCCCGAGCAGCGCGGCGACCATCAGGATGGCGGTTAAACGGTTGAAAAGAGGCATGTTCATCAATTCTTGCGGACCTCTGCACTGGCGGCGCCGCAACCCGCAGGCTGACGCTCTGGTTGCATCTAAACTCATTGACGCTGAAGGACCTTCGGGCGTGGAGGTCAAAAGTATTGCCGGCGGAGGGCACCCGCTCGCGGGCAGCCTTCCGGAACGGTTATGCTTAGGTTGATACCACAATCCGGCTGATCCGCCTTGGCAGACAAACAGACCACTTTCAAAATCCTGAGCGATAACCGGCGCGCCGGGCACGAGTACTTCTTGCTGGAGCGGTTCGAAGCCGGCATGGTGCTGACCGGGACCGAAGTGAAGGCCGCCAAGGACGGCAATGTCCAACTCAAGGAAGCCTACGCGGCGGTTCTGAACAACGAAGCCTGGCTGGTGAACGCGCACATCGCGGAATACTCGCACGGCAACCGCGAGAACCATCCCGCCGTCCGCAACCGCAAACTGCTGCTGCACCGCAAGGAAATCGAGAAACTGCACGTCCAGACACGCGAGAAGGGGCTGGCGCTGATCCCCACCAAGATCTATCTCAAGCAGGGACGCATCAAGTGCGAGATTGCCGTGGCACGCGGCAAGAAACTGCACGACAAGCGCGCCACCGAACGCGCCCGCACCGCCGAGGACGAGGCGCGCGCGGAGATGCGGCGGCGGGCCTGAGAAGGCACCCACGGCACTGTGTATTCCGGGGGGAAATTCGCTACCGTGAAGGACCTCAAGAAAGAACTCGGCCCCAGCCTGTTAGCCGACATGTGCCTGCAACTGGGCATTCGAAAGGAGGGCCTCTGATGTTCACCGCCACGTACCCGGCGAACTTCTTACGGGAGCGCGAGGGACAGGGGTTCCACGTGCTATTCCCGGATCTCCCCGAAGCCCTCACGGGAGGCGACGACCTTGCGGACACGCTTGCGCAGGCCACGGACTGCCTGGCGGAAGCCATCGCCGGACGGATTGCGCGTGGCGACCCGATTCCGCCGCCGTCGAAGGCCAAATGCGGCCGGCGCCCGATCGGCGTTCCACTCTATCTCGTTCCAAAGCTGGCCCTGTACCTTGCGATGCGGGAACAAGGCATGCCGAACACGGAACTCGCCAGCCGGCTGGGCGTGAGCGAAACGGTTGTCCGGCGCATGTTGAACCCGAAGCACGCCACTAAGGCGGAGAAGATTCAGGCCGCGCTGGCGGCCCTGGGCAAGCGCATCGTTGTGACTTTCGAGGACGCGGCGTAGCAGGTGGGCCGAGCTATGTCCCGCCCCCACCTACACCTTGTTCCTCGGCCTCTCCTTCCGCACGTACATCGTGTCCTGCTGCGGCTCGCCGTCACATTCGATAGCCAGCGCGGTCACGGGATCGTCGGGCGCTTTCTCCGGCAGCCCCGTCATGAGCACGCGGAAATCGTCCTGGTCGAACTTGACTTCCTTCCCGCTGACAAACAGCCGCACCGATTTCACCTTGTTCCGCAGGCCCCCCAGCGACACCGCGTCGCCCGGCCAGAAGTACACGTGCATATACAAGGTGTTACCCTTGCGCGTGAAACTGGCGAAATTGGACGTCCTGGGTTGGCACTTCTCCGACTGGTAAATCGCCGCTCCGTTGCGCTCCAGCCATTTACCCACGGAGGTGAAGATACGCACGGATTCCTCGGGAATCGAACCGTCCGCCCGCGGTCCTATGTTGAGTAAGTAGTTGCCGGTGTCGCGCGCGCAGGTTATCAAGTTGCGGACCACGGTCTTCGGAGGCTTCCAGTTATCGTCGCCGCGGTTGAAGCCCCAACTGTCGTTCAGGGTCATGCAGGATTCCCAGGCGCGCTGGTCGGCGCGGATCTGCTGTTCGGGCGTGGCGAAATCGCCGGGCAACTGGTTGCGGTTGTTGACGATGATCTCGGGCTGAAGCGCGAACACCATCTCGTTCATTTTCTCCGATTCCCAACCCTTGGCATCCAGCGGCCAGGCCACGTCGTACCACAGCACGTCGATCTTGCCGTAGTTCGTGAGCAACTCGCGAATCTGCCCGTGGATGTAATCGACGAAGCGGCGGCGGGCATCTTCGTCGGTGGCGCACCGGGCGCCGTCGGGATGGTGCCAATCCATCAGCGAGTAGTAGAAGCCCACGCGCATGCCTTCGGCGCGGGCGGCCTCGACGTACTCCTTCACCAGGTCGCGGCCCGGCCCCTGTTTGGGGGCGCAGTAGTCCGTAAGCTTGGTGTCGAAGTGGCAGAAGCCCTCGTGGTGCTTGGTGGTCATCACCATGTACTTCTGCCCGGTCTGTTTGGCCAGGCGCGCCCAATCGCGGGCGGCATTGGGTTTGGGCTTGAAGCGCTGGGCAATCCGCTCGTACTCGGCAACCGGGATGCCTTCGTCCTCCATGGCCCATTCGTGGCGCCCGAGGACGCTGTAGAGTCCCCAGTGGATGAACATTCCGAAGCGGGCTTCGTGCCACCACTTCATGCGCCGCGCGCGGTCGGCGTCGCCACCCGCGGCCCACGCGGGGGTCGCTGTGGCGGACGCAGCGGCGGCCGCGGCCATCGCCTGCAGATAATCGCGTCGTGTCATGCGGGACTCCATTGGGTTGGATGCCTTGCCATAGTTTAGCGCTACAACCGGCGCGTGCGGCACAGACAGGCACTGCGCAGCCCGATGCCTCCAGGAATCACAGATAACTTTCGTTAGGATATCTTAACTTAACTTTAGTTAAGTCCTATGAGTTCCGGTAAGTGTCATTGACCGAAGCGGGTACGCCCACTTAAAATTAAGGTGTAGCATCGGGCCCAGGCAATGACGCAACCCACTCAAATCGTTGGAAATTTTCAGTTCCTCGGAGTAGTCGACAAACCCAAGGCCGGGGTGGCCTACAAGGTTCGGAACCTGTTGACGAACGAGTTCGAGGTCCTGAGAGCGTTGCCGGGAGCCACCTATGGCGATCCGGATTCGATGAAGCGGTTCCTCCGGGAGATCCGGGTTCAGACCCGCCTCGCGCATCCCAACATTATCGCGTTTCACGACGCCCTGGAGTTGGAAGGGCAATTGGTGATGACGACCGAGTTCGTCGATGGCACCACGCTCGCCGAACTGCTCCGCCTTGGCCCAATCCCGCCATATCAGGCAGTCCTGATCGTCCGCGACCTGCTCTCCGGGCTGGAGGAGGCGCACTCCCTGGGTATCGTGCACCGCGGCATCACCGCGGAGCATGCCGTGATTTCCACCGAGGGCGGCCAGGTCAAGCTGGGCGGCTTCGGCCTCGCCAAACCCGCCTCCGACGTGAACCTCACCCAAGCCGGCACCGTGCTGGGCGATGCCAGGTACGTCTCTCCCGAGCAGGTGATGGGAACCAGCGCGCTGGATGGCAGGGCGGACCTCTACGCCCTGGGCGTGCTGCTGTTCCAGGCGCTCACCGGAAGGGTCCCGTTCAACGGCAAAACCGATTTCGACATCATGGCGGCGCAGGTGAGTAACGCGCCGCCGCGGCCCAGTTCGCTGAATCCGGCGGTTACGCCAGAGCTGGAGCAGGTGGTTCTCAAAGCGCTGGCTAAGAAACCCGCGGACCGCTATCAGGACGCCAGACAGTTCCGCACCGCGCTCGAGGAACTGAAGCTTCCGGTGGAAGTGCAGGTGCTTCCCTCTAAGCCGGCTCCCGTTCCCGCCGCGCCGCAATTCACGCTGCAAACCGGCTTCGGCGGCGCGCAGAGAATCACCTTGCTAGTGGTCCTGGTGGCCGTTGCGGTGGCGTTGGCTGTTTTCTTCTTCGTAAGGTTGCATCGGCCATGAAACCTCTTCAAATCGGCGATGTGGTGGGCGAGTACCGCGTTACCGGGATCGTCGGCTCTGGCGGCATGGGGGCGGTGTACAAGATCGAGCACACTCTCACCAAACGCGTCGAGGCCATGAAGCTCCTCCCGCCGGGGGCCGGCAACGACCCCGACCAGATGCTCCGCTTCGAGCGCGAAATCCAGGTACAGGCGCGTCTCCATCATCCCAATATTGTGGCTCTCTACAATGCCGTGCGCGACGGCGAGCGGATCGGGCTGGTGATGGAGTTCGTGGATGGCGAGAGCCTGCGGCGCAAACTGGAGGGCGGACCGCTCCCGGTCCCAACCGCCGTAGACTACGCCAGCCAGGTGCTGCTGGCTCTGGAGTACGCTCACGCAGCCGGCGTCATTCACCGTGACGTGGCGCCCGCCAACATCATCGTCACCCACGACGGGGTGGCCAAGCTCACCGACTTCGGCCTGGCGCGGGGCGCGAAGGATCTTCGCCTTTCGAGTTCGGGCGCCCCGCTGGGCTCGCCCTGGTACATGTCTCCGGAGCAGGTCAAAGGTACCGGAGTCGTGGATCCGCGCGCGGACGTATATGCCATGGGCGCGGTCTTCTACGAAATGCTCACCGGCGAGAAGTTGTTCACCGCCGATGGAGCGTTCGCGGTAATGCGCGCCCAGGTGGAAGCCGAGCCGCCGCGCCCTAGTTCGCGAAATCCCAAGGTACCGGCCGCGCTTGACGATGTTGTCATGAAGGCGCTCGCCAAGGACCCGGCGGAGCGTTACTCGTCGGCCGCCGAGTTCCGCCTGGCCATGCAGTACGTCATCGCCGGCGTTTCCCTGCTTGGCCTGCCCGGGAGCACTCCGCAACCCCGCTCCATCCCGCTTCCGCCGCCCGCGCCGGGATTCGGTTTCCGCCCCTCGCCCGCCGCGGTGCTCATGGTTTCCGTGCCGGTCGCGCTTGCCGCCGGCCTCTTCGCCGTTCGGGTGCTCCCCGCTTTGCAGAACCCGAGGACCGCCATCAGCAAACCGCAAGCCGCCGCCCCCATTCAACCGGCGGCCGAAGCGCAGCCCGCCGCTCTGGCGCCAGCCGGGCCCGAAGATACATTTGTGGGACCGCCCGCGCCTGCCGACCTGCCCGGCACGGCCTACAGCGCCCGCTCGCGCGCGTCGCGGCTGGGGCGCAATACCGGCAAATCGGAGCAGGACTACGCTCTCCGGATTACCGGCGCGGAACAGGCGCCGCCCCCGCCCGCGCGGGTTGCGACAAGACCACAGGAGCCTCCGCGGGTTGCGGAAGCGTCCGAACCACCGGCGCAGAAAGTGGATTGCGCGCTGCCCCCGATGACGCCGCATCCCGCGCTCTCCGAGGACTCTACCTCGGACAAGTCTCAGAGCCGCGGAAACCCGCTCTCGCGGGCACTCGGAAAGGTGATTCCATTCCACAAGGTGCCTAAGTACGATGCCGGAGACACGGCACAGGCACCCGCCAAGTAAGCCTGTCAGCCGCACTTCCCGCCAAGCTGTCCCGCGGCCGTATCCGTTACTCGATGGTCTTCTTCGCCCGGAACCAATCGATGATGACGTCGCGCACCACGCCCACTTCCTTGGGAAATAACAAGCCCCTGGTGCGCAGGTTCTCCGCCGTGCCCTGGTTCGCCGCCGTGAAATCGGTCACCACCAGCGTGTAATCGCGCGCGGGATCCACCTTGCGGTTTCCCACCACCACGGCCGGCAGGTCGCGGCCCTTGAAGGTACCTTCCACCAGCAGGTTGTCGAAGGGCATGATGTTCCAGATGTGGCGCTCCAGCAACTGGCCCTGCGGCAGGGAGTCGCGCACGCTGCCCAGGTTCAGGAACGCGAAATCGGCGCCGGCGGCATCGCGCATGGCCCGCTCGATCAGCTTCTTTACCTCGGCCTTCGTGAACGAGCGCTTGGCCACAGCCAGTGGCTTGTCCACTCGCGCGGTCACCTCCGCCTCCCAGCGGTTGACCTCGCGCGCCACGTCTTCGGCCGGCGCGATGGCGGTGGAATCCACCGCGATGCGCGTCCACTTCCATCCGGGCAGAGGCGCCTTCTTCACGGTGTCCACCTGCAGCGTGAGCTTGCCGATTTCCTCCCCGTAGCTCTTGACGCGCACCAGAATACGGCCGTCGCGGGTCACAGGCTGCGCCAACCCGGAGTGTATGTGGCCGGTGACCAGCACCGGGATCTCGGGCGCGTTCTGCAGGAAATCGCGTTCCTCTTCTCCGGTGATGTGGCCCAACAGCACGATCAGGTCCGACTTATCGCGTAGTTCCGCGGCGTACTTGCGCGCCGTCGCCAGCACGGGTATTGGATGCCACTCACCCACCGCCTTGGGATTGGTCAACTGCGGCAGCTCCTGGGTCATGGCGCCGATCACCGCCACGCGCAGCCCGTTCGCCTTGAGGATGACGTATGGCTCGGAGGTCATGAGCCGCCCCTGCCCGTCCACCACATTGGAGCTGACGATGGGGTACGTGGCGGTTTTCAAGAACACCTGCACCTGCTGCCAACCGTAATCGAACTCGTGGTTGCCCAGGGTGGCGGCGTCGATGCCGAACAGGTTCGCGATCTCGTAAACCGGCAGGCCTTTGAAAATGGTCGAGACCGGCGTGCCCTGCACCAGGTCGCCGGCGTTCAGGTAGATGCAATCCGTGCAGCCCGCGCGCTCGCGCCGCAGCACCGCGGCCAGCGTAGCGAACCCACCGCGCCCGTTCTCGAGCGGCAGTAGCCGCGCGTGCAGGTCGTTGCTGTGCAGGATGGTGAGCGAGCGGACTTCGGCGGCAAGCGAGCCGCACAGGAGCAGGAGGATAGCGATCGGCCGCATCAGGGAACCCAGCATATTCATAGAGTAGCGTGCTTCGTGGGGCTGACAGCCTGCGGCGGACTGTCAGTCCGCCTGGGCGGCTTTGGCAGACGTCCGCAGAAGGCGGGTTAACAACCCGCCGCAGGCTGTCAGCCCGCCCCACACAAGACGGGCTACGCGAACCGCGCAATCTCGCAGTAAGTGGCGCCGGTCACGCGCACCAACTCGGCGGGCGCCAGCACCATCTGGCAGCCCCGCACGCCCGCGCTCACGGAGATTTCATCCCACAGTTGCGCCGTCTCCTCCAGAAACAGCGGATACGCCTTGCGCGCTCCCACCGGAGAAACGCCGCCGCGGATGTAGCCGGTGAGCCCCAGCACGTCTTTCACCGGCACCAGTTCCACGCTCTTGTTGCCGCTGGCCGCGGCCAGGGCCTTGAAGTCCAGCTCGGCGCTGGCGGGAATCGATGCCATCAGCACGCCCGTGCGGTCGCCGCGCGCCACCAGCGTCTTGAACACCTGCTCGGGCGGCATGCCTATGGCCGCGGCCACGTGGGGCGCGCTGAGATCGCTGTCGTCTACCTCGTATTCCTTCAGCGTATAGTGCACGCCGGCGGTATCCAGCATGCGCAGCGCGTTGGTCTTGGTCTTCACACCCTTTGGGGCGCACGCGGCCCCAAGCCGGCTATCTTTCCGCCCTCGCCGCCTCGACCGCCTCTTTCAGTTCGCGTTCGGCACCGCGCAGGAGTTCCTCGGCCTTCTTGCCGTGTCCTTCCATGTCGTAGTGATTGGCGGCACGGGCGCGTTCCATTTCGTGGATCGCCTCGTCGATGTGTCTGTGGACCGCATCCAGATCGTGCCAGTCACGGACGAAGGCGAAGCCAGCACCAACGGCGAACGACAGACAGAAAGCGGCAATTGCAATATTTCTCTGCACGGTAACCCTCCGGGCCCTAACTCTACCGCATTTCGTAGCTTGTGTCCAGACCGCGAATTGGGTCAGTAGCCGCTCTCGCGCAGGCTCTCCACCGTCAGCCCCTTTCGCGTGTCCTGATTGCGCAGCAGCTTCTCCACGTGCTTTGCGAGCACGTCGCACTCCACGTTGACGCGCGCGCCGGGGCGGTAACCGCCCAGCGTGGTGTTGCGATAAGTGTGCGGAATGACGCTCACCGCTACCACGCAGCCGTCGAGCGCGGCCACCGTGAGGCTGATGCCATCGATGGCGATCGCCCCCTTGTCCACCACAAGCCGGTCCAGATCCTCGGGGACGCGCACGCGCAGCCACCAGCTTCCCTCGCCCACCGTCTCCGCGCCCAGAAACTCGCCCACGCCATCCACGTGGCCCTGCACGATGTGTCCGCTCAACCGGCCGTTGGCGGCCAGCGGCCGTTCCAGGTTGACGCGCGCTCCCGGACGCAGGCTGCCGAGGTTGCTGCGGCGCAGGGTCTCAGGCGAAAGATCCGCGGCGAACGCGTCAGGCCGCAGTTCCACCACCGTCAGGCAGACGCCGTTGACCGCAATGCTAGCGCCCACGGTGGCGTCCTCGATCGCCGCTGCGCAGCGCACCCGCATCCGCGGCCCCGCGGCTTCCACCGTCCCCAGTTCCTCAACGATCCCCGTGAACATCCACGTATCCTTCCACGGCGAATTCATCCGGCGGTATTGGGTGAACCGTGACACCGTGGATGCGGATGGCGTCGGCGCGGCGCCGCCGGCCAATGCCACCGGCCAAGGGCAGCGCTTCCAGACCGCCCAGAATCTTGGGGCCGTAGTAGAAGAAGATGCGGTCCACCACCGCGCTGTCGAACGCCGTCCAGTTCACTTTGCTGCCGGCTTCGATCATGAGCGAGAGGTACCGCCGCTGGGCCAGCCACTCCACCACCGCGGCCAGATTCGCGCGTCCGCCCGGCCCGTCGAGCGTCACCACGTCGACGGCGCGCGCCTCCAGCGCCTTGCGGCGTTCGGCGGAGGCGGCTGACGTGGTCACCACCAGAACGTCGCCCGCGGCGCTCCGAACGATCTTGGAATCGAGCGGCAGCCGAAGCTGCGAGTCCATCACGATACGCAGCAGCGGGCGCGAGCGCGCCAGGCCGGTGCGGTCGTTCAGCAGACAATCGTCCGCCAGCACGGTGCCGATACCGGTGAGGATGGCGTCGTGATCGTGCCGCAACTCCTGCACGTGGGCGCGAGCCCGCTCACTGGTGATCCAGCCGCGGTTGTCGTCCGGCGCGGAGATCTTGCCATCCAGCGTGATGGCCGTCTTCAGCGTCACCAGCGGCCGCCCCGTGCGCATGAAGTGCAGGAACGGCTCGTTTAATTTCGCGGCCGTGCCGGCGCTCTCAGCGTCTATCTCCACTTCCACGCCCGCCGCGCGCAGCTTGCGGAAGCCGTCGCCGGCCACCAGCGGGTTGGGGTCTTCGAGCGGCGCCACAACCTTCGCCACGCCGGCGCGAATCAGCGCATCGGCGCACGGCGGCGTGCGGCCCTGGTGCGAGCACGGCTCCAGGTTCAGATAGAGCGTGGCGCCGCGCGCCAACTCCCCGGCCTCTGCAAGGGCGATCACTTCCGCGTGATGCAGCCCGGCGTAGGTGTGAAAGCCCCGGCCCACAATCCGGCCGTCGCGCACCAACACCGCGCCCACCATGGGGTTGGGGCTCGCCATCGAACGGCCTTTCCGCGCCAGGCCAAGCGCCTCGTTCATGAATGCGGTGGTCATGGCTCGAAAAGGGACTCGATGAATTTCTCGGGGTCGAAGGGCAGCAGGTCCTCCGCCTTCTCGCCCACGCCCACGTAGCGGATGGGCAGGTTCAGCTCGTGCGCGATGGCCACCACGATGCCGCCCTTGGCGGTGCCGTCCAGCTTGGTCAGAACGATGCCTGTGACGCCGGAGCTTTCGGTAAACTTGCGCGCCTGCTCCAGGCCGTTCTGCCCGGTGGTGGCGTCCAGCACCAGCAGCACCTCGTGCGGCGCTTCGGGAATCACCTTCTTCGCCGTGCGGCTCATCTTCTGCAATTCCAGCATGAGGTTCTCTTTGGTCTGCAGGCGGCCGGCGGTGTCCACGATCACGTAATCCACTTTGCGCGCGCGCCCCGCGTTCACCGCGTCGAAGAGCACCGCGCTGGGGTCGCTCCCAGGGCTCTGCCGGATCAGCGGCGCGCCGGTACGCTCGGCCCAGATCTCCAGTTGCTCGATGGCCGCCGCGCGGAAGGTATCGGCCGCGCACAACAGCACCGAGCGCTCCTCGTTGCGGAAGCGCTGCGCCAGCTTGCCGATGGTGGTGGTTTTTCCCGACCCGTTCACGCCCACCACCAGAATTACGGCGGGAGGCTCGGCCACGCGTGCCGGGGCGCGATCGCTAGCTTCGAGAATTTCCAGCAAGTGGGTGCGGATGAGGCCGCGCAACTCAGCCGGGTCGTTGACCTGATGCCGCTCCACGCGCGAGCGAATGCGGGTGAGGATCTCATCCGTGGTGCGCACGCCGATATCCGCCGCGATGAGCGTAGCCTCCAGATCGTCCAGCAGATCGGCGCTGATTTCCTTCTTTCCCTGTAGGGCGTCTTCGAGCGCGGACACCAGGCCCGCGCGCGTTTTCTGCACGCCGCTTTTCAGTCGCTCCAGGAGAGAGGGCTCGCGCTCCACCTTTCCAAACAGGCTTTGGATCATGCTCCATTCATCTTAGCAGCCGCCCCGCGGCGTGGCCTGCCCGGCGTGCCGGCTCCGGCTCGGAACATCCACGCCTCATCCCCCGGAACCGCGAGCGTCAGCGAGCGGCCCGAACGTCATCGGACTCCAAAACCCTGAGAGAACTCCGCGCTCATTTGCACGTTCTTCAGGTGGGCGCCACTCTTACCGGAACCTACTTCCTCACCTTCGCCTGCTATGGTGCTCATCTCCCAGGCGGACCCGGCGGCGTGGACCGTCACCACCACCTCTACGACGGTCCCTATCCAATAGAGAGCCCCCAGCGTGAGATGGGAGCTAGGGGCCTGATGAAGCACCCGCCCTATGTCCTGGATGAAATGAAACGTAAGATCGTCTTCGAAGCCATCCGGGAGGTCTGCACCTACCGGGAATGGAACCTCCTGGCCACGCATGTGCGATCCAACCACGTTCACGTCGTACTCGATGCGGACCGCTCTCCCGAACTAGTCATGAATGCCTTCAAGTGCTACGCAAGCCGGGCTTTGAATCGCTGCGAGCCCAGCCGGCCCCGATGGGCGCGTCACGGAAGCACACGATACCTCTGGAACGCGGAGCACGTCTCCGCCGCTGTGGGTTATGTGGTGTCGGGACAAGGTGACGATATGTCTGTCTACGAGCAACACGTGCGCTGATCGGGCCGCTCGCTAACGCTCGCGGTTCTGAGGTGAGCGTGAGCGAGCGGCCCGATGCAAAGGCACGTCACCTTGCAGTCATGGCACTCGCCCCTCCGCCGCAAACTCCGCCCGCACCATTGCCATGGCCTCTTCGGCGGTCCCGATCCGGCCTTCCAATTGGGCGTCTTCTACCGCCGTGAGTATCCGTGAAAACCGCGGGCCGGGCGCGTAGCCCGCGGCGATCAGGTCGTCTCCAGTCACGAGCGGCCGGGGCTTCAGGCGCTCCGCCGAGTAAGCCGCGAGTTTCGCGCGCACGAACTCGTAGTTCTCCAGATACCCGCTCCCGCCCACGCAATCCAGGCGGTGCAACTCCAGGTGCTCCTGGAAGTCGGACATGCGCAGGAAGCGCTTCAGCGTGCTCTCCTTCATGCGAGTCACGTTCATGAAGCGCATGTGGTTGCCCACCAGGGCTTCCACCTGCTCCATTACGCAGTTCGGGAAGCGCAACCGCAGCATGATTGCGTGGGCCATCGCGACGCCGCGCTCGTCATGGCCGTCGAAGCGGATGCGGTCCGCCACGCGAAAGGTGGGCGGTTTGCCAACGTCGTGCAGCAGCGCGCCCAGCGCCAGCGTCAGCGTGGGGTGGTCCATCCGCTCCAGCAGCCGCAGCGTGTGCTCCCACACATCGCCTTCGGGGTGGAACTGGGGCGGCTGCTGCACGCCCTTCATTGCGGCTACTTCCGGCAGGAT
Source organism: uncultured Solibacteraceae bacterium (assembly GCA_963807205.1). Lineage (GTDB taxonomy): Bacteria > Acidobacteriota > Terriglobia > Bryobacterales > Bryobacteraceae > CAWCVR01. The sequence continues at coordinate 4,970,448 of CAWEAQ010000002.1, read as the reverse complement.
GTCCGCCAGCAGGCCCGAGGCGTCCAGCAGTTCCAGTCCGCGCCGCGCACCGCCCTCGGTGAGGATTCGCGATAGCTCGTCGCGCACGCGCTCGGCCGATACCTTCAGGATCAGCCCGTGACGGCCGCGGATGGCTTCGAGCGTTGCGGCCTCTATCTCGAAGCCCAGCCGCGCGGCGAAACGCACCGCGCGCAGCAACCGAAGGTGGTCTTCGTCGAAGCGCGCGCCTGCGTCGCCGATGGCCCGCACCACGCGCCGCTGCAGGTCAGCGCGGCCGTCCACATAGTCCAGCACGCGCCCGGTCTCCGGGTCCATCATCAGGCCGTTGATGGTGAAATCCCGCCGCAGCACGTCGGCCTTCGGCTCGCGCTCGAAATGCACCGCCGCGGGACGCCGCCCGTCGGGGTAATCGGAATCGCTGCGGAAGGTGGCCACTTCCACCTGCGATTGCGAATCGCGCACCAGCACCACGCCGAAATGCGCACCCACTTGGCCGGAGCCTGGGAACAGGCGCAGGATCTCGGGCGGCAAGGCATCCGTGGACACGTCGAAATCCTTCGGACACACGCCCAGCAGCTTGTCGCGCACGCAACCGCCGACCAGATGCGCCTGGTGCCCCGCGCCGCGAAGCAGGGCGATCACGTTGCGCGCCAGCGCCTCGGAATGTGAACTATCGGGCACGCTTCCTCCTATCCCCCAATGCTAACCGGATTCGCCGGTTCCGCGCGCAATCGCCCGCTCGAATCGAGTTACCATGGTCCGCTGCGGGTGCACAAAATATGAAACTGACACCGATCCTCTCCGCCCTTCTCTGCGCAACGCTCGGCCGGGCTCAAGCGCCCAACCAGGTTGGCATTGCGCACGTGGCCTTCCGCGTCGCAAATCTCGAAGCCTCGCGCGCTTTCTACGTCGACAAGATGGGCTTCGAAGAGTTCTACGCCACCAGAGACAGCGCGGGCCGGATCACGGAAGACTACCTCAAGGTCAACGACCACCAGTTCATCGAGCTGTACCCGCGGACCGATCCGCCGCGGCCGCTCGGATTGATGCACGTGTGCTGGGAGGCCAGCGACATCCAGGCCATGCGCGACGAGTACGCCAAGCGCGGGCTGGAGATTGGCGACGTGCGCAAGGCTGGCGCCGGCAACCTTCTGACGGTAGCGCATGAACCCGAGGGCCAGACCATCGAGTACACCCAGTATCAGCCCGGTTCGCGGCACTGGGTAATTCGCGGCCAGAAGCTCGGCCCCAAGCGCGTCGCCATCATGATCGTGGGCGCCATTTCGCCGGCGAAAGACCCCATCGCCACGCGCGCTTTCTACCTCGACAAGCTGGGATTCAGCGCCATCAGCACCGGCATTCCGGCGCGCGTGCGTATGCCCGGCAATTCCGGGCAGGAACTGGACCTTGTGACCGCTGGCTCCGATGTTAAATCGGGCATTATCTTCGGAGTCGCCGATCTTCGCGCCACGCGCGACACCCTAACCGATCTCGGCCTGCTCGCGCAGCCCACGCCCGAAGCCACCGCGCCCGATGTCAGGCCCCCCGCACCGGGAGCGGCAGCCGCGCCCGCGAGGACGGCTCCGGCGGTCACCAAGCTGACGGTGGCCGATCCCGATGGAGCCGTTATCAACTTCGTGAAGGCCGCTCTGCCCGACGCAGCCTCTGGCGATTACTTCGTCAACTGGCCCGCCGGCATGTCCCCCACAGAGATCGGCAAGCGCGTGGCCGAGCATTTCGTCAAGAGCCCACATCAGGACATGCGCCGCATCATCTACCCCGAGGTGTGCGCCTGGTATGGCTCGCTGACCTTCGCCCACCTCACCAAGGACAAGGAGCTGATGGATTCGCTGGTCAAGCGCTTCGACCCGCTGTTCGGGCCCGAGGCCCGCTTGATCGACCGCTCGCCGCACGTGGACCAGTCCGTCTTCGGCGCTCTCCCGCTGCAGATTTACATGGAGGCCAAGGACCCGCGCTACCTGGAGCTCGGCCAGGGTTTCGCCGACCGGCAGTGGGAAAGCCCGCGGCCCGACGGCCTGACCAAGGAGACGCGCTTCTGGATCGATGACATGTACATGGAGACCATCGTGCAGACCCAGGCCTTCCGCGCCACCGGCAACCCGGTTTACCTGGATCGCGCCGCTCTCGAAATGGTGGCCTATCTCGACAAGCTGCAGCAGCCCAACGGGCTGTTCTTCCATGAGCTGGAGGTGAAGTTCTACTGGGGCCGCGGCAACGGCTGGATGGCCGCCGGTATGGCGGAACTGCTCAGTTCGCTGCCCAAGGACCATCCCCACCGGGCGCGCATTCTGGCCGGCTACCAGAAGATGATGAAGGGCCTGCTCGATAACCAGGGCGCCGATGGCATGTGGCGCCAGTTGATCGACCGTCCCGATTCCTGGCCGGAGACTTCCAGCACCGGGATGTTCACCTTCGCCTTCGTCACCGGCGTCAAGAGCGGTCTGCTGGACGCAGCCACCTACGGCCCGGCCGCGCGCAAGTCCTGGCTGGCGCTGGTTGGCTACATCGACCGCAACGCGGACGTAACTTCGGTGTGCGCCGGCACCAACAAGCTGGACGACCTGGACTACTACATGACCCGCAATCGCGTGACAGGCGATTTCCACGGACAGGCCCCGGTAGTCTGGGCAGCGTCCGCGCTCCTGCGGTAGTGCGGTGTTAGATCGGAGCCCCTGCCACCATGCTTCCCATACGCAAACGACTCGTCGCTTCCTGCTGCCTGCTGCTCGCCGCGAGCGGTTGCTCCATCAAGCGCATGGCCGTCAACAAAGTCGCCAGCGCGCTGGCCTCCGGCGGTTCCACCTATGAAGAGGATGACGATCCCGATCTGGTCGCCGCCGCCCTGCCATTCGGCCTCAAGCTCATGGAGAGCCTGCTGGCCGAGGCGCCCAAGAACCCCGACCTCCTGATGGCCACCTCCAGCGGCTTCACCGAGTACGCCTACGCGTTCGTGGAGCAGCCCGCCGCCATCGCCGGCGAAAGCCTGGACCGCCGCGACGCGCAGCGCGAGCGCGCCCGCAAGCTCTACCTCCGCGCCCACGCCTACGGCATGCGCGGCCTGGACGCGCGCTATCCAGGCTTTGCCGCCAAGGCCGACCAGGATATTGCCGCCGCCCTCACCCGCACGCGAAAACGCGACGTCCCGCTGCTCTATTGGACCGCGGCCTCGCTGGGCCTCGCCATCTCCAGTTCCAAGGGCGATCCCGAAATGGTGGGCCGCCTGCCCATGGTGGAAGCCCTTATCGCGCGCGTGGTCGAGTTGGATGAAGCCTGGTCCGGCGGCGCCGTTCCCGAATTCCTGATCTCGCTCGAAAGCAGCCGCCCAGGTATCGGCAAGCCGGAAATGCTGAAGCTCATGAAGCGGCATTTCGACCGCGCCATCGAACTCTCGAAAGGCGCCCGCGCCGGTGGCTACGTCTCCTACGCAGAGAACGCCTGCGTGGCGGCGCAGGACGCGGCGGGGTTCCGCGCGGCCCTCGGCAAGGCGCTGGCCATCGACACCGAGGTCAAGAGCGAGAACCGCCTGGCCAACCTCATCGCCCAGCGCCGCGCGCGCTGGCTACTGGCCCAGGCGGGCGACCTCTTCCTGGAAGCGGAGCCCCCAGAGCAGCCCGACGCCGCACCGGCCGCGCCCGCCACGCCATAGCAAACCGCGCGGCTGCCTGCACAGAAGTTAGAATGGAGTTTCGTCATGACACGCCGAATCGTTCCCTGCCTCGCCCTTTTGTCCCTATTGCCGCTCGCACGCGCGCAGCAGATCGAGATCAAGATGGCTACCCTCGCGCCCGAATCCTCGCCCTGGTACGAAGTGCTGGCGCGCATGGGCGAGCGCTGGAAGGCGATCTCCGGCGGTAAGGTGAAGCTCACCATCTTCGCCGGCGGCGTGCTGGGCGACGAGCCCGACATGGTCAACAAGCTGCGCATCCACCAGGTGCAGGCCGTGGCACTCTCCGGCGCCGGCATGTCCACCATCGAACGCGGCGTGGGCGCGCTGCAAATCCCCATGATGTTCGATTCCTACGAAGAGCTCGATTACGTCCGCGACCGCATGGCTCCCACGCTCGAAAAGGCCATCGAAGCCCGCGGCTACCTAGTGCTCAACTGGGGCGACGCCGGTTGGGTGCAGTTCTTCACCAAGACCCCGGTGAACCGCCTCGACGACTTGCGCAAGCTGAAGCTCTTCACCTGGGCCGGCGGCAATGACGAACTGGAACTGTGGAAGACCAACCGTTTCAAACCCGTGCCCCTGGCCGCCACCGATATTCTGATGGGCCTCAAGACAGGCCTCATCGATGCCGTGCCCACCACCCCGCTCTACGCCCTGTGGAACCAGATCTTCGGCGTCGCCGGCTACATGAGCGACGTCAAGTGGGCGCCGCTGGTGGGCGCCACGGTGGTTTCGAAAGCCACATGGGAGAAGATTCCCGCCGCGGAGCGCGACCAGATGATGCAGGAAGCGCGCGCCCGCGGACTCGAAATGCGCAGCAGCATCCGCGGCATGGGCGACGCCGCCATCAAGACCATGACGCAAGGCCAAACCGGCAAGCGCTCCGCCAAACTGGTGGTGGTGCACGCCGATGACGCCGCCGTGGCCGATTGGCGCAAGGAAACCGAAGCGGCGTATCCCATGATCCGCGGCCCCATCGTGCCCGCCAACCTGTTCGACCAGGCACGCCAGTTGCGCGACGAGTATCGCGCCAAATCGGCCGGCGGACGCAAGTGAAGAAACTTATCGCCGCACTGCATGGCACGGAAGGCGCGCTCGCCATCTGCGCCATGGCGGCCATGTCGCTGTTGCCGGTGGCGGAACTGGTCACGCGCCAATGCGGAATCAGCGCCGGTATCCCCGGCTCCACCATCTTCGTGCAGCACCTCACGCTGTGGGTGGCGTTCCTGGGCGCCACGCTGGCCGCCAGTTCGGACCGCTTCCTCTCGGTCTCCTCCAACACGCTCATCCCCGAGAAATGGGTACCGCGGGTGCGCCTGATGACTTACTTCGTCACCGCCGCGGTGAGCTTGTGCCTGGCCTGGGCCAGCCTGCAGTTCGTGATGGAAACGCGCGAAGGCGGCGACATGCTGGCCCTGGGCATCCCCAAATGGGTGGCGCAGGCCATCATGCCCGCCGGCTTCCTGCTGATCGCCGCGCGCGTAGTCTGGCACGCCTCGGGCGTAGCCATTTGGCGCGCCGTGGCGGCCATGGGCCTGCTGGTCCCGGTACTGCTGGCGCTCGGTCCGGCACCCCAGGGCAACACCTGGCTCTGGGCTGGCATCCCGCTCATTGTAGCCTGCTCGCTGCTGGGCCTCCCGATTTTCGCCACGCTCGGCGGCATTGGCCTGCTGCTGTTCTGGAACGACGGCATGCCGGTGGCGGGCGTGCCGGTGGAGACGTACAGCCTGGTGGCCTCGCCAGTGCTGCCTTCGCTGCCGCTGTTCACTCTCGCCGGCTACCTGCTGGTGGAAGGCGGCGCCAGCGCGCGGCTGCTGCGCGTCTACTCCGCGCTATTCGGCTGGCTTCCCGGCGGCCTGGCCATCACCACGGCGGTCGCCTGCGCCATCTTCACCTTCGCCGGCTCCGGCCTCACCATCGTCTCCATGGGCGGCCTGCTGTTGCCCATGTTGCTGGAAGCGCGCTACAAGGAGCGCTTTTCGATCGGCCTCATCAACGCCTCCGGTTCGCTCGGCCTGCTCTTCCCGCCCAGCGTTCCAGTCATCCTCTATGGCATGTATGCCATGGTGCCCATCGACAAGCTGTTCAAGGCCGGGTTCCTTCCGGGGCTGTTGATGATCGCGATGGTGTGCGCCTGGGGCGTGTTCCGCGGACTGCGCGATAACGTCACGCGGGTCACCTTCTCGCTGGCCGAGGCCGGCACCGCCATCTGGCAAGCCAAGTGGGAACTGCTGCTGCCCGTGATCGTGCTGGTGGGCATCTTCGGCGGCTTCGGCACGCTGACCGAAGCCGGCGCCATTACCGTGGTCTACACCTTCCTGGTGGAATGGATGGTGTCGCCCACCTTTTCGCCGCGCGATTTCGGCCGCGTGGCCAAGGAATGCGCCATCGTGATTGGCGGCGTGCTGCTCATCGTGGGCGTGGCCGTGGGTTTCACCAACTACCTGGTGATGGCGCACGTGCCGGAGACGATGAAGCAGTGGGCACTTACTAACATCCACTCGAAGCTGGTTTTCCTGCTCTTGCTCAACGTAGTGCTGTTGGTCAAGGGCTCGTTCATGGACGTGTTTTCGGCCATCATCGTGATGGTCCCGCTCATCAAGCCCATCGCCGACATGTTCGGCATCGACCCGATGCAACTGGGAATCATCTTCCTGGCCAACGGCGAACTTGGCTATCTGACGCCGCCGGTGGGCATGAACCTGTGTTATGCCGCCTACCGTTTCAAGAAGCCCATGACCGCGGTGTACCGCGCCACGCTGCCGTTCTACGCGATCCTGCTGATCGGGGTGTTACTGATCACTTACGTCCCGGCGCTGACGGCGTGGTCGCTGAAGCTATTCGGAGAGTAGGGGGCGGTCTGGCCGGCGGTTTGGTCGCATCGTCAGACGGAAACAAATCAGCCTGTTTCCGAGGCCGGGTCGACTTGAGTCCGGAACAGCCTTTGACTTCTCCGCGTGCCGACGAGCCCCTCGCAATCCAATGCCGGAATCAGCCTACGCCCTACTGGGAATCTCGGGCAGGCCTGGCAATTCGTCTCGATCGAACGCCCAGGTCGCCAGGTAGTCTGGATCGCACACAACCTCCCCAGTTATGCGCATCCTGTACTCGCCCTTGGCGGCCACTTGGAGTTGTGGTGGGAGAACCACCCGCACTCCCGTGTCGGCGCGCTCTATCACGAGTCCCTCTTGGTCCGCTTCAACGATCAGCCCATGGAACTGTTCCTCGCCTGAGAGCGAACCTTTCGAAGTCCATCGAATTCCGACCAACAGGCGCTTGCCAACGAATGCCTGACCGTCTCGGCCAACGGTTACCGTTTGTTCCACCTGAACAATAATCTCACGAGTCGGGTTCGATTCACACACTGGCTTTATGACGCGCTACTCGGACACTCGCAGGCGCGCGTGACGGGCGCGTTCAGTGTCCGAATCGGCGAAGACCCGCTCGGAACGCAAGATCTGGCGGCAGACCCAACGAAGCTGTCTACGCCGGGCTTTGAACCGGGCAGCGTCGCCTGCTAGCATGTCCATGCCGGGCATCACATCGGGCTCAGTGGCCTCGTGTGGCGGGTATCAGCCTGCCGGCAGGGAGCGCATTCATGCGAACAAGGTTTGGCGCCAAGCAGACATGAGCCCTTGGAAGAATCACCTCGTCGCGATCGATGTGGCTCTCTTGAGCCTCTCCTTTTCGATCTTCCTCGTGACAGGCTATACCGCGCTCTACCGGGCGTGGCTGCGCGCCGATCTGCAATCAGCTATGCCTTATCTGCCGTGGGCCAGGAATTTTGGAATGCTAGGCATAGCCTGCGCCGCCGCGGCTCTCGGGATTGCGTTCTCGTCAAAGACCTTCCCGATTCCGCCGAAATCTCGCCTTTGGCTTTCACTGCTTGCCACGGCTACGATTGCCTTCTTTGCCGAATTCAGAAACGAAGGCAAGTTCTATTTCAAGAGGCTGGTCCATTTGTTCGGACCTGGAACGTGGATTCACAACGGACTGAATCACGCCGTCTCTTCACTCGGCGATTCTCTGTACCGGATCGAATACTCGCACTGGAACGATTTCCTCATGGGTCCGGCGATCATCAGCGTGCTGTTTCCCCTTGTCTTCTTCAAGATCTACGGGGCTGTCCGGAATCCAGCACCGATCTCCCTAATATCATCGACTCCGCGTGTATCCACCGATCTGGACGATGCTCTGAGGTTCGCGCGGATTCTTATGAACGTCGGACTCTTCTTGTTCTTCATCCAGGCATGGGCGGAGAAGGCCGGTTACTTATCCAATCCTTTTTCGAATGACGAAATCGACCTGCCGGTCGAGTTTGCCGGGACCATGCTCGGTTTCTGGATGGCGCGGGGCCTGACCCGGCCGTTCGACAAGCCACCCGAGAAATTCCGCTCCACGTTCCTCGTCGATCTTCTATCCTCGGGACTGGTAGGTCTTCTCTACACGCTGGTAATAGGGCCGTTGACAGAGGGTGTGGCCCGTGCCGCCGCCCACGCGTTGTATCCGGTCGTTCCAGGCTCGCTAGAGGTGCATGAATACACGCGGTTTCAGCAGCACACGCGCCCATTCGAGCTTCTATTGCTTGCGGGAGCGATGTGGTGGGGCCTCAACCGGCATTCCAGGCGTGAGGAGATCACGCGACTCGGCAGCGTCGAGGGAGCACTCGAAGCCGACTCCAAATGGGATGTACCGATGACGCTGGCTAAGGCCTTGGGAGTGGCTGCCGGTTATCTGCTAGTTACTCAGACGATGTTCTCGCTGCTGGAGCCCGAGGGGCTGGGCTGGACGCTGGCGACGACGGGTGCGGGAATGGGGATCGGAACAATGGCGTTCCTGCTTGTCAAGCGCGCAGGACAACGACGTTTCACAACGGTTTTCGGCAGGGACAACGATACATCCGGCAGTTAATGCGGAGCGGACTTTTGATAGACTGGTCTCGCACCCAAACCCGGCACGCTTCTTATCTCCAATCGCGCCGGACTGGTCCGAAAGGAAGCTCACACGATGCAGAACCGCCTGGTAGATCTGTTCTGTCTTTCCGCCCTCGTTCTCGCTCCCGCCGTGGCGCAACAACCCGGTTATCCCTTCTCCGATCCGAACCTCGCCGCGGAGAAGCGCATCGACAATCTTCTCTCGCTCATGACCACCGCCGAGAAGATCGACTGCCTCGGCACGCGCACCGGCGTCCCCCGGCTGGGCGTTCCCAACATCGGCAGTTCCGAGGGCATCCACGGCGTCGTGCAGCGCGAAACGCGCGGCGCGCTCCAGCCCATCACCACCACGCAGTTCCCGCAACCTCCGGGAATGGGCGAAACCTGGGATCCCGATCTGGTGCGCCGGGCTGCCGCCGTCCAGGGCTATGAAGCCCGCTTCATCACCCAAACTCCGAAGTACAACCGCCAGGTCCTCATGCTCTGGGGACCCCAGGCCGACCTGGCGCGCGACCCGCGCTGGGGCCGCACCGAAGAGGTGTATGGCGAAGACCCGTTTTTCAGCGGCACCATGGCAGTAGCCTTCATCAAAGGCCTGCAGGGCGACGACCCGAAGTACTGGCAGGCCGCGGCGCTCCTGAAGCACTTCCTCGCCAACAGCAATGAAGACCACCGCAACAGTTCGTCGTCCAATTTCGACGAGCGACTGTTCTGGGAGTATTATTCGGTTCCCTTCCGCATGGGCTTCCTCGAAGGCGGCGCGAAAGCGGTCATGGCCTCCTACAACGCCTGGAACGGCACCACCATGGCCGTCAATCCCATCCTTCGCGCCACGGTTCGCGATAAGTGGGGCGTCGAAGTTATCTCCAGCGATGGCGGGGCAGTTACGCTCCTCGTCAACCCGCGCCATCTCTACCCGAATTACGAAGCGGCCGTCGTCGCATGCGTGAAAGCCGGCATCAATCAGTTCCTCGACAGGTATGCCGACGAAACCAAAGCCGCTCTCAAAGACGGCTCCCTCACCGAGGCCGACTTAGATGCGGCGCTTCGCCCCAGGTTCCGCATCGCCATCAAGCTCGGACTTCTCGACCCGCCGGACATGGTCCCATACTCCAAGATCAAGGACTCGCCCGAGCCCTGGAACACCGAGCAGGATCGCGCCGTTTCCCGTCAGATCGCCCTGGAATCCGTGGTTCTTCTCAAGAACGACAAGAGCTTTCTGCCGCTTGACAAGACTTCCCTTAAGTCCGTCGCGGTCATAGGCCCGCTGGCCGACTCCGTCCACTGGGATTGGTACGGCGGCACACCGCCTTACACCGTCACGCCCCTGCAGGGCATCAAGGACGAGCTTGGCCCCGGTGTCACCGTTAACTACGCCGCCAGTGAACTGGGCAACGCCGCGGTGGCGGCGGCGCGCAAGTCCGATGTCGCCATCGTCGTGGTCGGCAACGACCCCACCTGCGGTCCCGACATGGGGCACAACTGGTACAGCGACACGGAAGGCGGCGGCGTCACGTTGCCCTGCTCCGTGCCCAGCGACGGCCGCGAAGGCCGTGACCGCGAAACCATCGACTTGTACCAGGAACAGCTCGTCAAGCAGGTCTACGCCGTCAATCCGAAGACGGTCGTGATCCTGGTTTCCAGCTTCCCGTACGCCATCAATTGGACCCAAGCCAATATCCCCGCCATCCTTCATATGACTCACGCCTCTCAAGATGAAGGGACCGCGCTGGCGAAGGTCCTCTTCGGCGCCTACACTCCGGGCGGCCACCTGGTCGCGACCTGGCCCAAATCCGTCGATCAGTTGCCGCCCATGATGGACTATAACATCCGCGACGGCCGCACTTACATGTACCCTGAATTATGCACAGCTCCGGTGTTCCGAGCGCCGGTTTCGCTCGGCTGATGCCGCCCGTAGTTGAGTGAGTCAGTTCGGTTTTTGCTGTTGCATCGCCCTCCTGAGAGTCCGTTCTCGCCAAACCCCGCGCCGAAGTCTCTTACTTCGTTGCGCTTGTCGGCCGCGCATAATTTTCTATGCACACCAGCCGAAGGGCCTGCGGGGGCGTGCAATCAGCGCAATGCCGGCAGCATGACCGGCGCGTAGCCTGCTCCGCGCGGCGCGATCTTTCGCAGGCGGTCCATCAGTCGCTCGAACACGCCCTTCTCCTCGTAGTGATCGCTGTAGCTCACCCCGGTGCGCCCGGCGTGGCGCCAGATCTTGGCGGCCACGAACAGGAAGCGCAGTCGCGCGGTCGCCAGCGTCGTGTGTTGTAGCGCCGTGGCGTCGGCCTGCGGTTCGCGGTTGAACAGCATCAGCCAGCAGTTCAGGTTGTAGGCCAGCATCGCCAACTGGAAATGATTCCCGTTCACATCGAAGCGGCCTGAGGGGTGCGCCGCCAGTCCGGCATCGTTGTTCGCCTCCTTGATCAGGTTTTCCGCGCCGCCGCGCTGGTTGTAAAACCAGACCACGAAGTAGATGGGATCGCCGAAGTCGGTCACGAAGACCCGGTACTTGTACTGGCTGGTCTCGAACAACTGGTACTGCTCGGTCTTCTCCGCCTCGACCTCCTCACGCGTTTTTTCATAGCGCAGAGCCACGAACCGGTATTTCTTCTTCCACCCGTCCGGCTGATAGCTGAATTCACACTCCCACCTGGCATCCGTCTTCTTCGACGGCTTCCACTCGGCTTGGCGTAGCAACTCGACCAGTCGCGACGTCTTGCGTGCTGAGATCACGAACCGGGCAGTGCATTCTTCGTAAGCCTCGACTGCTTGCCGGCAGTAGAACCCGGAATCGGCCCGGCCGTAAATCTGCTTCACGCACGGCGGCAGCGCCGCGCACACATCCCGAATGTGATCGCCTATCTGTTTGCCGGTGGGCCGATCGCCGTTGCGCAATTCCCCCCAGATATACTCCCGCGTCTCGTGGATGAACGTCAGCATCGGTTGGTAGCTCTTCTTGCCTTTGTTCTTGGGGTTGTAGCTCTTGCGTCCGCCCATCTGTTGGCCATACAGCGTGTGCACGGTCGTGTCGGTGTCGATGGTGACGACCGCCAGTTTCACATTGGCCGCCGCCCAGACTCGTTCGCGCATGATTCGCATAATGGTCAGAATCTGCCGGGAGACATTGAGGTGCAGCGCGTTCACGAATCTCCAGAAGGTGGATTGCACCGGCAGCTTGGTGACTTTGAGAATGCCCGTCAGAATCGGGTCGCGAGCGATGAAGCGCAACTGGTTCAGGCGCGGGAAACCGATGTAGAGCCCCAACACGATTCCCAACACGAACCGGTACAGGTCCAGGGCACGGGGAATGCGCTTCGAGGTCACCGTCTGTTCCACCAGGGTCTGGAAGTCGAGTTTTTCCAGCATGGTGATCACCGGCAGCAGTCCGCCGTAGGGAGTCAGATTCTTCCCATTGAAGTCGTAGGGCGTGGAAGCATTGATTTTATTGGGTTCCGATGAGACCCTGGCCGGGCCTTGTTTTACGGGGGTTTTATCGCTATCCTTTTTTCTGTCGGTAACCATTTGGGTGACCTCCTTGGGGTCGGTTTTGCGAAGCGCCAATTTCGCAAACTTCTGTTTTACCCCGATCTTTACGGGGTCCCCAAATGGTACACTACGCTTCCGCCCTCATACCGCATGCCGCAGGGGCGCATAGCTCAGGTGTACTTCAAGGGCGAGCCGCTTTATCCGTTCGGATTCGGCCTCAGTTACACTACGTTCAAGTTCTCGAATCTGAGGACGAGTTCCGCGCAAGTCGCCAAAGACGGAACCGTCAAGATCAGCGTGGATGTGACTAACACCGGCAGCCGTGCCGGAGACGAAGTCGTCCAGCTCTATGTGAAGCACCTGGGCTCGAAGGTCGAGCGCCCCCGCCAACAACTCGCCGGATTCCAGCGCGTGACGGTGCCGCCCCAGGAGACCAGGACGGTTGAGATCCCGCTCCCGGCCTCGCGCCTGGCGTACTGGGATGAACAACTCCAGACCTTCCGCGTCGAGACCGAACCGGTCAGCCTGATGATCGGCGATTCGTCGGCCGGCATCGCGCTCAGCGCAACCGTGCAAGTGCAGTAGGCAACGGAGCATCCGCACAGCGCATTGACACCCGCGGCCGCGAACCTCTAAATTCGTAGGGAGCCGGTTCCATGTCGAACAACTTCTCTACTCGTTCCGCCGCCGCTTTCGTTTGCCTGGCGCTGTGCGCCGCGGGGACCGCGCATGGCCAGGGCCGCGGCATCTCGGATGAGCAGATCGTCCGCGAGGCCACTTTCGTTGCCTCCGGCGACCGGGTGGAACTTTTCAGCCATGGCCTCGCCATCGACCCTGCGCTATTGCGCGCTGCCGACGAGGCTCTTCCTCGAATGGAAGCGCTGCCCGGCTTGAAGCTCGACACCGCCACGTTCGGCCCCAAGATCCGCATCTATGTTTCCGCAGCAACCTCCGTCTCGCACGTATGGCATGGGTGCGGCCTTCCCAAGGACCCCAGGCCTATCGTCTTCCTCAACCCCACGGTCGCCCGCCTGGCGGTCAGCGGCGCCAACGCCACGTACGTGCACGAGATGACTCACCTGCTTACCTGGCGCTACCGCAGCCACACGTTGCGTGAGGGAATCGCGGACTATGTCGCGGTAACACTGCACCCCGGCGCCGGGGTTGGGCCAAACCCGCGGGGATACGGCATGCCGCCCGCCGTGAGAGCGGAGATCGACAAGTATCTCGGGACCACGAAGCCCCCGCCCGCGGCCCTCGAAAGTAACATGGAGTTCCGCAGGGAGTACTATTTCGCCTGTTACCGCTTCGTCCGGTTACTGATTGAGCGAAAGGGCATTCCCGTTTTTCTGCAACTGTACGACTCGAAGAATCCGGAAACCGCGTACTCCGAACTTTACGGAGCCAGCCGCGTGGATCTGGTTCGGGCTGCCAGGGACGAACCTCGGCCCGCCGTAGAATAGCGGCATGAGCGCTGAGGCGTGGGCCCTCCGACCGGAATGGCCGTCGGCCCGCCTTTCTCCGGGCGGCTGGCGACCCGATCGGAAGGGAGAGCGGTGTGAAGATCTGGGCGCATGGCGGGCCGGCACGTTCGATGCAAGGGTTCATCCTGATAGGATGTAACGAGATGACTGAGCCGCACGTGCAGCACAAACCGATGCCGGCTCAAGTTCACACGACCCTCCGAACAGGTATCTTTGGCGGTGTTTGCATATGCCTGATCGCGGTCGCGTACAGTATTCATCGGTATCCCGGCATCGTTTCGTCTCCCGCGACACCCGCCTTCCTTTCCCTGTTTCTCGCGGCGGTTCTGTGGTATGGCTTCGCGGCAGTTCGCTGGGCGCGCGTCACGGCTCGTGAGGACTTCGCCGTTCTCCGCCATGGCGCGAGGTGGGGCGTCGCAATTGGTCTGGCCTGGACTGTTGAGGCCGTCGGCGGCAACGTCATCGTGCCGCACCAACTCGGAGCGGGGCTAGGAGTTCTAGCGGCGGTCGCCGCCGCGATTCTGCCCGTCATCGCCGGCGCCACAGAGGCGGCAAGAACCGGGCAGATTCGAAGCGGTGCGCGCGTTGGGTTTTGGAGCGGAGCGGTGAGCGGCGCGATCACGTTTGTCGCTCTCGCCATCGTAGGTTATCCGGTGGTGAATGTCCCTGGGCTTCCCGGCGTAGAAGTTCCGCGCGGCGTTGGCAGGGCGCTCAGCGCAAACGAACTCGCGGCATTCAACATTGGAGACTATCTCGCTGGTGGGATGAGCCACTTGGCCGTGATTGGCGCTCCATTCTGCAGTGCGGCTGGAGCCTTCGGAGGAATTTTGGGGCGCACGCTTCGAAGTGAATAGCGCTGCACTGCTCCGTTCGCGTTACGCCGCCTGGAGGGAGCGGCCGCCAGGATCCAGACCGGTCCTCGGGGAAGCTCCGCCTCCCGCCGCCTCGTGGACGGAGCCGCCTGATCCAGTGGTTTTCGCCCCGTCCGCAAATCCCCGCCCAGAGTGTGCGGGTAATAGCGGCCAACCGCCCCGCGCCGCACTCCGGCTACTTCACTGCCACCGTGAGGTTGCTCTGCGTGTTCACTCCCGCTACCGTCAGAACCACCGGCTGCGGTCCGGTCAATCCCTGCGGAATCTGTACGTCAACCTGCAGAACTCCGGCCACCAGTGTGGGCGCCGGCCCGGCATACAGCACTTGAGCGGGCAAGCCGCCTACCGTGGCCGTCACCGGGGCCTGTAGAGTGGGAAGCGGCGCGCCAAGCAGGACTCCATCCGGCACGCTGGTGGTGAACGCGCCGGCGCCAGTGCCGAACAATTGCACTATCCCGCCGGGCGCCACCGGATTCGACGCGGAGTTGACCGAGTAATCCTGGTTCAGAACGGCTCCCGGACCGAATCCTTGCGCGTTGATTGCGAACAGCCCCGGCGCGGCCGGTGCGACCGGGACGGTGACCGCGTTCGATGGGATTCCCTGATACGAGTACGTGATGGTGGTGGAGCTATTGCCGGCGATCTCGAACGGCGCCACCACCGCGGTCTGGTTAGCTAGCGCATACACAATGGGCGCGGGCACTCCGTCGAACAGAACCTGAACCCCCGCCACGGAGGAGGAGAGCCGCCCGCTCGCGTCGTACGTACCCATGGCGATAGATCCAGGGCCGAACCTGGTCCCGAAGATGGCCAGCAGTTCGCCCGGCGCAACGGCGCCCGACTGGTAACTGGCCGCGTTGTCGAGGGCGCTGGCCGACAGCACCGGCGGCGCGGTTGCGAACAACTGCTCGATCGAAGTGAAGGCGGGCTTAGGCTGGTAGTTCGCATCGAAGGGCAGCGCCGCGCCGAAACCGGGAGTGAAGCCCGGAATCCACGAGTGTGCGTCGGTGAACCCCCACGTCTGGAGAAGCGTACAGAGCGGGTACTTCAGGCAGGCGGCGGCAATGTCGTGATATCGCTGCGCCTGCGCTTGCAGGTTTGCACTGGTGGCCACGCCGTTCTGGTCCACGGGAAGGCGAACGTCCAGCTCGGTGAGGTGCACCTGCAAGCCGAGAGCCGTGAAGCGCGCGATATTTGCGTCCAAGGCGGCGGCGGTGGGGGAATTCGGGTCGCTCGTAAAATGGCACTGCAGGCCGACACCACCGATGGGCACGCCCTGGGACAGAAACGACTTCACCATGTTGTACATGGCGGTGGCTTTCGGAGAGTTGACGTCCTCTACGCCGTAATCGTTGTAAAAGAGCACCGCGGCTGGGTCCGCCGCGTGCGCCCACTGGAAGGCCTGCGCTATGTAGGCCGTCCCGTTCAAGCCTATGCCGGGCTGGTTGTTCCAGATGGAATTGCGAGGGGTGTAGGTGCCGTCGTCGAGCGCTTCGTTGACCACATCCCAGGCGTAGATCTGGCCCTTCCAGTGGTTCACCACGGTCGTAATGTGGTCTTGCAGAATCTGGTAAAGCTGCGCGGAGGTGTAGTTGCCATTGGTGAGCCACGCCGGGTTGTTACTATGCCAGCACAGGTTGTGCCCGCGCACCTGCATGTTGTGAGCGTGCGCGAACGCGACCAGGCCGTCACCCGGAAGGAAGTTGTATTCGCTCGCCGAGCCGGGCGGGTTGGGGTGAGTGGTCCCCCATTTCATGTCGTTCTCCGCTTCAAGCACGCTGTACTCGCGGCCCAGCGTGGCGGTGTAAGCCGCGTCGTTGAGAAGGCTGTAATCGGCGGCCGTGCCCACCATGAGGGCGCGCTGGGAGGCGGCATCGCGCAAGGGCGTCCATGTCGGCGGCGAGAGAGACGCCGTCCCGGACGTCAACTGAACATCGTCGATATAGAAACTCTGGGTGCCGCTGTTAGACTCGACGTACAGGTACGCCCTGCCCGAATCGTAGGCGTAGGCCATCGAATACGCCGCGACGGAAAGGTTGACCCAGGTTCCCAGTGCAACGGTGGTGTTGGGCACCACGGTGTAGTAATTGGTGGTGCCCGCGGAAGTAACTTGCAGGCTCACTCTGAGGGTGTCGCTTTGCGTCGCGGTTGGCGCGAGTTTCACCCACACGCCGATCGAGTAGGAGGAGCCGGTGTTCATCGTGCCGCCCACGGCGATTTGCGGCCCGTCATAGGCGGCGGTACGGCCGGTCACCAGCAGGCCGTTGGAACCGCCGTGGGCGTCCGCGGTGGTGTTGGCGAGCGTGCAACCGGCGCGCGATGTCCACCCGTCCAATCCGCCGTCCTCGAATGTGGTGGAGATGCCGGAGTTGCCCTGCGCGCCCACCGCCAGCGCAAACACGGCCAATAAAATCGGACTCTTCACAAGGCCTCCTTGAAGCGAGGGGATGGGCCAGGGTTCCCGTTGAACCCGACGTCCCTTGATAGCTCATAGACTACCCAACCGCTGGCTTCATCGCAACTCCCCGTCCGTAACGCTGTTGGCGGGATAGCCCGAGTGCCGTGACCGCGTGACTCGGTGCGTCAATCTCGGCCCGTCGCGGTAGGGATGGCCGTTGCGCCCCCCCGCACAGACCCGCACTTGCGAGAACTACCGCGTGCGGTTCTTACCTTGGATGGGACTCCGTTCGGAATCTGGCGTCGAAGCGAGCGTCCGGATATTCGTGTACAACATGAGGATTGGGCAACCAGTGGTCGAAGATGGGCCCAGCATCTTCGTTGAGTGCCGCGAACCGCCCGAATCGGATCAGCCGTGTCTTGTCCTCATTCAGCTCCAGCCCATACTCGCGCAGATGCTCCTTCAGTTCCCTGAACTAGCGCTCTGACTCGTCCTGGCGCTCGAAGCCGACACTGACATCGTCGGCGTAGTACGCCATGGTGATCTTGCCCCGCGCCGCTTGCCTCCACCAATCCGTCCACCGATCAAGCGCATAGTGCAGATACACGTTACTGAGCATCGGCGATACCACCGCACCCTGGGGCGTACCCGCTTCCGCTCGATCACCACATAAGCCGCGTCCAGCGCCCTGGGTTTCCTGCGACCCGGTCGAAACCAGTAGGAGAACCCCCGAAACTCCTCTTCGTATATTTCGTTGAGGACCGTAACTAAGGCCTGCCGGACGATTTTATCTTCCAGCGCCGCGGTGCACCCGCAGTAGTTCCAGCGTCACATGATGGAGCAAAGCGGTGAACCCCTCCTGCTTGTTCTTCCGTGCTCTTTCCCGCACACCATGCAATCCCTGGGACCCCTTTCCCCGCTCTGGGTCAGGCGAGTGTTAGATTCCACGATGTCCTCCCTGGTCACGGGCCTTCCCTCCACCACCTCCGCCGCGGGCGTCTCCGTCAGCTCTGTTCGGCAGTCTCGCAAATAGTATGCCCGTGTTCGACTCCTCGCCGGCGCGCAAACCCGGATTGCGCTTTTGGTTTCCCGGACCGATCCGTCAGCCGGGTAGGCTTTCGGATACTGGCAAGGTCTCCCGGTTCTCGTGCGCGTCGTTTCCCGACGTGCGTTCTTCGAAGCTCGAATCCTCGCCCGTCGATGCCCCTGTCTACATTTCACCAGGCACCTCGCGGCACCCAGCGCAAGACTTGAGGTCAAGATGGTTCGCTAGTCCTTTCCTGTGGGGCTCTTTCATCCCCGACTGCGCACCGGTTTGTCCCGGCGATTGCGCCCGCGGCAAAGGACACTACCCCGCGGTCATGGTGCCAGTTAGTGCAATTCGACTATTGCTTCTCCCCGCCACGGCCCGCATAATCGATGCAATTCCTGGAGGGATGTTTCGAATGCAAAGTCCGTGTAAGAGTCTGTCTGTGTTAGCACTGCCCGCCCTGCTGGCGGTCCTCTCAAGCGTTTCCGTCCATGCGCAGGGCTGTATCGTCGCGCGCTCCAGTTCCGTGGATATGTCGCCGGAAAGTCAGGGCGGCTATCTTCAGCCGGGCGACTGGGACCTCACCATCGGTTACCGCCATCAGTTCTCCTACAAGCATTTTGTCGGCGATGTGGAGCAGACCTACCGCGTGCAGCAGGGCACGGAGGTGATGAACAAGATCAATCTGCAGGACGTCGACCTGAGTTACCAGATCACGCCGCGGTTCAGCGCCACCCTTTCGGTGCCGCTGCTGTTGGCCAGCCGGCGCTCCAACAACTCGTACTACACCACCACCGCGGCGGGCCTGGGCGACACCTCGCTGGTGGCGCAGGGCTGGCTGTGGAATCCGCGGCACGCCAGGCATGGCAATATCAGCCTTGGCTTTGGACTGCAGGCGCCTACGGGTAAGGACAACGTGCAGAACAACGTGCTTACCTCCGCCACGGCAACCACGCCAACCGTGGTCACGGACGATTACTCCATTCAGCCGGGCAGCGGCGGTTGGGGCATGGTCTTCGAGTGGCAGGCCTTCCGCGACATGGGTCACGGTTTCATGGCCTACACCACGGGTAATTACCTGGCCACGCAGGGTGGCACGAACCATGTGTTGCGCAGCGCCAGCGCGGCCAGCCAGCCGCTGACAGCCCACAACGCGATTCAAGACGAGTATTTGCTACAGGCCGGAGTGTCGCACGCAATCCCAGCGATCCACGGCCTCACGGTGACCTTCGGCCCGCGGATGGAGGGCGTTCCGGCCAGCAACCTGATCGGCAACGATCTCGGCTTCCGGAGGCCGGGCTTCGCGATTTCGGCCGAGCCCGGGGTTATCTACGGGCACGGCCGCAACATGATCCAGGCCAGCGTGGGAAAGGCGGTTTACCGTGATCGCACCCGCAGCGTTCCGGACAAGATGCTCGGCACCCACGGCGACGCAGCCTTCGCCGACTATGTCTGGCTGCTGAGTTACACTTACCGCCTGCCCGGAAAGGGCCACGCGGAGTGAGGCTGCCGTTCGCTCTGGCGGCCTTCGGGGTGGCGCTGGCGGCAGCCACCGGACCCAGGGCCGAACTCACGTTGCAGGACTCGAGCGGCAAGCGGGTCCACCTGCGCGACCTTCGCGGCAAGCCGGTGGTGCTCAACTTCTGGGCCACCTGGTGCGGCCCGTGCAACGCGGAGATGCCCATGCTGGTGAGCCTGGAACGGGAGTACGCCGTGCGCGGCGTGCAGTTCGTGGCCGTGTCTCTCGACGACGCGAAAACCAGTTCGCGCATTCCAGCATTCGTGGCCAAGTACCAGGCTGATTTCCCCGTCTGGCGGGGTGCCACGGCAGACGATCTGGACCGCCTCGGTCTGGGTGACGCGGTTCCAGCCACCGCCTTCCTCGATTCCGAGGGCCACATTGTGGCTCGCATACTGGGCCAGGCCCGGCGAGAGGAAGTGATGGCGCGGCTGGACTGGCTGACCGGCGGCCAATCCGGCCCGGCGCCGCAGTCCGTGGTGAAGCACGTGCAATAGCGTGGCGCGGCTAAGATTCGCCGCATAGCCGCGCCACGTAGCGTGCTATCGTGTTTTTGCCGTGATCCGATTGACTCGCCGTGAACTTATCCTTGCAACGTCCGCAGCCGCTTCGGCCCGCTTCTCGCCGGGCGCCGCCGGTCCCGCGCTCGACCGCGCCGCCATCGCCGCGCGCAATTCGCCCCACATGACCGCGCCCGATTTCAACGCACCGCTCTCGGTGGGAAACGGCGAGTTCGCCTTCACCGCGGATTTCACGGGCCTGCAAACCTTCTCGGATCTGTACCAGAAGACCACGCCGCCCTGTACCCTGTCGCAATGGGGCTGGCATTCGCATCCCATCCCGGACGGCCTCAGCCCGGAACAACTGCGCCTGGAAATGTTCGACACCTATGGCCGCCAGGTGGGCTACAAAACGAATCCGCGGGGGCAGGAGAAGCTGTACGCCTGGCTGCGCGAGAACCCTCACCGGTTGAACCTGGCGCGCATCGGGTTGGCGCTGGACGGAAAGCGGCCAACGCAGGCGGAGTTTGCCCCCATCGAACAGAAGCTGGACCTGTGGAGCGGCCTGCTCCATAGTCGCTTTCGCCTGCGTGGCCAGCCGGTCACGGTGCATACCTGCTGCCATCCGGAGTTGGACGCGCTGACGGTGCGGGTGGAATCGCCGCTGCTGGCCGATGGGCGGCTGGTTGTAGAGATCGAGTTTCCGTACGGTTCGACCGGCATGAACGCGTCGGACTGGAGCGCGACGGAACGGCACAAGACCACCGTGGCGGAACGCGGCGACGGGTTCCTGCGCCTGGACCGCAAACTGAACGGCGACGGTTACGGAGTCGGCGTGGGATGGACACGGCCTGGCAGCGCCGCCTTCGATGGTAAGCATCGCGTGACGCTCGACACCGG
This sequence comes from uncultured Solibacteraceae bacterium, assembly GCA_963807205.1. Lineage (GTDB taxonomy): Bacteria > Acidobacteriota > Terriglobia > Bryobacterales > Bryobacteraceae > CAWCVR01. The sequence continues at coordinate 4,949,634 of CAWEAQ010000002.1, read as the reverse complement.
CCCCTCCGGCGTCGCCGCGCCGCTGGCGTTCACGTGCCATTTCTCGGCGCGGCCCGCCGCCGGCCCGCCCCCAGTGCCGGATTCGGTTTTCGCGGCCTCGGAGGCGCACTGGAAGGGTTTCTGGGCGACCGGCGGCTCAATCGACCTCTCCGGCAGCGCCGACCGCCGGGCGCCCGAACTGGAACGGCGCATCGTGCTGTCGCAGTATCTGACCGCCATCCAGTGCGCCGGCTCGCTGCCGCCCCAGGAGACCGGCCTCACCTGCAACAGTTGGTTCGGCAAGTTCCACCTGGAGATGCACTGGTGGCACGCGGCGCACTTCCCCATGTGGGGCCGCGCGGCGCTGCTGGAGCGCAGCCTGGGGTGGTACTCGCGCATGCTGCCGATGGCGCGCGAAAAGGCCGCGAGGCAAGGCTACGCCGGGGTGCGCTGGCCCAAGATGACTTCGCCGGACGGGCACGACAGCCCCTCCAACGTGGGCGAGCTGTTGATCTGGCAGCAGCCGCATCCCATCATGTACGCTGAGGCATGCCACGCGGCCCGGCCCGAGCGAACCACGCTGGAGCGGTACCGGGATGTGGTCATGCGGACGGCCGAGTTCATGGCCAGCTTCGCCGTGGAGCGCAATGGGCGCTACGTGTTGGGGCCGCCGGTGATCCCGGCGCAGGAGAACCACCCGGCGCGCGAGACCTGGAACCCGACGTTCGAACTGGCGTACTGGAAGCAGGCGCTGGGCATTGCGCAGACCTGGCGCGAGCGGTTGGGGCTGAAGCGGGAGCCCAAGTGGGACGACGTGCGCGCGCGGCTATCCATCCCCACCATAAAGGACGGCGTGTATCTGGCGCACGAGAACTGCCCGCAGACGTTCACCGGGCGCAACCGCGATCACCCGTCCATGCTGTACGCCTACGGCATGCTGGCGGGCGAGGGAATCGACCGCGAGGCCATGCGGCGCACGTTGCGCAAAGTGCTGGACGGGTGGCGCTGGGAGGACACCTGGGGGTGGGACTTCCCCGCCGTGGCCATGACGGCCGCGCGGCTTGGCGAGCCGGAGTTGGCGGTGGACGCCCTCTTCCTGGAATCGCCGAAGAACACGTGGCGCGCCAACGGACACAACTGGCAGCGCGCCAACCTGCCGGTTTATCTGCCCGGCAACGGGGCACTGCTCGCGGCAGTGGCCATGATGACCGCGGGGTGGCAGGGCTCGCCGGAGGAACCGGCGCCCGGCTTTCCGAAGAAGGGTTGGAGCGTGCGCTCGGAAGGGATGGTTCGGAGTCTATGAGGCGGCGCGGCGGCGATCAGGCTTGATTCGCGCCGAACATCCAGACATGGTCGAAGGCCGAGGGCGTGTCCTCCCCGTCGGCCCGCGCGAGGAGCTGACCGGCCAGGGGAACCAGTTCCTGGCGGCGGCTTGTGCCGGTCTTGCGTAGTAGGCGGTGGATGTGGACTTTTACGCTGTCCTCGGAGGTGCCGATGGCCATGGCGATCTGGCGGTTGCGGAGTCCTTCGGCCACCATGGCAAGAACCAGCCTTTCGCGCTGGGAGAGAGACGCCGTTTCCGGGCTCCGCCATTCGATATCGTTCTGGTACCGGAACTGGCGTTCCCCGCGGCAGACCCGCACCAGGGCTTCGGTGGCTTCCATCTCGGGAAGGCGGGTGGATATGACGCCATCCAGACCGTGTTCCACGGCGGCCAGCACCATCTCAGGGGTGACAGCGCCGCCGCAGATCACGAAGCGCGATTGCGGGGCGCGCATCCGCGCCCGATCCAGATCTTCCCAGTATATGGGACCATCGCCGTCCAGGACGACAAGCCAAGTTTGGTCGGCCCGGACTACACCCGAGAGAGCGCGAGGCGCTACCATCCAGGGTTCCAATTCCAATCCGGCACGGCGTAGAAGTTCGCGAAGACCCACCGCCAGCAGGGGCCTTTCGGTAGCGCACACAATGCGCTCAATAATCGGTTTCATCACACCCCGTTACACGAAAGCTGGCTTCCGGCCCGCCAAGATGAGTCCATTATACCCCTGTTTGGGCGGTCTACGGCGGGAATCGTACGGAGATTCCCGCGAGACCCTGCGAGCCTGGCGGCTCCAAAAGCCCTAAGTCCCGTTTTTTCTAAACGAATCCGGCGCTGTACAGCCCGGCGGCTATCCTTCTCGCGCAAGCACGGACGGACTGACCCGGTTCGATAACGTGAGTTTCAAGTTGCTCCCTCGTCCAACCGGTCGCCCCCGTCCGGCTTGCGGCGCGGCGCCCAGGCCACCGCTCCGCGGCTCAGGCTTGCATCAGAATGGTTGGAACGTTTAGAATGTACTAAACGATGAATGATCTTAACGAAGCCCGCGATTCCATGATCGGAAATCTGAGCCGCATCAGCGACTTCTGGGGGTACCCGCGCGCCATGGGCGGGCTCTATGCGGCGCTGTATCTTTCGCCGCGGCCGGTCTCGCTCGACGAACTGGTCCCGATGGTGGGCGTAACCAAAGGCGCCATCAGCACCAACATCCGGGCGCTCGAACAGTTGGGCATGGTGCACCGCCGCTTGCGGGCGGGCGACCGCAAGGACTACTACGAGGCCGACACGGATTTCTGGAAGATCGCGAAAACCGTACTGGAACGCAGGCAGAAGCCGGAGTTCGACGCGGCGCTCAGCGGCGTCAGCCAGACTCTAGGACGCGTTCGGTCCCGCCCCCGGCACCGCCCCGATAGCGAACTGGCCGATTTCTACGAGAAGCGCCTGGAAGCCATGGAGCGCTTCTTTCACACGCTGGACGGCATCGTGGCGGCGCTGCTTCAATTGGAGCGGCTGCGCGCCGGCGGCCTGAAGTCGTTGCTGCCGGGGTGCGCAAAACGCGGGAAGGGAAAAAGGGAGCGGCCATGAACGTGGTCACGGGCGCCTTTGGGTACACGGGCAAGTACATCACGCGGCGGCTGCTGGAACTGGGAGAAGCGGTGACCACGCTCACCGGGAGCCCCGGCCGCGCCAGCGAATTCGGGGCGGCGGTGAAGGCGTTCCCTTACCGCTTCGACGCGCCGGAGGCCATGGCCGCCTCAATGGCTGGGGCGCGCGTGCTCTACAACACCTACTGGGTGCGCTTCGACCGGCGGGACACCACGCACGAGCGCGCCATCAGGAATACCCTGGCGCTCGTTCGGGCGGCCGAGATGGCGGGCGTCGAACGCATCGTCCACATCGGCATCACCAATCCCGACGCCAACTCGCGCCTTCCCTATTTCCGCGGCAAGGCGCTGCTGGAGGAGGAGATCCGGCGGTCGAAGATGAGCCACGCGATCGTGCGGCCCACCGTGATCTTCGGGACCGAAGACATCCTGATCAATAACATTGCGTTTCTGCTTCGGCGGCTGCCGGTATTCGTGGTGCCTGGAGACGGGAAGTACCGCATTCAACCGGTGGCGGCGGAGGATGTCGCGCGAATCGCAGTGGAGGCCGGCCATGCGGCTGACGACCTGACCATCGATGCGGTGGGCCCAGAGACGTTCGGCTTCTGGGAGTTGGTGCGGCTGATCGCGAAGACCGTCGGCAGCCGCGCGCGCGTTGTGACCGCTCCGCCGTGGCTGGCGCTCTTGGGGGCGCGCGCGATGGGGCTGGCGCTGGGCGACGTCATGCTGACGCGCGACGAGCTCGACGGGCTAATGGCTAGCCTGCTGGTCTCGGAGCGGCCTCCGGCGGGGCGCATCCGTTTCAGCGAGTGGATATCGGCCAACGCGGAGACCCTGGGGCGGCGCTACGCGTCCGAGATCCGCCGTCATTACGCCGCGATTTCGTAGACTGTTCTCATGGACCTTACGCCGCCCGCAGCGCCCCCGAACGTCCCCGCCCGCGTGGTGACCAGGTTGGCTGCGGTGCTGGTGGCTGTTGGGCTGCTGTGGGTTGGAGCCGCATCGCTACTGGTGACGCGAGCGGCCAGCGGCAGGACCTATTCCGACCCGGCGCTGACACCGGCGCGGCACGTGGGGCTGGTGCTGGGCTGTGCGCGCACGCTGTCGGGAGGATGGCGCAATCCGTTCTTCGACCACCGCATTCAGGCCGCCGCGCGACTGTATCACGCCGGCAAGGTGCGGTACCTGGTGGTGAGCGGCGACAATCACGTGCGCGGGTACGACGAGCCGCAGGACATGAAGGACAGCCTGATCGGCGCGGGCGTGCCAGCCGAGCGGATCTACTGCGACTATGCCGGATTCCGCACGCTGGATTCCATCGTGCGCGTGCGCGAGGTGTTCGGCCAGAACTCGGTCACGGTGATCTCGCAGGAGTTCCATAACCAGCGCGCGATCTACATCGCGAGGCATCGCGGCGTGGACGCCATCGGCTTCAACGCGGCCGATGTGGATACCTATGACAGCTTCGCGACCAGGTGCCGGGAAGCGGTAGCGCGCGCGAACATGCTGCTCGACATTTTCGTCTTCGGCCGCGCGCCGAAGTTTCTCGGTAAGAAGGTGGAGATTCCGGCGGGGGCGTGAGCGGGGCCGATGCCCCTACAACTCCCCCAGCACCGCCGCCGCGTGCCCCTTGGCCTTCACCTTGGCATAGACCTTCTCGATCTTGCCATCCGCACCGATTACGAACGTCGTCCGCTCGATGCCCATCGTCATGCGGCCGTACATGTTCTTCTCTTTCCACACGCCGAAGGCCTGCGCGGCGGCCTTGTCTTCATCGGCCAGCAGGGTGAAGGGCAGGTCATACTTCTGTTTGAACCTCGCCTGCGCGGCCGGTTTGTCGGGCGACACACCCACCACGGCGGCCCGCTTGGCGGCGAAGCGCTTCATGGAATCGCGGAACTCGCAGGCCTCGGTGGTGCAGCCGGGCGTGTCGGCCCGCGGATAGAAGTACAGCACCACGCGCCGGCCTTTCAAAGCCGACAGGCGGAATTCCTCGCCCGCGTCGGTGCGCAGCGCGACATCGGGAGCCTGTTCGCCAACCTTCAACATGTCGTCACCCCAGTTTGTTCTTCAGCAGTTCCGTTACCGCCGCCACGCCGGCCTGGCCGCGGGTGGCCTTCATCACCTGGCCCACCAGGAAGTTCATCACGGTGGTCTTGCCGCCGCGGTACTGCTCCACCTGTTTGGGATTGGCGGCGATCACGTCGTCCACAATCTTCTCGACCGCGCCGGTGTCGCTAATCTGTTTGAGCCCTTCCTTCTCCACGATGGCGGCGGCGGTGGCGCCGGTCGCGAACATTCTGGGGAACACTTCCTTGGCCAGCTTGCGGGATAGCTCGCCCTGGGCAACCAGCTTCAACAGCTCGCCCAGATCCCGCGCGCTCACGGGCGAGTCGGCAATGTCCTTGCCCTCGGCTTTGAGCAGGCCCATGAGGTCGCCCATCACCCAGTTGGCGGCCGACTTGGGGTCGCCCGACACGGCGGCGGCGGTCTCAAAATACTCGGCCGCGGCGCGCGTCTGCGTCAGCACTTCGGCATCGTAATCGCGCAAGCCGAACTCGGCCACGAAGCGGGCCCGCTTGTGCGCGGGCAACTCCGGCATGGAGACGCGCAACTCGCCCAGCCACGCATCGCCAATCAGCAGCGGGGTGAGGTCGGGCTCGGGGAAATAGCGGTAGTCGTGGGCATTCTCCTTGCTGCGCATGGAGAAGGTCTCGCCCAGGTCCGAGTTGAACAGCCGGGTTTCCTGCATAACGCGGCCGCCCGATTCGATCACGGCGACCTGGCGGGCGATCTCGTACTCCAGCGCCTGTTTCAGGAAACGGAACGAGTTCAGGTTCTTGACCTCGACCTTGGTGCCGAACTTCTCCGCCCCGCGCGGGCGCACGCTTACGTTGGCGTCGCAGCGCAGGTGGCCCTTTTCCATATCGCAGGTGGAGATCTCGACGAATTGCAGGGTCTGCTTCAACTCCGTCAGGTAGGCGTAGGCTTCGTCGGAGGTGCGCATGTCGGGTTCGGTGACGATCTCGATGAGCGGCGTGCCGCTGCGGTTGAGGTCAACGTAGGAGCAGCGGTCGGAGTCCTTGAAGCCGTCGTGGATGCTTTTGCCGGCGTCATCCTCCATGTGCACGCGGGTGACGCCGATGCGCCGGGCGGCGCCATTCACCACGATGTCCACGAAGCCGTGCTCGGCCATGGGCTCGTCATATTGCGAGATCTGGTAGCCCTTGGGAAGGTCCGGGTAGAAGTAGTTCTTGCGGGCGAACCGCGATTGCGGCCGCACCTGGCAGTTAAGCGCCAGCGCACCCTTGATGGCCAGTTCGACGGCGGTGCGGTTGAGCACCGGCAGCGCGCCGGGAAGCCCCAGGCACACGGGGCAGACGTTGGTGTTAGGCGGCGCGCCGAAACCGGTGGGACAGCCACAGAAGATCTTGGTGGCCGTGGCGAGTTGCACGTGCACTTCCAGGCCGATGACGGGTTCGAAACGGGCGATGGCTTCGGGAGAGGCCAATTGCAGAGCGGAGGAAGACATGGTGTCTTCCCATTATAGTGGGGCGGCGAAGTCGCGCGGCGCAATGGGCGGCGCGGCGCGCGATGGGCCGCGCCACGTCACCTACTTCACGCTAATGGTTGCCGAGTTGCTCGCCTGCCCGCCGCAGGTAAGCACCAGCGGATTGCTGCCGCTCTTGACTCCCAACGGGACCGTGATGTTGGCCTGCGCCAGACCGGCGTATCCGGGTGTCAGCCCCGCGAAGCCCACCTGTGCCGTGACTCCGCCGATGGTGGCGGAGCATCCCAGCGCGGAGTTGAACAGAGGACTGAAGGGCGTGGCAGCTCCGTCGGCGATCATGCCGGAAGGGAGCACGGCGCCGATGCCCGTCAGATACGCCACGATGGTTCCGCCAGCCGGGATCGGGTTCGCGGCGGTGTTCAGGCTGTAGCTCGGGTAATTCTGCGCCACTGCTGCCCCGGCTGCGGTAACGAAGAGGCCGGGAGCCGCCGCCACCACGGGAACCGCGATGGTGTTGCCGGCCGCGCCTGTTTGGGAGACGATGACGCTGGCGGAGCCGGTCTGCGTGGCCCACGGAACCTGGAAGTTCACCTGTGTCGGGCTGACGTAGCTGATGTGCGCCGCAATGCCGTTCACGGTGACGGAGACGCCGCCCAGCGTGGTGGGCAGCGGCGCGGAGGCCTTGACGGCCGAAGCGGCGAAATAGCTGCCGTAGATACTGGCCAGCGAGCCCGGCGTCAGATTGGTGCCGCCGCTGGCGGAGTTGGCGACGCCGCCCGAGGCAATCGCTGGATACGCGGGCGTCAGCAGGCGGATGCAGCCGTTGGCGGTGTCCGACACGTACACGTTTCCCTGGCCATCCACTGCCAGGCCGCGCGGAAAATACAGCGATGCGGAGGTGGCCAGCCCGCCGTCTCCCAGGTAATTCAGGGTCCCGTTGCCGGCGATGGTCTGAATGGTGCCATCCTTGAGGATCTTGCGCACGCGGCTATTGAAGGAATCGGAAATATAGATGGTCCCGGCCGCATCCATCACCAGACCCTCGGGAGTGTTCAACTGGGCGTTGACGGCCGGGCCGCCATCGCCTCCGAAGCCGATAAATCCGGTGCCGGCGATAACCGTGCTTGCCACCCCGGAATACTTGACGATGCTGTGCTGCTGGCTGTCGGCGATGTAAATTGCGCCGGCGGAGTCCACCGCCAGCGCCCTGGGATGATCGAGAGAGCCACCCGTGATGCCGCAGCCCAGCACGCAGAAAATGTTGGCGCCAACCACCTTGCGTATCTCGCTATTGTCCGTGTCGGCAATGTATATATTGCCGCTCGAATCCACTGCCACTGCGGCCGGGTGGTTCAACATGGCGGTGGTGGCAGGCCCGTTGTCGCCGACGGCGCCGATCTGGCCTCCCTGGCCGACTATGGTCGAAATGTTCCCGCTGGTGTCCACCTTGCGGATGGCGTGGTTGCCGGTGTCGGCGATGTAGAGGTTGCCGGCTTGATCGAGCGCAATGCCTTCGGGGAAGTTTAAGGTGGCGCTAGTGGCGGAAGAGCCGTCGCCGGAGAACCCAGGGCTGCCGGTGCCGGCTACAGTGGTGACATTACCGCCGGTGAACAGGCGGATGCGATGGTTCACGGAGTCGGCGATGTAGAGGTTGCCTTTGGAATCGAGCGCAATCGAAGCGGGCTCGTCGAACTGCGCCGTGACCAGCGCATTGCCGTCCGCGAACCCCGGCGAGGCGCCGGTTCCCGCTACAGTCGAAATGGTGTACTCTTGGGCCCAAGCCCCGGCACAGCACACCGCCGCCAGGAGGATCCCCCCATGGAAAAACCGAATGGACATAAACTCCATGATACGCATCCGCAGACCCTTCGTGTTACGTTGCCAGGAAGCAGCACCTGTTTCCGCCCAGCCACACCCGCCGGAGTCCCCCCTCCGGCTGCCGTTGCAATCCGCCAGGCGCTGCTCCGGCTCCCGGGAGGATTCCTGGAGCAATTTGCGGTCCGCGGGCCGGGTCCGCGCGCGGTACGCTATGCTGGCAATTTGACACCCGCCTTTACTCCTACACAAGCCGCGGTCGCTTTTGGTGCGGCCTTCCTGGCCGGTGCCATCAACTCCGTGGCCGGGGGTGGAACCCTGCTATCGTTTCCGGCGCTGATCTGGCTGGGGCTGAATTCGGTGGCCGCCAATGCCACCAGCACGGTGGCCATCTGGCCGGGGACGGTGGGCAGCGCCTGGGGCTACCGGCGCGAGGCCGGGCGGGTGGCACCGCGCATGTGGCTGCTCGTGGCGCCCAGCCTGGTGGGCGGCCTGGCGGGCGCGTGGCTGCTACGGCTGACGCCGCCGGGCATCTTCGACCGGCTGGTGCCGTTTCTGATCCTCTTCGCCACACTTCTGTTCATGATTCAGGAGCCGGTGCAGCGGGCCCTTGGCACGGGTGGCGCGGCCCGGCATCATACGGCTGCGTGGTTCGCCGGGGGGATGCTGTTCCAGCTCGCGGTAGGGCTGTATGGCGGCTACTTCGGCGCGGGCATCGGCATTCTGATGCTGGCGGCGCTGAGCATCATGGGGCTCGGCGATATCCACGAGATGAACAGCCTGAAGGTGGTGCTGGGGGGCAGCGTCAACGGCATTGCGGCAGTGTATTTCATCTGCAATCGTATGGTGCTCTGGCCGTATGTTGTGGTGATGGCGGTGGCCGCGGTTCTGGGCGGATACCTTGGCGCCGGCGCGGCACGCAAGCTGGGGCGTACGGCGGTGCGCCGCATCGTGATCGCGGTGGGCTTCGGAATGGCAGCGTCGCTGTTCGTTAAGAGGTAGGGGGCGCGCCGCCTCTACCCCCAGCGGGTGCTGGAGACCGAGCCATCCAACCGGATGTCGACGTGCCGCGGCTTGGGTTGGGGTTTGGGCTCGGGCTCAGCGTCGGCGGCGCCGGGGGGCACTGCGGGTGGCGCGGCGGCGCGCTCCGGGGGCGAAGCAGACACTGGCGTTGCCGCCGCTGCCTGCGCTTCGGCCGGCTCGGTCTTCAGGGATTCCTCCGCCAGTCTGGCCTCCTGCCGGAGCTTCACCATGGCCTGTTTGGCGGCCAGGCGGACGGAGGGCTCACTGTCGTCCTTGGCGCGCATGAGCAGTGCGGAGTACTGCGGCTCGCCGATCTGCCCCGCCACCCAGGCAGCCGTGGCGCGGAATGGCGGGCGCTCGTCCGCCATCAGCCCCTCCACCAGTTGCGGAACGTCCGGCTCCCTCAGCAGGTGCAGGCCGAACACGGCGTTGCCCACCACGCGCTCGCTCGAATCGTTCAGGCAACGCCGCATGGTGAGCCGCGCCTCCGAGGTGTATCGTCCCCACAACCCCTGCACCACGCCCGCGCGGATCTCCGGGACCCCCGACTCCAGGCGCCTTTGCGACCAGCCGGTATTGCACACGCGCCGTCCCATGAGGACCGTGGCCTTCTCGGCGATCTTGGGCTGAGGGTCGTGGGTCAGGTGGCTGAGCAGCAGAATCAACCTGGGTCCCACCGAAATCTCGTTAAGGACCTCCAGAATGCGCGCTACCGCCTCGGGATCCAGATTGTAGCGGTCCTCCGTGCGTCCCGGCAACAGGTTGGCCAGACGGATGTCGAAGCGCTTGTCGACGGCGGCGAACTGGCGGCAAAGCTCGGTCAGCCTGGGGAGGCTGTAGCGCTCCTTCCGCGTGAGCTCGATCAGGAACGCCGGACAGCCGAGGACGCTCAGGTACGCCCGGTTGCGCTGCGGCGATTCGGCTACGGAATCCAGAAACTGGCAACTCGCCTGGAAGAAGAGTTCCGGCTCGCATGCCGCGGTGTCCTGGAACGCGATTTTGGCTTGTCCGCTCTTCTCGGGCGCCGCCATAGCCGCGGTCATGGCTCCCACCAACAGTCGTACTTCGTCGGGGTAGTCTTGCTCGGCTTCCGTCCATGTGGGTAGGGGCGGCACGGCTTTCGGTCTGGACAACTCCAAGAACCTTATCGGCGCCGTGGCGTGAAGTCTTAGTGCACGCCTCAAAACCACCGTGCCAGACAACTTCGGAAGTGGCCATCTCCCCGCACGCGCGGGCAGCTAGTCCCAGCGGGTAGCGGTAGTGGTGCCGTCCAGACGAATGCGCAGGCGGCGCTCGGGGGTCTTCTTCTTGGGTACTGCTGCGACGGTGCGTGCCGTCCGCTGCGGCCTGCGGGTGGAGTCTTCGGCTGGGCCGGCCGGCTCGGCAACGCGCCCCGCCTCTTCCAGGCGGGCGATGCGGCGGATCTGCACCATCGACTGTTTGGCGGCCAGCCGGACACTGGCTGCATCGTCCTTCGTGGCGCGGCTCAGCAGCGCTTTGGCCTCCGGCGTGGCGATCTGCCCGGCCAGGTACGCCGCCGTGGCACGGAAGGCCGGGCGCTGGTCCGCCATCATCTGCTTTAGCAGTTCCACGCTGTCGGCCTCGTGCAGCAGGTGCAGGCCGAATACGGCGTTCCCCACGACGCGTTCGCTGGTATCCTGCAAATACTTCCGCATGGTGATCCTGGCTTGCGCGGTGTTGCGGCCCCACAGGCCCTGCAACAGGCCCGCGCGTACCCCAGGCCCGGCCGTCTCCAGCCGCCGCTGCAGCCACCCGAAGTTGCAGATCCGCCGGCCGATCAGGACGGTGGCCTTCTCCGCCACACCAGGGTCCGAATGAGACGTCAGATGGCCAAGCGGCAGAATCAGCCGCGGCCCGACGGAAATATCGTTCAAAACCTCCAGGATGCGCTCCACCACCTCGGCGCTAAGGCCACAGGGGTCTTCTCGCCGCCCCGGCAACAGGTTGGCCAGGCGGATGTCCAGGTTCGAATCCATGGCGGCCAAGTTGCGGCAGATCTGTAGTAGCTTCTGGAGACCAAAGCGGTTCTTCCGGGTAAGCTCGATGAGGAACACCGGGCAGCCCAGCAGCCGTTTGCACACCTTGGCGCACTCCGGCGACCCGGCCAGCGATTCCAGCAGACGGTAGCCCGCCTGGAAGAACAACTCCGGGTCGGCCACGGACGCCTCGCGCAACGCGCTTTCGGCGTTCATGCTCCCCTCGGGGAGCTGTAGGGCGGCCTTGAGAGACACCTGCAAAGCCCCTATCTCGGAAGAATAGTCCTGCCGTGTTGCTATGTCCATGCCGATTCGAACATTGCGGCGTTCTCAGTTTATGCGGTTCATTAGCTCTTATCGGCTGCCGGCGGGGATCTTCGAATTCGGGAGGAGGGAACGTGCGATGAGGTGCTGGGCAGGGCACCCGCCGCGGCGGCCGCCCCACCCCACACCAGCAAGTGCTACTTTTTCTTCCCCTGCGCCGCCACCGCGTCCATGGCGGCCTTCACCTTCTCCGGGTCGCCCAGATAGTAGTGTTTCAGCGGCTTCAGATTATCGTCGAGTTCGTACACCAGCGGCATTCCGGTGGGGATGTTGAGCTCCACGATTTCGCTTTCGGGGACGTTGTCCAGGTACTTCACCAGCGCGCGCAGACTGTTGCCATGCGCCGCGATGATCACCTTCTGCCCGGCGCGGATGGCCGGGGCAATGGTTTCGTGCCACAAAGGCAGGAAGCGCGCCACGGTGTCCTTGAGGCACTCCGTGAGCGGCAGTTCGGCTTTGGTGAGACCGCAATAGCGGGGATCGCGGCCCGGGAAGCGTTCGTCGTCAGCGGCCAGTTCGGGAGGCGGTATGTCATAGCTGCGCCGCCAGATTTTCACCTGGTCCTCGCCGAATTTGGCGGCGGTTTCCGCCTTATTCAGACCTTGCAGAGCGCCGTAGTGGCGCTCGTTCAGGCGCCACGAGCGATGCACCGGTATCCACATTAGGTCCAGAACGTCGAGCGCCGTCCACAGTGTGCGGATGGCGCGTTTCAGCACCGACGTATAGGCCACGTCAAACGTGTAGCCCTCGGCTTTCAGCACCAGGCCGGCCTCCCTGGCTTCCCGGCCGCCCTTCTCGGAGAGGTCCACGTCGGTCCAGCCGGTGAAGCGGTTCTCCTTGTTCCACGTGCTTTCGCCGTGGCGAAGTAATACTAGCTTGATCACTGGCGGAACGCCTTTCTGCCCAGGAATTTGGCGGCGGCGCCCAGCTCTTCCTCGATGCGCAGCAACTGGTTGTACTTGCAGATGCGGTCGGTGCGGCTAGCCGAGCCGGTCTTGATCTGGCCGGCGCCCGTGGCCACCACCAGGTCGGCGATGAAGGAGTCTTCGGTTTCGCCCGAGCGGTGCGATACGACGGCAGTGTAGTTGGCCACCGATGCCATGCGCATGGCTTCCATGGTCTCTGTCAGCGTTCCGATCTGGTTCACCTTGATGAGGATGGAATTGGCGATGCCCTGCTCGATGCCGCGTTTGAAGATGGCGGGGTTGGTGACGTAAATATCGTCGCCCACAAGCTGGATCTTCTTGCCGAGGGTGTCGGTCATCAGTTTCCAGCCCGGCCAATCCTGTTCCGACATGCCGTCCTCGATGGAAACAATCGCCGGGTACTTCTTCACCCAGGTGGCCCAGAACTCGACCATCTGCTCGGGCGTACGCTGGCTCTTGTCGGACTTCTTGAAGACGTACTTGCCATTCTCGAAGAACTCGCTGGCCGCCGGGTCCAGGCACACGCCCACCTGCTCACCGGGCTTGTAGCCGGCCTGGGCAATGGCTTCCAGCACCGATTCGATGGCCTCTTCGTTGGACTTCAGGTTGGGCGCAAACCCGCCTTCATCGCCCACCGCCGTGGAGTAGCCCTTCTTGCGCAGCACCTTCTTGAGCGTATGGAACACTTCGACGCCCATGCGCAGCGCTTCGCTGAAGCAGGGCGCGCCGAAGGGAGCGATCATGAACTCCTGCACGTCCACGGAATTGTCGGCGTGCGCCCCGCCGTTGATGATGTTCATCATGGGGACGGGAAGCACGCTGGCGCCCACGCCACCCAGATAGCGGTAAAGCGGGGTGCATTCGGAAGCCGAGGCGGCGCGCGCCGTGGCCATGGAGACGGCCAGGATGGCGTTGGCGCCCAGGCGTCCCTTGTTGTCGGTGCCATCGAGCGCGATCATGGCGGCGTCGATGGCGGCCTGTTCGGTCGAGTCCTTGCCAACCAGCGCCGGGCCGATTTCGCTGTTCACGAACCCGGCGGCCTTTCGCGTTCCCTTGCCCAGATAGCGGCTCTTATCGCCATCGCGCAGTTCCACGGCTTCGTGTTCGCCGGTGGAGGCGCCGGAGGGCACGGCGGCCCGTCCGATACTGCCATCGGCCAGATGGACATCGGCTTCCACGGTCGGATTCCCGCGGGAATCGAGGATCTCTCGTCCCACAACTTTGATAATCGTCGTCAAGATATGGCTCCTGGTTGGGCTCCGCAAAACGAAACCCGGTTTGGCGGGCTGATGCCCACGCTACACTTGTTGGGCCTAACGGGGGCCCGGAGGGCAAGCCGGCAGCTTGCCAAAAAAAGCAGGTCTAGCCGCTGATGAACGCAGATAAACGCGGATTAGGAAGAACTAGTTTATCAGCGTTCATCTGCGTTCATCAGCGGCTGGTATTGTCTTGGCTACGCCACCACCACGATGCCGCCCTCGGTGACGTGATATCCCCGCGCGCGGTCCGCGTCCAAATCGAAGCCGATCAGGCTGCTTTCGGGAATCTTGGCCCCCGTATTGATAATGGCGCGGCGCACACGGCTATAGCGGCCGATCTCCGCACCCGGCAGCAGAATGGAATACTCCACTTCGCAGTAACTGTTTACCCGCACGCCTGGGGAAAGCACGCTATGCAACACGCGGCCGCCGGATACGATCGAGCCCGCGCTGACGATCGAATCCACCGCCAGACCCATGCGCCGGCCCTCCTGGGCGAACACGAATTTCGCGGGCGGCTGTTGCGTGACGCAGGTGCGGATTGGCCAGCGCTGGTCGTAGAGATTGAACTCCGGAGTCACGCTCACCAGGTCCATGTTGGCGTCGTAGTAGGCGTCCAGCGTTCCCACGTCGCGCCAGTAGCGCGCCTGCTTGTCGTTGATGTCGCGGAAATCGTACGCCACCACGCGCGAGCTCCCGGCCAGGCGGGGCAGTAGGTTTTTGCCGAAATCGTGGGCCGAATTCGGGTCCTCTGCGTCATCGTGCAGCGCCCGCAGCAGCACGTCGGTGTTGAATACGTAAATCCCCATAGACGCGCTGACCCGCTCCGGGTCGAACGCCGAGGGTTTGGGGCTGCCATGCGCCGGCTTCTCCTCGAATCCGACGATGCGATAGTCGCAGTCGAGGTCGGCGATGCCGAAATGGGGTGCCTCCGCGGGTGCAACCAGCGTGGTCGCGATGGTGACGTCGGCCGAGTGCCGCCGGTGCCAGTCGATCATGTCGCCGTAGTTCATCTTGTAGATGTGATCGCAACAGAGGATCAGCGTGTACTCGGGTTTCTCCACCTCGATGGTTTGAAAGTTCTGGAAGACCGAGTCCGCCGTGCCCTGGTACCAGTCTTTGTGCACGCGTTGCATGGGCGGCAGAACTTCGATGTATTCGCCCAGTTCGGGGGAGAGGATGTTCCAGCCATCGCGCACGTGGCGGCTCAATTCGAGCGATTTGTACTGTGCTAGGATGAGAATGCGACGAATGTCGGAGTTGATGCAGTTGGACAGGGTAAAGTCGATAATGCGATAGGCCCCTCCAAAGGGAACGGCCGGCTTGGCGATGTCCTTTGTAAGAGGGAATAGGCGCTCACCGGTGCCTCCCGCCAGCAGGATCGCGAGAACGTTTTGCATTTCAGCGTAAGTCCCTGAAAAGAAAGTGAATTCGAATTGTCGGCCGGATCATACCGCCCGCGCCGGCAACTTTGGGCTTGACTTTATTCGTCAACCTCATATGATATCAGTACCTTCAGTGCGAAGTGCGGGAAATTTGTGACGGGATCGCTACAGGTGATACAACCGGCGGAAATCCACTACCGATGCACTGAAATATTAGGTTCAGTTGGGAGGTGTATTTCGTTTGGCAGAAGTTAAGCTTCAGGAGGGCGAGACGTTAGAGAACGCCCTACGGCGCTTCAAGAGGAAGGTCCAGCAAGAGGACATCATCAAGGAGGTCAAGAGACACTCCTTTTACTTGAAGCCAGGTGAGAAGCTCCGGGCCAAGCAGGCGCTGGCCCGCAAACGGAACCGGAAGAAGAATCGCCGGGAGATTGAGTAAACACCGGGCGGCGGAGCCAAGCGGACCCGCCGCCCTCATCCGAGTCGATAACGGGCGGGGTGGTATGGCCGAGTTTCAGGATCGCGTCCTAAAGTGTGTTGACTGTGGCGATGAATTCGTATTCACAGCGGGAGAACAGCACTTCTTCCACGACAAAAATTTCAAGAACGAACCCAAGCGGTGCAAAAACTGCAAGACCAAACGGCAAGGTGCGCCGGGCGGCGGGTTCTCTAAAACCGAAACCATGACAACCTGCTCCCAGTGCGGACGGGAGACCACGGTACCCTTCAAACCCACGCAGGGCCGTCCCGTGTTCTGCCGGGAGTGCTTCCTAAGCAGAAAAGGCGCTCCTGCCATGGCGGCCGGAGCCGGCGGAGACTAGGCCAAAACCTCAGCCTCGCGTCTGGCGCGCGAGATGCGGCGTTGCCGACACCACCAACCCCAGGGCTGTGTTGCGTCCTGAATTCGAGCGGTGCGGGCCGTTCCGGCTAGCTAGAAGGGCTTGCATCGCTGTTAAGTTATAGCTTAACATGGGATTGATGGATGGCCCGGAAACTCGTCTACCAGGGCGCGGTGTTCGCGATTGCGTTCGCGAGGGAAACGAGCGGCGCTTGTCCCGCCGGCGAGTTTTTTGACGGGCTGAGCCGGATCGAGCAGGCCAAGTTGATGGCGCTTTTCATGTTGGCTGCGGACCTGGGGAAGTTCTACAACCCCGAAAAGTTTGGCGATCTTGGAGACGGACTGTACGAGTTCAAGTCTTTCCAAATCCGCATGCCATTTGGCTACGCGAAGTGCGAGCGGGGCCTGATCCTGGTCACGCATGGCTTCATCAAGAAGAAGGACAAGACCCCCAAGGGAGAGATCGCGCGGGCTTGGCGGATTTATGGCGAGGATCAAGCCCGAACCAAGCTGGCAATCGTGGGAAAAGATAAGCGATGAAGACGCAGCATGAGATTCTGATGGAAGATCCGGAGTTCCGGAGACTGCTGTCTATCGAGGCCCTCGTGGCAGAGGCCTCCGAAGTGATTGCCAGGCTGATGGCCCAGCAGAAGGTGAGCAAGGCCGACTTGGCAAGGCGGCTGAACAAGTCCCGCGCCTGGGTGACGCAATTGCTGAGCGGGAAGGCTAACATGACCGTCCGCACGCTTGCCGATGTGGTGTACGCGCTTGATGGGGAAGTGAAACTCCACGCCCAGCCGCCCGGCTGGAAGCCGGAGCGCCCGCATAGCCGGGCTCATGCCGCTTTAGGGCATCGTGGCCTTCGCACCGGCCCGCAGGTGCCCTGACCGCGCCCCGCACCCTCAGCCTCGCTTCTGGCGCGCCCGCTTCTTCATGGCCCATTCCGGCTTGATCACTTGGTGTGCGCGCCCCAGCGCCAGCGCGTCCGGCGGTACATTCTCGGTGATAGTCGAACCCGCGGCCAGGTAAGCGCCTGCGCCGATTTCGATGGGCGCGACAAGCGTTGAATTGCTGCCCACGAACGCACCTTCGCCGATCACCGTGGGGTGCTTCAGGTAGCCGTCGTAATTGCACGTGATGGTGCCGGCGCCGATATTGCTGCGCGCCCCGATCTGCGAATCCCCCAGATACGCCAGGTGGTTCGCCTTGGCGCCCGCTCCCAGCCGGGTCTTCTTCAACTCCACGAAATTGCCCACGTGCGCGCCAGCTTCCACGTGGTTGTCCATGCGCAACCGCGCGAACGGCCCCACCTGCGCGCCCCGCTCCACCCGCGACCGGTTGATCAAGGTGTACGGGCCCACCTCCACTTCGTCGCCCAGTTCGGAATCGGTCACGATGGCGCCGGCGCCAATGCGGCACGCCTCGCCAATCACGGTCGTGCCCAGGATCTGTGTGAACGGTCCCACCACAGTATCCATGCCAATGCGCACATCGGTGTCCACGCTCACCGTTTCGGGCTTCTCTATGGTGACGCCGTCCAGCATCAGCTCGCGAAGCTTGCGCGCGCGCAGCAGGCGGTCTGCCTCGGCCAACTCCATGCGGTTGTTGATGCCCAGTACCTCGCCGGGGTCGGGCGTGCGCAGGGCTTCCACCCAAAGGCCCGCGCGGTTGAAGATCTCCACCATGTCCGTGAGGTAGAACTCCTGCGCCGGGTTATCGGGGCGGATCGAGTCCACGTGTTTCCAGAACAGGTCCGCGCGGTAGCAGTAGATGCCCATGTTGGCCTCGCGCACCGCCAGTTGTTCGGGCGTGGCGCACTTCTGCTCGACGATTGCCGACACCAGCCCGTCCGCGGCCCGAATCACGCGCCCGTAGCCGGTGGGGTCCGCCATCTCCGCCGATAACAGCACGCCCGCGCCCTGGCTGGCCTCCGCCGCTGCGATCATGTTTTCGAGCGTTTCGGCGCGTAGCAGCGGCCCGTCGCCGTAGACGATCATGAGGTAGCCATCCAGCCCGGCGAGCGCCGCGCGGCCCACCATCACCGCATGCCCCGTGCCTTTCTGCTCCTTCTGTTCGATGAACCCGATGCCCGGCGTGGCGATGGCGCGGCGGACTTCTTCGGCCTGGTGTCCCACCACCACGAAAACGCGTTCAGGTGGGGCCACGCGGAGCGCGGTGGCCACCACGTGCTCCACCAGGGTCTTCCCGCCCGCGCGGTGCAACACCTTGGCTTTGTGCGATTTCATACGGGTGCCCAGGCCGGCGGCCAGGATCACGATGGTAACGGGCTTGTTCATCCTCTTCAGTGTAAGCCGTCCGCCGGTTTCCGCGCCTCCCGCGCCGGGCCATGCGTTCGCGCGCAAATGCCGCGGCTTGCAGAGTAGAATTTGCACGGTTCCTCGAATCCTACCCACTGGCAAGCCAGCCTCACTGCTAGTATTCGCACGCTTGTTTACATGGCCACAGATATGCACTGTGTCGGCACAGATCATTGCTGTCTTCCGGGCGCAAGCCCTGTCCGCGATTTCGGAGGGAGCGGATGCATGTCAATCACCGTTTGACGATTCTATTTTTCTGTGCCGCCGGGGCGGTTTCTACGGGGTTCGCTTTCTACCGGATCCGGGAGGAGGCCGTTCTGCTCGGCGACGACATCCAACATCAGGCGGCTCTCATTGCCGAGAGCCAGCGCAGTTTTGTCGAAAGTTCCGTCGATGAGGGTTCCTGGGCGGAGTTGCAAACGCTGGTAGACGGCTATCGCGGCCGCGAGCCTTTCGCTGGAATGGCGATCTACAACCGGGCGGGACGGCTACTAGCCAGCACCTCCGGCCTGGTGTTGGATCTCACAGACGCCCCGCCCGGCGTCAATACCGCTCTCCAGACCGGCCACTCCGGCGAAGCGTACCTACGCTCAAGTGGCAAGCGAATTCACGTGTTCGCCGTGCCGCTCAGCCGGGACGGAAGCGCGTTGGGAGTGCTCTCGGTCTTCCACGACGTCACGTTCATCGCCGAGCCCGTGTGGCGGCGAACTCTGGCCCGTCTTTGGCTATTCCTGCTGATCGGCACGCTCGCGTTATTGATCGGGAACTGGACACTTGGCAGACCACGGCTGCAAATGGCCGGGTGGTATCGCGGCTTGCGAAGCGGCCGCCCGCTGGCATTCCTGAAGCTGGCCCGCTGGTGGAGGCCATCGCCCGAGCCCCGTCGCTAGTTCTTACGCCCGGTCCGCCCGGTGGCCGCCGAAGGCGTGGATGGTCCGCGTCCCGGCGCGCACTTCGCCACCGTGCATGACTCCGCGTGGGAAGAGGTACTCCTGCCCGGCTTCGAGCGGAATCCGCGCCCCGTCGACGATTACCGTGTAGCAGCCCTCCACCACGATCATGTACTCGTCATAGTCGTGCATATGTTCGGCCGAGGCCGCCGCCTCGGGGCAGGTCCAGAAGGCCATCTGGCTGCCATCGGCGCCGTCGAATACGTAGCCCTCCACGCCGGGAGTGGCTTGTTGCGTTTTCGGAATCCGGTTGGCCGGATGCTTCATAAACTCGGGAAAGTCAGTCATACTCGTCTCGCGCGATGACCGCAGGGTAGCATCTCTCCGCCACGGGCCGCTCGGTAACCCTCGCTGTTCCGGGGCCGGACACACGGCCTAGCGCCTCCCGCGTCGCCGCCGTCCCTCCTGGGCCAGCCTCATCACCGCCGCCGCCGTGGCTTCGGGGTCGTGGCGGACCCTGCCGCTCTGCTGCGCCAAGTTGCCCGTCATCACTTGCAGGCCCATGCGACCGATAGCGTCCAGGTCGTTTTCCACCGGCATCGCGGCCTGCCTCGCATAGCGTTTGCGCAGGGCCGGCGCGATGGGGCGTATGTTCACCACCGCGTAATCCAGGAACTTGCCGCGGGCGTGCGCGTGAATCGCGCGGATGTGGTCGGAGGCGAGGAATTCGGTGGTCTCGCCCGGCTGCCACATCAGATTCACGAAGTACGCTTTTGTGGCGGGCGAGTTGCGGATCGCGGCGGGAATCCCCTGCACCAGCAGGTTGGGAATCACGCTGGTGAACAACGATCCCGGCCCCAGCGTGATGAGGTCCGCCTGAGCGATGGCGTCGAGCGTGGCATCGAGCGGCTTCGCCCTTCGCGGCACCAGGCGCACCGAGCGAATACGTACCCGGCTGCGGCTGATGCGCGTCTCGCCCTTGACGCGAGATCCATCCGCCAGCGTGGCCTCCAGCGCCACATTGGAGGTGGTGGCCGGGTAGATGCGCCCCGCGATCTTGAGCACCTCGGAGGAAACCCGCACCGCGTCCGGAAAATCCCCCATGATCTGCGTGAGCGCCATCACGAACAGGTTGCCGAAGCTGTGCCCCTTGAGCCCGCCCCCGGCCGGAAAGCGGTATTGGAAGAGCCGCGCCAGCAGGTCCGAATCCTCGCTCAGGGCCACCATGCAGTTGCGGATGTCCCCTGGTGGCGGCACTTCGAAGGTGCGACGCAGGCGGCCGGAACTGCCACCATCGTCGGTGACGGTTACCACCGCCGTTATATCGACCGCGGGTTGCGATCCGCCGCCCGGCTTGGCGTACCGTTTCAGCCCATCCAGCAGGGCCGAGAGTCCGGTCCCTCCGCCGATGGCGACCACTCGCAATGGTGAGTTATCTGGCATGAACTATGTTAGTGGCGGCTACCGGCCGCTCCTCTCAGGATAGAGCAGAGCAAGGCCTGATCGCGCACGGGAAACCGCGGGAGCGCCGAGCGCCGCCGAGCCGTGTTAGCGGGCGGTAGAATAAGCGCCATGAAGCCCACACTCACTCTCCTTCCGGCCGTGGCCCTGCTCGCCTTGGCGGCTTCCGCCCAGGTCAAGATCACCGCCGGGCCCCGGAAGATCGCGGTCCGGATCGACGGCCAGCCCTTCACCGACTTCTTCGTCGCCGGCGAAGATGTCGTGAAGCCTTACCTCTTCCCTCTGCGCGCCGCCACAGGAACCTACGTAACCCGCATGTGGCCTCTGGAGAAGGTGGCCGAAGAGGACAAGCTGATCGCCGACAAGGTCATCAAACCCGATCACCCCCACCAGCTAGGCTTGTGGATCGCCCACGACAGCGTTAACAAGCTGGACTTCTGGAACACAGCCCCACTTGACCAGTCCCCCTACAACCGCCCCGACCGCGGCAAGATCGTACTCAAGCGGGCCGCCAAGGTGACCAACGGCAGGAAGAAGGGCTCCATCGCCGCCACCTTCGACTGGCAGGACCTCGCCGGTGCGGTGCTCCTCACCGAGTCGCGCGTGATGACCTTCTACGCGGATCACTCGCTGCGCATCGTGGACTTCGATATCACGCTCACGGCCGTCCGGAAGCTGGTCTTCGGCGACAGCAAAGACGGCTTCTTCGGGATCCGCCTCCGACCTTTACTGCAGGAGGATACCGGCACCGGCCATATCACCAACGCCGATGGCCTGAAGGGCGAGAGCGCGCTCTGGGGCAAGCCCTCCAACTGGTGCGATTACTCCGGCTCCATCGGCGATGAAAAAGTGGGCATCGCCATTCTGGACGATCCCCGCAATCCGCGCCATCCCGTGCGCTGGCACGCGCGGGCCTACGGCCTCTTCGCCGCCAATCCGTTCGGCAACGCCACTTTCACGGGCGACAAGGCGCAGGCTTCCCCCACCGAAGTGGAGCCGGGCAAGAGCCTGCGCTTCCGCTACCGCCTCATCATCCACCCGGGCGACGCGGCCGCCGCCGATCTCCCCGCCCAGTGGGACCGGTACGTGCACGGTAAGTAGCCGCGCCCCGGCAGTTTACTCGGGCGGTATTACTCGGGCAATTTGGGGAAAAAACTGCGGTCCAGAATGCGGCGTGTCAGATCCTCTGGCGTGACGTACTGGTCCGATTTACTGTCCTTGAAGAAAGTCTTGTCTCCCGGCAGCATGCCGACTTCGATGGTGAGCGGCCCGCCGGCGCAATCCACCTGGAAACCTGGCACCGCAGTATCCACATGGATTTCAATCTTGGCGGAGGGCTCCCACTTGCCTTCCCGCTTCTCCCGCACGGTCACCCGGATGCGGGACAGGTAACCTGAAATCTCGGCCGATTCCGGTCCGAAAACCTTCCGATACTCCTCAATGCAAATCTTTAATTCAGCCTGCAATTCCTCTATCGCGCTCGGCAGGCGAGCCAGTATCTCGGCCTCCCGCTGACGGCGTTCCTGTTCCTCGGTGATGCGCAAGGTGAGCCATTGGAAACTCATGTCGAATTCATATTAACAGGCGGCGCATGACTGCCGCCCCACCCCTTCCTCCGCGGCCGCCGGAATCCGCCCCGCGCCGCGGCAGCACCGGTACCGGCGGACCTCCGGTACTGCTGGCGCCCGCCGCGATTCGTCTACAATTAGGAATTGAAACCGATGCCCCGGCCAAGCTCCGCACAAGACTCCCGCAGGGCAGAGGAAAGGGGAACCACTCTGCGCCGATTCCACTCGACCCATCCATTCCGCCACCAGCGGCCGTGGAGGACCGCGTGATTCCGCAAACAGCCCGAACGGGAACCGGGTTCCCAGCCGCCCAAACCCAGGTAGTGCCCCGCCCGCAACTGGTCGCCACCCGGAACGACCCGCTCAACCGGATGGCCCTCTACTTCGGGTTAGCTTACGTCTTCGTCCAGTTCACTGCCCTGCCCCAACTCGTGGGGTACATTCTCCGGACCAGCACCTACCTGCCGTACCTGATCGGTCTTCCAGCCGCGATGGCGGCGCTCTTCAGCGGCGGATTGCGAAATTGCTTCCGGGGCAGACCGGCCTACTACTGGACCGCCTTCGGCTGCTGGATGTGGGCCATAGTTCCCTTCGCTAGCTGGCCCGGGGCCGCCGTCCCCTCGGTCTTCACCTATTGGAGAGCCAGCCTGATTATGTTGTTTATCGTCGGGTCTATCCTCTGCGAGTGGAACGAGGTCAGGAAATTCATGAACGTGATGGCGGCCGCGGGGGTCGTCAACGTCCTCTGCGCCCGCTTTCTCAAGGGCGACTTCGCCGACCGCTTGAGTGTGCAGATCGGATCGATCGGCAATCCCAACGATTATGCCGGCCACCTTCTGCTGATGCTGCCGTTTCTTGTGTGGGTTCTGCTCCAGGGGAAGATCGTCTCCCGAATCGTGGCCCTGGGGTGCATCGCGGCCGGATTGTACCTGATTATTGCCACTTCCTCCCGCGGGGCCGTCCTCGCCCTCGGGGCCGATGTGATCTTCTGGCTGTTGGCGGGGACCGCACGCCAGAAAATGGCGCTGGTGCTGGTCGTGCCCATAGCCGTAGTGGCTCTGGTGGCCACTATTCCGGAAAGCTCCGCGAGGCGCCTGATGGAGATCTGGACCGGTTCGGCCGGCAGTGCCGAATCGGCCGAGGCGCTCGATTCGTCCAGGGCGCGCCAGTACGTGCTCACCACCAGCATCCGGTACACTCTCGAACATCCTTTGTTCGGCGTCGGGCCCTCGCAGTTTCCCATGTATGAAGGCGGGCACGAAGTCGTAGTCGGTACCCATGGGTATTGGCATGAAACTCACAACAGTTTCACACAGGCCTCGGCGGAGTGCGGAATTCCGGGATTCCTCCTTTTTGCGGCCGGCGTCCTTTCCACCTTTCTACTCTTCCGCAAAACCCTGCGGGACGCCCGCAAAAGAACCGATTGCCAGGACATGGCGCTCCTGATCTTCTGTATCATGCTGGGGATGACTGGTTTCATAACCGCGATCACCTTCCTGAATTTCGCATACTACTTCTACCTCCCAACCTTGGGTGGCCTGGCGGTTGGCGTGCGGAACGCCGCGCAGCGCGAGTTCGAGCGCCGCGACGCCGCCCGGGCCGCCACTCCCGCTTGAAACACGCGCCGCCGTCCGTGTGCCGGCTTCCGAAGCGGGTCCCGGTTGGCGGCACGGTATAATCGGCATTACGATGGAGCCCGAAGCGATCATAGGACGGATACTGGAGCGTCACGGAGGGAAGTGCACCCCCGCGGAATTCCATCAGGCCGTCAACGTCACCTATCATGAGTTCGAGTCCGAAGTCTACGACCGCGATCACGCCAACATGTGGCAGAGTCTTCCCTCCCAGTTCGCGCTCCTGGTTGACGATTGGCTCGCCGCCACCCCCGCCCCGCCCTCTGGACTCCGCCTCCTCGACGTCGGTTGTGGCACCGGACTGGCCACCGACTGCGTTCTGAAAACCCGCGTGGGAGCCGCCGCCGCTTCCGTTCATCTCCTCGACACATCCCCCTCCATGCTCCGCCGCGCCACCGAACGCTCGCGCAAGTGGAACGTGGCCGTAACCAGCCAGGAGGGACTCCTCGATTCCGTTCCCGGAGAGAAGCGCTTCGACGTCATCGTCACCTGCTCCGTCCTGCACCACATTCCGCACCTGGAGCCGTTCCTGACTGCTGTCCGAAAACTGCAGGCCGATGGCGGCGTCTTCCTGCATCTTCAGGATCCCAATGGCGATTTTGCCGCCGATCCCGAGCTGCTGCGGCGCATGTCCCAATACTCCCCGCGCCTGTTTCCCGAGTGGCTCTACCGCTTCACACCGCGGCGCATCATGGGACGCATCGCGCGCGAGCTGACCGGACGCCAGGGACTGGATTGCGTCTCCAAAACCAACCGCGTGCTCCTGGGAACGGGCATGATCAAGACGCCGCTCAGCGTCCGCGAACTCTTCGAAATCACCGACATTCACGTGCAGGATGAAACCGGCGTTTCCATCGCCCGCATGAAATCCTGGCTGCCCGATTACGATTGCCTCTCGCAGCGGTCCTATGGCTTCATGGGCGAGCTGGCCAGTTCCCTGCCCCCGCGCTGGCGCAAGGTGGAGGACGATCTTATCGCCGCCCGGGCGCTCAACGGGCTTCATACCAGCGCCATCTGGAAACTGCGGCCCGGAGCGCCATAGGTCTTCGGCCACGTGATTTGGTGCGTTGTCCGGGCCGTGTACCCAGCCGCTGAACCGCGAGCATCAGCGAGCGGCCCGAGGCAAAGGAACAGTACCTCGCCGTCATGGTATTAGTCCACCGGTTTACAGCCCGAATCCGCGCATGATACTATCGGCAAGTGTAGGTCATTCAGGAGCCGGATGGCCCTGCACACATCCCCTCCCTGTCCGCCGAAAGGAGCTCGTTTGTTGCGACATGCGCGGATCCTGCCGTTGGGGCCGGCTTGTTTCAGCCTGCTTTCCATCTTCGTCCTGCTTCGCGTGGCGGCGGCCTTCTTGCCATGCGATCGGTTTGGAGAAAGCGGCTCCTCCTGTGCCGAGTCCTATCTGCTCGTCCCTTCGAACCGGTCCCACACTTGCGTCGCTAACGCCGCCATCGCGGATGCCGCCAGGGTCTCCAATCGCATCGATTTTTTGAATTTCCGCCGCGAGCGCTTCACCATCGACGAGCGCGGTTATCGCAATCCGCCAGGTATGAGCGCCGCCACCATCAAGGCCCTCCTGGTCGGCGATTCCTTCAGCCTCGGCGTGTCGCTGAGCGACGACGAGATCTTCAGCGCCCGCCTGAATCAACGGTTGGGCCCGGTCGTATACAACACCGGTTTCGTGTTCAACGCCTCGGTCCGCGCCGAGCCCATGATCGAAACCGCGCGCGAAGTCGGCATGAACGGCGGCTGGATCCTCTTCGAGTTCATGAACCGCGAGCCCTTGCAATTCGGCCCGCCATCTTCCGGCGACACCCTGCGCCATAGCCTCCGGCAGGGGCTCAGAAACTCCCACAACCCCCTGGTGCCGATCCTCGCCCCCGCCATCACCCTCGGGCTGCAAGTATTCGCTCACCCCACCGCGCTAATCCGGGCTAGCACGCTGCTCAACGTTCATATCGAGGATGACCGCCTGCTGCCCAACCCCTTCAAGGACCAGTATTCCGAAGAGCAGTTGGTTGACGGCCGCCACGTACTGGTCTACTGC
Organism: uncultured Solibacteraceae bacterium; assembly: GCA_963807205.1. Taxonomy (GTDB): domain Bacteria; phylum Acidobacteriota; class Terriglobia; order Bryobacterales; family Bryobacteraceae; genus CAWCVR01. The sequence goes on along the minus strand of CAWEAQ010000002.1, from coordinate 4,923,728 downwards.
GCGGATAAGGGCTTCGCGCAAAACCCGTCAGGCCTGTCGGGAACCGCGGATGCGCTGGTCCGTTTGCGCGACGAACTCGCCCGCCATGGGTATCGTCTGGCCGTGGTCATGGTTCCGAATTCCTACTCCGTCTACTACCCCTTCTACCTCAACCGCCCGCAGGACGACGCCAGCGCCACTTACATGGCCGCTCTTACCGCACGCCTGGCGGAAAACCGCGTGCCCGTGCGCAATCTCCTGCCGCCCATGCGCCAGGCCGCGCGCCGGGAACTCGCCTCCGGACGCATGATCTATTTCCCCGACGACGCCCACTGGAACTCGCTGGGCTGCGACATCGCCGCCGCCGCCACCGCGCCCTGGCTCCGTTCCCTGCTTGAGGGCCGAGACCCCGCCAAGGACGACACGCTGCCCTAGGGAGCCCGGAACATCCATGTTATTCAACAGCGAAGTCTTCCTCTTCCTCTTTCTGCCGGTTGCTTATCTGGTCTTCTGGTTCTTGCGCTCCAAGCGCCAGCGCTATGTCTGGCTGGCTGTCACCGGCTACGTCTTCTATGCCGGGTGGAACTGGAAGTTCTGTTTCCTGATGCTGTTCTCCACCGTCGTGAGTTACTCGACGGGGGTTCTCTTACTCCGCGATGGCTGGACCGAGCGGCAACGCAAGTACGTTCTGGTGGTCCCCGTCACCGTCGATCTGCTGCTGCTGGGCTTCTTCAAGTACGCCAACTTCACGCTCAGCAGCCTGGCCGGCGCCTCCGCCCTGTTGGGCCACCCCGTTCCGATCCGCCACCTAGATATCGTCCTCCCCATTGGCATCTCGTTCTACACGTTCCATACCATCTCGTACGTGGTCGATTGTTACCGCCGCGTCGTGAAACCGACGCGCGATTTCTGGGAGTTCGCCAGTTACGTGTCGCTCTTCTCTCAGTTAGTGGCCGGACCCATCGTGCGCTTCCGCCAGATCGAATCCGATCTCGACCACATCGATTCCATCCCGCGCCGAAAGTACATCGACATCGGCTGGTCCTTCTTCGTGATCGGCTTGTGCCAGAAGGTGCTGCTGGCCGACTTCATCGCCGCCGTAATCGACCCGGCGCTCCTGCATTACCCCCAGATGGGCACCGTCACGAGCTGGGCATGCATGCTGGGCTACACTTATCAGTTGTACTTCGATTTCTCCGGCTACAGTAACATGGCCATCGGCCTCGGTTACTTGTTCGGTCTCCACATCCCGCGGAACTTCGACACTCCCTACAAAGCCGATGGCATCGCAGACTTCTGGCGCCGCTGGCATATCTCCCTCTCCAGTTGCCTTCGCGACTACCTCTACATTCCTCTGGGCGGCAGCCGCTGTTCCACTGCCATGGTCTATCGCAACCTCATGCTGACCATGCTGATCGGCGGCTTGTGGCACGGCGCCAACTGGACTTTCGTGGCCTGGGGCGCTTACCACGGCGGTCTCCTGAGCCTCAACCGCGCGTTCGATGCCCAATGGCAGCGCATCGCCGCTCCCCTGCGCCGCGCCATTACTTTCGTGCTAGTGATCGTGGGTTGGGTGCTCTTCCGTTCCACCAGCTTCGGCATGGCCAGCGCCCTGCTCGGCAAAATGTTCTGGATCGCCCCGTCCGCCGCGGTCACGGCGTTCCCCACGCTTCTGGCGCTGCTGGTGGTGGCGTTCGCCTTCGCTCACTTCGGGAAGAACACCTTCGAAATGACGCACCAGTGGGGACTGGCCATGCGCTGCCTGCTGCTGGCCGCCTTCGTGCTCGCCGTCATCCGCATCGTGACCTGGCAAGGAACGCCGTTCCTTTACTTCCAGTTCTGAGTCCGCAAGTGTAACATTGCGCCAGCCCCCCTTGACTTCCGTTCCCTGGAAGTCTACCCTAGCCAACTAGGTGACTATGCGAAACCCGGACCGCCTTCAAGGCACGCTCGAATTGCTAATCCTCAAATCCCTCGACCACGCGGCCAACCACGGATTCGGCATCGCCCTGCACGTGCAAACCGTATCGGACGGCCTGCTCGAAGTCGAGGAAGGCTCGCTCTACCCCGCGCTCCACCGCCTGGAGAAAGAACGCCTGGTCGCGGGCGAATGGCGCATGACGGACAACGGCCGCAAGGCGCGCTTCTACTCTCTCACCGCGGCCGGGAGGAAACGACTGGGGGAAGCCGAGGAGAACTGGACGGCGGTGGCTAAGGGCGTCCGCAGATTGCTGAGGTTCGCATGACATCGCCGTTGGAGTGGCTCCGCCGCCGGCGCCGCCGCGAGTCCGAATGGCGCGACGAACTGGACGAGCATCTCGCCATGCGCGAAGAGTGGAACCGCGCCCACGGCCTCCCGCCTGAGGCCGCACGCCTCGCCGCCCACCGCCAGTTCGGCAACCGCCTGCGCACGCTCGAAGACCTCCGCGCGGTCCACGTGCGCCGCTGGCTCGAAGATCTCTTTCAGGACGCCCGCCTTGCGCTGCGCGGTTTCCGCAGATCGCCCGCGCACGCCACCGCCGCCGTGGCCACCATCGCCCTCGGCATTGGCGCAGCGTCGGCGATTTTCGGCGTGGTGGACCCGCTGCTCTTCCGGCCGCTCCCCTATCCCAACGGCCCTCGGCTCGTCTCCGTCGGCTACTTCGGCCCCGTGGACAGCAACGAGTTCAACGTGACCGCCAGCTACCTCGACTGGCGCCAGGAGCACTCCGCGTTCCAAGCCATGACCTCCATGCGCCCGCAGGTGCAGTGCGACGTTATGGCCGGAGACACGCCGCTGCGCATCGCCTGTCAATCCGTGGAAGCCAATTTCCTCCGCACCCTCGGACTCACGCCGGCGGCCGGCCGCGACTTCACGACAGAGGACGATCAGCCGCACGCGCCTCCCGTGGCCCTGCTCTCCTACGCCCTCTGGCAGAACCGCTACGGCGGCGACGCGGACGTGCTGGGCCAAAGCCTCACCGTGGACGAACAGACCGTGAAGCTGGTCGGTGTCCTGCCGAAGGACTACGAGATGCCTCAGCTCGGCGAAGCCGACCTCGTTATGCCCGAGCGCCTCGATCCCACCCGGCCGCGCGCCGCCAATTCGAGCGCCTTTCTCCGCACCTTCGGCCTTCTGCGCCCGGGCGTCTCCATCGAAGAGGCCCGCCTGCGCATGATGCCGGTGTTTCGGCGGACCGTACAACTGGACGTGCCCCCCGATCTCCGCTCGGAAGTGCGCCTGGTGGTCCGTTCCCTCCGCGACCGCCAGATTCACGATGTGAAGCTGGCTTCCTGGATGCTCTTCGGCGCCGTGCTGGCGCTGCTGCTTCTGGCGTGCGCCAACGTGGCCAACCTGCTGCTGGCGCGATCCGCGGCGCGGCGGCGGGAATTCGCCGTGCGCGCGGCCATCGGCGCCGGTCGCGGCCGGCTGGTCCGCCAACTGCTTACCGAGAGCCTGATGCTGGCGCTCGCTGGCGGCGCGGCAGGATGCGCCCTGGCGTGGGCGCTGATGCGCGCTCTGCTGGCTATGGCGCCGGAAGGCTTGCTGCGCGCCGGCCGCACCGGCATGGACGCGCGCGTGATGTGGTTCGCCCTCGCTGCATCGCTAGCCACCGCCCTGCTCTGCGGACTGGCGCCCGCGCTGGAACGCCCCCGCGCCGCGGCGCTCGCCGGCGCGCGCGTCGCGGGCGCAACGCGCACCCTTTTTCGAAACCTGCTGGTGGCCGCACAGGTGGCCATTTCGCTCGTCCTATTGACCGGCGCTTCGCTCTTCCTGCGCAGCTTCCGCAATTTGGCCAGCGAGCCCCTCGGCTTCCGCACCGAACGCGTGGTGACCGCATCGTTCACCCTGCGGCAGCAGCGCTACCGGCCCCGCGAGGCGCAAGCCGCCGCCTTCCGCCAACTGGAAGCCAGGTTCCAAACGATCCCCGGCGGCGGGCAGTTCGCCTTCAGCGATTCCATCCCTCCGCGCGGCGCCATGGGCCGCCCGTACTCCAACCTGCGGATCGCCGGACATCCGCCCGTTGCGGCCGATGGCGGCATAGCCTACTTCCGTTGGGTGACTCCCGGCTACTTCCGCGCGTTGGGCATTCCCATCTTCGCCGGGCAGGGGTTCGACGAGGGCGCACGCGCCTCCGGCGAGTCTCCCGTCATCCTGAATGCCACATTGGCGCGCCGTCTGTTCGGCGGCGAAAACCCGGTGGGCCAACGCATCGACCTCAGCGCCGACGGACACTGGTGCCCCATCGTGGGCGTGGCCGCCGACACGCGCAATAACGGCCTCACCGAAACCCACCCCGAATACTACCGCCTGCGCATGGACAACGCCGTGCTGCCGCGTGACGCCGTAGCGGTCTTCCGCTCCTCCATGGCCCCCGCCGATCTGTCCCGCTGGATTCGCGCCGCCGTAGCGGAAGTGGACCCCGCGCTGCCCGTCGCGATCGAAGCCATGCCGGACCGCATTGGCCGCTTCCGCCAGCAGCCGCGCTTTCTGGCCGCCCTGGTGGCGCTGTTCGCCGCCATCGGCGTGCTGCTCGCGGCTGTGGGTTTGTACGGCGTCCTATCGTTCCAGGTGGCGCAGCGAACCCGCGAGATCGGCGTCCGCATGGCGCTCGGTGCGCGCCCCGGCAACGTCGTCAAACTGGTCGCAGCCAGCGCCGGCCTATGGACGGGCATCGGCGCAGCGGCGGGCGTGGCGTGCTCGCTCTGTGCCGCGCGAATCGCCAAAGGACTGCTCTTCGGCGTGGCGCCGTATGACCCTTGGTCGCTGCTCGCAGCCGTCTCGGTACTGGCGATCACCGCCGCTGTCGCCGCCCTGGCGCCCTCGCGCCGGGCCGCCCGCGTTGACCCCACTGTGGCGCTGAAGTACGAGTGACGCGCCCCGTCAACCCTTGGCCAGCGCCGCCTTCACCCGCTCCGCCGTCATGGGCAACTGCAACACACGCGCCCCCACTGCGTCGTGAATGGCGTTGGCCAGCACCGCGCCCATGGTGATCATGGGCGGCTCGCCGCCGCCCAGCGAGGCCATCTCCGGGTTAACCACGAGCACGATCTCGATCTTGGGCAGCCACGAAAACCGCGCCAGCGGATAGCCGTCGAAATTGCGCGTCAACACATCGCCGTTGCGGAATTTCGCTTCCTCGGTGAGCGCCGAGCTCATGCCCATCATCACGCAGCCTTCCGCCTGTTGCCGCATGCCGTCGGGGTTTACCACCAGCCCCATGTCCAGCACCATGGTGACGCGCTTCACTTCCACCGCGCCGGTCGAGCGGTTCACCGCCACTTCGGCGAAGGCCGCGTTGCAGGCGTTGGAGTAGATGCCGCAGGCCACGCCCACGCCGCGTCCGCTGGGCCCCCGCGCCGCCTTCCAGCCGAACTGCTTCGCGCCCGTCTCCAGCACGCGCCGCATGCGCGGATGCGTCAGGTTGTTGAGGCGGAACTCCAGCGGGTCCACACCGGCCTTGAGGGCCAGCGCGTCGATGTGCGATTCGCGCGCGAAGGTGACGCTGTTGGCCGTGGGCGCCCGCCACGCTCCCACGCCGAACGGGTTCATGCCCGGAGGATTGCCGCCCATCCATCCGCCCGCCGACGTAGTGCGCCGGTGCGGAATGTCGTAGAACGGATCCGCCTCGCGGTCGCCGGCGCCTACGATCTGGCTGTCCCACAGCACGATCTTGCCGCCCGCCACGCCCGCCCGGATGGTCATCACCGCCGCCGGACGGAAGTGGTCCAGGAAGAACTCCTCCTGCCGGCTCCATACCACCTGCACCGGTGCGCCTGCAATCTTGGCCAGCCGCGCCGCCTCCACGGCCTGGTCGCCTTCGGTCTTGCCGCCGAATCCTCCACCCACATAGCGCGAGACGATGCGCACCTTCCCGGCCGGCAGTCCCACCGCGCCCGCCACCGCGCCGCGCACCTGGAATGGCGCCTGCGTGCTGGCCCACACCGTGACCGCGCCATCCTCGAACCGCACAGTGGCCGAGTGGGTCTCGATCGGCGCGTGCGCCACGTAGCTGTTCAGGTACACGCTCTCCACAATGCCGCCAGCCGCCAGCCGCTCGCCCTCCGTCAGGTCGCCCGCCGTGCCCACCGCGCGAGGTTGCGGCGCGGTCTTGCGAAGGTGGTCGAAAATGGTCCGGTCGTCGGGACCCTCCGGCGGATTCTCGAACTCGGCCTTCACCAGCGTCAACGCCTGCCGCGCGATATCGGGCCGCTCGTGCAGCACCGCCACCATCCCCGCATCGCGGATCACGCGCACCCCCGCCACCTTCTCCGCCGCGGCAGTGTCGGCGGCTTTCAACTTCGCCCCATGCGCCGGCGGCCGCAGGATGGCCGCGTGCAGCATGCCGGGGAACGAGACGTCGCCCGAATACCTGGCCCGCCCCGTGATCTTCTCCAGCGCGTCCTTGCGCCGCTGCGGCTTGCCGATCACCTGAAGCGCGGCAACGCTCTTCACCGCGACATTGGCCACGTGCCGCTCGATGCGCTTGCCGTCCACAAGCTGCGCATAGGCCACCGTGACGGCAGGCTTGGCGGGATCGCTCACCACGCCGCCCTTCACTTGCAAACGCTCGACGGGCGCGCCCAGCTTCTCGGCCGCCAGTTGCAGCAGCACCGCGCGCGCTTCCGCCCCGGCGCGGCGCACCTTCGGCACCAGCAGCGGCGTGGTCATGGAACCGTAGGTGCCTCCATCGTCGGGGCAGAGATCCGTATCGCCCAGCACCACGTCGATGGAGTCGAACTCGACATCCAGCTCATCGGCCAGCACCGCCGCCAGTTCGGTGGTGACGCCCTGGCCCAACTCCACCTTGCCGCTCATGCAGGTGACGCGCCCATCGGCGCCGATCCTGAGGTACGCATTGAAATCGGCCGTCCCGCCCTGAAACGTGGGCAGGCGCCCCGGTTCCTGGGCCTCGGCTGTGTCCGCGCGGAAGAAGACGAACAGCCCCGCTCCCGCGATTCCGAAAAAGTCGCGCCGCCTAAGTTCGCTCACCTTGCACCTCCCTTCGCCGCCCCGGCGGCTTCCGCGATGGCCTCGACAATCCGCCCGTGCGCACCGCAGCGGCACAAGTTATCTTCCATGTGCCGCGAGATCTGCTCGCGGGTTGGATGCGGCGTCGCGAGCAGCAACGCGTAGGCCGAGACGATCATCCCCGGCGTGCAGTATCCGCATTGAAAAGCGTGGTGGCTCACGAAGGCCTGCTGCACCGCGTGCAGCCCGTTCTGCCCGATGCCTTCGATGGTCAGCACCCTCTTGCCTTCCACCGCGCTCACCGGCGTGACGCAACTCCGCACCGCGGCGTTGTCCACGATCACCGTACAGGCGCCGCACAGCGCCTCGCCGCATCCGAATTTGGTGCCCGTCAGGCCCAGATCGCTGCGCAGCACCCATAGCAGCATGCGCTCGCTGTCCACCTTGAGGCTGGTGGGCTTGCCGTTCAATTGGAATGAGATGTTCCGTTCCATAGGAGTTTCCAACCCGACTATATCAAACCGCGCGGCAGCGAACGTGGCCGAAGGGAGCTACAATCGCACACTAGAGCCCCTATGACCTTCACGCTTTCACGCACCCCCGCAGCCGTCACAGTTGTCCTCTGCCTCGCCGCCGCCGCCCGCGCCGATTCCCAATTCGCCATGCAGAACGCCGCGGCGCGAGCCGGCATCAGCCTCAACGGCAACTGGAGGATCATGGTGGACCCCTACCAGGCGGGCTACTACGATTTCCACGGGAAGCCCCAAAGGAACGGCGGCGTGGGAGCCAACCTGGCGCCCAAATCCAAGAGCGACCACGAAGAGATGGGCATCCCCGAGAATTCACCCGTGCTGGCGGTGCCCGGCGATTGGAACACACAACGCCCCGAGTTCTATCTGTACGAAGGCACGATATGGTACAAGCGTGAGTTCGATTTCGCCGCGCGTCCGGGACGCCGCCAGTTCCTGTGGTTCGGCGCGGCCAACTACCGGGCTATCGCGTTTCTCAATGGCCAGAAGATCGGCGAACACGAAGGCGGCTTCACGCCCTTCCAGTTCGAGGTCACCGGCAAACTGAAAGACCGCGGCAACGCGCTGATCGTGATGGTGGACGACACACGCCATGCTGATGCCGTCCCGCAAACCATGACCGACTGGTGGAACTACGGCGGCCTGACGCGCGACGTGCGCCTGCTGGACGTGCCCGAGACCTTCATCGAGGATTACTCCATCCAACTGGAAAAGGGGTCCGCCAACCGCATTGCGGCGTGGGTACGCGTCAATGGCGCCCAGCAGGGCACCGCGGTGACCATCGACATCCCCGAGGCGGGCGTGAAAGTCCAGGCCACGCCCGGCGCCGATGGCCTGGCGCGCGCCGCGTTCCCCGCCAAGCTGGACCTATGGAGCCCGGAGCGGCCCAAGCTCTACGACGTGGTGGTGGAAACGGCCGGCGACCGGGTGGCCGACCGCATTGGATTCCGCACCGTGGCCACCAGCGGGCAGCACATTCTGATCAACGGCAAGCCGGTGTTCCTGCGGGGCGCCTCGATCCACGCCGAAGCTCCCTTCCGCACGGGGCGCGTTTATTCGGACGCGGAAGCGCGCACGCTGCTTACCTGGGCCAAGGAACTGGGATGCAATTTCGTGCGCTTGGCGCACTACCCGCACGACGAGCACATGGTGCGCATGGCCGACGAACTGGGGCTGCTGTTGTGGACCGAAGTCCCGGTCTACTGGGCCATTCAATGGGAGAACCAGGCTGTGTACGCAAACGCGGAGCGCCAGCTTAGCGAGATGATCGTGCGCGACAAGAACCGGGCGTCGATCATTTTGTGGTCGGTGGCCAACGAAACGCCGCAAGGGGACGCGCGGCTGAAGTTCCTCTCCTCGCTCGCCGCCAGGGCCCGCGAACTGGACCCCACACGCCTGGTAACGGCCGCCACGCTGACGCACGAATCCACGCCCGGCCACTCCGCCGCGGACGATCCGCTGGGCAAGTACCTGGACGTGCTCGGATGCAACGAGTACATCGGCTGGTACGATGGCGGTCCCGAAAAACTGGACAGGGTTTCATGGGAGACGCCCTACGACAAGCCGGTGGTCTTTAGCGAGTTCGGCGCCGAGGCACTGGCCGGCAATCACGGCGACGAAGACACGGCGTGGACCGAAGAGAACATGGCGATGATCTACCGGCGCCAGGTGGCCATGTTCAAGCGGGTACCGTTCCTGCAAGGAACCATCGCGTGGGTGCTGATGGACTTTCGTTCGCCGCGCCGTCCGCTGCCGGGCATTCAGGACGACTTCAACCGCAAGGGCCTGATCTCCCCGCGCGGCGACAGGAAACTGGCGTTCTACGTACTGCGCGACTTCTACCGGGAAAAGGAACAGGAAGCGGCGCGGTAAGGGCGCCGGCGCGCCGTGCGAGTGTTCCACAGCGTGGCCGAGCGAGGGGTGCTACCACTTTCTGGCGAGCAGGCGCAGCACGCGCGCTTTTCGGTTGCGCCAGTCGCATTGGTCCTCGGTGTCCTCGGAGCGCAGGATTCGGAAACCGGCGGTCCAAACACGCACCAGCGTATTGATATCGTCTGTCGGCTCTGGCGCCCACTCACGCTGGGCCACAGGCTTGAGCGGATCTTCCGCCGGGTGCTCAATCACCACCAGCCCTCCCGGTTTCAGCGCCAGGTGCGCGCGTTTAAGGAGCGCGGGATCAGCCAGCGGCACCCACGCGTAGCTGAACACGATCAGGTCCCACCGTTCCTGGCCGAAATCGAAGTCCTCCTAGCTGCTCTTAATCGTATCAATACGAAGGCCCTGCCTGGCGGCCGCTGCCTGGGCCGATTCCAGGCCCTTCCCGGCAATATCGAACCCCGTCACCTGCCAGCCCTTGGAAGCGAGATACAGCGCATTGCGTCCCTGTCCCATGGCGACGTCCAAAGCCGTCCCAGGCTTCAGATCCGCCGTCATGCTGACGAGAAACGCGTTCGGCTGCGTGTTGAAAGTGGCCACTGGCGCCGCGTAGGTACGATTGAAACTCAGAGCGACATAGTCCCGTTGGTGTTCGGTGGTAAGCTTCCTGATGCGTTCCAGCCGCTCATCGGCCTGAACTTCCGGCAGTCCATCCGCGATGAGCCTGGCACGGTACGCCTCATAAGTGTTCGCTCGGGGATCGCCTTCCTGAAACCAGGCGAAGTACTGTTTCCAGATCGAATCGTCGCTCATTGGCGGCTGCGCGGAAAGGGCACCCGCCAGTAGCAGAGCGAGCCCGAAACTGCGGACGGTGATCGTCATGAATCACTCCTGCCTCAGCGTGATTACGGGATCGACCCTGGTTGCGCGGCGCGCGGGCACATACGATGACAGCAACGCGACCGCAAGCAGCACCAGTGCGGCACCACCGCAGGCGATCATATCCATCCCCTGAATCCCGTACAGGTGGCTCTGTAACATGGGCGTGATGGCCAACGCGGCGCCGAGTCCCGCCAGACTGCCGAGGATCGCCAGCATGATGCCGTCGCCCAAAATGAGTTGGAGCGTCTGCCGGCGCCCCGAACCCAGAGCTACCCGAATTCCGATCTCGTGCCTGCGCTGCTCCACAGAATAGGAAAGTACTCCGTAAACGCCCACGCCAGCCAGCGCCAGCGCGATGGCCGCGAACAGACCGCACACCAACGTCTGGAACTTCGGCCCGGCCGCGGATTCGTCCACCATCTCTTTCATGAGCTTGACGCGGGTCACGGGCTGATCTTCGTCGATTGCCCGAATCTGCGCCCGGACGGCGGCCGTCATTGGCGCCGGATCGAGAGAGCATCGCACTGCCAGGTTGAGGAACATCTGGCCGGCGAAAGACTCCTGGTGATACTGCTCGTAGGGCAGGTAGACCTGCGGGAACGGCTTCTCATCGAGACCCCTCATCCGCACGTCATCAGCCACGCCAATAACGGCGATCCACTGACCACCAGCTCCCGGCGAGTCGAGTTTGAAGCGTCTCCCGATGGGGTTCGCAAGACCGGGCCAGAAGATACGTGCAGCGGTTTCGCTGACGATTCCCACCAGGGGACCCGAGGAGCGATCATCCTCCGTAAAGGGGCGTCCGTTTTTCATGCTTATGCCCATACTGTGGAAATAGGCTGGCGTCACACCGCCGGTCTGCGCCGTGAACGGTTCGGGGCGGCCGGCCTGCCCCTCCGGCAGATACGTGGTTTCATTGTGGCTGCGCATCGGCAGTTGATCCGTAATGGCGGCCGACTCGACGCCCGGCAGGTTGGCGCACCTCGCGAGCAGTTTCCTGATGAAGGCAAGCCGTTGCGGCTCGTCGCCGTACCTGGAAGCCTGCATGGGGATCTGCATGGTGAGCAGGTTGTCCGCGCGGAAGCCCGTGGGCACGTTCATGAGACCGACGAAACTGCGCAACGTGACGTTGGCTCCCGAGACCAGCATCACCGAAAGCCCGATCTCGGCGGCAACCAGTGCGCGTTGCACCCGGCGCAGACTCAAACCCGGAGCGAGGCGGGCGCCGGCGCTCTTCAGTGCGTCTCCGGGATGGGTGCGCAACGCTTCCAATGCCGGCGCGAGCCCGAATAGCATTCCCGTCAGAACCGTCATGAGAAGGGCAACACCGAGCACCCTCGGGGCGACGCTGGTTTCAGCGAGCCGCGGCACCCAAGCCGGCGCCAACGCGATCAGGCCCTTCAGACCCGCGGCGGCCAGCGCGGCTCCCACCGCACCGCCGCACAGCGCCAGCAGGACGCTTTCGGTAAGCACCTGGCGTACGATGCGCAACCGTCCCGCTCCCAACGCGACGCGCATCGCAATCTCGTGCCGTCTTTGGGCGGCGCGCCCCACCAGAAGATTGGCGACATTGACGCAGGCGATTAACAGCACGAACGCCGCCGAGCCGAGCAGCATCGACAGGGCGGGCCGGATGTAACGGACAGTCTGTTCGTGGAGTGGCACCACGACCGCGCTCCAACCCTCCTTTCGCTCCGGAGGGAAGTAGCGCCGGGCCAACTCGACCGTGCGCGCGGTGAGTTCCAGACGCGCCTGGTCGATCCCCACGCCGGGCTTCAACCGTCCAAGCACGGGACGATTCAGTTGCATGGCGAAGCTGGTTGCCTCCGGACTGGCGGGCATCGGCTGGAAGAAATCGATCCGTTCGCCCCCTTGCACCGAGCCCATCGGAAACTGGAAGCCGGGCGGCATGACGCCGATGATGGTGCACAGTTGGTTATCCACCATGATGCTCTTGCCCAGGATGTCGCGCCGGCCGCCATACTGCCGGTTCCAAAAGTCGTAGCTCAGCAGGATGACATCGTCCCGGCCCGGCGGCTCTTCTTCGCGCCGGAAGTTGCGGCCTAGGATCGGGTGGACGCCGAGAATCGGAAGGGTGCTGGCCGACAGGGCCGCGGCCGTGACATACTCGGGCGGACCCAGTTTGGTGAGGTGGGAAGTGAAAACGCCGAAGCTGGCCAGCCCCTCGAACGAGCGGCTGTGGTCCCGCCAGTCCTGATAGAGCGCGTCGCTAACCTGCAACTGTTCGAGGGAATAGCCCATCCGGGGATTGTTCAACCAGATGACGACCAGGCGATCCGGTTCCCGGAACGGGAGGGGCCGCAGCAGGACTGCGTTGACGAAGCTGAAGATCGCGGTCACCGCCCCGACACCCAGGGCCAGCGACAGGATCGATGCCGCGCTGAAGCCGGGGCTCTTTAGCAGCATTCGTACGCCGTAGCGGACGTCCTGAAGGAAGCGATCCAATTGCACCAGTTCGCGGGCCTCCCGAGACACTTCCTTCACAACGGCCAGATTGCCGAGTTTGCGCCGGGCCGCAAGCCGGGCTTCCTCCGGCGCCATGCCACTCTCGATGTTCTGTTCAACCTCCAATTCCAGATGCGCCTGGAGTTCCTCATCGAACTCCCGCTCCGCCTGCTCACGCCGCCGGCGCCAATTCACAACGGCTCCTCGCGCACGGGGTTCATGATACGGGCAACCGCATCGATGAAGTGCTGCCACTTCGAGTTTTGGTGGGCGAGGGTCTTACGGCCGAGCGCAGTCAGCCGATAGTACCGGGCGCGGCGCTTGTTTTCCGAGATGCCCCACTGCGCGGCAACCAGTTTCTGCCGCTCCAATCGCTGCAGGGCCGGATACAAGGACCCGTGATCCACCTGCAGCACATCGTCGGAAGTGCGCTCGATCGCGGTGGCGATCGCATGCCCGTGCTTGGGGCCAAACACCAGGGTCTGAAGGATGAGCATGTCCAAGGTCCCCTGCAGGAGGTCGATACGTTCGCGGAGCATAACCGTCTAGTAGATACTCTACCCGTGTTCTGGTAGATTGTCAACCAGAGAATGGAATCCCTCCCGGCCGGATTGCCGCAGTCGCGGGCGCCATGTGACCGGGAGAATAAGCCGCCACTTCCACCCTGAGCAAGTTGCTGGAAGCGGCCTCGTAGGCACCCTCAAGCCGGCGGCAGGAACCGTGTCCCGCCGATTTCGGTTATACTGAACCGGAATCGATCGCCCGCGTACGAATTTCCAGGGGAGGGATTATCTGTGAAGCGCCGATTGCAGTGGTGGATCTTCAGCACGGTGATTGTCCTGATTATTGGGGAAGCCCTCCTCATCGCCAGCCCGGAGTTGCGAACCAGAGCTTACCTCGGCTTCTGCCGAACCTGGCATGCGCATTGGCCGATGGACGCGGGCCGCAAACTTCCCGACGGCCTGTACCGCGCGTTCAGCCCCTTCGTCCCGCTCTGGGAACACATCGAGCCGGGCGTTACCATGCAGCTCGATCCTTACGACATGGTCGCCCAGCACATCCTTATGGATCGCACCTGGGAACCGGAGACCGTGCGCGAACTGTCGGCGCACATGCCGCCGGGCGGGACATTCGTCGATGTGGGCGCGCACATCGGATGGTACGCGCTGAAGCTTGCCAAGGTGGTGGGGCCCAAAGGCCACGTCATTGCCGTGGAGCCGAACCACGAGACGCTGTCCGTGCTGCGGGCGGATATCGGGGCCAGCGGCGCGGGTGGTGTGATCTCGGTCGCGCCGGTGGCGTGTTCCGATTCCGAAACCACGCTGACGTTTTATGCCGCGCCGCGAGAGAACACCGGGGAGAGTTCCCTGGCCAAGAGGAACGCTTCCCAAGGAGGCGCCATCGCCGCTTCGTATCCGGTGCGCGCCCGCAGGCTGGATGATATCGTGCGGGAAGCCGGGGTCGATCGGGTGGACGCAATCAAGATCGACGTGGAGGGCGCGGAATTTCTGGTGCTGAAGGGCGCCAGCGCGACCCTCGACCGTTTCAGGCCAGTCATCTCCGTGGAGTTGGACGAAGAACAACTTATCTCGATGGGAACGAACGTGGCCGAAGTGATGGCTTTCCTGCGCGCTCATGGCTACGCTCCGAAACAGACTTTGGAAGAAAACACCATCTTCCTGCCCGAGGCGCCGCGGTAGCTCATGGGCCTGCTGTCCGCGCGCTGCGGTGGCGAAGGTGGCCGGGACGGAAATGCCGCCCAGGGTGGTGAAGTGGCCGGCTATTTCTTCTCGGCTTGCTCCTTGGTTGCCAGGATGGGACGCAGATTGGCCAGCGACTTGAGAGCGTTAAACCAGAACGGCGCGCCCAGGCTGAGCAGCGCGGCGGTGATTGCCACGCCCAGAAGGTACATGGCGTCCGGCGTGGCAGGCCAGCGGCACTTGAGGATGTCGAAGCCCGCCTGGGAGGCGATGGCGGTGGTTTTGGCGGCATTCGTCGCGGCGTCTTGAAGGGCCTTCTGCAACGCGGCCGCGGAGGCAGTGTCGAAGCTGCTGAGCGCCGCCGCACGGCCTTCCGCGGGAACGTTGGCCTGTATCCAGGCAATGCCCTCTGCCGTAGTCCGGATTGCCGGCGGCTGCGGCGCCCCCGCGGCCACGGCGTCCTGCACGGCCTGCTTCAGCGCGCCAGTGAGAACCGCCTCGGGCGTACTCGCCTTGTCCAGCACGGTGCCAGCGGTATCTGACGCCTGCTGGGCCGCGCCCACGAGCGAATTGCGAAGGGCGCTGTTGGTGTACAGATCGCCCAGGAGGACGATGGAATTGAGTCCGGTCGCGAAGGCGAACGCGCCCGCGAACAGAATGGTCCACACGCGCATGTACATGGCGAATTTCTGGGCAACGCGGTCCATCATGGAGCCGAACCACGCTTCCAGTTTCCCCGCCGTGCCGCGGATGGCGTTGACGGAATCCACCAGCAGCGGCGTCTTGGCCTGGTCCGCGATAGCCGTGATGGCGGAGGCAGCCACGTGGGCCGCCTGGGCCATCTCGCGATCCGCCGCCGGATTGGGAGCGTCCAGCAGTCGGGTAATCTCCCCCTGGAGCGCCGTCCAGTCCGCGGCCGCCAGATCCTTCAATACTCCCGGTTGGACGGAACTGGCCGCAAGCTGCCTCAGGACATTCGTCAACTCGACCGTCCGGATGGCGGAGGCAAGCTGAAACCGCCCCAGCACCGTCTTCACGAACCGGACCTCCAGGAGCCGCTTGACGGGTCCCAGGTTGGATAGCCAGGAATCGGAGATCAGGGGATGCCTGAGTATTTCGTGCGCCAGGCCGCTCGCGTTGGCCACCAACTTAGGAAACGCGGCGGGATCGATATGCTCGAACAGCGTCTTCAATCCCCACCTCAGGTTACTGCCGCGGTGATTTACAAGCGCGGAGACCATTTGCGTGAGGAGTGTAATAAGCAGGCTGACCAGCAGCATGACGACCGAGAAGCCGATTAGTGTGTCCAGATAGGCAAGCATAAGTAGGGAAAATTCTATTTCTTTCCCGCGCCGATGTCAATGCCTACGAGCGCAGGCGTCTAATGCCCGCAACGATCCCCGCCGCCAGGCAGAGGATCAGTCCGCCGGGCACTCCAACTAACGCGACACGAAACCCCAGATCTCCAATAGGGCTGGCAGGACCGCACGGACCGAACCCGCCAAGGAACATGGCTCCGAACCCCGCGACGCCAATCCCGAGAGTGATCAATCCGGCCTTGAACAGGGGCGCCATCGGAGTTACAGCGCCACCACGCCGGCGCTAACCGGACCTTCTCCTACCGGTATCATGGTCAACAGCGACACCGATTTGAGCCGGGGCTTGGAGGATAATTGCGGCTCGCTGAGGGCCAGCATCCGTACCACCGCCATGTCGCCCGATTTCCGGTTGAGCACCAGAAGGAACTGCTCGAACGGCCGTTTCCCGCCGGTGAACAGGATCTGGCACGGCGATTGGCCCACGCCCACGACGCCCACCAGTTTCGCGGTGGCCAGGTCCAGCACCGTGATCGTGTCGGAGTCCGGGTTCGCCACCAGCAGATACTCCGTGTTACCCGGTGCCACCGCCATGGCTCCGGGAGCGTGACCCGCCAGCACCGTCTGCCAGACCTCGGTGCTGAAGGGGAATACGATTACCACCGCGTCCATCCCCTCACCGGTGAGGAATAACTGCCCGCCATCGGAGCTGGATTGTAGGTAGCGCGGCGCCAGCGGCAGGGGCAATCGCACCACGGTCTTGCCCGACTCGGCATCGAAAATCGACAGGTTCCTGCCAAGCCTGCTGGCGGCCAGCACCTGCTTTCCGTCCTTTCGAAAGACGACGAGCGACGGCTCCACGCCCGCGGCGATGCTGCGCTGTCCCCCGCCCCGAAGCGATACCAGCGAGATGGTGCGGTCCTGCAGGCTGCCGATGGCGGCGAAGGGCGCGCCGGCGCCGCTGCCGGTTAGGGCCAGGCTGTCCGGCGCGCCGCGCAAGGCAATGCGGGCGCGCGGGCGGAGCGTATCGAGCGGCAGTTCCACCAGCGCCGCCGGATCGCGGTACAACACCCAGAGCGCGTCGCCGGAAGCCGCCATCTGCATGGAGATCGCCTGACCACCCGCCTTGGCGCGCCGGCTCACCGCCAGGGCGCCGGAGTCGATCTCGTAAACCGTGCCGGCATTGGGGGCCAGCGCGTAGACTCTGGACTTGCCCGTGGGATGCGCGAGCACCTGGCTGGGCGCGGCCTCCAGCGCGATCTGGCGCAGAAGGCGGAATTCCTCCAGGTCCACAACGGCCACCGAACGGCTGCCCTGGTTGGCCACGAAGCAATAGGCGCGGTAGGGCGTGGACTTGCGAACGCCGCACCCTACCGCCGCCGAGGAGAGCAGCAAGCTGCGGCGGGTAATTGAGGGTCTGGTCACCTTCCCTATTCTACTGCCGCGCCGCGGGCTGGCCCGGATCGCCTGGCTGTCACGCGCGGCGCTCGGGTGCTGCTTGGCACTCGGCCAAACTGGCGAGCATGGCGAGGGCCAGGCCGTCCCATCGCAGCCGGAGCGAGACCTCCGTGACTCTCCCATTGTGCGCCAGGACCCGCCGCGGTGGACCTCATGCTTTCGCCCAGCCCGGCAGACCGAAAGATCTACTGTAGAATGGGTGCAATTACGCCGATAAGTACACTGTCAGAGATCGTCCCGCCCCCCAGGAGGTCTAGTGAAACTCGGACGTAGCATCATCGGTATGGCTGCGCTGTGCGCAGCCACGGCTATCCCTGCGTGTGCACAGGACGACGTAACCACGCGTAACGCAGCCAGTGCTTACGGCGGCGGGTTCATCACGGGTCCGGCTTCCAACCCGCTCAGCTACTTGAATGGCGACGCGTATCGCACTTTCGCCTCGTCCTCGCGCTATTGGATTCCGAATTTCAACCCGGCCAGCCGCCTCGACGAGCAGTTGCCGCCCTGGATCAGCTTCGGGCTCGAGGAGCGGTGGCGATACGAGGGGTATCACAACAGCGGCTTCAAGCTCGCGAACGACGACTCCTACATGCTCAACCGCATGCGGCTTCAGATGACGCTGCGCTTCACCAACTGGTTCAAGGTCGTGTCGCAGACGCAGGACGCCCGTCCGTTCCTGCAGAAGCCGCCCTATGGGCCGCCCAACGAGGTCCGGTGGGATCTGAAGCTGGCGTACGCGGAGTTCGGCGATCCGGAGAAGAGTTGGATCAGCTTACGCGTGGGCCGGCAACTGCTCAACTACAACAACACCATCATGGCGAACTCGGAATGGCGCAACCAGGGACGGAGCTACGACGCGGTGGCAACCAATCTCCACTACCGGCAGTTCCGGTTGGGCATATTCGCCGCCTCGGCCGTGGTGCCGCTGATCTCCGGGATTAGCCACCACCAGGAGGGCAACAACATCTACGGGCTGTATGGCGCCATCGACCGTATTCTGCCGAAGTCCACGCTGGAGCCGTTCGTACTGTGGCGCGTCGAGCCGAGCGTGACGATCGAGACCACGGCCAAGACGAAGACTGGCAGGCAGGATGAGAAGGCTTATGGAATGCGCTTCAAGGGCGTCGCCGTGAAAACCCTCGACTATTCCTACGAAGCGATCCTGGAGCGAGGCCTGGACGGCAGCAATGGCATACACGCCTGGGCGCAGACCTTCGGCGCGGGCTACCGTTTCGATCGGGCCCCCGGGCACCCGCGCGCCTTTGCGCAATACGACAAGGCCAGCGGCGACAAGAATCCGAACGACGGCACGCACGGCGCCTTCGACACCATGTATCCCACGGCGCACGACCGTTTCGGGGTTGCCGACCAGTTCGGCTGGGAGAACATCGTGGCCCGCCGCGCCGGCCTCACGGTCGAGCCGCTCCGCCGCTGGACGGTGACCGCGCAGTACCTGGATTTCTGGCTGGCAAGCGCCTGCGACTCGCTATACAACACCTCGGGCGGCTCCATCGTCCGCGACAGCACAGGAAAGTCCGGCACCCACGTCGGCGAGGAGTTCGACGTCTACACCTGGTTCGAACTCAACCGTCATCTGAACTTCGGCGTAGGAGTTGGACACCTCATGCCCGGGACGTTCCTGGCGAGAACCACTAAGGGCCCGACTTACAACTACCCGTATTTCGCGATCAATTTCAAGGACGACGGAAAGGACAAGCGTCAGTAGGACTCTCTCCCCTCCCCGGCAAGCTGATCTCCATAACTGCCCACCGGCCCAAGTGCCAGCCGGGGAGGATCGCCACCCGTTACCGAATCCGTGGTTCAAAGTCAGGTATCGAGTTGAAACTATCGACAAAGCTAAATGGCGCAGTGGGCGCGCTAGCGCTGGTGGGAATCCTGGTTGCCGGAGCCTGGATGTGGGATCTCCAGAGACTTGGCGACGAACTTCACGCTGCGACGGACAAGACGGCAGTGAAGCTGGACCTGGTGAACGCCAGCCGGGCCCGTGCCTGGGAGATGGTGGCCGCCCTTCGGGGGCTTTACCTCTTCGCCAACCTCGAAGACTCTAAGGACTTCGAGGCTACGTCCAAGCGCTTTGCCTCCGTCTACAAGCGGTCGGGCGAGCAGGTTTCCGAGGTGCGCCCGCTGCTGACAACCGCGGAGGGCAGAGCCGATCTGGCCAGGTACGACACCGGCCGGATCGAGTTCGCAAAGGTCGCCGAGGACTACGAAATCGCATGCAGGAGCCATGAGTTCGGCCAACTCGACGGGCTTCTGCCCAAAGTCCAGGCCTTCGCGAACCTGGCGGACGAGTCTCTCAACCGGCTGAAGGACGAACAGCGGAAAATCCTGAAGGACTCTCAGGCGCGTGCCGGAAGCCTCCAGTCGCAGAGCACGCTGATCGGCGTCCTGATGAGCTGCCTGCTGCTCGTCATCGCTTTGCTGGCGGCCCTCGTGGTCCGGAGCGTAAACCGGAGCCTTTTGCTGACCGTCAACCAGATCGCCGAAGGCGCGGAGCGGGTGGCGGAGGCCGCCGACCAAATCTCTTCATCGAGCCAGTCGCTGGCCCAGGAGTCGTCCGAACAGGAGGCGTCGAGCGAAGAGGCCGCGTCATCCAGCAAAGCCCTTGATTCTTTGGCCCGTAAGAGCACCGACAGTTCGCGCGCCGCGGCCGACGTGATGAACATGTGCCAGCAAAAGTTCGTCCAGACCAACCAGCACCTGGATCAAATGGTGGTGGCCATGGGCGAGATCAAGACTCAGAGCGAGAAGATCTCGAAGATTATCAAAGTCATTGACGAGATTGCCTTTCAGACCAATATCCTGGCCCTGAATGCGTCGGTCGAGGCCGCGCGTGCCGGCGAGGCTGGAATGGGCTTTGCGGTGGTGGCGGACGAAGTGCGTAACCTGGCCCAGCGCTGCGCCCAGGCGGCCAGGGACACGGCCGCTTTGATCGAGGAGTCCATCGCCAAGTCCAACGGGGGAAAAGCCAAGGTGGATCAAGTGGCCGGCGCCATCCACGAGATCTCCGAAGCGTCGGTCAGGGTCGGGTCTTTGGTGAACGAGGTCAACCTTGCCAGCCAGGATCAGGCGCGAGGGAATCAACAGGTCGGCGAATCCATCGCGCAGATGGACCGCATGACTCAGAGGGCGGCGGCCACCGCGCAAAACAGCGCCGCGGCTGCCGAGGAGCTCAACACGCAATCCGCGGCTCTCAGGGCCATAGTGGAACGGCTGGCGGACATGGTGGGCGACGAGTCGGGCCGCAGCCGGTGCGGCCGCGGCGGGTCGTCCGGAAAGCGCCGGTTGGCGGCCCTACAATAGCGGAACGGGCGCGCCGTTCCGTGTCCGTCACACTCGGTAGGTATCGGCCCGCCACTCCTTGATAGACCGCTTAATATCGTCCGGCGCGGTGCTATCCTCCGCCGCCTTCTTCGCCAGGGCCACGAACTCGCCATCGGGGGCAAATCGCAGGGCGATCACCTGCTGGATGGTAAGCCGGGAGTCGAGCAACTTCCCGGTGATGGCGAAGTGACGCAAATTCTCCTCCGCCCGGACAGCCCGGTCTTGCGCTTTCAAGGCAAACACGCGGGAAAGGAGCGCCAGTAGAAGCGCTGCAAAAGCCAGCACCACGATCAATGAGGCGCTATAGAAACGTTGGTGATCGCCCCACGACTTTACCAGGTTCACTACCGACCCGATCAGTGTAAGGGCCAGGATTGGTAGAAGGGCGAAATGAAACACCGGCACCGTCTGCCGATGGTTGGCGAAATTCTGTGAGGCCATGAGGCTCAATACTCCTTTCGATTTGGTCGGAGATTCCGACATGCCTGTTGGAATTCCCACCATAGCACTCAAACCACTGATTCGGACCTGATTATCGTAAATCTCTACGCCTGGCCGTTGAATACTTCAACAACCGCCAGTCCGCTGCAAAACCTCCGTCTCCTACCTGCATGAAACCACAACAGATAGAGAGGCAATAAACATCGCTTTTTGGCACTCCCCGTGCATATACAGAGGGTGTTGAAAGGAAGGTAACACAATGCCGGTAATTCTGGTCCTCGGAACGTTTCTCTTCTTCATCGTTTTGGACTACTACTTGAATCGTAATCGCGCCATGGCCACCGTCGGAGTGGAAGCGCGCAAACCGGTCGCTGCCCGGGCGGGTGACGACCACCTTGATGGATTCCTGGTTCCCCAGAACGTATCCTATCACTTCGGCCATAGCTGGCTGACAACTGAACGCACTGGCGTAGTCCGCGTGGGCGCCGACGAATTCGCTGCCGCCCTGGTTGGCAAAATCGAGAAAATCGAACTTCCCAAGCCTGGCCAGTGGATTCGCCAAGGGCAGAAGATCCTCACCTTCTTTAAGGATGGCCAGAAGACCGAGATGGTTTCTCCCACAGAGGGCGAAGTCCTCCAGGTGAATGCTGAAGTTCTCAACAACCCGGCACTGCTCCGCCAGGACCCCTATGGAAAGGGTTGGATGCTCTCCGTGCACGTTCCCGATGAAGAGAGCACGGGCCGCAATCTGGTTCCTAAAGGTATGATTCGCGAGTGGATGCGCGAATCCGTCGAGCGTCTCTACGGCTTGCAGCCAGCCTTGGCCGGCGCCGTCGCGGCCGATGGCGGGCGCCCCGCGGACGACCTTCTGGCCGCCATTCCGGATGCCGACTGGAAGCAGGTAACCGCTGATTTTTTCCTCACAGCATAGGGGATGTCAGTTTTTACTACACTTTTGCTTCGATATCTGTTAAAAAGGATATGAAGGCCTCTATATGTCAAAGGCAATCCTGTACGACAGCACTCTGTGCATCGGCTGCCGGGCTTGTGAAGGTGGCTGTGCACAGCGGTGGGGCCTCCCCTACAACGACAAGATAGCGGCCGAAGAGAAGATCTCGGCGCACAAGTTGACTGCGGTGGAAACCCACGGTGACCGCTTCTGCCGCCGCTTGTGCATGAACTGCGTGCAGCCCACCTGCGTTTCGGTCTGCCCGGTGGGCGCGCTGGAAAAGACCGCGCTCGGCCCGGTCACCTACGACGCCGCCAAGTGCATGGGTTGCCGCTATTGCATGCAGGCGTGCCCCTTCCAGGTGCCCTCGTACGAGTGGAATCAGCGCCTGCCCAAGATGCGCAAGTGCGACATGTGCTTCGAGCGCCAAAGCCATGGCCAGATGACAGCGTGCAGCGAGGTCTGCCCCGTGGGCGCCACCATCACCGGCGACCGCGATGCGCTGATCGCCGAAGCGCGCCAGCGCATCGCCGCCAAACCCGATGCCTACTATGGGAAGATCTACGGCCTGACGGAAGTGGGCGGTACTTCGGTGTTGTACCTTTCCGCGGTGCCGTTCGAGCAGATCGGACTGCGCACCAACGTTCCCCAGGAGCCGCTGCCGGAAACCACCTGGCGCGTGCTGGAACTGTTGCCCGACGTGGTGACCACGGGCGCGGTGCTGCTGGGCGGCATCTGGTGGATCACCAACCGGCGCGCCGAAGTCGCCCGCAAGGAGGGCCACGGGAAATGAAGGTCACGCTTCCCAAGATCACGGTGTGGCGCGTAATTTTCGCGGTCATTATGGCGTGCGGCCTGTATGCCACCTGGCTGCGCGTATTCTACGGTTTGGGTGGGAGCACCAACCTCAGCGACCAGTTCCCCTGGGGCATCTGGATCGCCTTCGACGTGATGGGCGGCGTGGGCCTTGCGGCTGGCGCCTTCACCCTGGTAGCCACGGTTCACATCTTCAACATCGAGAAATACAAGCCCGTGCTGCGCCCGGCCATCCTCACCGCCTTCCTGGGATACACGCTGGTCACCGTCGGGCTGCTTTACGACCTGGGCCGCCCCGACCGCCTGTGGCACCCCCTGGTGATGTGGAACCCGCATTCGGTGATGTTCGAAGTGGCCTGGTGCGTCACGCTCTACTCCACCGTGCTCTTCCTGGAATTCCTGCCCATGGTGTTCGAGCGCTTCGGCTGGCACAAGCCCATGGATTGGATCCATCGCATCTCGGTACCGCTGATGATCCTGGGCGTGCTGCTCTCCACACTGCACCAGAGCTCGCTGGGCACGCTCTTCCTGATCGTCCCGGAGAAGCTGTATCCTCTCTGGTATTCGCCCATCCTGCCGCTGCTGTTCTTCGTGTCGGCCATCGGGGTGGGGCTGGCCATGACCATCTTCGAGTCCTGGCACTCCGCGCGGGCTTTCGGCCGTGCCCTGGAGTTGCCGCTGCTGGCCAGCCTGGCGCGCGTGCTGGCGGTGGTCATGTCGGTCTACCTGTGGATCCGCTTCCTCGACTTGGCCCATCGCCATGCCCTGGCCCTGCTGAGCCAGAACCGCGAGGAAACCTGGCTGTTCGCGCTCGAAATCGCGCTGATGGCCATCCCCACCGTCCTGCTGTATCAGGCTCGCATCCGCATGCGCCCCGGCGCGCTGTACGCCTGCGCGGTGATGGTGGTGTTCGGATTCGTAGCCAACCGGCTGAACGTCGGCATCACCGGCCTGAAGGCGGGAAGCGGCGTGGCCTATTTCCCGCGGTGGAGCGAGATTGCCATTACGCTTTCAATCGTGGCCGCGGGGTTCGCAATTTTTCGCGTGGTGGCGCACTATTTCCGCGTCTTCGAGGCTGCCTCGCATGAGGTCAAGAGCGAGAAGACGGAAGTTAAGGAGACCGAAACCGTCGTCGTGGGATGAACCTGCCCAAAAAATTCCGCCTGGGTTTGGCCGCCAAGGTCGTAGTGTGTGTCATCGCCAGCACGGCGGCGTTTTTCGCCCTTTTCGGCTGGATCAACCTCAGCGCCGAGCGCCGCCATTTCCAGGAGCAGGTGGAGCAGTCCGCCAACCGCACGGCCGACGTCATTGCCCGCAGCACGCGCTACCAGATGCTGAAGAACGACGCGGACGGCCTCAAGAACATCGTCCGCGAACTGGGCGCCGGTCCGGACATCCAGCGTATCCGCATCGTCAATCACGAAGGCCGCATCGCCTATTCCACCGACGCGCAGGAGACCCAGCAGACCGTCGACCTGGGTGCCGCTCTGCGCGAAGGCGGCCGGGCGCGCTACTTCACCGACAAGCAGGGCCACCGCGTGCTGGGCGTGATGCGCGCCATCGATAACGGCCCGGAATGCGCCCAGTGCCACCAGCAGAAGGGCCAGCGCGTCCTGGGTATCATCGACGCCGAATTGTCGCTGGCTCAGGTGGACCGCCAGATGGACCAGCACCAGGCCAATCTCGAGTGGTTCCTGGCCGGCGCCATCCTCTTCGGATGCCTGGGCGCTGTCGGGTTTATGTGGGTGGTGGTCTACCGGCCGGTGAAGGAACTGATCGACGGGACCCACCGCGTGGCAGGCGGCGACCTGGATTACCGGCTCCCCGTGCGCTCCGACGACGAACTCGGGGACCTGGCGCGCTCCTTCAACCGCATGACCGCCGAAGTGGGCGGCGTGCAGGCCCACATCGAAGAGCAGGTTCGGCGCAAGACGGCCGAACTGGAGCGCGTGCACACCAGCCTGCTGCGCTCGGAGAAAATGGCCTCCATCGGCAAACTGGCCGCCACCGTGGCGCACGAGATCAACAACCCGCTGTTCGGCATCCTCACTTACGCCCGGCTGGTGGGGCGCGCGTTGCAGAAGCACGACGTGCCGGAACGCGACGACATGGTGGAGCAACTGCAGACCATCGAGCGCGAAAGCAAGCGCTGCGGCGATCTGGTGAAAAACCTTCTCACCTTCTCCCGCCAGGCGCCCAGCCATCGCGAGCCCAACGACCTGAACACCGTGGTCGACCGCGCCGTCTCGCTGGTGCGGCACAAGCTCGAAATGCAGAACATCGAACTCGTCGCCACCCTGGCGCCCGATCTTCCACCGGTTTCCTGCGACGCAAACCAGCTCCAGCAGGTGATTCTGACACTTTTGGTAAACGCTTCGGAAGCCATGCCGAAAGGCGGCCGGGTGGAAGTATTCACCGAGTTCGACGCCGCAACCGAACGCGGCGTGGTGCGCGTAAAAGATAACGGCAGCGGCATTCCGGCGGACGTTTTGCCGCGCATTTTCGATCCGTTTTTCACCACCAAGGAAGACCAGCTTCGCACCGGCTTGGGATTGGCCGTGGCGCACAGCATCGTGGAGCAGCACGCGGGAGAAATTTCGGTAGACTCCACGCCGGGCGTGGGAACCGAGTTCAAGGTGGCGGTGCCGGCCGAGAGCGCGGTTGCAGCCGGAGGCATCGCATGACAGGCGGCGGCGGGGGCCGCGCCGGCCAGCTCGACAAGGAGCTGGCAAGAGAGGACGATATGGCAACGAGCGTCACCGAATCTTCCACAGCCGTCAAGACCAAAGGACGGATTCTCATCGTCGACGACGAACTGGTGGTGCGCGATTCGCTGGGCAAGTGGTTCAACAGCGAAGGCTACACGGCGCGCCCCGCGGCCAGCGCGCGCGAGGCGCTGGAATTGATTCCCAACGCCGAGTTCGATATCGCTCTGCTGGATATCAAAATGCCCGGCATGGACGGCATGGAGTTGCAGGCGCGCCTCAAAGAGGCCGACCCCGATCTCACCATCGTCATGATGACCGGTTACGCTTCCGTCGATACCGCCGTGCAGGCGCTCAAAGTGGGCGCTTACGACTACATCACCAAGCCGGTGGACCCCGACGAGCTCTCCCACCTGGTGGCCAATGCGCTGGAGCACAAGCGCGCGCGGCGCGAGGTGGTCCGCCTGCGCGAGAACCTCAAGGAAGCCGGCCCCGGAAACGAAATGATCGGCCGCAGCCCCGCCATGAAGAAGGTGGCCGAGCT
Organism: uncultured Solibacteraceae bacterium; assembly: GCA_963807205.1. Taxonomy (GTDB): domain Bacteria; phylum Acidobacteriota; class Terriglobia; order Bryobacterales; family Bryobacteraceae; genus CAWCVR01. Next base: position 4,897,770 of record CAWEAQ010000002.1, on the reverse strand, counting down.
GATCGAAATGGTGGCGCCCACCGACGCCACCGTGCTCATCAGCGGCGAGAGCGGCACCGGGAAGGAAGTGGTGGCGCGCGCCATCCACGCCGCCAGCCCGCGCCGCTACATGCCCATGGTCACCATCCACTGCGGCGCGCTCACCGAGACGCTGCTCGAAAGCGAACTCTTCGGCCACGAGAAGAATGCCTTCACCGGCGCCCAGTACCGCAAGAAGGGCAAGTTCGAAGTGGCCGACGGCGGCACGGTGTTCCTGGACGAGATCAGCGACATCAGCCTCAAGACCCAAACCGATCTGCTGCGCGTGCTTCAGGAAAAGGAGATCGTGCGCGTGGGCGGCAACCAGCCCCTTAAGGTGGATTTCCGCGCCATCGCCGCCACCAACCGGAACCTGGAAACCGTCGTGAAGCAGGGCACCTTCCGCCCCGACCTTTACTACCGCTTGCACGTCTTTTGCATCGACCTGCCGCCGCTGCGCTCGCGCCGCGAGGACATTCCGCTGCTGGTGAACCACTTCCTCAACAAGTTCTGCATGGCCACCAGCCGCCCGGTACCGCAGCTCTCGACCGAAGCCATGGAGATCCTGATGCGGCACGACTGGCCGGGCAACGTGCGCGAATTGGAGAACGCCGTGGAGCGCGCCCTGGTGGTGGGCCGCGGCTCGGAAATTCGCCCCGCCGATTTCTCCTTCCAGTTCCAGGCCGACGAATCGCGCGGCGGGCAGACGCTCGACGATATCGAGCGCGCCCACATCGAGCGCATTCTGCGGGAGACGCAGCACAACCTGTCGCGCGCGGCCCGCATCCTGGATATCGATCGCACCACTTTGTACAATAAGTTGCGGCGCTACGGACTGCGGTGAGGCCCATTCACATAATCCCGCTCTCGAACGGCTCTCCGGCCGGGGCGGCGCCGGCGCTCGGGGTGCTCGAATATCTGGCGAGCAGCCTGGCGCGCACCTTCCGCACGCCCTGCCGCATCCGTCCCGACATGTTCGATGTGACCCCGGCCCAGGACCCGCGGCGCGGGCAGTATTACTCGACCGCAATTCTGCAGCAGATGGAGCGCTCCGTGGACCCCGACGCGCGCGTCCTGGGCGTCACCGGCTGCGACCTCTACGTCCCCGTGCTGACCTTCGTATTCGGCGAAGCCCAGCTTGACGGCAACTGCGCCGTGGTCTCCACCGCCCGCCTCAAGGAGGAGTTCTACGGCCTGCCGGCACGCGAGGAGCTGATGCGCGAACGACTGGTGAAGGAAGCCGCCCACGAACTAGGCCACACCTTCGGCCTGCGTCACTGCGTGGACTGGCAGTGCGTCATGTCCTCCAGCCACGGCGTGGAGCGGTTGGATGTGAAGGGCGCCGAGTTTTGCAAGGCGTGCCGCAGGCCGCTGACGGAGGGCGGGTACTGGTAGAGGCGTTTGGTCCGGTGGCGCCCGGCGTGTGAAATGTTTTACACTCCGGTTCTATGACCGTTACGACCGTGCGCGTAGTTTCCGGAATTCTGCTGGTGATCGTCATCGCCATCATCGTGCTTCGCCGCAAGGCGAAAAAGAAGCACACCGACGACGAAGAATTTTAGATCGGGGACTGCTCACCCAGACGCCGTCTACGTGGAAGTGCGGCTACGGGCCACTGGCCTATCGCGCGTCGCCGCTATGCACGGCCCGCTCGCGCACCGCGTCGCTCAGCACTTCGTTGAGCGAGCCCTGGCGATAACCTTCCAAATCCAGCGTCACGTAGCGGAACCCCAGGCTCTTGAAGATCTCCGTGAACCGCCGCGCCATCTCCACCGTCAGCGCGCGCGGCAACTCATCGGGCGCGACTTCGATTCGCACCATCTCGCCGTGATAGCGCACGCGGAACTGGCGGAATCCCAACTCCTTGATTCGCTCCTCGCCGTTCTCAACCGTCTTCACCGTTTCGATGGTAACCGGCGTGCCGTAGGGAATGCGCGAACTCAGGCAGGCGGAAGCCGGCCGGTCCCACGTGGGCAGGCCTGCAAGCCGCGACAGTTCGCGGATGTCGGCCTTGGTCATGCTGGCGTCGGCCAGCGGCGCGGCCACCTGGTGCTGCCGCGCGGCGTTCTGGCCCGGGCGGTAATCGCCCATGTCGTCCAGGTTCACTCCGTAGACGATGTGCTCGAACCCGCGCTCGCCTGCGGCCTCCTCCAAGCGCTTGAAGAGTTCGTCCTTGCAGTGGAAGCAGCGGTTGGGATCGTTCTTCACGAACTCGGGGTTGTCGAATTCGAGCGTGCGGACATACTCGTGGGCAATCCCGAACCGGGCCACGAACGCCTCGGCGTCGCGCTTGTGCGATTCGGGCAGCGACACCGAATCGGCCGTCATCGCCAGCGCGCCCGCGCCCAGCACATGGTGCGCGGCCCACGCCAGATAGGCCGAGTCCGTCCCACCCGAAAACGCGACAATCGCCCGGCCCATTTCGCCGAGCTGCGAGAAGAGGCGATCCTGCTTCTCTTGCAGGCGCGACGAGCTGGAAAGTTCTACGAGTGCGGCCATCTACTATCAGTCTACTGAAGTGGCAGGTCTTCCTGCGCACCGCCATCCCCGTTCCCGGTTTCGGCATCCGGAATCACCGACGCCGCCGCCACCTTGTCGCCCTCTTCCAGGCTCACCAGGCGCACGCCCTGCGTCGAGCGCCCCACCTGGCGGATGGTCGAAGATTCGATGCGGATGATCTTGCCGTTCTGGCTCACGATCATCAAATCGGAATCGTCCTTCACCGAGAGGATGGCCACCACGTCGCCGGTCTTGCGCGTGGTCTTCATGTTGATGACGCCCTTGCCGCCGCGCCCCGTCAACCGGTAGTCTTCGAGCGGCGTCCGCTTGCCGTAGCCGTTCTCGGCGATGGAGAGAATCAGCCCTTCCTTCTCCACCACCACCATGCCCACCAGGTAGTCTTCCTTCGACAGATCCATGGCGCGCACGCCGCGCGCCTGCCTGCCCATCGGCCGCACCTGGCCCTCGGCGAAGCGGATGGCCTGGCCCAGCCGCGACCCCAGGAACATGTAGTTGTCTCCGTGGGTGATCATGGCGCCGATCAGTTCGTCCCCCTCGTCCAGCGACACCGCGATGATGCCGCGCGACATGGGGTTGTCGAACTCCGCCAGCTCCGATTTCTTGATGACGCCGTGCTTGGTCACCATCACAATAAACTCGTCGTGCTTGTCCAGGTCCTTCACCGATAGGAACGCCTTCGGCGTCTCGTCCGGCTGCAGGTTGATGAGGTTCGAAATGTGCTTGCCCTTGCCGGTGGTGGAGGCGTCGGGGATCTCGTAAGCCTTCAGCCAGTAGACCCGGCCCTTCGTAGTGAAGATCAGCAGATAGCTGTGAGTCGAGGCCACGATCAGGTGGTCCACGAAATCCTCGGCGCGCGTGCCCATGCCGATGCGGCCCTTGCCGCCGCGCGTCTGGCGGCGGTAGGTGTCCACCGAGGTGCGCTTCAGATAGCCGCCCCGCGTCACCGTGATGGCCACGTCTTCCACGGCCACCAGGTCCTCCAGGCGGATCTCTCCGGTATCCTCGATGATCTGGGTGCGCCGCTCGTCGCCATAATCCTTCTGCACTTCGCGCAGTTCCTTGACGATGACGTCGCGCAGTACCTTGTCGGAACCCAAGATCTCCAGGTACCCGGCGATGCGCCGCTGTATCTCCGCCAGTTCGTCCAGGATCTTCTGCTGCTCCATGCCGGTGAGCCGCTGCAATTGCAGCTCGATGATGGCCTGCGCCTGCTTCTCGGAAAACTCGAATCGCGCGATCAGGCCGTCGCGCGCGTCCTTCGGCTGCTTGGCGGCGCGAATGATGCGGATGACTTCGTCCAGGTTGTTGAGCGCCTTCTGGAAGCCCAGCAACAGGTGCTCGCGTTCCCGCGCCTTGCGCAGTTCGAACTCGGTGCGCCGCCGGACCACATCGACGCGGTGGTCGATGAAGAATCGCAGCATGTCCACCAGGCCCAGTTCGCGCGGCTGCCCGTTGACGATGGAAAGCATGATGACGCCGAAACCCACCTGCAATTGGGTGTGCTTATACAGGTTGTTGAGCACCACTTCGGCCTGCTCGCCGCGCTTCAGTTCGACCACCATGCGCATGCCGTCGCGGTCGCTGTGGTCCAGCACGTCGGCGATGCCCTCGATGCGCTTCTCGTTCACCGCCGCTGCGATCTGCTCCACCAGCTTCGCCTTGTTTACCTGGTACGGCAACTCGGTGACGACAATCTGCTCCTTGTCCTTGCCCACGCGCTCGATGGCCGCCTTGGCGCGGATCTTGAGCTGCCCGCGGCCGCGCGTGTACATGTCCATGATGCCCTGGCGCCCCAGAATGTAACCGCCCGTGGGGAAGTCGGGGCCTTGCACGAACTTCAGGATATCGGGAAGTTGCGCCGTGGGATGCTGCACCAGGTAGATGGCAGCCTCGACCACTTCTCTCAGGTTGTGCGGCGGGATGTTGGTGGCCATGCCAACGGCGATTCCGGCCGAGCCGTTCAACAGCAGGTTGGGAATGCGCGCCGGCAGAACCTCCGGCTCCACTTCGCTTTCGTCGTAGTTGGGCCGGAAATCGACGGTTTCCTTGTCCAGGTCTTCCAGCAGCGTGGTCGCGATCCAGGAGAGCCGCGCTTCGGTGTACCGCTGCGCCGCGGGCGGGTCGCCATCCACGCTACCGAAATTTCCCTGCCCCGCTACCAGCGGATAGCGCAACGAGAAATCCTGCGCCATGCGCACCAAGGCGTCGTAAACCGCCAGATCGCCGTGAGGGTGGTACTTGCCCATCACGTCGCCGACGATTCTGGCGCACTTGCGCGTCTGCTTGTTGGGGGCCAGCCCCATCTGCTGCATGGCGTACAGAATCCGCCGGTGCACCGGCTTCAAACCGTCGCGGATATCCGGCAGCGCGCGCCCCACGATTACGCTCATGGCGTAGTCGAGGTACGAGCGCTTCATCTCGTCTTCGATGTTGGTCGGGACGAGGTTCCCACCACCGCCTCCGCCCGGCGTTCCGGGGAGCGGAAGCGTCCCTCCAGGGGGCGGTGGCGCACCGCCCGCGGGCGGCGCTTGCGGCGGGTTTTCCTGATCTGCCAAGGTGTCTCCTAGATTGTGGGTAAGTACCTATCTTACCAAGAATTTAATGGCAAGTGAAGGGGCTCTGGTATTCGCCCTTTATTCGCGTCCGCCAGGCTGCCCTACTTGCCCGCATCAACCGCGTCCCCGAACGAGATACTCGATTCGCCGGCGAACTTGCGGTAGTCCCTGAACTCCACCGTATTGCGCGTGGCGGCAAGACCGTCCCGCGTGCCCATGCGCACGTCGGCATGCAGCGGAAGCAGGAAGATTTTCCCGCCCACTTCGGCCGGTCCGTAGTCCAACGCGCGGCTGGCGGATTGCACCGGGAAGTCCTTGGGAATCGAATCGGCCTCGGCGTCCATCCGAATCACCTCCTCTGTTTCGCTGTCGATGTAGATGCGTCCATGTTCCCCCACTATGGTGGCAGCCGGAGCATTCCCGAATCCCGCGACCGACAGACTGTACTTGGAATTCGCGGCATCGATCCTGAACGAGAAGACGTAGGCCGGCCGCTTTCGCAGCGTGGTCCAGTTCGACCATCCGAACTCGGTCCGGGAGACGGGCGCGAACACCGCCAGCAACATGCTTCCAAACTCGCCCCTCGATGTCGCCCCGGATAACTGGCCGTAAGTCAGCTTGGTGTCGCGGCCATTCACTTGCGTGAGCTTGTAGCGCTCCAGGTGCTCGAAGAAGGTCAACTGGACCGTTAGTGTATCCGTGGTCTCCCCAGTCGGGCGGCGCCACTTGTAATTCCGCTCGAAGCGGTTCACGGTTTCGGTGCAGATGAAGTTCGGCAGGCCGGCAGTGTATGCCAACGCTTTGGCGCGTGCCGCCTCCAGTACAATGTGCAACTCGCCTGGCGACGGCTCGGGCGGCGACGGAAACCGCGGCAGCGCCTTGGGTTCATGCCCGGAACGCGATCTCTCCCGCAGCCTCTCGAGTTCCGCAATCGATTTCGGCCCCGGAGCCAGGCTTTCCAGTTCCTCGGCCGCGCGGTCGTCCATCTTCTCGTACAACTCGAATCGGTGCAGGTCCCGCGCCAGTTCGGGGTCGCTCGCCTGCCGCTCGACGGCGTCGCGGACCACTCCGGCCAGCCCGTCGAGGGTATGCGAGGCGGCGGCCAGCGCCATGCCGGCGGTCAGAATCGCCACGGCGGGCGGAAGTATGGCGCGGATTCTCATAGACGAATTATCCCACCGCGCATCGAACAGTGACGGACAGGGGACTCACTCGTCGACGATAGGGGTCCATCCGCCGAGGACGAATGCCGGATCGCTGTAATTGGCGACAATTTGGGCATCCCGTGGCTCCGTCAACCGCTTGGAGACTGGGTGCCGCTCGGTGACATCGATGGGCCGGCCGTCGGCATCGGTACTGTGGAACTCCCAGAAGTGAATGTGCGAGGTATCGTCCTCGATCGGTCCCCAGCCGGCAGCCGGAATACCCTTGAGCCGGCAGTTGATGAGCACGGCCTCGGCGTACGGGTAGTTGAGCCCGTGGTTGTTGGGCAGGCGGGCCACCACGCTGGAAGGGCCGGCAGGCGCCGGGGCCCGGCCTGGCGCCAACTGGCGGTCGATGGCGGTAAAGGTGCAATCGACGAAGACATTGCCGTGGTTCGCTTCGGTATTGCGAATCCACATGAAAGGCCCCACGGACTGGATCTCGCAGCGGCGGAAGAAGGCGGGCCCGACGCCGAGGATGGTGTCGCCGTCGCCGATGATCGTGCTGTCGGTTAGATAGACGGAGCCGCGCAGGTTGAGCGCATCGCCGGAGCCTTTGATCGTCATGTGGCTTACAATGTTCTTCGAGCCCGAGATGAGCAGCCCTTCCGCCTGGCCGAACGCCGAGTTCTTCAAAGTGAAGTTAATGAACTCGATGCCAGTTGAATCGTATGCGGAGAAGGCACAGCGGCGGTTTGGCCCCGGCTGGGGAGGATTGAACCCGCTGTTGTTCGCGTAGCCGACCTGGACCTTGTCCCGATCCTCGCCGCGGAAGGTGAGATTGGCCTTGTTGCGGAAGAAGACGATCTCCTCGTAAGTGCCATTCCTAATGAAGATCGTGACCCGCTTCGATGGATTGTCCGGAACGAAATCGACGGCCCCCTGGACCGTGTTGAAATCGCCGCTGCCATCGGCGGCGACGACTACGCGGGCCGAATCGGCGCGTGGAGGATCTCCCTTGGTGGCGAATCGCCATTCCTGGTCCGTGCTGAAGCCCGTGAAGGCGCCACCGGCCAGAGTGAAAACGCCGGGATCGACCTCCACAAGGTAAGTGTGGCCGTACCGCAAGACGTTGTTGTGCGGGTAAATCGTGGCCACATTACCGTGGATGATAACCGGGTAGAAGTGAAAGTCGGGCAAGCCGCCGATGGTAGTAAGTTGGTAGTTGTGCAAATCGGCGGGCGCCGTTCTCACGGCCGGCGTTGTAGTGGTGGGCGAGGTGGGGACGGAGGCATCCAGCACGGTCACCGTCGCGGGCGGCCCTCCGGTGCGCCGGGAGGGATCCGGACCGGCTGGGATGCTGAGGTCAAGCGTGCCAACCAGACCGTGGCCGGCTGCATCGTAAATGCGAATCTGGCCGGACTTGCCAAGGGTTGGAGGCCCCGGAAACGTCAGGACCAGATGTGTGTCCGGATTGACCCCAGTCGCCCCATTCGCGGGGAAACACGTGAGCGCGGCCTCCGCGCGTGCCGCACCCGGCAGGGCCAGGGCGGCAAGCAGCCAGAAGCGATAGGTGGCAGGGCCAGGTCTCATAGCAAGTGCTCCGGAACCGGAACTCCCATCTTACGCCTCCGGGTCCGCGGACGGTCCGCGCCCGCAATCGCAATCGCTCGCAAAGACGCCAAGCCGCAAAGAAATCACCGAAGCGTTCCTTGGCGGCTTTGCGCCTTTGCGAGAGTGTTGGAGTGCTCCTTTACGGCAGTTGCGGCGCGCTGAAGGAAAAGCCAGGCTCGATGGCGCGCCGGTTACTGCACCAGAAGCGGCAGTGAATTCGAGCCCCAGCCGGCGCTGAGGAGTCCAACACTGGTAGCGCCTTTCGGTACGCTTGCGGGAACCGTCACGTTCACCTGGTAGAGCCCCACCGAGCCGCCGCTCAGCCCGGCAAAACCGGGAGTCACGGCTGGGGTGTTCCCGAACTGGACGAACTGGACAGAGACAGCTACGGCGGGGGGATTCAAAGGCGCGGCGGCGCCTTCAACCACCGGTGGATTGGTCGCCCCAAGTCCGATGGCCCAGAGGATCAGCGTTTCGCCCGCGTGCGAGGGATGAGTGGCGTCACGGATGTTGTATGCGGCGTCCGTCACCGCCAGCAACTCGGGCGCGCTCGCTACCAGGCCCACCGTCACGGTATTGCCCGCTTGTCCATCGCGGACCACCTGCAACTGAGCGGTCCCCGGCAACAGGTTGTACGGCATCTGAAAGGCGATCTGCCAGGATGAAGAGTAATAGATTGGTGCCGGCACGCCGTTCACCAGCACTGTGGCGCCGCCGAGACTGGTGGGCAGCGGATACGCCGCGGCAATCGCCGGCGCAGCCGAAGAAAGCTGCGCTCCTAGCACCAGGCAGACATCGCCCGGCGCAACCGGAATGCCAAGCTGGAACGTAGCGTTGTCCACGAGGGCCGCGACCGCCGGAGAACCCTGCGGCACGATTGTCAGGCTAACGGGAATCTGCAACGGACAGTTCGCGCCGTTGCACAGAACGGTCACCCGCCCATCCGTATAGGTGCCCGGTTCGCGCGAGCCCGGATCGACCGTCACCATGGCCAGTTGGCCGGACTGGGATGCGCTCACTCCCACTCCCATGCCGAAGACGCCTTGAATCCGCAACGTGCCGGTCCCGGGGTTGGAGAATGAAATAGCCGGCAGAAACGGGTAGGACACCGCCGCTCCGAATTGCGCCACCTTGACGCTAATCTGGCTGACGGAGGGCACGGCAACGGTATCCGCGCTCAGATGCATGGTAACAGGGAGGCCGCCCATCATGCTGCCCGAATACGTGCCAGACGCCATACTCGCAGGAGGCGCCAGAATGGCCACTATTCCGCATCCGTCGACCGGGTACGCATAGGTGCCAATATTCTCGGGGATCACGCCGAGCGACAACCACGTGCCGCCGTCCGACGTACTAACCGACTCATTACCGCACTGGCTGCCCACGGAAACCAAAGCTTGGGCCCGCGTGCCTGGCGCCATATAGAGCTCGACGGCCCAGCCGCTCCAAAGACTCGCCGAAACCGTCACCACCTGTGGCGCGTCGATTGCGTTCGGATCGGAAATAACGACGCTGGTTGCAAAATTCACGGGTTGGGGGGCGAGTATAGAGCCCGGCTCGATGTAAAAAACCGCAAAGTTCAGCAACACGCTCTGCCCAGCGCCGCCTGAGCACGCCTGGTTCCGAACCGCGCCGGCCGTGACCGTCAGCCACCCGGCCCCGCTCTTTTCGGCCGAAGCGGTCAATGCCAGCTTCCCATCGCCCGCGTTATCGACGCAAATCGACTGGCTTCCCTCAGTCAAATTGTCCCAGATCAGCGCGTTGGTCGAAAGCCTGAGTACCGGGGCGGCTGCGGCAGGGCCGCACAGGAGCGCCAGACAAAGCAAGCCGCGCAGTCCAGGGTGCAGTTTCACTGGGGTCTTCATCACCTGCTAAGACCCGCGAGCCAGCCAGTTCCACTACACCCCGGCTAAATCCACTGTGCTCCCGATTACATATCCCGCGTGAGCTCCGCTATACCAGCTCGGAGCCGCTGAAGAAGAAGCTCAGCTCGACGGCCGCCGTCTCCGGCGCGTCCGACCCGTGGATACAGTTCCTCTCGATGCTGGTGGCGTGGCGCTTGCGAATGGTGCCCTCCGCCGCGTTGGCTGGGTTGGTGGCCCCCATCACTTCGCGCAGTTTCTTGATGGCGTCCTCGCGCTCCAGCGCCATCACCACGACGGGTCCCTCGGTCATGAACTTCACCAGGTTGAGGTAGAACCCCTTCTCGCGGTGCACGGCGTAAAAGCCGCGGGCCTGCTCCTCGGTGAGACGCATGGTGCGCAGCGCCAACACTTTGAAACCGGCCTTCTCGATGGCGGCGAGTATCTCGCCTGCGTGCCCGGCGGCGAATGCGTCGGGCTTGATGATTGAAAACGTTCGTTCCACGCTCATAAGCGGCTTTGTACTTTCTCTCCAATTTCGGCGGGCGACGAGCATACCGTGATGCCCGCCTCCCGCATGGCTGCAATCTTGTCGGACGCTTTCCCGCTGCCACCGGCGATGATGGCTCCGGCGTGCCCCATGCGGCGTCCGGGCGGCGCGGTCTGCCCGGCCACGAATCCGATCACCGGCTTCTTCACGTTGGCCTTCACGTAGGCCGCGGCGGTCTCCTCGGCGTTGCCGCCGATCTCGCCGATCATCACGATGGCGTGCGTCTCGGGATCTTCGTTGAATAGTTTCAGGGCGTCCACGAAGTTGGTGCCGATGATGGGGTCGCCGCCAATGCCGATGCAGGTGGATTGGCCGATGCCCAGGCGCGTCAACTGGCCCACGGCTTCATACGTCAGCGTGCCCGAGCGCGATACCACGCCCACGTGCCCTTCCATATGGATGTGCCCCGGCATGATGCCGATCTTGCATCGCCCCGGCGAGATGATGCCCGGGCAATTCGGCCCGATCAGCCGCGTCCCCTTGCCCTCCAGAAACTGCCAGGCGCGCACCATGTCGAGCGTGGGAATGCCTTCGGTGATGCACACCACCAGGGCGATGCCGGCGTCGGCGGCCTCCATCACGGCGTCGGCGGCAAAAGGCGGCGGCACGAAAATCACCGACGCGTTGGCGCCCGTCTCGCGGACGGCCTGCGCCATGGTGTCGAATACCGGCAGGTCCAGGTGCTTGGTTCCGCCTTTGCCCGGCACCATACCGCCCACCACCGTGGTGCCGTAGGCGATGGCCTGCTGTGCGTGGAACGTGCCTTCCTTGCCCGTGAATCCCTGAACGATCAATCGGGTGTTGCGGTCGACGAGTATGCTCATTGCGGGTTACCCTGTTGCGCCGCCAGTTGGACGGCCTTTTCGGCCGCGTCGCGCATGTCCGCGCCCACCGTGAAGTTGAGGCCGGATTCCATCAGGATCTGCCGGCCCAGGTCCACATTGGTGCCTTCCATGCGCACCACAATGGGCGCCTTAACCTTCAGTTCGCGTGCCGCCGCCACCACTCCGGTGGCTAAAGTATCGCATCGCAAAATTCCGCCGAAAATGTTGATTAGCACGGCCTTGACGTGCGTGTCGCTGAGCAGAATGCGGAACGCGTTGCGCACCTGTTCGGCGCTCGCCCCGCCGCCCACATCCAGGAAGTTGGCCGGGCTCCCGCCCGAGTGCTTGATGATGTCCATGGTTGCCATGGCAAGGCCCGCGCCGTTCACCATGCAGCCCACCGTGCCATCCAGCTTGATGTAGTTCAGGCCGAAGCGCGAGGCCTCTACCTCCAATGGGTCTTCTTCGTTAAGGTCGCGAAGTTCAAGCAGTTCTTTATGCCGGTAGAGAGCGTTGTCGTCGAAGTTGACCTTGGCATCCAGCGCGTAGACCTTGCCGTCCTTCGTGAGAATGAAGGGGTTGATCTCAAACAGCGACGCATCCATCGCCAGGTAGGCCTTGGCCAGCGCCGCCATGGCAGCCGCCGCGGCATTTACGCTGGCGGCCGGGATCCCTATTCCAAACGCCAACTTACGTGCCTGGTAGGCGGCCAGCCCCTTGCATGGGTCAAGTGTTTCTTTAAGTATCAGCTCGGGCGTTTTGGCGGCGACGTCCTCAATCTCCATACCGCCCGCGGACGACGCCATGAACACCGGCTTGGCCTGCGCCCGGTCGAGCACGATGCCCAGGTACAACTCGCGCTCGATAGGCAGCGTTTCCTCCACCAGCAGGCGATGAACCTGCCGCCCCTCGGGCCCCGTCTGGTGCGTCACCAGCTTCATGCCGATCATGCCGCGCGCCACTTCGGCCGCTTCCGTGGAGTTGCGCGCGATCTTCACTCCCCCGCCCTTGCCGCGCCCGCCGGCGTGGATCTGCGCCTTAACCACCACGCTGCCGCCGATGTGTTTGGCCGCCGCTTCGGCTTCTTCCGCGTTGAATGCTACTTCACCGCGCGGCACGGGGACGTGGTATTGGGCCAGGATGGCCTTCGCCTGATACTCGTGGATTTTCATGGAAATCTGCCTGTGATACTATGGCTGAACCGCCAAATATTCAATAATATCATGCCCTTCCTTAACTACTTGGAACAGGCCGTTGGCCGCAAAGATCTGACCACCGATGATGCCGAGGCCGCCATGCTGGAGATTCTCAACGGCCAGGTGAGCCCCACCCGCATCGCGGCCTTTCTGGTGGCGTTGCGCATGAAGGGCGAAACTCCGCGCGAACTGGTGGGCTTCGCCCGCGCCATCCGCCGCATGGCCGCGCCCGTCGACGCCGGCATCGTGGGCAAGTCGCTGGTGGATACCTGTGGAACCGGCGGCGATGGCCTCGGCACCTTCAACATTTCGACGCTCGCGGCCTTCGTGGTGGCGGGCGCGGGCGTGCACGTGGCCAAGCATGGCAACCGCTCCATCACCGGCCCCGCTGGCGGAGGCAGCGCCGACCTGCTGGAATCCATGGGCGTCCGCATGCCCATGCCACTTGACGTTGCCGCGCGCGCCATCCGCGAAGTGGGCATAGGCTTCCTGTTCGCCCCGGCCGTGCATACCGCCATGAAGCATGCGCAGCCCGTGCGCCTCGATCTGGGCTTTCGCACGGCCTTCAACCTGCTAGGTCCGCTCACCAATCCGGCCGGCGCCGACGCGCAAGTGGTGGGCACGCCCTCCGACAAGTCCGCCGAGTTGATCGCCCGCGCGCTCGCCGAGTTGGGGCTGCGCCACGGCTTCGTGGTCCACGGCGCGGACGGCTTGGATGAAATCTCGACCACCGGCGCCACCCTGGCCTTCGAAGTGCGCGACGGCAAGGCCGAGCGCCGCCGCCTGGAGCCCGAGGACTTCGCCGTGAAGCGCGCGCGCCCGGAGGACCTGGCGGGCGGCGGCAAGGAACGCAATCTCGAAATTGCCCAGGCCGTGCTCTCGGGCGATCGCGGTCCGCACCGCGATATCGTGCTGGTGAACGCCGCAGCCGCGCTGGTGGCGGCCGGCAAAGCCCAGAATTTCCTCGAAGGCATGGCCATCGGAACCGTGAGCATCGATAGCGGCGCCGCCCGCCGCAAGGCCGAGGAACTGGTGCGCTTCACGGCGGAAGACAGCGTTGCGCGGGCCCACCGGGACTGATCGGCGCCTGGGCCCGCTCCGCCCCATCTACATTTCCAGCACGTCGTGGAACGCGTTGATCAGCACCCGCTTGGGTTTCTTCGGCAACCTCACTTGCAGCGTGTCGTTAGTAGAGTTTCCCCTCATTCGGGCGGTGCCCAGGCGCACCAGTTGTCCGTCGAAATCCGCGTACACTGGCACCGGCATCACGAAGTCCGGCGTCACCTCGCTCTGTGTTAGCGTTGCCTTCATGAGGAACTTCCCGTCGGCCTCCGGCGTCACGGTGTAGTCGAACTTGTACTTAGGGACCGCCGTGCCGTACACCCACTGGTTGAAAAACCAGCCCATGTTGTGGTCGCCCATGTCCATCGAGGGACGCAGGTGCTTCTCCACCAGGCGCTGGAACTCTTCCGTGCTGGCGTTGCGGTTCATGTAGGTGGCCACGAAATCCTGCATCATCTCCCGGAAATACTTGTCGCCCTCCTTGTTGTCGAACATCATTTGCCGCAGCATGTGCAGCACGTAGCCGCCCTTGCGATAGACCACCGCGTCGTAGGCGCCGTCGTTGCGGAACGAATCCAGGCGCTCACCCATCCAGACCGGACCGGCGTCGTTGGCCCGCCGCCCGAAGGAGTTCTTCTGTATCGCGCGGTCGTGCGCGCGCTCCCAGTACTTGAGATAGGCGCCGGGATCCTTCTCCGTCAACTGCACGTACAGCCCCGCGGAGAACTCCGCGAATCCTTCCGAAAGCCACTGGTCGTGGTAAGTCGACCATCCCACCATGTGGCCCCACCACTGGTGCGACACTTCGTGCGGGATGACCTCGTCCACGAAGTGGGTCAATCCCGGTTGGTTCCCCATGATCTGCCACCGCTGCGTGCCGTCCAGAAATGCGGCCATGGGAATGTACACCAGCGTCGGCCACGATTGCCCGAAGTTGAATTGCGGCTGCTGCGTGACCGACAACGTTCCGAATTCCGATTTGCCGAACCACGCGTTGAAAATGCGCAGCGACATTTGCGCCTTGCCCATCCCTGGCAGCAGCAGATTGGCCGGCGACAAGACCCCCACGGCGCCTCCGCTCTCCGCCCCCTTCAGGTAATCGGGCGCTTCCGTGGCGGCGAATCCGTCCACCACCATGTGAGTTGCCTCGTCGTCGATCGGCTTGGCCTTCTTGAAATCTCCGTAGTTGAAGCCCGCCACCGGCACCGGCACTACCGAGTCCCATTCGCTGCAGGCGAAGTCCTTCTCCGTCCATTCCTTTACCAGTTTCCCTACGCCCGCCAGTTTGTACTGCTTCGGCACCCGGAAAACCAGGCTGTACATGGCGTGGTCGCGGAACGAATTCACCGCCGGATACCAGCTCTCGCGCGCCCCTACGGAAAAGTTGCCGCCGCCCTCCTTGCGCACCACCTTGTCGCCCGCATATTCGATCGTCAGTTCGTGCGACGATCCGCGCGGCATCGCCTCCGGCATCGCCACGTACAGGCTGCCGTCTTCGTGGACGGGCTCCTGGATGAACGTGGCGTCCTTGCCGTCCGCCGAAACCCGCGTCACCCGCAGATTCGGAAGCAGCCCGAACTTGATTACGCGATCCCCTTCCGTAACGGCCTTGAACTTCAAACGGGTGCTGGCCAGGAAGTGGTCATTTTTCGCGATGGTGGTTTCGATGCGGTAGCTCTCGGCCGCCACCGTCCGGTGATCTTCGCTGGAACTCGCCGTACCCGCTTCGATCTCGCCCTTCAGATGCGCCAGGTACCAGATGCCTTCCTGCTCGCCGCCGGGATCGGAGTTGATCACCGCCACCTCCTCCGGCGCCATATCGGGAATCACCCCGCGCGGCTTCACGTGGAACCGCAGGTCGGAATGCTTCCGCCCGTGGAGGTACGCGCTGAAAAATCCCGCCTGCCGTGGATTCGCCAGGTCCGCCAGCAGGTCGGCCTCCAGGTTGTCCATGGATTCCGAAGTCAACGTCGCCTCCAGTTCCGACCGCGGCCGGTCCGAACTGTGCCGCAGCATCTTGCGATAGTCGTGCAGAACCTCGGCCAGCTTGGCATCCGGCTTGGGCGTGCGGGTCTGCCCGCGGATCTCCATGCCGGTTGCGTCGCTGAAACAGAACAGCGCCCGGTCGAACGATTCGCCCACGGTCTCCTGATCGGTGACAAGCTTTAGATGCGTCTTCTCCACCGGCAGCACCGGGTCGAAAGTGAACTCGCCTTCGCCTACGAACACCGCCAGCGTGTCGCGCCCCGCCACTTGCGGAGTGAACGCGATGCTACCGCTCTTGAGCGTCACCACGCCGTTGTCGCGATGCAGGACGATATTTTCCACCAGCAGCGTGTCGCCGATTCCGGCCTCGCGCAGAGTCTTGTAATCCGGGTCGGCCGCCGCCAGAACCAGTGCGGCGGTCGAAAACAGGAGGCTCGCACACGTCAGTTGGGTTGGGTATCGCACAGTCTCTGCCATTGTACGCGGTTGTTTCCTTGCGGGTGCTCTGCCATACTGGCGGTGGCCGCGTCCCCCCTTCACGCACACCCGTGCGACTGGAGATGGTACGTATGCGCAATCCGTCGATCCTGCCGGCCTTATTCGATCTCTCCGCCATCGCTCTTCACGCCGACGTAGCCCCCGCTCTGCAATGGGTGCAGGCGCTGAGCGGATCGGGCACCAACATGGTCACCGGCGCCGCCGCGGACTCCCAGGGCAATTTCCACGTTGTGGGCAACACCACCTCGCTGGATTTCCCGGTCACCGCGGCCCTTCAGCCCGCGGCCGGCGCTTCCACCCTGGTACGCATCGATACCGCGACCGGCGCCTCGCGGAAGTTCTACCCGCGGGGCCACCTCCTCGGCAACATAACCAGTCTTGCCGCCGATCCGCGAAACCCCAATACGATCTACGGCGCCGCAGCCAACACCGTCTGGCGCAGCACCGACGCCGGGGTCACCTGGACCGTACTGCTGCAACTCGGCGAGCCGGTCACCATCACCAGCGTGGCCGTCGACCCGTCCAACAGCAACAACCTGTACGTCGCCAGCGATCAGAGCGCCTTCAAGAGCACGGACGGCGGCGTGACGTGGACCGCCATCAGCTACGGCATCAAGATGGGGCAGTTCGGCACCGACCTGTCCTACATTGCCGTGGACCCGAACGCGCCGCAGGTGATCTTCGCCATCGCTCCCGCTGGCCTGATTCGTAGCCCTGACGGCGGCACCACGTGGAAGCTCGTCGTCTCCGCCGAGGTCCTGTTCAAGACACTGGTTTTCGATCCCTTCGCCCCCGGCACGGTCTATCTCGCGCTGGCTTACGACATTCTCAAGAGCACCGATGACGGGCAGACCTTCACCACCGAATTTTCGCTGCCCAATTACAACAGCCCGACTTCCATGGTCGCCGACCCGTTCCACCCCGGGGTCCTCTTCGCCGCCTGTCAGGGCACTGGCGTTTACCAAAGCGCCGACTCGGGCGCTACCTGGACCCTCAAATCCGCCACGTCCGCAACCCTGCTGGCCGCCGATCCGAACCGCGCCGTGTTTTACGCCTACGACCCGACGTATGGGGTGGTTGCTACTCCTGACGGTTTCGCCACCACCTCGCCCATCGGCCCTCCGGAGACTTCGCTGCGGCAACTGCTGGCGGCCGGTCCCAACCTGTTCCTGGCGGCACTGCCCACCAACGACGTCTTCGTGGTCAAGTTCGACCCCGCCGGCAACGTCGTCTATTCCACCTACTTCGGCGGCAGTGCCGACGATTTGGCCGCTGCCATGACTGCCGGCGCCGATGGCAGCGTCTACGTCACCGGCACCACCACCTCTGCGGATTTCCCCGTCACCGCGGGCGCGTTCCGCTCCGTTCGGCCCTCCTCGACTATTCTCAACCCCGTACCCTTCCTGTTCAAACTGAATCGCGACGGCTCGCTCGCCTGGTCCATCTACTTCGCCGATTTCAGTACCACGCCCGGCGCCGTTGCCGTGGATTCGGACGGCAGCCCGTACGTGGCCACGTCCGTGCCAAGCCCCTGCATCGAGATCTGGCCGGCCGGCTGCTTCCCCGGTCCGCCCATCGTTTCCGTGACCAAGTTCCACCCCAAGGGAACCGCCCTGACGTATTCCGGTCAGGCATTTACGGCTTCCAGCTACGTTTTCTACCCCGGCACATCACGGACCCCTCTCGGGCTGGCGGTCAATTCCAACGGCAACGCCTACGTCGGCGGCGACGGCCAAATCGCCCTGTTGAATTCCACTGGGAGCGTGGTGCTGTCGTCCACCCCGGCGAACGGCCTCGCTATCACCGCCCTGGCGCTCGATGCCAACTCAAACCTGTACGCCACCGGCTGGTGGACGGGTAGCCAGAACATCCCGTTCCCCTCCACACCTGGAGCGTTTCAACCTGGCTCGCAACCCGCCATTCCAGTGTTGCCCGGGGACCTGCCTGGCAACGCCGCGGACGCCTTCGTGGCGAAATGGGACGGCGGCCTATCGGGCATTCTGGCCGCCACGCTCCTGGGTGGCGAGTCCACCGACCAGGGCCAAAGCATCGCTATCGACTCTTCCGGCAACGTCATCGTGAGCGGCTTCACCGATTCGCTGGCCTTCCCCACCCATGCCCCGTTCCAGGCTTCGTTCTCCCCACGTTCCGGCTTCGTCGCCGCGCTCGATGCCAGCCTCTCTCACTTGCTTTTCTCCACCTACGTCGGCGACGTGCGCCCGTTCGACGCCGTGGCGGCCGTTCCCGACGGCAACGGCAATGTCCTGTTGGCCGGATCGACGCTCGCCCAGAGCAGCGCCTACAACCAGAGCGATCCCGGCGCTTCCTACGCCAATGGCCGCCTGGTAGTTGCCAACAAGATCGCCCTGCAACCGGCTCCTGCCGCGCGCCTGGATTCGGTGGTCAACGCCGCCAGCCTCCTCGCCGCCCCGATTTCACCCGGCGAGACCGTCGCCGCTATCGGCGCGGGATTCGGCTCCGACGCGCAACTCCTCCTCGGCGGCATCCCGCTCGCGCCCGTTTTGCGGACGGCCAACCTACTGGAGGCCGCCATGCCCGCCACCGCGGCAACCTCCGGAGCCTCCGTGGTCAGGGTTCTCACGGGCGGGGCGCTTTCGAACTACATGTAAGTCCCCGCCGCGGCTGCCTCCCCGGGCATCTTCTCGGTGGATGGCAGCGGCTACGGCCAAGGCTACATACTGAATAGCGACGGCAGCCTGAACTCGCCTTCGAACCCCGCCGCGCCCGGCTCCGCCATCACCATCCTGGCCACCGGCATCGGCGCCTACACGCTGGCCGGTCAGTACGCCGTCGCCGCGCTTCAGCCCTCTGTTTTTGCGGGTGGCGTTTACGCCGATGGCATCGCCGCCAGTATGGCTCCTGTCGCCGGTCTTCCCGGCATGGTCTACACTCTTGGAGTGTATGTCCCCAACCCGGCCAGCGCCAAGCTGCCCGCCCAGGTGAGCCTGCGGCTGGTGATGGGATACGTGGACTCCACAAGTCCCGATAACTCCTTGCTGGGTAGCCAGCCAGGGATCATTCTTAATGTAAAGCAATAAGGCGCGGCGCGCCGCTCCGGGGTCGGACTCCGGCCCCGTCAGCGCACGGTGCGGTGGTGCGTCCCCGTCAAAGGGGCGCGGCCGACAGCCGGGATTCCAACTCCTCGCGGGCGGTTTCGGCGTCTTCGGCAAGCCACGAAGATATGTCGGGCAGGAAGTCGATCAGCTCTTCGTAGGCCCAATCCTTCTCCGGAGAGAAGGCGGCATAGCCCAGCGTATCGGCCAGGCGCCAACTCACCTTGACGATATTGTCGAGCGAGGCTTCCCCGCGCACCGGCGAGTCGTGATGCGTGGCGATGGCGGCCGCCAGTTCGTCCGGGAAGTCCCAGTCCTGCGCCAGGTAGGCCCCGGCCGCACAGTGGTCAATCTCGAAAAGGTCGCGCTCGGTGTTGAGGAGATCGAACCCGAAATCGTTGGACACCTCGAGCATGCGCGAGTATTCGTCCGGGTAAGCGGACATCAGACCAAGTGTTCCCAGGTTGTGCAGCAGTCCCGTGGTGTAGGCCGTGTCACGGGCCACGTGGGTGACGCGCGCGGCTTCATCGGCGATTATCGCCGTGGCCAGGCTGTGCAACCAGATCTTGCGTAGCGCGGCGATCTTCACCGACGACCGCACCATGCGATTCAGGGCCACGAACGTCGTCATGGTCTTGATGCGATCCAGGCCAACTACTACAATCGCCTGGGGCAGACTCTTGACCTCGCGCCGTGAGCCGAACAGAGCCGAGTTGGCGAAACGGAGTAGTTCCGCGGAAAACGACAGATCCATCCTCACGAGTTCGTAGATCTCGCGGATGCTGACGTCTTCCTGGCTGACGAGTCCCAGCACGCGTTGCGCGATCGCCGGGAAAGGCGGTACCAGGCGAAGCGCCCAGGGTGCCTGTGGACGGGCTGTTTCCACCATATTCACTTCACTTCTTCTAATCGGCTGCTCCGCTCGGGAACTTTAGTCCCGGCATGCGGGTAATCTCTCCCTATTCACCCAGGCTGATCACCCCACCGCACCGGCGAGAGCGGAAATAAGCGGTGCGGTAGGGGCAGTCCGCGAACGCCGTCCCGGCACCTCACTTCCGCCTGCGTGCAACGTCCCGATAATGTGGCAGAAGGAACTGATTTGCTAATGAGCACCCGGCCGGATTCCCGGATCACGAAGACGGCTGGCGCCGCCGCTTTTCTTGCCGCCCAGCTTTCCGTTTTCCCCCTGCTTGCGGGCCAGCAGACCGCGCAGCCGGGTGCGGCGGCGGATCTGAAATTCGAGGTTGCGTCGATAAAGCAAAGCGTGGATCAAAAGCCACCCGCGATACTCAGAAACCGAGGGAGGCTGGTCTGGCAGCACGCCACCCTGGCCAGGATGTTGGTGGTTGCCTATAACACATCTGTCTTCGTGGAACCGATTGGGGGGCCGAAGTGGATACGCTCAATCGGTTTCGATGTGGAGGCCAAGCCTGGGAGACCGGCGACCTGGGACGAGATGCGCCTGATGCTGCGAGCGTTGTTGGCGGATCGGTTCAAGGTGGTCGCACATGTCGAGGATACGCCTACAGACGTCTATTTCCTGGAGGTCGCCAAGGGCGGACCCAAGCTCCAGGAGACGGACAGCCCAAAGGCGGGGGTCATACGATGGCTTCCCTTCTATGGGCGCGGCGCAACCATTGAGCAACTGGCCACCTGGCTTTCCGTTGCGTTTCTTTGGCGCCCCGTCCTCGACAAAACGGGTCTGAAAGGGTTCTACGACTTCACCTTCGATCGAGGCCCCGAGACCGGCGCGGCGGCCTCGGCTATCCCGGTTGGAGAGGCGGGCGGCAATGGCATCCAGGCGCCGGAGCGCAACTCCCATGAAGATCTCGTCAACGTAATCCTGACCGGCATCGAGCCGCAACTAGGTCTCAAACTCACCGAGCACAAGGCCCCGATGCCGGTGGTCGTGGTGGACAGCGCTGAGATGCCTTCAGAAAACTGAGCGCTCGCATTCCGCCGTCAGCCGGGTAATCGCGCGGTCCAACTCCGCGGCACCGGGGACGCTGCCTTGCGCCAAGCCAGCGGCACCGCCTCCGCGCCCACCCACCTCGGCGAGGGCGGCTTTGAGAAGCTCGCCGGCGTCGAGCGAGGCATCGGCGGAAACCGCCAGCAACACCGAGGGCGGATCGGCCAGCGCGGCCAGGAACAGCGCTTTGGGCTGCGCGGTGAAGCTAGCCGCCAACGCGCGCAGGTCTTCCATGCTCCCGCGGGCGGCCCGGCGCGTGACGCGGCGGAAGCCGGCGACGTCCGGGGCGGTGGCCTGGTAGAGTTCCCTGCCCTGGTAGGCGGCTAGTTCCAGCTCCAGTTTGCGGCGCGCCTTTTCCTGGGACCGTGCGGCCTCGGCTTGGGCGGCGGCCAGCGCGGGCACCTCGCCGGGGGGCGCGGAAAAGACCTGCGCGGTTTTCGACAGCGCTTCGTAATCGGCGCGGGCGCGGCGGATGGCACGCTCCCCGCACAGGAACTCCACGCGCACCGTCTGCCGCACCTTCTCAAGCTTGCGCACGAGTACGGCGCCGATTTCGCCCGTGGACCGCAAGTGGGTGCCGCCGCAGGCGCTGCGGTCCAGATCGCGGATGGAGACTACCCGCAGCTCGCCTTCCCGGTCCGAAGCCTTGCGCAGACCCTGCGCCTGAGCGGCATCTTCGAAGGCGATCTCGACCGGCCGGTTCTCCCACACGATCCGGTTGGCAGCCAGCTCGGCACCGGCGGCCGCGGCCGCATCCACGGGACCATCCAGATCTATGGTGGAACTTTCCGCGCCCATGTGGAAACTCACGGTCCTGGCTCCGCAATGCGCTTCGAAGACCGCCGAGAGCAGGTGCTGGCCGGTGTGCTGCTGCATGTGGTCGAAGCGGCGGGACCAATCGATGGCGCACTCGATGGCGCCCTGTGCTAGCGCCGCCGGGAGCGGCGAGGCGAGTTGGTGGAGGATGCCAGCTTCTTCCTCGGAGACGGCCACCACGGGGATGCCCGCGAGCGTGCCGAGGTCGTGGGGCTGGCCGCCGGAGGTGGGGTAGAAGGCAGTGCGGTCCAGCCGGACGGACAGGCTGTCATCGGAAACCGCGGCGGCGTGGGCTGTGAACTGGCGCATGTAGCAGTCCATGTAGTAGAGGCGTTCGGTCATGGCAACATCATTCTGACACGCGGCGCGGGCGGCGGGCGGACGCGGGTGGCGGGTGCGCGCAGGCGGCGGCGCGCGGCGGCGGATTGCCCACGCCCGCGCTTCGTGGTAATTCTAATGGTGTTGGAGCCAGGATTGCGCGTGGCACCACGCTCCTGGCGCAGCCGGGCGGGCTTCGGCCGTCCGGGATGTGTGGTGCGGGAGCGGCGCCCGTACCCCAAACTTGACGTCCCGATGCATCCGGACTCCACGACAGACAACCCCGAGCCGATTGTCGGCTGGCTGGCGATTGCCGCGCACCTGCGCGTCGAGAAGACCACTGCCCAGCGATGGGAGCGCCACAACGGATTGCCGGTGCACCGCCTTCCAGGGAAACGCGGCGGGGTCTACGCGCGGGCCGAGGAGCTGGACGGGTGGCGCGTGGGCAACGAGCGGGAACACGCGGCCGCCACGGCGCCCGGGACCGTGCCCGCAAATGCGCCGCCAGACGCCGCGCCGGATGGCGGCTCGCCAACCGCCGGGACACCCACCGCTGAAGCAGCGGCGGACGCGCCGGAACCAGCCGCGCCCCAGCTAACCGCGCCCCAACCGGCCCCGGCGCACATCGCGCAACCCGAGGAAACCGGGGCGCCGGCGCGGCCCTTCGATATCGCGGGCGGGGTCCTGACTCTGCGCCTCCCCTTGCGCTGGAAGTGGTGGGCGGCCGGAGCGGTGCTCGGGGCGGCGTTGATCTGGGCATCCATGGCTTGGTTCCAGCGCACCCCGCCGGTGGCGTTCCGCATGGAGGGCGCAACCCTGGTGGCGCTGAACGCCACCGGTCGCGAGTTGTGGCGCCATTCCTTCCCCGCCGCCCTGCGCCCGGACGATGCGCAACTGGGCCGCAATGCGTGGATGGGCGAACTGACGCAGGGCGAGCCATTCCGCGTGCTGTTCCCTCTGGCGCCGGCGGCGGGCGGCAGCCACGCGGAATTGTACTGCCTTGACCCGCGCGGGCGTGGCGAGTGGGAGTTCGTTCCGCCGGCCGGCTTCGAGATCCAGGCGTTCCGGGTGTTCGCGGCCCGGCAGCGCGAGCAGTCCCGCATCGTAGTGAGCAGCGCCGATCCATGGGGAACCGCGGATCAGGTGGCCACGGTGGACGGGAACGGCAAAGTGACCGGCCAGTACTGGCATGCGGGGCGCTTGGGCTACGTCGCCGAAGCCAACCTGGACCGCGAAGATCCGGTGGACGTGCTGTTAAGCGGCGTGGATGAGGCCCACAGGCAGGCCACCATCGTGGGCTTCGACCGCTCCGGCTTCGACCGGCGCGCCATGCCCAAGCTGGTGGTGCTCTTCCCGCGAAGCTGCGTGGCCGAGGCGGTGGGGCCCTACAACCGGGCCTGCGAAATGGCGTGGCGCGGCGGCGTGCTGCGGGTGGTGGTGCGCGAAGGGCCGTCGCAAAGCGCTCCGCCGGTGGTCTACGAATTCGACCAGGGCCTGAAGCCGCTTAGCGTGCTGCTCTCCGGCGAGTACATCGAGCGCCGCCGCGAGTTGGAAGCGGCGGGCCGTTTGAGTCACTCCTGCGAGGGCGAGGCGGACCGGCTGCCCGCTTCGGTGCGGGTGACGTGGCGCGGCCGGCTGGGCGAATAGGACCACGCCGCCAACATGGCCAGGACCAGGATCGCCCACGAGCCCAGCGCGGGGCGCGAGAACGGATAATCCACGAAGGCGTGCAGGAAGAACGCCACCGCGCCCAGTCCCCAGATGGAGCGCCATGCGGGCCGCAGCGACCAGATAAGCAGGGTCAACATCAGAGCGCCGAAGGGTATGCCGCCTTCGGCCGTGAACTGCAGCCAGTCGTCGTGCGCCTGGTTGGCTGCGGTGCCGGGGTCCACGATGGCGTAGCGGGGGTAGACGGTGGCCCAGGTTCCGAGGCCGGTGCCGGTGTACGGGTGGTCGGCGACCATGTGCAGCGTGGAGATGGCGAACTCGCGGCGCACGTTCATGGGGTCGGGCTGCCAGAGGCGGTCCCACACGCGGCCCCATCCGGCCACGGCAGTGAAGAGGACGATCAGCACGGCAGCCCGCAGAAGCCCGGTGCCCGCGGCCCGTCCGCTGGCGAGTCCGCGACCGGCCATGAGAGCGGCGACGGCCAGGAGTTCGACGGTAGCCAGCACCGTGCCGGCGCGCGAGGCGGAGGCGACGACCGAGGCGTACATGGCGGCCGCCATGGCGGAGTAGAGCAGCGAATTGGTGCGGCTGCGTAGCGCCTTGTAGAACGCCATGGGCAACGCTACCTCGATGAACGCGGCGTAGTGATTGGGCGAGAGAATGGGGCCCATCACGCTCGTGTATTCGGTGGGGAACAACCAGAAGACCTTGCCGCGGGAGGTGAAGAACTGCACGGTGGCCAACACCGAAACCGGGAAGGCGAACCACAGCATGGCGGCACGGAACCAGCGGGAGACGCCGGAGCGCTGGAAGAGGCAATAGCCGGTGAGGAAGACGGCAAGGAAGGTGGTCCAGTGCACCACGGCGGTTTTGGTTTCGAAGGCGTAGGCGGTGAGCGAGGCGTATAACTGCACCAATCCCCAGAGTGCCGCGGCGGCAAGAGGAATGGCGGGATACGGGATGCGCGCCGGAGGGCGACGCCACAGCGCCAGCGCGCACAATGCGAAAACGCCGGTCTGAAAAACCGAGACGGGCCAGTAGGCCGGGACCCACAGCGTCAGGACGGCGAAGGCGAAGAGCGCTGCCAGAGCGATGTGCATTCGAGCGTACCGCTCATTGTAAGCCGGGGCGGGGGCGTTGGCCCTATCCCATCTAGCCCGCGTGGGTTCTCAGTGGTTTTGAACCCCGCCAGCACCTGCCGGTAGCCCTCGTACACCGCATCGAAAACGCCTTCCCAACTCCGCGCGTCCATCTGCCGCCGCCCCTCCGCGCCCATTCGCGCGCGCGCTTCCGAGTCGGCGGCCAGGCGCAACGCGTCGCGGCAAAGCTCATCGTCGGTGGCCGCAATCCAGCCGGTGACGCCGTGCTCCACGATGAGTTTCGGACCGCCGGAGTTGGTGACCACCGCCGGAACCCCCGACGCCAGCGCCTCCTGAACCACGTTCCCGTAGGTATCGGTGCGCGAGGGAAAGACGAAGACATCCATCCCGGCGTACGCCCTGGCCAGCGGTTCGCCGGTCAGTACGCCGGTGAAAGTGGCCTGGGGAATGGCCTTCTCCAGCCACGCCCGCTCGCTGCCATCGCCCACGATCATCAGCCGCGCCCGCTCCAGGCCGGCTCGTGGCAACTCCGCCGCCAGATGCGCCAGCAGCCGCACGTTCTTCTCGGGCGTCAGCCTGCCCACGTAGCCAATGGTGACGTCGCTGTCCAGGCGCTCGCGACGGCCGGGATGGAATAGCGTGGTGTCCACTCCCCGGGCCATGGCGAATACCGGCTTGCCGGTCTTCCGCCGCAGCATGGCGACAAGGCCCGGATTGGGCGCGAACATCA
The DNA here is from genome assembly GCA_963807205.1 of uncultured Solibacteraceae bacterium. Classification (GTDB taxonomy): domain Bacteria; phylum Acidobacteriota; class Terriglobia; order Bryobacterales; family Bryobacteraceae; genus CAWCVR01. The sequence continues at coordinate 4,872,268 of CAWEAQ010000002.1, read as the reverse complement.
GGTCGCCGCGGCCGAAGAACCATACCACGCGGTCCAGCACGAATTTCTCGACGGCGGGGGCGGGCCATTCCGCAATCCGCCGCGGCAGCCACCCCAGGGCGCGCACCACGCGGCGCGCCGCGAACTGGTGCAGATTGGTGTGCCAGGAGAGAGCCAGCGGCAAGCGCAACTTGTGCGCCGCCACGGCCCCGAGAATGCCGAGGTCGCCGGGGCTGGTCAGGTGGATGGCATCGGGCGCGAACTGGCGCAGCGGCTTCTCGACGGTGGGCCACATGCGATGGAACAGGAGATCGAAACGCAGGTCGGCGTCTACCGGCAATGAGAGCCCGCCGCGCGAGACCCGGACGCCTTCGGCCGGCTCGCTCGAGCCCGCGCCGCAACGCACTACAAATAGCGGCAGCCCCTTGCGGCGGGCGTAGGCCTCCCACTCGCGGCAAGTGCGGGCGGCGCCATTCACTTCGTGGAAGGTGTCGGCGAACAGGGCGATTCGCGGCGTCCAAGGGGCGCCGGCCTGGCTGACGGTTTCCGTCGGGCTGGTGGCTGTCATGGCGCTAGGCAATCCGCGCTCCGCGGTGGAACTCGCGGAACGCCTCCGCCTCCGCCCGCCCCATGCAGCGGTCCAGCAGCGCCTGGGGCGCGGTGCGCAGGTCCGCCATGATCAGGGCGTCCAGAGTGTCCGAGAAATCCGGGTCCACGTTGAAGCCCAGCAGTTTCCCGCCCGCCTTCAGGTACTGGCGGATGAGCACGGGGACGCCCTTGCCGTCCTGTTCAATGTCGGCGATGGAGGTGGACAGGTCGTCGATCCCGGTGGAGAGCGCGGCCAGGCTCTGGATCTGCCGGTTGCGCATCATGGGGTCGCGGAATCGTCTGCGGGGCTGCACCATCTGCGCCAGGCGGTGCGATTCGCGGCCCGCCAGGTAGGTTGCGATCAGGCCGCGCGAGGCCGCGCGGTACTCCCGGCTGATGCTCACCGCGCCGAACAGCACCGCGGCTTCCGGCCGCCGCTGCGCCACCCGCGTGATGCCCTTCCACAACAACAGCAGCGCCGAGTAGTTCCTCTGATACTCCGCCACCACGAACGAGCGGCCCAATTCCACGGCCGGCCCGATGCGCTCGAAGAAACCCGGTTTGAAGCGGAATAGCGTGCTGGTGTAAAGGCCACCAGTTCCAAACCGGGGCAACACGTCGGTGGTGATGGCCAGGCGGTACGCTCCGGCCAGCCGCCGGTCCGCCTTGCTCCACAGCACCAGGTGCAGGTAGTAGGCGTCGAAGCGGTCCAGATCGGCGCCCTTGCCGCTGCCTTCGCCGGCGGCGCGAAACGCCATCTCGCGCGCGCGGCCGATTTCCCCAAGCAGGCGCGGTATGGCGCGGGCCGGAGCCAGCAGCACGGAAAACTCGCCGTTGCCGGTCAACTCGCACTCCCGCGGCAGAGCGGCTACTTCCTCCGAGAGCAGCCGCTCTTCGGCCGCCGGCGCGACCGGGCAGACCCCGGTTCGCGCTACACACTCGACCGGCGGGAGATTAGCGGGCACGCTCCGGTTGGCCAGCAGAAACGTCCGCGAGCGCAGATACGCCGTGGCCAGTTCCGCACTGCCGCAGCCCCCAAGAACGGAATGGGGGATGGGATTGCCTACGCGCAGCCGCACCGTCTTGCCGCGCAGTTTGTGGAATTCGCGCGCCAGGCCGATGGTGCGGAATCCGGGGTGCACCGCGCCCGCCATTTGAAACGGGACGCTGTTGGCGCCATCGAAGAACAGCGGCACCGCCGGGCACTCCGCGCGCAACGCCAGCCGCGCCGCCGCCGGTTTCCAGGGGCCGTCGGTGACCGAGCGTTCGCGCCAATCCAGGTGGGCCACCTCGCCGGCCGGAAACACCGCCAGCAGGCCCCCGGAACCAAGCAACTTGAGGCACTGGCGCAACGGGGCGCGGTTCTGCGCGCTGGCTTCCGGCGCGTCGAACGGGTTCACCAGAATCATCCGGTCCTGCACTTCGGCGACGCCCGCCAGCATGGAGTTGGCCAGTAACTTGTAATCCGGGCGGACGCGGTCGAGGAGCGCCATCAGGATCAGCCCTTCCACGATTCCGTAGGGGTGGTTGGCCACGATCACCGCGGCGCCGGTAACGGGGAAGCGCGCCAGATCGTCCTCGTCGAGCGCAAAGCGGATGTCGAGAGTCTCCAGGAACCGCCGCGCAAAGTGCGCGCCCGCGCCGCTCGACCGCGCCAGGTCCAGGCCGCTCGCAACCTCGGCGGGAACCAGCAGCCGGTACAGCGCTGGCTCGAGTTGCCGGGACCACTGGCGCAGGGCCGGGGGAAGAATGGGCTCGATCGGCAACGGGATACGCGCTACGGAAGCCGGCATATCCGTCAGGTTGACGCTTTCCGGTTACGCCGGTATGAATACCGCGTGAAGACTCGGTCGCGGAGCCCGGCCGGGGCTGGCGGACCCGGTCTTCGACCGCGTGATGTGGTGCTCTGTCCGGGCCGCTCCCTAACGGTCGCGGTTCCGTGTGCCCCGCCCCTGGCCCGCCGCGGCGCCGGGTGCCCAGCCCCTGAACCGCGAGCGCAAGTGAGCGGCCCGAAGCAAGGAAGCGGCACCTGGCGGTCACGGCACTAGTCCATGAAGTCTTCGACGGTTTGGGGCAGGGGCCCCGCCATGTCGCGCAACTTCTCGAACAGGGAGTCGTAGAGTTGCGCATAGGCTTCCACCGACGGGTCTGTCCGCCGGGGAGCAGCGAAGGTGCGGCGCATCTGGCGCACAGCCACCAGCAGGAGCTTCAGTTCTTCGCCGGTGAATCCGAACGTTTTCGCCATGGAAATCCCCAAACTATCCAGAGTAACCCAGCCGCCAGCGCAGCCGGGCTGACGACGCGCGCCACCTTCATTTCCGTGCCGCCGTCCCACATCAGTTCCACGGTGCAGGGCCCTGAGCAGCGCGGCTCGACTACCATCTGCCCCAGCGGGTCGGCCCAGGTTCTGCGCTTCTGGCCGCCCACACGGGCGTTCCAACCCTTGTCCCACGCCACCTGCACGTAGAGCAGTTGGGCGGGATCGAGATTGGCGGAGACGGTGGCGGCGCCCGGGTTGCGCCACTGGAATGCCGCATCGGGCAGAGCCGGATCGTCGAGCGCGGCCAGGAAGCGCTCCATGGGCTTGATATCGTAAGTCTCCGGCGCGGTGTGCAGCACGTCCGCGGGTTGCAGGACGTGGGCCAGCGATTGCCTCGCACGCGGCACGGCGTAGACTACTTCTGCGCCGTCCCGCCACAGTTCGCGCAATGGATGGAGCTTCGCGGGATATCTGAAGGGGTGGTAAAATTCGCCGCTCGCCGGGTCGCCTCCGACGATGGCGTCGCAGCCCAGGGCCTGCAGCCAAGCCACCGTGTATTCCAACTTGTCACCCACGTCGATCTGGTAGTTGACGGCCCACAAAAGTTGGTTGCTTACGCCGTTGACGAAACCGCCGACAAGCATGGGCGTATCGCTGAAGGCGTTCATCCAGAAGCTCACGCTGGCCGGCGCGTATACCCGGCGGCCGGGCTGGTTGGCGCCCAGCCAGCGCGAGATGCGGTACTCGGCGGTCTTCGAAATCTCGATGGGCTTCTCCAGATCTTCGGCGCGGCCGTGTTGGTCGAGAACGGCCGGCACGCAGGCCGCGGCAATGGCCAACCAGGCGTACTTGCGCAATGGCGGCCAGCGCAAGCCCGGGATACGCGCCAGCAAGGGCTCGGCGGCTAGCGTGAGGGTGAGCCAGAAGGCCAGGTCCATTTCGAGGTGATAGCGCCAGGGTTGCGGAACCAGCTTGATGCGCAGGTAGTAATGGCCCAGCGTTACCACGGCCATGCTCCACAGGAACATGAGGCCGAAGCGAACCCGCGGCTCTACGCGGAAGCGCCGCAGGATCCACGCCAGCAATAGAGCGCCCGCGATCAGCCCCGCCCAGAGCATGTGTTCCCCGCTGTTGGGCTTCCAGCCATCCAGTTTGGGAGCGTTGATGCGGATGGTCCGGATGGTGGATGGCGGAACCCAGGGCGCCGCCACGGCGTAGGCGAAGCATGCGATGGCGGCCGCGCGCAGCCAGCGCGGAAACCAGGGGAGGCCGCGCGCGCCGTCCCATCCGGCCAGCAGATAGCAGCCCGCGCCGAGGCCCAGCGCGAAAGCGCCCAGCCAGTTGCTCAGCACCACGCCGGCCAGCGCCAGACCGGCGGCCACGCAGTGCCACGGACGGCGCTTTTCGAGCGCCACATGCAGCGCACCCAGCGCCAGCGCCAGGAAGAGCAGTGAGAGCAGGTGCGGACCCTCGCCGTACACTGCCAGGTTGACCAGGCGGCGCGGGCCGAACCATCCGCCGCTATCGTTGCGGATATCTTCCACCAGCCAGCAGGAGGGCGAAAAGACGGAGTACAGCAACGCTCCCGTGAACGCCGCGGCCCGGCCCGCGCCCAGGCGGCGCGCCGCCCAGAATAGCGCCACCGGTCCCAGGGCGTACACCGCGGCCACCACGGCGTGATACGCCAGGGCCGGAGAGATGCGCGCCACCGAACTCACCGCGGCCACGGTGACGTGCAGCAGCGGAGGGTAGGCATTGGGGAACGGAATGCCGCCATACCACAGAGGGAACCAGTTGAGCTGGCCGGAATGGCCGGCGATGTAGCGCGCCAGGCCGATGAAGGCGCCCTCAATGGAGCCCATCTGCGCGATGTACTGGGCCTGGAATAACCAGGAAGTGATCCATGCATTCACCGCACACAGCGCCAGCGCGGCGGCCGCTGATTTCCATTTGTCGTGGGCCATCGGGGAAAAAGGTGTCAGACCCCTATTATTGGGGAAAAAGGTGTCAGACGCCAATTATTGCGCGGCGGGTAGCGGGGCGTCCCCGGGACGCATGCGAATCTTGATGACGCCGCCTTCGCTCACGAGCGACGGACCGCCGGGGAAGCTTCCGCAGAGCGGGAATTCCAGGAAGGTGGGAAACGGGGGAGCCAATTGGGCGCGCGGTGTGGCCACGGGAATGGGGACGAGCGCGTCCAGATTCTGCCTCGCCATTTGCATGGGCGAAAGCTTGGCAGGGGCGGGTTTGGCGGCGTCCTGGGCGGCTGCCAGCAGTGCAAAGGCAGCAATGGCTGCAATGCCTGGAACCAGCGAACGAATCATGAGTGCTCCCCTAGAAACTGAAACTCAATCCGCCCTTGAGGCTGCGCGGGGTTTCCACCAGCAGCAGGCTCTGGCCATCGGAAGTGTGCAGCGGCAAATAACCCTGAGCCAGCAGGTTGGTAAGCTCGGCGGTGGCTTCCACACGGTGCGAAAGGCCGGGAATGGGCTGGCGGACAAGCACATTCAATCCCGGCGCGGGATGCAGCGTCTGGGTGCTGTACAGATTTCCGGCCATGGCCAGGCGGCCGTCCGCCGCGAACTGGTAGCTGAGGGTAACACGCGTCCCGGCGTGCGGCACCACCCCGGCCACGCGGGCCGTGGCGGCGTTACTGCGGCCCATGCTGACCATGGAGCGCAGGCCATTCGGGTTGTTGGCCGCCGCCTCCCGCCCGGAGGCGGTGAGGGCGCCGGTGGAACCGAAGGTCAAGCCGGCATTCAGGTACTCCCCAATTTGCTGGACAACCGCCGCGAAGAAGCCTACGCTCTGGAAACTACCGGCGTTGAAGATATAACTATTGGAGAACAGGTCGGGCATGGTCACCGAGGCCGGGTATATCCCGGCGGGCGCCACCATAGAGAGCGCGGCGTCGGTCACCGATTCGCGATACAGCGACACCCTGTAAGTGCGGGAGCCGGCTTTGCGCGAGTAGGCCGCTTCGAATTCCTCGCCGCGCTGCAATCTGGCGCGGCCGCCCGCCATGGAGAATCGCGGGAACCGCCCAAGGGCGTCCAGATTGCGCTGCAGGTCGGCATCCTCGGCGCCCGAGCCCGCCAGATCGTTACGCGCGTTGCCGGAGGTGTAGGCGAACTCCAGATCTTCATTTTCCGAAAGACGGTAGTCCAGGCGGGCGTAAGGGCTAATGTAGTTCAGGTGGTCGAAGAAAGAAACGTAATCGAAAGTGGACCCGTACTGCAGTGTCAGGTTGTCGGCCACCTGCATGCGGTCATCGAAGGAGGCGGACATGGTTCGCACCATCGGCATGGACGAATCCTGGCCTGCGAACGAGGTTGCCAACCGTTCCGGCAGCACCATCTGGCGCATGGTAAGCGAGAGTTCCGGAGTGCCGCCCGCCAACTTGCCGCTGAAGCTGGTGCGGAAAGCGGCGGCCGGGACGCCCGTCTGCGCGCTGAAGCCCAGGTTGCCGCTGACGGAAAGTTTAGCCGTTCCGTAGAGCGCCGTTGCCAGCGCGAAGGTGGTGCCGAGGTCGGCCTGGGTTTCCCCGCCCGTCGACACCCCGCCATCGCCGGCGGACACCCGCACGATCCCGCGGGTATCGCCGAACGTGGCCGCCCGCCGCGCCTGCTGGCCGTCCTGAGCGATGGCCTCGGAGGGACCCGGCGGCAATTTTCCGTCGGGCGCGAAGCGGAACACCGGGCGCGTGGCGGGGGCGCTGCGCAGCACCCATTTCCACTCGTCGGTCATGGGGCTGCCGTTCTCCAGTTCGGGATAGGAAATGCGGATGGAGCTGAACAGCGAACTGAGGCTCACCACCAGCATGCTCCGCTCGCCCGGGCGAACGGCGATATCCTTGCGGATGGCCGGGTCGTAGGGGAGGCGCGTGACGCGCACGGAATACAGATCGGGATTGAGGCCGGCAAACAGGAAGCGGCCCTGTGCGTCGGTATTCACCCTGGAAAGGAACCGTTCCTGACGGCTGTAGAGTTGAACCGCGGCGTTCGCCTTGGGCGTGCCTACGGTATCGCGAACCACGCCCACGATGGCTCCGGGCAGCCGGGCGAGAGTAGCGGCGCCCACGGCATCGGGAGCCGCTAGACAAGCCAAGCCCGCGACCAGCGAGGAAACCGTGCTGTGCGTCCACATCCGAAACATCCGTGACGCCTTCAAGGCCGCTGTATGGCTCTAGAGTAACGTAAATTTGGCGTCAGGTGGTGTAAACACCTGATTCCGGTTCTTGTCCGTTATTGTCAGCCTGATCGAGTATTGCCCCGGCGCCAGCTTGCCCAGGGGCAGACCCTTTTCAATCGTAACCTGGGTGGAGGAAACGTTCTCTAACCCGGCCAGATCCTCCGCATAATCGATTACCGGCTCGACCGTACCGGTTTTGATCAGTTGATACTGTATCACACCACTCGGCTTGTGGGTGGATTCATCCGCCACCAGGTGATAAAGCTTGAGGAAGATCCAGAGCTTCTCGTCGCGGTTGAAGACATCGTTCATGCGGGGACGCACCTTGGAATCGCCCACCACGAACATGCCCGTCCCAATGCTCTTCATAGGGACCTTCTCCAGACTATCGGCCAACACCACCGAACTGGCGGCGAGCCTGTCGGGATCCAGGCGGGGTACGGTGATGGGCAGCTCGAGGTGCCCCAGGTTGCCCGCCGTGATGTCTTTTACGATTACCTGCAAGCGGTACGTGCCGGACATCAGAATTAGCGACTTCTGGTAGATGGAGCGCTTGGCTGCCTCCGTCGCCAGGTACTGGGTGGGGCTGGTGACGACGGTCTCTTCCTCGAAATTCTGAACGGGCCGGTGCGTCATGGAAGTGACGCGGCCCAGGATGTGCACCACGGCCTTCTGGAAACCTTCCTTGCCGGTGAACTGCAAATCCTTGTTGTCGAATTCGACGGTCACATTGGTCTGCACGGAAGCGTCGGTAAGGGGGAAGAAATCGGCCCTCACGCGCATGGGCAGGACGTTGTAATTGATCTTCGACTTGACATCCTCTTCCAGGTCGGCGTACTTGATGGCCGGCGGCTTCTGCAGGTTGGTGAACTTCTCCAGGCGGGTGAACTGGTTCATGCTCTCGGGCGTGCCGCCGAAGGCCTGGCCCAGGTGTGTGCCGTCCGTGTTGTTAAAGCGCTGGGTTTTGTCGGATAGGCCCATTTGCTCCATCAGGGTGAGACCGGCGCCGGGGACGTACAGAAGCGCGTCCTTCTCCGAGGGGTCCATGGTCATGTGGAACTCGCCGCTCATGGTGGGGTCGACGAATTCAATAATGACGTTGGTGCCGACGCCCTCGATGTAGCGGTAGCGCCATTGCTGGAAGGGATAGGTGGAGGTTTCGCCGCCGCCCTCTTCCGACGGACGTTCGTAGCTGCCGCCCGAGGAATGGTCGTCGATCTCATCCGGGGGGCCGTACTTGATATAGATCTGGCCGCGGTCGGTCTTCCACCCGGGAATGCCCGAGGCGAAGCGCTCGTTGGCGTAAGCGATGCGGCGGTAGTGCTCCTCTTTGAACTCGTTCTCGACGGTGTCGGGCGTGGGATCGCGGCGCAGCCAGAAGCTCTCGATGAACTGCTCGCGCTCTTCGTCGGTTTGCAGCCGCTTGAAGGCGGAGCGTTCTTCATCGGTGATGATCCAGGCGACGTCCTCGTTGAGCCACTTGCGGTAGGGCGTTTCGAGTTCTTTGCGCAGGCTCGCTTCCTTGCGTTTGCGCTCCTTCTCGCTCATGGGCTTCGCGTTGGTTTCGCGAACCTCGGTGGCGGGCTTCTTCTTGGGATTCTTCTTGCTGGTGTCCTCGGTTTGCTGGGCCACCGCCCACAGGCCGGCCAGTACCGACAACGAAATGCAGGAAATCGCCAGGCGTGTCACTCTCATACGGTTTGCTGCTTTCGGGACAGGATTGGTTTCAGCCGACATCTATTTTAAATCCTATGGTTTGGGTGGTCAATCCCGTGAACAGGCGGCGTCAGGTGGCCGCATCCGGCACAGGTCGAAAACCGCCGCAAATTGGGGGGTTGCGGCCGTTTGGGGAGCACCGGAAAAGCCATTCACACCGAAACACAAATTATCTGCGTCTTGTTTTCAATGGCTTGCGATGCGGAGAATCGGAGTCGAGGGTACAGGGGCGGTAGTGTGAAGGTGGCAAGAGGGAGTTCGGTCCCGCCAGTTTACCTGCAATCCTCACCATCCCCTCCTCAGGTTCCCACCCGCTCCCAGAGAGCGTCCCTCACCGACTCCGGATTCCCTCAACCAAACCCCACACCCGGAAACCCGGCGGGCGGCTACTTCCGGCTGCCGCGCTGCGGATTCTTCAACTGCGATTGGCGGGCCTTGGTTTTCTTCCGTTTGGGCTTGCTGATAATGAAGGTGCCGCTGCCCTGGTATTCCGCCCTGTAAAGCTTGTCTTCGGCCAAAAGGATTCTCCTCGGGTAATTTGGAATTGACGTCTTATTGTAGCGCGACCGGGGGCGGGACGCTCTGGGCCCGGTCGGAGTTTCGAGCCGGGGCACTGGCTCACGAAAGTCCAGCTTGGCGTTACGACGAAGTAAAATGTTTAGCCGACCTACCATTCCAGGCTGCGGTTTTGTCATTGACCACACCTTCGATCCCTTCAGACTCTTGCAATGCTTCCAAATAGGGATAGAATATTTAGCACTAGACGTACCGGTACCAAGGGAACCGGCGCGTCATTCGGCGGCGCCCAGCGAGTAACTGGTCCGCCCTTTACAGAGGAGGATAAGGAGAATTATCGGCCCCCGCCGTGGGAGAGGGCCGATAGCTTGGACCGCTGTTGCGAGCGAATCCAAGGTGTTGTCACACTCCCGGATTCTAGCACGAGCAAGTGGCTCAAGTTCGTTCTGTCCCACAGAGACATTGAACTTTTGTCCAACTGGTGTCCATCCGTGCCGCCGAGGAGATACGTGTATGTTTTCTCAGATAAGTGGGTTTCGCAGAACCGGAACGGCTCTTCAACTGTTCGCCGCAGCCTGGCTCGTGTCGATTGGAAGTGCCCAAACCGATCCGGGACCTCGTGGCGGTCCGCCCGCCGCGGGGGGTCCGGTGCCGGGGCTTTCGCCGGCGCTAACGGCGGTATTCAATACGGCGTTGGCCAATTTTCAGGAGGTCGAGGCCGTTGCGGATGGTCTAGGTCCGCGGTTCAATTCCAACTCGTGTGTCTCGTGTCACCTTCAGCCTGCGCCCGGCGGCAGTAGCCCCGCCACCAACCCGCAAATACAGTTCGCAAATTCCCGCAACGCGCTGCCGCCGTTCATCACTCCGAACGGGCCGGTTCGGGAGGCCCGCTTTATCAAGAATCCGGATGGAACTCCGGACGGAGGCGTGCATTCCATCTTTACCATCGAAGGGCGTTCCGACACACCCTCCGGCTGCAATATCAACCAGCCGGATTTCTCCAACGCTTCGAACATCATCAACCGCATTCCCACTCCAACCTTCGGATTGGGACTGATCGAAGCCGTTACCGATACCACCCTGCTGCAGAACCTGGCCTCCAATGGAGGAGCGCCGTACGGCATCGCCGGCCGTTTGAACCGGAATGGAAACGATGGCACGGTGACCCGTTTCGGCTGGAAGGCCCAGAACAAGTCCTTGCTGCTTTTCGCGGGCGAGGCCTACAACGTGGAGATGGGGATCACCAACCTCATCTTCAACACCGAGCGGGAAGAGAGCGTGAATTGCTCGCCGACGGCGCCGCCCAACAGCTTTTTCAATATTGGCGGCTTGGTCGACCAGGCCGTATTCGACGACATCACCAACTTCGCCAATTTCATGCGCTTTCTAGCGCCGCCGGCCCCCGGCCCCAGCGACAACACGGTGGTGCAGGGCTCCAACCAGTTCTTCAACATCGGATGCGCGCGGTGCCACACCCCGACGCTCCAGACCGGCGCCAGTCCGTTTCCCTCGCTCGCCAACCAGACGATTCACCCCTACTCCGATTTCGCGCTCCATCACATGGGCCCCGGCCTGGCGGATCAGATCAGCCAGGGAGTGGCCGGCGGGGATGAATTCCGCAGCGCACCGCTATGGGGTCTCGGCCAGCGGCTGTTTTTCCTGCACGATGGCCGGACCAGCGATCTCCTCCAAGCTATCCGCGACCACTCCAGCGCCGCCAATTCGCAGTCCCCCGCGTCGGAGGCCAACGCAACCGTCACGAACTTCTTCCACTTGAGCGTCAGCGATCAACAGGCGATCCTGAACTTCCTGCGATCGCTGTAGCCGTAGTTTCGGGGGCCGGTTTGAACTGCCGGCCCCCGGTCTTCGCCGCGACGCCCGAACCCGCGGGCCGCCTCCGCCGAAGGTATCCTGTAGTATATGATTCCCCTCCGGCGGGCGGCGTGTGCGGCAGTGGCGGCTTGGCTGTGGGTCGCGTGGGTGGCCGCGCAGCCGGCCCCCGAAACCCGCAACCTGTGCAGCCAGGTGCCGGAGATCGCCCACAGCCTGACGCAGATCTCCGGGATGAAACTGCTCCATCCGGTTCCCTGCGCGTTCATTGGCAAGGACAGGATCAACCGGTTTCTGAAGCAGCGCGTGCACGACGGTGGAAGCCCCAAGGAACTCCGCGCCGAGGAAATGGTGCTGAAGAAATTCGGCTTCGTGCCCGCGGATTTCGACCTCGCCGGCAGCACCGTGGACCTGCTCACGGAACAGGCCGCGGCGTTTTACGACTACAACCGCAAGAAGCTGTTCATCGCCGATACCACGCCGTCGGAATCGCAGGACGCCGTGCTGGCACACGAACTGGCGCACGCCCTGGCCGACCAGAGTTTCCACCTGGCGCGCTATATCAGCCAAGGGCGCAAGAGCGACGATGGCGCCACGGCGCGCCTGGCGGTAATGGAAGGCCAGGCCACCTGGCTGATGTCGGAGTATCTGGCGCGGCGCGCCGGCCGATCGCTGCGGGACTCGCCCGAGGCCGTGGCCCTGCTCGCCAACGCCGACGCCGCCGCGGGCGGACAGTTTCCGGTATTCGAGAGCCAGCCGCTCTATCTGCGGCGGTCCCTGGTGTTTCCTTACACGCAGGGCATGATGTTCCAGGATGCGGCGCTGCGGCACGACGGCCAGGAGGCGTTTGCCGAGGTGTTCCAGCGCGCGCCGGTTTCGACTGCCCAGATCATGCACCCCGAAAAGTACTTTGCCCGCGTCGCACCTACCGATCCCCAACTTCCCCATCCGCGCCTGCCGCGGGCGTATAGGGGACTGGTTGAAGGCTCGCTGGGCGAGTTCGAACACAACATTCTGATCGAGCAGTTCTCCGGCAGGGAGGCCGCGAGAGACATTGCCCCGCACTGGCGCGGCTGTAACTTCCAGTTGGTGGAGAACCGCAATGCCAAGCGGGCGGTGTTGCTCTACGCCGTGGAGTGGGATAGCCAGGAGAACGCCCGGCGGTATTTTGCGGCCTACCGGCAAGCGCTCGAGAAGAAGTGGAAAGCGTTCGCGGTGACTGCGGAAAGCGCGGATTCCGTGGACGGCTCCGGCGACGATGGCGGCTTCGAACTTCGCCGCGTGGGAGCCACCGTGACCAGCGTGGAAGGGCTGCCGCCCGCGGCCTTAGGGGGGCGCGCCCAGTAGGCAACAGCGCCGCATAGGTCCATAGTAATAGTGACCTCTGCAATTACGCGCGGCCAGATATCGGGAAACGAGGCCTCAGCCAATTTCATCTCGTGACGTTTATTCCAGGCTCGCGGGCGTGATTCCACTGGTTTCTCTACCGATTGGCTATGCGCTGCCGTGGGGTTCCGTCACATACCTTGACGGCGGCAAGGAAGTTTGCGCGGTTTAGACTTCGTACCACAATACAGGCACGCGGACGGCCACAAGCGGCGGCCTGGCGGGCCGGGATCGCCTCAATTTCGGGCGGACGTCAACGGTGATCCTTATGGGCACCCTCCCTAGCTTTACGGTGCCGCCGCCGTTCGTGCCGGTCAACGGCCCGGCGACAACGATCGTCCGGCGATGCGCTGGCGCGCGGTTTCTCCGGCCGGTTCCGCTTGCCGCTCGCGCCAGAGCCGCTCGGCCGTCTCGCGATCAGTGTCGAGGTCCTCGGCGTAGTAGTCCAGCCAGACCTCGTGTTGCTTGAGGAACCCGTCCGGATCGTTCCCGGTGGCAAAGCCCGGCATCCCGCGAAATTGGTGCGCGGTGATCCGGTGCTGGCGGAACGCCTCCAGGCCCACGGCCTAGAACACGGCCCGCGAGAGATCCCGCCCATCGGCCTGCAAGAGCGAGGCAACCTCGTCAGAGATCTCCAGCGTGATGGCATCCCCCGGAACATCCGCAACTCCCCCTGCGTCACATCAATAGGGACTCGGAGGAGCCGTGGCGAAATTCCTGTTGTGGTGCATCTTGCTGTTCTTGTGCTGGCCGCTGGCGCTGATGGCGCTGGTGCTGTACCCGCTGGTCTGGCTCCTGCTACTGCCCTTCCGGATTGTGGGGATTGCCGTTGATGGCGTGCTGCAACTGGTGTGGGCGGTGGTCACACTACCGGCCCGGATACTGGGCGGGCGTGTCTAGAAATGACAGGGAAATCCCCTAGCTGGGGAGGCGGAAGTCGGGCGACGAGCCGTTGGATGCCGGTTGGAAGGCCCTGCCCTGCGTCCGGAACTCGTAGCGCTCGATAGCCACAGCCGCGCCCTTTTCATTGCTACGGATGACGCAGCCGTAAATCATGAGCTTCATAGGGCAGCTTTCGTTGAGCAGCACCGGCCAGTTCATGGAGACCTCGACGGGCATGCCGGTGGTCAGCATGCTCTCCGTGGTGAACCATACCCCGCCGCTCGAAATGTTGGCCGTCTTGCCGGAACCCGTCTCGGCTATCCGTTGGCCGTAGAGCATTTTATAGCGGACGTCCTGCTCCACCTGGAACCGCCGTTTGGCACGCCGCTCGCGCTCGGCAGTTTCCTGGGTCCGCTCCTCCAGTATGGTTTTGTTCACTCCGCACCACCTTCCCACGCCCAAAATGACATTCGTGTGCCCACTTGCACAATACCTCTTTAGTTACTTGCGACCGTTAACCGGGGTGTGATATGCCTCCCAATGTCAATGTCAAGTGTCTTTGTATCACATACTTACTTCAATCCTGAGAAAAGTGATCCAAACAATCCGCTAAGTGCCGGACGCCAGTACCCGGCGTATTATGGGGCGCTGGTGCGAGGGGCCTGAGAGTGGCTAACGCCAAAAAAAAGTTGAGAGGAATCAGAAATTTATGTGGACATTAAGACCTGAAATTGCTAGGATGTAAGACAACACAGACAGCATCCCTGGCGGTGAGTCCCCTCCCACCGCCACTTCTCTGAGTGCAAGAGCCCCGAGATACCCAGCTCGGGGCTTTCTCTTTTGGCAGCCACTCTCCACCCGACCATTGCCCCAAGCCCCCCGAAAAAAATGTGAGAAATTGTAAAAATAGTGCGCACAGGTACTAGACAAGCGGGTCCGAAACTGCTAGTATCATAAATAATACAGACAGCATCCCTGGCGGTGAGTCCCCTCCCACCGCCACTTCTCTGAGTGCAAGGGCCCCGAGATACCCAGCTCGGGGCCATTACTTTTTTGGGCTCCCCTTTTTCTCAAGCATGCCCGGCCGGGCCTAGAACCAGCGCTGGTTGTTCCGCAACGAGCCGAACGATCCAATATTGGCGAGCGAGAAGGAGAATTCCCAGACGCTATGCGGCGGGATGGCCCCAATCCTGTCGCTGCGGTTATACAGCATGCTCAAGCCGCAACAGTTGGTGTTGTAAGTGGCTTGGGTTGTGTAGTTAAGGAGCGTCAGCAGACGGTAGTCATAGAGCGCCTGGAAACCCGCGTTCCAGCCCCGGTGCTGCGGATTGCCAAAACCGCCGCCGAACGTGTACTGGTTGGCGTAGGGCATCAGAATCGGGTTGGAGTGCAACTCATTGCCCCCGACCGAGGCGTAGTATAGCTTCCAGCGAAGATCGACCGAAAAACTGCTGTCCACGATGGCGTGCGACTTGGGGTCGTAGTCCGCCTGCCAGTTGATGCCCACGCCAGGGACGGGACTGGTGCGGATAATCGACACAACCGGCGAATACCCACGCGGCCCGACCAGGAACGCGAAGGCCGTGAGGTCGCTGGTGGCGGCGAAGATGTTGGGCTGACCGGCGATCAGCGCGCCGCCGAAGGTGGGATCGAAGTAGCGCTTCTGCATCAACGTCCAGGAGAAAATCTCCCGGACGTCGCCATTCTTGCTCTTGGCGTAGATGCGGTTGGCGAGCGAGAGCGTAAGCTCGTTGGTATTGGCGAGCAGGTCATGCTCGTCGAAGCGGATGTAACGGTTGAAATCGCTGCAGCCCGCGCCGTCCAGCGTGCCCGCGGCTTCGGCCGCCTGGCGGCAGGCGGGATCGGAGCCGATCCCGGTGACGTACTTATAAGTCACCCTCGGTTCGATGACGTGCTTGAGCTTCTCTCCGAAAATGGTCTTCCGGTTGTAGATCCGGGCGAACGAAGGAAGAATGAGGTCAAGCGAAAAGTCCTGGGAACTGCGTGTGATCCGCTGGGTGACGGCCTGATAACGGCCCGGACCGAGCGCCGGGTCGAGCGCCTGGCTTTCGCCGTAAAAAGTCTCGTTGAAACCGGCGCTGGGAACCAGGTCGATGGGCCCCAGATGGAAAGCGCCGGTGACGTGGGGCGAGAAGGACAGCCGCGGCGTGAACTGGCTGGTCTGGAAGATGCCCTCGCGAATGGTGTTGGTGCTATCGAAGAAATCGTCCGAGCGCGATAACATGCCGGCGGAGGAATTAAAGGAGAACCAGAGGGGCACGCTGGCGGAGATCTGGCGGTCGATCGAGCTTAGCTCGGCTTCCGGAAGCTTGTGGATGATCACGGCGTTACGCTCGTAGCCGTTGACCTGCTGCTCCGCGGCCTGGAAGTTTTCCATGCGGGAAACCGTAACGTCGAAAGCGTAGCTGGACCAGTCCTTGCCGACGAGGCCGGTGGAGTGCAGCTCGCTGCCGGTGGCTTCCCCGTAGTTCCCCGACCATTCCTGGAGATAGCGGAACGAGGTGACGTCGTTGACCAGCGCCGCCGCCCGCCAGCCGTCGCCCAGATCGCTCCGGCCCAGGAAGTAGATCTTGGCGCCGCTGTAGGTTGGCGCTGGTACGTAACCGGGCTGGCCCTGTTTGCCCACGGCCGTTCCGGGAATACCGCTGCGGTCCTGCACGCCGGTGACGATGAGGTCGAAATCGGTGCCGTCGCGGGGCTTGCCGCGGAGATCCAGGTGGTGCTGTAAGGCGCTGGTGTTGTAATCCAGGAACTCGTAGGTCAGATCGTAGCTGCGGTTGATGGCCCAGTAGTAGCCCAGGCCCACCATGACGCCGCGCTGGGTGTGGGGGGCGAGGTGGGGCAAGAGGAAGCCGGTTTGGCGCGGCTCGCGGGCCATGGAGTGATAGAAGTACGGCGCGTAGAACAGCGGAATCTTGCGCAGCAGGAACCAACTGCCGTAGGCCTTGACGCGGTCGCGGGGAATGATGTCGAACTTGGGGCCCTTCATGATCCACCACGGCTGGCCGTGTTCCGGAATCTTGCAGTTGGTGACCCAGCCGTTATACAGGAGGTAGCGCGTGCCCAAACGCTCGGCCCACTGGCCTTCGAAATGGTAGGGGCTGGTGCCGCTGAGAACGCCCCGGCGTACCACCATGCGCGGCGCGGCTTCCCCGCGCACGTGGAAGAACGCGCCCTTCTCGAGCGTGCGGTTGTACTCCAGGTGGTCGCACCAGATCTGCTCGTTCTTGTCGAACCCGTGGAAGTACACATTGCCGGTGGCGCTAAGTACCTGGGTTTCCTCGTTGTACTCGATGTGGTCGGCGCGCACCAGCAATTTGTCGTCTTCAACCGCGGCGTGGCCGTCGAGGACTTTGATCGAGTCGCCCTGCGGGTTCTTCCGGGTCTCCTGCGAGACGGCCGACAAGAACCACTCCTTGGGCCTGAGGGTCGAAGGGTTGGGCAGGGCGGGCGGAGCCGTGATCGGCGTTGATTGGGTGGCGGCTCCGGCCTCGGGCGAGTCGGATAGGGTATTCACCTGAGCTGGTGCTTGGGCCGCTAAAGCAAGCGCAGCCAACGAGGTAAAGGCGAAAATACACCCATTACTCGAAGATTTTCCGTGACATTTTTCTCCCATTATGTTAAGAAAGTTGAGAGAGCTTAGCGGGAAGAGCCTCAATATTAGAAAGTAACATACCTGACGGGAGACCGGGGTTTGCATTAGCGGAGGCATTGTTCGGGCGAAATGACCTGCAATTACTGTGGTGCGCGCAATTCCGATGGAGAGGACCGTTGCCGGCGGTGCGGCCGCCGCGAAGCCGGGTCGCCGGGTGGCGATCTGTACGTGACCGGCGCGTTGGCCGCCAAGATGCAAGCCGCGCCACTCTCGAAGAGTGCTGGGGCGGCAGGGATACCCAGTCTGGAGAATGCGGTACAACCGCGCCTGTTCTCCGACCGCCCGGTCCCCAACGTGATCCCGTTTGAGGAGTTCGCGCCTTCTGCCCCACCGCCGCCGCGGCGGCAGCGGACGTCAACTTCCAGGACGGCCTCCGGGAGCGGAACCGGGACCGGTACGCGGCCAGCGCAGAAACGCTCCTCGCGCAAGCCGCCGGTTTCGGACTTGCAAGAGAAGCTGGATTTCCTGGCTCCCATGCCGCCCAAGCCGCGCACGCTGGCCACCACTGTTGAAGCCGTCATCTATTGTGAAGCGCCGGTGGCCACGCCGCTGCACCGGGCGTCGGCCGCGGCCATCGATTGGAGCCTGGTGCTGATCGCCTACGGGATATTTCTGTTCTTCTACCACATGGCTGGCGGAGTGTTCGTCATGAACCGGATGGGCCTGCTGATGCTGGGTGGAGCGCTGCCGCTGATCGCTCTGTTTTACGGGCTGCTGTACGCCGTGGCCGGAAGCGAAACCGCCGGCATGCAATGCACCCGTCTGGCGGTGGTCACCTTCGAGGGCGAGCGGCCCGAACCCAAGCACTGGATGCTGCGCCTTCTGGGCTCCTGCCTGAGCCATGGCACGGTATTGGGAATCCTGTGGATCTTCGCCGATGAGGAGGGCCTCACCTGGCAGGACCACATCTCCGACACCTTCCCCACGCCCCGCGAGTTCAACAGCCAGGTGTTTCAGCGGCGATAAAGTCCGGCCCGCCGCGGCACGATCCGTCAGCGGGGTAGGGCTGACGCGGCATAGATAATATAAATCCGCCCCATCAAGAGAATCCACGCAACAGCACGCTGCCGCTGCGTGATACTAGAGACGTGGAAGAGCGGGTAATTCGAAGGTCTGGCGCCATAGCCAGGGGTCTGAAAGACCCACAATCCAACGGCGCGTGGCACGCGGTCGAAGAGCGGTTCCTCGAAACCGGAGACGCCGCCCCGGTGCAGAAAGCGCTGACGCTGGCCAGGGACGAGATGGCCGCGGAGGCGTACCGCGCGGCGATTGAACCGGAGTTTCCGCAGGCCGTGGCGATGCTGGCGACGGGGGCCTACGGGCGGGGGCGCACGTTTCCGTTCTCGGAGATGGATATCGTGCTGCTCCCGGATTCGGAGAAGCAGGCCGATCCGCTGAAAGAATTGCTGCCGGAGTTCGTCCGCCTGCTGTGGAACGCGGGGCTGCGGGTAAACTCGGCGGTGCTCACCGTGGCGGAGTGTTTGGAGGCGGTCGAGCGAGCCAGCGTGCCGTCGTTCAACCTGCTGGACCGGCGGCTACTGGCCGGGGACGGCTCCGTGCTCGAAAAGCTGGAAGCCCGGCTGCCCGCCGCCCTGGCCGCTCATGGCCAGAAGATGAGCTTGCGCCTGTGCGAACTGGCGCGCGGGCGGCACGCACGCTTCGGCGACACACCTCACCACGCCGAGCCCGATGTGAAGGAAGGCCCCGGCGGCTTGCAGGATCTGCGGTTGCTCGGCTGGCTGGAGATGCTGCAACCGGACCGCGAAAAGCGGAGCGGCGGTTTGAACGACGCCGTGGCGCTAATCTCAGCGGCGCGTTGCGGTTTGCACTACCGCGCGGGATGTGACCAGAACACCCTGGACTTCGATACCCAGGCGAGCCTGGCGGGCCAAGGGTGGTCGCGCGGGCTGAGCTCCTCTGCATGGATGCACGCCTATTTCGAGGGGGCGCACCGGATATTCAACGAAGCGCGCCGGGCGATCGAAGAGATCGAAAGGGGCCGGGCCGAGAAGGGCCAGAGCTCGCTTTTGGACAACTTCCGCGAGTACCGCTCGCGATTGTCGAACCAGGAATTCACGGTATCGCACGAACGGCTGTTCCTGCGCGAGCCCAAACAACTGGCCGGCGATCCGGCGCTAGTGTTGCGGATGGCGGAGTTCATCGGCCGCCACGCGGTCTCGCCGGCCGCCGAAACGGAGCGGCGGCTGGAGGCGGCGCGCGGGGATTTCGCGGCCTGGTGCGCCCAGGGGCAGCCGCAATGGGCGGCGCTGAAGCCTATCCTGGAAAGCCCGCACGCGGGCATGGCGCTACGCGCACTGGAGAGCACCGGCCTGCTCGCCGCGCTGTTCCCCGAGTGGAGCGCCATCGAGCACCTGGCGGCCTCGGAAGCCGAGTACCGCTATACGCTCGACGAGTACACGCTTCGCACCATCCAGCAGGTTGGCGATCTGCCCTCCGCCACGGGCGCGGAGCGGCGGCGATTCGCGGGACTGCTGGCGGAGATCGACGAGCGCGCGGTGGTGGTCCTGGCGCTGCTGCTCCATGAAACCGGCCGGGGCGGCGCCGACCCCCTGGCGCTGGCGGCCGAGCGCGCCGAGGCGGCCATGGCTCGAATCCACCTGCCCGAAGAGGCGCGCGGCATGGTGGATTTCCTGATCCGCCATCAGACCGACCTCTCTGGCGCCGTGGGCGGGCGCGACATGGACGATCCTGCAACCGCACGCCTTCTGGCCGAGCGGGTGGGAACCATCGAGCGTTTGAAGGCGCTGGTGGTGATGACCTACTCGAGGATCGTGGCCCTGGGCGCGGAGGACAAGCTGGCGTGGCGTCTGGAGCAGTTGTGGGGCGCCTATGGCGTGGCCCAGCGGGAGCTGATCCGCGAACTGGAAACCGACCGCATCCAGCAGGTGCCCGGCAACCTGCCCGGCAACGCCGAATTTATCAAGGGCTTTCCGCTGCGCTACCTGCGGGCGCACTCGGCGGCCGCCATCGAGGGGCATCTGCGCCTGTACGAATTGAGCCGGCCGACCGGAGTAGCGGTGCGCCTGGACCCGCTGGAAGGAGCCTACCGGCTTACCGTGGTGGCGCGCGATATGTCATTCCTGTTCGCCTCTTTCGCCGGGGCGATCTCCAGTTTCGGGCTGGACATTTTGAAGGCCGAAGCCTTTTCCAATGCGGCTGGCGTCGTCCTGGACATGTTCGTTTTCGGCGATCCCAACGGCATGCTGCGGCAGAACCCGGGCGAAGCCGACCGGCTGACCGACCTGATCCAGCGCGTGGCCCTGGGCAAGACCGACGCGCAGCGGTTGATGCGGGGCCGCGGACCATCCGACGCCGGCAAGCGGGCCTCGCCGCCGCAGGTGCAATTCGATTCCGAAGCCTGCCCCACGGCGACGCTGGTGGAGATCGACACCGAAGACCGCCCGGGGCTGCTGTTCAGCCTGGCGACGGTGTTTTCGTCAAACGCCTGTAACATCGACGTGGTGCTGGTGGATACCAAAGGCCATCGCGCCATCGACGTTTTCTACGTGGCGCAGGAAGGCTCTAAGCTATCGCCGGATGCGCAGGACAGGTTGAAGGAGAAACTGCTGGCGGCGTGCTAGGTCTTCGACCGCGTGATCTGGTGCTTTGCCTCGGGCCGCTCGCTTACGCTCGCGGTTCCGTATGCCCAGCCCCAGAACCGCGAGCGTAAGCGAGCGGCCCGAGACAGAGGAACGTAACTCGCGGTCATGGTGCCAGACGGGTGGCCCGGGGCACCGCGTTTTTTGAAACCCGCGGACCGGTCCGGCGCATCTGTCTATAAAGGATGCTTCTCCTGAGGAACGCAATACTCGCTGGCGGGATGTGTGCGGTTGCCCTGCTGGCGCAGGAATCCGCCGCGCCGCCCAAGCCCGCCGACGCCCAGGATCCTCCGGCCACGGTTGAGGACAAGCGAATTTACGGCGTTCTCCCCAACAACCGCATGACCGAGAAGGACCTGCCATTCCATCCCCTCACCGCCCGGGAGAAGATCGTCATCGCGGCCAGGGATTCTTTCGATATTCCGGTCTATCCCACGGCCGCATTGTTTGCCGCGCTGTACCAGATCGAGAACCAGAACCCCTCGTTCGGCCAGGGGATGTCGGGTTACTCGAAGCGCTTCGCCACGGCCTACGGCGATCAGATGATCGGCAACATGATGACCGAAGGTTTCGTGCCTGCCCTCATCCACGCCGATCCGCGCTACTTCCGGCTGGGCGAAGGAAGTACGGCGCACCGAGCCCTGTACGCGGTCTCACAGATCTTCGTCACCAAGATGGACTCCGGCCGTATGACCTTCAATTATGAGGAGTGGGGCGGCAACGCGGCTGCCGTGGCCATTTCCAACGCCTACTACCCCGACACGCGCGACGTTCACGACAACGCGACCAAGCTCATGATCCAGTGTGCCACCGACGCCTTCTCCAACGTGCTGAAGGAATTCTGGCCCGACGTCAAGCGGAAGTTCAAGAAGAAGTGACGGCGCTTTCGTCGAGCACGCAGATGGCGTCCAGATTGCGGTACTTCTCGGCGTAGTCCAGTCCGTATCCCACCACGAACTTATCGGGAATGGGGAAGCCCACGTAGCTCACATGTACGGGCCGCAGCCGGCGCTCGGGCTTATCCAGCAGAGCGGCGATGCGGATGGAGCGGGGCTTGCGCTGTTCGAGCACGTGCAGCAGGTAGTTGAGAGTCACGCCGCTATCCACGATGTCCTCGACGATCAACACGTCGGCGCCTTCGAGCGAGATGTCCAGGTCCTTGGTGACCTTCACTTCGCCCGAGCTGGTCTTGCCTTTCCCGTAGGTGGAGATGCCCATGAAATCGACGAACACGTCGCGGGTCATGGCGCGCGCCAGGTCCGTCATGAAGAAGCAGGCGCCTTTGAGGATGCAGATCAGGTGCAGGCGGCCTTCGGGATAGTCGTTGGAAATCTGCTCGCCGAGTTCGCGGATGCGCGCCTGGATCCGCTCGGAGCTGATGAGCACTTGCAGCGTTGGGTCGGTCATAGGATGGGTGTGAGCCTGACCCTACATTATGCCGGAACTGGCGGGGCGTGGGGAGCGGCGGCGAAGGTGGGCCGCAGCCGCCGCCAGGGCCGGGACTGGGACCGGGGTCCGGATAGACTACGCCACTGAAACTCCCCGCTAGCGGGAGTTTACTGCCAACTCCAGGCGCATAACCCCGGCCCTCGATTAACGTATTGAAAAACCACGACTTGTGCGGACCCTCGCGCGCAACCTGCGTATTACCCTAGTCAAGAGCTGTTTGCTGCTTTCATGCTTCATGCCTATTGATCCAGGAAAGGAGGTGTCGTATAGTTGTATTACCCTATATGGCAAGCCTCATCGCGAAGAAGAAGGGCAACCAGCTCTACTACTACGTCGTCGAGTGCGCCCGCGTCGACGGCCAGCCCCGAATCGTCCATCAGACCTACCTCGGTTCCGCGGACAAGGTCGCCGCCTTGGTTCGCGACCACTCCGCTCCGGTACCTTTGTCCGCCACCATGCGGGATTTCGGCCTGCCCGGCGCCCTTTGGTTGGCTGCCCAACAAACCGGCGTCTTCGAACTGCTTCAGCAACTTTGGCCCCAGCCTCGTTCCGGGCCCTCGGCCGTCCACTACCTGCTCCTGGCCGCCATTCATCGCATCTGCCAGCCAGGCCCCAAGACCGAAGTTGCCGATTGGTACGACCGCTCGATCCTGCAGCCGCTCTGGGGCTTTGCCTCGGAACGATTCTCCTCCCAAGCCTTCTGGGATTGCTTCGACACCCTGGCCCCGGAGCGGCCATCCCAGGGAGCCTGCGACGAACTGGAGCAGGCTCAACTGCGTCTGGTTGGGTTATGGAAGCAGAAGCAGATCCTCAGCCGGCGCTTGCTGGGCTACGACACCACCAACTTCTACACCTACGTGGCCAGCACCAACACGCAGAACCATCTGGCGCAGCGGGGCCACAATAAGCAGGGCCGGCACAACTTGCGCCAGGTGGGACTCAGCTACGTGTTGGATGGCGAGCATGGCCTGAGTTTGTGTCACCACGTCTATGCCGGCGACATACCGGATGTGGAGGAGTTCTCGGTCTCGTTGGCGCGCATGTTGGACATGCTGGATCAAAATCGGATCGCACGGGACACGGTCACTCTGGTGTTTGACAAGGGCTCGGCGGCCTTGGCCAATACGGTGGAGTTGGAGCAGTCGCAAGTGGGATGGATCGCGGCGCTGCCTTGGAATCAGGCCCCCGAGGAGTTGCGCGAACGGCCGCTGGATCGGCTTCCCACCTGCAACAGCGATCAACCCGGCGTACATGCGGCGGGCGAAAAGACGCTGGTGCACGGCAAAGAGTACTTTTGCGTGGTGAAGTACTCGGCTTCCTTCGCGGGCGAACAGCTACAGAGTGTGACCACCGGCGTCAGCAAGGTTCTGCAATACCTGCGGCGTTTGTCCGTGGATCTGAGTAAGCCCAGGGCGCGTTGGACCGAAACCCAGATTCGCAACAAGATTCAGCGCTGGCTGTCGGCGCAATTCATGGCTGAGCTAATTCACTACCAACTGGAGTTGAAGAACGGGCAGTGGCATCTGCAATTCGATTTTGATCACGCCGCATGGCTGCGCCTGTTGGCCCACCGGTTGGGTCGAACGGTATTGCTCACCAACCGCGTGGACTGGAGCGCGGAGGAGATCGCCGCTGCCTACGCTGGCCAGCAACAAGTCGAGCAGGTATTTCGCGGTCTCAAAGATGGGGAGTGGCTGGGCTGGGGTCCCATGCATCACTGGACCGACAGCAAGATCCGGGTGCACGCGTTCTATTGCATGCTGGGCATCTCTCTGCTTCAATACGTGCACCACCAGGCACAGGCGGCATGGGCTGGCATCTCCACCGAGCAATTATTGCAGGAGTTGCGCCAAATCCAGGAATTCGTACTCCTCTACCCGCCGCAAGGCGAAAAGGGGCCGAACCGAATCGCCACTGTACTCTCCAAGCAGACTCTGCCGCAACTGGCACTGGCGAAAACGCTGGGCTTGGAACAACTCCGTATTACCCCGCGTGGGTAATACGCGGGCCTGCTCGTAACCCGTTCCGGAAACAACTGCTTATACCTTTGTTCCGGCCATTCCCAGTAAACTCCCGCTAGCGGATGGTAGAATCTCCGCATGCCGAGCGAGGCGCGGTTGGTCCCCACCCGCCTGTAGCAGCGATCTCCTGGCTGGATGTCTGACCTCGCCGGGGCCCATTCCCCACCGCTCCACACCCCGCCCTGCGAGCCAGCCGCCATCCCAGGGGAATCTGGATGGCACGTACCGCTCGGAGGACGCATCGGCGGAACGCTTATTGCAGAGCCCGAGCGCGCCCGTCTTCGCCTTTCTTTGGATGCCCACCCTCGGGGGTTTTCCCGCTTGCGCCCGGCGGACAAGTATGAAATATTATTTTGGCTATATGTAATAAGAATTGGAGAGTGAAAAAATGTGGACCGGGCGGCGGACCGTATGGGTGATCAACGGGGCACTGATGTTGAGTGCCCTTCCGGCGATTATGGCGCAGAAAGGGGGCGGCGGGTCAGGGGGCCAGCAGGCCAGCGGCGGAAGCGGTGCGCAGGGCGCAACCGGCGGGGGTGGATCGCTGCCGGGGCTCTCGTACGCGGATCACGATTGGCCGGCCTTGCTGAAGACGCCGCCGGTGAACAAGAGTAGGGTGGTGCTCTGCTACAAGTTGAAATACGGCAACAGCAACTCGCAGCCGTTCATCCTGCAACCCATTCCAGGTGCGGCACGAGACGGAAAACCGTCGATGCCAATCAAGTGCGGATTGACCGGGGACGCGACCAAAGACATCAAGGACGACGAGGAACGGCGACAGTGTAAGGCGAATCAAAGTAGAGAGGACCCGGCGGTGAATGGGCACTGGAACGCGTGTTCGGTGCTCGACGTGGACCATCCGATTCAGATGCGGGATCTGCTGGTGATCGGGATCGACGCCAGCGAGATCAAACGCGATGACCGGCGGCTCAGGCTTCTCAACATCAACGTCACAAGCCAGCAGGGGAACCCACTGAACGCTACTCCGGTACGTCCCAGTTTCAGCGCTTCCGCGTCCGCCAGCCAGAATGCCGGCGCCGACAACGTGTTCTTCCTGACCTGGCCTTTCGAGTTGCCTGGGGACGTGGTCCCGACCGTTTCGGTGAATACGGTTTATACGCCTCCGCCGCCCGGCGCACCGTGGCGTCCAAACACCTTTTACCCGGCAGGCAGCGTGGTCACGTCGGTATACGGAAACGGCCACTACTATACTGCGATCAAGGGAGGACTATCGGGAGACTCGGACGAACCCGCGTTCCCAATGGATGCAGTACCCCGGATTCAAGATGGAGACATCGCCTGGCTCGATTCGGGCACTACGTTACCGACCGGGGCAAAGGCTTCGGCATGGCTGCCCAACCACTACTACTGCCTGGGGGATGCGATTCTGGACCCCTACAACGGGCATTACTATACCGAATTTGACGGGAACCCGCCTCCCACGACCGGGCCGTGCGTGCAATCGGCCCCGCCAGCCTCTCCCCTGAAGCTCTCAGGGCCCATCCCGACTGATCCGTTTCCAGTGCGTCCGCCGGAGCTTCTGCCGCAGCAGAGCTTCCGCGTGTACGACGGTTCGGCGATCTGGGAATTGCAGCCGAGGGTGACTGTGGGTTCGCACTGGAGTGCGGACATAGAGTACCCGGCCGGCAGCCGGGTGACCGACGCAGCGGGGCGCCATGAATACTGGACGCGCGCGGGTGGCCGGTCGGGCGCGGTTCCGGACCAGCCGTTTTTCCCGATCAGCCAGACCGCCACAATCCGGGAGCCCGGGAGCGGACTTTCCGCGGTTCTTGAGGATCTGGCTAAATCCGCAAACGATCCGGAATACCAGGAGAAACTGAAACGTTACTACGGCGATGTACCGCAGGAGCAGTACGACCGTATCACAAAGGCCGTTCCGGAATGGAGCGCTCAAGCGCCAACGAAACTGCGGGCGCTCGTGGGTGGAGAGGCGGCCACGACGGCGCAGCAGATCGATCCGGTCACCTGGATGGATGCCGGGACCGCCACGCCAGTGATCGTCGCCGCGGGACAACCGGCGGACCAGACCGTCAATCTGCTGAACCTGACGCTGCCGCAAGTCCACTCCATGTACTACTACAATCTGGCCGCGGGCGCGATCGTGAGCACGGTGCGGACTCCGAACCTGGCAACCGTGCCGCTCGGGGGCTGTGACCAGACGGGGTGCAATTATGCGTTTGAAAAACAGGGCTCGAACCTGCTGGTAGACCCGGTGCTGCTGCTGACATGGTACCCGAGGCCATTCGACGCGGAGCGGCCCTACCGGTTATCGGATCTGAAGCACGTCGGCGCCAGTTTCGGCCTCTCTCTGGCGTCCCCTGCAAGCAACTTCTATATCGGAGCGTCCGCTGAGGTTCGGCGGAATATTCAATTGGTGATGGGCTTCAATATCGCCAAGATCTCGAAGCTGTCGGTGAGCGGCGCGGAGACGACGGTACACGTCACCGGATCGGCTCCGAGTCCACCGACAGCGCAATACTTCGCACGCGGCGGATTCGTGGGGCTCACCTTCAACGTTAGCGGCTTCCTGCAGGGGCTGTTCGGAGGAGGCGGAGGCGGAGCCGGAGGCGGCGCGTCGGGCGGAAAACCTTCGGGGCAGTGAGGGTGCCGCCAGCCAATGGGCTTGGAGGAATGCAGATGGCGAAAACGACAAGGACTCCCGCAAAAAGAGCATCCGGACGAGCGGGTACGACCGCCGTCACGGTATCCACTCAACCGGCCGGGGTGAGCGAGTGGGAGTGGGACTTGCCTGCCGGTTTCACGGTCGACGGGTCGCGCATGGCGACGCTGCGGGAGGTAATCGACCCGCGCGTTCCCACGCGGACGCTGACTCAATTGTCCGAGGACCACAAGATCGACTTGGCGGCCAAACGGATCGAGATGGCGCCGGACAGTTTCCAGGTGGTGATTCCAGGACATGGCACGCTGGGAAAGGCTCGCGCGGCGGCGGAGGTAAGGGACCGTTCCCGGATCGGCCGATATCTCGCGGAAATTCAGTATTTCGGAGTCCGCCGGGGAATGGAGTTTGGAAGGCTCGCCCGGCAACGGAAAGGAGACGCCGGTGCCGGGGGCAGTGCTCGCCATTGAAGCGACCGATCAACCGGAGTTTGCGGTGGCATGGAACTACCGCAACGCCGTGATTGCGGCTCTGAAGAAGAACGGGCATTCGGTGACGGTGGAAGACGGCACGAACGCGGTGTGGGAGGTCGTGTCGCCTTTGGTAAGCGACCCGAGCGCGAATATTACGCTGATTTCCGGCGTGGGTCACGGGACGCCCAGGTCCTTCCTCGGGTTCAGCCGGCTGCCGGTATTCCAAAAGGGGCACTATGACCCGGGCATGGTGGACGGCAGGATTATTCACCTCACTTCTTGCGACACAGGCGACGAATTGGGCCTGGATTTCACGCAGAACGGGTGCGCGGCGTTCATCGGTTACAGCAGTCTTGTGGCATGGAACGACGACACGACGGCAGCGGGATGGTTCGAGTGCGATGCGGCCATCGATATCGCGCTCGCCAGCGGGGCCTCGGTGGCCGATGCGCACGCTGCCGCAGTACAGGCGTTCTCCGCCAAGATCAGGGAACTTAGAGACGCGGACAACGGCCCCGGCGCCGACTGCTTGGAGGCCATCTCCAATTGCCTGTGCAGCCCGGTGACGAACCCCGGATATGGCCGGGGGGATGCAAAGTTGGCGTGAGCGATAGGAGAAGATTCCGATGAACCGACGGTTCTTTGCGTTTCTGACAATATTCGCGGCTATGGCCCTGTCCGCATTTCAACGAGCCCCGGACGGGCGGGATCGAGCCGACACCGCATGCAAGCAGATCGCCAAGCCGAAGAACGACAGCACCCGGAGTGCTCCCGTGAAGCCCGCTCCGAAAGTCACACCTGCCGACCAGGGCCACGGTAAAGGCGGTGAGGAAGGCTCCGCGCCAACCCTCCGCAAATACTGCGGGACACTGCGGGTGTACAGCGCAGACCGGTCCGTGCTGCAGCTTGCCGGCACGACCGGCGAAGCCGACACGACGGCGGGAAAGGAGGCTTGCGACAAGGCGCCCGCGACGGCGATTCAGATCCAAGTCGAGGGACAGGCGCTCAAGGACGAACTGGCAAGCTGGAAAGCAGGCGATCGGATTATCGCTACGGTGGCCGTGTCGAAGAAAGACGCTGTCGAAACGGCCCGATTGCAGGACGTACAGCCCCAGGTATTTCGCATCGGGGGAGAACTGCGGCTCCTGGTATTCGTCCTGCCCGTGGTGGTGCTTTTCCTGGCGCTGGTTTCCAAGCATGTGCGGGACTTGTTTTTCGCCGGCCAGGATGGCAGGATGAGCAATTCCAAGACCCAGATGTCCCTCTGGTTCACGCTTTGGATCTCGGCGTATGTGACGGCCTTCGTTCTGCGCTGGACCAGCGCCGGAGGCTTTTTGGGCGCCATCGGAACGCCCGCGAACCTCCTGGCGCTCTCCGGATTGAGCGGGCTGACTGCCGCGGGCGCAATGGGCATTACGGCCAATAAAATCGCCAACAAGCCCCCGAAAAACCCAGACGGCACGCCGAAAGGAAAGTGGACAAATGAGGAGCAGCCAACCAGAATCGAAGACCTGATCCAAGACGACAATCAGAAATTCGATCTGGGGGATTTCCAGATGCTGGTTATGACGCTGATCGCCGTGGTCAGTTACGCCATCATCCTCTACAACTTTCTGGGAGCGCTCCCGGCACGGGCGACGATCTCGCTGCCAGACGTGGACGGCACGGTTCTGGCTATGTTCGGCGTCGGCCAGGGTGCCTATCTGACCAAGAAGGCTACAACCGGCATCGAGAAGTAGAGACCGGAGCCGGGCCGCTCCTGCCATTGAGTGGAAGGCGAAGGCTGTGGCGAAGGCTGTGGCGAAGCCGCCCCGCCCCGCCCCCGAAGTAGTACCATACCTAAAGGAGCAAGTTCTGACCGAGGAAACCGTCACCCCAGCCGTCGAAACGGAAACCCCTACCTGGCTCGTGGCAGTGCGCGCAGCCGAATCCAAGAAAGCCACCGACATCAAGGTGCTCGATCTGTCCGGCGTCACCTCCTTCGCCGACTACTTCGTGCTCTGCACCGGCGCCAACTCGCGGCAGGTGCAGGCCATCGCCGACGAGGTGGGCATGCGCATGAAGCAGGATGCCGGCGAGTTGCCCAACAGCGTGGAAGGTCACACTCAGGCGGAATGGGTGCTGGCGGATTACGGCAACCTGCTGGTGCACGTCTTTTCGCCCAAGGCGCGCGAGTATTACTCCCTGGAACGGCTCTGGCGCAACGCCAAGACGGTCGAGATCCCCGCTGAGTGAGGCTTTACGAAAATCCACCTGCACTTCATCGGTAAGCCCAGGGACGCCAGCGCCAACTCAATGGCGGCGGATTTTGCCGGCCGTGCCGCGCGCTACTGTCCGCTCGAAATGCGGGAAATCCAACCGGGGCGTTTCGACCCCTGGGCGCGCCATCCCTCGGCCCGCAAGATCTTTCTGGACCCGGCGGGCAAGCCCATGGACTCGGCGGCCTTTGCCCGGCTGATCGCCAAGAGCGAACTGGAAGCCCGCGACGTAGTGTTCCTGATCGGCGGCCACGACGGCCTTCCGCCCGGCTGGGCCGCGCGCGCCGACCTTCTTCTGTCACTCTCCCAGATGACCTTCCCGCACGAGCTCGCGCGTGTTATGCTGGCTGAGCAGATTTACCGGGCTTTTGCAACCTTGCGGGGCCATCCCTACCCGCGTTAATGTAGATCGTTCCATGTCTTGGTTTAAACGCGACAAGCCGCCCGACGAAAAACTCCCCATCGTGGAGGACAAGGACCGCCACGTTCGCACCGAGGGTCTGTGGCAAAAGTGCGAAGGCTGCCGCCAGATCACCTGGAAGAAGGACCTGGAGGCCAACTGGAACGTGTGCCCCAAGTGCGGGAAGCACACGCAGCTCGACGCCTTAATGCGGCTGCGCCTGCTGCTCGACAACGGCGAGTACACCGAGTTCGATGGCCAGATGCGGTCCAGCGACCCGCTGAAGTTCGTCGACAACAAGCGCTACTGCGACAAACTGGTGGCGGCCGAACGCGCCACGCGCCTGCCGGAGGCGGTAGTGGCCGCGGAAGGCAAGCTGGACGGGCGCACGGTGCAGGTTTGCTCCATGGAGGCGCGCTTCATCGGCGGCAGCATGGCCGCGGTGGTGGGCGAGAAGATCGCGCGGGCGGTGGAACGCTCGATCGCGACCAACACGCCGCTGATCGTGGTGTCGGCCTCGGGCGGGGCGCGCATGCAGGAAGGCGCCGTCAGCCTGATGCAGATGGCCAAGATTTCGGCCGCCCTGATGCGCCTGGACGAAAGCCGCATCCCTTACATCAGCGTTCTCACCGACCCCACTACCGGGGGCGTGACCGCCAGTTTCGCCATGCTGGGCGACCTGAACATCGCCGAACCGGGGGCGCTAATCGGGTTCGCCGGGCCGCGCGTGATTGAGCAGACCATCCGCCAGAAACTGCCGGAGGGCTTCCAGCGCAGCGAATTTCTGCTGAAGCACGGCATGCTGGACGCGGTGGTGCCCCGTTTGGAAATGAAACAGTACATTTCCCGGGCGCTGAAGTTCTTCGTGGCGTAGCCGGGCATGAATTATCCCGACTCGGTTCAGTTCCTCTATTCCCTGGGCAACGAGATTAAGACCGCCAAACTGGGCCTGGAACGCATCGCGGCGGTGCTTGAGGCGCT
Source organism: uncultured Solibacteraceae bacterium (assembly GCA_963807205.1). GTDB lineage: Bacteria > Acidobacteriota > Terriglobia > Bryobacterales > Bryobacteraceae > CAWCVR01. Next base: position 4,841,404 of record CAWEAQ010000002.1, on the reverse strand, counting down.
GGGAAATCCCCATCGCCAGGGACGCTTCGTGCACGTGGCCGGGACCAATGGCAAGGGCTCGACCGCGGCCATGATCGAAAGCGCCCTGCGCCTGCACGGCGTGCTCACCGGGCTGTTCACGTCCCCTCACCTGGCCGAGCCCACGGAGCGTATCCGCATCCTGGGCGAGCCGGTTACGGCCGCGCGCTTCACAGAAGCCTTCGACCGGGTGCACGCCGCCGCCGAGGCACTGCTGGAAGCGGGCTCGATCGACATGCACCCCTCGTACTTCGAGACCGTGACCGCCATGGCGTTCCTGATCTTCGCCGAGGAGAAGGTGGACACGGTGGTGCTGGAAGTCGGGCTGGGCGGGCGGTTGGACGCCACCAACGTGGTCTCGCCCGAGTTGTGCGTGGTGACGCCGGTGGATTTCGATCACGAAGCCTACCTGGGCCGCGGCCTGGAGGCCATTGCCGGAGAGAAGGCGGGGATACTGAAGCCGGGCGTGCCCGCCGTGCTGGCGCGGCAGCGGCCCGAGGCGGACCGGGTGCTGACGGCGCGCGCCCTGGAGTTGGGTTGCCCGGTCACCCGCGGCTGCGATTGGGTGGTTGGCGATCTGGTGCTGGACCGCGAAGGTAGCCGCTTCCTGCTCACCGGAGAGCGCGATCTGCGCATCCACTGTCCGCTGGCGGGTGAGCACCAGGTGGAGAATGCCCGGACCGCGGCCGCCGCACTGGTGCGCCTGGGATTGCCCGCGGTTTCGATCGAGCGCGGGATTGCGGCAGCACGCTGGCCGGGACGGATCGAGCGCGTCTCGGAGAAGCCCGAGATCGTGCTGGATGGCGCGCATAACCCCGCCGGGGCGCGCGCCCTGGCCGCTTACCTGGACCGCTTCTACCCGCGCGGGCGGGTGTGCCTGATCTACGGGGCCATGCGGGACAAGGCCGTGGCCGAAATCGCCGGCATCCTGTTTCCGCGCGCCAAGGAAGTGATCCTCACGGCGCCGCGGCAGCCAAGGGCTTTCACACCAGCCGCCATGCGCAAGTTCGCCGACCACCCCAGCGTGCGGGTGGCCGCGGACATTGGGGCGGCGCTGGAGATGGTGCGCGAAGGAGCGCCCGATGACGCTCCCGATGACGCGGTGTTCGTCACGGGGTCGCTATTTCTGGTGGCCGAGGCGCGGGCGCTGCTCACGGGTTCGGGCCGGGCGGGTTGACCGGCTGGCGAGAATGTGGCGCGTTTCCCGCTCGACTTGAGCGGTCTAAATTTTGTTAAGTGCTTTAGTGCCAACGTGGGGCCCGCTCAAGTTGAGCGGGCCGCTGTTGCCGCCAGAGGCTGTCAAGGGAGCCGGCCGGCGGCCAACGCACTGATGGCGGCCTGCGCTTCGTCGCAATGCTCCTTGCGCCAGGAGCTTTGGGGATCCAGGTCGAGGAGATCCTGGAAGATCCCGAGCGCCTCGCGGTAAAGAGCCAGCGCATCGGCGCGTCCGCCGGTTTTGGCCAATAGCTCAGCCTGGTTTTCCAGGCTGCGCGCGTAGCTGTTGCGGTTCATGGCGTTCTGCGGATCGCCTTTCATCACCGCGCGCTGAATGTCGCTGGACTTGCGGTACTGCTCCAGCGCCTCCTGGTTTTGTCCGGCTGCCTCGAATGCCGCGCCCACTTTGCCGGTAACCATTCCCAACATGAGCCGGGTGGTGGGATTGAGCGGATCGCGGGCGACGGCGGCATCCAGCGTCCGTTCGGCGGTTTGGTACTTGCGCAGGCCCTCTTCCGCCTTGCCTACGGCCATCTCGACGTCGCCGATCTTCATGTCCATCAAGCCCACGCCGCGCAGGCTGCGCGCGTTGCCGGGGTGCGCCGCCGCGATGGACTGGTCGATGGTACGCCCCTTTTCATAGGCGTCTATAGCGCCCTGGGTGTCGCCGAGATTGGGGTAGCCGGGGTTGCCCAGGGTGTCGCCCAACGAGAGATAGGCGTTCACCATGTCGAACCGGCTGGGGAGATCCCCGGCGATGCGCGGCGCAATCGCCTCGTAAATGCGAACGGCCTCCCGATAGTGCGGCATGGCGCCAGAGACGTCGCCGTCCGGAACCAGAATATCTCCCACCTTGTCGTGTGCACGCGCGAGGAAGCACTGCCAATCGAGGGACTGCGGATCGCGGCGGGCCTCCCGGGTGGCGATGGCCATGGCGCTCCGGTAGCTGCGAAGCGCGCCCTGCTTGTCGCCCAGGTTGGGGATGCCGGTGCCGCCCTCCACGTCGCCAACGCGCAGGTAGGCCTCCACCATCTCGCGCTCCAGCGCCGCGTCGCCCGCGGCTTCCCGCGACAGGCTGTCCAGATATTCGAGCGCCTTATCCACCACCAGGCGGCGGGCGGGCAGGGCGCCAGGAAGGTCCTGAATGGCATCGTGAAAATCGAAGAGGAAAGTGTGGGCCAGGCGGCGGACGTCATTGAAGCGCTTCTCGGCGCGCAGGCGCTGCACCTGGGCGTTGTGGGCTTGCCACAGGGCCGCGGCCATACCGCCGGCCAGCGAAACCAGCACCAGCGCGGCTGCCGCCACGGGCATTCGGTTGCGCCGCACGAAGCGGCCGGCGCGGTAGGCCAGGGTTTGCGGGCGCGCCTGAATCGGCAGGCCGTCCAGATGGCGGACGATATCGGCGCTGAGATCCCCGGCTGAGCCGTAGCGGCGCGACGGTTCCTTGTCGAGCGCCTTCATCACGATGGTGTCCAGGTCGCCGCGCAATTGGCGGGCGGCGGGTTCGCTGGTGGCCTGGCTGGGCGGCGGCTGCTCGGTGTCGCAGATGGCGCGCTCGATTTCGGCCGCGGAGCCGGACGTGATCCGGTGGGGCGATCTGCCGGCCAGCAACTGGTAAAGCACGGCGCCCAGCGAATAAACGTCGGAAGCGGTGGTAATGGGCGCGCCGCGGACCTGCTCGGGGCTGGCGTAATCGGGGGTCATGAGGCAGCCCATGACCTGGGTCAAAGCCTCGGTGTCGCGGGAGGCGCCATTCGTCAGCAGCTTGGCGATTCCGAAATCCAGCAGCTTGGGCGTGCCGCCGCTGGTGACCAGGATGTTGCCCGGCTTGAGATCGCGGTGAACCACCAGATGCTGGTGGGCGTATTGCACCGCCGCGCAGACCTGCGTGAACAGGCCCAGCCGCTCGCGGACACCGAGCGCGTGCCGGGTGGCGTAAGAGCTTATAGGCTCGCCATCGATGTACTCCATCACGAAGTACGGGCGGCCGTCTTCGGTGGTGCCGCCCTCGAACAGGCGGGCGATGTTGGGGTGGTCGAGCGAGGCCAGGATCTGCCTCTCGTGGCGGAAGCGGGCCGCGAAACCGTGCGAATCCATGCCGGGGCGCAACAGTTTTATGGCGGCCTGCTGCTGGAATTCGCCGGCGCGCTCCGCCAGAAACACGGCGCCCATTCCGCCCTCGCCGATCTGGCGGACGATGCGGTAGGCGCCCACGCGCCGCCCGATGGCATGATCCCAGGTCTGGTCCGCCACGGCCTCGGGGACGTAGGCGGCGGCGTGGCCGAATAGGAACTCCTCGGCCTGGGCGGAAGCTAGCAGCGATTCCACTTCGCCTAGCAGACCGGCATCGCCCGAGCAGGCGCGCCGGACATAGGCGGTCCGCTCGGCCGCAGGCAGCTCGGAGGCCGTCTGGAAGATGTCTTTGATCTGTTGCCAGCGCTCGGGGGTCATAGGGTTATGCGGGCACGTCGGTCCTGACTATTAATCGGCTGGAAGCTCCTTTCGCTACATACTCCACTGGGTGCGGACTCCAGGCCTTCCCTGACCCCGGGCCGCCCGGATCCGGAGCGCGGGTTTCGATCGGTTCGGCCGGGCGGGAAACGCGCACTCAATGGCCAGAACCCCGGAACCGGCCTCCTGGGGTCTGGGACTGGCAGGCGCCGCCGCGCTGGGCTGGGTGCGCGCCCGCCGGCGGCAGCGGTCTCCGCGGGGATAACCCCCGCAAGCTGCTACACTGCCGTTTTACGCGATGAGTTATCTCCGCTCCCTGCTGTTTTCGACGCCGCTGATCATGCTCTCGACCGCCTTCCTGGACGTGGTGTCCATGGTGTGTTCGTTTTTCGACCGCAGCGGCAATTCCTCGCATCGCGTGGCGCGCTTCTGGGGCGGCGTCCTGATGGCGGTGAGCTTCATCCGCGTGCGTGTCGAGGGGTTGGAGCGGCTCGACCCGCGCGCCAATTACGTGTTCGTCTCCAACCACTCGAGCTTCCTGGACATCCCGGCCATCCTCTCACGCCTGCCGTACCAGTTCCGCTTCTTCGCCAAGAAGAGCCTATATAAGATCCCGTTTCTAGGCTGGCACCTGCGCTGGGCGGGCCACCTGCCGGTGGATCGCGGCAACGCGCGCGCATCCCTCAAGAGCATGACCGAGGGCGCCAAGCGGGTGGCCGAGGCGCACGTATCGATGCTGATTTTCCCCGAGGGCGGCCGCTCGAAACCGGAGCAGGGCTTGCGGGAGTTCAAGGAGGGCGCGGCCTATATCGCCGTCAAAGCCGGCGTGCCGCTGGTGCCGGTGGCGCTGGTGGGGCTGCGCGAGTTGCTGCCCATGGGGTCGGGACATATCCGCTCGGGCAAGGTGGCGCTGCGCATCGGCGAGCCCATCCCCACCGCTGGGCTAGCGATGTCGGCCCATGAAGACCTGACCCGGCGGCTGCACGCGGAGGTGGCGCGGATGCTGGGCGGGGAGTATTAGCGCTTGAAGACCGTATTTCTCGCCCATGCGCGGGCAGACCATGACGCCGCCAGGCAACTGGCCGGGTTCCTGGAGTTCGGCTGCGATCTCACTTGCTTCGTCGAGGATGGTCTGATTGGCGAGGACCGGGACCTGATCGCGGTGGCGGAGGAGGGGCTCTCCGCCGATGTCCTGGTGTTGCTGCTCTCTCCAGCGTCCTCTCCGGCCCGCTGGGTGCGGGAACGGTGGGAGCCGGTACTTTTCGACGCTGCCAGGAGGGGCGGCGTGGAAGTGGTGACGGTGCTGCTGCAGGAGTGTTCCTTCCCTCCGCTGTTGCGCCGCCGTAATTTCATCGACGGGACCACGGACAGGCTGAGGGCCTGGCGGCTGCTGAAGCGCCGGTTCTGGCAGCGCGAGCGCGAGCCGGGTATGCTGCCCGGCACGGAGTTCTCCAGCGGCTTGGAGAACCTCTACGCGACACTGGCCGACCGCGCGGGCACGGCGTCCGTGAGCGGCGCCGACGCCTCGCAGTTCGGGCACGAAGCGGCGCTCGAATTTGAAGCGGTGCTGTGGGTGCCGTGCCAGGGCCGCACTCTGGCGCAGGCCGCGGGAGAGCTGGGCCATCAGCTCGGGCTCACGCTCGACGGAACCGCAAAGGAGAACTGCGCGCGCATTCGCGATCTGCTGGCCGCGCGCCGCTGCCTGGTGGTGCTGGACGCGCCAGGCCCCGGGATCTCAGCCGAACTGACAGCCGGCGGACGCACGTCGGCGCTGGTCACGCTGGACGCGGTGACGGTTATGGAAACGCCAGAGACCTTGGCATACGCCCGCGAACTGGCCGCCGCCCAGCGGTACGCCGAGGCTTACGAGTTGCTGTACGGCCTGCTGGACGCGGTGGTCGAGCCGGACGCCTGCGCGCGCGAACTGACCTGGATCTGCGATCACTGGGACCGCGTGGAGGAGGCAAATGCGTTGCGGTTCAACTATGGTCCGCCGGGGGGCGAGCAATTGATGCTGTTTTGAGGGCGGGGCGTTCTGCGCGCCGCGCGCCGCCACCTGTTAGCGCGCCGCGGAAGGCAGCGCCTCCGGTTCCCCGACCTTTGCTCCCTTGATGAGAAGCCAGAGGACTATGGGCAGCTCTCCGAAGTAGAGCGGCACCATTACCTGGGAAACAACTTGCCCGTAAGCGGGCAATATCATGATTGTAATAGTAGTTGTCAAATAAGCGAAGCCAGCGGCCATCAGCAGGAAGCCCAGGACACGGGGAAGGAAGCGCGACTTGACGACAAGGATGCCGAAGGGAAAGAACCAGAGACCCCAGAACACCGTGGTGAGAGTGACTCCATTGGCGTGTAATCGGAGACAGCCCATCGCTAGGGCATCCAGTTGAGGTTTGGTGAACGCCGACAGGTAGCCGGCGCCGCTCAAGAGTATCAACGGCGCCGACTGGATCACTAAGTTGGCAAGCGATACGGTGACGCCGACCGACACCAATACCACCATGAGGCTGGCGTGTCTCACGTCCACATCCTTGAGCAGATCATACAGACTCAAGACCACCAGCAGGAACAGCGGATTAGTGACGAGCCCAGTTAGAATGCCGAAACGGTAAGTAAGCTCGACGGCTCCTATGTTTCGGGCCGTAGCCGCGGCGTCCCCAGGGACAACCAGTGCGGGAACGAAGAACTCGCCGAAGACCGCCGCTATCGAGAACACAAAGTACAGTAACCCTGCCCGCCGCGCCTTCGCCTTTATCGAGTCCATGCCGTTCCCAGTCTCCCCGCCCATCGAGCTCTGGCTCCACGAAAACCGGTCCAGGGTGGGCCTGGGGTTCCATACGCGCGCGCGGACCCGGAAGTTCAACCGTCGTCTACCGTCTAAACCTCAGCGCCCGCTCACGCGAGCTTCACCGGCGTCGAGTTCTTCAGGAAGTCCGGATCGAATTCCAGCCCCATGCCCGGTCCGGTGGGAACCGGGATGACGCCGTCTTTGACATCGAAATTGGGCGAGTACCACGATTCCTTTTTCGGTGCCTTGCGGGAAACATACTCCATCCACGGCCCAATGTTGGGAGTGGTTGCCGCAAATTGCAGAATATTCACCGCAGCCGCCCCGGTCTGCGTATCGTGGGGGCAGATCCACATGCCCGCCTTGCGCGCAATTCGAGCCACCTTCGCGGCGCGAATGAAACCGCCGTTGTAATTCAGATCGGGCTGCACCACGTCCATTACCTTGTTATCGATCATCCACTGGAATAGCCATAAGCTGGAATCCTGCTCACCGAACGCCACCTTCATGTCCAGTGCGTCGGCCACCTTCTTGGTCTCGCTCAACTCCTCCCAGGGACAGGGCTCCTCAAACCAAAGGTACTTCATCGCCTGCAACCGTTTGCCGATCTCGATGGCATTCTTCGCGTCATAGGAACCGTTCGCGTCGGCCATGAGGGTGACTCTGTCCGCGAGCCGGTGCTGCGCCAACTCCAGGAGCCTATTGGTGCGGTCCGGGGAGGCGTCGCGGTTGTCGCTCATGCGGCCGCCTATTTTGAACTTGACAGCCTTCGCCCCGGTCCTCGCCACCTCGCGCACGTACACTTCGACCTCTTCCTCGGCGGTCGTTTCGCGGCCCGAGCCGGAAAGATAGACCGGTATCTCCTTCCGAAGCACTCCGCCCATGAGTTCGCCCGCGGGTTTCTTCAGGGCCTTCCCCATCAGGTCGAACAGACTCTGCTCGATGTACGCCACCGGACACCAGAATTCCTGCCCGGCCAGCTTGTAGTTGGAGTCCGCCGCATATACTTCGTCGATCAGTTGTTCCAGATCGCGAGCGTCCTTACCCAGAAAGTGCGGCATAACCCGGTGCGCCAAAATCTGTATGTAGTCCGCGACGTCCTTCGTCTGAATGATACCTTCGGCGCCGTCAGCCGATCGCGTGCGGAGGAAGAACTGGCCGTGGGCCTGCAGCAGTTCGATAGACGCAATTCTTACGGGCGCGTCGAAGAATCTGTGCAGGTTGAACCTGAATTATGCACAGCTCCGGTGTTCCGAGCGCCGGTTTCGCTCGGCTGATGCCGCCCGTAGTTGAGTGAGTCAGTTCGGTTTTTGCTGTTGCATCGCCCTCCTGAGAGTCCGTTCTCGCCAAACCCCGCGCCGAAGTCTCTTACTTCGTTGCGCTTGTCGGCCGCGCATAATTTTCTATGCACACCAGCCGAAGGGCCTGCGGGGGCGTGCAATCAGCGCAATGCCGGCAGCATGACCGGCGCGTAGCCTGCTCCGCGCGGCGCGATCTTTCGCAGGCGGTCCATCAGTCGCTCGAACACGCCCTTCTCCTCGTAGTGATCGCTGTAGCTCACCCCGGTGCGCCCGGCGTGGCGCCAGATCTTGGCGGCCACGAACAGGAAGCGCAGTCGCGCGGTCGCCAGCGTCGTGTGTTGTAGCGCCGTGGCGTCGGCCTGCGGTTCGCGGTTGAACAGCATCAGCCAGCAGTTCAGGTTGTAGGCCAGCATCGCCAACTGGAAATGATTCCCGTTCACATCGAAGCGGCCTGAGGGGTGCGCCGCCAGTCCGGCATCGTTGTTCGCCTCCTTGATCAGGTTTTCCGCGCCGCCGCGCTGGTTGTAAAACCAGACCACGAAGTAGATGGGATCGCCGAAGTCGGTCACGAAGACCCGGTACTTGTACTGGCTGGTCTCGAACAACTGGTACTGCTCGGTCTTCTCCGCCTCGACCTCCTCACGCGTTTTTTCATAGCGCAGAGCCACGAACCGGTATTTCTTCTTCCACCCGTCCGGCTGATAGCTGAATTCACACTCCCACCTGGCATCCGTCTTCTTCGACGGCTTCCACTCGGCTTGGCGTAGCAACTCGACCAGTCGCGACGTCTTGCGTGCTGAGATCACGAACCGGGCAGTGCATTCTTCGTAAGCCTCGACTGCTTGCCGGCAGTAGAACCCGGAATCGGCCCGGCCGTAAATCTGCTTCACGCACGGCGGCAGCGCCGCGCACACATCCCGAATGTGATCGCCTATCTGTTTGCCGGTGGGCCGATCGCCGTTGCGCAATTCCCCCCAGATATACTCCCGCGTCTCGTGGATGAACGTCAGCATCGGTTGGTAGCTCTTCTTGCCTTTGTTCTTGGGGTTGTAGCTCTTGCGTCCGCCCATCTGTTGGCCATACAGCGTGTGCACGGTCGTGTCGGTGTCGATGGTGACGACCGCCAGTTTCACATTGGCCGCCGCCCAGACTCGTTCGCGCATGATTCGCATAATGGTCAGAATCTGCCGGGAGACATTGAGGTGCAGCGCGTTCACGAATCTCCAGAAGGTGGATTGCACCGGCAGCTTGGTGACTTTGAGAATGCCCGTCAGAATCGGGTCGCGAGCGATGAAGCGCAACTGGTTCAGGCGCGGGAAACCGATGTAGAGCCCCAACACGATTCCCAACACGAACCGGTACAGGTCCAGGGCACGGGGAATGCGCTTCGAGGTCACCGTCTGTTCCACCAGGGTCTGGAAGTCGAGTTTTTCCAGCATGGTGATCACCGGCAGCAGTCCGCCGTAGGGAGTCAGATTCTTCCCATTGAAGTCGTAGGGCGTGGAAGCATTGATTTTATTGGGTTCCGATGAGACCCTGGCCGGGCCTTGTTTTACGGGGGTTTTATCGCTATCCTTTTTTCTGTCGGTAACCATTTGGGTGACCTCCTTGGGGTCGGTTTTGCGAAGCGCCAATTTCGCAAACTTCTGTTTTACCCCGATCTTTACGGGGTCCCCAAATGGTACACTACGCTTCCGCCCTCATACCGCATGCCGCAGGGGCGCATAGCTCAGGTTGAAGACGGGCTTCTTGTATTCCAGGATCTCCGCTCCCATGTCCGGAGCGCCCTGCGCTCGCAGCGCCCCACTTATCGGAAGAGCGCTGCCGGCGCCGGCTTTCAAGAAACCACGGCGGTTCATGACCTAGATTCTAGCGTAGCGCGACCACTTGCAGAGGAGCTGCCACGGAACCGCAGGGTCACCAAGCGGCCCGAGGGCGGCACGCTCCGCAGTCGGGCCGCCCGGTGACCCTCGCGGTTCCGTGTGAAGTGCCCGACGATCCTAAGTGGCCGCTGTCCGATAATCGACGGTATCGCGGCCGCAGACCACTAGCGCGGCTCCCGTGAAACCCTGCGGGCGCTACGCCAACTTATAAGGCCTACCCCGGTACATCCCGATCCGCTCAATACTCTTGACGCGGATCAATTGCACGCTCACGTTATCGCCGCCGTCGCTTTCGTTGGCGGCGTCTATAAGTTCGCTGGCCGCGGCGTCGAGCTGGTTGTGGCCGTTGACGATGTCTTCGATGACGTCCATGGAAATGGCGCCGTGCAAGCCGTCGGAGCACAGCAGAAGCACGTCGCCGTTGATGAGGAAATGGTCGGTGGTCTCTACGCCCACGAACATGGCGTGACCCAGGGACCGGGTGAGGATGTGGCGGGTTTCGGCCTCGGCCTCTTCGCGGGCGCTTATCAGGCCCAGGCGGCGCTTCTCGCCCACCACCGTATGATCGCGGGTGAGCAGCGTGGCATGGCGGTTGCGGATCGAGTAGCAGCGCGAATCGCCTACGTGCGACACCACCACGCGGTCGAATCGTAGGGCGCAGGCCACTAGGGTGGTGGCCATGTTACTTCCGCCCGGCCCACTGTCCAACCCGGCCTCGTACACTTTCTCGTTGGCCGATTGAACGAGACGAGGGAGCAACGACCTCAGTTGCTCCCCTCGCGGCGCCCTCCGAAATCCTGCGAGTAGCGTCTCGACCGCCATTCGGGACGCAACCTCGCCTTTGTCCTGGCCTCCCACTCCATCGGCCAGTGCGAACAGCCACCCATTGGACTGTCCGGGTTCGGGGACTTCGGGCGGGACGTAACCGAGGTAATCCTCGTTGTGGTCGCGTACCCGCCCGCAATCCGATGCTTGAGCGAACTCCAGTTCCAGCATGGTCCCAGTTTACGACGTGGCGCCCACTTCGGAACGATCGGCGATGATAGTGGTACGTCCCTTGGCCTTGCTGGAGCGCAGGAAGTAAAGTCCACCGTAAATGGCCCATACCAGGGCGACTCCCAGAGCCAGCAGCGGTTCCATCTTGGTGCCGTAGCCCATCCACGGGCCGATCACGTAGAAGGCCATGCACGCCAGGTTGGCCAACAATCCGAAGACGGGGATCAACAGGTGGCGGATCAGGCTGAACTTCGGGTGGTTGTGGAAAGCCACCATGCAGGTTATGCAGCTCAACGCGTACAGCAGGAACGTGCCGAAGTTGGAAGCCAGCGTGACGGTAAGAAGCGAGTTCGGGAGATTTGCCATGGTGTCATGCGACATATACCCGAAGCTGGACCAGAAGCCCTGCGGGAGAGCCTTGATGGTGGCGTCGGTCAGGGCGCCGGCGTCGCCGAACAGAACCGCGACGGTGAGGCATCCGACTACGGCCGAGATTCCAGCCAGGGTCCAGATGGCCTTGTGCGGGGTAAGATTGCGCGAGTGCAGGGCTCCCATGGAGTCCGGCAGTTCGGCGTCTTTGCCCATGGCGTAAGTCACGCGCGCCCCGGTGTTGATGCAGGAGAGCGTGGTGCCGATGAGCGCCAGGAATACGGTGCCGGCCTCGAACAACATGAAGATCCGCCCGTTGCCCGGGCCGAGTATGGCGTTGCCCACCACCACCATCATGTCGCCGATAGGGGCCGACGAGCCGGTGGCGCTTTGCATGGTATAGCCGCTATTAAGGAAGTATGTCGCCGCAAAGTACTCGAATAGGTAGCAGAAGGCGCCCTGCACCAGCAACGAAGTGATTACCGCGATCGGTATGTGGCGCTTGGGGTTCTTCGCCTCGGCGCCCATGGAAGTCACCGATTCGAAGCCCACCAGGATCAGAATGGCGATGGTGGCCTGTACGAACATCCAGCCGAAGTTATGCATTCCGATCACCGAGCCGGCACTGCCGTGCGATAGGAAGTTACCCTTGTCATCCTTTTCGGGATAGTCGATGGTGAACGGAACGGCCTTTCCGGCGGCATCCAGCAGAGGTTTGGGAACGCCCGCGGAGTCGCGCACGATGACATCGGTGGACTTACCATCCACCATTTGCTTAGTGGTGGCGAACTGATAGGTGTAGGCATCGCCGGAGGCGGAGTCGAACTGATAGGCCACGCTTCCCGGCGGGTGGCTGGTGCGGTAACCCAAAGCCATTACCGAGAAGACCACCAGAGCGCTGATCTGAATGACGTTGATGGCCACGTTGACCGAGGTCGAGCCGTTCACGCCGCGGTGGGCGATGTAGGAAATCCCGAATGAGAACGCGATCGCCACGGCCATCATGAACATGGGGCCGGGGTTGGAAGCGCTCATGAACGAGGGCCAGATGGTGCCGGTGAGATAGCCCGCCAGCACGCCGATGACGCCCACCATCACGCCAGGGTACAGCCAGTAGTAAAGGTGAGAGCCCCAGCCGACGATGAATTTTGCCAGACGCGCATACGGCCAGGCCTTCTCATGATTCAGAAACGATTGCTCCGCAAAATAGTACGAACTTCCCGTGCCGGGATAAAGTTTCGCCATCTCCGCGTAACACACTGCCGTGGCAAGGCAGAGCAGCAGCGCGAAGAAGATCCCCGCCCACATGGCCGGCGACGTAGCGCCGGCCGATCCCTGAGCGGCGAACGTCAGCCAAAGAAAGGCTCCGGGGGCGATGAGCGCCATGGCGTTCATGGTAAGGCCCGTGAGACCTAATGTCGGTTTCATTGTAACTTCGGCGTTGTCTGCCATTGGTTTTCTCCTAAGTTGATCTACATGGTTCAAAAGTCGTCGTTCAGGTACACGTATGGCCGGGGACTTCCGGAAACCCGTCTCCCGGCCGATCCGTTACTTCTTCGGGGCTATGTAAGCGATGAGGCCCAGCAGGGCGGTGGGCTGCGTCTTGGCGCCCATGGGCGTGTTCTTCTTTTCGAAGAAACCCTTGTCGCTGACGTCGGTGCGGAACTCGGCGCGCGTCATCAGCCAGCCCGTGATCTTGTACTCGCCGGTGATCGTGAATTCCTTCAGGTTCTGCGCGGTGCCGGTCATCAGCCCGTCGGCGTCGTTGAAGAACTCCAGGCGTCCGGCGATGGCGTAGTTCTTGCCGATGGCGTAGCGCGCCGCGCCGGCGATACCGGTCCACGTGCTGGCCCCGGCGCCGATGTTCTTGTCGCGGCCGTAATCGAAGTTCAGATACCAGGTGAAATTATCGGTCTGATTGACCGCGATGCTGGTGTCGTACAGGTTGCGCCAGCCCTTCGTGGTTCCGGCGTGCTCGGGTCCGACGTAGTAGTTGTGATTCCAGGTGACTTTCTTCCAGGCGTAAGCGCCCGTGAAGCCATAGGTCTTTCCGCTGTTGATAGGCTCGACGTTATTCCAGCCGTTGACCACCTGGAAGCTGCCGGTGAAGTGCGAACCGATAGGATATTGAATGCGCAGCCCGGTGTGGGAGTAGGGAATCGCCCAGGCGAACAGCAGCGAGCGCGAGTAGTTGAAGTTCTGGTTGGTTTCGATCACTTCCGCGCCGGCCGAGGTCACAAATTCTCCGAGGTCGATCTCGACGCCCTTCAGGGAAGCCGGTTTGAGGTCCACGTAAGCCTGCTTGAAGTACTTCCAGGCGTTGGGGTCGCGGTTGCCGGAGTGGATAATGTCGAAGGTCTCGCCGAAGCCGACGTCAAGATGGAATCCCACCGGAGCGGGCGCATGGTCGATGGTAATCTCGCCCATGTTGACGTGCAGCGTGTCCGAGCGCACGTCGAAATTGCGCAGTCCATTGAAGCCGGACGGCGGGTTATTGAAGTTAGCGTCCGTGTAGCCGTCGAAGAGAAAACTGAACTCGGTCCCCCATTGCCTGAGGGGCGACGGTGGCGGCGGCGCGGGAGCCGGCGCGGCGGCCGGGGCGGGAGTGGCGGCAGGCGCCGGGGTGCCGGGGGGATTATCGTCCGCCCGCACTGGGACAGCCACCGCACCTATTAACGCAAATCCAGCGACTAGCGTCGCACAACACGTTGTACGCATAATCCTTCTCCATTATGATTGGGGTAAAAACCGGGTGTAAAGGCGGTGTGCGAGCCTTCGCGGGCTCCGCTGACGGGAACGGCCTTCAGTACAGCTCTACTGATGCAAGTTTAGGTCTTCCGCCGCACCAATGGAAATAGATATTTTTTATTGGAGCAATCCGAAGATTCCGGCCCGGTTCGCCGCTGCGCGGGCTTGGGTTCAGGGTATCCTCAAGTCTGAGAGGAAACGAGTTGCGAACCCGGCAGGGCGGGCGCTTCGCCTGCGCACACTACCGGCGCCGCCAAGCCATACCAACATGACGCAGGCACAGGCTCCCCAGTTATCCGATATCGCGCAGGCGCTTTGCGCCGCGTTAATTCTCATGGTTCCCCTGGCAGCCGCGGGGATGGCCCTGATCCACGCCGGGCTGGGCCGCTCGCGGAGCGCGGCCCACGCCTTGCTGGGAGCGGTGCTGGTAGTCGCGGTGGCTGCGGTGGCGTACTTCGTTTGCGGCAACTCGTGGCAGGGATTCCCTGGCCGGCCCGCCCACATTATTACGCTGGCCGGCAAGACGTGGAGCTGGCTGGGCGCCGAGCCGTTTTTCCTCCGCGGCCTGGCGGCGGACGCAACGCCGGCGACGCTAGCGGCGTGGCTGCGCATGTTCGGCGTGGGCATAGCCGTGCTGATCCCGCTGGGGGCCGGCAGCGACCGTTGGCGATTGGGCGCCAGTTGCGCCTCGGCCGCGTTGCTCGCCGGCTGGACGTATCCGCTATTCGCCCACTGGGATTGGGGCGGCGGCTGGCTGGCGCAACTGGGCACGAACCTGGGCCTGGGCAACGGGTTTCTGGACGCGGGCGGGGCCGGCGCCATTCAAGCGGTCGGCGGCCTGACGGCGCTCTCCATAGCTTGTATCCTGGGTCCGCGCCATGGGAAGTACTCGAGCGACGGCACGCCGGCGGCCATCCCCGGCCATAACTCGGTGCTGGTGCTGTTCGCCTGCTTCCTGACCTGGCTGGGATGGATTGGCCTGAACGGCGCCGGCAGCCTGCTGCTGCTGGGCGGTTCCGCGGGCACGGTGGCGATGGCCGCCGTGAATACCACGCTCTCCGCAGCCGCCGCCGCGCTCGCCGTCGCCGCCCTAACGCGCCTGCGTTTCGGCATGCCGGACGCCTCGCTATGCGTCAACGGTTGGACCGGCGGCCTGGTAGCATCGAGCGCCACCTGCGCCTTCCTCAGCCCGGCCGCCGCGGTGCTCATCGGCGCGGTAGCCGGCGTGCTGATCACGTTTTCGGTGGAGTGGCTGGACGCGCGGCTGCGGATCGACGACCCGGCCGGGGCGATCTCCGTTCACGCCCTGGGCGGCATCTGGGGCCTGCTGGCGCTGGGCCTGTTTGCCGGGATCCCCGGGCAGTTCCTGGCGCAACTGATCGGCGTGGCGGCGCTCGTTCTCGTGATCCTGCCGACGACCTACGCGCTCAACTGGCTGCTGAACCGATTCTACCCGCAGCGGGTTGCCGCAGAAGGCGAGCCGCACGGCCTGGACCTGTACGAGCTGGGCTCGGGCGCGTATCCGGAATTCGTGATCCACCGCGAGGATTTCAGGCCGAGGTAGAGCCGCCCGCGGCTCTATTGCACCGAGAGCACCACGCCCGTCTGCGTCGGCGCGCCACCCACGGTGGCTACCAGCGGCAAGTCGCCCGTGCCGAGCCCCGCCGGAATCGTCACGTTGACTTGGTAGAGTCCCTGGGACATGAGTCCGGAGAAGCTCGGAATCACGCTCACGGTGCCGATCTGAACGGTCACCGGATAGATTGTGGGCGCTACGCCGGAGACCGCCTGTCCTGCCGCAATCGCCGGGTTGGTCGGCCCCAGCCCCACCGCGTAAAGCTCCAGCACCTCGCCGGCCTTGGCGGCAACCGTCCGGTACCCGAGCGAACCGCCGGTTGGCCCGGCGATATCGTAAGTCCCCCCGCCGTAGGCGCCCGACCCGTCCGATCGGGGAATAACCGCGGCCACGTGCCTGCCATCCAGCACGCTGAACGCTGGGCCGAACTGGGCGAGCGTCACGGTTGACGTGGCGGTTCCGCCCGGCGTGGTCACAACCACCGGGACAGGGCCGACAGCGGTGTCGCTGGGCGCCTGCAAGTTGATCTGGGTCGGGCTGACATACCACAGGTACCCGGGCTTGCCGTCGATGGTCACGCTGGTGCCGCCGAGATTCGTTAGATTGTTCGCGTTTGCGGACCCCGTCCCACTGGCCAGGTTTGCGCCGTAAATGGAAATCCACTCGCCAGGTTGGATTGTGGATACGCCGCTGTATAAGGGAACGATGCCGCCGGGGTTGATAATGGGCGCACCCAGGTTCGTGCCGAAGCCCACCTTCGCCACAAATGCGTTGGCGGCCTGGCTGGCCGAGTGATTGGCGGTTTGGAAGGCCCCGGCCGTCGCGGGAAAGTCGGTGGAACTGGCGCTGCCTGCGAGATAGGCACTGCCGAAGCCATCCAGGACGATCCCGTTGGCGCTGTCGGTGCCGCTTCCGCCAAGGTAAGTCGAGTAAGTCAGGGCGCCGCCGCTGGCACTTAGCTCCGCCAGAAATGCGTTGCCGCTGCCGGGCCCGCGGTTGCTCGTCTGCAGCGCCCCTTGAGTGACCGGGAAGTCGATGGACGTAGAGCTTCCCGCGAGGTAGGCATTGCCGGACGAGTCCACCGCCAGGCCATTGGCCGCGTCGGTGGCGCTTCCGCCCAGGTAGGTGGAGTACACCAGCGCCGTGCCGGTTGGGTTGAGCTTGGCGAGAAACGCGTTGCTGCCGGCCGCGGAATGGTTGGTGGCCTGGAATGCACCGTCGGTCACCGGGAAGTCGCTCGATTGGGTGGTCCCGGCGATGTACGCATTGCCGGCGGCGTCCACCGCCATCCCGTTCCCGTGGTCGCCGGAGTACTTGGCGAGGCCGCTCCCGCCCAGGTAGGTGGAGTAAACCAGCGCCGTCCCGCCGGGGTTCAGCTTCGTAATAAAGGCGTTGTAACGGTTGTAAGATGCCGCAACGCCACCGGGAGCGTAGGGGACGAGGGCGCGATTGGTTGTCTGGAAGGCCTCCGCCGTAACCGGAAAGTCCGGGGAGTAGGCATAACCGGTCACGTAGGCATTCCCGGCGCTATCGAGAGCCACCGCCGCCGCCACATCCCCGTCCCACACTTGCGGACCGAAGGAGAACACGATGCGTCCGCTCCCGCCCAAATAGGTGGAATAGACCAGGGCGCTTCCGTCAGGGCTGAGCTTGGTCACGAAGGCATTGGATGCCAGGCCCGCATTGTTCTTGGTTTGGAATGCCCCCGCCGTGACCGGGAACGTGGTCGAGTTAGTAAACCCGGTAACATAGGCATTGCCGGCGCCATCCACGGCCACTGCCGCGGCACTGTCGCCGCCCTCGTACGAGGTACTGGTGCCGCCGAGATAGGTGGAGTAAACCAGCGCACTCCCGGTTGGATTCAGCTTGCATACAAACCCGTTCGTCGACCCCGGCTTGGCAGTCTGAAACGCATGCTTCGTTACCGGAAAGTCGCTCGACGAGGTTGCACCCACGATATAGAGATTGGCGAAGGCGTCAACGGCCAGGCCGTTTGCGCGGTCCGAACCACTTCCACCGAGGTAGGTCGAGTAAAGCAGCGCCGTGCCGGCGGGGTTGAGTTTGGCCACGAAGGCGGTACCGTAATATACCGGACTGCCGTTGGTCTTCTGCAGGCTTCCCTGGGTAACGGGGAAGTCGGTCGAAGTGGTGCTGCCGGCTACATACACATTGCCTGCCGCGTCCACGGCGATGGCAGATGCCGAATCGCCGCCGCTCCCGCCAAGATACGTGGAATACGCGAGCACCGGGTCGATCACCAGGGTCTTCGCACGGTCATAGCTTCCCAGGCGGAACCCCACCGTGTTCCCGGCCAGCAGCGCGAAGCTGCCTTCGACCGGTTCGCGCCGTCCGCCGGCCACCTGATACACCGCCGGTTTGCGGAGGGTCACTTCGCCGCCCGCGGCGGTTACCGCCAGGTCGCCAGCGGCGCCTAGCCGCAGCCCCTTGGCGCCGGCGAACCGCAGCCGTATGGGCTTGGGGTCCGCGCCTGGAGCGACAACGAAGTCGTATTCGAGCTGCCGCTGGTTGCCGTAGTAGACCAGGTCCACGCCGGGATAGACGTCGCGATAGCGCACCTTGGCATAGGTGGGCACGCCGCTGCGCCACTGGGCCGGGTCGCTGCCGATGAAGTAGTTGGCCGTTCCCGGCAACTGCTCCTCGCCCAACGGAGGCGGCGCGGCGCTGTTGGCCCCGGCGAGGCGCATCCGCAGCACGGAACCGGGGGCTTCGCGCACCAGCACTGCCTCGTCGGCGGTCAGGAACAGCCCATATCCACCTACTCGCGAGAGGAACTTCACGCTAGCATTTGCCTGCCCGGCGTTGGCCTCGAAGCTCAACGGAAGCGCTCCGTAGTTCGTCGTGACCATTCCGCCCTGTCCGCTCGCCCACGGGCAAATTCCCACACTCAGAAGCAGCGCGCTTACGGCAATCCGATTCATCGCAAATCCTCCACCGGAGCGGGGTACCCAAGCCCCCTACCCATGATCGCAAATCCGGGCTGGGCTCCCCCGCCCCGCAATCCCCGCCCCGCAAACCCCAATTCAGCCCATCAATTCTTTCGATTGGCCGCGTGCCGCCGCCGCGCCTAAAATTGAGGAGAGAATGCGTCCGGCGCAACGGCCGGAGAGAGGAGCCGGAACTGGAGACGGAGGTTATCGCGGGGCTGGCGCTGGCCGCCGTCCTGTTCGGCTTCGGCACCATGGCGGCCGCATTGGCGGTTGGCGGAAACCTCCCCATGATCGCCCTGGGCCTGATTCTGGCCGGAATCTCGATGAACCTGTTCTGCGTCGTGAAGGAGCGGGGCGAAGAGTAGCGCACCCCGGCGCGCGGTCCGCAATGATTTTCTGACGGATTCCTTACGCCTTCCTTATATCCCGCGCCGTACAATGTTCTTCCATGGAGAGCACTCGCGAGTACGCCGGTGATAACATAGGCGTTCGGCTGGCTGCTGTTGGGGACGCAAGGAGCGGGATCGGGATTGCGGAGAGCCCCGCCGCGTGGGACAGCCCAATCTCTGGCGCGAAACTACCGGCTCGGCTTTCAGGCATGCATTCCGGCGACCAACTCGGCCACTACCGCATCGAGGAACTGGTGGCGCGCAGCGGCATGGCCACCATCTACCGCGCCACCGACATGCGCATCGGCCGCCAGGTGGCCGTCAAGATCCCCCACCCCGACATGGAAGCCGACCCGGTGCTCTTCGACCGCTTCATCCGCGAGATCGAGATCGGCGAAAAGCTCGACCACCCCGGCGTCATGAAAGTGCTGGACCACGGCGAGCCCGGCCAGGTCTACATGGTGATGGAGTGGGTGGAGGGCCGCCTGCTGCGCAAGGTGCTGGCCGAGAGCCGCAAGCTCCCCGTGGAGCGCGCCTGCGCCATCGTCATCGCCGTCTGCGACGCGCTGGATTACATTCATCGCAACGGCGTGGTCCACCGCGACCTCAAACCCGAGAACATCATGATCGACGACGAGGACCGCATCAAGCTGATCGATTTCGGCATTGCCGGCAAAACCGGTGCGCGGCGCCTCACCTTCGGCAAGCTGTCGCAAATCGCCGGCACGCCGGATTACATTTCGCCGGAGCAGGTCAAGGGCAAGCGCGGTGACGGACGCAGCGATATTTACTCGCTGGGCGTGATTCTTTACGAGCTCACCACCGGCGCAACGCCGTTTTCCGGGCCCAATCCATTCACCGTGATGAACGACCGGCTGGTAAACAACCCCATTCCGCCGCGCGAGGTGAACCCCGAGATTTCCCCGCAGCTTCAAGAGGTGATTTACCGTGCCATGGAGCGCGAGCCGCAAAACCGCTACTCGACCGCCAACGAATTTGCCTGGGACCTGGAACACCTGGACCAGGTGGCCGCCAGCGACCGCGTGGAACTGCGCGACTGGAAACAGCGCCGAACGCCCTGGCTAAAAAAGTTGCTGTTCAACGTCGGCATGGTGCTGATTCCGGTGGTGGTTTTCGGGCTGATGTGGCTGATTGCCCGGCGGCATTGACCCCAACCTGCGCGATTTCCCCCAGTTCGAGCCCTGCCCACGGCTGAACAATTCCGAGAAACGTAGATAAGTTCAACACTCCCGGCCTCGCAGCGGCGCTTTCGAGCCCCAGGCGGTTTGGACCCCGCATTGCCTGTTCATGGGCCTGAATTCCGCATCAAGGGGGTGCCCTTGCGCCGACTCTTTCAGGACTCGGGACATCTAATCCGCCCAGCAGTGGTGCTCTTAGCCGGCGTAGCCGTCTTTCTACTGATCCGCGCGGCTGTGGTGCCCAAAGCCTTCGGGCAATACGGCCACTACCGCCCGGCGGCGCTGGGACTGGTCCGCCAGCACGCCCTGGCCTATGCCGGCCAGGAACAGTGCGTCATGTGCCATGACGACCAGGCCACCGCCCGCAAGGCCGGCAAGCACGCCCACGTGGCCTGCGAGGCCTGCCACGGACCGCTCGAGGCGCACGCCAACGACCCGTCCATCAGGCCCAAACTGCCCGTGGTGGCGGACCTGTGCCGCCGCTGTCATGAGAAGGACGCGGCCAAGCCCGACTGGTTCCCGCAGGTGGTCACGGCGCTGCATTCGCCGGGCATGACCTGCACCGATTGCCACCAGCCGCATAACCCGCAACCGTGAGGAGGAGAGTAACATGGACATCACCCGGCGCGACTTATTTCAGATAGGCGGCAAGTTACTCATCCTGGCCTCCGCGGGCGCCACGCTCGAACAAATCACCGGCGCCGAAGCCCCCACCGACGCCTACCGCATGGCGGACCACTGGTGGGGCATGATTATCGATATCGATAAGTGCATCGGCTGCGGCAACTGCGTGCGCGGGTGCTCGAAGGAGAACGGCGTCCCCAAGGGTTACTTCCGCACCTGGGTGGAGCGTTACCAGGTGGAAGAGGGCAAGCAGCCCATGGTGGATTCGCCCGATGGCGCCATGGACGGCTTCCCTGCCCCAACGCGCCCAGGCATCAAGGCGTTCTTCGTCCCCAAGCTTTGCAACCACTGCGCCGAATCGCCCTGCGTGCAGGTGTGCCCGGTAGGCGCCACGTTCGTTAGCCCCGATGGCGTGGTGCTGGTGGACAAGGAATACTGCCTGGGATGCCGCTACTGCGTGCAGGCCTGCCCTTATGGCTGCCGCTATCTGCACCCCGAAACCAAGACGGTGGATAAGTGCACGCTATGTTACCACCGCATCACCCAGGGGCTCACCACGGCGTGCTGCGAGAACTGCCCCACCGGCGCGCGCCAGTTAGTGGACTTCAAGAACCCCAAGGACCCGGTGCACGCCTTCCTGCGCAATAACAAAGTGGAAGTGCTGAAGCCTTACATGGCCACGCGGGCCAAGGTTTACTACAAGAACCTGGACGGATCGGTGAGGTAGCCACCATGACGATACCTGGCGTGGACGGATTCATGTACCCCAACGAGGTGGAGCTGCAGTGGAGCCTGCTGATCGTGCTCTACCCGTACATCACGGG
Source organism: uncultured Solibacteraceae bacterium (assembly GCA_963807205.1). Lineage (GTDB taxonomy): Bacteria > Acidobacteriota > Terriglobia > Bryobacterales > Bryobacteraceae > CAWCVR01. The sequence goes on along the minus strand of CAWEAQ010000002.1, from coordinate 4,820,075 downwards.
CCTGGTAGCCGGCGCCTTCATCCTGGCTTCGCTCGAGCGCGTGTTCAAGGTGGATGCCGTGCGGCCCACTTACCGCCTGGCGCTGCTCACCGCGCTGGCGTTTCTGTTGGTGGCGCCGCTGCCATTGCAGCTTCACCTGGGCCATCCCGAGCGGTCGCTCGAAATGTACCTCACGCCGCACACTTCCTCGGCCATGGCCATGTTCGGCTTCGTGTACTTGTGGTACCTGATGGTGGTGCTGCTGGTGGAGATCTGGCTGGAGTACCGCGCCGATATCGTCCGCCTGGCGCAGACTTCCAAGGGCTTCACGCGCGTGGTCTATAGGGCGTTGACCCTGGGTTCGGAGAACGTCAGCCCGGCCGCGCGCCTCATCGACGATAAGATCGGCTACACCGTCACGGTCATCGGCATTCCCTCGGCCTTCCTGCTGCACGGCTATGTGGGTTTCATCTTCGGCTCCGTCAAAGCCAATCCCTGGTGGAGCACGCCGCTCATGCCGATCGTGTTTCTGTTTTCGGCGATGGTCTCGGGGATTGCGGCGGTGCTCCTGCTCTACGTGGCATCGATGAAGCTCCGCAAGACGCCCATCGACATGCGCTGCGTGGACACCATCGGCAAGTACCTGTTCTACACCTTCACGATCGATTTCACGCTCGAGATGCTGGACCTGATCCACCGCACCTACGAAGCCGACGAGAGTTTCCGCAGCCTGGATTTCATGGTGCACACGCGGCTGCTGTTCTCGCACGTGATTCTGCAGATCTTCCTGGGGACGCTGCTGCCGCTGGCGCTGCTGGCCTCGACGCAGTTGTGGCACTTCACGGAAGCGCGGCGGCTCGCGATGTACGTGACGGCGTGCATCTGCACGCTGGTGGGCATTTTCGCGATGCGCTGGAACGTGGTGATCGGTGGGCAGCTTTTCAGCAAGAGCTTCCTGGGCTACACCAGTTATAAGGTGGAGTTCGCCGCGCGCGAGGGATTGCTGACGGCCATCGCGCTGATGATCCTACCGCTGGTTATTTTCGTGGTGCTGGTGGGTCTGCTGCCGCCGTGGACGGAGCCCGAGACTGCCCAGGCCCGCCGGTGATGGCGGCCCGAGAACGGCATCGGAGACCAGTATCAACAGCAGCCCGGCAATCCAGACGAAGTGACCGATTGAAGGGACGAGCTCCGAGGGGGCGAGAGCCATGTAGACCCAGTTCAGTGGGATGATGGCCAGTGCTACGACGGCGATGGAACGCCGGAGTGTCGGGTTCCTGTCAGCGGTCCGGAGAAGAAGGTAGGACACCAGCAAGGGACTGATCGGGCCGCAGGCGAACAGGATCCACCTGTACTCGATGAAATTCTTCAGCTCTAGCGGCAACACCAGAGCCGCCCATGCACACTCCCAGCCCATGAGCGGGTCTGAACCGCCGCCCATAGCAGGCAGAAAAAAGCTGGTCACATAGAATGTGACACCCGTTCTGAAGGCGATCCGGCGAATCGGACTTTCCAGACTTGAATCCTGGCGCTCGTGATCGGGAACCGCTGGTGTGCTGTCCATGGCCTGGACCTAGTGGTCTGCGGCGAGCAGATTAACTATTATCCAGCACGGCGCGGGCGCGCTTGACCTTCTCCAGGATGTCGGCTGCCTTGGCTGTCCAAACGAATGGTTTGGGCTTGTCGTTGTGCTTGTCAATGTAATCGCCGATGGCCATCACCAATTCCTCGACATCGTGGAAGATCCCGCGGCGGAGCCGCTGCTCGGTGAGATCGCGGAAGAAGCGCTCGACCATGTTGAGCCACGAACTACTGGTCGGGGTGAAGTGCATGTGAAAGCGGGGATGGCGGGCCAGCCACCGCTGCACCTTCGGATGCTTGTGCGTGGCGTAGTTGTCGGCGATCAGGTGCAGTTGTTTTCCGGGCGGCGTCAGGTCGTCGATCACCCGCAGGAACTTCAGCCACTCCTGATGACGATGCCGGTCGTCGCACATGCTGATGACGGAGCCATCCAAGGTGCTCATGGCCGCGAACAGAGTGGCGGTTCCGTTGCGTTTGTAGTCGTGGGTCATCGTTCCGCAGCGCCCCTTCTTCAGCGGCAGCCCAGGCTGCGTGCGGTCCAGCGCTTGGATCTGGCTCTTCTCGTCGGCGCACAGCACGATGGCGTGCTCAGGCGGGTCGAGATAAAGCCCAATGATGGCCTCCAGTTTCTCGGCGAACTCCGGATCGTTACTGACTTTGAAGGTGCGCGACAGGTGCGGCTTCAAGCCATGTTTGTGCCAGATGCGGCGCACGCTCTTCTCACTGAGACCCGCGGCTTCCGCCATCGTGCGGGTGCTCCAATGCGTTGCATTGGCGGGTTTCTCCTGCGTGGTCTTCCGGACCAGCTCCTGCACTTTGGCCGGCGTGATAGTTGGTGGACGGCCAGGTCGCGGTGCATCCTTCTCCAAACCAGCCAAGCCCATCTTCAGGAACCGCTTCCTCCAGCGGGCCGCTTTCTGATTGCTGATGCCGATCGCGGCGGCGATCTCCAGATCCTGCTTTCCGGCCGCTGCCAATAGGACGACGCGAGCGCGTTCGACCTGGCGGGCAGGCAAAGACCTGCCCCGCGCCCACTGTTGTAGGGCTCGCTCCTGGTCTTCGGACAGTTCAACACGGGGTGCGACACGCATGCGCTCGTCTCCTGATTATAGAGACGCGGCGATGTCGTTATTGGTTACTACTTACGCCGCAGACCACTAGCATACCCGGGTCCAGCCCAACCGCTCTGGCTTTTCAATAGTTTAGGTCCGTCGACCCCGAACCTCGCGTACATCTGCTGTATGGCGCCCCGCAGCGGATGCATAGTCGCAGTCTTGTACCCCGGCAGCGTGGCTCTACTTCAGCACCCGGATCCTGATGTTCTTGAACCACGCCTCGTCGCCGTGGTTCTGCAGCGAGATGGGGCAGCGCGCCCGCGGCTGATCCACCAGCAGACGGTATATCGGCGAGCCAGTCTCCCAGCGCTTCTCCATGCTGGCGGCCACCTCGGGCGTCGTCAAAAGGAGATCCGCCACTGCCTCGCAGCGAGTGGCTAACCCGACTTTCGCACTTCAGAGCCCATTTTCCCTGTTAGCATGGCTTAAGTCTTTTGCCTACAATCCGAGAATCTGAAAATCGGTGTGGTGAAGACCTTCCCTCTTCCAATCCGACGGCTTTTCTGGCATTCTGCGGCTTCGATGTTTTTGCGCCGCACGAACCGCAAGAAGGACGGCAAGGACCACCGCTACTTCAGCGTGGTGGAGAACCGACGGCTATCCTCCGGCAAGACGGCGCAACGCACGGTCCTGTACCTGGGTGAAGTCAACGACAAACAGGAAGACGCCTGGCGCAAGACCCTGGACGTGTTCGACGAGCAGCAGCACCGCTCACGCACCCTCAGCCTGTTCCCCGAGGATCGCGAAATTCCAGAAGATTGCGTCGACAGTCTGCAAGTGAGGCTGAGCGGGCTGGAACTGCGGCGGCCGCGCATGTTCGGCGCCTGCTGGCTGGCCTGCGAGATCTGGCGCCAACTGGGGCTGGACGAGTTCTGGCAGCGACGCTTGCCGGACGGCCGCGAGGCCGTAAGTTGGAAGAAGGTGCTGGAGTTGTTGGTGGTCAACCACCTCATCGATCCGGCCAGTGAGTTCCGTGTGCACCGGCAGTGGTTTCTTTCCACCGCCATGGACGAGTTGTTGAACGTCGATTATGCGGCCGCGGAAAAGGACCGGTTGTACCGTTGCCTGGACCGGGTACTGGAGCACAAGCAGGAACTGTTTGTGTGGTTGCGAGGGAAGTGGGCCGACCTGTTTCAAGCCGACTTCGAGGTGCTGCTCTACGATCTGACAAGCACTTACTTCGAAGGCGCCATGGAAGAGAATCCCAAGGCCAAGCGCGGCTACAGTCGCGATGGCCGGCCGGATTGCTTGCAGGTCGTGGTGGCCCTGGTGGTCACCACCGATGGCTTCCCGCTGGCCTACGAAGTGATGAACGGGAACACCACGGATTGCACCACGCTACGAGGGTTCCTCGACAAAATCGAGAAGACCTACGGGAAGGCGAAGCGGATGTGGGTCATGGATCGGGGCATTCCGACCGAAGCGGTGTTGGCCGAGATGCGCGACCCGGCGCGCCAGGTCCTCTATCTGGTGGGGACGCCGAAGAGCAAGATCAAACAGCACGAGAAGAAGTGGCTCGACCTGCCCTGGCAGAAGGTCCGCGACTCGGTCGAGGTGAAGTTGTTTGAACAGGACGGAGAACTCTACGTACTGGCCAAGAGCGCCGGCCGCCAGGCCAAGGAGATAGCCATGCGACGGAAGCGGCTGGTGCGGTTGCTGCGCAAGCTCCGCGCCATGCGTCACAGTCTGCCGGCGCGCGATCAGTTGCTGTTACGCATCGGTGCCGCCAAGACCGAGGCGGGCCGCGCCTTCGGCTTTGTGAAGATCCAACTGCCGGATGCCCGTCAAGCGGTGACGCGCGAATCGTTCCAATTCCGCGTGGATAAGGCCAAGCTCAAAGAGGCGGAACTGCGCGACGGCCACTATCTACTTCGCTCCAACCTCACCGGTGGCGATCCCAGTGTGTTGTGGTCACGCTACATCCAACTGACTCAGATCGAGTCGGTCTTCCGAAGCTTGAAGAGTGAACTCGGGCTCCGGCCGATCCGTCATCAACTGGAGCACCGCGCCGACGCGCACATCCTGGTCGCCTTCCTGGCCTACTGTCTTCAGGTGACGTTGAAGAACCGGCTGATGCTGCACGCGCCGGGGCTGACGCCCGCAGCCGTACTGGAGGCGCTGGCGACGATACAAATGATCGACGTCCATATCCCGACCATCGATGGACGCTGGTTGATTCTTCCGCGCTACACGCAACCAGAGGCCGAAGCCCGCCTCGTCCTCGACAAACTCAAGCTCGCCTTGCCCGCGCAACCACCCCCTCGCATAACCACAGACCCTGCCCTCGGAGCTGCCGCAGCCGCTGGTAGGTAGCCCTGATTTGTGGTGAAGACCTATCCATAGCCTCTACTGATTCTTCGGGACTTAGGCGCCGCTCGGGCCTCGAAGTGCGAAAGTCGGGCTAAGGCCAAGGTGGCCTGAGCCAACGCCGGCACAATTGGAAACCCACCGGCCAGGGTGCTCCGGCAAAAGGATGCCGGACCGCGATCCGCACCGGCTCGCCCATGAGCGACGGAAGAAGCGTGCGACCAGTTGCCCGCACGCACGGCCCTGGTGCGACCTAATGCCCCGGGACCGCGCAGGCGTCAGCTTGAAGCGAATGCGCCGGCGATCGCCTTGCGGTCGGCGTCGCCGCTCGATCCGTGCCAGACCCGGATCACCTTTCCGGCCTTGGACACGAGAAGGAGCGTCGGTGTGCCCTGGACCTTCAGCCCGTTTAACGGCACCTCAGGGACCGAGGTAACATTCAGCCCCTCCTTCGCCTTGAACTTCTCGACTTCCTCGCTGGCATCCGGGAAGACGGCAACCAGCCGGCGCGATGGCGCTTTCGCGGCGTCGCGGGCGAGCGAGGCCGCCAGATCGCGATAGAACGGCACACTCATCTGGCAGTACCTACAGTGGGTGCTCAACACAAGCACCAGAGTTCGCTCGGATTGGGAGTAATCGACTCCTGGGATCGCGGGCGCGGACACGCCCGGATGGTACGGGGAAGCCGAAGCGGCATTACCTTTCTTTGCCGGTTGCGGGTTCCTCCTGGCAAACCAGTCGGAGGCCAGAGTGGCCGCCACCGTGATAGAGGCGATGATTAGTGCGATGTTGGTCGCGGCGTCCAGCCATGCACGATACGGTTTTGGCATATAAGGTACCGAGATACTCCTTCCTCTCAATTACGGGATCTTCGCCCGCCCCTCTGCGCCACCTTGGAGGCTCTCAGTAGTTGCGGGACAGGGGCACACTTTCAATCGTTGAGGCTAACAGGAACTTATGGCGAGGTCAATCGCTTTTTGGAAGAAAGCCCGGGATGTTATGACCGGCAGTTCCGCTTGTCGGAGAGCAATGGCGCCGACTCCGAAGGTATCGGTAAGTCCCCTAGGGGATCCCCCCCTATTGCGTCGGACCGGCCAGTAGTTTACACTCCTTACTTGTTCTTGATGCAGCCGCTTGCTCCCGGCTAGCGGCCCGGCAAAGCGCTGGCCCGATGGTTGGGCATGTAATGATTGAGGCAGGCTTATGAGACTTCGTATTCTGGCCGTTCTGATTTTCGCCGGCGTTGCCCTTCACATGAATAGGAGCACCCTCCGGGCGCAGAACTCCTGCCCCAACTGCCAGTGCAGCATAACCTGCGACGACAGCGGGAACTGCACGTGCGATCCTCCGCCCAGTTGCAGTTGCACGTCATCCTGCGACGGCAACGGGAACTGGCAATGCGACCCCCCACCGAGCTGCAATTCCGGTCAAGAGCCCGATTGCAGCTCCGGAAGTTGGCAGTGCGTCCCCGTCGGCACCGGCGGCCCAGGCGGCTCCGGCGGCTGCGACAGCACCCCGGTCTGCTCCTGCACCGCAACCTGCGTGGACGGCCAGTGGGAATGCGACGACGCGCCGTCGTGCGGCTGGTCGCAGGCTGAGTGCATGACCGGCCCCTGGGGCGAACCCTACTGGGGTTGCCCGGATGATGGTGGGGGCGATGGTGGCGGTGGTGGCGACTGCTACGACGGCTGCTTCAATCCATACTGCGATCCGAGTTGTTGCGGGTACGGCGACGGGCCGTGCGACGAGTAAGACGACGGAGGAGATTCCCCATGAGAACCCACCTTTCCGGCGTTGCGATTGGCTGCATGATGGCGTGCATGGCCCGCGGCGCAAACGACCCGAATGCAGTTTTCATGCACGTCCCCGTTCCGACGGACCAGTCCGCGGCCGCCAGCGGCAACGTGGACGCCAACCTCCGCATGGGGTTCCGGCACGCCTACGGTATTGGCACAGCGCAAGACAGCGCAAAATCGCTGCAATACTTCACCGCAGCCCATAGTGCGCAGAACTCACCCCCGTCCGCCGCTGCCTGGTTGGGCTACGCTATGGCTGCTTCACCCGCTACACAGAGCCAGGGACGCGCCCTGATCGAGCAGGCCGCGGGCACGGGCGACCCGGTCGGGATTACGTTTCTGGGCTACCTATACAAGGATGGCATCGGGCGGGCGAAGGACCTGCAGAAGGCCGAGCAGCTCTTCTCTCAGGTGGGCCCGAAGTTTGCGCTTGCGCAAGGCCTTCTCGGCGACGCTTACTCGGCGGAGACGCCGCCGCGCTATGCCCTGGCCGTTCCCGCCTACATGACCGCCGCCCTGATGGGCGACAGCGGGTGCGCGCTCCGGCTGGGGACAATGTACCTGAAGGGGCTAGGCGTCGTCCGTGACCGGGCCAAGGCGGCCCAGTGGATTGCCAGGAGCGCCGAGAGCGGCCACCAGGTGGCGATGTTCCAGAGAGGCCTGCTGTATATGAGAGGCGTTGGCGTGCCGAAGAGCGAACACTTGGCCGCGGAGGACTTTGCGCGGGCGGCGAACACCGGGTTCATTCCGGCGGAGGCTCAACTGGGGTGGTGCTACGCGAACGGAATTGGAGTGAAGAAGGACGTGAACCAGGCGATCCAGTGGCTGTCCCTGGCTGCGCCGAAGACGCCGGCTGCGGCGGCGCTGTTGGCGAAGTTGCGAGGGGGGCGGTAATGGTCAAAGGATTGGCGGCGCGGCCGGGATGGTTTGACGTTCTCCGGCTGGGGTTGCCCGGCCGCGTGGCCGTTGACCGGGAGGGTAGTATGATCGAGTTTCCAGAGTCACGCGATAGACAAGGTCGGCATGTGCCAGAGGCGCGGCCGGACTCTCCTAAGGGGGCTGCCAAAGTGACCCGGACATGGAAGATCCAGTCAGTTCTATTGCTTTTCCCGCTAATGCTCAGCGGCGGTTTCTTCGCTGCGGCGCAACCCGCAGCTCCGGAATCAACTCCGGTGATCTCCGATGCTGCCGCCACCTCGACAGACGTCGAAATCACACAAGAAATGATCAGTCGAGCTGATGAGATCGTCTCGCGGTTGGGGTCTTCATGTTACGACCCGCGTTGTTCGGATGCCATACGGGAATTCAAGATTGCCGCAGCGCTGTCTCGCGAGGCGCTTGCCTCTGCGCCACCAACGGCAAACGGCAACCAGCGGATCAGGAGGCAACTGATGGACGAGGCTCTTACCCTCATGCGTCGGTTTTCCCCAGCTCAGCGCGAACTGGCGACCCGAGTGGACGCTGGCGTCAAGGAGAGGGCGCACGCTCAAGCGTTCTCACCGATGGCCACAACGGACCCGGTTGCCTGCCAGAAGGCTTGTAACCAGACTTACGCAACGGGTCAGAACATCTGCTCCTCGCTGAATTCTCTCGGATCTTCGACAGTGATAGCGGGTTCGGTGATCGCTCTTGGGGCTACGGGTGTCTGCGCAATCCTGGCTTCCTGGGGCGTGCCCGGAGCAGACTCGAGCCTATGTCCAGTAATTGTGGTTGCAGCGTCGATCCCTGGTTGTTATGCCTTGAACTACCTCGCGGCAGGTTCCTGCTTGCTCAACTGTTCTCCTCCCGGCATCATTACATGTGGTCACCACTAAACATATGATGGCGCACCTGCTAGTCTGGTGCCTTTTGCTTTTGACTACGCCCTGCGCTCCGGGCTTCGCGGCGGGTCGTCTGGCAAAACGGAGGCTTTGGTCCGCCCGCTGGATGTACTGGGCGGCGACCCTTTCGGCTACTGCGTATTGGTGCCTCTGGGCTACCGCACTTCTCCGGGCCTTTGGCGCTCCGTTATTCCCAAATGGCCCTCTGTGGCTGAAGAGCGCGCTTCGCTTTGCCGAACTGTTCGCGATATTAATGTCCCCAGTTGTCGCTAGGAAAGTGTTCGCTAGTGAACGCCTCAGTTTGGCCGGACGTCGGGCAACGTCGTTTGGCTCCGGTCACCGTGGAACGGGCGGCGGGCGCGATTAAGGGGGTCAATCGAGGTGTCGGAGACCTGGGTGCCTACGGGATACTTCTTATCATCCAACTCGGCGGGGTAACGTGGACCTACTTCAGCACCCGGATCTTGATGTTCTTGAACCAAGCCTCGTCGCCGTGGTTTTGCAGCGAGATGGGGCAGCGCGCCCGCGGCTGATTCACCAGCAGGCGGTACGCCGGCGTATCCTCTCCCCAGCGCTTCTCCATGCTGGCGGCCACCTCGGGCGATTTCAGGAAGGCGTCCACCACCAGCTCGCCGTTCAGGTAATGCTTCACGCGGCCATCCTTCACCACGATCACCGAGTGGTTGAACTCGCCCACCGGGCGGGTGAGCTGCTTCGAAGGCCCCACCACGTCGTAGAGCGCGGCGGTCTGGTGTTTGGGACCGTTGGCGCGGGCGTCGCGGTTGGTGGCATCGTCGGTGAGTTGGTACTCAAAGCCGATGACGTAATCCGAACCCTTTTCGGGACGCGGCCGGCGCGGGGCCAGCAGGGCCGCATTCACGTGGTCTTCAAACCTCCCCTTGCCGCCGGAGACGAAGAGGTGGTCCTGAATCAGGTACTTCACGCCGCTGTTGCCGGCGGGGGAGATCTTCCAGTCGAACGCCAGCTCGAAATCTCCGAACTCTTCGTTGGTGAAAAGGTCCTCGCCGATCTTGGGGCTGCGGACCGCTTTCAGGCAGCCGTCCTCGATGACGAAGGAATCTCCGGGCGGATCCAGCTTGGTGGGGTCGCGAAAGGCGGTGAGGGTGCGACCGTCGAAGAGCAGTTTCCAACCGGCGGCCTTCTCCTCGGGGGTGAGCCGATTGTCCGCGGCGCGGGCCGCCTGCGATAGAACCGTTGCCGTCGCCAGCGCGGCCAATCCGAACCATTTGCGCATGGGTCGATTATGGCGCGCTTAGGGCGGCGGCGCCAGCCGGACCGGGGTGCGGCGGCACCGCAAGCCGCGCGGGAAACCATGGCTCGCGCGAAGGCGCCAAGCCGCAAAGACGAACGCGTGTTTTTCGCGCATGGCGCCGCTCCGCAAACTCCGTCCGAAGTCTCTGGGCGCATCGACCTGGCCCAGCGGCCTGGTGCCTCTCCCGGAACCTCCAGCCGAGATATCTGGGCCCACCGGCCCCGGCGCAGCAGGGGTTGGCGCATTTGCGCAGAATTGTGCCTTTGGCCCTCATCACCATGCGGCTTGTCAGGCAGCGGGCACGGCTGCTCGGGCCTGAGGCCAGTTTTGGGCAAATCGCCCAAAATCGGCCGCTAAGTCCTTTGTTTCATCTCGAATTTGGGCAATTTGCCCAAATCGCAGAGGTGGCGCGGTCTACCAATGGCGCGGTAGGAACTTCAAGGTTCTGGTTGTCCTGCCGATAAGACCAGATGGGCCAGCCTGCCGGCATCGTTCCAGGACTGCGCTGGTCCGCGGGAAACACGCCGGGAAGGAGCCGATTGGGAAGGCAGAGGCAGCCAGTGGGCCGTCGAAACGATTTCTTGGTCCGGGCGCGGGCAGGGCGAATGGCCGCGACGGCAGCGTTGTTCGCCTCGTTGGCCTGCGCACAGAGAGTCGAATGGCGTTTCTGGAAAGCCATCGACGGGTTTCCCGAATCCTACACCCGTAGCGTGACGGCGCAGCCCGACGGCACCATTCTGGTAAGGCATGGGGCGGTGGATTTCATGACCGTCCTGGACGGCTACGGGATGCATCGCCTGCCGGAGGTCCCCGGCGGAAAACTCGAAGACCTGGGGGTGATGGCACGCGTCTACAAGGCGCCCGATGGGGATTACTGGACGGTCGATCGGGGCCAACTCAGACATCTGCACTCCGGCACGTGGCTACTGGATGCGCCGCGGAACCGTGACAACCCTTTGCTGGCGGCGGTGCCTGTGGACGGCGGGCGGATCCTGGTTCTCTCTTCGGATCGTCTGGCGGCGTACTCGCCCAGTCACAAGACTTGGAGCGTCCTCAAGCTGGGCTCCCAGACCTGTCTGGACAAATTTACGGCGATGGTTCCCGGCTTCTTCTCGGACTTCTGGATCACCGGCGAAGCTGGCGTGGCGCGGCTGAGGTTCACTCCCGATGGGGCCGTGGTCTGGACGGAGTCGGGCATCGGCCGGCTCGGCCTGGAATCCGCAGCCAATCCGGAGCCCGGCCCCGGGCAGGAGGTCTACGTTTCCACCCGCGTGTCCGCTAACGGCGGCGGGGCCGTGGCGCGCTGGGGCGCCAGTGGGCTGGAGACCGTCTACACCGGCAATCACGCCAAACTTCGGGGCTGGCGGGGGCCCGATGGCGAGTTGTGGGTAACCGATGGCAACTTCCTCACGCGGTTGGAGGGCGGGCGTCCGCCCTCGATGTGGGACCGCGGCGAAGTGTCCGGCACGCTGCTGGACGCGCTGCCCATGCCGGACGGGTCTTTTTGGCTGGCCACCACCGACGGCCTTGCCAGATGCAACCCTACGGTATTCCGAACTCCGGGCCCCATCGCGGAAGTGGACACTCAAGTCCATGCCATCGCCGAAGACCGGCAGGGACGGCTTTGGTTCGCGGCCTTCGATTGCCTGCTGGAACTGGACGGAACGGTCTGGCGAAAGCACCCGCTTCCGCCAGGCAGGGTCACGCATCCCACCCAGACGCGCAGCCTGGTAGCGCTGGCCGATGGCCGCATCGCGATGAAAGTGGGAGGGTTCGGAGAAGTGGATGGGTTACTGTTGTTCCATCCGGAGACCGGGCGCTTCGATTTGGTTCTCCATCCCCAGGGACGTATTATCGCCGCGGCGATCTCCCGGCACGATGGTACATTCTGGGTGCGCACCGGGCCGGGACGGCACATCGAAATCTACGACGGGAAGACCTTCCTGCCACAATTCGAACTTCCCGCGGGCTGGGACGACTATGAGGTTCGAACCATTCTGCGGACCGGCGGGGGCAGGATTTGGATTGGCGGACCGAGTGGAGCGGTTGTGCGCGAGGGTGGCGTCTTTCGTGAACTTCGCAGCATGGAGGGCTTCTCCGGCAACGACGCGTTCGACTTTATGGAACTAGGGCCGGACCAGGTCCTCGCCAGCGGCCGCGACAAGTTGCAGTACTTCGACGGGCGCAGGTGGTGGACGTGGAAGGGCGGCATGGATCGCGGCCGGATGATCGCGCGCACGCGCGATGGCACGCTGTGGCTGGCCTCCGGATCGGGATTGTTCCGCCTGCGGAATGGCGACTGGATCGACAATGGCTTGGATGAGGGACTGCCATCGGCTATCGTCAATGCGGTCTTCCAGGACGGCCTCGGACGGGTGTGGGTGGGCACCAACCGGGGTCTCAGCCTGTACCACCCGGAAGCCGACCGGGATGCGCCGGAGGTGGGCTTCCGGCCGACAGACAACAGCCGGCAGGCCGGCCCGGACGGCCATCTGCGCGTGGTCTTCTCCGGCATCGACAAGTGGAAGAACACTCTGTCCGGCAAACTACTGTTCTCCTACCGGCTGGATAACGGACCCTGGAGCCCCTTCAGCGACGGCTCGAGCGCGACTTTCGACGGCATGAAGGCCGGTGCGCACAGCGTGCAGGTGCGGGGAATGGACCGCAATGGCAACGCCTCGCGGCCCGCCAGCCCGTTCGCTTTCCGGGTGGCGCTTCCCTGGTACCGGCAGCCAGGGTTCTTCGTAATTCTCATCGCCAGCGGCCTGATGGCGGGGAGCCTGCTGTGGCTGGCGGTTTCGAACCACCGCGAGCGCAGCCGCTTCATCGCCGAACTGAAGAGCGCGCGCATGGCGGCGGAATCCGCTAGCCGGCACAAGGGCCAGTTCCTGGCCAATATGAGCCACGAAATCAGGACGCCCATGAACGGCATCATTGGGATGACCGAACTGGCTCTGGAAAGCGCGGCCACCGACGAGCAACGCAGCCACCTCGCCACGGTGCAAAGGGTGTCGAACTCACTGCTGACGCTGCTCAACGACATCCTCGATTTCTCCAAGGTTGAGGCCGGGAAACTGGATCTGGCGGCGGTGGATTTCGACCTAAACGACACCGTACAGGACGTGCTGAGCACGCTGGATGTGCAGGCACGGGCCAAGGGGTTGACCTTCGCTCTGGCGGTCGACCCCGGCGTGCCGCGCTGGGTTCTGGGCGACGACCGCCGCCTGGCCCAGATTGTCTTGAACCTCGCCGGCAACGCCATCAAATTCAGTTCCAACAACGAGTTGCGGATTGGAATTCGGCCGGTTTCCCAAACCGGTGGCCGACTGGAATTAGAATTCGTGGTAGCGGACCACGGGATCGGCGTTCCTCCGGAAAAACAGCAGGCCATTTTCGCGGCCTTCGAACAGGCCGACGGATCCACCACCCGCAAATACGGTGGGACCGGACTGGGCTTGGCGATTAGTGCCAAACTGGCCAGGCTAATGGGCGGACGGATTTGGGTGGAGAGTCCGTGGCTGAATCGGGAAACAGGCGAAACGGTGCTGGGTAGCGCATTCCATTTCACGGCGGCGCTGCGCCTCGGGAAAGCTCTGGAGAAGCCTGAGGCGCTCGCTGCGCAGGCCCCCGCCGGGCGGCTGCGCATCCTGCTGGCCGAGGACAACCTGGTGAATCAGAAAGTCGCCGTGCACCTGCTGGAGAGGAACGGCCACACCGTGCTGGTGGCCAACGACGGCCGGGAGGCCCTGGAAATCGCTCGGCGAGAGACACTCGATATCGTCCTCATGGACGTTCAAATGCCCGGCATGGACGGGTTCCAGGCCACCGCAGCCATCCGGCAATGGGAACGGGAGCGCGGCGGCCACCTGCCCATCGTGGCCCTCACCGCGCACGCTTTGGAGGGCGACCGGGAGCGCTGCCTGGCGGGCGGATTCGACGGCTACGTGTCCAAGCCATTCCGCCCCGCCGATTTGCAAGCCGCTCTGGCGATGGCAGCCCCACAGCCCAGCCCGGCATCTCCCGCCAGCATCCCGGCATAGAAGACCCCACTTATCCATTACACTATCTGAGAGGGGGGATTCCGACCGGTGACTTCGCCAACCACCAGCCAGCAGATCGCGTTCGAGGGGCTCAGCGGAGATTTGCAGCCGCAGGACCTGATCCGCGCCTTCCGCCTGATGCGGCTTTCGCGGCGGCTGGACGACCGGGAAATCGCCCTCAAGCGCCAGAACCGGATCTACTTCCAGATCAGCGGAGCCGGCCACGAGGCGGTGCAGGTGGCGGCGGGCATGTTGCTGCGCCCCGGCCACGACTGGTTCTACCCTTATTACCGCGACCGCGCGCTGGCGCTGGCGCTGGGCGTGACCCCGTACGAGATGCTGCAGCAGGCGGTGGGCGCGGCCGGAGACCCCGCATCCGGCGGGCGCCAGATGCCTTCCCACTGGAGCCACGCGCGGCACCATATCGTGAGCGGTTCCTCGGCAACAGGTACGCAGTTCTCGCAGGCCGCGGGATGCGCCGAAGCCTCTCTTTACCTCGACGCCGAAAGCGACGAGGTGACCCTGGTGGCCTCCGGCGAGGGCGCCACCAGTGAGGGCGAGTTCTGGGAAACGCTCAACATCGCCTGCCTGAAACGGCTGCCACTGCTAATCCTGGTGGAAGACAACGGTTACGCCATCAGCGTACCGGTGGAGTACCAGACTGCCGGCGGCAGCGTATCTCAACTGGCCTCCGGCTTTCCGGGCTTGCACCGCGAGGAGTTCGACGGCACGGATTTCCTGGCATCCTACCGCGCCGTGAAAGCCGCCGTGGAATATTGCCGCCAGCGGCAGGGGCCGGCGCTGCTGCACGCCCATGTGATCCGGCCGTATTCGCACTCGCTCTCCGACGATGAGCGGCTTTACAAGACCGCGGCCGAACGCGCCGCCGAAGCTGCGCGCGATCCCCTGGTGACGTTTCCCAAGCTGCTGCTCGAAGAGGGCGTGCTCGACGGCGATGCGTTGCACAGCATCATTCAGGCCATCGATACCGAGCTTCACGAGGCCACCGAACTGGCGCTCGAAGACGATCCGCCCGCGGCCGATTCGGCGCTACGCCACCTGTACTCGGAAACCGTGAACCCGGCGTCGGACCGGTTCTCGATCGAGCCCGAATTCCACGGCGCTCCGATGACCATGGTGGACCTGATCGGCGCCACGCTCGCCAGCGAAATGCGGCGCAACCCCGCCGTGCTGGTATTCGGCGAAGACGTGGCGGATTCCAGTTGCGAGCGCAATCTGGGCGAAGTGAAGGGCAAGGGCGGCGTGTTCAAGGCGACCGCCGGATTGCAGACCGAGTTCGGCTCCGCGCGCTGCTTCAACACGCCTATCGCCGAGGGGACGCTGGTGGGCCGCGCCATCGGCATGGCCACGCGCGGTCTCAAACCGGTGGCCGAGATCCAATTCTTCGACTACATCTGGCCGGCCATGATGCAGATCCGCGACGAGCTGGCCACGCTGCGTTGGCGCTCGAACGGCGCTTTCTCCTGCCCGGTGGTGATCCGCGTGCCCATCGGCGGGTACCTGAACGGAGGAGCCATCTATCACAGCCAGTGCGGCGAATCCACCTTCACGCACATTCCGGGGCTGCGCGTGGTAATGCCCTCGAACGCCCTCGACGCCTGCGGCCTGCTGCGCACGGCGTTGCGCGCGGACGACCCGGTGCTGTTCCTGGAGCATAAGAAGCTGTACCGCGAGGCCTACAACCGCTCGCCCGATCCGGGACCGGATTTCACCATCCCCTTCGGCCGCGCCCGCGTGGTGAAGCCCGGCGGGCGGCTGACGGTGATCACCTACGGCGCGCTGGTGCAGAAGGCGCTGCTGGCCGCGGCGGGAGTGGAGAAGCGCAACGCGCGGGCTAGCATCGAGGTGATCGATCTGCGGTCGCTGGCGCCCTACGACTGGGAGGCGATTGCGGCATCGGTTCGCAAGACCAGCCGCGTGATGGTGGCGCACGAGGATTCGCTGGCCTGGGGGTTCGGCGCGGAAATCGCGGCGCGAATTGCAGGCGAACTGTTCCCCAGCCTGGACGCCCCGGTCGGCCGCGTGGGGGCCCTGGACACCTGGGTGGGCTACCATCCGCAACTGGAAACCGCCATCCTGCCGCAAACCGAGACGCTAGCAGCGGAAATGGAGCGGCTGCTGGGGTATTGACCGCTGCCCGGCCGGCAGTGCCCGGTTAATACCGAATTCATTTCCCCGTAACCAATCCGTAACACCGGCGCTGATAATCTTAACTCTGAAGATTGGGCTCCGTATGAAGAGGATCGTAGTAATCGAAGACGACGGCGATCTGCTCTCGCTGCTGAAGTACAACCTGGAGAAAGAAGGTTTCTCGGTGGCCGGCCTGCAGACCGGCAGGGGCGCCATGGAACTGTGCCGGCAGACGCGGCCGGATCTGGTGCTGCTGGATATCATGCTGCCGGATTCCGACGGCTTGGACATCTGCAAGGCGATCCGGCGGGATCCCGACCTGGCCCTGGTGCCGGTGATTTTTCTGACGGCGCGCGCCTCGGAGACGGATCGCATCGTGGGCCTGGAGCTGGGCGCCAACGATTACGTGGTGAAGCCGTTCTTCGTGCGCGAGTTGATCGCCCGCATCAAGCTGCAGTTCCGTAATCAGACGGCGCCGCCGCGAGTGCTGGAAGCGGGCGGCGTGGTGCTGGACACCACCAGCCGGCAGGTCAAGCTCAATGGCGAGCCGCTGCAGTTGACCGCTACCGAGTTCCGCCTGCTGGAATTCCTGATGAGCCGTCCCGGCGTGGTGTTCAGCCGGGAGCAACTGCTCAACGCCGTGTGGGGACAGGACCGCGCCATCACCGACCGCGCCGTGGATGTGTACGTGCTGCGGCTGCGGCAAAAGGTGGAACACGATTCGGCCGCGCCCTCGCTGATTCACTCCGTGCGGGGATTCGGGTACACCTTCGAACCCAGAAGGGCCGTGGCGGTTTAGACTTTTCTGGAGCGCCACCAGCCCGCCGCGCATCCTACAATAGAAGCAAATGCGGGGGACGGCGCTATTGGCGGGGGTCGTTGGGTCGGCGGCTTGGGCGCAGACCGTGATTCCCGCGGAGCGCGGGGCCGGGATTTTCGCCCGCGCCAGCACGGGGGAATTGAAGTGCCAAGTGCGGCCGCTGCGGCCCGTTCTGGATTTCAGCTTTCGCTTCCGCGCGGGCTACACCGTGGCGGTTCCCCTCAACCAATATCAGGGTCCAGGACACCGCTGGAGCATGCTGGTGCGGCTGCAGGCCGGAGAGGCGGGGCAGCCGGTGTACTTTGTGGACCGGATCCATCTCCCGGACGTTCCCCCCACCGGAATCTATGGCGAAGTGGGCGGGGGCTACGTGTTGGGCGAGGGAACCTATCGCGCCTCGTTCCTGCTTCGGGACGAACAGGGCAGAGCTTGCCGCGCGGACTGGAACATCGAGGCCAGGCTGGGGCCGGCGGAGCGCCACGTGAAACTGTCGATCGATCCTGGCACGGCCGAAGAAGCGTCGTCGTGGGGCCGGCGGCCGCCCGGGCTTCAAGACGGTGCGCCGCTGGGACGGATGACGGTGCTGCTGCACGCCGCACCCACGTCTCCAAACCGCACTACCATGCAAGCCAGTGACGCCGTGACGCTCTTGGGGGCTCTGTCGTCGCTGCTGGACCTGGCGCCGGCGGACTCGGTACGGCTGGTGGTCTTCAACCTCGACCGGCAGAAGGAGATCTACCGGCGGGACCATTTCACACCGGACCAAATGGAAGCGGTGCGCCAAGCCATGTTCAACCTCCGGCTTGGAATCGTGGACTTCCAGACGCTGCAACACCCGGAAGGCCGAGCGGACCTGCTGGCCGGCCTGGTTAATAAGGAACTGGAGGCGCAGAACCCGTCGGATGCGGTGGTGTTTCTCGGGCCGCACTCGGAGGCGGACGACAAGCTATCCGCGGATATGGAAAGCCGCGGTGCGGGCGCACCGAGGTTCTTCTACTTGCAGTACCAGCGGCCGGCCATGCTCGAGGCGGCCTGGGGACGGCTTCAGGGCCGGGTGGCGCGGAGGGGCACGCTCCAAGGCGCTCCCAGCGCACTCAGGCCGCGCCAGAACGACACTGACACGTCCGGCGCCGACGCGATTCTGCCACCAATCGACCCGGGCTACATGATGGAAGACACGCCGCACGACAGCATAGAGCGGGTGGTGGCCGTGCTCAAGGGGAAGACGCAGGTGGTGCGCACGCCGGACGAGTTTGCCAGGGCGATGACACTGATCGCGCGCGGGAAGTGAGCGGGGGCGGGCCGGCCGCCCGCGCCGCCGGTTCGCAAGAGTTTCGAGCGCTGAGTCCGGCGGACGAAAGTCTACTGCAGCTTCACGCGCTTAGCGCTCTTGGGCAGGTCGAGCGCGTTCGAGGGCAGCTTGGGGTTCAACTGCACATTGGAGTAATCGACGGTCCAGGTACCGCCATCGGTGAAGTAGAATTTCTCCCGCGCGGGGGCGGCGGTCTCCTCGGCCACCCACAGCTCCACCTTCTTCAGATTGAGCTTGTCGATCACCTGCTGCGATCTGGGCGCCAGGTCTACGGCCGTAGTGGGGTGGCCGGCCACGGTGTCGCGGCGCGCATTTGAGACGGTGTAGTTGGCCGTCAAATCGCGACCGGACATGCCGAAGCCCAGAACCAGCAGCGTCTGCGCGAGATCGCGGTGCTTCCCGATATCAAAGACGTCTATCTGGTCGATACCGGGCAGGTATCGCTCAATAAACTGGTCGTGCACCACGACGGTAGTGGCATTCGCACCCGCCATGTCGATGCGGGATTCCAGCTTTCCCGGGCCGGACCGGCGAATCACCGTGGAGCCGCTTTCCTCTTCGGTGCCATGGATGGAGGCGATGAATGAGGTCCTATGTAGGTCGGCTTTGGCGCCCTTGAACGTGGCGGAGGCCTGGTCGAGCCGGGCCAGGAGGCGGGCCAGGAGCTGATCCCCGGTTTGCGCGGGCGCCAGGCTCGCGGCGGCGAAGAGCGCCAGGGCGGCGCGAAATGCGAGCGATCTATTCATAAGCGAGAGCCTCGATGGGATCCTGGCGGGCCGCGCCCAACCCCGGATAGAGCGCGCCGAACAGCGTGGCGGCGAGCACGATTCCGCTGGCCAACGGCCACCAGGCGTGCACGATCTCCATGGTGAGCGACGCGGGCACCATGAAGTGGATCAGCCAGCGCGCGCCGAAACTGAGCGCGATCCCCAGCGCGCACCCGCCCAGGCCCTGCGCGGCCGCTTCGGCCAGAATCACGCCCAGGATGAAGCCGCTGGACGCGCCCAGCGATTTCAGGATGCCGATCTCGCGCGTGCGCTGCAGCACCGCCATATACATGGAAAGGTACGCCACCAGGAAACCGATCACCACGCCGATGCCCATCACCACGCCGGTAAACGCCTGCAAGCCGCCCGGGTCGCTGCTGCTGATGAGCGAGGTGAATTCGGCGATAGAGTACACCGGGTAGTCCTCCCAGCCGGGCTGGCTCTTGATGGCGCGGATGACGGCTTCGGTGTTGGCGGGGTCGTCGAGCTTCAGGTAGACCTGGCTGACGCGGCCCACGTTGCCGGTCCTCTGCTGCAGCATCTGGATGGGAAACGCGATGCGCGTGAACTTGCCGTTTTCGACGATGCCGCAGACGCGCCAGGTGCGGTTCAGAATTTCGATGGAGTCGCCCACGCGCTTGTGCTTCTGAGAGGCGAAGAATTCGTCGATGATCACATCGTCGGGGCCCTGGAACGGGCCGCCCTGGAGATAGGTGAACCCGCCGCTCATGGCGTTGAACTGCTGAAGGTCGAGCCCGGTGGCGACGAGCGTGAGGCTGCCCACGCTCTGGTTCACCACGCCCATGGCCATCTTGACGTGCTGCATTCCGGCCAGCACGGTGACCACCTTTTCGGGCATTCCGCCGCCGAGGGTGAACATGGTGGACCCGGGCGGGCGCACGTCGATATCGGCGCCGATGGAGCGGGTGCGGCGTACGGTCTCGTCCAGCATGCCGTGGCTGAGGCCCACCAGGCAGAGGATCAGGGTCACCGGCACGCCGATCAGCAGGATGCTGAGGAAGGTGCGCGCGGGTTTGTGGCGAAGGTTTTCGAGGACGAGTCTACCGGTCATGGGAGCACCTCCGTGTGGGGCAGGCTGTCAGCCTGCGGCCGATTGTCAATCGGCCCAGCGAGCGAAGCTCGCCCTGTGGCTGCGGGAACCTCACTTGAACTTGTGCCCAACCTGCCAGGCCGGTCTTGAGCGGGCGCCGGAAGGCGGGTTAACAACCCGCCGCAGGCTGCCAGCCTGCCCCACATAAGACCGGTGCGGGTAGCGGGGCAGTGGGTGGAAAGGTGGTCATCCATCACGGCGTCTCCTCTCCGAGGGTGGTCGCGGCGCGGCGCAGGCGGTCCAACACGCCGGCCCACTCCGGGGCGTCCGGTGGGGCTTCGACCGCGATCCAGTCCAGGTGCCGACCGTCCAAACGGTGCAGCGTATCATACAGCGCGGCGGCGTAGGCGCGCGGATCGGCGGGCATCTCGCGGCCCATCCGCAGCCATTCGCCACGGCCGGCGGGCGGAGGGTCGCCGGGCGCCAACAGCAGCAGCGGCGTGGCCGGGCAGTAATGGCGCGGGTGCATGCCGGGCGACGGGTGCGCACCGCCGGTAGCTTTCGCTACCTGAACCGGCCCGATCAGCGCAACAATTTCGGGCAGCGGGATCACACCAGGGCGCAGCAGCAGCGGAACGTCCACCAGGCTGAGAACTGTGGATTCGATGCCCACGCTGGCCGGGCCGCCATCGAGCACGTAATCCGCTAGCGATTCCGGAATGTGCTCGGCGCCAGTGGGCGAAAGGCCGGTGAAGAGATTGGCGCTGGGCGCGGCGATGGGCACACCCGCGGCGCGGATCAACTCGATGGCGAGCGGGTGCGCCGGCATGCGCAGGCCCACGGTGGGCAGACCGGCGGTGACCACGTCGGGGATTTCGGGGCGTTTGGGCACCACCAGCGTCAGCGGGCCCGGCCAGTAGCGACCGGCCAGGGTTTCGGCGGCGTCCGGCCAGCGCGCGGCCAGAGACCGCGCCATATCGAGCGAATCGACGTGAACGATCATGGGGCTGGTGTGAGGCCGGCGCTTGGCCGCGTAGATGCGCTCGACGGCCGCGGCGTCCAGCGCATTGCCGCCCAGGCCGTAAACGGTCTCGGTAGGGAAGGCCACCAGGCGGCCCGCGCGGATAAGGGCGGCGGCGTGGGCTACGCGGTTCACTCGGGCGCTTCGTCCTTGTCGTCGCCCGCGATCTTGCCGGTCTTGCGCCAGACCAGGTAGGCGTGGATGAGCGGGTCCAGTTCGCCCTCGAGCACGCGGTCCACGTCGCCCATGGAAAGTTTGCTCCGCAGGTCCTTCACCAGGCGGTAGGGCGCCAGCACGTAGTTGCGGATCTGGCTTCCGAAGTTGATTTCGAGTTTAGAGTCTTCGGTCTTGCGGGTTTCTTCGCGCTTCTTTTCCAACTCGTGCTCATAAAGGCGGGCGCGCAATTGCTTCCAGGCGCTGTCGCGATTCTTGTGCTGCGAGCGCTCGTTCTGGCACTGCACCACGATGTTAGTGGGCAGGTGCGTCATGCGCACGGCGGAATCGGTCATGTTGACGTGCTGGCCGCCGGCGCCCGAGGCGCGGAAGGTGTCGATGCGCACGTCCTCGACCTTGATGTCGATCTTGATTTCGTCGTCCACCTGCGGGTAGACGAAGACGGAGGCAAACGAGGTGTGGCGCCGCGCGTTGGCATCGAACGGGGAGATGCGCACCAGGCGATGCACGCCGATTTCGCTTTGCAGCAGGCCGTAAGCGTTCTCGCCGTTGACCTCGAAGGTCACCGACTTGATGCCCGCGCCTTCGCCCTCCAGGCGGTCGGTGATCACGGTCGGGAAGCCCTGGCGCTCGGCCCAGCGCAGGTACATGCGCAGCAGCATCTCGGCCCAGTCCTGGCTCTCTGTGCCGCCGGCGCCGGGGTGGATGGTGACGATGGCGTTGCGGCGGTCGTTTTCGCCCGAGAGCAGCATGGCCGTTTCCAGGCGCTCCAGCAACTCGCCGTAGGGCTTGAGATCGCGCTCGATATCGGCGGCAACGTCCTCGCCTTCGCGCGCCAGTTCGAAGAGCGTGTCCAGGTCGTCTGTGAGTGAGCGGATGCGGCTATCGCTGTTGATTGCCTCTTCCAGCCGCTTGCGGTCCTGCATGACCTTCTGGCTCTTCTCGGGCTGGCTCCAGAAGTCCGGGGCGGAGATCTGCGCTTCGGTTTGGATCAGCTTCTGCTTTTGCGCGGGAGCGTCAAAGATACCTCCGCACGGCCAGGGCCTGGTCGCGGAGGGGCTGGTAGGAGCGTTCCAATTCTTCTAATGTCATGGAGGTTCAATCCAATTCTAGCAAATAGCCCTTCTTGCCCACGCTGCGGGCGCGGGTGCGGCCCAGGTCGAACGAGGCGCCTTCGGCCTCGTGAATGTGCCCCGAGAAGAAGTACGCGGGTTGGCTGCGCGCAATGAAATTGGCGATGGCGCGGGAGCCGGCGTGCAGGCCGGGGCGGATCTGGTCTAGCACGGTGTCGCAGGGCGGCGCGTGGCAGATGAGCACCAGCGGGTCGAGCTCGGCGAAGCGCGCCAGGCGGTCGCCGATCTGCGGCTCGCTATACTCGCCGGGGGTGTTGAACGGCGTCGGGTTCGAGTAGCCCAGACCGGCCACATGCCACCGCCCGGCCTGAAAATGCCGCTCGTGAAAGTCGTGCAGACCGTGGCGCGCGCACATGCCGGCCACCTGCTCGGCGGACTCGTGGTTGCCAGGGAGCACGTAAACCTTGTCACCGCGCGAGCGCAGGATTTCACCGCAGCGCTCGATGCCCTTGGACCACGTAATCTGGTCGCCGGCGGCGATGTAGTAATCCGCCTCCACGCTTAGCAGGTGTTCGAGCGTCTTCCAATCGTTATGGACGTCGGAGAAGATCTGCAGTCTCAATGAGAATATTATAGTGGGCAGTGGAAGAGCCGCGCCTATGAGCGAATACGATAGCGAACTTTCCGACTTGGTCGCCAAACTCAACCGGGCGGCGCCCAGCCAGCAGAAGACGGCGCCAACGCGCGCGGGCGGAGCGACTGCATCGCTCGACCAGTTGCTGGGGACAGCCGCGGGCCGCAATGCCTCGGACGTGCTGCTGATCGCCGGCGCCCCGGCGGTGCTGCGCGTGAACGGCGCGCTGCTGACGCTGGGTGCGGCGCCGCTCGATGCCGAGGACATCCGCGGCATGGTGCTGCCGCTGTTGGAGCCGGCGCAGGCGGAGGAACTGCAGAAGCGGAAGTCGGTTGACCTGGGTTTCGTGCGCGAGGGCCTGGGCCGCTTCCGCGTCAACATCCACCATCAGCGCGGCACGCTGGCCGCCAGCATCCGGCTGCTGCCTTCGCGGATCCCATCGCTCGAATCGCTGCACCTGCCGCTGTCGCTCGCCAAACTCTGCGAGCGCCGCCAGGGCCTGGTGCTGCTGACCGGGCCCACCGGTTGCGGCAAGAGCTCCACGCTGGCCGCGCTTATCGACATCGTCAACTCCCGCCGCTCGGCGCACGTGGTCACCATCGAGGACCCGGTGGAGTATCAACACGCCAACCGCAACGCCATCATCGAACAGATTGAAGTGGGCCGCGACACGCCGGATTTTGCGGTGACGCTGCGCAGCATCATGCGGCAAACGCCGGACGTGATCCTGGTGGGCGAAATGCGCGACGCCGAAACCATGGCAACGGCGCTTTCCGCCGCCGAGACCGGGCACCTGGTTTTCTCGACGCTGCACACCAACGATTCCATCCAGGCCATGGCGCGCATTCTGGATTCCTTCCCGGCGGGCAACCAGCCGCAGATCCGCCAGCAACTGTCGCTGGCGCTGGCCGCGGTGATCGCGCAGCAATTGGTGCCCGGCGTGGATGGGACGACGCGCTGGCCCGCCACCGAAATCATGATCGCCACCGACCCTGTGCGCGCCCTCATCCGCAAGGGCGAGGACCATCAGTTGCGGTCTCAGATTTCGGTGAGCAAGGCCGAGGGCATGATGACCATGGAGCAGTCGCTGGCCGAGTTGGTGCGGCTGGGCCGGGTCTCGCGCGAGACGGCGTTCGCGCATGGGTACCGGACGGACGACTTACAGAGGTATCTGGGGTAGCAGCCTGGCCGCGAGATAATGCCGTTATCGCCTCGGGCCGCTCGCTTACGCTCGCGGTTCTGGGGCAGGCCACAAGGAACCGCGAGCGTAAGCGAACGGCCCGAGGCGAAGAAGCGTTAGCGCTTGTCCGAAGCAGAACCTTCCGCATCGCGCTTCGGGAATTTCAGATCTGTAACTATTCATCCGATAGAAAAAACCGATTGATCGCGCGCCGCCGCCTGTGTTACTCTTGCAATTGAGAACTGAACGGGCTCTCCGAGAGAGCCGCAAGCGCTGGTAGACAGGGTCGTCTAGTCCGGGTTTCCGAGCGCAGCGCTGCAAAGTTCAGTCTTCCCCGCCCTGCAAGTCTTCCACGTAGATCTTCCACTTAGTCATGTTTGGCGTCGCCGCAGGACGGCCCATGGCCGTGTCGCGACGCGTTCGTCCGCAATTTCATCGCGAGGAGAATCATTATGAGAAAAGTTGCCATCTACGGTAAAGGCGGAATCGGCAAATCCACCACGACGCAGAATACGGTTGCGGCCCTGGCAGAAATGGGCAAAAAGGTGATGGTGGTGGGGTGCGACCCCAAGGCCGATTCCACCCGGCTGTTGCTGGGAGGCCTGGCGCAGAAGACCGTTCTCGACACTCTGCGTGAGGAAGGCGAGGACGTCGATCTGGAAGATATCCGCCGCCGCGGGTTCGGCGACACCTACTGCACCGAGTCGGGCGGGCCTGAGCCGGGAGTGGGATGCGCGGGGCGCGGGATCATCACTTCGATCAACCTCCTCGAGCAATTGGGCGCGTATAGCGAAGACGAGCACCTCGATTACGTCTTCTACGACGTACTCGGCGACGTGGTCTGCGGCGGGTTCGCTATGCCTATCCGCGAAGGCAAGGCGCAGGAGATTTACATCGTCTGCTCCGGCGAAATGATGGCCATGTACGCGGCCAACAACATCTGCAAAGGCATCGTGAAATTCGCCCAGGCGGGCGGCGTGCGGCTCGGCGGGCTCATCTGTAACAGCCGCAAAGTCGATAACGAAAAGGAAATGATCGAGCAACTCGCGCAGCAGCTCGGCACCCAGATGATCCACTTCGTGCCCCGCGATAACGACGTGCAGCGCGCCGAAATCAACCGCAAGACGGTGATCGATTGGAATCCCGCCGCCCCGCAAGCCGATCAGTACCGGCAGTTAGCGCGCGCTATCGACGGCAACGACATGTTCGTGATACCGAAACCGATGATGATGGACGACCTCGAACACCTGCTCATCGATTACGGCCTGGCTGCGTAGAGAACGGCGGACGACATAGGACACAGGAGAACTACGATGGAACCCAATCCGCATACCGTAAAAGACGAACTGCTGAAAGCCTATCCGAAGAAGACCGCGCGCAAGCGGGCGGACCAGATCGTGGTCAACGAACGCAAGGCCGACGGCTCGGTTCCCGAAATCCGCGCCAATGTACGCACCACGCCGGGCGCCATCACGCAGCGGGGCTGCACCTACGCCGGATGCAAAGGCGTGGTGATCGGGCCGACGCGCGACATCCTCAGCATCACTCACGGGCCCATCGGCTGCGGCTTCTACAGTTGGCTGACGCGCCGCAACCAGACGCGGCCCGAATCCGCCGACGATCCGAATTACATGACTTACTGCCTGAGCACCGACATGCAGGACGAGCAGATCGTCTTCGGCGGCGAGAAGAAGCTGCGGGCGGCTATCGAAGAAGCCTACGAGCTATTTCATCCGAAGGCCATCGCCATCTTCTCGACGTGCCCGGTAGGCCTGATCGGCGACGACGTGCACTCCGTGGCGCGCGATATGAAGGAGAAGCTCGGCATTAACGTGTTCGGCTTCAGTTGCGAGGGTTACAAGGGAGTCAGCCAGTCGGCCGGGCACCACATCGCCAATAACCAGCTCTTCAAGCACGTGGTGGGCACCAACGAGACGCCGCGGCCCGAGAAGTTCAAGATCAACGTGCTGGGAGAGTATAACATCGGCGGCGACGCGTTCGTCATCGAGAACCTCCTGGAGCGCTGCGGGATCACGCTGATCTCCACCTTCAGCGGCAACTCCACTTACGACTCCTTCGCCAACTCGCACATGGCCGACCTCAACACGGTCATGTGCCACCGCTCGATCAACTACGTGGCGGAGATGATGGAGAAGAAGTTCGGCATTCCGTGGATCAAGGTCAACTTCGTGGGCGCCGAAGGCACGGCCAAGAGCTTGCGCCACATCGCGCGGTATTTCAACGACGCCGAACTAACGGAGCGCGTGGAGCGGGTCATTTCCGAGGAAATGACCGAGGTCCTCAAAACCCAGTTTGACGTGCGCAAGCGCTGCGAGGGGAAGACGGCCATGCTGTTTGTGGGCGGCTCGCGCGCACATCATTACCAGACGCTGTTTGCGGAGATGGGAATGAAGACAGTGGCCGCCGGTTACGAGTTCGCCCATCGCGACGATTACGAAGGCCGGCACGTGCTGCCCACCATTAAGGTGGATGCAGACAGCCGCAACATCGAAGAGCTGGAAGTGGTTCCCGACGAGACGCGTTACGCGCCGCGCAAGGGACCCGAAGAGCTGGTGCAACTGCAAACCGAGGGGCTGGAGTTCAACGGCTACCAGGGCATGATGCCGGAGATGGAAGAAGGCGCGCTGGTCATCGACGATATCTACCACTTCGAGACCGAGCGATTGCTGGAGATCTACAAGCCCGATATCTTCTGCGCCGGCATCAAGGAGAAGTACGCCGTGCAGAAGGCCGGCATTCCCTGCAAGCAGCTTCACAGTTACGATTACGGAGGACCGTACGCCGGTTTCCGCGGGGCGATCAACTTCTACAAAGAGATCGACCGCATGGTAAATACGCGGATCTGGGCTTACGCCCAGGCCCCGTGGGAGACCGGAACGGCATTGGTGGCGGAAGCCATCGCCAGCTAAGCGAGGCGCGGTGTGGGGCAGGCTGTTAGCCTGCGGCGGGCTGACAGCCCGCACTCGGCCCTTTGGGTGGGGCCGCGCAGGCCGGTTAACAACCGGCCGCAGGCTGACAGCCTGCCCCACAACAAACCGCAGTGCCCGCCAGACTGCGAGCTTTTCGAGAGGAGACTCCGATGTTACTACGGCATACGACGGCGGACGTCAAGGAACGCACCGCCCTGACAATTAATCCGGCGAAGACCTGCCAGCCGATCGGGGCCATGTATGCCGCCTTGGGCGTGCATAACTGCCTGCCTCACAGCCACGGGTCGCAGGGATGCTGCTCGTATCACCGCAGCACGCTGACGCGGCATTACAAGGAACCGGTGATGGCGGGCACCAGCTCGTTCACCGAGGGCTCGGCGGTCTTCGGCGGCCAGGCGAATCTCCTGCAAGCCATCACCAACATGTTCGCGATGTATAACCCGGATATCATCGCCATCCACACCACCTGCCTCTCCGAGACCATCGGAGACGATATCGTGCAAATTGTTGCCAAGGCCCGCGAGGAAGGCAAGGTGCCGGCCGGCAAGCACGTAATTCACGCCAACACTCCCAGTTACGTCGGGTCGCACGTCACCGGCTTCTCCAGCATGGTGAAGGGCATGGTGAAATACCTGTGCGAAGCCAGCGGGCGCAAGCGCAACCAAGTGAACATCATTCCAGGTTGGGTCGAGCCCAGCGATATGCGCGAACTGCGGCGCCTGGCGCGCACCATGGGAATCAGCCCCAATATCTTCCCCGATACCGCCGACGTGCTGGACGCGCCGCAGACCGGGGAGCACGAGTTCTATCCGAGGGGCGGCGCCCGGATAGAGGAAATCCGCCACGGCGGCGACAGCCGGTCCACCATTGCGCTCGGCCCCACCGCGTCCGAGGCCGCCGCGCTGGCGCTCGAGGAGAAGTGCGAGGTGCGCTCCGAAGTCCTGGAGCTGCCCATTGGCCTCCTTGCCACGGACCGCTTCATCAACGCGCTCCGCCACCGCTCCGGCATCCGCGTGCCGGGGTTCATCACCGACGAGCGAGGCCGCCTGGTGGACATGATCGGCGACATGCACCAGTACTTCTACCGCAAACGCGTGGCCATCTTCGGCGACCCCGACCAACTGGTGTCACTTACCGAGTTTCTGGTCACCATGGACATGCGGCCGGTCTACATCGTCACCGGAACTCCCGGCAAGCGCTTCGAGACCCGCATCCGCGAAGCGCTGGGCGATGCCGTTCCCGAAGCTCAGGTCCGCCAGGGGCCGCAGGCCGACATGTTCCTGCTGCACCAGTGGATCAAGAAGGAGGGCGTGGATCTGCTCATCGGCAACACCTACGGGAAGTACATTGCCCGCGACGAGGACATCCCGTTCGTGCGCTTCGGCTTCCCGATTATCGACCGCGTGGGCCACTCCTACTTCCCAACGGTGGGTTACATGGGCAGCATGCGCCTGGCCGAGAAGATCCTAAGTGCCTTGATGGATAAGCAGGATAAGAACGCTCCCGAGGAATCGTTCGAACTGACGATGTAACGCGGCCGGGGAGGCTACTATGAACATCCTGGAGGATCGCAAGCTACAGGTCTACCGGAAGGGCGCCGAGCCCTTCGAGTTGGACTGCAACAAGCAGAGCGCGGCCGGTTCGGTCAGCCAGCGCGCGTGCGTCTTCTGCGGCTCGCGCGTGGTGTTGTATCCCATCGCCGATGCGCTCCACATAGTGCATGGCCCGCTCGGCTGCGCGTCCTATACCTGGGACATCCGCGGCGCGCTGTCGAGCGGTCCGCAGCTCCACCGGCTTAGCTTCTCGACGGACCTGCGCGAGATGGATGTTATCCAGGGCGGCGAGAAGAAGCTTACGAAGGCCCTGTGCCAGCTTATCGACATGTACCGGCCGAAGGCCGCCTTCGTGTACTCCACGTGCATCGTAGGAGTCATCGGCGACGACGTGGATGCGGTTTGCCGCCAGGTGGCCGCGCTCAAGGGAATTCCGGTTCTTCCGGTCCATTCCGAGGGCTTCCGCGGCACCAAGCGCGACGGATACCGCGCCGCCTGCGAGGCTCTTCTCAAACTCGTGGGCACGGGTACCACCGAGGGTATCGGCCCCGTCAGCGTGAACATACTCGGCGATTTCAACATCGCCGGCGAAGTGTGGATGATCCGCGATTACTTCGAGAAGATAGGCGTGCAAGTGGTCGCTACCATCACCGGCGACGGCCGGGTGGACGATATCCGCCGCGCGCACGGCGCCGCGCTCAACCTGGTGCAGTGTTCCGGCTCCATGACTCACCTGGCCAAAAAGCTCCAGGAGACGCACGGCATCCCCTTCAAGAAGGTCTCCTACTTCGGCATCGAAGACATGGCTCAGGCGCTCTACGATACCGCCGGGTTCTTCGCCGAACGCTGCCCCGGCATCGTGAAACGGACCGCCGAGCTGGTGAGCGGCGAACTCGCAGTCATCATGCCGCAGATCGCGCGTTACCGCGCGAGGCTCGAAGGCCGCAAGGCCGCCGTCTACGTGGGCGGCGCGTTCAAGGCCTTCTCGCTGGTGCGCGCGCTCCGCCAGTTGGGCATGGACACCGTGATGGTGGGCTCGCAGACCGGCCTACGTGAGGACTACGAGGAACTGCGCCAGTTGTGCGACGAAGGCACCATCATCGCCGACGATTCGAACCCGCTGGAGCTATCGTCGTTCCTCCAGGAAAAGCGCGTGGACCTCTTCATCGGCGGCGTCAAAGAGCGCCCCATCGCCTACAAACTGGGCGTGGGCTTCTGCGACCACAACCACGAGCGCAAACAGCCCCTGGCCGGCTTCATCGGAATGCTGAACTTTGCGCGCGAGGTCCACGACACGGTCTGTTCGCCGGTGTGGCGCCTTACGCCGCGCGGGCAGAAACGCGAGTTGGCAAGGGGGACGCCATGATCGCCAATGAACCCATGGCCGCCACGCGCAATGCCTGCAAGCTGTGCGCGCCGCTGGGGGCGTGCCTGGCGCTGCGCGGCGTCGCCGGTGCCGTGCCGTTCCTGCACGGGTCGCAGGGCTGCGCCACTTACATCCGCCGTTACCTGATTTCGCATTTTCGCGAACCGGTGGATATCGCCGTCTCCGGCTTCAGCGAAGCCACCACGGTCTTCGGCGGCGGCGATAACCTGCGCCAGGGCCTGAACAACGTGGCCCGGCAGTACCACCCCGAGTTGATCGGCATCGCCACCACCTGCCTGCCGGAGACCATCGGCGAAGACGTGGGCCTGCTGCTGCACGATTTCCGCCCCGAGGGCGACTCGCCGTCCCGCACCGTGCACGTCTCCACGCCGAGTTACCGCGGCACGCACGTCGACGGCTTCCACGGCACCATCCGCGCGCTGGTCGAGCAGTTGGCCGAGGGCGGAGCCGATGGCGACAGTGTCAACGTGTTCCCAGGGATGGTGTCGCCCGCCGACCTGCGCTATCTCAAAGAAGTCTTCGCCGATTTCGGGCTCGACGCCACGCTGCTAGCCGACTACTCGGAAACGCTCGACGGCCCGCAACTCGACGAGTACCAGAAGATCCCCGCTGGCGGAACTCCGGTGGACCGTATCCGCGCCATGGGCAGCGCGCGTATGAGCCTGGAACTGGGCCGCACGCTGGCCGACACTGGCACCGCCGCGGCGTCTCTGGAAGCCCGCTTCGGTGTGGCGCGCCGCAAACTCGGCTGGCCCGTTGGCGTTCTCGAGAGCGACCGCTTCTTCGCCGCGCTGAGCGAGCTGAGCGGCCGGCCCATCCCCGATAAGCACGCCATGGAACGGGGCCGGCTGGTGGATTCTTACGTGGACGCCCACAAGTACGTCTTCGGCCGCCGCGCCGTCATCTTCGGCGAGGAGGACCTGGTGGTGGGCATCACGGCCTTCCTTGCGGAGATCGGCGTGCAGCCGGTGCTGTGCGCATCCGGCGGCGAGAGCGGCCGTCTGGAGCGCGCCGTGCTGGCGGTTGGCGGCGAGGACCCCGGCGCCATCACCGTGCGCGAGGGCATGGACTTCGCCTCGCTCGGCGAGGCGGCGCGCGGCCTGGCTCCGGATTTCCTCATCGGCAGCAGCAAGGGCTACCATGCCGCGCGCGACCTCGACGTGCCGCTGATTCGCGTTGGCTTCCCAATCCACGACCGCATCGGCGGCCAGCGCATTTTGCACCTCGGCTACCGCGGCGCGCAGAGCCTGTTCGACACCGTGACCAATACGCTGCTGGCCCGCGCGCAGGACGCATCGGCCGTGGGCTACAGCTATCTGTGATGGAGGATGCCATGACACTGGATCTCACCCTGCACCCATGCTTCAACGAGAGCGCCCGCGAGACCGCCGCGCGCATCCATCTTCCGGTAGCGCCGCGGTGCAACGTGCAGTGCAACTTCTGCGACCGGCGGTTCGACTGCCTGAACGAGAGCCGCCCCGGCGTCACCAGCGCCGTGCTCACGCCGCAGCAGGCCGTGTACTATCTGGAGCGCGCCATGGAGAAATCGCCGGCCATCCGCGTGGTTGGAATTGCCGGGCCCGGCGACCCGTTCGCCAGCCCCGAGGAAACCCTGCGCACGCTCGAACTGGTGCGCACCCGCTACCCCGAAATGCTGTTGTGCGTGGCCAGCAACGGCCTGGAAGTGGCCGCGCACGCGGGCGCTCTGGCCAAACTCCAGGTGAGCCATGTCACCCTAACGGTAAACGCCGTCGATCCCGAAATCGGCGCGCGCATCTACGCCTGGGTGCGCACCGGCATCCGCGTGCTGCGCCGCGCCGAGGCCGCGGCCGAGTTACTGGAACGGCAGCGCGCCGCCATCGTCGAGTTGAAGCGCCACGGCATCATCGTCAAGATCAACACCATCGTCATGCCCGGCGTCAACGACGAACACGCCGCCGATGTGGCCCGCGAGGTTTCCGCGCTTGGCGCCAACATCATGAACTGCATTCCCATGTATCCTGTGGCCGGCACGCCCTTCGAATCGCTGGGCGAATTGGACCACGGCAAGCTGGCAGGCCTGCGAGCCCAGACGGCCGAGCACATGCCGCAGATGCTGCATTGCACGCGCTGCCGCGCCGATGCCGCGGGCCTGTTGGGCGAAGCGCAGAACAGCGAGTTGATCGAGTTGTTGCGGAGCACCGCGGCCGGCCCGGCCAACCCCTACGAGCGCCGCCCCTACGTCGCCCTCGCCAGCCACGAGGGTGTGTTGATCAACCAGCACGTCGGCGAGGCCTCGCGCTTCTGGGTTTTCGAGCCGCAACGCGATGGCCAGCCCACGCTGATCGACACGCGCGATGCCCCCGAAGCCGGCGGCGGCGCCACGCGCTGGTACGAACTTGCGGAGTTGCTGCACGATTGCAAAGCCGTGTTCACCAGTGCCATTGGACAGACCCCGCGGCGGATTCTGGAACAACACGGGATCAAGGTGATCGAGGCAGTGGGTGTGGCATCGGACGCCATCGCCGCGTGGAATGCGAGCGGCCAGGTCCCCCGCGGAATGCAGAAACTGTTCCAAGGCTGCGGCCGCGGCTGCGCCGGCCAGGGAACGGGTTGCGGATAGGAGCAAAGGAGCCTCCAATGGAAAAACCAAAACATCACGTCTTCGTTTGCGGAAGTTTTCGCGTGGCCGGCGATCCCAAAGGCATCTGCCACAAAAAGGATTCGGGCGGTCTCGTTCAGTATCTGGAGTCGGAGGTCTCCGACCGCGGCCTCGACGGCGTCACCGTTTCGAGCGCCGGGTGTCTGAAGCTCTGCGACCAGGGCCCCGTCATCGTGGTCTATCCCGAAGGCCACTGGTACGGCAAGATGGACGAGGACCGGATCGACCAGATGCTGGACGCACTCGCCGAGGGCAAGCCGGCCGAAGAGCTTCTGCTCTCGTGAACGCCCATGCCGCCCGCCCGCGTTCACCTGATCGATAGCACCCTGCGCGATGGCGAGCAGGCGCCCGGCGTGGTCTTCTCGCGCCGCGAGAAGCTGGCCATCGCCCGCTCGCTCGCCGCCGCCGGCGTGCCGGAGTTGGAAGCCGGAACGCCCGCCATCGACGACGAGGAGCGCGCCGATCTTAACGCCATCGCCGCTCTCGGCCTGGAGTGCCGCATCACCGCGTGGTGCCGCGCCACGCCGCAGGACCTCGAACTCGCCGCGGTCTGCGCGGTCAATGCCGTGCACGTTTCCTTCCCCGTGTCGCTCATCCTTTTCGGCGCATTCGGCAAGGAGGAGCGCTGGCTTTGGAAAGTGCTTCCGGAGATCGTCACCCGCGCGCGCGCCCGGTTCGCCTACGTCTCCGTGGGCGCGCAGGACGCCTCCCGCGCCGACGCCTCCCTGCTGGACCGCTTCGTCCGCGCCGCCAGGGATGCCGGCGCACACCGCGTGCGCATTGCCGACACCGTGGGAGTCTGGAACCCCCAGCAATCGTGGAGTTGTTTTCGCAGGCTTCGGACGATCGCCGGCACCCAGCTCTCGCTCGAATTTCACGGCCACAACGACCTGGGCATGGCCACCGCCAACACGCTATCCGCTATCGATGGCGGCGCCGATTCGGCCAGCGTCACCGTGAACGGCTTGGGCGAACGCGCCGGCAACGCCGCGCTGGAAGAGGTGGCGATGGCGCTGCGCCACACCATGGGCCGCGATTGCGGGCTGGACACGTCGCACCTCAACGCGCTTTGCAAGCTGGTGGCGAAGCGTTCCCGCCGCCCCATTCACCGCGCCAAACCCATCACCGGTGCCGACGCCTTCCGCCACGAGTCAGGAATCCACACCGCAGCGCAACTCAAGAATCCCGCCGCCTATCAGCCATTCCCTTGCGAGGAAACCGGGCGCACCCCGGAGCCGTTCGCCATCGGCAAGCACTCCGGCTCGGCGGGCGTGCAGTCGCTGCTGGCGGCCAGCGGCATCTCCGTTCCCCAGCGGCTCTGCCCCGACCTTCTCTCGGCGGTCCGCCGCCGCGCCAGATCGCGCCGTGGCGCTCTTAAGCAGCAGGAACTTGCCGCCATCGCCGACGACCTGCTGAACCAGGCCGATCCCGCATGACCGCGCCTCTCATCCACATCCGCCCGGCGGCCGCCGCCGATATCCCGCGCCTCGCCGCGCTGCTGGCCCTGCTCTTCACGCAGGAGGCCGATTTCACCCCCGACGCCGCACGGCAGCGACGCGCACTCGAACTCATCCTCGACAACCCGCACTCGGGCTGCCTCTATTGCGCCACCTACTCCGGCACTGTCATCGGCATGGTCTCGCTGCTGTTCACCATCAGTACCGCCGAAGGAGGCCGCGCAGCCTGGCTGGAGGACCTGGTGGTGGACCCGGCCTGGCGCAACCGCGGCATCGGAAAGCAACTTCTGGATCACGCCGTGGCCGAAGCGCGCCTGGCTGGCTGCGTGCGCGTCACCCTGCTGACCGAGGGCGACAACCACCGCGCGATCCGCCTTTACACCCGCGCCGGCTTCGCGCGATCCGCCATGACGCCCTTCCGCCTGAAGCTGTAGAACCGGCCCACCAGCGCGAGCTTCAGCGAGTGCCCGAGGCAAAAGGAGCGTTGCCCCGCGGTCGCGGCGCAAGCCCGGCAAATCGTCCTGGAAGGGTGTGGCGTGTTTCACGGCGGTTTCGCAACGTGCGGTGTCGTAAGATAGTCTCATGAACCGGCTTCTGGGGGCATTCGGCCTGGCGGTGGCGGTGTGCACCCGGTGCGCCTGTGCCCAAGTCATCACTTTCGAGTCGAATGGCCTGAAGTATCAGACACTAACGAGGTCGGGCGTGACCATCATGTACGCCCACCTGCCGACTCGCGTACACCAGTACAGCATCCTCCAGGTAGCCGTAACCAATGGCTCGCAGGGCCCCTACGTGGTCCGGCCGGAGTATTTCGCTTACACCTTCGAGAGCACCGAAGTGCGCGCGGTATCGGCCAAGACCGTCATCCAGATGCTCGTGCAGAAGGGCAACGGGAGCGACGCGATCAAGCTGATGACGGCCTACGAGAACTGGATCTCAGGACTCCCCAACTACCACGCTACAAGCGGATTCGAGTTCCGCCGGCAATCCGCCCTAGGCATGGGCGGAGGGAAGTTGCGCAGCGCTGCAGCGGCTGGCGCCATCGCCTTCGACTACACCCAACTGAAACCCGCGGAATCCACCGACGGCGCGGTGTTCTTCCCCAGCGAGGGCAAGCCGCTCGCCGGCGGACGGCTGATAGTGCGAACCAACACCGACGTATTCGAGTTCAATGAGGAGTGATACGGGCGGCTGCGCGCCGCCAATTACTCCTCCTGCTGACTGAGCCGGGCGATCACCGAAAGATCTTCCAGCGTCGTGGTGTCGCCGGTTACCGCACCTCCGGCGGCGATCTCCTTCAGCAAGCGCCGCATGATCTTGCCGCTGCGGGTCTTGGGCAGGGACTCGGTGAAGCGGATGTCGTCTGGCTTGGCCAGCGAGCCGATCTCCTTGGCCACCCACGAGCGCAGCTCCTCCTTCAACTCGGGGGTCGGCTGCTGGCCGGCTTTCAGGGTGACGAAGGCGGCGATGGCCTGGCCTTTCAGATCGTCCAACCGAGCCACCACGGCGGCTTCGGCAACCTTGTTGTGGGCGACCAGGGCGGACTCCACCTCCATGGTGCTGAGGCGGTGGCCGGAGACGTTGATGACGTCGTCGATGCGGCCCATGATCCAGAAGTTGCCGTCCTTGTCTTTGCGGGCGCCGTCGCCGGTGAAGTACATGCCGGGGATCTGCGACCAGTACTGGTCCTCGTATCGTTTCGGATCGCCGTAAATGGTGCGCAGCATGGCGGGCCAGGGGCGCTTCAACACCAGGAATCCGCCGCCGCCGGGGGGCACGGGTTCGCCCTCGCGCGTGACCACGTCGGCGGACACGCCAGGCAAAGGACGCGTGGCGGAGCCGGGCGTGGTGGGGGTGGCGCCGGGAAGCGGGGAGATCATGATCATGCCGGTTTCGGTCTGCCACCAGGTGTCCACGATGGGGCAGCGCTCGCGGCCGATATTCTCGCGGTACCACATCCAGGCTTCCGGGTTGATGGGCTCGCCCACGGTACCCAGCAGGCGCAGGCTCTTCATGGCGTGCTTGCGCGGCCACTCCGTGCCGAATCGCATGAAGGCGCGGATGGCGGTGGGTGCGGTGTAGAACACGTTGACCTTGTGACGGTCGATGATATGCCAGAAGCGGTCGGGCTCGGGGAAGTTGGGCGCGCCTTCGTACATCATAGTGGTGGCGCCGTTCTGCAGCGGGCCGTACACCACGTAACTGTGGCCGGTGACCCAGCCGATGTCGGCGGTGCACCAGTAGATATCTTCGTCCTTGAGGTCGAACACCCACTTAGCGGTAATGTAAGTGCCTACGGAGTAGCCGCCGGTGGTGTGCAGAATGCCCTTGGGTTTGCCGGTGGTGCCGGAGGTATAGAGAAGATACAGGGGGTGCTCGGCGTCGAGAGGCTCGGCCGGGCACTCGTCGCTAGCCGTGGCCATGAGTTCGTGCCACCAGAGGTCGCGGCCGCCGAACATGGTTTGCGGCGTGCCGGTCCGCTTGTAGACGATGACGTGTTTGACGGAGGGGCAGGAGAGCACGGCTTCGTCCACGGCGGGCTTGAGCTTGACCTCGGTGCCGCGGCGGTAGGAGCCGTCCTGCGTGATCACCATGGACGCCTGCGAATCGGTGATGCGGTCCACCAGCGAGTTGGCGGAGAAGCCGCCGAAGACCACGGTATGGGGAGCGCCGATGCGCGCGCATGCCAGCATGGCGATGGCCAGGGCGGGGCTCATGCCCATATAGATGGCCACGCGGTCGCCTTTCGAGACGCCCAGAGACTTCAGCACGTTGGCGAACTTCGAAACTTCGCTAAGCAGTTGCTGGTAAGTGAGGGTCTGCACCTCGCCCGGTTCGCCCTCCCAAATGATGGCGGCCTTGTTGCGGCGGCCGGAGGCGACATGGCGGTCCAGGCAGTTATAGGAGAGGTTGATCTGGCCGCCGGAGAACCACTTGGCCCAGGGGCAATTCCAGTCGAGCACTTTGTCCCAGGGCTTGAACCAGTGCAGTTGGGAGGCGATCTCGCCCCAGAACTTCTCGGGGCTGGTTTCGGCCTCCTTGTAGAGGCGGTCGTATTCGGCCATGCCGCGGACGTGGGCCTTGGCGCGGAATTCGTCGGAGGGTTCGAAGACGCGACTTTCGGTGAGAACGGAGTCGATATTCGGTTGAGTGGCGGGTGACATCGAGAGTCCTTTCTAAGTAACCATGTCTATACAAACGTGGGACAGACTGGCCTTCCCCGCGGCGCCGGCCCGGGGACACAGTATGGGATGCGGCGGCGCGGGGAGGGATTCGTCCGTCCTCCGGTTCATCTAGCGGCGTTGCGGCCGCTTGGCCAGCAATTCGAAAACCAGGGCAACGGCGGCAAGTGCGGCAGCCGTATAGAAAGCGGCCTGGTAGTTGTGATACTGGTCGAAAAGCTTGCCGCCGATGCGCGGGCCAATGACGCCGGCCACGCCCCAGGCGGTGAAGAGCATGCCGTAGTTGATGCCGGCGTTCTTGGTTCCCCAGAAATCGGCCGTGGCCGCGCCGTTTACGGAAAGCTGCGTGCCGTAGCACCAGTAGACTACGAACACCGCCACGTACAGCGCCGCGAGGTTGGCGCCGGCGGCGTAGAGCGCGGGCATGGCCAAGACGCAGGTGCCGATCATGACGCGAAGCACGTTGATGCGGCCGAGTCTGTCGGACATCCATCCGGACAGAATGCGGCCGCTGGCGTTGCCGCAGGCGCCTACCACCAGAGTCATGGTGGTGAGGGCGGCCGCCGCCACGCCGGCGCTCTTGGCGAACGGCACCAGTTGGCTGATGACCATCAGGCCGGCCGAGCAGCCTAGTGCATAGGCGACCCACATGAAGTAGAAGGTCGGCGTGCGCAGCACCTCGCCGGGGCTGAATTCGTAAGTGGTGGCGGTACTCTTGGAGGCCGGAGCGGGGGTCCAGCCCGCTGGACGGTAGCCAGCCGGCGGGTTTTTCAGCAGGAATGCGCCGATCAGAGTCATCACCAGGAAGATCCCGCCCAGGATCTGGAACGTAGTGGGCAAGCCGTAAGCGGGGATCAGTTTCAATTGCGCGAGGGGGCCGAAGATGGCCGATCCCGCCCCGTAGCCGCCCACTGCCAGACCTACGGCAAGCCCGCGTTTGTCGGGGAACCACTTGGCCATGACCGGAATCGGGGTGGCGTAACCGAAGCCGTTTCCCAGGCCGCCGATGACCCCGAAGCACAGGAACAGGTAGTTGAGGCTGGTGGTATAGGAGCACAGGAAGAACCCCAGGCTAACCAGCAGACCGCCGGCGAGCGAACAGTAGAAGGGGCCGATGCGGTCCTGAATCCGGCCAGCCAACACAAAGGTGAGTGCGAAGACCATCACGGCGATGGTGAAGACCATGGAGGTATCCGCGCGCTTCCACCCGAATTGCCTTTCGAGCGGAGCCACGAACACGCTCCAGGCGTATAGAGTACCGAGGGCCAGGTTCATCGAGAGCCCGCCCACTACCCGCCACCAGCGGCTGATGCCGGGGGAAAGAACCGCTTGTGGTTCCGCATGCGTCTGGCCGATTGACATGGCCGAACCTCCTGCCGCGCCTTGGCCGGCGCGACTGTTATCAGAAGTACATTAGTTGAAGTTGCACGGTGAATTCGTTAGTCGACTTGATGGCTGTGGTGTTTTGCGGCATGGCGCGGAGATACTCCGCGGTCCATTTAAGGTTCTGGCCGTGGATGTAGTAGTTGGCGCCGAAGCCGGCGCGGTTGATGTCTTTGGACGCGTTGGCCGCGGTCACGAACGACTGCGTCTCATACTTCATAAACGGCTGAATCTTGGCTATGTGGGAATAATAAGCAGCTTCCAGAAGGTAGGTGTTCTGGTCGGGAATAGCGGTGAACTTGGTCCGGCCATCATAGTGAATGTACTGGAACTGGCTGGCAACTTCATCGCCCTGGTTCACGGGAATGGCGGCGGCCACGTTAGCCGCATAACCGCGGTAACTGCTCTGCTTATCGACGCCGACGTCAACGGCCAGAATTTTCTGCTTGCCGAGAAAAGTGCCGTTGAACAGGTAGCCTTTCTCGCGGTCGAAGAAGTCGTACTGCAGATAGGCCGCGGTTCGCGGCGAGTTGTGGCCGTTGGCGTCCCGTTCGCCGGCGAATTCGCCGATGCGGTATTGCAGACGCTCGTTAGCCAGGTAGCCTCTGAACTGAAACCCGGTATCGCGCAAACCGGAAGACTGCGTGGCGGAGTTGCTCACAACTGCGGTCGCGCTGATATCCGCAGTGATAAAGGTGGGCGCTGACTGCAGGCCGATGCGCGTGAAGGGGATGATGAACAGACCGCCATTCACCTGGAACTCGGTTCTGGGTTTCCATTCGATGAGCGCGTCCTGAACGATGAAGCCGGTGGCCAGGTTCTTGGGTGTTATGCCAAGCTTGGGATCGTCGGTTTCGAAGAAGAAGCTGATCTGGCTGCCGATGTCCCCGGCCATGATGAGCCGGAGGCGCCGCAGGAAGAAGTTCTGCTGGTAGTTCTGAGCGCCGGAAGAATCCTGCGTCCAATCGCCCCACATCTGGCCGAGGACGCCGAACTTCATGCTTACGTCGTTGTTTTTTACCACAATTTGGGCGGTGGATGGCATGCAGCCAAGCGACAGGATGAACCCTATGCCGGCTAACAGGAGAAGGCGAAAGCGCGGGTTAGGCATGGGACAGCTCCTTACAATGAGTTCCCGGCGCCATGTCCCCTCCAACTAACCCATTAGGATGGAAGGGGCCGGGATTTGGGCTAAGTATTACACAGCTTTTGGAGGCTGCACAATAGTGAATAGACGCGATAGGCCGCATATACTTCGAAAATTAACAACTGCGGAACGCCCGGTACTTACCTCGGCCACGGGGTTCATTACTTCGCACTGTGGCGGGGTGAAGCCGGCGCCTTTCGGCCCCGAATATCGCTTGCCTTTCGCACGGCGGATGCGTGCCGAGGCTGCCGGCGCCCCCAGCCGCGCCGCTGCGTCCGGCAATCCCCCCTTGACATTCTAGGTGAACGGAATTATCCTTCGCCTAGAATGTCTATTGGAGACGGTAAAGACCGCGTCGAGTTCCTGCAAGGGACGCTGGACATGCTAGTCCTGCGCACGCTGCTGCTGGGGCCGGCACACGGGCACACCATCGCCCACGCCATCGAGCGCAGCTCGGACGACGTGCTCCAGGTGGAACAGGGGTCGCTGTACCCGGCGCTGCACCGCCTGCTCCGGCGGGGATGGATCCGCGCGGAAGAGGGAGTCTCCGAGAACAATCGCCGGGCCAAGTTCTACCGGCTGACGGCGAAGGGCCGGAAACAGCTCGCGGTCGAGAGCGGCAAATGGGAGAGGTTTGCGGGCGCCATCGCGCGGGTCATGCGTCCGGCCGAACAAGGTGGCGAGCTATGAGATGGCGCTGGCGCATGGAAGAGGAGCTTGAGCGCGACATCGCCGATCACCTTGCCCTGGAGACGGACGACAACATCGCCCGCGGCATGACTCCGGAAGCTGCACGCCACGCGGCGTTGCGGAAATTCGGCAATGTGGCGCGCGTCCGGGAGGATACGCGCGGCGCGTGGGCGTGGAGCACGTTCGACCCCTGGCTGGCCGACGTGCGGCAGGCGTTCCGCCGCGTGCGCCGGTCTCCGGGCACCTCGGCACTGGCGGTTCTTTCGTTGGCGCTGGCATTCGCTCCCAGCGTGACGGTCTTCTCCGTCATGGACGTGCTCTTCCTGACGCAGAGTCCGGTACGGTCTCCGCGGGAAATCGTCGAGATCATCCTCCGGGACACGCGGCCGAATGCGCCGCAACGGTTCCAGTCTGTGTCCTACCCCGAGTTCGAGGATTTCCGGCACTCGTTACGCTCGTTTTCCGCCCTGGCTTACGAAAGCCGGGACGGGGCCGTGGTAACCGTGAACGGCCGGCGGGTGTTGGTGGGCGCGAACACGGTGAGCGAGAGCTTCTTCAGCGTGATGGGAGTACCGATGGCGTTGGGGCCCGGTTTCCTCAAGGGCCAGGCGAGCGTAATCGTCAGTCACCGCTTCTGGGTGCGCGAACTGGCGGGGCGGCGCGACATCGTCGGGCAGCCTCTGCTGATCAACGGCCAGAGCGTGACGGTGGGCGGCGTGGCGGCCGAAGGGTTTCCCAGCATGAGCGGGATCCTCGTCAACGACCTGTGGATGCCGGTTGAGCCGTGGGGCAGCCGCCCCGCTGCGCGGCGGCGCGATCTCCGCACCGGGACCGTGTGGGCGCGGTTGCGGCCCGGCGTATCCGTGGACCGGGCGGCAGTGGAAGTGGCCGCCTATTGCCACAAACTGGCCCAGGACTGGCCGGAATGCAACCGGTACTTGAGCGGGTACACCTACGCCCCTATGGCGGACCGCGAAAGGGGCGGCATCACCCTCACCGCTATGGGCGTCGCGCTGCTGGGCATTTTGCTGGCGGTGGCTTGCGCCAATGTGGCCGGCATCCTGCTGGCGCGGGAGGAGGAGCGGCGCCACGAAACCGCCATCCGGCAGGCGTTGGGCGCCTCGCGCGGGCGGCTCGTGCGGGAATGGATGGTGGAGAGCGCGCTGCTTTCGACGCTAGCAGCCGCGCTTGGCCTAGCAGGAGCGTGGGTGCTGATGCGGGCTCTTCCCGGCTTGCTGCCGTCCATGGTCATCCCCATCCACCTCGAGTTTTCGTTCGGCTTCCGCGTGTGGGCGTACGCCGTCGCACTGATCTTCTTCGCGGCGCTGACGTTCGGGCTGGTCCCCGCGTGGCGAGGCTCACGCCCGGACCTGCTGTCCGGACTGCGCCAGGATTCCGCCGTAAGCGCGCTGCGCATTCGCGTTCCCATTCGCAGCCTGCTGATCGTGATGCAAGTAGCGGCCGCGGAAGTCCTGCTGTTCGGCGCCGGGCTGGTGCTGGACACCGTCTCTGGGGTGGGACGCCTCGATCCGGGATTCGACCCCGAGCGGAAGGTGGCGCTAGGGATACTGCTGGGGACGAACGACGACGGGAGCCCGAGACCGGTGGATTGCGAAGCTGTCCGCGACCGCTTGGCGCGGATCGGCGGGGTCCGGCGCGTTACCTACGGATCGATCGTTCCGCTTTCCGGCACGGTCGGGCCAAAGCTCAAAATGGAGACGCCCGGGCAGGAGCCGCGTGAAGTGGTGGGAGGCTCGGCAGGGCCCGGGTTCTTCTCCACGCTCGGCATGCGAATTCTCTCCGGGCGCGATCTGGCAGCCGGCGACCAGCATGGCGTGTTGGTGGACGCTACCCTGGCGCGCCAACTCGATCCGTCGGGCAGCGTGGTAGGACGGGAAATCCGGTTGGACGGCGCGGTGCGGCAAATCGTGGGCGTGTTCCAGGATGCCAAGTGGGAAACCATCTACGACAAGCCCCGGCCCCGCGCCATCGATCTCACACCGGCGCACTCTAGTGGTGACGTCACGTTCGCCATAGAAGTAAATGGCGACCCCGGCACTTACGTAGCGGCGCTGCGGAGGGAGATGGTGTCAGCGCAACCGGGATCCACCGTGGCATCCGCCCAAACGCTGCGGCAGCACTATCGGGACTGGCTATTCCTGGAGCGCACGGCCACGCAGGTGTTGTACGGGCTCGGCCTGCTGGCGCTGCTACTCACGGTCACGGGATTGCACGGCATCACCAGCACGCTGTTTTCGAGGCGGTCAAGGGAGTTCGCCATCCGGCTGGCATTGGGGGCATCGCCGCGGCACATCGTGGGGGCGGTACTCGGGAGCGGACTGAAGCTGGCCGCCGCCGGATTGGCGATCGGCCTGGCGATTGCGGTTCCCGGCGGGCTCCTGCTAGCCTCGCAAATCAGTGGCGTTCCAGCCTGGTCCGTGCCGGCGCTGGGGCTCAGTTCCGCCATCGTGATATTCGCCGCCGTGACCGCATCGGCACAGCCGGCCAGCCGGGTGCTGCGGATTCAGCCTGCCGATATCGTGCGTTCCGAGTGAAGGGCCGCGGGCCGGCTATGCAGGCTCGCACGCCCGGCGCAAAGCCTCGCCCATGGCTGCGCGCTTAGCGGCGTCCAGCTTCTTGCCGCCGGCGGTGACGTAGAAAACGTCGATGGCCTTGTGCGCTTCGGTGTCGATGAGAACCACTTCGATATTTCCGCCGCAAGCGGAGATCGCCGAGGCCAGGTCATAGAGCAGCCCGGGACGGTCCTGGGCGACAATCTCCACCAGCGTGGCGGTCGCGCTGGCGTCGGGATCGAAGGAGACGCGCGCGGGAATGGCGGCCTTGCGGCTGGGGAGCTTGGGCTTGGGACGGTTGCGCAGCAGTTCGCGGGCGCTGGTCTTACCGGCCAGCACGCGCAAAATGACGGAGCGCAGACGGTCCACCTCGGTGGGGTTGAGTTCCAGCGTGCGGTTGGGGTCGGCGAAGGTGAAGGTGTCGAGCACCAGGCCGCGGCGGTTGGAGAACGCTTCGGCTTGGAGGATGTTCATGCCGAAACTGGAGAGCGTGCCCGCCGCATCGGCAAAGAGGCCCGCGCGGTCGGCGGTCACCAGCGTCAATTGCCAGGCGGTTTCCAGGCGGCGGATATCGACGGCCGCTCCGCGCTCGCGGCTGTCCCGTTCGAGCTCCATGTGGCCGTCGATTTCGGCCTCGGTATGGGTGCGCACATAGCGCGTGGGGAAGCCTTCCAGGAAGGCGGCGCGCTCGGGCGAACCGGCGGATTGCTCCACGATGCGGTCGCTTTCCAGCTCGCGCGTCAGTTCGTTGTAGACCATCAGGTACAGTTGCCACAACTGCTCCTCGCGCCAGGGCGTCATGACTTCGGGGTTGACGGCGCCGATGTCGGCCCAGGTGAGCAGCGTGAGGCTCTTGAGCCGCTCCACGGTTTCTATGCGGCGGGCCACGTCGCGGATGGTGGCGGGATCGTACACGTCGCGCGATTGCAGGACGGCGGATAGCTCCAGGTGGGACGCGATCAGGAACTGGACCAACTCGCGGCCGGCGCGCGGGACGCCGATGCGCGCCATGGCGGTCTCCACCAGGCGCAGGGATCCGTCCACGTGCCCCTCGTTGGGCGAGCCCTTGCCGGCGTCGTGAAACAGCAGGGCGAACATCAGCACACCGGGTTGCAGGACTTCGGCCAGCAAGCCGCCGAAAGTCCGGCTGGCCGCCGCGGCGTCGCGCAGTTCCCACAGGTTCTGCATGGCCACGAGCGTGTGCTCGTCGACGGTGTAGCGATGGAAGAAATCGCGGATCACCAGGCAATCGATGTGGCGCAACTCGGGGAAGATGGCGGTCAGCAGAGCCGTATCGTGCATGGCGCGCAGGGCCATGGGCGCCCGCGGCAGCGACAGGATGCTCTCGATCAGCGGCCACAGCGGCCGGGGCTCGGCGAAGAACTCGGTCAGGCGGGGCCGGCGTTCTTCGATTTGCCGTTCGGCCTCGAGCGATGGCCGGATGCCGTGGCGGGCGACGAATTCGAAGAGACGAAGCGCCAGTTGCGGATCGCTATCCAACTGCTGGGGAGAGCGGAAAT
The DNA here is from genome assembly GCA_963807205.1 of uncultured Solibacteraceae bacterium. Classification (GTDB taxonomy): domain Bacteria; phylum Acidobacteriota; class Terriglobia; order Bryobacterales; family Bryobacteraceae; genus CAWCVR01. The sequence continues at coordinate 4,775,497 of CAWEAQ010000002.1, read as the reverse complement.
GGGCGCGCTCGCGATGCACGCTGAAATCGGTATTGGCCAGGCGGGTGCGCCAGTCGCGGAACTGGGCGAAGAGCGAACTCGATTGGGCCTCGGCGCTTTCGAGAGCGCGCGCCGCGGCACGGTAGATGGCGCGGGCGTGGCGGAAGTACTGGCGCATCCAGGCGGAGGCGTCGTCACGAACGCGCCCGTCGGAAGGGTGCCACGCTTCGCCGATGGATTCCTGCGAACCGAAAACCAGGAGGTTGGAATCGCGCCCGGCCTCGCAGTGGAGGTAACACCGCACGCGCGCCAGGAAGTCGAAGGACTCCTGCAACTCCGCGGGAACGCTGGCGGACGGATATTGGGATCCGGCGTCGCGCAGTTGTTCCAGCCAGGCGACCAACTGGAAGTCGCGAAGCCCACCGGGAGTTTCTTTCACGTTGGGCTCCAGGTGATAGAGCGTGTCCCCGAACTTGGCGTGGCGCTCGCGGGTGAGACGGGCGAGGTTGCGCACCAGGGTTTCGCGGTTGCCGCGCAGGAAACGCGGCAGACGATCGGCAACCCCGGCATAGAGCGCGCGGTCGCCGGCCAGGAAGCGCTGGTCCAGGATGCTGATGTTCAACTCGACGTTCTGGTCGTGGACCTCGAGGCATTCGGCGGGCGTTCGGACGGATTGGCTGACGCGCAGCCCGGCGTCCCAGAGATGGCGCAGGAAAGCGGCGACGGATTCCCGGTTGGCCAGCGCCAGACGCTCGTTTGCGAATAGCAAGAGGAGATCGATGTCGGAGTACGGAAACAGATGGCGCCGGCCGTAGCCGCCGACGGCGAGCAGGCTCAGGCCCTCGGGCAACTCGGTTAACAGAGGGGCGGCGGCAGCCAGGACGGTTCTATCCACCTGGCCAGTGCGTTCAGCGAGGAATGCCGCGGCGTCCCCGGTTGCCAGGAAGGCTTCCTGCATGCTGTCGCGGGCTGTGGCAGTCTGATGCTGCATGTCCAAATAAACCCGGGGACGGGCTCCGATTTCCGCGCGGCGCGAAAACCGGAGGCCGTCCCAGTGGGCTACAGTGCGGCTTCGCCGCGGTCGTCGTTGCGAATCCGGATGGTCTCGGCAACATCGAAGACGAAAATCTTGCCGTCGCCGATCTTGCCGGTGCGCGCGGCGGTGGAGAGCGCGTTGACTACTTCGTCGGCGCGTTCGCTGGGGACCACCATTTCGATTTTCACCTTGGCCAGCAGGTCCACGTTATACTCCTGGCCTCGATAAACTTCCTTGTGACCCTTCTGGCGGCCGTGGCCGCGCACATCGGTGATGGTCATGCCATCGATACCGATGGCCATTAGCGCCTCCTTCACTTCGTCGAGCTTGAAGGGCTGAATGATGGCTTCAATTTTCTTCATAGGTTCGTCCGGCTATGATTCGAGGATATAACCTTCCTCGCCGTGCATGCTGAGGTCCAGACCCTCGACTTCCTGCTCCTTCGTGACCCGAACCCCGATCAGGAGGTCGCAGATCTTCAGGATGATGAGAGTGCCCACGATACCAAGACCCCAGGCGATGGCGCAACCGATAGCCTGATTAAGAACCTGTCCGCCCTTGCCGTCAACCAGTCCGAGAGGCAGCACCTTGCCGGCGGCATCCTTGAGCCCATCGTTCACCAGGCAGGTTGCGAAGACGCCGGTGAGAAGGGCTCCCAGGGTTCCGCCGCAGCCGTGAACGCCGAAGGCGTCGAGCGAATCGTCGTAACCCAGGCGCGGCTTGATGGTGACCACCATAGTGTAGCAGACCAATCCCGCGGCCAGGCCGATGAGCAGCGCCGGGAAGGGTTGCACGAAACCGGAAGCGGGGGTGATTGCCACCAGGCCGGCGACCGCTCCGGAAATCCCTCCCAGCACGCTGGGCTTGCCGGTATGAATCCACTCCGCCGCGATCCACCCGAGAGCCGCCGCGGCCGCGCCGAAGTGGGTGGCCACGAACGCGCTGGTGGCCAGGCCTGACGCCGCCAGTGCGCTGCCGGCGTTGAAGCCGAACCAGCCGACCCAAAGCAGGCAGGCACCGATGAAGCTGAGCACCAGGCTGTGCGGCTTGATGGGCGTGCCGGGGTAACCCACGCGCTTACCCAGATAGAGCGCGCATACCAGGGCGCTCACGCCGCTGGTGATGTGCACCACCGTGCCGCCCGCGAAATCGAAGCAGGGTATGGGGCCTCCGCTGAACGCGTTGAGCAGGCCGCCCTTGCCCCACACCATGTGCGCCATGGGGAAGTACACGAACAGGCTCCAGAGCACCGTGAACAGGAGCATGGCGCTGAACTTCATGCGCTCGGCAAACGCGCCCGAAATCAAGGCGGGCGTGATGATGGCGAACATGAGCTGGTAGATCATGAAGGTCTGCTGCGGAATGGTAGCGGCGTAATCCGCGTTGGGCGCGCTGCCCACGCCGTTCAGGAGCGCGAAGCGGAAATCGCCGATGAAGTGGCCGGAGCCGCCGAACGCCAGGCTGTAGCCAACCACGGCCCACAGCACCGTCACCACGGCCATCAAAACGAAGCTCTGCATCATGGTGCCCAGCACGTTCTTGCGGCGCACCAAGCCACCGTAGAACAGCGCCAGGCCGGGCCCGGTCATCATCAGGACCAGGGCCGAGCTGACCAACATCCAGGCGTTATCGCCCGCCGACTGAGCGGATTTGACGGCGGCATCGACGGCCGCGACTTTGGCTTGCAGATCCGGAGTAGCCTGCGCCAAAAGGGAGGCGGACGCAAGCGCCGCCAGCGAGCACACTTTCAGTAGTACCTTCATCGAGGGAGCCATTCGAAGCTAACGCTTCATTGTCGCCCGCGCTCCGGCGGCCTCCAAGATGGAACTTTCTATGGCCAGGATTGGATTTTTTTATGGATTAGCGTCAAACGCTTTCCGCCAAGCCGCGAGACCCGCTAGAATTACGGGAAACAGACCCGCAATATGACGACCGCTTTGGTGCACGCGCCTTCCATAGACCCACGTCACTGCCGCTACCGGCTGGAGCTCCGGGAATCGCGGATTCACCACCGCGGCGTCTACGCGCTGGAGCCGATACCCGCGCGGCACAAGGTGATCGAGTACACCGGCGAGAAGATCGGGCGGCGGGAAACCAAGAAGCGCGGCCAGGGGGATATTACTTATCTTTTCACGCTGGACGATTATTGGACGCTCGATGGCGCGGTGGGCGGCAGCGGCGCCGAGATCATCAATCACAGTTGCGACCCCAACCTGCGCTCCTGGAATTTCAAAGGCCACATCCTATATATGAGCAAGCGGGCGATCCGGCCGGGCGAAGAGTTGACGGTGGACTACCGCTTTTCGGCCACTATCGAACACGTTCGCTGCGCCTGCGGTTCGGAGAAATGCCGCGGGACCATCAACCTGCCCCGGAGGAAAAATGGCGTCTGACACCTTTTTTTTCGATGCTGCCGCGGTGCGCGTGCTCGGCGCCCTCATGGAGAAGGAAATCACCACTCCGGAGTATTATCCGCTGTCGCTCAACGCGCTGGTGAACGCGTGCAACCAGAAATCCAACCGCGATCCGGTGGTTTCCTATGACGAGGACACGGTGGAAGAGGCCCTGGCGGCGCTGCGGGCCGAGGGCCTGGCGGTGCGCATCAGCGGCGACAGCCGCGTCCCCAAGCACGCCCAGCGCTTCACCGAGAAGTTCAACCTGGGGCGGCGCGAAGCCGCGGTGATGTGCGTCCTCATGCTGCGCGGCCCACAGACCGTGGGCGAATTGCGCGGCCGCACCGAGCGCATGCACTCCTTCGACGATCTGGAAGCCGTCGAGAATACCTTGCAGCACCTGGCCGAGGCAGGTTTCGCGCAAGTGTTGCCGCGGCAGGCGGGATCGCGCGAGCCGCGCCACGGGCACTTGCTTTCGGGCCCGCTGGAGGCCGCGGCGGAATCTCCGGCCGCCGCGCCCGCTGCCCGCGGCGGGGCGGAGAGCGAACGCATCGCCGAACTGGAACGCGCCCTGGCCCAACTGAGAAGCGAGTTCGAGGATTTCCGGCGGCGGTTCGAGTAGCCTCCGCCAGCCCAGGACACCGGCCTCTCCGCCACGGTACCATGGGAATTACCCCCGAAAATGGAATCGCAAACACTAGATTTGAAGCAGACGGTCAACCTGCCCAAGACCGGGTTCTCCATGAAGGCCAACCTGGCGCAGACCGAGCCCAAGACGCTTGCGCGCTGGGAGAAGGAAGACCTCTACGGGCAGATCCGCGCCGCCCGCGCCGGCCAGCCTACGTTCATCCTGCATGACGGGCCGCCCTACGCCAACGGCCGCATCCACCTGGGCACGGCCTTCAACAAGATCCTCAAGGACTTCATCGTCAAGTCGAAAACCATGGCCGGCTTCGACGCGCCCTACGTGCCCGGTTGGGATTGCCACGGCCTGCCCATCGAAATCAAGGTGGATAACGACCTCGGCGCGAAGAAGGCTCACATGTCGGCGGTCGAAATCCGCCGCGCCTGCCGCAAGTACGCCGAGAAGTACGTGGACCTGCAGCGCATCGATTTCAAGCGCCTGGGCGTGCTGGGCAGTTGGGCCGATCCGTACCTCACCATGAGCTCGGAATACCAGGCCGTCATCGCCGGCGCGTTCGTCGAGTTCCTGGACCGCGGCTACGTCTACAAGGGCCTCAAACCGGTGCACTGGTGCATGAAGGATCGCACCGCGCTCGCCGAAGCCGAGGTGGAGTACGAGAACCACTCCAGCCCTTCGATCTGGGTGCGCTTCCGCCTCACGTCCGATCCCGCGCCGCTCTCGCCGGCGATCGCGGGCCGCGAAGTCTACGGCCTCATCTGGACCACCACGCCCTGGACCATTCCGGCCAACATGGGCATCGCCTTCAATCCCAAGTTCGAGTACGCGGCCGTGGATGTGGGCGGCGCGGTCTACATCGTGGCCGCGGAGTTGCTTGCCGTAACGGCAGAGAAGTGCGGCTGGAGCGGATACTCGAAACTGGCGGCGTTCCCCGGCGCGCGCATGGACCGCGCCCTCTTCCGCCACCCGTTTCTGGAGCGCGATTCGCTCGGCCTGGTGGCCGATCACGTGACCCTCGAACAGGGCACCGGCGCCGTGCACACCGCGCCCGGCCACGGGCAGGAGGACTACGTCAGCGGCCGGCAATACGGCCTGGAAACTTTCTGCCCGGTGGACGCGGCGGGCCACTTCTATCGCGCCGAGGGCGCCCCGGGACGCCTGCCCGAAGCCCTCATCGGCAAGACCGTCTGGGAAGCCAATCCCATCGTCATCGAGATCCTCAAGGAGCACGGCGCGCTGCTCGGCCTGGAGAAGTTGGACCACTCCTACCCGCACTGCTGGCGCTGCCACAAGCCCACCATCTTCCGCGCCACCGAGCAGTGGTTCATCGGCTTGGACCGCAACAACTTCCGCCAGGAAGCGCTGGCCGCCATCCACAAGACGCGCTGGATGCCCGAGTGGGGCGAGGAGCGCATCTCCAACATGGTGGCCTCGCGGCCCGATTGGTGCATCTCGCGCCAGCGCGCCTGGGGCGTGCCCATCACCGTCTTCTATTGCGAGCAGTGCCGCGAACCGCTCACTGACCGCAAGATCCTGGACGGCATCGTGGAGCTGATCCGCCAGCATTCCGCCGACGTCTGGTACGAGCGCACGGCCGCCGAGTTGCTGCCCGCCGGAACCCGCTGCGCCAAGTGCGGCGGCACGGAGTTCGGCAAGGAGAAAGACATTCTGGACGTGTGGTTCGATTCCGGATCGAGCCACCTGGCCGTGCTCAACCAGCGCTTCGGGCTCACCTGGCCGGCCGACGTGTACCTGGAAGGCGGCGATCAGTACCGCGGCTGGTTCCACAGCTCCCTGCTGGTGGGCACCGCGCTCAAGGGCGGCTCGCCTTACCGCGCCTGCGCGCTCAACGGGTGGGTGCTCGATGGCGACGGCAAGGCCATGCACAAGTCGCTGGGCAATTCCATCGAGCCCGAGGAAGTCATCAAGCACCACGGCGCGGAGATGCTGCGGCTGTGGAGCGCGTCGGTGGATTTCCACGAAGACGTGCGCATTTCCGAAACCATCGTCACCCGCCTGGTGGACGCCTACCGCAAGCTGCGCAATACCTTCCGCTACCTGCTCGGCAACCTCGCGGATTTCGCTCACGAGCGCGATGCCGTGCCCGGCTCCGAGCTTTTCGAGATCGACCAATGGGTGCTGCTGCGCGCCGAGGACCTGGTGGCGCGCTCCCGCGCCTGGTTCGACGAATTCCAGTTCCACAAGGTGTACCATTCGCTCTACGCCTTCGCCACCGTGGACCTGAGCGCCGTGTACTTCGACGTAATCAAGGACCGCCTCTACACCTCCGCGCCGAAGTCGAAAGCGCGCCGCGCCGCGCAGACCGCGCTTTACCGCCTGCTGGATTCGCTGGTACGCCTGGCCGCGCCCATCATGAGCTTCACCGCCGAAGAGGTGTGGGGCCACATGGGACGCATCGGCAGCGTGCACACCGCGCTGTTCCCGGAGCCGGGCGAGTTGACCGCCGGAATCGGCGATGCCGTGCGCGGGCGCACCCCCGAGTGGGACCGCCTGATGGAAGTGCGCGCCGGCGTGCTGAAGAGCCTGGAATCTGCCCGCAACGACAAGCTCATCGGCGCGCCGCTCGAAGCCAAGGTGCGCTTGCGGGCCTCGGGCGAACTCTACCCGCTGCTGCAAAAGTATCAGGCGGAGCTCGCCGCGCTGTTCATCGTTTCCCAGGTGGAACTCGAGGAGGGCGGAGATACGCTCGCCGTATCGGTCGAGCGAGCCCGCGGAATCAAGTGCGAGCGCTGCTGGAAGTACACCGGGGATACGGGCGCCAATCCGCGCTATCCCACCATCTGCCGGCCCTGCGCCGCCGCCATCGACGAGATGTTGAATGCTTGACCGCAGATGGATCGCTTACGGCACGGCGGCGGGCGTGTTCGCCATCGACCGTATCAGCAAGCTTCTGGTGGAGAAGCACGTCGGTTTCGAGGACACCGTGAAGGTGATCCCGGGCTTCTTCGATATCGTGCACTCCCAGAACCGCGGCGTGGCGTTCGGTATTTTCAATGACTCGGCCTTCGAATGGCGCACCGCGCTGCTGGTGGCCGCGTCGCTAGCGGCCGCCGTGGTGGTGAGTTGGATCCTGCGCCACGCCGGCCGCCTGGACCGCTGCACCTTCTGGGGCCTGGCGCTGGTGCTGGGCGGCGCGCTGGGCAACGTCTACGACCGCATCCTGGCCGGCCAGGTTACCGATTTTCTGCTCTTCTACATTGGCGACTACCAGTGGCCGGCCTTCAACGCCGCCGATTCGGCCCTGGTGGTGGGTACCGGGCTGATCCTGCTGGACCTGGTGCGGCTGCAACGGGGAGCCGCGCATGTATCCTGAACTCTTCCACCTGTCCTTCCTGCACACCTATGGCGTGCTGGTGGCGCTGGGGTTCCTGGTGGCCGTTTGGTTGGCCGCCCGCCTGGCGCGAAGGGCCGGCATCGACGCCGACGCCGTCGCCAACCTGGGCATATACTGCGCCCTGGCGGCCATGGTTGGCGCCAAGCTGATGATGTTCGTGGTGGACCCGGAGGCTCGGCGCGACATGTTCTCGCTCGCCACGCTGCAAGCCGGTGGGGTTTTCTACGGCGGGTTGATCGCCGCCCTGGCGGTCTCCTGGTGGTACATGCGGAAGATGGGGCTGCCGCTGCTCGCGACCGCCGACGTCTTCGCGCCGGCCATCGCGCTGGGGCACGCCATCGGCCGCCTGGGGTGCTTCTCCGCGGGCTGCTGTTGGGGCTTGCGCTGCGACCGGCCATGGGCGGTAACGTTCCGCAACCCGGCGGCCAACGAGATCACCGGGGTGCCGCTAAATGTCCCGCTGCATCCTACGCAACTTTACGAAGCGCTGGCGGAGGCGCTGATTTTCGGGGTTCTCTATTGGCGGATTGGCAGGCCGCACGGCAAAGGCGCCATCATCGGCCTGTACCTGATGCTGTATGGCGCGGCGCGCTTCGTGGTGGAGTTTTTCCGCTATCACGAGCAGGGCAACCTGTGGGGCGGCCCGCTGGACACTTCGCAGGCGATCTCGCTGGTCCTCATCGCCCTGGGGGCTTGGCGGTTCCTGGCGGTCCGGCGAGCGGCGCGGTAAAGTCTTCCGGCGCACGGCCGATAAGAAAGTTTGAGCCGCGGTAAGGGCGATGAAGCGGTCCGCGCACCAAGAGCGTTGCGTCGAGGAAGCCAGGCGCCGTATGGCGGTTCTCGAATGGGGGCTATGACGAATGGAACCTGACCGCTCGGACAAGCGTAGAGAGCCGCGCTCTCTAATCCAGGCCGGCGCCTCTGTCGAAGTGCAGAAGCGTGGCAAGATCGTCAACGCAACCACCGTCAATATCAGCGGCTGCGGCGTGCTTCTGGAGTTCAAAATACCCACCCAACTGGCGGTTGGCGACCCCGTGGTGTGCGAGTTCGCGGTGACCCACGATGCCGCCAAAGGGCTTCCCTGCTGGGGCGTGGGGGATGTCGTCCGCGTGGACGGCTGCAAAGTTGCCGTCGATTTCAAAGCCGGCGCCTTAGCTCCGCTCGATTCCGAACCCGGCAAAGCATAACGCGCAGCGCCAGCCCGCTATTGCGCCATTACCGCACCCCTTGCCATCAGATACTCGCCCAAGTGGCGGTCCGTGGTCATGAGATGCCGCGTTATCCACTCCGCCAGGAACAGCGTCAATTCAATCGTCATGGTGACTTCCCCGCGCTCGAAGCGTTCCTGAAACGTCAGCGCCTTGCGCCGAAGCTCTTCGTGCTCCCGCACGTGTCCCTGCAGCCCCGGGTAGTGGGCGGTGGTCATCAACTCCTTCTCGTGGGCAAAGTGGTAGCATGCGTAGCCGGTCACCTCCGCCAGGAGCGCCTCCAGTATTTCCTTCCCTGTCCCCTCCAACATAGCGGCCTGCAGGCGATTCAGCAGGTCGAAGAAGGCCTGGTGCTCGCGGTCGATCCCAGGGACGTGCACGGAGTGCTCCGGGGTCCACTCCAGTAGCTTGGCTGCGGTGGTCGGCATGATTCATCGGCTCCTCGGACGGCGGGACGGGGAGCCCCGCCAAGCGGCCCGATCCTAAAATAGCTCGACGTTGTCCCCCAGTTCGGAGGCTTCCACTGACGCAAACTCGCGCGGCTCCTCCATCATCGCGGCCGTCTCCGCCACCGCCGCTCCGGTAACGCCCGCATGCACATCGCGCTCGGACTGCATGGTGTAGTGCCGGGCGAGATCCGCCAGGCCGTGTCCCGGCTGGCCCTCGCCATCCCGCGGCGCGACGAAGTTCGAACCCGCGCCCAGACCCGACAGCATGTCCTTGGCGCGCCCGATGGCTTCGTCGAAAACCGCGCCCGCGGAGAAGTCGCCGCGCACCGCCGCGATATCTTCGCGAAGCCGCTGGCAGCGGGCGGCAATCTGCCGGGTGGTCGCGAAATTGCGCTCGCTGGCGGAATGCAGTTCCGCGGCCAACGTGCCGACGGCATCCAGGCTGACCGCGCGCTGGGAAGTGCGCGCTTCTCCGAGTTGCCCCGAAAGGCCCTCGGCGCTCTGGCTGATGGACTCGACCGCCACGGTCAGGGCATCCGAGCGTTCCCGGCACTGGTTCGCCAGCGTCTGCATCGCTCCGGCCAAGGTGCCCAGGGCGTCCCCCGCCGGACCGATATGGTCCGCGCGGATGCTGGCGTTCAGCGCCATCCATTGGATTTGGATTTCGATGGCCCGGATCTCCTCGATGGACGCCTCCATCCAGCCGATGGTTTCCGACAGATCGTTACTGGTGGACTGGGCTGCCTGCGCGGTCTTGGTGCAGCCGCCGAGCGCCGTCCGGATCTCCGTGCACTTCCGTTCCATTTCGAGGAAGAACGAGTTTTTAGCGTCGTCGGACAGGCCGGACAGCGCTCCGCTTTCTCCGTCCATTTCCAAAACGTTGGCGGCAATCCGCTCCAGGCCGTCCCCCACCGTGGCCACCGAGGCCGCGAATTTGGCTCCCGCGTCGGCTAGTTGCATGGATTGCAGCGAAAGAAGGGCCACCGGGTCCGCGTGGTCGCGCGATACCCTGCCGCCCGCTCCTCCGGACGCCGGACACAGCCGCTGCAGAGCCTCGCTCACGTGCTCCACTTGCTGCCGCGTGATGTCGTGGAACTGAATGGATACGATCAGGTCGTTGAACGCCTCCGAGATCGCCGAGTAACGGGCTTCCAGCCGCAGCGTGGCTTCCCGTGTCCTGTTCTGCATGGCCCGGAACTCCTCCAGTTCCTCCAGCACCTCGGCGAGAACGCGGGGAAGGTCCTTGGCGCTCCCTTCCAGGTGAGCCGAGACGCCACCCAGAACCGCTTCGATCGGCGTCATCAACCGGGCCGCCGTCTCCAGTGCGCTCTCGATCTTCCCCTGGATGGTTTCGGCCAGCGCTTTCACCTCATCGGCCAGATTGCCGAAATCGGCGCCCGAGTTGCCTAGGTGCGCGGTCTCGATCCGCGTCAGTACGCCCAGGATATGGAATGTCGCGAGCGTGTCCTTGAATCCGTGCAACGTCTCCCTCACCCGGCCCGCATTCTGGCGCATGCCGCCCAACAGAGCCGCGGTGCCTTCGGTGCTCGCCAACATTCTCCGGGCGTGTTCGAGGGCGCCCGTGAACGCCTCCGATGCGCGGTGCCCCTGTTCTCCAAGCAGTTGATCGCCCAAACCGTTCAGTTCCGACGAAATCGTCTTAACTGTCTTGGTGAACCCCGCCAACTTCTCGCCAATCGCTAGAAAGTCGCGCTCCGTGGCCCGATTCAGGCCGTCGAGATCCGCGACCACCCGCTCCAGCGTCGCGGCCCAATCCCTTCTGCGCAAACCGCCCGCGGCGGGGTTCCGGCGCAACGCGCCGCGGAGCATTTCAAAACTCCAGGGCGCGCGGAACCACGCGGGAAGCCGCTCCGTCGCAAAGGTGGGTTCGGTCCCGGTTTCCGGTGGTTCGGCTATTGGCATGCGGCTCGATCCAAACTGTGGCACTCCAGCGCGTTCAGAAACAGCTCGACCTGTTCACTGAAGAGCTTATCGGCAACGAGGGCGGACTTCTTTGCCCTTCCGTCATTTATTGCCCGCCGAATCCCGCAGTAAGGTGTTTCCCCGGGCTTGCGCTAAGTGCTCTTCAACCGCCTTCCACACCCGGCCTTTCCCCGGCCTTTTCCTTCTGACCGCCGCCCGGCCGGTGATAAAGTAGGAGCATGCCGCGCCGATTGGCCGCTTCCCTCCTGCTGCTAGCCCTGGCAGCCTGGGCGGCGAATATCAAGCTCTACCTCAAGGACGGCACCTTCCACCTGGTCCGCGAATACCAGGTGCAGCCGGACCGCGTCCGCTACTACAGCGTGGAACGCAGCGACTGGGAAGAGATCCCCCTCGAACTGGTGGACCTGAAGCGCACCGAGACCGAGGCCACCGGGCGCAAGGCGCAGATCGAGGCGGATGCCAAATCGCAGGCCCAAGAGGAAGCCGCCGTGCGCCAGCTTCGCAAGGAAGTGAACCAAATTCCGCAGGACCCCGGCGTCTACTGGCTCGATGGCAAGGAAACCAGGGTCCTCAAACAGGCGTCCTCCGCCGTGCACACCAACAAGGGCCGCGAGTTGCTCAAGGTGCTGTCGCCCCTCCCGGTGGTGAAAGGCGCGGGCACTCTGGAACTGGACGGCGCCCATTCCGCGGCCGTCTTCACCGACCCGCAGCAGCCCTTCTACATCCAGCTCTCCGAGACCGAGCGCTTCGGCATTGCCCGGCTCACGCCGAAAGCCGCGGTGCGGATTGTCGAGAACCTGACCTTCATTCCCGTAAGCAAGGAGGTCGTCGAGGAACTGACCACGGTCGATATCTTCCGCCAGCAATTGGGCAACGAGGAACTTTACAAAATCTGGCCCAAAGAGCCGCTGGAGCCGGGCGAGTACGCCGTGGTTCAGTACACCACGGGCAAGATGAACATTCAGGTTTGGGACTTCGCCATCGCACGGGCAAAATAGGGCGGATGCGCACCGCGGCATCCTGCCAGGCGCGCCGGGCGCAGCTTGTTAGAATAGCCCTTTCATGTCTTCCAAGAACCGCGCCAGGAAACTCGCAGCCGCCGCGCCGGCTTCGCCCGTCAAACCGGATTTGTGGGATAAGCTCGGCCGGGAACGCGTCATTTTTGCCGCCTTCGCCCTGGCGGTGCTGCTCTTCTATTGCCGCCCGCTTTTCGACTCGGGCGCCTCGATTCAGTGGGACGCCGTGGACGTGCACTACAGCGCGCAGAAGTACTTCGCCGCCGAGGCGCTCTCCGGCCGGCTACCCTTCTGGACGCCCTACGAGTTCTCCGGTTTCCCGCTCCTGGCCGATCCGCAGACCGGCGCCTGGTACCCGCTCAACTGGCCGTTCTTCCTGATGGGCGTCACGCCGCGCACCATTCAATGGGAGCTGGCGTTGCATTGCCTGCTGGCACTGTTGGGCGGTTATCTGCTGGCGCGGGAGCTGCTGACGGGCCACGTGGCGGCGGCTTTTGCCGGCGTTTTCTTCGCCTTCTCCGGCTTCTTCGCCGGCCACAGTTCCCACGTGGGGATGTTTCAGGCCGCGTCGTTGTTGCCCCTGCTGCTCTGGGCGGGACTGGGCGCCGTGCGCTCGCTGCGCCGCCTGCCACTACTGATGGCGGTGGCGGGCTGTGAAGTGCTGGCGGGGCATTTTCAAACCGCACTGTATTCCTTCTTCGCCCTCGCGCTGTTTCTGGCGGCCGATTTTGCGCTGCGGCGCGAGAGTTGGCGCCGCACCGCTCTGGTGCTGGTTTCCACCGCCGTAGCGGCGTTCGCGCTTTCGGCGGTGATGGTGCTGCCGGGCCTCGAACTCACCGGCCAGAGCGAGCGCGCCGCGGCGAATTACTCCCGGAGCACGGAAGGCGAGCTTGGTGCGGGCGGCCTGGCGACCCTCGTGAGCCCCGATCATTTAGGCGCGCCCGATGGGCCTGATCGCTACACCGGCCCCGCCGATATCACCCAGCATTTCCTCTATCAGGGCTTGCTGCTGCTACCGCTGGCCGTCTGGGGCGCGGTGGCATGGGGGCGGCGGTGGCTGGCGCTGGCTCTAGCCATTCCGGCCGCGTGGTACGCCTTCGGCCGGCCGCTGGGCCTCTACTCGCTGGTCGCGCTGCTGCCCGGTTTCAGGAGCGTGCGCGCGCCCGTGCACATCTGGTTCGTCGCGGCGCTGGGCCTGGCGCTGCTCGGGGCCGCTGGCGTTGCCGCGCTGCGCGAGCGCATCCGCTCGCCGTGGGTTCCCGCCGCCCTGCTGCTGGTGATGGGCATCGATCTGTACTACTGGAACATGGACCACAACGAGCTTACCTACACGCGCGCCTCGTTTCAGGGACAGTACGGCTCGGCCGAGGATCGCTTCCAGGCGGTGGCCGAGCCGGTCACGCACGATCCCCTGCACCGCCTCTATGCGCCCTTCGATTCGCCCGGATTCGGCCCGCTCAACGGCGCGCTCGATTATCGCGTTCAGGTCACCTACGGCTACAATCCGCTCGCTCTGATGCGCTATTCGGCATACCTGGAAGCGGCGCAGGCGAACATTCGGCTGCTGGATGGGCTCGCCGTGACCGCGCGGCTCGATATGAAGAGCGGCCGCTTCGAGCCCGATTCGGGCACTCTGCCGCGGGTGTACGCTCCGGAGCGCGCAACGCCGGTGCGGGGCTGGGCGGAGGCTGCCGCGCGTCTGGTGACGCTCGACCCCGCTAGCGAAACGGTGGTCGAGGGACTGGCGGCGCCCATCGCTTCGGGCGGTGGGGCCCAGGCGCGCATCCTGGACTGCGAACCCACTTTGTACCGCGTGCACTACCAGGCCGAGCGGCCTACGCTGCTGCGGGTGGCCGTGCCGTATTTCCCCGGGTGGCACGCGGAAGTGGACGGGCAGCCCGCCAGCGTGCTCCCGGCCGACCTGGCGCTGATGGGCATCCCGGTGCCCGCCGGCAGCCACGAGCTGACGCTGCGCTACCGTTCGACGTGGTTCGCCACCGGCGCGGCCATCAGTCTGTTGAGCTGGCTGGCGCTGCTTGTGGGGCAGGCTGTCAGCCTGCGGCGGAGTGTCAGTCCGCCCGGCGAGCGGAGTTCGCCGGCGCTGGGCGGCGAATCGGCCTCGTAACCCAGCGGTCTCGCGCCGGGTGAGGCACTGGTGGGCTGGCCTCCCCTTGCGCTTCGACAAGTGAGGCGGTACACTGTTCCTTGTCGAAGCGAAAGGGGAATGCACCTTGGGCGAACGGCTGGAACTACCGCAAGGAACACTGGACCTCCTGATCCTGAAAACTCTCGCTCTCGAACCGCTGCACGGCTGGGCTGTCTCCGAGCGGCTGGAGCAAATCTCCGGCGACGCTTTCCAGGTGGGGCAGGGCTCGCTCTATCCCGCGCTGCACCGCCTGGAGCGGCGCGGCTGGATTGCGGCCACCTGGGGCGTGTCCGAAAACAATCGCAAGGCCCGCTACTACGAGCTGACCCGCGCGGGCCGGAAACAACTGGGCGCCGAGGCGGCCGCCTGGCGGAAGCTGTCCGCCGCAATCGAACACGTGCTCGACCTGGCGTAAGGAGGCCCCGTGCTTACCGACATCCTATACCGCTTGCGGGCCATCTTCCGGCGCGACGCCGCGGAGCGAGAACTGGACGACGAGATTCGTCTCCACACCGAACAGACCATCGCCAAGCTGGTGCGCTCCGGGATGCCGCGCGACGAAGCGGCGCGCCACGCGCGGCTCGTGCTGGGCGGCATCGAGCAGGAGAAGGAGCTTTGCCGCGACGCCCGAGGCACGCGCCTCATCGAGGAAACCTTGCAGGACCTGCGCTATGCTCTGCGCGGGCTGCGCGCCAGCCCGGTGTTCGCGGCCACCGCCGTGCTGACGCTGGCGCTCGGCACCGGCGCCAACGTGGTGGCCTTCAGCGCCCTGAACACCATCCTTTTCCGCAAATTGCCGGTCGAGCGGCCGGAGGAAGTGGTGGAGGTGACGAACCTTACGCACCCCCCGCTGCCATCGTTCTCGTATCCGGACTATCGCGATTTCCGCGACCGCAACCATGTCTTCTCTTCACTGGCGGCGCATCGCTTTTTCCCCATGAGCCTGAGCCGCAACGGCCGCAGCCAGCGGCTTTGGGGCTATGTGGTGACAGGCAACTATTTCGACACGCTGGGAGAGAAAGCGTTCCTGGGCCGCGTCATTTCGCCCCGCGACGACCAGCGGGACAACGCCAGCCCCGTGGCCGTCATCAGCTATGGGTGCTGGCAGCGGCGCTTCGGCGCCGATCCGGGTGTCGTGGGCAGGCAGGCCAGCCTTGCCGGCCATTCCTACACCATCGTGGGCGTTACGCGCCCGCGGTTCTTCGGCACGGAGTTTCTCTTCGAGCCCGAGGTCTGGGTTCCGATGACGATGCTCGGCCAGATCCAGCCGGCGGCCAGCGGTTGGAGGGATAACCGAGGAGCCGTGTTCCTGATGCCGCTGGGGCGGCTCAAGCCGGGAGTCACGGCAAGCGCCGCCGAGAGCGAGTTGCGCGGTATCGCGGCGCAACTGGGGCGCGAATACCCAGATCAACGCGCCGGGATGAAGCTCTCGGTGGGTCCGCCCGGAATGTTCGGCGGGTCCATCCGCTCGGCCGCGGCGGAACTGGGAGCGTTGCTTGGCGGCATCGCCGGGCTGGTGCTGCTGGTGGCTTGCACCAACCTGGCCAGCCTGCTGCTGGCGCGGGGAGCGGCGCGCCGCAAGGAGATTGCCTTGCGCCTGGCCCTGGGCGCCGGCCGTATCAGGCTGCTGCGGCAACTCTTCGCCGAAAGCGCGTTGCTCTCCGTGGCAGGGTGCGCCTCGGGACTGGCGCTGGCGGGATGGCTGATCGGGTTGCTCTCGGCGTGGCATCCGCCGGTGGACATGCAGGTGCGCGCCAATTTCGAAATCGACGCGCGGGGATGGTGCTTCGCCGCCGCGCTCGCCGTGGCCACGTCGCTGCTGTTCGGATTGGCGCCGGCCCTGAGCGCGGTGCGGGCGGGGCTTGCACATGCGCTGAAGGGAGACTCGGGCGCATCGGGCCGGCGGCGCAGGTGGCCGGCGGGCGATCTCCTGATCGCGGTACAGGTGGCGGTCTCCGTGCTGCTGCTGGTGGGCGCGGGCCTGGTAGCGGGCAGCATCCGGCAGGCGCTTCATGCCGGTCTGGGGCTGGATCCGGAGCGAACCGCCATCGCCGCCTTCGATCTGAGTCTGGATGGCTACGAAGTTGCTCGCGGGCGCGAGTTCGAGCGGCGAGTGCTCGAAAGGCTAAGGGCGGCGCCGGGCGTGGAGTCGGCCGCGATCGCCAGCATGATCCCCCTCGACCTGAAGTGGATCGTGGGAAAGATCTACCTGGAAGGCGCCTCCGTGGCGCGCGATTCGGACACCCCAATGGCGCTGTTCTATCAGGTGACCCCGGGCTATTTTCAGACGCTAGGCACGCGCCTGCTGGCGGGACGCGACTTCAACGATGGCGACCGCGAGGACGGGCGATACGTGGCCGTGGTCAACGAGACCTTTGCGCGGACTTTCGCTGGAAACGCATCCGCGATTGGCAAACGCTTCCGGTTGACGCGCTCGGGAAATTTCCTGGAGGTGGTAGGGGTGGTGGAAGCCGGCAAACACGTTTCGCTCTCCCAGGGCCCGGTGCCAGCCGTGTACGTGCCGCGAGAGCAGAACTACTGGCCAGCCGCGACGGTGGCTGTGCGCTCGAACCTGCCGCCCGGCGAGGCCGTCAGCCTGATCCGGCGGACGGTGGCGGGTACCGACCCCGCGGTCACGCTGTACGATGCCGAAGGCCTGACGGACCACCTCTCGCTGCAAGCGCTGCCGGGCCGGGCGGCGACCGGCGCTTTGAGCGGTTTCGGTCTGCTGGCGCTGCTGCTTTCGGCCACGGGCATCTACGGCGTGGTGGCGTATGCCGTGACGCAACGGACGCGCGAGATCGGCATCCGCATGGCCCTCGGCGCGCGCCCCGGAAACGTGGTGCGTCTGGTAGTGGGACGCGTGGCCATTCTGCTGTTGGCGGGTATGCTGGCGGGTCTGGCTGCCGCCACGGTGTTGGCTCCGCTACTGCTGCGGACGCTGTTCGGCGGGGCGTCGCCGGGCGGGATCAGCTTCACCGCCGCGGCGCTGGCGATGGCCGCGGCAGCGATGGCGGCGTGCTGGTTCCCGGTGCGGCGGGCGCTGGGGATCGAACCGGCGGTGGCGCTGCGCAGCGAGTAAACCGCCAGGGTCTGCCTTACTGCGCGTGCCGGCGCGTCTCCAGATTGAGGACGCGCTCCTCGAGGGCTGCCAGCCTAACGTTGTTGTCGGCCTGGTTGGCGTCGAGCGTGTGCATCCGTGCGAAGTTGCCACGTGCGAACTGTTGGAGGCCGGTGAGGATCTCGGTCTGGAGATCGCGTGCGAATTCCTGGGAGCGCTCCTCGGATGCTTTGATCTCGGCCGTCAGTTCGGCTTTGACTCCGGCAATTTCGGCTTTGACTCCGGCAATTTCGGCTTTGACTCCGGCGACTTCGGTGTGTACTATTTCGCGAATCTGTTCGAGGTCTTCTGGCGTCATTAGTTCGCTTCTCCGGTTGGCTGTCTCGATTATACCCGAGCGCCCCTGAGCGGGCAACCGCTCCGTGGAGCGGCTCGCAAAATAGAAAGCTTATTAGAATCATCCAGTTGCAGAGAGAGAAGCCGCCAATCGCTTGGCGATTTTGCCCCTTGCCGCGTCCGCTTCCTCAGTTGAGGAAGTAAGTCCGGTACAGCGTGTCCCTCTGCCGCGGCACGAACCCGGCGTCGCGGATGATGCGCCGCAGCTCTTCCTCGCTGGCGCGGTAGTGCGCCCCGGCGGCCGAGACCACGTTCTCCTCGATCATGATGCTGCCCACGTCGTTCCCGCCGAAGCGCAACCCCAACTGGCAGGTCTTCAGTCCCTGCGTCACCCAGGAGCTTTGCACGTTCTCGAAGTTGTCCAGATAGATTCGCGAAACCGCCAGGGTTTGAAGGTACTCGAAGGCCGTGGCCTCGTCCTTCACGCTGCGGCCGAGCGAGGTGTTCTCGCGCTGGAACGTCCACGGGATGAACGCCGTGAATCCACCGGTCTCCTCTTGCAGGTTACGGACCAGCTCCAGGTGGTTCATGCGCTGCTCGATGGTCTCGCCGCATCCAAACATCATGGTGGCGGTGGTCCGCATGCCGAGCTGGTGGGCGGTGCGGTGCACGTCCTCCCATTCGCTCACCCCGCACTTCAGGCGGCTGATGCGCTGCCGCACGGCGTCGTCCAGGATCTCCGCGCCGCCGCCCGGGATCGAGTCGAGGCCCGCGTCGCGCAGGCGCGCAATGGTGTCGCGTAGGCTCAGGCCGCTGACACCGGCGATGTTGACCACCTCCGGCGCCGAGAGGCAATGCAGGTGGATGCGGAAGCGCCGCTTGATGTTGCGGAAGAGGTCCTCGTACCACTCGATCTTCAGATCGGGATGCAGCCCGCCCTGCATCAGCACGCCGGTGCCGCCCAGGTCGATGGTCTCCTGAATTTTGGCGAAGATAGTCTCCTGCGGCAGCACGTAGCCTTCGGCGTGCCCCATGGGCCGGTAGAAGGCGCAGAAGGTGCAGTACTCGGTGCAGAAGTTGGTGTAGTTGATATTGCGGTCGATGATGTAGGAGACCACGTTCTCGGGGTGCCAGCGCTGGCGCACCGCGTCGGCGGCCATGCCGATGCCGATAAGGTCGGTGGAGCGGAACAGGTCGAGAGCTTCGTTGCGGGTGATCATTGAGTGCGTTTCTTATACGATACTACGGCGGCGTGGCTCGCGAGCGCGCAGGCCCCGCCATTCGAGCTACAGTAGGATCTTGCACCCAGCTTCCCCATGGCTCGCCAGCATCTCGCTGCCCGCTCTGGCCACCGCCATCGCCCTGGCCGGCGCCGGGCTGGGCCTGGGGCTCACCTCCCTGCGCCGCCGCACGCGCACGGTGGTGGCCTTCAGTGCCGGAGTGCTGCTGGGCGTGGTGCTCTTCGGGCTACTGCCAGAATTGGTGGCAGACGGCGGGCTGGTGAGCGGCGTGCTCCCGCCCTTGGCGGGATACGGGCTGCTGCTGGCCATCAACCGCTTCGTCTACCCGGTGTGTCCCACCTGTTCGCACGATCACGACCACGGGGCGTGTGCGGCCGAGTTGCACGGGTTTGCGTTGCCGCTGATCGCCGCCGCGGCCGTGCACAGCTTTATGGACGGCTGGAGCGTGGTGGCGGCGCAACTGGCCGCGCCCGGCGGCTTGCGGCTGGCGGTGCCCCTGGCCATCTGCCTGCACAAACTGCCGGAGGGTGTGGCGCTGGGCGGCATTCTGCGCGCGTCAGTGAAGTCGCGCGCCGCGGCCCTGGGATGGTGCGTTCTGGCCGAGGGCACCACGCTGCTGGGCGGCGCCGCGGGCTTGTGGATGGCGCCGCACCTGGGGACGCAGTGGACTGTCGTGCCCCTGGGGCTGGCCGCCGGCTGGTTAATTTACCTGGGTTACCACGCGGTGCACGAGGAGTGGAAGCAGCGCGGCGCGAGGCCTGCATTTCTGGCGGCCGCCGCCGGTGTGGCCGCTGCCGCCATCCTGCAGCGCGGCGCGGGGTTGTGGCTGAGGTAGCCTGCTTATGTGGGGCAGGCTGGCAGCCTGCGGCGGGTTGTCAACCCGCCTTCCGACGCCCGCACGCAGTCCGCTCTGCGGGTCGCACTGCGACAACGAGTCGCGCGGGCAATGGTGCGCTTCAGCGGCGAGTTGGTTGCCCCGCGCAGGCCGGACCGATTGACAATCGGCCGCAGGCTGCCAGCCTGCCCCACATAAGACCCTCGCGCTGGCAGGCGCGGGCTTTGGCCGCAAGCAAGAGGCTTCGCAAAACGGGGAGTATGGGGTTTTTACCCTACCCTGGCAACCCTCCGGTCCCAGGAAGTTCCCGCAACGGTCCCGGGCAGATCCGCCCCGGCCGCCTGATTTGACAACACTTCGCCCCGTCCGTATCATGAGATTTCAAGGCGAATACGCAAGCTGCATCCTTCAGATGTGGTCGCATCGTGCCCAAATGCCAACTGATACGTCTCGTACTCTAAGGGATTACACCGTTTACCGGGAAGCAACCATATGATCAAAGTCGAAGGCCTCACCAAGCGATACGCTCGGACGCTCGCCGTGGACAACATCTCGTTCGAGGTGGAGAAGGGGCAAATCGTGGGTTTCCTAGGCCCTAACGGCGCCGGGAAGACCACCACCATGCGCGTCCTCACGTGCTTCCTGCCCCCCACGGCGGGCACCGCCAACGTGGCTGGTTTTGACGTTCTCGAGAACCCTCTCGAGGTGAAAAGGCGGATCGGGTATCTGCCCGAGACCCCGCCGCTTTACCCCGAAATGGAGGTTAACGAATACCTCACCTACGTGGGCCGGCTGAAGGGCATTTCGAGCCGCGACATCGGCGGCCGGGTGGACGATGTCACCGGCAAGTGCGCGCTCGGCGAGGTCCGCTACCGGCTGATCGGCAAGCTCTCCAAGGGCTACCGGCAGCGCGTCGGGCTGGCCCAGGCCATCATCCACAACCCCGACGTGCTCATCCTGGACGAGCCCACCAGCGGTCTGGACCCCAAGCAGATTATCGAAATCCGCGATCTGCTCAAGGCGCTGGCGCCGGATCACACCATCATCCTTAGCACCCACATCCTGAGCGAGGTGGAGCACTCTTGCGAGCGCGTCATCATTATCAGCCAGGGCAAGCTGGTGGCCATCGATTCGGTGGCCAACCTGACCAACCGGCTGCGCGGCGCCGAAGCGGTTTCCATCGAGGTCGAGCCCGCCGCGGGGCACCCGGCCATGGGCGAGGTGCAGATGCGGCTGGAGCAGGTTTCCGGCGTCAGCCGCGTGATGGCGAAAGAGCCGCGCGAGGGCCGCTTCGTGTTCGAAGTGGAGAGCCTGCAGGGCCGCCACATCCGCGCCGACCTGGCCCGCAGCGTGGTGCAGGCCGGCTGGAACCTCAACGAGCTTCGCCCAGTGGGCCTCAGCCTGGAAGAGATCTTCCTGCAACTTACCGGAGCCGAAAAGCCCGCCGAACCGGCGGCCGCCGCCGTTGAAGGAGCCAAGCAATGAAGAACGTCATTCTCATTTGCCGCAAGGAAGTGCGGAGTTACTTCGCCTCGCCCATCGCGTACGCGGTGCTGGCCCTGTTTGCGTTCCTGTTCGGGGCCCTGGTGTTCTATCCCACCGTCCGGGAACTGGTGCGCTACGGCGTGCAGGCGCAGATGCAGGGGCAGCCGGTGAACCTGAACGATCAGATCATCCGGCCGCTGCTGGGTTTCGCCAGCACCATTTCACTGTTTCTGATTCCGCTCATCACCATGCGGCTGTTCGCCGAGGAAAAGCGGTCAGGAACCATGGAGCTGCTGCTCACTTCGCCCGTGAAGGACATCGAGATCATTCTGGGTAAGTGGATCGGCGCCCTGGTGCTGTACATCAGCGTACTCGCCATGTCGGGGCTCATCATCTCGTTTCTGTTCGTCTGGGGCAAGCCGGACTGGCAGCCGGTGCTGGTTGCGTACCTGGGCCTCATTCTGCAAGGCGGTTGCCTGCTGGCCATCGGGGCGTTCATCTCCAGCCTGACGCGCAACCAGATCGTGGCTGGCGGCGCCACCTTTTTCGTCTGCCTGATCCTGTGGCTGCTGAGCTGGTTCACGCAATTCGACAGCAGCGTGCTGGCCCAGGTGACGAATTACCTTTCCATCGTGACCCACTTCGAGAACTTCGCCAAGGGCGTGCTCTCGACGAAGGACGTAATCTTCTATCTTTCCATGATCTTCCTGGCGCTGTTCATTACTTCGCGATCCATGGAATCGATGCGGTGGAGGAGCTAACATGCAGCGCCCGTCACTTATCCTGAATTGCCTTGTGGCCGCAACGGCGGCAAACGGAGCCTTCCATGCCTGAGACCACCTCGATGATTCCCTCCGCGCGGTCCTTCGACCTACTGAGTATAGTTATCGGCCTCGCGGTCTACCTGCTGATATCCTTCGTATCCATGAGAATCGCCCGGCGGTTGGGCGACGAGGGTTCGCCGGGCCGGTACTGGATACCGGTCTACGGCCTCTACCTGCTGGCGCAGCGGACGCAAGCGGTCCTGGGCTTGATTCTGAGCTTCGCCGGTGGGATTGGCTTTCTTGCCTGTCTGTCCGGACTGTCGAAAGAGCCGGTCCAGCGCGGCTTCGCGATTGCCGCGGGCGTTGCGGTGCTGGTGGCCGTCTGCGGATCCGTTTATTTCTGGGGCATGGTGGCGCGTAAGCTGGGCCGCAGTTTCTGGCTCTACGGACTTACCTGCACGTTCTTCGGCTTGCCTCTGCTCGTGCTGGCTTTCGACAAACGGCGCGGCGAATACGCGTTCTACTCCCTGGGTTACGGCCTGGTGGTCTTGGGTGTGCTGGTGTTAGGCAATTTCCTCGCCAACCGCTATGACAAGTCTTACGATTCCACCAAGAATAAGCAGTTTAGCTTGTCCGAGCAGACCATCAAGGTCGTCAAGAATCTGAAGAAGGATGTGAACGTCACTTACTTCGGTAAGGAAGATAGCTTCCGCTCGGGCCGCGACCTGCTGGACCGTTATTCGGATCTCTCCACCAAGATCAGCGTGAAGTATATGGATCCGGACAAGAAGCCGCAACTCGCCACGGCCGCGGGCTACCGTCCGGATTCTCCGGTGATGGTGGATTCGGGCGCCCGCCGCGAAGGCGCCAAGAGCGTGACCGAAGAGGAAGTTACCGGCGCCCTGATCCGTTCCCTGAAGACCGCCGAGCGCAACGTCTGCTTCGTCTCCGGCGCCGGCGAACACAGCATCGACGATAGCGACCGCCGCGGTTTCTCCTTTCTCAAACAGTTACTGGATCACGACAACTACAAGAGCCGCGCCGTGACCCTGAGGCCCGCCGCACTGGATGCGGCGAAACCTATGGCAATCGGCCAGGCCGCGCCCACCGGTGCCGTGGAAGTGCCCAAGGATTGCTCCGTGCTGGCGATTGGCGGGCCGCAGGGCGCCTATCCGCCGCCGGTGGTGGATGCCATCCGCAAGTACGTGGAAGACGGCGGCAGCGCCATAATCATGCTGGATAACGTGCTGCGCCTGGGCCAACAGGAGCCCGCCGCGGAGAACCCCGGCCTCACGGACGTGCTCGCCGACTGGGGCGTCACTGTCGATAAAGACCTGGTGCTGGACGGCAGCGGCATCGGACAAATCTTCGGGTTTGGCCCGGAGATTCCCGTGGTAATGCAGTACGAGAACCACCAGATCACCGCGCCGCTCACTCGCGTTATGACGGCGTTCCCGTTGGTGCGCTCGCTGGATATCAAGTCCGGCGGCAAAGCCACCGTGGAGAAACTGGTGCAGACCAGCGAGGAAAGTCTGGGGATCACGGAAATCGGTCCCGGCGGAACGGTGGATGCCAAGAAGGCCAAACGCGGCCCCTTCACGCTGGCCGCCGCAGGCACGCTCACGGGCGAGCATAAGGGCCGCTTCGTGGTGGTGGGCACCTCTGAATGGGCCACTAACTCCTTCGCGGGCACGCGCCAACTCGGCAACCGCGACCTGTTCGTGAATTCCGTGAACTGGCTCTCGTCGGACGCCGACCTGATTTCCATCCGCCCCAAGATGCCCGAAGATCAGGCGTTCAATATTACTCCGCAGCGGCAGGCCACGCTGTTCTACCTCACCTGGTTCATCTTCCCGCTGGGCGTGGTGGGCTTCGGCCTGGCCACCTGGTGGAAGAGGAGATAACTTATGAAGCCGAAGGGACTCGTGATCGCCGTCGTTCTTTTGGCTGTGTTGGGCGGCCTGTGGTGGTGGTCCAACAGTAAGCAGGAGAGCGAGACCAAGAAGATCGGGGCTGACGTCGTCAAGGTGCTGATGATCCCCGACACGGACATCGAGGAGATCCACCTGAAGAAGGGCATGGAATCGCTGGTGCTTCGCAAAGATGGCGGGAAGTGGCGCATCGCGGCGCCGCAGCCCTTCCCGGCCGACCAATCGGCCGCCGGCACGCTGCTCAGCTTTCTCGCACCACTCAACGCCACCTCGACCATCGAAGAGAAGGCCACCGATTTCAAGCAGTACGGCCTGGACCCGCCCGTGCTGGATATGACCGTGCTGCGCAAGGACGGCAAGTCCGACGAGTTGATGATCGGCGACGCTACTCCAACCAACGCCGGCTTCTATGCCCGGGTAGCCGGATCGCCGCGCGTGGTCCTGTTGACCAGCTTTGCGAAAGAGGGCCTCGACAAACGCCTGGACGATCTGCGAGACAAACGGCTGATGACTTTCGACCAGGACAAAATCGCGCGCGTGCAGCTTCAGGCCAAGGGCCCGGCGGTCGAGTTCGGCAAGAACAACGAGAGCGAGTGGCAGATCGTGCAGCCGCGTCCCATGCGCGCCGATGGCACCCAGGTGGATTCGCTGATCTCCAAACTGAAAGACGCCAAGATGGACCTGGCCAATTCCGATCCGGACGCCGCCAAGAAGTACGCCGCGGCGCCTAAGGTGGCTACCGCCTCGGTGACCGATGCCAGCGGCACGCAGACGCTGGAGGTTCACCAAGACAAGGACAAGAATTACTACGCCAAGGGCTCGGCGGTCGAGGGCGTGTACAAGATAGCCGCCGACGTGGGCGACGGCCTCAATAAGGGGCTGGACGATTTCCGTAACAAGAAGCTGTTCGACTTCGGTTTCAGCGACCCAAGCAAGCTGGAGATCGTCAACAATGGAACGGCGGTCTATACCAAGAGCGGCGACAAGTGGATGGCGGGGCCGAAGACCATGGACAACTCGACCGTGCAGACGCTCATCGACCGGCTGCGCGACCTCACCGCCGACAAGTTCGCCGACAAGAGCGAGGGACCGGTGGTGTTCGAGGCAACCGTCACGTCCAACAGCGGCAAGCGCGTGGAGAAGGTGACGGTAAGCGGGCAAGGCGAGCGATTTTTCGCGCAACGCGAGGGGGATTCGAGCATCTATGAGTTATCCGCGAAGGCCGTGGAGGATGTTAGGGCGGCCGCCAGCGGAGTGAAGGAACCGGCACCGGCGGCCCCGCCGGCTAAGAAGAAGTAGACTTCTACTGGTCTTATGTGGGGCAGGTTGTTAACCTGCGGCGGGTTGTCAACCCGCCTTCTGCTGGTGCAAACGAGGCATCGAGCTGGTCAACCACGCTAATTCGGGCCCAGGATTCCGGTGGCGACCGCAGTTTGCTGCGCGGGAGGCTAATTACCCGCAGCCGGGCGGCAAGCGGCAAACGGATACTTATACCTGCGGAAACGGTTGACCGGTCGGAAGGCGGGTTAACAACCCGCCGCAGGCTGCCAGCCTGCCCCACATAAGAGCAGGTAGCAGGACTGAAGACTCTTTCGCTATGAACGCCCTTCTCACCGACTTCTACGAACTCACCATGGCGGCGGGCTACTTCGAGGCAGGCAAGGCCGCCGAGCGAGCCACCTTCGAACTGGGCATACGCCGACTCCCCGCCAACCGCAACTTCGTCCTGGCCGCGGGACTGGCCCAGGTGGTGGACTACCTGCTCAATCTATCCTTCACCGCCGGGGAGATCGCCTACCTCCGCTCGCTCCCGCAGTTACGCCACGCGCCGTCCGAATTCTTCGATTACCTGGGCCGCCTCCGTTTCACGGGCGACCTGTTCGCGGTTCCCGAAGGCACGCCGCTATTCGCCGGCGAGCCGTTGCTGACGGTGCGCGCTCCCATCATCGAGGCGCAAATCCCCGAAACCTACCTCCTGGCCGCCATTACTTTCCCTGCCCTGGTCGCCAGCAAAGCAGCGCGCTGTGTGGCCGCCGCCGCGGGCCGGCCGGTCGCCGAGTTCGGCACGCGGCGCGCGCACACTCCCGAGGCCGGCGTGCTGGGCGCGCGGGCCGCGTACATCGGCGGGTGCGCCACTACCAGCAACACGCTGGCGGGCCACCGCTACGGCATCCCCGTGTCCGGCACGGCTGCGCATTCGTGGGTGATGTCCTTCGCTTCCGAGAGCGAAGCGTTCCGGCGTTTGCAGGCGTCGCTCGGCGAACAGACCGTGCAACTCATCGACACCTACGACACGCTGGAGGGCGCTCGCCACGCGGCCGAACTGGGGAAGCCGCTATGGGGCGTGCGGCTGGATAGCGGCGATTTCGCGGCGCTCTCGCGCCAGGTGCGCGCCATCCTCGACAGCGCCAGACTCGGCGATGCGAAGATCATGGCATCGGGCGATCTGGACGAATACCGCATCCGCGAGCTGGTGCGGGATGGCGCGCCCATCGACGCCTTCGGTGTGGGAACGCAGCTTGCCACTTCGGCCGACGCGCCGCACATGGGCGCGGTCTACAAGCTGGTGGAGGTGGATGTCGGCGGCGGGATCCAGCGCTTCACGGCGAAGTACAGCGCGGACAAGACTACGCGCCCCGGCGCCAAGCAGATCTTCCGCGCCGCGGCGCGCGATGTAGTGACGGTTTCGGGCGACTGCGGCCAGGGCGAGGCGCTGCTGCGACCGGTGATTCTGGGCGGCGAACTGGTGGAGCCTCTGCCATCGGCAGCCGAGGCCCGCGAGCGCGCCGCCCGATCGCTCGCCAGCCTACCCGAGAGCCTGCGACAATTGGAGGTGGGCGAGCCTTGGCCGGTGATCGAAAGCCGCGAACTGCGGGCGCTTACCGAGCGGACCCGCCGCAATTTGCTGGGATGAAAACCGTCTTCTACGATATCGATACGCAGTTCGATTTCCTGTTGCCCGCGGGAGCCCTGTACGTGCCCGGTGCCGAGCGAATCCTGCCCGCGATTGCCCGCTTGAACCGCTTCGCAGCGGAGCAGGGCATCCCCGTGGTGTCTACTACCGACGCGCACTCCGAAGACGACCCCGAGTTCCGCACCTGGCCGCCCCACTGCGTGGCCGGAACCCTGGGCCAGCACAAGCCCGAGTCCACATTGTTGCCGCGGCGCGTTACGATTCCCAACCGCGAGTGCGCCATCGAGATTGACGGCGCGCAGCAGATCGTCGTCGAGAAGCAGACCGTGGATGTGTTCGCCGCGCGGAACATGGCGCGCCTGATCGAGCGCCTGGGCGCCGAGCGCTACGTGGTTTACGGCGTGGTCACCGAGATCTGCGTGCTATCGGCCGTGCGTGGCCTCTTGAAAACCGGGAAGCCCGTATACGTGGTCACCGATGCCATCCAAGGGTTGAATGCGGCCGATTCGCGCCGCGCGCTGGACGAGATTCAAGCCTCTGGCGGCCACCTTCAAGAAATGGTGTCTGACACCTTTTTTCGCGGCACGTAGCTCCAGACGGCCAGCGACACGGCGGCCGCCAGCAGGCTGCCATCGCGCAGCATGGTGAGCCAGGAGATTTTCTCGCCGGTGCCGAAACAACCGCAGTTGATGCTCAGGCCTTTCAACTGCGCCCAGGTCATCAGGCCGATGAAGCCCCCGAGCAGAACCGCCGAAAGGGTGGCCGAGGCGCGCAGCCACACGCCCGAAATCAGCCACACCCCCAACGCCGCCTCGAACCACGGCAGCCCGCGCGCCACCAATTCCAGCCAGGGGCCACTGGTGGGCAGGATCTGATACGCGGCGATGTCCATGGCGAATATGCGCCAGGAATCCTGCAGCTTCAGATAGGCGGCCAGAATGAAGAGCGCGCCCAGGATGATCCGCAGGGCCAGCGCGATCCAGCGGCAGGTACTACTTCTTAAGAAGGTCATGGTTCACCCAATCCCGGAAAACGTCCCACGGGGGCACGCCTACGAATGGCCGCTCCTTCATGGCGTGCGTCACCAACATGGTGGGCGTGCTCTTGATCCGGTTTTTTCCCGCTTCGGTTTCCGCCTTCACCTCGGCCAGCACGCCTGGGTCCTTGGCAAGCGCGGCCACCTTCTTCTGATCCGCCGGGCTCAACACCGCCGCCACCGTGTCCCACACCTTTCCGTTCGCGGACCACTCCGCCTGGTGCATATAAAGCGCATCGGCCACTTCCTTGTACCTGCCGATGCGCGCCGCCGCCAGGGCGTATCCCGTGGCTTCGTTCGAATGGAGGTGGAAGGACAGGTCGTGCAAGATCAGGTAGGCGTTGCCGGTGTCCACGTAGTCCCGCATCAGCGACGGCAGAAAATCGAGGTGGAAGCTCTTGCAGCCGGGACACTCGAAGTCGGCGTAGAGTTCAATCAGGATCGGCGCTTTTGGATTGCCGAAGCTCTGGCCCTTGGCCGTTGGGATGGATGCGGCGAGCGAGGGCAGACAAGCCGCCAGCGCCAGCGCGATCCACCGGCAGGTACTACTTCTTGAGAAGGTCATTATTCATCCAGTCCCGAAAGATGTTCCACTCGTCCGGGCGCATGCCTTCGATACGGCGCTCTTTCATGGCGTGAGTCACCAGAATGGTAGGCGTATGCCCGATTTTGGCGCGTCCTCCCGCTTCGGTCTCGGCCTTCACCTCGGCCTGCACTCTTAGGTCCTTGGCCAGCGCGGCCACCTTCTTCCGGTCCGCCGGGCTAAGCACCGCCGCCACCGTGTCCCACACCTTTCCGTTCGCGGACCACTCCGCCTGGTGCATATAAAGCGCATCGGCCACTTCCTTGTACCTGCCGATGCGCGCCGCCGCCAGGGCGTATCCCGTGGCTTCGTTCGAATGGAGGTGGAAGGACAGGTCGTGCAAGATCAGGTAGGCGTTGCCGGTGTCCACGTAGTCCCGCATCAGCGACGGCAGAAAATCGAGGTGGAAGCTCTTGCAGCCGGGACACTCGAAGTCGGCGTAGAGTTCAATCAGGATCGGCGCTTTTGGATTGCCGAAGCTCTGGCCCTTGGCCGTTGGGATGGATGCGGCGAGCGAGGGCAGACAAGCCGCCAGCGCCAGCGCGATCCACCGGCAGGTACTACTTCTTGAGAAGGTCATTATTCATCCAGTCCCGAAAGATGTTCCACTCGTCCGGGCGCATGCCTTCGATACGGCGCTCTTTCATGGCGTGAGTCACCAGAATGGTAGGCGTATGCCCGATTTTGGCGCGTCCTCCCGCTTCGGTCTCGGCCTTCACCTCGGCCTGCACTCTTGGGTCCTTGGCCAGCGCGGCCACCTTCTTCCGGTCCGCCGGGCTAAGCACCGGCGCCACCGCGTCCCAAACCTTGCCGCTGGCCGACCACTCCTCCTGGTACTGAAAGAGCGCATCGGCCACCTCCTTGTATTTCCCAACGCGCGCCGCTGCCAGGGCGTATCCGGTAGCTTCAGCGGAATGGTCGAGGGCGGACGACAAGTCGTGGAAGATCAGATAGGCCTTACCGCTATCGACGAAGTCCCGCATAAGCAGGGGCGCAATTTCGGTGTGGAAGTCCTTGCAGTGGGAGCACCCGAAGCTGCCGTAGATTTCGATCAGGATCGGCGCCTTCGGATTGCCGAAGCTCTGGCCCTTGGCCGCCGGAGCGGATGCGGCGAGAGCAGGCAAACCAGCCGCCAGCGCCAGCGCGAGAGCTCTCGCACTCACCGTGCCGTATCCGTTCATTTCGCCAGATCCTTGAGGATGAAGTCGCGGAAGATTTCGTAGCCGGGCGGGATGCCGGGGAAGGGATACCGCTTGTTGTCCCTCTGGCGGATCACCATCAGGGTGGGTGTCTGGTTGATGCCGGCGGCGGCGCCCTGCTGGTAGTCCTTCTCCACTTCGGCCAGGACGGAGGGATCACTCGCCAGCGCCTTCACCTTGGCTTGCTCGGCGGGCGTCAGGACGGCGGCCACCGTGTCCCAGACCTTCCCGCTTTCCTCCCACGACTGCTGATTCTTGAACAGCGCACTGGCTACCACTTCGTATTTGCCGATCCGTGCCGCCGCGGTCGCCAGGTTGGCGGCCTCCCGTGCGTACTTGTGATAGGGACCGGTCAGCGGAAACTCACGGCTGACCACGCAGGCCTTCCCGGTCACCACCAGATCCTGGATGATCTGCGGCATCATCCCCTCGTGCAGGACTCTGCAGTGCGGGCAGTCGAAGCTGCTGAACACTTCGATGGCCACGGGGGCCGAAGTGGAACCTTGAATCTTCGCCTTGTCCCAATCCGGGGAAGCCGCCAGGCAGGGGAGCAACCCCGCAAGAGCCAGAGCACAGAGCCTCATGGTCTTATTCTACACAGGAAACGAAAAAATGGCGTCTGACACCTTTTCTGAAAATGGCGTCTGACACCTTTTTTCATTTCCGCAGGTAGGAATCGTCGCCGTCGATCCAGTCCTGGCGGCGGGGGGTGAACAGGTCCATCACTTCGCTGTCTTCCATGGCTTCCACGCCGTGGGGGACGCCGGAGGGGATGGCCAGAGCCTGGCCGGCGCTAACCAGAATCTCCTGGCCGGCGAGGTCGAATTTCAAGGCGCCCCGCTGCACCATGGCCAACTGCTCGTGGACATGGCTGTGGGCCGGCACCACCGCTCCCTTGGCAATCCGTATCCGGGCCACGGTCATGGCATCGGTATGGATTACTCTGCGCGTCATCAGCGGATTGAGCCGCTCTTCATTTATCTGGTTCCAATCGTAATGGGGCATCCCAGTCCATTGTATGATGGATAATACGACCTATGAAAGGCATTGTACTGGCTGGGGGGACGGGTAGCCGCCTGTTTCCACTCACCAAAATCACCAATAAACATCTGCTGCCGATCTACAACCGGCCGATGATATATTACCCGATCCAGACCCTGGTGGATGCCGGCATACGCGACATCCTCGTCGTCACGGGCGGGCGCAATTCGGGGGACTTTCTGCGGTTGTTGGCCAACGGCAAGGAATTCGGCCTGAAGCATATCAACTACACCTACCAGGAGGGCGAAGGCGGCATTGCCGACGCCCTGGCGCTGGCCGAGCATTTCGCCGACGGGCACAAGACCTGCGTCGTCCTGGGCGATAACATCATCGAAGGCTCCATCCGGCACGCCGCCGACCGGTTCCGTGCGCAGGATAAGGGTGCGCACATCCTCCTAAAGGAGGTGCCCGACGCGGAGCGGTTCGGCGTGGCCGAGGTGGAGGGCGACCGCATCGTAGGCATCGATGAGAAGCCGGAAAGCCCCAAGAGCAACTACGCGGTGACCGGCATTTACATGTACGACGCCACGGTGTTCGAGAAAATCAAGACCCTGGTTCCCTCGGGCCGCGGCGAACTGGAAATCACCGACGTCAACAACGCCTACATCCGCGAAGGCAGCATGACATTCTCCCATCTGGATGGATGGTGGACGGACGCGGGAACTTTCGATTCCCTGCTGCGCGCGGCCAACCTGGTGTCCCAATCGGTGAACGGCAACGCCGGCGGGCCGGAAGGGGCGGTTTGAACCGATGATGCCGAAGACTACGACAACTGGCGCCGGGCGGCGCCTGGCCTCGCTTGGCGGCCTGGAACTGGCGGTCCCGGAGTGCTCGAAAGGGATCGGCAGCCTAATCTCCTCGCCCGCTTCGAAAGACCTCATCGATGGCGTCATAATTCAGCCGGGCTCAATCTACCCCGACGACCGGGGTTACTTCCTCGAGGTGCAGCGCATCGGGACCGGTGCGGCGGCGGGTTTCCCGCCGGCCACCACACAGGTCTCGGCTTCCCTAAGTTATCCCGGCTCCGTTAAGGCGTTTCATTTCCATCTGCACCAGACCGATTACTGGACGGTGGTCCGGGGCCTGCTGCAGGTGGCGCTGGTGGACCTGCGGCTGGGCTCCGCCACTTTCGGCGCGCGCAATACCATGTACGTGGGGGCTCTGCGCCCCTGGCAGATCCTTATTCCGCCGGGGGTGGGGCACGGGTACAAGGTGATCGGCAGGGAAGATTCGATGCTGGTCTATCTCACGGACCGGTTCTACAACCCCGAAGACGAGGGTCGGATCCCGTACAACGACCCATCCATTCAATACGATTGGGAGACGCAGTGGAAGTAACGACCGCGACGGCCGGGCTAGAGGCCCGGGTTTACATATGAAGATTCTGGTTACGGGCGGGGCGGGTTTTATCGGATCGGCGTTCGTCCGAATGCTGATCGGCGAGACGGATTGGCGCGTGGTGAATTTGGACAAGCTGACCTACGCCGGCAATCTGGAAAACCTGACGTCGGTGGAAAGCAACGAGCGATACCGGTTCGTGCAGGGGGACATCTGCGACGAGCGGCTGGTGGACGGCTTGCTGGGCGACGAAAAGCCCGATGCCATCGTTCACTTCGCCGCGGAATCGCACGTGGACCGCAGCATTCTGTCGCCGGAACCGGTGATTCAAACCAACTTCCGGGGCACCTTCACGATGCTGGAAGCGGCACGCAAACGCTCCACGCCGCGCTTCGTTCACGTCTCTACCGACGAGGTGTACGGCAGCCTGGAGGCGCCGCTCGAAGCCACCGAAGAGTTCCCGCTCAATGCCAGCAGCCCGTACTCGGCGTCGAAGGCGGGGTCGGACCTGTTGGCGCGGTCGTATTTCGTGACCTACAAGATGCCGGTCGCCATCACCCGCGCGTCCAACAACTACGGGCCGTACCAGTTTCCCGAGAAGCTGATCCCGCTGATGATCGCCAATGCCATCGAGTGGCGCCGCCTGCCGGTTTACGGTGACGGCATGCAGGTGCGCGATTGGCTGTATGTGGACGATCACTGCCGGGCCATTCGCGCCGTGCTCGAAGGCGGCCGCGAAGGCGAAATCTACAACATCGGCGGCAACCGTTCCCTGCCCAACCTGGACGTGGTGCGCATGGTGCTGGCCGCCACGGGCAGGACCGAGGAGCTGATCGACTACGTCAAAGACCGGCCGGGGCACGACCGCCGGTATGCTCTGTCGAGCGAGAAGCTGATGCGCGAGACCAAGTGGAAGCCCGCGATGAATTTCGAAACCGGGCTGGCCAAGACCGTGGAGTGGTATCGCGGGAACCCTTCGTGGGTGGAGCGCGTCAGAAACGGCGAGTACCGGACGTATTACGAAAGGAATTACGGCAATCGCAAGTGAGGCCGGGGTGGCTATGCGCGTGGCGATCGAGGGCGCGGCCCTCGGGCTTACTTCGGGTGGATTGGCGCGCTACACCGGCGAACTTAGCTTGGCGCTGGCGCGCACGTTTCCCGAGGACGAGTTTTACCTGGTGAGCGACCGTCCGTTCCCCATGCCGCAAGCGCCTCCCGGCAACCTGAAGCGGGGCGGCGGACCGCGTAACGCCGCGGAGCGGCGCTGGTGGTTGTGGGGTCTGACGCGGGAGTTGAGCCGCCTGGGCGCCGACCTGGTGCATGGGCCGGATTTCGCCGTGCCGTATCTGGCGCGGAGGCCGAGTGTGATGACGCTGCACGATCTTTCGCCATGGATGAACCCCCGCTGGCACCACGCGGCGGGCCGCGTGCGCCGGCGGACGCCCGCGTTGCTGGAGTTGGGGATCGCCACCATGGTGGTAACTCCCTGCGAGGCCGTGCGGAAGCAGGCCATCGAGCGGTTCCGGTTGCGACCCGACCGCGTGGTGGCCATTCCCGAGGCGGCCGCGCCGTGGTTCGCGCCAGCCCGGACCACCGTTCCCGGGGACGCGCCGTATTTCCTGTTCGTTGGCACGCTGGAGCCGCGGAAGAACCTGCCGGTGCTGGTGGAGGCGTGGCGGGAAGTGCGCCAGTCGCACCCCGTGGACCTGGTGCTGGCCGGGCGGAAGCGCGCCGATTTTCCGCCGCTTCCAGGGTTGGAATCCGAGCCGGGGATTCGCTGGATCGGCGAAGTTCCGGACGCGGCTTTGCCGGAGTTGTACTCGGGTTCGCTTGCATTGGTGTGTCCGTCGCTGTACGAAGGCTTTGGCCTGCCGGTGCTGGAAGCGATGCAGTGCGGGGTTCCGGTGATCGCTTCGCGGGCGGTCGAGGAAGCGGCGGGCGACGCCGCCATCTATGCCGCGGATGCGCGCGGATTGGCCGAGGCCATGCGCGCGCTGTGCGAGAGTCCTGAGCGGGTTGCGGAACTGCGCGGGAAGTCATTGGCCCGCGCGCGGCAGTTCACCTGGGAGCGCACCGCGCACGCTACTTACGAAGTGTATCGGGAGGCGCGGCGGCGTTTCGGGGAGTGAGGGGCCACCGCCTTCGATTGGGAGATCGTGGAAGAGCAAAAAAACACTGACGAAAAGCCGGCCGCTTTGATGCTGTCTCCGGAAGCGCCGTACCCGGTGGCCGGCGGCGGGGCGCTGCGCACGGCCTCGCTCCTGGAGTACCTGTCGCGGCGCTACACCGTCGATTTGATCGTCTTCCGGCAGCCCGACGCGCCCGATCCCGCCAGCCTGATTCCGCCCGGCAAGGTGCGCCGCACGGTGGTGATCGACCTGCCCAAGAACGGCCGCAGCATGGCCGCCAGGGCGTTCCGGAATGCCGCCCGCGTGGCTCGCAAGACGCCGCCGCTGATGGACCGGTTCTCGGGGTTCGAAGACCGCATCAAGGATGCCGTCAACGGGTGGCAGTACGAGACCGGCGTCATCGAGCACTTCTGGTGCGCGCCCTATTTGGAACTGATCTCGGCAGTGAGCCGGCGGACCATCCTGAATCTGCACAACATCGAATCCGTACTGCACTCCCGCTGCGCCGAGGCGGAGGGGACGGTGGCGGCGGTGGCGCACCGCGCCTTCTTCACGGCTTGCAGGAAGATGGAGGAGACCTGGCTGCCGCGGTTTTCGGAGGTTCTGGCTGCTTCCTTCAAGGACGCCGCCACGGTGCTGGAAATTGCCCCCGACACGCGCGTCCGGGTCTACCCCAACGCCATTCCCCGCCAGCCGGCGCCGGAACTGGTGGAGGAAGATGCCGTGGTCTTTTCGGGGAATATGGAGTACCACCCGAATCTGTCCGCGGCGCGCTTCTTCCGAAAGGAGGTCTGGCCGATCCTGAAGGAGCGATGGCCCGGATTGGCATGGCGCTTGCTGGGAAAGAACCCATCGGCGGTGCAGCAGTTCACGTCCGGGGACGACCGGATCCAGGTAGTCGGCGCAGTGGATGACGCCGTAAAGGAACTGGCCCGCGCGAAAGTAGCGGTGGTGCCCCTGCTGGCAGGCAGTGGGACGCGGTTCAAGATTCTGGAGGCATGGGCGGCGCGAGTTCCCGTAGTGTCCACCACGATTGGGGCGGAAGGGCTTCCGGTGCACGACGGGGAAGACATCCTGCTGGCCGACACGGCGGCGGAGTTCGCCGAGGCGGTATCCCGGCTGCTGGAATCTCCGGAGCTGCGGCGCAGGCTCGCCAGAGCTGGCAGGCTGTTGCTGGAAAAGGAGTTCGTATGGGAGACGGCGTGGAAGGACCTGGATTTTTGACACATACCTGGGGCATTCTGGTCAGCTATACTGGTACGGTCCATGCGTTTTGCAGTTGATGCCCATGCTATCGGCAGGCACCTGACTGGTAACGAAGTCTACGTTCGGAATCTACTGAACGCGTTCGGTGCTGTCGAGCGGGAATGCGAATTCGTGGCTTACGTCTCGGAGGATGCGGCCCACGAGTGGATTCCGCCCAGGATCCAGGCTCGCGCAATCTCCGGAAACCCCTTTGTGCGCCTGGGGTATGACCTCGCCCGCCGGGTGCGGGAAGACCGGCCCGACCTTCTGCACGTTCAGTATACGGCGCCGGTGGGGTGCCGGGTCCCGGTGGTGGTGAGCGTTCACGACGTGAGTTACCTGGAGCATCCCGAGTACTTTCCCTGGACCCGCGCGCGGCAGTTGCAGTGGACCGTCCGGCGCACCGTGCGGCGCGCCGCCAAGGTGTTGACGGGCACGGAGTTCTCGCGGCAGTCCATCCTGAAAGTCTACGGCGACCTGGACGAGGACAAGGTGGTGGTGGTGCCCAACGCCGCCGCTCCTGACTTTCGCCCGGTGTCGCGCGAAGCCGCCACTGCGGCCGTTCGGGACCGGTTCCGGATTCCCGCCCCCTTCGTGCTAGCGGTGGGCGACTTGCAGCCGCGTAAGAACCATATTGGACTGATTCAGGCCTTCGCGCGGCTGGTGCGGGCCTATCCGCAACTGAAGCACCAGTTGGTGCTGGCGGGCAAAGATACCTGGTTCGGCGGCCACGTGCGCGATGCGGCCAGGGAATCCGGCATCGAGGACCGTATCCGGTTTACCGGCTTCGTCTCAGACCGGGACCTGCTGCAGCTCTACAACGCGAGCGACCTGTTCGTGTTTCCGTCCTACTACGAAGGCTTCGGTCTGCCCGCCCTCGAGGCCATGGCGTGCGGGCGCGCGGTGGCTTGCGCCAACACCACGGCTCTGCCGGAGGTGGTGGACGGCGCGGCGATCGTCTTCGATCCCTACCGGGTGGACGAAATCGCGCGGGCCATCGCCGATCTGCTGCTGGACGGCGAATTGCGGGCGCGCATGGAGCGGCTGGGCCTCCAGCGGGCGGCGCATTTCAGTTGGCAAAAAACCGCCGAAGGTACGTTAGACGTGTTTCGCGAGGTCCTGGAAGGCGAGCGAGTGGAAAAGCTTGCCGAGGCCCCCGCGGCCATTGCTCACAGGTGAAGACTCTCAGGTGAAAACCATGCACTATTACGGCTATCGATTAGCCGCGCTCTGGCTGTTCCTGGCGGGCGCGGCGGCGGCTCAATCCCCCGGCCCGGCCGCGGGCAAGGCCGCTCCCCAATCCGCTCAGCAACCTGGCCCGCAACCCGCCGCGAACCTCGCGGGGTTCCCGTGGCAGAACGAGACCCTGCACTACGTCATGAACTGGCAGAGCGGCCTGCCGGTAGGCGAGGCGACCTTCACCGCCCACAAGACCGACGGCGGCGGCTGGTCCCTGGAGGTTTCCGGCAACGCCGGAGTTCCCGGCTTCTCCGTCAGCGACAAGTACCGCTCCACTACGGGCGCGGACTTGTGCTCCGTCACGCTCGACCGCGAGACCAATCACGCGGGCAGGAAGGGTATCGAGAAATCCACCTTCGATCAGAAGACCGGCGCCGGGCACCGGGTCACGCTGTTGCCTAAGGACGGCGGCGAGACGGACTTCTTCATCGGACCGTGCGCCCGCGATGCCGTGGCCTTCGCCTATTTCGCCCGCATGGAACTGGGGCAGGGGCGGGTGCCGGCGGGCGCGCAGACGTTCCTCGGGGCGGCGTACTCCACCAGCATGGTCTATTCCGGCGCTCAGGACATCATGGTAGGCGGCAAGAAGGTCACCATCGATCGCCTGAACGTTTCCGTCAAGGGTCCGAAGGCGGACTTCCATTTCGAAGTGTCCTACGCCCGCGACCCAGCCCGCACGCCCATGCAGATCCGCGTACCCCTGAGCATGGGCACCTTCACGCTGGACCTGGTGCGGTAATGCGCGTAGCCTACTTTTCGCC
The DNA here is from genome assembly GCA_963807205.1 of uncultured Solibacteraceae bacterium. Lineage (GTDB taxonomy): Bacteria > Acidobacteriota > Terriglobia > Bryobacterales > Bryobacteraceae > CAWCVR01. The sequence continues at coordinate 4,738,190 of CAWEAQ010000002.1, read as the reverse complement.
GCTCCCTCCCGCCCGCAGCGGGATTGCGGATTACTCCGAGGCGCTGCTGGAAAGCCTGCGGCCGCTGGCGGAAGTGGCCGTGTTTTCGGAGCCCGGCCCACCGGCCGACGCCGCCCGCTTCGATATCGCTCTCTACCAGGTTGGCAACAACGGTCACCACGCGTTCGTTTACGAAGAGGCTCTGCGCCATCCCGGCGTGGTGGCGATGCACGAGTGCAATCTCCATCACCTGATGACGGAGCTGACCATCCGCCGCGGCGACTGGGACGCCTACGTGGACGAATGCGAATACAACGGCGGCGCCCCGGCGCGGGCTTTCGCCGAGCGCGTGCGGAAGCTGGAAGTGGGGCCGGACTACGACGGCCTGCCCATGACACGCCGCCTGCTGGAGCGCGCCCGCGGAGTGGTGGTGCACAGCCACTTCATGGAGAGCCAGGTCCGTGCGGCGGGGTTCGCCGGACCCATCGCCGTGATCCCGCACGGCGCCTGGATTCCCCAGGCGGACCGGCACGCCTACCGCGACAAGCTGGGCATCGAGGCGGACGTGCCGCTGATCGGCATCTTCGGCCACCTGAAGCCCTACAAACGGATCGCCGAATCGCTGCGGGCCCTGCGGCGGCTGGTGAAAGTGGAGCCGCGCGCCCGCGTGATCCTGGTGGGCGAGCCGCACCCGGATTTCCCCTTGGAAGCCATGATCCGCGCGATGGGACTGGCGGCCAACGTGCGCGTGCTGGGCTTCACGCCCATCGGGGAGTTCACGGGGTACATCGCGGCTTGCGACATCGTGCTCAACCTGCGCTGGCCCACGGTGGGCGAAAGTTCCGGCACCATGCTACGCGCCATGGGGCTGGGGAGGCCGGTGGTGGTTTCCGAGATCGGGTCCTTCGCCGAGTTCCCCGAGGATGTGTGTCTGAAGGTGCCAGTGGGCGCGGGCGAAGAGGACCTCATCTTCGAGTATCTGAACCTGCTGGTGGGGCAGCCGGAAGTGGGGCGCGAACTGGGCGCGCGGGCGCGAGGCTACGTTGCGGAGCGCTGCAACTGGGCGGCGGTGGCGCGGCAGTACGCGGACTTTTTGGAATGCGTGGTGCAAGGACGGATATGGGAGCCGCCGGCTTACCGGGAGACCGCCAGTCCGCCCACGGAGGCGGGAGCGCATGAGGCTGAGGCCGCCGCAGCCAAAGCCGCGCCGCAACCGAAAACCAGCGAGCTTGCACGGTACCTTCAGAGCTGGGCCACCACGCCGGCGAGCAAATCCTATCTGGAGTTACACACCACGCGATCGGTGCGGACGCTGGAAATCACGCCGCCGGGCGGGCCTGCCGACCGCATCCTCGAAATGGGCGCCTACCTGCAGATAACCCCCGCCCTGCACACGCGGCTGGGATACGGCGAGGTCCGCGGGTGCTATTACGGGAAGCTGGGGAAGACGGAGCATCGCGAAGTGACCTCGGTGGATGGCGAGACATTCGCCTGCGACATCGACCTTTTCGACGCCGAGAAGGACGTGTTCCCGTATCCCGACGGGCACTTCGCGACGGTGGTGTGCGGCGAGCTGATCGAGCACCTGTTCGAGGACCCCATGCACCTGATGAGCGAGGTGAACCGCATCCTGAAGCCGGGCGGCCACTTCGTTCTGACCACTCCCAACATTGCCTCGCTGCGCGGCATTTCGGCGATCCTGCAAGGCTACCATCCAGGTTTCTTCCACTCCTACCTCAAGCCGGCGGAAACGGGCGAAACCGACGCACGGCACAACCGCGAGTACGCGCCGCGGGAAATCCAGCAACTGATGGAATGCTCGGGGTTCGCGCTGGCGCTGCTCGAAACCGGCGAGTTCCGCGACGCGCCGCACCCCGAGTTCGCCTGGGTGCTGCACCTGCTGCGCCGCTACCGCCTGGAGACGGAACTGCGCGGCGATGGAATTTACGCCGTGGGCCGCAAGACTGGGCCGGTGACGGACCGCTACCCCGGGTGGCTGTACACATGAGCGTCCGCTACACCGAGCCGCGGGTCACCTTCGACGCCGCCTCGCGTGTGGCCCGCGCGGAGTTCACGCTGCGCAACGAATCGGCCGAGACATGGCGCGCCTCCGAGGGTTTCCGCGTGGGCTACCACCTGTTCGACTCGGCCAGCGGCACGCTGATTGTGGACGGCCCGAGGGCGGCGCTCGAGGGCGACCTGGCGCCGGGCGAATCGGCGGCGGTGCGGCTGGAGTTCGAAATCCCCGAGGAAGACGGCCGCTACCGCGTGCTGATCTCGCCCATGCGCGAAGGCGTCTGCTGGTACTACGACCGCGGCTGGCCCGCGCTCGCGGTGGAGGCGCGGACCGAAGGCGGCGTATCGCGCGTGGAGCCGCCGCGGGCCACCACGACCCGCCAACTGCGCCGCGGGAACGCCGTGCGCGCGGTGGGGCGGGCGCTGGTCTACCCCTGGCTCACTATCTGGCACAACCGCGGGCTGATCCGCGTGATGGTGCGGCGCGACATTCTGGGGCGGTATCGCGGCAGCTTCGGCGGCTCCTTCTGGACGGTGTTCAACCCGCTGCTGCTAATCCTGACGTACTTTTTCGTTTTCGGCTTCGTCCTCAACCCGGACAAGGATCACGCCGGTTTCGCCCTCTACCTGCTGGGCGGAATGCTGCCGTGGCTGGCCTTCAGCGAGGCGGTGGGCCGGGCGCCGACTGTGATGCTGGAGCATCGGAATTTCGTCAAGAAGCTGGTATTCGCCGTGGAGACGCTGCCCGTGAACCTGGTGTTCGCCGGGCTGGTGACGGAGTGCTTCGCCCTGGTGCTGTACTGCGGGTTCCTGCTGGCGTCGGGCCGCGGCATTCCGGCCACGGTGCTATGGCTGCCGGTGTTGCTGATTCCGCAGATGCTGTTCACCGCCGGCCTGGCGTGGTTCCTGGCGGCGCTGGGCGCGTTCGTTCGCGACCTGGGGCAGATCATCGGGTTCCTGCTGACCATCTGGTTCTTCCTGACGCCCATCTGCTACCGCGAAGACCTGGTGGTGAGCCGCGCGCCGTGGATCGCCAGGCTGCTATTCAAGAACCCCATGTACACGCTGGTGGGCGGGTACCGGTCGATTTTTCTGTGGGATAGGGCGCCGGAGTTCGAGCACTTGTGGAAGTTCTGGGTGCTGGCGCTGGTGGTATTCGTGGTGGGACACGCGTGGTTCTACAAGCTGCGGAAATCGTTCGCGGACATGATGTGAAACCCGGGTTTCCGCCTACTTCAAGGAATAGTTTACGCCCATGGTGAGCTGGAACGAGTTCTTCTTGAAGGCTGTAGGCGGGTCGTTCAGGAACGAATCGGCCGCCGCCAACGAGAAGCCCAGGCGCTTGAAGACGGGGACGTTCAGCGCTGAGTTGGCGGTCCAGGAATAGGCCTTGCGGATGTTCCACGAAGGCGTGACGGAGACGCCCTCGACCCAGGTCATCCCGTAGGCCAGCTTGCGCAGGTAGTTCTGGCTGAAGACGCTGCCCACCAGGTTGTGGTTGCTTGCCGCCGTTTGAAAGGATTGCCGCTCGTAGCTCATGCTTCCCTTCAGGTCGAGGGTGGCGTTGGGGCGCTTAATCACCGTCCATCCGAAGCCGCCGCCGTACATCTGTTGCAGGTCGAGGCCTTGCGAGAAGTTGTGGTCGAAGGCCGACTGCGCGAAGAAATAGGCGTGGGAGTGGGGAAGGTACTGGTCGCGCTCCAGGTCGCCGTGGAAGATGGCGGTCTTCAGCTTGGGCGAGCCGGGCTGGCTCACGGAGCCTGAGGAGGCGCTGAAATCGAGGGCGGTGCGGTTCCGCGCATCCAGCCAGTCTGCCGACGGCGTGGCGCGGAGCAGGCCGATGCCGCCGGTGAAGGACTGGCTCTTCTGCGTGGCTTCCACCAGCGATGCCCCGGCGGTCACGGCACCGGTCCACGCCTGGAAGATACCGGGGCTGTGGAGGACGGCTTGCTCGAAGGCCGGTTGATCGATCAGATGCGCCGCGTCGGCAACGGGGACGGTCTGGCCGCCCACGGTGAGGGTCTTGTCAACGAGGGAAACCGGGCCGGTGGGCAGTTTGGAGACGTCGGAGTGGCGATTTAACTCCACGCCCTTGGCGACGGCCACGAACTTCTGCGCGGCGTGTAGTTCCTGGATCTTGCTCCAGTCGACTTTGACATCGCCCACGGAGTCGCTGTGGAAGGTTACGGTCGAGCCGTTCGAGCGCAGCAACTTGCCGACCAGTTTCTCACCATTAGCGAAGATCAACACATCGGGTTCGGGCTTGGCGGCAGGTTGCGCCAAGCCCGCGACAGAAGCTATCAGCAGAGCGTAACAGGTGTTACGAAGGTGCGGTGTATGTCTCATAGCAGGCACCTTCTCAGGATACCGCCGAGTTCCTAAGGGATTTTGGCGCCGCCGAGGGCGGCGGTAGCGAGCGAGCCGCCCAGGCCCATGGTCTCGACCGCTGAGGATGGCACGATCACCATCGACCCGCGCTCCTTGATGGCTTCGTAGAGCATGTTCATGGCACGGAGGTGCAGCGCGACAGGGTTGTCCTGATAGACCATGGCGGCCTTGGCGAACTTGTCGGCAATTTCGGTTTCCGCCTGGCCGAGAATGACGCGGGCCTGGCGCTCGCGCTCGGCCTGCGCCTGGCGCGACATGGCGTCCTGCAAGGCCGAGGGGATCTGCACGTCGCGGATCTCCACCGATTGCACGGTGATGCCCCACGAGGTGGTCTTCTCATCCAGAATGCGCTGCAGTTCGTGGCCGAGCATTTCGCGTTCGGCCACCATCTGGTGAAGCTCGTGGCGGCCGATGGATTCGCGCAGCGCGGTCTGCGCGCTGAGCGAGATGGCCTGGTCGAAATCCTGCACTTCGAGGATGGATTTCTCGGCGTTCCACACCAGCCAGAAAACGATGGCGTCCACGTTGACCGGCACGGTGTCGCGCGTGAGGGTGGATTCGGCGGAGACGCTGGTTACGCGCACGCGCTGGTCCACGTAGCGGCTGAGGCGGTCCACGATGGGAACCATGTGGAACAGGCCGGGCCCGCGCAGGCCCGTGAAACGGCCGAAACGGAGCACCGCGACGCGCTCCCACTGGTCGGCGACGCGGATGGAAAACAGACAGTACAGACCCAGTAACGCGCCGGCAGCGGCGGGTACGTAGCTGCCGGACGCGCGGGTCGCAAGGTAGCCGCCGGCTCCGAAGAGAACGAACAGGGCGGCTCCGACACTACTCAATCGCAATTGCGCCTGGTTGGGCTTCATGGTGTCATCTCCCGGTCTTTTCAGAATTGTTCCGACGATCATTGAGTTGCTCCAATAGTTCTTCGACGGTGAAGCCGTCCGCGCCGGCGCGGGAAACCAGCTCGCCCACCAATTGGGAGAGCTGCCTCTGGCGTTCGACTTCGTCGCGCTTCACCTTCTTTTGGCCGATAAAGGTGCCGGTTCCCTGTTGGGTTTCCAGCACGCCCCGGATCTCGAGTTCCCGGTAGGCCCGCATCACCGTATTGGGATTGATGGAGAGGTCTACCGCCACCTGACGGACGGTGGGAAGTTGATGGCCCGCCTCGAGCGTTCCCGCCGCCATGCCACCTGTCACCTGATCGATGAGCTGGCGGTAGACCGGAACGCCGCTGCGGAGATCCAACCGGAACTCGAAAGCGCGTCCACGCTGGATCGTTTTAGTCATCTAGATCTATGGTGTACTAGTCAACTAATACATGTCAAGAGAATAGTGGGGCGGGCGGAAGAGTTTACAAAGATCGCACCCTGAACCGCGGCCGGGAACGGTTGCAGCCAGCGGCCCGGCAAAGGCAGCAAATTACCGGGTCGAAGGCCTAGCCAACAGATTCAGTCCCAGGGCCGCGATCCTTGGCCGGTGGAGCGGATTGCCGCACCAGAATGACGGCCTGATCGGTGGCAGCCGGACTCCCCGTTGGCGCGTCTCCAGGCCGTGCAGCCGCCAGGGCGGCGTTGAGTGAGAGAAGGCTTGTCCGAAACGCAATCTCTTCAACCTGCGCGGCGCCCCCTCGGATTTCTACCGCCGGAGGAGCAACTTCTACGACCAGGGCCGATGGCACTTCCGGCGCTACAGTTTCCGTGTTTGAGCCGGATCCCTGTGCTACCGTGGCCGCTTCCGTGGAGGAAGCCGTCCGGTCCGAAGTAGTCTGTGCGATCTGGCTCGTGTGGCGGACGAAGAACAGCGTCAGCAACCCGGCCACGACGGCCAGGCCCAATGCCCCCAGATCCGTCCACCAGCCGGCCTGAACCGCGGAAGCAGTGTCGGCCTGCTTAGCCTCTTGAACCCCTTCCTGTAGTTCGCGGAACCGCGCCGTGTCGCGGGCGTTCGCCCGGTACAGTGGATACCCCTTGGCGGAAGCTATCTTCAGCGCCTTGTCGGAATCGCCCCGCCTGGCCACACGCTCCACCTCGACCACCACAGCACGCCATGCCATCACCCGTCCTTCCATTTGGCTGACGAGGCGCTTGTCGGCGTCCTCCGCAAGTAGGGGCCGCATGCCGGCAATCGCCATTTGCCACCTGCCTGCCGCCGCGTCGAACTCCTGCCTGCACATTGCGGCCTTTGGCGGTTCCCCCGCGGCAGCGTACAGGACGATGCCGCGCATTGCCGCCAGCATGTCCGACCCCGCTGAATCCATTTCGGCGGCGATCTCAAGCCGCTGCGCGGTCCTCTCCGCGGCACTCCGCACGCCGGTATCCCAATTGCCCAGCGTCACCAGCCACGCAATGCCGATGGCCACTACCACCACCAGCATCAATCCCACGCCAATCTCGAGTTTCCTGCCGATTGTCATATTCGATCGCGCCGCACTTCCCTGGCGCATCCTCGCATATGATCTATCGGCTGGGCGAGCGGAAAACTTCAGTGTCCAGACTCAACGGCCGCCGGTCGCCAGCGTGAACCACTGGGATTGGCTTCCCACGGGAATTTCGATGCGGCTCTTGGCAGTGGGGAACAGGAACGTGCCCACGCCCCAGGCCCAAATCCCGGCGTCTCGCGTCGCCAGGTCCACGCCCAACTCCCTGGCGCGCTCCGCGTCGGGCTCGCTGCGGGCCATGAAGGAGAACGCAGCGCCCTGTATCTCGACCCGGTTGAAGGACATCGCCACCAGGAAGTAGGGCTCCGGCAACAAACGGTGTTCCACGCGGCGGATGCGCCCGCGCGCCACAGCGCCCGCCGGAATGAGGTCCTCTTTCGACCCTGGGCGGCGAACGGGCTTGACGAATTTCGCCTCTACCGGGTCGCCCGCCGCGGCGGTGTCGGTGTCGATGGGCGCCAGCAGCGCCAACGTAACCGGCAGGCCGATGGCCAGCGTCACACGGCCCCGGCCCGCGCGCGGCACCACGGCGCTCGCGGCGTCGGGCTGCTCGTCGAAGACGATTTCCGACTCGGCCCGGTACTCGCGGCAGTTCGAAAACGCCGTCGCGTTGGCCGTCTGCCGCCCGCTCTCGAAGCGGATTTCCAATTGGCTCTGGCGCGGCAGCAACACCTCGCCCGATCCGATCCGGACACGCTGGTAGTCCAGGGTGGCGCCCCCCTGGCAGAAGGCGGCGCCGGGCGGTAACTGGCCGGCGCGGATGGTCATGTGCTCCAGGTCGAGCGACACCGGGTCGATTAGGAACTCGCCTTCGTAAGCCGCCGCCCGCCACTGGGTGCCCACCTTTATTTGGAAGCGGCTGGCCTCGACGGGCGCGCGGTACCCGTACTCGAAGCGCGTCGCGCCGCCCGCGCTCCGCTCGCCGATGAAATGGAACTCCACCGCGGGGTGGTCGAAGACGCTGGCGAGATAGGCTCCAAACGAGCCTGTGGCAACCGGGCCATCGCGGATGAGTTCGTCCACGTCGCGCGAGTCGAAGCGGGTGGCGCCGGGCCAGGAGTGCAACTCGCGTCCGCGGGAAACCGTCACTTCCAGGCGGGTGCGGTCGGTGGATTCGAGTTGGCGCCCTCCGGCCGCGGCGCGCCCATAGTAGCTGCGGTCGAGGGTTTCGACGCAGACGTAGTTATCGAGCCCGCGGGCCACCTCGCGGAGCCGGCTGCGGGCGGCATCCAGCACGGCGCCGGGATCGCGAGTCTGGCCAGGCGCCACGGCGGCCGCGGCAAGGCAAAGGGCGATGGAACCTGCAAGTGGGAACTTCGTCATGCCCCGCCAACGTTACGGCTTGGGCTTCGCCGTCATCCTCGGTTTCCAGTTCTGCGCGGCGCGGTCCTGGGCGGCCACCTCGGTGGGGGACAGCTTGGCCGCTTCGGCCGCGCGAAATTTTTCGGCGCTCCGGTCGCCATGCAGGAATGCCAGGGTCAGCCAGAAGTACGCCAGCTTGCCGTCCTTGGCAACGCCGGTCCCGGTGGCGTAGCGCCCTCCCAGATCGGCCATGGCAGGCGCGAACCCCTGGGTTGCCGAGGCGCTCATCCAGAGCGCGGCCTGCTGCTGATCGCGCTTCACGCCGCTGCCGCTCGAGTACAGCCGGCCGAGGCTGAATTCCGCCTCGGGATGCCCCTTGTCCGAGGCCCGTTGATACCAGTAGGCGGCTTGCTTGAGGTCCTTCGGCATACCGTAGCCTTCCACCAGCGCCCAGTCGGTGGGAGGACCGTCGGACTCCACCGAGTTGGCCATCTCAAACCAGCGGATGGCATCGGCTTCGTCTCGGGGAACGCCCCAGCCGCGGGAGTAAAAGTGCCCCAGGGCGTACTCGGCTTCGGCATTGCCCTGTTCGGCGGCCTTGCGGTACCAATTGGCCGCTTCGGTAAGATCGCGGCGGACACCCAGTCCTTGCGCGTAGAGCACGCCCAAGTCGAACTGCGCCTCGGCGACTCCGGCGTCGGCGGACGCCTTCCATTCCCGGCTGGCCAACTCGTAGTTCTTCAGCTTGAAGGCAGCCAAGCCCGCCGCGGTATCGGCCAACGCCGGTACGGCAGTCAGTAACAGCACAACCAATCCCGTAGATCGCATGCCGCACTTCCTTCCGACTACGGTTTTAGCACGATGCGGCAGGGAGGGGGGCGCGGCAGTATGTTGGGGCGGGCCGGTTTCGGACTACCGCATCTTCTTTCAGGCTCCGCCGGATGTTATCCTCAGATTCGTTGGAGGAGAATTCCTACATGACCACTATCGACAATCTAAAAGAAGCCTTTGCCGGCGAGAGCCAGGCAAATCAGAAGTACCGGGCGTTCGCCAAGCGCGCCGAACAGGATGGGTTCCCCAATATCGCGCGGCTGTTCCGCACCACGGCGGAAGCCGAGCGGATCCACGCCGAAGGCCACCTGCGCAGCCTGGACGGCGTCTCCTCCACCAAGGAGAACCTGGAGGCCGCCAAGGCCGGCGAAACTTACGAGTTCACCACCATGTACCCGCCCATGCTGGAACTTGCCAAGTCCGAAAACCATCGCGCCCGCGGCATGTTCGGATTCGCGGTGAAGGCCGAAGCGGTGCATGCCGAACTTTATCAACGCGCGCTCGATGCCGTGGCCCAGGGCAAGGACCTGGCGGAAACGAAATTCCACCTCTGCCCGGTGTGCGGCCACATCGAATTCGGAGAACCGCCGGCCAACTGTCCCATCTGCGGCACCAAGGCCGAACGCTTCGAGCAGGTCTAGCCGGGGCCGGCGCCCGCCCTACTCAAGCCTGGCTTCGATCAGCGCGGGGCCGCGCCGGCCGATGCCCGCTCGGAATTGCGCGGCGAACTCGGAGACGGTGGAAGCGCGGGACGCCTCGACGCCGAACCCTTCCGAGAGCTTCACCCAATCCACCTCGGGCCGGGTGATGTCCATCATGTCGAAGGCGCGCGGGCCGATTTCGCCCGAACCGGTCCGCCGCGTCTCGATCTCCAGAATGCGGTAGCCACGGTTGGCCAGAACCACCACCAGCACGTCCAGCCGCTCGCGCGCCATGGTCCACAGGGCTTGCAGTGTGTAGAGGCCGCTGCCATCGGCTTCGAGCGCGATCACCTTGCGATCGGAACACGCCACGGCCGCACCAACGGCCACCGGCAGACCTTGGCCGATAGCGCCGCCGGTGATGGGCAGCATGTCGTGCGCGGCGGCGGCGGCGAGGCCGCGCAGAATCGGCTCGGAAGAGGAAATCGCCTCCTCGCTGACGATTGCGCCCTCGGGCAGCAGGTGCGCCAGGACGCGTCCGACGGTATCGGGAGTCAGGCCGGCGCCCGCGGGCCACTCGGGCTTCGGCGCCGGAGCGGGAGGCGGTGGCGTCGAGTCCGCTCCGCATTCCTGGGCGAGCAGGCGTAAGGCCGCGGGGCCATCCTCTTCAACCGAGGCCAAAACGTGAATCGCGCAATCCTCGGGCGCCAGTTCGCTGCGGCGGCCGGGATAGCCGAAGAAGGAAACCGGCGCCTCGCTTTCCACCAGGATGAGGTGCTTCAAACCGGCCAGCACGGCACAGGCGGGTTCCGGGAAATAGGGCAGCCGCAAGGGGACCACCCGCGGGCCGCCGCCTTCATAGCGCCCCGCGTAACGGTCGCCGTAAACGCGGACGCCCGTCGCGGACGCGAGTTCGGCCGCCGGTTCGTAGGCCGAAGCCAACAGCGCGCCGCCGCCCAGGAACAGGCCGGCGGGCTGGCCGGATTTCAGAATAGCGGCCACGGCGCGAATCGCCGAAGCGTCCGGCGGAGGAGCGGAGGTGCGAGGCAGGACGGGCCCCGGCTCGCCCGCTTCGCTCCAGGAGAAGTCGGCGGGGACGATCAGAGTGGCTACCTGGCCGGGCGCGGCACAGGCGGACTGGACGGTGGCGGAGGCGTCCCGGCCGGTTTCGACGGCGCGCGCCACACTGCGGACGAAGCCCGAAACCGGGCGGGCCAGCGCTTCGATATCGGCAGTGAGCGGCGCGTCATAGCGCAGGTGTTGCGTGCTGTGCTGCCCCACGACGCTGACAATGGGGGAGCGCGCCTTGCGCGCGTTGTGAAAATTGGCAAGCCCGTTAGCGAGGCCCGGACCCAGGTGCAGCAGCGTGGCCGCGGGCTGCCGCTTCATGCGCGCGTAACCGTCGGCCGCGCCCGAACAGACTCCTTCGAAGAGGCCCAAAACCGGGCGCATTCCCGGCACGCGATCCAGCGCGGAAACGAACTGCATTTCGGAAGTTCCCGGGTTCATGAAGCACGTGTCGACGCCATTCGCCAACAGCGTGCGTAAGAGACATTCAGCTCCGTTCATAGTGGTCTACTCCATGAGAACACAGGGACACGCTTTCGCGCGGCGGAGGCGGAGAGAGCCCACACGGACATCACCGGCCAGAACCTGAAGCCGGTTGTGCGGACGCCTCAGCGGATCCCGGCCTGGCGGTTGAAGGCCGCCACCAGCGCCTGGGCCTGCTGGGCGGTATAGCCGGCGTCGATGTAGAGGAACCGCGAGGAGGCCGCAACCGTGGGAGCCGCGGCCACGCGTCCGTTGACCAGGATGCCCACGCGGTTGCCGATGTTCTTCCGGGTGATTTCCAGTTCGCGAACGGCAGCGTCCTCGTGGAAGGTGAGAAAAACCACTGGGCTTCCCTTGGAGTTCTGGCGGAGTTCCGCGGACTGAACGTCTTGGTGCGTCAGGAAGGGCGCCGGAGAGAGGCATTGCGGCGTGGCGGCGCCGGGATACCTGACGGGCTGGCCGGCCCCCGGACTGGAGCAGGCGACGAGCACATGCACCGCCAAGGTGACAGCCGGAGTGGGCGCGCTTTGCGCGAAGCCGATAGCCGGAAGACCCGCCAGCAGGAATAGTGTGCGGAGCGCCATGCTCCCAGGATAGCCGCCAGGCGCCGGCCGTTGGGAGAACCCCGCGGGCGCAGCGGCGGGCGCCGCCTGACCCGCCCTTCCTCTTCAGCGCGGAGATCCGACACCCGGCGCCGGCAAATTGGCGGCGGCGGGCCTCGGCGGCTCAGTGGCCTCAATAAGGCAGCCGAAGCTGCGCGTGGCGTGGTCCGCAGCGAGGGCATGGCGGGTTCCGGAAGGGTAAGCCGCCGACGCGCTGGCGTTCCGGACGGGGCGCCCGATGACTCGCTTCAGGAGATGTGTGCTGGGGCTGTAGTCGATCACGATTTCCCGTAGCGCCACCACCAGCCGCCCGGCATCGCGGGCCTCGCAGATATCCCGCAGACAGTCGAGCCACGGAAGCACGTCCTCTTCCGGAATCCCGTTGCCGGCATAAATGCGGATCTGCTTATGGGAGGTGGGAACCGTGTCCTCGAGCATGCCGCTGAGCTCTTCGAAGAGCTTCTCGCCGGGACGCACGCCAGTGTATTCGATCTTGATGTCCAGCTCCGGTCTGAGCCCCGACAGGAGAATCAGATTCGTGGCCAGGTCCACGATCTTCACCGGCTCTCCCATGTCCAGGACGCAGACCTGTCCGCCTTCGCCCTCGACGCCGGCCTGGAGAACCAGTTGGCAGGCCTCCGGTATCGTCATGAAGAAGCGCCGCATTTCGGGATGCGTCACAGTCACGGGTCCGCCCGCGGCGATTTGTTTCTTGAAAGTTGGAATCACGCTGCCGTTGGAGCCCAGCACGTTGCCGAAGCGCACGGCCACGTACTTGGTGCCCCCGTTTTGCAGCCCCCGAAGCAGCATCTCGGCGATGCGCTTGGTGGCGCCCATGACGCTGGTGGGCCGGACGGCCTTGTCCGACGAGATCATGACCAGGTCCTCGACGCCATGCCCGGCCGCCGCCATGGCCACGTTGTAGGTGCCGAAGACGTTGTTCTCGACGGCCTCGAAGATGTGAGTCTCCATCATGGGGACATGCTTGTAAGCCGCCGCGTGGTAGACGATCGACGGCGAGTACTGGCGCATGACGTCGTCCAGGCGGGCGCGATCCCGTACGCTTCCGATTTCCGGGTGGAAGGGCGTGCGCGGGAAAGCGTGGCGCATCTCGCGGTCGATTTCGAACAGCGGCGATTCGGCGATGTCGAATCCCACTACTCCAGCCGGCTGAAAGCGCGCAATCTGGCGGCACAATTCGGAACCGATGGACCCGGCCGCGCCGGTGACGAGGACCACCTTGCCTTCGATAGCTCCGCGGATCCGGCGTTCTTCGAGACGAACGGGGGTGCGCCCGAGGAGGTCTTCCACGGCGACGTCGCGGATCTGCGCGGCCAGCCCATTGCCTTCGATAATACCGGCCAAACCGGGGATGGTTTTGTAGGAAACACGGGCTTCGTGACACTGCCGGAGAATCCGCGTCATCTCGGCGCCGGAAGCTGAAGGCAGAGCGATGAGCACCATTTCCACATTCAGAGTCGCGATGGTGGCGGGCAGGGTGGCGCCGTTGCCGAGGATCTTCAAACGGTGGATGAGCCTGCCGGTCTTGGCCGGATCGTCGTCGATGAATCCGACGACCTCGTAGGACAGGGCCCGATTCTGTCGGATCTCGCGCAACAGCGTGATTCCGGCGTCGCCGGCGCCATAGATGACCGTCCGCTTCCCGGCTCCATGGTGCGGCATGCGGGAGAACTCGAATGCCAGCCTGACCGCCAAACGCACTCCCGCGGTCATGCCGAAGCACAGCACGGAATCGAGGACGTGGATCGAGCGGGGAAAGCCCTTGGGGGCGAGCCAAACTAGAGTGACGCAACTGAGAGCGCTTCCGATCAGATTCGCCACGGCCAATCGGGAGACATCGCCGAGGGAGGCGTACCGCCACCATCCGCGGTCGAGCCCGTAATACGCGAAGACCAGGACGTTGACCGGAATCCAGACGCACAACCCGGCAAGCAGGTGGGGCCAGTACTGCGGCGGCATTGCGAGGTCGAATCGCAAAAGGAAAGCCAGCACTCCGGCGAACACGAAGATCCCAAGCTGGACGGCGCGCACCACCCACCGCGTGTGGCGGGTAAGGTGGCGCATGGCGCGGTGGAAACCTGGTCGGGACATGACGGCAAGAACTCTCGGGCGGTTATGGCGGATGTGGTTACCTGTTTACGGGTACCGCACGACGATCCCGGCGGCGCCCGGCGGAGCGTACGGCAAGAGGGGCTCCCGCCTGGCAGCCATGCGGACGACAAGCGCGTCGACGTTCCAGCGTCGAAGTACCTTCCCGAGGGCGCGCAGCGCGAGTGGCCGGGAGGCAATCGTCACGATTGTGAGAAGAATCAGCCAGACATCCATGAGGAACGTGGCGCGATCGATATATGCCAGGGCAAGCCGGCTCTTCCACGGACGGATGATCTGGTTGTAAAGCAGGTCGGGTTGGGCGCTTCCGTGGAGCACTTCGCCTTCATCCGAGAAGACTATGGAGGCGGGATCCGTGATCCCAGGCCGCACGGAGAGCATGCGGGCCTCCTCGGCAGTGTAGAGGCCGCCATCCGCCGGGACCTGCGGGCGTGGGCCGACGAGGCTCATGTCGCCTTTCAGCACGTTCCACAACTGGATCAGTTCGTCCAATTTGTAAGCCCTCACGAAACGGCCGACCGTGGTAATGCGCAGGTCGTCGCCCGCCGTCGAGTTGCCCCCGGACTGTTCGGCATTCAGCACCATGGAGCGCAGCTTCACCATGCGAAACGTCCCCCCGCCGCGGGCCAGGCGCGGGGCGACATAGAAGGGGGACTTGCGGTCCTGCAGCCAGATGGCCAGCATGACGGCGAGAAGCAGAGGCGAGAACAGGAGCAGGCCCAATGCGGCAACCACGACATCGAAAGTTCGTTTGATAGTCATGCAAATGTGGGGACGCCGGCGGCGACTTTGGTTAGGACCGCTCGGGCTATGGCTTCCGCGTCCAGTGAGTAGACTTTACGAAGGTACTGCTGGCTTCCGACAACCGAGGAAAACGTGTTGCGAAGCCCGACGCGCAGGAAGAAGGAGGGGAACGCGCCGGCCTCCATGAGCGCTTCAGCTATCGCGCCGCCCAGCCCACCGTCAACGGCGTGTTCTTCGATGCTAAGAATACCTCCGGTTTCAAGAGCGGCTGACACCAGCGTATCTGCGTCGATCGGCTTGACGGTGTGAACGCTGAGGACGCGGCAGGAGATGCCTTGTTCCGCGAGGAGCCCAGCGGCCCGAAGGGCTTCTCCAACGATTCCACCCGTGGCCGCAATCGTTACGTCCGAGCCGCGGCGCAGGGTCCGAATGGTGCCCGGGCGAAAAGTCTCCCCTGACCGCACAGTGGCCGGCGCGTAGGACTTGTCCAGGCGGAGATAGGCAGGACCGCGATGCGTGACGAGATAGCGGGCGGCTTCGGCGGCTTCCCACAGATCGCCTGGCGAAAGCACCAGCATGCCAGGCAGCGAACGGAGGACAGCCAGATCCTCCGTGGCGTGGTGCGAGAAGCCGACCGGTCCGTAGCTCATGCCGCCGCCGATACACACCAACTTCACGTTCGCGCCGTGATAGCAGATGTCATTGCGGATCTGCTCCAGGCAGCGCAAGGTTGGGAAGTTTCCGATGGAGTAGGTGAAAACCGTGTGACCTTCCAGGGCGAGGCCGGCAGCCAGACCTGACATGTTCTGCTCGGCCACGCCGGCGTTGAGGAACTGGCGGGGGAACCCCGTAACGTAATCGTCGAGGACGGCAAAGCCCAGGTCCCCGGTGAGGAGCAGAAGTTCCGGGTGGTGCGGTGCGAGTTCGGTCAGGACGCGGATGAAAGCGTCTCTCACGAATTGGCCTCCAACTCGGCCAGCGCGGCGTCGAATTCCGCGCCGCGAGGTATCCGGTAGTGCCAGAGCACGGTGTTTTCCATGAAGCTCACGCCCTTGCCCTTGACAGTGTGGGCGAGGATGCATGAGGGTTTACTTGACGCGAATGGCGTGGCATCGAGGGCGGTGTGGAGAGCCTGATGATCGTGCCCGTCAACTTCCCGCACCGCCCAGCCGAAGGCGGTCCACTTCTCGGCGAATGGGGCAAGCTCGATGACGTCGGCTATCGGCGCGATGCCCTGAATCCGGTTGTAGTCCACGATGGCCACCAGGTTCGAGAGCCCGTGGTGGGCCGCGAACAGGGCGGCTTCCCAAGTGGAACCTTCGTCGCATTCACCGTCGCTCAAGAGGCAAAACACTCGGTGGCGCGCGTTCCGGAGCTTGGCCGCGTAGGCCATGCCGGCGGCGATGGAAAGCCCATGTCCCAGAGAACCGGTGGAGACGTCGACGCCGGGCACTTTGTGGGAGACGTGGCCGCTCAGGTCCGAGCCGTCCTGGTAGTGCGTCGCTAGCTTCTCAACCGGGAAGAAGCCGCGTTCCGCAAGGGCGGCGTAGAGGCCGGCTCCCGCGTGGCCTTTGCTCAGCACGAAGCGGTCCCTGGTGGGCGATCCTGGATCGGCGGGATCGACGCGGAGGATACCGCCGTAGAGCACGGCCAGGATATCTGCGCAGGAGAATACCGCCCCGATATGGGCCCCGCCGCCCGCGCCGGTCATGCGCAGGGCGTGCGTGCGGATGCGGCGAGCCAGTCCATTCGCGCCGTCGGGCGATGTGGCGATCATTGCGGGTACCCGTAAAATGCGCGAACGCTGTCGCAGACGTAGTGTACGTCGTCGTCGGAAAGCGACAGATTCATCGGGAGCATCAGGATGCGCGTGAAAACCCGGTCTGTGTAGGGGAGGTGTTGCGTGAAGCCGAGGGCCTTCAACTGGTGGACCGCCTGTCCCCCCCACTGGATCAGCGTGCCGATGCCGCGGTCTCCGAGGTATTGCTTGAGTTCGTCGCGCTTCCAGGCCTCGATCTCGTAGTTCTGGTAAATGTCGAAGCGATCGGGGTCGGCGTCGGGCGCGGGCGGAAGGACCAGAGCAGCAACGTCCCGGAGCCGTTCGGTGTACAGGCTCGCCAAGTGGCGGCGGCGAGCCATCGCACGGTCGTACTTCTTGAGCTGGACGTCGAGGATGGCTGCCTGGAGGTTATCGAGGCGGGAGTTCAACCCCCACGAAACGATTTCGCCATTGGTGTTACGGCCGTGGTCGCGCATCTGGTAGACACGCTCAAATACCGTCTCATCGTTGGTGATGACGCATCCCCCGTCACCGAAACAGCCCAGGACCTTGGCCGGGTAGAAACTGATGGCGGACGCGATGCCGAACGTACCTGCGCAGCGGCCTTTGAATCTCGACCCCAGACCCTGCGCCGCGTCCTCCACAATCCGCAGGCCATGCTTGTCCGCTATGGCCTGAAGCGCGTCCATGTCGCAGGTGCGGCCGTTGAGTTGCGTCGGCACGATCGCGCGCGTGCGTGGCGTGACGGCCGCCGCAACGGCCGCGGGGTCGATAAGATGGTCCGCACCGCAATCCACGGGGATTGGCGTCGCGCCGGCGAAGTGAACCGCCGCCGCGGTCGCGATCATCGTGTGAGAGCTCAGGATCACCTCGTCGCCCGCGCCGATGCCGGCGGCGCGAATCGCGAAGTGCAGGCCGTCGGTGGCATTGCCCACGCCCAGGGCGTGGCGCGCATTCAGAAACGATGCCAGATGCCGCTCGAATCCGGCGAGGTCCTCTTGCAGAATGAAGGCCCCGCGCGCTCCAACGTTCCGGATGGTCTCGATATAGACCGCTTCTTCCGACGCAAATACGTGCGGGTAATCGAAGAAAGGGACGGTGCGTGTCTGTGTGGGAGTCATGTGCTCTGACTGGGCCGTCATTGGACGACGGCGACGGCATAGATAAACCGGTAGCGATCCGATGCGTAGGGCGGCGTCAGGGGATCGAGCCTGGCGGCCGGCGCAAACCCGGGCGGGATTTCACGCGGAATCGGCGCCAGCTCGCCGTAGAATATCCGCTTCAGCCATTCCTTGCCCTTCTGGGTTCTCGGGATCAGATGCAAACGGACTGCGGCCCTTCGCACCGCACCGACCGCCGCGCGAAGCGCTCCGCCCGTCCGTTCGGGAAAACCGGCATAAAGGGAGGCGGCGAATCCGTGCCGCTCCAGCAAGCGGGCCAACTCGGCCGCTCCGTAGTATTTCGTGCTGAACGGGCTGACATTGAACTCGCCCCACCGGCAGTTGACGCTCGATATGATAAGCGTCCCTCCCGGCCGCAACACCCGTTTCACTTCCCGCAAGAACTCGGCGGCGGACGGCAGGTAGTAGAGCGCTTCATAGAGGATCGCCAGATCGAACGAGTCCTCCGGATACGGCAGGTGAAGCGCGTCCAGGCTCCGGATCTCCACGTTCTGCCGTCCCGCGTAGGTCTCCTGGGCCGTGGCGAGGTTCCGATCGTCGATATCGCCGCCCACCACGCGCCGCGCCACACGGGCCAGCATGCCCAGTCCAACGCCAGCCCCGCAGGCGATCTCGATGACGTCCTTTCCGGCGGCATGCCTCGCCGCCAGATCGTAACGTGTGTACAGAATCTGAAGCTGATCCGCCGTCGCCCTGGTGAAAGGGCTTTCGGTGATGTCGCGGAACCGGGGTACAGTCTGTGTTGTCATGGCGTCCTAATCGTGCGTCGCCAGCGGGACGTTGCGGGAATCCGCGATCCCAGCGAACTCCGCGTAAAGCCGTTCCCATACCCGCCGCTGGTTAAAGGCCTCTTTGATGAAGCGGCGGCCGTTGCGCCCGTGAGCCCTGCGCAGGGCCGGATCGTCCACGTACCGGCACACCGCACGAACGATATCACTCACCGAACCCGGCTCGATCAGCGTCCCTGTCACGCCACCGCGCAGGGCGTTGACGCTGCCGGGAATTCGAGTGGCGATCACCGGCAGCTCCATCGCCGCCCCTTCGAGCAGCGTGTAACCCAGGCCCTCGTGGAAGGAGGGCAGGATCAGCATGTCCATCGCCCTCAGGAGCGGCCGAACGTCTTCCACATAGCCGGCCAAATGGATGCGTGGCTGGTTTCTCAAGAACTGTTTGACGGAGTCCGAAAGTGGATCGCGAACGTCGAACTCGCCCGCGATCAGCAAATGGATCTCCGGGTAAAGCTCCGATAAAGCCGTCCATGCCTCAGTCAACTGGGCCGTGCCCTTCACCCGAAACAACCTCCCGACGTACCCGAGCACTGGCGCGCCGGCAGGAATTCCATGGTGGCTTCTGACACTCTCGCGAACGCCGGCTTCGATCAGCGCGGGGTTGAACCGGTTTTCGGCGTCCAGGCCGTTTGCGCTTAGCACGGTCGCCGCCTTTCCGGGCGGGCAGACGCGCAATCGGATCGCCTCATCCTGGACCGTCGGGGCTACGTAGATCACCCGGTGGGCCAGCGCGCAACTGACCCTTTCGCACACCCACAACAGAATTCGCCGAAAACCGCGCGCCGAACAGAGCGCCATGCCGTGATTGCGGTAGATGCGTACCGGCGTCCCAGCCATCCATCCGGCCAGCATCGCCAGCAACCCCGATTTCGCGGTTTCGCCCATCACCATCTGCGCTCCGATCCGCCGAAACGCCGCAGCCAGTTGAAACACCGCACGCAGGTCCCGCCACACCGTGATGGTGCGCGAGATCTCGAGGGGGTGCGCCACCACCCCCTCCGTCTCTGCGAAGTAATCGAGCGGCGGTCCGGCCGACGAGAAACAGTGGTACTCGATCCCCCGCGCTCTCATGAACGCCCCTTGGCCGTAGGAGAATTTCCAGGAGTCCGCCTCGGTGTTTACCACGGCCATCTTCACCGGTGCCGGTCTGGAAGCCGCCAATCCGGGCCGCGATAGGTCTGTTGCCGTCATCGTGCCGTCAGTCGAGGTGACGTTGTGGAGAAGGTCCGCCACAAATCCAGACCGGAGAACCGGCCTAGCGGGGCCGCCTCGCCACCGCCACCAGGTGCCCGGCCAGTGGCGTCATCAGTTGCGACCGGAACAACTTGTCGTCGACCGGGTCCAGCGCCGCCGCGATGCGAGGCGCCAGCCGCGGCATCAATCTATATGCCACCCGTATTGGGCCGAATACGCATCCGCAAAATTCAATACCCCCGAACCCGGCCAACTGCAGCTCCTCGCGGAGTTGGCGCGGCGAAACGAAATAGGTCCCCGGCGGTTGCGGGACGTGCCGTAGCCGCGCCGCCAGCGATTTCATCGCAAAGAAAGCCGCAAAGCCATCCAGTGCGTAGCGGTTAGACATGGTGAGGAAGAACCGGCCACCCGGCCGGAGCACCCGCAGAACCTCGCGGTAGGCCGTCAGCCTGTTGGCGGGTGGGAAATACCGAAGCACTTCGATCATAAACGCGAAATCGAAGCTCGCGTCGCCGATCGGAAGATCGAAAACACTTCCATCCTCGACCGGAATGCCCGGATTCAGGCGCTGCGCTGCTGCCCGCAGATCGTTCGATGGTTCCAGCCCCATCACCGGCAAGCCCATGTGCTGGCAAATGCCCAACTGCGCCCCGCTGCCGCACCCCACGTCGAGCACACGCGAGCCCTTCTTGAGGCTGTGCAACTCCCGCTCCAGAATTGCGTGCAGCTTGCGCCGTCCGTAGCTGAACGACGATGCGAAAGGATTCCTCTGCAATTCGTCGTACAGACCCGGACGCCGTGTGGCCTCGGAATCCCAGTATGCGGCGTGGCCGGCGTTTTGTGCGATGCTCGTGCTCATGGTTCTTCCATTTCCTTTGCGAGGATAAGGTCCACGATGCTCTCCTGTGCGGCGGCGTCCGCGGGGATCGTGTACCAGCAACTGCGTAGTGCCTCGCATTGGCCGAGAGCCCGGTGCGCTTCATGGCCGAGTCGAACGAATCGCAGCCGGTCCGTCAGAGAGTGGAACCGCAGCGGGGGGTCGGGCCGCGACGCCGTCCGGCGGAGCGCCACTTCCACCGGCGTGTCGATATGAAGGACGAGGTCCGGCTTCGGCACGAGCCGCGAAAACGCCTCGATCGCACGGGCATCGGGCCGCCGTCTCAACTGGACCAGCACGTTGTGAACTCCGCCGATGGTTCCTTCATCTACCAGGATGAACTCCGGGGCAAAACGCAATCGGCGCAGCAGTTCGTTCGCCGATAAGTTGCGCACCTGCGATAGAGAGCGTTGCAGGAAGCCCACCACACCGCCACCCCGGCGCGCAATTTCCCGCAGGCCGAAGAAGAAGAACCTCCCATTGCGCCGCAACGCAATCATCAGCCAGGGCAGGAGAAGGAAGTCCAGGCATATGTTCCTGACAGATTCGTTTTTGATCCAGGCCGTGCGCGTCGCGCGGGCAGTCAAAGCCGTCGAAGCGCCGGCCGTCCGCCCCCGAGCAGCCAGGCCCTGAAGGGCTCGGTCGATCTGCGTCGTCTTTCCGGCCCCCGAGCATCCCACGAACTCGACGATCATTCCGCGATTCACCCTGCCCGCCGCTGTTTTCGCGAGGCAAGCAACATCACTAATTCGGATCCCATCCTGTGACGCCGGCTCCAAGCCAGGTACCTCGCAAACAATCCCGGACAGCGGCGCAGTCCAGGCAAGGTCGGCGCATAGCGTTCTTCGGCCATGAGGGTTAGACCGAAGTTGGATGCGCATGACAGAATCTGCGAGCGGGTGGTTTTCGCCGGACGGGTACAGCCGCGCGCAACAACTTGGGCAAGGCGCACCGCGTACTGGTATGCCAATGCCCCAAAGGCCGTATCCGCGTCGGTGATCTGTAGCAAACAGCGCCCCCCAGGCTTGAGCAGAGCAGCCAGTCGCCCGATAGCGGCCTCGGTGTCTTCGATATAGGCAAGGACTCCGAGACACACAATGACGTCAAAACGCGCGTCCAACGCCGCATCCAGGAGGCTGGCGTGGATCAGTTCGGCCCGCTGCGCGTACTCTGCCGGAAGCCTTCTTGCGGTCTCGCTGAGCATGTGCGGCGACACGTCCAGGAAGGTGATCCGGTTGCTTTCGAGGTAGCCCCTGGAAACGGACCCGTCGCCGCATCCGGCATCGAGAACTGCAAGCCCATGAAACTCCCCGAGCATGTCACGCGCCAGCTTTTCCCGGAAAGGAACTACCGGGTTCTTGTCGAGGTACGTTGCGGAGTCGAAGTGCGACCTTACTTTCGGGGAGGCAGCGAGGGGCGCGGCATTGGGGACGCTATCGGTCATCGGCATCGGCTGAACCTGGTGGCACCGCATGCAGGTCTGGCGTATGTTCCCGTTATACTCACGAGATTGCGTGGCGCCTCCGCACCCATTCTTCCGTGCGCTTCCGCAGCGCTTCGCAGTAGGTGTTGCGGCGCAGGCTGATTTGAGCCTCCCGGTATGCCTGAACCGTTTCGAAACAGCGACGCGACATCCGCGTAAGGCGTGCAGGGTCTCCCGCTACATCCAGGATCTTCCGAGCCAGTAGCTGCGCGTTTCCCGTCGCCACCAGATCTTCGGCAGGGAGCAATTCCGGGATCCCTCCGACCGCCGTCCCGATGCAAGGCAAGGCGCGGGCCATCGCTTCCAGCATGGCTCGCGGCAGTCCCTCGGTCCTCGACGGAAGGACGAATAGGTCGCCCTCGTCCAGTTGCTGCCGTACGTCGGCCACCGCCGGCATCTGGCCCGCGAACCGCACCCGATTCTGGAGATCCAACTCCCGGCTTCGCCCCTCCATCCTGGCTCTGAAGGCTCCGTCTCCGACGAGCGTTGCCCGAACATCCAGACCCGCTCGCAGGCAGATTCCTACGCTCTCGAGGAGCACGTCCGGACGCTTGATCAGATTGGCCAGCGAGGCTACCATCACCAGGCGAAACGGCCCCTTTCGCTCTCGCGCTTCGCGCGGGCCGCTGGCGAAAGCGCTGTCCGGGAGAATGGCATTCGAAAAATGCGTGCAGAATGCCTCCGAGGGGGGCGGGTACTTTCGTTGGAGGGACTCCGAGGTCACATACGCCACGGCGCACGCTCCGGCAATTTGGCGGCGTAGGCGCCGGGTGTATAGCCGCCGGAACAGCCCGCGCGAGATATCGCTGTGAAGCCCGGGTGCCAGGGCTTCGAAGGGGTCGCCGGTAACGTGCACTCCGTAAGGCCGGCCCACGGCGATGCCTCCCCAAACCAATTGGCTCAGCGTCGCCGGGAGCCGCATGCTGATTGCGTCGGCGCGGCCTAGCGCCTCGCGGATGGCTCTTCTCAGGTTTAGGTATCGCGGCGCCAGTTGCCAAGGACCGCGAAAACTCGGCACCGACTCTCCCCAGACCCCCGGCCCGCAAACGGGCGACCATCCGTCCGGCGGCCGCACAACGCGCCTGGCACGGACAAGCACGCGGACCTGCTCGAAGACATCGAGGTACGCTCTCCATGCGCCGTACCCGCGCGTTGCGTCAGGGCTCCACACGCTCCCGTCCGGCGCAATCGCGCACCGCGTGTTGTCGGAAATCAGGATGTTCATAAGCCTGGGAGATGGCTCCCCCAACAATCAGCCCCAGCCTTCCGCGTTCCGCTTTGCCACCGCGGGCCGCAACCTTGCTACGCCGCACCCGGTCTCGCGCGGCTCGTTGCGTCCGCCGAATAGGATCGCCGGCGCGTCGCGCATAGCTCGCCGCAGCCCCGCGGCTCTCTGCTGGGCGTCGCCCCGCGACGTGAAAGCCGCCACAACCGAGTACTTGAGCGCGCGGAGAACGATCTCGATCAGCCGGACGGAGATCAGCACGGCACGCTCGTACGATTCGTAGTTGAGGCGTATCATTCGGATGTAATTCGCGTTTTGAGCGTAGAGGGTCCGCTCGATATCCGACTTCGCGCTCTGGCCGGCCTTGTGCATCACCGTCGCATTGAGAACGCGTTGGACTCCGTACCCCGCTCTTCTGGCTCGCATGCAAAAGTCGCTGTCTTCGGCCCAGAACAACCTTGGGTCGAGTAAACCAACCTCTGACACCAACTCCCGGCGGAATACCAGGCAGGCGCCGGATAGCACCAGGTTCTTCTTGTCCAGGAACCGGTGCTGATGACGCGTCAGGCGGCCGTACCTTGTGATGGCTTGCAGGATGCCCGGCGCGAATAGTTCCGGCGCTCCCGCGCCGCTGGCGTCGATCAGCCTCGGGCCGCAGACCCCGCAGTCGGGATGCTCGTCCAGGTGCCGGACGATCGTCTCGATGGCACCTGGCAACACGACCGTGTCCGGATTAAGAAGCATGATGTATCGGCCCGCGGCCAACGGGATCGCTTGATTGTTGGCCACGGGAAAGCCCGCATTCTGCGCGTTCGCGATTAATCGTACCGAGCCGCCTAATCCGCGTACAACGTCGATGGTCCGGTCGAGGGAGTGATTGTCCACAACGAAGATCTCGACGGACAACGAGCCGGCGGTGGCACCGATGGATTGCAAACACTCTGCAATATCGGCCTCGGAATTGTAAGTAACGACGACGATGGATACGTCTATCATGAGATCCTGTTACTGAGAAAGGAATCCGCCGTTCCTGATTAGGCCATCAAACGCGCCTGCAATAGCCGCCCGGCCGGAGCGCGCCGCTCGCGATGTTGGCCGCTTGAGGTGCGCGCCCGCTTCATCACAAAGCCCATGCTCAACACCAGCCACAACACTCGCGAATACTCCAGACCCCAAAAGCTCGGCTCCTCGAAGCAATTGATGAGCGCGGCCGCCAGTACGAACAACGCCGCCGCGGCAAGTATCCGGTCCTCTCTTACGGCGCTGAACCTCAGGAGCCACAGCCACTGCGCGGCGCAGCTTACTAGAAAGATCGTGAACGGGACTAGCCCGACTGCGCCGGTTGCCAGCAGCACCTGGAGGAAGAGGTTGTGTGCCGAGCCGGAATTCATGTCTAGTGCGGTGGGATTCTCCTCCTCGTTCCCGTAGCCAATGCCGAAGAAGGGCGCATCCATCACGTGCTGCGCTGCTGGAATCCAAACGTCCCGCCGGTTCCCGGCGTAATCGCCGCTCGCGACCGCCTCCCGGGTATCCGACAAACGCCTGCCGAATTCGTCCGTTATCGAGCTTGGCAAACACTGCCACACAACGAACGCCAGGACTGCACATATGGCGATGCGTGCCAAGAAGGCCGCAATTCCGAGGACCGAAGAGCCCAGGTATCGCATCGACAGGCCCACCCAAATCAGGAACGCGAGCGCCAAGCTGATCAGACCTCCCCGCGATTGCGTTGCGATCAAGGCTGTCACCATCACTGCCAGGGCGGCCCACGCCGCCGGAGCCTTCGCCGTCCTGTACAGTGCGAGCGGAATCAAAAGAATGAGAAGGCTCGCGATGTAATTGCTCCGGCCAAAGGATGTCTGCGCCGCATCCTTAGCTAGCAACGTGAGGGCAATGTCCGGGTGATAGAACGGCCCAACTGCTCCGTTTTGAATTCGGACCCAGTTGACCAAGGTAATGACGGCCAGCGCCGCGCCAAACCAAACCAGGGTCGCGACGATCTTCCGGATGACGGCATCCCGGCGCACGCAGTTGTAAACCAGCAGGAAGACCACCAGCGGCGCGACTTCCAGTTTGAGCAGAATCACGAACTGGCGGAACGGCTGCGAGTTCATCCGAAGGCTGGTGAGAACCGCGAGCAGGTACAGGAGGTACCACATGACAGCTTTAGGCGCGGAGGGGCGCCGGTTTACGATTAGGAGGACCACTATCACGACGATTGCGATATCCGACCAGAACACCGTCATTCGGCTGCCGGCATAGGTCACCTGGCCAATCGGACCGAGGAGGATGGTTAGGAGTAGAACTAAGACCCAACGAGCACAAGCTTCGCCGGAGCCGGACTTTCGCGCGGAGACGCAAGGCGGCCCGAAGCCGCGTGTCAGCGCCGGTGAATCAAACCCTCTAGCGGCGGGTCGCGGCACAGTATTTGAGGAACTCGTCGACATTTGGGCTTGACAGAAGGGAGACGGCCTCGGTAATGCGGGCCTCAGGCCAGTTCCACCACTCGATTGCAAGAAGCGAATCGATGGTCGTTTTTTCGAAGCGGTAGCGAATGAGCCTGGCCGGTACTCCTCCCATGATTGCGTATGGAGGCACCTTTCCCGCAACCAACGATCCCGCCGTGACTATGGCCCCGTGGCCAATGGAGGCTCCGGAGAGGATGGTTGAGCGCTGGCAGATCCATACGTCCGAACCGATAACGACGTCGCCTTTCGACGATGGCATCCCGTCCTCCAGTGCGCCCGGGAGACCGAGTCTGATGCGGAGGGGAAAGGTCGACACCCAGGACGCTGGATGGTTGCCGCCGAGTAAGATGGTTACCTCGTCGGCAATCGAGACAAAGCTCCCGATCGCCAGCCGGCTGTCGTTTCCGGGAAATGTCCGCACAGTCGGGATGCCGTACGAATGGCGCCCCCTGGTGGCGAGGCCGCTCGCGAGCAGCGTTTCGAATTGATCCGTGGTTCGGGCTGCGCTCAGAGCGCGATACGCCTTGCTCAGCGTTTGTTTAAGGATTGAAATCGGCATGTCGATCGCCGCGGTTGAACCTCACCGCGCCTAAGCGACAACTGCAAGGGACCTCACTGCGGGCGCACCCTGGCGAATCCCCGAAGCACGCTGCTCTTGTCGCCTTCCGTCAGGTACCAGTGCCAAGTGGCTCCTAAGCCGGTCGAGAACAGCGCAATTCCGAGTGCGGCACGGGCCAAGGGAGATGCTACGGTCTGAAGAAGGAAACCGGCGGATACGCCGATTGCCGCCAACGCCCCAAGACCAACCGGAAGGCGGACGTCCAGTACCCGGTCAAGCCGCAGGCCAACGATTCGCTTGGCCAAAACGAAAAGCAGAGCAGTTTCGATAACCAGGCGCAAGGTCCATGCCAGGGCCGCGCCTGGCAGACCATGAGTGCGTAGCAGGACCAACAACGCCGATGCCTGGAAGGGGAGTTCCATGAGCTGGAGTTTGGCTGTGACATCGGACCTGCCGGCCGCATTGAGAACGGCCAGTGGAACCCGGGCAAGCGCGTTCGCCAGGATACCCACAAGAAGAATCCGGAGTATGGGCGCGCTATTCGTGGCGAAAGCCTCCCCTAGCCATGCGCGGAGCAGATCGTCCGCGAATACCATCGCCAGGGCCACAGGAACGCCGAGCGCGGCGAAGACGCACCGTACCGAGTGAGATGCCAGAACCGCGACCCTTTGCGCGTCACTGGGGCCAGCGGCGCTGAGCGCGGGAAAGACCGCCGTCATGAGGCCGGCTGGTATTAGGAGAAGCCGCATCGAGGCATCGAGGGGAACGGCGTAGTACGCAACCGCGGACAGTGTGAGAAGCCCTCCAATAATGAAGCGGTCGGCATAGACCTGTAAGGGACCGATGACGCTGCTGACCGTCAACCATCCGCCAAATCGGAACAGCGCAACAAACTCCATGGCATCGAACCGCATCGAAGTGCGGAGGCGGGGTAAGAGCTTCAGAGCAGACCTGTACAGGAGCGCGGTCCCGACACCGCGCGCAGCAACTAGGATGCCAACACCGAGGAATACGCTGGGCCACCATGCACTACAGAGTGCCGTAAGCACGTACTGAGAAACGGTTACCGGGATTTGAACGCGGGTCGTCAGGTCGAATCGCCGCATTCCCTGGAGCAGCCCGGCCACGGAAGAGGATATGAGCAGCAGCGGAACGCCTGCGGCGCAAGCCAGGAGGGCCAGGAAAGCTTCCGATGCCAAGGGTTTGGGGATGTTAAGCAGCGAGCTGGCGACGAACGGCGCCGCCAGTGCCAACATGACGGCCCCTACGCTTCCCATCAGGAGTTGCGAAACGACGGCAGTCCAAAAGATTCCGGGCACGCGTTCGACTTGTCTCCCAGCTTGTGCCCGGGACACGGCGCGGGTAACTGCTAGACTCATGCCGAGGTCGAGCACCGAGGCATAACCCAGGATGGTCCACAGAATGGAAAGGAGCCCCAGCCGGTCATGCCCCAGATGCCTGGCGAGGTACGGCATTGTGACGACCGCGGCCAGAAGAGGAACGAACTGGCCGGCCAGGGAGAGAAGCGCGCTATGGGCCACACTCTGACGGACAACCGGGACTTCGGGCGAACCGTCGCCGCGAGCCTCAGTGATGTTCGTGGTATCGGGCATTGGCGGTGGAGGTTGGCGGCGGAGCCGCTGCAACCTCCTAGTGCATTCCTGGCTGGCGATTGTCCGTGAAATGCGCCGTCGCAGCCGGGATAACCGGCATCCAACGGCCGAGGGTTCGGTCCAGCGGCTTTCGATGGCTCATCTTGAAGTCGCCGCTGAGCATTCTGGTCTTCCCGCTATTTCGGGGTCGGCTTGTAGTATTTGGAATAGTACTTCCCATAATACCCGTAGTAATAATACCGGTCGCTCATGTCCTCGCGGACTTCGTTAAGCGCCACGCCGATCACGTTCGCTTTCAACCGTTTCAGGCTGTTCAGGACGCTTCCGACGGCATTTCGGTTCGTCTGGCCCGCCAATGTGACCACCACTACGCCCTCCGCGATCGCGGCAATCTGCAGCGGCTCGGCGAAACCCAGAAGCGGCGGAGCGTCGATCATCACGAGGTCATAATCCGGTATGGCCTCGGCCAGGAGTTTCTCCAGGACGCCGCCGATCTGATCGGCAGCGTGACGCGATGCCGGGCCGGCGGAGAGTATGTCCAGATCGGGATAGTGCTCCGACTTTTGCAGAACGTCGCGCCATCCGGCTTCACCCTTGATGACACTGGACAAGCCCCGTTCGTTCGCCATGTTCAACCGGGTGTGGACGCCGGGACGGCGCAAGTCTGCGTCGATCAGCAGCGTCTTCTTTCTTTGCAGGCTGTGGGCAAGCGCGAGGTGCACGGCCGTGGTGGTCTTCCCCTCGCGTGGCGTCGCCGAAGTGATCAGCAGGCTGCGAGGACGGCGGCCGATGTCGGACAGAAGAATGGAATCGCGGAGTGTGCGGACGGCTTCTTCGAACGCGGAGACCTGCTCGGTGCGGCGTGTGGACTTTGCGAGTTCGGTCGAGGTGCCCTTGGCATCGCCATTTCCACTCACAAATGCCGGCAGACGGCCGCGCCACTGCTTCACAACGGGGAGCGACCCCAGGACTTCGGTCTTTAGAATTCTCTGAATCTGCTCGGGATCGCGTACCGTTCCGTCGATGGTGTCAGACAGGACGGCGGCTCCGATTGCCAGCAGGCTGGAGAACAGCAGCGCCAGGACGGCGTTCAATTGTAAATCGGGAAACACCGGCCTAAGTGCCGGGCGGGCGGAATCGGCCAGCCGGATGGAGCTGTTCTGGAAGCTCGAATTTATGCCAGCCTCCTTGATCTTGCGCACCAGCTCTTCATAAAGACCCTTGTCGCTGTCGGCCTCCTGCTTGAGCGCCTTGTACTGGAACGACCGGGCGTTGAGGCGGTCGAACTCGGCTTTGACATCCGCCACGGCGGATTTGAGCATGGACTCGCGGTTGCCGGCCTCCTGGTAGTCCAGCTTGACCCGCTGGTCGATGCTGGCTCTCAGGCTGTCGAGTTGCCGCTCCAGTTCGATCAGTTGCGAATTGGCTTTCCTATACTCGGGGTGATTGGCGCCATATTGAGTGTTGATGGTGGCGAACTTCTCGCGGGCTTCATCTATCCGGTCGGAAAGGCGCCGGAGCTGATCGCCTTGGGCGGAGGCCAGGGCGGCATCGAGCGAGCCGCTCTTGACCGAATTGAACGCGGCCTGCTTCTTGACTCGCTCCGACTGGGCATTCGTGAACTCGGTGTTGAGCTGGAGCAGTCGCGCGGAAAGTATGCTGGTCTTTTCCTCGGGATTGATGACGCTGAGGTCCTTCTCGAACTGCGCCAGGGCTCCCGACGAGCGCTCCATTTTGGCTCTCAGTTCTTCCATTTGCCTCTCCATGAAAACCGAGAGACCGGCGGCCGCATTGAAGCGGATGTTGTAGGTGTGCAGAATGTAGCTATTGGCCACGGCGTTGGCGACGTTGGCGGCCAACTCGGGATCGGGAGACCGGTAGGAGATGAGCAGCAGGTAGGTGTTGGGGGGCCGAGAGACCTTGAGGCTCTTGAGCTTGACGGGAGCGTTTTGCGCACGCGCGCTGGGAAGCGCCGGCTCGCCGGGGAATGGATCGGCTTCGACGACCGGCAGCCGGTAGCGTTCGGCCACAGGACGCAGGACGGAATCGGACTGGATAATTTTCACCTGCGTTGCGAGAAACTGGTCGGCGTCATTTGGGGCCATGCGCGCCGCATCTTCGCCCACGATTCCGGCCGGCGCCTGACGGTCGATGTCGACGGTGGCGATGGACTCGTAGATGGGTGTGAGACGGGAGGAGACCACCACGGTCGAAACCACGCAGACCAGGACGAAGGCGATGATGCGCCACTTGTTGCGGCGAAGAATCCAGAGGTAGTGAGACAGGCGGACGGTCTGGTCTTCGGACTCCGGCTCGGGAAATCCGTACGACGGGTAGACGGTGTAATGTTCCGGGACGGCCGGGACACTACCGTTGCCGGCTGCATCGGCAGGCGCAGGAAGAGATCTCA
This sequence comes from uncultured Solibacteraceae bacterium, assembly GCA_963807205.1. Classification (GTDB taxonomy): domain Bacteria; phylum Acidobacteriota; class Terriglobia; order Bryobacterales; family Bryobacteraceae; genus CAWCVR01. The sequence goes on along the minus strand of CAWEAQ010000002.1, from coordinate 4,707,988 downwards.
GAGTGTTTTCAAGCATGGCGTCTGTGGTTGACCTATGCGCGGTTGGGCCGCGGCGTGAAACTCGGTGGCATCCAGGAACGGAACGCGGACTTGCCCGCCTGGCGCCCGGTACCAGGAATCACCGTATCGTCCCGTAAACGAGCGCGGTAGCGCCGGCGCCGGTTCCGAAGCCGATGATCGCCTCGAGTGCCTTGATCCCAAGACGCTTGCCCTTGTTGTCAGGGACATAGAGGATATCGTTGGCGGTCAGTGGAACATCGGGCGCTTTGCGCTGCATGATCTTGTCGAGCGGAACGGCAATTTCGTTCTTCGCGCCGGTTCCTTCACGCCGGTAAATGTAAGCTTCCCTGGTGGCGTAAGGCATGAGTCCTTCGGCCAGCGCCAGAATTTCGAGGACCGTGGTTTCCGATCCGTCCTGCACTGGAAACGCGCCAGGCTTCTTCACATTGCCGACCAAGTAGACCCGGCCGATTTCCGGAACGCGGATCTCCTCGCCGCCGGTGAGCTTGAGGTTCAGGGCGGGGTCCGCATCGTCAATGAGTCCCCGAACGAGTATGCGCCGCGTCAACATGACAGGCTTGTCGTCGAGGCCCGGCTGTAGCTGGCTGACGAGGATCTCGCGTCCGGCGTCCTCGCGAAGCCCCTGCGCACGAGCGATGGCCTCGAGCAGACTGGTGGGTCCTTCGGCCTGAAAGACCAGGGGCTGCTTGACGGCTCCCGCGACACTGATGGGGCGGGAGTGATACTCGGCGATGGTGACTGTGACGAAGGGGTCGACGAGGATCTCCTCCCGGCGCAGAGCGGCCGCGATGACAGTCTCCAGAGCGGCGGGCAAAAGCCCCTGAGCCTTGAGGGGCTGGTGGAGCATAGGGAGACGGATCATGCCATCGGAGCCGATGCGCACGGTGCGCGACAACTCGGGAGCGTCATAGACGGAGACGGCGATCAGGTCGTTTGGTCCGACCGCTTGAGCGGGCAGGTTGGCTCCGAGATCCGGGACGGCCCGGGGAACCTGGGGTTGGGTCCGGCACGGAGCCGCCAGACCAAGCGCCAAAACGGCAGGCAGCAGACTTGTAAGTGAGAAGCGCATTTATGCTACCTGTTGTGCGGTGGTTGTACCGAGAGGCGCGGTCTTCTGCTCGCGAACGAGATGCTGAAGACGATCGATTTCCTTAGCCAGCACCTGGATGCGTCTCTCGACCTGCTGCAGCTCGCCGTCCAGGACCGTGGAGGAACGGGTCTCTCCTATCCACTGACGCAATGCCGCGCGCGCCGACTCCGAGATGCTCCGGACGCGGCGCTCCAGGCAGGCCGCTTCGAGCGATTGGTATTCCTCCATGGAGACGCGGAAGGTCACCATCTTACTGCGCCGCGAATCGACAGTCATGTGCTAAACTCCTATCCCTCCCCGAGACCGCATTGAGGCGGACAAGCTACCGCCATTCTTTTCTCTTTGGGAGGAGTTACGACGTCCTTATCACTACCGGAACAAATCGGCTGGTGCGTCGAACAACTTTAGCCCGCCCCAACGTTCTCCACGGCCTCGTGCCACGGAATCCAAGCGCCTGGGTTGCATAGTTCCGCGAGTGCGGTTCGTGGCGAAAGGATCCGGCGCGTCTGCCCGGCGCACGGTCAGACGTGGATGATGGGGGGCGAATTGGGCGCCGCGCTACGGCAAATTGCGCCCAACGCAAGAGGACGCACCCAGGAGCGTTCGATCTCCACCGCGACGGAACGTTGGAGCAAGTGGACGGAGAGCACCAGACGCTCGCCGCTCTTCTCGGAAACAACCAACCCTTCGAGACCCGCCAGTGGGCCAAACTCGATCCGCACCGGGTTCCCAGCCTTCAGGTAGGGCCAGGGAACAGTCGAGAGTTTGGACTCAATCACAGTGCGAATGGCGGCGATTTCCGAGTCCTCTATGGGCTGAGGCACTCCCCCGAGGGAAACGATGTGCTCCACTCCAGCCGAAGAAAGTACGGGAAGGCGCCGGTTGACATCCAGGCGGCAGAACAGGTAACCCGGGAACAGAGCGGCATCCACTTTCTTGACACAACTCGAGTACCGGCGGCACTCCAGGTAAGTTGGTAGAAATACCTCATACCCCTTCCCGCTGAGAGCGGTACCCGTGAGTTGCTCCGCCCGGCTGCGGACACGGATGGCAAACCACGGCAATGAGTCGGTGCGGGAATCATGCTCCCCGGGCATCGGTGACAACCCCTCTGTACCGATACTAGGATGACGCTAAGGTGCCCTTCAAGCGGCAACTAGCAGCGTTTGGCAGTATTCGGGAAGGCAGCCTGATTGGTGCTCCAGGATTCACGCCTGCGGTCTTCGCCCGTCTTACACGAGAATACGAATGCAGACGTATTGCGGATGGGCGCACGAAGACGGCGAGAGTCACCTGCCCTGCCAAGCCGCGCTACAACACATCGAGCGATGCCAACAGCAACTGCTTGTCGTGATCCGTCAACTGGCCAACGGGCACCTTCTTCAAGCCCACCTGCACCAACACCTTATTCAAGGCCGGCATCTCGGCCGCCAGTTTCTCCAGCCCCTGGATCAAGGTGGTTAGCGCCACCACCGCCCCGGCCGCCGACGTCATCACCCTAGCCGCAACCTGCATCGCCATCATGATCTCTTGCGGTCCCAAGCCGCGCGTCACCACAGCTTCCGCCGACGCCGACGTCACCTCGGGCAGCGCCGCCGCTTTCTCCTGAACCTCCGCCGCGGCTTGTTGCAGGTCGGCGTTGGGAACGGCTTCGAAGTACACGTTTAGTATTGGCATATCTCCCTCTATATGGCCGGAGCAACTCTTTCCGTGCCAAGCGAGCTCAGAAAGAACGGTGCCCAATAGAATGTCCGCGCTCTCCCATGCTCGCACAACCATCGCACCACGGCTTTCTGCAAAGCGATCTCGGCCGGGTCTCCTTTTGCGTAGTTACCGTGAAACTCCACTGTAATCTCGCGGGCCGCCTTCGTATCCACCATCCACAAGCCGCCCAGCACGGTGTGAACACCGGCCTGGAACAGAGCCGCTTGCAGCCCGAAAATATCGTCGCCCGGAAGCGAGCTCATCCCCCGCCCGCCCACTGCCCTCTGCCCCGAGTTGCACGCGCTCAGCACGGCTACATCCGCCGGTAGGTGGAAGGTCGCCAACTCCAACCCGTCGATCCAGCCGTCCTCCAGCACTAGCTTGGATTCCATGGGCTCGTTCAGCGCATCGCCGGCGAATACGCTGGTTCCGTGTGTCGCCAGGTGCAGCGTGGAATGCCCGCTTAAGCCGCATCCCGACGCCAGCTCTCGAAACGCCGCGGTGGTGGCGCTTGCCCCGGTCACCGCATCCGCTTTCAGGTTCAGCGCCGCGTAGACGCCCGCGATCTCGCGCGCTTCGTCTTCCGTGTTGGCCAGCTCCGGCCACTGCTCCCCTGGCACGTGGAACCGGCTTACGGCCAGCGCAAACACACCCGTCCCTTTCCGCCCGTGCCAATCCAGCAACAGACTGCTGAGATTCGGAACATAGCGCACCGCGCACCGCTCCATGAGAAACTTCCCGTCCCAACTCGCCGCGTGAAAGGGAAACATGTGGAGCCCGTGATGCGGCGAGACGATCACCCGCGCCTTGCCCTGAAGGAACTCGCGCACGCCCACCGGCAGCAGAAGCTCGCCCGCCGCGCGGATCGCCGCGTCCAGATTCATGGGCCCGCTGGCGTCCAACCCTTCTATCGCGGCCAGCAACTCGTCCACCGGAGCCATCTGGTCTTCGCTAAAGATGAGGCGCTCCACGTCGAAGCGCTCCCGGTCCATCTTCAACATCAGCAAAACCGTCGGGCCGAGAAAGAAGTACCCGATCGCCGCTTCGTCAGGCGCAAGCGCGCGCTGCAGCTCCGCGACGCGCGGAGGAGGAGGCTGCCCGGCGCCCGCCCCGCGCGCCCTGGCAATCTCCAGCAGATCCCAGACGTCGCGCCGCCGGGCATTCAAGTCCGCCAGCTTCGCCTCGTCCCCTTGAACGCCGGCCTCCTGAAGCGCCGCGGTGAGTTGGCGGAATTGCGCGACCAGCGCCTCCGTTTCCGGCTCCGGAGCATCCGCGCTCAGCCGGCATCGCATCGCCCACCGCGCCTTCACCAGTTCCGTCACGCGCAGCAGCGTGTCCCAATCGTGCAATTTGTAAGCCGCAAAAGCCGCCGCCGTATAGAACTCGACCGCCGAACTCAGATGTGCGCTCCGCCGCAGCGGACTGTTCACGCGGTAGCGGCTCTCTTCGAAATCGGCGATCGTGTCCAGGCACAGCTCCAGCCCGTTCTTGAATTCTCCGAGCGTCATCAGCGTGCGCATCTTCCACATCAGGGCATCCAGGTACAGCGCCCGCTCATACGACTCCGCGAAGGAGCTCAGTTTGGCCGGCCTCCCCGCCAAGAGGACCGTGCACGCCAGCCCGGCTGCTTCGAGCGCTTTCCGCGCATCTCCCGCCGCCATGTACGTTACGGCATACTCCAGCTTCCATTTCGCCTCGAACAGCGGCAGTTGCAGCGCACGCACCTGCGGCTCTAGTCCGTCCAGTATTGCGAGCACCGGCTGCCCGGCGCTCTGCAATTTGCCCGTCAACCGCCGCGCTTCGAGCAGCGCTTCGTTCAACTGGTTCGCGCTCTGCTGCATCCGATCAAATGCGCCATCATCCGCCGGCGTTTCCCGTGCAATCGGCATTTGCGGAAAATACACCTGAATCTCCCGCATCAAGCCGCGCTCGGCCGCATCAGCCTCCGCCTTGGCGCGCGAACTGATCGCACCGATCCCATTCGCCAACGCCTCGTTGCGCTGGGCCGGTTCGCCCGCGGCACACTGCGCCAGCCGCCCGGAGAACACCGACAGATACGAACGGCACACGCCCATCAGCAGGCCGTACACCGCCTTCCCGGAAACCAGGTCGCAACTGCGCGCCACCCAGGAATCCAGGGCCGCGTCCTCGCCCACCTTCTCAGGGTCCAGGAAACCCAGTTTCTCGAAAGCCGCTGCCGCGCGCGCCGCCGTTTCTCCCGCGCCGAATCCGTCCCCGGCAGTCCCCATCACCTGCGACAAGTCGGCGTACGCCATCGCCACCTGCACCGGCTCGGGCGGATGGGTGGGATCGAAGAGCGCGCCCAGTATCGCCTGCATCGCCCGGTCGATATCCCCGATGACGCGCAATTCCAGCGCTGCCGCCTTCTGCCGCGATTTGGCGGCGTTCTCGCCATCGCCCGCCTCGTCCAGGAACGCTGCGCTCTTCGCGTACCACCCGAGCGCCGCCTGGCTGTCGCCCAGGTTCGCCGACGCGTCCCCCAGCGCCTCGGCCGCGGCACCGCAGAAATACAGCGCATTGGGGCGCGCCGTGTTGTCCGGCGCGGCTTCCCGCGCCAGTTGCTCGAACTCCGCCAGAATCGGCTTGAGCGTCTCGATGGTTGCCGAATTGGCCAGCCCCATACTGGTAGGCACGGCCATCAACCGCTCGCTGATCGGCCCAATCTCCTGCGTGAGCGCGTTGCCCGCCAGTTCCCCGGCCGATATCTGGGCGATCCCCGGGTAGAGCGCCGCGATCACGCCGCTCACCTGGCCGATGTTGCACAACCCCACCGCCCGCTGGAGTCCTTCCGCCGTTGCCGTCCCGTTCTGGCAGGCCGTGAAGAGCGCTTGCTGGCGTTCCGCCCCATCGGGTCCCGCGAACCCGGCGTCGCGCATTAGCTTGAGGCACAGCGTCCGCGACAGGCGATACCACGGCCGCAACGCATCCTCGCTTTGTCCCGCAAACGCCGCTTCGGCCGCCGCCTTGCACTGTTCGAAGGGAAGGCTGAGCCAGCGCTCCACGGCGTGGAGACGCTCCAGGTTCTGCGCCTTCAGGTCGCCCTTCAGGAATGTCTCCCGGTATCGCTCCCAGTCCGGCATCCTGCCTCCGTGGTCGCCCAGGTGTCGCGCGGGTGGCGCCCCGCTACGGCTTCGGTGTTCCGGCTTCCACCGGATATCCCTTGTCGGTCCAGTCCGCCGCGAAACTGGTCTCGACGTACAACGCCTTCGCCTGCGCAAAGCCCATCTGATGCAGCAACTCGACCGCGGGTTTCACATTCGGGCAGTGGGACCAGGGGCAACAACCGCAGTAGACCACGATCTCGCGCGTCCGCGGCAGCTTATCCACCGCCGCCTTCAGCGCGTCCAGACCGGCAGCCTGCGAGCCAGGGCCGGCATAGATCGACCCCGGAATGTGCTTTCCGCGGTAAAGGAAATTCGGCCCCACGTGAATCACGAAGGGATTCGAGACCTTCCCCGCCAGTTGTGCCGCCAGGTCCTTCGGCTGCACCACGGCGATTTCCGCCGCCAACCCAACCAGCAGCGCGGCCGTTACTCCGAACGCGAGGGCTTTTGCCACCATACTTCGTCTCCTTCTACGTGGACTCTTTCACCGACAGGAACCCGCTGACGTTTTCCCAGAGCAACCGCGGGAAGCTCTTGTCCAGGTAACTCCGTATGGACACGTAGCACTTGTCGCACTGGTTGTTGCCGGTAAACTCGCGAATCATCTTCTCGCGGTCTTCCAGCGCGTACCGCTGAAACTGCATGGAGCAGGGTTGCAGTGCGCCATCGGCCGTCACCACCAGGAAGCGCAGGCCGGCCTTGCAGCCGGGCGTGCCGCCGTTGGCGAAATAGCGCCGCGTGGCCTCGATCGTGGTGGGCGCGTTGACGATCCAGTTGGTCTGGTCGCGCCGCGTCTCCACCCGGTCCAACTGCCGGTTCAGTTCCGCAAGCTGAACGGCCGAGCCCGGAAAATAGTCGCGGCATCCGGTGCGCCGCGCAGAGTACGCGCTGTAGCACAAGTTAACGCCCCACTCCCGCGCGCGGTCCGCCACGGCGTTGATCTCGCCCAGGTTCTCGCTGGTGATGCAGGTATTGAGCACGATGTCGTCGTGCCCCAGCTTGGCCAGCCGCGGGATCAGGTCTTTGAGCTGCGAGTACAGGCCCGGCAACACCCGGAACTCGTCGTGGCGTTCGTCCGGAAAATCCAGGCTCACGGAGAACTGGTCGATGCCCGCCGCGCGCAACTCCAGATACCGCTTCTCGGCCATAAGCGACCAGTTGGAAACCAGTATGGTGTACGGCACCTTGGAGCCGCCCTTGATGGTGCGGACGATTTCGACCACGTCGTCGCGCATCAGCGGCTCGCCGCCCGAAACCTGCACCACGCAAGGACGCAGGGCTTCCATGTAGCGGCGGTAATCGGCCGGCTTGAGGTTGCGCGATTCATCGCGCGGCCCTCCGTGGTCGCAGTGCTTGCACCAGCACGTGCAAGCGTCGGTGACTTCAAACGACACTACGATAGGGCGCTGGGCGAGCCAGTTCCGGGAGCCTCGCCCGATGATATGCAGAGAATCGGTCAGTGGTACTTTGCGCAAACTTTTCGGCCTTCTAAGTGGTGATGGTAACATGCCACGCGCAACGCCCGCCCCACCGCGCTATGCTCGAATTGATGCCGCGCGACAACGACCTGTTACAAATCGTCGAGGCCGCCATGGCCGAAGCCGTGCGCAAGTCCGGCGCATGGGTGGTCTGCAAACCCGGCTGCACGCCCTGTTGCATCGGCCCGTTCCCCATCACCCAACTCGACGCCGAGAGGCTGCGTGACGGCCTGAGCGAACTCCGCCACCGGGACCCCGACCGCGCCGCCCGCGTTGTGGCCCGTGCCCGCGAATCTGCCGCCCGCGTGGCCCACGAGTTCCCCGTCGACACGCTCGGCAGCCTTCTCGACGAAGAGGACGCCGCCGAGGACGAGCCCTGCCCCGCCCTCGACCCAGTCACCGGCCTCTGCGACCTCTACGCCGCCCGCCCCATGACCTGCCGCACCTTCGGCCCCGCCGTTCACTTCGGCACCGGTGCCGTGGGCGCATGCGAGTTATGCTACCGGGGCGCGACCGACGAGCAGATCGCCCAGTGCCGTGTGGAGATCGATCCCAAAGGCATCGAGGCCCAACTCCTGGATGAGATGCCCGGCGGCGGCCCGACCATCGTGGCCTTCGCCCTCATGGCATCACCCACAACTCCAGATCCTGCACCGCCTCCCGGCCATCCTCTACCCTGACCTCCCGCGCACCGGCCTGGCTCATGGCCGCCGAATCCGGCGCCTGGAATTCGAACGTGGACACCACCCGGTACACGCCCGGCGCCAGGCCGGCGAAGCTGTAGGTTCCGTCTACGCCTGCGCGGGTTGTGCGCAACTCGCCCCAACGCCTGCCCGAACCGGGGTCCATAGCTTCCAGGTACACCGGCGCGCCGGAAGCCGGTTGGCCGCCGCCACTGACCACGCCGCGCAGCGTGGCCGGGTGCGGCGAAAGCACCACCTCCACGGCGAGTGGCGCGCTGCCCGGCGCCACAGCGATCTCATTCCACGCGCCCGCCACACGCGCCCCAGCGCCCGAAACCCGAGCCACGTACCAGAAAGCGTTGGGGCCCAGCGCCACCTCCCAGCGTCCCAGATCGAGGTGCGCCTGGCCGTCCCCATCGAGCCGCAGATACTCCGCATTGCCCGGTCCGGAAAGCTCCTTGCGGCGCACCAGGAACGGCAACCCGGTGGGATCCACGCGCCGGCCGGACGGGTCCACGAAGGAGAACTGCACGCCGGGTACCGGCGCCAGTTCGAGCGCGAAATCCGTGCGGTTCGTGGCAACCTCGATGGACCGCCATGCCATTAGGGTCTTGCCGGATCTCGCGTCCGCGCCCTGCGCAAACAGGTCGTACGTGCCGGGCGCAACGCGGTCGAAAGCGAAGCGCCCATCGGCGACCGAAGTCTGCACCCCGACGTCGGAAACCAGCGTGACCGTGGCCTGAGTCTGACTGGCAGGCGGGCGCGAGACGAACCCGGTCACCCTGAGCAGCGCGCCGGCGATGGGGCGCACGTCGGCATATAGCATGTCGCGGTCCAGCACCGCCTCGGTAGCGCTTGCGCCGCCCACCGTGAGCGACTCGCGCGCGAAGGTCGGCAGGTAGGCGCCTGTAACATCGCTGAAGGCTCCGGACCGCGTCAGGTAACTGCCCGGCGCGGGGACGGAAACGCGGTATACGCCGCGGTCGTCGGTGGCGCCTTGCCCCACCAGCTCAAGCGGCTGCGTATTGCGGTAGACCGAAACGGTGCAACTGGGCACGCCGAATTCGTTCTGGTCGATCACGCGGCCGCTGACAGCGCCGAAATGCGGCAGCGCCAACCTGATTTCTATCTCAGTGGACTCCGAAAGCGCAACCGGCGTTCCCGCCGAAGACCCGCGGGTCTGCCCAAATTCGGCGGTCGCAAACCCGGTCTTCGAAGCCTTCACCACGTACCACCCGCCGGGCAGGGCCGGAAAATCGAAGCGGCCGTATGGATCGGTGCGGACCGATGCCGTCGGCCCGTTCGACCCTGCCAGAGGCTGCACCACCACCAAAGCGCGAGCCAGCGGATGGCCGGATTGCTTCTCCACCACCGTCCCGCGAATCGCCGCGCCGTGGAGCGCGCCGCATGTCAACGCAAAGACCAGGCATCTGAGCATAGGCGAGGCAACCTTAAGGCAGCGTGAACAAGTCCAGGTCCAGCGTCTGGGGATCGCTTGGCCCGACATTCACCGTTTGAGCGCCGCATAGTTCCATGGTTGCCGTGTCCGGCGCCACGTACTCGAACGTCGCCAGCACGCGGTACTGGCCGGGCGCCAGGCCGGTGAATTGGTAGGCACCGCGCGCGTTGGTGTTGACCGTGCGCAGTTCCCCCACGCGGGTCTTCGATCTCCGCTCGTAGACCTCCAAATAGACCGGCGCTCCCACCACCGGTATGCGGTCGGGCCCCACCACTATGCCGCCGAGCGAGCCCGAGCCGCTGGGTGCGGGGAGCCACACCACGTCACCGGCCATGAAACGGTACCAACCGCCGGACTGGCTTGAGAGGCCGGAACCCGCGCCAGTGGGGGAAGAGCCGGTTGCAGGGGAGCCGGCTGAATGCTGTAACAGCAGTTCCCACTGGCCGGGCCCCAGGACGGCGGAGGTGGGTCTGGGCCCAAGGTTGACGATGTCGCGGGCTCCAGCCAGATCCACCCGCCTGGCCAGCAAGGCTATGTTGCCGGTATAGGGGGCCGTCCCGCCGGCCGGTTGCGAATACTCGATCCGCGTAGGCTGCACCCAGCGCAAAACTACCGCCAGGCCGGAAATGTCGCGGTCCACGGGCAAGTAAATATGGGCGGCGGCCATTGGTGAGGGGGAATCGGCCGGGGCCGTTCCGTAGAGTTCGTACCGCCCAGGTGGGACCGGGTCGAAGCGGAACGCTCCCGAGACCGTAATGGTCTGCCTGCCCGCTTCGCCAGCCAGGGTCAGTTCGGCCGGCGCACCGCCGCTCACCTGGCCCGCGACCTGATATAGCCGGCCTTGCATGGGATGCACGTCGATCCCGCTCGAATCCAGATCCAGTTGCACTTCCACGCGGCGCCCCTGGTCCGCCTCCGGCGCACTCGGGGCGAATGCCGGCAAGTAGCCCACGCCATCGACGGTCTTGGCCGCCGAGCGAACCAGGTAAGTTCCGGGTGTGAGCCCATAAAGACGGTAGCGGCCATAGTCGTCGGTAGCGGCGTGGGCCACCGCTTGCGGGGGCTTGGCGTCGCGGTAGGCCACCACCTCGTGGCCCGGAATCCCGACATCGTTTTCTTCCGCCACGCGGCCGGTGATGGCGCCAAACCGGTGCAGCCGAATGCTCAGCGTCAGCGTGTCGTTGGCTTCCACCGTCACCGGAGTGCCCGCCGAGTTCCAGCGCTTCTGGCCGTAGAGCGCGGCCACGGCATACTGCCGCGTCGCGCTCACCAGGTAGGCTCCGGCGGAGACGGGGGAAAACGTGAAGTTGCCGAAGGAATCGGTGTGGGCGGTCTTTGTCGAGCCGCCGGAGCCGGCTATGGCCTTCAGCGTCACCTCCGCATGAGAAAGCGCTTCGCCGCCATCGTAGTTCACTACCGAACCGCGAATCACCGCCGCATCGAGCGATGCGGCGGCTAGAACAAGCCCAAGCCATCGAGTCATGGGTTCTCAGGGGATGACGCAGCCAGCCCCGAAAGAGTGCAGGGAGAATTCGCTCTACAAGTGGTACAGCATGGCGTACACCACCACGCCCGTCACGCTGACGTACAGCCAGATGGGCAGCGTCCAGCGGGCCAGGCGCCGGTGCGCGTCGAAGCGCTGCCCGAGGCCGCGCCGCAGCGTAATGATCGCCAGCACCGGTACCGCCGCCGCCAGCACGGTGTGCGTCGCCAGGATGCTCAAGTAGACCGCGCGAATTGCGCCGCTGTGCCCGAACGGTTTCGAGCCCACCTGCGCGTGGTATATAAGGTAGCAAACCAGGAACGCACAGGACACCACGAAGGCCGAGATCATCACCCGGCGATGGGCCTGCCTCCGCCCGTGGCGGATCAGCCAGTAGCCCCACACCAGCAGCACGGCGGCGGTGGCGTTGAGAACGGCGTTGACGGTGGGCAGCACCGGCGTCACTGTGGCTCCCGCTCCAACTCGCGGACGTCGCGCATCAGTCGCGGGATGGCGCCGTCCTCGGTGGAAATGTAGTATCCCCGCACGCGCATGCGGCCGTCCACCAGCGCGAAGCGCGTGCTGTGGATCAGGCTGCCATCCACGCTATTCAGCTTGAAGGCCAGGCCAAGGGAGTTGAGACTGTTCTGCTCGCCGGTGAGAAACCACCAGCGCGCCGGGTCGCAGCGGAAGTGCCGCGCGTAGGCCGCCAACACCGGCGGCGTATCGTGGACGGGGTCCACGGTGAAGGAGATTAGCCGGACGCCGCGCATGGCACGCGCCGTGGAATCCTGCAGCCGGCGCATCTGCCGGGTCATCATGGGGCAGGGGCCTTCGCAGGTGGTGAAGAAGAAGTCCGCCACCCAAACGTGCCCCGCCAGCGAGCGGCTATCGAACGCCGCGCCCGTTTGCGTGGTGAGATGGAAATCCGGCACCGTGCCGAACACCTCCAGCGGCTTCGGCTTCCCGCAGGAAATTAGCAGCAGCAGGGGCAGCAGAGCACAAATGCCCGCAAGACCCCTCGCGAGCCGGAGCCTTGCACAACCATTCCCCCGGCTCTCCGCACCGCGCGACGGTCTTATGTGGGGCAGGCTGTCAGCCTGCGGCGGGTTGCCAACCCGCCCGGCGGTCCGAGAAACTTCGATTGATTCGATCACGCCATGCCGCTCTGCGGAGGGCATGCTTGCAGACCGCACTCCATACAGGAGTCGGCCCCAGCTTTGCACGTCGAAAGGCCGATTGACAATCGGCCGCGGGCTGACAGCCTGCCCCACATAAGAACGTCGCATGGGCGGGAAGGCTTGCGGATGGTATAGGCAGCAGTAGAGAACACGCTTCACGCGGCGCTGGCGGCGGCCTTCTGCGCGGCGAACGCGCCCGAAAGCAGCAGCATCACCGCGCCGAACCCCGCGGTTACCAGCAGGCTCTCCGCCGCGCCCGGCGACGCGCCCGGCAAGCGCAGCGTGTGGTTCAGCAGCGCAATCGAGTAAGTCAGCGGGTTCACCCACATGATGGCTCGCACCCACCCGTGGGCCGTGGCCATCGGGAACAGCGACCCCGACACCATCCACATGGGCACCAGCAGCAGGTTCATGATGGCGTGGAAGCCCGAGGTGGACGTCATCTTCCAGGCGATGGCGAACCCCAGCCCGGTCAGCGTGAACGAAATCAGGAACACCGCGCCGATCACCGGCAACAGTCCGGCCGGCGCGATGCCCACGCCCGCCAACGGGGCGAAAGCCAGGAAGATCAATCCTTGTATCCATGCAAGTGTGGCCGCGCCCATTATCTTACCCAACACCAGGCTGGTGCGTGGCGCCGGCGATACCAGCATGGAGAGCAGAAACCCTTCGCGGCGGTCCTCGATGATGGAAATGGTCGAAAAGATCGCCGAGAACATCACCGTCAACACCAGCGCGCCCGAGTAATACCGCGCCAGATCGCCCGACCCGTACCCCATAATCAGCCAGAAGACCAGCGGCGACGCCACCACTCCCAGCACGCGGCTCTTCTGCCGCCAGAAGCGCACCAACTCGCGCTGCCACAGCGTCGCGGCGGGCAGGAAAAAGCTACGCAATGGACGCCCCCGTTTCCCGCACGAACACGTCTTCGAGCGTCGGCTTGTGCAGCCCCACCGACCCAATCGCCCCTGGAAACGCCTCCACCACCTCGGTAATGAAGCGGTGCCCGTTGGGGATCTCGACCCGCACGTGCCCATCCGCCACCGTGGGCCGCACGTCGAAGCGCCGCGCCACTCCCTCGGCCAGCGCCGCCGCATTGGCCGCTTCCAGCACCACCACGTCGCCGCCGATGCGCGCCGTCAGTTCCGCCGGCGTCCCCAGCGCCACGATGTTGCCCTCATGCAGCAGCGCCAGGCGGTCGCAGCGCGCGGCCTCTTCGAGAATGTGGGTGGTTAGAAGGATGGTCACGCCTTCGGTTTCGCGCAGCATCTCGACGTGGCGCGAAAGGTCGCGCCGCGCCGCCGGGTCAAGGCCCGTCGATGCCTCGTCCATCAGCAGCACCTGCGGCTTGTGCAGCAGCGCCTTGGCGATTTCCACGCGCCGCCGCAGCCCGCCCGAGAGCTTCTCCACCAGATCCTTGCGGCGGTCCGCCAGCCCCAGTCGTTCCATGGCGCGCTCCATGCGCCCGCCCAATTCCGCGCCGGAGAGCCCGTGCATATGCCCCTGCGCGCGCAGGTTCTCTTCCACCGTAAGCGCCCGGTCCAGGCTCTGCGACTGAAACACTACGCCCACCCGGTGGCGCACCATGGCCGCGTCGCGCTCCACGTCGAGCCCCGCCACCGTGGCCCGTCCGCCCGTCGGCGTCATCATGGTGGAGAGGATGCGGAACAGTGTCGACTTCCCCCCGCCATTCGGCCCCAACAGGCCGAAGATCTCGCCCTGGCTCACGGTGAAGCTCACGCCGTTGAGCGCCGTGCGTCCGCCGTACTTGTGGGTGAGGTTTTCGACTCGAATCACAGGCTGGGCCTATCCAGTAGCATAAGGCCGTAGATCAGCGGAAGGTACACCACCGACGTCAGCAGCACCGCGCGCGCCCGCACCGCGGTGCGGTCCATGGCCACCCGCACGCCCGAGTACAGGAACCACAGCCCCAGCAGCAGCGCGCCCGCCAGGTACACACGGCCCGACATTCCCAACATGCCGGGGACGAGACTTGCGGGGATGAGCGCGATTCCGAAGAGCACGATCTGGCGCGCCGTGGAGCGGCAATCGGGCTCCACCACCGGCAGCATGCGGATGCCGGCGCGCGCATAGTCGTCTTTGTACATCCACGCAATGGAATAGAAATGCGGAAACTGCCACAGAAAGAGGATGGCGAACAGCACCCACGCCTCCGCCCGCAGCGCGCCCGCCGCAGCCGCGTAGCCGATGACCGGCGGCATGGCCCCCGGCACCGCGCCCACGGTGGTGCTCCACCAGGTGCGCTGCTTCAAAGGCGTGTAGAAGAACAGGTAACTGGCCAGCGTGAACGCCCCGATGCCCGCGGCCAGCAGGTTGACGCCCACCCACAGGTCCAGGAACCCCGCCACCGAAAGCGCCGCTCCGAACGCCAGCGCATGGGCGGGCGTCATCTTGCCCTGGGGCAGCGGACGCCCCGCCGTGCGCCGCATCAGCCGGTCCGCCTCGCGCTCGTACCATTGGTTCAGCGTGGCCGTTCCGGAAGCCAGCAGGCCGGTGCCCAGCATGGTGTGCAGCAGCGTCATCCAGCGCCAGCCCCCGTGCAGCCCGAAAAAATAGCCGATCCCCGTGCTCATGAGGATCAGCCAGGTGATGCGGGGCTTCGTGAGTTGGATGAATTCGCGCATCTTCTCAAGTGTTAAGATGCGCGGGGAGCGCGCGGGGCTTCAGGGGGAATGGAGGGAATCCGGGGTCGGTCCTGGTCAGGGTCGCGAGAGGGTCTCCGAGTGGACCTGGGCACCGGCGCTGGGACAAGACGCCGGTTTAGCCCGACTTTCGCACTTCAGAGCCCATTTTCCCTGTTAGCATGGCTTAAGTCTTTTGCCTACAATCCGAGAATCTGAAAATCGGTGTGGTGAAGACCTTCCCTCTTCCAATCCGACGGCTTTTCTGGCATTCTGCGGCTTCGATGTTTTTGCGCCGCACGAACCGCAAGAAGGACGGCAAGGACCACCGCTACTTCAGCGTGGTGGAGAACCGACGGCTATCCTCCGGCAAGACGGCGCAACGCACGGTCCTGTACCTGGGTGAAGTCAACGACAAACAGGAAGACGCCTGGCGCAAGACCCTGGACGTGTTCGACGAGCAGCAGCACCGCTCACGCACCCTCAGCCTGTTCCCCGAGGATCGCGAAATTCCAGAAGATTGCGTCGACAGTCTGCAAGTGAGGCTGAGCGGGCTGGAACTGCGGCGGCCGCGCATGTTCGGCGCCTGCTGGCTGGCCTGCGAGATCTGGCGCCAACTGGGGCTGGACGAGTTCTGGCAGCGACGCTTGCCGGACGGCCGCGAGGCCGTAAGTTGGAAGAAGGTGCTGGAGTTGTTGGTGGTCAACCACCTCATCGATCCGGCCAGTGAGTTCCGTGTGCACCGGCAGTGGTTTCTTTCCACCGCCATGGACGAGTTGTTGAACGTCGATTATGCGGCTGCGGAAAAGGACCGGTTGTACCGTTGCCTGGACCGGGTACTGGAGCACAAGCAGGAACTGTTTGTGTGGTTGCGAGGGAAGTGGGCCGACCTGTTTCAAGCCGACTTCGAGGTGCTGCTCTACGATCTGACAAGCACTTACTTCGAAGGCGCCATGGAAGAGAATCCCAAGGCCAAGCGCGGCTACAGTCGCGATGGCCGGCCGGATTGCTTGCAGGTCGTGGTGGCCCTGGTGGTCACCACCGATGGCTTCCCGCTGGCCTACGAAGTGATGAACGGGAACACCACGGATTGCACCACGCTACGAGGGTTCCTCGACAAAATCGAGAAGACCTACGGGAAGGCGAAGCGGATGTGGGTCATGGATCGGGGCATTCCGACCGAAGCGGTGTTGGCCGAGATGCGCGACCCGGCGCGCCAGGTCCTCTATCTGGTGGGGACGCCGAAGAGCAAGATCAAACAGCACGAGAAGAAGTGGCTCGACCTGCCCTGGCAGAAGGTCCGCGACTCGGTCGAGGTGAAGTTGTTTGAACAGGACGGAGAACTCTACGTACTGGCCAAGAGCGCCGGCCGCCAGGCCAAGGAGATAGCCATGCGACGGAAGCGGCTGGTGCGGTTGCTGCGCAAGCTCCGCGCCATGCGTCACAGTCTGCCGGCGCGCGATCAGTTGCTGTTACGCATCGGTGCCGCCAAGACCGAGGCGGGCCGCGCCTTCGGCTTTGTGAAGATCCAACTGCCGGATGCCCGTCAAGCGGTGACGCGCGAATCGTTCCAATTCCGCGTGGATAAGGCCAAGCTCAAAGAGGCGGAACTGCGCGACGGCCACTATCTACTTCGCTCCAACCTCACCGGTGGCGATCCCAGTGTGTTGTGGTCACGCTACATCCAACTGACTCAGATCGAGTCGGTCTTCCGAAGCTTGAAGAGTGAACTCGGGCTCCGGCCGATCCGTCATCAACTGGAGCACCGCGCCGACGCGCACATCCTGGTCGCCTTCCTGGCCTACTGTCTTCAGGTGACGTTGAAGAACCGGCTGATGCTGCACGCGCCGGGGCTGACGCCCGCAGCCGTACTGGAGGCGCTGGCGACGATACAAATGATCGACGTCCATATCCCGACCATCGATGGACGCTGGTTGATTCTTCCGCGCTACACGCAACCGGAGGCCGAAGCCCGCCTCGTCCTCGACAAACTCAAGCTCGCCTTGCCCGCGCAACCACCCCCTCGCATAACCACAGACCCTGCCCTCGGAGCTGCCGCAGCCGCTGGTAGGTAGCCCTGATTTGTGGTGAAGACCTATCCATAGCCTCTACTGATTCTTCGGGACTTAGGCGCCGCTCGGGCCTCGAAGTGCGAAAGTCGGGTTAACTTGAAACCCTTTCAACCGCCGGGCGGGCGCCCCAATGCGCAGGCTCCGGTGTGAGCCGCCCGAATCCGTTTCCGCAAGTCGCCGGCTGCTCGCTCACTTGGCCTCCTACCAAACGAAAACGGACCATTTCAGGGGAAAGATGCGTCAGGGGAGCAACTCCCGGCTTCCCCGGAGCGGACCCGGGGGCAGATGGGCCTCTCGCCGTCCACCCACCACTCCACCTCGTAGCCCTCGGTAGCCCATCAGACATCATGCTCGAACTTAGCGAGTTCCCGCTCTCCGCTTAGCGCATTGAGGCAAATGGGATCGAACGCGGTAATCAGTTCGGCATCCGCCGGAAGAACGATTTTGGTCGCTGCGCCACCGGCCAGAGTGAACCGTTTGAGTCCCGTCATGATCGTCGGTTCTCCCTTTCTACTTCGCTCAGTTCGTCAAGCTCAAGCTGGAGCGCCCGTTGCTCCCAGCGATTCCGCAACCGAATATCTTCGGTCGCCAAAACGTCTGATTTGATTGTTGTTTCGTTCCGTATGGGTCGGGGGAGAGATCCAACGCATATTCGCATTGCGTTTTTGGTCTTGTGTTTTGGAGCGTTTCTTGTATAGTAGACATACAAGCAATGGACAGCCACATCAGTCGTGCCGAACTCTCCGCTGCCGAGCGCAGCCTCCGCTCACGCCTGGCTCAACTCACCTCCGGCGAGCGGTTCCTGCACGGTTCGCTCTCCGAGCGTGTTGGCAAGTGCGGCAAGCCCACTTGCCATTGCGCCCAGGGCGAGGGGCACCAGTCGTTGTATCTGGTGCAAAGCCATGCCGGCAAGGCACGCCAGATCTGTGTACCGAAGGCGTGGCAGGGCCCGGTCCGGCAGGCGGTCGGCGTGTACCTGGAGATTCGGCGTCTCCTTGACGAGGTTTCCGCGTTGGAGTGGAAGCGCTTCCAGGCAAGGAAGCGCTGACCATTCTCCGCCGCCTGATCGCTTATGCCGAGAAGGTCTTCCTGTTCTCCGGGACTGTCGTCGCCGACGTCCGCGACCGGCGTCGGCAGCCGCGTATCCCTACTGCTGTCATCGTCAAGTCCGTCGCAGTTTTGTTCTGGGCTCGAATGGGTAGCCTCAACGCCCTGGAACTCACCGCCCGCTCCAGTTTCTTTCGCCACTGGCTGGAACGGCCCCTATGCAGCGCCGACACGGTCGGGCGTGTGAACGCTCTTATGGATGCCGAGGGACTGCGGTGCGGGATTCATCATATCTATGACCGGTTGAAACGAAACAAGGCGTTGCCGGACCATGGCGGGATCGGCGTTGCCGCGCTCGATGGCCATGAGAGCCACACCAGCTACCTGCAGCACTGTGCGGGCTGCCTCGAACGAACCATTCACGGAAAGGACGGAAAGGCGGATCGTACGCAGTTCTACCACCGGCAGGTCACGCTCATGCTGCTTCCCGCCGCGCGGCCAAGCTGCGAACCCATACGCATGCTGCTGGATCATGAACCGCAGCGGGCCGGGGAAGATGAGGTGGCCACCGCGCTACGCTTACTGGAGCGGGTGATCGGTTCTTATCCGCGCGCGTTCGATCTGGTGCTGGCCGATGCGCTCTATGCCACCGCACCGTTTTTCAATTTCCTTCTGACTCACGGCAAACATGCTCTGACGGTGCTCAAGGACGACCGGCGCAACCTGTATCAGGATGCCGCCGCGCTGTTCGCCACCGTCGCTCCGAAGGCAGGCGTCTTCCGCAACCGCCCGTGCCTGTGGTGGGACTTTCCGGATCTGCTGACGTGGCCGCAGGTCCAGACTCCGGTGCGAGTCATCCGCTCGCTCGAAACGCATTCGGTAAAACGACAACTCGACGGCAAAGACGAACTGAAAACCAGCGACTGGGTCTGGGCGACCACCCTTCCTCTCCAGCCCGTCTCTACCGGGCGGGCCGTCGCTTTCGGTCACCAGCGATGGGACATCGAGAACCATGGGTTCAATGAACTGGTCCACGGCTGGCATGCCGACCATATCTACAAGCATGACCCGAATGCCATCGAGTGCTTCCTGCTGATCGCCTTCCTTGCCTGCAATATCTTTCACGCATTCTTCATGCTGAATCTCAAGCCCGCGATCCGCCGGGGCAGGACCCAGGTCTTCTGGCGCATGTCCATGTCGGCGGAGATCTATGCCGGCATCAACCCGACTATCTCGCCCTGAATCCGCCGCCCGAAGTTCCGATCCACCCGTCCGGAAACTCACCAAGCTCCATCTCAGCCATCGCTGACGGAGTGCGCCACCAAATCGCCACGACCCTCCCTCGCCGCCCTTCCCGCGCCCAAAACTCCATTGCGATTCTCCTCGACAACCGCTTCACGGACGCAACACCCCGAAACCCGTGCCCCCGTCCCCCTGTTCAACAACCATTGAGGCCGGTTGCGGAATCGCTGCGTTGCTCCCGCAGCCTGACGATGAAGTAGCTGACTAACCAGACGACGACAAGAATCAGGAAGGGAAGTCCGTTCGGGAATATCCCCCGATCTCTCGTCCCAACCAGCGCTAGCGCCAGAATGAAGGTGCCGACGGCCAGCAGCACGTTTCCAAACGACCACAGCAAAACCCGGCGCAGGAGGTCACGCTGCCGTTCGATTTCCCTCCGGCAGAACTCCAGGCCGGTGCTCAGACCCGCATCTGCCGGCATCACCGCAGACCTCATTCTGCGATTCAGGAAAAACAGTCCGGCAAGGCTCCAGGCGAGCGCGAATGCGAACACCGGTTGCGGCAATTGTCGCAGAGACGCGAACTCTTTCATGCCGAAAGCGTAGAAAAGGCCGGCAGCGAGCGGCCCCGCCATAGTCACCAGCAGTTTCCTGCGGGTCCTTGCGCGAAGATCTCGCAACCGCTGTTGAATCGGTATCAGTGTCATTGTTGGTTTTTCCGTCGGCTGGTTCAGCCAGACGTTCTTTGGGCCGTCACCGGGCAAATCATCCCGCATCGTTCCCTCCCTGGTGCTCTTCGTGGAATCGCTTCGCCAGCAAGTTCTTGATTCGATGAATCCTCATGGCAACACCCGCCAGCGACAGGCCTGTGATCTCGCCAATCGATGCGGCGTCCATCCCTTCCAGATAGGAGACGATGACTTGGCGATCAAGTGGTTTGAGCCGCTGAATCAGGACCGATAGCCGGTCCAGATTCAAGCGGCGGTCGGCGGTGGACGAAGTCCCAGTTCCGTCTGGGAGCGCTTCGATCTCTTTCAGACTCAGAAGATTTGAAAAGACCCGGCGCTCACGAATAATGTGGGACGCCGCGACATGGTGGGCAACGCGGTAGGTCCAGGTCCGCACGGAACAGCGGGTATCGTACCGCTGAGAGCTCCGCCACAATTGAAGATGAATCTCCTGGCCCAGGTCGCGGCGCTTCTCCGGGCCAGCTTCGTAGGCTCTCGCAAGCCTCTCGAGTGCGGGCCCGAACTGAGCCGCTACGGACCGGTACAGCTCATCCCGATTCGTTTGTCCGGCGGGAATGGATTCCGTTCCTCCCATACTCAAGATAGTCGCGGATCGCGAGGTTTTCTAACGGACTTGGAGCAACGAAATCTTCAATGAGTCCGACGTTCGGTTCCTTGCAGGGATGCTGTCCGGCGAGGAGTTCGAGTCCACTTTGGGCCCGTAGGCCCGTTCGAACCAGCAACTCCAGCAGGTACAAGGGGAAGATCGAAAACCGGAAACTGGGTAGGCTCATCGGGCCGGATTCTGGCTTCTAGCCGTCGGCCGGCGTTTTGGGGGACCATGGAACAGTGGATGTTCTCGCCCAAAAGCGGCGAATTGCCAAGTGCTGAGCTGATTATCACCGGCAGCCGCTTTTCGCGTTGCTACCCCGGTCCGTTGGCCGAGTCGCCGTGCCGCAGCCTTCTGGCTACGCCGCTGGCGCCGCCGCCTCTCCGTGGAACTTCACGGATACCAGCCGCGATACGCCCGGTTCGGCCATGGTGACCCCGTATAGCGCCTGGGCGGCTTCCATGGTGCGCTTGGAGTGCGTGATCACCACGAACTGCGTGCCGCGGGACATCTCCGTGAGCAGCCTGGTGAGGCGGCCGATGTTGCTCTCATCGAGCGGAGCGTCCACCTCGTCCATGATGCAGAACGGGCTGGGAGCGAATTGGAAGATGGCCATCAGCAGGGCCACGGCGGAGAGCGCTTTCTCGCCGCCCGAAAGCAGCAGCACGTTCTGTAGCCGCTTGCCGGGGGGCGAGCAGATGATATCGATGCCCGATTCGGCCAGGTTGTCCTGATCGGTGAGGCGCATTTCGCCCGTGCCGCCGCCGAACAGCGTCTGGAAAATGGTGCGGAAGTTGTTATTGATGGCTTCGAAGGCCTCGCCGAACTTCTGGCGCGAAACTTGGTCGATTTCCTGGATGGCCTTCTCGGTGTCGCGAATGGAATCGATCAGGTCCTGGCGCTGGGCGGTGAGGAAGTCGTGGCGCTGCTGGGCCTCCTGGAATTCCTCCATAGCGGCGGCGTTGACGGGGCCGAGGGATTCGATGCGGTTGCGCACCTCGGCGGCGGACTTCTCGGATTCGGCGATGGCGTCGGCGTCGGGGATGGGCGCGTCGGCGGGAGCCAGCTCTTCGACCGGTGCACCGAGTTCCTTGCGGCTGGTCTCGTCGAGGAACTTCAGCTCCGCCTGTTTGCGCACCAGATCGACTTCGATCTGGGAGCGCTTCTCCAAGTATTCCTGCACATTGGCGCGCAGAACCTTGAGCTCTTCTTCACCCGAGCGGAGGGCCTCGCGGCTGGCGGCATCCTGAGCCGCCAGATCGTTAACGCGGGCTTCGAGCGCGGTGATGGCCTCGGCGAGTTGCGCTGCCAGTTGGTCGAGCTCGATGTTGTCGGCCAGAAGGCGGGAGCGCTGTTCGCCCAGCCGTTCGATTTCCGGAGCGATGGCGTTGCGGCGGTTGGTGACGTCGCGGAACTGGCCGTCCAGGCGGGCCATGGCTGTGCGTTCGCCGCGGTGGCGCTCATCGAGTCCGGCGAGCGAGGCGCGGGTGGCGGCGTGCTCTTCGCCGATGGTAACGAACTGGGCTTCCAGCTTTTCCAGATCCTGGCGCGCCGCTTCGAGCGTGGCTTCGCGCTCGGCGCGCAGGCGCTCCTTCTCTTCCACGGCGACCTGGTTGCGCTCCCGCTGCTCGGCCGATTTGCCGGCGTCGCGGCGCAGGCGCTCCAGTTCCAGACGGGCCACACTGAGCCGGGAGTTGGTGCGGGCCAGATCGTCGCCCAGCTTGCGCATGTCGTGTTCCAGGGCCACGCGGTCTTTCTCGCGCGATACCTGAAGCACGCGCAGGCGTTCCAACTCGGCTTCCAGGGCGACGGTTTCCTGTTGCAGTAACTCCAGGCGCGCCACGTGTTCTTCAAGCCGGCTCTGGCGCGCCTGGAGGGTGGCCGCCAACTCGCGCGCTTCGCGCTTCATGGCCAGCGGACCGGCGCCCGACTTCTTGCCACCAGTCACCGTGTGACCGTGGTAGCAGACGCCATCGGGCAGCAGAAAGTAAAGATGCGGATAGGAGATAGAGAGACGTTGGGCCGCCTGCCGGTCCTCTGCGAGGAAGCAGAGAGAGAGGCGCGGCAACAGGTCGGTGGCGCGATCCTTGAATCCGTTGGTGAGGCGGAGAGATTCGCTGAGGCGCGCGGAGATGCCGGTTTCGGGGCCGATGGCTGGTTCGGGCAGGGTGTGCTTGCCGTGGCCGTTGGGCTCCGGGTGCACCAGGAAGGTGGCGCGGCCGTCAAGTTCGGCGCGGATAAAATCCAGCCCGCTTTCGGCTTGTTGCCAGGTCTTTACCACCACATATTCAAGTTCTTCGTGAAGGAACTCTTCGGTGGGCTTTTCGAACTGCGGATCCACCTCTACGTAGTCGGCGAGCACGCCGAGAGGCTTCACGTCCGCCGCCTTGCCCGATTCCAGGCAGGCAAACAATCGCTTTACGGAATCCGTCGTATAGGTGCGGTGGGCAAGGACTTGTTCGAGCGATTCCTTGCGCGCGCGCATGTGAGAGACTTCGGTCTTGAGCGCATCGATCTGGCGCCGCAACTCGACCACCTCACGGCGGCGACCGGAGAGTTCTTCTTCGGTGCGGCGGCGCTCGCCAGTGACGGTGTCGAGCTCGAGTTGGCGCTGGGCCATGGTCTCGGAGAGCTGCTTGCGGGCGGTTTCCAGGCGCTCGATTTCGGCGGCGGCGGTTTCCTCCTCGCGCGTGGCGCGGGCGGTTTCGCGGTCGATGCCGGCCAGATACTCGTCGATCTGGGCGAGCTGGTTCTTGAGCGTGGAGGCTTCGCCGAGCAGGCGGAGGATCACCTGGCGGCCGCCCTCGATGGCGGTTTCGCGCTCGCGCACCTTGGCCTGCAGGCCTTCGCGCTGCAGGTTGATCTCGCGCATTAGTTCGCGGGCCTGGGCGATCTGGGCTTCAAGATCGGAGACGGTCTTGCGGTAAGCTTCGATTTCCTGGTCGAGCGCTTCCAGGCGGACGCCGAGTTCCTGCGACTCCTTTTCGTTCTGGGCGATGCGCTGCTCGATGGCGCCGCTCTCGCGCACCTGCGATTCCAGGCGTCCGCGGGTGCGTTCGGCATCCACGTTCTTGCCCGCCAGTTCGGCGCGCGCTTCGGTGAGCTGGCGGTCCAGCTCGTAGCAGGCGGCCTGGAGGGTTTCGTGAGCGGTCTCGCGTACGGCCACCTCTTCGCCCAGGGACTTCAGCTCGGCGGCGGCGAGGTTCAGGTCGATGGCGGTCTTGGCGGCGTCGCGCTCGAGGAGCCGGAACTTGCCGGAGAGCTCGATGCGGAGTTGGGCTTCGAACTCGGTCTTGAGCTCGGCGTAGCGGCGGGCCTTGGATGCCTGGCGCTTGAGGGAGTTGGCTTGGCGCGTGACCTCTTCCAGGATGTCGTAGACGCGGGCCAGATTTTGCTTGGCGCCTTCCAGCTTGGCTTCGGCGAGGCGCTTGCGGGTCTTGAACTTAGTGATGCCGGCGGCTTCCTCGATGACGTTGCGGCGGTCCTGAGGCTTGGAGCTGAGGATCTGGCCGATGCGGCCCTGCTCGATAATGGCGTAACTCTCCGGGCCGAGGCCCGTGCCCATGAAGATGTCCTGGATGTCGCGCAGGCGGGCCAAGCGGCCATCGATGAGGTATTCGCTTTCGCCGGACCGGTAGAGGCGGCGGGTGATGGTGATTTCGGCCGGGCGGTGAGGCTGCTCGGGAGGGGCCTCACCGGGCTCGGGGACGGGGACCGGGCCGGCGGCGTGATGGGCTTCGGGATCCACCAGGGTCATGGTGACGTAGGCCATGCCCAGCGGCTTGCGCTCGCGGGTGCCGGCGAAAATCACGTCTTCCATTCGGGTGCCGCGCAGGCTCTTCGCCGATTGTTCGCCGAGAACCCAACTGATAGCATCGCTGATGTTCGATTTGCCGCAGCCGTTCGGTCCGACAATGGCGGTTATGCCATCGCCGTTGAACCGGAGGTCGGTGCGCTCGCAAAACGACTTAAAACCTTGCAGCTCGACGCGTTTTAGTTTCAGCAAAACTTTAACCTCGCCTTGCTCGGGGGACTTGTAACCATACTAAACGCGATCCAGGAAAAAGTAAAGCACTGCCACCCCATTATGACGGGGTGATGTACGGGTGGATACAAGATGTGGTGGGGCATGTACGGATTTCAAGCCGTGCGAACGGCAGGCCCCTCGAAATAGCGGAGGCGGGTAGCGAAGCCGATGCGCTCGTAAGCGCCGACGGCGGCGGGATTGGTGCTGACCACGTTGAGGCCGATGCTCGCGATGCCGGCCTCGCGAAGGGCCGACGCCACTGCGGAGGTCACGGTTTGAGCCAAGCCCTGGCCGCGGCAGGCCAGGTGGGTGAAGATATTGCCGACAGCAGCCACGCTCTCCTGGCGCGACACCACCTGCACGCCGCCCACGGCCACCAGTTCTCCAGCGCGGCGGATACCACGGAACAGGCCGGTTTCGAGTTGAAACGGCGCGAAGGCGATGCCCCCGCCATCGCCGGAAGCGTACAGGCGCTCAATCTCCGGCAGGTCGGCGGTGGTTAGCGGTTCGGTGGCACCGGGGCGGGGACGAAAATCGTCGAGGATCATGCGGCGTACCTCGTGGCACTCGCGGAACTCGAAAATGCCGTGGCCGGCTTCCAGTTGCTCGGGCTTGAGGTTGAGGTAGCCGGATTCGCACGGGAGCGCGGCCAGGAGCGCGCGCGTCGCGGCGGCATCGCCCAGCACGAAGATGGGGCGGATGGCGATGGCGCGGAAAACCAGGGCAAGCGCATCCCCGAGCACCAGCCAGTCGCAGTGTTCGAACAGTCCGGCGTCGAGATCGGCGAGGGCGTAAAGGGACCAGTCCCGGTCGCGGTTCAGGATGCGGCGGATGGCGGCTTTATCGGTGGTGGGTTGGGGGAACATTCAGGAGCGAGTATAACGCGGGCAGCCGAATGGAAAGCACTGCCGTGAACGCCCGGTGTTTGTCCCACCTTGGCTTATAGGTGCTCACTTCGGATCTGAACGTTCTCGGGAGCTAATCAAGCGTAAGGAAATTGACGATGAAACAACGTTATCTTACGAACAAGTAGCTCCACAATTACTCGGCGAACTTATTGACACGGGAACCCCGCAGTTGTAGCATTCAGGTGCTGAGACCCGATTATCAGCAAGGAGGTAACATGGGACCAGCATTAGCAGCCGCCAAGACTGTCTTGGCGTTTCGGACACCGGTTGGAGGAGTATCGATTCCGGCTGGCCAATCCAAACAACTCGGCGTAGTGGATGTATCCGCCTTCGAGCGGATCCGCGTGGTGGCCGATGAGCGCGTGGGTTCGGGCACCGGCATTAGCATCCGGCTCACGATCACGGAGGGGAATGAACTCGTCGCTCAACTTGACACCCTCCACCTTACGCCGCACGCGCAGCTCACGAACGTCTACGAAGTGCCCTGCACGAACCTAACCATCTTTGCGGACGCAGCGCCTGGCACCGGGAACGACGGGCTCGACGTTCTGATCTACGGTTTCAAAGAGTAGGCGCGGCCTCGCCACACGGCTCGTTCGCGTGTAATTCGGATCAAGGCACAGTGCTGTCGGCGCGTGTGGTGTGCGCGAAATAAGTGGCCACTTCATCGCTCCCGTTTTTGGACTGGGGGCCGGCTTTCATCCCCTGGCGTGAGCGATGTCCTAACATGCGGTGTGCAACCTTGTCCTCTTCGCAAAAGTACGTGAAGATGCATTTCTTTCGCGACTCCGTGCTAATCCGTCCCGATACAAGCGCTCCCCCGAGATTATCCCCTCACGACACCTTGGCGCTGAGGTGTTGATCCCGGTAGATCAGCCCGAGAAGGGTGTCCAGTTTCTCGTCCATCTCGGTCAGACGCCGCTGGACCTTGGGTTGATCCGACACCGCCTGCGCCCATTCGAGGACGGTGCGCCGGGCCACGGCGGAAATCGAATCCTGCTCGATGCCGCACGCGCTCCGAAGCGTCAGGTACTCGTCTTCCGATAACCGAAACGTCACTACCCGGGTTCTGTTGGGATGGTCCATCGTCGCCTCCTGAGTTGGTGTACGCAGATGTAGTACTATTTGAGGGCGGTTTCTCTCTCCTTTTATTAATTAGTCCGTTCTCCCAATGCCGCGATCCTCTGAGACTGCCCATGGACCAATTCGTGAAGCTGGGTCACAATCTCGCGCACGGACGCCGATTGAGCATTTAGCTCCTGGCTGGCGGACGCACTCTCTTCCGCGCTGGCGGCCGTCTCCTGCGTAGTGTGCTGAATCCGCGACACGGCTTGTGAGATGAGTTCGATGCCGCGGACCTGCTCGGCTGTCGCTCCATCCAGCTCTCCAGCCAGTTGCATGACGCGCTTGGCAATCTGAGAATTGGTGACCATCGCTTTCGCGCACTGATCCACCGTGCTCTGGCCTTTGGCGGTTTCGTCAATCGATTCCTGAATCAGAGTAGAGGTGTCTCTGGCAGCCTCCGCGCTTCGGCGCGCGAGATTGCGAACCTCGTCCGCCACCACTGCGAACCCCATACCGGCTTCGCCAGCCCGTGCCGCTTCCACGGCGGCGTTCAGAGCGAGAATATTCGTCTGAAAGGCAATCTCGTCGATCGTCTTTATGATTTTCGAAACCTTCTCACTGGAGTGCTTGAAATTCGTCATCCATCGGACCAGTTGGTCCATGCAGCCATCCATCACCTGGAAGCTGGCACCGGCGTCTTTCATCGCTCCGGAAAGGGCCGCCGTCCTTTCCTTGTTCTCTCGCGTCACCGCCGAGACCTCTTCGGCCGCCGATGAAGTCTCCTGGATCGAGGCGGCCTGCTCCGAAGCGCCTTGCGCAACGGATTGAGAAGTCTGGGCAATTTGGGCGGCAGCCGCCACGAACTGTCCGGCTGTGCCGCCCAGTGCGGATGCGACTCCATTGATCAAATTCGAGACTCTCCCCGCAATCGCCAATACCGCGCCCACCGTACCACCGAGCATGAGGAGCCCAAATAGCACCAAGTAGACCTGAACCGTCCGCACTCCCGCGAGGAGTTCCTTGGTTGACGCCACGGCGACAACCGTCCACGCTTTCTTTTGTGAGCGCTGGAAATGGGCAGTCTTGCTCGTTCCCTCAAATTCGTACTGCAGGGATCCAGAATTCCGCCCCAGCATTTTCGCGCCAAAGTCCGTTTTGGCGATATTGAGGGTCATGATTTTTGTGGGGTCGGGATGCGCCATGACCGTTCCTGAGCCATCGAAAATGTACAGGTAACCGTTCTCGCCGATGCGGTGATCTTTGACGAAGGTGTTCGAGAAATCGGACAACTCAATGGGCGTCCCCAGTAATCCCACCTGCCGGCTTCCGGCGCGGATCGGCGCAGTGAGGAGTGCCACCGGCCTTCCCGACGCGGGCGATTTCATGACCTCCGACACCCAGACCTCGCCCCGCTGGCCGTGCTCGACGTTCGGACGGTAGCCATCCAACGTCATCAGATCCACGCCCACCGACTTGCCACCGACCGAGTCAAGAAAGAGCTTGCCATTTACGTCAGCCAGAAACACGTTCTCGTAAAACGGCGACCGCCGTTGAATCGCAGTCAGTGTCTGCTGCGCCTCGGCAAGTTCGTGTTCCGCGCACGCCGCCACCAATGGGCTGAGTTCGCTCAGATTCACCGCATCCCGTTCGCGACTGCTGATCCACAGGTCCAACGCCTGCGCTGTACTATTGGCAATGCGGTCGAGCCCTTCATCGGCTTGCGCCGTAAGTGCGCGAGAGCAAACCCAATAGATTGTCCCCGTCAGCCCGAGAGTGGACGTCACGATGACCATGGATGTCCAAACAACGAACCTGCCGCGCAGAGAGAGGCTATTTCGTTTCATACGACCACGCTCCGGTCCCTTCCATAGGCTACCTATCGGCAGGTTCCGCCAAAAGCGATAGGTGTCTTGCTGGCAAGACGATGGGGCGGGGATCTCGGAGACTCCCGCCCGAGCCGAGCGCCAGGCCGCCATTGGAGCCTATCGGTTACCGCGGACTTCCCCGGCGAGGCTTATTTTCGCAGCACGGCGAAAATGGACTGGCCCACGGGCGGCTCCATCCAGCGCTCGATTCGCGAGAGCATCGGCACCACCGCGGCGTCGAAAATCGCGATCTGCGCCGCGGATTGCGCGGTGCGCCGGGCCACGTGGGCGTTGAACCACCAGCCGAAGAAACCGGCCGAATTCATATGGCGCAGCACCTCGACGTGTAGCCCGGCGCGGGCGGCCAGCGCCGCGAGCGACCGCTTGCCGTAGCGGCGGTAGTGGCCCAGGCGCTCGTCGATGGGTCCGTAGAGCGATTCGAAGGCCGGGACCAGCAGCACCACCCGACCGCCGGCGGGCAGGACGGCGGCGAAATTGGCCAGCGCCCCGGCGTCGTCGCGAATGTGTTCGAGGACATTCAGGCAGGCCACCGAGTCCGGGCGGTGTTCGCGGAGTGCGAGCACCTCGGGCGACGCGGCGTCCAGGCAGAGGCTCAGCAGGTTGTTGCGGCCGGCGAAACGGGCGCGGTGGGCGGCGATGCAGGCGGGCTCGGCATCGAGCGAGACCACCAGCTCGCGGTCCAGCAGGTGTTCGGTGAAGTTGCCCAGGCCGCAGCCGATTTCGAGCACGCGCGCGCCCAACCGCTCCCGCGCCAGTCGGTATTGCCACTCGAAATAGCGGCGGGCGCGCTTCATGCGGTCCTGGTCGCGGACGGTGTATTCCGGCGTGGCGGGCATGGGCTCTGCCCGTAGTGTACGCCAGTGCGGGAAGTATGCCGCCTGATACAATTTGAGAACCGCCGCCATTCATGAGCGCACCGCCCATCTCCCTGCTATTGGTCAGCTTCTCCTACCCGCCGGTGCTGGGCGGATCGGAGATGGAAGCGCAGCGGGTGTGCGGCGAACTCGTGCGGCGCGGCTACCGCGTGAAGGTATTGTGCGCGGCGCTGCCCGAGATGCCCAATACCGATGAATTCACCGACCCGGGCGGCGTGCCGGTGCGCGTATTCGGCCGCGGGCGTGTGCCGCCGCAACTGGACCGCTCCTTCGCGCTGGGTGTGGCGCGGACGCTCTGGAAGGAGCGGCGCGAGTACCAATTGGTGTATTTCCTCATGCAGGGGCTGCACTTGGCCACGGGGCTCCCGATGGCGCGCCTGCTCGGCAAGCCCATGGTGATGAAAGTCTCCGGAAGCAGCCTGATCACTGCCATGCGCAACTCGTTTCTGGGCCGCCTCGAACTGCGCTGGCTGCGCAAGTGGGTACCGCAGGTGATGATCCTTAACCCGGGCATGGCGGAGGAAGCGGTTGCGGCGGGCCTGCGGGCGGAGCAATTGCGGTGGATGCCGAACCCTGTGGACACCGCCCAGTTCGCGCCGTGCGAGGCCGCGCGGCGAGCGGAGTTGCGCGCGCGCCTGGGGATTCTGCCAGATGCGCCGGTGGCAATCTACGTGGGGCGGTTGGCGCCCGAAAAGGAACTGGGGTCGCTTGTGGCGGGCTTCGCGCGCGCGGCGCGGCAATCACCGGAAGCGCTGCTGGCGCTGGTGGGCGAAGGGCCGGAGGGCGAGGCATTGCGGGCGGCTGCGGCGGCGCTGGGGCTGGGCGCGCAGGTGCGCTTCACCGGGCGGTTGGCCATCCCCGAGGTTTGCGAGTGGCTGCAAGTGGCCGACGCGTTTGCGCTGGTTTCTTCCAACGAAGGCTTTCCGTGCTCGCTCACGGAGGCCATGGCGGCGGGGCTGGCGTCGGTGGTGAGCGCAATTCCCGCCAATCTCCAGTTGATCGACGATGGCGTCCACGGGCTGCACGCGCTGTTGAAAGACGACGCGGCCATCGGCGGCGGGCTGGCTAGGCTGTTCGGTGACGCGGCACTGCGCGCGCGGATGGGCGAGGCGGCGCGCGCGCGGGTTGTGGACAACTACTCGACGGCGAAGGTGCTCGACCGCTACGAGGCGCTGTTCGCGGAGGCGCTGGGCGCGAAGTAGGCGGGCCGTCAGCGCGCCGAAGCGTCTTGAGCCCGGCCCTTCCACCGTCCTCCAGCGCCGCGCCAGGAGTCGATGGCCGAGTGCACCGTGGCCCAGGCATAGAACACCGCGACGGCCGGCAGCAGCGGCGCCCAGAGCACCGATCGCCGGTAGAAGCGCAAGGCGGGGGAGTAGCTGGCCGACATCAGCACCCACGCCGCCGCGCCGAGCACGTCCGCCGGTGGCCGCGCGAACAGCGCCAGCGCCGGAGCCAGCAGATAGGTGACTGCCAGGCCCGCCAGCGTTCCCACCAGCAGCAGCACCGAGTGGCGCAACTGCGTGAAAGCTGTGCGCGCGATCATGCTCTCGATTTCGGCCAGCGTGGCGTACTCCCGGATGCTGCGCGTGCCCGCGCTCAGGCCCAGCCATACGCGGCCGCCGGATTGCTTCACGGCGCGGGCCAGGGCGCAATCGTCGATCAGTTCTCCGCGGATGCGCGCGGTGCCGCCGATGCGATCGAGAGCCTCGCGGCGGAGCAGGATGCAGCCGCCCGCGGCTCCTGCCGTCCGGCGGCGAGAGTCGCGAATCCACTCGGGCGGGTAGAGCGCCAGGAAGAAGTAAACAAACGCGGGGATTAGGGAGCGCTCGGCCAGGGTGCGGCAGTGCAGAGTGGCCATGTAGGAGACCAGGTCGTAGCCGCCGGATTGCGCCCGCTCCACCAGCGCGGCGAGCGTGCCGGGGGCATGCACGATATCGGCATCGGTGAGCAGCAGGTAGTCCGCTTCGAAGCGCGCGGCGTGGCGGACGCCCTGGTCCACAGCCCACAACTTGCCGGTCCATCCCGCGGGCAAGGGGTCGCCTGCGATGACGGTGAGCGCGGCGGGCGGCGCGGCACGGCGGGCGGCATCGGCGGTGCCATCGGTGCTTCCATCATCAACCACCACGATGTGCGCGGGTTGCTGGGCGGCCAGCGACTCGATCGCCTGGCCGATCCCCGAAGCCTCGTTGCGGGCGGGGATCACCACTGCGACGCTTGCCGCGGCGGCCTCGGGCGGCGGCTCCGGCGCCGGCCGACGGAACTCGCGCCAGAAGCCGCCGCGCGCGAACAGCAGGTATAGCCAGACGGCCAGGGCGAGCGATCCGGCGATCCCGGTGAGCATCCCTGGTATTATCGCCCGGCGGGGGCGGTGGAAGCGGGCCGCCCAAAAGAGCCCGTTCCCGCCGAATCCCTGTGGTAAACTCAGTTGTTCCAAATTCGAGATTCGTAGAAGCGGAGGGGAATTCCCTTGAAACTAGCTGCCGTAGACTACGTCATCCTGGTTACCTACTTCTTGTTTGTGATCGGCATCGGTTGGGCGCTGCGCAAGCGGATGACCACCAGTGGCGATTTTCTGCTCTCGGGACGATCGGTCCCGGTCTGGATCACCAGCCTGGCGTTCATTGCGGCCAACCTGGGTAGTCAGGAAATTGTCGGCATGGCGGCTTCGGGCGCCAAGTACGGCATCATGACCTGCCACTTTTACTGGTTGGGCGCCATTCCGGCCATGATCTTCATGGGCCTGTTCATGATGCCCTTCTACTACGGCAGCAAGGCGCGCTCGGTGCCGGAATTCCTGAAACTGCGCTTCGACGAAAAAACGCGCGGCTTCAACGCCATTCTATTCGCAGTGATGACCATCTTCTCGTCGGGCATCTCGATGTTCGTCACGGGCATCCTGCTTCACCTGGTTTTGGGCTGGGATTTCGCAACCTCGGTGGTGGCGACGGCGGCCATCGTGCTGGTCTATACGTACCTGGGCGGCCTCACCAGCGCCATATATAATGAAGTGCTTCAGTTCTTCCTCATCGTGGCCGGGTTCCTGCCGCTGTCGATTCTCGCGTGCCTTAAGGCCGGCGGATGGCAGGGCATGCTGTCGCGCCTGCCCGCCAACATGACGCACACCTGGAAGTACATGGGTCACGCTTCCGACAATCCCATGGGCGTGGAGCTGTTCGGCATGATCGCGGGGCTGGGCTTCGTGATGAGCTTCGGTTACTGGTGCACGAACTTCCTGGTGGTGCAGCGGGCCATGGCGGCCGATTCCATGTCGGCGGCGCGGCGCACCCCGCTGATCGGCACCATTCCGAAAATGTTCATGCCGTTCGTGGTGATTCTGCCCGGTATCGCAGCGGTCGCCCTGGCGGCCATGCCGGCTGCCGGCGGCGGGCACCTCTACGACATCCCACTCAAGGCCGGCACCATGGTGAAGGATTACAACGCGATGATCTTCACCCTGATGGGCAAGTTCTATCCCGCCGGCATTTTGGGCGTGGGGATCACGGGGTTGATGGCATCCTTCATGTCGGGGATGGCGGGCAACGTCACGGCGTTCAACACCGTGTTCACCTACGACATCTACCAGAGCTACATCCGCAAAACGGCGCCGGACAGCCACTACCTGTTCGTGGGCCGCATGACCACGGTGGCGGGCGTGATTCTCTCCATCGGTGCGGCGTACGTTTGCCAGCGCTATGACAACATCATGGACCTGCTGCAGTTCGTGTTCGCCTTCGTGAACGCGCCCCTGTTCGCCACTTTCGTGCTGGGCATGTTCTGGAAGCGGGCCACGGCGCACGGCGCGTTCTCCGGGCTGGTCAGCAGCGTGCTAGCGGCCATCATGATGTTTGGGCTGACCGAGGCCGAGGGCCACGGCGGATTCTTCGGCGCCATCCATCACTTCGGTTCGCAGATGGTGCAGAACTTCTGGATCGCGATCGCCGCGTTCACCACGTGCCTGGTGGTGACCATCGTGGTGAGTCTGGTGACTTCGCCGCGCCCGGATAGCGAGATGGAAGGCTTAGTGTACGGCCTCACGAAGATCAAGCACGACGAGGGCGCCAAGTGGTATCAGCGTCCAGCGCCGCTGGCGGTCTTCGTGGCGGTCCTGGTTATCATCATTAACGTCTGGTTGGCATAATATGGATCTCAGACTGCCTTCGGGCTTGTTTTTCGCGATACTCGGCGTCATCCTGACCGGCCTGGGTGTGTTTTCCCCCGGCATGCGCGCGGAGTTGACGGATTTTAACATCAACCTCTACTGCGGCGCTGCCATGCTGGTTTTCGGAGCGTTCCTGCTGTTCATGGCACGGCGGGCGTCGCAGAAGCAATCTTAGTGAAATGGCCCGGCACCGCGACTGCTACGCTTGAAGAAGTGGGTGCCCGTGTGATCCAAGGCGTCGACGTTTCCTCCCGGACCTCCGGCCGCCCGGCGGAGGCCGCTTCCGTGCTCGCGCGAACCTGGTTGCTGACCGCGGTGCTGGTGGCGTGCATTTTGCGGCTGTGGATCGCGCCTCTGCCATCCAGCTTCTGGGTAGACGAAGCCGCCACGGTGTTCGTGGTGCAGCACGGCGCCGCACATCCCTCCTTTCAGGCCGCGCCGCAAGTGCCGCAGTCGCTCTACTACGCGCTGCCGCGCATGGTGAACGCCATCTTCGGCGTATCGGAAATCGGCTACCGGCTGCCCTCGGTGCTGTTGATGCTGGCCGCGCTCTGGGCCATCGCGCGCCTGGCACAACGGCTGATTCACCCCGGCGCGGGCTGGTTCGCGGCGCTGGCGTGCTTCCTTTTGCGCGAATTCAACTACCAGGCGGCGGACGCCCGCCCTTACGCCCTGGGCACCTGCACGGCCTGCGTCAGCCTGCTGTTTCTGGTGCGATGGCTGGATACCGGGCGGTGGCTGGACGCCGCGGGGTTCGTGGCCTTCGGCACGCTGGTATGGCGGGCGCACCTGCTCTTCTGGCCCATCTACGTGGTGTTCGCGGCCTACACGCTGGTGCGGTTGCTGCGCGGCCAGTCCAAAGCGCCGTGGCAGCAGACCGCCATTGTGTACGCCGCGCTGGGCATTACTCTGCTGCCGGTGCTGGCCCAGGCGTGGGAATTGAGCCGCCAGGCATCGGCGCACGTGGTTGCGGACATCCCCAACGGCGGGGATTTCGCCCGCGCGCTGAAGCTCGGCTTCGTCGTGCCCTTCTGCGCGGTTGCGGCCCTGCTGGGGCGCTGGTTGCGATGGCCTC
This sequence comes from uncultured Solibacteraceae bacterium, assembly GCA_963807205.1. GTDB lineage: Bacteria > Acidobacteriota > Terriglobia > Bryobacterales > Bryobacteraceae > CAWCVR01. The sequence goes on along the minus strand of CAWEAQ010000002.1, from coordinate 4,673,429 downwards.
TGGTGGACCGCGCGGCGCCGCTGGAATCGGTGACTCTGATACTCGCCCTCTGGCTGTGCGATCCCACTTGCCTGTTCCTGTTGTCGCGGGTGAGCGGGCAGAGCGTGTTCCTCTCGCGCTACCTCTATCTGGCGCTGCCCGGCATCGCCCTCACCGGAACTCTGGCAGCGGCCGTTTTTCTGCCGCGCAAGTTCTGGCGTCCCATGGCGGCGCTGCTGGGGATCGGCATTCTGATTTTCGCGGGCCGATGGAACCATCTGGCGCTGGATCACCACAATTCCAACTGGCGGGCCGCGTCGCGCGCCATCAACCGCGAGGTGGGCGTGGCCGACGTGCCCGTGATCTGCCCCAGCCCGTTCATCGAATCCCGCCCGCCGGTGTGGCGGCCGGGCGAACAGGCGCCCAGCTTCCTGTATTCCCATCTGGCGGTGTATCCGGTGCGGGGCGAGGTCTACCGCTTCCCCTTTGAAACCTCGCCGCAGGCCGAGCAGTTCGCGGCGGAACTGGCGCAGGAGCGCCTCTCCACCTCGAAGGAGTTCATCATCTACGGCGGCGACCGCGTTGTCCGCTTCTGGCGCAACTGGTTCAGTGCGCGGCCCGAGCTGGAGGGCTGGCGCGTGCGCGAATTGGGCGCATTCGGCGACGTCGAGGCGCTGGTGTTCGAGCGGCCCTCGCCGTCTTAGTTGCCCACCACCAGGTTGAAGTTCGCGAAGTCGCCCGAAACGCTGCCGGAAGTGGCTCCCGTTCCGGTGGAGCTTCCGCCTTCAACATATCCCACGCCAGCCGAAGTCTGATATGACCCCGGGTCCATTTGCGGCACGCGGAAATTGATCTGGACGATCCCGGCCACCTGCCCCGGCGCCGCTCCAGCATAGAGAAGCTCGACAAGGTCGGAGGTCTGGGCGATCTGGACTAGGATATTACCCTGTACCGGCTGCAAAGTGCCGCTTACGTTCACCTGTCCATCCACACTGGGCGGAACCGTTTGACCGAATCCCGACGCGTAGATGGTGACCACGGAGCCCGCCGCCGCAGGGTGGGCCGCCGAGTTCAGAGTGCCATCCTGGTTGACCACCGCCAGAACTTCCGCCTTGGTCGAGTATGCCGACATGAGAATGCTATTAGAAGCAACTCCGCCGCTGGTCACCTGCATGGTGGTGAACGAATTCACGCTGCCAGTGGCGAACGGAACCACGCACAGGATTTGGCCCGCGGCCACCGAGAGCAGCGGAGCGGGAACGCCATCGAAGGTGACGGTCATGCCCGCCACGGAGGTCGCCACCTGGCCGACGGTCACCTGCGGACCGGCGGCTTGTGCCGGCCCCAGCCCGGTTCCCGTCAGGGCGATTACTTCTCCAGGCGCCACTCCTTGACTGAGATACGACACGCTGGCTACGGTGACTTGTTGCGGCGCTTCTACCGTGACCGCGGCCCGGACCGAGGCATTAATACGCACCAGCTCCACGGGAGCGTTCGGAAGGAGAGGGTTCCGAACGGCTGCCCCGGCCGTTCCGCCGCCGAGGAACGCATTGCCCGAAGCGTCCAGTGCCACGCTGCCGGCTGGATCGGCGTTGCTGGAGAACAGCAGTGTGGCACCGTCGGCCGACACCTCGCTGATAAATCCCGGCGAGGTCCAGGCTTGGAACGGATGCACCAGAGGAAAAGGCGCATCGGTAGCGTTGGCTTGGGACTGCGAGCCCGAGATCCACGCCCTGCCCGAGCCGTCCACCGCAATGGCGCCTCCCGTGCCGGTGGATTCCCCGATGTACCTCAGGTACGTCCTGGCCGACCCCGCCGCATTCAGCTTGAGCGCGTAAACCGCGCCGTTGCAGACTGGGTTGATGCCCGGAATCGCCGGGATGACCTGGCCGCCCGGGAGTGGCGAAGTCAGGATCTCGCTGACCAGGAACCCGCCATACCCGCCGTTGACCGCGTAGAATCGGTAGTCGTCGAACCCGCTGGTGCATCCCGTAAGATACGCGCTCCCGCCCGCGTCCAGCGCCACGGCGTTTGCGGTGCTGCCAAACGGGCCGCCGATCAGCGTGGAGGATAGCATCCCGCCTTGCGGCGACAGCTTCATCAGGAAGCCGGTGGGAACGGCGGCTTCGGTGGTTGACTGAAGCGCGCCCGCGGTCACCGGGAAATCGGTCGATAGCGTGGTGCCCGCCACGTAGGCGTTACCCGATGCATCCACTGCAACGCCTTGGCCCTGCTCGCCACAGCTTCCGCCGGCGAGCGCGGAGTAAAGCAGCGTGCCGCCATCGGCGCTCAGTTTCGCGGCGAATGCCGCGCCGGCGTCAAAGGTGGACGAATAGTATGCAGCCGGCGTGGGGCACTGGGCCGCGCCGCGCGACCGCAGCGCGCCGGGAGTCGTGGGGAAATCCGCGGACCCCGCGATGCCGGTCACGTAGGCGCTGCCGCTCGAGTCCACGGCGATGGCGAAAGGCGCGTCGTGCATGGAGCCGCCTAGGTAAGTGGCGTAAGCCAGCGTGCCGCCATCGGGGCCGATCTTGGCAACGAACGGCGTATACGTGGCCAAGGTTTTGGATTGCAGCGCGCCCGATGTGACCGGAAAGTCGTTCGAGAAAGTATAGCCCGTCACATAGGCATTCCCCTGGCCATCCACCGCGATGCCTCTTGCGAAGTCCAGGTAACTTCCCCCGAGATACGTGGAGTAGAGCATCGTCTTGCCATCGCCGGTCCATTTCATCGCGAAGACGTTTTGGCCCGTGTTACCGCCCACGAAGACGGTGGACGGCGCGAACGGCAGCACCGCGATGGTTTGCACACTCTGGCGCACGGCGAGCGCGGTGGACCAGGTGTTGCCACCGTCCGTGCTAACGAACACGCTGCCCGCCCCGGCATAAATGGTCTGCGGGTTGGCGGGGTCCAGGGCCAGAGCGGTCACCTCTCCGCTCAGCGTGGTGGCCGCCCAGGTGACGCCGCCATCGCGGCTCCGAATGACGCCGTTCGCCGTGCCCACGTAGATCGCAGATTGGCTCACCGCCAGGCTAACTGCAGTGCTAAGTCCGCCCGCATCGGTGAGGCGGGTCCAGGTGGAACCGTTGTCGGTCGTCTTGTAGACGGAACTCGTGCTCACGGAATTCGGGTCTGGCCCCGCGGCGTACCAGACGCTCGGGTTGGTCGGGTCGCACGCAACCGCGGTCACGGACCCTGGGGAATTCGCCAGCAATGCCCAGGTGACCCCGCCGTCGGTACTCAGATAGACGTTCGGGGTGCTGATGTAGGCGAAGGGGGAATTGGGAAAAGGGTTGAAGGCGGCCATCAGCGTGGATGGCCGCGCCGGATTCATCGCCAAGGCCCAGACCGGCAAAGCCCCCGTGCTCTCCTGGACCCAGGTCGCGCCGGCGTCGGTGGACTTCAGGAGCCCCTCGGCGGCCGCGGCGTAGATCGTGGCTGGGCTTACCGGGTCGACGAGAATCGCAGTCACCTGGCTGGCCGTCACATTCAGCGGCGACCACCCCTTGCCAACGCCGGCGCTTTTGTAGATGGTGGAATTCGATGCGGCGTATACCACGCCGGGCGCCGCCGCCGACCCTCCCACGGCGGTGACCGAGGTCGTCAGTCCGGAGCCAGCCCAAGTCTTGCCGCCGTCGGTGCTGTATCGCAGTGGCACGCCGCCAATCCGCGGCTGTAACGCGTTCTTCACCGGGAAGTCGGTGGACGTAGTGTTACCCACGACGTAGACGTTCCCCGATGAGTCGGTAGCAGTGGCCACGCCGCTGTCGGAACCGTGCCCGCCAAAAGACATCGAGTAAGCCAAGCCGGGGCGGGTGTTATCCGCGTGGGCCGCGGTAAGTGTGAGTAATAGAACAGTAACAAGTTTCAAGTGGGGTGAGCCTCTTGTCTAGGAGTAACACATCCCACGGCCGCTCGCCCAGCCTAGAACTCCGCGTTCCCCGGCGTCCGCGGGAACGGGATCACGTCGCGGATATTCTTCATGCCGGTCAGGTACATCATCATGCGCTCGAAGCCCATTCCGAAGCCGGAGTGCTCTACGCCACCGAAACGGCGCAAGTCCAGATACCAGGCGTAGGATTCCTCCTTCATGCCGCGCGCCGCCTGCTCGCGGATGCGCTGTAGTAGAACGTCGTGGCGCTCCTCGCGCTGGCTGCCGCCGATGATCTCGCCGATACGCGGCACCAGCACGTCCATGGCGGCCACGGTCTTGCCGTCGTCGTTCGCGCGCATGTAGAACGCCTTGATATCGCGCGGGTAACCGGTGACGATGACCGGCTTCTTGAATAACTCCTCGGTGAGGTAGCGCTCGTGCTCGCTTTGCAGGTCCGCGCCCCATCCAGCGGGATATTCCCAGGTGCGGCCGGACTTAGCCAGCAAGTCCACTGCCTCGGTGTAAGTGACGCGTTCAAAGCGGCTCTCGACCAGCGATTCCAGCGTCTTCAGTAACTCTGGTTCGTACCACTTACTCAGGTACTCCAGGTCCGGGCGGCATGCGGCCAGCATCTGTTCCACCAGGCTCTTGAGGAATGCCTCGGCCAGATCCTGGTTCTCGCCGAGCGCGCAGAAGGCCATCTCCGGCTCGATCATGTAGAACTCCGCCAGGTGGCGCGGCGTGTTCGAGTTCTCGGCGCGGAATGTGGGGCCGAAGGTGTACACGTTGGCGAAGGCGTGGGCGAAGATCTCGGCTTCCAGTTGGCCGCTCACCGTAAGATATGCCGGCCGCCCGAAGAACTCGTGGCCGAACTCGCGCTCGAACTCGGGCGAGCGAACCGCGAACATGGAGCCCGCGCCCTCGGCATCGGACGCGCTCACAATGGGCGTGTGAACGTACAGGAACCCGCGCTCCTGGAAGAAACGGTGCACGGCCGCGGCCAGCGCGTTACGCACGCGGAAGACAGCGCTCATGGTGTTGGTGCGGGCGCGCAAGTGCCCCATGCCGCGCAGGGTTTCGAGCGTGTGCCGCTTCTTCTGCAGCGGGTAATCCTCCGGCGCGTCGCCGTGAATCTGCAGCGACGTAGCCTTCAGCTCGACGGCCTGCCCCTTGCCGGGCGAGGCCACCAGTTGGCCTTCCACGCTCAGGCTGGCGCCGGTGGAGATGCGCGCCACCACGTCGGGCGGCGCCACGCCTTCATCGAGCACCACTTGCAGGTCCACGGGCGACGAGCCGTCGTTGAGCTGGATGAAGTGGACGTTCTTGCTGTCGCGGCGGGTCTTCACCCAACCGCGGGCAGTGACCGTGTCGGCGGGCGGGCGCCGCAGCAGATCGCGAACATAGGAACCGGGCTGAATCATGGGAACCTCACAGGGCGGCGCTACAGGGCTTCAAGCTTATCGAACACTTCCAACGCCGATTCGAGCGGATGGGTTATTTCGGGCTTCTCCTTCAGCTCGAGCAGCAGCGGGTATTGGCTCTCGCCTGCGCGCAGCAAGGCCATGGCCGCTGGCCAGTCGATGGTGCCGCCCTCGGCCACCAGCGGGAACAGATGGGCGTCCGCCTTGCCATCGTTGTCGTGGACGTGCGTCGAACGGATGCCGCTCTTCATGACGCGGTAAGCGTCCGCCACTCCGCCGCCCAGGTTGGCGTGGCCGGTATCGAAGCAGTAGTTGAGGTGCAGGTGGGTCAGCTCGTTGAACTGCGCCAGGCGCTCCGGCGTGGAAAGATCGTTGGGCGTGTTCTCCAGCAGGATCTCGACGCCGCGCTGCCGCGCGAAAATCGCCAGTTCCTCGAGCCCCGCGAAACAGGCGTCCACCTTGCGCAGGTCGAACTCCTCGCCGGGCACGCCCAGATGCTGGATCAGGTAGCGGTAAGGCGCCACCTCGGCGATCTCGATGGCGCGCTTGATCTCGTCCACCATGGGAATGCGCTTGTTCTTGACGGTCTCGGTGAGGGTGATGACGGCGTGCGGTCCGCTGCGGCCCCAGATTTCGTCGTTGTGTATGGGTGCGTGGAGGGAGTGGAGCTTGAGCGCGGAGTCGCGGAACCAGTGGCCCAGTTCGGCGATCTGCGCCTTGTTGTAATAGTCCAGGTGCTGGCGGGCGCAGAAAATTTCGACGGCGGGAACGCCGGCCTGCTGAATCCTGCCGAGCAGCGCGGTGGTCAGGCGGTGGTTTACGAAGACGTGCGTCGACAGATAGTGGTTCATTGCGATCACTCCGATTCTATCGCGTTGCGGGTTGCCGCCGCCGCCACTCGAAGAGGAAAACTCCCGCCGCCACGCTGACGTTGAGCGACGAGATCTGGCCTGCCATGGGGATGCGCACTAGCAGGTCGCAGTGCTTGCGGACCTGCTCGTGCAGCCCCTTGCCTTCGCCGCCCAGCACCAGCACGGCGGGCGAGGCGTACTCGGCTTCGGTGTAAACGGCGGGGCCGCGCTCGTCCAGGCCGTAAATCCAGTAGCCGCGCTTTTTGAAATCCTCCAGCGCGCGGTTGAGGTTGGTGACGCGCACGATGGGGAGATGCTCGATGGCGCCGGCGGCGGCCTTGGCCACCACGTCGGTAACGCTGGCGGCGCGCCGCTCGGGGATCACCACCGCGCCCGCACCCGCGGCATAGGCGGTGCGCACGATGGCGCCCAGGTTGTGAGGGTCCTCGACGCCATCGAGCGCCACCACAAGCGCGGCCGAGGCGGCGGCATCGGGATCGGCATATTTCGCGGCGGCGCCCAAGGCGACCACTCCCTGGTGGGCGGAACTGCCGGCCATGCGGTCGAGCGCGGCGCGCGGTTCGAATCGCACCGGAACGGAGGCGCGGCGGGCCATGTCGATGATTTCCTGAAGGCGCGCACCACCGGCTCCCTGTGCGATCAGCAGGCGTTCCAGCGGCCGGCCGGCGCGCAGGGCTTCGGAGACCGGATGAATCCCGCTTAGCAATGGCATGAAGACCAGTATAGGGCGCGCGCCGCACTTGCTGGTGCAACCGCTCGAGCTTAAGCCGCGAGGAAAACCATGGCTCGCGCAAAGGCGCCAAGCCGCGGAGAAGAACCAAAGCGCTTTCTTTGCGGCCTGGCGCCTTTGCGTGAGCCCCCGGTTTTGGCGCTTGCTTCGTCACCGCCCGCCCGCGCCACTCCCGCTCCCTCACAATTAAGTTACACTGTGCAGTCGTGCCCGAAACCCTGGTATCCACCGCCCAAGAAGCCGGTCTCAGCTACAAGCGAGGAGCCGATGTGCCCCTCATCGAACTCACCATTTCCCAGCAACTCGCGGCCACCGCCCGCAGGTTCCCGGACCGCGAAGCGCTGGTGGTCTGCCACCAGGACGTGCACCTCACCTGGAGCCAACTGGACCGCGAGGTGACGCGCGTGGCCCGCGGCCTCGCCGGCCTCGGCTTGCAACGCGGCGAGCGCATCGGCGTGTGGGCCAGCAATTGCGTCGAGTGGGTGCTGCTCATGTATGCCTCCGCGCGCGCCGGCGTTATCCAGGTGAACGTCAACCCGGCCTACCGCTCGCACGACCTCGGCTACGTGCTGCGCAAGAGCAACATCCGCGCCCTCTTCCTGCGGGAGAAAGACGCCCGCGCCAATTATCGCCAGATCCTCGATGAGGCGCGCGCCGACGCCCACGTCCCCGTGGAACACGACATCTGGCTGGGCGACGAATCCTGGGATGCCATGCTGGCCGCTGGCGCCAACTATTCCGAAGAGGGCATCTCGCAGCACGACGTCACCAACATCCAGTACACCTCGGGAACCACCGGCTCGCCCAAGGGCGTGATGCTCTCGCACCACAACCTGCTGAACGACGGAATGGCCATCGGGCTGGCGCTCGATTGCGGCCACGAGGACCGCATCTGCGCTCCCGTGCCTTTGTACCACTGCTTCGGATCGGTGATCGGCTGCATGGTGGCGCTGGTCAACGGCGCGGCGCTGATCCTGCCCGCCGCTGGGTTCGAGGCGCTGGCCACGTTGCGTGCCATCGAGCGGGAGCGCGCCACCGCCATCTACGGCGTCCCCACCATGTACGTGGCGGAATTGGAGCACCCCGAGTTTCCGCGCATCGATTTCAGTTCGTTGCGCAAGGGCGTGATGAGCGGCGCGCCCTGCCCCATCGCGCTCATGAAGCACGTGGCGGCGGCCATGAAGATGGACCGCATGACCATCCCCTACGGGCAGACCGAGTCGTCTCCGGTGATCACCATGTCCAGCGTGAACGACCCGCTGGAGCTGCGCGCCGGAACCATCGGCACCGCGCTCGCCAACACCGAAGTGCAGATCGTGGACCCGCAAACCGGCAAGCGCCTTCCGCTGGGCGAGCAGGGCGAACTCTGCACCCGCGGCTACCTGGTGATGAAGGGCTACGACGCCGATCCCGAATCCACCGCGCAGGTTGTGGACGCCGATGGCTGGCTGCACACCGGCGACCTGGCGGTGCAGCGGCCCGACGGCTACTTCAGCTTCAAAGGCCGCGCCAAGGAAACCATCATCCGCGGCGGTGAAAACGTTTACCCGCGCGAGGTGGAAGACTTCCTCCACACCAACCCGAAGATCGCCGACGTGTACGTCGTGGGGATACCCGACGCGCGGCTGGGCGAAACCGTGGCCGCCTGGGTGCAATTGAAAACCGGGCAGGAAGCCACCGCCGAGGAGATCCGCGAGTTCTGCCGCGGCAAGATCGCCTATTTCAAGGTCCCGCAGTACGTACGGTTCGTGGACTCGTTCCCCATGACGATTACCAAGAAGGTACAGAAGTATCTCATGCGGGAGCAGGAGATTCGCGAGCGCGGGCTCGAAGAGATCGCCAGCCAGGCCACCGCCTGAGGCGGCGCGGCGGTTTTTGTAGTAGTTTGAGAGGGTGAAGTCCGAGATTCGCTCCTCTTGGCTTTCCAGCCTGCTTTCCACCGAACCGGCCGACCGGCCGCGGGCGGAATCGGCCCTGCGCGATCTCTACGTTGCAGGTTTGCCGGCTGGATTGCCGCCACCCGTGCATTTCTTCTGGTTCGATTCGCCGTTTCGGGCGGCCTGGGCCGTCGAGGTGCTGAAGGCTCCGCACGACAAGCTAACGCGGGATCTCCTGGATGGCGAAGCTCGCGGCAAACAAGGGCGGGAGATCGTCGAGAAAACGCGCGCCGCACTCTGCGCCACAGCCGGGCGGGAGTGGGACGCCCTCACGGCAATCGTGGGCGATCAACTGCACCCGCTTTACAATATCCTGCCCGGGGCGGCGCGCTACCAGCTTTGGGCGAAGGAGCCGGACGGCTATCCCGACCCCGACCAGAACGACGAGTTGTGGCGCGTCGAGCACAGCTTCCGTGACGTTCTGAGCGGGCAGAGCGATCAGCCTTGCACCATCAATACGACCATCGAGTATCCTTTCTACCAGCACTACTCCTACTTCGAGATGGCGCAGGACGAATCCCTGGCGCTGAAGAGCGAGGCGCCGCCGCTGCTCAAGGCGGCGTGGAGGGTGGCGCGCTCCGCCGGCCTTTGGTGGCCGTTTCGCGGGGCGGTGGTTGTCTCCGACCGCCCTGTGGAATTGCACCTCAACGGGAAATCGCTGCTGCACCGCGAGGACGGCCCCGCTGCGCTTTTCCGCGACGGCAGCCGCGCGTGGGCTTGGAACGGGACCCCCATGAAGGAAGAGTGGTTGCTGCATCCCAAGGACATCCGGCCTTCCCTGCTCAAAGTTCTCGACGCCAGCTTCCGGAAATTCGCTAAGGCCCGCATGGGAACCGCCAAGCCGAAAACCAAACCCAAGCCCAGCGCCATTCTGAAGCAGGCGCTGCCGGCCGATTCCGCGGCGCGCGTCGAACTCCTGCGGAAGCACAACCGGGGCAGCCTGCCGCTGTACGTCCGCTACATGGCCGGCGAGCATGCGAAGGTTTGGCACGATCTGGTGGAGCTGGGCCCCTCGGTTCGCGAGGATCCGCACGCCGCCGACGCCCTGGCGGTGGCCTACGAGACCATGAGCCGGGTGAGCGCCAACGTGAGCACCATCACCGCCCGGCTGAAGGCGATGTATTTTGAGAAGAAAGAAGGTACGCTGCACCAGCCGCCCGCTGCCAAATCCCGTAAGCTGATTCCGCGCCTCGAGAAAATGGCGGGCACGCTGCCGCTGTCTCTCCGCGCCTTCTACGATCTGGTGGGAGGGGTGGATTGGACCGGCCACCACACCGCCATCGCGCCCCGCAACGACACCATCAACCCGGACCCTCTGGTGGTGTTTCCCATCGAGATCGCGCTGCAGTGCTGCGAATCCGGGGAAGGCGAAGGGACCATCTTCATCGCCCCCGATGAGGTCTTCAAGGCCGGCGCGGGCGGCGGCGATGCCTACGAGATCGACGTGCCCTGCCTCGAAGCCGACGGCAAGCTGCGCAACGAGCGCCACGACGCCTACTTCGTCGAGTATCTGCGCCTGGCGTTCCGCTTTGGCGGATTCCCGGGATATGACGGGATTGAAACCTGTCCCGTGGCGCTCGCCGATCTAAGCCGGGGGTTGATCGAGTTCTGAATTGGCAAGGGATGGCGCTTTGCCTTACACTGGGTGATCTCGAATGGCAGTCGGAACTTAGTTCACGCATCGGCCTGATGTATGTGGACTTCAAGTTCCCACGAGGAACTATGCGTCGTCGAAATCTCTGTCTTCTTGTCGTAATCGTCTCCACCCTGGCTGGGCAACTCCTGGCTCAAACCAATCTGACCCGCTTCAGAGACTCCAAGCTGCCGCCCGAAGTGCGCGCCGCCGATCTCGTCGCGCAAATGACGTTGCAGGAGAAAGCATCGCAGATGGTGAACCAGTCCCGTGCGCTTCCGCGCCTCGGCGTACCGGCGTACGATTGGTGGAGTGAAGCCCTTCATGGCGTAGTTACGGATGGCATTACCGAGTTTCCGGAGCCCATCGCCCTGGCGGCCACCTTCAATCCAGCCGCCGTGCATGACATGGCCGGCGTAGTTGGCATTGAAGGCCGCATCAAGCATGCGCGCGCCGTGCGGGAAGGCCACAGCAACATGCAGGAGGGCCTCGATTTCTGGGCTCCCAACGTCAACATCTTCCGCGATCCGCGTTGGGGACGCGGACAGGAAACCTACGGCGAAGATCCGTTTCTATCGGGCCGCATGGCCGTGGCCTACGTCACCGGCCTGCAGGGAAACGATCCGCGCTACTACATGGCGATCTCCACTCCCAAGCACTACGCGGTTCATAGCGGACCCGAACCTTCGCGCCACCGCGATAACTTCGAAGTTAGCAAACACGACGAACTCGATACCTATTTGCCCGCGTTCCGCGCTGCAGTCACCGAAGGGAAAGCGGGGTCCGTGATGTGTGCCTACAACAGCGTCAATGGAGAGCCTGCCTGCGCGAACCGTTTCCTGCTCGAAGACCAGTTGCGCGGGAAATGGGGATTCAGCGGGTATGTCGTGTCGGATTGCGATGCCGTACAGAACATATCGCGAGACCACCACTTCGTGGGTACGAGGGCCGAGGCCTCCGCGCTCGCAGTGCAGCGCGGCATGGATAACGAGTGCAACTCCTACAAGAAGAACAACGACGACAGCGATTACCACGCCTACATCGATGCCGTTCAGAAGGGCTTCCTGAAAGAGAGCGAAATGGATCGCGCTCTTGTGCGGCTTTTCACGGCCAGGATCAAGCTCGGCATGTTCGATCCGCCCGCGATGGTGCCTTACTCCGCGATCGATGAGAAGCTCCTGGATAGTCCCGAGCACCGCGCGCTGGCGCGCAAGATCGCCAGTCAGTCGATGGTGCTGCTCAAGAACGATGGCGTGTTGCCCATAGCAAATCACGGGAAGAAGATTCTTGTGGTCGGTCCCCTGGCCGAGCAGACCGAGGTGCTGTTGGGCAACTATAACGGACATCCCAGCCATACGGTCTCGATTCTGGAAGGTATTTCCGAAGAGTTCGGCAAGCAGAATGTCTCTTTCACGCCCGGAACGACATTTCTGGAACAGCGCACCGAGCCCGTTCCGGCGGAAGCTTTCCGCTCCGCCGGGCAACGCGGATTGCGCGTAACTTACCAGTACGTGGACGAATCCCACGCAAGCAGGAAGCAGACCGTCGATGGAGGCATCGCAGAAACGGTGAATGCGGAGAAACTACCGGCGATGAAGGAGCAGCCTACGGGGCGTCTCATCTCAATCAAGTGGAACGGGAAGCTGAATGTTGCCGGGACCGGTTATTACAATCTAGGCATTCAATCGCAGGGCACGGCCTCCGTGCGGCTCGACGGGAAAGAGGCTGTCGGCGCTCCGGACTGGGGTTCCACCCAGAAGCGCGTGAGCCGGATTTACTTCGAAGCCGGGAAGCCGGTTGACCTGGAAGTTGAATACACCATTCCGGACAAAGACAGGGGCAAGCAACTCGCCGAGCTGTTGTGGACCGGGCCGGAGTCGCAACGTTTGCCACAGGCCCTCGAAGCCGCCCGGAAGGCTGACGTAGTGGTTGCGGTCGTGGGCATCACCAGCCAACTGGAAGGCGAGGAACTGCCGTTAGACGAACCCGGTTTCAAAGGCGGCGACCGCACTTCGCTCGATCTTCCTCAAGCCGAGCGGGAACTTGTCGAGGCATTGGCGAAGGCCGGCAAGCCCCTCGTACTTGTTCTGACAAACGGCAGCGCTCTCGCCATCAACCAGGAGTCGAAGTTGGCCAATGCGGTTCTGGATGCGTTCTATCCGGGCGAAGAGGGCGGAACGGCGGTCGCACAAACGCTGTCCGGACGGAACAATCCAGCCGGACGCTTGCCGGTTACGTTCTACGCCGGAATCGAGCAGTTGCCACCCTTCGAGAGTTACGGGTTGAAGGGCCGAACCTATCGCTACTTCGAGGGCAAGCCGCTGTATCCGTTCGGCTACGGTCTAAGTTACACGACATTCTCTTACACTAACTTGTCGCTTCCTAAGAGCGCGGCTGATGCCGACAATCCGGTTGCCGCCGAAGTGACGGTAACTAACACGGGAAAGCTTGAGGGTGACGAAGTGGCGCAGCTTTATCTGAGCTTTCCGAGCGTGCCCGGAGCCCCACTGCGAGCCTTGCGCGCATTCCAGCGTATTCACCTGAAGCCGGGAGAATCGCAGAAGGTCCGTTTCGAACTGAAAGACCGGGAACTTAGCATGGTAAGCGAAGCTGGCGACCCAATCGTCGCCGAAGGCACGTATTCGGTGTCGGTTGGCGGAGGTCAGCCCGGCACGGGAGCACCGGCAGTGGCGGGAACGTTCCAGGTAAAAGGAACGAAAACGCTGCCTGAATAGGGGTACCGGAAAGACACGCGTACCAGAGGTCCGGGATGGAGGCCGCCGATGGACAAAGACTTGGTGATCGGCTTGGACAGCAGCACATCGGCTACCAAGGCGATCGCATGGACGCGAGAGGGCCTGTGCGCCGCCGAAGGGCGCAGCCCGGTTGCATTGGCGAGTCCGGCTGCCGATTGGTACGAGCAGAATCCCGACGACTGGTGGAACTCCGCCTGCGCGGCATTGCGTGAACTGCTGCAGCAGGTGTCGCCCGAGCGAATCGCCGCCATCGGCATTTCCGCCCAGCGCGAAACCTTTGCCGCCCTGTCCGCGGATGGCAGCCCGGTGCGGCCGGCCATCGTCTGGATGGACCGGCGCTGCGGCGAGGAAGTCGGTTGGCTCAACGATCGGGTAGGCCGCGGCCGCATCCACGACATTACGGGAAAGCCCGAGGATCTTGCGCCGGGGGCTTACCGCATGGCCTGGATGGCGCGCCACGAGCCCGAAGCGTTCCGCCGCACGGCCGTTTTCACCGACGTGCACGGATACCTCGCATGGCGGCTCACCGGGCATCACCGCACAAGCTGGGCGAGCGCCGATCCCCTGGGACTTTTCGATATGCGGAACCGGGTATGGTCCGCGGAGATCCTGCAGGCTCTGGGGATGCGGCCCGAGCAATTGCCCGTGCCCATGGCTCCGGGAAGTGTGATGGGATGCGTCAGCGGGCAGGCCGCGGCGATGACAACCGTTCCGGCTGGCACGCCCGTAATAGCGGGCGGCGGCGATGGACAAGCGGCTGGCCTGGGTGTGAATGCACTGACGCCGGCTCGCGCCTACTTGAACTTGGGGACAGCCGTAGTGGCTGGGGTCCACTCGGCGGAGTACCGCATCGGGCAAGCATGGCGCACCATGGGCAGTTGCAGCGGGGACGGCTACTACTACGAAACGAGCCTCCGCAGCGGCACGTTCCTGATCGATTGGTTCCTGGAGAATTGCACGGGCGGGACAAGCCGGCGCGAAACTCGCGCACGCCTGGAATCCGAGGCAGCCGCCCTACCGGTTGGCAGCGGCGGCGTGTTGGCGGTGCCTTATTGGGGCGCGGTCATGACTCCGTACTGGGACCCCGATGCGCGTGGCTGCCTGGTGGGGCTCAGCGGCGCTCATCGTCCGGCGCATCTCTACCGCGCCCTACTGGAGGGGATCGCGCTCGAGCAGGCCATGGTGACGGCCATGATCGAGCGGGACGCCGCAATTCGAGTGGAGGAATTCGTCGCCATCGGGGGCGGAGCGGAGAGCGATTTGTGGTGCCAGATCATGGCCGACGCCTGCAACAAGCCGCTCAAACGCTTGCGCACGGTGGAGGCTTCCAGCCTGGGAGCGGCGATGTGCGCGGCGGCGGGGGCCGGCTGGTTCGACGGCGTGCAGGCCGCGGCAGCCGCTATGAGCGACGCCAACGCCCGCGTGACCGAACCATCCGCGGACCGGGCGCTCCGCTACGGCGAGTTGCTGGGAATCTACCGCGAGATCTATCCGCTGTTGCGCGAGACCTTTCGGAAACTGAAGGGCTTTGGCGCCCGCTGCTGACCCGGTTCGGCCGCTAACCCGGCAGCGCTGCCACCTAGCGGTGGTTCCATACCCTGCCTCGCCTCCAAATGAAGTAGACTGGCAGCCGGACACTTTCCCGCGACCTTTTCGCGTGTTTTAACATCTATTGTGATAACGAGCAACTGGCTATCCCAGGAGAGTACGCAATGTCACAGGTCACCTATCAAATCGATTCGGCCCATTCCGCGGCGCATTTCAGCGTGCGCCACATGATGATTTCCAACGTTCGCGGCGAGTTCACCAAGGTCTCGGGCACGGTCCTGCTCGACGCCGAAAACCCGGCGAACTCCTCCGTCGAAGCGCACATCGACGCGGCTTCCCTCGGCACCCGCGAACCTCAGCGCGACGCCCACCTCAAGAGCGCCGACTTCTTCGACGTGGAGAAGTTCCCCGAGCTCGCCTTCCGCAGCAAGTCCGTAACGGCAGACGGCGGCGGCGAATTGCGCGTCAAGGGCGACCTCACCATCCACGGAGTCACCCGCGAGGTCACGCTTGCCGTGGAAGGGCCCACGCCCGAGGCCAAGGACCCATGGGGCAACCTGCGCATCGGCGCCACCGCCACCACCAAAATCAACCGCAAGGATTTCGGCCTGGGGTGGAACGTAGCCCTGGAAGCCGGCGGCGTGCTAGTCGGTGAGGAGATCAAAATCTCGATCGATATCGAAGCCATCCGTCAGGCGTGACGCCTATGGCCACCCTGCTTCCCGCCGTGTTCTTCGGCCACGGCAATCCCATGAACGCCCTGGCCTCGAACGGCTACACCGAGGCCTGGCGGCGCATCGGTGCGGAAACGCCGCGCCCGCGCGCCATCCTCGCCATCTCGGCGCACTGGTACGTTCCCCAGTCCGGCGTCACGGTGATGACCGCCCCCCGCACCATCCACGATTTCGGTGGCTTCCCGCCCGAGTTGTACCAGGTGCAATACCCCGCGCCCGGCGATCCCGCGCTGGCCCGCCGCGTGGTGAAACTGCTGGCGCCGCTCCCCGTCAACCTCGACGAAAGCTGGGGCTTGGACCACGGCGCATGGTCCGTGCTGCGCCACGCCTATCCCGCGGCGGACGTCCCGGTTGTGCAGCTCAGCATCGACAGCCGCGCGCCAGCGTCATTCCACTTCAACCTCGGCCGGCGCCTCGCCCCGCTGCGCGCCGAAGGCGTGCTCATCGCAGCCAGCGGCAACCTGGTTCACAACCTGCGCGCCTACGATTGGGGCGGCGAGCAGCCAGGCCCCTACGACTGGGCGGCCCGCTTCGAACTCCAGGCGCGCTCGCTCATCGAGGCCGGCGACTTCCCTGCCCTGGTGGATTACGCGAAGCTTGGCCGCGATGCCGCGCTCGCCATTCCCACGCCGGACCACTTCCTCCCGCTGCTCTACGTGCTGGGCGCCCGCCAACCCGAAGACGCCATCGCATTCCCCGTGGAAGGCGTGGATGGCGGTTCGATTTCGATGCTGGCGGTGCGGGTGGGGGCGTAGGGGCAGGGCCGCCGCAGAATTAACACTCAAGACGAAGCCGCGCCGCATCACTACCATCATGCCGCGGCTCGACATCGCCAGCGCCGAAGAACTGGCCAACGCCCTGCGGACCATGAATGGCCCCTCGGAACTGGTACTGAAAGCCGGCACGTACTCCCTCGCCAACCCCATCGATTTCTCCTTCCCCGTCACCCTCATCGGCGCCGGCGCGGACCTGACCACCATTTCCTGCAGCGCCGTGGGATCGGTGGTCCGATTCCTGGCCGGCCCGTCCATGGTTCGCGGCATCCACTTCGCGCACCAGGGCGATCTCCCCGCCAACGTCGCCATCGTCTCGGCCGAGTTCGATATCCGCGATTGCCGCTTCTCGGGCGGCGTGCTGGGTGAGTCCCCGGTGGTAGGCGTCGCGCTCGGCGTCACCGGGGACTTCCGCGGGAAGGTGCTCTCGAGCGAGTTTCTCTCGAGCTACGAAGGCATCGTGCTCGTCCTGGGCAGCCCCGCCGTGGTCCAGGGCAACCGCTGCCACGGCAACTCAAGCCACGGGATCGAGGCGTATGAAGCCAACTGCACGCTGCGCCGCAACCGCTGCGCGACGAACGGCGGCTCGGGAATCCACATCGCCAACTCGAAAGTCTCTGCCACGGGCAATGAGACCGTGGAAAATGGCGTCCATGGAATCGCCGTTGCCGGAACCAGCCACGCGCAGCTCGAAGAGAATCTCTGCGCCCGGAACTCGAGCGCCGGGATTCACTGGATGGGCGAATCCACCGGAGCGGCCCTGCGCAACCGCTGCGAGAAGAACCACTCCGGAATTTCGACACACGATTCGAGCGCGCCGCTCATTGAAGAGAACGCCGCGACCGAGAACTCCTCCGGGATCCGCGCCTGGGCGCAATCGGCGCCCGTCATCCGCAAGAACCGCGTCTCGCGCAACACTCACTCGGGCATAGAGATCCGCGAGTCCGCCTCGCCCTCCATCGAAGACAACACCAGTGAGGAGAACGCCAAGTTCGGAATCGCGCTCTTCGAAAACTCCCGCTCCACGGTGAAGACCAACCTGTGCGCCTCCAATGAGGTCTCGGGAATTCTGGTGGACGAATCGGCCCACGCCACCCTGTATGCCAACTCTGCCCGGAAGAACAAGAGCCACGGCATCTCCATTGAGGGGGAAGCCACGGTTGCCGCGCAGATGAATCAGTGCGACGAAAACGGCGAGTATGGAATGCTCGTCCACGGCAAGGCGAACGCGCAACTGCAAGCCGACCTCTGCCGCCGCAATGGCGCGTCCGGTCTGGTGGCGCTGGATGACGCCGTGGTCACCATCTCGCAGGCGGCGTGCCAGGAGAACAAGATGTTCGGCGTCTACCTGGCCGGCAAGGGTGAGAGCCAGTGCCGCGAGACGATCGCCGACTTGAACGGGAAGGATGGGTTCTACGCCGCCGGCGAACGCCGCGTCCACTTCGAGAGGTGCGCGGCGCGGATGAACCAGGGCAGCGGCTTCACGCTGCAGCGATCCGCCCTGCAAACCGTGGTGGAGTGCCGCGGCGAGGACAACCAGGAGTGGGGCATCTGTGCCTACACCCCGGTGCGCATCGAGCGCAGCCAGGTGCGCGGCAACAAGGAATCCGGAATCGCGTTGACGGAGGCGGTCGAGTACACTATCGCCGAAAATGAATCGTCCGGAAACGGCGGCCAGGGAATCCAGTTCATGGGCGACTCCTTCGGCGAGGCGCGCGCCAACCGTTGCGAGAACAATAACCGCAACGGCATCATGGCCGGCGAGAAATCCAAGCCGCGCGTCATCGAGAACCAGTGCACCGGTAATGGAGGCTGCGGCATTTTGGGTTCCGGCAACGCAACTCCCGCAATCGAGCGTAACCAGTGCCGGGGCAACCGGCTGACCGGGATCTCTTCTATAGATGACGCCTCGGGCTCAATCACCGCCAACGTCATCGAAGGGAATTTCGGCGCCGGAATGTATCTTGCCGAAAGATCCAAGCCCCTGGTGCAGGACAACCGCGTCACCGGAAATTCCAAGGGCATTCTGAAGGACCCCACGGCGAGGCCGCGCCTCCTGAACAACACCGAATCCGGCAACGATCTGCCCAACCCGGACGAATGGGTGTTGAACGGCAGCCGCGAGGGCCGCCACTACGAGTACAAACAGTTCGGCGCGCGCATGGCGGTTGAAATCGACCCCGCGGCTTTGCTCGAGCGCGCCGCCCGCACCCTGCGCCGCATGGGCTGGAACCCGGCGGCCAACGTGATGCAGCGCGACGCGGCCAGCGGCGGTTACGTGGCGGATTTCCGCTTCTCCGCCGACGACGTGAACGTCGAGTTGATTGCGCTGGGCCTGGTGTTCCAGGGCGCGCCGGAACTGAACCTGACGTTCACCGATGCCACCATGCCGATGTGGTTGCGCCAAACCGCGGAGCACGTGGTGGCGCGGACCCTCTATGGCGTTTCCGCGGAGTTGCAGGATCTTACCAGGCGGCTGAACCCCTGGGCCCCGCTGCACGGCGACTGGAGCAGCGACATGTTCTTCCAGGATGCGACCGGCCGGCCGTTTCACGTCAGGACCGTGAGGCGCGCGGAAAGGAGCATGCATGGATAGGATGGGTCGGCAGATCCAGGGCGATCTTGGCGAACAGGCCCGCATTCAGAAGCTCGGCGGCAAGGCCTTCAACATGAACCGGCTCACCAAAGGCGAAAACGCGCCGCTGGTGGACCTGGCAACGGACAAGAGTTTCGAATCGGTCAAGGTCTATGACAAGCCCCAAAAGTACGCGGCCCATTTGTGCGACCTGCAGGCCGGCGACAAGTGGGCTTCCAGCAAACAGATCGGGCTCCTGAACAAGGCGGCCAAAGCGGTAGTGAATGCGGCTGCCGAACTTAAAGCCAAAGGATTCCTGCCCAAGGGCCTCACCACCAGAAGCGGTCACGAGGCCGTGAAGACCAACATACGCGACAAAGCCGTGGTCGCCGTGCCCGACGACCACGTCAAGCCGGCACGCCGTGCTCTGCTCAAGAGCATCAAGGAGAGCCCCGAGCCCTGGGGCGTGAAACCCGGCGACCGCAAAGCCATGGCAGCCCGCTATCATGCGCTCAAGGGCCGTATTCAAGGCTGCGGACGCAATTACGGCGACATACTAGCCGAGGCCGTAGCGAAAACCAAGGGCATGCTGCAAGGCGCGAAGTCCTCCGCCGCCGGAAAGGCCGGAGGGTTCGCCAGACCGGCTCCGCCAGCCTCGCCACCGGGCCACGCCGCGCCCGGACACGGCAACGCCACGCCCGCCGGTCACGCCGCTCCCGGCCCACCGGCGGGGGCGCACCAGGCAACGCCGCAACAAGCCCCTGGCGCCACGCCGCCGGGCTTCGGACCCCGTTAGGAGCCCATTCCTATGCGACTGAACTTCGTGGATAACTTCCCGGTCTCCGCCGAGCAGTTGTCACAGGCGCTGCCCACCGCCATGGCCCGCTGCCGCTTCCGCGATTGGACCCTGGGCCCCAACTCGGCCACCGCCACGCGCGTGCTGGATTCGCCCGGCGGCGTCCTGGTGCGGCGCGAGAACCTGCAGGTCGCAGTGGAATGGCAGCCCAACGGCAACGATGGGACCAGCGTTTCCTGGGCGGTCTTCGATTACTCCCAGGGCCAGGCGGGCGCTTACAATAACCGCATCGCGCAGGAGTTCCACCAGGCGCTGCGCGGCATCGTCTACACCACGCCTGAAACCGCCCCGCCGCTGCACAACCCCGTCATCGCCCCCGGTGCGGAATTCGACGGGCGGTTCACCGGCCTGCTGCGGGACTACTCCTTCTGCGCCCCCGACGAAAAGCTGGGCGACCTCTACGATGGCGTCTTGCCCCTTGGTATCCCGACCTTCGCCGAAGGCAAGCAGCCCGGCGTGGGCCAGGAGGTGTTTCTCGGCGCCAGCCGCAACGGGCAGCCGGCCATCTTCAAAGGCGCCCTGATCTGCGCCCCGCAGAACTCCGGCAAGACGCACCTGATTCTGCGCTGGGCGCAAGCCGCCAACGAAGCCGGCTACAACATTCTGCTGATCGACGTCAAAGGCAACCTCTATGACAAACTGAAGTCCGAAGGCTGGAGCGGCGACTTACTCCACTTCTCGACCGGCCCCGATGATTGCGACCGCATCAACTTCCTGGCCGGCTACCTGGACGAGGAGAAAGGCATCACGCCCGAGGCCACGGACAGTATCCGGCGCCTGGTTCAGGCCCTGCTCCCCTCCGAAGGCTGGGCGCGCCAGGGCGGCGAAATGGAGTTCCACCACCGCAACAGCGCCATCTGGCTCACCGCTCTGATCCACATCCTGTTGCTCCGCCAGCTCTATCACCCTTTCAAATTCCGCGACTGCCGCATGATTTCCGAAGAGTGCCGCGAAGGCTGGGACGACGCCGCGGCGGCCTGCGAATCGCTGCTCTGCGAGAGAACCGCCGACCTTTCGGACCTCTACGAACTGGTGCGCGACGAAGACCGCCTGGCCCAGGTGGTGAACGAACTCAGGGTGGCGGAGACGGAAATGCGCGGCGAGGGCATAGCGCCTCCGGAGTGCGGCGTAGACTACTGGGTGCGAGAACTGGCCGGCGTTCTGAACCCCGATAAAGTGCCCGGCGGCACGCGCTCGGAGCGCTTCGGCTATCAGGATTACACCGTCCTGTTGAAGCAGGCGCTCGAACCGTTCGCGCCGCACGGAACCCTTTGCAACAAGATCCGCGACAACGGCCCCGGCCGCCTCTTCCGCCTGGAAGACCTCGGCGCGGAGGCGCCAGCCGAACCGGTCACCATGCTGATCGCCGCCCGCGCGCAGGACCACACCAATGCCGACACCGTGCTGGCGCTGGTCATCGCGCGCCTCCAGGACCTGCTCTTCGAGCGCATGCTGCTCGATGACCCGCGCCCCATCCTGCTCCTACTGGACGAGACCCGCCGCATCCGCGGCTTCCGTCCCAACGAGTACATCACCTTCGCGCGCGAAGCCAAGGCGGGCTGCGTGCTGGTCTACCAGTCGCTCGACCAGATCGGCGACGAGGCCAAAATCTACGAGATCCTGGAAAACGTCGGAACGCAAATCTACCTGGATTCGCTCACCGGCAACACCGCGCGCCGCTTCCAGCACATCCTGCCGCAGCGCGCCCGCATGTGGCGAATGGAAAGCACGCAGATCCTGCAATCGGGCCAGTCGCATTCCTATTCGTCGGTGAAAGACATGGCCGACGCGTTTTCGCTCAACGACCTGTATCGTCTCCCCGCCGGCGAGTGGCCCGCGCTGGTCTACCTCTCGGAACCGCCCGAGCGCCGCGCCTTCCTGGTTGATATGGATCAGGACCGCGTGCCGAAGCGCGAGCGGCACGATCCTAATGCCATCCAGACGGACCTGCTCGGCAAGTTCCCTTCGCCGCCGCGGCGCATCACGCTCTCTGCCAGCGGACAGTTGGCGGTCTCGCTGCCCGAAACGGGACAGGTGATGCTGGGAAGCGGCGAGGCGTGGCAAGCCCATACCGCGTCGGCTGGAGCCTACTCTCCCGATGGGGAGCGGCTCGCGTTAGGCCTGCCTGACGGGCGGATTCGGTTGATCACCGCCGACGGCGAGCGCACCCTCGAAACCCACACCGAGCCGGTGGCCGCTGTAGCCTGGTCGCTCGATGGCGCGTGGTTCGCCTCCGCCAGTTCGGACGGCTCGGCCGCGCTCACCGAGGCCTCTAGCGGCCGGTTGGCGCACCTGATATCCGGCGAGTTCTCCGCCGTGGCCGTGGGCCCGCGCGGCGAGTGGATCGCTACCGTGAACCCCCGCGGCCGCATCCAGATCTGGCCGCCGGATGCGCGCGAGCCCTTGTGGCAATGGGACGCCGCCGCCATCACGGTGCTGACTGCCAGCCCGGCCGATAGCGCCCTTATCTGGGCCGAAGGCGAGCGTCTCTACCGCTACGCGCCCGGCGAGGCCGACGCCACCGTGCTCGCCAGCTTCACTTCGCCGGTGCGGGCGATTGCATTCGGCTCCGCGGGTGCGTGGCTCGCCGCGGGCCTTGAGAACGGCCACATCTTTATCACGCCCGATGGCACGTGGGAAGAACCGGTATTCCTCATCACCGAAGGCCTCGTCGCCGCGCTCGCCTTCGCGCGCGAGGGCAAGGCGCTCTATCTGGGCAGCGCCAACGGCTCGCTGATGCGGCTGGATCTGACGAAGGAGATTCGTTAGAGAAGATTGCAGCCGGTCCGATGGAGTCGTTGGCAAGCATGGGCCTGAAGTTCGCGCCGAGGGCGGAATCGCTCTGATACGCCGGGCGGATTCCCGGCACACCCGGCATCGTTGCATCACCGGTTCAAACGAGGCAGGATCACACTTATCCCAAGCCCCAGCACCGCCGCGACTCCGAGGACTGCGCAGGCCCGCCGCTCCGCGCCGCCATCGAACCACAGATCGACGACGCACACCCCGCTGCAATCGGGTTCGACCGCGATCATGCCCAGCCCATCAGGATGCAATTTCGTCGGCCGACCATCCGTTGCCGCACGCCATCCCGGATCGTATCCGATCTCTACCGAAACCACCTGGCCCGGAGCTAAGCTCGCTCGCACCTGTCCCTGCCCCGGATTCTTCCAGTTGAGCGCCGCGACTGGAAGCGCCGGGTCCTCCAAAGCCGCTATGTACCGGCTTAGCGGTCTGACATCCAACCCATTAATCGGCTGACTCTTAACCATCGCCTCCGCTGGAACGACGTGCGCCAGCGAGGCCGACCGCAGAGGTACCCGGTATATGGAGGTTTCGCCCTCACCGTCATGCAAACGCAAGATCACCGGCAGCAAACCGTCGAACTTCGCGGGGTTGTTGAATGGGTGCAGATAGTCGGCGCCGTAGCGGCCTGGTCCCGGCACAGTAATCGCACCACAGCCGAAAGCCTTGAGCCACAGCACCGAAATGGTTCCATCTTGAGCGCCCGCGTTCTCGCCGGAATATATCGTATACACGGCAACGCGTTCCACCCAGTTCGCAGCCGCTTCGTGCCCCCCCGACAGTTGCGGGTTGTCGGCGAACAAATTGAACCAGAACTCGTGGGAACCCGAAACCATGATTCGCTCGCCAGGTAGACTACTCGCGATCCAACGCGCCTGCCGGTAGGCGATCGATTGCGTGATGTCCGTGGTTTGGATCAGATGGCGCGCAAAACGCCAATCTATGACCGCCAGGGCGAGAGCCAATAGCAATGTCGCAGGCCGCATCCAGCGCGCCAAGGAATAGGCGAGCACAAGCGCCGCGCCAGCTTCCGCTTCCAAGACGTAGCGGTGCGCCACAGGCAACAAACCGATGCCGGTTTCATGCCAGAGTAAGCTGATGAAACCGAACCAGAGCGTGAACAGCACGGCAAAGTGCAAGATCCCAGGACTCCGCCGCATGGCGAACCAGACACCGGCGAGTACTGCCACCAAAGCAGCCAGGATCGCAGCGCGGGAAAGAGTCAGCCGGAAATCTCCGCCTAGCGTCTGGGAGGCCGCTGCCACATTCCTCAGGAACGAGGGAGGGATGAAAGCACAGACCAACAGGTACGATGCTAGCAGCACTCCGGCGGTAGAGAACGCGCGCCTCCAGTTCCAGCGTCCGACGCTGACAAGCGGCATACTCGTGGAAATCATCGTCACCGTGACCCCGAAGGCGTTGCTGAGCATAACGGCCGCAGCGACGACGACCACAGGCGCGAAACGCCGCCCTGAAGGCCTCTCCCAATACCTCACCAAAAGCAGCAGCGAGGTTACCTTTGTTCGGGCCGCGGCAGCCTGAGCCGCCGGTGCCGGCCCCAGCCCGCGCGGCCAGACCCTAGTCGCGCCACCACCTCACCGTCAGCACAACTCGGACACCGCCAGCTTCGGGGCCGCCTCCCGCACCGTCGCTTTGCTCGCCTCGGCCGTTCATGCGCCATCGCCAGCGCGCGAATCCCCCATTGCGCAACAGGGCACTGAGGGAGATCGCCAGCAGCGGCGTTATCGTCGCCGACTACGTGCTTTGCCGCCTGCATTTCCTCCGCATCGAGGAGCGGAATCCCGCCGCGTGACTCGACTCCAGTCACGCGGCCGTTGCAACTCCCACTCTGCCAGTTACTTACGGTTTTCCCCGTGACTTGAGTCCAGCCACGCCCGCCCTACCTCACCGTCAGCACGAGCTCCGCCGCCACCAACCCCGGCGCCGACGCGCGCACCGTCACTTTGCCGGCTTCGGCCCCCGCCCGCACCATCGCCAGCGCGCGGCCCTCGTACGTCTTGCGGTGATTGGCCGCCACCGGGCTGATGTCGCGCAGGTCGCCGGTGTCCAGCGCCACCAGTTCTCCCGCACCGCTCACCTGCACCTCCACGTCGGCGATCGCGCCGTAGACGGGCCTGCCCTGCGCGTCCACTACCTGCACGGTCAAACTTGCGAGGTCCTGCCCGCCCGCGGCCAGTGTGGCGCGGTCCGGCGTTAACACCAGGTGGTGCGGCGCGCCAGCGGTCGCCAGTTCGAAGCGCGCGACCTCTTTCCCCTCGCGCTTGCCGATGGCGCGCAACACACCGGGTTCGTTGGGGACGTCCCAGCGCAGCACTGGATTCAGCCGGTCGGCCACGGGCTTCTCGCCCAGCGACCGGCTATTCAGGAACAGCTCGGCCGCGGCGCAATTGGTGTACACCTCGACCGGGATCGCCTTGCGCGCATCGCCCGCCCAGTTCCAATGCTCCACCAGATTGCGCGTTGGCCGGTCGGGCGAATCCGCGGTGCCGCCGGGCCGGCGAGCGGCCACGTACACCATGGGCCGCGCGCTCCACAGCGCCTCGCGCAGGTACGCGAGCGGCTTGCGGAACCCGCACAGGTCCAGCAGGCCGAAGCCGGCGCCGCGTTCGGGATAGCGCTCGCTCTCGCCCAGGTAATCGATGCCGGTCCACAGGAACTGGCCCGCCACATATTCATTCGCCGCCACGGCCCGCCAGGCTTCCAGCGAGTGCGAGTTCTCGCTACCCAGCAGGATGCGCTCCGGGTAAGTCTTGTGATCGGCGGCGTAGTACCGCTCCAGGTAGTTGTAGCCCGCCACGTCCAGCAGGTTGGCCAGGCCGGTCGCATTGGACGCCAGCGTGTCGGCCAGCGCCTGGGTCACCGGGCGCGTGCCATCCAGGCGCTTCACATCGGCGATCAGGCGGCGCGCCACCCCCACCAGGTCGATTCCGTTGAGCATCTCGGGCTTGAGGCCGTCGCGGCCCAAGGGGTGGCCGAACGGATCGCCGGGATATTCGATCTCGTTGCCGATGCTCCACAGCACGATGGACGGGTGGTTGCGGTCGCGGACCACCATGCCGGCTATGTCGCGATCCGCCCATTCCTCGAACGCCTCGTGGTAGCCGCGCGTGCCCGGCGTACCCTGGTTCCAGCCCTCGATCCACTTGTGCTTGCCGGCGGTCCACTCGTCGAAGGCCTCGTCCATCACCAGCAGGCCCAGCCGGTCGCACAGGTCGTACTCCTCCGGCGCCATGGGGTTGTGGGAGCAGCGGATGGCGTTGACACCCAGTTCCTTCAGCGCTTTCAACCGCCGCTCCATAGCGGCCTCGTTGAAGGCCGCGCCCAGCCCGCCCAGGTCGTGGTGAAGGCACACGCCCTTCAACTTGAGAGGTTGACCGTTGAGGAAGAAGCCGTGGTTGGCGTCGAAGCGGATGGCGCGGATTCCGAAAGGCGTGCGGGTTTCGTCGGCGAGCGCGCCGCCTACAAACACGCGCGTCACCGCGGTATAAAGGTTGGGCCCGTCCAGCGACCACAGTCGCGGCTGCGCCACTGTGGCCTGCTGCGTGAAGACGCGAGTGGCGCCCGCAGCCAGGCGCGCCTCGGTCGAAACCGTGCCCACTTCATGGCCGGCGGCGTCTTCTATTGAGGTCACCAGCTTGACCGCCGCGCCGTCCGCGGACTGGTTAATGACTGGCGTCTCGATGGTGACCAGCGCCTGCGCGTCGCTTATCATCGGCGTGTAGACGTACGTCTCCCGCTGGACAGCGTGCACCGGCGCGGTGACGTCGAGCCACACGTGCCGGTAGATGCCGCTGCCGGTGTAGAAGCGCGAATCCGCCGCCACGGAGTGGTCCACGCGCACCGCCACCACGTTCGCCTCCGCGCCGAAATTGAGGTAAGGCGTCAGCTCGTATTCGAAGGACGAGTAGCCGTAAGCCCGGTGCCCCAGCAGGTGGCCGTTGATCCACACGTCGCTATCGCGGTAGACGCCGTCGAAAGCCAGCCAGACCCGTCGCCCGCGCAACGCTTCGTCGAGTTGAAACGTCTTGCGGTACCATCCGATGCCGCCCGGCAGGAAGCCGGTGCCGCTGGCGTTGGTGGCGCTGTACGGGCCTTCGATGGACCAATCGTGCGGCAGGTTCACCTTGCGCCATCCGCTATCGTCGGCGGCAGGCTGCTCCGCGCCCCCGGCGTCGCCCAGGTGGAACTTCCAGCCGAAGTCGAACTTGCGGTGTTCCCGCACGGGCGCGGCGCTCCAGGCCGGCAGCGCGGCGGCCAGCAGGACAAGTGAGAGGAATGGTCTGGTGGTCAACAGTTTTCTCCCCAGTCTAGGTCTTCGACCGCGTGTTTCGGTGCCTCGCTTCGGGCCGCTCGCTCACGCTCGCGGTTCCGTGTGCCGCCCCCAGAACCGCGAGCGTGAGCGAGCGGCCCGAAGCAAGGGAACATCCCGTCGCGGTCACGGTACTAGTTCACCACGAATCGCGTGGGGCCGGTATGGCCGTCCGCCGCTACTTACCGCGCAGGCGGAAAGTGAGCCCCGCCGCCACCGTCAGCGGATAGCCCGGCGTGCCATGAATCCGCCAAACCGCCGGCGCATCCGGCGCCACCCGCGACTCGAAATAGTTCTGGGTCTCGTAATAGTCGCGGTTGGTCAGGTTGTCCAGGCTCAGGTTGAACTCCACGCCGCGGCGGATATGGCGGGCCAATCCGAAGTCGAAGACGGTGTGCCCCGCGGCCACCACCGCCGCGTCGTCGTCCACCAGCCGGTAATGATTGATGGCGCGCATGGTGAGCGACCCGCTCCATCCGTGCCACGCGGCCAGCGTCAAGCCGGCGTTGGCCGCGAAGTGCGGCGCGCTATCGACGTAGGTCCGCGGATTGGTGCCCAGGAAGAACGAGTTGCCGACCTTGGTGAGCCCGCCGTTGAAAGAGAGGTGCCGCGCGATGGCCACCGACGCCTTCACCTCGTAACCGTAAGCGCGGCTGGGACCCTTGAATTCGAAGGTGCCGTCGTCCGGAATGTAGACCTGCTCATTCGAGTGATCGATGAGGAAAGTATCCGTAGATAGCGAAAAACGCTTGTAGTTGGCGGACGCTCCGGCCTGGAAGAAATCGGTGGTGGCCACGCGCGGCTGCTGAGGCATTTCGACCACGCCGCGGGCGTCCACGCTGTTGATACCGCGGCCATAGTTCAAGTGAAACGTGAAGGGCACGGCGCGCGATGGCGTGAAGGCCAGGTTGCCCTTGCCCTGCCATCGCCCCGCCCACTGCAAGCCGCCGTTCGGCGGATTCACTAGGTCGGCAACCGCGAAGCGAAACTCGTCGTAGCGCACGCCGCCGCCAAAGATGAGCCGGTTGTGGAACAGGCTGACGGTCTCCTGCGCGTACCCCGCGGCGTTGGTGACGGCCACATCGGCGCGCGTGGTCACCCCGGTGGGAGTGCGGCCATCGCGCGGGTACAAGCCCACGTCGATCTGGCTCGCGTGGAAATTCGAGCCGCTCACCAGCACCGCGGTCGCAGATCCCAAGTGGTGCGGGTGGGTGTACTGCAGGTTGAAGCCCTGCTGCAGCCGCGAATCGTGCTGCTGGATCGCGTCGCCGTGAATGGGGTCGTTCAAGAAAAAGGTGAAATCCGAGTACAGATCGAACAGCGAACGCGAGAGATAGCCGTCCAATTTGAGCGTGTCGCCGTGGCTCCAGTCCTTGCTGAAGTAAACCGCCGCCGTGCCCAGCCAGACGCGGCCGCCATCGCTGGGATCGATGTAGCCGAAGCGGTTGAGCAGGCCGGCGCTCACCAGGTCGAGCGGTATCTGCCCCGAGGAATAGAAATCGTTGCGGCCATAGAGAATGCGGAAGCCTGCCTTCTCGCCCGCGCCCAGAGTGCGAGTGTAATTGCCGTTGAGGTTGTCGCGGCGGTAGCGCAACGGGTTCACGAACGGGCCGTCGGTATAGGAGCCCTCATAAGCAAGGTAAGCGTCGGCGCGGTCCACCGCGGGGCTGAAGGCCAGGAACGCGCGGCCCGAATCGAAGTTGCCGCCCTGCAGGCGCACGGTGAACTCCTCCGGCAGCGATTCCCTCTGGTGGATGTGCACCACGCCGAGGCCGCTGAAATCGCCATACTCCGCCTGGAACGGGCCATTTGCGATGGTGACGTCCTGAATGAGCTCCGGGCTGAGCGCCTTGAGCGCGCCCAGGTAACCCTGCCCGTGGCCCTGAGTTTCCTGGTTCTGCTGCACGTCGTCCACCAGCACTTTGAGGCCGCCATTCACGCCGCCGTGATCCAGATTGAAACCGAAGCGGCGGATTTCGAGCGACTTCCCGCCGCCTTCGTGCTGCCCCGCGTCGATGCCGGCCGCCAGTTGCTGCAGCGCCTGGTCGTCGCGGGTAAATAGGGTGCGGTCGAAGACCTCGCTATTGCGCATGTCGATCTGCGGTTCCACCGCCGTGGCCGTGATCACCACGCTCTGATGCTGCGCCGCCAGTTGCGACAGCTTGAGATCGAGGACCACGGCGCTCTGCGCCACGAAGAACCGCTCGACCGCCGCGGAGAGGCCCGGAGCTTCGGCTTGGATGCGATAATCGCCAGCGGGCAGGGCGAGGAAAGCGTAGCGGCCCAGGCGATCCGCGGCAGCGGTGGCGCGATAGCCCGACTGCGATTCCAGGAGGAGCGAGGCGCCTGGAACCGGATTGCCCTGCGGATCGAGCACCCTGCCGGAGACGCCGCCTGCGGCGAGCGACGCGACTGCGGCGGCGATGAGGAGCGCTAAGCGCGTAGCACGCATGGCAGAATCGTAATACTATCACATGGTGCTACGCGGCTCCAAATCGTGATACGGCTAGGGGTGCGCGATACAGAAGTGAGTGCAAAGGCGATCCGCCAGTGAAACCGTATGAACCCGAGCGTAGGTGGGCGCTAGGCTTTGTGGGGCAGGCTGTCAGCCTGCCCCACATAGCGCCGGCAGATCCACCTCTATGTCGCGCACCCTACGGCCAGGACTGGAGGCAGCGGCTGCGAAAGTTGGGCTAAAACGAAAACCGAAAACTGAATTCGCCCGCACGCGCTCCACCGGTTTGAAAGAGCGGCGGTAAACCCGTATTCGGCGTACCCGAGCCCAGCATCAGGTTCTGCATCGACGTGGGCCGCCCAAAATACGGGCTGGAGAGAAAAGGTACCGGATTGGCAAACGCCGGATGATTGAGCACATTGAAGACATTCACCGATACTTCCAGCGACAGTTGCCGGAACAACGGAAATTCTCGGCGCAGGCTCGCGTCCAGTTGCGCCAGGCCGTTGCCGGCGATGACATTGCGCCCCAAAGATCCGGTCACGCCTGCCGTAGGCGCGCGGAATGCCGCGGGGTTCAGGCGGCGGTGGCCGGCGACCGAGGAATCGGCGAGCCACTGCGGCACTCCAGGCAACAGGTCCGGGCGCCCCGCGTTGTCGAAGCCTTGCCCGAGCGCCGGTTGGCTGCTCATCACGTCGATCGGAAAACCGCTGCGCGCGCGGAGAATCCCGCTGACCGTCCAGTGACGCAGCGCTTCGGGCAAACCGCTGCCAGGCACGCGATACGAGAACGCCGCCGTCAACTCCTGGCGGACGTCGAAGCTGGACGATCCGCGGGCGTCGCTCAGCCGGTATCCGGGATGGATCAGGAAGAGCGACGAATCGTTCGAACCGTCATCGATCGAATGCGACCATGTGTACGACGCGGAGCCATACAGGTTCCGCGTCACCGTGCCGCTGTAGCGTATCTGCGCCGCCTGATAACTGGAGGACCCTGCGGTGAGCGTGATCTGGCGGTCCAGGACTCCAGTATCGGGTTCGATGTACGCCTGGTTTCCGAGGAGATTCCTGCCCGTGGCTCCCACGTATGCCGCGGACGCCGCTCCGCGAGTGCCGAGGCCCTTTTCCAACGAGACCCGCCATTGATAGGAAGCCGGGAGACGCAGTGCGGGCTGTGGACCCGATAGGAACCGTTCGACGTCGGCGGCGGCTCCCTGCGATGGCTGGGGAGTGCCCGAAGATCCCGCGGATGAATCGATTCCCGATCCGCCGCCGGCCAGCAGCCAACTGTTGAACGGAGCGCCATTGATCGGATTGATCGAGGCTCCCAGCGTGGAGTCGTGAAACAGGCCGCCACCGGCGCGCAGCACGACGCCGCGCCACGGGAGCCGCCAGGCGAGGCCGATTCGCGGAGCCAATTGCCCATACCGCATTGGCCACGGAGCGGTTCCATT
This sequence comes from uncultured Solibacteraceae bacterium, assembly GCA_963807205.1. GTDB lineage: Bacteria > Acidobacteriota > Terriglobia > Bryobacterales > Bryobacteraceae > CAWCVR01. The sequence continues at coordinate 4,642,698 of CAWEAQ010000002.1, read as the reverse complement.
GATGTCGCCAAAGTGGGTGGTCTGCCAGTCCGTCCCGGTCCAAAGGCCGGTTACGGTCGGGATCTGTGCCTGCCCGGCGGTGGGTGGCGTCACGTCCCACCGCAGCCCGTAAACGACGTTCAGCGAATCGCTCAGGTGCACGGTATCCTGCGCAAAGCTGGAAATGGCATGCACCTGGCCGCCGAACTCCGTCGCTTGTGAATAGGTCACGGCGAGCGGGTCGTTTGCCAGCAGACCATCGAGGCTGGGCGCGACGCCCAAAACGCCATCCAGTGTGCTGTCGCGTGAGGGTTTCAGCAACGTGTAATCCAACCCGGCCCGAAACTCGTGATGGCCAATCCGCCGGGAAAGCGTGTAGCGCAACTCCCACTGATCTTGCCTGCCCTGACCGTAAGTGTCGGAAGTGAATTGTCCCAGGCCCGGCACCGAGAGCCCCAGCACGGTCTCCTGTCTTCCGCTACCGGGCGGAGGCAACACTGCGATCAGATTCGCAGGGACCTGCCCAATTGTGGTGACGGAAGTTCCCGAAGGGAGCGTCGCGATATCGCCAGACCCAGAGGAAGTCGAACTGATTATGCCGGGCAGCAGGCCGGAACCCACCAAAGCCGAGAGCGCCCACCCGGAAGAGCCGTTGTTGGATGTCAATGTGGCACGGGAGTAGTTCAGGCGCAGATCGTGAATGAACCCGTCGGACCGTCCCACGGTCAAACCCAGCGTCGCACTGACCCAATCGAACTTACTGTCGATCCAGCCGTTCTGCGAATAATATCCGATGGAAGGAGATACCACCACGCGGGCGAACAAACTCCCGGCCGCTCCCAGCGACTGATCGCCGCGCAGGCTGAAGCTACGGAGGTGTGCATTGCTGTCGTTTCCAAAGATCGCCTCGGCCACGCCGCCGCCGAGATCCGGGCCGGTAGGGTAGGGGAAACTGTCGAGGATCGGTTTCAACTTGTCGGAGGCGTTTAGCCGCGTGGAATTGGACGGCACGGCGATGAGTTGCATGCCAGTGTCCGTCACAATCGACCGCTCCACCGAGGCGAAGAAGTAAGTGCGGTTGTGCCGGATTGGTCCACCCACCACGCCCCCCAGACTGCTGTAGGACGGACGCTGGTAGGCGAAGCCTACGCTATTAGCGAACCAATCGCGCGCACTCCAACCGTTGTCGCGCACATGGCCGAAAAAGTCTCCGTGAAATTGGTTCGACCCCGACCGCGTAACTACCAGTGCTTCCGCGCCGGGCCGAGTTCCCGATTCGGGAGCGAAGTTGGAGGTGCGCAGCTCGACGGACTCCGTGCTATCGGGCGAGCCCAGATTTTCGGTGCTTCCGATTGCGCTCATCGCGGGCAGCGAGGCGCCGGGAAACGACCCGGGCAGAATACTCCCCCCAACCCCGGTGTTCGCGCTGGCGCCATCCACGCGGAAAGTATTGGCATTGGGACGTTGGCCATTCGACGTGAACTGGCCCGCATCGCTCACGCCGGCGGGCGTCACCACGATTCCAGGCATGAGATCGAATGACGCCCGCAAGTCGCGCCCATTGGTGGGCAGAGTGGTCCCGGGGCTGGACCGCGTCATCAGCAGGGTGTCGCCGGCAGTGGGGTCCAGCTCCTCCTTGCCGCCCACTACCGTGATTACCTGCCGCAGGCCGAGGAGATCCAGCGTGAAGTCCAGGGGCAGGTCCGTTCCGGAGTCCAGCACCACACCGCCTCGCGCAACCGTTCGAAAACCGGGCAGCCGAACTGCGATCTTGTAACGATCCGGAGCGAGGCCCGAAATCGCATAGCAGCCGCGAGCGTCGGACTGAGTTTTCCAACGGGCGCCCGTGGACGCACTCTGAACTTGCACCTCCGCTTCCGGGAGCGCGTCTCCACGAGCGTCCCGCACCGTTCCCGAGATGACACCTTGGGCGGCAGCGGCCCCGGCGGCGGCCACCAGTAGCGTTATCAGGAACGGCGCCCGGCTCATAGCCTGCCCCACTCCGCTTTGGACTGGGCTTCAACCGCCCGCTCCAGCCGGCTGAGGGCCGCCGTCAATCCGCCAAGCATTTCTTCTCCCGATGATTGGGAATAGCTGCCGGCCAGAAGATGGTTCAACAACTGGTCCGTTTCCTGGGCGGAAGCCACCAGCGTGGGAACGCCGGCCTGCCAGACCGGCCCGCTTCCGTTGTCACCAGCCGCCCGAGGCGCCGCATCGTGCGCGTCCAGCAAAGGCTTCAGGGCGTCCCGGATCTGCTGTCCGAGCCGCTCCAACTCTCCGGCGTGGCGGCGGCGCAATTGGCGCAGCAGCCGGCGATCCCCGGAGTTCATGCCGGCTTCCGTTTCCGGCGGGAAATCCAACGCCAGGACCTGCATTGCGTGGGCCCGCGCGAGGTTCTGGGCACTGGCTTCGAGAACCCGGTCGGTGATTTCCTGCAGCGCCACGGGACCGCCGAGACGTTCCTCGAAACGTTGTCGAAACTGCGGGGGAATGCTGCTGGAGTAAGTCTGCGTGGTGGGGGCCTGAGATGGCGCGGCATGCCGCGCTTGGGATTGGAAGTCCACCGCCACTCGCGGAACAGCCGCCATGGCCGTCAGAACAGCCTGCCGCCGCTCGGCGCTCAATCCACCGGCTCGAACGACCACGTGCCGGCGGGCTGCGTCCTGGGTGACCTCGATCGGCTCACCGGCGTCGGCTCCAATTTCGTCCAGTGCCGCTAAGACGTGGAGCGTATCCGCGGGACCGACGGGAGTCTCTACCGGAACTTCCTTTGAGGCCGCCAGGGGCGAAACGGGCGTGGGCATCATAGTTGCCGCGGCTTCCTCCATGGAAACCGCGTCTTCACTTTCAAACTCGAAATCCGCGCCCGAGGGCCGCAGATCTTCGGCGCGCAAGATCAGCGATGCCGCGCGGAGCACACCAGTGGGCGCAGCCGTGCGCACGCGATACATGCGCTGTCCGCCGGCGCGGGCGATCATGCTCACGGAATCCGTCCGGTTCCTCTGAACTCCACGCCACGCCTGGAAGGTGCGCGGGCTTAGCGGTTCCCGCCAACCATAGTGGGCCGCCTGAAACAGCTTCTCTACACGCGTCAGTTCGGGGTCGCTTCCATCTCCGGCGTCGCCGGTTAGAACGGCAGGGCGGATAAGCGTGCGTCCACGAATCCGCATAGAGATCGTTCGGCCTGGGGGCATTGACACACGGGCCGCGCGTTCCAGCAATTGACTCGCCCGCCTGGAAGTCTCCCCGTTGGTTCCGAGCCCCCCCACAACTAGCACCACCAGACTGACGGCCGCGGCCAAGGCCGGCAACCACCACTGCAACAACCGCCTGCGACGCCGAGCCCGGTGGTCCGCAACCAATTGATCGAGCCTGGGCCACGGTGCGGGCGCGGGCGGCAGTTGCGGGCCGCGAATCGAGTCGCGATATTCGGCGTAGGCCGCTGTGGCAAGGTCCAGATCGCGCAAACGGCCGGCGCACGCCGCACAGGTCTTCAGGTGCGCGGTGTCGGCTGGGGACGATTCTCCATCCCGATATCCGGCAAGTTCCTCGTCCGAGAGATGCGCCAACCTTTCCCTAGGCATCGACGGCCTCCTTCAATCGCGCCACCGCCCGCCGCAGGAATTCACCTACCGCCGAGGTACTGATTCCGATGGTCTGCGCAATTTCGCGATAGCGCAGGCCCTGCGCACGTAGGTGCAAACAGTTCCGCTGTTGCGGCGAGAGGTCGCGAACGGCCCCTGCCAGAGCCAACCTCCGCTGCCGGTCGATGAGCGTAGCCTCGGTATCCGTCCCCGACTCGACGAGGTGGATATTTGAATCGATCCGGTCGAAAACAGGCTCTCGCCAGCGGTGCCGAAGCGCCGCATTGTGGGCCACCCGGTACAGCCACGCGCGCGGGTTTTCGACTGCCTCCCCTCTGGACATCTTGATGTATAGCTTCAAGAACGAATCCTGGGCCAGTTCCTGAGCCCTTTGCGGAGGAACGCCGCAGTAGAGAAGATACGCGTAGATGTGGTCGCACTCAGCCACGTAAATCTCTTCAAGGCGATCATGGACGCTCATCCCGCGGGGACTCCGGCCGGCATTCCGATCTGCCGCATTCTGCCATTACCCTATGAGAGCCCACGATCCCGATTTTTCCTACAGAGCATCGGAATATTTTTCCTGTGTAGGAAAACGGCGGGATCGGGGCTCTCAATTGCATATGCGAAACTTGATGCTTCCGCTTTTCTTCGCAGCCGCGTTGACGGCTTCGGCTCAGAGATTCTCCTTTGGCGCAAAAGCCGGCGTTCCGGTGACGTCCGCTTTTCCCTATGACGACAGCCCATATTTCATGGTAGACACGGGACGGTGGACGGTGGGCCCGACCGGCGAGGTACGGCTATTCAGCCATCTGTCGTTCGAGGCCGATGCTTTGTTTCGCGGATACCGGTCGCAGTCTGGATTTGGCTCCTACCTCGTAGCCGGTACTTCGGTCACCAGTGTTGTCGTTCCGGTTTCCGGGTCTTCGCGCCAGGACGCCAAAGAGTGGGATTTCCCGCTTCTGTTGAAGTACCGTTTCCAGGCGGGCCCGATACGCCCCTTCGTGGACGCGGGCTTCGAGTTCGCGCACACGTCTTCCGATTTCACGTTTGCCTTCACTTGCCTGGCCGGCCCGGACGCCTGTTCCGCGGTGGGCATCGGCTCCTACAGCACCTCTAACGGCCGCTACAGCAGCAGCGTGAACCGCCGCGGGGCCGCCGCGGGCGTAGGCATGGAGTTCAAGTACCGCAAGGTCAGAATTGCGCCGGAAGTCCGCTATACGAAACTGACGCGTCCGAACGCCAACGAAGTGACGGTGCTGGCCGGCTTCACGTTCTAGCCGGCTTATCTCACACGGGACAGGCGGAAGCCCCCGGACGGGGCGGAGACACCGGGCCTCAACCAGGCCCTTGCATACGCCAGGGGTTAACGAGTCCCGGGCCTCCGCGTCACCTGCGTCCAGGTGGAACGCGCGGCTCCCGTGGCCTGAGTTCGGGATCCGAGCCTTTTTGCGTGCTTGCGACTCGTTCGGATTCTGGAGGGATTATTTGCCGCTCGTGTCCGCGTCCCCGCAGTTGAGGTTGGGCGGGACTGGGCTAGCCGTCACGCGCTATGGAAGGCGTGGAACTGCGATAGGGGAAGAAAGCGAATCGCTGATCGGCGGAAACAGGACCGTGTCGGATCGGCAGCGGCAGTTTCAGAACCGCCGTGACCAGTTAGCAACTCGTTCGGCGCCATCTGCCCGGGCGACTCGATATAGCGCTGGCACTACCTGGCTATTTCCGTGCCCAGGTCCTGACAGATCGTATCAACAAACGCGGGAACCGCGTTTCTCAATACCGCGAGTTGCTCTGGCAACGTTCGACCGAGGTTCCCTGCTTGCGCGTGGAGTTTGTCTATCACGACCGGCGGATCGAGATCGTACAGGTGCTTTAGGAACGTGCTTGGCCCCTGAATCTCGATGCCCCACGGTTCCGTGGCGGCTGCCGGGAAGTCCCGCTTGTTGTACGTCACAATCACGGGAGCGCCGCACTTCACGGCGGCCGCCAGGAGGTGTCGATCTTTCGGATCATTGGCCATACTGCCGATTAGCGGTGCGTACCCGGTCACCCACGCGTCGCCGAAATGTTTTCGCAATTCTCCAACGAGGTAGGCTGTCTTCGCGCTGGAGAGACCAATCTGCTCTTCGAGATTCCGGACGGTCTCGACGATGATGTCATCCGACCATCTGGGCACAAACAGGCGTGGCTCCTCGGCGAGACGCAGCAGCGTGTCGCGAAGTGGTGCCTGAATGAGGACGCACGCGTCCAGGACCACGAGAAAGTCGGCGGTCACTTGTCATCGGCCCCTTCCGGCAGAACCACCTTGTCATACGTGCCAGCTTCGACTTCCGCTTGGGCCATTCTGTTGATGGAATCGTGGCGGGCAGCATCTCGGCGCCGCTTGTAGTCCAAGAGGTCGCGCAGGTAGATCCGTCGATGGGAACCCACCATGTGGTAAGGCATCACGCCACCTTCGAGGAGCGCGACCAGGAAAGGGCGGGAGACGCCGATAATGTTTGCGGCCCGTTGCGTGGTGATTTGTTGATGCTCGGGCACGATGGAGACCGCCTTACCCGCCTGCAGGTTCTTAAGGATGGTCAGGAGGAGCTCATGCACGGGCTGTGGAAGCGCGATCTGGTGGCCATCGGGACCGACAAGTTTGGCCGCACCCTGCTGGACAAGTCGGCGGAGGTCGCGAATTTGGGCCTCTTGAGCCTCCGGAATCGAGACGGGATCGGTGAGGAGTTGCGCCATGATTCCCTCTTTCCACAGAATACCATAAACGAAACATACGAAACCAGTGAAACAGTCAAATCTCCAGCTTGGCTCGTTTCGCACCGCCAGAAGGGGACAAATGCGAAATAAGTGTCTTCACTGCAATCACATGCGAATCCACGGCATCCGAGGCGCCGATCCAGGGCAGACGGCTGGTCCAATCTCCAGGCGATGGTGTTGTCGGGGTTTCGCTTGCGCCAGTTTGCCTGCGTCTTCCGCCGCCGGGCGGTTTGACACTCCGGCCTGCCACAGGCGCGTTGCCGGTCTCCCATTCGCGGGTCCGGCGGGAACCACCGGCGGCGGATTCTACATGGCTTCTTCCGGACCTTCGGCATCGTGATGATCCATCGTGGTCGCCACGCGCCGGTCGAGCGTCAGTTCAGAATGCCTGGGTCACTATTGGAGAGTACGGGTGGGTCGGTTTTGGAGAGCGCCGAAGCGCCCAGGTGGAGAGAATCAAGCGGGGCCGAGAGCAGGATAGCTCCTACGGCAGGTCTCTCCCCCCGCATCGTCCCACACCGAGAGAGGCAAACCCCGGCAAGCCTTTGAGCATGGAATTGGAACAGAATGGAACAGATTTGGGGGAGAGGGAGCCTGCAAACTATTGAAAAAATGGTGGCCAGGGACGGAATTGAACCGCCGACGCCAGCCTTTTCAGGGCTGCGCTCTACCAGCTGAGCTACCTGGCCATGGAGAAATCCTAGTGTAGCAATCCACTGCCGCTCTCCGCAACGCCGAGTCTTGTCTCATACGAGATGAGCCTGGAGAGGGGGCGTGTTTCTCATACAAGATGAGCCTGGAGGGGCGATGGCGGATGCTGGGAGTTGACCATCAACGTGCAGACCAAAGAGCGAATGAGCCTGGACGAGATCCGGGCGTTTCTGGAGGCCAGCAATGAGCTGGGATTCAAGGGGTGGAAGCGGGAGGAGGTGTACGGCTGGGTCAATCAAACGCTGCGGCAGCAAGGCTACCAGAGATTGAAGCGAAGCGGCCGAGGGTTGGTACGGAGGTACGTACAGAAGATGACCGGGCTGAGCCGTGCGCAGACGACGCGGCTGATCGCGATGTACCTGCGGGGGGAAGAGGTGAAAGCCCAGCCATACCGGCGGCATCGCTTCGCGCAGCGCTACACGCGGGCTGACATCGCGCTGCTGGTGAAGGTGGACGAAGCCCACGGGACATTGAGTGGGCCGGCGACCCGAAAGCTTCTCGAGCGGGCCTGCCACGACTTCGGCGACACGCACTACCAGCGGTTGGCCGGGATCTCGGTGGCGCACCTGTACCGGCTGCGAGACAGCCGCCTGTACCGGGAACGGGCCATCGCCTATCAGGCGACACGGCCGACGCCGGTGTCGATCGGGGAGCGGCGCCGGCCCGAGCCCAACGGCCGGCCTGGATACCTGCGGGTGGATACAGTGCACCAGGGAGATCTGGAGGGTATCAAAGGCGTGTATCACATCAACGCGGTGGATGAAGTCACGCAATGGCAGGTGCTCGGTGCGGCGGTACAGATCAGCGAAGCCTACCTAATGCCGGTGTTAGAAGCGATCCTGGAGCAGTTTCCGTTCCGCATCCGCGGGTTTCACTCCGACAATGGAAGCGAGTACGTCAACCACCCGCTGGCCAGGCTTTTGAACAAACTGCTGATCGAGCAGACGAAATCGCGGCCGCGGCACTCCAACGACAACGGACTGGTGGAGGCGAAGAATGGAGCCGTGGTGAGGAAGCACATGGGCTACACGCACATTGCCGCGCCCCATGCGGCGGCGATCGGGACTTTTTACGAAGAACACTTCAACCCGTATCTGAACTATCACCGGCCCTGCGGCGTGCCCGAGCAGGTGGTGGACAAGAAAGGCAAGACCAAGGTTGTATACCGGTGGTATGCAACGCCGTGGGAGATCCTACGGCAACTGCCTGATTTGGCCCGGCACCTCAAGCGGGGAGTGACCGTAGCAGAGATGGAGCGGCAGGCCCGAGTTCGCACTGACATGCAAGCCGCCGAGGAGATGCAGAAGGCCAAGCAGAAGTTGTTTGCGAGTTTCCAGCAGCGGAGGATCGCATGAGGTGCGGGAACTGTTTGATGCCGCGCGCCAAAAGCGCGCGCGGAAAGGTGCGCGGGGCGCTGCCCCGGAGCCCCGCCAGGGGGGATGCCCCCCTGAGACCCCCCGCCCGCTTTCCCTGCGCTGTCATGTTCCGGAACGGTCCTCGCCGGCAAGGGTGCGCTCCGGAAAATCTTTTCAACCGCAGAAAAGATTTTCCTCCGCCGCGCACAAACCGCGCGCCCTGGCCGGCTGCGGGCCGTTCCGAAGATCTCCCAATGATAAGGGAAAGCGGGCAAGTGCAAAGTCAAAACCAGTTCGCGTTTGCAGGCCTGCTGGGCCTCCCGTTGGTCGGCCCCGAGTTCGTGCAAACACTTCGCGAAAGGAGGCCCGGCGCCCGTCGTTTCGTAGCCCGTCTCCAGGCTCATTCTTGGATGAGAATATGCTCGCCGGTCGATTCCCGGCCCAACACCCGCCTCCACCCCCACCCATGGTATAATCATTCATCTGAACGAATAAAAAGACAATGACCCTAAAAGTCGGCATCGTCGGTTACCGGGGCTACAGCGGCGCGGAACTCGTCCGCCTGCTCGAGCGCCATCCCTTCGTCCAGCCAGTCCTTCTGGACCACCGCTCCGAGGACGGTTCCCGCCCGCCAATCCGCAATTCCAAGCAGCCCCTCCGCCTCCCTTGCACCCCGGAATCCGTTGCAAAAGAAGGGCTTGCAGTCGTCTTCCTGGCCACGCCGCCGGAGGTTTCCATGGAACTCGCCCCGGCCATGCTCGGCGCGGGTGCCCGCGTGGTGGATCTCAGCGGCGCCTTCCGGCTGCGTACGCCCGAGGCTTATTCCACCTGGTATAAGGAAACCCACACCCAGCCGGCGCTACTGGCCGAGGCGGTCTACGGGCTGCCGGAATCCAGCCGCCACGGCATCGCCGCCGCCCGCCTGCTGTCCAACCCCGGCTGCTACCCCACGGCCGCCAACCTGGCCATCGCGCCCCTGATCGCGGCGGGAGTGGTGGACCGCGCGGCCGGCATCGTCTGCGACGCCAAGAGCGGTGCCAGCGGCGCGGGCCGCAAGCCCAGCCTCAAGACGGCGTTTTGCGAGGTCACGGAGAATCTCTCCGCCTATTCCATCCTCCGCCACCGCCACGTGCCCGAGGTCCTCATGGTCTCCGGCCTTGAGGAGAGCGAGTTCAGCTTCACGGCGCACCTCCTGCCCGTGCACCGCGGCATCCTGGAGACCATCTACTTCCGCGCCATCGGCGTGCGAAGCCCCGAGGAGCTGCTCGCCATTTACGAAAAGCGCTACGGCGGCGAGCCATTCATCCGCCTCTACGAACCGGGCCACGTCCCCGACCTGCGGGCCGTCGCCCATACCAATTTCTGCGATATCGGCGTCACCTTCGACCCGCGCAGTGGCCGCGCCGTGGTCGTCAGCGCCATCGACAATCTGGTGAAGGGCGCCGCCGGCCAGGCCATTCAGAACATGAACCTCATGCTGGGCTTCCCCGAAACGGAGGGCTTGCTGTGACCGAGCGCCCCGTCCTGGTCAAACTTGGCGGCACCTTGCTGGATTCACCGGACTCGCGCCATGCCCTGGCCGCGCAGATCGCGCGCGCCCGCCAGCGCGGAGCCCCGGTGGTGGTGGTTCACGGCGGCGGCAAGCAGATGACCCGCTTCCTGGCCGAGCGCGGCATCGAAAGCCGCTTCGTCAACGGGCTGCGCGTCACCACCCCCGAGGCCGTCGACGCCGTGCTTAAGGTGTTCACCGGCAGCGTCAACCACGAACTGGTGGCGGCGCTGAACGGCGCTGGCGCGCTGGCGGTGGGCCTCTCGGGTATCGACGCCCTGCTGGCCGAGGCCGAACAGATGGACCCCGCCCTCGGCGCCGTCGGCCGCGTCACCCGATCCAATCCCGCGCTGCTGCAATTGCTGACCTCGAACGGTTACGTCCCGGTGGTGGCCTGCGTGGCCGGCGACCGCCGCGGGCAGGTTTACAATGTGAACGCCGACCAGATGGCCGTGGCCTGCGCCGCCGCCCTGGGCGTGGGCCAACTCGTCTTCCTCACCGACGTCCCTGGCGTAATGGATAGCTCCGGCACCGTGCGGCCCTTGCTTACCGCCGCCGAAAGCGAAGCCCTCATCGCTACCGGCGTGGCCACCGGCGGCATGCAGGCCAAGCTCAACGCCGCCATGGCCGCGCTGCGTTCTGGCGTCGAACAGGTTTGCATCGCCCCGGGCGCGGCAGTGAACGTGTTAGACCGGCTGCTCGATGGCGAGCCCGTCGGCACTCGTATGACCTTGGCGGAGGTAGTGGTATGATCAGCGGCGTTTACGCGGACGCATTCGTGGAGTCTTCCGGCGCGCCCACCCAGTTGCACGCACGGAAGGCGGTAATGCACGATATCCCGCTGATTCTAGACCTGATAAACGGCTACGCCGCGAAGGGCATCATGCTCGCGCGGACCGAGTTCGAGCTTTCCGAAGCCATTCGCGATTTCAGCGTGGTGCGGCAGGGCGATACCCTGCTGGGCTGCGGCGCCCTCCATTTCTATACCCCCACCATCGGAGAAATCCGCTCCCTGGCAGTAGACGAGAAGGCCAAGACCAAAGGTGTTGGCCGAGTGCTGGTGGAAGCGCTGGTCGCCGAGGCCATGGTCTACGAGCTTGACGCCGTGTTTGCCTTCACCTATGTAGTGGACTTTTTTTGTAAGGTCGGCTTCCACGTGGTGGAACGCGGCGCCCTCCCGTTGAAAGCCTGGAAGGACTGCATCCGCTGTCCCAAGTTCCAGGCCTGCGACGAGGTTGCCGTGGTGCGCCTTCTCCGGCCCGACCGCAGCGTGGGCTCGCTGCCCCAGTTCCGGGCCGACGCCGCCGGATCCGCCGACGATCAGCTCATTCGCATCCCCGTTCCGCGTGTCCCGTAACCCACTCACGCGCCAAGAGATACCCCTAAACTGGGGATTCCGTGGGTCCCCGCAAAAAATTCGCGTGAAATGTAGTATTCCTGAACACATTCTCGGGTAAAATCAGCTTAACGGATAAAGCGACCTTTTTTTCAGCGATCCGGTTTCGTGTGAGGCGATCATGAAAGCACAAACGGTTGACGTGAAATCTTCGACTGGGCGGGTCCTGTGTTGCACGGTATTTCGGCCGGGTGGCAAGAAATTACTGGCTAAGGGTCATGTAATCAGCGATGAAGACGTGCGAGTTCTGGAATCCGAAGGCATGGAGTCCATTTGGGTAACCGAACTGGAAGACGGCGAGGTGAGCGAGGACGATGCCGTCTGCGCGGTTGCCAGCGAAATGGGCTGCGGCAGTTTCGAGATCCGCCTGGCGGCCGGCGGCCGGGCCAATCTGCTGGCCACGGAAAGCTGCTGCGTGCTGGTGGATGACGAACTGCTGAAGCAGATCAATTGCACCTCCAGCGTGGCACTGGCCACGGTTCTGAACTTCAGCTACGCCGTGGCGGGCCAGCGCATTGCCACCGTCAAGAGCGCGCCCTTCGCAGTCTCGAAGGAGCAGTTGGAAGCCGTGAAAGGCATCCTCAAGGAACGCGGCCCCATCCTCCAGGCCCGGCCCATCCGCAATCCCAGTGTAGGGGTTCTGTACACCGATCCGCTAAGCGGAGAACGCGCCCGCCAGTTGTTCGAGAACATCATGCGCCAGCGCCTGGAGCGTTTCGGCGTGAATGCCAATTTTGTCCTGGCCTGCACGGAAGACGAAAACTCGGTGGCGCGCTGCCTGCAACACCTGATGCGCTCCAAACCTTGCGTTATTCTGGTGGCCTCCACAACTGCGCCAGCCGGCCCCGAGGATGTGATCGGGCAAGCCATGACGCGCGTGGGCGCTTTGGTGGAGCGGTTCCTGGCTCCTGTCGAACCTGGAAACCTATTGCTGCTCTCGTACCGCGACGAGGTACCTATCATATCCGCTCCCGGCTGCTTCCGGTCCGCCAAACCGAATGTGGTGGATCTGGTGCTGCCGCCGCTGCTGGCACGCTATCACGTAACCGGATGGGAAATCGCCTGTCTGGGACACGGAGGCCTGCTGGCCTAAAACGGTCTCCTCCACGCCCGCGTTCCGAAACCTCCGATCGGATCACGGGCGCTCTGATGCCGGGCGCCTGACTCCTTGGGCGCCCGGCTTTTTCCGTCTCCACGTTTCTCCGCCCTCTTAAGGTTCCCCGCAGCCGGGCCGATAAGACCTACATATGGGCTACAACGGACCGGTTCGTTTCTACCTCGTGAACGGCGGCGGGATTTACCCTTCGGAGTTCGTCGCGAAGTCGCCTTACGCAATTGTGGAGAAGGACTGGAGAGACGCTCTCCCGGAACTGGCACGCAAGTATCCGCTACGCGGAGAAGGTCTGGAGGTCGATTGCCATGGCGCACCGGGGATGCTGCTGCTGCATCCGCAGGTGACCTTCTACTCGTTATACGAATTCGCGGACAGGGTTCGCGGGCTGCTGCAGCCCGGTGGGAGGGTTGAGTTCCTCGCGTGCAGAGTGGCGAGCTTCGACGCCTTTGCGCTGGCGAGGCGGTGGAAGAACAGTTTCGGGCGCGATTCGGAGAGAGAACTGCTCGAAAACTGGACTTGTACCCGCGAAAGTTACGACATGGACGAAGGCCGCGGTGGAGACGGCCGGCTGGACCGCGACTACCGCTTCCGCACGGCGGCGCCAAAACACCTGTCGCCCGACAAGATGGATTACACCCGCATCGCCGAAATGGCGATCGCCACCCGGGAAGTGCGCATAGGTGGAGGCTGGAACGGCCCTCTATTCTGCTCGCGCGCCGCCCAGGTTCTCTTCTGCACAGTACGCGCATCCATGGCCACGCAGCAATCGCACATGACTTCGTATATGGGGGAACAGGAGTTTCTGAACACCCCCGACTACCAGGTCCAGCCCGATGGAAACTGGCGAGGCCATGTCTTCGATTTCGGACCGAGCGGCACCGTCAAATACGTCGGCCTCAACGTTCCGCGTCCCGTTTTCGTCCCAATGACTCCCGAAACCAACGGAATGTGCTGACTTACGCGCCGCGGTTGGTTAGCCACGCGACCGCCGCTAACGCTCCTACAACATGCCGCGCGCCCGCAGTTCCTCTTCCAACTGCGCGGCCGACTGGAACTGCACCGCGTCGATCCCCAGCTTTCGCGCCGCATCAATGTACTCCGCGATATCGTCCGTGTAGAAGCACTCCTCCGCGCGGCAGCCCGCCCGCTCAATGGCGCGCTCGAAGATCTCCCGCCGCGGCTTCATCGCTCGCACCTCGTAAGAGAGCACGAACTCGTTGAAGTGCCGCACTAGCGGATAGGTCTCGCGGATCATCTGGAAATGGATGGCGTTGGTGTTGGAGAGCATCACCATGCGGTAGCGCGCCGCCAGGGCCGAGAGCAGGCCGTCGGGCACCAGCGCATCGGTGAAGATCGAACTCCATACGCCGCAGAAGCGGTCGTAATCGATCTCGCACTCGAGCAGCCGCGCCATGCTGGCCACGAACTCGCGCGGTTCAATCAGCCCGGTCTCGAAGTCGGCCGCGAGCGTGGTGGCCTCGACTCGCCGGCGAATCTCCCCTGCCCCATAGCGGCACAGCGGTTCCATGGCGCGATAGCCGCGCGCGAAATCGAAGTTCACCAGCACCCGCCCCAGGTCGAAGATCGCCGCCCGATGCATCAAAGTTCCCTCTTCCACCGCGGCTGCGGCCAGGTGCCTGCCACGGAAAGCCAGGAGGCGGCCAGCAGCCCGCCTGCGACCTTCAGTTCGCCCTGCGAAAAGTGGTACCAGCTAAATACGTAGCCCTTCGCCAGCAGCACGGCCACCGCCAGGCACCACAAGAAGAACAGCGACGGCGTCTTCCCGCCGAGTGCCAGCATCAGCGTCAGCAGGCCGAACAGCGAGCTGAAGAAAAGCACGAACAGCAGCGTGTCTCCGGTCCACGGCAGCATTTGCAGATTCAGCCGCCCCGGCCCGGAGGACAGCGCCAGCCCCGAGGTCGCCAGCAGAAACACCACCAGCAACCCGTGGAACCAATAGCTGAAGATGCGCAGCAATCCTCGAATAGCGCTCAATCGGCGGTCTCCCGAAGAGCCATCTTAGCAGCCCCCGCCGCGCGGTCAGCGGCCCGTGGGCTTGGGGCGCGACGGCCGCATCTCCACCCGGCTCACCATGGTGCGCGCGGGCATCCGCAGCACCATGGCCACGGTTTCGGCCACGTCCGCGGGCGCGATCATCCACGAGTTGTCGCCCTGCCGCTTGGCCGGGTCGCCCTGGAAATCGGTATCCACGCTGCCCGGCATGATGGAGCAGACGCGAATGCCGTCGTTGCGGTGGTCCAGCATGAGCGCCTCGGTGAACAGGTTCAGCCCCGCCTTGGCGGCGTTGTAGCCCGCGCCGCCCGAGAACGCGTTCTTCCCCGCCAGGCTGGAAATGTTGACGATGAACCCGCCGCCGCCCGCGATGAGCCGCGGCAGCGCCTCCCGCGTGCAATAGAACACGCCGTTGAGGTTGAGGTCGATATTGCGGTGCCACTCGCCCGGCGACATCTCGCCCACCTTGCGGAAGACACCCTCGCCGGCGTTGTTCACCAAAATGTCGAGCCGGCCGAGTTCGGCTTCGACGGTTTGAAAGAACAGCCGCACGTCTTCGACGCGCCGGACATCGGCCGGGTACCCGACGACCCGGCCCAGCGGTTGCATGGCGGTGACGGCGCGGTCGACCGATTCGCGCGTGCGCCCGCAGATAGCCACCGACGCCCCCTCGCGCAGCAGCCGTTCGGCGATAGCGCGCCCGATGCCGCGCGTGCCGCCGGTGACGATAGCGGTTTTCCCGGATAAGGTTTCCATAAGGTGATTCTACGCCGGGATCGCCCTCGGCGCGATAAGATGAACAAGGCTGGTTTCACCGACACGCATTTGCGTCACAGACAATCGCTGGCTTTGCGACGACGCCCTGGCCATCGAAAACATCGCCGCGGTGCACACCTTCCTCGAGCGCCTGCTCGGCCTGAACGGCTAGCCTGTTAAGATAACCGTAGACATGGCCTCCAGCGCGCCCACTCCGTTGCGAAAGCTCCTGGAAGAGCGGCTGCGGCAGTTGATCGTCGATACCGAGCACGTTTTCGCCGAATCCTGCGACCGCGCCGGACATGACATGGCGGATCAACTCAACCAGGCGGTACGCCGCATCCGCCAGTCCGCCGACCTGGAGGATCTGGGCGCCACGCTGCTCGAGGCCACCGAGGCCTTCTGCCCACTGGCGGCGCTCTTCGGCGTCTCCGGCGATTCGGTCGCGGGCGAACGGATTCACGGCGTACCCGCCTCCGTCGCGCGGGCGTTCGACTCGCTGAGCATCCCGCTCTCTGCCGCTCCGGCTCTGGCGGGCGCCATCAATAGCCGCGATCCGGTGATTACGGCCACCACATCCGGCGAAGTTTCGGCGGAGCTTGTGGAGATGCTGGGGCACACGCCGCTGGGGCGCGCTTCGATTTTCCCGGTGGTGGCGGGCGAGCGCGTTACCGTGCTCCTCTATGCCTGGGGAACCGTGCAGGGGCCGGCTATCGAACTGTTGACACAGGTAGCGTCCTCTGTTTGGGCCGGGCTCACCGTGCCTGCCGTGCCCGAGCCCGCCGCGAGCGATTTGGTGACCATCGCGCCGGCGCCCGCGCCCGACGAGCCGCCGGCCCAGCCCAAGCCCGCCGTCTCCTGGGACCAGCTTCCGCCGGAGGAACAGCGCGTCCATCTGCGCGCCCAGCGCTTCGCCCGCGTGCAGGTGTCCGAAATGCGCCTGTTCAAGCCCGACGCGGTGCAGAGCGGGAGGGCGGACCGCGATATCTACCAGGCGTTGCGCAGCGAGATCGACGCCGCGCGCGCCACTTACCGCGCGAACTACTTCACGGCGTGCCCCAGTATGTTGGATTACTTGCACCTGGAACTGGTGCGGACCCTTGCCAATGACAACCCCGAACTCCTCGGCGGCGATTATCCCGGCCCCCTTGTTTAGCGCTCGCCGCCTGGCGCTTTGCGCGGCCCTGTTGGCCGCTGGCGTGGCTTGGACACAATCCAAGCCGGTCTCCAAGGCGCCTTCCAAGCCCGCCGCGAAGCCGACAGCCAAACCGGCAGCCAAACCAGCCGCGCCCGAGCCACCCGCCACGCTGGCCTCGCTGGTGCGCACCTGGCGCGCCTCGCCCACGCCTGCCCACCACGCCGCCGTTATCGCCTGGGGCGTGTCGCACCCCAAGGAACTGCCCTCGGTGGAACTGGCGCTGGGCGTGACGGCCTGGGAGCAACGCGAATACGCCGCCGCCATCGCCGCGCTGCGCAAAGCCCAGCCCGGGTTGCCCCAGATCGCCGATTTCGCCGCCTATTACCTGGCCGCCGCGCGCGTGGAATCGCGCGATTTCGCGGGCGTCGCGAAGGACCTGGCCGCCGTCCACAATTCCGCGGTGCCCTCGCCGCTAGTCGCCCGTGCGTGGCTGCTGGAAGCGCGCGCGCTGGTGGGCACCGCGCCCGCCGAGGCCGTGGCGCTGCTGCAAGCCCACGCCGCCGATCTGCCCCAACCCGAAGGCGACATGGCGCTGGCCGAGGCCCTGGAGGGTGCCGGCAATCTGCCCGGCGCGGTGGAGACCTGGCAGCGCGTCTACTGCCAGTACGTCACCGGCGATGCCGCAACCCGCTCCTCTACCGCCCTGGCCGCCTTGCGCGCCAGCATGGGCGCGGCGTATCCGGCGCTCTCCGCGCGCCAGATGCTGCGCCACGCCGACCGCCTGGCGGAAGCCCACGCTTTCGCCCAGGCCCGCACCGAATATCACACCATCGAGGAGCATTCGAGTGGGGCGGAGCGCGACACCGCGCGCGTTCGCGTGGGCGCCATCGATTACCTGTCGGGCAAGTCGCCCACCGCCGCGGCTTATCTGCGGCCGCTCGAAGTGGCCGCGAGCGAGGCCGACGCCGAACGCCTCTACTACCTGGTGGAGTGCGCCCGCCGCGTGGACAACGAAAGCGAACTGCACCACGCCCTGAAGCTGCTGGAGAGCCAGTCGCCCAATTCGCCCTGGCGCTTGAAGGCGCTGGTGGCGGGCGGAAACTACTTCCTGGTTTCCAACCGCGCCGACGAGTACCTGCCGCTGTACCGCGCCGTCTACCAGGACTTCCCCGACGAGCCGCCGGCCGCCAATAGCCATTGGAAGGTGACCTTCGACGCCTGGCTGCACCGCCGCGCGGACGCCGTGGCGCTGCTGCGCGAACAGTTGGTCCGCTATCCCCACAGCGGCAACGCGGGCGCGGCGCTCTACTTCCTGGGCCGCGCAGCCGAAGAGCGCAAGGACCTGCCGGAGGCCGCGGCCTACTATCGCCATCTGGTGAAAATCTTCGAGAACTACTACTACGCCATGCTGGCACGCGATCGCCTGCGCCGCCCCGAGCTTCACGCCGCGGTGGCTTCGCCGCAGGTTTGCGCTTTCCTGGCGGGCCTCTCGCTGCCGGTGGCCCAGCCCGTGCCCGCCGAGCCCGCGCGCGAAACTACGCTACGCATCGAACGCTCGCGCGCGCTTCGGGCGGCCGGGTTGAGCGACTTGGCGGATTCCGAGCTACGCTTCGGCGCGCGCACGGGCGGCCAGGCAGTGTTGCTCGGAATGGAGGAGGCCAGCGCCGCCGAATCGCCCGCCATCGCGCTGCATCTTCTAAAGACGATGGCGCCGGACCATCTCGGCATTCCGCTGGCCGCCGCGCCGCGCCGCTTCTGGGAACTGCTCTACCCGCTGCCCTACCGCGACGATCTGTTCGCCGACGCCCGCGCGCGCGACCTGGACCCGTACCTGGTGGCCGGCCTCATCCGCCAGGAATCCGAATTCAGCCCCGGAGCGGTCTCCTCCGCCAAGGCCTACGGCCTGATGCAGGTACTTCCTGTGACCGGGCGCCGCTATGCGCGCCAGGCCGGCGTCGCGGCATTTTCCACGCCCCTGCTGAAGCAGCCCGCTGTGAATCTAAAGATCGGCACTTACGTGCTTCGCCAGATGCTCGATTCAACCGGCGGACACGCGGAGCAGACGCTGGCCGCTTATAACGCGGGCCCCATGCGCATGGCCGAATGGGTCACCTGGAATTCGGTGCAGGAGCCGGCCGAGTTCGTCGAGTCGATTCCCTTCACCGAAACGCGCGAATACGTGCAGGCAGTGCTGCGCAACGCGGACATGTACCGGCGCCTGTACCCGTGATCCGCCCCGGAGCCAGGCCGTACCCTAGTTGAAACCGCCGGCGTTGCTGTCCCAGTTCTTGTTCTTGTAGATGCCGACCATCATGCCCAGCAGGGGGCCGATCTTGGTCTGCTGATCCTTATCCAGAACCTGAAAGACTTTGCCGAACGCCCGTACTTCAATCTGCTCCATCTGAACCTGGGCGGCGGCGTACTCCTTGATCGCCGCGTCGATGGCGTCCTGGCCCTTTCCGGCGCCCACCGCCTGCGCGATGGTCTGGCGGCCTTTGATCATCTGGTCGCGCACGGGCATCGCTTCCTTCTGGCCGTCGTCCAGAATGGTTTTCACCTGCTTCTTCTGGTCCTTGTTCAAGTCCAGGCTCGTAGCGATGCGCTCCATGGGGGAAGGCATCGCGCGAGACAACTGAGGGGCAAGGTCGCCACCGCGGCCACCGCCGCCGCCCATGCCACCCCCGCCACCCATACCGCCTTCCTGCGCAAATGCCAAGGTGGCTACGAACAAACCGCCGATGAATATTCTCTTAACCATGGATCCCCCTCTATTGGCCCCTTCTCCTGCCACCGCCGGCGCCGACCGGCTGGGCGAGCATGCCAGCCATCAGTTCGGTGAATACCTGCTCGCCGTTCTTTTGCTGATTGGGCTTCAGCAGGGCAAAAATGTCCGCATACGCCTTGGCTTCAACTCCGTCCATCTTCGCCTGCACCTCGGTGATAGCGGCCAGCAGCTTGCTGTAGTTGTCACCGCTGTCCGTGCCCTTCACCACGGCTTGGGTCAGCATCTGGCGCCCGCTGTTCAGTTGCTGGTTCAACGGGGCGGCAGACTCTATCGCGGCCTTCAGAATCTCCACCATCTGATCCTTCTGTTCCTTGGTCATCTTGAGCTTGTCGGCGATCTGGTCCGCCTTGCTCTGCTGTTGGGGCCGCTGCATGGGCATTCCACCTCCCATGCCGCCGCCCCGGTCACCGCCGCCTCCACCACCTCGCTGGGCCGCCAACAGCCCGGCGCTCAGTAACGCTGCTACTACCACTCTCCCAACCATGCGATCTCCTTTTCCGCGAAACCAATCCCCACCACATTGAATCACGATTCGCGGCGCCAGGCCAGTACTACTCGGGCACATTTTTCCACCGCGATCCACCCCGCTTACGGAAATGGTAATATTGATCTTTTACTATTTTCCGGAGTGGATTTTCTTTCGCTTGGGGGAGGCCTATGCCCGGCAAACACAACCTTCTGGACAGCCTGAAGCACATCGCATTTGAAGACGAGCCGGAAAAGACGCCGGCCAGCACCACGCCAGCCGCGCACGCCGCGGCCACGCCGTCGTTTACCGCGCCCGCGTTTACGCCAACGTTCGCGCCCGCGGCAGACGCTCCGCAGCCCGCTTTCACCGCGCCCATGGCCGCTGGACCGGTCTCGGATAACGACGAGGCCTATCGCCGGCTCCTCGGCAAAACCGACTTCGAATCCACCGACGTGGCCGCCACCATCCACAAGTACCTGGAACCGCTCAAGGCCATCCCGGATGGCGTCATGTCGCCGGGCATCAAGTTCCGCACCGCCGTGGTCCAGGCCCAGGCTCAGGCCGGGTTGACGGAAGCCGCCATCCTGGCGGTGTTCGACACGATGCAAACCAAGCTCCAGCAGGAGAAGGACGCGTTTGAAACAAAAGCGCAGCAATTCTCGTCTAGCGAGATAACAGGCCGGCAAGACCGTATCGGCCAGATCAGTGCCCAGATTACCCAACTTCAGCAGCAGCTTGCTCAACTGTCCGGCGAACTCGCGGATGCGCAGAGCAAGAGCGCCAATGTGCGCAGCCAGTTTGCGGCGGCGGCACAACGCCGCGCGAGCGAAATCGAACAGCAGAAGGCCCAATACGCCTCCATGCTGAAAGGATAAGAGTCCGTCATGAGTCTTTCACCGGTTACTCCCAGCTTCTCAGTCCAAGGCTACACGCCGAAATCGTTCTGGAAGCGTCCCGAGGGCCCCTTCGGCATGGTCGCGCTGGTGGCCCTGATCATCGCCGGGGGCGTCGGCCTGTTCCTTATTTTGCCGTTCCTGATCGTGCTCCTGACGAACACCCTGTATGCCGCCGCCCTGGCCGGGGTGCTCATCATTATTCTCTGGCTGGCTTTCAATCCCACCTTCCGCACCGCCGTCAGGAACCTGTTCCAGAACTCGGTGCGCTGGTTCGCCTCCTGGGTGGTCGAGACCGACCCCATCGGCATTCTCCGCAACAACCTCGACGACATGAAGAAGGAGAAGGCCAGCCTCGACCAGACCCTGCAGCGCTTCGCCGGAAGCTGCGAGCGCCTGCAGCGCAGCATCGCCGCCAAGAACGACGAGATCAACACGCTGGGCCATAAGGCCACCAAGGCCGAACAACTGGCCGCCGCCGCCCACGACCCCATGGAAAAGGAGCGCCTCATGCTCGAGCGCCAGACCTTCCTCGAAAAGGCCGGCATGCTGATGCAGGGCGTGAAGCAACTTCAGGCCCTGGAAGACCAGACCTCGAAGATGCTCAGCACCTTCCAGCACTGGTCGCAGATCGCCGACAGCAAGATTCAGCGCACCGAGAATAAGGTCAGCTTCCTCGCCGAGCAGCGCAAGATGATCCTCGACGCCAAGGCCACTCTGGGCGTCGGCCAGCAGTTGCTGCGCGGCAATCCCGAGCAATTGAAGATGGTCGACATGGCCCTCGACTACCTGGAAGAGGACACCTCCCGAACTCTGGGCGAGATCCGCGAGTTCTCCCGCTACACCGACAAACTGCTCACCGACGACCAGATCGAAAGCGGCGCGGCGGCCGACGAAGCCTCCGCCAAGTTCGCCGAGTTCAACCAGAAGCTCCTGACGGCCGGCAATCAGCCCGCCGGCGCCGACATGATCGGCATCCCCGGCATCCCCGCTCCGGAGCCGCTCAGAATGCCCACATCCGGTCCGGCCGCCCCCGGCGCATCGGCCACGGGCGATTACGACAACATGTTCAAGTAGACGGTTCCTGACCAGTTACTAAGAGGATAAAGTCAATGGCGCGTTTGAAACCGCAAGCGAAGGTTTTCCTGATAGTGGTAGTAGCGGGTGGGATCGTTTTCGGACTCCGCTACGCCATGCAGCACGGCCTCATTCCCACCCCCGGCATCATCAAGTCGGTAGTTGCCACGCGCGTGGAACTGCCGCCGCAGACCGAGGCGCAGGTGGCCAACGTGCAGGCGGCGCCCTATCCCACCACCGACAAGGCCGGCGTCTCGGCGACGCGCGTGCCCATCGATATCTGGGAGTGGAACGCCATGTTCGCCCTCCTCTACGCCAACGGCGGCAAGGAGACCACCAAAGCCTCGCTGATGGAAAAGTACGGCGTGAATCTGGCGCTGCACCGCGAGGACTCCAACTCGCAGATGAAGGCCGACCTGCTCACCTGCGCCAAACAGCTTCACGACGGCGAGAAGACCTGCTCCTCCGGCGCCGCCGCCCTGGTGGTGATGGGCGATGGCGGCGGCCAGTGGCTCGCCGACCTCAACCCGCAACTCAAGAAGCTCGGGCCGGAGTATCAGGCCGTCATCATCGGCGCCGTGGGCCGCTCCAATGGCGAAGATGCGCTGCTCGGTCCCGCCGAATGGAAGTCGAATCCGCAAAGCATGAAGGGTAAGACCGTGGTGGGCGTGATCCGCGATGGCGACTGGAATATCGCGCTCAATTACATGGGCTCGAACGGTCTGAAGAACAACCCCGACCTCACCACTTACGATCCCGACGCTGTCAACTGGATCGCCGCGCCGGACGAAGACTATATTAAGGCCGTCACTGAAGTCTATGTCCCCAACCGCTGCGAAGACCGCAAGACCGTGAAGGACGGCCGCGCCACCGGCGAGACCACCAAGGTCTGCCCTGATGGCGTGGTAACCTGGACCCCCGGCGACGAGCAGGCCGTCCACGGCCGCCCCGGCACCACCAAGATCGTCTCCTCGCACGAGTACGCCTCGCAGATGCCCGCCGTCATCCTGGGCATCAAGAAGTTCTTCAATGACAATCGCGACGAAATCCATGGCCTGCTGGCCGCCAGTTTCCAGGCTGCCGACCAGTTGAAAGCCTTCGACGCCGCCCGCCGCAAGGCCGGCGAGATTTCCGCCAAAATCTATAACGATCAGACCGGCGATTACTGGTACAGCTACTACATGGGTGTGAAGGATCCCAAGACGGGCCAGCCCCTGGGAGGCTCCGCGGTCTTTAACCTCGAGGACAATACCAATTACTTCGGGCTCGATGGCAAGCATAACAACAACATGCGCGCCACTTACGAAACCTTCGGTAAGATCGCCACCCAGAACTACCCGCAACTTTTCAAGGACAATCCCATTCCGCCATATAAGGAAGCGGTGGACACGTCGTTCCTCTTCGGCGCAACCGCGCTGCTTAACACCAGCGGCGTGCAGGGAGCCAGCGCTGAGACCGTGGACTACGCCAAACAGGCCGCTACCGGCACGGTGGTTGGTCACAAGGCCGTCTACATCAACTTCGCCAGCGGATCCGACCAGCCCCTGCCCAACAGCTTGCCCACCCTGAACGACCTCAAGGACGCCCTGGCCATCAACTCCCAGTTGGCGCTCCAAATCGACGGCTACACCGACGATGCCGGCAGCGACTCCGTCAACGTCCCATTGAGCGAAAAGCGCGCCCTGGCCGTGAAGCATTACTTCCAGCAGGTGGCGCCCCTCAGCTTCCCCGAAGCCCGTTTCAAGAGCGTAGCCGGCCACGGTTCGAAGGACCCCATCGCCTCCAATGCGACAACCGGCGGCAAAGCCCTCAACCGCCGCGTGGAGATCACCCAGATTGGCCAGTAAGCTGCCGGTCTTATGTGGGGCAGGTTGTCAACCTGCGGCCGATTGTCAATCGGCCCGGCGAGCGGAGCTCGCCTTCGCGGAGCACCCACTCCGCCGCCGAAACCCGCAATCTCGCGCGTGAGCCCGTCTAACCCATGTCTCACCTAACTACCGTCTTCTCCCCCAACTCGGTCCTCAACCGAAGCACCGTCCGTATCCTGGTTGCTACCCAGGTCACCATCGTCTTCCTGCTCTGGGCCTTCAGCCCCTTCGTTCTGCTCCCCAAGCCGCTCGAAGTCCTGCGCGCCCTGGGCGACATGTGGGAGGAGGGCCTGGGCGGCGAGCTCATCACCAGCTTCTATCTCAATCTGCAAGCCATCGCGGTAGCCACCGTAGTTTCTCTTCTGCTTGCCTACGCGACGGTAATGCCCTTCTTCCGCCCCGTAGTCGCCCTGCTAAGTAAACTCCGCTTCCTCTCCCTGGTCGGACTTACTTTCTTCTTCACCCTCATGGCCAAAACCGGTCACGAGCTGAAGCTCTCCCTCCTGGTCTTTTCGGTCTCGGTCTTCTTCGTCACCGGAATGGCCGACGTCATCGATAGTATCCCCAAGGAGAAGTTCGACCTGGCCCGCACCCTGCGCATGGGCGAGTGGCGCGTGGTCTGGGAGGTTATCGTCCTCGGCCAGGTTGACAAGGCCTTCGACGTGCTCCGCCAGAACGCGGCCATCGGCTGGATGATGCTGACCATGGTGGAGGGCATCGTCCGCTCCGAGGGCGGCGTCGGAACCATCCTGCTCGACCAGAACCACCACTTCCGCCTCGCCGCCGTCTTCGCCATTCAGTTGACCATCCTGATGCTCGGCCTGCTCCAGGATTACGGCATCGGCATGATGAAGAACTTCTGCTGCCCCTATGCGGCGCTGACGCTGGAGCGCAAATAATGGCAAGCACTCCTTACAGTCTCGGCCAAACGCTCTTGAAGATCGAGAACGTCTGTCTCGATTACGATGGCCGCCCCATACTCAAAGGCGTTAACGCCGAAGTGCGCGATATCATCGTTCCCGGCACGGTGAAGGGGCAGATCGTGGGCATCCTCGGCCCTTCCGGCTGCGGCAAGACCACCCTGTTCCGTATCATCGCCGGCCTGATGCCGCCCACCTCGGGCCGCGTCTCGGTGAACGGCTTCGACCGCCCCGTGATGGCCGGCGAGGTCGGCGTGGTGGCCCAGAGCTACCCGCTGTTCGAACACCGCACCATTTTGGGCAACCTGATGTTGGGTGCGCAGCAAAAGGAAAAGAACTCGAGCGCCGCGCGCGACAAAGTCATGGCGCTGTTGACCGAGTTCGGTCTGGAAGATAAGTACGGCCTCTACCCCGCCCAGTTATCCGGCGGCCAGCGCCAACGCTGCGCCATCATCCAGCAGATCCTGTGCAGCGAGCACTTCCTTCTGATGGACGAGCCCTTCAGCGGCCTCGACCTGCTCATGCTGGAGAAGACCTGCGAACTGATCGCCAAGGTCGCCAACATGGACGACCTGAACACTATCATCGTAGTTACCCATGACGTCACCGCCGCCGCCTCGGTAGCCGACCATCTCTGGCTGATGGGCCGCGATTCCGACGCCAGTGGAAACAAGATCCCCGGCTCGCGCATAATGAAGGAATACAATCTGATCGAGCGCGACCTCTGCTGGCAGCCGGGTATCATCACCACGCCGCAGTTCACCAGCTTCGTCCGCGAGGTCAAAGAGGAATTCAGGAGACTATAAGTGGAAAAGAGAAAAGAGATCGAGCTTCTAATCTGTAAGTGCAAGTCCTGCACCCATTGGGAAATCGGCCGCGACGTGATCATCTGCAAGACCTGCGGCCTCACGCTGCCCGCCAAGATCGCCGTCGACGACCACCACATGCTGCACTGGATGAAGCACGAGCGGTAAACGGCAAAGCAGGAATGGCCGCAGATGAACGCAGATAAATACGCATAAGCAAAGGGAGGTCTTATCTGTGTTCATCCGTGGCTCAGTTTTGCCCCTGACCAGCGAGCCGCAGCCTCTGGCATGAGGCAAGGCATGTTCTCTTTCACTTACCCCGCCAAATTCACGGCCTGCGGCGATGGCCGCGTGCTGGTCGAGTTTGTCGATCTTCCCCGCGTCTCCACAGATGGCAAGGATGGCCCGGAAGCGATGGAAGAAGCCATGGATGCTCTCGCAAGCGGTCTCTCGATCCGCCTGTCCCGCCGCGAGGAGATCCCGACGCCTTCAGCCGCAAAGCGCGGCCAACGCCTGGTTCCGGTGCCGCTTTGGCTCGCGCCTAAATTGGCGCTATACCTGGCGATGCGCGAACTTCCCGTTAACAACTCCGAATTGGCCCGCCGCCTAGGAATCCACTAGCGGGTTGTCCGCCGCATGCTCGATCCCCAACACGCCACTAAGGCCGAGAAGATCCAGGCGGCGCTTGCCGCTCTCGGGAAGCAGATGACCGTCGAAGTCCGCGACGCGGCCTAGCGTCCGCCGCCGCCCCCTCTACGCCTGGAACGAACTGCCGCAGCCGCAGGTGGACTTCACGTTGGGGTTGTTGAATTTGAAGCCGGAACCCTCCAGCGAGTCGATGTAGTCTACCGAGGCGCCATCCAGGTAGAGCATGCTGGCCTGGTCCACATAGATTTTCAACCCGCCGTAGTCGTAGGTCTTGTCCAGCATCCCGGGCTGGTTTTCGAAGGCCATCGAGTAGCTGAATCCGGAACAGCCGCCGCCCACCACCGCGATCCGCAGGCCGGCCGGGGACGGCTGCTGGGACGACATGATTTCCTTCACTTTTCCAATTGCTCGTTCGGTTAACTGGACCATTGGTCTTGCACTCCTGGGTTGCGAGTCTTGTATACCCATTATACAAACAGGCCCTCCAGCACTCCAGAGCCCAGGAATGCTGATTTTCGCAACACCTACTAGTACTGATGCGCCGGTCCAGCGGACGGTCGCATCCACTTGCACTTTGCGGGCGGTTTTTCGGTCTTCCCGCGCGCGGCCCGGCATTGCACCGCGTCCTTTTCCCCTGAGCGCCGTCTTTTCGTGCAAAATGGGTGTGTGCCAGCTATTTGAAACGCGGGTACCGCTGGGTGCGTCGGAGGGTGTGTATGGGAACTTCGACCGGTACCCTGGCATTCCCCAGTTTCGGCAAGAGGATTGCGGCGAAGCCCATAGTGGATTACGAGAACACTGCCGAAGGCGCCCTGGTCCGCAGAGCCCAGAGCGGCGATGAAGGCGCGTTCCGCGAAATGGTGGAGCGCTACCAGTCCAAAGTGTTCTCCATTATCCACGGCATCGTCCGCCAGCGCAACGACGTGGAAGACATTGCGCAGCAAGTATTTGCAAAGGTCTACCTGTCCTTGCGGAGCTTCGATTTCCGCAGCTCGCCGATCACCTGGATTTATAAGATCACAGTTAACGAGTGCTTCGATTATCTGCGCAAGCGGAAGGTACGCAAGCTGGTTTACGAGAGCGACCTGAGCGAGGACGAAGTGCGGCGGGTGGAGAACAGCGAGCCCGAGACCAATCGTCCGGTGGCCGCCGATACCGACCTGGCGCGCCGCGATTTCGTGACGAAGCTCCTTTCGAAGGTTTCGCCGGAAGACCGCATGCTATTGATGTTGAAGGAAGTAGAGGGATACTCCGTGGAGGAGTTGTCGGCCCAGACCGGAATGAACGAAAACACCATCAAGGTGAAACTGTTTCGCGCCCGCCAGAAACTGGTGCGGGCGGCTGGCCGGCTGGACCGGTCGCTGGCCGTCGGCAGTATGTAGGGTTCCCTGGAGCGGGCATGCCGAACAAGGCTGTAGACCCGCGGGGGAAGGATGTTACGTGATGGGTTACACTTTTGAGGGAAGAACAGTATGCATGGGGTAGTAAGGGACAGCATCGAGGGTTACCTCAGCGGGTCGCTTGACCGGGCTGAGGAGCGGACCGTGGAAGCGCACCTGGCCGGCTGCCCGGGATGCCGCGAGGAGCTGGGCCGTATCCAAGCGGTCTCGCGGATGTTCGCTTCACTGCGTTCGCCGGCCGCGGTTTCCGGGGACTTCTCCGAAGCCGTTTTCGAGGAAGCGGTGGCGCCGCCGCCCGGTTTCTGCGCCCGCGTCATGCAGGCCGTGGAAGCCCGCAAGGCCACGCCTTCGTTTGCCGGGCTATTCGCCCTGGACTTCGCCTTCGGCCGCCGCCTGCTGGTTTCGTCTCTGCTGACGCTGATGCTGGTGGGCGGTTTTCTGATCTCGCGCGAAACCGGTACAACCCGCGGCCCCGCGCCCGACACCCTGCTGGCCCAACAGGACTCGCCCGGTTTCGAGCAGGCCTCCGCGTCCGATAGCATGCTGGCAACGCTGACGTCCTATGAGCACTAGCGTTCTGGAACGAGCCGTACCCGCCCGGCTGTGGAACCCCAGGTTCGCCTGCGGCACCGCGCTGGCATTGGTTTTCCTGTGCGGCGCGGCGGTGGGCGCGCTGGTCATGGATTTCGGGATCCACAAGCGCACACCCCAGGCTTTCGACACAACTCAGGGCAGGGCGGCGTTCTTCGAGCGCATGGACCGGGAGTTGAAGCTCACCCCGGAGCAATCCGAGCAGATGCGGTCCATTCTGGCGGATTTCTGGGACTACTACCGCACCGTGCTGAGCGACGGCAAATCGCGCATCGAGCAGATCCTCACGCCGGAGCAGCGCCTCAAGTTCCAGCAAATGCTCCAGGAACGCCAGCATCCCTATTGACACTGCCGGTTGCGGCGCATAACATTGGTTTTGTTAATGATCCCGCGCAAACCACTTCTCCTGGGGGCCGCGCTAGCCGCCTCCCTTGCCTTGCTGGCCTCGTGTTCCGGGCGAAACGCCGTCAGCACGCCGCTGCATACCTACCAGATGGGGGAGCGGATCGACCTGGCGCCGCTAACCTACACGATCTTCGAGAAGGAGTGGCTGGCGCAACTCGGCGAGGGCACCGAGGCGCGCTTGCCGCAGAACCGCTTTCTGGTGATCCGCCTGACCGTCACCAGCGGCGCCGCCGGCGAGACCTACGTTCCCAACCTCACCCTCGACGATGACTCGGGCGGCTCCTGCGCCGAGAGCAACAACGGCGACGGCGTAACGCACTGGATCGGCTACCTGCGCTCCATCAAGCCCGCCGAAAGCCTGCAGGGCAGCATCGTCTTCGATTGCGCCCCCAAGCACTACCGCCTTAAGCTGGTAAGCGATACGGGCAAGGCCGCCTACGTCGAGATCCCGCTCTCCTTCGAATCCGAACCCACGGGCATCGACCTCCTCCCCAAGCCCAAGACCAACGACAGCACCAGCAACCTGGCGCACCCGAAATAGCAGGCGCGGTAAAATGGTGTCAGACACCATTTTTCCCGCCATGCCGCGATTTCCACCAGCCTTCTCCATCGGAGCGGTCGCCGTCTCTCCGGCTACCGTGCTGGCGCCCATGGCCGGGGTCACGGACACGGTCTTCCGGCGGTTCATCCGCGATCAGGGCGGCTGCGGGCTGCTGATGACCGAATTCACCAGTTCCCACGGCGTCAAGGCCGCCCGCGGCGCGCACAAACTCACTCGCACCCTCAAGTACCTCGCCTTCGAACCGTGCGAGCATCCCATCTCGGCGCAACTTTTCGGCGCCGATCCGGCGGTGATGGGCGACGCCGCGCGCATGTGCCAGGACCTCGGGTTCGATATCGTCGACCTCAACTTCGGCTGCCCGGTCAATAAGGTTGTGAAGTGCAACGGCGGCAGCAGCCTGCTGCGCGACCTGCCCCTGGTGGAGCGCCTGTTGCGCGAGGTGCGGCAGGCCGTCTCCATCCCCCTCACCATCAAGTTCCGCGCCGGGTGGAACGATCGCGAGTTGGTGGCCGTCAGCCTGGCGCGCCTTGCCGAGGATTGCGGCGTCGACGCGGTAGCCCTACACCCGCGCACCCGCGAGCAGGGCTACGCTGGCAAGGCGGACTGGAGCCGCATCGGCGAAGTGAAAGCCGCGGTGAAAATCCCGGTGATCGGTAACGGCGATATCGCAACGCCCGAAGACGCCCTGCGCATGGTGGCCGAGACAAGCTGCGACGCGGTGATGATCGGAAGGGCGGCCAGCGCCAACCCGTGGATCTTCCGCCAGATCTCGCAATACCTGGAGACCGGGCGCTACGACCAGCCCACCGAGCAGGACCGCTACGAGACCATGCGCGGCTACTACGCCATGCTGATCGCACGCGCCGAACGCGACACGGTTGGCAAGATGAAGCAGTTCGCCACTTACTTCACCCACGGCGTGCGGCAGGGCGCGCAGCTTAGGGCGAGCATTCACCGCGCCGAGGACGCCCCAGCCATCCAGCGCCTGGTGGACGCGTTCTTCTGCGAAGCGCCGGCCGCGGAATTGTGAACGATACCGAATGAGACAAGTCAAAGTAATCACGGATGGCTCGTGCCTGGGAAATCCCGGCCCGGGCGGTTGGGCAGCGCTGCTGCGCTACAAGGACCAGGCCAAGGAAATGTGGGGCTGGGAGAAAGACACCACCAACAATCGCATGGAGCTGACGGCGGCCATCGAAGGGTTGCGCGCGCTGAAAGAGCGGTGCGAGGTGGTGCTGGTGACCGATTCGGAGTATGTCAAGAAGGGCATCACGGAGTGGATCCAGGGATGGAAGAAGAAGGGCTGGATAACATCGGCCAAGAAGCCCGTGCTTAATCAGGACCTATGGAAAGCGCTCGACGAGCAGGCCAATCGTCACACCATGCGCTGGGAGTGGACCAAGGGGCACGCCAGCGACGCGGATAACAACCGCTGCGACGAGTTGGCGCAGCGCGCGGCGCGCGAACGTATCTCCAGCCAATAGTTAACAAGGCGAGTTGCCGCGCCGCTGCATCCAGTAATTCAGCGGCATGAGCAATCGGACCATCGAGCTTGGGGACACCGTATCCCGCGTCGCGGGCGAGACCGGATTCGCGCCCGAGACGATCTGGTCTCACCCCAATAACGCCGAGCTGAAATCCAGGCGCGAGCACATGGACGTGCTCGGAGTTGGAGACCAGCTCTACGTCCCGGACCTGACGCCGAAATCGATGCCCGCCGTCACGGAGAAGCGCCACCGTTACAAACGCAAGGGAGTGCCGATGCGGTTCATCCTGCAACTGCTGGATGCGTGGGGCGAGCCCAGAAAGAACCGCCCGTACAAACTCATCGTGGACGGCGAGGTCTTCGAGGGCTCGACGGATGGAATCGGCGTGCTCCGCCACTATCTGCCAACCGCGGCAAAGGGCGGAACGCTTTCCATTGACGGCCTGGAATTCGACATCGAAATTGGCTACCTGGAGCCGAAGACGGAACTCCTGGGCGTGCAGCAAAGGCTCACTAACCTGGGGTTTCCCTGCCTTGGCGACGAAGGTGAAACGGGACAGGCCACGCACATTGCCCTGTCGCGTTTTCAGATGTTGATGCATCTGCCGGTAACCGGAGAAGCCGACGGGAAGACCCGCGATGCGCTCTACGACAACCACGAGGAGATAGGCCGGCTGGCCCAATATGTTCGCACAGACTCCGCCTAGACCCGGACCACAGCTAAGCGCTTTTTCGACGGTTGGGAATTGGCTTCAAGTGTGCGATTACCCGGCCACTCGCGAGGATGCTCTGGAGGCCATTGCGGGCTTATCCAAGCTCGGCAACGTCACTTACGTCGAGGGCATCAAGCAACGGGCCGTGCGGATCAAGGAACTTCTCACCACGCCTCTTGTGGTCCCGCAGTCCCCGCAGACCTGTGTCTCGCCGACCCTGCCTAATGTCCTGCGGGACACTTACAAGTACTTTCGCGCTCTGGTCTGGAATCTGGAGAACTTCACCAACGATAGCCGTCCCGCCGGTACCAAGCCCATCGACTCGCAACGCAATCAGGCGCGCAGTGCGATCGTCTCGGACCTCGCCTATCGCATCGGCGCGGACGCCCTGCTCATCATGGAAACCGGAAGCGATGTCGGCGAGGCGATGACCCGCCTGGCGAGGAGCTGGCAGGAGAAAGAAGCCAACAGCGACGATTTCGTCAAACGCTCCGTCGAACCGCTGGTAAGTCCGGCAACTCACGGCATTCCGGAACTACCCCTGAAGACCCAGGTCTCCGCCGACAGCACGGACAAGATCCGCGCCCTGATGCTGGCTGGCGAGGGCTACCGGATCTCGCCGGCCTCATTTCCAAATCCCCTTACGCCGCTGCATCTGGCCAACGCTTTAAAGGCACTTGCGACCACCTCGAACAACTTCCAGAAGTTCGCCCTGCACCCGCCAATAGGCCAGGATGTCTGGCACACGCTTCTGTTGTGGGCCGAATGGTGCCTCTCAGCCATACAACACTGCGATTTCAGTTCCGCTGCGCCAACGGACATTGACCTGCTGCAGACGGTGCTAATCGATGCCCGAAATGTCGGCCAGTTCCTGTCGCAGCCGGACACGGAACTGGGGGGGCTGAGAGAGGCGGTATTAACAGCCCGCGCCGTAGCCGACGGAATCGACCAGCCCTCGCTTGAGGCCGGCGTGCTTGAAACCATCGAGTTGCTGCTACTGGCGTGGATCCTGGCCAAAGGGATGGGCACGCTGGACCCCAACCCGCGCATGAAGTCGCCGTATCCCCCGGACCCGTATTTCGGGGAGTTGCCGCCGGTCCTGCTGGTTTCGCAGTTGCCCCTCTGGACAAACGGATACGGCGAACCCATGGACCTGGTTCCGATCTGCTTGCTTGCCGGCGCGGGCGTGCCGTTCAACCTGAACGCCCACGATCCCGACAACGGCGCCAGCTTCACGGCTAGCGACGGAGAATTGCTGATCAATGCGCTGATCCGGCTCGGCGTGTTGCCGAAGCCGCATTCGGAAACGTATGGGGTCGTCTACCGGCCGTATACCCAAACCCATCTGGAGCACTTCCTCACCAAACAGTTCCTGGACCTGGGACTCAACACTTCGGGCATTTACGGGATTCTACACGGGGACTCGACGGGAACGTTGCTGGTCTCGCAGAAGCCCAAAGACGTTCTAGCCGGGCGTTCCGCTCTGGAGATCATCTTCCCGGTGGCCCCCGATCTCTGGATTCCTTTCGCCTTGCATCACAACCGCTACTCTGGTTCCAAGGAAATCAGCACGATGATTAAGGGGAATACAGCCGCCGACAACACGGTGATCGCGCGCCTGGCGACTCTGGATGACGAGGCCAGGCTGCTGGCGAAACAGGACGCGCCGCCGCTGATCGTGGGCGACTTCAATGTCCCTGACAAGTTCGTACAGGCGGTGGAAAAGGGCTGGGCCAAGACCAAAAAGAAGTACGCCGAACTCCGCGACAAACACAATTGCGAAATGGGAGGCGCCGGATATTTGCGCAGGCGTTTCGGCGACGAAACCAATCCCAGGACGACCCTGAAACGGGCTCTCTCGATCGCCAAGGGGGAAGGCCCGTACTCGGAGCCGTACGATGCGGTCTATCAGCCGTTCGACTTCCTGCACGGTTCGGTTCTCGTGCGCAGCGCGGCCGTCACCGATCCCGCCGCGTTCTTCCCTCCGTCCGTGCTTACGACGGTGGTTAACTACGCGGGGGAGAAGAACGCGCCGGCTTCCGCCCAAATCGGAAGCGTACTCTGCCTTCAGGTCGTCGCCACTTACACCGGCATCATACGCTTCATCGCCGGGACTCTGGAAGATTCGCAACCCTGGCTGTCCAAGCATGGGGACTCGCTGAAGCTCGGCGACCGGTTTCAGGGCCAGGTTCGCGAAGGCTTCGTAAAGTGGTTGTGGGCCCGAAGGTTCAAGTTCGCAAACCTGATTGGCAGTAACTTGCTTCAACCTATCAAGATTGACATCCAGAACGACTACTTCGGATACCTGACCGAAGCGGTGGAGGAGATGCGTCCCTACTTGAAGGAGGAGAAAAAGAAGGAGAAGAAGGAAAAGGAGAAGGAGAAGAAAAAGAAGACGCAACCGAAGAAGAAGACCAAGAAGAACAAGGCGTCCGTCAAGGCTCCGAACCTGAACATGGATTACTCGATGGGCGACGTGGGCGGCGACGATCTACTCGACGATGTCCCGGATTTCGACGACGAAGAGGACGACGACGTCGAAGAAGACGCTCCGGCCACCCAGCCGAAGGGGCGCAAGAAGAAAGCCGCGGAGGCGCGGTTGGCCGAACTGGACCAGCTCTTCACGGCGCTGAAGACCCTCGAGTCCGACCCGGTTCGCCGGTTGCTGGGCGCCTACGGCGGGGTTGTCAGTGACCATCTGCCGCTGCTGGTCGAAGTCGAGATCCTGGTCTGAGTACTCGTCCCCCGTGGTCTCGTGCCTACCTCGGGCCGCTCGCTTACGCTCGCGGTTCCGGGCAGAACCGCGAGCGTAAGCGAGCGGCCCGAGGCATTAACTTTGCCTTTTCTCTGGGAAGGTTCCAATCAGGTTCCAGGCCTCGCGGTCGAGCCTGGGAAAACAGACCTTGCAGGTGCCGGCCTGAGGGAGCCCGGAAAAGCGCGCGAAACCGGCGGCATCGAGATAGCCTGGAGCAATGGTTCCGTCGGGTAACTCCACGGAATACTCTTCCCAGGGAATGGGAGAGCCATCCTCTCCCACTAACTCAATTTCGATCCAGTAAGTCGGTTTGGGTTTGGTAAGCGGACACTTCTGAACTACAGCTCCGGCGGGCTGATCCGAGAAACGCTCATCCATGCGCCGCGGCCCCCCTGGCGGAGTTGGTCGAGTTAGCCCATTCCTCGTAGCGGCGCAATTTCCAATCGGGATCGGCACCGTGGGCCATCAGGATGGCTAGCGCCGGGACCGGGATGACCGCATCCGGAAAGCCGGCCAGGCGCCGCGCGGAGATTGCCAGGAATTGCGCGGTGTGGCGCTCGGTGGAGAACCCGTACTGCGAAGCGATGGACACGCCGCGCTCGACGAGATCTTCGACGGAGGCCTGCGAGGGTACGGCGGCTCGCAGATGACGCCGCAGACGGCGCTTGAAATCGGCCAGCCGGTCCTTCGCCAACGCCTGTAACTGCGCATCACGGATGACAAGCATGTTCCGCCATCAGTTCTATCCCGTATCTGATGACGGGGAAGCGGCGGCGGATGCATCCAGGGGGCAGCCCCGGTTACGCCTCGACCGGGGTCCAGTTGGTGCGTTCGATGATGGTGGGGGGTTCGTAGGTGACGCCGGCGGCCAGGCGGCGCTCTTCGCGGCGCGCGAACCACAACAGCACGGGGCCGATGGCGCGGCTCAACATGCGGCTATTGAAGCCGAACTCGCTCCCGACCTCCTTGCGCAACTGGCGGATCTGCTGGCTGACGGCGTCGTTGACGCCTTTCAGATGCTTTTCCATGGCCCACAGGGCGGCGGCGTAACCGTCTCGCAGGGAGCGGGCTTCCCAAGTGAAGCGGGCGCGCACGCGGGCGTCGGGATCGTTCTTATAGCGGCGCCAGCCCTCGAACGTGGTGCGGCAGATGCGGTAAATGCTGGGGCCGTTGATTTCGAAATCGCGGCGGAAGGCGAAGTCTAGCCAGCGCTTGGAATCCTCGCGGGAAATGGCGGCGTGGCGGAAATTGAACTGATCCTGGCCGTGGATATCGGCGAGGTCGACACCTTCCAGCATGCGGCCCTGCTCGGTCATTTCGTGGAACAGGGGCGTGCCGGGGACGGGCGTGTAGAGCATGAACTGGTGGAAGTCGGTGTCGTGGGAAATGGCGTGTTCGATCTCGCCCTCGATGTTCTCGTTGGTGTGGTGCTCGAGGCCGACGATGGTGGAGCCGAGCGTCTTGATGCCATGCTTGCGCAACTCGGCGGTGAGCTTGCGGGTGTCGGCGCCCTTCAACTTGGAGTAACTTGAAAGCGGCGATTCCAACCCCATCCACACCCACGAAACGCCCAGTTCCACCAGCTCGCGAATGGAATACTGACTAATGGCGTTGGCGGAGGAGAAGACATACAGGGCCCAGGCCTTGCCGGTTTCCTTCATGTGGTCCAGCAGTTCCATGGCGCGCTTCTTGTGGAGGAGGAAGTTCTCATCCATCATGAAGAACGACTTGACGCCCAGGCTGGCTTCCATCTTCGACATGATGCCGAAGAGTTCCGCGCCGGTGTTATAGAAGTTCAGGTACTTACCCTTGCCGCCGAAGAACGCCGAGGTGGTGCAGAAGTTACAACCCATGGGGCAGCCGACCGAGGGGATGATGGTGGCGGCGGTGTTGCCCTTGCGGCCTGGGAGCTTGCATCCGAGCGTGCGGCCGTCGTAACCGGAGACGATTTCGGGGTGCTCGATGGGGGCGTTTTCATCCTGGCCGAGGAAGCGGCGCATCCATGAGATGCCATCGCCCTTGACGATATGGTCGGCATCGATAAGGTGTTCGATGCCGGGGATGGCGGCGACGTGACCGCCGACCACGATGGTGGCCTTGGGGGCGAGGCGGCGGACGGTGCGGCACATGTCGCGCACCTTGCCGACGTTAACGATGATGGAGGAGATACCCACGATGTCGTAGTCGTTGGCTTGCAGCTCGGCTTCGAAGATCTGGCGGGTGGGGAAATCGAGGACCGTGGTGGGAGCGGAAATGTTCTGCTGAATCATGAGGATTCCCCATGACCGGTGGAACATGCGGAGCGAGAAGGGGCCCTGTTCGCGGGTCACCTGGTTGTGGTACAGCTCCATGGGGTTGATCTTGCGGCTGCCGAACTCGTCGTCTTGGGCGTAGGGACCGAAAACCGAAGAAAGGAGGATGCGGGCGGTGGTGCCTTTTGGATGTTGTTGCATTTTAAGACTTTAGGTACTAATTGTAGGGTTTGAATGCACCTTTAGTATAGCACCGGGCGGGGTGGGTGAGCGGGATTTGCGTAAAATTCGTTACGGGGCGGGGGGCGGGGCGCGGGCGCAGTTGTGCCGCGACGTTGGGGGAAATCGAGAGGCGTTGCGGGCGGCCGGGCTTTCGGACTTATCGCCGTGCGTTTCGGCCGCCCAATGGATTGGACGTCTTCTGTGATGATCTAGGTCCGCTGTATGGCGGGCATATCGTTGCCACTTCGAAGATCGCCCTCTGATATCCCCTGGGGCGGCAATCACGGCTATCCGATCACCAGGGGGTGTTATAGAACCTGAGCTATGCGCCCCTGCGGCATGCGGTATGAGGGCGGAAGCGTAGTGTACCATTTGGGGACCCCGTAAAGATCGGGGTAAAACAGAAGTTTGCGAAATTGGCGCTTCGCAAAACCGACCCCAAGGAGGTCACCCAAATGGTTACCGACAGAAAAAAGGATAGCGATAAAACCCCCGTAAAACAAGGCCCGGCCAGGGTCTCATCGGAACCCAATAAAATCAATGCTTCCACGCCCTACGACTTCAATGGGAAGAATCTGACTCCCTACGGCGGACTGCTGCCGGTGATCACCATGCTGGAAAAACTCGACTTCCAGACCCTGGTGGAACAGACGGTGACCTCGAAGCGCATTCCCCGTGCCCTGGACCTGTACCGGTTCGTGTTGGGAATCGTGTTGGGGCTCTACATCGGTTTCCCGCGCCTGAACCAGTTGCGCTTCATCGCTCGCGACCCGATTCTGACGGGCATTCTCAAAGTCACCAAGCTGCCGGTGCAATCCACCTTCTGGAGATTCGTGAACGCGCTGCACCTCAATGTCTCCCGGCAGATTCTGACCATTATGCGAATCATGCGCGAACGAGTCTGGGCGGCGGCCAATGTGAAACTGGCGGTCGTCACCATCGACACCGACACGACCGTGCACACGCTGTATGGCCAACAGATGGGCGGACGCAAGAGCTACAACCCCAAGAACAAAGGCAAGAAGAGCTACCAACCGATGCTGACGTTCATCCACGAGACGCGGGAGTATATCTGGGGGGAATTGCGCAACGGCGATCGGCCCACCGGCAAACAGATAGGCGATCACATTCGGGATGTGTGCGCGGCGCTGCCGCCGTGCGTGAAGCAGATTTACGGCCGGGCCGATTCCGGGTTCTACTGCCGGCAAGCAGTCGAGGCTTACGAAGAATGCACTGCCCGGTTCGTGATCTCAGCACGCAAGACGTCGCGACTGGTCGAGTTGCTACGCCAAGCCGAGTGGAAGCCGTCGAAGAAGACGGATGCCAGGTGGGAGTGTGAATTCAGCTATCAGCCGGACGGGTGGAAGAAGAAATACCGGTTCGTGGCTCTGCGCTATGAAAAAACGCGTGAGGAGGTCGAGGCGGAGAAGACCGAGCAGTACCAGTTGTTCGAGACCAGCCAGTACAAGTACCGGGTCTTCGTGACCGACTTCGGCGATCCCATCTACTTCGTGGTCTGGTTTTACAACCAGCGCGGCGGCGCGGAAAACCTGATCAAGGAGGCGAACAACGATGCCGGACTCCGTCACGCTCTTGCCGGCGGTGACGGTCACGGTCGTGGAACGCTTCCTGGGACAGTCCGCCGGGGAGGGAGGTGCACAGGAGGACGCCAGAGTGCAGAACGGCTTCTGCCGTGCCCGCCTTGAGGCTCCAAGCATGGATGACCGTGCCGCCAGCAGCACAGAGAGCGGCAAGGTACTGATCGAAGGCGTGTTCGGCGGGCCACACCAAGTCTGGATACAGTGCAGAAACAGGTACGCCGTATCGGCAGTCTCCGGCGCCACTGACTTACTATCGAATCCATTGCTGATCGTGCAGCCCGGCGTGACGCCTCCGCCCATCGAGATTACTTCAAGAGCCGGAGGCGGACAGCTTCACGGGAAGCTCACGGTTCCCGGCCATCATCAGAGCGCGGGCGTGTTGCTGGTGCCCGCGTTTCCGGCATCCACAGGACCGGAGACCACCGAGCTTCTTCCTGTCTCGGAATCCGGCGACGAGTGGGATTTCGAGCTCGATAGTCTGGCTCCGGGCGACTATGTGGCTTACGCATTCTCCGATATTCGTTCGGCTGAATATCGGAATCCGGCGTTCCTGGGCACCCTGGCCGGAGGCACGAGCGTTCGCATCGAGGACGGCAAGACCGCCGAGATCACCTTGACGGGTTTGCTCCAATGAAGACTCCGATTGTGGGACTCGTGCTGGCGGCCGCGGCCGCAGCCCAGACCTATCCGGTCGCGGGGGTGGTCAGGGACGGCGTCCACAACACGCCCGTGGAGCGCGCCCGCGTGATCCTGGCGCCCGAGGGCGGCCGCCGCCAGGTCCTCATCACCGGCCCCGATGGCAAGTTCGCTTTCCGGGTTCCTGAAGGGACATACTCGCTGTCCGCGGAGCTCAACGGATGGCGCGTGCAGTACGGGACTCCGGCCTCGTCCGAAGGCTTTGCATCTGCCGTGATCGCTGGACCCGGCAAGGATACCGCCAACCTGACCTTGCGCTGGCATCCGCCCGGGGCGATCTTCGGCAAGGTGGTTGACGAACAGGACGAGGCCGTCGAGAATGCCAAGGTCCGCCTGATGCGCGCCTATTTGGTTGATGGGCGGAAGCGCGTACTGGAAGCCGAGTCCGCAGCGACCGATGATCGCGGCGAGTGCCGGGTGGCTCCGCTGACGCCGGGCACTTACTACATTCTAATTACCGCAAAGCCATGGTACGCAGCGGGCGGCGCACCTCCCGATTCCGAGGCGGTTTATCCACCCACTTACTACCCGGGCACGAACGACATGGGGAGGGCCGTTGCGGTGACGGTCAAGAGTGGTGCGAAAGTGGAAGCCGATGTTCCCTTGCGAGCCACCTCGGGCGCGCACTTGCGCGTCCGCTGCCTGGGATCGGGTGTGAAGGGCGACCAGTGTCCAAGCCCGCCGGCCGTATCCGTACATAGCTTCGGTGGAATCGAGATCGAACAGGAATTCAGTCCCGATGCGCTTCCGCCGGGGCGCTACACCGTGTCGCTCGATGGGGACGACAAGAGCGCCCGCAGGGTCGTCGAGATCGGCACCGGCGACGCTACGGTCGATCTAACGCTCAAGCCGGCGCCTCTCATCACCGGCAAGGTCACCTTCAAAAACGGGCGGCCCAAGGAGGGCGCGACTCTGTTCGTGGGCCTGTTGGATGAGACCGATGGCGAAACGGTGGGCGCCCCCGTCGAGCCGGGCGGCGCGTTCCGCTTCGAGGACATGGGCGGCTCGCGGTTTCGCCCATACCTCTACGGATCGGCCGGGATGTTTATCGCGAAGCTATCCGCCGATGGCGCCCCACTTCAGGACGGCGTGGTGGACCTGACCGAAGAAACCGTGGTCCACCTGAAAATCCTGGCGAGCGACGAAACGGGGCGCCTGAAGGGATTCGCCATGGCCGGCGAAACGCCCGCACCCGCGGTGCTGGTAGTGCTGTCGCCGCTCGATGGAAAGTCCCAGCCCGTGGGCTACCAGACCGAAAGCGACGGCAGCTTCGATTACCAGCACGTCCCGGCGGGCGACTATCTGCTCTTTGCGGTGGATAAGTTGGATCTCGAGTACGCCAACCCGGAAGTAACCCGCCCCTATCTTGCCGGGGCCACGGCAGTGCACATACCGGCACATGGCGTGGTGGAGCGGCGGGTGCCGCTAGCGTCCGTCGCGGGAAACTGAACGCGGCCGCTACCGCCCCACCTTGACCTTCGCCGCGCGGCCCCTCCTGCGCAGTAACTTCTCCTGCGCACAGACGGCGTGCTTCCCGCCGGCCTTCTTGCGAGTGTAGGTGCCGTCGGGCTGCATCTGGCGGGCGTTGACGGTGTCGGCCAGGTAAGTGGCCAACACGTCGTCGCGGATGGTGCGGATGATGCGCTCGTCGCGCACCGGCACCAGCACTTCCACGCGATGGTCGATGTTGCGCGGCATCAGGTCCGCGCTGCCGATGTACATTTCTTCCTGGCCGCCATTGCCGAAATAGAACACCCGGCTGTGTTCCAGAAACCGGCCCACGATGCTGGTGACCTGAATGTTCTCGCTCACGCCGCGCAGGCCCGGGCGCAGGCAGCAGATGCCGCGCACCAGCAACTCGATCTTCACCCCGGCGCGCGAGGCGCGGTACAGCGAGCGGATCAGCTTGGGGTCCACCAGCGAATTCATCTTGAAGATCAGGTGCCCCTCGCTGCCGCCCTTGGCATGCCCGATCTCGCGCGCGATCAGCGCCTCCAACCGCTCGCGCAGATTCACCGGCGCCACCAGCAGGCGCTGGTAGTCCGACTTGACGGAGTAGCCGGTCAGGTAATTGAACAGGTTGCTGGCGTCATCGGCGATTTCCTCGTCGCACGTGAGGATTCCCATATCGGTGTAAAGGTGCGCGGTTACGGCGTTGTAGTTGCCGGTCGATATGTGGACGTAGCGCGCAATGCGATCCTGCTCGCGCCGCACTACCAGCGCCACTTTGCTGTGAATCTTGAGGCCGATGAGTCCGTACACCACGTGCACACCGCGGCTTTCCAACGCCCTCGCCCACTCGATGTTGCTCTCTTCGTCGAAGCGCGCCTTCAACTCTACCAGCGCGGCCACCTGCTTATCCTCTTCGATGGCCTCGAGCAGCGCCTCGACCACCGGCGAATTGCGGCCCACGCGGTAGAGGCAGATCTTGATGGCGAGCACGGCGGGATCGCGCGCGGCTTTGCGCAGGAACTCCACCACCGGTTGGAAGGAGTCGAAGGGGTGGTGCAGGAAGACGTCGCGCTTGCGGATAAGCGAGAAGATGTCCTCTTCGTCGCCGTTCTCCACCAGGCTCTGCGGAATGGCCGGCACGAAAGGCGCGAACTTCAAATCCGGCCGGTCGATGCCGTAGAGCCCGGAGAGCCGGCTTAAGGAAAGCGGCCGGTTGGTGCGATACACTTCGCTGGCATCCACCTCGAGGTTGTTCACCAGGATGTTAAGGATGGGCGCCGGCATGTCCACGGTGGCCATGAGCCGCATGACGCTGCGGAAGCGCCGCTGGCGGACGCCTTCCTCGATGGTCTCCAGCAGGTCCTCGGCTTCCAGTTCCTTGATCTCGATATCGGCGTCGCGGGTGACGTGGAAGGGGTGCGACTCGAGCACGTCCATCCCTGGAAACAGCGCGGGCAGGTTGGCCTGAATCACCTGTTCGAGCCACACCAGGTCGATGCGCTTGACGCGCCCGTGCTTGGTTTCGGCGTGGGAGGGCGAATTCAGGCGGACCAGTTGGGGCAGCGAATCAGGCACTTTGACGCGCGCGAAACGCTCTTTTGCGGCCTGGTCGCGGATGAGCACGGCCAGATTCAGGCTTAGGTTGGAGATGTGAGGAAAGGGACGGCCCGGGTCGAACGCCAGCGGAGTCAGCACCGGGAACACGGTCTCGGAGAAGTAGTCCGTGGCGCGCTCGATTTGAGCGGCGTTCAGTTCCGAGTAATCGTGGATGTGGATACCCTGCTCGCGCAACTCCGGCAGGAGTTTGTCGAGGCAGCGGCGGGATTCGTTCTGGAGCCGCTTGGTTTCGCGGCGGATAGCCACCAGTTGGGCGCGGGGGCTCATGCCGTCGGCGCCCACTTCCATGGTGCCGGCGTCCACCTGGGCCGCCAGGCCGGCCACTCGCACCATGAAGAACTCGTCCAGGTTGGAGCCCAGAATCGCGAGGAACTTCACGCGTTCGAGCAGCGGGTTCCTCTGGTCCTCGGCTTCCTCCAGCACGCGGTGCTGGAACGCCAGCAGGCTGAGCTCGCGGTTCAGGTAGAGCGAGGGATCCTTGAGACTGGTTTCTTCGTCGGCGGTGCGTCCGACAGGCGCGGACTGCGCGGCCGTCGTTTTCGCAGGCTGTACGGCCTTGCGCGGCTGGTCCTTCTTCGGCATTGGTTCTCCGGGTTACCGCATCACCCAATGTCGCACAAGTACCGGGCCGGTTGGCCGATGGGTGGAAACTCGCTGCATCGCCCGCGGATTGTGGACCCTACCAGCCAGCGGCCAGAGTCTTCTGGAAAGACTCCGGAAGCGTCACGCCAAAGCGCGGCGCCCGTTCCTGGGCATGATCCCGGCAGTACGCGGAGATCGGTCCGCTGCCGGTGCGGAAGAGAAAACCAGCCGGTCTTTCACAGCCCGCATGTTCACAGAAGATGGTGAGACCGCTAAGTACTTTGACTTTGGTTGGATGTTCACGAACGGCTAAGCTCGACGTTGCCATACAACTCCCTTGCTGGGATTGCCGCGTCCCTGTAAATACTAGTGTACGACAGAATTTGGGGGACAAACAACCCGAAGGCGAACCTCACGGCACGTATCTGCAATTAATAAGCTCGTAACTGGATTGTAACGATTCTGTAACATAACGCGGCACCTCTCGTAAGTGTCTGGATTATTTGCTCTTGGTGCCCGGCAAGGCGGCCTTCGGCTCGGCAATCGCCGTCGATCCGGCGGGCGGAGCCGGCCCCCAGAAGATCGTGCAGTCGTTCATCTCCACCTTGTGGCTGTAGAGGCTGTTGAGACCGAGGTCGTTGATGTCGTCGTCGTCACAGGTGAAGACGGTCGAAAACGCCCGCGACTTGACGCGCCGGTTGACCTCCTCCTCGGAAACGATGTGGAGCAAGGCCATTTTCGCGGGTGGCAGAGTCACCTTGTGCGAGTAGCCGAACTCCAGGCCGGGCGAGGGCCGTTTGCGCGCCGCGAAGTACATTTGCTCGTCGGCCCAGATGGCTCCGCCTTTGGGCGTCACCTGCAGAACCTTGCGCGCCATGGCTTCGTAGTTGGGCCAGGTTTGCATGTCGCGCCGGTCGTAGAGCGATCTGGCCAAGCCAATGGCATTCACCACCACCAGCAACACCAGCGGCCGCAGCGGCCGTCCCGAATCCAGCAGACGGCTGGCGGCGGCGTAGACACCGACGGCGGCCAGTGGTCCGAGGAACGGTACCGCCAGCACGAAGTAGCGCGGAAAGGTGGGATGCGCGGTGGCCAACTCCGCCATCAGGCCAAGGCTCAGCCAGCCGCAAAGGTAAAGCTCCGACCGCAGCGCGCGCGGCCACTGGCTGCGACCTACCAGGAACGCGACGCCGCCCAGCGCCAGCAGGCCGAGCAGGAGCGCCTGGCCGCAATCGATCCACTGGGTCACCACCTCCAGGTCGTGGCGGGTGGTGTCGGACCAGTAGAGCTTGCGGAAGAACACGTGGTACTGCACCAGGTTGAACCACACCTGCGCCGGACCCTTGGAGAACAGCCAGAGCGTGGGCGCGAACGGAATCGCGGTTCCCAGCGCTACCGCCGCGGCCTTCCACCAGCGGCTGCCCTGGCGGTTGCGGAAGAAGATCCAGGCGAGCAGAACCGGGGCGGCCGCGAGGCTCAGCAGCGACGAGGCCGCGGCAACGCCGGCGAAGAAACCGGCGGCCAGCGCCATCCACCGCCGCCGGCCATCCACCGCCGCGATGGCGCAGCGGAACGCCGCGGCCGTGGCGAACAGGCACATGCCGTAAGCCTGGCCCAAGGTTCCGTACTCCACCACCACCTGGTTTAGCCCAACCAGGGTCACCATTGCCAGTGCGGCCGCGAGGCGCCAGGACGCCACGGGAAAGCGCCGAAAAACGAAATCCGCCATCAACAGGATGGCCGCCGCCGCCAGCACCGCCGTGATGACGTGGATGGCCCGCCAGCTTTCCCCGAACACGCCCATCCACAGGGCGTTCCAATAATTGTTCAGGGACGCCTGGGGGTAGCAGAAATCCAGATAGGGCCGCAGTCCCGCGCGGATCAGTTGGTCGGTGAGAAAATGAAACCCCTCGTCGCCGGTGTAGGCTATGGTCTGCGAGTAAACGACCAGGCCGGCGAAGTAGAGGGCTAACGCGCCCGACAGCCACCGGTACACGGGCGGCGGCTGGACGGCGGGTTCGGGAGACTGGTCCATTGACGGCATGATAACAACCGGCGCGCGGCTGCCGCCGAACCCCATCCGGCGCAAGTACGCTAAACTGAGCTTTGTTCAGGCGGATCCTCTTGAATCGGTACGTTCTCTCAGGCTTTCTGGCGGTTGCCGTGGTGGCTCGCGCCGACCAGCCCGCGATGGGCCAGTTGGATGCCAGCCCAACCCTCTTCACGGTGATGGCGGCGATCAACGCGGCGGGCTACGATGGCGGGCTGGCCCACAGCCACCCACTGCGTCTGGCCATTCGCGAGGAACTCGCCAAGAAGGACATCCCATCGCTCAAGGCCATCCGGGAATTCGTGGCGCGCCACCGGCAGTCCAACGAAGAAGCCGAGCTGAGCCAGTATATTTCCTTCGGGGTCACGGCGGGCCCGCCGCCGAAGTTCGAGATCAAATTGCGCCAGGTGGAGACGCCGCCCGATGTGGTGCCGCTGCTGGAGTTCTCGCCGCTGCTGGCCAAGTTCTATAAGGAGGCCGGCATCGCCGATCTGTGGCAGCGCTCCCAGCCCGACATCGACGCCTACATCGCGCTGTACCACGCACCGGTAACCGACGCGGTGCAGACGGTCAACGCCTACTTGCGCCAACAGACCAGCGGCGTCACCTACAGCCATTTCCAGATCTTCATCG
Organism: uncultured Solibacteraceae bacterium; assembly: GCA_963807205.1. Classification (GTDB taxonomy): domain Bacteria; phylum Acidobacteriota; class Terriglobia; order Bryobacterales; family Bryobacteraceae; genus CAWCVR01. Next base: position 4,597,863 of record CAWEAQ010000002.1, on the reverse strand, counting down.
ATCTTCTGGAAGCCCCCAACCACGTGCAATCGCGGAGCTACGGCAACGATTACACGGTGATCGTGGGGCCCTCGACGCCGCCGGCCGGGGCCACCAAACCCGAGCCGCGCACCTTCGACGTCCGCCACGCCTATCTGCACTACAGTCTGGAACCGCTGGCCACGCACAATAAAGAAGTTGTGCTTCGCAAGAAGCCGCTAGGCGATCACCTGGGCCGGGCCCCCGCAATCGGCGAGGCGTACCGGCGGGATTTCCTGCTGCTGGTGTCGGAATGCCTGATCAAGGCCGTGGAATCGCGGCTCGATCACACGCCTGGAGTGGTGAGCCAGGCGTTTCACGAGGGCTACATCCTGACGCCGTATTTCGCCGAGCAACTGCCCGTTTACGAACGGCAGGAAGAGTCCATGACGCTGTACTATCCGGAAATGGTGGGCGCCATCGAGATGCTGAAGGAAGAGGCTCGCCTGGCCAACATCGATTTCAGCGGCAAGCCTACGGAGCGCCCCGCCATCAGGGTGGCCCAGGCGGATCAGCCCGAGACCACGGGCGCGGCGAAACTGCTGGATGACGCCGAAACGCTGCTGGTGGCCAAGCCGGTGGATCAGGCCAAACTGGACAAGGCCAAACGGCTGTTCCTGGCCGCCTTGCAGGAAACCGATCAGAAACCGATGCACGCCAAGACCTGGTACGGGTTGGCGCGCATCGCCATGTTACAGAACGATCCCGAAACCGCGGAGGATTTGTTCCGGAAGACCCTCGACCTGGACCCCGAGCCGCAGGACAAGGCCTGGACGCTGTACTATCTGGGAAGGCTGGCCATCGCCAGCGGGGACCGGGGCCGCGGAGTTCAATTTATTCAGCAGGCTCTGGACGTTCCCGGGGCCTCCGATATGGCGCGCAAGAAGGCGTCCGAGGCACTGCAACAGTTTTCGAAACCTTAGAAGGAGTTCTTACACCATGAGATCAACGATTTTTGCCGCCGCCCTCCTGGCCGTTAGCGCGGTTGGCCTGTTCGCACAACCCGCGCAGCCCGCCAAGCCGGCGCCGGCCGCCCCCAAGGGCCCCTCCCCCAAGTCCAAGGAAGAGTTGGCAGGGCTGCAAGCCTGGCAAGCCGCGATGCAGGCCAACGATTCGGATGGCATTATCAAGGCCTGCGAAGACGTGCTCACCAAATTCCCCAGCACCGATTACAAGGCTATCATCCTCGACTCCGAAGCCGAAGCGTATAAGCGCAAATCCGACTGGGTCAATGCCCAAATCTATGCCGGGATGGCTCTGGCCGCGGATCCGCAGGACTATCGAGCCTCCGCCATGCTGGCCGATATTCCGGCCAAGCACACTGGCGAACACGACCTGGACAAGGAAGAGAGCCTGAGCAAGGCCGAGAAGTACGCCCACCAGACCATCGAGATCGTCAACGCCGCTCCCAAGCTCGCGCAACTCACCGACGAGCAGTGGGTGGAATACCAAAAACAGATCGCCGCCGGGGCGCAAGACGATATTGGCCTGGTTGCGACGGCCCGCAAGTCCTGGGATGCCGCCATAGCCGCATACAGGGCGGCGATCGCACTGACGCCCGAACCGGCCTACAAAGTGCACCTGGCGAGCGCGCTGCAATCGAGCGGCAAGCCCGATGAGGCCATCGCCGTCTGCAACGAGGTCCTGGCCGAACCCAACCTTCACCCGCAAATCCAGAGCGCGGCGAAGAGCGTCAGGGCCAACGCCACCGCCGCCAAGGCCATGGCGAAGTAGCCGGCCGCGGATCATGCGCGCGGAGCTTCCCACACTGGAATCCAGAATCCGGTACCACTTCTCCAACCAGGAGTTGTTGCGCCGCGCGCTCACCCATACCTCGTTCGCCAACGAAGCGCGCACGGGCCAGGGCTCGCCCCTCGACGATAACGAGCAGCTCGAATTCCTGGGCGATTCGGTGCTCGGGTTTCTCGCTGCGGAAGCCCTGGTGGAGCGCAATCCGCAGTTTCGGGAAGGCGGCCTCTCCGGACTGAAAGCCCACCTGGTGAGCGCGGCTCATTTGCACGGCGTGGCCCGGCGCCTGGAACTGGGCAGCTTCCTCGATCTGGGCCGCAGCGAGGAGATGAGCGGCGGGCGCGCCAAGAAGACGTTGCTGGTGGATGCGCTAGAGGCGCTGATCGCCGCCATCTATCTGGACGGCGGCATCGAGCCGGTGCGCGCCTTCGTGGCCACTCACATCCTGGACGCGCCATTCGCCCCCGACGAAGACGCCGGGACCGACATCCAGCCGGCCATCGCTAATTTCAAGAGCGCCCTGCAGGAACTGGCGCAGGCGCGCAAGTTGCCGCAGCCCCGCTACGTGGTGGTTCGCGAGTGCGGACCGGAGCACTCCAAGACATTCACCGTCGAGGTTCGCGCCGGGAAAGAGTGCACCGGCCAGGCCGACGGGCGCACCAAGAAGATCGCCGCCCAGCGCGCCGCACGCGCGGTTTACGAACGGCTGTTGGCATCGCCGCCTGAGGCCGAGGCCACCGCGGACTCGCCGCCGCCCGCGCCCCCGTGCCCGGCCCCGTGAAGGCCGCTGGCCTGAACCGCGCGCCTGCGCTAATCTCAAAACATGTCCATCCGCATCGTCACCGTCGATGCCTTCACGGATCGTCCCTTTGCCGGCAATCCCGCGGCGGTTTGCGTGCTCCCCGAACCCCGTCCCGACCAATGGATGCGCGACGTGGCGCGGGAGATGAACCTTTCCGAGACCGCCTTTCTGGTCCCGCGCGAGGATGCCTTTCGTCTGCGCTGGTTCACGCCCGCCGTGGAAGTGGAGCTATGCGGCCATGCCACGGTCGCTAGCGCGCATGTTCTCTGGGAAGACGGCCACCTGCCCGCTGGGAGCCAGGCCCGCTTCGACACCCGCAGCGGGCGCCTGCTGGCCGACCGGCGCGGCGACTGGATCGAACTCGACTTCCCGGCCAAGCTGGCCGCTGCGACCGAACCGCCTCCGCACCTGCTGTCCTCGCTCGGCCTGAGCCACGCCATCTGGACCGGCAGAAGCGCATTCGACTACCTGGTGGAGGTGGACTCCGAAGAGACCCTGCGCTCGCTCAAGCCCAATTTCAGCGAACTGCGCAAGGTGCCCGTGCGCGGCGTCAGCGTGACCGCGCGATCCGCCGCCGCCGGCTTCGATTTCGTCTCCCGGTTCTTCGCGCCCGGCGCTGGCGTGGATGAGGACCCGGTCACCGGCTCGGCACACTGCGCGCTGGCTCCGTACTGGGCGGCCAAACTGGGCAAGAGCGAATTCACGGCGTTCCAGGCCTCGGCGCGCGGCGGCGTGGTGCGCGCACGGCTGCAGGGCGACCGGGTACTTCTGGGCGGACAGGCTGTTACGATCATGCGCGCGGAACTGGTGGGGTGAAGCCGGTTGCATCCGCCTTGGAGCGGGGGCATCGGTCTTCATGCGGAGTCGCGCCGAATGGCGAGAACGATTAATGTAGCTCGGATTTAGATGTTCGGATGTACAATCAGTTGCAGTGGCGGGGCCAAGACTGGAATCCCGGTCAAGGCTGAGGGGAGGCGTTCTGTGCAGACTGATACGTTTGCCGTTGAACGAAACGCACGCTTGGGGCGCTCGGGAAGATCCATTTTGCTTCTTTGCCTGATGGCCGCACTGCCTGGCCCGACAACCGGCCAAAATATCTTAAACAATGGCGGATTCGAAACCGGGTTGATGTGCTACGGTTTTTGGACCTGGAGCACGACGGGCGTCGACTTCGCGGGCGACTACCAGTTCACCCTATCTACCGACAGCCATTCCGGCGACTATTCGGTCCAGATTGCGTGCACTCCAGGGGGGACGGACTGTTGGAGAGCCGCCGTCTACACGGAACTAATCCCCGCCATAGCGAATCAGAACTACACTGTCAGCGTCTGGGTAAAGTGTCCCACAGGGGGCGGGGGTCTATTCTTCGTCAACTCGACGGCGGGGAGCGTCGCGGCCGAATGGCTGGTTTGTAACACCACTTGGACCTTGAACAGCATGAACTTCCAGATCGGTCCGACGGCGCCACGTTTCAATCTGTATGTCTACAATTACGGCACTCAGCCTATGCTTATCGACGACTTTGTTCTGACTTACGGAGACGGGACGGCGCCTTCGCGCATCAACCTTCATCCGGGAACTCGCTCGGTGGGTATTTCGGGACAGAATGTGATGGTGGACGGCGCTCCGTACCTTGCCTTGGGTTTCTTTGACGTGCCTCGTAGCGATATCTCGCAGATTCAAGCGACCGGAGCCAATACGGTTCATGGACTGGGCAGCTCCGGCTCGGCCGATTGTTTCAACTTCGGCGGCGAAAGTTACTTGGACGCCATCTATGAAGCTAACATGAACTTCGTGCCGGATTCGTCGTCGGCTTCCAAAATGGATACCCCGCGAGTCTTTCCCACAATTATTCAGACCTTCGCGCCGCACTTAGCCAACATAGCCTGGTTCTTGAGCGATGAGCCCGACTTAGTGGAAGTGCCCGTCTTCGACTACGTCCCTGCCGCCACGTTCGTGGCGGAAGGTAATGCAGCCAGGGGGGCGACAAGCCTGCCGATGTTCGCCGACATGCAGCACGCCGCCTGGGCTGCTGCTTCCGACGAGGTCCCTTACGCCCCGGGAGTCGATTTCTGGATGGCCGAACCCTACGGCCCGAACTTCGGTTCGCTGCAACACGCCACCTCGCTCCTGACTTCCGTTGCGCCCAAACCCATTTGGCTCGCGCAGGACCTCATCGATGCGGATCTGATCGTTCCCAAAGCCTACTGGGCGATTGTCAACGGGGCCACTGGGATCATCTATTTCACATGGCCCGCTTTCCAGCAGTCTCCCGACCAACTGAGCGCCGCAACGCAGGCCTTCAGCGAACTCACGACTCTCAAGAGCGCCATATTCGGCAGCAAGATGGACGCGTCGGTCACGCCGCCCGGCGGAATCACAACCATGACGCGCTCCAATCAGGGCGCCTTATACATCCTGGCCGTCAACCCAAATCCCGTGCCGGTGCAAGGCCAGTTCTCAGTCCAGGGTCTTGCCGCCGGCCAGCAGGTCTCGGTGATGTTCGAGAACCGCTGGTTGACCGCCAGCGCGGGGGGATTCACGGACAGCTTCGCGGGCGTCGGCCGGCACGTCTACTCGATCGCCAGTCCCAGCACCACGCTCGCCGCCAGCCTCACGAACAAGACGGGCGCCACCGCGGCGCGCACCTGGAGCGTCCTGGTGTTCAACGCCGGGAATGGCGCGGCCAACGGCACCGCCATTGCCAACCTCGCGTTTACGCGGACGGGTGGCACAGTCTGCACGCCCAGAGTGGCACCCGGAACATTTCCTCTTCCGGTTGGAAGCCTCGCCCCCGGCGCGACGGCTACCGGCAACCCGATCATCGACTTCACCGGGTGCAGTAACACGTCGAAATTCACAGTGGTCGTGTCCCTTACGGCGAATGGCGGCTCCACCGCGGCTAACATCACTTTCGCCAACCAACGGTATTGAATCGCCATGAATAACTCCCGATGGCATCGCAATATTCTCGCAGCCGCGTTTCTGGTGGCTTCGGCCGGGAGCGTGCCGGCCGCCCCGATTCTAACGCTAACCCCTTCGCCCGATCTTTCCGGCGGCCCTGGAAGTATTGTGGGATGGGGGTTCACCATCGTCAACGACACGCCGGATTATCTTGAGTTCTCCAGTTCCCAGTTCTGCCTGAACCCGGTGATCTTGACTCCGGCGCTGTCGTGCACGTCAGCCTTGACCGGGGTTTTCAACGACATAATCGTCGGCAACGACCCTATCATAGGACCGCATTCGACTCTGTCCGAGGACTTCGACGCAATTGGATTCACCTCGGGCATTGGGTATTTCGAGCTGGGCCAGTCAGCGGCCTACCCGTCATCCGACACCGGCCAGATCGTGCTGATTTACGACGGATACGATCAGGACCCGAACACTGGCCCCGCCACCCAGATCCTCTTCAGCGTGCCTTTGGCCGCCGATGCCAGCGTAAGCGTGACACCGGAGCCGGCGACCGCGGTCCTCGTGGCCACCATGTTAGCGATGCTTGCGATGACAAACGTGCTGGCGCGCCGCCGGAAGGTCGCTTGTTGGGCGCAGTCTGAGCGGCGCTGAACGCATTCTGCAAAATCCCCTTTCGGTCCAGCAAACGCCCGAAAGTCCAGACCGAGGAAATGGAGCAGCCGGCCCACTGCGCGCTCGCCCCGTACTGGGTAGACCAACTCAGCACGAGCGAGTTCACGGCGTTTCAGACCTCGGCGCGCGGCGGAGTGATGGGCGTTGCGAGGTAGTCATGGTCAGGGTGGGCGCAACCTGCTACACTGCTCGCCAGATTCTGAACCTAGACAAAGGAGCGCTATTATGCGTAACACCGTTAATAGTACCGTCGCAGCGCCTTGCCCCAGGAGAGCCTGCCGTTCTCTCGCAAGCCTTCCGTCCGCATTCATTGCGATGGCGTTTCTCTTCACCGGGACCGTCGCCGTCGCCCAGGATGCCAAGACTCCCGCCGTACTACCCGCGCCATCCAGCGGCAAGGCCATCGTCTGTATCTACCGGGTGTACAGGTTTACCGGCTCGTCCTCACATGACGAGCTTTATATCAACGGCACTCACCTCGCCAAACTCCTCAACAGCGAATACGCATTCATGGAAGTTCCGCCGGGGACCGTTGTGATCTCCGGATTGCCCAAGGAGTATTACGGAAGCGTCATCATGTCCGCCGGGGCGGCCATCAATCAAGCCAGGCAGAAAGAGAACGAGCGGGCCCGGTTGGAGGCGGAGGCGGGAAAGACCTATTACTTCAAATGGACCGCCGGGCCCATGGCAACTGGGATTAAGGTCACGCCTGAAGATCCCTCGGTCGGAGCCAAAGAGGTACGCAAACTGCATCTCTCCAAACCCGTTGACGACAAGGAAGAAGCGAACCCGGAAGCGAAAGACACTGGCAAATAGATGCAGTAGCGTCCGCCATGCCAGCGGCTAACTTAAGATGGCGTTACGGGAGAGTGATGCTGCCCGGCTCCATCCAGCGGGCGAATCACCATTCGGAAGCAGGGCCTCTTCCGCCGGTGGCGGCCGATCGTCGATGCGACCCGGCTTCGTGTCCGGGAATCCGGCTGCCACTTGACTGCCCCGTCATCGAGCCGCGGACGGGCGCGGACGAGAACCCGGTCAACGGTTCGGCTCACTGCGCGCTGGCCCCGTAGGGGGCGGCCAAATTTGGTGAGAGCGAATTCACCGCGTACCGGGCCTCCGCGCACCGCGGCGTGGTGCGCGCGCGTTTGTAGGGTGACGGGGCGATTTCGGGTGGCCAGGCGGTCACTATCATGTGCGCCGAGATGGTGGGATGAAGCCGGAATGCCCGCCCGCGGCGCGAGGGCCGGCAGGTGCGGCCCCATCTGCTACGGTTGCTGCCCGGCGTACCCGGCCTGAAGCGTGGGAACGGTTTTCATGCGTCGGCGTCGAAACCGCCCTACTTCTTCACCGGCACACGCACCAGGATGCGGTCACCGACACGGACGATCAGGCAGGAAAGCGTCCCGCGGGTGACCCCGTGCATCGCTTCGAATCCTGGTTGCAGCGCATCCACGTCGACTGTCAGAAACGCCTTAGGATCGGCAGGCACCGCGAATTTCACCCTCAAGTCGGATCTCCCGTCGTTATCCACGTCCACCTCGTCACTTACTTGCCGCGGCAGAGCGCCGACTGGAGTCCACGCCAACTGCATGTAGTCCTTGCCACGCTGCCACGCCCGCGGGTGAATTACCTCGTGCACCTGAATGGAGTAGGCGCCCTTCGGGATCGTGCGCGAAACTGTGCCTCCGGCGTAGTAGGGGTCGGTCTTCACTCCCGTTGCGATAACAGCGTCCCGGAAGATTCCCGTCAGGCGGAACGGAATCAGAACGGCGATGGCCAGCGTCAATACGGCGCCCGAATAGCCCATGATCGAGCGAATTCTCACACGAACCTTCCACCAACAAGGCGCACGATAATGTAGATCGAATTCGCCAGGATGTTGCCGCCGAACATCACTGCAAACGACCAGGCGCCGTACAGGAACAGGAGCCGGGCACGTTCCGGCTTGACGGCTATGGGCGTCCCTCGGATGTGCCATACCGCGGCACGCTTCCGGCAGGCATCCACGCAGGCGCCGCAGCGCACGCAGGAGAGCAGCGTTTTGCCCCGCTTGACGGAGTCTTCGTCGATCGCCATGACGGGGCACTGGTTCCGGCACAGCGCGCAGTCCGCGCACACCTCGCGGCTGAAGCGGATCTGGAAGATGCTGAGCTTCTCGAACAGCGACTGGAAAGCGCCGAAAGGGCACAGGAAAGCGCACTGGGTTCGCTTCTTGGTGAGAAACGGGAGGACGATGACCAACCCGAGGAATAGTACGCCGAAAACCAGCGCCTGAATGGCGGACTCCACGTCGCGCACCTCGGGATACTCGCTCACGGCCTTGAATGGGCAGATCCAAAAGCAATAGACCGGTTCGAACAGCACTGCCGAGAGCAAGACCGCGCCCAGCAGTACAGTCCAGGGGCCGTACCGCCAGCGCGGGTCCAGATTCCTAATCCGCGCCTTTGCGGGGAGTGCGGCGACACCTTCCTCGATCCCGCCAAAGAAGCACCCATAACCGCACCAGGCTTTCCCCAGCACCAGGGTAGCGGCGAACCAAAGACCGATCACACCGGCGATCGTATGATGGCCTGAGGAGGACAGGATGGAGCCGGGAAAGATGATCGTCCTGGTCAGGGCGGCTGGGATGAGCAGCATTGGGATCGCCAGGTAACAGAACGGGACATTGCCGGCGATCATCTGCTCCATTGGGATGCTCATCGAGCGGCGTTCGGCCAGTAGGCCGGCGATGAAGCCGACCGGAAAGAGAAAGCCCAGGGCGACAAAGAAGTACCGCCGCCAGCGATACGTCTGCCCGGTACGCATCATCATCAGGAAGAGGCCGGCCATGAAGGCGATTGTGATGGCGACAGCGATCACACGGGGATGGTCGTGAAAGTCGATGGTCCTTCGGCCATGGTCCGTGTGCATAAACGAGGGCATGAACATCACCAGGGACCAGAGAGCGATGGGGGCCGTCAGCAGGGTCGAGGCGGACCAGCCCCGTGCGGAATTGGTATCAGCGTTCATGAAACAGTCCTCTTGCGAGTGCGATTAGTCCGGCGTATGCGTAGTACACTGCGAGCAGAAACAACAGGAGTCGCGCCACCCAGGCCGCCGGTTGTCTCCAGTGAAACCAGCCGAGGGTGGCGAAAGGCAGGAACCAGACCGCGGTCCCCAGAAAGAACAAAGAGAAGAAGAGAAGTGCGAGTGGCAGACTCCGTAGTTCCGCGGCCCTCAAGCCCGCCGCGAGAAATGGCGGGCAGAGACTCAAGCCAGTAAGAAATCCAAGTATAAGTCCCCACGAGCTCGACGGTTTGTCGCCGATGGTCACGATCCCGTGGTTCGCCCCAGCGGCAGCACATCCCCCTTTCTTCCAGCGGCCGATAGCGTACTTGACCAGCACTACGGCCAACAGCAGATGCGCGCCCGCGTACACCGAGGCCTGCGTGCCTTGCGGGAGAGCCAGCCCAGCGCCCCACGCACCGGTGGCAAACAACATGTAGCCGCCATAGCGGGCGATCAGGAACGCCGCGAGCTGCCGGGCGGCCCACTTCAGCCCGCGGCGCTGCTCGATCAACCATGGCGCCAGCAACGGCCCACACGACGCCAGACAGGCCGGGCCAACTCCGATTCCCAGCGCCAGCGCTTCCCACGAGATGTTGAGTCCTGGGTTCAATGGAAGCAACCTCAGTCCGCCGATCTAATGTTTGCCGGGGATGAACTCGCGCAGGAGATTGCCGGCAGCCGAAAACAGTAACTGCATGCTACCGATCCGGAAGGCATCGCTCGCGTTGTACCGGGACGGATACCAGCCGTTGACCGCCGCGAACGATCCGGCGTACGCCCCCGCCAGCGCCGGCACGGACGGCACGATCGAGCCGCTTCTGGTTCGTGCCAACAGCGTTGAACTGAGCGCGTGGAAGGTCCGCGGAAAGAAGGCGTGGCAATCGCAGCGGCGATAGCGGGAGTCCTGGCGCAACAGTTCCGAGACGGAGTACTCCGTGGTCCCCGAAATGGCGATCATCGCGAAGCGCGAACCGAATCGTTGGGCAAATCCCCGAGTTCCGGTCTCCCACTCGGGCGGAGCCCCTTTAGCCTGATCGAAGCCTGCGCCGACGCCGGCGCGGAGCAATCCAGTCACCCCGAAGGTCGACGTCAGATAGGACTGGAACCGCGAATCGCTCTTGAGGAATGGTTGCGCCGCGGGGCTCCCCGCCCCGGTTGTTTCAGCCGCCGGCGGAGCGGCGGGATCGTTGGCCGTCTGGGCTTTTGCGCCGGGCAACGGGAACGAGAGTACGGTAGCGATGGCTAGGGAAGCGATCGCGCGGTGCGCGCGACCTCCATGGTTCGTCGTCGACATCGATTAAGATCCTCCTCACGGCGGCTCTCCCGCGATCGCATGCCCGGGACAGCCTGAATCCACGATACGGGCGACTGATGCGCGGAACCAACGCGGAACTGCCTGGCGCGCCACGCTATCGCCTGAGTGCCGGGTTTTGGAGCGGGAACGCGCACTCCGGCCGGACCGCCAACCAGGCTCTGTGTTGCGCTCATCTCCAAAATGACGGCGTCGATCCGGTGAAGCGGCGCGATCGGATGGTCCGCTTGGTCAGGGTCTGGGGATGGTTGGTATGCTGGAGTCCGGTCGGAACGGGATGATACCTGGCGACGCCCAAATGGCCGTAGAGTTGACGGGGTTTGCTACCGGCCTGGCTGTTGCGGCCGTGCTGCTGGGCTTCGCTTTGCGCGCTGCGCGCTTGCCCAGTACTCCCGTCTCAGTGATCGTGCTTGCGGCATGCGGCGTCGCCTGGAATCTCGGTGGACTCGCTCAGGCAGCCTTCCTGGTGGCCGGCGCAACTCCCGAGTCGATGCTGAGCGCGTCCGCCGCTGCGCTCCAGTTCACGGCAGGCGCAGTCTGGCCGATTCCCATGATTGAGATCTGGGGGAAACTGACCAAGCCCCCGCGACACAGGCGCGTCGCCGGAATTCTGCATCGCTGCGCGCTGTTGTCCGCCGTCATCGCCACACTGCTGCTTTGGTCCGCCGTGTTCCTCCCGGCGAGCCGCGAGACGTTTGCCCTCTTCAGGGAATTCACGGCCTACAGCGCAGCCCTTCTGATTGTGCCGGCTGCCATTTTCCTGCTGAGGCCGGCTCGTCCATCGCTGGTGGTTCGGCTCTCCTCGATTGCAATCGTAGTTTCCGTGTCGTTTGCCGCGACCGCTCTGGTTCTCTCCCGAATCATCACGTCCAATCCCCGGCTCACTGCGGGGCTATTGTCCGCAAGCAAACAAGTGATGCTGCTGGGAGTCTGGAGTATCTTCTTCCAGTTCCCGAAATTCCGTTTCGCCGATTTGTTCGTCCGGCAGGCTCTGCGGCTCGTTCTGGTCATGGCGTGGGCGCTGGGGCTCCTGTGGCTGCTGCGCAATCCCCTTCTGCCGCGGCTGTGTGCCCGGGCGGCGTTTCCCGGCGGGCTGCTGGCCGCACTGGAAATGGCCGCCGCGGCCATTCTGCTGTTGCTGTTGATACTCCTGGAGTCGCGTGCCGGCGCATTTGTCAGTGCACGCCTGTTTCGCGTGCCCGACTACCCCGCGGCGACACGTCTGCTGATCGCGGAGCTCGCGCGATCGAGGGACGAGACGGAGATTGCCCGTTGCGTCGAGGCGAGCGTGCGCAACGCACTGCAACCCGACAGCGTCCGCCTGCTGGAGGCGGCCACCGTGCCCGAAGTCCGGTTGCGGACGGACACCGGCGACGCCGGAATCGTGCAACTGGCGAAGGGGGACGCGGACCGTCAGGGTCTGCCATGCAAGGACGCCGACTTCATCGTGCCGGTCGTGCCGCGCGATCGCGCGACGCACGCGTTGGTGATCGCGTCGGCCGACTGCGCCGGCCTTTTCACGCACGAGCTGACCTTTCTTCAGACCGTAGCCGTCAACTGTGCCCGCCGCCTGGACGCGCTAGGGAGAGAACGGGAGTTGCTGGAACGGCACACCCGAGAGGCGCTCCTCCTGCAGCAACTCACGGAGGCGGAACTGCGCGCCCTGCGCGCGCAGATCAATCCGCACTTCCTCTTTAACGCGCTCACCACGCTCACCGACCTGATCGCGCGCGATCCGGGCCGCGCCGAGACCATGACCCTACGGCTCGCCCGGGTCTTCCGCTATGTGCTAACACAATCCTCCCGGCACGTGACCTCGCTTCGGGACGAGATTGACTTCCTTCGCAGCTACCTCTACCTTGAGGAGGCGCGCTTTGGCGACCGGCTCCGGGTGAGCATTGACCTCGCACCGGAAGTGTCCGGCGATCGCATTCCGTCGCTGATCCTCCAGCCCCTGGTCGAGAACGCGCTCAAGCATGGATTGGGCCCCAAGCCTGGGCCGGGTCAGATAAGGATCTCGGCGTTCACCAGCGGCGACCACGTGCACATCGTGGTCGAGGACGATGGAGTAGGCGCCAAAGAACTGAACTTCGGCGAGCGGCGTGGCGTCGGCTTGACGAACGTGGCCGATCGGCTACGCACACTGTATGGTGACGCCGCTACGATGCGGTTCGAACCGAGCATCGCCGGCGGGACCCGGGTCACCCTGATCATTCCCCGAGGAGTGTTCCCCCCATGCTCAGAAGCCTGATTGTCGACGATGAAGAGGCCGCCCGTTCCTGGCTGTCGCGATTGCTGAACTCGCACGCGGATATCGAAATCGCCGGATTCGCCCAGGACGGGCCGGAAGCCGTCGGGAAGATCGAGGAGATGCGGCCGGACCTCCTCTTCCTGGATATCCAGCTCCCGGGACTCACCGGATTCGAAGTGCTGCAGTCAGTTCGCCACCTGACGCCGTTTCCGCTCGTCATCTTCGCAACGGGCTATGACCAGCACGCCCTGGCCGCTTTCGAGGCCGACGCTCTCGCGTACCTCCTGAAACCCGTGGAGCCGGAGCGGCTCTCCCTGGTCCTCGATCGAGCGCGCAGGCTGCACTCGAAATGCGGCGAGATAGAGCAGGAGGGCCGGCACCTGCTCGACGTCGTCGGATCATCCCCGTACAAGTTGCGCAAGGTGGTCTGCCGCAGACGCGACCGGCTCGTCCTCATTCCGCCGGAAGAGATTCTCTGGTTCGGTATCGACGGCGGTATAGTTCGGGCACATACTGCCGCGGACACGTACTGGGTGAACTACCAACTCAACGAACTCGAGGCCAATCTGCCGCCCAGATCGTACTTTCGGGCGCGACGCGACGCGCTCGTCAATGTCGACAGGATCCGGGAGGTCAAGCCATACTTCAAAGGCGGCTACCTGTTGGTGATGGCAGATGCGGCGGCGACCGAGATCGCGGTCAGCGAGCGGCAGGTGCGACTGTTCCGGCAGTTGATCCCGGGGCTTTAGACTGGCCCAACCATCGAGTCGTGGACGGGCGCAGACGAGGAGCCGTTCACCGGCTCGGCCCAGTGCGGGCCCGCCCCCTGCCGGAACTCGCCGTTACTATTCGCCGCCACCGCCGTCCAACCCCAGTGGTACCCTATCCTCTGTAAAGGAGTTCCCGTGATCCACCGCCACGTTGCCTTCTTGCTGGCCCTCCCCATTGGCGCACTGCTCCTGGCGCAGGAGCCCACCCCGCCACCCGAACCCTCCGAACCGCCCGCCCCCGCGGCCGGAGCCGCGGCTGCTGCCGCACTGGGAGGACGCGGAGCCCCGGCGACCCAAGAGCCGCAACCCTACGCCAAGGTCATCACCAAGGATGCCAAGACCAAGACCGGCATCTTCACCGTTCATCAGATCAAGGAAAAGTACTACTACGAGATTCCCAAGAGCGAGCTTGGGAAGGAATTCCTGTGGGTCACCTTCATCGCCCGCACCACGCTGGGCGTCGGCTATGGCGGCGATCAACTGCACGACCGCATGATCCACTGGGAGATCAACGGCAATAAGGTGTTCCTGCGCGAGGACGATTACGGCCTAACGGCCGACCCCAAGGCGCCTATCGCGCGGGCCGTGCAGGCCTCCGAGAACAGCGCCATCGTCATGGCGTTCCCGGTGGCCGCGTTCAACAAGGACGGCGAGCCGGTCATCGAGGTCACGCGCCTGTTCAATACCGACGTCCCCGAGTTCAGCGCGCGGCAGCATCTTAACGCCACCTCCCTGGACGCGACGCGCTGCGCCATCGAGCGCATATCGCCCTACCCCGCGAACATCGAGGCGGAGGCCACCATGACCTACACGCGCATCCAGCCCCCCATCACCGCGACCGCGACATCCACGATCTCAACCGGCGGCATGCGGCCGGGCAGCGCCACCATCGTGCTGCACCACAGCATGGTAAGACTGCCCGAGAATCCCATGCTGCCGCGCGTGTTCGACGAACGCGTGGGCTACTTCACCACCAGCATGATGGACTACAGCAAGGATGAGCATCGCGCTCCCCGCGTGCGCTACATCGCGCGCTGGCGCCTGGAGAAGAAGGACCCGTCGGCGGCCGTCTCCGAGCCGGTCAAGCCCATCGTCTATTACATCGATGCCGCCACGCCCGTGAAATGGCGCGATTGGATGAAGAAGGGCGTGGAGGACTGGCAGCCCGCTTTCGAAGCCGCCGGTTTCAAGAACGCCATCGTGGCCAAGATGGCTCCCACGCCGGAAGAGGATCCCGACTGGAGCAAGGAGGACGTCCGCAACTCGGTGATCCGCTGGCTTCCCTCCACGACCGAAAACGCCATGGGGCCGAATATCCACGACCCGCGCACCGGCGAGATCCTAAACGCCGACATTCTCTTCTACCACAACATCATGAACCTGCAGCGCGACTGGTACTTCGTGCAAGTGGGCCCGCTCGATCCGCGCGCGAAGAAGTTGCCGCTCCCCGACGAGCTGATGGGCCGCATGCTGGAGTTCGTGGTGGCGCACGAAGTGGGACACACCCTGGGCCTGCAACACAACATGAAGGCCAGTTCCATGTACCCGCAGGAAAAGATCCGCGACAGAGAATGGCTGCACACCAACGGCCACACGCCCTCCATCATGGACTACGCCCGCTTCAATTACGTGGCGCAGCCGGAGGACAACATCCCGGTGGAAGACCTGGTGCCGCGCATCGGCCCGTACGACCGTTGGGCCATCCGCTGGGGCTACACACCCATTCCCGCCTCCAAGACCGCCGACGACGAGAAGCCCACGCTGGACACCTGGGCGCGCGAACAGGACACGACACCGTGGCTCCGCTTCTCGACCGCCGGAGCGGGTGGATCCGACCCCGGCGACCTCACCGAAGCGGTGGGCGACGCCGACGCCATCGCCTCCACCGCACTCGGCCTGAAGAACCTCAAGCGCGTGGAGGCCATGCTGCTCGAGGCCACCACTCAGAAGAAGGGCGAGCCCTACGATGACCTCGCCGAATTGTACGGCCGCATGCTGGGCCAGTGGACGCTGGAGATGAACCACGTGGCCGCCATCGTGGGCGGGTTCGACTCGCAGGAGAAGCACGTAGGACAGGATGGCGTGCTGTTCACCCCGGTGCCCAAGGCGCGCCAGGAAGCGGCCGTGAAGTTCCTGGTCGACAACGCCCTCGCCACGCCCACCTGGATGGTGGATCCGGAGATTCTGCGGCGCATCGAGCCAACCGGAGTACTGAGCCGCGTTCGCAGTGCACAGAACAGCGTGATGGCGAACCTGCTGGGTAGCGGCCGTTTCGCTCGCCTGGTGGAGCAGGAAGCCATGGACCCCGCCCACTCCTATGCCCCGGCCGATTTCCTGGCTGCCGTGCGCAAGGGCGTATGGAAGGAGTTGGACGGCCCGCAAGTGAAGGTGGACGCCTATCGCCGCAACCTGCAGCACGCCTATCTTGATTTGGTGAATTCCCGGCTCAACAGCGCCGGCGCCAGCGTGCCAGCCGGTATTCCCGCGGAGTTGATCGCGCTCATCGGCGGCGGCTCCAGCGCCGATGAAAAGCCCATGTACCGCGCGGACCTGCTGACGCTCAACGCCAACATCGCCGCCGCCCTGGCCCGCACCACGGACCGCGAAACGCGCGCGCACCTGGACGCGGCGCACGACCGCATCGCCAAGATCCTGGACCCGAAGTTCGCCCCGGCGGCGTCTTCCAGTTCCGGCGCCGTGATTCGCATCGGGATCGACGGCGTGGATCCGCTCTGGGCAACGCCCGGCTCCACGACTACGTGCTGGCCGGATTACGCGGTTCGCTGAAGCAGTGGGGGCGGTTCAAGCGCGCGGCTGCTGGGTTTTCACCAGCCGGTCGATGGCCTGGAGCCGCCCCCAAAATTCTGCCAGCAGGTCGGCGCGCAGAGAGTTCGCCCCGTCCGACAGAGCCTTCTCCGGCGCGTCGTGAACTTCCACGAAAACGCCGTCCACGCCAGCGGCCACGGCAGCCCGCGCCAGCGGTTCGATGAACTGGGGCTGGCCGCCCGATGCGTCGCCGGCGCCGCCTGGCAGTTGCACCGAGTGGGTGGCGTCGAAAATCACCGGCCAACCGGCATCGCGCATGATCTTCAAGCCGCGCATGTCCACCACCAGGTTGTTGTACCCGAACGAAGAGCCGCGCTCGGTCAGGATCACCTGGCGGTTCCCCGTGGAGGCCACCTTTTCGGCGGCGCGGTGGATATCGTGCGGCGCCACGAATTGGCCCTTCTTGATGTTGACGATGCGGCCGGTGCGGCCGGCCGCCAGCAGCAGGTCGGTCTGGCGGCACAGGTAGGCGGGGATTTGCAGGATGTCGGCCACCTCGGCCGCGGGTTCGGCCTGCGCGGGCTCGTGAATATCCGTGAGGATGGCGAAACCCTCGGCCTTCACTCCCGCCAGAATGCGCAGGCCCTCCTTCAAACCGGGGCCGCGGTAGGCGCCGATGGAGGTGCGGTTGGCTTTGTCGAAGGACGCCTTGAAGATGAACTCACCCACGGCTTGGCGGATGAGCCGCGCCATGCGGTGGACGTGCTCTTCGCTCTCGATTACGCAGGGTCCGGCGATCAGCGTCAGCCCCTGACCCTGTGCGAACCGGCTGTACTCAATCGCCACGGGTGTATTGCGGCTCCGTCCGCACGCCGGCTTCGATCCGCCGCAGGCGCTGCTGGTAGGCGGCACCGATGAATGCCTTGAATAGCGGGTGCGGCTCCATGGGCTTGCTCTTGAACTCGGGGTGGAACTGGCAACCCAGGAACCAGGGATGGCCCGGGAGCTCGCAGATCTCGACGTAGGTGTTATCGGGGGTCTCGCCGGTGATGCGCAGGCCGGCGGCCTTTAGGCGCTCTTCGTACTCGCGGTTGAATTCGTATCGGTGGCGGTGGCGCTCGTGGATCTCGCGGGTTTCGTAGGCGCGGGCGGCGAAGCTGTTGTCAGCCAGGCGGCAGGGCCAACTGCCCAGGCGCATGGTGCCGCCAAGTTCGTCGACGCCCTTCAACTCGCGCAGCTTGAAGATGACGCGGTGCGGCGTGCCGGCGTTGAACTCGGTGGAATCGGCGCCTTCCAGGCCGCAGACGTTGCGGGCGTATTCGATCACCAGGGTCTGCATGCCCAGGCAGATGCCGAAGTATGGCACCCCCTGCTCGCGGGCGTAGCGGATGGCGTTGATCATGCCATCGATGCCGCGCTTGCCGAAGCCGCCGGGCACCAGGATGCCGTCGTAGCCATCGAGCTGGCGCTCCCAATCGGCGCCCACCACGCCCTCGGCTTCGATCCAGTGGATGTTGACCTTCAACTGGTGGGCCAGGCCGCCGTGCAGCAGGGCTTCCTTGAGGCTCTTGTAGGAGTCCTCGTATTCCACGTACTTGCCCACAAGGCCGATGGTCACTTCGTCGCGCGGGTTCTGCAGGCGTTCCAGCATCTCGGTCCAACGGGTGAGGTTGCGCGGCGGGGCGTCGATCTTCAGCAGGCGGAGGACGATCTCGTCCACACCCTCGGCGGCGAAGGTAACGGGCACTTCGTACACCGATTTGACGTCGCGCCCGGTGACCACGGCCTCCACGTCCACGTCGCAGAAAAGCGCGATCTTCTCCTTCATCTCCTGAGGGATGAAACGCTCGGAACGGCACACCAGGATGTCGGGCTGGATACCGAGCGCGCGCAGTTCCTTGACGCTGTGCTGGGTAGGCTTGGTCTTCATTTCGCCGGCGGCGGCGATGTAGGGGACCAGGGTGACGTGCAGGAAGATGCAATTGCCGCGCCCCTGTTCGTGGCGCATCTGGCGGATGGCTTCGAGGAACGGCAGGGATTCGATATCGCCCACGGTGCCGCCGATTTCGACGATGACGACGTCCACGTCCTGCGCCACGCGCTTCATGGCGGCCTTGATTTCGTTGGTGACGTGGGGGATAACCTGGACCGTCTTGCCGAGGTAATCGCCGCGGCGTTCGCGGGTGATGATCTGCTCGTAGATGCGGCCGGAAGTTACGTTGTTGCTCTGCGTGAGCTTGGAGTGGGTGAAGCGCTCGTAGTGGCCCAGGTCGAGATCGGTCTCGGCGCCATCGTCGGTGACGAACACTTCGCCGTGCTGAAACGGGCTCATAGTGCCGGGATCCACGTTCAGGTAAGGATCGAACTTCTGGCAGGCTACCTTAAGGCCGCGGCTTTCGAGCAGACATCCCAGGGACGCCGCGCAGATCCCTTTTCCCAGCGACGAAACCACGCCGCCCGTTACGAATATGTACTTGGCCATGACTAGTGTCCCTCCGTTAGGCATTGCTCAAACATTCGTGAAACCCTTTCCAGATCCTCTGGCGTATCCACGCCCAGCGAGTCGTAATCCGTTTCCACCACCCGGATGGAGTACCCGTTTTCGAGAGCCCGCAACTGCTCGAGGCGCTCGGCGAGTTCCAGCGGTCCGGCTGGAAATGCGGAATAATTCAAAAGAAAATCCCGGCGATAAACGTACAGACCTATGTGTTTGAAGAAGGCGGTGCGCCCGCCCGCGTCGCGGTCGCACGGGATGGGCGAGCGGGAGAAGTAAATGGCATCGCCCGAGCGGTTGGTGACCACCTTGACCACGTTGGGGTCGGCAATCTCGCGAGGGTCCTCGATGCGCTTCTTGAGCGTGCTCATGACCACGCGGGAGTCGTGGAGCAGTGGCAGGATGGCGAGGTCGATGGCGGCGGGGTCGATGAGCGGCTCGTCGCCCTGTATATTCGCCACGATTGCGGCATCTTCGGCCGAGGCTACTTCGGCAACCCGGTCGGTTCCCGAAGGGTGATCGGAACGGGTCATGCGCGCCGGGGCTCCAAAACTTCTTGCAACTTGATAGACCCGCGGGTCGTCAGTGGCTATTATCGTATGGGACAGGTAGCGGGCTTGCGAGGCACGTTCATAGACGTGCTGTAGCATTGGTTTGGAGGCGATTGGAGCGAGTACTTTTCCAGGGAAACGGGAGGATGCCAGGCGCGCCGGAATGACGCCCAGAATTTTGCACGGCACACGCGATCATACCACAAAACCGCTATGCTAGACTCTAGGAAGAGAGGCTGCCCAGCCGTGATGCCGTCCTTCTGCCGCAAGCTGCTGGTAGTTATCATCCTGTCTCTGGGAGTGGGTTTTCTGGCGGTTTCTCAGCAGGGTCCCATCGCTCCCCGCCAGTCTACCGTCGAAAAGGCGCCCGCCCCGCCGAAGCCGGACATTCGCGTCGAGAGCAATCTGGTTCTGATTCCGGTGACGGTGACCGACCCGATGAACCGGTTCGTCACCGGCCTGGAAAAGGAGAATTTCCGCATTTTCGAAAACAACAAGGAGCAGGCCATCAGCCAGTTTTCGAGCGAGGACGCGCCGCTTTCGGTGGGCGTGATCTTCGATTGCTCGGGCAGTATGGGGCAGAAGCTGCAAAAATCGCGGCAGGCCGTGGCGCAGTTCTTCAAGATGGCCAATCCGGAGGACGAGTTTTTCCTGGTGACGTTCTCGAGCGAGACCAGGCTGGTGCAGCCGTTCACCGCCAACCTGGAGGAGATTCAGAACCGCCTCACCTTCACCCAGTCGAAGGGCCAGACCGCGCTCCTGGACGCCGTATATATGGGTTTGCACGAGATGAAAAAGGCCAAGAACCCGCGCAAAGCCCTGCTGCTGATCACCGACGGCGGGGATAACGACAGCCGCTACACGCAGTCCGAAATCAGGAACCTGGTGCGCGAGGCGGACGTGCAGATCTACGCCATGGGGATTTTCGAAGGCGGTCCGAACCGCGGCCGGACGCCGGAGGAAGCCGCCGGACCGGGGTTGTTGACGGAGATCGCCGAACAGACCGGGGGCCGTGAGTATGCGGTGGAGAACATGAACGAGATGGCGGACATCGCCGCGAAGATCGGCACCGAGCTTAGAAATCAGTACCTGATCGGCTTCCGGCCGGAGAATCAGGATCGCGACGGGAAGTACCGGAAGGTCCTGGTAAAACTGGTGCAACCGCGCGGCATGCCGCTGTTGCGGGCATTCTTCCGGCAGGGATACTATGCGCCGTCTCACTAGGATCAACTTCGCCACCGCGTTGCCAGCGGCCCTCGCCGTGGCGGCAGGTGTGGTATCAGCCCAGCACCAGACGCCGCTCAAAGCGGAAGATCCAGGGGTGATCTTCCGCTCCGACACGCGCCTGGTGGTGTGCCACACCTCGGTGATCGACAAGGTAGGCCACCTGGTCACGGGACTGCCCAAGAGCGCGTTCAGCGTCACCGAGAACGGCGCTCCCCAGGAGATCAAGATTTTCAAGGCCGAGGACATTCCAGTTTCGCTGGGCCTGGTAATCGATAACAGCGGCAGCATGCGCGACAAGCGCGCCAAAGTGGAGGCGGCGTCGGTGGCGCTGGTGAAGGACTCCAACCCCGAGGACGAAGTCTTCGTGGTCAACTTCAACGAGGAGCCCTTCCTGGACCTGCCGCCTGGGATGAATTTTACCAGCGATATCGACGTGCTGAAGCACGCCCTGGAACGCATCGATTCGCGCGGCGGAACGGCCATGCGCGACGCCATCGCCAGCTCCATCGTTCACTTGAAGGAGCACGCCAGCCGCGACAAAAAGGTCCTGGTGGTGGTGACCGACGGCAACGACAATTCCAGCCTGATCACGCTCGAAAATCTGGTGAAGGCGTCGCAACAGGCGGAGGTTTTGATCTACTCCGTGGGGTTGCTGGCCGAAGAGGAACCGCGCGCGGCACGGGAGGCCAGGAGGGCGTTGAACGCCCTGGCCGATTCCACCGGAGCGTCGACGTTTTTTCCCAAGGATCTGGCCGAAGTGGATCGCATCGCCCACCAGGTGGCGCACGATATCCGCAACCAGTACACCATCGAATACACGCCCACCAATACCAATATGGACGGCCAGTTCCGAACTATCAAGATAGCCGTGAACGCCACCGGGAAGCCATCGGTCCGAACGCGGCCGGGTTACTGGGCTACCGACAGCACGGTGCCCAAGGGGGCGCAGACGCTGAAGTGATCCGCATGCTCTGGCGTTTGAGCCGAGGATACCGGTTGCGGCCGTGGCGGAGCCCATACCTTAGATGGCGAATCGAGACCTATAGCGGCCTGCACGCCGAGCGAATCACCTTGCCTCAGTTTTGGGAATTCACCTGGAAGCAACGAAAGGAACTGGTACGGTACCTGCGGTGGGCCGGCGAAATGGCCAAGAAATGAATAACCTGGCGCCAGCCCCGCGCGTCAATAGGAGCAGTATGGTAGGTCTCCGCAATCGACGCGTGCGCGCCGCCGTTTTGGGAACGCTGCTGGCCTGTGGCGCGGCTTGGGCGCAACAGGCGCCGTTGCTCACCCCTCCGGGCGAGGCCAACGCCGTGTTCCGATCCGACCTCCGGCTGGTGGTGTGCCACACCACGGTGTCGGACCATACCGGCCATCTGGTGACCAGCCTTTCGCCCGAGGCGTTCTCCTTGCGGGAGAACGGCGTGCCGCAGAAGATCAAGGCCGTGAAGCGCGAGGACGTGCCGGTGGCGCTGGGCCTGGTGATCGACAACAGCGGCAGCATGACTCCCCGGCGGGCGCAGGTGGAAGCCGCCTCGCTGGCGCTGGTGCAGGCATCCAACCGGGATGACGAGGTGTTCGTCGTCAATTTCAACGACGAAGCCTACCTGGACCTGCCGCCCGGGGTCGCGTTTACGCACGACTTGAACCTGCTGCAACAGGCCCTGAAGCGCATCGATTCGCGCGGGGGCACGGCCATGCGCGACGCCATCCAGATGTCGGTGGAGCACCTGAAGCTATCCCACCGCGACAAGAAAGTGATCGTGGTGGTGACCGACGGCGACGACAACTACAGCGCCATCACGCTGGAGGAATTGGTGAAGAGCGCCCAGCAGGCCAGCGTGCTGATCTACTCGGTTGGACTGCTGGAAGAGGAGGAGCCCCGCGCCGCGCACCAGGCCAAGCGGGCGCTGGAGACGCTGGCCGAAGCCACCGGAGCGTCCGCGTTCTTCGCCAAGGACGTGGGAGAAGTGGACCGGCTGGCGCGCCAGGTGGCGCAGGATATCCGCAGCCAGTACATCGTCCAATACACCCCTGCCAACCAGACCATGGACGGCAAGTTCCGCGGGATCAAAGTCGCCGTTAAGGGACCGGGCGGAGTGACCGTGCGGACCCGTCCCGGATACTGGGCCACGCCATAGGAGGCGGCGGCGAGCGGCAACCGGTTCCCTTTGCTATTCTGCGTTGGTGGGATCCAATCTCAAGCTACTTCTGCGGCTCTACGTACGGCCCGCCGCGGCCATGAGCGACATCCTGGACCGCGGCAGCCTGCTGTTCTCCGGCGTTGCGGTGCTGTGCGTTTCGCTGCTGCTCTCCTGGAGCCTGCCTCACGACGTAGGGTTCAGTTTCTACACTCCCTTGTTGATGCTGGCTGCGGCCTACGTGCCGGGCTTGCTGGCACTGGCCAGCCTGGTGGGGCGGTCGGGAAGCCTCCGCGTCCTGTTCCAGCGCGACTACGCGGGGCTGCTGACGTGCACGGCCATGGGCTGGGCGGCGGCGTTCCTGCCGCTGGCGCTGGTGGCGCGCATGGCTTCCGTGTTGCTTCTCCTGGTTCTGCTCTGGCCCTGCTGCGTGTACTTCGCGGTGCTGATGTTTTTCGCCGTGCGCACGCTGTTCGGGCTGAGCAACCTCGCCGCGGCGGGCACAGTGTCGCTTTCCTGGCTTCCCGTTTTGCTCGGGAATTTCCTGATCGCGCCGGTTCTCTCGCTACTCAGCATGTTTGCCTCGCCGTTCTTCCTGATTCTGGCGGTCTACTATTTGCGCAACGATTTCGCCAGCATTGGCGACGGCTTCCGCCGCCAGCAGAGCCTGCGGCGCATGTTGGAGGCGGCCGCCATCAACCCGCACGATGGCGAGGCGCAGTACCAGATCGGACTCATCCAACAGTCCCGGCGCCGCTACACCGAAGCCATCGAGCGATTCCGCGCCGCTGTGGCCATTGACGCGGGCGAGACTGACGCCCACTTCCAACTCGGCCGCATTGCATTTGGCCAGAAGCGGTTCGCCGATGCGCTGGCCCATTTCGAGACCGTGCTGGCGCAGGATGAGAAGCACAGCCAGAGCGAGATCCGCCGCGAACTGGGCGCGGCATGCCTGGCGCTCGGGCGGCGCGAGGATGCGCGGCGCGAGTTGGCCCTGTACGTGGAACGGCGTCCCTACGATCCGCAGGGACTGTACTACTACGGCCGCACGCTGGAGGAACTGGGCGACCGGCAGACCGCGCGCGCAATCTACGCGCAGGCCGTGGAAGCGGCGCGCACCGCGCCTCGCTACCGGCGCCGCGTGGTGGCCGAATGGAGCCGCCTGGCGCAGCGGCAGGCACGGCGGATGCCGGTCTAGCGGGAGTTTACTGCCAACTCCAGGCGCATAACCCCGGCCCTCGATTAACGTATTGAAAAACCACGACTTGTGCGGACCCTCGCGCGCAACCTGCGTATTACCCTAGTCAAGGGCTGTTTGCTGCTTTCATGCTTCATGCCTATTGATCCAGGAAAGGAGGTGTCGTATAGTTGTATTACCCTATATGGCAAGCCTCATCGCGAAGAAGAAGGGCAACCAGCTCTACTACTACGTCGTCGAGTGCGCCCGCGTCGACGGCCAGCCCCGAATCGTCCATCAGACCTACCTCGGTTCCGCGGACAAGGTCGCCGCCTTGGTTCGCGACCACTCCGCTCCGGTACCTTTGTCCGCCACCATGCGGGATTTCGGCCTGCCCGGCGCCCTTTGGTTGGCTGCCCAACAAACCGGCGTCTTCGAACTGCTTCAGCAACTTTGGCCCCAGCCTCGTTCCGGGCCCTCGGCCGTCCACTACCTGCTCCTGGCCGCCATTCATCGCATCTGCCAGCCAGGCCCCAAGACCGAAGTTGCCGATTGGTACGACCGCTCGATCCTGCAGCCGCTCTGGGGCTTTGCCTCGGAACGATTCTCCTCCCAAGCCTTCTGGGATTGCTTCGACACCCTGGCCCCGGAGCGGCCATCCCAGGGAGCCTGCGACGAACTGGAGCAGGCTCAACTGCGTCTGGTTGGGTTATGGAAGCAGAAGCAGATCCTCAGCCGGCGCTTGCTGGGCTACGACACCACCAACTTCTACACCTACGTGGCCAGCACCAACACGCAGAACCATCTGGCGCAGCGGGGCCACAATAAGCAGGGCCGGCACAACTTGCGCCAGGTGGGACTCAGCTACGTGTTGGATGGCGAGCATGGCCTGAGTTTGTGTCACCACGTCTATGCCGGCGACATACCGGATGTGGAGGAGTTCTCGGTCTCGTTGGCGCGCATGTTGGACATGCTGGATCAAAATCGGATCGCACGGGACACGGTCACTCTGGTGTTTGACAAGGGCTCGGCGGCCTTGGCCAATACGGTGGAGTTGGAGCAGTCGCAAGTGGGATGGATCGCGGCGCTGCCTTGGAATCAGGCCCCCGAGGAGTTGCGCGAACGGCCGCTGGATCGGCTTCCCACCTGCAACAGCGATCAACCCGGCGTACATGCGGCGGGCGAAAAGACGCTGGTGCACGGCAAAGAGTACTTTTGCGTGGTGAAGTACTCGGCTTCCTTCGCGGGCGAACAGCTACAGAGTGTGACCACCGGCGTCAGCAAGGTCCTGCAATACCTGCGGCGTTTGTCCGTGGATCTGAGTAAGCCCAGGGCGCGTTGGACCGAAACCCAGATTCGCAACAAGATTCAGCGCTGGCTGTCGGCGCAATTCATGGCTGAGCTAATTCACTACCAACTGGAGTTGAAGAACGGGCAGTGGCATCTGCAATTCGATTTTGATCACGCCGCATGGCTGCGCCTGTTGGCCCACCGGTTGGGTCGAACGGTATTGCTCACCAACCGCGTGGACTGGAGCGCGGAGGAGATCGCCGCTGCCTACGCTGGCCAGCAACAAGTCGAGCAGGTATTTCGCGGTCTCAAAGATGGGGAGTGGCTGGGCTGGGGTCCCATGCATCACTGGACCGACAGCAAGATCCGGGTGCACGCGTTCTATTGCATGCTGGGCATCTCTCTGCTTCAATACGTGCACCACCAGGCACAGGCGGCATGGGCTGGCATCTCCACCGAGCAATTATTGCAGGAGTTGCGCCAAATCCAGGAATTCGTACTCCTCTACCCGCCGCAAGGCGAAAAGGGGCCGAACCGAATCGCCACTGTACTCTCCAAGCAGACTCTGCCGCAACTGGCACTGGCGAAAACGCTGGGCTTGGAACAACTCCGTATTACCCCGCGTGGGTAATACGCGGGCCTGCTCGTAACCCGTTCCGGAAACAACTGCTTATACCTTTGTTCCGGCCATTCCCAGTAAACTCCCGCTAGCGGGCTTCCACCGTCGCGATCGCCTGAGCTTCCGCCGAACGCCCCTCACCCACGGGCCCCAGCCGCTCGGCCGTCTTAAACTTCACCGACACGCGGTCGAGCGGCAGCCCCAGCGTTTCGGCGAGCTTCTCGCGAATCGCTTGCCGGTAGTCCTTCAACTTGGGCCGCTCGAGAACCACCGTGGAATCCACGTTGACCAGCCGGAAGCCGGCGTCCTCGACCATCATCTTGGCGCCGCGCAGGAATACCAGGCTGTCGCAGCCCTTCCATTGCTGGTCGGTGTCCGGGAAGTGCATTCCGATGTCGCCCAGCGCCGCGGCACCCAGCAGGGCGTCGGTGATGGCGTGGGCCAGCACGTCGGCATCGGAGTGGCCATCCAGCCCGAACTCGCTGGGCACAGACACGCCGCCGAGGATCAGCGGCCGGCCCGGCGCCAGGCGGTGTACGTCCCAGCCCAGCCCGCAGCGGATTTCGCCGCTCAAGACTTGGTGTCCTTGGCCAGGTCTTCGCGGAAGAACAGGTGCGCCAGGTCCATGTCGGCCGGCTTGGTGATTTTTATGTTGCGGTCGCTGCCCAGCACCACGGTGATTTCGACGTCTTCCAGGCGCTCCACCAGGCTGGCCTCATCCGTGCCGATGAAGCTGTCCTGGCGCGCCAGGTCGAAGGCCCGCCGCAGAAGCGGGTAGCGGAAAACCTGGGGGGTCTGCGCCAGCACCAGCTTCTCGCGCTGCAAGGTGCCGCGGATGTGCACCGTGCCGGTCCCCCGGGTTACCTGCTTGACCGTGTCCACCACCGGCACGCCCACGATGGCCGCGCCGGTTTCGGCCGCTTCCTGGAAGACCTTGCGGATGGTTTCGGAGTCGATGAACGGCCGTACGGCATCGTGCACGGCCACCACTTCGGTATCCGCATCGAGCGTGGCCAGGGCGTTCTCCACCGACTGCTGGCGGCTGTTGCCGCCCTCCACCACGCGCACCCGGCGCCCGGCGAACTCCTGCGTCAGCACGCGGTCCACCCACTCCATGTCCTCATGCCGCAAGGCCACCACGATCTCGGTTACGTGCTCGGAGGCGAGGAACTTGCGCACCGTGTGCACCAGGATGGGGGAACCCTCCAGCAGCATAAACTGCTTCCGGCTGGTTCCGGTTTTCTCGGCCGAGCCCCGGCCCATACGAGTTCCAAGGCCCGCGGCAGGCAATATGACGGCAACTTTCATCGGTTCTACGATTCTATCGAAGATTTCTCCGGCGCGACGGTGGGCGACGGCGGCGCATCGGTCCGGCGCACCGGCTTGTCGTGCCTCTCGGGCGGCGGCGCGGCGTTGTGCGGACGCTCGTCGTGCTTGCCGAAAATCATCTTTCCGGCGGTAGTCTGCAGCACGCTGGTCACGGAGATGTCGATGGTTTTCGAGATCATCCGCTTGGCGTTGTCCACCACCACCATGGTGCCGTCGTCCAGATAGGCGACGCCCTGGTTGTGTTCCTTGCCCTCCTTGAGGATGAACACGCGCATGGTCTCGCCGGGCAGCACGATGGGCTTAAGTGCGTTGGCCAGCTCGTTGATGTTCAGCACGTCCACGCCGTGCAGTTGGGCCACCTTGTTCAGGTTAAAATCGTTGGTGACGATCTTGCAGTCGAACACCTTGGCCAGTTCGATAAGCTTCATGTCCACGTCGCGGACCTGCGGGAAATCCTCTTCGACGATCTGCACGCTGAGGTGCGCCATTTTCTGCACACGCGCCAGGATGTCCAGTCCGCGGCGACCGCGATTGCGCTTCATGGAGTCGGCCGAGTCGGCCACCAGTTGCAGTTCCCGCAACACGAACTGCGGGATCACCAGCACGCCGTCCAGAAACCCGGTCTCGGCGATGTCGGCGATGCGGCCGTCGATGATCACGCTGGTGTCAAGAATCTTGAAGGTGCGTTTCGAGGATTTCTCCCCGCCGAACAGGCCCAGGGCCGCCAGGTTCAGCATGTCGCCCTTCTTGGCGCCCACCACTAGCCCGATGTAAGTCATCCATAGCAGCAGGCAGACCTGCAGGAACTTGTCGGCACCGGCCTTGTCGAGAATCAGGGACATGAGGTAAGCCCCGAAGATCCCCAGCACGCTCCCAAACGCCGCCCCGATCAGCCGCTTCAAGCTGACGTGTTCCAGCCGGACTTCGAAAAGGACGATGATCCCGCCCAGGACCGCTCCGCCTAAACCCGCCACCCAGGACGGCTGTCCAAACGGATGCAGATGGTATCCCGCAGCCCCAAGAACCACAATGAAGACGCCCCGGACTAAAATAATATCGAACATGAATCCACCCCCAAAATGTATGAAGTTACGACACCCAGGATAATAATGGCGCCCGCGCAGGGCACCGCGCCAAGAGTATAGCATTTGTGCCAGGGGGCTGGCGCGAACCTTCTGTCATCGCGCTCGAACGTGCTACCCTCGCTCGTATGCCTTCAGAGACCGCGACCCGTCCGGCCGGATCTTCCCGCTCCAGCCTGCCGACGCTCGCCTCCATCGGCGCCTTGGCGTGCATCGCCGCGGACATGGTCCACGAAGCGCTCGGCCATGGAACCGCCTCCTGGATCGCGGGCGACCGGATTCTATCCCTCTCGACGGTGGCCATCCAGAGTGCCACTGCCAGCCGCTTCGTTTCCGCCGCCGGCACCTCTGCAAACTGTATCGTGGGCTGCCTGGCCCTCCTGGCGTTGCGCCGCTCGCCGAAGCTGGTCCAGTGGACCTATTTCCTCTGGATCTTCGGCGCCTACAACCTGTTGAACTCCGGCTACCTGGCCGCATCGGCGGCTACAAACAACGGCGACTGGGCCGTGGTGATCGCCGGGCTTTCGCCGCCCTGGCTCTGGCGCGCGGTTCTTGGACTCGCGGGTGTTTCCGTATACGTTCTGGCGATTCGCTGGGTGGCGAGTATCCTGATCGGCTTGGTGCACCGAGGCGAGGCCGCCGCGGCAGAGCTGTGGGATCTGGTTCTGCCGGCGTATCTGGCCGGCGGCGCGGTCATGACCGTCGCATCGGTCTTCAATCCGATTAGCCCCAACCTGATCCTGCCTTCGGGAGTTGGCGCGTCGTTCGGCCTGAGCGCCGGACTTCTGTTTCTCCCCGGAATTGTGGCCGGCCACGCGCACGGCCAAGCGCGGGCGGCGCGCCCGATGCAGTTCAGCGCATACTGGGTGGCCGCCGGGTTGGTGGCATCGGCGGCGTTCATCGGCGTCCTCGGGCCCGGCATCCGGTTCTGAGAAACCGGAGTGCGAGCGAAAGGCGGAGGCCGCTTCGTCGTGATATAGTGAAATCACTATAACTGTGGCCCATGGAAGAAGTCCCTCTTCTCAAACCGGTGATCTGGGTTGGATCGAGCCACGAGGATCTGTGCGAGTTCCCTGGGCCGGTTCAGGATCATATCGGCTATGCGTTGTTTGTAGCCCAGCAAGGCGACCGGCACCGGAACGCGAAGGCGCTGACTGGATTCGGAGGGGCGGGAGTTGTGGAAGTAGTCAGGGATTGGCGTGGCGAGACGTACCGCGCGGTCTACACCGTGCGGTACGCCGGAGCCGTGTTTGTGCTCCACGCCTTCCAGAAGAAGTCGAAGGCCGGGCGGGAGACGCCACGCCGGGATATCGGGCTGGTTAGACGGCGGCTGCGGGAAGCCGAGCAACTGGCAAGCAAAGGAGACCGATGATAACCAAGCGGTACCAAACCGGAAGCCGCAACGTATTCCAAGACATCGGCGTGCCAAACGCCGAAGAGCACTTCGTCAAGGCGCAACTGGTCTTCAAGATCGATACGATCATGAAGAAGCGCGGTTTGAAGCAAGTGGACGCCGCCAAGCTGTTCGGCGTCCGCCAGCCCGACGTATCGAAGATGTTGCGCGGCGAATTCCGCCAGTTCTCCGTCGAGCGCCTTCTGCGCTTTCTGGTGGCGCTGAATCAGGACGTAGAAATAGTCGTTAAGCCGCACCAGGGCCGGCGCGACGCTCCGGCGCTGCATGTGGCTTGAGCGGCCCGGCCACGGGTCACACCACACGACGCGGCGGCGCTAGCTGCCGGACTGGTTCGGGCTTGTGTTTTGCCGCTCTTTAGACCAACGCCCAGTCAGTTTTGCAATTTCCTTTCTGAGGAACCACGCATTCAAAACCAAAACGACCAGGACGAATATCGAAACAAGCGCTGCCACCAAGCTGCCTCCCAGCAGGCTTACACCGGTGAAGATGCGGGTGAGGAGCAGGACGAAGGATTGCCAGACTAGCGTTGCAGTCAAAGAAGTAGTATGTAATCCAATACGCCTCCAAATTCTCTCGTTGGCTCTGACACGCGTCGGCAAGGAAATCCCACTCGATGGGCTTGCCGAGCAGATCCCACAAGTGCTCGAGTAGGTCCCGTGAAGCATCCAGCACCTCTCCAGCGAAGAACGCGGCAACCGCCACGGCCAAGGTAGCAATCGCTTCGCCCCCTTGAGCGCCCGGACATGCCATACTCCTCAAGGGCGACGAGCCAGCGAGCAGGACCGGGTAAACCACCATGACAAGGAGAAATCCGGGCACCCAATGCGCGATAAGGACATGGGAATTCAGCTCGAACTTCATAGACCGGATTATAGTAGATTCAGGAGTGCGACGGGAACCGACATGAACCTGTAAGCACACGGCAGGCCTTGGCGTGGCCGACGCCGGGGGCAGTCGCGGCCGACTCGGACGCCCTGCTGGTCTGTGCAGCCACGCGCAGTGCGATAGCTGGTTCACTTGCGGAGCTGATTGATTCTTTTTGGCGCCGCGAAAAGCCCCCCGCACTCCCCCCCTACACGCGGGATAATGGTCCTGCATGCGGCGGCTAATCCTGCTCGGTTTTCTTCCCTGGCTCCTGGCCGCGGATTCGTGGGTGAGGTACACCTCGGGACCCTACGAGGTGCTCACCGACGCCAACCCGCGCGTGGCGCGCGACAAGCTGGTGGAGTTCGAGGAGTTCCGCCACGCCCTCGGCAAGGTGGTCGGCATCGACGACCTGCAGATGCCCCAACCGGTGCGTATTCTGGTCTTCAAGAGCGCGAAGGGTTGGACGTCGCCCGCTCCCATCACCGAGGGCCGCGACCGCTACGCCATCGTCCTCGAAGAAAAGACCGCCATCTCGCCCGAGGTATACGGCGGGTTGACGCGGCTGTTTCTGCGCGCCAACACGTCGCAAATGCCGCTGCCGTTCGAGCATGGCCTGGAGGAGTTCTTCTCCACGTTTTCGGTGAAGGGCATCCACATCACGGTGGGCGAGCCGCCGCCAGCGCCCGATCTGGACTGGGCGCGCGTCCATCTGCTGGTGGTCGATCCAGAGTACTATGGCCGCATTCGCATCCTGCTCTACAACCTGCGGCAGGGCGTGGACGACGATCCCGCCTATCGCAACGCCTTCGGCAAGACGCCCGCCCAGGTGGAGGAGGCTGCGCGGCAGCACTTCCTGGATCACGACGTGAGCACGGCTTCCATCGACAGCCGCCCTCTCTCCGAAAGGGACTTTCCGGACCGGCAGGTTTCGAGCGCCGACGTCCGCCTGGCGCGCGCCGATCTGCTTGCGGGCGACGCATCCGCCGCCGATTACGAAAGCCTGCTGCGTGACCACGTGAAAATAGCCGAAGCCGAAGAGGGGCTCGGACTGCTTGCCGTTCGCGCCGGCCACAGCGACGAGGCGCGCCGCCACTTCCGCGCAGCCCTCGATGCCAACAGTTCCAACGCCCGCTGCTACATCGAGTACGCTAAGCTCGAACCCGACAACGCCAAGGCCTTCGACGCCCTGCGAAAAGCCGCCGGTCTCAATCCCAAACTCGACGAGCCGCTGGCCCTGATGGCCGCGCGCGATACCGATCCGCAAATGCGCCTGGTCCACTGGAAGGATGCCGCCGCGCGCAACCCGCGCAATCCAGCGTATTGGCAGGCGCTGGCGGAATGCTACACCGCCGAACACAACTACCCGGAAGCCGCCAAGGCGTGGCGGGAAGCCGAGCAGGCGACCACCGAACCGGCCGCGCGCCAGCGCATGCACCAGGCACGCCTGGACGTGGAAACACAACGGGCGGACTACGAAGAGGCCGAGAAGAAACGCAAGGCCGAGGAGGAAGCGCGCGAAACGGAGCGTCTGAAAGGCCAGGCTATGGCCGAGATTCACAAGCTGGAAAACCAATACGGCAACGCCACCGCGAAGGCCGGTGAGAAGCCCGTGCCCTGGTGGAACGGACCGAACCCCTCTGGCAAGGTGACCGGCGTTCTGAAGCAAGTGGACTGCCTGGGCAAGCGCGCGCGCCTGCTGATCGAGGGCGAAGACCGCAAATCCGTGCGCCTGCTGGTGGCCGACCCCAAGGTCGCGATCATCGGCGGCGGCGAGCACGCCTTCGGTTGCGGCGCACAGAAGCCGCGGCGCGTGGTCGTCGAGTACTTCCCCAAGCCCGATCCCCAGACGGCAACTGCTGGCGTTGTGGCCACCATCGAATTCCAGTGAGCCCCGCAGCCAGCAACGCGCGGCTCCGCTGGGTAGCCATGGCCGTGTTCGTGCTCTCCAGCGCCATCAACTATCTCGACCGCCAGACGCTCACCACGCTTGCGCCGGTCCTCCGCGCCGAATTCCGGCTGTCGCACGCCGAGTATGGTTGGATCCTGGGAGCCTTCTCCATCGCCTACGCAGCCAGCGCACCGTTCGCCGGCATGTTCATCGACCGCGCCGGCCTGAACCGCGCCATCAGCCTGGCCGTGGGGCTGTGGTCATGCGCCGGAATCGCCACCGGCTTCACACGCGGACTCGGCAGCCTGGTGGCGTGCCGCGCGGTGTTAGGCGCATCGGAAGCCGCGGGCATTCCGGCGGCAGGCAAAGCCATCGGCACGCTGTTGGCACCCGCCGAACGCGCCATGGGCAACGCGCTAAACCAGGCGGGCGTGAGCATAGGGTCGATGGCCGCGCTACCGCTGGCGGCCTGGCTGGCGGGCACGGCTGGATGGCGCTCGGCGTTCCTGGTCACTGGCGCGCTGGGGCTGCTGTGGATTCCCCTATGGAACCTGGCTGCGCGGCGCGCCGGAGCGGTGGACGCGCCACGGCCGGCGCGCTTCTCCGGCGCCGAGGTGCTGCGCGACCGCCGCTTGTGGGCCTTCGTTGCCGCCAATGCGCTGGCCATGGTGGGCTACTCGCTGTGGACCAACTGGACCACGCAGTATCTTGTAGATGTGCACCGAATCGCTCTGACCCAAGCCGCGCGCTACGCGCTGCTGCCCGCCGCGGCCGCGCTCGCCGGAGGACTGGCGGGCGGTTGGGGATCGCTGCGCCTGGTGAAGCGCGGCGTGCCCGCCATGACGGCGCGCTTTCGCGTGTGCCTCGCGGCCGCCGTGCTGTCGCTGGTCAACATGGCTATTCCGGCGGCGGGTTCGCCCGCCTGGTCGGCCGCTACGATATCCGCCGCCACATTCGCCATCTCGGCCATGAGCGTCAACGTGTACACCCTACCGCTGGACGCCTTCGGCCTGTCGCACGCGGCCTTCGCCGTCTCCATCCTGGTAGCATCCTACGGCGCGCTGCAATTCGTCATTTCGCCCGCCATAGGGTGGATGGTCGATCTCCACGGTTACGCGCCCGCGGCCGCAGTCGCCGCCATAACGCCGCTGGCCGCCTGCGCCGTCCTCTGGTTCACGAGGGCCACCCGATGAGCGATCTCATGTGGGGCAGGTTGTCAACCTGCGGCGGGTTGTTAACCCGCCAGGCCGGCCCGGCGCGAATGGCCGCCGTCGCGCCGCGGCTCGCGGGGCCCCGCCGATGAAGCAGCGCCTCAAACAGTGGATCTTCCTCCTCCTCCGCAAAGACCCCGAAGCCGTCGTCGTCACTTTCCACAGCGGCGACCCCGACCTATGCCGGCGCATGGAAGAGGAAGTGCGCGCCCTCGTCCCCGACCGGCGCCACTTCTCCGCCACGCCGCAAAACTGGCCCGAGTTGCGCCGCCAGTTGCGCCACTATCGCATCGGCCTGGCTCCCGTGCTGCTGGGCGGGGAACCCAGCCCGCTGCGCCGCGCCGCCTGGCTCATGGCCCCGCGCAAGATCCTTGCCTACAACTCGCGGCTGGAGCGCCTGCACCTACGGCCGAATCTCTCGTCGTTGCTGTTCTGGCGCGGCGTGCCGCTCGACCGCGTCCACCTGCGCCCCTGGTGGTGGCCCTGGCCGAAGCGTGAGCGCACCGTGACCCCCGTTGGCCGGCGCGCCATCGACGGCCGCGCCTGCTCGCCGGATCGCCGCCGCGTGGCCGTGCTGTCGCCCTATTTTCCGTTTCCGCTCTCCCACGGCGGCGCCGTCCGCATCTTCCACCTGCTGCGCGAGATGGCGCGCGAGTTCGATGTCGAGCTGTTCGCTTTCACCGATGGCGGCGCGCCCCAGGAAACCGCGCCCGTGCTGGAGTTCTGCGCGCGCGTGGTGCTTGTGGAGAAGCCCCGGTATCGCGAACCGCGGTGGAGCAACCTGCTGCCGCCGGAGGTGCACGAGTTCCGCTCGCCCGCCATGCGCCAGGCCATCGCCGCCGAGCGCCGCACCTTCGGGTTCGAGCGCTTGCAGGTGGAGTACACCCAGCTTGCCGAATACCCCGGCGACGTGCTGGTGGAGCACGACGTCACCTTCGACCTGTTCGGCCAGATCGCCCGCCGCGAGCGCACGGTGGCCGCACGCTGGGATTACTTCCGCTGGCGCCGCTTCGAAACCCGCGCCATCCGCCGCTTTGCGCGCGTGGTGGTCATGTCGGAAAAGGACGCCGAGATGCTGGGCCCGGCGGCGCATGCCGTGGTGCTGGCCAATGGCGTGGACCTGGAGCGCTTCCGCCCGGAACCCGAAACCCCCGGGGAGCGGTTGCTGTTTATAGGCTCCTTCCGCCACTTCCCCAACATCGCGGCCTACCGTTTCTTCACCGAGCGGGTGTGGCCGCTGCTGCACGACAAGTTCCCGCGCCTGACGGTGACTGTGGTGTGCGGCGCCGATCACCTTACCTACTGGCGCGCCTTCGCAGACTCACCGGAGCCGCGGCCGGAGGAGCGCATTCGCATGCTCGGCTTCGTCTCCGACGTGCGGCCGCTCTACGTCGAAGCCAATCTGGCCATCGTGCCTACCACGGTCTCCGCCGGCACCAATGTGAAGGTGCTTGAGGCCATGGCGATGCGGCGCGCCGTAGTTTCGACCACTTCGGGTTGCGCCGGCCTGGGCATGCTGCACGGCCATAGCGTATGGGTGGGCGACACGCCCGAGGCCTTTGCCGCGGGCATCGCCACGCTGATCGGCGACCCCGAACGGCGCGAGCAGATCGCGCTCGCAGCCGCCCTCCACGCCGCACGAAATTTCGACTGGCGGGCCATCGGCGAGCGGCAGCGCGAACTGCTGCGGTAACGATCTATTTCAAGACCACTTCGGCCGGCGCGCAGTCCGAGGCGTACTCTTCTATCTCGCCGATTTCCAGGCGCACCCTGGGGATGCGCCACTTGCGCACGGTTTGACGCAGTGCGGCGCGAAAGGCGGGGTCGCTGCTGCGCACCAGCACAACCTCCGAGTAGGTCGAGAGGATCTCGGGAGGGGGTGCCGCAGCGCCATCGCTGAATGCCAAGAGCACCTGTCCCTCATCGCCCGCTTGCGGCGGCGCGCTGACCGAGGGCCGCACCACCAACAAATCCGGCTTCCGCTGTGGAGCGGCTCCCGGGAAGACGGAAACTGCGCCGCCAGTCAACGCCAGGAACGCGTCCTCGGGTTCGGGCGACGGCTGCACCGGCCCACCGCCGGCCGCGATTGCGCCAGCCTGCGCTAGCGCGTTGCGCGCGGCGGGGTCGCGCGGTGCCCGCGCCCGCAGCCGGCGGACGGCGTACGCCCACATGCCGCGGAAAAGGCGCGGGCTGGAGACGGCGCGCGCCAGAAACGTAAGGTAGTTGACCTCCAGAATGCCGTCGAGCTGCTCGCGCGTGTAATAGCGCGAGGTGGTGGCGCGATGGCGGTGCTCTACCACGGCCCCGGCCACGTACACACTCGGCCATCCCCTCTGCCAGGCGCGATAGCCGATATCGAGATCTTCCACGTAGGCGGGGTCGTAGGCCACGTCGAACCCGCCCAGGGCGCGCAACTTCGCGGCGTCATATAGCGAGCAGCCGCCGCTGCCGTAGAGCACCCAGGTCTGATCCTCGCCGGGGAGCGGCTCGTTGCAGCGCACCGGAAACGCCGCGGGATCGTCCAGCGTGAGCACGGCGATTCCGGTCTCCTCGCGGCGAACGCCCGGCGGGAAACGGATTTGCGCGGTGGCGCAGAACAGATCGGGGATGCGCCCGAAGGCGGCCAACAGCGGCGCGAAGAAGCCGGGCTCCAGCAGCATGTCGTTGTTGAGCAGGCAGACGTTCGTGAATCGGGCGCATGCGATGCCACGGTTGACGGCGCGAGCGAAAGAGAGCGGCTCCGGCGAAACCTCCACGCGAACCTGCGGCCACACCTCTCGCAGCCACTGCGCGGTGCCGTCATCGCTGCCATTATCGACCACCACGATTTCGTGCGCGAAGCCCACCAGTTCGCGCGCGAGGCCCGGCAACTGCGCTGTTAGGAGTTCGCGCCCATTGCGCGAAGGGATAATCACCGAGATGCCTTCTGCGGGCGCGCCGGGCGGCGGCGCGGCCAGCGCATGCCGGATGCGGCGGCCGCGAAGATACCCGCTCATCCGCGCCCACGCGTAGTCTGAGGAAATGCTCACCGGTTCTATCGATTCTAAATCAACAGGTGGCGGAACGGCCGCGGCCCGCCCACTATGCCGCCTGCCGAGCCATCCCACAGCGCCAGAGCTTGCTGGGCGAAAGCCGTGGACACGGGGTTCACAAACGGCAGCCATTCACCCTGGCGGCGGCCGAAGTAGAAGCCGCCATCGATGCGCGGGTCGTCGCTCGCGGCCTGAAACTCCCCGAGGCGCGCGGCTTCCCACTCGGCTGCGGGGCGGTCGATGGGCACCGCTCCGGCGTAGCCGGCATGCAAGCGCACCCGCAGCAACTGAGCATAGACGTCGGAGCGCTCGAAGCGCGGCGCGATCTCGCGCAGCAGTGCGGCTGCGCGCTCGATACCGTCGGCAAGTGCATGGGCGCACGCGGGGTCGGTCGAGCGCGGCAGCAGTCCTTCCAGAAAGTAGCAAAACGCATGCAGGCGGTCCATGACTTTCAACGGGTCGGGATGGCCTGGCAGAAACTCCCATGACTGGCGCATCGCACCCAACAGGGCGCTATCGTAGGCGGCGCGAAAATCCGCGCGGCCGGTGGCTTCGGCCAGTTCGAACCACGCCATGGCGGATTTCAACTGATAGCACCCCGGCGAGCGCGACCAGCTCAGCGGATCGCCTTCCACCGGCGACTTGCCCGGAAGCGCCAGAATGGGATGAATCTCGCCCTCGGCCGAAACGAAATCGCGCGCCATGGCCTCGCCGAGGGAGACGGCTGTGTCGCGATACCCGTCGCTGCCCGTCGCCCGCCACGCCGCGAGCAGCCCGCGAACCACAATGCCGCAATCGAAGAAATAGGTCGGCGAGCCGGGCTCCAATTCGAACGGCAACGCGGCCGCGGCGGAATCCCAGACGCCCATGAGGAAGCGGGCCGCCTGCGAGGCGCGGTCCAAGAACCGGTCATCGCCAGAGAGCGCGTGCAGGTAGACCAGCGCGCTCACCGCGTAGCCGGTGATTTCCGTGGACACGGGGTTGTTCCGTTGGCTGTCGGTGCGGTAGTAGCGGGCCACGCCGCCGGAATGGGTCTGAATGCCGGAATGGAGCCACCATTGCGCGGCGCGGGAACTGTGGGGAAGCAACTCGCTAGTTTAACCGATGATCGCGGTTGCCGACAATGCAAGGATGGTTCCGATTCCCGCACCCGCTACCACGTCGCTCAGAAAATGCATGCCCAAAAGAATGCGGGAGGCAGCCACGCTCAGGGCGCAAAACAGCAGGCCGATGCCCAGGTCGGGATAGAAATGGGCCAGGGAAATGGCCACCGCAAAAGCGGTAATCGTATGCCCGGAGGGGAACGAGAACTGGTCCGGCGGCAGCAGCGTTGCCCAGCAATGCGGCTCGAACGCGCAGGGGCGGCGGCGGCGGAAGGTCCGCTTCAGCCGAATAAAGACCGCGATGCCCGCTCCGGCAGCCAGAACGCCCGAACCCACGGCATGGAAACGCAGGTCGCCGCCGAACAGCAGCAGCATGAGGCCCAGCGAGTACCACAGCCAACCATCGCCGCCGCGGGTGGCGCAAAGCATCCACACGCGAATCCAGCGGGGCGCGTGCCAACGGTTGACCCTCCGCATCAGGCTCTGAT
The DNA here is from genome assembly GCA_963807205.1 of uncultured Solibacteraceae bacterium. GTDB lineage: Bacteria > Acidobacteriota > Terriglobia > Bryobacterales > Bryobacteraceae > CAWCVR01. Next base: position 4,559,649 of record CAWEAQ010000002.1, on the reverse strand, counting down.
CCCGGTGCGAAATGTAGGTCAGCATGGCCGAGGCCTGCATCATGCCTGCGTCTCCGTACGCAAATTGAAATACGTAAGTTCCGCGGACGGGTGGCGTCCCATGTTCAATTTGTACTGCTCAAACGGCTACAATCGTGTGACGCCACGGAAAAACCTCCGTGAATGACACCTTTTTTGCCACTTGACCCATGCCGCGTGGCACAATCTATGTGATGAAGAAGCTGGACTTCCTCTTCTTCGATGCCGGCGGCGGCCATCGTGCGGCTGCCAATGCCCTGCTCCAGGTGATTGAGCGGCAGGCGCGCCCGCTCGAAATCCGCATGGTCAACCTGCAGGAGCAACTGGATTCCATCGACGTCTTCCGCAAGTTGACCGGCCTGCGCATGCAGGACATCTACAATACGCTGCTGAAGAAAGGCTGGACCCTGGGTACGCCGCAAATCATGGTGGGCATGCACCTGGTGATCCGCCTCTTCCACTCGCGCGTGGTGCGCGTGCTGGAGGCGTTCTGGCGCCAGAGCCGGCCGGACCTGGTGGTCTCGCTCGTCCCCAACTTCAACCGCGCGCTGTGCGAAAGCCTGGGACGCGCCCTGCCGGGCATCCCGTTCGTCACCATCATCACCGACATCGCCGACTACCCGCCGCACTTCTGGATCGAGAAGCAGAAGCAATACCTCATCTGCGGCAGCGGCCGCGCGGTGGAGCAGGCGCTCAGCCTGGGCCACGCCGAATCGATGGTCTTCCAGACCTCCGGGATGATCCTGAATCCGCGGTTCTACGACATTGCGCCCCTGGCGGACGAAGAGCGCCGGGAAGCGCGGCGCGCGCTGGGCTTCGATCCGGACCTGCCGGTGGGCCTGGTGCTGTTCGGAGGGCAAGGCTCGGCGGCGATGCTCGATATCGCCCGCCGCCTGGACAACCGCCAGTTACTGCTCATTTGCGGGCGCAACGAAAAGCTGCGGGCGCGATTGCAGGCTCTGCCCCGCCGCGCGGCGGCGTTTGTGGAAGGCTTCACGCAGGAGGTGCCGCGCTACATGCAAGTGGCGGACTACTTCATCGGCAAGCCCGGCCCCGGCAGTCTGAGCGAGGCCGCGGCTATGAGATTGCCGGTGATCGTGGAATCCAACGCCTGGACGCTGCCGCAGGAGCGCTACAACGCCGACTGGGTGCGCGAGCAGGGACTGGGCCTGGTGCTGAAAAACTTCCGTGGCATCGCCCAGGCTGTGGACGAGTTGCTCGCCCCGGAGCGCTTCGCCAGGTTTCGCAGCGCCGCCGAGCGGCAGAAGAATCGCGCCGTGTTCGAGATCCCCGATATGCTGGAGCGGATCCTGCGCGAAAGCCAGCCGGGCTGAGCCACCCCCGCTATCCCACCGCCCGTTCCGCCAGCGCCACGATCTCCCGGCCGATGGCCAGCGACGCCGTGGCCGCCGGGCTGGGCGCGTTCAGCACGTGCAGCGCGTTGGGCCGCGCGATCAGACGGAAATCCTGCACCAGGTCGCCTTCCGGAGTGATCGCCTGCGCCCGCACGCCCGAGCCGCCCGTGGAGAGATCCTCCGGCTGGATCTCCGGCACCAGGCGTTGCAGCGACTGGCAGAATAGCGTCCGGCTGAACGACCGCCGCAGTTCGTACCAGCACATGGAAGGGTACTTCCGCAGAAAGCGCCAAAGCCCGCGGTAGCTCAGCGCGTCGAACAGATCGCGCGCGTTGAAATCGGTCTTGCGGTAGCCTTCCCGCGCCATCGCCAGCACCGCGTTCGGGCCGGCCTCGACGCCGCCGTGAATCAGGCGCGTGAAATGCACGCCTAAGAACGGGAACCGCGGGTCGGGCGTAGGATAGATCAGGTGGCGCACCAGGTGCTGCCGGTCCGCGCGAATCTGGTAGTATTCGCCGCGAAACGGCAGGATGCGCATCTCGCGCCGCTCGCCCGCCAGTTCCGCCACGCGGTCCGAGTGCAGGCCGGCGCAGTTGATCAGGAAGCCGGCTTCGAACGCGCCCGCCTCAGTCTCAACCACCCAACCCGGCGCGCGCGCGGCGATCCGCCGGGCCTTCGCTCCGGTGACCACGCGCCCGCCCAGCGCTTCGATTCTGGCCACCAGCGCGGCGCACACCGCGGCGTAATCCACGATGCCTTCCTGTGGTACGCGCAACGCCGCCACGCCGCCCACGTGCGGTTCGATCTCGCGCATTTCCTCGTGGCCCAGCCAGCGCAGCCCTTCCAGGCCGTTGGCCGCACCGCGCTGCTCCAGGTCGCGCAACCGCGGCACTTCGCTCTCGTCGGCGGCTACCACCAGCTTGCCGCAGATGTCGTGCGGTATGGCGTGCGCGCCGCAGAACTCCACCATCTCGCGGATGCCCTCGACCGCCAGCCGCGCCTTCGCCGACCCAGGCTTATAGTAGAGGCCGCAGTGCAGCACGCCGCTATTGTGCCCGGTCTGATGGCGGCCCACGCCGGCTTCCTTTTCGAGCACCGTTAGGCTCGCCCCGGGGAAGCGCTCCAGCAGTTTGAAACCGGCCGCCAGCCCGACTATTCCACCGCCTACGATTACCACCTTGCGCGAATCGAATGCACCCATGAGACCGGCTATTGTAGCGTCCTGAGTATGGGGCGAGGACCTCGCAGCCGGGAAGCATCGAGCCCAATAGCGGGCTCTTCCGGAAGGGGTGGCCGGTCATCCCGTATGTGCGCCCGGCCCGTTACCCATTAGCGCGCCACCTTAGTTCTCTGAAGGATGCTGAGCGCTGTCGACAATCAATACTGGCACCGGGGCCTTCTTCGAATCCAGTTTGAGTCCAACCCGTCTCAGATTAAGGACGATGGACCCGAACTTGTCCCGGGGGACTGATTCAAGCTCGCCTCGTCGAAGCGGAAATCCCAATCGTATGCCCCATCAAGCCCAGTTTCGTCTAAGACCGGCTGCTGTAGTTGGGCCGTCAAAAACCGCGCCAGGAGCGACATCGTGGTTCCACGGGCAACCGCATCGTTAGATGATACCTGGATCGCCCCAAAGCCATCGCGGGGAGTGTCCGGATCCGATGCCTTTAGCTTCGCGCCCTTGTCACCAAGGTGCACGGCGTATACTGACATGCTCTGCGAGGCGCTGTGGACGTGCAGCGCAAACCGCTTCTTCAATAGCGTAGCGAGCATGGCTCGTATCTCATCCGAAGAAGATGGCTGCTCGGCTTTTGCGTTAATGTCGAACCGATCGGAGTCAATCCAGCGAGGACCGCCGACGACTTGAAAAGACTCGAGCTTGAAAGCCAACTCGATCCAGTCCTTCAAGGTCCCCTTTCCATCGAAAGAGACCGGCCCCATTCGTCTGGGGCGGGCCAGGGCATCCGGATCGCTGGGACGAATCGAAGCCGCGGCGAATTCCGGCTCAGCGCCCATTATCGGGCCGCCTGTACCGATGGCAATAACAGCCAGCCAGCCCACTGCCCATACTGCGCAGTTCCGCGAAAGCATCATAGATACCTCCTGCCTGTGTTGACGCCCCGGTATCCGATTACATCGACTGCCAGACTAGTCTGCCAGGCAAATAGCCCCCCAGCCGGACGGCACCCTGTCCCGGCGGACGCTAACTGCTCCCTAACTTCGCCACGCGCCAACCTTTGCGATTCCTACCTCCTGAATTTGGACGCTAACGTTCTGGATAGCATCCTTCCGAACCGGGCGTCAACCGCCCGCTCGAACTCCTGGAACTTTCTGGCCAGCGTTTCGGGATCTTCGATGGTGGCCGCGCGCTCCCCCACAAAGTCGCGGCTCACCTCGGCAAGCCAATCCCGTAGTTCGTTGCGGTACTTTAACGAAAGCCAAAGCCCGACCAGCAAAAAGACAATCGTCAGTCCGAACAAACTGGCCAGGATATCTTCGACGAGAGAGATCATGAGCGGACGGCCATTGTAGCGAATGGCGGCGGAGATGTTACCCCGCGTCCGTCCGCTCCTCGTCCGAGAACTGCTTGATGAGCACGCTGCCGTCGGGAAAGCTGGCGCGGATCTCCAGTGTGCCGCCCATGGCCTCGATGAACCTGGCCAATGTGCTCACGTACATGTCGGTCCGGCGCTCCATCTTGGAAATGCTGGCCTGCTTGATCCCCAGCAGGGCCGCCATACTCTCCTGGGTCAGTTGCCGCGCCGCGCGCAATTCGTCGAGCGGCATTTCGGCGAGCATCTTGCGCGTTCGGGCCTCGCTACGCTCCCGAGCGGCGGGCGGCATCTTGGCGCTCAGTTCGTTGAAGTTTCGGGCTTTGGCCATGTTACGTTTGCTCCAGTTCTTTCAGGTGCCGTTCGTACAGCCGGTCCGCAACGGGCACGAAAACCTCATACCAGCGGGGATTCCCCGTCTTGTCTCCGCCGATCAGCAGCAAGGCGTCCCGATTCGGGTCGAAGGCATAGAGCACCCGGTAGGGACGCCCCTCGTGCTGAATTCGAAGTTCCCGCATGTGGGAATGCCCGCTCGTCAAAACCTTGGAGCTATGCGGCGAACCGAGGGCCACGCCCAAAGTCTCCAACAGGCCGACGACGGCGTTCACGCTGACCTGTTCCTCCTCGCTCAACCCGTCCCACCACGTTTCGAACTCCGCGGTGAAGAGGACGTCAACCACAACCGAATTATAGCCTGTGAGGAATATAGCGTCAAGTGAATACGCGGCGCGCCTGGCGCGGCAGCCGCGCGGATCACGCAACCGGCGCAGCCCGCCAACCCTTCGTCCCGCTGCCCCCCGCGTTATAATCGCTGGGTGATGGACGTTTTCGAGGAACTGGTGCGTCTGCGCAGCCTCGGGAGGAAATGCGCGCTGGCGACCATCGTCGAAGCGCGCGGGTCGATTCCCAGTTACGAGAGCGCCAAGCTTCTGGTGCGCGAGGATGGGTCCATTATCGGCACCATCGGCGGCGGTTGCGTCGAGGCCGAGGTCTGGACCGCCGCGCGGGAGGTAATCGAAACGGAAAAACCCAAACGCCTCGCCTTCAACCTCGGGCAGGACGCCGCCTACGACAACGGCCTGATTTGCGGCGGGCAGATCGAGGTCTTCGTCGAGCCGGTGCTGCCCCTGCCGCGCGCCTTCATCTTTGGCGGCGGCCACATTTCGAAAAGCCTCTCCAAGGTGGCCAACCTGGCGGGATTCGCCACCGTGATCGTGGACGATCGCGAAAGTTTCGCCAACCGCGAGCGGTTCCCCGAGGCCGAAGCGGTGCATGCGGGAGAGTACGAACAGGTGTTCCCCTCGCTCAACGTCAACGAGACTAGCTATCTGATCATCGTGACGCGCGGCCACCGCGACGATATGCGCGTGCTCAAGCTCGCCATCGCCACCGCGGCGCGCTACATCGCCATGATCGGCAGCAAGCGGAAGGTGCTCAATGTGGTGCGCGAACTGGTCAAGGAAGGCATGCCGCGCGAGGCCTTCGACCGCCTGCACGCGCCCATGGGGCTGGATATCGGCGCCATTTCGCCCGAGGAGATCGCCGTCTCGGTGACCGCCGAGATGATCGCGGTGCGCCGCAATGCCGCCTCCAACTGGCGCTCGCTGGCGCTCACCGTGTTTGGCGAAGCGTCGCCCGCGGCGTTGCCCGAGTGACCGGCCCGGGGCCAACGGCGGGGCTGATTCTGGCGGCCGGGGAATCGCGGCGCATGGGGCGGCCCAAGGCGCTGCTGCGCTTCGCCGAGGAGACGTTTCTCGATACCCTGATCGGGTTGTTCGCCCCGGTGTGCTCGCCGGTGATCGTGGTGCTGGGCGCCACGGCGGACGAAATTGAGGCGGCGGCGCGGCGCCCGGCGGTGTTCGTTCGCAACGAACTCTACATGCGAGGGCAGACCAGTTCGATGCGGTGCGGCCTGGGCGCCGTGTCACCATCGGTGGCCGGCGTGCTGTTCACGCTGGTGGACCACCCCGCGGTTTCGGCTGCCACCGTGAGCCGGCTGATTGTGCCCGCGGGTTCCGTCCGCCTGCGGGTTCCGCGCTACCGCGGCCGCAACGGTCATCCCATCTGGTTTTCGCGCGGCTTGGTGCGCGAGTTCCTGGCCCTGCCCGATCGCGGCGCGGCGCGCGACGTGGTGCGGGCCCACGCGGCCGAGACGGAGTTCGTGGACGTGGACGATCCGGGCGTGACGGCCGATATCGACGACCCCGAGGATTACGCCCGGCTGCTGGGGGCGCCGGCATGACGCCACGGCGGCGCAAGACGGTTCGCATCGTGGCATTGGCGCTGGCGGTGGTCGCAACCGCCGGCATCGTGACGCTGTACCAGAGCGCGGGCCGCTACGGCCAGCGCCTGCAGGGCTCGCTCGAACGGGCGCTGGGAAGGAAGGTGGCCTTCCTCACGCCGGTGGAGTTCAGCCTGCTCCGCGGCCCCGCTCTATATGTGGAACAGGTGGACATTTACGAAGACCCGTCCATCGGCATGGAGCCCGTGGCCTACGTTCGCGGCGGCATGGAAGTGCGGCCGAGCCTGTGGTCGCTGGTGGGCGGCAAATTCGTCATCTCGTCCATCCGCCTGGAGGACGCCAGTATCAACCTTGCCAAGAGCGGCCCCGCGGCGGAGTGGGGCCGCTGGAATTTCGCCGCCTTCATCGGCCCGTCGCTGCTGCGCAACGCGCCCGCCATCCACGTGCGCAATAGCCGCATCCACTTCAAATTCGGCGACGAGAAGTCGGTCTTCTACCTGACCGAGACGGACCTGGACGTCACGCCACCGGGTTCGCCGGAGCGCGGCTGGAGGGTGGAATGTTCGGCGAAACTGGCGCGCACCGACCGGCGGGCATTGGGTTTGGGGTCGTTCACCATGGACGGCCGGTGGTTCGTCGCTCCGGAACGCGTGGACCTGGATCTCGAAGTGGACCGCGCCGGGCTCGGCGAACTCACGGCACTGTTGCGCGGTCAGAGCGGCAGCGTGCACGGGACGCTCTCGTCGCACCTGCACCTGGGCGGCCCCATCGACGACATCGGGATTCAAGGCCGCCTGCTGGTGGAAGACGTGCACCGCTGGGACCTCATGCCGCCCAAAGGGCAGGGCTGGCCGCTGCAGGTCCGCGGGCGCCTGCGACTGGTGACGCAGGAACTGGAACTGGAGACCACCGCCGAGCGAAACGCGCCAGCGCCGCTGGAGATCCGCTTCCGCGCCAGCAACTATATGACGCAGCCGCGCTGGGGCGTGTCGGTGGGCGGGAACCATTTTCCGCTGGCGCCGCTCATGGAACTGGCGCGCCACATGGGCGCGGAGATTCCGCCCAAGCTGGAGGTCGCGGGCACGGTGGATGGCGCCGTCGGGTACTCCGCCGAGACCGGCTTTCAAGGCGAGTTGGCGCTGCACGGCGCCGCGCTGACCATCCCCGACTCCCCGCCCCTCAACTTCGACCAAGCCTACCTCGTGGTTGGACAGAATCACTTGCGGCTCTCGCCCGCCCTGGTGGGCACGGCCAACGACCAGGCGCGGATCGAAGCCGATTACGCCATGGACAGCCAGGTGCTGGACCTCTCGATCTCCGCCACGTCCATGGACGTGTCGACCCTGCGCGGGCAGGTGGCACTGGCCGCCGTGCCGTGGCTCGAACAGGTGCAGGCGGGCCGCTGGACCGGACAGTTGCACTACCGGTATGAGCCGGAGCAGCAGGCGCCGCTATCCCCGCCCGCGCGGGCTGTGGCTCACGCGCGTGCGGGAGCCGCCCCCGCACCGCCCAAACCCGGCTGGACCGGGTCGCTGGAAGTTCGCGACGCGCAACTCGCCGTGCCGGGAATGGCAGACCCGCTTGAACTATCCTCGGCGCACGCCCAGATCGAGGGCGCGCGGGTGACGTTGGACCGCGTCTCGGCGCGGGCCGGCAAATTGGCCTTCACCGGCGACTACCGCTACGAGCCCTCCGCGGCGCGCCCTCACCGCCTGCATGTGCGCGCGGCCGAGGTGGACGCGGCCGATCTGGAGACCGAGTTCGCACCCACGCTGCGGCGCAACACCGGCCTGCTGGCTCAGGCGTTTGGCCGTTCGCGCCTGCCCGACTGGCTGCGGAACCGCGGTCTGGAAGGCACCGTGCAGATCGGCGATCTCTCGCTGGCCGGGGCGCGCTTCGAGGGGCTGCGCGCGCGTGTGACGTGGGTGGCGGAGCACGTCGATCTGGACGCCCTTCAGGCCACCAGCAGCGGCGCCGCCGTCTCCGGCCGCCTGGCCATCAACCTGCGCGGCTTGCAGCCGTCCTACGTCCTCACTGCGAAGTTGAAGGGGTTGGACTACCTGACCGGCAAGATCGACGCGGAAGGCACCATCGAGAGCTTCGGAACGGGGGCGCAGTTGCTGACGAACCTTTCCTCCGAGGGCACCTTTTCGGGCACCGGCTGGGACCTGGGGGCGCAGGACTTAATCCGCGGTATGGAGGGCGCCTTCCACCTGACTTGGGCGCCTACCGGCCCGCGCCTCCACCTTACCGACGTGACCCTGCGCGACGCCGAAGACGTCTACACCGGCAACGGCGCCACCGAGGCGAACGGCCACGTGATCCTGTTGCTCACGAGCGGCGGGCGCGAGATGCGAGTGAGCGGGCCGCTGGCGAAGTTGCGGGTGGAAGACTCTGCCAAGCCGTAGGGCCGTTTCTTTATTTACGCAATCAGTGCTATCCTTTAATTACAGAAACCGTAATTAAAGGATTTTGGTCCAGAGTGAAAGCTGTTTCAAATCAACGAATTGGCCGGTATCTGAACCACGAAGTGGGGGGCGAAGTGGTCCGCGCCTTCGTTCCGCCACCCCTTCCGCCCGATCCCCCGGTGCGCTTCGACGGCATGCAACTCCTGCTTGAACGGGCGAACCAATCCTTGGGGCGGCTCGACGGAATCGCCTCGATCCTGCCGGATATCGAGCTCTTCATCTACACCTACGTTCGAAAAGAGGCGTTGCTCTCCAGCCAAATCGAAGGCACGCAATCGTCGCTTTCCGACCTGCTGCTCTTCGAGAACGACGAGGCGCCCGGCGTGCCCATCGAGGACGTGCAGGAGGTCTCGAATTACGTCGCCGCCCTGAAGCACGGGCTCCTGCGTCTGCACAGCGGGTTCCCGCTGTCGCTACGCCTCATCCGCGAAATCCACGAGGTGCTGCTCTCCGAAGGCCGCGGCAGTTCCAAGGAGCCGGGGGAATTCCGGCGCAGCCAGAACTGGATCGGCGGCACGCGCCCGGGCAACGCCGCCTACGTTCCGCCGCCGCCGGAAATGGTAATCGAGTGCATGGGCGCGCTCGAAAAGTTCCTCCACGAGGAGCGCACCGACCTGCCGCCGCTCATCCGCGCCGGGCTCGCGCATGTCCAGTTCGAAAGCATCCACCCGTTTCTGGACGGCAACGGCAGGCTGGGCCGCCTGCTCATCACGTTTCTGCTGTGCGCAGCCGGGGCCTTGCGGGAGCCGATCCTCTACCTCAGCCTGTTCTTCAAAGCCAACCGCCGCGACTACTACGACCTGCTGATGCGGGTGCGCGAGACGGGAGACTGGGAAGCGTGGCTGGCGTTCTTCCTGCGGGGCGTGCAGGAAGCCGCCGACCAGGCCGTGAGCAGCGCGCGCCGCATCCGCGAATTACTGGATGCCGACCGGCGGCGGATCGAGGCGCTGGGAAGGCCGGCGGCGAGCGTGCTGCGAGTGTTCCAACAAGTGCAGACCACGCCGATCTTCTCGATTCAGACGGCCGTGCGCAAGACGGGCATTTCCTTCCCCACGGTGAATGCGTGTGTCGTCCACATGCGGAAACTCGGATTGCTGCGCGAGATCACCGGCAAGCGGCGCCGCCGCCTGTTCGTTTACGACGCCTACTTGAGCATCCTGAACGAAGGGACGGAGCCGCTCGTCGAGCCGTAGCGCCCGCTACCGGGCCGCGGCCTCTTCCTTCCGGCGGGCGATCTCCTCGCGGTAGGCGCACTTCAGGCGCTCGGCCCGGTCCACCAGCGCTCCCCAGAAATCCTCGGGGTCGAGCACGCGCAGCTGTTCGTCCGAGTACGCCTGCAGTTGAGTGCGGAACTCGGCTTCGGCTTGACGGTTGAAGACCTTCCGCTCGACGACGCTGGTGGCGCGAGCGCCGAGTTCACCGGGGACCATCACGCAATAGAGGCTGCGCGGCGTGGAAGGCGGCTCCGGTTCCGGTGGCTTCACCACGATGCGATTGGGGATACCCGCCTCCCGCAACGCGGTCTGTACCTCCGCTCCGGCGCCGGTGTAATCGGCGTATGGATGAACGGAAGCGGACCAGGGGCATGCGGCGTCCTCCAGCCAGGCGGGCGGCGGACCGTCGTCGGTATCGGGGATGGGTTCGCCCCCGAAACCCCAGCCTTCGCTCGGCCTGGAGAACGCGAAGGGGCGGTGATACGGCTCCTCTTCCTCTTCCAGCTCCGACGGGCGGTTCAGTCCCCGTCGCGCGATCTCCTGGTCATAGATGCCCTGCGCCATCGGGGCAAGGTCTGCGCGGTCGATATCGAGCAGCCCCTCGTCGGAGAGCGAGTCGTAGTGCCGCCGCAGGTCTTCGGGATCTATCCGCATTTGGTCACCTCGTGAACAAGCTCCAATTATACCGGTTGGCTGGCCGCCGTTCCGCCCGGAACCGAAGCTGCGGCCATTTCCGTCGATATGTATTAATAGAGAGAGGGGGCGCGCAAGTGAGCGACGCGCGGTACATCGAGATTCCAGGCAGCCAGACCCACGAACTGCCGCCGCTGCTGGTTCATGCCGCCTGGCCGGCCGCGGACGAATCCAGCGAACTGGCCGAGGTGATGCCGGAAGCCGAGAACATGCTGGCCCCTGGCGATGCCCTGCCCGAAGAGATCGAACGCCGCAAGTACGACCTGGCGCTCTCGCTCACCGAACAATACCAGGGACTGGTCGCGCACTGGATGTGGGGCGATTCGGTGCTCGAGTGGATCCGCCAGTGCGAAATCACTTTCGAGTACCAGGACTCGCTCCGTCCGCTGCTGCAGCCGGATGTCTGGCCGCATGCCGGCAGGTCCAGTTTCGTTACGCTACTAATGGACAAGGGCGTGGTGGCGCAGCGGGTCGCGGTGGAGCGCGCCGTCGGTTTGCGCCTGGCGTTCCGGCAGCCTCCGCCCATCGGATGCTTCTCCAGCGAGTTTCTGTTCTACCTGAATTCCACCGTCGCCGGCAGCGCCTACGACGCGTGGTCGCGCCTGTCGCGCGCCGCGGCTTCCATGCTGCCGCCGGACCGCTTCCACTTCGAAGTGCTGGAGATGGAGAACTAAGCCCGGCGGGTTGTTGGCAGGCGGCCTCTCACTTTTTCCCGGCCGCCGCGCTCCTGGCGCCCTTGCCGTACTCCTCCACCACTTCCTTGGTTATTTCGGTCGCGTTCTCGGTAAAAAGCCGCGGCATGTCCGACGAGCTGATATCGAGGACTACGTCGTAACCGTGCTCCTTGGCGTAGCGCACCACCACCGCCATCAGCTTTGGCCCCAGGTCCCGGATCACTTGCTCCTGCGCCTGGGCCAGGTCGGCGTCCGCCTGGGTGGTCTCTTTGTCCGCTTCGTCGCCCTTCCGGTCGATCTCGCTGGCCAACCGGTCGTGCTCCTCCTCGCTCTGCCCACCCTTGTCGAGTTTGTCCTGCAGAGCCATCAGCTCTTTGTGTTTCTGGTCGAGAGCGGCCTTGCGGGGAGCGAACCGCGCGTCCAGTTGCTTCTCGGCGTCCTGCCCGTCGCTGGTGGAGATCAGCGCCGTCTCCAGGTTGATCAGCGCCACTTTGGGAGCTTGTGCGAATGCCGCCGCGGAGGCGGCCAGTGCCAGTACTGCGAGTTGGTGTTTCACGAATAGGTGCCTTGATCGGGATCTTAGCACGCCCGGCGGATGTGCCGCCTCCGCCCGCCTGCCGCCAAACCGGCACGGAGTGCGACTTTCGCCGTCGGGCGGCGCTTGCGGCGTAGAAGAGCGACCATTCCGGCCAACCCCAGGCCGATCGGCGCGAAGCTGCCGGGCTCCGGCAAGCTGGTGCCAGCGATCTTGAACGCCTCCGAGGTAGGGATTGACTGTGTCGTAGAGTTGAAGTGTTGGTACGCCAGGGATGGGCCCTTGCTATCGGTCCAGTACGCGTTGTCCCCGTAAGTCACGAGGGCGTTACTGAGCTGAAGCCAGTAGGTACCCGATGGGAGAGTTACACTGGGGATCGCCAACGTCTCGGTGTAGTAGGAAGTCGAGCCAGTGAAGACCTGTGTTGGGACCGCCTTTGTGCCCGGGCGTAAGTGGTCCCCGCGAAGGGCAAGGACGTGATCGCCCAGTCCACATCCAAAAGCGAATCTCCAGGTGTAAGCAGCTCCACGACGAAGGAAAAGCCAGTGACCCTACCGGACGTCGAGAGAGCGAAGGAATCGGCGATTGAGAACGGGCTACTGATGCCGTACCCACCAAGGCTGGTGCTGAACGGATGATTGTCGTATAGGATATCGGCCGAAGCGGGAGTGATGGCAAGTCCAAAAGGGAGGATGGCCAGCGCGGCCATGCGAATCCCTACTCTAATGTCAACCGTCATGCGTTCTCCATCCGTAAGCGCGCCCCGGATTTTACGCTCGGCGCGGTAAGCGGGCGATTCGAAGAAAGAAGTGTAACATGACCTTGGGGCAGCCGGAAGCACCGGGTCACCCGCGTCCTCCTGGATTCGGGCGCGGTCCTCCTGGAACAGGGCCATCCCGTGCGGCCTTCCCGTCTATGGGAAAATAGGGTTCTGTGATCGTACGCGACGGCATCTATTACGCGGCTGGGCTGGCCCTGGCCGGGGCGCTCATCCTCTGGCTGGGCGGCGTCTGGCTGGCATCGCCGCTGTGGGTTCTGGCGCTGTTCTGCCTTTACTTCTTCCGCGATCCCGACCGGGAGATCCCCGAGGGTCCGGTGGCCGTATCGCCGGCCGATGGCAAGGTGGTCGCCGTGGTGGGCAGGGGCTCGGACAAGCAACGCATCAGCGTCTTCCTCAACATCTTCGACGTCCACGTAAATCGCACGCCCATCGCCGGGGCTGTTACCAAGGTGGTGTACCAGCCCGGCCGCTTCCGCGTGGCCAGCGTCGCCGAGGCCTCCACGCAGAACGAACAAAACGTGGTGACGGTCGACGGTGGCGATACCACCGTAGTGTTCAAGCAGATCGCCGGGCTGATTGCGCGGCGCATCGTGTGCACCAAGAAGCCGGGCGACATCGTGGCGGCGGGCGAGCGAATCGGACTCATCAAGTTCGGCTCGCGGGTGGACGTGCTGTTCGGCCCCGAGTGGGAAATCCTGGTGCGGCCGCGCATGCGCGTATCGGCGGGATCGACGGTGATCGCACGGCGCCGCCCGCGGGAGACTCATGGGGCTTAGAGAACGGCTGGTAGATCCGCGGTCGCCCGACCGCCGGCCGCGCCGCGCGGCCTACGCCTTGCCCACCCTGTTCACGGCGGGCAACATTTTTCTGGGCTACATCGCCATCTTGAGGTCCTTCCGCGGCGCCCTGGCATTCCACTCGGGAGGCGCGCCGGAGCAGTTCGTGATCGCGGCCGAAGCCATCGCGGGGGCATTCTTCCTCGACGGCCTTGACGGCCGCATCGCGCGCATGACCAACACCACCAGCGATTTCGGCCGGGAGATGGATTCGCTCGCCGACGTCATCAGCTTCGGCATCGCCCCCGCCATCCTGGCCTTCGCCTGGGGCGTGTACTTCGTGGACGGGTCGCTGGGAGCGGGATCGCGGCACCTGCACGATATCGGCGCATTCGTCTCCTTCCTGTTTCTGTTGTGCGGAGCGGCGCGACTGGCGCGCTTCAACGTCCAGAAGAACCCGGTCCCCAAGAACCCCGGGAAACCGGACCGCAAATATTTCGTCGGCATGCCGATTCCGGCCGCGGCGGGAATGGTGGCGGCCGTGGTGTTCGCATCGGGCGGCAAACCTCTGGAGTGGTGGCCCTTGTCGGCGGCCTGGCTGGGCCTGCTGGCGCTGCTGGGCTTTCTGATGGTCAGCACCTGGCGCTACCACAGCTTCAAGGGAGTCAGCCTCAGCAAGGCTTATTCGCCGCTGCTCATCGTGTTGCTGGGTGCGTTTATTTACGGCGTCTTGTATTACGGGCAGATGCTGCTGCTGGCCATGGCGAGCACCTACGTGGCCAGCGGAATCGTGGTTCGCATCGCGGGCATCATCCGCCGCCGCGTCTTAAAACTGCCGCGCCAGGCGGCGCCGCCTCAGGAGCATCCCGTTGGCTAATCCATTTGCCGTACTGGTGGGCAGCGAATCGCTGCTGGGCCGGGAGATTCGCGACATCGTGGCCAATGCCGAGCCGGGTTTCGAACTGCGGCTGATTGCCGCCGAAGGCGAGGAGCCCGGGCGGCTGACCCGCGTGGGCGACGAGGCCGTGACGGTGGGCGATCTGAGCGCCGCCAACCTGATTGGCGCGGGCGCCGTGTTCCTGGCGGGCTCGGCGGCATCGAGCGAGAAGGCGCTCGAACTGACCGAAGAGGAAGGGACGCCGGTCATCGACCTCACTTTCGCAGCCGAAGAACGCCCCGACTCGCGGGTGCGCGCCCCGCTGGTGGAATCGCCAGATGAAGACCGCGCCGGCGATTCGCGCATACACTCTATCGCCCACCCGGCAGCCATGGCGCTAGCCCTGCTCCTGCGCCGCCTGCATGCCAACGACCCGTTGCGGCGCGCGGTGGTGCAGATCTTCGCCCCAGCCAGCGAACAGGGCAAAGCCGGGGTGGAGGAATTGCAGCAGCAGACCATCAGCCTGCTCTCCTTCAAACCCCAGCCACACGAAGTCTTCGACACGCAACTGAGCTTCAACATGGTGGCGAGCTACGGTAGCGCCGCGCCCGTGGCGCTGGAGGATACCGAACTGCGGATCGAGCGCCACCTGGCCACGCTACTGGATCTGGCAGGCGAGGGCGAAGGCGCGCCGCTGCCTTCGCTGCGCGTCATCCAGGCGCCGGTGTTTCACGGCTACACGTTCGGCGTCTGGGCGGAGTTCGAAAACAGCCCGGACGTGGAAGCTGTCTCGGCCGGCCTGGCGGCGGCGCATATCGAAGTACGCAGCGGCGAATTCGAACCGCCCACCAACGTCGGGCAGGCGGGCCAGGGCGGCATCGCCGTGGGCGCCATCGCGCCCGACCGCAACCATGCCGACGCCCTGTGGTTATGGATGGCCGCCGACAACTATCGCCTGGCCGCGGAGAGCGCCGTCGCGGTGGCGCGGCAGTTGCTATGAAACGGAAACCATGAAACGAATCGCTCCGGTAGTTCTCGCGTTGGCCGTCTCCACCGGCTGCGGATACCATGTCGCCGGCAAGGCCGACCTGATGCCCAAGGAGGTCCACACCATATTCATCGAGCCGTTCCACACCGGCATCCCGCGCGCCGATATCCCGCGCCTGCTTTCGGCCGACCTGGCGCGCGAGTTGATCTCGCGGACCAGGTACAAAGTGGTGGCAGACCGGCAACAGGCGGACGCGATACTGGCCGGCGCGGTCACCAACTTCTCCAGCTTCTCGACCACGGCAGACCCGGTGACCGGCCGTTCCACGGGCGCGCTGGCGATCCTGCAAATGAACATCTACCTGACCGAGAGGACCACCGGAAAATCGCTGTACCAGGCGAACGGCTACGAGTTTCGCGAGCGCTACGAGATTTCCGAAAACGCAACGACTTATTTCGACGAGAGCGGCACGGCAGTGCAGCGGGTCACCCGGGACGCGGCGCGCACCATCGTCTCCGCCATTCTCGAAAAATTCTGATGACGCCCGCGCAATTTCTCGCCCGTATCGCCAAGCGCACCCTTCCGCCCGCGGCGCTGCTGCTCGGGCCGGAAGCCTACGAGCGGCGGCGCATCAAGGAAGCGCTCGTGGCGGCGGTTCCCGCCGACGCCGTGATGCAGCACGACCTGACGGAGCAGTCGCTGGTGGAGGTGGTGGACGATGCCCGCGCGCTTTCTCTGTTCGCCTCCGAGCGCCTGATCTGGGTGACGAACGCCGAGGCCGCCCTGCCCAAGGGGCGCGCGGCCGAGGAGAGTGACGAGGGAGAATCCGGCGGGGCGTCATCCGGCGCCGGGCCGCTGGCCGCCTATCTGAAGGATCCGTCTCCCGGCGTGACTCTGATCTTCGAAGCCATGCGCTTCGATTTCGAGGGCGACGACAAGCGCAAGCAGGACCGCGTGCGCAAGTTCTATTCGCCCATCCAGGAAGTGGTCGAGTTGCGGCGCTACGGTCCGCGGGAGGCGCGCCAGGAGACCGATGCGCTGGCGCGTGCCGCCGGATTCCGTCTGGAGGCCGCGGCGGCCGATCTGCTGGTTGAGGCGCTGGGCGCCGATATCGCGCGCATCAGCGTGGAAATCGAAAAGCTGGCGTTGTACGCCGGCACGCGGGTGGTGGGAGTGGACGATATCGGTGTGCTGGTGCCGGATGCCCGCTCTACGACTATTTTCGCGCTGGTTGGCGCTCTCGGCCGGCGCGACCGCGCCCGCAGCCTGGAAATTCTGGATACGCTGGCGCGCGAAGGCGAGTACCTGCCGCTAGCGCTGGCTTTCCTCTCCTCGCAGTTCCGCATGGCGCTGGTGGCGCGCGAGGCCGGCTTGAAAAGCTCGCAGCAGATCCAGGGACACTTCCAGCGCCTGGGAGTGCCCATGTGGGGATCGCGCGCCGACCAGATTCAGCAGACCGCCGCCAAATTCGCGGCGCCGCAACTGGAGCGCGCCATCCGGTTGATCTTCGAGGCGGACCGCGGACTGCGGGACGCGCGGCCGGACGACCGCATCGTCATGGAGCAGTTCGTGCTAAAGCTGACCGCGTAGCGGCGCCACCCGGCCCGTTACGCCGAAAGCGCCTTGACCTTGGTGTGCAGGCTCGACTTATAGCGGGCGGCCGTGTTCTTCTTGATGATCCCGGTCTTGGCCGAGCGGTCGATCAGGGAGAAGGTCTTGGGCAGAAGCTCGATCACGGCTTTGGGGTCCTTGCCGGCGAGCGCGCGGCGCATCGCGCGGATTCCGTGACGCAACCGGGTCTTGGCTTGCCGGTTGAATTCCGTGCGCCGCTCGGTTTGACGAACCCGCTTCAGGGCGGAGTAGGTATTTGCCATCTTTTCCGATTTAATCCTTACAGAGTGGTAGAGATCTTAGGATAGCGCAGAGCCGGGGTGAGGGGCAAACCGGCGGACTAAACTCCTGCTACCATGAGGGAGTTAATCGGGCGGGGCGCGGAGTTCGGTTCGCGGCACCGCCGCAATTTGGAGTGGGCACTGGCATGTGGCGCGTTCTCGGATTTCTCGGTATAGCCATACTGTTCCTGACGATATCTTCCAAGTTTCGCGGGCAAGTGATTGGCCTGCTCGCAGCCTTCGTGCAATTGCTGGCGCACTACAGCCCGATCTCGTACGTGATCTTCGGGGCGTTCTGCCTGTTCGCGTTCCTGATTTTCGTGTCGCGCGGCTCGCGGCCCAGGTAGTCCGCTGGCGGCGGCACGGGGCGGCAGGATGGCGGCCTCAGCCGATCTTCGCCCGGCGGGCCGCAATGGGAGCGGTCTCGGACTTGGGAGCCTTGCGCTCGGCCAGCGCGGTCAGGCGTTTGACCTGGTCGGTCACACACACCAGAAACATGGGCTGGCGCGCGTTCTTCAGCAGGTCGATGACCCGGTTGGAAGCTTCCTCAAGATAGATGGACTTGCCATCGGTGAGAAGATGAACGTCGGAGGAAGCCGACAAAGCGTCGGCCAGGCGTTTGCCCATGTCCTTTTGCAGAAATCGCAGGACGCGGCGGATCTTCTGCAGCGAGAAGCCCTTCCTGCGGAGTTCGGCAATCACCGATATCTCGACCACCTCGGCCGGCATGTAGACGCGCTTGTGCCCGTCCTGGCGCGGCGAAACCACGTTGCGTTCGTCCCACCACTGCAACTGCCGCAAGCTCACCCCGCAGACTCGAGCGACTTCGCTACTGTTGAATCCCTGCCCGTCCGGCGGAGGAGCGAGGTGAGTTTTTCTGGCTTTGAACATGGCTGTTGGGTTCCGTCGCGAAATTAGGGTCCTTTTGGATTGTACATGGGCTACCGGCAGAGTCAATAGCCCTCGCGTTGTCACCCAATTTCCGCGCTTCCGAAACCATCCTCGCGGGGCGCGGACGGGCAGCCGGAGCCGCTAGGGAAGCACACCCGGCGCACGCCGCAAGGGCCGCCTGGCGCGCTTCGATCCCGCACGATATGGTAAAAAACGCACACTTGCGTAAACCCTACATCCGCTGAGGCGCCAAAAAGCCGATAAGTGGGCCTCAACCGCATTGGCCATACGTGTGCATAATATAGAGCGAGGTTATTGAATCATGAAACCGCTACTCGCCACCACCATCGTAGTGACGGCCGCATTGCTCGCCGGCGGCTGCGCGACCAGGAAGTATGTCCGCACCACTACGGCTCCCATTCAAGCCAAAGTCGACCAGGTGGGCGACCAGACTACCCAGAACAGCCAGCAGATCCAGACCACCAAGAACGATCTGAAAGCGCTGGATGAAAAGGCCACCAACGGCATCAACGCCGCCAAGGAGATGGCCACTACCGCCGACCACCACGCCGCCGACGCCGATCGGCACGCCGGTGATGCAGACCACCACGCCGCCGATGCCCTGACCAAGGCTGGCGAGGCCGATGCGAAAGCCGATGCCAACATGCAGGCGCTCCGCACCGCGGTCGCCAATATCGACGACTACGCGGTCCAGACCCAGGCAACCGTGCTATTCGGATTCGATCAGTTCAAGCTCACCGACGATGGCAAGGCCGAGTTGGACAAGCTCGCCGCCGCCGCCAAGGCCGACAAACGGTTCTTCGTCGTGGTGGAAGGCTTCACCGACAAGACCGGCATCAAGGAATACAACGAACAGCTCAGCCAGCGCCGTGCCGATGGCGTGGTCCAGTACCTGGTGGCAAAGGGCGATATCCCCATCTTTCGCATCCACACCATCGGTCTGGGAGACCAGAAGCCCGCCGACCCGGCCGACACTCGCGAAGCCCGTGCCAAGAACCGCCGCGTCGAAGTGAAGGTGTACACCGCCGACGGCCTCGTGGCATCGCTGGGCGGGAAGTAGCCGGCAGCGGCGGAGAGACTGCGCCGCGGGTTGGTAGCAGGACAGAGCAGTGGGTACCATGTGGGGCGTGCCTTACCTCGGTCGCGCCCCACATTCGCGTTGGCGCCCCTATCCGGGCTCCGAAGGGAGATCCAGTGCGAGACCCTTCGGTGCGACCGCGGGTTCCTGCCGGAACGCCCTCGCCCACATGTACACCCGGATGAGGCTGGAAAGCACCACCAGCTTACCCCCCAACACAGATGGCCATGGATGGTGCCGCGAGGCCAGCGACCGCAAGGAATGTCCGATTGCCGCTCCCGTGAACTGAATCCCCAGGGCCCCGCTAAGAAGCAGGAGACGCTCGTCCTTCTTGCGTTGCGCCAGGAGCAGCGTCCACAACGCCAGATCCAGAATGGTGGTGCCCACGTTCAGATCCCGGGTCCACGGTGTCAGCCACAGGCCCGTGATGGTGCGCGGGTCGTAGTGCACCCAGAGCGATATGCCCGCGAACAGAACTGCTCCCACAACGCACCCCACTCGCATCTGTCTGCGGGACTTCAGGTTGGCCGAGGCGCGAAAAATCAGGCTGATCACCACCACGAAGGTGAAGAACTCCAGCAACACCTCTCCGCGTTCGTACAGCAGGACGCGCCATTCCGCCGAGTTCAGGGTTCGGTGAAAAGAAACTGCCAGGATGGTGGGAGACTGGGCCACGGCCACCAGAAACTCCGTGATCGTGAATATGAATATCAGCGGGAAGCGCCGCCAACCGGCCCGCAGAATCCGCGTGATTACTACGGCTTGCAGGACAAACCAGACGGCAGCGCCGGCGAGACTGAGGGCAGCAAGCATGCTTCCTCAATTCTAATCCGAGTCTGTGCGTTCGCGCAGAGAATTCTGGGCGGAGCTACGCTGCGGCGGTTCTACCTGGGCCATGCGTTCCCCACACATCCGGCAGATTCCGTCGGCTGCTAGAACTGAACCGAGGGCGGATCGTTCGGGCCATCCGGTTCCCATGGATCGGGCGGATCCCACGGGCCACTAGTCCGAACCGACGGCGGATCGTTCGGGCCATCCGGCTCCCACGGATCGGGCGGATCCCACGGGCCGCTAGTCCGAACCGACGGTGGATCGTTCGGGCCATCCGGTTCCCATGGATCGGGCGGATCCCACGGGCCGCTAGTCCGAACCGACGGTGGATCGTTCGGGCCATCCGGCTCCCATGGATCGGGCGGATCCCACGGGCCGCTAGTCCGAACCGACGGTGGATCGTTCGGGCCATCCGGCTCCCATGGATCGGGCGGATCCCACGGGCCGCTAGTCCGAACCGACGGCGGATCGTTCGGGCCATCCGGCTCCCATGGATCGGGCGGATCCCACGGACCGCTAGTCTGAACCGACGGCGGATCGTTCGGGCCATCCGGCTCCCACGGATCGGGCGGATCCCACGGACCAGACTTGGCAGCGGCCGGAGCATTAGGACCAGCGTTAGCAGTCACAGTGCCCGCGACGGGGGAAAGCGGACCCGCGCTGGCAAGCGCGAGTGCGAACAGGAGGAGGATTGCAACCACGGCGAACTTGCTATTGAATAGGTTCAGCATTGTGAGATCCTTTGGCGGCGGCCCAGACCCTGTGGCCAGACTGTACTAGCCCCGCAATGGTAGGCCGCATGCGCTGAAATGTCTGGTTCTACAGCAGTGTATCCGACCGACCATCGTTTCAAGTAACGATAGTGCGGGCGCTACTAGTACTTTTAGGGGGTAAACGATAATTTGGGTATCGGGTATATACCCTACCCCACTGCCATTATGTGAAGAATTGTACTTATGAGTGGCGGATCGCACGCTCGCGATAGAGCGTATCAGGGCGGAAAACAGGAGCGCCGGGGTAGTCCAAACGCATATCTGAGGTAACCTCATCAAGCATTTGCCGCGTTACCCGCTTGTTTTCGAGGGCGAAGGCGGTCAACAGGAGGTTATCGCAGATGGAGTTGATGAGCCGGGGAATTCCCTGAGAACGAAAGTGAATAGCTTCTATTAACTCAGCCGGAAAGATCGTCTGTTCCCGAAGACCGGCTCGGGCCATTCGCGAGGTAATGTAGGCGGTGGTCTGGGCAAGATCGAAGCCCTGAAGGGCACAGCGGAGGGCGATCCGTTGTTTGAGTTGCCGGTACTCCGGGTTCTCCAGCTTGGAATCCAGTTCCTGCTGGCCCGAGAGGACGATTTGAAGCAGCTTGCCGCGCCGGTTCTCGAGGTTGCCCAGCAATCGGATTTCCTCGAGCACTTCCCACTCCAGGTTGTGAGCTTCGTCCACGATCAGAACGGTCGTCCGCCCTTCGGAAGCCCGTTCCAGAAGCATATGATTGAGGGCCAGCAGGACCTCGGTCTTGGAGTGCCGGTTAGCGGGCAGGTCGAAGTCATATGCCAGAAACTCGAAAAACTGCTCCACCGTCAGGCGGGAGTTAAAGAACGAAGCGAAGGCGATCTGCTGCGCATTGAGGTGGTCGCGAAGGCACTCCAGCAGAGTGGTCTTGCCGGTGCCGACCTCGCCGGTTAGCACGATGAAGCCCTTGCGGCTTCGGACACCATAGATGAGGTTGGCCAACGCCTCTTCGTGCTGAGGGCTCCGGAACAGGAAAGAGGGGTCCGGGCTCATGTTGAACGGGTTTTGCGAAAAACCGAAGAACGCGTTGTACATAAGGGCGGAGGACGGCCCGTGAACCTGTAGCAATCTTAGCATGCCGGGGCGAATTGCCGCTGGCGCCATGTTCCGAACCGCTCGCAGGCAGCAACCCCGCGACGAAGAGGCAACCGGTTCCGCAAGATGCGGAACTACCGGGCCGGCGCTGGACCCGTGCCTGCCGGCGGGGCTGGCGGCTTCTCTGCTCCCGCGGGTTTCTCGCCGGGTTTGGCGGCGGACTTGAGCGGGCTGATCAGAATGTGGGCGTTGCGGCCTTCCAGGCGCGGCAGGGCCTCAACGGTGCCGTGCGGAGCCAGGTCCGCGGCGAACCTCATCAACAGCTTCTTGCCCAGATCGGCGTGCGCGATTTCGCGCCCGCGGAATTGCACCACCGCCTTGACGCGATTGCCTTCGCCGAGGAACCGGATGGCATGGTTCATTTTGAAGTCGTAGTCGTGGTCGTCCGTGTTGGGGCGGAACTTGAGTTCCTTGACCTGGACCACGTGCTGCTTCTTCTTGGCGTCGTGCTGCTTCTTTTTCTGTTCGTATTGATAGTGCCCGAAATCCACGGCTTTGGCCACCGGGGGAACGGCGGTCGGCGCCACCAGAACCAGGTCGAGGCCCAGTTCCTGCGCCTTGCGGAGCGCGGCGGATGTCGGCATCACTTCCGTGGTGCCGTCCGGAAACACGGCGCGTACTTCACGCGCGCGGATGAACTCGTTTACGTTCTCTCTGCGATTCTGCCTGCGAGGAGGGAAATTTCGTCCAGGATACATGTGTCAGATTCGTTTGGAATTTCGGAGGTAACGAGACACGGGCGGAACGCCCGGAGGGACGCTCTCATGGAGAGCCGAAATGGTGCGCACTTGAGACAAGCAATCTTTACGTCAGTTACAGTGTACACCAAAAAAAGGGCGCGGAGTGGCGCCCGGTGAAATCCCGATGTTCCCCGCCCCGCCCGCGCCGTATGGCGCTAAGATTGGTCTGATCCCATGATCCGCTGTCCTTCCTGCTCGCGCGATTTGCCCGGCACTGCGCGGTTCTGTTCGTGGTGCGCCACGCCGATCGACGTCACTTCGGCCGAAACCTCCGCCATGGATGCGGGTCCCGGCTCGCGTCCGGCTTCGTCACCGCCGTCCCAGGTGGACGAAGGCCGCTTCCTGCCCGGCACCATGATCGCCGGGCGCTACCGCATCGCCGGGCTGCTGGGCCGCGGCGGAATGGGTGAGGTCTACCGCGCTACCGACCTCACACTTGGCCAGGCCGTGGCCCTCAAGTTCCTGCCGGAAACGCTGGGCCGCGACGAGCGCGCCGTGGCACGCTTCTACAACGAAGTGCGCATGGCCCGTCAGGTAACCCACCCCAACGTCTGCCGCGTGTACGATATCGGCGCGGCCGAGGGCTTGCACTACATTTCCATGGAGTTCGTGGATGGCGAGGACCTGGCCAGCCTGCTGCGCCGCATCGGCCGCCTGCCGGTGGACAAGGCCCTGGAAACCGCGCGCCGGTTGTGCGCCGGCCTGGCAGCGGCCCACGACAAGGGTGTGCTGCACCGCGACCTGAAACCCGCCAACGTGATGATCGATGGCCGGGGTCAGGTGATCATCATGGATTTCGGCTTGGCCGGCTTGACCGAGCAGTTGCAGGGTGACGCGCGCAGCGGAACGCCCGCCTACATGTCGCCCGAGCAATTGGCGGGCACCGAAGTCACGGCGAAGAGCGATATCTATGCGCTCGGCCTGCTGCTCTACGAACTCTTCACCGGCAAGCGCGCCTATGAAGCCGCGTCGCTCATGGAACTCATGCAGCAGCAGGAGCGCGGTGCACCGGCGGCCATCACCACGGTAGCGAAGGATCTGGACCCCGCGGCGGAACGCGTGATTCTGCGGTGCCTGGAGCACGATCCGCGGCGCCGTCCCGCGTCCGCGCTGGCGGTGGCGGCGGCGCTGCCCGGCGGCGATCCGTTAGCAGCGGCCCTGATCGCGGGCGAAACGCCGTCGCCGGAACTGATCGCGGCGGCGGGCGAGACCGAGGGTTTGGCGCCACGGGTGGCGTTGGCGTGGCTCGCGGCCTCGCTGGCGGGGATCGTGCTCATCGGAGTGATGGCCGTGCCGTACTCCATCACCGAGAAGGTCCCCATGGATGTTCCACCCGAGGCCCTGGCCCGCGATGCCCAGCGCCTGCTGCAAGGTTTCGGCTACGCGGCCAAGCCCAAGGACACGGCTTGGGGTTTGCAGTACGACAATGGCTACCGGGACTATCTGAAGCAGCATCGCGACCTGGCGGCGGCGCGCTGGCGCAACCCGGCCGCTGGCGAGCCCCCCATCATTCAGTTCTGGTATCGCGAAAGCCCGTGGCCCATGACCGCCAATGGCGGCATGAACACGGCCATCGATTACTCCGACCCGCCGCTCGACGTCTGCGGAATGGCCCGCCTGCTGACGGACTCGCAAGGGAAACTGCGCGAACTTGAGGTGGTGCCTCCGCAGATGGAGGCCCCCGCCGCACCCGGGCCGCCTTTCGATTGGAGCGTGCTGTTCCGCGCAGCGGGGCTGGACCAAAACCAGTTTCAACCCGCCCAGCCGGAATGGACTCCATTGGCCAACTGGGATGCCCGCGCGGCGTGGACCGGCACGGATGCGCTCGCCGGTGCCCTGTTGCGCGTGGAGGCGGCGGCATGGCGCGGGCGGCCCGTTTTCTTCCGCGTTATCGGCCCTTGGAGCCATCCCGAGAGGATGACGGACAACACATCCGGCAGCAGAATACCAGTGCTCTTGGTGGTGCATTTGGCGCTGTTTGGGGCCGCCGTACTCGCCTGGAGGAACCTGCGCTCCGGGCGAAGCGACCGGCACGGGGCCCGGAGTATGGCTACGATCTACTTCTGCAGCCTGGCCGGCGGCTCCGCGCTGGCCGCTCACCACGTGGCGACCATGGCCGAAGTGTCGGTCTTTTGGAGGGTGATGGCCAACGGCGGCGTGAACGCCGCAATCCTGTGGGTGTTCTACATCGCGCTGGAGCCCTGGGTGCGGCGCCGCTGGCCTCAGATCCTGATCTCCTGGACGCGGTTCACCGTGAAGGGCGTGCGCGATTCACTGGTGGGCCGCGGGTTGCTGTTCGGCGCGGCTTTCGCCTGCCTGTGGGCGGGACTCGATCTGGTCCGGTTGCGGCTGCATGGCCCAGCGGGAGAACCGGTGATGGCTCTGCTATATCCTTTCGTCAGCGGGCGCCTGGCGGCCGCGGCGGCACTCTGGTCGGTGTCGGGTTCGCTCTGGGATCCCATGATCGCGTTATTCCTGCTGTTTGTGCTGCGCGTTGTGCTGCGAAAGGAATGGGTCGCGGCCATCGTCTTTGCCCTGTTGATTGGATCTCTCGATTCCTCGGGTACGGCCTATCCCGCCGCCGATCTGACGATCAATATTCTGCAGGCCGGCCTGGGAGTGTTTGTACTGCTGCGCTACGGCGTGTTGGTGCTGATTGTCATCAACGTGGTGAACGATTTCCTGATGGGCATTCCGCGTACTCTGGATTTCTCTCTGTGGTACGCTCCCATGGGAATGTTGCCGTTGCTGCTCGCCGCGGCGGTCGCCATCTACGGTTTCCGCGTTTCGCTCGCCGGACGGCCGCTGTTCAAAGATCCCGTGGATTAGGGCCACATAAAGCGAACGCCAAGCCCCGTCCGAACGTAACTGTCTGGTATGGAGACTCTGGCGTTCGACCTCCGCTACGCATTCCGGTTGCTGGGGAGCAACCGGTGGTTCACCACGGTCGCCGTGATCACTTTGGCGCTGGGCATCGGCGCCACTACCGCAATCTTTACCGTCGCCAACGCGGTTCTACTGAAGCCGCTGCCGTATTTCGAACCCGACCGCATCGTGCGGCTTGGCCGGCAATTCCAGGCCGGCCTCGGCGATTCCAACTCCGTACCCAAGTTCATGACCTGGCGCGCAAACAGCCACTCCTTTTCCGCCATGACACTCTACGGGCTGTTCGGGCAGGAGATGAACCTGGGTACGGGCGACCCGCCGCGCAGGGTCCGCGGCTTGCAGGCTTCGCGCGGCTATTTCCAGGTCTTCGGCGTGACGCCGGTGCTGGGCCGCGGTTTCAACGAGGCGGAAGACCTGCCCGGCGGCACCCGGACGGTGGTTCTCAGCTACGGCCTCTGGCAGGCCGAATTCGGCGGCGATCGCGGCGTGCTGGGCCGCCCGATGGTGCTCGATGGCGAGCCGTACGTGGTGATCGGAGTGCTGTCCAAGGGATTCCAGCCGGACCCCGAAGCCGATTTGTGGGTGGCCCTGCAGGCCGACCCGAACAGTGCCAACCAGGGGCACTACCTGGCCGCGGCGGCGCGACTCAAGCCGGGCGTCAGCCTGGCGGCCGCGCGCAGCGACATAAAGCGCGCGGGCGAGGTCTTTCGCCGCGAGAATCCCAAGTGGATGGACCCGGCGGAAAGCGCGGGTCTCTTGCCCATGCGGGAAGCCATGGTGGGCGGGGTCAAGACCTCGCTGGCCGTGTTGATGGGCGCGGTGGTACTAGTGCTGCTTATCGCCTGCGCCAACGTAGCCAACCTGCTGCTGGCCCGCGCGTCATCCCGGCAGCGCGAGATGGCCGTCCGCGCGGCTCTCGGCGCCAACCGCTGGCGCGTGCTGCGGCAATTGCTCACCGAGAGCGTCGTGCTCGCCTTGCTGGGCGGTATTCTAGGATTCGGCCTGGGCCAATGGGGCGTGGGCGCACTGCTGAAACTCGCGCCCGGAAACATCCCGCGATTGATGTCCGCCGACGGCAGTACCGCCGTGGCGCCGTCCATCGACTGGAGGGTCGCGCTATTCACTGTGGGCCTGGCGCTCTTGACGGGCATTGTGTTCGGGCTGTTTCCGGCGCTGCACGCCTCCAATCCCGATCTGGCTTCCAGCATCAAGGAAGGCGGCGGCCGTTCAGGCACCGGCCTGCGCCACAATCGCGCACGCAGCGTGCTGGTGGTTTCCGAAGTGGCGCTGGCGCTGGTGTTGCTGGTGGGCGCCGGTCTGCTTATCCGCACCTTTGTGGGTCTTGGCGCGGTGAAGCCGGGCTTCGACCCGCGTAATGTTCTCACCCTGCAAACGTCCATGGGCGGCGGTAACTACAACAGCACGGCGAAGGTGGACAATTTCGTGGTCAACGTTTGCCGCCGCATCGAAACCCAGCCCGGCGTGGAAGCGGCCGCTTCCTCGGTCACGCTCCCCGTATCGATGGGCATCGATCTGCCGTTCAGCATCGTGGGAAAGCCACCGGCAAAGGGAAGCGAATACAACGGCGACGAACAATGGCGTTCGGTCTCCGAGCACTACTTCCAAGTGTTCCGCATCCCGCTACTGCGCGGCCGCGGCTTCCGCCAGACGGATACCGCGGGCTCGTCCCGCGTGGTGGTCATCAATGAGGCCATGGCCCGCCGCTATTGGCCAAAGGAAAATCCCCTCGGCCAGATCGTGATCATCGGTAAAGGTCTTGGACCGCAGTTCGAGGATCCGCCGCGCCAGATCGTCGGCGTCGCCGGCACCGTGCGCGAAACCGGACTGGACGCTGCGGATCAGGGCGTGATGTACGTCCCGCAGAGCCAGGTGCCGGAGGGCGTCACGGGTTTGGTGAACTCGGTGGTGCCACTCAGTTGGGCCGTGCGCACGGTCGCGAATCCGCTGCAAATGCGCGCGCCGGTCGAGAGGCAATTCCGGTCCGTAGACTCCGCAATGACTCCGACCCGCGAACGGACCATGGAGCAGGTGGTCGAGAAATCCGTGGCGCGCCAGAATTTCAATATGATGCTGTTCGGCATCTTCTCAGGCGTGGCGTTATTGCTTGCGGCTATCGGCATTTACGGCCTGATGGCTTATGGCGTGGAACAGCGGCGCCAGGAGATTGGCAT
Organism: uncultured Solibacteraceae bacterium; assembly: GCA_963807205.1. Taxonomy (GTDB): domain Bacteria; phylum Acidobacteriota; class Terriglobia; order Bryobacterales; family Bryobacteraceae; genus CAWCVR01. The sequence continues at coordinate 4,532,058 of CAWEAQ010000002.1, read as the reverse complement.
TCGCATGGCGCTGGGCGCCGGCGCCGGCCAGGTGCTCCGCATGGTGACGGCGCAGGGCATGCGCCTGGCAGGCGCCGGCGTCGTGGTTGGTCTGGGGTTGGCCTGGGCCATGACGCGCTTCCTCGGCAGCCTGCTGTTCGGCGTGCATGCCACCGACCCGGTTGCTTTCGGAGCCGTGGCGCTGCTGCTGACGGCGGTGGCGCTCGTGGCGACGCTGATTCCGGCGCGCCGCGCCGCCCGAACCTCGCCCGACCAGGCGTTGCGGTATCAGTAGGGCGCCCACCCAGCGCATCGCTCGATCGCGACCAGGGATCGAAGCCGGAACTGGCGATTCCGTGTGTCGGCTATAATATGTCTTCCTCAGGGGGAGACAGCTACTTGCGATCCCGAATCCTCGAAGTGCGGTGCGGAAACAGGCCATGACGTGGCCGCGGATTGTCAACGTCCGGCCGGGCGCCAGTCCCCGTGAGGCTTTCCTGACGAAGGCCGCTGTCTGGCTGACACTTGGAGCGGCCGTTTCGATCATCGTGAGCATCTGGGTTTCGCAGACCCTGATGCTGTGGCCGGCTGTCGCTGCGTTGCTGTTCTCTGGGCAGAAACTGCTCCTGCCCCGCATCAAGCTTCAACTCGGTCTGTTCATGCTAGGGACCCTTGTGTCGCTGGCGTGCTCAGGGGAGATCGCGCACGGACTGCCTCAGATCAAGAAATTCCTGGTCTTTCTGGTTCTCCTGGTGGTCTACTCGTGCCTGCGCAACGGCACGGTTGTGCGCTCGCTTTTTCTCACGTGGGCAGTGCTCGGCGCATTGGCTGCGCTGGTCGGGGCCGCGCAGTTCGCCGTCAAGTTGGAACAGGCGCACCGGGCGGGCGTCAGTTTCAGACCGTACTACGTCACGGAACGTATTACGGGCTTCATGAGCCATTGGAACACCTTCTCCGAAGAGGAGATGTTAATCCTGCTGATGTTGGGGGCATTCCTCTTTTTTGGACCGGCCGCGGGCAAACGTCTGTGGATGTGGTTATCCTGTGTGGCCCTTTTAGGAATTGCGCTGGTTCTCGCCGAAACCCGCGGCGTTTGGTTTGCCACGGCTCTCGGCGGGTTGTATCTGATTTGGTTCTGGCGGCCGAAGTTGATCCTGCTGGTGCCCGTAGTCGTTGTGGCCCTGCTGTTCACGCCGGTGGTTGGGGATCGCGTTAGGTCGATCATCCGGCCGGAACGCTCCGACTCCAACTCGTTTCACCTCATCGTGTGGCGCACCGGGATCGAGATGATCAAGCACCATCCACTGCTTGGGCTCGGCCCTGACGGCCCGAAGTTCCACTTCAACGAGTACATCCCCGCCGATATCCCTAGGCCGCTCCCGGAGGGCTTCTACCAGCACGTTCATAACGTTTACCTGCAGTATGGTGCCGACCGAGGCATACCAACCGCCCTAGTGATGGTCTGGCTGCTGATTCAGGTTGTGGTTGATTTCTGGCGCGGCCTGCTCCGGTTGCCTCCAGGGAGTAGCACCCGGAGGTTCCTGTTGCATGGGGGAATCGCCGTGGTGCTGGCGACCATGGTGGATGGAGTGGTGGAATACAACCTGGGCGACAGCGAATTCCTCACCATGTTTCTGGTTGTGGTCGGCTGCGGGTATCTTGCCTTGCAGAAGGACCTGCTCGAAGATCGGTCCCGCGCGGTTCAGGCGCCTTGAAACCGTACCACCCGAGGCCCCGTACTAAGTGGCAACCCATAGCCGATCAGGCAGAATTGATCAAGAGCAAATAGAACCACCAGCCCGACCCCGGCTCCGATCGCCAGCCGCCGCTCCTTAGCCCAAGGTGTCGTGTAGTCGCCTATCCCCGTTAGATGGCTTGCCTTCGCCGGCGGGAATCCTAGTTGCATGGGCAAATTGATCGATTGGCGAGCCTCGTCCAGGTTCCGGTCGCCGGTGTATGTGAAGTTCTCCGTCTTCAGACACGCCAGGTTCGCCGGCGTCCAGACCGAACGCGGCAGATTCATCAGTTGGTTCAGCGGCGTGTTGTTTACGTCCGGCGGATACAGAACCTCGAAGAGCGCGGTGGGGTACGACTGGCGCACGAAAGCCATGATCGTGCTAGTGAACGTGCCGATCAGTTGCGGCAGGAACGCACACTCGTCCGCCAGACCGCTCGGATCGGCGTTTTGGCTCAGGATCGTCGCCATCGGCCGCCCATATGTCTGCTGGAACGAGGTGGTGGTGTAGCTATCGTAGAACGGCATCCCAGTCGGGCCCGCGAAGTACCACCACTGGACCTCGCCAAACTGCAGGTATGGCGCCACACCGGCGCCGTCCATCACCGCGGCCATGTCCGTGTAGACTTGCTGCCAGAACGCGGTGCTCTGCGGCGAGAAGCACGTCTGCAACGCGGGCGTGTTCACCCACACCGGGTCGCCGTTTGGATACCGCTGCGCGATCGCCGCCGACGTCGTATCATCGCCGTTCCCCAACTCCGTGCTGAAGGATGTCGTAACGGCTATGCCGTAACCCTTCAGCGCCGCGAAGAAGCTCGAGCTCCAATCGCGCGCAGCGCGGTTCAGCCGCGGAGTCGCCGTCAGATCCGTTAGCCACTTGCCGTCGGCACCGCCCTCTAGCGCTGTTCCACCCGGCTGCGCGGTAAACACTTGGCTGTTGGTCTGAACGGAGACGGAGAGACCGTTCCCCTGAACCCCAATCTGGCGCGATGTGATGGTCAATGTTGTGCCGTCTACACTGGCCCAGACACCCGTGGATCCCGCATTTACCAGCAGCGCCAGACAAACCGCGATCGATGCGGCCGTATCGCCGTAAAGATTGGTGTGTTGGATGACCGTCGGCCCGAGATTCAGCGTCGTGACCGCGCCCGGAGCGAATTCCGGCGTTCCCGTGAATGTAACAGTCGCCGAAGCGAATTGCTGGCCCGACCCGCGTAGTTCGTAAAACCACAGCGCCCCCGCGTAGTGGTTCACCCTGCCACGAAAACCCAGGGTCTGAATCAGCCATGCCGTCCGCTCCGGCGCCAGCGCCAGGGAGTGATTTGTGTCCCAGTCGGTCGCTAGGCTGGTTGCCGGAACGTTTGCAAACGCGGGCAGGTCCGTCGCCGGGAACGCGATTTCCAGGAAGTCGAAGTAGAAGCTCGCGCCCGAACTGCCATTCTGGGTTACCGTAACTTGATGCGAAACACCGCCACTTTGTGTCCCTAACGGAACCCGCGTCAACACGTCCTCACCTGGCAGCTCCAGGTTGACGGCAACCGCCGGAGCGTTGTCAACTTGCACGGAAACCTGCGCGCCGCCGTCTAGGCACCTCGTACCCAGGTACAGCGAGTGGGCTCCCGCCGCTGAGTATAAGCACGTAACGGACGCGCCCGGCGTTGTCGTCCAATGGATCGATCCTCCGGAGTAGTTCCCAATGGCGTTGGTCCAGGACCCTTGATACGACACCGCTGACGAATCGTCCTCGATCCTGCGGCTTCCTCGCCCAGCGACGCTATACTGCAGATTCGTCCCGGTCACCTGCCACTGCGACACAACCACCGAAAACTCACTCCTCGTGTAGTTCCCCTGCTGCATGTCGGCCGCATAAGTCCAGCGCAACTTCCGTACGGAGTTAGTCGGTACCGTGGCCCCATGAATATCTACCAGTTGGCTGAAATCGAGGCTGACCTGCCACGTCGCTGGCGATACGCCCCCGCTGAACATGGTCCACGCCGGTGTCCACGACTGCGTTCCCGCCCCCTGCACCGTACCGTACACCCCAATACGGTTGCCATTGGATCCTTGCTGGCCCAGATAGGTCAGCGTGATCACGGTTCCGCTGGCGGTCGCCGTGACTTGTCCGGCGAGTTGCCCTGCCGTGATCGTCGCCGCCAGGTTGGCTGCGGCGGTTTCCAGCGTGTCGCTGCTCGCGATCTGGTAGTAGAAGTGCTGGTCCAGCCAGGCAAGCTGAACGTAATCCCCGGTGGTCGGCGCACCCTGCAACTGCATCTGCGCGGTAGCTGGAGTGTAATTGCCGACTGCCGTGGCGTGGCCCGCCAGACTCACATAGTAGATCGTCTCCGTCCCGCCGGATTCGGCCCACACCCTCAGGTAAGGCCAGTCCACCGTTGGGTACAGAGTCGAGTCCAAAGGAATGCAATTCGTTCGCGTTTCCTGGTAACTCAGGTGCACTCCGCTGAGGTCGCCATCGGGCAGGTTTCGCAGTGCCGGGTGCTCGAAGACGTTGTCGCGGTTCCATTCGACCACCGCCCAGTCGAACTGCTGCCGCCAGCAGCCCGAAACCGTGAACCCTGTCGCGTTGGTCTGACTCAGAGCCGCAATCGCCGACGGTTGCAAGTAGTAACATTGCAGGTCACGGTCCGGGCGCACTTTTGTAAGATGTTCGCTCATTATAGTCGAATCAGCAGGGTTAGATCTGAGCCCGGAATCGTCTGTCCCACCGACAATACCGAGAGTGTCACTTGCGAGCCGGCTGCAAGCGGAGGCAGCGTCATGCCGTCTACCGAGCTCGACAGCGTAGCGCCGGTCGCGAACGTCACCTGGCAGTACGAGGCGCCGTTGATGTTCACTTGTAGCTCAACCGAAGCATCGGCCGCCGTCCCTAGAATGGCGAACACGTCCCTAACGGAGTGCGCGGCATCCACCACCAGCGCCGGCGCCACGGATTGATCCACCGCCAGAAACCCGTCCACTTGGATCGAGTATTGCCCACCGGAGAGCGTCCGTAACCCGCTATCCACCGAGTGTGTCAGGAGCGCGTTTGCCGTGGGACTGTTTCCTTTCGAGTTCGTCACGAAGAGTTGCCCGCTCGCCACCTTCACATCCGGCAATGCCATAGGGTAGTTCCAGCTTCCGCAATATGGGCTACCGAAGAAACCTGCCGGGAAAGGCGCGATCACGGTCTTGGCCGCCAAGTGGTAGACGGGCGTCCCGGCTGCGTGTGTCGCGGCCTGGCTTCCCTGAACACCCCGCTGGACTCTGTACTGCATACCACCCCCGGCAGCAGCAGTGATCTGAAGCAACTCCGTTTCAATCTGCAGAATCGTCCCCGCCACACCGGTCCCGGCCATGTTCAGGTTGACCGCGGTGTCCGCAGTCCCCAGACTGCCTGCCAATAGTGTCGTTGGCGTCCCCTGAAGCTCGTCCCAGAAGTACATCGTGAGCGTAGCCGAGGAAACTGTCTGCGTGTTGGTGAGACTTGAAAACGACACGCCGCTCAGTTCCACCGTCCCCTCGCCCTGGCCGAGGCTCAATCCGAAAAATGGAACGCCCGGAACGTCGGTGTCCGAGGTTCCCGCTCCCCCGATCTGCCACCGTGTCACCACCGAAAGAAGTGGCGAGCATTCCACGCCGTTGATGTTCGCAGACCGTCCGGTTATTTCCACCACCTCACCCGCCAGGTTCGGAACCGTGAACTGCACCGGACTGCTCATGGTTAGAGCCGCGAAATGCCAGGCCGCTTCCGCCACTGCAAAGAAACTGGTCGTGTCCGGCTCCACAGTCCAGGCCGGCGACACCGTCACGCTACTCGCATCGTTCGCCGCGATGGTTCGTTCCTGCCCGGCGCCCACTCCCCTCGTGATCCGCACAGTCATCCCTCGACAGGAGTTCGCGGTCATCTGCAGTGTCCCGTTGCCGACCGTCGTCGCGGAGTGGATCGTTACGCCGCTCTCCGGCACCTGCTCCATCCGCCAGTAGAAATTGGCGTGGTCGAAGCTCACATCGGGCGGCGCTATCAGTTCGTAACTTAGACCGCCGTCCGTGAACGTGCTGGCCGCCGTCCGGCTCGACGCGATTCGCAGCAGATTCGCCGGAGTAACTCCGCGATACACGCAAAACCCGCTGGTGCCTGCCGCGAAGCTCAACCCCGATAGCGTGACGCTGCTATCGTCTTGCGGCAAGGTCGCCTGCACAATGAATGAAAGTGCGCTCTCGTCCCCCCCGCTGTCCAAGGCCGAGATAGCGTAGTACTGTGTCTGGCCGCCAGTCAGTGTCCCGCCTGTGCCGAACGTGGGGACCAGGTCAAGTAGCGGCACGCCAGGCGCCGCTGTTCCCGATCCCGCACTCGGGCTGCTCGGCACCACAAAGCTAACTGAGAGGGTGGTATTGATCGTGCCGTCGGTGTTGGTGGTGTCGCTTTCCGAGACTCCGAACTGTATGTTACCGTTAGCATCGGTCACGCCGCCGACCAGCGGCCGCGGCACTCCCACCCCGGCGCTCCCGGCTTGCACCGTGCCCGCCGCCGACGTGGGCTGTCCGTTGGTATCCGCGTACCATGCGTCGTCGTGAATCTGCGCGCTAATCGTGCAGGTCCGGTAATTCGTAGCCGGTGAAATCTTCAGAACGCGGAAAGGCTGGCGATTGAACCCTTGGTTCAGATATGTAACTGTAATGATGTCGCCAGGCTTGATTCCGAAGCCTCTGATACTCGTGTCGAATTGAATGTACGTGTTTCCGCTGACCGATTTATCCAACGTGAACTGTAGAATCCGCGCCGCCTGGTCGTAGTTCGGAAGTCCGATCGCCATCAGTGTCGCCGTGACCTGTTGCCCCGCCAGCGCGATGTCGTCCGGGTTCACCACCGAGTAACTGTCCTGCTGGTAGCCGTTCAGTCCATCCTGGAAATCGATCGTGAAGCAGTTCGGCGTGTCGGCGATGCAGCGCGACGTTATAGTCACGCTCGGTTCTCCGTTCTGCCGCCGCAAAATGCCAGTAACTCCGCTGCTGCCGTCCCCAAATTCGTAGGCCGGCCACCCGCCGCCGAGTTGTGCCGTACTGTTCGTGAACGCGGTTTGCGCCGGTTGCTGCAAAGCCAGCGAATTCTCCACTTGCAGTTGAAGTACGCCCCCCGGCCCATACGTGAGAAACAGCCGCGCCGCGTTTCGTACGCCGCGGACCACATCGCCCGCGCTCTTCCGCTTCTGGATCACGACATTGCTCTGAAACCGCGGTATCGATATCGGGTTGCCGTTCAAGTCCGTCGATTGGATCTGTTCATCGCAGTACGTCGCCGCCGCGGCGAAACTCGTCAGGTCGATCTCCGCCGCCGTCCAACCGCTCCTCCGCAGCACATCCAGCAGAATCCACGCCGGGTTGCTCGAGAACTGGTCGTGGACGTAAGTCCCGTTCGCCGCATAAGTGGGAACGATCAACCCCTGCATCAGCACCTGCACACTAGGCAGCGAGTTACCGTCGTTCAGTTGGTTCGGCACCACCACCGAAAGGAAAGCCATGCTCCCGTACGGGTCGCCCGCCGGACTCCCGTCCGGGTTGGTGAAATTCATGTCGTACGCCCCGTCCCGCGTGCCCGTCGAGATGACGTTGTACCAGCCCGTGCCCGTCATGTTCTGGCCGGCCACTCCCATCGGGATTTGGACGCCGCTTACCAGCACCGTCTGCACGCCTTCGATCTGCCCGACACTCAGCAGCACTTCCATCCGCGTCAGATTGCCGTCGTTTCGCGCGAACACCACCAGCGGCTCGGTCCACGCCGTTCCGTAGATCATCGGCACGTAGTCGTTGTACCTGGCTTGGTTCACCGATAGCGCCGACGTGGTCCAGTCCTTGCCGTACCCGCGAACCCCAACTACCGGCGGTACGTACTCGATTCCCCCAAACCGCTGCGCCAATCCCCGTGCCTGGCAATCCGACCTCGTGTACCCACACGAGGTGAATGGCACCGTGCCGTTCAGACTCCCGGACCCTCCCGAGATATCGGGCGAGTAACCACAGCGGTAGTAGAGCGAGTACTTCCCATCGGCGCCGCTACCAACGGCCTCCGCCCTCTGCTCCGCCGTCGCAGGGAAGTTCCAGGGACACCGCCGCTCGATCCGCACTTCCGGCAGTAACAGCCTCTGCAAGTTCATCCGGTTGATCGCCGACAAGCGGAACGTCGCTTCCTTGATCTGGTCGGGAGGGTTGCAGATCCCCTGGAATACCACGCTCGTGTCCGTCAGCGGCACGTTGTTCCGCAGATCGTAGAACAGAAATCCAACCGTGAGCTGGGCGCCCTTCCATCCCGTTGCGCGCTCGATTTCCGAGAAGTGTAAGTCCGCATTCGCCAGCACCAGCGTGATCTTGGGACTCCCGTCGACTCCCTGGTCGGAGGCGGTCTGAATATCGAACGCGCTGTGTTGCAGCACCCGCGCCGCATAGCTGGTCGCGCCGATCGTCACCGCATGCGTGCTCCAGTGCTCCGTCGCACCGCTCGACAGCACGCAGTCGAACACCATGATCGGCGTGTCGGTGACCGCCTGTTCCTTAAGCTCAGAGATGGTTTGCATACACGATGTTCACGGTTGTGGAGTTCCGGTTCACGCCGGTCGATATGTAACTGAATACGTCTTCTCGGAAGTGGGCGTTCTCGTATACTCCGCCCGTGGTGCTGCTCTTGTACGCCGATGCGGACAACTGCGGCTCCACCTGAGGTCCGTACAAATCGATCGCCGCGCCCGCCGGCAGTTCGATTCCGAAACTGACCGATGTCGCTTCCGCGTCGCCCGTTCCCGCTGTCGTGAAGCGTTGCCAGTTCGTCCCCAATTGGCAGGTCGTCCGGTCACTTCCCAGCAGCAGCGTGATCGTCGTGGGTTGTGCCGCCCGCGCGTAAGCGCTCAAACAGTAGACGTATGCCGATGGAGCGTTCAGCGTTTGCGACAGGCTCTGTGCCCCCGCGCCCCCGTTCGCCACGTGCCAGGCACACGTTCCACCGGCTGGATCGGCGCCGCCGCCGGTCAGCGTCAGAAATGACCCTTTTTGCCACTCCACTTGGCTCGGATCGTCGCTCCACGCCAGCAGGTTCCCATTCGGGTCCAGAAACGTGAAGCCGATCAGCGAACCTTCCATTGAGGCGAAGAACTGCGCCAGCGTCGTCAGTTCCGTGTCACTCAAGCTGATGAACTGCAGTTGCCATTCCGTGGTCTGCGCCGCCAGGTCCGGCAGCTTGATCGTTCGGCCGTCCTCCGTCGTATTGACCACCGTTCGCGCCACGCGCCTCTTGCGCAGCGGAAACTGGCTCAGCGCTCCTGTCGGCAGTTGTGGAAACATATTTATGTCCGGTTCTCGACCACCCTCAAACTCGTCTGCCCTTGCATTTCCGCGAGGACCGTAAAGTCCGCTTGATCCCCGGCCAAGCTGCAACTCGGATAAGAAGTGCCGTCCCAGGGGTCCACAAACACGAAGTTCCCGAACCGTCCTTCATTGCTCAGGAAGAACCCTTCCATCGCCGCCAGTTCGCTCTCGTCCAGTTCGCTCAGCCGGATCACCCACTGGTGCAGAGGCCCGCTCGCATCCCGGTATCGCTGGTCGGTCCCGTCCAGAAATCGCACCGTCTGGTTCCGGTATCGCAACTCCCGCGTCGCCGGATACTGCGCCACGGCGTTGGTCTTCAGTTTTGGAAATGTGGCCATCTTCAGAGCTCGCCGACTACGTCGTTAATTGAGCTGAGATTCAGCATCGCTCCGCGCACCGCCTGCGCGATTTGGTCGCTGTTATCCAGGAACGATTGCGCATCCATGGTCTGCACCGTCACCGAAATCTGAGGCGCCGCCGCGTTCCCTCCGCTCCCCGAAGTCCCGCCACCTGCCCCTCCCACGCTCGAGCTCGCCACCCCGCCGTCCGCTGCGGCCGGTGCGTCCCCGGCGCTGCTGTACGGTCTTGGAGCGCCCATTTGATCGAAGTCTGATGCGCTCAGCCCGCTTCCCGTATCCGCGCTCTCAAACGAGATCGGCGAGGGCTTCTCGTACTTCTCTAGTGCCGGCGGCGCGGACGATCCCCCGCCGAACAGCCCGATTAGCCCACCGATCAGCGAGAGAATCCCACCGCCCGCCAGGAAATCCGTCGCCGCCGATTCGGCTTCGCTCCCAGTGCTGCTCCCCGAGTCCGCGCCACTGCTACTGCTGCCGTGCTCGCTCGACCCCGCCGAAGTCCCCGACTCTCCATACAAGCTGCTGGCCGACTGTCCCTGCGCCGCCTCTGCGATCGAGCCCGCCGCCGGCATCGGATCCGCCAATTGCGCGTTCAATACGGCGTCCGCCGAGTCCTGCCTTACCCCGCCCGGCAACGCGTCCGTCCCCGTCCCTCGCGTTTCCTCGGGCGTTGCGCTGGCCGTCTCCCGCGCCGCCTCCGCCGGCAGCTCAGCTTTCAGCGTTCCCGCGCTTCCGGACGTTTCGTCCCGGCCCCACATGCCTCCCGACGCCTCCCGGAAGCTATCGAGTAGCCGCTCGTCTGTCTTGTTGGCCATTCTTGATCTCCGTCAGTAGTGCCTTCTCCAAAATCAGGAAGGCCTCCGCCTGCCTGGCCGTCAGTTCCGAGAACTGCAAGCCGCCCAGCCGCCGCCGCGTCAGGTACTCCTCCACAAGGCACTCACTCTCCGCCGTGATGTGCGCTCTCGGACACTCGTACAGCACCGTGTCGTTCCTCGCCCAGACCGGCGGCCCCTCCGGCTCCTTGCTCCCGCCGAGCCATGCGCACCGCCGCTTCTTCTCCAGGCCGGACTTCCTGCACGCGTCGCACCTCCAACCGGCCTGGTTCGAGAATTGGAAATGGAAGGCGACTATCAGTTTTTTCGTTCGGCCGCGCTCAGTCCGGTTTCCGCGCGCACCGCTGCTAGAGCCTCCCGGAACAGATTCTCCGGGCCGGCCTCCGCCAGCAGTTCAGGGGTCGCCGCCGCACCGTCCACCGTCAGCCCGCGTACCTCCCGCAAGCCCCACAGGACGTAACTCCGGTCGATTTCCGCCTGTAACAGCGCTCCGTCCATCTTCCCGCCGGCGTCGTCGCCCGCGTCCAGGAATTCCTTCTTGGCCGCCAACCCCCGAACCCGCCGCATCAGTTCCAACCGCCGCACGAAGGACATCCGCGCCACCACATACGTGACTCCCGGCGTAATTGCCGACTCCACTTCGCGAACGCTTTCGTAGGTCATGACTATCCGAACGCCACCGTGATTTCGTTATTCACCGTGCCCTGCGCCCGCGACGGCCGGAACTGCCATTGCAGCCGGTTCTTCCCGTCGTTGAATTCCGGCACCTCTGGAATCATGCTGTTGAGCAGCACTCCCATTACCTGGCCATCCACCTCGCCCAACTGGAACATCACGCTGACCGGGGATTGCTGCCGCGCGGCTTGGTACAAGCCCGCCGTAGCCGTGTCGTCCTGGCTGTAGAGATCGAATGACGCCGTTACCGTCCGCTGTCCGGGTGCGATGCTCCGCGCCAGGTTCGATCCGAACTCCTTCATCCGCAGATCCAGATTGTTCTTCAGCACCAGGGAGGCGTTGGCGATTGTGAAGAACTGCGTGGGCGTGCTGCCCAGCCACGCTTGCCCCAGGTTGCCCGGCACGATCGAGTAGTCGAACGCCTGCACCGCCGGCTCGACCGGAAAGGTCTGCGAGTTCGCCACCTGCCCCGTGTAGCTGCTGCTGTCCACCACGTCCTGCGCCATTCCGCTGAAGTGAAACTCGTGGAAGTCCCCGTTCACCACCATCTCCAACTGGTCCATCGCCGCCCCGCTCAGCAGCCTCTGCACCGCCGTCGCAGGGTCCCAGTAGTCGAATATGCTTGCGCTCGGCAGTTCCGTCGTGGGCGTGTACGTGACCGAAGCCCCCAGCACCGTTCCAGTCGCCGGCGGAGCCGAGAATGGCACGTTCAGTTGCACCGTGAGCGTGTCCACCACCGCCGCCACGAACCGTACCTCGCCGCCCGACGATACGCCCTGGCCCACGCTCAGTCCGTGCGCCGCCGCGAACGCCAGTTGGCCCGGGCTTGTGGACGCGGCGACCGTACCTCCCGCGAATTGCTGTGGCACGGCGCCCAACGCCGCCTGAAATAACGGGCCGTATGCGGGACCCGCGACGTTCGATTTCTGCCAGCTCGTCATGTACGTGTGCAGTTCGAAAGCCGTGTGCCGCCGCCCGCCCACTGGCAAGCCCGGGAAAGTCCGGCTCCCGGTCTTGTCCTTCCGGCTGCTCACCTCCCGCTGGTTCTTCACCGTCAGTTTCACTGCCGGGATCCGGTTGCTCGCCGTGATTGTCCCCACGCTCCCGTACGCGCTCTCCAGCGCCGTGTAGAAGCGGTTCGCATTTGAAGATATGTAGGCCATACTAGTTGATGCTCACTCCAATCTCGAATGTGACCTTCGCCACTTGGATATAGTTCTTACCGCCGTGCTTCACGGCGCCGTATGCCACCTGGTAGCCCCCGGCGTAGAACATGCCGTTACCCCAGTCTCCCCGGTTCCCATCCAGAACCTGCGTCAATGCGTCGGTGCATTGCTCCAGACCGTCCTGCAATCCCTGCAGCCGGTCGTGCGAGTTCCGCACCTCCGCCGTCATCTGCGCCGTCCCGGAAAACGTCCGGAATTTCTCCGTCAGGCTGTTTACCAGCTTTTCGCAGTACACCAGAACCGCCGGATACTTCACCGTCTCCCCAAGTTCCGCCAGATCCGCCGCCACGTTCTGCGCCCGGATCGCCATGGGCGCCGCTCCCGTTCCGTTCCCTTGTCCGCTGTCCTGCCCGCCTCCCAGGCTGGCGCTCACTCCGCTTGACGACGAAAACAGTTGCACCACCTTCGCTGCCGCTTGGCTTCCGATTCCCGCCATTTCAGCCTCTCTGAATCACCCGCGGCACTGGCCGCAGGTAATTCCATGCTTGCCCCGTCCCCGGCCCCCGTCCCGTCGTGCTGAGCACGCCCGGCTGGACCCAGGACACTCCCGTCTCAACCGCCGCCGCGTTCTGCAACGTCAGGGCGTTTGGATCCGTTCCCGCGTAGACGTTCCACCCCGTCGCCGTGCTCGGTGGCACGCCCGCGTCCACCACGAACGTGCTGCTCGCGGTTATTACCGCCACCGGTTCCGATGCCAGACCCTCTTCTCCTGCCGCATCCACCCACGCTGCTGCCGCGAAGTATGTCCCGTCCGACAGGTTCCCGCCCGCGCCCGCTTGCTCCGCCGCCACGGTCGGCGCCTCCGCCACCGGAAGCGGCGTCGTGGCGATCCCGAGTCCCGTCTCTCTCAGCTTGTCGTACGCCTGCTTGGCCATCCCGTGAAACTGGTTTCGCTTTCCTTGGTAGCGGTCGTTGAGCTGGCTGTTGTACGCGTCGCCGTACACCAGTTCCAGCGTGCGGTATGTATGCCAGAGCTTCAATGCCGGTGTCACCACCACCGATCCGAGGTTCTGTTTCGGCGTCACCCAGAACGACTGGCCGTAGTACGTGTTCGCCATCAGCATCGTGGTAAGTTCGAGTCCCAGGTCGATCTGTGCCAGATTCAGTTTCTGCGTCACATCGATCCCCTCCACGTGCGCCACGTTGAGGAGCTGCGAATCCACCGCCGCCAAGTCGTCTACCGTCGAGGGAATTCCGTCCGTGAACAGAGCCATGTCATTATTCCTGGTTCCGCGTTCCCAGCAACCGCTGTAGGTCCGCCGTCGTCACCACCGACAACTGCGTTTTCGCGGCCGCCTGTTCCCGCTCCACTTTCACCTTCTGCTCCGCCCGGGCCTGCCGGAATGCCTCGGCCTCTTCCTGCCCCGCCACGTCCGCCGTACCCTCCACCACCATCACCGCGGCCACCTGCTTGGGAACTTCCGAATACACTCCCGCCTTCCCTCCGTCCCCGGTCGCGCGGCTGATAACCACCAGGTCCTTGTCCGGATACTGCGCCGCCGTCTCTCGAATCTTCTTGTAGTAAACCTGCAAATCCATTCGACCCTCCCGCCTTCTTTTTTCCTGCCTTGCCAGTCCATCGCGTCCCGGCGATTCCCCCGCCGCTGCCGGTCCATTCCGCCGGGCCTTATGTGGGGCAGGTTGTCAACCTGCGGCCGAGTGTCAATCGGCCCGGCGAGCGAAGCTCGCCACCGCGGGGCAACCAACTCTCCCAAACAGCCAGTAACATCCCGCGTGATTCGGTTGCGCCTTCCGCCATTCGGGGCGGATGTCGACCCGCACTGCCCGTCCCCCGTCAACCGCCTCGCGGCTCCGCCCACCCCGGACGGAGCCGCCTTCGGTGCTCATCCAACCTAGGTGTTGACCTGAACCGCAGCCGAATTCCGCAGAATCCCGCAGCCGTACAGAACGTCCACCGTGAACTGCTGAGCTAGCGTGTTCGGCTGGTAGCTCATCACCACGCGCATGCCGAAGTTGCCCATCTCGGCGTACTCGGCGATCGCGCCCGTGCCAGGCAGAGGTTGCGGCAGCCGCCGCACCACCAGGCCGATGGCGTCCTTCGTGAACGCCAGGTTGTGCGTGGTGGTCGTGCCCGACGAAGTCGTCTTCGGAACGAATTGCGAACGGAAAACGTAGAAGTCCTTCACCTTGCCGATGCTGCCGTCGATCAACGCTTGCAGTCCGGCGTCGCCCGCCGTCTGGTACTCGCTGAATCGCGGAATCTGCCGCCAAGCTGAATACGAAGCCGCGTCCACCACGATGAACTTCGGTTCCGATGGCGGAACCTTTGCCAGGAACAGCGCCGTTTCAGCCGAGTCCACCGTCGCTTCCGTGATCGCCGTGCCCGCCGTCCCGACCACTGTGTTGGCCGTGAAACCCGCATACAAGTTCAGCAGGTCGCTCTCTATCTTCTGCGCAATCGCCGCCACCGCCGGCTGCAGGTAGATCTTCAGCAGGTCCGGCACCGCCAGCGCTTTCGTCACGTCCGGAAGCTGGAAAGTCGCTTCCGCGTGCGTGTTCAGTACGATCTGCGCGTTCCCCAGACTGGGGTTCTGCAGCGTGACAGTCCCGCCCAAGGCGTCGTTGATGTTGTTCGCCACCATCTGCGGCGGGATCGGCACGTTGACCGTGTCGCCGGATTGCGCCAGCACCGGTTCGTAGTCCCGATTCACCAGGTTCCCCATCACCAGGTTTCCAACCAGCACCGGCAAAGCCTCCGCCGCCACCAGCTTCACGATCGCATTTGCGACGTTCGTTGTTGTAATAGCTCCCATTCTTTCTCCTTCTTCCTGTCCTTGTACCAGCCTTCAGCCGGTTGTTCTCTACATTCCCCGAAGGGTCTGCGACGCCACGCGCACGATTTCCTCTCGTACCCGCTGCATCTCTTCCGCACTCATGCCCGGACGGATTCGATCGATATTTACCGACTCGTTTCCGGCCTGTGGCGCCTTGAGGTTCCCCGTCATCCCGGTCCCTCCCGCAATCCGGGCTGGCAGAAACTCCGGATTCTCTTTCACGAACGCCGAGAGATACTCTCGCACCGGCATCTCTCCCGCGTCGCTTCGTGCCACCAGTCGCCCGTCTTCGCTACGGACGATTTCGTCTTGCACTGCCCGAAATGCCAGGTCGATCTTGGCCACTCCCAGCCGCTGCAACTCCGCCCGCACCGCCGAACTCCGCTCTGCCTCTTCGGCTTTGACCCGGCTGCGCTTGTTCTCTTCCGCCATCTCGTTGAGCCGCCGCTCCATCTGCTCCCGGCGCTTACGCTCTTCGAGTAGTTCCGCCTTGTACGCCGGCTCGCTCTTCGCCTGCTCGTTGCTCGCGTACTCCTGGATCGCCTGCCGCACAATTGCCTGAATGTCGATTCCTTCCATAAACCTCCCCAAAATCAGTGGGGCGGGCTACTTGCTCGCCCGCCCCGTGCCGACCTCCGCGTCTGTCTGCTGCCTACCGCAGCGCCGGATCGTTACTTCCGCCCGGCTTCCCGTAGTCCGTCTGTTCGATCTCCTCAACCACCCGGCTCTTCACTTCCGGCCGCGCATCGCTCAGGTACTTCAGCGCCAGGCGCTTGTATACCTGTTTCGTCAGCGTCGCGCTACCGATCCCCAGTGATAGGAGGTTCTTTGCATCGCCCAGTTCCGTCCCAAATTCGTCGATGTCGAAATCGTCCAGTCCCGTCACCTCGATCGACACCTCGTCCTGCCGCGCCGCCACCACGGCACCCAATACCTGGGTCATGGTTTCCTTCACCACGGCGCCGTATGCCCGCAGCACTTCTTCCGTCGCCACGAAGTCCAGTTGCTTGCTCAGCCCCGATTGGTGCGCCGCACCGCCGCTCGCGTCCCCCGCCTGGTTCATCAGGTAGCACACTCGGTAGATTTCGTCCTTCAGTTGCGCCAGGTTGTTCGCCGCAATCTGGTAAACTTTCCCATCCGGCTCCGCCCATCCGAACCGGTCGTTCTGGCCCAGTTGCAGATAGTACGTCTCCCCCACAACCTGCTTGAACTCGCTGTCCGAGTAGACCACGGGCATCGCGAACAGCCCCATCGTCAGCGCCCACGAGAGCGCGTTCGATTGGTTGAAGTGCTCCAGTTGCAGCAGCGCGGCCTTGTTCATCAGCCACAGTCCTTCGGTCACTCTCATCTCGAATACCGGAACCCGGCCGAACGGAGCCAGGCAATGCCGTCCCTCGTCCACCAGTTCTACCGGGCTTTGCTCGCCGGCCTTGCGGTAGATCCGGAAATTCTCGCGGTCGTAGTAAACCCACCGCGTCTCCTTCTCCCACTTCGCGTCCGTTACCTTGGATTGCTGTAGGCAGGAGCTCCGGATCACCACCCACTCCAGCCCGCCTCTGGGATCGCGGTTCCAGTTGATTACTTCGTCCGCGCCGTATTCCACTAGGAATCCCCGCGATTGCCCCGTTTCGTCTTCCTCCGCCCGGTTCGCAGCCCGCCCAGCCGTCCGCGGAAAATCCACCACCACGTAGCTGCTCCCGCAGACCAGCATCTCCGTGAACCGCTCCCGGAAGAACTGGCTCAGCCGCGTCCCTTTCAGGTCGCAGTCCGCGAAAAGTGTGTTGTAAAACCCCGTCGCCCGCGCTCCGGGCTGATCCATCTGCACCACCGGCTCGCGGTGCATCAGCGTCGCCGCGTACCAGTCGATGATGCTGCCGATGTAGTTCTCGTAAAACAACCGGATCAGACGCTCCTGGTACACCTCGCCCGGTTCCTTCTGCCGCCGCACCAGGTACTCCGACCCGCGCTCCCGCAATTGGTCTCCACCAACGTACAGGTCCCGGTACCGTCGCCACGTCGCCTTCCGCGCCACGTACTCCGGATGTTCCCGATTTATAGTCTGTATCATCAGAACAATCGCCCCCGTCGCTCCCCTACCGTGGGAAGCGGTCTGCACTCCTGCCAGATCAGGTACCCCAGCGCGTCCGACAAGTGCGTCCGCTGCCGGTCCCGGTCTTTGTCGATCTGAAACGTGTCCGCCTTGAACGCCACCTGTTCAAAGTCCTTGATCAGTTCCTTGCATTTCCTGTCCACCAGTACCGAGATCTCGCCCGACGCCGACCGCAGCTTCGCGTTCATCAGGTTGATCCGCTCTTTCACGCTCGGGTTAGACTTCGGCACCTTATACTTCGTCTGGATCGGCGAGTTCGCCTGCAGGTGGTCCTTCACCATCTGGTAATCCGAGAACCCGGTGGTCTGCTGCTGGTATCCCGACGCATCCCCATAGACCATCAATCCCGCGTCGTGTCTCGGATATCGCTTCAGAAATTCCTCGCACGCTTCCTGCGTCGTTCCATTCCGGATCACGATCTCGTCCAGAACCCTCACCTTCGTATCGTCCGTCTGCACGATCAACGAACTCATCGGGTCCACGTTGAAATCCAGCGTCCACCGCAGCGGCAGGTTCGTGTCCACCGTCAGGTCCTTAACGTGGTCCGCCGCCTCGAACGACGTGTATACCGTCCCGCCCGAAAGATGCAGGTACTCGCCCAAAACTTCCTGCGCGTAGAACTTCGGGTCATAACTCTCTTCCAACCGCGTGTAAAAATCCGGTATCTTGTCCAGCAAGTACCGGTTTTCTCTTGCCGCCGCCTGGACTACTTGGTAATTAGCGTTCTGGTTAGTTACGAACTTCCGGTAAACCCAGTCGAACCCCTTCGGCGTCCAAACCGCGAATCCGCACAACCGGTCCGCCTTCGGGTCCCTTAACCGCCCTTCCAGCCGCAGCCAGGCCTGCTCCTGCGTGTATGTCAGCTCGTCTAATCCGAACCATGCCAGGTTCGTGCCCCTCAACCTCTCGAAATCGTCCACCGGCCGGAAGATGATCCGCGACCAGGTGTCTTTCAAAATCAGCGAGTTCTCCGCCTTGTTGTGGTCGTACGGAATCCGGTTGCATTCGAGTATCTCCAGCAGCGTCGCCTGTGTCGCATCCCGCAACATCGGGTAAGTCGGCGCTCCCAGCAAACCCATCCTCCCCGGATTCAGATAACACAGCCGGATTGCTTCCTGGCACAGAGCCTGGCTCTTGCCGCTTCCGATCGGCCCCGAAAACCCCTTGAACCGCGCCCCCGCTTCGTGAAACCGCTTCTGCGACGGTAAGGGATCGTAGGCTATTTCTCGGAGTTCGACGTCGCAACGGGTCCGACCCATGTGACCTTGATCTCCTTCGGCCCGTCCGCTCCCGATTCCTGCTGCTCCCACTCCTGTTCCAATTGCAGCAGTTTCAGGTACTCCGCCACCGTCGGACTGATTTCCCCGTTGTCTAACTTGCTCTCGACCTTCTGAACCGTTTTCTCGATAAACGTCGCTACCCTCATCCGCTGCTTGATTTCCGCCCACCTCTTGCACTTCTTGCAAGCTGCGATGGGGTCCGAAGTCTTCGTCGCCGATCTGTTACTGCCGCCGGCTTTGCTCGGTGTCGTTCTGCCCATGAGTTCTCCCCAAAACAAAAACGGCTTCGCGCGCCCAGCGAAGCCGTACAACCTTCTTCCCGATTTGAGAGTAACACCCGGCCTGTTCCATCGAGCCGAAGTCACTTAGCTATGTCTTTGAAAAGAAACGAAATATAGTTCCTAAAAATTTGTGAACAGGAATTTCCCCCCGC
This sequence comes from uncultured Solibacteraceae bacterium, assembly GCA_963807205.1. GTDB lineage: Bacteria > Acidobacteriota > Terriglobia > Bryobacterales > Bryobacteraceae > CAWCVR01. The sequence continues at coordinate 4,513,286 of CAWEAQ010000002.1, read as the reverse complement.
TCGAAGCTACCGTGTGCAACCCGCCCGCGCCAACTAACCCCTGTAACCTCATCAGTTGCGGACCTTCCGCCACTAAGTAGTATCGTTCCGGCTCCTGCCACCGCTTCCGGAACTCTTGGTCGTCCAGAAACACGCCCTGCGGCGCGTCCGGCGCATACGACCCGTACACCAGGTTATTAACCCTCCCATTCAACAGCAGCGCCCGCCTGTTCGTGTAGAAGAACACCGACGAGAACGTGTAGTACTGGTCGTCCACGATAAGTCTCCCCGGCGGCGCCTTAAGCAGCGCTTCCGCCAGCGGCCGCGACCCCAGATACGGGTCGAACACCACCAGCGCCATCCGTGCCGCGTGGTAGAACAGCACCATCATCGCCACCAGCGCCGCTACCGGTACTCGCGCCTTCCCGCCCCGCGTCAGCCACGCGCCCGCCGCCCCCACCAGGAACGCAATTCCCGCCACCTCCAGGGGCAGCCGCAGGTACGCGAACGCCCGCAGCGTCAGGTCTCCCATGTGCCCCAGCGACAGCGTGTACGCATCCGGCGCCTGTTGCGTCAGCGCCACCGAAATGTCCCCCGGCGCCGCCATGCCACGGATCATCCATAGAATCGCCCCAATCGCCGCCGCCGCCCCCGTCGCCACCACCGCCAGAGCCTTCGTCCCCCATCCCAGCAACTTGTCTCCGCCCGCTATCGCCGACCCCAGCAGCAACGCCAGCGCCGGGTAGCACGGCATCGAGTAATACTCCTGCGTCGTCGAAAACGTGAAGAACACCAGGATGAACCCCGTCCAGCACGCCGCCATCAGCCGCGTCCGCGATGCCCGGTCCGCCTTGCAATACTCCAGCTTGAATACCGCCGGCAAATACGCGCTCCATGGAAACAGCCACAGCAGGTGGAACAGCCAGAACAGCGCCCGCGGCACCGTGTTATAGTCCCGCGGATACCGCCGGTTTAGAAACCTCAGGATGTGCTCGTTGAAAAAGTAGAACCAGAAGAACCCGCGATAGCTCCCCCGCTCGCTGTGCATCGTGAAGTCAAAGTACGGCGGATTCCGCAGCGTCGCCACCACGTGCCACGGCGCCGCAATCAGCAGTAGCAGCGCGATTCCCCACCCCGGCCGCAGCCGCGCCCAGGTCCGGCCGTCCCACAACCGCCGCGTCAGCCCCAGGTACAGCAACCCCGCCGCCACTGGAAACAGCGCCGCAATCAGCCCCTTCAGCAGCAGCCCCGTCCCCATGGCCGCCCACATCGCCATCGCCCACAACCCCGGCCGTTTCTCCGCTTCGTCCAGCGCCCGCAGCAGCCCCCATAGCGCCACAGTAATCGCCAGCGTCAGGATCACGTCCGGAATCAGAATCCGCGTGAACAGGAACAGCCCCACCGACGTTGCCAGTGCCAGCCCCGCGTACATCCCCGCGCGCCGCCCGAATGCCCAAGCCCCGAACCGCGCCGTCACCCAGCACAGCAGCACCGTCGCCAGAGCAATCGGGATGCGCGCCGACCAATCGTGCACCCCGAACACCATGTACGAGACCGCGATCATCCAGTACTTTAGCGGGGATTTCTCCAGGTATGCAATTCCGTCCAGCCGCGCCGTCACCCAGTCGCCCGATTGCAGCATGTTTCGCGCGATCTGCGCCTGTACCGAGTCCACGTCGTCCATCAACGACGGTGGACTCACCATGCAGCCCACGAATATTGCCGCCGCCACCAGTGCGACGATTATCTGATAGCGAAAATCGGGCTCCCGCCAGAACGGTCGCTTTTCGCCGGTGGATGCACTTCCACCTTCCATCTCTTGATCCACAGGAAAAGCGTCAACAGGCCCCATAGGTGATATCCGACATTGATGCGCCTCTCCATATGATCGCGTATCAGCGAGTAAATTGCCGCCGCGTCGAAAATCCCCGTCGCTTCAATCGCGTCTTCCGAAAGCGTATCCAGCAGCATCTCCCGCAGCGTTCCCCGGAACCAGTCATGCGCCGGTATGTCGAACCCCGCCTTCTTCCGGTTTAGCACACCCGCCGGCAGTTTCCCGCGCATCAACTCTCTCAGAACCCGCTTCTGCTCGAAGCCGCGGATCTTGTGCTTCGCCCCCAGCGACGCGGCAAACTCTACAATCCTGTGGTCCAGAAACGGCGGCCTCACCTCCAGCGAGTGAGCCATGCTCATCCGGTCCGTCTTGTACAGAATATCGTCCGGCAGATAGTAGTTCTGGTCGATCCGCAGATACCGCTCCAGCCGGCTGTCCGTCTCCAGCCCCAGCCGCTCCACCAGCGCCCGCAGCCCGCTCCCATTCGATCCCGGCCGGATCTGCCGCCGCTGCTCCGCCGAAAACGTGCCGTTCCAGAAGAAGTGCGCCTCGTCCGCATCCAGGCGCACGCCCTCCATCCAGCGCTTCAGCTTATACTCCAGGCTGATCTTTTCGTCCGATACCGGAACGTACCGCTCCAGCACCCCGCGCATCAGCCGCTGCAACCCGCCCGGGATCCTCCGGAACGGGGCCGCCAGCCGGTCCGCCTGATACGTCAGGTACCCGCCAAACAGTTCGTCCGCCCCTTCCCCGGAAAGCGCCACCGTCACATGCCGCCGGCTCATCCGCGACAGGAACCACACCGGTAACGCTCCGGCGTCCGCGCTTGGCTCGTCCGAAAAAAAGGCGAAGTCCTCGACCGCGCTCTGCAGTTCCACGTCCGGGTTCAAGTCGAATTCGTAGTGGTCCGTTCCGTAAACCCGCGACACTTCCCGGAAGTACTGGCTCTCGTCGAAACTCCGTCCCGCGAACGAAACCGAAAACGTCTTCAGCCGCGTCCCGCTCTCCTGGGCCGCGTAGTGCAGAATCGTCGACGAGTCCAGTCCCCCGGACGCCCAAACACCCAGCGGAACGTCCGCCACCAGGTGCTCCCGCACCGAGTCGCGAAGCAACCCGTCCAATTCGGTCTTGGCGTCTTCGAGCGACCTCCGCGTGGTCCCCATCGCCGGCGCCTGCCACCACCGCTCCATCCACGTCCGGCCCCTTCGCCAATCCATGAAATAGCCCGGCGGCAGTTTTCGAATCCCCTCGATCAGCGTGTGCGGCCCAGGAACGTAATTCACCGACAGGTACGCGTCCAGCGCCCCCAGATCCAGCCTTCTCGGCACGTCCGGGTGCTCCAGAATGGCCTTCAGTTCGCTTCCGAAGTACAGTTCCCCGCCCCGTCGGCAATAGTACAGCGGCTTGATTCCCATCCGGTCCCGTGCCAGCACCAGCCGCCGGCGCGATTCCGTCCACAGCGCCACCGCGAACATGCCCCGCAGCCGCGCGAAACACGCCGTGTCCCAAGCCAAGAAGGCCCGCAACACCGTTTCCGTGTCGCAGTTCGACCGGAACCGGTGCCCCAGCCCTTCCAACTCGGCGCGGATTTCCCTGTGGTTGTAGATCTCCCCGTTGAACACGATTGCCGTGTCCCCGTCATCGCTGACGATGGGTTGATCGCCGCCGCCCAGATCGATGATCTTGAGCCGCACCGCACACAGCGTCGCCTCACTGCCCTCGAAAACCCCCTGCTGATCCGGTCCCCGATGACAAAGCACTTCCGTCAAGCGCTGCGCCATGCCTCGGCTGGCGCCCCTGTTACTATGCGTAAACCCCGCAATTCCACACATTTACGAGCTGTCCCCGTTCCCCGTGAGGGGTCCTATCGCAGCCTTCCATTCTCAGATGGAATTGTCCTGAATATATCACGTCGCGAAGATATTTTGGAACTTTTCCCCGCCAGTGGTGTTGTACCGGCCCAACCGGCTTCCCTGTGCTCCGCCCAACGGCGAAACGGCGCGCCCCGGTTCTCGGGTGCGCGCCGTAGCACTGCGAACACGATCTTGACTACTTTTGGAACAGCAACGGCGCGAATTGGTACAGGCTGCGCCGCCAGGACAGCCACTCGTGAGCCGTCAGCGGCGATTCGTAGAATACGCTATTGATGCCCGCTTTCTTCAACGCTTCAACGTTGATCTTGCCGGCAGCACCGTTCTCGCGGCTTCCGTAGCTGACGAACACTACCTTCACCTTCTTCTTGAAGCCGGCCATATCGGTGATATCCGCCGCGGCTATGCTGCCACCGCTGAAGATGCCGATATGGGAGAACTTATCGAGGTGGGCCAAGGTGATCGTTCGGGTCTGCATGCCGCCCATGGAGAGGCCGGCCATGGCCCGATGCGGCTGATCTGCAATGGTGCGGAAGTTGGCGTCGATGTAGGGAATCAGGTCGTCGAGGAGAACGTGTTCGAAGGGGCCGAAGTTCATGCCGCGTCCGCCGCCGAATCCGCCGGGTCCGCCGCGGCCGGGGATTGGGGGAACCGCCGCTCCGGGCTGGCCAGCAGGCGCAGCCGTGGGTGTTGGAGCGGGGGGAGCTGCTGGTGGGGCGCCAGGTGCCGCTGCCGGCGGGGCTCCGGGAGCCGCTCCACGCCCACGTCCGCCGGCGGCTCCGGGGACCGAGCTACTGGCGATCACGATAATGAAGGGCTTGGCTTTGCCGGCCGCGATTAGGTTGTCCATGATCAGGCCAGCGTGCCCCTGACCGCCCCAACCGGTTTCATCTTCCCCGGCGCCGTGCTGCAAATACAACACCGGAAACCGCTTGGACTTGTCCTTCTCATACCCCGGAGGGGTGTAGACGAAGCAGCGCAGAACCGCATTGTTAGCGGTCTTGGACGGGTAGAGGACCTGCTGCAAGTGGCCATGAGGCACGTCCTTCAGCGCATAGAAGTCCTGGTCGTTTGCCGGAACTTCCAGCCCGCTCCCCCAGCGGCTGGCGCCGTAGAAATACAGGCTGCCGGGGTCCGGAACCTGGGCGCCATCGACATTGATCTGGTAGTAGTGGAAGCCTTCGTCCTGAGGCGCCGAAACGCCGATCCAGGCGCCGTCCGCGCCCTTCGTCAGGGGGTATCTTACGCCGCCCAGATCGAGCAGGACGCTCTGGGCCTGGGGCGCGACGACGCGCGCGCGGACTCGCCGTTCCGAGTTGACCTCGGGATACTGTTTGCCCTGCTGGTTGAGCGCCGAGGGCTTGAAATCTTCCACCGGCGGGATTTGCGCGGCTGCAAGCGCTTGCCGCGTTTGCTCCGCCTGCTGCGCCTGCCGCGCGGCCTGCGCCTCGGGGGTCTGCGCCGGCGGCTGCGCCAATGCCAGGACGCCCGTCAACACAGGCAGAATTACGAGCGTCAGAACTGCGGTCTTCATTAAGAACTCCTTTTCATCTAATGAGATTGCCGAAAACGGACGCCAAGAGATCGCGCCATGAACATCAATCGGCGCTTTCCCGGTGGCAGCGGTTACATCCCAAGGCAAAAGCCGCCTGGACGCCGCATGCAGCCGTTCCACGCGGGACCGGATTAGTTCCGTGAAACGTGCTAAAACGATCCAGGGAGATTGCAGCAATGAGACGAGTACTGATGATCGCGTTGTCCACCGCCGTTCTGGCTGGCGGAATCTGTTTCGCTCAGACCAAGAAGGCTTCGAAAGACTCGAAGCCCGCCGCAAGGCAGGAATTGGCACCCGCTCCGGTGGCCCCTGCCGACGCGCCCGCCGTTCCGGCGCATCCTTCACCACTAAACTTCCCGGGCGTTCAGTTCCCGCGGATTGAGGCCGACTCGCGGGTGACCTTCCAGTTCAAAGCGCCCAACGCGCAGAAAGTTCAGGTCTCCATCGTCAACGTTCCGTTTGACATGGTCAAAGGCGACGATGGCGTGTGGACTTACACCAGCGCACCGCAGGCCCCCGGCTATCACAACTATTGGATGATCGTGGATGGCGCGATCGTGCTGGACCCCGGCACCAACGCGTTCATCGGTTACGGTCACATGTGCAACGGCTTTGAAATCCCCGAGCCGGGCGTGGACTTTTATGCCATCAAGGATGTGCCGCACGGCAACGTTCTGATCAAAAACTACTTCGCCAAGACGACCAATTCCTGGCGCCACATCTTCGTCTACACGCCGCCCGGATACGATGCCGACCTGAAGACCCGGTACCCCGTATTCTATCTGCAACACGGCGGTGGCGAAGATGAGCGGGTGTGGATCGAAATGGGCCATACCAACTTGATCCTGGACAACCTGCTCGCGGCGGGGAAAGTGAAGCCCATGATCGTGGTCATGGAAACCAGCGCAGTGGGTGGCCCGGGCGGGCCCGGCCGTGGTCCCGGCGCTCCCGCAGGTGGCCCCGCTCCTGCCGCACCCCCGGCTCCCGCCGCACCTGGGGCCCCTGCCGGCCCTGGCGCTGGCCGCGGACCCGGCGGGTTCGGGATTGGCGGTCCTGGTGGTGGCGCTTACGGGCTGTTCATGGTCAATGAGTTGATTCCGTTTATCGACAGCCACTTCCGTACACTGGCCGACAGGGAGCACCGCGCGATGGCGGGCCTTTCGATGGGCGGCATGCAAACCGCTGCCGTCACCATGGCCAACCTGGATAAGTTCTCCCACATCGGCTTCTTCAGTGGCGGCGCCGCGACCGGAGGCCGTGGCCGCGGTGGCGCCCCAGGCGCCGCTCCGGCGGCTTCACCCGCTGCCGCGCCGGCGCCACTCGACCTCAAGACCATCTACAACGGGGCCATGGCCGACCCCGCGGAGTTCAATAAGAAGGTCAAGGTCCTCTTCATGAGTTGCGGTTCGGTAGAGTTCCCCGACGCTCTGAAGAAACACCAGGAGCAACTCGCTGCCGCCGGCATCAACAACGTCTACGTTTATGTCTCCCCCGGCACCGCGCACGAATGGCAGACGTGGAGAAGAAGCCTGTATACGTTCGCTCCGCTGCTGTTCCGGTAAGACCCTTTCGCCAAACGGGGGTTGCGATAGATGAGGAAACTACCACTTATGAAACGAACAACTTTCTTTGTACTATTGACGGCCATCTTGGCTGTTGGAACCTGTCTGGCTCAAGCAGACAGGCCACCAAGTGACGCCAAGGCTACCGTGACGCAAGCAGCCCCCACTACACCCGCGGCTGCCCAGAATCCCGCTGCGCCTGGCGCAGTCGCACCGCAGGCCGCCGGCAGAGGCGCCGGCGGCAGAGGCGGGTTCGGCGGGCCCATTGAGTTGGGCCCGGATGACAAGCCCGCATTTCCCGATCCTCCAGCCGGGTTCAACGCCAAGCGTGAAGACGTCCCTCACGGCGTGCTGACGCCCATCGAGTACGACTCCAAAACGCTCGGAACGCGCCGCCGCATGCGCGTCTACACGCCGCCCGGTTACTCGGAGAGCCGCAAGTACCCGGTGCTCTATCTGCTGCATGGCATCGGCGGCACCGACACCGAATGGACGGAAGCGTGCCACGCCAATAACGTCATCGACAATCTGCTTGCCGAGGGCAAGATTCAGCCGATGGTTTTGGTCTTCCCCGACGGCAATTCGTCCCGCACGGTGGCCGACCTCGCGGCTTCGGGCCGCGGGCCAGGCGCGGGAGCCCGTGGACCTCAAGCCCCGCCGGCTCCCGGAGCCGCTGCCCCGCCAGCAGGAGCCCCGCCAGCGGGGGCCCCGGGTGGAATGGGCGCCGGTGCCGGACGCGGCGGACGCGGCGGAATGAACATGGACGCCTGGCTGACGCCTTTCGAAAACGACTTACTCAAGGACATCATCCCCTACATCGATTCTCACTACTCCGTGTATTCCGACCGCGATCGCCGCGCCTTGGCCGGTCTTTCGATGGGTGGCGGCCAGACCTTGAACATCGGCCTGGTTCACCCCGAGACGTTTGCCTGGGTCGGCGGGTTCTCCTCGGCTCCGGACACCCGGCAGCCTCCCTCCCTGCTTGTGCCCGATCCCTCGGTTCCCAAGAAGTTGAAGCTGGTCTGGCTGGGCTGTGGGAACAAAGACGGCCTGATCCGCATCAGCCAGGCCGTGCACCTCTATCTCAAGGAGAACGGCGTCCCGCACATCTGGCACGTGGACGGGAATGCCCACGACACCACCGAGTGGGATAACAACCTGTACCTCTTCAGTCAGCGTATCTTCAAGTAACGGCGGGCAGGCACGGAGCCTGGCAATCCCAGGCTCCGGCTTACTGCCGGATGCCGTTCGGTTTGAACTCCCCGCCCGCTATAATCTGATCGAGTAACTCGCTCGTGCGCGCCGGGCAAGCCCGTCCCATCATGGGCGTCAGATTATCGTGTTCCGATTCGATCATAGGTAACGGCTCTTTGGGTCCGGGGATCTGGTTCAGCATGGTCCAATCGCCCGCGGGCGGCGCAATCGTGTCGATGAAGCCGAACCCCGCCATCACTGGTGCCTTAATGCGCGACGCGAAATTGACGGTGTCGAAGTAGAGCGCCGTTGCCATCACGTCCGGCTTATCGGAAGGCCAATTGGGATAGCCAGCCTTGCGGCCATGCAGGTCGCCATTGCTATCCGCTCCCGCCGGGACGCAAACCAGGACCGCGGTAATCTTCTCGGGCCGCAATCCGGCGAGCACGATGCTCTGTTGGCCGCCCATGCTTCCGCCCGTCAACACGATCGTCTTACCATCCCAATCGGGCCGCGTCAGTAAGTAGTCCAACGCCCGAGAATCGCGCAGGTACATATTCAGAAAGTACGATTTCTCGCGGTCGTTATTGCCGACGGCTTGATAGCCACTCGGGACGCCGCCGGAAGGTTCGGAGGGGAGCTTATCGTGCGAATCCACGTTGAGCATCAGCCAGCCCTTGGCGGCGCGCTGCGCATCGGCGCGGGCGTTCAATGCGTACACGCCCGCGTACTGCAATTGGATGAGCGCGGGGAACTTGCCTTCTTTGGCGGGCTTGGCCACGTAGCCGTGCGCCTTCGATCCCAGCGCATCGAGCTGGAACATGCTCATCTCGACGCCTTCCACGTCGGTCTGCACCGGCGTCACGACAGGGTTCAGTGGGATCTTCGCCTGGGCGGCGAGTTTGCCATCCCAGAAGGCGTCGAAGTCGTCAGGACGCGGCGTCGAGAGCCCGATCTTAGTTGGCGCCACGGCGGCACCCACGGCGTAGAATCCGCTATTGCGGCCGGCATTGCCTCCCACGAAGGGCGATGCCGGGCCGCGGCCCCTGCCACCCTGGGCAGTTTCGGCGGCGGGAGCCGGCGCGGGAACTTCGCCGTCGAGGTTGGCGTACGCCTGGATGGCGACGTAGATCATTTCCGGCTGGTCACCGGCAATTTCGATCTTGTCCTTGCCCGAAGAAAGATCCAGCTTGCCTTCCTTCAAAACCACGGCGTTATTCCGCCGGATAATCCATTTGTAGAGGTACGTCGGCGTGACGGGGCCGGGCGTGACAGTCCAGCCGACAGTTTCACCGATATCGTAAATGCCGCTGGCGTGATAGGGCGCAAAAGCGAGTTGCTGGGGCGGCGGCGTCCCACGCTGCGCAAGAGCGGCGGCGGAAAGCAGGAAAGCGAGAGCAAGGTTTGGACGAGGTCGAATCATAAGGGTCTCCGAAGGGAACACTATATCGTAGCGCTTGATGCGGTTTGCGGGCCGGGGATCTCTTCCGGAGCCTCCACCCTGGTAGAGCCAGGACTTCGCCGTCGCCGTCGTGCCATTTTCCGAAACAAGGGTCTTGGGCTGCAAGAGTTGGTGCGTTTGCCGGGCCGCTCGCTAACGCTCGCGGTTCCGTGTGACCTGCCCCCGGAACCGCGAGCGTCAGCGAGCGGCCCGTGGCAAAGGAACGCCATCTGATGTTCACGGTACAAGTATCGCGGGGAGCTGCTGGAACTCCGGAATTCTCCCGATCACCCGCCTAAGGAGAACAGCAATGCCGGGATCGATAGGCAACTAACCTCAGTTAACAACCGTATCGTCGCTAACACTTCCGATGAAAGAACCTACGAGATATACTTGGTCACTTACGGGACTCATGCTATGTTACTCGAAGCCGGGAGCGGACACTAACATCCGGCTCACCTGAATCGCTTTGGATCGCTAGCATTCGCCAGATTCTGCTTGCATTTTGGCCTAACCCTGGTCTGAATCGGGAATGGAGGTCGAGAGAACATGTGTCTCATTGAACTCGCGGCAAGAGCGTCGAAGCCGTTGCGCAGGGCGTTGGCGCCGTTGGCCCTTATCGGCTTGCTCGTTGCCTGCGCCGGAACGCCCGCATCCGCCCAGCCGTCGGCGACCGACGACTCACGCAACCTTGGATCCAGCACCGACGGCAGCAGTTACACGGATTACTGGGAGCTCGGCGCGTGGGTCACGCCTATTGGGCCCCGGACGCAGGATATTGTGTCGACACCGGCTCCGTGATGGCAATCCCAGGGCTGCTCCCGCCTGCCTATACGGACTGCAACTGCCAAAGCCAACCGGCTGGTGCTCCCAGGTCGGGCTACTACACTTTCTCTTTCGACTGCCTGGACTGCTCGGATGGGAACAACTGGTCCCTTGGTTTGCATTGGGACACCTATGCTCCGACCGTCTCCAGTTCAGGCTGTACTGAATCCTGTTGTAGCGGAGGCACTGCCGAGTCGTTCTGGTGGGAGTACTGGGGCTCTGAAGATGCGGTCATCAGGGGATATACCACACGCTAACCGGGAGAATCGCCATGCGTACTCTGGGCTTTACAACGGCTTTCCTCGCATGTCTCGTATGCGCCTACGGACAGGCTTCCGCCCCAGTGGCGCTAACCGTCGTACAGGGTAGTAGCGCCCAGGCAGTCCCGGCCGGGACCGGCGCGGGCGCGGCCACGCATCCTAAATGGCTGGCGGCCAACACCGGCACGGCCACCATTACGGCATTCGCGCTTACGTATTCTCTGCAACTCCCGGCGGGCTTGCATGCCTCGAGCGGGACCGCGGAGAGATTTTACGACGGCGCCACCGAGCCTCTCTCGGCCAAGGCAATACCGCCCGGCCAGAGCGTGACGCTTCCGTTTGCCCCTCCCGAGAACCTTTCGCAGGCCGCGCCCAAGATCCAGGCGGTGGTGTTCTCGAACGGCACGTCCTGGGGCGACAGCGGCTGGCTGCAGCGTATCTCTAACCGCAGAACCTATATGCAGCAAAGCCTGAGCGTCTCCCTGGCGGAGCTGAACGCGGCGTCCGCCAACGCCGCCACCACGCGGGAAGCGCTGATCGCCCAGTTCCAGTCGGCCATGGCGAACGAGCAGCATGCCGCGGCGGATAGGGACCAGAAGGCCTGCATCGCCAGCGTCCGGGGCACCGTTCTGAGGAATCTCCAGACGGTGAACCTTGCCGGCGTGCCTCCTCCCTTGAGTTCCGTGCTGAACCACGAGATCCAAGCCCTCGGTACGCGGCTAACCGCGGTCCAGGGGGCGGGTAGCGGGCATTGAGGGCGGAGAAAGGAGTGGAGGAGAGAATGAACAACGATACAAGAGCCGTGGGACGCGTGATGATAGTGGCTGCCGCAGTCTTTGGCGCGTTTGCCCAGGAGCAGCCGGCACGGAGCCAAGTGCGGGGAGCCATGACGCGGAGTTCCATGTACCTGCGCCTGTTCCGCGAGATCGCCGACTTCGAAGCTCGGGCCGACGCCGAGGAAGCCAAGGGCGTGACTCCATCCAAGCTGCGCAACTATCACCAGTGGCGGATGGGCCTCAGCCCGGTCCGCGGCGCCCAGTTGCGGGATGCCGCCTTGGAGTGCCTGAAAGGGCTGAACTCCGAAGGGTTGGTGGACGAGCGTGGCGGGTCTCCGGGCGGCGCGCGCGTGCCCGGCAGCACGGAGCGTATCATGGAGAGGGTTGGTGCGGCGGTGGACAGTTTGGCAGCGGCGATGGGTCCGGCGGAATTCGCGTACCTCGATAGCCTGGTGAGGCGGTACATGGCGACGCCAACCCTGGGGTCGAAGCACCGGGGGCCGTCCGCAGGGCCGGGAGGTGCGCTAGAAACCGTGAGTCCGTTGCCGATGGCCAAGTTGACGGCCAGTTGCTCCTCTGCCCCCCATAGTTGCGATTATCCTACGGGCGAAGACAGCACCGGTACTCCTCCGGGTCAGGTCCCACAACAGGCATACCAGTGGAGCCAGACCGAACCGTATGGGATGCCCGTTGCAGTAGCGTTCTATCCGTATGTAACGCCAAATGGGAGCGACTTCGCCTACCGGAACGTTTACGAGGAACTGTCGGCGGACGACGACAGTAGTTGCAGAAGCATTGACGGTAATGGCCCGCCCCTGATCCCTGGCAATCCGAGCAACTGGCAACTTCTCGCACAGGGTCAGTACGACTCCTCGGATGGGTTCCTTGAGAACGCAGCCTGGATCAGATATTACCTACTTAAGCTAGCCGATTATTCCTTGTTGAGCTGCGGCGCCACCTCAGTCCAAACCATGTACATGGACTGCGACTTCGATACCGACAATCCCTACTACCCGTACACGGAGAACGCTATGATGTTCGGGCTGACGGCGGAGGTAGTCTCCGCCACAAGGGGCAACGCGACAGTCAACATGCAAGTATGGTGGTGAAATAGATAGTGAAAGGACCGGAGCAATGAAGCGGAACCATCGACTGACGGATGTTTGTGCGCTCGCCCTAGCCTTCATCGCAAGCGCCAGCCAACTGTGCTCGCAGCCCACGGCGGGTGAGAGCGCAGCGGGTCTGTGCCTGGCGGCAGATGTCGTCGGAGGCAGGTACGCAGTCGCGGTCACTTGTGAGGACCCGATACTGCTCCGGCGCGACGCCATGGCATTGACGGGAACCCACCCGGAGCGAGCCATGTCGTACCGCAAGGTGGAGCAAGCCTTTGTGGTGCCGGAGGAGTTGTCGCCGGGCATCACGCCCAAATTGTCCAGCGCGAGCCTAGTCAAGCTGCTCGACGCATACTATCGTGCCAATCCGGACGGGCCGCGTTACAGGATTCTGGAGTCGAGCTACGGATTCCACCTCGTGCCGGAGTCGGTCCGCGACGAGCGGGGTCAGCTTGTTCGAGCCACGACGGTGCTCGACGCGATCATCACAGTACCGCGGGAGGTGAGGACGCCATCGGACCACCTTCAGGCAATAGGCGAGGCCGTGACACGCGCGTCCGGATTCAAGCTCGATGCTAGTGGCAGCATGACGGCGGATCTACTCTACGCCGCCAATGGCGTGGTGCCGACGAAAATGACGCTGATCCGCGCCTACTCGGGCGATGAGGCGGTGAAGCTTCCCTATTCATTCCCATGGGGGGTCTCCGGCGTGAGCGGACGCGAGGCTCTTCTTTCGTTCCTGGACAAGTCGGCTACGACCCTCACCTGGCGCCTGCACTGCAATCCACACCCCGAACCGGCGAAGAGCCTCTGCTGGCTTTGGACTGAGGCGCTTGTGGCGACGGTGACGGGCCCGGATGGAACGCCTGAGCGAAAGACACTCAGCTACGACCGCTGCGTTACGTGCCCGCCGCTGGGCCGGCCATTTCCACGCCGCAAGCAATAGAGAGACTTAGGAAGCGCGGCGCCGGTGGTGCTCGATCTGCAGGAGGAATCGCCTAAGTGATACTTCACGGAATCCGAAGAGACAGTGGCCGCCCGCTTGGAATCGCTTGGCAGAGAGCGGCCGGCTCGCTAGGCCGCGCAGGCGCACTAGGTCCGATAGTCGCGCTGGCGCTTATCGCCACCGCCGGGGCTTACGGCCAATCCCCCGAACCGTTCACAATCGCTTGGTCTGGCGGAGCGGTGACGGTCACGAACAACTCGAAGGCAACCGTGGTGGCTTTCGTGATAGGTCAGGACCTATTCGGTTCGGACGGACCCGCCGCGGGGAAACGTTTAGCCTCCGGGTATCACTACTACGATGCCGCCGTCCCACCACCGGACGACAAGCCGATTCCGCCGGGGTCCTCGGTGGTGGTCGGTGCCGCGCTGGCTTCGCCGGAGCCGCCCCGAATTCTAGCCGCTCTATTCGACAACGGAACGGCCTGGGGGGACGCGGAGTGGGTCGGAAGGCTAACTCAGCGGAGAAGGTATCTGGAGGAGACTCTCAAACTAGTGGTCTGCGGCGAGCAGATTAACTATTATCCAGCACGGCGCGGGCGCGCTTGACCTTCTCCAGGATGTCGGCTGCCTTGGCTGTCCAAACGAATGGTTTGGGCTTGTCGTTGTGCTTGTCAATGTAATCGCCGATGGCCATCACCAATTCCTCGACATCGTGGAAGATCCCGCGGCGGAGCCGCTGCTCGGTGAGATCGCGGAAGAAGCGCTCGACCATGTTGAGCCACGAACTACTGGTCGGGGTGAAGTGCATGTGAAAGCGGGGATGGCGGGCCAGCCACCGCTGCACCTTCGGATGCTTGTGCGTGGCGTAGTTGTCGGCGATCAGGTGCAGTTGTTTTCCGGGCGGCGTCAGGTCGTCGATCACCCGCAGGAACTTCAGCCACTCCTGATGACGATGCCGGTCGTCGCACATGCTGATGACGGAGCCATCCAAGGTGCTCATGGCCGCGAACAGAGTGGCGGTTCCGTTGCGTTTGTAGTCGTGGGTCATCGTTCCGCAGCGCCCCTTCTTCAGCGGCAGCCCAGGCTGCGTGCGGTCCAGCGCTTGGATCTGGCTCTTCTCGTCGGCGCACAGCACGATGGCGTGCTCAGGCGGGTCGAGATAAAGCCCAATGATGGCCTCCAGTTTCTCGGCGAACTCCGGATCGTTACTGACTTTGAAGGTGCGCGACAGGTGCGGCTTCAAGCCATGTTTGTGCCAGATGCGGCGCACGCTCTTCTCACTGAGACCCGCGGCTTCCGCCATCGTGCGGGTGCTCCAATGCGTTGCATTGGCGGGTTTCTCCTGCGTGGTCTTCCGGACCAGCTCCTGCACTTTGGCCGGCGTGATAGTTGGTGGACGGCCAGGTCGCGGTGCATCCTTCTCCAAACCAGCCAAGCCCATCTTCAGGAACCGCTTCCTCCAGCGGGCCGCTTTCTGATTGCTGATGCCGATCGCGGCGGCGATCTCCAGATCCTGCTTTCCGGCCGCTGCCAATAGGACGACGCGAGCGCGTTCGACCTGGCGGGCAGGCAAAGACCTGCCCCGCGCCCACTGTTGTAGGGCTCGCTCCTGGTCTTCGGACAGTTCAACACGGGGTGCGACACGCATGCGCTCGTCTCCTGATTATAGAGACGCGGCGATGTCGTTATTGGTTACTACTTACGCCGCAGACCACTAGTGATTGCCAAGCTGGAGGCAGCTAGCGTCGATGGGGACATGACTCTCGCACTTCTGAGTAAACAGTTGAAAGCGGAAGCGATCCACGAGAGTGCCACGCCGGGAGTCACGTTGGCCGAGCACGACGCCCGGGCTGGGGCAGCCAATAACGGCTGGCTACCCGTCCATCTTCATCTCCTGCAGGCGGCGAATTCCAGAACGGCGATTCCGCTGAGAGACGTGCTCCGGAAAGAGATCGACATCCTGCAAACCCGGCTCGAGGTGCTGAGAGGCGATGTCGCGACTGCGCGCCGGCATTAGCCGCAAGGTCAGCTCCCGTAGCGCTTGCTGTTGTTGCGCCAGAACCCAACCCAGCCGCTGCGCGTTGGCTGATGTTATGCTGTGAAACGGTTGCACAGGCTATGCCAGCACTTGCGCGGCCGATGGCAGGCAATTGGAGAGTAAGGTGTCTCGTCGATGGTTCTACGGTTTCTGCGCGCCTCTTTTGGCCGGCGCGGTGATCCTGGCGGCAATTGGGCCTGCGGCGGCCCAGATGACCTTCGGGAAGTCCGTACCGCCCCCTCCCGATTGGCCGATCCCTCGTCCCAGGACGGCGCCCGTTGAGGAGTCGGTTACGCATAGTTCCGCGCCCCTTGGTATCGCTTCGGCGGTCTTGTCGTATCGGTACGCGCTGGCGGTCACCTACGAGGATCCGATTCTGCTGTGGTCTGGCGATATGGTGCCGCGATTGGGTCCGCGACCCGACTTTCTTCCTTACCTTCCGACGCAAAGGCCCGTTCGTATCCCGGCGGAACTGACCCCTCAACAAACGCCGGTCCTGGACGCGGTGGCGATGCGTAAGCTGCTGGACGCCTACCACGCGGATCTCAGCACGCAAGACGTCGCGACTGGTCGAGTTGCTACGCCAAGCCGAGTGGAAGCCGTCGAAGAAGACGGATGCCAGGTGGGAGTGTGAATTCAGCTATCAGCCGGACGGGTGGAAGAAGAAATACCGGTTCGTGGCTCTGCGCTATGAAAAAACGCGTGAGGAGGTCGAGGCGGAGAAGACCGAGCAGTACCAGTTGTTCGAGACCAGCCAGTACAAGTACCGGGTCTTCGTGACCGACTTCGGCGATCCCATCTACTTCGTGGTCTGGTTTTACAACCAGCGCGGCGGCGCGGAAAACCTGATCAAGGAGGCGAACAACGATGCCGGACTGGCGGCGCACCCCTCAGGCCGCTTCGATGTGAACGGGAATCATTTCCAGTTGGCGATGCTGGCCTACAACCTGAACTGCTGGCTGATGCTGTTCAACCGCGAACCGCAGGCCGACGCCACGGCGCTACAACACACGACGCTGGCGACCGCGCGACTGCGCTTCCTGTTCGTGGCCGCCAAGATCTGGCGCCACGCCGGGCGCACCGGGGTGAGCTACAGCGATCACTACGAGGAGAAGGGCGTGTTCGAGCGACTGATGGACCGCCTGCGAAAGATCGCGCCGCGCGGAGCAGGCTACGCGCCGGTCATGCTGCCGGCATTGCGCTGATTGCACGCCCCCGCAGGCCCTTCGGCTGGTGTGCATAGAAAATTATGCGCGGCCGACAAGCGCAACGAAGTAAGAGACTTCGGCGCGGGGTTTGGCGAGAACGGACTCTCAGGAGGGCGATGCAACAGCAAAAACCGAACTGACTCACTCAACTACGGGCGGCATCAGCCGAGCGAAACCGGCGCTCGGAACACCGGAGCTGTGCATAATTCAGGTTACATTCAACCTGTCCCGCAAGGAAGGGGACGCGAGTGCTGCGCTGGGCCGACAACAATCTGCTCGATCTGAAGTGGGAGGAGATCGGCGAACACTACGGACGCTATCGCTTACACGTGCCGGAAGCGGAACGCGCCATGGCGCGGTCGCTGGAGCGCTATGGGCAGTTGTCGCCAGTCGTCGTGTGCCGGCGCCAAGACCGCTACGAACTGATCGACGGTTTCAAACGCTTGGGCGCGGTACGCGGACTGGCACAGATCCCGCGTCTGTCGGCGCGGCTCATGGAGGCCGATGAGCGTCAGGCGAAGGCGGCCATCTACGGGCTGAATCGCGCCGGGGGACGCACGCGGGAACTGGAAGAAGCCTGGATCATACAGGCGCTGGTGCGGGAAGACGGCTTGAGCCAGGTGGAGGTGGCGGAACTGTTGGGACGCCACAAGAGCTGGGTGTGCCGGCGGCTGGCGCTGATTGAGCGGTTGGGACCGAAGGCGAAAGATGAACTGCGCGTGGGCTTGTTGACGCCCACTGCCGCGCGGCAGATCGTACGGTTGCCGCAGGGCAACCAGACCGAAGTGCTGGAGGCGATCCGGCGCGAGGCGCTGTCGAGCGCGGAATTGGGCGGCGTGGTGGATCTGTGGCTGCGATGTTCTGAACGTCGGCAGCAGGAGTATCTCCTCGCGCATCCTCGCGAAGCGCTCTCGCAGGCAAAGGGTGTCCTCCCCGCGGTGCGCGATCCGCGGCTGAGCGAAGCCGGAAACCAGGTATGGAAGCGCGTCGGACTGCTGCTGGATGTGCTGGGGCGCATGGAAGTGTGGCTGGCGCACCAGGGGCGCACCGGGCTGACACCGCAGGATCGCGTGATCTTGTTGCCCCGGTTCCAAAGGCTGGCGCGGGATGCCGGATCGGTGGCTGCCTTGAGCCGGGATTTCGTCGGCGAGCTGGAGCGTGCATGAAAGAATCGACGCGCAACGAGATCATCCGCCTGCACTACGGCGGTGCTTCGCAGCGCCGCATCGCAAAACTGCTGGGAGTCGCACGCAAGAGCGTGGCCAGCGTGCTGGTGGGGCACGAAAAGCAAAGAGCAGAACCGGTGGAAGTGGAACGCCCACGACGGCCGAGCGTGCTGGACCCATTCGCCGATCACATTGCACAACTGCTGGAGCGCTACCCGAACATCACGGCGGTCCGCTTGCATGAGGAGTTGTGCCGGCTGGGTTTCCAAGGTCACTACACGATCGTGCGGGAGCGACTGCGGGTGCTCCGGCCGCATGCCCCGAAACTGCCCGTGCAGCGATTCGAAACCGGTCCAGGAGTGCAGGGCCAGATGGATTATTCGCCGTACGATATCTCTTTCACCGCCGAAGGGAGTCGCCGGGTACATGCCTTCAGCTACATTCTGGCTTACTCCCGCCGCCAGTACGTGCGGTTTGTGGAGAAACAGGACTTTGCTACCACCATCCGGGAACACGTGCGGGCCTTCGAATACTTCGATGGTCTGTGCGCCACCTGTCTGTACGACAACATGAAAGTAGGGTTCCTCTCCGAAAAGTGTAATTAGCGCACGACCGGCAGAGGGAGACGCGCGCAGCAATGGTAGATGGCCGCGATGAAGTTCTCAGCCGTTCGGAATCCGAACGAACGATGACTGATTGACTTGATCTTGTTGTTCATACCTTCGACGGCTCCGTTCGACAGCCGGATCGTGGTCCAGGGGAGAATGCCGTCGAGATGGGTTCGCAGCATCCGCGCGAAGTTCTTGAACGGCTCCAGTTTCGATCGCATCGCCGAGCGAATCCACTTGCTCAGATGCTGCTCGGCCCTCCATGGCTGCTTGTAGGTCCAAAACAATTGGAAGGCTTCCTTCAGATACCAGGCGCGGACCAGCGGCGTGTTCCAGCGGACCAGCGTAGAGAGGCGCTCCTGTTGGCTATCTTTGAGGTTCCAGGGGTTCTTCAAGAGCAGCCAGCGCGTCCCCTTGAAGGGCACCCGCTGCTTGGCCGTGAGCCGCCGCCACTGTTCGCGGCGGACCGCATCCACCGCCTCATTGAGATGCTTGACGATGTGAAACCGATCGAACAGGATCTGCGCGTTGGGCGCGTGTTCCCGTACCAGCTTGGCGTATGTCGCCCACATATCCATGCACACCACCCGCAGTGTCCGGCAGCGCCGAGGGCCCATTTCCTGGGTGAAAAACGGCCTCACCGTCTCTTCGATCCGGTCGTCGCCGACCCACAGCAGAACCCGCCGTTCCAGATCGTAGACCACCGTGAGATAAACCTGACCCTTCCGGCGACTCACTTCGTCGATGCCAATCACGTGGACTGGTGGGCGCTTCCGGTGGCGCAGGCCGTAAGCCACGGCGCGCTTCACTATCGTGGCCACGCTCTTCCAGTTCAGCCCGTAGTGGCGCGCCGTGCCCTGCCAACTCAACTCGCGCGCCAGCACGGCCACGGCGTTGGACAGCGCCATGGTCACGCGCGCCCACGGTTCGGCCCACGGGAAGTCCTCCACCCGAACCCCGCACCGGGGACACTCCACGCGACGCGGGCGGTAGCGCAGTTTCAAGGGAAGAGTCCGCATCGACAGATCGCGCCATTCCCGTTCTGGCCGCACGCTGTGCACTTGCCGACATCGATGACGGCACACTCCACAACGCAACAGACGATGGCCGAGATGGTCGAGGTAAATCACCATCGCGCCTTCTCGTTCCACCACCTTAGTCACAGTATGGACTTTCAATCGCAGTTGCTTTCTGATAAATGTCTGGATGAGCACCTTGAATCCGATCCCTTCGTTGTTGGGCCTGAAGAACACAACAACGAGATCGGCCAGAGGTGCTCATTTCACCACGCCCCACCTGCAACTTCATGCATCCGCGGAGCTTCGACCTCAATTACACTTTTCGGAGAGGAACCGAAAGTAGTGGTGACTGGCTATGATGGCGATCAGCCGATTTACAACACCCGGTTCCTGTCTTTCGCCACGCACTACGGTTATCAGCCCTGGGCATGCCGCCCCCATCGGCCGCAGACGAAAGGTAAAATCGAACGGCCATTTGCCTACCTGGAGTCCAACCTGCTCAACGGCCGCACCTTCACTTCGCTGGAGCACCTCAATGAGACCGCGGCACTCTGGCTCGCCGAGATCGCCGACGTGCACTTACACCGGGAAACCAAGCGCCGGCCCATCGATCTCTACCAGGAAGAGAAACCGCACCTGCTGAGTCTGCCGGCGCGCGCCTACGATACCGCCCAAGTCTTCTACCGCACGGTGAACCCGGAAGGTCATGTGGCGTACCTGCAGAACTTCTACTCCGTGCCGTGGCAGCGCATTGGTGAACTGCTGCCGATACGCATCACTGAGAAAGAACTGATCGTCTACGGCCCCGACGTCAAGGAGATCGCCCGCCATGAGTTGTACCCTTCCGGAATCAGCGGAGAGAAGCGCAGCTTTCCCGAGCATTCTCCCGGACGCGATCACCATCAGAAATACGAGTTACTGAAACAGCGGTTCGCGGAGTTCGGAGCGGAGGGAGTCCTGTTCCTCGACGCATTGGTCCGCACCAGGCGCCGTGGTAAAGATGAAGCCGGGCGCGTGCTGGGCCTGCTTGCCATATACCAACGCGAGGACCTGATGCGCGCACTCCAGCGCGCCGTCCGTTACCGCGCTTTCTCCTGGTCCGCGGTGGAGCGGATCCTGGCGGCGCAGGCACGCCCCCGATCCGGGTGGGAATCATTGCAGGCCGAGGCGCAGGACCAACTCGATGAGATCCTCCGGCAGTCTCCCGTAGCCACTCGCTCCCCGGCGGAGTATCAGGCGCTGCTGGAAGAAACGGTGACCCACGATGAAAGCGACGAAGACGACGACCCCTCTGCGTGACCGGTGTTTGAGTCACTGCGCGACGCTGGGGATTCCGCTGGAAGGCGCATCGCTGGACGAGGTGCTGTCCAGGGCGGAGAAAGAGAACCTCTCTCATCTGCACTTCCTCGATCTGCTGCTGGGGGCGCAGGCCGACGCGCGCCGCGAACGCGCCGTCGCGCGGCGAATCCGGGAAGCTCGCTTTGCGGACAGCAAGACCTTGGAGGGGTTCAACTGGCAGTTCAATCCCAAAGCGTTCGACCGCGTGCAGATTGAGGAACTGGCCACCGGCGATTTCATCCGACGCTGCAACAACCTGATCATAGTCGGCTGGAGCGGGATCGGAAAGAGTCACATCATTCAGGCCCTGGGGCAGAAGGTCTGCGTCCAAGGCTACCGCGTTCTGTATCGCACATCCGCCGAGTTGCTCGCCGACCTGACGGCTTCACTCGCCGACAAAACTCTTCCCGCGCGTCTGCGCTACTACACGCGCCCAGATTTTTTGATTGTTGACGAATTCGGGTTTGACCGCATCGAACGGACCGAGTGCGCGCAGGCGGCCCACCTGCTCTACAAGATCATCGCGTCACGCAACCAGAAGCGCTCTACCGCGCTGGTGACCAACGTGGACTTCGACAAATGGGGAGAGTATCTGGTCGATGGCCCGCTGGCGATGGCGCTCCTCGACCGCCTGGTCGAAAGAGCGATCATCCTCAAGGTCAAAGGCAAGACTTATCGCACCCCCCTGGCCAAAAGCGAGGAAAACCCCGCCTGAGAGAGGAAGCCGCCAGCTTCCCCATTTCTGCGCCTATCGGAGGCCAGTGCGTAACCCCACACCTGGCTCCCACTCAACCGCTGAACTGGTACTCTTTTTCGCCGCCGCCGACAGTTATTGAACGGCGGAGTACTGAACGGCAAGCGTCTCCTCGGCCCTAGAACCGTCGAGCTGATGGCGTCGAACCAGGTGGTCGACATGTTCAATGGGAAGCTCGGCCGCCCGGCGCGCGGCATGGGATTCGGTTTCCTGATGCAGATCGTCGAAGATCCGGTGGCATCCAGCCTGCGCGTGGCGAAGGGCGGCTTCGGATGGGACGGGGTCTACGGCACCCAGATGTGGATCCAACCGAAAGAACAGATGGTCACGATCATCATGATCCAGGAGCAGGTTGTGCAAGTGCAGCGCGATTTCGAAGACGCCGTGATGCAGGCGATCGTAGATTAGGCCGCGGCAGTTGGGTTCCGGCCCGCACCCCTCCTCCGGGAAGCCCGGCGCATCGAAGCTAACGGCGCGTGACTTCACACCGTCCTGAGCGCCGCGGCAGGATCGAGCGAGAAGATCTTGCGCGCAGCCAGCGACGCGGTGCCGAGAGTAACTGCGAAGGTCAGCGAGGCACTCAGGATCACCGAACTGACTCGTGCGCCATCGATCTCCGGGATGTGGCCCCGAAGCAAAGCCACAAGCACGAAACCAACGACGCTGCCGGAGAAGATGCCTCCTATGGCAATTCGCAAAAACGGCTGAATCACCGCCCGGAACAACTGCATGGGGGTGGCGCCGACCGCTGCCCTGATGGCGAATGCCTGCCATCCGCTATGGAGTGCCAGGCTCACCGTGGAGTTCAGCCCGGTACATAGCACCGCCAGGATACTCATCCCTAACATTGCGAGGGTGGCCACTTCCACCCGTAACGCAGTGGCAGGAGCACCTACTAGGGTGTCCAACATGCCAACCTGGTCCACCGCGATGTCCTTGCCGGCGGCTCTCACGGCGCCCACAACGGACTGGGCTTCCGGCGACGTCGCACCACGCAGGACCAAGTACATCCAGTTCGACGGGCGATTGATGTAAATGGTCGAATCGGGTTGGGCGGAATCAAGGTCTTGCCGCGTGTTGGCGGCAACTCCTACCACCTCGAACGTCCACCCTGGCCCGACATTGGGTCGGCCCAATACACTCCCGATGCCGTATCCACCAAGCCAGCGGCTAGCCATGGCCTCGCTAACAATCGCCGCCTCCTGGTCGCCGAATGCAGTTGCCATGTCGAATTTCCGACCCCTCAAGATCGGAATTCTCATGGTATCGAAGTAGGCCGAATCGACATTCTCCACGCGTGCGGAAACGCGCGTCCCTGTTATGCCCGGCGCGCCCTTCACGACGTCAAAGGGCTGGTCCCAGATAGGGAGACACGGGAGCGGATACACGGCGCTCGCCCTTCTCGCTGAGTAGACCCCTGGGGCACGGGCGAGAATCCCGCTAAGAACGTCCCCTTGCTCCTGCCGCGGCAGGTTGTTTGGAAGCGTGATTCTCATCGCCAAAGCATCGTGCGGATCGTAGCCCAGATGCGTCTCCGTTAGCTTCAAATAGCTCGCGAAAAACGCGCTCCCCACCACGAGAAGCAACATGAAGAGGAAAACCTCGAACAGGACGAAGTTTTCAGCGCCCGCACCCGTAAAGGAACGCCGGCCGGCTCCGCCGCTCATCAGCGGACGCAGGTACAATCCGGAGAGGAGCCATGCGGATGCGGCGGCGCAAATTGCGGAAACCGCCGCCGCAAGGCCGATCGCGTATATCACGGCCGGAGCGCCAATCCTGGTTTCCGCGATGCGCGGGATATGTAGCGGCGCCAGCGCGCCCGACGTCACGACCCTGGTTAGTACGTAAGCCAGCGCGATGCCAACCAGAATTCCAAGAAACGAGATGATCGCCGATTCGGCGAACAGGTGCACCACGATGTCCCGCGGGCTGGCGCCGAGCGCAAGCCGCGCCGCCGCCTCGTGCCGCCGGGAGTGTGCACGGATCAGGAACAAGATGGCGGCGTTGGCGCCGGAAACCGCCATGACCAGAAAAACGACACAGTCCAGAAAGAAAAACGCCCGGCGCCACGGGCCACTGACTACGTCATCCAGAGGGCGGGAACGAAACATGACCTTTCCATACGCCCTGGGAAACAGGGCTTGTGCCCTGGCGCTGAAGGCGTTGAGCTGCTGCCGTGCCTGGGCGGCGGTCACCGGTGCACGCAGGCGTCCGATTCCGGTCCACATCTGGTTCCCGCGAATGCCTGCATCGCCAGTCGAAGGAAGTCCCAGGTAGAAGAGGGGCTCGACTTTTGGTAGGAGTGGGAACAGGTTGAAGCCCGGTTTCAGGACGCCGACAATGGTCGCCGTCCGGTTCGCGCCGTACCGTATGGTCTTGCCGATGGCCGCGGGATCGCCGCCATACTGGCTCAACCAGTAACCATACGACAGAACCGCCGAACCGCGGTTCTCTCCAGCGGGAATACCACTCCCGAGGTGTAACCGCGCGCCAAGCATGGGAATTACGTGTTCCGATAGCTCGCCCGCCTGGAAACGCTGTGCGCCATCGGGGGACGACACCACAAGTTCCAACGCCCCTATGACACCGATCTCACTGAAGGCATTCGTGGTCTCCAGGATGTCGCGGCAATCCGCTGCCGAAAGGCCGTTGATCGCCCGGTTCCCCACCTTCGTGCTATCCAGGACGACCAAGGTTTCGGGCCGGTCGAAGGGCAGGGGCCGTAGCACCGCGGCTTCCGTCACGGCGAAGAGCACAAGAGTGAACGAACTTCCGATTGCCAGCGTGGCGGTCGCGCTAAGTGCGAACCGTGGCGACCTCCAAAGTGCTCTGGCGGCAATCCGCGCGGATTGCCCAATCATCCCTTTCCCCCCTTGTTGAACGGTTCCAAGTCCGGAACACCAAGGTTACCTTAGAAATATCCCGATGCTAGCGCCCCGCACCGTCAGGCGAACCGTAACATTGCGCGTCAGTTCGTTCCTTCCCGAGAGGTGATCTTGGCGGCCCAATCGGTATCGGCGACGTCTAACCCACCTGGAAAGGGCGGGAGCTGAATCTCCCCGTTGGCATCGGCGCGCAGCTTGACGCCAGCCTGCCACTCGCCGGTCTGCGTGTCGAACCATGTGAAGCTGTACTGCGCGTTCGGCTTCCAGCCGGCGGCGCGCGCCCGGTGCGCCTGATGCTCGAAGTACAGCAGGGCGAAATCCCTGGCGGCGGTGCGCATCATGAAGCTCCAGCCATCCAGGCCGGCATCGCTGCTCGAGTCCGCCTTTCTGGGGGTCAGGCTGCCGGAAGCCAGCTCCAGGTAGCGGTACTTCGCGCCTTCGGACATCACGAACCGGGCGAGCGGCTTCATGTATCCCGCGGATTTGTAGCGCAGAGCCTGCCAGAAGTAAGGCCGGGCGCCGGAGGGTTCGGTATCGACCGTGACATCGTACGCCGCGGTCCCATGGACGTGGCCCGCCAACCCGCCCGACAACACGCACCCATACATCTGCGCGCGAGCGAAGTAGTTATCCCGGGCAGAATCGGGCTGCGGGCGCTCGCCCGCCACCACGTTGTTGGGATGCATCCAACCGGTGTAGTAAGGCTCCAGATCGATAGCTGGATACGGCGGCGAGAGGCGGAACAGCGCCTCGATGGCGGGGTAGATTCCGTGGTCTCGCGGCTTGTTGCCGGTGGCATGCATGGTGATCCACGGCGCTTCGCCGGCATGTCCGAAGGTTACGGCGGTCGAGTGGTCAATCAGCGCAGTCACGGGCTGCCCGAACGGCATCGGCCCGTACTTCTTGAAGTGATAGTTTAGCGCCTGGTTGAACTCGGCGCCCGTGATGGCGTAGTCCTTCAGGTAGATATCGAAGTGGACCTTGCTGAAGATGAAGTTGTAAGCGCCGTAGCGGGCGGCCATGTACTGCACGAACCGCGAGAAGGACTCGTTGAAGTTGAAGTACGCCTTCCATGCCGGGGCGACGTCGCGGCGGATGGTTTCGAGCATCGGCACGAAGCCCTGGTCATTCAGATATTGCATTTTGCGGTCGAGGCTTTGGAAGTAGTGTGGCACGATGCGGTCGAAGTCGGCCAGCCCGTCGCGATTAGGAAGGACCTCGAAGGAGCGGTAGCCCTGCTCGTCGTGCATAGCTTTGGCCGTGGGCGATTTCCCATCGACCAGCAAACCGAAGGCCTCCCAGGCGTTGCGCAGGTAAGTGCCATTGCGGTCGGCGTAGGTACTGGCGTACTGATCGGAAGCCCAGGTGGGAAAGGCCGCAATCATGCTGACGGAGTTGAAGCCCTGGCGCTGGCGGTAGGCGAGGGCGGCTTCGAACGTCACCCCGGGGCCGGGCTCGTAACTTGGGTCCACCGGCGCGCCGGTTAAGGGAAGCCGCCATGTAGCCGCTCCCAACCACGTATCGCCCAACAGGAAGAACGGCGTGCCGTCGGCATACTGCAATGCGTGGCCGTTTGGCGTGGAGCGCAGGAACCCGCGCCGGTTGGGATTAGTTGCCTTCTCCGCCTCGGTCCAATCGCGCGCTGTGAAGCTGCCGGACTTGCGGTTCAGACCCGCGTCGGCGGGCTGGTTGGAACCGCTGCTCCAAGTCCACTGGCCGGGCGAGGTCGCAACCACGCGCACGCGAAAGACATCCCCGCCGTCCCAGAAGCCGTAAACGCGCTTGGCGAAGCCGGGGCCTTTCAACTCCACCCAACACTCGACATCGGTGTAAGGGTTGGTGTAAGTGCCCGCGGACCGGAATGTGATTTCCTCGATCTGCCAGGTGTGCGTGGCCTCCTGAGCCGGCAGCGCCGCGCAGCAGAGGCCGAGAGCCATGACAAGCCGAAGCATAGTGATAGAGTACCGCCGAGGCATCCGGCCCGTGTAAAGCGCCACCGCGTGGACCGGGCTGCGGGTCCGCAGTGGTTTTTTGGCCCTCCAATTCCGTTTTGTGCCGCGGTGCCGCCGTGGGTGTGGAACGCGGTTGCGTGCGGCGGACCGAGGCGGAGTCACGGCGAACCCAGGGCAGCCGCAGCGTAGGGGCCGGAGAGGCGCCAGTGAAACACACTGAAAAGAAACAGCTTCTCCGTTTTTGAGCCTTCCAGACAGAGCGGCAACTCACCCCTGCGAGGGCCACGGCAGCTTCCAGAGACAGGATGCGACTCACATCGAAAGAAAAGTGGATCAAAGCTCACCAACTGGATGTATAATCGCTCCCTGCCAGGATGGCAATTCGGGGATTCTCGCTAACTGGCCTAGTGAGTAGTTTCGCAAAGTGGGAGGTAACGAGAAATGGGTTGTACTTCCATCGTTCGGTCTATCGTTAATGGGCAGCGCACTGGCTTGGCGATGCTAGCCATGGCGCTTGTGCTCGGGATGTCGATTCCTCGATCGTCCGCGCAATTGACTATGGGGACCGTTTTCGGGAGGGTCCAGGACCCGCAAGCGGCGTCGGTAGTAGGCGCTACTATTAGCCTCGTCAGTGAAACTCGAGGCATTCGGCTCCCCAGTGTCGCCTCCTTGACCGGCGGCGATTTCGTTGTTCCCAACGTGCCGCCCGACACCTACACATTGGAGATCGCTCAAAAGGGCTTCAAGCCCCTCCAGCGGACGGGCATTGCAGTGAGCCCGGGCGACCGCGTTGGCCTCGGCCCGCTCACGATCGAGATCGGAGCAGCCACTGAAACCGTCACCGTGACCGCGGAGTCAACGATGTTGCAAACGCAGAGCGCGGAGCGGTCGGCCACGATCACGCCAACCGAAGTCCAGAATATACCGCTTTTGACCCGGACTTTCACTAACCTGATCGCCGTAATTCCGGGAGTGGGCGGCACCGCGTCACAGCCAACCCGCGTCGGAGACTCGTCCTCCTATTCGGGCGGCAACGCGAACATCATGATGGACGGCGTGTCCACCATGGATTCCGGCAACAATGCGCTCGCCATTGCGGTGAATACGGAAGCGATCGAGGAGATTAAGGTCATGGTATCGAACTACCAGGCCGAGTATGGCCGCAACAGCGGCGTGCAGATGAGTGCCGTGACCAAGAGCGGCACGAACCACTTTCATGGCACTGGTTTCATGATCATGCGCCAGTCGGGGTGGAATGCCAGGAACAAGCTTGACATCCTCAACGCCAACCCCAAGGCATACCTGAGGCAAAAGGATCTGGGCTTTACAGTCGGGGGACCCGTCGGGAAGCCGGGCCACAACAATAAGCTGTTCTTCTTTTTCAGCGACGAGTTCGACCCCCGGACCATGACGGTGACGGGCGGCAGCGTTGTGAACTACCGTTTTCCGACCGCGGCGGAGCGCACCGGCGATTTTTCGCAATCGACCGACAATAACGGCAACTTGTACCCCTACATCAAGGATCCGCTTTCCAGCAGCCCGTGTTCGGCTTCCAACACGTCCGGCTGCTTTGCGGACGGCGGTGTCGTTGGAAAGATCCCCGCCAATCGCCTGTACGGCTTAGGGTTGAAGATCCTGAGTCTCTACCCCATGCCGAACCTCGCGGCAACCAACCTCTCCTACAACTACACGGGGACGTTGGCGCCGCAAAGTATCATGTCGCAGGAACCGATCGCCAAAATCGACTATCAGCCCTTCCAAAAGCTGAGAATCTCGGGCAAGTTAACCCTGTGGGAGCAGCCCGCCACTCTGCAACAAGGCACCCTTCCCGGCTTTAACGATACTCAGGTTTACAAGAAATGGTTCTATATGTGGGCCAGCACGGCTACCTACGGCATCAATGCGACGACCTTCGTGGAGGCTACCGTTGGCCGCACACGAAACGATCTGGCAGGCTGCTTTGGGCCGACCAATGGCGTCGCGCCGGGGTTCTGCACCAGTTCCCTACCCATGGACAAAATCGCCAGCCTGTCGGGAGCCGGACTGACAGCCCTGCCCCAACTCTTTCCCAATTCCGGCACACTGAACACCGGCTACTACGCTTACCAGGCGATGCAGACAATGAAGCCGCCCATCTGGGATGGGACGAAAATGAACCTTGTTCCGACCATCAACTCCTGGGGAGGCCGTGTCGCCAACGGGCCCCCGAACTTCCCCTTCCCAGGCTGGCTGAATACCAACCAGAACAACGACTTTAACGTCAGCGTCACGAAAGTGAAAGGCGGCCACACCCTCAAGGCGGGCGCCTACTTGACGCATAGCTATAAAGCGCAGCAGACACTGGCCGGGACGTGGCAGGGTTCCATCAGCTTTGCCAATGACACCAATAACTCGCTGGACACCGGCTTCGGATTCGCCAACGCAGCGGTAGGCGTCTTCGATTCGTACAACCAGTTGAACAAGTATGTCGAGGGGAATTACGTCTACTACAATATCGAAGGTTACATCCAGGACAACTGGCGTGTAAATTCCAGACTCACTCTGGACTTCGGCGTGCGCCTTGTCAACCAACGTCCGCAACACGATGAATTAGGGCAGGGTGTGAACTGGCTGCCCGACAAATGGAGCCTGTCCAGTGCGCCGCTCTTCTATCTGCCGGGCTGCGCCACGACTGCGCCCTGCAGCGGCTCGAACCGCCAGGCGAAGAACCCGATCACGGGCCAGTTGCTGGGGCCCAATACGGCCGTGGCGATCGGCACGCTGGTGCCTAATTCGGGGAATACCCTCAACGGCATCTACCCCTCGGGAACGAGCCCCGTACCGGCCGGCACCTACTACTGGCCGACGCTCCGCCCAGGGCCCCGTTTCGGAGTTGCCTACGATGTCAACGGCAGACAGAAACTCATTCTACGTGGCGGCGCCGGACTCACTTTCGACCGTCCCTCCGGCAACACTGTTTTCAGCCTGATCTCGAACCCGCCCAACGAACTGAGTGAGACGCTGTACTACTCCCAGTTCCAGACGATGGGTGGGCTCACTACCTCGAGCGCTCCCAATCTCAATATTTATCAACTCCATAGCGGGCTTCCCAGCTCCTGGAGCTGGAGCGGCGGCGCGCAGTACATGCTGCCCCAGAACACGATGCTCGACGTCTCCTATACCGGCAACCACAGCTACAACGTCGTCGAACAGCTAAACGTCAACACCATCGATATGGGCGCGGCGTTCTTGGCGGGTAACCAGGACCCGACGGTCACCAGCGCGCTTCCTGGTGGAGCGGCCGTGACCCAAAATATGATGCGCGCTTACCGCGGCTACGGCAGTATCACCATGATGGTTCCCCGCGGCTTCATCACCTCGCACAGTCTGCAGATTGCGCTGAGCCGCCGCTTTAGCCACGGTCTGCAGTTCGATGTCAATGACACGATCTTGCTCCACCGCATGGCCGATGCCGGGGGCCGTATTCAACACGACGCTAACGGCATTTGGTCCTATCGTTCCGACCAGGACCAGGCCAACAAGCTGTTGCAAGACTACATTCCCACCCGGCATACGCTCAAGGGCGATCTCGTGTGGTCTATACCGTCGGTGAATAACCTCGGCTCGGGGGCCGGACAACAAGTGCTCCACGCCGTGACCCGAGATTGGCAGCTCTCCGGTATTTGGGCCGCCAATTCCCCCAGCACTGGCGGCCAAGGCACCGGGAATTATGGCACGACCCCGATCAGTGTATCCTTCCAGAACGGCGCCGGCAATCAGAACATCACCGGCTCGCCGGACTACGGCGGGCGCGTCACCGTTAAGGGCGATCCCGGTTCGGGGTGCAGCAGCGACATCTACAAGCAGTTCAACACCTCCGCCTTTGCACCGCCGCAGGTGGGCAGCGTCGGCCTCGAGTCCGGCGTCGATTACTTGCGCGGCTGCTTCTACCAACAGATCGATCTCGCTTTACAGCGCGAGTTCCGTTTCGGCGAGTCCCGCCGGCTTTCCTTCCGGCTGGATGCTTTCAACGCGCTTAACCAGTCCCACATCACTGGGCGGAACACGACCCTGCAAGTGGCGAGCACGACCGACCCTACAATCGTGAATTCTCCGTTCGACGCCAACGGCAACCTGCTTTCCTCGCGTCTGAAACCGAGCAATAGTGGTTTCGGCCAAGCGAACGGTTTCCAGAATGCGCGAACCCTTCAGGCGTGGCTTAGATTCACGTTCTGAAGTTGGTGCATCGGCGGGTCTCGAGAGAGACCCGCCGCGCCTCGGCCCCAACGGCGGGCGACAAGCCGTCAACGTGGATTCTTTGAGCTGCGGCCGGGCCCTTTACCAGCGCAGAGTCAAGACCATCGGCCCCACCGAACCCGTCACGTACGGACTCCCGATCACGCCGCCGGCCGCCTTGAAATGGTATTTTCACTGGTAAATGAGGCGCAGCGGCCCTGGAGGGAGGGGAGAAGGCTCTGGGTGTCTCAACGAGTATGCTGGAGGCCCGGCAAGGACTTGAGGCCGGCTCCGGCACCCGGCCGTGACGGGACTAAATTCAGGTGGGAGGGGACATCATCTCGAAGAACGGCGGCATCATCGGGGTCTCGGATCACGGCGGTTGGGCTGTGCTGGTAACGGTGGCGCGCGACGGGACGCTCCTCGACCGCCGCCGGGTGGAACTCGTCGGCGAAGGCCTGCCGGCTCTTTCCCATCACAGCGAAGGCCAACGGCTCCCGCTCGGCGAGGCCGTCGAGTTGGTTGAACGCGTGCGCGTGTCGGCGGAGAAGCACGCGGCGCTTGCCTGAAACGCGGTCACCATGGCGGCGCCGCGTATCCTCGGTGTCGCCGATCGCGGATGTCAACAGCCTCCGCCCACAGGACTTTCCTCAGATTTTGCGTGCGATTTCGGCTAAGCGATTTCAGATCAACAGGTTGCCCGAGATGTGAAGTGGCTGGGGGCGAAATCCGTGGTAGAAGGGTTTTGCGAAGAACTCAACGCACCACGGAGCCGCCCCCGAATGCAAGATAGCAAACTGCGAGCACGACTGAAAGCGCAACTGACGAAGTTCTCCTCGGAATTGTGCGCCGGACTGAGCAGGCCGCTCGAGAAGTTTGTCAATCAGATGTTATTCGGCATCCAGGCCAGCCAGGATGTGAAGCTGAGTAACATCGCGCGCAGTTTGAAGGAAGACATCCCGCTCATCAAGACCGAGGACCGTCTGTCGCGCAACTTAAAGTCAGCGGAGTTGGAAACCGAACTGACTTCGCAGTTAGCCAGGATGGCGAGCCGGCGAGTGGACGCCAACACCGTGCTGTGTCTGGACCTGAGTGACATCCGCAAAGAGTACGCCAGGAAGATGGAGTATCTGGCTCCGGTGCACGACGGCAGCACGGGAGAAGTGCATGCGGGTTATTGGTTGTGCGACGTCACCGGGGCCGAAGTGAACGGCAGTGAGATCGTGCCCCTCTATCAGAAGCTGTACTCGGCCGATGCCAAGGAGTTCGTCAGCGAGAATGCCGAGGTGTTAGCCGGCGTCGACTTGGTCCGAACACACACGCAAGGCCGTGGCATCTGGACGGTGGATCGCGGCGGCGATCGAAAGAAACTGCTGGAACCCTTGCTGGACAGGCACGAGCGCTTCGTCATCCGCTCCACGGGGAGACGCTTCGTCATCGACCGGAGGAATGTCAGCCGCAGCGTGGCCGAGGTGGGCGCGCGGTGCCGGCTGCGCCACCAGGCGCGGGTCGTCAAGATCGAGGACGGGCAAGAGAAGACCTACGACCTGCGCTACGGCGTCGAGCGAATTCGTCTGGTCGGACGCCCGGAGCAGTTATGCCTGGTAGTTGTCGCTGGGTTCGGAGAGGAGCCCATGCTCCTGCTCACGAACGCGCTGGACGGAGCGCGGGACTCACAATCGCTCTGGTGGATCGCGCGAATCTATCTCACGCGATGGAAAATTGAGGAGACTTTTCGCTTCGTCAAGCAGAGCTACAACCTGGAGGACATCCGTGTCATGAAGTATCAGCGGCTGAAGAACTTAGTCGTGCTGGTGACGGCGGCGGCGTATTTCGCGGCGACCTTCCTGGGGCAGAAGATGAAACTCCGCATCCTCTGCGAGAAACTGCTGATCATCTCCCAACGCTTCTTCGGCATTCCGCCGTTCCGATTCTACGCGCTGGCCGATGGAATCAAGAGCGTCCTCGCCCAAACCAGCCCAGGCCCACCGGAAGAGCCGCGTCCGAATCTACAACTGGAACTGCTGCTTGCTTGGGACGGCCTCAAAATCTGAGGAAACTCCTGCCTCCGCCCACGGTTGCCGGGCGAATCAAGGACTACCTTGCGCCGAACGTTGCCGACTGGGTGATGTACCGGAAGGCCCTGGCCTCCGCGGCCGAGGCACGGGGTTGGCGGGTCCACTGGTACGACGCCAAGAGCGTATTGGGTGCGGCGCGTCAGGCCTTGCGGGTGGAGGACCTCGACGCGCACTTCCTCGAGTTGCGGAGGGCCGTCGGGTCCCCCTGGGATAAGGATCACAAACTCGCAATGGCGGCGGCCATAGTGGTGGGCCCGAGGCTGTGCAGACAGCCGCAGAACCTGGAGTAAGGGCCTTTTCGCCAGCCCCTATACGATCTTCAGCGCAATCGCGTGATCGCAGGGCTTCTGGTCCGGTAACTGAACGGTGAGACCATGTTCGTCCTGGTTCCACCTTACTTTGCCTTTGAAGCCGAGTAACTCGACATTGCCGACCTTCATTTGCGCCACGCTGCTGGCGGTGGCCAAAGGCTTGATCACGGCCTGCTTCTCCGGCCAACCCATCACGAACGCGTACAGCGTGCCGCCCTTGGTAGTGAAGCGCACTTCCTCGGCAGTGAGGTCCTTGCGGCCCGCCTCATTGAACCTGGCGCCGCGTCCGCTGGGAGGCGCCGAGGCAACCGGACCATCGCCGAAGATCTTC
Source organism: uncultured Solibacteraceae bacterium (assembly GCA_963807205.1). Taxonomy (GTDB): domain Bacteria; phylum Acidobacteriota; class Terriglobia; order Bryobacterales; family Bryobacteraceae; genus CAWCVR01. The sequence goes on along the minus strand of CAWEAQ010000002.1, from coordinate 4,480,029 downwards.
CAGGGGCGTGTCGAGTAGATTCCTTCGCTGTTCACCGCCATCCAGCGCGTGATCTCGTCGAGGATCTTCAATTCCTCGCCGTCCAGCATGCCGCTATTCGGCAGCGGGAAATTCAGCATCAGGTTGCCGTTGCGGCTTACGATATCGACCAGCATATCGATCACGCGCTTCGGGGATTTGTACTTCGCTTCCTTGTTATAGTGCCAGTCGCCGATGCAGGTGTCGGTCTGCCAGGGATTGGCCGGAATGCCGCCGGCCACGCCACGTTCCAGGTCTAATAGGCACGTCCCGATTTCGCAATCGCTCGCCAGCTTGCTCGTGTAGACGGCTTCCCCGCGTCCGCCATGTAGTTTGGCACTGGTGTTGTAGTGGTTCGCTACAATTGCCAGACCGTACTCTTCGAAGAAGATGTCGCCATCGGTATAGAGCAGGTCGGGCTGGTAGTTGTCGACCAGATCCTTGATGCGTTTGAAGTAGTGCAGCTTCCAGGGATCCGGCGCCTGGCGGTCGCTGATCCGCTGGCCGTAAGGATAGTCCGCGGGCAACTCGTGATACAGGTCCGCGTAAGCCGGGTCTGCGCCATCGTAAGGCACGCCGGCTAGCGGGCCGGTCTTGTCGCTGGTGTGCGAAGTGGAGAACCAGTGATAACTGGGCGCGAGGTGCTCGCTAACGGCGAAACGCAGCCCCTGTTTTGCGGCGGCATCCTTGAAGAGCCGCACGATGTCCTTCTTCGGCCCCGCCACGACGGAGTTCCAGCGCGGCTGGTGTGCCGACTTCCAGAGGTCGAACCCGTCATGATGAACGGCCATGCTGCAGAAGTACTTCGCCCCGGCTTTCTTGTATAGCTGCATCAGGTAGTCGGGATCGAACCGGTCCGCCTTCCAGGTGGGGATCACGTCCTTGAATCCGAACTTCGATGGGTGGCCGTAGGTCTTCACGTGGTAGTCGTACTGCTTCTGGCCCTGGATGTACATATTCCGGGCGTACCAGTCACCGTACTCGGGGGCGGATTGCGGCCCCCAATGCGCCCAGATGCCGAACTTGGCGTCGCGGTACCAGGCGGGAACCTGCCACTCCTTGAGCGATTCGCGCGTGCCCTGGAACGGGCCTGGGGTGATCTCCAGTTGTACGGCCGCGGCCCGCGCGCGCGAGAGAATCGCCGGTGCGGTTATGGCCGCCAGCGCCTGGCGTCTGGTAAGCTTCATCTCATTCCTCCTGGTCCGAACATCCTAATTGCAGGGACTACTCAGAATAGCGCGAGTACCGGCGACGATCCAGGCTCCCTTGGGTGCGCGACCCGGAGTGGAACGTAGTGGGCGCCCTTCTCTTGTGGGGCAGGCTGTCAGCCTGCGGCGGGTTGTTATCCCGCCTGGTCGGCCTCGTGCAAGGGCCGTACAGGCGGACTGACAGTCCGCCGCAGGTTGACAACCTGCCCCACAAAACGCCGGCAAATCCACTTCTATGTCGCAAGCCCGGCTGCCGTAGCGAACCCCGTCAGACGTGGCCGGCGCCCGGGGCGCTCTTACGACACGTTCCAGTAAGTGGCGTACCGACCCCATAACTGGTTCAGCGGTTTCATCGCCACGCCGCCTTCCGGACCCGCCGCGCGGAACGTCAGCGGCCCGGCGCCATCCCGCTTGATCCAATCTTCCAGCTTCTTCCCCGAGGCGTGCAACTCGGGCACGCTCATCGGGATCTTGCCGACCGCTGGGCCCTGCTGGTCGATGATCGACGCTTCCGTCAGCCCCTGAGTGCCGAGGTCGCCGGCCAGAACGATGGGCCCGTACAGGAAGGCCTGCACGCGCGGGTCGTCCGGGAAGGGTTCGGCCGCCAGGCTCATGGGAAGCTCCAGGTCGACGCGGTCGCCCTTCTTCCATGCGCGAGTGATTGCGAGGTAGCTGCCCGCGCCGGGCGTCGCTTCGAGGACACGGCCATTGATCTTGACCGCCGCCGCGGACGTCCACGATGGAATCCTCAGGCGTAAGGTCCAGGGCGATGCGGGCGCCTTCGTGACGACAAGTGCCGTTCGCGGTTCGTCCGGAAATCGCGTTTCCTGCCGCATCCCGATCGCGCGTTCCTGATCGTCCAACTCCGAGGCGATATACAGGTTCACTGCGATGCCGGCGTCGTCGCGGTAGTAAATGCTGTCGTTCAACTTGGAGTATTCTTCGAACGCCGTGCCCGTACAGCACCAGAACGATTTCTCCTCCGAGCAGACCCCCTTCCACGCTCCGGGCGCCAGGGACAGGAAGTAGACGGTATGGCCCGTCTCGGGCTGGATTTCGCCCAGCCGGTGATTGAAAAGGTTGCGCTCATAGTAGTCGAAGTAGCGCGGGTCTCCGGTCCACGAGTAGAGATGGCGCGTCAGCTTCATCATGTTGTAGGCGCAGCAGCACTCCTGGTGATGCGTGCCCACGCGCCACTCCGCCGCAAGCCGGCCCGGCGAACTCACCCAGTGCTCGTTAGCGCTGCTCCCGCCCGTCGCATAGGTCCGGGCCGACTCGACCGCGTACCAGAAGAACTCCGCCACGTCGTGGAACCGCGCGTCGCCCGTCAGCTCGAAGCGCCGGGCTGCGGCGATCACCTGCGGAACATGAGTGTTCATGTGAATCCCACGCAGTTCGTCACGGTGCTGCGCCAGCGGGGTGAGAAACGCCTTCTTTTGGAACCGGTCGCCAACTTTCGCCCAGCGAAGGTCGTTGGTGGCGGCTGCAAGGTTGTAGAGCGCCTCGCCCATGCCGCCGAATTCCTCCTTCAGGATTTCCTGCATGTGGGCTTCCGGCTTGGAAGCGCTCCACTCGTCTACCCAGGCAGCCATGCCGCTGGCGACTTCGAGCGCCTGCTTATTGCCGGCATGGAAGTACATGTCGAGCATGCCCGCCAGGATCTTGTGGTAGGTGTAGAAGGGCGCCCAAACTCGCTTTCCCTGGTCCAGCCGGTCGAAGAGTTCGAGAGGATACGCGCTCAGGTAACCGCCGCTCGCCAACTTGCTCTGGCAGCGCGCCAGTTCGGCGACCATCTCGTCGCCGCGCGCCTTCATCTCCTTATCGCCAGCCGAGGCGGCGCGCAACGCGAGCCCGGACAGATAGTGTCCCGTAGTGTGGCCGCGAAGCTCGCCTTTCGGCTCTTCCCATCCGCCGAGCGGCTGCGCGGAGCTGGGCAGGCCGGCGTTGAGGCGGAACGTGTGCAGGAGGCGGTCCGGCGCAATGCGCATCATGTAAGCGCGGTTGTATTCCGCCGCCTGCTGGCAGGGGCCGGCGAGGAGGCGCACCTGCGACATGGGGTATGCCGTGATGCGCGGGACGGTGTCCTTCCGCGTGAACTCGAGGGTCTCGGCGAATGGCAGCGGCTCCGGCGGCTGCGGCCGTCTGCCTGGCGGCGGAGGAACCTGCGCGGCGGGCGGGGCGGGCGGAGCCGGAGGGGCCGCCGGTTCCTGTGCGAGAACTGTGGCCGAACCGGCGATCGCGGCTCCAAAGAGCCGCCTGGTCAATTTACGGTCGTTGGACATATGAATCCTTAAGCAGTGATTCTCGCACGCTTCGGCTTGCCGTGCCAGACCAGCCCCCGGATGTCAAACGGTGAAGTTTTGTATACTCAGCCTTTCCGGTAAGCCGATAGTGATGAACCCGGCGGAACGGGTGCGACGGGATGAGCACACTCATGAAATCCACGAAGATTCTATGGCAGGTTCTGGCGCTCTTGGCGGCGAACGGCGTTTCACAGGCGGCGGACAAGACTCTAATCGACTACTTCCTTCCCATGCCGATCCAAGGACATCTGACGAAGGATGTCTGGGGCGCCGGCAACGTGCTGCCGCGCGATCCGCAGAACGGCCTGGAAGACACGACGATGAAGCAGTGGTGCTATTGGGATGGCCAGATCCTGAAAGCGCCCGATGGCAAGTTCCATCTGTTCGCCAGCCGCTGGGATCAGAGCGCGGGACATGGAGGTTGGTACGGGTCCCTGGCCGTACATGCGGTCAGCGATAAGGCCATGGGGCCATACAAGGACACCGGGCTCACCTGGCCGGATAATCGAGGCGGCAGGGGGCATAACGTCACGGCGCTGCAACTTCCGGACAATAGCTATGCGGTCGTGGTGAGCGAGACTAGACCGGGCGACGTCTTCGTCTCCCAATCGCTGGACGGGCCGTGGCGGCAGTTAGGTTCGGTCAAGGTTGACGCGAATGGATTCAATCCGCGGGACGGCGGCATGTCGAACGTCGCCGTGATGGTCCGGCCGGATGGCAAGTTCGAAATCGTGGGACGGTCAGGAGCGATCCTGATCAGTGCAGAAGGCATCCTGGGACCGTACAAAATCCAGGGGCCGAGCATCTACAAGGACATGCCCGGGCTGCCTGCGGAAAAGCAAAACCTGGAAGACCCCGCGATCTGGTACAGCGGAGGCACGTATCACATCGTGGTGAACTGCTGGAGCGCGCGCAAGGCGTTCCACCTGACATCGCCCGACGGTATCGGCAACTGGAAGAACCGCGGAGTGGCTTACGATCCGGCCACGGATTTTATCCGGTACAAGGGCGGAACGGTGAACCACTGGGAGAAGCTGGAGCGGCCGGGCGTATACCTGGAGAAGGGACACCCGGCGTACTTCACATTCGCGGCCATCGATGTACCCAAAGAGCAGGAGCGCGGGAACGACAATCACGGAAGTAAGATCCTGGTGGTTCCATTCGATGGAGTGCGGTTCGACCGGGACATGCAGAAGATGGTCAAAAAGGAACGAGATAAGTCGAAGTGAAATTCACTTTGGCGCTGCCACGCCGCCCGATGGCGCACCCCACGGCGCAATCCGCTGCCTCGACTACAATCAGCGGGCTCAATTCTCCCTGCCGGAGGCCGCCGTTCGCGCCGCCAAATCTCTGCCCCCCTGTTACCAGAGGATTGGTGACGGCGCGTTTCCGGCGGGCTGAGCCGAACGGATCGCTGGGAAGGTCTTCGTGGCTGGTGCGTCCGGCAGCCCGCGGCATACCGTCCCTGAGTCGCGAACGGTGCTAACGTATATTCCAACTCCGCAGCGATTGGTACGTGCGGAGCGGGGATCGCCGCGTACAACAAAGGCAGGGTGAGCCGACTGAGACTAAGGAGAGAGAACATGCCAATGAACCGACGTGAGCTCCTGAAAGCTTCGGTGGCCGGCGCAGCCACTTTGAAGCAAGCGAGGATGGCGTTTGCCGCTCCCGCGGGAAACATCCAAGCCGCAATCGATGCCGCCAGGATCGGCAAGCCGATCAATCCCATGATCTTCGGCGGCTACATGGAACCGGCGACCACTAGTGTGTGGGCCGAGATGCTGAGCGACAGGAAGTTTGCCAGGCCGGTTGTTACTGCCCAGGCGGCGCCGGCAAATCCCACTTCCGGGTTCCGCTCCCGTGGTGAGCCGTTCAAGCCCGTGGGGCCGGATGGAACTGTCGAAATGGACACCACGCGGCCGTTCGTTGGCAAGCACAGCCCGCGTGTTAAGCTCGACGGCTCCGCCCCCCGCGGTATTCAGCAATCCAAATTGCGCTTGGTCAAAGGCAGGGCTTACGAAGGCCGTGTCTACCTTGCCGGCGATCCCGACGCGAAGGTTACCGTCCGTCTGATCTGGGGATCCGGCGCCAGCGACTTTCAATCCGTCGCGATTCCTCCTCTTACTAGCGAGTTCAGGAAGTTCCCGTTGAAGTTCACGCCTGCGGCCGACTCAACCGATGCGCGTCTGGAAATCGTGGGTACCGGCAGCGGCACCTTCCGTATCGGAACCGCTTCGCTGATGCCAGCCGATAACGTGCAGGGATTCCACCCCGGCATGATCCGCCTCTTCAAAGAGGAAGGCTTCAAAATGCTCAAGTGGCCCGGCGGCAACTTCGTCTCCGCTTACGACTGGCGCGACGGACTTGGCGACCGTGACAAGCGTCCGCCACGCGAACGGGAATCGAACGACGTGGGCCTGCATGACTTCATCGCCCTCAACCGGTTGGTTGGAGCCGAACCAGATCTGGCCATCGACAGCGGATACGGATCGGCGCGCGAGGCGGCCGAGGAGGTGGAGTATTGTAATGGCTCCGTTAACACCCGCATGGGCAAAATACGCGCGGAGAATGGCAGTCCCGAGCCCTTCAATGTCCGCTACTGGACGATCGGCAACGAGATGTATGGCCCCTGGCAGGCCGGCCACATGTCGCTAAACCAGTACTGGGTGAAGTACAACAACATTGTCGAGGCCATGAAGAAAGTGGACCCGAAGATCAAGGTGGTTCTGGGCGGAGCCAGCGTCTGCGAGAAGTCCGTCGGCGCCGCGGAAAAGAAGGGTAACTTCTTCCCCAGCATTTGGGAGCCGCCTATTACCGCAAAGCTGCCCTATGAGTTCGGCGGGTTGGACGATTGGGACAATTGGCTGCTCGCCAACTGCGCCGACAACGTCGACTTTCTCTCCGAACATACCTATGCCTATCCCGATTTGATCTTCGACGCCGAGAAGCAGTCCTTTGTGGATGTCAAGGATCCGCTGCCGTTCAGAGCCCGCAGGATTGCCAACCGCATCGGCGGCTTCTTCGATGCCTGGGACAAGTACGTCGAGAAGATGCCTTCGTTGAAAGACAAGAACATCAGGTTCATCTTCGACGAGTGGGGCAATCGTAACCGCTCCATGGCGGGAAATGCCGGCGGAGCCGGCCGCGGAGGTATGCGGCCAACCGGAATGCTGACGCCGCTCTCTTACGCGCTTCTGTTGCACGAACTGTTCCGTCACTCCGATAAGGTAGCTGCCAGTTGCGCGACCGGAGGACTGCGCGTGTTGACCGACAACAGCGGCGATGGCGTGGGAATGTCGGCCGAGGGCGTGGTGATGAAGCTGTTGCAGACTCACTTCGGCAACGCTCTTCCGGTTGCGGTGGACGGGAATTCGCCCCAGCCTCTGATGCCCGGCACCGCGTTTGTCGACAGGGGTGTCAAGCCCACTGGAAGCCCGACCTATCCGCTGGATGTTCTCGCCGCGTTCTCCAGCGACCGCAAGAAGTTCCTCATTTCGGTGGTCAACCCCACCGAAGAGGGCAACGCTCTTACGCCGAACATCGGCGGCGTCAAGCTGAGCGGGCAGGGCAAGCTCTATCGGATCGCGCCGCCCAGTTTCGATTCCACCAATGAGGTGGGCAAGGAACCTGCCGTCAGGATCGTTGAGACTCGGCAGAACGGCGTTCCCGAAACCGTGCAAGTCCCGCCGTTTAGCGTGAGCCTCTACGAATTTGAAGTTGCGTAAGCACGCGGCGTCGCCGGCCGCGTTCGTTCCGCTACCGCGCGCGCGCACCGAACCCGTTCATCAGCGCGCTCACCGAACCGGCCGGCTCCCCAGGCTCGGCTCGTTCCACCTTGACGAATCGCATCAGGCCCGGAGCAATCTCGGGTTGGAACCTCTGCACCGGCCCGGTGGTGTAACCGAGGAAGTACACCTTCATGTTCCAGGTGTCGATCATGTCGACTCGAAACGTGCCCTCTCCGATGCGAAACTCCGGCACCGCAACCCGCGGCCAGGTATCGGGCCCTACCGGTTTCCCGGGTAGCGGATGCGAGGGCGTGGCTGGACCGAAGAATCCAATATTCCGGTCCGCGGGTTCCTTGTTCTGGCCAAAGTGAACCAGGTAGTACGAGCCCCGCTTGGCGAGCGCGGTGATCAGCGGGTTCCCATTCCCAATCACCTCGGGCGCAGGTTCCATTTCGGTGTAGGGCGCCTCGGACACGATTCTCTTCAGGAACCCGAGCCGGGCGGGCGCATCCCCCACCAACTCGCCTCCTACCGACCACCAGAGCAGATGACCTGGATTCACATAGGTCTCCCCGTGCGAGCCGTAGGCGCCCGCCATGGTTATGGCCCAGTGCATCTCGACGGCTTCGCGCGGGCCCAGATTGCCCCACGCCATACCGTTGTTCCCTTCATACCCGTACTCGTCGACCACCACCGGTTTCCCGATCTTCCGGGAATCCAAGGCGATGGAGGAATCGTCGCGCGCGGAAGGGGTGCGCCGCTGCGGCGTGATGTCCTGCAGGATGACGTGGGTGATCCACGGTTGGGAATTGTCGTAGAAGGCGAGGCAGCAATTGTGAATTCCGCGCAAGTGTCCGTAGGGATCGATGGTGGCCAGCAGTTCGCCGAGATGGCGCCAGTCCTTCTGCTTCGGGAAAACGTCGAACTCGTTGGCGAGCGTCCACCAGATGTTGCGGAATGCCGCGAACCGCGCCACGACGTACCGCAGGTAGGCGTCGTCGTGAGGTTGGTCCATGCTGGAGAACCCCCACTTATCGTATGGATGGAACAGAATGATGTCGGCTTCGATTCCGAGAGCTTGTAGATCGCGGATGCGGGATTCGTAGTGGGCGAAAAACTCGGGGTCAAAACGTTCGAGGTCCAGCTTTCCAGGTTGCGGCTGAAGGTACGGGAACCGCGGCGGCTCAACGCGGTTGAACACCATCCACTTAGGGAAAACCAGGAAACGGACCTTGTTGAACGGATTCCGCGAGAGCGTCGAAAGCGTGCGGATCTCGAGATCGGGGTCGCGATTCAGCCAGTTGTACAAAGTCGTACCGAGTGGGAAGAATGGCGTCCCGTCCGCGCGGGCAAAGTGGTATTGTCTGTGCACCACGACGGGACCATGGTTTCCCGGACCAGGACGGTCAACAACGAAAGATCCGGTTTTCCCGTTCAAATCCGGGTCAGCCGAGACGGTGGTGAACGTCCATGTCCCCGTGGTCTCCGGCATGAAGCGGATCTTCCAGATCTGAGGGCCGTCGTAGAAACCGTCGACGGTAGTCTCTTTGCCTTGCGACCGGAAGCGGGCTCGAACGCTCACGTCCGCGAATGGGTTGGCGTAGGTCCGCTGCGATCGCAACGCCAGTTCCTGAACGCCCCACTGTTCCACGCGTGGAGCGAAGAACGCCGCGTCATCGGCGGCGGCGAATAGCGAGGGGACAACCAGTCCCGCAATTGCGAGGACATTTTGAAACGGGCGAAGCGTCGACACTGTCACGGGACGAGATTAGCAGGACTCGGGCGCCGGATGGTAATCGCGATTTCTCGTAGCCGGGGTAACCCGCCGGTGTCGAACAGCGCCGATACGTTTACTTTGGCGATGTCTACGCGTTAGGATCGGACTTCCGGGGAATTCGGCATCGAGAGCCACGCCGGCGTTGCCAAATCCGCCACGCGCGATGGTCTGAGCAGCGGATCGGCGCCCGGAAAGAGGAGTGAGCTGGAGATGGATGGTAAAGCCGGCGGTTTCGACCGGAGAAAGTTCCTTGCGGGTGGCGCCGGTCTAATCGCGGCCGCGAGGACCGCATGGAGTCAGCAGGGTGCTTACCCCGATAGCAATTTCGCCGGCGGCCCGATCGCGGGTCCCTTTCGGCCCAATTGGGAATCGCTGAAGTCCTATCGGTTCCCCGACTGGTTTCGCGATGCGAAGTTCGGTATCTGGGCTCATTGGAGCCCGCAGTGCGTCCCCGAGCAGGGAGACTGGTACGCCCGCGGCATGTACGTCCAAGGCAATGGCCAGTACAATTATCACGTCAAGACGTACGGGCATCCGTCGCAATTCGGCTATAAGGACATCTGTCATATCTGGCGGGCGGAGAACTGGAAGCCCGAGGATCTGATCCGGCTCTATGCCAAAACCGGGGCCAAGTACTTCGTCGCGCTTGGCAACCATCATGACAATTTCGATTGCTGGAACTCCAAGCACCAGCCCTGGAACTGCGTGAATGTCGGACCAAAGAAAGACATCGTGGGGACCTGGGAAAAGATCGCGCGAGCACACGGGCTCAGGTTCGGGGTTACCTATCACGGCACGCCAGGGAGGACTTGGCGCGAGTTCATGCCGGTCCGCTACGGCAGCGACAAGACCGGTCCGCTGAAGGACGTGCCCTACGATGGCGTTCTGACGAAAGCCGACGGCAAAGGCAAGTGGTGGGACGGCATGGACCCGCGGGACCTGAATGGCCGCCCGCACGACAAGAACGATCCCTGCCCGGAGTTCGTCGAGAGCTTCATGCTGCGGGTGCAGGATGTGATCGATCAGTACAACCCGGACCTCCTGTATTTTGACGACAACTCCGATTGGGACTTCGACAGGGGAGGCGGCGGCGTATGGCTCGGCATGCCGGAACTCACTCCGCATATCGTGGCCTATTACTACAACGCCAACATGCGCCGGAACGCGGGTAAGTTGGACGCGGTGTTCAACATTAAGAACGTTCCCAAGGCGGTGTTGAGCACCATGGTCCGCGACTTCGAAATGAGCCAGGCGGACGCGGTGGAATCGAATCCATGGCAAACCGACGCCTGCATCGGAAGCTGGCACTACAACAGGTCGCTTCTGGAGAATCACAAATATCGAACGCCGCAGTCCATGGTTCAACTTCTCGTGAACGTCGTCAGCAAGAACGGCAATCTGCTATTGAACATACCGCTGCCCGGCCATGGCAGGCCGGATGACGATGAACTCGCTTTCCTGGACAAGTTCGGCGCCTGGATGGCTATCAACAGCGAGGCGATCTACTCGACCCGGCCGTGGAGGGTCGCCGGCGAGGGACCGACCCAGAGCTCCGGCGCCACGCCGTACGGCCAACTCCCGCGTTTCGCTCCTGGCGATATGCGGTTTACGACCAAGGGCGACGCGCTCTACGCCATCGCGCTGGCATGGCCCGAAGACGGGAAACTGGCGATCAAGTCGCTGGCTTTGGACTCTCCCCACTACCGCGGCCAGATCGCCAGAATCGGCCTGCTGGGGTCGGAATCCAATCTGGTTTGGTCGCGTAACGCTGACGGGGTCACGATTAGCTTGCCGGAAAAGCCGCCGTGCGACTACGCGTACGTGTTCAAGATCAATCCGCTGGGAGCGTGACCGCACGCAATCCAGGGATGAAAACGAAATGAACCAGCAAATATCCAGACGCGGTTTCATGGCCGCCGTCCCCCTGCTTCCGGCGGCCGCTGCTGCCGTTTCGGCGAAGGCGCCGGCGCCGTATGGCCCCCTTCCCTCGGAGCGCCAACTGCGCTGGCACGAGTTGGACTTCTACGCGTTTCTCCACTTCAGCCCGAACACGTTTACGGACATGGAGTGGGGCAACGGCGACGAAGACCCCTCGGTCTTCAACCCCACCGCGTTCGATGCGGACGCCATCGCCGCGGCGCTGAAAGCCGGCGGCATGGCTGGCGCAATCCTGACCGCGAAGCACCATGACGGCTTCTGCCTCTGGCCGACCGCAACCACCGAGCACTCCATAAAGAACAGCCCGTGGAAGGGCGGGAAAGGGGATATCGTCGGAGAACTGGCTGCGGCCATGCGGCGGGCCGGCATGAAATTCGGAGTCTATCTTTCGCCGTGGGATCGCAACAGCGCCTTCTACGGCAAACCCGAATACGTCGCGATGTACCGGCAGCAATTGCGCGAGTTGCTCACCAAATATGGACCGATCTTCGAAATCTGGCACGATGGCGCAAATGGCGGCAGCGGGTATTACGGGGGCGCCAAAGAAACCCGGAGAATCGATAGAACCACCTACTACGGTTGGGAGCAAACCTGGGAATTGGAACACTCCCTCCAGCCTGACGCCGCCGTCTGGTGCGAAATCGGCCCGGATATACGCTGGGCGGGGAACGAAGCCGGCCACGCCAACGAGACGTGCTGGGAGACCTACACTCCACACGGCCGGAACGGCGGGCCCGCGGCGCCCGGCGCCTCGATGGCGGACCAGGAGGGCGCCACAGGGCAGCGCGACGGAAAGCAGTGGCTGCCGCCCGAATGCAATACTTCCATCCGCCCCGGCTGGTTCTGGCACGAACGCGAGAACGCGCGGGTAAAGACTCCGGCCCAACTGATGAATCTGTACTACCATTCGGTCGGGCGAGGGGGTTGCTTCCTTTTGAATCTGCCTCCCGACCGCCGCGGTCTCATTCACGAAAACGATGCCGCGTCGGTGAAGGCGTTCAACGCCATAATCAAGGAGACGTTCCAGGAGAATCTTGGGGCGCAGTCGAAGGTGGCCGCTTCCAACGTGCGCGTCAAAGACGCGAAGGCGTTCGGTCCACGCAATCTCCTCGACGGCGACCGGTACACTTACTGGAGCACGGACGACGCCGTGACGACTCCGGAGGTGACGTTCGATTTGGGGAAGACGGTGAAGTTCAACGTAGTCCGGCTGCGGGAGAATATCAAACTCGGCCAGCGGATCGACTCGGTCGCCCTGGACCAGTGGAAAGACGGGGCCTGGGTGGCCTTCGCCGAAGCGACCAGCATCGGAGCTTGCCGCCTGATACGCACGAAGGAAGATGTCTCCACGAATCGAGTGCGGCTGCGGATTACGAAAGCCGCCGCTTGCCCGGCGCTTTCGGAGTTCGGCATTTTCCTGGAGGCAGCCGCATCCGCGTGAACCTGCCGCGATGGAGGCTGAAAGCCTATAGAATACCCAGGCAGCGATCCACTGTTCCTTGAATTTACGCAAGCGTTGACTTAGAGCCTGAAATCAGGCGCCGGAAGGCAGGGAAATATGAGCGAATTGACTCGACGAGACCTGATCAAGACCACATTGGCCGCCCCGGCCATAGCCGCCGCCTCGACGGAAGCCGCCGGCACGCAAGCCGCCGGCGCGGCGTCACCCGCGCCGCCCGCCCGCGAGCGCTTGTCGCTGGATTTCGGCTGGCGCTTCCATCTGGGCCATGCCGCGGACGCCTCCAAGGACTTCGATTTCCGCGGCAATTTCTCCAACGCCTATAACTTGGGCGCTTTCTCCACCCTGCTGTTCGACGACAGCGACTGGAAACCCGTCGACCTGCCGCACGACTGGGCGATCGAGCTGCCTTTTACAAACGATTCCGCGCTCCGGAGCAAGGGTTACTATCCGCTCGGCCGCGGCTATCCCGCCACAAGTGTGGGCTGGTATCGGCGCGTGTTCGACCTTCCCGCGGCCGACGCGGGCAAGCGCATCTCGATCGAGTTCGATGCCGCTTACCGCGAAGCCTGCGTCATCTTCAATGGCTTCTACATCGGCCGCCACATCGGCGGATACGACCCGTTCAGCTTCGATGTTACCGATTTCGCCCATCCCGGCGGGCGCAACGTGCTCGTGGTCCGTGTGGACGCCACCGAGAGCGATGGCTGGTTCTACGAAGGCGCGGGCATCTACCGGCACGTGTGGCTGGTGAAGACGCACCCGGTCCACGTGAAGAAGTGGGGCACGTTCGTGCGCTCCCAGGCTGGCGACGGCGAAGCGACACTCAAGATCCGCACCGAGGTGGAGAATCACGGGAACGGAGTTCAGAATGCGCGGGTCACCTCGACCGTTTTCGATCCCGCCGGCAAGGTGGCCGGGCAGGCGGCGACGCTTCCCGCTGCCGTTTACCAGTCCGGCGAGCGCGCCTACGAGCAGCAGGTGGCGGTGAAGTCGCCCGCGCTGTGGTCGCTCGAAAAGCGCAACCTATATAAGCTCGTTACCGAGATCGACACCGGCGGCGCGGTTGTAGACCGCTTCGAGACAACTTTCGGCATCCGCACTTGCACATTCGATGCGGAGAAGGGGTTCTTCTTGAATGGCAAGTCCGTCAAGCTGAGGGGGACCTGCAACCACCAGGACCACGCCGGAATCGGTGCGGCGTTTCCGGATGCCGTACAGTACTACCGCGTCCGCAAGCTTCAGGAGATGGGCTGCAACGCGTTGCGCACCTCGCACAACCCGCCCACGCCGGAACTGCTTAACGCGGCCGATGAACTCGGCATGATGGTCTTAGACGAGACCCGAATGATGTCTTCCAACACGGAGGGCCTCGGCGAACTCGAGAACCTGGTGCGGCGCGACCGCAATCATCCCAGTGTTTTCATGTGGTCGCTCGGAAACGAGGACCAGATGGCGGCCACCGATGCGGGGTTGCTCATCCTCTCCGCCATGAAAGCCACGGTCCGCAAGCACGACGACTCGCGCCCCTGCACGATTCCCCCGCCGATGGGCGGCAGCCACTTCAATCACGGCGGCTATAGCATTCTGGACGTGCAGGGCTATAACTACGCCGATCCGGACGCCGAAGCCTTTCACAAGGCGAATCCCAAGGCCCCGGTGATGGGTACCGAGCAGGTCAGCGCCGTGGCTACGCGCGGGATTTACATCATGGACCCCGATCACGGCTACGTGAGCTCCTACGATCCGTGGACCACGAACGGGCGCTCTTCCTGCAAAGGCTGGTGGACCTTCTGCGACGCCCGGCCCTGGCTGGCCGGCGGGTTTATCTGGACGGGCTTCGATTACCGCGGCGAGCCGTCTCCCTACGGCTGGCCCAACATCGGCTCGCAGTACGGCATCATCGACACGTGCGGATTTCCCAAAGACAGCTTCTTCTACTTTCAGTCCTGGTGGACCGCGAAGCCGGTACTGCACGTATTCCCGCACTGGAACTGGCCGGGATTGGAAGGCCAGGAGATCGCCGTCTGGGTCTATTCGAACCTGGACCGAGTGGAGCTATTCTGTAATGGCGAGAGCCTCGGCGCCAAGGACATGAAGAAGGACGGCCACCTGGCCTGGAACGTGACGTACGCGCCCGGTTACATCGAAGCGCGCGGCTTCAAAGACGGCAAGCAGGTAATCGCGGAGCGCCGCGATACGGTAGGCGCGCCCGCCCAGTTGGTGCTCACCGTGGACCGCAACCAGATCGACGCCGATGGCGAGGACGTTGCCATGTTCGCCGTGGAAGTGCAGGACGCGCAGGGCCGCTATCATCCGTTGGCGGGTAACCAGGTGACGTTCCGCGTCTCCGGGCAGGCTCGATTGATCGGGACCGGAAACGGCGACCCGACCAACCACGAACCCGATCGGGGAAGCGTTCGCAAGGCCTTCAACGGCTTGTGCATGGCTCTGGTGCAGTCCACCAAGTATGCGGGAGAGATCACTGTCGAAGCCACATCAACCGGCTTGAAGGCCGCGACGCCCGTTACGATCTCATCGAAGGGAGTCAAGCTCCGGCCGCAAGTGGCGGCTTGGGAGCATGAGAACCCGGCGGGACCGGGCATCTCGGGAATGTGGCGGCCGGAGCCGGTGGCTGGCGCGGCCGGCCGTGGCGGTTTCGGCGGCGCAGGCGGCGGGATCTACACGTTCCGCCAGAACGGCAGTACGTTTACCGGCATCATCGAGGGCGCCGGCGGACGCGGTGGCGGGGGAAGTGAATCGCCTGTCGCGATCGAAAACGGTAACGTGGATGGCACGGCCATTTCCTTCTCCGCCGGGGGCGCCTCGTATACCGGCGCCATCAAGGGCGAGGTGATCGAGCTCCGTCGCGCGGCCATAGCAGGCCGCGGCGGCGGTGGGGGTGGCCAAGCCCAGCAACCCGCGCCCGCCGGGCGGCGTCCGGCCATCGGCCCGCCGCCCGATGGAGTGGACCCGTCCAACATCGGGACGGTCAGGGCCATACTGGGCCTCCCCGCTCCGGGGGCGCAGGGCGGCGGCCGCGGCATGCCCGCAGCGCAGCCCATCTTGCTGCGGAGAGCGATTCGCTAGGCCGGGTCCCCGAGATGTACACGATTGAGGCCCCGGTTGCAACGCTAAGAGGATAACTATGAAGACGAAGACTCACCTGATGCTCACGCTCGCTCCGGCGCTCACCTTGATTGCTGCCGGCTTGACCATGGCAATCCCGGCCTCCGCGGCGCCGCCCCGGCCGCAGGGTCCGTGCGATGTCTATATCGCGGCGGGAAACCCCTGCGTGACCGCCCACAGCACCACGCGCGCCCTCTATGCCGCCTACAACGGACCGCTCTATCAGGTGAAGCGCCAATCGGATGGCAAGACCCTCGACATCGGCGTCGTTCAGCCGTCCGGGACGGACGCCGGCGGGTACGCCAACGCAGCGGCGCAGGACGCCTTCTGCGCCAAAACGCTCTGCGTCATCAACCTCATTTACGACCAGTCCGGCAAGCGAAACCACCTCCCCCAGGCGCCGCCGGGACCGAATTTCCCCGGCCCGGCCAAGGGCTCGTTCGATACGCAGCCAATCGCCGACATGGCGCCGGTTACGCTTGGCGGTCACAAGGTCTACGGCGTCTTCATCATGCCCGGCATGGGATTTCGCAACAACGATGCCCGGGACCTCGCGATCAACGACGAGCCTGAAGGAATCTACTACGTCGTCGACGGCACGCACTTCGATAGCGGCTGCTGCTTCGACTACGGCAACGCCGAGACGAACGGCCGCGCCGAACCGCCCGGCACGATGGAAACCGCCTACTTCGGCACTTCCACCGCATGGGGCAGCGGCAACGGCCCCGGTCCGTGGGTGATGGCCGACTTCGAGGCCGGCTTGTACTCGGGCTATAACTTGCGGCAGAACGTGGGCGATCCCACCATCGATTCGTGGCGGTTCGTAACGGCTGTGGTTGACGGCGGCGGCGGCAACCAGTGGGACCTCCGCGGCGCCAACGCGCAAAAGGGCGGGTTGACCACCTTCTATAGCGGACTCCGCCCCAACTCCAACGCAAGCGGCGATTATTACCCCATGCGCAAGCGCGGCGCGATCCTCCTGGGCACCGGCGGCGATAACGGCAACGGCTCCTCCGGCACCTTCTATGAGGGGGTCATGGTCACCGGGTACGCCAGCCAGGCGACGACGGATGCGCTGCAAGCCAATGTGGTGGCCGCCAGGTACGACGTTGCGTCAGTCAGCCTGTCGCGGATCGCGGCTTTCACGCCGGGATCGGCGCAGGAGGTGACCGTGTCCTTCACCAACACCAGCGGAGCGCCCGCGGCCGGCGTGAAACTCGGCGTTTCCCTTCCGGCGGGATGGCCGGCGGCGGTTGCAAGCGCAGCCGCGACGTTCCCCGGCCCGATCGCGCCGGAGGCCAGCGTCAGCGCGAAATTCAAGGTCACCGCGCCCGCTTCGACCAGCGCCGGATTCCTCACCGCCAAAGCCGAGTGGAAAAACCAGGCCGGCGCAATGCAATCCGAGACCACCGCCGCGCGCGTGCGTAGCGTCCCGCCGGTCAAGATCAACGAGGTCCGCTTCGCCGGTGGCGGCAGTTCCAGCAATCAGTTCATCGAACTCTATAACGCCTCCGACGCCGCGGTGGACCTCTCCAACTGGAGCCTCATCAATACCCAAAGCCAGTGGGCTTCGCTCAAGCTGGCCACCATTCCCGCGGGAGCGACCGTGGCCCCCCGTGGCTTCTACCTGCTGGGCCTTGCCAGTTCAGGTCTGGCGGCACCGGCGAGTGCGGGCGCGAAAACGCTGAACGTGCGAAACACCACCGGCCTCGCCGCCGGGCAGAAGATCGAAATCGATGGAGAGACCCGGACAATCGCGAGCGTGGGAACCGCCGCCTCGCCCATGACGACGGTGTTCGAGCCCGTTTCCACCGGAGGGTGGATCCACTTTCCCGCCGGCGTGACCAACCTTCCGGTGACGAATGCGGCCGGCTTCGAAGTTGGCCAGAGGATCGGCATCGATCTCGGCGGCGATTACGAGGAGGCCACCGTCACCGCGGCCGGCAAGCCGGCCGCGCAAACGTCGCTGGCGGCGGACGCCGCAGCCGGCGCAACCAACATCAAGCTGGCGGCCGACGCGAACGTGACCGTGGGCGACACCCTGACGGTGGGGACGGGTCAGCGCAAGGAACTCGTCAAGGCCGCCGCGGTAGGCACGCCCGGCGCCGGCGGCGTGGGCGTGGATCTGTCCGCTCCGCTCAAGCTCCCGCACGCCTCGGGCGTGGACGTTTCCGGCGTGGGAACGGGAATCTCGTTCTCCCCGGCTACCAGGTTCCCGCACTCCAGCGGCGACGCCGTACAGGCGCTGGGCAGCGG
Organism: uncultured Solibacteraceae bacterium; assembly: GCA_963807205.1. Taxonomy (GTDB): domain Bacteria; phylum Acidobacteriota; class Terriglobia; order Bryobacterales; family Bryobacteraceae; genus CAWCVR01. The sequence goes on along the minus strand of CAWEAQ010000002.1, from coordinate 4,462,213 downwards.
CATCGCGCTCGACGCTCCCATAGCCAAGGCCCACCCGTATGGCGCACCCGTGGTCAGCGCCGCGATTACGGCGGCGGGTTATCAGGGGCCGGCGCCCAATCAGTGGTTCGGCGGCGCGCTTTCCGCCAGGGCCGGTTCGATCGCACTGATGGACTCGACAGGCGCAGTAGTCGTCAATGCCCTGGTCTACGGATCCCAGCAGAGTAATTCCAGCGGCAACGGGACCATCGCCAGCCCCGAACTCGCCACACTCGAAAGCGACCAGGGCCAGGGCGGTTGCATCGCGGTCGTGCCCGCGGCCGGCGGCTTCGGGCCTGCCGCTTCCGCCGCCGGCGCGGTCAACAAGAGCATCGGCCGCTTCCCGGACGGTGCCGATACGGGCAGCCTGTGCCGCGATTTTCTGACGCAAACCGTCACCACCATGCCCGCGGCATCGGCCTCTGGCGACGCCAACATCAAGGTCGCCAGCGTCGCGGATTTCCGCGCCGGCCAGACGATCATCGTCGATTCGGGCGCCAACCAGGAATCCGCCATCATCGCCACGCTCGGAACCCCGGGCGCCACAACAGCCAACGCCGCCACCGCGGCCGGCGCCACCGTAATTCCGCTTTCTGGGCCCGCCGGTTTTAGCGCTGGACAGGCAATCACTATTGACTCGGGCGCGAACGCCGAGACGGCCGCCGTGGTTTCCGCCACGGGCGGCGGCAGGGGCGGCCGTGGCGGCCCGGCGCCAGGCGCAACCGTGACCCTCGGCGCGCCGCTCAAGTTCGCTCACGCCACCGGCATCCAGATCACCGGAACTGGCATAACGCTCGCCGCCCCCTTGACCAAGCCTCATGGAGCCGGCACACCGGTCGCAAGCGCCCTTCCTACCCCCGGAGCGCCCAACCAATACAGGAAGGTGCAATGATAATGCAGTCGCGCCAGGCGGTTCCAGCGGCACGAGCTATGGCATTTGTGATGGCGTTTAGCACCTTGGGGTGGGCGAACCCGCCCTCCGCCGGAACGCCCACCACCGGCGCGAGCCCGGATGGAAAAGTCCGGGCTGCGCTCAGCTCCAAATCCGGAGTTTCGGTCTGCCGAATAACCGCGGACGGAAAGCAAGTTATCGCGCCATCAACGCCACGCTGGCGCGGAATCCGAACCATCCTCCGGATCCGGTGCCGGCCAGGTTTGGGTATTACCTCGGTGCGAGCACGCGTACGTGTTCAAGAGGAATCCGCTGGGGGCTTGACCGCCGGCTAAGAGACGAGACAGCGCATTGAAATCGAAACTGGAGTTCAACCGCATGAGACGATATCGAACGGCGTTCGGCGCGGCCGCTTTGGCTGCTGCCTTTATTCCCGCACTGGCCCTTCATGGCCAGCAGGCAGGAACCGGCGCCGGCCCTGGATCGGGTCCGGCCACCAGGACCATCACCGAAGCCGATTGCACGGCTGCAAAGCTGGGCAGCGAAATCCCTGCCGACGCCATTGGCGAGCCGGTTTCGGGGGTTACCGTCAATGCGCCTCAGTGGCACGCCGAGGCCAACGGCGCGCCGGAGTATTGCGGCATCGAAGGGAGCATCGCGCCGGTGGACAAGAACGCTCCGGCGATTCGCTTCGGAGTCGCCCTCCCTGGCTCCTGGTCGCTTCGCGGCGCGCAACTCGGTGGCGGCGGGATGAACGGCACTATTCCACGCCTTACCGGCGGAATCGGCCGCGGCGGTCCCACGCTTCTGCGGCAGGGCTTCGCGACTTATGGCAGCGATTCCGGCCATCAGATGGGCGGGTTTGGCATGCCCGGTGGCGGACGGGGGATGCCCGGAGGCGCTGGCCGCGGCGCCGCGCCAGGACAGGCTCCTCCTGCCGGAACTCCGGGGCAAGGGCCGCAAGGCGCACCGGGCGCGGCGCGTGGACCTGGCGCGCCGCCTGCCGGCTTCGGCGCACCGAACCCCGCCGCCGACAGCTGGGCACTGAACGAGGAAGCCGTCGCCAATCTCGGCTACATGCAACTCAAGAAGACGCACGACGCCGCCATGGTTCTAATTCAGAGGGCCTACGGCGTCCGGCCGCGGTACAACTATTTCATCGGGAGTTCCCAGGGAGGCCGCGAATCGCTAACGGTGGCGCAGCGCTACCCCGCCGATTACGACGGCATCGCCGCCGAGGTCCCCATCGTCAACTTTTCGACGCTGATGCTTGCGCCGGAACTGATCCGCATCCAGGAGAAGCCCGCGGCGAACTGGGTGCCACCTGCCAAGGTGAATGCGATTCGCGGGGAGTTCATGCGCCAATGCGACAAGCTGGACGGCCTGGTGGACGGCGTGATCAACAACTACATGGCATGCCGCGCCATCTTCGACGTGAAACAGGGAGAGCCGAATCGCAACCCCTGGGCGGCCAAGCGCTGCCCGGATAACGTGGACCCGAACCCGCAGGATTCGAGCGCTGCAGCCTGCCTTACCGACGGCCAGATCGCCACTCTGAAGATGGTCTACTCGCCTTACGTTTTTGCCACGCCGCTGGCGAATGGCGTGAAGAGCTTCGGCATGTGGGTTCCGAACACCGACCCGTCGGGGAGCGGCCTGATTGCCAACGCGCGCTACCGCGGGCAGGAGGGCGCCCCGGATGACGCTCCGGTGCACGGCCACATGGGCGTTCTGGGGGTGACCGGGTTCCTCATGCGGGACCTGTCCGCGAACCCGCTGGATTACGTGGAAGGCGGCCCGCTGAACCAACGCCGTGTGGAACTCTCCGCCATTCTCGATTCCACCAATCCGGATTTGAGCGCGTTCCAGAAGCGCGGCGGCAAGCTGATCGTAGTGATCGGCACCAACGACACCCTGGCTTCGCCGGGCTCTCAGTTGGCGTACTATCAGTCGGTGCTGGACAAGATGGGCCGCGCCGCGGTGGATTCGTTTGCCCGGTTCTTCGTGCTGCCGCAGACCGATCACGGGCTCGGCGGAAGGAACTATCACGTCGATGGCGACGGCAAGGAGATCGCGGTCCAGCAGATCCCGAACACCTACGACCGCTTGGGCCTGATCGTGGATTGGGTCGAGAACGGCAAGGCGCCCGGAAAGTCGGTCCCGGTTACGGCGGGAGAGCGGAGTTTGCCGATGTGCTCGTATCCGGAGTACCCGAAATATTCGAGCGGCCCGGCCGGGTCCGCGGGTTCGTATACCTGCGCGGCCAAATAGCCCGCTCGCTCGCGGAGCGCCAAGTACAACGGCGCTCCGCGAGCGAGGGGTTAGGAGCAGTTACTTGCTCTTCACAATCGCATCGGCCGCGTTGCCCGCGATCACCCAGTTGGCGGAATCGCCGATCACGGCTTCGTGCTCAAACCACAGGAATCCGAAGTCGTCGATGCACTCCGGGAAGTCCGGCTTGATGATTACGTATCCGGGAATCACCGCGCCCGGCATGAACGATTGATCCGCGCGGTTGTGCGAGTACATCTTGGTCTTCGACACCGTGCCGACCGAGGGAATATACGACGTGCTCGACACCGGATGCGTCCCCAGGATGTAGTTGACAGCACGCAGCGTGTATTCCGGACTCACCAGATCCGGGAACGTTTTGTGCAGGAAGTACATCCGGACGGCCATTTCAACCACACTGCCCGATCCGCCCCAGGTGCCACGGCTCGGAGGAACGCCGAACGGCGTGGCGTCCAGATCCGCGTCCACCGTCGCCATGTACTTCTTGACGGCTTCGTGGGCCTGTTCTTTGGCGCTGGCATCCAGGTAGGGCAGAGCGAGCACCACGTTCCACCGGCGGGCGCCCAACTGCTGCACCACGGTGGGGAACAGCTCCTTCACGCGCGATTTGTAGGGTTCCGCGCCGCCGGTGGCAATCATGAGTTCCAGCGCCGCATCCCAGTCCGGCGCGCCGCCCATCATGCCACGGCCGCCAAATCCGCCTTGTCCGCCGGCCGCTGCGCCAGGAGCCCCGGGTCCGCCAGGACCGGCGGGACCGCCCCGTCCACCCGCGGCTGCAACGGGAGTTCCCGGAGCGCCCGGTCCGCCCGGTCCACCGGCCGGTGCGCCCGGAGCTCCGGGACCGCCAGGTCCGCCTCTTCCACCCGCGGGCATCGGAGTCGGGTTGGCCTTTTCGTCGGCATAAACCTTCTCCGCCGTATCCAGGCAATCCTTGGCCAGCTTGTCGTCCCATCCCTTCAGGACACTGGCCGCGGCGGCCAGCGTGGCAGCGGCGCCCCACTGGTTGTTCGCCGATTTCCCCGTGAAAGCCCAGCGGTCGTCCGGCTTGCCGGAGTAGTCGCCCTTCACTTCGTTCGGACCCAGTGTGGGATCGTAGATGCGGTTGTCCGTCTTGGACGCGCCGTCCCCCAGGTGGGTGTATTCGCGAAGATAGGGTTCGTTGATGCCGGGGATTGCGTGGCCGATGGACTTGATCTGCCCCAGCGTCTGCAGGACACCGTGCTTCACCTGCTCGATCGCATCGGGAATTCCGTCCGGACGGTGCATCTCCACTTCGCGCGAGTCCTCGTCCACCGTGAGATCGTCGTACTTCAGATTGAACTCCCGATAGGCCAGGGCGAGGCGCCGGATCACGGCGAACTGGCTGGCTTCCTGAATGTCGAAGTCGCCGGCGTCATACCATCCGCCCACGTTCAGGCCGGGGATGTGCTCGCCCGGCTTATACGGGGAATCGGTGGTCGGGCCCTGCCGCCAGCCGTCGAAGTGATTCTCGTTGAGCGGAGCTTGGCGGGCGTCATCCAGGTGCGAGACACCGTGCCACAGCCGGTAGCCTTCCCGCACGGAGACATGGTCCATCTGGATGGCAAGGTGGCCGGCCAGACTGTTCTGCCAGGTCTTGCTGTAAACGTCCTTGGCGATCGGGAAGGCCGCGGTGCGCTCGCCGGCGTATTCGATCACGTACAGGCCCGCTTCCTTGACCGAAGAGAAATCGAACTTCGAATACACGTAGCGGGTGAAGGGAGTGGCTGCCGAAATGGGACCCTCGAACACCTGTTTATACGAGCCATCTTCCATCAGGCGGAGCAGTTTGGCCGTCTTGGGAGCGTTGAACTTCGGGTCCAGTTCGATCACCGCGACCTTCTGGAAATCCGGCGCATAGCCGACCTGGCTGTGAGCCACCATCGGCGGCCGCGTCCAGTTCGGAATCACGTCCGGCCGGATATGCCACACTATGGCGCCCGTCGTCTTGCCCGAAGGGATCAGGGAGCGGAGAACGAACCAGCCGTTCTGCGCCCGGTTGCGCCCATCGAACATCCCGATGGTGCCCGTGTCGGATTTGATCGTAATCCGGGCCTGCGGGTCGTCCACGCCCAGGGTAATGCTATTGCCCTCGGCAAACGGTAGCGGCTGGGTGTAGCCCTTTGCCTTGTCCCAGTCCTCAAGATAATAGAGCTTCTTCGGTTCGTCGGCAAGCGGCATAACCTTGATCATCGTGTCCCGCGGAACTCGCGGGAACATGCCGAACGAGGCGCCGTCGATGGCATAGCTCTTGCCAACGTAGATGGACGGCAGGAACTCCAGATTGAAGCCCGCGCGGCCGGCCAGTTTTTCCGGCAGCGGCTTGGCCAGGTCCACGCTCACCTTCACGCCGCCCGGCTCGGGAGTTACCACCACCTGGTAGTCCATCCCGAAGGTCGGGAAGGAGAGGTCGGCGGTAAGGGCGTTCTTGTCTTTATCGGGCTTGCGGCCCTTCAGTGTCGCAACCAGGTCCCACTGTTCGGGAGTGGGCATGAGGCGCACGTCACCGTTGGTGGCGATGCGCTGGCCGTGGAGAATCAACTCCATGGCGGTATTCTTTTGATCGACAAAAGTGGGATGGTACGTGCTCTGGTAGAGAATGACGTTGAAGCCTTGCGTCTCGAGATAGCCGCCATCATTTACCTTCATATTGAAGTCGGCCGCCGATGCGGGTAGTACGGAAAGCGCGGCAGCAAGCAGAAACGCTTGCCGGCGGGCTGAGAGAAATCGATTCGACATTCCAATGGCCTTTCCAAAAAGTCAGAGATCATTCACGAAGACAAACCTGGATGTCCGGAACGACAGCGGCGGGTACGGCGTGGCACGAGTAGTTTTCTGAACGCCTGAGGAGGCGGCTAGGACCGAAAACCGGCGTGGGGCGCGAGCGATTCCGGGAACATTGGTTATATGGACAAGAAGTGCGCTTACTCTAGCTCGATACCCACCTCCGTGCCAACCGCAAGGTTCTTGCGTCTGTCCCCGTTACCGGTCGAAGCTCCCGGCGTACTGCCGTGCTTCGAAATTCCGGTGCCCGGCCAGACTCCCCCTGGTCGCGTCCGGCCCGGAGCGTGGAGTAGTGGCGCGGCAATTGCCGATAGAGCATTTATAGCAGCTTTCGCCGGCAAAATCCGCTGGGTCCGCCGGGAACGCAAACCCGTACCCAGCGCCGTCCTCCGTACGGCCATATGCGGCCGGCCATCGACGCGTTTTGAGCGATCCTGAGGCCGTGCTTCCCGGTGACGGAATCAGGCTTGATGACGTCCGGCTGGAAGGCACAGAAGGGCCCGAATCCAAATTGCCTGGCTGCTCTGGCACTCAGTTGTGACGAGCTTGCGCTACCCCGATTTGACGATTGCTCTTGACGATTCGCACCCATTGTACTAATCTATATCAAGAATGGTACGATTTATGCCAGCCCAGTCACTGTGGCCATTCGGGCCACCATCCCCATCCGCTCTCCGCCATTGTTGTCGTCCCTGCCGATAGTCCCGCTTTTCCCCGTTTTCCACCTTAAAAGGACACCCGTATGAACAATTTGCGAGGCAGCACTCTATTTTTCGTAACGGCATTGGCAGTGGCGGCGCAGACCACCACCCTCGACACGCAGGATCAGAAGATCCAGCAACTGGAGCAGCGCGTCGATGAACTGGACCAGAAGCTCCGCGTGGCGGAACGAAACAAAGAACTGAAAGACGAAGCGGCAGTTCAAAGCGCCAAGAACGCCGCCGTGGTGACGGCCGACACGAGCGGATTCACCATCAAGTCCAATGACGGCAATTTCCTGCTCAAGATCGGCGCGGACCTGCAGGTGGACAACCGCACGTTCACCGGCCAGGGCAGCGGCTCGTTTGTGGATACCGCGCTCTTGAGAAGAGTGCGGCCGACGTTTTCGGGGACGGTCTATCGCTACGTCGACTACTTCTTCCGGCCCGATTTCGGCCAGGGCCAGACCGTCATCTACGATGCCTACGCGGAATTGAAGTACTTCGCCAACGCCAAAGTGCGCGTAGGCAAGTTCAAGCCGCCGGTAGGGCTGGAGCGGCTGCAGTCCGACGACGACACGAGCTTCGTCGAGCGCGGGTTGCCTACCTTGCTGGTGCCCAGCCGCGACATCGGTTACCAGATCTCGGGCGACGTAGTGACGCGCCGCGTGGCGTACGCCGCCGGAGTGTTTAACGGCGTTCCGGACAACAGCCTGACCGACGCCGCCGTGAACAGCCACCGCGACTTCGCTGGCCGCATCTTTCTGACGCCGTTCCAACCGGAGGCGAACAACCCGCTCAGTGGACTCGGTCTCGGTCTGGGGGCATCCACGGGCAGTGTCGATGGGGAAGCGCTTCCTTCCTACAAGACGTTCGGCCAGAATACTTTCTTCACCTTCGCCTCGGGCGTCACGGAGGCCGGTCATCGCACCCGGCTGGCGCCGCAGGCCTACTATTACCTGGGGCCGTTTGGGCTGCTCTCGGAGTATGGGCTTACGGAAGAGGGTCTGCAGAAAGGAACCGTCCGCAGGGAGATCGCCTTTCGCGCGTGGCAGGTGGGAGCGTCGTTCCTTCTGACGGGCGAGAAGAAAGGCTTCGCCAGTCCGACACCCAAGAAGAACTTCGATCCCGGGAACCGCGGTTGGGGAGCGGTCGAGTTGGCCGTGCGCGTTGGCGACTTCAGCGCGGAGCGCGGGATTTACAACTACGGCTTCGCGACCGCTGCCAGTTCGCCGCGGCATGCCCATGAGTGGGTGGGCGGAGTGAACTGGTATCTGAACCGTCTGTTCCGCACGAGCCTGGACTACGGGAATACCAACTTCGGAGGCGGCGCCACAGTAGCAGCAGGAGGGAACCGGCCGGCGGAAAGAGCGCTGATTCTCCGGTTTCAGATCAACTTCATCTAGAATCGGTGCCGCGTCCGCGCGGTTGGCTGCAGGAGTGCAAAGTTGATCGCCCCTATCGATGGACTTGGGAATACTCTGGCGCCCTGGTTTGACACGACACGGCAGGGCGAACCGCAGAACCGCCGACGCCACCCTTTTCAGAGCCTCCAACCGAAGTGGCAAAGTGGTTCTGAAATGGCGCGCGTATCCTCGACGGAACGAGAGTTGTACAGCCGGTCCTTTGGCATCAATTGGCCGCCTTTTCCAGCCCGGATTTTGACAGTTGCCGCGCCACGCCCGACTGGGGCGGCAACTGTGCTCTAGGCCAGGACTGGCAGTACGAGCCGAGCCGCCACGGCGGGGTTATCCGCGAGCGGCCTGCGCCTACTTGAACGAGTACTGCTGGAAAATGTAGAAATACCGCGGATTAATATGCGACGTTGTGTTCATGATGAACTCGCCCTTGAAGAAATGTCCGAAGCCGGCGCCAAACGTGTTCGCACCCACCTTGTAAGTCGCGAACGTATCCAGTTCCTGCCCGACATGCGTCCCGGCCGTGCCTTTCTTCGATATGGAGATCGATGTGCCTTGGCTGTTGTAAAGCGAATCGGATGCGCTGAAGAGCCAGTCATTGGTATACATCACATTCAAGGCCAGCCGTTTGGTAAGGCTCAGGGTTGCCAGGCTCTTGTAGGTCTTCAGATTGCGCCAGCCGAAGAGGTCCTCGTGACCGAACTTATCATGATTGGCGGGCGATAGCTGATCGTAAGTTCCGCTGTTGCTGTCCCCGAGCCTAGTGCCGGACGCGCCTTTGTACTCGGCCGTGAGATTGAGCGGGCCGGTCTTGCGCGAGACGTTGGCGAACCATGCGTAAGCGCGTTGCGTGAACACGCCGATATGTCCCATCTGACCGATTCCCTCCATGCTGTAAGCGAACTTGCCGGGGAGCGGTCCATAAAGGCGGCCCCCAAAAGTGTCCGTGCCGAGAGTGCCCGTACCCGTGAAACCGCCAATCTTGTTTTGCGAGTGCCGCAACGCGTAGACATCGAACGATGCCTTCTGCCAGACCGAAGAGAACGTGTCGTACATACCCCAGATTCGCTCGCCGAGATCGGGATTGTTGAACGAATCCGTCAGGACCTTGACAGGCGACACCATCAGAACCTCGACGCGCGCGTTCTTGGTGCGATAGTACAGACGGCCCGTATCGTAGGTGCGCGCGACGTTGCTCCACTGGGGCGTTCCGATAACCCTCGATTCGCCGTAGTCCAGCATCTGGCGGCCGAAAACAGCCCCGAACCCGGTTTTGCGCTGTGCCAGTATCTCCATGTAGGCTTCCTGCAGGTCGGCGGTATCCCGCATAGTATTGGGCTCGGGCACGCCATAAAAAGCCACACGGGAATCCTGACCCATGGCGGAAAACTTGAGCCACTCTACCGGTTGAACCTGTATGCCGAATCGAATGCGGCTCAACATGTCCTGTTGGTTTACGGCTTTGCCGAAGGTCACGCCATCCTTTTCCTCCCACCGCGTCCGTTCCTCAAAAGAAAATCCCAGAACGTTCGACGTAGACTGTTTAATCTCCTGGTTCAAGGAACTCAGCGGGTCTTGCAGCGCCGGCGCGGTTTTGTCCGTCTGCACAGCCGCTTGCTGCGCCCGGGCCGCGGGGATCCCTACGGTGCCTAGTACTAATAGAGTGCCCAGAGCCGCGTGACGTAGTCCGAACGGCCGTGTAGCAATTCGCTCAGTATGATTTCCCATGTCGATGAGCCTTCCATTTCTCCGTTTAGATACGGCTCCGCCCAAGCCCACACTACGCCTTCGTAACGCAATCGTAACAGTGCCGGGTTGTAAGAAATACGTTCCCGCTTCCACCTGCCAGTGGAAGGAGCCTGAAGCCGCTACGGCCGCGGGAATGGTTTCTCCTGCGCGACCGGAGTTACCGCTTTATTGCCTGCCCCGTAGTCTGAGGATTTGCCGTAGGGCGCAGCCAGACGAGACGACAGTCACAGTGGCAGTGGCTGATCTCGTTCCGATACCGTCCGATTATCGGGGCAATCTCCGGAAAGCGATACTGCCGTTGGTTAACGGCCTTAGTCCTGATGCTACTAGTCGCAGCTTGGATGTTGCGGGCGGAGAATATTGGGGTAAAATTGCGTTCAGTCAATTTCGGAGTATTAGGGCTTAAAATGAGTTTTCAGCGGCCCCGGAATGCCCCTGGCTTGCTTCATGAATGACGTTTACGAAAGACCGGCGCGTTACATCCCCGGAGGGGATGCGCTCCACTACTTATGGGAGGTGGCGCAGAAGCCGGTAGCGGTCCGCGTCAGTTTGCCGTTGGCCGATAAACTCGGCCGGGAGGCGGCCGCCGTGGTCCGTTTGGTAAGCGCCATAGGGTCCGAGATCGGCGGCCTGTTGTTAGGTACCGTGAGCCCGGGAGCGCCGACCGTGGTCACCGTGGACGATTTCGAATTGATTCCTTGCACTCACGGTTCGGGGCCTTTGTACAACCTCTTCGAGGCCGATCTGGAGCGGCTTGACCGTGCCATAGCGGCGCGAGCGTCCAGTGGAAGCCGCCTTGAGGTGGTGGGCTTCTTCCGGAGCCACACGCGAAAGGGTCTGGCTCTCGATGCCGCCGACATCGCGTTGTGCGCAGCTCGATTCAACAAACCGCACCAAATCGCGCTGCTGGTTCAACCGAGCTTCGTTGGAGCCAACCGTGCGGGCATTTTCATATGGGAAGACGGTACGATGCGCGGCGAAGCCACCTATCGCGAGTTTCCATTCTCCAGTAAGGACCTAATCCGGCTGGGAACGGTCGTCAGCACACCCGTTGCGGCCAGGGTCAACCGGCCCTCCGAAAGACGGTCGCCGGGCGAGGTGCCATCGGTAGCGGAGACCGCCGCCGAAACCCCGAAGCGCGCTCCAATCGTGACCATTGCAACCCGGCGCGAGGTGGAGCCTCTTCCCACGCCGCCACCGCCCGCTCTGGAAGAGAGGCAGGACCCGGTTGCGGAGCGGACCGGTTTGCGGGCGCGCGTAGGGCGCTGCAGTGAGAAGGTTCAGATACGCGCCGATCGCCTACCTACCGAGAAGTCCCAGTCCCGTGCGGATGGGCCAATTCCACCCAAGGCCAGGCGATAAGATGAACCGGCAAGGCACACTTCGATGCCCGGCTGACGTCGCCCTGGCGGCGGACACCGAGAAGACCGTTCTGGAGAACGGCATACGGGTCGTTACCGAGGCAATGGATGGGGTGCGGTCGGTTTCGATCGGAGTGATGGTCGACTGCGGCTCGAAGGACGAGAGCGCTACCGAGCGGGGCTTGGCGCATCTCTGCGAGCACCTGGTATTTCAGGGAACCGGTGTCCGCGGTGCGCTGGAGATCGCGCGCCAGGTAGACGGATTTGGCCAGGCAGGCGGCTTCACGACGCGGGACTACACCTGCTATTTCGCTTTCACCCTGGACGACTATCAGTATCACGCGCTCGACCTGCTCGGGGATGTGCTGCTCAACCCGACCTTTCCCGCCGACTGCGTTTCGCGGGAGCAGCGGGCCATTCAAAGCGAGATCGAGCGCGGCCGGGACATCCCGGAGCGGTATGTACACGATCTGGCGAAGCGGCGGGCATGGGACGGAAACGCGTTGGGCCTGTCCATCGCGGGCAGCCCGGATTCCATCGTCCGTCACACGCGCGAGAGTATCATCTACTTCTTTCAACGCCACTATACACCGGAGAGGATGATTATCGCCGCGGCAGGCCGGGTGGACCACGAGGATTTCGTGGCGCAGACGCGCGACGCGTTCTGGCGCATGCTCGGTCCCGGCGATGCCTCGGCGCTGGATGCCCCAATCTTCCATCCCGGGCTGACCGTGGAGTGCGCCACTTCTGCTCAGGTGTATTTCTGCCTGGTCATTCCGGCACCTCCATACGCGGATGCGAATCGCTACCTGGTACACGTTCTCAACCGCATTCTGGGTGGTGGAATCAGTTCCAGGCTGTCCCGAAGGCTGCGCGAAGACACGGGCCTCGTGTATGAGGTCTCGTCCGAGTACCACGCCTATCGCACGGCCGGCATGATCTCGGTCGAAGGCAGCACGTCGCCCGATCACTTGATCGAAGTGACATCGGCGGTACTGGAAACCATTTCGAACCTGTTCTCGGGATACGAGCCCGTCGATGCCGAGGAACTCTGGCGGGCCCAGACCTACATCCGCATCCAACATCTCACTGCATCGGAAGATGTCCACACCCGCATGTGCCGGCTGGCAACCCAGGAGTTGTATTTCGGGCGCCGCCTGGAGGCGTCCAGAATTCTCGCGCACATCGACACGGTGGATTTGAAGTCCTTAAGCGCCTTCGCGCGCGCGTACCTGTTCGGGCAGCTTACTAAAGCCCATTTCGTGGTGGCGGGACCGGTCCAGGATGAATCTTCGACGCGGGCCCGGCTTGAGTCGCTGCTAAACGATCTTGCCTGGGGCCGTGCGAGCAACACCGCGGGCCGCCGCCAATCTCCGCGGGTAGCTGGAGAAGTTGCATGACGTTCCTGCGCATTGACTCAAACTTGAAGGAGGGATTGCACCATGCCAATCGACGAGAGAATTAAGAGAACCTGGATCGAGCTTCAGACACGAAACGATGTGCCTGTCAACGCCATTGGAGTAAAGATCGACCCTAAAGACGTCGAAACGCTCCGGGTCTGGAAAAAGGAAGGTATCGACCGGTTTCTCAAGAAATGAAACACCGGTGGCGTTTGGCTGGCGTCCGTAGACCTGACCCGTCACCGGTTTCTGGAATGAGTGAGCAATGCCGCCAATGAGAAATTCCGCCAGTCAGCAGAACGAGATACCATCCGAGGTCGTCGAACTGGCTCGGCTGGGAAAGAAAGCCGAGGCTCGCAGGCTGCTCGAGGAGAGTTGCCGCGCCGGCGAGGCCAACGCGGCAACCTGGCTTTGGAGCGCTTCGCTGGCCGAGACGGTGCCTGAAGCCATCGGCTACCTGGAACAGGTGTTGGCGCTCGATCCCGCCAACGCCACGGCACGCGCCTGGTTACTGAAGCTTCGGCCGCCCGTTTCGGAAGTGCACACGTACCACTGTTTTCTTTGCAATTTCGAGACGGACCTGGAATTCGACACCTGTCCGCAATGCGGCTCGGTACTCTCACTGGACTTGAATGCGACCCTGCGCAACGATGGCGTGGACGAGCGCATGGTTCGGGCCGCCGTCGAGAACCTAGGAAACGCCGATGAAAGTGCCGATCCGTTCGATACCGAGTACTTTCTAGGCGTCGCCTGGCTCAACCTGGGGAACTCCTTTGAGGCCCTTCAACACTTCACGCGCGCTTACGAACTGGACGAGCGTGGCTTCGAACTCCGCGAGACAATCGCCGCGCTGAACCGGCGTCCACTGATTCTGGCAGTGGACGATTGCCTGACCATTCGCACGATGATTTCGAGAGCTCTCGAACGCAGCGGGTACCGGTGTCTGGCGGTTGCCAGCGGTATTGACGCGCTCGCCTACCTGGAGGAACAAAGCCCCGACTTTGTTCTGTTGGATGTGAGCATGCCATTCATGGATGGCTATGTGCTCTGCAAGACTATCAAATCGCTGCCGAAAGCGAAGAATGCGACAGTCGTCATGTTGTCCGCGCGGGACGGCTTCATCGACAAAGTGAAGGGAAGGCTGGCCGGCGCCGCCGACTACCTGACCAAGCCCGTTGAACCCGCGCTCTTACTGCGGGTGATCCGCAAATACGTTAGTACGAAGGAGTAGAGACAGACATGGCATCGAAGACAATCCTATTGGTAGACGACAGCCCGACGGAGAGGAAGTCCATGCAGTTGGCGCTGCAAGGTCAGGGCTACAACCTGGTCTCGGCTTGCGACGGCGAGGAGGCCCTGGAGAAGGTCACGAATCAGAAGCCCGATCTGATCCTGCTCGACGTGATTCTGCCGAGGAAGAACGGATTCCAGGTTTGCCGGCAGCTCAAGACATCGCCGGAGACCCAGGATGTGAAGATCATTCTGATCAGCAGCAAGACCCAGGACACCGACCGGTTCTGGGGACTGAAGCAGGGTGCCGACGCGTATCTGACCAAGCCGGTAAAGGCCGAGGATCTGTTGGCGGCGGTCGGCAAGTATTTCTAGTACGCGGCGTGCCGGTAGTCCGGTCATTTAACTAGACCCAAGGGCGGCCCTCGCCTCTAAACAGGGCATAAGAGGATTCGTGTGCAGGTACGGAGGCGTTGAGTCTCCGCGAAAAGAGCGAGTCAATGGCGGAATCACTGGATCGGCAGGAACCTAACGGATTGGAGAGCACCGGGGAAGCCTTGGCGGATCCGCTTGGCGAAATGTTGTCGGATTTGCTGGGAGCCGCGAGTGAGCCCTCCGGCGTCGCGGAGCCGGACGCGGGGCCCGGCGGAATGCCAGCCGATTCCCCGGTGGCTTCGGGAGACGGCGCGAGCACGATGACCGTCCGTGCGGTGATGGATGACGGGGAAAACGTGGTTGCCGCCTATCCAGGGGAGATTCCCGAAGCCCTGCAGAGGCCGGAAGATGCCACTGGTGCGTCAGCGGGAACTCGCGATGTGGACGAGTTGACCTACGCGCCGTTCACCTACCCCTCCGAAGACCCACTCCCCTTGAATGTTGGCGCGGGGGCGGCCGGGGAGACTGAGCGCGCGCCGCAGGCAATAGCGGCCGCTAGCGCCGCCGACCTGCCTGGTTCTGGCGCGCTCGATATCGACTTGCCAGCGGCGCGTGTCGATGCGGCGGATCTCGAAGCCACTGCGGCCGCCACGCCGCCGGACGAATCGGATCCCCTCCTCCGCGAACCGCCCAGTGAAACGGAAGCGGCGGATTCGGAGGAACCGGGGGAGTCGGCCCTGGACGCGCTGGTATCGACCATCGACAACGAAACCGGGTGGACCGACTCGAGCGAGTTCGAACTGGAAGAGGAGGCTCCCCGTAAGGCGCGCACCGATCTTCAGACCTGCATCGTCTTCCTGCTGGATTCAACGCGGTACGGCGTTCCCATTCGCAACGTGCTTGAGATGGACGCGATCCCGCGCATTACGGCCGTACCTAACGTGCCGGCCTTCGTACGAGGAGTAACCAACTTGCGAGGTGAGATCGTCGCGGTGCTCGACCTACACTCGCTGCTTGGGTTGGAGAGTGCGGAATCCCCGGAACGCGGGCGCATCCTGGTGGTGCGCACCTCGGATCAGCAGACCGCGGCCCTGGCTGTCGACGAAGTGCACGGCACCGCCGAGTTGCCGCTGGCCGATCTTGTCCAGCCGGCCAGTCCAATCCAGGGCAAGGTCTCTTCCGTGCTGCTTGGGGTTGGCGATCACCAGAACCAGGTTTTGAACGTATTGGACGTGGACAGGCTGTTCCGCACGACGGACCTTCAACAGTTCACGGTTAATTAGAAGGAATAGACGATTTCGTATTACTCGATGAGTACTCGGCTGCTCGCGGACGCCAGGGTCGACTGCCGCCGCTCACCGATCTAGGAGAAGAAGCAATGCTTAAACAGTTTAGAGACTTGAAGGTCGCATATAAGTTCACCATAATGGCTCTACTTATGGCGGTGCCAATCGCGGTGTTCGCCTTCATGTTCATTCAGTCGAAGAACCAGGAAGTTGCCGCGCTGCAAAGCGAAGTCGATAGTTTGGATTACCTGACCCCGGTGCACAATTTGCAGCAGCACGTGCTTCTGCATCGCGGCTTGATCTATATCGTGATTAGCGATCCTACCTACCGGCCGCAACTCGCAAACGACGAGGCGCTCGTCGACGCCGACTTTTCGGCGCTGGCAAAAGCCGACGCGAGATTTGGAAAGGACTTCGGCACGACCCAGCTTCTCGACACCATCCGGGCGGGCTGGCAGGACATTCGAAACAAGGCCGGAGTCTATGACATCAAGGAGATGTACGATGCGCACACCAGGCTACATACCCAGATCATCGATCTGATTCGTGTCGTCGGCGATAACTCGATCATCCTCGACCAATCGCTCGATACCTACTACCTGGGCAACAATCTTCTGCTGCAGATTCCCCGCGCGGCGGAATATCTTGGCCAGATACGGTATACGGGCAGCTCGGCATTGATCAACAACTCGATCGGCGCCGACGAACGCAACCGGTTGACCTCCATGATATCCAGTCTCCGCAATTACACGGACAGCAAAACGGGCCGCATGCAGGTCGGCTTTCAGACCGCCTTCAAAGTCTCCCCGAAACTGGACGAAAAGCTCAGGGCGCCGCTGACATCCGCGCTTACGGCCTCCGACGCGTTCGTGCAGGCGGTCCAGGAGAACATCATGGGGCCTAAGTTTACCGAATCGTTGAAAGACCACTTCGCGATGGCTACCGACGCGATCAGCTCCGTGTTCAAGCTGTACGACGCTACGGATGAGGCCTTCCGAACCGAGCTGGCCTTGCGTATCGGCGCGGCGAATCGGGCCAAGTACCTGCAGCTCGGTTTTGCGTTCCTGGCGCTGCTCGCCGCGGGACTGTTGGTCTGGCTGATCGTCCGCGGGTTGAACCGGCAGATTGGAGCCATGTCGCAAATGTTCTCGAGCATTGGCATCGGCGATTTCACGGCGCGCGCCACGGTGTACGGCGCCGACGAACTCGGGCAAGCTACGGACTCGCTTAACACTATGCTCGACAGCGTCATGGCCCTGATTCAGTCGCGCGAAGAACGCGACCGGATTCAGGACTCCATCCAAAAGCTGCTGGAGGAAATCGGTGGACTGGCGGAAGGAGACTTGACGGCGGAGGCCGAGGTGACGGCGGAAATCACCGGCGCCATTGCCGACGCATTCAACAACGTGACCGAGCAGCTCCGCGGCGTTATCGGCAAGGTGCAGGATACGACGTTGGCCGTCAGTTCCTCGGCGAACGAGGTACAGACCACCACCGAACACCTCGCCTCCGGCAGCGAATCGCAGGCGCTGCAGATTGTCGAAGCTTCGGCGGCGATCGACGAAATGGCGCTCTCCATCCACCAGGTATCCGGCAACGCGGCCAGCGCCGCGGGTGTGGCCGACCTGGCGCTCAAGAACGCCAAGCAGGGTTCCGAGGCGGTGCTGAAGACGATCGACGGCATGAACGGAATTCGCCAGCAGGTGCAGCAGACCGCCAAGCGAATCAAGCGCCTCGGCGAGAGTTCGCAGGAGATCGGCGAGATCGTGCAGTTGATCAACGATATCGCCGAGCGCACGACGATTCTGGCTTTGAATGCCTCGATTCAGGCGGCCATGGCGGGCGATGCCGGTAAGGGTTTCGCCGTTGTAGCCGGAGAAGTCGAGCGGCTGGCGGAACACTCCACGGAAGCGACCAAGAAGATCTCCACGCTGATCAAATCGATTCAGACCGATACCAACGAGGCCGTTGCCGCCATGGAAGAGACCACCCGCGAAGTGGTGGCCGAATCCGGGTTGGCCAACGAAGCCGGCCAGAAGCTGTCGGAAATCGAGAGGGTTTCGAGCCAGCTTGCGGAAATCATCCAGTCGATCTCCCTGGCGTCCAAACAGCAGAGCCGGGGGTCGGAAGGCGTCGCCAAATCGATGTCCGAGATTTCCCAGGTCACCCAACAGACCGCGGCCGGCGCCAAGCAAGCCGCGATTTCCATCAGGCGACTCGCGGAACTGGCTGACGATCTGCGCGGTTCGCTCAGACGCTTCAGGTTGCCGAAGAAAGCGGCGTAACCCGGGACGGCGCTAGACGCATCACCGGAATGTCATGCGGACCTTTAGCAAAGAGGTGGAGCCTCGCCCCGAACTGACCCGGGGCGAGGAGACCCTGTTGTGCAGCCTGATCGAGCGCCGCTGCGGGCAGTGGTTTTCGGAAGAGCGGCTCTACGTGCTCCGCAGTTGTCTGGGGCGTGAGATGGAGCGTCTGGGAATCGGGAACGTCGGAGACTATTACCACCTGTTGGTAAGGGACACTGCCGCGTGGAACAGCCTCCTCGACCGCAGCGTGAATCGCGAAACGCTGTTCTTCCGCCACATGGCCTCCTTCACCGCGCTCGCCGACGAGTTGTTGCCGGCTATCCAGGACCGGCGGGCCCGCCGGGGAGAAAGCCGGATCGCGTTGTGGAGCGCCGGGTGCTCTTCGGGCGAGGAGACCTATTCCATGGCGATCGCAGCCAGGGAAGCCTCGCCAACGGGATACTACCAGTTCGACGTGCTGGGAACGGACTTGAGCGGCGAGGCGCTGGCGCTGGCGCGGCGCGCCCACTACAACGCGCGCTCGGTGGCGGCAATGCCGGAGAAGTTCCAACGGCGATACCTGGCCAGGAACGGAACCCAGTATGAGGTGAGCGCCGATATCAAGGCGATGGTGCGGTTCGAGCGTTTCAACTTCGCCGACGTATCCACTTATCCGGCGGAACTTCAGGACGTGATTTTGTGTCAGAACGTTTTCATCTATTTTCGGGAAGCGACGAGCGCGCGCGTGGCCGCCAGCCTCGCCAGGCGCCTGCGGTCGGGAGGGTTCCTGGTGCCGGCTCCCGGTGAGCTGGCCGGGCTGGCGTTGCCGGAGCTGGAGTGGCTCCGGCTCGACAACACGATGGTGCTGCGGCGCAGAGGAGAAATGACACATGGCGAAAACCATCAATCGTGAGCTATTGGCCGCATTCACTAGCGAGGTGAAGAGTTATCTGCCGCAGGTGCGGCAGAGCTTCGATGCACTGAACGCGGATCCGTCGCGGCTCGATGTGCTGGAGAACGCGCATCGCCTGGTGCATAGCGTCAAGGGCGCGGCTTCCATGCTGGGGTTGTCGACCCTTAGCCACATGGCATTCCTGGAAGAGGAAGCCATCGAGGAGCTGGCTTGCGGGCAGATGATCTGGAGCGCCGCGTCGGCCGAAGTGCTGGCGGGCGTACTTTCGCTCATCGAAACCTACCTCGATACGCTGAACGCGGGCATGCTGAAGGAAGCCCCGCTGATCGGCGAAGCGGTGAAGATGCTGCGGCGTTTGCGGGGCCAGCCCGAATCGGGCGACGAGGGCGAGATCGCATTGCTGCTCGGCGATGACGGCGAGCCCGTGCTCGAAGATCCTTCTCTCGAACGGGTCGATTCCTCTCCATCCCTCCACGGAATGGACGAGTTGCCTCGAAAGGTCCCCGTTTACCTGGAAAACGAGTACGCGAACGTGCCGCCGGACCTTCTGGAGACCTTCCGCGAGGAATCCGAGGAGATCCTGCAGAACGTGGGTGGACTACTGCAGCGGCTCGAGGACGGCGCCGGCAAGCAGGCAATGCTGGACATTCGCCGCGGCGCCCACACTCTTAAGGGCGCCGCGGGCTCCATCGGCCTGCGCGCGCTCAGTTCGCTGGCGCACCGCATGGAAGACCTGCTGGACGCCATCACCCAGGGGACGATCACATTCTCTACCGGGACTCAGTCACTGCTGCTGGCCACTTTCGATTGTCTGGGGGACATGGCCGAGGCGCAGAACCTAAGCGGCATGGGGCCGCGCACCGAGCAACTCTACGCGCGCTATGCCGAAGTGCTGGATCCCGCCCCCGGCGCCAATGCCCCCTCCGTTTCCGCCGTGCCCGGACCTTCTTCCTCCGACAGGGTGGACCTCCCGATCGAGCTGGCGGACTCCTTCCGGGCGGAAACCGAAGAGAACCTGTTGCGGGTTGTAGACGGTCTCCGCGCGCTCGAAAAGAGTCCGGAAGACAAACCGGTGGTGCTCGAAATCCGCCGCACTATCCACACCCTCAAGGGCGCCTCCAACATGGTCGGCATGCGCTCCATGGCGACGCTGGCGCACGAGATGGAAGACCTCCTGGACGCCCTTTACGAAGGCACGGCGCAGCTTTCCGGGGAGACCCTGGCGCTGCTGTTTTCCGTGACCGACACCCTGGGGGACCTGGCCGCCGGCGACAACCGGGAACAGGCACTGGCCCGGCACCCCGACTTGGTCGCCCGCCTGAGCGCGGCGTCTTCCAGCACGGCGGCATCCGGCGAGCTCCGGCCGCTCGGTGCCGAAAAAGCGATCGACATTCCGCGGGAAGCCGAGCCCTCACCTGCCGATCCCCAAACCCACCGCTCCAGCCAATACGTGCGGGTCCCGATCGAGCGGCTGGACGAACTCGTGCGTCTGGTAAGCGAGCTGCTCGTGAACCGCTCCACCTTCGAACAGCACCTTTCGGCGTACGCACACGAGGTGGACGAGCTCTCGCGGAGCACGGGACGCCTGAAGCGAATCTCCTCGCGCCTGGACAGCGATTTCGAAGTGAGCGCACTGCGCAGTGGATTCGGACAGCTCGCCGTGCGAGCCATCCTGACTCCCCAGCCCATCCCGGAGCAGCGAACGGATTTCGACGCGCTGGAATTCGACCGGTACACCGATTTTCATCTGATATCCCGCGACTTGACAGAGACTACCAGCGACCTCGCGTCGGCCGCCGGCGAACTGGCCCACCGCATTACCGACTTCGACAGTTATCTGAATCGCCTGGCACGGCTCACCAGCGAAGTGCAGGACAAGCTCATGCTGATGCGCATGGTCCCGTTGTCGGCGCTGACCACGCGCCTGCGGCGGACCGTGCGCGTGACCGGCGAGCGGCGGCAGAAACCCGTCGAGCTGACGATCGTAGGCGAACGCGTCGAGCTCGACAAGACGGTTCTCGAAGAGATTGCGGCGCCGCTGGAACACCTACTGCGCAACGCCGTGGATCACGGCATCGAAACCCAATCCACCCGGCAGGTGTTGGGCAAGCCCCCGGCCGGGCAGGTCCGGCTGCGTGCGTTCCACGAAGGCACGCAGGTGGTGATTCAGGTTACCGACGATGGTGGCGGGATCGAACCGGAACTGCTGCGCGAGGCCGCGGTCCGCGCGGGTTTGTACACCGCGGCGCAGGCGGAACAACTGCCGCAGGCCGCCCTCCACAATCTCATCTTCCAGCCGGGTTTCAGCACGGCCCGGGCGGTTAGCGAGACCTCCGGCCGCGGGGTCGGCCTGGATATCGTCAAGTCCAGTGTCAATCGCATGAAGGGTACCATTTCGATCGAGACGGAACCGGGCCGCGGCACCGCATTCACCGTCCGCTTGCCAATGACGCTCGCAATCATGCGTGTGCTGCTGGTTAAGGCGCACGGAGAGACGCTGGCGATCCCCCTCGGAGTGGTGACGCAGATCCTGCGTGTGGAGCCCCACCAGATCGAGCGCATCGGACAGGAGATGGTGGTGCGCGTGGACGGCGGAGTGATTCCCGCGCTGCGCCTTGGAGACGCCCTTCATCTGCCGAAGGCGGCGGACCCGGGCGTGCGCCGGTTGCCAGTGCTGATCGTTAGCCTGGGCGAGCGCCAACTGGCGCTGATCGTCGAGCGCCTGCTGGAAGCCCGGGAAGTTGTGGTCAAGACGATGGGCACCCTGCTGCGCCGCGTGGACGGCGTCATGGGCGCGACTTTGATGGGCGACGGTAGCGTGGTGCTGATCGTAAATCCGTCGGACCTAGCACCGTCCGGTCCCGAAGAAACTGGAGCGCCTGGGGGCGGGCTAGCCGGCCGGGCGGCCAGCCGCAATCTCGAAGTACTGATCGTGGACGATTCGGTGAGCGTCCGGCGCGTGCTTACGAACCTGGTGCGAAGCAAGGGCTGGAGCGCCCTAACCGCGAGGGACGGTGTAGAGGCGCTCGACTTGCTGGATCGCGCCCCCAGGACGCCCGACGTTGTGCTGCTCGATATCGAAATGCCCCGCATGGACGGCTACGAGTTCCTTGCCGCTCTGCGCAAACTGCCATCCTACGGACATCTGCCGGTGATTATGCTGACCTCTCGCACCGGCGAGAAACACCGCCACAAGGCGTTCGACCTGGGCGCAACCGACTACCTGGTGAAGCCATACGAAGAAGAAACCCTCCTCACGGTAATCCGCCGGGTGGTTCGCGAGGCCAAAGAGACGGCCGTCCCATGAGCCAGAAGATCCGGGTGCTGGTGGCCGACGATTCGCCTTTCGTGTGCAGGCTTCTGACCGGCTATCTGCACTCCTCACCCGATTTCGAGGTTGTGGCCACGGCCCTGAACGGACGCCTGGCCCTGGAGATGGTGAAGGCGTTGCGTCCCGACGCCCTCACGCTCGATTTGGAGATGCCGGAGATGGACGGCCTGGAAGCGCTGGCCCGGATCATGCGGGAATGCCCCACGCCAGTGGTAGCGGTTAGCGGAGTGAGCGGGCGGGCCGCCACGCGCGCCCTGCAGGCGCTGGATCTGGGTGCGGTGGACTTCGTTCTGAAATACGCGCCGGGGGCGCATATTCGCCCGGCGGAGATGTGCCGGGAGATCCTGGCGAAAGTCCGCTCCGCTTCCCGCATACGCGTGGTACGGAGCGTGGGAGGGCGCACCCGTGACGCCCGCCGTCCGCGCCTCGACCCCGCGATCTGTACGCCGTGCCGGCCAGGTCAGGAGCCAGGCGGCGCCGCCGTGGTGGTGATTGGCGCGTCCACGGGTGGGCCCGTCGCGCTGAGTGAACTGCTGTCGGTGCTGCCGGCCGGCTTCCCCGCCGGGATCGTCGTGGTGCAGCACATGCCCCGCGGCTTCACCGCTGTTCTGGCGGCACAACTCGACCACCGTTGCCGGTTGCGCGTGCGGGAAGCCGAAGATGGCGACGAGATCTCTCCCGGCGCGGTGCTGGTGGCGCCTGGCGGGTATCACCTTTTGTTGCGGCCGGGAATGCGGGTCGCCACCTGCGCCAGCGGCGAGACCCTCGGCTATTGTCCATCGATCGACGCGGCCATGGAGTCCGCCGCGCGCATTTACGGCTCACGCGCCGTGGGCGTCGTACTGACAGGCATGGGCGAGGACGGCGCTTCGGGTTTGCGGGCAATCCACGAAAACGGCGGCGTCACGTTCGTTCAGGATTCGGAGAGTTGCGTCGTAGACGGCATGACCCGGCGCGCCAGGGAACGCGTTCCAGTGGAACATGTGGCTCCGCCCGCGCGCATCGCTCAACTGCTGGTGCACGAAATGGAGAGGAGATCCGCTCATGCGGCATGAAACGATTCGCGCGCTGAAGTGCTACGCCGGAGGTCAGGCCTACTGCCTGGATATCGACCAGGTGCTCGCTATCGAACGCGGCAGCGGCATGCAGCCTAATCCAGCACCCCAGGGGCCGAGCGGATGGATTGAGCGATGGGGGAGAAGAATCCCCGTATACGGCTTGGCGGAGCGCTTAGGATGCGGCGCGCTAAGGAGCGACGCAACCGCAATTGTGCTGCTTGACCGCGCCAGGCCGTGGGGAATGGCCGTGGAACGAGTGGCGCGGTTTGAGGGGCCTCCTTCGCGGCTGCAGCCCGTTCCCACAGCGTGGAACGACGCGGCCAGCGCCTTCCTCAGCGGTGTGGTGATTGAGCAGGGCACCCTGATCCCGTGCCTGTCACCGCGGCATTTGCATCCCGCCGCGCCACGTCTGCCCTTCACGCAACTGGAACCTCCAGCCGCAAGACTACCGGTGGACAGGCCATCTCCCCGCAAGAGTCCTGGACGGCTGTTGTTGTTCTCCCTGCGGAACGGAAGTCCCTCGTCGGGCCAGGGTGATGTGCTGTTCGGCCTGAGCTACACGCAGGTTCTGGAGATCGTGTCGGGCATCGAGCATATTGAAATGCCTGCGGCACCCCGGCACGTTCTGGGACTGATTGCCTGGCGCAAACGCCCGGTAGCGGTAGTGGATGCCGGCGCCTTATTCGGACTCGATCCGCTCACCCTGCGCAGTGGAGGACGCCTGCTGATTGCGCGCTCGTCGCGCTGGCAGACTCCGGTGGCGATCCCCATGGGCGGGGAGTTCGCAACGCGCCTGCTGCCGCTGGAGAGCCGGCCTTGCCGCCGGACACCGGCGCTCGACCTGACTCACGCCCGCGGCGTCTTTGAGATCGACGAAGACCGGGTGCTGATCGTCCCGGACGTGGATGCGCTGGTCCGCCCTATCGCGACCTCGAAATGACTCTGCTGGGGCGCCCCTGCCGCACATATGTGGGCAACCAGGACCGTGTACCCTCTCGACAGTCCCGCGGCGGTAGATGTTGCCAGCACGGTCCGGGCTGTTGACGCTGTGGCGGCCGGGCTGACACGCCACACCCACCACCCTGCCGTCGCCGCAGATCGGGAACCTGTCCTTCTCGGGATTAGCAACTCTACCGTTGTTTTGAGATCCGACTACGATGGCGGTGAAAGAGCGACTTCAATCACCTGCGATGCCAGCACAAATTTCAATGGAAGTCATCACTGTGCACGGCTGGTAGCCTGCGCGGCGGCCTACCCCTCCTCCCTGGCTGTTCGGGGCAGCGAAACCGAGCAGACCTTTTTCAGTCACGGTGCCGGGGGAAAAGATAGAGAGAGGAAACGTTTGCCCATATTGCCCTACAGGCATTCGTATCTTGTCGATTATAAATGGCGGAGAGAGAGGGATTCGAACCCTCGATAGAGTTTCCCCTATACACGCTTTCCAAGCGTGCGCCTTCAACCACTCGGCCATCTCTCCGGGCCCGGAAGATGCGGCGCCGTCGCCGCGCTGGTGCTTCAATCAGAATAGCACGCTGGCTCATCCGCCCGCCCTCCGCGACATCTGCGCGGCCAGTGGCAGCGCGCCGTTATTGGAGGTAACGTAGACGAAGCCCATCTAGCAGGAGACCCGTATGAAGAAGTTGACGCGAAGAACTCTATTGCAGTCGAGCCTGGCGGTTCCGGGCGTGGCCGCGGCCGCCGCGGCGGCAGGCGGCAAGGAATCGCCCCAATCGCCGTCAGCGGTGGCCGCACCGGCCCCGCAATCCACCCAGGGCGGCGGGCGCGAACGCCTGCTGCTGGATTTCGGCTGGCGCTTCCATTTCGGAAATGCCGCTGACGCCGCCCAGGACTTCAACTTCCGCGGCAACTTTTCCAAGACCGGCAACTTCGGCCCCGTCTCGACGGCCGAGTTCGACGACAACGATTGGAATTCCGTCGACCTGCCGCACGATTGGGCCGTCGAACTGCCCTTCCAGAACGATCCCTCGCTCGCCAGCAAGGGCTTCTATCCCCTCGGCCGGACGTATCCAGCCAGTAGCGTGGGCTGGTACCGGCGCATCTTTGACCTTCCGGCATCGGTGGCCGGCAAGCGCATCACCATCGAATTCGACGGCGCCTATCGCGAAGCCATGGTGGTGTTCAACGGTTTCTACATGGGACGCCACATCGGCGGCTACGATCCATTCACCTTCGACGTAACCGATTTCGCCGTGCCTGGCGGGCGCAACGTGCTGCTGGTGCGTGTCGACGCGACGCAAAGCGATGGCTGGTTCTACGAAGGCGCGGGCATCTACCGGCACGTGTGGCTGGTGACCACCAACGCCGTGCGCGTGAAGCAGTGGGGCACGTTCGCGCGGAGCGAGGTGCGGCCCGGCGAGGCCACCGTGTCCATCCGCACCGAAGTCGAAAACCAGGGCCACGGCTCGCAGGGTGTGCGCGTCGCGTCGACCGTTCTCGATCCCGCCGGGAAGGCCGTCGGCAAGGCCACCAGCGTCCCGGCGCAACTCGCCGAAGGCGGCGAGCATACCTTCGAGCAGCAGGTGAGCGTGAAATCCCCGGCCCTATGGTCGCTCGAACAGCGCGACCTCTATAAGCTCGTGACCGAAGTGATCGACCCGGCTGGCGCCGTGGTCGACCGCCGCGAAACACCGTTCGGCATTCGCACATGCACTTTCGACGCCGAGAAGGGCTTCTTCCTCAACGGCAAACCGGTGAAGCTCAAGGGAACCTGCAATCACCAGGACCACGCCGGCGTGGGCGCGGCCGTACCCGACGCGCTGCAGTACTTCCGCATTCGCAAGCTTCAGGAAATGGGCTGCAACGCGCTGCGGACCTCGCACAATCCACCCACCCCCGAACTGCTCAACGCCGCCGACGAACTCGGCATGCTGGTGTTCGACGAAACCCGCATGATGTCGTCCAACCCCGAAGGGTTGAGCCAGTTCGAAAACCTGGTGCGGCGCGACCGCAACCATCCCAGCGTGTTCCTCTGGTCCATGGGCAACGAAGAGGGCGCGGCGGCTGGGCCGCACGGCTTCGCCATCCTCTCCTCGATGAAAGCGCTGGCGGCGCGGCACGACGGTTCCCGGGGCGTCTCCATCGCTCCGCTCGGCGGCAACAATATGGGCAAGTTCGGCTTCGCGGCTCTCGACGTGCAAGGCTACAACTACGCCGATCCCGACGCCGAGGCGTACCATAAAGCCAACCCCAAGGTTCCCGTGATGGGAACCGAGCAGGTGAGCGCCGTGGGCACACGCGGCATCTACAAAATGGACCCCGAGCGCGGCTACGTGCAGTCCTACGATCCGTACACCACCAGCGGGCGCGCCTCGGCGGAAGGCTGGTGGAGTTTCTGCGACGCCCGCCCGTGGCTGTCCGGCGGTTTCGTTTGGACCGGTTTCGATTACCGCGGCGAACCGTCGCCCTACGGCTGGCCCAACACCGCTTCGCAATACGGCATCGTCGACCTCTGCGGCTTTCCGAAAGACGGCTTCTATTACTACCAGGCGTGGTGGACCGGCCAGCCGGTGCTGCACCTGTTCCCGCACTGGAACTGGCCGGGCTTGGAGGGCCAGGAGATCGCGGTGTGGGTGTATTCGAACCTCGAACGCGTCGAGCTGTTCTGCAACGGCCAAAGCCTGGGAGCCAAGGAGGTGAAGCGCGCCTCGCACCTGGCGTGGATCGTAAAGTATGCACCCGGCTCGATTGAAGCGCGCGGCTTCAAGGGCGGCCAGCAGGTGATGACGGTGAAGCGCGAAACCACCGGGCCCGCGGAGCAATTGGTGATCGTGGCTGAGCGGCCCGGCCTGGCCGCCGATGGCGAGGACGCCGTGTCGATATGGGTTGAAGTGCGCGACGGGCAGGGCCGCTACGCGCCGCTCGCCGACAATTCCGTGGCTTTCAAAATCGATGGTCCGGCGCGCCTGATCGGCGTCGGCAACGGCGATCCCACGAGCCATGAACCGGACAAAGGCAGTTCGCGAAAGGCCTTCTGCGGGCTGTGCGCTGCCATCGTGCAATCCACCAAGTCGGCCGGAGAGATCACGGTGACCGCCACCTCGCCGGGCCTCGCATCGGCCAGCGTGCGCATCCCTTCCAAGGCGGTGAAGCTCCGTCCACAAGTAGCGGCCTGGGAACGCGAAGTGCCTGCGGGCGAGGGAGTGACGGGCCTGTGGCGGCCGGCATCGGGCGGCAGTTCGCAGATCTTCACGCTGCGGCAAAGCGGCAGCGCACTCACGGGCACGGTGGAAGGCTCTGGCGGCGGCTTCGGCGGCGGCGGTGGCGCCATTCAGGACGGCAAGGTGGATGGCGCCGGCATCAGTTTCCGCACCGGCAATGCCAGCTACACCGGCACAGTGAAGGGCGACCAGATCGAGTTGCAGCGCACCTTCGGCTTTGGCGGAAGAGGGAATCGTCCGGCGCCGCCGCCATCGGGAACGGGAACGGGACCGGCAATCGGACCGCCGCCGGACGGTTCCGATCCATCCTCGGCGGCTTTCCTCGGGTTGAGCGGCGGCAGAGGACCGCAGGGGCCCGCGACAGTGGTGCTCAAGCCCACGAAGCGTTAGATGGATCTCTCCAGCGGGCGGGGTGGCTGAGCGCCATCACGTCCGCTTGGGCCTGTGGTCCCGCAGAATCCAGCTACCCACCAACACGGCGCACCCCAGCATCGCCACGCGCACGTGGACGACCGGGCGCATGGGCGGGTCCCCTGCAATCTGGCGCAGCAGACCGAACGCCGCGCTGGTCGCGCAGAGCCCGAAATACAGCCGTTCCACGGCATGACGCGAGGCCACCGCCAGCCCCAGCAGCACCGCCGTCACCAGCAGGTACACCGCCGACAGAATCCACGGGCCCACCGCCGCTCCGGTCCCCAACGGGCGCACCGCGGTCACGAAGCCGGTGAACGCGAGCATCCAGAACACAACCGTGTGGACCAGTGCGACGGCCGTCCGTTTACGATTGGTCAGAATCGCGTAGTGCTTCACGGGATCTTCATTCCCGCGGTCTTCATAGACCACGGTCCGGCGGCGCGGGCAGTGGCTGGAGGAGGGCGATCTGGTGTGTCACGCTACTGGCCCCGCGCCACTACTTCGCCCGCTTGGCCACGAAGTCCTCGGTTGCGAAGTCGGCCACGTTACGCTGGAACTTGATCTCGTCACCGGATATCTTGCCCTTGTACACTATGCGTAGCGACTGTCCTTCGTAACTCGCGTTTTCGACGAACGCAATCTCGTCGTCCTTCACCGTGCCCTCGGTAATTTCGATGTCGCCCATCTGCGACTTGGCTCTTCCGGTCAGCTTGCCGGCATCCACCTTAAACTCGTAGGTATAGTTCTGCACGCCAATTGCAGTGTCGATGGCGGCGGTCCACTTGCCCGTAACATCGGCGGCGAAAGCCGGGGCGAGGAGCACCAGCGCAATCGCCACCAAAAGCATCAGCCTGTTCGAAGTCATAGTAATCCCCCGCCAGATAATGTATCGCATTGCGACGCCGTCAGGCGAAGATCTCGTCCACGGACAGATCGCCCGCGCCGAACCTGGCTAGCGGCACGCTGGCGCCCGGGGCGTAAACCACCGAACCGCCTTCGCGCGTGACCACGGTCACGGACCGCTTGGCGGGATCGGCGATCCAGAATTCGGCAGCCCCATGGACCAGGCAATGCGCCGCCAGTTCCTGAAGTTGCCGCGGCGTGTTGGATGGCGACAGGAGCTCGATCACCAACTCGGGCGCACCGCGGAGGTTGTCGTCCAGGTCGATGGCGTCCCAGCGCTCATGCGAGACCACCGCGACGTTGGCAGCGCGAAGTTCGAACTCGGGGACGGGGCGGTAAGCCAGTTCCGTTATCACCTCGCCAAACGCGATCACTTTCGGCTGGAGCAAGCGGCTAAGGCGCAATTGCAGTTTTTCGTGACGCGCTTTCGGCCGGGTCATTGCCACCACCTCACCGTGATGAAGCTCGTAGACAAACTCGCCGCCTTCGGGCATTTGCCGGAATTGCTCGACCGTCATCGGATCAGGAAGGGCAGCCATCGAATCCTCGTCCCAATTGCAATTCTAGCCGAATCCGGGAACCAACGTGAGCGGCCCCTACGCCGCTCCGGTCTTTCGCCTGCGCGCGCTCACGGCCCGCGCCACGGGCTTGCGGCGCACGCGTGCGCGGCCCGCGCCCAGGCCGTAGTCCACCATCTTACGCTGCAGCGTGTTCCGATGAATCCCCAGTTGCTTGGCGGCAACCGACTGGTTCCCTTCCTGGCGCTCCAGCGCTCCGGCGATCATCGACCTCTCCAGAATCTCGATCGCTTCTTGAAGAAAAATATTCCCGTTGAGCAGTTGCGCTACCAGGAGGTCAATTTGACTTTTCATGCGCTCCGCTTTCCCTCTCCCGCCCGTTCCCGATCCCGTGTTGCAATGCCGCTCCCCACGCGATCTTCACCTGCCGGTACGTTTTGCGGAAACCCTCTTTCAGTTCGTGTGGCGCCACCGCCACCACGGCCCGCGCTCCATCCATCAGGTACGGCGCCAGCGCCGACCCAACCACGGCGGACGGCGGTTTGTCACCCGTTGAAAACGCCATCAAACCCATCACCAGCGCTACCCCGATCAATCCTCCGCGAAGAATCCCGAAGCCCCCGCCCAGAATCCTGTCGAACAACGACAGCCCCGCGGCCTTCAGGAACCTTCGCGCGATCAAGCCTGCAATCGCGCCCAGCAGCATCGTTCCGCAGAACACCGCCAGGAATCCGGCAAAGTTGGCCGCGGGACGCGAACTGATGTAGGGTAGCAGAAATGACGCCGCAGATCCATAGAACCAGATGGCCAGCAGGATACCGATAACCACGGATATCAGCCGGATCACCTCGCGCGTCAGGCCCCTTCGAAAGCCCGTGAAAACGCTCCAGGCAAGCACCGCGCCCAGCACCACGTCCAACCAGTTCATAGCTCCCGGCCGGTCAAAACGCGGTAGGCCTGTCGGTACTTCTCTCCGGTCTTCGCCGCGACTTCTTCGGGAAGCGAAGGAGCCGGCGGCTGCTTGTTCCAGTGGATCGATTCCAGGAAGTCGCGCACATACTGTTTATCGAAAGATTCCTGCGGACCGCCCGGCCGGTACTTCTCCGCCGGCCAGAAACGCGAGGAATCCGGCGTTAGTACCTCATCGCCCAGTACCAATTGGCCATCGATGAATCCGAATTCGAATTTCGTATCGGCGATGATGACGCCCTTGGTCTCGGCATAGCGCGCGGCCTTTTGATAAATCGCGAGCGTCAGGTCGCGCAGCCGCGCCGCCAAGTCCCGCCCAACCAGCGAGACTACGTGATCGAAAGAAATGTTCTCGTCGTGTCCGCTCTCCGCTTTGGTGGACGGCGTGAAGATCGGCTCCGGCAGCTTGTCGCTTTCCTTCAGCCCGGCGGGCAGCCGGATGCCGCACACCGTGCCCTGCCCGCGGTATTCCTTCCAGCCGGAGCCGGAGAGGTAACCGCGCGCCACGCACTCGATCTGCACCATGTCGGCGCGCTTCACCAGCATGGACCGCCCTTCGATCTGCGAGCGAAACCGGCGCAACGCTTCGGGGTATTCGTCCACGCTGGCGGTGAGGAAATGCGTGGGCGTGAGATCGCGCACGAAGTCGAACCAGAAAATGGAAAGCTGGTTCAGCACCGCACCCTTCGTGGGGATGCCGGTGGCGAGGATGTAGTCGAAGGCGGAGATGCGGTCGGTGGCGACGATCAGCAGCCGCCCATCGATCGAGTACACGTCACGCACCTTGCCGCGCCCGTGCAATTCTATGCCCGCCAGATTGCTTTCAAGGAGAACCGGGTTAGTGGGTATCACGCTGCCTTCAGGTTTCGATCGGGGGAGCAACTCACCCATGATAACCCGCTGACGGCGGTTTGCAAATCAGTTTTTGGCGCCCCGCCTTCCCGCGTCCGCGCCGCTCGCCCCTTCGAGAAGCGCGACCGTGTGCCGGGCCGTGACCTCAATAGTTGTACGCGTCTGCGCCCAGGACTCGGCGGTCACGCTGGCGGGCTTCCGCGCTGGCGCAAAGTACGTTGGAGTGTAAGCCAACAGTTGCCGCGCCGCCGCCAGACCGGACTGCGTCTGCTTGCTGGTGGCGTTCGGCAGTTTCTCGGAACTCACGGTCATGGAGTACAGCACGCTCAGGATCAGCGTCGGACCGCGCTGGGGATCGGGAAAAAGAGTTAACAGATTCCGCGCCAACAGGCTCGCGCCGAGGTCCAGCGCCCTGCCGGGCTGCGGCGGCTTCGCGGATGCGTAGGCCTGAACGTACAAAGCCGTACGCTCATCGGCGTAGGAGGAGTTTGGAAACTCGCGCATCCACGTGTCGAGATCCGGCAATACCTTTCCCGGATCGTTGGCATCCCGCAGAACCTGGTAATAGATTTCCATTTCGCGATTCCGCTGATTCTGCGCAGGCGGCGCGGCGGCTGGGGGCTGCGAGGGCGCGGGGGGCTTCGTCGATGCCGATGCCTTCGCCTGAGCCGTCGCGGGCTGGTTGGCGCGCGTATCCCGGCGCCTCGGCGTCACTGGGTTGCCAAAAGGATCGCGAGCCGGATAGGGGTCCACCGGCATATCGGACGCCTGCGCATCGGCGGGCGGAAGCATCAACACGGTTGGCAGCGGGGGCTCGGGAACCGCATCGGAAGCCGGCTCCGGCTCCGGCCCCAGCACCGCCTCCACTTGCATCGGCGGCTGCGGCTCGGGATCGGTGCCGTAAGTTACACCCGGCAGCACCGGCTTCAGCCGCGTGCTTCCGGCTTGCAGCACCGGACGAAGAGCGTCCAGACGGCTGGGCGGAAACAGCGGCGACGGGGGCGCAACTGCGAACGCCGCCGAAGCAAGCGGTTTCTCCGGACGGGCTGTAAACCCCGAAGGATCGATGCTTCGTGCGCCGATCGAGAGCGCGGCATAGCTGATGTAAGCGTTCACGAGGAACTGCGGAGGGCCCGCTGCCGCCCATTCCTCGCCCGGCGCCAGGGGACCCCACTCAACTATGCCGGCGCCCTGCAGCCAGAAGACCTCGCCAGGTTTGAATACCTGGCTCATCGGCGGCGCCCAAACCCATCCATGGGTCTTGCTCAAGGCCCAGCGGCCATAGTGGTACGGCAGCCAGCCCCACGGATCGTCGCTCACCCAGGTGAATCCGAGCGTGTCGTACCACCGCCAGCGGCCCTTCTGAAATGGAGCCCAACCGTCGGCGGCTTTCGGCTTCCAGACTGTGCCGAGCTGTTCGGTTTGCACCCAGGTCCCACCGGTGTCCAGGTCCGCCAGCCCGTAGTGTGCCATTACGTGCTGTTGCGCCGCGGTGGAGGCCATGGCCGCGTCGCGCTCCTCGCTCCAGCGGTCCGGATCGGCCGCCGGAATCTTTCGCTCCAGGAGAAATTGTTCGCGGTTGGCGGGCTCCACGCGGGCGCAGAGGCCCTGGCGCAACTCCATCTCGGCGGCTGGTGAAGAGAAGCGCACCGCTCCTTCCAGCACCGAAATCCGGCTCCATTCGCCCTGGACTTCCAACCGCAGCCGCGCCGCGTGCGCGACGATGGCCAGCGCGCCGGGCACCGCAACAGTCATCGAGTCGTTGGCGCCGGACTTTCCGCTGAAGTACGCCAAGCCGTGATCCAGCGACAGCAGGGTGACACGCTGGCCTGTCGAAAGGAGCGTGTAGTCCGAGAGTTCGCCTTGCGAATCGGGACCCAATCTCCAGACGCCGCCATCGTCGAACTCGATCTCGACGCGTGCGGCCGGTCCCGTGCGGATCCACGCCAGTTCCGGCAGCGGCAGGTTGCGTTCGGCGGGCATCCAGGCGTCGGCGGCCTGGAGTTGCACCTCCACCGGACCGGTGAATTCGCCCAGGCGGGCGTAACGGGGCTCCCCGGCCGCCAGCGCGGCGGGTAGCAGGAGCATAGCCAGGCTTCGCATAGCGCACTCCACCTCGCATATCAGACGCCGCGGTAGTGCAAAGCGTGCAGTAGGAATCTGGAGTCGGGGCGGGCTGCTCGCCGGAGTTGCCTACGCGATGCCGCGCTTCTTGAGCCTATCGCAGCCTCCCGTGTCCCGTGTTCCGCTCGCGGTCGCCATCGCGGGAGCGGTGGCCCACATTTCGGGTCTGCCACACGCCCGCGCCAACTTCAAACGACTGGTGCGCGAACCCGGCGGCGTCGCGCTCAGGCGCGAGAGGCCCGACCCGGATTTCGCCCTGCATAACGTCTGGTTGGCAGCACCCTATCCGTCCAGGATCGAGTCCACGTGGTGATCGGATTCCAATCGGCGGCGAATCAGTGAACTGACGCACAATCCCAAACCCGGCTCGCGTTTTAACAGGCGGAATGTGACGATTTTACCCGCTGCACGTTGACAAGGAAGCGTGCCTTCGTCATACGATGGCCTTCCAAGCCAGAGAGGTCCGCACATGAGGTTACCCAAGACGTTCCTCGCAGCCATGACGCTGTTCTCACTGTCCGGCTCCATCCGGGCCGACGTGGTCACCGTCACGCAGACATCCACAACCATTACCGCGTCCAACGCATGCGTTTCGTTCACCATGTCCACCAGCGGGAGCAGCGCGGGCCGCATGACGTCGCTTCAGTACCATGGCCAGCAACTTATGGGAAACGGCGGCTACGGCTACACTGACGTGGTCGATACCTTCGCCAGTGGAGGCTGGGGCCCATCGAGCGGCGGCAACGGCGCCATCACCACGTCGGTCAACCAACCTGCCAGCGGCGAGTTTGCCGATATCGGCGTGACCCACAACGGCAGCGCCGATACAACCTACCCCATGACGGTTTCGGTTCACAAGGTGCTGCGCGCTGGCGACTGCGGCTACCATGAATACCTGACCTATGCCTTCGTTGGAACGGCTACCAAGACCAGCGACGCCATCGGGCAGCTTCGCACCGTGCTGCGCCTCGATCCCACCATCTTCAACTATCATTCCTCGGAGCTTTACTGGAACCGCATCATGCCCCTGCCCGCCGATATCGCCGCCAACAGCGGCAACGGCGACCTGCAGGATTCCACCTTCAACCTCACCTTCTATCCCAGCGATCCCGCTTACGCGCCGCCGGAGTGGTGGTACTACACCAAGTACGATTTCAGCAGCTACGAAAAGAACCACCTGGTGCATGGCGTCTACGGCAACGGCTATGGCATCTGGTGCATCCACTCGCAGCTCGGCAAGGAGAGTTGGGTGGGCGGGCCAACCAAGCAGAGCCTGATGGTACACACCACCACCACCACCCCGCTGATCCTCAATGAATTCTTCAATGGCCACTACGCCCAATCGAGCATCAGCTTGACCGCGACGCCCGGCTGGACCAAAACCGTGGGCCCGTGGTTCTTCTACATCAACACCACTCCCAACACCGGAAGCATCACCAGCGACGCCAATTACCAGGTGGCCTGGCAGGATGCCGCGCAGTACGCCGATCCGGCGCTGTACCGCGCGTTCTACGACGAACTGGGCATCTCCGGCTACACCAGCTCTTCCAGTCGCGCCACCGTGACCGGACAGGTTCAGATTCCGGGTTTGGCTTCCATGGCCGGCACGACCGTCGCGCTGGGCGACAACAACACCGCCTTCGACCAGAGCTGCGTGGGGTTTCAGTATTGGGCCGCCGCCAACGTGGACGGGACATTCACGCTGACGGACGTCCGCCCCGGTACCTACCGCCTGTCCGCAAATAAACCCGGGGTGTTCGGCGATTTTCACATGGACAACATCGTGGTTGCCGGTCCCGGTACGGCTCTAGCGCCACAAACCTGGAATCCTCCGGTGAATCAGACGGCGGCTGGAACCGGCAGCACCGTGGTGATGCAGCTCGGCGTTCCCGACCGCACCGCCATGAAGTACATGGATGGCGACAATTTCAAGCACTACGGTCTCTTCAACGACGAAGCCATCGATTTTCCCACGGGCGCGGTTTTCGTTTTCGGCAATGTCGCCGGTTTGAGCCCCACCAGCGAGCGCAACGGCTGGTACTTCACGCATTGGAAATCGTATACCCACAATTGGAACCCGGCGGCCACCGGCGACCCCTACATCTCCGGCGGATCCACGGTCACCCCGCCCGATCCCCAAATCAAATTCAACCTGCTGCACGCGCCCGCCGCCGGTTCCACGGGATACGTCACCGTCGCCGTGGCTTCCGTGAACGCGGCCGCCACCCTGACCCTGACGCTGAACGGCCATACCGCCACCGGCAGCGCCCCTACCGCCTCCAGTTCCGGTTCGCGCAGCGGCGCGGGCGGCATTTATAACCTCGCCGTAATTCCCTTCCCAGCGGCCGATTTCGTGGCGGGAACCAACTCGCTCACCGTTCACTCCAGCCAGACGCCCGTCCAGTACGACGCCATCTCCATCGAGATCAGCCCCGCCGATCTGACGCTGTCGACGCAACCGGATCTCACCGTATCCACCACCCCGGTCGGCGCTTTCGTGCAGGGAGCCACGGCGCAGTACAACGTGGTGGTTTCGAATGCGGGCAACAGCGCATCCATCGGACCGGTAACGGTCGCGGTGACCGTGCCCTGGAGCATGGCGGCATCCGCGGCTTCGCTGAGCGGCGACGGTTGGACCTGCGAAGCGTCCGGCCATCTGGTGATGGATGGCCTGGGCTACGAGTGCACGCGCGGCGATTCGGTGAACCCGGGCGCCACCTTCCCGGCCATTTCCGTCTCCGCATCGCTGCTGCCGGGCGCTCCTTCCACCGTTCAAACCTGCGCCGTGGTTTCCGGCGGCGCCGACATGTATCCGGTGAATAACCAGGCATGCGACATCTCGCCGGTCGCCCTGGGCGCCACCGCGCTGAGCGGCACCATCTCGGCCAAGAGCGGCGCCGCTGGCGCCCGCGTGTGGTCCATCACCGTTCCCAACGCCGGCTCCACTCCGGCTTATGAGGTGACCTTGGGCGGCTTCCAATTGACCCAGACCTCCGGCGCCGCCTGCACCCCGGTCGTCACTTTTCCCACTGCCTTCCCAATCATGCTGGGCACGATTCCGGCCGGCGGGTCGGCCACCGGCAACGTCACCATCGATTTCAGCAGTTGCGCCGCCACGGCCCGGTTTACGCTGCAGGTGCCGATCAACATCTCCGGGACGCTTCTGGGCAACATGGTCCGGACCAATCAGTTCCGCTAGTATTGGAGAATTCGAATGAAACGTTACCTTTTCCTTGCGATCGTTTCCGCGCTTCTGATCGGGCCGGCTAGAGCCTCCAATTTGGAGATTTCGCTCTCCAACGCTCAGCTTGGTGCGCTAGCGGGTCAGACCGTGGAGTGGGATGCCACCCTGAGCGACCCGGTGGATCTCGCCAGTGGCTATTCGATTCTGTTCGACGGTTCGTCTTTTGTGAACTCCGTTGGCGGCACGCAGGCTCCGGGAACGCCTTATACGGACCTGCTCGGCGCCGCATTCGTCGTGCTCGCGCCCGTCGGCAACACCCCCGGCGATCCGCAATCTGTTTCGAACCAGCCCATCGGCACTTATACGATTCCGTTTTCGGCGCCGGTCGGAGTTCCAGTCTCCGGTTTCCTGGAGATCGACTATTCGATCTATTCCGTCGACCCGAACGATTCGGCGAATTGGGATCCCAGCGATTGGATCGCCGACGTCCAAACATTTACGCCGGTCTCGGTCACGTCTACGCCCGAACCGGCTGCGATGCTGTTGGCGGCAGGCGGCCTCGGCCTGCTGGCCTGGCGCAGACGGCGCGCCCGCCAGTAGCGGCCTCGCGCCGGGCTGAGTCCCGCCACTGCGCGGGAGTATACTGTACGCATGATCCATATCGCCTGCCGGTGTGCGCTATGGGCCGCATCCGCGCCCTTCGCGCCCCCGCTGCCGCCCCTGCGAAGCTAACATCCCCATGATCACCGATAGGGCAGTGGTTGCCCACATCTCGGGCCTTCCGCACGCCCGCGCCAACTTCAAACAACTGGTACGCGAACTCGGCGCCAAGGCTGGCGAGCGCACCGAACTCGAAACCGTGCTGGCCCGTCTCACGGCGCGCGGCGATCTGATCGAACTGCGCTCCGGCCATTTCGCCGTCACCGCGCTCAGCCGCGAATTCGCCGTTGGCCGCCTCAACATGCACCGCGATGGCTACGGCTTCCTCGTCTCCGACACGCCGCTGCCGGGAGTTTCCGGCGATATCTTCATCCCACCGGACTCCGCCGCCAAGGCCATGCACGGCGACCGCGTGGTGGCGCGCATCGGGCGCATCGAAGCCGGCGGCCGCGCCGATGGCGAGATCGTTAAGGTGCTGAAGCGCGCCCAACCCACCGTGGTGGGCGAGTTCCACATCGGCCGCCACGGAACCTATGTGGTGCCGCAGGACGACCGCATCCAGCAGTGGATCGAAATCCCCGAGGGCCTCGAATTCCCGCCGGCCGGCCCCACCTTCGACCGCATCGGCGTCACCGCGCCCAAGACGGCCGCCACTATCGAAGAGCTGAACGGCTTGGTGGTGAACGTGGAGTTGCTGGAGTACCCCGAACGGGGCGAAAACCCGGTGGGCCGCGTGATCGAAATCCTGGGCCACCCCGACGATTTCGGAGTGGATGTCGAGATCGTCATCCGCAAACACCACCTCCCGCACCGCTTTCCGCCCGAAGTCATCGAGCAGGCCGAGCGCATGCCGCCGGCGATCGGCGAGGCCGACCTCGCGGGCCGCCGCGATTTCCGCGCCTTCCCCATCGTTACCATCGACGGCGAAACCGCCCGCGATTTCGACGACGCCGTCTGGGTAGACCGTCTTTCAAGCGGCAACTACGCCCTGCACGTGCACATCGCCGATGTCAGCCACTACGTGCGCCCGGGCACTCCCATCGACCTCGAAGCGCGCGAGCGCGGCACCAGCGTCTACTTCCCCGACCGCGCCGTCCCCATGCTCCCCTTCGAGCTCTCCACCAACATCTGCTCGCTGGTGCCGCACCAGGACCGCCTTGTGCTTTCGGCGCTGCTCGAAATCGATCATCGCGGCGAAGTGGTGGCGCAGGAATTCACTCCCGGCGTCATCGCGAGCGCCGAGCGCATGACCTACACCGGCGTTCACGGGCTGCTCGAAGGCGACCCAGCCCTGCTCGAACGCTACGCGCCGCTGGTGGAGCGTTTCGAACTGATGCGCGAACTGGCCCTGGTGCTCAACAAGAAGCGCGTGCGGCGCGGCTCCATCGATTTCGACCTGCCCGAGCCGCTCATCGAGTTCGACGAGTGGGGCGCTATGACCGGCGTCACCCGCGCGCCGCGCAACATCGCCCACCGCATCATCGAGGAGTTCATGCTGGCGGCCAACGAGGCCGTGGCCGCCCACCTGGAACACGCGGGCGGCGAGGCAATCTACCGCATCCACGAGAAGCCCGACCCCAAGCGCGTAATGGATTTCGAAGAGGTGGCCGCGCACTTCGGCTACACCCTCGGGGTGGGCGCCATCCCAATCAAGAAGTTTGGCATCACCGACCGCCACCGCGACGGTACGAAGAAGCGCCGCGATATCGTGCTGCCCGCGCCGGAGATCGACATCACCTCACGTCACTATCAGAAGCTGGTGGCCAAGATCGAAGGCAAGCCCGAGGAGCGCATCCTCAGCTACCTGATGCTGCGCTCGCTCCGCCAGGCCCGCTATAGCGTCGAAAACGACGGCCACTTCGCCCTCGCCGCCGCCACCTACACGCACTTCACCTCCCCCATCCGCCGCTACCCTGACCTGATCGTCCACCGCCTGCTGCGCAACTTGCTGCGGCAGGGCACCGGTCCGGTGGCCGACCTGGGTGCGATCGCCACCGATTGCTCGCAAACCGAGCGGCGCGCCGCCGATGCCGAGCGCGAACTCGTCGAGTGGAAGAAGGTGAAGTTCATGGCCGACCGCGTGGGCCAGGATTTCGACGCGCTCATCATTTCGACGGCCAAATACGGCCTGTTCGTGGAGTTGTCCAACCTGTTCATCGAGGGCCTGGTCCCCATCGACACGCTCCCCGGCGACCGCTACGCCTACCAGGAAAACGTCCGCAAAGTGGTGGGCCAGCGGACACGCCGCGAATTCTCGATTGGCGACGCCGTGCGCGTAGTCCTCGACCGCGTGGACGGCAACGAGCGCAAGCTGCAGTTCTCCATTCTGGAAGACGCGGCGCCAGCCAGGCGGAAGCGCAAGCTGCGGCGGCCCTGACCCCGCCCTGGCACCGGTCGACACGCTTCCCTGCCCCGAGTACACTGTTTGGACAGGATGAGCGCGACTCGTCTCGAACCCGCAGACCTGGTCCGCATCCCGGGCGGGACCTTCTCGATGGGCCAGGCGGACGGCGCCGACGACGAGCGGCCGGTGCATCAGGTGACCATTGCGCCGTTCCTGCTGTGCCGCTTCCAGACCACCAACGCCCACTACGACGCATTCCGCAAAGCCACCCTGCGCGAGAAGTCCGAGTACCGCGACCGGCCCGAGTTCTCGCAGCCCACGCACCCCGTGGTGGCCGTGAACTGGTTCGATGCCACCGCCTTCTGCCGCTGGCTTTCCACCGAGTGGAAGATGCGCGTGCGCCTGCCAACCGAGGCCGAATGGGAATTCGCCGCGCGCGCCGGCGCCGAGGGGCTGCTCTATCCGTGGGGCGACACGCCTCGCCCCTGCCCGCCGGGCCGCTGGAAGGCCGGCCCCGAGCCGGTGGCCACGGCCGAACCCAACCCCTACGGGCTTTTCGACGTGTGCGAGAACATCTGCGAATGGTGCAGCGACTGGTACGACGCCGGTTACTACGCCGTCTCGCCCGCCGCTAATCCCCCAGGGCCGCCGCATGGCAAGCGCCGGTCGTCGCGCGGTGGCGCGTGGCGGCGGCATGTCAAGGTGGCACGCTGCGCCGCGCGGTTCAGCCTCCAACCGGAATTCCGCCACTCCGATTACGGCATGCGGATCGCGGCGCATGCGGCTCTCTCCACTCAGCCACTGGAGCCGCCGTTATCTTAAGCGCTGCTTGACATGTTTCAAACCCGGATTCTATACTTCGGCATGTCCGATCCCGGCCAGACTCCCGCGCCGCACGAGCTACAATTCGAGCACGCCGAAGTGCTTCCAACGGAGGGCGCGAGCAGCCCCTTCGGTCGGCTCTGCGTGGCCTGCAAGCAACCCACCGGCGCCACCTATTTTCATGCGCAGGGGCAGGTAGTGTGCCCGGGGTGCGCGACGCGCATCCAGGCCGGCCAGCAAGCCCCGCCGCCGCTTTCGCTAGCGCGTGCCCTGCTGTATGGCGCGGGGGCTGCGCTCGGCGGCTGCATCCTGTACGCCACCGTAGCTATCATCACGGGCTGGGAGTTCGGGCTGATAGCCATCGTGGTGGGCTACATGGTTGGGAAGGCGATCCGCCATGGCTCGCGCGGTCTGGGTGGCCGGCCGCAGCAGATCCTGGCCGTCGTGTTGACGTACTTTGCGATCACCACCAGCTACATTCCGGTCACGATTTACGAGATGGTTCAACACCCCGAGAAATTCTCCCGCACCGCGGCGACGCAAGGTGCCTCCGCTCAGCGCGAGAACCCGGCAACTTCGCCGGAGCCTTCCAGCAAGCCGCGCATGGGCTTCGCAGGAGCCATCGTTATGCTTCTGTTGCTGGCGGCAGCGGCGCCGTTCTTCTCGCTCAGCTCGGGCGTCTCCGGCATCATCACCCTGTTTCTCATCTTCATCGGCATACGGCAGGCCTGGAGGCTAACCGCGCGATCCCAGATACTAGTCATGGGCCCGTACGAAACGGCCCCGGCTGCATGATGTGTCCCTCGTGCAGGGCGGATCTGACGGATACCGCGCTCAGTTGCCCGCAGTGCCGCCGCCTGACCCACGCCGCCCAACTCGAGGATCTGGCGCGGCGCGCCAAGGCCGCGTGGCGCGTCGGCAAGTTCGCCGAGGAGCGCGAGATCTGGTCGCAATCGATCGCCCTTTTGCCTGAAGACACCGTTCAATACCGCAGCGTGCGTGCGCGCCTGGACGAACTGGAGCAGCAGACCGCCGCGGCGCAGCCATCGCATGGCGGCTGGCGCAAAGCGTCGAAGGGAATCGGTCCTGCGCTGCTGCTTCTGCTGGGCAAGGGCAAGCTGCTGCTGCTGGGGCTCACCAAGATCGGCACGCTGCTCACCATGGGCGCCTCGCTGGGCGTCTACTGGGCGATGTACGGCTGGGCGTTAGCGCTCGGCCTGGTGCTGTCCATTTACATCCACGAGATGGGCCACGTGACCGCCATCCGGCACTACGGGTTGCCGGCCAGCGCGCCCATGTTCATCCCCGGCCTGGGCGCGTTCATCCGCCTTCGGGGCGTGCGCCTGCCGCCGATTCCAGACGCGCGCATCGGCCTCGCCGGCCCATGGTACGGCCTGGGAGCCGCCATGGCGGCGCTCGCCGTCTACTATGCCACTCACATCAGGATCTGGGGCGTGATCGCCAATTTCGGCGCCGTAATCAACCTCTTCAACCTGGTCCCCGTCTGGCAGTTGGACGGATCGCGCGGCATGCACTCGCTGACCCGCCCGCAGCGCGGCATTGTGCTGGCGGTGGCGCTGGCGCTGTACTGGATGACCTCGATCAAGATGCTGCTGCTGATCGCCATGGGGTGCGCGTACCGGCTGTTCACGCGGGACTGGGAGACCGAACCGGACCACTCGGGCCTGGCGCAATTCGCCTGCCTGCTGGGAGCGCTCGCGCTGGTATCCGCGCTCTCAATGAGCGCGATCGCCACGGGAGGGGCGAGGTGATGACTGTGCCGGCTACACCCCGGAGCTGCGGCGAATGACCAATGCCCTTCTACGTTCGCTTCCTGGCTCGCCCCGCCGGCGATTCGGCGGCCACCAAGGGCATCACGAGTTTCTCATAGAGCCCGAAAAGATGCTCGACGCGATCGCGATCGCCAGCGAACGGCACTGTGCGGTATAGTTTGTCGACGGCTTCGTCGAGCGCCCGGTGCGCTTTACGCAAACGCGGCGGCATGGCATCGATGTCGTAGAGGTCGGCGAGCGTGGATCCGGGAAACTGCTCACGGGCATCGAGCACGGCCTGGGCAAGCGAACGTATCCTTGCTCGCTTCGCGTCCGTGGCGTCCGGCCAGGGAAAGGTGTTATAGACGATTCCGATGGAGTACCGATAACGGCTTTCCAAACGTCCGCCGATCTGGCGAAGCCACGCCATATGCATCGCGGATGTGAGAATGCCAAAGTGCCATGGATCCGCGTCCTGAAGCACAAACACGAGATCGCTCGGTATCGTTGGTGGCTTCATCCATCCTAGAGGTACGTACTCCCGCCGTTCCGAGCTTACCTTGGGAATAGCCAGGAACGGGCTCGCCGGCACAACCGTTACGTGAAAACAGGCCGGCGTCTCCGCTAACTTGCGTGTCCCATCGCTCTTGCTCTTGAGCCGGAATTCCCTCACTGCGGCGATGCGCTCCTTCACCGCCGGCATCCCGCGAATCTCGGCAGGCGACGCCGGGTCCAGGCACAAAATCCAGCGCTCTAGCCCGTTCAGGAATTCGTCGGTACCGATAAACGGGCGCATGAACTTCTTCGCTGCCGGTTCCCTGCGTAGAAACTCGCGTCGCTCATCGCGGGAGAAGATGTAGTGCCCTTCGTCGATAGGCTTCGATCCGATCACGAGTTTTGGAATCTCACCCAACGGCCGGCTGGTCTCTTCCACCACCAGATGCCGGTTCGTGACCGTCCCCGCATCGAACAGATACGGCGTTAGGGCTACGTGGCGGCTCTCGGTCGGATCGCCCTTGATATCGCTATAACTGAACAGGCGCTTCTCAAGAGGCTCCATGTCCCGCCTGGTTAACCCGATGATTACGACATGCACGTGCGCCATGCCGCGGGCGTCGCTGCCCCAGGCAAACGTGCGGTGAGCGAAGGCGATCTCCAGCCCGTAGCGATCGAGGAGCAGCGGCCAGAGCTGCGCCACTTGCTCGCCCTGGGTGATGGAATTGGTGGCGACGAATCCCACGCGGGCGCGCGACTTCCGCAGGTACTCGCCGGCCTTAATGAACCACGCCGTCACGTAATCGAGAGTGCCGCCGCTGCCGCCGAGACCGGCAATGCGGCGCACTTGTGCTCTCTGCTTTTCGCTCTGATACTTCGCGCCTCCGAAGGGTGGATTGCCGAGCACATAGGAACACTGATCCGGCGCCACCAGGCCCGCCCAGTCCATCTCCAGCGCGTCGGCTGGCAGGATGTGCGGCGATTTCTTGAGTGGGATTCGGACATAGCTTTCGCCGAACTCCAGCGAGAGCTTGTTGTTCATGATGTGGTCCATCATCCACAACGCGACTTCCGCGATGCGCGCGGGAAACTCACCCAGTTCGATGCCGTAGAACTGGTCCACGTCGATGCGGCACATCTGGGAGACGTCCAGCGACAACTGGCCATCCTTGCGCTGTGCCTTGAGTACCTCGATTTCCAGAAGCCGCATTTCGCGGTACGAAATGATGAGGAAGTTCCCGCAACCGCAGGCCGGGTCGAAGAAGCGAAGCTCCGAGAGTTTCCCGTGGAACTCATCGAGTGCCTTCCTCCGTCCGCTGTCGCGGCGCTCGGCCAGGCGCTGGAATTCGTCGCGCAGGTCGTCGAGAAACAGTGGCTCGATGACCTTCAGGATGTTTCTCTCGGTTGTGTAATGTGCCCCCTGAGAGCGCCGGTCCTTCGGGTTCATGACGGATTGGAATAGCGAACCGAATATGGCCGGAGATATGGCGTCCCAACTGAAATCGAGCGCGTCCATGAGGAGCGAGCGCATCGCGGCGTTGAAATCCGGGAAAGGCAACCGTTCCCGAAAAAGCTCCCCATCCACGTAGGGGAACTGCGCGAGATCGGCATCCAGGTTCTGCTGCCTCTGCCTGACGGGCGTGTTCAGCACCTCGAAGAGCCGGCTCAGCCACAGGCCGGTATCGCTGCCGTCCGGGTTGGTGCGCTGTTCGACTAGCGTCGAGAAGATATCTCTCGGATCGAAGATACCGGTGTCGTCGGCGAACAGGCAAAACACCAGCCGCACCAGAAACCGCTCCAGATTGTGCCCTGTGTAGCCCGATTCCTTCAGGGCGTCGTGCAGCTTGCCCATCATCTCCGACGCCTTGATGTTGACCGGGTCCTGATCGCGGAACGCCCGTTTCCGAACGCCGAGGATGAACGCGAAATCCTCAACATGCTCGGGGAGTTGGCTCAGCGCGAATCGAGTTTCGGTGCCATCTTCGAGATCGTACAGTTCGAAAACCTGGAAATCGCTCACCAGGACGTAGCGGGGCAGCTCGTGCTCCTTGAGGCCAGGAAAGTAGTCCAGCGCCTGTTCCTTGGCGCGCGCCAGATCGCGGCCGGCGCTCTTCTGCTCGACGAGAAGCACGCCCTTCCAAAATAGGTCGATGAAGCCGCGCTGGTCGCCGAGTTTCTTGACGGGTTCCTCGAAACTAGCGACCCGGCGGCGGGTGATGCCGAATATCTCGAAAAACTCGTTGTAGAAAGTCTGGCTTTCGCCGCGTTCGTAGCGCGCGCCTTGCCATTCTTCCGCGAAGCGCGCAGCCCGTGCCTTGATCTCGTTCCAGCTAAGCCGCATCCGACATGTCCCCCCCTACTTCAGCGACGCCGCAAC
The DNA here is from genome assembly GCA_963807205.1 of uncultured Solibacteraceae bacterium. Classification (GTDB taxonomy): domain Bacteria; phylum Acidobacteriota; class Terriglobia; order Bryobacterales; family Bryobacteraceae; genus CAWCVR01. Next base: position 4,417,490 of record CAWEAQ010000002.1, on the reverse strand, counting down.
CTTCCCCCGGTATTCCTCCGCCTTCTCCAGCACCGCCTTCTGATCCAGCGTCAATATCCGCCCGTCGCTCACCACCGGCTTCCCGTTCACCATCACGTCGCGCACGTCGTCGGCTTTCAGCGCGTAGACCATCTGTGAAACCGCGTCGTAGAGCGGCACGGCATTCGGCCGGTCCGTCCGCACCAGGATCATGTCCGCCCGTTTGCCAGTCTCCAGCGACCCGATTTCCTTTTCCATCCCCAGCACCCGCGCCCCGCCAATCGTGCCCATTTCGAGCGCCGTGGCCGCGGGCAGCGCTTGCGGGTCCATCGTCACCAACTTCTGCAGCTTGGCCGCCAGGTCCATCTCTTCGAACAGGTTGAAATCGTTGTTGCTGCCCGCCGGGCCGTCCGGACCGAGGCCCACGTGGATGCCCATCGCCAGCATCCGCGTGACCGGCGCGGCGCCGCTCGCCAGCTTCATATTGCTCGATGGGCAATGCGCCACACCCACGCCGCGCGCCTTCAGAATCGCCATGTCGGCGTCATCTACCCAAACGCAGTGCGCCGCCACCGTGCGGCCGCCGAATACGCCCAGCGTATCCAGAATCTTCGTCGGCGTCATGTGGCGCGCGGCCATGGCGTCATCGTTCTCCTTCTTGGTCTCCGAGAGGTGAATGATGAGCGGCGCGTGGAACTTATCGGCAAGCGCGCGGGAGGCCTTCAGCGTCTCGTCGGAATTGGTGTAGAGCGCGTGCGGAGCCACGGCGGCCACCACCAGCGGGTCGTTGCGGAAACGCGCCAGGTAGCGCTCCGTGTAAGCCAGCGCGTCGGCGGGCGTCTTGTTATCGGCCACCGGAAAGCCGATGATGGTCTCGCCCAGCACGCCGCGCATCCCAGCTTCCTTGGCCGCTTCCGCCACCACGTCCTCGAAGTAGTACATGTCGGTGAACGTCGTCGTGCCGCCCAGCAGCATTTCCAGACACCCCAGCCGCGTCCCCCAACGGACGAAATCGGGCGACACGTTCTTGGCTTCGGCCGGGAAGATGTACTTCTCCAGCCAGTCCTGCAAGCGCAGGTCGTCGGCGATGCCGCGGAATAGCGACATGGCGGCGTGGGTGTGCGTGTTGATCAACCCGGGCGCCAGAATCGCCTGCGGGCGGTCCAGCCGCTGTTTGGCCTGAAAGCGCGCGTCAATCTCTGCGCGCGTGCCCACGCCCACGATGCGGTCGCCCGCAACCGCCACTGCGCCGTTCTCGATCACGGGGCGCGCGGGGTCCTCGGTGATCACCCAGCGGGCGCTCCAGATCCAGTCCGCGGGCGCCGCGCCCAGCGTGGCGATGAATAGGAAAAAGCTACAAATACGAAACATCGAATGGCTTCGGGAAGAGTTCTTTCAAACGGTACGTTTCGGTTTTGCCGCGCGGGTTCACCAGCACGATTTCGATATCGCCGCAGAACTCCCACAGGATCTGCCGGCATGCGCCGCACGGCGGAGTCAGCGAGTCCGTATCGGCGGCTACGGCCACGCGGAGGAACTTGCGCGCGCCTTCGGAAATCGCTTTGAACACGGCCACCCGCTCGGCGCAGATGGTAAGGCCGTAGGTCGCGTTCTCCACGTTGCAGCCGGTGTGGATGCGCCCGGCGCTGTCCTCGATCGCCGCGCCCACCAGGAATTTCGAGAACGGCGCGTGGGCATTTTCGCGGGCCTTCAGGGCCGCTTCGGTCAGCGGATCGCTCATCGCCGGTTCGCTCCTACTCCGCTTCGGCAAGCCGCGGCAGAAGACCCTTTAGATACCGAAGCAGCGTCTCGCGCACCATGGCGCCGGTCTCCAGCACTTCCTCGTGGTCGATCTTGCTCAACGGCACCACGCCCGCCGCCATGTTGGTGACGCACGAAATGCCCAGCGACTTCATCCCCATGTGGTTGGCCGCGATCACTTCCAGCACCGTGGACATGCCCACCACGTCCGCCCCGATGGCGCGCAGGTAGCGAATCTCCGCGGGGGTCTCGTAGCTTGGGCCCGGCATGGCCGCGTACACGCCCTCGCGCAGAAAGACGCACTGCGTGGTGGCCACGTCCTTGGCCACCTCGCGAAATCGCCGCGAATAGGCCTCCGACATGTCCGGGAAGCGCGGCCCCAGCGAATCGTCGTTGGGTCCGGTCAGCGGATTCACTCCCTGCAGGTTGATATGGTCCGAGATGAGCACCAGCCCGCCGCGCTCGAATTCCTTGTTGACGCCGCCGGCCGCGTTGGTGAACACCATGGACCGCACGCCCAGCCCGCGCAGCGCGCGCACGCCGAAAACTACGTCGCTCGCAGAGTAGCCTTCGTAAAGATGGGCCCGCCCCGCCATCACCGCCACCGGAAGCGTGCCCAGGTTTCCCAGCACCAGCGAGCCCGCATGTCCCACGGCCGTGGATGCCGGCCATCCGGGAATCTCGGCGTAGGGAATCGTGGTGCGCCCGGTCAACTCCTCCGCGAACGCCCCCAGGCCGCTTCCCAGGACGACGCCGATGCCCGGCTTAAGCGCCGAGCGGCTCTTGATGACTCGTACAGCTTCAGCGATCACAAGAACATCCCCGCAATGCAGGCTGACATGAAGTTGGCCATCGAGCCTGCCGCTACCGCGCGCAACCCCAGCCGCGCGAGATCACTCTTCCGGTTCGGCGCCAGCGCGCCGATGCCGCCAATCTGGATGGCGATCGAGCTCAGATTGGCGAACCCGCACAACGCAAACGTGGCAATGGTGAACGATTTCGGCGCCAGCGTCTCCTTCAGCGGCCCAAGCTGCTGAAACGCCACCATCTCATTGGTGACCAGCCGCGTGCCCAACAGGCTGCCAATGGTCCCGGCGTCGTGCCACGGCACGCCCAGCAGCCACGCCACCGGAGCGAAAACCCATCCGAAGAGCTTCTGCAACGATTCGGGGAACCACCCCGCGTGCACATGCCCCCAGCCCATTATGCCGTTCGCCAGCGCGATCAGCGCCAGAAACGCAATTAGCATTGCGGCGATGTTCAGCACCAGGCGCAGACCGTCGCCGGCCCCCTGCGCCGCGGCGTCGATCACGTTCACCGCGGTCTTCTCCACGTTTATCTCCACCTTGCCCGCGGTGGCCGGCACGCCCGTTTCCGGTATGAAAATCTTGGCCAGCATGATGGTGGCCGGCGCCGTCATGATCACGGCCGTCAGCAGGTGGCGGATCTCCACGTGGCCCACGCCCACATAAGCCGCCATCACCGCGCCCGAAACGTGCGCCATACCGCAGGTCATCACGGTGAACAACTCGCTCTCGGTCATCCCCGCCAGAAATGGCTTGATGGTGAGCGGCGCTTCGGTCTGCCCCATGAATATGCTGGCCGCCACGTTCAGCGACTCCGCGCCGCTGACGCCCATCACTTTCTGCATGGCGATGGCCATTCCCTTCACCACCCACTGCATGATTCCCAGGTAGTAAAGAATGGCGAAGAACGAAGCGATAAAGATGATGATGGGCAGCACCTGAAAGGCAAACACGAAGCCCATGGGCGGTTTGGCCGCGCCCAGATCCCCGAAGACGAACGTGGTGCCCGCTTCCACGTATCCGAACATCGCCTGCACGCCGCCGCTGATCACACGCAGCACCTCGCTGGCGGGCGTCTTCAGCACGATCACCGCGAAGGCAAACTGCAGGCCCAGTCCCCAGGCCACGATGCGCAGCTTAATGGCCCGCTTGTGGGTGGAACACAGCCACGCGACCGCCATGATCGCCAGCAGGCCCAGCAGTCCGGTCCAGCGCTCCATTACCCAACCACTTCCAGAATCAGCTCCCGCTCCTCGGGCTTCTGGCCGGAAATTCGGAAAGCGTCTTCCACCATCTCCGCGGCCTCTTCCACACGATCTTCCTTGGTGTAGTACAGGCGGCACAACACCGAGCCGGCGTCCACCTTCTCTCCGGCCTTGACTTCCAGAATGATGCCCACCGCCGGGTCGATCGCGTCTTCCTTCTTGTCGCGCCCGGCGCCGATCATGTTGGATGCCACGCCGATGTCCTCTGCGTTGATGGCGCTCACGTATCCGCCGCGTGGCGACGAGATCTCGCGCATCCCCGTGGCGTTCGGCAGCAACTCGAATTTGTCCAGCGCCTGCGGGTTGCCGCCCTGCGCCGCCACCACCTGCTTGAACTTTTTGTAGGCCGACCCGTCCACCAGGTGCCCTTCGGCCGCCCGCCGCGCGTCGTCCAGCGTGGCGGCTTTCTTCCCCAGGTGGATCATGCGCGCCGCCAGCTCGATCGAAAGCTTGGTCAGGTCCGCCGGCCCCGCGTTCTGCAGTGTCTGCGAAGCTTCCATCACTTCCAGAGCGTTGCCCACGGCGTAGCCCAGCGGCTGATTCATGTCGGTGATCAGGGCCTGGACCTTCTTGTCCATGCGCCGCCCGATGCCCACCATGGTCTGTGCCAGCTTCCGCGCGTCGACCTGCTTCTTCATGAACGCGCCGCTGCCTACCTTGACGTCCAGCACCAGCGCGTCGATGCCCTCGGCCAGCTTCTTCGACATGATCGAAGAGGAAATCAGCGGAATCGATTCCACCGTTCCCGTCACGTCGCGCAACGCGTAGAGCTTGCGGTCTGCCGGCGCCAGGCGGTCGGTCTGCCCGATGAATGCCAGTCCCAGCTCCGCCAGTTGCTTCTCGAATTCCTCCGCCGTCAGCTCGGTTCGGAAACCGGGGATGGATTCCAACTTGTCGAGCGTGCCGCCGGTGTGGCCCAATGCGCGGCCCGACATCATCGGCACCACCACGCCCGCCGCCGCTGCCAGGGGCGCAACGATCAGGCTGGTCTTGTCGCCCACGCCACCGGTCGAGTGCTTGTCCACCTTAACGCCGGGGATGCGCGACAAATCCACCGTGTCGCCCGAACGCAACATGCACTCCGTCAGTCGGCTCACTTCCCGGTCCGACATCCCCGAAAAGAAAACCGCCATGAGGAACGCCGACATTTGATAGTCGGGGATGTCTCCGTTGGTGTAACCTTCCACCAGAAACTCAATCTCCTCAGGGGTGAGTTCTGCTCCGCCCCGCTTCCGCTGGATCAAGTCAACTGTACGCATTATGAGACACTTAGCGTACCATCCGAGAGGCCTAAAAGTAAAGGAAGGGTTCTTTCGGCCCGAGCCCTCCGCCTGCTACGATGGTACTTAATGAACCCCACACAGCCCGATCAGACCGTCAAAGTGCCTATTCCCGGCGTCAAAAACCTCATTGCCGTGGGCTCCGGCAAGGGGGGCGTGGGAAAGACCACCGTCGCCGTCAACCTGGCGGTCGGGCTCGCCGCGCTGGGCCACAAGACCGGCCTCATGGATGCGGACGTCTACGGCCCCAACGTCCCGCTGATGATGGGCATCAGCCGCACCCCCGTGGCGGCCGGCGAGTTCATCCAGCCCATCGAGCAGTACGGCGTGAAACTCATGTCCATGGGCTTCCTCAACCCCGGCGACAAGCCGCTGGTGTGGCGCGGCCCCATGCTACACAGCGTCATTCAGCAGTTCCTGCGCGGCGTCGATTGGGGCGACCTCGACTACTTGGTAATCGACCTGCCCCCCGGCACCGGCGACGTGCAGCTCTCCCTCATTCAGACGGCGCCCATCACCGGCGCCATCGTCGTCACCACCCCTTCGGACGTGTCGCTCGAGGATGCCCGCAAGGCCGTCCACATGTTCCACCAGGTCCGCGTTCCCATCCTCGGCATCGTCGAGAACATGAGCTACCTGATGTGCCCCCACTGCGACCAGCGCATTGATGTCTTCAGCACCGGCGGCGGGCGCCGCACCGCTTCCGAAATGAGCGTTCATTTCCTCGGAGAACTGCCGCTCGATCCCAAGGTGCGCGTCGGCGGCGACACCGGCAATCCGGTGGCGCTCACTGCCGGCGATGGCGATGCGTTCCTCGAACTGGCCCGCAACACCATCGCGCGCGCCCAGGAAGCCGCCAGCGAAACCGGCCCGGAAATCGAAATCGGCGACTGACGGCGCGCTACGGTTTCGGCACCGGCGGCGGCAGTTCCCGCGCCATAACCTCGTCAGTGAAACCCACCCGGCGGTGCGCTCCATCGCAGAACGGCTTATCCTCCGAGTGGCCGCAGCGGCATAGCGAGATGGCCGTCCGCCCCGCCAGGCCGAATGCCGCGCCAGTAGGATCGCAGATTTCGAATTCCCCTTCGATCCGGATCGAGCCGTTACTCTTCACGGTTATCTTGGTTGACATGCTTCGGATCGTATCACGGACGGCTACTGCTTCTTGGCCGGCGGCGCCGCAGCCTTGGGATCTTCCACGGGATTCCCGTAGGTGATGGTTGACTTGCCCTCGTACCGCTTATAATCCTGGTACTTTACCGTCATGCGGATGCGCCGGTCCTCGCCGCCCGGAAAGTGCAGCGTGTCGTCGGCGCGGGTGTAGGTTGGAAACCAATACTTGCCGTCGATCTGCTCGCGGTAAGTCTCGAACATCGGAAACTCGTTGCCCTTTTTCACGATGCCCACGCCCTTCCCGAACGTCTTGACGATCTGGAAATCCCGGTCGTCCACCCAAATGGTCCCCTGGAAATACCGCTTGCCCGCAACCAGTTTCTTCGGCTTCACCTCGAACTTGAACGTGCCGATCTCGTCGATCTTGTCGCGCCCGCTATAGCTGATGTCGTATTGCCCCACGTCCTTGGTGGTCAGCACGAACGGCTGCACGTCCCGCAGGTCCTGTTCGTCCTCCCGCGTCAGCACGATGTGTTGCAGGTTCTGCACCGGCGCCCAAACCACCTTGGACATGCGCTTTCCCTCGGGCGTGAAGATGATGTCCTCGATCAGATCCCAGTGCCCGATCTCGGGGTTCCCGTTGAAATCCAGTTCCTGCAGCTTAACGGTCTGGCGATAGGTGTAGTTGTTGCGCGCCTCTTGAAACTCCGCTTCCTTGGCGGCGAACTTCTGGATGATCACTTCCGGGTCCACGTTGTCCTGGCTCGCGGCGGCGCCCGAAGCCATCTTCGAAGCGGCGGCCTGATGGGCCACCCCGCCGGCCATGCTCAACGCCGCTATGGCGGCTGTCAAAACTAGTCCACGCATCTCACCATTGTAAGACGCGCCCCCCGGCGCCGGGTTGCCACCCCTGCGCTAGGTGGGGCAGGCTGTCAGTCCGCCTGGCCGGCATAGGGAAACGTCCGCCTGAGCCGGGTTAGATACCGGCCGCCCTCTGCGCCGCACCCGCGTCCCGGCCGCAAAGTCCCCCGCCGATGCTACCGTGTAAACATGCCGGACTCCGGACACACGCGTTTCGGGTTACCAGTTGGCCCGCGGCGCTGGCTGCTGGGCGCGATTCTGGCGCTGGCCGCGTTCCTCCGGCTGTACCAACTCGCGGCCATTCCCCCGGGCCTGTACATGGACGAAGCCATGGAGGGCAACGACGCCCGCGCGGCCCTGGAAACCCATCGCTTCCAAGTGTTCTACCCCGAGGACAACGGTCGCGAAGGTCTATATGTCAATACGGCGGCGCTCTCCATCGCGGCCTTCGGCAACCACCCGTGGGCGCTGCGTCTCCCCGCTGCAATCTTCGGCACCCTCACCGTCGCCGGCATCTACCTGCTCGGCGCGGAACTGGTCTCTACCCCCGCCGGCTTGCTGGCGGCATTCTTTCTGGCCACCAGCTTCTGGCACCTGGTCCTGTCCCGCATCGCGTTCCGCGCCATCGCCGCGCCGCTATTTCTGGTCTGGGCGCTATACCTGCTGCTAGCCGCGCTTCGCCGGGCGCGCGGCGGGCGGCCGTGGATCGGCTGGATGATACTGGCCGGCGCGGTGTTCGGGCTGGGATTCTACACCTACCCGGCCTACCGCGTGACTCCGCTGCTGGTAGTGGCCGTCTGGATCGCCTATGGGCGGCGCGGCGCCTGGATCTTCGCCGCCGTCGCGGCCGTGGTGGCGGCGCCGCTGGCCGCCTACTTCGCCGTCCACTCCGGCGCGTTCTGGGAGCGCGCAGGCCAGGTGTCAATTTTCTCCGGTCCGCGGCCCGCGCTCGAACTCGTCCTCAACTGCTGGCGGACGGCGCGCATGCTCTTCACTCGCGGCGACCACAACTGGCGTCACAACCTGGCCTGGCAGGCGGAACTGTTCTGGCCCGTCGCGGCGTGCCTGGTGGTGGGCGTCTCCGTCGCGTGGAAGCGCCACCGCACAATCCTGCTGTGGCTGGCGCTGGCCATGGCGCCGGCCGTCTCGACCACCGAGGCGCCCCACTCCGTGCGCGCCATCCTCATGCTCCCCGCCGCGTGCCTGCTGGCGGCACTGGGAGCGCACCAAGTATACGCGTGGCTGTGCCCGCACTTGCCGGCCCGCGTTCTGCAAATCGCCGCTGCCGTAGCCTTGCTCGGGCTGTGCTACCAGCCGTACCACGCCTACTTCGACGTCTGGGCGCCGAATCCGAAAACCGCCGAAGCCTTCGACTCCCCTTACAGCGACCTTGCCCGCCGGATCGCAGCCGCCCCCGCCGGGCAGCGGAAACTGGTGGTAACCACGCTATCCGGGATGCAGGTCCGTGGCCTGCCCATCCAGTTGCAGCCCGTCATGTTCCTGACCGGCAGCTACACCGCGCGCGAGCGCCGCGAGAAGCGGATCCAATACATCGCCGGCCAGCCTGGCTATAGCGGACTCTGCACCCAGGTGGCCCAGCGGGAGCCCGCCGCCGCCGTCTTCTGCGTCCCCTGACAGCCCGCTTCGAGAGCTAGCGCCCGAAGCTCCAGCATCACCTTGCCCATGCATCCACGATGGTCGCGGCCACCAACGTGGCGATCTGCATCCCCGCGATCGCAATCAACCGGTTCCAAAGCTTGACCGCACCCCGGCTCCGGTCGCCAATGGTCCGTTCCCGTTTCTCGCGGAGGAATCCCAAGCCGCCGAGCAGCTCATCCAGTGCTGGGCCGCTATCCTCGCCACTCAACGCGAGTTCCTTGAATAACGAACCGTCAATGGCAACTCGAACGCTGAAGTAACACGCAGCCGGCCAACTCAACACGGGAACTACAAACATGAGTCTCGCTGCCAGCGAGTGGGCAAGTAGAACGCCCGCTCCTCCGATGACCGCCGCACAGTTGCTGGCGTTGGCGAGCCGCGCTCCGGAGTCGAGAAGACTGGCGGTTACCCCGCATTCGAGTTTGTGGTTCACATCATGCTCCTCGTCCCGGCCCACTGTTCCAGTGCCACCCGGTAGCGCTCGGGCAATACTATGGACGGGCGCCGCGCACGTACAACCTCGATCGCCGCATCGACCGATTCCGCTTTTCCGGCCGCGAGCAGCCAGCCCGAAACCGCCGCTGCACTTCGCGAGTAGCCCAACGCACAGCACACCAGCGTGGGCCGTTGCCGTTCCAGTTCGGCGATCGCCCGCACCGCCGCGTCGATTTGTGCAACCGGCGGAGTCACCAAATCCAACATTGGTATGCCGCGATACACGATGCCGTAACTATCCAAGGGCAGTTCCGCCGTCAGATCGACAATCGAGACGATACCCAACGCTTCGCGCTCGGCACGCCGCGGGATCCGGCCGAGCCAGACATCGCCTGCAACCTTCTGGGCCGTCCCCCGGCCGCGCGTGCACCATCGCGAGTTAAGCCACGCGCCAATCAGGTAAGGAGCTAAGATGACCTTCATAGCCGGCGGCATATCGCCATTCGATTTCTGGAACAACTCCGGGCGCCCAGCGAAGTAAATGACGGCTACTACCGATAACGCCGCCGCCGGCCATAGCAGAAGCCAGGCCGCTCCATCAATAACATAGGCGGCGCCGCCGCAGATCGCCGCTCCCGCAAGGTATGCCGCACTGAGCCAAAATCGCCGCGGATCGCGTGACGGTTCAACCCCCTTCGGCCCATCCTCGCGGAACAACGTTGTGGCGAACAACCCGACCCACAAGCCGGTGGGCAAGTCGATGAAGTGATGCTGGTAGGTGGTCAGCGTGGAAAGCGCCGTCACAACGAACCAACTTCGGATCAGCCACAACGTGCGTCCCCTGAAATAGTGGCCGTACGCGACCCATAACACCGCCGTCAATGCGACGTGCAGCGATGGGGCCTCATTGAAAGGCCGGTCGAAACTCGTTAGCGCATCGAACATTCGGCCAAACAGCCCATCCGCGTGCGGCCTCTCGAAGCTAAACCGAAGCGGCACCAGCAGGAATCCCGCAACACACAGCAATTGCGTGGCGATCAGCCTCTTGCCGAGCGTGCGGAGTTCGCCCCTCGTACGGGACAACAATATCGCTCCAGCGTAGAAAAGGTCCGTGGACCAGTACGGGACGATCGTCCACGCCAGGAACGGGATGTGACGCTCCCATCCAAACGCCAGCGAAGGCACGTTGTGCCGCAAGCCGGTAACCCGGTTGGCAAACCCATACGTGACGAAGAAAAACGGGGCCAGCGCCGCGAGCCACAGCAGGGAGAGCATGAATGGACGAGCGGCCGGCTTCCCAATCGCGCCGCCAGTCGCCGTCAAGCGCCGGTCCTCTGAGCCAGCGTAACCGTAAAAATGCCCCACTCGTCGGCCAGTTGTTCCGTCTTTCGGAAGCCCGCCGCTTCCACCAACTGATCGAGTTCCGCTTGCGTCCTGCGCCGCATGACCCAGGGCTTGTGACCGCGATGGCTGGGGAGAGTCCGTGCGATCATTTCCAGTTGCGGATGCCATGGCTGGCCCGTGTAGATGAGGTACCCTCCCGGCTCAATCGCGTCCGCCAGACCGGCCAGCGACTCGCGTACCGGCCCGTTCTCCGGAAACAGCTCATACAGCCCGGAGACCACTCCCAGCGTCGGCCGCGGGTCGATCGCGGCGACCGACGCCCGGTCGAAAGCATCGCCTTTCTGAAATTCCGCAATCGCCTCCAGCCCTTTCTGCAGGATCAGTTCCGCGCCTCGCCTGACATTGATCTCGCTGAAGTCCCGCAGCAGAACATGCTCGGTCCGCCCCGCCTGGGCTTCGATGGCTTCAAGTACGTACCGCCCATGCCCGGCGGCTATGTCCGCGATCCGTACCGGACGGTTGGCCGTCCCCAGCGCCGACATCGCCCGCGCCAGCATACGCTCCAGGTTTTTCTTCCGTTGACGGATTCCGCGCCAACCGATCGCGTTGAGATACGACCAGTCGATGAGCCGCCCGAGCGGAGTGATTCCCGACGGCCGGTTCCGGTAGACGTAATCGAGCGTGCTACCCGAATCGAAGCCGGTCTCCAGGCCAAGCCGTATCCCGTCCGAGAGCCTTCCACCCGTCCTCATGCCGATGCGCGTCAGGCCAAACAGCAGCCCACGTGGCGACCAGGAGGGCAGCCGGCGGCTTAGTCCGTCGAACTCCTCCTTCGTGTACCCGCCGCGGTCGGAATCCAGCAGAGACGGCGATTCCAAAGGCCGCGAAAAACACCTCAGCAGGAATTCCCGCGCCTTGGCGATGGCCGGACCGCGATCTCTTTCGCCCAGAGTGTCATGGTAAAACCCCTCGAACACGTGCTTCTCTTTTTCCTTGGACCCAAGCCGCTCGAAGAACCGGTGCTGCGGACGGTGGCGCACCACGTAATCCGCTCCCGAGATCAGCAATTGCGTCGGCGTCCGAATCGCCTGGGCATCCTCGATGATCCGGTCGGAGGTGCTGTAAAGCGCCAGTAGGATGTTGACCGAAATGGGCCGGCGAATCAACGGGTCCGCGGCATAGGAAGCGATGCGTTCGGGATCGTGTGTGAGCGCTGTCGGCTTCACGTAGGAGTTCACGTTGAAATCGCCCAACATCCCCATCATCGCGCGCAAGGCGGGACGAGCAAACGGTACGTAGAGCTTGACGCTGAACGCCGGTGCAGCGAGCACCATGCAGCGGATGCGCGGAGCGTAATCGTGCACCCACGTGGCCCCCAGCACGGCGCCGACGCTTTGCCCCACCACCGCCATCTCCTCCACCGCGATGCCGAAGGAATCCGAAATGTGATGGACAAAGTCGTCTACGTCCTTAACCAGGGTACCCATCGTCGCAGGTTTGGTCCCGTTCCGGTCTGCTTGCTCCGCGGTGGCGGAGCGGCCGTGGCCGCGGGCGTCCCAGGCGAACATCGCGGTTGTCGGCAGGTCCAGCTCATCCACTATATGCTGCAATCGGCCCGAGTGTTCGTGGCCGCGATGGAAGAAGACGGCCGCCTGTTTCAGCGGGCCGCCTACGGGAGGCCAGTAGCGATAGAACAAACTGCTTCCGTCGCTCGTCGTGAAGAAGCGTTCTTCCGGGGTCCGCATAATCGCTTGTGGATCGCGCACTGCGCCCGCGCCAGGAGCTTTCCTTTCCGCGAGCCCGTTTCCTATCCGCTTGTCGATTGTAGCGACTCCTGGCACCACCGGCAACCCGGAGCATATTCTCATCCAAGAATGAGCCTGGAGACGGGCTACGAAACGACGGGCGCCGGGCCTCCTTTCGCGAAGTGTTTGCACGAACTCGGGGCCGACCAACGGGAGGCCCAGCAGGCCTGCAAACGCGAACTGGTTTTGACTTTGCACTTGCCCGCTTTCCCTTATCATTGGGAGATCTTCGGAACGGCCCGCAGCCGGCCAGGGCGCGCGGTTTGTGCGCGGCGGAGGAAAATCTTTTCTGCGGTTGAAAAGATTTTCCGGAGCGCACCCTTGCCGGCGAGGACCGTTCCGGAACATGACAGCGCAGGGAAAGCGGGCGGGGGGTCTCAGGGGGGCATCCCCCCTGGCGGGGCTCCGGGGCAGCGCCCCGCGCACCTTTCCGCGCGCGCTTTTGGCGCGCGGCATCAAACAGTTCCCGCACCTCATGCGATCCTCCGCTGCTGGAAACTCGCAAACAACTTCTGCTTGGCCTTCTGCATCTCCTCGGCGGCTTGCATGTCAGTGCGAACTCGGGCCTGCCGCTCCATCTCTGCTACGGTCACTCCCCGCTTGAGGTGCCGGGCCAAATCAGGCAGTTGCCGTAGGATCTCCCACGGCGTTGCATACCACCGGTATACAACCTTGGTCTTGCCTTTCTTGTCCACCACCTGCTCGGGCACGCCGCAGGGCCGGTGATAGTTCAGATACGGGTTGAAGTGTTCTTCGTAAAAAGTCCCGATCGCCGCCGCATGGGGCGCGGCAATGTGCGTGTAGCCCATGTGCTTCCTCACCACGGCTCCATTCTTCGCCTCCACCAGTCCGTTGTCGTTGGAGTGCCGCGGCCGCGATTTCGTCTGCTCGATCAGCAGTTTGTTCAAAAGCCTGGCCAGCGGGTGGTTGACGTACTCGCTTCCATTGTCGGAGTGAAACCCGCGGATGCGGAACGGAAACTGCTCCAGGATCGCTTCTAACACCGGCATTAGGTAGGCTTCGCTGATCTGTACCGCCGCACCGAGCACCTGCCATTGCGTGACTTCATCCACCGCGTTGATGTGATACACGCCTTTGATACCCTCCAGATCTCCCTGGTGCACTGTATCCACCCGCAGGTATCCAGGCCGGCCGTTGGGCTCGGGCCGGCGCCGCTCCCCGATCGACACCGGCGTCGGCCGTGTCGCCTGATAGGCGATGGCCCGTTCCCGGTACAGGCGGCTGTCTCGCAGCCGGTACAGGTGCGCCACCGAGATCCCGGCCAACCGCTGGTAGTGCGTGTCGCCGAAGTCGTGGCAGGCCCGCTCGAGAAGCTTTCGGGTCGCCGGCCCACTCAATGTCCCGTGGGCTTCGTCCACCTTCACCAGCAGCGCGATGTCAGCCCGCGTGTAGCGCTGCGCGAAGCGATGCCGCCGGTATGGCTGGGCTTTCACCTCTTCCCCCCGCAGGTACATCGCGATCAGCCGCGTCGTCTGCGCACGGCTCAGCCCGGTCATCTTCTGTACGTACCTCCGTACCAACCCTCGGCCGCTTCGCTTCAATCTCTGGTAGCCTTGCTGCCGCAGCGTTTGATTGACCCAGCCGTACACCTCCTCCCGCTTCCACCCCTTGAATCCCAGCTCATTGCTGGCCTCCAGAAACGCCCGGATCTCGTCCAGGCTCATTCGCTCTTTGGTCTGCACGTTGATGGTCAACTCCCAGCATCCGCCATCGCCCCTCCAGGCTCATCTTGTATGAGAAACACGCCCCCTCTCCAGGCTCATCTCGTATGAGACAAGACTCCCGGCGGAGATTCCCCCCGAAAGCTGATAAGATGATGGGCTGAACCATGGACCACATTCTCTCCATCGTCCTGTTCACCCCCCTGGCGGGGCTGCTGGTGCTGCTCTTCATTCCCTCGTCGAATGCGCGCGCCATCAAACTCTGGGCCAATGCCGCCGCGTTTCTGGGCTTCCTGGTCTCCCTGCCGCTGGTGTTCAATTTCGACCGCACCAAGGATTATCAGTTCGTGGAGAGGGCCGCCTGGATACCGGCCATCGGCGCTTCCTACCACATCGGCATCGATGGGTTGGGCCTCTTGCTGGTCATGCTGACCACGCTGCTGGGCTTCGTCGCCATCCTCTCGAGCTGGAACGCCATCCAGACGCGGCTCAAGGAATACTACGCCCTCTTCCTGCTGCTGCAAACGGCCATGCTGGGCGTTTTCATGGCGCTCGATTTCCTGCTCTTCTTCCTGTTCTGGGAAACCGTGCTCGTGCCCATGTACTTCATCATCGCCATCTGGGGCGGCGAGCGAAGAGTCTACGCGGCCATCAAGTTCATGATCTTCACCCTGATCGGCTCGGTGCTGATGCTGCTCGGCATCCTGGTTTTGTACTACCAGCACACGCTGCAATTCCAGACGCCCAGCTTCGACATCGCCGACCTCATGCGCACCCACGTCTCGATCCCCATTCAATGGTGGGTCTTCTGGGCGTTCTTCGTGGGCTTCGCCGTCAAGGTGCCCATGTTCCCGTTCCACACTTGGCTCCCCGACGCCCATACCGAGGCGCCCACTGCCGGCTCCGTCATCCTGGCCAGCGTTCTGCTGAAAATGGGGACGTACGGGTTCCTGCGCTTCTCGCTGCCGCTCCTGCCCGAGTCCGCCAAGAACCAGACCGTGATTGCGGTCGTCTCGGTGCTCTCCATCATCGGCATCGTCTACGGCGCCCTGGCCTCGCTCATGCAGAAGGATTGGAAAAAGCTGGTGGCCTATTCCTCGGTAAGCCACCTGGGTTTCTGTACGCTGGGCATGTTTTCGCTCAACCCGGCGGGGATCTCCGGTTCGATCATCCAGCAGATCAACCACGGCATCTCGACAGGCATGCTCTTCCTGATCGTGGGCGTGGTGTACGAGCGGCGCCACACCCGCGCCATCGCGGAGTACGGCGGCCTCTTCCGCATCATGCCCGTCTTCACAGTGGTGTTCGGCCTGGCGGCGCTCAGCAGCATGGGGATGCCGCCGCTCAACGGCTTCATCGGCGAGTTGACCATTCTCGGCGGCGCGTTCCAGATGTCCCACGTGTGGGCCTTCTGGGTGGTGGTGGGCATCGCGCTGGGGGCGGCCTACCTGTTGTGGCTGTTCCAGCGCACCATGCTGGGCGAACCGGGCGATGCCAACCGCTCGCTCAAGGACCTGTCGTGGCGCGAAATCGCCGTCTTCGCGCCGCTGGTGGCTTGGGCATTCTGGATCGGCCTCGGCCCGCAGCCCTATTTCCGCACCCTCGACCGCTCCGTGGCGCACATCGTCGAACGGGTGCATCCGGGCTACTATTCCGAGCAGCACCTGGCGAACCCGCTCGATGAGAACGGTCCGCGCGCGGAATTGCGATAAGGCAATCGCCCAACCCACCGCCCGCGCGACCCCCCCACCCGCCCCCCGCTCCGGCAATCGGGTATGCTTGTACTGATTTATGTTTAGCGACCTGTACCGCATGCTGCCACCGGAAGGCGTCAAGATTCTGGTGGTCCTGTTCCTGGCCTTTCTGACCGGGCTGGAACGTGAGGAGCGGCGCACCGGCACCGGACAGTTTTCCTTTGGCGGCGTCCGCACGTATCCGCTCATCGGGCTGATCGCCTACGGCATTTCCTTCCTGGCTGGAGGCGAGATTCTGCCGGTGACGCTGGGCTTCGCCGTGGTGGCGGGATTCCTGATGCTGTCGTACCGCAACAAACTGCAATCGGCGGGAACGGCGGGAGTCACCTCGGAGATGTCCGCGCTCACCACCTACGTGGCCGCCGCGCTGGTATATCGCGAGCAGTTCTGGATCGCCACCACTCTCACCGTGGCCAGCATGCTCTTGCTGGAGCTGAAGGGCGTGCTGGAGGGTCTCACCCAGCGCATCGCGCCGCTGGAGATCCTCACCTTCACCAAGTTCCTGCTGCTCACCGCGGTGATCCTGCCTGTGCTCCCCAACCGCGAGTTTGGCCCGTTCGCCCTGAACCCGTCCAAGGCCTGGCTGGTCGTGGTCGCGGTCAGCACCGTCTCCTACGGCAGTTACGTTATCCAGAAGATGACCAAGGGACAGGGCGGCGTGATGCTATCGGCATTGCTGGGCGGCGCCTACTCTTCCACCGTCACCACCGTGGTGCTGGCCAAGCGCGCCAAACTCGAATGCCGCCCGCACCTCTTCTCGGGAGTTACCCTGGTGGCTTCCGGCATGATGTATCTGCGGCTGGCTGGCCTGGTATCGGTCTTCAACGCGCACCTGATCACCATGCTGGGCGTGCCGTTCCTCGCCCTCGCCGGAGCCAGCATAGCCTGCGGCTGGTTGTGGAGCAAGGTTCCCGACGCCAAGTCCGGAGACGTCGAGCGCAAGTTCGAGCCCAAGAATCCGTTGGAACTGAGCGCCGCACTGGGCTTCGCTTTGCTGTTCCTGGTCATCATGGTGGCCACCCACCTGGTGGTGACGTACCTGGGCAATGCGGGCGTGTTCTCTTTGGCGGCCCTGATGGGCGTGACGGATGTCGACCCCTTCATCATGGGAATGACGCAGGCCGCCGGCTCCAGCACGGCGCTGAACGTAGCCGCGTCGGCCATCCTGATCGCGGCGGCAAGCAACAACCTGGTCAAAGGATTCTACGCCTACTCCATGAGCGACCGCAAAACCGGCGTGCTGAGCCTGAGCCTGCTGGGGGCGCTCGCCGCCGCCGGGCTCACGCCGCTGATCTGGCTGGCGAGGTAGAATAGACGCCGCCTCCTCACTCGCTAACCCGGAACTCCCCCCGCAGCCCTCGTGCCGAATCGGGCGCCACCCACACATGGAACATCCCCGGTTCCGTCACCAGTTCGCCTCCTTGGTTGTGAAACCCGAGTGACGCGGCCGGCAGCGTGAACCGCACCGTCGTCGTTTCCCCCGCCTTGAGCGTCACCCGCTCGAAGCCCTTCAACTCCCTCACCGGCCGCGTCAGGCTGGCCGCAAGCTGGCGCGAATAGAGCTGGACCACCTCGTCGGCTTCCACCTTCCCAGTGTTCGTAACATCCGCGCTCACAATAAGTGCTCCGCCCCGCGCCATGGAGCTGGCGGATAACTTCAGGTTCGAATACCGGAAGTCCGCATAAGATAGGCCGAACCCGAAAGGATACGCGGGACCCGGGTCGATATCGACATAGCGCGACGTGAAACCCTCGGGCCCCGCAACCTCGGGAATCGCCCCCTCGCCATGAACCGATGGCCGGCCGGTGTTCATGTGGTTGTAGTAAATCGGCACCTGGCCGGTGACCCGCGGAAAACTGACGGCCAGCTTCCCGGAAGGCACCGCATCCCCGAAGAGCAGATCGGCGATGGCTGGGCCGCCCATGGTACCTGGATGCCAGGCGTAGAGCACCGCCCCGGCACGGGCCGCGGCCTTCGCAAACGTGAGCGGGCGTCCGGCCATCACAACCAACACCACCGGCTTGCCGGCCTTGGCGACCTCCTCCACCAACCGCTCCTGTGCGCCCGGCAGATCGAGTGACGACCGCGATCGCGCTTCTCCCGAAAGCGACGCCTCCTCTCCCACGAACAGCAGCACCGCGTCGGCGTTGCGGGCGGCATCGGCGGCGGCCGCAAAGCCCGTCTGGCTGCCATCGCGGCTGTTCTTGACGCCCGGCGCGTAGGTTACTCTGCCCTGCCCTAGCATCTCGCGAATCGCCGCCAACGGCGTCCGCACGTCGCCGCGCCGCCCATCGCTAACCCAGCAGCCCATCTGGTCAACCGGGCTGTCCGCCAGCGGCCCTATCACCGCCACGTGCGCGGTGGATTTGGAAAGCGGCAGCAGTCCACCCTCATTCCGCAGCAGCACGGCGCTCTCCGTGGCCAGCCGCCGCGCGATCTCGAGCGCGTCCGGCGCCACCATGGCGGAAGCTGGCGGCACGGGCGGTATGGCCTTATCGAACAGGCCCAGGCGGAATTTAATGCGCAGTACGTTGCGCACGGCTTCGTCCACCACCTTGACGTCGATCTTCCCGGCCGCGATCAGCGCGGGCAGCCGGTCGTAGTAATCCGTGCTGACCATCTCCATATCGACGCCGGCCGCGAGACTCTTCGCCGCGGCGTCGCTCGAATCGGCGGCGTAACCGTGATTGACGGCCTCTTCGACGGCGTTCCAATCGCTCACTACGAAGCCGTCGAAGCCCCATTCCTTGCGCAGCACCTGGCGCAGCAGGAAGGCGTTGGCGCTGGCCGGCACGCCGTTCAGTGCGTTGAACGCGCTCATGAACGTCGCCGCCCCGGCCTTTTCCGCCGCCGCGAATGAGGGCAGATACACGTCGCGCAGCAACGTTTCCGGAATCCAGGTGGTGTTGTAATCCCGGCCACCCTCGGCCGCTCCGTAGCCCGCGTAGTGTTTGGCGCAGGCGGCCACCGAGCCGGGCGCGTCCAGCGATTCGCCCTGAAACCCCCGCACCATGGCTGCCGCCATCGCGCTCGCCAGCACCGGATCTTCACCCAGTCCCTCGGCGATGCGCCCCCAGCGCGCGTCACGGGCGATATCCAGCATGGGCGCGAACGTCCAGTGAATCCCATCGGCCGAAGTTTCGCGGGCGGCGATGCGGGAGGCCTTGCGCACCAACTCGGGATCCCAACTGGCCGACTGTCCCAGCGGAATAGGAAACACAGTTCGATAGCCGTGAATCACGTCGCGCCCGAAGATCAGCGGAATGCCCAGACGGCTCTCGTGGAGCGCGATGCGCTGCAACTCCGCGCGCTGGCCGGCATCCCGCAAATTCATGAGCGAGCCCCAGCGGCCCGCGCGAACGTCTTCCCGCAGTTGCGCGTCGCTGCGCCCGTTGCCGCCCGTGAACTGCGATAGTTGGGCGAGTTTCTCCTCGAGCGTCATGCGCGTCAGCAGGGAGTCGATGCGGGCATCGATATCGGCGGGCGACCCGGCCATGGCGGCGGAGAAGCAAGACAAGAGAACGATCGAAGCGATCCGGCGAAGGCGCATAGGTTTGAATCTCCCGAGGCGGCGCCGCCAATTGTTCGGCCGCGGCCAGCCCGCTCAACAGCTTCTCATGCGGGGAAGCCGCGGGCAAGCACTCCGCCGCGAGCCCGTGACCCGTTCATGCCGAGCGCACCGGGCCGTCTGTCGCCATGCGTTTTCGCCCCGTCCGCGAATTTCCACCCATCGGGTGTGAGAAATGGCCCCTAGTTCGTTATCGTGATATACGCCGGAGGGCTGGACGCCGCCCCCACCGTCACCACCACCGGCAGCCTGCCCAATGGAGCGTTGGCTGGAATCGTGTAGTTGATCTGCGTGACGCCCACTAATCCGACTTGGATTCCCACGAACGTCGTCGGCGCCGCCATGCCACCAACCGTGACCGAGGTTGCCAGCACGGGCTTGGGAAGCTGGCGGAGCGACGTGCCCGCCGCCGGAGTGTCCCCATCGGCCACCGGCGGCGTCACGTTGCCCTCTCCGGTGATGTATAAGGTTACCGTCTGCCCAGGCTTGGCGGTATTCATTGGATTCACCGTGCCATCGGCAAGGGTGAAAATCCCCGGCGCCGCGGAGCTCATCCGGATGCTGTAATCCACGTTGTTCCACGGGTTGCCAACCGTCAGGGTCGAGACGCCCGAAGTTTGCGTCTCATACGGAATCTGAATGTTCACCTGCCCCGGCGAAACGTACCAAAGCGGTGCCGGATTGCCGTCCACGGTCGCCTCGAAACCCGCCAGGTATTGCGGCAGCGGAATGGTGCCGGCCGCCTGTACGAAATTGCCCAGCGCCGTGCCGAAAACCGCCACCAGCATCCCCGGCGCATAGGCCTGCTGGTAGGAAGCCGCGTTGGCCACCCCGCCCACGCTCAACTGCGTCTGCGGCCCGGAGAATGGCACCGGGAACTGCACGGTCCAGGGGTTTCCCGCCGTATCCACGCCGCTGAATACGAACGTCACCGTGGTGGGAACCGCCACCGAGGCGAG
The DNA here is from genome assembly GCA_963807205.1 of uncultured Solibacteraceae bacterium. GTDB lineage: Bacteria > Acidobacteriota > Terriglobia > Bryobacterales > Bryobacteraceae > CAWCVR01. The sequence continues at coordinate 4,397,218 of CAWEAQ010000002.1, read as the reverse complement.
GCCCATCCGCTTGGCCGAAATCGACCCGTGAGCGGGAATCGTGCCCGATCCGAAGAGGCTCGGGATCTGCGAGGAGTAGTCCACGCCATTCACGGTGAACCCGGTGAGCGTGGCGCCGATCCCGGCTTCCTCCGACAGCGTCAGCGTGAACACCCACGGGTCGCCCCTCACATCCGGAGCTTGCTGGAAGACGGGGTTCTGATCGATGGAAGCCTCCACCGCCGCGCCAACCGCCGGGTTGCCGGCCCAATTCGTCACGAACTTATTCGCGTCCACGGAGCCCAGCCCGGTAACCATGTCGTACCCCGCGCCGGCGCTGTATCCCAGGGTGCCCGTGCTGCAATCCGGCGAACCTACCACGCAGCCCACTATGTTATTGCCGGAGGCGATGTCGTGAAACGCGCTGGGCGTGTTCTGCGCCATGCGGTACAGGGTCGGGTTGATGTTGCCCAAACCCGGCAGGATCAGCACCCCTCTCGCTACCAGGTACTGGTTGAGCAGGGCCAGCACCCCGGCCATAGTCGGCGTAGCCACCGACGTGCCTCCCACGCCGTAGCCGCCGGCCGGGCCGGACCCGGCGGACGACCAGACATAAGTGGGATCGTGTATCGCACCCGCATTAAATGCCAGGTCGGGCACGTGGCGGAACCCGTCGTTGGGAACGCCGGAACCGGTCTGCCATGCGGGTTGCGGAAAGTAGACGCTCCGCCCGCCGCCCGACCCCCCCAGTCCATTTAGCGGCGAGCTCTCGTTCCAACCCGATTCGGGGATATAGGAGAGCGCCGACCCGCCGTTGGTGCCATTGCTCGCTCCCCAGTAGTTCGTGCGCCCTTCGCTGAACATCGTGCCGCCCATGGCGGTGACTTCGGGAATGCTGGCCGGCTCGTCCACCGCCAGGCCCGTTTGGGCCGGGTCGTAATCCGTCATCTCGCAATCCGCCGCGCCGTTGTCGCCCGAAGCGTTCACCCAGGTGATGCCCTCGGCGTTGGCCTTCTGCGCCAGTTGCTGCAGCATCGGCAGATCCACCAGGTCGATCTGCTCGCACAACCCATAGCTCATGGACAAGACCGGAGCCAGGTCGTTGTCGATGGCGTTCTGCGCGGAAGTAACCACGTCGCTCGAATACACGTAAATGATCTGCGCATTGCGCGCCACCGCCCCCGACAACTCCAGATCCAAATCGGCTTCCAACAGGTCGTTCGAGCTGATTCCCGGGCTGGGGCCGAACAAGCGCTGCGTGAGATTTAGGGCGGGCAGATTGAACTTGCTGCGGTAGTTTGTGATGTCCGAGGTGATGATGCCGGTCTGCCCGACGATGACGATTTTCTGCCCGGTGCCGTCAATGCCCGCCGTATACAGCGGATTGATGTCGTAGATGGTAGCAAGGTCGCCGGGAGCGATGTAATGGCCGCCTCCCGTGCCGTTATACGCCGGAAGCACCTGCCGGATATGCGGCTTGAGACGGAAGTCATGCAACCCCGTGATGCTGCCCACCACCTCGGCCAACGCCGCGGGAATCGCCGGCGTGGCCGCGTTGGCGTAGTGCATCGTCCCGTCCACAAAGTAGCGGTGGATCGGCGTGCCAAACGCCGCACGCACCTGCCCGGCGGTGCCGTCCAGTGAAATAAAGGTCCGGCCGCGCGCCGTGCCGGAAATCGTGAAACCCTGCGACCGCGCCCACTCGCTGACCTTCTGCAGGTCGGCCGCGCTCAGGCCGAAACTATCGGCATACTGCTCGGGCGTGAGCCACTGGTGGTATTTCGGAGAGGAGGGGTCCTGCTGCTGGGCCAGCAACTGGTCGAGCGCCGCCTGCTGCGTGGATGACGGTTTGAACACCAGCATCATGCCCGCCATGGCGAAGGAGTCCTCCACCGCCCCGCGGTCGGCCGCCGCCGTCGCGCTGGGATGCGCGTGGCCGATCGGAACCGCCCCCTGGCGGACGTCAATCCCCGCGGAAATACGGTTCTGCTGGGCGTATAGAGGTGTGAATGCCAGACACAGGGCAACACCTGGAAATGTGAAACGCAGGATACGGGGTGGCATCGATTTCAAGGACGCGCCGCGCCGCTGCACGGTTGCGGAAATGGGCCGGGGTGATACTCCCAGGTTGACTTTCACTCACTTATCATACAAGTTCATGCCCGCCATTCTGCCTTATATTAAGTTAACCCGCCCGCGCTCCGATTCCGCCATGCTGTACGGCGCGGCACTCTTCGTCCTCGTCTGGGAGGGTGCCCGCGCCGTTGTGCAATCCATCACCATCGACGAGGCCAACACCTGGCTGGGCTCCGTGGCGCGTCCCTGGCCCAGTCACTGGGTCCCGTCCGCCAACAACCACGTACTCAATTCCATGCTGATGCGCCTGGCCGTGGCGCTCTTCGGCGCCAGTCACCTTACCCTCAGGGCCCCGGCCCTGCTGGGCGCCGTCATCTACGTCGCCAGCGCCTTGGCCCTGGTGAAGGCCGTCGCCGCCAGCCCGTTCGAGCGCCTGGCCCTGTTCCTGTGTCTGGCCGCCAACCCGTTCGTGCTCGATTTCCTGGTGGCCGCGCGCGGCTACAGCCTGGCGCTGGCGTTTCTACTCGCCGCCGTGGCCATAGCCGCCGTGCCGCGGTTGCGGGCGCCTGCCGAAGGCGCGCCTGCGGATCGCCGTTCCATGGCTGCGTCGCTGTGTCTGGGCCTGTCCTTCGCGGCGAATTTCTCTTTCGGCCTGGTGGACGCCTGCGCCGCCATTCTGCTCTGCGCCTGGGCTCTCTGGGATGACGAACGCCCGCGCAACGCCTCGTCCGCCGTGCGAACCGTGGCAGTCTGCGGTGCGCCGGCTCTGGCCGCGGCACTGTTTTTCGGCGCGCCTGCCTTGCTGCACATGCCCACTTGAGAGCTTTGGTTCGGTTCGCAGTCGCTTCTCGAAACCTTTCGCAGCGTGATTCGCGATTCCTTCTACCAGCCCAACCCGTTCCTGCTCAACCCATACCTGGTTGGCCTTCTGGACCGCTGGCACCACCTGATCCCGCCCCTGCTGGGCGCCGCGGTTCTGTTGCACGTGGTGGCGGCCGGCCGGGCCGCGCGCCAGTCCCCGCGGTTCCGCCCGATGGCGTCCCTGCTGGCGTTCCTCCTGCTGTTGCTGGCCGCCGCCCTGGCCGGCCATTGGGCGCTCCATCGCTGGTGGCACATCCCGTACCCCTTGGACCGCACCGCGCTCTATTCCGTCCCCTTGGCCACCTTCGCCGCCGGTGCCGCCGCCGGGCTCCCTGCCGTCTCCCGCCTGTCGCGCGCTTCCCGCCGCGCCACCACCGCCATGCTGCTGGTGCTGGCCTGCTACTTCCTCTGCTGCCTCCGGCTGACTTACTTCAAGGAGTGGAACTTCGACTCCGACTCTCGCGCCGCCTACTTCACCGTGGCCTATTACAGCCGCACTTACGGCGTAACCGATGCGTCCGTCAATTGGCGCTACACGGCCGCACTCGCCTTCTATCGCGACCTATACGGCGCCCGCTTCCGGGAACCGCGCCTGGAGGAACGCTACGACACCTCCCAGCGGATGTTCGTCCTCTACGATCCGGACGACCGCGAATTCATCCACGCCAACGGTCTGAAGGTGGTCTATCGCGGAGAGCGCAGCGGCGTGGTAGTAGCCATCCGCCCGGAGGTGGAAGCCGCCCCGGCATGCCCGCCCTCCTGAACCGGTGCGTTGTGGGGCAGGCTTTCAGCCTGCGGCGGGTTTGTAACCCGCCTCCCGCCGCGGTCCTCCCAATCCGCCCCGGTAGCCTGCCAGCCCACCCCAGCCCGCAGTCGCTTATCATACGGTTTCATGCCTGTCGATCCCAGCGCCGTGATTGCCCCCACCGCCCGCATCCATCCCGAAGCCGTGGTCGGGCCAGGCTGCCGCATCGGCGAGTTCTGCGTCATCGAGAGCGACGTCTCGATGGGTGCCGAGTGCTCGCTCGAACCCTACGTCTACGTCAAGCGCTGGACCACCCTGGGCGACCGCAACCAAATCTCCGCCGGCACCGTCCTCGGCACCGATCCGCTCGACAAAGCCTTCAGCGGCGCGCGCAGCTACGTGCGCATTGGCAACGGCAACATCATCCGCGAGCACTACACCATCTCCCGCGGCACCGCCCCGGAATCCGTCACCGAAATCGGCGACGGCAACTACATCATGACCTCCGGCCACATCGCCCACAACTGCCGCGTCGGCAATTGCACCACCATCGCCAGTTGCGCGCTCCTGGCCGGATACGTCGAGTTGGAGGACCGGGCCTTCGTCTCCGGCGGCGTCGTCGTGCACCAGTATTCCCGCATCGGCCGCCTGGCCATGATCGCCGGCATGACCCGCGTCAACAGCGACGTCCCGCCCTTCCTGCTGGGCACCGGCCATGACGTGGCGGCCAAGGGGCTCAACGTGGTAGGGTTGAAACGTGCGGGATACAAGGCTTCCGATCTCGCCGTGCTGAAGACGGCCTACCGGATTCTCTACCGCTCGGGTCTTAAGCTGGCCGATGCGCTGGCGCGGATCGAGACGGAGATCCCCACGCCCGAAACGCTGCACTTGGTGGCCTTCATCCGGCGCAGCGAACGCGGAATCTGCCGCGAGTAATGCCCCTGTAACGCGCGCGCCGCCCACCCACCTCGTTGTGGGGATTTGAATTCCGACGCGCATATCTCTTATACTGGAAGTTCGGTTGTCTGCGAGTCACTCGTCCCAGTCTCGGCCCCCGGCGAACAGGTCAGGCTCGTTGAGGGACCGCTAATTCCCGGAATTTTTGGAGGATCACTATCGATGCGCTCAGATTCGAGCTCTCACGCCGCCGGACGGCTCATTAGCCGGTCCCTGGCGGCCACCATGCGAACCGCAGGCCTTCTGCGGGTTCTCTTCACGCTTATGCTTCTCGCGGCCGTTGGCTCGCCGCTCATGGCGTCCGACGCCGGAGGCGAAGCCAACCTGAAGCTTCCGTGGCTGAACGACGCCCCGGCTTTTATGTTCGGTCTTCAGGGCCGCACCCTGCTCATGGGCGGCCTGGTGGTGAGCGCGTTCGGGCTGCTCTTCGGACTGTACATCTTCACCCACCTCCGCAAAATGCCGGTCCACGCCTGCATGCTCGAAGTCTCCGAGCTGATTTACGAAACCTGCAAGACCTACCTGGCCACCCAGGGCAAGTTCCTGGCGCTGCTGGAGTGCTTCATCGCAGTGATCATCGTGTTCTACTTCGGGTTCCTGCAGCAGATGGAAGCCTATAAGGTCGCCATCATTCTGCTGTTCAGCGTCATCGGTATTTCCGGCAGCTTCGCGGTGGCGGCGTTCGGCATGCGCGTCAATACCTTCGCCAACTCGCGCACGGCGTTCGCGGCCCTTCGCGGCAAGGCGTTCCCCTGCTACGAAATCCCGCTGCAGGCCGGCATGAGCATCGGCATGCTCCTGGTGTCGGTCGAGCTGCTGATCATGCTCTTCATCCTGCTCTTCGTTCCCGGCGACCTCGCCGGCCCCTGCTTCATCGGCTTTGCCATCGGCGAATCCCTCGGCGCCGCGGCCCTTCGCGTGGCGGGCGGCATCTTCACCAAGATCGCCGACATCGGCAGCGACCTGATGAAGATCGTGTTCAAGATCAAGGAAGACGACGCCCGCAACCCCGGCGTCATCGCCGATTGCACGGGCGACAACGCGGGCGACTCGGTCGGCCCATCGGCCGACGGTTTCGAGACCTACGGCGTCACCGGCGTGGCCCTCATCACCTTCATCCTCCTGGCCGTCACCAGCCCAACCGTGCAGGTGCAACTCCTGGTCTGGATCTTCACCATGCGCGTCATGATGGTCATCTCCTCCGCGGTCGGCTACTTCGTCAACGGCGCCATTGCCAGCGCCCGCTTCTCGGCTCTGCCCAAGTTCAATTTCGAAACGCCCCTCACCACTCTGGTGTGGCTCACCTCGATTCTCTCCATCGCCCTCACCTACGTGATTAGCGCGTTCATGATTCCCAGCCTGGGCGGCGATACCTCCATGTGGTGGAAGCTGGCCTCGGTAATCAGTTGCGGCACTCTCGCCGGCGCGCTCATCCCCGAGTTCGTCAAGGTCTTCACCTCCACCAACTCGCGCCACGTGCGCGAAATCGTCACCAGTTCGCGCGAAGGCGGCGCCTCGCTGAACATCCTCAGCGGTTTCGTGGCCGGCAATTTCAGCGCCTACTGGCTGGGTATGACCATGCTTCTGCTCATGAGCATCGGCTACTACATGAGCACCATGTTCCCCGTCGGGGCCCAAGCCCTGATGCTGGCCCCGGCGGTCTTCGCCTTCGGTCTGGTGGCGTTCGGATTCCTGGGTATGGGCCCGGTCACCATCGCCGTCGACAGCTACGGCCCGGTTACTGACAACGCCCAATCGGTCTACGAGCTTTCCATGATCGAAACCCTCCCCAACATCGAATCGGCCATCGAAAAGGAGTTCGGATTCAAGCCCGATTTCGAGAAGGCCAAGGAGAACCTGGAAGAGAACGATGGCGCCGGCAACACCTTCAAAGCGACCTCCAAGCCCGTGCTCATCGGCACCGCCGTAGTGGGCGCCACCACCATGATCTTCTCGACCATCGTGATGCTCACCAACAAGCTGACCACCAACCTGGACAAGCTCTCGCTGCTGCACGCGCCCTTCCTTCTGGGCATCATTGCCGGCGGCGCCGTGATCTACTGGTTCACCGGCGCCAGCGCGCAGGCCGTCACCACCGGCGCCTACCGCGCCGTCGAGTTCATCAAGCAGAACATCAAGCTCGAAAGCGCCGAGAAAGCCTCGGTCGCCGATTCCAAGAAGGTGGTGGCCATCTGCACCCAGTACGCGCAGAAGGGCATGTTGAACATCTTCCTGGTGGTCTTCTTCGCCACCCTCTCGTTCGCCTTCCTGGAACCGTTCTTCTTCGTCGGCTACCTCATCTCCATCGCGTTGTTCGGCTTGTACCAGGCCCTCTTCATGGCCAATGCCGGCGGCGCCTGGGATAACGCCAAGAAGGTAGTCGAGACCGAACTCCGCGCCAAAGGCACCCCGCTGCACGATGCCTGCGTGGTCGGCGACACGGTGGGCGATCCCTTCAAGGACACCAGTTCCGTGGCCCTCAACCCGATCATCAAGTTCACCACTCTGTTCGGCCTGCTGGCCGTTTCGCTCGCCGTCAGGCTGACCGCCGAGCAGGGCGCCACGCTGACCACCTCGCTCTCCGCCGTCTTCTTCGTGATCTCGGCCGTGTTCGTCTACCGCAGCTTCTACGGCATGCGCATCGAGAGCAAGTAAGCAAGCAGTCAACCCCGCGTTACCAACGCCCGAAGCCGCTTCGAAAGAGGCAGCTCCGGGCGTTTTCGATTCCCGTGGCCCGAGCCCGCGCCGCAAAGCGGGGACTGACATGAATTCCCGGCGCTGTTTGCCGGGAATTCATGTCAGTCCCCGGTTTGCCTAACGCTCCAAGCCTCCCAGCCCTTGTGTTCCACAACACGCTTCACCGCCCCGCCCGAGCCCGCCGCCGCAACCCGTTTCATGCGATAATCTTACTGGAGTCTTACCAATGCAAATCACCCGGCTCTCCACCAAGGGTCAGATAGTCCTGCCCACGGCCATACGCGCGTCTCGCGCCTGGGGTCCTGGCACGGAGTTCACGGTCGAGGAAACTGGCGACGGCATTCTCCTGCGTCCAGCCGGCCGTTTCCCCGCCGCCCGGCTTGACGAGGTCGCGGGCTGTTTGCGCGCTGGCCGCGGGCCGAAAACGCCGGCTCAGATCCACGCCGCCGTTGGACGCGAGGTGAACCGGCGTCATGACCGCGGTCGATACTAACATCCTGGTCCGGTTGCTGACCGGCGACGACCCCAGGCAGGAAGCTGCCGCACGCAGCCTGTTCGCGGCCGGGCCAATCTGGATCGCGAAGACCGTCTTGTTGGAAACCGGCTGGGTGCTTCGAAGCCTGTACGGATTCGAGGAGAGCGCCATCCGCGACGCGTTCACGAAACTGCTCGGCCTCGAAAACGTGCATGCCGAGGACGAAGCGGGCCTGGCAGCGGCGCTGGCCTTTACCACCCACGGCATCGAATTCGCCGACGCGTTGCACCTGGCCAGCCGCCCTCCCGGCGCGTCCTTTGTGTCGTTCGACCAGTCCTTCGTTCGCCGCGCTAGGCGTGCTGGAGCGCGAGACGTCTCTGGGTTGCCCGCAAAGGGATAAGGCTGGCCCCGGCACGGTCAAACGCCGGATCTCGGAGGAGTCTGTCGCCGCCTTCAGACGATCCAGACAACGATGCAACTCGGCCTTGGAAGTATCGATGGCGGGAACGGCGGACCTCGGCCCATCTGCCGATGGGCCGCTCTCCAGCTTCGCCCAATGCGCCCGAACCGCGTTCCTGGCACTGGCACTGCGCTGTTCGGCTGTCAGCCTGGCGGCGCACGCAATCCCGCCTTTCCTCTCGCCTCTGCGCCCCAAAGCCACCTCCGCTGGATTCTTGCCCCGCCCCATGACTCTAATATTCGTGAGCGCTCACGAATCCGCAGGTTCCGGGGCGGAACCGACTAAACCTGTTCCCGTTCCCCAAAATTTCCCACCTATATCTCCCATCCCCTCAATCACATCCGAAATCCAATTTCAGACTCCACCCCCCTCCCGTGCTACACCAAAATCGGAACCACCATGCCTCGCACTCCCAAACCCGTCTCCCCCAAGCGCCTCGCCGCCAATCGCGCCAACGCCGCCCAATCTACCGGCCCGCGCACCCCCGAGGGCAAGGCTCGCTCCGCCCGCAACTCCGTCAAGCACGGCTTCGCCGCCTCCGCCTTCGCCGTCGTCCGCCTCGAAGACGTCCACGAAGTCGACCACCTCACCGCCGACCTCGTCGCCGTCTACCAGCCCGCCAACTCCCAGGAGCTTCTCGCCCTCCAGCGCATGGCCATCGCCCAGCAGTCCATCCTCCGCGCCGCCCGCCTCGAATCCGGCCTCTTCACTACCTGCCTCAACGAAACCCTCGACTCCAACGACCACCCCTCCCTCCCCATGAACGCCCAACTCGAAGGCGATGGCGACATCGAAATCACCCGTGCCCAGAACCGCAACTACTTACTCGGCGAAGGTTTCCTCCGCCTCGCCCGCCAGTCCAATGGTTGGACCCTCTTCCTCCGCTATCAGGCCCAGGCCGAGCGCCAGTACCGCCGCGCCCTCGAGGATTTCGAGCGCATCAAAGCCCTCCGCCCCAACTTACCCACCCAGGACTTACCCACTAACAATCTACCGAACGAACCCATTTCCCCTCCCCAACCGCAACACCCATCGACCACTTACACCGCCCCCGCAACGAACCCATCCCCCTCCGAAAACGCCCCCGCCGCCGCTGCCCCTCCACAACCCTGCCGCCGCCCCCGCCCCGCTGCCCGCCCACATCGCGCCCCCGCTCCAACCCGCCCCGCCCGACCCTCCCTGTACAATGGTCTTGTGCCCCGGCTGGTCTTACCCTTAATCCTCGCCCTATCCCGCATCCTCTCCGCCCAGTCCGCCTACTTCCCTCTCAAGGACGTTCGCGCGGGCATGCACGCCACCGGCCGCACCGTCTTCTCCGGCAACCGCGTCGAAGAGTTCCAGGCCGAAATCCTCGGCGTCCTCGACAATTTCGGACCCAAGGAATCCCTCATCCTCGCCCGCCTCTCCGGAGGCCCGCTCGAACATACCGGCGTCATGGAGGGCATGAGCGGCAGCCCCGTCTACATCGATGGCAAACTCGCCGGCGCCGTCGCCATGGCCTTCCCCTTTGCCAAGGACCCCATCGCCGGCATCCGCCCCATCGAGGAGATGATCCGCGCAACTTCCACGCTCACCGACTCCGCGCCGCCCGCCGCTCCCCGCTCCCCCGCCGGCCTCCTGGGTGGCGATCTCACCGGCGCTCTCCCGCGCCTCGCCTCCGCCTCCGCCGGCCAGCCCCGCATGGTCGAAATCGCGACGCCGCTCTCGTTCAGCGGCTTCACCCGCGCCACCCTCGACACCTTCGCTCCGCAGCTCCGCTCGCTGGGCCTCGATCCGCGCCAGGCCGTTTCCGCGGGTGGCGTTCCCGGCGCGGCCATGGGCAACCCCGCCGACCTCAAACCCGGCTCCATGATCAGCGTCCAGCTACTCGCGGGCGATCTTTCGCTCGGCGCCGCCGGCACCGTCACCGCCATCGAGGGCTCGCGCATCTACGCCTTCGGCCACCGCTTCCTCGCCGTCGGCGCCACCGCCCTACCCTTTGCCCGCGCCGAAGTCGTCACCCTGCTCCCCAACATCAATACGTCCTTCAAACTCGTCACCACTAAAGAATGGATGGGCACCGTTTCGCAGGACCGCGAATCCGCCGTCTCCGGAGTCCTCGGCCGGCGCGCCCCTATGGCCCCCGTTTCCATCGCCGTCTCCCGCAATGGCCGCCCCGTTCAGTCCTACCAGTTCGAAATGGTCGACGACCCGCTGCTCTCCCCGCTCCTTCTTCAAATGGCCGTCTTCTCCGCCATCGATTCCACCGAGCGCAGCGTCGGCGCCGCCAGCGTCCGCGTCTCCGGCGAAATCGAGTTCGCGGGCGCCCCCACGCCCGTCCTGCTCGACAATCTTTACTCCGCCGATAACGGCGCTTCCACCATGGTCGCGCTCACAACTGCCCTGCCAATGGCCTTCGTCATGCAGAGCGGCTTCCGCTCCATCTCCCTCAAAAAGGCCACCCTCCGCGTCGAAGCTTACGACCGCAAGAAACAGTTGACCATCGATTCCGTCACCGCCTCCCGCCGCGAAATTCACCCCGGCGAGAAGCTCCGCCTCAGCGTTCTCATGCTCGGCGACGATGGCGCCGAAACCACTCGCCAGGTGGACTACCAGGTGCCCATCGGCGCCGAACCCGGCCCGCTCTACTTCACCGTCGCCGATGCCGGCATTAGTAACATCGCCGATTTCCGCCAGACCCTCCTGGCCACCCCACGCACCATCGGCCAGTTAATCGGCACCGTCAACAATCTGCACCCCAATAACAAGGCCTACGTGCGCGTCTGGCGCGCCGAACCCGCTTTCCAGTTCGATGGTGCCGACCTGCCTGCCCCGCCGCCTTCCGCCACGCTCGTGCTGGAAGGCTCCGCCGCCGCCGGCATCGCCCAATCCCGCAATTCCAAAATCGGGGAAATCGAGCTGGATGGAGATGGCATGGTAATCTCCGGTGTCAAAACCATACAGGTGGAAATCAAGGAATGACGTCTCTCGCCCGCGCTCTATTCCGCTGTGCCGCGCTTTCCGCGCTCGTGCCCTCGCTCGCCCTCCCCAGCGGCACCGCCACCTGGGAGATGACGTCCTTCGCCGATTTCGTGCGCGGCCGCTTCTCCGGCATCTCCCTCAGCCGCGAAGGCCGCATGTCCCTCGCTCCCAAAATGGATACGGTCTTCTCTTCCGATCAGCCCGCCATCTGGGCCGCGGCCGAAGGCCCCGATGGCGCAATCTATGCCGCCACCGGCCATCGCGGACGCGTCTACAAAATCGATCGCGCCGGCAAATCCACCGTGCTCTGGACCGCCGATCAGCCCGAGGTCTTTGCCCTCGCTGTCGATTCCAAGGGCGTCGTCTACGCCGGTTCCTCTCCCGATGGCAAAGTCTACCGTATCGAAAAGGGCAAGGCGGCGGAGTACTTCAACCCCAAGGCCCGCTACATCTGGTGCCTCGCCCTAGCGCCCGATGGCGCGCTCTACGTCGGCACTGGCGACCAGGGCAAAATCTTCCGCGTCGAAAGCGCCGGCCACGGCGACGTCTACTACGAAACCGGCCAGTCCCACATCACCGGCATGGCCGTCGATTCGCAAGGCCGCTTGCTCGCCGGCACCGATCCCAACGGCATCCTCTATCGCATTTCCGGCAAGGACAAAGCCTTCGCCCTTTACAATGCCAGCCTGCCTGAAATCCGCGCCATCCTCCCCATGCCCGATGGTTCCATCTACGCCGCCGCGCTCGGTGGCGCCGTCGCCCGCCAGGCTCAAGCCGCCAGCCAGGCCGCTGCCGGAGCGGGAGCAAACTCGGGCGCCGGCGTGGTCACGACCAGCATCACCGTCGAAGCGCAGGCCGGAGAAATCAAGCCGCCCGTTCAGCCCCAGCAGCCCCAGCAACAATCGCAATCCGCCGCCGGCGTTCCCGCCGTCAGCACCCAGTACACTCCCTCCGTCGATCTCTCCGGCGTCGACCGCTCCGCCGTCTACCGCATCAATCCCGATAACACCGTCGAAACCCTCTGGAGTTCCAAGGAAGAAAACGTCTACGACCTACTGGCTCTCGAGAAGCAACTGCTCTTCTCCACCGATGTCAGCGGCCGCATTTACGGCCTCGCGCCCGACCGCCGCGTCACCCTCGTCGCCCAAACCAACGAAGGCCAGACCACGCGCCTGCTTCCCTCCGACCACTCCATCCTCGCCACCACCAGCAACATGGGCCGCATCCTCCGCTTGGGCGAAGGCCCCGGATCGACCGGCTCCTATGAAGCTCCCGTGCACGATTCCGGCACCGCCTCCCGCTGGGGCAGCCTAAGTTGGCGCGCCGATCTCCCGCAGGGATGCACGCTCCAGTTCCGCACCCGCTCAGGTAATTCCGCCAAGCCCGACCGCACCTGGAGCGATTGGTCGGACCCCGTCGCCTCCCCAACCGCCTCGCGCATCGCCAGTCCCAACGCGCGCTACATCCAATGGAAGGCCGATCTCACCGGCGCTTCCGGCGCAACTCCCGCGCTCACCAGCGTCACCCTGGCCTACCTCCCGCAGAACTCGCCCCCCGTCGTGCGCAGCATCAACGTCACCACCCAATCCGCCGCCGCCCCGCAAGGCTCCAAGCCGCAATCCGGCGCCTCCTCCTCCGCGGCCTACAGCGTGACCGTCACCGATACCCCCGATTCGTCTTCTACCTCCACTTCATCCGGCACGCCCGCCCAGACCCTCCCGCGCGCTTCCCTGCAGCAGATCTCCATCTCCTGGCAAGCCGACGATCCCGATGGCGACAGGCTGGTCTACGCCCTCTACTTCCGCGGCGACGATGAAACCCAGTGGAAGCTCCTCAAGACCGGCATGCACGAAAACTCCCTCACCTTCGACGCCGACGTGCTGGCCGATGGCAAGTATTATTTCCGCGTCACCGCCTCCGACCGCGAGAGCAACCCGCCCTCCGTCGCGCGCGAAGCCCAACTGGTGAGCGCCCCCGTCATCATCGATAACACCCCGCCGACGGTTACCATCGGAACGGTCCGCTATTCCGGCGGCACGGCCCACATCGAGTGGGAAGCCGCCGATGCCGCCTCCTCGCTCCGCCGCTGCGAATATTCTCTGGACGCCGCCCCCTGGATCCCCGTCGAAGCCGCCGATGGGGTAATCGACTCCCCGCGCGAGACCTTCGCCCTGGATCTTTCCGCCCTCTCGCCCGGCGAGCATCTGGTAGTCATCCGCGTCGCCGACAGCGCTAACAACACTGGTGTCGCCAAGGTGATCCTGAAGTAAGCCATGCCGCTCGACGCCGCCTCCACTGAGCCATGAAACCCCGTCACCTTCCCTGGCTCTTCCGCCGCAGCGTGATCGCCGCCTTCGACGACAACTGCCTCGCCATCGCCAAAGGCGCCGCCTATTCCGCGCTGCTCTCCTTCTTCCCCGTGCTCTCCGCCACCGCCGCCATCCTGGTCCAAACCCGCAACCAACTGGTCTCCCGCACCATCGAGGACACGCTCTCCGAGATCGTCCCTCCCGGCACGGAGGGCCTGGTCCTCGAGCAGTTCCGCGCTACCGGCGCACGCCCCATCTCCGTGCTGATCGTGGCCGGCGTGATCTCCATCTGGGCTGCCTCGGGCATCATCAAGAGCCTGATCGATGGCTTCCACGCCGCCTACCGCGTCCCCCGCGATCGCGGCTTTCTGCACGGCGGCGCCGTAGCCATGGGCCTGGTGATCCTGGTAGCCATCCCGCTGATCGGCGCATCGCTGCTCATCCTGTTCGGCGGCCAGGCCGAGCGCGTGGTCTTCGACGCCTTGAAACTGGACCCGCTCCTCCACCCGCTCTCCTGGCTCTGGCAGGCGCTCAGCCGCATGGCGCGCTACGCCCTGGCATTCTCCACCACCGTGCTGGTCACTTCCCTGCTCTACTATTTCGGCCCTTACCGCAAGCAGCGCTGGCGTGGCGTTTGGCGCGGAGCCATGCTCGCCAGCTTCGGCTGGTTGCTGGCCACCTCCGGCTTCGGATGGTATGTCCGCAACATCGCCCACTACAACGTGATGTACGGCTCGGTCGGCGCGGGCATCGCTTTGCTGGTATGGATGTACCTCATGGCCGTGATCGCGCTCATCGGCTGCGAATTCAACGCCGAGTTCGAACGCGGTGCCAGGAAATGACGCGCCCGGCCCAAGCCAACGAGTTGGGATACCTGCCATTCCGTATACTGCACCAGCGAGTTGTCCTGCTACCGCACCCACCGTGTCCGCATCATCGCCAAGGTTCACGGCCCGAATGACGGCGTCTTCAAATGAAGAGGTGCTTGCGACGGCCCACATCGCCGCTTCGAGCGTATCCCCGTAAAAGCCAGAGGCCGACACCGCGGCTCGCTTGCGCGGAGTGACCTCTACTGGAATCGAGGCCAAATCGAATCCGAACCTCGCCGTTTTGTGCAGCAACCTACCAAATGACCCCGTTGCCCTTGCAGCTTCTTCCCCGTGCGTCAGGGCAGCTTGCCGATAACTTAGGACTTCGGTCTCATCTTCCTTGGAGGCAAAGAGCACTATCGGTGCAAGGCGCATCAAGGAACCGTTACCTAGCGAGGATGGTGAAATGGCAGGCGCGGCATTTTGATCCCGAAGGAAGGTCGTGATTGCCTCTCTTGTAGCACCACCAATATCGAAACAGGTTCCTGGCCCCACGAATGAGCCAGAAGCAGAGGCCACGAAACCGGCACCGGTGGCTATCGTGGGCTAAAGTGGTCTTGGGATTTGCGATGGAAGCTCGTAACCTGATGAACAGTTTGGTTGCGGGGGAAGGATTTGAACCTTCGACCTTTGGGTTATGAGCGTGTCGGACCTTGGCTACGTAGTTGATAATGGGGTACGAGTGGCACTCGAAATAACCCTAAGGAACCCTCGGAAACGGGTAATGGGAGTTGGATGGGAGTCGAAAATGACCTTTGGATTTTCGCCCCAAGCAATGGGAGTGGGTCGCGTCGGAACCTCCGGGCAAGTCAGACACTGTGGATAGAAAGCTCGGAAACTGTGTATAATATCCGTGAGTTCTATCCAATGCCGAATCCTGAAGCCGGTCTCGTCAAGGCGCGCCGCGTGTTCACCAAACACAGGGGAATGCTCCGCACCGGCGACGCCATCCGCTTCGGCGTGCACCCCCGGTCGCTGTATGCTCTTCGGGACCGCGGCGAGATCGAACAGGTGGGCCGCGGCATCTATAGGCTCTCCACTGCCCCGCCGCTCACTAGCCCCGACTTGGTCGCGGTTGCGATCCGCATCCCGCGAGCGGTCTTTTGCCTGATCTCGGCTCTGGCACATCATGGCCTCACGACGCAGGTCCCGCACACCGTGGATGTCGCCCTGCCCAGCCACGCTCAGATTCCCAGGATCGATGGCATTCCACTTCGCGCGTTCTGGTACTCGGAACCGTCCTTCAGCGCCGGCATTGAGGTCATCTCGATTGACCGGGTCCCTGTGCGAGTGTATTCGCCGGAAAAGACTATTGCCGACTCCTTCAAGTATCGAAACAAGATCGGGCTCGACGTTGCCATTGAAGCCCTGCGAACTTACCGTCAACGGATGCGGAAGCCGGACTTCCGAACTCTATCGAGGTTTGCGCAGATAGATCGCGTCGAGAAGGTGATTCGCCCGTATCTGGAGGCGATGCTGTGAGCGGGCGCGATCTTGGTGCTTCCGTCCGCCAGCGTCTTCTGAACCAAGCCCGCTGGCAAGGCCGGCCATTTCAGGAACTGCTCCAATACTTCGCCATGGAGCGGTTCCTTTATCGCCTTGCGAAGTCACCATTCGCGGATCGGTTCATTCTGAAAGGAGCGCTTCTGTTGACGGCTTGGCGAGCGCCCGTGTCCCGGCCGACCATGGATATCGACCTCGCGGGAAGAACCAGCAACGAGCTGGAGCACATTAGCTCGCTGGTTGGCGAGGTCTGCGGCTTCGCCTCCGAACCCGACGGCATCGAGTTCGATGCGGCCTCGATTGAGGTTTGCCGGATTAAGGAAGATGCAGAGTACGAGGGTGTGCGGGTCCGATTCACTGCGACGCTCGCAAAGGCGAGAATTCCGATGCAGATCGACATTGGTTTTGGGGATGTGATCTTCCCGCGACCGATTGAGGTCGAGTACCCGGCGCTGCTTGAATTCCCGCCGCCAGTGCTCATGGCATATCCCAAGGAAACCGTCGTGGCTGAGAAACTCGAGGCTCTCACCGTCCTCGGGCTCCTCAATAGCCGGATCAAGGACTACTACGACGTTGCCCTGCTGGCGCGCCTCTATCCGTTTGACGGCGATCTTCTGGCCGAGGCCATTCGCTCGACCTTCCAACACCGTGGCACAGTCATCGAGGCCAGTCCAGTAGGACTGAGCGACGCCTTCAGCTCGGACCCTGCCAGAGCCGTGCAGTGGCGCGCCTTCGTTCGCCGGAGCAGATTCGATTCCGAATCCGGGTTGGGCGGAATCGTGGAGCAAGTGCGGCGCTTCGCCTGGGCGCCGCTGTCGGCGACCGCGCGGGGAGAATCGTTCCATCTCCACTGGAAACCCGGCGGACCGTGGGAGTAAGCAAGAAGCCGGCAGCGCCCGTTATGGGTACGGCCTTGCTGCCGCCAGGCTCGATCCTAAATGTCCCAATCGGGAGTGTAAGTTGTCTGCCTTTCCGCCCAATTGCGAACCAGCGCGGCGAAGTTGGCGCTGTCTACTATCCCGGCAACGCTCTTGTCCACCGTCCGCCACAATTCGGTGAATGGCGTCTCGCGTTTGGATCCCTTCTTTTTCTGTGGCGAGCCGTCAACGAACCGAAGCACCTCGCCAACCGTGATCGATTCCGGAAGCCGTGCCAGGTGGTAGCCACCACCCGCGCCCCGATGCGACTCCACGAAACCGCCCTGTTTCAGCGACGAGAGAATCAACTCCAGAAACTTCGTGGGAATTCCCTGCCGCTTGGCGATGCTCGCAATCGTGATGGGTTCGTCGGTACGCTGCGAGGCCAGGTCGAAGATGGCCTGAAGAGCATAGTGACCTCTGGAGGAGATGTGCATAAGTTGCCGTGCGAATGGAGGCGGGCCTCCGAGACCCGCCTCCGCCCGATTACACGATGCCTTCGAAGAGCACGGACGTCAGGTAGCGTTCGCCCGAATCCGGAAGAATGACGACAATCGTCTTTCCCGCGAACGAGGGTTGCTGTGCCAGCCTCGCCGCGACCGCCGCTGCGGCCCCACTAGCCGTCTGATCTAAATCAGATCTTAATGAATGTAGCAGGATTTTGCGGGTTTCAGGCAGCCTTTATCCGCGGGAAAGCCTGATAGATCAGTTCATCGAGTTGTGCATCCAGGCGATCCAGAGAGGCGCGGAGCGGGAACGGCAAGACGGCATCGTTGCCGGTGAACATCGCCACGGCGGGTCGGAAGACCCTCGCCTCCAGACGCGAGAACAGCCGCGCGACCTTCCAGCCGTAGGGTGTGACGAAATAGCGGTGGGTGCGGGGCGGCCGGAAAATGAGGCCCTTGAGCCGCAGACGGCGCAGGTCGTAGGTCATCTGAGCGCCGGTGTATTCGGCGATGGTAACGCCGAGAAGGTCGGCGACCAGGCCGCGCAGGTCGCGATTATGGAAGCCGTCGATCAAGTGCTGAAACAGGGTCAAGGCCAGGAGCAACGCCATGACTCGGGGTTGGCCGAACTTCAGTGCCGGCGCCTTCTCACCGCTTTCGGTAACGGTCGGTTGCACCACGCGTTGGATGCTGTCGCCGCTCAAGCCGCTGTTATGGCTGACGCGTTCGACATCCAGCAAGCGCCGGTTGATCTCACGGCCGATCTTTTGTAGATAGGGCAGGTTGGATAACCCCTTGTTCACATCGAAGTCCTTCGGGTTGCGGAAGGTCCCCTCCGTCCGGCAACCGCGGCCTTCTTTGAAATACTGCTTCAGATCGAAGTTCTTGTAGTTGATATGCAGGCTCGGATGTACGCCGTCCTGAATCACGCGCGTGCGGAATTCTCCGGGTGTTTTCTTGGTCACCACCCGATCGAACACCAACTGCACCCGGTCCGGCCGGCCCAGATCCAGGTTGTCGCGGATAATTTCTTCGAAGAACTCGCGCCCCCGTAGGGGCCGATCGAAGATTTGCGTAAGGCTCACTTCCATCTGCCAGATGGATAAGTTCCAATCGAAGCCGGCCTCTCGATCTTCCCCCCGCAACGGCAACGGAACCCGCGCCAGCCATTTTCGGAACACCCGATCGATGTCCTCCGGCCCCAGCGAATCGCAGATCTGCTGCAACCGTTCCGGCTCGGCGCACGATAAGAAGCCATTATCCAGGGCCTCATAGGCGATCCCCTTCCTCTCCAGTTGGCGCTTGGCCCATTCGTGCCCGTTCAGACACAGCTTGGTGGACCAGGGCGCGTAGCTGCACACTTTGAGGAACAGCGGGCCGAATTCGGCATCGTCAATGTAGAAGTAGTAGTGATTGACGTAGACCGTCTTATCGCGCGTGAACCGGAACTGCCCGTCGATCTTCTTGCCTTGGAAGGCCTGCGCCTTCTCCTGCGCCACGCCCACGAAAACCACCCCGTCGCGGGTCCCACGCCTCCGCCGGAAATCGTTGGCGACGTCATCCTTACGTTCTTTGTGGTCGAACCGATAGAGGGGAATGCGCTCCCGTTCCGCCATTGTCTTCACGGCCTCGCGGAACTTCTCCGTCACCTGCCCCAGCACGGCCGGCGAAGGAATGGGTTTGCCCAGTTGCTCCCGCATAAAGGTCACCAACCCGCCCGACGTTGCCAGCGGTCCGATGTAACCGTTCAGGTACAACCGGTCCAGGCATTCCACTTCCAACGTCACATGTCCATCCAGCAGTTCCGGGATGCTCGCCATGTCCTCGATTTTATGCCCGGACCCGCGTTGCGTTCTTGGCGTCTTGGCGGCTTGGCGAGAGACTATAGAAAGCCGCCATGACGGAAAATGCCATCGCCAAAGAGATCGTGGACGCCGCCTTTCGCGTCCACACCACCCTCGGACCGGGCTTACTGGAATCGGTCTACCACGCCGTGCTCGCCTATGAGCTCGCTCAGCGTGGACTCCGAACGGTCAGCCAGCAGGCAATCCCGGTGGTCTACGGAACGATTCGGATCGACATCGGGTTTCGCGCGGACCTGATTGTCGAGGATCGGGTGATCGTCGAGATCAAGTCGGTCGAGGTCCTCGCGCCGGTCCACCGGAAGCAACTTCTGACGTATCTGCGGTTGGCCGACAAGCGGCTTGGCCTGCTGATCAACTTCAACGCGGCGCTGATCAAGGACGGCATTTCCCGGATCGTCAATGGACTGGAAGAAGAGTCTCACGCGAAGCCGCAAGGACGCCAAGAAGACCAGTGAAGCCACGGGGTTTAGCGTCTTGTCGGTTTGAGGTCGAAGACCTCGCTAGATATGCCGCTCAGAATGCCCTCTTCGCGCGCCAGGCGCTGGGCCGTTTCGATGGCCTCTTCGTTGGTGATCGTCTCCACACGATCCACCACCGAAAGATCCAGCGTGTCTGGGATGATGCCGGCGCCGATGCCCTGGATCTTGTGCGGCCCCGGCTTGATCGGCTGGCCCGCCAGTTTCTGCGTGATCACGGGGCTGGCCGCCGGTTCCACCGCCACCGAGGTGATCGCCTTGCCCCGCGTCTGCTTGATGTAACGCGAAACGCCGGTGATGGTCCCGCCGGTGCCCACGCCGCTCACCAGGACGTCCACCTCTCCGTTCGTGTCGTCCCAGATTTCCGGGCCGGTGGTGCGGAAGTGAATATCCGGGTTGGCGGGGTTCTTGAACTGCTGCA
This sequence comes from uncultured Solibacteraceae bacterium, assembly GCA_963807205.1. Classification (GTDB taxonomy): domain Bacteria; phylum Acidobacteriota; class Terriglobia; order Bryobacterales; family Bryobacteraceae; genus CAWCVR01. The sequence continues at coordinate 4,377,201 of CAWEAQ010000002.1, read as the reverse complement.
GGAGCAGGTAGCGCTTCGGGTCGGAATTATAGATTTCCTCCGCCTTGGCTATCGCGCCCTTCATCCCTAGCGGGAGTTTACTGCCAACTCCAGGCGCATAACCCCGGCCCTCGATTAACGTATTGAAAAACCACGACTTGTGCGGACCCTCGCGCGCAACCTGCGTATTACCCTAGTCAAGAGCTGTTTGCTGCTTTCATGCTTGATGCCTATTGATCCAGGAAAGGAGTTGTCGTATAGTTGTATTGCCCTATATGGCAAGCCTCATCGCGAAGAAGAAGGGCAACCAGCTCTACTACTACGTCGTCGAGTGCGCCCGCGTCGACGGCCAGCCCCGAATCGTCCATCAGACCTACCTCGGTTCCGCGGACAAGGTCGCCGCCTTGGTTCGCGACCACTCCGCTCCGGTACCTTTGTCCGCCACCATGCGGGATTTCGGCCTGCCCGGCGCCCTTTGGTTGGCTGCCCAACAAACCGGCGTCTTCGAACTGCTTCAGCAACTTTGGCCCCAGCCTCGTTCCGGGCCCTCGGCCGTCCACTACCTGCTCCTGGCCGCCATTCATCGCATCTGCCAGCCAGGCCCCAAGACCGAAGTTGCCGATTGGTACGACCGCTCGATCCTGCAGCCGCTCTGGGGCTTTGCCTCGGAACGATTCTCCTCCCAAGCCTTCTGGGATTGCTTCGACACCCTGGCCCCGGAGCGGCCATCCCAGGGAGCCTGCGACGAACTGGAGCAGGCTCAACTGCGTCTGGTTGGGTTATGGAAGCAGAAGCAGATCCTCAGCCGGCGCTTGCTGGGCTACGACACCACCAACTTCTACACCTACGTGGCCAGCACCAACACGCAGAACCATCTGGCGCAGCGGGGCCACAATAAGCAGGGCCGGCACAACTTGCGCCAGGTGGGACTCAGCTACGTGTTGGATGGCGAGCATGGCCTGAGTTTGTGTCACCACGTCTATGCCGGCGACATACCGGATGTGGAGGAGTTCTCGGTCTCGTTGGCGCGCATGTTGGACATGCTGGATCAAAATCGGATCGCACGGGACACGGTCACTCTGGTGTTTGACAAGGGCTCGGCGGCCTTGGCCAATACGGTGGAGTTGGAGCAGTCGCAAGTGGGATGGATCGCGGCGCTGCCTTGGAATCAGGCCCCCGAGGAGTTGCGCGAACGGCCGCTGGATCGGCTTCCCACCTGCAACAGCGATCAACCCGGCGTACATGCGGCGGGCGAAAAGACGCTGGTGCACGGCAAAGAGTACTTTTGCGTGGTGAAGTACTCGGCTTCCTTCGCGGGCGAACAGCTACAGAGTGTGACCACCGGCGTCAGCAAGGTCCTGCAATACCTGCGGCGTTTGTCCGTGGATCTGAGTAAGCCCAGGGCGCGTTGGACCGAAACCCAGATTCGCAACAAGATTCAGCGCTGGCTGTCGGCGCAATTCATGGCTGAGCTAATTCACTACCAACTGGAGTTGAAGAACGGGCAGTGGCATCTGCAATTCGATTTTGATCACGCCGCATGGCTGCGCCTGTTGGCCCACCGGTTGGGTCGAACGGTATTGCTCACCAACCGCGTGGACTGGAGCGCGGAGGAGATCGCCGCTGCCTACGCTGGCCAGCAACAAGTCGAGCAGGTATTTCGCGGTCTCAAAGATGGGGAGTGGCTGGGCTGGGGTCCCATGCATCACTGGACCGACAGCAAGATCCGGGTGCACGCGTTCTATTGCATGCTGGGCATCTCTCTGCTTCAATACGTGCACCACCAGGCACAGGCGGCATGGGCTGGCATCTCCACCGAGCAATTATTGCAGGAGTTGCGCCAAATCCAGGAATTCGTACTCCTCTACCCGCCGCAAGGCGAAAAGGGGCCGAACCGAATCGCCACTGTACTCTCCAAGCAGACTCTGCCGCAACTGGCACTGGCGAAAACGCTGGGCTTGGAACAACTCCGTATTACCCCGCGTGGGTAATACGCGGGCCTGCTCGTAACCCGTTCCGGAAACAACTGCTTATACCTTTGTTCCGGCCATTCCCAGTAAACTCCCGCTAGGCCGCCCTCGGTGAGCACCAGATTGGCGCCGAATGCCTTCAGCACCTTGCGCCGTTCCAGTGACATGGTCTCGGGCATGGTCAACGTAATTGAGTAACCGCGCGACGCCGCGACGAGCGCTAGCGCGATTCCCGTGTTACCGCTGGTGGGCTCTACCAGCTCGACGCCGGACTTTAGCAGCCCGCGCTTTTCGGCGTCCCATATCATGGATGCGCCGATGCGGCATTTTACCGAGTAGGAAGGGTTGCGGCCTTCGATCTTGCCGTACACCTTCGCTCCCGAGCCGTTTGCAATGCGATTGAGTCTGACGAGCGGAGTCTTTCCAATGCTAAGCGAGTTGTCTTCGAATGATGCCACGTGTGTTTACTCCTGGGAAGCTCGTAGGGCCTGGTCCAGATCGGCCTTGATGTCTTCGATATCCTCGATGCCAACCGAGACGCGGATGTAATCCGGTGTGACGCCGGTCTCGGCCTGTTCCTTCTCCGTAAGCTGGGAATGCGTGGTGGATGCCGGATGGATCACCAGAGTCTTGGCGTCTCCGCCGTTAGCCAAATGGCTGGCCAGCTTAACGCTGTTGATGAACTTGACGCCGGCGTCCTTCCCACCGCGCACGCCGAAACCCAGAATCGCCCCCGCGCCAGCGGGCAGATACTTCTTGGCATTCTGGTAGTGCGAGTGGTTCGGCAGGCCCGGGTAGTTGACCCAGGTCACCGCCGGGTGCTTCAGCAGCCACTCCGCCAGCGCTTGCGCGTTCCGGGTATGGCGTTCGAGGCGCAGGTGCAGGGTTTCGATGCCCAGCAGCAGCAGGAACGCGGCGAACGGGCTCTGGGCGGCGCCGGTGTCGCGCAGCCAGTGTGTGCGGATGTGGATGATGTAGGCCAGGTTGCCGAGCGGCTTGAGCGCCTCGGCGAAGACGATGCCGTGGTAGGAGTCGCTGGGTTCGGTGAACTCGGGCCACTTCTTGGGATTGTCCGCCCACTGGAAGTTGCCGCTGTCCACGATGGCGCCGCCGATGTGCACGCCGTGGCCACCCAGGAACTTGGTGGTGGAGTAGACGGCGATATCGATGCCGTGCTCAAAAGGCCGGAACAGCGCCGGCGTGAGCACCGTGTTGTCCACGATCACCGGCAAGCCGTGCTTGTGGGCGGCGTCCGAGATGGCGCGGAAATCCGGCACGTCGTTCTTGGGATTTCCAACCGATTCCAGGTATACCAGGCGGGTGTTCTCATCGACGAGCTTGGCGATCTCCTCGGGATGGTCGGGATTGAAGAACCGCACTTCGATGCCGAGCTTCTTCAGGGTCTGGGTAAATAGCGTCCAGGTGCCTCCATACAGGCTGGTGGAGGCGATGAAGTTCTGCCCGGAGTGGGTGATGGTGAGGATGGCCGCGGTGATGGCCGCCTGGCCGGAGGCGAAGGCTAGTCCGCCGATGCCGCCATCGAGCGCTGCGAGGCGCTTCTCCAAAACGTCGTTGGTGGGGTTCATCAGCCGCGAGTAGATGTTGCCGAATTCGCGCAACCCGAAAAGATTCGCCGCCGTGCCGGCGTCCTTGAAAACGTAGCTCGATGTCGCGTAGATCGGGACGGCCCGTGCCGTAGTGGCGGGGTCGGGCGTCTGGCCCGCGTGGAGAGCCAGCGTGCCAAGTCCTGGTTTGTGTTGTGCGTCTGCCATGGTGAATTGTCTCCGGTGTCGCTATTTATAGTCCGTACGATACTCCAAGGGCGAACTGATGCCGGGCTTTCAGATTCACTCCCGGCTCGATCACGCCGGCCGCCTGGGCCACGCCGAAATCGATATTGAACTTCCGCTCCGCGAAGGGCACAATTCGCGCGGCGTAGGTGATGGTAGTGGGCACGTCCGCGCCCGGAAGGTTCTGCACCTTGCGCGGCTCCTGTGAGAACTCCGATCCGAAGATCAGGGTGCTCTTGGCCGGTCCTTTGAACACGAACGCCGCCGCGCCGAAGAGCCGGCCAGTGTAGCCCGGTGCATTCCCGGCGAGGCCGTAGACGGAAGCGTTGGTCGCCTTGTAGCCGAGGTTCAACACGATGGGCACTGCCTTGGTTTGGGTGATGGTCTTGCTCGCGACCGCGTAGAAATCGGCATTGGTGTAGCTCTTGTTCGGCGTTGCGATCAAACCGCTCACGTTGCGATCCTGGGTGCGCGCAACAAATCCCGCGGAGATCGCGGGCAGCCAGGCGTTTTTGCCGGCGTTTTCCTTCACCAGGAGCGCCTTTGCGTGCACGAGATTAAAGCCCGGGTCCCACAATGGGCTGAGCCCTGCAGTGCTGCCTTGCTGGTGCAAATCGCGCGTGTAGCCGAATTCCACCCGTCCGCCAAGGCCTTCGGTGACCGAAATGGTGTGGAAGTTGCCCAACACGGCGCCGGCGTTTAAGAAGTGATACGCCACAATTGGGTGTCCGAAGCCGTTAGCAGGGGACGCCGCGGTGTAGGCAAGAGGAGTGATGAAGACGCCGGTCTGGCCGTCCCAATTCAGATTCTGAGCGGCCGCAACGCCGACGCCCAGAATCCCGGCGAGAACCAGGGCAGCCGGCCTGCTCACTCGACCAATAAAGGTGCTTAGGTTTGCAATGTCCATTATGTCTATAGAGTATATGTAACAGTTGTGCACATTGGCAACATGGACTGTTGGGCAGAAAGGCGGAATGCCATGTATATTACTGATAAACAAGTAATTATTTTGTAGAGATGATGAAAGCATGTCTATCAAGATGAGGATGATTAAAGGCAAATCCGCGGTATTTGCTTGATTCACCGCCCTCGCACGCGGTATAAGGAGTGAGGAGAAAACATCGTGGCTGACGAGAACGTCGCGCATCAGGCCTTAGGCGAACAGGCTGCATTTCGACTTGCCAACGTAACCAAGACTGCCCCTCAGTACGGAGCCATCACGCCCCGCTGGCTGGTCCGCCTTCTGGACTGGAAACCGCTCGAATCCGGAACCTTCCGCCGCAACCGCGTGGACGAAAGCAAGGCCATCGAAATCACCTGCGGCCAAGTGGAGGAACAGCCTCTTCCGGGGACCTACGTTCAGTACGAGGAGAACCCGAAGGAACACAAGTTGAGCTGCATCAACGCGGTGCTGAACGTTCATACCCGCGTGTCCGATCTTTTCAGCAAGCCTTACGACCAGATCGGGGAGCAGCTTCGTCTCCTCATCGAGCACATGAAGGAGCGGCAGGAGAGCGAGCTTCTCAACAATGCCGACTATGGGTTCCTGCACAGCGTCCCGCCGGACCAGCGCCTGAAGACCAGAAAAGGCCCTCCGACCCCGGACGATCTGGACGAGTTGCTGACCAGGGTCTGGAAGGAGCCGTCTTTCTTCCTGGCCCATCCGCGCACCATCGCGGCGTTCGGGCGCGAGTGCACACGCCGCGGCGTTCCCCCGCCTACGATCACGCTGTTCGGAAACCCGTTCCTCACCTGGCGCGGCGTTCCCCTCATCCCCACCGACAAGATCAGGGTCAAAAACTCCGACAGCAAGTCGAAGATCCTGCTGTTGCGCGTCGGGGAACGGAAACAAGGTTGCATCGGCCTGTTCCAGTCCGGACTTCCCGGCGAGCAGAGCCCCGGACTTTCGGTCCGGTACATGGGTATCGACAAGAGCGCGCTGGCCTCGTACCTGATCTCTCTATACTGCTCGACTGCCGTGCTGACCGACGATGCCATCGCCGTGCTCGAAGACGTCGACGTGAGCAACTACCATGAGTACAAATAGCGGATGGGGCGGCGTGCCCCCGGGTGTGCCCGATCCGGAGGTCCTGGCGCGCATGGCCGCCGAGTTCTTCGGCGCTTTGCCGGGAGCGGCTACGGCCCACCCGCCTCCGCAGCCCTTCGCACCGGCAATTCCGGGCGCCGCTGGGACCGGGGTTCACGCGGCGGCACCTGCGCTCTCCTTTCTGCAAGAAACCCGGCCGATATTCGCAGCGCCAGCAACCGCACAGGCCGCGCCGCTGAATGCGGCTGCACCGGCACCCGTACCGTCCATCCCGGAAGTTCCGGGCGGACCGAGTTCGGCCCAGCCGCCAACCGTGCCGGAGATTCCGCCATCTCCGCTTGCCGCGCTGGAAATCGCGGACATCGCGGCAGCGTCCGATCCCGCCGCCGCACCGGCCTTTCTGCAAGGCGCGCGACCGATATTCGCCACGCCGCCCATGCCAACAGTTCCGGGCGGTCTCGGCGCGGTGGATTCCGCGATCCCGGCATTCTCCTTTCTGGAAGAAGCCCGGCCGTTGTTTAGTTATCCGCCAACGGAACCAGGACCGGTGCCCGCAGTCAGACCCACTGACGCGCAACCCGCGGGCATCGGCCTCTCGTCGCGGGACTTTGACGTGGAGGCCATCCGGCGGGATTTCCCGATTCTGCGGGAACGCGTTGGTGGCCGTCCGCTGGTCTGGCTGGACAATGGCGCTACCACACAGAAACCGCAGAGCGTCATCGACCGCCTCAGTTACTTCTACGCTCACGAAAATTCCAACGTCCATCGCGCGGCGCACGAACTGGCGGCCAGGGCCACGGATGCTTACGAATCGGCCCGCGAAAAGGTCCGCCGCTTTCTGAATGCGCCTGCGGCCCGCGACATCGTCTTCGTGCGCGGTGCCACCGAGGGGATCAACCTGGTCGCGCAGAGTTGGGGGCGCCAGAACGTCCGCAAGGATGACGAGATCGTCATCACCTGGCTGGAGCATCACGCCAATATCGTGCCCTGGCAAATGCTGTGCTCGGAAGTTGGAGCGCGGCTGCGAGTGGCGCCGGTGGACGACAGCGGCCAGGTGATACTGGAGGAATACGAGAAGCTGCTTGGCCCGCGGACCCGGCTGGTGGCCGTGACGCAGGTGTCGAATGCGCTGGGCACCGTCACACCGGTGGGCGAGATGGTGCAGGCGGCGCACCGGCATGGCGCGGCGGTACTGGTGGATGGGGCGCAGGCCGTGTCCCACATGCGCGTGGATGTGCAAGCGCTGGACTGCGAGTTCTACGTGCTTTCCGGGCATAAGATGTTCGCGCCCACTGGCATAGGAGTGGTGTTTGGTAAGCCGGGGATATTGGACCTGACGCGCCCCTGGCAGGGCGGCGGGAACATGATCCAGAATGTGACGTTCGAGCGCACCATCTATAATGCGGCGCCGGCGCGCTTTGAGGCCGGAACCGGCAACATCGCCGATGCGGTGGGCCTGGGCGCAGCCATCGATTACCTGGACCGCGTCGGAATGGAAAATGTCACCCGGCGCGAGGCCGAACTCCTGCATTACGCTACGGAAGGGCTGCGGCGCGTCCCCGGTCTCCGAATCATTGGGACGGCTCGCGAAAAGGCGGGAGTCCTGTCATTCGTGATGGAAGGCATCCGCACCGAGGAGGTTGGCGATTTCTTGAACCAGGAGGGGATCGCCGTGCGCTCGGGTCACCATTGCGCGCAACCGATTCTGCGGCGGCTCGGCCTGGAGAGCACCGTCCGCGCGTCGCTGGCACTCTACAACACCTGCGAAGACATCGACGCTTTGGTGGCCGCGCTGCAACGCTTGCAGGCCGGGCGGCGCCACCGAAACTGACGAAGGGTCGGTCCGCGCCGGTCCGCTAGTATTTCCGGACTCTGGGGTCCACCCGGTCCGACCAGGCGTGGATCCCACCGGTCAGGCTGCGGACATGGGAAAACCCAGCATTGCTTAGCACCTGCACCGCCTTTGCGCTGCGGGTTCCCATTTTGCACATCGCAATGATCTCACGGCTGGCATCGATCTCCTGCATGCGCTCGGACAGTTCGGCCAGCGGAATCAGGTGTCCACCGATATTGGAGATTTCGAATTCGTGTTCCTCACGAACGTCGAGCAGGAACAGGTTCTCGCCAGCGTCGAGCCGCTGCTTGAGTTCCTCAGCTTGAATCGCGGGTATGCCCATTTTGCCTGGACCTCCTCCCCAAAAGGGGATCAAAACCGATTATGCCACGCAATGGCCCCAATGTCTATAGAGAATGTAACATGAAACGCAGTTTTCTGTCCCTGCGATAGGCCTGAGAGGCTCTCTCCTTGTTTTCTTTGCATTGCAGGTAGAAACGGAATACAATCAAGTCTATTGGCTATAGGATGATTGAGAGCTTAGCTGTTCCGGGCCGTCCGCTAGAGTCGGCTCCGGCCGTCAGGGCCGCCTGGCCCAAGGCATTGATCGTAATGGCCCATCCGGACGACGAATATGCGCTGGCCGCCACCGCCTACCGGATCAGCCGTGAGTTGGGCGGCGTGGTGGATCACGTAGTGATCACCAACGGAGCGGGCGGCTATCGATACGCAGCTTTGGCAGAAGCGATCTATGGCGTTTCCATAGCGCGTGAGGCGGACGGGCGGGCCAATCTGCCGACGATTCGAAGGCAGGAGACGCTCAACGCGGGCCGGGTGCTGGGCATTCGGCGCCACCACTTTCTGGAGCAAACCGACTGCGGCTTCGAGGACGATTGCGCTGGCGCGAGCTGGCACGCGTGGGATTGCGCTCTGATTCGCCACCGGTTGGCAGTCCTGCTGGCGGGCGACGATTACGATTTCGTTTTCACTCTTCTGCCCTCGGCCGGTTGCCATGGCCACCATCGCGCAACCGCCCGGCTGGTCTTGGAAGCCGTTGCGGAATTGCCGAAGGAATGCAGACCCGTAGTGCTTGGCGCCGAAGCGGGGCGCCTGGCGGATGCGCCGTGCGCATTTGGCGGGCTTCCGGAGGACCCGCTCATGCGCACCGCGGCCAGCACCCCGGCGATAGTTTTTGACCGCAACGCGCCCTTCGGCAACCAGCCCGCGTTGAACTACCAGATTGTCGCGAACTGGGTAATTGGGGAACACAAATCCCAGGGCCTGTTTCAGATCGACTGCGGCAAACACGATGCCGAGCGGTTCTGGGCATTCGCCGTGACCCCGCACGCTCTGGAGCGTTGCCGCGAACTGGCGCGGCCGCTGTTGCCCACGGGGCGCGTCGGCGACTTCTTTGCCGGGCTCTGATCTTACTGCACGGCCGACAGGATTGAAGAGTAGAGGTCTTCGATCAGCCGCAGGCCGCCCTGGTAACCGAAGTAGGAGCCGTTGACCACCAGACGGTCGGTGATGGGGGTCGCAATACTCAGGTGGCAGCCGCCGAGTTCGCGGGCGATGTCGCGGTCCGATGTGCTGCCGAAGACGATAGGGGCCGGCGCATCCAACTGCCGCAGGGTGTGGCGGATGGTTTCGCAATCCTGAGAAAACGTAACTTCGGCGGAGATTTCCGGAGCGATTTCGCGATAGGCCTTGACGATGGCGGGGCGGAACTCTTCCGGCGGGTCGTCGGTGACGAATTGGTGGGAGGGCAGCAGGCCGAACTCATTGGCGAGCAGGCGGCTGATGCCGATGCCGTACCATGAGTTGGACACGGTGACGAAGCGGGAGGGCAAGTCCCAGCGGAACTCCAGGAAGAAATCGGAGGCGCGCTCGAAGTAATAGTGGAAGGTGCGTTCCTGGGCTTCGATGAAGTGGGCCGCGCGGGAGTCTGCGACGCCTGCGAATTCCGTAACGGCGCGGAGGAATCGGCTGGTCTCGATGCCGCCGATGGGCAGAGTCGGCTGATGCAACCAGGGCGTGCCGAAGCGGCGATGAAGGTTGCGCGCCACCGAGACTCCTGGCCACGAAGACAGCACCGGGTTGAATTGCGCCGCGGGCACCCTGCGCCACGCTGCCAAGCCACCCGAGTTCGGACCGAACAGGACGTTGGCCTCCAGGCCGACGCCCGCCAGAAGTTCGCGAATCGCGGCCAGATTGCCGGCCCAGAACGGATCGTGGTAGGGCACGCTCGACCAGACGTTGACCAGGCCCGGCACAATCTGCGCGGCGGATTCCAACAACTGATCGACGATGGCATTGGCGACAACATCATGGCCGAGCAGGTTGCTGCCGCGGAAACCGCCCGTTGCCGCGTGCACGATCGGCACGCCGCGGGAACGGAACTCGGCGACTACGTGCTCGGTGTCGTCGCCCACCAGCTCGCTGGTGCATCCGGTGAGGACCACGAAGAGGTCGCCGTCCATGACTTTCAGGGTGCCTTCGAGCACGGAACGAAGCCGCTCCTCGCCGCCGAACACCACTTCCTGTTCGCCGGTATCGGTGCAGGGCATCGAGCCGCCACCGCTGTATCCGCGGCCCTGATAGCCGTTGAAACCGCCGGGACCGGTGTGCAGTTTGTATCCGCAGCCTGGGCCGGCATGCAGGATCGGAATGGCGCGCTCGATGGCGGCCACACTCTGCTGCCCCCCGAGCGCGCAGTAGTGTGTAGGCAGTTCGACAATCGGGGTCATGCTTCTTCTCCGACAAAGCGGGATGGCGCCTGGTCAAGCCACCAGGAAGTGTAGGGGAGCGGGGCGTGCCGCGCGAGAGTGCGTTCGATGGACGGGTTGCGAAGCCAGTCCGCGATCTTCCGCCCGTAGCGGATGAGGCCGCGGTAACCGAGGGCGATGTGCTCGTCGTCCCCGAAGAACGTCGGGATGCCAAGCTTGGCGCACGAGACCACCAGGCTCGGATGGCGCACCACCAGCACGTCGGGCTTGAGCTGCCGGATCAGGTTTACGATTTCGTAGGACTGCTTGTTGCAGACGCCGTAGCGCACGTTGCCGTAGTGCTTCACCACGTGATCCAGCGTGCCGGCGGCAGGGTCGCCGTTATCCAGCTTCGGATCGTGGTGCAACATGCAGCCGCCCACGAGTTGCATGCCGAGATCCTGCAGCACGCTCATGAAGCTGTGTCCGTGGGACGGGCCGGCCGCGACGAAGGCTTTGACGCCGGCAAAACGGGCGCGGAGGTTCTCCAGTTCCACGGCGATTGCGCAGCGCTCCGCTGCGACGACATCCTCTACTGGGCCAGTGGCCGCGGTCACCCGCGCCACCTCGCGCAGCCAGCCATCGGTGGCGGCCAGCCCATAAGGCGGTGGCGACTTGATTTCCGGGACTCCGAATTCCCGCTCCAATCCCGCAGCCAAGAACGTCCCCAACGTGGAGCACATCTGCGCGGTAGCAGCCGCTTCGGAGAGCCGTCTCAATTGCTCCACCGTCGTGAATGGAACTACCAGATTAGGCTCCAGACCTAGGGGACGCAGCAGTTCCGAGAAGTAATCCTCGCCGATGAAGGTGATGACATTGACTAACTCGGGCCGTTTCGCTCGGGCGGGGCGGACGATCTTGTGAAGGATGGCGCAATATGCCGCGTCCCAGCCGGTGGCCCACACCTGGGAGCGGAAGCCCTCGCAGTTCACCGATGCGACGGGAACGCCGAGCTCGGCCTGCGCCTGCTCGATGGTGCTCTCCAGGTCCTCACCGACGATGCCAGAGGCGCAGGAAGCGGTGACGAAGATGGCCCGCGGCTGGAAGCGGCGGTAGGCCTCGTGAATGGCCGCCAGCAGCTTCTGCGTGGCGCCGAAGATGGTGTCCTGCTCGGTCAGGTTAGTGGTGAAGAGGCGGCATTGGCGACGTTGAGCCTGCGCTTCACCTGGCCGTAGCGGTTGTACAAGTTGAACATCGGAAACTCCGCCGCGCAACCGGCGGGCGCGTGGTTGATGACCACGGCATCCCGAATGAGCGAAAGTTGCAGCGTGGCGCAGAACGAACTGCACGTGCCGGCCTGCGTGAACGAGCGGCCACGGTCGCGGAGGGTACCTTCCTGAGAGCGGCGCACCAGGTCTTCGGCGGTGCCGTGGTAACCGGTGATCGAGCCCAGGCGGCGCTCACGGATGGCGACGCCGGGCTCGCGCCGGGCGGTCAATTCTTCTGCTGCTATGAGTCTGTCTGTGGTCATAGGCGGATTCCCTGGCGTAAGAGCGGAGTCAGACCGGTTTCCACCAGGTCTTCGACAAAAGTCACGCTGCCGCGGTATCCAGCGTAGGCGCGGTTCAGGATGAGCCGGTCGGTGGCCGGGAAGCTCACGGATTTGTGCGGGACGTTCAATTCCTGAGCCAGGTCCTTGTCGAGCGAACTGCCCAGGATCAGCGTGGGGCTGGCCTTGCGGACAGCTTCGTGCACGCTCCAGAGATCGGGGGCGAAGACAACTTGGGGAGGGTCGGCGTACTCCAGGGTCGTCAGATCGCGGACAGTCCGTTCGCGGGATTCCTCCGGCGGGTCGTCCGTAATCACCGCGATGGCCGGCAACTGGCTGAAATCGTTTACCAGGAACTTAGTGAAGCCGATGACCGTGGCGGCGTCTCCAACGATCGCGAACCGGTGCTGGATGCTGAAGCCAGTTACGACTAGCGACGATTTGTCGAAGTACTCGTAGGCGTAAGCGGATTCCTCGGCGATGGTTTCTTGAAGAAGCGCTTCACCGATCTTGAGTGGTTCGGCAACTTGGCGCAGAAACTCGGAGGTGACTGTCGGACCGATAGGCACGCTGTTGAAACGCAGCGATGGCACGCCGAACTCTGGGCGTAGATGCCCACGGCGGAGTCTGCCAGATACGGCGAGAAAATTAGATTCAGCGCGGCATTCGACGATTTGCGGACCTCGTCAAGACCGCGGTCGCCGGTGAGGAACGTGTTGACCTCGATGCCGAGACGGCCCAGCAGGCGCGCCAGTTCCTCCAGGTTGCCCTGCCAGAACAGGTCCTGCGATGGCACCACGCCCAGCAGGTTCACCTTTCGCGACCGGCGCCGCGCAGGCACAACGATCTGCCTGGCGAGCGCTTCGAAAACGCGGTCGTAGCCATAATAGGTATTGCCCTTGAACCCGCCCGTCGAAGCGAAGGCAACCGCGCGGCCTTGCGCCTCGAGTTGCGGACGGAACTCGCCCACGATGGCGCCGATATCGTCGCCAATGATCTCCGAAGTGCAGCCGGTGACCACCACGTATAAGTCGCCGTCCATGACGTCGAGAGCCGCGCCCAGCACCTGCCGCAGCCTCTTCTCGCCGCCGAACACCACTTCCTTCTCGTAGGTGTTGGTGCTGGGCAGGGCCGATCCGCCGACGTAGCCGTAGCCCTGGTATCCAGCCACGTAGTTCTGCCCGTTGAATAGTTGCATCCCGCAGCCGGGGCCGGAATGCAGCACGGGGATGGCGGCCACCGACGGAATGGCGCCGCCCAGGGCGCAGGAGTAACGCGGGTTTTCGGATATCGTGCAGCTCATAGGGCTCCTTTACTCGATGTACTTGAACGGATCCTGCTGGTACCACTCTTCGCGGTATGGGAGTCGCCGGTGCCGGGACAGTTTGACGGCGAAGCTGGGGTTCTTCAGCGCATTAACCATGCGCTCGCCGGTCGAGATCAGGCCGTTGTAACCCAGGTAATTCATGCCGTAGTCGTAGATCATCACGGTCGGGATGCCGGCCCGAGCGGCGAAGCCCGTGGTCATCTCGTCGGCGACGTACAGGTCCGGCTTGAGGCGGCGCAGCAGGTTGGCCTGTTCGAAGGGCTGCACGTTGGCGATATTGATGGTGGCTGACTGCGCTCCCCTCCGCCCGGCAAGGCGCTGGAGGCTCTCGGCAATCACCTCATCATATTGATAGATGGTGGTGCCGGCCAACTCAAAGCCGAGTTCATCGGCGAAGTTCGAGATGCTCAATGCCCGAGCCTGTCCGGCGCTAACGAAGACGCGCTTCCCCTTGAGTTGCGCCTTGAGTTCGGCCAGACGCGGGGCGATGCGCGCGTGCTCGGCTTCGATCAGCGCTCGCGCCTGACTGCCCCGGCCAGTCAGTTCCGCAAGCTGCAGCAGCCAGCGGTCGGTGCTTTCGACGCCCAGCGGCATCAGTTCACGGGTGTGTGGAATCCGGTAGCGCCGGGTCAGTTCCCGCGCGAAGTAATCGCCATAAGTGAGGCATGTGGCCGTGGTCGCAGACGCGGCGGCGGTACGCCGCAGGCCTTCCAGAGACGCGTAGCAGGGGACGAAGTTCGCCTCCAGGTTCAACTGTTTCAGCAGGCGCTCGAGTTCGATCTCATCCAGACGCCCGGCGGTGAGCGGCGAGACGACGTTCACCAGGTTCGGGTCGGTCTCCCTCGGCGCGTCGATCACGTAGTTCAGGATCGCGTGGAAGGAGGCATCGAACCCGGTAAGCCAGACGCTGCTACGGAAACCCTCGCATTGGCTTAGAACCAAGCGCGTTTTCACTTCGTCCTGCAGGCGGCTGACGATCTCCGCCACCGGGTCGCCGATAATTCCCGAGACACAGGAGGTGAAGATGAAGATGGCCTCGGGGTGGTAGCGCTCTTCGGCGGCCAGAACCGCGGCGCGAAGTTTCTCCTCGCCGCCGTGAATGGCGTCGCTCTCCGTCAGGTTGGTGGATAACCAGCGTGCGTTGCGGATGCGGTTCTCGCCGCGCACAACCTGGCCCATGCGGTTGAAGATATTCATGGTCGAGCCGCTGGACGCGCAGCCAACCGGCGCGTGCACGATCGCCACCGAATTCTGCACCGTCAGCAGCGTGAACATGCTGTACCATTCCTGGCAGACGGTAGCCTGGCTGATGGTGCGCTCGGCGCGTTTGAGGCAGCCCTGCCTGGCCTCTTTGGCCACATCTTGGCAGGAGCCGCCGCAGGCGATGACGGTTCCCAGGCGGGACTCGCGGATCTCAACGGGTTTTACGATTGGCATTGGGAAGCCTCTGGCGTAGAGTTACTGGTAAGTCGACAGCACGGATGCATAGATATCCTCGATAAGGCGCAGGCCGCCGCGGTAGCCAACATAGGCTCGGTCCAGGACCAGACGGTCGGTTATGGGCAGGGCGATGGTCAGGTGGTAACCGCCCACCTGTTTCGCCAGGTCGTGATCCCAACTGGTGCCGATGATCAGCGGCTGCTCATAGCCCGAGTTCCGGATCAGTTCGGCGATCTCGCCGCCATCGTGGGTTAAGGTAACCTCCGCCGAGACGTTCGGCGAAAGCGACGCGAACTGTTTCGTGAGCTCGATCCGGCAGTTCTCAGGCGGCTCATCGGTTACGAATTGACGGCCGGGCAGCAGGCCGAGTTCGTTGACCAGGAACGGGCTGATGCCGAGGCTATAGAACGAATCGGCGACGGTGAGAAACCGGCCCGGGAGATCCCACCGCATTTCCAGAAAGAAGTCGGCGGCGCGGTCCAGGTAACGATAGAAGTGCGCTTCCTGCTTCTGTATGTAGGATTCGACAACCGCCGGCGGGATCCTCGCGAACTCACCGACCGCGCGGAGGAATCGCGAGGTCTCGACCGCGCCGATGGGAAACACGGGATGGTGCAGGAAGGGCGTGCCGAAGCGCTTCTCCAGGCGGTGCGCGATGCCGAGGCCCGTCCACGGCGAGAGCACCAGATTGAACGCCGCGGCGGAAACCTTGTTCCACGCGGCGGTGCCGCCGGAATCGTGTCCGAAGAGGATGTTGGCTTCGAGGCCGATGCCCGCGAGTAACTCGCGGATGGCTTCGAGGTTACCCGCCCAGAACGTGTCCTGATACGGCACCACGGACCAGACGTTGACCAGGTTCGGGAGAACGGCCGGCGCCGGTTGCAGGTACTGGTCAATGATAGCTTTAACTACTAGCTCGTGCCCGAGATACGTGTAGCCCTTGAAACCCGCTGTGGACGCGTGGACAATGGGGACGCCGCGTTCCCGGAATTCCGAAACGACCGTCGCCGTATCGTCGCCGACCAAGTCCGCGGCGCAGCCCGTGAGCACCACGAATAGGTCGCCATCCATCACCTTCAGTGCGCCCTCGATCACGCCGCGCAGCCGGTTCTCGCCGCCGAAGATGACTTCCTGCTCGCAGGAGTTCGTGCCTACGATGGCGTTGCCCCCGGCGCGTCCCGATCCCTGGAAGCCGTTGAAGAAAGCCCGCCCGCCGAAGAGCTTGTTGGCGCAGCCGGGTCCTGAGTGGACGATGGGGATGGCGCGCTCGATGGCCACCACCGTTTGCTGCCCACCCAGCGCGCAGAACTGCCTTGGTTGCTCGATTGTTGTGCTCACTCTTCCGCTCCCAGAAACGCGTCCACGCCCTGCCGCAGCCACCAGTCCGCATAGGGAAGGCGCGTATGCGCGGCCAGATGGCGGAAGAACGCGGGATTGCTGACGGTGTCGGCGATCTTCTTGCCGTAGCGGAGAAGCCCGCGATACCCGAGGCAGAAGTGCTCATCCTCAAGCTGGAACGTCGGGATGCCAAGCTTGCCGCCCCACACGCCCATGCCGGGATGGCGCACCACGAAGATATCCGGCTTGAGTTGCCGCAGCCGGTTCACCACTTCAAAGGCCTGTTTGTTGCAGATGGAGACCGGTATGTTGCCATAGTTGATCACCAGGTGCGTGAGGCTGACGGCGTCCGGCGAGCCGTGGTCGAATTTCGGATCGTGATGCCAGAAGCAGCTCCCCACCACCTTCATGCCGAGATCGCCAAGCACGGCGGCAATGCTGTGCCCATGAACGGCGCCCGCGGCCACGTACCCGCGCAAGCCGCCCAGTTCCTTGCGCAGTTCGGCGAGCGGTGCCGCGATGGCTTCCCGCTCGGCCGCGATCAGCGCTTCGACCTCGGCGCTCTTGCCAACGGTCTTGCCCAGGGCGCGCAGCCAGGCATCCGCTCCCGCCAGACCGTAAGGCGGCGGCGCCTTCACTTCCGGTACACCGTAGAGCGACTCCAGGCCAGCGGCCAGATAGGTTCCCAGGGTGGAACTCATCTGCACCGTGGCCGCGGATTCCGAGAGCCGGCTAAGTTGTTCAATATTCGAAAACGGGACGATGAGGTTCGCCCGCAGGCCCAGCGTGCTGAACAACTCGGTGAAGACATCGTCGCCCCAAAACGTGATGACGTTGATCAGGTCGGGACGCCGGGTTGCTGGTGGCTTGACGATCTTGCGCAGGATCGCGTGATAGGCCACGTCGAAGCCGGTGGTCCAGACCTTCGAGCGGTAGCCTTCGCAGTGGACGGCGGCTATCGGAATGCCCAGCTCCGTTTCCAGCCGGTCGAGTTGCGAATCCACGTCCTCGCCGATGATCCCCGAGGCGCAGGAAGCCGTAACGAAGATGGCCTTCGGCTTGAAGCGCGCGTAAGCCTCCCGCACGGCTGTGTCCAGCTTGGCCGCTCCGCCGAAGACCGCGTCCGATTCGGTGAGGTTGGAACTCACCATGTGGGCGTTGGTTTTCGCGAGACCTCGCTTGAACTGGCCAAAGCGGTTGGTCAGATTGAACATGGTGAAGTCCGCGGCGCAACCCAGTGGGGTTGACCACGGCCGCGTCCTGGATCAGCGAGAGCAGGCAGATTGCGCATGACGATGCGCAGGAACTCGCCTGGGTGAAGGAGCGGGCGCGATCGCGCAGGGTGCCTTCGCGCGACTGCCGAGCAAGGTCCGCGGCATCGCCGTTGTAGGCGATGATGGAACCCAGCCGGTGCTCGCGGACCGGGAGATTCGAGTTACTTAGATCGATAACAGCCATATGTTCGTCTTCCTATCCGGCGGCGTTCTGTCTGTCCACCGCAAAGCGCTCGTACGTTTCCGCGAGGTGCAATTCGATTTCCCCAACGATCCCAGGCCGGCGGGCTCTGAGGACCAGGAACCAGGCGAAGCCCGCCGCCATCAATCCGCCGAAGATGAAGATCAATATGCTCTCCGGGAACGGCGGAGCCGGGTACACGCTAGCCACAAACGGGATGAGAACCACGGCCGTCGCCAGCGCCGACACAGCTAGGTTCCAAACTCGGAGATGCCCCTGCCGGTAGAGATACACCGGCGTTCCGATAGTGATGAGTAAGTATGCCGTCAGGAATCCGAACGTGCAGACGCTGCCCACCTAACCCCAGATATCGCGCGGCGGGATTCCCGCAACGCTCAGCGGGATGACAACCGACAGGGCGATTAGAGAAGAGACCGTCACCGAGAACCCGGGAGTCCGGTTAACCGGGTGGATGCCGCGAAATGCGCGCGGCAGAACTCCGTGTTGCGCCAGGAGAAAGAGCGTACGCGCGCCGGCGTTGACGCACGCCAGCACGATGGCAAAGCTGCCCACCAAAGCTGCGGACGTGAGCAGCCAAGCCAGCAGCGGAACTCCAAATGCCGCGGCCACTTGCTTCACCGGAGCACTGCTTGCCGCCGGGCTCCGGGCAGTCCGCGAAAGCCGGCAACCATGGCATAGGCGTGGAGAACGAAGTAACTGCCCGCGATGAGGCTGCTCGCGACGATGGCGCGAGGAATGGTCTTCAACGGGTCACGTGCCTCGTCGCCCAGAGAGGCCGCGCTTTCGAAGCCGACCAGCGCCATGAACGCGAGAACCGACCCTTGGCCTATGCCGGCGAACTGGTGGACGTGGAATTGCGCCCAATCGATGTTGGCGCCCCGCTTCCACACAACGGTCAGTCCCAGGACGAGCCCCACGACCAAGGCCGAAAACTCGATGCCCAGCATCAGGTGCGCCGAAAGGCGCATGTCTTTCCAGGCGCAGTACCACACGGCCGCTACGAACAGAGTCGAAAGCAGCAAGGGCGGAATCTGAATGTGGGCCATGGCCAGGAAAGTATTGAAATAGTAGGCGAACAGCGGCACACATGCCGCTCCGCAGCCGATGTAGGCGATCGCCAGCGCCCAGCCGCCGAGCACACCCGCGGCCGGCCCCAGGCTGCGCGCAATGTGATCGTACAGCGAGCCGGTCCCGGAGGAATCGCGCGCGAACGAATTGATGTTCATCGCGATGAGGATTACTCCGGCGGTCGCCAGTAGAAAGGAGAGCCACGTGCCCGATCCTGCGCTTGCGGCAACTGCCGGAATCGAAATGAGTGGCGCTGCCGAGGCCCCGATGTTCGCGATCGATTGGCCCAGCACTGCCCAGGGTCCCAGGCACCTCTGGCGCAGACGCGTTTCGTTTTGTTCCGTGCAAGTGGCAGCTTCCATGAGAGCTTTCCGTTCCTAGCCGTGAGAAAAAGTGGAGGCTGCTACGCGCTCTCCGTAAACTTGCGGCGCGAAGTCGGTCTCGCCCGGAATGCCGCAGGCGTCGGCGCGGCATTGCCTGCAGTGCGTGAAGACCGGCAGGTGCTTTTCGGCCGCCGCGCGTGCGTCGTGAACCTGGATGAAATCGGGAGCCGGAACGTGGGCCAGTTGGTGCGCGGGAATCAGCGGGATCGCGTTGATCAGCGACGCGCCGGCCGCTGCCGTGGCCTCCGCCACCGCTCCGATATGTCGCTCGTTGACGCCGGGAATCAACACGACGTTCACCTTGACCACCGCACCCAGGCCGGTGACGCGGCGAATGCCCCGCAGTTGATTCGCGATCAGGGTCTTGGCCGCCGCAGTCCCTCTTAACCGCTCGCCGTGAAACACGATGCCGGAGCAGATTCCTTCCAGGATGGACGGGTCCGCGGCGTTCACCGTCACGGTGACGGTGCGTACGCCACCTGGCCGGCTCCCGCGCCCACGTCTGCGAGGATTACTGAGGGTCCATCCGTGAGCTCATCGACGAAGGCGTCAAGCCCTGCCGGCGTATGGATATTGACTGTGGGCACTTGACCACCGAAGAAGTGCGTCAGTGACCCGCGCGCCTTGTTCTCGGTGTCCAGGTCGAGCAGTTTCGCCGGAATCCCGTACTCCTGAAACCACTCAGCCAAACCGGCTATCACGCTCGTCTTGCCCACGCCGCCCTTTCCGCCCATGGAAAGAATCACCCGCTGTTCGAACATGGGAGCTGCTTCCGGTGATCCCGAAGTGTTTCTCGCGATGCTCATCTCCAGCCTCCTGGGGTAATCCGCAACCTGCCGCGATTCGGCGACCGCGTTCGCGCCTGTCGAGGTTGGCGGACAGACTCACTCCCTCACATATAAGGGCATGGGAAGGGCAATTCGAGACAGCCAGAAGCGGGTGTTTTTCGTCTTGGCCGGTCCCAGGCGTTCAGCGACTAGCAACCAGGGCTCCGGGCAATCTGAAGAACCTTCACGCTGCCTGTACCAACGATGCCTCGCGGCGCCCTTAGTTCTGTGGGCGTTTTCATGTCGAACGCCAAGACTGGAGGCCAGAGTGAATCACGATGCGGCATTGCGACCAGTTTTCGATCCCTCAGGATCGCAGCGCCCGGAGGCGACTTTTGAACCGGTCCTGAATACGGACGAAGCGGCTGCGCTTCTGCAAATCCATCAGAAGACTCTCCAGAGAATGGCCCGCAAAGGTGCGGTTCCGGCTTTCCGAATCGGAGACCTCTGGCGATTCCGGGCCACCGATCTTGATCGGTGGCTTCGTTCTGGATTATGCTCGAAGGGCCACTCGTGCCGCTAAACGCGAAAGGAAGGTTTTCGTTGTTCACGCGCACGCGATATCAGTATGGATGTCTGGAAACGAAGGGACGAAAGAAGGGAAAGGAGGTTTGGGAATTCCGCTATTACGAAACGGACGGCCAGGGAGAACGGCAACGCCGGGCTGTAACGGTCGGAACACGGGACGAGTATCCGACGGAAACAGCGGCAAGGAAGTCTCAAGTCGTGCAGGCGATCCTGTTGCGGCTTAACGCAGAGCAACCGGCCGCGGTTGGCGCTTCCAGTTTTGGAGCGGTGATCGCGCGCTACGAGCAAGAAGAGATGCCGGAACGGTATTCAACAAGGGCAGCGTACCTGTCGTATCTCAACAACCAGATCAAGCCCCGTTGGGCCGATACGCCTACGATTGCCGTCAAGCCGATGGCAGTCGAGGACTGGCTGAGGAGTTTGGCTCTGGCCCCGAAAACCAAGAGCCACGTTCGCAGTCTGATGCACACGGTTTTTCAGTGTGCGGAGCGATGGGAATTGGTTGACAAAAACCCCATCAAGCTGGTCCGGGTCAAGGGTGGCACGAAGCGGCTTAATACGCCTCGGGTCCTTGCTCCGGAGCAGTTCCACTCGCTGCTGCCGTTGATTCTTGAGCCGTACCGGACAATGGTGCTGGTCGCAGGGTGTCTCGGCCTGCGGGTCAGCGAGATCGTTGCGCTCCAGTGGGGGGATTTTGATTTTCCCGGACTCACGCTGGTTATACAACGGAGCGTGGTTCACGGCAGGGTTGGGGACGTGAAGACCGAGTACTCGCGGGATAGCGTTCCACTCGACACAGCGGTAGTCGAGGCCCTGATGCTGCACAAGGAACGCTCCTTCCCGACTCCGGAAGGGTGGCTGTTTGCCAATCCGGTCACGGGGAAGCCTTACGATCAGGAGGAGATTCAGAAGAAGCACATTCGCGAAGCTGGTGTCGCGGCCGGAATCGGCGGCGATATCGGCTGGCACACGTTCCGGCACAGTTATCGGTCGTGGCTGGATGACACCGGGGCGCCGCTCACCGTCCAAAGGGAGTTGATGCGTCACGCCAGTATTCAGACCACGATGAACATTTACGGAAAGGCCATGACGGACAGCAAGCGCCGGGCTTACAGCAAGGTTGTGGAAATGGTACTAAGCAGCGGCAAAACGGACCAAACTGCCGACCACAAGATGCCGGTTGCGGCTATTGGGAGTTAATGGGAGTTTGTGGTACGCTCGAAAACCCGCGTAAGTTGTTGAAAGGATTGGTTGCGGGGGAAGGATTTGAACCTTCGACCTTTGGGTTATGAGCCCAACGAGCTACCAGACTGCTCCACCCCGCATTTACATAGTACCGTAGGGCGGGCCGGAGGTCAATGTGGCGAATCCACGCACTGGGAGCCTGCCGGGGTGAAGCCCTTCACTCCTCGCGAAGCGACCGCGACGGATCGATCCGCAACGCGCGCCTGGCCGGAAACCAGCAGGAGAGCGCGCAGATTGCCACCGTCAGAAGCAGCGCAATCGCGTACGTCGGCGGGTCTTCGGGGCTGACGCCATACAACACGGCGGAGAGGCTCCGGCCGGCCACGAGCGCAATCGCCGCGCCAGAGCCGGCACCCGCCAGCGAAAGTACGCCGGTCCGGGCCAGAACCGTGCCCAGCACCTGCCGGACATCGGCGCCAAGGGCAATTCGGATTCCGATCTCCCGCGTTCGCCGCGCCACCCCGTAGGCCACCAGCGCGAACACTCCGGTTGCCGCCAGAAGCACCGCTATGAGCCCGAAGGCGCCGAGGGCGACAGCCGCGACGCGCGCCGGGAACAACGGATAGGCAAGCTGATCGCGCAGGCTTCCGGTGTTGAACAGCGGCAGCGCCGGGTCCATTTCCGCGATCAAGCTGCGCAGGCTGGCCGTTGCCTGCCCCGCAGGCAGGGAGGTGCGCATCACGAGCGTGGTCCAGCCGTTATAACTCTGCGCCATCGGCAGGAAAACCGCCGGTGTCGGATCTTCCCCTAAGGACTCGTACTTACCGTCCTCCACTACGCCCGCGATCTCGATCCGATCGGCATCCGGACTGTTTCTGAAGCGGAAGTACTTGCCGATGGCCTCCTCGCCCGCGAACAAGGTCCGCGCGCAGGTGCGGTTCACCACAGCCATCGGCTGCGCACCCGTGCGGTCCCGCCAGTCTATGTCACGCCCGGCCAGAATACGGGTTCCGGCCGCGGCGAAGTAGCCGGGCGTTACCCGGTAGACGATCGCGTGGCTAAGCCGGCTCCTGGGCGGAATGGGTTTGCCCACCGCGGAGATGCCGCCGTCGTCGGTGCCAATCCGCAGCGGCAGGTTGTTGGAGATGCCCACCGCCCGTACGCCCGGTAGCGCGGCGGCCTTTCGCAACACCGCTTCCTGAAACGCACGGCCGCGCGCCACGCCATAACCCTGCAAATCCAGGCCGAACGAGACGCTCACCGCGCCATCGGGCTGGAAGCCCAGGTCCAGATCGAGCGCGTGCCGGAGGCTGCGCAACACCAGGACGGACGAGACCAGTAGCACGAAGGAAATCGCGATCTGCGAGGCGACTACCAAGTCGCGCATCTGCCAGTGCCGCAAGCGCCCGCTGGATCGCCCGTTCTTCAGCGACGGAATCAGATCTACCTTGACGGTCTGCAACGCCGGCGCCATTCCGAATAGCAGAGTGGCCGCGAGCGCCGCCGCGAGGGTGAACAACAAGACCCGGAAGTCTACCGTTAGCGAAGTGTTCGCGGGGACGTCAATTGGCAGGTTCAGCGAGGAGCAGAACCGCGAAATCCCCAGCGTCAGCACGACGCTCGCCGCGCCGCCCGCCAGAGCCAGGAGAAGGCTCTCGGTGAGCAGTTGCCGCACCAAGCGGATGCGGCCGGCGCCCAAGGCAAGCCGCAGCGCGATCTCCCGGCGGCGGTCCGCGGCGCGTGCCAGCAACAACCCCGCCAAGTTCAGACAGCTCAACAGCAGAACCAGACCGGCCACGCCCATCAGTACCGTGGTAAAGGCGATTACCGGCTCGCGGAAGTACCTTCCAATCAGGCCGGGCGGCGATAGCCGTATGTGCAGCCCCTCGTCGGTGGACGGGTAGTCGTGCGCAAGCTGCGCCGCGATTGCGTTCAACGAGGATTCCGCCTGTACCAGCGACACGCCCGTCTTCATCCGGCTCAGCACCCATACGTTGGCCGTGCCACGCTTGTCGAGCCAGTCGTTTCCGGGTTCGATCTGGCCCTCCATGCCGATCGGAACCCACATATCGGGAACGATAATTCGCTCCGTCCCACTGAATCCCTTGGCGGCCACTCCAATCACCGTGTAACCAAAGCCATTGATCCTAACCGGCCGGCCCACTACATTCGGGTCCGCGGAAAAGCGTTCCCGCCACATTCGATAGCTCAACACCGCCACCGGATTTTCTCCCGGCCGGCCGTCGTCCCGCGGGCCGAACAGCCGCCCCAGAGCCGGCTTCACGCCCAGGAGATCGAAGTAGTTCCAAGTGGTTTCGTAGGTCCACGCACGCAGATTATTCCCGCTCGAAATACTCAAACTGAGCGGCATGAAACGGTACGCCACGAGCCCCGAGAACATGACACAGCGGTCGCGAAAGTCGACATAGTCCGGGTAGGAAAAGTTCGCGCCCCGTTCCCGGTTGAACGATGCAAGCTGCTCCGGCCGTTGCACCGGCAGCGGGTGGAAGAGGGCGGTGTTGATGATGGTGAAGACGGCCGAGTTCGCCCCGATACCCAGCGCCAAAGTCAGAACCGCCGCCAGTGTAAACCCCGCCCGATTTCCGTAACTGCCGCACCGCATAACGCGCGTCCTGCCACGTGGTTTCCAGTTGCGGCCAGCCGCGCCGGTCGCGCAGTTGCTCCTTCAGCGGCGTGACGCCCTCGAACTGCCGCAGCGCGGCGTACCGCGCCTCTTCCGGAGTCATGCCCTGGCGTGCGAAGCGCTCCGTCAGCAGCGCAAGGTGCGCCTGGACTTCGTCATCCACTTCGCCGGCCGTGCGCGCCTCGCGGGACAACCCCGCCAGGCGCGACAGAATGGTATGCAGGAAAGCCATCACGCCTCACCTCCCGCGCTCCAGTTGGAGCACCCGGCCCACGGCGCCGGATACCCGCTCCCAGTTCCGGGTCTCGCTCGAAAGGCGCTGGCGCCCGGCGCGGGTAATCGCATAGAACTTCGCCTTGCGGTTGTTCTCGGATACGCCCCAGTCCGAGGAGATCCACCCTCTCTGGATCAGGCGCAACAGGGCGGCGTACACCGTGCCTTCGTTGAGTTTGAGCACGTCTTCGCTGACCTGTTCGATGCGGCGCGCGACGCCGTATCCGTGCAGCGGACCCATGGCATGCAGGGTCTGCAGCACCATGAGATCCAGCGTGCCTTGCAGAACTTCCGACTTCACCTGGTCCATTGAAGCTCCTTTGGCCTACGCAAAGGAGGATATCGCTATTCCTTTGCGATGTCAATAGGAGGGCAACGGCGGGATAGCGGCCGGCGGATCTGCCCCCTTCCGCCGCTGGCGGAAGCGGCGACGGTGTGAGGGGAACGTGCCGGTGTATCGAGTGGCACTCCGGGCCGGTAGAAAGGCGGGCACCAAACAAGAACCCCCGGCAGGGCGAGCGGTTAAGCTGCCCTACCGGGGGAGACCGCGGTCAGGTGCGCAGAGTTAGAACCTGACGTGGACGTTGCACTGAATGATGCGGCCCGAGTTAACCTGGCTGGAGAGCTGGCCGAACTGGACGCTGGTCACGGTGATGTTGGGCGATCCGAATTGGGTGTGGTTGGTGACGTTCAGGAGATCCACCGTGGTTTCCAGGCTCAACCGCTCCCAGAGCCGGAAATTGCGGAGAATCTTGGCGTCCCAATCGCGGATGGGGTCGTTGCGCAGGCTGGCTACGTACTGCGGGAAAATGCGCGCGTTGTAAGTATTGGGCTGATTTGCCGAGCGGCCTTCGAAGCCGGAAGGCGGAGCGGTAGTCCCGGTCCACACGGCGGCCGGATCGTACCACATGTTGATATTCTGCGAGTGGATGTTGTCGTGATTCAAAGCCTGCACCACCTGGTCCACGCTGCCGTAATAATACAGGTTGGACCAACTGATGAGGGCGCCCGATTGGTAAGTGTAGATCCAGCTCAACTGCCAGCCGCCGACTATGGGGTTCAGCGGACCATGCGTCAGCCATTGCCTGCCCTTGCCGAAGGGCAGTTGGAAGACCGTGGTCCAGGTGAGGCGGTTGGGCCGGATGTTGGAGTTCAACTGCCACGACGGTTCGGGATCGAACTCGTTGATCAGCGCCTGCTGGCGGCCCCACATGTGGGCAAACTGCACGTCCGACTGCAGGCCCTTCCAGGCGCGGCGGTGATACACCAGCCGGACTTCGTTGTCGACGGTGTGGCTGCGCAACGCGTTGTACTGTTGCAGGTTGAAAGCGGCATTCGGATAGGCGCGCAGCAGTTGCTGTACCTGCAATGTGGAGCCCGTGAATAGGCCGATGGTGCTCAGATAGTTGGCGAGCGTCGGATTGGAGGCTTGAAGGGCCGGGACGGCGGCCAGGAACGGATTGGCCACGGTGGCCGTCATCGCGGTATCCACCGACGTACGGACGTCGAAGAAGTTCCAGTACTGCGCCGGAAGATAGCTGAGCTTGCGTGTCATCGGCAGCGAAGCGTATCCGCCGTCGTAGGAGGCCTCGATCATGTCGTTGTTGAAGATCTGCCGCTGCACGGCAAACGAATACCGCTGTTCCAGGGAGGGCCTGTAGTCGCGCGGGTAGTAGGTATAGGCCGTTCCGTCCAGAATGTTCGAGCCGAGCGAGTTACCGAAAGGCATCACCCATCGCGACCCGCTGGCCAGGACCGGGAACGGGTTCTGCAAGATATTCGCGGCTCCATAGTTGGCGGCCGCGCCGACTCCGCAGCAGTAGGTCAGGCCATTGTCGGTGGTGATGGTGGTCGTGGTGGTCTGGCTGTAACCGTTCTGCGACGGCCGGGTGGAGGTGGCGGCCATCGCGTTGAAGGTATCGGCGAACCAGCCAGTTCCGAAGCGGAGCACGGTCTTGGGAGTGAGTTGGTAGACCAGACTGACGTTGGGCAGGAAGCGTTTGGTCCCCCCGGTGTAGTTACCGTACTTCTGGCCCAGGTAGGTGACGCCGCCGTTGAGACTGAACTGGCTCGCGGGCATTGCGGCCGCGAGGGTCTGCACGGCGGTGTTATTGGCGTTCGCCGGGTTGGACAGAAGCGTGGAGTAGGCGCTTTGCACGGCCGAAGCGTACGGAGGCGTGTAGCCGAAATCGTACATGCCTTCCAGGCCACGGTTGAACCGCTCCGTGGTGCCGGCTTCGTGCTCAAAGCGCACGCCGAATCCCAGGCGCAGCTTTGAGGCGATGCGGAAATCGTCCTGGAAGTACGCTGCCTGGTAGGGTGTGCTCCAGAAACCGGTATCGTTAGTGTCCAGCGCGACGGAGTTGGGCAGGCCCATCAGGTACGCCGCATAACCCAATCCAGTGGTGGTGGTGGCGGTGCTCGATGTGTTGTCCGCCTGCTTGTCGTAGGTATTGCTGAACTGGTAGTATCCGGTGGAATTGCCCAGCGGGTTGACCGACCCGTATTGATAGCGGCGAATCTCCACTCCGTACTTGAAGGTTTGCTTCCCGATGATGCTGGTCATCTTGGGCGCCAACTGCTCGGTAGTGCCTCGCTGGTTCAGCCCCGGGGCTCCAATGAAACTGGTGGAAGCGGCGTTAGCCATGCCGGCGATATTGATCCAGGGCAGAACGTCCTGGCTGCCGGCTTTCTGGTCGATATAGCTGGGCAGCCCGACGGATGCCGCGTTGTACTTGTAATCGATGGGCTTCTTGTCGCCCTCGGCGTACTGCGTAATGCTGAACGTGAGATCCAGCACGTTGCTGCCGCCGATGGCGTAAGTATAATCCAGGCTGCCGCCGCGCGTGGGGCGGAACAGGCCATTCGATTCGACGCCTTTGAGTGGCGTGGAGTGCGCCCAGTCATACTGGTCCGAAATGCGGTGATTGAAGTACCACTTGCCGTTCAGGTGCTGCCGTTCGTTGACCACATAGTCGAAGCGGTTCACGAAATCGGGGAACCAGTCGTTGTTTCCCTGGCTGCCGTCGTAGAAGTTGTTGGTACCGTCCGCGTTCACCAGGCCCGCCGGGTTATTCGCCGCCGGGTAGAGTTGATTGTAGAACTTGGCGATCGGGTTGGTCAGCATCGAAGCGGGGATGACATTGTTGGGGAATGGCGTGCGGGTTGCGTGTCCGCTCACCGACACGGCCGTCCGCGGGTCGTACACGGTATAGGAGGCGGGATTGGTCGGAACTTTCAGCAGGGCCGAAAAGTCACCCGTCAGTTCCGCCGGTGTCGGCACGGTGTAGATCGGCGTCGCGACGGGAGGGGCCAGGCTGGTCATGTGGCTGTAGGAGACGAAGAAGAAGAAACGGTTCTTGCCGTTGTAAAGCTTGGGAATGTAGACGGGGCCGCCTACCGCAAAACCCGGCGTGCTGACCTTTCCCGAAGCCTGTTCGGGCCCAACTTCTCCGCTGGACTCCCAGGAAAGGCGCGTGTAGTGCGGGGTGGCGTTCCAGCGAAACTGTTGCATCTGCCAGTAGCCCGCTCCGTGAAGATCGTTGGTGCCGGCCTTGGTGGTGGCGCTGATGAAAGCTCCAATGGCATGTCCCATGGAGGCGTCGAAGGGCGACGTCTCGACGCGTACTTCGTCCACCGCCTCGGAGAGAGGCACGTAGCCGGCGCGTCCGCCGTTGGTTCCGGTGACGGGGTTGCCGTCCAGCAGGAACTCGCTGAGGCCGGTGCCCAGACCGGCTGAATCGTAATTCGCCGTGGCAGCGTGATCCAGGGCGCGATTGTTATCGGGCTGCAGGCTTCCGGTGAAGATCATGCCGGCGGCCGAAGCCTGGAGGAGGAAGGGATTCATCTGGCCATAGGGCAACTGCGCCATGTCCTGGGTATTGAGAACGCGGCCGGTGGACGCGGTGGTGCTGTTCAGAAGCGATGCATCGGCGGTAACGGTGACGGAGACCGAGGACTCGCCGATTGCCAGTTTCATATCGAGCGCCAGCCGGTCGCCGGTATCCAATGTAATGCCGGTGCGCTTCAGCGTCTGAAAGCCCGCCGCTTCCACCGTCACGGAGTATTCTCCGGGAATCAGGAAGTTGACCTCCCAGTAGCCGGTGGAATTCGACGTAAACGCGCTGGAAACGTTAGTCGCCACGTTGGTCACCGTCACCTTGGCGCCGGGAACGACGGCATTGGCGGGATCGATAACCCTTCCGGTGATACTGCCGCGCGACTCCTGCGCGAAGCAGATCGCTCCGGCCAATAGAAACACCGCGCACACAACCGCGGCGCGGTTCAGTCCATGTAGAAAACGTTGCATCGAGTCTCCTTCAAAGCACTTTCCGCACTTCGAGGTGCGGGGATTTGTTGATACCACAGTCTACGGAGCGGAACGCAAGACTCCCGGGTAAGCAGGACTGCTCAAGGCCGGCCGTTGGAACTCGAGCGGCGAAGTGTGAGCCGAGAAATCGATTGCCGTCCCGCGAAATCGACAAATTCAAACCTCTAAATCCGAAACATCTGGTGATTGCCGGTGCACTCCGGATGCGAGTACGGCCCGGCCCCATTTCGCCGTAGCGCGGGGGTATCGCCGGTGCCGAGGAGCCGTTCTCCAGCGGGCGCTCCCGGCGGAAGGGATGTCGCTATGGCCCAAACAACCAACTGACCGGGCAGCCTGTTCGACATGGCGAGGAATACCCCTGAACCGGAGGCCAGCATAGCAGAAGAGGCCGCGCCAGCCTATGGAATTCCCGGCGCGCATCGTAGTTTCGATCCGCGAAACGGCAGACTGTCGCAGCAAGCTTGCTTCCGCTTGACGCTGCTAGACATTTTCAGATACGGATTATAGTAGAGGTGGATCTATTAATACGGATGTTGTGCATAATAAAACACAAGCTACACCACATTGTTGGGGGGCGAACTCGGGCATCCCGGCCGTCTGCGATGTCTTGATGCGGAAGACGTCCGCGCCCTCCACGTCGTCCAGCACGGACGCCGGCCGAAGGTCTTCTTTGGCGGCGCGGATTTCGATGTTGCGGGGCACGGATTCCGGGTGGGCATCGGGCCGAGCGCCGGGGCGGCGAAGTACCATAGAGTGTTGGCGTTCGAAAATCATCGTGGTAGGTGGAAAATGAGAAACGCGATTTGCATGGCCGCAGTGCTGCTAACGGGCGCGGCCACGCTCCCGGCACAGAGCGCCGGCGACGGGCCGCGGACCGACGAGGCCAAGCGGTTGACTCACTGGAAGCCGGTCGAGATGCCGTTCCACTCCGAAGGGCTTTCCGCGCGCGAGCGCCGCATGGTCGAGAAACTGGTGGAGGCATGCCAATTGCTGGACAGCGTCTACTGGCGGCAGACCGACTACGACGGCCTGCAACTCTACAAGACCACGCGCGACGCCACCCTGAAGAGCCTGCTGGGCGTGATGGGCGGGCGCTGGGATCTGCTCGACGCGAACCACCCCTTTCCCGGCGAGACGCCGCAGCCGCCCGGCCGCGAGTGGTATCCGCACGATCTGACGCGCGCCACGCTGGATGAGTACCTGCGGCAACACCCCGAGGACAAGGCCGCGATTTACGATCCCTATACGGTGGTGAAGCGGCAGGGCGGCCGGCTGGTGGGCGTGAAATATCACGAGGCGTACGGCGCGCTATTGAAGCCCATGGCACAGGCCCTGCGCGATGCGGCGGCGCTGAGCGACGATCCGGCCTTCGCCGCTTTTCTGCGGCTCCGCGCCGACGCGCTCTTGAGCGACGATTACTACAAGAGCGACTTGGCCTGGCTCGACCTGAAGCAGCCCAAGTTCGACGTGATTTTCGCGCCGTACGAAACCTATGAAGACGGACTACTGGGCGTGAAAACCTCGTTCGGTGCGTCCGTGCTGATCCGCAACGAAGCGGAATCCCGAAAGCTCGCGGTGTACGAGAAGTACGTGCCGGAGATTCAGGACGCGCTGCCCGTGGATGCGGCGGACCGGCCGAGCAAGCGCGGACACCTGACGCCCATGGAGGTGATGGACGCGCCGTTCCGCGCGGGCGATCTGCTGCACGGTTACCAGGCGGTGGCCGACAATCTGCCCAACGATCCGCGCCTGCACCAGGAGAAGGGATCGAAGAAAATCTTCTTCAAGAACTTCGGAGACGCGCGCGTGGATTACGTGATCCTGCCTGTGGCGCGCAAGTTGATGGAGCCGGAACAGGCGGCCAAGGTTTCTGGCGATGGCTACTTAACGGGCTCGCTGATGCACGAGATCGCGCACGACCTGGGTCCTGCGTTTGCCCACCGCGATGGCCAGCAGATCGAGATCAACGCAGCCATCGGGCCGGCGTACTCGGGACTGGAAGAAGCCAAGGCGGACATCGTGGGCATGTTCGGCTTCGCGTGGCTGGTGGAGCACAAGGCCGTGCCGCAGGAACGGCTCGAGGAGGTCTACGCGTCCTTCGTGGGCGGGCTGCTGCGGACCCTGCGTTTCGGCACCGGCGAAGCGCACGGCCGCGCCGAGATGATGGAGTTCAACTACCTGGTGGAAAACGGCGCACTCACGCTGGATGGCGGCCGCTACCGCATCGACTACGCCCGCATGCCCGGAGCCATCGCTGCGCTGGCCCGCGTACTGCTGCGGATGGAGGCTACCGGCGATCGCGCCGGGGCCGAAGCGTGGTTTCAGAAATACGACGCGATGCCGGACGGGCTGAAAAGTGCGCTGGCCGCGGCCGCGGATATCCCGGTGGATATACGGCCGATTTTTGCGTTCCCGGAGAAGATTCAGTAGGAGGCCCGCCCCCTCTGCCCCTCGCCGCGGCGGCGAACCACACGCCTTACCAGGGGGCCCGGATTCAGCTTCTTCCCCGGCGCCCCTTAGGCGAGGCGGCTGCGGCCACCAGCGGAGCTACGAGCGCCTCATAGCGCCCAAACAGATGCTCCGCGCGGTCGCGGTCGCCGGCGAATTCGGCGGACCGGTAGAGCTTATCCACGGCGGCATCCAAGGCACGGTGGGCCTTTCGCAGGGGCGGAGGCATCGCGTCGGCATCGTACAGGTCGGCGAGAGTGGAGCCCGGAAACTGAGCGCGGGCGTCCAGCACCGTCTGGGCGATGGAGCGAACGCGCTCACGCTGCTGGTCCGTGGCTTGTGGCCATGGGAATGTGTTGTAGACGATTCCGATGGAGTACCGGTAGTCGCTCTTCAGGCGGCCGCCAATCTGGCGCAGCCACGCCATGTGCATGGCCGAAGTGAGAACGCCGAAGTGCCAAAGGTCCGCATCGAGCAGGACGCGAACCAGGTTGCTGGGGACTACCGGCGGCTTGAGCCATCCAACGGGCACGTAAGGGCGTTTCTCTGAACTCACCTCCGGAATTACGAGGAAGGGGCGGTTCGGGGCAACCGTGACGTGAAAACGGGTTGGCGTTTCCGCCAACTTGCGAGTCCCCTCGCTCTTGCTCCGAAGCCGAAAAGCCCTAACCGCCGCGATCCGGTCCTTCACCATCCGCATCGCACGCAGTTCTTGCGGCGGGGCGTCCGCGAGATGCAGAATCCACCGGTCCCCGCCGTTTATGAACTCCTCGGAGCCGACAAATGGATGAAGGTACCTGGCGGCACCTGGTTCTTTGCGCAGAAACTCCAGCCGCTCCGCGCCCGAGAGGATGTAGTGGCCATCGTCGATGGGCTTGGAGCCGATCACAAGTTGTGGGATATCGCACAGCGGACGGCTGGTCTCTTCGACGACAAGATGCCGGTTCGTAACCGTGCCGGCGTCGAAGAGATACGGCGTTAGCGCCGCATGACGGCTTTCGGTCGGGTCGCCCTTGATATCGCCATAACTGAACAGGCGCTTCTCCGGGAGTTCCTGGTCACGCTTGCTCAGACCGATGATTACGACATGCACGTGCGCCATGCCGCGGGCATCGCTTCCCCATGCGAAAGTGCGGTGCGCGAAGGCGATCTCAAGCCCGTACCGATCAAAAAGAAGGGGCCAGATCTGCGCCACCTGCTCGCCTTGGGTGATGGAATTAGTGGCCACGAAGCCGACGCGGGCCCGCGACTGCCGCAAGTATTCGCCGGCCTTGATGAACCATGCGGTCACATAATCCAGCGTCCCTCCGCTCCCGCCAAGGCGGGCTATGCGGCGCACCTGGGCCCGTTGAGTCTCGCTCTGGTACTTGGCTCCCCCGAACGGGGGATTGCCGAGCACGTAGGAGCAACCGGCCGGTGCGATGAGATCCGCCCAATCGACTTCAAGCGCGTCGGCGTTTCGAATGTGGGGGGACTTCGTCAGGGGGATGCGAACGTAGCTCTCGCCGAATTCCAGGGAGAGCTTGTTGTTCATGATGTGGTCCATCATCCACAACGCGATTTCCGCGATGCGCGCGGGGAACTCGCCAAGCTCGATGCCATAGAACTGATCTACGTCGATCCGACACATTCGGGAAACGTCGAGAGACAATTGGCCGTCCCGGCGAAGTGCGTTCAGTAACTCGATTTCGAGGAGACGCAGTTCCCGGTAGGCGATAATCAGGAAGTTCCCGCAACCACAGGCCGGATCGAAGAAGCGCAACTTGGACAGACCCTCGTGAAACGCTTCGATCGCCTTGCGGCGACCGCTGTCGCGCCGCTCGGTCAAGCGTTCTAGTTCGTCGCGTAGGCCGTCGAGGAATAGCGGCTCGATGACTTTCAGGATGTTCTTCTCGGTGGTGTAGTGGGCACCCTGGGAGCGGCGCTCCTTCGGATTCATGACGGACTGGAAGAGCGATCCGAAGATGGCCGGCGATATGGCATCCCAACTGAAGTCGAGCGCGTCGATGAGGAGCGAGCGCATAGCGGCGTTGAAGGCCGGGAAAGGCAGCCGCTCCCGAAACAGGTCGCCATCGACGTAGGGGAACTGCGCCAGGTCGGAATCCAGGTTGTGCTGGCGCTGCTCGATGGGGGTGTTCAGCACCTCGAAAAGCTGGCTGAGCCACAGGCCGGTGTCGCTTCCGTCGGGATTGGTTCTTTGCGCGATCAGCGTCGAGAAACTGTCTCTGGTATCGAAGACGCCCGTGTCGTCGGCGAAGAGGCAGAACACCAGGCGAACCAGAAACCGCTCCAGGTCGTGCCCAATGTACCCGGATTCTTTGAGAGCGTCATGCAACTTGCCCATCATCTCCGAGGCCGCGATGTTTACCGGGTCCTGGTCGCGGAAGGCCCGCTTCCGAACGCCGAGGATGAAGGCGAAGTCCTCCACGTGCTCGGGAAGCTGGCGGAGACCGAATCGCAGCTCGGCGCAGTCTTCGAGGTCGTACAGTTCAAAGTTCCGGAAATCGCTCACCAGAACGTATCGAGGAAGCTCGTGCTCCTTCAGTCCCGGGAAGTAATCGAGGGCCTGCTCCTTGGCGCGGGCGAGATCGCGGCCGGCGCTCTTCTGCTCAACTAGAAGCACGCCCTTCCAGAATAAATCGATGAAGCCGCGCGCGTCCCCGAGTTTCCTGACAGGCTCCTCAAAACTGGCGACCCGGCGGCGGGTAACGCCGAAAACCTCGAAGAACTCGTTGTAGAAGGTCTGGCTTTCCCCACGCTCGTAGTGGGCGTCCTGCCACTCCTCGGCAAAACGTGCGGCGCGTGCACGGATCTCATTCCAACTGAGGCGCATCTGGTCTCCCGGTGCTCGAACTCTCTATCAGAACAACTTTCGAAGTAAGGCGCAAACCTCCGGGGAGGCGAGCCCGAAGCTCCTCACACCCACCACGGCGCGGCGGGCGGCTCGCGCAGCACCAGACGGTTCAGGAACTCGGCGGCCTTGGTGAGCCCCTCTTCGGGCGACATCAGGCTGTCTTCGTGCTCGAGCGAGAGCACGTAGTCGTAGCCGTACATGCGCAGCGTGGAGATGAACTCGCTCCACCATTCGGCGCCGTGGCCGTAGCCGCAGGCGCGGAAGATCCAGGCGCGGTGGCGTTCGTCGGTGTAGGGCTTGGTGTCGAGCACGCCGGTGAGCGGCAGGTTGCGCGCGTAGATCTGCGTGTCCTTGGCGTGCACGTGGAAGATGGAATCGCCCAGCAGCGGGATGGCGGCGATGGGGTCGATGCCCTGCCAGAACATGTGGCTGGGGTCGTAGTTGCAGCCCAGCGCGGGGCCGGCGATGGAGCGCAGGCGCAGCAGCGTCTCGGGGCTGTAGACCACCATGCCGGGGTGCATTTCGATGGCGATGCGCACGCCGTGCGCGGCGGCGAAAGCTGCACGCTCGGTCCAATACGGCGCCACCACTTCGTCCCACTGCCACCTGAGGACCTCCAGATACTCGGGCGGCCAGGGACACGTCACCCAGTTCGGGTGACGTGCGGCGGGCGAATCGCCGGGACAGCCGGAGAAATCGACCACCACGGGGACACTCAGGCGGACGGCCAGTTCGATGGTTTTGCGGCTCACGTCCTGGTCGTGCCGGGCGTGCTCCGCATCGGGGTGCAGCGGATTTCCGTGGCAACTCAGCGCGCTGATGGAGAATCCGTGATCCACCAGTTTGCGGCGCAAGGCGTGCAGCGCGGCAGGGTCGTCCAGCATGCCGGCCGGGCAGTGGGAATCCCCGGGATAGTTGCCGGTGGCCAGTTCGACGGTGT
This sequence comes from uncultured Solibacteraceae bacterium, assembly GCA_963807205.1. Classification (GTDB taxonomy): domain Bacteria; phylum Acidobacteriota; class Terriglobia; order Bryobacterales; family Bryobacteraceae; genus CAWCVR01. Next base: position 4,342,266 of record CAWEAQ010000002.1, on the reverse strand, counting down.
CGATTCCCTTGGTCTTGAGCTTCCGGAGAACCTCATCCAGGGGCAACTGGGAAAGCATCGGCGTAAAGACTCCGACTCGCATGGCGGATCACCTCGTTTCGCAATCAATCGACTTCTGGCGGTGCAACCTCGGTCCAGGCGCGCGCGCGGTGGCTCTCCAGGACGGCATCGAGAATGGTCATCTGCCGCAGGCCGTCGCGGAATCGGGGATACTCGGCCGCCATCGCGGGCTCGCCGAGCGACGCGTAGAAGCGGCGGAACACCTGTTTGAAGGTGTCGTCGTAGCCTTCGCTGTGGCCGCCGGGAAGGTCGGCGTAGGACCGCGCCGCCGGCCCCAGCAGCGACGGGTCCTTGATGAGCACCTGGTTGGGCGAATTGCGATTCCCCATCCACAACTCGTCGGGCCGCTCCTGATTCCACGCGACGGAGCGCTTCGAGCCGAAGACCTCGATCGAGAGGCGGTTCTTGCACCCGGCCGAAACCTGGCTCGCGGTCATGGCGCCGCGGGCGCGCTCGCCCATGCGGAAAATTACGGAGCCGAAATCGTCGCTGGAAACCGGTACCGTGTCGTACTCATCGGGCTGAAGCGTTTTGCCGGCGAAGGTTTCGACGGACCCGCGCGGCCGGTGGCGCTCCGAGTGGAAGGTCTGCAAGTCGGCGCAAAGCGAGGTGATCCGCTGCCCCGTGACGTGCTCGGCCATGTCGAACCAGTGTGTGCCGATGTCCGCCATGGCGCGCAGCGGGCCGCCGATGGCGGGGTCGGCGCGCCAGTTCCAGTCGGTCGCATAGAGCAGCCAATCCTGCGCGTAGCCGCCCCGCACCACCAGGATCTCTCCCAGTTCGCCAGCCTCGCGCAAACCGCGCACGTGCTGCACCATGGGATAGTAGCGCAAGTTATGGCACAGACAATTGCGGCGTGCGGCGCGGGCTGCGGCGGCCACCAGCGCGCGGGCGTCCGCTGTGGTGGTGGTCAGCGGCTTCTCGCACAAAACGTGCTTTCCGGCGGCCAGGGCATCCAGCGCCATGGGGAAATGCAGGGCGTTGGGCGTGCAGATGTGCACGGCGTCGATGGCAGGGTCTTCGAGCAGCTTGCGGTAGTCCGCCTCCACGCGCTGTGCCGGGAACTGCTCGGCGAGGCGCCGGGCCTTTTCCACCCGCGGATGGGCGATGGCGTAGACCTCTACCGAGCCCAGGCGGCGGATGGCTTCCAGGTGCACCCGCCCCATGAAGCCGGTCCCGAAAACGGCGGCTCTCCACGGTCTCATGCGGCTGGCCTCCTTTTCGGAGCGACTCCGGTCACTCCTCAGTGCTGCACGGTAATGTACGCGCCAGAGGGCGAAGCGATGCCGCTCACCGTCATCACCACGGGCAAGTTGCCGTCGGGGGTGCTGGCGGGCAACTGAATATTGATCTGGTACTCGCCGGGAGTTCCGGGCGCCACGCCGGCGTACAGCACGTTGGCGGCGGGCAGCGCGATGCCACCCACGCTGATCTGGAAAGTGCCGGCGGCCCAGGCCGCGGCTGTGGGCAACACTCCCGCCGCAAAGGGCGGAGTGGTAAGGCCTAATCCGGTGGCGTAGAGCGCGACGATGTCGCCGGGCTTCGCGGGAACAAAGGTGACGCCTTGGATCAAGCCCGCCGCTCCCACGAACACACCGGTGACGGCGTTCTCGGCGGCGATGGGGTTCTGGCCGTTGGCGTTCGCCAGGAAGTAGAAGAACTCCGGTGACGCGCTCTGCACGGTCACCGTCTGCGCCGCGCTCAAAACCTGGCTGGATGTGCCGCAGGCGGTCGCCACCTGCACGGAAACGGTTCCCGGCAGAATTCCTTGCGGGGCCTGGAAGTTGATCTGTCCCGGCGACAGGTAGGTGATCGGCGCACGCGTGCCGCCCACCAGAACGCATACGCCGTCCATTTCGGTGGAGACGTTACCTTGTACAAGATTGGCCGCCCACTGGGCGTTCGATGTTCCAGAGGGAGCGAAACCGCTTCCGTAAACGGTGGCCAGGCCGTTCGGGGAAATCGCCTTCACGGCGGGAACGCTGTTGGCCGCGCCCACCACGCCGCCGCTCGGTACCGAGGGGTTCTGGGCAGCGGCCGGTGCGAAATCGGCCTTCACGCTCCTGGGGCCGGTCATCACAAGCTGGCACGTGGCGGCGCCCGTGCAATCGCCTTCCCACCCCGAAAAAACGTAGCCGGTTTGCGGCGTGGCGGTCAGCGTTACGCCTGAGCCCGCGTTCTGCCAGCCAGCCACGTTGGGGCTGACCGTGCCGCCATGATCGGTGGCGATGGTGAGCGCGTACTGAGTCTGGAAGTTCAGCGTCGAACTCTGATTCACCGGTCCGCAAGCCACGTTGATCTGCTGCGTGCCGGAATACAGGTACCGAACGCCCGCGCCGCCAGCTTGCGGACTGGGCGCGCCAAGTTGGTGGTTGGTCCCCGGCAGCAGGGAAACCACGGCCGGCGACGTGGCCGCCTGGCCGTCAATAGTCACCTGCAGGCCCGCGGGGTTCGAGGTCACGGTGTAGTTGGCCGCCGGCCACAACTGGCGGATCTTCGAGTTGGCGGTGTCGGAGATGTACAGATTGCAGCTTGCGCCGGGTACCAGCGCCGTTGGCCCGCTGAATTCGTAGGCGATTGCCGGACTGCCGTCGCCGTTGAAACCGGCGGTTCCGTTGCCGCCGATGGTCGAGATCGTGCCGTTCGTGTCCACGCGCCGGATGGTGTTGTTGTTGGTATCCGCGATGTAGAGATTGCCGGTCGAGTCGACGGTTACGTCGGACGGGCCCCGCAAACCGGCCGAGGTCGCCGGCCCGCCATCGCCCGAGTTGCCGAAGACGCTGGAACCGGCCACGGTGGCGATGTTCCCATCCTTGGTCCAGCGGCGAATGCGGTTGTTGCCGGAATCGGCGATCAGCAGACCGCCGCCGGCGTCGAACGTCAGGCCTTGCGGCAGGCTCAGGTTTTGCATCAGGGCGACGCCGGTCTCGGTATTCGGAGAGCCGTTGGTTCCGGTTCCGGCCACGGTATTGATGACCCCGTTGGTAGCGATCTCGCGCACCACCTGGCCCGAACGCTCGGCGATGAAAACGTCCCCGGAAGCGTCCACGGCAACGGCGGCGGGCTGGTTGAGAGTTGCGTTGACGGCCAGGCCGCCATCCCCGGTTGTGCTAGCGGTGTCGTTCCCCGCGACGGTGGTGATGATGCCGGTGGAGGCGGTCACCAGGCGCACGCGGTTGTTTCCGGTGTCGGCAATGTAGAGGTCCCCAACGAGATCGAAAGCGATCCCGAGAGGGCTTCTCAGTTGCGCCGAGACGGCCGCGCCGGTGTCGCCGGCGGAGCCAGCCGATCCCGTGCCCACCACGACCGATATCTGCCCGGTCGAGGGGTTGAAGGAGCGAACCCGGTTGGCCGAAGTGTCGGCGAAATACAGCACGCCCAGATAGACCGCCACGCCGCGGGGAGAGTACGAAGCGATGCCGTTGCCTGCCACCGTATTGATGATGCCGTCGGCTACGGTCACTTCCCGCACGCGATTGTTCGCCCCGTCGGCGATGAACAGGTTGTTGCTGGAATCCAGGCAGATGCCCTGCACGGCGATGTTCGCGGATACCGCCAGCCCGCCGTCTCCAGAACCGCCCGCCGTGCCCGTTCCGGCGTAGGGGGCAATCTTGCCGGCGGTGGTGACCTCGCGCACGCGCGGGGCGCCAAGTTCGGCGAAGTAAAGGTTGCCTGAAGAATCCACGGCCATGCTGCCGGGGCTGTTCAACACCGCGTTGAGGGCCAGGGTGGGATCGCCGCCGCCGCCGAACCCCGTCGATTGCGACGGGTCGTAGCCCGCGTAGCGATTGATTAACCCATCGGGCGTCACCACGCGTATCCAGTTGTTTCCCGTGTCGCCGATGTAGACGTTCCCCGAACTGTCGGCCACGACTCCAACCGGGCCGTTGAGCGAGGCGCGGATGGCCGCTCCGCCGTTTCCGGCGTTGCCCTTGCCCCGGTTCCCGGCGAACGTGGAAATGGTTCCCCCCGGCGTCACTTTGCGGACGATGTTGTCTCCGGTATCGGCAATGTACAGGTTGCCCGAGCCATCGAAAGCGATCCCCGATGGGGATGTCAGCGTCGCCGCCGTGGCCGCTCCGCCATCGCCCGTGCTCCCCGCCACGCCCGTACCGGCGAAATTCCTGATGATTCCGTCCGTCCCCACCACTCGCACGCGGTTGAGCGCCGAATCGCAGATATACAGGTTGCCGGCCGCGTCCAGGGCAAGACTCACGGGCGCGGACATCGCCGCGGATTTGGCTGGACCGTTATCGCCGCTCGAACCCAGTGCTCCGTTCCCAGCCACAAGCCACACCATCTGGTGGGAGTCCAGGCGGACCACCTGGTGGGCGCTCTTCAGCGCCACGAACAGGTTTCCCTTGTTATCGGACACCACCGCGCTGGGCGTGTTGAGGTTGGCCGAGAGGGCCACCAGCCCGTCCGGCGCGGCGCCCAAGAGCGTACTCACCACGGACTGAGCCCGGCCCGCGGAAGCCGCAAACGACACCGCGAGCGAAATCGCCAGAAACCCGGATCGCATATTTCCCATACCCTTTGTCCCTAGAACGAAATGCCCAGGCCGCCCTGAATCTCATTCACTTGCGAGTGATAAGACGGCCCTTCGAAAGTGGAGCCCTGCCACCGGATGTAGCGGATTTCGGGAGCTATCTTGATCTTGTAATCGTCCACCCAGCGCAGGCCCACACCCAGGGTGTACCCCAGTTCGTTCTTGTGCCTGGGAGTGTCCGGGATCTCGTTGTAGTTCGTGGTGCCGTCCGCGTTGGTGATTTCGTTTCCGGTTCGCACCCTGCCCACATGGCGGAGTTCCAGGCCGGCGGAGAGATACGACCTGGTGAGATAGCCTTTGGATCGCAGGCCATAGTAATGGGCCAACAGCGGTACGTCCCAATAGTCGGCCTTGGTGTAATCGAAGTAGGTGGCCACCTTGCGGTTGTCCACGCTCGAGTTAGGATCGATCGCGCCGGTACGGACTTGTTCGACCTGCGAATACTCGGCGTAGTGGAATTGCAGTTCGGCGCCCAGGGAAATCCGGTTGGTCAACCGGTACTCCACCGTGGGCGCGACGGCCAGCTTGCCCTTGCCTCCCCAACCGCTGTAGGTGTAATCGGCGATCGGTTTGACCGTGGACATGGTCCCGTACCAGGCTCTGAAGAAGCGCCCGGGATAGTACTCCACGCGCGCCCCGATGGACGGACGCCGCACGTCGGGGCCGGAATCGTCATCCTGGCCAAAAAGGGAGAACCCGCCAAGCAAGCACGCGCAAAGCGCGAATCTGGAAACAACGCTGAAGGTCATCGATAATCTTCCCCGGTTCAGAACTGCAGGCGCAGCGAAAGCTCCATGGATCTGGATCCTCCCGAGCGGAAGAGCGGGTTCACGCCGCCGCCGAAGGCCTGGTTCACCATTTGCGTTACGATCCCGAAATTCGGGCTGGACATATTGGCTCCTTCTAGAGGAGACGGATTGGCGAAATTCGGGTGGTTAAGAATGTTGTAGCCCTGGGCGGAAATCCCGATCTGGTAGCGTTCCGTGATGGGAATCATCCGCCGCAGCGAAAGGTCCAGTTGCGCGAACCCGAATCCACGCAGGGCGTTTCTGCCAAGATTGCCCTGGGTATAACCGGTGGGGATGCTAAAGGCCGCGAGATTCAGGCGCTTGCCTCCCGGCACCTTTGGATCGGAGATCCACAGGGACTCGCCATACACGACATCGGGCCGGATTTGCGCGAACAGGCTCCCGTTCGCGCCGCCGCTGGTCGCCGCACTGACGCCCTGGATATCGAACGGCAGCCCGCTGCGGGCGGCGGCGACCCAGTCCAGATACCAGTGCTGGAGAGGATAGAAAGCCAGTCCGCGTGGGGCGGGCAGGCGCCACGAGCCCGAGAAGCTCACGTTGTTGCGTACGTCGTAATCGCTGGGACCGTGCTCGCCGGAGGTGTACAGGTTGGCGAAACCGCCGCCGAACCCGGCGTCGGACGACGAACTATCCTGCGAACGGGCCCAGGTATAGCTGAACTGCGTCTGGATGCTGCCGCCCAAGCGCTTGCGGAACTGGACCTGCGCTCCGTTGTAGTCCGACGTGGACCCGTTACTCAACAGCCGCAGCACGTCGTAGGCGGCCGTGTACGAAGGCTGGGTCGCCATACGCATCAACCGGTAGCCCCTGGTACCGACCAGGCTGATACTCAGAACCCGTCCCGCGCCGAGACTCTTCTCAAACGTGCCATTCCACTGGAGCACAACGGGAGATTTCAAAGCCGTATCGCCCGTGGTGACCTGTCCGTAAGGGCGGACGGGCGGCAAGACCGGAGGCAACAACTGCGTCGGCGTGAACGGGAAGGCTACCTCGGTTTCGGTCTGCACGTTGGAATACGGCGCGGAATTAAAGGCACCGTCGATGGCGCCGTAACCCAGGTCGTAGAATAGCCCGACCCCCAGGCGCAGCATCATCTCGCGTCCGGGTGTGTCGTCGGAAAGATAGGAAAGGCCGAAGCGCGGGGCCACGTCGAACCAGCGGGTGGGATACAGAGGAGAGTTCTGGGTGACACCGGCGATGTTGGAGTACGAGATAGCGAAGGGCTTCGGTCCCTCGCGCGTGGTTGGAGCAGGATTCACGTCCCAACGCAGTCCATACGTGATGGTGGTGCGGTCCGTGGCACGCCAGGCGTCCTGGGCATACAGCGAGAAGTTGGAGTAAGTGGGATATACGGTTCCCACATTCGCGGAAACCTGGCCATTTAGCGCCACACCCTTCAGGAACGAGTAATCGCTAAAATTCAGGCCATCGAACGATACGCCTTCGCTGTAAGTAGTCCCGTAGTTGGTTTGCAGCAGTTCGCGGTAATCCAGGCCGGCCTTCAGGCTGTGATTGCCCGAAACGCGGGTCAGGCTGTCGACCACATTTACCTGGCCCTGGTCCCTGCCGGTGCGTCCACCATAGGAGTACCCGGCATAACCTAGAATGCTCAGGTTGAAGGAACCGTTGGCGCTGGTGACGCCTTTCGGAAACACCAGCGAATCCGCCAGCGGCACGGCGCCTCCGAAGTTGTCCACGACGGTTTGCCCGCTGCTCGTGGTCTTGGAGTAATTCAGCCGCAGATCGTTGAGCGTGCCGCCCGCGAAGACCCGGGTGAAGCCAGCGGTGAAAAGCTCCGCGTGGGAACTCCGCGAGGAAATCTGATTCGGCGTGGCCTCCTGGGTGCCGCGCTGGTCGGAACTGGACGGCGTCAGGCTGAAACGCGCGAACAAATTCGTCTTCGGGCCCAAGATCTGATCGATGCGGACGGTGGTGAAGTCGTTGCGGGTAGGATTCGAGACTACCGCGCGATATTCGGCCGCGCCGCTTCCCAAGTCCACGCCGTTGGGGATCGGAAACGCCCTCAGAAAAGGCAGCAGACTCAAAGACGCGGACAGCCGCGTGGGAACGTCCGGCACGTCGGAGATTACCGTCTCAGGTGTCTGAAGCTTGAGCTTCTCGAAAGAGACGAAGAAAAAGGTATGGTTCTTTATGATCGGTCCTCCCAGCGTCCCTCCGGGCCGGTCCTCGTGTTCCGTGCCTCTGGGATAGCCGCCGGCATTGGCGAACCAATCGTTGGCGTCGAATTTGTCCCTGCGCATGTAATAGAACGCCGAACCGTGGAAAGCGTTGCCACCCCCGCGGCTGGTCATCACGACTTGAGCTCCGGGAGAGCGGCCGAACTCGGGCGCGAAGGCCGACGCCTGCACCTTCATTTCCTGCATGGCGTCGATGGAGATCATCTCGGTGGAACCCGCACCGGCACCCGGCCCGCCGCCTCCGCCCCGGAATCCGCCGGGGCCGCCGAAGCCGGGGCTAGCCGACGCGTTCTGATTCAGGCTCACTCCGTCGAGCGTGAAGTAGTTGGTGTTCGAGCGCAACCCGTTGGCGTTGTAGCCGCCGTCGCTTCTGCTGCCGCCCGCGGCCGTGGTGATGCCCGGCGTCATCAGGATCAGCGATTCGGCGTTCCGTCCGTTGGCTGGCAGGTTCTGGAGAAACCGCTGGTCAAGCGAGACGGATTGGCCGACGTCGCTCGAAGGGGCTTCCGCCGCCGCCATCACTTCCACTTTGGTCCCCGCCGCGGCTGTCACGCGGAACTCCACGCGGAGAGTCTGGCGGTCGCGAACGGCCAAGGTCAAGCTATCGACGCGGTACGGGTCGAAGCCGGCCTTCATGGCCTCCAAGGAGTACGCGCCCGGTTGCAGGAAGTCGAAGACCACGAAACCCGCGTCTCTGGTTTCCGCCTCTCGGATCGCGCCGCGGCCCAGATCCTTGATGGTCACCTTGGCCCCGGGAACGACCGCGCCGCTCGGGTCCACGGCCGTGACGGTCAACGTCGCCGTGTCCTGGGCAAGAGCGGCCAGGCCGCCAAATAACACCAATACAGCCGTGATGGGTCTGAACAACACCTAGCTTTAACCCCCTAATATGCGAGCCCGCGCACGCGGAGGGCGCGTGCCATCCGGACCGCGAACCCCACGAAGTGGCGCGAGTACATCGCGCATCAAAAATCCACAACTCCCTCAGCCCGGCCGCCGCACCGCAGCTTCACTATCAAAGCTCCAGCTTGTCGCGGTAGACCATTTCCTTCAGCGAGAACTTCGCCCGTAGCAGCAGTCCGCCGAATGCGCTAACCAGATCCACATCCCGGTCTTCCATCTGAATGGGCTTCGCTCCGGGCGGAAAGAAAATCACCACTCTGGGCGAAAAGTCGGATTCCACCCATTCCGAATGGATCGCGGCTATCGAATCCTTACCAAGCCGCTGCAGCGTAGTGCCTTTAGTCACCAGCTCGGCCAGCGCCGTTTTGTCCAGTTCCGCTCCCCGGCCGTGAGTTACGGTTCCGTTGGCGGAGGCTTGCTCGATGAACTCCAGCGGCAACCGGCTGATACTCAAGATGTACTGCCCGACGCCCTTGTCCGGCAGCGTGGCCGTCTTTCGCGCCAGGCGAACCGGAAGCCCGGATTCCCAGCGCACCACGGACCTGAACTCGGACGGCATACTATGCGTCGACCGGGCCGTTTTCGGCTTGGCGCCCCCGGGCGTTTCATTTGGCGTGGCGATTTCGAGACTCACCTCCCGGACCCATGCCGATCGATTGAGGACGGTTTGAATATCCTGCGGCGTCCACTCCCATGGATTCCGGTCTTCCCACGTTGCACTTGCATAACCAAAGCGGGGCGACAGGGCCAAAGCCCCAGACGTGGCTAGCAGGAAATCTCTTCGAGTGCGAAACACGATTCTCTCCGGTGACGCGGACTGTCCTTTTCAGGCTACACCGACGCAAGCGCGGCACGCCGCGTAGCCGATCCGCGATTCATCGCCGCGGCGCGAACGCGGCTGGCCGCGATTGTGCCGCCGCAAGGGTAATTCTACCACCCCTGCGTTGCACGTTGTTTGCCATGGCTGGGACGGGCGTCAACCGTCACCCATTGCCGCTGGAGGATTCGGGGAGGGCAGTTCCCGCCGGCCCGCTCCTGCCGGGCAGGTACCTGGAGGATTTCGATTTTTGGGATTCGGCAAATCGCGGTGGCGATACCGCTGTCGGTCCGCGCGGCCTGAGCGCCGGGTGGCAGTTCAAACCCGCTGCCATCCCCGGCGCCTGGTCCGCGGTTACAGCTTCATCCCGCTCTTGATGCCGGCCTTCTTCAGTTCCGCTTCGAACATGTCGCTTACCACCGGATCTTCGTCTTCGTACTCGATCAGGTTTCCGCCCTTGCGGGTACTGGTCTTGCCCAGCCGATGAGTACGCCCGCCGCCGGCCAGCGACCGCATGAACCACCGGCCGTCGCCGCCCCAGGTCGCCGCCAGGTAGCGCGCCGGGTCCCCGCTGGTGTTGAAGTGCTGGTGGAACCAGCCGTCGGGCGGAACGAAGAGCGTGCCCTCTTTGAAGTCCACCCGGACGTGGTCGGTCGCGTCGGAGTATTTGATGGCGCCCTTCCACAGCAAGGTGTAGCCGCCACCGTTTAACATCAAGACGTGCGATCCGGGGCCGTGCCGGTGCGCCTTCTTGTAAGTGCCCACTTCGAACTCGGATATGTGGGCCTGCATGGTGTTGTCGGCCAGTTGTAACTCAATCCTCGAATTCGCCTTGCCGCGCTCCCTGCTCTTGAAAAGCCCCAGCTTCCGCGCATCCGGAATATAGGCGCTTTCCCAGGTATCCACGCCGCCCTTCTGTTCGCTCTCCTCGGGGTTGGTGTCCTTGTGATGCAGGTGTTCGGCGCCGGCGCCGAAGGCCTCCGCGTCCCCGTTGTAGCGGTCGCGGAAGACGTAGTCGTTGTTGAACACGAATTCGGCGTTGTGGAAGAGGTCGAGCACTACCGGCGCGTTGCTGATGGCCAGCAGCCGCGCCGCTACGGCCCCGCGGTTGCGGTGCTGGCGCCAGGTATTCAGCGGCGGCCCGATTACCGAACCGGCCTTCCATTTCACGGTCCGTTTGGGACAGCCCGGCGCCCATATGTCGGTTTCGCCCTCGCCGCTGGTGACGTAGATAATCTCCTCGAACAGATAGCGCTGCGGATTGGTCTGGCCACCCGGCTGGATCTCGCACAGATAGCCGTCGTTGACGCCCTCGCCGCCAATCAGGTCGACATACGCGCCGCTCGCACCCATGCGCTTCCAGGGTTGGACCGGCGCTGTCCGGATATCCGGCAGGCTGTAGCCGGAGTAAACCTGGATGCCTTCATTCTTGCGCCATTCTTCGTACGGGTTCAGATTGGTCTGATTGTAGTCGCGCGATTTCGGCGGCGCGGCGGCTTGCTCTATCCGCTGCGCCCGCAAAATCCGGGAAGTGGCGGCCGCGCCCAATCCACCTACCGCGGCCCGCTCGATCAGATCCCTGCGGGAAATCCTGCCCGCCAATAACTCCCGAGCCCAGTTCTTTCGCATATGCAGTTATGCTCCCTTAGTAAGTTGGCCGTCTTAAAACGATATAGCGCCTGTCCTCCCGCCACGGACCGCCCGCCAGGAGGGAATTACGTGGCGGCGGCCGCGGCGGGAAGACAGGCGCGAACCTGAGCCTCCCGGCTACATCGGATGAACTACCAGCCGAGCTTGAGCCCGAGCTGGATCTGCCGGGACGTGCTCAGGGTAGAAGTGATAACCCCGGCGCTGGACGAGACGGCCCCCGAAGAGGTGAAGGTGCTGATAACCGGCCATCCGAAATTGGTGTGATTCAGGGCGTTAAAGAACTCGGCCCGGAACTGAAGCGTTGCGCGCTCGCCGATGTGGATGGTCTTGAACATGGAGCCATCCACCGACAGCAGGCCTGGAGCGGATATGATATCCCGGCCGGCATCGCCGAAGGTGCCGGCGGCCGGGAGCAGGAACGCCGCCGGGTTAAACCACTGGTTGGGGTTGCCCGTGACGATGCTGCCCGTGAAATTGGGGTTGATGGACACGCGGTCCGGGTTTCGCGTATCGCCGTTGGCGGACTGGTTGAATCCCACCAGGGGAGTGAACGGGAAACCGGTTTGCGCGCTGACGATGGCGTTGATCTGCCAGCCGCCAAGGATCGCGTTCGGGACGCGCCCGGCACTGCCGAGAATAGCCTTGCCCTTGCCTATGGGCAGTTCGTAGCCCAAATTCCCGGAAATGCGGCTCTCGATGTTGAAGTTCGACGGCCCGTAGTCCAGGTTTGGATTCCGCGGGTCCAAATAGGTAGTCGTTCCACCCACGCCCTCATTGGCGAGGAAGGAAGACGAGTGATCGTCGAGGCTCTTCGAGAACGTGTAGTTAAACCGGAATTGAAGACCGCGAGCAAACCGCTGTGACAGGTCGATCTGCAGGGCATTGTAGTTGCTGTACCCGTTCGAAACCTCGTAGCGGGCATTCGAAAGGCTGGGGTTTGCCCTGGGCGATTTCGGCGCAAAGTACGGCTGCCCGTTGATCATGGTGGGGATGGCAGTGTTGGCGTCGGTGGTGGCAAGAAGGTGATAGCCACGCTCTCCCACGTAACCCACCGAAAGCAGGGTATTGGCGGCGAGCGATTGGTCCACCTTGAGGCTGTACTGGAAAACCGCCGGCATCTTCAAGTTGGGATCGACGCCCGTCGGCCCGATCTTGGACCCAGGAAGAGTTTGTCCGGGCGCGAACTGAATCGGAAATGTCGCCGGGGACACGGTCACGCGGTTGTTGTATTGGCCAATGGGGATGGAGTCGCAACAAGCGCCCATGTAGTCCAACTGCTCATAGTACAGCCCGTATCCGGCGTGGACGGCGGTGCGCTTGCTCTTGAACGGCGACCATGCCAGGCCGGCGCGCGGTCCGATCATCATCTTGGCGTTGTTGGTGGAGTAGATGGAGTTCCCCACCACGGGTTGCGTCTGCAGCACTCCGTTGGCGCCGGCCACGAAATTGGCCGCCGTGCCGGCTGGAGAATTCCAGCCGTTGTTAAACTCGTGCCGCACGCCCAGGGTCAGCGTCAGGTTCTGGCGTAGCTGCATGGTGTCCTGGGCATACCAGGCTCCCGCCTTCTGACGCCAGCCGAGTCCGATGGGGTTGAGCGTCGCAACCACCTGCGTAGCCGATCCCTGCATGAAGTGCTGGAGGTCGGTGAAACTGGCGACGCCGTATCTCTGATCCGCGGCGTTGTCGTTGGATTGGACCTCTTGCGCCCATCCGCCGAACTCGAGCCGGTGGATGCCCTTGGTGATCGAAACCGTGTCCGATACCGTATAAAGGTTGCGGGCGATGCTATCGAACTGCTGCGAGCCGTTCGAACCGGCTCCCGCGATGGCGCCGAGTTGGCCGTTGCCCACCGATCCGATGTTGATGTTGCCCACCGGCATCCCCTGCACGAATGTCAGGGGGGAGTCGCCTCCCGGAGGCGCCGCGCTCATGTCCCACTTGGCGCGCGTGAACCCCACCCGAACCGTGTTGATCACCGAGGCGTTGAATGAGTGAGTCTCCTCGATGCTGGCTATCTGGGAACGCATGGTGCTGGCGCTTTGCTGCAAGTCGGTGGATCCGGGACCGCTAATGAAGCCATCGTCCACGGTGTAAACCCCGGACAACAGGTCCTTGGTGGAGAAGTTATGATCCACCCGGATGTTTCCGAAGTCCTCGCGAATCGCCTGCCCCGGGTTGCCGTAGTGATACGCGGCACCTCCGCCCAATTCCGGCCCGTTAGGAACCGGCCACAGAGCGAAATAGGGCGCCACGCCGGGAGCCAGCCCGATGTTCGAGAGCGCGCCACTGGCCAAGGTCAGGATGCCGTTCCGCGCGTTCATGTCGGGAACGATGGCCTTTTCGGTGGTCGCCAGGCGCTGCCGGAATCCCTCGTAACTTCCGAAGATGAACGTCTTGTCTCTGCGAATCGGGCCGCCCAGGGAGCCGCCAAGCTGGTTGCGTTTGAAGGGCGGCGCGCCGGACGTCTGATCGAAGTAGTTGCGCGCATCGAACGCGCTGTTCCTGACAAACTCGAAGAGCGTGCCATGAAGCTGGTTGGTTCCGGACATAGTCACCAGACTAACCTGCCCGCCCGGCCGCTTACCATACTCGGCGCCATAGGTGTTTTGCAGAACGTTAAACTCGCGCACCGCGTCCACTCCCAGTAACTGGCCGCTTAGGCCGCCAGGAACTACGTCGGCTGTGGATAGCCCGGTGTACTCGATTCCGTTGAGAAGGAACAGATTGTAATCTTCTCGATTTCCCGAGATGGAGAAGTTATTGCCCTGTCCACCGCCCGTGCTGGTGGAGGAACGGTTCACCGTGGTGTTGGCCGTCCCGGGGTTCAGAGTAATCAGGTTGTCGAAACTCCGACCGTTCAGCGGGAGGTCCTTCACGGAGTGCCCGTCCACCAGGCCCGCGATGGACGTGGTCGCCACATTCACCAAGGGCGCCTCGCCGGATATCTGCACGTCCTCCTTTAGAACGCCAAGTTGCATGTCGATATCGACGACGGCGTCCTGGGCCACTGCCAGGTCGATACCAAACCGCACCGTGGTGCGGAATCCCGTCATCGTCGACTTAATGTCGTACCGGCCCACGGGAAGCGAGAGCGCGCGGTAGTAGCCGCGTTCATCCGCCATCGCCGTGCGCACCACGCCCGTTTCCGAGTTGGTCAGGGCGACGGTGGCGCCAGGAACGGCGGCGGCGCTCGGATCGCGCACGAAGCCCGATATCGACCCTAACACCTGTCCAAATACCATTGAAGAAAACACGGCGAGCAAGACCGCCAGGAGCCCGATCCGGCTCCCCAGCGCCCGCTTGCCAATAACTGCGAATCGATGTCTACCCATTTTCATTCCCTCGCTTCCGAAACCAAGTCCTCACCAAATGCCTGGCGCGACCGGCGGAGGAGACGCTGATCCAACGACTCTTGCCATCCCCTGGACTTGCCGTCGCCCTTATACCCCCGTCTGAACTCCAAACTGCCACAGAAAAACTAAAGCGTATAACCACTTAAAAAGACAAAATCAGGCTACTGTAGAAATCTTGATATCGCGATATCGAACAGTGAAATCCTGCGGCGCATCGCCAGGTACTTCGAAGCCAATAACTCCCGGCTGGACACGTAGTTGGTTGAAGCGGTTCACGAGTTGGTTCGCCACGGAAATGCGGATCTCGGGACCCTTACAGACTATTTCCATTTCGTTCCATTTCTCTTCGGCGCCAACCATTTTTTTTGATTTCTGGATATTGAAAATCGTTCCTGTAGGATTGTCGCGGTCCTGATAGTTCACCAATACCTCGTAGCCTCCATCGGGACCCGTGCCTGGACGGCCATCGCCTTCCAGACTCCACTTCCGGCGTGGTTCTCGAAAATAAACCCCGCTTTTTCCACCTCCGGAGATCCGGAATACCATGCTCAACCGGAAATCGGTGAACACGTCGCGGGTAAACAAATAGCCAGTACCCGGCCGATTCTTCTCGAATCTGCCGACGATTTCACCACCCTCCGCAGCCCACAGCCCAGCTCCGAAGCTCTGCCATTGGGAGAAGTCTACATCCTCGACTGTTGGTCGTTGAGCGTGTGCGGCGACAGCTAACCCACCTAATATGAAACACCTTCGCGTGAACACATCCCTCCAAACCGATACTCCTTAACGGATCAGCTAACCTCCGTTCTCAGTGTTTCCTGGTAAACACGTATCACCCTATGGCAAATACGTACTAGACCTTCTAGAGGTAATGGTACTGTTGTAGACTTTTATTATTGAGCCGGGGAATTGCGGTGTCAAGAGGAAATTGGGTCCTAATCGAACCAGGAATTCCCCTTACCTAACGCCATTTTATCGGTCACGCGGCTTTTCATGGAACATTCATAAACCCGTAACGACGTTGGGTTAATTGGAATTCGGGCTGCCCCGAATGGCACGCCTTAACGGTACAACTTGCGGAGGCCCTTTGGAGCGCACACCCGCATAAGGTTCGGAGTTCACCCACTCCTGTTCTGGGGTCTCCGACCGAGCTCTGCGTAGCCCGCCCTTCTCTTGCGACTACCACTCTGCGCGCATTCTGGCCTCTGCCCTAATCCAATTGCTTAGTACGGGGCACCTTGGAGCCGGTACGTCCACCCTGTTTATATCCCTAGTAAACGGAACAACTTGGCGATATACTCCCCTCAACGACACGCTTCCGTTGTCTCAGGAAGCATGCGAAGGAGGCTCATGGCTATGCGATTCGCGTTTCGCACCGCGCTGACTCAGTTGAGCGTTTCCGCCCTGGCTGTATTGACCGGCGTGGGCCACGCACACTTTCTGGCCGTCCCGGTTACCCCTGGACAGGCGCCCGATCGCTCCTCCAACCGCCAAACGGCGGCGGGCGTGCTTGCCGGTTCCCCGATCACGCTGAGTGCCTTCAGGCTAGCCAACCCCGCGGAGCCGAACCCGGTGAGAGGCGGCAGACTGCTCCGTATGACCACGCCTTCCTATCCTGTCGCCGCCAGACTGGCCAGCGTGACCGGAGTCGTCACCGTCGAGGCTGTCATCGGCGTGGACGGCCGCGTGGTCCGAACCAGCATCCTCCGCGGCCCCGTCTCCCTGCGTCAGGTTGCCCAGGATACCGTCAGGAGTTGGCGGTATGAGCCGACTCTCCTGAACGGAAAGCCGGTGGAGCGGATTGCCGAGGTTGACTTGAATTTCGTTCTCGGCCGCTACTGAAGCCCCACGCGCCGCCGCGGAGCCAATCCGAGCCCGTCCCCGCCCGTCGGCAGCCCATCGAGCGGCAAAGTAAGTCCCCGGCCTTGCGAACCCGCGCGCGCTCCGCGCCGCAGAAACGCGCCCACCAGCAGCAGCAACGCGGCCCCGATTACAAGCGTTAGAGGTTCGAAGTGCGGTTCCACAGTGCGATGGTATGCCATCTCACTTCGCGCGAGTCCGGTCTTTCGTGGGATGCTTCCAACGCCGTTGCGGGTAGTTCCGGCGGCCCTGGAGGGCTACCACTTCCGGGGCGCCTTACCGCTGGGAGAATCGCTTCAACCGCAGCACTTCCACCAGCGAAATATATAGGTTCACCATGCCGATGCCGCTGACCACGCCACGCACGTAGAAGTTATTCCACCAGGCGCGGACCAGCGGCGTCATGCCCGCGAAGTAGTTGTGCTCCCACGCCGGCGTCCAGGGAAACACCAGCAGAACGGCGCCCACCACCAGGCACCCCGTCGCCAGCATTACGGCAAAAAGGCGGTGGTACCAGCGGTACACCGGTGGCGGCGCGACGGCCAGGCCAAGCGGGGCTCCGGGTGTGCCACCAGGCGTTGCACCAAGACCCTCGGGGCCAAACGCCGAGGATATCTCCCCCGAACCTGGTTGCGGCGGCATCACGCTGCGCCCGCCGTTTCAAACAACTCCATCTGAGGATTGTAGTTCATGGGGACCCGCGAATGTTGGCGCACCGGCGCGAAGCTCAGGCGATGCAGTGGCGATGGGCCGCATTCCGCTAACGCCCGGCAGTGCTCCGGCGTGCAGTAACCCTTGTGTCCCGCCAGTCCGTACTGCGGATACACCTTGTCCCACTCCCGCATGCAGGCATCCCGCCACACCTTGGCGATGATGGAGGCGGCCGCGATGGCGTGGCAGCGCGCGTCCCCTTTAATGAGCGCCCGCTGCGGCACCGCGATGTCCAGCGGCATGGCGTCGGTCAACAGGAAGTCCGGCTCCGGCCGCAGCCCCAGAACCGCCAGTTGCATGGCCCGGCGCGACGCCTGGTAGATGTTGATCTGGTCGATGGTGGCCGCGTCCACTGCGCCAACGGCCCAACTGATGGCCCGTTCGCGAATGCGTTCCGAGAGATCCTCGCGGCGCGCGGCTTCCAGCAGTTTGCTGTCGTTCAATCCGCGAACCGGACGCTCCGGAGATAGCACCACCGCCGCGGCCACAACTGGCCCGAACAGCGCGCCGCGGCCCACCTCATCAACGCCCGCCACGGCCGCAAACCCGCGCGCGCGCAGTTCTCGCTCGATCGTGCCCTCGCACCGGATTTTGCCACCCGCCGATTCGGGTCGCATGAATTTGTCCGCGGGCGGCTTACTCGCGCTCGCGGAGACGGGCGGCCTTGCCGCGCAATTTGCGCAGGTAGTAGAGCTTGGCGCGCCGCGCGCGCCCTGTACGCACCACTTCGATGTGGTCGATCACCCGAGCGTGCACCGGGAAAATGCGCTCCACCCCGTGGCCAAAGCTGACCTTGCGGACGGTGATGCTCTCGCCCAGGCCCGTATTATTGCGGGCAATTACCGTGCCCTCGAATGCCTGGAGGCGCTCTTTGTCGCCTTCCTTGATCTTGACGTGGACGCGAATGGTGTCGCCCGGGCGGAACTCGGGGATGTCGGTCCTCTTATTCTTGTTGATAAACTTGGTCAGCAACGCAGTCTGCATGGGGATTTCCTTAATATTCTATCACATGGGGCGGCGCGGTTCGCTTGCGAACAGCACCAGGCCGCCAAACGGCCTTGGTTCGCCCGCCCAACCGTACTCGGCCAGCTTCCCCGGCTTGCCCGCGCACTGCAGGCACACCACCGCGCAGGGCGGCCCAGCCTCGCGCGCGCCGTAGTTCCGCGTCCCGTTTTCCACGCCCACATGTTGAAACCGCACCGCGCCATCGCGTTCCCGCAGCAGGGCCTGCAATGGATACTCAAGCTGTCCCTCGCCGATATCGATGCCCACCCGGTGGCATCCCAATCGCAGAACGCCATCGGCCGCCGCGCGGTAGTTCCGCTCCGCATCCGGCAACGGCACGTCGGTGAAGTAGGCCCGGTCGCGCGGAATCGCGAACAGGTTGTGCGGCCCCCGCAACGGCCGCGTCCAGTTTTCGAGCGCCGGCAGACGCGCCGTATCGGCCAGAAACAGGCACACTGGCGCCAGCAGCCACGCTGGCCTGACGCGCGCCAAAGCTGCCGCGGCCAGCGGCGCGCCCAGCACAAACAGCGGCAGGAACAGGCGTGCCGAATAGTCCGGCCATCGGAGGTATCCGCAGAACAGCAGGAACGCCAGCCCGAGCGACACTGCGTACACCAGCCACAGCCCTCCGCGCTTCCGCCACGCCGTCCAGCCTGCCCACCCCGCCGTTATCGCGAGCAGCAACAGGTGCCAGCGGCTGTTGGCGTCGGCCTCGTGCCGCGTATTCTTGGGAACGCCGTAGTCGCTCCATACCGTGGTGGCGGGCGATTGCGGATCGATCCCCAGCCATCGGTGCGCCGCGAGCGCAGCGTCGTATACCCCGCGATTCCACCGCGGATTCCCCGTTCCCAGTTGCTCCGAGAGATGGCGCAGCGCATTCGACACCGTTGGCTTCCATCCGAATTCCGCATTGCGCCAGCGCACCGCGCCGTTGTCGAAGGGCGCGCCGTAACCGAGCGGCGACCCGCTGAATCGCAGGTTGCGGACATACTGCGGACCGTTGACCAGGAGCACGCCACCCAGCACCCACAGCCCCGCTGCCGTCCACTGGCGGCGCCCCTTCAGCGGGCGGACAATCCACACCGCGGCCACGAGCGGCGGCGCGAATAGATACGCGGTCCCCTTGGTGGCAAGCGCCAATCCGAGCGCCAAGCCGAAAAAGGGCAGGTCGGCCTGCAAGGCGAAGTAGACCACCGACACCAGCCAGAGCGCCGTCATGCAATCGTTCTTCACTCCCGAAGCCTGCAGGATGGCCGAGGGCAGCGTGGCGCAGAAGAGGGCCGCCAGCGCCTGCCCGCGTGGTCCCAACCCGGCCGCCCGCGCGATCCCCGAAACGCCCACGACGCACCCCGCGAACGCCACCCACGACACCAGGTTGACGAAATGGTCGCCGCCCGAAAGCACGTAAGTGTGCAGCATCAGGTACTCGGAGAGCGGCGGCGCGCTGATCTGGTTCAAGTAAGTGGTTGGGAAGAATTCGACGCTTCCGGCCTGCGCCCAGTACACGATGCGCGGCATGTGGTATTCCAGGCCGTCGAAAGTGTTGGGCGGCGCGAGCCACGCCGTGACGGCCACCACGACGGTGATCGCGCCGGCCGTCAGCCACATCGCAATCTCGAACGGCCCCACCGATGGCGTGCCAACTGGGTCCCATCGGCGCTTCCGCAGATACCCCGCGCCAGCCGCCGCCACAACGGCCCATCCGATTGCAAGCCACGTCCGGTTCACTAAATGAAACGGACTCAGGATTTCGGTGAGCAGCGCGCCGGCCGCCGCAGCCACCACCACCACTCGTGGAGCCGCGTCGCGCATGCGCTCACTCCCGCGGCTTGCCCATCAAATCGGGCCGCAGGCGCGCCGTCTTCTCGATGGCGGTCTTCCGCCGGAAGCGGCGGATCTCCTCGTGGTTTCCGTTGAGCAGCACGTCCGGCGCCTTCCACCCGCGGAACTCCGCCGGCCGCGTCCAGTGTGGGCAATCCAGCAGTCCCTCTCCGTGCCCCGTGTCCTGGAACGATTCGAAGGCGGCCGAAGTCTCATTTCCCAGCACGCCCGGAATCAGCCGCGCCACCGTATCCACCACCACGGCCGCCGCCAGTTCGCCCCCGCTCAATACGTAGTTGCCAATCGAAATCTCGTCGTCCACCAGGTGCTCGGCCACGCGCTCGTCCACGCCTTCGTAACGGCCGCATATCAGCAGCAGCCCGTCGGCCTGTGCCAGGCCGTTGGCCATGGCCTGGTCGAACAGCCGCCCCTGCGCCGAAAGCAGCACCACTCGCTGCCCCGGGCCTCGCTCTGGCCAGATGGATTCCACGGCTTCGAAGATGGGTTGCGGTTTCAGCACCATTCCCTCGCCGCCGCCGAAGGGCCGGTCGTCCACGGTTTTGTGCCGGTCCGCGGTCCAGTCGCGCAGGTTGTGGATGCGGATGTCGAGCAGTTGCGCGTCCTGCGCGCGCTTCACCACGCCGTGCGCGAACGGCCCCTCGAAGAACTCGGGGAAGATCGTCAGCAGGTGAAACGTCACGGCCGGTTTACATCCTTCAGGCCGTCTGGGAGGTCCACGCCGATGCGGCGCGCCGCGGTGTCGATCTCCACGCAGATGGCGCGCGCGAAGGGAATCAGCAGCCCGCTATCCAGTTCCAGCAGGCCCGCGCCTCCGGCATCCTGCCAGGACGCCACGCGCCCCAGGCGTTCGCCCGAGCGGCGGTCCACTACCTCGCATCCCATCAGGTCGGACTGGAAGAACTCGCCCTCCTCCAGCGCCACGCGCTCGCTGAGAGGCACGCGCAGCTCGGCGCCGTTGAGCGGCTCCGCGGCGGAAATGCTGTCGACGCCCCGGAACTTAAGAACAAGAGTGCGGTCGTGGAACCAGGACGATTCCACTTCGACGGACTGCATCGCGCCGCCCGAAGTATAGAGGTACGCTTCGTGCAACTGCTGGAAGCGCTCCGGCTTCCCGCTGAGGGGCACGGCCGTGATCTCACCGCGGATGCCGCGGGTCTTGCCCAGTACGGCCACCGTCACCCAGCCGGATTCGGTCTCGCTCACTCCAGAATTTCCAGCGTGAAACGGCGGTTGAGCTTCATTCCGGCGGCGCCCAGTATGGTGCGGATGGAGCGTGCCGTGCGGCCCTGCTTGCCGATCACCTTACCGAGATCGCTGGGGGCCACCTTCAGCTCGAGAACCGTGACCTGCTCGCCTTCCACGAGGCGCACCGATACTTCCTCGGGGATGTCCACCAGAGCCTTCGCGATATCTTCAATCAACTGTTTCATCACCCCGCCTCCTTCCCTAAGCCCATGGTACCCGAAGCGCGACGGCCGGTCTTGTTAAACCTCAACCCGGGCCATCGCCGTCCGGTGACACACAGTACGGGAAACTTACGCCATCGGCTGGGCGGCCGGCGCGGGGTTCTTTTCCACCAGGCGCTTCACCGTGTCCGAAAGCAGGGCACCCTGCTTGGTCCAGTGCTCCAGGCGGTCGTACTTGAAATCCACCTTGGCGGGATGGGTGAGCGGATTGTAGTGTCCGATCGTTTCCAGGCTGCGGCCATTGGCGGCCTTTTCCTTCTCGATCACGACCACGCGATAGAACGGCTTCTTTTTGGCGCCAAACCGCGCCAGGCGAATCATCAGCATCTTTGCTCCAAGTTTCTCTTATAAAGTCTTCTGTCCACCGCCTCGCGGCGGGGCGTCTTTCCAAAACCCTATCGTCCCGGCCCGCCCGGCATGTCTCCGAACGGAAATCCGGGCGGCATCTTCATTTTGCCGAATTTCCTGCCCAGGAAGCCACCCGAGAGCGACTTCATCATTTTCCGGGCCTGCGCATACTGCTTCAATAACTGGTTCACTTCCTGCACGGTCGTGCCGCTGCCCCGCGCAATGCGCCGCCGGCGGCTGCCGTTGATAATCATGTGGTTGTCGCGCTCGCGCGGCGTCATCGAATCGATAATCGCCACCACCCGCCCGATTTCCTTCTCGTCCACCTTGACGTCCTTCAGGTCCTTCAGCATGCCCACCTTCGGCATCATGTCCATGAGGGAACTGAGCGGACCGAGTTTGCGGATGGACTTCAACTGGTCGCGGAAATCTTCCATCGTGAAGTCGTTTTCGATGAGCTTGCGCTGCATCTCCACGGCCTGCTTCTGGTCGATCTGCTCGCTGGCCTTCTCGATGAACGACAGAATGTCGCCCATCCCCAGAATGCGGTTGGCCGCGCGGTCGGGATGGAAAGGTTCCAGCGCGTCGAACTTTTCGCCCACGCCCACGAATTTCAACGGCTGCCCGGTCACGTGGCGGATCGATAGCGCCGCCCCGCCGCGCGCGTCGCCATCCATCTTGGTCAGGATCACGCCCGTGATGCCCAGGCGCTTGTGAAACTCGTCGGCCGATTTCACCGCGTCCTGCCCGGTCATGGCGTCGGCTACGAAGAGCACTTCCACCGGGTTGAGTTGCTCCTTCAACTGCTGCAACTCCACCATCAGGTCTTCGTCGATGTGCAGACGCCCGGCCGTATCCACCAGCAGCACGTCGCGCCCCGTATGCGTGGCTTCGCGCCGGGCCGAACGCGCCAAGTCGAGCGGCGCCGTTTCCCCAGGCACGCCTTCGTAAATCGACTGGCCGACTTCCCGCGCCACCACCTTCAGTTGCTCGCGCGCCGCCGGGCGGTAGACGTCCACCGACACCACCATGGGGCGGTGCCCGTTACGCGACAGCCAGCGCGCCAGTTTGCCCGTCGAAGTGGTCTTCCCGGATCCCTGCAGCCCGACGATCAGGAACACGCTGGGCGGCTCGTTGGCGAAGCGCAACTTCGATTCGTGGCTGCCCAGAATCTTGATCAGTTCCTCGTGAACGATCTTGATCACCTGCTGCGACGGCGAGAGGGCGGTCATCACCTCTTCGCCCATGGCCTTGACCTTGATGTTCTCGATGAGCTGTTTGACAACCTTGAAATTGACGTCGGCTTCGAGCAGCGCCATGCGGATCTCCCGCAGTGCGCCCTCCATATTTTCAGCCGAGAGCTTGCCTTCGCCGCGAAGGTTCTTGAAAACCCGCTGCAGCTTTTCCGATAGGTTGTCGAACATGAAAGTTGAAACGGACCCTGGCCGGCTCGATGAGCGCGGCTGCCGATCCGCCGGCGGTTCCCCTATTATATCCGGTTATGCCGAGGCGGGGGCGATGCGGATGCTCGATGCCGCCATCTTCCCGGTGCGGTCCATGCCCAGTTCGTAGAGAACCCGGGCGCCTGGACGCAGATCGGTGGCCAGCCCTTCCACCAGTCTGGAAACGTGGAAGAAGATGTCGCGTCCGCCGTCATCGGGGCGCAGGAAACCGAATCCCTTGGCCTCGAAATAGGTGACCACGCTGCCCGCCTGCTCTCCGGTGGGCGTCTCCGCCGCGGCTTCTCCGCCTTCGCCGGTTCCCTGCGAGGGCCGGCTGCTCTTATCGCCGACGCCCTGCTTGATCAGCGCCAGGTCGGCCTCGCTCCAGTCCGGCGCTGGAGTGTCGGTGGGAATTTTGAGACTCGGATTCCGCTTCCGGGCCTCTTCGAATAACCGCTTTTGGCTTGCGTTCAAAATATCCTCTCGTCTAGTATGCCAGCCTACGCGGAGGCAGGCACGGCCTTTTTCCTGCGGGTGCCCTTCTTTTCGGCGGGGGGCTGCCTGTCGCTCTTCTTCAAACTTCCCATCACCATGTTGGTGACGAACTTCTTTTCGCCGTGGTCATCGAACTTGATGACCATGCGCTCGTCGCTGCTGGACATCACCGTTCCCAAGCCGAACCTTTGATGTTCGACCTGGGCGCCCTGAGAGAAGGTGTTTGAGGCCATGATTTTCTACGATTTACTCCTCGGTTGGATTGCTCGAGAACCTACGCGCCGCTGAAGCCGGATAGAGGTATCTTGGAGAAGTACCACAATGAACTATTCCGTATGATAGCAAGAAAACACTGACCTTGTCGAGCGGGGGTTCCCCGGTCGGCGGCGGACTAGGCTCGGCACGGCCCACGGTACTCGCCGCCTGTCGCCCGCTCTCCCCCTGCTTGAACCACCTTCACGTGTAAACTGGGACTCTACGGAAAGCCCTGGCGGAACCCGCTTCATGGCGCCGCGGGCACCACCTTGGGAAAGGTGATCGGATGAAAAATAGACGAACGGTTCTGGCAATCGCAGCGGTCGCTCTTCTCCACGTTGCGGCGCTTCGCGCGGATGCGGGAGACGCCACGAAAGTGCTTGTTCCGCACAGCTCGTGGAACTGCGGAATGCCGGAGGGCATCCCAAGCCCCGAAAGCGGGAGCCCGATCTTCGAACTCCAAATGAAGCTCGACAGAGTGGCCGAGGTCGGCAAGACGCAGTTCGGATTCAGACGCGTCGCCGTCGGCCAGGAAGGGGCTGCGTCCGGCCCAAAATTGTCCGCTGCGATCATGCCCGGTGGGCTGGACCTCGAATTGACGCTTTCCAACGGCACCATCGAGATCGAGCAGATTCTGGTGCTGAAGACCGTATCCGGCAAGTACATCTTTGTACGCAACGCCGGGACGGGGGCGGATGCGAACGACCTCAGAATCGTGGTGGATTTCGAAGCTCCCATCGACGGTGAGTTCGCCTGGCTCAATTCCGGCAAATATGTCGCGCGGCGCGTGCTGGATCGGGCGGCCAAGACCCTGACCTTGCGGGTCTACGACGTCTCTGGCTCTCCACTGAAAGCCGATCCGGCGAACACCATCCGCATCGCCAAGCCGGCCGGCGTTCCCGCACAACCCTGGGACTACCGCCGGAAAACCGCCACCGAGAAGCCAGGCGGCCTGCTGATCAAAGAGACCGTGACGCTGAGCCCGAGCCAGTCCGTGGGCGCAAGCAAGCGGGGCAACCGCAACATCATCCCTATCACCGGCGGCGAATTGAGCGGACGAATTAGCGGCAAAGTTCTTGCCGGCGGCGCGGACTATCAGAACCTCTCGAATCCCGCGACCATCGATGCAAGATACCTTTGGCAAGCCGGCGACGGCGAAATCATCGTCGTTCGAAACGCGGGCCCCTTCGGAGCGCTTGTGCCAACGTTCGAGGCGCGTGAGGACGGACCCTATGCATTCCTCAACACCGGCCAATTCCTGAGTTCCAATCCAGGCATGGCCGCCGGCGGCGTGGGAATCACCATGTACGAAAGCCAGAACTGAACCGGGAGACATAAAAAATGCACTTCTCATACACATCGCGCTTGACGCGCATTTCAACGCTGGCGATTGCCGCCGTAGCGGCCGTCTGCGTTTCCAGCCTTGCGGCGCAAGGAACGAAGGATGGGGCGAATACGGTCACGATCGTAGACGTCCCGCAGAAAGGAGCGCCGCCCACCGGACCCAATAAGGTCGTCGTAGAGCACGACCCGGGGCTCGCAACCCATACCGTGTATCGTCCCGAAAATCTCGGCTCCTCAAAGCACCCACTGCTGGTTTGGGGTGAAGGCGGGTGCGCAAAGAACGGTCTGACGTTTCCGAAGTATCTCTCGGAGATCGCTTCCTACGGGTTCGTGATTGTGGCGGACGGCCCGCCCGTTATCCGCGCTGAGAACGGGCCGGGTGCGCCGGGCCCGGGCCGGGGCGGCCCGCCCAACGCCGCTGCCAACGGCCGGGGCGGCCCGCCGGCGATGCCGTCCAACATGACCGACGGCACGGCGCTGATTCAGGCGATGGACTGGATGTCCAAGGAAGTAGCCGATCCCAAGAGCCGCTTCTATCAAAAGGTCGACACCACCCATGTTGCGGCGATGGGCATGTCCTGCGGCGGCCTGATGTCCTACGGCGCCTCGGCCGATCCCCGCATCGCTACTGTCGGCATCTGGAACAGCGGGTTGATCCAACCGGACGAGAAGATCATCGCCGGTCTGCACTCGTCGGTGATCATCGTCACCGGCGGCGAGAGCGACATCGCCTACAAGAACGGCAAACGGGATTTCGATACGATGCCGGAGCGCGTACCCATTTTCTACGGTTCCTATCAGCCCGTCGGTCACGGCGGTACTTACAACGAGGACAATGGCGGGGCGTTTGGCGCAGTGGCAGTGGCCTGGCTCAAGTGGCAGTTGATGAATGATTCGAGCGCCACAGGCAAGGGATACTTCCTGGGCCCTCAGTGCAGCCTGTGCAAGGACTCCAAGTGGCAGATTAACTCACGCTCGCTTCGCTGAGCGGTGGACGGGGGCTGTCGAACTGAGACAGCCCCCAAAACCCGCCCGGTGTTACGGCTTTCTGAAGTTCCAGCGCGATTTGTCGCTCTTGGGGTCGAACTTCGCCAGCGTCGGCGTGCTGGCGCCCGCCGCGGTCAGTACCAGGGGCTCCTTGGATTCCGGTGCCACCTTGGGCATGATGCGGTACGTGCCATCAGGCAACTGATCGATGCGCCACAGTTGTTCCGGAGCGCCGGTAAAGGTGGGAACCGTCACAACTTCACCGCCGGCGGTTGCCGCCAACGCGCGATCGGTGTCGGTGATGACTATCTTCCAATAGGGCGAGCCAAGATATCCGCCGCCGTTGGGTGCGGGCGAGACGGTCCATTTCTGATGGGGACGAGCCATGTAATCGCCAATGCGAAGGTCAATGTTGCCGGTTGGCCAAGTCGCTAACACATCGTAAAGCCGCTGGGCCGGAACCGGCGTCATCGGAGCCGCAGTCTGAGCGCCGGCAGGAGGAGCACCGGGTGCGCCGCCGCGGCCGCCGGGAGCGCCAGGACCAGCAGCGGCAGGAGGAGCCCCCGGACCACCAGGCCCGCCAGGGCCGCCAGGACCACCAGGGCCAGCAGCGCCGGGAGGAGCCCCCGGACCACCAGGGCCGCCAGGAGCGCCGCCACGGCCACCGCGGCCACCGCCTCCGAAGCCGCCCATGCGTCCGGCCATCCGCACAAAATCCACACCCAGTTCCAGCGCGCCGCCGCTGCGTTCGGACTGGATCTCATAAGTGCCTTCCTGGAAATTGTCCCCGCCAATCGGCCATCCGTCTCTCCATAGCAGCGGACGAATGGCTAGCACGCTGCGGCCGCCGCGGTTCAGGTCGGCCTCATAATGACAGGAGAACTTCTCCACGCCGTCGTCCAGGACCGTTCTGCCGAAGTGGCCCAGCCCGACAAAGCTTCCGCTCGCCGCCGCAACCAGCTTGCCTCCGCCTTTGATCATGTCGATGCCCATGTTATCGACGTACGGACCTGTAACTTTCCTGGACCGGCCGACGCGGATGTTGTAAGTGGAGTTGGCGCCGTCGCAGCAGGTGCCGTGCGTGCCCAGCAGGTAATACCAGCCGTCCCGGTAGATCAAGTCGGAGGCTTCCATGTCGATGCCGACATTGATGGCCTGGTTACCTTCGACGCGCTTCCCCGTCTTGGGATCGAGCTCGACGAGGCGAATGAAGCCGAAGTAAGTCCCATAGGTGAGCCACAGCCGGCCATCCGTGGGATCTAGCAGGAACGATGGATCGATGGCATCGCAATCCTCGATGCCGTCGGATGAGGCGACGATGTTATTGTCTTTGAATTCGAAGTCGGGGGATTTGGGGTCGAGCGACTTGCTCCACATTACATGGATGGTTCCGGCGTGCCCGCCGTTCAAGCCACCGCCAGTCGAGCCATAGGCCACGTAGTAGCGATCCCCGATCTTGATGATATCGGGAGCCGCCCCGCCGCCGGGGCGCACGGCCCCGCTGTGCCAGGTCCAGCCATCTTCGGATATCAGGCCACCGCCGCCGGTGCCGAAAACGAAATACTTGCCGTCGCTAAACCCGATGGTCGACGGATCGTGGGTGAAGGGTTCGCCGTCCAGCGCCGGCGCCTGTGCGGACAAGGTAGGAACCGCTGCGGCTAGTAGGAACGCTGCGGCCGGAATGTAGAATTTCATAATAGCTCCGAAAACCAAACGATAAGTACCCAAAACAGGACGGCTCATTGCTTCCCAACGTTACTGAAGGCTCAGGGTAAGGTCCTTGATCGGCTTTCCGTTCTCATCGATAAACCGGACGCAGAAATCGCTCAAGCCCGGGCCGTTGATGACGGCGCCGCGAATCACGTTCTTGCCCTTGTTGAGCGTGAGCCGCTTGCTGACGACGTCGTCCATGACCATGCGCCGGTCGTCGAACAGGTCCACCGCTTCCTTGCCGTTGACCCACCAGATGGATGCCGAGTTCGAGCCAGCCGCCAGCCGGACGTTCTGCATCTCGCGCGGGCTGTTGACCACGGTGACCGCCCAGAAGATGACGCCGTAAGTCGGCTTGTTCAATCCAAAGGCGAAGCGAAACAGCTTGACGTTGAAATTGGCGGAATCCAGGGCGTGCCAAGCGAGATCCTGGTCTCCCACCTTCACCTTGTCGCCGTCGTGCGGAATGACGGTGAACTGGTCGGGAAAGTACTCGGTGTTGAAGGCGTTCCGCACGTATGTGCCGACAAACGAAGTATTGCTGCGGTTCGGCTTGTTGATAGGCTCCAGTAGCAGCCAACGCTGCAGGAAGCCTTCGGCATCCGGCGCCTTGGGGACCGCGGTAGCCTTCGTGAAATAAGGCGCGAGGCTGCGGGGCGCGGCGGCCAGTGCGGCGGCGGCATCGGCGCCGCGAGCGGCACCTTGTGGAGGAGCGCCAGGGGCGGCAGCCGGAGCGGCAGTTTGTGGAGCGGCAGCAGGCGGTGCGGCAGTCTGTGCGGCTGAGAGGACTGGAATCGCCAATACAGCCAGGATGCTCAATCCGGGCATCGCGATTTTGCGGAGCGAGTTCATAGTAGGCCCTTTTGCAGGATTTCCGTTTCTGTACGCAAAGCGAGAACGGCTGTTTCTCTGAAGGGACTACTGTATGCGATTGCACCCGAAATGTCCACCATCTCCATGGCTCGCGCCGGGGAACGCGGCGCAGAGAAGTGAGCGCAACGGCAATTCTCCGGCGGAACCGCATGAATCCGAGCCGACTCGGGCGCTCGGCTTTTGTGGGGCAGGATTTCATCCCGCGGCCGGTTTCTAACCGGCCTCTCGCGAGCGTTTGCCCATGCCGCCCAGGCGGGATGCAATCCCGCCGCAGGTTGAAAACCTGCCCCACAAAGCACCCGCGAATTCACGGCTACGCCGGGGACCGCGGCGTGCCCCTCCCGAACTGCCGGCTCGACACCGCAACCGCCAGTTCATTTTGCGCCGCGCGTGGTGCTAAAGTAACGTCGGATAAAAAAGGAACGCCGGATAAACATGTTCACCTCCCATACCCCCCGTGGCGGCCGTGCCGTTTGGGCCGCCGGGATCATATTTCTGTGTTGCGTGGGCCCGGCCTCGGCTCAGCAGCAGGATGCCGCCACGCTCCCGTTCAGAAACCCATCGTTGCCGTTCGATCAGCGTGTAGACGACCTGGTTTCGCGTCTCACCATGGAAGAGAAGGCCGCGCAGTTGGTCAACCAGACCGCGGCCATCCCGCGCCTGCAGATTCCCGCTTACAACTTCTGGAATGAAGCCCTCCACGGTGTGGTTACCAACAACGTCACCGTCTTCCCGCAGGTGATCGGCTTGGGCTCCACTTTCAACCCGCCGCTCATCAAGCGCATGAGCACGGTCATCAGCACCGAAGCGCGGGCGCGCTACAACCAGGCTCAGCAACAGCAGCAGCAGGCCACGCCCGGCCGCACCGCGGCCTTGGATTTCTGGGCGCCCAACATCAACATCTTCCGCGATCCGCGCTGGGGCCGCGGCCAGGAGACCTACGGCGAGGACCCCTTCCTCACCGCGCGCATGGGCGTGGCGTTCGTCCAGGGTATGCAGGGCGACGACCCGAAGTACTTCAAGACCGTCTCCACTCCGAAACACTTCGCCGTCCATAGCGGCCCCGAACCCACCCGCCACTTCGCGGACGTTGGCGTCTCCCTGCACGATATCGACGACACCTACCTGCCGGCCTTCCGCGCCACCGTGGTCGAAGCCAAGGCCGATTCCGTGATGTGCGCCTATAACCGCATCAACGGCGAAGCCGCCTGCTCCAGCAAGTTCCTGCTGCAGGACACCCTGCGCGGCGCCTGGGGCTTCAAGGGCTACGTGGTCTCCGATTGCGGCGCGATCTCCGATGTCTACCGCAAGCCGGGCGTCGGCCACCACATCGTCAATACGCTGGCCGAAGCGGCCGCACTCACCTTGAAAACCGGCACCGACAGCGATTGCGTGTTCCAGAGCCAGGACGTTCCCGCCTACCTCGAAGCCATGCAGAAGGGCCTCATCAGCCAGCCGGAGGTGGACGTGAACCTGAAGCGCCTCTTCAAGGCGCGCTTCCAGCTCGGCATGTTCGATCCGCCCGAGATGGTTCCCTACTCGAAGATCTCCCCCGACGACGTGGATACCCCCGAACACCGCGCGCTGGCGCTCGATGTCTCCCGCCAGGCCATGGTGCTGCTGAAGAACGATGGCATCCTCCCGCTGAAGTCCGGTGTGAAAGCCATCGCCGTAGTGGGGCCGCTGGCGGATAGCGACACCGTCCTGCGCGGCAATTACAGCGGCTCGGCAACGCGTTACACCACCATCATCGATGGCATCCGCAAGCAGTTCCCCGGCGCCACCGTCACCTACACCCCTGGCACCAAGTTCCTGCGCAACCCCGCCATCATCCCGCTGGCGTCTCTCAAGACCGCGGGCGGCCAGCCTGGCGTGGACGCCGTCTACTTCAGCAACAAGGCCCTCTCCGGCCAGCCGGCAGCCAGCCGCGTGGAGCCGCAGATCGGCACCGCGCAGGGCTTCGGCGGCGGACGTGGCGGCGGGCAGCCTGCTCCCCGCCTGCCGGCCGAAATCGATACCAACGGCGATTTCTCCGGCCGCTGGACCGCAACCCTTACCGCGCCCGAAACCGGCAAGTGCGAGTTCACCGCTAGCGGCAACGGCGGCGTGCGCGTCACCATCGATGGCAAGCCGGTTATCAACGACTGGGTGCAGCGCACCACTGCCGGCCGCGGCATGGCTTTTGGCGGCCCGGGCCTCCCGGAGCGCACCGCCGAAATCGCCTTCGAAAAGGGCAAGACCTACAAGCTGGTAGTGGAGTTCTTCCGCGATGCCGCCGAAGCCACCGCGCAGACCAACGCCTCGGCGGCCGCCAATGCCGCGGCTGCCATGGCCGCCGCCAGCGGACCGGGCCGCGGTTTCGCCACGCCCATCGCCGGCCCCACGCTGAACTGGAACTACGGCTACGATCCCGAATCGGCCATCGACGCCGCCAAGAAGGCGGACGTGGTGGTCGCCGTGGTCGGCATCACCTCGCAGCTCGAAGGCGAGCAAGGCAACACCCGCGGGCAGTTGCCGGAAGGCTTCCAGGGCGGCGACCGCACCGTGCTCGACCTGCCGAAGGACGAAGAGGCGCTCCTCGAAACCATGAAGGCCACCGGCAAGCCGCTCGTCGTCACTCTCGTAAACGGCAGCGCCTTGTCGGTCAATTGGGCCGACCAGAACGCCAACGCCATTCTGGAAGCCTGGTATCCGGGCGAGGATGGCGGACAGGCGGTGGCGGAAACCCTCGCCGGCGTCAACAACCCGGCCGGCCGCCTTCCCCTGACGTTCTACAAGGGCCTCGCCGACCTGACGCCCTTCTCCGACTACAACATGACGAACAAGACCTACCGCTACTACACAGGTAAGCCGCTCTACCCCTTCGGCTACGGCCTGAGCTACTCGAAGTTCGAGTACGGCACCCCGAAGCTCTCCACCGACACCCTGCAGGCTGGTTCCAACCTCACCGTGGAAGTGGACGTGAAGAACGTCAGCTCCATCGCGGGTGACGAAGTGGCGCAGCTCTATCTGGTATTCCCGAGGATCCCCGGCGCTCCGCTGCGCGCCCTGCGTGGGGTGGAACGCGTCAACATCCCCGCCGGCCAGACCAAACACGTCACGTTCACTCTGAGCCCGCGCGATCTGAGCTGCGTCAGCGAGGACGGCGAGACCCACGTCGCCCCCGGCGCCTACACGGTGTTCGTGGGCGGCGGGCAACCCAACACCAAGGCCCCTGGCAAGGCAATCGCCCTCACCATTCAGGGCGAACAGAAGCTGCCGCGCTAAGCGTCAATCCTACGAAGGGCAGGCCGTGCGCGTCATGGCCTGCCTTCGCGCCTCACGGATGGCACTGCTTGCAGGACACAAAATTCTTATCGTGGTGGCAAGCCTCGTAGCACCATGCGACGCTCACCTTGGACAGGTCAATCGATCCCGGCGTGGGCAACGGATCGAGAGGATGCGCCGTGTGGCACTGGCTGCATTTGGGAATGTCTTCCTTCCGCTTCGAATCGTGCGGCACGTATCGATGCGGACTGGTCTTCTCTCCGCTGGGCGCCACGTACTTGGCGGTAGCTTCGATGAGCTTGTCGAAGGACCCGTGGCAGTCGAGGCACTCCTCCGCGGAACCCTTTGCGGGCGGCTTGGCCGGAGCACCATTTTGGGCGCTCAGAATCCAGGCGCAAACCGCCACGCCAACGCTAGCGAAAATCAGTCGAATTCTCATGCTTTCCCCAACCCGAAAGGACTTGAAGTGCGTCTGCGTCCCGGACGCCCACGCAGCGGCCCGCAATCGAGGTAACATCGGAGCTTAGCATATGTTGGTCTTTTAATACTGAATGCGCAGGCATCGTTGACGCCGCCCGCGCGGTCCTGCTTGCCTGCAACAAAGGGAGCGAACTCATGTCCACTAAAAAGCAACTACTAGATCGTCGCGCGTTTCTTGGAGGCTCGGCCGCCGCTGCCGGAGGGCTGGCCGCCGGTCTAACAGCCCAGATGGCCAAGGCGGAAAGCCTCCCCGCCAAGTGGGACAAGGAAGTTGACGTCGTAATCGTAGGAACGGGGCATGCCGGACTGGCTGCCGCCATCACCGCCGCCGACGCCGGCGCCAAAGTCGTGATCATCGAAAAGATGAAGAAGGAGTTCGAGGGCGGCAACAGCAAGGTCTCGGGCAACATGTGGTGGACGCCCACGGATCTGCCCCAAGCCATGCAGTACATCGATGCCCTTAGCTACGGTCTCACCGGCAAGGAGTGCATCCAGGCGCTGGCCGAGGAGATGTTGAAGCTGAACGACTGGCTCGATAAACTAGGCATCCAGCATACTCCGCTCGGCATCTTCCAGCCCGAGCACCCCGAGCTCGCTGGCGCCGCCTGCGTGCGCACCTGGGGCAACGGCGGAAGCTCCAACGGCCGGCTCTGGATTCCCCTTCGCGAACAGTTGGAAAAACGCAAGGTGGAGGTGATGTACGAAGCCCCCGCCAAGGCGCTCATCCAGACGCCTTCCAGGGAGATTGCCGGCATCACGGCCGAGGTCGCCGGCAAGCCCCATCGCATCAAGGCACGCAAAGCGGTGATCCTCTGCTGCGGCGGATTCGAGTTCGATTTCGAAATGCAGAAGCAGTTCCTTCCCGGCTGGCCCATCTACGGCCAGGGTACGCCCGGCAACACCGGAGACGGCATTCGCATGGCTCAGTCGGTGGGCGCGGCTCTCTGGCACATGAACAACCCCCTTGCCGGCCTGGGCGGCATGGTGGTGCCCGAGTTTGCGCCCGTGGTCATTCCCATCGGCACCGCCGGCTCGGGGAACATCCGCGTCGACAAATACGGCAAGCGCTTCATGTCGGAGAACCGTCCCAGCCGCCACGGTTTCGGCGTCAAGGAATTCGTCCTCTACTTCGACGGCGTCGCCGGCGATTTCACCCGCCTTCCCTGCTACACCGTCTTCGACGAAACCACGCGCCTGAGAGGACCGCTTTCCGCTAACCGCGGGAAATTCGGCTGGTTCTCCTGGTACTCCGGCTACGAATGGAGCGCCGATAACAGCAAGGAAATCGAGAAGGGTTGGATCGTGAAGGGCGAGACCCCGGCCGCACTTGCCACCAAGCTGGGAATGAAGCCCGAAGACCTCGAAGCCACCATCTCCCGGTACAACGAAAACTGCAAGAAGGGTGTGGACCCCGATTTCGACCGCCCCAAGCAAAGCCTGGTTGCCATCGACAAGCCTCCTTACTACGCCGTGAAGCTTTTCCCGACCATGGTGAACACCCAGGGCGGCCCGAAAAGAAACGGCAAGTGCCAGGTGGTGGATCCCTACGACCAGCCCATCCCGCGCCTCTATACCGCCGGCGAACTGGGATCGTTCTGGGGTTGGATGTACAACGGCGGCGGAAACAACGCCGAGTGCCTCTGCACCGGGCAGATCGCCGCGCGCAATGCCGTTGCCATGAAGCCGCTCGCGTAACATACGCCGGCCGTGGCTGCGCGGCCGGCACTGCGCCAGGTGTCCTGCCGCCCCGCGGGAGAACCCTTGGTACGGAACGGCTCCGGCACGGTACACGAGGTCATGAAGAGAAACCGCTCTGGTCGCAAAACCGATAACCGGCACGTGCCGGATGGCAAGAACCGCCAGGTATCGGAACAGTCCCGTTCCGGTTTCGGGCGGTTGCCCCAACCTGTGGGACGCGCGGGCTCATTGCTATCGAAACGCGTCCTACTGGCGTGCCTGGTTCTGATTGTGGCGAGCGTCATTGTATATGCTCCTGTGCGCCACTTCGGATTCGTGTGGGACGATGCCGATTACGTCACCGGCAACGTTCACGTTGCCCAAGGGCTGAATTGGCAGGGCGTAAGCTGGGCTCTGACATCCGGAGACGCTTCCAACTGGCATCCGGTGACCTGGCTCTCGCATATGCTCGACGTGCGCCTCTATGGGATGGACGCCGGGCCGCAGCACGTCACGAATCTGCTTCTGCATGTTCTAAATGCGCTGTTGCTTCTCGGCTTCCTTTACCGGACTACGGGGGCATTGGGCCGAAGTACGTTCGTGGCGGCGTTATTCGCTCTTCACCCGCTGCATGTGGAATCGGTGGCCTGGATCTCGGAACGGAAAGACGTTTTGAGCGCGCTGTTTTGGATGCTCACCCTCTGGGCCTATGTGGCATACGTCCGGCGGCCGCAACTGAGCCGATACCTGCTAGTCCTGTTGCTATTCGTGTTGGGCCTCATGGCCAAGCCTATGTTGGTGACGCTTCCGTTTGTCCTGCTCCTGCTGGACTATTGGCCATTGCGGCGGTTCGAACCGGGCAAGCCGGACCAATCCGGGCTGGCAGCGCTCCGGCAGCGGTGGCCCGCCGTACTGCGGTTGGCGCGGGAAAAGATACCGCTATTCGCTCTAGCGGCAATGTCGAGCGTCGTCACCATTCTGGTCCAACAGCATGGGGGCGCCATATCCGGGCTTGAGCGGGTCTCGCTGATTATCCGGCTGACTAATGCGATGGCGTCCTACCTGGCTTATATGGGTAAGATGCTGTGGCCTTTCCGGCTATCGCCTTTCTATCCCCTCGTAAACTCGACGCCGGTCTTCGCGGCGTCGCTGGGCGCCCTGGCGTTGATCGGAATCACCATCTTCGCGACCCGCCGTGCCCGCAGTTGCGGCTATCTTCCGGTGGGTTGGCTCTGGTACATAGGAACGCTCGTTCCGGTGATTGGGTTGGTGCAGGTGGGAGGTCAGTCGATGGCCGACAGGTACACCTATATCCCGCTTATCGGCCTGTTTCTGATTGCCGCTTGGGGAGCGCCCGAACTACTGGACCGCTGGCGGTACGGTAGGTCATTCCTTCCGGCCACCGCGGTGTGCGTACTCCTGGCGTGCGCGGTGCTCTCAAGGGCTGAAGTTCAGTATTGGAGCGACGGCGCGGCCCTGTGGCAACACGCTCTGGAGAACTCGGAAGACGACTACACCGCGCACAACAATTTGGGTGGAGTTCTCCTGAAGCAGGGCAGGGCGGACGAGGCACTGCCGCACTTCGTCGAGGCCCTCCGAATCAAGCCCGACCTCGCGGTAGCCGAGGCCAATATGGGAATGGCCCTAATATCGCTAGGAAGACTCGATCAGGCCACCCAGCACTTCACGGCAGCCCTGCAAATCGAACCCAACTACCCCGATGCTCACGACGGCCTCGGAAATGCGCTGGCCGCACAAGGCCGCGTGCGGGAAGCGGCCGAACAATTCAGCGAGGCCTTGCGTCTCAGGCCCGAATACCCCGATGCCCATAACGACCTGGGCGTGGCTCTCGCCCGGCAGGGAAAGCTCGATGAGGCCGCGCACCAGTTCACCGAAGCGCTGCGGGCGAGCCCCACCTTTGCGGACGCTTACCACAATTTGGGAAACGTGCTGGCCGGACAAGGGCGCCTTGCCGAGGCGGTCGAACAATACGCGGAATCCATTCGCCTCGGGCCTGGTTCCGCCGAGACTCACAACGACCTGGGAGTGGCTCTGGCTCAGCAGGGAAAGCTCGCCGAGGCCGCGCGGCATTTCGCCGAAGCCCTGCGAATCAGGCCCGGCTTCGTGGATGCAAGCGAGAACCTCGAACGAGCGACTGCCATGCGGGGAACGAACGCGCAGTAGTGGCGGCAACAGGCGGGATGTCAATCGCTCGCGCCTGCCCGAAGAGAGAGATTTTCTGGGATCAATCCTGCCTCACGCCGGCGGCGTCCCCATTGATGATTTCCAGAGCCCCCAAAGCGTCGAGTGCCTCGGATGGCGCATACGCGCTCCGATAGCACTGGTATCCCACCCGGCTGTCCCGGAAGGATTTCAGCACCTGGCCGAGTTGCAGCGTCCCGCACTTCCGTACATGGCGCACGCGATCGAAGTCGATCGTGAACGGTATGTGCTCACCGGTTGCGCCGGATTGGTGCACAATCTCGCCCTCGGGTCCAGAAATGATCGAGCACCCGTTGCCCAGCGCGCCGGCCGCATTCACATCGACGAAATAGCATTGATTGGCGATCGCGTTCGCCTGGGCGAGGACCAGCTCCAGCGGCCGGTCGATGGTGCCGGTCAGGGTCGGATGGATGATGACCTCGGCGCCCTTCCACACCAGAGCGCGCGTGGTCTCCGGAAACCACATGTCATAGCAGATCGATATGCCGAAGCGCCCGGCCCCCGGAACGTCGAAAACCACGAATTCCGATCCAGGCGTGACGCCCTTCTCGTACGGGAGAAACGGGTACGTCTTGCGGTAGCGCGCCACCACCTCGCCATCGGGATCGATCACCGGCGCGGTGTTGAACACGTCCACCCCGGCGCGCTCATAGATCGATCCCGGGATCAGCCAGATGCGATGTCTCCTGGCCAGTGCCCGAAACCGGTCTTCCGTTGGACCGGGCATACTCTCCGCCCGATCGACGCCCGGGCCGAACGCCGCGAGTTCCGGCCACACCACCATCCGGGTTCGCGGAAACATGCGCACAACCGAATCGGTCTCCCGTTCCAGGAGGTCGCGGTTATCGGCGCGGGGCAATTCGAGCTGCAGAGCGGCAATCGGGAAAGGTGTCATGTTCGGTTCACTTCCGGCCCGCACGGTCGAGCGTCAACGCCGGCATGGCGGCCGCGGCGGCCGAAAGCGCCAGCAGCGCGAGCGCCGTCGCGATCAGCACGCCATAGTTCCCGCGCCCCACGGTAAGCGACGCCAGCATCGGCCCCGAAGCCAGGCCCATCTTGGAGGCAAATCCGCTCCACACGGCGGCGCGTCCGCTGCCATCCAGGCGAGCGCACATTCCCAGCAGGTGGGAGATCACGAAGTTCCAGGCAATGCCGGTTCCCGCGTTGGACACGATCCAGACGGACGGAATGGCGCTCCAGTACAGCGCCGCGGTTCCGGCGAGCGCTACGGCGATCCCGCCGAGAATCGGCCACAGGATTCCGTAGCGGGTGGAGAAGACGATCACCAGTCCGGCGCCCGCAATCGAGAGCCAGTTGGCGAGCCCCAAAGTCCGGCTTACGAAGCCGATCTCCAACGATGCCGATTCTCCCAGGCCGATGATGTAGGCGAACAGCCCCATGTTCGCGGCCTGAAACAGAAACACCGCGATCAGTGCCGGAATCAGCGCGCCTGATGTCCCGCGCCCCGGATCGCTCTGCGCCACCTTTTGCGGAAAATCCGGAATGAAGCGCACCATGACGAGCGTCGCCACACTGAACGCGATCAGCGACAGGAACAACGCGCTGGTTCCGTACCGCGGCGATAGCAAGGGGAGCGTCATCATGCCGAGTCCGCCGGCGAGCACCTGGAGGAGCAGCAGCACCCCGAAGGTGCGGTCCGGCGCCCTGGTGCGGGCAATGATCGAGAAGGCCAGCCCGACCAGCATCCCGCCCATGAGCCCGTGCAGGAACCGGACGAAGAACAGCGGCGCCGGGGTGTGCAGGAAGATGGAGACGAAATCCATCGCGATCAAACCGGCCAGGAACAGATGCGCCGCCGGTCTCCAGCGGATCCGCCGCACGAAGAAAGCGATCAGAAACGCTCCGGAGGCCGCGCCGTAGACGTTGAACGAACCGGCCAGCCCCGCCTGCCGCGCGCTGAAACCGAGTCCCTTCTGAAGCCCGTCCACCAGCGCTGGCATGATGTTTACGTAGAACAGGCCCGCGGTTGCGAGAAACGCCAGTAGGACGCGAGCCGGCATGCCGTCCGGAGACGCCGTGCGGCGTGCGCTAACCTCGCCGGACGCGGCGGCAGCGATCAAGCGATGCCCCCGAAACACAGGTACTTGATCTCGAGGTATTCGTCCATCCCGTACTTTGAGCCCTCGCGTCCCAGGCCGGACTGTTTGATTCCGCCGAACGGAGCCACCTCGTTGGATATCAACCCGGTGTTGATGCCGACCATGCCGTATTCGAGAGCCTCCGCCACACGCCAAACGCGCGCGACATCGCTGCCGTAGAAGTACGCGGCCAGGCCGAATTCGGTATCGTTAGCCAGGGCGATGGCCTCGGCTTCGGTTTCGAAACGGAACAGCGGGGCTACCGGCCCGAACGTCTCCTCCCGGGCGATGGCCATGGCCGGTGTCACACCGCTGAGCACGGTCGGCTCGAAGAAGCGGCCTCCGAGGGAATGCCGGCGTCCGCCAATCAGAATCGAGGCGCCACCGGCGACGGCGTCGCGGATGTGCTCCTCCACTTTTTCCACTGCGCGATCGTCGATTAGCGGGCCCTGCGTCGCGCCCGGCTCGAATCCCGGCGCCGGCTTCAAGCCCCGCACCGCTGCCACCAACTTTTCGGCAAAAGCGTCGTAGACGGCCGACTGCACCAGGATGCGGTTCGTGCAGACGCAGGTCTGCCCCGTGTTGCGATATTTGGATGCCATCGCGCCCGTGACGGCGGCGTCCAGATCCGCATCGTCGAACACGATGAACGGGGCGTTGCCGCCGAGTTCGAGCGAGATTTTCTTTATCGTGCTCGAACACTGCGCCATCAGCAGCCGGCCGATTTCGGTAGAGCCCGTAAAGGAGAGTTTCTTCACCACGGGGTTCGAGGACAACTCCGCTCCGATCTCGCTCGAGTTGCCCGTGATCACGTTGAACACGCCCTTCGGCACGCCCGCGCGCTCGGCCAGTTCCGCCAGCGCCAGTGCCGAGAACGGCGTTTGCGAAGCCGGCTTCAATACCACCGTGCAGCCGGCCGCCAGTGCCGGGCCCGCCTTGCGCGTAATCATGGCCAGCGGGAAATTCCAGGGCGTGATGCAGGCCACCACGCCCACTGGCTGCTTAATCACCACGATGCGCTTGTCGGCTTGGTGTCCGGGAATCGTGTCGCCGTAGACCCGTTTGGCTTCCTCGCTGAACCACTCCAGAAATGACGCCGCGTAGTTCACCTCACCCCGCGATTCCTCGAGCGGCTTGCCTTGCTCCAGCGTCATCAGCCGCGCCAGGTCTTCCCGGTTTGCCACCATCAGGTCGAACCAGCGCCGGAGCACGCGGGCTCGTTCCCCGGCGGTCCGCCGCCGCCAAGGCTCTAAAGCGCGCGCGGCGGCGTCGATCGCAAGGCGCGTCTCGGCCGCTCCCAGCTTGGGCACAGCCCCGATGATCCGGCCCGTGGCCGGATTGTCGACCGGTATCGTGGCGCCGCCGGCCGGCTCCTTCCACTCGCCATCGATGTAGCAGGACTGCCGGAACAGCAGCCCGTCTTCAAGCGGGATTTCCGTCGCTGTCGTCAACATGCGCTCCTTATTAACTGGAGACCGGAACCGGCGCGCCGACCGACGCGAATGCCGCTTCCAACACCGAAAATCCTTCGTCCAACTGTTGGTCCGTGATTACCAGCGGAAACAGTAGACGAATCACGTTGCCGCGGGTGCCGGCGGACAGAACGATGACGCCGTGCTGCCAGCTAAACCGGATGATCTCCTCGGTCTCCTCTTTTGCCGGCTCGCGCGTCTGGCGGTCGCGAACCAGTTCGAACGCCCGCATGGCGCCGCGTCCCCGTACCTCGCCTACCAGTGGGAACCGCGACTCGTAATCTTGCGTCCGGCGGGAGATCCACTCGCCGATCCGGGCCGCGCGTTCCACCAGGCGCCGCTCGTCAAATATCCGTAGCACCGCGAGCGCCGCTTCGCAAGCCACCGGATTGCCGACGTAAGTTCCGCCCACTCCGCCCCGGCCCGGCGCATCCATGATCTCGGCGCGCCCGGTCACCGCGCCCAGAGGAAGA
The DNA here is from genome assembly GCA_963807205.1 of uncultured Solibacteraceae bacterium. Classification (GTDB taxonomy): domain Bacteria; phylum Acidobacteriota; class Terriglobia; order Bryobacterales; family Bryobacteraceae; genus CAWCVR01. The sequence continues at coordinate 4,301,898 of CAWEAQ010000002.1, read as the reverse complement.
CCCGCCGCGGCCGATTTTGCTGACACGATGATATCAGGCTCGATGCCCAACTGCTCGCACGCGAAGAACGTTCCGGTTCGCCCGTAGCCGGTCTGCACTTCGTCGGCAATCAGCACGATCCCGTGTTTCGAGCAGGTCTCATGCAACGCCTGGAAGTAAGCGGCCGGCGGCGCCACGAAGCCGCCCTCGCCGAGCACGGGCTCGACCAGCACGGCCGCCACGCTTTGGGCGTCCACGGTGTGGCGGAACGCATCCTCCAGCGCGCGGGCGCACCGGACTTGGCATTCCGGATAGCGCACCGGTTCGCTGCAGCGATAGCAGTACGCGTAGGGGACGCGATATACCTCCGGCGCGAATGGCCCGAACCCGGTCTTATAAGGACGCACTTTGCTGGTCAAAGTCATCCCCAGCAGACTGCGCCCGTGGAACGCGTCCTCGAAAGCGATCACAGCGGGCCGCTTCGTGTAGGCGCGCGCGATCTTCACGGCGTTCTCCACCGCTTCCACGCCGCTACTCACCAGCAGCGTCTTTTTGGCGAAGCTGCCGGGCGTGCGCCGGTTCAGTTCCTCCGCCAGCCGCACGTACGCGTCGTAGGGCGTCACCGAAAAGCAGAGGTGGGTGAAGAGATCCATCTGATGACGGACCGCCTCGATCACCTCCGGCGCGTGATGGCCGACGTTCAGACACCCGATCCCGCCGGCAAAATCGAGAAGCGTATTGCCGTCGAGATCCTCAAGGGCCGCGCCTTCGCCCCGGGCGATATAAATGGGTGCGACCGATCCCGCGCCTGACGGAACGGCCTCTCGCCGCCGCTGTTCCCACCGGGTGGAAAGCGGCCCCGGAATCGCCGTTCGAATGTTAATGGTGGACATAGTTCGTTAGAAAGCCAGCTTCATCCCCAACTGTAGTTGCCGCGCCGGAAACGCCTGCGAGGACTTGCCGAACGCCGGATTGCTCACGTCGCCGGTCGGGTTGTACAGGTTCACCCGGTTGAAAAGGTTGAACGTCTCCACGCGGAATTGCAGGGTCAGACGATCGGAGAGCTTGCTATCCTTGATCAACGATAGATCCACGCTCTCGGTTGCCGGTCCCCGGAATGCGTTCCGGCTGAGGTTCCCGTTCTCTCCCACCGGGACGCACTGCGAGCCCGGGCCGCTCGCGACCGGCCCATAGTCCAGGATCGAGTTCAGGCCGTACGGACAAAACACCTGAATCGCCTGCGAGGTGCGGCTGTACGTGCTGTCGGACCAGGACAAATTCGGGTTGCCGAATACGCCGTTCTCGAACTGCTGGTTGCTGAAGCCGGAGGTCTTGAGTCCCGCTGGCCGATTCGGCCTGTCGTAGCTCAGGTTGTCCATGTTGAAGTCGCAGCCGTTGTACCAGGCCTGGCCGCAGTAGACGTCGAACGGCCGCCCCGATTGCAGAGAGACGATCGTGTTCATGCTCCACCCGCCACCGAGTGCGTGCGCCACGCCGCCGGCCTTCGGACCGGGGATGTTCCAGACGCCGCTGATCGAGATCCGGTGAGTGACGTCGAATTCGGACGGACCGCGATCCGCCCGCTGATTTGCGATGTTCGAGACGCCGGCATACAGGAGGCCGTATCCGTTGGCGTTCGCGTAGTCGCCCAGCCCCCCTTCCGTCACGTTGTCCAGCACCTTGCCGAATGTGTAGTTGACCTGGAATGTCAGGCCGTGGCCGTACCTCTTGCGCAGGCCCGCGTTCATCCCGTGATAGATGGATTGGCTCTCGTTAGAGATGTAGGTCAACTGGCTCCAGCCGGGATTGAGGCGCGTCGAGTAGTAATTGCATTCCGACTGGTTGCAGATATCGCCGTTGAAGCGATTGTAATCCTCGCGCGTGTAGCCGCCCACGCCGCGCGTACCGACGTAGTTCAACATGAGCGACCAGTCCTTCTGGAAGGACTGCTGGAAGCCCAGGAACCACTGCATCGCGTAAGTGGTTCGCAGGTTCGGATCGACGCCGTTCGGGCTGATTTGGATTCCCTCGATTCCGCCGTTCTTCGCGGTGGCCGCGCTGAAATCGGGGCTGGGCTGGAACGGCGGCATCGTGTAGTTCACCGATGTTCCCACCCCGCCCAGCAGATTCACCACGGCCGTCGCGGCGTCCGGCGGATTCAGCCGCGAAGCGTTGGTGTAGAGGTTCGAGTACGGCTCGTTGTACGCCACGCTGAATCCGGCGCGCACCGCCGTCTTGCCGTTGCCCCGGACGTCCCACGCGAGACCGGTGCGTGGCGCCACATTTCCGAAGCGCGTGTTCCACAGCCGGTCGACGCGCCCCACCGTAGCCGAGGCGATCTGCTGCGCGAACGTGCTACCTGGACCCAGAACGATGTTGCTGAGCAGCCCGTTCGTTTCGGTCGGATTTGCGAATACCTCCCAGCGCAGGCCCACGTTAAACGTCAGCCGTGGCGTCACTTTCCAATCGTCCTGCGCGAACACTGCCCAGCGGTTCCAGCGGAAGTGCCGTGGAGTGTCGGTGAAATTGCCGAACGTCGATCCTGGCACGCGGCTCACCGTCGCCAGAGTGAGGTACGGGCTGTCGGAACCGAACGCGCCAAAGTATCCGTCGCCGATGCCCAGGAATTCGTAAAAAGGCGAGCTATACAAACGGTAGTCGCTGTTCTCCTGCACGCGCATGACTTCGGCGCCGAACTTCAGCGAGTGCCGCCCGATGGTGTGATAGAACGTATCGGTGAGGCTGTAGGTGTTGAACACGAAGTTCCGCGGCACGAACAGTTCGCCGCCGAACCCCACCGTTCCATCGTCGAAATACAGCCAGCCAAAGTCGCTCAGCGGGCGGCCGGCGGCTTTCAACATTTGAGCGGTCTTGGTGTTCTGCGGCATTCCGAACGAGATATTGCTGTCATTGCGTCCGTACGAAAGCCGGAAATCGTTCAAGGTTGTCGGCGAAAACGTGTGATTATAGCCGGCGGCGAGGCTGCCGAAGAATCCGTCGAACGGCGCTGTGAATCCCCGGATGTTGGCGCCGAAGAGCTCCTCGGCGCCGACGTCGCCGGAAGCCGACGCGCCCACCCAGCGCAGGAACAGCGTGTCTCCCGGGCCGAAGTGGTGGTCCAGCCGAACCAGGTGCTCGTCGTAACTGCTGTGCTCGATCTGCGAAGAAACGGTTTCGCAAGTCTGTAGCCCGACGTTCGAGACGCAGTTCGGAGCGGGAAAGTCCCGGAACAGCAGCGCGGCGATGCTGTTCGGCTTGGACGAGACGATCGACTGGCGATATTCGGGCGTTTCCACGGTAAACGTCGCGGGCGTTCCGTAGGTGCGCCGCGAGCCTTCGAAATTCGCGAAGAAGAACGTCTTGTCGCGCACGATCGGGCCGCCCGCTGAAAAGCCGTATTGGTTCTGCTGCAGCGGGGTCTTGGCGACGGCGTCGAAGAAATTCCGGGCGTTGAGCGCCGTGTTCCGTCCCGTGTAGAAGACCCCTCCGTGCAGACCGTTCCCGCCGGATTTCGTGATGATGTTCACGATCGCGCCATTGTTGCGCCCATACTCGGCCGAGTAGTTCAGCGTCTGGACCTGCACCTCCTCGACGGCGTCGAGCGACGGGTAGACCAGCGGCGTGCCGCCCAACCACTCGTTATTGTTGGGCGTTCCGTCGAGCCGGAAATTGTTGCCGCGGGGCGTGGACCCATTGGCAATGAACCCGTAATCGAACGTGACCGACGAAGTGGGCGATGGCACGCTGCTCACCACCGGCGCCGTGGTCTGGGTGACGCCGGCCTCGAGCGAAACCACCTGGTAAACCTGGCGGCCGCTCAGCGGAAGCCGGTTAACCTCGGTGTTCGTTACCGTGCTGGACAGCCGTCCTTCCTCGGTTTCCACCAGCGCGCCCGTGGCTTTCACCTCCACCGTCTCCTCCACCGCCCCGATCCGCAGAGTCAGGTCGACGCGGGCAGTGCTGTTGACGTTAACGGCAACGTCCTCGGCCACAGCCTTGTTGAAGTTGGCCGCCGCCACCTCGATCTTGTAGCTGCCGGGTGCGAGATGGAGCACCCGGTAGTAACCGGTCGAGTCGGTCTTGACCTCCGCGCCAGCGCCCGTCAGGTTGTTGGTCGCGCGAACGCCGGCTCCCGCAATCACGGCCCCCGCGGGATCGGTGACTTTGCCGGCGATGCTTCCCTCGGTGAACTGCGCGCATGCGATCGCGCAGCAAATAAGCGTCAAACTGGCGAGTTCCAGCCACGGCGCCAGCAGCCTGAGATACTTCATGGCAACCCTCCTTACTCGATTAGATTTCCGCAGAGAGTCGATTGCGAACCCGGCAAGCGATGACGTTATGGCCCCTGTCGGGGCGACCGTTCATTAGACCTTATGCTGGTTTCTGCAAGGTTGTCAAGAAATCCGTTTTTGACGACTGCGGCCACTGGGGAAAATGTCATGTAAGTGGCGGTCATGCAAAGGCTTATACGGTGTTAACGAAATTCTGCAAGGTTGTAATGTTTGCGGTAAGCTGTTACTTTGGCATGAGCAAACAAGAGCCTCCGCCCTATTACCAGATCGGCGAAGCCGCCCGGCTGGTCGGCATCAGCGCTTCCTGCCTGCGGAATTGGGAGCGCATGGGTTTGATCGCCTCGGCTCGCAGCCAGGGCCGCTACCGCCTCTATTCCGCCGAAACGGTCAAGCGGCTCCGGGAAATCAAGCACCTTAGAACCGTCCAAAGAGTGAACCCCGCCGGCATTCGCGAGATGATGCGGAGCGGCGGGCAAGAGACACCGCCCCCTTCGGCGCCCAAGCCGAAACAGCAGGCGATTGCCGAGAGGCTCCTCCGCTTGCGGCGCGAGCGCGGCTTGACCCTGGCGGCGACCGCGGAGCGAACCGGCGTCAGCGTCAGCCACCTGAGCTCGCTGGAATCGGGGTATGCCACGCCATCGATTGCCGCGCTCCAGAAGCTGGCCCGGCTCTATGAGACGAACGTCCTGTCGTTTTTCTCGGATGAAGACGAACCGCAAAGGCTCGTCCGGCTGCGGGATCGCAAGGTCCTTGTCCCCAACCGCGGAGTGCGAATGGAGTTGCTGGCTTTTGGCAGAAAGGTGATGGAACCGCACCTTTTCCGGATCGCACCGGGGGCCACCAGCGGCGGGTCCTACAGCCACGATGGCGAGGAGTTCATTTACGTCCTTCAAGGCAAGCTCGAAGTCTGGCTCGATGAACTCGAGCAGTACATCCTCCAACCGGGCGACAGCCTGTATTTCGACAGCCGCCTGGCGCATCGCTGGTCGAGTGTCAGCGAGAAAGAGACGCTGCTCATCTGGGTGAACACCCCGGCGACGTTTTGAGCCGGTCTCAACGGCAGTACGGAGCGATCTTGCCAAGCTCGTGCGCCGCGGTATACCAGGCGAATTCGTTGCCGTCGCTGAACAGGTAGAAGACCGCGCCGTTCGGCAGCAGCAGGACGACGTTCCCGCCGTATCCGCTCATGAATGGAATCCAGAAATCGCACGAATACTGGGGAAATTCGGCGGGCGTCATGTGCTTTGCCCAGAACAGGTTGTGATAGCGGAACGTGCCGCGGACGGCGGGCGCGCCGATATCGGGAACGGGTAAGCCCAAATTCGAGGGGTCGGGCGTGCGGAACAACGACTCGCGCAAGCGGTCCGCCGCCAGCACCTGCCGGCCTCCGATTCGGCCCCCGTCGCCGTTCAACAACCTTCCGATTCTGGCAATATCGTCCTGCGTCAGAAACAACCCGTATCCACCGAACGGCTGTCCGGCGGCTCCGTTGCCGGTTCGCAGCGTGGTCTGGCCGCCGAGGCTTACGCCGATCGGCGCATACACCGAATCGCGGATCGTATCGAAGAGATCTCCACCGCCCCGCTGCCGCAGCCATTCGCTCATCGCGCGAGTCAGGATGAAGGTTGCGTGACTCTGATAGACCCAGCGAGAACCCGGCGCGGCTCGGTGCGGAAACTGCCCGAACGCCAGCCTGAGCTTATCCGCCAGCGATTCGGCTTCGAAGAACGCCATCTCCTCGGGGCCGCCTTCGTCGACTTCGCGTTCGGGATGGACATAGTTACCGGTGGCCATGTCCGCGGCGTTGGCGAAGGTCACGGAACTCCAATCGCCACCGGCCGCCGAATCCGGCACGAATTCGCGAATGAGCTCGTCGTACACGCCGGCCCCGTACTTCTGCCCCAGCCACATCAGTGCCAGCCCGGCGAACACCGACTTGGCCAGGGAGTATGACGGCAGCCGCATCTGGTCGCAGAACGCGTACTTGCCGTACCGTGTGGGACAGTCGCTGACGTAGTTCACTCCGTTGATGAACACGCCAAACGTCGTGATGTCGGCCGGAGAGTGGAAAGCCTTTGTAAGGTTGCTCACGTCCACTTGCGCCGCCGGATAGTCCTTCCGGAGTTCGGAGATCGGTTTGGACGGCAGCCGCGTGGATGCTTCCTCCGCCGCGGCCTTCGCTATCGACGCGGCGTTGGCGACCGCGCCGGGCGCGTATTCGGCGCGCACCTGGCCCCACAGGTCGAACTTGAGGTACTGGCACGTTTCCTGAGTCACCTGGTAGCGCACGTGAGAGACGTTCGGCGTGGCGCGCCGGTTGAACAGAAACGTCATCTCGCCGTTGTGGACGCAGTTCTGGTTGCGTTCCACCAGCGCGAAGGGAAACGCGGCGCGCATGTATCCGCCATCCCCCTTTTCGCGCCACACGCGCCCGTTCCCGATGACATAGTTCCAGGCCGAACTGCCTGTAATCGCCAGACCCTGTTTCGCGGGAACGAGATGGCTCCCGCTCTGGACGAATTCGAAACTGAACGGCGGCAGATGCACTTGCGGCGAGGAGGCGCGCACATCGTAATCGAGCGGGTTCCGCAGGATGCGCGCGCCGCCGGCCTCGGACGTGTCGAGCAACGTCAGCCGGCCTTCGAACGATTGTGTTGGCGGAGCCGCGCCACCCGGCATTGCGAAGGCGCCGTCGTCGACCGGGTCCGCGGGTTGCGCGTCCGCGAGTAGTTCATCGTGCGTGAGAGATCGCCGGTTCACCCCGCCGGTCCTGGCATAACACGACATCGCAAGCCCCAAGCACAACGCGGCGGCTGAAAGGCTCCAAGTGCTCAATGCACAACCTCCGGAGTTCTCCGTCATTTTCGATTCTTCGCCGGCGCCTGTCAAATCGGGACCCGGCAATCGCATTGTGCGATGACCGATCGTCCGCCAACGCCCTGCGGGAAGTCGGCGTCTCGTGCACTGGCGCTCCCTGGCACTGACCGATGTGCTTCACCTCTGACAGATGTTCCGGACGCTTCCGGCAAGAAAGGAAAGGGCGGAGGCAGAGCCAGGAATCGTCGGGTACGATTCGCGGTTTCGAACTGTCCCGAATCCGCGCTCCGGACGCAAGCTTCGGATTTCAAGAGAGTAAACTTCGCGATCCCGCGTCTCGCCCGCCAGATCCCGGGGCGAAGCAACCCTCGCCTGGGTACTAAGGGTCCCGGCAGCGCCGTTAACCTATCTTTGGGCAACACCGGAAGGCTGCCCAAATTCAGGCGGAAAACCCCATTTACAGCCGCGCCCCGGTCCGCTAAATTAATGTTGGATTCAATTAGATTTACCGAGGCACGTATGCATCTCATCAAGCTCATTCCCGCGGTAATCGTTTCCGTCGGAGTGGCGCTCGGTGTGCCGCCTGCGGAAGATTCCAGCAAGCTGCCGCCCCCGCCCGGTTCCAGCGTAGCAACTGAACGAACATCCGCCCCTGTCCCGCCCTCAACCCTCCGCTACCTTCCGCCCGTCATGCGTAATTCCGAAAAGGAAGACAGCGTGTTGCTGGTATTGCCGGGAGGGCCTGCCGCACCGGCCGAGGATCCCGCTCCCCTTGCCGCCGCGGCGGCCCGTCCGGCGCCGCCTCCACTTCCCGCCGAAGACCCCGACCGGCCCGTGCTGCACCGTGCCACACCGGCCTACCCGGTGGAGTTCGGCGCCGAAAGCGCCCTATTCTGCCAGAAGCAGATCGGGGACTGGACCTTGGACGACGCCGCGGCCCTCCTCGGCGAGCCCAAACGCCACCGCGTCGCGCTCAACGACGACGGCGAGGAAAATGGCGATATCTTCGCGTTTTTCGATTCCAGCAGCCGCTACCGCGAGCTGGAGCTGGATTTCGACCGCGAAACCGGCGTCCTGCGCTCGGTTTTCGCCTATCCCTGGAAGATGACCTGGCAGGAATGCCGCAAGATCTGGGGCGTCCGCGTCAGCGCCACCGATGCCGACAAGGGCCGCAAGTTCTACTCCTACCTCGACCGCCGTCTGGATGTACTGGTGGACCAGACCGGCAGAGTTATTAATTTCGGCCTCTACTGAACCGCGCCGCGAAACCGGATCGGCTCGCGCCACGTATCCAGTATTAGGGCGATGCGCCGGCCCGAATCGGCGTATAGTTTAGGTAGGGGGAGTTCCGGACAATGAAACGACGATCCGCAGCGTTGGTGGCGATCGCCGCCGCTCTCAGCCTCCTGGCCACTGGGACCCTGGCCGACGATACCAAGAAACCCAAAGACAAAAAGAACGACCCCGATGCCATCGGCGACCGCGACGTTGGCAACGGGATCAACTTCTACGGCCTGGACAGCGAAATCGCCATGGGCAAGCAACTTGCCCAGGAGGTGGAGCGCGATGCCAAGCTGGTGGACGATCCCGTGGTCTCCGAGTACGTCAACCGCGTTGGCCAGAACCTGGTGCGCAATTCCGATGCCAAGGTGCCCTTCACCATCAAGGTGCTCGATACCGAGGAGATTAACGCCTTCGCGCTGCCCGGCGGCTTCTTCTTCGTCAATTCCGGCCTGATCCTGAAAGCCGATTCCGAAGCCGAGTTGGCGGGCGTCATGGCTCATGAGATTGCCCACGTGGCAGCCCGGCACGGTACCCGCCAGGTAACCCGCGGCGACCTCATGCAGATCGGCGCCATAGCCAGCTCCATCGTCCTCGGCGGCTGGACCGGGTACGCCATCCGCCAAGGCGCCGGCTTGGCCATTCCCCTAACCTACCTGCGATTCTCCCAGGGCTTCGAGAAGGAAGCCGACTTCTACGGACTCCAATACATGTATAAGGCGGGCTACGATCCGACAGCCTTCATCGACTTCTTCGAGAAGGTGGAAACCCTCGAGAAGAAGAAGCCCGGTTCGCTCTCCAAGGTGTTTTCCTCGCACCCCATGACCGACGAGCGCATTAAGCTGTCTCAGGCCGAGATCGACAAAGACCTGCCGCCCAAGCCGGAGTACGTCATCACCACTTCGGAATTCCAGGATGTGAAGGCCCGCCTGGCGATGCTCCACAACCACCGCAAGGTGGATAACGTCGACCCGAACAAGCCCACTCTGCGCCGAGGCCCTGGCGGCAACGGTCCAGTGGATCCCAACGAAGACGGCACTCAGCCCAAGAGCGACAGTGACGAGCGCCCAACCTTAAAGCGCCGCGACAGCGGCAACTAACCACGCTCTTATGTGGGGCAGGTTTTCAACCTGCGGCGGGTTTCCAACCCGCCCCTGCGGGAGAAGCGCCCGCCCCAAGTGACCTTGTTCCTCGCGCGTGAGATCCCGCTGACTAAGCGCCGCGCCGCTTCCGGTAAGCCAGAATTCCCGCCCCCGCCAGCAACAACAGAAGCGAGGACGGCTCCGGAGTACTCTCCGTGGCAGTTCCCTGGAAACCCGGGTCGCCCAACGGCGCCGCGATATAAACGAAAAAGGTGGACACCGGATCGAACGGCGAATGTACCGATGGCCCCAGCATTTGGTCAGGCGTCATGGTGCTGTCGAAAATAAACCCGCTGAGCGAGTCGCCCGGATTCAGCAGCGCCGTCGTCGTAACCCAGCGAATCGATTCGCCGCTGTTGGTCACCGTGTCGGTCCAACCGGTTGGCGCAACAATGTTCGTGGGCGTTGCGTTCATGAAACCGAACCCCGGTATCCAGGAAAACCAGAAGGTGCCTATTGTGGTAGTTCCTACGTTGTTAAGCGTAAGGTCGTATTCGAAGGTCCCCGGACTCGGTTCTGTGTCCGTGAAGGTAGCGGCCGCCATCACGCCGGCGTGAAGGTTGGCGGCAGCGGAAACCAGCAAGATTGCAACGGAAAAAGCGCGGATCCGGAGCATCCCTCCGGCGGATTTTCTGTGAGTCATGCCTTAAATGCTACCCGGACTCTCACAGCCGCCACTAGCCGTCACATGTAAAATCGCCTGAAGCTGCGTACGGTTCCGAACTCAGCCCTTCACCGGTATCGGCGCCATATCGCGGCTGGCTATCACGCGGTCGATCATGCCATACTCCACGGCGCCATCGGGCTCCATGATGTAGTCGCGGTCCACATCCTTGGCGATGCGGTCCACCGGCTGCCCCGTGGCATCCGCCAGCATCGTATTCAGGATCTCGCGCATGCGCAGTATCTCGCGCGCGTAGATGTCGATATCCGCTGCCTGCCCGGCCAAGCCCTGCATGGATGGCTGGTGGATCATGATCCGCGAATTAGGCAGGCTGAACCGCTTGCCCTTGGCCCCTTTCGCCAGCAGCACCGCCGCCATGGAAGCCGCCTGCCCCACGCAAATGGTGACGATATCCGGGCGGATGAATGCCATGGTATCCAATATCGCCAGGCCGGCCGTGATCGACCCTCCCGGCGAATTGATATAGATGGAAATGTCCTTCTCCGGGTCCTCGGCTTCCAGGAACAGCAACTGCGCGATGATCAGGTTGGCCACCTGGTCGTCAATCGGCGTTCCCAGAAAGATGATGTTCTCTTTCAACAGCCGGGAGTAAATATCGTATGCGCGCTCCCCACGGGAGGTCTGTTCGACCACCATGGGCACAAGGACGGATTGTCCCATCTTGCCTCCGGTTCTGTGATGCGGCCCGGGCACGCCCGGACCGGAATTGTCAGGCCCGCTTCGCTGCGACCGCCCGCCTGCTCTTGCGCTGCTTCGCCTGAGCCAGGGTCTTCTTCTTCTGGTCCAGCGCCTTCGCCAGGTCGGCGATCGTATTCTTCCCCAGATAATCCATGATACGCGATCGCAGGGCCACCCAGCTATCGTGCATGGAACATGGCATGTCGTCGTTACATTCCGACAGGCCGCTGGCACACTGTTGATACGGCGCCAGGCCGTCCAGCGCCTCGACGATATCCAGCAACCGGATTTCCGCCGGTTCGATTCGCAGCGAGAAGCCGCCCGTCGGACCCTTGCTCGACCTCAGCAATCCTTTGCGCGCCAGTTGCTGAAGAATCTTCGCGAGGAAATGCGCCGGAATATCTTCCGTCTCCGCGATATTCTTCACCATGGCGTACTTGCCGTCCGGCACCTGGGCCAGGTGCACAAAAGCGCGTATCGCGTATTCCGCTGACCGAGAATAGATCATCCTGATTCCCCCGTTAAAATCGGAGTAGCTACTCCGTTATATTAGAATTAACCGGACCTTCACGCAAGGCAATTATTTTTACCGAGTTTCGGCCCGGTGGCCGGGGCGGGCCGAAATTCGGGTCCGCAACACCGGTTCCTGCCTACTAGACTCATTTTCACCGGAAAAAGATGCCGATTTCCGCAACCCGATCCCTGCGATGATGGGTAGGATCAGACACCCGCCACCATGGAATTCCTGGACACTCTACCACCCGGCGCACTGGTCCTCGATCTGGGGGCGCGCGGCGGCAGTTTCGCCACTTCCCGGGCCGATTTGCCGGTGTTCCGCCTGGACCTGGAAGCCCCGCCCGCCGGGACTTCCGGCGCCTTCGTCAGAGCTGACGCCGCGCGCCTCCCCTTTCGCGCCGCCTGCTTCTCCGCCATCGTCGCCAACCACAGTCTGGAGCATTTCGCCGATCTCGAAAACTCCGTCCGCGAGATCGGCCGCGTCGCCCAATCCAGCGCCTTCGTTTACATCTCCGTCCCCGATGCCGGCACTCTCACCGACCGCGTCTACCGCTGGCTCGGCCGCGGCGGTGGCCACGTCAACGCCTTCCGCCAACCCACCGATATCATCGGCCCCATGGAGCGGTGGGCGGGCCTTCCGCACCGTTCCACCACCCTGCTCTACAGCTCCTTCGCCTTCCTCAACTCCCACAATTTCACCGCCCCGCCGCCCCGCCGGATCGCCCTCTTCGCGTTTGGTAACGAGCGTTTCCTGGTCTGGCTGGCCTGGGCTCTGCGCCTGCTGGACCGCGCCCTGGGCACGCGCCTCAGCGTCTACGGCTGGGCCTTCCAATTCGGTGGGCCGTCGCCCGTGGCCCCGCGCGAGCCATGGATCAACGTGTGCGTGCGATGTGGCTCGGGGGCTTCGGAAGCCTATTTGCGCCATGCCGGCGAGGTCCGGCGCTGGTTCGGCCTGATGGAGTCTTACGCCTGCCCGCGCTGTGCCTGCCGCAACTTGCTGTTCCGCGACCGCCCCGCCTCGCATACCTGACCACCCCCGACTTGGCCAGGAAGTGGTCAATTCTTCCAAACCGCACCTTTGTGTTCAATAAGATACAGTTAGGTTGGCCATACTGTGGTCAATCGCACTTCCCTCGCAATCCAGCCCCATCGACAGCGTTTCTCGCAACCGCCGGACGCGCTAAGGTAGAAACCATGGCCGCCCGCGCCGAACCGAATCCCTGGAAACTGGCCGCCGCCGAAGCCGCCGCAACGCTGGTCCGCGATGGCATGACCGTCGGCCTGGGCAGCGGCTCCACCGCGTCGCTGGCCGTGGCGGCGCTGGGGCGGCGCGTAGCCCAGGGCCTGCGCATCACCGGCATTCCCACCTCCGAAAAGACCGCCGATCTCGCTCGCCAGTTTGCCATCCCGCTCTCCACCCTGGCCGAGCGCGGCAGCGTGGCGCTCACCATCGATGGCGCCGACGAGGTGGAGTTGGGAACCCTCGATCTCATCAAAGGTCTGGGTGGCGCGCTGCTGCGCGAGAAACTGGTGGCCGCCGCATCCTCCCGTGTCATAATCGTGGCCGACGAGAGCAAGCTGGTGGTTCGCCTCGCCGCGGACTCCCGCCCTTTGCCCGTCGAGGTGGTCCCCTTCGCCTGGCAGACCACCGCCCGCCGCCTGGAAGCCCTGAACGCGCAAGCCACCCTGCGCCCCGGCGAGTCCGGGCAGCCCTTCATCACCGACCAGGGCAACTACATCCTGGATTGCCGCTTCCGCTCCGTCCCGCCTGCCCGCGAGTTGCAGAAGCGCCTCGACGCCACCGTGGGCGTGGTCGAGCACGGCTTGTTCCTGGGCATGACCACGCAAGTAATCGTGGGCGGCGATTGGGGCGTGCGCGTGCTCGGCGGTGACCGGTGAGGATGCGCGCCGCCGTCCTCCACTCGCCCGCCCCCATTTCCCACCATCCGCTGAGCCTGGAGGACCTGCCCGCTCCCGAGCCCGCCCCGGGCCAGGTGCTTCTGCGCGTCAAAGCCTGCGGCGTGTGCCGCACCGACCTCCACGTGGTGGAAGGCGAGCTCGCGCCGCGCGGCGGCCCGCTCGTTCCCGGCCACCAGATCGTGGGTGAAATCGTGGGCGAGCCACAGGACGCCGCCCGCGTGGGCGTCTCCTGGATAGGCGGCACCGATGGCTCTTGCTGGTACTGCCGCCACGATCTCGAAAACCTCTGCGACGCCCCCACCTTCACCGGCTATACCGTCAACGGCGGCTACGCCCAATACGCCGTGGCGCGGCGCGATTTCGTCTTCCCACTGCCGCCCGCGCTGGACGACGTTCAAGCCGCCCCGCTGCTCTGCGCCGGCATCATCGGCTTCCGCAGCCTGCGTGTGGCCGGCGTGGCGCCGGGCGAGCGCGTTGGCCTGTTTGGATTTGGCGCCTCCGCGCACCTGGCCATCGCCGTGTTGCGTGCCTGGCAATGCGGGGTCTACGTGTCCACCCGCGGCGAGTCGCACCGCCGCCTGGCCGCCGAGTTGGGCGCCGCCTGGGTGGGCTCCGAACACGAGAAGCCGCCCGTCCCGCTGGACCGCGCCGTGACCTTCGCGCCCTCGGGCGACGTGGTGGTGGCCGCGCTTTCGAGCCTGCGCAAAGGCGGCGTGGTAGCCATCAACGCCATCCACCTGGACCGCATCCCGCAGTTCGATTACGACACCCTGCTGTGGGGCGAGCGCCAAATCCGCAGCGTCGCCAACATGACCCGCCAGGACGCCCGCGATTTCCTCGAAACCGCCGCCGCAATCGGCCTGCGCCCCAAAGTCACCGTGTTTCCGCTGGAGCAGGCCAATGAGGCGCTCGAATCCGTGAAGGGCGATCGGGTCGATGGCGCCGCGGTGATCATGCCATGACGCCGAGTCTCACGATCACAATCGCCGACCCGGACGTCGACTATCTCGGCATCGAAATCCGCGCGTGCAATGAGCGGTTCGCCGGCTCGACCTGGGTCTACGCAAGTCTTGACGAACTTACGGAACTCGCTGCGCGCATCGAGGGCTTTCCAAAGAGTCCCCAGGATGAGCGGCAGTTCGAATTCGGCAGCCGCGACTCTGGGGTGGCCGGAGGTTTCTGCAGCTTCCACTTTCATTGCCTTGATTCGGCCGGGCACGCGGCGGTCGAGATCGAGATCGAAGATAATCCCTGCCGGTACTCAGGGGCATCCGCGAAGTTCGGCTTCGGAGTCGAGGCCGGGGACGTTGACCGGTTCATCGAAAACCTTCGTCACCTCCGGCACAGAATCGGTGTCGAGGCGGTCCTCAAGTCGTCGTGTGTGGCAGAGTAGGTGTACAGGGCGCACGCACGAGTGGGTACGCCACATCGCCAGCCCGCAAACAGCCAGCACAACTCCGGAAGCCCTGGGCGGCTCCGCCCGATTGCCGGCGCTCACGCCTCTTCGGCGGCATGGCACGCACTGCGGGATCAGTGGTGCTGCGGTCACGCCGGTCACCAAGCATCGTGCGCGGGCCGCAAACCAGGGCATCTGATACAAAGACCCTTCAGCCCATCCCGCCAACTACACCCAGTTACATTTTTTATTTACCCGCACTAAGCCGCGCCTCCGCATCCGCCTGCGCCATACCCTCGATCTCCACCACTTTCCGCCGCGCTGTGGCGCCCGATACAATGCGCACCCGCGCGCGCGGCACGCCCGCCCACTCGGCAAGATAGCGCACGCATTCCTCGTTGGCTTTCCCGTCCACCGGCGGCGCGGCCAGGTCCAGTTTCCAGGCGTCGCCCAACCGCCCGGCGAAGGCCGACCGCTTGGCCCGTGGATGCACCTTCACCGCGATACGCGCCATTGCACCTCGGCCCTCAAATTGGCCACTCCCGCCGCCACGCGCGCGTCCACCACGTCGAAGGCCAGGGCGTCGTCCAGCCAGTCGTGGCTGGTGCCGTCGGCGTTCTGCGTGGCCACCGTGAGCGTGTACTGCTGCGGCGTGAGCCAGCACTCCAGGCGGAAATCCACTTCCAGTTGGTCGCCAGCTTCGAGATCGCCCAGCGGCGTCTGCTCAATGCGCGTGTTGGTGCCGTATACGTCCATGCCGATGCGCGTGCGCAGCAGTATGCCCACCATTGGGTCGCTCACCGCGCGCGTGAACCGCGAGCGCACCCGCACCGTTACGGGCTCGCCGCTCGCCACCGACGCCACCGCCTCGCCGCGCGCGTTGAGGATTTCGATGGATACAATCTCGCTCGCGCCATCGCCGTGGCGGAAGCTGCCGCGCACGCGGTCTTCCTTCTTGTGGCTGGGCTCCTGCCGCTCCAGCACCAGCCCGATGTAGCGGTTGATGACGTCGCGCGGATGCCCCTCGGCTTCGATGCGGCCGCCCAGAAGCAGGATGGCGCGGTCGGAGAGTTGCTTCACCAGCCCCAGGTCGTGGGAAACGAACAGCACCGTGATGCCGCGCTCGCGCAGCTCCTGGAATTTGCGCACGCAGCGGTTGGCGAAGACCGCGTCGCCCACCGCCAGGGCTTCGTCCACGATGAGGATTTCCGGGTCCACGTGTATGGCCGTCGCGAAAGCCAGGCGCACGTACATGCCGCTCGAATACTCCTTCACCGGCCGTTCGATGAACTCGCCGATCTCCGCGAAGGCCTCTATCGACGGCATGGCGCGCGCGATCTCGGCGCGGCTCAGCCCCATGATCTCGCCGTTGAGGAAGACGTTCTCGCGCCCCGTGAACTCCGGGTTGAAGCCCGCGCCCAACTCCAGCAGCGCCGCGATCCGCCCGCGCGTCACCACGCGCCCCGTGGTCGGTTGCAGAATGCCGCTGACGATTTGCAGCAGCGTGCTCTTGCCGCAACCGTTCGGCCCCACCAGCCCCAGCGTCTCGCCCTTTTCGAGTTGGAACCCGATATCGCGCAGCGCCCAGAAATCGATATGCCGCGGCCGGCTTCCCGGCAACATTTCCCGCAACCGGTCCGAGGGACGCCGGTAGAGCCGATACAATTTGGAGACGTTCTGAACTAGGACCAAATCCGATTGTAAGCCGCCCACGGGTTTGTGGGGCAGGCTGTCAGCCTGCGGCGGGTTGTCAACCCGCCTGGGCGGTCCTGTGCCCAAGCCGCCCAGGCAGACTGACAGTCCGCTGGAAGCTGACAGCCTGCCCCAGATCGTCGTACCCGCCGCCCTTGTGCATCCACCCGCCGACGGCGAGAATATAGGCTATGCTCCAGCCACACCGAATCCCCGTTCTGGCGTGTGCCCTCGCCCTCCTCGCGGCCATCGCTCCTTCCGCCGCGCTCGCCGAAGTGAAACTCGCCGCCGCGGCCGGGCGTACCGCGGTCGAGTTTCAGTTCCCGGGCGCCGCGGGCAAGCCCGACTCCATCGCCATCGACCGCTTTCTCCTCGACGGCAAGCCCATCACCGCGGCCAACTCGCTCGCCGTCAAACAGCTCTCCCCAGGCGTGAGCGAAATCACCGCCTCCTCCCCAGCCACTGGCGAATGGGAATTCGACCTGGCGGATCAAAGCAGCGTCTACGGATTCGGCGAGCGCTTCGACCGCCTCGATCACGCCCACAGCATCGTCCGCAACGCCTCCATCGATTCGGAATCGAGCAAAGGCGGCAACACTTACAAGCCCATCCCGTTTTTCATGAGCCTGCGCGGTTACGGCCTCTGGCTGGACACCTTCGGCGAGGCCACTTTCGATATCAACGCCACCGAGAAATACCGAATGCGCATCAAGACCACCGCACGCCAGTTCCGCGTGGTGCTCATCGAGGGGCCGAGATTCCCGCTGATCCTCGACCGCTTCACCGCGCTCGCCGGCCGCCAGCAGCTTCCGCCCTACTGGGCGTTCGCCCCCTGGAAGGCGCGCGACTATCACCGCAACCAGGCGGAAGTCGACGAGGACGTGGACCGCTACCGCGAACTGGAGCTGCCCGCTTCGGTGCTGCTCATCGACAGCCCCTGGGCCACCAATTACAACACCTACGAGTTCAACCCCAAGCAGTTTGACGACGCCGCGAAGATGATCGCCCACATCCACGACGAAGGCTACAAGCTGGTGCTCTGGCACACTGCCTGGATCGACAACGCCACCCGCACTCCACACGAGCAGGGATTCGCCGATAAGATCCCGCCGCTCGCCACTAACTTCGCCGAGGCCGATAAGAACGGTTACTTCCTGCATCGGCCGGACGGCTCCACTTACATTGCGGAATGGTGGAAAGGGCAGGGCTCGCTCATCGATTTCACCAATCCCGCGGCGAAGAAGTGGTGGGAAGCCCAGGTTGGCAAGGCCATCGCCGCCGGGGCCGATGGCTTCAAGGACGATGACGCCGAGGGCAACTTCGTGGGCGACGTGAAATACGCGAGCGGCGAGGACCAGCGCCTCATCCGCAACCGCTACGCCGTCGATTACAACCACGCCGTCGCCGAGGCGCTCACCGCGCGCAAGGGCAACGACTGGGTGCTGTTCCAGCGCAGCGGCACCATCGGTTCGCACACCATGCCGTTCTTCTGGGGCGGCGATAACGACGCCACCTTCTCCACCGAAAACGGCCTGCCCACCGTGGTGACTGCCGGGCTCAACGCCGGCCTGAGCGGCATCTCTCTGTGGATGAGCGACCTCGGCGGCTACAACAAGTCCGCGCGCTACGACGGCGATAACATCCTGTTCGCGCGCTGGACCGAGTACTCCGCCCTGTCGCCCGGCATGGAAGTTATGAGCCAGATGAACCTGGGGCCGTGGGATTACGGCTTCGAAGCGCTACGCATCTTCCGCCTGTACTCCGTGCTGCACATGAGCCTGTTCCCCTACCGCTACGCCGCCGCGCAGGAGAGCGCCCGCAACGGCCTGCCCATGATGCGCGCCCTGGTGTTGATGCACCAGGATGACCCCGTGGCCCGCGTCTCCGAAACCGAGTATTACTTCGGCCCCGACCTGCTGGTGGCGCCCGTACTTACTCCGGTTAACGAGCGCGCCGTGTATCTTCCCGAAGGCGATTGGATCGACTATTGGACCGGCAAGCGCCTGGCGGGCCACCGCACCCTGGTAGCCGCCGCCCCGCTCGACCGCATCCCGCTCTACGTTCGCGATGGCGCGATCCTCCCCCGCATCCCCGAAGACGTGATGACGCTGGTGCCGCGGGCCGGGGTCAAGGACCCGAAAGTGAAATCGCTGGACGATCGCCGCGTGTACGAAATCTATCCCGGCCAGCGCTTGCGGGATCTCGTCGATTTCGAAGGCCGCACGCTGACGCCCGGCGCCGATGCCAAGAGCCTGACGCTCGCAGGCAAGCCCGCGCGCGTGACCGTTCGCTGGCGATTCGGCGGACCCGAAACCGCCGAGTGCAACGGCCAGAAGCTCGAAGTGCACCGCACCGCCGATGGCGTCGTCTCGGTAGATTTCGACCACCGCGATTCCAGCCAACTCACCTGGCAATAACCCACGCGTTATGTGGGGCAGGCTGTCAGCCTGCGGCGGACCCCTAACAGGGGTACCCCGTCAACCCGCCTTCCGCCACCCTTCAGTACGATCCGGTACGTCCCACTTGTCCCGCCGCCGTCCGGTAATCGCGGGGTACTGGGACCGGTACCTCCATATCCGAAGCATGCGTTGAGACTCCCGCCGCCGCGAGCTACGATCTTAACCTGAATCGCCTACCAGCGAAAGAAACATGCAGATGAGTTGCCGAGAAAGAGACCGAATTATCCTGGCATTGGCGCTCGCCGTAAACAATGCCAACAACGGCTACGCCATTTTGGAATGGGCTGCCGACGATGCCGAACGGCGCCAGGCGCTGGAGACGATCGAATTGTCCCAGAACCACTGTCAACGCCTCCGCGCCCTGGTCATCCGCCACTGCCAAGTGCACGGCTGTTGAGCGCGCACCGGCGCCCTCCATCGGCTAAGCTGGTAAGCGGTGGCATTCCTCAAGCGCATCCTCATAGCTTCGGCCGCCGGCGCCGTCCTCCTCTACGCTGGCGATTACCTGTCGCTCCGCTACCGCTTCCCGGGCAATCGCCCGGCGTTCGGCTCCGTGCAGGTCCACCCGTACTATGCCATTCCGCAAAAGGGTGGCAAGGAAGAGTTCGTGGTCCAGGACCCCGAAACGGTCTCCTGCGTCAATTCGCTGTTTCCGCACCTGGGCGCCAATCCCTGTTGGTATGTGAAACGGCACGTGCGGGACCGCATAGATATGTGAAGGAGATCGGCCCCGTGCCATGGGGCCGGCCAGGCGGGCTACTTCTTTTCCAGCTTAAGGTTGATGACGGCTTCCTTGCGCGCATCGAACGCGCCCAGGTTCCGCGAAGGGCTTATCGCATCATCCAGCCGGGCGTTGACCTTATAATCCACGTCCGGGTTCAATTCGCGAAAGACGTACGAGCCGTCCGGCTGCGTATAGCAGGTGACGATCGTCTTCGTCTTTGTGTTCTCCAGCAGCACCACCGCCCGCGCAGCCGGTTTGCCGTCGGGCAAGCTCACGACTCCCATCAGAGTACGGTTTTGTGCGTCCCCCTTCTTCGGCTTCGGCGCTTGGGCCACCCCCACCGAAGCGCTCAGCAACAGCACCGCCGCCAGCGCCAGGAAACACCGGGTTCGGGACATCGCGCTATCGCCAGTCCTCGTCGCCCTCCTCCTCGTCCTCTTCTTCCAGGAAATCGTCATCTTCCTCCTCTTCCTCTTCCGCCTCGTCGGCCGATTCTAACTCCAGAGGATCCGTGCCCGCGACTCTAAGGTCCGCTCCGCACTCGTCGCAACTGAGGGTGTCGCCTTCATCGACATCCTGTTCGTCCACATCGATCACGCCATTGCAGGCCGGGCACCGTATCCCGTGATCGTCCGCCGCCATTCAAATTCCTCCCAAAATAATACTGATATCCGATACGTCGTTCCGTTGGCAAGCCGGGTTACCGGCCACCAATATTTATTTTAGCGGCCCGCCTGTTTCGCCATCCGGCGCCGCGTCGTGGCCGGCACCAGCCCCTTCATCCTCATATATAGGAACAGGTGCGCCCGGTGCGTCAGCTCGTGTTCCTTGACCATTTGCAGCATTTCCAGGCGCGTCACCTGCTGCCCGTCCATGCGCGTGATGATGTGCTCGTAGAACGATGGCGGTTTCGCCGCCAGTTCCGTAGCCCGCTTCTCCAGGGATTCCCTGAGTGCCGCGGCCAACTGCGCCGGTGTGGCATCGGAGGGAAGTCCCGCGGCATGTGGCATTACCTTCGCCCGGAAATCCGGAGTCGCGAAGGATTCCTCTCCGCTCAGCAGCAGACCCGTCAGGCCATGTCCCGCCTGCAGAATGTGATTGGCGATCTCGCCGAACGTCATGACATCCGCAACCGGCCGGTATCCAAACTCGCTGGCCGGAAATTCCTCCACCGCCGCTATGGTGTCCTGGCGTGCGGTCTTCCATGAATCCAGAACGTGCTCCAGTCGTACCATGCTTCCATTGTATCCGCAGATGAGCTTGGCGATAGGCGCTTCCCATCTCACCCGGAACCGCAAGCGTCAGCGAGCGGCCCGAGCGAGAGCGAGGCCACCGGTCTGCAATGCGCTCCTCGCGCTCGCGGTTCACTTTGCCACGCCGCCGGGCGAACCGCCCGCCCCTCCACGGTACAATTGAGGCATACATGCACCAGAAACTGAGTGAGCGGTTTGTAGATTTGAACCCGCTGGAAACGGCGGAGTGGACCGAAGCGCTGGACCAGGTTCTCGAAACCGAGGGGCCCGACCGCGCGGCGTATCTTCTCGAGAAGTTGACGGAAAAGGCGCGCTCCAGTGGCGCCGAGTTGCCCGTCCATCTGAATACCCCGTACATCAACACCATCCGGCCCGAGGACGAAGTGCCGTACCCCGGCGACCGCGCCATGGAGCGCCGCATCAAGAGCCTCATCCGCTGGAACGCCATGGCCATGGTGGTGCGTCAGAACAAATACGACGCCGGCATCGGCGGCCACATCTCCACCTATGCCTCCCTCGCCACGCTGCTCGAAGTCGGCTTCAACCACTTCTTCCACGCCAGCTACGGCGACCTGCCCGGCGACCTCGTCTACTTCCAGGGACACGCCTCGCCCGGCGTCTACGCGCGCGCTTTTGTAGAGGGGCGTTTGAGCGAGCAGCACCTCAAGAATTTCCGCCACGAACTGCGCGAACACCCCGGCCTGTCGTCTTATCCGCACCCCTGGCTGATGCCCGATTTCTGGAACTTCCCCACCGTCAGCATGGGCATCGGCCCCATCAACGCCATCTACCAGGCGCGCTTCATGCGGTATCTCGAAAACCGCGGCGCCATCGCCCCATCGCCGCGCAAGGTGTGGGCGTTCCTGGGCGATGGCGAAATGGACGAGCCCGAGTCCATGGGCTCCATCACTCTGGCCTCGCGCGAAAAGCTGGACAACCTGGTCTTCGTCATCAACTGCAATCTGCAGCGCCTCGATGGCCCCGTGCGCGGCAATGGCAAGGTGATTCAGGAGCTGGAAGCCGCTTTCCGCGGCGCCGGCTGGAACGTCATCAAACTCATCTGGGGCGCCGATTGGGACGCCCTGCTGGCGCGCGATTCCACCGGCTTGCTGCAACGCCGCATGGGCGAGGCCGTCGATGGCGAATACCAGACCTACGTCACCCGCGACGGCGCCTACATCCGCCAGCACTTCTTCGGCAAGTACCCCGCGCTGCTCGATCTGGTCTCGCATCTCTCCGATGACGAATTGTTCCGCCTGCGCCGCGGCGGCCACGATCCCGGCAAAGTTTACAATGCTTACAAAGCCGCGGTAGCAACCACCGGACAGCCCACGCTCATCCTGGCGCACACCATCAAGGGCTACGGCTTGGGCGAGGCTGGCGAAGGCCGCAACATCACTCACCAGCAGAAGAAGCTCAACGAGCAGGAGATGCTGCACTTCCGCTCGCGCTTCGACATCCCCATCCCGGAGGCCGTGGCGCACGACGCCTCGTTCTACCGCCCGCCCGAGGGCAGCCCCGAAATGGCCTATCTGCACGAGCGCCGCCGCCAGTTGGGCGGATACATGCCCACTCGCAAAGCGCCGAAGAGCCGCGTAGTGGCGCCGCCGCTCGAGTATTTCAAGGAGTCGCTCGAAGGCTCGGCGGGCCGCGAAGTTTCCAGCACCATGGCGTTCGTGCGCGTGCTCACGTTGCTCCTCAAG
Organism: uncultured Solibacteraceae bacterium; assembly: GCA_963807205.1. Lineage (GTDB taxonomy): Bacteria > Acidobacteriota > Terriglobia > Bryobacterales > Bryobacteraceae > CAWCVR01. The sequence continues at coordinate 4,279,361 of CAWEAQ010000002.1, read as the reverse complement.
CACCCCGAGTTGGGCAGCTTCATCGTGCCCATCATTCCCGACGAGGGCCGCACTTTCGGCATGGAGTCGCTCTTCCGCCAGTTCGGCATTTACGCCAGCCAGGGCCAGCTCTACAAACCGCACGACGCCGAAATGTTCCTCTATTACAAGGAATCCAAGGACGGCCAGATCCTGGAAGAGGGCATCACCGAGGCCGGCTCCATGGCCTCCTTCGCCGCCGCCGGAACCGCTTACTCCAACTACGGCGTGGAGACCATTCCGTTCTTCGTCTACTATTCGATGTTCGGCTTCCAGCGCGTGGGCGACCTCATCTGGGCCTTCGCCGATTCCCGCGGCAAGGGCTTCCTGTGCGGCGGCACGGCCGGCCGCACCACGCTCTCCGGCGAGGGCCTGCAGCACCAGGACGGCCACAGCCTGCTGCTGGCGAGCGCCGTCCCCACCTGCGCCGCCTACGATCCGGCTTACGCCTACGAGATCTCCATCATCGTCGCCGATGGCATCCGCCGCATGTACCAGATGGGCGAGGATCGCTTCTACTACTTCACGCTCTACAACGAGAACTACCCCATGCCGCCGATGCCCGCGGACCTCGACCCGCAAGGCGTGCTCCGCGGCATCTACCGTTTCCGCGCGGCCGCGGAGGGTCGTGCCGCCGTGCAGCTTTTCGGCAGCGGCGCGATTCTCAACGAAGCCCTCAAGGCGCAGCAGATCCTGGCGGAAAAGTACCAGGTGCCGGCCGACGTGTGGAGCGTCACCAGTTACAACGAGCTGCGCCGTGACGCGCTCGAAGTGGAGCGCTGGAACCGCCTCCATCCCGGCGAGCCGGAGCGCACGCCGTACGTCACCGGCGCGCTGCGCGGCGCCGACGGGCCCATCGTGGCGGCTTCGGATTACATGAAGGTCGTGGCCGGCCAGATTGCCCCGTGGCTTCCCGGCCGCATGGAAACGCTCGGCACCGATGGCTTCGGCCGCAGCGATAACCGCGAGTATCTGCGGCGCCACTTCGAAGTCAACGCCGAATCCATAGCCGCCGCGGCCCTGTCACGGCTCGCGCGCGAAGGCAAATTCGACTCCGCGCGTGCCGCCGCGGCCTTCGCCGAGTTGGGCGTCGCGACCGATGGCCGCGACCCGGCGCGCGCCTGACCGCCCCACATGTCAACCGGGCAACGCATTGCTGGGTTAGGGATGGCGGTCAGCGGCACGCTGGCCGTCGTGAAAATTGTTACCGGTCTGGCGGGCCATTCCACGGCGGTAGTTGCCGACGGGTTGGAATCCGGCGGCGACGTCTTCTCCTCCGGCTTCGTCCTGCTCGCCCTGACGTTGGCGGCCCGGCCGCCCGATGACGACCATCCCTACGGCCACGGCCGCATCGAAATTCTGACGGGCCTGCTGATCGGCCTGATCCTCACCGCCGGCGGCGCGCTCATCTCGTTCCACGCCATCGAGCGCGTGGGCCATCCGGGCGAGGCGCTGGCATCCTTCGTGGTGTGGCCGCTGGTGGCCTCGCTGCTCGCCAAGACCGGTCTGTCCCTGACCAAGTTTCATTACGGCCGCAAGCTGCGCAGCGCTTCGTTGACCGCCGATGCCTGGAACGACGCCATGGACACGGTATCGGCCATCGCCGCGCTCATCGCCGTTGGGATGACGCTCGCGAACCCCGCCCGTTTCCCCAACGCCGACCGCTACGGCGGATTCGTGGTGGGCCTGATCGTGATCTCCGCCGGCCTCCGCGTGGCCTACGAAACCGCCATGCAGCTAATCGACACCATGCCCGCGCCCGGCCTGATGAAGGAGATCCGCGCCGCCGCTCTGGCCGAAGCCGGCGTGCGCGGCGTGGAGAAATGTTTCGCCCGCAAAACCGGCATGCGCTACCACGTGGACCTGCACCTGGAAGTGGACCCCGAGATGACCGTCCGCCAATCCCACGAGATCGCCCACCGCGTGCAGCAGCGCGTTCTGACGACGCTCGATTGGGTGGCCGGCGTCCTGGTGCACGTCGAGCCCGCGCCGTAGGTTCAGCTCCAGCGTGGCGGTTTTGCTTTGCTTGTATAGCGCGTACCGGTATGTCCCGTGTCGCGAATCTTCGCGGCGCGCCGCGGCGGCCTGATCTGTCGAGCCAAACAACTGGATGTCCGCGATAGTCGCTTCAAATTGCCGCCGGGCACTCTCATCCAGGTCGCGGTTTCCAGCATACTCGAGTCCTCGGAAACAGTCGATCAGGTACTTCGTCCTGAGATCCCTCTTCTTGTTTGAACGGTCTTTCCGCGTCGATATCCACTGTCCGACGAACCACCCGGATATCGTAAGTGCCGCGGTTACGAGTAGTGGGAGCACGGTTTTCCATTCCATCAGGCGATCATACACCCGTTCAGGCGCTCCTACATGAGAGCCTCGCCGGGAAACCGGCTCACTCCCGCACTTTCCCCACCGCAATCGCCTTGGCAACGAGCGAGCCGACGAAGTTCTCGAAGCTGAGTTCGGGCGCGGGTTCCCGGTAAGCGCCGCGCACGCCGCCCTGCGCGTCCGACATCAGGAAGCATGCGGCATCGTAGAGTCGCTCGCGAACCAGCTTCGTCAGCAGCACCTCGTATCGCTTGGCGTACGATGCATCCCTGAACTCGGGAAACACCTTGAAGTGCGGCTCTCGCGCGCGAACCGGAGCGACCGAACCAGGGGCCTCTTCCAACAGCATCAAGTACCCCAGCCACGGCCTCGCCGAGGGCTGAAACGCACCCTCGCGATACGCCGCCCACAGATCGACGGCGCTGCCGATCGATTCCTCAGTGCGGTTGTTGTAGTTGTTGCCGAACGATCCCACCTGCGACTTGAACTCGATCCCTGCCAGAAACCGGCCGTCCGCTACGACCAGCAAGTCCCACTTCTTCTCCGGGCGATACCACCCGGGGATCTCGACGGACTGTCCGCAATGGACGTGCAGTTTCGGGAGGCCGCTCTCGCACAGAAGGTCGCGAACCAGCGCGACGAAACCGTTCATCTGCGCGCCGCCCGTTACGGCCGACCGGGCGCCCGCATCCTTGGCGCCAGATGCGGCCCCTTGTTTCTGCGCCTGTACTTCCCGCGCGGTCCAGAACTGCCTTACCGCGGCGCGCAGCCGCGTCTTCAGCCTGGGATTGAGGCTCACTTCGGCGCCTCTGCCTTGCGGGAGATCACGGTTGTCTTGCTGAAAAGCGACGAGGTCTCGTTCGCGACGCGCTTGTGCGCCATGTCGAAGTAATGCTCGTCGATCTCGAAACCGATGCTGTTGCGGCCCGTCTTAGCTGCCGCTATCGCCGTGGTGCCAGTGCCCAGGAACGGATCCAGCACCGTATCGCCGACGAAACTGAACATCCGAATCAGGCGCTCGGCGAGTTCGTTGGGATAGGGCGCGGGGTGATGGCGGGTCGAAGCGCCCGTCACGCCCTCCCAGATCTGCTGAAACCACTTCTTGTGATTCTCGGCGGAGATCACGCTCAGTACCCGAGTCGCAACATCGGGGGTGCGGTATCCACCGGGCTTGCGCTCCATGAGGATAAACTCGATGTCGTTCTTGATGACCGAATTCGGCTCGTACGGTTTGCCGAAGAAACTCGATCCGTTTTCCACCTCATGGACGGCATTAGCGATCTTGTGCCAGATGATGGGCGCCAAATTGTCGTAGCCAATCTGCCGGCATCGTTCCTGAATCGAAGCGTGGAGCGGCACCACCGTGTGCCTGCCGTTGTTCTTGCGGCGGGACAGGCAGACGTCGCCAACCACGCAAACCAGCCTGCCGCCGTGTACCAGCGCTCGAAAGCAGTGGCGCCAGACGCGGTCGAGTTCCCCGAGGAATTCCTCGTAGTCCTCGATGTGTCCCATCTGCCCTTCCGAATCCCGGTATTCCTTGAGGGTCCAGTAGGGCGGAGACGTCACCACCAGGTGCACGCTCTCCGGCGCGAGTTCATCCATGGCGCGAGCGTCACCCAGGCTAAGTTCGTGACGAGTGGGGATGCGCCGTATGGACTCTTCGATCAACCGCAGCAACCGTGCGTCCTTTGCGATCCTGGGGATATCCGTCTGCGGGTTCCGGAGCGGGAGAACCTCTCCGGGTATGAACTCGGAGAGGCCCTGCCCAGAGCTGCCACCTTCCTCGTCCGGAACCGGTTTTGACTCGCTCGGATTGAAGGCTAGCATCTTCGAAATTGCGCACTCGCTTCCTGGTCACCTTCAGTATAGATCGCATTCCGTGGTGCCCGCTCATTGCCCATGATCGGCCCATGATCGGCAAGTTGGCGCCCGCTCCCTGACCTCTTCAACGTCACAACGCTGCGGCGCTGCTCCCTCTGGAATCCCAGCTTCGTCCTCCCCCAGGAAAGAGGCAGTGGAAGCGAGTGAGGCGTTCCCCGCAAGCGCCAAATTGGCACAGCTCCCGTCGAATTCCGCCGGCACCAGCAGGCAAATCCGGTGGTCCATTCTGGAGCACCGCAGCTCCCAAGAGGCTTCCGGCTATCCCCGGCGCGCAACGACGGGACATGACGTACCGTGCGACCGGTCCGAGTGTCAACTGCCCTCCTTGTCGCCAGTCATCTCCTGCTGATCCGCGTTAATCCGCGTTCATCAGCGGCCCAATCATGCTTTGCCCGCGGAACCGAGCAAACCTCTCTCAGTGAACTAAACCGCTTCGCGGTATTCAAACCACGCGAGACATGTGTTCAGGGTAGAGGCTGTGATTCGGGCGAAGAGACACAGCGGCCCGAAGAGTAGGGGGCTAGGAAAAGATCTCTCGCCAAGCCGCCAAGCGCGCCAAGAAGCTTCCACCCGGCATTGGCTTGGCGCGAGGCTCCTTGACAAACTGGATTCAGGTTTATTCCCCAATAGACCAAATCCATTTCTCAAGGAGCCATCGCATGACACCGCTTCGTCGCCGCATGTTCGAAGACATGCAGTTACGCAATCTCTGCCCCGAAACCCAGAGAAACTACGTCCACCACATTTCCGGGCTGGGCCGGTTCTATCAGACCAGTCCCGAACACCTCAGCCTGGAAGAACTCCGCGAATATCAATTGTACTTGGTCAACGAACGCCGTTTGTCCCCGGACGCCGTCAATCAGTTCGTGTCCGCCGCGAAATTCCTCTACCAGGTCACTCTGGAAACGCCCTGGCCGGACGGCGCGCTGCCGCGATGCCGCGTTCCACACAGACTGCCGGTAGTCCTGAGCGCAACCGAGGTCTCTGAGTTTTTCCAGCATGTCTGCACGATTCGCTATCGCGCCGCGTTGATGACCGCCTATGGAGCCGGCCTGCGCGTCTCCGAGGTCGTGGCGCTGCAAGTGGGCGACGTCGATTCCCGGCGCATGCTCATCCGCGTACGGCAGGGCAAAGGCAAGAAGGACCGCTATGCCATGCTCTCCCCCCGCCTGCTGGAAGCGCTGCGCTGCTGGTGGCGTTCCTGGCATCCCGCCGGACAGCGGCAGAATGCCTCGCCCGAGGACTGGCTGTTCCCCGGATGGCGCAAGGGCCGCCACATGAACACCGAGTCGCTGCAAACCGCCTGCCGGGAAGCGGCGCGCGCGGCGGGCCTCGACAAACGCGTCACGGTTCACACCCTGCGCCACAGCTTCGCCACCCACATGCTGGAAAACGGCACCGAACTGCGCGTCATTCAGGCGCTGCTCGGCCACTCCAGCATCGATACCACGGCGCTCTATGCGGCCGTTTCTCCCAATGCCGTCGCCATGGCCGTCAGCCCGCTCGACCGGCTCGGGCATCCGCCCCAAGCCAAGACAAAACGCACGGCCTCCCGCTGAGCGGCCATGCCGCCGCCAGCCCTGGAACTGGCCGGCATCTTTCGACAATACGGCCCCGCCTACCGGCAGGCTCATAAACTGCCCCTGCATCAGCATCGATTGATGCGGGCCATCGAGACCTGCCGCACCCCGGCGTTGGGCGGTTCCATCGAATGGTGCGACCACTGCCAACACACCCACATTCAGTACCGCTCCTGCCGCAACCGGCATTGCCCGAAATGCCAGGGAGCGGCACGCGCCAAATGGCTGGAGAGCCGGAAGACCGAACTCTTGCCCGTGGAGTACTTCCATGTGGTCTTTACGGTCCCCGAACCAGTCGCCAACATCGCCTTCTACAACAAGGAAGCCGTCTATGACATCCTCTTCCGCGCCACCGCCCGGACGCTGCTGACCATCGCCGGCGACCCCCAACGTCTGGGCGTGGAAATCGGCTTCTTCGCGGTGCTGCATAGCTGGGGTCAGAACCTGCATTTTCATCCGCACCTGCACTGCGTAGTCCCCGGCGGCGGATTATCCCCCGATGGGGAACGATGGATCGCCGCCCGCCGCAAATTCCTTCTGCCGGTGAAGGTCCTCAGCCGCCTTTTCCGCCGCTTATTGCTGGAAGCCCTACAGAGGGCTTACGCCGGGGGCAAACTGCAATTCTTCGGCAGCCTGGAAACGCTACGCGACCCCGCCGCTTTCGCCCGCTTCCTGGCTCCTCTCAAGAAAATGGAATGGGTGGTTTATGCCAAGGCCCCCTTTGGCGGACCACGACACGTGCTGGAGTATCTCGGCCGCTACACCCATCGCGTGGCCATTTCCAACCGCCGCCTGTTGGCGCTGGAACACGGCCAGGTCTCCTTTCAGTGGAAAGACTACCGGGACGCGCGGCAGCAGCAGAAGGTGATGACCGTCTCCGCCGAGGAGTTCATCCGCCGCTTCCTACAACACGCTTTGCCATCCGGCCTGCAACGCATCCGATACTACGGCTTCCTGGCCAACTGCCACCGCGCCGGCAGGCTGGATCTATGCCGGCAGTTGCTGGCTACTCCCTACTCCGGCCTGCTGCCGCGTCCCGCCGAGGTCCGCGACTTCTATGCGGCAATCGCCGGCCACAATCCCCGGCTTTGCCCGCACTGCGGGATCGGAATCCTCTCGCGCATCCTCGTCCTTCCCGGCCACGGCTCGACTCCGCTGCGTCAGGACAGCTCATGAGGCGCACCCGCCGAGGTCCGCGATCACGGCCGCCCTGTCTTCCTGGCATGGCACACTCTCCGTCCGTCCTACCGCCGCCAGAAGCCACCCCCAGACCCGTCCCCAGGCTCCCATCCCCCCGCCCAGCGCCCGATCCGCACGCTATCGCTACTCGGCGGTCATCACCGCACCCCACCACGCCCGTCCAAAGCCGCTTCCCGATCCTTGCGGAAGCCCCCAGTTTCCACCCCAGCGCCAAACAAAACCCATTAAAACCCCGGCCTCGCACTGCGGTTTAGTTCACCGCACGGTTTACTCGATTCCGCGGCGTTCAGCTCCATCTCGCTCTCCGGATTCCCGGCGCCGCGGAACCGAGCAAACCTCTCTCATTCACACCAATCCCACCGAAATATCTCCCATCCCCTCAATCACTTCCGCGCCGCAATTTCGGACTCCACCCCCCACCCGTGCTACATCTCAAATCGGAACCACCATGTCGAAACCACGCACTCCCAAACCCGCCTCCCCCAAGCGCCTCGCCGCCAACCGTGCCAACGCCGCCGCCTCAACCGGCCCACGTACCCCCGAGGGCAAGGCCCGCTCCGCCCGCAACTCCGTCAAGCACGGCTTCACCGCCTCCGCCTTCGCCGTCGTTCGCCTCGAGGACCTCCACGAAGTCGAACACCTCACCGCCGATATCGTCACCGTCTACCAGCCAGCCAACTCCCAGGAGCTCCTTGCCCTCCAGCGCATGGCCATCGCCCAGCAGTCCATCCTCCGCGCCGCCCGCCTCGAGTCCGGCCTCTTCACCACTTGCCTCAATGAAACCCTCGACTCCAACGACCACCCATCCCTCCCCATGAACGCCCAACTCGAAGGCGATGGCGACATCGAAATCGCCCGCGCCCAGAACCGCAACTACTTACTCGGTGAAGGTTTCCTCCGCCTCGCCCGCCAGTCCAATGGCTGGACCCTCTTCCTCCGCTACCAGGCCCAGGCCGAGCGCCAGTACCGCCGCGCCCTCGAGGATTTCGAGCGCCTCAAAGCCCTCCGCCCGAATTTGCCCACCCAACTTATCCCCACCACTGACGACCAACCTACCGGAAACTTACCAAACGAACCCATTTCCCCATCCCAAACGCAAGACCCATCGGCCACTTACTCCGCCCCCGCAACGAACCCATCCGCCGCTACCCGCGGCCAGCCCGTCCCCAGCCCTTCGCCCTGTTCCCGAACCTCCGCTTGCCGCGTGTCAGGTATGCCGCCTGGGCGGAAGCAACTGCCGTCGTCGAACGCCCGCACCAGCCCCGCTGCCGGCGCTGCCCGCTTATGGTCTCGCTCCGATCCCCGGCTCCGAACTCGCCGCCTTCGAGAACGTCCCCGACGCGATCGTATTCTCGCCCCCATCCCAATCCGGCTGCCAGCAGATCCGCCGCACGGCGCCGCCCGCGTCGTGCGCGTCGTACTGGCAGATGTTGAGGCGGAATTCTTTCCACGGGCCGCCCTGTGCCTGGTCGAGCGCAATGGCCGGTATCGCCACCTCCGCGGCATAGCCGTTCGGAGTGCGCACCATGGCGGCCTTCAGGCCTTGCGGCAGCGTGAAGCCATCGCCGTTTCTGCGGCGGAGTTTGGTCGATTCCGCCGTCTCCCCGGGCGCCATCTCCACGCTGAGGAAATCGCGCCATGCCTCCTGCCCCCGGCCCAGAGCGCGAATCGGATCGGGCCGCGCGTCGAGGCGGATCTGCAGCCCGTCCTGGTCGATCGGGTCGCCCAATCCCGGGCGGGCGATCCATATGTCGTCCTTCACGCGGCACGCGATGTACAGGTAATCCTTGTCATAAGTCACGCCGAAGCGGAAGCCCGCACTGCCGCCCGCGCCGTCTTTCTTCTCATACGGCAGATCGCCCCATTCGCCGAGGTCGCCATCCACCACCACCTTCCCGCGCGCCTCGGCAATCGGCACCCTTTCGTATCCGTCGAGCCGAAAGCCCTGCACCTCGATGCTCGCGCCGAGCCCGCCCCACGCGGTCGAAACCGTGGTCCAACCCTTCCCCGCCGGGTAGAGTTGCCCCAACACGGGGTCCGCGAGGGTGGCGACCTTGGGATCCTCGACATGCAGCGTTGGTGCGATGGCGGTAGCGCGCAACCCGTACGCGTAAGTCAGGTCGAGATACACATTGGCCGATTCGCCGGTTTCGCGCAGCCGGATCGCCTGGTGCTGCGGCCCATGGCAGTTAGTCAGTTCTGCGCGCAGCAGCCGCGGCGGGGCTTTGCGCAGCAGGAAATGCAGCATGTCGCGCAGTTGCGTCTTCGCGGACTCCCACCCGTGCGGCAGGTTGTGGACCTGCAGAAACGCCACGTCCTCGCCTTCCTTCCAGCCACGCTGCACCAGGGCCATGGCGCCTCGCTTGGCGTTTTGCCACATGTGCATGTCGTCCCGGTCGGCGCCCATGATCCAGAATCGCGTCCCCGTCTTTACCGCCGGATCGTGCTGCATTCGCTTGAGCAACTCGTCGTTGTTCCACCACAGCGACGGCTCCATACACGCCGCCATGCCGAACACTTGGGGCTGCGTGTAACCCAGGTAACAGGCCGCCAAGCCGCCCAGCGAGTTGCCCGCCACTCCCGTGTGCGCCGCGTCGGGTAGCGTGCGGAAGTTGGCGTCGATGTAGGGCTTGATCCGCCCCATGATCAGCTTGCCAAACGCTTCCAGGCCGCCGGTGGGTGCCTGATAGTTTCGATCGGGCGACGGCGTCAGATCGAAAAACCGCGCCCGTGCGCTTCTGTTCTGAATCGCCACCAGAATGGCGGGAGAGACCAGGCCGTCGCTCACTAAGTCGTCGTGCTCCTTATGTACGTCGTTACCGTCGAAGAGATAGAGCACGCGATATCGGTCCGTCTCCGTCGCATAACCCACGGGTAGATACACATCCACTTTGTATTCGCCGGGGTAAGTGTGGTCTTCGCTCTGCACGGCCAGTGCCACGCGCCGCTCGTCGCGGTCTGTCACTGTGACCGCGGGCGTTATCTGCGCGAATGCCAGCACCGGAAGCGATGCCAGAATAAGCCGCAGGAACCGCGCGTTTCTAATTGGATGGATCATTGGGTCAGCACCTTCACCAGCCGGTAGAGAAACTCGATGCTCTCGTAGTACGAATCCACGGAGAAACGTTCGTTGGCGCCATGGGCATTGCCGAAATCCAGTTCGCCGAACGTGCCGTTCACTCCGAAGGTCGTTAACCCGGCCCGGCGCAAGTGGATCGAGTCGCTGGCCCATGGGTCCATCACGGGGAAGACGGGCATCCCCGGCCACATCTCTTGCGTCAGCTTTTCCACCGCTCCCATCACTTCCGGCAACAGGGCCGACGCCGGAGCCGGACGCCCGGCGGCCAGCGTGGTTACGGCGATTCCGGGATCGCCCAGCGTCTCCGCCAGGTAATCGTGAACGAACTCGACCGTATCGCCAGGAAACAAGCGGCAGTTAATCGTCGCCGAAGCCGTCTGCGGCAACGCGTTGTTGGCGTGTCCTCCCTCAATCCGTGTGGCCACGCAAGTGGTGCGCAGGATCGCGTTGAAATACGGCGATCCGGCGGCCACCCGCGCCGCTGCCGCCAGGTCGGGCGGATCCTTCGCCGCCGCCCTCATGTCGGCTGCCGCCGGACCGGTCTCGACCGCCGCCATGCGCTCGAAGTAAGTGCGCGTCGATTCGTTGAAGCGGAACGGAAGGTCGTGCTCCGAGAGTCGCGCCAATCCGTTGGCCAACTGGTAAATGGCGTTCTCCTTGACCGGCAGCGAACTATGGCCGCCTTCGCTCTTGGTCTGTATGCGGAAGCTCACGTTGTTCTTCTCGCTGGTCTGCACCGTCATGCGCAGCCGGCGGCCCTTCTCCGTCTGTCCGCCGCCGGCGTCCAGGTTCAGACAGTACGCCGCGTCGACCCAATCCCGATGATTAATCGCCAGCCAGTTGACCCCGTTGGCGTTTCCGCCTTCCTCGTCCGCCGTAAGGGCGACGATGATATCGGGGCCGGACACGAAGCCCTCGCCGCGCAGCCGGATCAATGTATCGACCAGCGCCGCCACGCCGTTCTTCATGTCAAGCACGCCGCGTCCATAGAAGAACCCGTCGCGTTCGGTCAGCCGGAACGGGTCCAGCCCGGCCGCCCAACCTTCCTTCGGCGCATCGACCACGTCCAGATGGGCGATCAGCAGGATCGCCTTGCCGCTCCCCTTCCCGCGCAACCGCACCACCAGGTTCTGCTTGTTCGGGCTCGGGCCGGCGAGGACCATGTCGGACTCGGCGAACCCCGCGGTTCGCAGACGCGCCGCCATCGCCTCGGCAGCCTTCGTAGAGCCGAAGGCCGCCGTGCTGTCGATTTCCACCAGTTCCCGCAGCAGATCCCGCTGAAATGCGCGGCGGCCGGGATTGGCGTTTGTGTTTTCCTGTGCCGGGAGGTTGGCCGCCAGCAACACGATAAGGGTCACGATGATTGCAGGTGTCGTCTTCATCTTGGGCTTTCCTTTGGAAGCTTGCCCGTGGAACGTAGCGCTGTGCAGATTGTGGCAGTTGTTCTCAAGATTGCTCCCTCACCGGCCTTTGACTAACTCCGCCAGACGGCGCTCCACAATCGGTTTCCAATGAGCCTTTGCGCCGGGCTCCATCTCCGCCGTCCGCTCCAGTGCGACGGTGAAGGCCGCCCTCGCTCCGTCGAGGTCGCCGGTGGCGGCGAGCGCGTTCCCCAGTGCGCGGTTGGCATCGAAGCCGCTCGGGTCGAGCGCCACGGCCTCTCTCGCCTCCCGCACGGCACCCTGTGGATCTCGTCTGCGGAGGTTACCGGCCCGGCTGATATGGGCCAGCGCCGCAACCTCCGGTAGAGCCTGGTCACCGTAGAACACCGCGATGCTGTGCGCAATGATCTCGTCAGGCTTGCGCCGGGCCAAACGCCGATAGGGATTCCGCACCCAGGTGCCGAACTCATACCCGCTGAGATCGCCCACACTGACCAGCACTGGGCCAGGCACCACCGGCGGCACCGCGATCTCCCTCTCGGACTGCATGTCGAAGGTGGGCAGCAACTGGCACGGAATCCCGTAATCGCTCGGCAGCAGGAAGGGCGCGGCGAAATAGGCGAACGAGCACTGCTTCACCTGTCGGCGGTCCACCCATTCTTTGGTCCACTTCAACTGCTCGCCCCAGTCCACCATGCAGTCGGAGAAATACCGGTGGGAGTTCTCCGGTCCGCCCCACAGTGCGTTTGCGTAAGGCAGATAGTGCGGGAAGGCACGCAGCGAATCCACGCCATGCAGTGCCAACAGCGCTACCACCGCCCACGCCCATGCCTTGTGCATGCGCGCCAGTTGCGCCGCCGCCGCGGCAATCAGCACGAACACAAACGGGACCATCGGCAACACGTGACGGATCCCCATGTTCAGCGGGCTGCGCATCGCCACTGCCAGGTAGAACGCGGCAGGTATGGCGAGGAGCAGGACTTCCCTCAAGCGGCGCACCTTGCCCGCGACGTAGGTTCCGACTGCCAGTGCGATCAGCGCCAGCGTACCCAGGGTCCACTTCGCCGAGAAAACCAGCGGAAAGAAAAACCACTGGCCGTGCGAGTAGATCTTGCCCAAGATGAAAGTCGGCCAGCTCTCGCCAACGCTCTGCACATCCGCCAGGCCGAAAAGATAGCTCTGCGGCAGGAGATGATACTGCGAGCAGAATAGGATGAAGTTCCGCATCGGTGCGGAAAGCGGCCGGACCCCGTCGGCCAATGGCGGCAGGAACACTCCCGGCGCGTGCATCGTGAAGCGGAATCCGTACACGCCCCACAAAACCGTCAGCGCCACTGCGCCAATGATGCAGAATCCGAGAGCCATTCGCAGCAGGTCGCATCCGGGAAACCGGCGTGCCGTTCTCCAGCGGCAGCCAACCTCCGCCAGCGCGAGCAGCACGAGGATAGGCCCCAGGGCTACCGCCGAATGCTTCGCGGTGAGCGCCAACCCTACCACCAGGCCGCAGATAGCGGCACGCTGCCAACTCAATCGTTGGGCATAGCGATAGAACATGTAGACTGTGGCGAAGAAACCGCAGGCGGCGCCCACGTCGGTGGTGACAAAGGGCGCGTGGGCCAGAAAGGAGGGATCGAAGACAAACAGCGCCATTCCGATAAGCCCGGCGGTGACGCCGAACATCTCCTTGCCCGCGAAAAACATCAGAACCGCCAGCACAAGTCCGAAGACCATGGCCGCCATGTGGACCCGGAAAAGCAATTCGTCCGCGCCGTGCTTCCCGCCGTATTTCGGATCGTTGCGGAAAAGCAGCTCACGGCCGCCGTAGTAGGCTTCCGTTTTGAAGTAGCGGTTCTGGCGGGGCGCGGTCTTCAGATCGAGCGGAAGCAGCGGCAGAGTCGCAACCAGCTTGACCAGGGGCGGATGCTCCGGGTTCAATGCGTACTCCCCGTTCTTCCAGTTCATGTACCCCGAGTAAATGTGATCGCCCTCGTCCCAACTGGGCGATTGCTGGCGTGTCGACAACGCGACCTCGCCAATCATGACAAGAAGTAGCAGGAGGACGGCGGCCGGGACGGCATACTTGCGCTGAATGCGAGTGCCGGCTTGAGGAACGGCGGTGGTGTCAGGTGCGGTTTGGATCATGTGGGTTCACTTGGCAATATGTCTCGGCGCGGGCGTGCTCTTCCGGCAATGCACGCACCCGCCGGTCTGTTTCTTCGTTACGTCGCTCATGACGACCTGAGAGAACTGCGCCAGCGCCGGTTGGAGACATCCCATGTGATCGCCGTCTACTTCCCGGATTTCGAGCTTCGATCCCGCGGCAAGACGCCGGAATTCGGCCACGCGCTCCGCCGGGTATTCATCGCGTCCTGCAAACGTCACATGGCGCTGACCCATCGTTTGGATGAACTCGATCGGGGTGCGCATCCGGCGCTCCCGTTCGTCACTAACGTCGAAGGGCGCGTTGGCCCATCCTTTCAGAGCGTCGGCGGTGTACAACCCGGCCGAACTGCCGCCCAGCCGAACCGGCGTATCGTCGCGCAACGAGACCAACAGGGACACGGCGGCGCCCGTGCTATGTCCGTAGGTGTAGATCCGCGAAGGATCCACGAACGGCTGCGCGGCGATCCAGCGAACCGCCGCTGCCGCATCGTCGATTTCGCCCATCAGCGATTCCCATACGCCAGGATTTCCATTCTCTCCGCGAAGCATCGGGAATAGGACGACGAACCCGGCGTCGCGGAACGCTTGCGCCTGCTCGACGAAGAACGCGCTCAGCTCGGAGCCGCCATGAAAGAATACGAGTGCGGGAGCGGGCCTCACCCGGGAGGCTTCGGGCACGCTGAGCCAGGCGTGGAGGTTCAGATCTCCGGACGCATAGGTAATCGTCTCGATTCCGGCCGGCGGGGTTGGCAGATCCTGCGAGCCAGGAGCCCGGCCGCGGCGGATCAGGTTCGTACGAAAGCGAGCGCGCTCCTCCAAATACGACGGCCGTCCGCTCGCCGCACCAGGCAGCGGCGTAGTCGAGGCTCGGTCCCGAAGGTAATGAAACCGATCGCCCATCGCCCATCCGCCCTCCGGATAAATCACCGGGACGTTTCGCGCTCGCAACACTTCGACGCACTTTGTGTATTGTTCGGAATTATTGGCCCCTAGCAGGTAGACGGCTTTCGGCGAGAGCTGGTCGATCAAGTAAAGGTACGGTTCATAGGCAGGTCCAATCTGAGGGTGATGACTGTGAGCGGACAAGATGGCGACATCGATGGGCCCGAACGGCTTCAGGAAGTCGATCTCTTTACGGTACTCAGCCACGTTTGAGGCATGGTTGTCGCTCACGTGAAGCCCGGCATGAAAGACCTTTACACCGTCGGCTTCGACGAGATAACCCATACCGCCACACAGGGCCGGAATCGTATGCACCTGGACTCCGCCCGCGGAAAAACTCTCGTTGGGAGCGGCCAGACGATAGGACGAGGTGTTCAGGTTGCCGGCGGCCGGCCTGTAACTGAACACGAAGTCGATGCCCGGTATTCGTTTCGCCAGCTCGACAGTCTCCGTCCCATGTTGCCTTCTCTCCGGTTCGGTAATCAGCACGGTGATTTTCAGACCTGCCAGTTCATTCGGATTGAGGTGTCCGTTGGCCAAGCCCGCCTCCAACGATTCGTCGATACCTTCCGGATTGAAGACCAGCAGGTGCCCCTTCGTCTTCACGGTGTACCCGAGGAAACCCGTTTTCCAGAGATAGGCTTCGCCTTCCTTGAGTGCCGCGGTGAGTTGCGGCGCCTTCCCGTAGTTTGTCTCGACGATGGCGCTCTTCTCCGCTCCCACAGCGATCAATGCGTCGGCCGTGCGGCGATAGCCGTGTTCGGCAGCATAATAGAGCGCCGTGCGGTTGTGTTTGTTCACGGCGTTGACGTCGGCGCCGTGCCCGGCCAGAAGCCGCGCCAGATCGGCGTAACCCTTCATAGCCGCGAGATGAAGTTCGGTGTTGCCGTCGGGATCTCTCTCGTCAAGTTTCGCGCCGTTTTCGACGAGCAACTTCGCCATCCCCTCATTTGGACCGAGATTGATGGCCACCTGTAGAACAGTGCCGCTGATGCTCGCCGGTCCGATAGGGCCGCTGAATTTGTCGTGGGCGTTAACATCGGCGCCATGATCGAGCAGGAGCTTGGCCACTCTGAAGCCGCCTTTGAATGCAGCCCAGTGGAGGGGTGTGAGACCGTTGTACCCTTGCGCGTTGACGTCAGATCCCTTGTCGATCAGGCTTTGAAGGAGAACCAAATCCTGCTCCGGAACACCGCTCGCACGGTGCAGCGGCGTGAACTGATAATCGTCCCTGGCGTTGACGTTCGCGCCTTTGTCGAGGAGTAACTTCGCGACCGCCACCTGCTTGGCAAGGCACGCTCTATGGAGCGGCGTATAGCCATTGCTTCCTTTCGACTCCAATAACGTCGGGTCAGCTTCGAGCAGCGCGCGAACCCCGGCCAAATCGCCGGCCGCCGCCGCGTCGTGGCTTTCGCCCGCCCGCAGGCTGGTCCCCAGCAGCACGATCAGGGCAGAGATAACTGCGGGCGTTGCCTTCATTTCTGTTTCTCCGGTGAAAGAGTTGTGATGGGACGTAGCGCCAGGATTGTCGCCGCGTCTACCCAATAGACGTCGTGATCGTTGTTCCGTACCCATAGCGTGAAGAACAGGTATTTGCCGTCCGGCGAAACCATCGGAAAGCGCTCCTGCATGTCCGAGTTGACCGGTTCGCCCAAGCTAACCGGATCGGTCCAACTCCCATCCGCCAGACGGCGGCTGATGTAAAGGTCGCCGTCGTCGTGGTCCGGGTCGCGGCGATTCGACGAGAACAGCAGAAAGCTCTCGTCGGGTGCGATGAACGGCGTGCCGTTCAGGAAGGGAGGCAGGTTGATGTTTCGAGGGAGCAATTCAGGTTTGGCGTATTCGCCGTTTACGAGTTCCGCCCGATAGATGCCGGAGTTGAGCTTCGGTTCCACAGCGAAGCCGGAAAAGTAGACCGTTCCGTTGCGCGTGAACGAGGGAACGTAGGCAAACCGCAATTCAGGAAAGCGAGCGACCAGGCCGATGCTCTTCTGCTCGGTCCACCGATTGCCCTGCCTCTCAACGAAGTAGGGGCCTTCGGGTTTGCCATCGGGGGACGGCCCCGAAAAATCGAAATAGAGCCGTCTTCCGTCGTTGGAAAGAAACGGCACGCCGCGATACGCCGAGACCGCTGGCGCCGTCCATTTGTCTCCAACTCGCCGCATGGTCATGTCCCAACTCCACCACTTTTCGTTATCCGGCCCCGGCGGCCGGTTCACGAACCAGAACACCTCGTTGCCAGCGGCAGAGAAGGCTGGTGCGCTGTGCTCGATGTCATCGGTCGACACGATCCCACGCGCGAAGACCTGCGGCGTTGCGCCGGGCGGCGTCAGCCCAAAGTACTCACCCGTTAGGTTATGGAAGTCGACTTCAATCGGAAGGACTCGCCGCTCCATGCTTTGCTTGAAGACGACGGCGCGGGGGTAGGCTGCGCGGATCGTCGGTTCTTTCGACTCTTCCGCCAACTCCTCCGGCGATACATGCATGGCCACGATCTGGCTGGGCTTGATCTTCTCCGCGATGAAGTGCAGCGTTGCCTCGGATCGGTCGATTCGATTAACGAAGAGAATATCGATGGGCGCCTGCTCAAAGGGATAACCGTTCAAGTGAGCCTCACTCTCATCGATGAGCGAATCGCCCATGTGGAGAAAACGCACGCCTCCCAATTCGACGGCAAACGCCAAATTCCTCACCTGCAGTGAGTGCATATGGTTCAGGCAAAGCACGTCTACGGTAATCCCGTTGCGGCTGACCCGTTCGCGCGCGCCAGGTTCCAATTTGATTTCGTGGATCCGACTCTCGATACTCGCGAAACCGCCGATCGATCGCATGAGGTCGACGGCCTGTGCGTGTGCGACCAGTTGAGCCTTGGGATTACTCCGCAAGCAGGCGATCAGACTCGCCGGATCGAAATGGTCGGAATGCCGGTGCGTGATCAGGATCAGATCGACGTTGTCGAATGGTGCCCGGGCTAAGGTGATCGCATCGAGGGTCTCGGGCGGCGGCGCGACATCGGCACCGACTATGGGGGCATCGATCAGCACCTTCTTCCCGGCGGCGCGGATCAGGAAGCCCGCGTTGGCGATGTAGGTCACATCAAGAGGCGGTGGCGCAGCCCTGCCTTGTTGCGCCGGTAAACTCATGCTCAGCAGCAACGCTGTCAGGATTCCAATACTCACGGACGGAACTTTCATTTGACTTCCCCTTGTCAAAGCGGCTGCCCCAGCCGATTTTCCAACTGCGCCCGGCAGCTCCGGCTCACGCGGGTTCGCGCGCCGTTCTTCAGCACCACGTCGAATTCGCCGTGCGAGACCGGCCGCAGTTGCAGAATGCTCTCAGTGTTCACGATCTCTGGGCTTGCGCTTCGGCCGCAAGCAGTTCCATCATCCGCTGGCCGAGTTCACCGGTGCGGCGCTCGCGCAGTTTTGCCTTGGCGCGATCCAAGGCAGCTTCGAATCGCTCATCGCTGAAAGGCTTCAGCAGAGAGCCGGGTGCATCGGCCTCAAAGGCCCGGGTGGCGTGCCGGTCAGACGCGGCGACAAAGATGGTCAGCGGCATCTGGGCGGCGCCAACGGCATCGATCACTGTCAGCCCGTCCAGCTCCGGCATCTGCGCATCGAGAAAAACCAACTCCGGCCGCCGATTTTGAATCGCCTCGGCGGCGGAGATTCCATCGTCAGCCTCGAGAATCTCGGCTACCTGGGGATCCTTTTGCAACAGGTCCGCCAGCCGCTGCCGGGCCGGCGCTTCACCGTCCACGATCAGCACACGAATGGGATCATTCGCGGTCATCGGCGCCTCCTTCAGGCACACGCAGCGGCAAAAGAATCGCCACTTCAGTACCGGCATTCTCGCGCGGCCGAACGGAAAAACCGCTTTCTCCATTCGGGTAAAAGCTCTTGATTCTTTCCTGTGTCACAGACAATCCAAATCCCGCCGAAGACTCCAGCGTCCATCCCAGCGGTAACCCCACGCCGTCATCCTGCACGCGGATTTCCACCCGATTGTCCACCTTTCGCGCCGACACCACCACGCTCCCGCCCCCGGCCCAAGGCGAAATCCCGTGCCGGATGGCATTCTCGACCAGCGGTTGCAGGAAGAGCGAGGGCACCGTTGCATACCGGACCTCCGGCGCAATCCGTATCTCGATCTTGAGCTTCTCACCGAAGCGAATTCTCTGAATCGCCAGATAAGGAGCCAGAGACTCCATCTCCCTGGCCAGAGGAACCTCCTGCCGATCCTTGGATTCAAGCGGCATGCGCAGCAGATCGCCAAGCTGCTCGATCATTCTGCGCGTCAGCTTGGGATCGCGCTCCACCTGCGAGGAGATGCTGTTCAGCGCATTGAACAGAAAGTGCGGATCCGGTTGCATGCGCAGAGCATTCAGCCGAGCTTCGGTGAAGTTTCTCTCCATCCGCTCCAGCCGCAGTTCGCTCGACAGATAGCGTTCATAGTACCGGTATGCCTGAATGGCGCCCACGATCACCCAATAGACGAGCCAGTTCCACAAAGCGTGGTCGAAGTGGTAGGGCGCAAATATCCGGGAGATTCGCAGGGCATTCCACGATTCAATTCCCACGGCGGCGCGGACCGCGGCATTCACATAGCGGTAGGCCACCGTGAAGATCAGGCTGCCGAGAAGAAGCGCAACGATGCGCCGGGCAAGTTGTTTGGCGGAAAATGGCAGACGGCGGTCGACCTCGAGAATGAACGGCGTAAGCAGACCCCATGACCACCACCACGCGAACGGCCCACGCATAGACATGAGCCCTTCGCCTCTCGAAAGGCCGGGCAGCGAGAAGATCAAGCTGAGCAACGTCCAGAAGATGGCCGCGAGCACACTGCGGCCTACCCAGGTTTTGGTCAGCCGTTCCACGCCATTCAAGCGTCCGCTCATCTCGTGTATCGCTCCAGGAACGGCCCTTCCACCTGGGGTGTCCAGGCGCCGCCAACACGCTTCGTACAAAACATCCCGGCGCTGGAATAATTGGGGGCCCTAACCGTGGAAACACATTCGCTGCGGTCGGAACAATAGGCGGTGTTATTTACAAGGCGGCTGGCCTGCGAAACGATTCCGGGCGCGAATATCCCGGGCGTCTTGCCCGGCGGCCTCAATCCGAAGTAAGCTCCAGGGGCCTGCGGCGCAGGAAGAGCGGTCTTGGTTTTTCGGGCCGGACCGGCCGAAAAACGCGGTGTAACCGGCAGACCGGCAGCATGATTCATCGCTACCAATACGAACAAATCTCGTTGCGGCCGGCGAGGCGGCACCCAGGCTTCAGTGGGTCCAGTCCTGTAACTGCCTTCCCCGTCTTTTGGTCCGATCATGGCGTTAGTCCGGTCTCAAAGCACGTAATCAATGGGAAAGCTTCCGAAAGCGCTCCAACGCGGTGGTGGAAACCCAGTAAACTTCGCCATGCTTGCGATCGAAACGCGCGAAGAAGCGTACTCGGCCATCCTGCGAGAAAGTAGCCGCGTACTCGTCGCCGGGAGTATTGAATCCCTCTCCCACGGCAACCGGCGTGGTCCAGCCGCCGTGTCCGTTATCGAAACAAATGAAGAGATCCGACGACCTGTTCGTCACGCCCGGGCTATTGCGCAAGGAGTAGAAGACCAGCGTCTTGCCATCGGGCGAGATGCCGGGATCGCCATCGTCGGGTTCAGAGTTGACCGGCTTACCCAGGTCTTCCACATGTACGGGCAGGCCGGGCTTGGAGACCGCCCGATAAACATCGAGGCCGCCAAATCCGCCATCGCGATTGGAGGCGAAGTAGAAGGTTCCATCGGCGGTTTGCGCCAGATTCAATTCATCCTTGAGCGAGTTGAACGGCGCGGGTAGAAGCCGCGCATCGCTCCATTCCCGTTCCCGCGATGCGCGCCTCACCATCGAGAAGTGCGAGCCGGTGTGAATCCCATTGGCGTCGAATCGTGGGTCCGCGGTGTTAACGGTAAAATACAAACGGTTGCCGTCTCGTGAGAACAACGGCTCGCCCTCTTGCCGGCCATCCGCAAAAGTCACCGGAGCCTGGGGCGTCCATGCGCCGTTCTCATACCGGGTAAAGAGGATTCTGCTGTTGCCGTAAGCACCATCGAATACCGTGAAATAACATTCGGTGCCATCGGGTGAAAAGGCAATGTGGCCGACGGAACGACATGGAATGTCGATGATGCCGGGAGCAAAGAGTTCCGGCGTATCCCCGGGTAACTTCAATCCGAAGTAGGCTCCGGGAGCCAGCGGCGCGGGAGCCGCTTTCCCGGTCATTCCATTCGGGCTGGCCGCGAAAGACGGTGCAACCGGCAGGCCAGTAGCAAGAATGATCACTACCGCCGTGAGTGGATTGCGTTGCGTCCTGCGGCAAGGGGTTCCACGGATTGAACCGACATGACTCAAATGCACGTTCGGCATTACTTTCTCTCTTGTTGGACTTGTCGAATCCCCTCTTCGTCATTGAGACGGAAGACGAACGCCCAGCCGTAGAAGTTACTGGCCAGGGCGACAACGACCCGATTGTCGCCCGCCTGGAGCGGCAAGAGAAAGGAACCGTTCTCGAGCGAGCATCGGCCATCGGGAGGCTTGCTCCTGGTCTTGTCCCAATACAAGTTCTTGTCCGCATAGACCAGCTTGCCGTTCACGAAGATCCAAGCCTCGCGCGCCCAGCCGAAGTCGACCTTCTTGCTCTGGCTCTTGCTGGACACGATGGTGGTCTCGATCCAGACCAAGGCACGGTCGTATTGGGATGGAAGAATAGGATGACCGTAGACGCGGCTGATATTGACCAGCCCTGCGCGTTCTGCTGCCAGCGGTTGCCACCGATCAGTGGGCGCGGGCAAATCCGAGGCTGTTACGTCCTGGCCGGCCGCGAGCGTGGAATACGGCGACACGCGCCAATTCCGCACATAACGCCGGTCGTTCGACGTAGCGTCTTCCTCCGGCTCGGCCGAAAGCCCCCCCACCTTATCGGCAGCGACCGTCAGATGGGCGAAGAATCCCGGCCCTTGCAGCACAATTCCGCCACTCGAGGCATCGCCTTCGAGCCTGCCAACCCGCATTGTTGGCGATTCAGAGCCATTGATATGAACGTCCATCCGCTGTCCGGAGACGACCAGCTTCACATGGTTCCAGTCGCCCTCCTTCACGGGCGCCGTTGTCTGGTACCGCGGGAAGAGATCCCAAAGCAGCACGCCGTGCGTCTGTGGCGCGTATTGGATGCAGTCCCCGGCTTCGGGACACTTAGCGTAGGGTCGCAGATAGAAGTCTTCAAAGGTATCCTTGTCCCGGCGCCGGAATCCGATCCCCGCGCCCAGACTCGCTGTAGACTCGACGTCGAATTCAAGAGTGCCATTGCCGAAGACAAGATCGTGAAGGACGGCCTCAGCTCCATTCTTCAGTTCGATTGAGTCGAAGCCCTTGTGTTGCACAAACTCCACACTTCCCGTGGTCGTCCAATGGCCGGCAGTAAGCGGAATCTGGACCGGTTCGGCGCCCGAGGAAGTGCGAACCGCCGGCAATAGACAGAGGCCCATCGCCAGAAAGCTCAACCGGTGCGGAACGGACTGTTGGCACACCCTTCGTGCGAATCCGATGAGGGAACTGCTGACGGAGTTTGTCATATTGATACCGTATTCGCATGCCCGAGTCCAGTAAAGCAATATGTGGCAGCACGGATGGATGCGCTGCCAGCCGGTTTTTCCGCACTCCAGATCGGCGCGGATCGGGGCCTGGTTCGCGGTGTCCATCGCAACCGTAAAGCCGGGGTTCTTGAGAGACATGCGCAGCGAACGCATAATGTCATTCCAGAGGTTACCCATGAATCCGGCTCCTTTGCGCGGCCCTCAATCGGCGCGAAGGCCTCCGTTCCGCCGACTCGGCAGTCTGTACGCTGCTACACATCCAGCCGGCCCGCGGCGGCGACCCGCCCATACCAATAGCCCGAGTCCTTGATGGTGCGCTTCTGGGTGGCGAAGTCCACATACGTCAGTCCATACTGCTTCGTGTAGCCGTCCATCCACTCGAAGTTATCCAGCAGGCTCCAGGCGTGATAGGCGCGCACTCGGGCGCCATCCTTCATGGCTCGCGCCAGCTCAGCCAGATGCTGGCTGAAAAACTCGATGCGGCGCTGGTCGGCGACGCGGCCATCCGCGCCAGGAGCGTCCTTATTGATGAGGCCGGTCTCGGTGATTTCGATGATGGGATGGTTATAGTCGCGCGAAAGCTGCATCATCATGTCATAGAGACCATGCGGCCATATCTGCCCCTCGAGGCGGATTTGCGCATACGGATCGTGACTCGATACGTCCGGCGGCGCTCCGTTGCTTGAGTCCGAGGCAAGGTTGCGTCCATAGTAATGGACGCCCAGCCAATCCAGCGGCACCTTCATGATCTTCTCGTCGCCGGGCTTGAATCCCATGGCGTCATAGGGAACCTCGCCGACAAATGCCTTGGGATAAGTGCCATGGAAGGCCGGTTCGAGGTAGAAGAGATTCTGGTAGTTGTGATGGCGCGCGGCGGCGGCGCGATCGGCTTCGCTCCCGGTCTTGGGATAGGCCGGCCCCATGCCGTAGGCGCTGCCCACGGTAGCTTTCGAGGAGGCCGCTTTGATGGCGCGGAAGGCCATGCCCTGCGCCAGATTGACGGTGTGCGCGGCTTTGAGAAACCGATCGACGTTCGATTTGAAAGGAGCCTCCCAGCCGAATCCATAACCGCTGCGGGTAAAGGACTCGGGCATATTAAAGGGTGCCCAAACCGCGATTCTGTCGCCGAGATTCCGGGCCAGAATAGCCGCGAAATCGGCATAATAGCTTGCCAGGTCGCGATTGGGCCAGCCGCCTTTGTCTTCGAGAGCCTGCGGCAGATCCCAGTGATAGATGGTGCAGAAGGGGCGAATTCCCGCTTCCAACAAGGCATCGGCCAGGCGGCCGTAGTAGTCAAGCCCCTTCTGGTTCACCTTTCCCGTGCCTTCGGGCAGGACGCGCGGCCATGAAGTCGAAAAGCGATAGCTCTTCACATTGAGGCGCTTCATGATGGCCACGTCATCCTTGTAGCGATGATACTGGTCGCAGGCGACGTCGCCGTTCGAGGCATCCCGAATCCGGCCTGGCGTGTGGGCGGCCCGGTCCCAGATGGATTCGCCCTTTCCGTCGGCATTCCATGCGCCCTCCACCTGGTAGGCGGACGTGGCCATCCCCCAGAGGAAGTCCTTGGGAAATCGCGCGGCGGCGATTTGCTCCGGCGGGATTGCACCGGCAGCCTGCTCCTGGGGGGACGGTTCGGCGACCGCCAGTCCCTTGCCGCCAAGTAAAGCGCAGCCACCAGCCATCAGTGCGTCTTTGAGAAAGCTTCGGCGATCCATGCGCCCAACCCTACCACGGGCTCATCGCGCGCACCATAGCCGCGCTCTTGAATGCGGCTGTCGCGCCATGTGCCTGCAAATAGGACAGCTAGCGCGGCAGATGTCCTTTGCACCGCGGTTTTTCAGCGTGCTAGACTCCAGTCGGTATGGGACCTGCGGAGACGCTGGGCGGCACGGCTGGCGCGCGAGTGTATCGCTTCGGAGTTTTCGAGCTGAATCCGGGCCTTGGGGAGTTGCGCAAGCACGGCTTACGGCTGCGCTTGCAGGAGCAGCCCCTGCGCGTCCTGACGGCCCTTATCGAGAGTGCCGGCGAAGTGGTCAGCCGGGACCAACTTCAGGCGAAGCTGTGGGGGCCCAATACCCACGTCGATTTCGACAACGCCATCAACAGCACCGTGCGCAAGCTCCGCAGCGCGCTCGGCGATACCGCGGAGAATCCCCGCTTCGTCGAAACAGTGGCTCGCCGGGGATACCGGTTCATTGCGCCGGTCTCGTTAGGGCCGGTTGCGCCGGCTGCGCCCGCGCCCAACCCTCCGCGGACGCGAGCGAAATGGCCCGCCGTGGCGGCCGTGCTGGCGCTCACCGCGGCGGCCGTAGGGTACTTCGCGTGGCGCCCCGCGCGGCTGCCTCGATCCACGGAACTTCCGGCCCCCGTGCCGCTCACCAGCTACCCCGGCGTTGCCTGTTGCCCCTCGTTCTCGCCGGATGGCACACAGGTCGCATTCTCCTGGAACGGGCCCGGCCAGGACCGTTTCGACATCTACGTCAAGTCCATCGGTGCCAGCGAGCCGGTGCGCCTCACGCCCCATGCCGCCACGGACAGATTCCCCGCCTGGTCGCCTGATGGCCGCTCCATCGCGTTCCTCCGCCAGATCGACGATCGCCATGGGGCCATCATGGTTATGCCGCCCGTGCCCGGGCCGGAACGCCAGGTTGCCGTAACCGATATCGGTTGGTTGGATCTCGACTACCGCGCGCAAGGCCCGCCGCTGGCATGGTCCGCCGACGGCAAGTATCTGTTCACCATCGAGGCGGCCGGCGCGAGCGGCGTGTCCAGCATCGTTCGCATCTCCTCCGCAACCGGGGAGAAGCGGCCCATCACTTCGCCGCCTCCCGACATTGCCGGCGACGGGGCCATCTCGGTTTCGCCCGATGGACGAACGCTGGCCTTCACGCGAACCATCACCGGTCTAGTGAACGGGGATATCTACGCCATCCCTCTGCGCGACAACGCGCCCGCTTCCGATGCGCCGCGGCGCATCACATTCGATTCCAGCCGGATCCTGGGTCACGGGTGGTCGGAGGATGGCCGCGATCTGGTGTTCGCCTCGAATCGGGGAGGCCGGGTGGAACTATGGCGCACCGATGCTTTCGGCTCGAACAAGCCGATTCGTCTGACCGGCGCCGGCGAGAGCAGCGACTCGTTGCGCACCACCATGCAGTCGTATCCCGCACTCTCCCGCCGCGGGCATCGCCTGGTCTATACCCAGCCCACCGTGGTCGGTCCGGATATCCGGCGCCTTGGTCTGGATGACGCCGGCCAGGCGGCCGTCCGGCTCATATCTTCAACGCGCGGCGAATTCAGTCCCCAGTATTCGCCAGATGGCACCAGGATCGCCGTCCATTCCAACCGGCTCGGCCGCGGCGAGATTTGGGTCTTCAACGCCGATGGTTCCAGCCCGCGGCAGCTCACCTCGTTCTCCAGTGGCTTCTCCGGAACGCCGCAGTGGTCGCCGGATGGGCGCAAAATCGCATTCGACAACAGCAGTGCCGGTAACTGGGACATCTACGTGGTGAGCGCCCAGGGCGGCCCGCCCATCCGGCTAACTGCGAACCCGGCCATGGATGAGGTGCCCTCGTGGTCGTACGGCGGCGATTGGATCTACTTCGCCTCCAACCGCACCGGCCGTTTCGAAATCTGGAAGACCCGTATCGGCGGCGGTTCCGAGACCCAGGTCACTACCGACGGCGGCTATATGTGCATCGAGTCCGGCGACGGCAGGGATCTCTACTACACCAAGACCGATGGAGCGAGCCCGCTGTGGAGAAGACCGGTCGCGGGCGGCGAAGAGCGAATCGTCGTGGACTCCTTTTATGGGCGCAACTTCGCCGTCACGAAGCACCACATCTGGTTCATGGAGCAGACCGGCGCCGGCATCGCGCTGCGGTCCGTGCGGTTGGGCGCCGCATCCCCGGTCACCGTATCGATGATCGGCCGCTTTCTGTTCCTCGGACTAACGGTTTCTCCCGACGAGCGTTGGGCGCTCTACTCCCAGGCCGACGTTGTGGGCAGCGACCTGATGCTGGTAGAGAACGTCCGCTAGCGGCCATTTCTCACACGCGACAGGCGAAAGTTCACGGACGGGGCGAAAACACCTGGGGACAGACGGCTCCGTCCACGCGGCGACGGGCCGCAGAGTGTACTTGCGAGCGCTGCCGCCGCATTGGGACGGAGTCGTCAGTCCCCGCGTTTTCGCGACGGTTCGCTGCGGCCGGACGCCTCGGCTGTGAGAAACCGCAGCTACCGCCCGAGGCAACCGGGCCCGCGATTGGACCCGTTGCCCCGCGTCATGTCCGCAGCCGCTCTCAATGCCCCTTAGCGAAATACTGGTTGGGCCCACCCGGCGTGGGAAGGCTGCTGGCCACCTGCGCTCCGCTGGCATGCGCCTTGGTGAAAGCGGAGGTGAGGGTGATGCCGCTGCCCGACACCTGCGCACTGGCCGCGTGCGCCAACTTGAGCGGCGCAGCGACGGCGATGGTGGCGCCGCCTCTGCCACCGGTAGTGCCGGCAACGACCGCGGTCTCCTGGTTCGAGCCGCTGTCGATAGTGATGGTCTGGCCGGCGCTGAAGCCCATCATCCCGCCGGCAATTGGAATAACCGTCGCGCCCACGGCGGTGGCAGTGCCCACCGTGGTGGCGCCTGCCGTGCCAACCGTCGCGATGACGGCGGTCTCCATGTTCGCGCCCGTATCGATCGTCACCGTCTGCCCCGCGGCAAAGTCCGCCACGCTGCCGACTTTGATATTGTTCGCGCCCGCGGCCGCGGCGGCCGACAAGGTGCTAGCCGGCTGCAACCGGAAATCGTTGCAGTTGCTGCCGGTGTCGGCGCCGTCCGGGAAGCGGCCCGCGCTTCTATTGGGCGCGCTTACGGCCGCGGGGGCCGGCCCGCCGAAGCCACCGCCGCCGCGGCCCGCGCTGGGCACAGGCACACGGCAACCGCTTTCCGTCGATCCTGAGGCGGCCTGGTAACCTTCCGCGGCCCATGGGTCCACCAGCAGGCCGTAGTTCAGGCTGTCCACCACCAGACCGGCGGCGTCGCGCAGCACCATGCTGCCGGAGTTCGTCGAGAGGACCGGGCCTCCGAACCACTGGTTGGGCGCCGGCGTCCCCTGGTAGCCAGCAGCCGTGACCGCGGCGTCACGCACCACCGCGTCGATGGCGTGCTCCATGGCCAGCGGGCTGTCCAGCGTGATGCCAGTGCCGAGCGCCTGCACGGGCTCGTTGCTCGAGTGCGCAAACGCCGCCGCGGGTTTGAAGCCGATCCCCGTTCCCCTGACGCTGAAGGGCATGTTGGCGGCGTGCTTGAACTTCAGCGGGGCGGCCAGATCGAGGCCCGTTCCCTGATCGACCAGCGCTTCCCGGTTGGGATGCGCCTTGGCCAGGGCGGGCGTAAAGCTCACGCTCACGCCGGGCGAATCCGCGGTGTTCACGGCGGTGATGGTAACCGTCTCCCGCGTGGCGGGCGTGCCGATGGTCATCTTGTCGCCCACCACGAAAGGAACCGCGCCCTGCGTGGCGGCAGCGGGCCCGAACGCGCCGCGGACCTGTACTCTGACAGTCGTCGCGCCCGCGCTCGCATCGGCCGCGAGCGACCCGCGGGTCGTTTGCGTGCCCACCTTCGTTACCGTGACGGTCTCGATCCCGTGGCCCACGCTGTCGATGTCCAACACGATCTTGTCGCCAACCGAGATGTTGGCAACGTTCATCGCCTTGATGTTCTTCTCGCCGGCGGCCGCGTCCGCCCCCAGGTAAGTCTGCGTGCCCTGCTTGCCAACCGCGGTCACCGTGGCCACCTCGTACTTCTCCGCCGATCTTGCGACGGCGGGGTAAGTGGCGCCATAGCCCAGGGCGATCTTCTCGCCCACGGCGAAGCCGGCCACGCTCGTAACCGGTACGTTGGCCGCTCCGGCGGGAATGGTGATGATCGGACCCTCGGGAAGCGGTTGCCACAGCGTCGTGCTATTGCTGGCCGCCGTCCCGATGCTCGCAATCTTGCGCGTCTCCACGCTCGCGCCGGCGCCGATTTCGATCGTATCGCCCACCGACAAGCCGGCCGTGCTCCTCACGTAGATGCTCGTATCTCCCACGCGCGCCGGAACCGCCAGCCCTGAAGTCGCGAGACCCAGCAGGTAGAAGCCGCGCGACGCCAGCTTGGTCCCCGCCGGAATCTTCACCGACGAGAAGATGGCCTGCTGCGCCGCGTGCTCGGTCAGCGTCCAGTTGGAGATGTCGACGCTACCGGCGCCGGCATTGTACAGCTCGATGAACGAGTCCGTCGGGTTGGTGGGAGCGCCCGCGCTAATGCGGAATTCGTTGATCTTCACCGGGCTGACGTTCCGCACCTTCTCGGCGGTCTTGTCGGATTGCGTCCTGCCGGCGCTCGTCCAAGCGGCCGTGCCTACCAGGTCGCCGTTGAAGGCCACCGGCCCGGAGGTTACTTTGAAAATCGCGCGCGCGCTGGCGCCCGGCGCAACCGGCCCGGCGAACGTGTCGGCGCCCGATGCCACGGCGGTCCAGCCCGCGGGAACCGTGATGCCCAATTTCACAGCCGTAGCGGGCGCGCCGCCGGTATTCGTGAACGTCACGGTAGTCTCTTGCGAGGACCCCGGCGTAAACGTCTGCAGTCCCGGCGGAGTCGCCGTCGCCGCCGCCGGCGCCATGCTCAGCCGCGCCACGTCGTACTTAGCGGCCACCACGTTGGCCTGCACCAGTTGGTCGGTGGCGTCGGTCGGGAAGGTGCCAGCGGCCGTCATCGCGCCCTCGTAGAACGTGCCTTGCGAGCCCACGCTGTTGTCGCCGCC
This sequence comes from uncultured Solibacteraceae bacterium, assembly GCA_963807205.1. Lineage (GTDB taxonomy): Bacteria > Acidobacteriota > Terriglobia > Bryobacterales > Bryobacteraceae > CAWCVR01. The sequence continues at coordinate 4,250,362 of CAWEAQ010000002.1, read as the reverse complement.
GTTGCCCAGCAGGATGGCTCCCTGCTTACGCATCGGGTCATAAGTGGCATTGACGCGCGGACCGTCGAACATCACCGAAAGTGCGCCCTTCTGCGAGTCGCCGCCCATCGACGTCCAGTGGTGCGGTTCGCCCTTGGCCATCGCCGTCACGAACCGCCAGGTGATGCTCGGCAGGGTTGCGCAGAGTTTGTTATTTCCATCCGGGTTGGCGCAACCCACCAGGTTGTTCTCCTGGTCGGTCATGACCCACGGGCCCGGCGGGTTCCCGTGATACCAGACGTTGGCGTTCCCATAGTAAGTGGTTTCCATGGTGCCGTTGTCGTCGTCGCGGCTGTCGGTCTCGGCGTTGCCATAGTCGAAGCAGCAGCCGGAGTTGTAGTGGTGGCCGTTAACCACCCAGTATTGGCCCTCGGCCTGGTCGTCCACCGCCGTGCCCTTCGGGTTGTCGTTTCGTATGCCCATGCCCGGCTCGATAAACAGGCCGTACGCTTTGTGGCCCATGATCGTAATCGGAGCCATGTCGGCGATCGGGACGTTATTGAAACCGCCCATGGCCGGCCCGCTGAATCCGCCGCGGGGCGCCTGGGTGAGATCGTTGTGCTTGGGGGACTGGTCGTAGACCGTGGTGATCCAGCAATATGTGTTGGCGCAGAACGCGTCCTGGGCAGCCGCGTCGGCGTACCCGCCGGCATCCGGCACCGGCAAGGCGGTGGCCTTCACCACGCCGATGTTCAGGCTCTTGCCATCCGATTGGCGCAAAACCCGGTAGAGCGGCCCGTTGTAGCCCGCGTACAGCGCGCGCGTGGTGCTATGGGCCGCCACGCAGGGGTCGCCCGCGGCGGCGTAGATGTCACACGGGCCCTGCGGCCTCGCCGGAGCCTCCCCGGCCGGTGTGGCCGTCGTCAACGCGGCGCCAATCAGCGTGAGCGCCAATCCAAGCATGAGCACAACATTGAATCTCGTTTTCATGTTTATCCTGTTTGCCTCGTAGTGCGATAGACCATCCCTGGTCCACCGCGCCCGCCCGGCATCTCGTCCCCACGTGCCTGGATGCTCCGGCGGCGGCTTGCGCCATTATCGTATCGGGTCTCCCATACGGGAGTTCCGGGTCTTATCCGGGAAATCCGTTTTCGGCTACCCGGAACTGTCCAGTATACTTCCACTCGCCGCTCCCCGGCTCGCGGGTCCGCGGTTCTTCATCCGCGGGAGACCAGAATGGGTAAAGGCGTCCGGCAATGACGGGAGGTTATCCCGCAACTCGTCAATATGGAAATTATGATTGGACTGGGACTGTGGGGGCTGAACCCGCCGCGATTGGTAGTCGAGAACCCGGCCACCGGGCATACCGGGTTCCGCTAGTGGCGGGCCACGGAGCGTACAGGCGTGCTCACGCGCCGCCGTTCACGCCCTCTACCCGCCGCGCGCCCGCCTACTGCGCCATCTCGGTTTTATCGTTCCACTCGCCGGCTTCCAGGATGTACCGGCACTCCAGCCCCCGCGACGGCCGAAGCCCGTTGATCCGTATGAACACCGATTGCTCCGGCGATTCCGTACTGTCTATCTCACTCAGCAACTCGCCCGTGACGAACCGCTCCCGCCGGCGGGATGCCATCAACTTCGCTTCGAATGCCTGCGTCACCCTGCGTTTTGTAATCAATGTGTCTCCTTGGAACCTACCCGTCCCCGGCGTGCCCGGGGACGGCAGACCTTCACATCTCGGCCAGAGCAGCCGCGCCGCTTTCCACCGCCGCCGCCCTGTCCTTGCGCCGGATCGCCCGCACCATCTGTTTGACGTGGGGTATCGCGCGCGCCGCTCTCTCGTAAACCGGCACCAGCGCCGGCGCCCGGTTGGCGGCATCCGCCCTATAGCCTTGATAACGCGGGCGGGCCATCTGGTGAATCTCGTACAGGCATTCCCCACCCGACTCCACGTGGTCTTCCCATCCACCCTGGTCCGCGGTTCGCAGCGATTGCAGCATTCCGTGAATCAGAACCTTGGTGCTGTCGTATAGCATAAGCTCTGGTTTCTCCATGTTTTTTGGGGCTGGGGCCTTTCCCGAGTCGGTTAGGCGTCGGGGTAAACCGGTGGCGGGGCGAGACTGTACAACGTATTTTATCATTGTACCACTCTCCGGTCCATGGTAAGCTTAGTACCGGATTTGATGTTCCAGCCGATTCAAGGCCGACCTGTCTAGCCGCTTTCGCTAAATCTGTCCTCCTTCCCAATTAGCCACCTTCAAATCACAAAGGACGTTAGAGAATGAAGAACATCTTCGTAGGTAATCTCAGTTTTGCGGCGACGGAGGATACTATCCGTTCCCTGTTTGAAACTCATGGCTCCGTGGGACGCGTTAACATCGTTACCGACCGCGACACCGGACAGCCCAGAGGTTTTGGGTTCGTGGAAATGGCCAACGATGCCGAGGGCGAGAAAGCTATCGCGGCATTGAACGGCGTCGATGTCGATGGCCGCACCCTGAACGTCAACGAAGCCCGGCCCAAGGCCGAGCGCGCTGGCGGCGGTGGCGGCGGCTTTGGCCGCAAGCGCTGGTAAGTAACCCCGCGCTTCCATCCCAAGTCTAACTTGTGCGGACCGGCCGGTTCGAGTCCTACTCTATCGGCCGGTTGCCTATTGGATGAAGCTCGGCCACCAGCCGGTTGCGCCGCTCCATCCGGCGCTCCGGCGCGCTTAGCTCGAAGGTGAAGCCCGAGGGTGCGTGCTCCTTTAGTAGTACGTCCGGGTTCCGCAGATGTCCCGCCAACTCGGCCTGTATGTTGGCGGTCTCCCCAACGTAGATCCATTGCCGCGCATCCGACAGGCCGTAAACGCCCGACGCGGCCGGCGCGTTCCTGCCGACCGAACTCGCCGTAAAGGACCGGTTTCCGTGGTTATCGAACGGCATGGCCTGCTCTCTCCCGGTGCATGGGTTCCGATCGACCCGATTAAGAACCCGGCGAAGTTACCCCATTGCGCACTTTGTAACTTAGGCTAAGAAGAGAAGCCCGTACTCTCCGACTTAGTTCGGATCGTACGTGGATTGGGCGGGAGTGCTCAGTCAGCCTTGAAGATAGACCAAACCGGCCCGCTTGTCAAGCCAGCCCGCGCCCGCCCGTCCCGTAAATTCCCGCCGCAGTTTTACAAATGCTGCGGACTTTCCCTCGCCAACCTGTTATACTTTCCTCGGGCCTGAACTTATTTGCGTCCCGCGAGGATTGCTCGCGAGTTTTTCGCCGCCTGTTAATGACAGCCGCCTTTGCCGGTTCTATCGTTCTTTTTCCGGACCGCAATCCCGGTAGCGAGTAGTTGGGGAAGCTTCGGCATTTCGGAAGGAGCCGGCAGTGAGTCAGTCCTTCACTTTCATCGACGCCGCCGGAAACCAGGCGCAATACACCGTTCACGAACGCGACCGCCACGACGAGTTCTACTGGTCCACCGACCACGGCGATCACGGCTCCGCCCCTTCCTACCTCCTGGCTCAGGACCGCGCCAGAACCGTCCTCAAGGCCAGTATGGCCGTGAGACGTAGATCCAACGAGGCTCATCGCTAAATGCCCCGCGTCCCGCGCGGAACCTCGGGCTTCGTGCCCACCATCCGAGAGGATAGAGACGATATGGAACTGAAGGTGAATCCGGCGGAGTCCGCTCCAGCCCTGCGTATCCTGCTGTACTGTCCCGACAACGGCGTGACCCGCAACTTCATGCCGCACCTCTGGATGTTCCTGCTGCAATCGCTCACCCCTCCGCAGTACGAGGTCCTCCTGATCGATGGCAATACCCAGCCCATGAGCGACGCGGAGCTGGTCCGCTACGTCCTCGATAACAAGATCGGCCTCGTGGGCATCGGCGCCATGACCCGCATGATCGCCAAGGCCTACCGCGTTGCCGATGCCGTCCGCGCCGCCGGCGTCCCGGTTGTCATGGGCGGCCCGCACGTTACCGAGGTCCCCGATGAAGCCCTCGGCCGCGACGGCGGCCCGCGCCACGCCGATGCCGTGGCGCTTGGCGAGGCCGACGAAACCTGGCCCATCATCGTCGCCGACGCTGCCCGCGGCGCCCTGCGCGAAGTCTACGCCCCGGTCGACTCGCTCGGCAAGGACCGCAAGCCTTCGCTGGCCAAGTACCCCGCCATCCCCTGGGAGACCATGGACATCGCCCAGTTCAACCGCATTCCCGGCGCCGTCCGCAGCGTCTTCCACCACATGCAATGGGGCTGGGAGACCTTTCACATCATCCCCATCGAAAGCGGCCGGGGCTGCCCCTACGGCTGCGAGTTCTGCACCGTCACCGGCTTTTTCGGCGATTCCATCCGCTTCCGCTCCAACCAGAGCATCGTGGACGAATTGCTGCGCCTCAAGGCGCGCGCCCGCCGTACCGCGGGGGAGATCGCGGTCTTCTTCGTCGACGACAATTTCGCCATCAACGTGAAGCGCACCAAGGCCCTCCTCCGCGATATCATCGCCGCCGGCGCGCAACTCTCCTGGGTTGGCCAGATCAGCGCCAACCTGCTGCGCGACGAGGAACTGGTGGACCTGATCGCGGAATCCGGCGGCCGCTGGATCTTCATTGGCATGGAGTCGCTCGACCCCGCCAACCTCGCCAGCGTCAACAAGACCTTCAACAAGCCCGGCGAGTATGCCGGTGTCCTCCGCCGCCTGGCCCGGCGCAACGTCTACGCCATCACGTCGTTCATATTCGGTCTCGATAACGATACGCCCGGCGTCGCCGCCCGCACCCTCGATCAGATGCGCGAGTGGCCGCCAGTGCTCCCGGTTTTCGGGCAGATCACGCCCTTCCCCGCCACGCCCCTTTACGAGCGCCTGGAGCGCGAAGGCCGCCTCACGCGCCCCAAACACTGGCTCGAGTTCGCCCCCTTCCAGATGGCCCACACGCCCCTGAAGATGACCGTGCCCGAGGTGCAGGCCGAAGTCCACGCCGCCTGGCTGGACTCTTACAGCCCCGCCGCTACCGCCCGTGCACTAGACTCCATCTCCGACGCGCCCGCCCCCTATAAGATCAGCCATCTGGTGGCGCGCATCTTTTTCCGTGGGATCTACTTTCCCCCCAAAGGCGCATGGGGCTGGTTGAAAGTGGTGGCCGCCAACCGCGTCTCCATCTTCCGCATCGTGAAGGACGCTTTTGTCCGCTGGCACGGCGTCACCCCCGCGGTCGTAACTTTTCCCGATCCCATCGAAGACGCCGCCGACCCCAGCTAATCCCCGCTCTTATGTGGGGCAGGATGGTATCCTGCGGCGGGTTGTTAACCCGCCTCTGGAGTTTGTACGTTTTTGGGTCTTGCGGGGAGAGATTTCTCTGAACTTTCCCAGCGGATTCCGGTTCGGGAGACACCCGCGAACTTGTCTCGGTCATGCCGGAACAGGTCGCGCGGCGTGGGTTCGCGGTGAGCCCGGACGACCGGGTCATCTACTTCAGTGTGAGCACCACCGAGGCCGATGTTTGGAAGATCGAATTCGCGCGGTAAAGTGAGAAGGTAGAGAGGCAATCAATTTGAACGTCACGCAATCGACCATTCGCGCCGCATGTGGACTTCTGCTGTTGTTCACGGCTGCAAGTTCCCGGGCACAGACGGCGCCGGTTCCGGAGATTCGGGAGAACGGCGCGGTCAAACATCTCTATGTCGATGGGAAGCCCTTCATCATGCTGGCGGGCGAGTTGCACAATTCGAGCGCATCCAGCACGGCGTATATGAGGCCCGTTTGGGACAAACTAGCCAGGATGAATCTCAACACCGTCATCGGCACCGTGAGTTGGGAACTGCTGGAGCCCGAAGAGGGCAAGTTCGATTTCACGCTGGTGGATTCGGAAATCCACGAGGCGCGCACGCGGAACATGCGGCTGGTGCTGATCTGGTTCGCAACCTGGAAAAATGCCAGCGCCAGCTACGCGCCGCATTGGGTCAAGAATAACAGAGCCCGCTTTCCCGTGGTCCTGACGAAACCCCAAGGCGGGCGCGCCAATGGGTTCGCGGGGTTAAGCGCCGGATCGCTGACAGCGCTGGGCGAAGAGTCCGTGGCGGCCGATTCCAGGGCGTTTCGCGCGCTGATGCGTCACATCCGCGAGGTGGATCCCGAGCACACCGTCATCATGATGCAGGTGGAAAACGAGGCCGGGCTGTTGGGCGACAGTCGCGATCGTTCGCCTCTGGCGGAGGCCGCCTGGACCAAGCCGGTCCCCGCCGACCTCATGAATTACCTTACGAAGAACAAGGCCGCGCTCCTCGCCGAGATGCAGGAGGTTTGGGGCCGGAATGGTTTCAAGACCAGCGGCACCTGGGCCGAGGTCTTCGGCACCGACGCCTGGGCCGACGAGGTCTTCATGGCCTACCACGTGGCGCACGCGATTGGCGAAGTAGCCCGGGCCGGCAAGGCCGAACTGAACCTTCCCATGTACGCCAACGCCTGGCTCGGACCCCAACCCGACGGGGAACTGCCCGGACTGTACCCAAGCGGCGGACCTGTGGCCCGCATGCTGGACGTTTATCGCGCGGCCGCCCCATCCATTGATCTGATCGCTCCGGATATTTACGTGCCGGATTTCAAGGGCACCTGCGCCCTTTACAGCAGGTCCGGCAATCCGTTGTTCATCCCCGAGGTTAGCGACCGGGCTGGGAACCTGTTTTGGGCCTTCGGCCATCACGCGGCCTGGGCGTGGTCGCCATTCGGCGTGGAAGATATCGATCCGGAGGGGCAGGTGGCGCACTCTTATCGGCTGCTTTCGGAGATGTTGCCGCAACTCGCCGAATGGCAGGCGGCGGGCAAAGTAAGAGGCATCCTGGTGGCGGACGGGGAGGCGGCTCAATCCGTCGCCCTGGGCGGATACCGGATCACCCTCGCGGCGAATCGGTCCTTCGCGCCTGGGCCGGCGACCGGGAAGGCGGCTCCTTTGGCTGCAGGCGGCGTCGCGCCCGGCTCGCGCTCCATGCCGCCGGACACGCGACCCTTCGCCATCGTCGTCAATACCGCGCCGGACGAGTTCCTCTTCATCGGATCTAACGGCGCACCGGCTTTTGCCGTCGATTCTCCCGGCCCCGCCCACGTGAACATCTCCGCGAAAGACGAAGGCCGCTACGAGAAGGGCACCTGGGTTCCCGGCCGCCGCTTAAATGGCGACGAACTCGGCGCCGGCCTGCCCAACACGGCCATCGGTATGCTGAAGGTCAGGTTGGTCCGCTTCGACTAAGCGACCGCGCTAGAGATAAGCGGCCGACGTGGTGCCGGCACTCGTGCCGGGCGTGTCCCGACTCCTCGGGACAAATGCTTGCGGACTCCAGAGCGCGTCCCACGAGTCGGGGCGCCGCGGACACGAGTGTCCGCGCCTGGAGTCCGTACATTCGATGCTTGCGGCGCCGCCAAGAAGATTCTCTTGCTGGCGGTGGATGGCAGTTTCTGCAACCGCATCGTCTTTACCCCCGTGGTCGAGGGTGTCGAGCTGATCGCTCGCGCCCGCAAGGACATCAAACGCTGCTTCAGCGCCGTGGCCGCCGCCTGAAGTAATGTACAAACTCCTGCGGCGGGTTGTTAACCCGCATGCAGATCAGTCAGCCCATGCTGCGGTGGGAAGACCTGTTCACCGCTTGCCGCTGTGCCGGGCAGCGCTCCACCCCGCACTCCGCCGAGCGAGCGGAGCTCGCCCTCGCCCTCGTGCGGCAGACCCGCCCGCCGCCGCCCGCGCAATCGGCGTACACTAAGCTTTCCTCGGGAAACCCATGCAATCCAACTGGCGCGAAATCCTGATCGATCGCCTTCCCCTCTACGGCCACCGCAACTGGATCGTAATCGCCGACGCCGCCTATCCCGCTCAATCCAGCCCCGGCATCGAAACCATCGCCACCGGCGCCGCGCAACTGGAAGTAGTCGAGGCAGTCCTCGCCGCCGTCGCCGCCTCACCGCACGTCCGCCCGATCATTTACGCCGACACGGAGCTGCAATTCCTCGCCGAGTCCGATGCTCCCGGCGCCGCAGCCTATCGCGCCCGCCTAGCCGAACTCGCCAGCCAGTTCGATTTCCGAACGCTGCCCCATGAGGAGATCATCGCGACCCTCGACCGGGCCGGCGCCACCTTCCGTGCCCTCATTCTCAAGACGACGCTCGCCCTCCCCTACACCTCGGTCTTCGTGAATCTCGACTGCGGCTATTGGAGCGCCGCCGCCGAACAACGGCTGCGCGCGGCTATGGCGTCCGCTCCCCAGCCGCCTTCCAACCCGCGCTGAAAATCTTCGAGGGGGCGCCAGGCCCCCCGGGTTCCCGGTGGATTACTCGGCCTTGTGACCCTTGCGGCGAAACACGATGACCGCGCCGAACAGCACAACCAATACCGCGCACACAATGCGAATGACGCTCGAATCCATGGTGAATATCCTTTCGTGTTCCCTTATCGGCCCTTACATGTTTTCTATGAAGGGGAGTAGGTCGCGGATCAAATGCGTCAGCACCGGCCCGACCGTCACCGCGAACAGCGAAGGCAGCACGCAGAAGAAGATCGGAAACACCAGCTTCACCGCCAGCTTCGACGCCCGCTCCTCGGCCCGCTGCCGCGCCATCTGCCGCAGGTATTCCGCGTGGCCCCGCAGGCTCTGCGCGATGCTCGTGCCGAAGCGGTCGGTCTGCACCAGCACCGCCACCAGCTTCTTCAGGTCTTCCACCCCGGTCCGATCCGCCAGGTTGTGCAGCGCGTCCGCCCGCCGGTTCCCCGCGCGCAGTTCCAGGTTCATCACCGTGAACTCGTCGCAGATCTCCGGGTGCGCCATCTGCAGCTCCTTGGCCACCTGCAGCGTCGTCTGATCGATCCCCAGCCCCGATTCCACGCAGATCACCATCAGGTCCAGCGCGTTCGGCAGCCCCCGTTCGATGGCGTGCTTGCGCCGCTTGATCCGCCACAACAGCACCTGCATCGGCATCACCCAGCCGATGGCCGCCGCCGACGCCACCCCCAGCACCGCGTTGGTGCTCTCGGCCCCGCGCTGCATGGCCACGCCCACCGCCGCCAGGCCAAACACCACCGCCGCCACCGTCCGCACCCCCTGGAAGTAGCGGGGCGCGCTGGGATGCCGTATGCCCGCCCGCACCAGCCGGCGCTTCAACTGCGGCATTCCCTTGCTCGACCCCGGCAGCGCCGTCCCGATGCGGCTCACCAGCTCCCGCCAGATCAGCGCCACCGATGGCATCTCCTTCGGCACCAGCCGCCGCTCCCGCGGTTTCAGCCGCTCCAGCGCGCGCTTGCGCCGCTCGTCCAGCAGAATCGCGAGCACCGCCGTCCCCAGCGCCACCAGCACGAACACCGCGAGCGTGCAGACCTTCTCCATCCCGCCCTCTATACCTCGAACGTCACGATTTTTCGAATAATCAGGTAGCCCACCAGTTGCATCCCCAGCGCGCCCGCCATCAGTTCGTGCCCCATCGGATCGTCGATGAAGAAGCGCGCGTACTGCGGGTTCACCACGAACATCAGCGCCGCCACCGCCATGGGGATCGCCGCCAGGATCCGCCCCGACATCAGCCCCTGCGCGCTCACCGCGCGAATACGCGCCCGCAATTTGAACCGCTCGCGGATCAACTGCGCCAGCTTGTCCAGCAGTTCCGCCAGGTTCCCGCCCGTGCGCTTCTGCAGCAGCACGGCGGAGACGAAGAACTGCACGTCCATCGAAGGCACCCTGGCCGCCAGCTTGCGCAGCACGATGTCCAGCGGCTGCCCCAGGTTCTGCTCTTCGAAAACCCGCCGGAACTCGGCCGCCACCGGGTCGCTGAATTCCTTGTGCGCCATCTCGATGGCCACCGAATAGGCGTGCCCCGCCCGCATCGAGCGCGAGATGAATTCCAGGCAATCCGGAAACTGCCCTTCGAACTCGAACACCCGTTTCCGCGCCGTCCGCCGCACCCACCATAGCGGCAGGCTCCCCGCAACCCCGGCCGCCCCGACCGCCGCCAGCGGCATGGAGTTCGCCGTCAGCAGCGTGACTACCGCGAAGCCACCCACAAACATCCCGAGCGACCGCTGCACCAGCCCCGCAGGCCCCCATTTCAGCGCCGCCGTTTCGAGCAACCGGGCCGCCGCCGCCTTCAGCCGCAGCCTCTCCAGCAGCCGCGCCGTCATCCGCCCACGCACTTCGCTGGCCGCCGCGATCAGCCGCGGCTTCCCCTGCCGCCCCTCCGCCGGCGCCTCGTGCGTCCGCGCCCCCAGCCGCCGCACCGCCACCGCCGCGTCGTGCCGTTCCATCCGCCGCGCCGCCAGCGCGAAGGTCAACACCCCCGTCGCCGTCGTCAACAGAAAAAGGATCAACATGACCAGCCTCCGCCCGAAAACCAACACGCTCGCCAAGCCGCCAAGGCGCAAAGAAGACCAACCGGTTCTTCTTTGCGGCCTTGCGTCTTTGCGAGAGCATTCCTTCTTTCGCCGCTTCTCGGCCGCCCGCGCCTCAGCATGCCCCCTCTCCTATCTCCACCACTTCATCGAAAGTATCCAGCGGCAGCCGTATTCCAGCCGTCACCAGCTTCTCGTTGAACTTGGGCAGAATCCCGGTGGCGCAGAACCGCCCCAGCACCTTCCCCGACGGCGCCATGCCGCGCTTCTCGAACACGAAAATGTCCTGCAGCGTCACGATGTCCGTCTCCATCCCGGTCACCTCCGTGATGCTGGTCACCCGCCGCGTTCCGTCGCTCATGCGCGAGCACTGCACCAGAATGTGCACCGCCGAGGCCACCTGCTGCCGTATGGCCGTCAGGTGCATGTTGGCGTTGGCCAGCGTCACCATTACTTCAAGGCGCGAGATGGCGTCCCGCGGCGTGTTGGCGTGCACCGTGGTCAGCGACCCGTCGTGCCCCGTGTTCATAGCCTGCAGCATGTCCAGCGCTTCTTCCCCGCGCACTTCGCCCACGATGATCCGGTCCGGCCGCATGCGCAGGCTGTTGATCAGCAACTGCCGCTGCCGCACCGCCCCCTGCCCCTCCAGATTCGGCGGCCGCGTTTCCAGGCGCGCCAGGTGCGGCTGCTTGAGCTGCAACTCGGCCGCGTCTTCTATGGTTACGATGCGCTCCTTGGCCGAAATGAATACCGACAGCGCGTTCAGCAGGGTCGTCTTGCCCGCCCCCGTGCCGCCCGATACCACGATGTTCAGCTTGGCCTTCACCGCCGCTTCGAGCAGCCGCATCATGCCCGCCGTCAGAGAGCCGCGCTCCACCAGGTCGTCGGGCATCAGCCGGTCCGTCCCGAAACGCCGTATCGAGAGCAGCGGCCCGTCCACCGCCAGCGGCGGAATGATGGCGTTCACCCGCGACCCGTCGCTCAATCGCGCGTCCACCATGGGGTTGCTCTCGTCCACCCGCCGCCCCACCTGCGACACGATCTTGTCGATGATGCGCATCAGGTGCCCGTCGTCGTGGAAGCGCACGTTGGTCAGCTCCAGGATCCCCTTCCGCTCCACGTACACCTGGCGGTGGCCGTTCACCAGGATGTCGCTTACGCTGGGGTCGGCCAGCAGCGGTTCGAGCGGTCCCAGTCCGAAGACCTCGTGCAGCACCTCGTCGCTGATCTGTTGCTTCTCGCCCGCGGTCAGCAGCGTGGGCTCTTCCTGCACCATGGCCAGCACGGCATCGCGCACCTCCGTGCGGATGCGATCGTCGTCGATGCCAGCCAGCACGTCCAGATTGATGCGCTCCAGCAGCTTGCGGTGCAGCGTGAACTTCAGCTCCTGGTACTCCAGCTTGAAGGCGCTGGGATTGGCGGCGTTGCGCAGCAGGCGCTGTTCCCAATCGGTCTCCACGTGCGGCGTTTTCGCGGCAGGAATCATTTTACCCAGCCTCTGCGCGGCAGCACCTCGAAGGTCCTGACCTTTCCCTGGATCACTTCCATCCCCTCCGGCCTCGGCGCCACCGCCACTACCTTCGGCGCAGGCGCGGTTGCCGGCTGTGCCACCGTCACTACCGGCGGCTGCGTCTTCTCCGCCACCGGTACGGGCGCCGGCGCGGGCGTCTCCGCAGTCTTCTCGAGCGGCGCCATCCCGCCATACAAGTCCCGCAAGCGGCTACCCGGCGTGGCCACCGGTTTTTCGTCGGCCGAATTGCGCAACACCAGTTGCACATGTCCGTCCGTGATGGCCAGCGTCAACGCTTCGGCATCGTGCGGGCTCACCACCAGCGTCACCACCGGCACCTGCATCGACGGGCTCTTGCCGTCCGTCTGTATAGTCTGCCCCGCCGAGAGCACCCCCACGTTCTGCAACACCGTGCGCGTCACCGTCTCCGCCTGCATGGCCCCGTGCCCCGTCACCAGCACGTCCACCCGCATGCCGGGCAGGATGAACCCGCTCACGCCCGCAACGTCGTTCACCCGCACCGAAACCGCCCGCATCCCCGGCGGAATCAGCGGCGCCAACCCGATGCCGCTGCCCTTGGCCGCCAGGCGCGCTTCCACCACCGGTTCGTCCGGCTGTATGGCGCTGATCACCGGCCGGTCCAGCACGTCCTCCAGCCGCGAGAATGCCCCCGCCGGGTAGAGCGATTCCGGCACGTCGCGCAGCCGTACCTCGTCGCGCCCGATCGAAGCGCCCACCGGCAGCGGTTTCGCCGCCACCACCACCGGCCGCTGCGGCCCCTCGCGCCGCACCGCTTTGGAACTCACCGCCAGCCGGTAGAACATTCCCGAAACCAGCAGCGCCCACAACAGGCTGGCCGATAACACCACCACAAACCGCCGATCCAGATGCATCACAAACCTCCCCGCTCGCGCACGAACAGCACCGCGACCTTATCCCGGTACACCGGCCGCCATCCCGGCTCGCGGTCCAGCACCGTGCTCAACGGCCAGTCGTGCGGCAACAGCGCCACCGTAAATCCGTACCGCCCCATGGCCTCCCGCCAGCCGTCCCCGGCCACCATCAGCTTGTTGTACTCGCCGCCCAGCGCCGCGCCGTAGAAATCGCTGCGCCCGTCGAAGAACACCCGCCCGCGCGGATACTCGCGGAAGATCAGGTAATCGGCCCATTGGTCCGAGGTCAGCACGCGCGGCATCTCCGTCCGCGGATCGAGCCACCCTGCGTTGCGTGCCACCGCCGCCACCGGGAAGCGCGCGTCCGGAAAGCCCAATCCAGCGCCCGCCCCCGCCGTGAAGAACACCAGCGCCCCCGCGGCCACCGGCAGCCATGCGCTGAAACCCGCGCGCCGCCCCAGTTCCTGCGACAAATCCCACAGGATGCGCCCCGGCGCCTGCGCCCCCGCGCCCTCCGCCCATTTGCGCCACCGGCCGGCGCACGCCGAAGCCACCACCGGCGCCGCCACCAGGGCGAAAAACGGTATGTGCCGTGCCGAACGCATCGCCGCGAACCCCCAAATCAGCACCAGCGCCGCCTCGAACCGCCCCGCCCGCCCCGCCACCGCCACCCCGCCCAATAGCAGCAGGGCGAACACCACCAGGCCCTCCGTGCGGATGTTGGGCGATTGGAACTCCTGCACGTGGTCCATAATCCAGGAGGAGTTCATAAAGCCGAAAATGTGTTGGTGCAAATGCCAGCCGTAGGGGTTCAGCAGCGTGGCCGCACCCGCCGCCGCCGCTAGTGCGGCGTAACGCAGCCGCCTGCCCGCCCCTCCGCACAGCGCCGCGAGGGCGAGCGTCGCCGGCAATATGGCGAACCCCGCATGGAGATTGGCCCAAAGGGCCGCGAGAGGCACCAGCCACCACACCCGCCGTCCCGGCTGCCGCCAGTCTTCTTCGATCATGCCCAGCGCCACCGCGTAGAGCAGGATCGAAAACACGTGCGGCCGCGCCAGGTAGTGGATGCTCGCCGCGCTGGCCGCCGCCAGGCCCAGCCCCAGCGCGAGCCACAATCCCGCGCCCCGCCGCAGCATATGGGCGAACCGCACCGCCGCCCCGAGAGCCAGCACCGCCCCCGCCATGGCCGCCACCGCCGCCAGGCCCCGCCACCGGAACAGCAGCGCGAACAGCGCGTCCGATCCCCACTCCCAGGCGAACCACGGCTGCCCCGCCCGGCTGAAGGAAAACGGATCCGCCACCGGAACCCGCCCCGAGGCAATCGCCATTTCCCCGGTGCGGATGTGCCACCCCGTGTCCCCGTCCGAGAGCAACGCTTGCAACCCCCCGCTGCGCGCGAACACCGCCAGGAACAGCGCCACGAAGAACACGTCCGCCAGTGTCGGTGTTAGCCACCGGCGCAGGAAACCCGGTTGCGCGGTTGGTTTGCTCGGAGTCATGGATTCTCGTAGTACTCTTCGGCCATTTTGGACCGGGCTTGAGGGGATGTCCGCGCGCCGGCCCCGCCCCCCTCATCTTTTCCCACCTCGCGCCGATGTGACCATCAGAGGGATATGCCCGCTCCGCCCAGTCACGCCTCCGCCACATGGACCCCGCTGGTCGTCTGTCCCCAGCCCGCCATGGCGAAGCGCATTCTCGGCGTGCTGCGGGAACTTTCTCTGCTCCCCGCGGCCACCCTCACCGAGTACCCGCGCATCGGCTCCATCGCCGCCGTCGCCCAGCAGCACGCCTGCGATATCTGCTTCCTGGATGTCGCCAGCAACTCCGAACACGCCCAGGCGCTCATCTCCGAGCTCGCCCCCGCCGTCCCCGTCGTGGCCCTGCACACCCGCACCGATGCCGATCTCATCCTGCGCTGTCTGCGCGGCGGCGCCTGCGAGTTCCTCACGGACCCCGAAGCCGGCGCCCTGCGAAGCCTCTTCGCCCGCCTGGGCCGGGTGCGCGCGCTCACGCCAGAGCCCGCCGGCGGCACCGTCTACCTGGCCATTCCGGGCAAGGCCGGCTCGGGCGCCAGCACCGTGGCCACCCACCTGGCCATCTACCTCGGTGCCATCGGCGCCACCGTCCTGCTGGTGGATGGCGATTCGCTGGCAGGCAGCGTGGCCTTCCTGCTCAAGCTGAAAGCCGAGCACCACCTGGGCGACGTTCTGCGCGACTGGAAGCGCATGGACCAGGACCTGTGGGCCCGCATGACCATCCGCTCCTGCGGCATCGACGTGCTGGCCGCCCCGGCCAACCCGGCGGTGCGCATCGAGGTCACGCCCCAGGCGGCCTCCGATTTGTGCGCCTTCTGGCGGCAGCGCTATCAGGCCGTGGTGCTCGATATGGCGGACGCGCGGGCCGCCGCCGAAACCGGCTTCCTGGGGCTGTCCGACCAGGTCCTGCTGGTGAGCGGCAACGAGCTCGGTTCGCTCTCCGCCACGCGCCGCGCCATGGAGTACCTGGACCAGTCCATGGCGGACCGCTCCCGCCTGCGCCTCATCCTCAATCGCTGCTCGCCCTCCCGCGGGTTGAAGGCCGAGGACGTCCACAGCGCTCTCGGCGTCGAGCCTTACGCCATGCTGGACGACGACTGGGCCACGCTGCAGACGGCCCTGCTCGAAGGCCGCCCCGCGCCCCTGTCCTCGCGCTTTTCGAGCGGCGTCGAAGCGCTTTGCCGCCAGCTCCGCAACCCCGGCGATGCCGCCGCCCACGCCAGAAAAAACGGCTCCTGGCTGTCCCTCCTCCGCCACCGCAAGTAAGGCAGCTCGGTAAAATCACGCTCTCAACTAGGCAGTACAGCCAATATCGGAGAAACCGGTCCGGTAGTACCTTTGAACAAAGGACAAATCATCATGAAGGCCTTTTGGGCGCACTTCTGGTGCGATACGCAGGGGCAGGACCTGGTGGAGTACGCGCTGGCAGCCGGTATGGTTGCCGTCGCCGCCGTGGCCGCTATGCCTGCGTTGAGCGCCGTGGTCAGCAACGTGTTCTCGAAAATCGGTTCCATGATTTCCGCGAACGTCAATTAAGGGCAGCGAATCGGAAAAGGAGCGAACGCAATGAAACGGATCAAGGACCAAGTAGTGAATCTGCGTTTCTGGAAAGATACGCGAGGGCAGGACCTGGTGGAGTACGCACTGGCCGCCGGATTGGTGGCGGTCGCCGCGGTGGCCTGCATGCCGGGCCTCAGCGGCACCGTCAACAACGTCTTCACCAAGATCGGCTCTATCATCAACGCCAGCGTCAACACCAGCGGCAGCTAGGCCGCCGGCCCCGGGACTTGGTGCGGCTTCCGGGCCGCTCGCTCACGCTCGCGGTTCCGTGTGCGCAACCGCTGAACCGCGGGGGTAAGCGTGCGGCCCGGGCTCCCCACAGAACCGCGAGCGTGAGCGTGCGGCCCTGGGCTCAGCATCGTTCCCGGGATCGTCATCCGGCCTCTGCTTTCGCTACGCCGGGCCGCCCCGCGACAGTCCCTCGGCCCGCCGCAATCGCCGTGCCTCGCGCCGGTTGCCGCGGGCTTTTTGGCCGCCGGTGCGTTTCCTCCTCCTCCGCGGCCATTGAGGCAGATCCGGGCGGTCCGGCGATCTGCCTCTTTCTCTCCCGTGCCGCCTTCCGTCTCCCCCTACTGCAAGATGATCTGCCTGGCCGTGCTGGCAAGCGTTAGCGTTCCCTTGTCGATCGGCAGAAACGCCGGCCGGATGGCATACGACACCGCCACCTGCACCGTGCTCCCAGGTGAGTTGTTAGGTGTCCAGGTAACCGTCACCGTCATATTGCCCGTGTTCAGCGGCTCGGCGTATCCCAGGGCGATCGCCTGGATCTGCGCGGCCGTGGCCGCGTTCCCGCTGGCGCTACCCCGCACAGAGGCGTACCGCGCCGCCCGCTGCGCCGCGAACGCTACGCTGTTGGAGATCATCCCCGCCAGGCCCACCTCCATCATCCCTCCCATCAGCACCGCAAACGAAAGCAACACCATGGTGGATTCGATCAGCGTGCTCCCCCGCAGCCCCGCCCGCTTGGCTCCGCCCCGCCGCCGGCCATCCCGCACTAGTGTCCCCATACCGCCCGCCTGCTTCACTGCACCCGCATGCTCACCTGCGCCGCCGTCGCGCCCGAAAAGCCCAGTCCCGGAACGCTGAAAATCGTCGACGCAGCCGCCTGCGCGTTCACCTGCACATAGATCAGCATGTTGCCCGTGCAGCTACCCGAGCAACTCACCGAGCCCCCTCCGGGACACTGGCAGGATCGCGCCGAGGTCACCGTCATGCCGCTAATATCCGGCGCCGAGTTGATGACCGCCGCCTTAATGCCGGTGGTGTTCACGGAATTGGTGGCGCTGCTGCTGGCGAACGCCGCCCCCGCCCGCGCCGCCGCCGAGACCTCCGCCGCCACCCGAAGCGAGTTGCCGTAATCCAGCGCCACCGCCAGCATCAACAGCAGCAGCGGCATCGCCAGCGCGTATTCCACCAGCGCGATCCCTCGCGCCAACCTGCGCCGCGCTTCGCTCGAATCCGTCCCTGCAATCCGCCATCCCATAGTCATTCACTCAACGCCACGCTGCCCTTTACCGGCGACCCGCCCGCCAGCGAAGAGTAATCGTTGTTCAACATCGCACCTCCCGAGAAGCTGATCTGCTTGCTGATCAGAATGGTGTACGCCGTGCCCGTGCCCCCCGAGTAACTCAGCGCGCTGGTCGGGAAGTACAATGTGCCGTTCAATATTGCGCTGGCCCCGCCGGAGAACGAACTGGAAGCGGGCGAAGCGATGCTCCTGTCCTGGAAGAACAGGATGCCGGCATACGTTCCCGTAGTCGGCGCCGAAAGGACGTCGCGGGTCCCCCCGCTAAACGATATGCCGCCGTATCCGTAGCCGGAACCCGCCGTGTTATAGAACATAACGCCCGCGCCCGTCGCCGTGCATCCCCCGCTAAGTTGCAAACCTCCGCCTTCCAGAATGTAAGTTCCCGGGTTGAAAGTCACGTTGGCGCCTCCGCTGACCGAGATGCCGTTGCAGTACACCCCAGGCGACAAAGTCTTGGTGGCCCCGCCCGAGACGCTGTAGTTGGTATAGTTGCAGGCCCCCACCGCGGGCGCGGGCAGGTTGGCCAGCGGATCGGCCGCCGCCGCGACCCCGGTCGTTGGCAGCGGCGATATCGACGATCCGCCGCTCAGCGAGTAATTGCCCACCACCGAAATCGAAGGCGCCGTCAGGCTGGTGCCCCCGCTTACCGACATAGCCGTCGAACTGCTCGAGTTCACCAGCACCCCGCACTGGCTGCTCAATTGCACCCCGCCCGAAAGCGAAAAGGCCGAAGATGCAGTCGGGTCCAGCGTGAACAGACAGCCGCCGCCATTGACCGAGCCCTGGTGCGCCACGCCGCGCGCGTTCACCGCGATCGACGTGACTCCCAGCAGCGCCATGAAAATCGGCGATGCATGCCCGGTGATCAGTACCTCGACCGCCGTCGAATCTGCCGTGTAACCGCCGCTCGCGGGTGGATTGTGGACGGTGATGGAAACCGCGTTCTGCCCGTCCGTGAACCCGTTCAGCGCCGCATCGCTCTTGGCCGCCGATACCACGTTGGCCGTGCCGTTGGCCTTGATCTCCTGCGCCCCGCCCATCGCCGCCGCGTCGGCCGCGCCCTGCATTCGCGTCTTGACGAGTTCCAGGTACCCCGCGTCAATGGCCAGCCCGAGGCACTCCATCAGCACCGCCGTCACCACCGCCATGGTGGTCAGAACGAATCCGCCCTTGCGGTGTTTCAGCCGGATTGCCGCGCCGGGTCGCACGATGATGGTTGGCTCCAGCTTCGACGTTACCAGCCATCCGCCGCGCAAGGAATCGGGCAGCAGTCTTATGGAGCGGGCTTTTTCGGCTCAGACCGTGCGGCGATATGCCCGCGCCGCCGCGGTAATCACTCGGCCAGCCGCAAGATGTGGTTCTGGTTCCGATCCAGCGGCAGGCGAAGCACCTTGTCGAGCGGGAGCGCTCGCACGGTCTTGCCGCCTTTAGCCACCTCGATCCGCCAGAGCTTCAACCTGAGCTATGCGCCCCTGCGGCATGCGGTATGAGGGCGGAAGCGTAGTGTACCATTTGGGGACCCCGTAAAGATCGGGGTAAAACAGAAGTTTGCGAAATTGGCGCTTCGCAAAACCGACCCCAAGGAGGTCACCCAAATGGTTACCGACAGAAAAAAGGATAGCGATAAAACCCCCGTAAAACAAGGCCCGGCCAGGGTCTCATCGGAACCCAATAAAATCAATGCTTCCACGCCCTACGACTTCAATGGGAAGAATCTGACTCCCTACGGCGGACTGCTGCCGGTGATCACCATGCTGGAAAAACTCGACTTCCAGACCCTGGTGGAACAGACGGTGACCTCGAAGCGCATTCCCCGTGCCCTGGACCTGTACCGGTTCGTGTTGGGAATCGTGTTGGGGCTCTACATCGGTTTCCCGCGCCTGAACCAGTTGCGCTTCATCGCTCGCGACCCGATTCTGACGGGCATTCTCAAAGTCACCAAGCTGCCGGTGCAATCCACCTTCTGGAGATTCGTGAACGCGCTGCACCTCAATGTCTCCCGGCAGATTCTGACCATTATGCGAATCATGCGCGAACGAGTCTGGGCGGCGGCCAATGTGAAACTGGCGGTCGTCACCATCGACACCGACACGACCGTGCACACGCTGTATGGCCAACAGATGGGCGGACGCAAGAGCTACAACCCCAAGAACAAAGGCAAGAAGAGCTACCAACCGATGCTGACGTTCATCCACGAGACGCGGGAGTATATCTGGGGGGAATTGCGCAACGGCGATCGGCCCACCGGCAAACAGATAGGCGATCACATTCGGGATGTGTGCGCGGCGCTGCCGCCGTGCGTGAAGCAGATTTACGGCCGGGCCGATTCCGGGTTCTACTGCCGGCAAGCAGTCGAGGCTTACGAAGAATGCACTGCCCGGTTCGTGATCTCAGCACGCAAGACGTCGCGACTGGTCGAGTTGCTACGCCAAGCCGAGTGGAAGCCGTCGAAGAAGACGGATGCCAGGTGGGAGTGTGAATTCAGCTATCAGCCGGACGGGTGGAAGAAGAAATACCGGTTCGTGGCTCTGCGCTATGAAAAAACGCGTGAGGAGGTCGAGGCGGAGAAGACCGAGCAGTACCAGTTGTTCGAGACCAGCCAGTACAAGTACCGGGTCTTCGTGACCGACTTCGGCGATCCCATCTACTTCGTGGTCTGGTTTTACAACCAGCGCGGCGGCGCGGAAAACCTGATCAAGGAGGCGAACAACGATGCCGGACTGGCGGCGCACCCCTCAGGCCGCTTCGATGTGAACGGGAATCATTTCCAGTTGGCGATGCTGGCCTACAACCTGAACTGCTGGCTGATGCTGTTCAACCGCGAACCGCAGGCCGACGCCACGGCGCTACAACACACGACGCTGGCGACCGCGCGACTGCGCTTCCTGTTCGTGGCCGCCAAGATCTGGCGCCACGCCGGGCGCACCGGGGTGAGCTACAGCGATCACTACGAGGAGAAGGGCGTGTTCGAGCGACTGATGGACCGCCTGCGAAAGATCGCGCCGCGCGGAGCAGGCTACGCGCCGGTCATGCTGCCGGCATTGCGCTGATTGCACGCCCCCGCAGGCCCTTCGGCTGGTGTGCATAGAAAATTATGCGCGGCCGACAAGCGCAACGAAGTAAGAGACTTCGGCGCGGGGTTTGGCGAGAACGGACTCTCAGGAGGGCGATGCAACAGCAAAAACCGAACTGACTCACTCAACTACGGGCGGCATCAGCCGAGCGAAACCGGCGCTCGGAACACCGGAGCTGTGCATAATTCAGGTTCAATGGATCCGTCCCGCCGCCGATCCGGATCCAGTTAAACAGGTAGACCTGGCAGGGTCGCCGAACTCCCGGGACCTCAAGTGTGACGCGGCCGTCCGGGGACACCGCGTATTCCCTGATGCCCCCCGTCTTGAGGCGCACCACGTATCGCTGTGGCGATTCGGCGGCCAGTTTCAAAGGCGGCAGTGACGCCGCGGAAGCCGCTGGCATCCGGTACGCGCAACCGGGCGATCCGGCGAGAACCAGGCTCAGCCAAGCGACCGCTGTTGCCAGCCGGGAGTGTCCCATGATCGCCGCTACTCCACCACGTTCGCCAACTTCGACTCGATGATGCGCTGGTCGGAAGTAACCAGCTTCAGCCGGTGCACCCGCGCCATCGCCACGATCGCCCGGCCGGCCGGGTCGCGAAGCGATCCCCCGAGCGCGGCGATCTCCGCGGCACTCTCAAAGGTGAGAGGCAGCAGATGGAAGAACGGATTCGCCTGCAATTCCCCAAAGAACTCGCCCAGCCGGATGTCCAGCCTGGGAGCGATCCCGCTCGCGAGAACCGCGATTTCCATCAGACTTACGGTGCAGATGGCGACGCGCTCCCCGCGCCGTTCGGCGGTTTCGATGGCGCGCCGCTGTTCTTTCGATAGCTTCCTTGGCTCCATCAGCCATCGAATCAGAATGTGGGTATCCAGAAGCAAACGCGGCTCCAAGTCCCGGCTCCTAGTCCTCGCGCAGGCAATCCCAAATCGACAGGTCGGGCGTCACGATATCCCCAACGATCCTGCCCCTGCCAACCCACGAGCCCTTACACGATTTGAAAGGCTTGCGCTTCACCGGGCCAACCACCGCCACGGGGCGTCCCCGTTTGGTAACCGTGATGCTTCCCCCGCGCCGCTCCATTTCGTCGAGAAGCGCCAGGCACTTTGCCTTAAATTCCGTCGCGCTCACCACTCGTGCTTCCATACGATTCCGATTGTACCAGGGATGCGGTCATCTGACCACTTCCTCGAAGGGCCCCCCGCGCGTCGTCCCCGCACACCCGTCGCGCGCCGCTTGATCCTCTTCCGGTCCGGCGGTCCATCGTCTTAAGATAGGAAACCCGCGGTCCGGCGGCACGTCGATGATCTACAATACGGCATACGCCGCCCCGCATCCGCTTATTCGCCGTCACGGCGATTCTGCTGTTGCCGCTGGCGCCGGCGTGTGTCGCGCAATCGGTGCGCGTGCGCGTCATCGATGGAAAAGGTGGGCGCCCGCTGCCGAAACAAGCCGTCTCCGTAATGTTTCTCAACCAGAAGCCGGCCAGCGCGTCGCCTCCTCTGCGCCTGGAAACCGATTCCAATGGGGAGGCGCGGTTCGCAATTCCGGAAACGATGGCCGACCACCTCGACGTGCGCGTGGTCACCAAGTCCGGGAACTGGCATTGTGCGTGCCGGGTGATCGCCGAAGCGGAGACTGCGATTCATACGGGCATTGTCGAGAGTGCGTACGGCCAATTGAAACCTCCCATTACCGTGCCTGAAGCGGAGGCTGGCTCCATGGTCTTTGTCCTTCGGCCATACTCCTGGTGGGAACGCCTCATCGCGCCACTGATGCGGCAGTAGCCGCTGCAAGAGCCGCCGGCCGCCCCGCCCCACTCCCCGCCCCTGCTAGACTGGCTTTCCCTGGACGATTTCCGCCTCATCACGCTCGATCCCGGCCACTTCCACGCCGCCCTGGCGCAGAAGGAAATGTACCCCGGCGTGTCCCCGCGCGCCGCCGTCTACGCGCCGCCCGATGGCGATCTCGTCGAGCACCTGCGGCGCGTCGCCCGCTTCAACCAGCGGACGGAATCGCCCACCCGCTGGGAACTCGACATCCACGCCGGCCCCGATTCCCTGTGCCGCATGCTGCGCGAGCGGCCCGGCAACTTCGTAGTGCTCTCGGGGCGCAACGGCGGCAAGATCGAACGCATCCGCGCCTCGCTCGATGCCGGCTTGAACGTGCTTGCCGATAAGCCCTGGATCGTCCGCTCCGCCGACCTGCCTGAGCTCGAAGCGGCGCTCTCGACGGCCTCGTCGCGCCGGTTGCTCGCCTACGACATCATGACCGAGCGCTACGAGATCACCTCCATCCTGCAGCGCGAATTGGTTAACGATCCCGAGGTGTTCGGAGAAATCCTCCCGGGGACGCCGGACGAGCCCGCCGTTCGCATGGAAAGCGTCCACCACATTTTGAAACTGGTGGCGGGCGCGCCCAATCCGCGTCCCGCCTGGTTCTTCGACATTAACGAACAGGGCGAGGCGCTTGCCGACGTGGGCACCCACCTGGTGGACCTCGCGCAGTGGACCCTCTTCCCCGAATGGGCCATCGATTTTCGCGCCGATATCCAGCTCCTCGCCGCCACTCGTTGGCCGACGCACGCGAGCGCCGAACAGTTTCGCCAGGTGACCGGCGCCGCGGGCTAAGCGCTCGATTACTATTGCAACACCGCCGTCACGTACGCCTTGCGCGGCGTTTCCGTCCGCCTCGATGTCCTGTGGCGCTGGGAAGCGGCCGCCGGTTCCCAGCGACACCCACTTCGCCATTTACCGCGGATCGCGATCCAGCGCCGAGGTGCGGCAAGGCGCGGAGGAGAACTACCAGCCCGAGTTGTATGTGACGCCGCGCCACCCGGGCGTGAAGGCCGCGCTCGCGGCGAGGGTTGCCGCGTTCGCCGGCCGCTATCCCGGCGTCGCCATCGAAGATCGGGGCCACCGCTGGCGCGTCGCGATTCCCGCCGTTTAGCGCGTGGGCCACGAAGCGCACTTCGCGCAGGTGACGCGGCAGTTCTTCGAATACTGGCGCCATCCCGAGACCTTCCCCGCTTGGGAAAACCCCAACATGCTCGCCAAGTATTTCACCTGCACGAAAGGTGTCGAACTCGCCCGCGAGGCCCGGTAGGCGGCGCTGCCGTCCCGAGTGGCGCGGATTTTTCGAAGCCCCGCGCAGCCCTTCGCCATCGAATAGGAGATGCCAGACATGCCAGGATGGCCGGCACACCGGCTCGGGTTCTGTTGCGCCGTGTTGCTGCTTGCGCCGCTCCAGGCGGCCACCTTCGGTTCCTTGAGCGGAAGCGTACAGGATCCGGACCACCGTCCCGTGCCCGGCGCGCGGATAGAGGTCCGGTCCACCACATCGGACTACTCGCAGAGAGTTCTGTCCGGGCCCGATGGGAACTTCGCGACGGACACCGTGCCGGTTGGCGAGCATCGCGTCACGGTCACCAAGGACGGCTTCGCCCCTGCCGCTCAGTGCGTGGTGGTGGTCTCCGGCAGCGCGCAGGCGATCCACTTTGAACTGGCGATCGGCGCGGCCCAACAGACCGTTACCGTGGCGGAGCCAGCGCTGGCGCCAGCCCCGGACTCCATCACGCCCACGACAGTCGTAAGCCGCCGCGAAATCGAAACCACGCCGGGCGCGGCTCTCAGCAACAGTTTGAACCTGATCACCGACTACGTTCCGGGCGCCTGGATCGCTCACGATCAGCTCCATGTGCGCGGAGGTCACCAGGTCACGTGGGCCATCGACGGCGTTCCCATCCCCAACACCAACATCGCCAGCAACGTGGGACCGCAAATCGACCCGAAAGATATCGACTATCTCGAAGCCCAGCGCGGCGGCTATCCGGCGGATCAGGGTGACCGGACCTATGGCGTTTTCAATGCCGTTCCGCGGTCCGGGTTCGAGGGGAACGACGAAGGCGAATTCTACGCCACGTATGGCACCTTCCATCAGACCAACGAACAAGTGAACTTCGCAAGCCACGACCCGAAGGTTTCCTACTACGCGAGCGTGAATGGCAATCGCAGCGACTATGGCTTGCAGACTCCCGGTCCCGATGTGTTGCACGACCGCGACTGGGGCCTGGGAGGGCTGGTCTCGCTCATCTACAATCGCGACGACGCCAACCAGTTCCGGTTCGTCACCTCGCTACGGCGCGACGACTATCAGATTCCGAACGATCCGGACGGAGAGGATACGGGGGTTCGCGACGTTGAGCGCGAGCGCGACGGCGCGGCCATCTTCTCCTGGGCGCATTCCTTCCGGTCCAACCTACTGTTGACGGTCTCGCCCTTCTATCATTACAACCGGGCGGACTACGACGGCGATCCCAACGACGCTCCGGTCGCTACCACGCAGCACCGGGCGTCGCAGTACGCGGGCGGCCAGGTGGTTCTGAGCGAGGTGACCTCGCGGCACAACCTTCGGGCGGGCGTGTACGGCTTCGGCCAGCACGATTCCGAGGCGGTGAGCCTGATCGCCAACGACGGCTCGGGAGACGGCTTGTCGCAGGCGCGGACCTCGGCCGGTCACCTGGAAGCGGTGTTTGTGGAGGACCAATACAAGGCGCTCTCGTGGCTGACTCTCACGGCGGGCGTGCGCCTGACGCACTTCTACGGCGCGGTCATGGAGAATGCAGCCAATCCACGGTTGGGCGGAGCGGTCCGCATACCGGGATTGCACTGGGTGTTGAGCGGGAGTTGGGGGCTCTACTACCAGGCGCCGCCGCTCTCCACGGTGAGCGGGCCGCTGCTCGATTACGCCGCCGCCCAGGGTTTGGGGTTCATCCCGTTGAAGGGCGAACGGGACCGGGAGCATCTCTTCGGCCTGACAATCCCCGTGCGCGGCTGGTCGCTGGCCGTTACCAACTATCACCAGCGCGCGCGGAATTATTTCGACCACAACGCTATCGGAAACTCCAACGTGTTCTTCCCGCTGACCATCGACGGTGCGCGGTTCTACGGTTGGGAGGTTACGGCGCGCTCGCCCCGGCTGTTCCGGCGGGGAGAAGTCTACCTGGCCTATTCTCTTGCCCACGCCCTGGGATCCGGCGCTATCTCCGGAGGGCTCACCGATTTTTCGCCGCCGGCCGCGGGCTACTTCCTGCTGGATCACGACCAGCTCCACACGCTTCATGGCGGATTCAATTTCGATCTCCCGCACCGCGTCACGGCGGGCGGGAACCTGTACTACGGATCGGGGTTCACGGATGGGTCGAGCGACGTGCCGGCCCACCTGCCGGGGCACACCACGTTCGACGTGTCGGTGGGCCGCGCGTTTGGAGAGCGCGTTTCCGTCTCACTGACGGCGCTGAACGCCGCGAACCGCCGTTTCCTGCTCGACAACAGCAGCACCTTCGGTGGAACGCACTACGCCGATCCGCGCCAGGTCTACGTGCAGGTGCGCTACCGGTTCCACTACTGACGACCGGCGCTTCAGTGCCGGGTCTGGTGGCCGGCGGCCTCCCAGCGGCCCACCAGCAGGTCCACCAAAGCGGGCCATGCACCCGAGGGAACTTCCAGCGTCCGGAACATTTCCACGTACTCGGGCTTCTTGAGGCCCATGCCCGCGAAGGCCACGAAGAAGGCGCCGTCGCTCTGGTAGGCGGCGATCTGCTCCTTGCGCCACTTGCCGGGATCCTTGAGGTAGGGCGTGAGGTAGTCGATCACCGAGCTGAGCGTGGCGCCGTCCTTGGTGCGCACGCTCCACAGGTCGACGCCGCGCACCTGCGCGATGCGGCAGACCATGGCAAGAGCCTCCGCGTTGAACGAGGAATAGGAGAGCGAACGAGTGCGGGCTTCCTCGCGCGGCGCGCTGCCATCCTTGCGAATCTGCGTCTGGAAGATGGAATCGCGATAGAAGGCGAAGGCCGCTTGCTGGGCGGCGTTGTCCTCGGCGAAGCTGGCGACGGCGGCCACCTGCGCGGTCCACCAGGTCCCGTGGTTGTTGCCGCTGCGTTTCTCTTCGTTGCCATACCGGCTGTGGGTGAGCCAGCGAAGGTATTCGCCGAACCACTCGCGCACGGCCTTCTGATCCTTGGGGTCCCAGGCACCGGTGTTGGCCAGAAACTCCATGCCCTGAATTGCCTGGATAAAGACGCGGCCATCCAGAATGCCGGCGCTGCGGCCGTTGCCCGAGCCGCGGATGGCCTGCGCGTACTCCAGATCGGGATTCATGCGCGTCTGCGGATTGATGAACCAGGTGTGGATCAGGAGCGCGGCGCGCTTGCCATAGCGCGGATCGTCCAGCAGATAGGCTGCGGTGCCCAGCGAGAAGACGGCGTCGCACATGGCGTTGAGGGCGGTCTTGTTGGCCTGGAATCGCGCGGGGTTGGTGACGCCGTCGCGGCGGACATAGGGGCCGGTTGGGTTGGCGGGATCGGGCCACCAGTAGGGCGCCTCGCTGAAGTAATCGTGGATGTCGAGATCCAGATCCTTGGGGCGGTCGGAGGTAACCGTGAAAGGGCCGTCGTGAAGATGCTTCTCCGCATCGGTGCGCAGGCGGCGCACGGCGTCCAGGGTCCAGGCTTCCTTGCGGATGATGGCGCTGTGAATGGGCTCGGCCTCTTCGTCCGAGACCAGCGTCATCGGGATTTCCGCTGCCTGGACTGAGCAAGCCCCGAGCACCAGAATCGCAACCAGAAGTCTCACCGTAGTGCAATTGTAGCGGATTGCAGGGCGGGGGAACCTGGTGCGGTGCGGATGATCGAGAGGGTTCGTCATCGAGGACCCCCATCGCTCTTGACGAAGGGCGGCAGTTCGCGGTGATTCGGGAACCGTGATCACCGGCCCCGCCGTCGCCTTCGACGGACGCACGCTTCTGCCGCCTTTTCTTCCGTAGGGCGGCGGGGAGGATGTGCTGTTCGGGCACACTCTCTGGCACGTACGGCCGGGCGTCCGGTTCGGGAACGTCCCGGTTGCGGTTCGGCACGAGGCATCTGCCGGGCGAGCCGACAAGCCCCCAAAAGTGGCCCCGAGCCTGGCCTCTCTCACCGGGTCGTCGATTCGCAGGACTCCGCGCGGTCCTGCCAACTCCGCTGAACGGAATGTCCGGGACGCCGGCCGCTATCTCTATGTGCGGGGCGCGGAAGAACTTCGCGATTTTGCCGGGTTGCTGGCGTGCGAGGCCCGAGCGTTCTCGCTCAAACTTGTCCAGCGCTGCGAGCAGGTGCTGGCCCGGTGCGACCGCCAACCGGCAGAGTGGGCCGGCGAAGTCCTGCGCTGGAATGGGCGCGCAGCAGCCAACCTCTCCGATCCACTGCTGGCGGTACCGGCCGCTTAATTCACTAACGGTTTGCGGATTGACTCAAGCTGCATGTCGATGCTCCTGGCGGCCCTCTTCTGCATCTCGCGAGCCCAGAAGACGCGGCGCATCCGGGTAACACCCGAATGAATCCCGGCATCGTCGAGCACGGTTCTCACCAGGTCGCTCATCCGTCTGGCGGTGCATGCCGCCGGAGCGCAGGAGAGCCCGATGCGATGGTACTCGGCGCGCTCGGCATTTCCCGGTTGATCCAGGTCGAACGGAATGACCACCGCCGGTACTCCGCTCATGACGCTTTCCTTCAGGCTCCCTAGCCCGCCATGCGTAATGAACAGGCTGGCGCAGCCCAACAGCTCGATTTGAGGCGCCGATCGCACCAGCAGAACGTTCGGCGGAACAAGCCCTGCGCGGAGTTGCGCGAGCCCGTTCCCGGCGCTCATCACCAGTTGGAGGTCCGGCGCCTGTTCGAACGCTTCAATAATGGCTTGCAGCACCGCGAGCCCGCCGGGATATCGCACCGATTGCGTCCCAAGGCTGCAATACACCAGCGGACGTTCCAGGCTAACCGCATCCCAAGGGAAGTCAGCGGGCGGGCGATCCCGGTAGATCGACGGCTCCGTGTAGCAACTGTACCCGTTGGCGGCTTCAAGGACGGATGGCAGTTCGAATTCCTCCGGGCACAGAACGATGTTCCTGACATGAATACGTTGCAGCGCAACATCATCGGGGAGTATGACACTCAATGAGACCACGGGGCATTCCAACGACGCGCAGAGGCGATCTCCGCAGGCTTTCATGATCACCGCGTCGCACACCAGCAGGTCGCACTCGATACTCCGCAGCGCGCGCGAGAGGAAATCGCCGAGGCTGGTGTTGGTGGCCGCCAGGTGCGCGAACAGCTTTCGCTGCACGTCGACGCCGGCGCTCGCTTCCAAAACATCCCGCGCGTTGCCATCCGGCAGGACGTCTTTCAGCACGGTCCGGCATGGAAAGCCGAGCCGCGCGAAATATCCCTCGAGGCCCGGGATCGAAACATACGACACCGCATGCCCCTCGGCTTGCAGCGACTTCGCCACGCGAAGGGACGGCAGGATGTGTCCGGGCTCGGGAAGCATAAAGAAAGCCACACTCGATTTCATCGCTCACTCTCCTTGGAGTCAGTACATCAGCCTAAGAAGCACGCCAGCAACCGGCCGCTCGCCCCGAACCCCGATCCGGCCGGGAATGTTCATGAGACACTCGACCGTGGTGGATCCTCGAAGAAGTTCGCACAGATCGTTCCGCGAGATGTTCACTTCGCAGTTGGCGGGACCGTCTTCGGGAGCGACCCTGCTGTTCGCGCCATCGAGATGAATCGTCCACGATTCCGGACGCGGACCCGAGACCACCACCTTGCAACTGCACTTCAGGCCTTTCAGAAACTGCTTCTGGACCTTCATCTGGGCCGGCAGGTGTTTGGTGAAGAAATCGGACACATTTTCCGGCGGCGATATCTCAGGTAGCTCTGGCGGCGCGGTGTCCGGCAACTGCTGCGCGATCAACGCCCGTAATTCAGCGAGGAAACGTTCCCACCCCGCGTCGTATCCCGAAGCCGCCCCGCGGATCGCCTCGGTCCACGTATTCCGCACATCATCGCCCGCTTCAAGGAGGTGCGACAGGCGGTGCTGCCAAACGGCGGGATCGAGGCTATCGACAAAACAGAACCGGGGAGCGGGCACTTCCTTGAGGCCACCGGCGTCGTGCAACAGAAGCAGGCAGCCACCGAGCGCTCCTTCCACCGCGACGCGGCCGAAGGGCTCGTTCGGCGAGGGCACCAGCAGGACTTTCGTTTCGGCATACAGGTCATCGAGGTCCGGAGTGGGCGGGCGCACGACGACGTTGGGGAGCGAGGTGAGGCCGTTGACCGGAACGCTGCGCCCGAGTTGCGCCAAAAACTGAACATGAGGCATCTGGCGCGCCAGATCGAGAAACACCAGGCCGCCCTTGTGCGGAGCCGGATTGATCAAAGCGACGTACTTACGAATCGTGCCCGGCTTGGCAATCGGCGCGGCGACCAGCGGGGTCAGGAGCGTATTGCGCACTGCGCGCCGCATGGGAAGCGTCTCGAGCACGGCCTGGCTGTTGGCCACTACGATCGCCGCCGCATAGTAATCCCTTGGATCCGAGCCCCGGCAGAAATATACGGTCTTGCCGCGGTGTGGATCGAGAAGCCGGTCAAGGCGGGCATCGAACTGCTCATGGAACAGGTGCGCGAGCGAAAACAGAATCGCTTCGGAGCAGCCGGCGGCTCCCTCCACCGCCGCGAACCAGTCTCCGATCGGCATTCTCCGGATGGTGACGCCATCCATTTCAGTTGTGCCCTCGCCCTCCGGCGGAGAGTTCGGAAACGGGGCCAGCGGGACGAGTGCCGTGACTGCCCAGCCACAGCGCACTAACCGGCGCAGCATTTCGTGCATGCTCTTCTCGGCGCCGCCGGGGTAGGGCAAATAAAAGGGAGCGATCGCCGTCAGCTTACCTTCGGTCATGCTTGCCTCATTTCGAGAACGCCGTCCGCCGGCGCCATAAACGTGAGCGGCGCCGTGCCTTTGAAGGTATTCAGCACCTGCTCTTCCAATTCGGGAGATGCCTGCAGCCACCGCGTGGGAATCTCCCGCTCATCGGCGCGCCGCGCATCGTCCACCAGAATGACCGCGTCCCGGGCGAGGCTCCTGCGTAGCGAGGGCAATGCCAGCGGCCGCGCCAACCTTCCGATTCTCGCGGGCGGGCCATCGACGAACAGCACGTCGACCGAGCCCTCTCCAAGTTCTCTCACGGGCGACAACCCGTACCGGGTGCTACGTTGACCATTTTCGCCGCCGGCCGTCAGCGGAGCGTGGATTACTTCCACGCAGTCCCAAAGCCCGTGCATCCGCGCCGCCGATTGGACTCGCTTCAGGTGGTGCGGTTCATGCTCGATCGACACCACGCGGCCATTCCGGTTCTTCTGAACCATGTAACCGGCGATCAGCGTCGAAACCCCACTCCCCAGTTCCAGGATTAAGCCGGGCCGCCGTTCGCGGATCTGCGCCGCGAACAGCAGCGCCAGGCCGGGCGCGATTGCGCCGCCATCGGAAGGCGGGATCGGGAATCGCGGCTCGATATATTGAAGCAGCGAAACGTATGCCTCGATCTGGATGAATTGGTTCTCCATGGCGCGCAGCCAGCTCTCCAACAAGGGTCGAAAATCGTTCCTGAAAACTTTGGGAAGGCTTTGAAGGAAATCAGATGTTCGTTTCAGTCCAGGTCCTCCAAAAAGCAACAAACTGAACCGAGCACGTCGAGTGCCCGTATGGCGCACCGGAGTTCTTGCAGAATTGCTCCGAAATACCGCACTCAGTACGCCGTGTCTGAATTCCTTTTCATGCACTGCTGCAAACGGTTTCATAGGTTGTTACAACCGGATATCGTCGTTGGAATAGGGCTAGGGTAAGTCGATTGGGGGTGCAATCTGCTTGATCTGAAATGGGACTGTTATTTGGTCCGCAAAATGCTCTTGAGCAGGTCCGATTGCAATAGGCCCCGGTATCAATCCGATCAAAAGGTGTGGAGTGTATGATTATGAACCGGCATCGTGTAGTCGTTAGCGGAATCGGAATCGTCTCGGCTGCCGGCGGCGCCGAACAATGCTGGCGCGCCATCCGGCAGGGCGAGAGTAGCGTCCGGCCGTTCGGCAGGCTGCCGGAAGTCGGGTCCGCCGCAGCCGCATCGGTGGACACATTCAACGTGAGTGAGCTGACCACCTCGAAGCTCAAGAAGTACATGGACCGGTGCGCCGCGCTGGCTTTCGGGGCGGCGAGCGAATGTCTGCGCGACGCCCGGCTCGAAGCGGAGGAACGGCAGACACTCGACGTTCTGGTTGGCTCGTGCGGAAGCGCCATCGAGTGGGGCGAAAAGCAGCTTCGCCGCGTGGCGGGAGGCTCGGTAGCCGACCTTCACCCGCACGCCTCCGTCATCGGTTATCCGGGTAACGTGGTCGGCCTGCTCACGATTCTGCTGCAACTTCACGGCCGCGGCATCGTGATCTCCGACCTGGACGCCTCGGGGATGGACGCGCTCGGATACGCATATCAGCTCATCCGGAACGGCCTCTCCAAGCGCGTGCTGGTCGGCGCCACGGAGGCTCCGCTCACATCGCTGGTCATGATGGCGATGAAAGACGCGGGTCTGCTGGCGGATTGCGCCCGCCCCGCCGCCGAGATATCCCGGCCGTTTGACATCGAACGTTCCGGCATCGTGCTTGGCGAAGGCGCGACAATGCTTCTGGTCGAGGACTATGACGCCGCGGCGGCTCGCGGCGCCACGCCGTACTCGGAGATCAAGTCGGTGTCCTCGATTCGCTTCGGTGGACCGGCGAACGGCGATGAGCCGATGGCGGAGGGCGTCGAGGTGATCGCCAGGGCTCTCGACGATGCCGGCATTCCACCCGGCGAGGTCTCTTACGTGAACGCCAGCGCCTGCTCGCTTCCCGACTTCGACCGTAGCGAGGCGGTCGTGCTTCGCGAGGCGCTCGACGGCGCTGCGCGCCACATCCCGATCAGCTCGATCAAGGGCGTCACCGGCGAGTTGCTGAGCGCTTCGGGACTGCTCCAGACGGCCGCCTGCGCGTTCTCGCTGCGCGATGGCGTGCTGCCGCCTTCGACGAATCTGGAAAGCGCCGACCCCGACCTCGATCTGGATTTCATTCGCGGATCGGAGCGCCACGCCCCTCTGCAAAACGTGCTGCAGACCACCGCTTCTCTGCTGCAACCCAAAATGGCCGCTGTCGTTCAAAGCGTAATGTGAACCGGGGTGCATATGGTGACGGACTATCAACCACGCAGGGTGGCAATAACCGGTGTCGGCGTCGTGTCGTCGGCAGGCGTCGGCAAAGACGAATACTGGAAGACCATAACCGCCGGGCGCTCTTGCATTACTCGCATCGACCGGTTCGACACATCCCATCTGAAAGTAAAGATCGCCGGGCAGGTACGTGGCTTCGAATGCCAGACCGACGTCGATCCCGCGGTGTTCAACGGGCATAGCCGCGTCACCCGCTACGCCATGGTGGCATCGGCGCAAGCGCTGGCCGACTCCGGGCTCGCCGCCGGAGGTTTCGATTCCCGCCGCGCTGGAGTCGCCGTGGGCAGCTCGATGGGGGGCACGGAACCGACAGCCCAGCGTGTCTTCGAAAGGGCGATGCGGCAAGAGCGCGTGGCAGGCGACGGCCACAGCAGCTTTGACATCTTTCCGGGCAATATCGTGCCCGCGCTCGAGGGCCAACTCGGAATCCACGGGCCGTCGACCCTGATTGCCACGGGCTGCACGGCTTCGGCCGACGCCATTGGCTTCGCGTATTTCGCCATACAGAATGGAGCGGCGGACGTGATGTTCGCCGGGGGCACCGAAGCCCCGATCGGCCCGATTACCATTCAGGCTTTCGACGCGATCGGTGCGCTCTCGCGTCGCAACGACGAGCCGGAGCGCGCCTCTCGCCCCTTCGACAGGCTGCGCGACGGATTTGTGATAGCCGAGGGCGCCGGCATGCTGCTGCTCGAGGAACTCGAGGCGGCGCGCCGGCGCGGCGCGAAGATCTATGGCGAGATTGCCGGATACCACACTACCTGCGATGCCTACCACCTCACCGCTTCCGATCCGCGGATGCTGGGGGCCGTGAAGGCCATCACCAGCGCTCTTTCCCAGGCCGCCCTGGACCGCGAGCAGGTGGACCATATCAGCGCCCACGCCACTTCCACGCCCATGAACGACGCCCGGGAGACCAGCGTGATCAAGACCGTTTTTGGCGCACGCGCGTACCGGATTCCAATCAGCGGCCTGAAGGCTACCCTCGGCCACGCCTCCGGATCGGCGGGAGTCCTGCAGGCCGTGGCCTGCGCGCTGACTCTGCGGCACCAAGTCGCGCCGCCAACCGTTAACCTCGACAACCCCGACCCCGAGTGCGATCTCGACTACGTCCCGAATTGCGCCCGCCCCTTGTCGGCCCAGGTGATTTTGCAGAATACTTATGCCTTCTCCGGGAAAAACGTCGCCCTGCTATATCGCAGAGTCCAGTAGCGCGCCCGCATCGGCTCCGCTGGTCGCCTGGCTCGAATTGCCGGTGGCCGGCGGCGGCACCATGATCGGCGGAAAAGCGCAACGGCTCGGCGAGATGAGCCGTCTCGGCCTGCCAGTGCCGCGCGGTTTCTGCGTAACTGCCGCCGCCTACCGCGGCTCGGTCGCCTGGGCCGGACTCGATCCGGTGCTCGACGCGGCTCGCGATCTGGCCGTCTACGATCCGCGCGCGGCCGCGGCGCAGGCGCAAGCCGCAATCCAGCGCGCATCCTTTCCTCCCGAACTGGAAGCCGCCATCGTGGATTCCTACGGCATGCTCGCGCCGGGTTGGGCGCCGGCCGCGGTCGCCGTCCGGTCGTCCGCACTTGGCGAAGACAGCGCCGCCGATTCGTTTGCCGGCGTGCACTCGTCGTTTCTCGATGTTGCCGGCGAGCGAGCGGTGCTCGACGCCGTTCGCCGGTGCTGGGCTTCCTTCTGGTCCGAAGCCGCCCTCGCCTATCGCGCCGCGCGGGGAGTGCTGGAGCCCATCGCCGGCGCCGTGATTGTACAAGAGATGATACATGCGGACGCGGCGGGCGTGCTCTTTACCGCCGATCCGGTCCGCGGCGGCCGCGAGCGCCTCATCGCCGAAGCCGTCGCCGGTATCGGGGAACGGCTGGTCTCGGGCGAGGTCACGCCCACTCGCTATGAGCTTGATCGCTGCGGCAGACTGATGAGTGCGGACCGCGGCCCCGTCAGCGCCAGTTTCCTGTACGAATTGGCAACCGTCGCTTTGCGGATCGAAGAAGCTTTCGGCCAGCCGCAGGATATTGAATGGGCCGAGCGCAACGGCTCGCTCTACGTGCTGCAAGCGCGGCCGATCAGCACCGCCCCCGCTCCGGTTGCCCACCCTCCCGACCCGGCCACCTGGACGCGCCAGAGCATCGGGGAACGGTTCCCGGACCCGCTAATGCCGCTCGAAGCGACCTTCGTTGCAAGCTGGGTCTTTGCCCCGGGCTTCCGCCGCTTGTTCCAATCGATGGGCGCACCGCCGGAACTCGCGGAGCAGGTGTTCGCTAC
Organism: uncultured Solibacteraceae bacterium; assembly: GCA_963807205.1. Classification (GTDB taxonomy): domain Bacteria; phylum Acidobacteriota; class Terriglobia; order Bryobacterales; family Bryobacteraceae; genus CAWCVR01. Next base: position 4,215,552 of record CAWEAQ010000002.1, on the reverse strand, counting down.
GTTCGGCGGACTCGCCTACCTGAATCGTGGCCTGCTGGCGGATCTGCTCAAAGGCATTCCGCGCGAACAGGCACTGCGGATCGCCGATGGCGCCGCCGATCTTTCGGGCGCCCCGGCGCGGCCTTCGCTCGCCCTGGCGCGAACCGGCCTGCGGCTGTTCCGCATCATTCGCAAGCGCCATCGCGAGTTTGCCCGGCAGGCGCCCGGATTCGGCGAGCGCTGCCGCCGGATGCGCAACCGGACTTTCGAGGGCCGGACAGCCGCCGATCTCGGAGAAGAGCTGGCAGCCTTCCGGGCGCTGATTTCCGAAATGTCGCGCGGGCACCTGGAGAGCATCGCCGCGGCGGAGATCCTGATGTCACTGGCGGTGCTGCTCACCGCGCGCTGGGCGCCCGGCGTGAAAGCGGGCCGTGTGCGCCTGCTCTTCACGGGACATCCGGAAAACCGGACCTTGGCGATGAACCGGCGGTTCGCCGCCCTGGTGGATGCGGCGCGGGAGTGCGCCACCATCTCGGACGTTTTGACCGGAGACGAGCCGGCGTCCGTTCTGCCGCGGTTGCGCGAACTCGCCAACACCAGCGTGAAGACCGCGGAGTTCCTCGGTTCGTTCGGAAGGTTCCTGGACGAGTTCGGACACCGCACGGCGAATTACAGCCTGTCGCATCCCCGCTGGCGGGAGGAGCCGGTCCAGGCGATCCGGCTCGTGCAATCCAGGCTGCAGTTCCCTCCGGCGCCGCCGGCCGGACTGTGCCGTGACCGCGAGCTGGCTTCCGTGCTCAAAGCCGTGCCCTTATGGAAGCGGCTCTTTCTCCGTCCCGTGTTGCGGCTCGCCTGGATCTACTGCGGCGCGTTGCGCGAGAACGAGAACCACTACATCACCATGCCGTTTCCCGATCTCAAGCGCCTTCTCGCCGCGATTGCGGAGCGGCTGCGGGCTGACGGAAGATTGCGCGAAACCGCAGATCTGTATTTCCTCACAATGCGCGAGCTCGAGGAGTCCCGCGTGCCGGATCGGGCGGCGATCGCCGCCAGGCGCCGCGAACACCGGGCCGCGCTCGCCGCGCGGCGCGAGTTACCCGCCTCGCCCAGCGGCGGACCTTCGGGCGGAACCCTCCGCGGCACCCCCGCCAGCCCCGGAGAAGTTTCCGGCAGAGCACGGCTGCTGCGGGAGCCGGCCGGGCGGTTGGAGCCGGGAGAAATCCTGGTGACACGGATGCTTAACGCCGCATGGGCCCCGGTGCTGCCGCTGGCCGCCGGCGTGGTCACCGATATCGGCGGAATGCTCTCGCATGGCGCGGTCATCGCGCGCGAGCTGGGCGTGCCCGCCGTAGTAGGCGTGGATGGAGCAACGAGCACAATCCGCGACGGTCAACTGCTGACCGTTTGTGGAACTCGCGGAACGGTACGTATCGAATACGGAGAGGACAATGTTTGACCCCGATCTGATCGGCTCGAGAATGCAATGGACCTGGGGCCGCGGTCCGGTTTTGAACAATCAGTTTCCCTGGCACTATCCTCAACCCCACACGACGGTGCCAATCGGAGCAGCGGAGGTCTGGGGGGCGCGCAAGCCGCTCGCCCTTTACCTGCACACGCCGTTCTGCAGGGAGAAGTGCGACTATTGCAGCTACGCCGTTCGCGCCCATCAGTCCGAAACGGCCATCGGGCAGTATGTCGAGAACCTGGCCAAAGAGATCTGCCTCGCCGCCCAGCTTCCGGGTCTGCAGGCCGCCTCCGTCACCAGCATTTACTTCGGCGGCGGAAGCCCCTCGCTACTTTCCTGCGAGGCCATCGAACGCCTGAACGCGCTGGTGCGCGACCGGTTCGTGGTGGCGCGGGACGCCGAAGTTTCGATCGAGATGAATCCGTGCGACGTCGTGCCGGAAAAGCTCGAGGCGCTGCGGAAGTGCGGCTTCAACCGCATCAGCGCCGGCGTGCAAAGCTTCACACCGGCCACACTCGCCGCGATGAGGCGCGCGCACGGCCGGGAGCAGGCAGTCCAGGCAGTCCAAGCCATCCGGGAAGCCGGCTTCTCCAACGTGAATCTCGACCTGATATATGCCTATCCCGGACAGACCGTCGAGGACCTGGACGACAGCATCGACCAGGCCATTGACCTCGATCCGCACCGCATCAGTTGCGCCTCCCTCAGCGTGTTCCCCAAGACCGAGCTCGCCTTCAAGCTGCAGCGGGACCTGGTGAGCCTGCCCACGGAGGGCGCCGCGGTCGCGATGGTGCAGCGGCTTATCGAACGGTTCACGGAAGCCGGCTACAACCTCGATACGGTTCTTTGCTTCGCCAAGCCTGGCACGCACTTCATGCAGGAGGAAGACGTCCTCCTGCGCGGCACGGACCTGCTCGGACTCGGACTGTCCTCCTTCTCGGTGATCGACGGCTGGGCGTTCGCCAACACGAATTCCTTCAAGGACTACTATGAGGCGATCGGCAGGGGTTCCCCGCCCATCGCACGCGGACGTCCTCTGGACTGTCGCATGCGGATGGCAATGACCGTCATTCAGGGACTGCGTTTCCTGCGCATCGACCGCCCCGCATTCCGCGCGCGCTTCGGCGTAGAGGTCGAGTTGGTGTGGGGAGAGAAGCTGGAGCGGCTGATGAAAGCCGGCCTGCTCACGCGGACCGGGGACGAGTACCGCCTCACGCCGGAGGGAGTCATCTGTGTGGGACCGGTCATGCGCGAGTTCTACGAGGAACCGCCGGTGTTTCACGGGACCTTTCAGGGCGAACTGGTGCCACGCGCAAAAGAACTCGCGTCGTTTGCCGCGGCGACGGCCTAGGAGAGCGCTGCCATGTCCGACCCGATCTTCGTCCTCGCCCTGGTCTTCGCGGCGGTAGTCTCGCCGTTCATCGGTGGCGTGCGCGGTCTGGCGCCCAACCTCTGCTGGCTGGCTTTCCCGCTGTTCTTCCTGTGGCGAAGCGCCAAGCCGGAAGGGCTGCGATTGCGGCTGCCCGCTTCGCGCGCCGAAACCGGCAAGATCGTTGCCTGCAGCCTAGCCCTCGGCTGCGGCACCGGATTGCTTCTGCTGCTGGCGGCTCACTGGTTCCCGCCGCTGCTGCAGTTCATCTACGCGCTGCCGGGATTGCATCGAGGCGTGTGCGGCGGTCACATCGCGGTCTTCATACTGCTGATCCCGGCGGCGCATTTCGCGCATGAGTTTTTCTACCGGGGCCTCCTCCAGACAAACCTGGAGGCGCTGCTGAAATCGGTTCCCGCGGCCATTGCGGTGGCTGCCGTACTGTTCGCCTGGACGCATGTGTTCGTGTTCAGTTCGCCGGAGGTCCAGCGTCTGGAAGCTCAGGTGCTGCCGGCCTCCGCGATGCAGGGAATGGGGGTTGAAACCGTGCTGCGCACGGTCGTTCTGTTCACCTTCGTCGAATCCGTCGCCGCCGGCGCGCTGCTCCGGCTGTTCGGAACATTGGCCGCACCGGTCCTGTTCCGGTCGGCAAATCTGGTGACGATCGTCGTCGTGCTCTACACGCGGAGCGGGTTGATGTAATTCGCAATCGAAAAGGAGAAGAATAATGAAAGCGTTGGTTACCGGGGCCACTGGTCTCATTGGAAGTCATCTCGTGGAAGCGCTCACCGGGCAAGGCATACGCGTCCGAGCCCTGGTGCGGCGCTCCAGCGATCTGAACGATATCGCTCACGCCGGGCCCGAGCTGTGCTACGGCGATATCACCGATCCGGCAGCGGTCCGCCGGGCGGTCGCCGGGATGGATTGGGTGTTTCACACGGCGGCGAGAATGAACGACTGGGGCGATTGGAAGCTGTTCTCCGACGCCAACGTGCGCGCCACTGAGAGTCTGCTCCAGGCCAGCGCGGCGGCTGGCGTGAAGCGGTTCATCCACACCAGCTCGACCGGCGTCACGGGGCTGGACGCTCTGACGAACGTCGATGAAACCGCGCCCTATTGCGGCATCGGCAACTATGAAGTCTCGAAGGTCGAATCGGAGAAACTGGCCGTGCGTTACGCGCGCGAAGGCCGGCTGGCCGTCACCATCGTCCGTCCCTGTTGGACTCTCGGCCCGCGGGCGCGCCGCCACGTGCCGCTGCTCATCCAGTATCTGCTGAGTGGAAAACTGGTGGTGATCGGCAAAGGCGATAACCCGCTGAGCTTCCTCGATCCGCGCGACGCCGCCCGAGGCATGATTCAAGCCGCTTCCTCGCCGCGTGCCATCGGGGAGATCTACCACCTAACCAACGGCTGCGCCTCCGACACACAGATGACGCTCTACCGGCTGCTGGCCGAACGGCTCGGCGTGCCCGCGCCAACCCGCCATGTGCCGTTCAGCATGGCGTATTCGGCTGGCTGGGTGGCCGAGCGCTTCGCCACCCTAACGCGCTGGAGGGACGCGCCGATGCTCACCCCGGTGCGCGTCGCTTTCGTCGGCCGCAAGCGCCACCTGAGCTGTGAGAAAGCCAGGCGCGACCTCGGCTACGCACCGGCGTTTGCCTTGCGCGAATCGATTCGCGATGCCGTTGCCTGGTACCGCGAAAAGGCCGCGTCCGAACCCGAGCCCATACACGCCTTCGCGCAATAGGAGCCAAATATGTCCACCGTGAAGGGACTTCTCTTCGATGCGGGCAACACGCTCGTCTCGCTCGACTTCGGATTCATCGCGGGGCTAATCTCCAGTGTGCGGACGTCTCCGCCGCTGGAAGCTCTGCGGGCCGCGGACCTCCGTATCCGCTTCCGCATGGACGCCGCGCTACGGGACTACATTCTGCGGAACGGCGCCCTCCCCGGCGGCGCAGCTTCCATGGGTTCCTCCGACCTGTGGAATCGCTACTTCGGGGGTCTGTTCGAGGCGGCGGGCGTGCCCGCGCAGCATCATGGGGAGTTCGTCGCCGCGGCGCACCGGCACGACCGGCAGCATCCCGCGGGCCTGTGGTGCTGCATCGAGGAAGGTCTTCCCGCCACTCTCGCCGAGTTGCGCCGCCGGGGCTACACGCTCGGCGTGGTCTCGAATTCCGACGGAAGACTGCGGGCGAAGTTCGATACGCTCAACCTGACCTCGTACTTCGCCTTCATCCTAGACTCGGCCGAGATCGGCATCGAGAAACCCGACCGGCGCCTGTTCGAGTTGGGCGCTTCGCAGTGCGGCCTGCCCGCCGCCCAGTGCGCTTACATCGGCGATATCCTCGCGGTGGATATTCTCGGGGCGCGCGCCGCCGGGATGGAAGGCGTCCTTTTCGACCAGGGCGATCTCTACGCCGGCATGGAATCCGACCGCGTCGGTTCCTGCCGCCAACTTCTCGAACGCTTCAATTGACCGGGAGTATGACGTGGCTGAAGACCTTGTCTATCGGGTTGCCGGACTGAGCAAGCGTTATCGAAACGCCGCCTCGCACGCCAATTTCGGCATCGATCTTGAAATCGCGCGGGGCGACGTCTTCGGCCTCTACGGCGCCAATGGCGCGGGGAAGAGCACGCTGGTCCGCCAGTTGATGAACCTCGTCCGGCCGAGTGCGGGCGAGATCTACCTGGAAGGCCGCGCGGTCATCGGCGCCTCGGAACTGGTGGCCGCCAAGGTCGGCTACCTGCCGCAGCAGCAGTGCGGATTCTACGGCATCTCGCCGCGGGAGCTGATCTACCGCACCGGCCGGCTGCGGGGGCTGGGCCGGGCCGAAGCCGCCGCCGCGACGTCGCGCCTGCTCGTTGAGTGGCAGCTTAGCCCGTACGCGGAGAAATGGCTGGTCCGTCTCTCCGGAGGCCAGCGGCGGTTGGTTGCTCTCGCCATGGCGCTGATCGGGGACCTGCCCGTCCTGATCCTCGACGAGCCAACCAATGAGCTGGATCCGATGCTGCGCCGAGCGGTGTGGCACAAGCTGCTCGATCTCAGCCAGAACCGCGGAAAGACCGTCCTGCTGGTAACCCACAACCTGGTCGAATCCGAGCAGGTGGTGAATCGCGTGGCGATCATGCGCAACGGCCGCATCGCCGCCACCGGCACGCCAGCGGCTCTGAAGAGAGCGGTGGATGCGCGCGTCCGCCTCGAGGTGCGCTTGCACGAGCAAACGGCGTTCGATAGGCCGCTCCCATTTCCTCCGCACGTGCAGGTGATCCACGCCGCCGGCGGCCGGCTGCTGCTGCATGTTCCCAGGGAACGGCTCAGCGAAGCGCTTCAATTGTTGATGCGGTCGGTCAGCATGGACCGCATCGAAGACCTGAACGTGCGGTCGGCCAGCCTGGAGGAGATCTACGGGGTGCTCGAAGGCGAAACCGGAGACGGCGCCGTTGTCCGGGCCCAATGCGCTCCGGAGCCGCGCCGCCATGAGAACCGTCCGGCGCACGAGCCGCGCCTGCAAGTGGAGGAGACCGTATGAACGTGCTACTGATCGCGCCCGCCTGGCACCGGTCCATCATGAAAGACCACGTGCAGTTTCCGCCCCTTGGCCTGGCGGCCGTCGCCGGCGCCACGCCGCCGGGAATTGGCGTAAGCATTGTCGATGAAAATGTGGAGCCGGTGAACTTCGATACTCCGGCAGGCCTGGTGGGACTGACTGCCATGACCTGCCAGGCGCCGCGGGCCTACGATATTGCCGCCGAATTCCGCCGCCGCGGAGTCCTCACCGTGATGGGCGGCCCGCACGCTTCGCTGCTGGCCGCCGAAGCCGGGCGATACGTGGATTCGGTGGTGGTCGGGGAAGCCGACGAGATCTGGCCCCAGGTGGTGGCCGACGCGCAAGCCGGAAAGCTGGCGAAGGTTTACCAAGCCGGCCGCCAAGCCGACCTCTCAAAACTGCCGCTGCCGCGCCGCGACCTGCTGCGCCGCGCCGCCTATCCCATCTTCAACACCGTCCAAACCACGCGCGGCTGCCCGTTCGACTGCGACTTCTGCAGCGTCACCACGATATTCTCCCGCTCCTACCGCACCCGCCCCGTGGCCAGCGTAGCAGCCGAAATCCGCTCGATGGCCGCCGGCGCGCGAGGCATGCGCGAGCGGTTGTTCTTTCTGGTGGACGACAATATCGCGGCCGTGCCTGCCTACTCGAAGGAGCTTTTCAGGGCCCTCATACCCCTCAACATCAAATGGATCAGCCAGGGCACCATCACCACCTTCGCGAAAGACGACGAGTTGCTCCGGCTAGCGCGCCAGAGCGGCTGCATCGCACTGTTTATCGGTCTCGAATCGATCTCCGCCGGCAATCTCAAGTCCGTGAACAAGGGTTTCAACCGGCTGCCGGAGTACGGCGCCAACATCGCCCGTATTCATCGCCACGGCATAGGCGTGCTCGGATCGTTCATCTATGGCCTCGAGGACGACACCACGGCTGTGTTCGAAGACACCGTGGCGTGGGCCCAGCGGAACGCCGTGGATGCGGCGAACTTCAGCGTCCTCACGCCTTATCCTGGAACCCGTCTGGCCGGCAGGCTCGCTGATGAGGGCCGCATCACGTCCACTAACTGGCGCGATTACCACGCGCTGTCAAACCGCGTCGTCTTCACGCACCCGCGCCTCTCAGAAGAGTGCCTGCTGCGCGGAACCGGCGAGTCCTGGATCCGCTACTATTCGCTGCCCTGGCTGGCCGGCCGGTTCCTGCGCTCGCCCTACAGTTTCCTCCGCAGCCTGCCGGTGGTTCTGGCTTACCGCCGCCGCGCGGTAAACCTGCTCCATCGCAAATCTACGAGCGCGTCCGGTTCCGCCGCGGCGCTCACGGAGGCCACCCAATGAGCGCGGCAACCGCCATGCCGAAGCCTGGCCGGACCTTTACCGGCCGGCACGTCGCCATCTGGAACGTCCTCATGCTTCTGGCGCGCAATCAGCGCGAGAACTGGCCTATGCTGCTGATCACCAGCTCGATTGTGCCGTTCGTCATCATGTCGGTTTCCACGCGCTTCGGCAGCGTAACCGACCAGACCAAGGTGATGCACCTGCTGGCCGGCAACATCGTCCTCTCACTTCTGTTCGGTCCCCTCATGCGAACCGCGATGTTGATCGCCTTTCTCCGCGAGCGGCAGGTGATCGAGCACTTCGCCACGCTTCCCATCAGGAAGACCGATTTTCTCACCGCGGTCATGTTGAACTGCCTGGGGCAGAGCCTGCCGGGCATCGCCATTCTGCTGGTGTTGTGCCGGGTACTGCTCTCCATCCGGCTCACGGTTCATCCCCTGCTCCTGCCGGTGGCCATTCTGGCGTCGCTCTCGATGGCCACCATCGGGGCTTCGGTCGGCGTCGCAGTCCGCGAGTTCCACCGCACGCGCATGTTCGCGGAAATCCTGATGGGCGTGCTGATGTTTCTCTCCCCGGGGTTCGCGCGCGTCGAGTCGTATCCGTTTCCGCTGTTTGCCCTCAGCAAGCTGCTTCCCTCGAGCTACGCTGTCCACGCGCTGCGGGATACGCTCTGCAATACGGTCAGCCCCTCGACGATTGCGCAGGTTTCCATCGTCGCCGCCTTTACCGTGGCGCTGCTCTGGTTCAGCAGCCAAAAACTGGATTGGAACGTGGAGTAACTCATGACAAACTCGACTTACCGCAAACGCAGTGCGCTGTATGGAATCGTCTTCTTCGTCTTGGCGCTTCTTGCACCGGCCGTGGCGCCGGGCGCACCGAACCCCGGCTCCCATCCGGTAAAGCTGGTACTGGCGGTCGTGATCGACCAGTTCCGCTACGATTATCTGGCGCGCTTCCGCGCCGATTACCACGGAGGCATCGAGCGCGCACTCCGCGACGGCGCCGTCCTGACGGATGTCCGGCAAGTCCACTATCCCACCGAGACCGCAACGGGTCACGCCACGCTGTTCACGGGCGCGACGCCCTCGGTAAGTGGCATCATCGAAAACGGCTGGTTCGACCGCGAATCGGGTAAGCAGGTCACCGCGGTCGGCGATGAAACAACCTGCCTTCTGGGCGGGAAGGAGGGACCCGGGGCTTCCCCGCGGCGGCTTTCCGTCACAACACTCGGCGACGAGATCAAACTCGCCTGGCGCGCCAATTCCCGCGTGATTGGCATCTCATGGAAAGATCGCAGCGCCGTCCTGCCCGCCGGACACATGGCCGACGGGGCCTACTGGTTCGATTCGCAAACGGGATCGTTTGTAAGCAGCACTTACTACTTTCCCGATCTCCCCGCCTGGGCGAAGGCGTTCAACGAGGTGCGGCCCGCCGCGGCTTACGCCGGGCGCGAATGGGCTCCGCTGGTTCCCAACCCGGATTACCCCGCGTTCAGCAGGATAATGCCCGCCGCCGGACCGGCGCTCTACGCCGCTCTCGACGCCACGCCCTTCAGCAACGAGTTGCTCGAACAGTTCGCCGAAGCCGCCATCGAGCACGAGCAATTGGGAAAGCACGCCTCACCCGATCTCCTCGTCATCAGCTTTTCAGGCAACGATTTCGTCGGCCACGCCTTCGGACCGGATTCCCCCGAAGTGCGCGATACGGCGATTCGCACCGACAGGCTTCTCGGCAAGCTTCTCGATTATGCCGGCGCCAGGGTCGGCCTGGACGATGTGCTGTTGGTGCTTACGAGCGATCACGGAGTGGCGCCGGTACCGGAGAATTCGCGTCTGCCAGGCGGACGCCTGTCACCCGCGAACGTCGGCACGGCCTGCATCAAGGCCCTCTCCGCGCAGTATGGAGTGGGCAGGTGGATCACCGCTTTCAGCGGCCCCTTCGTTTATCTGAATCGCGAGCTGATCCAGGAAAAGAAGCTGGATGAGAGTGAAGTGCAACGCGCCGCCGCCCGCGCCATCCTGCGCACTCCCCACATCCTGCGCGTCTACACCCGGGAACAACTCGAGGACGGCCGCGTTCCCGGCGACGAAGTCAGCCGCAGCGTAGTGGCCGGATTTCACGCCGGCCGCGCCGGCGACCTGGTGATCGTTCCCGAGCCGTATTGGATTTCCGTCGCAACCGGCTCCAGCCACGGCGCCCCGTTCAACTACGACGCCCACGTCCCCCTGATTTTCATGGGCTCTTCCATCCAACCGGGCCGTTACGACGAACCGGTCGATTCGACCGCGATGGCCCCGACCATCGCCGCCATCCTCGGAGTCGAAAGGCCTAGCGGGGCCTTCGGGCGGGTCATCCGGGAAGTGATTCGCCCGGCGCCGGAGGTCCGCCGCGTGCGATGAAACGTTTTCTCATCACCGCGTTCGGAACGGCCGGCGACATCAATCCGTTCCTGGCCATCGGCGGCGAGCTTCTCGCGCGCGGCAGTGAAGTGGCGGTCTTGACCTCGTCGCAATTCGAAGACGCGGTTCGCGCCGGCGGAATGGAATTCGAGTCGATCGGCTCGCGGGAAGAATACCGCGCCAGCGTGGCGGACCCGGACTTCTGGCATCCGCGGAAAGGCTCCGTTGCCGGCCTGCGCGCCCTGATCCCCACCCTTCCGCGCATCGTGGCAGGCATCCGGCGGCGTCTGGCTCCCGGGCGCACGGCCATCGTTACCTCGCCGTTCGCTTATGGATCGCTGGCCGCGCGCGAACTTTTCGGCCTTCCCGCATTGTTGGTGACGCCCAATCCCAAATACATGCGCAGCGTCTATTCGCCGCCGCGCCGCGGGTATCTCGACGTTCCCTCCTGGACCGGCCGCGCCGGCGCCCGCCTGAGTTTCCGGATTGCCGACTGGCTGGAACGGAGATATCTCGCGCCCGAGATCAATGAGCACCGCCGCAGCCTCGGCCTGAGCGGCATCCGGGACCCGCGCGAGTATGCGGCGCGCGTCGAGAAGATCGTTTGCGCGTGGCCCGAGTGGCTCTATCCCCGGCAACCCGATTGGCCGGCCGGCGCGGAAACCGTGGGCTTTCTGTTTAACGACGGGCCGCCGCTCGCCGCGGAGGATTCCTGCGATGGGCCGGAGAATCCCATAGTCTTCACCATCGGAACCGGCGTAAGCCACGCGCGCGAGTTCTTCCGCACGGCTGCCGCGGCCGCGCGCAGGCTGGGGCGGCCGGCGCTGCTGGTAACGCCGGACCGGGAGCAGGTCCCGGTCCAATTGCCGCCCGGCGTGCGCCACCTTGCGTGGGCTCCCTTTGAGCGGATACTCCCCCGTGCCGCGGCCATCGTGCACCACGGCGGCATCGGGACTTCCGCGCGCGCGCTACAGGCGGGCATCCCCCAGGTGATCGTGCCGCAGGCACACGACCAGTTCGACAACGCGCAACGGCTTTCCCGGCTGGGCATTTCCGCGACGGTTCAAATGAAAGCGTTCTCCGAGCGGCGCCTCGCCGGCGCGCTGCACCGGCTCCTCTCCTCCGCTCCGGTGCGGCGCAGATGCGCCGAGTACGCGCGGTTGTTGGCCGCCTCTGGCAGCGCGGCCGAGAGGTGCGCCTACGCAGCCGAGTCGGTCTTTGCGGACCGGCCGGCTTTAGCCGGGGCCGCTTCAGTTGCACGCTGACGCGGACATCATCGAGTTCACGCGGCGCCCAACGCCGGGCCCGCTCTCCGCGAAACCGCGGTATTGGCGCAACTTGTTATAGAACGTACGCTGATTGAGTTTCAGCAGTGTGGCTGCCGCCGCGCGGTTTCCCTCCGTGTGCTCGAGGACGAGCCTGAACAGCTCCCGCCCGCAGCTTTCCACCACTTCGGAATACGACTGGCCGTGCATCACAACCTGCTGCAACAGGTGCTGCGAAACCGCCTCGTGGCTGGTCTCCGTCCGCTTCGGCGCCGCGCTCCGCAGAATGTGCCGCGGCAGGTCCTCCAGCTCCAGCGTGTCCCCCTGCCGCTTATGAAACAGCGCGTGGCTCACGATGTTCTGAAGCTCGCGCGTGTTTCCCTCGAAGCTGTGCGCCTTCAGCGCATCCAACACACCGTCGCCGATTTCCAGCACCTCGCGATGGTACACGCGGCCATATTTCTCCAGGAAATGCAGCAGCAGCGGCTGGATGTCGTCGGTCCGTTCCGAAAGCGGCGGGACTGCGATCTCGATCGCACTCACGCGCTGGAACAAATCGAGCCGGAACTGGCCTTCTCCCACGGCGCTGCGCAGGTCGGCATTGGTCGCAGCCACCAGGCGGATGTCGACGGGCACTTCTCCATCCTGGCCGAGAGAACGGATGCGGCGCTGCTGCACGGCGCAAAGGAGCTTGGGCTGCAGCGACAAATCCAGCGCGCCGATTTCGTCCAGGAACAGCGTGCCGCGGTCGGCGGCGCGAAAGAAACCGAGCCGGTCGCCCGAAGCCCCGGTGTAGGCGCCGCGGTTGTGCCCGAACAACTCGCTCTCGGCCAGCGACTCGGGAATGGCCGCGCAATTCACCGCGACGAACGAGTGGTTCCTCCGCTGCGGGTCCAGGCCGTGCAGCGCCTCGGCCAGAAGCTGCTTGCCGGTGCCCGAGGCACCCGTGATGAGCACGGTCAGCGAGTTCAGTTGCGCCGCCTTCCAGACCATCTCCATCACTTCCTGCATTTGCCGGCTGCGCCACACGATGCCGAGCTTGGCGGCAATCTGCTCGATCTGGCCGATCGCAACGGAAGATCCCGTCCTGAACTCGGATACGGCCTCCACCACTTTCCCGGTCAATTGTTCCGCGCCGTCCTGATCGAGATAGGCGTGGGCTCCCTCGTTCAGATATCGATCGCGGGCGGCCGCCGCCAGGGATTCCCGTCCCGAGCGGAACACCAGGGCCCTGCCGCCTGTCTTGCGTAAAATGCGCAACGCCGCGAGCGTTTCGTTCGAGCAGCCGGCAGGGCCTTCCCGGAACGGCGGCCAGCGATCGGGCAGCAGGGTCACGGCTGCGCCTGCCGCCGTGCACAACGGCGGGATGTTGGAATGGGACGCGGTTAGCCCGCGCTGCGACAAGGATTCCGCCACTGCAGTTCCCCGGTCGGAATTCCAGTCTACAACCACCACCTCGGGCTGTACGGATAGACCATTGTCTGAGATCATGGACGTTCCTTTTCGTGGCGGCGCTGTTTTGCAGCGGCTAGGTCCACAACACGCGGCTCTTGAGCTGGCTGACATAGTGACGGCCGGTCTGCAATTCCCGTCCATCGCTCAAGACCAGTTGCGCGTTGCCGTCGAAGAGTTGGCTCACTTGCCGGATCTTGCGGATGTTCACAATCATCTGGCGATGTACCCGGCAGAAAATCTTTGGATCGAGTCTGGCCTCCACCTCCTTCAGCGGAGAGTTGACCAGGATCTGCGCGTTGGCGAGGTTGGCGAATACCAGGCGGTCCTCCACCTGGAAGTAGAACACCGATGCCAGATCCACCAGGACAATGCGGCCGTTCTGCCGCCCTACGATGACGTCCGGATATTCCGTACGCAGTTCCCTCAGCGCTTTTTCCAGGCGCTCGATGCGGTCCCGGACCTCGCTGGCATAATCCGGACCCGGCTGCAGGCGCTTGATCGTCAACTGCAGCCGCTGCTGGGTGACGGGCTTCAAAATGTAGTCGATCGCGTTGGCTTCGAACGCCCGGAGCGCGTACTCATCGAATGCCGTCACGAAAACGATTCTCGGCGGGCGCGCCATGTGCAGCGATTCCGCCACTGCCAGGCCGTCCAGCTCCGGCATCTGCACATCGAGAAACACCACGTCCGGCTGCGTTTTCTCGATGACCTCGATCGCCTCCAGCCCGTCCGCCGCTTCGCCGGCGCACACCATGCCGGGAAAGGGCGCCAGCAGATCGAGCAGGCGCCTGCGCGAGAGGCGTTCGTCGTCTACCACCACAAACGATGTGCGGGGGTCGTCCATGCTCAACTCCTCGAAAGACCGGCAACTTCGTGCTTCACCACATGCACGGCCGGCAACTCGATCTTGATGACCGTGCCTGCGCCGTTCTCGCTCGATATACTGAACCGGCAACGATCCTGGTAAGTCTTGGCCAGGCGTTCGGTCACATTCTTCAACCCGTGGCCGTGCCCGCCGCTCCGCGGCTTCTCCCGGAATCCCGGCCCCGTGTCGCTGATCCGCAGTTCGAGCCGGTCCTCGTTCCGGCGCACTTCGACTCGCACCGTGCCGCCTTCAAGCTTCTTGCCGATGCCGTGCTTGATCGCGTTTTCCACCAGCGGCTGCAAGATCATCGGTGGAATCAGGCAGCCCGACAGCGTGGGCGGGCAATCGATCCTGAAGTTAAGCTTCTGTTCGAAGCGCGTCTTTTCGATCTGCAGATACGATTCGATGAAGCTGAGCTCTTCTCCCACGGTCATCCAGGGCCGTTCGGATGAGCCCAGCGCGTAGGAAAAAATGGCTGCGAGCCGCTCCACGGTCTGCTCCGCCTTGTGCGGCTCGGTTCGCACCAGGCTCGCGAGCGCGTTCAGCGTGTTGAACAGAAAGTGCGGGTTGATTTGCGCGCGCAGCGCCGTCATCTTGGCCTCGATCGCCATGTCGCAGAGTTGCCGCTCGCGGCTCTGCGCGCCGATGCGCTGCAGCGCGGCCCCGGCGCTGTCTCCGGCCCATCGCAGGAAGCGGGCGTCTTCACTGAGGTAAGGCTGTCCCGAAACCCGATTTCCGCAAACCAGGGTGCCGAACCGCAATTCGCCCGAGCTGACCGGAACGCTGATCCGATCTCCTCTGCGCCCATGCGGCTCCCACGGGCTGAACGGGTTCCCGATTTGCTCCGGAGCTTCCCCGGCCACGGACTCCAGGTATTCGATGGAACTGATTCCGAACTGTCTGCCCAGTATGGCGGTCATCTTGTCGATCAGCTCGCGTTCGCTGTGGGACGACGCGAGAAGCTTGGCCAGCTCGGTAGCGGCTTCCGCCCTGTCGTAACGGCCGAAGATCGCGCTGTCCAGAGTACGGTTCAGCACGACGCGCAGCCGCGGCAGCACCCAAACCGCCGGCAGCAGCAGTAGCGCAGTCGCAATCGGGCGGAGCATCTCCGGATCGGACGGCAGCTTCGACCACGCCGGAGCCAGCACCCAGATATACCAGAGCGTCAGCAGCACGCCCGCCAGCACAAGCGCCGCCCCGCGCTTGATCACTATATCGACGAACGGAAAGCGGTACGTGTAGTAAGCCACCACGCCGGCGAACAGCACCGTGGTGGAATACAATGCCGTCGCCGCGTTCAGCCGCATCTCGGGCGACCGGGCCAGATGGCTGGCCAGAATCGCTCCCAGAGAGAACGCCGCCGCCAGCACCGTCGTCGTGTTCACCTGCCGCTTGCGCCGTTCGCCGCCGAGCTGGGCCTCATCGGTCCAAGAGATTGCGGACACTAGCACAATCGCGCACAGGATGTGAATCAGCAGCCAGTTCTTGTCGTAGTTGATGTGCAGGGCCTCCAATGGCCGGGCGTTGACGTGCCATATGACGACAATTCCGAGTAGGATCGATCCCGTCACCGCCGTGATTGCCACCAGCGCCGCCGCCGCCCGCCGGGCGCGCCTGGTAGATGCTCCGCAGTACTGCCAATATGCCAGCACTGCTGGCAGCAGACACAATCCGCCGCTTCCCACAATGTTTGCGGCCACCCACAGCCGGACATCCTCCTTGACTCCGAGCACCTCCGCGATAGGATGCAGAAGATGACCGAACAGGATGACGGCGAAACAGACAGCCAGGATTCCGAACGCGGTTTCTTCGGGCTCCCGCTGCCGATTCCGCAGCGCCAGCGACGCTATCACGCCGTGAGCGGTCGCGCCGGCCAGGAAGCAGAGCGCCTGGATGAGGTAGATTTCCTTCACGCCCGTACCCTATATTCACGCCGATTATGACACAAACAAGTGAGATCTCTTTCAGCATTCTTCCGAAAGCTCGGAATTGGGCACTGAACTCCCGAAAGGAGCAACCGAAGCGAATTCGAACGCGCCGGGCGGCGCAGCCGAACGCAGTTCCACAAACCGGCGCTCCGGACGCAAGCCCATGAAACGTCTCTACTTAATTCCACTATGCACGGCGGCACGGAATATCCCGCAACATCCGTATTCGGCCCCGGAACGTATGAAAAGGATTGCATGCCTCTGTCAGTTTCGCGTGGCCTGCCCGTGCAAATTCACCCCAAATTGCACAAAACTGGCAGTCCAGCTTCGGCACTCAACTTGCCCTAAACGAACGTGCGCGGAGAACGATAAATGATGGGATTCATAGGCGAAATTCGATACGGGTACCGGTCGATGATGCGGCAGCGATCCTATACCGCCGTGGCGGCGCTGACCCTTGCCATCGGAATTGCGGCTAACACCGCAATTGTCAGCATGGCGAACGCGATTGTCTACCGGCCCTACTCGTTCCCGGACCTCGACCGGATTGTCAGTCTTTCGGAGACCATTCCAAAAGTGAGCGACATGCTCTACGGCGTCTCGCCGGGCAACTACTTCGACTGGAAAGAACGAAACACCGTTTTCGAAGAGACGGCCGCTTATCAAGGTTGGGATGTCGTGCTGACCGGCCACAATGAACCGCAGCAGGTTCAGGGATTTCTCGTATCTCCCACCTTCTTCGGCCTGCTGCGAATCGCTCCCCTCAAGGGCAGGACCTTCGCCGGCGATTTCAGCGACCGGTACGCGGTGGTCGTCAGCTATGGATTCTGGCAGGGGCGGCTGGCCGGAACTCCGGGCGTGATCGGAAAGCAGGTGGTCCTGAACGGAATGGGCTACACGGTCATCGGCGTGATGCCGCCGGAACTCGACTATCCCATGTACGCGCAGATCTGGGGGCCATGGATTGTTACGCCCGGCGAAGCCAGACAGCAGCGGGAAAACCGCGAGTTGGCCGTAATCGCCCGGCTCAAGCCAGGCGTCCCCCTGCCTGAGGCGCGGGCAAACCTGCAGGCCATCTCAACCTTGCTGGAACGCGAGTACCCGATCGAAAACGCGGGGCGCGGCATCGATGTCCGCCTCCTGCGGGACTCGATCGACCCGTACGCGAACCGCTACATGGCCGTGGTCACGATGGCGGTCGGCTTTCTCCTTCTGTTGGCTTGCGCCAATGTCGCCAATCTGCAACTGGCGCGCGGAACTTCGCGGCGGCGTGAGATCGCGCTCCGCATCACGCTTGGGGCCGGCCGCGCGCGAATCGTCCGGCAGCTTCTGCTTGAGGGCACGCTTCTGTCTTCTCTCGGGGCGGTTTTGGGGCTGCCACTGGCCGTCTGGACACTGACCGCGATCAAGGTGAGGATTCCGGGCATGGTCGCCGCCCATCTCCCCGGCTTGCGCTATGCGCGAGTCGACTCGACGATGCTGCTGTACAACCTGCTTGCAGCCCTTCTCACCGGCATTTTGTTCACGCTGCCGGCCTTGTTTCAGATCTCGTCCACCCGGCTGGTCGACACCTTAAAAGAAGGCTCCCGCGGCACCACTAACGCAGGCGGCCGCGCGCTGCGATCCGGCCTGGTGGTTGCCGAAATCGGCCTCGCCTTGGTTCTGCTCGTGGCTGCGGCGGTCATGGCCAAAGCGGTTGGTAACCTGTCGACAATTTCCCGCGGCTTCCGTTCGGACGGCGTCGCCACCTTCGCCGTCCGCCTGACGGAAGATAAGTATCCGAGCGACAGTTCCGTGGGGATTCTCTTCAAGGAGTTGCTGCGGCGTTTGCGGGAACTGCCCCAGGTCGAATCGGCCTCGGTCGTCAGCCAGTTGCCGGCGCTCGGGCAGAACCGCGCCAGTGTGATCAGGGTGGAAGGACAACCCGCGCAATCGACAGACAAGCCGCGATTGGCCGAGGTCCGCGTGGTGAGTGAGGACTACTTCCGGACGCTGCAGATTCCGCTCGTGGATGGACGGCCCGTCGCGCGGCAGGATACCGGGACGAGCCTGCCCGTGGCGGTGGTCAGCAAGAGCGCGGCGCAGCGCCTGTGGCCCAACGGGCGCGCGATCGGGCAGCGCATCAGATTGGATTCGGCCGGCATGAAGACCCCCTGGCTTACCGTGGTCGGCGTCGGCGGCGATGTCAACCATTTCTATCTCGACACCCAGATACGGCCGACCATCTACGTCCCGTACCTCCAGTTGCCTGCCCGGCAATTGAAGGTCCTGGTCCGGACCAAGGCTCCGTTCGAGCAGACCGTCGCTGGCGTGCGCGAGGCGGTGAGGTCGGTGGACGCCGGCCTGCCGGTGGAACTCGAAAGAGTGAACCGCTATTTTGACGACCTGACCGGTGGGATCGGCATCGTTGCCAATTTGATAACCGCACTGGCCGGCATCGCATTGATACTGGCGGCTGCCGGAGTGTATGCCACGATGGCCTATTCGGTCGCGCAGCGCACGCACGAAATCGCCATCCGTATGGCGCTGGGCGCGCTGCCCGGCGATGTGAGCCGGATGGTCGTAGGCGAGGCCATCCGGCTGGTGGCGGCCGCGCTCTTACTCGGACTTCCGGGAGCGCTGCTGCTGTGCCGCGTCATGTCCAGCGCGCTGGCCGGCGTGATCACCCTCAGTGCCGTCACCGTCGGCGTTTCCGTCGCGCTGCTGGTGGTCGTGGCACTGCTTGCCAGTTATCTTCCGGCGCGCCGCACTGCGCGCGTCGATCCGTTGTCGGCGCTCCGTTGTTCTTAGTTGAAGGAGGATTTATGAGATATCCACTTGCCGTGTCGCTCGCCGTACTGGCTCTGCTGTATCCGGTCACCGCCAATCCGCAGGGTCGCGTGTCTCAACCGTCCGGCGCCACTCCCGTTGGGCGATGGAACACGATCGACGATTCGACCGGCGACGCCAGGTCCGTTGTGTTCATCTGGCAAGAGCGCGGCGTGCTGTTTGGGCGCATCGAAAAGGTCTTGGACGCCAACCCGAAAGGCCCCGAACCGCGCTGTGTCCGCTGCGAAGGCGAGTTGAAGGACCGGCCTCTCGTCGGGCTGCGGATTCTCTGGGATCTGCGCCAGGACGGTGGTCAGTGGTCCGGCGGCCGGATCCTCGATCCTGGCAGCGGCAAGACCTATCGGTGCTCTGCCGCCCTCGAAGGAGGCGGAACAAAACTTAGGGTACGCGGATTCCTGGGAGTGTCCCTATTCGGACGAACTCAGTATTGGCTCCGGAGCAATTGATATGCGGAACCTGCGTCGTGAGACCGTGATAGCCGGGGACCGGGATCGGGCGATGACCGCGCGCAGGAAGCGGATCGCAATAGCGGCCAAGTCGGGGCTGGTGAGCGGCGAGGCTGAGGGCGTCGCCAAGGCCACCCTCCCGCGGTCAAGCGTCCGTTTCGACGCCGGTCGGGGCAGTAGCCAACAAGCGCTCGGGAAGCGGCAGTGCTACCTCGATCAGAGTTCCCTTCCCCAGCCCGGAGGTGATCTTGATCGTGCCTCCCAGACTCTCAACCCGCTCCTGCATTCCAGTGAGACCCAGCCCGGTGCCCCGGCCGTTCTGGAAGCCGCGTCCATCGTCCTGCACGGTAACCAGAAGCCAGGAATCGGCACAGCGCGCGGTGATCTCGACGGACTTCGCATTGGCGTGCTTGCAGACGTTATTGAGCGCTTCCTGGGCAATCCTGAAGATACAGGTCTTGTGTTCGTCCGGCAGTTCGCCTGGCAGGCCATCCGCCCGAACCTCGATTCGAAGTCCGGTGGGCCTGGAGATTTCGCGCGCCAGCCACTCAAGCGCCGCCGCCAGACCCAGGTCGTCGAGCATCGAGGGGCGCAGCAGCAATGCCATGTTGCGAATCACCGCCAGCGAACTCTCCACCAGTTCCCGGATGCGGTCCACCCGCTCCCGGAATGGCGCGCCATATGGGCGCAGCGCGATGGCCAGATCGTGCAGCTCGAATTGCACGGCCGACATCGATTGACCCACGGCGTCATGCAAGTCCCGCGAAATGCTCTTGCGCTCGTCTTCCTGCGTCGCCACGAGTTTCGCGGACAGGTGCTTCGACTCCTCGCGCGCTTCCATCACTTCGTGAAGATGCTTCACAGTCTGCCGTTCCAGCCTTAAGAGGTGTGCGGTGCTAAAGAACGCCTGGCCCAAGCCGACGAGCAGAATGATGACCAGCGCCAGTACCAGTTGGCTTCGTACGCTGGAGAACCTCCCAAGAAGCTGTTCATCCCGCCGCATGAGCTGCTGCTGGTTGACCGACTCGATCGTATCGGCGATGCTCAGCGTGCTCGACCGCCGCGGGAACACTTCGTCACGAAGAAAGCGGTAGCCTTCCCGCCGCCGCTGATCCAGACTCCAGGAAAGCACAGGGGCCAGCGTTTGCCAATATTCCCGCGTCTCCCGCTTCAAGGCCTCGAACATCTCCCGGTCGCCGTCGCCCGAGAGCGGCCCGTTATCCGCCAGCAGGGATTCGATTTGCGAATTCGCGTCGATCAATGCCTTCCGGCTCTGCTCCGCTTTGAGGCGATCCGGCTCCAGAAGATAATCGCGAATGTAGGTGCCGGAAAGGTAAACCGCCGCCCGGATTTCGTCCAGCTTTCGAGTCTTGGCAAGAAACTGCTTCAACGTGGTTTCATTGGCATCCTGAAGTTCGGAAAGCGCGTGAAGCGCGCTCAAGCCCGACAGGATGAGGAGCAGCAGCAGCACGCCAAAGCCGAAAATCAGACGGCTTCGCATCGTCAACAGCCGCACGCCGCCTCCTGACCCGGCCACGCCTGCAACGTGGTCCCGTGCCTGCCCGGCCGATCCTTCAACCTGGGAAGGCATCGCTGCGTTGCGGAGAGATGACGCCCTTTCTGACGGCATAGAGAATCAGATCGGCCAGACCGTGCAGGTTCAACTTCTGGAAGATGTGCTGGCGATGGGAGATCACCGTGGTGGGGCTGAGCCCGAGCACGCTGGCGACATCCTTATTAGAGGCACCCTCCGCCAGAAGTTGCAGGATCTCGCGCTCGCGGTTGGTGAGGAGGTCGTAGGGGTCCTGCCCGGCCTCGCGCTGCAGGTGCCGGGCGTAATCGTCCGCCAGGATGCGGCTCACCTTGGGGCTGAAGAAGCCCTTGCCCTGGCTCACTGCCCGCACGGCATCGACAATTTCGGATTCGGCCGAACTCTTCAGCACGTACCCTCGTGCGCCGGCCTTGAGCGCGCCCAGCAGATAGGACTCGTCCGCCTGCACCGTCAGGATCACGATTTGAGTCTCGGGCAGCACTCCCGAAATCTGCCGGCATGCCTCGATTCCGTTGAGCCCCGGCATCCCGATGTCCAGCACCACGACATGGGGCCGCTCCCGCTTGGCAGTCTCGATCGCCTCCCTGCCATCGCAGGCCTCGGCGATCACTTCCAGCCCGGGCTCATGCTCCAGTAGTGTCCGCAAGCCCCGGCGGATGATTGCATGATCGTCCGCAATCAGTATTCGGATTGGGCCCATATTGTCCTCGCCGGCCGTGGACTGGCCACTAGCGCATGCCGCCCGCAGCCGCCCTGACAACCATGTTACGCCCGCCCGCGCCCATCGAGGAATCCTCTGGGCATAGTATTTTGATATCGGATTCGCAGGAGCGGCTTCTCGACCGGCTCCATAGCTTTTCTTACCAAACTCCCCTGTCGGCAGTATGGGCTGCAACCGCCCGTCCCCGTTACGCTGGGATTGCAAACCATGCATCCCGCGATCGAAAGCTTCTCCCGCCAGGAGATCGAGCGCCTAGGACGTTTCGACACCTGCACGCTTTCCAACGCCATCGAGCGGCTGAACATCCGCCCCCGTAACGAAGGCTTCATTGGCGGGGCGGTGACGTGCAGATTCCCGCTTCTCGCGCCCGTGATCGGTTACGCCGTCACGGCTCGAATGCGCTCGTCCATGATGCCCATCAATGGCCGTTGCTATTATGGCCGTCCCGACTTCTGGAAATATATGACCAGCGTCCCGGGGCCGCGAATCCTGGTGCTCCAGGATGGCGACCACTCCCCCGGCTTGGGCGCCCTTTGCGGCGAGGCCTACGCGCGCATTTCACGAGCCCTGGGCTGTGTGGCCTGTGTGACCAACGGTGCCGTGCGGGATCTGCCGGGAATCGAGGCCCTCGGGTTTCAGCTTTTCTCCGGTGGCGTCTCGGTCTCCCACGCCTACGCCCACGTCGCGGAATTCGGCGAGCCTGTCGAGATCGGAGGTCTGCGCATCGCTCCCGGCGACCTCCTTCACGGCGATATGCACGGAGTCCACTTGGTTCCACTCGAATCCGCCAGCCGGCTGGCCGCGATCGCCGACCAGGTACTTCTGGACGACCGCAAGCTGTTCGAGTTGACGGATAGGAAGGACTTCACCGTTGAAATTCTCTCAGCCAGGCTTCAGGAAGGGACCAATCGATGCATATGAGACCGAAGCCCAGCGCCAGCCTCACGCGTTGGCAGCTCATCGTCCTGGCCGCCGCCATCGCGCCGCTACTAAGCCTTAGCGGTTGCTCCGCGTCCGGTACCGCAAGCGCGAACACACCGGAACCGGATGTGGCGACCTCGGTTGGGGTCACGGAAGTCACTCGAAAGCCCATGATGAGACAGCTCACCGTTTCTTCGGAGCTGGTGCCCTTCCAGGAAATTGACGTCTATGCGAAGGAGTCGGGCTATGTGAAGCAACTGCTGGTAGATTATGGCACCCGCGTCCAGACGGGGCAGTTGCTGGCCGTGCTTGAGATCCCGGAATTGGAAATGCAGTTACAGCAGGACACCGCCGCGGCCGCCAGCGCCGCCGAAAGGGTTACCCACTCGCAGCACGAGTTGGACCGGATCGAGGCGCAGCACCGCGTCGTTCATCTGCAGGCGGACCGGCTCAAAGGCGTGGCAGAGACCCGCCCAGGCCTGGTTGCGCAGCAGGAGGTCGACGATGCCCAGGGCAAGGATCTGGCACTGGAAGCCCAGGTGGAAGCCGGAAAGTCGTCCTACGAGACGGCTAGGAGCCAGTTGGACGAGGCGAAAGCGAAACAGCAACGCGACAAGATCCTGTTCGACTACGCCCGGATCACGGCTCCCTTCGCCGGCGTGGTGACGCAACGCTACGCCAATCTGGGCACCCTGGTGCAGGCTGGCACCAGCTCAAGCACACAGGTGCTGCCGTTGGTGCGGCTCTCCCAGGACGACTTATTCCGCCTTGTAATTCCCGTTCCGGAGTCCTATGTGAAGTACATTCGCAACGGTGACCCGGTCGAGGTGCGAGTGCCTTCCCTGGGCAAGACCGTCTGGGGAAAGATAGCCCGGACATCCCAGGATGTCGCCGCCGATACCCGCACTATGCACACCGAAGTGGATGTGCCCAATCCATCCCACCTGCTGATGCCGGGGCTCTACGCCGACGCGATTCTAACATTGGAGCGCAAGGATTCGGCCCTGGCCCTGCCCCTCCAGGCGGTAAACCAGTCCAACGGCCAAGCTACGGTCTTTCTGGTCGATGCCGGCAACACTCTGCGGCTGCGGGAGGTTTCGCTGGGCATTCAGACCGCCGCCGATACCGAAATCGTCAGCGGACTTACCGAGGGAGACCGCGTCGTGGTTAGCGACCGCAGCGGCCTCAAGGCCGGCTTGCGCGTCAAGCCTCGGGAAACTGAAGTCCTCCAGTCTCAGGCCGCGCAGGAAAGGTAGAGAGGCCGCCGGATAACACTACCATGTCGCGTTTTTCGATTCGCAATCCTCACTTCATCATCGTGATCTGCCTGGTCCTCCTGGTCATCGGCGTCACCAGTTTCGCGGGTATGCCGGTGGATCTGTTCCCCACCATCAACCTGCCGGAAGTGGTGGTGGCGACGTTCTACTCGGGCATGCCTCCCGAGGATATCGAAACCGATATCACCGATCCCCTGGAACGTTTCTTCACCCTGGCCAGCGGCATCGATCATATGGAGTCGCGCTCGTTGCTGGGCGTCAGCATCATCAAGGTCTACTTCCAACCCGGCACTAATGCCGACGCGGACGTTACCGAACTCTCCAATCTCGCATTAGCCGACCTGAAGCGCCTCCCGCCCGGCACCTTGCCGCCGGTGGTGCTCAAGTTCGATTCCTCCAGCTTGCCCGTTTGTCTGGTTACCTTGAAAGGCGAGGGTCTGAACGAAACCCGGCTCCACGATATCGGGCAATTCACCATCCGCAACCAGATCGCCGTGGTCAAGGGCGCCGAGATCCCGCCTCCGTTCGGCGGTAAGTACCGGCAGGTCATGATATACGTGGACCCGCTGAAGCTCCTTTCCCGGCAATTGAGCGTCATGGACGTGGTCAACGCCGTCAACCGCAACAACCTGATCCTTCCCGCCGGCGATGTCAAGATGGGACCCTACGATTACTATGTCTATTCCAACAGCCTCGTGGACAAAGTCGACGAGCTCAACGACGTGCCCATCAAGACATCCGGCTCGCGCTGGGTCTCCGTCTCCGATGTCGGCGAGGCCAAGGATGCCAGCCAGATCCAGTACAACATCGTGCGCGTCGATGGGCAGCGCTCCGTCTACCTGCCGATCATGAAGCAGGGAGGCGACACCAATACCATCGAGGTGGTCGATGGCATTCGGGGAATGCTGGGGAAACTCTTCGATATCCCCAGGCAACTATCCGCCGCCGTGGTCTTCGACCAGTCGGCCTTCGTCAAACAAGCCATCGAGACGCTCCTTCACGAAGGCTTGATCGGGCTGGTCCTGACCAGCGTCATGATCCTCGTCTTCCTGGGTAGCATGCGCGCCACCGCGGCCGTATTCCTCTCGATCCCGCTTTCCGTTCTGGCGACCTTCGTGGTGCTCAATCTGATGGGTAGCACCGTGAACACCATGATACTGGGCGGACTGGCACTGGCCTTCTCGCGCATCATCGACAATTCCGTAATCTCGCTCGAAAACATCTTCCGTCACCTGGAGCTTGGCTCCGCACCCAATGTCGCAGCCGAGCAGGGCGGTGCCGAAGTCAGCCTCGCCGTGCTGTCCGCTACCCTGACCACGGTGGTTGTGTTCTTCCCGGTAACGTTCCTATTCGGTGTCAGCAAGTTCCTCTTTTCGGCGCTGGCGCTCGCCGTCGTCATCTCCCTGTTCGCCTCCTACTTCGTGGCGATGACCGTGATTCCGCTGTTTTGCTCGAAGTACCTCAAGGGGATGCACCACACCGCGGGCGGGGAGAGCGAGTCGAAAGGCTTCAACGCGTGGTTCAACCGGGCTTTCAACCGGCTGCTGGATCTCTATGAGCGTGCCGTCCGCAGCGTGCTCCGCCGGCCCGTCCTTACCGTGGGAGCGCTGTCTTTGCTGTTCGTCGCCAGCCTCGGCCTCATTCCCTCGCTGGGGCTGGCCTTTTTTCCCCGAACCGACGCGGGCCAGTTCACCATCAACCTCAAAGCGCCCACAGGCACCCGCATCGAGGTCACCGAACAGTACGTCGCCAAGGTGGAAGACCTGATCAAGCGCACCGTGGACCCTGCCGACTTTCACATGGTGGTCTCGAACATCGGCATCGTGCCGGACTTCTCCGCCCTGTACACCGGCAATGCGGGCCCGTACACCGCCACTATTCAGGTCGAGCTCAAAGAGCCGCATAAGACCGGCAGTTTCGAGTACATGGAGCGTGTGCGCCGCGCTATCGCAGCCGATTATCCCAACCTGAGGACTTTCTTCTCCAGTGGATCGTTGGTGGACGCCGTCCTGAACACCGGCATGCCGGCGCCGATCGACTTACAGGTTTCCGCCAGCAACCTGAACCGCACTTACAGCGTGGCCCAAGACCTGGCCGCGCGCATCCGCAGGCTTCCGGGGGTGGGCGAAGCGTACATTCCCCAGGACATGGACTACCCGGCCATGAGGTTGGACGTGGACCGGGTGCACGCCGCCGAGCTGGGATTGAGCCCCAAGGAGGTGGTCGATAACGTGATCACCGCTCTCAATTCCAACACCATGATCGCGCCCAATTACTGGGTAGACCACCAGACCGGCAACGATTACTTCCTCACGGTGCAATACCACGAAAACGGGCAACAGGCCATCCACAATCTGGTCGACCTGAAGAGCATCCCGCTCCGCGCGCCAAACCTCAAGAGCCCCACCACTCTGGACGCCGTGGTAAGCATCTCGAACACCCAGACGGCCACCGAGATCTCCCACTACCAGATCCAACGCGTGACCGACGTCTTCGTCACGCCCTCCGGCGAAGACCTCGGAACCGTCTCCCGGGAAGTCACGGATCTGGTGGCCGGCTTGAAACTGCCATCCGGTCTGCGGATCAACCTGCGCGGAATGGTCGAGGGTATGAACCAGTCCTTCCGCAGTTTCGGCATTGGTCTGTCGCTCTCCGCCGTCCTGCTGTACCTGATCCTAGTCGCCCAATTCCGCTCCTTCAAGGACCCGTTCCTCATCATGCTCGCCATCCCCATGGGGTTCATCGGCGTGATGCTGATTCTGCCGCTCACCCATACCACGCTGAACGTCATGTCTCTGATGGGTGTCCTCATGTTGGTCGGCATCGCGGCCTCCAACAGCATTCTCATCGTCGAATTCGCGCACCGCCTCGAGGAACAGCAACTTTCGGTCGAGGACGCCGTGATCGCTTCCTGCCGGGTACGGTTGCGCCCCATACTGATGACTTCGCTCGCGACCATTATCGGCATGGTACCCATGGCTCTCAAGCTGGGCACGGGCAGCGAGCAGTACGCGCCGCTAGCGCGTACGATTATCGGCGGACTAACCTCGTCTGTGCTGCTGACGGTCTTCATCGTCCCGGCAGCCTACATGATTGCGTACCGCCGGGGAGCACCGGTTGAGGGTAGCTAGTGCCACCGCCGCGAAGTCATGTCCCTCTGGCTCGGGCCGGGGCGCGGTACACGGAACCGCGAACGTAAGCGAGCGGCCCGAGCGCAGGAACCGACTCACGCCGTCTAAGGTCTGGCCACGAGTTATGGAGGTGTTTATGCGAGCCCCATCTATCCTGGTGTTACTGATCGCAAGCATGTGCGGCGGCGCCCTGGCCCAATCGGCGCCGCCGGTGAAGCTGAATCTGCATGAGGCCGAGGAATTGGCCCTGAAGAATCACCCGCAAGTCCTGGCCGCCCAACACGCCGCCACGGCCCTCAGCCAGCGGGTGGATGAGACCAGGTCCGCCTATTACCCCACTCTGGCCTGGGACGTCACCGCCTCGCAGGGTAACCAGCAGGCGCGTATTGGGGCCGGGTTCCTCACGGACTCCCGCCTCTTCGACCGCTTCGGTCAGGGCATCGCGCTCAGCCAATTGATCACGGATTCCGGACGCACTCCCAATCTGGTGGCGGCCTCGCGTCTGCAGGCCGGCGCTGCCGGACAGACCGCGCAAGCCACTAAGTACGACGTGCTTGTGCGTGTGAACCAGGCCTATTTCGACACCTTGCGCGCCCAGGCCCTGGTGAAGGTGGCACAGCAGACGGTGGCGGCGCGCCAGTTGCTTGCGGACCAGGTAACCGCCCTCTTCAACAACAAGCTCCGTTCGGAATTGGACGTCAGCTTCGTGGATGTCAACGTGTCGCAGGCGAAGTTACTGCTACTGCAGGCCGAGGACCAGGTGCAGGCCGCCTTCGCAGAACTGACTCGCGCCCTTGGTTCCCAGCAGGCAGCCACATACCAACTAGCCGATGAGCCGCTGCCACCCAGCCCTCCTCCCAATCCGGAAGATCTGGTGGCGCAGTCCCTCGCCAACCGGCCGGAACTGGCCAGCCTGCGGATGAGCCGCGACGCCGCCGACCGCTTGGAGCATGCCGAAAAGGACCTCTCGTATCCGACCGCCAGCTTCGTCGGCGTGGGAGGCTACATGCCATACATCGATCAACTTACTCCGCCGCATACCATTCCCGGCGAGTACGAAGGTGTCGCGGTGAATATCCAGGTCCCCATCTTCAATGGAGGGTTGTTCAAGGCCCGCCGCCAGGAAGCCCACTTTCGGGCGCTCGAAGCCGATCAGCGCCTTCGCGATGAGGCCGAAGCCATCGCCCGCGACGTCAGGACGGCGTGGTCCGGCTCAACCGTAGCGTACCAGCGCCTCGATGTTACGGCACAACTACTGCGCCAGGCCACCCTGGCACTGGACCTCGCGCAGGGCCGCTACAACCTGGGCCTGTCCACCATAGTCGAACTTACTCAGGGCCAGTTGAACGTGACCGCCGCGGAGATCGATAACCTTAGCGCGAAATACGACTATCAAAGCCGGTACGCCACCTTGCAATACACACTCGGGGCGTTGCGCTAGAGTACAGGATCATGCCACTGGCCCTACCCATTCACGCGCCCCCGGACGCGCCGCGCGCCGGTGCTCCCCTGTTTCTCACTGGGGCTGTGGGCCTCCCGCGTGGCGGCGTCCTCTCCTCCTGCAGCCTGATCGCCTCCAGCACCACCTCCCAGGCGGGGTTTGGCTGGCCGGTGACCGCCAACTTCACGACGGGCGGCCTGGCGTTGGAAACCGGCGCCAACGCCCCACTCCCCCCGGTGGGCTGTCCGGGCGCGGGCGCAAACGGCCGCGGTTCCCGCCGCACAAAGCTGGAACTCCCGGCCGCCAAATCCCGTAAAGTTAGAAGATGGATCCGGTGGTCGAGCTTGACGGTCTCGAAGTCCGCTTCGGGAACCGCGTAATCCTGAACCGATTGAACGCCGCGCTGACTGGCCGCTCGATCGGCCTGCTGGGCCCCAACGGCGCCGGCAAATCCACGCTCCTGGGCACGCTGCTGGGGTTCCATAAACCCTCCGCCGGCACCGCGCGCGTGCTGGGCCTGGACATCCGCAACCACGCCCGCCAGGTTCGCGGCCTCACCGGCTACATGCCGGAGAACGACGCCTTCATCGCCAACATGACTGGCGTGCGCTTCGTGCGCATGATGGCCGAACTGAGCGGCCTGCCCCCCGCGCAGGCCCTCGAGCGCGCGCACGAAGCGTTCTTTTACGTCGGCCTCGGCGAGGTGCGATACCGCGCCCTCGGCACTTATTCCCTCGGCATGAAGCAGTCCGCCAAACTGGCGCAGGCCATCGCCCACGGCCCCAAGCTGCTGTTTCTGGACGAACCCACCAACGGCCTCGACCCGCCCGCGCGCCTCCGCATGATCCAGCTCATCCAGGAAATCCGCGACCGCGGCGACCTGCGCCTGATCCTCTCCTCGCATCTGCTGCGCGACGTGGAAGAGTGTTGCGACCAGGCTCTCATCCTCAAGGACGGCAACGTGGCGGCCTTCTGCAACCTGGAGGAGGAGCGTCGCGCCAACCGCCGTTTCCTGGAGATTGAAACCCGCGGCGGCGTGAATGGCAGTTTCCTGGCGGCCATCGAGAAACTGGGCTGCGAAACCGCCCCCGGCGCCCAGGGCCGCGTCAAACTGATTCTGCCCGACGGCCTGGAAATCCGCCAGCTTTATGAGGTCGCCGCCAGCCAGAGCGTGCAGATCCGCCGCATGAACCACAAGCGCGATTCGCTCGAGGACATCTTCCTCAAAGCGATGGAGGCACCCAATGGCCGTCTATAAGAAGACCTACCGCCCCTACGAAGGCGCCCTCACCGCCTCCTGGTCGCGCCTGCTCGTCATCCCGCGCTACGCCATCGACGATCTCCGCCAGTCGCGCTTCCTCTCCATTTTCTTCCTGGCCACTTTCATCTACCCGCTGGTCTGCGCGCTGCTCATCTACCTGGAACACAATGCCAGCGCGCTGCGCGTCCTCGGCGTCGGCCAGATGGCCAGCTTCATCTCCGTCAACGTGACCTTCTTTCTCACTCTCCTCGGCTGGCAGAGCATGCTGGCGCTCTTCCTGGCGGCCTTCGTTGGCCCCGGCCGCGTCTCGCCCGATCTCGCCAATGGCGGCCTCCCGCTCTATCTGTCGCGCCCCTTCTCGCGCGTCGAGTACGTGGCCGGCAAAATGCTCATCCTGGCGATTCTTCTCTCCCTCATGACGTGGATTCCGGGCCTGCTCCTCTTCGGCCTCGAAGGATACCTGGAAGGCTGGAGTTGGATCTCCGCCCACTCGCGCATTGCCATCGGTATCTTTGTCGGCTCCTGGATCTGGATCCTGCTGCTCTCGCTGCAGGCCCTGGCGCTCTCCGCGTGGGTGAAGTGGAAACCCGCCGCCGGCGCGCTCATGTTCGGCGTCTTCTTCGTCGCCTCCGCTTTCGGCGGCGCCATCAACCTGGTACAGCACTCGCGCTGGGGCCACCTGATGCAAATCGGAAGTCTGATCGGAACGGTGTGGGTGGCGCTGTTCGAAGGCGCGAATCCTACCACCAGCGGCGCGATCTTTTTCCGCATCACACCCGGCGAAGAGATCCCGGTGTGGAGCTGTTGCCTGGTGCTGCTAGCTCTCGCGGGAATGTGCCTGTACATGCTGGCTCGCAAGATCCGCGGCGCGGAGGTGGTGCGATGAGCGACAACCTGATCGCCTTCCACGACGTCTCCCGCTTCTACGGCGAAGTCCTGGGCGTCAACCGCGTCAACCTCGCCATCCCCCCCGGCGTCACCAGCCTGGTCGGCCCCAACGGCAGCGGCAAGACCACGCTCATGAACCTCATGACCGGCCTGATCCGCCCCACCCAAGGCAGCATCCTCGTCCTCGGCGTGCCGCCCGGTGAGCCCGAAAAGCTCTGCCGCCTGGTGGGCTACTGCGCCCAGTTCGACGCCTTCCCCAAGGGGATGACCGGTTACCAGTTCATTTACTCCTACTTGCTGCTGCACGGTTACACTCCCGCCGAGAGCGCCTCGCGCACCATGGCCGCGCTCGAACGCATCAACATGGTCGGAGCCGCCGGCCGCGCCGTGGCGGCCTACAGCAAGGGTATGCGCCAGCGCGTCAAACTGGCCCAGGCCATCGCACACGATCCCCAAGTACTGGTGCTCGACGAGCCCCTCAACGGCCTCGACCCCATGGCCCGCGCCGAAACCATCGCCCTCTTCCGCGAGTGGGGCGAAAAGGGCCGCCACGTCATCGTCTCCAGCCACATCCTGCACGAAGTGGACCGCATCAGCGACCAGGTAATCCTGCTCAGCCAGGGCTACGTCGTCGCCGAGGGCGCCATTCAGGGCGTTCGCGATGAGGTCAAGGAGCAGCCCATGCAGATCCTGGTGCGCACCGCCCGCCCCGAGGTGCTGGCCGCCCGCCTCTTCATGCAGCGCGGCGCCGTCGAAGCCCGCATCTCCACCGATGGCAAAGGCCTGCTGCTGCGCACCCGCGACGCCGACGCCACTTACCTCATGCTGAACCGCGTGATCCTGGATGAAGGCCTGGAAGTGGAATCCGTGGCGCCGGCCGACGACGACGCCGGCTCCGTCTACCACTACCTGATTGGCGCCGAAGGAGCCTCGATATGAACGCCCTGTGGATGAGGCAGATTGCCGCCGTCTGGCGCCTGGAGTGGCGGAAGACGCTGTTCTCGAAGCGCGGCTGGTGGATCTATTGCCTGGCGCTGGCGCCCGTGTTCCTCACCACCATGCACTGGCTGATCGAATTGAACGGCGCGCATCACAACCGCCATTCGCTGGGCGACGACAGCGTGGCCTTCGCCGCCATCTTCCAGTTCTTCTACCTGCGCGGCGCGATTTTCTTCGGCTGCATGGGCCTGTTCAGCAATCTGTTCCGCGGCGAGATGCTGGAGCACACGCTACATTATTACTACCTCACCCCGATGCGCCGCGAGATGCTGGTGGCCGGCAAATACCTGGCCGGCCTGGCCGCCTCCGCGCTGCTCTTCGTGAGCGGCACTGTGCTTAGTTTCCTCATCATCGGCCGCCACGCCGGCGCCGCCTACACCAGTTACATTTTCCAGGGCCCCGGCCTCGGCCAACTCGCCTGGTACGCCGCGACGGCAGCGCTCGCCTGCGTAGGTTACGGCGCCATCTTCCTCATGACCGGCCTGTTCTTCCGCAACCCCATGATCGCCGGCGCCGTGGTGTTCGTGTGGGAAGGCATCAACCCGTTCATGCCTTCGCTGCTGCAGAAGATCAGCGTGATTTTCTACCTGCGCAACCTGGCCCCCGTGGAAGTCCCCGTGCCGCCGCCGCTAAACCTGATGGTGATCGCCGCCGACCCCAGCCCCGCCTGGCTGGCCGTCATCGGATTGCTGGCGGTCTCGGCGCTGCTGCTGGGGTATACGGCGGTGTCGGCAAGGACGGCGGAGATCGGGTACGGGGAGTAGCGGGGGGCGGCGGAAGGCTCGCCCTGCAGTTTTGCGTCCGCAGGTTTGGTGGATCCCGGAATTCCGTTGAGCCCCGCCGGACCGGCTCCGTCGCTCACGGCCCATGTTCGAGCAGTTCGATCACACCCAGAAGCGCGCCCCAATGATAGTACGCGTCGCTGCTCCGAACGTCGTTCCCGGCGCCGGTGTTCGCATTGTAGTTCTCATAGATGGCCCGATCGCTCTGCCACGATTTCATAAGCAGACGGGCTGACCGCTCCGCCAGGTCGGCCCGCGCGTCTGGTAACTCGTAGTTCCGCAGCCCAAGATAGACCAGGAAGTTCATGGGGCCCCAGATGCGGCCCCTCCAATACTCCTGATCCCCGTATCCCGGCACATCGCGGGCAATCGAGGGCATCACCCATTCGCCATGAAACTCCCGCGGGTTGAAATAGTGTTCTTGAATCATGCGGCGCGCCTGCGCCTGTGTGGGAACCTTCGCGATCAGTGGGTAGAAGTTAGTGGGTGAAAGCCGTGACGAGGCCTCGCCGGTATCGGTGCGCCGGTTCAAGTACATGCCCGACTTCTCGTCCCAAAGCGTCGCCAGCGCCGCCGCGTACTTGTCTCCTCGCCCGCGCAACTCCCGCCTGTCCTCTTGCCGGCCCAGGATGCCGGCCATCTCTTCCAGCGCCCGGCAATCCGCCACGTATAGGGCATTCAGCCCCACGTCGGAGATTTCCAGCAGGTTTGTCCGCGGATTGAACGGCACGCCGTCGTACATCGGTGAGTTGTCCAGGCCGGATTCATAAAGCGCGGCCTGAAAGTTGTGTACCGTTCCGTCCACCAGTTGCGGCACGTCGTCGGAGCCCCAACTGAGCAAACCGCCGTGATCGCGGGCCGTCGGCCACCATCGATTCCAACTCAGCAACTCGTCGTAAACCTCGGCCAGGAACCAACGCTCCGGATATCGTTTGTAGATCTCCATCGCCATCAGGCTCCCCACCGGCGGCTGTGACCGGTCGTCGCTCTGGATGTGATAGGCGGAGGCGCAGTTCGGAATGAAACCGCGTTTCGTGATGCCCTTGGTAACTTCCACTGCGTTGGCGAACGCGAGTTCCCGGCTGTAGAGGCTATACATAAACGACGCGAAGTAAGTGTCCCAGTCGAACAGTACGTAGCCGCCCCAGTTCGCGCTCCACAAGCGGCTAACCGGTGAGATGGCGCGGTCGTTTTCGGGATCGTAAGTCAGGTTCCATCCGAGAATCGTCTGCATCGCCGTGAAGACCTCGCGCGCCTCGCCGCGCGCGTCCAGCTTGTTTTGGTGGGCCGCGCGGTGCGCACTGACCACGGCACCCACTTGGTCCAGCGTCTTCTCTTGTCCCGTGTACACGGCCACGCGGCCTTCCAAAGGCACTGCAATGTACGGCCCGTTAACACTGAGGAATGGGTCGCTCACTTCAGTGCCCGTGGTGCGCACGGTGAACGCACGGCCGCTGGCGGTGCCGGGCTTCGCTTCGATCGCGCCTCCCCGCCGCTGCGCCGTGCCGGGGCGATTCCAGTAATATCCGGTCTCGATAATCAGGTGCGATGCCCGTAGCGACGCACGCTTCTCGACCGTAACCAGAATGTACTCCTCGCCATCCTGCTCCGCGCTCTCCACGCGAATCGCGTTTCTCGAATCCTCATTCCCGCCGGCCGGAAGATCGAGTGTCAGCTCCGTGTAGCTGCCATCGTCGGAGTGCGCACCCAAGCGGATCTTCTCCGGCCGTCCGGCCGTCTGGTTAGCCTGAAAGAACGAGTTCTGATACGCTTGCCCCATGCCCGCGGTCTTTATGCCCAGCGTTATTGCAAAGCCGTCTGGCAGATGGACGTGTGCCATCACGCTGTTGGCGCTCCAGGTATTCCAACCGCGGCACAGGCGCTCCTGCAGCGAGCGGTACTCGGCGGTCCGCAGGACCCGCAGGTTGCCCTGTGCCGCGGCCGGAAGCGCGGCTGCGGCGCAAATACCGGCCGCGACTATTACAACGAACTTCATCCGTGGCATGGCAGGTACAAGACTCTTTCTCATCCTACTCTGAAAAGTCCGAAAGCGGCAGTCGTTCAAAGACTCCCCAGCAGCGGCACGGGACGCGACCAGATTCCAGACCGATGCCCGCCGTCGAGGCGAAGCACTTTCAGGTCCGCCCCATCCTTCTCAAGCGCCTGAACCAAATCGATCCCAACGGTTGGACGCTAACTCGTCCGGTTCACTCCCGGCGAAGCAGTTGCGCCGGCTCGATCCGCAGAGCGCGCCGTGCCGGCACATAGCACGCCGCCATTGCCACCAGCAGCAAACCAACGGCGGCGCCCACCAGCGTAAGCGGATCGTAGGGCGACACGCCGACCAACAGTCCACCGATCAGGTCTTTTGCGGCGTAGCTACAGGGCGCACCAATCAGCAACCCCGTCACGGCGAGTAGACCGCCTTCTTTCAGCACGAGCCGGAGGACGCGGCGATGATCGGCGCCCAGCGCTATCCTCACCGCCATTTCGTGACGGCGTCTGGTCACCGATCCCGAGACCACGCCGAACAATCCCATCCCCGCCAGAAGCAGTGCGCCGATCGCGAACGCACTGATTAATGCCCCGCCGATCGCCTGTGGACTGAGAGACGCCTGGACAATCTCGCCCATGGTCCGGTGATCGCCGCCCGCAACCCGCGGGTCAATTCGGTGAATGGCCGCCTGGACCTCTCGCGCCAGCGAACGTGGTTCCCGAGTTGTCCTAATGGCGAAAAAAAGAGGGCGGAAGCCGAAGTCTTCGGCTCGAATCAGAATCTGCGGGCGGCCGTCGGCATGAACGTCGTAGAGGCGCGCCTGGTTGACCACGCCGATAATCGTAAGCGGCCGGTAGTAGGGGATCGTCGCCCCCAGCGGATTTCCTTGTGGAAAGAAACGCCTGGCAATCGCGCTGTCGATGATAGCTTCGTTTGCGCCATCCGGCCGGAACTCCGTAAAGGTGCGGCCGGCCAGCAGCCGCATTCCCATAACCTCGACATAGTTCGCGCGAACCGCGACAATGTCGGCGATCGCCTTATCCCGCTCGGCATCGCCGGTGTTCCCAGGCGCGTCCGGAATCGCGACGGTGTACTGAAGTGCCGCCGCGGTGAGAGGCAGTGCCGAAGCGGCACCCACTCCCGTGACACCCGGAATCGCGGCCAACCCGGTCTGCACGCGGTTCTGGAATTCGATGGCGTCGCTCGGTTTGGGGAAGAATTCGGGAGGAGTCCGCACGCGTACGGTGAACACACCCTCCGGCCGGAAACCCGGATCCGCGCGGAGCAGCCGCTCGAAACTGCTCATGACGAGCGCGCCGCTAGCGAGCAGAACGAACGAGAGCGCCACCTGCGCCACAACCAGGCCGCGTCGCCAGCGGCCGTGCCCGCCGCCGCCGCGAACTGCGCTGCCGGCCAGCAACGCCGTTAGCGAAGCCCGTGCCGCCCATACCGCCGGCGCCGCCGCCGAGAGCACTCCGAGCAAAGCGCCAACCACGATCACGGTAGCGGCGATGCGCCAGTCGATGGCGATCGCTTCGCGCCGCGGCAAATCGAGCGGAGCCAGCGCAACCAGCGCGCGCGTGCCCCACAGCGCGGCAGCCGCGCCGAGCGCCCCGCCGGCGATCCCCAGCACTCCACCCTCTAGCAGAGTCGAGCGCACGATCGCCAATGCGTTCGCGCCGAGCGCGCGGGAAACCGCCACCTCATGCTCGCGCTGCGCGGCGCGGGCCAGCAGCACCGACGCCAGGTTCACCATCAGCATGAATAAGAGAACCAGACCCGCGGCGCCAAGCACCACGAGCGCCGGTCGAATCCGCCAGATGACGTCGGCCTTCAGTCCAATCGGATACAGCCTCAGTCCACTACCGTGAAAATCCCGCGCGTCGATGACGCGGCCGACGGCATCCACCGCGCCAGCAGCCACCGCCGCCGATGTGCCGCTCCGGACCCGGACGATCCCCGCGAAGGCGCCGTTTTGCGGACTCATGCGCGCCGGGTCCTCGTCGAACGGAGTAAACGCATCCACCCGCTGGGGAGGCGCGGCTGCGTCGTTTCGCACGAAGGTGAAATCGGGCCGCAACACGCCAATCACCCGGAACGGCCGCCCCTGGAAGCGTACATCCGTGCCGACGATGCCGGGGTTCGCTCCCAGCCGCTTCCACAAATGGTGCGTCAGAAGCATCACTTGCCCGCGCCCCGGGGCCGCTTCGCCGGGCGCAAAAGTGCGTCCCAGTGCGGGCGCAACGCCGAGCAGATGAAAGAGGTTCGGCGACGTCCGCGTCACCGCGATCTCCATGGGCTCCGCGCCTTCCCGTAACGCGAAGACCCCGCCCAGGAAAGGCTGCAAACCCGCGGCTTCCTCGATCACGGTATTGCTTTTCTGCAACTCCGCGATGTCCGGGCCGGCCAGCGCGCCTCGTTTGAGCTCCAGCGCTGGGCCGTAGTCGCG
The DNA here is from genome assembly GCA_963807205.1 of uncultured Solibacteraceae bacterium. Lineage (GTDB taxonomy): Bacteria > Acidobacteriota > Terriglobia > Bryobacterales > Bryobacteraceae > CAWCVR01. The sequence continues at coordinate 4,179,252 of CAWEAQ010000002.1, read as the reverse complement.
CCAGACGTAGTACAGGTCGCCGGGGTCCTTGTACGGCATCGGGTCGAGCAGGACCTTCTGGACCGCGGTGTAGACGACGGCGAACATGCCAAGTCCGACGGTCAGCGTACCGATTGTCGTAGCGGCGAAAATCGGAGAGCGCAGCAGACGCCGCCGGACCAGCTCGACATCGCGACCCCAGTTGCCTGCGCGCCGCCATAAGGCCGCCGGGCGCGCCCGCTCGGCCGGGCCGTTGCGTAGCGAGTCCGCCAGCGCCCGAAACCAAAGCGCCACGAGTTGCAGCCTTCCGCCGTCTTGCAGCGAGTCCCGGGCGCGATCCATGTACGCTTCAACCAGGGCATCGCCCATTTCGTCTCGGAAGTCGGGCGGATACAGGCTCTGCAGCAGCCGGAACCATCGCTCCGACATCTTGAGCATCGGGTCGTCAGTCACCTCGCCTCCTTCGGCAACAGTCCGCCGAGGCGCGCCGCCCGCACCAGCGCTCCCAGCCGCCGGGCCTCGGCGCTCGCCACCCGCGTACCGAGGCTCGTGATGCGGTAGTAGTTTCGGCGCTCGTCGCCGCTATCGGGCCCTGGCAGGCGGGCCGCGGCTTCGATGAGCCCGCTCTCGGCCATGCGTGCCAGCGCACGGTACATCGTCCCCACGTCGGGAACCGGCGTTTCGCCGCGCGCTTCGATGTCCTGAATGATGCCGTAGCCGTGGCGTTCGCCGCCCGAAAGACTAAGAAGAATGTGAAACTCGACGCGCCGCAAAGGCAGGTGCCTTTCGATTCCGCGTTCCCGATCCACTCCCATAAATCGCCTCGCCGGCCTGACAGGCAGTTTTCTATGTTCCGCACATACAGTATATGCGCCGCGCATGTATGGTTGTCAAGACTGCCAAAGTGAGGACTCCGTAAGTCTTCCCCCGGTCGCAAGGACTGCTTGTGTTTCACACCTACTTCAAGACACCCCCGCTGCCCGCCAACCCACGCACGTTTTCGCCGTGGTTTTCCTGATGGCGAGGAGCACCACCTGCGTTGACCCCGGATGCGCAATCGGCGACACTCAATGGTTAGGTTTCCAAAACCGAAATCCCGAATGAGGCTTCCGATGCGCTCTCTCTTACCCACGATGGTCATCTGCACCGCCGCCGTGTTGCCGGCTTTCGCTGCCGACCGCGTCAAAACCGCCAACGGCATTCTCGAATCCACCGCCGCCCCCAAAGACGGCGTGCGCACCTTCAAAGGCATCCCGTTCGCCCAGCCGCCCGTCGGCGACCTGCGCTGGCGCGAACCGCAGCCCGTCAGGAATTGGACCGGCGTCCGCAACGCTGACAAGTTCGGCCCCCGCTGCATGCAGCGCACCTCGCCCGGCGCCGACTACTGGTTTCGCAGCGACGGCATGAGCGAGGACTGCCTCTACCTCAACGTCTGGACCTCCGCCAAATCCGGTAAGGAAAAACTCCCGGTTCTCGTCTACGTCTTCGGCGGTGGCTTCCAGAACGGCGACGGCTCGGAGCCGCGTTACGACGGCGAAAATATGGCCCGCCAGGGCATGGTCGCGGTCTCCCTCAACTACCGCACCAACGTCTTCGGCTTCTTCGTCCACCCCGAGCTGACGAGCGAGAGCCCGCACCACGCCTCCGGTAACTACGGCCTGCTGGACCAGGTGGCCGCCCTACAGTGGGTGCAGCGGAGCATCGCGGCGTTTGGCGGCGATCCCAAGCGCGTCACCATCGCCGGCGAATCGGCGGGCTCGATCTCCGTCAGCGCGCTCATGGCTTCGCCGCTTTCCAAGGGCTTGATCGCTGGCGCCATCGGCGAGAGCGGCGCCGCCATCGCCACACTGCCGCCGCAGCCTCTTGCCGAGGCCGAACAAAACGGAGTCAAATTCGCCGATGCCGCCGGCGCCAAGACCCTTGCCGCCCTGCGCGCCGTGACTGCGGAGCAGATTGAGGACGCCGCCGCAAAAGCCCAGGGCGTCCGCTTCAGCACGGCCATGGACGGCTATTTCCTGTCGAAGACCTTGACGGCGATCTTCGAAGCCGGCGAGCAGGCCAAGGTCCCTCTACTGGCGGGATCGAACACCGAAGAGCAGCCCGCGCGCGCCGTTCTGGGCTCTGGCGGCCCTACGCAGGAATCCCTCGCCAACGCCATCAAGCGGTACTACGGCGATAAGGCCGGCCCGGTGCTGAAAGCCTACGCCGCTACCACCACCGACGAGGTTTACGAAGCCGCCGCGCACCTGGCCAGCGCCCGCTTCATCTCCTACGGCACCTGGAAGTGGACGGAACTGCAAATGCAGACCGGCGGCAAACCGGTGTACCGCTACCTGTACGCCCGGCCCCGCCCCGCTTATCTCGGCATGCCTGGCCAACCCGCGCCCGCTGCACCCGCGGCCGGACGCGGCGCCCAGCAACCCCCGGCCCCCCGCGGCGCGGCGCATTCCGCCGAGATCCAATACGCCATGGGAAATCTGGATCTCGACAAGCGCTACACCTGGGAGCCCGCCGATTACGAGGTATCCAAAACCATGCAGGCCTACTTCGTGAATTTCATCAAGACCGGCAACCCCAACGCCCCCGGCCTGCCGAACTGGCCGGCCTATCGCGCCAGCGATAACTACCAGCGCATGCGCATCGACGTGAAGTCCCAAGCCGAGCCCGAGGACCGCGCCCGGTATCTCGCGCTCGATGCGGCGACGGCGGCGCAGTAACCGGCGCCCATTTGTGCCACGCCCATCCTCCGGGAACGACGTCCGCGGGCCGCAATCGCCCACCGCGCCAGCGGGACGCCGCCTTTCCGTGCGTGCCGCCCGAGCGGCTCGCGCGTCGCCGGTCGCGCGCAACCGGCCCGGCGAGTTCTAGCCATGCCCAAACTCCTCCTGATTACCGCGTCCTCGGATGAGATTCGCAGTGCACGAAGGTCCCGGTTCCTTAGTTTCCAGCAGATTACTATGCCGTATCTAGCTGCCATGGCTCCTTCCAATTGGCAGGTAGATCACGTCGATGAAGAGGCCGAAGATATCGACTGGGCCGATCGGCCCGATGTCGTTGGCATTACTTTTCACACCCCGAGCGCGTATCACGCCTACGATCTTGCGGCCCGCTTCAGGTCGCGAGGAGCGTTCGTCGTAATGGGAGGCCCACACGTAACGTTGTTGCCGAAGGAGGCCGCCCGGCATGCCGACGCCATCTTTGTGGGAGAAGCCGAAGGCCTTTGGGAGGAATTCCTGAATGGCTTCGTAACCGGCACCTATCGCCGCGTGTACCGGCAGTCTGGCCCAACCTCTCTCGATGGTGCGCCCATGGCGCGCAAAGCCCTTTTTCACCGGAACGACTTCACAAGCGGCGTCCTGTTTGCCACCAGAGGATGCCCGAACCACTGCGATTTCTGCTCCATTGTCAAGATGTATAAGTACGGGTTGCGTAAGCGGCCCATCGCAGAAGTTGCGGCGGAATACGGTTCGTTCCCCGGCAAGAGAATTATCTTCTGGGACGACAACATCGCCGCGGATAAGGATTATGCCAAACAGTTGTTTCGTGCAATTGCGCCCTATCGTAAGTGGTGGAGCAGTCAGGCCACCATCCATGCGGCCCAGGATGACGAACTTCTGGACGCGGCGGCCAGGAGCGGGTGTAAGCAGTTGTTCTTGGGCCTGGAGTCGGTCTCCCAGCCGAGCATGAAGGAGGTGCGCAAAGGCTTCAATCGCGTGGAAGACTATGCCCGCATCGTCAAACGCGTCCATGCACATGGGATTGCCGTTCAAGCGGGGATCGTTTTTGGTTTTGACCACGACACTCCGGCGATCTTCGAGAACACTCTCGATTTTCTAGAGGAGACCGGTGTCCAGAACGCGACCTTCAATATCCTGACGCCATATCCTGGAACGCCGCTCTTTCAAAGGCTCGACGCCCAGAGACGCATCCTGACCCGTGACTGGCGGAAGTACGACGGACGCACGGACGTGGTATTCCGGCCGCATCGAATGAGCGTAGACGAACTCCTGGCCGGATTTCGATATGCGAATCGGCGGTTCTATTCTCTCTCCAGTGTGGCCAAACGGATGTGGCGGTCGCCTGTCCAGATATGGTGGACTCTGCCGTTGAATCTGGCGTATGCGGTTTCATGGGCCGGCACGGAATGGGGCGCTTGCCGTGAGACGGCCACTCGGAATAGGGCGACTCTCGCCCAAATCGGATCGACGCCCTTATGACGCTGGAGTTACTTGTCAACCGGGCGCCCAAAACACAGCACATACCCGCTGTTATCGGCGATTTCGAAGGCCCTGAGTCCGTCGCTCGTATTGGCGAGTTCCCGATGCATGGGAACCTCCCTGTTTACGAACTCCGCGTACAGTGAGTCCGGATCGTCCGTGTTGATGTAGGCGTCCCAGCTAGCCCATTCATGACGCGAATGATTCGGCTGTGGATGGACCTCGGGCGTGATGGCCTTGAACATGAGCATAACCCGGTCGCGTCCGAGCATGGCCCAGAAGTCGCCCCCGTCTCCGTCACTACCACCCTTATAAAGCACGTCGAAACCCAGCTTGGCCTGGTAGAACGCAAGCGTAGCGCCCAAGTCGTCGACAATAAAGAAAGGAGTAACACTGTTTAACATAGCGTAAGCACCGTGGGCTCGAATATAGCCTAAGTCGGCCAGCTCGTGCAATCGGCAACCGCATAGCGTCCGGCGCTTTCTTGCGGTAAACTCGGCGCATGATCCGCCAAATCGTACCTCTGTTCTTCACCTTGGACATTCCCGCCACGCTCGCCTATTACAAGGAAAAGCTTGGCTTCGATTGCCAGGGGACGTGGCACGATCCGCCGGTCTTCGCCACGGTGGCGCGCGACCGGCGGGCAATCCATTTCCGCTGCGCCGAGCCGCCCAGAGCCAATCCGGACAAGTACCGGGACGAACTGCTCGACGCCTACCTGTACGTCGAAGATGCCGATGCGCTGTATGCCGAGTTTGCAGCCCAAGGCGTGGAATTCACTCAAGGATTTGCCAACATGCCGTGGCACATGCGCGAGTTCGTGGTGAAGGACTGCGATGGCCGTCTGCTGGCTTTCGGCGCGGACCTGTAATCTCCTCCGTTCGTCACGCCTTGCCGCCGCCTTCCCTCGTAGCCGGCGGCGGTTTCCTTTCCGGCCACAGCGCGGTCAGGGCGAGCCCGGTCGCAATCCCGATGGACACTTCGAGAAACCGGTGCGCCGCCGTTATCCAGGCGTGATCTCTCGGCGATGCCAGTATCACGATGGCCAGCGTGATTCCAGCAAAGCGGTATGCCGCGCCGTCCATGCCGAGGACGGCGCAGATAAGGCCGAGGCCGAACATTCCCACCGCAACGGCCAACATGCTCGATTGCATGCCAGTGGCTAGCGCTGCCGCGGCGACGGCGCCCAGAGCGGTGCCCGCAAACCGCGCGCCGGAGACGGTCAGCGAAGTGCCCAGGTCCGAATGGGTGACGACCACGGTGCTGATGACGGCCCATTGCGCCTCGGGAAGTCCCAGCAACCGCGCGACCGCCAGAGACACGGTCGCGGCCACCGTGGTTCGGGCCGCATGTATTAGGGCCGGCCGGTTCAGCCGCGACAGTCTCGAGTTGCGAATGCCCCTCATCACTGCGATTCTGGCACGTTCGCAGGCCTTCCCGCTGTAACCGGAAAGAAACGCCACGGGCTTCGCGAACCGCCTCGGTCCGCGCCCCCTACAAAGTCAGCGTCACCTTACTAAGCGTGCGCGGCCGGTCGGCGTCCAGCCCCTTCTGCTCCGCCAGGCACGCTGCGAAGATCTGCGCCGGTACCGCATACGGGATCGGCGTGAACAACTCCGCCACACGCCTGGGCAGGCGCATGATCTTGGTGGCGCAATCCGCCACTTCGCGATTGCCGGGGTCGGTCACGGCCACGATTTCCGCACGCAGGTTCTTCAGTTTGGCGATGGTCTCCCGGATCGACGGCCACGTCCTGTCCCGCGGGGCGAAAACGAAAACCGGGAAACTGGGCTCGACCAGCGCGATGGGGCCGTGCATAAAATCGGCCGACGAGAAACGCTCCGCCACCACGTAGCTCGTCTCCATCAACTTGAGGCCGAATTCGAACGCGTTGGCGTAATTCAAGCCGCGCCCCACCACCACGGCGTAGCGCATGAAGCGGTAGCGGCTGCTCAGCGCGTCGATCTCCGCCTCGAGCCCCAGCGCCTCTTCCACCGCGCCGGGGATGCGCTCCAGATCCGCGATCCGCACCCGGCCGCCCAGCGCGTACGCCAGCAGATACATGCTGAGCATCTGCCCGGTGTAGGTCTTGGTGGCGGCCACGCTCTTTTCGCGGCGCGCTTTCACCAGCATGACGTGTTCGGCGATGCGCGCGAGAGTGCTGCCCGCTTCGTTGGTGATGCCCAGCGTGACGGCGCCCTGCTGGCGGGCGCGCTCCAGAAACAGGTTGGTGTCGGTGGATTCGCCGGATTGCGAAATCGCCACCACCAGCGCGCCGCGGTAATCCACGCGGGCCCGGTACAGCGTCGAAATCGATGGCGCCGCCAGCGAAACCGGTATACCCGTGGTGATTTCGAGCAGGTAGCGGCCGAACAACGCGGCGTTATCGCTGGTGCCGCGCGCCACCAGGACCACGAGGCGCGGACGCGTCTTTTCGAACAGCCGCCGCAACCGTTCCACCCCGCGCAATTCGCTGCGCAGCGTGCGCGCCAGCGCTTCCGGCTGCTGCCGGATTTCTTCGAGCATGCGGGACATGGCCTCATCATATCGCGACCGAGCTGAAAAGGCGGGACTTCCCGGCTACCGGAATGCGCCGCGCGGAAGTAGGTCCAACGAAGGTTTGTGGGGCGGGCTTTCAGCCTGCGGCGGGTTTATACCCCGCCCCTCGCGAGCGTTTGCCTATGCCGCCCAGGCGGGATGCAATCCCGCAGCAGGTTGAAAACCTGCCCTACACAACGCCGGCAGATCCACACACACGTAGCACACGCGGCTACGAGCCGGCCCCAAACGTAAAACTTCAACTGCGGCGAATCCACAGCGGCCGCGAAGGAGTATACTGGACAGAGTCTAAGCTGCAAATTGCGAATTCGGGGGAGTTAAATGAAGAAGCTCACTTGCTCGGTACTATTGGTTTCATTGGTACTGGTGTCTGCGTCCTCGGCTCAGGAAGCTTCCGGAAAGATCTCCGGCACGGTGCTCGATCCCAGCGGCTACGGCGTGCCCGGCGCCAAAATCACGGTCACCAACACGGACCGCAACCAGGTGGTCCGCACGCTTACCACCGACGCCACCGGCATCTACGCGGCGCCTGTCCTCCCGGTGGGCACCTACTCTCTCAAAATCGAGGCCAAGGGTTTCAAGACGGAAGATCGCACCTCGATCGCCCTCAACGTCAACGACGAACTCAAGATCAACGTCTCCCTGCAAGTTGGAGCCACCAGCGATACGGTTGTGGTGAAGGAGCAGACGGCCCCGGTGGAACTGGAAACCGCCGCCAGCTCCACCACCATCGTAGGCACGCAGGTGCGCGAACTGGCCCTCAACACCCGCAACTACGAACAACTGGTGGCGCTGATGCCGGGCGTGGCCATCAAAGCCAATCCCACGGACGAGCTGTTCATCGGCAATTCCGTCCCTGCCGGCACCTCGGCGCAGATCCCTTTCGCCGTGGACGGCAATCGCAACTCCGCCAACAACTGGACCGTGGACGGCGCCGATAACGTGGATCGCGGCGCCAACCTCACGCTGATGACCTACCCCAGCGTCGATTCCATCTCCGAATTCAAGGTGGAACGCGCCATGTACACCGCCGACACCGGACGCGCCGGCGGCGCCCAGGTCAACGTGGTGACCAAGAGCGGAACCAGCTCGTTCCACGGCAGCCTCTACGAATTCTTCCGCAACGACAAACTGGCCGCCAACAACTTCTTCAACAATGCCACCAAGGTGAACCTGGGTCCCGATGGGAAGGCCATGGTCCCGCCCATCCGCTGGAACGATTTCGGCGGCACCGTCGGCGGGCCGGTGTATCTGGGCCGCTGGAACAAGGACAAGAACAAGACCTTCTTCTTTTTCTCCGAAGAGGCGCGGCGCATCCTCACCTATACCCTGTACAACCCGTCGCTGCCCACCGCCTCGATGCTGCAGGGGAATTTCAGCCAGCCGGTCTGCATGACGCTGGTCACCGGCGCCTGCCCAGCCGGGTCCGCCCCGGTTACCCAGATCTCGTCCACTTTGTTCAACCCCGTATCGCTCGAATACATCAAGGACATTTACAGTAAGCTGCCGATCCCCGCCTCCAGCATTTCGGCTTATAGCTTCAACGGCAAGAATGTCTTCGATAGCCGCCAGGAAATCGTACGCATCGATCAGGCCTTCAGCCAGAAGTTCAGCCTGTGGGGTAAGTTCGAAAACGACAGCATCCCCACCACCGAGCCCGGCGGCCTGTTCACCGCGTCCTCCATCCCCAACGGCGCCACCACCAACACCAATTCCCCCGGCCAGACGCTGGTCATCCACGCCGTCGACGTCCTGCGGCCGACCCTGGTGAACGAAGCCGGGTTCGATTACTCGCATAGCTCGATTCAAGCCACGCCTGCCGGAATCACAACCAAGGCGAACAGCCCCGATGTTGCACCCGCCGAACCGTTCGCCAATACGCAGGGCGTGATCCCCGAGGTCGCCATCTCCAGTTTGTCCGCCATCATCGGCTACGGCCCCTACCATGAGCGCAACCGCAACTGGGCCGGCTTCGACAGCGTTTCCTGGGTGAACGGCCGCCACACCCTGAAATTCGGCCTCATCGAGGACCGCTACAACAAGAGCGAAAACGCCGCCAACCAGGAGGGCGTGTTCTCCTTCACCAGCGCCGGGTTCCCCTCGGGAACCAGCGCGTACAATCAGGCCTGGGCCAATTTCCTGTTGGGCAATGTGGCTACCTTTACCATGCCGTCGCTGGACATCACGCCCGACGTCTGGCAATGGCAAACGGAAGCCTATGTGCAGGACGATTTCCGGGTGAACCCGCGGCTGACGCTCTACGCCGGCCTGCGCTGGTCCTATTTCGGTTCGCCGACCGAGTCGGGCGGGTTGTTGAATAACTTCGACCCGGCTCTGTACAATCCCGCCAACGCGCCGCAGATCAATCCCGCCAACGGTAACGTGGTGCTGGGGACTGGCAGTAACTTTGGCACCAACGGAATCATCATGGGCGGCAAGGGCTCTCCGTTCGGCAGCAAGGTGACTAACGATAAGTACCGGAACTTCGCGCCGCGCCTGGGCGTAGCCTGGGATCCCTTCGGCAAAGGCACCACGTCCATCCGCCTGGGCTACGGCATCTTTTACGATTCGGTCGAAGTCGGCACTTACGAAACCGCCATCTTCAACAATCCTCCCACCGTGCAGAGTGTAAGCTTCTCCAACGCCTCGTTTTCGAACATTACCGGCGGAACGGCCGGGGTCTCCGCCTCGACGTTGTTCCTGAAAGCCACGCAGCTCCCATCCCTGATTCCCTACTCGCAGCAGTGGAACGTGGACGTGCAGCGCCAGCTTGCGCGCGGCGTCCTCCTCGACGTGGCCTACGTCGGTTCCAAGGGCACCCACCTGCTCGGCATCGTGGACGTCAACCAGGTTGCGCCCGGCGTGGCGCTGGCAGCCGGTGTGCACCAGGCTAATGGCGACACTCGCTTCACCTCCACCGACGACCCGCGCATCAACGCCGTGCGGCCCTATCTCGGGTTCAACGCCATTAACACCGTCATGACGGCTTTCGATTCCAATTACCATTCGCTGCAGGTGAAGGTTCACAAGGCTTTCGGCGCGGCGGGTCTGGTCGAGGCCTCCTACACCTGGAGCAAGAACATGACCGACTCCGGCGCCGACAGCACCGCGCCGCAGAGCAGCTTCAACTGGCACGAAGGCGAGTACGGGCCCTCGCCGCTCGACCGCCAACAGGTGCTGGCCATCGACTACATCTACACCATTCCGGTCTTCGCCCACAGCCACGGCGTTCTGCACCACGCCCTCGGCGGCTGGGAACTGACCGGCATCCCCTCGGCCTACTCGGGCACGCCGTTCACCGTGACCACTTCCAGCGTGGACCCGGCCGGCCTCGGGCTGCTCGGCAACAGCGCCTCCAGTTCGCGCCCGGACATGGTCTGCGATCCGCGGGCCAATCAGCCGAAGAAGTTCACCACCGCCACCGGCTCAGGCTATCCCACCTGGTTCAACACGGCCTGTTTCCAGCCCGTGCCCAACGGCGCCATCCGGCCCGGCAATGCCGGCCGCGGAGTGATTCGCGGACCCGGGTATTTCAACATCGACGCCAGCCTGCTCAAGAACTTCGGCCTGTTCAAGGAGGACCGCATGAAGCTGCAACTTCGCGGAGAGGTCTTCAACCTGCTGAACTCGGTGAACCCCAGCGCCTTCGCCAGCACTAACATCACCAGCACGGCTTTTGGGGAAGTGAATTCCTTCCGCGCCGCGCGGCGGATTCAGGTCGCCGCCAAGCTGACGTTCTGACCGCCATTGCAAACAAGGATCGGCCGGGTCCGCCGGCGCTGCGTGGGGCAGGATTTCATCCTTCGGCGGGATTGCATCCCGCCTGGGCGGCATGGGTAGACGTTCGCGAGAGGCCGGTTACAAACCGGCCGCAGGTTGAAACCTGCCCCACAAGAGCCTGGAGCCCACCGATGCGGCAGCCCTGATAAACTAGGCCCCCAAGTACCACAACTGAGGAGACATTGGATGCTTAAAGTTAACCCGTACATCGCATTCCCCGGCAATTGCCGGCAGGCAATCGAGTTCTACAAGACCGCGCTCGGCGCTGACGTGTTGTTCATTCACACCGTGGGTGAATCCCCACTGTCAGACATGGGACCGGCAACCAACATCATGCATTGCTCGATCAAGGTTGGCGATTCGACGATCATGGTGTGCGACGATCCGAGGCCGGACGCGGCAACTCGCGGTGGCAATATCAGCCTGGCCATCGGACTGAACGATCCCGAACGGGCCGGCCAACTCTTTGGCAACCTCGCCGGCGGCGGCTCGGTCATCATGCCCCTGCAGAAGACTTACTGGGCCGCAGCTTTCGGCATGGTTACCGACAAGTTCGGCGTCAAGTGGATGGTAAACTGCGAAGCGCCTAAGTGACCCGCGGCGCTTATTCGCCTGTCTCCGCCGCCGGCGCCGCCTTCGCAGCCAGCAGTTTCTCCAGTTCGGCCAGCCGCGCCTCCAGCGACCGCACCTTCTCCACCTGCTTCTGCAGTTCGTTGAGTAACATGGAATCCAGCACCTGGTATTTCACGGTCTCGATCTTGCCATCCGCCGATTGCGCCACCAGGTCCGGGTAAACCTCGGCCACTTCCTCGGCGATCAGGCCGTACTCGACGGGCTTGGACCCGTCGGCGAAGGGCTGGCGGTAGCGGAAAGTCACCGGCCGCAGGCGCAGCAGGCCGCTGCTCGAGTCGCCCATATCGTGGATGTCTTCCTTGAAGCGGCGCGACGAGTTGACGGTGCCCAACTGCCCGTTGGTATCGATCACCACCGGCACGGTATTGTTGGAGCCGGTGGTGACACCGCGAATGCCCGCGGCGAAAAAGGAGGTTTGCACGGCGATGTCTCCCGTGGCCACGCTGCCTCCGAGGCGGATGACGCCATTGTCGCCGGTAGCGCCCTGGTTGCCTATGTGGATGTTGCCGCTGTTGGCGGCCGCCGCGTTGTTGGCCGCCTGGAATCCGATGGCGATGTTGTTGCTGCCCGTGGTGTTGCTGTGCAGGGCGAAATAGCCGCTAGCCGTGTTGTCGTTTCCGGCGGTGTTCATCTCCAGCGCGCCGTAGCCTTGAGCCGCATTGTAAGAACCGCCGACATTGAATACCAGCGCGCTGGCGCCGCTGGCCGTGTTGTAGCTCCCGGTGGTGTTGGAGGCTAGGGCAACATCGCCCACGGCGGTGTTGTTTGTCCCGCTCGTGTTCTCCTGCATCGCACCTTCACCGATGGCCGTATTGAACCTCCCGGTTGTGTTGGCCGCCATGGCGTGATAACCGCTGGCCACGTTGTTAATCCCGGTGGTATTGTTCGCCAGGGCTTGCTGGCCGATGGCCACGTTCTGGCTCCCGGTGGTGTCGTTCGCCAGCGCGCCGGCTCCAATGGCGATGTTGGAATTCAGGTCGCCGGGCGCGGCATAGTAGCCGTTGATGTCGATCACCAGGTCGGTGGTGGAGCTGGCGAAAATGTCGATCGAGCCATTGGTCCCCGCCGGCACGATGGCCGAGTTGCCGACGATCAGCGGCGTCGCCCAGTTGAGCGTGGCGGCCAGCGGCATGGGGCCCGGCGTGGGATAGGCGGTGATGAAGCCGTAGGGCGCCGGCGCCACGATCGTCAGGTTGAGCGAATAGGCCTGCGCGTTGGAGGGAACCGGACACGTGGTGTTGGATTGAATGGGAAAGGTGCGCCCCGTCGCGCCGCCAACCAGGCTAGGCGCGCCGAAAGCCCCCGCGAATCCCTGCGAGGCGCGGGTGTCCGCGATGCGGCAGGGCGTCATTGCCACGAAGACCAGCGCGCTACTGCCGTTCACCGAGGCGGCCGTGGCCACCTGCGGCGCTTCGGACCGCGCGCGCTCGGCCCGGGTTGGTTGCCAGTACAGCGGCGCCGCCCAGTTCTTGAGCATAGCCTCGTCGCGGCCGCGCGCCGGCTGAGCAGCCAGCAGGGCGGGCACGAAAATTAGAAGGGCGGCGGCGCGTCCCAGATTGTTCGCATTCATCGTAGATTCCTCCGTCTTCGCTTTGGTCCAGGTTTTTGAGGTCCGAAAACAGACCATTCAGAAGACAATAGCGCAATGCGGCGCGCGGTGGAAGACGACTATGGAAAACGGCGCTACCCAAAAGTCCGGTGAACTAAACCGCTTCGCGGTAATGCGCTGCGAAGGAAAGGGTTAGTTCCGAGATTCGGCGCGGAGGCCCTGATCGGGCGAGGCCGCTATCCAGGCGGCGGCCTCGTCCGGCATGCCGGCCAGCCGCTCCGGCAGTGGCGGCGGGCGCAAGGGCGCTTCAGACTGGGAGACGGTTATCGCCATAACCGCAAACCAATCCGAAGGAGCATTCCATGACGCCGCTACGTCAACGGTTCATCGAGGATATGCAGTTGCGCGGCCTCGCGCCCACCACCCAACGAAGTTACCTCCATTACGTCTCCGATTACGCGATGTTCTATCGCACCAGTCCCGAGCATCTGGACCTGGAAGCCGTCCGGCAATACGAACTCTACCTCTTGAACGAGAAGAAGCTCTCGCCGGAGAGCATCAACTCCTTCGTTTCGGCGATCCAGTTCTTGTATCAACAGACGCTGGAGATGCCGTGGGGTTCGGCCTGCTTTCCGCACGTGCGCCGGCCGCATAAACTTCCCGTGGTCCTCAGTCCCGAAGAAGTCGAGCACTTCTTCCGCCATGTTCCCAGCCTGCGATACCGGGCCGCTCTGATGACCTGCTACGGCGCCGGCTTGCGCATCTCCGAAGCCGTGTCTCTCAAGATCGCCGACATCGATTCCCGGCGCAAGCTCATTCGCATCGAACAGGGCAAAGGGGGCAAAGACCGCTATGCCATGCTCTCGCCCAGGCTTCTGGCGGTACTGCGCGCCTACTGGCGCGCAGCGCGCCCCCAACACTGGCTGTTCCCGTCCTGGCGCGAAGGGCGCCATATGCATATCGCTTCCCTGTCGCAAGCCTGCCGCGACGCGGCCCAGCGCTCGGGATTGCCAAAGCGCATTACGGCGCATACGCTACGCCACAGTTTCGCGACGCACCTGCTGGAAAACGGGACCGATATCCGGGTGATCCAGGTGCTGCTGGGACACAGCCGCATCGATACCACGGCGCGATACGCCACGGTGACGCCGCAGGTCGTCGCCTGTACGCTCAGTCCGCTGGACGCCCTGGGGGCCGCGCGCCCCGCACGCAAGAAGTAGCCGCGCATGCCGCGGCCAGCCTTCGAACTGGCCGGCATTTTTCGACAACACGGCGCGGCCTACCGCCGGGCGCATCGCCTGCCGCGCGAATCCCTGCGCGTCATGCGCGCCATCGAGGTCTGCCGCACGGCCGCGCTCGGCGGCCATGTCGAAACCTGCCCCCAGTGCGACTTCACTCGCATATCGTACAATTCGTGCCGCAACCGGCATTGCCCGAAGTGTCAGAACCGGGAACGGGCCGGGTGGCTGCGGAGCCGGAAGGCCGAACTGTTGCCCGTGGAATACTTTCACGTCGTCTTCACCATTCCGGAGGAGGCCGCCCGCATCGCGTTCTATAACCGGGAGACGGTCTACGGCATCCTCTTCCGCGCCGCTTCGGAAACCCTGCTGAGGATCGCGCGCGATCCCAGGCACCTCGGTTGCGAACTCGGTTTCTTCGCCATTCTCCACACCTGGGGACAAAACTTACTGCATCACCCGCACGTTCATTGCGTAGTCCCCGGCGGCGGACTCTCCCCGGATTACGAACGCTGGATCGCGTGCCGGCCGGGTTTCTTTCTCCCGGTACGGGTTCTTTCCCGCCTGTTCCGCCGCCTCTTTCTGGAGGCGCTCCAACGGGCGTTTCAGCAGGGGGAGCTTCATTTTTCCGGCGAAATCGAACCGCTGAAGGAAGAGCCGGCCTTTCTGGAATCGCTCGACCGGTTACGGCGGCCGGAATGGGTGGTTTACGCCAAACCGCCGTTGGGCGGCGCCCAAGCAGCGCTGGAGTACCTCGGACGCTATACTCATCGCGCCGCTCTGTCCAACGACCGGCTACTGGCAGTGAACCAGGGCGAGGTCACCTTCCAGTGGAAAGACTACCGTCACAAGCACAAACGGAACTCGCGCCGGATGACCCTCGCCGCCGGCGAGTTTATCCGCCGATTCCTCATCCACGTTCTGCCGCCCCGGTTTCAACGCATCCGGCACTTCGGCTTCCTGGCGAACCGCTTCCGCAAAGAGAAGCTGGCATTGTGCCGCAAACTGCTCAACGCACCGGTCACAGGACTATTGCCCAGCCCGGCACAATGCCTCTTGCTTCTGGAGGCGCTGGCGCCGCCACCCGCCGGCTGTCCGAAGTGCGGAGCGGGCGTCATGCTCCACACGACGATCCTACCGGCATATCGCTGGCCGGAGGCGCCGCCGGACACCTCATGAAGCTCGAATCCATCCACGGCCCCTGCGCTGCCTTCCGCAACGGACCGCCGCGGTGCGTCCCGAGTGGCGGAACGCGCCATATCGGGCTCTCGCGTCGCGGGGTTACCGCGGATCCGGCCCCTGCCGCCCCTTGCCTCGCGCGAAGTCCACACGGCCGGATGAGGAAAGACCGTCTATCGGCGGCATTACGGGTTCGACGGCGGGATTCAATCCCCATAACCCGGCACCACGCTGCGGTTTAGTTCAACGCGCGGTCTCATCACTTTCGCGGCCTCAGACGGAGTGCGTTCCCCGGGCAAAATGCGCCGCGAAAGCGATGAGACCTTTTTCATTCACATTTTTCGAAAATATTCTTATCAACCGCGCCATCAATCGCTTGCGCGGGTTTCAGCGGGCTGGCTGGCCCGGCTTTTCGGGAGGTGTGTGAGATGGTGGAATCGAGAGGGCGTGACTTAAGTCCAGCCACTCTCGCGCGGTAAGTCGCGCGACTTCATGTACTTACAAAAACTTTCCGTGACTGGCCTTCAGTCACGCCCGGAGGCACGTAGTGAACAAGGTAACTTCCAAGACGGCGCTGGCGCATGGCGCATCTTTCGAATCCGGAATGATCGCGGGGCAAAGCCTCGCCTTCGGAACCATCGTTGGGCGATGTTCCGCGGCACAGGCGGCCGCCATCCGGCAGGCTCGCACGGACAAGGTCCACGCGAGTTTGGGCCTGAGGTGGCGGGAATTCTGCCCGCGCTACTTGAAGCTAAGCGGAGCGCAAGCCGACCTCTTCATCAGCCTGCTGGAGGAATTCGGCCCGGACTATTTCGAGCACACGCAGAGCGTGCGGATCTCCGCCGGCACCTATCGCCTGGTGGCGCCATTCATTAAGGAGAAAGCGCTGCGCGTGGACGGCGAAACGCTGGAGCTGAACTCCGCCAACGTGCAGAAGGTTGCCCAGTCCGTGCGGGATTCCCGCAAGGCGCTGCTGCCGCCCGCGGAGGCCGAGCCCGCACCGCCGCCCGCCGACCGTCTGTCCGCGTTGAGCCGCCACGCCCGCGAACTGGTGGCCGAGTTCCGCGAGGTCAACAAGCTTCGCCGCGAAACCGGCGCGTCGATCGTCTTCGAATCGCAACTCCGCGGCACGCTGGCCAGGCTGCACTCCGATCTGAAATACGTGGGTCTGGAAATGGGCGAGGTGCTATAACTGTCCGGCGGTTCCGGGGCGCGGCCGGCATTCGTCCCACACCTCGCGGATGGCGGCCACCACCACGTCTGGCCGGTCCAGGTGGATGTCGTGGCCGGCACCCTCGGCGACAATCCGCCGGCCGCGCGTGGAGCGGTGCGCCAGGCTGTCCTGGAGCTTGTACCAACCCGGCAGAAACTGCTTCTGGGCGGGGTTCGAAGGCCCGCGCGAAATTACCACCAGTGGAAGATCGCCCAGCGGGCCGGTGGCGCGGACCTGGTCCGAACTGGCCTCCGAGCCACCCTCCTCCGCCAGCCACCCATGAATCTGTTGCGAGGTGCAATCGAAGGCGCGAAGCTCGGCGCGCTTCGCGGGCAGCGCGGTACCGCACCAACCCAGCAGGCGCGGAATGCCGAAGGGCATCAGCAGGAGGTTGCGCTTCATGACGCCCGTCCAGTAATCCGAGCCGCGCTTGTAATCGGCCGCGAAGACGATGCGCTGGTCGCCGTGCACCGAATCCACCAGCACCATTCCGGCGACTTCGGAGCGGTATAGGCTGGCGTACATCTGCATGTTGAGGCCACCCATCGAGTGGCCCACCAGCACGAACGGCGGCTCGATGCCTGCGTTCCGCAGCAACGTATGCAGCTCTTTGGCGACGGCCTGGCTGGTGCGCGGGCCGGGCCGCGGTTCGCTCCACCCCAACCCGGCGCGGTCGTAGGAACAAACGCGCGCGAACCTGGCGACCTCCGGCTGCACCTTATACCAATGCAGCCAGCTATTGGAGAGGCCGGAATCGAGAACCACGGTGGGCGATCCCTGGCCGGTGCAGACCAGGTGCATGCGCAGACCGTTCACCACCACGAACGTTCCCGGCGGCGGATGGGAGCGTCTGTCCCAACTGCCGCCGATCCACTGATAGAGCGCACCCGCGCAAGCCAGGAGAACGATAAGAGAAACCAGGCCGCCGCCTAGATAGCCCGCCCAGCGCATGGCTCGCCGGACGGGACTGAAGACAATCGGATGTCCTTCTCCGCGCATTTCCAAATTCTACACCCTGCGGGCCTCGGATGTTCCTCGCCTCCAGGTAAGGCGATCCGCCAGTGAAACCGTATGGATCCGAGCGTAGGTGGGCGCTAGGTTTATGTGGGGCAGGATGTCATCCTGCGGCGGACTGTCAGTCCGCCTCTCGCGGACGTATGCCGATGCCGCCCAGGCGGACTGACAGTCCGCCGCAGGCTGTCAGCCTGCCCCACAAAAGCCATATGCCATTAGTTATGTGAGCAGCGGCACATAAGATATCCGGGCCTTATGGTACGTTAAGCGAGGCCCTCCCCTTTCGGGCCGCCGTATCCAACCCCCAAGGAGAACTCGCAATGCGTACCCGAAGTCTGGTCTTACCGCTGGCGCTGGCGCCGCTGCTGCTGGCGGCTGCAAGCGGCCCCGGAGCAATCTCGGGCCGGGTCGCCAATGCGGACGGCGCGGTGCTCGTCACGGCCACCAGCCTCGCAACCCACGAGCAGTTCTCCGCTGCGGCCGACGGCGGCGGTCAGTTCACCCTGGCGTCTCTTCCGCCCGGCGCCTATCGCGTCGTCATGCATAACCAGGCCGGTACCGCCGTGTCGCGGAAGTTGGTGACGGTGCGGCCCGGCGCCACGCTGCGGGTGGATGCCCGGCTGGATCGAGTGCTCGTCCCCGGCCCCACTGGCGCGCGCGCCCGCAGGCAGTCGGCGGCCACCCCGGCCGCCTCGGCGACGGCCCCCGACGTGCCGCCCATCGTGACGCAGTTCGAAGAGAGTTCGCGCGATCTTAACGCCATCGCGCTGGTGGACGACAACAACGCCTGGGCCGTGGGCGCGCCCCACTGGGACCAGACCGCGCACCAGATCAAGGGCACCATCGTCAAGACCAGCGACGGCGGCCTCACCTGGAGCAACCAGGACCCCGGCGGCACCGACACGCTGAACGCAGTCTACTTTCTGAACGCCACGCAGGGCTGGGCAGCGGGCGACAACGGCGCCATGCTGCGCTCGGTGGATGGCGGCGCGCACTGGACCAGGTCCGCGGTGGACACCGGCGACGCCTTCGAGAGCGTCTTCTTCACCGACGCCTCGAACGGTTGGGCCACCAGCAACGCGCCCATCCAATACGGTGGCGCCTACACCGGGTTTAGCGGCTACCAGGCCAGCATGTGGCACTCGACCGATGGCGGGCAGACGTGGTCACAGCAAACCGTGCCAGCTTCGGCCAGCCTGCTGAAGCGCGTCTTCTTCATTGGCGCTAACACCGGCTTCGCCGCAGGCATGAAGCGCACGGGCTATGACAGCTTCGCTAATCCACTGACGCTCGGCGCGCTCTACGGCACCACCGATGGCGGCCGCACCTGGAACGAGCTATTCACCACCAGCGCCGGATTCACCTTCACGGCACTCTACTTCACCGATGCGTCGAACGGCTGGGCCTCGGGCTTTGCCCACATGTCGGATTACTCCGGCGCGTGCACCTTCAACTCGACCGATGGCGGCAAGACCTGGCAGCCGCAGAACCTGGGCAATTTCGAAGCCCAGGTGCGCGACATTCACATGGTGGACGCCAACCGCGGTTACGCGGCCGGCACCTGTTACGCGGGCGATGGCACCGCCGTGTGGCGCACGCTGGATGGCGGCGCCACCTGGACCGGGGTCAAGATGGCCAATACGAACCCGCTTACCGAGGAGGGTTATTGGGGCCTGGGCGTGACGGCCGACCGCGTCCTGATTATTGGCGACCGCGACGCCACGGCCCGTTCGACGGCTCCCTGGGGCGCTTGCACCGACTTTAGCGGCGATTGCGACGCCCTGTTCACGCAGGCCTACATTTCGCCGCACCACATTTTCCACGACGTCTTCTTCACCGACCGGAACCACGGCTGGGCGGCCGGCTCGCGAACCTTCAGCCCGCAACTCTGGGGGCAGACGATCCTGGCCACGCAGGATGGCGGCCAGACCTGGGCCACACAGGGCGAGCGGGCAGTGCCGAGCGGCTCGTTCAGCTACTTCCGGCTGGACCGCATCTGGTTCACCGACGCCAATAACGGCTGGGCCGCGGGGTCCTCCGAGTATTTCCCGACCACCGGCCTCGACGCGCAGCTCGGCTGCATTCTGCACACTGCCGATGGCGGCAAGACCTGGACCGACCAGGGCTCGAGCGTCTGCACCCTGACCGACGGCGAGTACTCCGCCATCCAATTTCTGGACTCGCAGAACGGATGGGCGCTCGATGCGGGCGTTTCCGCCACCATCAAGCTGGCGCACACCACCGATGGCGGGAATCACTGGGCGCTGGTGGACACGGGAATCGGCGGACCGGTCGCCGTGGGATACGCCGACGTGCAGGGCGGCATGCGTTTCTTCGACGCACTGCACGGTTGCGCCGGCGGTGCTTACAACCTGGCGTGCACCAGCGATGGCGGCGCGCACTGGGTGCAGGCGGCGCTGGATTGCGGCGATAGCTGCTTCATTTACGTGAACACGGTGGCGTATGCCGACGCGAGCCACGGCTGGATGGGCGGCGGCAGCGTGTTCCGCAGCACCGACAGCGCGGCGCACTGGTCCAACGTGACGCCGAAGACCGCCAGCGGCGGCGCTTACTACGGCATTCAGTTCAACAGCCCGTCTACGGGCTGGCTGGCGGGCCACGACGGCTACCTGTTCCAGACGGCGGATGGCGGCACCACGTGGCAGCCGGTGAATTCCGGCACCACCGTCGATCTCTTCGGCATCAGTTTTCCGGACGCCCAGCATGGCTGGCTGGCGGGGGATTTCGGCACCATCCTGAGTTATGCCGCGGACCGCACCGCGGCCGGCAAGCCCGCGATCTTCTCCGCCCTGAACGCCGCCAGTTACTCGGGCCAGGCCGCGCCCAACGCGTGGATTTCGATATTCGGAGAGAACCTGTCCGCCACCTCCCGTTCCTGGGCAAGCGGCGATTTCGTGAACAACAAGCTGCCCACGCGCCTGGACGGCGTATCGGTGGCGGTGAACGGCAACCCGGCGTATCTTTCGTATATCAGCCCTGGGCAGATCAACGCCATGTTTCCGGACGATGGATCCACGGGCCAGGTAACCGTGCAGGTGACTAACTCGGCCGGGTCGAGCGGAACGCTGGCGGCGCAGAAGGCGGCTTACTCGCCGGCCCTGTTCCGGCTCGGCGTGGAACAGGGTAACTATGTAGTCGCCCAGACCACCGACGGCAAACTGGTGGGCAACTTCACCATCGGTTACGACCTGGGAACGCCCAGCCAGGTGCGCGATGCCGAGCCCGGCGAGATCGTCACACTGTATGGCACGGGCTTCGGACCGACCAACCCGCCGCTGCCCTCCGATACGCTGGTGGGCGCGTATGCCCAACTTGCCTCGGCGGTGACCTTCCGCATTGGCGGCGCGGTGGCGCAGGTAAAGTGGGCGGGGATGATCGGCTCCGGCCTGTACCAGTTCAACGTTCAGATACCGAACGTGGCCGGCGGTGACATGACGATTGTGGCGGAGATCGCGGGTTACCGGACGCAAGGGGATTCGGTGATCTCGGTGAGCTACTACTGAGGGCACCGTTGTGGGGCAGGCTGTCAGCCTGCGGCGGACTGTTAGTCCGCCTGGGCGGCATCGGCAAACGTCCGCGAGAGGCGGGTTGACAACCCGCCGCAGGCTGACAGCCTGCCCCACAATCGCCGGGTGTATAATTGCCCCGTAAACAGGAGGTGCCATGGCAAGTAACTTCCGGATCGTATCCATGGGCGACTCGGTCGTTTGGGGCCAGGGCCTGCTGCCCACCGAGAAGTTCGATTGGCTGGTGCAACAGGCGCTCCTGCCAAAGTATCCGGACGGGGTTACGCTCGAAAACCTGGCTCACTCGGGCGCGGTGATCGGAGCCACCGGCGCCAGCGGGACGCCGCAGCCCGGCGAGGTGCCGGCGCCGCGCCTGTCCATCATCGAACAGTGCGATGGGTACGCCAATTCGCCGGAAACGGTGGACCTGGTGCTGCTGAACGGCGGCATCAACGACGTGGGCGTGGCGTTCATGCTTAACCCGTTTGCCCTGATTCCACCACTCGATTTCAGAATCAAGCACGCCTGTTATGACGGCATGCTGGCGCTACTTAAGAAGGCCGGCGCCAAGTTCACGAAGCCGTCGTGCAGGATTCTGGTGCTGGGTTACTACGCGGTCCTAAGCGCCCGGAGCGACCCCGCCGGCGTGACCAGGCTGCTTGGCATGCTCGGCATCGCCATTCCCGATTTCCTGGAGGAAGAGGCGGACTTCGTGAATCCCGTGCTGGCCCGCTGCCACGTCTTCCTCGATGACTCGACCGCGCGCTTGCAGCAGGCCGTCGCGGCTACGGGCGACCTCAGGGTCAGCTTCGTCCCGTCGGGATTCACCGATGCCAACTCGGCATTCGTTCCCGGCACTTCCCTGCTCTGGGGTCTCGACCTGGACGACGGCCTGAGCCCGCTCGACCCGGTGGCGGCGGCGCGGCATCCACTGTGCGACGCGGCGCATCCGGGGGTGGCGGAGGTGCTGATGAGGCAACTGTGCTACCGCGCCTCGGCGGGACACCCGAACGTCGCGGGAGCGGCGCAATATTCGCGGCAGGTTCTGGCAGTACTATCGTAGCGGGCGGTGGGGCAAGCTCAAGCATACCCCACAACTGCCTTGGAATGAAGGCATTACGGATTTCAGCCAAATTTTTCTGCATCCTGGGCTCAAAAGGTTAACGCTGCTGTAACGGTCTTTCTGTTATGCTGGGCTCTGCATATATTGGGGTTAGTTCGCACATAACACCACCGGCGAATGGGGCTCGCTGGAGCGTCCCCCTGCCGGTCATAGGGGGTTCCATGAACGTGAAGGTTTCCGCTGCGCTATTTCTGCTTCTCACCGCGCCCGTATTCGCACAATCGGCTGCCGGACTGGCCGGGATTTCGGGCGTCGTCAAGGATCCGTCGGGGGCCTCGGTTCCCAACGCCAAAGTGGTCATTTCGAGCCAGTCGCAAGGCACGCTTCGCAGCCTGTCCACCAACTCGGACGGGGTTTTCACCGCTCCCGCTCTGACGCCCGGCGAGGGATACAGCGTCACCGTCACCGCCAGCGGTTTCAACACGTATGAGGCCAAGGATCTGGCGCTGCTGGTGGGCCAGAACCTGGACTTGCGTATCGCCCTGAGCGTGGGATCGGCGGGTACGAAGATCGAGGTATCGAGCGAGGCGCCGCTGGTGGAAGACACCAAGACCGACCTCTCGCAGGTAGTCAATCAACAACAGATTCAGGAATTGCCGATCAACGGGCGCCGCGTGGACAGCTTCGTGCTGTTGACGCCGGGCGTCAGCGACGACGGCAACTACGGGCTGCTGACCTTCCGCGGAGTAGCGGGCCAGAACGCCTTCCTGGTGGACGGCACCGATACCACCGAGGGGTTTTACAACGAGAACGCGGGCCGCACGCGCATCAACTCGCAGATTTCGCAGGATGCGGTGCAGGAATTCCAGGTGGTGTCCTCGAATTACTCGGTGGAGTACGGGGGCGCCATGGGCGGGGTGGTAAACACCGTGACCAAGAGCGGTGGCAACGAACTTCACGGAGGCGGCTTCTGGTATTACCGCAGTACCGGTTTCAACGCGCGCGATCCGTTTTCCGCCTATGTCCCATCCGAAAAGCGCAACCAGATTGGCGCCACACTAGGCGGGGCCATCAAGAAGGATAAGCTGTTCTACTTCCTGAGCACCGAAGACACCTGGCGCAATTTTCCGATGACCAGCAGTCTGAACACCACCGCCGTCAACGGCGCCACACAGACCTGGAACAGTTGCGGCGTGGCCACCACCACCAGCACTACCAACCAGCCGGCCGCCAGCGCAGCGCAGTGCGCCGCCATCAACGCCCTGCTGCCGCGCTTCTACGGGCAGCTTCCCCGCACCCTGGCGCAGGAACTATACCTGGGGAAATTGGACTACCACCTTTCCGAACGGAATATGGTGAGCGCCAGTTTCAATTTCCTGCACGATAAGTCACCCGACGGCATCCAGACCGGAGTTTCCTCCACTAGCGGCTCCGCGCTGACCGGTAACGGCGACGACTCCGTGACGGTCCGCAACGGGCACGTGGCGTGGACCCTCAACCCGACTTCCAGTTTCGTCAACGAGCTTCGCTGGGGTCTGGCCACCGACCGCCAAGCCGATACCTTCAACCAGTCCTCATTGGGACAGGGCCTGGGCTATCTGCAGGTATCCGTGAACGGCACGTCGCTCGGGCCGGCCGCCTATTTGCCGCGCATCGAGCCGAGCGAGGTCCGCAACCAGTTCCAGGACAACGCCGCCTTGACCAAGGGCCGGCACACCATCAAGTTCGGCTTCGATATCGCCACCACCGCGGATTACGTCTATTACATCAGCAGCGCCTTCGGCAGCTACACCTATAACACGGTCAACGCCTTCGCCCTGGATTACTCCGGCAACACCGCGGGCACGAAGTATTGGTCCAAGTACACCCAGGCCTTCGGCAATCCGGCCATAGACTACCGCATCAACAACTACAACTTCTATCTTCAGGACGAGTGGCGGGCCACCGACAGACTTACAATCCTGGCCGGTCTGCGCTACGAGTACACTAAGCTGCCGCAACCGTCGGTCTGCAACCACGACTATCCGGAGACGTGCCAGGTCTCGTCCAGTCCAAACAACCTGGCGCCGCGTGTCGGCCTCACCTACCGGGTGAACGATAAGACCGTGCTCCAGGCCGGTTATGGCATGTTCTATGCCCGCTTCCAGGGCGGAACCATCGACAACCTGTTCACCACCGGCAACGGCGTTTACCAGACGACCATGAGCCTGACCAATTGCGCCACCGGAACCAGCGGCTGCACCAGCACGCAGATCGCCCAGGGCGCCGGCGGCCCGGTCTTCCCCAACGCATTGGCGGCGCTGCCGACCAACGCCACGGTCTCGGCTCCGGCCTTGCAGATCCTGGCTCCCAACATCAAGACCCCGTATTCCGAGCAGGGGAACATCGGCATCCAGCGCCAGGTTTCCCGCGATATCGGCGTGTCGGTGTCCTACTTGTGGAGCCGCGGCGTGCAGTTGTATGGCGTGCGCGACATCAACTTTCCCACCGCCACCACCAACTACACTTACACCATCGACGACACCAGTGGCAACGCCGTGGGAAGTTACACCACCCCGGTGGCCATCGGAAACCGCCCGGATACGCGGTATGGCATGATCGCCTACGACGAGAACGGGGTCAACAGTTACTACAACGGGCTTGCCGTGCAGGCCAACAAGCGGTTCACCCACGGGTTGCAGGCCATGCTCGCCTACACCTGGTCGCACGAGCTTGACGACGGCCAGAGTTACGGCGAGAGCACCAACAACCTGTTCCTGTCGAACCCGTACTACTGGCTGTTCAACGGTAACTACCGGGCGGACTATGGTACCGGCGCGGAAGACCAGCGGCAACGCGTGGTTTTGAGCTGGGTATGGGCGCCGCGGTTCACGCACTCCTCCGGCGCCATATCCCGCTACCTGATCAACGGCTGGCAGCTTTCCTCCATCACCAGCATGGCGAGCGGCCATCCCTATGGCAACGAAACCATCACTACGAAAGACACGCCGGTCAGCGGCATGTTCTCGAACTACACTCTTAACGGCGTCAATTTCAGTGCGCGGGTGCCGTGGCTGCCAGTGAACAGCTATATGTATCCCGCCATGTACCGGCAGGATGCGAGCCTCACCAAAGAGATTCCGTTCGGCGAAGGGGACCGCTATAAGCTGCGTCTGAGGTTCGACGTATTCAACGTGCCCAACACCTGGGCCGCGCGCAGTTTCACCAGCAGCCAAGCATACACGGAGTTGAAGGGCGTGCTGACGCCCACGCCGGGGAATCTGTACGTGCCCAGCGGCGATGCGGTGCCCCCGGATGGGTCGGAGGCGCGGCGCATGCAGGTGGCGATCCGGTTCACGTTCTGAGCCGGCCGGTCCCAGGCAACCACCGGGGAACCGGCGAAATTAGCGATACAGAGGCCGCGAACATCTGATATTCTGACCTATTCACCGGGTCCGAGCGATCGGGCCCGGTGGAGATCGCAAATACCAAGCGCGGTAACTTGGGGCGGTGGCGGACCTTCGGGCGAGCCATTGCCCCCTTTTTTTGGGTGCTAGTGTTGGTGGGCCGTGCGAGGCAGGAAGAAGCGCTTCTCGCAGAACCGGCAGTGGCGCGGCACGCGCCCGAAGAACCGCATCACCTCGTCGCGAAGCCCCCGAGGCTTCGAGGGAACGATGTCGCGGCCGTAGCAGCGTGGGCACCGGATTTCCCCGGGCTTGACTTCCGGGATGTCGCTGATCTCCACACCGGAAGTTTAGCAGAACCGGGTCTGAAAGTGCGTACCGGTACGGTTTAGTCACCTCTGGCCATCCACGGGCCGCCCCACCCACCCCGGCGAGGTGCTAGCCTGGAAGTCGTGCGCAGCCTCCTGCTTTTTCTGTCGCGCCAGAGACACCTCAGGAAATGGATGGAGACCTCTCGGGCGGCGCAACGGCTGGCGTCCCGGTTCGTGGCGGGCGAAACGCTCGACCAGGCGCTGGAGGCCGGGCGGAAACTGAACGCCGAAGGCATTCTGGTGACCTTCGATTGCCTGGGCGAGAGCGTCACCTCGCTCGAAGAAGCCGCCGAGGCGCGGGATGTTTACCTGCGCACGCTGGAGGCCATCCGGCAGAGCGGCATCCGCGGCAACGTGTCGCTGAAGCTGACGCAGTTCGGGCTGGATTTCTCGCTCGATGAGTGCCGCGCCAACGTGGAGCGGCTGGTCAGCCAAGCCGAGGCGGCGAACTCCTTCGTGCGCATCGATATGGAGTCCAGCGCCTACACCAGCCGCACGCTCGACCTGGTGCGCGATCTGCACTCGCGGCACAAGGCCGTGGGCGCGGTGATCCAGGCCTCGCTGCGCCGCAGCCGCGAGGATGTCGAGGATCTTTGCACCCGCGGCATCCGCGTACGGCTATGCAAGGGCGCCTACCTGGAACCGGCAGCGGTGGCCTTCCCGAGCAAGCGCGATGTGGACCGCAATTTCGCCGAGCTGATGAAGTTGCTGCTGGAGCGGGGCGAGTACCCCGCCATCGCCACCCACGACGAGGCCATGATCGAAGAAACGCAGCACCATGCAGCGGCACGGAAGATCCCGGCTGAGAGATTCGAATTCCAGATGCTGTACGGCATCCGCAGCGACTTGCAGCGCAAACTGGTGCGCGATGGCTACCGCCTGCGGCTCTACGTGCCCTTCGGTAGGGCCTGGTATCCCTATTATATGCGCCGTCTGGCGGAGCGCCCGGCCAACGTGATGTTCGTGGCGCGCAACCTGTTCCGGGGGTAGGCTGGGGGCGGCCAGGGCAATCCCCGAAACAAATTGCCCGTTCCGGTAGTCCAATACGATATGCGCTACTGGGCGTACTTTGCCGCGAAGCTGATGGCCGCGGGAGTGGCGTTCTACGGCTTGGTGCTGCTGGTGGAGCGCCTCCTCCCACCGGGGGCCACCTACCACGTTCGGCCGGGGGAGAAGGATTACCACAAGTTGCTGGCGCCACTGGAAGACATGGGCCTGAACCTGGGCACATATGCGGCCCTGATGGTGTGCACGGCACTGGCAACCGCGGCACTTTTCTTCATCGTTCGCGACCAGCGGTACCGCTGCCGGGTGTGCCTGCGCCGGTTGCGGATGCCGGTCGAGACCGGCTCCTGGGGCCAGATGCTGCAACTGGGCCGGCCACGCGTCGAGTACATCTGCCCTTACGGACATGGAACGCTGCGCGCCGACGAAGTGCAGATTTCCGGCCTGGTCAACCCCGAGTGGACCCCGGAATCGGGCGACATGTGGGAGGATCTGTACGCCTCCAGCCGGCAGGACGAGCGGAAGTAATCCGCCCCCCACGGCCAGAACCCTGGGACAGACACCGCATTTCCGGCAAACGGGGCCGGAAATGCGAGTCTGTCCCCTGGGGGTGCGCGACACAGAAGTGGATCCGCGGGTGCTATGTGGGGCAGGCTGTCAGCCTGCGGCGGGTTGTCAACCCGCCTCTTCGGACTTTTGCGTATACCGCCCAGGCGGACTGACAGTCCGCCGCAGGCTGACAGCCTGCCCCACAAAAACGTAGCGCCGACCTACGCTCGGATTCATGCGGTTTCGCCGGCGAATTCCCTTCACGGTCACTTATGTGCCGCACACGCGTCCCTTGGGGGGCGCTTCGTGGGAACCACCGGCCCATGAGAGAATAGTAATTGGTGGAGACGAGAAAGTACCTGCGCGATCTCAAGCGGGACCTGCGGCTGCGGATACCCAAAAACGCCTGGCTCACGCACTTCGTGTTGGGGCCGGTGGGCCGCGCCCTGCTGGCCGGATTCGCCGTAATGGTGATACTGGCGATGGCGATCTTCGGGGGCTTCTACGTGAAGTACAGCCACCTGATCGACGAAAAGCTGAAGGTTGGCCCGTTTGCCGCCACGGCCAAGATTTACGCCGCCCCGGAATCGGTGGCGGTGGGCGATGTCCGCAGCGCCAAGAGCATTGGAGAAGTCCTGCGGCGCAGCGGATACACGGACTCCCGCGCCAACCCCATCGGGTCGTTCCAGATCCGGGCCAATTCAATTGAAATCTTTCCCGGCCCGGATTCGTATTTCGACCAGGAACCGGGCGTGATCCGCTTCGTGGGCAACAAGATCACGCAGATCATCTCGCTGGCGGATAACACTTCGCGCGGCCAGTACCAACTGGAACCGCAACTTATCACGAATCTGTCGGGGCCGGCGAGGGAGAAACGGCGGTTCGTCACCTTCCCCGGCATCCCTAAGATTCTGGTGGAAGCCGTCACCTCCATCGAGGACAAGCGGTTCTTCCAGCACAACGGGCTGGACCCGTTCCGCATCGTCAAGGCGGCCTGGGTGGACCTGCGGAGCGGCCGCCGGGCGCAGGGGGCCTCGACGCTGAGCACGCAGCTCGCGCACATGTTCTTTCTGGAGGACGAGAAGGGAAAGACCTTCAGCCGCAAGTTCCAGGAAGTGGTGGTGACGCTGCAGATCGAGCAGAGGCTCTCCAAGGAGCAGATCTTCGAGGACTACGCCAACCAGGTGCCGCTGGGGATGCGCGGCACGTTCAGCATCCACGGGTTCGGCGAGGCGGCGGAGGCGTACCTGGGCAAGGACCTGAGCCAGATCACCATTCCGGAGGCGGCGCAACTGGCGGGGATGATCCAGCGGCCGCCGTTTTTCAACCCGTTCCGCCATCCGGACCACGCCACCGAGCGGCGCAACATCGTTCTGCGGCTGATGCACGAGAACGGCTTCATCGACGATAAGGAGTACGAGGCCGCCGTGAAGACGCCCATCACCGTGGCCAAGGGCGCGTCGCTATCCAAGGAAGCGCCGTTCTTCGTGGACCTGGTGGCGGACGCGGTGCAGACTAGGTTTCAGGACCAGAATTTCCAGTCGAACGCTTTCCGCATTTACACCACGCTGGATTTGCGGCTGCAAGCCGCGGCCGAGGAAGCCATCCGCGCGGGCATGCAACTGGTGGACGAAAGGCTCAAGCGGCAATACCGCTTCCGGGGCAAACCGATTCCCGAACCGCAGGTGGCGCTGGTGGCCATCGATCCGCATACCGGCGAAGTGCGGGCGCTGGCGGGCGGGCGCAACTACGGCACCAGCCAGCTCAACCGCGTGCTGGCCAAGCGCCAGCCGGGGTCGATCTTCAAACCGTTCGTCTACGCCACGGCCCTGAACACGGCCGTGGAAGGCAGCCGCCGCGTGATCACGGCCAGCACCATTTTGAAGGACGAACCCACCACCTTCTGGTACGACGGACGGGAATACAGCCCCAAGGATTTCGAGCCGGAGTACCGGGGCGATGTAACGGTGCGGGAAGCGCTGGCCCACTCGCTGAACAACCCCACCGTGGCCCTGGCAGAGATGGTGGGTTACAGCAACGTAGTGGAGATGGCTAACCGCGCGGGCATGAACTACAGGATTCAGGCGACGCCCGCGGTGGCGCTGGGGGCGTACGAAATCACGCCCATCGAAGCCGCCGGCGCGTACACCATGTTCGCCAACCAGGGCGTGTACGTGAAACCCAACTTCCTTACCCTGGTGCGCGACCACGACGGGAAGACGCTGTACCGGAACCAACTCGAACGCAAAGCGGCGCTGGACCCGCGGGTGGCCTACCTGGTGACCAACCTGATGGAGGAAGTACTGCGCAGCGGCACCGGCGCGGGCATCCGGCCGAGGTACAACTTCACGGCCCCGGCGGCCGGCAAGACCGGAACGTCGAGTTCCTTGCGCGACGGGTGGTTCGCGGGGTTCACCAGCGAACTGCTGTGCGTGGTGTGGGTGGGATTCGACGACAACATGGACCTGGGCCTGCAAGGAGCCGATAGCGCCGCGCCCATCTGGGGCGACTTCATGAAGCGGGCGCTCGACTATCGCGAGTACCGCGACACCAGGTCGTTCCCGGTTCCCGAGGGCATCGTGAGCATCCAGGTGGATTCGCAGACCGGCTTCCCGGCCACGGCGGCATGCCCCAAGACGCACGCGGAGGTGTTCATCGCCGGCACCGAGCCGCAGGGAACCTGCCCGCTGCACGGCGGCGGCCGTAGCGCGGTGGCCAACGTATCGGGTTGGGACACGGCACCCGCCCCGGCGCGCGAAGGCGCAAACGGAGAGAGCGCGAATGCCGGTGCGGGCACCGATGAACCCGCGCGGCCGGCTGCCGCTCCGGTACGGCGCGCTTCCCGGAAGACACCGCCCGCCGCAGCTCCGCCCGCGGCGGTTCCGCCGCCGGCCAAGAAAGAAGAGCCGCCGCCGGAGAAGAAGGGTGTGCTCGATCGAATCCTGGGTGTGTTTAAATAGGTGCGAAGGGGGTACACATGTTCTTTCGGCCTCCGCACCTATTATTGGCCGTGACTGGCTTCGCTTCCGTCCTGGCAGGGCAGCAAGGCAGCGCGCCCAGCGGCGGCTCGCTGACGCCTCCGCCATCCGCCGAGAAGCAGCAAGCGGCCAACCTGACACCCGAAATGCGCGGCGACATCCTGATGGCTCGCAAGAGATACCAGGACGCGATCGAAATTTACAACGCCGCCGCGTCCAAAGACCCGGTCCTGTGGAATAAGACGGGAATCGCTTACCACCAGTTGCCGAATCAGCTCGATCAGGCCAGGAAGGCTTACCAGCAGGCCATCAAGCTCAAGCCCAGTTACGCGGAAGCGATTAACAATCTGGGCACGATTTACTATGCCACGAAGAGCTATCGCCGCGCCATATCCTATTACCGGAAGGCCATCGCGCTGACTCCCGAAGATTCCAGGGCGGCTTCGTTCTACCTGAACCTGGGAGTCGCCTACTTCGCGCGCAAGCAATACGACGAATGCGCGGAGGCCAACCAGATGGCGCTGAAGCTGGATCCCGAGGTCTTCGAGCGGCGCGGAACTTTCGGCACGACGCTCGAAAACCGCGACATCGCGGAGCGCGCCAAGTATCACTACTTCATGGCCAAAATGTATGCCAAAGCGGGCCGCAACGAACTGGCGTTGCAGTACCTGAGGAAGGCGCTGGAAGAGGGATTCAAGGAGAGAGACAAGCTAAACAAGGACCCCGAATTCGCCGCCCTGCGCGACACCGACGAGTTCAAGGAATTGCTGGCCACGGAGCAGCGTGTTCTTTAGCCCTCGGATGGTGCGTCCGGCTCTGGCGGGCCTGCTGATTCTGGCGGCATGCTCCGGCTCGGGCCGCAAGCCGGCGGTGGAGCGTCTGGCGATCCTGCGGTTCGAGAACCTGGGCGCGGACGGCGCGCAGGACTGGATCGGGCGGGCGCTATCCGATCTGGTGACGGCGCAGTTGGCGGGCCGGCCCTATCGCTACGCGATTCCCGCGGCGGCGCTGCGTGCCCGCGACCGGGCCTACGGAGGGCGGCCCAACACCGCACCCGGGGTCTCCGCGGAAAGCGGACTGGCCGCCGAGGCCGGCGCCAACCGGGTGGGCTACGGTGAGTTCGCCGTGCGCGGGGGACGCCTGGAAGCCCGGCTGTACCTGGAAGACCTGCCCTCCCACAAGTACGTCCAAACGGCCTACGCCTCGGGTGCGGCCGAAGACGCCATCGCTGTGGCCGATTCGCTGGCGCGGCAACTCGCTCCCGACGCTGCCGGGCCCATGACGCGCAGCAACCAGGCCATCCGCGACTTCGTGCACGCATCGGAAGGCACCACGCCGGAGGACGTTCAGCGCGACGCCGCCGCGGCCATTGCCGCCGACCCCGGATTCACTCCGGCCTACCGGCTGCTGGCGGAGTGGAAAGCGGCGGAGCGCGACACGGCCGGCGCCCTGGCCCTGCTGGATGCGGCGGCGCAACGCGCGGGTTCGGGGATCGAGCGCGCCCGAATCCATCTGCAAGCGGCCGGTTTGCGCGGCGATTCGAGCGGCCGCCTGCAGGCGCTGGCCGAGTTGGCGGGCGCCGACCCTGGCAATCCCGAACAGTGGCACATGCTGGCGGAGGCGCGGCTCGGTGCGCACCAACCCGCCGAGGCCGCGGTGGCGTTTCGCCGCCAACTGGCGCTCGACCCGGACAACCGCAACGCCTGGAACCTGCTGGCTTACGCCGACGCCGGGACGGGCGATCTGGCCGCCGCGGTGGAAGCCCTGCGGCGCTACCAGGCCGGGGATCCGCGGGATCCCAACCCGATCGACTCGCTGGGCGACGTCCACCTGATGACCGGCCATTTGCGGGAAGCCGAACAGTATTACCTGTCGGCTTACCAAAAGAACCCGAAATTCCTGGACGGCGCCGATTTGTACAAGGCCGCCATGGCGCGGCTGATGACGGGCGACACGGCGGGCGCCACCGGGATTCACGAGCGCTACGTGCAAGCGCTGGCGGGCACGGGCGCGCGCGTGGTGGAGATCGAGCGCGCCGATTGGGCCTGGACCATCGGCCGCCGCAAGGAGGCATACCGGCAATTGCTCGAGTTCGCCCGCGCCGCGGAGAGCGGCCCGAAGCGCGAGGCCGCGGTGCACGCGTATGCGCAGTTGGCGATGTGGGACCTGTTCCTGGGCGACCGCGCCGCCGCGGGCGAGATGGCGCAGAAGGCCCTGAGCATACCGGGCGTGCCGCTGCCGGCCGCGGCGCTGGTGGCGAAGTTTCTGGCGGCGCCGCCGGCTTCGGCCGAGGAGTGGTCCGCGCGCGCCGCGAAATTGTTCCCGCCCAATCCGGGACTAGCGCCGGTGCGGAACATGGCGCTGGCCGGCGCGCTGCTGCTGGACAAGCACTACCGGGAGGCGTCCACCATTCTGCGCGAACTATACGGCGAAGGCGGGCAGGCGCCGGGCGAGGAAGGCATCCCCGCGATGCTGGCGTGGACGCTGCTCGAAACCGGCCGCTACCAGGAGGCCGAGCCGCTGCTGCGCACGCTGCCGGTTCCGCCGGTGAGCGGGCCCACGGTGTTCACGCCGTTTTACTTTCCGCGGTTCTACTATTTGCGGGGGCTGGCGGCGGAAAAGAGCGGCAAGCCGCAGGAAGCGCGCGAGGCCTACCGGCTGTTCGCGCAGCTCTCGGGGCCGGAATAAATGGTGTCAGACGCCATTTAATCGGCGGGCCTTCCAGCGGAGCCAGGCGGCGGAGAGCGCCAGCATCAGCAGCGTCACTAGCAGGGTGGCGGCGGCGGCGGCGGGGATCGATAGGGTCCGTTTGATGGGCCGCACCACGCTGCCGTAGACCATCATGACGTGGACCCAGTAAACCATCAGGGAGTTCTTGCCGAGACACTGCATCCAGCTCCAGCCGGGGCCGGCGCCATGGGCGGTCCACAGGTAGGAGCCGGCCATGATGGCGAGCACGATGCCCACGCGGATGAGGATCAGCGCGGGGTTGTCGGTCCAGAAATTCGTCGCGGGATAGAGGGAATACGGCAGGTTCGACATGTATTGCGCGGCGTAGACCAGCACCAGGCCGGCCAGTCCGGACCATAGCATGAGGCGCTCGAAACCCTCCTCGGGGGCGCGCTTCACCATCGCACCGGCAGCCAGCCCGAAGCCCACGTAAGAGGCGCAGGGGAAGAACGCGAATTGCCCGCGCCCGCTGAGGGGCACCAGGTATTCGCGGACCAAGCGCGGAACGCCCTCCCAGGGAAGATGCGCCATCACCGGAGTGGCCGCGGCGATGGCCAGCGCGGTGAGGAGAGCGAAGCGCACGCGATTGGCGGAATCGAATAGAGCGGCGGCTGCGAATACGGCCATGCCGACGGCCATACAATTCAGGATGTCCACCTTGGTGATTTCCTGGAGGCTGCCGCCGGGAAGGCTGCCCAAGTAGTTGGTGAAGCGGAAGAGAAACGCGATGCCCAGAATGTAGGCGGCACGCTTGAGCGAGACCAGCCAGCGGCGCAACGGGGAGGGCTCGCGGCGGGCCAGGCTTTCCATTTGAAACCCGGTGGTCATGCCCGCCATGAACATGAAAAGCGGCGCGGCCATGCCTCCCACAAATTGCGAGTAGATGTAAGGGCCGCCATCGCGCAGATCCAGCCGCACGAAGGAGTTGAAGGTGTGGCACTGGATCATGATGACTACGGCCAGCCCACGCATCCAGTCCAAAAACGGGAATCGCTTCACGAAAGTGGCGGGAGACTCCTCACCCGGTCAACCTATAATAGCGGAATTGCTGCGAAGAGCGCCTGCGGGGTGCGTTCCGGGGAACGCAGCCCGCACTGGCGGAGACGACCGTCCTTCCGTGCGTCTCGATGCTCCCGACGCCGCCGTTTGACCCGATGTAGCGCGATCAGGCCGTCTGACGGGTAATCGCCATCATCCCGTACAGAAGCAGAGCCCCCGAAAGGAAGATCAGAGCCCACACTCCGAGCGTCGGAACGGGAGCCGCGGAGACCGTGACGGCGACGGTGACGGCGCCTGAATTAAGGGATGTGTTGCCGTCGGTGTTGATACCCAGTGCGTAATACTGGAAGCTATCCGGTCCGGAATAGCCAGCGGTTGGGGTATACTTGAGGGCGTTGCCGCTGACCGTCAGGGCGCCGTGGCTAGGATTGGCGGCGGTGGATATGGCGGTAATGCAGCCTAACACCGCACCGGCTGCGGGACCAGCATCAGAGTTACCGCCCGCCGTGCAGTTGGTCACGCTCCCGGCCGGGATGGGTACCAAGGTCGCTCCGGAAGCGGCGAGGGTGGTGGCCGCCGGGATCACGTTCAGTGTGACCGTCAGATTCGCCGCCCCACCGGGCGCGGATGTGCCCGCGCTCGAACACGTACCGCCAGCGCCGTTCCAGCACGTGTTCACATGTATCGGGAAGGTGTCCAGACCTGTGAAGCCGGGCGTGGGAGGCGTATAAGTGTAATTGCCCGTGCCGGCGGTTCTGGCCATCGTCCCGCCCTGGCTGGTCGCGATGGTGGTATCGGTATTGTTGGCGTAGTTGTTGTTGTAACAATCCGAGTCGGACGTGAAGACGCCGGCCCCGCCATTGACGATGAGAAAAGTGGTGCCCTCGTTGGGCTGGCAATACAGCGGGTCGCCGGGGTTGTTTCCATACGCCAGACTTGCGGTTCCCAGGCAAACTATGGCCAGCAGCACGGCAGCCCTGGCGGTTCCCGTAAGATGACGGTATTCCCGAACCACAGCATCGGGCGCCGCAGTCGAAAGCTCACGATTCATAGAAGTGTCTCCTCCTCGATACTTTGGCTCAGTCACATCAACTCAGTGGTTGAGTCGGACCTCTTCTCTTGGTCTCTCGGCATATATTTCGTGCACCCCAGCCGCCAGATCCGATCAGAGTTCCAACTCTTCGCTTACAACTCCCATGTAGTATAGAACGAACCCCTAGCTTTGTAAGACTACTCACCAGGTTAATTATGAGGGTATTGCGTATGCCCTCACATATGGGTGGAAGTGATACTACAATAGGTTAGCATTATGGCGGGGTCGACCGCCAGCTTTGATGGCTGCGGAAATTGAGTTCTACTAGTGGTGTGGAAACGCACCAGCCGAGGGCTGGTGGGCTGCCGCGAGGCTCGCGTGGCATGCCGGTCGCGGCGGACTGCCTGCACCAGCTGGTCGTCCCCTACTGCACCAGCATCACGGGTGTTCGCCAGTAGGCGAACTTCTGCGCCTCGGGGGAGAGCACGTCCACCTGGACCGTGTAGCGGCCGGGCTTCATCTCCGCCAGGGGCAGGCTGAACTTCAGCGCCAGGGCTTTCGACTTGGTATCCAGCCCCTCGGTCACTTCCAAGGGGGCGGTCTGGAATGCCTTGATCCTGCCGCGGAAGAACGTGACCCGCGCCACCAGGGGCTGGGTGGATTCGGCGGCCGGCTCGTAGGCTTGCAGGTACACGTACATCTCCGAGCCGCGGCTGAAGACGTTGGTCACGCTGGGGATCAATTCCTTGCCGCCTTCGATGAGCGGGTTGGCGGCGTCGATCTTCTTGTCCTTCTGGGCGCTGAAGACCGCGGCGGACACGTCCATGCGCTGGCTGCTCAGGACCACGGAGCTGATGGGGAGCTTGGTCTGCTCCGAGGTAAGGTCGGGAATCACCAGTTTCTTGTCGAACGTGCCGATGCGTCCGGTGGTGTTTTCGCGCGCCACCAGCCGCAGGGTGTAAGTGCCGGGCGCCAGCGTAAACCCGGTGGGATACACGATGGGGTGCTTGGCCAGTTGATTGGCGACGTCTTCCTTGAGTTTGAAGGGAATGTAGTCGCGGACGTTCTGCACGGTCTTGCCGGCGGAATCCTTCACCACGCCGATGAAATCGAAGGTGGTGCTTTCGACGCCGCCCTTCTTGGCGAGCTCGAGCTCGCTGCCGGGGATCTTGGCCACCACGGGGACGAAGTAGCGGTCGCGCGCCAGACGGAAGTAATAGGCGTCGAGGGCGATATCGATGTCGGTGACCGGGTCGCCCAGTAACATGGCCTCGTTGAGTTGGCGTTCGCGATCGCTGTCGTTGAATTGCTTGAAGTCCTTGCCGGCCCAGTAGCCCACGCGGTAATCCATTTTGGTGCGGGCGGTGAGAGCGGCGTCCTTGAGCGCGATCTTCACGCGGCGGAAGTGGCCGTCGAGCTTCTCGTTGGTGGTGTAGTAACCGAGAATATAGTAACTGGAAATGTCTTTCTGGGCCTGCACGATTCCCAGGGCCAGATCGCTGTTGTCGAGCAGCGGCTTGCCGCCGGTGTCGCTGGCCAGCGTGGTGAGGGTATCCTGCTGTGCCTGGAAGTTACCCTGCGCCGAGCGCGCGGAACTGCCGCTATACATGGCCGCTCCGCCGGGCGAAGCCTTGGTGGCGTCGCCCAGGGGCGCGCTGGCAACCAGGCCGCGGGCGTCGATGGGATAAAAGGAAACGTTGCTGCGGATGGCGGCGTTTACGGTGGCCTGCAACTGCGCCTGGTTGTCCTGCCCGCTGCGCTGAATGCCGCTGGAGAAATAGACCAGGGCTTTCTTCTCGTTCAGCGAGGCCAGCATCTTGACGGCGGTTTCGAGCGCCGAAAGCTGCCGGTCGGTATTGAAGATGGCGAACTCGCTATCGTCGGCGGAGAAGGCGTCGCCGGTGTCGGAGGCCGCGTCGCTGGAATCGGCGGCGGTGAATCCCTGCCCTTCGCCCACCACCAGGTGCTTGATGTCCTTGAGCAGCAGGTCGCGGTCGTCGGTGAAATCCTCGACCACTTTGATGTCGCTGGAGAAGGTCATGATGGCCACCAGGTCGCTGGGCGTGATCTGCGTCTTCACGAACTTGGTGGCGCCGTCAATGGCGTGCACCTGGTCCTGGATGGGCATGGAAACCATGTCGAAGAACAGCACCATGAGGCGCTTGTCGCGGTACTTGATGTCGCCGGGTTTCTCCGGGGCGATGGCCGTGGCGGTCACTTTGGGGGGCTCGACCGCCGCGGTCTTGACCGTCTCGCTCTTGGTCTGCGGTTCGTCGGGAAGCGCTTCGGCGGGCTTTTCTTCCAGCTTCTGGAATTCGCAGATCCTGACGTCCTGCGGTTTGCCATCCTCGGTGACCACGAAGTCCTTGGCCGTGAGGTTGGTGACGGGCTGGCCGTTCTTGTCCTTGAGGATCACGTCCTCGACCACCAGTTGGGTATTGGCGGTGAACTTCACCGGAGCCTTCGAGGGGGCGCCGGCCGGCGGCTGCGCGGGTTGGGGCTGAGGCCGCTGCGCAGGTTGCTGCCCGGCGAAAACCATGGCCCAGACGAGTGTGCCGGCGATGATGGATCGAACGATGGCGGATCGCATAGTGTCTTAGAACCTGAGTCGCAAAGTGGCGGTAATGACGCGCATGCCGCTGGGGCTCTGCAGGACCCCGAACTGCGACGTAGGAGCGGGATCGTAGGCGGTATTGTACTGCGTGAAATTGACGTGGTTGAGGAAGTTGGTGGCGTCGAAGCGGAGATCGGCGCTATGGCGCTCGCCAATTCGGAAGGTGCGCCCGGCCGAGCCGTTCATGGAGAAAGTGGTTGGCCCCTGAATAATGTATCTTCCCGCGTTCCCGTATTGGCCCGCCGGCGGGTCGGCGAAGGCCGCCTTGTTCAGAGCGCCATCGACGAACAGCGGCTGCCCGGTGTACTCGGGGCGGATAGGACCGGTGATGGCCGTCCCGCCCACAATCTGCGCCGAAACGCTGGGGGTTTCGAACGGACCGCTGGACACCGACAGGCTGGTGCTCAGATTCCATCCCTTGATCACCGCGCCTTTCCATCCGTTCAGCAGCGCGCCGCCGTGAATCCCCTGGCCGGTGTTGTAGTTCATGCTCACGCTCAAGGTCTGGCGGCGAACTCCGGAGGAGTTGCTGCGCTCGGCGGCGGTATCCAGCCAGTTCTGGGCCGTAACCGCGGAACCGCCGGGGTTGCCGTCGTCGATGGCGTGCGCCAGCGTGTAACTGACGTTGGCCATGAAGCCGGCGCGGAAGCGGCGCATCAACTGGCCCGAAACCGATTCCAAGTTGGAGTTGGCGCCGGACGTAATGTAGTAGAAGTTGCTGGGACAGGCATTGCTTACGCCGGGGATGAAGCAGCCGTAAGTGGCCCCCGAGGGCGCCGAGTTAGGAATGAACTGCTGCTGCTGGTGAGTACCCTTGTCGGCGCTATAAGTAACCGTGCCCACCACGCCCGCCTTCAGGTCCTGCTGCACCGCTAGCTGCCAGTAATGCAGCGACCCGATCCGGAAATTGGGATCGATGGCGTAGGTGCTCAGCGAGTTGGATGGCACGCGGATGAACCCGTTGGCCAGAGTAAGCGGCACGGTGACGGCCGAATCCCTGAGCGTCTGCGAGAGCGGGTACTGCTGCGCCATGGAGTTGGCGAACCCGGAGTATACCGAGGTGTTGAAGTAAATGCCGTATCCACCGCGCACCACCATGGAGTGCTTGGTCCAGGGGCGCCAGGCGAAGCCGATACGCGGCTGTATCTCATGCGGATCGGAGTTGATCAGCGTGCTGCCCAGACCGGCCTGGCTGGCTGGAGTGCAGGTGGCGCCGGGGAGTAGTCCGGTCGTGGTACCGCATACGAGGGTCGCAGTGGTGAAGGCCGGGCCCATCGCCATATTTACCAGGCGGCCGTACTTCTCCTGAACCGGCGTCTGGAAGTCCCAGCGGAGCCCGACGTTCAGGCTGAGCTGGGTGGTGAGGCGGAAATCGTCGGTGGCATATCCATCGAACGTCGAACTGCGGAAGTACTTGTCGGCGTTTCCATAGGCGATGCTGCTGGTGTCGGG
Source organism: uncultured Solibacteraceae bacterium (assembly GCA_963807205.1). Taxonomy (GTDB): domain Bacteria; phylum Acidobacteriota; class Terriglobia; order Bryobacterales; family Bryobacteraceae; genus CAWCVR01. The sequence goes on along the minus strand of CAWEAQ010000002.1, from coordinate 4,140,187 downwards.
CAGCCCCAGCAGGAAATCGGCGAAGTCGGAGCCGCTGCCGGTGACCGCTCCGGCAGTTTGCCCTCCCGTGAAAGTAAAGGACCCGCGCGCATTGCTCTGCGAGACGGGGTTGTTTTGCTGCCGGTTGTAGTCCACGCCGAAGGTCAGGTTGTGCTTGCCCTTCATCCAGATCAGACTCTCGCCCGCGCGCCCGCTTTGGGAGCGGCCGATGGAGGTGCTGCCGTCGCTGAGGCCGGCGATGCCGCTGCCGCCCGAAAAGCTCAGGCTGGGCGGCCCCCAGAAGTTGGGCGACTGGTCGTTGCCGGTGATGCCGAGCTGCCCCGACAGGTTTGTGCGATTGGCCCAGTAGGGCGTGCTGGTGGAGATGTTACGGCTGAAGTTATAGCTGAGACGGTTGATGAGCCGCTGCGTGAAATGATAGGTCCAGGTGGCGTTGGCGCTCTCGGCGTTCTGGTGGCTGCTGGAGAACCAGTTGGTGCCGCCCGGACCGGTGAGCCACATGCTGGGAGTCGTGCCATCGCCGCGCTGCCAGGAGTAACCGCCGTTAAGCTGGTTCTTGGCGTTCAAGCTGCCACCCAGGCGCGTGTTGATATTGTCCTGGTTGCTGATGGAGGTTAGCGCGGTCTGGTAGTTGTAGCGGCCGGTTAAGACCGGGTAGGCCGCAGGGTAATACTGCAGAAGGCCAAGAGCCTGCCGGCTGATCCGGCTCGCCGGAATCAGGTTATTGGGGAAGGGACTGCCGGTGCTGGGGTCGTAGATGGAGGTTGAAAGCGCCGAAAAGTCCCCCCCCAATTGCGCGGCAGTGGGAAGAGTATACGGACTGGTGCTGGCGCTGCGGTTGCGGCGCATCGAGTAGCTTAAGTTGAAGTTGATGGCGTTCGTCTTGATAAGGTGGGGGATCTTGAGGGGACCGCCCACGGTAGCCGTCACGCTGCTCTTGGCATAAGCCGGCTTGCCGCTCGATCCGATCTGGGATAGATTCTGGGCGTCCAGCGCGGAGTTGTCGAGGGTGAACGCCAGGCTGGCGTTGTAGCGGGCCTGCATGTTCCTGCGGCCGTTGCCGAAAGCGCTCTGGCCGCGTCCACCGCGTCCGCCCGGACCGCCGCGTCCGCCCTGAGCGCCGCCGCGTCCGCCGCCGAAGCCACCGCCGGGGAAGCCGCCACCACCGCGTCCGCCGCCGAACCCGCCGCCGGGGCCGCCGGCCATCGCGCCCGGACCGCCGCGTCCGCCGCCCATCGCGGCAGCCTGATCGCCGCCCATGCCGGCGCCCATGCCTCCCATGCCCATAGCGCCCATGCCGAACACGCCGTCCATGCCGCCGCGTCCGCCGAACCAGTCGTTGGACTGCGCCATGGCGACATCGCTGCTTACGCTGCCGTTCATCACCAGGGCGTCATTGGCGCTGGCGCCGAGATCGCCGGCGCCGTTCATGCCGTTAGCGTTCATGTCGGCTGCGCCATTGTCCGGGTTGGCTCCCAAGTCGCCGGTGGCGTTGACGCGCATGCGCTGGTATCCGTTGACGGCTTGCGCCAGCGAGGGACGCCCGCCGTTCTGCTGTCCGCGCCCACCGCGGCCGTTGCCGGAAGTTGCCGCCGCCGGCGCAGCCGTGGCAGCCGGGGCGGCCGGAGCGGGAGGCTTGCTCTCGGCCGTTGCCGAGGACGCGACTGGCGCGGTTGGCTGTCCGGTTGGAGCCAGAACCACGGGAGCGGCCGGCGCGGCCGGCGCCGCCACAGCGGGAGGCGCAAGGGCCTCCGCCACGGCTGCCTTAATCTCCGCCGCGGAGAGCAACTTCATCTCGAATTGCGCGGCCGGAGCATCCGGCGCGATAGCAATCTCCTTGGCGACGGTGCCGAAGCCCAGCATCTCGAAGCGGAGTGTCCAGACGCCATCTTCCAGGTTGGGAAACAGGTAGGCTCCGTTGTCGTCCGTGGTGGTGGTGACCTTCTTATCGCCCGAGGTGGCGGTGACGTTGACGCCCGGCAGCGGCAAGCCCCCGGCCTGGACCGTTCCGCGGTGCTCGGTAGCCAGCAGCCCGGTAACGGCCAGGCCGATGGCGAATGTACGCGCAAGTATGCTGAAAGTACGATTGGCAGCCATGAAGGTCACATCTTCTAGGCGCATTGGCCGTTCAGAACGTTACCGATGCGGGGATTTCCACAAGCCAGGCGCCAGCGGGCGTTGGGTTGGCGGCGCGCCCATCCTTCACTTGCGCTTCCAGCGGACTCCGGCCTTAGTATCTTCCAGAATGATACCTAGGGCCAAAAGCTCCTGCCGCACCCGGTCCGCGCCCGCGAAATCTCGGGCCTTCTTGAGGGCCGCGCGTTCGGCGATACGCTCTTCCACCTGGGCGTCGGTGAACTCGCCGCCACGCGCGGCGGGCGTAAGCACGCCGAACACCGAATCGAAAAGTTCCAAAAAGGTGAGCGCGCCCGCCACATTTTCGCGGCGGAATTCGCCGGCGTCCATGGCGCTATTGGCGTCGCGCACATATTCGAAGACGGCGGCCAGAGCTTCGGCGGTGTTGAGGTCGTCGTCCATTCCGGCGGTGAAGGCCTGGGAGGCAGCGGCCGCGCGCGCGGCCATCGCGGGGTCCGCGCCCTCGGCGAAGCCCCCGCCTTCCAAACGCAGCTTGAAATTGCGCAGCCGGTCGATGGCGGTAGCCGCCGATTTCAGCCCGTCGAAGGTGAAATTGAGTTGCTTGCGGTAAGGCACCGACGACAGCAGGTAGCGGATGGCTTCGGGCTGGTAGCCGCGCGCCACAACGTCGCGCAGGGTGAAGTAGTTGCCCAGCGACTTGGACATCTTCTGCCCCTCCACCATGAGAAACTCGGCGTGCAGCCAGAAGCGCGAAAACAGTTTGCCGGTGAGCGATTCGGATTGGGCGATTTCGTTTTCGTGGTGCGGAAACACCAGATCGACGCCGCCCGCGTGGATGTCCAGCGTATCGCCCAGATACTTGATGGCCATCACGGAGCACTCGATGTGCCAGCCGGGACGGCCGGTTCCGATGGGCGTGTCCCAGAACGGTTCGCCCTCCTTGGGCGCCTTCCACAGGGCGAAATCGCGAACGTCGGCTTTATCGTACTCGTCCACGTCCACGCGCGCGCCGGAGAGGTTGCCGCTGAAATCGTTGTGCGACAGCTTGCCGTAACTGGGGAACGTGGAGATGCGGAAGTATGTCGAGCCCTCGCTCTGGTAAGTGTGGCCGGTCTCGCCCAGGCGGGCGATGGCACCGGCCATTTCGGCGATGTGCTCGGTGGCCGGGACCAGGTGTTCCGGGCGCTCCAGGCGCAGCGTGGCGCAATCTTCAAGGAAAGCCGCGGTATAGACGCCGGTGTATTCGGCCAGGGTCTTGCGCTGAGCCACGGCGTTGCGGATGATCTTGTCGTCCACGTCGGTAACGTTCATGACGTGATCGAGGCGGTACCCGCTCGATCGCAGCCATTTCCGCAGCAGGTCCACAAAAGTGAATGTGCGGAAATTGCCGATGTGGGCGTAGTCGTACACGGTCGGGCCGCAGGTGTACATGCGGACGACGCCATCGCTGGAAGTGGAGAAATTCTCGACCTGCTGGGTGAGCGTGTTGTAGAAGCGCAACGGCATAAGGGTGGGGGAATTTCATCGTAGCAGATGGGCACGCCGGGCTGGTGCATTCGCTCGGTGGGCAAGGCCATGGCGGTTGCGCCGCATTGGGCAGGCGGCTACAATGCGCTTTGGTAAACGGTAAAGTAAACGTTTTTGGAACGTGCGGGGCCAAATGCTGGCGGCAACGGCCGGGGCCTCAGCGGGCGCCGAGGCACTGCGGCTATGGCGCTGCAACGGAGTCAGGAAAGGGTGTCATGCATAAGATCTTGATGTTTGCCTCTCTATGGGCGGTTGCCGGGGCGGCGCCGCTCTCCGCCGCGGACCCGGTGCTGTGGTACCAGCATCCGGCACGGACTTGGGGTGACGCGCTGCCCGTCGGCAACGGCAGGCTCGGCGCCATGGTCTTCGGGGCCGTGGCCAAAGACCATATTCAGATGAACGAAGACACCATCTGGAATGGCAGGAAACGCGACCGCATCAACCCGGAGGCGCTCAAGGCGTTGCCGGAGGTGCGGCGGCTGCTGTTCGAAGGCAAGGTGCGCGAGGCGGAGGCACTGGAAGAGAAGTCGATGATGGGCATCCCCAACCGCCAGCCTCCGTATCAGCCGCTGGGGGATCTGAACCTCGAGTTCCCCGGACATGACAACGCCACTGACTACCGCAGGGAACTGAACCTGGCGACCGGCGTGGCGCGCGTCACTTATAAGATCGGCGACGTGATCTTCACGCGCGAGGTGTTTTCCTCGGCGCCGGACCAGGCGATCGTGGTGCGCATCGCGGCCGACAAGCCCGGCCGGGTGTCGCTGCGCGCGACCCTCACTCGCTCGCAGGATAGCCAGACCACGGTGGCCGCGCCCGATAAGGTCATTTTGACGGGCGAGGCGATCGCCCACACGAACTTTTGGATCACGGCGAACCTGACTCCCGAGAAACTCAAGGCGGAAAAGGATCAGTTGGAACCGGCGGGAGTGAAATTCCGGGCGGTGCTGCGGGCCGTCAACGAAGGCGGCCAGGTGGAGGTTTCGGGCAGCGAACTGGTTGTGTCGAACGCCAACGCCGTGACCTTAATGATCGTGGCCGCGACGGATTATCGCGGCGGCGATCCGGCGGCGGCTTGCACCCAATATCTGGCTCGCGCAGCCAAACCGTACGCCACCTTGAAAGCGGCGCACGTAGCGGACCACGAGAAGCTGTTCCGCCGCGTCGAACTGGAACTGGCGCCACCGGCCGGCGATCCCTCGATCGAAACTCTCCCCATCGACGAGCGGCTGGCTCGGCTCAAGAAAGGCCAGGATGACCCCGGTCTTTCGGCGCTCTACTTCCAGTTCGGCAGGTACCTGCTGATGGGCAGCAGCCGCCCGGGCTCCATGGCGGCCAACTTACAGGGCATATGGAACGACAAGATGGCGCCGCCGTGGGACAGTAAGTACACCACTAACATCAACGTGCAGATGAATTACTGGCCGGCCGAAGCCGGTAACCTTGCCGAAACCGCGCTGCCTTTCTTCGACCTTGTGAAGGCGAACATGGAGAGCGGCCGCCGCACCGCGAAGGAGATGTACGGCGCCCGCGGCTTCGCGTTTCATCACAACCTGGATGCCTGGGGCGACACGGCGCCAGTGGACTACGCCTATTGCGGCATCTGGCCCATGGGCGGCGCGTGGATGGCGCTGCACTACTGGGACCATTACCAATATGGCCTGGATCGCACTTTCCTGAGCCGCGAAGCCTATCCCACGATGAAAGAAGCATCGCAATTCCTTCTGGATTTTCTGGTGGACGACGGCAAGGGCCACCTGGTGACTAACCCGTCGTATTCCCCGGAGAACAGCTATCGCATGGCGGACGGAACCGTGGGCCGGCAGACGGTGGGCGCCACCATGGATTACGAGATTATTTACGCGCTTTTCCATGCGACCATGAGCGCGTCGCAGATTCTAGGGATCGATGCCGGATACCGCGCGGAACTGGAAAAGGCGCTTAAGCGGATCCCCGATCTCAAGATTGGCAAGCTTGGCCAATTGCAGGAGTGGAGCGAAGACTACGACGAGCCCAGCCCGGGAATGAGCCATATCTCGCACCTGTTCGCGCTATTCCCCTCCGACGAAATTACGCTGCGCGGCACACCCGAGCTGGCGAAAGCCGCGCGCATATCGCTCGAGCGCAGAGTGCAGAATGGCGGGGGCCGGAGCGGGTGGTCGTCGGGCTGGTACGCGAATCTCTGGGCGAGGCTGGAAGACGGCGATCGCGCCTACCAGCACGTCCGCAACCTGCTCTCGACGGCCGCGGAGAGTTTGCTGAACGCGGGGCGCCAATTCCAGATCGACGCCAACTTCGGTGGGGCGTCGGGGGTCGGCGAAATGATTCTGCAGAGCCATTCCGGCGAGATCGCGTTTCTGCCGGCACTTCCCTCGGCTTGGCCGGAAGGGCACTTCCGTGGATTCCGCGCGCGCGGCAACGTGGAGGTGGACGCATCCTGGAAGGGCGGCAAAGTGGTGACGGGCGCGCTGCGTCCGGGAGTCGCGGGCGAGTTCAAAGTGCGGCCGCCGCATGGCCAGCGCGTCGCGAAGATTCAATCGGCCGGGCGAACCATTCCGGCGGCCGAGGCCGGAGGAGTATGGCAGGTGCGCCTGCAACCGCACCAGGAATATACGGTCACGTTCGAATAGCGGTACGTTAGTTCTTTAGGTAACGGCTTTGCGACATTATGTACGATCACATTCCGGACGATATAGAGCACAGTAAAGAACCTTGGGGTGCGCGATTAGGTGGGCGCCAGGTCCTTGTGGGGCGGGCTGTCAGCCTGCGGCGGACTGTCAGTCCGCCTGGGCGGCTTTTGCACGAGGCCGGCCAGGCGGGTTAACAACCCGCCGCAGGCTGACATCCTGCCCCACACAGGCCTGGCAGATCCTTCGACGTAAGTATGCGTTGGAGCGCCGCATCGGCAGGTTCCGGATGGAGTAGGCACATTCGACGAAGATTCAGGAGGATTTTGTGCATAGAAACTTGAAGGGTCTCGCTCTAGCCGCGGTTGCGCTCGTAAGTTGGTCCGCGCGCGCGGCGGCTCCCGCGGTGGAGAAGCAGGCGCACGGCGCAACCATTCGGCTTGACGCCGGATCGCTTCGCCTCGAGGTCTGGTCGGACCGGATTGTGCGAGCGACCTACTGCCCCGGCGGATCGATTCCGGCCATCCGCAGTCTGAGCGTGATTGCGGAGCCCGGCGCGGTGCCCTTCGATCTTAAAGACACGCCGTCAGCCGTGGACCTTTCCACGCACGCCTTGCGGGTGCACGTCGATAAGAGTACCGGCCTCATTTCGTTCCGCGATTTGGCGGGCAAGACGATCCTCGAAGAGAAGGGCCCGCGCGAAACGACCGTCGGCGACAGCTTCGTCCTCGACCCCGACGAACAGATCTACGGCTTGGGCCAACACCAGGACGGGCATATGAGTTACCGGGGAACCTCTGTCCACCTGCAGCAGAAGAACACGGAAATTGGCATTCCGGTGTTGGTTTCCAGCCGCGGTTACGGCATGCTTTGGGACAACCCCGCGATCACCGATGTCGAGGTCGGCGTCAAGGGCAAGGAAGGTCTGTTGCGCTGGGCCTCGGAGACCGGCAAGGCGATCGATTTCTACTTCATCTATGGCCCGAAGTCCGACGACGTGATCGCGGGTTACCGCAAACTAACTGGCGCGGCGCCGCTGTTGGGTAAGTGGGCGTGGGGCTTCTGGCAGTGCAAGGAGCGCTACGCCAGCCAAGCCGAGATGCTGGGAATCGTCTCGCGGTACCGCGAGAACCACCGGCCTCTCGATGGGATCGTGCAGGATTGGCAGTATTGGAGCCCCGGAACTTGGGGTACTCACGAGTTCGATCCGGCCCGCTATCCGGATCCCAAAGGGATGGTGGACAGCATCCATAAGATGAATGCCCACATTCTGATTTCGGTATGGTCGCGCTTCGATCTCGATATTGCCAACGCGAAGGAACTGGACCAGGCCGGTGCGCTCTACCCCACCGTGATTCCCAACGTCTATCCGAGGGGGCAAGGCAGGTGGTACGACGCCTTCAGTGCTGAAGGCCGCCGCATCTACTGGAAACAGATTTGGGACCACCTCGGCATGAAGGGTCTGGATGGCTGGTGGCTGGACGCCACTGAGCCCGAGATTGGCGGGAAGTGGGGCGAGTATCGGACTTATTCCACCGCCGAAGGGCCCGGATCGGAGGTCTTCAACGCCTACCCCCTCATGACAACTACCGGTATCTACCAGGGCCAGCGCGCGCAAACCGACAGGAAACGCGTCATCGTCCTCACCCGCTCGGCATACGCCGGGCAGCAGCGCAATTCGGCCATCTCGTGGTCGGGCGACATTCGGGGAACGTGGGACGTGTTCCGCAAACAGATTCCGGCGGGACTCAACTTCTCGATGAGCGGCATTCCTTACTGGAACACGGATATCGGAGGCTTCTTCGGAGGGAAGCCCGAGGACCCCAAGTATCAGGAGCTGTTTCTGCGCTGGTTCCAGTTCGGCACGTTCACCCCCATGTTCCGCGTGCATGGCTCGGGCCAAGGCAAAGAGTTCTGGCTGTTCGACGATCCCACCCAGAAGACCATGGCGAAGTTCGAGCGGCTGCGTTACCGCCTGATGCCCTACATCTACTCGGTCTCCTGGCAGGTGACCGACAAGGGCAGTTCGATGCTGCGCCCGCTGGTGATGGACTTCGCCGACGACCGGACCGCACTAACCATTGACGACCAGTACCTGTTCGGCCCTGACCTGATGGTGAACCCCGTGACCACGGCGGGAGCCACCTCACGCCCCGTCTATCTGCCCGGTAAGGGCGCCTGGTTCGACTTCTGGACTGGCAAGCGCGAAAACGCGGGAGCCCGCGTGGATGCCGCCGCGCCCATGGATTCGATGCCGTTGTATGTTCCGGCGGGCTCGATTCTGCCGCTCGGACCGGACGTCGAATACGTGGACCAGAAGCCCGCCGATCCACTCGAAGTGCGCGTCTATCCGGGCGCCAACGGCTCGTTCAACCTCTACGAGGATGCCGGGGATTCCTACGACTACGAACACGGCGCCTACGCCACCATTCCGTTCCAGTGGAACGAGGCGGCGAAAACGCTTACAATTGGCAAGCGGGCAGGCGCCTACGAAGGCATGCCGAGGAAGCGGACCTTCCGGGTTTTGCTGGTGGATCCGCAACGCGGAGGCGGCCTGGACGAACCGGCCGGGGCAAGCGCAGTAACTTACTCGGGCGAGGAAGTTCGCGTAAAGCTGCAGTAGGGCGTCTTGAAGTTATTCGACATAGGAGCACTTACCTTGAGAAGGAACCGGATTTCAATCGCATCGTTGATGCTTTTTGGCACGGCGGGGTTCGGACAACCGGCCGGCAACGCCCCCTATCAGGACCCGAATCTATCGCCGGAGAAGCGCGCGGCGGATCTGGTGTCCCGCATGACGCTGGAGGAGAAGGTTCTGCAGATGCAGAACAGCGCTCCGGCGATTCCGCGTCTCGGCGTGGGCGTCTACAATTACTGGAACGAGGCCCTGCACGGCGTCGCCCAGGGCCGCGCCACTGTGTTCCCCGAGCCCATCGGGCTGGGAGCAAGCTTCGACCCCGCCCTGGTCCACCGCATGGCCGACGCCATTTCCACGGAAGCGCGTGCCAAATATAACGAGGCGCTACGCCGTCCGCCGGTGCCCGAAGTGCCGCCCGGGAACTCTCCCGGCCGCATCGCCTGGCTGACTTACTGGTCGCCGAACATTAACATTTTCCGCGATCCCCGCTGGGGCCGCGGGCAGGAGACCTACGGCGAAGATCCGTTCCTTACCAGCCGCATGGGCGTTGCGTTCGTGACGGGCATGCAGGGAGACGATCCGCATTACCTGAAAGTAGTCGCCACACCCAAGCACTACGCCGTACACAGCGGCCCCGAGCCGCTGCGGCACACCTTCGACGCCAAGGTGAGCGAGCACGACATGGTGGACACATATCTGCCGGCGTTCAAGGCCGCCATCGTGGAAGGCAAGGCGGATTCCATCATGTGCGTCTATAACAGCGTCAACGGTGCGCCGGGTTGCGCCAGCACGGACCTGCTGCAAAAGCGCCTGCGCGATCAGTGGGGCTTCCAGGGCTTCGTCGTCAGCGATTGCGGCGCGGTGGGCGACATCTTCCGCAGTCACAAGTTCTCCGCGACGCAGGGCGCGGCCTCGGTGGCAGCCGTGAAGGCGGGCACGGACCTGACGTGTGGCGGCGAATACCGCAGCCTCATCGACGAGGTCAAGGCCGGCACCATCACGGAAGCCGAGATCACGCGCGCGACGGAGCGCCTCTTCGTGGCGCGCATCCGTTTGGGTATGTTCGATCCTCCGGAGCGCGTTCCCTTCAACAAAATTCCGTACACCGAGAACGATTCCGCCGCGCACCGCCAACTGGCGCGCGACGCGGAGCGCGAATCCATCGTGCTGCTGAAGAACCAGGGAGGCATCCTGCCGCTGAAATCCACGGTGAGCAAGATCGCCGTGGTCGGGCCCTCGGCGAACGACCCGATCGGCCTACTGGGTAACTACAACGGCATTTCCTCGAAACAGGTTACTCCGCTCGAAGGTATCACCAAGCAGTTCCCCAAGGCCAAGATACAGTACGCGCTGGGCGCCACTTACACCGCGTCCACGCAGGCGCTGGTAGATTCGGCCGTGCTGGTTCCGCCGGACGGCAAGGGCCAGGGCCTGCAGGCCGAGTATTTCGACAACCCGGATTTCCAGGGCGAGCCGAAGCTGCGGCGCGTGGAGCCGCGCATTTACTTCGACGCCTACACGGAAGAACCCGCCGTAGTCGCGGCCGTCAACGGCAACAAGTACTCGGTCCGTTGGACCGGCACGCTGATTCCCCCGGCGACGGGCGACTATGTGCTCTCCGCCCGCACCGGCACCTGGAATCGCGACGGCAAAATCAAACTGTACCTCGACGATAAGGAAGCCAACGCCAGCGGACCGTCCGGCGCGCGTCCCGCGGGATTGGGCCCCGGACAGGGTCAGGGACCGCGACGCGGCGGTCCGCCGCCCATGCAGTTGGAGGGTGGACGCAAGTACGCCTTAAAGGTGGAATACACGCAGAACGGCGTGGGAGGCGGCGCCGAACTCAACTGGATTCCGCCGGTCCCGGTAATGCTGGCCGAAGCGGAGAAGATTGCGAAGGACTCCGACGTGGCGCTGGTTTTCGTGGGCCTGAACGGGTCGCAGGAAGGCGAGGGTCACGACCGCAGCGACATCGTGCTGCCTGAGCCGCAGGAAGGCCTCGTAAAGGCGATGATCGCGACCGGCAAGCCTGTGGTGGTGGTGCTGACGAGCGGCAGCGCCTTGGCCGTCAACTCCGCGGCGGAGGGCGCGGCGGCGCTGCTTTCTGCGTGGTACGGCGGCGAGGAGGCGGGGACGGCGATTGCCGAAACCCTGGCCGGCGTCAACAACCCCGCGGGCCGCCTTGCGGTAACGTTCTACAAAGGCCTGGATCAGGTTCCGGACTTCAAAGACTACTCCATGAAGGGCCGCACCTACCGTTACTTCAAGGGCGAACCACTCTACCCATTCGGCTATGGGCTGAGCTACTCGACCTTTGCGTATTCCGGCCTGGCCGCGAAGCGCACCCCCGGCGGCGCCGACATCGGCGCCACGGTAAAGAACACTTCCTCCCGCGAAGGCGATGAAGTGGTGCAACTCTACATTGCCGGGGGTCCGGAAGAGGACGCGCCCATCCGTAGCCTGCGCGGGTTTCAGCGGATCCACCTGAAAGCGGGCGAAAGCCGCCAGGTTAAATTCACGGTCGCGGCCGAGGACGTACCGAAGGACAAGGTGGAAATCAGCGTAGGCGGCGGACAGCCCGTGGGCAGCACGCCGCACGTGAAGGGCTCGCTGTAGTAAGTAAGTAACCGCGGTTAGCGGCGGGGGATCTCTCAACGTACTGGCTTCGAGCGATCCTCCGGCGCACCGTGCGGTTCATCGCCACACACAGTTGGCTGCGGGTCTACGGGCGAATTGCGACCTCGGAGTTCGCCGAAGCAAGCGCGCCCGGTTTCCCTGCTATCATGGCAATTCCCGTGACCTTCCGCGCTCTGGTCCTCTTCGATATCGACGGTACGCTGGTGCGCCGCGCCGGCCCGCATCACCGCAACGCCCTGGTGGAGGGCATCCGCCGCGTCACCGGCCTGGAGACGACCACCGACGGCATCCCGGTGCAGGGCATGCTCGACCCCATCATCCTCACCATGATGCTGCGCAAGGCCGGCGCATCGGCCGCCGCGATCCGGCAAGCGATGCCGGAGATCCAGCGCGCCGCGGAACGCTACTACCGCCGCGTGTGCCCGGAGATCCGCGGCAAATACTGCCCGGGCGTGGAACCGGTGCTCGAACGCCTGACGCGCCGCGGCATCTTGCTCGGCCTGGTAACCGGCAACCTGACGCGCATCGGCTGGCACAAACTGGGCCGCGCGGGGCTGGCACACTACTTCCGTTTCGGGGCCTTCGGGGAAATGGCGGGTACGCGCGCCGGACTGGCGCGGCTGGCAATCCGCGAGGCGCGCTCGCAGGGATGGATCGGCCGCGATACTCCCGTCGCGCTGGTGGGCGATTCACCCAACGACGTTATTGCCGCGCGCGGCGCCGGTATCCGGTCGATCGCCGTGAGAACGGGGCTGACGCCGGTTGCCGACCTGCAGGCGGAGCGTCCGGATTTTTTGCTGCGCAACCTGCGCGACCTCCGTTTGCGGATGGTCGAGGAGGGCTGAAGGTTGGCCCGCACGAAACCGGTGAAACCGCTCGCGGCCCCCGAGCCGCCCGCGCTCGCCGAATGGAAAGCCCGAGCGGCCCTCGTGGCCATCGCCCTGGCCGCCTACGCGAACTCCTTTGCCTCGGGCTTGGTACAGGACGCCAAGGCGCTACTCACCCTCGATGACCGCATCCGCGCGCTGACGGCCCACAACCTGCAGCTCATCTTCACCAGGACTTACTGGTGGCCGAAGACCGCCGACGGGCTCTACCGCCCCGTGACGACTCTCTCGCTGCTGTTCAACTGCGCCGTGCTGGGCGGCGGCCAAAACCCCGCCGGGTACCACGCCGTCAACTTCCTGCTGCATGCGGGCAACGCGCTCCTGGTTTACGCCCTGGCGCGGCACGTGCTGGCTGATGCGCGGATGGCGTGGCTGGCCGCGGCCTTGTGGGCGGTGCACCCGGTGGGCGTCGAGGCGGTGGCCAATATCGCGGGCCGCGCCGACCTGCTCTCCGCCATGGCCGTGCTCGGCGGGCTGCTGCTTTTCGCGCGGCTCGATGCGCTGGTTGGGTGGCGTGCGCGCGCCGCCATCGCGGGGCTGTTCGCCATCGCCACGGCGGGCGTGTTCTCGAAGGAAAACGCGGCCGTGCTGATCGGGCTCATGGCTCTGTGGGACCTGTGCCGTAGCACACCGGCCACTCTGCCGCGCCGGTTGCGCGCCGCCGCCTACGCCGCCGTGGCCGCGTCGCTGGCGCTGTTGTGGATAGTGCGCGCCGCCGTGCTGGGCTCGCTGCCCTCGCCGCAAGTAGTGTACGTGGACAACCCGCTGCGCGGCTCCGAATTCCTGGTGGCGCGATGGACCGCGATCAAGGTGATCGCCATGGACCTCGGCCTGCTCGTGTGGCCGGCCGGGCTCTCCTGCGACCGCTCGTACAGCCAGATCTCGCTCGCCGGGCCGCACGACCTGGGCGCGTGGGCGGCACTGGCAATCGTAGCAGGCCTCTTGGCCGCCGCCATCGTGCGCCGCCACCGCGATCCGCTTCCCTTCTTCGCCGCGGGCTTCTTCGCCATCGCCATCCTGCCCACTTCGAACCTGATCGTCGCCATCGGCTCCATCATGGCCGAGCGCTTCCTGTACCTACCCTCGGTGGCGTTCGCCATCGCGGCGGTGGCGCTGCTGTGGCGTATCGCCCCGCGCAAGCCCGCGACCGCGCTGCTGGCCGCCGCTGTGGCGCTCTGCGGGTGCTTCACCTTCGCACGCAACTTCGCGTGGCATGACAACCTGGCGCTCGCTTCTACCGACGTCCGGACCGCGCCCGCCAGTTTCAAGCTGCACGACATGCTGGCCAAGTCGCTTTTCGATGCCGAACCGCAGGGCAATCTGGACCGCGCCATTGACGAACAGGAGCGCGCCTGGGCCATACTACAACCGCTCGAGCCGCGGCTTTCGACGGAGCTGACGCCCTCGTATTTGGGCATTTACTACCAGTTGAAAGGGGATGCCGTGGGCGGCCCGCGCACCCCTCAGGGCCGCGCATGGTATGAGAAGTCCGCCGCCGTGCTCGAGCGGGCGCGAGAGATTTCGCGCGCCGCCGAGGCCGCTTTCGATGAAACCCAGCGCGCCGCCGGCAAGCCGCTTTCGGCGCGCGGCGCTTCGCCGGATTTGTACCTGAACCTGGCCAGCGTGCTACTGGGCCTGGAGCGGTACCCAGAGGCCCTGGAAGCCGCCCGCTACGGCCTGGGCCTGGACCCGCGCCGCACCGAGGCCACCGATGAGATGGCGCTGGCGTGGCTGGGGATGGGCCGTCCGCGCGACACCGCCGTGGCCATTCTGGAGCACGGCCTCATGGAGGGCTTGAAGCCCGCGGCGCTCGACGGTCTCGCCGAAATCTACGGAAAGATGCCGGATGGGGCCTGCGCGGTGCAAGGCGGCCAATTGAACTCGCAGTGCCCCGCGGTGGCGCAGGACCTTTGCCGCGCATCCGCCTTGCTGGCCGCGGCGTACCGCGAGGCGCGGCTGTACGCGGAAGCCGCTCGTTTCGGCTGCCGCTAGTAGTCGGCCCTACTCCGCGCGCCGCCGAGGTTTTTGTGGGGCAGGCTGTCAGGCTGCGGCGGGTTGTCAACCCGCCTGGACGGCCGTTGGACGTAGCCCCCGCCCGCCCTACATCGCTGTGCCGCGCCCTACCGCTTGTTCGGCGCGAATCCGAACGTCACCGTCATCATCACGCTGCGCGCGGGCAGCAGCGTCAACACGTCGCCGGGCGCCACCGCGGGATGCTGGCCGGAGTTCGCCGCCGTTATGCCGACGATGTTGTGCTCGTCCAGCAGGTTGTTGACGCTCAGCCGGAGCTTCGTCCCCCGCAGCGGCGTCGATCCCTTCACGGTGTAATTGACGAAGGCGTTCATCATACCTGAGCTATGCGCCCCTGCGGCATGCGGTATGAGGGCGGAAGCGTAGTGTACCATTTGGGGACCCCGTAAAGATCGGGGTAAAACAGAAGTTTGCGAAATTGGCGCTTCGCAAAACCGACCCCAAGGAGGTCACCCAAATGGTTACCGACAGAAAAAAGGATAGCGATAAAACCCCCGTAAAACAAGGCCCGGCCAGGGTCTCATCGGAACCCAATAAAATCAATGCTTCCACGCCCTACGACTTCAATGGGAAGAATCTGACTCCCTACGGCGGACTGCTGCCGGTGATCACCATGCTGGAAAAACTCGACTTCCAGACCCTGGTGGAACAGACGGTGACCTCGAAGCGCATTCCCCGTGCCCTGGACCTGTACCGGTTCGTGTTGGGAATCGTGTTGGGGCTCTACATCGGTTTCCCGCGCCTGAACCAGTTGCGCTTCATCGCTCGCGACCCGATTCTGACGGGCATTCTCAAAGTCACCAAGCTGCCGGTGCAATCCACCTTCTGGAGATTCGTGAACGCGCTGCACCTCAATGTCTCCCGGCAGATTCTGACCATTATGCGAATCATGCGCGAACGAGTCTGGGCGGCGGCCAATGTGAAACTGGCGGTCGTCACCATCGACACCGACACGACCGTGCACACGCTGTATGGCCAACAGATGGGCGGACGCAAGAGCTACAACCCCAAGAACAAAGGCAAGAAGAGCTACCAACCGATGCTGACGTTCATCCACGAGACGCGGGAGTATATCTGGGGGGAATTGCGCAACGGCGATCGGCCCACCGGCAAACAGATAGGCGATCACATTCGGGATGTGTGCGCGGCGCTGCCGCCGTGCGTGAAGCAGATTTACGGCCGGGCCGATTCCGGGTTCTACTGCCGGCAAGCAGTCGAGGCTTACGAAGAATGCACTGCCCGGTTCGTGATCTCAGCACGCAAGACGTCGCGACTGGTCGAGTTGCTACGCCAAGCCGAGTGGAAGCCGTCGAAGAAGACGGATGCCAGGTGGGAGTGTGAATTCAGCTATCAGCCGGACGGGTGGAAGAAGAAATACCGGTTCGTGGCTCTGCGCTATGAAAAAACGCGTGAGGAGGTCGAGGCGGAGAAGACCGAGCAGTACCAGTTGTTCGAGACCAGCCAGTACAAGTACCGGGTCTTCGTGACCGACTTCGGCGATCCCATCTACTTCGTGGTCTGGTTTTACAACCAGCGCGGCGGCGCGGAAAACCTGATCAAGGAGGCGAACAACGATGCCGGACTGGCGGCGCACCCCTCAGGCCGCTTCGATGTGAACGGGAATCATTTCCAGTTGGCGATGCTGGCCTACAACCTGAACTGCTGGCTGATGCTGTTCAACCGCGAACCGCAGGCCGACGCCACGGCGCTACAACACACGACGCTGGCGACCGCGCGACTGCGCTTCCTGTTCGTGGCCGCCAAGATCTGGCGCCACGCCGGGCGCACCGGGGTGAGCTACAGCGATCACTACGAGGAGAAGGGCGTGTTCGAGCGACTGATGGACCGCCTGCGAAAGATCGCGCCGCGCGGAGCAGGCTACGCGCCGGTCATGCTGCCGGCATTGCGCTGATTGCACGCCCCCGCAGGCCCTTCGGCTGGTGTGCATAGAAAATTATGCGCGGCCGACAAGCGCAACGAAGTAAGAGACTTCGGCGCGGGGTTTGGCGAGAACGGACTCTCAGGAGGGCGATGCAACAGCAAAAACCGAACTGACTCACTCAACTACGGGCGGCATCAGCCGAGCGAAACCGGCGCTCGGAACACCGGAGCTGTGCATAATTCAGGTCATATTGAAGTGCTCGATGGGAATCGCCTGGTTGTAGGAGCCGTTGTCGTTCCACATGGGTCCGATGCGCTTGTCGAAGAAGCCCATGTCCCAGGCGCGGTATTGGTAGCTCAGACCCACGGTCCCGGTGTTCTTCGGGGCGTTGGCCACCCACAGGCCGGTGTTCTGGTACTTGGCGTTTCCGGCTGTGCCGTTGAGATAGAGGTTGAATCCGTACTTGAGGTAGATGTTACTCTCGAACTCGACGCCCTTGGTATTGGACGGCCCGGTCTGGTAGTAAATGGGTTCGCCGGTGATATCCGGCGTGGTGGCGTAAGGGTTCTGGAAGTGGGTGTAGTAGGCGTCCACGTCCAGCGTGAAGCGGTTGAACTTCCACTTCGATCCGGTCTGGTAGGTCTTCGCCTGGGTGGGCTTGGGCAGCACGGATACGTTGGCGCCGGTGGTGTCGAACACGCTGCTGGGCGGGATCACGCTGCCGGTAGAGAACTGCGCGTATACCGACCAGTTGTCGCGCAGGGCGTAGCGCGCATCGAGCGACGGCAACCACGAGTTATAACCCGCGCCGTGGGTTACGAAAGCCACGCCGCCGATGCAGTTGTTGTTGCCGTTGGCATCCTTCTTCTCAACGCCGCCGGGGCAGCCGATGGTCTTGCCGTTATCTGCGTACTGATTCAACTGCATGTTGTAGTAAGCCAGTTTGACGCCCGCTGTGATGCTCAGCTTCGAAGTGGCCTTGATCTCGTACTCCACGAACGGCTGCAGCGATTGCGTCAGGAAGTGCTCGTGGAAGTTGGGGAACGGCGTGTCCGTCCAGGTGCGCGGATCGGTGGGGATCTGGTAGCGGTCGGTGTACGCCCACTCGTACCACGTGCCGGTGCGCAAGGTGCCGAACGCGCCGTCGTGGGTCAGGTACATCACGTCGCCCATCTTCCGGTAGCCGTTCAGCTTGTCAACGCCGCTGTTCAAGCTGACCGTGGTAGTGCTGTTGTTGTAGTTCTGCTTGTTCCAGTACCGGTAGGTATACGCCTTGTTATCGAAGCGCCAGCCGCTGCCCAGGTCGGTAGTTACTCCGATGTATTCGAAATCGGTCTGCACGTGGTACAGGGCGAACCCGTAATAGTTCGGCGCGGTGGGATCGCCGCTCATCAGGTAGTTGTCGCCGAACTGGGCCGCCTGGGCGCGCGTGGGCCCCTTGGTGTTGGGCGTGTTGGTGAACAGATCCGTCAGCCCGCCGAATATGGTGATGACGGTCTTGTCGGAGAGCAGGAACTGGTACTTCAGGAAGCCGCCGTCGCGCTTCTGATCGTTGTAAGTCTGGTACCCGTCCGACTTCATCTGATGCAGATCCAGAGTCAGGTTGCTCTTGCCGAACTGGCCGGAATCGTAGTTCAGGTCGTACAGCGCCGTGTTGAAAGAGCCGTAGTTGACCGACGCGCGGATATCCATGTCCGCGCGCACCGGCCTGGACAGCAGATTGATGGATCCGCCGAAGTTCGTGGGTCCGATGGTCGAGGCCGAGCCGGGGCTGCGGTCGAAATTGGCGCCGCCGATCCACTGGCCGGGGATAAACGCCCAGGAATGGTGGGTGGGCGTGTTGGTGTCCTCGAACGGAATGCCGTCGAACGTCATGGTGTACTGCCCGTCGGCGAAGCCGCGGAAGTATGTCTTGCTGTCGCCCAAGCCCACACCGTTTGGGTTGATGCCGAAGGTGCCGGGCGCCATGTTGAGCACCTCGGTGTAATCGGCCACCGGCGAAGTGAAGTTCTCGACGAAGTGCCCGCTGATGGACGATTCCGCCGAGCGCGCTTCGAGCGAGCTCTGGGAGATGGCCGATTGCGCCGCCAGCGATACGTTGGCTTCCACGCTGATGGTCTGCGGCAGGGCCGCCAGGCTGGCCGCGATGGAGATTTCCTCCGTGGCGCCGGCGGCCACTTTCACGCCCTCGCGGCGGCTCCTGGCAAAATTTGGGGCGGAGACTTCCACGGTGTAGGCGCCGGCAACGAGATCGGCCAGGCTGAACCGTCCCAGGTTGTCGGTTGCGGTCTTGGAAACCGCGCCAGTGGATTCGTTGCGGGCCGTCACGGCTGCGCCCGGCAAGGCGTTGCCCATCTGGTCCACAACCGTCCCGGCGAGCGTCGCGGTGGCGGTCTGTTGGGCAACCAGCGGGGCGGATGCGCATGCCCAGAGGAGGGCGGCAACGATCGGAGCAACGGCTAAGCGATGGGGCAGTGATGTAGTGCGGACGGTCTGCATGGCTACCTTTCCTTGGCTTTGTGAGTGAGCTAGAAAAGGATGGTAGCAACGCCGCCGTTACAGACCTATGACGGAATTGTGAATTGTGGAGTACGAGGGCAGGGCTGGCAGGCTTGCCCCGCCGCGGCTCCGCGAAGCACGGAGCCGCTCGCCGGGGCGAAGTTCTTAGTGGTTTCCGAAGCTGTAACCGATCCACACGCATTCCGACGTCGCCATATTGCGCCCGAACTGAATGAAGTTGGGAACGTAATGGATGTCGAATTCCGGGCGGATGAAGATGTTGCCGCTGATGTAGTACTGGAAGCCCACGCCGGCATGCACCTGGAAGTGGTTGGCGCTCTGCGCATACTGGCTATAGTTGCTGTTGCCCAATACCGATCCGGTGCTCGTCGACTTCACGTAGAACTTGGTATTGGCGCCGCCTACGCCGCCGATAATCTGGAAGCTGGCTTTCTTAGTGGAGTACGGTTTGAAGATTCCATCGAACTGGTAGAAGGTTACGCGGTCCTGAAGCGTCTCCGTGGTGCCCGCCTCGCCTGCCGCAGCCGCCTGCGAGGCCGTCAACAACGGTGCGTAGTCGGACTTCGCCGCTTGAATGTTGCCATTCATCCCCACGCCGAAATGCTTCCAAAGCATGAGACTGCCACCCACCCCGATCATCACGCCGCTCAGGCTGGACGGTTGCTGGCAGTAGCCGGAAACGGTGGCGCTGGAACAGGTGCCTAAGTTGGCCGAGCCCGTATCGATGCCCCCTTTCGCCCCTGTGTCTTGGGCGGCGCCTACGCCGAAATTAAAATCGAAAGTGCTCTGCGCGCTCGCCACCTGTACGCAGAACAGGATCGGAACCAGCACGGGAAGGTAACGGAAGATGCGTGTCACGTCAGAAGTCTCCTCTTGTCTCGTAAATTACGCGCGAGATCTTATTATATTCCGGTTTGGCAACTCAACGGAGTGGCCGACACCTCTACCGACGCTCCAGCCCCGGTCATGGTTTCAAAGAGTACAAGGCCCGCGCCCTACCGCTTCTGGCACTTCGGACAGAAATGCGACGACCGCTGCGCCACCAGGATGCGGCGGATCGGCGTGCCGCAGGCGCCGCAGGGCTCGCCCGTGCGCTGGTAAACGCGGTGGCTGAACTGGAAGAACCCCGCGCGGCCCTCGGCGTCCACGTAGTCCGAGATGGACGAGCCGCCCGCGTCGATAGCTTCCCGCAGCACCTCCACCACGCCGTCGAACAGCCTGCGGGCACGGGCCGCGGTCAGCCGCGAAGCCAGGGCCAGGGGGTGAATCCCCGCCCGGTGGAGCGCCTCGTCGGCATAAATGTTACCGACGCCGCGCAGAAAGGCCTGGTTGAGCAGCAGCGGCTTGACGCGCGTCTTGCGCCGCTTCAGGGCGGCGGCAAAGGCGTCGAACTCGATCTCCAGCGGTTCCGGACCCAGGCGGGCCACGCGCGCCGGAAATTCCTCGCTTAACTGGATGCAGCCGAACTGGCGGGGGTCGTCGAAAAGTAGCGCACCCCGGTCGAAGGTGAAAATGGCGTGGGTGTGTTTGCCCACCTCGCCACCCAACAGCAACCGCCCGGTCATGCCCAGGTGGATCAGCAGGTAGCCGCCCCCGCCCAGCGTCACCACGATGAACTTGCCGTAGCGTTTGATGGCGGCGATGCGGCGGCCCTGCAGGCGCGCGGCCATGCGCTCCGGGTCGCCCCCGCGCAGGATGCGCAGGTTGCGGAACTCGGCCGCGGCCACGCGCCTTCCAACCAGCGGCGCCAGCGACCGGGTGACGGTTTCGACCTCGGGAAGTTCCGGCACTCAGGGCACCTGCAGGAAGACGTCTCCGTCCTCGACCTTGACCTCGAAGGTGGCCACGCGGCGCTCGGGGTCGAGGTCGTATTGGCCCGTGTGGCAATCGAATTCCCAGAGGTGGTAGGGGCAGATGACGCGGCCGTCGCGGATCAGCCCTTCGCCGAGCGGCCCGCCCTGGTGCGGGCAGACGCCGTCGAGCGCGTACACCGAGCCCCCGGTGCGGCAGATGGCGTAGGGCTGCTCGCCCACCATGACCTCGCGGGCGGATTCCTCTGGGAGGTCGGCGAGCTTCGCCACCTTGACGAACGGCATGTATTCAGTTAGCCGGGTCCGGGCGGCGGTTGTCAAGCGGGGGGCCGCGATTATCCTCCGAGACCCTGGACGCAGCGCAGGCCCGAGTCGACGGCTGTCTGGAGGCGTTGTGGCAACTTACCCACGCGCTCCGTGAGATATCCACGGTCAAGCGTCAGAACCTGAGAGACGTTCACGACCGAATCGCGGGACAGACCTGTGGAGCGATTCGGAACCAATACGTTTCCGGGGGCTTCCGCCAGGTCCAGGTTGGTAGTGATAGCCACAACGATCACGGTCCGAATACGGCTGCGATTGAAGGAATCCGCCTGTATGACCAGGACCGGCCGCCGGTATCCGGGCTCGGAGCCGCGCGGCTCGGGGAGATCGGCCCACCAGACTTCGCCCCGCACGACGCCGGCAGCCACTGCTACCACGAGTCCTTGTCAAGAGATTGCACCTGCGCACGGTGCATTGCGGGATCGACCTCGGCAGGCAAGCGCGAGTACACCGCGTTCAGACGTTCCGTGATGGCATCGGCCTGCTGGCGATCGAGAAACTCGGATATTGCGGTGGCATAGAGCCTGCTCCTCGTTACCCGCAACCGGCGCGCAGCAGCCTCCGCCAAGCGGAAGAGGTCGTCGGGAACTGACACGGCGGTTTTCATAGTCTGAGTATAACTCAGGTTATACCCTACTGCCACCCGCCGCCCAGCGCGCGGTAGAAATCGGTGTAGGCCAGCAGTTCCTGCAACCGCAACTGCGCCTGCGCCAGTTGCGCCTGAAACAGGCCGGTCTCGGCGTTGAGCACCTGCAGGTAGCTGTCGGCGCCGCCCCGGTAGCGCAGCGTGGCCAGGCGCGTGGTCTCCCGCAGCGCCTCAACCAGGCGGTCCTGCTGCTCCCGCTCCTGGCGCGTGCGGCTGTAGCGGACCAGCGCGTCGGAGACCTCGCGGAAGGCGGTGTAGATCGTCTTCTGGTAGCCTGTCAACATCTCCCGCTTCTGCGCTTCGGTAAGCCGCACGGCCACGCGAACCTGGCCGGCGGTGAAGATGGGCAGCACCGCGTTGGGCGCCAGAGTCCAGTAGCGCGCCGGGGCGGTGAACAGTTCGGTGAGCGCCCGGCTCTGCCCGCCCAGGGCGCCGGTGAGCGTAACTTGCGGGAAGTAGTAAGCCTTGGCCACGCCGATCTGCGCGTTGGCGGAGATGAGCCGTTGCTCGGCCTCGCGAATGTCGGGCCGGCGGGCGATCAGCGAGGACGGCAGGCCGGCAGGCAGTTCCGGCGGCAGCGCGAAACTCGCCAGGGGCTGGCCGCGCGGGATATCGCCGGGGAGGCCGCCCAGCAGCAGGCTCAAGGCGTTCTCCGCCTGCCCGATGTCGCTTTCCACGCTGGCCTCCCGCACTGTGGCCGTGTACAGGAACTGCTCCGCCTGATGGACGTCCAGGCCGGTGGCCGCTCCGTGATCGTGCCGCACGCGAATGAGCTGCAGGTTGCGATCGGCGACCTCTCGCGTGCCGCGGGCGATCTGTAATTCCAGGTCGCGCTCGCGCAGGGTGAAGTAGCCGCCCGCCACACCGCCGATGAGCGACACCATGACGCCACGGCGGGCTTCCTCGGTGGCCAGGTAATCGGCGCGCGCGGATTCCTTGAGGCGGCGGACGCGGCCCCACAGGTCGAGTTCCCAGGAGAGCGCGCCGCCCACCTGGGAGTAGGTGACCGCCTCCGGCTTGGTGTACGCCGGATTCATGTTGGCGCCGATGACCGAGGCCTGCGTCCCGGCCACCTGCGCGCCGGCGTAAACGAAGGGATACTGGGCGGCGCCGGCGATGCGGTAGCGGGCGCGCGCTTCCTCGATGCGTTCGGTGGCCAGCGCCAGGTCGAAGTTGTGTTCGATGGCGGTCGAGATGAGTTGCTTGAGCGTTGGGTCGGGGTAAACGTCCGGCCAATTGGCATCGGCGAGAGACGCCTCGGGCGCCGCCGCGGCGGATGGCACAGCGCCGCGATACTCGCCGGGCACGGCAACGGCGGGCCGCTTGTAGTTGGGGCCTACCGTGCAGGCGGAAAGCAGCAGGGCGAGGGAGCAGCAGAGGGCTCTCATCGCGCCTCCCTCGCCGGTTCGGCGCCCGGCTCCGGCTTGCGCGCGCCGAGCCCCTGAATCACGGTGAAGAGCACCGGCACGATGAAGATGGCCAGCAGCGTGGCCGCGTTCATGCCCCCGAATACCGTGGTTCCCAGCGACCGCCGGGAAGCCGCTCCGGCCCCATGGGCATACAGCAGCGGCGTCACGCCCAGGATGAAGGCGAAGGAGGTCATCAGAATGGGGCGCAGGCGCAGACGCGCGGCTTCGAGCGCGGCCTCCCGGATGGAAAGTCCGGCCTCAAATCGCATGCGCGCGAATTCCACGATCAGAATGGCGTTCTTGGCCGCCAGGCCGATCAGCGTGACAATGCCGATCTGCGTGTAAATATCGTACGGATAGGAACGCAGCCAGACCGCGGCGAGCGCTCCAAACAGGCCCAGCGGCAGCGCCAGCAGCACGGCGAAGGGAATCGACCAGCTCTCGTACAACGCCGCCAGGAACAGAAATACCAGCACGGCGGAGAAACCGAAGATGAAGGATTCGTGGCCCTGGGCCTCCTTTTCCTGGTAGGTGGTGCCCGTCCATTCGTAGCCGTAACCGGCGGGCAGCGACGACGACGCCACGTCCTCCATGGCGCGAACCGCCTGGCCGCTGCTATAACCGGGGGCCGGAATGCCGATCAACTGCACGGCGCGGTTGCGGTTGTAGCGGAACATCACGTCCGGCCCGGCCGTGGCCGCGACGCGCACCAGCGTGCTGAGCGGGACCATGTAGCCATCGCGGGTGCGCACGTAGAAGCGGCCGATATCGCGCGGCTCCTTGCGAAATTCCGGTTCGGCCTGAACCATCACCTGCCAGGTACGGCCAAACACATTGAAGTCGTTGGCGTAGAGCCCGCCGAGGAACGTCTGCAAGGCGTTGTAGACGTCGGCCACGGGAATGCCCATGGTCTGCACCTTGTCCAGGTCGACATCCACCTTGTAGGATGGAACGCCCGCGCGGAAGGTGTTGACCATGGCGGCAATCTCGGGGCGCCTGCGGGCGGCTTGGGTCACGACATCGGCGGCCTGCGACAGGTCTTCGACGCTCGCGCCGGTGCGGTCCTCGAGCATGAACTGGAACCCCCCGGTGGTGCTCAAACCCTGAATGGGAGGCTGGCCGAAGGCGTTGGTAACCAGTTCCGGGAGCTTCGCCGTTTGCCGCTGCACGCTCGCGATGACGCCGCGGTAATCCAGGTCCGGCGTCGTGCGGTCATCCCACGCCGTCAGCCGGGTGATTATGGTGGCGAGATTCGGACCGTTCGTGCGCGTGGCGAAGTCGGTGCCCCCGATGGTGAACGTTCCCGCAACGCCCGGTGTCCTGGCGATGATCCCCTCCACTTTGGCGGTGGCCGCATCGGCGCGCTCGGCCGAGGCGGCGTCGGGCAGGCGGACGGTAACGAAAACGGTGCCCTGGTCCTCGTCGGGAAGGAAGCCGGCGGGAAGAGAGCGGAAGAGCGCGCCCGCGACGAGCCAGAAGCACGCCAGGCCCACCAGCGCCAGCGCCGATTTGCGCATGAGCGCGCCCACGCCCGCCATGTAGCGGCCGCGAGTCCACTCGAAGACGCGGTCGAATCCGTTGAAGAAACTCCCCACCGGACCGCGGGTCTGCATCTTCGGCCGCAGCAGAATGGCGCTCAGGGCCGGGCTCAGCGAGAGGGCGTTGAAAGCCGAGATCAGTACCGACGCCGCGATGGTGAGGGCGAACTGCTTGTAGATCTGTCCGCTGAGGCCGCCCAGAAACGCCACGGGAATGAAGGCCGCGGCCAGAATGCAGGCGATAGCCACCACCGGCGCGGACACTTCCTCCATGGAGCGGATGGCGGCCGCGTGCGGCGTGGCGCCTTCGTCGATGTGACGCTGCGCAGCCTCCACCACGACGATGGCGTCATCTACCACGATGCCGATGGCCAGCACCAGTCCGAACAGGCTGGTCATGTTAATGGAGAATCCCAGCAGCGGGAACAGGGCGAACGTGCCCACGATGGCCACCGGCACCGTGAGCAGCGGGATCATGGTGGCGCGCCAGTTCTGCAGGAACAGGAAGACCACCAGAATCACCAGCCCGGTAGCTTCGAACAGCGTCACGATCACTTCGTGAATCGACGAGCGGACGAACACCGTGGAATCGTAAAGGATGATGTAGTCCATGCCCGGCGGGAAGCTTTTCTTGGCCTGCTCGGCGAACTGGCGGACACGGTCGGCGGTGGCCACCGCGTTGGCGCCGGGCGATAGATAGATGATGATATTGCCGGAGGGCTTGCCGTTGACCCGGCTGAAGCCGTTGTAACTGGCCGCTCCGAGCTCCACCCGGCCGACATCGCGGATGCGCAGCAGGCCGCCATCCGGGCGCGCGCGCACCACGATATTTTCGAATTCCGAGGCGGTCACCAGGCGTCCCTGGGCGCTCACCGAATACTGGAAGGCGGTGCCGGTGGGCGTGGGCGGCTGGCCGATCGATCCGGCGGGATTCTGCTTATTCTGCGACTGAATGGCGTCGTTGATATCGCTGGCCGTGACTCCCAATTGCGCCATGCGGTCGGGGTCCACCCAGATGCGCATGGAGTAAACCTGGGCGGCGCCCAGCCGCGCCTCACCCACGCCATCCACGGTGGCCAACTGGTTTAAGAGGTTGATCTGCGCATAATTGGCGAGGAACAAGCCGTCGTACCGGTTGTCCGGGGAAATCAGGCTGACGCTCGTGAGAAACGCGGTGGAGACCTTCTTGACCGTGACGCCGGTGCGCTGCACCTCGGGCGGCAGGCGCGGCATGGCGAGGTTCACGCGGTTCTGCGTTTGCACCGCGGCCATGTCCGGGTTGGTGCCCAGTTTGAAGGTGACGTTGATGCTGAGGGTGCCGTCGTTGGCGCTATTGGACAGAAAGTAGAGCATGCCATCGAGGGCGATCAACTGCTCTTCGATGGGCTGGGCGACGGTCTTTTCCAGGTCCTGCGCGTTGCCGCCCAGGTAGCCGGCGCTGATACTCACGACCGGGGGGACCACTTCCGGGTAGCTGGCCAGCGGGAGGTTGGGGATGGCCACCGCGCCGAGGATGACGATCACGATGGCGATGACCATGGCGAACACGGGATGATCGATGAAGAACCGAGCCATGGGTTAGCGGGGCCTCCGGGTTGTTGTGGAGCAGGCTGTCAGCCTGCGGCGGGTTGTTAACCCGCCTGGCCGGGCGCAAATCCAATGCCGCGGCGCCAGCCGAGTCCCGCGCGAAGCTCCGGGCTTTATAGGCAGTTTCGCCTCCCACGCAGGCGAGCTCCGCTCGCCGGGCGGGTTAACAACCCGCCGCAAGCTGACAGCCTGCCCCACATGAGACAGCCGCTGCGCGCCAGGCAGCAGCCTACCAACCCTGTTCACTGCTTTCCCGCTTTCTGCACCGTAACGCGGCTTCCGGGGCGCACCTTCTGCTGGCCTTCGATAATCACGCGGTCGCCGGGAACCAGGCCCTGCTCGATGATCCACAAATTGCCGACGCGGTCGCCGGGCGTCACCGGCTTGAGTTGGACCGTGTCCTCCGGCCCCACCGTGTAAACCGTCTGCACGCTCTGCAATTGCTGCAGGGCGCGCTGCGGAATCGCTATGGCGCCCTTGCGACGGGCCACCTGCACGCGCACGCGGCCATACTCGCCGGGGAGCACGGTGTGGCGCGGGTTGGGGAAGCGCGCCTGCAATTCCAGGGTCGCGGTCTTGGGGTCCACCTGGTTGAGCGAGTTTTCGATGTGCCCGGTGGAGGGGAATTCGGACTGGTCGGCCAGGATCAGCGTCACCGGAAGGGCCTCGCCGGGCAGCCCGCCCTGGCGCGCCCACGAGAGGTACTCGGATTCGGACACCTTGAAGCGCACCCAGACAGGGTCCAGCGGAACGATGGTGGTGAGCGGCTGCGGCGAGGCGGGCGTCACCAGTCCACCGACCGGAACCAGCGTATCGCCGATGCGGCCGGCGATGGGCGCGGTGATGGTGGCGTATTGCAGATTCAACTCGGCGGCCTGCAGGGCGGCCTGCTGCGCTTCGGTTTTCGCCTGGGTGGAATCGATCTGGGTGCGCGCCGAGAGAGTGGTCTGCTCCACGCCGGCTTTCAGCGCGGCCACGTTGGCGAGGGCGGCTTTGAGCGAGGCCTCGGCGGCGTCCAGGTCCTGTTTGGGAGCGGCGTCGGCGGCCACCAGCGGAGCGAGCCGGTCCACGTCCTGCCGCGCCTTGACGAGGTTGGACTCCGCCGACAGCAGGTTGGCCTGGGCCTGCAGCAGCGCCACCTGGTTTTTGGCGAAATCGAGATCGGCCTGGCTCTGGTGCAGGTTGCCCTTGGCCTGCTGCACGGCAGCCTCGTAGGGGCGGAGATCGAGCACGTACAGCGTCTGGCCGGCCGCGACCTCGGAGCCGGGGCGGAACTCCCATTTATCGATGTAGCCCTCCACGCGCGCGCGCACTTCGACCATGTCGCGGGCATAGGTTTGCGCGGCGAATTCCGCGAAGATGGGGATGTCGGCGGCTTCGGTATCCATCACGACCACGGTGGGCGGCGGAGCTTGCACCGCGGCTTTCTGCCCCGAGGCCGAGCACCCGGCCAGCAGCGCGGCGAAAACGGCGGCGGCACACCCCGCGGTTGTGGAGTTCGTTCCAATTGACATTGCGTTTGCTTTAGAAAAAACCATTAACTCGGATTGCCCATCCCAGCCAGAATCGTCGAGACCACCAGATCGTCGCCCAGGCGCGAGCTGATCGACAGATCGTATAGGTGCGGGTCCCGCCAATTCCGGCCGAAGTTCATCTGCACGTAGCGCGCGCGTTCGGTATCCACGGCGCGGCTCCAACCGGCGGCATCGGCTCCGCGGCCGGTGCGCCGGCGCGCGCTTGCCACGCCACCGGCCTCGGGCGCGCTCACGAAGACGTGGAAGACATCCGGGCGGCCTTGCAGGATACACTGGCTGCCGCGCCCCACGATGACGCAGTCCCCGGTTTCCCAGGCGTGTTCGATGGCGGCGCGTGCCAACCGGGCCATAGTTTCCGAATCGAACACGGCGGTTTCGGGCAGCACCGCGACGGCGTCGAACCCGCCATGCCAGAGGGCGCGGCGGCTGACGCGGTGCAGCCAGGAATCCACCCGCTCGTCGTACTCGCGGGCCAGTTGCGGGTCCACGTGGGCGAGGTTCGAGATTTCCTCGATCAGGGCGCTATCGAGCAATTTCCACCCCAGGCGCTGGGCCAGCAGGGCGGCGATGCGATCACCGCCGCTTTCGTACTCTCTCGCCACCGTGAGGACCCGGTACATGGGGTTAAGAATTGATTATCTTCGGTGGCACGGGTGGAGTCAATATTGAGGGAGGCGGGCGTTGGTTCAGAATGGAAGAAGATGAAGGCGCTGTGGTGTTGGCGATGCCGGCGGGAAATGCCCTTGCTCGATGAAGACGAATACGCCGAGGCTCGCCGCATCTACCACGAATGCGCGCAGGACGTGAAGCAGTTCCGGCGGAAACGCAATGTCCCCTTGGCGGATGCGAACCCGGACGAACGATTTCGACCTGTCCGGGAATGGTACGAACGACTGACAGGCGTTCCCGGCTGCCACCAGGACGCCATTATGCACCATCGCCTGGCCGCGTTCGGGAAGCCGTGCGGAGTCTGCGGGAAGCCGCTGCGCTCGCCGCGGGCGAAGCAATGCGCCTGGTGCGGAACGACGGCTGCTGGGGCCGAAGGGCGGGCTTAGTAGATACTCTCCCGGCTCATGGCTTCGCCGGAGAGAACCGGGCCGTTGGGGTCGTGACTGTCAGCCAAGGCGCGGATTTGGCGCGCCCACTCCCGGGAATTCGTCTTCTGCAAATGCACGGTGGAACCGGGCGGCGGCACGTGCTGGCTGGCAACCTCCAGTATCCACTCTTCTATGCCCAAACCGCGCGCCAGCGCCGCGGCCTGGAACGCGGCTTCCCGGTCCGGCGGAAGCTGGAGTGTGACTGTCATGATCGTCCGAAAGCGCCAGTCCCGCGCAACCAGCGGCCGACCCGTTTCGACAGATACGCTGTCATTTTAACCGAAACTTGTCCCATTTTTTCAATGACTTACGTACTTCCGCGACCGAAACCCGGTCAAAACGGGTCTGCGGCCGGCCGCGCTATTTACTTCGCGGGGGCGGTCGAGGCGGCGCCCCGCAGACCCAGGTTGCGCACCAGGCGATGCAGGTAGTTGGGGTGAATGCCGAGCAGTTTCGCAGCCTCCGTGAAACTGCCCCCGGCCACGTCGAGCGCCTCGCGGATCACCTGCCTCTTCTCGTTGCGGACAGTCTCGTGGTAGGCGCCAACCTGGCGCGTCTCCGCCGGGAGGCATTCCAGCACGGCTTCCGGCAGGTCCTCCGCCGCGATGAGATCGGCCGAGCCCAGCACCACGGCGCGCTCGATGGCGTTCTCCAGATCGCGCACATTGCCGGGCCAGTCGTAAGCCTGCAGGCAGGCTAGCGCTTCGCGGGAAATGCCGGTCACTCTGCGCCGCGCCTTCTTGCCGTGCATAGCCACAAAGTAACTGGCCAGCAGCGGGATATCTTCGTAGCGGTCGCGCAAGGGCGGCACGGTCAGGGACACGACGTTGAGCCGGTGGTACAGATCCGCGCGGAAGGCGCCGCGCTCGATGGCGTCCTTCAGGTCGCGGTTGGTGGCGGCGATCAGGCGGATGTCGGTTTGGATGGTGCGCGTGCCGCCGACGCGCTCGAACTCGCGCTCCTGAATCACGCGCAGCAGCCGCGCCTGGCAGGAGGAAGGCATCTCCCCCACTTCGTCCAGAAACAACGTCCCGTGGTCGGCAACTTCCAGCTTGCCGCGTTTCTGCGCGTAAGCTCCGGTGAAGGCGCCCTTCTCGTGGCCGAAGAGTTCGCTTTCGAGCAGGGTCTCCGAAAGGGCGGCACAGTTGACGGCCACGAACGGCATCTCCGCTCGCCGGCTGTTGTGGTGGATGGCGCGCGCCACAAGTTCTTTCCCGGTGCCGCTCTCGCCGCGAATCAGGACGGTGGAATCGGTGGGCGCCACCTTCGAGATGAGCTGGTACACCTCGCGCATGCGGGGGCTGTTGCCGACCATGTCATGATGCAGGCCAACCGCCTCCTGAAGACGCAGGTTCTCCGCCTGCAAGTGCTCCAGACGGCGCGCATTGTCCAGGGCCAGGCCGACTATGGCGCCCGCCGAACGCGCCAGTTCGAGGTCGTCCTTTTGGAAAGGCACGCCCGGAACGCGGGAATCCAGATACAGCACGCCTAGCGTTCTGGCCAGGGCGATGATGGGAGCCGCCAGAACGCAGCGGGGCTGAAACCCGGACGCATCCGCCGCGGCGCCCGGGGAGCCGTCCGGCGCGACGCCTGCCTCCAGAATGCCGGCGGCTTCGCGGCGGACCCGATCCACGATCTCGCGGTATCCACAAACTGCCTGCGCCGGTCCGGTGTCGCGATCCCGGTAGGAGGCAAAGGACGGCTCCGGGCCTTCGCCATCGAACAGCAGAATGCCGCCATGCTGCGCGGGAATGGCCTGGAAAAGCACCTCCAGGAGGTGCTGCGCAATTTCCGGCGCGGTTCGGACCATTTGAATGCCGGCGCCGATTCGCAGCAGCGTGGTCATGGAGCAGCGGGCATTCGAATCGGCCCCGGCACCCGCCGCGATGCGGAAGGAGCATCCGTCGCGCCGCGGGCCTTCGCAGAACCGGAGGCTCTCGGGCCGAACGTCGATCCGCGGTTCGGAGTCCCGTTGGTAGAAGATAAAGCGGCAATCGCCCAGGCGGATCTTGTCGCCATGCACGAGCACCCGTTCGGCAGCGGGCAGGCCGTTCACCGCAGTCACTCCGCCCGACCCCATGTCCCGGATTTCGAACCAATCCCCGGTTCCGGGGCGGATGGTGCAGTGGTGCGGGGCGACGGAAGGATCGTCGATGGGAAGCTCGTTGGAAGGATCGCGCCCAATCGAAAGGCCGTCGATCGAAAGGCCCAGGACGCCGCCTTCCACCGGCCCTCCAATCCCGACCAGCCTGGGATTGAGCGAGGGGCGCATACGCACTCCAATCTTGGCATATTCCTATCCGTTCGGATAGGACCCCCATGATCGGATAGACCGGAAGGGGCTGGCAGGCCCGGCTGGGGTCGTGCCAGTTATCAACGAAGCCACTTCTTTTCAATCAGTTGAGCGAACTTGCCGCAGTCGCCGGCAGCCCCGGCGGGAATGGCGCGCGGAGTGCATTAACAAGTGTGGCCGAAGAGGCCGGGCGGGCGGCAAACCGCTAGCCAAATCGGAGGACTTAGGAGGTCCACCATGAAACTGACATCTTTCGCAACGCTCGGGACGCTGGCGATTCTCGCGGCGGGTTCCGCTATTGGCCAAACCAGAATGGTGGCCGACATTCCCTTCGAATTCAGCGTAGCAGACCGGGTGCTGCCAGCCGGGCACTATGAAGTCACCCGTACCGCTACCGTGTTGCAGGTGAGTAGCTACGAGAGCGGCAGCAGTGCGATCGCCAGGGTGATCGACACGGGCGTTGCCGGCGCCAGCAACACCGGGAGCCATCTGATCTTCAACAAGTACGGCGACAAGTACTTCCTCGAACAGGTGTGGACGTCGACCGGGCTCAGATATGGGGCCGAGGTCTTCAAGTCCAAGACCGAGAGTGAAATCGCAAGCGTCAACCGGGGTGTGGTCCGCGCCAGCGTACCGCTCCGCAAGGTCACGGCCGTGCTCGCATCCATCCGCTAACCGGGACCGGCCCGGACGCCCGCGGGCGTCCGGGCCGGCAGGCCGGGTGTGAAATCCTTCCTCAGAACCCTCCGCAGGCAGTTACCCACATCCCACTCGCCCGATCATAGCCGGGCCGCTGTGCTGGCCTCCCATCCTCTCCGCAAACTCGTGGATGGGCCTCGTGCATTCGCGCTCCAGCAAGATCCCCCGGCCCCGGAGTGCCAGCTTCGCATCGGTTCACGCGCCACAGGTGGCGCCGTGAGAACGGCCGGGAGTTCGGACGCGGTTTGCTAAGCCCGTCCCCGAGCAGCGCCACGCCGCCAAGCGGGCGCTACTTCCCGGCGGCGTTCGGGGTGGCCCCCCGCAGGCCCAGGGTGCGAACCAGGCGGTGCAGATAGTTGGGGTGGATGCCGAGCAGTTTCGCCGCCTCGGTGACGTTGCCTCCGGCCCGGTCGAGCGCCTCGCGGGTCACCCGCACCTTCTCGCTGCGAATGGTCTCGTGGTAACCGCCACCCTGCTGGGTCTCCTCCGGGAGGCTTTCCAGCACGGCTTCCGGCAAGTCCTCCGCCGCGATGAGATCGGCCGAGCCAAGCACCACGGCGCGCTCGATAGCGTTCTCGAGGTCCCGCACATTGCCGGGCCAGTCGTAAGCCTGCAGGCAGGCCAGGGCTTCGCGGGAAATGCCGGTCACCCTGCGCCCCACCTTCTTGCCGTGCATGGACACGAAGTGACTGGCCAGCAGCGGTATGTCCTCGCGGCGGTCGCGCAGAGGCGGCACGGTCAAAGACACTACGTTGAGCCGGTGGTATAGGTCCGCGCGAAAAGCGCCGCGCTCGATGGCATCCTTCAGGTCGCGGTTGGTGGCGGCGATCAGGCGGATATCGCTGCGGATGGTGCGCGTACCGCCTACGCGCTCGAACTCGCGTTGCTGAATCACGCGTAGCAACCGCGCCTGGCAGGCGGGCGGCATCTCCCCCACTTCGTCCAGAAACAACGTTCCGCGGTCCGCCACCTCGAGCTTGCCGCGCTTCTGCGCGTAGGCTCCGGTGAAGGCGCCCTTCTCGTGGCCGAAGAGTTCGCTTTCGAGCAGGGTCTCCGACAGGGCTGCGCAGTTGACGGCCAGGAATGGCATCTCCGCGCGCCGGCTATTGTGGTGGATGGCGCGCGCCACCAACTCTTTTCCAGTGCCGCTCTCGCCGTGGATCAGCACCGTGGAATCGGTGGGCGCCACCTTCGATACGAACTGGTACACCTCGCGCATGCGGGGGCTCTTGCCGACCATCTCATGCTGCAGGCCCATGGCCTCCTGCAGACGCAAGTTCTCCGCCCGCAGCCACTCCAGGCGGCGCGCGCTATCCAGCGCCAGGCCAGCGATGGCGCCGAGGGAACGCGCCAGTTCCAGGTGGTCCTGCTGAACGGGCGGGCCCGGGACGGAGGCATCGAGATAGAGCACGCCCAGGGTCCGGCCCAGAGCCACCAGGGGCGCCGCCAGAACGCTACGCGGCTCGGGCGGCGCGGCCTCATCCGGCGCGTCATCCGGAGAAGCATCCGGTAGTACGGCTGCGGCCAGAAGGCCACTGGCCTGCCCGCGCGCTTTTTCGACGATCTCACGGTAGCCGCGCACCGCCGGCACGGGCCCGGCCTGGCGATCGCGGTAGGAGACGAAGGACGGCTCGGAGCCCTCGCCATCGAACAGCAGAACGCCGCCCTGCTGCGCGGGGACGGCCTGGAAAATCACATCCAGGAGCTGTTGGGCGATCTCCTGAGCGGTCCTGACCAACTGAATGCCGACGCCGACGCGCAGCAGCATGGCCAGGAAGCGGCGGGCTTGGGAATCGGCGGCGGCACCCTCCGGTGGGACGTCGAAGCGCGGCTCCGAATCCCATCGGTAGAAAATGAAGCGGCAGTCGCCCAGGCGGATCTCGTCGCCGTGCACCAGCACGCGCTCGCTCACGGGCAGGCCATTCACCAGGGTCACGCCGCCCGCCGCGGTGTCCTCGAGCGCAAACTCGTCTCCGGCCCGGGGGCGAACGGCGCAATGGTGGGCGGCGAGCGAAGGATCGTCGATGGGGAGTTCGTTGGAGGGATGGCTCCCAATCGAAAGGCCGCCGGCGGAAAGGCCCAGGACCCCGCCTTCCACCGGACCGCCAATCCCGACCAGCCTCGGATTGAGCGAGGGATCCATGGGTATTCCTAATTTTTACCATATCGCTAACCGGGCGGATAGCTCCACCACACAAACGGATAGACTTCCGGGGTGCGAATGAGCACGGTTGCAGCGGCGCCGCGAGAGCCCGTCCCAATCGCTTCAACGGGTTTCGCGGTGGTGCGGGTCGCGGGCGGAAACGGCGCGTGGAATGCACTGTCAAGGGCGGCCCTGAAAGGGCCTGGCGAGCCATCACTGTATCGCCAAGTAAGAGGACTTAAGGAGGTCCACCATGAAAACGAGATCTTTTGCGATTCCGGGCGCGCTGCTGTTGCTCGCCGCGGGTGCGGCCTTCGGCCAGACCACGATGTCTGCCGACATCCCGTTCGAGTTCAGCATGTCGAACCGGACGATGCCCGCCGGGCACTACGATGTTAGCCAGACCCAGGCGGCAGTGCTGCTCAGTTGCTACACCAGCCGGGCCAGCGCGTTCGTTGCCGTGAACAACCTGGGAACCGCTCCCAGCGCGAGCATCGGCAACCATCTGGTCTTTCACAAATACGGAGACAAGTACTTCCTGAGTGAAGTGTGGGCGGAGCTGGGGTCCACGCATGCTGCCGCTGTAGTCATGTCCAAGGTCGAGCGCGAGGCAGCCAAGTCCAAGACGGATGTCTCCCGTGTCAACGTGCCGATGGGGAAATCGACGGCCACGGTGGCCGCTGTCCGGTAGCCGGGAAAGGCCCGCGGCCACTCCGTAGTGGCCCGGTACTTCGATCCGCTCCGATCGGGAACAGGGCCACAGCGGAGTTGGCCAGATAGCAGGCGAGCACCCGAGGCCGGGAAAACTTCGGGGCCGCATTCTCATCCATCCCGCACCCGATGGGCCGGCCGTGCCATCCTTAGATGGTATGCGGATCGGGCCCTCCCTTCTAGTGATTGCAGCAGCCAGCCCCGCTCTATGCGCCTCCAGGAGTCTTCCCCTAGGAGACGCGGAGCGCGGCCAAGCCGTGTTTAGAGGGCTCAATTGCGCGGTGTGCCATGGCGTAAACGGGACGGGCGGAAAAGCGGGGCCGGATCTTGGGCGGACCGAGCGCGGTTTCGACCCTTACAAACTGGCCGGAGTGCTATGGAACCATGCGCCGCGGATGTGGAGCGCCATGGCCGGCCAGGGAGTGGCCATGCCGGTGCCCAGCGAGCAGCAATCCGCGGACCTTTTCATCTACATTTACTCAGCCAGTTATTTCGAAGCGCCCGGCAATCCCAGGCGGGGAAAGGACCTCTTCATTCTCAAGCGATGCGGCCAATGCCATGGGGTTGGAGCGGCAGTGCGCGCAGGAATCAAGCCCGCGGCCGAATGGGAATCGCCGCGCGATCCGATAGCCCTTGCCCAGCAGATGTGGAACCACTCGGGCGACATGGCGCGCGCGCTCGAGAGTTCGCAAGTGGCGTTCCCGGTTCTCACGGCGCAGGAGCTGACGGACGTTTTGACCTGGCTGCAGAGTATACGGCCGCCGGGGGAACCGCCCGCGTACCAGCCGGAATCGCCGGAGAGCGGACGCAAGCTGATCGAATCGAAGGGTTGCACCCGGTGCCACCGCGGGGGGCTGGCGCTGGACTTCCACCACACCCGCTTCGGTCTCACGGATTTCGCCGCAGCCATGTGGAACCACCCGTTCCGCACTGGACATCACGAAACCACGCTGAGCGTGGATGAGATGCGCCGTCTGCTGGGCTACTTTGTCGCCATGCAATTCTCCGACGAACGGGGCGACCCGGAGAAGGGCGAACGGCTGTTCGCAGCCAAGCGTTGCAGTCTGTGCCACGACAACCCGGCGAGCGGCGCGCCCGCGCGTGCGGCGATGGCGGGAAGGATGACGTCGTTCGGCATGGTGGCGGCGCTGTGGAAGCACGGTCCGGCGATGCTGGCGTCGATGCAGCGGTCGCAAATCCCCTGGCCCAAATTCAGGGGCGAGGAGATGGCGGACATCTCCGCGTACCTTTACGGGCGCCAACTCAGGCGGCGGCCGGCGCAGTAACGCGGCACTACTTTGCCCGCGTCTGAAACACCAGCAGATAGGGCACGGCGGGTTGGCCCTGTTGGTCCACAAAACCCAGGAACGGGCCCTGATTGAGCCAGACACCGTAGGTGGCGCCGGGCCGCAGTTGAACCGGCACCACGACGGTGCGATTGCCGGCCTCATACCGCGGCTGAGGGTCGCCGGCCGGGGAAATGAAGTTGGAATCGGTAACGAAGGCCCAGCTCTTGTCGCGCGTCTCCTTACTGAAGGTGACGCGGATCTCCCGAATGCCGGGCTCCACGTCGATGGCGCCGGCTTCGGGCACGGTGCGAACCACCACCGGAGGAGCCGCAGCCACCGAGACCGCCAGCACTTCGCGGAGAGGATGGGCGGCGGGGGCATCCTGCACCAGCAATACGTACTGGGCGTAGTCCGTGGCTGCGCCGTTCCCCAGCCAGGGCAGCGACATCGCCGGATCCAGGCGGAAGAGGGTCATCGGCGAGCCGCCCGCGGCTGCGGCAAACGGAGCGGTCTGGGACGGGTCGTCGCTGAGAGGCGCGCTGCGATAGCCGTCGGGGTCCAGCCGCGCGCAATTGCGGTAGAGCGACCGGATGCTGAGGACCTTGCCGGTCCACTCGGGGTCCTGCTGGAGCATCGTGGCGAAGGAGTCGAAATCCTCCATGCGCCGCAGCGAGGTGTGGACGTTGCCGAACCGGCCGTACCAGCGCGCGCCGGGACGGCGGGCTTGCAGCTTGCGGAAGGTGTCGTACATGACGCGGTCTCGCATCGCGGTGTATTTGGACTGGTAGAACTCGTCGCGTTTTTGCAGGTTGGCGGTCACCAGTTCGAAGTCCTCCAGGCGGTCGCCCAATAGCGCGGCATATTGCGGCCGGTGCGCCGCCAGGCTGGCGGCCAGGTCGCGGTCGAGCTGGTCGTTGCCGCCGGGCTTGCCGAGGCGCGCCAGCACGTCGCGGATGGCCTCCGGCGCGACACCCGGATCGCCGGCCAGTTCGGAGAGATAGCGCCAGGCGATGGGGCGCTGGTGGTCGATATCGACACCCACGAAACGGATGCGGTCCGCGGGCGGAAGGCCGCGGTTCCATTCGCCCAGCCGCTTCAGGAAGTCGTGGTTCTCGCGGCTCCAGGCCGGCGAACCGCGCAACTCGTCCGTCAGGAAGTCGAGCAACTTGTCGTCGGCGGTATCGAGGTAACGGTTGGTCATTTC
Source organism: uncultured Solibacteraceae bacterium (assembly GCA_963807205.1). Taxonomy (GTDB): domain Bacteria; phylum Acidobacteriota; class Terriglobia; order Bryobacterales; family Bryobacteraceae; genus CAWCVR01. The sequence goes on along the minus strand of CAWEAQ010000002.1, from coordinate 4,103,055 downwards.
GCCCGCGGCGAACCCAATTTCGGCGAGGTAAAGGCGGACACCGGCGGCGCCATGCAGATAGCGCAGCATGGCAAGATCCAGCGCCTCCATTCCGGCGACGGCGTGGCTTTCGCCGAGGAGGAACACGCGCTTGCCGGCGGGATCGAGCAGGCTGGCGCTAAACCCGTCCCCAGGTTCGAGCTTCTGATGGTTGCGGGCGAGGTAGTCATCCAACTTGGCGGCGTGGAGCGCGGCCCCGAGCAATACCGGAAGGGCCAGTGCCCGAAGCGGAACGGATGGGTGGCGCATACAGTTTCGAGGATATGACGAAATCGCCATCTACCGTTCGTCAAGTATCCGCTGCAGGGTGTCCAGGTCGCCCGGCGCCACTTCGCCGAGCGGGTTGATCAACGCCAAGGTGGGGTAGGCGGCGATCGCCCAGGACTTGATGGTGTCGCCGGAGCGGTCCAGCAGCACGGGGAACGGAAGCGGCGCTCCCGACCACTTGTCTTTGGCGAGGCCGTCCAGCTTGGTTTGCAACTCCGCGGCGGTGATGTTTCCCTCGACTCCGTTTTCGTGGACGGCAAGGATTTCGAATTGGTCGCGGCGGGCCCGGTTCTTTTCGTAGAACTGCCGGAGCTTGGGCAGCCCCACGTTGACGCAAGGCGCGCACCAGTAGCCCCAAAAATAGACCGCGGTCCATTTGCCGCGCAGGCTTTCGGGGGCGAAGGAATCGCCGTTGACCTGAACAGTGCCGGTCAGCGGGGGAGCCGGGTGCCCGTAATACTGGGCGAGGCTTGGCGGCAGATCGATCGGGTCGAGGACCACGTCCCCGTCCGCAACGTCGAAGCTAACCTTCTTTTCTCCGCTACCCGGCATTGAGATTCCGATGGTGTACGAACCCGGAGGAAGCGCGACCGCGCCCCGCGGTGGGCCGATGACTTGGCTGAACATGGGGCCGGACGCCGGTTGCAGGGTAATGCGGCTGCGCGAGAGGTCCGTCAGCCTGGGAGACTGGAAACGGTACTGGACGCGGCGGAGAGGTTGCAGACGGATCTCCACGTGTCCGGCAGCCTCGGCGCTGGAAATGACGGCGACCGCTCCTCGGCGGCGGCCGGAATCCATGGCGAACAGCGTCACCGGGAAATGCGGCTGACTCGCCGGCAGTTCGAAGACGCCTTGCCCATTGGTTTTCGCGGCGCCATATGCCGCGAAGCCGGCCGGGACTGGCGACCCGCCCAGCCAGAAGAGCGCGACCTCGGCGCCCTCGACAGGAGGGCCATCCGGAGCGGCCACCGTTCCGGCGATTACCGTGCGGGTTTGAGGCGCGGCCGCCAGGGCGCCCGCAAATAGGAGCGTTGCGCACCAGCGCATCCGGTTCTGCATTCGATCGCTTGGACGGATGGCGGCGGAATTGGTTAGCTAATCCCAAGCGCGCTGGGGCATGCCGCGGGGGCGGTTGATGCGCCACACCAGGATGGCGCCCACGCTGTAATTCCAGACCGAAGCGATAAGAACGCCGGCCAGCGAGGCCAGGGGCCAGAGTACGCCAAGCGCAAGGAGACCGCTGGCCACGCGCAGGTTCAGATAGAGGCCGAGCGAGCAGGCCAGCGCAAACAAGGCCAGGCCGCGGAGCCATCTCCAGCCGCGCAAGCGCCGGTGGCGGAACGTGATCCGGTTATTGCCGGCATAGTTGAGCACGATGACGAGCAGGCTGGAAGTCACCTGGGCGGCGTCGAAAGTCAGATGGCCGAGATACAGCAGCAGCCGGATGAGAACTAACTGCGCGACCACGCCAGAGGCGCCAACCATGCCGAACAGAACGTAGCGCACGGGGATCCAGCCGCCCGCGAGCTTGTCCAGCAGTAACTCCAGATACTCGAACCCCACCACCAGATCGAGCTTGCTCGAGCCGTGGAGGCGGCTGCGAAAAACGTAGCCGATTTCCTCGACGCGAACCGGGCGTTTGGAGGAGGCCAGCAGATCGACCAGGATTTTGAAGCCCACGCAACTGAGGCTGCGGACGACTTCATCGAGGTACTGGCGGCGCAGCGCGAAGAAGCCGCTCATGGGGTCGGAGACTTCGGCGTGGCAGGCGAGGGCGCTCAAGCGGCGGCCCAGGTGGCTTAGCGCCGTGCGAGCGGGCGGGAGTTCTCCCATGCTGCCACCCTCGTGGAGGCGGGTGCCCACGACGATATCGACATCGCCAGTGCGGAGGCGGCGCAACATGGCAGGCAGGACGGTTTCGTCGTGCTGCATGTCGCCATCCATCACCGCCAGATAAGGCGCGGTGCTGGCCAGCATGCCTTCCACGGCGGCCGAGGAAAGGCCGCGGCGGTTGATGCGATGCACCAGGCGCACGCGTGAATCGGTGCGCGACAGTTCGCGCACCTGGCGAGGGGTGCTATCGGGGGAATCGTCGTCCACGAAGATCAGCTCGGCGTCGATGCCTTCGAGAGCGGAGAAGACGGCTTGGACCAAGGGCCGGATATTGTTGCACTCGTTAAAGGTGGGGATGACGACGGTGAGTTCGGGCATTCCGGCTATTCCCAGACGCGCTTGGGAACGCCGCGGTCGCGGTCTTCCAACCGGTCGTAGGGATGATAGGTCGAGGTGGTTCCCAGCGATTGGTTGTAGTAACTCGACTGGCCGAGAGGTTCGTCGAGATCCTCTTCGAAATCGTGGAGGGCTTTCAGCTCATCCGCCAGCGCGGGCTTTTGAACGCCCGCGGGAGTGCGGAAGAACTTCTGGAATCCGCCATCCACCAGGGCGCCGATGGCGCCGCCGATGACGATGCCGGCGGGTTCCAAAGCGCGCACGCCGGGGCCATCCTCAACCAACTCGATGGCGCACCTGCCGCGGCTCACACGAACCGAGCCGCCTGGCAGGGGTTCGACAGCGAAGCCGGCTTGCCGCAGGGCCGCGAGGCGGTCGGCGAAGGTTGGCAGCTTCGGACGGGCGGTGCGGAAGAACATGAGTACATTATACCGGCGGAGTCACTCCACCAGTTCCGCGGCGGCGGTGTCGAGGAACCAGGTGACCGCGCGGCCGTGATGCGAGGCGATCTGAGCGGGGTACTTGGCGGGATCGTACTCGTCCTGAAACACCGCACGTACGGCTTCCTTCTTGTCTGCGCCGGCTACCAGGAACACCGTATGGCTGGCGGCCAGCAGCGCGCCGGGCAGGAGCGTGACGCGCCACTGGTGGAACTTCTCGACGAAAGTGGCGGCGGCTATGTTCTCGCGGTCGGCGATGAGTGGGTCGCCGGGAAACAGGCTGGCGGAATGGGCGTCGGGACCCATGCCGCGGTGGACGGCATCGAAGCGCGGGAAGTCGCCGGGATCGAGGCCGAAGAATTCGCGGATGTCTTCGACGTAGCGCCGGGCGGCGGTCTCGGGCGCCAGTTCGCCGAAGATGCGGTGCACCTGGCGCTGCGGAATGTGGGCGGGCGAGATCAGGTTTTCGAGAGCGAGTTTGTAATTGCTGGCCTCGTCGGTGGGCGGGACGCAGCGCTCGTCCACCCAGAACAGATGGACTCGGTTCCAGGGGAAGCGCGCCGCGGCGAGATGGCGGTACATGTGCTTGGGCGTGGTGCCGCCTGAGATCGCCAGGGTGGCGAATTCGTTACCGGAAAGGGCTTCTTCCAGAAGCGCGATAAGTTGATGGGCGCAGGCCTCGGCCGCCGCCGCCGCATCCGGGTAAGCGTTCCAATGGGCGCTCATAACCCGCTAGCATACGCAAGCTGGAGGGCGCGCGCCAGTGCGGCATCGAATGCCGGGTCCCGCCGCACGATGCCCAACTCCTCGCGCATCTGGGAATAGTCGTCGAGCAGCGGCAGATTGGCGCAGTGCGCGAGGCCATCGACGGTCACTACCAGGCGATCCTCGTGGCGCTCCAACTCCACGCGGAAGGCGCCGCCCGCGAGCGTGACGCGCAGCGAATCGCACTGCGGGTCGGGCACGATGGCGATCTTCAGATTGGGTAGCGCGTTCGATATCCACGCGGCGATGTAGGCGGCGGTGGTGGCCATGGGCGCGGTGTGCGCAACCGCGAGATCCGTCAGCGCGGGGAGCCGCTCCAGGTTATGACGGTTTTCGAAAACCTGCGAGAGCGTCTCGCGCCAGCGGGTGATGCGGGTCCAGGCGAGGTCGCCCACCGGCGTGCCGCGTGCGGCCAGGCGGGCCACGGCGGTGAGCGGGAGCGACAGGCTATCGACGATCACCTTCCCCGCCCCGGCCGCCAGCCCCGCGAACTCGGGCATGCCCGCCAGGCGCGCGCTGCGGCACCACAGGATCAGCGGGAGATCGGCAACGGCCAGCGGGCGCACCACCGAGGGCAGGTCGGCGAGTGCGGCGTCCGAGGCGGCGATCTCCACCTGCTCGCAGCAGACCTGGCGGTGCTGGCCGAATGGCATCCAGCACTGCGAGAAGACGCGGCTGGAGAGGGAGCGCGCGCCCGCGCCGGTGAGGCGGATGAGGATGGCGCGCGCGGGGTGCTCGGGCATGAGCGCGGCGATGGTCTCGCCCAGCGCCGGCCAATCGGGGCCATCGTCCGCGGCAACCAGCAGCGTCATGGTGCAGGCGCGCAGCACGCCGGCGTGGGTTTCGCCCGGTTCGGAGCCGCCGGGTTTGCCGTACGACTCCCACAGCGCGGCAAGCTCCCGCAGGACGCTCTCGGGATTCACGGTGGCGGTCATGGCCGCCTCCAGGCGTGGCCTCGGCGCGCCAGCATTTCGTCGGCGGCCGGCGGGCCCCAGGAGCCCGCGTCGTAATTGGGAAACTCGAAGCGCGTCTCGCGCCACACATTGCGGATAGGCTCGACCACGCTCCAGCTTGCCTCCACCATGTCCTGGCGCGTGTAGAGCGTGGCGTCGCCGATCATGGCGTCCAGCAGCAGCGTTTCGTAAGCCGAGGGCGAGCGTTCGCCGAAACTGGAACCGTAGTTGAAATCCATGGAGACGGGCCGCAGGTCCATGCCGGAGCCGGGCCGCTTGGAGAGGAACTTGAGCGAGATGCCCTCCTCGGGCTGAATGCGCACGATGAGCAGGTTGGGCGAGCGGTCGCCATCGCCGGGGCCGAAAATGGCCAGGGGCGCGGGGTTGAAGCGGATGGCGATTTCAGTGACGCGCTTGGGCAGCCGCTTGCCGGTGCGCACGTAGAAGGGCACGCCGGCCCATCGCCAGTTCTCGACGAAGAAGGTGGCCGCGGCGTAAGTGTCGGTTTGCGAATCGGGGCGCACGCCGGGTTCCTGGAGGAAGCCCGCGACGTCCTGGCCGCCGATGCGCGCGGGGCCGTACTGGCCGGGTGACGGAATTGGAGACGGATTTCGGCCGGCGTCATGGGGCGGATGGAGCGCAGCAGCTTCGACCGCTCGTCGCGCACCGAAGTGGCGCGAAAGCTGGCGGTGGGCTCCATGGCGATGGTGGCCATCACCTGCAGGAGGTGATTCTGGATCATGTCCGCCAGCGCGCCGGCCTCCTGATAGTAAGCGCCGCGGCCTTCGACGCCGATGGATTCTGCCGCGGTGATCTGCACGTGTTCGACGTAGCGGCGGTTCCAGAGCGGCTCGAAGATGCCGTTGCCGAAGCGGAAGGCCAGGATGTTCTGAACGGTTTCCTTACCCAGGTAATGGTCGATGCGGTAGACGTCGGATTCGTCGAAGACCTCGTGCAGGCGGTCGCTCAACTCGCGCGCGCTGGCGAGGCCATCGCCGAAGGGCTTTTCGACCACCAGGCGCCGCCAACCCGCGCCCTTGCCGAGCCCCGCCGCGCCCAGACCCTGCGCCGCCTGGGCGTACTGGCTGGGTTGGGTGGAGAGATAGAACATGACGCTGCCGCCGGTCTGGCGGGCGGTTTCGATTTCGCTCAGACGCGCGGCGAGGTGCTGGTAGAGGCCCGCGTCGTTGATATCGCCGGCGACGTAGAACAGCCCCTCGGCGAAGGTGCGCCACACGTCGGCATCGAAGGTGGTGTCTTCGGAGAACTGCTTGACGGCATCGAGCATCTTCTCGCGGAACTGATCGTCCGAGAGCGGCGTGCGCGAGATGCCCACCACGGCGAACCCGGCCGCGAGGCGGCGGTCGTAAGCGAGGCGGTAGAGCGCCGGCAGGAGCTTGCGGCGGGTGAGGTCGCCGTTCGCGCCGAAGATGACCACCACGCACTCCGGCACCTGGCGTTCGAAGCGGAGGGGATCCTGGAAGGGATTTTCCGTTGGCATCGTGGAACCAAAATAGCACGGGGGGGCGGGGGAGGGCTTTGAGTTGATGAGAAACATGTGTGACGGTTTCGGAAGGCGGGTCCTGCAGCGATGGCTGTAGTTCGGGAAGGCGACTTATCCGGCCAAGTGAGTCGCCGGGCCTTGCCGCGTTTGTTAGGGTTGAAAGCGCGCCGGAAGTCTCCAATGCGGAACTGCGTCACTCCATTTCTACGACGTTGCCTCTGCGTGGTACTCGCGGAAGCGAGATGGTAGATTGTTGTCGGAGATGAAATAGTACTCGTTCATCCTCAATATTCGGGAGAAGCGGCTCGATGGCAAACCAACGCGGGGACGACCTCGACGTTCTAATCCGCACCGGCATAATCGATCCTCTTGCAATCGGGCTGGCCGAGAGTTTATTGAAAGTAGGCGGTATCCCTTTCGTCGCAATGGACCGGAACGTAGTTGCGCGCCAGGAAAGTGGGACTTTTCTGGGATGGTGGAACATTCGCGTTCCGAGAGAACTGGAGGCAGAGGCCAGGGAAATTCTGCGAAGCGTGGAGGAGATGAAATACGCGGAGCAACCTCCCGATTTGGACTCCAATGATCCGGTGGCGGGGCCGGACTCTGAGATTGCTCTAACCGAAGAGCCGGCTAAAGGACGGAAGCGTGATAGACGGAGAGTTTTCTGGAGGGTTGCTGTTCCCCTAACATGCATGGCCGTCATAGGCGGTGGAGTAACTCTGTGGCCCGTATACAAAAAGTACGCCATGCATCGAAAGCTCGCCGAGGCGGCCAGGGAGTATCTGGTACGGGCCTTGCAAGGGGACGCGAAGGCCGAATACGACCTCGGCTGGATGTACTACGACGGCCATGGCGTGCGGCAGGATTTCGCCGAAGCTGTCCGCTGGTTCCGGAAGGCCGTAGACCAGGGGAACCCGGCCGCTCAGTATGCGCTCGGCTCTGCCTACCACTACGGCAAGGGAGAGCAGCAGGACCACGCCGAGGCCGCGCGCTGGTATCGGAAGGCGGCCGACCAGGGATACGCGAGAGCCCAGTGTGCGCTCGGCTACATATATCACAAGGGTCTGGGAATGCAGCAGGACGATGGCGAGGCTGTAGGCTGGTACCGCAAGGCCGCCGTTCAGGGGAACGCGACTGCGGAGTGCATGCTCGGGTTCATGCATTACCACGGCCGGGGAGTTCCGCGGGACTTCGGCGAGGCTGTGCGCTGGTACCGCGCGTCCGCCGAACAGGGCGACGCGACGGCTCAGTATGCCCTCAGCTATATGTATCACCTCGGTCAGGGCGTGCGGCTGGACGATGCCGTGGCGGTCCACTGGTGCCGGAAGTCCGCCGAACAGGGAGACGCCCCGGCCCAGTATAGCCTCGGTTTGAGTTATGCCACCGGCACGGGAGTTCCTCGGGACTTCCTCGCGATGGCCTGCCAAAGATCGCAGGGTGACTACAGCGAAGCTTTCCAGTGGTTCAGCAAAGCCGCCGCCCAAGATTACGCCGCAGCGGAGTACAGCCTCGGTTTCATGTACTACCACGGTGACGGAGTGCAGCGGGACTTCGCCGAGGCTGTCCGCTGGTTCCGAAAAGCCGCCGATCAGGGCGACGCGATCGCTCAGTACTATCTTGGCTTCAGGTATTACAACGGACAGGGAGTGCCGCGGGACTATGTGCAGGCCCACATGTGGATGAGCCTGGCGGCGGCGCGCGCCGATGGAGAGCGAAAGGCCGATGCTGTTAGCGGGCTCGATCTCATTGCCAAGAGTATGACGCCGGAGCAGATCGCCGAGGCGAAGCGCCTGTCCGGGGATTGGAAGCCCCGTGAGGCACCTGCGGCGAGGTCCGAAAGCCCCGTGCGACGGTGAGACCAAACGCCCGGCTTGCCTTCGAGGAACGGTAGGTTGGCGCTCACCCCTTTCACCCTGGAGTGCTTACGTCGGGACACTCCCCGATAAGTCGGCTTGTGATAGCCGGTCCAGCACTTTGGCGGGAAACGCAAGCAGTCGAAGCGGCGAAGTTGGGCAGCCGGGAGTCGGCCGGGTTGGCCTGCGTCCGTGCCTTCTCCGGTTCGCTCATCACCCCTCAAGGAGCTTGACAAGAGCCGCGGTCCTGCCAACGTAGAAGAGATGAACAGTTGAGCGGTTCACCTCATCGCCACGCCTATCGTCACCGTCAAGAATAAGTCCCAGGCGGTCATCCCCCAGGCCCTTCGGGAGCAACTCGGCATTACCGCCGGCGACCTGCTGGAGGCGAAGGCGGAACGCGGGCGGCTCACCTACACTCCGAAGGCCATCATCGACCGGATTCCAGCCGGCAAGGCGGAGCGCGAGCGTTTCTTCAGGAAGCTCAGCGAGCAGGCTCCTGGCTGGCTCAAGGAAACGTGGGCAGCTTCGAAGCGCCACGGCACCAATAAGCTCACCATGAAGCAGATCGACACTGCAGTCGCCGCCGTCCGCCGACGCACCGGGAAGAGCAGTCGACCCGATGAGTCGGGTCGTGCTGGACACCAACGTTATGGTCTCGGCGATACTGGTGCACATGGCGCCCACCCACACTCACTTGAGATACTCCTCTGGTGACACGAGGCAGTAGTAACTCGAATCGTTGACCAGTTGGCGCAGGATGCCTACATGGCCGGCGCCGATTAGCAGGAGCACCCGGTCCTTGCCTGCGTCCACCACCCGATTCAGATTCGTCAGAATCCGCAGATTGCGCTTGTACCAATTCGTAACCAGGTCGGCGCGGGCGTAGATGGCGGAGGACGTCCTGTCGGGCAACAACATATTCAGATAGTCGGCCTGGCCGGTTCGGATCATGTCCGGCGAGTTCAGGTGAAGGAGGTATTCTCGAACCGTGGATCTGCGCAGGAGCAAATCCTCCTTGGAGAGCCGCGGCTGCCGGCCGGGGCTGGTTTCCCGCGGCTTCGATGCGGCGCCGGGTCCCGAGTCGTCTAACTCGTCCGGCGTCAAACCTCTCATGAACATGGGATAGTCGACGGGATAGACAGTGGTGACGTTCAGCTTTTTGGCCAGCCGGAAAGCGATCTGTTCCACCTCGTTGCGCCCAAGCGTGTATGTCCCCTGCCGGTAGTCCGCGTATGCGTCAGGTACGCGCGGGTTGCGGTGGGGTGCTTCCACGGCGACCTTGGTTGGAGCGAAGCGGGCCTAGCGTTCGACTACTTCGGCAATCTCCTCCTGGCGGCGGCCCGATAAGACGTCGTCAGCCGAGAGGTTAGTGGAGTCAAGGCGGGGTTGGCCATATGATAAGTGCCGAGAATCATGATTTGAGAACTTCCCGGCTGACAGGCGCCGCCAGGCGAGGTCTGGCTCCAGGCGGCGAGAGAGACAGGCAGAATGGCTGCCGCGGCAAGAAGGTAGGCTTTGGACATGAGTAAGTTCACCTTTCGTGACGCCGGCGGGGCGTGCGGCTGTGTGCGCGGGCCCCGGGCACGGAACAACGATCTATTCGTGGCGCAATGCGATAGTGGGATCCAGGCGAATGGCTCGGCGCGCGGGCAGATAGGAAGCCAGCAGCGCGGCCATCGACAGAAGCGCGGCCACGCAGGCAAAAGTAATTGGGTCCGTGGCGCTCACTCCATAAAGCAGGCTGGACAAAAGCCGCGTAACGGCGAGCGAAGCGGCAATGCCGACGCCCACGCCGGTGGCCGCCAGCCGGGCGCCCTCGCCCATCACCAGCCGCAGCACGTGATTTCGCTGCGCGCCCATCGCCATGCGAATGCCGATCTCCTGGGTGCGGCGGGCAACGGAGAATGCCACCACTCCGTAGATGCCGATGGCGGCGAGAGCCAATGCGGCTGCAGCGAACAATCCTACGAGGAGAAGCAGGAACCGGCGGGCCGCCAGCCAGCCTCCCATTTCCTGGGCGAAGGTAGAGACCTTGACGGGTACATCGGGAGCGAGCTCGCGGAAAATGCGGCGCGCGGCGGCAGCGACCGCTCCGGGTGGCAGGGCGCTGCGCATCACGATGGTAGGCGAGAAATTCTCCGCCAATCCGCGCTGGCGGTAATTGGTGTACACGATGGGGCTGGGCGGCGAATCCAGCCCGCGCGCCCGTACGTCCCCAACGATGCCGACGATGGTGAGCGGCCGCAGGTCGCCATCCATGTTGCCGAACTCGATGGTCTGGCCGATGGGGTCGGCGTTGGGCCAGCGCTGGCGGGCGAGCGATTCGCCGATCACGGCGACGTGCGGCGAGCTCCAATCGTCCGATTCATCGAACATCCGGCCGCGGATGAGCGGAATGCCCAGGACGCGGAAGTAGGCTTCGCCCGCGGCGCAGTAGGCGGCGTGTCCGGTCTGGGAAGCATCTTGCGCCATGAGTCCGAACTCGTTGAAATCGGCGGGCGGGTTGCGGCCATGGAGTATCAGGAAAGTTCCATCGGCGAGATCGTCTCCGGCCGCGACTGGCATTGCGCCGGCCAAACCGGCGGGACCCGCGCCGGGAATTGCGCCCAGCCGGGCCAGGATATCGTCCACTAGATGGATCTGGCGCAACTTGGCTGTCCTGTCCGTTCCCGCTTGCGGTGGCGGAGTTGGAAGCGAGAACTCCACGGTGATCAGGTTCCGCTGGCTGAATCCGGCGTCGGTGGAGATCAGCCGCAGGAAGCTGCGGCCCAGAAGGCAGGCGCCGATCAGGATCACCAGGGTGGCGGCAATTTCGCCGGTCACCAGGAAGCGGCGAAAACGCTGGCTGGCGCCAGTGCCGCTGCTGCCGCGGGCTCCCGAAGCCAGGGCTTCGCGCAAATCTCCCCGGCCGGCACGCCAGGCTGTGAACAGGCCCAGCGAAACGGCGACCGCCACGGTTACGGCCAGGGCGAAGAGCAGGATCGGCGCGTCGATGGCGACGTCCTGCTGGCGGGGCAGGTTCGACGGAAGGATGGCCGGAAGCACGCGCACGGCCCAAGCGGCCATCAGGACGCCCAGCAGGCCGCCGGCCAGAGAAAGGGAAAACGACTCGGCCAGGAACTGCTGCACGAGACGGGCGCGCCCGGCGCCGAGCGCCGCCCGCACAGCCAGTTCTCTGCGGCGGGCGGAGTTGCGCGCCAGAAGCAGGGCGGTCACATTGGCGCAGGCGATCAGGAGCAGTAGGCCGACGGCCGCCAGAAGCGTCAGCAGCGCGGTTCGCACGTCCCCCACCAGCGCGTCGGCAAGAGGCACCACCGCAACGGCGCTGAGATCGACCTGCTTTCCGTACTGGTCTTTGATGCGGCGCGCGATCATGGAGAGGTTGGCGCGCGCCTGGGCCACGGTTACGCCATCGCGCAGGCGGCCCAGACCTCGCCAGTTGTGCGCCGAGCGGCTGGGGATCTCCGGGTAGAGCTCGCGCGGAATCCACGCGGCGGTGCCCGCCGGAAAATTGAAGCCTTCCGGCATCACTCCGACAACGGGATAGACCGCGCCTTCCATCTTCAATTGGAATTTGGATAAATCCGTTGCGCCAGCCAGATACTGCCGCCAGTAGGAATAGCTGACGATCGCCGCGGGCGCGCCGTCCAGGCGTTGCTCCTCGGGCGCAAAGCCCCGGCCACGAAAAGGCGCGGTACCCAGGGCTTCAAAGAATGCGCTGGAGACCGCCGCTATGTTGACCCGCACCGGCTCGCCGCCGCCGGCAACGGACGACAGCCCATAGCCGTATACCGCCAGGCTCGCGAAGGTGCCGTTCCCGGTGCGAAGGTCGTCGAAATTGGGGTCCGACAAATTCATCCGGTGGCCGTCGGGAGCCTGTTCCCAAACGCGCACGATTCTCTGCGGATGCGGATAAGGAAGCGCGCGCAGCAGGACGGCGTCGACGATTGAAAAGATCGCCGTAGATGCGCCGATGCCGAGCACCAGCGTAAGCAGAGCGACGGCGGTGAAGCCTGGATTTCCGGCCAGCCGGCGAAAGGCATGACGCAAGTCGGCGGATAGATTATCGATCATATTCTCCCACCCGTAGCTACGTACTTGTTCCTGAAGGACGGTCGCGCTACCCATTTCCAGGCGCGCGGCGCGCCGCGCCTCCTCGGGGGCGAGCCCACTGGAGACCAGCGCGGCCATCGCCTCTTCCAGGTAGTGGCTCACCTCGTCGGCAATTTCCCGGTCCGCGGCGCCGCGGTTTCCGAGCACCCGAACGCCGCGGACGAACTGGCGCCAGAGGGACACGGCTTACGCCTCCGCCTTCAACACGCGGGCGATCGCGGATGCCCGCCGGTTCCAGCTTGCCGTTTCGACATCGAGCCGCTTTCGTCCCGCGCGAGTGAGCGAGTAGAACTTCGCCCGGCGCGAGTTATCCGTCTGGCGCCACTCGGAATCGAGCCACCCCACGCGCTCCAGGCGCTGAAACGCCGTGAGAAGCGACCCGGGATTGACTTTGAAAACGCCGCGGGACACCTGTTCGATGCGGCGGGCGATGCCGAAGCCGTGCAGGGGTTCCAGGCTTAGCGTCTTTAGAATGAGCAAGTCCAGGGTACCCTGGATCACGTCCGTGTTCGATTCGTCCATCGTTTCTCCAAGGGACGGTATGGTTCAGGATAGCCGCTCTTCATCTTGACTGTCAAGATGTGATATCCAAATGAGTACTACGCGCCTGGCGAATGCCCCCCAGTGGATGCGGGTTTGGACCGCGAGCGTGCGCCACGGCCGGAACTCCGCCGCGAGTTGGGGTATACTGGTCCACAATCGAACGCTCGTTTTCGGTGCATTAAGATGCGGGTCCTATCGCTGCTCCTCGTAGTTGTAGCCGGCCTCGGCACTTGGCGCGTATTGCGCGCCCAGAAACCCTTTCGCGAATACGAGGCATTCGAGTACGAGAATTTTCCGCTGCCGTCCGATTATTTGGATAAGCACGAATGGACGCGGGCGCGGCTCAAGTGTCCCGGCCTCAATCGGGGCTTCCGCTCCAATCTGAACTGGACGATGGATTATCCGCGCTCGGACCGGCACCTGCTCGAAGGCGTGCGGCGGCTGACGCGGATCGACACGCGGTCGGTGGAGCAGGTAGTGGATCTCGACTCCACCGGCGACGCGTTCAACTGGCCGATGCTGTACGCGGTCGAGGTGGGGCACTGGTATCTGCCGGACGATCAGGCTGCGCAACTGCGCGAGTTTCTGCTGCGCGGAGGGTTCCTGATGGTGGACGATTTTCACGGCTCGGAAGAGTACCGGGGCATGAACGAGTGGGAAGTCTTTATGGCGAGCATGAGGAAGGTGTTCCCGGACCGGCAAATCGTGGACTTGGCCAACAGCGACCCGATCTTCCACGTAATTTACGATCTGGACGAGCGGTTCCAGGTGCCCGGCTGGCAATGGACTCACACTGGACTTACGTACGAAAAGGGCCCGACCGGCAAGCCGGAGCACTGGCGCGCGATCTACGACGACAAAGGGCGGGTGATGGTGGCGATCTGCCATAACATGGATCTGGGAGATGCGTGGGAGTGGTCCGACGATCCGCGGTATCCGGAGAAGTGGGCAACGCTGGCGTATAAGATCGCGATGAACTATTTCACTTACGACTTGACGCATTAGGCAGGCGGCGCGGTAACACAAGGAGGGGCCTGGGTGACTAACTATCGAGCGTTGGTGTGGGTTGCTGGAGCGTTTTTGCCCGTTGCAGCGGCGTTCGCACAGTCGGTCACGGAATTCCCCGTCCCAAATTCCGGTGCTGTGATCGCGCCAGGGCCGGACGGCGCCCTCTGGTATACCGAACCGGCGGCCTCTAAGATCGGGCGAGTAACGACGGCCGGGGTGGTCACCGAGTTTCCAGTTACAACCGGCAGTCAGCCTCTTGGGATTGCCGCCGGTGCGGATGGCAAGATGTGGTTCACGGAGTACGCCGGCAATAAGGTCGGCCGCATTACGACTGCCGGAGTGGTCACCGAGTTCGGCGTGCCCACCGCGGCAAGCGCGCCGCTTGGGATCGCGGCGGGCCCGGACGGCGCCCTTTGGTTCTGCGAACGGGCCGCGGGCCAGCTTGGGCGGATTACTACCGGCGGAGTGATTTCGGAATTCGGCACGGGGGCGATTGCGCCGGTTTTCATAACCGCGGGGCCGGACGGCGCGCTGTGGTTTACGGATTCTGCCTTCGTCTCGATTGGCCGGATGACCACGGGCGGCGTATTCACTTCGTTCCCGGTCAAGCCCGGCACCACTCCCTGGGGAATCACGGCCGGACCGGATGGCGCGGTGTGGTTCGTCGAACCCTCCACCACTGCCGCGCCGGACAAGATCGGGCGCATAACCGGCGCGGGCGTCATCACGGATTTCCCGCTTCCAACTTCTCCCAGCCTGCCCCAGATCATTACCGCCGGGCCGGATGGCGCACTCTGGTTCACGGAGACGAACGCCAACAAGATCGGACGTATCACTCCGGCGGGAGCGGTCACGGAATTCAACGTTCCCATTGCCAATAGCCAGCCGTTCGGGATCGCGCCGGGGCCGGATGGGAACATGTGGTTCGTGCAGGGAAACGTGGCGGACCTCGGGCGGGTAAGCACGGCGGCATTCGTGCCTGCCCTGTCGGTGTGGGGACTGGCGGGGCTGGCGGCGATGCTGGCGGCGGCGGCCACCGCGCTGATGCGCAGCCGGGCCGTATAATCGTTGGTGGCCCGCGCTTGAAGCTCTTACGCCAGCTCTTGTGGATTGCCATCGCCATCACCGCGGCTGTGTGCCTGGGCGGCGTGGCGCTGTATCGCGGGGAGCATATCAATAGTATCTGGCTGGTGCTGGCGGCGGCTTGCACTTACGCCACGGCTTATCGCTTCTACGGGAAATGGCTGGCCACGCGCGTGCTGGTGTTGGACGAACGGCGGGCTACTCCGGCTGAGCGGCTGCGCAATGGGCACGATTACGAACCGACCAATAAGTGGATCGTGTTCGGCCATCACTTCGCCGCCATCGCCGGGCCGGGACCGCTGGTGGGGCCGGTGCTCGCGGCGCAGTTCGGCTATCTGCCGGGCACGCTGTGGATCGTGATCGGCGCGGCACTGGGCGGCGCGGTGCAGGATTTCATCATTCTGTTCGCCTCCATGCGGCGCGACGGAAAGTCGCTGGGGCAGATGGCGCGCGAGGAAATCGGCAAGCTGGGCGGGTTCGCCGCGCTGGTGACGGTGCTGCTGATCATGGTGATCATGCTGGCGGTGATGGCGCTGGTGGTGGTCAATGCACTGCGCGGCAGCCCCTGGGGCGCGTTCACCATCGCCGCCACCATGCCCATTGCCATTTTCATGGGACTGTACCTGCGCTACTGGCGGCCGGGCAAGGTGCTGGAGTGTTCGGTGATCGGATTCGTGCTGGTGGCCACGGCCATTTTCGCGGGGCAGTCGGTGGCGGAATCGGCAACGCTGGCGCCGTGGTTTACGCTCAGCGGGATGGCCCTGGCGCTCGCAATCGTCGTCTACGGTTTTTTCGCCAGCGCCTTGCCGGTGTGGCTGCTGCTGGCGCCGCGCGACTATCTCAGCACGTTCGTGAAGTTGGGCGTGGTGACGATGCTGGCGGTTGGCGTGCTGCTGGTGCGGCCGGAGTTGCAGCTTCCGGCCTTCACGCGGTTCACCGATGGCACGGGCCCGATTTTCGCCGGCAAGATCTTCCCCTTCTGCTTCATCACCATCGCCTGCGGCGCGATGTCGGGCTTTCATTCTCTGATCGCTTCCGGCACCACGCCCAAGATGATTGCGAACGAAACGCACGCCCGGCCGGTGGGCTACGGTTCCATGCTGCTGGAGGGTTCGGTCGCCCTGATGGCCATGATTGCGGCCTGCTCGCTGCAGCCGGGGGTCTACTTCGCGGTGAACTCTCCGGCGGGCGTGGTGGGGGCCGCGCCCGCGGCGGCGGTGGCCACCGTCAGCGGTTGGGGCTTTCCGGTTAGCGTGGCGGATATGGCTGCGCTGGCGCGCGATGTGGGCGAGCGCAGCCTGTTCTCTCGCACCGGCGGCGCGCCGTCGCTGGCGCTGGGCATGGCGCACATTTTCGCGCGCACTGGCGGCGGCAGGGCGCTGCTGGGCTTCTGGTATCACTTCGCCATCATGTTCGAGGCGCTTTTTATTCTTACGATCATCGATGCCGGCACGCGGGTGGGGCGCTTCATGCTGCAGGACCTGCTGGGCCACGCGTGGAAGCCGCTGGGGCGGACGAGTTGGATGCCGGGCGTGATCCTGACCAGCGGCCTGATCGTATCGGCGTGGGGATATTTTCTGGTGCAGGGCGTGCGCGATCCGCTGGGAGGCATCAATTCGCTGTGGCCGCTATTCGGCATCGCCAACCAGTTACTGGCGGCCATCGCGCTGTGCCTGGCCACTACAATTCTGCTCAAAACGCACGGCCTCAAATATGTATGGATCACCTGCGTACCGCTGGCGTGGCTGGTCTCCGTGACGTTCACCGCGGGCGTGCAGAAGATCTTCAGCGGCGTGCCGGCCATCGGTTTCTGGGCGCAGGCCGGGAAGCTTTCGGCGGCCTTGCGGGAGGGCACGGTAGCGGATGCCTCGGTCACGCGCACTCTGATTTTCAACGCGCGGCTGGACGCGGTGTTGTGCGCAACGCTACTGGCGCTGGTGGCGGCCATTCTGGTGGACTCGCTGCGCGCCTGGACCGGGATACTGCGCCGCGCCCGCCCGGCCACGCTTTGCGAAGCGCCGTTCGTGGAAACGCGGCTGCAAGCGGAGGAGTTATGAAACGCTGGCGCCGGATCGGCGAACTGGTGATGGGCCTGCTCCGGGAATTGGCCGACGAGGCCGCCTACGCGCGCCATTTGAAGGCCCACGACCGCCAGCCTTCCGCCGAGGAATGGCGGCGCTTTTCGGACGAGCGGCTGCGGCGGAAGTACACGCGGGCCAAGTGCTGCTGATCAATTGGGGGTGGGAGTCCGGTCGCAGGAATCCACCACAATCGTCTCCGTGGGGGGCGCCGCCTACTCCCTGCTCCAGACCACCTCACCATTCACCACAGTAGCAACCGGGCCACCACGAAACGTGCGGCCGTCGAACGGCGAGTTACGGCTCCCGGAGAACGATTGGTTCACGTCGTACTTCCATTCCAACTCGGTGCTGAACACGGTCACGTCGCCCACAGCGCCCGGCGCCAACGTGCCGCGGCCGAGGCGCATCACCGACTCGGGACCCGTGGTGAACATCTCGATCATGCGGCTGAGCGCGATGCGACCGGGACGCACCAACTCCTCAATGGCCAGCGCCAGGGCGGTCTCCAGGCCGATGATGCCGAAGGGGCAGCGCTCGAACTCCTGCATCTTCTCGCTGCCGGCGTGGGGCGCGTGATCGGTGGCGATCGCGGTCACTGCGCCGCGCGCAATGCCATCCAGCACGGCCGCGCGGTCGCCGCAGGAGCGCAGCGGCGGCTTCATTTTGAAACTGCTGTCGTACGCGGCCATATCCTCGTCGGACAGCGCGAAGTGGTGCGGCGTGGCTTCGCAGGTTGCTGCGATGCCGTTGCGCCGCGCGTGCTCCACCATGGCCACGGCGTTGCGCGTGGAGATGTGGGCCACGTGGAAACGCGCGCCGGTCAGTTCGGCCAGCAGAAGGTCGCGGGCCACCATGATGTCCTCGCTGGCGGCGGGAATGCCGCGCAATCCCCAGCGGACGCTTTTCGCGCCCTCGTGCATATCGCCGCCGGCGGAGAGGTTGAGGTCCTCGCAATGGTCGATGACGGGCAGGTTGTAAGAGCGCGCGAACTCCATGGCGCGGCGCATCACGCGCGAGTTCATCACCGGCTGGCCGTCGTCCGAAATAGCCACGGCCCCGGCCGCTTTCATGGCGCCGATGGCTGCCAGTTCATCGCCCGCGCTGCCCTTGGTGATGGCGCCGATGGGAAACACGTTGACGATGGCCTTGCGGCGCGCGCGCTCCACGATGTAGCTGGTGACGGTGGCGCTGTCGTTGACCGGCTTGGTATTGGGCATGCAGCAGACGGAGGTGTAACCTCCCGCCGCGGCCGCGCGCGAGCCGCTCTCGATGGTTTCGGCGTGTTCGAACCCGGGCTCGCGCAGGTGCACGTGCATGTCGATGAAGCCCGGGGCCACGATGAGGCCGGTGGCGTCCACGATACGCGCGCCGGGCGAGGAGAGATTGGGTGCGACGCCGGCGACCTTACCGTCCACGATCAACACGTCGGCCACACGGTCGGTTTGGGATGCCGGGTCGATGACGCGCCCGTTTTTGATGACGATGGACATGACTTACCCGATCACCTTTTCGAGGACGGCCATGCGCACGGCGATGCCGTTTTCCACCTGGTTGAGGATTACCGAGCGCTGGAAGTCGGCCACCTCGCTGGATAGCTCGCGGCCGCGGTTGATGGGGCCGGGGTGCATGACGATGGCGTCCGGCTTGGCCAGGTCGAGATGCTCCAGCCGCAGCCCGTAGAAGCGGAAATACTCGCTCGCCGGGAAGCTGGCCTCGTGCTGGCGCTCGAGTTGCACGCGCAGCATCATGACCACGTCGGCGTCGGCGATGGCTTCGCGGATGTCGTTGGTGAGCTGCACGCCGGGGGCGAGTTGCGCCAGTTCCACGGGCAGCAGCGAGGCTGGGCCGCAGAGCACGATATGGGCGCCGAACTTTGCCAGCAGATGAACGTTGGAGCGCGCCACGCGGCTGTGGGCGATGTCGCCGATGATGGCCACCCGCAGGCCTTCGAGCGACGGGCGGTGGTCCAGAATAGTGCGCGCGTCCAGCAGCGCCTGGGTGGGGTGCTCATGCGTGCCGTCGCCCGCGTTGATGATGGGCGTGGGCAAGTGCCGCGCCAGAAAATGCGGCGCGCCGGAGGCCGCGTGGCGCATCACAATGGCGTCGGGCCGCATGGCCGCGAGCGTGTTCAGCGTATCCACCAGCGACTCGCCCTTGCTGACGCTCGATCCCGACGCGGTGATGGAAACGGCGTCGGCGCCCAGGCGTTTGGCGGCGATTTCGAAGCTGGTGCGCGTGCGCGTGGAGGCCTCGTAAAAGAGGTTGACGATCATGTAGCCGCGCAGGGTGTCGAGCTTCTTGCGCGACTGGCTCTGCATGGGCTGGAAATCCTTGGCGCGCGCCAGGAGCGCTTCGATTTCGGCGCGGCCGAGTTCCTCGATACCTAGTAGTCCGGCGGGCATGCTGGCCTCAATTCCCGGCGTTTTCGGCCTTCTCCACCAGGAGCACCTTCTCGACGCCGTCGATCTCCTGGAACTTCACTTCGATGATTTCGATATCGCTGGTCTGCACCACCCGGCCCACGAAGCGGGCCTCGATGGGCAATTCGCGATGGCCGCGGTCGATCAGCACCAGGAGTTGAACGCGCGCCGGGCGGCCGTGATCGAAGAGGGCGTCGAGCGCGGCGCGGATGGTGCGGCCGGTGTAGAGCACGTCGTCCACCAGGATGATGTCCTTGCCTTCGACGTTGAACTGGATATCGGTGGCGTTGACGACCGGCTTGACGCCGACCGTGCTGAGATCGTCGCGGTAGAGGTTGATATCGAGGATGCCGACGGGCATCTGGCGGTTTTCGAGCGACTCGATCTTCTTGGCCAGGCGCTGCGCCAGCGGCACGCCGCGGCGGCGGATACCGATGAAGGCGAGCTTGTCGAGGTCCTTGGTTTTCTCGAGGATCTCATGCGCCAGCCGGACCAGGGTGCGGTCGATTTCGGAGGCGCTCATAAGCTGGGCTTTTTCGCGGGTGAGGGACATAGGGCTCCGAAGGACAGGGTAGCATGGGTGGCGGCGCAGGGGCGCGCGGAGATGCGCGGTAAGACGGCGGACCGCTATTCAGGCGGCAATTCGGGTTTGGGCCAGGGGCGGCCGCTGTGGGTGGGCGGCGATCCTGAGCGCAGGGTGGCAGGGATGGGCAGCCGGGCCCACTGCCAATTCGCGACGAACTGCCCGGCGCAGCGAACGCCTCAGGCGGCGGGCGAGAATCCGGCGTCCGCTCCAGCGGCGTAACCCGGGAAGCAAGGAAGTGCTGGCCCTGACAATCAGCAAGACCGCGATCAAACCGGCGTCATTCATATTTGGTTCCCTGGCCTTCATGGTGAATGGCGGAAAATCCGCGAAGAAGGGGCCATCAGCGGGCGAGATCGCCGCATCTTCGGCTGAGCCGCAGTATCCTATGGGGTGAAACGGGATTCACCCTATGAGAACCACGCAAAACACGATATTGATTACGGGCGGCGGCTCCGGCATCGGCCGCGGACTGGCGGAGGCGTTCCACGCCCTGGGAAACCGGGTCATCATTGCCGGGCGCCGCAAGCAGGCGCTCGATGAGACCACCGCCGCAAATCCGGGCATGGCGTCCGTGCCGCTCGACGTCGAGGACCCTGCCAGCATCCGCGCCGTGGCCGCCGAACTGGAGGCGCGCTACCCGGCGCTGAACGCGCTCATCAATAACTCGGGCATCATGCGGGTGGAGAAACTCCGCGAGCCCCAGGGGGATCTGGCCGGCGCGGAATCGATCGTCGCGACGAATCTGCTGGGCCCCATCCGCCTCACCGCGGCGCTGCTGCCGCTGCTGCGGAAGCAGTCCTATTCCGCCATCATGAACGTCTCCTCGGGCCTGGCGTTCGTGCCGCTGGCGCCGACGCCGACTTACTGCGCCACCAAGGCCGCGCTGCATTCGTACACGCAGTCGCTGCGCTTCCAGCTTCAGGGGACCGCGACGGAGGTGCTGGAACTGATCCCGCCGTATGTTGCCACGCACCTGATGGACGGAGCCGCCGATCCACGCGCCATCCCGCTGGCGGAATTCATCGCAGAGGTGATGGCGATCCTGAAGACGCAACCAGCGGTGACGGAGATCTGCGTCGAGAGGGTCAAGGGGCTGCGCTTCGCCGCCGAGAGCGGGAAATACGAGGCAGTTTTCCGAGGAACTTAATGAGGCTATGAGGGACATGGGGGAATAGCTGTATGGCGTGAGCTCGTGCGGCGGGGATCTACCGGTCGAGAACGATCAAGCATTCCTGGGAGCCCGGCAACCCAGCGATACGGATTGCATTGCGCCGGAGCACTTCTGCCGCAACCCCAGCCGGGTAATCGCAGGAATGAAGGATGACAATTTTGGCCCCTGGGATCTGCCTCGACAAGCCTTCGAAATCGCTATCCGTCGTAACCAGGATGAACTCGTGAGCTGCTGCGTACTCAAGGATTCTGCGATCACCGGCGCCTGCGAGCCCGTTTTGAAGTGCGCTCTCCGACTCGGGGAACAGGTCGCCCAACAACAGGATCAACTTCGGCGACAGGCTTTCGTCAAAGAGGAGCTTCACCCTCCGGATGCCTTGCGCCCCGCCAACTCGGCAGCGTAGGCGTACACGGCGAGGAAGTCATCCGGTTCGAGCTGAGGATAATCGTCCAGGATCTGCTGCTGGGAGGCCCCGCCCGACAACCACTCAAGGATCTCCTGAACGGTGATCCGGTGTCCGCGAATGCACGGCTTCCCGAACCGAACATCGGAATCGATGGTGATGCGATCAAACAGCGATGAGTGGGTAGCGGGCATCTCGTGTCCCCTGGAGCCATTGTATACCGGCGTGGGGCCGGCTAATCGACTACCCAGACGGGCCGGTTAGAAGAGCGCCATCCGACTCAGCGAACTATCGACAGATAGACCGCTGTCCGCGAGGACCGGCCGTTGGCCTTCCCCTGGCCCGGACCACCTTAGGCCGGGCCTGCGAAGACGGCGGCCCTCCGGGACCAACGGTCGATCCATGGCGCGCTCCCGCCTGGGCGCCCAGCTACGCTGAGTTCACGCCAGCGAGACTCTTAAGCAGTCATGCCGCATTACAGCATCGTCCTGTAGCCAAGCGCCGGTGTGTTCGAATTCAAGGACCTTGTCAATCGGTTTGACGTTCGCTGCGGCAATTCTCAATGTCAGTCTGTATCTTCCAGGAGCCAGGAGGTGTGAGCCATAGAAGGGTTCGACCTCAAGTCGCAGTTGACCAACTGTTGTGTTCGGGCGTGTGCCCTGTGGTTTACGCTGGTGGGGTTCGCCGGGTCGCATGGGGAAACAATATCACAGAATGCCCCCATCTCTGGTGAGATCCCGTCGAGTATCGTCGCGGTGCCGCCGGGCGGGCTATTCGACCATCTCATGTTAAGAGGCAGAAACGTCGTAATATCCGCAAACTTGTTGTCGTCACCCCACCTGGCGAGTCTCGACGCATATACTTGCACCTTCTCAGCTCTGGTCTTCCCCGAGTTCTCGACCTGGACGCGCACCCAGTAACAGTCGCCTGTCCACAGAACAGCTCCGCGACCGTCATTCACATCAAGCCGCGTTCGGACGGTCCAGAGGACCTCATTTTTGCACTTTCCGTCGAGGCGAGGCTTGTGCAGCCAATCGCGGATTGAGTCTCTTGAAAGAGCCAAGATGACCGTGGCGATCGTTCCGACAGCTCCAAACCACTGCGCGAGGGTCGATGGTGCCATGTTGCCAGTCCTTGTGGCCCCGTGAGTCCACTTGGTATTGTACACCGCCTCCTGCCGCAGCAGGGGTCAAGCGTAAGGCGGGATTCAGGTCGAGTTCGGCAACACGGAGACAACCCAGTTGGTTTCTCGTGCGATTTATGGGATAAGTCGTGGCACCCCGGCCATAACTCAAGCCCACAGAACACGTGCGCCCAAACGGAACAGAGCGCCTACCCAGCGCCGAATTGGGGAGGATAGCTTTCGCAGAATCCCCTACACGCCCGCCGGCCTTCTCCTATGCCAATCCGTGCGCGTCTGGAACTCCTTGCCCACCGCCAGCAGCGTGTTCTCGGCGAACGGCGCGGCCACCAGTTGCAGCGCCACTGGCAGATTGCCGGCGAAGCCGCAGGGCAGCACCAGCGCGGGCAGGCCGGCCAGGTTGCCGGCTTGGATGATGCCGCCGAACCCGGGATCAGCGGCTTCAGTCGCGGCGGCGTCGGCGACGGTGCCTACCGGGTGGTCCACCATCGGCGCGGGGCCGGAGCGGCCGTACGTCACCAGCAGGTCCACCCCGGCGAACAGCTTGGCGTACGCCTCCTGAATGAGGCGGCGGATGCGCATGGCCTTCAGGTAATCGCGCGCGGGGATATCGAGCGCGGCGCGCAGACCGGCGATCTGCGCGGGGTCGGCCAGGTCGTACAATTTCGCGCTGGCGATCAGCGGCTCGAAGGCGCTGGCCTCCTCGGCCCGCAGAATGGACGCCAGCACGGCGCCGTACGGAAACCGCGGCAGCCTGGTTTCGACAAGCTGCACGCCGGTCTCGCGCAGGGCGGTAAGCGCGGCCTGGAAGGCGGGGCGCGCGGCGGGGTCGGCGCGGTCGGCGAAATCGATGGGGGCGAAGCCGGCCTTGAGTTGCGTCAGCGGGCGCGCGTATTGCGGCGCGTAGTAGAAGCTCTTGCCCGCCGAGCCGGCGTCCTTGGCGCCGCCGCCGGAGATGGCGTGCAGGATGTGGCCGCAATCCTCGGCCGAGCGCGCGAACGGGCCCAGTTTGTCGAGCGTCCAGGAGAGCGGCATGGCGCCGTGGCGGCCCACCAGGCCGTAAGTGGGGCGCAGGGCAGTTACTCCGCAGTAACTGGCTGGAGTTATGATCGAGCCCGAAGTCTCCATCCCGATGGCGAAGGTTACCAGGCCCGCGGCCACGGCTGCGGCCGGACCGCTCGCCGATCCACCCGACCAGCGCGCGCGGTCCCAGGGGTTCAGACCGGGGCCGAACAACGACGCCGACGTGGACCGGTAACCCCCACCCCCGGCGAGTTCCACCATGGCCAGCTTGCCGGTGAGCACGGCGCCCGCGGAGCTGAGTTTCTCGATGACCGTGGCATCGTAATCGAACGCCTGGTTCTGATACGGTTTGGCGCCCCAGGTGGTCGCGTGGTTGGCCACGCTCAATAGGTCCTCGACGCCGTAGGGGATGCCTTGCAGCGGCCCGCGCAGGCGGCGGATCTTGAGATCCTTGTCGACGGCCGCGGCTTGCCTGCGCGCCTGCTGCGACAACGCCAGTGCCAGCGCGTTGTACTGCGGGCCCAGGTGCTCCAGACGCGCGGAAAAGGCGCGGACCAATTCCTCGGCTGAGAACTCACGGGCCACCAGGCGCGCGTTCAGTTCGGCGACGGTCGCGAAGAAAACGTCATTGGGAATGGCCGCCATAGCGCCTCACGCCTTGAACTGGAACGCCGGCTCGGTGTCCATGGGGATGTCCTGTTGGGCCAGAATGGCCCCGTTGGCCTTGGTGCGGGCGCGGGCGGCCTCCAGCAGGGCGTCGCCGGGGGCCGGTGGATTGGGCGGGGCGGCTTGCTGGGCGGCGGCGGGAGTTGCGGCCAGCGCCGCGGCGGGCGCCAGAACGTTTGCGAAGTCGCGCCGCGTAAGTTTCATAAGAGCGCCCTCACTTGTGAGTTTGCATGGTCTGGTTATTGGTGTGGTTGAGCGTATGATTCTGGGCCTGTTCGAGGGCTTCCAGGGCGGCCTTCACCATGGCGGGCCGCGGGGCCGGCTGGCCGGTCCAGATTTCGAACTGCTTCGCCGCCTGCTCGATGAACATCTCCAGTCCCGGCACGACCGTCTTCCCCTGCTCCCGGGCCTTGCGGATCAACACGGTCTCGAAGGGATTGTAGACCATGTCAAAGACCACGTCGGCGGGGATGCTGCCGTTAAAGAAGCATTCGTCCACGCGCGGGAACATGCCCAGCGGCGTGGCGTGCACCACGGCGTCGAAATGCCTGCCGGCCAGTTGTTCGCGCAGTAGTCCTTCGGCGTCGCAGACTTTGGCGAGCGCGCGCACACGGTCCAGATTGCGGCCCACCAGGGTGATCTTCGCCCCCGCGTCGGCCAGGGCGAAAGCCGCCCCGCGCGCCGCCCCGCCGTTGCCCACGATCAGCACGGTGGAGTTCGCCAGCCGCAGCAGCCGAGAGAGCGGCTCCGTGACGCCGGCCGCGTCGGTATTCGTGCCGCGCCACTTGCCGGCCTTGCGCCACACCGTATTGACGGCGCCGATGCGCTTGGCCAGCGGGTCCACCACGTCCAGGTAGCGAATCACCTTCTGCTTGTGCGGAATGGTTACGCTGAAGCCCGCCAGCGGCAGGCGGTCCGCCAGCGAGAAGAAATCCCGCAAGTAGATGGGCGACACCAGAAACGGCAGGTAGACGGCGTCCACCCGCCGCGATTGAAACGCGCGGTTGTGCACGGCGGGCGAAATGGAATGGCGGATGGGATCGGCGATCACGCCGTAGACTTTGGCCGATTTGGCCAGCTTCTCCACCCGGTAGAGATGGCGCAGCGAGCGCGCGGAAACCTGCCCGGCGGCGGTGCCTTCCACCTGCATCGGCGTGGCGTAGGTGTATAGGCCGCCGAACACCGGCGAGAGCACGCGCGTGGGGAAGCCCAGTTCGCCCATGGCCAGCACCACGAGGCTTTGCTTGGGCAGCGCGCGGGCGGCCGCCAACACGCGCAGATTGTCGGAGGGCTTGCGCGCCGTGGTGACAATCTTGTACGAATCCGCGGGCACGCGCAGCATGCGGGCCACCACCGAATCGAGCGGCGGCGTGGCCTCGAAATTGTGATACGAAACGATCACGTAGGCCCGCCCGCGGAACTGGTGCAGGCGCTCCTGGGCGGTTTCGGCGGTTTCAATCTCCACGTCGATGGCCGAGGCGCCGTTGCGCACGGCCACGTCCAGAATGGCCAGTTGCTCCTCGATGCTGCCGTTGAACTTGCCGTGGTTCTGATGGCGGCGGCAGGTGGCCAGCAGAATGCAATCGGGGAACTGATCGAGGAAGCCGCGGATGGCTTCGGCGCCCTCGCGGGGGCTGGGGAGGAAGTCCAGACGGAATTCCAGAAAGACCTCACCCGCCTCGGCTTCCCGGCGAGCGTGGTCGATCAGGGATGCTACGTCCGGTAGGCCCAGCGCGATACAGATGCGCGGGAGAGAGCGGTTTTGCGCCATCTGGGTTAAGACACCCCAGAATACCACAGGCGGGACGCCTCCCATTTGGGGAGTGGGGCCGCGGGCCGCCCGCTCAGACGGTTTCGGTGGGCTTCCGCACATCCGGGCGGGCTTGCCATTCGTCCAGGATGGCGCCGGCGTTACCCGTGGCCACGCGGGCGCAGCCTGCCTGGAGGGCTTCGAGGGCCTGGTCGAGGGTGCGAATCCCGCCGGCGGCTTCCACGCCAATCCCCTCCGGCAGGTACTGGCGCAGCAACTTGGCGCCGGTCAGGGTGTACCCGGAGGGCGCGAAACCGGTGGATGTGGCAACGCAATCCACCTGGGCGTGCTCGGCCGCGCGGCAGGCGATGATCCGAAGTTCGTCGCTGAGGTAGCCGATCTCGAGGATGGCGGTCAGCCGCGCTCCTTCGTTGTGGCACGCCTCCGCCAACTGGGCCAGTTCGATTTCGACGTACTGAAACTCGCGGGACAGCAGGTTGGGGATGGCCACCACGGCGCCCAACTCGCGGGCGCCGCGCCGCAGCAGGTCGCGCGCTTCATAGAGCTTGGCGGCGGTGGTCTGGGTTCCGTGGGGGAAGCTCACGACGCTCGCAGGCGTCACGGAGCTGCCGTCCAGCAGGCGCACGGCCACATCCACATCCGAAGGCCGCACGCAGGCGCATGCAAAGCCGCGGCGTTTTGCCAGGTCCAGCCCGGCGGCAACCCGCTCGGCGGTCAGGTCGGGCCGCAGCATGGCCAAGCCGATGCGGCGAACGAGGTCTTCGCGGGTGGCAATGGGCGGCATGGCTTCGGGTTCCACGGGCGGCTACTTTTTGCCGGAGCCCTTCTTGGATGCGGGCGGCGCGGGCGCCGGCGGGCAATGCATGCCCAGCGAATCCAACTGGTGGCACGCTTGGGAGGCGAGCGGATCGTTGCGATGATGGAGGATGAGGTCGCGAAACTCAGCGCCGGCTTCGGTCTTCTTGCCAAGGCCTAGAAGGCTCATTCCCTTGTAATAACGGGCGTCCGCGTTCTTGTTGGCCGTCTCCGGGTACTTCTCCAGCACGGTATCGAAATCGTCCTTGGCGGCGGCGAAGTCTTTCTTGGCGTAATGCACCCAGCCGATGTAGAACTGCGCGTTGGAGGCGTAGGCGCCCTTCTCGAAGTACTTCAGGTAGTCGGCGAATTCGGTGAGCGCCATGTCGTAGTTGCCGCCCTGGTAATCCCGCAGGGCGTTGTCGTACATGTCCTTGGAGGACATGGGTGGCGGGCCGGGGTTGGCCGCCGGCAGCGGCTGCCCACCGGGCGCGGCGGAGGCGGGTCCGCCGCCGGGTTGCGGCGTGGCGGCGGCACCGGCATCCGGAGCGGGAGGCGGCGGCATCTGGATCACTTTGATGGCCTTGTTCATGTCGTCCAGCATGGCCAGGATCTTGGTGAGCTGGCTCGACAGGTCGGTGAGGTTCTGCTCGGTGTTGTGAAGTTCCGTGGTGACGTTATCCATGCGCGTGGACAGGCCCACGACGGGCGCGACCACCTTCTCTTCCTGCGTGCGCAGGCTCTGCTGCAGGCTGGCCCGAATGGCGTCGATGGCGGCATTGGCGCGGCTGGCGGACTCCGCCGTCTGCTGCGTGGCGGTGATCAGATCGGCGAACTTTTTATCCTGCGTCAGTTTCAATTGGTTGACCAGGTCCTGCAGAACGGCGACGTCCCGCTGCAGTTCCTTAATCTCGTCCGGCTTACCCGCGGCCGATGCGAGTTGCGGCAACGCCAGCGCGGCCAGCGCGATCGGTAGGCTAATGCGTCGAATCATGTGGAATCCTCCTCGGCAACCGGCGGGGCCAGCCGGCGGCCCGCCCCGCTCATGAGCGATTTACTGTCCCGGCGAAAAATGTACCCGGCGGTTCTTCTGCCAGCAGGCCTCGTCGCTCTCGGTGCACTGCGGGCGCTCCTTGCCGTAACTGATGGTGCGGACCCGCGCGGCGGGAACTCCCAATTCCACCAGATAATCCCTGGCGGCTCCTGCGCGGCGGTCGCCCAGGCCGAGGTTGTACTCGGCCGACCCGCGTTCGTCGCAATGGCCCTCCACCATGATAATGGCGTTGGGGAAATCGGCCAACAAGGTCTTCAGAGCGGCGGCGTCCTTGGTGAGCACGGCCTGCCCCGCTGCGCCAATCTCGCTCTGGTCGTAATCGAAGTAAACGTCCTGCACGTTAGTTTCCACGCCGACCTCGAAGGTAGCGGCGCCGGCCGTGGACTGCTGCGGGGGCGGCGGCGGGGGTGGCGCTTCGGCCACTCTCACCGTTACGGAGGACGTGACGCCGCCGCCCGGACCGGTGGCGGTCAGCATGTACGTTGTGGACCGGCTGGGGAACACGCGGCGGCTGCCGGTGTTCTGCACGGTGCCAATGGTCTGGTCGATGGTGACGCCGCTCACGTCGCCGGTCACCTGCCACCGCAGGGTGGAAGACTGGCCGATCAGGATGGAGGTGGGCTCGGCCGTAAACTGCGCGACCACGGGGGCCGCCGGTTTCGCGGGCGCCACGGTCTCGGCTGGCTGGACCTCGGGCGAGGGCGGCGCCGGCAGTGGCGCATTCTTCTTGGGGCCGCACCCTGCGGCGAACACCGCTAACAGAGCGGCCAAACAGATGGCTGCGATCGAACGTCTTTGGAACATGAACGTCTCCTCCCGATCTTCGCGAACTACTTTCCCCATGCGGGGTTCAAGTTGTAACCCTTGCTGGTGAGCTTCTGGGTTTGCGTCCCATCCGCCAGCATGCTGAAAATCTGTTCCGGACCGTTGCGGGTCGACATGAACGCCAGGTGCACTCCATCGGGCGCCCACACCGGATTCTCGTTGCGGCCTTCGTCGTGGGTCAACTGCAGGTATTGCCGCGTCACTACGTCCATGACGAAAATATTGAACTTGCCGGTGGCGTAGCCGCGCGTCCAGGCGAACGCCAGCGTCTTGCCGTTGGGATGCCAGGCCGGATTGGTGGCCTCGCCCGTGCCGTCGGTAATGCGCTCCACGTTGCCGCCGTCGATATTCATCAGGTACACCTGCGCGTGGCCGGAGCGCCCCGATACGAACGCGATCTGATTCCCCGTCTTGGGGTTCACCTTGGGCTCGACGTCGATGTTCCCCGCCCCGCTGACGGCCCGGAATCCGGTGCCATCGATATTGGAGACGAAGATGCGGCAGCCGTTATCGCCGGCCGAGGAGGAGTAGACGACCTGCTTCCCGTCGGGCGTGAAGGAAGGCGAGGAATTCATCGAAGCCTTCTGGTTGTAGAACCGCAAATCGCGAATCGGGTCCACGGAAAAAACAAATATAGCAGGTTGGCCCTTGGCATAGCTGGTAAACGCGATCTTCGATCCGTCGGGCGAAACCGCGGGGAAAAGCGAGCCGGGCGGCGGGATGTTATAGCGCGTGATCTGGCGCTGGTTGGACCCGTCGGCCTCCATCCCCCAGATCTCCTTGGACCCGCCCTTCACATCCATGTGCGAGTAGTAGATGTGGCTGCCGGCGATGCACGTGCCGCCGAACTGGGTGATGATGTCGCAGGCGAATTCGTGGGCTGCCTTGCGCGAGCCGGCTTCATCCACCGAGCCCACATAGTTTTTCGCGATCACCTGCGCCTCGGTGGGCGTACCGCGGCGCATATCGAAAACGTAACCGCGCGCCACGAAAACGCCGTTTTGCACCGCCGCGTAGCCGAAGGTCAGGTAGGTGGTTTCCACCGGCGCGCCTGACCAGTCCCTCATCCACAGCCCGTTGCCGGTGGTGGGCGGAGGCGGTTGCCCGCGCTTGGGGCGCCCGGTGGGCGGCGGCGGCGGCGAATGGAAGTCCGCCGGCTGTTGCGGAATCTGCGGCGGGTAGAAGGATTTCGACGCCATCTTGAACAACCCGGAGCCTTCCACGTCGGCCCACAGAGTCTGGTTGAAAACCGGCATCAGACCTTGCGCGTCGCCCGCGCCGCGAAAATCGGGGATAGCCATGCGCAGCCGCTGGGAACTCGTAATCATCCCCGCGAAATCGGGTTCCTGAGATGCCGGCAGCAACCACCCGCCGCCCGCCAATCCGGCGGCGCACGCCACCAGCAGAGTCGCCAAAGAGATGACTGGGATCGAACGTCTGTCGAACACGAACATCGCCTCCTGAACTTCGCGGACTACTTTCCCCATGCGGGGTACTCGTTATAACCCTTGCTGGTGAGTTTCTGCGTTTGCGTCCCATCCGCCAGCATGGTGTAAATCTGTTCCGGACCGTTGCGGGTCGACATGAACGCCAGGTGTATTCCATCGGGCGCCCATACCGGATTCTCGTTGCGGCCTTCGTCATGGGTCAACTGCAAGTATTGCCGCGTCACCACGTCCATCACGAAAATATTGAACTTGCCGGTGGCGTAGCCGCGCGTCCAGGCGAACGCCAGCGTCTTGCCGTTGGGATGCCAGGCCGGATTGGTGGCCTCGCCGGTGCCGTCGGTAATGCGCTCCACGTTGCCGCCGTCGATATTCATCAGGTACACCTGCGCGTGGCCGCGCCCCGATACGAAAGCGATCTGGTTTCCGGTCTTGGGATTCACCTTGGGCTCGACGTCGAACGGCCCGGGGGTGGGGATGGCCCGGATTCCCGTGCCGTCCAGATTGGCCATGAAGATGCGGCAAAGAGCGCTCCCGTCGGAAGGCGCGAAGGAGTAGACGATCTGCTTCCCGTCCGGCGTGAATGAAGATGGGGAAATCGTCGCGGCACTCTGGTTGTGGAATGGCAAGTTGCGAACCGGGTCCACGGAAAAAACAAAGATAGCAGGCAGGCCCTTGGCATAGCTGCTGAAGGCGATCTTCGATCCATCGGGCGAAACCACGGGCATCTCGGAGCCGGGAGACTGGACGCCGTAATGGGTGATGGCGCGCTGGTTGGACCCGTCGGCCTCCATCCCCCAAATCTCCCTGACCCCGTTCTTCACATCCATGTGCGAGTAGTAGATGTGGCTGCCGGCGATGCACGCGCCACCGAACTGGGTGATGATGTCGCAGGCGATTTCGTGCGCCGCTTTGCGCGAGCCAGCTTCATCCACCGAGCCCACATAGTTCTTGGCGAATATCTGGGCCTCGGTGGGCGTGCCGCGGCGCATATCGAACAGGAATCCGCGCGCCACGAAGACGCCGTTCTGCACTGCCGCGTAGCCGAAGGTGAGGTAGGTGCCTTCCACCGGGGCGCCTGACCAGTCCCTCATCCACAGCCCGTTGCCGGTGGTGGACGGTGGCTGCGGAGAATGGAAGTCGGCGGGCTGCTGTGGGATCTGCGGCGGGTAGAAGGATTTCGACGCCATGTTGAACAACCCGGAGCTTTCCACGTCGGCCCAAAGAGTCTGATTGAACACCGGCATCAGACGCTGCGCGTCGCCCGCGCCGCGAAAATCGGGGATCGCCATGCGCAGCCGCTGGGAGCCGCGGATGTTCCCAATGAAGTCGGGCTCCTGGGACGCCAGCACGCAGAGCCCGCCGCCCGCCAATACTGCCAGCAAGACGAGAGCCCTGACCGAAAGACAAAGTCTCTTTGCCGCGGGCGCTGGCGCCAAATCGCGCGATCGAGGACTTGGTATCTTCATCAGCGCCTCAGCTCGAAAGTCAACTCGATGTCCGCCGTGTTCCGGGTGAATGCCGCCGGAATCGCGGGGAACGGACTGGATTCCACCACGGCCCGCTGCGCGGAGCGGTCAAGCTGCACCATCCCGCTGCTCTGCTTGATTTGCGGCAACCCGGCGAGCGAGCCGTCGCGCCGGATGGTGAAGGCGATCACAACCAGCGGCGCGGTGTGCATTTGAGGCGGCACGTCGTCCGTCCGCCAGTGTTGCCCCACGCGGTCCTGCAGTTGATTGGCGTACCAGCCCAGCCGCTCTCCGAATGGCGAACTTGTGCCCATGCCCAACTGGCCGGAGCCGGTCTTGCCAAACATGGGCGAACTCATGGCCTGCCCCGCCGCGTCGTATAGCTGGTTCGGCAGGTCCTTCTGCTGCTCGCGGAACTTGTTGGGCGCCGCGGCGGCCTCGCGCGTCTTGGCCGACTTGTTCCTGCTCTTGAGCGCGATGGCGTCCAACTCCGCGGCTCTCGCTTTGGCGGCCGCCTTCTCCGCGGCCCTGTCCTTGGGCGGCGGCGTGGGCACCTGCGATTCGGTGTTGTTGGCCACAGGGTTCACGGGGCCGGTGCGGCCGGGCAGAGGGATATTGGGAGAGATGTTCACGGCCACCGCGCCAAACCCGCCGCCGTTCTTGGATCCCCAGCGCTCATGTACGCCACCAGCCAGGCCGTAGCCAATCAGGATCGCCACCACGCCGCAATGCAGCGCCACCGACAGCCAGAACGGAGGCGCCATGCGCTCCTGCTGGTCGAGGGTGTCGGCGTGCGCCATTACTGCCCGCCCTCTCCGGGGGAATCGGAGAAAGACATTTTGGGCCACGGATGAACACGGATGAACACCGATAAGGCCGTTTCTCTGAATCGGCGTTCATCCGTGTTCATCCGTGGCCAATTCGGTTTTTGGCAAGCCACGGAACCCGCCACGCGCCCGCACTGGTCGAGATTGCCAGCGTATGCCATCACTGCCCGCCTTTGCTGAGCGAATCGTCCGGCTGCGTCACCAGGTTCACCTGGAACTTGGCCGCGCCCAACGCCGCCGCCACCTGTGCGATGGGCTCCCAGGGCGTTTGCCGGTCCGCCCGCAGATAGACCGCTTTGGGATTGCCGAAGCGCCGATGAATGGTGTTGGGGATTTCGCTCAGCGTGATGGGCTTCTCGTTCAGGAACAGGGCGGCCTGGCGGTTGATGTTGACCACCGGCAATTCCTCCGCGCTCTGCTTGACCTCGGCGACCCTGGGCACGTCGATCTGGATGCCGAACTCCATCACGTGCGCCGTGAGCATGAAGATGATCAGCAGCACCAGCACCACGTCGACGAATGGCGTGACGTTGATCTCGGCGAGCGAGGAGCCGCCGGGACGCCGCCGTCCTCCGAAGCCGCCGTTGCCGAAGCCGCCGCCGTTACCAGTGGAGATTGCCACGTCTACTATTCTCCGAAACCGCGCTCCGCCATGTTAAGGAATTCCAGTGCGAAATCGTCCATTCGCGCCGCCATTTCGCGGATTTTGTGGCCGAAATGGTTATAAAAGATGGCCGCCGGTATGGCTGCGAACAATCCCGCGGCGGTGGTGACCAGCGCTTCGGCGATTCCCGGCCCCAAAGTCTTCAGGCTGGTGGCGCCCTGGCTGCCCAGCATCACGAAGGCGCTGATGATTCCCAGCACCGTGCCCAGCAGGCCGATGAACGGGGTGACCGAAGCGGTAGTGGCCAGCTTGTCCATGTGGCGTTCCAGCTTGGCCAGTTCCTGACTCACGCCCAGTTGCAGCACGCGCTCGACAGCCAGGCGGTTGGTGAGAGCGCCGCGCGATTTCACCTGGCGCTGCACTTCCTCGTAACCGAAATCGAAGACCGTAACCAGCGGGCAGGGACGGAATTGCTCGCTCGCCGCCATCGCATTGGCAATCGAATCGGCTTTGCGGAACGCTCGCAGAAACCGCTGGTTGGCGTCGCGCGCCGAACGCAGCGCGCCCCATTTGGAAAAGACGACCGTCCACGAGTAAACCGAAAAGACCAGCAGGACGGCGAGAACCGCAAGGCCTCCAGGACCGCTGTTCCCGACCATTTGCCAAAGATCGTCAGGTTGAAGAAAAAGGGCTGCGGGAGCTTCGAGGGCCAATGGTTCTCCTAAACTCAAATCTATCATAGGGACGCTCGAAATCGTCCAAAAGACGGGCCAGGGGGCGCAGGAAAGATTCCCCATAAATCGAGTGATTTGACAGGTTTGCGCGCGGGGATGGGACGCGCACCCGGCGTCGGCGCCGAAACGTCACTAGCTGCGGCTCACATCCGCCCTCCCGGTATCGCCCCGCCTTGCCGCAAAATCCGGAAGCGTAATACCGCGAACAAACCCTATCCGAATGGCAGGTTTTCGACCACCTCAAACTGGGGTACTAGTCAAAATCTACGGGCGACATGGGTGTCTTTATGTGCACATATTTGCT
Organism: uncultured Solibacteraceae bacterium; assembly: GCA_963807205.1. Lineage (GTDB taxonomy): Bacteria > Acidobacteriota > Terriglobia > Bryobacterales > Bryobacteraceae > CAWCVR01. The sequence continues at coordinate 4,068,936 of CAWEAQ010000002.1, read as the reverse complement.
TCATAATCAATGTTTTAGTGGATCTCGCCCCACTCCGGAATGGCTGCTTAACCAAAGCGACTATGGACTAATAGTCCTACGAGTACTAGTACATGTATATGGGACTTGCATTACCCAGCCAGGACGGCGGTGGCCCAGCAATGGACTCCTCCGAATTTCGGGTTGCCGCCAATCCTGGCGAAACCATGCTCGTAACGGAGGTCAGTTAGCTATGTTGAAAACCAGTTTGATGCCCTTGGCTGCAATTTGCTCAACGTTGTTGGTTGGCTCCGGAAGTGCTCAAACCAACACTCCTGTCACCGATAACGCCCCCAAGCTCCAGACCGCGATCAGCCTCGACCGCGCCACGTATTTCCCGGGTGAGGAATCGGTGGTCACGCTCGCGGCGCGAAACACGCAGCGGACGCCGCTCGAAGTGCCGGAACCCTTCGCGGCAACCAACGGGTGTTTCGACCTGTCCAAACTGGCGAGCGGCGGCTCGTTCCAGTCGCTGTCATCCCGTCCCGTGTGCCCGTTCCGCCCCATAGAACGGGCCGGCGCGAAGACCACGTTCGATCCGGGCGAAGAGCGGCGCGCGACGGTGACCGGAGAAGCTCTTTGGCAGAACGCCGACGCTCCCGCATCGGGCCCTGGAACGGGATATTACCAGGTCGCCTACCGCAACTCTACCGCTTCCGCGGTATTCCACATTGTGGCGCCGCGTCTGGAAACGGTGACGGCGGTGCGGCTACGCGATGTCACCTATAACGATCAGAACGGGCACGCCGTGCATGCGGGGGCTTATCTGCACGTGTTCTCGGTACGCTGGCAGAACCAGAGCTACCTGTGCGTGACGCGGTCGCCGAGCCTGCAGGACCGGGCAGTTTCCGCCGACGGGAACGGCAATGTCCTCGGCGTGAACGTTCCTTACCGCCGGGTGGCCGTGGTGTCCAACCCGATCGTCGCCATCAAGGCCATCGCCAACCAGCAGGATGGCCTCGCCGTTTCCTGGACGGATTCGACCGGGGCGACCCAGATGGTGCTGGTGCCTTCAGGCGCCGGCCTGCGGGCTACCGGCGTCCAGGTGGGCCTGGACTCCACCTTCGAGAAAGTGGTTTCCGGCGCAAGCCTGCAACTTCATGCCCGGGTGGCCGGCGCGGGCAACAGCGCCGTGAAGTGGAGCGTCGCGCTGGGCCCGGGCGCCCCCGGCGGAGCCCCGACCGGCAGCGTAAATGCCAGCGGGCGCTACGAAGCTCCCGCGGAAGTTAGCGCGCCGTACCCTGTGATCGTGGTGGCGCAGAGCATGGTGGACGCCTCCAAATCGGCCCTGGGCGTGGTTGCCCTTCAACCGCCCACCCACATGACGATGACGGAGCCTCTGGACACCACCTTGGCCACGACTATAAAGCCCGTGGCGTACGCCGTCGGCGAAGCTGTTGCACGAAATGGTGGTGTGCGTTAAGATAGTCCGCCTTTCGCGGGCCGGAACCAACCTCAACCGGCCCGCGGCTCGTATTGCCCCTCCATTCCGCTGGCGGCCCCTGGTTCGCCCAGCGCATCCCTCCCTGCAGAATGTGCACCGCCGTCGGCCATGAACGCTGAACGCGAGGACTTGCTCCGGCTCCTAGACGAACCGTGAGCGGCCGGGATCGTCGATGTACTCCGCGCTTTACGCGTCCCACCGGCGCCCAATTGAGCCTGGCACGCCGATTGCACTTCAGCCGGGTGAGGAGAGAATTCATGTCAAGATTCTGGAGTACAGCCTTGCTGAGTGCCGCTCTTGCGACCCCGATAGCATTGGCGCCTGTGGTTTTGCGGGCCGCGGACCAACAGGCCGCCCGCACATACCACGACAAGCAACACAACGACGACCATCAATGGAATGGCCAGGAAGACAAGGCGTACGGTGCTTGGGTGAAAGAGGGCCATCGCAAGAACACGCAGTTCGTGAAGCTCAAAGAGAATGATCGGCAGGCGTACTGGAACTGGCGCCACGAGCACTCGGACACCCTGCTCGAGATCGATATCCATTAGCCCGCAGATCCCGCTCGTTCCGGGAAGGCCCGGCAGCCAGGTCTTCGCCCTCCGGCCGCTCGCTCGCGGTTGCGTCTCCCAACCCTCAGAACCGCGAGCGTAAGCGAGCGGCCCGAGGCCAAGGAACTTTACCTTGCGGTAATGGTATTAATTGCGCTAAAGCGACCTCCTTCAAAGGGTCGTGAGCGAGTGGAGACGCGCGGCTCTCGCTCTGCATTCGCCCGACTGCCCGGGCGCCAAAGGCCAGGTGAAGCCGTTCAAGAACGTTTTCAAAGGGGAAATACGATGCTCGGACTGGGAGTGGTCGGAACCATTATTGTAGTTGTCTTAGTCGTAGGGATCATCCGCAGAGTGTGAGATCTCGCGCGTTGAGACGCTTTTCGGGTGCCCGGGATCTTCTTCCCCGAGCCGCGGCGTTGGCAAGCCCGCTATAATCGCCTCAGAGTGCTGCTCGAACTGGTAGTGGAAAACTACGCCGTGGTGGAGCGCCTGCGAGTGCCGTTCCACCCCGGGCTCAACCTGCTAACCGGGGAGACCGGCAGCGGCAAGTCCATCGTGGTGGACGCGCTCGGCCTGTTGCTGGGCGTGCGCGCTTCGGCCGACATGATCCGCACCGGCGAGACGCGGGCGCGCGTGGGCGGCATCTTCGACGTGCGCGAACAAGCCGCGCTTCGGCGCATCCTGGAGCCGGCCGGCCTGGAGATCGAAGAGGGCGAGCTGCTCATCGAACGGGAGATCCTGGCCAACGGGAAATCGCGCGCCTTCGTGGGCAGCCGCCCGGTTTCCGTGGCTCTGCTGCGCGAGTTGGCGCCCTGCCTGGCCGAAATTCACGGACAACACGACCAGCAGCTTTTGTTCTCTACCGAGGCGCAGCGCGAAATGCTGGACGCCTTCGCCGCGCACCGCCCGCTGTTGGACGCCATAGCCGCGGTCTTCTCGCGGTGGCGCGCGGCGGCCGCCGAACTGGAAGAACTGGAGCGCGGCGAACAGGAAAAGCTGCGCCTGCTGGACCTGTGGTCTTTCCAGCGCAAGGAGATCGAGGAGGCGGCGCTTCAGCCCGGCGAAGACGCCTCGCTCGAAAACCAGCGGCGCATTCTGCAAAACGTGCAGCGCCTGGAGGAAGCCGCGGCGGCAGCCTACGCCGCGGTTTACGATGGCGACGATGCGGCCCTTTCGCGGGTGCGCTCGGCCGCCAAACGGCTGGACGAGTTGTGCCGCATCGACTCGTCGCTCGGCGCCCTGCGCGAGCAGTTGCAGGCCGCGGATCTCAGCCTGCAGGAAGTTGCCTTCGGCCTGCGCGACTATCTTGGCAAGCTGGAAGCCAACCCCGGCCGCCTGGATGAGGTGGAGAACCGGCTGGCGGCCCTGGACCGCCTCAAGCGGAAGTACGGTCCGTCGATCGAGGACACGCTGAGCTTCCTCGCCGACACGGTGCGGCAGATCGACGCCCTGGAGCACTCCGCCGAGCGCATGGAGGAGTTGCGCCGCGCCCGCCAGAGCCTGGCTTCGGAATTCGAGAAGCTCGCCGCGGAACTGCGCGCGCGCCGCGCCGCCGCCGCACGCAAGCTGGAGAAGCGCGTCGAAGCGGAACTGGCGCAGCTTTCCATGGAGCGGACCGTGTTCCGCGTGGAGATTGCACCCGCGGCCTGGGCGCCGCATGGGGCCGACCGCGTGGAGTTCCTGGTCTCGCCGAACCTGGGCGAGGAGCCCCGGCCGCTGGAGAAGGTAGCTTCCGGAGGCGAAATCTCGCGCATCGCCCTGGCGCTGAAGACCTGCCTGGCCGCGCCCGCGCGTTCCGCCGCCGACGCGGTACGCACCCTGGTGTTCGACGAGGTGGATGCCGGCGTGGGCGGCAGCGCCGCCGAAGGCGTTGGACGCCGCCTCAAAAAACTGGCTGCCGCCCACCAGGTGCTGTGCGTAACCCACCTGCCGCAGATCGCCTCCTTCGCCGACCACCACTACCGCGTCGAAAAGCGGGAATCCCAGGGCCGCACGCAGGCCGTGCTGAGCGAACTGGATGCCGAGGGGCGCACGCGCGAAATCGGCCGTATGCTGTCCGGCCAGAAGCTTACGCCCGAGGCGCTGAAGAACGCCGAGCAGTTGATCCGCATGAGCGCGGAGTAGGCAGTGGAGTGTGGGGCGGGTTTTCAACCTGCGGTGGGATTGCATCCCGCTTGGGCGGCATCGGAAGGCGTCAGGGGAGGCGGGTTAGAAACCCGCCGCAGGTTGAAAACCTGCCCCACACAAGCCCGGCGCGATGTGCGAACGCTTACACTGGACGCTTGCCCGCCAGCCGCTGGCATTCCCCGGCGATCTGGTAGACTATAGGTCTCTAGTTTGAATCTCGTTTTCGGGGTCTGCGATTGAAGGTCTGCGTACTGGTCGTGTCCTTACTATCGGTTAGTGCCTTCTCCCTGGGCGCCGAGTCGCCCGAGGCGTCGCCTGCTTTTGCGCCCGACGTGATCGTTCAGAACTACTGTTCGGCGATGCTCCGCCAGGCGCGGGAGGCGAAGAGTGCGTCCATGGAGGTACAGATCGAGGCGTCGCTTCCCAGTCTAAAAAAGCACGGGAAACTCCACGCCCTGCGGCACATCTCCAAGGTGGGGCGCATTACGTACAAGGTGCTGGGGTTCGAAGGCGACAACACGGTCAAGAACGAAGTCATCGCGCGCTTCCTGCAGGCCGAGATCGACGCCCAAACCACGCAGTCCGTTTCCTTCGCGGTGACGCCGGACAACTACAAGTTCGTTTACAAGGGCCGCAACGAGTTCGGCGGTCGGCCCGCCCACGTGTTTCAGGTGACGCCGAAAAAGAAACGCGAGAACCTATTCAAGGGCGAAATCTGGATCGACGCCGAGACGTACCTGCGCGTGCAGGAAACCGGTTACATGGTCAAGAACCCGTCCATTTGGGTGAAGAAATTTGCTTTCACGCGGCAGTACGATGTGCGCGACGGGATGTCGGTTCCCCGGCTCGTGGCCGGCCGCGTGGATACCCGGCTGGTGGGCCCGGCGGAACTGAAAATGGATTTTACGAACTTCAGCGTCGACACCACCGCCGACGAGGATATCGACGCGCAATAACGCGGCTCGGCACCGCCCCCGCGGCGGCCGGAAGCCGATGGAGACTCGATGCGAACGTTGTTTCTAAATCCTCCCTCTTTCGAAGGCTTCGATGGCGGCGCCAGTTCCCGCTGGCCGGCCTCCCGCGAGATCGAGTCCTACTGGTACCCGGTGTGGCTCTGCTACCCCGCCGGCATGCTGCCCGACAGCAAAGTGGTGGACGCCCCGCCACACAAAATCTCCATCGAACAGACCGTCGAGATGGGCAAGCAGTTCGAATTGCTGGTGCTCTACACCTCCACGCCCGGCTTTCACGTCGACGTCAAAATGGCGCAGATGATGAAGGACGCGAACCCCAAGCTGAAGGTGGCGTTCGTGGGGCCGCCGGTCACCGTGGACCCGGAGCAGACCCTACTGCGCAACAAGGCCATCGATTTCCTGGTGCGGCGCGAGTTCGATCATCAGATCGCCGGCTACGCCCAGGGCAAGCCCCTCGAGGAGCTGCCCGGCGTCAGCTTCCGCAAGAACGGCAGCGTGATCCACAACCCCGAGGGGCCGGCCATCGAGGATCTGGATTCCCTGCCCTGGGTCACCAAGGTTTACAAGCGTGACCTGGACATCACCCGCTACAACGTGCCGTTCCTGCTGAACCCGTTCCTTTCCTTTTACACCTCGCGCGGATGCCCTGCGCTGTGCACCTTCTGCCTATGGCCGCAGACGCACTCCGGCCACCGCTGGCGCCTGCGCTCCGCAGCCGATGTGGCCGCCGAGGCGCGCTACGCCCTGGAGCAGTTCCCCAACTTGAAGGAAATCTTCTTCGACGACGACACCTTCAATTACCGCAAGGAGCGCACCATCGAGCTGTGCAAGCATCTGGCGCCGCTCAAAGCCACCTGGAGTTGCACGTCGCGCGTCACCACCGATTACGAAACCCTGCGCGCCATGAAGGAGGCCGGGTGCCGGCTGCTGATCGTGGGCTACGAGTCCGGCGATCCGCAGATCCTCAAGAACATCAAGAAGGGCGCCACCGTCGAGATGGCGGAACGCTTCACCGCCAACTGCAAGAAGCTCGGCCTGCTGGTGCACGGCGATTACATTATCGGTCTGCCCGGCGAGACCCGTGAGAGCATTCGCAAGACTGTGGATTTCGCCAAGCGCATGGACACCGATACCATTCAGGTGTCGATCGCCCACCCCTATCCGGGCACGGAGTTCTACGACTACGTCAAGAAGAACAACCTGATCACCATCGATTCGATGACGGACGAAACCGGCCATCAACTCCCCAACATCATCTACCCCGGCCTGGACCGCGGCGAACTGGTGGAGTGGGTGGAGAAGTTCTACGGCGAGTATTTCTTCCGTCCGCGCGTGATCTGGCGCATCGTGCGCAAGGCCATTTTCAACGGCGAGGAGCGGCGCCGCCTGGCCAAGGAAGCCCGCGAGTACATGGCGCTTCGCTCGAAGCGCAAGAAGTTCGTGGCCGAGCAGAAGTCGGCCGCGAAGCCCGCCCCGGCCCCGGCGGGTTCGGGCGATTAGGGGCGTGCGATCCGCAATGTGGGGCAGGCTGTCAGCCTGCGGCGGACTGTTAGTCCGCCTTCCCGTGCTTGCACTGAACCGCCCGGAAACCGGATCGGGTGGGGTTGACAACCCGCCGCTGCCTGTCAGCCTGCCCCACACGAACCCACTCTCCCATGTCCTCTGAAACCGCGCGGCTGCGAGTCAAGACCTGGATCTTCACCACGGTGGTGGTGCTCAGCAACGTCCTCGGCAACTTCTTCCTGAAGCGCGGCATGCCCGCCGATCTGCCCACCCCACCGGCCTACATCGCGGCGCTGTTCCAACCGTGGGCGGCGCTGGGCGTGATCCTGCTGATAACCTGGATGCTCTCGCGCATGACCCTGCTAAGTTGGGCCGACCTGAGTTACGTGCTGCCGGTTACCTCCATCGGATACGTGCTGGTGGCGCTCGAGGGCAAGCTGTTCCTGCACGAGGAAATCGACCTGAAGCGCTGGGCCGGCATCGTGCTCATCATGGCCGGAGTGGCGCTGGTGGGCGGCGGAACCGCCGTGCAAACGGCCCGGCCCGGTAGGGAGCGGCCCTCCCGGTGAAGACCATACTGCTCGGGATCATCGTGGCGGCCACCGCGGCTGGCGAAGTGCTGGCTGCCATGGGCATGCGGCGCCACGGCGAAATCCGCGACTTCCGTCCCGGAGCGCTGCGCCGGGCCGCGGCCGTGCTCATGCGCAACCGCTTCGTCATCGGGTACGTGGTTGCCATGGCGGTTTCGTTCTTCGCCTTCATGCGGCTGCTGACCGTCTCGAACTTGAGCTACGCCGTGCCCGTCACCGCCATCACGTACGCTCTCGAAACGGTGATGGCCAAATACGTTTTGAAGGAACACGTCAACTGGCTGCGCTGGGCGGGCGCCGGGCTGGTGATCTGCGGCGTGGCGTTGGTATCCCTGTGATCTGGCTGGCGGCGCCGGCGCTGGCCGCGGCGGCCTACTACCTGCTCGCCATCGTGGCCGCCGCCCGCTGGCGCGGTACCTCCGTCGGCGGGGCGGCCCAACCCACCAATCCGACACCGCCCATATCCATCTTGAAGCCGGTGCGCGGCCGCGACCCGCGGTTCTTCGAAGCCATCCGCTCCCACGCCGAGCAGGATTACCCCGAGTTCGAAATGCTCTTCGGCTTGGTGGACCCGCGCGACCCGGCCATCGAGGATATCGAACGCCTGCGCCGCGAGTTCCCCGCCCTGCCCATCGCACTACATGTAGTGCAAACCGCCGCGCCCAACGCCAAGGCCGGCGTGCTGGCCGAACTGACTTGCCACGCCCGCTTCCCGGTGCTGCTGGTGAACGATAGCGATATCCGCGTGGGGCCGGGTTACCTGCGCGCCGTGACGGCGCCGCTGACTGGTGCCAAAGTGGGAATGGTCACGTGCCTCTACCGCGCGCGCGCCGAGTCCTGGCCATCGCGCGCCGAAGCCCTGGGCATCGCCACCGAGTTCGCGCCCAGCGTGCTGGTGGCGCGCATGCTGGGCCAAGCGGAATTCGCCCTGGGCTCGACCATGGTCTTCCGCGCCGCCGTGCTCGGCGAGGCCGGCGGCTTCGAAGCCATTGCCGGCTACCTGGCCGACGACTACCAACTCGGCTGCCACATCCATCGCCACGGCTACCGCATCGTGTTCGCCCCCGAGGTAGTGGAGACGGACCTGGGCGGCGAATCCTGGGCGCAAACCTGGAAGCACCAGGTGCGCTGGTCGCGCACCATCCGCGTTTCCCGGCCGCAAGGATATTACGGGTACGTGGTGACGCACGCCACGCTATGGGCGCTGGTGGCCTTCGCCGCGGGCCAGTGGTGGGCCGGCGCCGCGGCGCTGGGTCTGCGCATGATCGCGGGCGTGTGGATAGGCGCCGGCATTCTGAAAGACCGCCACGTGCTGCCAAATGCGTGGCTCATTCCGCTGCGCGATCTGTTCGGCTTCGCCGTGTGGCTGGCGGGATCGGTGGGCAAGACGGTGGAGTGGCGCGGCGAGAAACTGCGGCTCTCGGCGGATGGGAAGATACGGCGGGCGTGAGCGGAACCGCGGCTCGGAACCTCACGTGATTGTCGTGGAACAATGGGTAGCCAAGGAAAAGCCTGTGAGTCTCGGTGAACGGCAAGAGCGCCTTCCGACGGAAACCGATTGGGGAGAGTGCTGGACCGATCTCGACTGTAAGTGGGCACACGACCAGTTCGCTGGGCGCTCGAACCAGGAAATGGCGGGCTACTTCTATAGGAACGTCATTGAGGCCGCGGCAGATTTGCGGTGGATGCCGGGAGTTCCGTTCCGATACTACATGCTTGGATTCCGGGACTTCGTGGTGGCGGGGGAATTCGCGGAACCCGATGGCTCCGATGCTGCGAGTTGCTTCCTTCGTCTCGTAGTCGAGAAACTCGAGAATCAACGGGATATCATCAGGGCACTGATGCCCGATCTGCTTCCCGCTGTTCGGTACGTGGCCAATAGCCAGGCGCTGTTCAAAGCCGACGAGAGTATTTACGGGAGTTTTCCTGAGATGCTTGGCCGGATCGAGGGTCTGTGCACACCATAGAACATTCGATTCGGCAGGTTCTTGGGGCGGCGCTGACAATCGGATCAGCTTTCTGGCCATCGACCGTAGCCGGGTGGTCAAATGTCTCGGAGCCCTGGACGCCGCCTCGATGCGTAAAGTGGACGAGGCCATCGGCATCAGCCTCGGGCTGATCGACATCTGACCGCGTGCCCGTCAGCCAGCCTTGTGATGTCCTCCAGTTCCATGCCACAATGAGTTGTGTCACGACGTGTCCAAATGTCACACGTGAGTAATAGTGCAGCCTTGGAAACTGATGTGCATCGGCACAAACTGTGGGGCCAAGATGTCTAGGACCATTCAGCACGGCTCTCCGCTCTCCCGCGACAACGAGATGTCGTTGGCAGCACGGACCTATGAGGAATGGGCGCGGAGCAATGGTTTCGACTTCACGCAGGCATGCGGTTTTGCGGAGCCTGTCCGTGACTCCATGCTGCACCGGTTCAAGGCGAACCTCATCCGCTCTACTGCCGGAATGACACTCCATCCCAATAATTGGGCGGCGATTCCCCCTATGCGTCCACGCTTCGAATCCGAATCGGAAGCATTGGCCCACGACTGGCTAATGGTTGGAGCGGACTTGTATAGGGCCGTTCGGAAGAGTGGAATTGCTCTTCATCGTGCCGGAGACGCCGAAGCCCAACCCGCGGCAGCGGCCACAGCCCGATAATCCTTCCCCCGTCCGAATGGAGATTTCGGCTTCGCGGTTTGCCGGTCCGCTCCCGCCTCCGGAGGCTCTCGCGGGATATGAAGAGGTCTGTCCAGGCGCGGCGCTCCGCATCATTCAGATGGCCGAAGAGGAGGGCCGGTCCCGCCGCGCTCTCGAGGCAAAGGCCGTGGACGCGCAGGTCGAGGGGATGCGCCGCCAGTTCTTCGAGGCGCGGCTTGGGCAAGTCTTCGCGTTCCTGATTGCCACGCTGTTTCTGGGCTGCGGGACATACGTGGCGACTCTTGGTCAGCCTTGGGCAGGAGCCCTCTTCGGCGGAATCGGTCTCGGTTCAATCGTGACCACCTTCGTCGTGGGACGCGCCAGGGGCGCGCACGAACCTGTCGAAGCTAGTGAGCCTCCAAAGCCGCAAGTGCCTGGCAAGCGTAAGAAGTGAAGCCGCCGCTCGCCGCCGCCCGAAATTGGTACCGTTCTCTGGCTCTGCCAACCGCCTTGACGCCCGCCGCCGCCGCCAGTTACCCTGGTAGTCGATAAACCGGTCCTAATTCCATCAACCCATCTGGAGCCACTGTGATTCTTCTTCTTTTCGGTCCCCCCGGCTGCGGCAAAGGCACGCAATCCACCGCGCTCGCCCAGCGCTTCGGCATCCCCGCCATCTCCACCGGAGAAGTGTTCCGCGCCGAGATCAAGGCCGGAACGCCGCTCGGCAAGATGGCCTCGTCCATCATGGCCGCGGGGGGCCTCGTGAGCGACGACATCGTAAATGGCATCGTCGCTAACCGCATCGCCCAGCCGGATTGCGCCGGCGGGTTCCTGCTGGATGGCTACCCGCGCACCGTGCCGCAGGCCGAAATGTTCACCGCGCTGCTGCGCGAACGCGGACTGCCCGATCCAGTGGTGATCCACATGGACGTCGCCGATTCCGCGCTGGTCGCGCGGCTCACGGCGCGCCGCCAGTGCCCGCAGTGCAAGCGCATCTACAACCTGAACTCGCAGCCGCCGCGCGTGGCCGGCAAGTGCGACGACGATGGCGCGGCACTGCTCACCCGCGAGGACGACAAGGAAGCGGTGATCCGCCAGCGCCTGCACGCCTACGAAGAGCAGACCGGGCCGATCCTGAACTTCTACGGCCCGAAACTCGTCCGCAAGGTGGATGGCGCGGCGGCTCCCGAACAGGTGGCCAAGGCCATCGCGGAAGCGGTCTCCGGACTCACCTGAAGTTATTCGGTTGGAACTCAATCGAGATGTGCGTGTGGTTCTCGACCGGGACTCCGTCCACCACGGTCGGTTTGTAAACCCACTGCATCACCGCCTTCTGGGCCTCCTCCTGCAACAGCGGCAGGCCCTTCACCACTTTGACGCCTTTGACCCGGCCATCCACGCCGATGGTGGCATCCAGTTCGACAACGCCGCGCTCGCCCGCCAACTGCGCTGCCTTGGGATACTCGGGATCCTTCTTGTATACGAGCACAGCCTGGGGTAGAGAATCGTGCGGCCGCTCGGACGCCGGCGCCGGCGTGGCCGTCTCGCCGCCGCCCCGCTCGGGAGCCGCCGTTTTCGCGGGAGCGAATTCTATGGCGACGTGCGTCGGATACTCCACCGGGACGCCGTTCAGCACGGGAGGTTTGTAGATCCACTGCATCACGGCTTCCTGAGCCGCCTTCTGCAACATGGGTGGGCCCTTCACCACCTTGGCGTCCTTGACCCGGCCATCCACGCCTATGGTGACATCCAGTTCGACCACACCCCTCTGGCCCATCGCCCGCGCCATCTTAGGATACTCGGGGTCTTTCTTATAGACCAACACGGCCCGGCTGATCGAGCTTGCAGCGGATTTGGGCACCGGTGCCGATGACGCTTCCGGCGCCGGCGCGGCCGTCTTGCCGCCGCTCCGCTCGGAATCAACCCACCGCGCATCGAAATCGATCGCAATGTGCGTTTGGTTCTCCACGGCGACACCATTCACCGCGGTCGGTTTGTAGATCCATTGCATCACCGCGTCCCGCGCGGGCTTCTGCAACATCGGCGGTCCGCTCACCACTTTGGCGTCCTTGACCCGGCCATCCACGCCTATGGTGGCATCCAGTTCGACCACACCCCTCTGGCCCATCTGCTGTGCCTCCTTGGGATACTCGGGGTCTTTCTTGTAGACCAACACGGCCTGGCCAATCGAGCTTGCCTCGCGTCCGGGCACAGGAGCCTCGGCCGCCCCACCGAATGTTAGCGTGACCGGAATCTCGCACTCTACCGTGACCCCATCCTGCACGGCCGGCATGTAGACCCACTGCATCACGGCCTCTCGGGCCGCCCGCTGCAACATCGGCGGACCCTTCACCACTTTGACGCTTTTGACCCTGCCGTCCACGCCGATGGTCGCGTCCAGTTCCACGATCCCGCGCTGGCCCATCTGCCGCGCCATCTCCGGATACTCGGGCTCCTTCCTGTACACGAGAACGGCGGGTGTGACAGCACCCTTCGCCGGCTCGGACGCCGCCACCACAGGCGCCGATGGCGGGGCGAAGTTCACCGTGGCCGCGCTCTCGCTCTCCACCGGGACTCCATTCATCGTCGCCGGTTTGTATCGCCAATGGCCGACAGCTTCGATGGCAGCCTGGCCGAGAAGTGGGCTCGGCGATGCCGTCACCCGAATGCCGCTCGGGACGCCATCCTTGCCGATCGTGAACTGGACCTGGACGGGCCCGGAAGCGCCCGCGGCCACCGCCGCCGCGCCCGGTTCAGGCGCCTTTCGGTAGATCAGGATGGCGTCCTGCATGCGCGGCGAGTCGCCCGCCCCGGCCGGCAGACGGAAAACTACCGTGGCCGTGCTGCCGATCTCCGCGCCTGCCGGAATGTACTCATACTTCAACACGGCTTCTTGCGCCGCGCCGGCCAGCAGCGGATTGCCGCTGACCGGCCGCGCGCTCTTCACGTGGCCGTTGGCCCCGATGACCGTCTCGAGGATCACGTCGCCTTGCACGCCGGTCTTAACCGCGATGGGCGGATACTCCGGTTCCACCTTCTTTCTCAGGCGGCGCTCCATGTCGGTGCCGGGAACGTCCACGCGTTGCGCCTGCGCCTGCGGAACCGCCGCCGTTGCCGCGGGAGCCTCTTGGGCCTCCGTCACCCGCACCGCCGCCGCAGCATAGAACAGCGGAATGCTGCACGCCGCCACCGCCATCCACCGCGCGCGCGTCCATCCGCGCGGGATTTCGCGCGTCTCGTCCAGAATTCGCTCGATCCGTTTCCGCACCTCGGCCGTTCGCGCCATTGCCATGGCCTCCCATACCATTCGTCCGCGGCCGCTCGCCACGGCCGCCGTCATATCCAGCAAGGTTCGCGCGTAGCACTCGCGCTCGCCCAGCGAGAGCAGCGCCGCGTCGTCGCACGCCTGCTCCGCCAGAGCCGCCAGCCGCCGCCCCAGCCACCATGCCAGGGGATGGAACCAGAACACGCACCGGTTCAAACCCGCCAGCGCCGCGACCGCCCAGTCCGCGCGACGCACGTGCATGCGCTCGTGGACCAAGGCGGCTGCGAGTTTGTCCACCGGCCACTTGCGCCACTCCGGCGGCAGGATGATTCTGGGATGCACCAGGCCCACGGTCATGGGCACGGCAATCCAGTTCGATTCGAAAACGTCGTCCGCGCCCTGGCACTCCACCTTGCGGCTGGTGCGCGCCAGGCGGCGGGTGAAATCGTAACTGGCCGCCAGCAGCGCCGCAAACACCAGCACGCCCGCTGCATAGACGGCGGCCACGGCTTGCCGCCAGTCGAACGGGGCGGCCGGCGGCGGCGCGGGAGCCGGAGCGGCAGCGGCCGCGGCGGGCACCACTCCCTCACGGTCGTGGCTCGGATCGGAGCCGCGCGCGTCAGCAAGCGGTGTCACGGCCGTGGTAACGATCTCTACGGGTTTCACCGCCGCCGGCCGCAGCACGCGCAACGTGAGCGGCGGAAGCGCCGGCCGCAGCACCGCCATCGGCAGCATGGCCGCGGTGGCCAGGGTCCAGACCGCGTGCCGCCCCGCCGCGCCGCGGATTCGCAGCAGCCCGATCGCCGCCCAAGCCGCCGCCGCCACACCCAGCGACCGCAGGCTCACATCCGCCAGCGCCGCCACCACCGCCGAACCGGGATCCATATCAGTCTCCTTCGCCGGTCCTGCGCCGCGCAATGCGCTGCGCCAGCCGCTGCAGTTCCTTCTCGTCCACCACTTCGTTGTTGACCATGCCCACCAGCAGTTGCTCCACCGAGCCGCCGCAGAAGCGCTCGATGATCTGCCGCACCGCCTTGGCCGCCACGCTCTGCGGCGCGTCCACGCCGGAGTAAATGTTGGACCGTCCGTCCACGCGGTGCGCCACGTAACCCTTCTCTTCCAGGCGCGAAAGAACCGTGCGGGCGGTCGATTCCTTAACCGGATGGCGCCCCGCCAGCTCCTCGCAGACGTCCTCGGTCGATGCCGCCCCGCGCCGCCACACCGCCTCCATGACGAGATGTTCGAGGGCGCTCAAAGGCTTTCGGGGATGTTTTTCGCTAAACATTGTAGCGCTACTGAATGTAGCGCCAAACGGTCCGCGTGTCAAGACTGTTTCGCGACTGTTACGCGACTGTTTCGCGCCGGACGCGATAGAATGGCTACGCCCCTTATGTCGCGAGTGCACACCACCCTTACTCCGGACCTTGCCCGCTACCTCCGCGAGGTCACGCTGCGCGAGCCACCTGCGCTGCGGCGCCAGCGCGAGGAAACTGAGTCGCTGCCCCAGGCTTCCATGCAATCCGCCCCCGAGCAGGGCCAGTTGCTGCACCTGCTGGCGCTGGCGGTGGGTGCGCGCCGGGCGCTCGAGGTGGGCGTCTTCATGGGATACAGCTCCGCCTGGGTGGCGCTGGCCCTGCCGCCGGGCGGCCGGTTGATCGCCTGCGACGTCAACGAAGAATACGCCCGCCGCGCCCGCCAGACGTGGCACGAAGCGGGCGTGGAAGACCGCGTGGAGCTGCGCCTCGGTCCCGCCCTGGCGACGCTCGACAACCTGCTCGCCGCGGGCCAGGCCGGCACCTTCGATTTCGCCTACATCGATGCCGACAAGGTCAACTACTCAAACTACTTCGAGCGCGCGCTGGCGCTTGTGCGCCCCGGTGGATTGATCGCCGCCGACAATGTGCTCTGGCACGGCGAAGTGGCCGGGGCTTCTGCCGGCGATGCCGGCCTCGAAGCCATCCGCGCCTTCAACCTCGCGGTTCGCGCCGACGGCCGGATCGTACCAAGCATCGTCCCGCTTGGCGACGGCCTCCTGGTAGCGTACAAGAATGGCGCGCGATACCCCACTAATTTCCCGGCGGGCGCAGCCGTAGGGGTTCTATAATCGACACAGATGCCCGTTCTTACTGCTCTGGTCACCGGTTCCTGCGGCCTGATAGGCTCGGAGGTTTCCGTCTTTCTTGCACGGCAGGGATTCCAGGTCACTGGAATCGATAGCAACCACCGCGCGGTCTTCTTCGGACCGGAGGGGGATACGAGTTGGGTGCTGGAACGCCTGCGCCGCGAGATTCCGGGCTACCGTCACGAAGCCCTGGACATTTGCGCGCGCGCCCAACTCCTGGCGCTGGTGGACGAACTGCGCCCCAACCTCATCGTGCACACCGCCGCCCAGCCCTCGCACGACCGCGCCGCCGCCATTCCGTTCCTCGATTTCGAGGTCAATGGCGTGGGCACCCTGAATCTGCTGGAAGCCGCCCGCAGGTCGTGCCCCGAATCGCCGTTCGTCCACATGTCCACCAATAAAGTCTACGGCGACCGCCCCAACACCATTCCCCTGGTCGAACTCGACACCCGCTGGGATTACGCCGATCCGGCCTACCGGAACGGCATCCCCGAGGATTTCCCCGTGGACCAATCCAAGCACTCCCTCTTCGGGGCCTCGAAACTCGCCGGTGATGTCATGGTGCAGGAGTACGGGCGTTACTTCGACATGCCCACCTGCTGCCTGCGCGGCGGATGCCTGACGGGCCCCAACCACTCCGGCGTGGAACTGCACGGCTTCCTCAGCTACCTGGTGAAGTGCAACCTGGAGGGGCGCGAGTACAAGGTATACGGCTACAAGGGCAAGCAGGTCCGCGACAACATTCACTCCGAGGATGTGGCGCGGTTCATGCTGGAGTTCTACAAGGCCCCGCGGGTGGCCGAAGTGTACAATCTGGGCGGCGGCAAGGGAAACGCCTGCTCCATTCTGGAGGCGTTCCGCAAAACCGAAGAGATCACCGGACGCCCCATGCAGTGGCGCTACGTGGACGAGAACCGCATCGGCGACCACATTTGCTATTACAGCGACCTGCGGAAGATGCGTGCGCACTATCCCGCCTGGGACCTGACCAAGTCCCTGGATGCCATCTTCCAGGAGATCGCCGCAAGCTGGATCTCGCGGCTTCAAGACAAGGCGACCTCGTAGGATTTGAGCCGCCCATGAAAAAGACCCCTGAGCCGCCCGATCAGGACCCCCTCAAGCTCCTCTCGGTGGTGATCCCCTGCCGCAACGAAGAAGGCGCCATCGCCTCCACCGTGGAGCACCTCTACGTGGAACTGCGCCTCCACTGCGTGGAGCACGAAATCGTTGCCGTGGACGATGGCAGCACGGATTCCACCTGGGCCGTTCTCGAGGAGCTGAAGGACCGCCTGCCCACGCTATGTCCCGTGCGCAACACCGGCGAGCACGGCTTCGGACGGGCCGTCATCTTCGGCATCGACCGCAGCCAGGGCGACGCCGTGGTGATCATGATGGCGGACGAATCCGACGATTGCCGCGACGTGGTGCGCTACTGGGAACTGCTGGACCAGGGGTGGGACGCGGTGCTGGGCTCGCGCTTCATCAGGGGCGGCGGGGTGATCGATTACCCCCTCCACAAGCTGTTGATCAACCGCCTGGCCAATCTGTTCCTGCGGGTAATGTTCCGCGTCCCTCTCAACGATTTCACCAACGCCTTCAAGGCCTACCGGCGGCAGGCGCTGGATGGCTGCCGTCCGTTCCTCGCGCGCCACTTCAATCTCACCGTGGAGCTGCCGCTGAAGACCATCGTCCGCGGCTACGCCTGGACGGTGATGCCCATCACCTGGCGCAACCGGCGCTCGGGCATATCCAAACTCAAGATCCGCGAGATGGGCAGCCGCTACCTTTTCATCGCCATGTATTGCTGGCTGGAGAAATACTTCAGCCGCGGGGACTACGCGCAGCGGAACCGTTAGCCCGCCGCCATCGCCTCGGCGATCCGCTCGCAGGCGTGTCCGTCGCCGTAGGGGTTGTGGACCGCCGTCATGCGGGCGTACTCGGCTTGGTCGTCGAGCAGCCGCGTGGCTTCCTCCACGATGCGGCGCTCATCGGTGCCAACCAGCTTCACCGTGCCGGCTTCGACGGCTTCCGGACGCTCGGTCTTCTCCCGCAGCACCAGCACCGGCTTGCCCAGCGACGGCGCTTCCTCCTGAATGCCGCCGGAATCCGTGAGGATCAAATAGGCCCGCCGCATCAGGTCCACGAAGGGAACGTACGGCAGCGGATCGAGCAGCACCACGTTGGCCAGACCGGCGAGCAGTTTGTGGGCCGGGCCCAGCACGTTGGGGTTGCGGTGAACCGGGTAGGCGATCTGCACGCCCGGTCGCTCGGCCAGTTGCGCCAGCGCCCGCATGGACGCTTCGAAGCCCGGCCCGAAGCTTTCGCGGCGATGGCTGGTGACCAGCACCAACCGCCGGACGGGGTCCAGCCAGGGCCACGGCGGCGCATGCACCGATCCGTTGTCGAGCGAGTCGCGCACCTGCAGCACCGCGTCGATACCGGTGTTGCCCGTGACGAATATCTTCCGCGGATCCACGCCCTCCGCCACGAGCGCGGCTTCGGCGCGGTGCGTGGGCGCAAAGTGCAGCGCGGCCATGCGCGTGGTCAGCACGCGGTTCATCTCCTCGGGAAACGGAGAGAGCGGATCGCCGGTGCGCAGGCCGGCCTCCACGTGCGCCACATCGATGTGACGGTAGAACGCCGCCAGCGCGCCGGCCATAGTAGTGGTGGTGTCGCCCTGAACCACCACGGTGTCCGGCCGGTGGGACTCCAGCACCGGGTCGATGGCCGCCAGGATCCGGGCCGTGAGCGCGGAGAGCGTCTGGCCTGGCTGCATGAGATCGAGGTCGAAATCGGGCGTCACCCCAAAGACCTCGAGCACCTGGTCCAGCATGCCCCTGTGCTGCGCGGTGACGCACACCGCGACCTGGAATTCGCCGGGGTGCGAACGCAGCCGCCGCACCAGCGGACAGAGCTTGATAGCCTCGGGCCGCGTGCCGAATACGAACAATATCCGCTTCAAACCCCAAGTATAGTCGGTGAGCGTGCCGTTACGGCTGGGGCTCCTGCGCAGCCGTTGCGGCAGGCGATTCGCCCACCGGCGTCAACCCCTTCACCACCACGCGGGCGGGATTCCCCATCACCACCGTGTAGGGAGGGACATCGGTCACCACCACGCTATGCGCGCCCACGATGGCCCCTTCGCCCACCGTCACGCCCTTCATGATCATGGCGTAGAATCCGATCCAGGCGTAGCGGCAAATGCGGATCGGCCGGATTTCGTCCGCGTCGGCCCGCATGCCGGCGATGCGCCGCGCGGCGTCCCGGGGATGCGCGTCGGAATCGCGGAACTGCACGCCGGTGGCGATCCTCACGTCCTCTTCGATGACGATCTCTTTGTTCACCAGGAAGGTGACGCCGTGTCCCACATCCACGCGGTCCTTGATCGTCAGCTTCGGTTCGTCGTTGGAGGCGCCGCTAATGATATCCACGCTGCCAAAGAAATTCACGTTATCGCCGAGGTATATTCTGGGATGGCCCACGATGAATGGCACCCGCGAAACGAACAGCTTCTTGCCGGACTCCACGCAGAGACAGCGAAAAACCGGCTGCCGCACGAACACGCACAACACCCACCTCACGGCCCAAGTGGCAAGCTGGTATGCCCCGTACATGCCGCGATAAAACGCCAGCGCGAATCGCGGCAAGGGCAGGTTGAAGGATAGGATGGCGCGCGCCAGCTTCTTAATGGCGCGGTAGCCCGGGGATTCCCCGCGGCGGACTTTCAGGAGGAAATTGCGGATCATGCGGGTCGCTCCGTGCCAGAGGCCGCGGCCTGCGCGCTCACCGCTTCCGCGCCTCCTCCCGGACGTATTCCAGCACCTTCTCGAACGAATCCAGGTCGCCCAGCCTGTCGAAATCCATCGTAACACCCAGCTCTTCCTCGATAACGTTCACCAGCGTGATGGTGGCCACCGAGTCCCATTCCGCCACGCTGACCTGGGTGGCCGCTTCTATCTCGGCCTCGCTCAAGGTGGGGAACACGCTCTCGAAGCACTTCAGCAGATCCGCTCGCAGCTTATCCATGAGTCCTCGTTGATTTGATCTCGACTACGCCATGATACAGCGGCGGACAGTGACTAAGCACCCGCTCCGCCTCGAGCGCAAACGGACCGGTAGGAGGCGCGTCCAGAAACTGGCCGAAGAAATCCCGCAGCGGTCCATTCTTCGGTGTGGGCGCGAAATCGAAATACAGTTCGCTTACCTGGCACGCCTCCAGAAGAGTCCGCAGAGTCCGATGCTCGATGCGGCGCGCGAACGCCCGGCAACTCATCACCCAGGTCCGCACACGCAAGCGCGAGCCTTCCACGCTTCCCTGCGCCACGGCGATTTTTCCCAGTGGGCCGAAGCGGTCGCGGTAGCTAACCACCGCCAGCACCGCGCCCGGTTCGAGCAGCCGCGCCCGCCACTCGGCCGGAGTGCAGCGGATTCCGTTCAGGTTGAACTGGTTGGTCTTGTGCACCAGTTCCAGCACCCGCGGGTCTTCCGCGCCGGTTTCGAAATCGATGGCGATCTCGGCATCGGCCTGCCGCAGAAACTCCTCCGGCGTGGCGCCGCCAGCCGCCTGCTGGAAAACCTCGCCCTGGCGAATACTAGCAAGCCGAAGTAGATCTTCCTGGGAAACGCGCGGCTTGCCAAATAAATCGCGCAGCCGGCGCAGGAACTCGAAGGCCGCCGAATAGTCGTTGCCGGGGAAGCGCAGGCACTCGATGCCCGGATACGTCTCGGCGACTTCAGCCAGTTCCATGGGGCTGTCGTCCACGAACACCACGCTATCGGCGCCAATGTTCCACGTCCGCAGAATGCGCTCGACCGCTGCCGATTTGGCGCCCCAGCTCACGTCGCGCGGAAACATCCGGTCGGGCGGGAGAAGCAGGTCCGGGCGGCGCAGCGCGTCCTCCACCGCGGCGGGATCGTTCTTGCTGGCCACGCCGATCAGCACGCCCTCGCTCGCGAGAGCGGCCAGCAGGTTCTGATACAGCGCGTGCACCTGGCTATGGCTCGAGAGATCCCAACTCACGCCTGCCGCGCCCACCTCGCCCACCAGTCCCGCCCACATCGTGTCGTCCAAATCGGTAATCAATCCCTTACGCGGCGCCGCGGGTACCACCAGCGCGCTCAACCCCGCGGCCAATGCTTCGGCGTGGTGCGCCGTGTACGGGAATCCCGTGGTCAGATCGGAGCGGAAATCGTATCGCCCGGCGGGCGGCGAAACTTCGTCCAGATGGCCGGAGTGGAGCAGCGTGCAGCGGCCGCCCGCAGTCACCCGGCAGGCAAACTCCGCCACACCGGCCCGCAGCGCAAGCTCACCGGCGGAAGCCTGCAACCCTACCGGCGGAAACAGCGGAGGCAGCGGCAGCCCCGGCAGCGCCACGGCAACCGGCCAGGCGTCGGGCAGCGCGGCGATCGCGCGAGCGATGCGGTCCAGGCTCGTGCGCGCGCTGGCGGCGATTTCCGGAATCGCATCCGCGCTCCACGCGCCAGCGCCGCGGAATCCCAACCGCGGATCCAGGTCCTCCCACTCGAGCGCCAGGATCACGGCTTGCGCATCCTGGCTCGCCGCCGCTTCCAAGGTTCCGGCCGTGTCGCCGAACAGACCGGCTTCGACCGTCACGCGGTGCGTGGGCAGCGCCCGCTGCAGGTGAGCAATTAGAAAAGTCCGTAGGAGATTGGGAGTGAAACCGCAAGCTAGCAACACGGCGAAAGGCGTCCCGTTTTCGGGCGCCAATCGAGCCAGACGCAAGGCTTCCGTTAGTTTCAAACCCATTCCTCTCCCGCAGAGCATCCTTCGTACTTCGGGTGCACAGAACCGCACCGGCCAGCCGGCTCGAAGTGGATCGTTTTCAGGATAGACAATCGTCCGATTGAAGGCAAGAACTGCATTCGCAGCACGTTTGGCGGCCGTTCATTGCAGGTAGCACACCTCGCGAGGCCGCGCTCCGGTGGCCACTCCCTGGAGAATCCGCAGAGCCGCCACGGCCGGGTCTTCGGCGCCGGTTGTCCCCGTGGGCGTGTTCAGCAGGTCCGTCTTCAGCCGGGCTGGGCGCGCGATGCAGAAGGACACCTTCGGGTACTCGGCCGCCGCCACCCGCACCAGGCCCTCGACCGCGGACTTAAGCGCCACGTAGTGCGGCCAGGCGGCTGGCGGCTCTTCCACGGCTACCGACGAGACTGCCAGCACGCCGCCGCCACTCTCGGAGAGCAGATCCAGAAACGCGGCGAGCGGCGCCAGCGCCAGCGAGAAACCGCTCCGCAGAAAATCGCCGATCCGTTCGAAATCTGCTGTGTCGATGTGAAGGGATTGCAGCGGCGGAGCGGCGCTGCACACCAGCCAATCCAGCCGCCCGTGTCCGGCCACAATCCGCTGCCGGATCTCGCTGCAAGCTGCCGGATCGCTGGCGTCCCCCCGCACCGGAATGATGCGCCCGGGCAAGCCCTCCGCCGCGCGCGCCAAACGCTCGGCGTCCTCCCGGCTGCGGGCATACAGAGCCGCCACGGTCGCCCCGGAGGCCGCTAGCGCCAGTGCCAGCGCAGAGCCGAAGCCCCGGCTCGCGCCCACCACCAGCGCGATCTTGCCCGCGAACCGGGCCGCCATCTCCGCACTGACGCTGCCGGCGGGCAGCGTGACGGCCGACCGCAGCGGCCGCAGAAACGCCTGCAACTCGCCCGTGGACCAGGCCGCGCCGCAGGACAGCCGGAAGCCGGACTTCACCATGCTCATCCGCGGGTCGAATGAGATCAGGTCCTGGCGAAGTACGCTGGGCAGTTCGACCGGTCCTCCCGCTAATTCCGCCTTCAGACGGTAGAATAGCGCCCGCTCGCCCGGCAGTTCCATGCCCGTCAGATAGCTGGCGGCCATCAGCGTGATGGGCAGCGCATCGCCCCACGCCCGGCGATCGATTCCGAGGGAGTCGAGCACCGCCTGATAGTCCGAGGCGCCCGGAGAGTAAGCGCCCTCGTTGGTCCACGCGCCCGCCAGATCCGCTTCGTTCACGGCGCGAGCCACGCTCCGCGGAGCGGCAGGCGCGTCCGGCAGAACGGCCACCTGCGCCACGCCCGGCGCGAACTCGACGACCACGTCCATGACCCGCCGGCTCCCGTCCATCACCTCCACGCGCGCACGCTGCGGCGACACTTCCAGCAGATCCACCCGGTAGTCCGGACCGGCGAACAGGGGCCTGTAGAACGCCACGCGTAGGGCGGCGGGACAGAAGCCCGACGGCGGCGTGAAGCGGCCGCAACACGCCAGCGCGGCACATGCGCCGTGCGCTACGCGCTGCCCGAAGGGCGTGGTGCGGGCATAGGATTCGGACATGTGCAGCGGGCTGAAGTCCCGCGAGGCGGCCGCGAAGAGTTCCTCGGCGTAAAGAGAAAGGCGCATGGTCGGTGCCATCGTCCATTTAACCAGAAATCGTTCGCGGGCCAGCTACGCGCTCGCCCCACCGGGCTGCCGCGGCAAGATCCTCTGCACCACCGAGCGCAAGCCCGCCATCTCGCCCGGCGTTGGAAACCGCAGCGCCCACAACCCCGCCGGAAACGCCGCCATCAGCAACGTGGCCCACGCGATCTGCAACACCAGGTGGGAAACCGGAACCGCGTAGTAAAGAATTACCACCACCGCCAACACGCTTACCAACTTAAGCAACCTCATGCCCTCCACGCGGTAGGGGCTGACCCGGTACGTGGCCACCACCGAGATAACAGCCATAAAAAAGAAGGTCCCGATGGTGGCGATGGCGCCGCCCCACATGCCGTACCGCGGTATCAGGAGGAAGTACAGAGCCACGCAGACCACCATTCCCGACCATGTGCAGGCTGGCTCGTACCCCGGCTTACCCGCGGCCAGCATCCGGCACCGCAGGAACTCGCCCACGCTGCGCAGCGCATAGGCCGCCGCAATCACCGGGATCAACGGCGCGGCCACGCGGAACGGCGGGGCCACCAGGATCCGCAGCCCCGGCACGGCGCCCAGCGTCAGCGCCAACGCAACCGTCGAGACCAGCAACACGGCGTAAGTGAACAGGCGCGCGAACACCACCTCGGCATCGTCCAGCCGCAGAATGCGGTACACCTGCGCCGCCCAATAGGCGTGAAACGAGCTGTACGGCGCCGACACCATCATGCCGATCCGGTAGGCCAGCGCATAGAAGCCGACTTCGGCCAAAGAGCGGTACTGGCGCAATACGAACTGGTCCCCGAAGTTGACCACGAACATGGCGATCATGCTCAGCCCCAGCGGCACCGAAAAACGGAGCATGCGCGCCAGCAGGCCGAAGGATATTCCGGGGCGCATTTTCCGCACCAGATAGCCGCTTAGGATTGCCCCTATCGCCAGCGTGGTGGAAAACGTGGTGATCAGGTAGGCCATGACGTGCATCCGGAGCACGCCCACCAGCACCCCGATTCCCACCACCGTGAGCGCGATGCGCAGCAGACTGGCTTTCACATAGAGAGCCTGCTCATCCTCCACCCGCAGCCACGAGAAAAGCGCCTCCAGGCCATAGCCGAACGGCATCAGCAGGAAGACCACCGGCAGGTAGAGCATGGCATCGGGAGTCCGGAAGACGATCCGCGCCATGCTTCCCATGGCGGGCCAGCAGATCAGTCCGGCCACGGCGCCGATCAGGAACGATCCCCACACCGCCGTTCCCACCACCAAGGTCCGTTCCGGTTTCGATGTCTTCTGAAAATAGAAGTAACCGAGAGTGGACGAAAAGGTTCCGCACAACAGCGCGTTCACCACCGAGGAGACCTGCTCGATGAGCGACAGCATGCCGAAATCGTCGCCGGAAAGAACCCGCGTGACGATCGATAGAAGCAGGATGCTGGCCAATCGCTGGCCAACCAGAGGAATGGAATAGAGGCCCGTGCCCTTGATGGCGCCTCGGAAAACCGAGTGCCCGGAACTCTCGGCCGGATCGGCGGACATGCGCGCCTACCCGACCCGTACGGGCGCTACGCCCGCACGCAGTAGCCGCCGGGAGCTATGAGCAAGAGGCAAATTGCATCTTATCATGGCGGGTGCGTGCTACTGCAGCGACTCGATCGCGTTTGCCAAACGGCGCCGGCACCCCGCCCCTGGAGTTTCCACATGTTTTCAAGCCGCGGCAGCCTGAACCATGCCTGGCTCTGTGGTTTGGGAGCCCAACGGAGCGGGGATCTCCACCTCTTCACGGTGGTTCACCTGCCGGGTAGGGGACTGGCGCGGTGCTGAATTTCCCCGCTTCTGCAAGTTGTCCACCACGCTACTCGATATACATCGCTCATAGAGCGCCAGGCCGTCCGAATTTGTCTCATCCATACAACTCAAACACGAGCCGGGTCCTACGCTTTGGCTCAAGATTGTTTAAGTTGCATTGGGCTGACAGCCTGACCCACAAGGGCCGAGCGCACACGGAACCTCGAGCATGAGCGGCGGCCCGGCGCAGCCTCCGGAACCGCATACGCTATCATAAAACTCGTGTGCAGGCCGCGCTTCCCACTTCTCCGGCTGACGCTCGCGCTGGCCTTGCTGGCGGGCGGAAGCGCGCGTGCGCAGCAGGCTAAATTCGATGGGCTCACCGTCCGCAGCATACAGTTCGACCCCCTGCAGCAGCCGCTGGAAGCCTCCGAACTGCATGAAATCCTGCCCTTGAAAATCGGCGCCCCGCTACGGCAGGAGGACGTGCGATCGAGCATCGAGCGGCTGTTTGCCACGGGCCGGTACGCGGATATCCAGGTGGATGCCGAAGAGTACTCGGGCGGCGTGGTGATCCGCTTTCTCACGCAGAGCGCCTGGTTTATCGGTCACGTTTCGGTGAGCGGGCGGGTTGCCTCGCCGCCCACCGAGGCGCAACTGGAAAGCACGGCCGGGCTCGACCTGGGCCAGCCGTTCGAGGAGTCCAAACTGGCTAGCGCCGCCACCTCCGAGCGCCGGCTGCTGGAGAGCAACGGCCTGTATCACGCCACCGTCCGCCCGGTGCTGGATTGGGAAACCGGCAAGGACTACCAGCAGGTAAACATCCGCTTCGAGGTGGAGAGCGGCGCCCGCGCCCGCTTCACCGCGCCGGCCTTCTCCGGCAACCCTGAGATGGACCCGGCGCGCATCCTCAGCGCCACGGGCTTCCGCCGCTGGATTACCCACGCCTGGAAACCCATGACCCAGGAGCGCATGCGGCAGGGCGTCGATGGCGTGCGCAAGCTCTACCTCGAGGACCGGCGCCTGGAGGCGCGAGTGGCGCTGGAATCCGCGAAGTACGATGCGGCGCGCAACACGGTGCAGCCGACGCTGCGCATCGACGCCGGCCCGCGCATCGAGGTGCGCACGGTGGGCGCCAAGGTCTCGCAAGGCAAGCTGCGCCGCTACATCCCCGTGTTCGAGGAGCACTCGGTGGACCGCGACCTGCTGGTGGAGGGCGCGCACAATCTGCGCGACTACTTCCAGGCGAACGGCTACTACTCGGCCGACGTGCAGTTCGAGCAGCACGCCCCGGCCGGGGGCGTCGCCGCCATCGACTACCTGATCCACCCCGGCGACCGCCACAAGCTGGTGGCCATTCAGATTCACGGCAACCGCTATTTCAGCCAGGAGCAGCTCCGCGAGCGCATGTATCTGCGGCCCGCGTATTTCCTGGAGTTCCCGCACGGCCGCTACAGCGAGAACCTGCTGCGCCGCGACGAGGATTCCATCGCCAACCTTTACCGCTCGAACGGCTTCAGCGACGTGAAGGTGAACCACCGCGTGGTGGACAATTTCGCCGGCCGCCCCAGCCAGATCGCCGTGCTCCTGGAGATCGAAGAAGGCCGCCAGCAGTTCATCCACAGCCTCTCGGTGGAGGGCATCCAAGGCCTGGACAAGCGCGAGGTTCTAGCCGCCTTGAGTTCGGTCGAGGGGCAGCCGTTCAGCGAATTCAACGTGGCCGTGGACCGCGATTCCATCCTCGATAAATACTTCGAAGCGGGCTTCCCCGGCGCCACTTTCGAGTGGACCTCGAAGCCGGCGGGGGATGGTTCGCAGGTGGATCTCGCCTACACCATCCGCGAGGGCAGCCGGCAGTTCGTCCGCCAGGTGATCTACACCGGAAACCGGACTACCAGGCCGCGGCTCATCAACCGCACGCTGGGGCTGAATCCGGGCGATCCGCTGTCGCCCACGGCCATCACCGATACGCAACGCAGGCTGTACGGCCTGGGGGTGTTCGCACGCGTGGACGCCGCCATTCAAGATCCCGACGGCGATACGGGCAGCAAGTACGTAATTTACGACCTGGAGGAGGCGCGGCGTTACTCGCTGGCGCTGGGCCTGGGCGCGGAGATCGCGCGCATCGGCGGCTGCAGCGTGTGTCTGGACTCGCCCGGCGGCCAGACCGGCTTCTCGCCGCGGATCTCATTGAATATGTCGCGCACCAATCTCTGGGGCATCGCGCACTCCCTCAGCCTGCGCTTGCGCGCTTCCACCCTGGAGCAGCAGGCGCTGCTCACCTACACCTGGCCGCAGTTCGCCAACCGTCCCGATCTGAAGCTGACCGTTACCGGGCTGGCCGACAATTCCAAGGACGTGCGCACGTTTTCGGACCGCCGGGCGGAAGGCTCGCTGCAATTGGCCGAACGGATCTCCAAGGGCACCACGTTCTTCTACCGCTACACCTACCGCGGGGTTACCATCGACCAGGCCACGCTCAAGATCACGCCGTTTCTAGTCCCCCTGCTGTCGCAGCCGGTGCGCGTGGGGCTGTTCTCGTGGGGCCTGGTGCAGGATCACCGCGACGATCCCGTCGAGCCGCATTCGGGCTACTACAACACCGTGGACCTGGGGCTGGCCGAGCACGCCTTCGGTTCCGAGCGCGACTTCCTGCGCTTCCTGGGACGCAACGCCAGCTACTACCGGCTGAGCCGCAAGTTCGTGCTGGCACGCAGCCTGGAGTTCGGCGAAATCTACGCGTTCCATTCGGGCGGCGACCCGCTGGACGCCGTGCCTCTGCCCGAGCGCTTCTTCGGCGGCGGTGGAACCTCGCACCGCGGTTTCCCCGAGGAGCAGGCCGGGCCGCGCGACGCCGAAACCGGCTTCCCCATCGGCGGCACGGCGGAGGTGTTCAACCAGACGGAGTTGCGCTTCCCTCTGATCGGGGAGGATATCGGCGCCGTGCTATTCCACGACATGGGGAACACCTACGACAAGCTGAGCGATATTTCATTCCGCGTGCACCAGCGCGACCTCAAGGACTTCAATTACATGGTGCACGCCGCGGGCCTGGGCCTGCGCTACCGGACCCCGGTGGGTCCCTTGCGCGTGGACTTTGCCTACAGCATCAACCCGCCGCGTTTTTTCGGGTTCAAGGGAACCGAGGCGAACCTGCTGAATGCCGGCACCAATCCCTGCGCCACGGGAGGCCCCTACGCCAACCTTTGCGTGCAGACGGGAGTCAGCCATCTGCAGTTTTTCTTTTCGATAGGGCAGACGTTTTGAGGAACCGGATTGCAGCGCGTGCTTTGTGGGGCAGGCTGTCAGCCTGCGGCGGGTTGTTAACCCGCCTGCCGAGGCGTGAGAGCATGGCGGACCAGTCCGCTTGCCAACCTGCCCCGCGCGGCGGCGGGCCGCCATCGAATCCGGCTGACCGTTCGGGAGGGCGGGTTGAAAACCCGCCGCAGGTTAGAAACCTGCCCCACATAACGCTCTTGCTGTTGTTGTTATTCCTCGCGTCGGCGGCACACGCGGAAATCATCGACCGCATCGCGGTCTCCGTGGGCAACCGAGTCATCACGCTCAGCGACCTGGAACGCCAGATCCGCGTCTCCGCCTTTCTGAGCGGCGGCAAACCCGATCTCGCGCCCGCCGCCCGGCGCACCATGGCCGACCGCATGGTGGAACAGATGCTCATCCGCCGGGAACTGGGGACCGGCAGCTATCCAACCCCCGCCGCCGATGAATTGGACCGCGAGCTCCGGACCTTCCGCGCCAGGCTCCATCCCGACGCCGGCGAGTTCGCCCGCGCCCTGGCGGACGCCGGACTCTCCGAGGCGGATCTCAAAAAAGAACTGCTATGGGAACTCACCCTCACCCGTTTCGTCGCCATGCGCTTCACACCCGGCGTCCAGGTGAGCGCCGAGGAAACCCAGAAGTATTTCGATACCGTGGTGGCGCCTCTCGCCCGCACGGCGCATCCGGACCAGCCGCTGTCGATCGACGACTACCGCGACGAGATCGAAACCAAACTCAGCGGAGAGCGCGCCGACCGCGAGATGGACCACTGGCTTAAGGAAGCCCGCGGGCGAACGGCGGTGATCTTCCACGAGGAGGCCTTCCAGTGATCCGCCGCCGCCTCCGACGCCTCTTCCGCTGGCGAACCCTGGCCACGCTCACCCTTCTGGCGTTGCTTGGGTTCGGCGCGGCGGTGCTCATCCTGCGCAGCGCCTGGTTCCGCAACCAGGTGCGCCAGCGCATGGTTCTGGCGGTGGAAGAGGCCACCGGCGGGCGCGTGGAGATCGGTTCCTTCGACTTCAACTGGGAGCACATGCGCGTCGAGGTCCGCGGCTTCGTCATCCACGGCCTGGAGCCCGCCGGCAAGCCGCCCCTGTTTCGCGCGGAATCCGTGGCGGTGGGCCTGAAGATCGTTTCGCTCATCGACCGCCAGGCCGACATCAAATACTTGGAAGTGGGCGCGCCGCACCTGTTCCTCAGCATCGCCCCCGACGGCAGCACCAACATCCCCGAGCCCAAGGTGCATCGCAAGAGCGCGCCCGGCATGGAGACGGTCCTCAAGCTGGCCATCGGGCGCTTCGATCTCACGGGCGGAGAAATCGAGGCGGAACGGCACGGCAAGCTGCCCTTCGACATCCACGGGAAGCAACTGCAAAGCAAGCTGACTTACGAACGCAAGGGTCCGCGCTACCGCGGCGAGATTTCCATGCAGCCCCTGGACGTGCTTTGGAACAAGGGCGACCACGTGCCTTTCGATATCCGCGCGGCCTTCACCCTGGAGAAGAACCGCATCGGCATCGACTCCCTGCGGGTGGCCACTCCCGCCACTACCGTGAACGCCTCCGGAGCCGTCGAAAACCTGGCCGATCCGCACACCCATCTCCGCTACGACGCCCGCCTGGCCATCGCCGATGGCGCCCGCTTCCTGGGCATCAAGGGGCTCAGCGGGCTCGCCGTGGTGCGCGGAAACATGCAGTTCGGCGGCCCGGCCGGCTTCTCGCTGGGCGGCGACCTGCACGCCACCGGCGTCGAGTTCCGCACCGGTTCCGTGCGCCTCGAAGGCTTCCGCCTGGATGGCAAGGTGGTGGCCGATGACGTGGCCGTGCGGCTGCGCGGGCTGCGCATCGCTGGCGATGTGGCCGGGCTGTTCCTGAACCCGGTGCTGCTGGATGGGGAAATGGGCGAGATGGCGCTAGTGGGCGACGACCTGGAAATGAACGCCATGGCGCTAGGCCTGCTAGGAGGTGTCTTTCACGGCGACGCGAAAATGTTCAACTTCGAGCGGTTCCGCGCGCAGGGCGAGGTGGCCGGCGTGTCGGCGCGGCAGGCGATCGGGCTGGACACCGTGGCGCACCTGCCCTGGGACGCGCTGGGCTCGGGACCGGTCTCTGGCGAGGGCTCGCTGACGCATGTCGGAGGGATGCGCGCCCACTGGGACCTGGCCCTCACACCCGCTCCCGATAGCGCCCCCATGGATGGCCACATGGCGGCCACCTACGATTCCATCGCCGGGACCATCGACGTGGGGCGAAGCGTGTTGCGGCTGCCGCATTCGCGCGGCCGCTTCACGGGCATCATCGGACAGCAGATGCTGGCTCACGTGGAGTCGCGCGATCTGGGCGACCTGCTTCCGGCCTTCGGCACGGCCGCCGCCGCTCTCCCGCTGAAACTGGATGGAGGCTCGGCGGTGTTCGACGGCTCGCTCACCGGTCCCTTCAGCGAGGTGCTGGTTCAGGGACACCTGATCTCGACGCGCGTGTCCTACCAGGGGGAACTGGCGGAGAGCCTGGGCTTCGACGTGGTGGTGAACGCCGCGCGCGCCACCGTGCGGAACCTGGTCGCCACGCGCGGCCCCACGCGTCTGACGGGCGGAATTGCCGTGGATCTGGACGATTGGGAAACCGAGCCGGGCAGCCTGGTCTTCGGCTCGTTGATCCTTGCCGGGGGGCGGCTGGCGGAGATCGCGCCGCTGGTTGGCATGGGCGCCGAACCGGTCTCGGGAACGCTCGATGGCACGGTGGCCATCGCCGGAACCGCCGGCAATCCGCTGGTGGATACCGACCTCAACCTGCGCCAGGCGGTGCTCTGGGGCGAGCCCGTGGACAGCCTGGCGGCGCACCTGCGCTACACGGTTCGCCGCCTGGAGGCGACTTCCGCGCAGTTCACCGCGGGCGCTAAGCAGGTGTCCCTGTGGGCCGCGTTCGACCACCCCGAGGACCATTGGGATACCGGCCGCGTGGCCTTTCGCGGAAGCGGCAACGCCATGCCGCTCGAACAGATCCACACTCTGGCCGAAGCGCGGCCCGGCATCGAAGGGACGGCCGAGCTATCGGCTAGCGGCATCGTGGACCTGGCGCCAGGCAAGGTCGAGCACGGCTGGCGCCTGCGCGAACTGCACTTGGATGCCGCCGGGCACGGTCTGCGGCTGGCCCAGCAACCCTTCGGCGACCTCCATCTCACGGCCAATTCCGAGGGCGCCACGCTGCGCGCGCACATCGAATCCGCTTTCGCGGGCTCCAGCATTCGCGGCGACGGGCAGTGGCGTTTGGATGGCGATTACCCGGGCACCGCCGCCGTGGCGTTCTCCAAACTGGATTTCGTGAAACTGCGGAACTGGGTGGCGCCGGCCGAGGGCGGCGCGCCCGGCGACCTTCGCGGATCGGCGGAAGGCGAGCTTCGCATCGACGGGCCGGCGCTCCAGCCGCGCCTCGTGAAAACCGAACTGCGCATCCCCGCTCTCACCATCTCTCCCACCGAGGACGCCGCCGGCGGGACCGCCGCCGCGGCCGACGCCCTCACTCTGAGCAACTCCGGACCGATCGTGGTCAGCATGCTGAACTCCGTGGTGACCGTCGAAAGCGCCCGGCTGGTAGGCCGCGCCACCGATGTGAGCATTACCGGGAAGGCCCAACTCAACGCCAGGGATCCGCTGAATCTGCGCGTGAAAGGCCGCCTGGACATGGCCATGGTGCGCGAGTTGAATCCCGATTTCGAGGCCTCCGGCGCGGTGACCGCCGACGCCAGCGTGCGGGGCGCGCTGGATGCCCCGATCATTACCGGGCGCATCGGGTTCCAGAATGCGGCCTTCAACATCGTGGACGTGCCCAATGGCATTTCCAACGCCAACGGCGAGATCGATTTCGCCGGGGGCCGCGCCACCATCCGCAGTTTCACGGGCGAGACCGGCGGCGGCAGGATCGAGCTTTCGGGCTTCGTCAGCGCGGCCGACGGGCAGACCAGCTTCCGTCTGGCGGCACGCGTGCGCGAAGTTCGCATTCGCTATCCCGAAGGCGTCAGCACCGTGGCGGACGCCAACCTCAGCCTCACCGGCACGCCCGAGCGCAGCATGCTCTCCGGCACCGTTACTATTCAGCGCACGGGCTTCAACCCGCAGTCGGATTTCAGCTCGCTGATCGCACAGTCGTCGCAACCGGTGGAAACCCCGCCGGCGCGCACCGGGTTTTTGGGCGGCCTGCATTTCGACGTCCAGGTGAACTCCGCTACCGACCTGCAATTCCAAAGCTCGCTGGCGCAGGACCTGCAGGCCGAAGCCAACCTGCAGGTGCGCGGCACCTTCAGCAATCCGGCGGTGCTCGGCCGGATCAGCGTCACCCGCGGCCAGATCGTGTTCTTCGGAACCAAGTACGCCATCAGCCAGGGCTCGGTGCAGTTCCTGAATCCGCTGCGCATCGAGCCGGTGCTGGACGTGGCACTGGAAACCAAGGCGCGCGGCGTGGAGGTGACGCTGACGGTATCCGGCCCGTTGAATCACCTGTCGCTGGTGCCGAGCAGCGACCCGCCGCTGGCCTTCAGCGAAATCGTGGCGCTGCTGGCCACCGGCCGCGCACCCACCGGCGACCCCGCCATGATCTCGCAGCAGAACACCGCCCCGCAGTCCTGGCAACAGACCGGCGCCTCGGCGTTGCTGGGCCAGGCCATCGCCAGCCCGGTGACCGGGCGGTTGCAGCGCTTCTTCGGCGTCAGCAACCTGCGCATCGACCCGACCATCAGCGGCGTCGAAAACAACCCTCTGGCGCGCATCACCGTGGAGCAGCAGGTCACCCGCGACATCACCTTCACTTACATCACCGATGTGACCCGCTCCAATCCGCAAGTGGTGCGGGTGGAGTGGTCGCTGGGCAGGAACTGGTCCGCCGTGGCCTTGCGCGAGGAAAACGGGATGTTCGGGCTGGACTTCTACTATAAGAAGCGGTTCAAGTAGGCGCCCTCAACGCCCCCTATAGCCTCCGCGCCTTTCCGCCGATATACTAAGCATGACAACTGGCGCCACAACCAACCTGGTGACCTGGAGCGACCGCTACAGCGTCGGGATCCCCCGCATCGACGCCGAACACCAGAAGCTGATCGGCCTGGTCAACGACCTTTACGCTGCCATGGTGGAAGGGCGCGGCAAAGCGGCAGTGGATCAGGTCCTCCACGGCATGGCGGACTATACCCAGTCGCACTTCATGAACGAAGAGCGGCTCATGCGGCTGCACTCCTACCCCGGCTTCGAAGGCCACAAAGCGGAGCACGACAAACTCACCACGCAGGTGAAACGCCTGCAGGAGGAGGCTCGCTCGGGAAAACCGGTGGTCTCCATGGAGGTGATGCGGTTCCTTCAGCATTGGCTGGTGGATCACATCGTCGGCGTGGATAAGCAGTACTCGGCGCACCTGCGGGCCGCGGGCGTGAAGTAGCGCACCGGACGCCTCTCAATTCACACGATATTCACTTGATCGGCGGGTGGTTTTGTCCTATGATCGTAGGGCGAAGAAAACACGAACACCCACAGACGGAGAAAACTCATGCCGATCATCGATTCCCTCTTAGCCGAGTTCGATCAGGAAATGCCCAATACCCGCAAGATGTTGGAGCGGGTGCCCGACGATAAGCTGGGCTGGAAACCGCACCCCAAGTCCATGGACCTTGCCGCGCTGGCAAGCCATGTCGCCACCATCAACCACTGGGTTCCGGGTACCCTGAAAAACGACTCGTTCGATTTCATGCCTCCCGGAAAGCCGCGCTACAGCGTGCCGAGGGCCGGTTCGAACCAGGAATTGCTAGCCATGTTCGACGAGTGCGTCGCCGAGGCCCGCGCGGCGATGGCGGGCACGACCGACGAAAGCCTCATGCAGCTCTGGTCGTTGCTGGCGGGCGGCCATGCCATCTTCACGATGCCGAGGGTCGCCTGTCTCCGGGTGTGGATGAACCATCTCATCCATCATCGCGGACAGCTTTCCGTGTATCTGCGGCTGCTCGACGTTCCAGTTCCCGGAATGTACGGCCCCTCCGCCGACGATCCGAACCCCATGGCAGTGTAGCGGCGCCGCTCACTGGAAGCGGAACTTCCGCGCCAGCACCCAACCGGCGGCCAGCGCCAGGACGACGCTCACGCATACGTGCGGGATGGCCGTACCTGGCGCTGCTCCGAAATTGATCAGCTTGTGGAGCGCGTCCATGGTCCAGCCGGTGGGCAGGAACAGCGCCAGCGTCTGCGCCCACCGCGGCGTAATCTCGATCGGCCACCAGCAGCCCCCCAGCCCCGCCAGCAGGTTGCTCGCAATTACTCCCAGTCCGATCACCTGCGGAGCGCTGCGGCCGAAGTTCCCAAGCAGCATGGCCAGCGTGGCGGCGAGGCCACCGTACGCAAGCATCACCACCACCACCATGGGCAGGTTGGGTCCCCAGTGGACGCCGAATAGCACGCGGCCCGCGATCATGGCCACGGCGATCTGCATCATGCCGATTCCCATGCGCGCCCCCCATTTCCCAAGCACCACCGCGCCGCGCGACATGGGCGTGTAGGCCAAGCGGCGGAGGATTCCGTTGGTCCGCTCCAGCAGCAGGCTCACGCCGCCCGAGGTGAACAGCACCGTGAGGGTGAACATCACCATGGTGCCCGGTACGGACTGCTCGTACCCCGATGGCGGCACCGCGCGGTGTCCCGCCGGCTTCACGTCCAGTTGCAGCGCGCGCGGCTCGGCGGCCAGTTGGCGGAACCGCTCGGGCGTGGGCTCGGCGCCGTCATGGCGAATGGCGATTAGGTCGGCCAGCACGCTGTAAGTCGCGCGCGAGATGCGCACGCGGTCGTAATCCGTTCCGCGGTCTTCCCCGGTGCGCGAGAACTGGACCTTCATAGGCGTTCCGGCCAGTACCGCGGCGGTGAAGCCGGCGGGGATTTCCAGGCGCCGGTCATGTTCCAGAAAGCCCTCGCGGCTCTTCGGGACCACGATCCGGTAATCGCGGCTGCCTAGACGGCGCATCAGCTCATCGGCCAGGAAACCGGCGTCCGGCGTCACGCTCACCGCCAGGGTGTCCTTCTCGTCCCCCGATCCGCGCTGGTTTACCATCCCGATGAAGTAGAAAAACAGCACCGGCATGACGAATGTCCACAGCACCACCTCGCGGCGATGCAGCAGGCGCCAAACGTCCGTGCGGGCCAGGTACCAGGCATCCCCGATCGCCTGTTTCATCGCAGGAAAGCTCCCTTCAGACCGCGCAGCGCCAACCAGAAGGCCAGCCCGCCCGCCACCGCCAGCGCCGCCAGTACCGCCCCCAGGTGCGCGGGATTTGCCGCGCCCAGCAACACATCCTTAAACTGCACCACCGCCATTCCGTTGGGCGTCCACCGCCCGATGCGCACCATCCACTCGGGCATGTTCTCGAACGGGAAGAAGCAGCCGCCCAACATGGCCAGCGGAAACACCAGCAGGTTGCCGCGCACGTCCGCCCCGCGCTGGCCGGACGAATACACCGCCAGCGGGAGCAGCAGCAAGTAGAACGCCAGGCCCGAAACCGCCGCCCAAGCGGCCCCCGCGGCGATGTTGACCACCGTCACCCCAGCCACGTATTTCGCCGCTACAACCGAAGCCAGAGCGGCCACGCAGTACGCCACGGCCACCGTCGCCACCCGGCCGGCCAGAAACGCCGCAATCGACGATGGCGTCATTGCCAGGCGCCGCAGCGTGCCCGACGTCCGCTCCTTCCAAATGTCCGTCGACAGGCCGTTGGCCATCAGCAGCAGCGCCAGGAATATCATGTTGGGGAAGAACCAGTCCGCCGCGGTGCGGGTCGTCTTCTCCACAACCACGGTGGTTTCCACGTCGATGAGCGGCGGCGAGAGAGACCGGCCGATCTCCAGGCCCAGGCGGCGCGCCTCAATGGCGCGGCGAACTGTGTCGGCCTCGCTAGACCCCGCGCCGGAGCCCAGCCCGCGCAATTCCTCGCCCGCAACGCTCTGCAGGTAGAACGCGCCATCCACTATCCCCTGCAGCGTCTCCTCGGCGATCTTTGGTAGGATGCGCTGCCCCACATTGGTGAACAGGCGCAAGTGGCATTCCCGCGTGTTCAGAACCGCGTCCTGCAAGCCCTTCGGTATGACCAGCAGCGCCGAGCCGCCGCCGCTATCGATGCTGGCCCGGCCTTCCGCCTCATCCACCTTTTCAACCTTGAACATTTCGCCCAGCGGGCCGCTTTCGAAGGCGTCCGCCAACATGCGGCTGGCGAAGGTCTTGTCCTGGTCGGCCACCAGCAGCACGCCCTGCGGCTTGGCCCCGCCGCCGCCGAACACCAGGCGGATCAGCAGGCCGATACACAAGGGAATGCCCACCCAGTTCAGCACGCCAAACGGGTCGCGCCGCAAGATGCGCAGGTCCTTCACCGCCGCCGTCCAAACGAAAGGCATGGCTATTCCCTCAGTTCCTTTCCGGTGAGGCGGATGAACAGGCTTTCCAGACTCGGCTGCGTGAGCGTGGTGCCGCGCACGTCGGCGCCCGCCTCTGCCAGCGCCGCGAAGATGGCGGGCAGTTTGCGCGACGCCTCAGTCACGGACAAGCTCAGTTGGCCATCGTCCGCCAGCAGCACCTCGATTCCCTCGACGCGCTCCACCGCAGCGCGGGCCGCCGCCGGCGCGAATACGCCCGAAAAGCGCAGCAGGTCCCGCTCGGCCAGCATGTTCCGCAGTTCGGTGAGCGTGCCCGAGGCGATGATCCTGCCGTGGTCCATGATGGCCAGCCGGTGGCACAGCGTTTCGGCCTCTTCCATGTAATGCGTGGTGTAGAGCACGCAGGTGCCGGCCTGGGCTTGGGAGCGCACCAACTCAAGCAGCCGCACGCGGCTCTGCGGGTCCACGCCCACGGTGGGCTCGTCCAGCAGCAGCACCTTGGGCGAATGCACGATGGCGCAGGCCAGGTTCAGCCGCCGCTTCATGCCACCGCTGAAGCCCTTCACCGGCTCGCGCGCGCGGTCCTGCAGGCCGGTCACTTCCAGCACGCTTTGAATGCGCTCCTTCAGCAGAGGATTGCGCATGCGTTGCGCCCCGCCCCAGAAGACCAGGTTTTCGAGCGCCGATAGGTCCTCGTAGAGCGCGATCTCCTGCGGCGCCACGCCCAGCGCCTCACGAGCCGCGGGGCCGTCGCGGACGGTGTCGTGCCCCATCACGCGGACCTGCCCCGCGGTCGGCGTGAGCAGCCCGGAGATGCAACTGATGGTGGTGGTCTTCCCGGCGCCGTTCGGCCCCAGCAGGCCGAAGATCTCGCCCGGCCGCGCCGTGAAGCTGACGCCATCCACCGCCGTCAGTTCACCGAAGGATTTGCGCAGTTGTTCGACTTCGATCATGTAGAAATCACCGTATCAGATTTGGCCACGCGCCGTCGCGCCGGTGCCGCCGGCTCAGTGCTAAAATCTTCGCCAGGAGGCACTATGCGAATCCTGGTGTTCGCCGCTCTTCTCGGCAGTTTCCTCTATGCTCAGACGCCACTGGCCCAACCCTCGGAACCGATTCCTGCGCCTCAAGCGGCGGCGCCGTCACCGGACCCCGCCCGTGTCGATCGGACTCGGGCACGCCCGCGGCGTCTCGTCACGCCCAATGACACCGGATACGTAGTGTTGTCCGGAATGGTTCCCTCGAATGTCATTGGCCATTTCAAGTTCGCTCCGGCCCAGAGCTGCTCCATCCCCTTGCTCGACGCCGCACCCAAGGGCGGATTCCATGGCGACCCCAAAATCGTGCTGCCCGGGCCGGGAACCTCCGGCAACCCCGACCGCATGCCAGTGGCCCAGGGATCGCCGCCCTGCGCGCCATCCAAGCCGTAATCCGCCCCGAAAATTCCTCTTGCATCCCGCCGTAAACTGTATTATCGTATCGATACAGTGATATGGTTCAACTGAAGCTCGACTCCGCCAGTCCCATCCCGATGTACCTGCAGATCGTCGAGCAGGTGCGCCGGGCCATTGCGGCGGGCGGTCTGCGGGCGGACGACGAAATGCCCTCGGTGCGGGCGCTGGCCTCCGCGCACCTCATCAACCCCAACACCGTGGCGCGCGCATACCTGGAGCTCGAGCGCGAGGCCCTGCTCTCGAAACGCCGCGGCGCCGGAACCTACGTCGCCCACGAGGCCGCCGGGTTGCGCGACACGCAGCGGACGCGCATCGTCGCCGGCCTGTTCGACAAAGCCCTGGCCGCGGCGCGCGAGTTCGGCTGGGCGCCGGAACAAACGCGCAAGACCTTCGAGGAACGGTTGAGCCACGCTAATACGGAGCGCAAACGATGAGTCAACCCGCAATCGCGGTTCAAGGTCTGAGCAAACGGTTTGGAAAACGGGCCGCGGTGGATGGCCTGGCCTTCGAAGTGCCCACGGGCGGCGTGTGCGGCTTCCTGGGCCGCAACGGCGCCGGCAAAACCACCGCCATCCGCATGCTGATGAATCTCACGGAGCCCTCGGCCGGCCAGGCGCTGCTGCTGGGTCTGGATGCGCGTCGCCATCACGCCGAACTGATGGCGCGCGTCGGCTACGTCGCCGAGGTGCCCATCCTATACGATTGGATGACCGTGCGCGAGATGGTGCGCTTCACCTCGCAATTATACGCCAAGTGGAACGCCGCCGCCGTGGACGCGCTGCTCGACCGCTTCGGCCTGGACCAGCGCCAGAAGGTGCGCCACCTTTCGCGCGGCATGCACGCCCAGCTTGCGCTCGCGCTCGCCCTGGGCCACGATCCCGAGCTGCTCATACTCGACGAACCTGCCACCGGCCTGGACGTGCTGGTGCGCCGCGATTTTCTGGAGAGCATCATCCAGATCATTCAACAGGAGGGCCGCACCGTGCTGTTCTCCTCGCACCTGGTGCATGAAGTGGAGCGCGTAGCCGACCAGATCGTAGTGATCGAACAGGGCCGCCTGCTGACTAGCGCGCGCCTGGACGAGTTGAAAGAGCGGGAAGGCAAAAGTCTGGAGGATATTTTCGTGAGCCTGGTGGGACGCCGCGAGGAGGTGCGCCAGTGAGACCGCTTCTGTGGAAAGAGATGCGCGAGTTGCGGCCGTGGCTGGCGGGCGCGGGAGCGCTGTTGCTGGTGCTGCGCCTGGCGTTCCTTAGCCGTGGCTTCGCGGAGCAATTCCTGAGCCCGTACATAGTGATGATGCCGCTGGCCGGTTTGGCGGCCGCCATCGCATTGGGCGCTAGTCAAATGGCGCGCGAGCGGGGAGCCAAGACGCTGGATTTCCTGCTGGCCCGGCCCATCGCCCCGGCGGCCATCGTGTGGATCAAGTTTCTGGCGGGAAGCGTGGCGTTGGCGCTGCTGCTGGCGGCCATGACGGCATTGTGTTATGTCGACCCGCGGTCGCCGCGCCGCGATTACCTGATCGGCTATCTGAGTGCGGTGGCCTTCCCATACCTGGCCGCGGAACTGTTCCCGCGGTTGTGGTGCGCGTACGCTCTCACGCTCTGGCTTTCGGCCATGCTAGACCGCACGGCGAAAGCCGCGGTAGCCAGTTTCGCGTGCGTGTTGGGATTGGGTTTCTTAATCGGCGTATGTTCGGATCCCTTGTTCCCGTTCTCCAACGTCTGGGTGTGGCGGCCGATCGACGATCACTTCATCATGTCTCTCCGCTTGTTGCACGATCCCGCTCTGTTCCGCCTGACCAGCTTCACGTTTGGCGCCACGGCCCCGCTGTTGGCGCTGACGGCGGCGCAATCGTTCCGGCGGTCGCCGGGCTGGGCGATGAGCAATCGTGCGCTGATCCTGAGCGCGGCGGCCGCCGCCGGTTTGATCGCCCTATCCACTTACGCCGCGGCCAATCGGCTTTCCGTACAACCGCCCGTGGGCACGCTTGAGTTCGACATGCGGGAAAACCCAACCATGGGCGCCGGCGGGGGCATGGTCGTGTTAGCGATTGGGGATAGCATACAGTTCCTGGATTTCACCGATCCCGCCAAACCGCGCAATGCCGCCCTGGCGCGAATGCCCCTTTGGACCACACACAGTCTGACGGTCGCCGGCGGCCGGGCGTACCTTCTGGGCGCCAAGAAGGCGCTGCCCGCGGACGAAATGCAGATCGCCATTGCCAGCCTGACCCCATCGGGCACCGTGCAATTCGCCGAGCCCATCCCGCTGGGCACGGCGCACGAGTCGTGGTTCACCGGCTCCGTCGCCGTTTCCGGCCACTTCGCCTACGTCGGGGCGGAACGGCCGGGGCTGTACAAGGTCGGTGTGTATGACCTGTCGCCGGGCGCGTCCGGCCGCCAAGCCGCCGCGCTGGTGGTCGACGATTTTTTCCCGCCGGTGGAAAACATGACCGTCCTTTACTACCCAGGGATCATGCGGATGGCACTTAGTGGCCAGTATCTCTATGTGACGACTCCCTCCGCGCTTACGGCCATCGATATCCACGACCCGGAGCGCCCGGTGGTCACCAGCCGCACGGAGTACCGCAACCCACTCCGGATCGTCGCGCCCACGCCCCGCGAAGTTGCCTCCAACGGACGCTGGCTGCTGGAGGCGGAACCTGTGCTGCAAGAGTGGGAGATCTACGATATGGGCGAACCGGGCCACCCGGCGCTGCGCGGCCACGTTCCGAGGTATGGCGCAGTAGTGGTCAATTCCGCCGCGCTGCTGCTCGAGACGTGGCGGAACGGTCTGCTCGAATTCCGCACGGCCAACGGCGGTTTGGAAGAGCTCCGGTACCTGACCGACGGGCGGGATTTCCAGTCCATGTCGATGGCCGCCGCGGACGGGTACGCGTACACCCTGAAGGGAAAGGACGAGCATCGGTACGTCTCGGCGTTCCGGGTGAAGCCGTAGCCGGTATATTGCGCCGTTCTTATGTGGGGCAGGTTGTCAACCTGCGGCGGGTTGTCAACCCGCCCGGCGAGCGGAACTCGCCTGTTCGGGTCAGTCCGCCCCGCCTCAATTCCCCACCGGCGCCGCTTCATCCAGCGCCAAATTCAGTTTCAACACGTTAACCCGCGGCTCGCCCAGCACCCCCAACTGCCGCCCCGCCGTATTCTCCTCCACCAACCGGCGCACACTCTCGACGCCCAACCCCCGTGCCGCGGCCACGCGCGCCACCTGTGCCTCGGCCGAAGCCGGGCTGATCTCGGGATCGAGCCCGCTAGCCGAACTGGTCAGCATATCCGCCGGCACCGGCCCAGTGAACTCCGGGTTCTCCGCGCGGAATGCCTTCAGATCGCCGCTTACGCGGTCCACCAGCTTCTGATTCGTCGGCCCCAGATTCGCCGCGCCGGACGCCAGCCCGTCGTAGCCCTTGTCGCCCGCAGCCGATGGCCGCCCGTGGAAATACTTAGGGCTGGTAAACGCCTGCCCAATCAGCTCGGAGCCCACTACCGTCTTCCCGCCCGCCGCGATCAGGCTGCCGTCAGCCTGGTGGCGAAACAAGACCTGGCATAGCCCCGTCACCGCCAGCGGGTACGCCAGCCCGGTCAACACCGTCAACACCAGCATCATTTTGAAACCGCGAAACATCTGCTGCCACATAGGTCTCTCCTTACGCCAATCCCAGCAAGCCCAATAGCCGGTCAATCAGCCAGATGCACGGGAACGGCGCCACGAAACCACCTACGCCGTAAATCAACAGGTTGCGCCGCAACATCCCCGCCGCGCTCTGCGGCCGGTATTTCACGCCGCGCAACGCCAGCGGCACCAGCGCCACGATGATCACCGCGTTGAAGATCACCGCCGCCAGCACGGCGCTCTGCGGCGTTCGCAGGTCCATGATATTCAACTTGCCCAGCGCCGGGTAAGTCGCCATGAACATCGCCGGGATGATGGCGAAGTATTTCGACACGTCGTTCATCACCGAGAACGTCGTCAGCGCCCCGCGCGTGATAAGTAACTGCTTGCCGATAGCCACCACTTCAATGAGCTTAGTCGGGTTACTGTCAAGGTCCACCATGTTACCGGCTTCCTTGGCCGCCATCGTTCCCGTGTTCATGGCCAGGCCCACGTCGGCCTGCGCCAGCGCCGGCGCGTCGTTGGTTCCGTCGCCGGTCATGGCCACCAGCCGTCCGCCGGCCTGTTCCTTTTTGATCAGGTCCATTTTGTCGCGCGGCGTGGCCTGTGCCAGAAAATCGTCCGTGCCCGCTTCGGCGGCGATGGCCGCGGCGGTGAGCGGGTTGTCGCCCGTAATCATGATGGTGCGGATGCCCATTGATCGCAGTTGCTGGAAGCGCTCGCGCATCCCGCCCTTCACCACGTCCTTCAGGTGAACCACGCCCAGGCAGCGGTCGCGGTCGGCCACCACCAGCGGCGTTCCGCCGGAGCGCGAGATGCGGTCGCTGATGTCCATCAACTCCGTCGGCACCGTGCCGCCGCTTTCGTGGACGAACTCCACAACCGATTCGGTGGCGCCCTTGCGGATCTGCCGGCCGTCGATGTCCACACCGCTCATGCGGGTCTGCGCGGTGAAGGGAATAAAGTGCGCCTCGTGCTCCGCCACCTCGCGCCCGCGTATGTTGTACCGCTGCTTCGCCAGCACCACAATCGAGCGCCCCTCGGGCGTCTCGTCGGCCAGGCTGGAAAGCTGCGCGGCGTCGGCAATTTCTTCGTTGCTCACCCCCGTCATGGGAATGAACTCCACCGCCTGCCGGTTGCCCAGCGTGATGGTCCCGGTCTTGTCGAGCAGCAGCGTGTTGACGTCGCCCGCGGCCTCGACGGCCTTGCCGCTCATGGCCAGCACGTTGTGCTGCATCACGCGGTCCATGCCGGCGATGCCGATGGCGGAGAGTAAGCCGCCAATGGTTGTCGGGATCAGGCAGACCAACAGGGCCACATACACCGGGATGCTCGGCACCGTCCCCGCTCCCGCCGAGGCCACGCTGTAAATCGCATACGGCACCAGCGTCGCCACAGCGAAGAGGAAGATGATCGTCAGCCCCGCGATCAGAATGTTCAGTGCGATCTCGTTGGGCGTCTTCTGCCGCGAGGCGCCCTCCACCAGCGCGATCATGCGGTCCAGAAACGTCTCGCCCGGATTCGACGTAATGCGCACTTTGATGCGGT
This sequence comes from uncultured Solibacteraceae bacterium, assembly GCA_963807205.1. GTDB lineage: Bacteria > Acidobacteriota > Terriglobia > Bryobacterales > Bryobacteraceae > CAWCVR01. The sequence goes on along the minus strand of CAWEAQ010000002.1, from coordinate 4,026,236 downwards.
CCGACAGCACCTTGGTGCCGCCGGTCACGGCGCTGCGGTCGCCGCCGGATTCGCGAATCACCGGTGCGCTCTCGCCCGTGATGGCCGATTCATCCACGCTGGCGATGCCTTCGATGACGTCGCCATCGCCGGGGATGGTCTCACCGGCTTCCACCACCACCACGTCGCCGGAGCGCAATTGCGTGGCCGCTACCGTCTCCGTCTTGCCGTTGACCAGGCGGTTGGCGGTGGCGTCCGTCTTGGTCTTCCGCAGCGTGTCCGCCTGCGCCTTGCCGCGGGCTTCGGCCATGGCCTCGGCGAAGGTCGCGAACAGCACGGTGAACCACAACCAGATGTCGATCTGCAATTCAAATCCCAGGTTGTGCGCGCCGGTCAAGAGGTCGCGAATCAGGAACCCGGTGGTGAGCGCCGCGCCCACTTCCACCACGAAGATGACCGGGTTCTTCATCAACGTGACGGGATTCAGCTTGCGGAACGAATCCCCGATGGCGCGTTGCAAAAGCTGCGGGTCGAAGAGCGGGCGCGCCCTCGCCGCCTTCGCCGGGATGAGCGAGCCCGGATCTTCAAGAATAGGAGGGTTCATAGTCGTCGCCATCGCTTAACTCCCAAAGAAGAACAGCATCGAAAACAGCTTGCCCTGGTGCATCAGGTAGTGCTCCACAATCGGGCCCAGCGCCAGCGCCGGGAAGAAGGTCAGCGCGCCCACCACCACCACGGTCGCCACCAGCAACCCCACGAAGAGCGGGCCGTGCGTGGGCAGCGTGCCCACCGACTCCGGCACTCTCTTCTGCGCGGCCAGACTGCCCGCCACGGCCAGCATCGGCACGATGAACATGAAGCGCCCGAAAATCATCGCCAGGCCGGTCGTGATGTTGTACCACGGCGTGGCGGCGTTGATCCCGGCGAAGGCGCTGCCATTGTTCTCGGAGGCGCTCGAATAGGTGTACAGAATCTCGCTGAAGCCGTGCGGCCCCGCGTTGTTCAGGTTGGCGGTCGCGGCGCCCGGCGGATTCCAGTAGCCGCCCTTCTGGAATGGGGCGATAGAACTGGCCGCGCTAAGCGCCAGGATCAGGAACGACGTCGCCAGGATCGGCAACATGGCCATTTTGACTTCCTTCTGCTGGATCTTCTTTCCCAGATACTCCGGCGTCCGGCCCACCATCAGGCCGGCGATAAATACGGCCACGATGGCGTACAGCAGCATCCCGTACAGGCCGCTCCCCACGCCTCCGAAAATCACCTCGTCGGTTTGCAGGTTGAACATCGGAACCAGCCCGCCAAGCGGAGTAAGTGCGTCGTGAGCCGAGTTCACCGCGCCGCAGCTTGCGTTGGTGGTGACGGTGACGAACAAGGCCGACGCCGCTATGCCGAAGCGCGTCTCCTTGCCTTCCATGTTGCCGCCGGCCTGCGTTGCCGTCGCAGAGGGTTGGATGCCCAGCTTCGACAGCATCGGGTTACCGGCCTGCTCGAAGCCGTAGCAGACGAAAACGCCCACCAGGAACATCACCGCCATGGCCGCGAAAATCGCCCAACCTTGCCGCTTGTCCCCCACCATGTGGCCAAACGTGTAAGTGAGTCCGGCCGGAATCACGAAGATCAGTAACAACTGGATGAAGTTAGTGAAGGGAGTTGGATTCTCGAAGGGGTGCGCCGAGTTTCCGTTGAAGAACCCGCCGCCGTTGGTCCCCAGCATCTTGATGGCTTCCTGCGAAGCTACCGGCCCCTGCGGAATGGTCTGCGTGGCCCCTTCCACCGTCTTGACCACGGTGTACGGATGCAGATTCTGAATCACACCCTGGGAGCAGAACAACAGCGCAGCGGCTATCGAAAACGGCAGCAGGATGTAAAGGGTGCTCCTGGTCAGGTCCACCCAGAAGTTCCCGATCTTCGAAGCCTCGTGCCGCGCGAACCCGCGAATGATCGCCACCGCGGCCGCCATGCCTACCGCCGCGGAAGCGAAATTCTGCACCACGAGTGCGGCCATCTGCACCAGGTAACTCACCGTCGTCTCCGGCGTGTACGCTTGCCAGTTCGTGTTCGTCAGGAAGCTGACCGCCGTGTTGTAGGCCAGATCCGGCGAAATCAACTTACCGCCGAAGCCCTGGGGGTTGAACGGCAGCAGACCTTGCAGCCGCTGGAGCGCGTAAACGAACAGGAAGCAGAAAATGCTGAACGCCAGCATGCCTCCGGCATAGAGCGTCCAGCGCTGCTCGACGTCCTCCTGCACTCCGCACAACCGGTAGACCAGCCGCTCCAGCGGCCGGATCACGGGATGCAGAAAGGTGCGCTCTCCCTGAAATACCCTGGCCATGAACACTCCGGCCGGCTTGGTGATTAGCAGAATCACGCCGAAGAAGATGGCGATTTGGAGAATTCCCATGCCTGTCATAGAGCCCTCAGAACCTCTCCGGGCGAAGCAACGCCCACGTCAGATATACAAGCAGAAGCACAGCGGTGATCCCTGCGATTAAGTAGTCCATAGAGCGTTCCTCACAGCCGGTCGCAGGCCTTGGTGATGGCCCACAGAAGCACGAAGCCGGCAATTCCGGTCAAAACGTAAAGTAAGTCAAGCATTCCGCATCTCGCTTTCTCTAACATGCAGCAAGGCTACCCGGTGGCCGTCGCGGGCCAGGGCGCGCGCCAGTTTCTCCTCGCGCGTGCGCCACAACCGTTTGCGGGAGCCCACAAGCACGATGGATGCCGGTTTTAAAGCTCCGCGGAAACCCTCGTCGCGGTACCGCGCCAGCACCACCTGCGGGCTCACGGATACCGGGCACCGGCCGGCAAGATCCGTCAATCGCTCCACAAGATGGTTATGTACCGCCGCCGGGCAATAGAACGGCTGCGGATAGGGGATGGTCTGCACGGCGACCAGACGTATGGCTGCTTTGAGCCCGGCCGTCAGCACTGCGGCGCGCTCAAGGACAGCTTTCGTCAGCGCCCCCTCCGAATAGGGCACAACGATCTCCAGTTCCGAGTCCGCGCCGGTATCGAGAGTCCCCGGATCGATCTGAAGTTTCCCGGAAGTGTACATTGCGGCCTCCCAGATAAGAAGGTAGACCGCATCGCATAAGGAAGTCGTAAGGAAAAGATCAGGATTGGGTTAACGGGGACGAAGGCTTCCAACCACCCCCTTCACCACCCCCTTCGCCAGCGCACCCAAACCGGCTTTTCGCTAGAATGATGTACGGTTGTCACGGGGAGCGAAATGGCTGGAATCCGCAGGACGAGTGTGGCTACGGGCATCTGCCCTATCCTCGCGCTCCTGACGGCTTCCTGCGAACGGCCAGTGCCGTCTCGGCCCCTCACCGAAATCTCCGCCGTCCGCCAACTCAGCCGGGCGCAGGCGGCTCGCGGCTATCCCGTCTCTCTCGTGGGCAGCGTCACCTTCATCGACCTCCCCGGCCGCCTCGTCGTCATCGAGGAACGCGGCGCCGCGGTTCGCATCGACATGGGCATCCCGGTTCCCACGTTCCGCCTCGGCAACCGGGTATCTGTCTCGGGAATCACGGCATCTGGCAGCCTGGTGCCGGAGGTGCTTGCCGCCAGCCTGAAAGTGCTCGATAGCCAGGGGCAGTTGCCCACTCCGCAGCCTCTCAGCGAGAGCGGCATCCGCTCCGGCGCGCTTGAATACCGCCGCGTCGCAGTCTTTGGCGTCCAGCGCAGCCGGCAGCTCAACCGGTCCGGAAGAGTGGTCATCGAGGTGGAAACCCCCGCCGGAGTTCTGCATGCCACCAGTTTTGACAGCGCGCAGGATTTCGCTCCCCGCTGGGTGGGCCACCGTCTCCGCTTCCCGGGCATCCTGCACACGGGCCGCGACGCGCCCGGCGGTGCACTCCGCACCGAGATCTTCGTGGAGCGATGGCAGCAGGTCGAACTGGACGAACCCGCCGCTCCGGACACAGCCAGGCCCAGCGGCCTGCAGTTGCTTCAGACCGTGGCCGCAATCCGCGCGCTGGCTCCCACCGAACCGATCAAGGGCTATCCCGTCTCTCTGCGCGGCGTCGCCACCGGAACGTCGCTGGTGGGTCCGTTCTTCTTTATGCAGGATTCCACCGGCGGCATCTACGTGCGCGGCCTACCCGCCGGAATGGCGCCCGTTCCCGGCGACCGGGTCGAGCTTCAGGGCCACACCGTGGAGGGGAATTTTCTCACGGATGTCGTCATCGAGCGCCTTCGCATCGCCGGTCACGGCCCCATGCCCGAGCCCGCCAAGGCCAATCTTATCGACGTTCTCGATGGGCGCCATCGCGCCGAATGGGTGGCTGTCGAAGGCTACGTGCAGTCCGTCGGGCCGGGGCCTGGCGCACTTCCCGCCCTCTCGCTGGCGGGCGTTTCGGTCGAGCTGCTGGCCGGGAGCGCACACATCCCCGTCAGGCTGGCTTATCCGGCCGCCGCCCCTCTGCCGGTGAACCTGGTGGCCGCGCGCGTCCGCCTACGGGGCGTGTGCGCCTCCCGCTACAACCAGCGCCAACAGTTCCTTGGCATCCGCCTCGACGTGCCCGGCCCCGAGTTCGTCACGGTCCTCGATCCCGCCCGGGCCATTCCTCCCCCCGTGCGGCCCGTGGCCTGGCTGCTGCGCGGTTTGTCTGGAGCAGCGCCGGACACGCCGGTCCGCGTCCGCGGCGTCGTGACCTTGCCGCCGGTTTCCGATTTTGGCGGGTTCTACCTGCAGGACGACACCGGCGGAGTCTTCGTGCGCTCCATCCCGGATGCGCCACTGGAAACCGGAGACGAGGCGGAAGCCACGGGATTTGCCGAATTGGGCGGAGTCCTCCCCGTGATGGAGGCCACCGGCTACCGCAAGGTTTCCCGCACCAAGGAAATCGCCCCCGAGGCCGTTCTTCCCGAGGAGGCCATGCGCGGTGACTACGATTCGCAGTTGATCCGCATCCGCGGCACGCTTACCAATCACGTATCCGGTCCGCGCCACGAAGTTTTCACCCTGAGCCAGGGCGACGTCGTGTTCCTCGCCAGCCTGGACGGCGTCACCGCGCCGCCCGCCGGGGACGCCTTCCGTACCGGCAGCCTGCTTGAATTCACGGGCGTTTGCGCGGTGGAAGCGGATCGCGACGGGTTCCCGGTGTCGTTCCGCATCCTGCTGCGTTCCCCGCGCGATGTCGTCGTCGTCCAGCAGGCTCCCTGGTGGAATCGGGATCGCGCCCTCATCGCCCTCGGCTTCGCCGCGTTCGCCGCTCTCGCCGTGTTTGCCTGGGTCCTGCTGCTCCGCAAACGGGTGCGCGAGCAGACCGCCGACATCGCTCTCGAAAAGGAACGCTACCGCTCTCTGGTGGACCACGCCCCCGATATCGTCTTCGGCAGCGACATCGAGGGCAACCTGGAATTCGTGAACCCCGCCGCCGAACGCCTCCTCGGCTACACCCAAGACGAGTTGGTGGGGCGCAACATGCGGGACCTGCTCCCCGCCGCGCAGCGCCAAGCGGCCCTGGAAGCCTGGTGGCGTCTGATCTCCGGCGAAGCCGCCGGACCCAGGATCTGCGAGATTGAGGTGAAAAGCGGCGGGACGATAGCCGTCGAGATCAACGCCGGCGTCGTGCGCAAGGGCCTCCGCCCCGTGGCGATTCACGGAATTCTGCGCGACGTTACAGAGCGCCTCCGCCTGGAGGAACAACTCCGCCAGTCGCAGAAAATGGAGGCCATCGGGCGCCTTGCCGGCGGCGTAGCGCACGATTTCAACAACCTGCTCACCGTCATCATGGGCAATGCCATGATGCTCCAGGAGAACATGCGCGTCCACGGCCTCGGCGAGTTCGACGAAATGGAGGCCGTCATCCAGGCCAGTGAAACCGCCGCCGACCTCACCCGCCAGTTGCTTTCCTACAGCGGAAAAGCGCAGGTTCTGGTAGAGCCCATCGACCTTTCCGAATGTATCGGCGGACTAGGCACGCTACTGCGCGCCGCCGTGCCGAAGAGCGTCGAGGTCCGCTTGGAACTGGCCCCGGATCTGCCCGCCGTCGAGAGCGACCGCGGCCAGATGAAGCAGATCGTATCCAACCTCGTGCTCAACGCCGCCGAAGCCATCGGCGGCGGAGTCCGCGGTGTCGTCCGCGTCACAACCCGGCTGCGCCGCTTGACCGGCTACGATGTCACCGATAGCATCACCGGCGCCTCGATGCCCGCCGGCGACTATGTCGCCATTGAAGTCGCCGATACCGGATGTGGAATGGATGCCGCCACCGCCTCGCGAATCTTCGACCCGTTCTTCTCCACCAAGTTCACCGGGCGCGGGCTTGGCTTGCCCGCGGTCGCCGGCACGGTCAAGGCCCACCGCGGCGGAATCGAACTGGAAACCGCGCCCGGCTCAGGTTCGCGCTTCTGCGTTCTGCTACCTGCCTCCGCTCTGCGCCCCATCCGCGTGGCGCCCGCCGCCGGGCGACTCCCCGGCAGCGGCACTGTCCTGGTGGTGGACGACGAGGATCCCGTCCGCGGCTTAGCCATCAAAGCGCTGTCCAAAATCGGCTACGGCGTTCTCTCCGCCAGCAATGGCAGCGAGGCTATCCGCGTCTTCGAGGAATTCGCCGATAGGATCGATGCGGTGCTGCTCGACATGTCCATGCCTGTCCTCGGCGGCAAGCAAACCCTCGCGGCCATCCGTGCCCGCCGCCCTTCGGTCCCAACGGTGCTGATGAGCGGATACACCGAGGAGCAGACGCTGGGCGATTTCGTACGCGGCCCGCAACTGGCCTTCCTGCACAAGCCATTCACCATCGCCGAACTCGCCGAGGCCGTCCGATCCGTAATGCACGCGCCGGCCGGAGACGCGCCGCCCAATTGAGCGCGCGCCCTCTCGCCGGGCGAGTTGGCCTCGCATACGCGGCAGACCTGGCTGCCGGTGCGGCGCCAGCACGGGCAATTACGTATCCGCCCCTATCGCGGTTTGCCTCCAGGTATTGATGAGCGTGGCCGCCAGGATCAGGCCGCCGCCGCCGAGCGCCCATGGGCCGGGCTTCTCGCCGTGAACCAGCCAGACCCACACGGGGTTCAACGCCGGTTCGATCAGCAGGATAGCAGTGGCCTCGAACGCCGTGACATGGCGGATGGCGCGTGTCAGGCAGAAGTACGAGAGGCCGATCTGCGCCACGCCCAGGTACAGTATGACGGCGGCGTCGGCGGCGCTGAATGCCGGCGCGGAGACGCGGCCACCCAAGGCCATGGGCAGGGCCGCTAGAAACGCCAGGATGTTCCCCAGGGCCACCGTGGCCAAGCCGGAATCGCCGCTGCGCCGGCCGCGTCCCAACCAGCGCAACCCTACCAACATGGCGGCGTAGAAGACCCCGGAAGCCAGCGCCAGCAGGTTGCCTTCGGCGGGCGACGGCGCGGTGCGCACCGCCGGCTCGCGGCCTACGAAGAACAGCGCCAGGCCGCCCAGAATTGCCAGGATGAAGGGCACGTCCGACCGCCGCACTTTCTCCGCGAGAAGCCACGGCCCCAGCAGCAGCACGTACAGCGGGGCGGTGGATTGCAGGAAGATGGCGTTGGCGGCGGTGGTCAGCCGCGTGGCCAGCACGAAGGCTATCAGGGTGGCGGCATAGGCGGCGCTAACGGGGACCATGCGCCACGCCCAGCCGCGGCGGGCTTCGGGAAGCAACAGCAGCAGCGCCACGGCGGCCACGGCCGAGCGGAAACTGGCGATCTGCCAGCCATTGAGCGTGGCGGCCTTGATCGCTACGCCGCCGGTGGAGAACAGCAGGGCGGTAGAGACCAGCAGGAGGCGGTTGCGAATGGGGGAGGAGTCCATGGGTCTAGGCGGCGGTTATGTGGGGCAGGCTTGCAGCCAGCGGCGGGTTGGGTGCCCCGCGCAGGCGAGCTTCGCTCGCCGGGCGGGTTGACAACCTGCCCCAAATAAAACCGGCGCGGTCTGGTGCATAGGACCGGCGCGGCTCGGGCTTCACTCTGCTACCGCCTGCGCGGCGTGGTACGAACTGCGCACCAGGGGGCCGCTTTCCACGTGGGTGAAGCCCATCTCCAGGCCGGCGCGGCGGAACTCGGCGAACTCCTCCGGCGTGACGTAGCGGGCGATAGGCAGGTGCCTCGCCGAGGGGCTGAGGTACTGGCCCAGCGTAAGGATACGCACCCCGGCGACGCGCAGACCTCGCATCACGTCGAGCACTTCATCGGCGGTTTCGCCCAGTCCCAGCATGAGGCCGCTCTTGGTGGGCGTCGCGGGGGCGATGGCGGCGGCCCATTCCAGAACCTGTAGCGAGCGCTCGTAACGGGAGCCGGGGCGGGCCTCGCGATACAGGCGCGGCACCGTTTCGATGTTGTGATCGAAGACCTCGGGCGCAGCTTCGAGGACCGTCTCCACCGAAGCGCGGCGGCCTTGAAAATCGGGCGTCAGCACTTCCACGCCGCAGCCGGGGACGCGGCGGTGGATGGCGCGAATGGTGAGCGCGAACAGCTCGGCGCCGCCATCCTCTCGGTCGTCGCGGTCCACGCTGGTGACCACGGCGAAGCGCAGTCCCATGGCGGCGACGGCTTCGGCCACGCGGTTGGGTTCGTCGTAATCCACGGGCAGCGGCGCGCCTTTTTCCACGGCGCAGAAGTGGCAGCGGCGGGTGCACACGTTTCCCAGGATCATGAAGGTTGCGGTGCGGTGGTTCCAGCACTCGCCCACGTTGGGGCAGGCGGCGCTGTCGCAAACGGTGTGCAGGCGCAGGCGGCCGATGAGGTCCCGCAACTCGCGGTAGTTCTCGCCGGCGGGCGCGGGGGCGCGCAGCCATTTGGGCCGCGGGGCCGGGTTTGCGGGATTGGGCGCGATGGAAACCAGCACTGAAACTATTGTAGACGCCGGACGGGCGGCGGCTCCACGCCCACGCGCGCGGCGCCCTTGCACAGCGCCCGCCAGTTCGCCTCGCCGAGGGGAATGCCACCAGCGCCGCGCTCGGCTTCGGCGCGCCATTCAGGGTCGCCGGCCACCAGAACCTCGTCATATCCCGGCGCGGCTGGGGTGGTTTTCATGAGGTTCACCAGGTGCTCGACGCGCGCGGTGAAGGCTTCGATGGGCATGAAGCGGGCGATGTCGATGGCCAGGAACGTCTGGCTGGTGCGCACGGTCTTATCGAGGTTGCGTAGGGCGCCCACCTCGTCGGCCTGCGCGCCGCCGCTCAGCACGGAGCACAGGATCTCCACCATCATGGCCAGGCCGCTGCCTTTGTAACCGCCCAGGGGCATGAGCATGCCGCGGTAGGCGGCTTCGGTGTTGGTGGTGGGCACGCCTTCGGAATCGAAGGCCCAGCACGCGGGGATCTCCGGCTGGCCCTCGATAAAGGCTTTGTAGATGCGTCCCGCGGCCACGGTGGAGGTGGCCATGTCGAGGAGGAACGGGCCGGGGACGGACATGCAAATGGGGTTGGTGCCCAACCGGCCGCGCTTGCCTTGCCACGGCGGCACGATGGCGGAGGCGTTGCAGAAGACGATGCCGATCTGCCCGGCGTCGCGCATCTTCTGCGCCCACCAGGCGCAGGCGCCGAAATGGTTGGACTCGCGTGCCGTGACTAGGCCGATGCCGTGCTTCCGGGCGATGCGGATGGAGTGTTCGCAGCAGGTGTGGGCCACCCACTGTCCCAACCCGTTCTGGCCGTCGAAGGTGAGGCAGCAGCCGGATTCCCGGACCACGCGCCCTTCGGCCGTGGAATCCACTCCGCCCGCCAGCAACTGCTTGACGTAGTAGGGGATCAACTGGACGCCGTGGGAATCCACGCCGCGCAGGTTGGAGGCAACCAGCGACGTGGCGGCTATCGAGGCTTTGTGAGGGGGTACTCCCGCGCCTATCAGGATGCGCGCAGCGAAATCGGTCAATGCGGCGGCGTCAATTACGATTAAGTCATTTAGTTTCATATCAGAAGGAGAACCTGGCGCGAGCGGGCGCAGCCTGGATTGTAGCAATCCGCCAGGTGGTCCGGAACTTTTTGCGGCCAAGAGGTGTCTATTCTTTTGCAAGACCGGAACTTTCCTGATAGCTTGAAATCAGGATGAACACGAGGCTCCCAGTGGCCACGTCTATCTTCTTGGAACTGAGCGGGGATCGGTCGGCGGCGGCAACGGCGGACGGCGATGACCTCCGCCTGGTAGAGGCGCTTCGCTGCGGCGAGGAGCAAGCCTACGAGGAGTTGCTGCACCGCTTTCAGCAACCGGTATATGCGTTGGCCTTCCGTCTGCTGGACGATCCCGCCGGCGCATCCGATGTGGTTCAGGAAGTGTTTCTCAAGGTGTTCCGCAGTATCGGCCGCTTTCGCGGACAGAGCACCTTGAAGACGTGGATTTACCGTATCACCGTGAACGAGGCGCACAACGCCCGCCGGTGGTTTTTCCGGCATCGCCGGCGCGAAGTGGATCTGGATTCCGGTCCGGAAGACACCCGCGACTGGAAGGAGAACATACCGGACGAAAGCCGTACGCCGTTCGAACAGGCGTTCGGAAGCGAGCAGCGCCTCATGGTGGAGGACGCGCTCGAGAAGATTAACCCGATTTTCCGCGAAGCCGTCGTGCTGCGGGATATTTCCGACCTCAGTTATGAGGAAGTCGCGGAGATTCTGGGTGTTTCCCTCGGGACCGTCAAGTCCCGGATCCTGCGGGGCCGCGAAGCCCTGCGGGAGGAGCTCGCAGGCAGCCTGGAAGCCAGGCCGGCGCTGCGACTGGTGCCCCAAAACGGCCGAGTGATGCTATGAGCTGCGAATACGTGCAAGAACGAATCTCTCCACTCCTGGACCAGAAGGTTCCGCCCGGAGAACGGGAGACGGTGTTGGCGCACATCGAGTCCTGCCGGACGTGTGGCGCGCATTACGAATCCCTGCAGAGTCTGCGCAGCGCGCTGCGCGGTGTGAGAACTCCGGCGATGCCGGCGGATTTGAGCCAGAAGTTGCGGGTGCTGGCGTCCCATGAGCATACCCGGCGGGTATCCCGGTTAACCTTCGAGGCGCGGCTGAACCACTGGACGGGCCGCACGCGCCTGATGTTCGACAATATTATGCGGCCGTTCGGCCTCCCGGCCGCCAGCGGCCTGGTTTCCGCCGTACTGCTATTCGCACTCCTGGCCCCCAGCCTGAGCTTCGCGCGCCACGGAGGCGTCGAAACTCCTTCGGGCGTGGCCACCGAAGCCCAGATCACCACCGCTTCGGCGGCGGACGATGGCCTCGAGATCGAAGAACCCAGTACGTTCAGTCCCAATTACGAAGCCGTGCTCGAATTGAAGATTTCCCCGGACGGGAAGGTGTGGAACTGGTCGGTGATGCAGGGTTCGCTCACCACCGAGTTGAAGGAGATGATTCTGTTCTCCCGGTTCCAGCCGGCCACGTACTTCGGCGCGCCCACCTGGGGCAGGGTCACGATCTACTACCGGCACAGCTACACCTACATCGTCAAGGGTTGACGCGTCACGTGGCGCGGCCCAGGCTCGGACAACACTTTCTGATTCGCGAATCCGTGCTGAACCGCATCGCGGTAGCGGTATGCCCGGAGCCGCGGGAACTGGTGGTGGAGATCGGACCGGGCCGCGGCGCGCTCACCCGCAAACTTCTGGAACGGGCGGCGCGTGTGGTGGCCGTTGAAATTGACCCGTACCTGGCGGACCGCCTGCGCCGCGAGTACGCCGCAGAGCCGCGCCTGGAAGTGGTGGAGGCGGACGTGCTTTCCATCGACCTGGCGCGATGGAAAGGCGCCGTGATCGCCGGCAACCTGCCCTACTACATCACCTCGCCAATCCTGGAGCGCGCACTCGAAGCGCGCCCGCCGCGCGCCGTCTTCCTGATACAGAAGGAAGTGGCCCTTCGCCTGGTGGCCCGTCCCGGCAGCCGCGACTATGGGTACCTGACGGTGCGCACGGCATTCTGGGCCAACGCGCGCCTGCTTTTCGAGGTGCGTGCCGCGGCCTTCCACCCGCCGCCCAAGGTGGATTCCGCCGTGGTGCTGCTGGAACCGGACGTGGCGCACGCCGGGGTGGCCGATGCCGAAGCGTTTCTGCGCTTCGTGGCACTGTGTTTCAGCCACAAGCGCAAGACTCTGCGCAACAACCTGGCGGAGGCGTATGGCAAGGACGTTGTGGAAGGTTGGTCGGAAGCCGGGATGCGCGCGGAACAGATTGGTATTGAGGGGTTTGCGGAGATGTTCAGGCGGCTTGGCGGGTAGCGCGCGACGCAATTGGCGGCTCGGTTTTGTTGGTTCTGTGGTAAACTAAGATTGCGATGGTTATCGAAAAGAATCCCGGATACTGACAGCCGCCACTGGCTCTCAAGCCTTGGCAAGAGATGCCCACGCCCGCTCGAATTTTGCCTTCGTCTCGAGAAGTTTCGCGGCATGCTCCGCGCTCCCGTTGAGGGCAGCCAGGTCACCCGTTTTCAAGTCACCCTCCAGTGTGGATTTGGCCGTCCCGCCTTTTTCAGCCGCTTTATCCAGCGATGCTAGCGCCTTGTCCAGCAGGTCCTTCTTCTTGGTTGCCTCACCCTCGAACTCCCATAGACATGAGTAGGTGCACGCCAGGTTGTAGTGCAGGTGCGAGGCGAATTGCTCGTTAGGCGTCTTCTCCCAATTCGTGATGCCCGCGGCCTTTTCCAGGTAGGTCTGGGCCTGGTCGAGCTTGGCCTTGTCCCCCTTCACAAGCCAGATCGTTCCCAGGTTGTAGTTGGGGCGCTGCTGATGCGGATTCTTGCCCAGACTCTCTTTGAGGAGTGAGGTAGCTTCCGGCTCATTCTTGTCCGCGGCGCTGGCGACCTCCATATGCAACCAACCCAGGTCATTCAGCGCCAGGATGTCGCGGCCGGATTTCTCAAGCTCCAGGGTGAAGTAATAGAGTGCCTTTTCGAAATCGGCCTTGTTGGTCTTTGCCGCGCTAGCGTATTTGTCGGCGTAGAACTTCCCGAGCAGGCGGATCTGCGTGACGATCCGCGGCGCGCGGCCGCTCGATACCACGAAATGCATGGCGGCGAGGCCTTCCAGCGCAAGGATCTCCTGGCGCGTCCGCGGATCGGAATCGTCATAGAGATTCTGGTCCAGGTCGAGACGGAGGGCCAGTTCCCCCAACCGGCGGAACGCGGCTTCCAGAGTTTGTTCCATTTGTGAAAACATGGGGTACCTGGCGCGGACCTCGCCGGCCAAGTCCTTGATCTTGCCCACGGCATCGTCGGCCTGCTTCACGTAGTTCTGCGTGCTGAAGAAGGCGAAGGCGCCCTGCGCGATGGTCAACAGCCCCGCGGCAGCCAGCACGATGGAGAGCAGCCATTGGTTCTGGCCGGCCTGCTGGGAGAGTACGGTGAACTGGCCATTCAGGGTATCGCGTTTGGCCGCCAGGTCGTTCAGTTGGCGGGTCAGATCCGCGATGCGCTCCTCCGGCGTCTGGTCGGCGGGTTTGGTAACAACGGTGGACTGCTTACCATTTTTCTGCGCCGCACTCACGGTATCGGCAACCTGCTTGGCTCCCAGCGTGAGGAGGCTCAAGCCCATGACAAGCAGCACCAGCGGCACGGCATTCAGCCATGTCCCCCGAATGAGCGCTTTGGGATTTGGCATGAAACGATTCTACTCCACTCGGCCAGTATGGGGGATGGGGCGGGTCGCCGCCGTCAGCCCGCCATTTCCGGGAAGAGGCCCGGCATCCAGCGGGAAGCCAGCCGTGCGGGGAAGGCGAGGCGCAGTGGGGCGCGCGGACTCGCCGATATCAGCACTCCCTTTTCCACCAAAGCCGAGACTATCCTCCGGGCCTGGCGCGGGCCGGTGCCCACCACCGTTTCCGCGTGGGCGCGGGGCAGTTCTCCGCGATACAGCACGGCTTCGAGTACGTTGCCGGATTTGGGCGGCAGCGCTCCGAGCCGGATGTCCTCATCGGCCCACTACAGGATGCGCGCCCGCAAGCCGTCCGGTTGCACCAGGCTCTCCATGAAGTCCACCTGGTCGATGCAGACGGTCAGGAAGAAGCGGGTGAAGGCCGCCAGCGCCTCCTCGCTCAAGTTGCCGCGGCCGTCCAGGTCGTTGCGGCGCGTCAGGTCGCAGTTGGCCAGCAGCGCCTTGTAGTCCTGCACCCGCCGCGCCAGGCCGCGCGCCGCGCTCCACACCGCGCCGGTATCGAGCGTACACAGCAGCACGGCGTGCGACATCAGCCTGGCCACGCGGCCGTTACCGTCCAGGAACGGGTGGATCCAGGTCAACCGGTGGTGGGCCGCGGCGATGGCGAGGATCGACTCAGTCTTGCCCAGGCTGCCGTACACCTGCTCGAAGCGTTCGAGGAAGCGCGGCACTGCGCCGGGACTGATGGCAACATGCCGGCCGACGATCACATCGCGGCGCCGCAACTCACCAGGCGCGACCGTGATCCGTTCCTTGGTGGCCGGATCCTCGACCCACGTCAGATCTTCGGGCAGCGCCTCGCAGAAGCGGCGGTGGATTTCGCAGATGCCCGCGGCGGTGAGTGCGCGGCCGCCGTCGAGGCCGCCATCATCGATCCATGCCTGGACGTCGATATGCGCGCCGGCTTCCAGTTGCAGATCGCGCTTGGCGGTGTCGTCGCTGAAGTCCTCGCGCAGCGCCCGCTCGATATCGACGGGGTGGGTATTGTGACCCTCGATGAAGTTGGAGTAGCAGCAGTTCATGGCCCGCACCAGGTCGGCCAGCGAAGCCAGCAAACTGGAAGGCAGCGAGCGGCGCAGGCCGGCGGCTTTCTGGGCGAGTTCCAGCGCCAGATCGGTGAGGGCGGCCCGGTGGCGCGAGTCGCTGGCGATCAGCAACGGCTCCATTTTGGGCTCCATCTCGCCTCTGTCTGGCGCTTTGATGTCCGCTTCTGTGTCCCCTAATCCGCCGCCCCTCCGGGCGGTCCTGCCGCGCGCCAAGCTATCATGGGTTGGAATCCATGGAGCCCTCACCTACACCCGCCCGCCGACGCCGAATGCCTTCCTGGGCGCCCCAGGCATTCGGCTACGGACTTTCGGCGGTATGCCTGATCTGGGTGCTCCACGGGTATTCGGTAAACGACCAGCTTCTGCCGGCCATCCGCTCGCTGGATTGGAGATGGGTGGCCGTTGCCGTGGTGGCCGATCTCTCCGTCTACCTGTGCCACGCCTGGCGGTGGAACACGCTCCTCAGCCCGGTAGCCCGGCTAGGGTTCTGGCGCACGGTTCAATCCATCTACATCGGCCTGTTCGCCAATGAAGTGCTTCCGCTGCGCGTGGGCGAACTGATCCGCTGTTACCTGCTGGCGCACTGGAACGGGTTACGGCTATCGCTGAGCTTCGCTTCGGCCGCGGTGGAGCGGATAATCGACGGCTTCTGGATGCTGGGGGCGTTCCTAATCACCGCTTCCTTCGTGAAAGGCATTCCCCGCGATATCACGATTCTGGTGCAGGCGCTGGGCGGGTTCCTGCTGATCTGCGCGGCGGCCCTGACGTGGATCGTGCTCCGCAAGCAGCACGCCGTGGCGGCGATCCGCGAGAGCCGCTGGTCGTCCACGCTGCGCCACGTGGTGGAGGGCCTACAACTTATGGGCAATGTGAGGTCGCTCGGCGCTACCGCCGCCATCAGCTTGCTGTACCTCGGCCTGCACATTTTCTCGTACTACGCCCTGCTGAAAGCCGACCTCTTCGATTTCTCCTTCTGGTCTGCCGCCGGAATCACCGTCGTCATCCGGCTACTCACCATGGTGCCAAATGCGCCAGGTAACCTGGGCGTCGGCAATGCTGCGTGCATTGCCGCGATGTGTCTGTTCGACGCCGACGTGAAGGCCGCCACGACGTTTTCGATAATCCTGTTCTTCGCCCTCACCGTGCCGCTGCTGGTGGGCGGGGCGGTAGCCACGGCGCTTACCGGCCTGAACATTGGCGAACTGCGGGACCGCGCGAAGGCGGGTCTGAACGCGGGGAGCGGCGCCGCGGCACGGTAGGGGCGCGTGGCGGTCTGCGCCGGTTCACCCCATTGCCCCGTCGCCCCATTGCCCCATCACGCCATCACCCCATCGCCCCATCACCGCGTGGGTGTCTCAAAGTGCTTGACGCGCGCCGGTTTGCTGGCTATTCTTGAAAATCGGGCGGGCGGCCAAATCGAGGCATCAAAGTGCATCGGGCTCATCAAGGGCTTCCTGAAGGCGCACCGTTCCGAAAGCGGCGAGGCTTCGCTGAATGAGGCGAGAATTCAGTGACTGGCAGATGGGGGCTGGTTTGGCGGCATAATCCGCCACGAGCGGCCGAATGAAGCGTGCGAGCTTCTTAGTGCTCCCCTGCTCTCTCAGCGGTACCGGTCATAGAAACCGCCTTGGATCATTTCAACCCGATCCGAATATCCGGTTTTTCCCCGAGATGTGAGACTACATGAGCCCAGCGCCTGAAGCGTCGGTGGTCCAGCGCGCCAGAGCCGAGTGGCGAAGCTCAGCCTGCGATCTATGTGCGTTGATCGCGATTCCATGCGCGCTGGTGATCCTTGGCTGGTTCCCCGATTTCGCGTGGGTAGCTCACGCCCTTCTCGTAATAACAGTCCTCATGCGCACGTGGCTGGCGGCCGACCTTCCTGAGCCACAGAAGGCGGATTATGTTGTCTTGACTATCGGCGCGGTCGAGTTGGCTCGCTTCCTGTTTGGTCAAGGAGGCTTCGGCACCCAGAGGTTTGCCTCCGCATTCGCGGGGATCTTGCTCTACGCTTCGCTTCGCATGGTACGGCATCGGCGCATCACCGTCCGCTGGACCTTGTTCTCACTTGGCGTACTCGGCGCCCTTCTGGCAGCCTATTCACTCCTCTGGAGTAGCGAGTGGATCGCGCGCGTGTTTGCGGCTGGATTCAGCGATGTCACCGCGCTGAAAGGCACGGCTGCCTCAGTTCTTCATGGGCTGGTAAATGAGTGGGCCACCGTGTTGATCTTGCTCCTTGTTTTGCAGGTTGCAGCAATCCGGCCCATGACGGAACGCCTTCTTGCCCGAAATGCCCTCGTGCTCGGGGTAATGCTCCCGGTTGCAGCGGCCTTATGTCTCACGTTCTCGCGCGGCACCTACGCTGCGGCCCTTCTCTTTGTGGTGGCTGTCGCGGTGCTCGTCATGTGCGATCATCGCTTCGCGCCTTCCGCCCGGATGCGGCTGATCTCAGCTCTTCTCCTATTGATGGCGGTAAGCGCCGTGACAACAGACCGGTTCTCCGGCGGCGCCGTGGGCCGCACCGCTGCTGTCGGCGCGACAGAACAACAACGCAGAAGCACGGCGGGGCGTTTGCAGGTATGGTCCAGCGCACTGGAACTGGCGGCGCCGCATTGGCTGCTAGGTTCCGGGCCGGGCACGTTCGCGATGCGCTATGTCCCGAAGGCTGGCCTCGGGGAGGGGCGCTCCTATGTCGGCCGCCCACTGAACACGGCTCTCGAACTCCTTGTGGAGGAAGGCGCCCTTGGCGCCGCGTTGCAGGGGTTGCTTGCCCTCGTGGTTGTCGTCTCTGCCTGGGGCGAATTCTGCCGGGCGCCCGGCGCTCGCTCGTATCGGATAGGAGTTCTAGCGGCGGGATGCGGCGCCTTCTGGGTGCGCGAAATGACGTTCTCGTCGCTTCTAGAAAACCGATTGGTTATGGCGCTCTACTGGGTGCTTCTAGGACTGCTCGCCCTCATATCGGCTCCGCCGTGCGCAACGAATCGAAAGCCGCGAACGCGCGCCAAAATCGCTTTGACTACGCTCGCGGCGGCCGCTGTTTTGATCTTCGGCGCCGAAGAAAGGAGTAACGCCGCGGACCGGGCCGCAGTCGTGGCTGCGAGGGCGCTGCAGGATGACGATCTGGATAGCGCCCAGTCATCGGCCGATAAGGCTGTTTCAATCCGCGCAACGCCCGCAAATCGCGGTTTGCGCGCCCTCATTAGCGCACGCGCCGCCATGCCCGCGTGGGATCCGCGGCATCCCGTCCGGATTGTGACCGATCCGGCGGCACGCAGACGCCTCCAAGCCGCGCTTCGCGATCTCGATTTGGCGCTCGTCGGCAATCCGGACGACGACTTGTTCTGGCATAACCGCGCCTGGATCCAGCTACAGCTTGGCGGCTCGCCGAACGACGTGATGCCCGATCTCAGGCGGGCCGTGGCCATCGATGGTGGATCGGCTTGCTATCGCGTAGGTCTTGGACTTTTGCTGGAACAACAAGGAAGAACGGATGAGGCTACCGCCCACTACGCCGCGGCGCTTGCGGCAGCGCCCGACTCCTGCGACTCCGAATTTGCGCGCGATCTGAAATCGCGGGCGGCATCCCTTTGGGCTACAGCCCTGTCCAGGGCCATCGCCATGCTCCAAGTCCGCGATCCCAGGGACCAGGACGTGTCTACTCGCGCGCGACTTGCCCGACTGTACATGGAGCAAGGCCAGACGGCACGGGCGCGCACGATGCTGGAGACGGTTACGCAAGCCATGCCGCAGCTTCCACGAGCTTGGGCCAACCTGGGTCGTATCTATCTCGACTCCGCCGATCGGGAGCATGCGAAACTGTATTTCAAGAAAGCGGCCTTTCTAGATGGCAGCGACCCCATCGTATCTGCCCAGCTCGCATGGATCGCGAAATCCGATGGTGATCAGGAGACTGCCGACTCCTTGCACAACCGTGCACTTATGATTGCGGAACAACATACGTCTCCTCACGCCAGGCGTTTCAGTGTGTACCGGACGGCGGCTATTGTGCGAGATGACATCCTCCCGCCCGGGCTCCTGGCCTATTGCGGCCCGAGCATCTCGCGGCCAGATGCCCAACCGGAACCCCATGGGAACAGCCTGACAGCCGCTGAGGTTCTACCCTAACCTATGCGCCCCCAGTTTCATCGGTCGACAACCGCGTCCATGCTGCGCTTATCCTGTTTACCTATCGCAATATGGCCGTTTCGCTTCGCGCTCGGAAGCCGCGCCGTCGGGAAACTGCGGAAAGAGAATGGATTCGCCGTCTCCTGCAAGTCCGGACGCTCAGGTTGCGTCGCGGAGTTCACTCCACAGATGACCCTTTCCCCTCGGAGTGGAAAACGGATCTGTCCCTTTAGCCCGAAATTAGCTCGGGAAGAGTATATTGACTCCAATGGAGGAAAGCAGTATATAATGTGATTTTCAGTCAAGACAATAATTCCTTGATTACGGTTGAAGTCAGGGGCGTTACCTTGGAGCCGACCGTGTATCGCTGCCGGGCAGAGCTATCTTCGTCACGTGACGAAGATGGGTACCGGGCGGTGATGCGACTGGGCGTGCCAGGCCTCGCCCTCGTTAATACTACGCATACCGTGACACTTTTCGGCGCACGAGCCGCGACTTCAGCAAAAGGCGAGTGATCGGATTTCCGGGCAAGTCCAGGACGAGCGGTAACTCGGCGCACGAGGATCCCGGAGCGCGCCGCTCCGGACAGTCCGCCAGAAATGCGACAAATGCCGATAGAGGACAGGAGGAAATCTATTTTATGCTTTTGCTGAACATGAGACAGAGAGCATCAGGGACGCCGGATTTCATCGTGAAGGGATGAGCCTGACAATGATACGTACACCTAGGAGTGAAATATGCCGTTTGTTTGTGGCAATCCTGTGCTTGCTGGCAGGAGTTGCTCTGAGCAGCGCTTCACTTGACGCACAAACAGAGCATGGAGCTCCGAAACCCAGCGAGCGCAACAGCGCGCCATCACAAAAGGAAGTCAAATTCGAAGTGATATCTATCAAGCCTCTCAAGGCTGACACGCCAGGGATTACGAGCATTGGTCCTACGCCAAGTGGTTACCGTTCACACCTGAATTATGCACAGCTCCGGTGTTCCGAGCGCCGGTTTCGCTCGGCTGATGCCGCCCGTAGTTGAGTGAGTCAGTTCGGTTTTTGCTGTTGCATCGCCCTCCTGAGAGTCCGTTCTCGCCAAACCCCGCGCCGAAGTCTCTTACTTCGTTGCGCTTGTCGGCCGCGCATAATTTTCTATGCACACCAGCCGAAGGGCCTGCGGGGGCGTGCAATCAGCGCAATGCCGGCAGCATGACCGGCGCGTAGCCTGCTCCGCGCGGCGCGATCTTTCGCAGGCGGTCCATCAGTCGCTCGAACACGCCCTTCTCCTCGTAGTGATCGCTGTAGCTCACCCCGGTGCGCCCGGCGTGGCGCCAGATCTTGGCGGCCACGAACAGGAAGCGCAGTCGCGCGGTCGCCAGCGTCGTGTGTTGTAGCGCCGTGGCGTCGGCCTGCGGTTCGCGGTTGAACAGCATCAGCCAGCAGTTCAGGTTGTAGGCCAGCATCGCCAACTGGAAATGATTCCCGTTCACATCGAAGCGGCCTGAGGGGTGCGCCGCCAGTCCGGCATCGTTGTTCGCCTCCTTGATCAGGTTTTCCGCGCCGCCGCGCTGGTTGTAAAACCAGACCACGAAGTAGATGGGATCGCCGAAGTCGGTCACGAAGACCCGGTACTTGTACTGGCTGGTCTCGAACAACTGGTACTGCTCGGTCTTCTCCGCCTCGACCTCCTCACGCGTTTTTTCATAGCGCAGAGCCACGAACCGGTATTTCTTCTTCCACCCGTCCGGCTGATAGCTGAATTCACACTCCCACCTGGCATCCGTCTTCTTCGACGGCTTCCACTCGGCTTGGCGTAGCAACTCGACCAGTCGCGACGTCTTGCGTGCTGAGATCACGAACCGGGCAGTGCATTCTTCGTAAGCCTCGACTGCTTGCCGGCAGTAGAACCCGGAATCGGCCCGGCCGTAAATCTGCTTCACGCACGGCGGCAGCGCCGCGCACACATCCCGAATGTGATCGCCTATCTGTTTGCCGGTGGGCCGATCGCCGTTGCGCAATTCCCCCCAGATATACTCCCGCGTCTCGTGGATGAACGTCAGCATCGGTTGGTAGCTCTTCTTGCCTTTGTTCTTGGGGTTGTAGCTCTTGCGTCCGCCCATCTGTTGGCCATACAGCGTGTGCACGGTCGTGTCGGTGTCGATGGTGACGACCGCCAGTTTCACATTGGCCGCCGCCCAGACTCGTTCGCGCATGATTCGCATAATGGTCAGAATCTGCCGGGAGACATTGAGGTGCAGCGCGTTCACGAATCTCCAGAAGGTGGATTGCACCGGCAGCTTGGTGACTTTGAGAATGCCCGTCAGAATCGGGTCGCGAGCGATGAAGCGCAACTGGTTCAGGCGCGGGAAACCGATGTAGAGCCCCAACACGATTCCCAACACGAACCGGTACAGGTCCAGGGCACGGGGAATGCGCTTCGAGGTCACCGTCTGTTCCACCAGGGTCTGGAAGTCGAGTTTTTCCAGCATGGTGATCACCGGCAGCAGTCCGCCGTAGGGAGTCAGATTCTTCCCATTGAAGTCGTAGGGCGTGGAAGCATTGATTTTATTGGGTTCCGATGAGACCCTGGCCGGGCCTTGTTTTACGGGGGTTTTATCGCTATCCTTTTTTCTGTCGGTAACCATTTGGGTGACCTCCTTGGGGTCGGTTTTGCGAAGCGCCAATTTCGCAAACTTCTGTTTTACCCCGATCTTTACGGGGTCCCCAAATGGTACACTACGCTTCCGCCCTCATACCGCATGCCGCAGGGGCGCATAGCTCAGGTCACATATGTCTGTTTGGGGAATGATCAAGGCCGCCTATGTTCCCGGGTACTTTGAGAATTGGGAAAACACACCCCTGCTGAACGCCCCTAAGTGGCTTTACGAAAATGGCTCCAATTTTTACGACGTCGATGCGCGCGTTTCAAAGGAAGATACGGAGGCATGGCGGCATCAAGGCACTCAACGCGAACTGCTCCGTTCTGCGCTTCGAGCTCTGCTAAAAGAACGCTGTAAGCTCGTGGTTCATATGCAGCCGAAGGAAGTCCCGGATTACAAGCTAGTGATCGCGAAAAAGGGACACACAATGATGGTGAACGCACCGGATCCTAACCTCACGCCATACATGCCGCTGATGGGCGGTGGCTATATGACCATCACCAAAAGTGAGGGGCGGCGCATTTTGGAAATGTACTTCCATGGGGTAACCATGGAGGGTTTTTGCACGTATCTGAGTGAAGGCATACGGCCTCCTGTACATGACGAGACGGGCCTCACCGGCCGCTACGACTTCAAACTGAGAGCGCGAGATCGTTCGAACGAATCCGAGAACGGGTTGACGCCCTGGGAACTCGAGCTGCTCGGACTCAGACTCAAGCCCGGCAAATACCAGGGATTCTCGATCATCATCGATCACATTGAAAAACCTTCTGCAAACTGATCGTGAGATTCGGCAACGCGTCCATCACTCCTGCCGAGGAGCATTCCGATGTCGCGTGCCAAGAGATCGGGCGACGCCGCCCGGTGAAGGCAAGCTGAAAGTACGCATGCCTTGAAACCCACGCGAAAGTACCCAGTTCGCGTGGTAACCACAATTGCAATACCAACAAGAAAGCGAGAAACTGGAAATGAACACTAAGTCGATGTTAAGAACGATCATGCTCGGAGTCGGTATAACCATGTCGTTGGGCCTCTATCTTGGCCTATTCAGCACGACAGCCCTGGCAGAAAATGGATGCCTTGATGGTCAATCCTGCTCTATGAACATGGGAGGAGGCTTTGGTCAAGGAAGCAGTGGAACTTGCAGGTATGGCGTTTTCCCAGCTAGTGGGAATCCAGGGTGCTTCTGCTCTGCGGGTGAAATTAACGATAATGGAAATTGGGATTGCTCAGAACTAAGATAGGACAACTCTGAACCGTCTGGTAAGTATGCCGGCTTGCTGGGAGTAATAGAACAGCGAGCCGGCACGAACAGCAAGAGATTAAAGTGCTTTATTATTAGCGGCATCAGAAAGATACGTGAAACAAATGAGAGTAATACCGCTGAAAGGTGAAACTATTCTTGGCACCGTTCTTGTGGGGGTTCTGGGATTTTATGGGTGGCAGCCTGCAACGACCATTCTGGCGCGTCAACAAGTGCATGCCGCTACTGCGGGCAAGCTAGTCCTGCACACTGAAGGCGGAATTGATGTCTATGGGAATCGCATCCGGCACCTACCGCCGCCGGGAGTCAAGTGCACCATTGTCGTTTTGTTGCGCGGTGGCCAGGTCCAAGTGGACCTGGAGTTTTGGAGAAACGTGAAGTCCCTCTTGCCCAGGGATTCTGGTTTTCGCCTGGTTGGTTATTGCGATGGGGACGCCTGTGCCAATGCCGTCAAGGGTGAAGCGCGTCGGCCTGAATTTCCGGTTATCGCGTATGGAGAAATTGGTGGCGGACAAGCTATGATCGAGGCCGATGCGCGGGGGGACGCGTTCATTTTGAGTGAGGAGTGGTTTCATTCCCGACGGATTGGATGGCGATCACAGGGCCGCTCACCGCTGAGCGTCATTCAGGAGGCATCAAAGTGACACTGTGGCGCTGGGTCGATAAAGTAGTGATTGTTTTGGCCGGGCTGATGATCGCCGTCGATGGCCTAATGATTCTATCTGTGCAATGGGCCGCAGTTTATCGGTCCCACAAAACAGATTCGCTGTATCGGGATCGCGCGAGCACAAGCATGATTCCGCCGCCCGTCGGCTTTTCTGCAAAGGGTGAAAAGGTCGTCATAGCTCCGGCGAAGCAAAGGGGTTGGGCCGTGAGATATTACGCGAAAGACTGCCATTATTGCCAGCAGGACGAACGGCAATGGGGCAAAGTTGCTTCCGAACTCCGGCGTTTGGGCTATCGGATCATCGCGGTTTCACCAGAATCAAGAGAACTGGGCCCAGATGATTCGCAGGCATCAATCGGAGCACAGCAAGCGGCATACGTAAGCATGGAGTGGATTAGAAGACTGCAGTTAAGGGCGACCCCAACTCTTCTGATCTTTGGCCCTGACCAAAGAATGATATGGGCGCGGAAGGGCACCCTGAACTGGGCAGACCGGCAGTCCCTTGTCCGGACAATAGAGGCCGCAGGTAAGCACTAGCCGTCTGATCTAAATCAGATCTTAATGAATGTAGCAGGATTTTGCGGGTTTCAGGCAGCCTTTATCCGCGGGAAAGCCTGATAGATCAGTTCATCGAGTTGTGCATCCAGGCGATCCAGAGAGGCGCGGAGCGGGAACGGCAAGACGGCATCGTTGCCGGTGAACATCGCCACGGCGGGTCGGAAGACCCTCGCCTCCAGACGCGAGAACAGCCGCGCGACCTTCCAGCCGTAGGGTGTGACGAAATAGCGGTGGGTGCGGGGCGGCCGGAAAATGAGGCCCTTGAGCCGCAGACGGCGCAGGTCGTAGGTCATCTGAGCGCCGGTGTATTCGGCGATGGTAACGCCGAGAAGGTCGGCGACCAGGCCGCGCAGGTCGCGATTATGGAAGCCGTCGATCAAGTGCTGAAACAGGGTCAAGGCCAGGAGCAACGCCATGACTCGGGGTTGGCCGAACTTCAGTGCCGGCGCCTTCTCACCGCTTTCGGTAACGGTCGGTTGCACCACGCGTTGGATGCTGTCGCCGCTCAAGCCGCTGTTATGGCTGACGCGTTCGACATCCAGCAAGCGCCGGTTGATCTCACGGCCGATCTTTTGTAGATAGGGCAGGTTGGATAACCCCTTGTTCACATCGAAGTCCTTCGGGTTGCGGAAGGTCCCCTCCGTCCGGCAACCGCGGCCTTCTTTGAAATACTGCTTCAGATCGAAGTTCTTGTAGTTGATATGCAGGCTCGGATGTACGCCGTCCTGAATCACGCGCGTGCGGAATTCTCCGGGTGTTTTCTTGGTCACCACCCGATCGAACACCAACTGCACCCGGTCCGGCCGGCCCAGATCCAGGTTGTCGCGGATAATTTCTTCGAAGAACTCGCGCCCCCGTAGGGGCCGATCGAAGATTTGCGTAAGGCTCACTTCCATCTGCCAGATGGATAAGTTCCAATCGAAGCCGGCCTCTCGATCTTCCCCCCGCAACGGCAACGGAACCCGCGCCAGCCATTTTCGGAACACCCGATCGATGTCCTCCGGCCCCAGCGAATCGCAGATCTGCTGCAACCGTTCCGGCTCGGCGCACGATAAGAAGCCATTATCCAGGGCCTCATAGGCGATCCCCTTCCTCTCCAGTTGGCGCTTGGCCCATTCGTGCCCGTTCAGACACAGCTTGGTGGACCAGGGCGCGTAGCTGCACACTTTGAGGAACAGCGGGCCGAATTCGGCATCGTCAATGTAGAAGTAGTAGTGATTGACGTAGACCGTCTTATCGCGCGTGAACCGGAACTGCCCGTCGATCTTCTTGCCTTGGAAGGCCTGCGCCTTCTCCTGCGCCACGCCCACGAAAACCACCCCGTCGCGGGTCCCACGCCTCCGCCGGAAATCGTTGGCGACGTCATCCTTACGTTCTTTGTGGTCGAACCGATAGAGGGGAATGCGCTCCCGTTCCGCCATTGTCTTCACGGCCTCGCGGAACTTCTCCGTCACCTGCCCCAGCACGGCCGGCGAAGGAATGGGTTTGCCCAGTTGCTCCCGCATAAAGGTCACCAACCCGCCCGACGTTGCCAGCGGTCCGATGTAACCGTTCAGGTACAACCGGTCCAGGCATTCCACTTCCAACGTCACATGTCCATCCAGCAGTTCCGGGATGCTCGCCATGTCCTCGATTTTATGCCCGGACCCGCGTTGCGTTCTTGGCGTCTTGGCGGCTTGGCGAGAGACTATAGAAAGCCGCCATGACGGAAAATGCCATCGCCAAAGAGATCGTGGACGCCGCCTTTCGCGTCCACACCACCCTCGGACCGGGCTTACTGGAATCGGTCTACCACGCCGTGCTCGCCTATGAGCTCGCTCAGCGTGGACTCCGAACGGTCAGCCAGCAGGCAATCCCGGTGGTCTACGGAACGATTCGGATCGACATCGGGTTTCGCGCGGACCTGATTGTCGAGGATCGGGTGATCGTCGAGATCAAGTCGGTCGAGGTCCTCGCGCCGGTCCACCGGAAGCAACTTCTGACGTATCTGCGGTTGGCCGACAAGCGGCTTGGCCTGCTGATCAACTTCAACGCGGCGCTGATCAAGGACGGCATTTCCCGGATCGTCAATGGACTGGAAGAAGAGTCTCACGCGAAGCCGCAAGGACGCCAAGAAGACCAGTGAAGCCACGGGGTTTAGCGTCTTGTCGGTTTGAGGTCGAAGACCTCGCTAGTACATAGCGTGAAGACAAACAAGACTCTTCGCACGGAGAGTCGGTGGACGCGGACGCGCGCGCTGGTCGAAACGCTCGCCTGCTAATACTGGAGAAGCCGTACTTGCCTCCTGCAAATGATCCTGGGGTGCAAACAACGCGTACGAAAAGCGGTCTCTGACTGATGGAGGTAGTATTGATGATTGGTGTAGGGATGTTTCCTGGCGGGCTTCGAAGCGCGTTGATCGCGGTAGCGGTGTTGGCGGCCTCTTGCGGCTATTTGAGTTGGCGAAACCACATGCTCCAAGAGCGGAATCGCATGCTGACGGAACAAATGAAGAGTATGTCGCCTAGCAAGGGTCCTTCCGTGGGAGCTACTGTATCGGTCTTGCGAGGCCAGACGATTTCGGGCCAAAGCGTGACACTCGACTTAGCACATAGAAAGGACAGTACGCTTCTGCTGGTTCTCTCTCCAGTGTGTTCCTACTGCAGAGTCAACTTTCACAACTGGCGGTCGGCGCTGCCCAAGGTGCGCCCTGAGCAGGTCGTCTGGGCCGACGTGACAGGAACGGTGGATTCCGACTACTTGGCGTCGGTTGGCATACAATCTGACGCAAGCGTAATTCGCCTGGATCGTGAAACGTTAACTCAGTATCACTTCACTTCAACTCCCACCACTGTCTTGTTGGGGCCAAATGGTACCTGAGCTATGCGCCCCTGCGGCATGCGGTATGAGGGCGGAAGCGTAGTGTACCATTTGGGGACCCCGTAAAGATCGGGGTAAAACAGAAGTTTGCGAAATTGGCGCTTCGCAAAACCGACCCCAAGGAGGTCACCCAAATGGTTACCGACAGAAAAAAGGATAGCGATAAAACCCCCGTAAAACAAGGCCCGGCCAGGGTCTCATCGGAACCCAATAAAATCAATGCTTCCACGCCCTACGACTTCAATGGGAAGAATCTGACTCCCTACGGCGGACTGCTGCCGGTGATCACCATGCTGGAAAAACTCGACTTCCAGACCCTGGTGGAACAGACGGTGACCTCGAAGCGCATTCCCCGTGCCCTGGACCTGTACCGGTTCGTGTTGGGAATCGTGTTGGGGCTCTACATCGGTTTCCCGCGCCTGAACCAGTTGCGCTTCATCGCTCGCGACCCGATTCTGACGGGCATTCTCAAAGTCACCAAGCTGCCGGTGCAATCCACCTTCTGGAGATTCGTGAACGCGCTGCACCTCAATGTCTCCCGGCAGATTCTGACCATTATGCGAATCATGCGCGAACGAGTCTGGGCGGCGGCCAATGTGAAACTGGCGGTCGTCACCATCGACACCGACACGACCGTGCACACGCTGTATGGCCAACAGATGGGCGGACGCAAGAGCTACAACCCCAAGAACAAAGGCAAGAAGAGCTACCAACCGATGCTGACGTTCATCCACGAGACGCGGGAGTATATCTGGGGGGAATTGCGCAACGGCGATCGGCCCACCGGCAAACAGATAGGCGATCACATTCGGGATGTGTGCGCGGCGCTGCCGCCGTGCGTGAAGCAGATTTACGGCCGGGCCGATTCCGGGTTCTACTGCCGGCAAGCAGTCGAGGCTTACGAAGAATGCACTGCCCGGTTCGTGATCTCAGCACGCAAGACGTCGCGACTGGTCGAGTTGCTACGCCAAGCCGAGTGGAAGCCGTCGAAGAAGACGGATGCCAGGTGGGAGTGTGAATTCAGCTATCAGCCGGACGGGTGGAAGAAGAAATACCGGTTCGTGGCTCTGCGCTATGAAAAAACGCGTGAGGAGGTCGAGGCGGAGAAGACCGAGCAGTACCAGTTGTTCGAGACCAGCCAGTACAAGTACCGGGTCTTCGTGACCGACTTCGGCGATCCCATCTACTTCGTGGTCTGGTTTTACAACCAGCGCGGCGGCGCGGAAAACCTGATCAAGGAGGCGAACAACGATGCCGGACTGGCGGCGCACCCCTCAGGCCGCTTCGATGTGAACGGGAATCATTTCCAGTTGGCGATGCTGGCCTACAACCTGAACTGCTGGCTGATGCTGTTCAACCGCGAACCGCAGGCCGACGCCACGGCGCTACAACACACGACGCTGGCGACCGCGCGACTGCGCTTCCTGTTCGTGGCCGCCAAGATCTGGCGCCACGCCGGGCGCACCGGGGTGAGCTACAGCGATCACTACGAGGAGAAGGGCGTGTTCGAGCGACTGATGGACCGCCTGCGAAAGATCGCGCCGCGCGGAGCAGGCTACGCGCCGGTCATGCTGCCGGCATTGCGCTGATTGCACGCCCCCGCAGGCCCTTCGGCTGGTGTGCATAGAAAATTATGCGCGGCCGACAAGCGCAACGAAGTAAGAGACTTCGGCGCGGGGTTTGGCGAGAACGGACTCTCAGGAGGGCGATGCAACAGCAAAAACCGAACTGACTCACTCAACTACGGGCGGCATCAGCCGAGCGAAACCGGCGCTCGGAACACCGGAGCTGTGCATAATTCAGGTGGTATGGTAAGGTGGACATGGTCAGGTGCCATGAAGGAAGAGCAATTAAATGACCTCCAGGCCCTACTGGAGTCGCGAGCCTCTGTGACGCGGTGATTCGCTGTATGCGCCAGGCCAACAACAGAGAGAGATCTGACTATCGGTGGAGAGCGTCGCGCGCTGGTGATGACTGTCGCGCTTGCCGTTATGATCCTGTTTCAGCCTGATCCACCAATGAGCAGTAAGTCTCGGAAACCCACGCGTCAGGGCGATGTTGGACTGCTGATCAAGGCTACGCTTGTCTGGAGTGCACAATGCATCTTTCACGGAAGTTCACACTTGAGTTTCAACAGTTCCGGTGCCTTGCGGCTCTGAAGCTCCTCGTTGCCACCGCGCTCATGGCGGTGCTATTTGCGGGATGCCGCGGACCAGGAAGCGAAATCGTTCCGAGCAAGGTTACTGGCCCATTAACGCTTTCACAATGGCACGTTCTGGGGCCTTTCAATATGTCGATTCCCGACGCCCTCAAAGCCGATTGGGAGCACGCTAGCGAGCGCCCGGCTCTTACGGCGGAATGGGAGAAGGTCGTCGGGCATGACTTCCTCGGCGATTTGGGATATCGGGAAGACGCGGTGGATGGCAACGTCCTTAAGGCCTTGTCTCACAATGCCATCGTCTATAGGACACACCGCCAGGATGGCTCCTACCTGCTCCTGCATGAGATCTTTCCGAAACTGGAAAACGCCGTAGCATACGCAATCACGGAGATCGTGAGCGCCGAAGATGGCGACATTGGGATAGGCGCTGGCGCGGACGATGGGATAAGACTCTGGCTCAACGGGAAGCTATTGGTTACGAGCCCCGCTTCCATCCGCCGCGAGGCACGAAGGTACGATCACCTTTGCATCGGGCATCTGCGACGAGGTTCCAACTTCCTTGTGGCCAAGGTGGACCAGAAGACCGGGGATTGGGCTTTGGGCGTGGACCTGATGAGCGTCCAGGCCGTGCGCGAAGCGGCGGTCAAAGAGCGCCAGGGAAACATGATCGAGCGCAAGGTTGTGACGGTCGGCGAGCCGCTGTCGCTACGCCTCCCGATTCTTGGCGGGGAAGAATCGGGGACGTTAGAAATACGAGATCTCTCGGGGAATCTGATTTGGTCGCGGCAAGGGCAGTTTGCTGCCGAGTTCCGCACCGATCTTCCTCCCATCAAAGAAGGTCATTACGTCTTCGCGTTTCAGAGCGGCGGCCACAATACGTCCGATAGCTTCTTTCTCGGCGAACCCGACCGTGTGTACGACCGCTTGCGCCGCGCGCGGCTGAAATTGCCGGACGGCGGCCGGCCCGCGCTCATGCTTGACGCTCTCATCGAGCGTTACACCTGAGCTATGCGCCCCTGCGGCATGCGGTATGAGGGCGGAAGCGTAGTGTACCATTTGGGGACCCCGTAAAGATCGGGGTAAAACAGAAGTTTGCGAAATTGGCGCTTCGCAAAACCGACCCCAAGGAGGTCACCCAAATGGTTACCGACAGAAAAAAGGATAGCGATAAAACCCCCGTAAAACAAGGCCCGGCCAGGGTCTCATCGGAACCCAATAAAATCAATGCTTCCACGCCCTACGACTTCAATGGGAAGAATCTGACTCCCTACGGCGGACTGCTGCCGGTGATCACCATGCTGGAAAAACTCGACTTCCAGACCCTGGTGGAACAGACGGTGACCTCGAAGCGCATTCCCCGTGCCCTGGACCTGTACCGGTTCGTGTTGGGAATCGTGTTGGGGCTCTACATCGGTTTCCCGCGCCTGAACCAGTTGCGCTTCATCGCTCGCGACCCGATTCTGACGGGCATTCTCAAAGTCACCAAGCTGCCGGTGCAATCCACCTTCTGGAGATTCGTGAACGCGCTGCACCTCAATGTCTCCCGGCAGATTCTGACCATTATGCGAATCATGCGCGAACGAGTCTGGGCGGCGGCCAATGTGAAACTGGCGGTCGTCACCATCGACACCGACACGACCGTGCACACGCTGTATGGCCAACAGATGGGCGGACGCAAGAGCTACAACCCCAAGAACAAAGGCAAGAAGAGCTACCAACCGATGCTGACGTTCATCCACGAGACGCGGGAGTATATCTGGGGGGAATTGCGCAACGGCGATCGGCCCACCGGCAAACAGATAGGCGATCACATTCGGGATGTGTGCGCGGCGCTGCCGCCGTGCGTGAAGCAGATTTACGGCCGGGCCGATTCCGGGTTCTACTGCCGGCAAGCAGTCGAGGCTTACGAAGAATGCACTGCCCGGTTCGTGATCTCAGCACGCAAGACGTCGCGACTGGTCGAGTTGCTACGCCAAGCCGAGTGGAAGCCGTCGAAGAAGACGGATGCCAGGTGGGAGTGTGAATTCAGCTATCAGCCGGACGGGTGGAAGAAGAAATACCGGTTCGTGGCTCTGCGCTATGAAAAAACGCGTGAGGAGGTCGAGGCGGAGAAGACCGAGCAGTACCAGTTGTTCGAGACCAGCCAGTACAAGTACCGGGTCTTCGTGACCGACTTCGGCGATCCCATCTACTTCGTGGTCTGGTTTTACAACCAGCGCGGCGGCGCGGAAAACCTGATCAAGGAGGCGAACAACGATGCCGGACTGGCGGCGCACCCCTCAGGCCGCTTCGATGTGAACGGGAATCATTTCCAGTTGGCGATGCTGGCCTACAACCTGAACTGCTGGCTGATGCTGTTCAACCGCGAACCGCAGGCCGACGCCACGGCGCTACAACACACGACGCTGGCGACCGCGCGACTGCGCTTCCTGTTCGTGGCCGCCAAGATCTGGCGCCACGCCGGGCGCACCGGGGTGAGCTACAGCGATCACTACGAGGAGAAGGGCGTGTTCGAGCGACTGATGGACCGCCTGCGAAAGATCGCGCCGCGCGGAGCAGGCTACGCGCCGGTCATGCTGCCGGCATTGCGCTGATTGCACGCCCCCGCAGGCCCTTCGGCTGGTGTGCATAGAAAATTATGCGCGGCCGACAAGCGCAACGAAGTAAGAGACTTCGGCGCGGGGTTTGGCGAGAACGGACTCTCAGGAGGGCGATGCAACAGCAAAAACCGAACTGACTCACTCAACTACGGGCGGCATCAGCCGAGCGAAACCGGCGCTCGGAACACCGGAGCTGTGCATAATTCAGGTTACATGCAACTTCACCAACCCGACCGCGTTCGCCGCGATGAGTCGAACTGGAATCGTAAAGTTGCGGCGGTGCTCAAGGACGGCCTCTTGGCGCTCTCCGATCCGTCCGGATTGGCATGGCAAGCGGCTGAAGGCTGGCATTTTAGGAGATTCCTATCCGAAATTGATGGAAGCTATCAGGACTACCTGCTCTATTTCCCCGCTAAGCCGGCGAACCCGATCGCCACCGTCATCATAATGCCCCCCAAAGAGCAGACCCCGCGGCGCTTCCTCGAAAGCGCGCTTCTGTTCGATTGGGAGCGTCTGGACCGCATTGGCCAACTCGCGAAGCGGCACGGACTGGCTCTGGCGTTGATCTGCGGGCGCGGCAATTCGAGTGACGCGCCCATAGGCGAGAGCGATGTGTTGGAAGGATTGGGCGACATGCAACGGGACTTCCAGCTAGATCCCCATCGCCTGTACCTATTCGGAAACTGCGCGGGGGCTCCCAGGGCTCTGCGCCTGGCTGCCCACTTCCCCGGCTTGTTCGCCGGGGTTGCGACGTATCGGGCAGAGGGCCTGTCGGGTGCGGACGCCCCGCGGCCTGCGACACGCTGGTGGTCGGAACTCAACAGCCCCGAGAGCCTGGCGCCATCCCTTTCGAACGTGCCGGTGTTGTTCACGCACGGCGATTTGGATCCCGAGTACCCACTCACACAGGCGCGCGAGGGGTGGCAACGCATGCGGGATCGCGGTTGCCCGGCGGACTTCCAGGTTCTCGTCGGGGGAAAGCACAGCGGGGGCAGCGACCCGGAGACTCTGGCGTTTCCGTTCTTCGCCCGCCAGTACCGGCGGGATTCCGCATCTAAGGTCCGGGCGGCGGCTTCGCGCCTGAAATATGCAGACACCGGCCCGCTCCGGTTCGACGGAGCCAACGACGTGAGTTCGATCATGGAAGGAGAAGCGCGGCTGGAATCGGGACGTCTCATCCTGCGCACACAGAACGTGGAGGCGCTCACGCTTCGGCCAAATCGATTTGGCATTCCATCCTTCGGCGGGATCCCGGTCGACTGGAACGGGCAACGTGGCGTTCCCGTCCGGGATGGCAGCGCCGGAGAGGTCCGAATCGGGCCGGCCTCGGCGGCGGGAACGAAGTGCGCTTCCCTCGAAGGACCGATCGCAGACGCTTTCTCGGGTTCGTTCGAAATCGTTGTCGGGCACGGCGGCGACGCCCTGGCTCAGAAGTCCGCGCGGTCTGCCGCGGCAGCCCTACTTTCCACATGGAAATCGGTGTTCTTCGGTTCGTGCCGGTTACGCGAGGAGGACCAGGTCTCCGACAGCGACATCCGGAAGCATCACTTGATCTTCGTCGGCAAGCCGTCACGCGGCGGGAGATTCTCCCGAGTCCCGTCGCAGTTGCCAATCTCGTACGGCAACGGGCGACTGTCCGTGGCCGGAAAAGAATACGTTGGAGAGGGACTGTCTTTCGCCATCCTCCAACCGAATCCGTTAAATCCCGGCCGCTACATCGTTGTGATCGACTCAACGGCGAACAGTTGGACTCTTTCGGAGACGGATTTCGCTCACTCGGGATATTTCGATTTCGCGGTGTGGGACAAGGCAGGCGAAACGATCGCCTCGGGGCTATTGGATCGCGAGTGGAAGAAGGCAGTGGACTTCTCCACTCAGCGGGGGTACTGATAGCGACCTCTACCACGGGTTGACCAGTGTCAAGATCGCGGGAGGATTACTCACCTTTTCCCCCGGAACGGTCAAGCACCCGCTACGGCTCACGCCATCACCCCATCGCAGGGTGGTGCTTAGACTCGCTATAATTATTGGATGCTGACGCCCACCGAAAAAATCTGGCACAATGGCCGCTTGATCAAGTGGGAGGACGCCACCATTCACGTCCTTTCCCACGTGGTGAGTTACGGCACTTCCGTGTTCGAAGGAATCCGCTGCTATTCCACCCCGAGTGGTCCGGCGGTGTTCCGGCTGCGCGAACACGTCCGGCGGATGGTGGATTCCGCCCGAATTTACCGCATGGAAGATGTCGGGTACACACCCGAACAGTTATGCGAAGCCATGCTGGAAGTGGTGCGGGTGAACCGCATGGACTCCTGCTACATCCGCCCCATCGTGCTGCGCGGGTATGGCGAGATGGGCGTGAACCCGGCCAGGAACCCCATCGACGTGTACATTGCCTGCTGGAGTTGGGGCGCCTACCTGGGCGCCGAGGCCCTGGCCGAGGGTGTGGACGTGTGCGTTTCGAGTTGGACGCGCATTGCTCCCAATACCCTGCCGGCGCTCGCCAAGGCGGGCGCGAACTACATGAACTCGCAGCTCATCAAGATGGAAGCCCTGGCCAACGGCTATTCGGAAGGCATCGCGCTGGATAGCCACGGCTATGTCAGCGAAGGGTCGGGCGAGAACATCTTCGTGGTGCGCGACGGCCGCATCCACACGCCGCCGCTGGGCGCGTCCGTCCTGCCCGGCATCACCCGCGACAGCGTGCTCACCCTGGCGCGCGCGGCCGGTATCCCGGTGGTCGAGAGCATCATCCCGCGCGAGATGCTGTACGTCGCCGACGAGGTGTTCTTCTCCGGCACGGCGGCCGAGATCACGCCCATCCGCTCGGTGGACCGCATCACGGTGGGCAAGGGACGGCGCGGACCGGTGGCCGAACGGCTGCAGCAGGATTTCTTCGGAGTGATCCAGGGAACCGCGCCGGATGTGCATGGCTGGCTCACGCCGGTGCATGCGCCCGCGGCGGTGAAATAGAGGGGGCGCGTCCTCAGGGGGCGTGCGCAGTCAGCCGGCTACCTCCCCCGAGATTTGCCTACTTGGCTGCGCACCCGCCCGAATGGACTCTCCTGTTGTAGCGCGGGCGGGAGGCAAAACTCCAGAACCTTTTTCGTGGCTCCGGCCTTTTTCAACATGTTTTTTGCGCCCGGTTAGCAGGCGTTTGCGCGCGGTCCGGTGTGGCAAAGTTGTGAATAAAACACGGGGCCGGTGGATTGTTTTTGTGTTCCGGACCGCATTGCCGCGCGCAATGCGTTAGCATCGGAAGCGTGGGCCACCGCCCTAGGGGAAACACCGTGAGAATCCTCGCCACGCGCCGCAGTTTCCTGGGAGCCGCCGGTGTAGCCGGGCTGGCAGCCGCCGGCAGCGAGTCGTCACCAGCCGCCATCGAGCCCGAGCCTTGGGGCATCAAGCTGGGTATCGCCACCTACACCTTCCGCAATTTCGACCGCGCCAAGACCATCGAGATGATCAAGGCCGTCAAGACCCCCTGGGTCAGCATCAAGGATGTGCACTTGAAGATCGACGCCTCGCCGGAGGAACTGCGCGCCGGGCGCAAGGAATTCGACGATGCCGGCCTGCGGGTGACGAGCGGCGGCAACGTGGACATGAACAACGCCGCGCGCGGCACGGAGCAGGGCCTGCTCCACAGTTTCGAATACGCCCACGCCGCGGGCCTGCCCATGATGGTTTGCGCGCCCAGGCACGACAATCTCGCGATCATAGAGCGCCTGGTGAAGGAGTTCGATATCCGCATCGCCATCCACAACCACGGACCGGAGGACAAGCACTTCCCAACCGTACAAAGCGTGCTCGACGCGGTTCGCCCCTTGGACCGCCGCTGCGGGCTTTGCATGGACGTGGGCCACTCGGCGCGCACCGGGGTGGACGTGGTGAAATCGATCACGGAGGCGGGCGACCGGCTTTTCGAAATGCACGTCAAGGACCTGGAGAGTTTCACCAATAAGACCAGCCAGTGCGACGTGGGCGACGGCATCATGCCCTTCGCGGCGATTTTCAGACAGCTCAAGAAGATGAACTACCAGGGCTCGGTCAACCTGGAGTACGAGATCAACGCAGCCAACCCCATGCCCGGGGTCCAGCGGTCGTTCAGCTACATGCGGGGCGTGCTGGCTGGGCTAGCGGGATGAGGCGCTCGCCGCGGATCGTCAGTTTTCGGACGGCCTCTCGATGCTATCGATCACGATAACCTCCACGGGAGCCTTTTGCGGCTCGATCCTTAGGCCGAGTTGCTCCCGCAGGGCGGTGACCAGAGGCGGCGCGGGGCTGTCCGGCGCGTCGTCGGGGGCCCATTCCAGGGTGAAGTCGTAGCTCTCGGTTAGCCCGGTGCGATCCACCACAATCCGGCCCAACCGGTTTCCCACGTATTTCGCGAGTGCATCCATGGAGACGCCGGTTCCCACCAGTTGCGATTTCTCTCGTCCTCCGTGAGTGTCCATGGCGCTGACTTCGTCTTCGGCCTTCACCTTGAGCTTGGTCGCGCCCTTCTGATTCTTCCCGGCCAGCAGCGCAAAGACGGCCAACTCTCGCGTCTCCCGGTGGTACTTCAGGCGAAATCTGTCCGCCAGCAGGCTTTGTAGCAGAGCGCCCATCTGGCCCGGCTTGATTCTCTCCGGTCCGCCGGTCTTCGCTTCGATGTCGTAGCGGTCGGTGTCGAGCCACCCCGGACCCCCGGCGATTTGAGCATTCTGCACCTGGAAAGCCGCGCGGATCAGGAGTTTCACCGGCTCGTTCGCGATTCTGAGCCGTCCGCCTTCGAACACGTTGAAACTCGTTCCGGCGCTCGCGTCAGCCAGGCTGGGCCGGATAACTGCCACCTCGAATTGCTGCGGCAATTGTCCGCCAACTCCCGCCGACGTTAGCAGCGCCATTCCGGCGGCCGCCGCTAGCCGCATGGAACCTCCCGTGAACGTCAGCATCCCGGATTTCCTCTCATGCAGAATGATACGTTCGGCAGGGTAGCGGGTTGGCAAAATATTCGGTTCGCGGCGAGGCCCGGTCTGGCGTGGCACCCGGCGTGACGGACCGGCGTGACGGACGGCTGCGCAGAGGCCGGCGAGTGTGTTGAACTGTTAACTAACGACCATGATCGGAACCAAAGGCGAACGCAAGCTGCTCGTGACCAGCGAAGTGGCTATTAATTTTCTCGGCGTGGAGGAAGCCAGGGTGCTTTCCACCCCTCACATGATCGGCGTGATGGAGCGCCTCTGCCGCGACACCGCGCTGCCGCTGCTGGGGCCGGGCGAGGACACGGTGGGGACGCATATCGAGGTCTGGCACAGGGCCGCGGCGCCCATCGGAGCGGTGGTCGAGTTTCGCACGCAGGTGACTGGGGTGGACGGCCGGAGGATTCAGTTCCGGGTGGAAGCCTGGAAGGAGACGGAGTTGGTTGGCGAGGGCACGCACGAACGCGCCATCATCAACGTGGCGAAATTCGCCTCGCGCCTGGCTGCCCGGAAGTAGTGATCCGCAGCCCGGCCCGGGGTCGGCTATCTGGACATCGTCGCGGCGGCTCGCAAGCCGCCAACGGCTCGTTTGCCATTGGTCGCAGCGGCGGCGTCGGCCGGCGCCGTCTGCCGGCGATAGAACGCCAACAGGACGCCCTCATCATAATCGATGGCACGCGCGTACTGCCGAATGTAACTAGTATCGTAAATTCCGCCGGGCAGTTTCCGGAAGTCGCCCTGCTCGATGGCCTCCAGGAACCGCACGCTGAGTTTGGTCGATTCCGCTATTTGCTGCAATGAAACGCCCCGATTCCGGCGGATCGAAGCCAATCCCAGTATGCTATCGTCCTTCCTCATGAACCTTCCTCTCGGGCCGGAGAGCGGGGCTCCCCGGGCACAGAAGTCTACCTATCGAACGTTACAATATACCACTACTTGCGCCTCTGTTAAACTTCTTTGTGCATGGAGATTTCCCGCCGCCGTTTTGGTACCTGCCTGCTGGGCGGCCTGGCGGGCAGCCGGGCGCTCGCCCTGCCGCCCCGTCCCAGGCTCCTGGTACTGATCGTGGTACAGCAGTTCCGCCCTGAGTACCTGGACGCGGCCAGCTCGCAACTGGCCCCGGGCGGGCTGAAGCGCCTGCTCGAAAAGGGCGCCTGGTTTCCCGATTGCCGTCACGCTGCCAGCACCTTCCCCAGCTCGACGCTGGCCACGCTGGCCACGGGGTCCTGGCCCTCCGAGCACGGCATCGTGGCGGAGTCCTGGTACGACCGCCAGGTGCTGAAACCGGTTCCGGCCTCGGCCGGCGCCCTGCTGGCCACCACGATGTGCGCGCAGGTGGCGGCCGAGGGGCGGACGCGGGTTGCGGTAATCTCGCTCGATGCCGCGCACGGCCGCCTGTTCGCCGGGACTCCCGCGGCGGGAGTCTACTGGCTGGACGCGAACGGCCAGTTCGTGGCTGGCGGCGAGGCGCCCGATTGGCTGACGCCATTCAACGGTGTCACGCCGGCCGAGAGCGCGCACGACGCCCAATGGATGGCGGCGGGCGCGCGCCAGGGTGCGCCGCCTCTGCGGACCCTGGCCTTCGACCCGAAGCATCCCGAGCAGTTCCTGGAACTGTACCTGGCGTCGCCCTTCAGCCAGGCCGCCCAGTTCGACCTGCTGGGGGAGATGCTGGTTCGGGAGCGGCTGGGCCAGGGAAACACGTTCGATTTCGTGACCGTGCTGTGCGGCGCTTCCGAACTATTGGGTTACCAGACGGGCGGCCGGTCGCCGCTGATGCCGCAGATGATTCTGCAACTCGACAAGCGCATCGAAGCCCTGCTGGCGCAGTTGGGCCGGACGGTGGGCGAAGGCGGCTACAGCGTGGTTCTGGCCGGGGCTCACGGCGCGCCACCCCTGCCCGCCGCGGCCAGCGTGAACGGCGAAAGCGTGGCGCAAGCGCTGGAGGGTGCCCTGGCGGCCACGGGAGCCGGCCACGTGCGCAAGTACCTGTACCCGTTCCTCTACCTGGATGCCGCGGCGGATCGCGGCCCGGAAATTGCGCGGCTGGCCGCCGCGCGCGCGGCGCTCGATGTGGCGCCGGTGGCCGGCTACTATACGGCGGGCGCCGCCTGCTCCACCCATGGCGAATGGGCGCGCCGCTTCGCCAACAGCTTCCATCCGCGGCGCAGCGGGGACGTGATGCTCGCCTACCGTCCCGAGTGTGTCGAGGACTACGGACAGGGCCAGGGCATCTCCTACGGATCGCTTTACAACTACGATGCCCAGGTGCCACTGTGCTTCTACGGGCCGCAGTTCCGCGCCGGGGTTTTCGAAGCGCCGGTGGAGAGCGTGGATCTGGCGCCCACGCTGGCCCGCGCCATGGGCGTGGCGGCGCCCTCGTCCATCGTAGGCCGTGTGCTGGGGGAGGCGTTCGTGGCATGAGGATTTTTGTGGGGCAGGCTGTCAGCCTGCGGCGAGTTGTCAACCCGCCCGGCGAGCGAAGCTCGCCTTCGCGGGAGATGGACTGTCCGTTGAAGCCGGAAGTCCCGCGCGGGATTTGGCCGCGCCGCCGCCCCGCTGCCTGGCCGCCCGCCGCGTTTGCACCAGAAGATGGCGGGTTAACAACCCGCAGCAGGCTGACAGCCTGCCCCACAAACCCATGACCCAACCCGATCCCCGTCTCGCGACCACGCTCTGCGGCATCCCCCTGCGTACGCCCGTGCTGGCGGCGTCCGGCACCTTCGCCTACGGCGTCGAGTTCGCCAGCCAACTCGACCTCAACGCGCTGGGCGGATTCGTGGTCAAGGGCCTCTCCCGCGAACCCATAGAAGGCAACCCGCCGCCCCGCGTGACCGAAGCCACCGACGGCATGATCAACTCCGTGGGCCTGCAGAACATCGGCGTGCGCGCATTCGTGGCCGAGAAACTTCCCGCCTTGGCGAAGCTCACGACGGCCGTCTTCGCCAATGTCTTCGGCTACCAGGTGGAGGACTACGCGGAAGTGGTGCGCGTCCTCGAAGACCACGCCGGGCTTGCCGGCTATGAGCTGAACGTGTCGTGCCCCAACACCCGTCACGGCGGCATTTACTTTTCGAGCGACCCCGCGCTGCTGGCCGAAGTGGTGGCGGCGGTGAAGCGCGTGGCGCGCCGCCCCGTGATGGTGAAGCTTTCACCCAACGTGAGCGCCATCGAGCCATTGGCGCGGGCTGCCGAAGATAGCGGCGCCGACGCCATCTCGCTGGTCAACACCTTCATCTCGCTGGCCATCGACGCGCGCGCGCGGCGGCCGCGCATCGGTGCGGGGTTTGGTGGCCTCTCCGGCCCCGCCATCAGGCCCATCGCGCTGCGCCTGGTGTATCAGGCCGCGCAGGCGGTGAAGATCCCTGTGGTGGGAATGGGCGGCATCGCGAGCGGCACGGACGCGGCCGAGTTCCTCATCGCCGGCGCCTGCGCGGTCGAGGTGGGGACGGCCACGTTCTGGGATCCGCGCGCGCCGTTGCGAATCGCCCGCGAGTTGTCGAAATTCCTGGGTGCCGGGAAGCTGCCCAACGTATCGCATCTGGTCAACACGCTACGAATGTAAGCCGCAAAGTTACTGCGAACTGGCGCGCTTCACCTGAATCGCCGGCGCATAGGTCGAGGACGTCTGCCCGCCGCCGACGCTCGCCGTTATGCTATAGAACGAGTCGGGAATGTTCGGGACGGTCAGGTTGATCTGGTACAGTCCCGGGCCGATCAAGCCCGCGTAGCTTACGGGGACGTTGTAGTCGTCGAAAAGCACCGTGACGGGAGTGGCCGTGGGCACCGCTTGCGGCACGGCGTTCTCCGCGATGGTGGCCGGGCTGGTGGGCCCGAAACCGGTTCCGTAAATGGTGATGTATTCCCCCGGCTGTGCGGGCCGGGCTGTAACGCCAGGGACGCCGAAAGGAGCGATTAGCTCGCCGGTCAGCGAGTCCTGGGCGATCAAATCCAGGAAGCTGCCGGTCCCCGAGTACACGAAGAACGCGGGAGAGTAGGCGCGCTTCGTGGAGGTGAAGGGCACGCTCTGTCCCTGGCTCGTCTTGACTACCAGGGAGACCAGTCCGGTGACGGTGTCCGAGCCCACCAAAGCGTTAATCTGAGTCGGGCTGATATAGGACAGCGGGATGCGCGTCCCATTGAGTTCGACGCTCACGTCATCCAGGTGATCCGGCAACTTGCTGCCCGTGAAATCCGTGCCGGTCCAACTTCGGCTGCCGGAAGAGAGATTGTTCCCGTAGAGGCTGATCCAGGTGGAAGTCGCAATCCCGTCCGCGGCCCCGGCGGTGTTTCCCACCCCGGTCACCGAGGGCCGGGTTGGGGTGGCGCCGAAGCGGATTACCCGCACTCGGTGCGTCCACTGGTCGGCGACGTAGAGGTTCCCGGCGCCATCGAACGCCAGGGCGCCGGGCTGCCCGATCGAGGCGTTGGCGGGTGGCCCGCCGTCGCCGAGGGCATCGTCGGAAGCCGTACCGGCGATGGGGGCGATGGTACCGTCCGGGGTCACCTTGCGCAGGTAGGTTGCCGAGGCGATGTAGAGATTGCCAGCGGCGTCCAATGCGACCGCATTCGGGCTCGGCAGCCAGGCGCCGGTCGCCTGGGTTCC
Source organism: uncultured Solibacteraceae bacterium (assembly GCA_963807205.1). Taxonomy (GTDB): domain Bacteria; phylum Acidobacteriota; class Terriglobia; order Bryobacterales; family Bryobacteraceae; genus CAWCVR01. Next base: position 3,985,173 of record CAWEAQ010000002.1, on the reverse strand, counting down.
TGTGCCTGGAGGGGTGCCGCCGCCGGCGACGGAGTTGATGTTCCCATCGAGCGTCACCCGGCGGACGCGATTGTTGAACGTGTCGGCGATGTACAGGTTGCCCGCGGCATCCAGGGCCACGCCCGATGGCGAACTCAGCGCCGCGCTCGCCGCCGGCCCGGCATCGCCACTGAAACCGAACTTGCCCGTTCCCGCAACCGTGCTGAGAACACCGGCTGAGGTCAACTTGAAAACCGACTGCTTGGAGCTATCGGCGATGTAGAGGTTCCCCGCCGGGTCCAGGGCGATCGAAACCGGTTTGGCGAGCGAACCATCCGGTGACGTGCCCGTTCCGCCGGCCACGGTACTGATGATTCCGGCGGGCGTCACCTTACGGATGCGCTGATTGGCCGAGTCGGCGATGTACAGGTTGCCCGTGCTATCCAGCGCGAGTCCCGCCGGCGCCGAAAGTGCTGCCGCTGTAGCCGGTCCGCCATCGCCGGCAAACCCGGGTTGCCCGATGCCGGCGACCGTGCTTATAATCCCCGCCGGAGTCACTTTGCGGACCCTGGACGAACCGGAATCCGCAATGAACAAATTTCCTCCGGAGTCCACCACCACGCCTGCAGGTTTGGCCAGGGGCGAATTGACCGCCGCGCCGCCATCGCCGAGTGCGCTGAATAGCGAGTTGCCCGCCACGGTATTGATGATCCCCGCCGCCACCTTGCGGACGCGCCCGTTGCGGGAGTCCGCCACGAAGATGTTTCCACTGGCATCCACTCCCAGCCCCTCAGGCACGTTCATCACCGCCTTGGTCGCCGCTCCGCCATCTCCCAGGAAGGTGCTCTCGCCGACATTCCGCGGGCGCCCGACAACGATGTTCAACGTGCCGGTGCTCGACACTTTGCAGATTTCCCCGGCCGACGAGTCGGAGAAGAACAGGTTCCCGGTTGCGTCCACGGCCACCGCTACGGGCGTCAGCAGGGAGGAACTGGTGGCTGCCACGCCATCCACCGGGTTGGCCTGCTTGCCGCTGCCGGCCACCGTGGTGATCACACCAGTGGTGCTCACCTTGCGCACGCGCGAGTTGTAACTGTCGGCGATGTAGAGGTTGCCGGCCGCGTCCACTGCCACGCCGCGTGGCAGGTTCAGGCTGGCGCCGGTGGCCTGAATGCCATCGCCATTGAAACCCGCCCCGCCATTGCCGGCGAACGTGGTCATGACTCCAGCGGGAGTGACCCTGTGCACCCGGCCGCCAAAATCGTCGGCGATGTAGAGGTTGCCGTTCGCGTCCACTGCCACTCCGCTAGCGTCCACCAGAGATGCCTCGCCGGACGGCACAGTGAAAGTGAGGGTGCGCATGATGCCGTTCGTGGCCACCACGCGAACGGCCCCGTCCGCGATGTACACATTGCCGTCCGCGTCCACCGCCACTGCCACGGGCCGGGAGAGCGGAAGTTGCGTGGCCGGCCCGGTGTCGGTTGGCAGATCGGATTGTCCGTTGCCCGCAACCACCGTCAAGGTGCCATCCGGCGCCATGCGGAACACCAGGGCGAGGTCCGGGTCGGCGAAGTAGAAGTTGCCCTTGCCGTCAACCGCGCCGCCGTTCGGGTACATCAAAGAGAGGCTGGGGCCGGCGATACCCCCCGCGGGAGCCACCCAATCCGGTCCTGCGGCGGTGTCGATCACCCCTTGAGCGGAACACGCCAGGCAACCTGCCATGAGCGTTAGCATCAGCCGCCGCGCGGACCGTAAAGAATTTTTCTGCAACACGGAACTCCTGCAAGCGTTTTAGGTACAAAAGCTCCGTTACTCCGGAGCAACGTACAGTATATCCTGGGCCGCCGTACTTCGATCCGGAGAGATGCAATGTTCGTCGCAGGGAGCCGCCGTTGCGTGTTGAATCGCACAAAGCAGGGTAGCCCCGGTTCGGTGGGTGTTGGCTTCGGTGTGCTAACCGAAGTGAACCGGACTGTCGGGCTTACCTGGGCTCGACCGCGTGGTGCGGTGTCTCCGCCGGGCCGCTCGCTTACGCTCGCGGTTCCGTGTGCCCTGGCCCAGAACCGCGAGCGTTAGCGAGCGGCCCGAGGTCAACGCACCGAAGCACGCGGTCAGAGTGCTGGCGCAAGCGGCAGGTGCAACAAAGACGTTCTCACAACTCGTGCGCCGCGCGGCGCTGGGAATCCGCTTCGCGCCGCGCTTCTTCCTGCCGCATGCGCACCAAGGTGAGCAGCCCTGCCACCACTGCCATGGCGGCGAGGAGCCCGAATCGCGGCCATGTCCAGTCGATAGGCAATGCCCTGCCGGGCTTCCACCATGCGGCTGTGGCCACAACCAGCGGCACGTCGAGAAACGCGAAGACGCTCCACACGGCGGCGAACGCCGCGCGGCGCGAAGGCTCTTCGACTGCGTTCCGCAGCATCAGGTACGTTGCGTACAGCAGCCAGCAGACCAGTGCCGCGGTCAGGCGCGCGTCCCAGGTCCACCACTTGCCCGAAACCGAGTGGGTCTTAAAGCAGCCGGCCACGATGCCCGCGGCCAGGAACGCCAGCAGCGTTTCGGTGGCGGCGCGGGCCGCGGCATCGAACCGGAGCTCGCGGTTTCGCAAATAGCCGATGCTGGCCATCAGCGCAGTCGCGGCGGCCAGTGCGGCCGTGGCTCCGAGCGGAATGTAGAGCAGAACTCCCTCGCCCATCAGCCCACCAATATGGTCTCCACCAGCGCCAGCGACACGGCGGTGTAGATGATATCGAAACCGATCATCATCTTCAGCCACCCGATCTCGCCGGAGCCGATGGGATTGCCGGCCACCAGCACCGCGGTCAACTGCATGGCGCCCAGTAGCGCGGGGAACAGAATCGGATAGGTCAGCATGGGCAGCATCAGCTCGCGCAGGCGGATGTTGACGGTGAGCGCGCTCGATACGGTCCCCACCACGGTCATTCCCCAGGTGCCCAGCACCAGCACCAGCAACAGCTCGGGAAATTGGCGGGTCCACGGCACGTTATAGAAGATGCCGAAAACCGGCAGCGACACGAGTTGCACGCCCAGCACCAGCAGGAAACTGGCGCACGCCTTGCCTAGGAACAGGGCGGCGCCCGAGACCGGAGCGGCGATCAGGCCGTCCAGGCAATCGTTGGGCAGCTCGCGCGCGAAGCTGCGGTTCAAGACCAGCGTTCCGGCGAAGGCGAACACGATCCACAACAGGCCGCCGGAGATTTCGCGCGTGGTATCGGCCAGCGGGTCGAAGGCGAAGCTGAACATCAGCAGGATGACCAGCGCGAAGGCCAGCGAGGAATTGATGGCTTCCTTGGTGCGCAGTTCGGCCCTCAGGTCCTTCGCCGCGACCACTCCGGCCTGGCGGAAAAAGTCCCTCATCCTTCGCCGTACCTCGCGTAAACGTAGCCCGGGTCGGCCACCATCTCCGGCGTGCAGGCGCCGTGGAAGGCCAGTTGGCCGCGCGCCAGCAGCGCCACGTGCGACGCCAGCTCCAGCGCCTCGCGCAACTGGTGGGTGGACATGACCACGGTCTTCCCCGAAGCCAGCGCCTCGCGGAGCAGGCCGGAGAGCACCGCGATGGCCTTATCGTCGAGCGCGGTGAAGGGTTCGTCGAGCAGCAGCACGCTCGGTTCGTGTAGGAACGCCCGCGCCACGGCCAGGCGCTGCCGCATGCCGCGCGAGAACTCGCGGACCAAGCCGTTGGCCACGCGCGTGAGGCCAGTGCGCTCCAGCCACTGGCGAGCGGCGCGCGGCGGATCGGCGAGGCCGTAGAGCCGGCCGTAGAGCGTCAGGTTTTCGAGCGCCGACAGTTCGTCGTAAACCGAGATGCCGTGGCCCAGAAAGCCCACCCGGCGGCGCGTGGCGGTTTCGCGCGGCTCGCAGCCGTTGATGCGCACCTGGCCGCGGCCGGGGCGCGAGAAGCCGGCGATGATGCGCAGCAGCGTGGTCTTCCCCGCCCCGTTGCGCCCGATCAGCGCCAGACAACTTCCCGGCGCGGCTTCCAGGCGGATGTCGCGCAGCGCCGGGTAGTCGCCGTAAAACTTCCACACGCCATCAACGGCGACCGCGCCCATTGGCCTCCTTGGAGGGCGGCGGAAGTGCCGATGACCTGCGGTAGAGCATGGCGAAGCCCACCGCCAGTATGGCCAGCGCGAATCCCAGAATGGGCACGGCGGCGCCGCTGATGCGCGGCGCAATCACCTCGATAGGTGGCCCGTTGTCGGGTTGCTCTTCGGCGGCCAGGGCTGCTTCGCCTGTCAGGGTAATTTTGTATGCCTTGCCGGGGAGGCCGAACAGGTGGGCCCGCGTGCGCGGCTCGGCTCCCAGGTCGGTCAATCCGTCGCCCGCGAGCGCGATTCCCTGGGGCACGACCAGGTACGTATTCTCGTCCTCGGTGACCACCTTGCCTTCGTACGGCTGACCCGGCTTGTAAGCCACCGCGTAAGTGACATCGAAGCGGGTTTCGCCGGGCTTGATGGCGAAATCCACGGCCATCACATTCGACGCCGCGGTCTTCACCAGCGAGGCGGGAATGGGCATTCCGCCGGGAGCCGTGGCGTTCACCTGCACCTTGCCTGCGGCCGCGGCGGGCACGTAGATACGCAACTCGCCTTTGCCGGGATCGTGCCAGGTGGTGTTGCCGGAGTTGGCGTAGAGGAATGTCTCTTGGATGGCCATCTGGCCGGTTGGCGACGGCTCGAAGAACAGCATGTGCTTGGACACCTTGGCGGCGCCCGGTTGCTTGGAGGAAGCGTAGACATCGAGCGCGACATCCGCGGTGGGCGCGCCGGGCGGCAAGGTCTTGAAGTAAGTGACGCCATCGAAGGCTACGCGGAGCAGCTCCGGGCCTTGCGCGTTGTGGGCGAAGGTGAAGCGGCCTTGAGCGTCGGTTTTGGCCTCGCCGATGGGTTCGACTCCGTTCTCGCTCAGCCGGTTTAGTTCCACCGTGGCTCCAGCCAACGGCTGCCCAGCGGTGCGGTTGACCACCGTGCCAGAGACTGCGGCCACGCCCGGCATCGCCAGCAGCAGCAACGCGCAGAGCGGCCTCATGCGTCACCCGCTTTCATGGGCTTGCCGCACTCGCCGCAGAACTTCAAGGCGGCGGGGAACGCGGTGCCGCAACTGGGGCAGACGAAGCGTGGGACGGGCGCGGGCATGGGCTTGGCGGGCGGCGGAGCGGGTGCTGCCGCACCGCTGCGGATGCGATCCGTTTCCGCCATCACCGCGGCCAGTTCCTTCTGCAGCGCCAGCTTGGTGTTCTGGTAGTCCTCGTCGGAGAGCTTGCCCACGCGATATTCGAATTGCAGGTCGCGCAGACCGTCGTAAATGGCCGCCTTGCGTTCGTCCAGATGGGCGACGGGCGATACCGGTTCGGGCGCGGGAATGTTGCGCGGCCCCACCACGAGCACGAACGCGATGACGCCGATGGCGACCGCGCTGGCTATAGCGATGATGAGCAAAGTCGGCTACTCCAGGTCGGCCAGATCCTTTTCGATCTGGTCTTTGTACTTTTCGAAGGCCGGGTCGTTCGGCTCCGGCGCGCCGCCCGCGGCCAGCGGCCGGGGCTTGTAGTACTTTCGCACGAAAAGCCAGATCAACACCAGCCCCAGGCCCGCCACGCCGTACGGCACAGCCCAACCGAAGGCGCTTGGCGGCGCCAGGTAGACGACCGGACCGTAGTCGCGGATGAACGCCTGGACGATCTGATCGTCGGTCATGCCGACGGATTGCATGCGGGCGATGCGCTCCTTGGCGGGCTTCGAGAAACTGCAATCCAGCATGCTGCACGTGGCCACGGAGTCCTTGCAGCCACACTGGCACTGCAAGCGGCGGCCAACCCGGAGAACATCTACGCCGGGCTTCTCGGCGGCCGTCTGCGCGAAGGCAGAGAGCGCCGCCAGGGCGGCGAATAGCAGCAACCAGACACCGGTCCTGCGGCGGAGAGCACCCGGCCCCGCAGTGTTTGGCGGCTCTGCGCAAGCCCCGGCAGGCGGGTTGACAACCCGCCGCAGGCTGCCAGCCTGCCCCACACAAACCCTAAGCCAGCTCATGCTTGGCGACCTCGGCCTCCCCCATGATCTTTGTGCGCGGATACTCGCGCCTCAGCTTACTCGGCACCAGGCAGATCAGGGTGCCGCCGATCAGCACCAGGCCGCCGATCCAAATCCACGAAACCAGCGGAAACACGTAGGCCTGGATAACGGCGCGCTGGTTGTCGTCCGACATGCCGCCGAAATTCAGGTAGAGGTCCTCGTTAGGCCGCTGCCGGATACCGACTTCCGAAGTGGACTGGCGGCTGGCCTTGTACATGCGCTTCTCGGGCTCCAGCGTGGCCAGAACCACGCCGCCCTTGGATGGCTCGATAATGGCGCGGTCCCAGGAGTAGACCTCATTGTCGCCATGCTCCAGGCCCACCATGCGCAGGGTGTAGGCGCCTACCGTCATGCGGTCGCCCTTGTTCAGTTCCTTCGTCTCGCTCTGATTGAACGCGTGGCCGGTGAAGCCCACGAACATCAGCACGATCCCGATGTGCACCAGGTAGCCGCCGTAGCGGCGCGTGTTGCGATAGGTCAGTTCCACCGTGGCGCGCACCAGGTTCATGGCCGTCTTGGCGGCGATGGCGCGCGCGCCCTTGTAGAACTCCACCAACACCGTGAGCGCCACAAAGAGGCAGAATCCGAAAGAAATCAGAGCGTAGGGATGCCGCATGCCGGCTGCGAACAGCGCCACCACCAACACCACCGCGGCGATGCCCGGCCACTGGAAGTTACGCCGCAGGCTTTCGGCGGACGTGCGCCGCCATGCGAACAGCGGTCCCAGCCCCGTGAGCAGCAGCAGGAACAGGCCGATGGGCACCATCAGCCGGTTGTACCATTCGGCATCGAGCGAAATGCGGTCGCCTGTGAGCGATTCCGAAATCACCGGGAACAGCGTGCCCCACAGCACCGCGAAGCAGCTTGCCAGAAGCACCAGATTGTTGAACAGGAAACTGGATTCGCGCGAGACCACGCTTTCCAGTTGCGCCTCGCTTTTCAGATAACTCAGCCGGTCCAGGATCAGGTAGATGGTGGCCGCGATGCCCAGCGCCAGGAAGCCGACGAAGTAGGTGCCAATCTCCGAGCGCGCAAACGCGTGCACCGATTGCACCACGCCCGAGCGCGTCAGGAACGTCCCCAGAATGCACAGGAAGAAGGTGGACGAAATGAGCACCATGTTCCACACCTTCATCATGCCCTTCTTCTCCTGCATCATCACCGAGTGCAGAAACGCCGTGCCGCTGAGCCACGGCAGCAGCGAGGCGTTCTCCACCGGGTCCCAGCCCCAGTAGCCGCCCCAGCCGAGCACGTGGTACGCCCAGGCCGCGCCCAGAATAACACCGGTGCTCTGGAACAGCCACGCTATTAGCGTCCAGCGCCGCGTAGTGTGGATCCACGCCTCGCCCGGCTGGCGGGTGATGAGCGAGCCCATGGCGAAGGCGAATGGAATCGTGAATCCCACGTATCCCAGGTACAACATGGGCGGATGGATGGCCATGGCCGGGTATTGCAGCAGCGGGCTCAAACCCTGCCCATCGCCCACGTTGACGATGAGGCGATCCTGCGCCAGCATGCGGAACGGGTTGGCCACGAAGTTGTTCAGCGTGAGGAAGAATACCTGAACGGTGGCGAGAACGGCGATGGTCCACGGCAGGATGTCGCGGTGCTTGCGCCGGTTGGTGAGGACCACCACGGCAGCGTAGGTAGACAGCAGCCAACTCCACAACAGCAGCGAACCTTCCTGCCCACCCCACCAGGCCGCGTATTTGTAAAGCGCCGGCATGGCGCGGTTGGAGTGCTCGGCCACGTAGGCGAAACGGAAGTCCCCGGACAGCAGGGCGTACACCAGCAACCCCGACGCCAGCGTAACCAGCCCCCACACGGCGTAGACAGCGCGCTGGCCGCTAACCAGCAGAAACGGATTGCGTTTGAGACGCCCAACCACCGCCGCCGCCGCGGCATACAGCGCAAGCGCGAAGGCCAGAAGAATGGCCAAGGAACCCAGGTTTTCCATATTCCCCTCTTGCTAGATGGTACTCTTGCCGGCGTTGATATTGGGACTGGACTGGCCCGGCGAAAGCTGCGGTTTGGACTCGTACTTCGAGGCGCACTTGGCCTGAATGCGCGCCGCGCGGAAAACGCCGTCCTTATCCAGCTTGCCGTCGGCCAGCGCCTGGGCGCCATCCTTGAAAGTGTCGGGCAGGGTTTCGGAGCCGGTGTAGAGCACTTTCAGGGTGGTGTTGTCCTGCTGGAGGACGAACTCCACCTCCTTGCCATTGCGCTGAATGGATCCGATGGCCACGTCGCCGCCCACCCGCAGGCGCTCTCCGTAAGCCCGCGGCCCCATCAGTTTCAGCTCGGCGATGGTCTTGTAATAGGTCTTGGTATCGGCCGCGCCCGTCCAACCCAGAGCCACCAGAACGCCGATCACCAGAGCCACCAGGGCGACGAACTTCCAGTATTTTTTCATGCACACCCCTCTGATTTCACAGTATACTCCGTCCGGCGAGGGAGTTTGTTCGGGTATCGTGGGGCCCGGATAAGCGGCGGTACGGCGGGTGCCGGCGCCCGCGAGCGGGTATCCCGCCGCGATGTTCGCGATTTGCTAATATCGAAGAGGTGAACGTCGTCAGCAAACGCGGGCTGATGGAGCTGGCGGAGGACAAGCCGGAGGCGATGGAAGAAGCGATTGCCTGGTATCGCGTGGCGCGCGCGTCCGAGTGGCGCAGCCTGGCGGACGTGCGGAAGGACTTCCCGAGCGCGGATCGGGTTGGCCACGTCCTGGTCTTCAATCTGCGGCACAACAGGTATCGCCTCGTCGTCCGGGCCGCTTTCCAGATCCGCACACTGTTCGTCAAAGCCCTGTTGACTCACAAGGAATACGACCGGGAGGAGTGGAAGAAATGGGCCTGGGAGCGTTGAACCCCTCGCGCTACGGCGAATTGTGCGCCGATGCGCTTCCTAAAGTGATCGCCAACCAGCGGGAATTCGACCGCATGACCGTCGAGCTCGAACGCCTGGCCTTTCGCCCCGATCCCAGCCCGGAAGAGACCGCCCTGGCGGAACTCTTGTCGCGCCTGGTGCAGGATTACGACGACCGGCGCCATCCGCTGCCCAGCCTGCCGCCGCACGCCATGATCCGCTTCCTCATGCAACAGCGCGGGCTCCGCCAAGCCGATCTCCTGCCAGTATTCGGCTCGCGTAGCGTGGTGTCCGATGTGCTTAGCGGAAAGCGCGAGCCCAGCAAGACGCACGTTCGCAGACTGGCCGAGTTCTTCCACGCGCCCGCCGATCTCTTTCTGTAGGCGCCGCACTCAGAAGTACCAAAGCAGAATCGACTTTCCAATTCGCCTCTGCGGCGGCGTCCTATCGGCCCACTTTGGATAGGCGAACACCTTCCAAATAGTGACGCTGACCGCGTTCCAACCGGGAGATGGGTGATCGGATTCGCCCGGCGCCATCGGGACCATCTCGCGCCCCGCCATGGCGTAGGTGCGGTTGAATGGCGCGAAGGTCACCTGCGTGGCGTGCTGGCTTTCCAGGAACGCTTCCAGGCGCTTCATGTCCTGGCCCCAATCCACGTCCGAATCCGCGAGGTACCGCTCTGGATGGCCGCCGGTGATCTCGTTGGTGTAGGCCAGGTAGTCGGGGTGCGCCAGGTCGCCGGCGGCGATCTGCCAGCCGATGAGCGCCGCCACCGCCGCCTTGGCGGCCCATCCGCGCGCTTCGGCGGCCGCGCACGCGCACACCACCGAGAGGCCCACGTAGACCGGGAGCAGATAGCGCACGCCCAGGTCGATATGGCCGCGCATGGAAATCAGCACGATGGCGATCGAAAACGCGGCGGCGAAGCCGGTTGCGCGGCGGCCATCGCGAACCAGAAACGGCGACAGCGCAAGCAGTGCCAGCATCCCCAGCGGCGTCTTCAGCGCCAGCACCGTGGGGAAGTAATACCAGAACCCCGTGGCGCTCATCCGGCCCAGCAGATAGGCCGGGTGGCCGCGCTGGCTGTGTTCCCAGACGGCGTGAATCCCCGAGAAGAAGCGCGGCGCCGGCAGGCGGAGGTGCAGGAACTCCACCCGCCCGAAGGTGAACCCGTACACCGCCCAAACCGTCAATGCCGCGGTTGCCGCCGCCAGCGCAATAGACCGCCGCCGCGTCCACAATTCGCGCAGCAGCCACCGAGGGCCGCGGCGCTCGGTCGCCATGTGCCACGCGCACATCAGCACCCACGCCGAGGGAAGATACAGCAGCGAGGAGAACTTCGAGACGAACGCCAGCGCCGTGAGCGCGCCCAACGCCAGGCTGCGGCCGCGCGTGGGCAGATCGGCCCAGCGCAGCGCCGCCAGCCCCGCCGCCGCCGTCATGGCGCACAGCGCGAGATCGGTGGTGGCCAGGCCCCCGTGCCCCAGGATGGGCGGCAGCGTGGTGAAGAGCAGAGCCGCCATCACCGCCGCCTTCGGGCCGCCCGCGCGCAGTCCCCACAGGTACGCCACCGCCGACGCAATCCAGAAAAAGATCAGGTTGCCCGCGCGGCTGAGCGCCAGAGTGCGGTCGTAGTGATCGCCATGCCCCAGGATCCGGTAGCCTTCGAAATACGATGCCGGCCCCGGATGAAACCGCTCGCCCGCCAGAAACGGACCTATCGCGGAAGCCACGCGGCCGAGCGGCGGGTGCACGTCCTCATAAAGGAAGCGGCCGGTGCTCAAGTACTCCATGCCCGCCGCCAGCGTGTCCGGTTCGTCGATGGTGTGGTTGAAAACCGTCCACGTGGAAGCGATGCGAATTGTGCCGGCCAGAACCAGCGCCAGCGAGACGAGTGCGGGCCACCGCGGAGAGTGCATGTGCCCTGCGATTATAATTGGCCGCTCGCCCGCCGATCAACCGGTCCCAAAACCGGACAGTGGCGCGCCTTTTCCCGCGCCTGTTTTCAACGGTTTCCCGTGGCCCCTGGCGTGCGGGAAAAAGGGCGCACTTATGAACCTGTGGCGGGATGTTAAGACCGGTGCGCGCACCCTACGCAAGTCTCCGGGGTACGCGGTGACGGCCATTCTCACGCTGGGGCTGGGGATCGGCGCCACCACGGCCACCTTCAGCTTCTGCGACGGCCTGCTGTGGAAGCCGTTGCCGCTGCCTCAAGTGGAATCGCTGGCGATGATCGCCCAGAGCGATCCGGAAAACCCGGCTGCGGGGCGCGACCTGACGCCAGCCGATTTCGACGACATCCGCCGCCAGAGCACCAGCTTCACCGGCCTCGCCGCCTGGGACGACAACTACGCCAACCTGGCGGAACCCGGCAGCCCGCCGGAGCGCGTCAACTCGGTCTCCGTTTCGGCCAGTTTTTTCGACGTGATGGGCGTCGCGCCGGCGCGGGGCCGCGCATTCCTGCCAGGCGAAGACCAGCGCGGGGGCGAACTGCTGGTGATTCTCTCCGACGACCTGTGGCGGCGGCGGTTCGGCGCCGATCCGGCCATCGCCGGCCGCATCGTCCATCTCAACGACCGGAGCTATCGCGTGGTGGGTGTCATGCCGCCCGGTTTCCAATTCCCCAAGCGGGCGCAACTGTGGACGCCGCTGACGCTGGATGCCTCCACCGCCCAGTCGCGCACCTCGGCCGAGTTCGTGGCCGTGGGCCGGTTGAAGCCGGGCCGGCCGCTGAGCGACGCGGCGCGTGAGATCGCCGCCATTGGCGCGCGCCTGGCGCAACAGTATCCCGCCACCAATCAGGGGCGCGCGTTCCGCGTCATGGGCGTGCAGCAGTTCCTGATGGGCGACGTCCGGCGCCAGTACGTCGCCCTGCTGTTCGGCGCGGTGCTGTTCGTGCTGCTCATCGCCTGCGCCAACGTGGCCAACCTGCAATTCGCGCGGGCACTGGGGCGGATGCGCGAGGTAGCGGTGCGCGCGGCGCTGGGAGCCGGCCGCGCCCACCTGATGGCGCAACTGCTCACCGAAAGCGTGCTGTTGTCGCTGGCCGGCGGCGCCCTCGGGCTGCTGGTGGCCAGTTGGGGACTGGAGGCCTTTCGCGTGAGTCTGCCGCAGGGCGCCGGGAAGAGCATGCCTGGCCTTTCGGCCATCGCTCTGGATAACCGCGCCCTGCTATTCACTCTGCTGGCGGCGCTGGCCAGCGGTATCCTGTCCGGCCTGGCGCCGGCGTGGCAATGGGCGCGGCCCAACCTCCACGACGCGCTCAAGGAGCGTGGCGGGGCGGGTTCGGGAAACCGCGCGCGGCATCGCTTGCGTTCCGGCCTGGTGGCAGGCGAGGTGGCACTCACCGTAGTGCTGCTGGTGGGCGCGGGTCTGATGATTCGCGGCTTCCGCGCGCTCACGCAAAGCGGCGCGGACCTCGACCCGGCCAGCCTGCTCACCCTGCGCCTGGCGGTGACCGACGCCAAGTATGGCGAAGACTACCAACTCGCCGATTTCTACCGCCGCGTGCTGGAGCGCGTCGGCGCCATCCCGGGAGTGCGCGCCGCCGCGGGCGCCACGTCCACGCCCTACTCCGACCACTTCACCACGCGCGCCTTCACCATCGAGGGCCGCCCGCCGGAGCCGGGCCGCACACCCGCCGCGGTCTTCCAGGCTGTCAGCGCCAATTACTTAGAGACCGTGCGGGTGCCGCTCATTTCCGGGCGCGCGCTTGAGGATCGCGATACCGCCGATGCGCCCCGCGTGGTGGTGGTGAACCGCCGCCTGGCGCGCCAATGGTGGCCTGGAGGCGAGAGCCCGCTGGGGCGGCGCATCCACATCGGCGATAGCGGCCGCGAACGCCCCTGGGCGACCATCGTGGGCGTGGTGGGCGACGAGATGTTCAGCGTCTTCGACCGCGCACCGCACGCCACGCTGTACGTGCCCTACGCGCAGGAGCCGCGAGAGAGGATGGATATCGGCGTTCGCGCCTCGGGCGACCCGGCGCGCCTGGTTTCCGCCATCGCCGCCGCCATCCACTCGGTGGATCCCGAGCAGCCGGTCACCGACGTCCGCACGGTGGACGCGCAGATCCGCGACCAGGCGCTGGGCCTCACTTACGTGGCCGCGCTGCTGGGGATCTTCGGCGCGATTGGGCTGGTGCTGTCGTCGATTGGCGTCTACGGCGTGATGGCCTACACGGTTAATGAGCAGACCCACGAGATCGGCATCCGCATGGCGCTGGGTGCGCCGCGCAGGACAGTGCTGCGCGAGGTGTTCCGGCGCGGGCTGGGGACCACGGCCTTGGGCCTCGCGGCGGGATTGGCGGTGGCGGCCGCGCTGGCGCGCCTGATGGCCTCGCTGATCTGGGGCGTGGGCGCCAGCGACCCCGTCACGTTCGCCGCGGTTGCCGTGGCGCTGGCGGCCGCCGCGTCGCTCGCCATATACCTGCCGGCCCGGCACGCCGTACGCGCCGACCCGATGGCGGCTCTGCGGCATGAGTGAGGCGATCGCCCCTCAGGTTCCGTAAGCCCGCGCGTGCGGCGGCTTCCGCCTCATGTTCGCCGCAGGCGCCGTCAAAACGCTCTCCACCGGAGTGGCGCGTCATAGCGAACCCACCGGGCAATCGGCCGGGGACGTGCAGAGGGTGCCGAATACTTGGAACTATTTCGATTTGTGGATCCGCAGAGGCACCTCCGTCGTATAGCAGGGGTTCCAGGGTTCAAGGCCACGCGGCGCGTGGCCGCCATGCGATTACAATTGGACTTGAAGCCCAGGCCGACAAGGAGAATCGGGCCCATCTTCCAGCACAGCGCCGCGACCGGAGATGGTGCTGGCCCGCGATCCGGATTCGAGCCTGGAAGAGACTCGGTGGAAGCTCATCCCAGGCTGCTTCTTCAAGTCTCGTATGAGAGAGGTCCATGTTTAAGAAGATCGTCGCTTTGCGTCCCGCCGTCATCTGCTTCCTCGCTTCCACGCTCGTTGCCGGGGCCGTATTCGGCCAGCCCCAGAACCCAAGGCTCGTAACCGGAATGAACGTCGTAAACCCCATGAGGGCGGGCCTGGCGGACCAGAATGCTCTGATCGCTCAGCTTAAGGCGGCAAACGTTCACGTGATCCGCGCATGGCTCGCGCCCGAGGACAAAGACATCGACTTCGCGAAACGCGTCTACGCTCAAGGGATCGCGATCGAACTCGGTCTGAGCCTCCAATTCCCGCAGACCGCGCCCACCCGTCCTTATCGGGCGAAGGAATTTCCGGATATGTGGGGCGGGCATCCATTATCCGCCGCCGATCCCGTCCTCTCCAGAGCCTACTTTCAATCCATGATCGACAAACTGGAGGCCAATGGGATCGTTCTTGCCGGAATGGAACTGGGTAACGAAATCAACTGGGCCGCCTTCAATCCCGAGTTTCCTCTGCCGGGCGAAGGCAGGAACTTCGGCGTCAACGACCTTTTTCGCGACGAGGAGGGGAAACAGATTGCTAAGGGATTTCTGCAATATCTGAAGGTTCTGGCGGCGCTGAAAGAGGTGCGGGATGGTTCGAAACTCAACCGCCAAACGCCTATCATCTCGGCCGGCCTGGCCGACGACGGTCCCGAGGGACCTTGGCCGGGAGCCAAGTCGGACGGCGTCAGCATCAACGCCACGCTCTGGTTCCTTCGCGCCAACGGGATGGATAAGTTGGTGGACTACTACGGCATTCACACCTATCCGTGGGACACGACTTCAGCGGGCCGTAAGTCGAGGCTGGATAAGTATGCCATCGCGGAATGTCAGCCGCCTAACTCGCCATCCGGCAAACCTTGCTGGATCACCGAATGGGGCATCGCAAACAAGAACCTGTCTTGCCCGTTGGACGATCATACGCGGGCGGCCGTCGTGCGCGAGATCATGGGCTATTTCGGCGACGAGGCAAAACGGGGACGAGTGGCGGGCGCCATGTACTTCGCCTGGAATTCGGACCCGTGGGCTAAGCAGCCCAATGCGGACACGGTTTACCGCTGCGGCGCTTTAACCGAAGCCGGCAAACTGGCGCTGCTGCCGTAACCAGTAGCACGTCAGGCATCCGGAAGCGGCCTCAACGGCCACGCCGCTAGGCAACCGCCGCGCGCCCATTCTTCTCAACCAGCGCCAGCAGCTTGAGCGATGCCCCGGAAGGCCGCTTCTCGCCGCGCTCCCACTTGCTGACAAGGCTGGTGGTGACGTTCAGGTAATTGGCGAAGACGGCCTGGCTGATGTGATCCCGCTCCCGGATCGGCGGGAGGCAGGCCTCGTCGAACCCGCGCATCGTCCGCTTGTCGATGGCCCCCGCATCGTGCAAAGCCGCCATGGTTTCGTGGATGGCCGCCATGGCATCGGTCCGGTATTTCTTGCTCATCCGCTCCATTCTAGAGCACGGAGTGCCATGCTCACGAACACTCGGATCCGCGGCCAGAGGGACGAGTTCCGGCAACCGGCAGCATGTTGCGCCTTGACTGCGGTACTGGTATCCCGTAGTATGGTGGTGTTGGAATTTGAATGGCACGACGCCAAAGCTGAGGCCAACCTGCAAGCTCATGGCGTGAGCTTCGATTTGGCGAAAACGGTATTCCAAGACCCTTTCGCCGTCGAGCGCCTGGATGATCGGGAAGACTACGGCGAAGAGCGTCTTGTCATCGTCGGCACGGCGCAAGGTAACGTTGTGTTGTTCGTAGCCTACACCGAACGCGAGGACCGCATCCGCCTGATTTCCGCCAGGAGGGCAACGCCACATGAGCAAGACGACTATTTCGAACAGAACGCCGAATCCACCCCGGCCGATGACCCCCGAGGCGATTGAGCGGGCCGCGCGCGCCGATCGGGACGCGCAACCGCTTACCGATGCCGACCTCAAGCGGATGCGGCGAACTCCGCGGGCGAAGATCATCCGGCGAGCCTTGGACCTGACACAAGAGGAATTCGCAGCACGTTATCACATTCCCCTGGGGACGCTGCGGGATTGGGAGCAGGGCCGCGCCGAACCGGACCAACCCACCCGGGCCTATCTGACGCTGATTGCCCGCGATCCCGGCCACGTGGACCGCACTCTGAATCCGAAGGCAAGCTGAGCGGGAAGGAGCACGGATCATGACGCCCCCGACCCTCGGTTGGTCACGGTGCGCCGCCGTGGAGAGCGTCCCCGGCAAGGTCAGCGGTGCGTGGGTGTTCCAGGACACCCGCATGCCAGTGTCCACCGTTTTCGAAAACCTCGAATCCGGGGCAAGCACCGAGGAGATCATCGAGTGGTTCGACGTGACGCGCGAGCAGACTGTCAGCGTGCTCGAATTCGCAGCTCGCAGTCTGGATCCCCCACCACCCGCAGACCGCCCGCGGGCGGCTGTCAACGCGGGCTCCGTTTGACAACGACGCCTGCGCCGCCGATCCCGTTTCTCAAAGGCCACACCGTCTGGAAAGCGAAGGACGCCGGATGGGACAAACTGGCCAACGGCGAACTGCTCAAGACGGCCGAGGATGCGGGTTGGAACTCCTGTTGACGACCGGCAAGAACGTGGCTGCCCAGCAGAACCTGAAGGGCCGCGCAACTGCGATTTTGGCGCTCGGGAATTCCCACTGGCGGGTCGTGCAACGCCACGTCCGGAAGATGGCCGCCAGCGTCGATGCCGCGACTCCCGGGAGTCGGGTTCAGGTTGGCATCTCGCTCCGTCGAGCGGGAACTACAAGGGGTGTTCTTGTAACGAGTCAGAGAACCGCGCGGTACGTGCGCCGAAGTTTGTGCCCTTACCCGAGCACAGAGAGCACTGTCTCGAACAGTTTGCTTGGACTATGGATGCAATCGACGGCACCTCTTCTTCTGGCTTCCGCCCGAAGTTCCGGGGCGCGTGGACCCGTGTACAGGATGAAAGGCGTTTGGCTTCCGCCCGCCCGAATCCGGTCGAGTAGGGTGAAGCCGGCTTGCGCATCGGGAGGACGGCCCATATCCGAAACAATGGCGTCAAACGATTGGTGTTCGAGCTTGCCGATCGCCTCGTCCGTCGATCCAGCCAAGACGAATCTGACGCCCAAAGCCTCCAACGCCTGGCGCTCATGAACGTTGTTGTCCGGCTCGTCGTCAACCCAGAGCACCCTGGACCCCCCAGCCCGCTGAATCTCCCGCGGTGCGATCCGCGAAACAAACCGAGCCACCGACCGTGCGTCCGTTGCCGTAGCATCCTGCCCGGCGCCACCGCCGCGGCGAGACGCAGCAGCCGCACCGATAGCTGCGGCTATCTCGGCTTGTTTCTTGACGGACACCTCAAAGCCTGCGCCCTTCACCGAAAACTCCCCCGCGCGGCGGATGACCTCGCGGAGGAACGGACCGAATCGAATTAGGGCGAAGACCACCACACCAGGCCACACCAGCGCACTCAACAGCTTGGTGACGGCATCGAGAAGGTCGATAGTCCTGTCGGAAGTCATCAGAAACTCTCTCCGGGGCGAGGATCTCCGGCTTTCCGGATATCGCAGCAATTGTACCGCAACCCATTCCTGCATTCGCTAGTGGCGTCTCGCCCCCCTCGTAACCCCACCGTAACCCGCCACCGCTAGAATGTAAGGACGGAGTCTCACATGTCCACATTCGCTCTACCTGACGCCGCGCTCAGCGCCTACGGGTTCGCCCGGTCCACCATCCAGGGGGCGCCACTCGGCGCCGACGAACTGCGCAAGACCCACGGCTACTGGCGCGCGTGCCGCTACCTCGCCCTGGGGATGATCTATCTCAAGGAAAATCCGCTGCTCAAAGAGCCGCTCCAGCCGGACCACATCAAGAACCGGCTGCTGGGACATTGGGGATCCAGCCCCGGCCTCGCCTTCACTTACGTCCACCTCAACCGCGCCATCAAGAAGTTCGATCAGAACATGATCTTCCTGGCCGGTCCGGGGCACGGCGCGCCGGGTGTGCTGGGGCCGGTGTACCTGGAAGGCACTTACTCCGAAATCTACCCCGAGAAGAGCGAGGACGAAGAGGGGCTGCGCGAGTTCTTCAAACAGTTCTCGTTCCCGGGCGGCATCGGCAGCCACTGCACGCCCGAAACGCCGGGCTCCATCCACGAAGGCGGCGAACTGGGCTACGTGCTGTCGCACGCCTGCGGCGCGGCGTTCGACAACCCGGAGCTTATCGTGGCGGCGGTGGTGGGGGATGGCGAATCCGAAACCGGGCCGCTGGCGACTTCGTGGCATATTAGTAAGTTCCTCAGCCCGGTGCGCGATGGCGCGGTGCTGCCTATCCTCCACTTGAACGGCTATAAGATCAACAACCCCACGCTCCTCGCGCGCATCACCCACGACGAACTGGAGAACCTGATGCGCGGCTACGGATGGTCGCCGCATTTCGTGGAAGGCAGCGACCCCGATAGCATGCACCAGGCAATGGCAGCGACCGTGGACCATTGCGTCGCCGAGATCCAGCGGTTGCAGCGCGAGGCCCGTGCCTCGGGTGTGGCCGTGCGCCCGCGCTGGCCCATGATCGTGCTGCGCTCGCCCAAGGGTTGGGGAGCGCCGGAGTACGTTGGCGGCCATCGCCTCGAAGGCTTCTGGCGCGCCCACCAGGTGCCGCTGCCCAACGTAAAGAAGGACCCCGTGCAACTCCGCGTTCTGGAAGACTGGATGCGCGCGCAGAAGCCGGAGGAACTGTTTGACGCGAGCGGCAAGCTGATTGCCGAGTTGAAGGAACTGGCTCCTACCGGTACGCGGCGCATGAGCGCCAGCCCGCACGCCAACGGCGGAATCTTGAAGCGCTCGCTCCGTCTGCCGGATTTCCGCGCGTATGCCCAGCCGGTCACCCAGCCGGGAGGGGCCGAGGCGGAAAACGTGCCTCCGCTGGGAAACTACCTGCGCGACGTCATGAAGGCCAACATGACTAACTTCCGCGTATTCGGCCCCGACGAAAACACGTCCAACAAGTTACAGGCCATTTACGCCGTTAGCAAGAAGTTTTGGCTGGCCGAGTACTTCCCCGAGGACACCGACGGCACCGAACTGGCGCCCGATGGCCGCGTCATGGAAATGCTCAGCGAGCACACCGTCGAGGGCATGCTGGAGGGCTACCTGCTCAGCGGGCGCCACGGCTTCATCTCGTCCTACGAAGCCTTCGTGCACGTTATCGATTCCATGTTCAACCAGCACGCTAAGTGGCTGTCCATCTGCAACAACCTGCCCTGGCGGCAGAGCGTGGCGTCCCTGAACCTGCTCATAACTTCCACCGTGTGGCGGCAGGACCACAACGGCTTCACCCACCAGGACCCCGGCTTCCTGGACGTGGTGGTGAATAAGAGCGCCGCCGTAACCCGCATCTATCTTCCGCCCGACGTCAACACGCTGCTCTCGGTGGCCGCTCACTGTTTAAAGAGCGAGAACTACGTCAACGTCATCGTGAGCGACAAGCAGAATCATCTGCAGTATCTGAGCATGGATGCCGCCATCGAGCATTGCACCAAGGGCATCGGCATGTGGGAGTGGGCCTGCAACGATCAGGGCGGCGAACCGCACCTGGTGATGGCCTCGGCGGGCGACATCCCGACCCAGGAAGCCCTGGCCGCCATCGTGCTGCTGCGCGGCGAGTTCCCCGATCTCAAGATCCGCTTCATCAACGTGGTGGACCTCTTCAAGCTGCAACCCAGCACCGAGCATCCCCACGGCCTCTCCGATCGCGATTTCGATTCGCTGTTCACCGTGGATAAGCCGGTGATCTTCAACTTCCATGGCTACCCGTGGCTGATCCACCGCCTGGCTTACCGCCGCGCCAACCACCATAATTTCCACGTGCGCGGGTACAAGGAGAAGGGCAATATCAACACGCCCATGGAGCTGGCGATCAACAACGAGATTGACCGTTACAGTCTGGCCATCGACGCCATCGACCGCGTGCCGGAGTTGCAACGCGTGGGCGCGCACGCCAAGGAGAAGTTCCGCAACATGCAGATCGAATGCCGCAGTTACGCGTACGAGAACGGCATCGACCAGCCCGCAATCACCGGATGGAAGTGGCCAGCGTAGGGGCGCGTGCGGCATCGAGTTGGCAGGCGAGCCTGCCAAGGGCGCCATTTGCGTTTTGAAAACACGGCACTTAGGCACATTTGGCAGGCCAGCTTGCCAAAGCGGGGATTGCCCGGCGGCGGGCGTGCCGCGCTAATACGGCTCGACCTTGCTCTCGTACTGCTGCGCCAGCGCGGGGCCGGTGCGTGCGCGAGCCAGTCGCGCGCCGGCGAAGCCGCAAGCGCCGGCACTCCCAAATCCCGCGTTTTACTTCCGCGCTGCCTTGATCTCAACGTCGCCTTGGTGGAGCACCAGGCGGGTGACCGCGCCCTTCTCGTCCTTGAGGAATTCGATCCCGGCGTCCATCACCTTAGGGAAGAACTTCGTTTCCGACTCCGCGAATAACGGGATCTTGCCCTGCCCGGTAGCCTGGGACATCAACCGGTCGCCTTCGAGCGTGATTACCAGGTCAAAGCCAGGTCGCAATTCGTAGGTTCCGACGTACTGCGCCAGTATCCTGGGAGACACGGCGATTTCTTTCCGCTCAACCACCTTGTCGCTGGTGCGCTGCGCCTTCATGTCCCGGCCGCCCTGGTGCAGAACAAGGTACGTGACCGCGCCATCGCCGTTCGTGCCGAATTCGATCTCGGCATCCACCACCTTGGGAAAAAACCTTGTCTCCGACTTGGCGAATAGTGGCACCTTATCTTGTCCCGAGACCTGGCAGACCAGTTGACCGCCTTCCAGAGCGACCGTCATGCTAATCTTCGGCGCCAGTTCATAGGTTCCTACATACCGTTCCAGGATCTTCGGTGCAACCGTAATTTCCTTCCGCTCCGAGGGAAGTTCCACCTTGTCGCCGTGTGCTATCGCCGCCAGGCGGGCGACTATCTGCTCCGGCGCGTTCCCGCTCAAGTTAGCCAGTGCCACCACCGTAAGCTTATCCTCGGGATAGTAAGCCAAATACGTGTTGAAGCCTTCGATTCCGCCGCCGTGGTCGATCACCTTGTGACCGCTCGCCACGTGCACGCCCACACCGCACGCGTAGTCGTTCTTGAATGGCGTAGTCATCTTGAGTAACGACGCGGCCGAGAGCAACTTGCCGCCGAAGAGCCCCTCTTCCCAACGCAGCAGGTCTTCGGTGGTCGAGTACAGCGCGCCCGCCGAGAAGGGAATGCTCATGTGGATGAACCCCGCGTTCTCCGGTCCGTCCCTACCAGGCTGGTAGCCCGCGGCGCGCCGGAGGATGATCGCGGAGTTCGAATCGTAGCCCGAATCCTTCATGCCCAGCGGCCCGAAGATGTTCTCCCGAACGAAACTCTCGTAGCTCTGGCCGCTGACTTTCTCCAACAGATAGCCCAGCAGGATGTAACCTGAATTGCTGTAGCTCCAATTTTCGCCCGGCTGAAACTCAAGCGGCTCGCCGCGGAAGCGAGCCACCAGTTTTTCGGGCGTCGTCGCGAATGGCTCCAGGGAGCGATAGTCGGGGAAGGCGGTGAAGTTCGGAATGCCCGAGGTCTGGGTCAGCAGTTGAAAGATGGCGATCTTGTCCCACGCGGCGGGCGCATCGGGAATGAACTTCTTTACCAGGTCGCCGGTCCTCAGCTTGCCACGTTCCTCCAGCAGAAGGATCGATGCCGCCGTGAACTGCTTGGTGATGGACCCAAGGCGGAACTTGGTGCCGGGCGAGTTAGGAATGCTCCACTCCAGATTGGCCGAGCCGTAACCCTTGCTCAGCAGGACTTCGTTTCCGCGGGCCACCAGCACCGAGCCCATGAACGTCTTGTCCGCAACATAGGACTGCACCGCTTGGTCCATCGGTGAGACATCCTGGGCCAGGGCAGCAGCAGCCAGCAAAACAGCGATCCCCATGCGTCGAGCCATGCATACTCCTTCGGCAGACGCAGCCATTGTACTTCGGATGAGTGGTTTCATGGGGCGGGCCAACTCGGTCATCGAAGGAGAGAGGCGGGCAAGCACGGTCGAGCAAAATCGATTCCGCCGATTGGAGCGCGGCCGAAATGGCGGCGGTTGTATCGGGCAGTCCGGTGCGAGCCGGTAGCGGCCAGAGGTTATAGCCTTCTACCGCCGAAACACCCGGCGCGCCAGTAGCGCGGCGGCGGCGGCTCCAAGTGCGAATGTGGACGGCTCGGGAACGGAATCTCCCCTTACGTCGAAGGCGGGTAGCGTATAGTTCGAGAGCGAGTAACTCGCTCCGTTCGGCGTCGTCGCATAAGTGCCCGTGATGCCCTGGCTGTTAAACGCCCAATCTATGAGTGTGTCGCTAGCATTGGGCAGGACCGAGATCCAGTATTGTTGTCCGGCCATCACAGTCCCCGAAGCAGGAACACCAACCTCCGCATACGCATTAGGCACGGCGCTGACGACCCAGGAGCCCAGAACCGCGCCTGGCACGCCAGAAGCGTCGGCCTGTAGCTCAACTACTGCCGAATTCGTGCCAGACTCGTGGATCAGAGCAAGGTCGATGAAGGTAACATCGTAGCTCGCCGATGGCACGAACGGAGCGGCGACCCCTACGTAGCCGGGAGGACCGCCGGACGGCCCAACCACGAGGTATCCAGTGCCGGCTTCATACACAGGGGCGCTGGAGCCGAGCGTGGAGTAGATCGTTGCCGCGCGTGCCGGCGTCACGCAGAAGTATCCAGCCAGGCAGGCCAGCACAAGGAGCGTCTTCATGTAGAGAGTTCTCCGATCTCGCCAAATAGAAACAAAAAGGTATTATACTCGACTTTCCGCCGGGTCGAGCGCCGCGCTAGTCCAGCTCGAATTTACTCTCGTACTGCTGCGCCAGCGCGGGGTCCTGATCGGCTTTGCGCAGGAGACAATTGCCCACGGCGAGGGCTTCCATGTGGGTGCCCATGAAGCAGTGGAAGGCGTCTTCGGGGGTGCACACAATGGGCTCGCCGCGCACGTTGAAGCTGGTATTGACGATCACCGGGCAGCCGGTGCGCTGGTGGAACCTCTCGATCAACGCGTGGTAGCGCGGGTTGGTGGAGTGGTGCACGGTCTGGATGCGCGCCGAGTAATCCACGTGGGTCACGGCGGGAATGGTAGAGCGGGGGACGTTGAGTTTATCGATGCCGAACAGCGCCTCCTGCTCGGGCGTCATGGGGATGCGGCGGTCTTCGCGCACGCCGGCTACCAGCAGCATGTAGGGGCTGTCGCCATCGAGCGAGAACCAATCGGCGACGTGCTCGCGCAGTACCGATGGCGCGAACGGGCGGAACGACTCGCGGAACTTGACCTTGAGGTTGAGCAGCGATTGGGTTTTGGGATTGCGCGCGTCGGCCAGGATGGAGCGGCCGCCGAGGGCGCGCGGGCCGAACTCCATGCGGCCCTGGAACCAGCCGAGAGCGGCGCCCGAGGTCAGCGCATCGGCGCAGGAGGAGAGCAACTCGTCATCGTCGAGCACTTCGAATCGCGCGCCCGCGGCGCGGAGGCGGCTTTCCATTTCGGCCTGGGAGAACTCGGGGCCGAGGTAGGAGCCGCGCATCGAATCGGCGCCGGCGGGGTCGGTGCGCGGCTGGCCGGCGAACGAGTGATACGCGGCGAGCGCTGCGCCCAGAGCGCCACCGGCATCGCCCGCGGCGGGCTGAATCCACAGGTTGCGGAACGCGCCGTCGCGCAGGATGCGGCCGTTGGCGACGCAGTTGAGGGCCACACCGCCAGCCAGGCACAGATTGGCGATGCCGGTCTCCGCGGCCAGCGAACGCACCATGCGGAGGACGATTTCCTCGATGACGCACTGCACGGAAGCGGCCATGTCCATGTGGCGCGCGGTGAGCGGCTGATCGGGTTGGCGCGCGGGACCGCCGAAGAGTTCGTCGAACTTCCGGTTGGTCATCGTTAGGCCGGTGCAGTAGTCGAAGTAATCCAGATTAAGGCGGAAGGAACCGTCGGGCTTGGCGTCTACTAAGTGCTCGTAGAACTGCTGGACGTAGCGCGGCGTCCCGTAGGGCGCCAGGCCCATAACCTTGTATTCCGCGGAGTTCACCTTGAAGCCGGTGTAGTAAGTGACGGCGGAATAGAGCAGGCCGAGGGAGTGCGGGAAGTGAATCTCGCGGGTGATGCGCAGATCGGCCCCGCGTCCGATGCCCGCCGAAGTGGTGGCCCATTCGCCGACGCCATCCATGGTGAGGATAACGGCCTCGTCAAAGGGAGACGGGTAGAAGGCGCTGGCGGCGTGGCTGACGTGATGTTCGGCGAAGAGCAGCCGCTGCGGAGCGAAGCCCGGGTCGAGGCGGCGCATTTCGCGGCCGAGGATGTCGCGCTGGAAGAGCTTCTCGCGAACCCACAGGGGCATGGCCATGCGAAACGAGCGGACGCCGCGGGGGGCGAAGGCCAGATAGGTTTCGAGCAGCCGCTCGAACTTGAGGAAAGGCTTGTCGTAGAAGACCACGCGGTCGATGCCGGAGAGCGGCGTAGCGGCCTGGCGGAGGCAGAATTCGATGGCGTGGCGCGGGAAGCTGGAGTCGTGCTTCTTGCGGGTGAAGCGCTCTTCCTGCGCGGCGGCGGCGATTTGGCCGTCGGAGACGAGAGCCGCCGCACTATCGTGGTAAAACGCCGAGATGCCCAGGATCTTCATCGGGGAGAGCTTCGAAATCCGGCGCGCCCGCTCAGAAAATAGTGTAGATGAACGGGGCGACGGCGGAACTCTGGGTGAGCACCACCAGGGCGCCGAACAATAGCGTGATGACCACCAGCGGGATCAGCCAGTACTTTTTCCTCGAACCGAGAAATCGGAGTAACTCGAGCACCAAAGACATAGGGAAGAATGCGGCAGCTCCGTGGCCTCGACCACAGACGCCCATTGTACCGTAAGGCGGAGCCCTTCAAGGGCTCGTGGGGCGGCGGCGAGGGACGGCTCAATGTCGCGGCCGCTCAAGTTCACGCACCGTTAGGATGCCGCCGGGCGTGCTTCACCATGTGCAGGAAGCGGCGCGCCAGTTCGTGGATGCGGTCGGTCTGACGGCGTTCGATGGCGTCGCGCGGAATCAACTCCGCGCCGATGCCCAACGCCACCGCGCCCGCCTGGATGAAATCGCCGGCGGTGTTCTGGTTGACGCCGCCCGAAGCGATCAGCGGCACTTGCGGGAAGGGGCGGCGGAGCGCCCTGATGTAGCTGGCGCCGCCCACCGGGGCGCAGGGATAGACCTTGACGAAATCCACGCCGGATTTCCAGGCCATGGTGACCTCGGTGGGAGTGAGAGCGCCGGGAATGACGGCCACGTTGCGTTTGGCGGCCAGTCCGATCATTTCCAGATCGAGACCAGGGCTGGAGAGGAACAACGCGCCCGCATCCAGGCATTGCCTGGCTTCTTCGGCCGTCAGAACCGTGCCCGCGCCGGCGACCAGGTCGGGCTGGGTGCGCCGCAGTTCCGCGATCAACTCGATAGCGCCGGGGATGGTGAGGGTAATCTCGGCAATGGGAATGCCGCCGCCGGACACCGACTCCACGGCGTAGATGGCATCTTCCCGGGAGGCGGCGCGGATGGCCGGCAGGATGCCGATGTCTGCGATTCGAGCGCGAACCTGATCCCTGTTCATGGCGTGGATTACCCCTACTTCGGGTAGACCCGGAAATCGTCGAAATAGGTGACGGAATCGGCCACGGTCCAGAGGCCGACCTTGCCGGGGCCTTCGAACGTGCGGTCAAATCCTTGGATGATGCGGCGGTGGTCCACGAAGATCTGGAAGCGGTCGCCGCGGGCGGAGACCTTCAGGATGCTCCAGGCATTGGCGGGAATCTCGTGCCGCGCGACGAAGGAAACCCGCGTGCGCACGCCGTCGCGGACTTTGAAGACCACCACGTTGTGGGTCAGCGAGTCCACCCGGGCGAGATAGTAATTACCAGCGTCCCTGTAGCGCCACACCACGCCTCCGGCGCGGTCCTGATTGCCTGAGACGGGCTTGATGCGCACGCTGACATCGCCATCCTTCAGGGTAACATTGTCCAGGATGGCCATGGGGCAGTGGTCGGCGGGGCCCGTGGAGGTCTGGGCCAACACGTATGGCTGGGTTGGGGCGCTGCTGTCCTGCAGTATCCGCCACTGCGGGGCGGGGCTACCGTTGGTAGTGGAAACGGTCCAACCGGCGGGGACCCGCCCAACCGGACCGGAGTCGAATGTGACCACCGTACCGGCCGGGACCATCCAGCCTAGCGAAATAAGCAGGGCCAACGACTTCATAAACGGGGCTTCAGGGAGCGGAATTTAATCGCCCTCTCACCCTCAATTCCATTTGTACCACAGCTCACAGATCATGGTAAGGGGCTCAGTATTTCACGATCCGTTTATAAGGGAAATCCCAGTCGAGCGAAGGGCCCGGCTGGCGGGGAATTGGCGGGTTAGGGGGTCTGCACCGTCTGGCTGCGGCCGGATTACGCGCCAGCAACCGCGCCCGCAGCCGCACGAGCCAACGCTCTCGATGGCTGTGATAGACTTCTTGGCACCATCCCCCGGTTGAGCCTCTTCCGGAGGGATTTCGCCAGGAGGGGCTATGAAAGCAATCCGCTGTCTTCTTCTTTGCCTTACGATGCCGGTTGCCATCCGGTTTTGCGCCGCCCAGGACGCCGCTGGCTGTAAGGACTCGCCGCTGATCGGCCGTTTTCCAGGCAGTGTGATCACGGCATGCAAGGACAAAGCCGACGATAAATTTACCTTCACGCTGGACAAGGTCAAGACCCAAGCCGTCGAGGGAGAGTTCCATCAGATTCTATACCGTTTCCCCAATACCGCCAGCAAAGCGCAAGTGGTGCGCAACCTCAATACCGCGCTGCGGAGAGCCGGTTACACCATGGTCTACGACTCCGGGGACTTCGGGGGTTTCACGGGGCACATGGGCAAGACGTGGCTCCAAATCGAAATCGGTGGCGGCGGCGGAATCCTGGAAACGATTGTCGTCGAGACTCAGCTCACCCAGGATGTGGTAGCCAACGCAGCCGAGCTATCCAGCGGTCTGTCCGGCGCCGGCCATGCCGTCGTAAACGGAATCCTTTTCGATACTGGAAAGGCCGAGGTGAAGGCCGAGTCCGCACCCGCCCTGGAGGAAGTGGCGAAGCTGCTCAAACAGGACGCCAAGCTCAAGGCCTACGTTGTGGGCCACACCGACAACGCCGGCCCGTTGGCCGCCAACATGGATCTCTCGAAAAGGCGTGCGGCGGCGGTGGTGGACTTGCTCATCAAGCAGTACGGCGCGGCCGCTGACAGGCTCCAGGCTTATGGCGGCGGTCCGTATGCGCCGCTGGCGTCGAACGATACCGAGGATGGGCGCACGGTGAATCGCCGCGTGGAACTGGTGAAGCAATAGGGAACGGGGCAGGCCATGGAGACCGCCCACGCCACGGGCGTATTGCACATCTACAGCAGCCAGATCAACATCCTGATGCCCGCGGGCTTCGCTCGGGTGCTGCGGCGTACGTTGCGGCGGCGGTGAATAGCGTGCCCGCCGGCCGCGGCGCGATCCCAGTCTATTCCGTCGCCCTGGAGCCCGAGCCTTTGTCCAAGTGGCCCAGGATGCAATCGCAACCCGCGCTTAGGGCGATGTTATGCGCCGCGGCACTTCCAATTGACAGCCTGGCCACCCGTCCCTCTCTAGTGTTTCCCCATCTGCTCCATGCGGGCGCGGAGGTAATCCGCAACTTGGGTCTTGTCCCCATGCGACGCCCATCCTTCGGGCGTGCCCTGCCAAAGCATGTCTTTCAGGTCCAACCGGGCGCCTCGCTCGACAAGCAAACGGACGGTTTCCTCATGGCCCGCTAACGCGGCCTGGTGCAGCGGCGTCGAATGGGCGTGGAATCCGGGAGGATTGTACCGGCTCGGATCCTCTCCCGCATCGAGCAGCATTCGCACGATCTCCGTATGTCCGAACTGTGCCGACAAAGCTAAGGCTCGATAACGATCTTCGGGACTCGTTCCGGGTAGTAACTGGCGCGCGTCCTCAACGCGCCCGAGAGCCGCTGCGACGGGCAAATCGACATGGGCGCCCCTGCGAAGCAGAGCGCCGGCGGCTTCGAACTCGCCGCGTGCGCCGGGCATGGCGCGGCCGGGATCCGCTCCGTAGTCGCAGAGCAGATCGATCAACGGTATCTGGACGCCGCACTCGCGTGGTACCCGTCCGGAGCAAACCAGGCCGAGTGTCTCATCCAACGCCGCCCGATCGTTCCTTGCGCCTAAATCTAAAATCAGCTTGGCGGCTTCCACGATGTTCGCAGGAAGTCTCCCATGCCGAATCGGGTTCTCCGCCACAAATTCCAGCAGCGACGGATTTTGAAAGTAGTTGCCGCCCTCAAATACGACGCGTTGATGGACCACGTCTGGATGCGCATGCAGGTGAGCCCCAAGCCCTTCCACGTCTCCCGCATCCAGAAGATGCACGGCACGGCGAAACGCGGGGTCCTGAATTCGCTCCTGGAATGGAAGGCTAAGGTCGTCTGCCGGTGCCGGCTTCTCTACCCGACGTTTCAGTTTCGGCCAGTTCGCAAATCCCCGCTCGCGGGCAATTGTAAGTTGCGCGTCGGCCAGGCTAAACTTCGCATCGAAGATTGCCGCATCGGCCGCGCGCTTAAATCGCGGATGAAATTCCCGGATTCGCCGGGCCACTTGCGCATCACGTTCGGTGCGCGCCTTGAACAAGTCCTTGGCTTGGTACTTGAGATGATTGAGGTCCGCGTCGGGCGGAAGTGGTTTTACGGGCATACACGAATTCGCTTTCCTGGCCGCCTGATTATCCGCATGCTTGCAGGCTGAAAGTTGGTTCGCAAAACGAATCGCAATGAGGTGGACTTCTGTCCTTTCCGCGGACCGGGTGCGCCCTAACGCGCCTCTAATATATCATGCCCGAAGTTTCAGTGATCCGAGCGGATCGCGCTCGGCGATGCCGGTAAACACCACGGCGTTAACAAGGCGCCATGCTTTCGTTTCGGCCATTTTGGGTTGCTATTATGAGGCGATGGAAGCTGCCTCCATTGAAGAGAAGTTTTCGCTCGTAACGGAGCATTGGCGGCCAAGGGTGGTTGCCGAACTAAATGGACAAGAGGTGAAGCTCGTGAAGTTCCGAGGCGAGTTCCCATGGCACCACCACGACAACGAAGACGAAATGTTCCTGGTGTGGCGTGGCGAAATGAGAGTGGAATTTCGCGGCCGCGTGGTCAGTCTTCGTTCCGGCGAGTATTGTGTGGTGCCGCGCGGAGTAGAGCACCGGACGTGCGCGGATGAAGAAGCCGCTGTCATCCTTTTCGAACCCGCGGCAACGCGCAATACCGGCAATGTGGTCGATGAGCGCTTCACCGCGCCAGAAGGGAACCGTGTTTAGCGTGCCTGTAGAAATCGGACAGGTCGAAGCGATTTTCCGGTATCCCGTCAAGTCCATGGCCGGCGAAAGGCTCGATGCCGCTCGGTTGGGTTGGCATGGTATCGAGGGTGACAGGCGCCTGGCATTCCGGCGGATTGAAAATCGAAGCGGATTCCCGTGGCTAACCGCAGGCAAGCTTCCCCACCTGGTTCTGTTCGCTCCCGAGCACTGCCAAGAAGGTGCTGAGGGAGATTTTCCCAGTCATGTTCGCACGCCGGATGGCCAACTGTTGCCTGTCTTCGCCGAGGAGTTGGCCACGGAGGTGGGACGCCGCTACGGGACTCCCGTACAGATGATGCGGATGAAGCAGGGCATTTTCGATGACGCCACCATCTCCGTGATCGCGTCCTGCACGGTGAACGAGATCGGTCGACTCGCAGGGCTGAGCCCGGACGCGCGACGCTTTCGCCCCAATGTTGTCGTCGGTTTGCGGCGGCCGGCTCCTTTCCAGGAGGACGAGTGGGTCGGTGGAGTTCTGTCCTTCGGTGATGGCGGCGACGCCCCAGCCATCGCGGTTACCCAGCGCGACGCCCGGTGCTCGATGGTGAATCTTGACCCGGAGACGGCAAGGCCCGCTCCCGAAGTGATGAAAGCGGTCGTTCGTGCGAACCGGAACCACGCGGGAATCTACGGAACGGTTACTCGCATAGGTCGACTGGCGGTCGGGCAGACCGTATTCCTCGATGCCGCGGACCGAACTGCGAAAGCGGCGCCTTAAGCCGGCAGGCGGGCCGATCCCCCGTACCTCGGCGCACGGCCCGAGCGGCAACCGGCCGCCCCCTGCGCCATCCTGTCCTTCGAGTAGCAGATGGGTAATGGTCGAACGGATGCATCTCTATCGTGACCGGTGCCCCTCCATGGTGGCTCGGAACGTAACTGCGATGGATCTGCACCCGAGCCCTGTCCGAGCGGGAAACGGTCCGGCCAGCGGGCTCGACGCTGCCTACGACCTGGGCGAAAGTGCGCCTGGCCGAGCGCGCCCGTATCCGCGAGCGGCTCCGGATGGACGAATCCGCCGTATCATGTCATTCGGACAAAGATGGCGGCGGCAAGTTTGGGGCTCAGCGCACGGATATCGGCCTCGTCGCGCAACCGCACTGTGGTCGGGCCCTCGAACGGTGCATGGTCGATCACAACCAACGGGCGGTTTGGAGTCGTGCCAATCCGCTCCAGATAGCGGAGTATTTCCGGATCTCGATCGGACACGCTGCTGACAACAACCGAGCTTCCCGGCGGCACGGCCGCAAGCGCCATCGTCTTGCGCTCGGGCAGCGCACCGTTTTTCCTGGGGATCGAGTCTCCGTGCGGGTCGAATTCCGGGTTTCCCAGTTTTTGAGCAATCCGTTCTTCGAGTTTTTCGGAAATGAAGTGCTCTAGCCGTTCGGCTTCCTGGTGTACTTCGTCCCAGGTATAGCCGAGGACCTGGCACAGAAATAGCTCGACCAGACGGTGCCGCCGAATGATGCGAAGCGCGCGTTTTCGTCCTTCGCCAGTCAAGCGCGCGCCGTGGTGCTTCCGGTATTCGATGCAGGGACGTCTTCCACTCGACAATTTCCGGAGCATCCCGGTTACGGACGGCGCCGAAACGCTCAGGCGCTCCGCAATCGCCTTGCTGGCAGCCGCCTCTCCCGCCGGGCCGGTCAGTTCGAAGATGGCCTTCAAGTAATCATCAACGGACTCAGTCCCGGAGTTCGGCACACCTAAATTATGCCAGAACGTTACATCGGAAAGCAAAAAATTCGTTTGACCATTCATCCTCCGTTGGTGTAGCATCAAATTTAGTCGTGACTAAATATGAACATGAAGCACACAACACGGACAGCCGGGTTCGCGGGAATTTTCTGCATGGCGCTCGCCGCTCCGCTAGTTGCCCCCCGATTGTGGGCTCAAGGGGAAACCACCAGCGCCATTACGGGGCAGGTTTCGGATTCGAGCGGTGGAGCGGTGGCCAGAGCCACGGTGACGATCACGCACCGGGAGACCGGGCTCAAACGCCAGGTTCGGACGGACGAATCGGGTCGTTTCGATTTTCCGCAGTTGCACCCCGGCCCGTATTCGGTGCGCGTTCAGGCGGCCGGCTTCGACGAACAGGTGAACGAATCGATTTCCGCGGGCCTGGGCGAGACGCGCACCGTGAGTTTCACGCTGACAGTTGCCGCCGCCAGGCAGGACGTCACGGTTAGCAGCGAGGCGCCTCTGATCAACGTGGAAAACCCGAACACCACGTCTACGCTCAGCGGGCGTGCCATCCAGGACTTGCCGAACCCTGGTGGCGATCTCACCTACCCGGCGCAGTTCGCTCCCGGCGCCCTGATCAACACGGCCGGTTCGTCGAACGATTTCGTGGGCGGCCAGAACGGCTACGGCAACGTGCAGTTCAACGGATTGCCGGCGCTCTCGAATGCGTACATCGTGGACGGCCTTGAGACCAACGATCCGCTGACGGGCCTGAACAGCGGGCTATCCACGAACCTGGTTCTGGGGTTGAACTCGATCGAGGAAGTTACGGTCAACACCACCTCTTACGCGGTCGACCAGGGCCGCTACGGAGCTTCGCAGATCAATTACGTCACCAAGAGCGGGACGAACACGCTGCACGGCAACCTGTACGAGCTGTGGAACGGGTCGCGGCTGAATGCGGCGGACTATTTCACAAACGCGACTTCCGGCGGTCACAAACCGCGCTCGAACGTGAACCACTTCGGGGGCAGTCTCGGCGGACCGGTCGCCCACGACAAACTGTTTTTCTTCGGCGACTTCGAGCAGATGCGGATTGCCCTGCCCATCGTTAACGCGGTAACGCTACCTACGGCGGCGTTCCAAGGTTACGTGTTGCAGCAGTTGCCCAAGGGCGGCGTCGACCCGGTATCGGGATCGAGTTATCCCGCCGCGCCGGCGCTGGTGCCTTTCTACCGGAACATGTTCTCGCTGTATCCGAATACGACCGGAACTCCGCTTCCCGTGCTGGGTTGCCCGTTGAACGCAGATGGCAGCGCGGCGGGCGCCCCGCCGAATGGAAATGGCTGCGCGAACCGGAGGACAACTTCGCAGTCGAGCGCCGATCACGAACAGGTGGTCACGGCCCGGATCGATCACAACATCGACGTGGACAACATGGTCTGGTACCGCGTCCAGTCCGACACTGGGCTACAGGCGGCCTACACGGACCCGATCAATCCCCTGTTCAATGCGATCTCATCGCAGCCGTTGTATTCGTTCGCGGCCGGATACACGCACATCTTCAGCCAGAACATGGTGAACTACTTCAATCCGGCGTTCTCCTGGTACGAGAGCCTGTTCGGGCCGGTGGACGCGGCAAAGACCCTGGCGGCCTTCCCGATCGTGCTTCAGGGAGTAGGGCCGGGCGCGCCGTTTACCCCAGTAGGTGGTCTGGACTACAACTGGATACAGGGGCGCCGCGCCACGCGGTTCCAGATCAACGATAACCTCGCATGGACCGTGGGGCGCCATCAGTTCAAGTTCGGCGTAAGCTCGCGCCGCCTGCGGATTAACGATTACGACTTCAGCACCTACGATACGCCGCTGGTCGCTTACACGACGCTGGCGCAATTCACTTACGGTGCGGCATCCACGGCGACCAAGGCGTTTCCGGCCGCCGCGTCCCAGCCGTTCGATTACCTCAATGTCGATCTGTTCGCCGGGGACACCGTGAAGCTCGCCTCGAAGGTGACCTGGACGTGGGGCGTGCGCACCGCCACTAACACCAACCCGCTAAGTCCGCATAAGCTTATCGCCAGCTTGCCGGGCTCGTTTGAAGCGGCGAGCCACAATCCGGATCAGCCCCTCAACCAGGCGATCGTCACCGGCCGGGACAAGCTTTTCGCATCCACCCCACTCCTCCTGTGGCAACCCCGCACCGCGATATCGTGGCAGTTTGCGCCGAAGACGGTGCTGCGCTCCGGATTCGGCGTATTTAGCGACCTGCTGCCCGGCAGCATCGTCGATCTGATTGCCGCCAATCCGCCGTACATCAACACGTTTCAGGGCGGCCTGCTGGGGCAGGCGGGGGGACTGGCGATTGCGCCGGGCGTGCCGGACAGCGCCATCGATTCGACCGTTGCGGCCAACCAGGCGTTCCTCAGCGGCTTCCGGCAGGGTGCACTGTCTTGCGCCGCCGCCGCTGCCAGGCCGCAGGCATGTCTGCCGCCGGTCGCGCTCGCCGCCATACCTGACGGCGAACTGCGGGCGCCCTACTTCCTGCAATGGAGCCTCGCCATCGAGCGGCAACTCGGGAACACCGGCAATCTGCGTGCCCAGTACGTCGGAACGCGGGCGGTGAACCAGCCCTACTCGACCCAGGTGAACGGGTACCAGACGGTTTGCGCGGGCTGCTTCAGACCGTTCCCATACGGCGCGCCCGCCGATTCCCGCTTTGCGTCGGTTACCCAGTTCGCAACCGGAGCCAACAGCCACTACAACGGCCTGCAACTGACGGCGGAGAAGCGCATCGGGCGCGGATTGCAGGCGCGGGTGAACTACGCGTGGAGCCACTGTCTGGACACGGTTTCGAACGGCGGCTTCCTGTCCTTTTCGTCGGCGGGGATCATCTCGCCACTGCCCGGCATGTTGGGCCGGCAATATGGCAATTGCGATTACGATATCCGGCAGAACTTCAATGCGAACTATGTGTACGAGTTGCCGATTCACGCTCGCAACGCGATTCTGGCGAAGGCCGTGAACGGCTGGCAGTTGTCCGGCACGCTCTTCTTCCACAGTGGCGTGCCATTCACGGTGCAAAGCGCGCCGTATTCAGCCAACGGGAACGGAATCGTGCAGGGCGGCGGCCCGCAGTTTGCGAGTGTCCGCGAAGGCGTGCCACTCTACCGGCACGACTCGCTTCCTGGCGTAACACAGCCCGGCGCAATTCAGTGGCTCAACCCGGATGCGTTCGTTTCGACGGTGGATGCAAGCACCGGGGCTTGCGCTGGTGGCGACTCGCCCGCGACATGCCAGTTCGGCGACCTGGGCCGAAACTCGCTCCGCGGCCCGGATTTCTTCTGGTCCGACTTATATCTGACGAAGCAATTTCGTCTCAGCGAGCGATTGTCGCTGCGGATCGACGGGCAGTTTTTCAACGTCTTGAATCACCCGAATTTCGCCTTGCCGGCGGCCATCGCCGGTATACCCGGGAAGCCGGAAACGCAGGTCGGCTTCGGCGCCCTGACCTCCACCACGTCGCCTCCCACCGGGCTGCTCGGCGTCGGTCTTGGCGGCGACAATTCGCCGCGCATGGTGGCGTTCCAGATGCGGATCGAGTTCTGAATGGAGAAGACGGCGATGCTGCAAAAACTGATCCTGTTCACGCTGGCGGCCGGGGCTCTGTGCGGGCAGGATGAAAACCACACCGCGATCCAGAGGGCGCCAGCCGGACCGACATCCGCCTCTTCCGGCAAGGAAATGTTCCGGTCGTACTGCGCCGCCTGTCACGGCACCGATGGCAAAGGCGACGGTCCAGCGAGCGCGGCCTTGAAATTCCAATCCCTGGACCTGACCGGCCTCGCGAAGCGGAACGCGGGGAAATTCCCCGAGCTGCGGGTGTATGGCGCGATCCACGGGGACATCCGCGTCACCGCCCACGGGTCTAAGGACATGCCGACCTGGGGCACCGTGTTTCGCGAAATGGACGGCGCCGCCGACGCCGCTGCCGCACAGCTCCGGATTCGCAATCTGACAAAGTACATCGAATCCCTTCAAGTCAAGTAGCGCTGGATTCAGCTTCCGCATGATCCCCCAGGTTGCAGAAGTGCCGCCCCCCAACCCCTACGCCGTCCTATCCTTCGCGTAGCATACCGCACTCAACCCGCACTCCCCGCACTTCGGATTCCGCGCCTGGCACGGCCCGCGCCCGTGCAGGATCAACTGATGCGCAAACAAAATCCACTTCTCCTGAGGAATAATCTTGATCAGGTCCTGCTCGATCTTCACCGGATCGGTGTTCTTTGTCAGGTCCAGCCGCGCGGAAAGCCGCTGCACGTGCGTGTCCACCACCACGCCTGACGGTATGCCGTAGGCCGTCCCCAGCACCACATTCGCCGTCTTGCGGGCGGCGCCGGGGATGGTCAGCATTTCCTCCATGGTCCGCGGCACCTCGCCGCCGAACGCCGAAACCACGCGCTGCGCCGCGCCCACAATCGACTTGGCCTTGTTGTTAAAGAACCCGGTGCTGTGGATGTCCCGCGCCAGCACCTCGGGGCGCACCGCCGCGAAATCGCGGGGCGTTGGATATTTACGGAACAGGTCCGGCGTCACCATGTTGACCCGCTTGTCGGTACACTGCGCCGCCAGGATGGTGGCCACCAGCAGTTGCCAGGCGCCATCGTGAATCAGCGCGCAGGTTGCATTGGGGTACATGGCATCCAGACCGCGCAGAATCTCCGTCACGCGCTGGCTGCGTTCGGCTGCGGTGCGGGGCCGTTTCCCGTATGCTCGTAGTTGGGAATGCGCGACAGGCTGCTGCTGCTCGCCGGTGCGTTGGTTGCGTTTGGGGCTTCGCTCGGTTCGGGCTTTCATTTCGACGATTATGCCATTTTCTCCGACCCGGTTATCGCCTCGCCGTCCGGCTGGCTGCACATCTGGGGCCCGGCGCACACGCGCCCGCTCACCTATCTCACGTTCTGGCTGAACTACCAGACCGGCGGCGCCAACCCGCTCGGCTATCACGCGCTCAACCTGGCGCTCCATTTGGCGGCCGTTCTGCTGGCCTTCGAGTGCCTGCGGCGCATGCTCCCCGCGCGTGCCGCGCTGCTGGCCGCCGCCATCTTCGCCATCCACCCCATGCAGGCCGAAAGCGTCGATTACGTTTGGGGCCGCAGCATCGTGCTGGCGTCGGCGTTGTGTTTCGGAACGCTGCTGGCGTGGATGGCGGACCGCCCCTGGCTGGCGCTGGCGTGTTTCGCGGCGGCGCTCGCGGCCAAGGAGGAATGCGCCGCCCTCCCGCTGGTGCTGGCGATCTTGTGGTTTGCCCAGCGCCCGCGCCGCAACCCATGGCCCATCGCCGCCATGCTGGCTCTTTCGCTGGCCGCGGGATTGCGCACCATTTACGCCGCCGCCGTCACTCCCGGCGCGCAGGCCGGCGCGCGGGCCGGCATCGCGCCCGCCAGCTACGCCCTGGCGCAAGGCATCGTCATCCTGCGCTACCTGCGCCTGCTGGCCATCCCCTGGGGATTCACCGTCGATCCCGATATCGCCGTCCCTCCGCCGTGGCTCGGCGCGCTGGCCTGGGTGGCCGTCGCCACGCTTGCCATCATCGCGTGGCGCCGCCGCGCGTCGTGGGGGCTGTGGCTGCTGGCCGGCTTGGTCCTGCTGCTCCCCAGCTCGTCGGTGTTCCCCGCCGCCGACCTGGCCGCCGACCGCCGCATGTACCTGCCCCTCGCCGCCTTCGCCGCAGCCGCCGCTATCGCTCTCAGCCGCGGACTGGCGGCTCCGTACCAAGGCGCCGCAAGGGCTCGCGAAAGCGCCGCGCGACGCGGCGCCGGATTGACGCAGCCGTCTGTCCCCAGCGGTTTTCGCCCTGTCCGTGAACTTGCGGTTGCCGTTTCGGTGCTCTTGGTCGCCACCCTGCTCGCACTCAGCGTCGTTCGCACGCAGGTCTGGATGTCCGACGAGTCCCTCTGGCGCGACGCCCTGGCGCACGCCCCGCGGAAGGTTCGCCCGCGCGTTCAACTGGCCCGCGCCGTGTCCCCGCCCGAAGCCCTGCGCCTGCTGGATGAGGCACGCGCCCTGGCGCCCCGCGATCCCGCCGTTGCCGCCGAGACCGGCCGCGTGCAACTCGCCGCCGGCAACCCCGCCGCGGCCCTGAGCGAATTCGGACGCGCCCTGGCACTGGACCCGCGCGACGCCGGCAACTACAACAACCGCGGCGTGGCCCTTGCCGCCCTGGGACAGACCGAGGCCGCGCGCCGCGACTTCCTGCGCGCCCTGGAGCTGTCGCCCGGGCTGGCTACTGCATCAGAGAACCTCCGGAAAATGCCGGAGCGGTAATCTGCAAGTCGGGGCTCAGGTACTGCCAATCGGCCAGTTCCACGGCCGGCTTGGTGGTGGTGAGCGGCGCCGTTAGTTCCTTGGACGCGTAGCCCTTCAGGTCCGTCATGAACGTGAAACTGCCCTGCGCGTCTTCGTCGCTGCGGTGCGTGCTGCTCCACAGCGTGACGTTGCCCGCCAGGCCATCGACATCGGCGGGCGAGTGGTTGACCACCACGAACGTCACGTCGATGGCTCCCTTCTTCTTGGGGTCCTCACGAAACCGCACGCCCGTGATTTCGATGTACTTCTGCAGCGGGTGCGCCACGCCGGCATTCTTAGCCGTGGAACCCGCGGCGTTGGCGCTGGGTGCGGATTGAGCCGCCGAGGAGCTTTTCCTGGACGAGCCCACAGCCCAGTACACGCAGAAGCCCACACCCACGAACCCCGCCGCGAAGAGGATCGTCATCAGCCAGGTTGGCAATCCGCGCCGCCGCGGCCCCGGTTCGCCCTGCGCGCTAAACCGGAACTGGGGCTGCGGCTCTGGAGCGGGCTGCGCCGCCGGTCGCACTGGTGGCGCGAAAGCCGGCGCGGGAGCCGGCGCGGGCGGAACTGCGGGAGCCGCAGTGCCGGCCTGCGTCACGGCGGGTTGCGGCGGGGCGGCCTCCTCCGCGGTCTTCCTGTTACAGTCGGGACACTCCGTATAAGCGGGGGGAACTTCGCGCCCGCACTGCGGGCAAATCCACGTGAACATTGTGCGCAGCCTCTCCTATACTGTAACGCCGCGGGCCGCGGATGGGTTTCGCCCGGGATAGCAAC
Source organism: uncultured Solibacteraceae bacterium (assembly GCA_963807205.1). GTDB lineage: Bacteria > Acidobacteriota > Terriglobia > Bryobacterales > Bryobacteraceae > CAWCVR01. The sequence continues at coordinate 3,947,087 of CAWEAQ010000002.1, read as the reverse complement.
ACTGCCACGCCACCCGCCTGCCGCGCCGCCGCCCACCCCTCGCGCGATAAAATGAATCACACTCATGAAACCGGCGCTGGTTTACTCTCTTTGCATCTTCCTCTGTTCCCCGCTGGCCTTCCCGGCCGACGCGCCCCCGCTCCGCGGCTACTCCGCCGAAAGCGCCCGCGCCGAACGCGAGTGGGAAGCCCGCTTCCGCGCCGTCCCCGATCCCGCCAACCTGCGCGCCTACATGCAGCGCCTGACCGCGCGCCCCCACCACGTCGGTTCGCTCTACGACAAGGACAACGCCGAGTGGCTCCTCGCCCGCCTCCACGAGTTCGGCCTCACCGCCTCCATCGAAACCTTCGACGTGCTCTTCCCTACCCCGCAGGAACGCGTCGTGGAACTGATCGAGCCCCACCGCTTCACCGCCGCTCTCGCCGAGCCGCCCGTCCCCGCCGACCCCACTTCCTCTCAGCGCGCCGAGCAACTCCCCACTTACAACGCTTACTCGGCCGATGGCGATGTTACCGCCCCCCTGGTCTATGTGAACCAGGGCGTGCCCGCCGATTACGAGGAGCTCGACCGCCTGGGCGTCTCCGTGAAAGGCGCTATCGTGATCTCCCGCTACGGCGGGGCATGGCGCGGCACCAAGCCCAAAGTGGCCGCCGAGCATGGCGCCATCGGCTGCCTGATTTACTCCGATCCCGCCGACGATGGTTACGGCCCCGGCGAAGTCTTCCCCGCCGGCCCCATGCGCCCCAAGGACGGCGTGCAGCGCGGCAGCGTGCTCGACATGGTGGTCTACCCCGGCGACCCGCTCACCCCCGGCGTCGGCGCCACCCGCGACGCCCGCCGCCTGCCCATCTCCCAGGCCACCACGCTCACCAAGATCCCCGTGCTGCCGATTTCGTACGCCGACGCGCTCCCGCTGCTCGAAGCCCTCGGCGGCCGCTCCGCCCCGCCCGCCTGGCGCGGCGCTCTGCCCATCACCTACCGCGTGGGCCCCGGCCCCGCCAAGGTGCACCTCAAAGTCAAATTCAACTGGGACCTCAAACCGCTCTATGACGTGGTGGCGCGCATCCCCGGCAGCACGTACCCCGACGAGTGGATCATCCGCGGCAACCACCACGACGCCTGGGTCAACGGCGCCGAGGACCCGGTGGCCGGCACCTCCTCGGTGCTCGAAGAAGCGCGCGGCCTGGCCTCGCTCGTCCGCCAGGGATGGCAGCCCAAGCGCACCATCGTCCTCTGCTTCTGGGACGGCGAGGAGCCCGGCCTGCTCGGATCCACCGAGTGGGTCGAAACCCACGCCGCCGAGTTGGCCGCGCACGCCGCCGTCTACGTCAATTCCGATGGCAACGGCCGCGGCCGCCTGCAGGCCTCCGGCTCGCACAGCCTGGAGAAGTTCATTAACTCCGTCGCCCGCGACGTGGAGGACCCCGAAACCAAGCTCTCTGTGTGGGACCGCTTGCGCTTCTTCCGCATCGCCGACGCCGGCACGCCCGCCGCCGACGCGGCCCCCGACCGCGAGGACCCGCGCCACGCCGCCGAGCTGCGCATCGGCGCACTCGGCTCAGGCAGCGATTACTCCGCCTTCCTGGACCACCTGGGCATCGCCTCGCTCGATCTCGGTTTCGGCGGCGAGGACCGCGGCGGCATCTACCACTCCATCTACGACGATTTCTACTGGTACACGCACTTCTCCGACACCGATTTCGTTTACGGCCGCGCCCTGGCGCAGACCGCCGGCACCGCCGTCATGCGCCTGGCCGACGCCGAGTTGCTGCCCTTCGATTTCGACAACTTCTCCGCCACCGTGGGCCGCTACGTCCGCGAGGTGGAGAAACTGGCGCGCGACCAGCGCGAGCGCGATATCGAGCGCAACCGCCAGATCGACGAAGGCCTGTTCGCCGCCGTGAGCGATCCGCGCCTTCCGACGCAAGCCCCGCCGCGGGAAACCGTCCCGCCGTTCCTCAACTTCGCCCCGCTCGATAACGGCCTGGCCGCGCTCGACCGCGCCGCCGCAACGTACAGCAAAGCGCTGGCCGCCGCCACGCTCGACCGCGCCCCGCTCGGCGCCGCCGATGCGCGCCTGATGGCCGTCGAGCGCTCGCTCACCCTGAAAGACGGCCTTCCCGGCCGCCCGTGGTACCGTCATCAGATCTACGCGCCCGGCCTGTACACCGGCTACGGCGTGAAGACGCTGCCCGCCGTGAGAGAGAGCATCGAGCAGAAGCAGTGGAAACGCGCCGAGGAACAAATCGTTAGAGTGGGCAAGACGCTGGAAGGCGCAGCCGCGGCTATCGAAGCGGCGGCAGGAGAGTTGAGCAAGCAGGCGGGGGCGGGCAAGCAGTGAGAAGCGGAGCAATGACCGCGAGAATCCGTGCTGCCGCGAAAACGCTCACCCAGAGGCTGTGAAGGTGTCCGGTCCTGCAAAAGCGGGCGGCCAGGAGCCCTGAGCGGAGGACAATTGGCCGCCGAACAGTGGCGACAAACTCGGTCAAGCATTCCCTACCACACGCTGTTGATACGCGTTCACTCTCACAAGCTGACAATGTGTAGGGATGGCAGGGTGTCTGCACCAACCTACCGCGATCAGTCGCATATCACTGGAAAGCCTTACCCGGACTCCGATGGCGACAGTACAAAGCGCAGACGGACCACGAAAGGGCGCTAGCGGTTCGTCAATCCCGGCCTCGGCCGTGTGCCTCCACGGGAAACCCCAGCGGGACAGGGTCGGATTGGTCAAGGCTAGATCACAAGGCAAGATCACTTTGCAGAAAGGAATAATGAGAGCTAGAATGGCTGCGGCATGATTATTTCTCGGCTGGTTCTCAAGAATTGGAGGAATTTCCGGGCTCTAGATGTTAAGTTTACCGGCCGCGTGTTCGTGATAGGTCCCAACGCTTCGGGCAAGTCGAACCTCCTCGACGTGTTTCGGTTCTTGCGAGACATTGCGAAGCCAGGCGGCGGGCTCCAGTGGGCTGTGGCTCATCGGTTGGGGCTTTCGAAGGTCCGTTGCCTTGCGGCTCGGAAGAATCCGGACGTTGAAATCGAGGTTGAGCTGTCGGATGAGGGCGCTGCACCCCAGTGGCGTTACGCGCTCGGCATCACCCAGCAGGCCCGTGGATACCGCCAACCCATCCTCCGTTTCGAAAGGGTATGGAGGGACGGTCGCCTCATCTTAGAGCGTCCGGACGAGAACGACAAATCGGACCGTTTGCGTCAAACTCAGACCCACCTTGAGCAGATAAACTCGAATGCCGAGTTCCGGGAGATTGCGAAGTTCTTTGAATCAATCCGCTACCTCCATCTAGTGCCCCAGTTGCTTAGGAATCCAGAGGCGTTTCAGGGACCGAGCATCCCAGACGATCCGTATGGGCGGAATTTCCTTGAGATGGTAGCGAAGACTCCTGAGAAGACGCGCCGCTCCCGGCTGAAGCGGATCGAAGACGCCCTACGCCAGGCGGTACCCCAACTGAAAGGCCTCACAGATGCCAAGGATGAGGCTGGGATTCCGCACCTCGAGGCAACCTACACACACTGGCGACCGAATGCCGGTCGACAGCGCGAAGACCAGTTCTCCGATGGAACCATACGTTTGATCGGTCTCTTCTGGTCCCTGCTGGAGGGAGAATCTCCGCTCCTTCTTGAAGAGCCCGAACTCTCGTTGCACTCTGGAATTGCCGCAAAGCTTCCCGCTTTGTTCCACCGGTTACAGAGAAAGAGAAAACGCCAGATCTTCGTCAGTACTCACAGCGCGGATCTCCTGTCGCAAAAGGGAATTGGGGGCGAGGAGGTCGTGATGCTCAGACCGGACAAAGAGGGTACGGTAGTCGAACTGGCATCGTCCATCGACGAGGTGCGCGATCTTCTTGACGCCGGGCTGAGTGTAGCGGACGTAGCCCTGCCACGAACGGCTCCCCCAATCGGTCAGCTCGAACTATTCGAATGACTCTAATCCCAATCAACCTTGCGACCGAGGACGAACTCAGCGAAGTCGTACTGTTGAGAATACTCAGGGACATTGGTCGCTATGCTGTTGGCACCGCTTATCGGCGGGGCGGCTTCGGCTACCTCCGTCGAACGATTGCCGGCTGGAACAGAGCGGCAAGAGGCGTTCCGTTCGTTGTCCTAACGGACCTCGACAACGGCGAGTGCCCCGCGGGGCTGATGGCTGACTGGCTTGCGGATCCGCTGCATCCAAACCTCCTATTTCGAATCGCAGTTCGGGAGGTGGAGTCTTGGTTGCTCGCAAGCCCTGGGACTTTTTCGCGGTTTCTTGGTGTGCCACACGAGGAAATGCCTACCGACTGCGATAATTTGGCCGACCCGAAAGCTGAGATCATACAATTGGCGAGGAAATCGCGAATAAGGGCCGTTCGAGACGGAATAGTTCCCAGGCGGGGAAGCACGGCGAAGCAGGGACCGGACTACAATGGCCTCCTCAGTACATTCGTCCGTAGCGATTGGGATCTCGAAGTTGCGGCGCTAGGATCGCCGAGCCTAGCTAGAACCGTGGGGCGGCTCGCGGTCTTCAATCCGGTTTGGTCTACGCGGTGATGCCTGGCACCTTCAACGTACGATAGGAGCACGGAACTTGGGAGTTTGGTGGGTTCTGCGTCTGCCAAGATCGACATCACATCTGGTTGCGGCGCCGCCCGACGGTTCTCGTCCCGATCGCATTCGCGTCTTCTACGACAGCCAGTGCCGGATCTGCCGCACCACCGTCTCCTGGCTCCGCTACCTCGACCGCCGCCACCGAGCCGAGTGCATCCCCATGAGTTCCGCGTCGATCGCGCAGGCCGGCCTCGACCCCGCCGCCTGCGCGCGCGAACTCCACGTCGTATCGCCCCAGGGCGTGCTGGCCGGCTGGGACGCGGCCGCCCATCTCGCGCGCCTCTTCCCCGCAACCTGGCTCATCGGCGCCCTCGGCTCCGTGCCGCCCTTCCGCTGGCTCGGCCGGTCCCTCTACGCCTTGGTCGCCGCGCACCGCTGCTCTCACGGCGACTGCCGCGAGCCCTAAGCCGCCATCACCGCTTCCTCCACCGTTCGGAACTCGCCATGCTTCTCCTGTCCCTCGATCCGCACCACTACCACCGTGCGGTCGTCCTGCCGTCCGCTCGAGGCGTGGCGGTCGATGGCTTCCAGGATCTCCAGCGCCAGATCGCGAGCCCGCGCGCCCGGATGGCTTTGCACGATCCGCAGGATGCCCTTCTCGCCAAACTCCACGCCCTCGGCATCGCCCGCATCGGTGACGCCGTCGGTTTGGGCGATCAGCAGGTCGCCCGCTTCGAGCGGCAGCGTCCTGTGCCCGTACACCGTGCGATCGGTCAGGCCGAGAACGGTTCCCGTGCTCTCCAGGCGATGCACCCGCCCGCCGCGCGCGCGGATCAGCAGCGCCGATTCGTGGCCCGCGCTCACGTACTCAAGTTGCCGCCGCACCGGGTCCACGCAGGCGTGGAACAGCGTCGCGAAGTAGTTGCCCGGCGACACTTGCCAGAAGGCGCGGTTCAGTTCGCGCACCATGCGGCCGATCCCGCCCGGCCCGTGCGCGGCCAGTCCCCGCAGAAACGCGCGCAGCCCGGACATCAGAACCCGCGCGCTCATGCCGTTGCCGGAAACGTCGCCCACCGATACGGCCAGGCCGTGTGAATCGAGTGGAACGAAATCGAGGAAGTCGCCGCCGGCGTCCCGAACCGGCCGGCACTCTCCGTAATAATCCAGCCCCTCGATGCGCGGAAACTGCCGGGGATTGGCGCGGCTCTGCGTTTCGCGCGGGAGATCCGCGGGCAAAACAGGTGGCTTCCTGGCGCGGATGCGCCGGAAGCGGCCGGCGAAGTTCTGGTTGTTCATACTATTCTTGGACGCGCCCGGCGGGAAAATCGCCCAGTGCTATTTCGCCCACCCTGTGATTGGTGGCCACACCGTTCGAAAGATAACAGTGGTCATTGCGGCTTGCTCCGGTTCCATTCCGAAACCAGCCTCCCGTCTCCAGGGGCCGACTCGAAGTCGCCAGGCCGCGCCTCGTCCGCGCCAACCAGGCAGGTTCGCAGCGTATCGCCGGACACACTGTAAATTCCCTGCTGCCGCTGGTCCGTGTACGCGATGGTCCCGCTCACGGGGTCGGCCGTGAACCGGCTCTTCATGACGGCCCGCCCACCCACCGTCAGGGTGGTGCTGCCTCCGCTAAACTCCCGCTTGGCCGACTTAACAAAGCGCGGGTCCATCGGTTGGCCGTCCTGCTGGCACGACACCATGGACCATTCGCCCTCGAGTTCCGCCACCGGTTCGGCAGGCCCACCGCCCGCGGCGCGCGCTTCCTTCGTGCCGTTGCGCCCGCGTTTCAGGATCTCCAGCGCATGCCCCAATCCCGGCGCGGACACGAACCTCGCCGGCCGCTTCTTACCCGTCAGCCCGAGGCAGATCTTCCAGGTGTCGCCGTCCAACTCGTAAATCCCCAGCGACCGGTTGCCCTTCTCCGGCCCGGTTTCGAAGAGCAAATCGAAGGTTCTCGGGCTCGCCGATTCGTCGACCATCACCGTCCCAGAGTACTCCGCGCCCATGTTCACACTGGTGAACCGGCTTCCTTCAATCACGATTCGCGCTCCCGTCGCCGGATACCGCCGCCCGTCCATCTCCAGGGAGACGATATTCCAAGTCCCCTCCAGCGCCTTGCTGTCGCCTCTTATGCCCATGCCTCACCCTCCTTTCACAGCGCTTCCTACACCGTATTGAAGATCCCCGAGGCAGTCAATACTTCACCGCCGTACGGCTTGTTACGTTTCGCGGGCACCCGCGCGCGCCGTGGCTTATAATCGTTTGCACGTCAGGTAACGCGATATGCCACTACGATCAAATCCGTTCCGCACCTCGGTACTGTTATCCCTCACAATCGCCTGCGGCTCCGCCCCCGCGACCGGCTATAAGAACTTCGGCGTCGCCATCTACGCACGCGCTTACGAGGTCCGGCAAATGAAGGACCCGGCCTGGCTGGAATCTCGCTGGGCCGCCATCACGGCTGGCCTCAAGGTGGACAAGATCTATCTCGAGACCCATCGCGACGGCGTGATTCCGGACCAGGAGACGCTCGACCAGGCGAAGCGCTTCTTCCAGAGCAAGGGCGTCCGCACGGCGGGCGGCATCGCCACCGTGGTCAACGAGCGCAACCGCTTCGAGACCTTCGTCTACACCAATCCCGAGCATCGCAAGAAGCTGCGGGAAGTTGTCGAGTACACCGCCAGGAACTTCGACGAGATCATCATCGACGATTTCTTCTTCACCAGCAGCAAGACGGAATCCGATATCCAGGTGAAGGGCGACAGGTCTTGGACCCGCTTCCGCCTCGACGTAATGGCCGAAGCCTCCCGCGATCTGTTAGTGGGACCCGCCAGGAAAGTCAACCCGCGGGTGAAGATGGTCATCAAGTACCCTAACTGGTACGACCACTTCCAGTACTCTGGTTACAACCTGGAGGACGAGCCACGCATTTTCGACGGCGTCTACACCGGCGCCGAAACCCGCAACCCGACCAGCCCCGGCCAGCATCTGCAACAGTACCTGGGCTACGATTTGTTCCGCTACCTCGAGAACATCAAGCCCGGCGCCAATGGCGGCGGATGGGTGGATGAAGGCGGCTGGCGCGACAGAGCCCGTTTCGCCGAGCAACTGCAACTACCGCTCTTCGCCAAGGCCCCGGAGCTGACCCTCTTTGATTTCCGCCAGTTACTCGAGCCCATGCGCGACCCTCCGCCGACCGGCCCCAACTCCATCCCCGCCTTTGCCGCGAGCGTCTTCGAGCAGGTGGATGCGTTCCTCGGCAAGCTGGGCAAACCCATCGGAGTCAAGAGCTACAAGCCCTACCATTCCTCCGGCGAGGACTATCTGCACGACTTCCTCGGCATGGCTGGCATCCCCGTCGAGATGACTCCCGAATTCCCCACCGATGCGCCCACCGTGCTGCTCACCGAATCCGCGCGCTTCGATCCCGCCCTGGCGAGCAAGATCAAGAAGCACCTGATGGGTGGCAAGAGGGTGGTAATCACCTCCGGCCTGCTGCGAGCCATCCAAAGCAGGGGCTTGGGAGAAATTACCGAGGTCGAATGCACCAATCAGAAAGCCCTGGTTCACGAGTTCCCGATGCGCGGCCAGGTGGCCCGCTCGGAAAGCGAGATCCTCATTCCGGAAATCCGCTTCCCGACCAACGACGCCTGGGAGACCATCACCAGCGCCGCTCAGGGCCTGGGTTACCCCATCCTCCTGGAGGCTCCTTATGCCAAGGCCTCGCTCTATGTCCTGACTATCCCAGATAACTTCGGCGACTTATACAACTACCCACCGGAGGTATTGAACCGCATCCGTGAAGTTATAGCCGGCGATCTTCCGGTGCTTCTCGAAGGGCCCAGTCAGGTTGGCCTGTTCGTCTACGATAACGGCAAGTTCATTATCGAGAACTTCGCCGCTCCCGGCGGCAAGTCCGTCTCCGCCCGCGCCGTGGTCGCAGGCAAGGCCCCAACCCTGGTCGACGCCGTCAGCGGCGAGCGCATCTCCGGCCGCCCACGCGGCGCCAAAATGGTCTTCGAAGTTCCCGTGCCCGCGGCCTCTTACCGAGTCTTGGGTTCGGAGTAACGAGCCGCCGGGCCGGCCTGCACCGCGCGGAAATACTCCACGGTGAGCGCCAGCCCTTCGTCCAGATCCACCTTCGGCTCCCATCCCAGCAGGGCGCGGGCTTTGGAGATATCCGGCTGGCGCTGCCGCGGGTCGTCCTCCGGCAGGCTCTCGAACACCACCTCGCTCGCCGCCCCGGTCACCAGCAGGATGTGGCGGGCGAACTCCAGTATGGTCATCTCGCGCGGGTTGCCCAGGTTTACCGGGTAGCGTTCCTCCGACAGCATCAACCTGCACAACCCGTCCACCAGGTCGCTTACGTAGCAGAAGCTGCGCGTCTGCGATCCGTCGCCGAATACCGTTAGCGGCGCGCCCCGAAGCGCGGCACCCAGAAACGACGGCACCACCCGCCCGTCATCCAGTTTCATCCGCGGGCCGTAGGTGTTGAAGATGCGCGCGATGTTGCTCCGCACCCCGTGCGTCCGGTGATACGCCATGGTGAGCGCTTCGGCGAAGCGCTTGCTCTCGTCGTAGCACGAGCGCGGCCCCACCGGGTTCACGTTGCCCCAGTAACTCTCCGCCTGCGGATGTTCCAGCGGGTCTCCGTAAGATTCCGAGGTCGAGGCCTGAAGGATCCGCGCCCCTTTCTCCACCGCCAGGTCCAACATGCGGCGCGTGCCCGCGGAGCCCACCTCCAACGTCTCGATGGGGTGCTCCAGGTAGTCCCTGGGACTGGCCGGAGACGCCAGGTTGACCACCGAATCCACAGGCCCCTCGACGGAGAAAGGCTGCGTGATGTCCCTCTCGCATAACCGGAAGCGGCCCTCGCCAGCCAGGTGCGCCACGTTGCGCGCGCTTCCCGTCAGGAAGTTGTCCAGCCCCACCACCGTGTGACCGACCTGTAAGAGCCGGTCGCAAAGGTGAGACCCGATGAACCCGGCGGCGCCGGAGACGACGATTCGCAAGTTCCCTCCAACACCCATTCTATCCGGCCCCGGGTCGGGGCCGCCCACCGCATGCTACATTCGAGTTACTCGCCGATGGCCGCCTGGGTGGAACGCGCGATCCTGGCAGTGCTCGTGGCCGCATCGGCCGCGTGGTTCCTGCTCCGCCTGCGCAAGCCGCTCCGTGCCATCCGCCGGTCGCGCCCCACTCCCGATTTCCACTTCCGCCCCGCCGCCCCGCGCATCCGCCGTTTCCTATGGGAAGTGCTGGCGCAGTCCCGCGTCGTCCGCCAACGCCCGCTGCCCGGCATCGCCCACGCCTTCGTGTTCTGGGGTTTCGTGGCGTTCGCGCCCGTCACCCTCGACCATATGGCCCGCGCCTTCGGCCTGCGCTTCCTCGATCCCGCGCGCCCTCCCGGCTCCTGGTATCTCGCCTTCGTAGCCGTCTGGGCCGCCGTGGTCGCGGTGGCGATCACCGGCTTGGCCGTGCGCCGATTCGTGGTCCGCCCGCGCTGGCTGGGCCCGCTGTCTCCGGAGTCCGGCTTCATCGCGCTGCTTATCTTTCTGCTGATGGCAACCTACCTCGCCTCGCATTGGGTCGGCGCCACTAACTCCGCCCCCGCCCGCGTCTGCTGGTGGCTGCACACCGCCGCGCTGCTGGTGTTTCTGCCGCTAATACCGCACTCCAAGCACCTGCACCTTTCGCTCGCCCCCATCGCCGTCTTCCTCCGCCGCGACGGCTTCAGCCGCATCCCGCCGCTCACCGGCGACGAGGATTTCGGCCTCGACACCGGGCGCGACCTCACCCGCATCGACGCCCTGCAGGCCTACGCCTGCGTCGAGTGCGGCCGCTGCACCGAGCACTGCCCCGCCAATCTCACAGGCAAGGAACTCAACCCCAAGGCGGTCACCCTCGGCCTCCGCGCGTACCTCAATGAATTCGGCCCCGCCGCCGCGCCGCCGCTGTTCGGGAAGCACGTCTCCGCCGCTGCCGCCTTCCAGTGCACCACCTGCGGCGCCTGCGAATTCCAATGCCCGGTCGGAGTCCAGCACCTGCCCATTATCGTCGGCCTGCGCCGCGGCGCCGTCAACACCGGCAAGTGGGACGACGCCCGCGGCACGCGCCTATTCCTCAACCTGGAGCGCCACGGCAACGCGCTGGGTTTCCCCGCCAGCGACCGCCAGCGCTTCATCGAAACCGCCGGCTTGCCCTACTACGACGCCTCGCAGGAGTACTGCCTGTGGCTCGGCTGCATGGGCGCCTACGATCCCCAGGGCCGCGAAATCGTGCTCGCCCTGGCGCGCGTGCTACGCCACGCCGGCGTCACCTTTGGCGTTCCGCGCCAGGAGAAATGTACCGGCGATCCGGCCCGCCGCCTGGGCAACGACCTGGCGGTTTCCCTCCTCGCCGAAGCCAACATCGCCGCCCTGCGCTCGGCCAAGGTGGGCAAGATGGTCTCCATCTGCCCTCACTGCGTGCGCACCATCGGCACCGATTGGCAAGAATACGGCGCAGCGTTCGCCATCGAGCATCACAGCGAACTGCTGGCCCGGCTCGAATCGCGCCTACCCTCCGTCGCCGGCCCGCGCGAGACCGCCGTGTTCCACGACCCCTGCTATTTGGGCCGCTACCGCGACGTCTACGCCGCGCCGCGCCGCGTGCTTGCCCGTTATGCCCAACTGACGGAGCCCCAGCGCACCCGAGCCCGCTCGTTCTGCTGCGGCGCCGGCGGCGGTCAGATGTTTCTGGGCGAAGAGCAGGGCGCGCGCATCAACGCCGCCCGCGCCGCCGAGTTAGCGGCCACCGGCGCACACACCATCGCCACGGCCTGTCCCTTCTGCCGCACCATGCTGCGCGACGCGCTGTCAGCCGCCCCCGGAACCCCGCCCGCGCCCCTGGACATTGCGCAACTCGCCGCCGCGAATCTTCCGTAGAGCCGGCAGGCCAGCCGCGAGTGAAAACCCCGCGCGAGATGCTATAATCTTTCAGTCGGCAGGCGCCTCTCGTGTCCGCCGGTTCCAGCCATCTTCAGAGAGCGGGCGCGTAGCTCAATTGGCAGAGCAAGTGACTCTTAATCACTAGGTTGTAGGTTCGATTCCTACCGCGCTCACCACAACTCGTAGATAACAAAACCATTTACAGGTGGTCCCGAAATGGGCCATCGAACCAGTCAGTCACGCAGTCAGTCACCAGACCGGACCCCGCCCAAGATGCGCCGCGCCTGGCTGAGCAATCGCCCCGCCTGCCGGTCGCACAGCCGCACGCCGAACCGGTGCTCGATCCACGCCGCCAGCGCGGCCGCCGTCCACGGCGGCGCGCCGGCCACCGCGCCGCGGACCTCGGCGATCTGCTCGGGCGTCAACAGCCGAGGCCTCCCCGCCGCGCGCTCACGCAGGCCCGCCAGGCCGTGGTCGCGGTAGCGCCGCACCCAACGCGCGAGGGTGCGCGGCGCCTCGCCCAGTGCCCGCGCCACGGCGGGGTAGCTCAGGCCGTTCTCGATCAGCAGGACGGCGTGCAGTCTGCGGCCGTAGCGCTGATCGGCCGATCCGTGAATCTCGGTTTGAATGTCGGTCACAGTGGGCTTCACGTTGTGAGGATACCGCCGCAGGGCGCTTCCGAACGCAACCAGCCCGAATTCGAGCGGTACGGAGGGGTCAGTTTCGAACTGACCCCTTTGCAGACGGCGGGCGGTCAACAGGCTGTAGGTCTCTGCGTTTCCGAACCCGGCCTTCTGTGCCGCGATGTCGCGGGTCTTCACGCCTGGCGGAAATTGTGGAATATGTTCCACAATTACTGCGGTCTCGCGCCAGGCCGCGCTTGACTGGGGCGGCCACCGGAGTGATGAATCGTCACGAGGATCACACACCATGCCGAAGACGAGCAAGAAACAGAGCACCACCAAACGGACCGCCCGCCCCGCGCCCCAGGGGCGCCAGGAACGGCCCTCGACCGCCACCGCAACCAAGAAGGCCACCCGCGCCAAGCGCGCGCCCCAAGCCGCCCGGAACGCGGACGCCAGCCAGCCCACGAGCCCGGCACGCGAGACCAAGCGCGGGGCGATCCTGCTGCTGCTCGAACGGGAGGGAGGCGCCACACTCGACGAGCTGGTGGCCGCCACAAGCTGGCAGCGTCACAGCGTCCGAGGGCTGCTCAGCACGCTTGGCAGCAAGGGCGGCCACAAGATCGCGACCGCCACCGTCGAGGGGCGCGGCCGGACCTACAGCATCGCCACCAAGTAGCCCGCCGCCCCAGCCCGAGTCGATACCACGCCGCCGGTCAGCAGCCGGCGGCTTCTCTTGTGTGAAGCGCAACCGGGCCGAACCCGGTTGACGCCGCAGCACTGGGAGTTTCTGCAATCGGTGGTCACGCACCGGCCTCCGCAGTTGCAGCAGCAGGTTCAGCAGGCGGTGGCGCCGCAGCAGCCCCGCGCGGCGGGCGACCCGCGATACGTCGGGCGGATCGACGTAAGCAACTGGCTGGGGCGGTAGGAGAAGCGTATGGGCGTTGAACTGGCGGTTAGCATCGGGCTTGAAGACTTCCGCGATGAAGACTTCCGGTGTTTCGACGGCGTCTGGAAGCTCTCGCACGACGGGCTGGCGCGCGTAATGGGGATGACTCGTGCGCAGGGATTGGCCGATAAGATTGTTCGTCACCTTAAATGGCTCAATGAAATCAGTCGAGTACATACCGTATGTACTCGCCCGCCTTCCGGCGGATACGAGTGGACGCAGTATTGGCTCGATCAGCCGCACTGTATTTACCTGCTGGCCAAAAGCGAAATGCCCATCGCGAACGACATTACCGTTCGTGTGGTCAAGATGTTCGACCGCCTTGTACGCGGCGAGTTATCCGCAGCTCCACGGATGGAGATCCGCGTTCTCGAGGTGGCCGCACAGCAGATCGTCGCGCCGATCCTTGCAGAGCAACGCCAGTTTCATTCCGAGGTGCTGAACCGGATGGATCGGACCGAGGGTCGCGTTTGCACGATTGAGGAAAAGGTGTCCCGTATAGAAGATGCTTCGTCCAGGTTCCTGGATCGTCCCTTCGCATTAAAGACGCGCCGCCTTCACATCGCGGTCGTCGAGAGCGAATACAACGGGATGTGCCCGTGCTGCCGTGGCGTCAGGATCGTTGAGGGCGGCGAGAAGTTGCCAAATTGTAACGATGAACATTTCCGCGGCAGGCAAAAGAACGCGCCGGAGGACACTTGGATTTCCTGTGTGGATTGCAACCAGAATTTGCGAGACCCAGATTTCCATGCGTCGAAGTACGGGTATTTTCAGAGCTATCAGGATGCGCGGAGGGCCTATCAGGCGCGATGCGCGAAGCAGCAATCTCTCCCGTTCGGTCCCGCCGCCTGATGTGAATCAGTGAAAGCATTCTTCTCCCTGACCCGAAAACGACTTCGAAGAAAGGCACCTATGTCATCTCAACCGACAGCAGCACCCACGATTGCCGAGGCCATCGCGGCGGTCAACCAGGCCAGCAGCGCTTACACTCCCCCCCGTGGGCGCGCCGAGGCGCCTGGGTGGTAGGTCGGCTGCAGGGACGCCGCCAGGCGGCGCACAAGCCGCGGCGGTGCGCGAAAGCCTACGAGTAGATGAACACCGACAAGTTCGACCCCGGAAAAGTGGTGCCCACCGCGGTGATATTGATCGACACCGGCACGTTGGGCGGGATCGCCGAGAGGCTGGCGATCTGAGCAGAGGTGGCGACCACCGAGGTCTGGCCGGCGGGAATAGTCAATGGGAGCCAGGCCACGCCATCAACGTAGATCGTGAATGCAATCCCGGCGCCAGTGGGCGCAGCCTGGACATAAGCTTTGACGGCGCCCGCGGTCACGGTGCCGTTCACATAGAGGGGCTGGGCGGCGTTGGCCTCGATTCCCAGCGTGCCCTGCATCTGGAACACCAGGCCCGCCACGCCCGCCACATGAGAGAGGCCCTCCTCGCCGTAGATCCAGTCCTCTCGGATCGGCCCGTCGCCGTCGGGCGACTCTACCCCGTTCACGTCCACCGTGAAGCCGCCGATCAAGAGCGTCTTGTCGACGAAATTGCTGGTGGGCATGTTGATGGTCGTCACCGCCAGCGGGTTGCCGTTCTCGATGGAGGTCGTGTCACAGGAGTATGACCAGGTCGGTTCCTCGATAATCCAGACGTCGCCGGGGTTGATCAGCATCGGAAGGTCCCAGGTGATGCTGGTCGCCGTGTTGGCCAGGATGTTCCGCGGCGGCGTGCCGCGCGAGGCGCCCTTGATCACGCGGATGAGGTTGCCGACTTCGTTCCCCGGCGTGAGGCCCGTCTGGTAATACGCGTTCTGGCAGCCCGAGTCGGTGATCGACGTGAGGTTCGCCGAATTGGACGCGTCGGCGCTGAACCGCAGCACCCAGCAGTCGCCCGCCTTCACGATGCCATTGGGGTCCGGCGTCACGCCCAGCGCGCCCGTCGACTGGTTCCAGGACGTTACCGTGCCGCTCCAAAAGGGCGTGGCGTCCTCGGGCCTGCCGATGATCGAGAGGATGCGGCCGACCGGCGTCCAAGCCGGGTTGCCGACCGGCGGCGGCGCCGCCAGGTAGCTGGCCACGATGGTGCCCGCCGAGACGCCGTCCACGGGACCGCCGACGATCCCGCCATGCATCTCCAGTTTCGCCTTCAACCGCACCTTGGCGACATAGGGCGAGGGCAACGCCCAGGTGGAACGCGCCAATGGTCCTGCAAACGTGATCGAGCCGGGTGTGTAGGTGTTGCCCGCGCCCGCCGTGAGCGCGCCGGAGGCCTGCGCGCAAATCAGGTCGTCCTGTGTCGCCACGAACAGCACATAGGACGCCAGGCCGGCCACCGGCGGCCAGACGATATCTTCCAGCGTGAAGGTGTCGGTTCCCGACGCCGAGGTCCCCACGATGGCGATATTCGACGGCGCAGAAGGAAGCCCGCTCGAGTCGATGGCGCAGATGGCCACGCGCAGCGTCACATTGGCCGGAAGCGACCCGCCCGTCGAGAACTGGGAGATCGATCCGATTTTGGGCGCACCTGCGCCGGTCGCGCTGAACTCGTTCACCGGCATTTTCCCAGTCGCCAAGAGGCTCGCCAGCATGCTTCCGTCGGCCATCTGATCGAACGACTGATTGGTGTCGAAAGTCCACTCGCCGGGGAACAGTGCATCGTTGGATGCCGCCTGCACCTGGTAGGGCGCCCACGCCGGCCCGAGCGGGATCGGGTAGAACAGCGAGGGCAGCGGTCCGGGCACCACGTCCATGGGCTTGGGCCCGACGTCCAGGTCGTACATCGACGCCGTGACGGTCTGCCCCTCGATCTGCACCGACCAGTCCTTCTTCAAGCTCCAGCGCTGAACCCGGAAGCACATCGTGATGACCTCGAAGGCGAGGCCCGTCCCGGTCGGCGGCGCGGGCGACGTCGTGATCGTCGACCCGTCGCTCGCGACCGCAGTGATGCTCACCTGCGCGCCGCCAATAAGGATGACCTTGTCGATCAGCTCGGTGTCGCCTTCCGCCGTGCCGGCGTAAGTCCACGCGTCGCCGCTTACCCAGATCGCGGTGGCGCCGGAGACGTTGCACGTGCCCTGCGAGCCTGGGATGTCCGGGTGCGTCATCGAGACGACCTGGCCGACCTCGTTGCCGAGGCCCAGGAGCGTGGTCTGCCAAGAGGCGGTGCAGGCGTTGCGCCACTCCATCGGTGTCACGCCGCCCAACTCCTCGCGCGTCCGCGTCGCGGCGATCCGCAACGCCTGGCTGAGCGACGAGCAGCCCACCGAGTGCATCTGCGTGGTGAGCGGAGACCCGGCGCGGCCATAGTACGCCGCGTGGCTCTTGTCGCAATACTCGGCGGTGTTGGCCTGATACTGATAGGCGACGTCGGCGAAGGAGAGCACCAGGTGCTCGAAACCGGCCTGGATCGGAGAGAGGCGCAGGCTTTGGAACAACGCGTTTCCCAGCGTGTAAGCGTCGGCGGCGCTGGCGTTGATGCGGCAGCCCAGTTTCAGTTGGCCGAACTCCCAGGTATAGAAGCCCAGGCAGCAGTTGAGCACCTCGGCGAGCCAGTCGCGGAATGGCTTCTGGCTGCTGATTACGCCCTGAAACTGAAACTGCGTCTCGGTCACCGAGGACGTCGTCGCCGTGACGTACCCGTCGCTCACCGCGTTCGCAATCGAGATCAGGTTCAGCGTGCCCATCGAGTAGGGAGGGTTGGCGGTTCCCGAGTACCACTGGAACGAGTAGCTCCCGTCGGGATTGTGGTTGATCTGCGGCTGCCGGAGCGCGGCGCCAGCCGTGGTCATCGCATAGGAGGTGATCGTCCCGCCGCCCATGACCGGCAAGACCCGCGCCCCGGCAATCTCGGCAGCGCCGCTCCCATCGCCCGCCACCAGGGACGAGAGCACGAACGTGGCGAGCTGCGCCAGCGACGACGGGCCCGCGCCGCCGGCGGGGTTCGATCCGGTCGAAGGGTCGCCGTACAGAGCCATCGCACGGAGGACCATGTTGACGGCGATCCAGAACGGATTGATGAGGCCTCTGACCGCCGTCCGGTTCCCATACTGGTCCCAGGTCCAACCCCACATGCCGTAATCGATGGGGACTGTCATCTGGTGCTGGTCGGGCGTACTCGGCTGAATCGTCGCGGATTTCACGATGCGGATCTCGCACGCCGCCGTGCCCGCGGCATAGACGTTCTTCTCCCAGACCTGGGGCGTCCCCGAGCCGAGCGAGAAATAGTCGAACGTGGGAACTGCGGGGTCGTTGCCGAACACCTCGCGGGCCGCGCCGATGGCCGAGCTTTTGGTCACGTTCAGATTCTTGTCGACCGCGAAGCCCTGCGGCGTGAAACCGTCCACCATGGGCGCCACCACATATTTGAAGCCATCGGCGTTGGTGACGACGCACGTGGGGGTAAACCCGCCCAACGGCCCGGCGCCGATGATGCCCAACGAATCCGAGAATGTGGACTCGTCGCGGTAGCCCACCATCATCGCCGTGGCCATGAAAGCATAGAGCGGGTTGCCGCCCGAGTTGCACCAGATCTCCGGCAGCGCCAGACCCCAGATCGTGTCCGAGATGATCGACGTCGCGGTGACCGTGTTGCGGCCGAGGCCCTTGAACCCGGTCGAATCGTCTTTGATAATCACGCCCTGCGGGTCGGCCTGGTGCCCGCCGAAGTAGGGCGACATGCCATGCACCTGGCAGCCGTTGGCCGATTCGAGGTAATAGTCGCAGCTCGCCGGATCGCCGCCCGCCGCCGTCACCGTGGCCGAGCTTGCGCCCTTGGTGGCCCACGGGCAGTTGATCCCGTCGTCGTAGGTCTTCCAGCACTGGCGGCTGATCTGCCGCTCGGGATACTGGTTCATGATCTGGAAGAACCCGTCCGAGCAGGTCACCGGAAACACCGGCGTGCCATCGCTCACGAAGTTCTGGATTACGCCCTTCCAGAGCTGCAGCAGGATGCCCGAGTTCACATGAAAGAGGCACAGGTCGATCTCTGCGTACTTCAGATCCGTGTTCTTGGCGAGCTGGGTCATCACCCGGTCGCCGTTGCCGAACGTGAAGCGCACGTTGTCCGAGGCGCCCTTGATGTCCTGCGAGATCAGGACGTCGGAACCCTGCTCGCCGATACCGATCAGCCGCGGCAGGTAGAGCTGGCCGCCCACCGTGACGCGCCGGTCGGAGATGTAGATATCGGGCACCGCCGACTCGCGCACGCGGATGTGGATAAGCGGGACGATCTGCTGGACCTCGGAAAGCAGCGCGGTCGACAGCCCGCTCGAAGGGAACCGCAGGCACGTGGAGTTGATCGCATAGGACGGCGCCGCCGTGGGGTCGACCACCTCGATGAAGTTCAGCCCGACCTGGCAGGCGGTGCGGAGGTACTCGAACGAGATCGGCGCCTGCTCGAAGGTGACCAGCACGCTGCTGGTGGTGCCATCGGGGTTCGGGACGGTGTAGGTGAAGGCCTGCCACGGCCCCTGCATCGACTCCCAGAACGCCTTGAGCTGCCGGGTTTCGGCCCAGTTCAAGTTCGGGTGCTTGAACTGAAACTTGCGCGGGCCGATGCCGGCAAAGTACCGCTGCTCCTGCTTGGCGTCGAGCGACCCGAAGCGGTGCACGATGACCGCGCGCTCGACGGAGAAGCTAATCGGGTACCGCGTGGTGAGCGGGAACGTCTGGCCGGAGTTGATCACCGTGGGGACGGCGATGCGGCCGATGAAATCGGACATGTAAGGGACCTCCAGTTTTTCAACGCAGAAGAAATCGCCCGCCGCGCCCGGCGTGCTCGCGGCGCGACAGCTCGTGCATCACCGCGGCTTGCACTTCTTGATCCGAGTAGCGGAACTCGCGGCGCAGGTAGAGCAAGTCGTCATGGCCCAGCCACGCGATCCGCACGCCAGCGAATTTGCCGGAGGGGATCGTCGCGGGGCGGGGCTTCCCGGTCTCGTCCACTTCGGTGGACGAGCAAACCTCGGTTGTCATTCGAACCTCCGAATCGGTCGATTACACACCGTGTGTAATCGACCCGGGTGGGCGCCGGCGGGGAGGAAAACCCCTGGAACGGGGGTTACAGGAACCCGCCAGCGCCCCGCGCCCTACGCATCTTGTGCAGCGACGCCCAATTCCCGGAGGCGCGCCAGTCCGCGAGCCCGGATCGCCGCCTCGATGGCCGCGCGCGCCTGGCCGCCATCGAGCGTTCCGGCCACCAGCAGACGGTCGGCGAGCGCTTGGATCACAGGCTTGTGCAGCGCAACCAGATCGTCGGCGCGGCGCCTCGCGATCCGCATCAGCGCCCGGAGCATTTTCCAGTTGGCGTCGGGAGCGCCCAGCCTCAGCATCAGCAGCGCCAGACGCTCGTCCGAGGAAACGAACGTGCGCCCTGGGATCGTGATCGAATCGCGGAACTCGGTCCCGGCGTGAAGCACGTATCCGGCGACCACCGCATCGGGCGCAACGATTGACACCTTCGTGACGTCGGCGCCGATGAAATAGTCGGCCACGGCATGCGCCGCCTCGTGAACGGCGACACGGCAGCGTCCGGCAAGCGGCCAGAATGCACGCTCGCCCGCGGCGCCAGCCAGGCAGGACATGGCGACAGCCTCGGCCCGCAATCGACTCGGCGGCGTGAGCCTCGGAGGCGTGGGAAGCGGCGCAGCCGTTCGGAAAAGGTCATCGAGCGTGATCCGCCCGGCCTCCGGCGCCCTCACCGCGGGCGCGGGCAACAATTACGCCACCGCGCGGAACAAGTCCGAGCCGCTTTCGAATCGCGTGGTGCCGAACGTGCCGATGCTGGTTTTCACAAGCTGGGGAACCTGGGTGTAGCTCTCGGCAAGGTCAATCGCCCCGTCGCGCCACGCGAGGCGGAACCTCCTCGCGTGGTCGCCGAACAGTTTCCCCGACAGGAACTCGCATGCCTCGGCCCACGCGAGGATCTCGCCGGCGTCCGGCCCATCCGACTCGTGGCGCAACACGGCTGCGATCAACGGCTCCACATTCGTGGCGTCCTCGACGTCCACCACGCCCGATCTCGGTACGTCGCCCTCCAGGCCGGCGGCACGCCGCTCCATTTCGTCGGTCCGGGCTTCCAGCTTCTGCGAAAGGGGAACGTCGCCGGCCCGCGCTGGGGAAACCGTGACCTCGACTGCCTCCAGCGAATTGACGAGGGTGATGGCTTGAGCGACGCGCAGCCGGATTGACGCCGCCTGGTCGCGCAACTCGCCGGCCTGCTTTCGAAGCGCCGCGGCCTCGGCCAGGCGCTTGGTTTTGACCGCCTGCAACCGGCGTGCGCGGCACGCACGGAGACCGCCGTCAATCGCCGAGATCTCGGCCTGCGCCTTCACAACCGCAGCGACCGATGGGCCGGGTTCTGCCTGGGCTTCGTTGTCCAGGTACTCGTCCCCGGCTGCGACCTCGGCGGCGCGCGCCTTCACACAGGCGGCATGGCGCTGCTGCATGAGCAACAATTCTCGTGCGGCGAGCTTCTCGATTGCCGCCGCCGCTTCTTCTACCTTCGTCCCGAACATTTGCTTCTCCTTTTGAATCAATCGAGTAACCACCGTGGGTACTCGACCTTGAGGTTCACCGCCGGTCCGCGTCGTCCGGTGGGCGGCGGCTGAACCAGGGCCGCCGCGGTATCCAGCGGTCGCCGTCCGGCTCCGGGCGCCGCGTGTCGACGTAAAACGGGTCGCCCGGCGGCGCGCCTGCTGGCCGGCCATAGGCTGGCGCGGGGGGCGGCGGCGCGGACCGGCGGTTAAGCAACTTGGCGATCATGCGATTCTCCTTCGGTTAAGGCGTCCAGTTAAGCTACTTAACAAGCCCCCAGTCACCCACAGTGCGCAGCCTATCCACCCGCGGCCGGCACCGGTCAAAGTCAGGTCCCTGAAACCCGGCGCGCCCATCGGACGCCATCCACGCCCGCCGTCCACGCGAGGGCCATCAGCCCGCACCCACGCGGTACCCACACGCCGCGGGTACTCCTGCCCGGCACCAACCACCTGCGCGTCCCTGCCTCCTACACCGGGCTGGAATGCCTTTTTCTTTCTTTTCACATGGATACAAGCAGGCCACATCGTTTCATGGCGGTGCGCTCCTCTGCTGTCGCCCTGTGAATACCCACTCATACCCACCGCATACCCATCGTTTTACCCAGGTACATCCCACTGAAAACACAGGACTAAGCTACGATTACCCAAAATACTCGCATCTGGAACGGAGTACATCGCGTGCTGCAGATGGTACACGCGAAGAGAATTCATTTCACGACGGTGAAGGGCGCGGCGGGTAGAACCGGTGTCCAACGCGATGAGCCTCACTGGACCGGGGCCTCGTGGACCACGGCACCGAACGCCGCGCGATCCTCTTGCGTGACGA
The DNA here is from genome assembly GCA_963807205.1 of uncultured Solibacteraceae bacterium. Taxonomy (GTDB): domain Bacteria; phylum Acidobacteriota; class Terriglobia; order Bryobacterales; family Bryobacteraceae; genus CAWCVR01. The sequence goes on along the minus strand of CAWEAQ010000002.1, from coordinate 3,925,684 downwards.
ATGCGTGGTCGTCCACCTCCCCGTCGGCGAGCCTGCCTCGCCAAACCCGCTTCAGCCGCACTCCGCGCTCCATGGCCGTCTGCCTGAACTGGAAGCCGGCCTGCATCAACCTCTTCGCCAGAGTTTCGGCGTCGTATTTCCGTTCCTTGTACTTCCGCAGCCAGTTGTAGAGGGGAGGCATTGTGAAGACGGCGCGAGCCACTTCGCCGCCGACGTCCGATTGCAGACCCCGCTCGATGTAGTACACGCCGACCGCTGCGAGGTCGGCTTTGCGCGGGAGGCCCAGCAGTCCTAGAGCGACCACAAACTCTTCTTCCGTCTCGGCGCGTACCAGACCGGAATGTGGGAACTTGCTGCTGCACCGCCCGGCGGGTGGCCCACCCGGGTATTCGACCGCGGGGAAATCCTCAAAGAACGTCCCGTACGCCTGTGAAAAGTACTCGCCCAGATCGCTGATCAATACTTCCACTTCGCCCAGGCCGGTGTCTTCGACGGCGATCAGCCTTGCCAACGCGATGGAGACGGCGCGCCACTGTTTTCTCGCCGTTGAGGGCAAAGCTGTCCGAAGGAATCTCCAGACATAGCGATTGAAGGCCGAGAAGCTCGTCACGGCAGCCAACGATGGGATGCTCGCGCTCCGGCCATCCGCAAGTTCGAGGCGATAACCGGGTTCCAGATCATTGCCGAGCTGTACCAGGCGGTGCACATCCAGTTCGAGCAGTTCGGCGAGCCTCTTCTGCGCGTCCAAGTCGCTCGTGGACACTTCCGCGATCAACGCGCGCTCCTTCGCTTCTTGGTCGTCGGTGTCTTTTCGTTTGGCCTCCCGCTCGGCGCGCTTGCGGTCCCGCTCGCACCGATCCGCGGCGTACTTCCGTGCCTTCGGGATCGTGTATTTGGTGAACCAGGACAGTCGTTGTGGCGTCCGCTTTCCGGCGTCGCCGTGCTCGCGCCGGTGCAGGGTGAGAAGGTCGATGATCGACTGGTCCGGCATGCCAGCGAGCGCCAGCGTGTCGGCGATGGACATCGCGAAGCCGGACCATGTGTTGTCGTGCCGCATCCGTGCTTCGCGGCGCCAGGTTCGTGCGAAATCGATGTCGTTCTCCATCAGGGCGTCGAGTTGCTGCCGCAACTCCGGCGCCAGTTCCACACCCGGCGTGACATGGAGATCTCCATACTCGATCCGGCCGGCCTCGTCGACGGAGCACACCTCGGTCTCTGGCACGCCGAGCGCGTCCAGTATCTCTTCGAGGTCCGACCGCTCATACCGCCGGTTAGAATTCCTGATAACCTGCACTGGCCGGGGATCGGCTTGAACCTTCTTGTTCATGCTTCCAGGCAGCCGCAGGACGCGAGAGAGATCGTGCACTGGATCGACGGCATATCCCACGCGCTTCGCCTCGTCCACCAGGTAGTTGTGCCAGCGCTGGGAGAGTGCGGCGGCGCGGTCGCGTTCGTCCTGGCAGGTCAAGTCCCAGATCTCTTTGAACGCCCAGACCGCCTGGATTCCATGCCCGGTGTCCCACACAATCGTGGGCGGGAACCGCTCCGGCAGCACGCGGAGCGCCTCGTCGATATTCGGCGCCAGCCCTTTCTTGTCGTGGACTCCGGGGCAGAACACGTCGACGTCGCAGACCACGCCCGGCAGTGCGACGATCTCGTCGGCTTTGCATCGCGCGTGCGGCCCGAAGTCCTTGGGTGCGAGGCCCACGCCGAAGTAGATCGCATCGGCCTGGCAACTCGTCGCGAACGTCGTCGCGCTTTCGATGGACGGGAACCAGTGGCTCCGCTTCGCGCCGCCGGTCACCGTCCAAATAAGGAGGTGGTGGGGTGCGACTCCCTCGGGGTGCAGCGTCCGTAAGAAATCGAATGTCGCCGCCCCCGGAATGGTGATTGGGGTGGTCATGCCGCAGCCTCCGCACGGGCATCCGCAGCCCAATCGACGTAGACGCCGCAGACCGACGCCGTGAGGGTGATCGCCCCCTCTCGGGCGAGATCGTCGAGCGCCGCCAGGACCAACGGGGCGAGCGCGCCGTGGAACTGGCCCAGGATACTGGCCGCGGATGTGGCCGGCTGGCGGCGGCAATAGCCGCGCACCGACTCGCGCACGGCGTCGGCGAGCGGCGATCCGGGATCGACGGATCGCGGCCTTCGTGATACTGTGGAGACGGACATCGATTCACCTCGTGCGGCGTGTTCGGCATCACCCGGAGCGCCGCCTTCGTTTTTTGGGCCTCACATAATCGGCGCTGCATGCCCGATGAGCGGCTCCAGCACTCGCCGGAGCTTTCGGACCTCTTCCATTTGGAGCTCGCCGAGCGTGGCGTCGTGCCGCCCCAGGTCGCTCGCGTCACATTCTGCCTCCGTGATTGCCGCCGACGCCACGGCGCCCAGGAGATGAGGATCACGCACCCGCGCCAGGCGCAGTGGGCGCCCACCGCGACGGTGATAGACGATTGCCAGCTCGAAGGGCATTTTTCGCTCCCTACTATATAGGGGCCGATTTTCGGCGTTTTGGACAGAGTGTTTGTTTTCAACGGCTTGGCATTGGCGGAAGGTGCTGGTAGACCGCCAGCCCCGAGTAAAACCGCTCCACGAACCAGGTCGCGCTGGCGCCCGATATCCCAGGCCGGCCGGATTCGAACACGTTCTCGCGCAGATCCTCGCGCTCGGTTACCACCGCGCGCAGCCGCCGGAATCGCCGGTCGACGCGCCGGCCGCGCGCCGGTGTCCACCCGAGATGTGCCCACACGTCCTCCGGCTTGCCTCTGAGACGAAGGCGCCACTCCAGATACTCGTGGAGGTCGGCGTCACCCTCGGTCGCGCGCATCAACTCATCGAGCGACCGCTCGGTGAAGCGCCGGGCCAGCACCGCCTCGCCGGGGAAGTCGGCGATCTGCTCGAGGCGCATGGTTCCGCGACCGAGTGCGTCGGAGCGTGGGATGGCGCCCCCGCCGCAGCGCAGGTCATCCGTCTGGTGGTGGCGGCGCGCGGCATCGATCACCAGCCCGACTGGGCTGCGCGCCGCCTGCCACTTCGCGCCGCCCAGTTCGGGCGGCAACACGAGCGCTGTCGCGACGGCGGTGTGGAGCGTGCCCGGCACGCCGAAGTGCGCACGAGCAGCCCGATGGAACATGCCGGTCGCGTCGAGCACAGCCCACAGGCCCGTCTCCGCGCACGCAGCGCGGTCGCGCCATGCCCGCGCCTCAGCCAGAGACTCGGCCCGCAGGTCGCCAGCGAGCTTGCCAGTCGCGCCGATCAACAGGTCGACGACGTCGCCCAGGATCTCGACCTGGTGGCCGCCGCGGCAGAGCCGCCCATGCCACGTGGCAAGGGCGATGGTCACGACGTCGAGCAGGTACTGGACGGCCGGAGTCGCGAGGATGATCCCGAGTTCGGCGATCAGGGCGTGCTGCAGCTCCATCAGTTCTGGGTGTCTCGTGATCACCGAGCGCAGGCCGCCCTCCGCGCCCGTGCCGCGCGGCGAGGCGGGCGGGCACTCACGCGGCATCGCCCGCCGCCAGATCGAGGAGCGACTTTACGGGGATTCGGAGGGAGTTGCCGATGCGGACGATACCGGGGATTCTCCCCGCGCTTATGTGGGAATAGACGGTGGGCACGGGCGTGCCCGTCAGAGAAGCATATTCCGCGACGCGCAGGTAGAGCCGCTGCTTGAGCACGTCGGGGCTGATCGGAGCCGGTTTTGGCTGTTTGGATCGCATAATAGAGCGAGTGTATAATACGCTTCTGTCAGGATCTATATCTTCTTTCAGAAAAAAGTCGTTAATATCGCGTACGCCCGCCGCGATTGTGTTTTTCTATTTGCTTTGCCTGTTAATGACGCGTACAATTGGTGGCATGACCATTTCTGAAGCATCGAAGTCGTTTAGACGCGAAGACGTCTCGCGGGCAGTTTCGACCTTGCGGGACAGGCTGGGAGTCAGCCAGGCGAGACTCGCCGATCTGGTGGGCCCGGAGGTCAGCATGATCACGGTCTCGCGATGGGAGCGCGGCATTCTGATGCCGTACCCGCGGAATCGCCAGACCATTGCGGAGGTCGCGATGCAGCACGGCTGGTGGGATATCGCGGCGGCGCTTGACGTCGAACTGCCACCCGATGAATGGCTCTCGGCGTTCGAAGAGAACCTCCCGGAGGACTACAGGCGTTGGATGGTGCTGAGCATGTGCTCGCTCAATGGCGGGATGTTCGATCCGATGGACCCCGAGAACCCCACCGATGAGGAGATCGAGATCGCAAACAAGAGCACGGAGTTGACGAGGATCGGCGAGGAACTGATCGAGCGGCTCGCCGCGATTCACGACGGCGGCAACGCGATCATCGCACCGCCACCCAACGATCACTACCGGCGCTTCTGGTGGGGGTTTTTGGAAGAGAGGCAGCGGCGGAACGGCAAAGCGAAAAAGGACGGGAGGCGGCGGAATGGCAAAGCGAAAAAAAGCGCGCGCTGATGGCGAAGGCAGCATCTTTCAGCGCAAAGACGGCAAGTGGGTCGCCCAGGCCCAGTTCGCTGGCGCCGATGGCCGGCGGAAGATCGCGACGAAGATCGCGCCGACCCAGGGGGACGCGCGGCGCAAGTTGACGGAGTTGAAATCCGCCCAGGACGGGCATAGGCTTGTCGTGTCCGGCAAGGCCAGCGTGAGAGAGTGGATCGATCTTTGGCTGAAGGAATTCGTAAAGCCGAACAAGGCACCCCAGACCTTCTGCAATTATCACGGCGTTCTGAAGCATCACCTGGGGGACCGGATCGCAAAAATGCCGTTAACCAAGCTGGCGCCCGAGGACTTGCAGCGTCAGTTCAATGTGGTCGCGGCCGGCGGGCACGCACGCACCGCCGTGCTTCTGCGAGCCATCTTGCGCAGCAGTTTCAATCGCGCGGTCAAGCTCCAGCGTATGTCTGGGAACCCCGTGCTTGGAACCGAGCCGGTCACCTACGTGCCGGAGGAGACGGCCACGTTCACGATGGAGCAGGGACTGCGATTCATCGAGGCGGCCGAGAACGACCGGCTGGGCGTCATGTTCACGATCATGCTCTCGCTCGGCCTCCGCGAGGGAGAAGCTGCCGGGCTGAAGGCCGAGGACGTCGACCTCGACAACCGGATACTGCACGTGCGTCGGTCGATTCAGTGGTCGAAACTCCCCGGCCAAGAAGAAGGACGATGGATCGAGAGGCCGCCCAAGCGCAACTCGGCGCGCACGCTGCCCATCACGGCGACCATCCATCGCGCCATCCTTCGCCACTTGGCCCAACGGCAGGACGAGGCGGTGGCCACCAAGGCCTGGCGGGACTCCGGCTATCTGTTCGTGTCCGTCACCGGCGCGCCGCTGCATCCGCGGAACGTGCTGGAAGCGTTCCATAAACTCTGCGACGCTGCCCAGTGCCCGCGCATCCGCGTCCACGATACGAGGCATAGCTGCGGAACTTTACTCCATGCGCTGGGCACAGACCCGTTCGTGATCCAGCGCGTGCTGGGCCATAGCCAGTTGAGCACCACCCGCCGGTACGTCCACGTCCCGGTCGCGGTCACCCAGACCGCCGTGGACGGACTCGAATCGGGGTTCGAAGATGCGCGGAAGAAGCGAAACGAGAAGCAAGATCGCGAGGCGGCAGCCAAGGCGCAGCCGGCCGCGATCCAGCCCCGGTCCCAGATGGTCCAATAGGCTCGGCCCGGTTGGCGCGACATAACCGCGCCGGTCGGGCCCGTCGATTTCCGGCGGTCCCGGCACGCGCCGGTCAGTCACGCGGTCAGTCACGGCGATAGAAACAAGCCCAGTGGATAGAGGCAATGGAAACGCGCAAGTTATAGCATATAAAAGGTTTAGGCGTAAGTTGCTGAAAATGCCAAGTCTTTGAAAACACGTCGTCCCTAGACTCTTAATCACTAGGTTGTAGGTTCGATTCCTACCGCGCTCACCACCCGGACCTCTGCGACGTTTCCTCCTTCAATTAAGCGCCGTTTTGGGTGCGGTACGCGCACTTTTCTTCACAGAAGGTTCAGCTCTGGGCCGCTGCGGATTTATAATTCTCTGCGAGCCATTCCATGTCTTTCAGTCCCTCCTCCCCGATCTGTCCCACCATGTGTATCCCGAGGTAAGAAAGCGCGGGCTCTGCCGTGATGGCTCCCTTCGATCCATGGACCCGGTCGAATCCCTCCATATCGGCACAATGGCTGGTGCTGTACGTCGCTACCGTTCCGCTAGGACATTTCATGGTCCATGCAATCGTCTTCGCCACTTGGCCGAAACGGCTGGCGTGCTTTTCGTTCCGTTTCGTTGGGCAACCCCAGTCTGCCCCAGAGGAAGTTCGGCAGGGTTGACAGAGGGAAACCGGCTTATTCGGTGCCGTTAACAAAAGCTTCCTGTCAACCAGAGAAACCGGAGCAATTTGCACACCTTCCCGCGCGCAGAGGATGCCCATGTGCGAGGGGGGCACGAGCGTATGCAAAGCGAGGGCCCGCACTCTGGCTGAACCACAGAGCCCCACCACGTTGGAAGAAGCGGACGAACTGTGATATTACTTACATATGGCCCTTGATGTAGCCACCTGCGCAGACCCTCGGGGGTCACCCAAATTCGGCCATAGAGGGTCACTTCAAAACCGGCCAACGATAAACCGCTAAACCAGGACGTTAACTCAGGCGCGAGGGCGATTACCCTGCGTCGATGTGAGCAACGTCTTGAACGAGCAAAAGAAACAACAAATCATCGCGCTTGGGCGGCTGGGATGGTCGCTGCGTCGCATTCAGAAGGCCACGGGCGTCCGCCGGGAAACGGCGGCCACCTATCTGAGAGAGGCTGGGGTCGGGCTACGACCACCAGGTTTGTGGGGACGTGCGTCGGCAACCCCAGCCAATGAAGCGGCCAACGCTATTGGCGCCGATGGCGGGCCTCTTCCCGCAAAACCGGCCATAGGGGTGACCACCGACTTTGGCGCGGAGTTGGCCGCACCGGTGGCTTCCCACGAGGCCCGTCCCGATGCCCAGGTGACTACCGGCGCGGCGCCTGCCGACGCCGTCCGCGCGGCCGTCGTCGACCCACCTCCCGCAAAACCGGCCATAGAGGTAACCACCGACTTTGGCGTAGATCCGGTTGCAAAACCGGCGCTGCCGCCGCCGTCGGCCAGCGCGTGCGCGGTGCATCGGGACGCCATCGAGCTGGGACTCTCCCGCGGCCGCAACGCCATGGCCATCTGGCAGGATCTGGTCGACACCCGCGGCTTCACCGGCGGCTATCAGAGCGTCAAGCGCTTCGTGCGCAAGTTGGTCGGCGGTCCGTCCAAGGAAGCTTGCGCTGTGATCGAAACCGCGGTCGGTGAGGAAGCCCAAGTTGATTACGGCACCGGCCCCATGGTCCGCGATCCGCACAGCGGCAAGTACCGCCGCATGCGCCTCTTCGTGCTGACCCTCGGCTACAGCCGCAAGTCGGTCCGCCTCCTGGTGTTCCAATCCAGCACGCAGACCTGGGCCGAGTTGCATGAGCAGGCCTTCCGGCGACTGGGTGGCTGCACGCGAGTCGTAGTCCTCGACAACCTTGGCGAGGGCGTGCTTAAGCCCGACATCTACGATCCCACGCTCAACCCTGTGTACGCCGACATGCTGCGGCATTACGGCGTGGTCGCGATGCCCTGCCGCGTGGCGGATCCGGACCGCAAGGGGAAGGTCGAGAGCGGCGTGGGCCATGCGCAGAAGACACCGTTGAAGGGCATGCGTTTCGAAAGCCCCCAGGAGGCGCAGGCCTACCTGGACCATTGGGAAGCACGCTGGGCCGATACGCGCATCCACGGCACCACCAAGCGGCAGGTTGCGGCCATGTTCGCCGAGGAGCGCCCGGCCTTGCTGCCGCTGCCCGTCGAGCCCTTTCGCTATTACCAATACGGTGAACGCACCGTGCACCTGGACGGCTGTGTGGAAGTCGAAGCTGCCTACTACGGCGCGCCGCCGGGCTGGATCGGCCGCCGCGTCAGTGTGCAGTGGGATCTCCGGCATGTACGCCTGCTGAACCCCAGCACCGGCCAGCTATTGCGCGAGCACCTGCGCCAGGCGCGCGGCGGCCACCGCATCCAAGACCAGGACCGCCCTAAGCATACGCCGCTGGGCACGCAGCAACTGCTGTGCCGCGCCGACTTCGCCGGCGAGCAGATCGGCGCGCTCTGCCGCGGCATGCACCGAGAGCAAGGTGAGACGGCGGTGCGCCGCATTCTGGGTGTGTTGTCGTTGGCCAAGAAATACGGCGTTGCCAGCGTCGACGATGCCTGCGCCGCCGCGCTGGAAGTAGGCTCCTATGAGTACCGCTTCGTGCGCCGCTACCTGGAGCGCCAGCCGCAACTGCCGCTGAGCCTGCACCAAGTCGATCCGCTGATCCGCCAACTGGCCGAATATCGGGACCTCATCGAAAACAAAACCAAAGGAGAGTAAACCGTGAACCTCATCGAACTACAACACGCTCTACGACAACTGCGGCTGGGCGGCATCGCCACCGTGCTGGAAACGCGCTTGCACCAAGCGCAGGCCGAGGCCATGGCGCCGATCGATCTGATCTCGTGCCTGGTCGCCGACGAGCTGACCCGGCGCGGCGACCGCCTGCTGGAGAGGCGGCGCAAACAGGCCGCCTTCCGCGATCCGCAGAAGACGCTCGACCACTTCGACTTCAACTTCAATCCGAAGATGAATCGCAGCCTGGTCTTCGACCTGGCCACGTGCGCCTTCATCGGCAAGCGCGAAGACGCATTGTTTCTTGGCCCGGGTGGCACTGGCAAGAGCCACTTGGCGCAAGCCATCGGTCAAGCAGCTATCCAGCAGGGCTACCGCGTGCTCTATCGCGAGACCCATGTGTTGCTCGACGATCTGTCGGAAGCCGTCGTGGATGGCACGCGCAAGCAGTTCATGGAGACGCTGGCCACCGTGCCGCTGCTCATCATTGACGACTTCGGAATGCGCAAGCTGCCGCTCACCGCGGCCGAGGATCTGCTGGAGATTGTCATGCGTCGCTATGAGCGCGCGAGTACCTTGTTGACTTCAAATCGGCCAGTCGAAGACTGGGGCAAACTGCTGGGTGACGTGGCGGCGGTCACCGCCATGCTCGACCGCATTCTTCATCACGGCCACGTGCTCAAGTGCGGCCCGCGAAGCTGGCGCACCAAGACGGCGGTGGCGGCGGCTAGTGGTGCGCAGTGAGCGTGCCGGGACGCGACGCGGCTACAGCCGCCCGGCGGAGCCCATGCCCGCCCGCTTGCGCAAAACCGGCCAACGCGGTGACCACCGACTTTGGCGCGGAGTTGGCCGGGTACCGAAATCAAAAAGGAGGAGCCCCTGATCGATCGAGTTGGGGACTCTGTCCCCAAACCCCTGGGATTTAGCGCTTTTGCGCCAGAATGGCTAACTTCCGGGGCGGCTGGACGCCGCCCCGCCATTCCGGCACCTGGGTCGGCGCTCGGGTCGCATCCCTGCGTTGCCACTATCCTCCGCCCAGGCGAAGCCAGTATAGCCGGAATGCCAAGGCTCAGCCACACAAATCAAAAACTTCTTGCCGCGGCGGCCACCGACGCGGTACAACAACGTCAGGTCCTGGCTGCGGTCCGTTGGCCGGTTTTGAAGTGACCCTCTATGGCCGCTTTTGGGGTGACCGCCGAGGCGCAGACGGCTATTGCTCGGAACGGGTGGACTCAAAGCCGCCGCGGACCAATCGGATCTTCGTTGTTGGATTGATGGTGCTCGCAGTCGCCCTGCGGCTCTTTTTTTGGGGATACACCGGCCGGACATGGGAAGACGCGCTGATCACGGTTCAGCACTCGGAAAACGCCGCCCGCGGGCTGGGGTTGACGCACGTACAGGAAGACGGGCGGCCGCTACATGGCTTCACCAGTCCCCTCAGCGTACTGATTCCCCTCGCCGGAGACCTGCTATCTCCAGGATTCGGTCTGACATTGATCCGGATCGTGTCGGCCCTGCTGGGTGCCGCTTCGGTTTGGTTGGGCATCGCGATCGCATCTAGATTGGGCCTGGCACCCCCGCTTCGCTGGATGGTCGGCGCATTCCTGGCAATTGAGCATCACCAGATTCTTTGGGGCATGGCCGGAATGGAAACCCAGGTGGTGGTGACTTGCTATCTGCTCGCATTCTACCTTCACCTGAAAGGCTGCTCGTTTCGCACGGGTTGCTCCCTCGGGCTATGCATGTTGGCGCGACCCGACGCAGCCCTTCTCGTGGCAATCGTACTTGGGTTTGAGTGCCTGCGGCCCCAGGTGCGAACCAGGCTGCCGCGCGCCATCGCGGGCCTCCTGGCAGTCTACCTTCCATGGGTGACGTTCGCGACGCTGTACTACGGCAGCCCAGTTCCAAACACGATTATCGCCAAGGGTCTGGGATATGGTTCGCCACTCGCTGGTTTGTCTCCCTTGGCGATCGGCAAGTTGGCCCGGCTCTTAATTTGGAAAACCACGACGGCCTTCTGTACCTTGGGACCGGTATGGGGCGGAAACGGAACGGAATTTGATCCCCTATACGATCACTACATAATCTCGCGGCTAGCTCTGTTAGCCATGGCTATCGGATTTGTAGTTGCGCTGCGAAAGCGCGACACCTCGGCGCTGCCACTGTTCGTATTCTCCGCGGCGTATCTCGCATACTTCATTGCATCGGTGCGAGTTGTTTTTGGCTGGTACGTTGTCCCGGTCGCTTCCATATCGATCCTCGCAACCGCATACGGTCTTGATTATTGCTGCCGGGCTATCCGGAACGAACCTATCAGGCGGCGCGTTCTTGTTTGCATAGCCGCGGCCTACATTACCAGCCTCGGTGCAATACTCCCGAAGACCTTCCAAGCCGAACGGAACATCCAGGTATATGTTGAGAACGGCGGACGCAAACAAGTCGGCTTGTTCCTGAAACAGGTAATGGGACCCAACGATACCGTGGGGACGGAATGTCTTGGTTATATCGGGTATTATGCCCAGCGACGCGTCTACGATTACCCCGGCCTATGCAGCCGGACCGTTGTAAACTACATCCGGGCACATCCCGATAAGCGCGATCTTCCCGGGGTCCTCGAAGGATTGCGGCCTACCTATATTGTGGTCAGAAAATTCGAGGCCGATCGGATCGAGAGCTGGCTAAAGCGAGACTATCATCTCGTGCGTTCCTTTCAGGTTGCTCCCGAACACGTTGCCCTCCTACTGAGACCCGATGCGAATATCGACCTGCAGTTCAGCGTCTTCCGGAAGAACTAGTCGCCTGTGGTGGGCGGCTCTTGGACGATTTGGGTCCTGGGCTCTGCCGCCATGGTCTGGCCGGCCTGGCGAGATTCGAACTCACCGGCGCGCGCCCAAACAGCCGCCAGGTCTCCGGGCCGGGCGGAAGCTGCTGCGCCCGCACTGTTGCATCAACCTCTGTTGCATCGGTTTCAAACGCGATTCCCTCACGCGAGTCGCCACCTCGGCGCCCGCGGGCGGCATCCACTCCGGAAGGACGCGCCGATTTCCCGCGCGCCGTGCACAGTCCAACTCTCGATTTTTCACCTGCAACACCCGTAACACCTGCTACGGCCCGGAGAAAAAATCGCTCGCGCTGTTAGAGGAAGACACCCCCAACTCGCACAACTGCGACAACCCCGCCACCGCCTCGGGGTTCCGCTGTTGCAGGCTGCTTTTCCCCCGGCGTGAATCCCGGCGCCGCGGAAGTATGTGGCTAGAGTTCTTACTCTCGCTTCAACTGCCTGAGATCCGCCTCATACCAGTCCCGGCCCAACACCGGACAATCCGGCGCTCCCAGGCTTCCGAGGCTTCAATCTGCCCATTTCCGACAACCGCTGGCAAGCCCCCATTGGCTGCGTCTTGATCGCGCCGCGCATTGGAGGATAGAGCGCCGCGATTCGATGCCGGTACGCGGGCGCGCACGGTCACGGACAAAACGTCCGGCAGCCGCCGCAAATCGGAACCGGTTGGCCAGCCGCACCGCCAATCGTTTCACCCATCGAACAGGCGCCCTGGCCATCGATGTCGGTTTTCGGGGCGTCGCGACGGTCTGTGCCATCCTGCACTCGCCGCCCGTCCGCCCCCCGGAACTTCCCTCCACTTCATTCCGTAAGCTCTCTGTAATCGCGGTGTAACCCCGGTCTCGCATAATCGGACCACCGGCCCCGGCACGGCGCCGCTTACATGCTACGCGCGTCCACAGTCCGCCTTGCCATCGCGGCGCTGCTTTTCCGCGGCGCTCTTACGGCTCAAACCGAGCCCGAGCGCCTCATCGAAGCCGGCCACTGGAAACGCGCCCGCGCCCTCGTCGAAGCGCGCCTCGCCCAGGCCCCCGCCGACCCGCTTGCGAACTACCTACTCTCCCAGGTGCGCAACGCTTTCGGCGACCGCGAATCCCCCCTTCCCCTCGCCGAAAAAGCCGTCTCCCTGGACGGCAACACCGCCAAATACCATCGCCAACTTGCCGAATGCCTCGGTGTAATGGCCCAGCACTCCAATCTGATTCAGCAGGCCCTGCTCGCCCACCGCTTCCGCTCCGAAATTGATCGCGCCCTCGCCCTCGACCCGCGCGACACCCAGGCGGAGCGCGACCTCATGGAGTTCTACTTGCTCGCACCCGGAATCGCCGGCGGCGACTCCCGCCGCGCCACCGAAACCGCCGCCCGCCTGCTCGCCCTCGACCCCGTCTCTGGCCTTTTGGCGCAGGCCCGTCTCGCCGCCTGGCGCAAGCAACCCGCCGATACCGAAGCGCTCCTGCGCCGCGCCGCGGATACAGAGCCTCCCAGTTACCGCGCCCGCGTGGCCCTCGCCGAGGCTCTCCTCAGTGCCGCACCTCCGAGGTTCGACGACGCTCGCAATCCAGCCGCCGCCGCGCTCTCTCTCGACGCTGGCCGCGTCGACGCCTACGCCATCCTCGCGGACATCTTCGCCGCCCGCGCGCAGTGGGCCGAACTGGACGCCATCCTGGATGCCGCCGCCCGCGCCGTGCCCGACGATCTCACCCCGTTCCACCGCGCCGCCCTGCGCCTGTTAGCTTCGGGCCTCGATCTGTCCCGCGCCGAAGACTACCTCCGCGCCTATCTCGCCCAGCCTCCCGAAGGCAACGCTCCTTCCGCCGCCACCGCCCGTTCCCAGCTTGCCGTGGTGCTAGAAGCCCAACGCCGAGCCGTCGCCAAATCCGAAAGGCCCCGATGAAACCAAAAGTGGCCATCGTCTATATCGATTCCGGAGGCGGCCACCGCGCCGCCGCCAACGCCTTGTGCGAGGTCATCGCCGCGCAGCGCCTCCCCTGGGACGTGCGCCTGCTCTCCATTCAGGAAATGCTCGATTCCATCGACTTCGTCCGCAAGTCCACCGGCATCCCCTTCCAGGAGGTCTACAACATCATGCTGCGCCGCGGTTGGACGTTCGGCTCGGCGCCGCTGATTCGCTTCATGCACCTGCTCATCCGCCTGTCTCACTCCGCCCAGGTCAAGGTGCTTGGCCGCCAGTGGAGCGAATACCGCCCCGATATGGTGGTCTCCCTGATCCCCCATTACAACCGCTCCCTCAAGCAGTCCCTCGACCGCGTCTGGCCGGGCACGCCCTACGTCACCATCCTCACCGATATCGCCGATTACCCGCCGCACTTCTGGATCGAACGCCAGGACCAGTACGTCATCTGCGGCAGCGGCCACGCCGCCACGCAGGCCCTCCGCGCCGGCATCCCCGCCTCGCATGTCCTGCGCGCCTCCGGCATGATCCTCCACCCCAGGTTCTACTCCACCGTCAACCCCGACCGCGCCCGCGAGCGCGAGCGCCTCGGGCTCCATCCCGACCGCCCCACCGGCCTGGTGCTCTTCGGCGGCGAAGGCTCCATGGAGATGGTGAAGATCGCCCGCGTACTCAACCGCGCCCGCACCAACGTCCAGTTGATCCTGCTCTGCGGCAGGAACCACCGCGCGGCCGAGGAGTTGCGCGCAGTCAAGCCCCGTATCCCCATGTTCATCGAGGGCTTTACGCGCGACATTCCGCGCTACATGGAACTCGCCGACTTCTTCATCGGCAAGCCCGGCCCCGGCTGCATCAGCGAAGCGCTGGCCAAGGGGCTTCCCGTGATCGTCGAGCGCAACGCCTGGACCCTGGCCCACGAGCGCTACAACGCCGGCTGGGTGGAGGAGCAAGAGGTGGGCGTGGCCGTCGGCGGCTTCCGCGAAATCCCCGCCGCCGTCGAAAAACTGCTCGATCCCGAACGCTACCCTCGCTACCGCGCCCGCGCGCTGGCCACTCGCAACGCCGCAGTCTACGAGATTCCTCCGCTACTCGAACGCATCCTCGCCACCCACCAAGCCGCTCCTCTCACCCCATCCGCACCAGCCCCCGATTGGGATTCGGACCCCGATGGCGCCGATTGCCCGCCCGCGTGCGCGTAGGCGCCGACAACGCCCTCCCGCGTTCTTTGCGGCTTGGCGCCTTTGCGAGCGATTATGCTTTTGGCCCACGTCCCGGGCGATGCGCCCCCCTTAAACGGAAAAACCGCATCGGCGAGCGTCCCCAGACCTTCTGGGACTCTCGATCCGATGCGGCTCGCCCATGTTGGGCTGGAATCGGCGTCGGGCTATCCGGCTACAAATCTGCTTGCGTCCATCCCTGGTCAGGTCCGCGTCCTAAATTTCCCTTCCAGAAACCCCGGACAACTACCGCTACCTTTGATCCCACGGAGAGATCGTCGAAACCGTTTTTCCAAAAAACCCCTCTGCCGCAACCGCCAAGAATGGAAGCGTGAGCGAAACTACCTCGGCAGGCGCTCCCGCAAGCGTACTGTCTCGTTGCCTCACTCTTCCCGCCTGAGTGTTGCCGCAGAGGGCGGGTCTGAAACTTACTTCGCCAATTCACTTCATAAATAGCAATCCGACAACCACCTGTCAATATGCCTAAGTGCTTTAATTGCAAGTATTTTCTCGACATAATTCGGGTTCTAGGTGTGGCCCCTTCGGCAGGGCCCTGTGTCCCTATGACACAATCGATTCTGATGAGGGCTAGTCTTACCTGTCTTGCTCTGGCGCCCCTGGTCCTCCTGGGTGCGCAGTCCCCCGACGATCCCGTGGCAGTCTTCACCGAGCATCCCCGCCTCTTCCTCCGCCCCGACCGCCTCAAGCTCCTGCGCCGCGAGCGCGAGCGCACCTCCCAGCGCTGGCGCCAGTTCGAAACCGTCATGCCCGGCGCCGCCGCCCCCGGCGATGGCGGCATCCCCGAACCCGGCTTCGCCGCCGCCCTCTACTACCAGATCTCCGGCGACGAGGCCAGTGGACGCCGCGCCCTCCGCTGGGCCCTCGCCGATGGCCGCGACCTCCGCCAACTCGCGCTGGTCTTCGACTGGTGTCAGGACCTGATGACCGAATCGCAGCGCAAGGACCTGGCCGCCCGCCTTCAATCCGCCATCGCCGCGCCGCCCTCCGCCGCCGAAACCATCCCCACCGTCCGCGCCCGCGTGCTCGCCGCCGTGGCCCTCTACGATCACGTGCCGCTCGTGCCCGGCCGCGAACTGGAACGCGTGGTCCGCTCCTGGTGGCTCGGCCGCATGGCTCCCGCGCTCAAAGCCGGGCGCTCCGTGGTGCCCCGCGCCGACGCCTACGCCCTCTACGAAATCCTCCACGCCCTCCGCGACAACACCAACGTCGATCTGCGCGAAGCCTGCCCCGCGTTCTTCAAGGATTTCCCCATCGAGCACCTGATGAGCTACTACCCCGCCCTCTATCCCGCTCCCGAGAACGATTACTACATCGGCGCCACGCCCCGCCTCTCCGAACCCGACCTCCGCCAGGCCGCTCTATCCCGCGCCGCCGAACTCGCCATGGTAGCCTACGACACCAACGCCGCTTCCAGTCAAGTGTTGCAAGGCTGGCTCACCCACGACCTCTTCCTGATGCGCTCCAGCTTCGGCATCCCCTACGAGTTCCTCTGGGCCAACCCCTACCAGCCCGGCCTCAGCTACTACCACGTGCCGCTGGTCTACTACAATCCCGATTTCGGCCGCCTCTTCATCCGCTCTACCTGGGACGATTCGGCCCTCTGGTTCGGCCTCTTCGATGGCGTCACGCAGGTCTTCCGCGACGGCCGCGCCACCGTGCTCGACCCGCGCACTACCGCCCCGCCCCTCGGCATGCAAGAAGCGGTCGTCTGCTTCGGCCACAGCACGCGGAAGTTTGAGGTAACGCTCGCCGATGAGCAAGCGGTATTCGTGGTCGGACTGGAGCCGCGCCGCACTTATCAGGTGGAGGTGGACGACGAGGAGATGTTCGAAGCCGCCGCCGATATCGGCGGTATCCTGCCCCTGCTCGACATCCCCCGCGGCCGCGCGATTGGGGTGAGAATCAAGTAGCCAAGCGTCGCCGCGCGGACCCGCGGATGCGCGTTCCGCTTCTGCCGCAGGGGCGCTCGTTCTGAAGCCGCGGACAACTCAGGATGTCTCTCGGAGGCTCCGCCGAACTGACAGCGGAGGATTCGTCATCCGACATGACCCCACAAAGCAGCCTGTATTGCCCCCCTCCACGCGGTCGCCGAGCGAGCGGGAGCAACAGTATTCTATCCGGGCAAGTGTCTTGAAGTTACTGACAAGTTCCGGCGATACAATAGGGCACGCACTCCATCACGGCGATCTCCCTGTAGTCTTTGGGCCAAGGAAACAACGGGTCGAGCCAAGCGGCGCCCATGTCCTGCACGACTGCAGCATTGCACCACTTGGAGGCAGTACTCCCTGATAGGCAGTTTTGGATAGTGACGTAGGGCGGCCACCGCCCTCCAACGTAGTTGCAATAGCCGCTAGCACTCACAGACTGGTTGAACAGATGGGCCTGCGACACAACGCTACCGTCGACGCGAACCGGACAGAAATAGAACCCGGAAAAGGTGGCGGTAAACGGCACGCCCGAACCGCCGGTGCCGAGCGGACAGGACGATTCAGTCGTGGCAAAGGTTTGAACATTGCTGTATGCGCAAGTCTGCTGGGCCCCAGCCTGCACATCCCCATTCCGATCAGGATTAGCAGCGCGAGACAGGCGGGATTCCATGGCGCCCTCATCGTTCATCCTCCCGCTTTTCCTCGCCAACCTCAATCCGGCGCAGGGATGAGTGCTCCCTAAGCAAGTCATTCCGCATCTGCCAGGCTATGATCATCCGGGGTAGAGATTCCGGGTGCTCTAAGGCCGGTGAAGCGTACAACTGCAGCGCGGACAAACGATGCTCGGCAAGAAGCCGGTTCCCCTTTCCGGCGTTGGCTGCCTCCCTATTACTCCGTGCTTTCGCCAGCAGATCGCTGTACGCGGCTCGGGTGTCCGGCACTCCGCGAAGCGCGGCGAGATCGGCAACTAGGTCGCCGGCCTCGTCCGCTTCTTGCGCTCGCATCCTCATGAGGGCCGCGATGGCCGCCTCTGACCCCGCGGCAGTCTTGTCGGCGAATGCCACCATCGTCACAACGGCCGAGATTCGCGGAGTTGGCGAAACGCCGGGCGGACTATCCATGCTGGCATCGATCGGAACGTCGATCGACGACGCCTTGACCTGTCCAGGGCCAAACACCTCATCCGGCGGTGGGTAGCCCATCTTCTCGTTGATAAGTACCCAAGCCATGTCGGTGGTAACTGCACCCTGCTCCTGCTGCCCATTCCCATAAGTCACCGTTGCCACAAGCGTAAATCCCGTAATCACCTGCTTCGAGGTGTTCGCCAATTGGACCGTGACGCGCAGGGACTGGCCAACTCTCTCGCTTGTCACCGACACCACGCGCACGAACCTGCCAGTGGCATCCGATGCCCCGGCGCCCGGCAAGCACACCGCCGCGCCGAGAAAGGCGCAGAATGCCGCCATCCACCTCGTTCTCACATAGTTGTTCATATTCGCTCCCGGCTAGCCGCCGCACAGTCAGGGAGCCCTGGCGGGCAGGCATCTAGCGCAATCGTTACGTCAATGCCTCTTCCAAAATCCGCACTTGCCGGCATGATCCTCAATGCCCGCCTCGCAACTTCGCCAACAGCGCCGCCGCATCCGGCGTCTTCGGTGCCGCCAGCGACAACCATTTGATCGCCTGGTTCACGTCCTTCTTCACCCCAATCCCCTTCGCGTAGCACCACCCCAGTTGGGCCTCGGCCGGAACGAACCCGGTGTTCGCCGCCCGCGCAAAGTCCGCCACGGCCAGGTGCTCGCTCTTCGGCACGCCAACACCTCTCATGTACAGGAGGCCTCTCTGGAACCTGAATTATGCACAGCTCCGGTGTTCCGAGCGCCGGTTTCGCTCGGCTGATGCCGCCCGTAGTTGAGTGAGTCAGTTCGGTTTTTGCTGTTGCATCGCCCTCCTGAGAGTCCGTTCTCGCCAAACCCCGCGCCGAAGTCTCTTACTTCGTTGCGCTTGTCGGCCGCGCATAATTTTCTATGCACACCAGCCGAAGGGCCTGCGGGGGCGTGCAATCAGCGCAATGCCGGCAGCATGACCGGCGCGTAGCCTGCTCCGCGCGGCGCGATCTTTCGCAGGCGGTCCATCAGTCGCTCGAACACGCCCTTCTCCTCGTAGTGATCGCTGTAGCTCACCCCGGTGCGCCCGGCGTGGCGCCAGATCTTGGCGGCCACGAACAGGAAGCGCAGTCGCGCGGTCGCCAGCGTCGTGTGTTGTAGCGCCGTGGCGTCGGCCTGCGGTTCGCGGTTGAACAGCATCAGCCAGCAGTTCAGGTTGTAGGCCAGCATCGCCAACTGGAAATGATTCCCGTTCACATCGAAGCGGCCTGAGGGGTGCGCCGCCAGTCCGGCATCGTTGTTCGCCTCCTTGATCAGGTTTTCCGCGCCGCCGCGCTGGTTGTAAAACCAGACCACGAAGTAGATGGGATCGCCGAAGTCGGTCACGAAGACCCGGTACTTGTACTGGCTGGTCTCGAACAACTGGTACTGCTCGGTCTTCTCCGCCTCGACCTCCTCACGCGTTTTTTCATAGCGCAGAGCCACGAACCGGTATTTCTTCTTCCACCCGTCCGGCTGATAGCTGAATTCACACTCCCACCTGGCATCCGTCTTCTTCGACGGCTTCCACTCGGCTTGGCGTAGCAACTCGACCAGTCGCGACGTCTTGCGTGCTGAGATCACGAACCGGGCAGTGCATTCTTCGTAAGCCTCGACTGCTTGCCGGCAGTAGAACCCGGAATCGGCCCGGCCGTAAATCTGCTTCACGCACGGCGGCAGCGCCGCGCACACATCCCGAATGTGATCGCCTATCTGTTTGCCGGTGGGCCGATCGCCGTTGCGCAATTCCCCCCAGATATACTCCCGCGTCTCGTGGATGAACGTCAGCATCGGTTGGTAGCTCTTCTTGCCTTTGTTCTTGGGGTTGTAGCTCTTGCGTCCGCCCATCTGTTGGCCATACAGCGTGTGCACGGTCGTGTCGGTGTCGATGGTGACGACCGCCAGTTTCACATTGGCCGCCGCCCAGACTCGTTCGCGCATGATTCGCATAATGGTCAGAATCTGCCGGGAGACATTGAGGTGCAGCGCGTTCACGAATCTCCAGAAGGTGGATTGCACCGGCAGCTTGGTGACTTTGAGAATGCCCGTCAGAATCGGGTCGCGAGCGATGAAGCGCAACTGGTTCAGGCGCGGGAAACCGATGTAGAGCCCCAACACGATTCCCAACACGAACCGGTACAGGTCCAGGGCACGGGGAATGCGCTTCGAGGTCACCGTCTGTTCCACCAGGGTCTGGAAGTCGAGTTTTTCCAGCATGGTGATCACCGGCAGCAGTCCGCCGTAGGGAGTCAGATTCTTCCCATTGAAGTCGTAGGGCGTGGAAGCATTGATTTTATTGGGTTCCGATGAGACCCTGGCCGGGCCTTGTTTTACGGGGGTTTTATCGCTATCCTTTTTTCTGTCGGTAACCATTTGGGTGACCTCCTTGGGGTCGGTTTTGCGAAGCGCCAATTTCGCAAACTTCTGTTTTACCCCGATCTTTACGGGGTCCCCAAATGGTACACTACGCTTCCGCCCTCATACCGCATGCCGCAGGGGCGCATAGCTCAGGTGGAAGATCGCCACCTGGTGGCCGCTCTCGGCGCTCCTGGCAATCCACTGGGCCGCCTTCGCGCGATCACGGACGACTCCCTGCCCCCTCAGGTACATTGTCCCAAGCCGGAGGGCGCACCCGCTGTCGCCCATCATGGCGGCTTTCATGTAGGCTGTAACGGCCATGCCATAGCGGGGCGGCGTCTCCGCCGAATACGCGTCGCCGAGAAGGCCTTGCGAAAGCGCGAACTTCGTGCCCACCTGAGAGAAGAGCTGCTCGGCTTTCCGCAGGTCCTTCGCCCGCCCGATGCCATCCTTATACAGGTAGCCCAGAAACGTAACCCCAACGGGGTCGCCCGCGGCCTGCTCGATCAGGGCGCACAGAACGCACCCCTGGCGCCGCTCCGCTCACGGTCAGATGGTGGCCTCACTTGGTGCGGCACCAAGCGCCCTTGCCCTGCCATGGACTCGCCTCCGGCCAAATGGCCGCCATCCGCTTGAGCCGAGCCGGTCGGGTTAAGGTCCGCGAGCCGCCAGGCAAGCCAGCCACGCCACACGGTCAGCGAACCCCAAGATACAGTCTCACCAGTACGCCAGAGGCGCATCCAGCCACTTCCACCGCAAGGGCGCAAAGGAAGGCCGCGAAGGCCCTACGCAAGGCGCGCGGTCCCGCGTCAGCGCTTGCCGGACCCACATCTTGGAAGAGCAGAGGCAGTAGACAGCGGCTGAGAAACTGGTACAGGTAGCACATCGAAACCAGCATGGCAAGCAGCACCAGAACGGAAACGACAAACGCTATCGCCTGCAGCGCGTCGACCACGCTGCCGGTCCCGAACCGAACTCCGCTAGGCAACAACAGAAGTCCGCTTCCGCTGCGGTACAACAACTCGGCACCGGACACGCACAAGACCGACCAGACCCATATGATTGCCAGCTTCTGCACTGCTGGCTTCAGAGTTTCCGCGGTACCCTTCGCTTCGCTAGTATCATCCATCGGGCCTCCACGTCCGCCAGGATACGTGACCGGGCGGCTGGGGTCAAGCTGCGCCTAGCCAGCTGCGCCAGGCCAGCGGGTAAGGCAAGGCGTTCCTTCGGAGCGCCGGCCCTGTGCTGCCATGACCCTCCCTCCGGCGCAACTACTTCCCACACTTGCTACACGTATGCTTGACATAGGTGTTGTTGGGGGAGGAGAGCGTCGCACGAATTGAGGAGCAATAGTTCTGCCCAGTGTGCATCTGCATGGAGCACCACGAGTAGGAGGCGCATTCCACATCATAATCCGCTTCCGAGAGAAGCGCGTAGCCATCTCCGGTCTGCGGTGCGTAGAACTGGGGCCAGTAAGCGTTGTAATTATGATGCGACACAGAACCAGCGTCGCTAACCCCAACACAGTCTCCCGGATTTGCGGCCGCGCCCGTGCCTATCAGGGTCTGCGATGGAGAAGCGGCATCCGGGAAAGTAACCTGATAAGTCATCATCTTGACGATGGGGTTATCGCAGACACCATCAAATGAGCTATTGGAGTTGGTCTGCGGGCACGGGTTGCTGTCGTACTCGCAGCACGTGGTGACGGATATTGGCGTACAACTCGCAGCGCAAGCGGCACTCGCCCGCAGGAGCACGAGAGTCATCACGCCTATCGGCACCCTGCCGACGATAGATGACATCACATTAATCGTCTTCACTTCGTCAGCCTCCCTAAGGCGTTCTGCCCGAGCCCCCGATACACGCCGCTCTTCGCTTCGTAATCCTGCCTCAACGCCATGATAGAAGTGGCCTGTGATCGTACTCCAGGACCCGAGGGCGTTCTGGCGGGCAGCCCTCGAATTTCTTCCACCTTCCACAGGGCCTCTTGCCTGGCATTCCGGACACCACCGAGGAAGGCGCGCAGCGAGTCCACGCCACCGTTGGGCGGAAAATCGGCCACCGAGAGGCCCGGAAGGCTGACATCGCTCAACGAGGCAAGAGCATCCTCGGGAGACTCCGGCAACACGCCAATGCCTTCGGCGAGGCTGTCCACGTCCAGGTACTGCGCATCCGGCCGGGCCAGTTTGCTCCTGATACGCTCCGTCTCGATCACCCGGCCGAGTCGCATCGCGTTCATGAAGTCGATGTCCGACTGCGATCCTTCTGCGCGCCCGTCGGCGAAGATGACGGCATCGACGTTCAGCACCCGGTGAGTGTTGAGAGATGCTTCTTCGGGGCCGATTCTCAGGTTGTAGGTAGCCCCGGGCCCAAGTCCAGCCGAACCTGAATCCAAGTAATCGTAATAGTGGTGGTACGTGTCGACGCCTGGCGGCGATGAAGTGGCTATGGCCGTTATCGGCTTATCTGAGGCGTTCCTTAGTGTCAGCGTGGTGCTTAGCCCGTCCTCGCGAAGCTTCGCAAGAACAAGAGCGCCTGTCCGCTGGTTCATTGTCCAGCCGCGCAGAAGATCCTGCGCGGCCAAGCGCGAGGCAAACTGGCCGCCCGTGGTCAGTAAGACCAGCGCAGCGGTGCAAGATCTGCGGTATCGAGTTAACATCTGTTCGTCGCCTCCATGGGATCTCCGCAGTTTCCCCACTGCGGGTCCGCCGTCAAGAGCAATTCCACGCAGAATCGTGTTGGCTTGAGATCAGGGCATGTTCACGTCCAAGGCCACAGCGGATCCTCGAACAAATTCCACCATCCAGGCAAGCCCCCGGAACGACACGATTCCGACCCAGCCCGCCCATCCTCAATGCCCCCCTCGCAACTTCGCCAACAACGCCGCCGCGGCCGACGTCTTCGGCGCCGCCAGCGACAGCCACTTGATCGCCTGGTTCACGTCCTTCTTCACCCCAATCCCATTCGCGTAGCACCACCCCAGTTGGGCCTCGGCCGGAATGAACCCGGTGTTCGCCGCCCGCGCAAAGTCCTCCGCGGCCAAGTGCTCGCTCTTCGGCACACCGACGCCCCTCATATACAGGAGCCCTCTCCGGAAAATCGCCACCAGGTGGCCGCTTTCGGCGCTCCTGGCAATCCACTGGGCCGCCTTCGCCCGATCGCGGACGACTCCCCGCCCCCTCAGGTACATTGTCCCAAGCCGGAGCGCGCAGCCGCTGTCGCCCATCACAGCGGCCACCATGTAGGAGATCGCAGCCATGTCATAGCGCGGCGGTGTCTCCGCCGAGTACGCGTCGCCGAGAAGACCCTGCGAGAGCGCGAACTTCGTGCCCACCTGAGAGAAGAGCTGCTCGGCCTTCTGCAGGTCCTTCGGATGCCCAATACCTTCCTTGTATAGGTAGCCCAGAAACGTAACCCCAACGGGGTCGCCTGCGCTCGCCGCCGTCTCGATCTGGGAGCATCCCCGGCTCAGCGTGGCCGCCGACGCAACCGTCGCGTTTCCCAGCCAGGCAGCCGCCCCAGCGGGCGAGGTCTTCGCATTATAGGCCGCCGTGAAGTACCTCAGCGATCTCGCACTGTCCCTCGGAACGCCACGCCGTTCGCGTGCCGGCACCCCATCCGAAGATTGGCATCCACACTGCCGGCGGCAGCCGACTGCTGGTCAGCCGATACCGAACCATGCTGGACGACTCCATTCGGATCGTTCCCCCCTTTGGCCGCCGCCGAAGTCAGGAGTTGCGCCGCCTCGCAGATTCGATCAGCAGGCGGTTCGCCAAGCCATTGATCGACTCAACGACCAGTCGCTTCTGAACCAAGCTCGTTCCTGCTGGAATTCGTTCCTTCTTTGCAGATCGGAGACGCAATCATGATCCGCATCACCGTCATTAATTCCCCGGAAGCCGGTCTGCCGCCAAATTCCCTCCGACGTCGCACTGGCTCCTGGGCAAGGGCGGTCACCGAACATGATCAACCGGCCAGGTCTCGCGGGAAATACCCCCAACCGCACTCTCAGAAGTCTCTGGTTACGTCACTCCCAACGAACGCCTGTCGAATTACCGTCCAACTCATAACCTGTGCGACGGTAAAACCTGCGAACAACACCGTCCCCTCAAGAGCACAAACCCATCGGTGGTGGGCGTCGCACCTAATGAACATCCCAGACACATATGTCGCAAGGCCAAACCAAAGCACAGCCACTAGAACGGCAGCAAAAAGCGCCGCCAGTTCTCGCCTCCTCTTCTTGGACAGCAAAAGGACGCTTGCCAAGCCGACCGCTGCGAACCCGCACAGAGGGGGCCCAAAAGGAGCGGCCCTGAGCAGGACAGCAGCGGCGCCGAGAATCGCGAATGCTCCAGCGGTCATGGGCCCGGCCGAAGGCCCATACCGCACCCCACCGTACGCCGCCAGACCACAAAGAATTACGACGCCAAGACCAATCAGGCTGGTGAATCTGCTCACTCCTTGTCCCTGCAAACTCCAGTGCAAAAGGTCCATTGCCACGGTGCTGCCTATGAACCCCGCCACAACGGCCACCACTAATCTGAGCCTTGCGATGGCGGTACTCGATATCGGCATAGAATCTCCCCGGCGACGTCTTCCCACTGCACCGACGACGCCGATTTATCCCTTCGCGGCTACCGCTTGAGCCGTACCCTCGCGCGTGCATATTCTTCGTCGGCGGACGGATCATCCGCATAGCAGCGTGGGCAAGCGCTCGCGGATACTCCCTGGCGCTCGATATATCTCCGTTTGTGATCCGACGGCCTCAGCTCCTCGTAGTCAACCCAGTCGCTGAACACCGTCTCATCTGCAGCGTAAGTAGAAACGTGGCTCAAACGCTCACCAGCCGTCGTGGCCCAGGGTTCCGAAAGAGTTGACCTCTTCTGGATGAACGTCTGCACGGACTCACAGCCAAGCTCGGGTAGCCTCCAATCGACATAGCGGGTCAGTTCATCCCTCTCTTGCGGGACAACAATGCGAATGGCCATGTGTCCAGCCAGCGGTTCCCGGCCGTCAATAGTCTCCCCCGCATATGCGCACTGAGCCGAGGGGCGCAGCAGCCGCGCCTTCTCGAACGCGACCTGCTCCTCGCTCCTTTGCCCCGTCGACTTCGTCCGCGTCGCGTCTATGATCATGCCCGTAAAGCCGTCTGGAAAGTCCACACGCCGGGCGACGAAGGTAGTGCCATTGCCTGTGAACCTGGTTGATATCGTGTGAAGAGCCCCATCCCGTCGACGTGTTACGACGGACAGAGCTGTTATCGTCTCCTTCCCGGCCGCGCCAACAAGGAAGCTGGACTTCTCGATCGTGTAGGGCTGCGCACTCAGCCTGGTTTTGGGCGTGGACCTTCGTAAATAGACCCTGTCCCCCGAAGTACGCCGAAGCGGCTACAACCGCGGCGACTAGAATCCGTAACGATCCCCGCAAGCGGCTCCTTAGCCATTCCTGGTCTTTCATGTCATACTCCTGTTCCCGAACGCTTAACCGAAACACGCGCGTACAAGTCAATAGTAGCAATGAGAACTATCGCAGTTCCCGTCGAACGGATTCAAGCACCCGCCAAACAAACATGCGACTCTGGTTGAATGCTGTTGATATTGGGTCGACTCGCAATCGTGGTTGATAGTCAGCTTACATGGTACCTGAGCTATGCGCCCCTGCGGCATGCGGTATGAGGGCGGAAGCGTAGTGTACCATTTGGGGACCCCGTAAAGATCGGGGTAAAACAGAAGTTTGCGAAATTGGCGCTTCGCAAAACCGACCCCAAGGAGGTCACCCAAATGGTTACCGACAGAAAAAAGGATAGCGATAAAACCCCCGTAAAACAAGGCCCGGCCAGGGTCTCATCGGAACCCAATAAAATCAATGCTTCCACGCCCTACGACTTCAATGGGAAGAATCTGACTCCCTACGGCGGACTGCTGCCGGTGATCACCATGCTGGAAAAACTCGACTTCCAGACCCTGGTGGAACAGACGGTGACCTCGAAGCGCATTCCCCGTGCCCTGGACCTGTACCGGTTCGTGTTGGGAATCGTGTTGGGGCTCTACATCGGTTTCCCGCGCCTGAACCAGTTGCGCTTCATCGCTCGCGACCCGATTCTGACGGGCATTCTCAAAGTCACCAAGCTGCCGGTGCAATCCACCTTCTGGAGATTCGTGAACGCGCTGCACCTCAATGTCTCCCGGCAGATTCTGACCATTATGCGAATCATGCGCGAACGAGTCTGGGCGGCGGCCAATGTGAAACTGGCGGTCGTCACCATCGACACCGACACGACCGTGCACACGCTGTATGGCCAACAGATGGGCGGACGCAAGAGCTACAACCCCAAGAACAAAGGCAAGAAGAGCTACCAACCGATGCTGACGTTCATCCACGAGACGCGGGAGTATATCTGGGGGGAATTGCGCAACGGCGATCGGCCCACCGGCAAACAGATAGGCGATCACATTCGGGATGTGTGCGCGGCGCTGCCGCCGTGCGTGAAGCAGATTTACGGCCGGGCCGATTCCGGGTTCTACTGCCGGCAAGCAGTCGAGGCTTACGAAGAATGCACTGCCCGGTTCGTGATCTCAGCACGCAAGACGTCGCGACTGGTCGAGTTGCTACGCCAAGCCGAGTGGAAGCCGTCGAAGAAGACGGATGCCAGGTGGGAGTGTGAATTCAGCTATCAGCCGGACGGGTGGAAGAAGAAATACCGGTTCGTGGCTCTGCGCTATGAAAAAACGCGTGAGGAGGTCGAGGCGGAGAAGACCGAGCAGTACCAGTTGTTCGAGACCAGCCAGTACAAGTACCGGGTCTTCGTGACCGACTTCGGCGATCCCATCTACTTCGTGGTCTGGTTTTACAACCAGCGCGGCGGCGCGGAAAACCTGATCAAGGAGGCGAACAACGATGCCGGACTGGCGGCGCACCCCTCAGGCCGCTTCGATGTGAACGGGAATCATTTCCAGTTGGCGATGCTGGCCTACAACCTGAACTGCTGGCTGATGCTGTTCAACCGCGAACCGCAGGCCGACGCCACGGCGCTACAACACACGACGCTGGCGACCGCGCGACTGCGCTTCCTGTTCGTGGCCGCCAAGATCTGGCGCCACGCCGGGCGCACCGGGGTGAGCTACAGCGATCACTACGAGGAGAAGGGCGTGTTCGAGCGACTGATGGACCGCCTGCGAAAGATCGCGCCGCGCGGAGCAGGCTACGCGCCGGTCATGCTGCCGGCATTGCGCTGATTGCACGCCCCCGCAGGCCCTTCGGCTGGTGTGCATAGAAAATTATGCGCGGCCGACAAGCGCAACGAAGTAAGAGACTTCGGCGCGGGGTTTGGCGAGAACGGACTCTCAGGAGGGCGATGCAACAGCAAAAACCGAACTGACTCACTCAACTACGGGCGGCATCAGCCGAGCGAAACCGGCGCTCGGAACACCGGAGCTGTGCATAATTCAGGTGGTACTGTGACGCAAATCATATAAGTGGTCCCACATAGCTGTGCACAACCGCCTCCTTCCATACAACGAATATTGTTGCCATAGGACCACTGTGGATTGCAAGTTTGGGCCTGTGCCTTAAAGTACCCTCCCAGGCCCGCCAGTAAAGCGCATATTACACATACCATGACGGCAGGCCCCGTTATGCTCGCGTGCCACCGCTCTCCACGGATTTGTCTGCTTTCCTTCACGTCATCTCTCCCTTCTCGATGCGCCCCAAAGCCACTATCATGCCCTCCACGCCTGCGTGGCGCCTGTCGCTCTGTGCCCGCAGCCGAGGCCATTCGAACGTAGCCCGATCGCAAACAGGAGCCGGCAATGCAATAGCAATTCTTGTCATCCTGGCACCATCCGGCACCACCTGGGGTTTGGGCGACTGTCGTTGCCGTTCGCGCAACTACATGTATCCCAATGTTGACATGTGTGGCTTTGCTCTTTGCCGGCCGGATCGCCGTCGAATACGTTGCATAACGGCGTACAAGTCTCGCCAGCGCACTGCTGCGCCACGGCAATTCGCAGGCGAACGTAGTGGCCCGCGACTAGTCCAACCGCGCAAACAAGCGCGACCGGTACGGTCAAACGAAGAGTCCTTACCTTAGCCTCGCCTCCTGTTTCGTCCCGAACCAAACTGTCTCAGCCGTGCCAACCAAGAAACTGGGATCCTCATCCGCGGACATTCCCTCAATGCCCGCCTCGCAACTTCGCCAACAACGCCGCCGCGGCCGACGTCTTCGGCGCCGCCAGCGACAGCCATGTTATCGCCTGGTTCACATCCTTCTTCACTCCAATTCCGTTCGCGTAGCACCACCCCAGTTGAGCCTCCGCCGGAATGAACCCGTTGTTCGCCGCCCGAGCAAAGTCCTCCGCGGCCAGGTGCTCGCTCTTCGGCACTCCGACGCCCCTCATATACAGGAGCCCTCTCTGGAACATCGCCACCTGGTGGCCGCTCTCGGCGCTCCTGGCAATCCACTGGGCCGCCTTCGCGCGGTCACGGACGACGCCCCTCCCCGTCAGGTACATTGTCCCAAGCTGCAACGCGCTCCCGCTGTCACCCATCACGGCGGCCATCATGTAGGCGACCACGGCCATGTCATAGCGCGGCGGCGTCTCCGCCGAGTATGCGTCGCCGAGAAGGCCTTGCGAAAGCGCGAACTTCGTGCCCACTTGAGCGAGGAGTTGCTCGGCCTTCTGCAGGTCCTTCGCATGCCCAATGCCGTCCTTACGCGGTTGTGCGGACGCGATCACCAGCAGGCGGTTCGCCAAGCCATTGATCGGCTCAACAACCAGTCGCCCAGGCGTCACGTTGCCCGCCGCCGCATCAGGTGCTGAGTCGGGCGCGCAGGCCGCCAAGATTAGCAGTCATGAAGGAGCCGAACCTGGTGGTGGAGCGGCCGTGGAAGCCCCCTAGGAGTCCGAAGCCGATGCGCCAACCGATCAGATGCACATTATCGGGCGGGGCCGCGTTGGTCAAAGGGCCGACGGTAATTTGCTCGCTCCCGTCGCTGCGGAGCTCCGCCGGGTTTGGTTGACAGTTAGCGGACGACCTACTGCTCGCACACATGATCGCACGAGACTGCCCCGTACGTGTGGGTGTTGCCTGGCGCTGGCACACTGTAAAGCCAAAGCGTGTAGTCCTGCACGTACAACTGCGCGCAATAAGGCACACCCTCGCAAGCCGTAAAGTTAACCAACGCCGGACCCAAGTCCTTCCCTAAGAAGCAGGCGCCTTGCCCTATCCCTGATGCCTGATTCACGGTGTTTCCTGCTGTACAAACATTGTTGGCGGCGTCCTTGCAATTCGCAATCTCGACGTTGGCGTTAGCCCAACCGACCGCGTTGTACAAGGTTCCAGTTAGAGAAGCGCACGTCTCATTTTGCGCTTGATGATAATATCCACTCCCTGTGACTTCGTAGTCCCAGAAAGCGTGACAACATAACTGCGTGGCGGGTGGGCGGCATTGAGCACAAGTAACGCTTGCTGCGGTGAGCAGCAGGCTAGCAAGAGTCGCTACACGAACAGAGTTCATCTTCCCACCTCTCTCCCGGATTTTTCGATCAGGTTGGAGTGCTCGATCAGGACGTCGCGCCGGGCTTGATAGTACTGCTGCAGCGCTGCCGCATCCCGACGGGACGCCACAATCGGCCTCAGCATTTTCTCCAGCAGATCCGCACTAGCCCCAGCCGACCTTCTTGCGGCCGGATCGCTCGTCGAGGCACTCCTTCTCTGTTCAGTCATGCGCGTGAGCTCAGCGGAAGGATCGGAAGCGTTTTGAAGCGCCACCAGCGCACCGAGGATCTCCCCAGTTCTCAGGGCATCCGCCAATCTAATACCGCGAAGATGCTCCACCTCACTCGATGCGCCGTAAATGGACCTGTCACCCAATGCCGCCATTTTCACCTCGGCGGCCCGAACCGTCGGCTTAGCACCGGGAAGCGGGTCTGGTGGAAAGCCAATCGACTCGTGCCTGACAGTTCCAGCGTCAAATCGCTCACCGCGCGTGTCAGCCACGCCCAGCCGCCCGAAGCACAGTGTCCAAGCCGAGTCCGTTGTGACGGAACGTGACAGGACTTTCCCGTCTGAATACTCCAGCGAAACCGAGACGGTATAGCCAGTGATGATTTGGCCAGAAGTGTTCTTCAGTACAATGTTGGCCAGGAGCATGTCCGGGCGCGGCGACGATAACGCCACGCCCGCGATACCAATCAACGCATCCGGCGATGATTGACTCACCTCCCCGCGCGCAAGGGTCGTCGTGACGATCAGGACGCCCCACGCCATGGCTCGTTTGTAGTTCATATGGGCCTTTCCTTGTTGATTCCTCCGGTCAATATGTTCGTCTGCCCGGTCCTTTGTTGACAGGCACCTAACGCTTCCACCTGATTCTAGACCCGCGGTCTCCCCCGGGAAGAGCAGGCAACAATCCCACTAAGTGGCGTAGAGATCATTAGGATTCATCAACTGATCCTAGTGATGCTACCAATCTTGGGTATATCAGACTTTCGTATTCTGGAGTATTGTATTAGTGCGCCTTGTTGATGTCAAGCCCAATTGCAGGAGTTTCCCTTTCTTTCTGTAGTCACCCCCTTCACGATAGCCGACACTTCTTGGTCCAGATCATATCGAAACACTCATCTTGGCTGGGGCCCTCCCCCACACCGAACATAGGTCGCGCCGAAACCTTAGCGCGGCTCATGAATTGCGTCAATGCGTTTCCGCTGTGCCGCGATGGCCTCAATGCCCCCCTCGCAACTTCGCCAACAGCGCCGCCGCAGCCGGCGTCTTCGGCGCAGCCAGGGACAGCCACTGGATCGCCTGGTTCACGTCCTTCTTCACTCCAATTCCGTTCGCGTAGCACCACCCCAGTTGAGCCTCCGCCGGAATGAACCCGGTGTTCGCCGCCCGCGCAAAGTCCTCCGCGGCCAAGTGTTCGCTCTTCGGCACGCCAACGCCTCTCATATACAGGAGGCCTCTCTGGAAGATCGCGACCTGGTGGCCGCTCTCGGCGCTCCTGGCAATCCACTGGGCCGCCTTGGCCCGGTCACGGACGACGCCTAGCCCCTTCAGGTACATTGTCCCCAGCCGGAGCGCGCACCCGCTGTCGCCCATCAGGGCGGCGGTCATGTAGGCGGGAACGGCCAGGGCATAGCGCGGCGGCGTCTCCGCCGAGTAAGCGTCGCCGAGAAGGCCTTGCGCAAGCGCAAACTTCGGGCCCACCTGAGAGAAGAGCTGCTCGGCCTTCTGCAGGTCCTTCGGATGCCCAATGCCATCCTTGTAAAGGTACCCAAGAAACGCAATCCCGACGGGGTCGCCCGTGCCCGCGGCCTGTTCGATCAGGGCGCTTCCCTGGCTCTGTGTAGCGGGTGAAGCAGCCATAGCGTAGCCCAACCAGGCAGCGGCGGACGGGGGTGAGTTCTGCGCACTATGGGCTGCGGTGAAGTATTGCAGCGATTTTGCGCTGTCTTGCGCTGTGCCAATACCGTAGGCGTGCCGGAACCCCATGCGGAGGTTGGCGTCCACGTTGCCGCTGGCGGCCGCGGACTGGTCCGTCGGCACGGGGACGTGCATGAAAACTGCATTCGGGTCGTTTGCGCCGCGGGCCATGCACGCCATCATGCAGCCAATCGCAACGCCGGAAAGGTGGGTTCTCATGGGGAATCTCCTCCGTCGTCTTACTCGTCGCAGGGCCCGTCGCCGTATCCGCAACAACTCGGATCGCAGTAGGGATTGAAACAGCCGTCGTAGCAGTCGCCACCACCGCCACCATCGCCCCCACCATCATCCGGGCAACCCCAGTAGGGTTCGCCCCAGGGGCCAGTCATGCACTCAGCCTGCGACCAGCCGCACCACGGCGCGTCGTCGCATTCCCACTGGCCGTCCACGCAGGTTGCGGTGCAGGAGCAGACCGGGGTGCTGTCGCAGCCGCCGGAGCCGCCGGGGCCGCCGGTGCCGACGGGGCCGCACTGCCAACTTCCGGAGCTGCAATCGGGCTCTTGACCGGAATTGCAGCTCGGTGGGGGGTCGCATTGCCAGTTCCCGTTGCCGTCGCAGGATGACGTGCAACTGCAACTGGGCGGAGGATCGCACGTGCAGTTCCCGCTGTCGTCGCAGGTTATGCTGCACTGGCAGTTGGGGCAGGAGTTCTGCGCCCGGAGGGTGCTCCTATTCATGTGAAGGGCAACGCCGGCGAAAATCAGAACGGCCAGAATACGAAGTCTCATAAGCCTGCCTCAATCATTACATGCCCAACCATCGGGCCAGCGCTTTGCCGGGCCGCTAGCCGGGAGCAAGCGGCTGCATCAAGAACAAGTAAGGAGTGTAAACTACTGGCCGGTCCGACGCAATAGGGGGGATCCCCTAGGGGACTTACCGATACCTTCGGAGTCGGCGCCATTGCTCTCCGACAAGCGGAACTGCCGGTCATAACATCCCGGGCTTTCTTCCAAAAAGCGATTGACCTCGCCATAAGTTCCTGTTAGCCTCAACGATTGAAAGTGTGCCCCTGTCCCGCAACTACTGAGAGCCTCCAAGGTGGCGCAGAGGGGCGGGCGAAGATCCCGTAATTGAGAGGAAGGAGTATCTCGGTACCTTATATGCCAAAACCGTATCGTGCATGGCTGGACGCCGCGACCAACATCGCACTAATCATCGCCTCCGTAACCGTGGCGGCCACTCTGGCCTCCGACTGGTTTGCCAGGAGGAACCCGCAACCGGCAAAGAAAGGTAATGCCGCTTCGGCTTCCCCGTACCATCCGGGTGTGTCCGCGCCCGCGATCCCAGGAGTCGATTACTCCCAATCCGAGCGAACTCTGGTGCTTGTGTTGAGCACCCACTGTAAGTACTGCCAGATGAGTGTGCCGTTCTATCGCGAGCTGGCGGCCTCGCTCGCCCGCGACGCCGCGAAAGCGCCATCGCGCCGGCTGGTTGCCGTTTTCCCGGATGCCAGCGAGGAAGTCGAGAAGTTCAAGGCGAAGGAGGGGCTCAATGTTACCTCGGTCCCTGAGGTGCCATTGAGCGGGCTGAAGGTCCAGGGCACACCGACGCTCCTTCTGGTGTCCAAGGCCGGAAAGGTGATCCGGGTCTGGCACGGAGCGGGCGGCGATGCGGACCACAAGGCAATCGCCGGCGCATTCGCTTCGAGCTGACGCCCTCGCGGCCGCCCGATCAGGGTCAGGCTAAAACAGCTTCGGCCGCCGGAAGCTCGAACCTCACGCGCAACCCCGGCCCCGCGTTCTCCGCGCGAATCTGCCCGTGATGCAGGTTCACGGCCCGCAGCGCAATACTCAGGCCCAGGCCCAGGCCGCCCGTGTCCATGTGCCTGGCACCGTCCACCCGGAAAAACGGCTGGAAGATCTTCTCGATCGCGCTATCCGGCACACCCGGACCATGATCGCGCATCGAAATAAGCGCCCGGCCGCGAGCTGGAACGCGTGGTCCGCTCCTGGTGGCTGGGCCGCATGGCTCCGGCGCTCAAGGCCGGACGCTCCGTGGTGCCCCGCGCCGATGCCTACGCCCTCTATGAAATCCTTCACGCCCTGCGCGACAACACCAACGTCGAGCTCCGCGACGCCTGCCCCGCGTTCTTCAAGGATTTCCCCATCGAGCACCTGATGAGCTACTACCCCGCGCCCGAGAACGATTACTACATCGGCGCCACCCCGTGCCTCGCCGATCCCGACCTACGCCAGGCGGCCCTCTCGCGCGCGGCCGAACTCGCCATGGTGGCCTACGACACCAACGCCGCCTCCAGCCAGGTGCTGCAAGGCTGGCTCACTCACGACCTGTTTCTGATGCGCGGCAGCTTCGGCATCCCCTACGAGTTCCTCTGGGCGAACCCCTACCAGCCCGGCCTCAGCTACTATCACGTGCCGCTGGTCTATTACAATCCCGACTTCGGCCACCTCTTCATTCGCTCCACGTGGGACGATTCAGCCCTCTGGTTCGGCCTCTTCGATGGCGTGATGCAGGTCTTCCGCGACGGCCGCGCAAGCGTGCTTGACCCGCGCACCACGGCGCCGCCCCTCGGCCTTCAGGAGGCGGTCGTCTGCTTCGGCCACAGCACGCGCAAGTTTGAGGTGATGCTCGCCGATGAGCAGGCGGTCTTCGTTGTCGGACTGGAGCCGCGTCACACCTACCAGGTAAAGGTAGACGACGAGGAGATGTTCGAAGCCGCGGCAGATATCGGCGGGATACTGCCCCTGCTCGACATCCCTCGCGGCCGCGCGATCGGGGTAAGGATCAAGTAGCAGGTGCCGCCGGGCAGACCCGTGGACGCGCGATTCGGTTCTGCCGCAGGAACTCTCGTTCAGAAGCTGCGAACAACTAAGGCTGTCTCTCGGAGGCTGCGCCGGACTGACGACGGGGAATTTGCCGTCCAAGGCGACCCGGCAAAGCAGCCCGCACCGCCCCCCCAATCCACGCGTTCCGCGCGCAGAGGCAACAGCAATTTATGGGTTCCTGTCCCAAAAGTGTAATTGAATCCGAAGCGCCGCAGATGCAGGAAGTTGCGTGCGGGTCGTGGTTGGATGAGCACCTCTAACCGATCTGGTTGTCGTGTTCTTCAGGCCCAACAACGATAGGGTCTGATTCAAGGTGATCATCGCGACATTTTTCAGAGAGCAGCTTCGAATGAATGCTCACAAGGCAACCAGGGTGGAGGAGCAGGATGTCCAGATGACGGTCTCCATCGACCGCCTGGGACGACGGCTCTTGCGCTGCGGGGTCTGGCGGCGCCGATGTCTGCAGGTTCACGGCATCCGAAAGGGGCGGGAATGGCGCGACCTGCCCATGCGCAAGTCGACCTTGACGCTGCGCTAATTCCCGCGCCGGGTGGAGTGCCCCAGGCGCGGGGTGCGGGTGGAGGAGTTTCCGTGGGCCGAGCCTCGGGCAGGGGTGACCACGTCCTTGTTCAACGCCGTGGCCCGCTTGGCCCGCAAGTTGAGTTGGCAGGGGACGGCCCGCCAATACGGACTGAACTGGAATAGCGTGGAAACCGTCGTGAAACGGGCGGTGGCGTACGGCCTGCGGTATCGGGCGCGGCTACAATAACCTCCGTTATGTACTGCCGAAGGCGCAGCGAATGGCGGCTCTCAAGACCGAATTCGTGGTCTTCAGGAAAGCAGCCTGAAATGCAGGGCCCGTCGAATTCCCGCTCAGAGCCGTTTGTCGAATTCTAGGCTGCAGTGAAGTACCGCAGCGATTTCGCACAGTCGTTTCAGTGACCAACGCGTCGAAGCGACAACCAAGTGGTCGACAATCCGGTATAGTTCTACCTGCTGCAGATACAGACGCCGCTACAAGAAACAACCTGTGAAGTAGCGCTTGAAGGTATGCAGATCTCAAGAGGGAAATACGACTGCAGAGTAATCGTCATTGTCGCATTCGAAGTCGCTCCATCGACTTTCAAGTCGTATGTAGGCGTCGGGGGACAAGTGGGAACATAAATCACCCCTCCTTGTCCTGTGCCGCAATACATGTTACCTGAGAGGTTCAACTGAGTATTAGGATTAGGTGTCACACCGTTGGCGGCGCATGATGGTCTGCAGACCACTGTCACCGCCACTGGAACGATTGGGATGTTGCAGGTAATCTGCGGGACAGGACCACAGTTCGCACTAATACCGCCAGTGCAGGTTTTGCCAGCGTATACTGAATACGGAGTAAGCAGGCAAATCCCAACGATAATAGCCGCGTTCAAGTGTGGATTTCGAAATATCATTTGCTCCCCTCCTTCTCATTCTTCAAGCCTCTGTAGGCGTGTGCTGCGGTTACTTCTGTCCTGATGCGTAACACATCCCGAAGTTGGGCCACGGCGTCAGCCTCCGAAATCGCGTGACGTTCCACGGCATCGCAGGCCCCATCGGCCATTCTCGATACCTGTTCGAGAACGCTGTTGTTCCTGGTCCGAGCCTCTTCGTCGTTGGCTGGAGTTGCAAAACGCACCCTTGGTTCGGTGCTTAGGTGGCGGGCAGCATGGTCTTTGACCTCCAACGATAGCTGCTTCAAGGCGCCGACACGCGCTCCGGGCACCAGTAGCTCCCCGGCTCTCTTGTTCCACGCGTCAAGTGTGATACTCTCATCCCGCCAAGTCTCAAACTGCCTGTCTATATCGTCGGAATCCCCGGCTGAGGAATTATCCAGAAAGACAAGTGCAGAGGCCGCGGCCGTCATCGACGTCGCTCCGGGACATTGATCTGTTGGCGGATTAGTGAAGAGCATTTTAAACACGTCGCCTTCCGGTTTCAAGGACCCAAAATGGGCTTCGGCAGTGCTAACAACCGCCGGGAACTTGCTCTCCAAGCCGGTGCTTGAAAGAAGGTCGAAGCTCATCCGCTGCGTTACGTCCGTTCCTCCCGGACAGCCAAACCTGGCGACCACCGTGCCTGCAACAATAGCCTTCCTTCCAATATTGGTGATGTACACGGATGCCGCGTGTCGAGGGGCATCGTATTCGGTCCGAACTGAAACAAACGACGACAAATCCCCAGCCGCAGCCGAGCCGGCAACGAAGATTAAGACTGCGGCGCGCAGACTCACTCGATACTCTTTGAAGTGCATCATGATATTTACCTACTTTCTCTCAGAACGGGCCTATGAGTGCTAAACAAATCGATTCCCCACCTCCGTTGACACGACTCGGGCAATAGACATCCCGGCTGCGGAGGCTGTAAACAGCACGGCTGAACCGAACGGGCCGAGATGGCAGGTTGCTGTCGACGTGGCAGCCGTCAACGGCGCTATTGCGCGCCCCAAAACCTCCCGTGACCGTCAATGCCCCCCTCGCAACTTCGCCAACAGCGCCGCCGCAGCAGGCGTCTTCGGCGCAGCCAGGGACAGCCACTGGATCGCCTGGTTCACGTCCTTCTTCACTCCAATTCCGTTCGCGTAGCACCACCCCAGTTGAGCCTCCGCCGGAATGAACCCGGTGTTCGCCGCCCGCGCAAAGTCCTCCGCGGCCAAGTGTTCGCTCTTCGGCACGCCAACGCCTCTCATATACAGGAGGCCTCTCTGGAAGATCGCGACCTGGTGGCCGCTCTCGGCGCTCCTGGCAATCCACTGGGCCGCCTTGGCCCGGTCACGGACGACGCCTAGCCCCTTCAGGTACATTGTCCCCAGCCGGAGCGCGCACCCGCTGTCGCCCATCAGGGCGGCGGTCATGTAGGCGGGAACGGCCAGGGCATAGCGCGGCGGCGTCTCCGCCGAGTAAGCGTCGCCGAGAAGGCCTTGCGCAAGCGCAAACTTCGGGCCCACCTGAGAGAAGAGCTGCTCGGCCTTCTGCAGGTCCTTCGGATGCCCAATGCCATCCTTGTATAGGTAGCCCAGAAACGTAATCCCGACCGGGTCGCCCGTGCCCGCGGCCTGCTCGATCAGGGCGCTTCCCTGGCTCTGTGTAGCGGGTGAAGCAGCCATAGCGTAGCCCAACCAGGCAGCGGCGGACGGGGGTGAGTTCTGCGCACTATGGGCTGCGGTGAAGTATTGCAGCGATTTTGCGCTGTCTTGCGCTGTGCCAATACCGTAGGCGTGCCGGAACCCCATGCGGAGGTTGGCGTCCACGTTGCCGCTGGCGGCCGCGGACTGGTCCGTCGGAACGGGGACGTGCATGAAAACTGCATTCGGGTCGTTTGCGCCGCGGGCCATGCACGCCATCATGCAGCCAATCGCAACGCCGGAAAGGTGGGTTCTCATGGGGAATCTCCTCCGTCGTCTTACTCGTCGCACGGCCCGTCGCCGTACCCGCAACAACTCGGATCGCAGTATGGATTGAAGCAGCCGTCGTAGCAGTCGCCACCACCGCCACCATCGCCCCCACCATCATCCGGGCAACCCCAGTAGGGTTCGCCCCAGGGGCCGGTCATGCACTCAGCCTGCGACCAGCCGCACGACGGCGCGTCGTCGCATTCCCACTGGCCGTCCACGCAGGTTGCGGTGCAGGAGCAGACCGGGGTGCTGTCGCAGCCGCCGGAGCCGCCTGGGCCGCCGGTGCCGACGGGGACGCACTGCCAACTTCCGGAGCTGCAATCGGGCTCTTGACCGGAATTGCAGCTCGGTGGGGGGTCGCATTGCCAGTTCCCGTTGCCGTCGCAGGATGACGTGCAACTGCAACTGGGCGGAGGATCGCACGTGCAGTTCCCGCTGTCGTCGCAGGTTATGCTGCACTGGCAGTT
The DNA here is from genome assembly GCA_963807205.1 of uncultured Solibacteraceae bacterium. Taxonomy (GTDB): domain Bacteria; phylum Acidobacteriota; class Terriglobia; order Bryobacterales; family Bryobacteraceae; genus CAWCVR01. The sequence goes on along the minus strand of CAWEAQ010000002.1, from coordinate 3,887,667 downwards.
GGGGCAGGAGTTCTGCGCCCGGAGGGTGCTCCTATTCATGTGAAGGGCAACGCCGGCGAAAATCAGAACGGCCAGAATACGAAGTCTCATAAGCCTGCCTCAATCATTACATGCCCAACCATCGGGCCAGCGCTTTGCCGGGCCGCTAGCCGGGAGCAAGCGGCTGCATCAAGAACAAGTAAGGAGTGTAAACTACTGGCCGGTCCGACGCAATAGGGGGGATCCCCTAGGGGACTTACCGATACCTTCGGAGTCGGCGCCATTGCTCTCCGACAAGCGGAACTGCCGGTCATAACATCCCGGGCTTTCTTCCAAAAAGCGATTGACCTCGCCATAAGTTCCTGTTAGCCTCAACGATTGAAAGTGTGCCCCTGTCCCGCAACTACTGAGAGCCTCCAAGGTGGCGCAGAGGGGCGGGCGAAGATCCCGTAATTGAGAGGAAGGAGTATCTCGGTACCTTATATGCCAAAACCGTATCGTGCATGGCTGGACGCCGCGACCAACATCGCACTAATCATCGCCTCCGTAACCGTGGCGGCCACTCTGGCCTCCGACTGGTTTGCCAGGAGGAACCCGCAACCGGCAAAGAAAGGTAATGCCGCTTCGGCTTCCCCGTACCATCCGGGTGTGTCCGCGCCCGCGATCCCAGGAGTCGATTACTCCCAATCCGAGCGAACTCTGGTGCTTGTGTTGAGCACCCACTGTAAGTACTGCCAGATGAGTGTGCCGTTCTATCGCGAGCTGGCGGCCTCGCTCGCCCGCGACGCCGCGAAAGCGCCATCGCGCCGGCTGGTTGCCGTTTTCCCGGATGCCAGCGAGGAAGTCGAGAAGTTCAAGGCGAAGGAGGGGCTCAATGTTACCTCGGTCCCTGAGGTGCCATTGAGCGGGCTGAAGGTCCAGGGCACACCGACGCTCCTTCTGGTGTCCAAGGCCGGAAAGGTGATCCGGGTCTGGCACGGAGCGGGCGGCGATGCGGACCACAAGGCAATCGCCGGCGCATTCGCTTCGAGCTGACGCCCTCGCGGCCGCCCGATCAGGGTCAGGCTAAAACAGCTTCGGCCGCCGGAAGCTCGAACCTCACGCGCAACCCCGGCCCCGCGTTCTCCGCGCGAATCTGCCCGTGATGCAGGTTCACGGCCCGCAGCGCAATACTCAGGCCCAGGCCCAGGCCGCCCGTGTCCATGTGCCTGGCACCGTCCACCCGGAAAAACGGCTGGAAGATTTTCTCGAGCGCGGCTTCCGGCACTCCCGGACCATGATCGCGCACCGAGATGAGCGCCCGGCCGTCTCCGCACTCCAACTCGATTTCGACCGGCGATCCCTTCGGCGAAAAGCGAATCGCGTTCATCACCACGTTCTCGATCGCCCGGCGCAGCAGTTCCCGGTCGCCGTGCACTTGCACCCTGGAGGCCGCGCGAAACTCCAGGCGGCAATCGCGCGAGTCCGAATCCAGCCAGCAATCCGAAACCACTTCGTCCACCACTTCGTTCAGCATCACGGGCTCCATGCTGGCCGCGGCGGCGTCGCCTTCGGCTCGAGTAACCTGCAGCAGCGCGCCCACCAGTCCGGAGAGCCGCTCGATTTCCTTGCGCAGCGTTTCCCGCGCTTCGGCGGGGTCGTCGCCGCTGCAGGCCAATTCGGCGGCGAAACTCAACCGCGCCAGCGGCGTCCGCAACTCGTGGGAGACGTCCTGCAGCAGGCGCCGTTCGGCGGCCAGCAGCGTGGAGATGCTGTCCGCCATGCGGTCGAAGGCGCGCCCCAGTTCGCCAATCTCGTCCTTGCGCCGCGAGCCGCTGCGCGCGCCCAAGTCCCCGGCGCCGAATCGCTCCACCGTCTGCGTGAGGGCCACCAGAGGACGCGCAATCTGCGATGCCAGTGCCCAGCACAACCCCGCGACAGCCACCAGGATCAGCAGGTAGTACGGAACGTAGCGCTGAATCTCCACCGGCGGGTCCACCAGGATGACGCACCGGTAGCGGCCGTCCGGCGAACTGATCGCCTTGACCATGTGGCCCTGGTAGCGCGGCGGAAAACCGCTGCGGCTGGCAGCCAGCATCGCGGAGCGGTCCTCGCCCGTGATCAGGTCTCGCCCATTAGCGTCCGTCAGATGGCGCCTTCCCGTCATCTGCCGGTCGATTCGCTCCAGTTGTGCCCGCAGTGCCGGTGCGCCGCCCGCCTCGTACGCCTCCACCGCGAACGACATGTCCAGGGTTTCGAAGCGGTCGAACCAACTGCCCCTGCCGGCATTGCCGACCGAGACAAAAAAGGAGACGCCGAAAAAAGCCACCAGCGACAGAATCAGCGTCCCCAGCGACCACAGCAAAACCTTGGCGTAGACCGACCTCATGCCGCTCCCTCCGTGCCGGGTGAAAACTGGTAGCCCACGCCGCGAATCGTGCGGATCAGCGGCCGCCCGCCCGCATCCAGCTTCCTGCGCAGGTGGCTGATATGCACGTCCAGCGAGCGCTCGTAGGGCGTCGAGCGCCGCTGATAAAGCGCGGCCGTCAGCTCGTCGCGCGAAACCGTGCGGCCGGCGCCATTCACCAGCACGGTGAGAATGTCGAACTCCAGCACGGTCAACTCCACCAATCGTCCCAGCAACCGGCACTCGCGCGTGCCCGGATCGATGCGCACGGCGCCGGCTTCCACCGCGGGTTGCATCGCCGCGGGGTTGCCCTGTACGCGGCGCAGCACCGCTCGGATGCGCGCCAGCAGTTCCTCCGGAGCGAACGGCTTGTGCAGGTAGTCGTCGGCGCCCGTGTTCAGCCCCGCCACCCGATCCTGCTGCGCCGTGCGCGCCGTCAGCATGATCACCGGCTTTAGGCTGCGCCTGCGAAGTTGCCGCAGAACTTCGAAGCCGTCCAGAACCGGCAGCATGACGTCCAGAATAATTACGTCGTGTTCGCCCTCGATCGCCCGCGCCAGGCCGCCCGGCCCATCCTGCGCGGTCTCCACGTCGAACCCGTGCTGCGCGAAATACGTGGACATGAGACGGCACAGCGACACGTCGTCTTCGATCAGAAGGATCGATTGCGTGCGCGCCGGTGCGATGTCCACCATGTAACCATTGTCACGCCGCTCGCCTCGGTGCGCGCCCGCCCCGGTATGCGTTTTACAAAACTTAATGTTCACGCGCGCTATTTCGCGTTGTACTGGAATAGAGATGAAGAACGCGGTATCGTTTTTTGTGGCTGCATTGGCGCTGGCCGGGGCAGCCGGGGCTCAGCCGCCGGTCAAATCCATGGTTGGCACGGTCGCCGGTTTCCCGGCGGGATCACCCTCCATCATCGTCAAGAGCGACAGCGGCGAGAGCGTGACGGCGCGCCTCACGCCGGACACCATCGCGCAGCGCATCGCCCCCGGCGAAAAGGATCTCAAAAAGGCGGAAGCCGCGCAGGTTTCCCAAATCGCCATTGGCGACCGCGTCTTGCTATCGGTCGCGGGCGACCCGCCCGAGGCCGTCCGCATCGTGGTCATGTCCGCCACCGATATCGCCAAACGCAACGAGGCGGACCGCCTGGAATGGACCCGCCGCGGCGTCAACGGCGTGGTGGCCTCCCGCAAAGGCGGCGAGATCGTGGTCAGGATTCGTAACCTCCAGGGCGAAAAGCAGGCCACCGTCACGGTGAGTCCCAAGACGAGTTTCAAGCGCTACGCGCCGGATTCCGTGAAGTTCGCCGATGCCAAGCCCGCCAAGCTGGAGGACGTGGCCGTGGGCGATCAGCTTCGGGCGCGCGGCACCAAGAGCGAGGACGGGTCGCAGGTGGCGGCCGACGAAATCGTCTTCGGCACCTTCGTGATCAAGGGCGGCACCATCACCGCAATCGATGCCGCCGCCGGGGAAGTCACCGTCAAGGAGCTGACGGGCAACAAGCGTGTAGTGATCCGGCTCACCGCGGATTCGCAGTTGAAGCGCATGTTCGATATGTCCGCGATGATGATGATGGGCGGCCGGGGCCCAGCGGGGCCGGGTGGCCGCGGCATGCCGGCCGGCGTACCCCCCGCCAATGGCGCTCCCGCCAGTGGCACTCCCGCCGGCCGCGGCATGCCCGGAATGCCAGGTATGGGTGGACCTCCCGGCGGCGGGTTCGACATCGGCCAAATGATCGAACGCCTGCCGCAGAGCAACATCGAAGCGCTCAAGCCCGGGGAAACCATCGTGGTCTCCAGCGCCTCGAGCGGAAGCGGCGGCCGGCTCACGGCCATCCTTCTGTTGGGCAATGCGGAGTCGCTGATCGAAATGGCTGCGGCCATGTCCAGTTCGGGCCGCGGAAACCTGGGCGCAATGGGCGGCATGGGCGCCATGGGTGGCATGGGAATGGCCGGCGGCATGGGCGACCTCGGAGCGCTCGGCCTCGGCGGAATCGCCTTCTAAACGGCGACAAGGAATGGTTCGATGAAACGTGCACTAATTCTGTGTCTATCTAGTCTGATATTGCCGGCGGCTTACGGGCAGGACCCGGCGCCGTCGTTGCGCGGTACCGTTACCGATCCCTCGGGTGCGGTGGTACCGGGCGTGAAAGTGCAGGTCAATGGCCCCGGCGGCGCGCGTACGGTGGCCGCCAACGATCGCGGCCAGTACGCTTTCGACGCTCTTCGTCCGGGCAAATATTCGGTTCGCGCGGGCGCCAAGGGCTTCGCGATGTTCCAGCGGCAGGATCTGGAAATCTCCGCGCCCGTGACTCTCGATATCGGGCTGACCATTGCGGTCGAATCCCAGGTCCTTAACGTGGAAGACGATCTGGGCCAGGTGAGCGTCGACACGGCGAACAACGGCGGAGCCCTCGTCCTTCGGGAGAAAGAGATCGCCGCGCTGTCCGACGATCCCGACGTGCTCTCCCAGCAATTGCAGGCCATGGCCGGGCCGGGCGCCGGACCCAACGGTGGCCAGATCTACATCGATGGATTCACCGGCGGCAATCTGCCCAACAAGAGCTCCATCCGCGAAATCCGCATCAACTCCAACCCCTTTTCCCCCGAGTACGACCGCGCGGGATTCGGCCGCATCGAAATTCTCACCAGGCCCGGCACCGACATCTTTCATGGATCGGCTCTGTTCCAGTACAACAAGGAGGCTCTGAACTCTCGCAGCCCGCTGCTCACCCAATCCAAGCGTCCGCCCTACAAGCAGGACATGTTCTCCTTCAACCTGACCGGGCCCATCAAGAAAAGCAAAGCCTCCTTCGGCTTCGACGCAAACCGCCGCGGCACCACCGAGAACGCCTTCGTGCTGGCGGACACGCTGGACGCCAATCTGCAACCTCTAACCGTCAACCAGACGATCCTCACGCCGCAGACGCTCACCACGCTGAGCCCGCGCCTGGATTACGCCATCAACCAGAACACCAACCTTATTGTGCGGTACCAGAATACGCGTTCCAGCGCCGATAATCAGGGCGTGGGAAGTTACAACCTGCCTTCCCGCGCATACAACACCACCTCTTCCGAGAACACGCTACAGGTCACCGAGACCTCCATCCTGAGCCCGCGGATGGTAAACGAAACGCGCTTTCAGTTCATGCGTACGGATTCGGGCATGACCGGCGGAACCAACGCCACCGGCATCTCCGTGCAGGATGCATTCACCGGCGGCGGAGCGCAGGTGGGCGATTCGGGAACGCTTGCCAAGCGCTGGGAACTGACTAACACCTCAACATTCACTCGGGGAAGTCACACTGTTAAGTGGGGCGCCCGACTACGTCAGTCTTTTACCGACAGCACGTCGATGAGTAACTTCGGCGGGTCCTACATGTTCCTGGGCGGCAGCGGTCCCCAACTGGACTCCAATAACCAGCCGCTTGCCGGCACCTCGCTCACGCTGACAGCGCTGGAGGTCTACCGCCGTACGCTGCTCTTCCAGAATGCGGGACTCAGCGATGCGCAAATCCGGCTGCTGGGAGGAGGCGCGTACCAGTTCAGTTTGAGCGCGGGCACGCCAACCACCTCGATCTCGCAATTCGACCTGGGCGCCTTCTTCAACGACGATTGGCGCATCCGCCCGAACTTCACGCTCAGCTACGGACTGCGCTACGAAGGGCAGACCAACGCCGCCGGCTGGCACGATGCCGCGCCGCGCCTGGCCATCGCCTGGGGTGTGGACGCGAAAAAGAACCGCGCGGCCAAAACCGTGCTCCGCGCCGGTCTCGGTTCGTTCTTCGACCGCACGTCGGAAACCGTCACTCTGCAGACGCTGCGCTTCAACGGGGTCACGCAACAATCGTACGTTATCTTCAATCCGCCGTTCTTCCCGGCGATTCCCAGCCTGGCCTCGCTTGCCTCCGCCAGGCAGCCGCAGCAACTCCAGTACGTCGACAGCGGCCTGAAATCCCCGCGCAACTATCAGGTCAGCGCGGGTGTTGACCGGCAGATCAATTCGGCGCTGCGCCTCAGCGCCAATTACCAGGAAGGCCGCGGCGTACACTTGCAGCGGTCCCGCAACATCAACGCTCCCATCGGCGGCGTGAACCCGTTTGGCGATGCGCAAATCCGGACCTTAACGGAAGACACCGGGTTTAGCCGCACGCACCAGTTCACGTTGAGCCCCACCGTCAATTACAAGAAGATGTTTCTGTTCGGGTTCTACGCGCTCTCCTACGGTATGAGCGATGCCGAAGGGCAGCCGGCCGACCCTTACAACCTTCGCGCGGAGTGGGGTCCTTCGAGTTACTCCGATGTGCGCCATCGCCTGATGCTGGGCACCATGCTGCCCCTGCCGCTGCAACTCAGCCTGACCCCGTTCATCGTGATATCGAGCGGCTCTCCCTACGACATCACAACCGGGCAGGACACCAACCATGACGGTGTGGCGGCGGAGCGCCCCGCGCTGATCCCTGGCGGCAGTTGCAGCGGAGCGGGGCTGATCTATGAACCCAAGTTTGGCTGCTTCAATCTCAATCCGGCCCCCGGAACGCCGACCATCGAGCGCAACTCCGCGCGCGGCCCGGCGAGTGAGATGATCATGCTGCGCCTCAGCCGTACATGGCAATTCAGTGGTAAGCGCGACGATTCACCCTTCGGAGCCGGCGGTCCCGGCGGCGGCCCGCCCCCCGGTGGAGGCCCCGGTGGCGGCGGCCCTCCCGGAGGCGGTGGGCGCCCCGGCGGTGGTGGCCCCCCCGGGGGCATGATGGCCGGCGGACCACCCCCCGGCATGATGATGGGCGGCGCCAACGGCGCCAGGGCACGCAGCTACAGCCTGACCCTGAGCGTCAACGCGCAGAATGCCATCAATCACGCCAATTACGGCGCGCCCGGCGGGGATCTTTCGTCGCCATATTTCGGTCAGTACAGGAGCTTGGGCGGCGGCTTCGGTCCCATGGGGGGCGGTGCCGGTGCCTACAATCGAAAGATCGATTTGCAACTACGTTTTGGTTTCTAATTCTTACGACAATAAGGGGAGGTATAAGTGAATAGAAGATCGATCATCATGATGGCCGCAGCGCTGGTTGCGTTACTTGCCGCACCGGCATTCGCCGCCGATGTTACCGGAAAATGGAGCGGCGAAGTCGGGGACGGTGGCTTCACCATAACGGTTAATTTCCATCAGGACGGCACGAAGTTAACCGGCACAATCGATGGCCCCGGCGGCCAGCCGATGGAAATCAAGGATGGCAAAATCGAGGGCAACAAGTTGTCCTACTCCGTCACCTTCGATGGCGGCGGCGGCCAAATGAAAATGGTTCAGGAGGGCGTGGTCAACGGCGACGAGATTACGCTCACCATCAAGATGGAAGGCATGCCGGACGGCGGCCCCGGCGGCGGCGGGCCCGGCCCGATCAAATTGAAGCGCGTGAAGCAGTAGCGGTCCGTGTCACCCATGCCGCCGCCGGTCCTGCCGGCGGCGGCATGGTTTTGCCCGCTGTTGGTACTTTGACCGGGTGATTTGGTGCGTTACCCTCGGGCCGCTCGCTAACGCTAGTGGCTCCGTGTCCTCTGCCCCTGAACCGCGAACGTTAGTGAGCGGCCCGAGGCAGAGGAACGTCATCTCGCAATCAGGTTACTAGCCGTCTGATCTAAATCAGATCTTAATGAATGTAGCAGGATTTTGCGGGTTTCAGGCAGCCTTTATCCGCGGGAAAGCCTGATAGATCAGTTCATCGAGTTGTGCATCCAGGCGATCCAGAGAGGCGCGGAGCGGGAACGGCAAGACGGCATCGTTGCCGGTGAACATCGCCACGGCGGGTCGGAAGACCCTCGCCTCCAGACGCGAGAACAGCCGCGCGACCTTCCAGCCGTAGGGTGTGACGAAATAGCGGTGGGTGCGGGGCGGCCGGAAAATGAGGCCCTTGAGCCGCAGACGGCGCAGGTCGTAGGTCATCTGAGCGCCGGTGTATTCGGCGATGGTAACGCCGAGAAGGTCGGCGACCAGGCCGCGCAGGTCGCGATTATGGAAGCCGTCGATCAAGTGCTGAAACAGGGTCAAGGCCAGGAGCAACGCCATGACTCGGGGTTGGCCGAACTTCAGTGCCGGCGCCTTCTCACCGCTTTCGGTAACGGTCGGTTGCACCACGCGTTGGATGCTGTCGCCGCTCAAGCCGCTGTTATGGCTGACGCGTTCGACATCCAGCAAGCGCCGGTTGATCTCACGGCCGATCTTTTGTAGATAGGGCAGGTTGGATAACCCCTTGTTCACATCGAAGTCCTTCGGGTTGCGGAAGGTCCCCTCCGTCCGGCAACCGCGGCCTTCTTTGAAATACTGCTTCAGATCGAAGTTCTTGTAGTTGATATGCAGGCTCGGATGTACGCCGTCCTGAATCACGCGCGTGCGGAATTCTCCGGGTGTTTTCTTGGTCACCACCCGATCGAACACCAACTGCACCCGGTCCGGCCGGCCCAGATCCAGGTTGTCGCGGATAATTTCTTCGAAGAACTCGCGCCCCCGTAGGGGCCGATCGAAGATTTGCGTAAGGCTCACTTCCATCTGCCAGATGGATAAGTTCCAATCGAAGCCGGCCTCTCGATCTTCCCCCCGCAACGGCAACGGAACCCGCGCCAGCCATTTTCGGAACACCCGATCGATGTCCTCCGGCCCCAGCGAATCGCAGATCTGCTGCAACCGTTCCGGCTCGGCGCACGATAAGAAGCCATTATCCAGGGCCTCATAGGCGATCCCCTTCCTCTCCAGTTGGCGCTTGGCCCATTCGTGCCCGTTCAGACACAGCTTGGTGGACCAGGGCGCGTAGCTGCACACTTTGAGGAACAGCGGGCCGAATTCGGCATCGTCAATGTAGAAGTAGTAGTGATTGACGTAGACCGTCTTATCGCGCGTGAACCGGAACTGCCCGTCGATCTTCTTGCCTTGGAAGGCCTGCGCCTTCTCCTGCGCCACGCCCACGAAAACCACCCCGTCGCGGGTCCCACGCCTCCGCCGGAAATCGTTGGCGACGTCATCCTTACGTTCTTTGTGGTCGAACCGATAGAGGGGAATGCGCTCCCGTTCCGCCATTGTCTTCACGGCCTCGCGGAACTTCTCCGTCACCTGCCCCAGCACGGCCGGCGAAGGAATGGGTTTGCCCAGTTGCTCCCGCATAAAGGTCACCAACCCGCCCGACGTTGCCAGCGGTCCGATGTAACCGTTCAGGTACAACCGGTCCAGGCATTCCACTTCCAACGTCACATGTCCATCCAGCAGTTCCGGGATGCTCGCCATGTCCTCGATTTTATGCCCGGACCCGCGTTGCGTTCTTGGCGTCTTGGCGGCTTGGCGAGAGACTATAGAAAGCCGCCATGACGGAAAATGCCATCGCCAAAGAGATCGTGGACGCCGCCTTTCGCGTCCACACCACCCTCGGACCGGGCTTACTGGAATCGGTCTACCACGCCGTGCTCGCCTATGAGCTCGCTCAGCGTGGACTCCGAACGGTCAGCCAGCAGGCAATCCCGGTGGTCTACGGAACGATTCGGATCGACATCGGGTTTCGCGCGGACCTGATTGTCGAGGATCGGGTGATCGTCGAGATCAAGTCGGTCGAGGTCCTCGCGCCGGTCCACCGGAAGCAACTTCTGACGTATCTGCGGTTGGCCGACAAGCGGCTTGGCCTGCTGATCAACTTCAACGCGGCGCTGATCAAGGACGGCATTTCCCGGATCGTCAATGGACTGGAAGAAGAGTCTCACGCGAAGCCGCAAGGACGCCAAGAAGACCAGTGAAGCCACGGGGTTTAGCGTCTTGTCGGTTTGAGGTCGAAGACCTCGCTAGTAACACGATGACCGCCGTCGCCAACGCGGCGCATGTATCCTTATCGCACCTTCTTGGCGCTGAGGGCCCCCATGCTGACCGCCACTACTTCACCCTTGTCGTCCCGTGAGAACCTGACGTCAGGCAGATCGGACGTCAGAGGGAAGAACTGAACCTCGGACTCCGGGTAGAGTTCCAGATCGGTTGCCAGTGCCGATGAGGTCACCAGATGATCGCCCTGCACGCGAATACTGGCGTTGCCGAAAGGACCGGCGTCGTAAGTTCCGGCGTACTTCCGCAGCGTCGCGGCATCCAGTGCCACCGTACTGCGAACCCTCGGTTCCATGCGCCGCCAGTGGTAAGCGTTCGCGATCGACAGAATCGCTTCGTGAGCGAGCGCGGAACCGTTGTCGGAATTCGCCATCACAATCGCGCCGGTCCCGTCGAAACCGCATGCCAGTTCCGCCCGAAAACCTTCGTCGGCGCCGCCATGAAGGAAGCGGGAGGCATCGGGCGACAGGTCGAGCTTAATCCCGAGTCCCCACTCTCCTTTCTGCGGCGTCAGCATCTCCGTAACCGAATGTTTGTTGAGAATGGCATTCGAACGGCCTTCGCGGGTTTTCTGTATCTCGATACAGAACCTGGCGAGATCGGTGGGAGTAGTCCACAATCCGGCCGCGGCCATTTCCGGGTAGACATGATACTTTCCCGGCACTGGCACGCCCGCCGGATTGTAGCCCGTAGCCGCGAATGCGCGGACGTCGGCCGTTACAGGCTGTTGGTACGAGCTGTTAGACATGCCCGCTTTCGAAAGCACCAGCCGCCGCATCAAATCCGGAAAGGCGCTTCCAGTAACATCGGTCATCAGGAGTTGCATTACCGTGAAGCCTCCTCCCGAGTAACGCCACTCGGTGCCCGGTACGGTATCGACTACCACGGCGGGAGTATTCGCGCCGTTCTTGCCGTTCAGTATGTCGATCGGCGACGGGAGAGGGGCATCGGCCGGATAACCCGGAAACCCGTGGACGGTTAGCCCGGCGCTATGGCTCAGCAGGCGGCGCAACGTCACCTTCTGTTCGCGCGTAAGGGCATTTTCCGGAACCTTCCAGGAGCGCAGTTTCGCGTTAACGTCTTCGTCCAGGGACAGCTTGCCGTCCTCCACCAGCTTCAATGCCCCCGCGGCCGCCACGGGCTTGCTGATCGATCCCGCCTGAAAGCGCGTCTCCGGGCCGACCGGAGCCTTACTGCTCAGATCCATCGCCCCGTAACCCTTCGCCCAGTCGATGCGGTAATCCTGAATCACCGCTATGCTCACTCCGGGAACGTGATAGGCCCGCATGCGATCCTGGATCGTTCGCGCCACGGCCGGAGCAAATGAGACTGAGACGGAAGGAACCAATCCGTTCTCGACAGTTTTGGTTCGGAGCCCGCTGTCGTCCGCTTGTGCGGCGAGAACGGTTCCAGTGGACAAAGTAAGGGCGAGAAACTCCCATGACATAACGCGAGCTTGCATCTTCGATACTCCTGAGTTAGTTGTAACCCGCGCGACGGGCTGGCTTAGATGCCGAAGGCCCGTCGAAAGATAGACCGGATCGCCAGGGAATTATCGAGCGACCAGATGAGCGAAACAAACACAAGCGGGGTGATTGAGGCTGAGAGAAGCGCGGCCATCGTCAGCGAGTCGGCGAGGCGAAGCGGTAAGCCTACCAGGATGGCATCCTGCACCGCGTGCTTCCAGATCAGTAGCGATTCCCGCCACTCGCCAGCCTCTTTCGCAGCCAGCATCTGGCTGCGAAAAACGGCATTCATTTCCCGGCCAAACCTGCGCCGGAATTCGGCGGGATAGACGGCCATCAATATCGCGTGCACCCTCAGCGAGAAAGTCACGAGCGGCAAAGCGTCCTTTCCCCGGCCAGTTGCAGAACATCGCGCATCCGGGCCAGTTCGCAATTCAGAAGCTCTTCTCCGGAATTGGTCAGTTGGTAATAACGTCGCCGGTCATCGGCGACAATCGCCTCGCCCGGTAGATTTGGAACCTCTTCAATCAGGTCCAGGTCGACCAGCCGCTGAATCGTCGAGTACAGCGTGCCGGCGCCCATTCGAAACCTTCCTCCCGAAAGAGCGGTGGTTCCCTGCATGATTGCGTATCCGTGTTTGGCGCCATCGGCGAGTGCGAACAGACAAAAGAAGACCGCCGGGCTGAGAGGTAGCAGCCGAAGAATGGGGGCTGGAAGCTCGGTCTTTCCGCGTTTCATGTATCGATCACAGATATACCAGTAGCCGATACAGCATGTCAAGCAAAATTACGTTTTGACCCGGCGACGGGCAAAGGTACCAAATCACGCGGTCAAAGGCATGGCCGGAATTCGGCCGCAGGCCCTCAGTAAGCCCATCTCCACAAACTGGCGCCCACCGTATAACCCGCGCCCACCGCCGCGAACAACGCCACCCCGCCTTTCTTCAGCCGGCCTTCCGAGATGGCGTCGCGCGTAGCCAGCGGAATCGTGGCAGCCGTTGTGTTGCCGTAGTTCTCGATGTTGATAACCACCTTCTCGATCGGAATCCCCAAACGCTCCGCAGCCGCCTTGATGATGCGCAGGTTGGCCTGGTGCGGCACCATCACCGCCACGTCCTCCACCGACACGCTATTGCGCGCCAGCAGGTCCCGGCACACTTCGTACATCTTTCGCGAGGCGTACTTGAACACCGCCTGCCCTTCCTGGTGCACGAAGTGCATGCGCTGGTCCACCGTCGCGTGGGAGGCCGGCATCCGGCTGCCCCCCGCCGGCATCTTCAGGGCGTCGCCCCCGCTGCCGTCCACTTCGCCCAGGAAATCGATGAACCCCGGCCCGTCCGGTCCGCTCTCGTCTTCTCCCACAGGCTCCACCAGCATGGCGCCCGCGCCGTCTCCGAACAGCACACAGGTCGCGCGGTCCTGGTAGTCGATGATCCGGCTCATGGTGTCCGCGCCGATCACCAGCACTTTCTTGTGCGTGCCGGCCATCACCAGGTGAGCCGCGGTCGTCAGCCCATAGACGAAGCCCGAGCACGCCGCGATCAGGTCGAATCCCCACGCCCCCTTCGCTCCCAGCGCGTTCTGCACCAGGCACGCCGTCGAGGGAAACATCATGTCCGGCGTCACCGTGCACACGATGATGGTGTTCAGCTCCGAGCCATCGATGCCCCGCTGCTCCAGCGCGCGCCGCGCCGCCGCCACCGCCATGTCCGACGTGGCTTCTTCGGGAGCGGCCATATGCCGCTCGCGGATGCCGACCCGTGTCATGATCCACTCGTCGCTGGTCGCGACCATTTTCTCGAGGTCCTGATTGGTGAGTACGCGCTCGGGTGTGTAGCACCCCAGCGCCGTGATTTTAGCCTTGGGCAACGGTATGGGTTCCTTTAAGAGTTCAGGGTAACGCATCGACAGCGGCTTTGGGCGCGGCATCCCCCGCGTCAGCCCTCATCCTCCGCATTGGAGTACCCTGGTAGGCATGGTGCCAGCCGAGGGGCCGCTTCCCATCGAGGGCCTGCAAAGCTCCCTGTTCTTCGAGACCCCCGAGCAAACCTACACCCGCGTCTTTCGCGAACTGAAGCCGCGCACTCCCCCGCCCGAAATGCGCGTCGAGTTCTGCCGCTTCGCCAACGCCGATAGCTTCATCCGCCTCCAGGACGGCTCGCTCCACGTCCGCATCTCGGACCTTCTCGAAGGCGCGCCCGCCCCCGTCTTCGAAGCTCTCGCCCACATCCTGCTCGGCAAGTTATACCGCAAGCCGGTGCCCCGCCACTACAGCTACCGCTACCGCATCTACCTTAATCGCCGCGATGTCCGCCGCCAGGCCAACCTGGTCCGCCAGATCCGCGGCCGCAAGTTCGTCTCCGGTCCGGAGGGCCAGTTTCACAACCTGGCGGAGGTCTTCGACCGCCTCAACGGCGCGTACTTCGACGGCCTCCTCGGCTGCCCCCAATTGGGTTGGAGCCGCGGCGCGTCACGGGGCATGCTGGGCCACTTCGATCCCGCCCACAACGCCATCGTCATTAGCCGCATCTTCGATCGCCCGGCCGTTCCGCCGCTCGCCCTGGACTACGTCATGTTCCACGAGATGCTCCACCTGCGCTATCCCGTCGATCATTCCGGAGCGCGCCGCCGCGTGCATACCAGGGAGTTCCGCGAGGCCGAGAAGAGGTTTCCTCAACTGCGCGAGGCCAAGGAGATGCTCAAGAAGTTATAAGCGGACCCGCCGCCTTCAGGCGTTGGTGGCCGCCGCCGCCGGAACCAGCGTCCGCAGCTCCGACCGCATCCGGTCGAAGCGTTTCACCAGCCCCGCCACGTCCACGCCGCACACGCCCCAGCGGTACAACGCCAGCCGGCAATGCACCACCGCGACCCCGGCGGCGAACATCGCCTGGTGCAGCGTCAGCGCCGCCGCCAGCTCGATCCGGTTCTCGTCCGACTGCAGGATCACCAGGTGGATGGCCGCGCATACTCTCCCGAAGTCGATCTGCAAACACCGCAGGTACCCGCGGAAGATCCTGCACCGCTGCCGCCGTATCTTGCGCAGCGCCCCGCGCGTGAATCCCGCTTGCGATCGCAAATACTCCAGGTCCCCGTCATCCAGCAGGCGCGCCATCGGCCGGTAGCGCTCCACCGACAACTCGTCGATCCACTCCGCCGTTACCGGCAGGTCCCGCCTCACGAAACCGAGTCTGCGAATGAGCAGCAACACCGCGCCAAGCCACAACGAGCACGCGAAAACCGAGATGTCCATAGCCAGTTTCATTAGCGCCGGTTTATTTTGTGTTACTTTAACTGGATTTAGACCAAAATACAATATATTTCCCAGAGTAAACGTGCTGGAGTTAACACTTTAAACATAATTTGAACATTGATGGCATCCAGCGCCTCCTTCTCTGGTATAGAATCGATACCTGGGCTGGCTCTCCCGCTGGCCCCGCAACGCTAACAAAGGAGAGTATTTCTCTGGCTGAGCAATCCCCCAAGCCGCCCCTGTCCCACTCCCCGGCAGTGGATGCATGGCGGCAGACTCTCCTGGGAATACCCACTCTGTTTGGCCGGCTGGCCTATCTCGCCTCGCTCCGCGATCCCGCTTCCGGAAACTACCACCACCAGGCCCTGGATGCCGTATTGGGTCCCGAGGAGACTGATCGCGCTCTCGGCCGCCGCCATCGCCGCCTGTTCTCCGATTGGCTGGCCCACTCCATGGCGGAACAGCGAGCCGATCTGGACCAGTACCTCCGCACCACCGGAGCGCCGCGGGATCTCCGCCAGTTCCACCACCTCATCCCACCCAACGCGCGCGACGTCGAGCGCCAGTTATTCCTCGCCGATCTCGATACCCTCGCCCAACTGCTCCACTTCCAAGCCGGCGGCGCCGCCTAGCCTCGATTTCGCTCAGCCGAGGCATCCGGTCGCGGCGAATCGTCGCGAAAACCCGGGGACTGACGGCGTGCCTGTCCCCGGGTTTTCGCCCCGTCCGCCAACTTCCGCCTGTCGCATGTGAGAACCGGCGCCGGGGCGTCCCCCCAGTCCGGGGCCCGGTGCGCGGAAGCTTGATTCCGGGCCACGCCGCTAGAATGGTGTTTTCGATGAACGGAAGCAGGCTGCCTTCCTGGCAGGGAGAACAAGAATGACGGGCAAACGGAAGCACACTTCGATTGCGGCCACCGCGGTGGTGCTGGCTTGCGCCTTGGCGGGCGCACCGCTCCACGCCGCTGGAAGCGATCTCCTCGCTGCCGCCGATAAGGGCGACGTGGCCCGCGTGCGGGCGCTGCTCGGAGCCGGAGCCGACGTCAACGCCAAGACCAGCGACGGATCCACGACGCTCATGGGAGCGTCCATGGACGGCAACCTGGAGGTGGTGCGCGCGCTGGTCGCCGCCAAGGCGGACGTGAACGCCAAGGCCAACAATGGCGAGACGGCGCTGAAAGCGGCGGCCGAATTCCGCCATCCGAAGGTGGTGCAGCTTCTCAAGGATGCCGGCGCCGTGGACCGCCCCACCACCACCCCATGATAGAGTTGACAGACGGAGGCCGCGTGCCAGAGGACCACATCGCCAGGGTAATCGTAGGCGTTTCCGGAGCCAGCGGAGCCATCTACGGCGTCCGCCTGCTCTCCCGCCTGCGCCAGCGCGGCGGCATCGAAATCCACCTGGTCCTCACCCGCAGCGGCGAGAAAACCCTCTTCCTCGAAACCGGCAAATCCGCCGCCGAACTCCGTCAACTCGCCGATTTCTGGTACCCCGATGAGGACATCGGCTGCCGCCTCGCCAGCGGCTCCTGCCCCATCGACTCCATGGTCATCGCCCCCTGCTCCATCCACACCATGTCCGCCATCGCCCACGGCATCAGCGACAACCTCATGGTGCGCGCCGCCGACGTCATCCTCAAGGAACGCCGCAAGCTCGTATTGATGGTCCGGGAAAGCCCCCTTCACCTCGGTCACTTGAAAAGCATGACACTTCTCGCCGAAATGGGCGCCATCATCGCCCCGCCAATTCCCGGGTTCTATCACAACCCGCAAACTGTGATGGACCTGGTCGATCACAGCGTGGACCGCGTGCTCGACCTCATCGGCCTACCCGATCCCACCGTGCGCCGCTGGGATGGGAGGACCAAGTGAAGCGCCCCGCCCCCATCGCCTTCCAGGGCGAGCGCGGTGCCTTCAGTGAGGAGGCCGCCCGCCAACTCCTCGGCCCGCGCGTCGAGGTACTTCCCTGCCCCCGCTTCGAGGACCTATTCCTGTGCCTAAAGGACGGCCGCGCTTCGGGCGCCGTGGTCCCCATCGAGAACACCCTGGCCGGTTCCGTCCACGAGAATTACGACCACCTGGTCACCTACGAGTTCCCCATCGTGGCCGAAACCAGCGTGCGCATCGTTCACAACCTGATCGCCATGAAGGGCGTCAAATTCTCGCAGATCAAGCGGGCATTCTCCCACCCCGTGGCGCTGAACCAGTGCCTGGACTTCTTCGCCCGCAACCCGCAAATCGAGCGCACGCCGTTCTACGACACCGCCGGCAGCGTCAAAATGTTGACCGAGGAACGCCTCGATGACGCCGCTGGCATTGCCTCCGCGGTAGCCGCCGAGATCTACGGCGCGCGCGTCCTTCGGCGCAGCATTGAAAGCGACCGCCAGAACTTCACCCGCTTCTTCCTGCTGCGCACGCCAGAGTACGCGCGCCGCCACCCTCAGCCCGTTTCCGCGCGCACCGTCTGGAAGACCTCCCTGGTCTTCAGCGTCCGCAACATCCCCGGCTCGCTCTTCCGCGCCCTCAGCGCCTTCGCCCTGCGCGATATCAACCTCATCAAGATCGAGTCGCGCCCGCTGCGCGGCAAACCGTGGGAGTACCTGTTCTACGTCGACCTGCTAGGCCGCGCGGACACGCCCAATGCCCGCAATGCGCTGCGGCATCTCGAAGAGTTGGCGGACTTTTTGCGCGTGCTGGGGTGCTATCCCAAGGGCGCCTGAGGGGCGCAAACCGGCCATCGGCCCGGCGAGCGGAACTCGCCTGCGCTGGGGCAGGTTCGAGATTGGGCGAGCGCGCAACGTTCCGCAGATGGAAGCGCTGGCGGCCGATGAGAGGCCGATCGACGCGCCGGTGCCGGCTGCGGAGATGGTGCCGCCGATGGCCACCGTGCGCGGAATCCGCAACTGCCGGCACTTCCCCGTGTCGCCGTTCCGCGCGGTGACGGGCGCGTAGTATGGGAAGGCGGTCACGCGGCAGGGGGAGTTAGCCCGACTTTCGCACTTCAGAGCCCATTTTCCCTGTTAGCATGGCTTAAGTCTTTTGCCTACAATCCGAGAATCTGAAAATCGGTGTGGTGAAGACCTTCCCTCTTCCAATCCGACGGCTTTTCTGGCATTCTGCGGCTTCGATGTTTTTGCGCCGCACGAACCGCAAGAAGGACGGCAAGGACCACCGCTACTTCAGCGTGGTGGAGAACCGACGGCTATCCTCCGGCAAGACGGCGCAACGCACGGTCCTGTACCTGGGTGAAGTCAACGACAAACAGGAAGACGCCTGGCGCAAGACCCTGGACGTGTTCGACGAGCAGCAGCACCGCTCACGCACCCTCAGCCTGTTCCCCGAGGATCGCGAAATTCCAGAAGATTGCGTCGACAGTCTGCAAGTGAGGCTGAGCGGGCTGGAACTGCGGCGGCCGCGCATGTTCGGCGCCTGCTGGCTGGCCTGCGAGATCTGGCGCCAACTGGGGCTGGACGAGTTCTGGCAGCGACGCTTGCCGGACGGCCGCGAGGCCGTAAGTTGGAAGAAGGTGCTGGAGTTGTTGGTGGTCAACCACCTCATCGATCCGGCCAGTGAGTTCCGTGTGCACCGGCAGTGGTTTCTTTCCACCGCCATGGACGAGTTGTTGAACGTCGATTATGCGGCTGCGGAAAAGGACCGGTTGTACCGTTGCCTGGACCGGGTACTGGAGCACAAGCAGGAACTGTTTGTGTGGTTGCGAGGGAAGTGGGCCGACCTGTTTCAAGCCGACTTCGAGGTGCTGCTCTACGATCTGACAAGCACTTACTTCGAAGGCGCCATGGAAGAGAATCCCAAGGCCAAGCGCGGCTACAGTCGCGATGGCCGGCCGGATTGCTTGCAGGTCGTGGTGGCCCTGGTGGTCACCACCGATGGCTTCCCGCTGGCCTACGAAGTGATGAACGGGAACACCACGGATTGCACCACGCTACGAGGGTTCCTCGACAAAATCGAGAAGACCTACGGGAAGGCGAAGCGGATGTGGGTCATGGATCGGGGCATTCCGACCGAAGCGGTGTTGGCCGAGATGCGCGACCCGGCGCGCCAGGTCCTCTATCTGGTGGGGACGCCGAAGAGCAAGATCAAACAGCACGAGAAGAAGTGGCTCGACCTGCCCTGGCAGAAGGTCCGCGACTCGGTCGAGGTGAAGTTGTTTGAACAGGACGGAGAACTCTACGTACTGGCCAAGAGCGCCGGCCGCCAGGCCAAGGAGATAGCCATGCGACGGAAGCGGCTGGTGCGGTTGCTGCGCAAGCTCCGCGCCATGCGTCACAGTCTGCCGGCGCGCGATCAGTTGCTGTTACGCATCGGTGCCGCCAAGACCGAGGCGGGCCGCGCCTTCGGCTTTGTGAAGATCCAACTGCCGGATGCCCGTCAAGCGGTGACGCGCGAATCGTTCCAATTCCGCGTGGATAAGGCCAAGCTCAAAGAGGCGGAACTGCGCGACGGCCACTATCTACTTCGCTCCAACCTCACCGGTGGCGATCCCAGTGTGTTGTGGTCACGCTACATCCAACTGACTCAGATCGAGTCGGTCTTCCGAAGCTTGAAGAGTGAACTCGGGCTCCGGCCGATCCGTCATCAACTGGAGCACCGCGCCGACGCGCACATCCTGGTCGCCTTCCTGGCCTACTGTCTTCAGGTGACGTTGAAGAACCGGCTGATGCTGCACGCGCCGGGGCTGACGCCCGCAGCCGTACTGGAGGCGCTGGCGACGATACAAATGATCGACGTCCATATCCCGACCATCGATGGACGCTGGTTGATTCTTCCGCGCTACACGCAACCGGAGGCCGAAGCCCGCCTCGTCCTCGACAAACTCAAGCTCGCCTTGCCCGCGCAACCACCCCCTCGCATAACCACAGACCCTGCCCTCGGAGCTGCCGCAGCCGCTGGTAGGTAGCCCTGATTTGTGGTGAAGACCTATCCATAGCCTCTACTGATTCTTCGGGACTTAGGCGCCGCTCGGGCCTCGAAGTGCGAAAGTCGGGTTAGTGGCTATCGGCGAGTTGGTGGCGCCGTAGGTGGGATTTTGGGCGATTTGCCCAAGAAATGGCACTTAACCCCTTTGTTTTCGGTGGAGTTTTGGGCGAATCGCCCAAAACCGCCGGGGAGGCGGCACCGGGAGGGTGCTCAGTGGGAGTTGAAGAGCGGGAGTCTGGCTTGAGCGCGGGCTTGGCCGAAAGGCTCGAAACACGAGACTATCAACTTAATCCCCGGCGCAACGAAACCCTATGCTGACGACCCGGTCCGCAGGCCCGCGCCAGTTACGGACCGAGACGCGGACGAGCCGTGGATCGCTGCCCAACGAGCACCCGCGCACTATTCTCGAACTCCCTTCCGCCGGACCCGATGGGTTCTCCTGATCTCCCGTCTGGTATGGGCCATACCAGTCGCCGCACCATTCCCAAACGTTGCCCAACATGTCGCGGAGACCCTCTGACGAACTCCCCTTGGGAAACAGGCCCACCGGCGTGAGATGGCCCAAGCCCGTCTCGCGGTAGTTGGCGCGCGAAGTGTCGAGCGGGGGTTCGTTCCCCCAGGGATAGCGTGTGCCATTCGGACCCCGCGCCGCGCGCTCCCATTCGGCCTCGGTAGGCAACCTCCCTCCGGCCCAGGAACAATATGCGCCGGCCTCAAACCAACTCACGCCTACCACGGGACGGTTCGGAAACTGCTTCTGCCCTTCCCAACCACTGGGTTCCGCGAACTCGCCGAAACCCTCCGCCCAGTATCTCCGCGCCGAGTAGCCGTGCTCCGCGATGAAGACCCCGAACTCCTGCACCGTCACCGGGAACCGCCGAATTCTAAACCCTCGCAGGGTCACCCGGTGAACTGACTCGTCGTCCCGGGCTTCCGGATCGTAGTTCCGGCCCTTCTCGTCCGTCCTCTGCGCTCCCATCAGGAATGTACACGGGGGAATCGACACCCAGTTGTCTACCTCCAGCCTCGGGTCGCCCACCTGTCCCAGCGCATCGGCCGCTTCCACCCGGATTTTGAGGTCGATCGATTCGCCGGCGGCATCGAAGATCCGCATCACCGCCCTTACCGTTCGCCCATAGTCCGGGGTCTTGGGCTTGTAACCCATGCGCGAGAGGTCCCTCATCATCGCGCCGAGCAGGGCGGCGCACCGCGCCTGGTCCGCGAGAGCGGGCGGCGCTCCGAGGCGGTCCAGGATCGCCTGGAAAAGTCCTTCGACTTTGGCCTCGCCCTGCTTCAACAACACGGCACCCAGCAGTCGCATGGTTTCGCGCCATTCCGGGTCATAGAGTCTGCCGCTAGCTATCACTTTCTCAATTTGCTGCGTTTCTGAGAGGCCGGCAATTTCCAGTGCAGCCAGGTATTCCTGGAAGCTCAAGTGCCAGAACTTCAGGTCGTTGCCAACTGAGGAGACGATTCCGCTGTCCTGCGTCTCGCGCTCCAGCAGCTCTTCTTTCTCTTCCCCGCTGCCGCCAAACTCGCGGGCCAGGAACTCCGCCGCCGAGCGCCGGTTGATCTGCACCAGGCGCCCATCCGGGCCGTCCTGCATATGCAGAGCCAACCGCCGCATGTGGGCGAGGCATTCCTTGGCGCCGAGGCGGCCCTCCTTATCCCGCTTCGCCGAAGCCAGCCAGTTCAGGATCGATCCGTACAGGTCCACGCGGTACTCGGGCAGCCGCTGGTCGTTGTGCTGGAGGACGGCCAGAGCGGTCAGCATCACGGCGTTCGCGGCCATCTCGCGAATCTCGGTGCGGCTCCGGATGGCGGTATCCAGATCCTGCTTGAACTTCTTCGATTCGCTATCGTTGAGGGCCAACGCCAGCGCGAAGTGATCGAAGAACTTGCCGATCTCAGGCTGCTCCAGATCCGCGATGCGGACCGGGTGAAAGTCCCTGACCACCGAGTCGCCCACGTTGGTTTGCGGCCGCGTGCTCATCAGGAAATCGCACTTCCCGAAAGCCTGCGTCGCCCGCTCGAAAATCCGCGCAATCCGCTCCCGCGTCTGCTGGTCCGGCGCTTCATCCAAGCCGTCGATCATCACCAGGCAATGCTCGCCATCGAGTTTCTGGCGGAAGAACGCCTCGCTCGCGCCCCATCCGTACTCCCCGCTCTGCTTGCCCAGGAAGTAGGGAATCCAGGCCGGCGAATCGGGCGGCTTGGGAGACCGGTCCGCCGCCGGGAGCTTGGCGAATTCGGCGACGCGGATCAGGATCGGGAAACGCCGGTCATCCGCGCCCAGAAACGGAGCCGCGCCGGCCGGCCGCGTGCTTCGAAGCGTGCGGCACAGCTCGAACGCCACGCGCCGCAGGAAGGTGGATTTGCCGCAGCCAGGGTCGCCCACGATCACCACCTTGCGCTCGGAAAGCGCCCGTTCCAGCGCGATGCGCCTCTGCGGGTCGATATCAGCGGAGGGCCTCTCGTGGCTCGCGAGCGTGGTGAGCGGAATGTAGATTTCGTCGATGCCGAAGAAGTAGGGCTCGGCGCGTTTGGTTGCCAGGCCGGTGATGCGGATCTGGCGCGTGTCGTCTTCGAGGGTCTTCAAGTAGGTTTCGGGATCGCCCTCAGGTATGACCTCGTGGGCTGGGTGCCGCCGCTGCCAATCGGCCAGGGCCTGCACCACCAGCGGCCGGACGCTCTGCGCGTCGGTGAACGTGCCGCGGAAGTAGCGGCTCAGATCCTTCTTGAACTGGTCGAGCTTTTCCTGGTTGCGCTTGACCTCGTCGACAACCGCAACAATCTCCGCCGTCGGCCGGCCCATGGCCTCGACCACCCGGTTGGATTCGCGCAACTCTGCGGGCCAGGGGTGCGCCGGGTCCACCAGAAAGGCCAGCACCTCTTTCCCGTTCGCCCGCCGCGCGTGATCGCATTCCAGCCACGTAATGCTCTGTGCGCCGGGGTTGGCGGGGCCGTCCGGCACCCATCCGTAACGGTGCGCCACCAGAACCACCACCACCTCGGCCTCGCCCACTTTCTCCAGGCAAGCCTCCAGTGTCGGCTTGTGCCCGCTCGCCGGAAAGTACTCCATGCGGCTCACCGCGAACCCGCTCATCTCCGCGGCCGCCGCGGCCTGCGCGCGGTGCTCCTTCAAGTCGTCCGACGTGGAAGAGATGAAGACTATGGGACGGTACGCCATCGCACCGCTAATTCTAGCGGAAAACTACGCCGGCATCTCGTCGCCTGCGCGCGGCTTCACGCCGCCCTTCCGCTTCATGATTTTGTCGAACGCCTTGAAATCCGCCCGCGCCTGGCGGTCCAGGAAGTACTTCGCCGTTTGCAGTGCCGACACCTTTTCCGCCACGGCGGTGGCCACAAACTGGTTGATACTGGTGCGGTCCTCGCGGCTCAACCGCACCACCGCTTCTTTGAGCGAACGCGGCAGCCGCAACGGATAGGTCTGGGTATCTTTCATCGCTTGATCCTCATTATCGCGTCTCGCGGGAGCAGCACCTCGACTCCGAATTGAGCCGCCGCGTTCCCATAGTCCCGCAAATTGAATGTCACCACGGCATCCGCCCCGCCGTTGACCGCAGCTTCCAAAACCATCTCATCGTTTGGATCGCGCAATTGAGGCCGCCACAGAAAGTAAGTGAGCACCGGCTCGCCCATGGCGACGATGGCGTCCAGAAAGACTCCCACCTGCCGGACCGAGAGGCCCGCCGCCAGCCGATGTTCGGGTCTCCTGCATACGGCTTCGTACTCCATCGCCAACGGAACGCTCAGCAGCAGCGTAGCCTGCTTCGAACGCACCGCCCGGATGATGGCGGCGGAGGCGCCCGCCGGACTCCGCATGGCCGCCACCACGGCATCGGTATCCATCACCAGCCTCACATCTTATACGATATCACATCATCTACGATGTCAGATCGCGGTCTGCGCCCTACTCCCCAAACGCCTCCCAGTTCTCCCGCAAATGCTCCCTCGACGTCGTCCCCGTCAAGATCGCCCCCGTAAACCCGCGCTGCCTTATGAACCGGAACGCCTCCCGCTTATCCGCCCCCTCCTGCACCATCGCCCCCATGGCGAACGGCCGGTTCACGGCGATCCACATCCCCGCCTCGCGCGCCCGCTCCAGCACCGCCCCGAACGTCTCATTCGCCTGGCTGAACGGCAACTGCATCGCCGAGTACCGCCCATCCTCCAGCGCCACTCGCGCCGATTCCAAATCGCTCACGCTCGGCCCCACCCGCTCGATCCCCAGCGACCCCGCATACTCCCACGCCCGCGCCAGCCCCTCGCTCCCGAGCACCGCCGGCGTGGTCTTGTGCAACTGCAAAATGTCGATGCGCCCCAACCGCTCCGCGCTCGCATCCAGGCTGCGCCGCAGCGCGTCGAACGAATGGCCGGCATACGGCTCCCCGCGCGCCGCGTCCCAGTGCTCGCCCATTTTTGTCGCGATGGTCAGCCGCGCCCGCTCGTCCGCCCCAAGCCCCGCCAGGAATCGCCCCAGCCGCGCCTCGCTCACGCCATCGCCGTAGGATGGCGCCGTATCGAAGTAGCGTATCCCCAAGGTGACCGCGTATTCCAGCAGCTCCCGCGCTTCCGCCTCCGAAGGCACCGGCCGCGGCACGTGGCCCCACGGCTTGCCGATCCCGATCAATCCCAACCCGAGCTGAATAGAGGATGCTCCCATCGGTATATGATAATCGCATGCCCGATCGCAAACAGGCCTGGGACATTCTCTGCGAGTTCACCAGGTCCGAAGGCCTTCGCAAACACGCCCTCGCCGTCGAAGCCTGCGTGCTCGCCTACGCGCGCAAGCTGGGCGAGGACGAAGCCAAATGGTCCGTCACCGCGCTGCTCCACGATTTCGATTGGGAGATACATCCCACGCTCCCCGACCATCCCACCAGGGGCGAGCCCATTCTCTCGGAGCGCGGCGTGCCCGAAGACATCCGCCGCGCAATTCTCTCCCACGCCAACTTCACCGGCGTGCCGCGCGTCTCGCCGCTCGAAAAGGTGCTCTACGCCTGCGACGAGCTGGCCGGCTTCATCACCGCCATTTCCTACGTGAAGCCCGGCCGCAGCGTGTTCGAGGTGGACGTCGCCTCGGTCAAAAAGAAAATGAAGGACAAGGCGTTCGCCCGCTCCGTGAGCCGCCAGGATATCGTGGAGAGCGCAGCCGAACTGGGCGTGCCGCTCGAAGAGCACGTCGAGTTCTGCCTGAAGGCCATGCAGGCCAGGGCCGAAGAGCTGGGGTTAAAAGGAGAAAGTCACTCGTGAACGATACCGCCGCAGTCAAAATCGAGAAGATCGATTTCCATGGATGGCCCAACAGCTATCGCATTTCGAACGGCACCGTCGAGGCCGTGGTCACCGGCGACGTCGGCCCGCGCGTCATGCGCTACGCCTTCGCCGGCGGCCAGAACTTCTTCAAGGAGTTCGCCTCGCAGCTCGGCAAAACGGGTGAAGAGGCCTGGCAGCCGCGCGGCGGCCACCGTCTCTGGTTCGGCCCCGAGGACCCCATCAAAACCTACGCCCCAGACAACACGCCGGTTGATATCGCCATCCACGCCGGCGCGCTCGTTGCCACTGGCGCCGTCGAACCCCTCACCGGCCTCGAGAAGAAGATAACTGTCCGCATGGCCCCGGCCGGCACCGCCGTCGAACTTACTCACCAGTTACGCAATGCCGGCGCCCAGCCCTTCCTGCTCGCCCCCTGGTGCCTCACAATGTTGGCGCCCGGCGGCGCTGGCATTCACGGACTGCCCCCGCGTGCCAGCTACATCGGCAACCTGCTCCCCACCAACCCGCTGGTCCTTTGGGCCTACACCAATTTCGCCGATCCGCGCTGGACCCTCCTCGAAAAGTACGTCGTCCTCCGCCAGGACCCCTCCGTCGCCACCCCCCAGAAGCTCGGCTCTTACAACCGCAACACCTGGGCCGCCTACCTGCTGAACGATGAGTTATTCGTCAAGCAATCGCAGGCCGCCGCCCCGCCGTCCGCCTACCCCGACTTCGGCTGCACCTTCGAGACCTTCACCAACGCCGATTTCCTGGAACTGGAAACCCTCGGCCCGCTGGTCAACCTCGCCCCCGGCAAATCCGTCGCCCACACCGAACGCTGGACCCTGCACCGCGACGTGCACGTCCCCGCCTGGACCGACGCCGCCCTGGACCGAATCCTCGCCCCGCTGGTTGGTTAGGTTGCATGTGGGGCAGGCTGTCAGCCTGCGGCGGGTTGTCAACCCGCCCGGCGAGCGCAGCTCGCCCTCGCGTGAGACCAACTCGTCGCCGTCCCCCCGGCCTCACGCGTGAGCCTCTCGCCGCACTCGCGGGCGGAGCTCGCCGCCCGTCGCTCGTGTCGTCAGTCGTCGGCGGACAGGAGCGTTCTTGCCAAGAGACTCCGGGTAGACCGAGCTGGGATCGTTTGTGAAAGTGTATGCATCTCAGGCCGCCCATTCGTGACGTGAAGGGTTCGGTTGCGTCGGCGCCCTGCCCATCCCCTCCCGCCCAACTCAATTGATAGCTAAGCCAGTACAGATACAGCGAACTCCTCTCCAGCCGCAACCTAACCACCGATGCGCGCCCCGCGGGAGCGCAAGTAATCCCGCACCGCATCTTGCCCGAAGTACTCTGCCGCCCCTATTGCGGTCGAATGATAGAGATCGTCCTCCAACGTCAGGTCCGCGCCGCGCTCGACCAGAAGCTTCACCGCTGGCAGGCATCCGGACTGCGCCGCTATGTGAAGAGCCGTGACTCCCTGGCCGTGCGTCGCTCCACCGAAAGTCGCCTTCTGATTGACGTTCGCGCCGCGATCCAGAAGCCACGCGGCCGCTTCCGTACGATCGCGCGCCGCTGCCCAAATCAGCGGCGTGCCTCGATAGGGATCGGCGTTCAGGCGCGCACCTGCCGTGACCAGCCGCTCCAGCACGGCCACGCGGTTACTCTTGCATGCCCACACCAGTGCTTCGTCAAGTACCTCCTGCGGATCCGTCGAGGGCTTCCAGTCGGGAAAACCGCTATGGGGACGATAGAAGCCGCGCGCGGCTCCAGCTTCGGGAGTAAGTGTACCATCGCGGTTGAAGCAAGCATCGACTAACTCCGGAATGCCGAGCCCCGCGGCGGCACGTAGATTGCCCGGAGCCACCGAATGGCCGCCCAGTAAGTCGGCCGCCTCGCAATGCCCCCAGAACAGCGCCGCGATTAACGGAGTGCCACCCGCGCCGTGCGCTTCCGCGTCCAGTGCCGCGCCCTTGCCGATCAGCAAGCCCGCTATCTCCGGCTTGTTGGAGTACGCGGCCGCGTGCAGCGGCGTCCAGCCGCGATCGTTGCCATCGTTTACGTCCGCTCCTGCCGCAAGTAATGACTCGATAGGGGACACGCCGCCGTTCCAATTCGGCTTCCCCGCGAAGCTGACGGCGAGATTCAGCAGCGTGTTACCGTTTGTCCCCCGCTCTCGGGCCAAGCGGGGATAAGTGCGCAGGAGAGCTGAGAAGCTCGCGACATCGCCGGCCTGTAGCGCGCCGAAGGCGGCCAGGAACGGTTCGCCGGTTGCCGCGGCGGGGTTCGATGCGAGCAGATTCACCCGGCCTGTCAGGTCGTCCCAGGTTTCGAAGCCGTGCTCCCTGGCGTAAACCAGCCGGGCGTCCGCCTCCGTGAACGGAGCCTCCCGGATCTCCTCGTCGGTGCAATCGGAAAAGCGCGGATGCCATTCCCGAATTTGTTCGAGCGCCGCCGGCCCCGCCGAATTGCGCGTTCGCAGCAACCCATGAACTCGTTCCGCGATCCAGGCCATATCCGCGACGAACAATCGGGTGTGGCGGGAACCCGAAGACGGCTCGGCGTAAGCCTTCAGCTTAGGCCAACTGGCGAACCCTTGTTCGCGAGCGAGGACAAACTGCGCGTCGTGCAGCGACACAAGTTGACGCACACTGGCTTCGTCCAGCGTTGCCCAGCGCGCGTGATGGCGGCGCAGTCGCGACAAAGCCGCGGCGTTTCCGGACCGGATCTCCCGCAAGAGCTCACGGGCCTGCTTCTTCTGTTGTTCCAGATTCAAGACTACCTCCTTCGTATGCCTGGTCCGCATGACAGGCGAAAGAGGGTCAACAAAGAGTGAAGCCTCATAAGAACAGGTGGGCGCGGCCCTTTCCGCGGACAGGACGCGTCCTGCACGCGTCTCAATGTGATTCTACCAAAGGTGGATTCGCGCCGCCGGGCGCGCTTCTCAGTCCCAGCCCGCCCGCGAAGTGTGCTGCCCTCGGGCCACTCGGTGACCCTCGCGGTTCCGTGGCAGCCCCCTCCGCAAATGTTGGCCAAGCGCCGGGACGAAGGGCGTCTTCAAGGACGCACCACACTGGTTGCCCAGGAAATTGGTACGGCCGCAGCCAAGACGTTTCTGCCCCGGAGCGGTTTGTATTGGAGCTTCGGCAAGAATGGCCGGCACCACTCGCCTGGCCCTCTTCAGCCCCCACGGGTCGTTCTTTACCGGGGTTCCTGGAAATATCGGCCGTGCCTCCCCTTGAGGCCGAGAATCGCGCCCTGCGTGCGCGAAGGGCCCCGCAATATTGGGAAACAGCGGGAACATTTCGGCGAGAGTCTTGTTAGCCATGTTCCTCTTCACGGCTGGGCGCCTCATCTCTGTTCCCAAACTCGCAAGGGCAAATTGTAAACATTGCGGGAAGGGACTGCTCTGGTAGATTGGCTTTGGTAGACAGTCTGCTATAGTAGACTCCGGACGATATGCCGGACCGCATTGAACTCATACAGGGAACGCTGGACCTGCTCATCCTTCAGGTGCTCCAATGGGGGTCGCAGCATGGCCACGGCATCGGACAGGCAATCCGTGTACGGACGCAGGATGTGCTTCAGGTCGAGCACGGCTCGCTCTATCCGGCACTGCATCGCCTGGAGCGGCAGGGCTGGGTTGCTTCGGAGTGGAAGATGTCGGAAGCCAACCGCCGCGCCCGCTACTACAAG
Organism: uncultured Solibacteraceae bacterium; assembly: GCA_963807205.1. Lineage (GTDB taxonomy): Bacteria > Acidobacteriota > Terriglobia > Bryobacterales > Bryobacteraceae > CAWCVR01. The sequence goes on along the minus strand of CAWEAQ010000002.1, from coordinate 3,858,817 downwards.
CTCACGCCCAGGGGCGGACGGCAACTGACCGAAGAGCAATCCCGGTGGAAGCAACTCGTCCGCGCCGTCGCCCGCACCATGAGACCCATCCAGGAGTGAACCCTATGTGGCGGCGCTTCTTTCATAGGCACGCAACCGAAGCCGATCTCCGGGAGGAACTTCAGGCCCACCTCGCTCTCGAAGCCAGCCAGTTAATGGATCGCGGCCAACCTCGCGATCTGGCGGAGGCACAAGCCCGCCGCCAGTTGGGGAGCCAGGCCCTGATCATGGAACTTACCCGCGAGGCTTGGGGCTGGGCCAGCCTTGCCCGCTTCTGGCAGGACATCCGTTATGCCGCCCGCGTTCTGCTCGGCAATCCCGCATTCACCATCGCTGCGGTAGCTTCTCTAACCCTCGGCATCGCCGCCGTCACGGCCGTCTTCAGCATCGCCGACACCATCTTCTGGCGCCCTCTCCCCTACGCCGATGCGGGGCGGCTTGTCTGGGTCGGGATCGCCTTCCCCGGCATCCATGGCGAGTTTCTCCCTTCGCCGGATTACGTTTCCTGGCGCCGCGACAACCGCGTGTTCCAGCAACTCGCCGCCGCCCAGGTCAATCTCGGCAACGTCATGATACTCGGAGGGCCTGACCCGGGCGAGGTCCACGCCATTCGCGTTTCCGCCAATTTTCTCGACGCTTTCGCCGTAACACCTGAATTGGGCCGCACATTCAATGCGGGGGAAGAACTCCCCAATGGCCCCAGAGCGGCCATACTCGCGAACCAATTCTGGCGGGATCGCTTCCATGGGCGGCGCGACGTCCTTGGCTCCATCCTTACACTGGACTCCCAGCCCTACACCGTCATCGGAGTACTGCCGCGATCGTTCGTCTATCCCGCGGACGCGAATATCGATCTTCTCACTACGCTTCCGGTTTCACCCACCGCCAATCATCGCGATCGCAGCATGGCCACCTGGGCCGTCTTCGGCCGGCTGAAGCCCGGCGTCACGCTGGCGCAGGCGCGGGCAGACGTTGATACGCTCTTCGCGGCCGGTAAAGCGGACCTTCCAGGATTCTTCCGGGCCGATAACCGTCCTGTGCTGCAGCCGCTGCGGGATCACCGGGCAGGCAACGTCCACACGCTGCTGTTCGTTTTGATGGGCGCCGCGGGCTGTTTGCTCGCAATCGCCTGCGCGAATGTCGCCAACCTCCTCTTGGCCCGCTGGTCGGCGCGCACTCACGAACTGGCCGTGAGGGCCGCTATCGGCGCCAGCCGCGCACGCCTGGCCCGCCAGTTGTTCGCCGAAATCGCTCTTCTGATCGTCGTCTCCACCGCGACCTCGATGATCCTGGTGGCTGCGGCCCTGCGTGCTCTCGTCCACTTCGCCACCGGCGAACTGCCGCGCGTGAGCGAGATCGCGGCCGATTTTCGCGTCTTCGGCGTCGCACTGCTGGTCGCGCTCGCGACTGCTCTCATCTTCGGCACCTTTCCCGCCTGGTGCACTGGACGCATCGACTTGCACTCCGTCTTGCTCCAGGCCGCCCGCACCGGCGCTTCTGGTGGGCACCGGCTCGCGCGGCGCGTTCTGGTGGCAACCGAGGTGGCTCTGTCCGTAGTATTGCTCTCAGGCGCGGCGCTTCTGTTCGAAACCCTGTGGCACATGCGCAACGACCGCCTCGGTTTCCAGCCCGAACACGCGCTCACGGTTTCCATTCCGCTGCGGGACAGCGGCCTCGATAACTCCGCGCGCGAGGCGCTCGTTTCGGATATCTCGACATATCTACGTCGAATGCCCGGCACCCAAGCCGCCGCGCCCACCCAATGCACGCCGCTTACGGCTGGTAACTCGCTGATTACGTTTTCGCGTTCCGACCGGGCTCTGCCTGAGCCATTTCATCGCGGCGATAACATCGGCGTTTGTGGCGCCGGCCCGGATTACTTGGAAGCCGCGGGCACCCGGCTGCTGCAAGGCCGTTTCTTCACCGATCGTGACTCCCAACAACCCGGCACGGTCGCTGTCATCAACGAGACCGCCGCCCGCGCGTATTTTCCCGGAGAGAGCCCGGTCGGAAAGCGGATACTTGGAGGCCGCGCAGGAACTTGGAAAACCGTCGTCGGTGTGATTGCGGACACGAAAAACCAGGGGCTCAGCCGCGCCGCCGCGCCCGAAGCGTTGCTGAATGACATCGGGCTGGCCGGTACCGGCGACCTCCAGTTTCTGGTCCGCACGCTCTCCAGCGCGGATTTCGTGGCGCGCGCTCTTCGCGATCATTTGCGCGCGAGCCATAGCAGCCTGTTCACCAAAACGGAGACGATCGATCAAGCCATTGGCCTGTTGAGCGCCAGCCCACGCTTCAACACCGTCCTGCTCTCTGCGTTTGCCGCGGTGGCCTTCCTGATGGCCATCGCCGGCGTTTACGGAGTGCTCGCATTTTCGGTCGCGCAGCGCCGCCAGGAGATCGGTATCCGGATGGCAATGGGCGCAACGCCTGGCGCCGTGGTCACGCTGATCATGAAAGAGGGGGCGGCGCTAGTGGCGGTGGGTTCGCTTGCCGGTGTGGCCGGGGCGCTGATTCTGGCGCGCTCTCTTGCCACGTCGCTGTATGGTGTCACGCCGAACGACCCCCCTACGTTCGCCGCCGTCATCGTCGGCCTGGCGCTAACCGCGGCCGCAGCCAGCTTTCTGCCGGCACACAGGGCAGCGGCACTCGACCCCGCGCTCGCGTTGCGGCATTAGTAACCTGGGGATAGGTTGCTCCGCGCCGCGCTTGGGGCCGCTGACTTAGTCCTCCGCGCTGACGCCGTAGCCATACCACCCAACTCCCTCCGTATCGTGGCCGGCTCAGTAACTCCCGCGGCCGCGGCCCGCCTACGCCGCCGCCCCGCCCGCGGTCCCCGCCACCCCTGCGGGCCCTCGCCAGGCGCCCTCTCTCCTCGTGGCGCCCACCCCGGCAACTAGTGCCCTGATCGCAAGATGCGGTTCCTTTGCCACGGGCCGCTTGCTTACGCTAGCGCCCCTGTCCGGAACCGCGAGCGTCAGCGAGCGGCCCGGAGCAGGCACCAAATCACGCGGCCGAGGACCTGGGGATGAGTCTCAGCGATTCCGCCAAAGAAACAGCAGAGTCATGTCGTCCTGTTGAGGAGCGGCATGGCAAAACCGCGCCACCTCACCCAGGACACCGTCCGTCAGCGCTCTCGCATCGCGTTCTAACTGGCCACGTAAACAACCGATCAGCCGGTCCTCCCCGTATGCGTTACCTTCCGGATCCTGTGCTTCCGTAATGCCATCCGTATATAAGACAAGACTCTCGCCGGGATCCAGGGCGATGCGCCTGATTGTATACTGACTGTCGCAAAAAAGGCCCAACGGCAAACCGGTAGCATCGACCTGCTCGGTTCCGTCGCGCCGGAAGATCAATGGACTACAGTGGCCGGCATTGCACAGATCCACGCCACTCCCGCTCGTTCGGCCTGCCACCAGCGTCGCATAATGGGTAACTGGAGTGCTTTCGCAAAAGAGCCGGTTTGCCCGCATCATCGTCTCGGCAAGCGATAAGTCCAGCGAGAGCAAGCTACGGATGATTGCGCTCAGATGCGTCATCAGCAACGATGCGGCAACCCCTTTTCCCGTGACGTCGCCAAGGGCAAAGAAGAGTGATGCGCCATCCGCCGAGGGTAAAATCTCGCAATAATCGCCCCCCACAGTGCCCGCCGGTTGGTACCGGAAATGCGTTCCCCAGCTTCCGGCAGTTACGTCCCGCGCGGGTAAGAGCCGGCATTGGATCTCAGTTGCCAGCTCCAGATCCTGCTCGTGAGCTCTGCGTTGCTCCTGGTTGAGGTGATCCAGGCAGAAACGCACCAGCGGGTTCTGCTGAAGGCGATCGGCTTCGATCGAATCGTGGCACACTTCGCAGATCCCGTAGGACCCGTTATCGATCCTTTGCAATGCCGCGTCGATCTCCGCCAGAAGCTCAGCCAGGTATTCCGCGGAAACTGTCTGCGCAACGGCTTTAAGGCGTGCTCGCTTTTCCAGAATCTTGGGCCGGTACTCGTGAATCGGTAACGGCGAGGCACCAGTCATGGGGGCATCCTCCTGAATCTCTCTATTGTGCCGCAAACGATGAGGACGCGAGCGTCCTTTTCTGGGACGCTCCGGTTGTGTCGGCCGTCGTGAAGTGATACCGGCTAGGCGCTCCGGCGGCTTTCTCCGACTGCGCCACTCGCCCGGAGTGCTCACCCGGCACGCATATGGGCGGCAAGTGAGCGGATTTGCGCAGCGCGAGTCCCGCCACATCCAGAACGCGCTACAATGTGCCGAACGTCCGGCGAAAGGAGAAGGAGACTATGAAACGGTTCGTGAGAGCCGCACTGCTGCTCGGCGCGCTTGCCGCGGCTTTCCTGCTCGGACAGGGCATAAGTAACTTCGATAAGTGGTGGACACCCGCGAACGACGCTCTCGCCGCGGCGCCACAACATCACAAGCTTCTCTTCGAAAACGACGAGGTGAGAGTGTTGGAAGTCACCGTCCCGCCCGGCGTCCGGGAACCGCTCCATGCCCACCGCTATCCGAGTGTCCTGTACTACCTCTCCGCCGCCCATCTGAGGGAATACTCGCCGGGACTGCCAACGGCGGATCGCGGCCACAAAGAGGATGGGGAAGTCATCTATCTGCCCGTCGGCCCTCCGCATCAGATGGAGAACCTGGAGACCGCCAAACCCCTGAGAGCCATCCGGGTGGAGTTGAAGAAAGCGCGCTGATACCCGATGGGCCCGGCGCCGTTTTCGGAATTCCGCCTGCCTGCGGGCGGTCTGGAGGATATCCGGCGGTTGGTAGAGGCGGTGTCGGGGGCACTTGCGTCTGAGTCGTCGGCAATAGGTATCTTGGGGCCTGGCGGTGAACCTTGTCTGTCCAACTTCCTGTTGGCGCGTCATCTGGACGGAGCGAGGCGAATCACGGTCAACTGGGCTCACCCGCACCTGCTTCCGTGGACGGCGTGCCACTGGAGCAATCAGTGCGAAGGCGAGAGTTGGGGAGCGCAGAAGCCCCCGCCGACCCTTGCTCTCGCTAGCGTGCCACCATGCTGTACCACCCTCGACGCGACCGGGCGCCCACGGCGGCTATTGCAATTGGGCAATCGCGCTCTTGAATGGGAGAATTTCTACAGCGCCACTGTCTCTGAATCTCGCAAGCTCTGCCATCGGCGTGGCGAATTGTTCCGCGCTAATAGGTGCCCATCCATCCCGATGACTCCCGACAGCATGGAACGTCAAGATGTGTAAGTGCCCGGGCCGCACCCATTCGGAAACTCTATCGTTGGCCGAAACCTCGCGGCAGTCTACGTTGAATCTGTCGAAGTGTTGATCGCCGCGGACGGAATAGTAGGCACGGTGGTTACCTCCCCGCGCTTGCTCATATCCAGCCTCCCTGACGGCTTCAGCAAGATAGGCGTAGGAGCCGAAGTACGGATCGGTGATGGCATGATCAATCTCAGCGCCCCTACTTAGTATAGGCTCTCGGTGCGGCCTACCGCTTCCGCCTCGCCAGGATCTCGCGGACCGGCGTGTTGTCCGCGAAAACCCGCCACTCCGCCACCTTGCTTTCGCGGACAAGCGCCTTCCACGCCGCGGGCGTCTGCCACGATATGCCGTCCACTGTCCCGCCCGCCTCCCCCACCGCCAGCACCGCGTCGCCTTCCACCATCACCTGATCTGCGCGAATCCAGTAATCCGGACACATCCCAAAATAGCCGCGCCACGCCGCCTCCATGGAGGCAGCTCCCTGCGTCCGATTTGCCAACGAGTCCACGAATACATGGTCGGTTGTCATCAGCGCAACCATGGCGCCGGTATCCTGGTGATTGATGGCACTTACAAATAGATCGAACGCCTCTACGGGTCTTCTTGCGTTCGTCTGAAAAGCCATGCCCCTATCTTCTCGCAAAAGAACCGTGAGGCGCGAGCGCTACTCTCGCATCGTCCCCGACCCGGAAATCACCGCGGCCCCATGTCGGCGATGTATCGCCGCTCCAGCCAAGCTCGCCTACGCCGCCGCCCCCGCCCTCGCCTTCACCGCCCTCGCCAAATTAACCAGCACCGCCCCCAGCGCCGCGCACGCCCCCGCCAGCACCACATAGATCAGCCACGGCGACCGCTCCGAAAACGGCAGCGGCTCCGGACTATACACCGGATTCTCCCGCGCCGCCGCCCCGCCCATCTGCACCCGCGTCACCGTGGGCGCGGCCGGTACCCGCAAGCGCAAATCGTAGTGCGGCGCCATCGCCTTCGGGTCCCCGTAGTAAATCCGTACCGGCCCATCGCCCGTCGCCCCGGCTTCCACAATCGCCTGCCGCGCCGCGCTCATCGCCGTCACCCCCGACAACGCCAGCGCCGGGTTCCGGTCGTCGATCACCGTCAGCTTCAACTCCCGCGCCCACCGCTCTTCGAACGCGATCGTCAGCGGCTTCCCCGCCGTCTCCGCCAGCCGCACCAGTTCGCCCGACGCGATCTCCCGGGGCGCCGCCGGGTCGTCCACGATCTCCAGTTGGAATGGCCGCGAAAATTCCTCGCTCCCCGTGTCCAGCCGCAGCCGCTCCACCGGAACCCGCCCGCCCAGGTCGATGCGCCACACCGATGCCGGCCGTCCTCCCGAGCGGTCCGCGTCCCGCGACAGGCTCACCGCCGGAAACGACGCCATCTCGCCACTCACGTGCACCGCGTACCGCACGCTCAACGCCGTGATCTCCGGCGCCGCCTGGTCCACCTGCCCGTCGCGCGCCACCCGCACCCGCAGATACCGGTACCGGCTCACCGGGTATTGCACCGCCGCCTGCTCCACCGTGCGCCCCGCGGCCGAGAAGCGGAACAGTATCGCCTCCGAAGCCAGCGTCGACCACGCCGCGCCATCCGCGCTCCCCTGCACTTCCGCTATGCGCCGGAAATCCGTGCCCGCCGTCGCAATCTCCACCGTGTTGTGCTCCGGCGGCCTTTCGCCCAAGTCGCAGGACACCACCGCAGTGCCGCCCTCCACCCCGCGGTTGAATTCGCGGCAGCCCTTCTGGTTGGACGTCTCCACTTCGCGCCGCACCCGCAACACGTAAGGGATCTCGCGCCCCGCGCTGCTATACAGCCGCAAGTCGGCCTGGTCCGCGCGCGCGCGGTCCAGCACCTCGCGGTCCAACTCGAATGCCAGCAGCCCCGCCCCCGCCATCGGAACCCGCACTTCTTTGTAATATCGCCACCGGCTCAACGCCTCCGATGTAGCCGTAGCCTGCGCCCACGCCGCGCCCGCCACCGCCGCCACCACCCATCCCATCGCGAAAATTCTCTTCATTGCGTTCGCTCCCGCCGAAGCCCTCGCTGATAAACCCACGCCGCCCCCAGCAGCACCAGCCCCAGCGCCAGCATCGCCACGATGCGGTAGAACTGCTGCAGCTCCCAAATGTCCACCATCATCACTTTCGCCAGCGTGATCCCGAACAGCACCAGCCCCGTGGTCCGCAGTGCCTGGCTCCGCCGCTGGAATCCCGCCGCCGTGAACAGCCCGCCGTACGCGCTCCACAGCAGCGAGAGCGCAAGCTGCCCCGCCCATCCCAACTGCCGCAGCTCCTCTTCTCCCGGCAGCGCGAACCCCGTGCCTTGCCGCTGCACGCTGAAGTACGTGTAAGCCTCGAAGCTCGTGCCGATCCACAGCACCGCAAACGCCACCAGCCCCGCCGTGAGCGCCGCGCGCGCCCTCGCCCGCCCGTACAAATAGGACGCCGCCCCCAGGCCCGCCGTCACCGCCAGCATCCCCAGGAAGTAGCGATTGAACACCGGTGTGAAGTCCGTCCGCGTATCCCACGGCGTGTCCCAAAACAGGAAGCGCATGATCGCGAGGCCGTACACCGCCCACGCCAGCCCCCGCAACTCCGCAGTACCCGTGTCCAGTCCGACCCACATCAGCGCCACGCCTTCCGCCGCCCATGCGATGGTGATCCAGTTCCCGTCCAGTTGCACCGGAATCGCAATCGTCACGAACACCAGCGCCATGCCCACCGTCACCAGCAGCGTGCGCCCATCCGCCGGTCGAAGCTCCAGCCCCGCCCGCGCCACTCCCGCGTACAGTAGTGCCAGCAGTAGCGCCAGCACCGCCATCCACGCGTGATGGTCGTCGTTGTAGAGCCCGTAGCAAGTGGAGTAATAGACGAATCCGCCCACCGCCAGACGGACCCATTCCTCCCATCCCGCCACCCGCCGGCGCTTCAGCGGCGCCATGTCGGCCGCCAGGAATAGCAGCAGCACGGCCGTCTGAAACACCAGGCAGGCCACCCGCTTTTCCGTGTGATAGTGCTCCGCGTACCAGCTCCAAAACAGTAACTGCGTACCCACGTACGCCAGCGACCCGATCCACCGCCACGAGCGCACCGCCACCACGCCCAGCATTCCCAAGTCGAGCAGCGCGATGTACGTGAACAGCGTCCCGTACTGGTCGCGCCCCGTCGAAAGCAATATCGGCACCAGGAACCCGCCCACCAGCGCCGTCACCGCGATAGACGCCGCGTCGTACCACACGGCCAGCAGGAACGCTTCCGCCACCAGGATCGCCAGGAACACGAATGCGCCGCTCTGGCTGATCAGGTGGTAATAACCGAACGCGCCGTAGACCGACAGATAAAGGATGGCGACGCCGCCGCCCGTCAGCACCTGCGACAGGTATCGCCACTGCTTCCGGTAACGGTCGAACCCCAGCCACACCAGCGTGAGCGAGCCCGCCACGCCGAGCATCACGCGCCCCAATTCCCCGATCCACCGGTTCTCGAACGCGTATTTCAGGAAGTAGACCGTGGCCCCGAAGATGAGCAGCATCGCCACCCATCCCAGCCACTTCCGCCCGATGATCTGTTCCAGCGCCTCGCCCTGCGGAGGAGGCGGAGGCGGCGCAGCCAGCGGGGGAGGAGGTGGAGGCGGCGGAGCCGCCGCAGTCGGCGCAATCGCCGCAACCGCCAGAGGCGGAGGAGGAGCCACCGCCGCACCCGCGCCCCGCTCGGCGATGAGCCGGCGCAGGGCAGCTTCCAACCCCGCCACGCGCAACTCCAGAGTTCGTATCCGCCCGGTCCGTACCAGCGCCACGATGGGCAGCACGATCAGCGCGCCCAACAGGACCAGCACCACCGCGACAAGCAACGCAACCATCCCTGTATCCACAGCCGTTCCGTATAACTATACAGCAATTGTCATCTAGCCGTCTGATCTAAATCAGATCTTAATGAATGTAGCAGGATTTTGCGGGTTTCAGGCAGCCTTTATCCGCGGGAAAGCCTGATAGATCAGTTCATCGAGTTGTGCATCCAGGCGATCCAGAGAGGCGCGGAGCGGGAACGGCAAGACGGCATCGTTGCCGGTGAACATCGCCACGGCGGGTCGGAAGACCCTCGCCTCCAGACGCGAGAACAGCCGCGCGACCTTCCAGCCGTAGGGTGTGACGAAATAGCGGTGGGTGCGGGGCGGCCGGAAAATGAGGCCCTTGAGCCGCAGACGGCGCAGGTCGTAGGTCATCTGAGCGCCGGTGTATTCGGCGATGGTAACGCCGAGAAGGTCGGCGACCAGGCCGCGCAGGTCGCGATTATGGAAGCCGTCGATCAAGTGCTGAAACAGGGTCAAGGCCAGGAGCAACGCCATGACTCGGGGTTGGCCGAACTTCAGTGCCGGCGCCTTCTCACCGCTTTCGGTAACGGTCGGTTGCACCACGCGTTGGATGCTGTCGCCGCTCAAGCCGCTGTTATGGCTGACGCGTTCGACATCCAGCAAGCGCCGGTTGATCTCACGGCCGATCTTTTGTAGATAGGGCAGGTTGGATAACCCCTTGTTCACATCGAAGTCCTTCGGGTTGCGGAAGGTCCCCTCCGTCCGGCAACCGCGGCCTTCTTTGAAATACTGCTTCAGATCGAAGTTCTTGTAGTTGATATGCAGGCTCGGATGTACGCCGTCCTGAATCACGCGCGTGCGGAATTCTCCGGGTGTTTTCTTGGTCACCACCCGATCGAACACCAACTGCACCCGGTCCGGCCGGCCCAGATCCAGGTTGTCGCGGATAATTTCTTCGAAGAACTCGCGCCCCCGTAGGGGCCGATCGAAGATTTGCGTAAGGCTCACTTCCATCTGCCAGATGGATAAGTTCCAATCGAAGCCGGCCTCTCGATCTTCCCCCCGCAACGGCAACGGAACCCGCGCCAGCCATTTTCGGAACACCCGATCGATGTCCTCCGGCCCCAGCGAATCGCAGATCTGCTGCAACCGTTCCGGCTCGGCGCACGATAAGAAGCCATTATCCAGGGCCTCATAGGCGATCCCCTTCCTCTCCAGTTGGCGCTTGGCCCATTCGTGCCCGTTCAGACACAGCTTGGTGGACCAGGGCGCGTAGCTGCACACTTTGAGGAACAGCGGGCCGAATTCGGCATCGTCAATGTAGAAGTAGTAGTGATTGACGTAGACCGTCTTATCGCGCGTGAACCGGAACTGCCCGTCGATCTTCTTGCCTTGGAAGGCCTGCGCCTTCTCCTGCGCCACGCCCACGAAAACCACCCCGTCGCGGGTCCCACGCCTCCGCCGGAAATCGTTGGCGACGTCATCCTTACGTTCTTTGTGGTCGAACCGATAGAGGGGAATGCGCTCCCGTTCCGCCATTGTCTTCACGGCCTCGCGGAACTTCTCCGTCACCTGCCCCAGCACGGCCGGCGAAGGAATGGGTTTGCCCAGTTGCTCCCGCATAAAGGTCACCAACCCGCCCGACGTTGCCAGCGGTCCGATGTAACCGTTCAGGTACAACCGGTCCAGGCATTCCACTTCCAACGTCACATGTCCATCCAGCAGTTCCGGGATGCTCGCCATGTCCTCGATTTTATGCCCGGACCCGCGTTGCGTTCTTGGCGTCTTGGCGGCTTGGCGAGAGACTATAGAAAGCCGCCATGACGGAAAATGCCATCGCCAAAGAGATCGTGGACGCCGCCTTTCGCGTCCACACCACCCTCGGACCGGGCTTACTGGAATCGGTCTACCACGCCGTGCTCGCCTATGAGCTCGCTCAGCGTGGACTCCGAACGGTCAGCCAGCAGGCAATCCCGGTGGTCTACGGAACGATTCGGATCGACATCGGGTTTCGCGCGGACCTGATTGTCGAGGATCGGGTGATCGTCGAGATCAAGTCGGTCGAGGTCCTCGCGCCGGTCCACCGGAAGCAACTTCTGACGTATCTGCGGTTGGCCGACAAGCGGCTTGGCCTGCTGATCAACTTCAACGCGGCGCTGATCAAGGACGGCATTTCCCGGATCGTCAATGGACTGGAAGAAGAGTCTCACGCGAAGCCGCAAGGACGCCAAGAAGACCAGTGAAGCCACGGGGTTTAGCGTCTTGTCGGTTTGAGGTCGAAGACCTCGCTAGTCCACTATCTGTCAAGTTCTCTGCGCGCCGCCGCGATCCTCTTGTGGAGCAGTCTGTCGGTCTGCGGCGGACCCCCGAGGGTACCCCGTCAACCCACCTTCCGATCCGTTAGCCGGCGCCGAAAGCCCGTAACTAAGCCAGTAGCGGCGCGCCCGATGCCGCCACAGCCAGGACCGGCTGCTCGGGCACCGATGTTACGTTCCATAACTGCGCTTGCCCAACCCCCGGCGTGTCCTTCTCGTCACGGTGATTCATCTGTCAGGTAACGGACTGGCGCGGTGCAGAGCCCGTTCGGCCCGGCGCCGTTCAGTCCCCTACTGCAGCGCTTCGATCGCGTCCGCCAAACGGCGCCGGTACCCCGCCCAGCCGTCGGCCCCGAAGTTCGCGTCCGGCTCCGCCTGCCCCAGGTGGAACGCCGCCATGCGGTCGCGAATCAGCGCCTCGGCCTGCCGCGCAGCCGGCGTGCCGGCTTTCGCCTTGGCCAGCCGCTCGAGCGTCAGCAGGTGCCGGTAATCGTCCAGACCGGCGGCGATGCGCATGAACTCCACCGATGGCACCAGTTGCCCGGTGGGCGACAGGTTGGCCCACGCGAAATCGTCTTCGCGGCAATCCAGCGCGTAGTAGGGGTCGCCGGCCGCGGCATCCCAGGCCCACCCCAGCCGGAACTTGAGTCCGAACTCCGTGGCGGCCTTGTAAAGGTATATACCGAAGGTCCAGCGGTTGGCTCCGTTGTAATAGGCCCACGCGCCCCCCGCCGCGGCCAGCTTCCGCAAACCGGTTTCGTCGTGCCCCGCCAGCGTGGCAACGTGCAGCGTCTTAGCCAACTCGAAAGCCGCGTCGGCACTCTCATTACCGCCGATGCTGGTTGCGGCCGTAAAGTACGGCGGCCCGTTCGGGAAAGCCTGGCGGTACGCTTTGGCGTTTTCGATCGCCTCGGTGAGCGCCTCGCCCGAGGGTTCGTCTCCCAGGTTCCAATAAACCGGCACCCATTCCTTGTCGCGCGCATGCCGGTCGATGGCCGTGTAAATGGCTTTGATGAAGGCGCTGTAGTCGGTGAAGCCGGCGTCTTTCATCTTCCCCAGGTCCCGGCTATACGCATTGATGCCGATCACGCCCGCGTGGTAAGTATTCACCGCCAGGAATCCGTACTTCCTGACATCCGCCATCTGACGGTCGGCGGCCGGGAAATCCAGCACCGGCTTGCCGTCCTTGAATCCCTTGTAGACCACGTACGGAACTCCGGTGAACATGGTGAACCCGTAGGCGCGCAACATGCGCAGGCTCTTCTCCGTCATGTCCGCGGCATAGAGTATGGTCTCGCGGTCTTCGCCATACCAGGGCACGCCCACCGGCCCGCCCCACGGCCCCACCGGAATATTCACCGCATTTAGGCTGCCCTTGCGGACGGCGATCTCGATCGGCACGGCCCGCGCGGCGCCCTGCTGCGTCACGAGCCCCGCCTGGCCTTTGTAAGTGCCCGGCGCCGTTCCCGCGGGAATGTGCACCGTCAGCCAGAACCGCCGCGTCACGCCTTTCGGCAGCGCCACGCTGTTTTTCGGAACGATCAGCCGCGGCGCGATGGTATAGACGGCGCCCTCCGGCGTCATCCGCGTCACGCGGTACGACACGTAGCCCACGTCGATGGCGCTGGCCGGGATCGCGCCCTGTGGCCCCGTGAGCGCGCCTACCGTCAGGGTTCCGGTGCCCAGGTCTTTCAGCGGCACCACCGACATGGTCACTGGAACGATCTGCCCTGCAAAGCCGTCCGCCGTGAGCGGCCCGCCGGTTTCTCCACCGAGCGGCGTGTCGTTGTAGTAAACGTCCTTCATGAAGTCGCGCTGGAAGACGGTGTAGCCGCTCGAGTCGTCCTCCGCCGTGGGCTGCAGCGGGCCGCCTTCGGGAGTGTGCAGCACGCGCTTGAAGGCGTTGTCGAAGTAGAAGCGCCGCTTCTCTTTCACATACTCCAGAAAGCGCGCGCCCTCGGCCGCCTTGGCCACCGGGAACACAACCACCGCCGATACGCTGCACGCCGTTCCGGTTCCCTGGAATTCCAGGCGGAGTTGCCCGTTCTTCACGTCCACGTCGAAGGTCTTCTCCGCGAAGTGAACCGGCATGTATTTGTCGAAGGTGTTCTCCCGCGGCAAATCCTCCGTGTCCCAGAAGTAGAAATATTTCTTCAGCAGCGCCTTGAAATCCATCCGCTCGGACACCACCGTCTTCGATTGCGCCAGCACGGAGCGTTCTCTGAAATAGTGAAAGTCCCCCCAGAAGCCCGGTGGACTATCGATATTCAGGAACACGCGGTACCTGCCGTTGGGCACGTCCACCGCAAACCCGCCGGATTCGATGGCCAGGTAGTCCCGGTAGAGCGGGTCCGGTTGCCCCTCGTCAATCGCACCCCAGATCTTGGCGTCCTTCAGGCCATAGCCACGGCCGGGGGAGTAAGTGGTGCCCTGCGTGACCGGCGTGAAGCCGTCCATCACCGGGCTGGGGCCGGGCCCGAAATCGAAGGCATACAGTCCATCGAAAACCACGCCGCTGGGCGGCGCTTCCCGTTCCAGGCGAATGTTGTCGAGCAACAGCGGCCCGGCCTCCGCCACCGCAAACACCAGACGCGTGATGCCGCCCGCGATCAGATCGCGGCCGGGACGCGTCTTCTCCCCGACCGGCAGGTGCCGCAGCGGCAGTATCAGCGTACCCGCGCCCGGTGGCGCCACGGTCGTGTAGTTAACTCGCGTCCAGTAGTTGGTGGTCTCCGTGTCGTGGATCTCCACCGTGAATTGAACCGGGCGCGTCCCTTCGACGAACGTGTCCGCCTTCAGGAAGTCGTAGCCCTCCCAATTCTGCGCGGCCCGCATCATGGCGTAGCCTCCGCCGATGCGCAGCGCTTTGCCGCCGCCCGCCGCGTGCGCCGCCACCACCGTTCCACCTTCGAACGGATTGCTTTGCGCGAAGGACGCGATCGGCTTCACCGCGGGACCCGATTGCCTGGCCGCGTCGCGAGCCAGCGCGGCGCCGCAAGCGTAGCACTTCCCCCACCCCGGCATATTGCGATAGCCGCAGCGCGGGCAGTGTATCTCACCGGCAGCGAGCGGCCCCGGTGGCGCCAGCGGCGCTTCCTCGCGTTCCAACACCGGCGCGGCGGTGAGCTTCGCATCGGCGCCCACCCGCTCCATCGCCACGTCATCGATCCACAGATATCCCGGCGCCCACAATCCGAACGACGGCCCGGCGTCGGTCTTCGTGGCAAGCTCGGCCACATAGGTGAGGCGTGTCCAGCCAAAGCTGCCGGCCTTCGCCAGTGGCATGTACTTGCCCGCGAACATGAACTCGGTGTCCTGGTTAAATGCCCCCGCGCCGATATCCAACCCGCGCAGGTAGGCCGTAATGCGGTAGCGGCCGGGCTCCAGGTCCCGCGACTGTGCGATGCGGATCTTGCCCGCGGACGTACAGCTCAGCAGCGCCGAAGTGTTGCCGCTGTGCGCCAGGCTGCCCACTTCGAACCGGCAATCCCCGTCGAACTTCTTCCCTTCCCAATGTTCGAACACCTGCCCGCTCCGGTCGCGATTCTTGACCTGTTCGAAGGATGGGTCAACCACCAGGTTCTGCGCCCGCAAGCTATCCGGCGTCCCGACAACCGTCAACAGAACGGCCGGAATCACCAGCAGGAGACTGATGGAGATCCGGGTTTTCATGCGAGGATTATCGCACGAATCCGCCGCGCCCCCCGGCACCGGGAGCCGCGCGGGGCCGCGGCGCGGTGATAGCCTGGGAGTTCACCGGCGCGTACCCCCATGACTCCCGAACAATCCCTGCGCGAGAAACTGCGCAAGATCGAAGCGCTCTTTGAAGGAGCGACCACCGCCGGCGAGCGCGTGGCCGCGGCGGCGGCGATGGAGCGCCTCAGGTACGCCCTGGCCGGAATGGCCCAGACCGAGCGGCCCACCGAAGTGCAATTCAGCCTGCTGGACCGGTGGCAACGGCGCCTGTTCTCGGCGCTGTGCCGGCGCTACGGCTTGGAGCCCTACCGCTACAAACGGCAGCGCTACACCACGATGATCGTGAGAGCTCCCCGCTCCTTCATCGACAAGACGCTCTGGCCGGAATACCAGCAACTCAAGACTGCGCTCGACGAGTACCTCAGCGAGGCCACCGAGCGCATCATCCGGGAAGAGGTCCACCGCAACGACGCGGAAGCGCCGGAGCGAAACGGATAAGGGTGCCGAGGACGCACGGCGCCATTGTGCCGTCGCCCGCGGGATCGCATGGTATCCTGCGTTCGGGAGGGCACCGTTGGGAATCGATCCGCGCGCCGGCAGGCCGCCTGTGGTGGTGGCCGGAGCGTATCAAACAGGCGTAAATCTGATGCGGGACCTGGCCCGCCACAAGCTGGAAGTCTGCTGCATCGATTGCCATCCCGGCCAGCAGGGCTTCCGCACGGTTTACGGCAAGGGCTATCTCTGTCCCAACCCCGATACCCATCCGGCGGAGTGGGAACGCTTCATGATAGAGTTGGCCGGGCGCATGGGCCGCAAGGCCGCCATCATCGCCAGCGCCGACCAGTTCGTGACGGCCATCGCAGCCCATGCCGCCGCCCTGGAACCGTACTTCATTTTCCGGCCGGCATCGGTAATCACACAGGCGTTGCTGGCGACCAAGACGCGGCAGTACGACGTCGCCGAGGGCAACGGCTTGCCGGTGCCCAAAACTGCCTTCGTGCGGTCCATCGAAGAGGCGCGCCAGTTCGGCCGCGAGGCGCGGTTCCCGTGCCTGTTGAAGCCGGTGCATTGCCGCGAGTGGGAGCGCTTCCCGCAAGGCCACCCGCTGCTCGGCGTGAAGATCGTGCTGGCGCACTCCGCGGAAGAGCTGGAAGCCAAGTACCGCCTGGCCGAAGGCGTGACGCCGGAGTTGGTGATCCAGGAGATCGTCGAGGGGCCGGACACGGCCAAGCTGGTTTACCTATCCTGCTATGGGCGGGGATCCCGGCGCCTGGGCTCCTGCATCGTCCGCCAACTGCGAACCACGCCCATCTACTTCGGCTCCGCCAGCGTGGTGGAACCGGTTAGCGACCCCGAAGCCGACGCGCTCTGCGATGGCTTCTTCCGCGCCATCGGATACGAAGGCATCTGCGAACTGGAGCTGAAGCGCGACACGCGCGATGGGCGAGTCAAACTGATCGAGGCCAATCCGCGGTATAGCATCACCGCGGACGCGGCGCCCTACGCCGGAGTGGAACTGGGATGGCTGCACTACCTGGACCTCATCGGCGAGCCCGCCGAACCGCAGCTATGGAACGGGCGGCATTTCCACCACGTGGTGCTGCAACGCGATGTGTGCTGTTTCCGCAGCTACCTGAAGGCGGGCCTGACGAACTGGCGCGGCATCGCCCAGTCTTACTCCAACCCCGAGTTTTTCGATCTGGATCCGCGCGACTGGCGCCTGACGTTTGAGACCATAGTCTTCGTGCTGAAGGTTCTGCTCTACCCCACCGTGCGGCGGTTCTTCCCGAAGCGGGCCGCGCAGTGATCCTGACGGACAGCGTGTGGTACCGTTTCCGTCGGCCCGGACAGCGTCTGCGCATTGGCGTGCTGGCAGATGCCGAGGGCGTGGAAGCGTGGCTGGCCGGCGCCCTTAGCTCCCTGGGCCAACTGCCGGAGTTGAGTTTCGCGGATCTATTTCTCTTGCCCGCGCGCCGCTCTCCCGTGGCAGCCCCGCCCTGGTTGTTCCGCAGATTGGAAGCCTGGAGCCGGGCCGGCGGGGACGATTGTTTCCGTCTGGCGGGTGGCTTGCCCGCGGCGGCTGAACGCTACGAGTTGCAGGGTGATGGGGCGGCGGGTCTCGAGCCGCGGGACCGGGCGCTGATCGCCGCGCGGCAGCTCGACGTGCTGTTGTGCGCCACCCGCGCGCCGGTCGGCGGAGATTGCGCCGGTCTGGCGCGGCTGGGAGTGTGGTCCATTTTTCCGGGCGAGCCCGAGTTCGCCGCTGCCAGGCCGCCCTTCTGGCGCGAGGTCTACGAAGGGCGGAGCGTGAGCCGCATCTCGCTACTGGTGCACGACCGGTGCTTCGAGCGCGGCCGTATGCTCGACAGCTTCGTGACCTCGACCGACGTGTCGCTCCGTTTCACCCGCAACCGCACCGTTCCGCTGGATGCGGCAGGCGCGCTGCTGGGCCGGGTGCTGTTGGCGTCCGCGGAGCGCCAAACCGCGCCACCCGGCGGAGAGGAGGTGGAGCTTGCCACGGCGCGGCCGCAGTGGCCCACCACCGCGCAAACCATGGCATTCGTCTCCGGCAAATTAGCGCGTAGTGTCAGGCTACGCGCCAGGGCACGCGGCACGGGGCTGACCTGGCTGGTGGGCATCCGCCAATCGCAGGGCGAGCCGTATCGCGAGATTGCCGCCCCGCCCGGCCATTACTTCGCGGACCCGTTCCTGGTGGAGCGCGACTCCCGTCACTGGCTGTTCGTGGAAGACTGGGTCGAAGCCAACGGCCGCGGCCGCCTGGCGTGCATGGAGATCTCCGAAGGCGGCCGCGCCGGCCAGCCGGAGGTCATTCTCGACAAGCCCTATCACCTCTCGTATCCCCACGTTTTCGAGCATCGCGGCGACTACTTCATGATTCCCGAAAGTTGCGCCGGCTCGACTGTCGAGCTCTACCGCGCCACCGGATTCCCCTTCGAATGGAAACTGGAGGCCTTGCTGGCGGAGGGCGTGGACCTGGTGGACACCACCGCGCTGCTGCAGGATGGCGTCTGGTATTTCTTCACCAGCTACGCCTACGAGCCGCAGGAGGCGTACCTGTTCACCGCCGCCCGGCTCGACGGCCCATGGCAGTATCATCCCGCTAATCCGATCGGCACGGACACGCGCAATCTTCGCAGCGCCGGGGCCTTCGTGTCCCGTGCGGGCGGCCTGATACGCCCGGCGCAGGATTGCTCGCTGGGCTACGGCTATGCCGTGGCGTTCAACGAAATACGCCGCCTGTCGCCTGCCGAATTCGAGAGCCGCGAAACCGGGCGGCTGCTGCCGACGTGGGCTCCGGGATTGACCGGCACGCACACCTACAACTGCGATTCGAAGTACGAAGTGGTGGACGGGCGGAAGCTCGTGCCCCGCATGAAATAAGGCTGTGAGCTTACCCCGCCGTGGCTTCCGCGCCACGCCGCACCGGTGCGTTGCGATCCCGGCGCGAAGCGAGCGAAAGTTGCGCGCGGATCAGAACCTCGCGATGGCGTCTGGGTAGAGTGCTGAGCAAGCGGGCGGCGGTGGTCAGCGAGCGGATACGGTCCGCGGTCTTGCGCACTGCCCGCGTGCGCGCCTCGGCCAGAAGAGACTGAGGATCGCGCAAGATCCCGTAGCGGATCTGGTCCAGCAGTTCCTGGACGAACTCGCCGTACGCGCACTCCGGATCGCCGAAGAGTTGGCGCGGGAAGCACTGGCGGTAGTCTGCCAGGCGCGTGTACAGATCCTGGTAAGCATCGCCGTCGCAGCCACTGGCGCGCTCCACTAACGCGGGCCAGGTATCCTCATTTATGCCGTTAGGGTTAATTCCAAGCAGAGCCTCCGGTGCCGGTGGGCACTCAGCGGTTCCGCTTTCTCCGAGTTTCGCATGATCCTGAGATCTCTCAGTGAGTTTCATTTTCAAGCATTCCTCCGCCCCGCACCATGGAAACATAACCGTGTTTAAGTCGTTTCCGGTGCTATCCGGGCCCAAGCGCATGAATGGATTCTACAGGAAATTCGGGGGCTTGGGTCTTAAATCTCGCATTGTGCAGTACTACTTGGATTAACGGTACCCCGTACACCATGGGTAAGGGGCATCGGTAAAACCTGGCGCGGCGGGTTGCGGTGGACGCCACGGGAGCACCGCCGTTACCTCGGTACCAGTACCACGCCGCCGTCGCCTACCCTCACGCGGACGCGGCTGCACGCGCCGCGGAGTCTCCCTGCGCCGTGTCTTATAATTACTGCTTGCCCCGCGCCGCGAACGAACCTTGGAGGACTTAGTGACAGAACCGGCCACACCGCCTTCCGAAAGCCCGCTGGACGCCCGCCCCAACGGACTTGGGCGCGCGGCCGCAGGATTGGACGGGTGGTTAGGGAATCACCGGATGCCGTACCTGGCGGCCGCCTGCCTGTTCTGTCTGCTGACTTATGCCGGTTACTCCCACGTGCGCTTCATCGTGGCCGACGAGTGCCTCGAACTAAGCATCATCCGGCTCGACAACCTTCCTCAAATTTGGAGCGCTCTAAATGACGGCGTACAGGTGGATCCGCCCCTGCTGGATTCGGCGATGCACTTTGGCTTTCGAGCCCTTGGGGACAGCCTGTTCCTGGCCAGGATGCCCTCGGTGCTGTGCTTCTGCCTGATGTGCCTGTGCCTGTCTCTGATCGTCTGGCGGTACGCTCCACCGGCTTACGCCGCCGCAACATTCTTCATGCCGTTCGCCACCAGCATGCGCGGCCTGGCCTCGCTTGCCCGGCCCTACGCGCCCATGCTGGGTTTCTCCGCGCTTGCTCTGCTGTGCTGGGACAACCTGCAGCACACCGCTGGGCGCCGCCGCTCGATCTGGCGGGTTGCCTTCGCCATCAGCCTGGCCCTGGCGCTCTCGACGCACTTTTACAGCGTCCTGATTCTGCTGCCGCTCGGATTGGGCGAACTGGCGAAATGGATTCTGCGCAAGCGCCTGGATTGGCCAACCGTGCTGTGTATGGCGCCGGCGCTCGTGGCGTACGCTCTGGGATGCCCGATTCTGCTCTCCGCCTCGCACATCTTCGGGCACCATTATGCCTACAAGGCGGACGCGCAGACGCTCTACGATTTCTTCGGCAACCTGATCATCAGCCTGCCATGGGCCGGCATCGTGCTGCTGCTGCTGTTCGCCACGGCCCTGCCCATGGCGGCGCGCGCGCAGGTGTCCCCGCAACTTCCCGCCACCCCGCAGCGCCGGGCAATGCTGGTGGTTTGCGGCGGGTTCCTGCTGCTGCCGATTTGCGGCTACGTGGGCGGCGTGCTGGTGACGGGCACGTTCCCTCCGCAGTACTTCGTGCTGGCCGGCCTGGGACTGGTGCTCGCGCTGGCGCTTCTGCCGGCCGCGTCCGGTGGCTCGCGCGCACCGGTGGGGCTGTGCCTGTTTGTGGCCATGACGGGCCACGGGCTGATCGTGGGAGCGCGCGGCATGAGCGGCTTCCTGCGCACCGAGCGGCCATACCCTTCGCTGGCCGCCATCCGCCGGCTGATCCCCGATCCCGGCCCGCACCCCGATATCGTGGTCTCCGCGCCCATGCAGTTCCTGCCATTCTACGAGGCCACCAAGGCCGACCCGGAAAACAACCTGCTCTACCTGTTCGACCCCGCGAAAGAACTGGCCGAGTACGGCAACGACACGGCCGATACCGCATCGAGCATTCTGGTGGGGCGCACGCCCGCGAGGCTGCGGGCTTTCGATCCGTACGTCGCCACGCACCGGCAATTCTTCATCCTCACCATGGGAGAGGTGCGGGCCGCACAGGAGTGGCAGTTCAAGTACCTGATGAAGAACCTGGGCGCGCGGCTGACGTGGCTGGGAAAGCTCGGAGGTTTCGACCTATATCAAGTGGACTTGCCGGAACTGACGGCGGCGGTGCCTTAGAGCGGCGTCAGGCCGGTGGAAATGCGGAGCGCGGCGTCCACCCGCGATCCGCAAGGTCCGCCATTTCGCGGCATCCTTCGATCAACTCCCGCCGCAGCGCCTCGCGTTCCCGCCCGGCGAGCCAATCGCCGATCAACTCAGCGAGGAACTGGCTCCGCTCACCCGTCGGCAGAAGGCGCTCAAAACGCTCGACTACATAGGGAAGCAGGGGACACTTCATTACTCGCTCTTTTTCGGAAGCCCAAGCGTCTCGCGAAGGGCGTTGAGCACGCCCGCGTCGGCGATGACCTCGTCGAGCCAGTTTTCGAGCGGCATCTCGCCCCAGCGGACGGCGCGCTGCACCAGGTACGCCACGGGGCTGTGCGGTTCGGTCCGCTGGAAGAAACGGGCGATGGAGGACAGGCGGCGTAGGGCGTCGGCGCGGTCCTCGGGATCCTCGGACAGGCTGCCTCCGCCCGGGCGGGGTGCGGCCGAGCCTGCGCCCGATGGCGCGGCCGCAGCAGCGTCGGCCGGCGTGGCGTTGCGGCCCTTGCCGGGGGGCGCGGGTTTCTCGTCCAGGATGCCTTCCACGCGCACGCGGACCTCGTCCAGTTCCTTGCGAAGGTCGGAGAAACCGGTGACCTGATCCTCCATTTCGCCGAAGGTGGGTTCGGCCGCGAACAGGCGGTCGGCGGTCTCGCGAAGTTCCCCCAGGATTTCCTGGCTGCGGATGAGCGGCTGCAGGATGCCATCGTCATAGAATTCCCAGTTGGTTTTGACGATGGCCTTTTCAATGGCTTCCTTCTTAGTATTGGCCTCGGCGAGGATGGCATCTTTCTCCTCGGGCTTGGCGCGGCCGGCGTTGCCGAGCAGCACCTGCACCTGCTTCCACTCCCAAAAGGCGTGGCTCTCGCCATCGACTTTGGCGGTCAAGGGCGAGGCGTCGATGGCCTGGGTGAGCAGCCGCTCCAGTTCGGCAAGCCGCCCGGCGCGCATGTCCAGGCCGCCATCCTCGATGGGAGGGTAGTAGCTGGGAAAGAAGCGCTTATTGAGGGCCAGGATGAACTCGAGGCCGCGCGCCAAGCCGCGGAAGCCGTGGGCGCGGACCAGAGCCTCGGCCAGCCAGACGGCCAGTTGCAAGTCCTTCGAGCGGGTGCTCAGCTCCTTAACGCAGAGCGACACGGCCTTGCCCCACTGGGCAGTCTTGTACTCGCCGGGGCGCAAGGTGCCGACCATACTATCGGCGCTCTCGGTGGTGCGCAGCGCCTTGACCTCGTCGTAGACCCCCAGGGGCCGCAGGTTGACGCCAGAGGGCGCATCTTCGGAGATGGGTTGGAGGAGAGCTTCGATGTCGAGTATTTCCTGTTCCGGGCTCATATGCAGTGCTCCATGGCAGACCACGAAAAGATACCACAGAATGGGGCGGGCGAGGGAATAGCGTGTACGTGAGGAAGAGCGGAGCGCGGGCGCAGTTGTGCCGCGACGTTGGGGGAAATCGAGAGGCGTTGCGGGCGGCCGGGCTTTCGGACTTATCGCCGTGCGTTTCGGCCGCCCAATGGATTGGACGTCTTCTGTGATGATCTAGGTCCGCTGTATGGCGGGCATATCGTTGCCACTTCGAAGATCGCCCTCTGATATCCCGTGGGGCGGCAATGACGGCTATCCGATCACCAGGGGGTGTTATAGAACCGGTTCTAAGATCTCCCCGTCGGCGCCATACCATATAGGTGCCCGCCGCGAAGGCTTTCACAGCCACCGGGAAGTTCAGCTCCACCTTAGCTGCAACGCATGCTGGCCAGCACGAAACCGCGAAGGGCGTCAAGGTGTGTACCGCGCCTTCTGATTGGAAGGTAGCACACGGGGGAGCGGGTTCCGGGCGGGGGCGGCGGTAAATGATAGAAACGGAACGAGAGAAAAATCGAAAAAAGATGTGATCGGCGTTTCCGGCTTCCTTGATCGCCGGTTTCCGCCCGCCGATGGCGAGCCCATTGTTGGCGGGGCGACTGGCGGCAGGTGAGAGCGATTACTGACGGATCACGGAAAGGAAAAGGGACTCGCAAACGGCTTTCGGTTGTTCCAATATAGGAAATTCGGAACCGATTGTTTTAAACCTGAATTATGCACAGCTCCGGTGTTCCGAGCGCCGGTTTCGCTCGGCTGATGCCGCCCGTAGTTGAGTGAGTCAGTTCGGTTTTTGCTGTTGCATCGCCCTCCTGAGAGTCCGTTCTCGCCAAACCCCGCGCCGAAGTCTCTTACTTCGTTGCGCTTGTCGGCCGCGCATAATTTTCTATGCACACCAGCCGAAGGGCCTGCGGGGGCGTGCAATCAGCGCAATGCCGGCAGCATGACCGGCGCGTAGCCTGCTCCGCGCGGCGCGATCTTTCGCAGGCGGTCCATCAGTCGCTCGAACACGCCCTTCTCCTCGTAGTGATCGCTGTAGCTCACCCCGGTGCGCCCGGCGTGGCGCCAGATCTTGGCGGCCACGAACAGGAAGCGCAGTCGCGCGGTCGCCAGCGTCGTGTGTTGTAGCGCCGTGGCGTCGGCCTGCGGTTCGCGGTTGAACAGCATCAGCCAGCAGTTCAGGTTGTAGGCCAGCATCGCCAACTGGAAATGATTCCCGTTCACATCGAAGCGGCCTGAGGGGTGCGCCGCCAGTCCGGCATCGTTGTTCGCCTCCTTGATCAGGTTTTCCGCGCCGCCGCGCTGGTTGTAAAACCAGACCACGAAGTAGATGGGATCGCCGAAGTCGGTCACGAAGACCCGGTACTTGTACTGGCTGGTCTCGAACAACTGGTACTGCTCGGTCTTCTCCGCCTCGACCTCCTCACGCGTTTTTTCATAGCGCAGAGCCACGAACCGGTATTTCTTCTTCCACCCGTCCGGCTGATAGCTGAATTCACACTCCCACCTGGCATCCGTCTTCTTCGACGGCTTCCACTCGGCTTGGCGTAGCAACTCGACCAGTCGCGACGTCTTGCGTGCTGAGATCACGAACCGGGCAGTGCATTCTTCGTAAGCCTCGACTGCTTGCCGGCAGTAGAACCCGGAATCGGCCCGGCCGTAAATCTGCTTCACGCACGGCGGCAGCGCCGCGCACACATCCCGAATGTGATCGCCTATCTGTTTGCCGGTGGGCCGATCGCCGTTGCGCAATTCCCCCCAGATATACTCCCGCGTCTCGTGGATGAACGTCAGCATCGGTTGGTAGCTCTTCTTGCCTTTGTTCTTGGGGTTGTAGCTCTTGCGTCCGCCCATCTGTTGGCCATACAGCGTGTGCACGGTCGTGTCGGTGTCGATGGTGACGACCGCCAGTTTCACATTGGCCGCCGCCCAGACTCGTTCGCGCATGATTCGCATAATGGTCAGAATCTGCCGGGAGACATTGAGGTGCAGCGCGTTCACGAATCTCCAGAAGGTGGATTGCACCGGCAGCTTGGTGACTTTGAGAATGCCCGTCAGAATCGGGTCGCGAGCGATGAAGCGCAACTGGTTCAGGCGCGGGAAACCGATGTAGAGCCCCAACACGATTCCCAACACGAACCGGTACAGGTCCAGGGCACGGGGAATGCGCTTCGAGGTCACCGTCTGTTCCACCAGGGTCTGGAAGTCGAGTTTTTCCAGCATGGTGATCACCGGCAGCAGTCCGCCGTAGGGAGTCAGATTCTTCCCATTGAAGTCGTAGGGCGTGGAAGCATTGATTTTATTGGGTTCCGATGAGACCCTGGCCGGGCCTTGTTTTACGGGGGTTTTATCGCTATCCTTTTTTCTGTCGGTAACCATTTGGGTGACCTCCTTGGGGTCGGTTTTGCGAAGCGCCAATTTCGCAAACTTCTGTTTTACCCCGATCTTTACGGGGTCCCCAAATGGTACACTACGCTTCCGCCCTCATACCGCATGCCGCAGGGGCGCATAGCTCAGGTTAAATACTTCCGGCTGCGCCGCTTGACGGCAGGCCGCTATTTTTAATTCACTGGCGAGGCTACTTTGACAGGTCGATTCTTTTCCGTTTTGGGCCGATGGGCCGGTTGTTTGATTGGCGTTTGCCTGGCCGGCACGGCTGCTGGGCAGATGGGTGACCGCCCGTCGATCGTCCAGCCACCTCCGCCCTCGATCACGGGTTTGAGCCCGACGTCCGCGGGAGTCGGCACACCGGTGACGATTGTCGGCACCTACTTCTGGTCGAGCCAGGGCAGCAACACTGTGACGTTCAACGGGACCAACGCGGGGACGGCGGACGGTTGGAGCGACGGCAGCATCACGGTGAAAGTGCCGGCCGGCGCGACAAGCGGCAACGTGGTGGTAACGGCGGGCGGAGTGGCCAGCAACGGGATGCCCTTTACCGTGATCCCGGCGCCCACGCTGACGGCGGTGAGTCCGGCGAGTGGCGTCCAGGGCGCGAGCGTGCCGGTGTCGCTCACCGGAACCAACTTCATCGCGGGCGCCACGGTGGCGGTCAGCAATCCGTTGATCACCGCAGGCGGAGTGACAGTTCTGAGCGCCGCTCAGATCACGGCTAACCTGACCATTGACGCGAGCGCTGCTACCGGGCCCGCGAATATCACGGTCACCACGAGTGGCGGGACCAGCAGTGCGGTCGCGTTTACGGTGCACCCACCCTCGGCTACCAATTCGCTGATTGTCTGGGACGGCACAGCCGGATTACAGCAGAGCACCGTCATTGCCCTCTCGAACGCCTTCGCTGCGGCCACACCGAGCTACTCCGTTACAACCAGTGTCGGAGTGCCGGGCGGCAGCCTAGCCGGCTACAAGCAGATCTGGGATGTTCGTTGCCTGGATATCGATCCTCTGTCGAATAGCGATATCACGGCGTATCGTACCTACGTCGCCGGAGGCGGATCGCTTTTCCTCGGTGGCTCCAACGCCACGGGTTCGCCGAGCCGCGATTGGTCCATCGCGAGCTTCGTTGCTCAAGCCGGAGGCGGCACGGTCACGCCCCTAAACGCGAGCAATGTTGAGAGCGTGCTGCCGCCGTTCACTACGGCTCCCGACGCTGTCACCTCCATCACGTTCTTCAACGCGGGCGGATCTTCGACAGCCGGTACCGGAGCATTCATCACCAAGGACACGAGCCCCGCCGACGGCATCGGCACCGGGATTGTGTGGGCGCCGGGTTCGCTTTCGAACGCGCCGTTGGGAACGCTGATAGCCGTCTTCGACGCGAACTTCATCGTGAACGCGCCGGACCCAAATTCGGTGGCTCTTCTGGCCAACCTGATTCAGTATCTGGATTCGCCGCCGCCTTATATTGCCGGCCTGAATCCAGCTTCCGGCGTGGCCGGAACGGCGGTGACGATCACGGGAACCAACTTCGGGGCGAATCAGGGCGGCAGTACGGTGACGTTCAACGGCGTAAGCGCGGGCCAGGCGAGTAGTTGGAACGCGGGCAGCATTACGGTGAACGTGCCGGGCGGGGCGGCCACTGGGCCGGTGGTGGTGACGGTGGGCGGAACGGCCAGCAACGGTGTCCAGTTCACGGTGACGCCGCCGGCGCCCACGCTGACGGCGGTGAGCCCGCCGAGCGGGGCTCAGGGGACTAGCGTGCCGGTGACGCTCACGGGAACCAACTTCGTGGCGGGCGCGACGGTGGCGGTCAGCAATCCGGGGGTCGTTGCATTCAATGCGGCGGTGGTGAGCGCCACGCAGATCACGGCGACACTGTTTATCTCTGGCAACGCCGCAACCGGGCCGGCGAATGTCACCGCTACTACCAGCGGCGGAACAAGCAACGCCGTAGTGTTCACAGTGAATCCATCCGTGCTGGCGTTGGAATACATGAGCCCGGAGGCAGGGTTCCAGGGCACGAGTGTGCCCGTGACCCTTTACGGCAGCAACTTCGTTCAGGGGGCGACGGTGGCGGTCAGCAACCCGGGGATTGGCGCCGGCAGTGTGACGATTGTGAATGCATATGAAATTACGGCCGTGCTGACCATCTCCAACACCGCAGCGCCGGGGCCGGCCAACGTGACGGTAACAACCAGCGCCGGAACCAGCAATGCGGCCGTGTTTACGGTGTACCCGCCGCCGGTGAGCACTGCGCTGATCGTTTGGGACGGTGACAACTGGGATTTTGAGGAGCTCAATGTCATGGTCAACCTGTCGGACGCCCTAATGGCAACTGGCTCTGGCGTTGTCCAGAGCGTTGGCGTGCCCGGCAGTCTCGCCAGTTACGGGCAGGTCTGGGATGTGCGGGCCTTCAACAGTGCGCCTGTCTCCGCCGCGGAAGCGACTGCGTATGTCAACTATCTGGCGGCGGGCGGCTCGCTCCTGGTTCTAGGCGAGAACACGGCCTACTCCGCAACCCGGGATGCATCGGTCGCCAGCCTAGTATTGGCCGCGGGCGGTGGGACCATTACGCCCGTCGAATCCAGCAACGTAGAGACCGTGCTTCCGCCGTTTGCCGCGGAGCCCGACCCGGTCACGTCCATTACGTACGCATTTGCGGGCGGTAGCGCGTCGCCTGGCACTGGCGCCTTCGTCACCAGAGACACCAACGGCGACGGCATCGGCACGGCGATTGTGTGGGCCCCGGGTACGCTTGCGAACGCGAAACCGGGGACGCTGATCGCGGTATTTGACTGGGACTTCCTCAATGTCGCCTACACCGGGACGGGAGGCGATCCGAGTTCGCTTGCTCTGTCAGCCAACATTGCGGGTTACCTGAATTCGCCGCCGCCTTACATTGCCGGCCTGAATCCGGCTTCCGGCGCGGCGGGAACGCCAGTGACGATCACCGGAGTCAACTTCGGGGCGAATCAGGGCGGCAGCGCGGTGACGTTCAACGGCGTCAGCGCGGGCCAGGCCAGCAATTGGACCGCGGGCAGCATCACGGTGAACGTGCCTGCCGTGGCCACGTCCGGACTAGTGGTGGTGACGACCAGCCGCGGCACCAGCAACGCCGTGGTATTTACGGTGAATCCTCCGGTACCGACGCTGACGGCGGTGACTCCGAATTACGGAGCGCAAGGCGCGACTGTGACGGTGGCGCTGGCGGGGACGAACTTCGTGAACGGGGCTACGGCGGTATCGGTGGCCAACACCGGTATCACGGTGGGCGCGGTGACCTTTGTGAACGCGACGCAGCTCTCGGTGCCGTTTACGATCTCAGGAACGGCGGCGCTGGGCGCAACGAATGTGACGGTGACGACCAGCGGCGGGACCAGCAACCCGCTGCCGTTTCAGGTGAATCCTCCGGTACCGACGCTGACGGCGGTGAGTCCGAATTACGGAGCGCAAGGTGCGACCGTGACGGTGGCGCTGGCGGGGACGAACTTCGTGAACGGGGCTACGGCGGTATCGGTGGCCAACACCGGTATCACGATGGGCGCGGTGACCTTTGTGAACGCGACGCAGCTCTCGGTGCCGTTTACGATCTCAGGAACGGCGGCGCTGGGCGCAACGAATGTGACGGTGACGACCAGCGGCGGCACCAGCAACCCGCTGCCGTTTCAGGTGAATCCTCCGGTACCGACGCTGACGGCGGTGACTCCGAATTACGGAGCGCAAGGCGCGACTGTGACGGTGGCGCTGGCGGGGACGAACTTCGTGAACGGGGCTACGGCGGTATCGGTGGCCAACACCGGTATCACGGTGGGCGCGGTGACCTTTGTGAACGCGACGCAGCTCTCGGTGCCGTTTACGATCTCAGGAACGGCGACGCTGGGTCCGACGAATGTGACGGTGACGACGGCCGGCGGGACCAGCGCAGCGCTGACGTTTACGGTGACCGGGCCCGGGCCCACGTTGACGGCGGTGACCCCGCAGACCGGGGTCCAGGGAACCCGCGTGTCCGCGACCCTCACGGGGACCAACTTCGACGGTAGCGCGAAGGTTGCGGTGAGCAATCCGCTGGTCACTGCGAGCAGCGTAACGGTTGTGAGCCCTACTCAAATTGGCCTCCTGCTCATCATCGACCCCGCCGCCGCACTGGGGCCGGCGAACGTCACCGTTACGACCGGCGCCGGAACCAGCAATCCCCTCCCGTTTACGGTGACCTCGTCGGTTCCCACGCTGACTTCGCTGAGCCCCACGAACGGGCCGCAGGGCGCCACCGTGTCCGTGACCCTCACGGGGACCAACTTCCTGTGGTACTGGAACCCGGCCGTGGCGGTTGACGGCGTCGGCGTGCCGGTAAACAACGTGAGAATCTCGAGCGACACCCAAATCACGGCGAACTTCGCCATCGACCCCGCGGCGGCGCCGGGACCGCACAACGTCACGGTGACCACCAGCGGAGGCACCAGCAACGCCATGCCTTTCACGGTGATTGCGGTGCCTGCGATCAGCAGCCTGTCGACAACCACAGCCCTGGGGGGCTCGCAGGTGACCATCAACGGCTCGTACTTCGGCACCACCCAGGGCACCGGCGCGGTCTGGCTGGGTACCGCCCCGGCGACGGTCGTAAGTTGGAGCAATACGCAGATCGCCGCCACGGTGGCGGCTAACGCCCAGTCCGGCAACGCCCGCGTGCGGCAGAACGGCCAGTGGTCGCAACCTGTGACGTTCACGGTGCTCACCCCGACGATTACGGGCGTCGACCCGCCAAAAGCCGGGCCCGGGGACACGGTAACTATCTCCGGCTCGAACTTCGGCGATTCGCAGGGCAGCGGCCAGGTGTGGCTGGGTACGGCTGCGGCGGCAACGGTGAAGAGCTGGAACAACACGCAGATTGTCGCCACGGTGGCGGCTAACGCACAGTCGGGCAACGCCCAGGTGTTGCAGAACGGCGTCATGAGCAACCAGTGGCCCCTCACCGTGAACACGCCGCAGATTGCGAGCCTCAGCACGGCGTCGGCCGCTGCGGGAACCTCGGTGACGTTCACTGGCCTGGGCTTCGGGGCCGCGGGCAGTGCTACGCTGGGCAGCATGGCCGGGCTGGTGCAGTCGTGGAACGACAATACGGTGGTCGCCCAGGTGGCGTCCGGTTCGGTGAGCGGCATTGCGCGGATTCAGCGCAGCGACGGGCTGTGGAGCAACGCGCTGGGGTTCACGGTGCCGGCGGCGGGCGGGGGCGGCGCGGGCATGGCGACGGCGCTCATGCCCAGCCTGCTGAACATGTCGGTGGGCGACACGCGAACCCTGCAGGCGCTGGGCGTGGACGGGAAGGCGGTGACGGGGCAGATGTGGTCGACCAGCGACGCCACGGTGGTGAGCCTGTCGACGGACGATCCGCCGCTGCTGACGGCGCTGGCGCCGGGGCATGTGACGATCAAGGCGGGTTCGGCATCGGCCGACGTGACGGTGTGGGCGGGGGTGCTGCCGGTGGGGACGACGATATGGAGCAACCCGGGGAACGGAAGCGGTGTCCAATCCATTGTGCCGGCGGTGCCGAGTCCGAACGGAGTGGCGGACGTGTTCGCGTTCCAGCAGGATGGGACGGTGCAGGCGATTACGGCGGATGGGACGACGGCGTGGACGGCGAGCGTGAGCCCTTCGCCCAACATCTTCTACCCCACTCTCCCGGACTTCCAGGGCGGATTGGTGGTCGCGGGAGGGGAAAAGATTTGGAAGCTGGATGGGATTACGGGGCAGGCTTATCCAGCCTACTCGTGCGGCGAGCTCGTGGGCTGCGGCGAGCAATGGGCCGTGCACACCGACGGCACCATCTTCACCGTGGTGACTACCTCGACGAATGACATGTATGTGGTGGGCATCGACCCCACCTCGGGAGCGGAGAAATTCCGGGTGGCACCCGCCGTTCCGGGAAACAGCTCAAACTCGCATTTTCTGGGAGTAATGATCGCGGGAGACGGCTACTTCTACGCGCCATACGAATACGACGTGGGTGATTACCCACCCACGGCCTACTTCCGGGTGCTGCGGGTCGGCAGCGACGGGTCGTCGGCGGATTCTGGCATCTACAGTTGGGCGGCGGATGAGTCAGACGCGGAAACGATAACGTGGTTCAGTATGATCACGAACGCCGACCAGGGGATACTGATCAGCTTCGAAACGGCTGAGGAGGGAATGGTTTTCAATGACTGGATGGCCACGACCGGGGCGGCGGGCACTAACAGGTCGCAGGTGTCTGAACCTTTATCGCCGATGTTGCAGGCGCAGGACGGGTCGTTCGTCGGCAGTGACGACAACGGGAACATGGTGGCGTTCGACGCAAGCGGGAACTTCCTATGGGTGGTGCCGAACGAAACGCCGGCGATCGCCACGGCGGACGGGGGAGTGATCGGGACGTCGGGGATTGCCTACGATTCGGCGGGGAAGGCTATTTGGCAGACCGGATTCCAGATAGGCGATCCCTGGCTTCAAGGATCTGCGCAGCCAAGCTGGGGCGCCCAGGCGTACTCTTTCGGGCCAGGAGGCGTGAGCCAGGACTACATTTGGTTCGAATATGCTTCCAGTTTCGGGGTGCTGCCGGGCGGGAACCCGTCGGGCACCGCGACGGCGGTGCTCAACGTCGCTCTGGCGGAGTCGGTGCCGCAGTGGGATGTGCAGTATTCCTCGAATGTCATCAGTTGCACCGTCGGAACTGCCAAGGTGCCTTTTTCGACTGAGGGGATCAGCCCGTATACGACCGCTTGGGGGAAGGAGTTGGCCTTCCTGACACCCCCAACCGACCAATGCGGGAAATTCTTCCTTTCGGACGGCGGCAGGGCTCAATACTACCTCGGCGACCAGCTTACAAAGGCGATCATCGCACAGCAGCCTTTCGACGGCGTCGCCTCCACCATCAGCCTCTACGCCGCAGGAGTGTACACTGCGAAGGACAGGGAGAACAACGCCAGCTTTCCGAGCCATTACAAGCAGAAGGCGGTCTGCGTGGACTTCCTGGAGAACACGCCCAACCAACCGCTGATCACCTTAGCCCTGGCTAAGACTTATCCGGTTTTTCCTGGGACCCCGGCCACGGACATCTACATCGACAGCAGGGACTGGGTACTCAGGAACTTGACAGCAGCCGATATCCTGCACGAGGCCCTTCACAACTTGACGGGGCTAAGCGATGCCGATCTTTACGAACTGCTTACGGGGTCGAAGCTGAAAGGCAGACCGTCCAAGGAAATCTCGGATGTGCTGAGGCAAAAGGGTTGTGCACCACAAAGGTGACGATATGGAGCGCTACGGAATTCTCAATCGATTGGCCGCTCGGGTGCTCGGCGTAGTTGTCGCGATCTCTGGGCAGGTCCTGGCGTCCGCACCATGCGTTGCGCCCGAGTATCGAACGGCCCGAAACTATGTGCGTGGCCAATCGGACGTCAGCCCCTACATCAGCATTCGGCTTGAGGATTTTGCACCCGCGAGGCTTATCTGCCTGGCCGGCGCGCTGCGGGAGGCGTACCCCGGACGAAACGTGAATGCGGCCATCTTTAGCTCACACAAGGCCGCGCTCGATTACGGTCCGGGTGATCTCGAGCTCAGACCAGAGGAGTTGGATGCTCAGTTCAGACTACATGGAATGTATGTTTATGACAAAGGTAAGCACGAGGAGTACGTGATGATCGAGCCGGACGGTACCCACACGTACGATCCGGCGCTCATTACGCGGATCGACCTGCCGGTCCTTGGAACGCCCACGTGCAAGGTCGGAATCAACGACCGCTGTCTGCTGGAGTTTGAGCATATCTACTATCCGTCTCTTGAACATCGGAGTTGGGCCCGCGGACAGGTCACCCTTGCCGGGAGCATTCAGCCGGACGGGACCGTGGCGGGCGTGAGCGTCCTGAGTGCGCAGGTCGACCCCATCGACCAATGGGCGCACATCGTGAAGTTTGCTGCGAAGAACCTAAGGACGTGGCGCTTCGAGCCTGCGGAGCGCAAAAACGCGGTGCGCGTCACCTACCGCTTCGAAGGCGGCCATCTCCCCCTCGTAGGGAACGGAACCGGCGTGCAGTTCCGCCTGCCCGACGAGGTGATCGTACAGGCTGCGCCGTAGTTTCTGGCTGGCAAAAGAGCAGGCCGCACCGCGATTGCCGTAACTTGCTCTACCCAAGCTCAACCAAACACGCCGCAAGAGGTACGACCGTGGCTGGGACGAACTTCGTCAACGGGGCAACGGTGGCGGCACCGGGCCTCTCGCTAGGTACGGTTACGGTGGCGAGCGCGACATCGATCACGGTGCCGTTCACGATCCCGCCGACAGCGACGCTGGGTCCGACGAACGTGACGGTGACGACGGCCGGCGGGACCAGCGCAGCGCTGACGTTCACGGTACTGCCTCCGGCGCCGACGCTGACGGCGATGACTCCGAATAGTGGAGCGCAAGGTGCGACCGGGACGATGACGTTGACTGGGACGAACTTCGTCAACGGGGCGACGGTTGCGGCAGCGGGCCTCTCGCTAGGTACGGTCACGGTGGCGAGCACGACATCGATCACGGTGCCGTTCACGATCCCGCCGACGGCGACGCTGGGTCCGACGAACGTGACGGTGACGACGGCCGGCGGGACCAGCGCAGCGCTGCCGTTTACGGTGAACCCGCCGGCGCCGACGTTGACGGCGGTGAGTCCGACCAGCGGAGCGCAAGGTGCGACCGGGACGATGACGTTGACGGGGACGAACTTCGTCAACGGGGCAACGGTGGCGGCACCGGGCCTCTCGCTAGGTACGGTTACGGTGGCGAGCGCGACATCGATCACGGTGCCGTTCACGATCCCGCCGACGGCGGCACTGGGTCCGACGAACGTGACGGTGACGACGGCCGGCGGGACCAGCGCAGCGCTGCCGTTCACGGTGTTGCCTCCGCCGCCGACGTTGACGGCGATGACTCCGAATAGTGGAGCGCAGGGCACGACCGTGACGGTGACGTTGACGGGGACGAACTTCGTCAACGGGGCAACGGTGGCGGCACCGGGCCTCACGGTAGGTACGGTCACGGTGGCGAGCACGACATCGATCACGGTGCCGTTCACGATCCCGCCGACGGCGACGCTGGGTCCGGCGAATGTGACGGTGACGACGGCCGGCGGGACCAGCGCAGCGCTGCCGTTCACGGTGTTGCCTCCGCCGCCGACGTTGACGGCGGTTAGTCCGACCAGCGGAGCGCAAGGTGCGACCGGGGCGATGACGTTGACGGGGACGAACTTCGTCAACGGGGCAACGGTGGCGGCACCGGGCCTCTCGCTAGGTACGGTCACGGTGGCGAGCACGACATCGATCACGGTGCCGTTCACGATCCCGCCGACGGCGACGCTGGGTCCGACGAATGTGACGGTGACGACGGCTGGCGGGACCAGCGCAGCGCTGACGTTCACGGTACTGCCTCCGGCGCCGACGCTGACGGCGGTTAGTCCGACCAGCGGAGCGCAAGGTGCGACCGGGACGATGACGTTGACGGGGACGAACTTCGTCAACGGCGCGACGGTTGCGGCAGCGGGCCTCTCGCTAGGTACGGTCACGGTGGCGAGCACGACATCGATCACGGTGCCGTTCACAATCCCGCCGACGGCGACGCTGGGTCCGACGAATGTGACGGTGACGACGGCCGGCGGGACCAGCGCAGCGCTGACCTTTACGGTACTGCCTCCGGCGCCGACGTTGACGGCGATGACTCCGAATAGTGGAGCGCAGGGCACGACCGTGACGGTGACGTTGACGGGGACGAACTTCGTCAACGGGGCGACGGTGGCGGCACCGGGCCTCTCGCTAGGTACGGTCACGGTGGCGAGCACGACATCGATCACGGTGCCGTTCACGATCCCGCCGACGGCGACGCTGGGTCCGACGAATGTGACGGTGACGACGGCCGGCGGGACCAGCGCAGCGCTGACGTTCACGGTGTTGCCTCCGCCGCCGACGTTGACGGCGATGACTCCGAATAGTGGAGCGCAGGGCACGACCGTGACGGTGACGTTGACGGGGACGAACTTCGTCAACGGGGCGACGGTGGCGGCACCGGGCCTCTCGCTAGGTACGGTCACGGTGGCGAGCACGACATCGATCACGGTGCCGTTCACGATCCCGCCGACGGCGACGCTGGGTCCGACGAATGTGACGGTGACGACGGCCGGCGGGACCAGCAGTCCCATTACGTTCACGGTGAACCCGGCGGTGCCCACGCTGACCTCGGTCAGCCCGGCAAGCGGGGTCCAGGGAACGAGCGTGCCGGTGACCCTCACGGGGACCAACTTCACCAATGGCGCGACGGTGGCGGTCAGCAATCCGGGAGTCGCGGCAAGCGGCGTGACGTTTGTCAGTGCGACCCAGATCACGGCGACCTTGACCATTGACGTGAACGCCGCGACTGGGACTGCGAACATCACGGTTACTACGAGCGGCGGGACCAGCAACGCCGTCACATTCACGGTGAATCCGGCGGTGCCGACGCTGACGGCGGTGAGTCCGAATTACGGAGCGCAAGGCACGACCGTGACGGTGACGTTGACGGGGACCGGCTTCGTCAGCGGGGCGACGGCGGTATCTGTGGCCAACGCCGGCATCGCGGTGGGCGCGGTGAATGTCCTGAGCGCGACACAGCTCACGGTGCCGTTCACGATCCAGGGAACCGCGGCGCTGGGCGCAACGAACGTGACGGTGACGACCAGCGGCGGGACCAGCGGCGCTCAGACGTTCACGGTGAACCCGCCGACGCCCACGCTGACCTCGCTGAGCCCGGCGAGCGCGAACCAGGGCGCCGCCGTGTCCGTGACCCTCACCGGGACCAACTTCGCCCGCGGCGCAACCATCGCGGTGGGCAACCCCGGAGTCTCCCTAGACACTGTGCTTGCGTGGAGCAGCACGCAGATCACCGCCAATTTCGGCGTCGACCCGGCCGCGGCGCCGGGAGCATGCAACGTTACCGTGACCACCAGCGGAGGCACCAGCAACGCCATGCCTTTCACGGTGATTGCGGTGCCTGCGATCAGCAGCCTGTCGACAACCACAGCCCTGGGGGGCTCGCAGGTGACCATCAACGGCTCGTACTTCGGCACCACCCAGGGCACCGGCGCGGTCTGGCTGGGTACCGCCCCGGCGACGGTCGTAAGTTGGAGCAATACGCAGATCGCCGCCACGGTGGCGGCTAACGCCCAATCCGGCAACGCCCGCGTGCGGCAGAACGGCCAGTGGTCGCAACCTGTGACGTTCACGGTGCTCACCCCGACGATTACTGGCGTCGACCCGCCAAAAGCCGGGCCCGGGGACACGGTAACTATCTCCGGCTCGAACTTCGGCGATTCGCAGGGCAGCGGCCAAGTGTGGCTGGGTACGGCTGCGGCGGCAACGGTGAAGAGCTGGAACAACACGCAGATTGTCGCCACGGTGGCGGCTAACGCACAGTCGGGCAACGCCCAGGTGTTGCAGAACGGCGTCATGAGCAACCAGTGGCCCCTCACCGTGAACACGCCGCAGATTGCGAGCCTCAGCACGGCGTCGGCCGCTGCGGGAACCTCGGTGACGTTCACTGGCCTGGGCTTCGGGGCCGCGGGCAGTGCTACGCTGGGCAGCATGGCCGGGCTGGTGCAGTCGTGGAACGACAATACGGTGGTCGCCCAGGTGGCGTCCGGTTCGGTGAGCGGCATTGCGCGGATTCAGCGCAGCGACGGGCTGTGGAGCAACGCGCTGGGGTTCACGGTGCCGGCGGCGGGCGGGGGCGGCGCGGGCATGGCGACGGCGCTCATGCCCAGCCTGCTGAACATGTCGGTGGGCGACACGCGAACCCTGCAGGCGCTGGGCGTGGACGGGAAGGCGGTGACGGGGCAGATGTGGTCGACCAGCGACGCCACGGTGGTGAGCCTGTCGACGGACGATCCGCCGCTGCTGACGGCGCTGGCGCCGGGGCATGTGACGATCAAGGCGGGTTCGGCATCGGCCGACGTGACGGTGTGGGCGGGGGTGCTGCCGGTGGGGACGACGATATGGAGCAACCCGGGGAACGGAAGCGGTGTCCAATCCATTGTGCCGGCGGTGCCCAGTCCGAACGGAGTGGCGGACGTGTTCGCGTTCCAGCAGGATGGGACGGTGCAGGCGATTACGGCGGATGGGACGACGGCCTGGACGGCGAGCGTGAGCCCTTCGCCCAACATCTTCTACCCCACTCTCCCGGACTTCCAGGGCGGATTGGTGGTCGCGGGAGGGGAAAAGATTTGGAAGCTGGATGGGATTACGGGGCAGGCTTATCCAGCCTACTCGTGCGGCGAGCTCGTGGGCTGCGGCGAGCAATGGGCCGTGCACACCGACGGCACCATCTTCACCGTGGTGACTACCTCGACGAATGACATGTATGTGGTGGGCATCGACCCCACCTCGGGAGCGGAGAAATTCCGGGTGGCACCCGCCGTTCCGGGAAACAGCTCAAACTCGCATTTTCTGGGAGTAATGATCGCGGGAGACGGCTACTTCTACGCGCCATACGAATACGACGTGGGCTGGTACACACCCACTGAGGTGCCCACGGCCTACCTGCGGCTGCTGCGGGTCGGCAGCGACGGGACGTCGACGGATGTCGGCATCTACAGTTGGGCGGCGGGGCGAACGGACGCGGAAACGATAACGTGGTTCAGTATGATCACGAACGCCGACCAGGGGATACTGATCAGCTTCGAAACGGCTGAGGAGGGAATGGTTTTCAATGACTGGATGGCCACGACCGGGGCGGCGGGCACTAACAGGTCGCAGGTGTCTGAACCTTTATCGCCGATGTTGCAGGCGCAGGACGGGTCGTTCGTCGGCAGTGACGACAACGGGAACATGGTGGCGTTCGGCGCGAGCGGGAACACCCTGTGGTCGGTGCCGAACGAATCGCCGGCGATCGCCACGGCGGACGGGGGAGTGATTGGGGAGTCGGGGATTGTGTATGATGCGCAGGGGAATGCGACGGGGTCGATGGGGAGTTTGCCGACGCAGTCGTGGATAGGGAACATGTACCAGCTAGGCTCGGTTGATCGGGTTGCCTTCCCGCTTATATTGTTGGCGCAGAGCCTGTGGGCGGCCGCTGGAGGAAACCCCTCAGGGACCGGCGCGGGCCGGCCTCGGTATTTCCGGGTTTCGTTCGAAAATGATTTTACCTTCACGCCGAGCTATCCGTCTGTACTCGACGGCCTGACGACAGACATCAGCTCCAGCGCCGCCGCAATTAAGAAAGCGGTCCTGAAGGCCATACAGGACGCCTATTTCGGTGTGCCCGTGGTGGTGTTCGAAGGTACTTCGGGTGGTGATAACTTGATACTCGTTCTGAACGAGGAAGAAGAGAAGCCTCCTGGCTGCGGTGTCACTCTCACGACGAAGGTGTCTCCAACCGCCTTTGCTTTGGTGTCTGAGATTGGCTACGTCCGCGACATGGAGGAGGCCCAGGAAGCCCTGCAGCTTGTGATCAAGAACGCGCAGGACGAGCAAGCGGCGTTGACGGACCCGAGAGTGGCCCAGGGAATTGCCAGAGGCATTGGCAACATTGCCGCGCACGAGGTGGCACATCAGTTCTTGAAAGGGTGCTGCGCGATGGACGCGAATCCGTACGTCGACCCTGACGCCAAGGGCACCTTCAATGCGACGGGGTGCAACGGACGGTGGCCGCCGAGTGGCGACCCGAGTCCCTGGCTCGGCTATTGGCCCGGTTCGCCCAATGTCCTGCTCCACTGGGAGCAGCCTGCGCTGGACGCGTTAGGCGAGTGCCTCGCTGGGGGATATCGCGACTTCCACGGCAGCACATGCCATCCAAAGCACAACTAACCCTGCAGGCTGCCAGGAGGAATTCCATACGCCACACGGTCACATTGCGAGAGGAGGCTACATGACGAATTGTCGGCAGACTTTGATAACTTTCATTCGGTGGTCAGCACGGCTCGCGGTTCTCGTGGCCCTCCTAGCGGTTTGCGCAGGCGGCCTCTATCTCTACCGAGTGAGGCGCAACGCCGATGAGGTTGTCCGCATCGCATACGATCTCTCACTGAGCGGGCGTCCACCGACGATTCAGGACCTTCGGCAGCGCCTTGGGAGCGCCTTGAGGCAGCCCGACCCCTGCGCCCCCGACGGTTGCGGATACGATGTACTCGTGTCGAACCGAGCGCTGGCGGAGATGGGGCTGCTCCCGTACTCCGCGCTCAGGTCGTATTTCTGGGTGACGAACGGTGTTGTGCGTGTGAACAGCCTGGAGTTCTTTAGCCTTAGCAATCGAGGCACGGGGTTCCTTGCAACGGTTACTGTCAATTATTGCGAGTCCTGCGGTTCGTTCGAGATTAGCCCTTGGGAAGGTTCGAATTACTTGCATGCGACCGGCTCGGTAGAGGTCGGCTATGCTGCGTCCACGGGCAACAAACGCAAAGCCATGGCCTTGGACACCGGATGTCTGGTACGGCTGGGAGGATGCTCCAACATTGCTGACCTGTTTCCCGGTTTGTGGTGGGAGACCCCGGATGGAAAGATAAGATGCCGCCTTCCGAGCAACGCGGGCGTTGTCGATATGATGCCCCATCAGCATTAGCTCCGGCTATTGGGGAAGGCTGTTCGGGCAACAGATTCTCGGCCAGAGCGCATGTCGTGGGTGACGAGCGCCAGCGGACGGGAGCGTCTCAGACCTTATGGACGGGACCCACAACAGGCGGAGGTTCCAGTTCAGATTTCCGGCTTAATCAGCTATGCCGATCAAGGCGTTCTGGTTACCTGGGACGTATTCTATGGCTTGGGAGTCGGCATGGGGTCGAAAGCCGACTACGGCATCGCTACAGTTTTGCAAGGCGCCATAAACCTGAATTCCGAAGTTAGAGCTCCTTTCGCGTCAGCGTGACCTCCTTTTTGGGGCCGCTTTGTGGTCAGGTTTGGAGCACCGGATCCAACTTCGGCGAAATTGGAAATTCACAGACCAGGATCTTCTCCAGCAAAGGGATCCGCGTTTTCAATCCACCCCAGCTTTGCGACAAATGGACAACAACGCGACGGCCGGCACGGCCGAGGATCGCGCCGCAGGTAAGAACTTGCGTACGAATCGTCGCTGGCTCGCGATAACCTGGCAGGCCAGCCGCCCGCTGAAACTCGGCCAAGAGATTGAAGAGCAGCAGCACCGACCGAAACGCTGCTTCCGTGGCGAAGAACTTTTTCAGGCAGAAGCCGTGGGCTCCCAAATCATGCTTCAACTCGGCAATGCGGTTTTCCATGTCGGCCCGCCGATTGTAGTCGCGCCAGATTTCGGCCGGCCCGTCGACACAGCTGGTGACGAAGATGCGGAAAGTATAGCCGGGCACGTCGATCAGTTTGCGTCCCAAGCTGGCGTGGGCTTCGCGGATTTCTTCGCGAAGCGCCACGAAGCGCCGCTCCACCCCCCAGCCGAACAGCTTCAGACGGAACTCGCCGACGCTGTAGTGCTCGTCCAACGCGGCCCACGTTTCCACTCGCTGCGCGGCCCGCTTCACCCACTTGGTCAGTTTGGCGACTACAATGTAGGGCAGGTCGTGCTGTTCCAGATAGTCCAGCAATTGGCCGTCGAAGAAGCCAGAATCGGCTCTCAGCAGGCGGATCTTCTGGCGCTGTCCCCACAGTGCAAGAGCTTCTTTGAGAAATTCCTCCGCCCCACGCGCGGTTCCGCAGTTGCCGCTGCGGAGCCAGCCGTGGAGGAGGAAGTGTGCCTCACTCAACACTGCCAGTAGCGGATGATGACTGGGCCGCCCGTGCCGGCGCGGGTTGTGCCCTTTCAGCGAGCCTTCCTGCTTGCCGTAACGCTCGAACACGGTAGAATCCATGTCCAGGGTATAGCCCTCGGGACGCAGTGGCAGCCGTTGCATCTGCCACTCGGTCATCGGCTCGAAGAAGCGCTGGATCTCGCCCATGCCGAACTTTCGGAATAGATTGCAGATGGTGTCGTCGGTAGGGAAACGCTTCATGCCCAGCAGCGCATGCAGCGCCTGGTCACCACGCAGCAGACCTGCGTGAGCAAAGCGCTTGGCGCCTACCAGCACGGTCATCAGGAATGCCATCCACATGGTCGTTGGCTCAATGTGATTCGGCGAACTCCACTTGACGGGCAGGTGACGGCGAACCTGCTCCACCAGACCGATCTTCCCCAAATATGCGATGAAAACCGCGACCCCGCCGAAGGGGGTCACCGCTCGCTAGGTCTCACGCAGAATCACCCGCTCGCCAGAGAGCAGAGCAGCGATTTCCCGCGGAACCGGTTTGTCCGAGGTGTTTGCTTCCACTCTTCTTTATCGCAAGCATTTACGCGCCAAGTACAGTTCAGCTTCGGAATTCAGGATAAACAGCTCCAGCATGGCGCAGCTTACAGACCTGCTCAACATGGCGGTGGGCGACACGCGCACGCTGCAGGCGCTGGGCGTGGACGGCAAGGAGGTGACGGGGCAGACGTGGTCGACCAGCGACGCCACGGTGGTGAGCCTGTCGGCGGACGATCCGCCGGTGCTGACGGCGCTGGCGGCGGGGCATCTGACGATCAAGGCGGGTTCGGCGTCGGCGGACGTGACGGTGTGGGCGGGGGCGCTGCCGGTGGGGACGGCGGTGTGGAGCAACCCGGGGAACGGAAGCGGTGTCCAATCCATTGTGCCGGCGGTGCCGAGCGCGAACGGGGTGGCGGATGTGTTCGCGTTCCAGAACGATGGGACGGTGCAGGCGATTACGGCGGATGGGACGACGGCGTGGACGGCGGACGTGAGCCAGGCGATGAACGTGTGGCCCTGGCCGATTCTCCCGGACTTCCAGGGCGGCTTGGTGGTGGCGGGGAATGGCTCGATTTGGAGGCTGGATGGGATTACGGGGACGCCATACGGGACCTACTCGTGCGGCGCGGGATTCGGCTGCGGCGGACGGATGGCGGTTCACACCGACGGCACCGTCTTTGCCATTCGGGGCACCGGCGAGCCTGGGACCCTTGCGGTGGTGGGCATCGATCCCACGGGGGCGGAGAAGTTCAGGGTGCCGCTCCAGATCCCGGCGGGGCCTCTGGTGGATGGCATGGGCAGCCTGGGTCTGATCATCGCCGGAGACGGCTACGCGTATGTGCCATACGGTTGGCTGCAGTACGTTGCCGACAGCAGCAGCAGGACGGGCAACCTGCGGATGCTGCGGGTGGGCAGCGACGGGTCTTCTCAGGAGGTCCCGATTTACCAGTGGACGTTTCCCGATATCGAGGAGGGCCCTCTTGTTGTCCGGGGCCTGATCACGAATGCCGACCAGGGGATCGTGATGACGTTCGGGACTGGGGAGACCGGGGGCGGGTATGAATGGATGGTGACGGTGACGGGCGGGAGCACGAACATGACGCAGTTGTCGCAGGATCTGACGCCGGTGCTGCAGGCGCAGGACGGGTCGTTCGTGGGGGCGGATGACATGGGGAACATGGTGGGATTCGACGCGGGCGGGAACATCCTATGGTCGGTGCCCAATGAATGGCCGGCGATCGCCACGGCGGACGGGGGAGTGATCGGGGAGTCGGGGACTATGTACGATGCGAACGGGATGGCGACGGGGGCGGTGGGGCCCCTGCCGACGTACTCGTGGTTTGGAGACTCCTACCAGGTTGGCTCTGTGGACCAAGTTCGTGCGCCTTGGCTGAACGTTGCGGCAAGCTTTTGGCCGTTCTCGGATGCAAACAGATCGAAGAACCAGGCTGCGGTTAGCCAGGAGTGGTTCCCTCAGTTCGCAGTCTGCACCACCACTCCGGGGTGCATCGGGCCCAAAGAAGCGATTTACGGGGCACTCGGCGACCTCGTAGCGAGGCTCAGAAGCAGCGCGGTCGTGGATGGCGCCGGTGATACTGTGGCGAGCCTGGCTCAAAGTAAGGTATTTGACAAGCTTGGGACGGACTCCAGTGGAAACAAATGGACGACGGCCCGCTTCGTCACCTACCTAACGACGCACCGGCCAGGGTTTTATGACGGTCTTAGGTCGAACTATTGTGAGGAGGCGCTGGAGTCGGGAAGACTTGGGAATGCCGTTGTCAATGCCCTTTGCTACGGGCCGACGCCCAATTGGATCCTTAGGTCCGTCCAGTACTACCTAGCGACGATGCACCCCACCTCAGATGCAATCGCCGCGACCCCGCACGACCCGCTGCTCGCTTTCTTCAGACCGTCATCCATCTTGTATCCGAGCCTAGGAAAGAACCTGGGAAACGAGGGAATGATTTTCCATGAGGCGCTGCACGGGCTCACCGGGCTAGACGATGTGCCCATTCTGACGGCGCTCAAGTACGACTCTTCCGCCGCGAGCTGCAATATCTCGCGGTACATAGAAAACAACGTGCTGTCACAATCGCCGGGGCTCGACCCCACCAGCACAACTCCAACGGGGTGCCAGTGAGATGGGCCATTGCTTCGCCCGAGCGAGGCTGCCTCCCGGCCGTCGACGGATCGCCTGGGCACGGCGGCGCAGTGAGAGCTGCACCTGACATCGGAAGATGTATTTTGCAAGGGTGGAAGGGAGACGTCAGTGGAACCGATGAATGCTTGGCTTAGCCAGCCCTTAGTCGTCAAGGTGATTCTTATCGTCCTCTTTACGGTGGTTTGTATCTCGGTTGTGCGGCTCGGGCGACTGGCCCGTCGCCTTCATGGACGTTCGCAAGTACGTATCTCGCCCGAGCGATTATTCAGGGGTGACGCCAGCCCTGCGGTCCTCGCGGCGTCTGCCCTTGCGAACCGGGTTGGCAGCACGGATGTTCTGGAGAAGTACGCCCGTTTCGGCCCTGCCGACGGAGGTGCAAGTGTCGAAGAGGCCATCATTATCCTACGCTCGGCTGAGGGAAAGTT
Source organism: uncultured Solibacteraceae bacterium (assembly GCA_963807205.1). Lineage (GTDB taxonomy): Bacteria > Acidobacteriota > Terriglobia > Bryobacterales > Bryobacteraceae > CAWCVR01. The sequence continues at coordinate 3,815,160 of CAWEAQ010000002.1, read as the reverse complement.
CATGTATCTCTGGGAAGGGTGCCGCGCGGAAGTGGAATCGACCAAGAGGGCGAGTGTCCTTGCCCTCTTGCTGTCAGTTGCGATGGTGGCCTGCGGCGCGTCCCCAACCTATCATGGGTGCTTCAACGACAGTAATCTCCCAGGAAAGTACTGCCTGTTTCTGACCGTTCAGCAGACGATTGGCCTATTCGGACTTGGATTGTCACTTTGCTCGGCGCTCTACTGGGCCTCCAGTTATTTCGAGCGGATTCTGGCTGATCGGAGGGCGCGCTGGGAATACCTCGGTTCCACGCTGAGGGATAAGGTCTCCCGGGAATGATGTTGGCATTCGGAAGCTGTTCGTTGGTCAACACCGGACGGCGGAAGTCGGCCCGTGGCCGCCGCGCCCGGAGCGTCCAATGTCGCCGTGACCACCAGCGGGGGCACCAGCAACGCCATGCCCTTCACGGTGACTGCGGTGCCCGGGATTAGCAGCCTATCCCGAACCACGGCCACGGGAGGCACGCAGGTCACAATCAGCGGCTCGAATCTCGGAGACACTCAGGGCTCCGGGACCGTTTGGCTGGGCACCGCCCCGGCAACGGTCGTAAGTTGGAGCAATACGCAGATCGCCGCCACGGTGGCGGCTAACGCCCAATCCGGCTATGCCCGCGTGCTGCAGAACGGCCGGTGGTCGCAACCTGTGACGTTCGCGGTGCTCACCCCGACGATTACGGGCGTCACGCCGAACCCCGCCGCGCCTGGGAATTCGGTTACGATCTCCGGCTCGGGCTTCGGCGCATTGCAGGGCAACGGGCAGGTGTGGCTGGGCACGGCTGCGGCGGCAACGGTGACGAGCTGGAACGACGCGCAGATTGTCGCCACGGTGGCGGCCAACGCCCAGTCCGGCAACGCCCAGGTGTTGCAGAACGGCGTCATGAGCAACGCGGTGGATTTCACCGTGAACATCCCGCAGATCACGGGAATCGACCCGGTGAAGGGCGTGGCGGGAGCCTCGGTCACGTTCACCGGCTCGGGCTTCGGGGCCGCGGGCAGTGTTACGCTGGGCAGCATGGCCGGGCAGGTGCAGAGCTGGAGCGACACGCAGGTGGTCGCCCAGGTGGCGTCCGGTTCGGTGAGCGGCATTGCGCGGATTCAGCGCAGTGACGGCCTGCAAAGCAACGCGCTGGGCTTCACGGTGCCGACGGCTGGCGGGAACACGCTCATGCCCAGCCTGTTAAACATGGCGGTGGGCGACACGCGTACTCTGCAAGCGCTGGGCGGGGGCGGGCAGACGGTGACGGGCCTCGCCTGGTCGACCAGCGACGCCACGGTCGTAAGCCTGTCGACGGACGATCCGCCGCTGCTGACGGCGCTGGCGCCGGGGCATGTGACGATCCAGGCGGGTTCGGCATCGGCCGACGTGACGGTGTGGGCGGGGGTGCTGCCGGTGGGGACGGCGACGTGGTCGAATCCGGGGAACGATTCGGGCGTAGCGAATCTAATCCCGGCGGTGCCCAGCGCTACCGGGGTGGCCGACGTTTTCGCGTTTATGAACGATGGGACGGTGCAGGCCATTACCAGCGACGGCAAGGTGGCGTGGACGGCACTGGCTCCGCGTGGAACCGGACTTCTGGACTTCCAGGGCGGCTTGGTCGTGGAACAATGGGACGCCGCCGGGCCGATGATCACCAGGTTGGATGGGACCACCGGGGTGGCCTCTCCGGGATATCGGCAGGGATCGCTGTCTTACTCAGCCGTACACCCCGATGGCACATTGATCCTCTTGGACCAGCCCTCCGTAGTTGGCGTCAACCTCAGCACAGGGGAGGAGAAGTTCCGCGTGACTGTGGAAACGGGGAACTCCCCTTCCTATGCGACCCTTATGGATGGGCTAATCATCGCCGGCGACGGCTACGCCTATGTGCCCTACTCGTGGGTGGAGGATACTGGGTACACGCCGGGAGGCGGGTGCTGCATCGTCACGCACTTCATGATACTGCGGGTAGACAGCAGCGGAGCGTATGACAAGATCCCCGTTAAGGAGTATTCGACGCACGGGCCGTGGCCAGTCCCGGTGGGGGCGGACATGATCACCAACGCGGACCAGGGGATCGTGTTCATCTACCAGGCGGACACGAACCCGGACGACGAGGTGGTGCGGATGCCGGGGCCGTCCCCTGACGGGCGCCGGCCGCGGTCGGCGAACCGCGCGCGGGGAATGCAGCCGAGGCTCATGGCGGACATGGAGTACGGCATGGGGGTCACGACGGGCGCGAGCGTGACGAGCTTCGCGAGCGCGCCGATGGGTCCCGGGGGCGAGACGATTACTCCGGTGCTACAGGCGCAGGACGGGTCGTTCTTCGGCACCAGCAGCATGTATGTGGATGGGAACTATTGGAGCTTCATGGAGTCGTTTGACGCGGGCGGGAACGTGCGGTGGGTGGTGCCGAACGAAACGCCGCAGATCGCCACGGCGGACGGGGGAGTGATCGGGGCGTCGGGGATTACGTACGATGCGAACGGGATGGCGACGGGTTCGGTGGGGAGTTTGCCGACGTATTCGTGGATTGGGAACTGGTATCGGGACGGCGACGTCCAGCAGATCGCCCTCCCGCCTGCCGCCTTTGCGTTCAGCTATGCGGCCGTCCAGGGCGGGAACCCGTCCGGCAATGGCGCGGCCGTCCGGCCGCTCTCCGCGCCGCAACTTGCCTTGTATGCGTTGGCGGCCGCCAACCTGACGGCAACGCCGCAGTGCAGCGCGCTCCTGACCCAGTTCGCGAACATCGCGCGGATACCCGAAGCTACGCTGGCAGCGCAGCTCCAGGCGACAGCTCGTGGGTCTCGGGACTTCGTTTTCGACGGACCTAGCTCAAATGCGCCCCTAGACCCTGCCAAGTTTCCTGGTGCGGCTTCTCCCGGTGTAACGACGGTCGGCGAGTGGTTTGGGCTATACGACGTATCTCCGTATTATGCGGAAGGATTCTCTCAGTTTAACGAGTACGCGGTGTGGTTCAGGCTCAACGATTGGCAGAGCTGGATCAAGGGTTGGTTTAGCGGATTTCTGATCACCAGCACCGGGAAGGTCAACTACTACGCGATGGGAACCGTCATGCACGAGGTCCTCCACAAACAAGCGGTTGGAGGTGGATTCACTCATAACAAACCACCGGACGCCCGCGACATGGGAGCGGCGATCAGTGCCGTCGGATGGCCTTCTGGAATGGTCCCTGACCACAATCCCCTAAGTGAGGCGTTCGGTTTGCTTTGCTTCCCCGGTCTTAAGTGACGATTCCTTTGCCCGTGATATCCGGCCACCAGGCGCAGGCTAGTTGTGATACCAAGGTGAGGTGTTATGATGATCGGCCGTAATCGTTGCCTTTACTGGCTGGCAGTGATCGCTGCCTACTGGTTCTTTGCGCTATGGCTCCTCTACCGCGCTTTTCCTGTGTTTGTCGACAGCTCTGGAGCTGTGGCGTCGTTTCACTGGGGACGATACCCTTTAGCAGTCGGCCTGACGACTTACCAGCGGAGCATAGCTGCCCGGCTTATGTTTCTGTACCCCTATTGGATTGCTGCTTCCCTGGTGACCTCCGTGGGGTGTGGCCTCGCCACATGGGCCTTTCGACATTGGAGGCGCAGTCGCTCGCGTGTATTCCTGGTGTCGTCAGCGACGACCTTGTTTTCGTTGCTTCTAGCGGCGGGAGCGTCGGATGCTGGGGCTAGCCTTCACATCTGGAGAGGGCCGACGATGTACGGGGGGGTGGCCTGCGCGCTGCCATTCCTGAAAGTGATGGTCCCGGCGTCCCTCCTCGCCGGTGCCCTTGCCATCGCCCGGGAACGCCTGAGTGGTTGAGCCCGGCTGCCCCGCCGTTCGCGCTGGGCGCGGTTGCGACGAGCACGGCGACATTCAACGGCGTGAGCGCGAGTTCGGCCAGTGATTGGAGCGATGGGGGCATCACGGCCGCCGTGCCGAGCGGGGCCACGACCGGCCCGGTGGTGGTGACGGTGAGTGGCGTGTCCACGAACGGCGCGAGCTTCACGGTGACGCCGGTGCCGGCGATTCTGAGCGTCACCCCAGCCATCGGCGCGCCCGGAGACACGGTGACCATCGCCGGGTCCCACTTCGGCACGGCACAGGGCAGCGGGCAGGTGTGGCTGGGCACGGCCGCGGCTACGGTGGTGAGCTGGAACGACACGCAGATTGTTGCCACGGTGGCGGCTAACGCCCAATCCGGCAACGCCCAGGTGTTGCAGAACGGCGTCATGAGCAACCCATGGGCCTTCACCGTGAACATTCCGCAGATTACGGGTATTAGCCCGACGTCGGGAGCGGCGGGAACGCTGGTCACGTTTAGCGGTTCGGGCTTCGGGGCCACCCAGGGCAGTGTTACGCTGGGCAGCATGGCCGGGTTGGTGCAGAACTGGAGCGACACGCAGGTGACCGCCCTGGTGGCGTCCGGTTCGGTGACCGGCATTGCGCGGATTCAGCGCAGCGACGGCCTACTGAGCAACGCGCTGGGCTTCACAGTGCCGGCGGCGGGCGGGGGCGGCAACACGCTCATGCCCAGCCTGCTGAACATGGCGGTGGGCGACACGCACACAATCCAGGCCCTGGGCGCGGACGGGAAGGAGGTGACGGGGCTGACCTGGACGACCAGCGACGCCACGATAGTGAGCCTGTCGACCGACGATCCGCCGCTGCTGACGGCGCTGGCGCCGGGGCACGTGACGATCCAGGCGGGTTCGGCGTCGGCCGACGTGACGGTGTGGGCCGGGGCGCTGCCGGTGGGGACGGTGTTGTGGAGCAACCCGGGGAACGGAAGCGGTGTCCAATACATTGTGCCGGCGGTGCCGAGTCCGAATGGGGTGGCGGACGTGTTCGCGTTCCAGAAGGATGGGACGGTGCAGGCGATTACGGCGGAGGGGAAGACGGCGTGGACGGCGGATGTGAGCCAGGCGATTGACGTGTGGCCATGGCCGGTTCTCCCCGACTTCCAAGGCGGCTTGGTGGTGGCGGGAACTGACCCGGCGGGGAATAACTCGATCCGGAGGCTGGATGGGATGACGGGGACGTCTTACGGGGCGTACTCGTGCGGGGGCTTCGGTTGCGGCGAGCTGATGGCCGTTCACACCGACGGCACGGTCTTCGCCATTCGGGGAACCGGCGAGCCTGGGACCCTTGCGGTGGTGGGCATCGATCCCACGGGGGCGGAGAAGTTCAGCTTGCCGCTCCAAGTCCCGGCGGGGCCTCTGGTAAATGGCCTCGGCAGCCTGGGCCTGATCATCGCCGGAGATGGCTACGCGTACGTGCCATACGGTTGGCTGCAGCACATTGCCGACAGCAGCAGCGGGACGGGCAACCTGCGGATACTGCGGGTGGGGAGCGACGGGTCTTCTCAGGATATCCCGATTTACCAGTGGACGTTTCCCGATATCGACGAGGGCCCTCTTATTGTCCGGGGCCTGATCACGAATGCCGACCAGGGGGCCGTGATGACATTCGGGACTGGGGAGACCGGGGGCGGGTATGAATGGATGGTGACGGTGACGGGCGGGAGCACGAACAGGACGCAATTGTCGCAGGATCTGACGCCGGTGCTGCAGGCGCAGGACGGGACGTTCGTGGGGACATACTATGGTGAAAACGGCCAGAACATGGCGGCATTCGACGCGGGCGGGAACATTCTGTGGTCGGTGCCCAATGAGTGGCCGGCGATCGCGACGGCGGACGGCGGCGTGATTGGGGAGTCGGGGACTACGTACGATGCGAACGGGATGGCGACGGGGTCGATGAACCTGGCGACGCCATCGTGGACGGGGAACAGCTACCAGATTGGTTCCATAGATCAGGTTTTCGCGAACTATATCAACTGGGCCACTAGCCGTCTGATCTAAATCAGATCTTAATGAATGTAGCAGGATTTTGCGGGTTTCAGGCAGCCTTTATCCGCGGGAAAGCCTGATAGATCAGTTCATCGAGTTGTGCATCCAGGCGATCCAGAGAGGCGCGGAGCGGGAACGGCAAGACGGCATCGTTGCCGGTGAACATCGCCACGGCGGGTCGGAAGACCCTCGCCTCCAGACGCGAGAACAGCCGCGCGACCTTCCAGCCGTAGGGTGTGACGAAATAGCGGTGGGTGCGGGGCGGCCGGAAAATGAGGCCCTTGAGCCGCAGACGGCGCAGGTCGTAGGTCATCTGAGCGCCGGTGTATTCGGCGATGGTAACGCCGAGAAGGTCGGCGACCAGGCCGCGCAGGTCGCGATTATGGAAGCCGTCGATCAAGTGCTGAAACAGGGTCAAGGCCAGGAGCAACGCCATGACTCGGGGTTGGCCGAACTTCAGTGCCGGCGCCTTCTCACCGCTTTCGGTAACGGTCGGTTGCACCACGCGTTGGATGCTGTCGCCGCTCAAGCCGCTGTTATGGCTGACGCGTTCGACATCCAGCAAGCGCCGGTTGATCTCACGGCCGATCTTTTGTAGATAGGGCAGGTTGGATAACCCCTTGTTCACATCGAAGTCCTTCGGGTTGCGGAAGGTCCCCTCCGTCCGGCAACCGCGGCCTTCTTTGAAATACTGCTTCAGATCGAAGTTCTTGTAGTTGATATGCAGGCTCGGATGTACGCCGTCCTGAATCACGCGCGTGCGGAATTCTCCGGGTGTTTTCTTGGTCACCACCCGATCGAACACCAACTGCACCCGGTCCGGCCGGCCCAGATCCAGGTTGTCGCGGATAATTTCTTCGAAGAACTCGCGCCCCCGTAGGGGCCGATCGAAGATTTGCGTAAGGCTCACTTCCATCTGCCAGATGGATAAGTTCCAATCGAAGCCGGCCTCTCGATCTTCCCCCCGCAACGGCAACGGAACCCGCGCCAGCCATTTTCGGAACACCCGATCGATGTCCTCCGGCCCCAGCGAATCGCAGATCTGCTGCAACCGTTCCGGCTCGGCGCACGATAAGAAGCCATTATCCAGGGCCTCATAGGCGATCCCCTTCCTCTCCAGTTGGCGCTTGGCCCATTCGTGCCCGTTCAGACACAGCTTGGTGGACCAGGGCGCGTAGCTGCACACTTTGAGGAACAGCGGGCCGAATTCGGCATCGTCAATGTAGAAGTAGTAGTGATTGACGTAGACCGTCTTATCGCGCGTGAACCGGAACTGCCCGTCGATCTTCTTGCCTTGGAAGGCCTGCGCCTTCTCCTGCGCCACGCCCACGAAAACCACCCCGTCGCGGGTCCCACGCCTCCGCCGGAAATCGTTGGCGACGTCATCCTTACGTTCTTTGTGGTCGAACCGATAGAGGGGAATGCGCTCCCGTTCCGCCATTGTCTTCACGGCCTCGCGGAACTTCTCCGTCACCTGCCCCAGCACGGCCGGCGAAGGAATGGGTTTGCCCAGTTGCTCCCGCATAAAGGTCACCAACCCGCCCGACGTTGCCAGCGGTCCGATGTAACCGTTCAGGTACAACCGGTCCAGGCATTCCACTTCCAACGTCACATGTCCATCCAGCAGTTCCGGGATGCTCGCCATGTCCTCGATTTTATGCCCGGACCCGCGTTGCGTTCTTGGCGTCTTGGCGGCTTGGCGAGAGACTATAGAAAGCCGCCATGACGGAAAATGCCATCGCCAAAGAGATCGTGGACGCCGCCTTTCGCGTCCACACCACCCTCGGACCGGGCTTACTGGAATCGGTCTACCACGCCGTGCTCGCCTATGAGCTCGCTCAGCGTGGACTCCGAACGGTCAGCCAGCAGGCAATCCCGGTGGTCTACGGAACGATTCGGATCGACATCGGGTTTCGCGCGGACCTGATTGTCGAGGATCGGGTGATCGTCGAGATCAAGTCGGTCGAGGTCCTCGCGCCGGTCCACCGGAAGCAACTTCTGACGTATCTGCGGTTGGCCGACAAGCGGCTTGGCCTGCTGATCAACTTCAACGCGGCGCTGATCAAGGACGGCATTTCCCGGATCGTCAATGGACTGGAAGAAGAGTCTCACGCGAAGCCGCAAGGACGCCAAGAAGACCAGTGAAGCCACGGGGTTTAGCGTCTTGTCGGTTTGAGGTCGAAGACCTCGCTAGTTGGTGGCCGTCCGCGGGGGGGAACGCCTCTGGAAACGGCACCTCCATCCGACCAGTCAGCCAGGACGTACAGCAGCTCATTTCCCAGATCGCGCTCGGCTACACGAACCCTCCCCAGAACGCGAACTGGGAGAAAAAGCCGGGGTACCAATGCAGTGCGTTCGTGGCACAGGTACTCAATGACGCCAAGATCCAAGCGCCCATGTCATTGAGCAGCAGGTTCAAGACCTCCTTCCCAAGGATCGCTTACTACCTTGGCTTGAGCATCAAGACATACCCTGCTTCGGCAGGGGACTGGGCAGTCAATAAGAACCTGCCGGCCTGCTGGGGCAACATAGCTCCCAGTACAAGCGCTATCGCTGGGACACTCCTCCCTCCCGACATATCGAGGCCTGGTGATGTAATTGCAGAGGGCATCAACTACAGCGACGCGAGCGGACATGTCGGCGTCATCGTGGGCTTCCAACAGACAGCGTCCGCGGACGCGGCCGCTCCGTGCTCCACCGGACAACCGGCGGAGATAATTGACATCACTAACTACGGATTCCGTCCGGACAACTCGGCGGTTACAAACCCAACCACAGGGCAAGTGTGTTCTACAAACGGATGGAAGAGCAAGGCCGCGGTGAAGCGGTTCGTTTGTCAGTAGTTCGAGTGCGTGGTTTACCCGGGGAGAACGGCAATGGCCAAGAACGCAAAGCGCGGCTTCCTGTCGGCTGGAGTGGCGCTATTCCTGTTGCTCGTGGTTCCCGTCCTGTGGATCGGCAGGTTCTTCGATTCGTTTCAGGCAGCCAGTGAATACTTCCGTCCGACGACGGTTGAGAGCGGATTCGTGCCCAGGGGGTGCGCCCAGACTGGCCAGGCTCCGCCTCCAGACCTGATGCATATCGTGGAGAGTCAAAGGGATCTCCATCACCTGGTTCTCCAAAGGGTGGTTGTCTGCAGGACACCGTACCCGCTCCCTGGATTCGAGCGGCGCCTTACGGGCTTCCCCGTTGGCGAAGACGATCCATGGTGGCCTCTTCACGGCGACTGTTGCGCCCGACAGTACCGTCGGCATGTCATCGTGATTGCTGCCGATCGGGACGGAGGAGGGTCCGTCCTTTTGCAGGCCGCTTTGATCCAGAGCCGCTGGGATTACCTTCGGCTCGACTGGAACAGGGTACGTCCATGGGCTTGGCGGTGGTGCTTCATTGTGTCCCTGTTCCTGATCTGCGCAAGATCCCTCTTTGTCTCTGGCCGTTGGCTTGGGAAGACGATTCGCCAGAGGCTTGGGCGCCGTGCTTGACGACTAGAGCGGTACCGCAACCCTAGCGGGACGGCACGCCGGTCACCATCAACGGCTCGAACTTCGGAGACACGCTGGGCGCCGGGACCTTCTGGCTGGGCACCGCTCCGGCAACGGTGGTGAGTTGGAGCAACACGCAGATTGTCGCCACGGTGGCGGCTAACGCCCAGTCCGGCAACGCCCGCGTGCTGCAGAACGGCCAGTGGTCGAACTCCGTGGCGTTCACGGTGGTCACCCCGACGATTACGGACGTGGAACGAAACGCCGCCGCGCCCGGGGACACGGTAACCATCTCCGGCTTGAACTTCGGCGACTCCCAGAGCACCGGCCAGGTGTGGCTGGGCACGACTGCGGCGGCAACGGTGACGAGCTGGAACGACGCGCAGATTGTCGCCACGGTGGCGGCCAACGCCCAGTCCGGCAACGCCCAGGTGTTGCAGAACGGCGTCATGAGCAACGCGGTGGATTTCACCGTGAACATCCCGCAGATCACGGGAATCGACCCGGTGAAGGGCGTGGCGGGAGCCTCGGTCACGTTCACAGGCTCGGGCTTCGGGGCCGCGGGCAGTGTTACGCTGGGCAGCATGGCCGGGCAGGTGCAGAGCTGGAGCGACACGCAGGTGGTCGCCCAGGTGGCGTCCGGTTCGGTGAGCGGCATTGCGCGGATTCAGCGCAGTGACGGCCTGCAAAGCAACGCGCTGGGCTTCACGGTGCCGCCGGCGGGCGGGGGCGGCGCGGGCATGGCGACGGCGCTCATGCCCAGCCTGCTGAACTTGGAGGTGGGCGACACGCGAACCCTGCAGGCGCTGGGCGTGGACGGGAAGGCGGTGACGGGGCAGACTTGGTCGACCAGCGACGCCACGGTGGTGAGCCTGTCGGCGGACGATCCGCCGCTGCTGACGGCGCTGGCGCCGGGGCACGTGACGATCCAGGCGGGTTCGGCGTCGGCGGACGTGACGGTTTGGGCCGGGGCGCTGCCGGTGGGGACGACGGTGTGGAGCAACCCGGGGAACGGAAGCGGTGTCCAATCCATTGTGCCGGCGGTGCCCAGTCCGAACGGAGTGGCGGACGTGTTCGCGTTTATGAACGACGGGACGGTGCAGGCGATTACGGCGGATGGGACGACGGCGTGGACGGCGGATGTGAGTCAGGCGATGAACGCGTGGCCGCCTGGGCAGGTTCTCCCGGACTTCCAAGGCGGCTTGGTGGTGGCGGGCACCGACCCGGCGGGGAATGGCTCGATCTGGAGGCTGGATGGGATTAAGGGGACGACTTACGGGGCCTACTCGTGCGGCCAGTTCGTGGATTGCAGTTCGCAGATGGCCGTCCATCCCGACGGCACGGTCTTTGCCATGACAACCGGCGGCGGCCAGGGCTCAGAGTACGCTTCGGTAGTCGGCATCGATCCGACGGGTACGCAGAAGTTCAGCATCGGGCTGGACTATGGCTGCTGTGGCGGGTATGAGGCGCCCATCATGATTGCGGGCGACGGCTACGCCTATTATGCGTATGCGGACGAGACGCTTGGCCCGCCGGGCACCGGCATAAGGAACTTCCAGATCGAGGTTCTGCGGATCGGCAGCGACGGAACCTACGACACGATTCCGGTTTACGGCTCGATGTGCGATATAGGCGGCGGCGACCTGTGCGGCCCGGAGATGTATACGATCACGAACGCGGACCAGGGAATCGTGCTCACCTGGGGGGCACCGGACGGGAATCAGATGGCGACGATTACGGGCACGAGCGTGAGCCTGGCCAGCGGGCCGGCGGGGCCGGGCGATTCGACGGTGGCTCCGGTGCTGCAGGCGCAGGACGGGTCGTTCATCGGCACCGACGGCAACGGGAACATGCTGGCGTTCGACGCGTCCGGGAACATCCGATGGTCGGTGCCGAGCGAAACGCCCGCTATCGCCACGGCGGACGGGGGAGTGATCGGGGCGTCGGGGACTATGTACGATGCGAACGGGATGGCGACGGGGTCTATGGGGCCCCTGCCGACGTATTCCTGGAAGGGGGCGTATCAGGTCGGGTCGGTTGACGCGGAGGTGCCAGAATTCGATCCGGCGCTGATGGCGACAAGCTACGCTGCCGTTCCGGGAGGAAACCTAACCGGCAACGGTTTCTCGCTGGTTCACCACACGTTCGGGCTTGTCTTCTGCGGCCCTCCCGGCGGTTCCGTTCAAGGACCTTATCCTTGGGATGGTCAATGTGATAACCTTCCAGCCGGGATCTCGCCCGTTACTCCGATGATCTTTTCGTATCTACCAGCATCGCAATTGAACGGCCAGACTTACTCCCAGGCAGCCGACTTTCGAAACGACTTTCCCGCGTGGCCGAACGTCATCAAAGCCCAAGCGTACGCACAATATAAGGCGGCGTTCGACAATTTGCCGGCCATTGTGGCTAGGCAGGAGACCACATCGCCGATGTATGGCGGTTCTTCAGCGAAGGGGTTTGGTCACACTGTATACGTCTCTGGATGGTGGAACGCCGCTGCAATGGGACAGACTCCTCAGATTTCTCCCCCCTGCAGCGGCTTCACCAAGGCAGGTTCCAATCCGGACTGCCCGCTGTCTTATCTGTACTATCTGTCCTATATGGAGCAGGCACAACAAGCGTTAGCCAGTCTCCTTGCAAACGATGTGGGCTGGCCTCCCCCAGTCAGTCCGCAATACCCGCCGACGGACCCTACGTCCTTAGCGCACTTTCAACAGCTGATGACCACAATAGGGTTCGGCATCGGGACGGGAGCTGCTCATGAAACCGGGCATCAGCTTTTTCTACCCAACATGGATTGTGGCAAAGATTCCGACTGTCTGGAAGGTCGGGATGCTCGAGTCTACGAGAACTATAATGGTACATCGAGAAACGAGTGGTTTTATGGGAACCTGCCAACAGGACCTAAGATTCACTGGTCACCCAGCACGGTATGCGCATTGGAGAGTTATTTGCTTGGGCAAACGGTACCTTGTAAATAGCGGTTATGTCCAACCGGAGGTGATACGCCATGACGTCGGGGATGCAATCAAAGCTGATGCGGTATGCCAGTTGGCCATACCAGCTATTGCTGTCAATCTACATTGCCATCTTTGTGGTCAATAGGGAGAGCTTGAGGGACGGCTCAAAGCTCCTCGACTTGCTTGGGGCACCCTTGTTGTCATTTGACCGGCTCTTTTCACATTTGCGTGGCGGACGTCTTTTGCTTCCGCGGACTTGCGTTCAGCTTGAGCTTCGCGTCGCCTTGTACTGTTTTCTTGGGCTAATTCTGTTCGTCTGTCTTCGATTGGTGAGCCTGGGCAAGCCTGGCAGAGCGCTGGTCCACTATGTAGCCGTAGGCTGCCTGGCGGTTGGACCGTTCCTCACGCCAGCATTCCAGGGCAGACACCTTCAGACGAATGGATTCTACGAGTACACGGACGCGGGGCACTTGCACCTGGTCTTGTGGTTGCGGGGGCTGGAAGTTGTGCTCCTGTTGGTTTTCCTTTCTCTTTGGTTGATTCGACAATGGCCGATGAGGGTTCCTGTGCTTCTGTTCGCAGCTCATTATATTTTCTGGGGCCTCATCATTGTTGGCCAGGATTGGCAGCAGTGTGAATTGGCGGCAGTGCAATACCTGCTTCTTCCGTTCGTGGCCGGCTTGACTTTGGTGTGGCCGGCGAGAAGCTCGGCTTTTCCCCACTAGTGCTGAATCGAACCATGAGAATTATCATTCCGAGGTGATAAGAACCGTCGTTCCGGGATGATCGCGATCGCCTGTTCCGAATTGCGGGAGTATCTTCACGCTTACGCCTCCGCCCGTGGTAACGAGTCTGAATCGGACATCCGGGGTGGCGTGCCAGACGGAGGTCACGATTGCGGGCAGCGGCTTCGGCCCCACGCAGGGCTCCAGCAGCGTGACTTTCAAAGGAGCCGCCTCCTCCGCGGAACAGGACATCTTGGTTTGCTACCACGACTACATCGTTGTGGGAGCGCCCTGCTGGGAGACAAGCGGCCCCGTGGTGGTGAGCGTGGCCGGAGTCGCCAGCAACAGCGCGAGCTTCGCTGAGATTCCGAGGGTCGAGGAAGTGTCTCCCGCATCCGGCCTCGTGGGTACGCCAGTGTAGGCTTCTTCGCCGGTGTCGTGCTCTTTTGGTGCTGGGTTGGGGGTGCACTGGACCTCCGCGAAGGGCGGATTCGACGATTCGCCTGGCCGGGTATGACGAGAACCGTCATAGCGGCACTTGGGGTGGTGTTCGGGCTATTGACCGGGGGATACGCATTTGTGCTGCTGGCAAGTAAATGGCTTCCCGAGAGGCAAATTGGCGCTGCTGGCATCGCGTGGGCGCTCGTTTTGGTCGGCTACTTCACCTGGCGACTGAAACGGGAGTTCCCGTTCGCCCATCACCCGTCAGCATATTCTCATCCAAGAATGAGCCTGGAGACGGGCTACGAAACGACGGGCGCCGGGCCTCCTTTCGCGAAGTGTTTGCACGAACTCGGGGCCGACCAACGGGAGGCCCAGCAGGCCTGCAAACGCGAACTGGTTTTGACTTTGCACTTGCCCGCTTTCCCTTATCATTGGGAGATCTTCGGAACGGCCCGCAGCCGGCCAGGGCGCGCGGTTTGTGCGCGGCGGAGGAAAATCTTTTCTGCGGTTGAAAAGATTTTCCGGAGCGCACCCTTGCCGGCGAGGACCGTTCCGGAACATGACAGCGCAGGGAAAGCGGGCGGGGGGTCTCAGGGGGGCATCCCCCCTGGCGGGGCTCCGGGGCAGCGCCCCGCGCACCTTTCCGCGCGCGCTTTTGGCGCGCGGCATCAAACAGTTCCCGCACCTCATGCGATCCTCCGCTGCTGGAAACTCGCAAACAACTTCTGCTTGGCCTTCTGCATCTCCTCGGCGGCTTGCATGTCAGTGCGAACTCGGGCCTGCCGCTCCATCTCTGCTACGGTCACTCCCCGCTTGAGGTGCCGGGCCAAATCAGGCAGTTGCCGTAGGATCTCCCACGGCGTTGCATACCACCGGTATACAACCTTGGTCTTGCCTTTCTTGTCCACCACCTGCTCGGGCACGCCGCAGGGCCGGTGATAGTTCAGATACGGGTTGAAGTGTTCTTCGTAAAAAGTCCCGATCGCCGCCGCATGGGGCGCGGCAATGTGCGTGTAGCCCATGTGCTTCCTCACCACGGCTCCATTCTTCGCCTCCACCAGTCCGTTGTCGTTGGAGTGCCGCGGCCGCGATTTCGTCTGCTCGATCAGCAGTTTGTTCAAAAGCCTGGCCAGCGGGTGGTTGACGTACTCGCTTCCATTGTCGGAGTGAAACCCGCGGATGCGGAACGGAAACTGCTCCAGGATCGCTTCTAACACCGGCATTAGGTAGGCTTCGCTGATCTGTACCGCCGCACCGAGCACCTGCCATTGCGTGACTTCATCCACCGCGTTGATGTGATACACGCCTTTGATACCCTCCAGATCTCCCTGGTGCACTGTATCCACCCGCAGGTATCCAGGCCGGCCGTTGGGCTCGGGCCGGCGCCGCTCCCCGATCGACACCGGCGTCGGCCGTGTCGCCTGATAGGCGATGGCCCGTTCCCGGTACAGGCGGCTGTCTCGCAGCCGGTACAGGTGCGCCACCGAGATCCCGGCCAACCGCTGGTAGTGCGTGTCGCCGAAGTCGTGGCAGGCCCGCTCGAGAAGCTTTCGGGTCGCCGGCCCACTCAATGTCCCGTGGGCTTCGTCCACCTTCACCAGCAGCGCGATGTCAGCCCGCGTGTAGCGCTGCGCGAAGCGATGCCGCCGGTATGGCTGGGCTTTCACCTCTTCCCCCCGCAGGTACATCGCGATCAGCCGCGTCGTCTGCGCACGGCTCAGCCCGGTCATCTTCTGTACGTACCTCCGTACCAACCCTCGGCCGCTTCGCTTCAATCTCTGGTAGCCTTGCTGCCGCAGCGTTTGATTGACCCAGCCGTACACCTCCTCCCGCTTCCACCCCTTGAATCCCAGCTCATTGCTGGCCTCCAGAAACGCCCGGATCTCGTCCAGGCTCATTCGCTCTTTGGTCTGCACGTTGATGGTCAACTCCCAGCATCCGCCATCGCCCCTCCAGGCTCATCTTGTATGAGAAACACGCCCCCTCTCCAGGCTCATCTCGTATGAGACAAGACTCGTCTACCCAAACTCAATTAAACACGCTACAATAGGTACTTGAATGCCGGACCATGGAAGTGGGCGAAAGCCCACTTTTTTGTTGGTTTCCGCCATTCGGGTGAAGCATGCCGGTGGATGTGGCGTTACAGATCGGGGATATCGCGCGGCGGGTCGCGGAGTCGGAAGGCTTGGAACTGGTCGAGGTCGAGGTGAAGGGCGGCGGCGCCCAGCGCCTGGTGCGCATCTCGATCGACAAGCCGGCCGGCGTCACCCACGCCGATTGCGAAACGGTCTCCCAGCAGGTGGGGACCATTCTGGACGTCGAGGATGTGGTCCCCGGAGGCCGCTACACGCTGGAAGTGAGCTCTCCCGGCGTCGAGCGGAAGCTCCTGAAATCGGCGGACTACGAACGATTCCAGGGGAAGAAGGCCAAGATCACGCTGCGCGATCCGCTGAGCGGCCGCCGGACGTGGGAAGGCACTTTGGCGGGGCTGGCCGAGGGCCGGGTAACCCTCGAGACCGCGCCGGGTTCCAGCGTTCAATTGCCGCTGGACCTGATTCTGAAGGCCAATCTGAAGTTCGAGTGGTAGGCCCGCCGGCAGAGAAGACATCCTGAATCCATACATGGGAACGAGGGCACTTTGGAAACGATCTTTCAATCCATCGAGATTCTGAGTAAGGAAAAAGGCATCGATCCGCAGATCGTGCTGGACGCCGTCAAGGACGCCATGTTGATCGCGGCGCGGAAACATTACCGCACCAACGAGGACTACGCGGCGGACATGGATCCGAAGACCGGCGCCATCCATCTTTATGCGGTGAAGACCGTGGCCGACCCGGTGGCCGATCCCGCCCACGAAATGACCCTGGCGGAAGCCCGCCGCATTCAGCCCGACGCCGAAATCGGCACCGAAGTGCGCATTCCCAAAAACACCGATGCGCTGGGGCGCATCTCCGCGCAGACCGCCAAGCAGGTGATTTTCCAGAAGGTCCGCGAAGCCGAGCGGGAAACCGTTTTCAACGAGTACTCGGGGCGCACGGGCGAGTTGGTGAGCTGTACCATCAAGCGCGTCGAAGGCCCGGATTACGTGCTCGACCTGGGCAAGACCGAAGCCCGCCTGCCCAAGAAAGAACAATCGCGCCTGGAAAGCTACAGCGTGGGCGACCGCGTGCGCTGCGTGATCAAACTGGTGGATAAGATCTCCAAGGGGCCGGGCGTGCTGGTCTCGCGCGCCGCGCCGGAGCTGGTGATGCGCCTGTTCGAGCAGGAAGTGCCGGAGATTTACGATGGCACCGTGGCCATCAAGGGCTGCGCGCGGGAGGCCGGCGAGCGCACCAAGATCGCCGTGCAGAGCCGCGACCGCGACGTGGATAGCGTGGGCGCCTGCGTGGGCATGAAGGGCATGCGGGTGCAATCCATCATCCGCGAACTGCGCGGCGAGAAGATCGACATTATCGAATTCTCCGACGACCCGGTGGGTTTCGCCACCCACGCCTTGAGCCCCGCCAAGGTGAGCCGCATCACCATCCTCGATCCGCTCGAAAAGCATATGGAAGTGGTGGTGGACGATTCCCAGCTCTCGCTCGCCATCGGCAAGAAGGGCCAGAACGTACGCCTGGCCGCCAAGCTGCTGGGCTGGAAGATCGATATCAAGAGCGAGGAAGAGAAGCGTCAGGAAGTGGAGTCGCAGATGGCGGCGCTGGTGGCGCCAGGCGCGCCGGTATCGGTGCTCATCGATTTCGGCCTGCCGGAGAAGGTGGTAGAAACGCTGCTGCAATCGGGCGTGGGCACCATCGAAAAGCTGGGCGGCATGACGCCGGAGGAACTGGAGGCCATTCCGGGCATCCTTCCCGAGATGGTGGAGCAGACCCAACTGGCGGTGAACGCTTACTACGGCCAGTTCGAGGATCCGGCGGGCGCCGCCGGCGAGAATGCGGCGGTAGAGTCCGAAGAGGCCGCGGACGCGGGCGCCGAGGCGATTGCCGAAGAGGAATCCGCCGGGCTGAAGGACGAGGCCGCGGAAGGCGCCGCGGCGGAACTCGAAGTGCCTTCGGACGCCGCCGGGGAGCTAGCTGCGGCACCGGTTGCGGCGGAGCAGTCTGGTACGATAGAGAACGCGGGTTCTCCCCTCAACAATCAGGCGGCTGGAGCGGATCCTGACGGGCACGGGCTCGACGAGAGCGCTTCGGAAGAAGGCAGCCATTGAGAAGCGCCGGAGCGCCTGAGGTGGAAGCGGATTTGCTTTACGCTATGAGAAAGATTCGAATCAACGAGCTGGCCAGGGAGTTGGAAGTCAAGGCTCACGAAATCCTGGACCGGCTCCCCGAGCTGGGCGTCACGGAAAAGAAGACGCACTCCAGCTCCATTGACGAAGACGTGGCGATCCGCTTGCGCCGTCTTTATGGGCAGGACGTTCCGGACCTGGAACCGGGCTCGGCTTCCGATTATGACGGAGGCGGCTCGGTGGCCGTGGCCGAAGAGCCCGAGGAGAGCGAGCCCGAAATCGATCGCGACGAGGAGCCGGCGGCGCGGCACGCCGCCCGGACGGAGCCCTCGCACGGGACTCCCGCCGCCACCGCCGAACAGCCGCCCGAGCGTGACGAGGTTCCTCTGGAAACGCATCTCCACCCCGCACCCATCCGTCCGCCACTGGCGGGACGCCCCATCGTGCCCCCGGTGGGCGGCAGGCCCGCACCCGCGGCGCCGGCCGCGCCTCCCACGATTACTCCGCAGGCTGCCGCACCGCCTGCCGTCACCCCGCCGCCAGTCGCTCAGCCCGCGATGCCGCCCGCGGCGGTGATCGCACCGGGCCGTCCGGCGGCGCCCTCGGCCAAGCCGTTGCCGGCATCGGGCAGCGGGCCCAGGCCGGGCCAGATTCTCTCGGGGCCCCGCCAGCCGTTCCCGTCCGCTCCCGTGGAGCCGCGCCCGGCAGGCCCCGGCGCACCGTCGATCGAAGCCCGCGGCGGGCCGGCCATGCCGCGGCCTCCGATTGCACGGCGTCCCGATGCGCCCCGTCCGGAAGCTCCGCGCACCAGCATGCCGATCACTCCGGGCACCCAGTCGCGAACCTTGGCCGGGCAACCGGCGGCGCGTCCGGTGGTTCCCCCGCGCGCCGATTTGGCGGAGAAACTGAGGACTGCCCCCCGTCCCACCATGCCCGCGGCGCCGGTCTCTCCGCGGCCGGGAGTTCCCAAGGCAGCCACCTCTCCCACTCCCGGACAACCTATTTATCGCGGGCCCATCCGGCCCGGCCAACCGCTGGTCACCAAGCCCGGCGTTCGTCCGGGCTTTGCCGCGCCGCGCCCCGGCGGACCGCGGCCGCAGCATCCGACCTCGCGGGTTCGCATGGAACCGGGCATGCCGCCGCCGCCCGTCGAACAGCCACGCGGCCGTCCGGGCGGAAAACCTGGCGGGCGCCAGCCCAGGGAGCGCGTCGAGGAAGAGAGAGTGCTACGCGGGCCCACGCGCCGGCAGCAGGAAGCCGGTCCGCCGCCCGTCAACCGCGAGATCACCATCTCGGAAGGCATCACGGTCAAGGAGCTTTGCGAGAAGCTGGACGTGCGCGCCAACCTGGTGATCAAGAAACTGCTGGACCGCGGCATTTTCGCCACCATCAACCAGACGCTCGATTCCAAGCTGGCCACCGAAGTGTCGCGCGAATTCGGCGCGTCCACTGCCACCGTCAGCTACGAAGTGGAGGCCATGCAGGCGGTCGAAGAGGCCCAGGACACAAAGGATCTGGTGAAGCGCGCGCCCGTGGTCACCATCATGGGCCACGTGGACCATGGCAAAACCAGCCTCCTGGACGCTATCCGCGAAGCCAACGTGGCGGGCCGCGAGGCCGGCGGAATCACCCAGCACATCGGCGCTTACCAGGTGGAGATGAACGGCCGCAAGATCGTCTTCATCGATACCCCCGGTCACGAAGCCTTCACCCGCATGCGCGCCCGCGGCGCCAAAGTCACCGACATCGTGGTGCTGGTGGTGGCGGCCGAAGACGGCGTGATGCCGCAGACGCTCGAAGCCATCGACCACGCGCGCGCCGCGCAGGTGCCCATCGTCGTGGCCATCAACAAAATCGACAAGCCCGACGCCCAGCCCGAGCGCATCAAGCAGCAACTCGCCGACCGCGGACTGCTGGCGGAGGATTGGGGCGGCGACGTGGTCATGGTGCCCGTGTCGGCCAAGACCCAGCACAACCTCCCGCTGTTGTTGGAGATGATTCTGCTGGTTGCCGAGATGGCGGACCTCAAGGCCAATCCCACCCGGCCCGCCATGGGCACGGTGCTGGAAGCCAAATTAGACCGCGGACGCGGCCCGGTGGCCACGGTGCTGGTGCGCAACGGAACGCTAGCCGTGGGCGATTTCTTTATCTGCGGATCGGTATTCGGCAAGGTGCGCGCCATGATCAACGATCGCGGCGGGCAGATTCGCAAAGCGGAACCTTCGACTCCGGTCGAGGTGTTGGGCCTGGAGTCGTTGCCCGAAGTGGGCGACGATTTCCAGGTGGTCACCGACACCGCCAAGGCGCAGCAGATCGTAAAATTCCGCGATCTGAAAGACCGCGAAGCGGCGCTCGCCAAGAGCAGCCGCTTGACGCTGGAACAACTGCACAAGCAGATGAAGGAGGGCGAGGTCAAGGAACTGCCCATCATCATCAAGACGGATGTGGGCGGATCGGCCGAAGTGTTGACCGAGACCTTGCAGAAGCTCTCCAACGACAAGGTGAAGGTGCGCGTGATCCGCAGCGGCGTGGGCGCCGTCAACGAGAGCGACGTGCTGCTGGCCTCGGCCTCCAACGCCGTGATCATCGGCTTCAACGTGCGGCCGGAGCGGGCCGCTTCGGCGCTGGCGGAGCACGAGAAGGTGGACATCCGCCTGCACACCATCATTTACAACCTCACCGATGAAATGAAGCGGGCCATGACGGGGCTGCTCGAACCCGTGTTCCGCGAAGTTTACAAGGGCAAGGCTGAGGTCAAGGAGACCTTCCGCATTACCAAGGTGGGCAACGTGGCCGGCTGCATCGTGGTGGATGGCAACATCCCCGGCAAGAGCGAGGTCCGGCTGCTGCGCGACAACGTGGTGGTCTACACCGGAAAGATCGGCTCGCTGCGGCGGTTCAAGGACGACGTCTCGGAAGTGAAGAGCGGCCAGGAGTGCGGTATTACGCTCGAGAACTACGCGGACGTGAAGCAGGGCGACGTCATCGAAGCGTTCCTGACCGAACGCGTGGCCCAGGAAGGCTTCTAGTGCCCCGGCAGCGCGATTTGGCGCCTTCGCCGGGCCGCTCGCTTACGCTCGCGGTTCCGTGCGGCGTGCCCCGGAACCGCGAGCGTAAACGAGCGGCCCGAAGCGCCAGCTTCCCGCGCCGTCTGACGATATGGCGGCCATAGGCGTACTCACCCTGGAACTGCGGCTGGAGCACTCCCATTCGCTCAAAGAGAAGCGCCACGTTCTGGAAAGCCTGAAGGACCGGCTGCGCCAGAAGTTCAACGTCAGCGTGGCGGAGATCGATCATCACGACCTGTGGCAGCGGTCGGTGGTGGCGGCGGTAACCGTTTCGCGGGACCGCACGTTCGCGGAAAAGGTGCTGCGCGCGGTAGAGGATGAAGCTGCCGGAATGCTGGGCGAGGCGTTGGCCGGCACGTCGGTGGAGTGGGTGGAGTAGGCTCTGGAATGGACGAAAGACGAACGGCAAGGGTATCGGAAGCGGTCAAGGAAGAGTTGTCCGAGATCATCGGCTTCGAGACGTCCGATCCGCGGCTGCAAATCGTCGAAGTGGAAGAGGCGCACGTCTCGCCTGACGGCCGGCACGCCACCGTCCGCGTGGCGGTGCATGGCGATGAGAAGCAGTGCCGCGAATCGCTGAAGGCGCTCGACGGCGCCAAGCATTATCTGCGCCACGAACTGGCCTCCCGGTTGAGCCTGCGGCACGTCCCCGAATTGCATTTCAACCAGAACCTGAACCCCGACGTGGAAAGCCGGATCGACTTCCTGCTGCGGCGCGCGAAGAAGAACCGGGCACGCAGCGAAGATAGGGCCTGAGGGCCGGTCGCGGCTCCGTCAGAGCCGCGACCGTCAGGGAGCGGTATGTTTCCATTAGCTCTTTTTCGCCGGCTGTTCCACCTGCAGGTTGTTGATCACCTGGCCGAAACCCAAACCGGCGCCTGAGGCACGGATGCCGGCGATGGTCTTCTCCATTTCCGTGGACACCACGCCCGAGAGCGTCACGTGGCCGTTATCCACGATGATGTGCACCGGCCCCACGGCCATCATGGCGTAGCGCCGGAACACCGGGTCGCCGTAGATGGCGCGCGCCACTTGCAGCCGCAGACGGTTGTCGAAGTCCGAAAGCGGCAACACCTTGATTTCGTCGCTCACGCTGGCCACGCCCGGGATGGCGCGCACCGTGCGCTCAATGTCTTCCTTCTTATACGGCTGGTTCACGGCGCCAGCCAGTTCCACCTGTCCGCCGGACACGCGGAAACTCACGTCGTCCCAAATGGTGTAGCGCGGATACATGGCCAGTTCATGGCGCACCTGCTTGGCGAGATCCGCATCGCTTACCGTCACAGCCGCCACGGCGGAGCCCGCGCTCAGCGCCAGCCCCGCGGCCATCAGCATCCGTCCCAGAATTCTCTTTTTCATTTTTCCCTTCCTCCTGACTCTAAGAACGTTTCGCCGTGCCCGGAGGTTTCACCCGCGGCGGCGCAGCGGCGATGGGCCTTTCGGGCTATCGGCCGCCGACGCCCGGCGCCGATTCGCTATACCATATGGCGGTGGAGCACTCACGCATGAACCCAAATATCACCCGCCGCGCGGCCTTGGGCGGACTGGCGGCGGCGGCGCCCGCGCTGTGGCTGCGCCGGGCAACCGCACAGAACGCCGCGGCGAAGACCATCGCCACCGGCCCGTTTCAGCCCAACTGGGAATCGCTGCTGCAATACCGCGCGCCCGATTGGTTCCGCGACGCCAAGTTCGGCATCTGGGCGCACTGGAGTGCGCAATGCGTTCCCGAGCAGGGCGACTGGTACGCCCGCCAGATGTACATCCAGGGCCACCCGCAGTACCAGTATCACGTGGCCCACTACGGGCACCCCTCGAAGTTCGGCTTCATGGAGATCGACAACCTTTGGAAGGCCGAGAAGTGGCAGCCCGAAGATCTCATGAAGATGTACGTGGCTGCGGGCGCCAAATATTTCACCGGCCTGGCCAACCACCACGACAACTTCGATTGCTACGATTCCAGGTTCCACGAGTGGAATTCGGTGCGCATCGGACCCAGGAAGGACATCATCGGCATCTGGGCCAGGACCGCGCGCCAGCACGGGCTGCGCTTCGGCATCACCAACCATTCCGCGCACGCCTGGCACTGGTTCCAGACGGCCTATGGCTACGACCCCGAAGGCCCGCTCTCCGGCGTCCGCTACGACGGCTACCTCGCCAAGGAGCAGGGCAAGGGTAAGTGGTGGGAGGGCCTGGACCCGCAGAACCTCTATTGCGGGGCGGTCATGCCCCTGCCCAAGGGCATCACTACCATCAAGGAAGCCAACGCCTGGCACGCTACCCACGACCGCGCCTGGGACGAGAACCCGCCTGCCGACAATCCCGACTTCGTAAACCGCTGGTTCCTGCGTTGCCAGGACCTCATCGATAAGTACCAGCCGGACCTCCTGTATTTCGACAACACCGAGTTACCTCTCGGACAGGCGGGCCTGGACATCGCCGCCCACTTCTATAACTCCAACATGAAGAACCACGGTGGCCGCCTGGAGGCGGTGCTGAACTCCAAGGGTCTGCAACCGGAACGGGTGGGCAGCATGGTGCTCGATATCGAACGCGGGCGCGCCGACCACATCCTGCCCGCGCCCTGGCAGACCGACACCTGCATCGGCGACTGGCACTACCGGCGCGCTCTCTTCGATAATCACACTTATAAGAGCGCGGCCACGGTGATTAGTATGTTGGCCGACATCGTCAGCAAGAACGGCAACCTGCTGCTCAACATCCCCGTGCGCGGCGACGGCTCCATCGACGACGACGAAGTGAAGGTGCTCGATACACTGGCCTCCTGGATGCCCGCCAACGGCGAAGCCATCTTCGCCACCCGCCCGTTTACGGTCTTCGGCGAGGGCGCGCCGGACGTTAAGGGCTCCGGCAATTTCAACGAGAACGTCAGACGCCCCTACACCGCCGAGGACATCCGTTTCACCACCAAGGGCGATGCGCTCTACGCCATCGTGCTGGCCGCTCCCGCGGGCGGTAAGGTGACCATCAAGACCCTGGCCTCCGGCAGCAGCCACTATCCAGGAGATATTGGCCGGGTGGAGTTGCTGGGAAGCCCGGGCGCACTGACGTTTTCGCGCGGCGCGGAAGGGCTGGCGGTAACTCTGCCTGACCGGAAATTCAGCGACCTTGCGAGGGCCTTGAAGATCCAGGCGAAGTAGCCGTTGGCACGGAGGCAAACCGCTCCCGGCCCGAGGTCGCCCTGGGGCCGGGAGCTATGGCCGGAGAACAACTTACTATTTCACCGTTTCACCTCTTTTCACCTTTTCCATTGACTTCCACACTGGATGGGATTACAATCCAGTGTCATCGCTATGCCCGGTCGAACTGTGCCGGGCGGGGAGTTAGTCCGGTGTTCCTTGCGAAACAAGGGGTTTCGGCGGGGCCCGGTTGGTTTGTATTGGTGCGGGTTGGTTTGCGCCGGGCAGCCGGAGCGGTTTTCGCGGCTTTACGCGGCAAATCAAGTGGGCAAGTCACTTAGGAGACTATAGACCATGTTGTTCAGGATGATCCGAGGAGATAGACATCTGGCGGCGGCCCTGGCGGGCGCCGTTCTGATGTTTTGCGCGGCTGCGCCGCAAGCCAAAGCTCAGGCGGTTGCCGTAGCCGAAGTGGACGGACACGTTACCGACCCCGCGGGCCAGGCTATCGTAGGAGCCACGGTGAAGATGACGCAGACGGACCAGCACCAGATCCGCACTGCCACGACCGATACGACCGGCCGGTATTCCATGCCGAACCTGCCTATCGGCCCTTACAGGCTGGAAGTAACGGCACCTGGGTTTAAGGCGTATGTGCAGACGGGCATCGAGCTGCAAGTCGCCAGCAACACTGAAATTCCGGTCGTCATGACCATCGGCGCCGTCACAGAGAGCGTTTCGGTGACGGCTAATGCCGCCATGGTGGAGACGAAGGATAGCTCCATCGGCCAGGTAATCGGCACGCGGTCCATCGAGGACTTGCCGCTGAACGGCCGCAATCCCACCCAATTGCTCACGCTGACGGGCGCGGGCGTTTCCAACATGACACTGAACGGCGGCGATCTCACCGGCAGCAAGAACATCGGGGGATCCAACGCTTCCGGCCAGTTCTCGGTGGCCGGCGGGCAGGCCAACGGCGTGAACTACCTGCTGGACGGGGGCGACAATAACGACGCCTTCAGCAACGTGAACATGCCGATTCCCTTCCCGGATGCCATCCAGGAATTCAACGTGCAGACCAACGGCCTGCCGGCGCAGTACGGGTTGCACCCCGGCGGCGTGGTCAACATCGTGACCAAGGGCGGCGCCAATGCGCTGCACGGCGATCTCTTCGAGTTTCTCCGCAACGGCGATCTGAACGCGCGGCCCAAGGGCGACGCCTACGGAACGCAACCGCCCCGCGACTCGATAAAGCGCAACCAGTTCGGCGGCACCGCCGGCGGCAAGATTCTCAAGGACAGGTTGTTCTTCTTCGCCGGATACCAGGGCACGCGGCAACGCAGCGACCCGGCCCAGAACACCGCTTACACTCCCACCACTGCCGCTCTGTCGGGCGATTTCCACCTGCTGGACGCAGCCAAAACCGCCGGTGGATGCGCCTCCAAGAACATCACCCTGAAGGACCCCACGGGCACGGCTTTTCCCGGCAACCTGATTCCGGTCTCCTCGTTCGACCCGGCCGGACTCAAACTGGCCTCCACCTACCTCCCGACGTCCCCGGACCCTTGCGGGAAGTATGCGTTCGGCTACATCACCAATAACCCGGACGATCAGGTGGTGGGCCGCGTCGACTGGGTGGTGAGCGACCGGGACAACTTTTTCGCCCGCTACTACATTTACGACTACACGGCTCTGGCCCTGTTCGACGGCCACAACGCCCTCACGACGGGAACTTCCGGAAACCAGCAGCGCACCCAGAGCATCACCCTGGGCGACAACTACACTCTGGCCGGCGGGTCGGAGGTCAACTCGTTCCACGCCACCTTCGACCGGCGCCGCAACAACCGCGCGGCTCCGCTGAACATGTTCAGCCCCAAGGACCTGGGCGTGAACATGTTCATCAATATCGGCGACTACACGCAGCTCGCCGTCAGCAATTACTCCGGCGGCGGGTTCAACATCGGATGCGGCACCTGCGCGCTGGCTAATTTCGATATCAATACCTACCAGTTGGCGGACGATTTCACCGTTATCCGCGGCAAGCACCAGTTCCAGTTTGGCTTCGACGGCCGCAAGGTGCAATTCAATTCCTTCAACTATCAGCAGGCCAACGGGCAGTTCACCTTTAATGGCGCCACCTCCGGCGACGGCCTGGCGGATCTGTTGATCGGCCGCTTCAGCGGGCTGACCGACGGCAACGTGATTTCCGATTACCTGCGCACCAACGTGGTGGCCGCCTACGCACAGGACTCCATCCATGTTGGACGGGGCTTCAGCGTCAACGTGGGACTTCGCTGGGAGCCCAACGACCCGACCTACGACAAGTTCGGGCGCGGCAACCAGTTCAGTTGGCCGCTGTTCCTGCAGGGCTGGCACACTGCCGACTCGCGCTACCCCAAGGCTCCGGCCGGGCTGATATTCTCCACCGACAGCGCGCAGGACCCGTACGGCAAGGCGTTCACGCAATCCCACTGGGCATTGTTCTCGCCGAGACTCGGAATGGTGTGGGATCCCAAAGGCGACGGCAAGCAGACCGTGCGCGCCGCGTTCGTTATGATCCACGACATTACCGAGATGTTCTATCCCGAGCGCTGGACCACCAATTCGCCCTACGTTTCTTCCATCACCATCAACAGCGGCGCTTACTCCACGTTCAGCGGACCGTTCTCGAATCCCTTCCTGGGCTACCCGGGCGGCGACCCGTTCCCGGGCAACGCGGTCTTCCCTAGCGCGGGCTTCTACGTCAGCGTTCCTCCCAGTACCAAGCCGCAGTATATGATGCAGTGGAACATCAGCTATCAGCGCCAACTGGCCGCCGACTGGCTGGTGACCGCCAACTACATGGGCAACGCCACGCGTCACATCTGGGGATCGACCGACGTCAACTATTCCGTCCCCACTATTCCCGGCGCTACCACCGCCAATGTCAACACCCGGCGCCTGGCGGTCCTTGCCAATCCCACGCTGGGAGCGGCTTACGGCGAGATCCAACAGACCGACGATGGCGCCAACGGAGAGTACCACGGCCTGCTGCTATCCGCCCAGCACCGCCTGTCTCACGGACTCAGCCTCCAGATGAATTACAACTGGAGCCACTGCGTCAGTTCCTGGGATTTCGCGGGAGAACTGGCGGGCGTGATCTACCAGAATCCGCTCAACCGGAAGACTGGCGAGAGAGGCAACTGCGGTTTCGACCACCGGCAGAACTTCATTAGCAGCGTGAGCGCCATCAGCCCCGGTATCGGCCAGAACGGCATCGTAAAGAGCATCACCAAGGATTGGCAGCTTTCGCCGATCGTGGGCTTCCAAACCGGCAGCCCCATCCAACTCAGCGTTGGCGGGAAGGACATCTCTCTCAGCGGCCAGTTGCTGGACCGGCCCGAAGTGCTGGTGCCGGGCGCGGTCTACGGAGCGCCGAAAACTCTGGGCGATTACCTCAACCTGGATTCGTTCGCCTGTGCCGGCAACGCGGCGGGCACGTGCACCACTTCCACCGGACAGTTTGGCAACCTGGGACGCAACGCCATTTACGGCCCCGGCACAATTCAGTGGGACATGGCCCTGAGCCGGCGGTTCAAGATCAAGGAGCGAGAGAGCCTCGACTTCCGCTCCGACTTCTTCAATATCATGAACCACGCCAACTGGAACAACCCGACCACCAGTCTCACCAGCGCCACGTTCGGTGAAATCACCGGTTTCGGCTCGCCCCGTATTATTCAAATGTCTCTGAAGTTGTTCTTCTGATTTCGCGGCGGGCAGGCGGCCTCCGGGTTGCCTGCCCGCTTTCCTCCCGCCAATCTAGCGCGTCCTTAAAACGCCCGTTCTCCCGGCGCTTGGCCGTCATTTGCCGTCGGGCTGCCACGGAACCACGAGGGTAACCGAGCGGCCCGAGGGCAGCACACTCCCCGCGCGGGCCGCTCGGCTACCCTCGCGGTTCCGTGGCAAGTGCCCGACGATCCGGAGTGGCCGCGGACCACTAAATCCCCCGCAGAAACTCCCGCACGGCGCCCGCGAATTCCTCGGGCTTATCCTCGAACACGAAGTGGGTTGCCCCGTCGATCCGCGCAAAGCGGCAATTGGGGAAGCACGCCGCGAAACCGCGGCTCCCGCTCTCCGGCTGCCTGTCGAGGCTGCCGTGAATCACCAGGCCCGGCGTCGCGACCGCCCGCAACGCCGCCGAATAATCGTGATGCTTCCCCATGCCAATGTAAGCCGCCAGCGGAACGTAGCCGGCCGCCGAGACGTCGCCGGTCTGGGGCGGCAGGCCGCCCATGGCCGCTCCGTAGAATTTGGCGAAGCGCCCGAAGAACTCGCCCGATTCCGCCTCGCTGCGCTCGAAGGCGCGCCGGAAATCGAAAGTCTCTTTCACGTAGCTCTCGTACTCGGGTTTCATAGCGGCGGGAAGGCGCTGCCGAATCAGGTCGAACAGGTCGCCCCGCGGGTTGGGCAGAACCGTCAGATCGGCCGGAGCCACGTAGATCGACGCGCGCACGTGCTCCGGAAACTCGGCGGCATAAAGCGCGGCTTCGAGCGCGCCGAAGGAGTGGCCCATCAGAATGAGCTTGTCCACGCCCAGGATGCGGCGGATACGTTCGATATCGGCCACCTGCGCCCCCAGGCCCAGCGTGCGGTTCGCCAGTTGCATGTTGGCGTACATATTGGAACCGGAGAACCGCTGAATGGGCCGGCTGGAAAGCCCGCAGCCGCGCTGGTGGTAATAGATCAGCCGGTAGTCCTTCCCCAGAAGCGCTCCCGCGCGCCAGGGCCCGGCCGGAGGGTATCCCGGGCCGCCGTGGATCACCAGAATGGGTGTGCCCGTGCCTTCCTCGAAGTGGTGCAGCTCAATGCCAGGCGCCACCAGCCACCGCTCGGCGGTCGCCCCGGCCGGCGTCAGCGGCTCGGCCAGGTCCTTGCCGGCGCGCACGTCGCCCGGCTGGTACATCGGTCCCATCATGGCGTGCCACATCCAGGCCGCCGCGGCCGCGATCGCTACTACCAGGACCGCGCCGCCAATCCACAACAGTTTGTGCATTCGTTACTCCTCCTCCAGTGGAAGACAAATTTCGGTTCGCAGCTTCTCGGGCGCCACGCTTTGCGGCGAGTCGAGATAGAACTCGATGGCTGCGGCGCTGCGCAATTCGCGCCCCGCGCCGGGCAGCCATTTCCCGGCCAGTTCCGCGTAGGAATCGGACAGACAATTGTAAGGGCCGGTGTGCAGGGCCGTGGCGTAATCCCCGGCGGGGATCTCCATCATGCCGATTTCGCCCGATGGGAGGGCCGGCCGGGGAAGCGTGATGGCGGCATCGTACCGCAGCTTATCGGGGGCCGTGATATCGGGATCGTCGTAGGAGACGCCCAGCATGCGGGTTCCCGGCCCCAACAAGCCCTGCCGTCCGGCCCAGGGGAACAGGCGGCTCCAGACCTTGCCGACCTGATCGTAGGGCCCCACGTGGCGAATGAAGGCTACCTGCATGGCGTCCAGCCGCCGCACGCGGAAATCGCTGGCGCGCGACGGAACGCCCGCCGCCGGACGCGCCTCGATCGACACTTCATGGTTGCGGCGGAACTCCGACGGCGGCATGCCGAAGGCGTCGGCGAAGGCGCGGGTAAACGACTCATGAGCCTCGTAGCCCGCTTCGAGCGCGATATCCACGATGGCGCGTTCGGAATGCCGCAACCGCCGCGCGGCCCGTTCCAGCCGAAGGCGCCGCACGTACTCGGCCAGCGCCTCGCCCACCATGCCGCGGAACACCCGGTGGAAGTGGAACGGCGAGAAGCACGCCACACTGGCCAGCTCTTCGAGCGCCAGGGTGCCGTCCAGGTTCTGCTGGATATGCGTCAGCACGTGCGAGATTCGTTCGCGATAGGAGTCCTCGGTAACGGGTTTCATGAGAACGAGTCTAGCCCGATCGGACGGGCGTGTCTTGACGGTTCTTGCGGAAAATCGGCGGGGTGCTCCACTCGATCCCGGAGCCCCGCACCGCGCACCTGGCGACCGTCGCCCCCGGGGCGCCCTAGTTGAGAATTTGTGCAAATTGCACAAAACCGACGACTAAGTCCTTTGTTTTTGTCCGATTTTGTGCAAATTGCACAAAATCGGAGGTGTAGCCAGTTTTGGGACGCCCTCCCAGCCGGCGTGGCTGGATGGATCGAGGCGTTGGGCCGGGTTTTTTCCGCAGCGCTCTACTCCGCGCAGGCTGGCACGGGGAATAGATCGGGTCTCCAAATGGTTCCCCGCCGACGGCTGGAGTGTACACTCGATGCCACTGCTTTGTTTAAATGGAACTAGCTGTATGAGCCGCTTAAGGACTTCGTGCCTTGCCGCCCCGGCTTGTCTGGGCCTGGCGGCGGCACAATCCATCGCTCCCGATGAGATGCATGCGCGGACGGCGCCGTACGTGCCTCCATCTCTGCTCACATTGCGCACCGAGGCCAAACTGGTGGAAGTTCCGGTGGTGGTGCGCGACGGACTGTGGCGCGCGGTCGCCGGGTTCACACGGGACGATTTCGAGATCTACGACGAGGGAAAGAAGCAGACCATCGCGGGCTTCTCGGTGGAGAGCTTCTCACGGCCGGCGGCAGCCAATGGCAGCGGTGCGGAACCGGCGGAGCCTGCCAGCACGGCGGAGGCGAAACCCGCGGCACGGCTCCGCTTCGTGACGCTTTGCTTCGACGATCTGAATACCCCCGCGCTCACGCTGAAGGCGGCGAAGGATGCGGCGCAACGGTTCGTCAAGACCAGTCTGGCGCCGGGCGACCTGGTCACGGTGACGACCACGGCACAGACGCGGGACACCAAGTTCACCGCGGATGTGACGGTGCTCACCGGGCAGATTGCCAAAGTAACCGCCCACCAGCGATTCACCGGCGACGAGTGGCTGGACGGGTGCCCACCTATCTCGCCCTATGAGGCATACCTGATCGTCAATAACCTGGACAGAGACTTGCTACAGGCCAAGATCTCCGCGTGTTCGGTGTGCCGGAGGACGCCGTGCGCGGAGAGCGCGGTTACCGGTCCTTCGCGGGGGATCTGGGAGAGCGCGCTGCGGAACTCGCGGAACACGCTACGCGTGGTAGAAAGCCTGGTGGATGGTATGGAGAAATTGCCGGGGCAGCGCGTGCTGCTGCTGAGTTCGGCGGGATTCCTCACGGGCAACCTGGAGACCGAACTGGAGAAGTTGACGGCCAAGGCGCTGCACGCGGAAGTCGTCATCAACACTTTGGACGCCAGGCGGCTGTTCGCGATGAGCCCGGAACCTGGACCCTTGGGGCAGCGGCTCGAATTGCGGATGTCTCAGGCGGCAGCGGACGCCATGGCGGAGATGGCCTCCGGAACCGGCGGCGCCTTCTATCACAACAGCAACGACCTGGATCGAGGGTTCCAGGATCTGGGCACGGCGCCTTCGACCGTGTACGTTTTGAGTTTCGCGCCCTCGCTCCTGGCGGCCGACGGGCGTTATCACCACCTGAAAGTCCAGTTCGCCCGCGGCGACGGGTATTCCGTGCAGGCCCGCCAGGGCTACACGGCGGCGTCACCGAATGCCGCTTCGCCGGCGCCCGCGCCCTCCAGACTGGACCGCGAAGCCATGGCCTCGGACACGGTCACGGAGCTTCCCGTGGAGTTCACCTGGGAACCGAAGGCCGCGCCGCCGGGCGTCACCATGGTGGCGCACCTGGACGTCAGCCGTTTGCATTTCGAAACCGCGCAGGACCGGCGGCGGCAGAAGCTGACCATCATCGGGGCGCTGCTGGACGACCGCGGTAATTTCGTGACGGGCAAGCGGAGCGAACTCGATCTGAATCTCACGGAGGCGACTTTCACGGAGTTGGCGGAGAGCGGCTTCACCGGGTCGATGAACTTGGATGCGCCACCGGGCCATTACTCGGTGCGCGGACTGGCGCAGGATTCGCTGGACGGCAAGCTGGCGGCGGCGGGCGGGGCCATCGAGATCAAGTAGCGCGAGCGCAACCTCGCCCGCCGGCTCGCCGGCCCGCCGCCCCGCCGCGCCCGCTCCCCGCTATAATGAGGTTTTCCAATCCGAAACAGAGATCCCCATTTAGGAGTTTTCATGGCTGCAAAGCGTATTGGCATACTCACGGGCGGCGGCGACGTTCCCGGTCTGAATTCCGTGATCAAGACGGTGGTCTACCGTGGAAGCGAGATCGGATGCGAGGTCATCGGCATTCGCCGGGGCTGGGAAGGACTGACGCATGTCAACCTCCAGGATCCCGCCAGCCGGTCCCGCTACGTTCTTCCCCTCAACCGGGAGAACACCCGGACCATCGACCGCACGGGCGGAACGTACCTGCACAGCTCGCGCACCAATCCGTCCAAGATGAAGAAAGTCCCGCCGGTTCTGGAAGGGCAGGAGTTTCCCAAAAAGGAAACCACCAAGAAGGGCGTGACCTCGACGGTGTTCGACGTCTCCTCCGCGGTCCTCAAGAACATCGAGACTCTGGGCCTGGATTATCTGGTGGCCATAGGCGGCGACGACACGCTGAGCTACGCGGCCGAATTGGACCGCCAGGGCATGAAAGTGATCGCCGTGCCCAAGACCATGGACAACGACGTGAGGAACACCGAGTACTGCATCGGCTTTTCGACCGCCATCACGCGCGCCATGGACGCCATCGAACGGCAGCGCACTACCGTCGGGTCGCACGAACGCATCGGCCTGTTCCGCGTGTTCGGCCGCGACGCCGGGTACACCGCGCTCTATACCGCCTACGTCACCAGCGTGCGCTGCTGCATCCCCGAATACAAGGTGGATCTGAAGAAGCTCATCGAGATCCTGGTCAACGATAAGCGCAACAACCCCAGCAACTACTCGCTGGCGATTCTCTCCGAGGGCGCCGAGTGGGAAGGCTACACCGTGAAGGAATACGGCGAGCCGGACGCCTTCGGACACCGCAAGAAGATGAGCGTGGCCGAGGACCTGAGCAACGAGATCAAGCTCGCCACCGGCGAAGAGACCATCGTCAGCGACCTGACCTACGACCTCCGCTCGGGCAGCGCCGATTTCGTGGACCGCATGGTGGCCTCGACCTTCGCCGGCATGGCCATGGACGCCATAGCCGAAGGCAAGCACGGCGTCATGACCGCCATCAGCAACGGCTGCTACCACCTGGCGGGAATCCCCGATCCCCAGCTTGGACCGCGCCACGTGGATGTCGAAACCATGTACAACACCCAGCGGTTCCGTCCCGTGTACGACCACAAGATGGGTCTGCCGATTTTCCTGACGCGGGCGTAATCCGCGCATGGCCGCTTTCGACTGGAAGCGACTTTTCCGGCAACAGCCGCGCGCGCAGCTCACCCCCGAGTTGCGCGCGCGTATTCAAGCCTCGTTCGACGCGGCCTCGCGCGACGAGGAGCATTTCCCCTCCACCATCGATCCGCGCATCTACCACGTGAAGCTGATCGGCGAGCATCTGGGCCCGCTGGCCGGCAAGCGCGTGCTCGACGTGGGCTGCGGCAAGGGCCGCTTCGCCCGCCTGTTTCTGGAGCGCGAACCCGCCGCCGAGATCTGGGGTCTGGACATTTCCGAGGAGATGCTGCGCTTCGTGCCGCCCGGCATCCACACGCGCGCCGGCAGCATGACAGAACTGCCCTTCGAGGACGGGTTCTTCGACGCCGCCTACGCCACCGAAAGCCTGGAACACGCCGTGGAAATCGAGCGGGCGGTGGCTGAGATCTGCCGCGTGGTGAAACCCGGCGGACGCATCGCCGTGATCGACAAGAACGCCCGCAAGTGGGGCCGCCTGGAAACGCCCGAGTGGGAACGCTGGTTCACGCGCGGCGAGTTGGAGCGGCTCCTCGGGCGCCACTGCCGCGCAGTCAGCAGCCGGCCCATATCCTATTGGGAAGACGTGCCGCCCGACGGGCTGTTTCTGGCCTGGCTGGCGACCCGGTAGGTCCGGCTAAACAATCCCGCCAAACTGCCGATAAGTTCCTAGTGCAGTTCTCGAGTGTGCGTCCCTGGAAGATCGTGCGCCTGTCCAGCCGGTTCTCGACGGCCCACAACTTCCTCACGCTCCTTGCCGTCGCCGTGGCAGCGGCGCTGCTGGCGGCCGCGCTCACCGCTCTGGTCTTCCACTTCGGCCGCACTGGCGGGGCCGTTCTGCTGCTGGCGATGGCCGCGCTGGCGGCGCTTCCGGCGATTCGGGAAGCTCGGCGCAGGCATGCGGCTCCCTGGATGCAGCTGGCACAGACGGCGAGAAGCGTCGCTCTGTTCCAGAACTACACCCTGCGCGCCCGCGGATCGGAAAATGGAGAAGCTGGCGCCCTAGTCGACGCCTTCAACGAGATGCTCGGCGCCATCCAGAAACGCGATGCGGACCAGGAACACCGCCGTGGGGCGCTGGAAGACGAGGTCTGCGCCCGCAATGCCGAACTGCGCACCCTCAAGGAAGAACTGCGCGAGGCCAACGCCCGCGTCGAGGCCGTCTGCCGCGCTCAGGGCCAGGCGCTGGCCAACACCTGTCACCAGGTCCGCACCCGTATGAACGGCATCGTGGGGATGACCGAACTGGCCCTCGAAACCAAGCTTACCATTGAACAGCGCGACTACCTGCTGACCGCCAGACGATCCGCGGAGGCGCTGCTGACCACGCTCGATGGCATGCTGGGCGTTCCCGAAGCCGGGCCCCCAACCGCTTCCACTCAGCCCTGGCGCGCCGGTGGCCGACCGGCCGAAATGCACATTCTGGTGGTGGAGGATCACCCCGTCGGCCAGCACCTGATCGGCACGTTCCTGGCCAAACACGGCCACCGGTCGCGCGTGGCCGCGAACGGCCGGGAGGCGCTGGAAGCCCTGGCCCGCGAAAACTTCGACGCCATCCTGATGGATATCCAGATGCCGGTGATGAACGGCTTCGAAGCCACCCGCGCCATCCGGCGCAGCGAGCGCGATAGCGGCCGACACATCCCCATCGTCGCCATGACCGCCTTCGCCATGAAGGGAGACCGCGAGCGCTGCCTGGAATGCGGCATGGACGCCTACGTCGCCAAGCCCATCCGGCCGGATGCGCTCATGGAAGCCCTCGACCGGGCCTGCGCGCTCAGCGCGCCAGAGCGCCGCCCGCTGGCGAGCTGAGTGGCGCGCCGAGCCCGCTTTCTGCGCCCGTGCCGGACTGGTACAGCCGCGACGATCGGAGACTGCGAAGGAGACCATATCTCACGCAAGGGCGCAAAGCCGCGAAGAAGAATCCCGGTGCCTTCTTTGCGGCTTTGCGACTTGGCGTGAGATTCGGGTTTTGGCTCTCAATTTTCCCCAGCCATTGAGTGAGCGGACCTGCCGGTTGCGGGCCAACGGACGGATTGCGGGAGGCGCACTCGCGCCCGCGATGCTGTGGCGTAGCAAGGTATCCTAAGAACAGGAGCGCGGATTATGGCGAATCTCGACTGGTCCCAATGCCCCGTCGTGGAGAGCGTCCCCGGCAAGGTCAGCGGAGCGTGGGTGTTTAGGGGAACGCGAATGCCGGTTCAGACGGTGTTCGAGAATCTCGATGCCGGGATGTCCGTCGATGAGATCACGGAAGTTTTCGACGCGGCACCGGAGGAGGTAAAGGCGGTGCTGCACTTCGCCAGCGAGAGCCCTGCGAAAGCACCCACCTTCGGCTGATGAGAATTCTATTCGACAACGGAACGCCGAAGCCGATTGCTGGTAGTCTAATCGGCCACGAGGTCGCTCATGCGCGCCGAATCGGCTGGCATGAGTTGAAGAACGGCGAACTGATTCAGCGGGCCGAGGAAGCCGGATACGAAGTACTGCTCAGCACCGACAAGAATATCCGGTACCAACAGAACCTCACGCGCCGGAAGATCGCGCTGGTTGTTCCCGGCAACCAGCAATGGCCGCTGGTGAGGTTGCACCTCGATAAAATAGTCGCCGCTGTGAGCGCCTATACACCGGGAAGCTATACAGAGGTTGAAATCCCCTTCGAGTAGGCGACCGGATGTGGTTCGCGGCGGGCGTCGGGGGTGCGGCTTTCGGCCTCCGTTTGGTCCCCACCCCCGCAATGGGCGCGCCGCCCGCCCGCAATTCTCCCCCGCACCACCAGCCATGGGACAATGGTTTCTTCTATGCCATTTCAGGAAGTGGTGGAGACCGAGGGCCACCTCATCGACTCGCATATCATGGAAAGCGTCTTCGACAAGGTCGTCGAGTATCACGGCCGGTTCGAAGTCGAGCAGTTCCGCATTGGACGCACCAATAGCGAGCCGTCCTATCTCCGTCTCAAAGTCGAAACCTCGGATGCCCCTTCGCTCGACCGGCTGCTCTCCAGCCTGCTGGAACTGGGCTGCACCCCGGTCGACAGCGCCGATGCCGCGCTGCGCGAAGTGGAGCGCGACCGCTGTGCGCCCGAAGATTTTTACTCCACCACCAACCACCGTACTTACATCCGCCTGGGGCAGGAGTGGGTGGAGGTGCAGAATCAGCGCATGGACGGAATGATCGTGTTGGACGGCACCCAGGCCTTCTGCCGCCGGCTGCGCGACGTGCGGCGCGGCGACCGCATCGTGGTGGGACTGCGCGGCATCCGCGTGGCGCCCGAAGGCAAGGAGCGCGACCGCATGTCGTTCGCCTTCATGTCCAACGGCATTTCCTCGGAGCGCCAGGTGGATACCGCCGTCCGCCAGACCGCCGCCCTGGTGCGCGCGGCCATCGACAGCCACTTCAAGGTGATCGTGGTGGCCGGTCCGGTGGTGGTCCACACCGGCGGCGGCACGGGCCTGGCCTCGCTCATCCGCAACGGCTGGGTGCACGCCGTGCTCAGCGGCAACGCCCTCGGCGTGCACGATATCGAATCGGCGCTCTTCGGAACCTCGCTGGGCATACGGCTCTCCGACGGACGGCAGGAGGAGCACGGCCACCGCAACCACATGCGCGCCATCAACGCCATCTACCACGCCGGCAGCGTGGAGCAGGCCGTGGCCAGCGGCCGCCTGCGCTCCGGCATCCTCTACGAGTGCGTGCGCGCCCGCGTCCCCTTTGTGCTGGCCGGAAGCCTGCGCGACGACGGCCCGCTCCCCGAAACCATCACCGACATGAACGCCGCGCAGGACGCCTACGCAGCCGAGCTCAAGGGCGCCGGA
Source organism: uncultured Solibacteraceae bacterium (assembly GCA_963807205.1). GTDB lineage: Bacteria > Acidobacteriota > Terriglobia > Bryobacterales > Bryobacteraceae > CAWCVR01. The sequence continues at coordinate 3,778,158 of CAWEAQ010000002.1, read as the reverse complement.
CTGGTGTTGTGTCTTGGCTCCATGTTGCACTCGATAGCCACCGGCAACATGCTGCCGGGCTGGATCAAAGTGGTCTGCGTGGACATCAACCCGGCGGTCGCCACCAAGGTCAGCGACCGCGGCACCGGACAGGCCGTGGGCGTGGTCGCCGACGTCGGCATGTTCCTGGACCTGCTCGCAAAGGCTCTCGCATGAAAAGCTCCCGCATAAAACCCGCCTACACCGACGAACACGCCGCTTCGGGCGTCGACGCGCCCTTGCCCGAAATCGAGACCTGGCCCAACCAGTTCGCGGACTACGAAATCGAGATCTCGACGCCAGAGTTCACCGCCGTTTGCCCCAAAACCGGCCTGCCGGATTTCGGCAAAATTGTGCTGCGCTACGTGCCCGGCCAGCGCTGCCTGGAGCTGAAGTCGTACAAGACGTACCTGCTGGCGTACCGCGATCTGGGCATCTTTCAGGAGAACGTGGTGAACCGCGTGCTGCGCGACGTGGTGCGCGCGGCGCGTCCCAAGATGGCCACCGTCACCGGGGAATTCGCGCCCCGCGGCGGCATCGGCACGGTAGTTACCGCCACCTGGAGCCGGCCTCGTGGAAAGCGCTGAACTCATCGCCGTGCTACGCGAAGTGCGCGAGCAGGTGCGCGCGCGCCATCCCGAATCCGCCGGCGCCGGCGTTCCCCTGCCCGACCTTATGCCGCTGGTGCACGCCCGCGATTCCGCCCTGGGCAAGGTGGCCGCCATCGGCTCCGTCAACCCGCGCCGCGGCGGCCCGCTCAATTCGCTGGTGCAGGCGTGGAAGCGCCTGGTGTCGCGCATGCTCGACTGGCACGTGCGCGAGCAGGTGGAATTCAACCGCAAGGCCGTGGCCTGCATGGACGCCGCCATCGAGGCGCTCGCCGAGAACAACCGTTCTCTCGCCGTAATCGCCAGCCAGTTGGCGGGCGTAACCGAACTGCGCAGCGAGGTGGACGGGCTGCGCCACGAGGTGGCCGAGGCTCACCGCGAGGCGGAGGAGGTCCACGGCGAGGTGCACGAACTGCGCCAGGACATCGCCGGGATGGGCCGCAGCCTGAGTGAGATGCAAAGCAACGTGGCCGAGATGCACCGCAACGTCGATGCCCTCCGCCGCGACGCCGACAGCATGGCCCGGGACCTCAGCGGCGTGGGCCATACCATCGGCGAGTTTCGCGTCAGCCTGGGCGAGATGCGCGACAACGTGACCGAGATGCGCTGCAACGTGGACGAAATGCGCAGCAACGTCGACGGGGTCCGCCGCGATGCCGACGATGTGCTGCGCCACTGGTCGGAGTGGCGGCCGGCGTGGGAGCGCAAGTTGTTCGATTGCGAAGTGCAGTTCCTGCGCGCCGTGGCGGACCTGCAAGGCGCCACCCAGTTCCGCACCGACATCGTCGAAGGCCATTTCCGCGAGTCTCTGCGTGCGCAGCACAGCGAGTTCGCGGCCTCCCTGGAACGCGGCTCCGTGGATATTCAGAAACACTTGTGGGCCGACCTGGAGCGCATCCGCCTGGAATTCGAGCGGCTCATTTTCTCCGAGCTTCGCACCATCCGCCAGCGTGCCCAAGTGACCGCGGCCAGCCGCGCGGACGCCGGGCAGCCCGCCCTCGCCGCTCCGCCCGCCGCTCTGCCCGCCGCCCCTCCGGACTTCGACTACGGGCGGTTCGCCGAACGCTTCCGGGGGTCCGAGGACCATGTTAAGCGTGGCCAGCGGATGTACGAGCCGTACTTCGCAAGCTGCCGAAACGTGCTCGATATCGGCTGCGGCCGCGGGGAGTTTCTGGAACTGATGCGCGATGCCGGCGTAGCGGCGCGCGGCATCGATCTCGACGAAGAGTCCGTGGCCATCTGCCGGCACAAGGACCTGCAAGCGGAAACGGCCGACCTCTTCCGTTACCTCGAAGAGCTTCCGGAAGCGTCGCTCGACGGCATCTTCTGTTCGCAGGTGGTCGAGCACCTGGCGCCGGAGCGCCTGCCCGCGATGATCCGGCTCTGCGCCAGCCGGCTATCGCGCAACGGCGTGATTGCCATCGAGACGCCCAATCCGAATTGCCTGGCGATCTTCGCCACCCACTTCTACTTGGACCCGACGCACACGCGGCCGGTGCCCAGCGGCTTGCTGGCATTCTACATGGAGGAATTCGGCATGGGCAAGATCGAGGTGCATCGCCTGTCGCCCGCCATCGAGACGCTTCCCTCGGTTGCCAGCCTGCCAGAAGACTTCCGCGAGGCTTTCTTCGGCGGCCTGGATTATGCCATCGTCGGCCGCAAGCTGTAGGAGACTGGAATGCGATGAACGGTTCCCTTTCCATGAAGTGGGCAGCGCTGTTGTTCGCGGTTGCCGCGTGGCTTTGGGCGGAGCCCGGCCCCGCCGCACTTGACGAAGCCAATGCAGGATTGCGGCTGGCGCGCGAGGGTAAGTACGAGCTTGCCATCCAGCACTACCGCGCGGCCATAGCGCTCGACCCCAAGTTACCCGGCATTTATCTGAACCTCGGCTTGTCCTATGTCAAGTTGAACCGGCTTCCCGAGGCCGCCTCCACCCTGGAAAAGGCCGTCAAAGCCGACCCGTCCAGCTTTCAGGCGCGGGTGCTGTTGGGGATGAGTTACTACGGCAGCCGTAAGTTCGATGCGGCCGCGGTGCAACTGAAAGCCGCCAGCGATCGGGAGCCCGATAACGTCGAACTGCGTTTCAAGCTGGCCCAGAGCTACCTGTGGTCAAAGCAGTACCGGTTGGCCACCGAGGAGTTTCGCGCGCTGCTGGTCAAGGACCCGGATTCCGCGCCCGTCCACCTGCTGCTGGGCGAGGTGCTGGACGCAGCCAACCAGACCGAGCAAGCTATCGCCGAGTTCGAAGCCGCGGTGAAGGCCAAGACCCCGGAGCCGGAGGCGCATTTCGGCTTAGGATACATTTATTGGAAGCAGAAGCGCTTCGAGGAGGCGGGGCGCGAGTTTGAGGCCGAGCTGGCGGCCCAACCGGACCACAGCCAGGCCCTGACCTACCTGGGCGACGCGGAGATGCACCTGGACGCCCCGAAGGCCGCGGAAGACCATCTGCGGCGGGCCTTGAGCCTGGATGCGAAGGCCCGGCTCGCGCAACTCGATCTGGGCATCCTGTTAGCCGGCCGGGACGCAACAGCCGAAGCCGCCGTGCATTTGCGCGAGGCCATCCGGCTGGACCCGGCCAAGCCGGACGCGCATTACCGCCTGGGCCGTGTGCTGCGTTCCATGGGCCGGGAGCAGGAAGCCGCCGCGGAGTTCGCCAAGGTGAAGGAGTTGGCGGCCGAGGAGCCGGCGGCGCCCCTCATCGCGCTGCCGGGACACGACAGCAATCCCAACCAGTGAGCGGCGCGCCGGGGTGTGCACCGGAGTGGCTCTGCCGGTGCTTTGTGGGGCGGGTTGTTAACCCGCCTCCCGCGGACGTTTACCGATGCCGCCCAGGCGGACTGACAGTCCGCCGCAGGCTGACAGCCTGCCCCACAAGAACCTGGCGAGTACGCACGTTCGGATTCACCTGGTTTCACAGGCGGTTCGTCTTTGCGCACACTCCACCCTGTAGGCCTTTGCAGAGATATACACTATCAGGAGATCCGGAGTCGAAAGGATCGCAACCGGCCGGGAGCAGAATATGAAAACCATCTGTTTGTTGAGCACTACCATCCTCGCCGCTACGGCGGTGGCGGCCAACGTTCCGAAGGATTTGTCGGGGGTTCGCGGTGCGAACTATCTGGCGTCGGACGCGAAAAACGCCACGGATTACTGGCAGCACTACTCTCCCGCGGAGACCGAACGCGACCTGGATTACGCCCGGCGTCTGAATCTGAACCAGATTCGCGTCTTCACCAGCTACCAGGCGTGGAACGCGGATAAGCCGGCATTCCGCAAGAATCTGGTGCACTTTCTGCGCGCCGCCCACCAGCGCGGAATGGGCGTCATGCCGGTGGTGGGATTCACGCCACAGATGATCACGGACGAGTCGGCGCGGCCTCTGGCGCGCGAGTGGGCCGCGGACCTGGTGCGCACCATCGGCGACGAGCCCGGGCTGGCGTTCTGGGACGTGTCCAACGAACCGGACTGGCCGACGACGCCGGAGGCGCGCGTCCGCCGGCGCTTCGATCTGGCCAGGTACATGGCCGGCGTGTTCCACGAGTTCGACAAGAAGACTCCCGTCACCATCGGTTTCGCCTTCGTTCCCGGCATGGAGGAACTGGCGGACGCGGTGGACGTGCTCTCGTTCCACGATTACATGCAGAACCGGGCGGTGATTCGCGCCAACATCGCGCGGGCCAAGGCGTTCGCGGCGAAAGTGGGGAAGCCGGTATTTAACACCGAACTCGGCTGCGTGGCGCGCGCCAACCCGTACGACGTGACTTTGCAGGAGCACCAAGACGCGGGAGTCGGCTGGTACATTTGGGAGCTGATGATCACGGCGCGGTGGGGCACGGTACACGGCGTCTTTTACCCGGACGGCTCGGTCCGCGATCCCTCAATTCCAGCGGCCATGATGGGGTTCTTCCGCAACCGGGGCGAGGCGGTAGTGCTGGAGGATCCCGACCTGGAGCAGTGGGTCGCCAAAGCGGTGGCCGCGGCCAGAAAGTGGCTGGCGGCGGCGGATGGGAAATGGGAGGACGGCCTGGATGCCGCCGAGACCGCGGCGAACCTGATCGAGGCGGCGCAACTGACGGCCATGCGCGAACCGCCGACGCGCACCATAGATCTGCTGCGCCGCGGAAAGCAGGACGTTCCCGCTCTGCGCGCAGCGCTCGAAAAGTACGTCGCAATTCTCGAACCGTACCAGCACCCGAAATAGCCGACAGGAGGCAACATCGTGTCAAAATTTCGTTGGGCGGTTCCCTGCCTGATCCCGCTTTTGCTGGCCGTTTCCACCGCACCAGGGCAGACCGGCATCAAAGAGAAGAAGCCGGTATTCGGCGGCGCATGCCGCTTGTGCCCCTGGGGCGCGATGGCTGAAGTGGTTCAGGCGGCGATGAAGCCCTACGGCTACGACGTGCAGATCTGTTTCAACTGCAACGCCGCCGACGCGCCGCGGATCGTCAGCGAAGCCCGAACGCCGCCTCCGTACCGGCCCGATCCGGCGGTGCCCGAGATCCTGGCGCCGCGCAATGCGCCGGGGCTGGGCGCCATAGACTTCGGCGCCACGGCGATCCAATTCCTGCGCAACGCTTATCGGGGAACCGGGCCGTATGCCAAGGACAAGCCAAGGACCAATCTGCGCCTGATCGCCAACATCCAGGATCCGAGTTACGTACTGGTGGCGGCGAAAGCGGAGACGGGCATTACCGACCTGTCGCAGATCCGGACTAAGAAGTGGCCGGTGCGCATCCTGACGGCCGGAATCGGTGCCGACTCCGCCAACATCCTGGCTCACTTCGGCCTCACCAGACAAGCCATCGAAGAAGCCGGCGGCCGTGTGGGCAGTACGCCCGAGGACCGGGAGAAGTTCGATATCGCGATCGGTGGAGGCGGCGGCATGACGACCGCTCCAGAGTGGAGAATCTGGACGGAAATCAGCCAGAAGTTCGATCTGAACTTCATCCAGTTGCCGGACGAGTTGCTGGCGAAGTTGGCCAAGGATGGCGAGCAGGAACGCGGGGTCATCCCCGCCGGACTTTATCGCGGCATCGAGCGGCCGATCCCGACCGTGGTTCGAACGGGCACGGTGGTTTACGGCCGGGCCGACATGCCGGACGACTTCGCGTATATCGTAGCCAAAGCGCTGGACGAGCAGCAGCAACTACTGCAATGGAGGCACCTGAACTTTTCCTACAACGTCCACACCGTGTGGAACGGGTACGAGGTTCCGCTGCATCCCGGCGCCGCCCGCTATTACAAGGAGAAGGGCTACATGAAGTAGGTCCTGGACCGCGTGATCTGGTGCTTTAATCGGGCCGCTCGCTCACGCTCGCGGTTCCGGCGGCACGGCACACTGAACCGCGAGCGTGAGCGAGCGGCCCGGCGGAGGCACCGAACCACGCGGCCGAGGACCAAGCCCGCTAAGAAGAGGTCAAAATGAAAGCTCGCCATTGTATTGCCATCGCCTGTTTATTGGCGCCGCCGCTCGGGTTGTGCCAGCAGGCCAACGTAAATCTGGACTACAACCCCCAGAAGAATACGGAGAACCTGATTCCGTTCAGCGCCAGGCTGAACTCTCCCGACGTCCGCGACGACCGGACGGTGACCTTCCGCCTGAGGGCGCCTTCGGCCAAGGAAGTGCAGTTGTCGGGGGTGGCCGTGCTTACGGCGCTGGGGGCGGGGAACAAGCCCGTGCCGTTCACGAAGGGGGACGATGGCATTTGGACCTTGACGGTGGGCCCACTGAGGCCCGACATGTATCAATACCACCTCGTCGTGGACGGCGTGGAGATGGCCGATCCGAATAACACCGTGGCCGGCAATACCGCTATGCCGCCTTACAGCACGCTGGTGGTGCATGGAAACGGCCCGGCCTACTATGACGCACGGAACGTTCCACACGGCCTGGTGACCCGGCACGTTTACCATTCAGACGTCACCAATGGCGAGCGGGAATTGTATGTCTACACGCCGCCGGGCTATGACCGGCGCAAGCAGTATCCGGTCCTATATCTGGTGGGCGGAAGCGGCGACCTGGCGCAGAACTGGATCTACGACGGGCGTGCGAACTTCATGTTGGACAACCTGCTGGCCGAGGGCAAGGCGGTGCCGATGGTGATCGCCATCCCGAACAACCAGGTGCTTCACCGCAACAGCCCCAGGCATACCGAACTCATCTTCGATCTGTTTGAAGCGGAATTGCGCAAGCACGTCATTCCGCTGGTCGAGGCCGAATACAGCGTCCGCAAGGACCCGCGGGGACGCGCTTTGTCGGGCCTGTCGATGGGCGGGCGCCACACCATGTTCATCGGTTTCCGCTCGCTGGATCTTTTCGCCTCCTTCGGCATCCTCAGCGCGGGGGATGTGGACGCCGAGAAGGCCGTCGCCAAATTCCTGAACGACCCGGACGCGAACAAGAAGGTGGATTACCTCTTCGTCGGACAGGGAACGGAAGAAGCCAAGGGCCAGATGGGCGCGCGCTGCGTGGCCTTGCATCAGGCTCTGCTGAACCATAAGATCGACCACGAATACTACGTGGGCGGGTATGGCGGCCACGATTGGACCACCTGGCGGCATCTGCTCTACTATCGCTTCATACCCAATCTGTGGCGGAAGAAGTAGGGGCCGCGGTGGTGGCGGCCGCCGTAGTGGCCACCGCACCATGGTGGCCGCAACCGAAGTAGCCACCGCCGTGGTGGCCGCAGCCATGTGGATGCCGGGGCCGAGGCAGCCACTGCCGTGGGCGCACCGCCCCGGGGCCCGCCGGCCGGGCTCCGGCTCAACCGCAACCCCGGCGGGAATACGCAAAACAACCAAGCTTCGTCCGCGGCCGGAGACGCTTCTTTGATCCCAGGTCCCACGCAATTCGAGCCGAGCCGGGCGGAGCTGGGGGACATCCACAGGCCTTCAGGGGATCGTTCGCGCGGTACGCCGGCTTTTCTCACACTCGACAGGCGGAAGTTCGCGGACGGGGCGAAGACACCTGGGGACAGACGGTTCCGTCCACGCGGCGCAGCGGGTGGGAGGTGTTTGTGCGGCGGGCCGTGCGCGCCTTGGGACGGTTTCGTCAGTCCCCGGCCTTCGCGAAGTTGCGCAACGTTCGGACACATCGGCTGCGCGAAGTCGCGCACAAAGAAACCCGCCCGGGCCGTGAGGACCCGGGCGGGGAGAGAAACTGCGAACTTGCCGCGGCGAACTAGAACAACAGCTTGAAGCCGAGTTGCACGTTGCGCGCGTTGTACATGCCAGTCACTTGGCCGAACCGGCTGTCGGAGTAGCTGGTGGAGATGTTCTGGAACTGGGTGTGGTTGAAAGTGTTGAAGGTCTCCAACCGGATTTCCAGATGGTAGTCGCGAGCTTCACTAAAGGTGAAGCTCTTGAACAGCGAAAGGTTCCAGTTGTCGCGGCCCGGACCGTAGATCGAGCGCGCGGGGAAACTGCCCCACTGGCCAGGCGTGGGCGAGGAGAAGCCGGACGTACTGAACCAGGAGAGCAGGGTGTGCGGCTGGGATACGCTTCCCGAGAAGTTCGGCCGGTTGGTGCCATTGGAGAGGCCGTTGGAACCCTGCGAGCCGCCGAGGTTGATATTCAGCGGCAGGCCCGATTCAATGGTCCCGATGCCGGAGAATTCCCATCCGCCCAAGGTGTCCTTCAGGATACTTCCGGTACCTTTGCCGCGGAGGAAAGGCAACTCGTATATGAAGTTCACAACCGCGGTGGCCCTGCGATCCAGCGGGCTGGGCCCGTTGTCGTAAGCGCGATTATAAGGATTCGAGACGGTGGTCAGGTCCCCGGCGCCTCCGCCCTGGTTGAGCGGATCCATCGCCTTGGCCAGCGTGAACGCCGCCTGCAAGGTGAGGCCGGTAGCGACCTGTCCGTGGAAGTCCATCTGCAGCGAGTTGTAGTGCGAGTTCATGGCGTTCTCGGACATCTTGATGCCGCTGAAACCGAGATACGGAAGCACCGTGTTGTAGTTGAGGGTGCCGGCGATCAACCCCGGGAGCTTGCTGGGGTCGGGGTTGTTGATGTCGCGATAGTCGTTCTGGTGCCGGTTCTGGTTGCCCACGAAGGAAACAGACAACACGGAATTCTTCGACAACTGGCGCTGCACGCCGATGCTGTACTGGTAGCTGACGGGCGCTTTGTAGTCGGTTTGGGACAGACCGGTCATGCCGGTGACGGAGATCGGCGCAACCAGGGCCTGGCCGGTGAGGAGGCTCAGGTTGGGGTTGTTGATGCTCACGTTATTGTTGGATACGTGGGCGCTGAAGGGAACGTTGGTACCGCCGTTATACACGTCGTTACCCTGGATGCGTTCGTACATGACGCCGACGCCGCCGCGGATGACGGTCTTTCCCTGGCCAGTGAGGTCATAGGCGAAACCGAGGCGCGGGCCGATGGTTCCCCAGTAATTATTAACCAGTCCGGCCGGGATGCCGTTCTTGCCGGCCAGGCCGACGCCGTTCAGGTAGAACTGATAGCCAGCCAGAATGGAGTTGGGGCTGGTGCCGAGACCGGGGCTGCTGGGGCTGATATTGCCGCTAGGCAGGATGATAGCCGCGGCGGCCGGGTTGTAGAGATTGGGGTAGAAGTTCGACTGGCGGTTGCTCTCTTCATAGGTGTGCGGAATGCTATCCCACCGCACGCCCAGGTTGAGGGTCAGCCGCTGGCTGGCCTTCCAGTTGTCCTGAACGTAGAGCGCTACGGACTGGTTGTCCCAGTGACCGGAATCGTGGACACCGTCTTCCGAGTAGTTCTGGGCATAGCCCAGCAGGAAGTCGGCCATGTCGCTACCGGTGTAGGTGCCGTTGAAGTTGTAGCTGCCCTCGGTGCTGGCGAACACATCCTGGATCTTCTTATAAATAGCCCAGCTTGCGCCCATTTTGATTTGGTGCGAGCCCTTGGTCCAGGACACGTCGTCGCGGATCTGGTAGTCGTCGGCCTTGTTCACCCAAGGCATCCAGTTCAAGGTGTAATTCGCCCCGATCGCGCCACCAAGGTTGATTGCGGGGTTGCGGTTGAGCGAGTTCGGGCCGCTGAAGATCCTGGGGATGGTCAAGCCGGCCGGTTGCGCCACGATGCCCGCGGGAATGATGTTGATGCGGTTGCCGTTGTAGTTGAAGGCGGTCTCGTTGAGGACTGTGGGGCTGACCGTATAGACGGCATGCACAACGCCGCTGTAAGAGGGGTTGCCAAAGGTGTTGCTGGCCGTCGGAACGTTGTCGCCGCTCCACATAGAGGTCCCGAAGGTCTGCAGGATGGACTCATCCACAAAGTGGCCGAACATCCAGAACTTGTCGGTGAAGTGCTCGTCGATGCGGACGATTTCCTCGCGGACATTGGTCGGCGCATTGTTGCCGCCGTGAAACGCGTTGCCGCTGTTGGCCGCCGGGAAAATGCCGGCCTTCAACAGGAGCTGGGAGTTCGCGTTGAGCAAGGAAGCCGGGATCTGGTTGTTGGTGAACTGGCTATAAACGGGAGTGGCGCCCGAGCAGTTGCTGAGGGTCTGACCGGCTGCGGCGAACAGAGATGCGATCTGCGTGGAGACCGCGTTCGAGCAAGGCGTGTGGATCGAGCCACCGAACGCCTGCGTGATCGCGTTCAGATTGCCACTGTAGGAGGCGGTTGGCGGCACGGTTGTGTTGAGGCTGCCACCCTGCACCAGCTTGCGCCATTCCATGTTGTAGAAGAAGAAGGTCTTCTCCTTCGACGTGTTGAACACCTTGGGAATATACACCGGACCGCCTCCGTTAAAGCCGTAGGTATTCAACCGGTTCACGGGCTTAGGCGTGGCGGACGCGTTGGCGAAGAAGCCGTTGGCGTCCAAGTCCTCATTGCGCAGGAACTCCCACCCGGAAGCGTGGAAAGTCTTGGCGCCGGACTTGAAGTTGATGGTCATTGTGCCGCCCGAAGACAGGCCATATTCCGCGCTGTAATTCGAAGTGAGCTGGCGGAACTCTGCAATGGCGTCCATGGATGGCATCACGCTGATGTTGCCAGCGCCGCCGCGGTCGAGATCCTCGCCGCCATCGATCATGTAGATGTTGTGGGACGTGCGCAAACCGTTGAAACTGACGTTGGCATCGCCTGCCACCGGGGTGGCGCTCTGATAGTCCGCCATGTTGCTGGACGCGCCGGCGGTCAGGACGGCCAGCGAATACAGCGTGCGGCCATTGGTGGCCAACTGCGAAATCTGCGTTCCGGAGATCATGTTGGTGACTTCGCCGTTTTCGGTCTGGATCGCCACCGGCGTCGCCTCAACCGTGACGCTGTCCTGCGCCGTGCCGACTTCCAACTTGAAGTCCACGCGCGCACGGTCGCCGACCGTCAGGACGACATCCTTATGCTCGGACTTTTTGAAGCCCGCCACTTCGGCGCGGACCGTGTAGTGCCCAATCTGAAGACCGGGCGCCAGGAATTGGCCCTCGGAGTTGGTCATGAAATGACCGACCTGATTGGTTTCGATTTGTGTAGTTGTGATGGCTGCGTTTGGAATCACGGCGCCCGATGCGTCGGTTACCGTTCCCACAATGGTGGCTTGCTGCGCCCAAGCGGCGGACGCAAAAAACACCAGAAACGCGCATATACAAAGTACGCTTCGTAGACTAACCCTATTCACAGGTACCTCCCGTTACGATTTTTGGAACTTAGGACCCCAAAAGTGACAACCCACAAGACCAGATCTGCATGAGCGGACATCCGGTGGTTGTATCGCAGGGTATGCTAATACGGGCAGAGGGGAAGAAAAAGAACGCTACAGGACAGTACATTCATACACGTGTAAATTCAATGAGTTACGATCTGTTTACCACGCTGTGAAGAATCGGGTGAATGCGGGGGTACTATACTATGAAAGCACTATGGTACTATGGACTCCAGCCGTTTATCCATGTCTCGCAAACCGTCAGCTCCAACTCCTCCGCCCGTGCTGCCGCCGGAGAGAGTTGTAGAGGTCCGCGAGCTTCTGGAGAAGGTTCTCGACAGCCCCCTGTTCAAGGGCAGCCGCCGTTGCCAGATCCTGTTGCGCCATATCACCGAGCAGACCTTGGCGGGCGATATCTCCTCCTTGAAGGAGCGGACGCTGGGTGTCGAGGTATTTGGACGGTCGCCGGATTACGACACGGCCCAGGACCCGGTAGTCAGAGCCAGCGCGGCCGAGATCCGGAAAAAGCTCGCGCAGTACTACCAGCAGCCCGGGCACGAATCCGAGGCGCGGATCGACCTGCTCTCGGGTTCCTACGTGGCCGAATTCAACTTCAACGTGGCGCCCACGCCCCAGCCCCCACCTCCACCCGCCCCTGCGCTGCCGCCCAAACGGAATCGGGAAATCGCCTGGGGCATAATATCGGTTGTAGCCGTGGTCACGGTGGCCGGGGCGCTGCTGTTCCCGGGTTGGCGGCGCACCGATTTGGACCGGATGTGGGAGCCGGTGCTGAAATCGCCGGGAACGGTGCTGATTTGCGTGGGGCAGCCGGTGGCCTACAACCTTAAGTCGGCACAGGCCCAGGACGCGATTCAGGGAGTGGGCGGCGCCTCCGTGCATCGGCCCATTCACGAGGACGACCTGCTGATCCTTTGGGACCGTTATGTGGCCCTGGGCGATGCCCTCTGCCTGGTGCATCTCACCTCACTTTTCGAAAGGTACGGCAGGGCGTACCGCATACGGGGCGAACGCTCCACCACCTTTGCCGACCTGCGCGACACCCCCGCCGTGCTGATTGCCGCCTTCGACAACCCCTGGACGCTGCGCATTGCCGGCCAACTGCGGTTCACGTTCCTGAAGGACAGCGAACACGAAACCGACATGGTGCACGACCGGGACCACCCCGAAAATACGGAATGGAGGGTGACCGGGGCATGGCCGGACTGGGAAATCCCGAACGACTACGCCATCGTGTCGCGGGTTCTGGATACCACGACGGACCGCCCGGTGGTCATCGCCGCCGGCATTACCCAGTACGGGACCATGGCCGCGGGCGAGTTCCTGAGTAACCCGGAATACTTCGCCGACGCCGCCCGCCATTTCCCCCGCGACTGGCAGAAGAAGAACCTGCAGATCGTTCTGCGCGTGCCGGTGGTGAACCATATGTCGGGACGGCCGCGGGTGCTGATCACGCACGCGTGGTGAGGGGGGCGAGCCTGCGGCGAATCGTCACTGCGCAGGAAGCGGCCGTCGTCGGGTGGCTGCTGGACAACGCGCCATTTTGCGATGTGACGCCTTATCGCCGGCACGCGCTGGAAGGGTTGCGCGTTGTTGAAGGCTGCGATTGCGGCTGCTTCAGCCTGCACTTCCAGCCCCGTGGCCAGGGTGGAACCAGCATGATCGCTGACGCCCTGGCAGTGTATCCGGACGGCCAGCAGGCGAATCTGATCCTCTGGGGACGTGACGGCGAGATCACGTGGCTTGAGATCGTCGAGTACGACCCGCGAGCGCCCCATCGTTTCCCCGAGATCTCAAACCTGCGCACCTGGGAACAGCGTGGACTGGAACTCCCGTAGCGCGCCCGTCACGGCTCCCGCAGCGCCTTCACCCGATCCCGCAACTGCGCGGCCTTTTCGAAATCGAACTTCCTCGCCGCCTCGCGCATCCGCTCTTCCAACTCGCTGACAAACCGCTCGCGCTCCTCGGACGTCAGGTTGTCCACTTCCTCGTCTTCTTCGAGCGGCACGGTCACGTAGTCGCCCTCCGCCACGGCCACCAGGCTCATGTCGATTGGTTTCACGATCGATTGCGGCACCACCCCGTTGCGCTCGTTGTACTCCACCTGCGTGCGGCGCCGCCGTCCCGTTTCGTCCAGCGCCTTACGCATGCTGTCGGTCATCACGTCGGCGTACAGAATCGCGTGGCCCTCCACATGCCGCGCCGCGCGCCCGATGGTCTGAAGCAGGCTGCCCGCCGAACGCAGGAAGCCCTCCTTATCGGCGTCCAGAATCGCAACCAGCGATACCTCCGGCAGGTCCAGGCCCTCGCGCAGCAGGTTGATGCCCACCAGCACGTCGTACACGCCGCGCCGCAAATCGCGCAGGATCTTGATGCGATCGAAGGTGGTCACCTCGGAGTGCAGGTAGCTGCACTTCACGCCCACTTCGGAGTAGTAACTCGATAAGTCCTCCGCCATGCGCTTAGTCAGCGTGGTCACGAGCACGCGCTGGCCCGCCTCGGTCCGCTTGCGGATCTCGCCCAACAGGTCGTCCACCTGGCCCTTCACCGGGCGGATCTCGACGCTCGGGTCCACCAGGCCGGTGGGGCGGATGATCTGCTCCACCACTTCGCCCGCCGACTTGGTCAGCTCGTAGGGGCCGGGCGTGGCCGAAACGTAGATCGCCTGGTTCACGCGGTGCTCGAATTCTTCGAAGGTCAGCGGCCGGTTGTCGAGCGCGCTCGGCAGGCGGAAGCCGTGGCCCACCAGCGTCTCCTTGCGCGAGCGGTCGCCGTGGTACATGCCATGCAGTTGCGGAATGGTCTGGTGGCTTTCGTCGATCATCAGCAGCGAGTCGTTCGGCAGGTAGTCCAGCAGCGTGGGCGGCGCTTCGCCCGGCAGGCGCCCGGAGAAATGGCGCGAGTAGTTCTCGATGCCGTGGCAGTAGCCGATCTCCTTCATCATCTCCAGGTCGAACATGGTGCGCTGCCACAGGCGCTGCGCCTCGATGGCCTTGCCCTGCTTCTCCAGCTCCTTGTGCCACCACTCGAGTTCCACGCGGATGCTGGCCATGGCCTGCTCGCGCGTCTCCTCGGTCATCACGTAGTGGGTCTTGGGGTAGATGGGCAACCGCGCGTAGGTCTGCTTCACCTGCCCTGTCAGCGGGTCGATGCGCGAGAGGGTCTCGATTTCGTCACCCCACAGTTCGATGCGGTAAGCGTCGTCATCGTAAGTTGGGTATAGCTCGATCACGTCACCGCGCACGCGGAAGTTACCGCGCTCGAAGGCCGTGTCGTTGCGTTCGTAAAGGATCTCGACCAGCCGCGACACGATCTGATTGCGCGAGATGGCCTGCCCCTTCTCCAGCATCAGCAGCATGCCGTAGTAGGCTTCCGGCGACCCCAGGCCGTAGATGCAACTCACGCTCGCCACGATCACGCAGTCGCGCCTTTCGAAGAGCGACTTCGTGGCCGCCAGGCGCAGCTTGTCCAACTCCTTGTTGACGGTGGCTTCCTTTTCGATATAGACGTCGCTCGACGCAATGTAGGCTTCCGGCTGGTAGTAATCGTAGTAGCTGACGAAGTACTCCACCGCGTTCTCCGGGAAGAACGATTTGAACTCGTGGTAGAGCTGCGCCGCCAGTGTCTTGTTGTGCGCCAGCACCAGCGCCGGCCGCCCCATGGCCTCGATGACCTTGGCCATCGTGAAGGTCTTCCCCGACCCCGTGACGCCTAGCAGCACCTGGTGCGGCTCGCCCTCGCGCACTCCGCGGATCAACTCCGCGATGGCGGTCTCCTGATCCCCGCGCGGGCTGTAGTTGACTGCCAGACGAAATCCCATCTCTATAGCTTACGGCTGCGGCCGCCGGCGGGTGCTATGGTAAACCCGGAAACAATCGCCGTGGCCGTGCGACACTCGGTGGATATGGCTTCCACACTACCTTCTACGTCCACGCCTGGCGCTCTGGCGCAGGCGGCCGAACTGCCGGTCCGGCAGGTGGTGCTTTACAAGCACGGGGTGGGATACTTTGCGCGCAGCGGCAAGCTGGCCGCGGGCGAAGCGGCGCGCCTGGATTTCCGCGCCTCGGAGATGAACGACGTTTTGAAGTCGCTCACCATCTCGGTTGCGGCGGGAGGCACGGTTGCGGGGCTGCGCTACGATTCGGCCGACCCGCTCAGCCACCGGCTCGAAGCCTTCCCGTTTCAGATCGGCGAGGAGCAACCGCTCAGCGCCATCCTGGACCGGCTCAAGGGTGCGCAGATCGAGCTGCAGTTCGGCAACGATTGGGTGGCGGGTCAGGTGGTAGGCGGCAGGCTCATCGCGGGCAGCGAGAAGCAGCCGGAGCGCGAACAACTCACCCTGCTCAGCGCCGCGGGCGACCTGCGCAACGTCGATCTGAGCGCGGCCGCAGTGGTTCGCTTTGCCGACGCGAAGTTGCAGGCGCAGTTCAAGGAGTATCTGGCGGTGGTAGCCGCGGCGCGCTCCAAGGATATGCGCAGCGTCTACATCGATGCGGCCGGCGCCGGAGAGCGCGAACTGTCCGCCAGCTACATGATTCCGGCGGCGGTGTGGAAGTCCAGCTACCGTCTGATTCTTGCAGAGGCCCGCCCGTCGATCATCGAGGGTTGGGCCATGGTGGACAATACTACCGGAGACGATTGGACGGGCGTCCAGCTTTCGCTGGTCTCCGGCCGGCCGATCTCCTTCGTGAGCTGCCTCTATGAGCCGCGATACGTGCAGAGACCGGTGGCCGAGTTGCCGGACGACCGCGCGGCGCGGCCCGTGATGCACGCGGGAGGTTACGATTTCGAGAGCGGCGAATTCGCACCCGCCGGTTCGCCCGCAGCGCCGCCGGCGCAGGCTTCAATGGCGGCGGGCAGGCCCCGGCGCCGCGCGAATGCTTCGGACCTCGATGCCACAATGGAGCTGTCGATGGGACCCAGCATGCTCTCTTACCAGGCAGCTCCCAGTACCATCCCCGCCGAGGCCACGGCTCAGGACATGGGCGAGCTGTTCGAGTACCGCATCGCGGAGCCGGTCACCATCCGCAAGGACGAATCCGCCATGCTGCCTTTCCTGCAGCGGAAGATCGAGGCCCGCAAGCTGCTGGTCTACTCGCAGGGCGCCGGCTCAGAGCATCCCACCAACGCCGCCGAATTGGACAACTCCACCGGCAAGACTCTAGACGGCGGTCCCATAACACTCTACGACGGCGGCGCCTATGGCGGCGAGGCGCTGATGGAGACGCTCAAGAGCGGAGACAAACGGCTGGTCAGCTACGCCGTCGATCTGGGCACGCGCATCACTGAGGCTTTCGGCACCTCCTCCGCGGTGGTGCGCGAGGTTCGCGCCGCGCGTGGCGTGATCTACACCAAGACCGCGTCCCACGAAACCCGCACCTACACAGCCCGCAACCTTGACCAGAAAGAGAAGACGCTCATCGTCGAGCATTACCTGCGTGAGAACTATGCGCTGCTCAACCTCAAGCCCGCCTCGAAGACCGCCAAGGCCTACCGGTTCGAAATCAAGCTGGCGGCCGGTTCCACGGAAGCTTTCCCGGTCAGCGAGGAAATCGTCTACGACCAGACCTACACCGTCAACAACCTCGCTCCGGAGTTGATGGTCTACTTCCTGAGCAATAAGATGCTGCCCGGCTCCGGGCACAAGCAGCTTCAGAAGATATCAGACCTGAAGGCGCGGATCGCAGAAAACGAGCGGGCCCATCGCGAGACTGACGACGAGAGTGGCCGCCTCACGGCCGACGAGGAGCGGATGCGGCAGAACATCAACGCCCTGAACAACGTGAGTGGCCAGCAGCAACTCGTGCAGAACTATGCGCGGCAGCTCGATGCGGCCGAACAACGGCTGGCCACGCTGCGCGCCCGGCTGGCGGAGCTGCACCAGAAGCGGGCCGCGCTCGACAGCGAGCTCAACCAGGCCATCGAAGCGCTCACGTTCTGACGGCCCGGGCCGCGGTGATACAATTCACCGCATGACCACGGAAGTCCTTCGAAGAAGCGGCGTGGCAGGTTACCGGCCGCTGGTCTTCACGCTGCTCGTCCTCGCGGCTGGTTCCCTGTCCGGCGGCCTTCGTGCGCAGGCAGGCGGCACGGTGGCGCTCGAAGCCGGCTGCGCACGAATCGCAGTGCCGGCCAGCCAAAGTACATTTGTCTGGTGGGACGGGAGATTCCGGCGGGAAGGCACGGTGAAGTTCTTTGCCATCGAGTGTCTCCCCGTAATCCACCCACCAGTCGAAACCACCTCCGGGAATGGCGTCCATTGCACGGCCGGTGCGTACACCGATTATGCGATCGTGGCAACTGTCGATTTCGAAGCCCCCGGAGATGGCGCCGGCGGAAAAAGCATCGCGATTGAAGCCCTTTCCGCCAAGGGAGTGGTCCTTGGGCGCGGACCGATCAATTTCACCTTGGGCGCGTTGAGCTACCACGAAACCACTCGCATCAGTCTGTCGGAGGCGGAGGTCAAGCGGGTGGTGAAGCTCTCGATCCGAGAGGCTGCGGGCAGCTAGGAGTGAGCCGCTACACTAGTGATAGTGTCCGATAACCCCGCGGCCATCTCGCGTCTCATGGTGCGCTCGACCAATTGGCTGGGCGACGCCGTCATGTCCCTGCCCGCGCTGCGCGCCATCCGCGGCGTGTATCCCAAGGCCCACATCTCGCTGGTGGCGCGCCCCTGGGTGGCCGACCTGTACGCCCGCGAATCGGCCATCGACGCCGTGATTCCCTACCCCGCGCAGCACGGCTGGCGCGCCCGCATCCAGTTCGCCCGCGGCCTGCGCGCTCACCGCTTCGACGCAGCCATACTGCTGCAAAACGCCTTTGATGCTGCCCTGATGGCGTGGGTCGCGCGCGTCCCATGGCGCATTGGCTACCGCCGCGACGGCCGCGGCCCGCTGCTGACGCGGGCTATCCCGGTGCCCGACCCCGGCGACATCCCGCGCCACCAGCGCTACTATTACCTGGAACTGCTGCGCCGCGCCGGCCTCATCGAACGCTTCCCACCGCCCGCGCCAATACTGCTGGAGGGCACCGCCGAAGCCCGCGAAACCGGCGCGTCGCACATGCAGGCGCTGGGCGTTACCGGCCCCGCCATCGGCGTCAGCCCCGGCGCGGCCTATGGCAACGCCAAGCGCTGGCTCCCCGATCGGTTCGCCGAAGCCGCCGTGCAAATCGCCCGCGCCGGCGGATTCGCGGTGCTGGTTTTCGGCGCGCCCGCCGAGCGGGAGCTAGCCGCGTCCGTGGCCACGGCCGTGGAAAGGGCGCGTCTCCAGGTTTTCAACCTGGCCGGCGAAACCACGCTGCGCCAGTTCGCCGACATGGCCGCCGCCTGCCGCCTCTTCCTGACCAACGATTCGGGCGCCATGCATATGGCGTCGGCGCTGGGCGTCCCTACCGTGGCCGTCTTCGGCGCCACCGACGATACCACCACGGGGCCGGCCGGACCCCTCGTGCGCGTGGTGCGCGAGCACGCGGAGTGCAGCCCGTGCCTGTTGCGCGAATGTCCCATCGACCACCGCTGCATGACGCGCGTTGCCTCCGCCCGCGTGGTGAGCGAGGCGCGGCGGCTGCTGGAGGAGCCCGCATAACATGGACACCCGCGGCAAAATCCTGACGCTCGCCGAAGCCGCCAAGCTCAAGGAGCCGGTTGCCATGATCACCGGCTACTTCGACATCCTCCGCGCCGAACTCGTCCACGATCTCGACCGGTTGCACGACCGCAATCAAGGCGCCAAGCTCCTGGCCGTGGTGCTGCCCAACCCCGATGAAATCCTCCCGCGGCAGGCGCGCGCCGAGCTGGTGGCCGCGCTACGCGTGATAGACTACGTGGTGATCTCTGACACCGCCGCGGCCCGCCGGCTCGCCGCTTCGATCGAGCCCGTGGAAGTATCGCATCTGGAAACCGACGATGCCCGCCGTGCCCGCGAACTCAAGGAACATGTTCACCGCCGGCAAACCTGAGAACGTCCGCATCCTGGTGGTCCGTTTGGGCGCCATGGGGGATATCCTGCACACGCTGCCGGCCGTGGCTTCGCTCAAGACCGGACATCCGGGGTCGCGCCTCACATGGGCCGTCGAAACCAAGTGGGCGCCACTCATCGAGGCGAATCCTTTCGTCGATCGCGTGGTTCCGGTGCGCCGCGAATCGGCCGCCTCGCTGTTCGAGACCTGGCGCGAACTGCGCGCGGAGCGTTACCAGCTTGCGGTGGATTTTCAGGGCCTGCTGAAATCCGCTCTGGTGGCTGCCGCGGCGCGCCCCGACTGCATTTTCGGTTTCGATACCGCGCTCCTGCGCGAGCGTGCCGCCGGTCTGTTCTATTCCCAGAAGACCCTCACCCGCGCGGCGCATGTCGTAGATCGCAGTCTGGACCTGGCAGCCGCGGCCGGCGGCACCACCGCCTTGCGCGTTTTCCCGTTGCCGCCCGGCAGCCCCGAAGGCACGCTGCCCGCGGGCGCGTTTGTGCTAGCCTCGCCGTTGGCCGGGTGGCGGAGCAAGCAGTGGCCCGCGGAACACTACCGCGCCCTGGCGGCCCGCCTGCGAGCCGAGTTGGCCATACGGCTGGTGGTCAACCTCCCTCCCGGCGGCACCGATTGGGTGCGGCAATCCGGCATGGCCGATGACGCCGTGGCCCACGTGTCGGGCCTCGCCGGCCTGATCGACGCCACGCGGCGGGCCGCAGCCGTGGTGGGCGTGGATAGCGGCCCGCTGCACCTGGCCGCGGCGCTCTCGAAACCCGGCGTGGCCATCTTCGGTCCCACCGACCCAGCGCGCAACGGCCCCTACGGCGGCTCTCTGCAGGTGCTCCGCGCCACGGGCGCCATCACCACCTACAAGCGGAATTCATCCATCGAGGAAAGCATGAAGCAGGTTACCCCAGACCAGGTTTTCGAGGCCTTGCGCGCGGCGCTGGGCCAGCCGTTTCCGCCGGCCGGGTGTTGCGCCCGATGAAACAATTTCCCAAATCTTACGCCGATTTCGTGGCCCGCCTACGGGTTCCCAGCGGCTTTCTGCTGGTGATCGTGTTCGGCTGGCTCTCGCACCCCAGCGGGCGCTCGCTGGCCTGCGGGATTCCCCTGTCCCTCGCCGGTCTGGCCCTGCGTGCCTGGGCGGCCGGCTGTCTCGCCAAGAACCAGCGTCTGTCCACCGGCGGGCCCTACGCCTTCACGCGCAATCCGCTGTATTTAGGAACCTTGCTGGTGGCCGCGGGACTGGTGGCGGCTTCGCGCAACCCCGCCCTGGGCGCCCTGTTCGCCGCCGTCTTCGTGTTCGTCTACCTTCCCGTCATTCAGTTGGAGCAGCAGCACCTGCACCGGCTGTTTCCGGAATTTGCGGCCTACGCCGCCTCGGTTCCCGTCCTGCTTCCGCGGCTCACGCCCTGCCCGCAAAAAAACTCGCATCCTTTCGAGATCCGCCTGTATCTACTCAACAAGGAATATCAAGCCAGCATCGGCTTCGTCGCCGGCACATTGTTTCTTCTTTGGAAACTGGTTTACCAGGCGCGTTAAGGAGCCATTCCAACTCGCGCCGGGAACCAGTGTCCAACTGCCGAGGCCGGGCCGGAGGGGAACCGGCCTCGGCGCCACTCTGCCCGCCAGTACCCCGCGTTTCGCTCCGCAAAACCGAAAAAGCACTGGGGCGTCCTAAATCCCGTTCGATCATGATACGCTGACAGTCTATGCAGATTTCGGACGTCTTCCTCGGCATGGGCCAGGAGGACTTTGGGCAACTCGTCCGCGGCATCTCCATCGGCAAGCTCCGGACCTACCAGATCTACGAGGGATTCAAGGTCCGGGCGCACCTTCACAAATTGAATACCGAGGCGTTGCGTAAGGCGCTGCCGAAGTTCTGGTCCCGCATTGGCGAGCACGATAACGAGTTTGCCACGGACATCTCCCAGGCGGTTCTGGTGTCTCACCTGGACATGGTCTCCGCCGTGCTCGACGAGTTGGGCGTTCCCCATGAGAGCGGTTTTTTTTCGAAAGAGATGGATCCCAAACCGTATTTCACCGAGGGTTGGGAGAAGCGCGTTTACGAGAAGTTCCACGGCGCATGGCCGGATACGCTCCTGGTTTTTTACATCAACCATCTGCGCTGGGAATTGTTGGCCGCGGGGGATTTGTACCGGCCGGTTTCCGCCGGCCAGGCATGAGTTCGGAGTGTGGCGTGCTGTATTTCGTATGATCGAGAACATTTGGGCTGGATGGATGGGACGGACATCGGGCGGAGCCTGGGTGCGCGTTTCCAGTTGAAGTCTTTATGCGTGCTCAAGATACGGCTCACATTTCGAAAACAGCGGAAGGCCTGCCCGAGGTCTTGGGGTGGTGGCTTTTTAGGCGCGGAGGAGATTACGTGCGCCATATGCCCCAAATTGGGTGTTCCAGACCTGCAATATCATGGTTACCAAACGATTTGAGAGGTGCCTGACGTGAATCATTGCGACTTTCATTATTCTCACCTGCTCCCCAAAAAACCGGGGATCCTCCCGTTGGAGGAGACGATGACGAAGAAGTGCCGACGCTGCGGCGCCGAATTCATCACGCGTTCGCGCATCCGCAAGCGGTGCGATGGATGTCAGGCCGTGGTTTCCGCGGAGAAGCAGAAGAAGGCCAACGAGCGTCTGAAAGCACGCCGCGCAGCCCGGCGGATGTGCATGCTGAAGGCCAGCTAGCTTAGAGCGTCCGGAGATCTGCCGTCAGGTTTTCCCCCGTCTGTGGGCTTCCGCCCAGCAGGGGTGGAGTGCTACGTGCGCGAGGGTCGGCGAGTGCGGCGGACGACCACGCTCTACCGCATGCTCCCGTCCCACGCGCTACTCGAAAAAGGCCA
Source organism: uncultured Solibacteraceae bacterium (assembly GCA_963807205.1). Lineage (GTDB taxonomy): Bacteria > Acidobacteriota > Terriglobia > Bryobacterales > Bryobacteraceae > CAWCVR01. Next base: position 3,756,065 of record CAWEAQ010000002.1, on the reverse strand, counting down.
GATCCTTCATCGGGTAGTGCTTCCGGTTCCGCGTCCAAAGAACCGCGCCGTTCAGCACCGCGCTGGCGCCAATTAAAGCATCGCCGAATTCGACCGCGTGACTCTTGCGGTACCGCCTGAGATACTCGCCGGCCAGACGGCCAATTTCCGCGTCAACCGGCACGCAGGCCAGGGCGCCGAACAGTCCCGTGAGTGCCGCATGCTCCGCCGGCCGCGCCCCCGCCCAAAGCTCTGCCGCACTGACCGGCGAGTAGAGGATGGCAACGTCCGACCGGCCCAACTCGATCCACCGCGAGACGAAATCCGCATCCCTCCCGCGAGAGACCTCAATCAGGATATCGGAATCGACCAGGACGCTCATTTCGCGGCAAGCCTGTCGACCCGGCTACCTCGCCGTAGGCTGCGCACCTCAGCGGCGGAACCCGCCTCGCCCGGCGTCTGTTTGCGAATCCCCACGAATGCCTGCATGGCTTCCAGCCGTCGATCATGCTTCCCGAAGTAGCGCTCCCGGACGGCCAGGCGAACCAATTCTGAAACCGTGGTGTGCTGGCTGCGCGCGCGGGCGCGTAGCGCGCCCCAGAGATCGTCGTCGAGAAACATCTGCGTCCGCCTCATGGTGTATAGTATACACCGTAGAAGTGGCAGGCTGACGAACGCGCCCTCCGTCGCGGACTGACACACGAAGCCGGAGTAGGCGCCGGATCGGACTAAGTTGAGCCAGCCTTCAGCCTGACTTGCTCCGCAAGCTTGTCGGCCCGTCTTAGGATCCCGAGAACCTGACTGCGCCGTTCTTGCAACTCCCGATACTCGGGAGAACTCTCAGGCATTGCATCCTGGAGTCGATATCGAGCGGGATACCCTTCGATGAGGCGCTTCCGAGTAGCCAACACCCCTTCATCCAGACCCAGGGAATCCAGATACGAGGACCAAGTCTTGTTCCCCTTCCGGGAATTGCAGGGCTTGCAGCATGGAACGAGATTCCCAAGCCGGTGACCGAACCCGCTGAACTTCGTGTCCTGGACCGTGGCGTACACATGGTCCCACGGCTCCGCCCTCGATGCGCAATAGGCGCAAGCCAAGTCCCCATTGGGATCCTGCCCCAGTTGGCTCACCGGTTCGCGCGCTTTCTGCTCTTCGTAGGAATCACACGGCGCTATGGCCGCCGCGAAAGCGTGGTTCACAGTGGTCGTACGGCTGGCGACGATTGAGTACCGTTTCAAGTACAGGCGAATATCGCTGTACCGCATCGAACCCTCCAAGCTCCGACACAACGCGCTGCACTAGCCGTCTGATCTAAATCAGATCTTAATGAATGTAGCAGGATTTTGCGGGTTTCAGGCAGCCTTTATCCGCGGGAAAGCCTGATAGATCAGTTCATCGAGTTGTGCATCCAGGCGATCCAGAGAGGCGCGGAGCGGGAACGGCAAGACGGCATCGTTGCCGGTGAACATCGCCACGGCGGGTCGGAAGACCCTCGCCTCCAGACGCGAGAACAGCCGCGCGACCTTCCAGCCGTAGGGTGTGACGAAATAGCGGTGGGTGCGGGGCGGCCGGAAAATGAGGCCCTTGAGCCGCAGACGGCGCAGGTCGTAGGTCATCTGAGCGCCGGTGTATTCGGCGATGGTAACGCCGAGAAGGTCGGCGACCAGGCCGCGCAGGTCGCGATTATGGAAGCCGTCGATCAAGTGCTGAAACAGGGTCAAGGCCAGGAGCAACGCCATGACTCGGGGTTGGCCGAACTTCAGTGCCGGCGCCTTCTCACCGCTTTCGGTAACGGTCGGTTGCACCACGCGTTGGATGCTGTCGCCGCTCAAGCCGCTGTTATGGCTGACGCGTTCGACATCCAGCAAGCGCCGGTTGATCTCACGGCCGATCTTTTGTAGATAGGGCAGGTTGGATAACCCCTTGTTCACATCGAAGTCCTTCGGGTTGCGGAAGGTCCCCTCCGTCCGGCAACCGCGGCCTTCTTTGAAATACTGCTTCAGATCGAAGTTCTTGTAGTTGATATGCAGGCTCGGATGTACGCCGTCCTGAATCACGCGCGTGCGGAATTCTCCGGGTGTTTTCTTGGTCACCACCCGATCGAACACCAACTGCACCCGGTCCGGCCGGCCCAGATCCAGGTTGTCGCGGATAATTTCTTCGAAGAACTCGCGCCCCCGTAGGGGCCGATCGAAGATTTGCGTAAGGCTCACTTCCATCTGCCAGATGGATAAGTTCCAATCGAAGCCGGCCTCTCGATCTTCCCCCCGCAACGGCAACGGAACCCGCGCCAGCCATTTTCGGAACACCCGATCGATGTCCTCCGGCCCCAGCGAATCGCAGATCTGCTGCAACCGTTCCGGCTCGGCGCACGATAAGAAGCCATTATCCAGGGCCTCATAGGCGATCCCCTTCCTCTCCAGTTGGCGCTTGGCCCATTCGTGCCCGTTCAGACACAGCTTGGTGGACCAGGGCGCGTAGCTGCACACTTTGAGGAACAGCGGGCCGAATTCGGCATCGTCAATGTAGAAGTAGTAGTGATTGACGTAGACCGTCTTATCGCGCGTGAACCGGAACTGCCCGTCGATCTTCTTGCCTTGGAAGGCCTGCGCCTTCTCCTGCGCCACGCCCACGAAAACCACCCCGTCGCGGGTCCCACGCCTCCGCCGGAAATCGTTGGCGACGTCATCCTTACGTTCTTTGTGGTCGAACCGATAGAGGGGAATGCGCTCCCGTTCCGCCATTGTCTTCACGGCCTCGCGGAACTTCTCCGTCACCTGCCCCAGCACGGCCGGCGAAGGAATGGGTTTGCCCAGTTGCTCCCGCATAAAGGTCACCAACCCGCCCGACGTTGCCAGCGGTCCGATGTAACCGTTCAGGTACAACCGGTCCAGGCATTCCACTTCCAACGTCACATGTCCATCCAGCAGTTCCGGGATGCTCGCCATGTCCTCGATTTTATGCCCGGACCCGCGTTGCGTTCTTGGCGTCTTGGCGGCTTGGCGAGAGACTATAGAAAGCCGCCATGACGGAAAATGCCATCGCCAAAGAGATCGTGGACGCCGCCTTTCGCGTCCACACCACCCTCGGACCGGGCTTACTGGAATCGGTCTACCACGCCGTGCTCGCCTATGAGCTCGCTCAGCGTGGACTCCGAACGGTCAGCCAGCAGGCAATCCCGGTGGTCTACGGAACGATTCGGATCGACATCGGGTTTCGCGCGGACCTGATTGTCGAGGATCGGGTGATCGTCGAGATCAAGTCGGTCGAGGTCCTCGCGCCGGTCCACCGGAAGCAACTTCTGACGTATCTGCGGTTGGCCGACAAGCGGCTTGGCCTGCTGATCAACTTCAACGCGGCGCTGATCAAGGACGGCATTTCCCGGATCGTCAATGGACTGGAAGAAGAGTCTCACGCGAAGCCGCAAGGACGCCAAGAAGACCAGTGAAGCCACGGGGTTTAGCGTCTTGTCGGTTTGAGGTCGAAGACCTCGCTAGTAAGATCATCCTACCACCCCGCCCCACTAACCACCTTCACCCGCCCCGCCGCTAACTCCATCGCCACTTCCTTCCCCGCGTAGCGCACCGTCACCTTCTTCGCCTGGTCGCACTTTAGCGTCGCTTGCACCAGCTTCCCTCCGCGCCACGTGATGCCCACCTCCACGCCGCCGCGCGCCCGCAGGCCCGTCACGCTGCCGTTCGGAAATGCCGAGGGCAGCGCGGGCAGCAGGTGCACGAACGCCGTCTCGCCGGTCTGCACGGGCGTAAGGCTCAGCTCCGTCGCGTGCGGGTCGTCGCTCTGCAGCAGCATCTCGGCAATGGCCGCGGCGGCTCCGAAGTTGCCATCGATCTGAAACGGCGGGTGCGCGTCGAACAGGTTCGGGTACAGACCGCCGCGCCCCGCCACACGCCCGGCCGCACCTCCGGCGCGGGAGTCGATGGCCGGCGCCACCAGGTTACGCAGGATCTGGTAGGCGTGCTCGCCATCCAGGAACCGCGCCCACAGGTTCAGCTTCCACCCCATCGACCAGCCCGTGGCGGCATCGCCGCGAAAGATCAGCGATTGCCGCGCCGCCTTGAATAACTCCGGCGTGCCGTACGGACTAACTTCGTTGCCGGGATACACGGCCCATAAGTGCGACACGTGGCGGTGCTGGTTCTTGGGATCGTCCTTATCCTCCAGCCATTCCTGTAACTGCCCGTAGCGGCCCACCGCGAGCGGCGCGATCTGCGCGCGCATCGCCGTCAACTTCTCGCGGAACTCCGCGTCCACGCCCAGAATGCGGCTGGCGGCGATCGTTTCGCCGAACAGCGTGCGCACGATCTCGCGGTCCATGGTTGGTCCCATCACCAGGCCGCCCTGCTCCGGCGAGTTACTCGGACCGGTAATCAGCCGCCCGCTCTTAGGGTCCTTCACCAGCGTGTCCACGAAGAACTGCGCCGCGCCATTCATCAGCCCGTAGGCCGTATCGCGCAGAAACTCCCTGTCCCCGGTGTACAGGTAGTGTTCCCACAAATGCGTGGCCAGCCACGCCCCGCCAGTGGGCCAGATGCCGTGGTTGGAGGCGTTGATGGGCGCCGTGCCGCGCCATAGGTCGAAGTTATGGTGCAGCACCCATCCGCCCGCGCCGTACTGCTCGCGGGCCGTGACCGCGCCCGCTTGCGCCAGGTCTTTCATGGCCTCGAACAGCGGCAACTGGCACTCCCCAAGGCTCGCGCTCTCCGCCGGCCAGTAATTCATCTCGGCGTTGATATTGACGGTGTACTTACTGTCCCACGGCGGATCATTCGACTCGTTCCATAGCCCCTGTAAGTTGGCCGGCTGACCGCCCGGACGGCTCGACGAGATCAGCAGATATCGCCCGTACTGAAACAGCAAGGTGGCCAGTTGCGCATCGCCCGCCGCGGCAAACGCCTGGATTCGCTCGTCCGTGGGCTTGGCTGCGGCGCCAGCCGAACCGCCCAGGTCCAGCTTCACCCGCCCGAACTGGCTCCGGTAATCGGCGATGTGCTCGGCGCGCAGCGTATCGTAACTCTTGGCGTGCGCCCATACCATGGAATGCACGTTGTGCAGCGCCGGGTCGCCGGAGACGTCGCGGAAACTCACGAAGTTAGTGGCGCCGGCCAGCACGATGGTGGCGGAATCGGCGCCGGTGATCACCGTCTTTCGCTCGCGCGTCTCGCGCTGCCCGCCCTGCGCGTCCACCATCAGGCGCGCCTGATAGCGGATCGCGCCGCCCTGCACCGCCCCGTTCATGGTCAGGTCGCCATCGCCCAGAACCTGCGTTGTCGAACCCTCGTGCGCGCTCTTCAGCGCGGCGGTGAACGTCAGGCTCCCTGGTTTGCTGGCCGTCAGCCGCACCACCAGCAGCTTCGTGGGATAACTGGCGAAGATCTCGCGGTGATAGGTGACGCCGCCCGCGGTGAAGTCCACATGCGCCATCGCCGACTCCAAATCCAGGCTGCGGCGGTAACCCGTGACGCCTTCCTCGGCCATGCCCGGGAAATCCAGCAGCAGGTCGCCGAAGGCCTGGTAAGCGCGCTGGTGCAGCGGCACGCTCATGAACTCGCGCATCGCCAGGTCTTCGGCTTCCTTCTGTTTCCCGTCGAAGAGCAGTTGGCGGATCTCGCCCAGATAGTGCACGGCACCCACGTGGGTGTAGTCGTGCGGCTCGCCGCTCCACACCGTCTGTTCGTTGAATTGGATGCGTTCGTGCGCCGCGCCGCCGAAGATCATGCCGCCCAGGTGCGCGTTGCCCACCGGCAGCGCCTCAACCCAGCGCGTGGCCGGCTGGCGGTACCACAGTTCCAGCGGCCCCTGCGCAAGGGCGCACGCGGCGAACGCCGCCCAAACGCCAACTGCAACTCGCTTCATTCTGTCAATGTAACCCGGCCGGCCCAACGAAGTGCGCCCCGCAGCCCGGAGTGTCGATAGGGCCGCGATAGAACTCCATTGGCGGGTCCGTACGCCGCAGTCCATCCACCAGCGCGTACTTGTCCACCTCGCGTAGCGCTCCCCGCACCCGCGAAATTACCCGGCAGGAACGGCCGATCATTCCGGCCGGTTCCCGGGCGCCAAACACGGCCAGGACCGTCGCCACGTAAACTGCGCCATCGGAGCGCGGCTGGGGCAGATACAGCACCGCCGAGGGAGACTTGGCGAAATGCTCCCGCCACTGGTCGACCTCGGCGCCTGGCACGTCCGGACAGACCGCCAATATTACCTCATGATCGCCATCGGCACGCTCGTCGAACCGGAAGAGGCGGTCGCCCACCGCGGCGTACCCGGCGAGCGGTCCTGGGGGATGGGGATGCAGAAGAACGAACTGCAGCTCTCTGTCCGTGTAGCCAAAGAAGAAGCCGCGCAACTTGAGCGTTCCCGCGGCATACTGGGAAGATAACGACTGCCACTGACGGCCATCCGTTTGCGCACTAGCGAACTCGCTCGCGGCGGCGGCGTCGAAACACTCGAACAGGCGGCCCGCGTCCGATTCATCCTGGATGGGCCAACTCTTGGGCAGAAAGCTCCAGTAAGCCGCTCCCGATGCGTACCACAGTGTGATGATGGACGTCACACTGGCGCCCCGGCCGAGCATCTCGCGGGATGCCGCCCGCGCCAAGTCACCCTCATGCATGTGGGGCCGGAGCGTGAAATCGGCCGCCTCCAGGGTCCGGTTTCCGATGGCCAGGTAGAGGCACAGCAACCCCGCCGATAGCGGCAGAATGGCCTGCCGGGCCGCGCCCGCTTGCATCCGTGACGCGAGTTTCGCGGCCAACGCCAGCATGCCCATCGCCAGGGCCAACCCGAAGAACGCGACTTCGTGAATGAAGTAGTCCTCGTGTTTATGGGAGGCGAACAGGTAGAGGAACGCTTGCAGCGGCAATGCGGCCAACGCCAGAACGCGGGTCCGCCGGATCGCCGCCAGGATCGCCGTGGAAAACGCGGCGAGCGGAACCCCGGTGCGCGCCGCCCAAGCGATCACCGGCTCGGTACGGTATCCGTTCACCCACTCCCGATAAATCCGCACGTGTATTTTGATGGACTCGGAGATGCCGCCCCCAACCTGTGATGCGGTCAAGGCCTGCTTGATGATCTCCTGGTTCGGCAACAGGAACAGAAACACAAAGGGAAGGCCAAACAGGCAGGCGCCCCCGGCGAGCACACCCACCGCCGGCAGGGCCTTGCGCCAGCCCAGTTGGCGGATGGCCGCGATCATGTAGACCACCACGCCCAGACAGGATGCCACGGCGTAGTAGAGCACACCAGAGGCCCACGCCAGCGCGAACGCCCCGGCGAAAAGCTTGCTCTTGCGCCAGTTTTCCTGCCGGCCGCTCTCGAGCAGGATCAACCCCGTCAGCCAGGCCGCATGCACATGGCCTTCCGGCCGCGTCCCAAAAATGTTGAACCCGAATCCGGCTGCCGGACCGGTCCCGTGCAAGACGAACGCGATCGAGAAGAGCAGCCCCAGTTTCACGAATGCCGGAAACCGGCCGCGAACGGTCGCCACAATCGCCAGCAGGAACCACAGAAAGGCCGGCATGGCTTCCGCGTAATACCACGTAAATCCCATGCGCTCGAACAGGCCGATGATGCCCACATGCACCGGCGGGTGGATCACGACGATATTTTCGAACAGGCCGTAGGCCGGGTACGTGAGGTTCCCGTGGCGCGCCAGCATGTAGGCGGGGTTATACAACCCCAACTCGTCCACATACCCTGTTCGGTCCGCGCAAAACGCGGCCAGCACCAGGAGTACGCAAACCAATCCGGCGAAGACGAGCACCAGCCAGCGGCGCTCCGGGTCGCGGCTTACTCCCCCGGCCAGACCGCCCCCTCGCCCGGAACTTTGGGGGGCAAAACCTCCAGCCCCGCGTCCGGTTTCCGCGGGTTAGCCTTACGAAATCCCGCCACATGATAGCGGAAACCGACCTCGAAGATGGCCACCGCCGCTTTGAACAGATCCACGAAGCGAAGTTTCGATACTCCTTCGTTTCGGCCTATGTAAGTGGTGGGGAACTCCTGCACCCGAAGTCCCGCCCGCAACCACTGGGCCAACACTTCGCTCAGGTAAATCGGGCTGGCATAGCGGATCTGGTGGTCCGCAATCACCTCCGCCGCGGCGCGCGAATAGAACCGGTACCCGTTGCTGTAATCCCGAATTCGCGGCGTGAGCACGAGGCCCACCGCGAAACTCGATACCCTGCTGACCATGAGCCGGCCCCACGGCCGGTTGGTCACCTGGCTGCCCGGAACGTACTTCGAGGCGATCGCCACGTCGCAGTCTCCCCGCGCCACCCAGCCGATGCCCTCCAGCAGTTCCTCCGGCCGGTGAGACAGGTCTCCGTCCATCTCCACGAAGATCTCGTGGCTCGTATTGGCCAGCCCCCACAGAAGCGCCGCATGCAGCGCGCTGCCCCGCTGCGAACCGCGGATGGTCTTGCGGCGCCGGATCAGGGACAAGTGGTGGCCCGGCCGGCCCATGCGCATTTCCAGATACTCCACCGTCCCGTCGCGGCTGCCGTCGTCCACAATGCAGATGTCGTGCGTAACCCCCGCCAGGGCGATCGAGATGCGGTCCAGAAGTTCGGCGATGTTCTCGGCTTCATTTAGGACCGGCAACAGAATGACGACGCCCCGAGGTTGAGCACCGGCGACTGGGCTCGCCGCCGATGTCCGCGCGGCTTGGGCGCTGGGGATCTCCGGCATGAAGAAACTCATCTTACCATACGTCGGCGCGTGCCCATTCCGCGATTGTCCGCGTTACTCACTTAGTCGCGGGCTGACCGCGTGGTTCCGTCAATTCGGCCCGGCGGGCCGGTCCAACTTCGTCTGGCAACCCGGAATGTCTGCCGCGCTCCGGTAAAACTCCATGGCCGCGTCGGTGCGCCGCATTCCGTCCACCAGCGCGTACCTGTCCACCTCGCGCAGTCCGCCGCGCACTCGCGTCAGCACCCGGCAGGAACGGCCAAGCATTCCGGCCGGTTCCGCGGCAGCGCGCGCCGCGAGCACCGTCGCCACCGCGAACGCGCCATCGGACCTGGGCTGCGGCAGGTACAGCATCGCCGAAGGGGCCGATGGAAAGCGTTCCCTCCAGAAGTCCGGCGCCAGATGCGGCAGGTTTGGACACACCGCCGAAATCACCTCGTAATCGCCGTCCGCGCGCTCGTCGAAGCGGAAAAGGCGCTCTCCCTCCGCCGCATAGCCTGTCAGCGGACCGGCGGGATGGGGATGCAAGAGGACGAACTGCAACTCCTCGTCCGTGTCCCCAAAATAGAATCCGCGCAGTTTGAGCGTGCCCTCGGCGTACTGGAAGGACATCGTCTGCCACTGTCCGCCCTGCGCATCGGCGCTTCGGAACTCGCTGGCCGCGGCGGCGTCGAAACACTCGAACAGATGTGCCGCCTCCGCCGGCCGCCGGACCGGCCAGACATCCGGCAGGTAATACCAGTAAGCCGCTCCCGATGCATACCACAGCGAAATCGGCGACGCCACGGTAGCGCCCATGCCGATCAACTCGCGCGAGGCCGCGCGGGCCACGTCGCCCTCGTGCAAGCGCGGCTTGAGCGTAACCTTCGCCGCTCTCAGCGTCTGGTTGCCGATCGAAAGGTACAGGCACAACACCCCCGCCGACACCGTCAGCAACGCCCGCCGCGCTCCGGCCTTCGGAATCCGCGCCGCTAGTTTCCCGGCCACCGCCATGGCGCCCATCGCCAGCGCCAGCCCGAAAATGGCGACTTCGTGCACCAAGTACGCTCCGTGCTTGTGGGAAGCGAAGAGCAGAATGAAGGCCTGCATCGGCAGCGCGGCGAACGCCAGAACGCGGGTACGCCGGTCCGCTCCCAATATCGCCGTTGTGAATACCGCCAGCGGTACTCCCGGCCGCATCGCCCACCGGACCGCCGGGGCGACCACGCCTGCGTGCGACCATCGCTGGTACATCCTCCAGTGGATCGCGAGAGACCCGGACACGCCGCCGCTTCCCTGCGTCGTCCGCACGCTCTCCGCGATCGGCTTGCGATACGGCAACAGGAACGCGAACAGGTAGGGGAGCCCGAACAGGCAGGCGCCCGCGGCCAGCGCGGCCAGCGCCGGTCCGGCTTTGCGCCACCCTAGTTGCCGCACGGCCGCTATCATGTACACTGCCACGCCCAGGCAGGCCGCCACGGCGTAGTAATGCACCGCCGAGGCCCACGTCAGAGCAAACCCTCCCGCGAAGAGTTTGCTCTTCCGCCAACCATCCAGCCGGCCGCTCTCCGGCAGGATCAATCCCGCCATCCAGGCCGCTTGCACGTGGCCTTCCGGCCGGGTTCCGAAAATGTTGACCCCTATCCCACCCAACGGCGCGCTCACGTGCAGCAAGAACGCCGTCGAAAAAAGCAGCCCCAGCTTCACGGTTGAAGCGAACGGACCGCGCACCGCCGCCACGATCCCCACCAGGAACCAGAGAAACGTGGGCATGGCTTCCCCGTAATACCATGTGAACCCCAACCGCTGGAACAGGCCGATGGCGCCCACATGCACCGGCGGGTGGATCACGATGACAGTATCGAACAGCCCGTACGCCGGATACGTGAGGTTCCCGTAGCGTGCCAGCATGTATGCGGGGTTATATAGCCCCAACTCGTCCACATATCCGGTATGGTCGGTGAAGAACGCGGCCAACACCAGAAGCACTAACACGAATCCGGCGAAAACCAGCACCGGCCAGTCGCACTCCGTCTCCGTGCCCCTTGCCACACCTGGAGTGAGCCTCACGACGGCTCCATCAACCGGCGGTACGCCCGCCGCGCCACCACAAGCTCTTCATTGGTGGACACCGCCAGCACCGTCACCGCCGAATCCGCCGCCGACACCGCGCGGTCGCCCGCGCCCGATTCGTTCCGTGCCCCGTCCATGCGGATTCCCAGAAACTCGAGGCCCTGGCAGCAGGCCGCCCGCAGCCGCGGCGAATTTTCGCCGATCCCGCCGGTGAACGCCACCGCGTCCAGCCCGCCCATGGCCGCGGCGTACGCGCCGATGGTCTTCCTCACCTCGTACGTGAATACCTCTAGCGCCAGCCGGGCCCGCTCACTGCCGCCGGCCGCCGCCGCTTCCAGGTCGCGCACGTCGCCGCCCGCCACGCCCGAGAGGCCCGCCAATCCTCCGCCCTTGGCCAGTTGGCGGCGCACTTCCTCCGCCCCCCAGCCGTGCCGCTCCATCATGTATAGCACCGCAAACACGTCCAGGTCGCCGTGGCGCGTGGCGTTCTCGAGACCGGATTGCGGCGAGAATCCCATGGTGGTATCCACCGACCGGCCGCGGTCGATGGCGCACATCGATGAGCTTCCGCCCAGGTGGCAGCTCACGAGGCGCACCGCGCGGCCCAGCATCGCCGCCACGCGCTCGCTAATGTACTGGTGCGAGGCGCCGTGGAACCCCAGCTTCACCACACCCTCCTCCAGCCACGCGCCCGGTACGCCGTAGAGCCGCGCGTGCTCCGGCATGGTGGCGTGAAACTCGGGCTCGAAAGCCGCTACGATGGGCACGCCGGGCCTGGCCTCGCCGAAGGCCTCAATGGCCGTCAGGTACACCGCGTTGTGAGCGGGCGCCGCCGGCAGAAACTGGCGCAGCGCGTCCACCACGCCCTGGTCAACCACGAACGTCCCGCGGTAGTTCGGCCCGGCGTGCACCGCCTTCAGCGCGATGGCGTCGATCTTCGCCCCGCTGGTGGAGATTTCCGCGATAGCGCTGCGATAATCCGTGACCCGTTCGATGCGGCCCTTGGAAAGCACCGTTTCGTCCGGCATGGCAAGCACCTGGTACTTGAGCGACGTCGAGCCCAGGTTGGGGATGAGAATGTTCACCGCATACCAGTGTATGTAATTCGCCTGCGCGCTTCAGTAGGCGAATCCCAACCGCCGCAGATCGGACTCTGGCTGCGGCGCGTCGAAGACCGTCAGCCGCGCCTTCTGCCTCCCGTTCTCCACCGCCACGCCGTAGGGGTACGAAACGTACCCCACGGTCTGCCGGATTTTGCGGAAATCCGTCGACACCACCGCCCGCAACCCGGAGTCCTCCAGAAATTGCTCCGCGAATTGCGGTTGTTCGATGGGCAGAGCGATCACCGTGGTGCCCCGCCAGTCCATCTGCGCCATCCGCTTGGCCGCGTCCGCACAGTGCGAGCACTGGGGGTTGAAGAAGAACAGGAAGAACCGGCCGCGCCCGATGTCGTACGGTTGCCCGTTCACCGTCACCGCAGCGGGAGCCGGCGCGCCCGTCTGCCGCTGCCATTCCACGCCATAAGAAGCCAGCGCGAACACCGCCACCGTGGCCACAATCGCCAGCGCCTGCCGCCCACCGGACGGCCGCCGCGAACCCACGCCGGCCAGCACGGCCATAGCCAGCATCGCCAAATCTCCCGCGAAAAATCCCGGCCCCACCACGCGCTTCGCAAAGGGGAAGCAACTGCAATCTGCGCCGCGCAGCGCTCCGTACTGCAGGGCGAACCACGCCATGAACACCACCAGAAGCAGCCCGACCAGCACGGCGCCCCAGCGGCGGAAACGCGGCAGCAGGATCCACACCGCGCCCACCGTTTCCGCGATCCCAGCCCCCAGCGCCGCGGCGAGGCTAAGCGCGTGCGGCACCCGGAGCTCGTCGATGCGCACCGCCCAGCCCATCGGGCCGGTGACTTTCCAGAGTCCTGAAACCAGGAACAGCGCCGCCAGCGGTACCGCGCCGGCCCAACTCAGGCGGTTCTTCCAACCCGCCGTTTCAAGCCCGTCCACGAGCGGCCGCGCCTCCCGTCGGCTGTGCCATACTGGCAGTCATAGGGCCTATTGTAGCCCCGCGGCCCTCGCCCGATGATCTTCGCCCTGCTTGCGCTACTCTCGGCAACCACGCGACTGGAAGTGATTCCCAGCCAGACCATCGAGGTTCCGGCGCGCAACTGGGGGCAATTCGAAATCGACCTGCAACAGCGGCCCGCCCTGGTGGAAGCCTCCTTCGCCGTGGAGTCGGGCTCGCAACGCGTGCGCATGGCCCTGCTGCGCCGCGACGAGTTGCAGCGCCTGCGCGAAGAGGACTCGGCCGGCGCGCTGGCGTTGACCGATGCGGCCCCCTCCGGCAAGCTTCGCTACCGTGTGCGCGAGCCGGGCGATTACGTGATGGTCCTGGACAATCGCTCCGAAGACCGCCCCGCCACCGTGCGCCTGAGCGTCTGGCTGGATTTCGCCACGCCAGCCGAACCCGGCGTGGCCGAGCTTTCCTCCGGCCGCCGCCTAGCCGTGGTGCTGGCCAGTTGCGCCGTGTTCTTCGCCGTGGTGACCTTCTCCGCCCGCCGCCTGCGCCGCGCCATCAACCGGTGAGGCGGAGGTGCGACGATCCAACATTGACGCTCGCGTCTCACGGCCCTGTTGCGAGAACATAGGGGCATGGCTGATCGGACGACCGCAAGCGCAACTCTAGAAGCATTCTATCAATTTGTGACTGCCATCAATCACCAAGATCCCAGCGCCATCGTTGCGCTGATGACGGCCGACCACGTTTTCGTGGACTCGTTGGGAAATCGAACCCAAGGAGCAACTTTCATGGAGACCGCGTGGCGCGGCTATTTTGAGATATGTCCGGATTACTGGATTCGCACGGATCACGTGATGGTGGAAGGTGACGCTGCACTGGCGGTGGGGGAGGCGGGCGGGACAGTAGACGGCATACTGTGGCGGACGCCCGCAGCGTGGAAGGCGCTACTCCGCGAAAGCAAGGTGGCGGAGTGGCGGGTTTTCGCGGACAATAAACCGGTCTGCGAGATCCTGGCGAGGCGGAAGCGCCAGGCCTGACAGTCATTCGTGCAAGCACCAGCTTCCGGGTGGCCGACCATCCTCACCGAGATCGGTAAACTCTATGGCATCAGCGGCGGGTTTTCCAGCTCGCATCGTGCCAATGCGCTGGTACCAGGTGGCATACTTATCCTGGAGGTCAACCTTGTCGTTTCACTTTATTGTCCGTTTTGAGGCACTCCCGGGCAAAGAAGCGGCATTTCGTGATGAGGTGCTTCGAGTCAATGCACCTTCACGGGCCGAGCCGGGATGTGTGCGCATCGACGTATTCGAGACGTTGCGGGAACCGCACGTCTTCGCGATTCACTCTGAGTGGGTCGACGAAGCCTCATTCGAACTCCACGCAACTCTACCGCACACGAGGAGATTTCTGGAAGCGGTAAAACCGCTACTGACGCAGCCCGTTCAAGGCCTGCGGCTGCGTCACATTGGCGGAGGGGCCGGCCGACATTGACGTGACCAGGCCGAAGACCGGGACTCTTGCTGAAGTAACTCCCGGCTCTTTGGATAATACCTCAGTAGTCGCGCAGCGTTTACCGACATTCTCGACCCACCCTGAGTGCCCCGTCCGTGTAACGCCCCACTCGGAAACTGCCGGATATGCTTGCCACGTGCCAATTGCCCCGTGGAGGTGGATGCCGTTCGCAATGGCGTTCCGCCCCTGGTCAGCGGCTGCCGCGGCCTGGCCGTGGTGCTGGCCAGTTGCACTGTGTTCTTCGCCGTGGTGACCCTCTCCGCCCACCGCCTGCGCCGCGCCATCAACCGGTGAAGCGGCGGTGCGTTCGCTGGAAGGACCTGCGGCCGAGCGGCGCGGGCGCCGTTATCCGACTCGCCAGTTCAGCCGCAACGGCGTAGTGACAGATTGCCGAGGGAACCCGAATTCGAGTGCATTGTGTTATAGCGGAGGACAACGCAATGTTCACGCGCACCCAAAACCTGCTGCTCGGCATTCTGCTGCCGGGCCTCCTACCCGCCGCGTTCGCGGCATCCACGATCGACACGCGGCTGGACGATTCCAGAGCCGTCTACCTGACCGCGCCAGAGTTCGGAGCACACGCCGACGGTAATGCCGATGACAGTGCCGCCATCCAGGCGGCGATCGACCAGGCAAGCAGCCGCCAGGCAGTCGTTTTTGTCTCCGCCGGCCGCTATCGCGTGACCCACACCATCTTCGTGTGGCCGGGCGTCCGCCTGTTCGGCTTCGGCGCGACGCGGCCCGTGTTCGTGCTGGGAGCCAACACTCCCGGTTACCAGAAGGGCGTCGGCACGATGGTGACGTTCGCCGGGATGCGCGCGGGACAGGGCGGACGGGGCGGTTTCCGCGTCCCATTTCCGCCGCCGGATACCGTGCCGCCCAACCCGGCGATTGCCGACGCGAATCAAAACACGTTCTACTCCGCGATGAGCAACATCGATTTCGAGATCGGTGAAGGCAATCCGGCAGCGGTCGCAATTCGCTTTCACGGCGCGCAGCATGTCTTTCTCACCCACATGGATTTCCACGTGGGTCCGGGGCTCGCCGCGCTGACCGAGGTCGGCAACGAGGCAGAGGATCTGCGCATCTACGGCGGCCGATACGGCATTCTCACCGATGCCACCTCGCCGAGTTGGCAGTTCACCCTGATCGACTCCGAGTTCCGGGGGCAGCGGGATGCCGCGATTCGTGAGCACAACGCCGGCATGACGTTGATCCGCGATTCCATCCACGACGTCCCCGTCGGCATCGAGATCGACAAGGAGTACTACGACCATTTGTGGGTCAAGGATTGCAGTTTCGAGAATGTCTCGGGCTCCGCGGTGATCATTAGCAGTGAGAAGAGCCCGCTCAATAAGATCGGATTCCAGAACGCCGTTATGAAGAACGTGCCCGTCTTTGCGCAGTTCCGCGAAAGCGGAAACAAGGTGGCCGGCAAAGGTGCGATGTATCGGGTGGCGAATTTCAACTACGGTCTGATTCTTCCCGGTGTGGGAGCGACCGGCGCGCTCGGCACGGTCTACGACGCAACGCCGATCACCGCCATGCCTGCTCCGATGGGCCCGGCGATCCGGCCGTTGCCGCCCGCCTCCGATTGGGTCAACGTCCGCACGCTGGGCGTCACGGGCGACGGCAAAGCGGACGACACCGCCGCGATTCGCAAGGCGATCGAGCAACATCGGGTGCTCTATTTCCCGAGCGGGCGATATCTGGTGAGCGACACGATCGCGTTGAAGCCAGACACGGCGCTGATCGGATTGCAGCCGAACACGACGCAGCTCGTGCTCGCGGATAGCGCTCCCGCCTTCGATGGCATCGGCTCGCCCCGTGCGGTGATCTCGGCTCCTTCCGGCGGAACCAACATCCTGAGCGGCCTGGGCGTTTCGACGGGCGCCAATCCGCGCGCGGTCGGCGTGTTGTGGCGCGCCGGCGAGACTTCGCTGATCGACGACGTGCGCTTGCTCGGTGGAGGCGGCCCCGGCGGCGCGGGCCCCGGTGGGACGGGCGGCGACGTGCGCCGGCGCTTGGATGGGCAATATCCCAGCCTCTGGGTTACCGATGGCGGCGGCGGAACCTTCGCCGACATCTGGACTCCCATCGGCACCGCGCAGGCTGGGTTCTACGTCTCCGGCACGAAGACCCCCGGGCATCTTTACGAAGTTTCCGTGGAACACCATGTCCGCAACGAGATCAAATTCGACCACGTGGAGAACTGGGATGTGAACGCACTTCAAACCGAGGAGGAGGCCGCGGAGAGTCCCGAATCTCTGTCGCTGGAAATTGCCTGGTCGCGCAACATCACCATCGCCAATTACCACGCTTACCGCGTCACGCGTTCGCGGGCGCCGTTTCCCTCGGCGGCCCGCATCTACCACTCCTCGGACATCCACTTCCGCGATGTGCGGACGAATTCGGAACACGGCTACGCCGTCTGTGACCAGAATGACTGCGGCACGTTCCTGCGCTCCGGCAAGTACGCTTACGAGAATTCGATCGAGGATGTGACGCATCACCTCGCCGTTCGTGAACGGGAATTCGCGGTGCTGGACATACCCGCTTCGCCCGCTACGCCCAAGCCCGCCAATGCCTCGGCGGTGCTGGAGCCCGGCTCGAAGGTGGAGAAGTTGGAGGACGGATTCTTTTCGATTTCCGGCGCGGCCGTCAACGCCGCGGGCAAGCTGTACTTCGTGGATCGCCATCAGCAGCGCATCTATGGCTGGTCGGCCGCCGAGGGGCTCTCGGTGGAGCGCGACAACCCGCTCGATCCGGTCAACCTGGCGTTCGACAAGGCCGGCGATCTGCTGGTGTTCTCCTCGGCCGGGCCGGAGGGCACGGTCTACTGGTTCCGCCCGGGAACGCTGCAGGGCGAAGTCACCCTGCTGTCGCCGCAACCGGCGCAGCCGCGGCCGGGCGCCCGCGTGGTTTTACCGGTCAATTACTGGAACGATGGCCAATTCCGCAGCCAGCTCGATCCCGAAACGCTGATGTTCAAGACTCTGGCCAAGATGTTCCAGGAAGACGTCTCGACGCCCAAGGCCCGTGAATACGTTTCGCCGGACGGCAGCGTGGTCCTGCCGGCGTTCCGCGTCTTCCAGCAGGGGCCTGCCGACTCCACCACCGGATGGCGCTTCTCCGACACGCTCGACGCCTACGGGTACGTGAGCGGACGGCCCGGCGACCACATTTACGTCACCAGTCAGCCGGAAGACATCACTTACCGCGCATTGGTCAACCCGGACGGCACACTGGGCGACTTACAGCCCTTTGCGCACAGGGGCGGCGAGTGTGTGGCGGCTGACGCTAAAGGCAACGTGTACGTGGCCAATGGGCAGGTTTTCGTCTATGACAAGAGCGGCAAGCCGATCGGCGAGATCGAGGTGCCGGAGCGTCCGATCGACTTGGTTTTCGGCGGCCCCGACGGCCGGACGCTGTTCATTCTCGGCCACCATGCGTTGTTCGCGGTGAGGGTACGCGGCTGAATTACTGGCATGCTTCGGCATTCGTGCAACGCGATCGCGACCCCCTCGCGCGCGCAGGAGAGCGGAGAACGAAGTGGGGAACGGAAATGGCCACAGCCGGACGATGACGCCGGTGCAAGCTGACGCCCAATCGGCCCAGAGGCTGATCGCTGGCGATAGGTCGGCTTGTGCACCTATTTCGGGCGGATCACGCCACTCGGAAACTGCTGGATACCCTTGCCACGTGCCAATTGCCCCGTGGCGGTGGATGCCGTCCGCAATGGCGTTCCGGCACCGGTCAGCGGCCGCCGCGGCTTGGCCGTGGTGCTGGCCATTTGCGCCGTGTTCTTCGCCGAGGTGACCTTCTCCACACGCCACCTGCGCCGCGCCATCAACCGGTGAGGCGGCGACCAACCACTCGGAGCCGATTGGCACACCCAACTTCGCAGCGTATTTCGGCAATTTGCCTCTGGCCGGTACTCAGCCCGACGCCCGGAGGGTTCCTGCGCCGTCTCGAACTTGCAGATCCGGTCCCGGAAATGGGTCGCCCTGTTCCACACTCATTGGCTCGCAGTTGACGAGGGCCGGCACGGCCACTGGAACGCGGCCAGACCAAGGCGCGCCCGGCTGGCCCATCTCTATTCATTGCGAAGGGCAACCACTGGATCCACCTTGGCTGCCCGGCGGGCAGGGATGTAACAGGCCGCCAACGCAACAAGTATCAGCAGGCCCGCAACCCCAGCGAAGCTGAGCGGGTCATGGGCGCTCACCCCGAAGAGCATATTCGCCATCAGGCGCGTCAGCCCGAAGGCAGCCACAACCCCGATGGCGACACCCACAAGCGCCAACTTCGCCCCTTTGGCAAGGACCATCCGCAGCACATCCCGCTGCTCGGCGCCAAGGGCCAAACGGATGCCGATCTCGTGCGTTCGCTGGCCCGCCAGAAAGGCGATGACGCCGTAGATTCCGATACAGGACATGGCGAGCGCCAGTGCGGCGAAGGTCCCGAGGAGGACCATCGAGAAACGCCGTTCGCCGAGCGAATCGGCAACGATTCCGTCCATCGCCTTCGTCCCGTACATCACCAACTGGGTGTCAACCTGGCCTAAGGCGTGACGAATAGACCCAAGCTGGCCGAGTGGGGATCCCGCGGTTCGCGCCACCACGCCAACCTTGCGGGCCGCTAGCGGAATGAACGGATCCGGAAGTTGCGCGATCGGGAAATAGCATTGCGCTGCGAGACCCGGGGTGGGGCCCTCGGCGAGCCCAAACTATTTCACGTGTCCCACCACGCCGACTATCTCCGCCGCGAGATTAAGGATTCCGAAGTTGACATGCTTTCCGATGGGGTTCTGTCCGCCGAAATGGAGCCGGGCGAAGCTCTCGTCAATGACCACCACGCCCGGCGAGTGCTCATCGTCATGAAGCGAGAAGAAGCGGCCGCTTTTGAGCGGTGTCCTCATGACGTTCAAGTAGTCCGGCTGAACGAGGTAAAACAGCGTGATTTTCATCTCGGCTTGGGTCGAGGGTCTGGGTTGCCCCTCGAGCCAAAACGGCAGATCGGACTCCGAGGCTATTGGAATGGCTCCAGCGTAGAGCGAAGCGGCCTGCACCCCGGGAACGGCAGCGAGGCTATCGTGCATTCGCCGCCAGGCGGCGCGAACGGCGTTCGGGGAGTCGATCGTTGAAGGAACCGATACGAAGAAAGTCAGCACGTTGTGGGGATCGAAGCCGGGATCGACGCGCCCGAGATTGGCGAGACTGCGAATCATCAACCCCGCGCCAGCCAGAAGGACCAGCGCGAGCGCCACTTCTGCAACCACGAAAACGCTCTGGGTGCGATGCCTGGCCCCGCTCATCCCGCGCCCGCCCTCCCTGAGCTTTTCTTGAAGATCGGTCCGCGAGGTTTTGAGCGCGGGCGCCAACCCGAACAGGATTCCCGCCAACATCGCCGCCACGAGCGTAAACAACAGCACGCGGCCGTCGAGCTGCACTTCCTCGGCCCGCGGCAAGGCTTCCGGCAGCACATTCAGGGCAGCCCGCATTCCCCAGGAAGCCAGCAGCAAACCCAGGCCACCGCCCGCCAGCGCGAGCAGGAGGCTCTCGGTCAGGAGTTGGCGCACCACGCGGCCCCGGTTCGCGCCCAGGGCGGCGCGGATGGCGAATTCACGGGTGCGCCGTGCCGAACGCGCCAGCGATAGATTCGCCACGTTCACGCAGGCAATCAGAAGAACAAAACCTACGGCCGCCATGAGCACCAGCAGCGGCGTCCGAATGCCACCCACCACGTCCTGCTTGAGCGGAACGAGAGTAATTCCCGTGTCTTTGTCGGCCTCGGGGTACTGCGCGGCCAAATGCCGCCCGAGGACGTCCATGTCGGCTTTCGCCCGCTCGAAGGCGACACCGGGCTTGAGTCTCCCGACCGCAAACGTACCCAAGTCCGCTCCGCGGTCACGAAAGGTGGGGTCGTTCCACTGGCCGATTGGAGTGTACACATCGCTTTCGTGAAAGTTGCTGGCGGTGTAGTGGAAGTCCGCCGGGATCACGCCCACTATTGTATACGCCACATTATTCAAGGTGAGCGACTGCCCCAGCACGTTCTTTGAGGAGCCAAATTTGCGCTCCCACAGGCCGCTGCCGATCAACACGACGGGTCTCGCCCCAATCTGGTCCTCCTCGGGAAGCAACGTGCGGCCGAGCACCGGCCGCACGCGGAGCAAGGGGAAGAAGCTCGCCGAGACCATCTCGGCCGGCACCCTCTCGGGCTCGCCCATCCCCGTCAGGTTGTAATCGTCCGGGCGATAGGCGGCGAGGGCCGAAAAGGAACGATTCTCGCGCACCCAGTCCAGGAAGTTGGGGTAGGAAATGGATGATCGATCGTAGTTGGAGGTACGCGCGTAGACGGCGAAGAGACTGTCCGCCTCCGCATAGCGGAGAGGATTGAGTAACACGCCATTGACCAGAGAGAACAGCGCCGTGTTGGCGCCGATCCCCAGCGCCAGCGTCAACACCACAACCGCGCTGAAGCCGGGCGACCTCGCCAGAGTGCGCCAGGCGTAACGGACGTCCTTGGCGAACTCCTCCAACAAGCGCCCCGCCCTCGCCGCCCGGACCTCCTCTTTGACTTGCTCGACGCCGCCGAGTTCCATGAGCGCTTGCCGTCGGGCTTCCGGCGGCTGAAGCTCATCCTCGATCCTCTCCTCCGTCAGGAGTTCCACCGAAGACTGGAGTTCCTCGTCCAATTCCCGCTCAACCGCGGCTTTGCGCAAGAGATTCCGAAATACGCTAACGATTCGACCTGGCATAACGCCTCCCGTCCGAACTCAGGCGGATTCCACCGCCGCCGTCATAATCTTGACCACTCGGTTCCAATCCCGTTCCTCGACCTTGAGCTGCGCCCGCCCGGAGGAAGTCAGCCGGTAGTATTTGGCCCGGCGATTGTTCTCCGAAGTGCGCCACTCGGCTTCCACCCATCCCTTCTCTTCCATGCGGTGCAGCGAAGGAAAGAGCGAGCCGAAGCTCACCTGAAATGCCCCCTGGGTGATTTGGGAGATGCGCCGGGAGACGCCGACTCCATGCAGGGGCTCCAGCGACAGCGCTTTCAAGATCAGCAGGTCGAGCGTTCCACGGAGGATATCCGTTTTCGTCTTATCCATACGTTCCTCTTAT
Organism: uncultured Solibacteraceae bacterium; assembly: GCA_963807205.1. GTDB lineage: Bacteria > Acidobacteriota > Terriglobia > Bryobacterales > Bryobacteraceae > CAWCVR01. The sequence continues at coordinate 3,734,664 of CAWEAQ010000002.1, read as the reverse complement.
CGGAATACGATAGCACACGCGAAACGTTAGCAAAATATTTCCGCGGGGAAGTGGCCTGGCCAGCGCACCTGGCACTCCGGTATTCGCGGCCCGGCTGAACCTGGTCCGCTTTGACGGGTAGTCTCGTGCAATTCGCCGGTGAAGCGGCGTTTCGCTCGCCGTGGTCACTCCGCAGGATGCCCGGCGCCCCGGGGTATCAAACGAATTGCTATGGCCCGAACTTTGGCCATTTCCTCGCTGGCGTCCGCTCCCGACGATTCCTCTTGGATCCAGCGCATCACGGAGGTCAAGAGTTGTGGCGTCAAAGGATGATCGAGGAGCGGGTGCCACTCGCGCGGTTCGGTATTCCAATAGCCTTCGTCCGGCGGATCGGGCTGCTCCTCAAGAATGGAAGCGCACACGGCGACGCATTCGTCGCAAATATATGCCTTCCCCGGGTGGTCGCTCGGGCTGCCAATCAGCTTCTTGACGGAGTCCTGAGATTTGCGGCAGAAGGAGCAACTCAAGGCCTCCGCATCTTGAATCTGCCGTCGAAACATCGTTGCACCTGACTCAGGATAACGCTAAGGGGCGCTCACTCCATCGGAACGGCGCGCTCGAACACCACGTCCACCGTGGCGCCCTGCCGCAGTTCCACTTCCTTACCGCGCGTCAGCAGCACCACCGCGATCCCCACGGCCGAGCCCACCCCGCCGCCGATGCCCGCGCCTTTGAAACTGCGGTCCGCCAAGCCGCCCGTGGCCGCGCCCGTCCCTGCCAGCGTGGCGACTGTCTTGGCGTCGTCGCCGTGGCCGGAGGCTTGCTTGATCTGGCTCTCCTTGGCGTCCACCTGCTGCCCCGTGTCGCCCGCATCGGCCGACGCCAGGCGCGGAGCGATGCGCACCACACGCCCGTCCGGCAGCGTGAGCGTGTCGATGCGAATTCCCAGCTCGGCTTTGCCGCTGACACGGCCGCTACGCACCGACTTGGTCACCATGCCTTGCACGTAGGAGCCCACGGGCACCACGATCTGGCTGTTAGCCGCGATGGGCGAGGCGGTCGTCATGTAGACATAGTCGCCTTGCCTGGCCGTGCGGGTTGTGATGGAACTCACCATGCGCAGCGCCACGTGGGCGCCTTGCGGAATCTCCGCGGCGGGGCAAAGCAGCGGAAGCGAAAGAGCGAGGATGCCAATGCGCACGAGACACTCCAATCGGTCGGGGAAACCGGCGAGCCCGGCGTTCCTCCGTATCGTAACCCGCGGCGGTGCTCGAAGTTGTGAAGGTTCCGCGGGGGCGGCGGCCGGCGGCCAGACTCTGGCCATTGGAGCCCCCGCAACCGACTGATTCCAAAGGAGAGGCAGGCCAAAACGGCCAGATTCTAGCCGTTTTGAGGGCGGCCCGGGGCTACTCTCCCACCTGGACCCGCTCCACTTTCCGCATCAGCGCGAAGCCCACCAGCATGGTGATCGGCATCAGCAGCCCGATGCCCACGAAGGCCGGCGCGTAGGAGTGCGTCCGGTCCACCGTGAAGCCCACTGCCCAGGTGCCGATCATCGAACCCACGGTGGAACCCGTTCCGGCTATCCCGTACACCGAGCCTACCGCCCGCGACGGGAAATAGTCGCCCGGCAGGCTGTGCACCGAAATCGACCAGAAGATCCAGAAGAACACCGCCGCGCTCATCAGGCCGATGGTCCACACCAGCGAGTGCGCGAACACCGCGAAAATTCCCACCGGCGAGAGCAGCGCCGAAATCGCCATCAGCGTCTTGCGCGTGCGGTTCACGCTCCAGCCGCGGCGTTGCAGACGCAGCGTGACATAGCCGCCCACGAAATTCGAGACGTCCGCCGCCAGAAACGGGATCCACGCCACCATGCCGATCCCCGCCAGGTTGAGCCCCCGTTCGCTGGCCAGGTAGGACGGGATCCAGAAAATGTAGAAGTACCACAGCGGGTCGGCCAGGAAGCGGCATGCGAACACCGCCCAGGTCTGCCGGTAGCGGATCAGCGAGCGCCACGGCAGATTACCCTGGCCGCTGCGCGTTCGCGCGGCTCTCTCGGAGCGCGCCATCTCCGGATGCCATCGGCGAAAAACCTGGAACGCCGCTACCCATAGGAAGCCGATCGCCCCGGTCGCCAGGAAGGCCGCGCGCCATCCCCAGCGCAGCGTGACCCATGCCACCATCGGCGGCGCAATCATGGAGCCCACGCTCGACCCGCTGTTGCACGCGCCGATGGCCAGCGTGCGCGCCTCCTTGGGCACCCACAGCGCCACCGCCTTGGCGAACGCCGGCCAGGCGCCGCCCTCGCCCACGGCCAGCAGGCCGCGGAACGCACCCAGGCTGAGCGGCCCGCGCGCCAGCGAAGTCAGCATGCCCGCCCCGCTCCACCACGAAATCGCCGCCGTCAGCCCACGCCCCACGCCCAACCGGTCCAGCACCCATCCGGCGAGCGCATACGACAGGGCGTACGTCCCCAGGAACACGTTGGCGATGGCGGCGTACTGGCTGTTGCTCAGATGGAACTCGCCGCGCAGGGTCGGCGCCAGCACCGAAACAACCTGCCGGTCGATGAAATTGATAGTTGTTTCGCCGAATAGCAGAACTACCAGAAGGACCAGCGCGGCGCGCGTGAATACCGGGCTGAAACCGTCATCGGCGGGAGGGTCGGATGCCATTGGCGCTCTTGCCAGCATAGCGGTTTCGCGGCAGCGGCGTGGCCTCCCCAATGTACAATAACGATTTGCACTCCGAAATTCGTCTCCTTATCCTCATCTCCCTCGCGGCTCAACTCTGCCCGGCCCAACAACCCGCGCAGCCACCCGCGCCGCCGCCCGAAACCGTGGTGGTCACCGGCACCTTTCAGCCGCTGGCGCTCGACGAAATCGACCGCTCTGTCAGCGTGCTTCCGGTGCGCGGGACGGGCCTGCTGCTGGATTCGCTCGCCAGCCTGCTGCGCCTCGACCCCTCGCTCGACGTGCAGGCCCGCGCGCCCGGCGGCGTGCAGAACGATCTCTCCATCCGCGGCTCCACTTTCGGCCAGACCCTGGTCCTGCTCAACGGTCTGCGCCTCAACGACGCGCAGACCGGCCACCACGACATGGATATCCCCGTGCCGCTGGACTCGGTGGAACGCGTCGAAGTGCTGCGCGGCTCCGGCTCGGCGCTCTACGGTTCGGATGCTTCGGGCGGCGTCATCAACGTCATCACCTCTCCTCCCGAGGGCTGGGAAGTGCGCCTCCGCGCTGCCGCGGGCAACGATGGCGTGAACCAGCAGAGCGTCTCGCTGGCCGATTCCTTCGGCGCCGTGTCAGAGCAACTCACCGTGTCGCGCGATTTTTCCTCCGGCTTCCAGCCCGACCGCGATTACCGCAATCTCCAGTTGGCTTCCAGCACCAGCCTGCGCAGCGCCCTCGGCCTTGGCACGCTGACGCTGGCTACCATGGATCACCCCTTCGGCGCCGACCAGTTCTACGGCCCCTACCCTTCGTGGGAAGACACCAAGACCTGGTGGCTCGGTTTCCAGCAGGCCCTCGGCCAGAAGACTGGGTTCCAGTTCGCCTACCGCCGCCACAGCGACCTGTTCGTGCTGGTGCGCGATAACCCTTCGCTTTACGCCAATCATCACCACGACCAGGACTTCCAAACCTCGCTCCGGCGCAGCGATCCGCTGGCCTCCAACACCACCGTCAGCTATGGCATCGACGCCATCCACGAATCCATCGTGAGTAACAACCTGGGCACACACGCGCGAACGCGGGCCGCGGCTTACGGCGCGGTCGAGTTCCGCGCGCTTAAGCGCTTCTCGCTCTCCATCGCCGCGCGCGAGGAGGCCTGGCGCGCTTTCAGCGGCCAGATCAGCCCGTCCGTCGCCGGCGGAGCGTGGCTCACTCCGAAGCTCAAACTGCGCGCCTCGGCCAGCCGCGCCTTCCGCGTGCCCACCTACACCGACCTCTACTACTCCGACCCCGCTAACCGCGGCAACCCCAACCTGCTCCCGGAACACGCCTGGACCTACGAAGCCGGCCTCGATTGGAACCCCGCCCCGCGGGTGCGCGCCGGCGTCACCGTGTTCGAGCGCCGCGAGCGCAATGGCATCGACTACTACCGCGCCACGCCCGCGGACGTCTGGCAGGCCCTAAACATCGACAGCCTGAATTTCACCGGTGTGGAGTCATCGCTCCACCTGACGCTTTCCGCGCGGCAGACTCTGGACCTGCGCTACACCTGGCTGCTGGGCGTGCAGGACACGGTTCCCATCGGCGCCACCAAGTACACCTTCAACTACCCCGCGGATTCCGGCGTGGTGGCATGGCAGGCTAGCCTGCCGGGCGGAATCGTGGCGCGCACCCGCCTGGGCGTCCTCAACCGCCAGGCGCAAGGCGCGTACCCGCTGTGGGATGCGAGCGCCGCTTGGGATCGCGGTAAGGTCCGTCCATTTGTGCAAGTGGCTAATGTCACCGGTAGTAGCTACCAGGAGATTCCCGGAGTGGCGATGCCCGGCCGCACCATAGTGGGCGGGGTGGAAATCCTGGTTCACGGGCATTAACCAGTACTATCTTTACCATCGGCCATAGTGCGGTTTCGCACCAATGCGGTTAAAGTTATAGCGGGGGCAAATCGCCGATGAAGGCTTCTCTGGTATTCATAGTCGCCATGTTGATGCTCTGCTCGGGCGCGCATGCCTTGGCCGGCAGCTTGGGTGCTTTCGGCGCATGGCTGGGAGCCTGGGCGCCGTTCTCGTACCTGATCATGGCCGTGGTGGTCGCCGCGCCTGTTGCCGCCATCCGCATGATGCTGAGCTGGCCGCAGCACGTGGAGCCTGAGAACCCCATGGCCAAGTACCGCCGCGAGGCGCCGCCGGACGTCGACTAGGACCGGCACCCATACCCCACCGCGGTCTTCCGCGGCCAAGCCGCATGCCCTGGAAGCGTATAATGTAGTCCGGGAATGTCGAGTCCGGGCTCCGTTACTCTGCTGTTGCGCGAAGTTGCCAAGGGGGACAAGGTGTCGCTCGACCGCCTGGTGCCCCTGGTCTACGATCAGCTTCGGGAAATCGCTCACAACCAACTCCGCCGCGAACGCGACGGCCACACGCTGCAACCCACCGCGTTGGTGCATGAAGCCTACGCCCGGCTGCTGGGCCAGGAGCAACCGGACTACCGCGACCGCGCCCATTTCCTGGGCGTGGCGGCACAGGTGATGCGGCGGATTCTGATCGATTACGCCCGCACGCGGAACGCCGCCAAGCGGGGTGGTGGAGACGAGAAGCTGCCCTTCGACGAAGCCCGCGACGCCGCCCGCGAGCGCTCCGCCACTATGATCGCGCTCGACGACGCGCTGACCGCCCTGGAACGGCAGGATCCGCCCAAGGCGCGCCTGGTGGAGATGCGCTACTTCGGCGGGCTGACCGCGGCGGAATCGGCGGAGGTGCTGGGCCTGGACGTGGCCCAGGTGCGGCGCGAGTTGCGCGTGGCGCACGCCTGGCTGGGTCGCGAAATGAACCGTCCGGACGCGGACCCGGCACCGGCCTAGACCCGCAACGGGGGGCAGGCAATCAGAAGTTTGTCAGCATCCGCCGATACTGGATACGCGAGTCGTCGTCGGCCGGTGGCAGGTAAGCCGAGTGCCGCGGCAGGAGCCCGTCCCAACCGCAAACCGTGGCTCGCACCACCTTGGTGACGCCGGCGCGCAGCCTCTCCCTGCGCCTGCGGAGAGCGGCCACTAGCGCCAGGAACGCGCACCCCATCAACGCCAGGCCGCCCGGTTCCGGCACGGCGGCGCCGTCGAGCGTATCGTAGAGATCGAAGGTTTCCGATCCGGTGCAGGTGGGCTGGCGATCCGGACAGGATTTTAGGATTCCGCCATTGGCCAACGACGAACTGCCCTGGAATGCGGTGGATGGGCCGTCGTTTTCGTCCCAAAACCCGTTTCCTCCGGTACTCTCGTCCGTGGCGAAGGCATGGCTGAGCGTGAACCAATAGGTGCCGGCGGCAGGCAGCGCTACGTTCAGCCCCGTGACGGTGTCGGTGGAAACGTCGTACATGTAGTTGGTGAAATCGTACACGTTCGTCACCGAATAGCCCGTGCCGGAGCCTATGTCGCTCGCGCCTGGCGTGGTTCCGATTGACCAATTGACCGTCGGGACGGTTTGACCCGGATTGGTCCATTCGACAAAATCGAAGCTCGCGATGGTTCGGGCGGCGGACACCGTGAATGAATCGGTAACCGCAAAATTGTCGTTGGCCCAGGCGTATACGTTGCCGTTCATGGGCCCGTTGGAATAAAGGCTCACGGCCGAAGCCGGCGCGAGCGGAAGCAGGCAGATAGCGAGTGCACCAAGAGCGAGCGTTTTCAAAACAAGTTCCTCCGTATGGATTGGGCCAGTAGCCCGGTTCTTCGGGGTCGCCGGTTGTCTCCCGGCCAATAGGTTGGAAGGGCGCGGGCACAGTGGCTCCGCGCCGCTTCTTCCAGGGTAATCCCCGTGACGACCGGCAGAGCCTCCGAGTGGTACCGGCCTTCAAAGGGAAATGCGAAAACCGGGCGGCCATTTTTCGGGTAATCGGATTTTGTTATCGAATATTAACGCAATATGTGCTGCATCGTACGGCGGAGGCCGCTATTCGCGCGCCGGTTCTTCGCATTATCATGTAGCAGGCAGTATTCGGATAGCGATTGCCCCTATGCGGAACGACGATTGGAAGAAGGTCCAGGAGCTGTTCCTCGCCGCCGCCGATCTGGCGCCGGCCCGGCAGCGCAGCTTCCTCGACGAAACGTGCGCGGACGATCCACGACTGCGCCGCGAGGTGGAATCGCTGCTGGCCTCCGACCGGGACACCGGAGAGACCATCGCCTCGGCTGTCGAGAGCGCCGCGCAGGACCTGCTCGGCGGCGACCCGCTGATTGGAACGCGCCTGGGCCGCTGGCGCGTGGAGCGCGAACTCGGCCGCGGCGGCATGGGCGCCGTCTATCTGGCCACCCGCGACGATGGCGATTACCGCCAGCAGGCCGCCATCAAACTGGTCAAGGAAGGCATGGACACGGCGCAGGTGCTGGACCGCTTCCGCCACGAACGCCAGATCCTGGCCAATCTCAACCACCCGTTCATCGCGCGGCTGATCGATGGCGGCAGCACGGAGCAGGGCCGGCCCTACCTGGTGATGGAGTACGTCGAGGGCCAGCCCATCAATATCTGGCTCAGCGATCGTGGCGCCGGGTTGGAGGAGCGCTGCCGCCTGTTCCTGCGGGTCTGCGAAGCCGTCTCGCACGCCCACCGCAACCTGGTGGTGCACCGCGATCTCAAGCCTCGCAACATTCTGATCGAGCCGGACGGCCGGCCGAAGCTGCTGGATTTCGGAGTGGCCAAATTGCTCGAGCCGGGCGGCGACCCGGGCATGACCGCGGCCTCGCCGGATACGCGGGCGCTCACGCCCGGTTACGCCAGCCCGGAGCAGTTCCTCGGCCAGCCGGTTACAACCACCACCGACGTTTACTCGCTGGGCGCCATCCTGTACGAGTTGCTCACCGGCGTGACGGCACACCGCGCGCGCTCTTCGTCGCCGGACGAGTGGCGGCGGACGGTGTGCGAAACCGAACCCGCCCGGCCCAGCGACGCGGTGGCAACCGATGCTCCCGGCGCGCCCCGCCTGCGCCGCGGGCTGCGAGGCGACCTGGACAACATCGTGCTCATGGCCATGCGCAAGCAGCCCGAGCGGCGCTACCCATCGGTGGACGAGTTCGCCGCGGATTTGCGCCGCTATCTGGACGGCAAGCCGGTGCTGGCGCGCCGCGATACGCTGGTCTATCGCGCCGGGAAATTCGCGCGCCGCCACGCGTTCGGCTTGGCGGCGGCATTGCTCGTGGCCGTCAGTATGGTGGCGGGGACCACGCTGGCTCTGATAGAGGCGCGGCGCGCCGGTGCCGCCCGCCGCATGGCCGATGCACAGCGCCAGGCTGCCGACGCGTCGCGCCAGGCCGCCGAGCGGGAGCGGCTCCGCGCCGAAAGCCAGGCGCAACTGGCCGGAAACGAAGCGCTGGTCGCCAACCAGCGGCTGGCGCAAATTGTGGCCCTGGCCAATCACTCTTTGTTCGACATCCACTCCCGGATCGAACGGCTCCCCGGCGCCACCGAGGCGCGGAGAGAAATCGTCGAAACCACGCTCCTTTACCTGCAGCAGATGCGGAAGACCGCCGGCGGCGATGAAGGGCTCCTGCAGGCGCTGGCCACCGCTTACATCAAGCTGGGCGACGTGCAAGGCTACCCCTACGGACCGAGCCTGGGCGATAACGCCGGGGCGCTCGAGAGCTATCGCGAAGCGGCGCGGCTGCTGGCGCCCTTCCGCCGGAACCGGCCCCGCGACGCCGCCATCCTGGACGCGTGGGTGCGGCTTCAAGACCGCACCGGCGTTCTGCTGGCCGCCAGCGGCAAGGTGGACGAAGCCGTTGCGTACCTGCGCGGCGCGATGCCGGACGCCGCGCTGCTGAAGCAGGTGCTTCCGGGCGACGCCGAGCCGGCGGCGCTCGAAGCGGACCTGTTCGAGAGCATTGCCTTGGCGCTGGAAACCCGCGATCCACAGGCTGCTTTGGCGTGGTCGCAGCGCGCGGTGACGGCGCTCGAGGCCTTGGCGGCGCGTTTCCCCGGCAGGGAGGGAATCCTCGACCAACTGGCGGGAGCGCACGCCCGGACGGGTGTCGCATGGAACTCGGCCGGGAATCTGCGTGCCGCCACCAGGGAATTCCAGCAGTCCGCCGAGGTCCGGGAGCGGTTGTTGAACGCCGACCCCAACGACGTGGCGCGCCAGCGCAGCCTCATGATGGCCTATGGACACACGGCCGCGGTGCTGGGCGACCCGCTGGTACTCAACCTGGGCGATACCGAGGGGGCGCGGGGATATTACCGGAAAGCGGCCGCGCTGGCCGGGCAAATCGCCGCGGCCGATCCGCGGAACTCGACCGCCCAATACGACGTGGCAGCGGTCACGCTGCGGCTGGGCATCGTGGACGCGCCGCCCTCCGGCGTCCAGGAATCGCTCGAGACGCTGCGGCGCGCCTTGGCCGAACTGGAGGCGCTGGTGCGCGCGTCGCCCAGCGATTCCCGCTTCAAGAGCCAGTTGGCCATAGCCCAGGAGTACGTCGGCCGCCGCCTCGCCGCCCTCGGCCGGTTGCCGGAAGCCATCGCCTCGTACCGGCAATCGATGGCTGGCGCGGAAGCGGCGCTGGAGGCCGATCCCGCGAACCTTTCCGCCTACGCGCAATTGGCGGCCACGAGCGAAGCCCTGGTGCGGGCGCTGGCGGCTTCCGGAGAGCGGGCCGGGGCCCTGGCCCAGGCGCGCGCGGCCATAGCCCGCACCGGGGCCTGCACCACCCACAGCGTGGATAAGGCATCCTGCTCGCGCTACCAGGCCACGGCCTGGCTGGCGCTGGGCGCGGCTTATGGGATCTTCGCCGGGTCGCCCGCGGCCTCGGCGGAGCGGCGGGAATCGGATTGGCGCGAGGCGCGCGCCTCGGCCGAACGCGCGGTCAAGGAGATCGCAGCCGTACCCGCTACGAGTTGCGATACCCGCTGCGCGGCGGTTCTGAGGGAGGCGCAAGGACTGATCGCCGGGCGACCGTAGGGTGGGCCGGCGCTTTACTCGTCCACGGTCTTGGTGAAGTACAGCCCCACCGCGCGGTCTATGTTGGCGCGGGTGATGCGCACCTGGCGTCCTTCGTACTCGGAGATGGCCTTCACCAGTTTGTAGATGTCCATGGGGTAGCAGGCGCGCAGCACCTTGGCGCCCGCCTCCAGGCAGCGCTCGCGCAGGTAGTCGCCGCAGCCATGCTCGCAGGGCACCTGGTAAGTGGCCACCACGCGCTCGAAGATCTGGTCGAAGACGTCCGCGTCCACGTCGGCTACCAGCACCTTGGTCTGAATGCGCCGCAGAAACGCCTCGTCGGCCAGGTCGCGCGGGTTCAGGTTGGTGGAGAACACCACCATGAGTTCGAAGGGCGTCTTGAACTTCATGCCCGAGGCCAGGGTAAGGTAATCCACACGGCGGTCGAGGGGCACGATCCAACGGTTCAGCAGGTCGCGCGGCGAGAGCATCTGCCGCCCGAAATCGTCGATAATCAGGATGCCGTTGTTGGCCTTCATCTGGCAGGGCGAGATGAAGACGCGGGTGGCCTCGTCCAGCCGCAGTTCCAGCATGGAGGCGGAAAGCTCGCCGCCCACCGTGATGCAGGGCCGCTCGCAGGGCACCCAGCGCAGGTCCAACTGGTCGTTGGTGGTTTCCACCTGCTTGTGCACCACCGGGTCGAATAGGGTGATGATGTGGCCGTCCACCTCGACGGCGTAGGGCACCAGGATGGTGTCGCGGTAGATGCGCAGCAGACGCTCGGCGATGCTGGTTTTGCCGTTGCCGGTGCCGCCGTACAGGAACAGCGACTGATGGCCGATGAGCGATGGCCCCAACTGGTCCAGCAGGGCTTCCGGCAGGACCAGGTCGTGAAACGCCTCCCGCAGGCTTTCGCGGCTCAATCGCACGTGGGCGGTCTGCGCCTTCACCCCCTCGTGATACTGTTGCAGCGAAATCGGCGCCGGCCCCACGTACTGGCAGGCCTCGTTGCGCGCGGTGGCTTGGGCCCGGCCGTTAGTGGTCAGGGAGAAGGAGTAGTCGTTCCCCGTCATGCCCTTCACTTCGATGATGTGCTGGTTGCGGAATTGGTGGTAAACGTTCTCCAGCACCGGGAAGGAGAGCTTCAAGGTGTCGTGCAGCACCTCCAGAGTGCCGCTGCCGTGCAGCCACAGGTAGCGCAGGATGAGGTCGCTCACAAGCGAGCGGCTGATGCCCAGATCCTCGATGCGGTCGGGCATGGGGGGGCGGAACTCGCGGCGCGGGGCCTCGGTCTGGGAGAGCGCTTCAGTTGGCATAGCGGAACAATCTCGTGTGTCTGAATATACAACGAAAAGCACGAATTGTAACAGTAGGCCGATAGTTAGCTGCCGGAGCCTGCCGGAAGCGATGCCGCCAGACGGCGAGCGCGCCTGGGATCCGGGATTGTGCGAATCCTCACCCGTGGTGATGGCCGGCGTGGCCTTCCGGTTCGCCGGGCCCCGGCGGGATGGCGCAGCCGTTCTCGGCAATGGCGCAGCCCACGTGCTCGAACTGAATGGTCGTGTGGAAAATGTGGAACCGTTCCGCCAGCACGCAGTTGACGCTGTGCAAAATCGCCTCGCTCTCCGACGGAGGGACGTCGGCGATGAGCGCGTGGCAACTCAGCGCGTGCGTGCTCGACCCCAGGCTCCAGATATGCAGGTCGTGCACGTCCAACACGCCCGCGACGGCTTGCATCGCGGCCGTTACATCCCGCAGTTCGATGCCGCGCGGCAGTCCCTCCAGCAGAATGTTCAGCGACTCGCGCACGATGTCCCGCGCCGTCCACACGATCAGCAGGGCGATCAGGATGGAGAGCGCCGGGTCCACCCGCTCCCAGCCGGTGTAGTGGATTATCGCGCCCCCGGCCACGATGGCCATCGACCCCAGGGCATCGCCCAGCATGTGTACGAAGGCGCTCCGCACGTTCAGATCGTGGCTGCTGGCCGGGCGCAGGGCCAGCATGATGCCGCCGTTCACGGCTACGCCGAGCGCCGCTACCCACATCATTGCGGTGCCCTGAACGGCGCCGGGATAGCGCAGGCGCGCCACGCTCTCATAGAAAATCCACCCCGAGAGCGCCAGCAGGGTGAGCGCGTTAACAAAGGCCGCCAGCACGCCGGCGCGGTGGTAGCCGAACGTCTTGGTTTCGCTCGCCGGCTTGGATTGCAGGTACACTCCGAACCAGGCCAGCAGCAGCGCCAGGGCGTCGGTGAGGTTATGGCCGGCGTCGGAGATCAGCGCCAGCGAGTGAGCGCGCAGCCCGGCGTAGACTTCCACCGCGACGAAGACCAGGGTCGCGGCCAGCGACCAGCGCAACAGGTCGCCCGTGCGAGCGGGATGGTGGTGGCCGTGGGAGTGCATGGGCGCCCCGTTTACCTAACCTCGAACCAGACCGGCGCCATGCGCAGCAGCCCGCCCTTCATCCAGGCGTGGAATGGCACGGTGCCCAAGGCCTGGCGCATCTTATCGTCCAGCATGCTCTCCGCCGTTCGCTGCCTGAAAAGCAGATCGACGAAGTTCTGCCGCGGTGGATAGAGCATTACCGAGACGTTTTCGCCGGCCGGAATGGCGGCTTTTTTCTTGACCAGGGCGATGGCCGTGTCCAGCCCGCCGAGCTCGTCCACCAGCCCGCACTCGCGGGCCTGCGAACCCAGCCAAACCCGGCCCTCCGCCACCGGCGCGATCTCCTCGACTTTGCGGCGGCGGGCGGTGGCCACCTTCTCCAGGAAATCGCCGTAGCTCTCGTCGATGCCGTCGCGCAACACCTGGCGCTCCTCGGGCGAGAGCGGCGTGTACTCGGAATCGATGTCGGCATGGCGGCCGCGCTGGATGCCATCCTTGCTGATGCCCAGCTTGTCGTAAAGACCGTGCAGGTTGGGCTTGCCGAACACCACGCCGATGCTGCCGGTCTCGGTTTCCGGGTACGCCACGATGGTGTCGCCGGTCATCGCCATGTAGTAACCGCCGGAAGCGGCGGCGTCGGACATGGAAATCACCATGGGCTTCTGCTTGCTCAGCAGGTTCATCTCTCGCCAGATTTCGTCGGAAGCCGTGACTTCCCCGCCGGGGGAGTTGATGCGCACCACCACGCCCTTGATGGAGGAATCGTCGCCGACCGCGCGGAGCACCCTGTCGAAGCCGTAGGAAGTGAGCGAACTCTCGCCCGAGCCATCGTCTCCGGGCGAGCCGCGCACGATGTCGCCTTCGCCCACCACGAGCGCGATCTTGCGCTTGCCCGTGAGTCCTACGGACTCGGGCTTCACCTTCATGTACTGCGAGAGCGCCACCTTCTTCGGATCGCCGGTGCGCAGTTTGTCCTTGAGGTCGGCCCACATGCCGTCCTCGAAGGCGAGCCGGTCCACCAGGCCGGCCTTCAAGGCCTGACGCGCGGTGAAGGGTCCGCGGTCGATGGTTGCCCGGACCTCATCCGCCGTCAGGTGCCGCGCGGCGGCGACGCGCTCCACCAGGTTGCCGTACAGGCCGTCCACCACGCTGGAAATCACCTCGCGGGTTTCCGGGCTCATGTTGCTGCGGGTGAACATGTCGCCGAAGTCCTTGTACTTGCCGGCGTGCTCGATCTCCATGCCGACGCCCAGCTTGTCGAGGGTGTTACGGAAGTAAAATATTTCGGCGCGCAGACCCTTCAACATAAGCGGCTCGGATTCGCCCATGTAGATACGGTCGGCCGCCAGGGCCAGATAGTACTCGCGAGCCGTGGGCGCGCGCAGATAGGCGAAGACCGGCTTACCCGACTTACGAAACTTGTCTATGTCGGAGCGGATTTCCTCGAGCCGTGCCCAACCGATGGCTAAGTCCTCGGGCTCGAGGACCACGGCCTTGATATGTGGATCGGAGGCGGCCTTTCGCAGCGACTGCCAGACATTGGCGACGGTTGGCACGGAATCGCCGCCGCCCAGGAAAGCGGGCATGTCGACGCCCGGCTTCTCGGGAATTTCGTCGCGCAGGCGCATCACTAGAACCGAGTTGGAGGCGATCTCCTGCGGCTGCCGCGCCAGCACCACCAGCAGCAGCACCAGCGCCGCCGCTCCCAGGAACACCAGGACGATGCCCGTGGCCACTCCGATAAAGAACTTAGCCATTCTATTCAGACGGTAGCACAGGACGCCGCCGCGGGAAGTTCCACGCCAAAAACATTGTCGCTCGCAAAACCGGGGAGCCGCAAAGAAGGCGGGATGGTGTCTTCTTTGCGGCTCCGCGGCTTGCGACGGTCACAGCAGCCCGCGGCGGGCCGCCTGCTGGTTCGCAAGCGGCCCGCCGCCGGAGGCTTAACGGCTCAGCCTGAAAGTGACATCGATGGTGGTTTCCACTTCCACCGGCACGCCATTCAGTTTGGTGGGCGCGTAACGCCATTGCCGGACCGCCATGACGGCGGCCGGCGCCAGCAGCGGGTGGCCGCTTACGAGGGAGAGTTCGGCAATGTGGCCATCGACGGCGATGACGCCACGCAGTTTCACCACTCCCTCGACATGGGCCGTGCGGGCAAGGGGCGGATAGGGCGGGTCGACCCGGTAGAGCAGGGTCGCAGAGTTCACCAGGCCGCCTTCCTTGACTCGCGGCGGAAGCGCCGGGGGCGTCACGGCTATAACCGCAACCGTGTCCGTGGGCCGCTGGATCTTCGTGCTGGCGCGGATGATCTCGCCCACAATTCCCGTCTCGGGTCCGGTTCCGAACGCGCCCGTAACCCCGGGACCCCGGTCCGCTCCATTGCCAACTGCGGTGTTGGGCGGATCGACCACTACCTGGATCGTCGGCGGAACGACAGCCGGTTGGACCAAACCGATCTTGGCCATCCGTACCGGCTTCCTGGTGGCTGTGACGCGCACCTGCGGCTTCTCCTCCGGCTTCGGCTTGGGCGCCTCTCCCCGAGGCGCCGTCGGCACCAGCATCGTCATGACCGCCGGTGGCAGCGCCTCCGGCCACAACATCGGGACCACCGCCAATCCCGCCACCAGCAGCACCTGTCCGCTGGCTCCCAAGCACGTCGTCCAGACGCGCTTCCCTTTCGGACTGCCTGCCAACATCGCATTTTCGAACATGACCTTCCTCCTTTCGGACACACCTCGACCCACTTGGGCCAGGGCCTGACATTTCCCAAATCCCCGCGCGCATCCGGGCGCGCCGCCGTCCGCTTGTTCCGGGATTTATTCGAGATCTCGTGGTGTCGACATTGCGTTGTCAACCTCCACCGAAATAGACACCAACACGCGGCGGAAGTTTCCGGCGTGCGCAGGTTTCCGGCGCGAGGCGGTTTCGGTCATGATGGAAAGCGTGCAACTTCCGCCCCACATCCGCAGCAGTATCGACCGCCGTGCACAGGCAGCCGGCTTCGCCGCCCTCAAGCGCGCCGCCACGGCCATGTCGGACGCCTACCGCGAAGGCGCGCCGGCCGAGGTGCGGCGGTTGGCCCCCGCCGAACGCACGGCCGCCTACATGGTGACGCGCATGCCGGCCACCTATGCGGCGGCGTGGCGGGTGCTGGAAGAAGTGCGCGGGCGCCTCGGGGCGCGGGCGATCGCGAGCGTGCTGGACGTGGGCGCGGGGACCGGCGCGGCATCGCTCGCCGTCCGCCACTGGTTCCCGGAAGCCTCCGTTACCATGCTGGAGCGCGATGGCGCCTTCGCCGATGCGGCCCGCGAATGCCTCCCCGGCGCGGCGTTGCGCATGGATGACGCGGCCCGCCTGGAGGACTTTCCGCCGCACGACCTGGTGCTGGCGGCCTACTCCCTGAACGAACTCCCGCCGAGTGTGGCGGCGCGTTTGTGGCGCGCGGCGCGCGTGGCGCTGGTGGCCATCGAGCCCGGTACGCCGGCGGGGTTCGCACGCATCCGCGAAATCCGCGGCCAGTTACTGGGACAGGGAGCCCGCATGATGGCCCCGTGCCCAGCCGAGACGCCCTGCCCGCTGGCCGCCCCCGACTGGTGCCACTTCGCGGCACGCGTGGAGCGCAGCAGCCTGCATCGCCGCGTGAAGGATGGCGGCCTAGGTTTCGAAGATGAGAAGTTCAGCTACGTGGCGCTGGGACGGGAACCCGTTGCGCTGGCGCGCGGGCGCATTATCCGGAGGCCGGAGCACCGCTCCGGGCTGGTGGTTCTGGAAGTTTGCCGGGCCGGGGGAACCGGCGCCGAGCGCGTGTCGCGGCATGACCGCGAGGGGTTTCGCGCGGCGCGGGCAGCGGCTTGGGGGGATGCGTGGTAGCGGCGGATTCCCCGCACAGGCGAGCTCCGCTCGCCGGGCGGGTTGAAAAACCGCCGCAGGCTGAAAGCCTGCCCCACATAAGACCGGCTATTCCGACCTGGAATAGTAGTAGGTGTACTTGCTGTACAGTTCCGAGGCGCGGGCGCCGTTGGCGACGATGCCGAGCACGTTGTTCTCGCACAGCGACTGCATGGCGCGCTGCACGTTGTCGAACGTGGTGGAACCGATCTTCACCACCAGGACGGTGCCGTCGGCGAGCGTCGCCAGCAGGTTGGCGTCGGCCGAGAACAGCAGCGGGGGAGTGTCGAAGATGGCCCAGTTGAAAATATGGGGCAGCTCCTCGAACAGCGCCTTGGCCTGGCGCGTATTCAGCAATTCGAGCGGGTTCTTCACCAGCGAACCGGCGGGCAGCAGGTAGAGGCTCATTCCTTCCACCTTGCGCAGCGCCTGCTGGAAGGTGCAGCGTCCGGTGAGGAAGTCCGAAAGGCCGGGGGTGCGGTCGATCTGGAAGAGGTTGTGGATAATCGGCCGGCGCAAGTCGAAGTCGCCCAGCAGGACGGAGCTCTCGGCGATCTGCGCCTGGGCCAGCGCCAGATTGACGGCGGAGAAGGTCTTGCCCTCGGCCGGCGAGGGGCTGGTCACCACCACGGTGTGCAGGGGCTGCAAGGTTTGCAGGTGATTCAAGCGGGTGCGCAGCGTGCGGAATTCCTCGGCCGGAGTCTCGTGGGAGTTATTGAGATCCAGGAGGTGCGATTCGGGCGCGGGCTGGAAGGGCACGATCGAGACCTCGGCCAATATCGACGGCGTAAGATTCAGGCGCGAGGTCGCAATTACCGCCCCGCTGCCATTCACTGGCAGGTAATCGGGCCCGCGAATCTCTCCGACTTGAGGCGCCGGGGAATCGCCGTCCGGGAACGGAGATCCTTGTTCGGCGCGCCGTAATGCATCGTGTACTCGACTCATTCAATCTCCAGTTTGGTACAGGCCACCAAATCCGGCCTCCGGTTGCAGGTCCATCTCACGCCCTGAGGACGAAGTGGTAATACATGGATGCGCTGATGCAAACCAACCCGACGATGAAGGCGCTGGTCCACGCCAGCCAGAACAGACGCCGCTTGCGCCGCAATAGCAGGGCATTTTCCAATAGAGGAATGCTGCTCAGAATGGGTAGGTTGGTGTAAGCGCGGACGTCCTTCAGGTTCTTGAGCGAGGTATTCTTCATTTCCTTGGCGCCCGCCATGACCAGTCCCAACATCAGACCGAACACGGTGCCGGCGGCGGCCCAAATTTCGCGTTTCGGCTCGGTGGGCGTTTCCGGGAGGGAGGCCATATCGAGGGTTTCCAGTTTCTCACCGGCCTGGTGCTCTTCCAGACTCTCCTGGGTGGCCGAGGCTGACTGCTTCTTGCTCAGGTCCTGCACTTCCAACTGGGCCATGTCCCGTTCGTGCGACAGGCGGTTGTAGTCCTGGGAGTTCAATCCGCTGGCATCCACCGATCGTTGAACTACCCCCATTTCGCGGGTCAAGTCTTCGATTTGTTTGTTCTTGTTCTGGATAATGATGTCCGCCTGAGCGATCTGGCTGCGGACCATGGCGATCTCTCCGCGGACTGTTTCCAGCCGCTCGGCCGCCTGGGGGTTCCTCACGCGGATGGCGCCTCCGGGGTTTTGCGCGGCGCGGTCGGCATCTTCCTTCTCCTGCTTATCGAGCTCCTTCTGGGCGAAATCCAGTTGCGCCTGCAGAGTCTGGACCTCCGGCATGCTGTCCTGGTATTGTTTGCGGGCCGCTTCCAGCCTGATAGTGAGATCCTGAATGCTCGTCCGCCACTTGTTTGCCTGATCGCTCGAGGAGGCGCCCGGTCCCGACACGGTGGTTTCCAGGTTGTCCCTGAGCGATTTTTCCTGGGTCATCAGGTTCTTGAGGTTGGCCTCGAAGAAGATCTTCTGCGTGGTATTGGCGCCGATCTGGTCGTTGGCCTGGTTGATCTGCATGCGCAAGCCCTGCAACTGCGAGATGTTGCTTTGCAGTTCCTGCGGCAAGTGGCCGCGGTTTTCCACGGTGAACTTGGTGATGGCCGCCTCGGCCGCGGCCAACTTCTCCTGCGCCTGCTTGAGTTGCTCGTTGAGAAAACTGCTGGTGGTCCTGGCCTGCATGCGCTGTTCCCGCGAGTTTTGCTCCTCGTACATGGACACCAGCCGGTTCACCACCTTTTGGGCCTTGAACCGGTCGGTGTAGGAGAATTCTATGCGGAAAGCCGACGCCACGCGGCCGCTGCCGCTATCGACGGGCGCACCGGGGGTAATCTTGACGTCTCTCGCCATGCCCGAGGCCACGTCCTCCAAGGCCTTGCCCTTGGCGCGATCCTTGACGTAGAGATTCAGCTGTGGATCGGTGATGAGGCTGATCAGGTTGGTGTGGCTCAGAATGGAGGTAGTGATCTGCTCCAGCCGCTGGCTGAGTTGCGTGGATCCGGTGTTCTGAATCAGCCGCTCGGAGACCACCTGTGGGGTGATGCGCATGGTGGCGCGCGAAACGAAAGTGTCGTCCCAATAGAACGCGACCACGGTGGAGACGACCAGCCCGAGGAACATCGGCCCGATGATCCAGGACCGGTAGCGCCGCACCATATCGATGTAATCCTCGACATCGGGCGGCCGCCGGGAAACGCTGACGAAACTGTTCAGGGGCGAGCTCATAGACCTCCAAAATCCTCCTCGGCCGGTTTTCCTATTCCTTGACGGCGATCAAGTCGCCGTGCTTCAAATAAATGTTTTTTTCCGGGTGCTTGCCTTTGATCGCGTCATTGAAATTGAACACCACAATCACCTTCCCGTCGCGTAACAGGTTGATCTTTTTGGTATTGGCGAACTCGTGAAAGCCGCCGGCGTTGACCAGGGCCTGAATAATGGTAGTAGGGACCAGAAGATCGTACCTTCCAGGCTTGTTGACACCACCCTCGATCATGAAATACCGGCTCTTGACTGTGTTGATGGTTATCATTACCCGGGGGACCGTGCGTAGATACTGTTCGGATAGAATCTTGGCGATCTCCGCTTCCAGCGCCCGGGGAGTCTTGCCCTCGGCTTTCACCTCCCCAACCAGCGGCATGGAGATGATCCCGTCGGGGCGCACGGACTGGTTCAAGATATTGAATTGAGGCTGGTCGTAGACTGAAATGCTGAGTACGTCTTCGGCCCCGATCACGTAATCCTGGCCGGCATCGGCGCTCTCGGCCTTGTTGGCCGTCTCGTCGGCGGCGGCCGGAGCGGCCTTCTTGTTCTTCTGACCCAGAGCCGGGTAGGCAGAGAGGGCAGCCAGCGCTAGAATGGCAGGAAGTATCGCCGTTCGCATCGTAGTCCTTATGTGATGTTGGCGGGACCCGCAAGGTCGCGGGTTCGCATCTCACATATTATACAGTATTTGCTGGCATTTCCATGATTCTTGGGTTACAGGACCGGTACCCGGTGTCCCACCCGTTGGTACGAAACCGGACAGTACTCGGCGACTATGAGTGCCTGAGTGGGTCAGATGGACCCAGCCGGATACACGGAAGCGTAGCCAGATTCTCCCGAATATCGGATTGGATTTGGCCGCCTCTTGGCAAACCGCAGATTCAGATTGAGTTTTCCATTTAGTAACGGTTCGCTCTTCAGCGGCATGAAACGTGCATGCGCGTGGGAGGATTATTGTCTCGCTAGTGTGCGTTGGCGGCTGCCATGCTACAGGAACTGAAGTTCCAACTGTCCACGGCCATCTTGACGATTGTGACCCTCGCAGCCACTGTCGGCGCGGTCATAAACTTCAAGGAATACCAGCGGTTCCGGCTGCCCGACGATGGGGTGGTCTGGGTGAACCGTCCGGGAGGCGTGGTTGCGCTGGAAGTCCCCGCGGGAAGCCCCGGAGCCAATGCCGGCATTCACGCCGGCGACCGGCTGGCGAGCATCAACAACGTCAAAATCGAAAAAGAGACGGACGTCGCCCGCGTGCTGGCCTCCATCAAGGCTTGGGGTAAGGCCGATTACCGCCTTTTTCAACGGGATGTGGAATTTGACGCCAACCTGATCGTGGGCGAAGTTCCCTTCGACCGGGCGGTCAGCTACCAGTACATTGTGGGCGCGGCCTACCTGGTGATCGGCCTGTTCGTCTATTTCCGGCGCGGCAGCGCACAGCGGGCCCGCCATTTCTACTTTCTTTGCCTGGCGTCTTTCGTCTTCTTCTGCTTCCATTACACCGGACAGCTCAACGCCTTCGACAAGGCGGTTTATTTCTGCAACGTGGCTGCCAGCCTGTTGGCTCCGGCCTTGTTTCTGCACTTCTGCCTGATTTTCCCGGAACCGGTGGGGAAGTTCGGGAAGTTCCTGCCCGCGGCGCTGATCTACTTCCCCGGCGGCCTGCTGTTTCTGGCATACCTGGCGTTCGCCACCGGCACCCTGCACGCCGCGGAGGGTTCGCTGGTGGAAGTGCGCTGGCTGCTGGACCGCGCGGGCGGCATTCTGGCCGCGGCCCCCTACGGCGTGGGCGCCTTCGTACTGGGCATGCAATACCGGCGAACCGAGGATACCCTGGTGCGGCAGCAGTTGAAATGGCTGCGCAACGGCACCATCTGCGGCTTCCTGCCTTGCGGCCTGTTCTACGTGCTGCCCTACTCCGGGTTCGGAACGCTGCCGGCCGAGTACCTGAAGCTGATGGTGCTCTCCATGGTGCTGGTGCCGCTAACTCTGGCTTATGCCATCGTGCGCTACCGCCTGATGGACGTGGACATCCTGTTCCGCCGCGGTTACGCCTACACGCTGGCTACGCTATGCGTGCTGGCTGGGTTCTACGGAATCATCTTCACTCTGGCCAGCGTGGTTCACGTTTCTTTCCAGGATCTGCCCCTGAGCGCGGTGGTGTGCATCATGCTGATCGCCGCCTTCCTGCTGCAACCGGTGCGCGCCTGGGCGCAGGAATGGCTGGACCGCCATTTCTACCAGGACCGCTACGACTACCGCCGCACGCTGGTGGAGTTCGCCCGCGAACTGGGCGCCGAGACCGACCTGGACACCATGCTCTCGGCCGCCGGCGAGCGGCTGATAGAAACCCTGGGCATACGGCACGTGGCCTTCTTCCTGGCCGAAGACCAGGAGGGCAGCCGGTTTCAGCTTAAGAAGGCCATGGGGGCCAACCCGCGCCTGGGGCCGGGCGAAGCGGATTTCCTGGACCTCACGTTTCTGAACTGGCCGCGAACCGAAGGTTATCTGTTCTTCGAGCGCACCCGCCATCACCTGGATGCCGTGTCGCGCGCCTGGCCCGCCACGGTGAAAGCCGCCATCGCCGATTTGGACCTGACCTACTACCTGCCCTGCACGGTGCGCGGCCGCACCATCGCGTTCCTGGGTGTCAGCCGCACGGCCGACGGCGACTACCTGTCGAGCGTGGACGTGGAGTTACTGATCACCCTCACCGGCTACGTGGCCATCGCCATCGAGAACGCCACCCTGTACCGCTCGCTGCAGCTCAAGGTGGAGGAGTACGAACGGTTAAAGGAATTTAGCGAGAACATCGTCGAGTCTATCAACGTGGGCATCCTGGCGGCGGATCTGGATGACCGCGTGGAAAGCTGGAATTCCCAGATCGAGCAGTTGACCGGCGTACCGCGCGACCGCGCCGTGGGCCGCGTCCTGGGCGACATTTTCCCGGCCGATCTGTGCGAACAGTTCGACCGCGTGCGCGGCGAAACCGGCATCCACCATATCTACAAATTCGTGCTGCGCCAGACGGCGGCGGGCGCGGACGGTGGCAATGGGGACGGTAACGGCAACGGCGGGGGCTCGGCGCCGCCGGCCGAAGGACGCTTCCGCGAATCCACCCTGAATATCGCCATCGCCCCGCTGGTGTCCAAGGACCAGGAGCAGATCGGGCGGCTGATTATTTTCGACGACGTAACCGACCGCGCGGAACTGGAGCAGCGCCTGGTGCAGGCCGACAAGTTGAGCAGCATTGGCCTGCTGGCGGCGGGCGTGGCGCACGAGGTGAATACTCCGCTGGCGGTGATCTCCACCTACGCCCAGATGCTGGCCAAGCAGGTGGCCGAGGATTCGCAGAAATCCATGATCCTCGACAAGATCGCCAAACAGACCTTCCGCGCCAGCGAGATCGTCAACTCGCTGCTGAACTTCTCGCGCACCTCCACCACGTCTTTCGGCGAAGTCAACCTCAACCGCGTGATTCAGGAAACGCTCAGCCTCCTGGAACACCAGTTGACGAAGACCGGCATCCGGATCAAGACCGAACTCGATCCGGAATTGCGCACCATTCACGGCAACGGCGGCAAGTTGCAGCAGGTGTTCCTGAACCTGTTCCTCAACGCCCGCGACGCCATGCCGGGCGGCGGCACGCTGGAAGTGCGCACCTGGCCGGAAGCCGCAGGCGCGCGCGTGGAAGTGGCCGACACGGGCACCGGAATCGCTCCCGAGAACCTGCACCGCGTCTACGATCCGTTCTTCACCACCAAGGGCGCCCGCAAGGGTACGGGCCTCGGGTTGTCGGTGACCTACGGTATCATTCAAGAGCATGGCGGTTTCATCGAAGTTACCAACCGGCCGGGCGGCGGCGCCCGGTTCCACATCGATTTGCCGTTCTCCGCGCCGAGGAAGCCGGTAAATGATCTCATCGCAACCCTCGCCCATTAAGGGCAACATTCTGGTAGTCGACGATGAAGTAGATATCCGCGAAGGGCTCGAGTTGCTGTTGACCAGCGAGGGCTACTCCGCCGAACTGGCCGAGAACGGCACCGAAGGCCTGCGCAAGATGGAAGAGCGCGCCTACGACCTGGTGCTGCTGGACCTCATGATGCCCGACCTTTCGGGTATGGAGGTGATCGAGCGCGTCCGCCAGCGCGACCGCGAAACGCCCATCTTCATGATCACGGCCTATGGGAGCGTGGAAGCCGCCGTTCACGCGCTCAAGCTGGGCGCCAACGACTACTTCTCGAAGCCCTGGGACAACGAGAAGCTGATCATCGAGATCGACCGCATGATCGTGGGGCGGCGCCTGGAGAGCGAGAACACCCAGCTCAAGCGCGCCCTCAAACAGCGCTACAGCTTCCCCAACATCATCGGCAAGAGCGAGCGCATGGTGCGCATGCTGGACCTGGTGGGGCAGGTGGCCGAGGCGCGCAGCACCATTCTCATCACCGGCGAGACCGGCACCGGCAAGGAACTGGTGGCCAAGGCGATTCACGCCAACTCTCCGCGAGCGGAGCAGATGTTCGTGGCCGTCAACAGCGGCTCGCTGCCGCCGGACCTGCTGGAATCGACGCTGTTCGGGCACGTGCGCGGGGCCTTCACCAGCGCCGTCCAGTCGAAGAAGGGGTACTTCGAAGTCGCCGACCACGGCACCATTTTCTTCGACGAGGTGGGCACCTTGGGGCCGGAGACGCAGATCAAGCTGCTCCGCGTGATCCAGGAGAAGGAATTCACGCCGCTGGGCGCGACCGACGTCGTCAAAGTGGACGTGCGCATTCTAGCGGCCACCAACGCCGACTTATACCAGCTTGTGAAGGACGGTAAGTTCCGCGAGGATCTCTATTACCGCCTGAACGTGATCAACATAGCCATGCCGCCCTTGCGCGAGCGGAGGGAAGATATCCCGCTCCTGGTCGACCATTTCTTCACTTACTATTGCAGGCAGAACAATAAATTCCTGACGGCTACGGGCGAATCGACCCTGCGCTTCCAGCCGGAGGCGCTGCAGGTGCTGATGGAGCACAACTGGCCCGGCAACGTGCGCGAATTGGAAAACGTAGTGGAGCGCGCCGTGGTGCTGGCCAATGACTCGTCCGTGCCGCTGGAGGTCCTACCCGACCCGCTGCTGCAGGCCAACGGCGTGCGCCTGCACCGCAAGGAAGGCGGCGCGCTGCCGGCGGACGCGTCGCTGTTCGAGATCGTCAACGATTTCGAGCGGCGGCAAATCCTGGAGCGGCTGGAGCAATGCAACTGGAGCCAGACCGAGGCCGCCGAGAGCCTGCACGTGCCGCTATCCACGCTGAACCAGAAGATTAAGAGGCTGGATATCAAGATTAAGCGCAAGGGCGACGAGGGGCGGTAGGCGCGATAGGCAATGACCCAGGCCCGGCTTGCAGAGTGGATTGCGCAAGCGGACGGGAGGACTTATTCCCTAAAGCAACCCGGTCACTCGCGGCGGTGTGTCGCCCGAGGCGGCCCGCGCCGAACCCCAGCCCCCGCCTGGTCTCCCCGTGCTCGCCCTTAATCCGCCCTCGCGGTGGAAGTTGGCCTGGCGGTGAGCCATCATGGCGGTCATCCAGTTCTTCGGCCTCCGCACCGTGTGCGAAGCGTCGGATCACACCCTCGCCAACGATTCTCTTCTCGCGAGGCCGATCCTGGTGTTGCCCATGACATACCTGCTGCCCGTGGCGCCGATGCCGTTCCGGAGGCGCCGAGAACTCGCGTCACGCGCCGCCCCCGCGAATCGTTCTATCATTGCAGGGACGGGAGTATCGAACACGCAATTCACCTGTAATGTTTGCGGCCAGCGCGGCCGGCCGCCGGAGCGGGACCGGGACCCCGAGGATCCCACCTGTTCGCGCTGCGGCTCCAATGTGCGCACGCGCGATCTGCTGCGGGCGTTGTCGCGGGAGCTGTTCGCCGCCAACCTGCCGCTCTCCGCGTTTCCCCGCATCAAGAGCCTGCGCGGCCTCGGCATCGGCGATTCCGATCTCTACGCCCTCCGCCTGGCTGACAAGCTCGGCTACCATAACACGTTCTTCCACCGCGAGCCGCGCCTGGACATTGCCCATCCGCCGGAGGCCGAATTCGGCCGCTACGATTTCGTGGTCTCGAGCGAAGTGTTCGAGCACGTGGCGCCGCCCGCCGAAGCGGCCTTTGCCAACGTGTACCGGCTGTTGCGGCCGGGCGGCGTGTTCGTCTTCACCGTGCCCTATTCGCTGGAGCAGAGCACCATCGAGCACTTTCCGAAACTGCACCAGTTCGCCATCGTGCCGCTGGGCGAACGGCACGTTTTGGTAAACCGCACGCCGGAAGGCAAGGTCGAGGTCCATGAGGACCTGGTCTTCCACGGCGGCCCCGGCGCCACGCTGGAAATGCGGTTGTTCTCGGAAAGCGACCTCAAGCGAATGCTCGCGGGCGCGGGATTCGGCGAATTGCGGATCTACGGGGAAGAGTGCCCGGAGTTCGGAATTTTCCGCGATGGCCCCTGGTCCCTGCCGCTGGCCGCCCGCAAGGGCGAATTCGCGCTCGGCATGGACGCTACCCGCGAGCTGATGGAGCAGTGGGACCGCCTGTTGCGGTCGCCGTGGGTACGGCTGGGCTCGAAATTGCGGCTGTTGCGGTGATGCGCATGGCGCGCCGCCCGCGAATCGGCTGTTCGGAGCCGTTCATCCGCTTCCGGCTCCCGGTTGCGTTCTAAGTTGCGTTTGATTAGAATCTCCCCAAAGACTGTACGCAATCGCGCCATGCACCGGACCGGGGAGGTCGTCATGAAGCCGTTCGCACTTGCTGTCGGGTTACTCCTGGGGATCACTCCTGCGGCCCTTTGGGGGCAGTTGGCGGAGGCTTCCGCGGACCGCGCCTCGCTCGCCCGCGCGGCCGAGAATAACAGCCCGCCGGCCCTGGCCGCCTATGCGGAGTACCTGGACCGCCGTGGCGACCCGGCGGCGCGAGAAGTTTACATCCGGCTGGCGGATGCCCGAAAGCGGGCGGGAGATAACGCCGGTGCGGCGGACGTGGCACACCGTCTCGCGGTTCTCGATCTCCTGGCCAGCGGCCGCGACACGACCCACGGCACTGCCTCGACAGCCGCGCCATCCGGGCCCACCGCCACCATCCCGGGCCCGCTGCGGCCGTTCGCGCGCATGGCGGCGATTTCCTACAACGACCGGCCGGAGGACGTCCTGCCCGCCCTGGCGCGCAACGTGGTGACCGGCGGTTTCTCGGCGTCGCAGAGCAACGAGGCGCTGGAACAGACCGAGTATCTGAAGCTGGTACACCGCTACCTTTCGCAGGCCCGCGAGCTGGAGAGCCTGGCAGGCGACGGGAAAGTGATCGCGGTGCCCGCCTGCGACGCGCCCGTGGTTGGCGACCTGCTCCGCATTCTGGGCTTCCGCATGCGCGGCGGCTGCGGTTCGGAAGTGGTGCTCGAAACCGTCAACGCCGCCCGCGCGTTTCTGACCACCGATTCCGGCTTCCCCTTGAACCAGCTCGAGGAAGCCTTGCGCACCAACCGCCCCTTCACTTACGACTTCCACCCGACCGTCGTGCCCGTGCTGTTCGGCCCCGACTACTGGACGTCCGGAGCCAGGAACGCCCCCGACTTCATCGGGAACTTCATCTCCGACCCGGCCACCTGCCGCCTCTACCTGGGCTTCTCCAAGCTCGACCCGGAAACCGCCGAGGCCCTGCGCAAGGCCGGCACGTATACCCACTGGAAGGCCTTCTCGCACGTTTTGGATTTCTTCGGCGGCATGTTCGAGATCCGCGACGGCGCGGTAGCGGTTCCCGGCGGGGCGCGCACCGCCGCGGTCTGGACGGAGATGGTGGGCGCGCCGCCATCGCATGGCGCGGAGTTTCTGGACAAGCTGGTAACCAAGGACGACGGCTGGCTATGTAGCCTTTACGACGCCCTGGCGCGCATGCGCGGTCCGGTGCGCGATTACCTCACGGACCCGGCGCGTCTGAAGCGTTTCTACCTGGCGCTGCGTGGCCGCGTGACCAGTCCCGGCCCGGCGCGGCCGGTGTTCCGCTCCAACACCGACATGATGCTGCTCACCACGCGGTTGCAGGTCTCCGGCGGCAAACCGCACCTTCCGGGCGGCCTGGAAGTTTGGAAGGGCATGTTCGCCAGGGACACCCAGGGCAAGTACGACAGCCGCCTGGCCAGACAGGCCGCCAACTGGAAAGAGCCCGACGACGTCATCGAGGCGCTCTTCGCCCTTTGCCGCAAGCAGGTGGAGAACGAACCGCTGAAGATCTTCATGGCGGCAAGTGACATCGACCGCAATCGCCCCGTGCCGCTAGGCGCGGCCACCGTGGAACGCCTCTTGCACAGCTTTCGAGCCTATGGCAGCCAGTACCCGGTGTTCGCCGAATCGCGGCGCATCGGCGACAAGACCATCGTACAGTACCTGGATACCGCCGACGCCATCGCCCATTTGCGCGATGGGGGCGAGCGCGCCGAAATCGCCGGCACGTTTCAGGCACTGGTGAGCCTGTGGCAGATTCTGGTGCGCGAGGGCGCCATCGGCGAGGACAAGGCGGACGGGGCTTTCCTGGGTATCTCCACCGCCTTCGCACCAGTCAAGAATGGCCGCGATTGCTTCAGCGCGGCGCACACCGGCCTCAACCTGCTGCTGGGCGCCGAGGTGCCCGCGGCGGCAGCCCAGGACCGCATGGTGGATTTGCTGACGGGCGTGGCATCTTCCGACACGGACACTCACGACCTGATGCGCGCGGACATGGAGCGCATTCTGGACGCGCAGCGCATTGTCCCGCTCGACACGCTTCTGCAACTGGCCGGCCACCTGGAGGGCGCCCAGAAACTGCCGCCCGCCCAGGTGAACAAGCTGATCGCCCGTTTGAGCGAGTTCCGGATTCCCCGGCCGCCGCTCAGCACCATCGAGAAGAACGCCATGGGCTTCGGCTTTTGGACCGACAGGCGCCTGGACGAAGAGCGGAGGCTGAACCTCAAAGCTTCCATCGAGAGAGCCGCGGGCGACGCCGCCAGGCTCAAGGAACTTACCGGGCTGTTGGCGCCGGTGCTGCGCGACACCCTGCTGGCCTTCAGCTATGCCTACTATGCGCCACCGGGAGCGCAGATTCTGTACACCAATCCGCTGTTCGTGCGCAGCCACGATTTCATCGGCGGCGATGCGCAGCCGCGCACCTGGCTGGCTACGGAGCCCTACGGCACCGGCTGGCCCTCGAACGGCGGCGGGCGCCTGGTGGGGTCGCTTGCCACACTGCCCTACGCGCTGGCCGAAGCCGAGCAGAATTTCCTGATCCCGTCCCACACCCAGGCGCTGATCTGGACCGACCTGGTTCCGCAGATGGTCATCTCAGCCAAGGTGCCGCGCTGGTGGAAGGCGACGCCCGTCCAGGTGCGCTGGGTGGCGCTGCACTTGCGCTACGGGCGCGAACTGCTGGCGGAAGCGGCTCTGGACGCGCGGGTACGCACTGGCGTAGTGGCCGCCGTGGAAGCGCAGGCGTCGCCGGCGCGCACCGCCAGGGTGCGAAGTTTGCTGGAAGCCGGGGACGTGGCCGCGGCCGATGGCCTGCTGACGCCGTCCGAGCTGTTCTCGCTGGCGCGCGATATGGCGGCCGGCGCCGCCGCTCCGCGCTCTCCGCTGCTGGCGGAGTTGCGGCAAATCGCCCAGGACCAACCGGAGGCGGCCAGTTACGCCGCCATCTCGCGGACTTTTGGCACGCCCAAACCGACGCTGGCCAATTCCTACCAGCCCGAGTTGCTCAACCTGCGGACCTTCCCCGCGCTCATGGGCTACTCCAGCCGCATCCTGGCGGAGAGTTGGGAATCCAATACGCTTTACTGGGTCGCCTTGGCGGACGAAATCAACCTGCCGCCATCCGCGCTCAACGTGAAGATTCCCGAGTGGACCGGGATGGTGGCGGAGCAGATATTCGCTTCGCACCTGGAGGATTGGCCGGCGGTCCTCGATGCCTTGCGCTCGGTGGGCGCGGGCGTACGTGGCGGGCAGCGCGCGGCGGCGGCGGGCGAACGGAACGGCGGACTCGAATAGGGGATGGCGGGTAGACTACGATGACACTGTCACGACGAGGATTCATTGGCGCGGCGGCCGGAGGGTTGTTGCTGCGCGCCCAGGAACGCCCGGTGTACCGGGTGAAGGTGGACATGGTGGTTCTGAGCTTCCAGGTGACGGACAGCAAGAACCACTACATCGACGGGCTCAAACCCACCGATTTCCGCATCTTCGAGGATGGCATTCCGCAGCGGATTTCCACCTTCGCGGCCGGTGCCGGCGCTCCGCTCGCCATTGAAGCCGACGGCTCCATGCGCCCGCTGACCGGCGCTGCCGTGGACACCCTGCCGGGCATGGACCGCCCCGACGCCTTCGTAGGCACTAACGTCTTCGTGCTCTTCGACACCAGCAATTTCATGTACAAGAGCTTCGTGTACGCCGAGGACGCCATCGACGATTTTCTGCGCGGCCTGGACCGCGCCGACTCCGTAGCCGTGTACACCTTCAGCCGCAACCTTTCGCGCGCCGCCAAGCTCACTCACGAACACCGCGAAGCCATCGCGGGCCTGCGCAACGCCGTGGCCGGTGACGATACCGCCCTGTACAATGCCCTGCTGCTGACCCTGCGCGACGCCGCCAAGGTGCCCGGCCGCAAGGTGGTAATCGTATTCAGCAACGGTCCCGACAACGCCAGCATGGTGGCGCCGGACGATGTCCGCGTGGTGGCCGAAAACGAGGGCATCCCCATTTACGTGATCTCGACCGCGGAAGTGAACAAGGACCCCATCTCGAGCGGCGTCTTCCGGCGGCTATCGGCCAACACCGGGGGCAAGGCCTACTGGGCGCGCACCTGGCAGAAGCAGGTGGAAGCCTTCGAGGATATCCGCGAGGACATGAGCAACTCCTACACGGTGACCTACTACCCGGCGGCCAATCCGAACGAGGGATTCCGGCGGATTCGGGTGGAGATCGCGAGCGACCCGGGAAAGAAATTCCGCGTGCGGTGCAGGCCGGGTTATCAGCCCAGCCGGACTTAGGCGCGCCAGCCCGGGAGCGCACGGGAAGCTGCGAAGCAGGCGGGGAGAGATTGAACCACGCGGCTCTTCCCGTAGCTTCCAAGCCGTCGTAGTTGGAGAAACCCCGCATTGCTGCGCGGACTGTATCCTGTTCGCCGCGGGCTCCGTTGCGGGTTCAGTTACCGGTCACGCGCACCGCTGAACACTGGATGAGTCAATGAGCAAGCCACTGGTTGACTTCGCCCGGCAGCTCGAAATCGCGCGCGTTCAGACGGTCCTCGATTTCCTTGTCCTTGAGACCCTGCTTCGAGATCTCGGCGGCGTAATCGTTAGAGTAAGTGGTGCCAGCCTTCGGTAGTGACAGTTGTGAGGAAGACGTACCTGCCGGCGACGACGGGAGAAGATCAGCCGAGGCCCGGAAGAGTTGCGGTCCACTCGATGTTGGACGTCTTCGACCAGGCGCCGGGAAGATTGGAGTCGAGGGAGGAAGGCTTGGAGGAGGGTCCACGGAAACCCGGCCATTCGGGGTCTCCGGCGAAGGCGCAAGCGGCGAGGAAAAGCGATGCGATGGTCCTCTTCATGGTTCTACTCGACTGCAGATGCGTCTGAACGTCACGAATGGCGGCGCGAGGGTCCCCGGGAGTGGGAGCGAGGTTTGGGAGGATGGCGCGGGCCGGAAATCCAAACGCTATGATCCAATCGGAAGTGCTCCGGCGCAGTAATCCCGGCCGGGCAGATGGAGTTCGAGCCGGGGCAATTGAGATTGTGTCATCGGGTTTCTCAGTCCTTGCCCGGCCACGGGTCCTCGGCCGGCGGCCTGTCTCCGGGCGGTGCGTCCGGAGGGAGCCGCGCGATTTGGCGGGCGCTAACGACTGTTGGGGAGTAATCGAGAGCCACCCTCGGTGGGCAACTGTTAAGCACCCGTCCGTAACCGCACAACCGCGACGTGGACTTCGTACAGCCGCAATCCTGAGCTGTTGGTACGATACGTACGACACGAAGAATCACAGGACGGAAAAGCAACAGTCCACTTCGTAGCCGCCTCCTGGAGCTCCCGGTCGAAATGATCGAGTCTGGCGTCTTTTCAGTAGGCTCACTTCACTGTGGATCAGTTCGACCTTCCGGCCCGCAAAACAGCCGTTTGCGGTCAAGCCGGAAGCGACCAGCTCAGGAGTGAGTTTCTTGCCTCCCATCCGAATGACCACGTGGGAACGTCTTGCGAGAATCTGGCCGAGTACTCGCCAGAGATCACCGATCAATCGCCAGTATGCGTCAGGGTTCTCGTGCCGGTCGTCTTTCGAAATCTTTCGGTACGTTGGTTTCGGGGCACCCCCCAGAAACCACAGACGCAGCCACTGGTCTTCCTCAAAGTTGGTCGTGTCGAGGTATGGGGGCGACGTTACGACGAGCTTTGGAGGTCTATCTCGGAGGGGCCTGAATCTGGGGAGTGCTCGAAAGTCCGACTCGAACGTGACGCCTTGTAGCTCTGGAGGGTCGGATTCGTACCGAAATGCCAACTGCTTACGGAGCAACTCGAAAATGTCTCGTTCTGGCGGCCGAAATCCCCGCCTGATCCAGAAGCGAACAGAATACTCTGGTTTGGTACTGATTGTGCGGGGCATCTGATTGCTAAGGTAGGATGGCGATCTGTTGCTTTCACCATGAAGGCTGCCGAGAACCAAGGCAGCCAGCATACAGTCAACCTTGGACCTCCGCCAGCTAAGTTCTTCCCGCAGATAGAGGATTTGTTTCAACGTTCGCGGAGCATAAGCATAAGCAAAGAACCTGGGTAGAGACGCAGCCTCCGGGTCCCACCGTTTCTCAGTAAAGCGATTCTCAAGGAACGTGATTCGTTGCTTAACGGCTGTTTGATTTGGAGCTCCGGTCTTAGCGCGTGTCAGACAAAACGCGACGGGGTTAATGTCACTCCCGACAGCCTCCCGACCACTCAAAAGTGCTTGAAAGGGCGTGGTTCCTCGTCCAGAAAATGGATCGAGAACTACATCACCCGGTCTAGAGAGTCTCTCAATCCACCTCTCAGCGAAGCTTTCAGGGAACATCGCGAAATAGGGGCAAAGAGAATGAAAGCGGTGCCTCATTGGGTCTTCGCTTTCTCCTCAACGTGCTGGACCCAATCCCGAATATCCTTGGCCAGTTCACCTTCAGGACTCGGAACGAGCCACGAAATTCGGCAACGGTCGAACAACACACCGGCATAGTGCGCCGCAATGAGCCACTTCTCTTCGCCCGGCCGATGAGGGATGAAGAGCGACGAAAACGGGTCGATGCAAGCGGCATCCCGCATCCAGAGCTGACACCATTTCTTAGGTTGCAGTTCGTACGCCTTTTCTGTCCAGTCGTCCCCGGTTGCGCACTGGCCGAAGCCGATCAGTTTTCCCCGGCGCCCATCCGGAAACGAACGCCACGCGACCAGATCGAGCTTCGCGTCCTTTTGATCGTCTTCTGGTTTATTGCCCGAAGCCCCAATTCCCTGGCCGAGCCTAGAACAAAGGTCATTAAGGGCATTGGGGAAGTGTTTTGGAAGCACACGCCGCGGAAACCCGAAGACTACACGGTCGAGGCCGACCGAATTTACTCCACCCAGATATTCGTGTAAAGCAATCGAGGACAAGTCCTCGAACAAGCGTTCCGGATGAGTACCGGGAGGACCGGCATCTTTTCCAAAGAGGGACAATAGTAGCAGGAAACGATACGTGAGGTCCTTGCCGTTGCCAGCGTAGGCTATGCCTTCGTGCGTTGTTTCGTAAGGATAACAGCCAGTGTTGCCTCCGCAGGCAGCTCTTCGCAGACGCACTTCGAAGTCGACCTCGTTAATGACGTCCTCAAGAAAATCGTCTTCTTCTTGCTCTAAGGGTTCTTCGAGTGCGTCATCGGAACCAGCTTTGGCTAAATCACCGTGAAAGCTGGTCCAAGAAACGAAAAACTGAGATTCAGTTAAGGCGGACCATTCGAGCCAGTCGGCTTGGATTTCTGGCGGGTCTCCTATGTTAGGGAGAACAACGGCCTTCATTCCGAATCCTTCACTTGCTGTCGCATCGTATTCGCAAGTGTCTTTGCCAGTTTCTCAATATTCATCGCCGTTGCTAGCAGCTCACGCTCTCCGGAATATCCCGTCGCTACAAACCTGGCGGCGTTGCGCAGTTCGCCTTCAGCTTTGCTAACGGCATCCTGGAATAGTCGAGCGTCACCTCTGGCTGCTTCAAGAGCGACGGCAAGCGGCTGCCCCGAGCGAAGAAACTGCAAGCCGCGAGGGCTCTCCAAAACTTCAGCCATCTCTCGGAGGTGGGGATTCTGGCTTCTGACTCGTGGCTCGATCCCCTCCTCCTTGTTCCCATAGAGCCACAGCATCAGATCACCTAACTTCTGTTTGTTCTTCTTGGGAACAGGCTGGTCATTCGAGAGCTGCTCCTGAGTGATGCCTAGGAAGTCCTGAACGCTTTTGTAGGTGAGCGCAGTCCACAGGTGCGAAAATGCGAACTTAGGCTTCGTCCGGTTCTCGGGATCGAACACGCCTTCATCCATTGCCTGCTTGAGAACTTTGTAGCCGCGATACATCCGAACAACCGTGTCGTTACGATCCCCCAGAGTTGACGCGATGTCTTCCAGTTTCACGCCAAATACGGAATGAACCCGATGGATGTACTGAGCCTTCGCAATAGAATCCCAAGGCTGCGCCCCATTAAGGTGTTTGAAGCCGATATAGTCCCAGATGTCCTTTCGTGGACGGACAATGATGGGCAGCTCTTTCAGACTATCAAGAACCTTCTGCGAAGGGTTCCATTCGGCTTTGATATTGAGCCGTGTCCGCGTTTGCGGCTCCATCAGAAGCTTCACCGCGGCAAGCCGCCGGTTACCCTCAATAACAACCAACTTGCCGCCCTCGCTACTTACGAAGAGTTCCTCGTGAGGCCAGTAACCCCCTGCAAGCATCGAGTCGACTAGTTCGGACACCTCGTTGTTCTTCCAAAGCCACTGCAGGATCCGGTCCTGCTCCTTTATTGTGAGCTTCAGTTCCGCAAGCCTAGGATTGTCGGGGTCGAGAAACAGGTTGCCATATGGTTCCAGTTGGACTTCAGGCAGATGCGCTTCGGAAGGTTTCTTTGCCATCGTTCACTCCGTACGCCGTTGGCGATCATTCTTAGTGCGGTCTGCCGATACCAGGTACTGCTCGATGGCATCACGCACGACCCAGGCAACCGACACACGCTTCTCTTTGGCGACGTTTTGAAGCTGTGTATAGTGTTCGGAATCAAACGTGACCGAGGCTCGAACGCCCGAAGGCTTCTTCGAAGATTTGGAGGCCATGTTCACCGTCTATCATCACATTACACCACAGTGGTGATGAAAAAGGGTGGCCGTTGATCATTTCGTATCCCTTCCGTTCTCGCTACCGTTACACTGACCCAGAACTTCGG
Organism: uncultured Solibacteraceae bacterium; assembly: GCA_963807205.1. Taxonomy (GTDB): domain Bacteria; phylum Acidobacteriota; class Terriglobia; order Bryobacterales; family Bryobacteraceae; genus CAWCVR01. The sequence goes on along the minus strand of CAWEAQ010000002.1, from coordinate 3,700,653 downwards.
GCGGCCGAACGATCCTGAAGCCCCTACGGATCAGATAGTTCCGAGCGGATCGAGCATATTCCCCCAAAAACGCCCTTCCAGGAACGCATCCGCGCCCTTCTGGCGAATCGCCGACTCGGAAACCGCTGCGAGCCCGTGTTCGCGATGTGCTGAACCGGCTCGGGAGACGGCAAGTCTGCCCGGCGAATCCGAGCCCACAGTCCAGTCGGGCCTGTCTTAACGCCCATGGGCGGACCCTAGGTTAGTAGCAATCGAACTCCATCCAGACCTTCTCGAAGGCGCGCTTTCGCAAGTCTTCCTTGCGAATCAGATAATAGAGGCGTCCCATGTCGCCCCAAACGATGTCGGCAGATTGCTCCGAATCGACCAGGAAAAGCGATTGCCAATCCTCCATGGCAGCCTCGGCCTTTTCCAGCAACGGCTCGTCTTCCTTGGAGATGATGGATTCGCCGGTAGCGGGATTTCGTCCGCGGCCCTCGATGCGAGGATAGAGCCCGGTGGCGATCAACTCGGACCGTAGCCGCGGATCATGCTGGATGTAGTTAGGGTAGCCACCGACCGCGTGCTCGCCGGTACCGCCTTCAGCGCGGTCTGAAATCGTCTCGCGCGATTCCATCAGTTGACGGACGAAACCCAGGTACTGCTCCTGTTCCTTGTGCTTCAGGCGGAGCGGCCCCAAAGCCGGGTCGTTGGGAAAGGGCATCGAAAGCTCGGCCGTTCCAGCTTCGAGGCGGATACCCTCGTAGCGATACCCGTCCTCGAGTTCATTGGGAAACCCATGCAGAAGCAGTTTGGCGAGACGCTCGGCGCTGTAGAGGACGCGAAAATTGCGGCGGTCGCTGATTTTCGCAACCTGGGATTTCGCTGCCTTTCTGGCTGGAATCCTGATCACCGCGCCGGTGACGGGGTTGCGTCCGATGCGCTCCCTGGTGGCACGGGCGGGTCGCAGAAACCGATGGAAGAAGTAGAGAGCGCCTGACCTCGGCGAATCGAGCCCTGCGATTTTGGGTATTGCCGCGAGATCCAGTTGCGCGACAAACGCTAAGGGCTCCTCGTCCCACTCCGGCCAAGTGAGGTTAGGGGCAAGATTCGGGCGCCCTCCGAGCCGGCTGGTAGGTTCTTCTTCGTAGTTGGCTGCTGTGAGGCGAACGGTCTCCCTGGCCAGCAGCGCCAGTTTGGATGCTACCCTCCCCAGACCGGCGTCAGTGAGTTGCTGCTCGAGTTCACTCATTGCCGCAGTTTAGCATCCGTTTAGTTCGGGGCGAATGCGAGCCCACAGTCCAGTCGGGCCTGTTTTGACGCCTACGGGCGGACCCGGAGAGCACAGCGCTAACCCACTTGGGCGGCCTCGTGCGTTAGCCGCCCAGTCGGGTTGACGGGGCACGCTCTGGGTCCGCCGCAGGTTAACAACCACTAGTGTCCAAATTGGGTTTTCGGCAATGCTAATTTGGACGGCAGGGTGCCGGCAATTCGGGCAAGCCGCCGGTGAGGATGCCTGGAAAGGGCTGCCAGAGGGCCATCCGAGCCCGCTCTCTCCGCAAAACGGTGTGCCGGCGAGCCATTGCTATGCAGCGCTATCCGCTGCCATCCGTTGCCACCGAACGATACCCATCTCGGACGCGAGCCGCGTTTCAACGGGGTCATACTGCGAATGGAGGCAGCTATGGCCGCCGGGAACCTTGCCAATCTCATCCGTTCACAAAGTCCGGAGGAAGAGGAGTCCGTCAAGCAGTTCGTCGAGTTCCTAAAGCGCAAGGAATCGCCTCCGTCATCGCCGTTTCTCGCGGCTGTTGAGGAGTTCATCAGCCAACACCCGGAACTGCTCCGCCGGCTTGCACAGTGACCTCCTACCCGGCCGTGGGAGAGGCGATCGCCGTTCACGCTCGACTGATCGCCAGATTCGGCGGGGCCCTCGGCATCCGGGATCGTGGCGCTCTTGAATCCGCCTTGGCAGGACCGCAAAGCGGCTATTACACTGGCCTCGTTCAGGAAGCCGCCGCGCTTTGGGAAAGCCTGTCCCGGAATCATCCATATTGACCTGCTTGGGCGGGCTTGCGCGTTAGCCGCCCAGGCGGGGGTGCCTAACCGATCTGGGGAAAAGACAGTCTTAGCCACGGATGCACACGGATTCACACGGATAGCTGTTTTGTTTTGAATCGGTGTGAATCCGTGTGCATCCGTGGCTAACTATTTCTTCGCGATGTCCCCAACACGGTTAAGCACCCTCAACAACCCACAACCGCCCCCCGCCTCTACTTCTTCGTGTAGACCTTCTGGAACCGGTTGCGGCTGTTCACCACCAGAAACGACCCGTCCTTCTGCACGCTCACCTGGATCCACTTGGCCTCGCACGCCTCGTCGATATTGGCGATGAACGTGTCGGGCGCGTTGTGCTGCTTGTCGGCGCCCATGGCGTAGTGCAATTGCCAGATGTCCAGCACGCCGCGCGTATCGTGGATGATTTGCCAGGCGGCCGCATCGCCACCCTTGCGCGCGCCGTTGTTCACGATGGCCACGTGCGGATCGAGCGCCCGCACGAACGCCGCCGAGCCCGACGACGCCGTGCCGTGGTGCGAGGCCAGGTACAGGTCCACGCGCCCGACCTTGTCCACCGGACACGCCAGGTCGTATTCGCGGTCCCTGGTGAGGTCGCCCATGTCCACCATGCGGAACTCGCCGAACGTGATCAGCACGCCCACGGACTGCCCGTTCTCGGTGGTATCGGCGGGCGGGCGTTGGTAACCCTGGCAGGCGGTGTTGGCGTCGCCGGCCCCAGCCAGCGGCGCGTCAATGGTGTGGCCCGCGGCGGAAAGCACCTTCACGTCCAAGCCCTTAATGGGGATGGTGTCGCCCGGTTTCACCTGGATGTGCTGGCCCTTGGCGCGGAACGCCAGGTACTCGTTGTAGAGGACCTCGGCGTCGTGGCCGGTCTCGGTCTGCGCGCCGTGATCCACGAAGTGCAGGATGGGCATCTTCTTGGCGAGCCCCTGCACGCCGCCCACGTGGTCGGCGTGATAGTGGGTGATCAGCAGGTAGTCGATCTGCTTCACGCCTGCCGCTTTGGCCGCGGCGGCGATGCGCCCGGCGTCGCGGTGGTCCGCCCGCGCCCAGCCCGTGTCAACCAGCAGGCTCTCGCCGGCCGGGGTCACGAACAGGGTGGCTTGGCCGCCCTCCACGTCGATCGAGTAAATTTCCAGATTCCTGGCGGCCGGGAGAATCCGCACCGACGCCAGCGCCATCATTATTGGTAGCAGCCGCCTCACGTGGAAAATGGTAGCACGGACCCCGGCGGCGATATGGCGAAGCGGTCCGCCGCCCAAGCCCTCAGGCAAATTCCCGGTGCGGGTACCGCCACACGAATAGGCCTGCGACTTGGACCTCTGGGCGTATCGCCCGGCAGCCGTCAGGCCGTATGATCGTACCAACGGTGTATCAAAGTAACGGAAATTCACGTCCTGGCCCGTCGCTTTTCCGGCGGAACGCAGTTATCGGAACTGTGTGCCTGGTCTTGTGCGTAGCGCTTAGCCTGGCTCTCGACATGCTGCTGCGTACCATCACTGGGGAGAGCTGCTTCGCGGCGAGTCTGGCGGCGGCTTTCCTGGCGGTGCTTCTTTTGTACGGCAAGTTGGAGACGTGGTGCGGGCTGCGCCCGGTGCCCCCGCAACCGCAACCCGAGCCGCCCGGCGACGAGTAGCGGGGGAGCCTCGCGGCCAGCGAAGTGCTGGGGCGGTTTCCGCATCTGCGCGGTAACCGAACTGCCGGGTTCATCCTGCGCCATCGTCTGCCGATAAGAGAAGCGATGGCTGTCTGGCTGCCTGGTGGGCGATGGCGCGCCGCCGCGATTCCGGTGCTTCTGCTGGGGCTGCGGGCGGGGTGTGCGAAGCGCGCTCAAGTCACGTCTTGCGAATCGGTTGGCGCGCTCATGCGGCTTCCGCAAGACATCGAGGGACAGCAGGTCGACGTGCATCTGAGGGGTTGGATCACAATGTTCGACCTGCCCGGCAACACCGCCATCATCGAGGACCCCACCGGCGCGGCGCGGATCGAATCGCAGACGACTTCGGTGTCGGTCGAGGTCGGCTCCGAGGTCGAACTGGAGGGCCGCGCCGTGGAAGGCGGCTTGGCCCCGGCTGTGAACGTCTCCAAGCTAGTGATCACCGGCACCACCCACGTATTCGATGCGCCCCTGGGAAGCCTCGACGCCATTCTCGCCGGCCGGTCGGGGATGCGTCTGGTGAAGTTGAGCGGAGTGCTGCGCAGCGAACACTTCGACGAGTCGGGCCAGGCGATCATAGCGCGCGTGTCAATTGGAGGCAAGCTGATAGAGGTTCGCCTAACGGATGTCAACAAAGGGGACATGGACCGCATGATCGGTGGACGCGTCCGTTTCCCCGTGGTCCCGCAGGCCGATTTCGACGTCAATGGACGGCTGGCGTCGGTCCTGCTGACCATGCCGTGGGCAAGGGAGATGCGTCTGGCGGGAGCGCCGCCGGGCGAGCCGGTCCGGCGCCGGGTGCGCGAACTGACGGATCTGGGGGCCGGTCCACTGCCCGAGGAACGGATCGAGTTGCGCGGCGCGCTCGCTTGGGACGGGACGCGAAAACGCATGATGCTGACCGACTCCTCCGGCTCGATCGAAGTGATCGGCGTGCCGTCCCGGGACCTGACACCGGGCGAGCACGGCGTTGTGCGGGGCTTCGTGACGCGGAAATCGGGCCGGATTGTCCTGGACGATGCCGTGTGCATGCCGGTGGCCGAAGCAGCGCGGGACGCCGCTCCGATCGCGGCGGTTACCTCTTTGCGGCAACTGCACGCCTTGCCGATGCGCGAGGCCGAAAGGGGAGTCCCGGTCGAGTTGCACGCGGTCATCGTCTACATTTCCGCGCCGTTCCGGATTGTGTTCGTTCACGACGGCACCGGCGGATCGTACGTCGGCTGGACCGCGAGCGACAGAGAGTGGAAAGCGGTCGAGGCCGGGGACGAGGTGGAGATCAGCGGGGTCTCCGCGCCCGGATACTTCGCCCCCATCGTGGCCGGCGCCTCGTTGCGGCGCGTGGGACAAGGCGCCATGCCGGCTCCGCTCAAGGTTCCCTTCGAGAGCCTCTATAGCGGCCGCGACGATTGCGGCTGGGTTGAGGTGGAAGGCGTCGTTCACTCTCTTCCGCAGCCCATACCCAGTTCCACGGGGTATCAGCTCTGGCTGGAATACGGTTCGCGCCGGTTCTCCATCGAGCTTGCCACGCGGGCGGGAGGCGAACCGCCGCCGCTCGATAGCCGCGTCCGGGTGCGTGGCGTTCTCTCCATGCAGTTCAACGCCCAACGCCAGGTCACGGGCATCTGTGTTCTGGTCCCGTCGCACCGCTTCATCGAAGTGGTGGAACCGGCTCCCGACGAAAACCGGCTGCCCCTTTTGCCGGCGGGCCATCTGCTGCAGTTCTCGCCCTCCGTCGACTTCGGCCGCCGCGTCCGGATTCGCGGAGTCGTGGAGACGGCCGGCAAGACCGGGCCGACCTACCTTCGGGGCGACACGGCCAGCGTCAAGATCCGCGACCATGAGCGCTGCGACGCCAAGCCGGGCGACACCGTCGAGGCGCTCGGCTTCGCGGTCTCGGGCGACCTGGCGCCGGAGATGGAAGGCGCGCGTCTGCGGATTCTGAGTGAGGGGCCGCCGCCGGCGCCGGTTCCCGTGACGCTGCGCGAAGGCATCCATACGCGGCACAACGCCGATCTGGTCCGGATCGAGGGGGAACTGGTGGATAAGACCTCGCGGGCCGGCGAGACGACGTTAGTCATGCGGGCCAACGGGCGCCTGTTTCAAGCGACGCTGCCAGGCAGTCCCGCGGAGGAACTGCGGCCCAACAGTATCCTGCAATTGACCGGAATCTGTGGCCTGGAGGCGGCGCATCTCCTGGAGCACACGCCAAAATCGGTCAAGCTTGAGCTGCGCACGCCGGCCGACATTGTGGTGATGCGCCCCGCGCCAATGTGGACGGCCGGGCGGCTGCTGGCAGTGCTCGGATCGGTGCTGGCCGCCCTCGCTCTCGCGCTCACCTGGATTCGCGTACTGCGGCGCCGGGTGCGCGAGCAGACCGCGGTGATCGAAGAGCAACTCGCCGAGGAAGCCGCCCTCAAAGTGGCCGCGCAACAGGCCAACCGCACCAAGAGCGAGTTCCTGGCCAACATGAGCCACGAGATCCGCACCCCCATGAACGGCGTGATCGGAATGACGGAGCTGGCGCTCGATACCGAGCTCAGCGCCGAGCAGCGCGGCTACCTGGATACGGTGAAGGACTCGGCCGAGTCGCTGCTGACGCTGATCGACGACGTTCTGGACTTGTCCAAGATGGAAGCCGGCAAGCTGGCGCTGGACCCGGTCCCGTTCTGCCCGCGGGAACTGATGGACCGGACGGTCCGCGTGCTGGCGCTACGCGCCGAACAAAAGCAGTTGGAGATGCTGGTGGACGTCGATCCGGCGACGCCGGACTGCATCGTGGGCGACCCGACGCGGCTGCGCCAGATCGTGGTGAACCTTGTGGGCAATGCCATCAAGTTTACCGAGCGGGGCGAGATCGCCGTGCGCGTGAAGGTCATCGAGCGCGGTCCGGAGGGGGTCAAGATCGAGTTTGCCGTATCCGACACGGGCATCGGCATTGCGAAGGAGAAGCAGAAGCTGGTCTTCGAGGCCTTCAGCCAGGCCGACACCTCAACCACGCGGCAATTCGGCGGCACCGGCCTGGGGCTGTCGATTTCGCGCCAACTGGTGGCGATGATGGGCGGCGAAATCTGGCTGGAAAGCGAGCCCGGCGTGGGAACCACCTTCCACTTCACGGCGCGTTTTGGTTTGGGCGAGTTGCCGGTGAAGGCGCCGGTGGAAATGCCCCGCGAGCGCCTGCGCGGGCTGCGCGTGCTGGTGGTCGACGACAACGCCACCAATCGCGAGATCCTGGCCGGGACGCTGGCGCTCTCGGGCGCGGCGCCGTATTGCGTGGGGTCGGCCGCGGAGGCGCTCAACCTGCTGCGCGGCTCGCTCCACCGCGAGACGCCCTTCGGCCTCGTGATCACGGATTGCCACATGCCGGGGCAAGACGGCTTCGCGCTGGCCGGGGAGATCCAGCGCGCACCCGAGCTGGGGCCGCTGGCGATGGTGATGCTCACTTCGGGCGGCGTTCGCGGCGACGCGGCCCGCTGCCGCGAACTGGGCGTGGCTGCGTATCTAACCAAACCGGTGACGCGGCCGGAACTGCTGGAAACGCTATCGAGAGTGCTGGATGGGCGCGGCGCCGAACCTGCGGCGGCCCCTCTGGTGACCAAGCACATGCTGCACAAACCCGCACGGCGCCTCCGTATCCTGCTGGTCGAAGACAATGCGGTGAACCGGACTCTGGCGTTGCGGCTGCTTGAGAAGGAGGGGCATGAGGCGGAGACGGCCAAGGACGGGGCCGAAGGCGTCGAGGCCTGGGAACGCAGCCGGTTCGACCTGATCCTGATGGATATTCAGATGCCGGTCATGGACGGCTTACAGGCCACGGCCGCGATCCGGGACAAAGAGCGCGGGACCGGCCGGCACGTCCAAATCGTCGCCATGACGGCCCACGCCATGGCTGGCGACCGGGAGCGCTTCCTGGCGGCCGGCATGGATGGATACGTCACCAAGCCTATCCGGCCCGACGAACTGATGGCCGTAATCGAAGCGGCGGCACTAGCCGGCCCTGACGAGTCCGAAACCGTCGAAGCCGCCGGTCCCACTGGGGTCCGCGACCACGCCGGCTCCTGAGCCGCGCGCCCGATGAGCGTTCCGCCCGATCTATGGGGTGCACCCCAGTGGCAATCGCCCCACGCAAGACGGGAATCGAAGTATAATGTAGTTACATCGACCCCAACGCCCGGAAATCGGGCGCGCTTAGGCACGGAGAGGTGGCTGAGTGGTCGAAAGCAGCGGTTTGCTAAACCGTCGTAGGGTCAAAAGCTCTACCGGGGGTTCGAATCCCCCCCTCTCCGCCAGTCCCTAAGTTTTCAAAGAGTTACGGGGATTCCCGAAAACGGCTCCAGCCTGCCAGTTGCGCCGAAAATGGCGAATTGGCACCCAATTGGCACCCAAAATTCCGGGTTGCGGCTCACATGATCCTGGATTGGCGGGTCTGTTCGATGGCTTTTCGAAGCACGACATCGACGCGGCGCGCGGCTTCCTGATCCGCACCCGGCAGCAGGTGCATGTAGGTGCTGAGCGTGAAGGACGCCTTGCTGTGTCCCAACCGCATCTGCACTTCCTTCAGATCAACACCGGCCTTCAGCAGGTGAGACGCGTGCGAGTGCCGCAACGCATGGAAGTTCGGGCCAGTCAGCCCGCGGCGCCGCACAAGATCGCGGTAAGCGGACGTGAAGGCGCTGGGCCTCCATAGCGTTCCATCGGGCTGGCAGCAAATCAGATCGTTGGCGCCGTACGCGTCGCCGAGCATCTCCCGGTTCTTCTCTTGCTCGGCGCGGTGCACGGCAAGCGCCTCGAGGAGCAACGGCGGGAGGGCGACCGAACGGCTGCGGTTGGATTTCGGCTCCTTGAAGAAGACGCCGTCCTTCTTGGTTTCGGAGAGCGCGCGTTTGATCCCCAGAGTGCCGCGCTGCTCATCGAGGCTCGACCATGATGCCGCGAGGATTTCCCCGCGCCGGAGGCCGGCGCACGTGGTCATCAGGATCGGCAGGTACAGCCGCGTTCCCGCGGAGACCTCGATCAGCCAAGCCGTCGCGAGCTCGTCGATCACAGACACTTCCCTTGGCCGGGTTTTCGGGGGCGTCACGGCGTCGCATGGATTGCGGATGAGCAGCTGCCACTGCACCGCCATCTGCAGCGCCTCGCTCAACAGCCGGTGCTGGTGCAGGACGGTCGTTGGCGACAGCCCTCCCTCGCGGCCATCTTTGCGCCCGCACCTCAGGAGGTTTGCGTAGTGGGTCTGGATCGCCAGGACCGAGAGCTTCTGCAACGGCAACGATCCAAAGGCGGGCCGAATGTGTTGCTCGATGATGCACTTGTAGCCTTCAAGCGTCTTACCGCTGACCGCGCCCTCCGCGTAGGTGCTGAGCCATCGATCAAAAAACTCGCCCACCGTGATCTTCGAGTTCTCCACATAAGCGCCCGCGTTGACGGCGGTCAATCGCCGCGCGAGCTCGGCTTCGGCGTCCGCGCGCTTGCCGGTGACCGTGACGAATTCAAACAGCCGCTTGCCGGCCGCGTCCTTGCCGATGTCGAACTTGAGCCGCCAGGAGTGCTTTCCGCGTTTTTGGATGTTACCCGTCATTTCGATTTCCCCCCGCCTGTGGCCGAGCGCTTCGCTGCGCGCTGCGCCGCCTTCTGCCGGTGTGCGCGTTGCGCGGCCTTCCACCTGCATTGCTCGGAACAGAAGACTGTCCGATGAAAATTCGTTCGAAGTTCATTCCCGCACTCGGTACATGCCCTAAGCGAGAATCGACCCAACGCCACGTCCCGAGCCGCCATGTCGGCGAGCGCAGCGAGCAGACTCGGATAAATCGGCTCGTCTTCATAGGACGGTTCACCCTTCCCGGCGGCGGGAACCGGCTTCAACCTGCGGCTGATATCGGCGCGTAGCAGGTCCATGAGCTCCGTGCGCCCCTGGCGCAGGTCGTCGATTGCATGTGAGAGCGCGGCTGCGCCCAGCAGGAAATGCTCGGTCTGCTCGCGGTAGTGCGTCAGGAATTGCTGCGACGTCGGATTTGGTAAGCGGCGGGGCATGCGGGGGCCAAAGTAGTCCTGCGCAATCTCGGAGAAGGGCACGGCCATGACTTCAGGACCCCCGACGGTTGCCATCGCGAAGCAGACGGGTGAGGCTCCCCACTTGGCCAGCTTGTTCGGGTACCAATGCGCGCCGCTCCGGGCCCACACGCGGTCGCGCGGGGATCGCCCGACCTGGATCACGGAACCGTGAAACAGACCGAGCAGACCATTGGCGCGCACGAAATTGAGAATCGCAGCCTGTAGTTCGGGACGACGTTCAGTCGCCGGGCTGTCGATCCACGACTCGAATTGCCGGCCGAGTCGCCAGAGCGCGAGGTACGCCGGCTCGCCTTTCGCGTCGTCCTTCTCGTGGGGCTGTTTCGCATAACCGCGCGTGGCAAGGCGGTGCTGCGCCCACGGGCTATACTCGACAATCGTGGCGCCCGGCGCCGGGGCAATGGCGCCGCCGGTGTACGGACCTTCCACGAACGCATAGTCCGAGAAGCGCGCCCACCTGCATCCCTTCTGATCGTTTTCCGAGGTCACTTGCGTTTCGTCCGATCCGTCATCTAAGAGTCACCTTGTCTCGATGACCAGCATACCATAACCTACCAGTATGAAGACGACCCAACCGCACAAGAAACGCGGCAGCCAGCAGAAACCGCGAGAATCCGGGACCGAACCGGCCACGATGCGCCTGTGGCCGGACGCTGCTCGACGCCTCGGGATTGGCCGCATGGCGGCCTATGAGGCCGCGAAACACGGGCAGATCCCCGTCCTGAAGATCGGCAGGCGCCTGCTGGTCCCGCGTGCCGCACTTGACCGGCTGGTCGCGTAGGCATGCCCCCCACCGCCTCGCCATCCGCCCCTCCCGCCGGACCGCGCGGCACGGGCGCGGAGGGCGGTCGCGTCGTCACATACGCCGACGGCGTGCTGCAGATCCACGACCCGCGCGCCACGCTCGAGGTGCTGGAGTGGGCTCTGTCGAGCCCCCCGGGCCTCCACCAGCGCCAGTGGTACCTCGGGCTGGCGACCTGCTGCGCGCAGTGGGTCTGCGGGGCGAGCGACCCCGTGTGGCCGGCACCGGACGTCCCCGTCGCCGCCGCCGAGCACTGGGGGATCAGTGTGGCGCGGCTCGCCGTCCTGCACGGCGACCAGGACTACCTCGCCGTGGTCGGGGCGTACGGGGGCATCCACGACCTCCGGCGGCGCGACACGCTCGCCGAACTGCTGTGGCGACCATCGCCGTCGCTACTGCGCGGTCTCGACACCTCGGCGCACCCGGTGGGCTACCTGGCCGGGGCGGTGCAGCGGACGCTCGCGCTGCGCGACCACCAGGCGCCGCAGGCCCACATCGTCGCCCTCGATGATGTGGGCCTGCGGCATGCCGTGCTCACCACGCCGGGCATCGACACCGATGCATACCTCGCCGCGCTCCGTGCGACCGGGCGCGCGGCCGACCTGCGCCTAGCCGCGGATGTGGAGGCGTGGCTCGATGGCGCCGGCAGGCGGGAGTTGGGCGATGCGAGATACCAAGCCATGCTCTCGTACCTTCGCCAGCCGCGGTCGCGGGCGATTGCCCGCCGGGCGCGGGGCATCTTCACGCGTGCGGTTGGCGGGGCGATGGCGCCGCCAACGTGGTTCTGCGCGTCTGGAACAAGGCGCGACACTGTCGTGCACCGAGCGAATGCCCGGTTGATCCGGTGAGTCTGGCGAGGAGCGGGGCTCGTGCTCGCGACAAGATTAAAGCTCGATTAAAAGTCTTCCTGATACGGCCCGACAAAACAACACGGTAGGAGGCCACTGCGATGGCGCAGACGACACCGCGCACCGGCTGCCGGCGGCCCATGCCGGCCATCGAGGTTGGGCTAATGATGGACATGGGCGGCGTGCCCGTAGTCCTGCACCGCACGACCGACCCGCAGCTCGTCCGGCGCACCGTCGAGTCGGCGATCCAGGCGGCCCAGCAGCAAGACACAATCGCCGCACGGCAAGAGGCGCGGTTGTTGATTGGTCTGCTCGAAAAAATCTAAGGAAGGGGGTGCGCGCCGAGGTGGTGCCCGGCGCGCCAAAAAACACATGGAAACGATCACACTGATTCTATCGCGGATGGGCGGCGATGTCGATGCCCTACTGAGAGTCTCCGTACCCGAGGCCGACGACCTCGCGTATCGGCGGCTGATGGCCGAGGAGGGCCCACGGCGCCTCGCGGCCGCCGAGGTCGCGGTGGTGCGCCGCGTGCTGATCCGTGGCGGCGCCTATGAGCGGCCCGCGACGCCCACGGTAGCGGCCACCTGGCGCCGGGCATACGAGGAGGTGCTCGGGCGTCCAGCGCCCCGCAGACGGGTGACGGTGTGGTGCACAGGAGGTGCCGCATGAGCGCGCAGATCGCCATTCCGGGGACGCCGGCCGCCGCGCCGGTGACTGCGGATCGCGCCGAGATCGCGCGGTACTTGCGCATTCTGTGGCCCGAGGGTCCGGGCCGGCTCTACCTCTGCGTGTGGCACCCGCCCGGCGAGTCGCGCTGGTTCGGCGGCGCCAGTACCGAGGCGGCCTCGCTCGCCGCCCTCGATGCCGCGGCCGATTTCATCGCGGGCCGCCCGACCAATGCCTACGTTGGCATGTGTCTCGCCAATGCCGACCATGGCGCGCACCATCGCCTCAGCCGCAAGGAGGGGCGTCTCGCGTTCGCCGCACCGGGCGTGTGGCTCGACGTCGACCTGCGCGGGCCCGGACACAAGAGCGCGAATTATCCTGAGTCCATCGAGCAGGTGGTGGACATACTGCATGCCGCCGGGCTGGCGCGATTCGTGCCGACCGCTGCGGTGCACAGCGGCGGCGGATACCATCTCTATTGGCTGTTTAAGGAGCCGTTGACTTTCGAGGCGGGGTCGGACCCGCGGTTCCATGAGCGGGATCAGTTCGCATCGATCTTGCGCCGCTTCCAACGCCTGATCCGCGACGCCGCCGCGGCAAAAGGCATGGCCGTCGATGCGACCTCCGATGTGGAGCGCATCCTCCGGCCGGCGGGAACGATCCGCGTGAAGGAGGGCTGTGCGCCGGTCCAGACGCGGTTCTATGTCGAGCTGTCCTCCGGCGTCCGATACAACGCGTCCGAGATCGAGGACCTGCTCGACACGCTTGGCGTCGTAGACCGGCATGAGCACCAGGAGGATGCGCCCACCCGGGTCGGCAGCATCATCGTCGATCCGCGTGCCACCGTCGACCCAGAACAGTTCCGCATGCTGATAGAAGCGGACCCTACCGGGCTGTCGCCGATCTGGAATCTGAGGAAGCACCTCGGCACGGCAATCGCACCGGAGGATTCATTCAGCGAGCGCGATATGCAGATGGCCGGCTACCTTGCCTACTGGGCCGACTTCGACGCGCAGCGAATCACCGACTGGTTGGTCTATTTCAGGCGCCAGAAGGCCAAGCCTGGCCACCAGCGCGCGAAGCACCTGGGCTACTACGAGACCACAGTAGGCAAGGCTATCGACTTCGCCAAGAGCGAGCGCGAGAAGGAGGAGCGTCGCCAAACCGCCGCCGCCAAAAAGGAGGCAGAAGCAGCGGAGGCCGCCCGGATCGAACAGCAGCAGAAGCAGGCGCGGGCATCGCAGGACGGCGCACGCGCTGTGCTCCGAGACGTTCTCAAGGTCGATATCGAGAAGATGCTCGTGATCAAGGACAACGGCAAGACGACCTACGAACTTGCGGTTGAGGGCAAGTGCGTGACGATAGGCGGCGCTGCGGCGATTTTCAGCCCGGAGCTCACCTCCCGCGAGCTCTACGGAGCGATTGGGCGCACTTTGCCGCTCATCAAAAGGAAGATATGGAACGACGTCGTGCTCCCAGCGCTTCATCAACTCCGGGAGGACGTCGACTTGGACGCGGACCACGGCAAGCTGTACCGGTGGTTGCACACCTGGCTCTGCGAGACCGTGGACGGGCGTGTCGCCAAGAACGACGACGAATGGAGGCTGGCACTGGCCGCCATGACGGACGCGTCGACAACGATTGAGCATCGGCCTGGCGGGCTGATCCAAGTTTACGGCGAGGTGCCACAGTGCATCGTGCGGGCCCACCGGCTCGCGCAGGACGTCGCCCGATATGGCGACCGCCAGGAAGCTGCCAGTATCCCTGCGCGGCTGCGAGCGGCCGGCTTCCTGCGCCCCAAGGAGTCCGTCACCATCACAGTGGGCGCCGAGCGATTCAAGCTTCGCGATGTGTTTGTTGGTGACGCCAAATGGTGGCGTGAGTTCTCCGGTGGTGGCGACGGTGCCGACGCCGCCCAGGACACTCCTATATAAGGACCCAAATTTTGTTTTTGAGGAGGACGTTACCTCCTCGTTCTCGACGAAATGGAATCACAAAATGGTGTTCTGGGTGTCTTGGTGGTGTGGGTTCACGGTGTGTCCATGTCCATTGCACAGGCCCAAGATTCTTGAAAAGGAGAAGGTTACGTCCTCCTCAAGAACCGAATTTGCCCCCTATATAAGGACGTTGTGAAAACACCGCCGCACACCATTGGACGTCCCAGAACACCACCCAAGACACTTTTGCGTTTTCGCGCTTTGGACGTTCCAGGACACCGAAGACACGCAGGACACCGGTTATGCAGCGATTCTCACGGCGCGGAGGAGGATGCCTCCTCGTTGGCGGGCCACGGGAAGTGTCACAGGGCGCGCCCTCGGTGGCCGGTGGGTGTGCGTGGCCGGCGGGCGCGCGTCGATGGCCCACGCGTGGAAGGCTGGTGCGTGGACGGCGTCCGATGGGCGCGCCCGATTTCAGGGACCTGACTTTGACCGGTGCCGGCCGCGGGTGGATATGGTGCGGGAGAAACCTGACTGGGGCGCCCAAAAGTCATTTAAGCCTTAAGGCTTAAGCCCACTTAAGGAGGAGATCGGCCAATGGAATCGATTCGGAAGGGCGAGCTGGCGCAGCGCGTCGGCGTGAGCGCGGCGCGCGTGAGCCAGTGGGTCGGCGCGGGCATGCCCGTCGAGCCGGATGGCCTGGTCGTCGTCGAGACGGCGCTCGCGTGGATCGCCGCCCATGTGGACCGGTCGGGCGGCGGATGGCCGACGCGCCGGGCAACGTCACCCGCACCGACAGCGCCGAGTCCGGTCGGCGCGGGCCCCATCGCCGGGCCGGCGCCGCAGCAGGCGCCACAGCCCGCCCCGAGCCAGCCGTATCCGCACCGCGTGGAGTCGCGGTTGGAACCGGCGGCCGGCATCGATCTGCCGCGGACTTTGCTGGCCGCCCGGACGAAGAAACTGATGGCCGAGGCCAAGTGCGCCGAGCGCAGGGACCGCCGCGAGAGCGGTGAGCTATATCCCGCGGCCGAGTTTCGCCCATCGTGGGAAAGTGCGATTCTCAATGCCCGAGCCAAGCTGCTGGCGCTTGGGCACCGGCTGGCTCCGAGGCTCGCAATTGAGAGCGATGCCGCCAGGTGCAAGGAGATCGTAGACGAGGCCGTGCGCGAGTCCCTGACCGAGCTGGCCGCGTCGGGAGGCCAGGCATGAACACGCAGGAGCTTATCAGCGACGTGTTTCGGAACTTCGCGCCGCCGCCGAAGATGACCGTCTCCGAATGGGCAGACCAATGCCGCATTCTGTCGAGCGAGTCGGGCGCCGCCGCCGGCCAGTGGCACACGCTGCCCTTCCAGCGTGAAATCTTCGACTCCTTCTCCGATCCGAGCGTCCACACGGTGGTCATCATGAGCGCGACGCAGATGGTCAAGACGGAGGCGATTCTGAACGCCCTCGCGTATGTGATCGACCGCGATCCCGGCCCGACGCTGCTGATCCTACCCCGCGACTCGGACGTGGATCGCTTCTCCAAGATCCGCTTGGCGCCGATGATCCGCGACACGGCGTGCCTGCGGGACAAGGTCGTCGACGTCACGGGGCTCGGCCGCACCACCAACACGCTCGACCACAAGGGCTTTCCCGGCGGCCATCTGACCATCGCCGCGGCGGGAAGTCCCGGCAACCTGGCGGCGCTGCCCATCCGGTTCCTGCTGTGTGATGAGATCGACAAGTACCCGGCGTCGAGCGGTTCGGAGGGCGACCCTCTGTCCCTGGCCGAGAAGCGCCAGGCGACGTATTGGAACAGGAAAACGCTGCTGTGCTGCTCACCGACCATCGATGGCGAGAGCAGGATTCAGCGAGCGTACCGGGCCAGCGATCACCGGGGGTACCTGGTGCCCTGCCACGCGTGTGGCGATGCCAGGGTGCTGGCCTGGCCGCATGTGAAGTGGAACAACGACCTGCCCACGAAAGAGCGGCGCGCGGCCACGGCCCACTACGAGTGCCCGGCGTGCGGCGCGCACTGGAACGACGTGCAGCGATGGAAGGCGGTGGAGTCCGGGCACTGGCAGGCGGCCGCGCCGTTCGCCGGTATCGCGGGGTTCCACATCAGTGAGCTGTGCTCGCCCTGGAAGAAGCTCTCCGAGATCGTGCTGGACTTCCTGTCGAAGAAAGACGACCGCGCGCAACTGCAAGTTTTCATCAACACGTCTCTGGCCGAGCCGTTCCGGGAACTCGGCCAGCAGCCGGTGTGGGAGAAGATCTATGCGCGCCGCGAGGATTACGAGGTGGGGCTGATACCCGAGCGCGCCCTGATGCTGGTTGGCGCTGTCGACGTGCAGCACGACCGTCTGGAATTCGAGGCCATCGCCTATGCGCCCAACCGCGAGTCGTGGTCGATCTGGTACGACGCGATTCGCGGCGACCCGAACGACATGACGCCCACGGGACCGTGGGCCACGCTCGAGGAAGTGCTCGCTCTGAACTGGCCGCACGCGCTGGGCGGCACCACGCCGATTCTGGTGCTGGCCATCGACACGGGCTTCTGTCCGAGCCGGGTCTATGAGTTTGCGGCGCGGCACGCTCAGCCCATCTGGACGCCGGCGGGGACCAAGATCCGGCAGCCCCGGACGGTGGTTCCGGTCAAGGGTAACGACGACGCCTTCAAGCTGATCTCCGGCGTGAGCGGCACGGACGCCGCGCGAAAGCGCGGCGACATTCGCATCTGGAGCGTCGGAACGCATTACGCCAAGCAGGAGTTCTACGATCTGCTGCGGTTGACGCCGCTTGGAGCGGGCGAGTTTCCACCCGGCTATTGCCACTTCCCCACGGGCTATGAGCGGGCCTACTTCGAAGGCCTCTGCTCCGAGACCCGCATCGTGCATGCCTCGGGCAAGGTCGAATGGAAAGCGGACCCTTCGATTCGCAACGAGCCGCTCGACCTGCGGGTGTACAACCGCGCCGCGGCGGAACTGGCCGGGCTGTCGTGGTTGAAGGAGCAGCACTGGGCCCACTTACAATCGCTTGTTAGTCAGCGCGTTGAGGAGTAAGTAAGACAACGGGTGGAGTTATGCAGATACTCGATAAGTTGCACGACCAGTTACGCCGGCTGTTCACGGGGAGGCCCGCGGGCGTCTCCCAGCCAGCCATCGCAAAGGCGCCCAAGCCCGCGCCGAAGGTGGCCGTACCCAAAGGCCCGACGTACCAGGGGAAACCGGCCACCGGCCAATTCGTCGACGCGCCGCGCCCGCGAGATCCCTGGTGCCGCGACGACCGGCGCCCCGCGCCCGGCGAGGAACCCTGGGTGCCGGAGAGGCACTGGTTCTAACCGGCGGCATGAGCACTATTCCGGGCCACGGGGCCCGGCAGATCGACAACGAAAGAGGAAACGAATGTTCGAGAAATCCACCGATCAACTGGCGGCCGACGTCGAGAAGTGGGCCGTCAAAGAACTGTCGCTCATGCGGCAGCAGCGCGATGCCGCCGCCAGGATCGCGGCACTGGAGGTGAACGCCGGGGACGCGCTCCTGGACGCCGAGGGCGAGGGAGAGCCCGGCACCGCGCCAATCGACGCGGTCGTGCGGGCGCGGGCAGAGGCCGCGGCCATCGCGGCGGCCATCGGCTCTTGCCGTCTGCGGCGCCTACAGGCGATCCAAGCCAAGCGCGTGGGCGCCGCCGCGGAGTTTAGGGGGCAGGCGCTCGCGCTGCGCCGCCAGCTCGATGTGCTGGAACAGAAGACCGCGAAGCTGATGCAGACGCTCGGCGAGTTGCAGGGGATGCCCTTCAGCGCATCGCCGACGCCCACGGCGCCGGGCATTCCACTGTCGCAGTTGCTCCTGAACAAGATTCAGGCGGCAGAGTCGCAGTCCTCCTCTTTGGAGGGCGAGCTGCCGCGCGCGGGCACGGTGGACGTCGAAGACGCCACGGGCGTGGAGGCGCTGGTTGCGGCGGCGCTGCGCGTCGATGCGGAGGCTCCCACCACGGCGAGCATCCTGGAGTGGGCCGCGAGCGTCGAGCGCCAGGCCAAGCGCGACTTCGGCCGGCAGCCGCGGCGGTACCGGCTGGTGTGGCGCGACGGGATGATCGATACCGCCGAATCGTACATTCAGGTTTCGGCCTTGATCAAAACCACCGAGGGCACGCTTGGCGGCGCGGTGCGCGAGCTGGGCACCGACCAGTTCCGCGCGGCGGTGGCGTGAGTGGCGGCCGTCGGTGCGATGCCGGTGCCGGAGGCCATCCCGTCGTCGGGGGCGGCGGCGCGGTTGTTGGAAGAGGAGCTGATCGTGGTCCTTGCCGGCCGCGCCGCCGAGGCCAGATGGCGGCGCGCGGACCGGGATGGCTGGCGGCGGCAGGGCAACACGCTTGAGCGGATCTCGTATCACGAAGCGGGTCACGCGGTGGCGGCGGCCGCGCTGGGGCGGCCGGTGAGCGGCATCGTCATCGACGTCTCGGAAACGCCAGCGGGAGCGACGTCGTACCGCGGCGTGACGAGCTTCCGGCCTGGGCGGGAGCAGGCGACGTTCGATGGCTTCGAAAAGGTGCTGTCGGATTTCGAGGTTGCGGTCAATCTCGGAAAGATGGTTCTGCTGCTGGGCGGCCCATCGATATTGGGGTGGCTGACCCACTTGCGGTCCTTGTGGTGGCGCGCCGACGCCATCCTGGACCGGCACTGGCTGGCGGTGAAGATGCTGGCGCTGGAGGTCCGCGAGAAGCGGAGCGTTGGCCGCGACCGGGCGCGCGAGCTGTTGGACCGATGGATGCCGGTGCGTGAGCACTCGTTGGGTGAATACCTCGATGCCCGCCAGGCCGCGCGCCTCCGGGAACTCGGCGTCGCTGCACAAGATGCGTAGGGCGCGGGGCGCTGGCGGGTTCCTGTAACCCCCGTTCCAGGGGTTTTCCTCCCCGCCGGCGCCCACCCGGATCGAGTACACACCGTGTGTACTCGACCGATTCGGAGGTTCGAATGACGACCGAGGTTGGCTTGTCCATTGAAGTGGACAAGACCGGGAAGCCGCGCCCCACGACGATTCCCACCGGCAAATATGCTGGCGTGCGGATCGAGTGGCTGGCGCACGACGATCTGATCTACGTGCGCCGCGAGTTCGCCCGTGTGGACGGCGAGATTCAAGGCGCGGTCATGCACGAGCTGTCGCGCCGCGAGCACGCCGCGCGCGGTGGAGGCCCCCGCCGCAGCGCGTGAGGATTTGAGCGCGGAATGAAGACTATGCGGCGCGGCGGGGAGTGACTTCGCGCTCGATGGTTTTGCCTGCCTTCCGCTGTGCCATGCGGAGATCGTAAAACGTCTGGAGATTGATCCAAAGCTCCGGGCTGGTTCCGAAGTAGCGCGCCAGGCGCAGCGCGGTGTCGGCGGTTACGCCGCGCCGGCCGCGGACGATCTCGTTGAGGCGGGCGACGCCGACGCCGAGTTCCTTGGCCAGTGCGGTGGCGCTCATGCCGAGGGGTACGAGGTACTCCTCTTTGATGGTCTCGCCGGGGTGTGGCGCCTTCATGATCATTGCGGTTCTCCTCTAGTGGTAGTCCACGATTTCGACGTTGCGCGCATCGCCGTCCCGCCATTCGAAGCAGACGCGGTAGCGGTCGTTGATCCGAATGCTGTGCTGACCAACCCGGTCGTCCTTGAGCGCTTCGAGGTGGAGGCCGGGGCCTTTGAGGTCGTTCAGCGTTCTCGCAGAATGGAGGATGGCCAGCTTGCGGTAAGCGGTCCTGGAAATCGCGCCAAAGGAACGCGACCGGAGACCGTGGAAGATCCGCTCCGTCTCCGCGTCCTTGAAACTTGCGATCACATGCATATCGTATATCGATATGCGGAAGGAGTCAACCCGGCAAGCCGGGTTCATGCCGATCCCGGCCAACGTGCCGTTCTCGTTCCAGCCGCCACGCCGCGGCTTGTGCGCCGCCTGGCGGCATCCCGGCAGCCGACCTACCAGCCAGCCACCGCGGCGCGCCCACAGGTCCCCCGTGGCGCTGCTGGCCTGGTTGACCGCCGCGATGGCGTCGGCAATCGTGGGTGCTGCCGTCGGTTGAGATGACATAGGTGCCTTTCTTCGAAGTCGTCTTCGGGTCAGGGAGAAGAATGCTTTCACTGATTCACATCAGGCGGCGGGACCGAACGGGAGAGATTGCTGCTTCGCGCATCGCGCCTGATAGGCCCTCCGCGCATCCTGATAGCTCTGAAAATACCCGTACTTCGACGCATGGAAATCTGGGTCTCGCAAATTCTGGTTGCAATCCACACAGGAAATCCAAGTGTCCTCCGGCGCGTTCTTTTGCCTGCCGCGGAAATGTTCATCGTTACAATTTGGCAACTTCTCGCCGCCCTCAACGATCCTGACGCCACGGCAGCACGGGCACATCCCGTTGTATTCGCTCTCGACGACCGCGATGTGAAGGCGGCGCGTCTTTAATGCGAAGGGACGATCCAGGAACCTGGACGAAGCATCTTCTATACGGGACACCTTTTCCTCAATCGTGCAAACGCGACCCTCGGTCCGATCCATCCGGTTCAGCACCTCGGAATGAAACTGGCGTTGCTCTGCAAGGATCGGCGCGACGATCTGCTGTGCGGCCACCTCGAGAACGCGGATCTCCATCCGTGGTGCGGTCGAGAGTTCGCCGCGCAACGCCTTGGAAAAGACCTGGACTACGAAGACGCAGAGGTCATTGCCCTCCGGCATATCAGACTTGGCAATCAGATAGACGCAGTGGTCTTTTCCGAGGAAATATTCGTCCCACCCACGCCCTCCGTCATCTGGTCGATTGGTTACCGTGACCAATCGACTGATTCTATTGAGCCAAGGCAAGTGCCGTTCAATCCGCCTCGCGAGTTCTTTCGGATGGCTCATTTTCATGATGCGCGCGAGGACCACGTGACTGATGCACCACTCACCGTCCATCTCGCGCAACTCATCCGCAAAATCGTCGAAACCCTTGCAGACCGCAACTTCACTGCCCATATGTGCTTCTCCTACCGCCCCAGCCAGTTGCTTACGTCGATCCTCCCGACGTATCGCGGGTCGCCCGCCGCGCGGGGCTGCTGCGGCGCCACCGCCTGCTGAACCTGCTGCTGTAATTGCGGAGGCCGGTGCGTGACCACCGATTGCAGAAACTCCCAGTGCTGCGGCGTCAACCGCGTCAGGTCGGGTTGCGCCTCACATAAGAGAAGCCGCCGGGCGGTGGCCGGCGGCGCGGTATCGACTCGGGCTGGGGCGGCGGGCTACTTGGTGGCGATGCTGTAAGTCCGGCCGCGCCCCTCGATGGCGGCGGTCGCGATCTTGTGGCCGCCCTTGCTGCCCAGCGTGGAGAGCAGCCCGCGGACGGAGTGCCGTTGCCATTCTGTGGCGGCCACCAACTCGTCCAGCGTGGCGCCTCCCTCGCGTTCGAGTAGCGCCAGGATCGCCGCGCGCTTGGTCTCACGCGCCGGGCTCGTGGGCTGGCTGGCGTCCGCGTTCCGGGCGGCTTGGGGCGCGCGCTTGGCGCGGGTGGTCTTCTTGGTTGCGGTGGCGGTCGAGGGCCGTTCCTGGCGCCCCTGGGGCGCGGGGCGGGCGGTTCGTTTGGCTGCTTTGGGCTTGCTCGTCGTTTTCTGGGCCATACTGATGCTCCTTCACGTCCGCAAGCCCGCCTGTACCGGGCGGGGGCGGGCGGACTTGCGGGATGCTCACTTCTTGATTACCAGGATCTCGGTGGGGACCGCGATGTACTCGCCTTCGACTCCGCGCGCCCAAAGGCGGTAAGTGCATGCTTCCGGGTTCTTCCGGCTGGCTGCGATCTCGCGCGCCTCGTTCACGCTTACTACGGAGGCCACCGGCTTACTCATCGCGATGTACTCGCCGGGGATGTGAAGTTCCTGCATTAGGATTCCGTCGAGCTCGGTGTCGTCCTTGATCTCAATCGCGAATCCGGGGGTGGTTTTCTGCTTCTTGGTGGTGGTGGTTTTCATCGTCGTTCTCCTTGCATGACGATTCATCACTCCGGTTGGCGCCACAGTCAAGCGCGAAGTGCATCGCAACCGCGGATTCGCGCGACGAAAAGGCGATCATCGCGGCTTGGCGCGGCCTGCGGCACCGTTTACTTCGGCGATGAGGTCGAGGCGATGTTCAGCCGGCGGACCAGAAATTCACATAGAGACCTTTATGTGAATTCGATCTGCAACCCGTGCATGCTGACCAAACGCACGGAGGTGCGGCGGCGAGTACTCGATTGCGTTCTTCAGGATCAAACGTGGGGCTATGTATACTGAGCCCACATCGACCGTCTGCAAGGGCTGCGAGCAGACGGCGCGGGATGAACTGAAGCGCCCGGCGGCGGTATCCTCACAACGTGAAGCCCACCGCCGAGCTGCAGAACGAGATTCACGGATCAGCCGATCAGCGCTACGGCCGCAGACTGCACGCCGTCCTGCTGATCGAGAACGGCCTGAGCTACCCCGCCGTGGCGCGGGCCCTGGGCGAGGCGCCGCGCACCCTGGCGCGTTGGGTGCGCCGCTACCGCGACCATGGCCTGGTGGGCCTGCGCGAGCGCGCCGTGGGGAGGCCTCGGCGACTGACGCGCCAGCAACTCGCCGAGATCCGCGGCGCGGTGGCCGGCGCGCCGGAGAAGACATGGACCGCCGCCGCGCTGGCGGCGTGGATCGCGGAGCGGTTCGGCGTGCGGCTGTGCGACCGGCAGGCGGGGCGACTGCTCAGGCAGGCTCGCGCCGACTGAACTGTGAGCAGCGCGCCCGGACTGAATCGATCCCGAGGGCCGTGTTGATCGTGCACCTCGCCCAGGTGTATCGGCGGCGCACTTGGACCGGTCCCGCGAACCACTGGCCAGAACGTCGTCCGCGCGACGCCGCACATGGCCGTTGGCACCGAGTTGGCACCCAATTGGCACCCAAATTTCGAATAACGAGTCAAACCGAGGCGATTATCAATCAGCACGAACCGGCAGATAAGTCTTTTACTATCCAGCACTAACGGGGACAAGCCGACACGAGCCAGAACGAAGCGGAATGGCCGTCCACCGGTTGCTAAACCGTCGTAGGGTCAAAAGCTCTACCGGGGGTTCGAATCCCCCCCTCTCCGCCAGATCAACAACCTCCGGCCAGAATCACAGGCTTGCAGCGCCCCGTGGAGCTGCCAGGCCGGTCGAGATCCGGCGTCCAGACTCACGGAGTACTTCTGCTTCTACACGCTGGTTCACGGCGACGGCGAGAACGGCTCCCGAAGGGAACACCACAGCTCGTAGGACCAAAGCACGGCGGTTGGGCATATACTGAGTGCAGTCTGAAGGTCCAAAGTTGAAACTCCGGCTCAGGGAGGTGCACAAATGGGAAAAGGAAATAGGGATCGCGAACAAGCTGGCAGAAGAGCTTTCCTGAAACTCGGCGGCGCCGCGGCGGCGGGCCTGATGGGCCACAACGCCTCGGGCCAGACTAACGGCGTACCACCCGCGCCGCGGAACCCGGCGGCTGCGCAGCCTATGCCGGTCCGCAACCTTGGGCGCACGGGTTACAAGACCGGAATTTTCAGCCTCGGCGGACAAGCGGCGCTGGAACGTCCGCACAACGAAGCCATCGCGGTGCCGATCGTGGAACGGGCGCTCGATCTGGGCGTCAATTACATCGACACCTCGTCGATCTATGGCGGCCCGGAACGCTGGAGCGAGCAGTACATCGGCGCGGTCATGAAGCGGCGCCGCGCGCAGACATTCCTCGCCAGCAAGACCAAGGAGCGCACGCGCGACGGCAGCCTGCGCATGATCGAGAAGTCCTTGCAGCTATTGCAAACGGATCACCTGGATCTTTGGCAGTTGCACGACATCGGTCTGGGGGAGGACGTGGACGCGGTGTTCGCCAAGGGCGGCGCCATGGAAGCCCTGCTTCAGGCGCAGGAGCAGAAGATGGTGCGCCACCTCGGCATCACCGGGCACTTCCGCCCCGAGGCGTTGATGGAAGCCATCCGCCGCCATCCCTTCGACACCATCCTGATGGCGCTCAACGCAGCCGACCGCCATCACTACAGCTTCACCGACCAGCTTCTGCCGCTCGCAGTGGAGAAGCGGATGGGGATCATCGGCATGAAGGTGCCGGGGCGCAGCCGGCTGCTGGCCAGTTGGACTCCGCCGCCGCTGGAGCAGCAACAGCACTCGTGGGAAGGCGCCGTGATTGCCACCACGCCGGGACCGCTCAGCATGCGCGAGGCGATGTACTATGCGCTTTCGCAGCCGGCCAGCACGGTGATCGTCGGTTGCGATTCCATCGCGCAACTGGAGGAGAATGTAACGCTGGCTCGGGAGTTCACGCCGCTCAGCGAACACCAGATGGCGTCGCTCGCCGCGCGGGCCGAGCCGGTTTCCAAACAGGCACTGTTCTTCCGGTTTGTCAGCCGCGGATAAGCAGCGGTAAGACGGTTGTGCTCAGATAACTGCGAGAATGCTTAGCGCTTCGTCCGGCCGGTCCGACTGCGACCTGGAATCTGAAATCGCGGGATTCGTCCGCACATACATCCGGGTTCACAACGGCGCCGATTCCAGCGAAGCACAGGACGCTCTCCGCTGGGTTTGCGCTGCACTCGAGAGGCTCTTGGGAAGGTTGCTGCAACGGCAGAATGACGGCTATTGGTCTGGCTGGGTCGATGGCATAATTCCGCGCTGGGACTTGCTTCCCGACGCCGTGAAGGTGCACTCGCCACTTGAGTTGACGGTGCGCGGCGCTGCGATCTGCGGTGAGAACGCGCGCGGTCCCTTCTGGATCGAGCCGTTCGGCGAAGTGGCTGCGTAGATTCTCCAACGGTGACGACGGCAACATGCCTGGCGCGTGAAAACTCTGCACCCTCTACTTCTTCGCGTTGAGCGCCGCCACCACGCGGTCGGTGACCGCTTTCACGATTGTCTCGATCGAGGCGTTATCGAGCGCAGGGGACGTTCCGCAGGGGCGCGGCGTTAGGGCGATGGAGGCGGGATCGTCCGGCATGTCGCACAGTTCGCATTCCTTGAGATCGTGCCGCGGGTCGGGCATGCCGAGGCGCTTCTTAATGGCCAGCAGATCGGCGGCTTTGCCGGGGCCGAACTGGGTAACCGGTGCGCCCAGTTGCGCGGCCAGCATCAGCGTCCAGCAGTAAGTATCGAGCACTTCGGCGTACCACTCGGCGTGCGTCACCGTGTCCGCCCAGCACACGATGCCGTGGTTCGACAACAGCAGAGCGTTGTGGTTTTTCGCGAACGGAACCACGGTGCGCGCGAACTCCGGCGTGCCGGGGGTTTCGTAGGGCGAGAGAGCAACCTTGCCGATGAAAACCTCGTACTCCGGAATCACGCAAGTGGGCGGGACGCGGCCGGTGATGGCGTACGCGGTGGCGTGCGCCGGGTGACAGTGCACAATGCCCTTGGCCTCGGGGACTTCCTTGTAGATCTCCAGGTGCATCAGGATTTCGCTGGTGCGCGCGCGGGCGCCGGCGATTTGCTTGCCCTCGATATCGACCATGCCGATATCCCGCGGCCGAAGGTCGTACTTGCTCAAGAGCGTGGGCGTGCAGAGAAAGGCATTGGGGCCGAGGCGGTAGGAGATGTTGCCGCCGTTGCCATCCACGTACTGCCGCATCCAGAGCTTCCGGCCCACGGCGCAGATCTCTTCCTTCGCCGCCTCGGCTTCCGGCGAGTGGAACAGGTCCTCGGTCGCGCTCGGTGCAGTGGTGGCGGCCGCGGGCGCGGGGGCGCCGCGGCGGATGGCGATGCGGCGGTGATCGGTGAACTCCAGCGCCGAGGGCGTCACCACGGCGGTCGGGTTGACCCGCACTTCGGTGGTATCTTCCTGCGCCGCCGCGGACAGGTCCGCCAGCGTGATGACTTTCTCTTTTGTAAGATCGATCGACTTCATTTCATTGGTCCCGAGTTAGAGAATCCGTAACGCGCCGCCGCCAATCACGATACGGCGCTGCCGCGTGAAGGTCATGGGCGTGGTGACGCCCTCGCCGGTGGGCGTGGCGATGCTGTGGCTAAGATAGCTGGGCGCGTTGAGCGAGGCGAAGCACGGCCCGTTTTGCACGAACAGCGTGGCGTTCATGGCGCGCGCCATTTTGGTCGCGTTGTCCAGGTTGCGCGAGTGAATCACGGCGGTGTGCCGGTAGCCGTGCTCGGCGCGCACCGACGCCTGGATGGCGGCGTCCACGTCGGCGACGCGCACCACCGGCAGGAAGGGCATCATCTGCTCCTCTTGCACGAAGGGATGATCCTCGGTGGTTTCGCCGAACAACAGGTCGGTGCCCGCGGGGACGCGCACGCCCGCGGCCTCGGCCAGTACGGCGGCGTCCTTGCCGATGAACTCGCGCTGCACGTGCGGATGGCGCACGCCATTCTCTTCGGTGAAAGTGAATGCGGCGTTGGTAAGGGCTGCGATGGCGCGGGCATCCAGTTGCACCGCCCCGGCGCGGCGCATGGCGTCGAGGAAAGCGTCGGCCACCGAGGCCACCACGAACGCTTCCTTTTCGCCGATGCACAGCAGGTTGTTATCGAACGACGCGCCCTGGATGATGGACCTCGCCGCGTTGTCCAGATCGGCGGTTTCGTCGATCACCACCGGCGGATTGCCGGGGCCGGCGGCGATCACGCGCTTGCCGGATTTCATCGCGGCCTTGACGACCGCGGGGCCGCCGGTGGCGCAGATGAGCGCGACATCGGGGTGCTGGAAGATTCGCTCGGCGTTCTGAATGGTGGCCTCGCGGGCCATGGTGAGCACGCTGGCCACGCCCAGTTCCCGCTGGATCTCGCGGTTGAACATTTGCATGGCGCGCGTCGCCACTTTGGCGCCGGCGGGGTGCGGGCTGAAGACGGCGGTATTGCCGGCCGCCAGAATGTTGATGGCGTTGCTCGCCATGGTGGGCACGGAATGGGTGGCGGGAAGGACCATGCCGATAACACCCCAGGGCGCGTGCTCCACCAGGCAGAGGCCGGTGGAATCCGAACTGGCGTCGGTGCGCATGGCGTCGGCGCCCAGGACGAAGCGGATGTTGCGCAGCTTCACGGCCTTGTGATCGGCGCGGCCGATTTTGGTTTCGGCCAGTTCGACGCGGGCCAACTCCTCGGCGTTGTCGTGGCAGATGCGGCGAATGATGCCGTTCATGCGCTCGCGGTCTTCCATGCCCATGGCGGCCACGCGGCGCTGCGCAGCCACGGCCGCCTTTACCGCATCGTCGACGGTTTCGAAGACGCCGTCGTCGCCCGCCGCCGCGGCAGCCGAGGACGGCGCGCTTTGCCGCTCCTCGAGGCGCGCCATCACTTCCCGCGCGATGGCCTGAACCAGCTCCTGATTGACCGTCATCGATCCTCTCCGCCGCTCACTTCGGGAGCACGCTGGTGAGATCCTGGTGCGGGCTCGGAATCACCAGCACGCTTCGCACCTCTCCCACTGCCCGCGCGGCTGCGGCGCCGGCATCCACCGCCGCTTGCACCGCGCCCACGTCTCCCGACACGAATACCGTGCAGAAGCCGCTGCCAACTTTTCGCCAGCCCTTGTAAGCCACGTTGGCCGTCTTGAGCATGGCGTCCGTCGCGTGCACCAGCGGCACCATTCCCCTGGTCTCCACCATTCCGATTGCGTCGCCCATGATTCTCCCTTTTCTCCTAGCTCAAGATTCCGTTGAATACGCCTTCGTGCGGGCGCGGAATGATGTGGGTCGAGATTAACTCGCCCACGTTGCGGCAGGCGGCCGCGCCTGCGTCCACCGCCGCGCGCACGCTGCCCACGTCGCCGCGAACGATCACGGTGACGAAGCCGCCGCCGATTTCGACGATCTTCACCAGCTCCACGGATGCCGCCTTGCACATGGCGTCGCTGGCGTCGATCAGTCCGACCAGTCCGCGGGTTTCGATGAGCCCGATGGCCTGAGGCCCGGTGCGGGCGCCCGCCGCGGCCGGCTTGTGCGCCGCCGCGAAACTGGGCAGTTCATCGTGAGGCCGCGAGAGCACCAGCACGCTGGACAGTTCGCCCACGCGGCGCGCGGAAACGGCGCCCGCGTCGGTGGCCGCCTTGACCGCGCCCACGTCGCCTTCGACGAACGCGGTGACCAGTCCCGAGCCTACCGAGACCCAGCCGGCGAAGGTTACGTTGGCCGCCTTGAGCATGGCGTCGGTGCCTTCGATGAGGGCCACCAGGCCCTTGGTTTCGATCATTCCCAATGCTTGTTTAGTTGACATTTAGATTCACTTGACGAGTTCGATATCCTTGGCCAGGTGCAGTCCGCAGGCGTTGGCTTCGTCCGTATCCATGTGGACGTTGAGCCGCGAGGCGGGGTCGATGCGCACGAGCACGCGGTCGAAGGTGGTGGCCGCCGCACCCCCGACGCGCAGCTTCATCGCGTCACCCTGCTTTACTCCGAAATACGCCGCTTCGGCCGGGTTCATGTGGACGTGGATGGCGGCGCGAATGACGCCCTCCGCCAATTCCAGATACCCGCGCGGCCCCATCAGCAGCGCGCCCGGGGTGCCCGCGGTATCGCCCGAGAGGCGAATGGGCAGGTTGTCGAATCCCAGGCCGATGGCGTCGGTGAAGGCCAGCTCCACTTGCGTCTTCTTGCGCAGCGGCCCGAGGATTCGGAGGTTCGAGATGAGCCGGCTGCGCGGCCCGATGATGGTCACGGTCTCCTGCGCCGCGAAGTTGCCTTCCTGATACAGGGGGTGGTGGACCTTGAGTTCGTAGCCGGGGCCGAAGAGCGTTTCCAGGTCCTGCCGGCTGAGGTGCAGGTGGCGGGCGGAGGCGTCCACGCGCAGCGCCGGAGGGTCCGGACGGGCCTGACCGCCGATTCGCGCCAGGAGGACTTGGCGCACGATCCGCTCGATTTCGGAGCGGTTGGCCGTGCCATCAGCCTGCAATATTTGTGCTGCGGCGTTCTTAGACATGATCCGGCCGGAGAGCTCAGGTGGAATGCGCTTAATGCTCATAATAGTCGATTTGCAGGGCGTCGCGCACGAAAGGGGGTGCGAGCGCGGCAAGATGCCGCGCAACGAGACGCGAACCGGCCTGCAATCCGAGTTGGGGCTTGATGTGAGCAGCGCGCTTTCTAGCGGGGCCGGGACCGCTAGGTCCGCGAGGCAATCGCGCGCCGGTTCCGGTCTGCTGTCTGCGGTCTTCGTGAACTTGCGCATCCGAGAGATCTCCAACTCCATTTCGGCATGTTACGATCCGAGATGGCGAAACTGGGCCGCTTGTGTGGAATGGAGAAGCTCAATATGAACGTCTTTCTTAGTTGGTCGGGAGACCGCGGCAGACTGCTTGCCGAGGCTCTTCGGGTGTGGTTGCCAGACGTGTTACAGAACATCACACCCTGGGTCTCATCCGAGGACATCGATCCTGGGCTACGTTGGTCTGCCGAGATTGCACATCAACTGCAGGAGACGCGATTCGGCATCATCTGTATCACGCCCGAATCGATCAGGGCACCCTGGTTGCTATTTGAGTCGGGTGCTCTGGCCAAGACCGTGGCAAGCGCACATGTCTGTCCATACCTTTTCGAGGTCGCCTCAAACGAGCTGAGGGACCCGCTGGCGCAATTCGATGCGGTGTGCACAGACGAGCAGGGAACGTTAAAGCTAGTGCGATCATTGAATCGTGCTTTGAATCCCGAAAGCAGGTTGTCTGACGAGAGGGTGCGACGGTACTTCGAAAAGTGGTGGCCAGAATTGCGCCAGAAGCTGGCCGAAATAAAGGGCTCTGCGCCACCGCCGGAGGTCACGGTTGTCGGCGTTGAGAAGACGGGGTTGCGCCAAGTGTGCGTGAATCGAACCGATGCATTGGCAAGCTTTGCCGGCGTCTTGCGATCTGAGGCAGAAAAGGCCCAGAGAGAACAACCTTGCTCTGTGAGAACCGCCTTCGTCTATATCGCAGGCACCTCGTTGCGCGGTTTTCTTGCCACTGCGGCTGGTGACTTCAACGGACGACAAGTGCTGTCCGATCTAGTCAAGTCTGGCTGCGAACTGAGGATACTTCTCACAGAACCTGAAGTTGGTGAACGACGGAGGGACCAAGAGGGTCGGCCCCTTGGAGCAATTGCAAACGATATCAGGAAGTGCATCGACGACCTCTCTTCGCTGGGCTTGAGACCTGAACAGCTCAGGTATTGTAACGGTGGCCCAACAGTGTTTGGCATCGCGACAAGCGAAATGATGCTTCTGAATCCCTATCCTAATCGCATGGAAGCGCAGCACGGTTTTTCGATAATTGTCGCAAAGGTACTCAGCGATTGCAGCATATACTCCAAGTACCTGGGCCCGCATTTTGCACAGCCATGGGATCGAGCAAAGCCTGTCGACGGTGGGTCTCCCGCTTCGGGGGAGCGGTCGTGACAGAGCGCCACCGATTGACGCCCGCCCCTTCTTCAGCCAAGCCGCCGATGCATGCGTTCTTGGGGCTGCTCGCGACGAGCAGGAATGTCACTTGGCCGTATCCGTCAAGCCAAACCCATTCTTGACAGGCGCGCCGACCTGGGTTACGCGCGCCTAGCCGCCCAGGCCGCCGGGGTGAACTCCGCGATCCTCTGAATCGAAACCCCGCCCAACCCCGGCAACACCGCGCCCAGATACTCGCGCGCCGCGATCCCCTTGCGCCGACACGTTTCCATCACCGACAGAATCGCCGCCACCTTCGGCCCCGCCTCCCGGCTCCCCACATGGATCCAGTTCTTCCGGCCGAGCGCCACCCCGCGCATCGAGTTCTCCGCCAGGTTGTTGCTCAGCTCCTGTTCCGGATACTCCAGGAACCGCGTCAACCGCGGCCACAGCGCCAGCGTGTACCTCGCCGCCTTCCCCAGCGCGCTCGCCGGCAGAGCCCGCGCCTGCGCCACCTTTACCCGCTGCTCGACGCTCTCCAGCAGCGCCGGCGCCTGTTCCAGCCGCAGCGCCTGCCGCGCCTCCGGATCCAGCCCACGCTCCCGCGCCTCCGCGTCGATCGCGAACAGCTCGTCGATGGCCACCACCACGCGCGTCGCCGCCGCGTCGCCCGGGTTCAGCTTGATCGCGTCATGAAAATGCCGCCGCGAGTGCGACCAGCACCCCGCATGCACCAGTTTCGGCCCACCCACCTTTTCATAGGCAATGTAGGCGTCAGTTTGTAACAGTCCCTCGAAGTTCCCCAGAAACTCCTTCGGTCCGTCCCGCCCCCGCCCCATCCGGAAGTCGAACACCACGTTCCCACCCGGATGCCCGTACTGCCATAAGTAAGCCTGATGATTCTTACCCCCTCCATCGTGCATCTGCACATCGACTGGAGTTTCATCCGCCTGGATGTAACTTCCCCGCAGTAACTCGGCCCGCATCGCCGCCGCCACCGGAACCAGCAACTCGCCCACCCGCATCACCCAGCCGTCCAGCGTGGCCCGGTGAATCCCGATCCCCGTCTCCCGCTCCAGAATCGCGCTCTGCCGGTACAGCGGAAGATGATCGCCGTATTTCGCCACCACCGTGTCCAGGATCACCCGGTCGCTCACCAGGCTCTTCTCCACGATCCGCGCCGGCGCCGGGGCCACCGCCACGCCCGCCGTCTCGCATTTCTTGCACGCCCGCTTCTCGCGCCGGGTCACCGTCACGAAGTACTTGGCCGGCTCCACGTCCAACTGTTCGCTCGAGTCGTAGCCGATCACCGCCGTGGGCTGGCCGCACTGCTTGCAGGTGCACTGTTCCGGCGGGCAGGCAATCACGCGCTCGACGCGCGGCAGGTTCGCCGGGAGTTCCTGCCGTCCCGGATGCGGCCGCCGCTCCGGCTTCGCTTTCCGCGCCGACACCGGCTCGCGCTCGCTCTCCGCCTGGACCTCGACGTTGCTCACGCCCGGCTCCAGATCCAACAGGTTCAACTGCGCGTCGCTCAGCTTCTCGCCGGCCGGACCGTACTTCCGGATACGCTCCAGACGCGCCCGTTCTTCCAGAAGCTGGATCTTCAGATTCGCCATCTCCAGAAGCTGTTTAAGCTGCGCAATCTGCTCCGATTCGGGAAGCGACCTGGAGGGCGGCTGGTAGGTGAAAGGCAAGAACAAATATAGCTCGAAGCGTTCCGACTTACAAGAGAATTCCGGACGTTATGACTCCGGTTTTCCGCTCCGTGACTCGCGCGGCATCGGGAAAACCGGACGGGGGAAGCATCGTATCCACAACTATAACTCGGATTGTTTTAGCCGGCAAGAGCATTCTCGGACTTACATCTCCGTTCTTCGGCAGTAACTGCCTTGCGGTACCATCTCCGCTTCCGGGTGGCGCTTAGGTCGATCCCGCCCACCAGCAGCGCCAGCTCCTCGTGGCTCAGCGTCACCCGCGCCTCCTGGCCCGCGGCCTCCGGCCAGCCGAAACACCCTTTCTCCAAACGCTTGGCGCACACCCATAGTCCGGTTCCGTCAAAGAACAAAAGCTTCAGCCGGTTGCGCCGCGCGTTCGCGAAAACGAACACGTGCCCGCTCAGCGGATCGGCCGCCAGCCGGTCGCGCGCCAGACCGTAGAGTCCCTCGAATCCCTTGCGCATGTCGGTAGCCCCTGCCGCCAGGTAGATCCGCGTCGCCGGCCCCCAGCCGAACATGCCTCAGGCCCGCTCCAGCACGCTCAGCAACCGATCGAGTGTCGCGGCGTCGAACCCCCGCTCCACTTCGATCCTCCGTCCCCTGGCCAGCCGCAACGCCAGCCCGCTCCCCGCCGCGTCCCTACGCAGCCCCTTGGGGCCTTGGACTTCCACCGCCACCCAGCGCGGTGTGCCACCCTTCTCAGATCGCGCCTGCCGCCGCCGTTTTCGATAGGCGTCCAGAGTCGAGATGTTCAAACCGCGGCTCTGGCTGAACTCCCTTCGGCTCAGCCCGCTTGCCTCGAACTCCGCTACCAGTTGGCCGGCCTCGGCCGGCGTTCGCCGCCGAGGCGCCGCGCTTACCCGTTCTTCGCTCATCCCTCCACTGAACCATCAATCCCGTTCCGCGTACAGTGTGGGGTTGCTCTGACGGATACGATAGATGTCCAAACGGCCGGACGATTCGGCAAAAGTGCAGCTACTCACCAGCCAGGGCGGCAACAAGCCCACGGCCACATCAGACATCTGATCTTCATCCATCGGGGGTGCCGCTCGACGCACTCGTCCCTGGCACCGCAGGCACGTCTGGTGACTCGCACTCCATGGCCATGCGAGAGCGAATCCGGCAGTTTTAGGCACCGCAACCATTCCTCCAAGGTCGAGCTCTGAATAGAACCCGTTCCAGGAAGGAAGCAGAACCGAGGAGCCTTCAGCCACGGTCGCATTGCCTCCCGCTGGTCGGAACCGGCGCTTTGCCAGCCGGATCAAGCTCCTTCGCTATCGCCCAAGGCTGCATTTACTTCACCCACTCCGAACAGCGAAGAGCCGATAACTTACAGCACACATCATCAATTTGCATGCACCCTTTTTCGCCTAGGCATTGAATACGCCACGTGACAGTGATACAAAGAAGTCGGAGGAGTTAAATGCGAAGAAAGGTGGCACAGGTACTCGTCGTTTGCGGTCTAGTGTACTTCGCGTGGAGTGGTGCACGGGCAGCAGGCCCTCTACCTATTGGCTGCACATGGTGGGCGGACGAGAACCCCAGCCCTTGTATGTGCGGGCTGGGTTGGTGTGATGACTGTTGCGGTACGGGCGGACACTGGGATTGCTCTGCCGTAGGTGGACCGGCCTTTTGTCGAGTATTGAGCAAAATCTGTCAGGACGGCGGGATGTATGGCTTTGACAGCTGCAATTGTCCAAATAACCCGTGGACATGCACCTAACTACACTTCCGTTTGCCCGTGCCCTTAATGATTTCATGCGTGGACGGTCGAATGTCTCGGTAGGAGTCGGCCTTGGCAGCCGCGCCAAGAGAGCGAAGCGCGGAAATGGCGGCCTTGCTTCGGCTCTAGTCCCGTAAGTACGTAAGTTCTCAAGATGAAGACAAGGAGATCCGAATATGTATAAGATACTTGTGAAGTTCGCAGTTGCATGCAGCTTCGTGTATTTCGCGCACGACATTGCCACGGCCACCGTGAGATACCCTAGCGGCTGCGTGTTGAGCGATGTGGGTGGGTATCCAAGCCCAAACTGCTACTACGGAGTATCGTACTGGGACTGTTCGCAAGTTGGTGGTCCGCGGCAGTGCGCAATCATGATGGACCCGTGTGACGACTCGCCCGCTTTCGATTCCTGTAACTGCCCGACGAACCCGTGGAACTGCACATAGTGAATTGCAGAGTAGCGCACGTTCGCGCTGCGCTGCTAAGGGTATTGTCTCTGTCCATGTACAAATTACAAGGGGAGTGTATCGTGTTATGTCTGCCGTGCTAGAAAAGATCACGAATGTGGCGATTGTCTGTGCCTGTGTCGTCGTCGTGGGCGAAGTCGCCTATCGTCACTTAACCCAGAAATCCGCAAGTCCTCCATACGCCTCGGGAGAGCATATCAAGGACACGCCGGCACTGGGTTTTCACAGCGCAGATAAGACGCTCGTCATGGTGACAGCGAGTGGGTGTCACTATTGCGCAGAGAGCCTGCCGTTCTACCGGCAATTAGTGCCGCTTGCCCACGAATCCGGTGTCAGGGTTGTGGCAATTGCTTTCGAGCCCGTGGCGAATAATCGGACATATCTTAGCGCCAACGGGGTGGCTATAGAAGCTGTTGTCTCGGCGCACGAGAGCGGATTCAGGCCAACTCCCACTCCCACCCTTTTGCTAGTCAACCGCAAGGGGAAAGTGTTACGGGTGTGGGCAGGCTTGCTACAGGAGCAGCAGCAGGCGGAGGTTAGAAAGTCTCTAGGCCGGGCGTGATGGCGGCAGACGGCCGTCGTCTTCGCTCATGGTTGGTTTTGGACTTGCGGGCGGAGCTCAGCGGGCTTCTGGAGAAATGCATAGCACAGCCGACTTGGTGCGCTCATTAGGTGAAGGCGTAGCGCAAATGATTGTGAGCGTGATGTGCAACATCGAAGATAGGTTCAAATATGCCCTGTAGATTGGTTTTCGTGTTCCTATTGATGATAGCGGCGGCCGTCGGACAGAATGGGTCTAAGAAGACTTTCGAAGTGGCGTCTATCAAGCCGTCCCCCCCCATAACGGGAGACTTTGCAGCCGGGTTTGCTCAGTTGAGCAGCAAAGGCATCAAAACTGATCCGGCGTTGGCATACTTTACCCGGGTTTCACTAACAGCGCTGATCGCTCGCGCATACAAGTTAGAAGGCTTTCAAGTGACCGGCCCGGGCTGGATGAGCACTTCGGACTTTGACATTGTCGCAAAGCTTCCCCGCGGAGAGTTGACCGATTCCATTCCGGAGATGTTACGGAATCTTCTGATAGATCGGTTTGGATTGAAAGTGCACTTGGTCACAAAGACATACCAGATCTTCTCCATGAATGTAAAGAGCGGCGGATTGAAACTGCCGCCCATGACGCCGGAACGTGAAGCAGACGTAGCGAGCGGAGCATTGCCACAGACTATGGAACAGTGTGCGAGGGTGCTCTCGAGAGTACTGGGACGTCCAGTTCTGAACCAGACTCGAGAGAATGGCACATATGTGTTACCAAGGGAACTTTTCAAGGCGTTGACGCTGCGTGCATTGTGGCAAATGCAAGGCGCCACGCCTGAGCTCGAAGAAGCGATGTCTGCTCCGTCCGAGAAAGAGATACTGAAGGCCTTGGATGCTGCGGGTCTTCTGTTGGAGTTACGCAAAGTTCCTTTGACCGAGCTTATAGTCGATCATGTCGACAAGGAACCTACGGAAAACTGAGGTGGAGCGTTCTGATAGAGCGGTGCTCTTCCGAGACCCCGTTGGGGGCTGGTTCTTAGCAGTGATTAGAAATGGCAGTTAGCCTGAGTTGAATGATCTCGGGAGCATCGGGCGTATGGCCTTAAGTTTCAAACGCGGGCAGTTTTCATCGCTAGCTGCAATAAGCAGGGATCATACCGGAAACATCCGGCAAGGATGGCCAGTGGGTTGACGTGGAACTTCACCGGAGTTCCGGCTCGGCTTGAGGCAGACTGAACTGTGACCGCTTGATTATCGATTTGCGCGGCAATGCGGGCGGCGGAATGGGGAGCCTGTACGTGATGAACGCCGTCGCCGCGCTGCTCGACATGAGCGGGCGCAACTCGCCGGATATGATCGAAGTGGGCCAGGCCGGAGTTCGAACTCCGGCGGGTTTCCGAGTTCGATCCGAACGAGATCAGTGGTTCCTTCCGACTGAGATATCGCTTGATCGCTTGATCTTGCTGTTCAGGTGTTCAAACTGGGCGTCCCGATCTGGGTGGCTGCTACCCTCGGTTCGCCTGTAAACTGCGGTCGAATTCATGCAGTAGGTCCGCAACGACCTGGTGGCTCACGCGATGCCCCTCGCTTGAGTTCTGCCTCCAGGTTCCGGACACTCCCGCAGGTCCAACGGAGTGGGGACTCCGGGTCGCCACGCGTCGTAGACTCCAATCGTCCTTCCAGGTCGACTCTCAGCGAAGGATCCAGTACGGCTGCCTTCTTCCTTCCGCCACCGGTCCGTCGAATCCGGCCCTGCGGGAACACGGTGGGCTACTCCAGTTTCTGAATACCCCGACTGATGACCCGTCTCGGCGCTCCGGTTGCATGCGAGACCGGCGAAATATCGCCTCGACCATCGATTGGCTCTCGGCCGCGAGTAACATGCGGCGCGATCGGTCATCCAAAACGTCTCGCAGCGTCCTGAACCGCGCCTTGATCCCGGAGAGCACATCCA
Organism: uncultured Solibacteraceae bacterium; assembly: GCA_963807205.1. Classification (GTDB taxonomy): domain Bacteria; phylum Acidobacteriota; class Terriglobia; order Bryobacterales; family Bryobacteraceae; genus CAWCVR01. Next base: position 3,663,912 of record CAWEAQ010000002.1, on the reverse strand, counting down.
TGCTTTCCAGGATACTCCCAAACACTACGATATGGAAATGTTGTTTCTAGACAGTCCCTTTGCCGCGCTATTGATCTTGGACACGCCGTTCAGGAGCGACGGTCCCACGATCATCGCTAACGATCTTGCGCATTGCCTCAAGGACATCCGCAGGTGCGGCTTGCCCGAGGATCCAGTGCTCGATCACCGAGAGGACGCGCCGGACTGTGGGCAGCGCATCTCGCTTCATCTCGACCAATTCCAGCTTCAGTGCGCTGCGTGACTTTGCACGCCGGGGTTTACTACCATGGCCGAGATTACGGATGGTCATCGAGTAGGTCGAACCACGCCGTTTCACGAGTCGGACCTTAGCTTCGGCTTCCAACGCGGTTAGGCTATTGCGCCACCGGCGGACGGTCGATTCAGCAATGTGGAGATGCCGCGCGATCTCCACATTGCTTAGAAGTGCAGAATTTTCGTGACTAAGGGCCAATTGGATGACGTGCTGAGTCTCTGAGGGTGTTCGCCGAGTCCCATGGGTTGCGTTCGCCGCGAAGCTGTCCCAGAGCGCGTCGTTAAATGATCCATTACGGACTTCGCAATTGATTTCACCGATGCCAGCCAGATCACAAGCAGCAAGTCTCTGAAAGCCGTCTGACAGCCAGAAGTCAGTGCCATCCCACCAGACCCGGATTGGTGGGAACGAAAGCCCATCCCTCATTAGAGCTGCATATTGTCTCACCGTTTCCGCGTTAACGCCGCTTCGATGTTGTGTCCTCCGGTCTCTCCTGATGAGAGCTACTGCAATCGCACAGATGGCGGGTTCTTTGACGGGGCACGCAGCAGTCATAGCTTCGGAACCTTCTCTTCGTGGGCTAGAACGTCCGTTACGAACCAAGAAACTGATAGTACGACGTCGCGCTGATCAAAGCAAGGGCCAGAATTGTCCAATACGAGAAGAGCCTGGAGAAGGGGTTCGTTTCCAATACAGCATGAGCCTGGGGAGCGGATTTGCTTCCAACACGAGATGAGCCTGGAGGGGAGGCTGGAAATCATGCATGCTTCGGGTGAATGACGATCCAGATGGAAGACCCCGAGGATATGAATTTGGAGCAGATGAAGGTATTGGTGGAGAGCAGCCGGGCGGTGCGTTTTTCAGTCACAGGACGGGAGGCGTTCTGTCGCCTGCTGGTCCGAGTCTTGAAGAACCAGCACTACGCTCAACTTCCGCGAGAGCAACGTGGCATTGTGCGGCGGTTCCTGGCAAAGGTCACGGGCTGGAGTCGGGCGCAGATCACGCGGCTGATCAGCCAGTGGATGGAGGCACGGATGATCGAGGCCAAGCCTCCGTCCCGGCGCCGCTTCCCGATTCGGTACATCGACGATGATGTCCGGCTGCTGGCAGAGGTCGATGCAGCACACGAGGAGTTGGCCGGGCCGGCGGTCCGGAGGATTTTGCGGCGCGAGTTCGAAGTCTTCTCGCGGCAAGAGTATGAGCGACTGGCGGGGATTTCCGTGTCCCACCTGTACAATCTCAGGCGGTCGAAAGCCTACCGCAAGGTGCGGGTTCGTGTGGAGCATACGCAAGCCAGCAAGGTGAACATCGGTGAGCGCCGCAAACCACAACCGCTGGGCCGGCCCGGGTACCTGCGTGTGGACACGGTGCATCAAGGACACCGGGGTAGCCAGGCTGGGCTGTACCACATCAACGCGGTGGACACGGTGACGCAGTGGTAGGTGGTGGGGTGTGTCGAGACGATTTGCGAGCGGGACCTATTGCCGGTCCTGGAGGCGATGCTGCACCAGATTCCGTTCGTCATCCGCGGCTTTCATTGCGACAACGGCAGTGAGTTCGTCAACTACCAGGTCGCCGGGCTATTGGAGAAGTTGAACGTGGAGTTCACCAAATCGCGGGCGTATCGAACCACGGACAACGCGCTGGTGGAAGGCAAGAACGGAGTGGTGATCCGCAAACACATCGGACATGGTCCCATCGCTGCGGAGCACGCCGAGGCCTTTCAGAAGTTCTTCACCGCGCACTTGAATCCGTACCTGAACTTCCACCGGCCGTGCGGGTTCGCCACGATCCGGACCGCGGCGCGCGGCCGCCGCAAGCGCACCTACCCGGCCGACGACTACCGGACGCCGTTCGAGAAACTGACCTCGCTGGCGAACTGGGAGAGCTATTTGAAGCCAGGTCTGGACGCCCAGCAACTACAGCGCACCGCACAGAAACTGACGGACACGGAAGCCGCCCGAAAAATGCAGAGGGCTAAGCTCGCCCTCTTGGCCAAAGCCAGAGGTTTGAAGTGACCCGCTGCTGCGCACCCCAGCGTGCGGCTTCACTGGTCACTACAGTGCTGGGCCAAGGGAAGGGGGCTCAATCGCCGCCCCCTTCCCCTGGACCCCATCCCCGGCTCACCAGCCGGACCACTCAGAAAAGGAGAATTCCCGAGCCACACTCCCAATCTCCAGGCTCATCATGTGCTGGAAACAAGTCGCCATCTCAGGCTCATCTTGTGTTGGAATCAATTCCCGATTCCAGGCTCATTTCAGGATTGGAAAATGCTGGGCCTTGCCGCAAGTGAGCGTACGCCCCAAATGGGCGGGCCGTGAGGGTACTTTGTTCTTACCTCTCTTCCTAGCGGTCTGCGGCGAGCAGATCAACTATTATCCAGCACGGCGCGGGCGCGCTTGACCTTCCCCAGGATGTCGGCTGCCTTGGCTGTCCAAACGAATGGTTTGGGCTTGTCGTTGTGCTTGTCGATGTAATCGCCGATGGCCACCACCAATTCCTCGACATCGTGGAAGATCCCGCGGCGGAGCCGCTGCTCGGTGAGGTCGCGGAAGAAGCGCTCGACCAGCTTGAGCCACGAACTACTGGTCGGGGTGAAGTGCATGTGAAAGCGGGGATGGCGGGCCAACCACCGCTGCACCTTCGGATGCTTGTGCGTGGCGTAGTTGTCGGCGATCAAGTGCAGTTCTTTTCCGGCCGGCGTCAGGTCGTCGATCACCCGCAGGAACTTCAGCCACTCCTGATGACGATGCCGGCCGTCGCACATGCTGATGACGGAGCCATCCAAGGTGCTCATGGCCGCGAACAGAGTGGCGGTTCCGTTGCGTTTGTAGTCGTGGGTCATCGTTCCGCAGCGCCCCTTCTTCAGCGGCAGCCCAGGCTGCGTGCGGTCCAGCGCCTGGATCTGGCTCTTCTCGTCGGCGCACAGCACGATGGCGTGCTCAGGCGGGTCGAGATAAAGCCCAATGATTGCCTCCAGTTTCTCGGCGAACTCCGGATCGTTATTGACCTTGAAGGTGCGCGACAGGTGCGGCTTCAAGCCATGTTTGTGCCAGATGCGGCGCACGCTCTTCTCACTGAGGCCCGCGGCTTCCGCCATCTTGCGGGTGCTCCAATGCGTTGCATTGGCGGGTTTCTCCTGCGTGGTCTTCCGGACCAGTTCCCGCACTTTGGCCGGCGTGATAGTTGGTGGACGGCCAGGTCGCGGTGCATCCTTCTCCAAACCAGCCAAGCCCATCTTCAGGAACCGCTTCCTCCAGCGGGCCGCTTTCTGATTGCTGATGCCGATCACGGCGGCGATCTCCAGATCCTGCTTCCCGGCCGCTGCCAATAGGACGACGCGAGCGCGTTCGACCTGGCGGGCAGGCAGAGACCTGCCCCGCGCCCACTGTTGTAGGGCTCGCTCCTGGTCTTCGGACAGTTCAACACGGGGTGCGACACGCATGCGCTCGTCTCCTGATTATAGAGACGCGGCGATGTCGTTATTGGTTACTACTTACGCCGCAGACCACTAGAAACCCAAGGGCGGTCTGAGCCACCGTCCCTGGCTTCCGGGATAGCCGTCAGGTTAGGCTCCGGGAGTAAGACCGGCCTGATCGGCGGGTGCAGCTCTCGGACCGAGGGTAGCGACAGCTTGGCAGCAGCGCGAAGGCGCATTTCGATGCGGTCCGATGGTATACCAGTTTCGCGGGAGAGTGAATCAATGGAGCGACCGCGCAGAAACTCGTCGAATAGGTCGAAAGCGAACGGTCTCATGGGCGTGGCTCCTTATCGGCGGTGGATTAGACGATCAGCGCGATCAAGCACACCGGCAAGTTCACTGGAATGAGGTAGACCGCGCAGCAAGGCGAAGAGACGAAGGCTGGCATCTTCAATCTGCTCCCAGGATGGGCCGCATCGCTGCTGTGCCAGCCTCGTGGTGGCGCGCCGCAGCTCGGGATCCCGCGCCACAACGCCCGCCAGTTCTTCAATTTCGATAGTGCTCAGCATGTTGTTCACCAAAAGGTACTAGGATCTGAAACACCTCGATAATACGTTTCATTGACCTTGGTGATCAAGGGTGAATTCGGTGGCTAAAATTGACCGGCGGTCCTCAACCCCGGTAGGGAAGTGCCGGAAAGAGCTAGGCACCTCAAACCGAGGCTGCAGAACTTGACGCGACCCGAAGGGGAGACCTACCACCCGAGGTGGGAGGAGGAAACCTCCGTCTAACCCCGGGGGGCGTCAGCCTCTGGCAGGGGCTCGCTCCGCTGGCCCTCATACAGTGCACTCAGGGAGTAGTTCGCGACGAGCGAGCCATCGCCGATGAGTTCCTCCCCCTCTTTCTTGACAAGACGAAGGGAGAGATCCTTATCCATGAACCGTTTCTGCGCCACAATACCGCGGAGAATCTCCTTGAACGACTCGACCTCCCGGTCGAGCCTGTCAATTGCTGCATCATCGCCCTCCGGATAGTCCGTAACGATCGTGCAGGTTTCTGCGTTGCTCAGCAAGTCCTCAAACGAGAGCCTGGCGTCGAACCCCGCGGACGAACCCAGCTTAGTGTGGTCGCACAGGATCACTCTGTGCGTAGTTTCACGCTTGGCGTACGATATCTGGGTGGAGAGTTCGTCGTCGTACTGGTACGTGATCTTGAGCTCGGAACCGCGGAAGGTAAGGCCGGCCACCCCGAAGAAGACCAAGGTCGGCGTCATCAGTTTCGTTGAGACTCCGTGGGCCGCGTACTCCCCGATTAGACTATCCAGCGAGGGTTGCAGCGCCCCTCCGGTGAGCTGAATCTGCATGCCTCCGAAAAGCCTGATATCCTCCGCCCGCGCGTCTCGTCCATACTCGAGGATGTCCAGGTTGGTGGTGAGGATCGTGAGATCCCAGCGAGCGTGATCGCGGCGCTGTGTCGCGATAATGTTGTGCATCACTTCGTTGAGCGTGGTGCCCGAGCCGAGTTGCACCATGGAAGCAAATGTGATCCAGGTCTTCACGGCGTACGCCGCCAGCAGCCGTTTCGGCTCCTTGGCTATAAGGCTACGGGAGGCAACCCACGCTCCGTATCTGGAGCTATCCTTCTTCCTTGGCGCTGCCTGGCCCACCGGTGTGCTTACCTCGGCGCCTCGGTGGTGAGCATAGTGGCGGGAGCCGGCCGGGGGGATAAGGACGACGTCAGATGCGGAGCTATCGCCGGAAAGCACCTCCCGGACTTCGCGCGACGCGATGTCTAGCTGGAATTCGGGAGAATTGGCGGTACCGGCCGAGACGAGAATCACGTGCACGCCGGGGGCACCGCGAAACCTGTGTGCCAAGGCGTCAACTCCCAGTTTGGCGCTGCGGACGTGAATGTCAATCGTCAGTTTGCCTGCGGGGGCCGGCGCGAACCCGGGACCGGCCTGGAGAAGCTTCTTCATCGCGTCGGTGGCCTCCTGGGCTTCGGGGAGGCAATCCTCGTCCGCGAGCGTGCAGATGTTCTGAAACCGGGTAACTGGCCAGAAGCGGTGGCATTCGGTAAACAGCCTCTGCAGGACGTCCTGCTTGGCCCCTCTCGGAACGGTACGTCCATGCTCCCAGTCTTGTATTTCGTCTTCTCGCACCGATTCTCCCTGACCGGACTTCGAGAGCCGGGAGGACATCTTGTTGGCCAGATCCTTCTGCGACATTCTCCGGCATTCTCGTATCAGGCGGCTCATCTTATCGGGCGGACTCCCAACTGTGTCGGGGACGACCGGCCGCCCGTCGGGGTTGGCGCCCGCGATATGTGTGAAGTACTCGGCCCATGCTGCATCTAACCGGACTTCAGGTTCCAGGAGGCCGTTTACGACGACTGCGTAGAGAGTCTGATCGGTCGCCAAAAGATGAGCAAACACACCCTCCCTCAGAGGAGCGCTCCGGATGAACAGATCGAAGTCCATTCCCAGAGTACTTGGACCGTTTGGCGCGAAAAGGCGTAGCGTGCTGTCATCCAGCGCCCGCTCGATCGCCTCCATGGCCGAAGCGTCCTGGCGAACTGAGAAGGAATCGTCGTTCCAGCGGGTTCCCACGTACTCGAAATCTCCCGGCTCCCATACCTGACTGTCGGCGACAAATGCGGCGTCGATCTTGGGCCAGTTTTCGGAGGCGATGGTTCGACTGCGAGCCGGCGCCACCCATGCGTTCAGAAGTGCAACCCCTACATCGAGACGCTTAGCGACTTCTTCGCGCTTCTCGTACAGGAGAAGGCGTTGCAGGCGGTGCAGTGCTCGATCAGAGGAGTCAATGGAACTGGGCATATATTGGGCTAGGGTAATACCTAGCCGTCTTGTCTGCAACCGAGAGTTCCGGTGCAATCCGGGGACAGATGTACCTCGCCCTGGATTCCCCCGGGGCGATTCGACCAAGTCGGTGTTGCCCCCAACACGGATTCTCGTTCTCATGGAGGATCGGAAGTAACCGACCTCTGCCTAACCCGTAAAGTTCCCTCAGGCTCTGCCATCGAGGCAAAGGGTCCGGCTCTGCGGCTCTGACCCGATAGAGAAGGTCGCTCATTCGAGCGAAGGACGAGTGGAGGCGCAGTCACGAAGGCGCTCGACGAGTTAGCCGTGGACTCGTAGCTCATGCCCGGCGAGTATAGGCCGATACACCGCGTTATGGTTGGCGTGCATGGAATTAGAAGCCGCACGTTCCGGGATCAATCCGCGTATCCGGGGACCGGGAAATCAGCCGTCCTGGATCGGTCGTGGTGCTTCTTGACGAAGATGGTGGGCGGGAAGCGGGAGCAAGTCGGGCTGCGCAACGGCCACCCGCGCCCCTGGTACCGGATCATCAATAGGCGACGCCTCCCGGAAATAACCCGAGATCACAATAATCCCGAGCTTATGTTAACTTTGCCTCATGGCCCGGATGCGACGCGGGAGGTTGCGGAGCGCGGCCCGAACCTCCCATTTCCGTTCAGCAGCCGGGTAGTCGCATCGCACCATGCCGGGATGCGCGAGTTGCGCGTACAACACCCGGGGGCGGCCCGACCGTGTGCTCTACATCTTCGATCCTCGCCGCGTGGCGCTGCTGCTGCTGGGTGGCGACAAATCGGGCGATGACCGCTGGTATGCGAGATACGTGCCGCTGGCAGACCGGCTTTATGATGACTACCTCGCCGGGATGGAGGAGGAAAACGATGCGAAAGACGACCAGGTTCAGTGAACTCCGCGCGAAGATGTCGCCGGAGGCCCGAGCCGAGGCCCGGCGCTTGGCCGACCAGGATCTCAAGGAGATGCCTTTGCATGAGTTGCGCGCCGCCCGCCACCTCACGCAGCAGCAACTCGCCAAGACGCTCGACATGACGCAGGCGGCGATTTCTCAACTCGAGCAGCGCACCGACACGTACCTCAGCACGCTCGAGAACTTCGTGGAAGCGATGGGCGGACGGCTGGAAATGTACGCCGTGTTTCCCGATGGGAGAGTGAAGCTGGGTCTCGATCGGGACGGATCGTAGGACCTTCGGTCGCACGGCCGCGGCTGTCGCCGTACTACAATCGGTTCTTACGGACCCTCAACAGTGACTCCCAGGAAACTTCTCGTTACCGGCGGCGCGGGATACATCGGCTCTCATACCGTGCGCCTGCTTCTCGCCCAGGGCCATGACGTGACGGTGGTAGACAACCTCTCGAAGGGTTACCGGCACAACGTTCCCGCCGAACGGCTGGTGGTTTGCGATCTGTCGGACACCGCCAAGCTGGCAGACCTGATGCGCCAGCGGGGCACCGAGGCCGTGGTCCACTTCGCGGCGTTCATCGCGGTGGGCGAATCCATGCGCGAGCCCGACCGCTACTTCACCAATAACGTGGCGGGGTCGCTTTCCCTGCTGCGCGCCATGGTGGAGGCGGGCGTGGGCCACATGGTGTTCTCTTCGACCGCGGCGGTCTACGGGAACCCGACGGTTTCGCCCATCCCCGAGACGCAGCCGATTTGCGCCGTGAATCCGTACGGCGAATCGAAGGTGATGGTGGAGACGTTTCTGCGCTGGTTCGACGAAATCCACCACCTCACCAGCGTCTGCCTGCGGTATTTCAACGCCTCGGGCGGCGATCCGGAAGGGCACCTGGGCGAGGAGCACGAGCCCGAAACCCACCTCATCCCGCTGTTGCTGCGCGCCGTGCTGACGGGCAAGCCGATCACGCTTTTCGGCGCCGATTACGACACGCCCGACGGCACCTGCATCCGCGACTACATTCACGTGGACGACCTGGCGCAGGCCCACATACTGGCGCTCGATCACCTGCTGGGAGGCGGCGCTTCGGGGCAGTTCAACGTGGGAACTGGAAGCGGCCACAGCGTGCTGGAGATGCTGCGCGTGGTGGAGGAAGTGACCGGGCGGAAGGTGCCCCACGTGATGGGGGCGCGGCGCGAAGGCGACCCGGCGCGGCTGGTGGCGGACCCCACGAAGCTGCGCGCCACGCTGGGATGGGAGCCGCGCTACAGCGACATGCGCACGATTGTGGAGCACGCCTGGAAGTTCGCGGCGAAGCGGGGGGCGTAGAAGCTCACTCGCTCAGGCGGCCTCGATATCGACCCGCACGCGGCAGCCGAGCGCCGTGGAGATGTTCACCAACGCGTCCAGGGAAAAGCGCGAGACTCGGCCGCGGAGCAGGTCGTTCATACGCGGTTGCGTCACGCCGCAGTGGCTCGCCGCTTCGGCCTGCGTCCAATCCTGGCGCTTGACGAAGGCCGCAATCTGCTGCATCAGTTCGGCCCGCGCCCGCAAGTTCGCCGCCTGGCCGGGTGTATCCGCGATGGCATCCCACACACTGGCGTAGGTTTCGGATTTGTTCATTTCGCACCTCTCGGCAATTGCGCGAAGCGTCTCCTGGCGATGTCGATATCCCGCTGCGGAGTGGCTTGCGACTTCTTCTGGAAAGCGTGCAACACGTAGACGGCCTCCGCGCGCCGGGCCACGTAGATCACCCGGTACGCACCGCTATCGTCCGCAATGCGGATCTCCTCGACACCATTGCCAACGGCAGCCAGCGGTTTGAAGTCGTCGGGCTGCTCGCCGCGTTGCACCGCGCATCCTCGGGGAACTCCCGCAAACACCGGAGCGAGTCGCCGAGGAACCGCGCTGGCCGCATATTCAGATTATATCCAAGTGGATATAGCGCGGTGAAGGGTTGGTCTGTCGCAAGACGCGGGCGGCCCAGCGCGCCACCGCTCCGTGCCATGTGCCCTCGTCCCCCGCTCCTCAACCTCCTGGGGCCGGGCCGACATCGAGGAACTCCTGCACCAGTTCCCGAATCTGTGCCGGGGTCCCGCCTGCTGCGAGTTGCGGAACGAGTAGCGGGGCCAGTTGCGACAGGTTGCACGCCCTGAGAATCGTGGCAGCGAGCATCCGGCCGGCTGCCGGCGAGGCGGCAAGGGTTCTCCCGATCAACTCCACCACGTACGGAGGGTTCACTTTCGAGTAGACACTCTGGAAGCAGTCGGCGCAGTTCGAGGTCATCGTGCGACGCAATTCGTCCGCGGAGCCAAAGCCCTCGACAAAGTAACTGACGCCCATGTCCAAGGCCGTCTCGGAATCGAGTTTGATCAGGTGCGCGCGCAGGAAGCACGCATAATCCGGGTGCCAGCGAAGGGCTTGCACGCAGAGGTCCAGCGCTGGGCCGTGGCCCATTACCGCGAGGGATTCGATCACGACGTACCTTCACTCCGACGGCTCGTCGGTAGCCCTCGCCAGTGCCTCAAGCTCAACCGAGACAGATGGAGCGCCGTCCTCCCTCAGCGCTCCAAGCGCAATCCAGTCAATCCTGCCAGGAAGGGCCGACCGGAACATCGTAAGAAGGTTCTCTCGCATGGCTCGCTGATCTCCGACTGAGGCCGAGCGTATCCACATCGCGATCTCCGCGCTCTCAGCGTTGCCGCTTCTATCCCCTTCATGTTCGCGAGCAATGCGGGCAAGAGCCTTATCCGCCACCGTCCGCCCCTTCGATATTTCGATTGCCTCCCGCCCAGGACGACACCCTATTCCCTACCCCGCCTCCACCACATCCTCGTAATATTTCTCGTATTGCGGAATAATCTTGTCCGAGCAGAACCGCTCGGCCGCGTTCCATCTTCCGGCGCTGCTCATGCGGGTGTGCATCGCGTCGTTGGTGAGCAGTTCCACCACGCGGGCGGCGTGGGCCGGGATATCGCCCACTGCTTCCAGGAACCCGTCCTCGCCATGAGTGATCAGCTCGGGCACGCCGCCTACGCGCGTCGAAACGGGGACCACGCCGCAGGCCATGGCTTCCAGGGCCGCCAGGCCGAAAGACTCCTGCTCGCTCGGCATCAGCATCGCGTGGGCCAGCGGGATCAGCCGCTCCACGTGGTCCTGCTTGCCCAGGAAGGTGACGTGACGGTCCATGTGCAACTCGCGCGCCAGGTGCTCGGCGGGGCCGCGGTCGGGGCCGTCGCCGGCCATCAGCAGGTGCGCGGGCACGCTCTTGCGGACCTCGGCCAGGATGCGCACGCAATCCATCACGCGCTTCACGGGGCGGAAATTGGAAAGGTGCAGGAGCAGTTTCTCGCCCGCCGGCGCGTAGTGGGCCGCGCCCGCCTTGACGTGGTCGGGATGGTAGCGATCGCAGTTTACGAAGTTGGTGATGGTGCGGATTTCGTTGCGGATTCCGAACACTTCGACGGTCTCGCGGCGCAGGTAATCGCTGACGGCGGTGATGCCGTTGGAGTGCTCCATGGAGAATTTCGTGATGGGGAAATAGGAGCGGTCCGCGCCCACCAGCGTGATATCGGTTCCGTGCAGCGTGGTGATGAAGGGCAGGCGGCGCGTGGACGCCAGCATCTGCTGCGCCAGCATGGCGGAGATGGAGTGGGGCACGGCGTAGTGCACGTGCAGCACGTCCAGGTCGTAGGACTCGGCCACTTCGAACATGCGCGAGGCCAGCGCCAGACAATAGGGCGGATACTGGAACAGCGGATAGTTGGAGACTTCCACTTCGTGGTAGTGAATTCGCGGGGTGTCGCCGTCCAAGCGGATGGGGTTGGCGTAGCTGATGAAGTGAACTTCGTGGCCGCGGTTGGCCAGCTCCAGGCCGAGCTCGGTGGCGACGATGCCGCTGCCGCCGTACGTGGGATAGCAGGTAATGCCAACGTTCATCTAGTTGTCAGTGTACCAGCCGCCCCATGCCGATCTGGCCGTGCAGGTTTTCGTCGGGCGAAGCGACGTCGCCGCCGCCGAACCAGACGCGGACCTCGCCGCCTTCCACCAGGACCGTGGCATCGCAGAGCACCTTGGAGTTCCACGCAGCAGCCCCGGCGAACTGGGCCGGTAGTTTCCGCCAATGGACGCCATCGGTGGAGCGCGCCAAGCCGAGCGTGCGGTTCTCGGCAAAGTCGCGGGCGGTGTAGAGCATCCAGTAGTAGCCGTGCGACGCCCACACGGCCGGCTCGCCCAGGCCCGCTTCGCCGTCCAGATCGAGCACGGGATTGGTGCGCAGCTTCTCCCAGTGCAGGCCGCCGGTGGAACGCGCCACGCCGATGCGCTGGCGAGTGGGGCGCGCGCGGTCCTGGCCCAGGTAGTAAAGGTAAAGGTACCGGCCCGCGCGGATCGCGTAGGGATCTGCTACGCCGCACTCGTCCCAACTGCCGTAGGGACCGGGTTCGAGCACCGGCGCGGCCTCCTTGCGCCATTGTTGGCCATCGCCGCTGCGCGCCAGGCCGATGCGCTGCGCACCCCGCGGACCGGCCTGATACCAATACCAGAGCCGCCCGCTATCGGCCAGCAGGCTACCGTTGGCGGCGATGTAGGCGCCTTCCCAGGTCTTGAGATCGGGCGCGATCACTTCGCCGCGGTCGTGCCAGGCGATGCCGTCCGCGGAATCGGCGGCGCGCGTCTGCCAGGCGTGTCCGTCGAAAGCCGAATAGAGGTTCAGGTACCCGCCGCCGAAGCGAGCCACCGAGGGATTCAGCACGTCGTGGAAGCCATCGCGCCCGAGGACGGGTTCGGGGCGCTGTTCGAGGGTCCATGATAGATTGGGGTCGCCGCCGGGCTGTGGCTGCAAGGTGAAATCGGAATAGCGGCCGCATCCGGAGAGAATGGCCAACGCGGCGGGCGCCAGCCAGCATGCCATGCGCCGCGTCACAACGGGATCTTGACCCTCAGGCTGGAACCGCGCCCCAGCCGCGACTCCAACTGCAGATCGGCGTTCATGGCGCGCGCGCGGCCCTTCAGACTCGCGGGGCCAATGCGGAGCAGGTCCAGCTCCTCCAGGGAATACGTTCCGGCGAAACTGAAGCCGTGGCCGTTGTCGTCGAAGCTAACCTCCAGGCCGCGGTCGGTTCTCTCGATGGTCAGCGCCACGCGGGTGGCGGCGGCATGTTTCTGCACGTTGTGGAGCGCCTCGCGGACCATGGCCAGGAGTTCCTTGGTCATCTCCTGCGGCATGCCGACGGGCTTGGACGGGGCACTGAACGTCACCGGAATCCCGCTCTCCTTCTGGAACATTTCGGCGATCCGGCGGATGGCGGCGATCAGGTTGCCGCCGTCCACGTCAGCCGGGCGCATGCTGTGGATGAAGGCGCGCAGATCGCGAACCTGGGATTGCGCCAGCGACTGCAACTGCTTGAGGTCCTGCATGCCGGCGTCGGAATCGCGCTCGAGGAGTTTGCGGAGGATCTCCAGGCGCATCTGCAGGCTGATGAAACTCTGCAGGGGGCCGTCGTGAAAATCGTTGCCGATGCGCTCGCGCTCCTGGTCGGCAGCTCTGCGGGCGGCCCCGTGCGCGGCTTCCAGCTCCTCTTCCAAGCGGTGGACCTCCGCCGTGCGGCGGCGGCTGTGGACGGCCAGAACGCACGCCAGCGCCCCGCCCACCAGCACCGTGCGCTCCAAATTCTGGAGCGAGTCGGCCTGCGGCGCCACGGCGCAGAAGACCGCGGCCATGCCGCTCACGATGGCCACTTCCACGGCATCCCGAAAGACCAGGGCCTCGGTGAGCACGAAGAGCAGGAACACGGTGGCCAGCCACGGAAGGGCTTCGGCGGCGGCTCCGGCCAGCGCCAGGAAGTAGATGGTGTCGCCGAGCAACGCCAGCAGGCCCGGCAGGCCCACCCAGGGAGCGCGGCGCACGGCCACCACCACGGCATAGATAACATAGAGCCCCATCGCCCACGGGAGCGGGCCGGTGCGCGGGAGGTTCAGAAAACCGAGCGACAACGCGGCGGCCGCCAGTATGGCGCGCGTCCAGGCCAGCAGGCGGGCGGGATCGATTTTTGGCCGAAACGTCACGTGGCTACTTCCGGTATAGGAATAAGGTATGGCTGCGCCCCTCGCCATCGTCGGGGATGTTGAGGACCTGATCGGGCGTCCAGTTCCGGAACTCGAAATCGTGCGCTACCACACGCGAGCCTTTGCGCAGTTGTTTATCGAGCAGGGGCTGCACTTGGTTGTTAATGGAATCGGGCAGCAGGTAGACCGTAACCAGGTCGGCCGAGCTGTAGTTCTGTTGCAGCAGGTCGCCGTTGACGATGTGGGCGGTCTTTTCCAGGTGGAGTTTCAGAATCTTGTCGGCGCTCTGCCTGCACAGGTCCCGGTCGATCTCGACGCCCACGGCGTCGGCATGGAACTTCTGCGCCGCCATGAGGACAATCCGGCCATCGCCGGAGCCCAGATCGAACACTTTCTCACCGGCCTTGAGTCCGCCGAGTTGCAGCATCTTTTCGACGATGGTTTCGGGCGTGGGGTAGTACGGCGCAAGTTTGCTGTCGGCTGGCGTTTGCGCCGCTAGCACGGCGCAGCCCAGCGCCGCTGCCAGAAAGTACATTTTCATCCAATCACCTCGATCACCAATGGTTTTCCACCGTATTGTGGAAAAGCCTGTGGATTTTCGCTCCCGACACCCTCAAAAAGCATGCACCAGTCACACATTTGTCACACTCTGCACCCACTTTCAGCAGTTCGTTGTTCGCGGCTTGTAAGTCGTTATCATACAGGAGATTAGGCTCCACGGGAAGGGTTCCGGCACGGCTCAATGCATTACACCCAGACCTTCTGCAGAGGCAGACCGCGCCGGCACCACTCGCAGTGCGCGGAATCGACGGCATAACTGCCTTCCAGTTTGGCCAGGTAATAGAGTGGCAGGCCGCCGAAATCGAGGGTTTCCGGCGTGGGCTGATAAGTGATGACAGCCAGCCCAAGCACCACCGCCCCATACGATTCGAGCAACTTCCTGAGCGCCGCGAGGTTGGTCCCGGTGCGCAGCGTGTCGTCCACCAGCACGACTGGCTCCCCTTTCAGGGGCTCCAGGAACTGCCGGAAACGCCAGGGCTCGCTCCGGTCCTGGCGCTCGGACCAGTAGACTTGTTTCGCGCGCAAGGCCTCACACACGCCGTAGGCCACCGGCAAACCGCCGGCGATGGGCACCACCAGCGAGAGGTCGGCGGCGATGGCGCGAATCTCCGGGTTGGCGCGCAACTTGCGGCTGAGGCCCACGGAGAGCATCCGCAGATGCGCGGAATACCGCAGCGCCAGCGGCACTTGCAGGTACTCGTTGGAGTGCAGCCCCGAGGGGAGCTGGAAATGACCGTTGCGCAACGCCCCGGTTTCACGCAGCACTTGCACCACTTCGTCTTCCGTGGGAATCAAATGCATACTCTTGCCTTTCCGCAGTCCGAACAAAATGCGGGCTTTACGCTGCTAAATGAAACATCCGGAAACAGCATACCACGTAGCGGGGTGAAGGCCTATAGGCTGCTGCATAGGACGGGGTAAGTGCGTGAAGCTACTTGGCTGCTGCCGTCAGCGGCAGGCGCGGAGACGAAGAGCCACGCTGGCCCCGGCAGTACCCGTGGTACCCTTCCGCGCGGCACCGGCCCCGCCGATTGAAGGGGGCATGAACACGAACTGCAACTTCAACTCCACCACGGCCGGGCGGCCAGCTATGCCGGCGCGCCACTTGGGCGTGCGCTTCCTGGCGACGATCACAATGGCTCTCTGCCTCTCCCCCGCCCTGTTCGGGACTTCGGTCGAGATGACGTTCGACGGCGTCAACGGCGCGGAGGCGTTCGGCTATTACGTGGGACCGTACGCCGGCACCATGGACGGCACACCCGTCGAGCTGTACTGCGTGGACTTCGCCAACGAGGTGCAAATCGGAGAACAGTGGGAGGCCAATCTGACGCCAATCTCTTCGGGAGCGGACCTCAGCCAGACCCGCTGGGGAGCGGAACCGGGTGCTTTGACACACTACGAGGAAGCGGCGTGGCTGTCCCTGCAGTTCGCCTCACAGCCGGCCACCCAGTATGGCGACATACAGGCCACCATGTGGCAGCTCTTTTACGGCGCAGCTCCCACGCCGAGCTCGTCCTATTGGCTCGATCAGGCGCAAAGCAACTACGCCGCGGTGGATTACGGGAACTTCGCCATCATTACCAATACCGCCCCGGTGCGGGAGACCGGGCAGGTGCAGGAGTTCCTCACTCAACTGCCGGCAGGTTCCGAGTTCCAATCCTTCGATCAGACGCAGGCGAATATCGCGCCGGAGCCCGGAACGCTAGCCATGATCGGGCTGGCGCTGGTAGGGGCCGGCTGGATTGGACGGAGGCGCCGGGCGAAGAGGTAAGAGCCGGCCCGGAGCGCCTCAGTTGGCGCCGTGGCCGATGAGCACGCGCGGAATGGTGCGCAGCAGGATCTTCCAGTCCAGCGCCAGCGACCAGTTGTCGATGTACTGCATGTCCATCTTCATCCAGGTTTCGAAATCCACCGAGTCGCGGCCGGAAATGGCCCACAGGCAGGTCAGCCCGGGACGCATCCGCAGGCGGCGGCGCTGCCAGAGTTTGTAGCGGTCCACCTCGCCGGGCACGGCGGGGCGCGGCCCCACCAGCGACATATCGCCGCGAACCACGTTCCATAACTGCGGCCACTCGTCGATGGAGAACTTTCGCAAGTAGCGTCCCAGCGGGGTGAGGCGCGGGTCGTGGGGGATCTTGAAAGCCGTTTCGCGGGTACTGAGGTGTTCGAGCGAGGCTTTCATCTCCTCGGCGTTCTGGCACATGGAGCGGAATTTGTAGAACACGAACCGGCGGCCGTTCAGGCCGCAGCGCACCTGGCGGAAAATGGCCGGGCCGGGCGAGGTGATGCGAATCAACACGGAAACCAGCAGCATTATAGGGGACAGCACCACGAGGCCCGCGACGGCGACGGCGATGTCGGTGAGGCGTTTCGCGAGCAGGCGGATTTCGTCGTCGGGCGCGGCGGAAAACGTGAGCAGCGGTGTGGCGCCGAAGCGGTCGAGCGAAACCGTGCTATTGACGTGAGGGAAGAAGTCCACCACCACGCGCGTGCGCACGCCCTCCTGGTCGCAGAGCAGAAACACCTCTTCCAACTCTGCCAGGCTTTCGCTGCCAACCGCGAAGATGATTTCGTCCACCACCTCATTCCGCAGGATGGCGGTCAAATCGGAGACCGGACGGACGGTGTAGCGTTCGCCAAGCGAGATGGGGCTGGCGTCCTCGGGCCGCTCGCTCAGGAAGCCGCGCAGGCGCACACCGTAAGCCGAGGAGCGCTCGAGAGCCTCCGCCAGACGGATGGCGCGTTCCCCTGTGCCCACCACCATCACGTAATGCGGCGCGGCGAATTCGCGGCGGAGAACGCCTAGGACGCGGCCGGCGGTTAACCGGAAAAGCAGCAGCAGAATCCACGCATAGGAGGCGAAGAGAACCACGAAAAGACGGCTCAACTCCAACCGTTGCGCAAACTCGAACACCACGATGCAGAGCGCGCCCGCGGCACACTGGCGCGCGGTATCCCGCAAAACGACGCTTGGTCGGGCGGAATCGAGCTTGTCGTAGACTCCCAGCCAGATGGCGAGGAGGACCCACGTGAGCAGGCACACCACCAAAAGCAGGGCCTTGCGCTCGACCGTGAGGTAGAAATCGTTTTCGAGATGCAGGAGGGTTCGCGTCCGGTAGGCCGCCTCGAAAGCCAGGCCAACCAGGAAAACGTCCCATAGGCCAAACAAAACACGGGCTTTACGCTGCCGACAGAACATCCCGAATCAGCATAACACGTGGCGCGGCCACATCAGGCACAAATGGGGCAGCACGGAGGCAGCCGGAGAGCAACGCCGCGCCGCCGGTCCTGGTGCGGCAGGAGGGGTGGTGGGCTTCGGGCGCGGGGTTCAGGAATGTCTTGAGAGAATTTCCCGCCCAAACATACTACCAGAGTGGTATCTCACAAGTTGCGGGAATATGACCTCTGGCCACCCTGCCGGCGGGTTGGCAGGACCCGAGTGGCCGTAGTGGAGTTGGCGGCATGGAGCGGCGCGGGCCCTAACCTTTTTTCCGCAACCCGCCGATGAGTTGTTCTGCATGAGGTGGTTCTGATGTTCAAACGACTTTTTCAGTCCTCTGACGAAGGGGCCGAAACGCCAAAGACGGAAGCCAACCACAACGGCGCGACACAGCTCGCCGTGGCTGTGGCTGGGTTCACCGATCAGTACTCCGGAGCGGGCAGCTCGATTGCCGCCTGCAAATCTGTCTCGTTCGAGCAGATATACGATACCGCCGCCGCTCAGCCGGCGCGCGGCGATTACGACATCCTAAAGGTTGTCGAGATGATGAACAGCCCGCACCTGTCCGGGATGTCCACCGAAACCAAGCGAGCCTCGCTATTCATGGCGCTCGAGGCGGCCGGGGTGGAGGTCGAAGACCTGCTGCAGGACGCGGTGGTGCGGCAGCGAGCGTTGAACGACTACGAAGAGGCGCAGCAAACGTGGCTGGGCGGCTTCGAAGCCGCCAAACTGGAGGAAAACCGGCGCATCCAGACGGAACTGGACCGGCTGACCAGCCAGTATATGACCCGCATTCAAAGCAATCTGGACGAAGTGGCGCGCGCCCAGGACGATCTCCGCAATTGGATGAAGCTGAAACAGCAGGAGATCCAGCGGATCACCGAAGCGGCTACCTACTGTGTTCCGCAAAACGGCCCGGCAGCGCCCGGCAATAACCTGGCATCGGTTCTGGAACGCGCATCGGTCACCCGCCGGTAGGAGGCGAGCCGTGCTCATT
Organism: uncultured Solibacteraceae bacterium; assembly: GCA_963807205.1. Classification (GTDB taxonomy): domain Bacteria; phylum Acidobacteriota; class Terriglobia; order Bryobacterales; family Bryobacteraceae; genus CAWCVR01. The sequence continues at coordinate 3,645,623 of CAWEAQ010000002.1, read as the reverse complement.
GCCAGTACGTCCGTGTTGTTGCTGTTCGTAACGGTTTCGGTATATTTCCGGACGAGCAAATTGCGGCCGTTGGGCCGGAAAGACATTAACCGGGTGAGACTCCTCTCGGACCGGCTTCGCCGGGAAGACGTCTTCCCCCATGAGTAAATTCAGGAGATAGGTTCATGAATAACGTGGAACAGGAATATGCGCAGCCGCTGGGGCTCGACGTGGGAACGAGCCGGATCGTGGTGGCGCGAATCGGGGACAAGAAACCGGACTGCGAATCCCAGCTCAACGCCTTTCTGACGCTGCCGTACTCGAAGTTGACCGAGAGCCTGCTGCAGCGGGAGAACGTGTTCCATGAAGTGCGGGACACGGAGATCGTGGTGGCGGGCAACGACGCGCAGAAATTCGCCGAAGTATTTCATGTGGAACTGCGGCGCCCCATGTCGAACGGCGTGCTCAACCCGCAGGAACCGCACAGCCTGGGGGTGGTGCGGATGATCATCGGCAAACTGGTGGGGAGGGCGGGGCGGCAGGACCAGAAGGTCTTCTTCAGCGTGCCCGCTCCGGGGCCAACCGGCGAAACCGGCATCCACTACCACCAGGCATCCGTACGGCAGATTCTAACCGATCTGGGCTATCAGGCGACGCCGATCGAGGAAGGCCTGGCCGTGGTGTTCGGAGAGTTGGGGCCGTCCAACTATACGGGCATCGGAATTTCATGCGGCAGCGGCCTGAACAACATCTGTCTGGCGGTGCTGTCGCTGCCGGTAATCAGCTTCAGCGTGCCCAAAGCCGGCGACTTCATCGATACGGAAGCCTCGCTGGTAACAGGCGAACTGGCCACGCGTTTGCGCATCCTCAAGGAACAGTCGTTCCGTCTGAACGGGCTGACCGGGGACCGCGTGCAGAACGCCCTCAACGTTTACTACCAGGAGATGATCGAACACCTCACCGCAAGCCTGCGGACTCACATCTCCTCTTCCCAGCGGTTGCCCAAGCTGGAGCACTCGATTCCGCTGGTCCTGAGCGGCGGCACGGCCATGCCTCAGGGATTCACCGAGCATTTCAACGAGGTTCTGCGAGCCGAGGAGTTCCCCGTCCGGCTTTCGGAAGTGCGCCTCTCCCCCGATCCCCTCAACTCCACCGCGCGCGGCGCCTTGATGGCGGCCCTCTGCTAAGGTATTCAACGGATGGCGGCCCCAGCCGGCCTGGGACCGCCTCCGGAATTCTCCCCGCCGCTCTATAGTTTTCCGGAAATCCGCCGATCTGATACTGAGAGAGTGTGCTATGAGAAGCGCAAAAGTCTTGGTATCACTGGCCTTGGCAACCTGCTGTGCGTATGGCGCCGGTCCTTCGGCGACCCCCACTTCCCTGAGTTTTAGCTACCAGGTCAATAGTTCCACATTGCCCGCGGCGCAAAAGGTCACGGCATCGCTGCCGGCCTCCATCGCCTCGCTGCCGATGTCGGTGACCTACACGTCGTCGCCTGTTGGCTGGCTGACGGTGACGCCGGGCTCCGGCTATTCACCGCTAGCTCTATCGGTTATGGTAAACCCCACCGGCATGGCGCCAGGGAGCTATATCGGCACCATCACCATCGACACCGTACCGGCCAGCAGCAATCCGGCCGTGGTCTCGGCCAACCTGTTGATTTCCAATCCTCCGTCCACGCTTCTGGTGACTTCGTCGGCGGGGAACTACTCCCCCGCGTCGTCCGGATCGACGTCTCCGACGCTGACGTTCACTTATACCACTGGCGCCACCGGAGCCTCCCCTTCGTCTTCGGAACTGGACGTGTCCTCGAATGGAGGGATCATTCCGTTCAACGTTACCGCGGCCAACGTGTCGTCGAAGGCGTCGGTGTGGCTGCGCGTGAGCTCTTCCAACCAGTTGCCGACTCTGCAAACCAGCGGCGTGGCGCTTTCGGGATCGTACGTGCCAATTGTCGTAACGCTGGACCTGGCAACCCTTGAAACACTCGACCCAGGCAGCTACGGCGGCATGGTCACACTGGCGGCCACGAACGCTGCCAATGGTAACGCCACTGTCTCGGTCAACCTGGTGGTGTCGGCGGGACCTCCGCTATTGAACTCGATCTTCCCGGCGAGCGTGGTCGCAGGACCCGTTGTCAACCCCATCATCACGATTTACGGCGACAACTTCTTCAGTACCTCGGTGGTGACGCTGCAGTCGGGCTCGAATCCCCCGATCACGCTGACATCGACGCTCCTCAGCCGGCAGGTTCTCCTGGCCACAGTGAACGCCGGATACGTAACCAGTCCGGGAGTGTGGACCCTGGCGGTTACCAACCCAGCCCCGCCCAACAACCCGTCGCAGGCGCCGGTTACGACCCTGTTTACGGTGAGCGATCCAACGGTACCGTTGATTACCTCCGTGGTGAATGCCGCCAGCTACCTGTCCACTTCGGTCTGGACCGGGACGAACAGCAACCCCGTGGCTGGTGGCACCACAACGATATCGCCTCGGGAGATCATCTCGATCTTCGGCCAGAACCTCGGGCCATCGGCCCTGAGCACGGCCACGCCGACCGGCTCTCCGGTGGCGTTTCCGAACGTTCTGAACGGAATCCAGGTGGCGTTCTACATCGGCGCTAACACGGTGGTGTACGCCCCCATCATCATGGTTTCCAGCAATCAGATCAACGCGGTTGTGCCGGTCGCGGTGGCTGCGGTCATCAACGTCAACAATCCCACGGTATCCGTCCAGGTACTCAATACCAACACGACACCCGCCGCTGCCACACAGCCGTTCAATCTCATGGTGATCCCGGAGGATCCCGGCACCTTCACGTTCGGCGGTCTGGGGCAAGGGCAGGCTGCCGTGCTCAACTATGACTTGGTCTCAGCCACTTACTCCATCAATGCCGCCAAAAACCCCGCGGCGCGCGGCTCTACGATCCTGATTTATGTTACCGGAATGGGCGATCTGGCAACCTCGGTTGCCGATGGTGTGGTCGCTACGGCCGCGGCTCCTCTGGCCGACAATACCGTCCGCGTGGATATCGCCGGCCAGCCGGCCGTAGTCAGTTACGCAGGCGCCGCGCCAGGGGCCGTGGCGGGCCTCGTCCAGGTGAACGCCATTATCCCGCCAACGGTCTCAACCGGCACGGCCGTCTCGCTCACCGTCTCGGTGGGAGCCGCTACCGGTTCGCGGCGAAGCCAGCCAAGCGTGACTCTTTCGGTAAAGTGAGCGGGAACAGGGGGCTCCGCGGGACAAATCCGGCCAACGCCCCCTACTTCTGCTTCGACGCGATCTTCCGCTCGATCGCCTGCATCAACCGTTCCTCCACGTCCTTCGGGACGGGATACGGGTCCATGCCCTTGTAAATCTTGACGGTCTTGCGGGTGGTGTCCGCGATCACCCAGCAGTTGGGACACTCGGTTATGTGGCGTTCCAGTTTCGCCCGGACTTCCGCATCGAGATTCTCGTCCAGAAACTCGCTCAGCTCACGCAGAAAATCCTTACAGGTAAGCAAAGAGGTCGTCTCCCTTGCGCTTGAAATAACGGGTCAGCTTCTCGCGAAGTTGCAGCCTCGCCCGCAACAGCCGGCTCTTCACGGCGGGCACGGAAAGGTCCAACGCTTCCGCCGTTTCTTCGGTGGAAAGGTCCTCGATGTCCCGCAGTACAAAAACCGACCGGTATAGCGGCTCCAGGCTCTGCACGGCGGAATTCAGAATCTCGCCGATCTCCTCCCGGGAATACCGCTGCTCGGCATTCTCGTCCCATGCGGCGATCTCGCGCACCAAGTTATCTTCGCCGGTATCGATAGTCTCATCGATCGACACCGCGTTGTCGCTCTTGCGGCGGCGGAGTTTCATGAGAGCCTGGTTGACGGCGATACGAACGATCCAGGTATAGAACTTCGAGTCTCCCCGAAACTGATCCAGATGCTCGTAAGCCTTTAGAAAGGTCTCCTGCAGCACGTCCTCGGCATCCTCGCGGTTTTGGGTCACGTGGTGCGCCAACCGGAAGACCTTGCCCTCGTAGCGCTTTACCAGTTCGCTGAAGGCGTGCGTGTCGCCGTCGCGCGTCTGCGCCACCAAAGTGGCGTCGTCGGTCCCGGTCTGACTGGATACGGGCATGAGAAACTGTTTCTATGATAACAACCGGGCGCCGTTCTTGCCCGGCCAGCCCCCCTCCCTGTTTCGGCCGCGCGCCGATTCCGGCAGTACGCCGGGGGATGGGGCGCCCTGAACCGCGGGCCGCCGGAACGGGAGCCATGCCAAATCGAGAAATGTTACGCTGAGGTTTCCCTATGAGTGAAATTCAGATTACATTGCCGGACGGCAGCCTGAAGCCCGTCCCCGCCGGTTCCAGCGCATTGGATGTCGCCCGCGCCATCAGCCCGCGGCTCGCCGATGCCGCTATCGTTGCCCGCGTCAACGGCGAACTCTGCGACCTGGCACGCCCCATCGAAGCCGACGCCAAAGTCGAGATCCTCACCTCCAAAAACCCCGAAACCCTGGAAGTGTACCGCCATTCCACGGCGCACCTCCTGGCGGCGGCGGTACTGGAGTTGTATCCCGAAACCAAGCTCGGCATCGGACCGCCCATCGAGAACGGCTTCTACTACGATTTCGACCGCTCCACACCCTTCACCCCCGAGGATCTGGAAAAGATCGAGAAGAAGATGTGGGAGATCCAGGCGCGCAACCTCCCCTACCAGCGCATTTACACCGCCAAGGAAGACGGCCTGAAGAAGTACGCCGACGCCTGGATGAAATGCGAACTGATCGCCGAACGCGCCGGCGAGGTGTTCTCGGAATACACCCTCGGCCCGCATTTCATCGATTTCTGCCGCGGCCCGCACCTGCCCTCGACCGGCAAGATTAAGGCCTTCAAACTTCTCTCCATCGCAGGCGCCTATTGGAAGGGCAGCGAGCACAACAAGCAATTGCAGCGCATTTACGGCGCGGCCTTCTTCACGAAACAGGAGTTGGAGGACCACCTCAAGCGGATCGAAGAGGCCAAGCGCCGCGACCATCGCCGGCTCGGCAAGGATCTGGAAATCTTCACCGTCAGCGAAACGGTGGGCGCGGGCCTGCCGCTCTGGCTTCCCAAGGGTGCCACCATCCGGCGGCTGCTCGAAGACTACATCCTGACAAAGGAGCGCTCGCTGGGATACCAGCACGTCTACACGCCCGACATAGCCAAGGTGGACCTCTACAAGCGGTCGGGCCACTGGGAACATTACCACGAAGACATGTTCCCGGTCATGGAGCTGGAAACCGAACAGATGGTGCTGCGGCCGATGAACTGCCCGCATCACATCCTGGTATTCGAAGCCAAGCAGCACAGCTATCGCGACCTACCCGTGAAGATCGCCGAGATGGCGACGATGTACCGCTACGAGCGGTCGGGAGCGCTGAGTGGACTCAGCCGCGTGCGTTGCATGACGCTCAACGACGCGCACATCTTTTGCACACCGGACCAGATCAAGGAAGAGTTCACCAAGGTGATGAAGTTGGTGGAAGCGACTTACCGCGACCTGGGCATCACCCAGTACACCTACCGGCTTTCGCTCGGCGACCGCTCCAACAAGGTGAAGTACGTCGACAATCCGGAGATGTGGGACCTCGGCGAGCGCGTGCTGCGGGAAGCCATGGACGCGCTCGGCCTGCCGTACAAAGAAGCCCCCGGCGAAGCGGCGTTCTACGGGCCGAAACTCGACATCCAGCTTGCCGACGTAATGGGCCACGAGGAAACCTACTCGACCATCCAGGTGGATTTCCACCTGCCCAACCAGTTTGCCCTGACCTACGTGGGCGCCGATGGCAAAGAGCACCGCCCGGTGATGATCCACCGCGCCATCGTGAGCACCATGGAGCGGATGATCTCCTACCTCATCGAACTCTATGCCGGCGCGTTTCCGCTGTGGCTGGCGCCGGTGCAGGCCACGGTGCTGCCGATTACCGACCGGCAGACGGAATTCGCCCGCGATGTGCTCGCCCGCCTGGAAGCGGCCGGCATCCGCGCCACCATCGACGAGCGCAGCGAGAAAGTCAACCTCAAGATCCGCGACGCTCAGTTACAGAAAATCCCGTACATGCTGGTGGTGGGGGACCGCGAGCAGCAGAACGGCCAGGTGGCCGTGCGCAACCGCAAGCACGGCGACCAGGGTACCAAGACCATGGACGAGTTTCTCGCCGGCATCCGCACGCTCATCGATTCCAAAGCCGTTTCGGAGTAGTATGCGCGCGAGCCGCGCCCGCCAGGTTCACGGGGCTGGAGTGCCGCGACAATGACGCCCATCGACGTTCCCGAAGACCTCGCCGGCCTCGATGCGGCACTCGAAGGTTTGCCGGATCAGCCCGCCGTGTTCGTCCTGTGGCCCAAGGACGGCAGCCCGCATATCTCGAAAACCGCGTTTCTGCGCCGCCGGCTGCTGCGGCTCCTGCGGGAGCGCGAGAAGCCGTCGCGGATGCTGAACCTGCGTCACACCCTGCGGCGAATCGATTACCTGTTGGCCGGGTCGGCATTCGAATCCAGCGTGGCGCTATATGAAGAAGCGCGGCGGCTGTTCCCGGAAGAGTATCTCGATATCGTCCGCCTGCGCATGCCGCCGTATCTGCGAATCGTGCTCTCCAACGAGTTCCCGCGCAGCCACGTCACCACCCATCCGAGGCACTCGGCGGGCCTGCATTTCGGTCCATTCCGTTCGCGCGCATCGGCGGAGCGGTTCGAGGGGCAGTTTCTGGACCTCTTTCAGGTGCGGCGGTGCCAGGAGGACCTGGTCCCTTCGCCCGGCCACCCAGGCTGCATGTACGGTGAGATGGGGATGTGTCTGCGGCCATGCCAGGAGATTGTGGGCTTGGCCGAGTACCGCAACGAGGCGGAGCGCGCGGCGGAGTTTCTACGCACGGGCGGCCGGTCGCTGCTGGACGCCATCGAGCGCTCCCGCGACCGGCTCAGCGAGGAGATGCAGTTCGAAGAGGCCGCCCGCCAGCACAGCAGGCTGGTACGGGTCCAGGAAGTCTTGAAACTGCGCGACGAACTGGCGGTCGATGTGGACCGGCTCAACGGCGTGGCGATCACCCGTTCCCTGGCCGCCGAAGCGGTCGAGCTCTGGCTGGTGCGCGAAGGAAACTGGTTGGGGCGCGAGCGCCTGAGCTTCGAGGTCCGCGAGGGACGGCCGGTTCCGCTCGATGGTGCCTTGCGCGAGATCTTCGCCGCAGCAGCAGCACGCCGCCACACGGTCCGCGAGCGGCAGGAATACCTGGCACTTCTGTCGCGCTGGTATTACTCGAGCTGGCGCGATGGCGAGTGGCTGAGCTTCGACAGTTACCAGGATATTCCATACCGCAAGCTGGTGAACGCCGTGTCCCGCGTGGCGCGCCGCCTGGCGTGACGCCGGGACCGCCGCTACTTCTTCTTGTGGAACAGGCCCTTGAAATCGGGCCAGAACTCCTTCAGCAAGTTGGTGCCGGCGGAGGCTCCCATACCCGCCGTTCCCCACTCGAAAATGGACCCCGCGGTGCGATACTCGCGCGGGCTCCACAACGTCGCTATGGCCCAACTTCCGTAGGCGTTCGCGGGCAGCGACCAAGCCACCGTGCGGCCGCCGCCGGGCTTGCCCGCGGTAACCGTCCCGGTGATGACGTGTCCGGTCCGCCGGAAGAAATTACCCTGGCCCAGACGGCGATAGCGGGTATCTTCCGCATGGATGGCCTTGACGCCGTCTTCAATCGCTACGCCGATGACGAACTGTCCGTACAGCGAGGCCACGCGCTTTTCGAACCCGAGCCGCTTCCCGCCCCACTCCTGTGGCCAGTCGTGCACCTGCTGGAGAACGGCTCCCGGCACAGTGGCGCCCACCGCCTCCAGGCTGAACCACCGTTTCAGGAATGTTGTGTGGGACTCGTCCGGCGCGGCCACCGGTGCGGTGTCCTGCGCACGGCACGCCATGCCAGCGGCCAAGGCAAGAGCGAAGCCCAGCCGCAGAAACCCCGATAGAATCGTCATCGGGCCGTCAGGCGGAGGCGGTGGTGGCGAAGCTGCGGAGGGCGGCAGCTTCGTCGTCGAAGGCGGCAAACACCGTGTAGAGCTTGGTCATCTGCAACAGGTCCTTCACCTTCCCTTGCACGTTCAGGAGCTTGATCGCTCCGCCGTGGCTCGCGACCGTGGCGTAGGACCCCACCAGTTCACCCAGCCCGGCGCTATCGATGTAGGTGACATCCTGCAGGTTGAGCAGGATGTTCCGGCTACCAGCGGCGATCAGTTCCTTGATGGTGCTACGCACCAGCCCACTGCCATCTCCCAGCGTGATTCTCCCCGACAGATCGACGATCGCTACATCCCCGGCCTTGCGCACAGCAGCTTTTGGTGTCATAACGTTCTCCAGTGCACCATTATCTCACGCGCTGCGCCGGGCAATTCCCGTGCCCACGAGGCCGGGGCTCCGAACGGTGCGGCGGGTGCCGGCGAGCGGTCTCACCGCTACTCGCCCAGAAGATGCAGCAGCACGCTGCGGCGATGGAACACCGAGCGGTGCTCGAAAACGAAGATCCCCTGCCAGGCGCCCAACGTCATGCGGCCATCCTCCACCGGGATGGAAAGAGAAGTCAGCGTGAGCGCGCTGCGGATGTGCGCCGGCATGTCGTCGGAGCCTTCCACGGTGTGACGGTACAGGCGGTTGTCCTCCGGGGCCAGCCGGTCGAAGAAGGCACTCAGGTCGCGAAGCACGTCGGGATCGGCGTTCTCCTGAATGGTCAGCGAAGCCGAGGTGTGTTGCACGAACAGCGTCAGGAGGCCCTGGGCCACGCCTTGCCGCCCCACCCAATCGGCCGCCTCGCGCGTGATTTCGTAAAGCCCTTTGCCGCGGGTGGGTACGTTAATCCGGTGCGAGAGCTGGCGCAAGGGACCTCCTCCGCTACTCCACCGTGACGCTCTTAGCCAGGTTGCGCGGCTGATCCACGTCGCACCCGCGGCGCACCGCGATGTGGTAGGCCAGCAATTGCAGCGGCACGATCTCCAGAATCGGCGTCAGCAGTTCGTTGGTTTCCGGAATCTCGATCACGTGGTCGGCCGTCTTTCTCACCAGCTTGTCGCCCTGCGTGGCCACGGCGATGACGATTCCCTCGCGCGCCTTTACTTCCTGGATATTCGAAAGCGTCTTTTCGTAGAGCACGCGGCTGGCCGCGCTCGAAGGATCGTGCGCCGCCAGCACCACCACCGGCAGCTTGTCGTCGATCAGGGCGTTTGGGCCGTGCTTCATCTCGCCCGCGGGGTAGCCTTCGGCGTGGATGTAGGAAACCTCTTTGAGCTTGAGCGCGCCTTCGAGAGCCATGGGGAAGTGCACGCCGCGGCCCAGATAGAGCGCGTCGGAAGCGTGGTACAGGTCGCGCGCCAGGGACTCGTAGATAGGGTTGTTGCTCAGCACCGTCTCCAGTTTCCCGGGGATGCGCAGCAATTCCTGCATTAGCCCGCGCGCCGCGGTCTCGTCGAGGAATTTGCGCTCCTGGCCCAGGTACATCGCCAGGATGAACAGCGCCGTCAACTGGCAGGTGAAGGCCTTGGTGGAAGCCACGCCGATCTCCGGCCCGGCGTGGGTGTAGATGGTTCCGGCGGCCTCGCGCGTGACCATCGAGCCCACCACGTTGCAGATGGCCAGGGTCTTCGAACCCTTCTGCTTGGCCTCGCGCTGCGCCGCCAGCGTGTCGGCGGTTTCGCCCGATTGCGAGATCACCACCGTAAGCGAATCCGGGCTCACGATGGGATCGCGATAGCGGAACTCGCTGCCGTAGTCCACCTCCACGGGGATGCCGGCCAGCCGCTCGATCATGAACTTGCCGGCCAGGGCGGCGTGCCAACTGGTGCCGCAGGCGATGATGCGCACCTGGCGGAAGCGCGCGAATTCCTCCGGCGCGATATCGATTTCGTCCAAAAAAATCCGGCCCGTGTCGAGGCCCACGCGGCCCAGCGTGGTGTCGCGTACGGCTCGCGGCTGCTCGTAGATTTCCTTGAGCATGAAGTGCTTGAACCCGCCCTTTTCGGCCAGGATCGGGTCCCACAGCACGTGCGTCACCTGCCGGTTCACGGGGCGTCCGTCGAAATCGCTCAGGTGGACGCCGTCGCGGGTCAGCACCGCCATGTCTCCGTCGGCCAGGAAGAACATGTCGCGGGTGTGGCTGAGGATAGCGGGCACATCGGACGCCACGAAGTACTCGTCGTCCCCGATGCCGATCACCACCGGCGGCCCCAGCCGCGCAGCCACGATCTTGTACGGATCGGAGCTGGAGATCACCGCTAGCGCGAACACGCCGGTCAGTTCCTTGACGGCCGCGCGCACGGCGTCCTCCAGGTTCCCCTGGAAATGCTTCTCCACCAGGTGCGCGATGATCTCGGTGTCGGTTTCGGTTTTGAAAATGTGGCCCTGTTCCAGAAGCTCGTGCTTGAGCGTCAGGTAGTTCTCGACGATGCCGTTGTGCACCACCACGATTTCGCCCTTGCAATCGCGGTGAGGATGGGCATTCTCCTCGGTGGGCCGCCCGTGCGTCGCCCAGCGGGTGTGGCCGATGCCGAAGGTGCCATCCACCGGGTTCAGGCGCACGGCATCTTCCAGGTTCCGCAGCTTGCCTTTGGCGCGCCGTATGGCGAGCTGGTTGTCGTCTCCGTAGACCGCCAACCCCGCCGAATCGTAGCCCCGGTATTCGAGGCGCTTCAGCCCCTCCAGGATGATGGGAACAGCTCTATGGGAACCTATGTAGCCGACGATGCCGCACATAGATTCATTATAGGGCGGTCCGGGGCGGGAGCCGGAGCCCGCTCAGTCCAGTATTTCGACGCGGTACTCTTCGATCACGGGGTTGGAGAGAACGTCGTGGGCGATCGCCTCGATGTCCTTCCGCGCCTGTTCGGGAGCCACGCCGGGCGCAATCGCGATCTCGAAGAACTTGCCTTGCCGCACCTCGGCAATACCCGGATATCCGAGCCCGTGGAGCGCGGAGCACACGGTCTGTCCCTGCGGGTCCAGCACCGTGGTTTTGAAAGAGACAAATACGCGAGCCTTCATTTGGAATCTCAATTATCGCACGGTGCGCTCCCGGCTCACCGGCGGTGGCGCAGATAGGCCGGCGTATCCAGGTCGTCGAGGTCTAGCATCGGTTCCGGCTCCGGCTCGGCCTCGGGTTCCGGTTCGGGCTCGTACTCGGGTTCGGTGCCGGTCAGAAACAACTGCCCGCTCCCCGGCTCGTCCTGCACGAGCGACAGTGCCGGCGGAGTTGAAGGCGGCGCCTCGGGCGCGGGCGTGGCAACCACCGGCGGCGGAGGGGGAGTGGGCGCCGCGGCGAAAAAGGGCGGGGGCGGAGTTACGGGCACGCGCTCCCCATCGGGAACGCGCACGCGCACCACCGGGATCACGCCGTTCAGTTTGCGCCGCTCGGGCTCCGGCGCTGGCATCCGCACGGGCGCCCGCTCCGGCTGGAAGCCCGTGGCGATCACCGTGAGCTTCACCGCGTCGCCCATCGATTCGTTCAGAATCACGCCGAAGTTGATCTGCACGTCCTCGCACTCGGCCGCCTCGCGGATGATGGAGCAGGCTTCGTGGACCTCGTGCAATCCCAACTGGCTGGACCCCGTAATATTGATCAGGATGCCGCGCGACCCGGCAATGCGCGAGTCTTCCAGCATGGGGCAACTGATGGCTTGGCGGGCCGCTTCCACCGCGGCGTTTTCGCCGCGCGCCACCGCCGTCCCCATCATGGCGTAGCCCATTCCCACCATGGTGGCCTTGATGTCGGCGAAGTCCCGGTTGATCATGCCGGGCGTGACGATGATATCGCGCATGCCCTCCACCGCCTGGCGCAGCAAGTCGTCGGCGGCCTTGAAGGCTTCGAAGAAACTGGTGCCGCGCGGTACCAGCGCCAGCAGGCGGTCGTTGGGAATGGCTATGACGGTGTCCACGATGGAGGCCAGACTTGCCAGCCCCTCGTCGGCCAGGCGCATGCGGCGCGGCCCCTCGAAACCGAACGGCTTGGTGACCACGGCGACGGTAAGCGCGCCCAGTTCCTTCGAGAGGCTGGCGATCACCGGAGCGGCGCCGGTTCCCGTGCCGCCGCCCAGCCCGGCCGTGACAAACACCATGTCCGCGCCCTGCAGAATTTCGACGATACGGTCGGTGTTCTCGAGCGCGGCCTGCCGCCCGATCTCGGAGTTGCTTCCGGCGCCCAGTCCACAGGTCATTTTGGCGCCGAGTTGCAGTTTGTTGGGCGCCTCGCAGGCGGTGAGCGCCTGCAAGTCGGTATTCACGGCGTAGAACTCCACGCCGTCCAGCCCCTGCCTCACCATGCGGGCTACCGCGTTGCATCCGCCGCCGCCCACGCCGATCACCTTGATCCGCGCCCCGGCGCGCATCTCTTCCGCCATTTCGTATTTCAGGTCGCCCAAGTCCGAATCCATGACGCCCACTCTTCACCTCCCGACGATTTAGCGCAGTATCTTCCCCAGCCAGCCGGCTTCCTCGCGGGTCTGTTCGGCCTGGGTCTTCAGTTTGGCCGAGTACATCGCGAGCCCCGCGGCCGTGGTCCATTCCGGATCCTTCATGGAATCCGGCCAGTTCATGATGCCCTTCACCAGGCCGTAATGCGCCCGGCAGGGCAATTCCCGTTCCGCGACGTCCCACAGATCCGGCAGGCGCGCGCCGCCGCCGGTGAGGAACACGCCGCCCACCAGGTTGCCTTCCATATTCGCGCGGACCAGTTCGGCGCGCACGAAGCGGAACAGCTCTTCGGCGCGCGCTTCCAGGATCTCGTGGACGAACCTGCGCCGGGCGTAGCGGATCTCGCGGTCCTCCGGCGTGGGCAGTTCCACCATGATGTTCTCGGGCGTGCGGTCCGGCACGGCGCATCCGTAATCCAGCTTCACCGTTTCGGCGTCGTCGAAGCTCAGGCAGAGTCCCTGCGCAAGGTCCCGCGTAAAATGATCGCCGCATACCGGCACGGTCGAAGCCAGGCGCATCGAGTCGCCGTAGTAGATCACCATCTCCGTGGATTGCGCCCCGATGTCCACGACCGCCAGCCCTTCGCGCCGTTCTTCTTCCGGCACCGCGGCGTACCACGAGGCGAAGCCTTCGAACACCGTCTCTTCCACCGTGAGGTGCGCCTGGTTGACCGCGCCCACCAGCGAGTAGTGCTCCTGGATGGTGCCGATCAGCAGGTGGACGTTGATTTCCAGCAGCGACGCCATCATCTTGCGGGGATCGAAGTGGCCCGGTTGGCCGTCCACCACGCAATCCTGCGGGAACATTTGCAGGATCATGCGGTCCTCCGGCAACTGCGCCTTCAGGGCACGGTCCACGGCGCGGTTGACGTCCCGCTGATCGATCTCCCTCGTGAAACCCAGATCCACGGCGCCGCGGGAGTTGGCGCCCCGCACCGTGGGTCCGCCGATGCCGACCACCGCCGAGGTCACCGGGACTCCGGCGCTGCGCTCCGCTTCCCGGATCGCGGCCAGCACCGCATCGGCCACGGCCCCCTGGTCGGCAATGCGCCCCTTCATCCACCCCTGGCTCTCGACGCACGAAAACCCGAGCAGGCGCAGGCGTCCGCCCTCCAGCGCGCAGACCGCCATGCGCGTCCGGGAACTGCCCGCGTCCAGCCCAACCGCATAGATGGTTTTCCCCGCCATACCCACTTACTCCTTCACCGTGATGCGGTCGTCCAGCCGCAAATCGAATATCTTCCCGCCAGGCGATTTCTTGCGGATCTCCGCGAAGTGTCCGAGAAACCGCCGGTAGCGGGCGTCGAAATCGGAATCGCCCAGCAGCAGTTCCACGGTCTGGTTGTCGACGTGCGCCACCACCAGGACGTTGTCCGGGTCCGCGGTGTCCACCTCGGAGATGTCCGCGGCGCGGGCGCCCAAGTCTTTCTGCAGCCGCAACATCGTTTGCACGCACTCGGCGCGGTGCGCTTCGTCCTGGTCCTCCCGTATCCCGCTCAGCACGGGGAAGGAGAAATGCGATTGAGCCGGCGGATCCAGCAGCACGCCGTGGGCATCGATCAGCAACACCCCCGAGCGGAAAGAAACGAATGCCACCGGGCGCCGCTCGCGGATGCGAACAATCAGCCGGTCCGGCCACACGCGCGAGACCGAAGCGTCCTCTACCCAATCGATGCCCAGCAGGCGGCGGCGGCGCTCGCCAAGTGGCGTCGAAAAGATGCTGTGGTTGAAGTCGCCGTCGAACACGTGCAACACGCTGGAGCGCGTGGCGTAATGCAGCCCTTCGATGGTCAAAGCGTCGGGCCGCTCCCGCGAGAGCTTGAAGGATGGCGACGTGACGGCGTAGTCGTGCACCTTGTAAGCCGCCACCGCGGTGGAAACGCAAACGCCCAGCGCGGCGATGCCGCCGAGCCAGAAGCGCCACCGCCTGCCGCCGGAGATTTTTTTGGTTTCCCGCGCCATATCAGCCCGCCTTCGCGCCACGCAGTTTCTCCAGCAATTTCTCCCCGCCCTGCCACACGTTTCCCGCGCCCAGCGTGAAGGCCGCGTCGCCCTCGCGCACCACCGCCTCCAGCGCCTCGACGCCGCGGTCGAGGGTCCCCACGTACTCCACGCCGCGATGGCCGAACTGGCGGATGCGTTCCGCCAAAGCTTGCGCCGACACGCCCTCGATGGGCTGCTCCGACGCAGCGTAAATATCCATTACGAACACGCTGTCGGCCTGGTGGAACGCGCCCGCGAACTCGTCCATCAGGTGGTACGTCCGCGTGAAGCGGTGCGGCTGGAACAGCGCGTGGATGCGCCGGAAGCCGCACAGACGGGCCGCGTCGAGCGTGGCGCGGATCTCGGTGGGATGGTGCCCGTAATCGTCCACCACCGTGACCCCCCGCTCGCAGCCCCGCACCTGAAAGCGCCGGTCCACGCCGCTGAAGGCTTCGAGCGCTTCCCGGATCGCCTCCGGCTTCACTTCCAGCTCCATGGCCACGGCCAGCGCCGCGGTTGCGTTCAGCACGTTGTGGCGCCCGGGCACGCGCAGGTGGAAGCGCCCCAGGTTAGTGCCCCGGTAGCGCACCGAGAACTCGCTCGAAAAGTTGCCGCAGCTTGTGTCCAGGGCCTGCACGTCGGCCTGCGCGTCGGCTCCGTAGGTCACCGTGCGCCGCTTCACGGCGGGCAGAATGCTCTGCACGTTGGGATCGTCCAGGCACACGATGGCCGCGCCATAGAACGGAACCTTGTTAACGAACTCCGTAAAGGCCGCCTGAGTCGCTTCCATGGACGGATAGTGATCCACGTGCTCGCGGTCGATGTTGGTAACCACCGCCACGATGGGCGCCAGCTTCAGGAACGAACCGTCGCTCTCGTCGGCTTCCACCACCAGAATCTCGCCGTGCCCCACGCGCGCGTTGGAGCCGCCCATGTTTTCCACGCGCCCGCCCACCACCACCGTGGGGTCAAGGCCCGCGTGGTTCAGAATGGTCGCCGTAAGCGACGTGGTGGTGGTCTTGCCGTGGCTTCCGGCCACCGCCACGCCCTTCTTCAGGCGCATCAACTCTGCCAGCATTTCGCCGCGCGGGATCACCGGGATCTGCAGGCGGCGCGCTTCGGCCACCTCGGGATTGCGCTCGTCCACCGCGGAGCTCACCACCAGCGCGCGCGCCCCGGCGACATTGGCCGCGGCATGCCCTTCGTGCACGCTGGCTCCCATGGAAGCAAGGCGCTCCGTGATGGGCGAAAGCCGCAGGTCGCTGCCGCTGATCCGGTACCCCAGGCTGAGCAGCACCTCGGCGATGCCGCTCATGCCAATCCCCCCGATTCCCGTGAAGTGAACGTGCTGTGGTCTAAAAAACATTTCCTTATTGTATTGTTTCGGCTTCCGGCCCCCCTGTCAACGAAAAACGTACTTAGGCCGCCGCCATTCCCTCCAGAATCTCCGCCGCCCGCCGGGCCGCGCCCGGGTGGGCCAGTTGGCGCGCCGCTTCTCCCATGCGGGCTAGCGCGCCCGCTTCCGAGGCCAACTCGCAAACCACCGCGAACAGCCGCTCCCCGTTCATCTCCGCGTCGCGCACCATGCGGGCCGCGCCGGCGCGCTCCAGGGCTTCGGCGTTGCGCGCCTGGTGGTCGTCGGCCGCCGTTGGCAGCGGCACCAGCACGCTCGGCTTGCCGGCCGCGGCCAGTTCGGATACGGCTCCCGCGCCCGAGCGGCAAACCACCAGGTCGGCCTGCGCGAACGCCTCCGGCATCGCCTGGATGAACGGCGTCACGCTTCCCTCGATTCCCGAGCGCGCGAACTCCTCGCGCAACTCCTCGTACTGCCGCTCGCCGGTCTGGTGCACGATGCGCACCGCCATGCCGGCCTGGCGGAACAGCGGCCAGCTTTGGCGCACCGCTGCGTTGAGCGTCCGCGACCCCTGGCTGCCCCCGGTAATCAGCAGGTCCAGCGTTTCCGAACGGGGCTTGGGCGCCAGCCGGAAGAACTCCTTGCGCACCGGAAGGCCGGTGAGTTCGGTGCGCCCCTTGGGAAAGTGGCGCGCCGTTTCGGCGAAGGCGACGAGCGCCCGCGAAACCAGCCGCCCCACCAGGCGGTTGGTGAATCCCGGAAACGCGTTCGGTTCCATGGCCACCACCGGGACGCGGCGCAGCAGCGCGGCCGCGACCGGCGGCCCGGCCACATACCCGCCCAGGCTGAAAACGCCCGCGACGCCACGCATCATCCCCACGCAGCGCGCCGTGGCCAGCGGCAACCGCAGCAGCGTGGCGCTTCTCCGCCGCCACCCCACCCGGTTCAGCCCGCCAATCGCGATCATCCGCAGCTCGAATCCCTCCGCCGGTACCAGCCTGGCTTCCAGGCCGCGCCCGGTTCCCACAAAGAACGCTTCATGCCCGCGCTGGCGGAGCTCCCGCGCCACCGCTAACAGGGGGATCACGTGGCCCCCGGTCCCGCCCCCGGCCATCAGAAACTTAGCCAACCCTACCCCGCATGCTCGCTGACATTCATCAGCATGCCGAGCAACGCCATGGTGCTCAGCAGCGAACTTCCCCCGTAGCTCAGCATGGGCAGCGTGACGCCTTTCGTCGGCATCATGCCCAGCACCACGCTGATATTCACCAACGCCTGCACCACCACCACCAGGGTCACGCCCAACGCCAGGTAGCGGCCGAAATCGTCGTTCATCCGGTAACAGGCCCGCAATCCGCGCCAGGCGATCACCAGGAATCCCAGCAGCACTCCCACCGCGCCGATCATGCCGGTTTCCTCGCCCACCACCGCGTAGATGAAATCGGTGTGCGCGTACGGCAGGTAGAGCAGTTTTTGCCGCCCGTTCATCAAGCCCACGCCCAGCGCGCCGCCCACGCCCACGGCCACCTCGGACTGCTCCAGTTGGTAGTTGGTGTCCTTGGCCCGCAGGGTCTGGTCCATACGGTGTCTGATCATGCCGTGCGGATCGTAACGGTCCAGGTACTTGAGTTGGGGATCCAGGTAGCGCACCACGCGCCCCAGGCGGTACGGTTCCCAGAGGAACACCGCCACGCCGATCAAGCCCACGCCGGCCACCACGAAGCAGTAACGCCATTTCATGCCGGCCACCAGGAACACCGTAATCACCACCATCCCCATGATCACCGGCGTGCCCAGATCGGCCATGGCAACGCCCGAAATCAGCAGGCCGAGCGAAACGGCGGCGGGCATCAGCGTGTACCGTTTGCTGTTGATAGCGCGCCCGCGCCACGCCACGAAGAACGCCAGGAAGATCACGAGCACCGGCTTGGCCAATTCCGACGGCTGGCACCCGACCGGACCGGCGCGCAGCCAGCGGTGGTGCTTGGTGTCGATGAAGTACACGGCCACCAGCAGCAGGAACGAGACGCCCAGGGCGGTGAACGCCAGAGCCCGGTTCTGAAACCTGCGGTACTCCGTGTTCTTCAGCAGCATCATGGCGCCAATCGAGACCGCCACCCAACCGAGCTGTAGAAGCACGTAGTACCAGCTCGATTTGTGGTCCATCTTGGCCATCCAATTCGAAGCGCTGTACAAGATCAGTACGCCGAACGACAGCATCACCAGCACCGCGCCGAACAGGATCTTGTCGGTTTTGAGTTGCTGGGGCATATCAGTTTTCCGTATCCAACTCCATCACCAGTTTCTTAAACGTCTCGCCGCGCTCCTCGAAGCAGGTGAATTGATCGAAGCTGGCGCAGGCCGGGGCCAGGAGCACGGTATCGCCCGCCGCGGCGCGCGGCCACGCGTGACCCAGCGCGCCATCGAGCGTCCCCGCTTTCACCAGCGGAACCGCGCCTTCCAGTTGACCCGCAATCTTCTCCGCGGCCGCGCCGATCAGCAGCGCGGCGTGCGCCTTCCGCGCCAGCGGATCGCGCAACGGCGTGTAGTCCGACCCCTTGTCCTTGCCGCCCAGGATGACCCACAACCCGCCCGGAAACGCGTCCAGCGCCTTCAGAGTGGCGTCCACGCTGGTGGCTTTCGAGTCGTTGTAGAAGTCCACTCCGCGTAGGGCGCGCACGAACTCCAGGCGGTGCTCCACCGCGCGGAAGGTGCGCACCGCGGCCGCGATGGCTTCGGGCGAAACGCCCGCCCGCGACGCCGCCAGGGCCGCCGCCATTACGTTCTGCACATTGTGCCAGCCGCGGATCGGGATGTCGGACAGGCGCATCAGCGGGCTGCCCTCGAGGAGAACGTCATCGCCGCTCACGCGCGCGTTGGCGTCGGGATGCATCACCAGACTGAACCACCGCGATTGCGCCGGCCGCCGCATCCCCAGCGCGAAGCACCACGCGTCATCGGCGTTCAGTACGGCGATATCGCCGCTGCGCTGGTTTTCGAACAGCCGCGCCTTGGCCGCCCCGTAGCGTTCCATGGTCTTGTGCCGGTCCAGGTGGTTCTGCGTCAGGTTGAGAGCCACGCCCACGTCCGCGCGGAACGTGTCGATGGTCTCCAGTTGGAAGCTCGACAGTTCCAGCACGTTCCACATCCCAAGGCGCGAAGTTTCCGCAATGGTTGTGACGGGAGTTCCGATGTTCCCGCCGACCTGCACCGGGACGCCGCTCTCCCGCAGAATGTGGCCGATCAAGCTGGTGGTGGTGGTCTTGCCATTGGAGCCGGTCACTCCGATGGTCCTGCCTTTCAGCAGCGGCGCCGCCAATTCCAGGTCGCCGATCACGCGCACGCCCCGCCCGCGGGCGGCTTCAAGCGGCGCCAGGTCCGCGGGAACATCCGGCGAGATCGCGATGCAATCGCAGCCCTCGAACGTCCACGGCGTTTGCAGTTCGAAGGGGATGCCCAGCCGTTCCAGAAGTTCGCCCGCACCAGGTAGCGCCTCGAGCGGTTTCAGGTCCGTCGCGCGCACCCTGGCTCCTTGCCCCGCCAGCAGGCTGGCCGCGGCCATGCCCGTGCGTTTCATGCCAACCACCAAAACTCGTGCGCCGTTCATATTCATAGCTATCTCAATTTCAACGTGGTCAACGCGAACAGCGCCAGCACCAAGCCGGCGATCCAGAAGCGCGCGATGATCTTCGATTCGGCCCAACCCTTGGCCTCGAAATGATGGTGCAGGGGCGCCATCTTGAAGATGCGCTTGCCGCCCCGCAGTTTGAAGCTCCCCACCTGCAGGATCACCGACACCGCTTCCAGTATGAAGACGCCGCCGATGAACACCAGCAGCACCTCCTGCTTGATCAGCACCGCCACCACGGCCATGGCGCCGCCCAGGCCCAGCGAGCCCACGTCGCCCATGAAGATATCGGCCGGGTGCGCGTTGTACCAAAGGAAGCCGATGCTGGCGCCCGTCATGGAACCGCAGAAGACCGTCAGTTCGGAAGTGTGCGGGTTGCGCGCCAGTTGCAGATACTCGGCCAATTGCGCGTGCCCGCCCGCGTACGCCAGCATGGTGAGCGCGCCCGCCGCGATCACCATCAGGCCGATGGCCAGCCCGTCCAGCCCGTCGGTCAGATTCACCGCGTTCGACATGAAAACGATCACCAGCGCCGTGAACACGCAGAAGGGAAGCACGCCGAAAACGTAGGTCCAGGGATTGTGCAGCAGCGACTCGATCAGCAGCGATGGCTGGAATTGCTTGAAGAACGGAATGTTCATGGCGCTCGAAAACTCGCCCTCGGCGCGCATCCACAACAGCAGCGCGGCGATCGCGAAGCCCACGGCGAACTGGTAGATCAGCTTGGTGCGGCCCGAGAGCCCCAGGTTGCGCTGCCGCGTCACCTTGGCGTAATCGTCCAGGAAGCCGATCCACCCGTACCCCAGCAGCGCCGCAATCGCCACCCACACGTACGGGTAGCGCAGATCGGCCCATAACAACGTCGGGATGACGATCGAAATGATGATCAGCACTCCGCCCATGGTCGGCGTGCCCGCCTTCTTCTGATGCGATTTGGGACCCTCCTCGCGGATGTACTGCCCGATCTGGAACTGTTTCAGCTTGCCGATCAGCCACGGCCCCAGGACGATGCACAGGAACAGCGCCGTCAGCGACGCAAACGCGGTGCGAAATGTAACGTAACGGAAGACGCGCAGCGGGCTGGCGTAGCGGAACAGGTGTTCGTAGAGTAAATAGTAGAGCATGGGTCAGGCCGTGAACCTTTCGAGCGCGCGCTCCACGCGCACCCCGCGCGAACCCTTGAACAGCACCGCGTCGCCACGCCGCGCTGCCGTGCGCAGGAAATCGCCCGCCTCGGTGGCGTCCGCGAAGAACCGCGCCGCATCGGGCGGCATGCCGGCCCGCACGGCCTCCTCCACCATGGCGCTGGCCTGCCCGCTCACTCCGATCAGGTAGTCCACTCCGTGTTCGGCCGCGTACCGCCCAACCCGGCGGTGCAGATCCTCCGAGGACGGTCCCAGTTCCAGCATCTCGCCCAACACCGCGAACCGCCGGGCCGCGGGCGCGGCCACAAACGCGTCGATCATGGATTGCGCGGCTTCGGGATTCGAGTTATAGCAATCGTTCCAGATCTCGACGCCGCCGTGTTGCGAGCGCTCTCCGCGCATCCGGCCCGCCGAAAACGTCCTCACCGCGTCGCGCAGCCGCTCCGGTGCGATATCGAAGACGCGCGCCACCGCAATCGCCGCCAGCAGATTCATGACGCCGTGGCGGCCCGGGAGCGCCGTTTCGAAATTCACTCCCAGGGCGCGGAACCGCGTAAGGCCGGCGGCGCTTTCGTCGAAGGCCTCGGCCCGCACGTCGGCATCTTCCGCGAAACCGAAGGTCAGCGTCCGTCCCAGGTTGGTTGCGCGGAGCCGGCGGACGCGGCTGTCGTCGGCATTCAACACCGCCACTCCACCGGCGGGCAGTTCCTCGATCAGTTCGCCTTTCGCCCCGGCAATTCCGTCCAGCGATCCCAGGAACTCCACGTGCGCGTAGCCCACATTGGTGACCACGCCAATATCGGGTCTCGCGATGCCGGCCAGTTCGCGGATCTCTCCCGCGTGGTTCATGCCCATCTCCAGCACCGCGACGCGGCAATCGTCCGCCAGCCGCAGAATGGAGAGCGGCACGCCCACGTGATTGTTGAAGTTCCCAATGGTTCTTCCCGTTTCCAGTTCCACCCGCAGCAAGTGCGCGATGGCGTCCTTGGTGGTGGTCTTCCCCGCGCTTCCCGTCACTCCTACTACAGTCCCGCCCCAATGGCGGCGCGCCCAGCGGCCCAGGCCCTGCAACGCGCGCAGAGTATCCGCCACTTCGAGGCGGCGCCCCACGGCTTCGGCCGGAGCCTCGCGCCCCGCCTCCACCACCACGCCCACGGCCGCCTTCTCGAACGCCGCCGCCACATAATCGTGGCCGTCGTGGTTGGGTCCTCTCAACGCGAAATACAGGTCGCCCGCGTTCTGTGTCCGTGTATCCACGCTCCATCCCGTAACCGGGATGGGCGGCATCTCACCGGCGGCCTGTATCGCGCGCGCAACTTCCGGCAGGTTCAGGATCATGGCTCACTTGGGCTGGCGATACCCATAACCCTTCAGCACTTCGCGTGCCACAGACCGGTCGTCGAACGGAATCGTCTTATCCCTCAGAACCTGGTACGTTTCGTGTCCCTTTCCCGCCAGGATCACGATGTCCCCGGCATGCGCCTCCTTGATGGCCCGCGCGATGGCCGCGGCGCGGTCGGGCTCGACCACGTGCGGCACGTCCACGCGCCGTATGCCGACCAGCGCGTCGTTCATGATGGCCAGCGGATCTTCCGAGCGTGGGTTGTCGCTCGTGAGCACCACGAAATCGCTGCTCTGGGCGGCCGCCTTGCCCATCAGCGGGCGCTTGGTGCGGTCGCGGTCCCCGCCGCATCCAAACAGCGTGATCACGCGTTTCGGTTCCAGGCCGCGCGCCACGGCGATGACGTTGCGCAGGGCGTCGTCGGTGTGGGCATAATCCACCACCACCACGAATGGCTGGCCCTCGTCGATGCGTTCGAACCGGCCCGGCACGGCGCGCATTTGGGCGATGCCGCGCGCGATGGTCTCCGGCTCCAGGCCGTAAGAGAGAGCCACGCCACTCGCCGCCAGGATGTTGTAGATGTTGAACTCGCCCAGAAGCTGCGACTCCACCGGGAACCGCGTCTTGCCGAATTGGACTTCGAAGCGCAGCCCGCCGAACCCCGATGCCATGCGCCGCGCGCGGAGCTCTGCCTCGGGCCCGAAGCCGAACCAGATGGGCCGCGTTTTGGAATCGGGCTTCAGCCGCCGCACCTGCTCGTCGTCGCGGTTGAGCACGGCGAACGCCGGCGGCGCCGCACCCAGGCCCTGGAACAGCAATCGCTTGGCCGCGAAGTAGGAGTCCATGTCGCCGTGGTAGTCCAGGTGGTCGCGCGTGAAGTTGGTGAATACCGCTGTGTGGAAACCCAACCCGTACACCCGGCCCAGCGACAGGGCGTGCGAGGAAACCTCCATGGTGACCTCCGTGCCCCCGGCCTTTTCCAACTCCGCGAAGAGGCGGAAGAGGTCCAGCGATTCCGGAGTGGTGTTCACGGCCGGCAGCACGCGGCCCGCCAGGCGGTATTCGATGGTGCCGATCAGCGCCGTGGTGCGCCCGGCGGCGTGCAGGATCGAATCCAGCAGATAGCCGGTCGTGGTCTTGCCGTTGGTGCCGGTGATGCCGGCGATGCGCAGCCGCTGGTCGGGCTTGCCGTAGAAATTGCGCGCGGCCAGCGCCAGCGCCTGGCGGCCGTGTGGCACGCGAAGCCAGGTCCCCGCGAAGCCTTCCGGCGCTTCCAGTTCGCTCACCACCGCCACGGCGCCCCGCGACACGGCGCCGGCTGCGAAATCGCGGCCGTCGCTGCGGCTGCCCGCGAAGGCGAAGAATGCGAAGCCGCGCTCCACCCTTCGCGAATCGTAATCCAGCCCGCTAACCTGCGTGGCGGCCGAGGCGGGCGCGAGCGGTTGCGCCAGTGGGACTCCCGAAAGTAGCTCGCTCAGTGTCATCGTGCAAACCGTACGCGAATGCGTTCTCCCTGCCGCACGGCCGAACCCGGCGGCGGATACTGCACCTTGGCTATGCCGCTGCCGTCCGGCAGAATGGTCAGCCCCTGGGACGCCGCTTCGGTCAACACGTCCCGCATGGTCATGCCCTGGAAGTTGGGCACGGTGCGGGCCGTAAGGGCTTCCCGGCTAGGGCGCGCCGCGCTAACAACCGCGACAGGGCGCGCCGCCGGCTTCCCGGCGTCGTCTTCGTCTTGCAGAATATTCGGCCCGTCGCTAAGCCCGGCGATGGCCAGGTCGCTCGATGGGTCCGCCTTCGCCGCCGCCAGCGCTTTGCCCGTATCGTCCGGAAGGTCGCGCGGCACGTCCGTAAGCCGCAGCGCCTCGGAAGCCACCGCGTTGAATACCGGCGCCGCCGCGCGCCCGCCGTATCCGCTCTCCCCCTGCGTTCCGTTGAGCGTCACCACCACCACGATGGCCGGGTTGGTCAGCGGCGACATTCCGGCGAACGACCCGTTGTACTTGTGCGTGTAGCGCTTCGTTTTGAAGTCGTAAATCTGCGCCGACCCGGTCTTGCCCGCCGTGGAGTAGCCCACCAGCCGCGCCTCCGGGTAGCCCGTGCCGCCCGGTTCCACCACGCCGGCCATCATCCGGCGCATGGCGAAGGCGGTCTCCGGTTTGATCACGCGCACCGCCGGCTCCTGCGCCACCGTCTGCCCGCCGCGCTTCAACACCAGGCGCGGCTTCATCAGCATGCCGCCGTTGGCGATCGCCGACACGGCCTGCGCAATCTGCACCGTGGTGACGCTCACCTCCTGCCCCATCGAGATCGACGCCAGGGAGGTGGACGTCCACTGCGGCAACTTGCGCACCTTGCCTCGCGCCTCGGCGGGAAGCGGGATGCCGGTCACCTGGCCGAATCCGAATCGCCGCACGTACTCGTTCAGGTTCTGCTGCCCCACTCGCATGCCCACGCGGATGGCCCCCACGTTGCTCGAATGGATCAGCACCTGCGCCATCGGCATGACGCCGTAGCCGCCGTGCGCCTCGTGAATCGTACGCCCGAACAGGGTGATGGAGCCGCGGCCGCAATCGATGGGCGTCTCCGGCCGCAGGTCGGTGGTTTCGAGCGCCGCCGAAAGGGTGATTACCTTGAAGACCGAACCCGGCTCGAACGGCACGCAAGCCGCGTGGTTTTCGCGCCGCGGATCGTCGGCCGTCTCCGGCGGCTGGTTGGGATCGTACACCGGATAGCTCGCCAGCGCCAGGATGTCGCCGTTCCTCGGGTTCATCACCACGACGCTGCCGCTGGTCGCGCCCTTCTCTTCGACCGCCGCCGCCAGTTGCCGCTCGGCCACGAATTGCAGCCTCTCGTCGATGGTGAGGGTAATCGTGGTGCCCGGCTTGGGCTCGGTGGCCTGGCTCGACGCGATGCCGTGGCCCAGCGCGTCCTTCAGCAGCATCTCCTGCCCCGGCTCGCCGTGGAGCGTCTGCTCCAGTTCCTGCTCGATTCCGGCGTTGCCCTTCTCCGCGTGGTCCACGCCGCCCAGCACGTGCGCCGCCAGCGTCCCCTTGGGATAGTGGCGCTGGCTGGCGGGTTCGATTTCGATTCCATCCAGCGGCAGCGCGAGCACGCTCTCGGCTTCCTCGGGCGTGATCAGCCGCTTCACCACCAGGTAGCCCCGGCCTTTCTCGCGTTGTTGCTTGAGCTTTTCGTAGAGCCCCGATCCCTGTATGTGAAGCACTTGTTCCAGGAGGCTGGCCGCCACTCCCAGGTTGGGCAGCTTCGTCGGGTTCACCGTGACCGACTGCGTAGGCAGGCTCATGGCCAGGGTCTCCCCGTTGCGGTCGTAAATGGCCCCCCGCGGCGCCGCGAGCGGTCTCGGTTTGTCCTGGCGCTTATGCGCCTTGCGGGCGTACTCGTCGTGGTGCGCCACTTGAAGAGACCAGAGCTTCTTGACGATGGCCGCGCTCCACACCGCCAGGGCCACGACGAGCACGATCAGACGACGTTCCACCATGATGCGCTGCGTGACCGCTTCACGCCCCCCTGGCTATTGGTTCTTCACCATGGCGACCACGGCGTCCGGCCCGTCGCCCTCCAGGTGAAATACCTGATCGGATTTCGGCGTCACCATGTTCTGGTTTTGCGCCAGTTGGTTCAGGCGCGCGGGACTCAGCAGCTCGGCTTCCTGCAAGTCCAGTGTGCGGCGCTCGTCCACCAGCCGCCGCTCTTCGGCGCGCAGAGACTCCAGACGGTACCCCGCGGCGGTGCTGGCCGCGCCTGGAACCAGCACTCCGGCCAGGATCGCAACCGCCAGCGAGGCCACACCGATGGCCGACCAGCAGGCGCTCTTCGCCCGCGGGTCAGGCTCCCGCACCAGCCGCGAGTTGTCGATCTTCTTGCAGTAGAAAAACAGGTCGTCCCGCGGCAGCGAGCGCAACTTGTAGGGGTCGCGCAAGACGCGGGATTGCGCCGGTTGCGCGTCCGCCTCCGGGCGCGTCGCGTCGATCCACTTCAACAAGAATGCTGGCAGCGTCGCCATGTCGTTCCCTTTCTTTCCTAAATCATTTCGATGGCCCGCAGCTTGGCGCTGCGCGATGCGGCGTTGCGGGCCGTTTCCTCGTCCGTGGGCTCCAGCGGGCGTTTGGTGAGAATCCTCGCCCTGTCCTGCTCCGCGAGCGCCCTGAACTTTTGTTTCACCATCCGGTCGTCGGTGGACATGAAGCTGATTACCACCATCCGGCCGCCCGGCTTCATCAGGTCCGGTCCCGTCTCCAGGAGCCGGTGTAATTCCCCGGTTTCGTCGTTGACCGCCATCCGCAGGGCCATGAACGTCCTGGTGGCCGGATGCAGGCGGCCCGTCCTGGGCACGGCCCGCTCCACGACATCGGCCAGATGCCGTGTGCTCCGTATGGGCCGTGCTCTGACGAGTG
The DNA here is from genome assembly GCA_963807205.1 of uncultured Solibacteraceae bacterium. GTDB lineage: Bacteria > Acidobacteriota > Terriglobia > Bryobacterales > Bryobacteraceae > CAWCVR01. Next base: position 3,619,309 of record CAWEAQ010000002.1, on the reverse strand, counting down.
CTCTGGCTATTCTCCGCGCCCTCCTCTCTTCGCCAAGCTGGAATATCAGGTCGGCGAGTTCCTTTTCAGCAGTGTGATTGACCAGGGCGGCCGCCGTCATGCCCGTGGATTGGTCCATGCGCATATCAAGCGGGCCGTCCGCCATGATTGAAAACCCTCGTTCCGGCGCGGTGAGTTGATAGCGGCTTACTCCCAAATCCGCCAGGAGTCCATCCAACTTGCCGCGACCCGCCCACTTCACCGTTTCGGCCAGATCGCCGAACGCGCCCTGCCGGTAGCGGATCCGGTCCGCCCACGCCTCGGTATTCTTCCGAGCCAACTCCAACGACTGTGCATCCCGGTCGTTGGCTATCACCAATCCCGTCGTAAGCCTCTCGGCGATCAGCGCCGTGTGCCCACCCAGCCCCGCCGTGGCATCCACGTACGTTCCGTCCGGACGGACCGCCAGGTATTCGAGCGATTCCTGCGTCATGACGGGATCGTGCATACATGCTTAGGTCAGCCCCGCTGCCTCCAGGTTGGCCAGTTCGTCTTCCGTCAACGCCGCCGCCGCATCGCGCCGCGCTACGTATATATCGTGGCTCAACACTTCAATCCGCCCGCGATGCGCGAACAGGTGCAGTTCCTGCCCCTCCAATTTCAGCGCGCGGCGCAGTTCCGGCGAGAACAGCACCCTCCCCTGCCCGTCCATGGCGGTTTCCGCACCCAGGTCAGCGGCATTGAACGCCACGCTGTTGGCCAGTTTCGCCAATTCCCTGTGTGCCTCAAAAAACTCTTCATTCTTGCGCCAGACCGCGATAGGATAGATCTGCGCGATGCGCCGGTCTAAACTCGTGACAAACAACGTCTTTTCGCGGAGAGCCTCAAAATACTGCTGGAAAACCGTGGGCAACTTGACCCGGCCTTTGTCGTCGAGACGGCCAGGGTACATGCCCCTTGGCGCCTCGATCATCGGCAGTAAATTCGCTCCGTCTCCCACGTTTTGACCAGAAATGGTCCAAATTTGGACCACAACCGATTGTGCCACGCAACTTCAGCGTTTGCAAGAGGTATTTTGTGGAAGCCCATGATCTGTACGGAGTTATCCGCACACCACGGGATCTACACAGATCACGCAACACACCATATGTAGAGGATTAGGCGAATATAGAGCGAACACAGAAAGGGCCGACCCGTGGGCCGACCCTCTTAGGATACGTGCGGAATCTGACTAGACGCCTCATCGTCGCGGCCCCGATGCGAACCGGAGCCGCGGCAGTCAGGAGGCGGATTGCTGCGGGAACAAACTACTGTCCAACCGGAATGTAGACCAGGTTGCTGTACTGCGCGGTCGTGGCGCCCACCGGAATGAGGCCGATGGAGAATCCGACGTTGTTTCCGGAACTGATCGGTGCCGGAATCGTGAAAGAGACCTGGTAGACCCCAACCAGATCCGGCGTCAACTGGGGCAGCGCGTAAAGGGAGGCCCCGCCGCCGGCCAGGCCGGGGACGACGGTGCCATTCACCGTGGCGACAGTTCCGCGCGGTGGCACCTGGTTGGTGGCTACGGGCGGCGTTGTGGGACCGAGACCGGTAACGAACGCGGTAACGGTTTCCCCATGGCGGGCCGGGTTCGCCAGGTTCACGAAAGAGCCATCCGCCCGCACCAGCACAGCACGCGTCACGCCATCGGTACCCGGTGCGCTATAGACACCAGGGCTGGCTGCAAGCACCGGCAGGTTGACCGTAGCCGAGCCGCCGCCCACCCCCACGGTGACCGTGGCCACTACGCCAGGGGGAACTTCGCACGGCACCTGGAAGTTCAACGACTGCGTCCCGTTGCTGTTGGAGATGCTGAAAATGGGAGCCTGAATGGTGTTGCCGCCCGCCACGAACGTGATGCTGTCTCCCTGCAGAATCAGGGGTGCGGGTCCGAACGGGACGGCTAAGATGGTTCCCTGAACGTTGGGAGCCAGTCCCGTACCGGTCAGCGTAGCGAGACTGCACGGGGAGACGGAGCCCCCCTTCTGGTCGGCGGTATTGGTGAAGACCAGGTTCGTCGGTCCCTGCGGGATCACGCTCAGTTGGAAGGTAATCGGAGTCAGGTTGCTCAGCGTTGCGGTCACGGTGACCTGAGCCTGAGCCGATGTGGTGAGAGCGCTGAGGCTCACCGACGCGCGGCCAGTGGAGTCCGTCGCGGGAGTGGAGGAAGTCGTGAAGGTTGCCGGACCGCTGAGGCTGAAGCTCACGACAACTCCGCTGGCGGGCTGTCCGTTGCTATAGTCGGCCTGCACAACCAGAGGGTTGGGGAACGGCTGGCCGGAAGCCACCTGCTGCACCGGGGAGTCGCCGCTGACCTTCTGGAAATATTGCAGCGTCAACAACTGTACCGCGGTCTCCGAGAAGGTTGTCGAGAAGTTGGTGCCGGCGATGGACGCCGTTATCGTGACAACGCCGTTGGCGTTGGAGGCGAACACGAAGGTGTTCTGCACTTGGCCGTTGTTGTCCGAGACTGTGGACGTCCTGTTGAAGGTTCCAGCACCGGCGGGCCTGCAAGTCCAGTTTACCGTCTGCGCTGCAATCGCGTTTCCGTTGGTGTCTTTCACCAGAGCCGTCAGTGCCGTGGGGAGTGCCTGGCCAGCCGTGGCGCTCTGGTTGTTTCCGCCAACCGACTGGATGGACCCGGGCTGGGGCGCGGCGACCGTAAGCGAAATGGTGTATGTCGAATCGAAGCCCGCCGGATTCCCAACACCGGGGAGGGCCGGGGCACCCGAGTTGTTCACGACGCCGCCCAGCAGGGCGAAAAACCGCCCCGATCCGGATCCGGCCAGGACTGGCACGCACGTGGCGATACCGTTGGAGTCGGTCAGGATTGTTCCGGGATCTCCGATGTTCGAGCCGGAAGCTGGCGGCGCGCACGACACGCTGGGACTTGCCTGAAAGGAAACCAACTGGAGTTCGACGTTTGGAACGAACCCGCTGGTGGATCCCACCTGGGCCGTGATGGGCGATCCACTACTTCCCGCCGCGCCCGAGATTGAGGATGGCACCGCCGTGAAATAATCCTGCACCAGGTTTGCACCACCTTGCGTGCCTGCGTTGGCCAATGCCTGCGTCAGGTAGAAGACGGTTGAGGAGCTGCCCGCATACGCAAAGACTTTGCTCTGAAAGAAAGGGGTTGACGGCGAGCCTTGCACCGGGCTCACGAAGTAGCCATTAGTCGTCAAACCGTTCGCGTCCGTGAAGGTCTGGAAGTTCTGCAAGTTACCTTGGCCCAACACACTCCAGTCCACCTCAGTGTTAAGTGCCGGGGGGTTGCCGTTGGCGTCCACAACCTTCGCCACAAGCGGCTGGAAAAGCTGCAGATATAAGGGCCAGTTGGTGCACCCGCTGCATATCATTTGTCCGTTGCCCGTATACGTCGAAATGCTAAGGGTCTGGGCCTGCGCCACGGAAAAAGGCGCCAGCAGCACGGCAAGACAGACCGCCGCTAAGAGAACCGATCGAAATGTAGTCAAGAAGACCTCCTCGTTCAGGTGTGTGAACACGGTTGGGCTGGGATGGACGCGGGCAGAACCTCAGTGTAGCACAACTGCGGGCATTTCGGGAAGATACAAAAAAAGGGGGGAGCCGAAGCTCCCCCCTTTTGTACTGCAAGACTGCAATGGTTAGTTGCCCAGGGATTCAGGAGCAGTCGCTGGGTAGTTGTTGCGCTTGCCGGGACCCGTGGTGACAACCAGCGCCAGATAGACCGAAACGATCTTCTGAGCGCCGTAGTCCGTAATCACCGCAGAGCCATGAGCCAGTTGGAAGTAGCACTGGGCGATCATGTAGCCGGTGAAGTTCGGGCCAGCATAAGTGGAGCCGGACGACAGGAACACCAGGGTCGAGCCCGACGTCACAACACCAGTGGTGGTGTTCGGCGGGTTCGCGGCTCCCGTGTTGTACCAGTACAGGATGCACGCACCCTGTTGAGGAGTCGTCCCGAATGGGTCGGTGGTGGTGTTCGCGATCGTAATACCGGTCTCGAAACCAGGAACCGTTGTCACATACGGGAACAACAGCACGGTCTGGCACTGGGCCACGGTGAAGAAGTTGACGATCGGATTCAGGGTCGTCCCCGAGGAATCGGCAAACCGTGGGATCGGAGAGTTGATATTCGTCGTTCCCGCATTGGTTGCGCTGAACGCACCGTTGGTCGGGTTGGCGGCGAAGGAGAATGCCACCTGCGAGTTGCCCTGTGGCGGGAAGGTCGCAGTGGAGGTGTAGGCTACGTACACCGCAAAGGTGATGGTTTCCTGATAGGTAGGCTGGGTATTGAGAACTTCCCAAACCGCGACCATCGGGCTGCCCTGCGACGTCATAGCTACGTAATTGACAGCGCTAACGGAGCCGCTGAAGCTATTGGTGGCGCTCGCCGCACTGGGGCCACCGGTGCCATCGGACGCCGCTTCGGAGCCGGCAGCCAGCAGCACTGCGTACGAGGTTGCCGTGCTAGCTCCGTTGACGGGAGCGGCAACCGCGCTGTTCACACTCGGCGGGGAGTTGCCGACAACGTTGGTCGTCGACACGAAAATCGTGGCGCCGGCGGGAACGTTGCTGAATACCGCTTTCAAACGGGTGCCGTAGTCGGCCAAACCGGCGATGGTAGTGCCATTCGAGACATAGCCGATTCCGCCGGCAATGCCCGTCTGGTTCACGCCGTTGGCGATAAAGTTCGACTCGGAATTGTAAGCGCCGTAGTACGGGGAGTTCTGGGCCCCGGTGGTTGCGTAGTTATTGGGAAGTCCAGACCTGGCGCCGTCCACGCGCGTCTTAAAGGCCGTGCCGAAGTTCTCGCTGAAGTTCAGGAGGCCCGCAAAAGCACCGGTCTGCGAGACGCACTGGTTGAAGGTACCCGCGCCACTGATGCTGCTCTTCAAGCCGGGGTTGATGTAGCCAACGATCGGGTTTGGATTCGTGATCCCAAGGAAGCCCGCGGGGCTAATCGAAATCGAAGCGTTGACCTGTCCCGGTCCGCCCGCCACGCCGCCGCCAGCGCTGTTGGCGTTGACGCGAACATTGGTGATGCGGAATACGCGGGAAACTCCACTGGTTGCCGGCGGAAGCACCGGAATACCATTGAAGGTGACGGACGAGCCGCTGACCACGCCCACAAACATGTTGGGGGCGGGAACGGTCGGAGCGCTGACGAGAACCGGAACGCCTGCATTTCCATTGGCTGTGCCGACTACCTGCGCGCAGCCGTTGGCGCCCGCGCCGTATGCCGGGTAGTTGCAAAGCATCTGCGGCAGCGACGGGCCGTAGCCACTCTCGCCGTTGGTGTTGGTGCCGTTCGGTTCATCGATCAGCAACAGTGCTTCCGAAGAATTGACGCCACTGGCCGTACCATTAATGGTGGTCAGCAGGCGGCTGGTAACCGCGGAAACGTTGTAGTACACCGTGATGTTCACGGTCGGAATCGGCTGGCCGAGGGCCAGCGGCGAGCCGCCGGTGCAAATCAGCACGATGTCACCAGTCTGTTCCGTATAACCTTCCGAGCGAAGGTTCGGAGTGACGGTGACGTTCTGTACGCCGCAAGTGAGCGTACCGCCATTCGTGCCTATGACCTGTGCGCCGGCCAGCCCTACGAACAGGGCCATGACGGCTAGCACAGTAAACCATCTGCGAAAATCTGCCATTTCCTTCTCCTTGTAAATTTCGAAATTGAATCGGTCGAAGTTCTCTTTCAACCTGAGCCTCGATACCTCAAAAACCATTCTCAACCTAGGGAACGTCTCCGTGTCGGGCGGAGATTCGATTTTCCGTTGGCCACCAAGCCGGCCGCCGGGCCTGTACTGAATTCCTTCCTGGGGCACACATCTTTAAGCTTTTTTAACCTTCTGTGCTCTCCAGGACACGAACGCAAAAATTGCAGACTACTACCACACGCGGTAACACCTATTCATAGCTGATTCCGGGACCGCTGTCAAGAGAGATTCCTCCCTCGATGTCCGGAACCACCCGTCCGCGCGTTTCGGTCTATACACAAACTGGCCCGATTACAGCATGATGGACCCCCTCGCGTCAATGGTTTAACACCAAATCGTCTCATTTTTTTGTTCATTGGAACGCGATTTCAACCGCATTGCTCCCTTGCCCCCCCTGTTTGAGGGTAAGGTGTACTCCCGATCCCGGCGGCGTGCCCGCAGGAACCGGAATATTGACCTGATATAGGCCTAAAAAACCCGGCGCCAGGCCCGCGAAGGATACAGGCAGTTCTGTGCCATTTATCACAGCCGTCACAGGGGTCGTCACCACCGAGTATTGCCCCTGCTTCACCGTGGCTCCCAGCCCCGTCGCGAACACCTGCAGCACTTGGCCGCGCGGAAGCGGCGTGAGTGGCGTGTTGAGCGAATAGTCCTGGTTCAAAACCGCACCTACTGCCCCGTCCCCCAGAAGAAAAATCGCTGGGGCGACCGCTGCCACCGCGGCTTGCCGCTGTGCCACTCCGTACGGCGACCTGACACGCACCGTGTGCGTGCCCGGCGCCAGCCCTGGCGGAATCTGGGCATTCACCTGGAAGGCCGACGCGAACAACACCGCCGCCGCCGTACCATCCACATCCACCGCCGTTGCAGCGCCAGCGCCCGCCAGGCCCGTTCCAAAAATCGCCATGATCCCGCCCGGCGCGAGGCCGCTAGCGAAATCGGCCGCGCTAACGATGCCGCCAGCCGCAATCGCCGCCACCAGAGGCGATACGGTTAGCCCAGCCCCCGGCTCTGGCCGCGTCAGCGCGTAGGACGCCGCGGCGCTGCCCGAAAGGTCGAAGGTCGATCCGCCCAGCGCCAGGTCGGTCACGAAGGCGCTGTACGGCTGTCCGGCTGCCACATCCAACTGATAGGCCGCCTGTGCGCCATCGCAAACGCGCACCATGGACACCAGCGCGCCTTCTGGCGGGGGATTGCCCGAGGCGTCCACCGTGTCTTCGAGCGGCCAGACCGCTCCACAGGCGCCCGCGGCCGATGTAATATTCAGAACCATCGTTGCTATGGGATCTGCCGGCTGCCATAGCACGCCCGCCAGGAAGCGCGTAGCCAAAGGCCCGCGCACTGCGAAACGCGCGGCGCCCAATACCGTTCCCTCCCAGGCGGCGCCGCCGGCTGAGAACCCACTTATATAATCGGCCAAACTAGTCCGCGCCAATAGGGGGTTGGGGTCCTGAATTTCGAGGGACCCGTCGGCAGCCACGCCGATGGCCGTCACGAAGTGCCCGCCCGCGGCAGCGCCGTTGCGCGTAAGCGCCAGCGAGAGCAGCACCGGCTCGCCCGCCGCCACCAGGTCCGCCACGGCGCCCAAGTCCGCCCCCGCCACAGTCACGTCCAAGCCGCCCGTGAACTGCGCGGCGCGCCACAAATTCACCACCTGCTCTCCCGTGGCCGCGCCCGGCAGGAATCCGTCGCAAACCGCGTGGCCGTTCGAGTCCGTCGAGCATAGCGAGCTGAGGTATGCGTTGAGAGCCGCCGGAGTGGCCGGTCCGTTGGGTGAGGGCGACTCGCCCAGGTTCTGATGGTATTGCAGGATGGACGCCACCGCCGTAAGCAGCGCTCCCTTTTGCGCGATACTGGCGGAGCCGTGCCCCAGCGGCGCGCTCCCGCTCTGCCGCAGCGCGGGAAACCCGGGAAGATTCGCCGCCGCGGCCGTCAGCCCGAACGTCACCAGGCTGTTCCCGGTAACCGGCGCCGCGGCGGTCACCAGCGCCAAACCCGCCGATGCCGGCAGCCGCACGCTGGTCTGGGCCAGGCCGTTGGCATCGGTGACCGCGCTCGCCGCCGAGAGTTGCGCACCGGTCGAAGCCTGAAACGTCACCGTCACGCCCATCACCGGCGAGCCCGCCGAATCCGTCAGCGCCACCACCAGAGGAAGCCGCGGCAGCGCCCCAGGCAAGCCCGTCTGATTATCCCCCTGCACCTTGACCAAGCCCGCCCGGCTCGAAGCGAGCGACCGCACCGTCAGCGTGCCATCGGCAACCGACGGCCCGTTGGTATCGGCCGCATGGATCGCCAGTATGCCACCAGCCGACGATAGCGGAATGTACGTATCCCAACCGTACGCGCCGTCAGCGGTGGTCACCAGGAAATCCGGCTCGCCGGTCATCGAGACGCGAACCGAGCCGTTATTGGGGAATCCGCTGATGGCGAATACCGCGTGGCCGCCCGCCGTCACCGACGCCGGAGCCACCAGCACGGCGGGGCTTTTGGGCGCGGGCTGCACCTTGGCCACGGTGTCGCCGGCCGAGTAACCGATGGCGCCGCCTTCGAAGGATTGCGAGTAGAGCGCGCCGCTCGCCGTCGCATCGCTTGTGGGCATGCCCAGGCTTCCCGCCGCCCCGCCCGCGCCCGCGTACGCCGTAAGGATCGGCCCCGCCGCTACGAAGTACGCCTGCCCCGCCCGCGGCCCGGCTGTGGCGGCGAATATGGCGCCCTGCGCGAACGCCTGCGAGATTCCCGTATCGGCGGCGACGGTGGCGAACGCCGCCGCGTCGCCGGTTGGCGCGCCCGCGATACCGGTCTCATACCCCAACGCCTGCCACTTGGCAAGCACCAGGCCAGTCACCAATCGGATGGGGCTGCCGGAGAGCGCCCCGCCCGCGAACAGTTGCGTTCCGCCCGCGCCAGCGTCGCCCAGCGGATAGCCCAGTGTCCCGCCCGCGCCGCCCAGTCCCGCATAGGCGGCCAGCAAGGCCCCGGTCACCACGTATGCCGCGCTGGCTTGGTCCGCAACCGTGAGCAGGTATGGAACGGCGGCCGAGGCCCCGGTGGCCTGCACCGTCTGCACGTAGCCGTTGCCTACGCGCGCCGCCGGGTCCGCCACCGGCACCTGCGCCACAATGCGGTCGCGGCTCAGCGCGGCTTGGAAGGCGTCAACCACCGCCAGCGGCGCGCCGTCTCCGATCCGGCAGCAGGGCGTACTCACCGCCACGGCCAGAAGCCCGCTCGAAACTCCGCCCGAAGTGGCCTGCACGCTGGCCGTCCCGCCGCCCACCGCCGTGAGCGTCGCCGTGGCGCCGCTTCCCTGCACCGCAACCACCTGGCTACTGGAACTCACCCACGCGACCGGCCGCCCAGAGAGCGGATAGCCGTTCTTGTCCAGCACGGTGGCCGTGAGCGTCGCCGTCTGGCCCAGCGCCAGTGTTAGCGAGCCGCTCGCCGGAACTCCCGCCAGCACCACCGACCCCACCGGCACCTGCACCGTGCCGCCGCTGCCCGGCGTGTACACCAGCAGGCCGCCCTCGAACGCCTGCTGAACCACGCCCGCATTGGTCCCCGCCGTATAGGTCACCGCGCTTCCCGTGGGCAGGCCCAGGCTTCCTGCCGCGCCCCCATTGGCCACGTAAAGGTCGAAAATCGGCTCGACCACGCCGAACGTCTGGCCCTTGTTCAGGCCCGAGGTCACCGAGAAAATCTGGCCCGATACGAAATTCTGCGCGGTGGCCGTGGTCCCGGTGGAAGCCGTCACCGTGGCGCTGTCGCCGGTTGGAACTCCCGGCCCGCCGATGCCGCCCAGCGCGGTCCACGACGCGTAGAACGCCGCGGTGACATCGGCCTGCTGCGCGCCCGTCGAGATCGGGCTGGCGAAGGCGAACAGCACGTAGTTCTTGTCGAAGGCCTGATACGTGCAAGCGTTGCCCGGAGTGACGGGCGTACAGGTCAACGTATCCGATAGCGGCGCTCCGGCGGTGGCCGCGCCCACCGTCGAGTAGTAGGCGAAGACCCCCGGGTACATTTGCGCCACCGGCAAAGACGATCCATCGGGCGCCGGGTTCACGCTGGCGCTGGCCGATACCAAAGCGTACGTGACGCCGGAATCCTTGGCAGCGTCGGAGAACTTCTGCGCGTAAACGCCGCCGCCCAGCGAGCTCACCGGACCTTGCGGCGGCACCGCAACCAGATTGTTGAACCCGTTGCGGTAGTACGCCTGAATGAACTGGGTCTGCAGGGTCGCGTTGGGCGCGCCGGTGCCCACGTCTGTGAGCACATTAAGCGTGATGGCCGCGGTTGCCGAGGCGCCGTTCACGCTGGCTGTAACTGTGATCTTCTGGGAAGCGGTAATCGGCGCGGGCGCGGTGTAGAAGCCCGTGCCAGTGATGGTTCCCACCTGGGGGTTGATGGACCAGATGACCGCGCCACTGGAGCTGTTCACCGCAAACTGCTGGCTCTGGCCGCTATCCAGCGCGACGCTGGCCGGAGTCACGGCCAGCGTGGCCACCACAAGCTGGATGTTGAACGAGTAGCTCACCGAAGTGCCGTGTATGGTGGCCGTGATGGTAACCGTGGTGGTCGCGGCAAGGCTGGACGTGGCCGGGTACGTGAAAGTGTTCAAGGAAAGCCCGCTGCCGATCGGCGTGGAACTTGGCAGGGTCCCGTCTCCCGCGGGGGACTGGCTCCAATCCACCGTGCCCGTAGCGTTAATCACCAGCGCCTGCAGGTTGGCGGACTCGCCCGCATTCAGGCTGCTTTTCGAACTGCTCACGGTGATGCAGGGGCTCCCCACCACGCTGCACTGTCCGCGCACCGCGCCCGCCGCCAGCAACGCCAGCGCCGAGCCCCAAAGCAACCTGCGAATGCCAGTCCAGTTCACGCCAGTATCCGCTATCTTATTACGCGGCGCCGTTCGCCGCACACGCCCGCCACCATGAGCGCCGCCGTGGCCGCCAGGTACATCGCCCACAGCGCCAGCAATACCGGCTCCGTCACCGCGCCGCCCTTGAATACCGTCAGCCGCCGCAGGGCTTCCCCGAATCCCACCGCGTGATATTCCGCGGCGTGCAGTGCCGCGAGTTGCCCCGATGGCTTGTGCCGGATCATGCCCGTGTAATAAGGGATTGCCATGGCGTGCACGGTATACAGATCGAGGATTCCGAAAAGCAGGACGCCCGCCGCCACCGGCCAGTTTGCGGCCTTCTCCGGCAAGATGGCACGCAACCCCGCCACCGCCAGCACCACCTCGGCCGCCACCGCTGCGTACAGGTACCAACCCATCGAGGTAGGCACACCCTTGCTCAACCACAGCAGCACCACGTTGTACAACTGGCCGGCCCAGAACGCCAGGTAGACCGCCAGCAGCCAGCCCACGGGAGCGCGCCGCGGCATCCGCCACAAGCCCACCGCGGCCAGCAGAATGACCGCGTAGAAGAGGTGGTACATCCACGCGCGGGCCTGGAGCGCGCTCCAGCCGCCGAAATACAGGTGCGAGAGCAGCACCGAATCGATGGCCTTCAGCCACGGCACGGAGAACGCGCCCGAGAGCATCTGGCCTACGCCAGCATGCCGTAGCATTACCGACTCGCTCAGCCCCGAGAGCGTCCCGGTGGTGAGCAGGTTGTGCGCGTACCACCAGCCGGAGATCGCGAGCGCAATACCCGCCGCCGCCGCGCCCGCCCGCGCGGCCCGCGCGATGCGCCCGCCACGCGCCAGCCACACGAACAGCAGCGCCACGGCCGGCGCGGCCGTCAGGAACCAGGCTTTGGTCAGCAGCCCCAGGCCGAGAGCCGCGCCCAGAGCCGCCGCCCAGCGCATGCGCGGGCCTTCCTCGAGGAGTTTCAGCCCCAGCCACAGCAGGAGCGAGAAGAGCACCACCGAGAGGCAATCGTTGCCCACGCGCACCACGTCGATGGCCCACTCCGGCATGAGGGCGGCCACCGCGGCACACCCCAGGGCGACGCGCATATCGCCGAAGACCGCGCGCGCAATCAGATAGACCAGCGGGATGGCGAGGGAGGCCAGGAGCGCGCTCAGCCAGCGGATGGCCATAACCTGCACCGCCAAGCCACGCCCGTCCAGCAAGCGCGCTACGGGGGCCATCAGCCAATAGTAAAGAGGCGGCTGCAGCGCCTCGTAGGCCGTCAGCGACGGCGGCCCTGGCTGCCTCCGCCAGTCGGCCGGCATATCCCGGAACGCCGCCTCGCGCCGCGCGCGATCGCCTGCGGGCAGCGCCCAGAAGGCATCCTGCGTCACGGCAGGAGGCGGATAGTCGCGCAAATCCCAGGCCACGGGCGCCAGGCGAAGCGACTCGGCCACATCCCGCGCGACCGGCGCGTCGCGCGCCACCAGCGGCCCGCCGCCGGCCGCCATGATGCGGATCGCCGCGAAGTGGGCCCACTCGTCGAAACCCTCCCACAGCGGCAGCACCGAAGCGTAGAACAGCAGGCGCGCCGCGAAGCAGGCCCAGATCGAGTAGATTCGCCACCCGGCGTGCATGGAGCAACGATTATCGCACGCGGGCGGTGCCGGGCACCCGTCCGGACAGGCCGTGGGCCGGGCCGCCCCCGGGGCAGCCCGCGAGCCGCAACGATCTTGCATTCACGGTTGTATTGGGATACACTAGTGAATGTGAAAGGGCAACGGCTCACGCGGCGCGAAAGCCAGCAATTGACGCGCGCCAGACTCATCGAATCGGCCGAACGCGTGTTCGTGCGCGCCGGCTTCGACGCGGCTTCGGTCGAACGGATCGCGGAAGAAGCGGGCTTCTCCCGCGGCGCGTTCTACTCCAATTTCGAAAGCAAGGACGAACTATTCCTCGCCCTCCTCGAAAAGAAGCGCGTCGAAACCCAGGCCGCGCTGGACGGCATCTTCCGCGAGAAGAAGAACGCGAACGAGCGTTTCCGCGCCGCGCGGGACTGGTATGCCGGCCAATGGCAGCAGCGGACGCTGACCGTTCTCAACACCGAGTTCAACCTGCGCGCCCTGCGCAACCGCCCCCTCAAGAAGCGCCTGGGAATTCTCTGGCGGCAGGAAGTGGATGCCTACTCCGCGCTCCTCGCCCAGTACTTCCTGGAGGCCGGGCTGAACCCGGCGGAAAGCCCTCAGGCCATTGCCGTATCGCTGCTGGCGGCCGCGCAGGGTCTCGGGATGCTGTCGCTGGCCGGCGTGGATCCGGCGCTCGAATCCACCATCGCCGAGAGCCGGAAACTGGCCTTCGACCGCCTGGTCCCCAGTCCGTTAAAGGAATCTCCGGCCGCGGGCAGAACGGCCAAAAGGTAAAGGGGTAATCCGTGAATCGCCAACTTCTGATACCGGTCTCTCTCTTCGCAGTTGCGGCCTCGTGCACCTCCCCAAAGGAGGTCGCGCGCGCACCGGAAGCCGCCGTCCCCGTCAGGGTGGGAAGCGTGCTCCGCATTCAAGCCGCCCGGACGGTCCCGGTCAGCGGATCGGTGGTCTCCTGGAAAGATCCCTCGAACGTCGCCTTCGTGGTTTCCGGAAAAGTGGTCGAGGCCGGTCCCAGGGAGGGCGACGCCGTCGGGAAGGGACAGGTGCTGGCAAGGATCGATCCGCTGGATTACACGCTGGCCGTCGAAGCCGCCCAGGCCCAGGTTGCAGCGGCGCGCGCCGTGCTCGACAAAGCCGAGGCCCCGGCTCGCCCCGAAGTCCTGGAGCGCGCACGGATCGCCTTCGAGCGGGCGCAGGACGAGTACCGCCGCATGAAGCAGCTCTACGATTCCAAGAGCCTCGCCCCCAACGACTACCGCAAATTCGAAGCCGCCTATCGGGCCGCCGGGCAACAGCTCGCCGAGGCCCAGGCGGGCGGCCAGAAGGAAGACCGCGCGCAGGCCCGGGCGGTCTACGATCAAGCCGCCGCCGCCGAAGCCATCGCCCGCAAGCGCCTGGACGACACCACCCTGCGCGCGCCATTCGGCGGGTTCGTATCGAGCCGCTCGATTCAGATCGGCGAAATGGCCTCGGCCGGCCACCCGGTCTTCCAGATCGTGGAACTCGATCCGGTGGAAATCGCCGTAGGCGTGCCGGAAACCGACGTCCCCCTGGTGCGCCTCGGCCAGACCGCCGCGGTTCAGGTGCCGGCCCTGCCGGGCGAGACGTTCGAGGGCGCGGTCCGCATGATCAACGTCGCCGCGGACCCCGCCACGCGCACCTACGTGGTCCGCATCCGCGTTCCCAATCCGACGCGCAAGCTCCGCGTCGGCATGATCGCCGAGGCGCAGATCCGCACCGGCCGCATGCTGGACGCCATGACCCTGCCTGGAGAATCCGTGGTCCACGATCCGCAGGGCGCCACGCTGGTGTTCGTCTACTTCCCGGAACAGCATCGGGTGTACTCCAAGCGCGTCGAAACCGGCACGGTCTACGGCACCCAGGTTCAGATCAAGAGTGGCCTGACGGGCGGCGAATCCGTCGTGCTTGCCGGGCAGGAGAGGCTCCGCGATGGAGTTTCGGTCTCCGCCGTGCCGGAGGCGAGATAGGCTTATGAACCCCATCAAAGGCTCTCTGCACTATCCGCTGGTGACGGCGATTCTGGCGGCTATGGCGGTGTCGGTGGGCGTACACGCGTTCCTCACCATGCCGCGGACCGAGGATCCCAGCATCACCATCCGCCAGGGCCTGCTGCTGGCCGCCTATCCCGGCGCCACCTCCGAACAGGTGGAACAGCAGGTTACCCGCAAGCTCGAAGAGCACATCTTCAAGTTCCCGGAAGTGCGCAAGCAGAAGACCTACTCCACCAGCCGGCCGGGTCTCGTGACCATCAAGATCGAGCTGGAGGAGAACGTCAAAAACGCCGACCAGTTCTGGGCCAAACTGCGCCACGAAATGCTCGAAACCAGGGCCACCGAACTGCCCGCCGGCGTGCTCGGCCCCATCGTCAACTCCGATTTCGGCGACACCGTCGCCCTGCTGCTGGCGATTCACGGCAAGCGCTACGGCTACCGCGAGCTGCGCGATTACGTGGACCGCATTCAGGACGAACTGCGCGGCGTCCGCAATGTTGGGAAACTGGCCACCTACGGCGAGCAGAGCGAACAGATCCGGATCACCAGCAGCCTGGACCGCATGTCGCAGTACTTCGCCGACCCCCTGCGCGTCATGCAGTCCCTCGAGCAGCGCAACATCATCCGCAGTTCCGGCAACCTGGAAACCGGCCAGGAGCGGATCCCCCTGCGCACCACCGGGCTCTTCACCACCGAAGACCAGATCGGCAGCGTGCTGGTGGACGTTTCGCGCAGCGGCCAGCCGGTTTACATCCGCGATTTCGCCAGCGTCGAGCGGCGCTACCAGGACCCGTCCTTCGTGGTCCGCTACGATGGCGAACCGAGCGTGCTGCTCTCGGTCGAAATGCAGAAGGGCAAGAACATCGTGCAGTTGGGCGACGAATTGGGCACGGTTCTCGGCCGGATCTCCACGGTTCTGCCGCCCGATATCCACGTCGACGCCATCGCCAACCAGCCCGCCGTCGTCAAGCGGCATATCGCCAGCCTGAGCCGCGAGTTTCTGCTGGCCATCGGCGCCGTCATCCTGGTGACCATCGTCCTGCTCCCGTTCCGCGTGGCCATCATCGCGGCCGTGGCGATTCCCGTCACCATCGCCACGTCGCTGGGAGTGCTCGACACCATCGGCGTGCAGTTGCACCAGGTCTCCATCGCCGCGCTCATCATGGTTCTGGGCATCGTGGTGGACGATGCCATCGTCATCGCGGATAACTACGTCGATTGCCTGGACCGCGGCATCCCACGGCCGGATGCCGCCTGGCAATGCGTGCGCGAAGTGCTGGTCCCCGTGCTCACGGCCACTCTGACGATCATCGCGTCCTTCCTGCCGCTGCTGATCCTCTCGGGCTCGGTGGGCGAATTCATCAGCGCCCTGCCCATCACCGTTGCCGTGGCGCTGAGCGTGTCCTTCGTGGTGGCCATTCTGCTCACCCCGCTGCTGTGCCGCTTCTTCATCCGCCAGGGGCTGCACGCCCACGGAGCCGAAGATGGCTCCGGCCCGAAGCGGACCACCATGCTCGACCGGCTGCAAATCGCCTACAACTGGCTGATCGTGTTCTTCATGCGCCGCAAGCCTCTGGCCGTCCTCCTGGGATTGGCGGCCATGGCCGCGGGCGTGCTAATGCTCAAGATCGTCCCGCAGCAGTTCTTCCCGTCGGCCGAGCGCAACCAGTTCGTCGTCGACGTGTGGATGCCGCCCGGAGCGCGCATCGAGGCCACCGCCGAAACCATGGGCCGCATCGAACGCACGCTGGGCGGCCGCCCGGAAGTGGCGCACTACGCGGCATTCGTGGGGCAGAGCGCGCCCCGCTTCTACTACAACGTGAGCCCTCAGGATCCCGACCCGTCCTACGGCCAGTTCATCGTCAACACCAGGGACGAAAAGGAAACCCCGGTTCTGGTTGGAACGCTGCGCGACAGCCTGGCCGCGGTGGCGCCGGAAGCCCTGGTCATCGTCAAGGAACTGCAGCAGGGCATGACCATGGAGGCGCCCATCGAGGTGCGCATTTCCGGGTACGATGTCGCCCAACTGCAACTACTGGGCAAGTGCGTCGAGGAGATCCTGCACCGCGTCCCGTACGCCCAGTCCATTCACGACGACTATTTCGGCGATTCTTACCTGGTGGACGTGGACATCGACCCGGAAGTCTCCAACCGGCTGGGGCTTACCAACGCCACCGTTTCGCAACTCCTGGCGGGGGCCTTCAGCGGGGCGCCGGTCAGCACGTTCTGGGAAGGCAATCGCGCCGTAACCATCCTGTTGCGCCTGGATGCGGGCCACCGGGGTTCGTTCGAGGACGTCCGCAACGCCTACGTGCCGTCCCCGGTCACGCACTCGAGCGTCCCGCTTCGCTCCATCGCCGGCCTCACGCCGCGGTGGCAGACCAGCCGCATCGTGCGCCGCAACGGCATTCGCACCCTCACCGTCCGGGCCTTTCCGCGCGGCGGACACTACGCTTCCGAGATCCTAAACGCTATCGATCCGCAACTGAAAGCCCTGGCGCTGCCGGAGGGCTACCGCATCGAGTACGGCGGTGAAGTCACCAACCGCGAAGAGACTCAGCCCATGATGACCGCGGCGCTGGCCGTCAGCCTGGTGGCCATTTTCCTGGTGCTGCTGATGCAATTCCGCAATCTCTCCGAACCGCTTATCGTGATGACGTCGATTCCGCTCGCCCTGTTCGGCGCCGTGCTGGGCCTTCTGCTCACCCGCAATCCGTTCGGCTTCACGGCGTTCACGGGGATGATCGCTCTGTGCGGCATCGTGGTGCGCAACGCCATCATCCTGGTGGATTACGTCAACGAGAAACTGCGAGACGGGCGCTCGCTCGAGGACGCCGCCATCGAAGCCGGCGAGCGCAGGCTGCGTCCCATCTTCCTTACGACCATGGCGGCCGCCGTGGGAGTTACGCCCATGATTATTTCCGGATCCAGCCTATGGAGCCCGCTGGCGAGCGTTATCGCCGTGGGCCTGATCTCTTCCATGTTCTTCACTCTCATCGTAGTTCCCGTGCTGTTCGTGCTGGTGAAATCGCGGGTGGGCAAGCCCGCGGCGCCCTCCTCCGCCGCCGCCGCCGTGGCCGTTCTGCTGGCGCTCTCGCTGGCTGTGGCGCCCGCCCACGCCGCCACGAGATCGCTCACCCTGCCGCAGGCCGTCGACTTGGCCCTGAAGCAGAACTCCGCCCTCAAGATTGCCCGCGCCCGCGTTCGCGAAGACCGGCAGAAGGAAGCCGCCGCGCGCGCCGATTACTTCCCGCAACTCTCCAACAGCACCAACTTCCTGGGCGTCTCGGACAGGGAACTCGTGACCATCCCCGCCGGCAGCCTGGGAACGATACCGGGCCTCGGCGGATTCCCGCCGCAGAATGTCGCGCTGGACCAGGGGTCGGGCACGGTGCTCCTGACCAACACGACCCTGGGCCAGCCTCTGACGCAACTTTTCAAGATCCACGCCGCCAATGGCGTGGCCTCCGCCGGACGGCGCGTCACCGAAGCGGAACTGGCGAAGGGCGAAGACGAGGTTATTCTCGGGGTCCACCAGCTTTACTTCGGCCTGCTGGCGGCCCGCAAGCAGGTGGACGCCGCGCGGGCGGAAATTGCGGCGGCCGATCTGGCCCTGAAAGAAGCCCGCGAAGCGGTGGAAGCCGGCAACCTGCTGGAGGTTTCGGCGATCGGCGCGCGCGCTGGGGTGCTGCGCGGCAAACAGTCGCTGCTGGCCGCCGAGAACCAGGTGCAGGATCTGACCGCGGAGATGGATGACGCCCTCGGCCTGCCCTTGGACACGGAACTTGACTTAGCCGGCGTAGATACTACGCCCGCCGCCACACTTACTCGCGAGCAGTATCTTGAGGCGGCCCTGGCCCACAACCCCGAAGTGCTGGCCGCGAGAGAAACCGTCGGTAAGGCGCGCCTCGGCTTGCGCGCCGCCCAGTACGAGTACATTCCCGACATCGGAGCCTTCGCCCGCCACACCTATCAGAGCGGCGTCCCGTTCGTGGCGCACAGCTTCGGCACCTTCGGACTCCAGATGACCTGGAATATCTTCGATTGGGGCAAGCGCAAGGCCGTCACCAGCCAGCGCGACGCTCAGGTCGAGCAGGCCGAAGCCAACCTGCGCCGCCTCACAGACCGCGTTTCGGTCGAGGTGGAAAAGGCATACCGCAAGCTGGAGCGGACCGAGCAGATGATCTCCGTCGCCTCTGAAGCCCTGGCCCTGCAGAGGGAAACCCAGCGGCTGAACGGCAATCAGCTCCAGGCCGGCGTCGTATCCGAAGCGAAGAACGCGCAAGCGGTGGCCGCAACCGGCAAGGCGGAACTCGACGAACTCCAGGCGCGGCTGGCGCACGAGTTGGCCGTGGCGGAGATCCGCCGCGCCGCCGGCATCCGCGCCGCGTCAGCCCCGCATCCGGCGGCGAGCGGCCACTAACGCGCCGGCGAGCCCCATGCCGATGAGCGCTGCAGTGCCGGGCTCGGGCACCGTGCCAACGCCCACGTTGAAAGCGGCATAAGCAAGGGCATCCGATGCATTGCCATCGGCGCCACCTAGGAGCTTGAAGTAGCCCGTGTAGATCCCGTCCGGACTCCAGGATGGCACGTTAGCGAAAGTAGTGACAGCGCGCCGTCGTAGGCGTCACTTCCGGTACACCGCCCGCAGAACCCGCTCCGAGCCATCCAACCCCGCCGGCGATTGCAGTTGCAGTATCTTCGCCAGCAGCGGGAAGACGTGGACGTTTTCGAACGGCTTGATCCGCATCCCCGGATTCACGTTCGGCCCCACGGCGTAGAAGATCCCCCGCATGGTCTTGAACCTCGCCGGGTCGAAGCCGTGCGCGCCGCGTGCCGATGGCGCCGCCCCTCCCGCTGACTCCTGCCGTTCCCGCCGCGGCCCAATCCCCAGCGCCGTGGCTTCCTTCACGCACACCACCAGGTCCCCGATGCGCTCGTTCCCCGTGAAATTCCACCGCCGGGGAGTCTGCTTCTGCCGGTACACGTCGAGCTTGGGGCTCTTGCCTTTCAGCGCCGCGTACACCCGCACGGTGGTCTGCGCATCGGGCGAATAGATCAGCGCCACCGGCCCTTCCGTAACCACGCGCACTTTGCTCAGGTCGGCATAGTCGCTCAGGTTCACGTACCCTTCGGTGGTCTGCATCCCGTGATCGGAAACCACCACCAGGTTCACCGGCAGGCCGGTCGCCTGAATCCCCGTCCACAGGTCGCCCACCAGTTTGTCCACGCGCGCGACGGCCTGCCCGGTGGCGGCGGAATCCGGCCCCGTGGAATGGCCCGCGCTGTCGACGTCGCTGAAATACAGCGTGATGAAATGCGGCCGCTCGCTCTCGGGTAGCTTCAGCCACTCGATCACCTGAGCCACCCGCTCCTCGTTGGGAAACCGCCCGCTGTAGAGCTTCCAATACGACGGCCTGGCACCGCCGATTTGCGCGTCGGAGATCGGCCAGAACATGCACGCCGCTTTCACGTGCTGCTCCTCCGCCACCAGCCACAGCGGCTTGAAGCCGTAGAATTCGCTTTCCTCGGCGGACCGCCCCATGGCGTACATCTGTTTCAGCTTGGGGTCCCAAAACGAGTTGCCGACGATCCCGTGATGCTCCGGGTACTGCCCGGTGACGATGCTCGTGTGGTTCGGGAACGTGACCGTGGGGAACGACGGAATCATGCCCTCCGCGGCGGCGCCCGCCTTCCCGATGGCCAGGATATGGTCGGCGTGATATCGTTCCGCGTAGTCGTAGCGGAAACCGTCGAGCGAAACCAGCACGACGTAGGGGCGCGGTGCAACCGTCTGCCCAAGCAGCGGGAAGGCCAGCAGGGCGGCGAACCACGCCCCCAGCATGAAGAAGGACCGGCGAGTCATCAGCAGAGAATAGCAACGCTATGTGACGGGGTGATGAGAGAATGCGGCCGGCTTGACACATGCCCCGCGCCAACGGAACATTGGTATATGAACGTCACCCTCTCCGTTGACGACGACGATATTCTCCGCGCATGCCGCCGCGCCGAGGCGCTTGGAACGAGTGTCATTCAGCTCGTGCGGGAATACCTGGAGCGACTCGCGGGGAAGCCGTATCCAGTTGAGGACGCCGCGGAGTTTGAGCGCCTCTCGATGGTCGCTCACGGCCACGCCCACGGGTGGAAGTTCGATCGGGAAGAACTTCACGAGCGGCGATGAACCGGCCGGCGTTTGAGGCCCCGCCTTACGACGTTCTCGTCTTCCCCGTGGTCGATTGGCACTACCGCTTTCAACGCCCCCAGCACCTCAGCGTTGAGCTCGGCAGGATGGGCGCGCGCGTTTTCTACTTCTCCAACCGCTTCATCCCCTCGCCCTGCGTCTACGATCCCGAGGTCCGCGAGGTGGCGCCCAACGTCTTCTGGGCCGCGCTCCCCGGCGGCTTCAGCCCGCCGGATATCTACGCCGACATCCCCACCGAACTGCAAACCGCCGCCATCGTGGAAGGTGTCCGGCGCATCCGCGAGCGCAGCGGCGTCGGCACGGCGCTCTCCATCGTGGACTATCCTTTCTGGGCGCCCATCGTCCGCCAGGTTCCCAACACCGTGGTCCTCTACGACTGCATGGACGCCTATGCCAGCTTCGGCAACGCCGGCCGCCCGGCGCGCGAGCTCGAGCGCGAACTTGTCACCTCGGCCGACCTGGTGGTCTGCTCCTCGCGGCATCTGCAGAGCGTCATGGAAGGCTACGGACGCCAGAGCGTGCTGGTGCGCAACGGCGTCGACGCGGCCCACTTCGAGAAGCGGCCCCGCACTCTCGCTTTCGAACGCAAACGCCCCACCGTCGGCTACTGGGGCGCCACCGCCGAGTGGACCGATATCGAGCTACTCATCTACGCCGCGCGCCAGTTGCCCGAGGCCGATTTCGTCCTCATCGGCGAGGTGATTCGCATCGACGTCTCCGAGCTTGCGTCGCTTCCCAACGTGCGCATGACCGGCGAGGTTCCGTACTCCGAGCTGCCCGCTTATCTGCACGCCTTCGACGTCTGCATCCTGCCCTACCGCATATGCGAGTACGCGCTGGCCTCCGATCCGATGAAGGTCTGGGAATATCTGAGCGCTGGCAAGCCGGTGGTGGCCGTCCGCTTTCCCGAGATCGAGCGGCTCGACAGCCTCATCACTCTCACCTCCACTCGCGACGAATTCGTGGATGGCATCCGGCGCGGCCTGGCGGAGCGCAATTCCGAATTGCGGCGGAGCCGCGTGGCCTACGCCCGCGAGAACACCTGGCAGGCGCGCGCTCTGGGGCTGGGGGCTGCCGTCGAACCCCACTTCCCCAAGGTGAGCGTCATTGTCCTCGCCCACAATCAGCGCTCCTTCACCGCAGCCTGCCTCGATAGCATCGAGCGCTTTTCCCAGTACGCCGATCTGGAAGCGGTGGTGGTGGACAACGCTTCCACCGACGATACCCCGAAGTTCCTCGCGCGCTGGGCCTCCACGCGCCCCTGGGCAACGGTGGTTCGCAACGATGCCAACCTCGGCTTCTCCGCCGGCAACAACCGCGGCGCCCGTGCGGCCACCGGCGACTATCTAGCGAGGTCTTCGACCTCAAACCGACAAGACGCTAAACCCCGTGGCTTCACTGGTCTTCTTGGCGTCCTTGCGGCTTCGCGTGAGACTCTTCTTCCAGTCCATTGACGATCCGGGAAATGCCGTCCTTGATCAGCGCCGCGTTGAAGTTGATCAGCAGGCCAAGCCGCTTGTCGGCCAACCGCAGATACGTCAGAAGTTGCTTCCGGTGGACCGGCGCGAGGACCTCGACCGACTTGATCTCGACGATCACCCGATCCTCGACAATCAGGTCCGCGCGAAACCCGATGTCGATCCGAATCGTTCCGTAGACCACCGGGATTGCCTGCTGGCTGACCGTTCGGAGTCCACGCTGAGCGAGCTCATAGGCGAGCACGGCGTGGTAGACCGATTCCAGTAAGCCCGGTCCGAGGGTGGTGTGGACGCGAAAGGCGGCGTCCACGATCTCTTTGGCGATGGCATTTTCCGTCATGGCGGCTTTCTATAGTCTCTCGCCAAGCCGCCAAGACGCCAAGAACGCAACGCGGGTCCGGGCATAAAATCGAGGACATGGCGAGCATCCCGGAACTGCTGGATGGACATGTGACGTTGGAAGTGGAATGCCTGGACCGGTTGTACCTGAACGGTTACATCGGACCGCTGGCAACGTCGGGCGGGTTGGTGACCTTTATGCGGGAGCAACTGGGCAAACCCATTCCTTCGCCGGCCGTGCTGGGGCAGGTGACGGAGAAGTTCCGCGAGGCCGTGAAGACAATGGCGGAACGGGAGCGCATTCCCCTCTATCGGTTCGACCACAAAGAACGTAAGGATGACGTCGCCAACGATTTCCGGCGGAGGCGTGGGACCCGCGACGGGGTGGTTTTCGTGGGCGTGGCGCAGGAGAAGGCGCAGGCCTTCCAAGGCAAGAAGATCGACGGGCAGTTCCGGTTCACGCGCGATAAGACGGTCTACGTCAATCACTACTACTTCTACATTGACGATGCCGAATTCGGCCCGCTGTTCCTCAAAGTGTGCAGCTACGCGCCCTGGTCCACCAAGCTGTGTCTGAACGGGCACGAATGGGCCAAGCGCCAACTGGAGAGGAAGGGGATCGCCTATGAGGCCCTGGATAATGGCTTCTTATCGTGCGCCGAGCCGGAACGGTTGCAGCAGATCTGCGATTCGCTGGGGCCGGAGGACATCGATCGGGTGTTCCGAAAATGGCTGGCGCGGGTTCCGTTGCCGTTGCGGGGGGAAGATCGAGAGGCCGGCTTCGATTGGAACTTATCCATCTGGCAGATGGAAGTGAGCCTTACGCAAATCTTCGATCGGCCCCTACGGGGGCGCGAGTTCTTCGAAGAAATTATCCGCGACAACCTGGATCTGGGCCGGCCGGACCGGGTGCAGTTGGTGTTCGATCGGGTGGTGACCAAGAAAACACCCGGAGAATTCCGCACGCGCGTGATTCAGGACGGCGTACATCCGAGCCTGCATATCAACTACAAGAACTTCGATCTGAAGCAGTATTTCAAAGAAGGCCGCGGTTGCCGGACGGAGGGGACCTTCCGCAACCCGAAGGACTTCGATGTGAACAAGGGGTTATCCAACCTGCCCTATCTACAAAAGATCGGCCGTGAGATCAACCGGCGCTTGCTGGATGTCGAACGCGTCAGCCATAACAGCGGCTTGAGCGGCGACAGCATCCAACGCGTGGTGCAACCGACCGTTACCGAAAGCGGTGAGAAGGCGCCGGCACTGAAGTTCGGCCAACCCCGAGTCATGGCGTTGCTCCTGGCCTTGACCCTGTTTCAGCACTTGATCGACGGCTTCCATAATCGCGACCTGCGCGGCCTGGTCGCCGACCTTCTCGGCGTTACCATCGCCGAATACACCGGCGCTCAGATGACCTACGACCTGCGCCGTCTGCGGCTCAAGGGCCTCATTTTCCGGCCGCCCCGCACCCACCGCTATTTCGTCACACCCTACGGCTGGAAGGTCGCGCGGCTGTTCTCGCGTCTGGAGGCGAGGGTCTTCCGACCCGCCGTGGCGATGTTCACCGGCAACGATGCCGTCTTGCCGTTCCCGCTCCGCGCCTCTCTGGATCGCCTGGATGCACAACTCGATGAACTGATCTATCAGGCTTTCCCGCGGATAAAGGCTGCCTGAAACCCGCAAAATCCTGCTACATTCATTAAGATCTGATTTAGATCAGACGGCTAGTGTTCCTGAACAATGACACCTTCGTCACCGAGGGCTGGATCGGGGACCTGCTCGCCCACTTCCGCCGCAATCCCAAGCTGGGTCTGCTCGGCCCTGTCACCAACCGCTGCGGGAACGAGAGCGTCATCTGGATCCAATACGCGGACATGGATCGGATGGCCGTCGAAGCGCGCAGCTACACGGCCACGCACCGCCGCCAACTCACCCATCCCCATGTGCTCTACTGGTTCTGTGTGATGCTGCCGCGCAAGGTCTGGCTGCAAGTGGGCGAACTCGACGAAGGCTACGGCCTCGGCCTGTTCGAGGACGACGACTACACCTGCCGCGTCCGCGCCGCCGGCTTTGAAACGGCTTGCGCCGAGGACGTGTTCATTCACCACCACGAGTCGGCCAGCTTCGGCCAACTCGCGCAGCCCGAGTACGACCGGTTGTTCGCCCGCAATCGCCAATATTTTGAATCCAAGTGGGGACCGTGGCAGGCGCCCGTCTTCCGCGCGGAAGTGCAAGCCAGGTGCTGCCCATGACGCTGGGGATGGCCACGGAAGACCTGACCGGCCTCGTGGCGCGCGTGGCCTACCGCTATGCCGCCATCGAGCGGAAACACCGCTTGCGCTTCCTGTTCGATCCGCTGCGGCTGCTGCGTCACACGGGCTTCGTCGAGGCCTACGTCGCCGGCGAAAACCCGTTCCCGCTGAGCGTCGAAATCGATCCCTCCAACGCCTGCAATCACGATTGCGGCTTCTGCATTTACCACTCAATGCACCCGGCGGGCCGCGGCGAGCGCCTGAGCCGCGACAAACTGCTTTCGCTTCCCGGCGAGGTGCTCGCGCTGGGCTGCCGCTCCATTCTGTTCGTGGGCGGCGGCGAGCCCATGACCAATCCGCACACGGCCGATGCCATCGAACGGGCCGCCGCGCTCGGCCTGGCCTGCGGGCTGGTCACCAACGGATCGCTGGTCGATAGCGCCGCCGCCGCACGCCTCAAGCGCGCCGCCACCTACGTTCGCTTTAGCCTGGACGCGGCCACCGCCGGAACGCATCTCGCCCTTCACCGCCGCGGCGATTTCGACCGGATCGTAGGCAACCTCCGCTCGCTTGCCGCTTCCGATGGCCCCGCCACCATTGGCGTCAGCTACTTCATCGGCGACGCCAACGTCCACGAGATCCCCGCCGCCGCCCGGCTGGCCAAAGACAGCGGCGCCGATTACATCCAGTTCAAGACCGTCCCGGGCGTGCCCATGGAGCCTGCGCTGCACGAACGCGTGCTGCACTCAATCGACCGGGCGCTCGATGCGTCGGATGAGAGCTTCGACGTCCACGTGATGAACCGCATCTTCGAGAACGGCGGCTTCCAGGTCCGCGGCTACTCGCGCTGCCACTTCCAGGCGATGAAGACGGTGATCAACGCCGATGGCTCCGTCTACCTCTGCGCGCAGAAGCGCACCGACCCCGGCGGCCGGATCGGCAACGTGAACCGGCAATCGCTGGAGGCCATCTGGAACGGAGCGGAACGGCGCCGCGCGGTGGACTCGCTCGATCTCGCCGGCTGCCCCTACTGCGTGCACCACCAGCAGAACAAGACGCTCGAATTCCTGACGCATTTCCGCGCTCCCCACCGCGGCTTCTATTGAGCGGCCGCCGCCCGCGCCCGCGCGATATCGGCGGGGGTCTTGATCGCCACCCACCAGCCAACCGGCACGGCGGCGACGCGCACCCGCTCGCCGATCAGCCGGTTGACCGCGGCCTCGTACTCCACGCCGCCGCGGAGCAGCCGCGCCAGCCGGCCGGCGACTTCCCCGCCCCGTATCTGGTGGATCATGACGTTGGCCGCCGCTCCCGCCGGGCATCCACCCGCGGGCTTCTCCACGATGCGGCGCACGGCCCCGGTGGCGCCATCCAGTTCCAGGTGGCCGCCCGCGAAGTTGCGGTCGAGGGAAATGGTGGGAATCACGATGGTCTCTTCCGCGCTCGCGAATGCGAAGAGGCGGGCGTAGTCTTCGCCGCCGATAATGTCGTTCACGCACACCGCGCAGATGGCCCCGCCATCCGCCTCTTCGATTCCGGTGAGGATCGCCGCGGACATGGAGTCGCCGCGCTGCAAGACAGTTCCCACGCCCGTGCGCGCCCCGATAGCGGCCTGGTTGCGTGCATTGCATACCGCCACGAATTGCGTCACTCCCACCGCCCGCAACTGCCGCACGTGCCGCTCCACCAGCGTCTCGCCGTTCAGTTCAAGCGTCGGCTTGTCGACGCCGGCCCGCTGGCCGCGGCCGCCGGCCAGCAGTATCGCCGTCATTCCGCCCACCCGAAGCGCTCGGCGAAGGCCTGCGGCAGCCCCAATTCGCGCGCCAGTGCCGCATTCTTCCGCCGCACGATGGCGTCGTAGAACTCCGTGCCCGGGTTGGTGTAGCCGCCGAATTGCCGGCGGCGTTCGCGCATGGATTCGTGGGCCAGAATCGCCTGGCACTTGCGCCCCATCAGTTCTTCGTCGAATCCGAAGGCCGTCTGCGGCCCGGTTACCTCGATGGTGGACAGGCACTCGTAGGTCAGCAAGTGCGCGTTGCCGCGGCTCTCGCCGACAAGTTGGGTGGTGATGCGGTGAATGATAAGCCGGTCGTCGGGATCCGGCACGGCGCAGATGGTATCGTCGCCCGCTCCGATCGCCCGGCGGATCTCGCTGGTGGCGTAGCCATCGATTGGCCCGGGAACGAAGCCGTCCACGTTCCGCAGGCTCAGATCGTCATGCAGACACTCCGCCGGCGTGCAGTGCGCGGAGAACCAGGTCTGCCGCTCCAGCAGGCGGACCGCGGACGCGTCGAACCCCAGCGCCATGGCTTCCATCAGGGCCTCTTGAACGCGGATACGGCCTCGCGCGCGCCGGCGCTCTTCGGGGGGCGCCGTCCGCGCGGCGTATCGATCCGCGAGGCGATCGGGCAGGCGCGCTTCCGAGCCGTCCGTCATGAGCGCGATGGTAACCGGCACGCGCCCCGCCGCCCAGGCCGCCAGCGCCCCCAGCGAGATCGCAATATCGTCCGGATGCGGCGCGAAAAGGACCAGCCGCCCGGGCATCGGCACCGCTATCGGAATCGTTGGGAAGTGCCCGGGCATGCCTCTCTCAAGGTACCCGAATCAGGGGCACCCCGCTCAAGTTGAGCGGGCCAAGCGCCCTAACTAATTGAAAATAAAAGGCCACCGCTCGGAAATCGGCTCAACATGAGCCAACTCACCCCTCCCACTCCGTCGCCAGCCGCACCAGCGTGCGCACCGGAAGCCCGGTCGGCCCCTTGGCCAGGTGCGGTTTTTCGTCGTCCACCCAGGCCGTGCCGGCAATGTCGATGTGCACCCACGGCGTCTCGGCGGCGAACTCCTTCAGGAAGACCGCGGCCGTTACCGCGCCGCCATACCTACCGCCTACGTTGGCCAGATCGGCGAAGGCGCTCTTCAGGTAGTCTTTGTAATCCTCGTCCAGCGGCATCGGCCACATTCGCTCGCCGGCTGATTTCGACGCGTCGAGCACGCGGTCGCGCAACCCGTCGTCGCTCGAAAAAAGCCCGGCCCTCAGATGCCCGAGCGCGACCACAATGGCGCCGGTGAGCGTGGCGATATCCACCAGATGCGTGCAGCCCAGCGAGCGCGCGTAGGTCAGCGCGTCGGCCAGAATCAGGCGGCCTTCGGCATCGGTGTTGATCACCTCGATGGTCTTGCCGCTCATCGCCACCACGATGTCTCCGGGGCGTTGCGCGCGGCCGCCCGGCATGTTTTCCACGCAGGGCATGAAGGCGGTGACGGCGATGGCGGGCTTCAGTTGCGCGATGGCCCGCATGGCGCCGATGGCGGAGGCGGCGCCGGCCATGTCGTATTTCATCTTCTCCATCGCCTCGCTTGGTTTGATCGAAATGCCACCGCTGTCGAACGTCACCCCCTTACCCACGATCCCCAGGTGGACCTTGGGCGTTTTGCCGGACGGACGGTAGCGCAGCACCGCCAGGGCCGGCGGCTCGACGCTTCCCTGGGCCACGCCCAGCAGGGCGCGCATACCCAGCCCGGCCATTTGCTCGCGGTCCAGCACCTCGAACTCCAGGCCGTACTCGGCCGCCACGTGGCGCGCCGCCTCCGCCAATCCGGAGGGCACGAGCTTGTTGCCGGGTTCGTTCACCAGGGCGCGCGTCGCGTTCTGCGCCTCGGCGATAATCCGGCCTCGCTCGAAGGCCCGCTGCAGCGGTTCTCCGCCCCCGGCCGCCACCAGAGTGAAGCTCTCCGCCGTTTTCTTCTCGCCGGTCTTGTAGGTGTCGCTGTTGAAACTCCCCAGGATGGCGCCTTCCACCGCGGCCTGGGCAAACTCCGGCGCGGCGAAGGCGGGGTCGAGCGCCAGAGCCACGCGGGTCACCGATCTCGATTTTAACCAGCGTAGGGCGGCGCCCGCCAGATTGCGTTGCTCGGCTGGGGTGAACTTCTCCGGCTTCCCGGCGCCAGCCAGCAGAACGCGCGCGGCAGTCACCCCGGCGGCGTGGTGTAGAAGCGTCATCTCCTGGGCCTTGCCGGTGACTTCTCCAGCCAGGCTGGCGGCGCCGAACCGGGGTTCCGGCCGGCCTTCAAAAACCGGGACGATCAACGCCTCGGCGTCGACTCGTTCGGCGGGCGAAATTTCGAGTGAGGTCTTCATCAGTATTGATTCTGCCGGAGATACGCTCCGGCTGCAAATCGATTCCCGGCCTGGGGCGGCATTTTCCAGTTCCCGTAGCCTATTGCGGCGAACCGTTTTCGCCGATAAACCGTCTATATATTTGTGTTTACAAAGCACATCGCGGCGATGCGTGGTATACTGAGGAGTTCTTATTCTGGGCGAAGAATTTCCAAATCCTGTAACGGTACGGGAGCGCGGAGCGTCCAATAGTCGTTAGGCAGTTGCCCTGAGGGAAACTCGGGGGCCGGTGAAGGAAGATGGCTGACCTGTCGCAATCCAACAAACCGCTTTACAACACCGCGGAAGATCACCTCTCCCGCTTGCTGGCGGACTCCGTCGAGGAGCCCTGGTATAAACTGTTCGCGAACAACATTCGCGAACTGCTCCATCCACCCAAGCTGCCACCGCTCCAAGTGACCTCGAAACCCGTCGCGGTGAAGGATATCTGGGGGCTCTACGGCCGCCAGAAGAAGTCCTTCATGATGTCGACCGGCTTCCAGACTCTGGTGATTGTGTCGCTGTTCACGGTATTCGCGAGCAAGCCGGGCCAGATGGCCATGAAGAAGGCGGTCAGCATCGTCATGCCGTTGGATGTTGCCGACCAGCCTTTCAAGCCCGGCAAGGTTGAGCCCAAGGGCGGCGGCGGCGGCGGCGACCGGTCGCTTCTCGAAGCCAGCAAGGGCAAGCTCCCCAAACAAGCCTATCGCCAGTTCACCCCGCCTTCGGCAGTGGTGAATAACGATCACCCGATTCTCGCCATGGACCCGTCGATTCTGGCGGACCCCAGCATCAAACTGCCGGATTGCCCCACTTGCCTCAACTATGGCGATCCTCTGGGTAAGATCGGACCTCCGTCGAACGGCACTGGCTCGGGCGGCGGCATCGGCTCGGGTAAGGGCGGCGGCGTGGGCTCCGGCACTGGCGGCGGCGTGGGACCCGGAAACGGCGGCGGATTCGGCGGCGGCGCTTATCGGGTTGGCAACGGCGTCACGGCCCCGATTCCGATCTTCAAGCCGGAACCCGAGTATTCCGAGGAAGCCCGCAAAGCCAAGTACTCCGGCGAAGTGGTCCTCTCCGTGATCATCGACGCCAAGGGCCTCCCCACCAATATATCGGTGGTCCACAGCCTGGGCCTCGGGCTCGACGAACAGGCCATCAAGGCCGTGCAGCAATGGCGGTTCAAGCCCGGCACCAAGGACGGAAAGCCCGTCCCGGTGGTGGCTCAGATCGCCGTCAACTTCCGGTTGCTGTAGGGCGGATAAGCTCCGCGACGGGCGGGAGACTCTCCTGTGCCTCGGGCCGCTCGCTTACGCTCGCGGTTCCGGGGCGCGAAACACGGAACCGCGAGCGTAAGCGAGCGGCCCGAGGTGAGCACCAAATCGCGCGGTGCCAGCGCTGACTCCCTTATCGTTCCACCGCTTGCTGGCATTCCCCGCATGGGCAGATACTTCGGAAGTGCTCGTACGAGTAAATCCCGGCCTTGTGCCCATCGCTCCAATCGATCTGAATGGCGTAATTCCCAACCGGCTTCACATCCACCATCTTCAGCGCGGGCTGAAACATGGGGAACGGGTTGGCCGGTTGCGCCTCGCCTCCGGGCGGCCGCGGCGGGGTTCCGTGCGCGCCCGTGCATCCCGCGCAGGGGCACTTGTCGCGCAGATACCCGAGCGCGTACTCGCTGCGGTGGCCATCCTTCCAATCGATCTTGATGCCCTTCGAGCGGGAGATGGCAATGTGTTCCGGATCGGTTGAGAGAGACATAATCGGTTTCAGTTGAAGAGACGCTCCACGTCGCGCACGCCGGAAATCCGCCGCATGGCCGAGACCAGCCGTTCGAGTTGCTTCTTGTCGCGCACCTCGACGGTCATCTCCACCACGCCCCCGGCCTGGTCCGTATCGGCCTTGGCCTCCAGGCTGCGGATGTTGGTGTTCTCGTCGGAGAGCAGGCCGGTAAGCGAATTCAGCATGCCGGGCCGGTCGTCGGTGCGCAGCACGATGCGCACGGGGAACGAGTCTTCCGCCGTCCGCGCCCACTCCACTTCGATCTTGCGCTCCACGTCGTACATCAGGCTCTGCACGTTGGGGCACATGCGGGAGTGCACGGCCACGCCCTTGCCGCGCGTCACGTAGCCCACGATGGCTTCGCCGCGGATGGGGTTGCAGCACTTGGCGCGGTACACCAGCAGGTCGTCAATGCCGCGCACTTTGATGACGGAGTCCTGGTCCTGCGGCCGTCCCGGCGTGGGCGGCGCGCCTGGCACGGCCTCGGGGGACGCGGCCGTGCCTCGCACGTCGGCGGGGTCGTCCTTCACCAGTCCCGGTGCCAGTTTGCTCAGCACCTGGCGCGCCGAGTACTTGCCGTAGCCCAGGGCCGCGTACAGGTCCTCCATCTTGGCGTAGCCGTAATCGGTGATGGCCTTCTCGGTGTCGGCGCGCGTGATCCTGCTGAGCGCCACGCCCAGCCGCCGGGCCTCCTTGTCCAGGTACTTCTGGCCGATGTCGATGGCCTTGAGGCGCTCGCTGGCGTTGATGACGTGCTTGATCTTGTTGCGGGCGCGGGACGTCTTGACGAACGCCAGCCAGTCCTTGCTGGGCTCGTGGCCCTGCTGGGTGACGATCTCGACGATGTCTCCGTTGTGCAATGCCGAGCGCAGCGGCACGATGCGGCCGTTGACCTTGGCGCCGGTGCAGGTCTGCCCCACGTCGGAGTGAATGGCGTAGGCGAAGTCGATGGGCGTGGCGTCGCGCGGCAGTACGATCACCTTGCCGCGCGGGGTGAAGGTGTAGACCTCTTCGGGATACAGGTCCACTTTGAGGGTGGACATGAACTCGCCCGGGTCCTGCACGTCGCGCTGCCACTCCACCAGGTGGCGCAGCCAGGCGATGCGCTGGTCGTCGGCCGCCGGACCCTTGCGGCCCTCTTTGTACTTCCAGTGGGCCGCGATGCCCTCTTCGGCGATGCGGTGCATCTCGTCGGTGCGGATCTGCACTTCGAAGGTCTGGCCGTGCGGTCCCACCACCGAGGTGTGCAGCGATTGGTACAAGTTGGGACGCGGGATGGCGATGAAATCCTTAATGCGTCCGGGGATGGGCCGCCACTCGTTGTGGATCACGCCCAGGGCGGCGTAGCAGTTCTTCACCGAATCGGTGACGATGCGCAGCGCGGTGAGGTCGTAGATTTCGTCCACCGTGATTTTCTGGCGCCGGATTTTCTGGAAGACCGAGTAGGGCCGTTTGACGCGCCCATCCAGCTTGGCGGGGATGCCCTCGCGCCGCAGTTCGGCTTCCACGGTGCGGCGGATCTCCTTCAGGAAATCCTCGTTGGAATGGCGGCGCGATTCGATGGCGTTGACGATCTCGTGGTAGGCGTCCGGCTCGAGGTACTGGAAAGCCAGGTCTTCCAGTTCGCCGCGCACCTTACCCATTCCCAGGCGGTGGGCGATGGGAGCGTAGATTTCGATAGTCTCGCGCGAGATGCGCTCCCGCCGCTCGGGCGAAAGGTAGCCCAGGGTCCGCATGTTGTGCATGCGGTCGGCCAGCTTCACCATGATGACGCGGATGTCCTCGACCATGGCCAGCAGCATTTTGCGGAAGCTCTCGGCCTGGCGCTCCTCGGCGGAGAAGAAATCCAGTTTGGTGAGCTTGGTGACGCCGTCGACGCAGCGCGCCACGTCGTCGCCGAATTCCTTGCGCACCTGCTCCACGGTGACGCTGGTATCTTCCACCACGTCGTGGAGCAGGCCGGTCTCCATGGCAACCTGGTCCATGCGCATGCCGGCCAGGATGTGGGCCACCATGAGGGAGTGGACCATGTAGGGCTCGCCGGAATCGCGCAGTTGGCCCTCGTGGTACTTGCGGGCGAACTGAAAGGCGGCCTGGAGGGGGCCTAGATCGTCTTTGGGACGGTACTCGCGGATCTTCTCTTCAAGCTCGCAGTACAGGGAATCGACGGGATCGGACGTTGGCGGAGGAGGTAGGGTTTCGGCGGCCACTCTGCTTCAATTGTAGCTTGATACAACTTCCCTCCGAACCGCCGCGGCCAAGGAGCGGGGGCCGCGGCGATCGGTTGGGGATATGGGAACGGTTACTTGCTGGAAGCGGAATCCAGCGTGATTCCGCCGGCGGCGCCGCTCTTTTCCTTCCGCTCGGCGATCTCCTTCTTCTTGTCCAGGGCCTTCTGTATCCAATCGTCGGCGATCTTGATCTGGGACTCGTAATCCCTCTTATCTTCGGACAGATCGGCGCGCTCGCGGATCAACAGATTCTCGTACGCCATCGCGTCCACGTACTCTGGATCCTTCTGGAGGGCCATGTCGAGACTCTTCAACCCGTCGTCGATCACGCCGGTAAACTGAGTCTTCAGCTCCTCCCGGATCTTCTTGTCCTTGATGGGACCGGGGTCTTCCGGCTTCATGTTGGCGGCGGCACGGGCGGTCTGATAGGGAACGTACCACTTGGACCAGGCAATGAACCCGATGCTGTAGTAGGCGTCCTTGTTGTTGGGATCCACCGCGATCAGCTTCTTATACTCAGCCTCGGCATCGTCCCACTTTTTCTGGCTGAGATACAGGGAGGCGATGGAAGCCATGGCAACGGTGTCGTTGGCCTTCTGCTCCAGCACGATATTGAACTGGCGCAGGGCTTCATCGGCCATCTTGACGTTGTCCGGCTCCGGAGATCCGGGGATGTACTGCTGCATGTAAGCAGTTGCCAAGTACAGGCGTGCGGTGACAAAACTGGGATCGAGCTCGACGGCCGTCTTGAAATGCTCCACCGCTTCCGGATACTGGGCGCTCTTAAAGGCCGCCACGCCTTTATTAATCTGATCGCGCGCTCTTAACTGCGTGCAGCTTGTGGCCAGGACCGCCATAGCGGCCACTGCCAGGATCAATGCGAATTTCCGCATGGACTGTGATCTCCTATTCTCCAAGGTCCTTAAAGGGCATCAGACCGACCTTGTCGATCTGCGCGCCATGGGCGATATCGATCGCCCTGGCAACCCACATGTACTCCAGATCGGGATTCCCTTTAACGAAGACCACCCGCTCGGCGCGCGTCTTGAAAATCTCTTCGAGTTTCCCCTGCAGGGCATCCCATTCGACGTCCTGCTGGTTGACCTGCACCTTGTGGTTGGCGTCCACCACGATAACCACGGTGCGCAGATCGGACGCGCTGGCCTGTTGTCCCGGTGGAGGCGGCTGCGGCACCAGGGCATCCAGGCCCTTCGGCGTCAGAGGAGTGATAACCATGAAGATGATGATCAGCACCAGCAGCACGTCGATCATGGGCGTCATGTTGATGTCCGACTTAATACCACCACCGCCACCGACTGACATTGACATAAAAATGCTCCTTTTAAATAGATCCTGTTACTTCGCGTCGGCCGGCGCTGCCGCGCCAGCTCCCTTCTTGCCTTGCTGTTGCTCGGTCAGCAGTCCCAACTGGTCGACGCCGGCCGCCTGCAGGTTCTGAACCACGTCCAGCACCGCCTGATACTTGGCCCGCGCGTCGGATTTCACGAAAACCGTTTTGTCCGTGCGCCCGCTAAGCAGGTCTTTCACCTTGGGAGCCAACTGGTCGGACGACACCTGGTCCACGTTCAGAAACACCTTGCCGTCCTTGGTGATCGCCACGACAATCGCATCGCTCTTGTCGGCGGCTTTCATGGGGATGGGGTTGTCGGTCTTCGGCAGGGTCACGCTGACGCCCTTCGACAACATAGGCGTGATGACCATGAAGATGATGAGCAGCACCAGCATCACGTCCACCATGGGCGTGACGTTGATGTCGGCCACCACTGGCGGAGCCTTGAACTTAGTCTCGTTATCTTTTTTGGTTGCCATGCTATTCTCCATGAAACCCGGCGCCAATATCGGGGAACCCCTCGCGAGGTTCCCCGGAATTCAACTCGCCGAATTCCCATCGCGCATCCCCGGCCGGAAGCGTCTCCGCCGGCTGCCGGGCATGCGGGACGCTACTTGGCCGCGCGCTGCGAACGCTTCAGGAAGTAGTCGATCAACTCGGAACTGGAGTTGCCCATTTCCACGTCGAACGCTTCGATCTTGTTGGTGAAGTAATTGAACACCCAGACTGCCGGGATAGCCACGAAGAGTCCGATAGCGGTGGTCACCAGGGCTTCGGAAATACCGCCCGCCACGGCGCCCAGACCGCTCGACTTCTCGGCGGAAATTCCCTTGAACGCGTTGATGATGCCGACGACCGTACCGAACAGTCCCACGAACGGGGCCGTCGAACCGATGGTCGCCAGGCCGCTGACGCCGCGCTTCAACTCGGCGTGAACGATGGCTTCGGCGCGTTCCAGGGCGCGCCTGGAGGCGTCGATCTCTTCTCCGGGGATCTCGGAGCTGAGTCTGGTGCGCCTGAAATTCCTGCAAACCGGCAACCACGACCTTGGCGAGGTGGCTTTTCTTGTAGCGGTCGGCGATCTTCACCGCTTCGTCCAGTTTTCCTTCGCGCAGGGCGCCGGCCACGGCCGGTGCGAACTGGCGCGACTGCTTACGGGCGGCACTGTATGCCATAAAGCGGTCGATCATGACGCCGATGGAGTAAGCCGACATGACAAACAGCAAGCCCACCACGAGTTTGGCAAGGATGCCCATCTGGGACCACAGGTGGACCACGTCAAACCCGACTGTCTCTTGGAACAAAAACATCGACCATACTTGCGATAGCAAAAGCATTCTAGTTCTCTCCTGCGAGTTGAAAGTTTCGTTCTACTATCCGGCGTTCCTCTGGGAGCGCCGGGTTACTACTGGGCCAACATAAAGCTCACGTCGATGGTGGTCTCGACTTCCACCGGCTCGCCGTTCAACATGGTGGGTTTGTACCTCCAGGTCCGCACCGTCTCCACGGCCGCGGGGGCCAGGAGCGGGTGGGCCGGAGGAATCACCGTCAAAGTCTGAATGGTGCCTTCCTTGGAGATGAAAGCGTGCAGATGCACCACGCCGGAAATGCGCGCCTGCTTGGCCAGCGGCGGATACGACGGCTTGGGGCCGTAGACCAGCATGGCGGCCTGCACGTTGCCACCGATCTGAACTCGCTTGGGCGGCGGCGGAGCCTCCACCTTCTTCGGCGGAGGCGGAGGAGCCACCGAACTGCCCTGGGTTAGAATGCTGCCCAGTACGCCGCCGACCTGGCCACCAACCGAGCCTCCCGGAACGCCACCGACCACGCCCATGCCGGCGCTCACGGGCGGCAAATCGTCTTCCTTAATCACCGCGATGTCTTTGGGGATCGACTTCGGCGTCATCAGCCGGCCGGCGTCGAATTGCCGCGGGATCACCTTCACACGCGCAACCACCGGAGCGGCTGCCGGCGGAGGCGGCGGAGGAGGCGGCGGAGGAGGCGCAACCAGGAAACTCGTCAGGGTTGCCGCCGGCAGCACGTCGAAATAGATCATCGGTATGATCACCGCGACCGTAAGGAGCCCGGTCTGAATCAGAGCCGAGATCATAACCGTCCACGTCGTGTGAGTCTTGCCAGTCTGTACGAAAGTTTGCTCAAACATAGGAACTTGCCTTTCCCAATCTCCCTGGCACGGCCCCGCGCCACCCCGGCGCGCCCGGCCGCAATCCGTTACTTTACCACCTTACTGACTTCACCTTTTGGCGCCTTGGGGCCGCCCGGCCGCGGCACATCCTTGCGCGCAGCCGATCCTCCACCCATGCCCGATGGCTTCTTCGCCTTGTCCACATAATTGTGCCAGAACAATACGATCGGGCTGGCAACGAACACGGAGGAATACGTACCTACTATAATTCCGCAAACCAGCGCGAAGGAAAATCCGCGCAACACCGGTCCGCCGAAAACGAACAGGGCGATTACCGTCAGGAACGTCAGTCCCGAGGTCATCACCGTCCGGCTCAAGGTCTGGTTGACGGCCCGGTTCATAACGTTCTCCAGCGGTTCCCGGCGGGAGAGCTTCAGATTCTCGCGAATACGGTCGAAAATCACGATCGTATCGTTCATCGAGTAGCCCACCAGAGTTAACAACGCCGCAATCACCGTCATCGAGATCTCTTGATTGAAGATCGAGAACAACCCGATGGTGATGATGGTGTCGTGGAAACACGCGATTACCGCACCCAACCCATAAATCCACTCGAACCGGAATGCGATGTACGCCAACATGCCCGCCAGGGCGTATAACGTGGCCAGGACGGCCTGCGACCGCAACTGCTCGCCCACCTTCGGCCCGACCATCTGCACCCGGCCGACATGGTAGCCGGCCAAATAACATTCCTGCTGGAGAGCGCTAATAATACCAGAGTTCACGCCCGGTACGGAGGACAATTGTTGAAAATTCGTTAACAGTCCGGAAGCTTCCTTGTCGCGGTAGGCCAGAACGTCGTCGGCCAGTTTCTGCACCTTGGTATCCTCGACGGGCGTTCCAGCCCGCACCAGGGCGTCCCGCAACCGGGGGGCGAGGGCTTCGGCGGCGGTATTGTTCAGGTCCAGCTTGGGATTATCCGGCTGGCCGAACGTGTTCCGCAGAACCTCCTCCATCGCCTGGCGGTTGATATTCAACTGCTTCTCTTCCTGGATCTCGGTCTCGATGAGCACCGTGTTGGCCTGCGTGCCCGCCGTGAAATCCTGTACGCTCACGCCGCCATGGATCTTGGGGGACTTCTGCATCACCGAGCGGATCCGGTCCAACTGCGGCCGCTCCGCGAACCTCACGGTCACCTGGGCCCCGCCCTTGAAATCGATGCCGTAATTGAGCCCGCCCCGCACAATGATGCTCCCGATTCCAGCCACGGACAATATCAGCGACGCAATAATGAAGGGCCACTTCTTGCCCAGAAAGTCGTAGTTCGTGCTCTTAAATAATTCCATCGAACCTTGCCATGCTGGGTGTCCCTTTAAACCATTGGACACCAGCCCTTTAGATTTTGTTCCCGGCCCCGGTTCTCCAAGGCCCGCCAAGCCCCGCCACCGCCGGGCCCGGCTAAATGCTCAAAGTCTCCAGTTGCCGGCGGCCCGACAACTCGAAATCGAATATCGTACGCGACACGAAGACGGCCGTAAATACGTTTGCTATCAACCCGATTGTGAGGGTCACGGCAAACCCCTTCACCGGCCCTTCGCCGAACAGGAAGAGGAACGCGCAGGACACGACCGTGGTGACGTGGGTGTCCACGATGGTCCACCACGCTTTGTTAAACCCCGTGTCCACAGCCGCAACTACCGATTTCCCGGCCCGCAGCTCCTCGCGTATGCGCTCGAAAATCAGAACGTTGGAGTCCACCGCCATACCAATGGTCAGAATCACCCCCGCGATTCCGGGTAAGGTCAATACCGCGTGGAAATAGGAGACCGCGGCCAACAGAATAATCGTGTTCAGAATCAGCGCCAGCACCGCGTTCACCCCGCTGCGCCGGTAGTAGATCAGCATCACCGCCACCACGGCCACCAGGCCGTAGATGCCCGCATGCATGCCCTCGCTGATGGAATCCGCGCCCAGCGATGGCCCGATCGAGTCCTCTTCCAGGAATTCCACGCCCGCCGGGAACGAACCGCTCTTCAGGTAGCGCGAAAGGTCCATGGCTTCCTCTTCGCTGCCCAGGCCTTCGATCTGGCCGGAATCCTCGATGCGCATCTTGATTTCGGCCACGCTCACGATCTGGTCGTCCAGCACCACCGCCAGATTGTTGCCGATGTTCTGCTCGGTGTACCGGCCGAACCGCGAGCCGGCTTCCGGCGACATCGAAAACGTGGTGAGAAACCTCTTCCCCATCTCGCCCTGCCCCGCATGGGCATTGCGCAACTCGCTGCCCGAGACCACCGCGCGCCGGTCCACCAGGTACCAGCGGTCGCCCCCGGCGTCGCCGCGCGGCTTCATCTTGATCAGCCTGGTGTTCAACGGCAGCATGCCGCTGTGCTTGGCCAGCGCCTCGTCCTTGCTGGCGAACGGGCCGTCCTTGACGCCGACGATTTCCAGTTTCGCCGCCGTGCCAATCAACTGCTTCACGTGCGCCGGAACGTACTCGCCGGGCAGTTGCACCAGCACCTGGAAATCCGCGCCGCTGCGGCCGTACTGCGTTACGGTCTTCTCCGCCAGGCCGAGCGCGTCAATGCGGTTGGAGATGGTATCGATGGTGCGCTGCACGGTTTCCCGCTCGAGGGCGATCAGGTCCGTCGGCTTCAGCTTGATGGAGTAGTCGGTCGAGTTGAGTTCCGTCAGCGTGTAGGCGGAGTAATGATCCGACACCAGCGAGCGGAACGCGCTGGACTGGGTGGCGGGGACGCCCTTAACGATGAGGGCCACGTCGCCGGAATCCTCGACCCGCTGCACCTCGTTGACGGTCATCTCCGTCCACGGGATGGGCGCCTTCTTCATGTCTT
The DNA here is from genome assembly GCA_963807205.1 of uncultured Solibacteraceae bacterium. Taxonomy (GTDB): domain Bacteria; phylum Acidobacteriota; class Terriglobia; order Bryobacterales; family Bryobacteraceae; genus CAWCVR01. The sequence continues at coordinate 3,580,275 of CAWEAQ010000002.1, read as the reverse complement.
CCTTCAGATGGTCCATGACCTCGCTCGCGGCGCCGGCGATGGCTTCGTTGACCTTCACCAGCATCACCAGATGGCTGCCGCCCCGCAGGTCCAGACCGAGACGAATGTTGTCCCGGAAGTTCTTCTTGAGATCCGCCATCGACTTAGGTATGCCAATGATGCCAACAGCGCAGATCAGGATCGTCGCAACGATGACGATCGTCCGGGTATTAAGGTTCTTTTTCATGGGAGTTGAGTACTTGCCAAATCAAAATTCCGGTACGTCTACTTTTTTCCTTCGGCCGACATCAGGCTGGAAACGGCGCTGCGCGCCACCTGGATCTTAATGTTGTCGGGCTTCACCCGCAACACCAGCGTTTCCCCGCCCTCGATGGCCACGATGGTGCCGACGATGCCGCCGCTGGTTATCACCACCTGGCCGGTTTCCAGGCTGGCCAGCATCTTCTGCGTGTTGGCCCGCTGCTTCTGCATGGGCCGGAACAACAGGAAATAAAAAATCCCGAAGATGAGGATGATGGGAAGGAATCCCACGAGGGGGTTGCTGGCGGGCGGCGCCGCCGCGTCGAAGAGAAACATCGTTAAGAGCAAATTCACACCACTGGCGCGTCCCCGCCATCGACTGCCGCGGATCGGACACACCTCAAGTATTCAGGAAACGAATTCGATATTATAGCGTGCCTGATGCCCCGCATGATGTCAAGGTACCGGCTGATATTGTGACGGGTGGCCAACACCGAATACAGAATCTCCCCGCACTGGAACAAATGGCGAAGGTAGGCTCGGGAGTATCTTCGACAAGTATAGCATTGGCAATTCGGGTCCACGGGACCCTCGTCGTCCCGGTAGCGCGCGTGCTTGATCACCACGTGGCCCTCGCTGGTGAACAGCCAGCCGTTGCGGGCGTTGCGCGAGGGCAGCACGCAATCCATCATGTCGATGCCGCGCGCCACGTATTCCGGAAGCTCGGCGGGCATCCCCACGCCCATGGCGTAGCGCGGCCGCGAGCGCGGCAAAATGCTCTCGGTGGCCTCCACCATTTCCAGACTGAGGCTGCGGGCTTCGCCCAGCGATAGGCCGCCCACCGCGTAGCCGTCGGCATCCAGGTCCACCAGCGCGGTAGCGCACTCCCGCCGCAGGTCGGGAAACATGGAGCCCTGCACGATGGGGAAAAGCGCGTTGCCCGTGCGGCCCTCGCTCGCCATGCGCCGCGCGTGATGGGCGTTGGCCTGGCGCGCCCAGCGGAGGGTGCGGTTCATGCTCTCGCGCGCGTACTCGTGGGTGACGGGATATTCGGGGCACTCGTCCAGCGCCATGAGGATGTCGCTGCCGAAATCGAGCTGCGCGTCCACGGTGGATTCCGGCGTGAAGTTGAGCAGATCGCCGTTGAGATGCGACTGGAACACCACGCCCTCTTCGGAAATCTTGCGCAGGCCCTTAAGGCTGAACACCTGGTAGCCGCCCGAATCGGTGAGGATGGCGTTGGGCCAGGCCATGAAGCTGTGCAACCCGCCCAGCTTGCGGATGAGCTCAGGGCCGGGCCGCACAAAGAGATGATAGGTGTTGGCCAGGATGATGCCCGCGCCCAGGTCGTCCGCCAGATCGCGTGTGCTTAGCCCCTTGACGGTGGCCTGCGTGCCCACCGGCATGAAGACGGGCGTTTCGATGGTGCCGTGGGCGGTGTGGAGTAAGCCGGCGCGCGCTCTCGTGTGCGGGCACTCGGCCACCACTTCGAATGAGATCTCAGACATTCCGGGAAACCCTACCATAGCATTGGGAGGGCCAGTGGCGGGCGGGTGTTGTGTGGGCGCGACAGAGAAGTGGAGATCCACCAGAATCGCCGGAGGTGCGCGAGACTCCGAGCGTGCTTGCTACCCAACCAAGCTGACAGACTGCAGGACAGGGTCATCGACAACCGCAATTCCGGAAAAAGAATCCGGACAAATCGGCGCGCGTCCATGGCGCAGGCGTGCCCCCGGCGGGAGCGAAACTACTCCTGGTACGAAAGACCCTTCGCTCCACCGCGCGCAGGCAGGTGGCCGATATTCAAGCGAGTGAGCGCCGGGGCGCACGCCAAGTTCGCTGCTACGTCACAGGCAGAAGCGCGGAAGAAGCTGGCGAGCAGGTGCGGCCGGATTTACGGAGGCAGGCGACCGCTTTCGCTTGTCGACCTCTCAACAATCGTGCCGCGGGGGAACTCCAGGAAGAGGATCCTTCCCTAGGCTGCATGCCTCTGCCGGACGAGAGATCCCAGGATCATCAGAGTAAAGCCTGCCAGGCACGACGTGGAGGGTTCAGGCACGGTGAAGCCATCGAGCCGCATCTGGAACCCTCCCCATCCGGCTGAATCCGGATAGTAGCTCAGCGTGCCAGTGTCAATCTTTCCCCAGTATTGGCCGGCAACACCAACTCCGGATGTATTCGTAGTCTCCCACCACACAGGAGGAGTGTCCCCGGCCAAATAATCGAGCGCTATGGCATAGTTTGACGCGGCATTCAACAGGACGGAGGTCGACAGGGTGTACGTGTAGCTTCGAATTGAAGTAGTAAACGAGCTTTCGTTACCGGAAACAATTGGGGCTATCACACTCCAGGAAGCGTTGGCTACGTTCACGGTGGCGAGATAGAGGACCCAGGTTCCCGAGTCGGTGCTGTTGGCTTTGCTTTGCATCAGCGAGACCGAGGTGAGTTCGAACGGTTGGTTGCCGGTGCTGAAGGTGTCGAACAGAGTACTGTATGCTATCGTGCCATTGCCTGTTGGGCTGGCGAGGCTGTTGAAGATTGGGCCGATGTTGCTGGCGGAGGCTGACGAAGAGCCAGCCAGAAGCACCGCGACAGAGAAGATTGCACTTTTGAGCATGAGAGTCAGTTCCTTATCCAGAGTCAACAATTCGAGGGCCGCATGGAACCGGCGCACGAGCACTGCGCTATTTCCCGCTAAAGAATCCGGGAGCGGACCGATTGGTAAATCACGATTCGCGGATTCGGCGGGACCGCGTTTCGGAACACCTCGACGTGAAGTCGGGAGGCGCCAGCAATCAGTATACAACGGGTCGCGACCTGGAGGTTGAGGTTAGGCCGCTCGTGTGGGGCGGGATGGCATCCCCCGGCGGGAGCCGGGGAGCGCTTCTCGCCAGCGCGGGGTTGCGGGCCGGCTGTAGGAGGTGCAACCCCCGGGCGTGGCTGGTTCGCGGTGCGCGTGCAAAGCCACGGGAAGGCGGACTGACGGTCCGCCGCAGGTCAACAACCTGCCCCACATAAGACCGGCGCAGTGGCACGCCCGCCGCGGTTCCGCCAGAATATAGGTGCGTGCGAATTCTGCTGGTGGAAGACGAAGCGCGGGTGGCCGGGTTCATCGCCAAAGGGCTGCGCGAGCAGACCTACGCCGTCGACGTTGCCATCAATGGCGAACAGGCTATCTACCAGGCGGGCGTCAACCAGTACGACCTGGTGGTCCTGGACGTCATGCTGCCTATCAAGGACGGTTTCGCGGTGTGCCGCGAGTTGCGCGCATCGGGATTCCGCGCGCCCATTCTCATGCTGACCGCCCGCGACTCGGTCGACGACCGCGTGGCCGGGCTCGATGCCGGCGCCGACGATTACCTCGCCAAGCCCTTCGACTTCAAGGAACTGCTGGCGCGCCTGCGGGCTCTGGCGCGGCGCTCCGCCAATGTTCGCCCGCGCGTGATCCGCGTGGCCGATCTCTCGCTCGATACCGCCAGCCACCAGGCCGCGCGCGCCGGCAAGCCCGTGAGCCTCACCGCCAAGGAATACGCGCTGCTCGAATTTCTGATGCTCAACGAAGGCCGCGTGGTGGGCCGCGAACAGATTGCCCAGCACGTGTGGGACGAGAGCTTCGATCCGTTTTCCAACATCATCGACGTTTACATCCGCCGCCTGCGAGCCAAGCTGGATGCGGGAGCGGCGTGCCCGCTCATCCACACGCGCCGCGGCGCGGGCTACCTGTTGAGCGCGCGGGCGGACGCGGGAGGCGCGCGATGATCCGCAGCTTCCGCCTGCGCCTCACACTCTGGTACTTGGGGTTCTTCTCGCTGCTGACGCTGCTGTTCGGCCTGTTCTTTTACGGCCGGCTCGCCGTGGGCCTGGAGCGCCGCGTGGACGAATCGCTCTCCAACCAGGTGCGCACCGCTGCCACGCTCTTCGCCGACGAATACCAGGAGCAGCACGGCGATGCCGCCCGCGCGGCGGCCGAGATCGCCGACAACGACCTGCGCGGGCAACAGCTCGCCATCTTCCAGGGCGCGAAGCTGCTGGCTGCGAGCGGCCCGGCCACGCCGGCGCGCTATGCCGCCATCGCCGCGGGCGCGCCTCGCAAGAGCGGCCCGGTCTCGCTCGTGCCGGTCCCCGGCTTGGGGCCCGCGGGATCGCGCGCGGCCGTGTACCTTCGCCAGGTGGATGGCCGGAGCTACGTCATGGTGGCCTGCCAGCAATTGGATGCCGTGGCCGCCGACCTGCGTCTGGTGCGCCAGGTTCTCCTTCTGGCCACGCCGCTGCTGCTGGCGCTGGCCGGCTTCGGCGGCTACCTGGTGGCGCGGCGCAGCCTGGCGCCGCTGGGCTGGATGGCGGAGCAGGCCCGCCGCATCAGCGGCAGTAATCTCGACGCTCGCCTGGAGATCGGCCGCGCCGCCGAAGAGTTGGAAACGCTGGCGGGCTCCTTCAACGAGCTGCTGGCGCGGCTCGACCAGACATTCGCCAGCATGCGCCGCTTCGTGGCCGATGCCTCGCACGAGCTGCGCACGCCCATCGCCGTCATTCGCGGGGAAGCCGATGTGGCGCTCTCGCAAGAGCGCTCCGCCGCCTCATACCGCGAAACGCTGGCCGTGATTCTGGACGAATCGCGGCGCCTCTCGCGCCTGGTGGACGATCTGCTCAACCTGGCCCGCGCCGATGCCGGCAACGTGCGGCTCCAACCGCGCGAATTCTATCTTGGCGACCTGCTGCGCGATTGCTGCCGTAGCGTGCAGGCCATGGCCGCGGCGCGCGGCGTCCAGGTGGAATGCCGATCTCCCGAAGACGTTCCCTACCGCGGCGACGAAGAGCTGCTGCACCGCATGGCGATGAATCTTTTGGACAACGCCATCCGCTATACTCCGCGGGGAGGCCGGGTGGATGTGTCGCTAGAAACCGGCGCCGCGCTACGCATCGCCGTATCGGATACCGGCTCGGGCATCGCCCCCGAAGCGCTGCCGCACCTCTTCGACCGTTTCTATCGCGGCGACAAGGCGCGCTCGCGCCAGGACGGCGGATTCGGACTGGGCCTGGCCATTGTGAAGTGGGTCGCCGAATCGCACGGCGGCGCCGTCGCCGTGACAAGCCAACCTGGCGCGGGCAGCACGTTCACCGTCACGCTACCGATTGCGCCATAATGCTACCGTTATGACCTCTCTTCGCGTAGTCTCGCTGTGCCTGCTGACAGCAGCGCTCGCCAGCGCCCAATCCACCGGCTGGCAGCTTGTGTGGAGCGACGAGTTCAACGGCCCGGCGGGCACGCCGCCCGACCCCACGAAATGGAATTTCGACCTGGGCGGCGGCGGTTGGGGCAACAGCGAAATCGAGGTCTACACCAACCTCGCCGGCAACGCCTTCCAGGACGGCAACGGCAACCTGGTGATCCGCGCCATCAAGGACGCGCAGGGCAACTACACTTCGGCGCGGCTGCAAACCGGCGCGCCCACAGCCAGCACGCACACCGCCGACCTCAGTTGGCAATACGGCCGCATCGAAGCCCGCATCAAGCTGCCCTTCGGCAAGGGCGTCTGGCCCGCTTTCTGGATGCTGGGAGAAGACATCGCGACCACGCCCTGGCCCGGTTCCGGCGAGGTCGATATTATGGAGAACTTCGGGACTTACCACAACAACGCCAGCATCAACAACGGCACCGCCCACGGCCCCGGTTACTCCGGCGGCAATGGCCTGGGCGCGCCCGTTGCGCTGCCCTTCGGCGAGACGGTCTACGACGACTACCACCTGTACGTCATCGAGTGGTCGCCCAATTCCATCGCCTGGTATGTGGATGGCCCGCCCGCTTATCACACCGTGACGCCGTCGTCCCTGCCCGCCGGCACGCAGTGGGTTTTCAACGCGCCGTTCTTTCTGCTGTTGAACCTGGCCGTTGGCGGCCCCAACACATTTCTGGGCACGCCCGACGCCAGCGTGAAATTCCCGCAGGACATGCTGGTGGATTACGTGCGCGTCTACCAGGCCGCCGCCGTGCCCGCGGGCGCGCCCGTCATCACGCCCGGGCGAATCGTGAACGGAGCGTCGTATCTGGGCGCCATTTCGCCGGGCAGCCTGGCGGTGATTTACGGCAGCAACCTGGCCGACGCGGCGCAGACGGTTTCGGTCTCCGCCGCCGGCAGCTTTCCGAAAACCGCGGCGGGCGCCACCGTGAACGTCAACGGCGTGGACGCCCCGCTGGTCTACGTCTCGCCCACCCAGATCAACTTTCAGGTTCCGTGGGAAACCGCGCCGGGGCTCGCCGTGCCGGTGAAGACCACGCACAACGGGGTGGCCAGCAACATCGAGCAGGTAACCATAGCATCCACCGCATCGCCATCGTTCTTCCTGAGCGAGTTCGTCAACGGCGTTGCCTGGGTCACCGGCAACGCCGCCGACGGCTGTCCCACGCCGGCGTCGCAATGCGCCGTGAAGGCGGGTTCCACGTACCAGCTTTGGGCCAACGGGTTGGGGCCGAAAACGCAGCCGCTGCAGGATGGCGTGCCGGCGCCTCCGGCCGCGCTGCAGGTGCCCGGCGGACCGGCCAGTTGCCAACTCACCATCGGGGGAGTGCCGGCCACCGTAGTCTACTGCGGCGTGGCGCCCGGTTCCATCATCGACCAGGTGAACTTCACTTACCCGGCGGGCGTCTCCACCGCGTCGCCCTACGTGGGCGCAACCATCTCCATCAACGGCGTGACCGCCCATTTCCGCTTGCCGGCTCCGGCGCCGCCCACCCCCGATCAGCGGGCCGACGCCATGCTGGGGCGCATGACTCAGGCGCAGAAACTCCAGCTCGTGAACGGCGCCGCGGGGTCCATCGCCAACTGGTTTCCGCTGCCGCTGGGCGCCAGCGGCTACCTCCCCGGAATTCCGGAACTGGGCATCCCGTCGCTTTACTACGTGGATGGCAGCCTGGGTTTGGCCTACGCCAGCGGACCCGCTACGGCCCTTCCCTCCTCGCTCGCCAGCGCGGCGAGCTGGGACACTGACCTCGCCTACAAGTTCGGAACGGTGATTGGCGCCGAGACCGCGGCCTACGGGCTCAACGTGAACCTGGGCGGCAACATCAATTTGACCGGGCGCGAGCCGCGCGATGGCCGCACCTTCGAGACCAAGGGCGAGGACCCCACGCTCGCGGGCAAGATCGCCGCCGCGCACATTCGGGGCGTGCAGGACCAGCACATCATCGGCTGCACCAAGCACTACGCGCTTAACGATCAGGAGACCGGGCGCACTCTGGCCGACTCCGAGATCGACGAGCGCGGCGCCCGCGAGAGCGACCTGCTGGCCTTCGAGATCGCCGTAAAGGACTCGGGCGTGCAATCCGTCATGTGCTCCTACAACCAGGTCAACGGCGTGTATTCCTGCGAGAACGCGCACCTGCTCACCGACGTGCTCAAGACCGACTGGGGCTTTCCGGGCTTCGTCTTTTCTGACTGGTGGGCCAACCACAGCACCGTGGCCGCGGCGCTGGCCGGTCTCGATCAGGAACAGCCCGACAACGCCTATTTCGGCAGCCTGCCGCAAGCCATCGCCGCCGGCTTGGTGCCGCAATCGCGCATCGACGACATGGTGCATCGCACGCTACGCGCCATGTACCAGGTCGGCCTCTTCGACTCAACCGGCCCAGCGCCGCCCATCGACACGGTCACGGACCAAGCCATCGCGCAGCAGGTGGAGGAGCAGGGCGCCGTGCTGCTAAAGAACGCGGGCGGCCAACTGCCGCTCAACGCCGCGGCGCTGCACTCGATTGCCGTGATCGGATGGAAGGCCGATACGGCGGTGCTCTCCGGCGGCGGCGCGTCGCAGGTGCTTCCTACGGGCTACATCGGGGAAGGCTACCCCGCGACGCCCGGATTTTCGCAGGTGGTGTGGGATCCATCGTCCCCGAAAAGCGCCATCCAGGCGATGGCCCCCGGCGTTGCGGTTCGCTTCGCCGACGGAACCAATGCCGCCGCGGCAGCCTCGCTCGCCGCCGCGTCCGACGTTGCCGTGGTGTTCATCGAGCAGTGGACCAGCGAAGGGATGGACATGCCCAGCCTGAACTTCACCGACCTGATTCACCCGAACAATCCCATCGACCAGGACGCGCTGGTGGCCGCGGTGGCGTCGGCCAATCCGCACACCGTGGTGGTGATGGAAAACGGGAGCGCGCAGGTCATGCCGTGGCTGGGAAGCGTCAGCGCAGTGTTGGAAGCCTGGTTCCCGGGGCAGCGCGGCGGCGAGGCCATCGCCAACCTGCTCTTCGGCGCCGTAAACCCATCCGGCAAATTGCCCCTCACTTTTCCGGCCAGCGTGGCCGATCTGCCCCGGCCTGTCATTTCAGGCGCCACTGCCACCGCGCCGTTCCCCGTGAGTTACTCCGAGGGTTACCTGGTGGGTTACAAGTGGTACGACGCCAATCGCATCGCGCCGCTGTTTCCCTTCGGCTTCGGACTTTCCTACACCACGTTTTCCTTCGCCAATGCCAACGTGGTGAATAGCCTCGCGTCCGCCAATGCCAACCTCCAGGTGAATGTGGACCTGACGAACACGGGCTCGGTGGCGGGCGCGGAGGTGGTGCAGGTCTATCTGGGATTGCCGGCCTCGACCGGCGAGCCGCCCAAGCGCCTGGCCGGATGGCGGAAGGTACTGCTGCAACCCGGCGCTACCCAGACGGTAACCGTGGAAGTGGATGTAAACGACTCATCCCATCCCATGTCTTACTGGGACATAAACTCGAATCGCTGGCAGGTTGCTCCCGGCGACTATGCAGTCTATGTGGGAGACTCGTCCGCCGCCGCCAGCCTGATGCTCGCCGGGACGGTGCACGTGGGAGCGTAACCGGGCGGCGCGGCCTTATCCCGCCTTGCGTCTGTGGTCCTTCAGAATGCAGCGGTCCATGACGGCCACCAGGCCGGCCGCTTCGGCGCGGCGGGCGGCGTCTTCGTGGATCACGCCTTCCTGCATCCACACCACGCGCGCGCCCTTGCGGATGGCGGCCTCGACGATCTCCGGCACGAACTCAGAGCGCCGGAAAATGTCCACGATGTCCACCGGGCCGGGAATCGAATCCACGTCCGGGTAGCTCTTCTCGCCCAGCACTTCGGTTTCGTTGGGGTTCACCGGAACGATGCGGTAGCCCGAATGTTGCAGGTACTCTGCCACACCATAGCTGGCGCGCCAGCGTTTGGCGGACAAGCCCACAACGGCAATCACGTGCGATCGGTCAAGTAGGTCGGCCAGGCGGTTCATGGGGTTTCGCGTTTGCGCACTGGCTGCAGCGCGCGCTTCAGTTTGCGGACTTCATCGAGCGTCAGATGGCGGAAGGCGCCAGGCTTCAGCGGGCCAAGTTCCAGCGGGCCGATGCGCACCCGCTTCAATTTCTCCACCAGGAAGCCCAGGTGCTTGAACATCAGCCGGATTTGCTGGTTCCGGCCTTCCACCAGCTTCACTTCGTACCAGGGATTCTCGGCGCTGTGCAGCAGCTTCAACCCGGCCGGTTCGGTGCGCCGCCCGGAGATGGGCAGCCCTCTGCGGAACGCCTCCTCCTGCTCGGCGGTGAGCGTGCCGTTGGCCTTCACCAGGTAGGTTTTCGGCAGGTGCGTCGCGGCCGACATCACCGCGTTGGCCACTTCGCCGTCGTTGGTCAGCAATAACAGCCCTTCGCTGTGATAGTCCAGGCGGCCGACCGGGTAGACGCGGTCCTTGACCCCGCGGAGCAGATCCATCACCGTGGCGCGGCCCTGCGGATCGCTGACGGTGGTAACGGTGTTGTTGGGCTTGTTCAGCGTCAGGTACACCATGTGCTTGGGGGCATGCAGCAGGCGGCCGTCCACCTTGATGTGGTCGCGCTCCAGGTCGGCCTTGGAGCCCAGTTCGGAAACCACCGAACCGTTCACCGTGACGCGCCCCTCCACGATGATCTTCTCCGCCTGGCGCCGCGAGGCGACACCGGCTTGCGAGAGGATCTTCTGAAGACGTTCTTCGGCCATTAAGTCTCCGGGGCCGGCGCGGGCGGCTCGGGTGCTGCGTCTGGCGCGGGTTCGGCAGTCTGGGCCTCGGGCGCTGGCTCGACCGCCTCGTCCGGCGCAGGTTCCGCCGGCGCGGCATCCGTAGCGGGCCCGGCAGCCTCGGCCGGCGCGGATTCCGCTGCCGCTTCCGGCGCGGGCGCGGCTGCCTCGGCTTCCGCCGCTGGCTCGACCGGCGTTTCGCCCGCAGCCTGCTCTCCGGGCTCGCCGTCCGGCATCGCCATCCGCCGGATCTCCTCGAACTCCTTCAGCGTCGGCAACTCGCTCAGATCCTTGAGCCCGAACTGAATCAGAAACTCCTTGGTGGTCTTATATAGGATCGGCTTGCCGATGACGTTCTTCCGCCCCGCTTCGGCAATCAGCTTGCGGTCCAGCAGCGTGCTCAACACGCCGGTTCCCTGCACGCCGCGAATTTCCTTCACTTCCGGCGCGGTCACTGGCTGCTTGTAAGCGATTACCGCCAGCGTTTCGAGAGCGGGCAGCGAGAGCTTCAGCGGCGCCTTGAGGCTCTTCACAAACTCCCGCACCGCGTCATGGTGCTCCGGCTTGGTGGCCATGCGGTAGCCACCCGCCACTTCGCGGATCTGGATGCCGCGGCCCGGCTGGTCGTACTCCGCAATGAGTTCGCCCAGCAACAGCCGTACCCGCTCGACCGGTTGCCCAATCGATGCCGCTACCTGCGCCACCGTGATGGGGTCCTCTGCCACGTACACCAGAGCCTCGATGACGGCCTTGAGCTTGCCATCCTCTTCGGCCGCAGCCGTCTCCGCGCTATCGCCACCGGAATCGTCCAGGGCCAGCAACTCGTCGGCGGGCACGCTGTCCATCACCAGCACGTGAGATGGCTCCGGCTCCGCCGCGGACTCCGGCGCGGCGGCAGCGCTCTCCATTTCTGGATCCTGTTCGGGACTCTCCGTCCCGGTTGTTTCGAGTTCTTCCATTTGCAGTTTAGATGTAGTCTTCTTCGATGGCCGCGATGGGCTCGCCGCTGGCGAAAACGGCGTCGAAAGTCTCGCTCCGCCGCAGTGCGATCTCGCCGAACAGGTCCTTCTGCACCAGCACCACGGCCTGCATGCGGACCATCTCCAGCACGGCCAGGAACAGCGCGATCATGGCCCGGCGGGTCCGCTGCCGTTCGAAAACGCGCAGGATGAACACCGGCTTGTCGGCGGCTTCCGTGAACTGGTCCTTCAGGTAGTGGATCATGTCCGCCACGGTGACGTCGGCGGCCTCCACCTCATAAACCGGCCGGTTCTTGGCCCGCTCCAGAATCTGCCCCATGGCCTTGACCAGGTCGTAGACGTTCACGGCCAGGCCGGGGTCGTCCGAATCGCTGAGAAACGCCTTGACTTGCGGATTCGACCAGACATTTTCTTCGATCATGCGCTTCTGCTGCAACATCTCCGCGGCGTTTTTGAAGCGCTCGTGCTCCAACAGCCGGTCCACCAACTCCTGCCGCGGGTCTTCCATCCCATCCCCATCCGCTTCCAGGGCAGGGTCGCGCGGTAGCAGCATCTTCGACTTGATGTGGATGAGGGTCGCCGCCATGTAGACAAATTCAGCACCCAGGTCGATATCCATCTCCCGGGCCTTGTCCATGTACTCCAGGTATTGGGAAGTGATGGTGGCGATGGGGATATCCTTGATATCGATCTGCTGCTTGCGGATCAGGTCCAGCAGCAGGTCCAGGGGACCTTCGTACTGCTCCAGATGAAAATTGAGTGGCGACGACACCGTCTTTCACGATAACACGCATGCGCCCCGCGCCCCAGGGGCTAGTGCCGCGGTGGCGCCACCGCGCGGTCACCCGCCCCCGGTACCGGTTGCGCTACGAATCCGTTTCCATCGCGTGAATCTCCCAGCCGCCGGCGCCGCCCGCGTACATCTCAGTACGGATTTTCCGCGCAGCCACTTGCCGTGGACGGATTCTCACAGTAGAGTCTAGTGATAAGGAGTTTACAATGCCGTTTTGTCCGAGTTGTGGATCTGAAGTGGCAGGAGCATTTTGCGCAAAGTGCGGCTCCGCGGTAGCTGGCGCCGCCCCCTCCGGAGGCGCTGCCTATACGCCCCCCGGTCCGCCGGCGGGCGGCGCTTACCCACCACCTAACGCGGGGCAACCCCAGCAGGGAGGCTATGTACCGCCGCAGGGAGGCTACCCCCCGCCACAGGGCGCGTATCCCCCGCAGGGCGGCTATCCGGCGCAAGGTGCCTACCCGCCGCAACCCGCGGCCGCGGGTCTGCAGGACAACGTGGCCGCCATGCTCTGCTACCTGGCCGGGTTCATTACGGGGATCATCTTCCTTGTCATGGAACCCTACAACAAGAAGCCCAACATCCGCTTCCACGCGTTCCAGTCGATTTTCGTGAGCGTGGTGATCGTCGTGTTGGAGATCGTCCTCGGTATCGTGTTCGGCATAGTGTTCACCATCCTGGGACACATCCTCGGAGCGTTCGGCGTGGTGAGCCTGCTTGGTACGCTTGTGTCGCTGCTCCTCTGGCTCTTGTGTCTGGGCGTCTGGATCTACATGATGGTTTCCGCGTATCAGGGCAAGACCGTGGTCCTGCCGATCATCGGCCCCATCGCCCAAAAACAAGCCGGCAACTAACCGCCTCGCATTCCTCGGGGATGGCCGCGGATCGAAGCCGCGCGCCATCCCTCAAGGCAGTATGTCCCGGGATTTCCAGATCTTCGTCAAACCCGCCGGAGCCCTCTGCAATCTGGATTGCGGATACTGCTACTACCGCGATAAGCGCAGCCTCTACCCCGATACCGGCCAGTGCCGCATGACGGAAGCCCTGCTGGAGGAGTGTATCGTCCAGCACATCGCGGTCGCTGGCGGGCCCGAAGTCCAGTTTTCCTGGCACGGCGGCGAGCCCACCACACTGGGCGTCGACTTCTTTCGCCGGGCGGTCGAGTTGCAGCGCAAGCACCGTCCCCCGGGCTGGCGCATCCGCAACGGCATCCAGACCAACGGTGTGCTGCTTGACGACGAATGGTGCCGCTTCTTTGCGGCCGAGGGATTCACGGCGGGCCTCAGCCTGGACGGCCCGGCCGAACTCCACGACCCCTACCGCGTCTCTCGCGGCGGCGAGCCTACTCACTGTCAGGCCGTGCGAGGCTTCGAACTTCTCCGCAAGTACGAAATCCGCACCGACATTCTCTGCGTGGTGCACAACCTCAACGTCGCGCAGCCTCTCACTGTCTACCGTTTCTTCCGCGAAATCGGCGCCAGTTTCATCGGCTTCCTGCCCGCCGTGGAGCAGGCGACCCGCGAGCCCGGCGAGCCCGAAGCCGTCGCCCCCTACACGCCATCGGCTGCCGCTTACGGTACCTTTCTGTGCAAGATCTTCGACGAGTGGCTGGCGCGCGACACCGCCCGCATCGCCATGCAGGCCTTCGAGGAGGCTGCCCGCCCCGCGTTCGGCATCGAGCACTCCCTGTGCGTGTTCCGCGAGACGTGCGGCCAGGTCCCCGTCATCGAGCACAACGGCGATTTCTTCCCCTGCGATCACTACGTCGATGCCCAACACCGCGCTGGCAACATCCGCGAAACCCCGCTCGCCGCGCTGCTGGACAGCCCCGCCCAATGCGCCTTCGGAGAGGCCAAGCGCGACGCCCTGCCGCGCTACTGCCGCGAATGCGATGTCCTTGCCATGTGCCACGGCGGATGCCCCAAGTACCGCTTCATCCGCACGCCCGATGGCGAACCCGGCCTCAACTACCTCTGCGCCGGCCTGAAACGCTTCTTCCTGCACAGCCGCGCCCCGTTGGCCCGCATGGTCGCCGAAGGCCGGAAGGCGCCGCCCCCACGCCGTCCCGCCCCATCCGCCGCGGGCCGCAACGACCCCTGCCCCTGCGGCAGCGGCCGCAAATTCAAGAAGTGCTGCGCGGTTGGGTAACGCCCCCTTCCACCTCGGTATTCCCAAGAGGGAGAGCGAATTCGTGGCGCACGCACGAGTGCGCACGCCACGGCTTCCAGCGGACCCAGGTCGCCAACCTGCAACCTCCTATAATGGAAGTTTGTCCCTGCGCACTCTCGCCCGCCTTTTCTCCCTGGCTATGGCCTTCATCCCAGCCACACATGCGGTCGAAGTGCATATTCAGTTCGGCGCCTTGGAGCGCGTTTTGGCGGAAACCGTCTTCACCCAGGACGGCCGTCGCTACGTTCACGGCACCAAGGCGGACAAGTGCAACTTCGCCTATCTCGAAAAGCCCCGCATCGAAGCCGGCGACGGACGTCTCCGGATTCGTGCGCGCTTCACGGGCCGCAGCGCTGTGGGAGTTCTTGGCAGGTGCGTCGGCCTGGGCGACGCCTTCGGGGTGGTCATATTGGCTACGCCGCAGTACCGCGACGGCATCGTCACCCTGGCCGGCGTGACCGTCACGAGCGAAGGCAAGAGCGGCTACTACATCCGCCGCGTCTGCACCGCCATGGCCGCCAGCCTGGGGCACGATTTCCGTTATCCCCTGGCTTCGGAGTTCCAGCAGGCCATCGAAAACCCGGGCATGCTGTCGGCCTATCCGCGCACGTTGAAGGACTTCCGCGTGCCGGAGATCCGGGTAACAGGCGATGCGCTGGTGCTTGTCATAGACTTCCAAATAACAGTTAAATAAGGACTTCGTTGCATCGTTCGCCTATTGCCACAATTACGCTAAATTTTGATTGACAACGCATCGCTCATATTTTATGATCGATAACAGATAAGGAGATTATGACGATGTCACTCACCCACTTCGATCCGTTAGCCAATATCCGCGTCTTCGAGGACGCTTTCTCTCGTATGCTTTCCGAGCCCGCCAACCGGCCGTGGTCTCCCGCCGTAGACATCTACGAAACGGAAAACGAACTGGTGCTGAAAGCCGATCTGCCGGACGTCGACCAGAAAGACATCGACGTCCGTGTCGAGAACCAGACCCTGACCATCGCCGGCGAGCGCAAGTTCGAAAAGCAGGATACCGGGAAAGGCTACCATCGCATGGAGCGCAGCTATGGCACCTTCGTCCGCAGCTTTGCGGTGCCCAACACCTTCGACACCGAGAACATCGCCGCGGAGTACCACAACGGCCTTCTGACCGTGAAACTGCCCAAGAAAGAGGCCGCCAAGCCCCGTCAGATCAAGGTCGCGGTCAAGACCCAGTAACGCCGGGCAACGCCCACGGCGCCGTTTCCATCTACTCTGTTAAGAGGGGCCGGGTAATCCCCGGCCCCCGTTGTTTTTGGGAGACCCAATGTTCCGTATCGACAGGCTTACTCAGAAGGCCCAGGAATCCCTCCAGCAGGCGCAGGGAATTGCCGGCGAGACCGGCGCGCAGGTCCTTTTCCCCATGCACGTACTCGTCGCCCTCTGCGAGGACCGCGAGGGCATCGTCCGCTCCGTCCTCGAAAAGTGCAACGTGCAGCCCGACGCCATCGTCATCGAAGCCCGCCGCATGCTCGAAACGCTCCCGTCCACGGGCGGCGGCATGACCCCGGGCCTCTACCTGTCCCAGCCGCTCAACCAGGTGCTGGAACATGCCTTCGACGAAGCCACCCATTTCAAGGACGAGTTCGTCTCCACCGAACACCTGCTCCTGGCCATCTCCAACGAACGCCACGACCCCGCCGGCCAATTGCTCGACCGCGCCGGAGCAACGCACGACGCCATCCTGCGCGCCCTGGTCTCCGTTCGCGGCACGCAGCGAGTGACCGACCAGAACCCCGAGTCCAAGTACCAGGCCCTGGAGCGCTACGCCCACGACCTCACCGATTCCGCCCGCAAAGGCAAGCTCGATCCGGTGATCGGCCGCGAGGACGAAATCCGCCGTGTCATGCAGGTGCTTTCGCGGCGCACCAAAAACAACCCGGTACTGATCGGCGAACCCGGCGTGGGTAAGACCGCCATCGTGGAAGGCCTGGCCCAGCGCATCGTCCGCGGCGACATCCCCGACCAATTGAAGGGCAAGCGCCTGGTGGCCATCGACCTCGGCTCCATGATCGCCGGCACCAAGTTCCGCGGCGAGTTCGAGGACCGCCTCAAGGCCGTGGTCAAGGAGATCATCGATTCCCAGGGCGAAATCATCTGCTTCATTGACGAACTGCACACCCTCGTGGGCGCGGGCGGTGCCGAGGGCGCCATCGACGCGGCCAACCTCCTCAAGCCCGCTCTCGCCCGCGGCGAACTGCGGTGCATCGGCGCCACCACGCTCAACGAGTACAAGAAATACGTCGAGAAGGACGCCGCCCTGGCGCGCCGCTTCCGCACCGTCATGGTGGGCGAGCCCACCGTCGACGACACCATCGCCATCCTGCGCGGCCTCAAGGAGAAGTTCGAAATCCACCACGGCGTGCGCATCAAGGACTCCGCCATCCTGGCCGCCGCCACGCTCTCGCACCGCTACATCGCCGACCGCTTCCTGCCCGACAAAGCCATCGACCTGATCGACGAAGCCGGCTCCGCGCTGCGCCTGCAGATTGGCAGCATGCCCATCGAGATTGACGACCTGGACCGCCAGATCTCGCACCTGGAAATCGAACGCCTGGCCCTCAGCAAAGAGCGCGACGCCGCCAGCCACGAGCGCCTCCGCATCGTCGAGAACTCGCTCGAAAGCCTGCGCGCCGGTGCCTCCAAGCTCAAGGAACGCTGGAGCCGTGAGAAGGGCGCCATCGCCCGCGTCCGCGAACTGAAGGAACAGCAGGACCGCCTCCGCCAGGACGAAGAGAAAGCCAGCCGCGCGGGCGATTGGGAGAAGGCCGCGCAACTGCGCTACGGCCGCCTCGCCCAGATCGAGAAGGACATCGCCGCCGCCGAGCAGGAGCAGGAAGCCGTCAAGGAAAACGCACTTCTACAAGAGGAGATCGGCGAGGACGATATCGCCCGCATCGTCGCCAAGTGGACCGGCATCCCCGTACACCGCATGCTCGAGGGCGAGATCCGCAAACTGGTGCAGATGCCCGACCGCCTGAAGGACCGCGTCATCGGCCAGGACGAAGCCGTCCGCCTGGTCTCTAGCGCCATCCTCCGCAACCGCGCCGGATTGAGCGATCCCAACCGCCCCATCGGCAGTTTCATTTTCCTCGGCCCCACCGGCGTCGGCAAAACCGAGTTGGTCCGCGCCCTGGCCCAATACATGTTCGACGACGACAAGGCTATGATCCGCGTCGACATGTCCGAGTACATGGAGAAGCACGCCGTGGCCCGCATGACCGGCGCGCCTCCGGGATACGTGGGATACGAGGAGGGCGGCCAGTTGAGCGAGCAGGTGCGCCGCCGCCCCTACTCCGTGGTGCTGTTCGACGAAATCGAAAAGGCCCACCCCGACGTTTTCCACCTGCTGCTGCAGATCCTGGACGATGGCCGCCTCACCGACGGCCAGGGCCGCACCGTCAGCTTCAAGAACACGGTCATCGTGATGACCTCTAACGTCGGCACCGGCATGCTCGACAAGAACGCGTTCGGCTTCTCCGTGCTCGGCAAAGACAACCGCAACGACGATACCCGGAAGCGCCTGCTCGATTCCCTGCGGTCGCAGTTCCGCCCCGAGTTCCTCAACCGGGTTGACGATATCATCGTATTTAACTCCCTGTCGAAGGACCACCTGAAGAGCATCGTGGACCTGCAACTGGACAACGTGGCCAAACTATTGAAGGACCGCAAAGTGAACCTGGAAGTGACCGCCGCCGCCAAGGACGCCATTATCGCCGAAGGTTACGACCCGCAATACGGGGCCCGTCCCATGCGCCGCGCCATCCAGCGCCTGATCCAGGACCCGCTGGCGCTGAAACTTCTGAACGGCGAATTCCTGGAAGGCGACACCGTACTGGTGGACGCCGATTCCACCGGAAGTGTCACCCTGGAGAAATCGAGCCCGCATGTCGCCGAACCCGCCTAAGCCGCGATCTTATGTGGGGCAGGCTGTCAGCCTGCGGCGGGTTGTCAACCCGCCCGTGCGGGGCACGCAACCGGCCCGAGTATCCCGCAGCCTCGCGCGCGACGCCTTAGCCGCGCACCGCCTTGTGGGGAAGGTTTCCAACCTGCGGCCGATTTTCAATCGGCCCGGCGAGCGGAGCTCGCCTGCGCGGGGCACGCAACCGGCCTCAGCCTGCCGCGGCCTCGCGCGCGGTCCCTTTGCCGCGTGCCGCCCGGGGGGCCGAATAGGACGCTCGCTAGCGCTCGCCCCTCATAATCCCCTATGAACACGCTGAAAACCGCCATCCTCCTTGCCCTCCTCACCGCCCTCCTGGTGGTCGGCGGCGGCGCCATCATGGGCCGCAACGGCCTCTACATCGGCCTTGCGCTCGCCGGCGCCATGAACTTTTCCGCCTACTTCTTCTCCGAGCGGATCGCCCTGCTCTCCTACTCCGCCCAGCCCGTCACCCCTACCGAAAACCCGGAGATCCACCGCCGCGTCGCCCCCATTGTCTCGCGCCTTTCGCAGCGCATGCACCTGCCCATGCCGCGGCTTTGGCTCATCCCCCAGCAATCGCCCAACGCCTTCGCCACCGGCCGCAACCCCTCACACGCCTCGGTGGCCTTCACCGCCGGCATCCTCCAGGTCATGGACGACCGCGAACTGGAAGGCGTCATCGCCCACGAGCTTGGCCACGTCCTCCACCGCGACATCCTCATCAGCTCCGTCGCCGCCATGCTTGCCGGCACCATTACGATGATTGCCAGCATGGCCCGCTGGGGCATGATGTTCGGCGGCTACTCCCGCGACGATGACGACCGAGGCGGCGGCGCTGGCATCGTGGTCGAACTGCTCATGCTGATCCTCGCCCCCATTGCCGCCGCGCTGATTCAAGCCGCCATCTCACGATCCCGCGAGTATGAAGCCGATGCCGCCTCCGCCAAGTACACCGGCACGCCCTACGAGCTGATCTCCGGCTTGCAGAAACTGGAAGCCTACTCGAAGCGCATCCCCATGGACGCCTCGCCCGCGACCGCCCACATGTTCATCGTCAAGCCATTCACAGGAGCCGCTCTCATGAACCTCTTCTCCACGCACCCGCCCACCGCGGACGGCATCGCCCGCCTGCAGGCCATCCGATGAACGAAGTCCGAGTAAACCGCAAGGCCGCCGGCCGCATCGCCTCCGGCCATCCCTGGATCTTTGGCGACGATATCGGCGACCGCGACGGCGCCCAGCCCGGTATGGCCGTCAAGGTGGCCGATTCGCGCGGCCAGCCCCTCGGCGTGGCCCACTACAGCTCCGCCTCGCAGATCGCCCTGCGCATGCTCTCGCACAAGGTCGAGCCCATCGACCGCGACTTCTACATGCGCCGCCTGCGCGCCGCCGAAGAGCACCGCCGCCGCGTGGTCCACAACTCCGAGGCCTACCGTGTGGTTCACGGCGAAGCCGATCTGCTGCCCGCGCTGATCGTGGACCGCTACCGCGACTACCTGGTGATGCAGACCCTCGACCAGGGCATGGATGCCGCCAAGGACGAGATCGCCTCCTGCCTGCTGGAGATCTTCCACCCGCACGGGATCGTCCTCCGCAACGACGCCTCGGTCCGCTTGAAGGAGCAGTTGCCGCTCGAGACCAGCACCCTTTCGGGCGAAGTGCCCGAGTCTGTTACCGTCCGCATGGACGGCCTCACGCTGCACGCCGATCTGCTGCGCGGACAGAAGACCGGCATCTTCCTGGACCAGCGCGAGAACTACCGCGCGGCCTCCCGCTACGGCCGCGGCGGCAAGGCTCTCGATTGCTTCACCTCGACCGGCGGCTTCGCCCTCCACCTGGCCGCCAAGTGCGAGGCGGTCGAAGCTATCGATACCTCCGAGCCCGCGCTCGCCACCGCGCGCGCCAATGCCGCCTCCAACTCCATTTCGAACGTTGACTTCCGCCCGGCGGACGCCTTCGAGTTGCTGGCCGGCTACGCCTCCGCCCATCGCCAGTTCGCCATGGTGGTGCTCGACCCGCCGGCCTTCGCAAAATCGCGCCGCAACGTGGAAGCCGCCGCCACCGGCTACAAGGAGATCAACCTACGCGCCCTGCGCCTGCTCCCGCCCGGCGGCGTGCTGGTCACCTGCTCCTGCTCGCATCACGTGAGCGAGGCCATGCTGCTCGAAGTGGTGGCGGACGCCTCGCTCGATGCCGGCCGCACGCTGCGCGTACTGGAGCGCCGCACGCAGAGCCAGGACCACCCGATCCTATTGACCGTTCCAGAGACACACTACTTGAAGTGCCTGATCCTGGAGGTGGTGTAGACGCCCATGTCCCCGCTGATCCCGCTGCTAGCCTTCCTCCTCGCGCCGCCGCAAGACAAGCCGCCCGAGAAGTGTACGATCTCGGGAACCGTGGTCGACGCGCTCACCCACCAGCCCCTCAACAAGGTAACGATGGCGCTGGACACCAGCGGTGCGGACCACTACGATCCTCTCGCCACCGCCGAGACCGACGCCAAGGGCAACTTCACCTTCGCCGGATTGGACCCCGGCCACTACTTCCTCGGCGGTTCGCGCAACGGCTATCTGTACACCTACTACGGTGCGCGGCGGCCAGGCGGCGGCAGCAGGGTTACCATCGCGCTTGACGCGGGCCAGGAGGCGAAAGACATAGCCCTGAAGCTGTTCCCTTATTCCGTGGTGGCTGGCACGGTCCACGACACCGATGGCGAACCGCTCAGCGGGGTCACGGTCTCGATGTGGGCTGTGGAGTTCACTCCCGGCGGAAAGACGTTTTCTCAAGCCGCCGAAAGGGACACCGACGACATGGGCCAGTTCCGGATTCCGGACCTGAAGCCAGGTAAATACTTCGTGCGCGCCGAACTCGAGAAACCCGGTGTGCTCGTGGACTCCTTCTATCCGGGAGTCCAGGACTCCGATACGGCCACCATGGTGGAAGTCGGCCCGGGTGCGCGGGTCAGCGGCTTGGACATCGCGCTGCCACACTCGCGCGCATTTCGAGTCACCGTCCGCATCGCGGCTCCGGCGGGATTCATCACGGGATGCTGGCTTTCCTCCGGCCGGGACGAGTACGCGGGACCCTCGGACTACGACAGCATGGTCAGGGGGCTGCGCCCCTCGAACGGACCGCATGGCGAACTTGTATTCGAGAAGGTCCCGGCGGGTTCGTACGCCGTGCGTGCCAGCGCATGGCTGCCCGCGGATTGCCCGAAGGGCAGCACGTGCTACTATGACGGCGACACTGTCAGTTACTCCGCCTCGCCGCGCCTCGATGTAACGGACCGCGACATTGACGACTTCCGCATCAACCTTACCGCTGGCGCCACCATCAACGCTCATTACACCGTAGAGGGAGACGCGAAGACCGCGTTCAAAGGCGGCGAGCTTCACTTCCGCGGCGCGGGCACGGCGAAGTTCCTCGACGGCCAAAGCCTTTCCACCAAGGTCGCCGCCGGCCAGCACGCCGTGGAGTTCCTCGGCCTCCCCGACGGCCTTTACGTGAAGAGTATGCGGAGCGGATCGGCCGACGTATTGCGAGAGGGCCTTACGGTTTCGGGCGGCGGCGCTATCCCACTCGAGATCGTGCTCTCCGATGGCGTGGGCGCGCTCGAAGGCGCGGCTCTTACGAGCGACGCGAAGCCCGTACCCGGCGCCACCCTGGTACTGATACCAGAGGCTGCCTTGCGGAAGCAGCCGGACCGCTTCTACAGCGCCACTACAGATCAGCACGGCCGCTATCATCTCGCAGACCTAGCGGGAGTTTACTGGGAATGGCCGGAACAAAGGTATAAGCAGTTGTTTCCGGAACGGGTTACGAGCAGGCCCGCGTATTACCCACGCGGGGTAATACGGAGTTGTTCCAAGCCCAGCGTTTTCGCCAGTGCCAGTTGCGGCAGAGTCTGCTTGGAGAGTACAGTGGCGATTCGGTTCGGCCCCTTTTCGCCTTGCGGCGGGTAGAGGAGTACGAATTCCTGGATTTGGCGCAACTCCTGCAATAATTGCTCGGTGGAGATGCCAGCCCATGCCGCCTGTGCCTGGTGGTGCACGTATTGAAGCAGAGAGATGCCCAGCATGCAATAGAACGCGTGCACCCGGATCTTGCTGTCGGTCCAGTGATGCATGGGACCCCAGCCCAGCCACTCCCCATCTTTGAGACCGCGAAATACCTGCTCGACTTGTTGCTGGCCAGCGTAGGCAGCGGCGATCTCCTCCGCGCTCCAGTCCACGCGGTTGGTGAGCAATACCGTTCGACCCAACCGGTGGGCCAACAGGCGCAGCCATGCGGCGTGATCAAAATCGAATTGCAGATGCCACTGCCCGTTCTTCGACTCCAGTTGGTAGTGAATTAGCTCAGCCATGAATTGCGCCGACAGCCAGCGCTGAATCTTGTTGCGAATCTGGGTTTCGGTCCAACGCGCCCTGGGCTTACTCAGATCCACGGACAAACGCCGCAGGTATTGCAGGACCTTGCTGACGCCGGTGGTCACACTCTGTAGCTGTTCGCCCGCGAAGGAAGCCGAGTACTTCACCACGCAAAAGTACTCTTTGCCGTGCACCAGCGTCTTTTCGCCCGCCGCATGTACGCCGGGTTGATCGCTGTTGCAGGTGGGAAGCCGATCCAGCGGCCGTTCGCGCAACTCCTCGGGGGCCTGATTCCAAGGCAGCGCCGCGATCCATCCCACTTGCGACTGCTCCAACTCCACCGTATTGGCCAAGGCCGCCGAGCCCTTGTCAAACACCAGAGTGACCGTGTCCCGTGCGATCCGATTTTGATCCAGCATGTCCAACATGCGCGCCAACGAGACCGAGAACTCCTCCACATCCGGTATGTCGCCGGCATAGACGTGGTGACACAAACTCAGGCCATGCTCGCCATCCAACACGTAGCTGAGTCCCACCTGGCGCAAGTTGTGCCGGCCCTGCTTATTGTGGCCCCGCTGCGCCAGATGGTTCTGCGTGTTGGTGCTGGCCACGTAGGTGTAGAAGTTGGTGGTGTCGTAGCCCAGCAAGCGCCGGCTGAGGATCTGCTTCTGCTTCCATAACCCAACCAGACGCAGTTGAGCCTGCTCCAGTTCGTCGCAGGCTCCCTGGGATGGCCGCTCCGGGGCCAGGGTGTCGAAGCAATCCCAGAAGGCTTGGGAGGAGAATCGTTCCGAGGCAAAGCCCCAGAGCGGCTGCAGGATCGAGCGGTCGTACCAATCGGCAACTTCGGTCTTGGGGCCTGGCTGGCAGATGCGATGAATGGCGGCCAGGAGCAGGTAGTGGACGGCCGAGGGCCCGGAACGAGGCTGGGGCCAAAGTTGCTGAAGCAGTTCGAAGACGCCGGTTTGTTGGGCAGCCAACCAAAGGGCGCCGGGCAGGCCGAAATCCCGCATGGTGGCGGACAAAGGTACCGGAGCGGAGTGGTCGCGAACCAAGGCGGCGACCTTGTCCGCGGAACCGAGGTAGGTCTGATGGACGATTCGGGGCTGGCCGTCGACGCGGGCGCACTCGACGACGTAGTAGTAGAGCTGGTTGCCCTTCTTCTTCGCGATGAGGCTTGCCATATAGGGTAATACAACTATACGACACCTCCTTTCCTGGATCAATAGGCATGAAGCATGAAAGCAGCAAACAGCTCTTGACTAGGGTAATACGCAGGTTGCGCGCGAGGGTCCGCACAAGTCGTGGTTTTTCAATACGTTAATCGAGGGCCGGGGTTATGCGCCTGGAGTTGGCAGTAAACTCCCGCTAGCCCCCGGCGAGTACAAAGCGCTAGCCTTCGACGACGTGAAGCCCTACTCCTGGTTCGACCCCGACTTCCTCCGTCTGCTGGAGCCCGCCGCCGAAGCCGTCACCATCACGCCGAAGGCCGCCGGCGTGCTCAATCTGTATATCCGGCCCACGCCCTGACCCCGGCGCAGCTCAAATCCTGACGGCGTTATCGAGCGTAAACGTGAGTTGCGTTTCCGAGGGAATCTTCACTTTCTGCCCCTTGGTCAGCGCTTCCGTGCCCACTCCGGCGCCCGCGCCCGCCGCGGCTCCAATGGCGGCTCCCCTGCCGCCGCCGGCGATTCCGCCGATCACCGCGCCCACGATCGCGCCTCCGCCGGCCATGGTCCCGGTCTTGGCCCCGCGCGAATCGCTCGCCTTGGTCACGGTCTGCGTGTCCACGTCGACGATCCGGTCGCCCACCTTCACCGACCACAGGCTGAGAGTCAGCTCGGCCTTCCCGGTCAGCTTGCCCGAGTCCTTGGTGTTGACCAGCTTCACCACCACGTCGGAGCCGCGCGGAAACGCCACCTGGCTGGTTCCGGGGAAATTCACGGCCTCGACCAAGCTGGCGCGGAAGGTCTGGCCCACGGTGGCCTTTTCGGAATCCACCGCTTCGATCATGCCCACGACCAGCTTGGTGCCTGCCGGCAGTTCCGTGGGTACCGGCGCGTTCACGTTGGCGGCGGTGGTGGCGGCGGTGGGTTCGGAGTCGCCAGGCCGCATGATGGGAGCCGGGCGTGCGGCGGCGCTCTGGTCGCTATCGGTGCGGCGCAATGTGGGCCGGTCGTCATCCGGCGGCGGAGTGTTATCGGCGCGGCGCAGAGTCGGCCGGCTGTTGTCCGCCGGCGGCGGCGTGCTGTCGGAGCGCCGCAGCGTGGGCCGGTCGTCATCCGGCGGCGGCGCGGCGTTACCGGCGCGATGCAGCGTGGGCCTGTCGGTGGGTGCGGACGTCGGCGTGGATCCGCCGGAGCCGAATTCGATCTTGGCAATTTGCGCCACGTCGAAAGTCTCCACCTGGTCGCCGATCTCGATCTTGACCTCGCGCGGCGTACCGCCCAGATAGGTCCCGTTGATCACGCGGCCGCTCTTCAGCGTGATGATATCGGCCCAGACGGCCGTGGCCAGAAAGAAAGCGAATCCCAAACGCAGCAGGCGCATAACTCTCCCGTCATTCCCAATTGTACGACGCGCGAAACGGGGCGGGCGTGGACATGGGGCGCGATCCCGCGTCACAGGCGGGCCCGCAATTCACACCGGCCCGCTGTGGCGGCACGCACTCGTGCGTGTGCCACCCCCCCTACCGCGATTCCCCCGGCAGCAACTCCCGCGCCACCTTCCGCCCGCGATGCAAAGCCGCCGCGTAAAGCTCGCCCCGCTCCTCGCGCGCCAGCCTCGCCCCCGAATGGTGCCATCGCTCCAGCGCCTTGCCCACCACGTAGGTGCCTGCGTAGGCTATCGCGCCCTTGGGAATCAGGCCGCCGCCGAAGGGGATCTTGCCGGCCAACTCGCGCGCAATCGCCCGCCATCCGAAAGCGCCCGCGGCAATGGAGGCAAGCTGCATCTTCTGCTCCCCGAAACCCGGCTCCTGGCCGCAGGCCGCCGCGATCAGAAAGGCCATGCGGAACTGGTTGGCGGTCATGAAGGCCGTGTCGGATGCCCATTCGCCGATCGCCCACGGCAACTCCACCATGCTGGGCACCACGTCGGGCAATGCCGTGGCCAGGGCGAAAAGTGCGTTTTCACGGGCAATCGAGTGGATCGTGCGCTCCACCACCGCGTGGCGGAACGCCGGAAACACGCGAGCCAGCGGCACCGCGGCATCTTGGTCGGCGGCGAGGATCGCTTCCACCGTGCGCCGCGGGGCCTCCCGGTCGAACGCCCAGGAGCCCTCGGGCGCGTCGAGGCCGTGTTCGTAAAGCACGAAGTCCACGTCCTCGGGCGGATTGGGATCGTCGGCGCGGTGCACCAGTTCAAAGCGTTCCTCGCGCACTTTTAGGTCGAGCGAGGGCGGGACGAGGAAGTCCTCCATGTCCGCGTAGCCGGCTGGCGTGGACGCGACCAGTCCGAAGTGTACCGGGCGTTGCGCCAGACTGCGCACCGTCTGGGGATTCAACAGCGAGAACGCGGCACGGGCCTGCTTGGCAAGTTCCAGCATATTCGATCTATCGGGGCCGATCCGCGCCTGAAAGGCGGAACATGACCTGCAAGCCCCTACGCCATTCTACCGCCAGGCCGATTCGCTCGACGTCGATCTCCGGAGAAAAGTAGCCGAGAATGGCCTCGGTGGTGGGGTGGAATTCCAGGCAGGGCGAGACCAGCAGCAGGCGTGGCGGATCGGGGCGCAGTTCGAGGCCGGGGAAGTAGCCGGCGGCGGAGAACTCGCCGCGTTCCAGGTGCCACCTCACGCGCATCCAGTAATCCAGGGCCTGCATGGGCAGGTGCAGGTCCGCCGACGCCTTCAGCTCAATTACGGTGAGGCGGCCGGAGCGGTCGGCGGCCAGCAGGTCCGGGATGCCGCGCTCCGCGCCGGCGAAGGCGGGCACCTGGCTGTAAATGGGGTCGGCCATCAGCGAGGCGTCGATGGTCTCGATCTGGGCGCGCGCCAGCGACTCCAGCCACGCCTCGGGGTACTGCCGGTAGAGCGCGTGGTTGCGGTCGCCGTCAGGGCGGCGAGCGCGATCCAGCTCCCCCACCAGCCGCTCGATCTCCCGCACGTGGCGCTCGTCCGCGCCGGTCCGCTCGCCCATACCGAAACGTAATTCGCCGTTTTCGATTTCCGCGAATTCCATGCCGCGCACACGCAGGCTGATGCGCCCGTCGTGGCGCACGATCCGCTCGACGCCCTCCAGCGCGGCGATCCGGCTCCACGGGTCCGGCCGGTTGGGAGCGGGGCGGCGGCAGGTCTCCAGGCGGGTGTCCAGGTTGCCGCGGTCCGCCGGGTCCACGCGCGCCACGAAGCCTTCCGCGGTGTAGCGGAACAGCTCGAAGCTGGCGGCCTCGGGGTTGAGGCAAGCGAGGCGGTGCGCGGTGGCCGTCTCGTGGCCGGCGGGCAGATACACCGCCAGGCCCTCAACCGTGGCGCGCCGTTCGCGCGTGCGCAGGTAATCCAGCCAGATGAGGCCGAACGAGAGCACCGCCGCGGAATCGCCCTCGGGAGGGCAGGCTATGGCCGCCCAGGCGTGCTGTCCGTGGCGCAGCAGCGCGCGCGGGAACACCGGCGACAGGCTGTGCTCCAAGTCGGCTTCCACGCTCAGCTCGGCCAGTTTCCATTCCGGGAACTGGCGGTGCAGAAACAGGCGGAAGCGCTCGCGAAACACCAACCGGCCGCTGCGCTTCCCCAGGTCAGCGCCCGCGCGCCGCGCCAGATCGAGCAGGAACACCTGGCCCTGGCGCTTGGCGAAGCGCTCCACGGTGAGTTCCAGGCGGGCGCGCGATGGCTCGCCCGCATCCGTGACATGGCGGGTGAGGTTGCGCATGCGGTCCCACGCCTGCACGGTGAGGCGCGGGCCGCGGAGCTCCATGGCGAAAGTATCCGCGGAGATGGGAAAGAGTTCCTCGCCGGGTTCCAGCAGCGCGGGCTGGCTGCAACCCGCCAGGAAGGCCTCGATCAGAGCGCGGATTTCATCGGCGCCGCGGCCGGAGCCCCGAGAGGATGTTGGCATTCGACGGCCCGGCGGTCTACGCCAGGCCCTGCGCGGTGGCCGGCTCGAAGTAGGATTGCGCCAGCTCGGGTTTTTCGCGGATCGCCTTGCGCCAATGGGAGCGGGCTTCGTCTTCCTTACCCAGGTCCATGTACGCATGGCCCAGGTTGAGGAGCGCTTCGGCGAACTGCGGGTCCTCGCCCAGCGCCTGCTGGTAGAAACCCACGGCGTCCTGGGCATTGCCGCGCCGCTGGCAAATCAGGCCGGCGTTATAGAATAGCTCGGGCGAGTGCTCGCCCAGTTCGATCAACCGCTGGTGCAGGCTGAGGGCCTCTTCGAAGTCCTGCTGATCGAGCGCCAGGGCAGCCAGTCCGCGCACCGCGTCGCTCGAATCGGGCCGCAACATCAGCGTTTCCTCGAAGCAGCGGCGGGCTTCGGCCAGCCGCGAGGAGCGGGCGAAGGCGATGCCCGAATTCAGCCAGGCCTCGGGCCAATCGGCGCGCCGCGAGAGGCACTCCTGGAACGCCTCGGCGCTGGCCTGGTAATCGGCCTGGTTCTCGCCCGCCAGCAACCGCAGATAACCCAGGCGGAAGCGGGCGTCGCCATACTCGGCGGCGTCGCGGCCGATGCGGGCGTAGAGTTGCTCGGCCGCTTTGCGTTCGCCCAACTGCTCCAGCACCAGCGCCAGGTTCCACAACACGCCGGCTTGGCTGGGGTCAATCTCGAGGGCCTTCTCGTAACTGGAGCGTGCACCCGCCAGGTCGCTCAACTCCTGCCGGGCGACACCCAGGTTGAGGTGGGATTGCAGCGACTGCGGATTCAGCCCCGCGGCCTGCTCGTAGGCATTGGCGGCCTTCTGATACTCGCCGAGTTTGTGATAGGCCACGCCCAGGTTGAACCAGTTTTCGAACCGGTCGGGGGTCCATTGCGACAGGTTGTTGCAGTAGCGCGCGGCGGTGGCGAAATCGCCGTCGGTGAAGGCCAGCGTGGCCAGGGCCTCGGCTGCTACCGGCGAATCCGGCTGCAGTTCCACCAGCATCTGGGCGTAGCGGCGCACGGAAACGTGGTCCTTCTTCTCCAGGAACATGGCCACCAGGTTGGAGATGGCTTCCTCGCAGCGCGGATTGCGGGCCAGCACCTTGCGGTAGAGTTCCACCGCTTCGGCTGGCCGTCCGGTTTGTTGCAGCGCCACGCCTTTGCCGAACAGCGCCTGTTCGTGGTCCGGGAAAAGGCTGAGGTACTTGTCGAGCGGCTCCAGGGCTTGCGCGGGACTGCCGGCGTGGATCAGCGAAATACCGAGCCCGAGAAGCGCCTCGGCGCGGGTGGCGTCGGCTTCGAGAGCATTGCGGAAGGATTCGGCGGCCGGCCTCCACTTCTGCAGGTTGCCCCGGCATACGCCCAGGTTGAAATGCGCGGTGCGATGCTTCGGCTCGGCTTCCACCATCTTGGCGTAGGTGCCAGCGGCGGCTTCGTAGTCGCGCATCTCATACTGGATGTGGCCCAGGGCCGACAACAGGGAAGGATCGTCCTCGCCGGCTTCGATGGCTTTCTCCAGAAGCCGGGCGGCCATTTCCATCTTGCCTTCCAGGTGTAGGGAAACGGCTTTGGACAATGTACGGCTGGCGCGCTTCTGCTGGGTGCCCTCATCGATTGACATCACACCTTCCGGCACGGTGGGCCGGCGGCTCGATTTGGGGGTTAAGGGCTCCATGTCTCGATTCTCCGTTCTACGAAATACGGGCCGGCGAGGAATGCGCGGCTGCGCCGCCGGGAGCGCCGCACGGTGGCCATTGCCGCAATACCCAACGCCCCGGCGGATTCCACGGGCCTATCCGGACCGCCCTGGTCCTGGCGCGGGCGGCCATACGGATCGGCGGACCACAACCCGGCGGTCTGCAGGCTTTGCGATCCCGCGACATAGGCGCAGATGCGGCCCAGGAAGTCCTGGTTCCTGGAGACCCTCATCCAGTAGAGACGGGTTTTCTCCCCGGCTTCCGCGAAGAAACCGACGCCGCCAGTCGGAGACACTTCGTCCGACCAGCTTCCCACCTGCTCGCCGTCCACGGACGCGGTGAAGTGGTTGCCTTTCACATCCACCATCACCTGCATGGGGCGGCTGTTGTGCACCATGATGTCGAGCGGCGTTTCCATATACGCGGCCTTCTTGCCGTTCACCACCGCATAGTGCGCCAGCGCCACCAGGGGCCGCAATCCGGGCCGCACAACCATAACCTTCATGGCGTAATAGTTCTGGCTGTCGCGCGCGCGCACAACCCAGTCAATGCTCTGGCGTTCGATCTGCCCGAAGAACTCCAGCGTGTAGTCCGTGTAGTTCAACGTGGGGTGGAAAATGGCCAGCGACCCGGGCTGAACGTAACCATCGGCGGACCGGGTCCAGCCGGGAGCAACGGAATTGCTGGCGACGCCCCAGGCAGCCATCCCGCCGCGGAAGCTATCGCTCCAGGAAACCGCGGCTCGCTCGGCGATGGCGTGGCGGACCTTCTCGACCGGTCCTTTTGGCTGTTGCCGCACGGCTAAGGCCGCTGCCGGATTTTCGTTGACCGCCACTACCGTACCGGCCTCCCGCGCGTTGCGGGCGTTTCCGCCTCCCGCCGCGTACCAGATGGCCGCGCCGAGGAACAGGCCCGCGGCAACCACCCCAATGGTGTGGCGGGTGCGCTTACTATCGGCGAACTGCCGCACGGAGCGCGGCATGACGGCGACCTTTTTAAGGCCAGACTTGGTGCCCGCGGCCGGTGCCAGATCTTCCCACCGCTCGAAGAACGGCCGCACACCCAGCCGCGGAACGAGCACGGCTATAGCGGGCTCGGTCCATGTCACTTGCCCCGAAACCACTCCTGGCTTGGGACGGCAGTGGAAATCCAGCGCGGCGAAAGGCGCGGGCCGCAGGGACGCGGTGAGCTTTCGGGACGGCACCGGGAACGCTTTACCCGCGGAGATCCGGGTCTTGAAGCGCGCGCCCGCGATCTTGGGAGCCGCCATCCGTGCTGCCACAGGGACTCGCGGAGCGGGCAGCATCCGGCGGTCCGGCAGGGCGACGCAGTCCAGCCGCGCGCGTCCTCCAACTGCCGCGACTGCCGGGACCGGGCAGGAGAGCGGCGGCAAATCCAGCGCTGGAACCAGCGTGCACGGCTCCACGGCCGGGAAGGATTCCACCGGTTTGGCAGTCGGTGCCTCGGCCCTGCTGGCATGCGCTCCACCCAGGGAATCCTTAGCCTCCCATGCGGGCATCGCGGGCAAACGTACCGCCCGAGGCAAAGCCGCCACGGCAAAAGTGCTCGCGACTGCATTGGCCGACACGGGTTGGGGCCGGAGCGCCGGCCGGAACGAATCGCACGCCGGAAGTTGCGGCCGCACGGCTGGCGGGCACGGTTGCGTCGCGCTGAATGTCGCCCGCGCGGCTGCGCGAGGCGCCATGGTCCCCGCCATCGAGGGCAGCGCCATGCGGGCCGTCACAGCGGGGTTGGCGGACGGCATCCATTCGTCACTGGCCACCAGCCGCGGAATGCCACCCATGTGGGCATCGGGCGATTCGAAACAGGCGGCGACGCTGAACTGCGGCAACTGCTCGCGTTGCTTGAAAGGCAGCAGCGCGGCGCCGGCGCGCGGCTGTTCGGCTTCGCCGGAGTGCCGCTGGCTTCCGCCCATCTCCACCAGAGTGGCGGGCCGCGTACGGCGAGCCAGGGCGGCAATCGATGTCACGCCCAGAAAAGCGGGAAGCGCCACCGGACACGCCCCGGCGGCGGCTTCGAGAGCGGCCGTGGCGGCCACCAGGCGCGCGGCAGGCTGCGGCTGCGGCGATGGCGCGGGGCCCGCCGGACTGCCAGCCCGCAGTGCCACCGTTTCCCGCAGGCGTTCCAGATCCTCCTGCGCGGCCACTGTGAATTGCGGCAGGGTCAGCGGTGCTTCGACGGTCTCCACGGCGGCACTGGCAACCACCAGACTCGTCACCGGAACCGCCCGCGGCGATGGCGCGAGACCCGCCGGGCTGCTGGCCCGCAGCGCGGCCGTATCCCGCAGGCCTTCCAAATCCTCCTGCGCGGCCACCGTGAATTGCGGCAGGGTCAGAGGAGCTTCGACGGTCTCCATGGCGGCACTGGCAACCACCAGACTCGTCACCGGAACCGCCTGCGGCGATGGCGCGGCGGCGGCCGGCTCGCCGGAGAGCAGCGCGGCCACTTCGCGCAAGCGCTGGAAGCCGGTGTCCGGCGCAACAGCGAAACGCGGAGCCCGCGAGCCTACCTTAGTTGCTCGCGGCCAGATCGCGGATCGCAACCCGCCGCCGGTGCCCGCCGAGGGTGCCACGGCGGCCAGCGGCACGCACGTGCGATTGCCGCCTCTCCCCACTGGAATTTGTACGGGCCATCCCAGGAAGACGCACTGCTCCGCCGCCAGGGGACGGAGATTTTCCAACGCAACCGCGGATGCCACGCCGCCTTCGCGGGGTGACAGCGTCATGACGAAGCCGGCAATCGGCGCAGGCCGCGGCGCGGGAGCGTCGACAGGCTCCGCCGCCTTGCCCATTGACGCCTTGTACTGCCGTTCATGCGCAGCACTGCAGAAATCCCCCTTGCGGAGGAACCTGCGACGTCCCGTCTCTTTGCCGCAAACCAAGCAGCTCACGCCAGATTCACCACCAAGAAAAGTCCTAGTACTACCCAGCACAATTATATACGGAGCGGTTCTGCAAAAAACCAGTTTTATTCGTCTCGTTTCCCATAGATTTGGTTATTGAGACCTGAATAACTAAAGTTAACACCCCGCGCCGAAGGCCACGCCCCGCCGCCTCCAGGCTATGCGAAACTGCTATCGTGACGCAACCAAAGCTGGTGCTGGCGGCCCTCGCAATGACGTCGCTCGCCGTGGGACAACGGAAATCCGCCACTCCCGAGGATTTCTGGCAGTGGCGCACAGCGAGCGATCCGCAGATGAGCCCCGACGGCAAATGGGTTGCATATGCCGAGGAATGGCGGGACCGCGAAGCCGGCGCCCTCCGCGCGAACCTGTGGCTGGCGTCCGTGGATGGCCGGGATCGCCGCGCGTTCACCTCCGGCCCGTGGTGCGACAGTTCGCCGCGCTGGTCGCCCGATGGCAGCCGCCTCGCCTGGATCTCCCTCCGCGACGCCAAGCCCCAGATATTCGTGCGGCGCCTGAGCTCCGACCGCGAGATGCGGATCTCCACCGTGCCGGCGGGCGTGCGCCGCCTGGCATGGTCGGCGGATAGCAACTGGATCGCCTTCGTGGCAACGGCCGACGCCAAGCCCGCCGGCGCCGATTGGGCTCCGCCGGCCCTGTTGCCGAAGCTGCTCCAGGGGGCTGGCGGCGAGGAGCGGATCTTCGTGGCCGGTTCCGGCGGCGGCGCTCCGCAACAGGTTTCGAGTGGTGCGTTCCGCGACTGGGGCGAGCCGGCGTGGATGCCCGACGGGCGCGGCATCGTGGCTATCGCGGACCACAGCGCCGTGTATTCCGTGGACCGGGCAGGCGGCCCCATGCGGCAACTGACGCACGATCCCGGCTGGTACGAAACCGCGCTGCCATCGCCCGACGGCTCGAAAATCGCCTTCCTCATGGCCGGCGCGCAGCCGCGCAATTACTCCGTGCGGCATCTCTACGTCATGAACGCCGACGGCACCCGCGTCCGCGCGCTGGCCGGCACGCTGGACCGCGACGCTGCCCATCCCCAATGGAGCAACGATTCGCGCACCATCTATTTCCTGGCCGACGAGGAAGGCGCGACCCATGTTTACGCGGCTTTCAACGATGGCCGCCTGCGCCAGGCCACCAAACGCATCGAACGGCTGAGCGGATTTTCGCTCGCCGCCAACGGCCGCGCGGCCACCGTGCGGTCCACCGCAACCGAGGGCGGCGGCGTGGTCACCTTCACCGTGGACCTGCCCGGCGGCGTGGCCACCGTGGCCTCGCCCAACGATCACCTGCTGGCCGAGCGCACCTGGGAGCCGCCCGAGGAGATCCGCTATGAATCCGCCGGCCGCAGCATTCAGGCCTGGCTGGTGAAACCGCCGCGCTTCGATGCGGCGAAGAAGTATCCCCTGCTGCTCGATATCCGCGATTCCCCGCGCGCCATGTACGGCGCCGAGTTTCAGTTGCGCGCGCAGATCTTCGCCGCGCGCGGTTACGTGGTGCTTTGCGCCAACCCGCGCGGCACCCCGGGCTACGGCGAGACCTTCGGCGAGTTGTTGCGCAGCCGCCATCCCGGCGACGATGCCGACGACCTGCTGCGCGGCGTGGATTTCGCGGTCTCGAAGGGCTACATCGACCCGGCGCGAATCGGCGTGGCGGGCGGGTTGGTGGCGGCTTGGCTGATCGGGCATACGGACCGCTTCGCCGCCGCCGTAATCGAGCGCCCGATTGTCGACTGGACGGCCGACGTCCTGCTTTCGCCCGACGGTCCGCGCCGCGCCGTCAACTGGATGGGCGGATGGCCCTGGGACGATCCCGAGCAGTACATCAGGCACTCGCCGGTGTATTTCGCGGCGGCGTTCCACACTCCCACGCTGGTGCTGGCGGGCGATGGCGATTCCGAAAGCGAGGAGCTGTACCGCGCCCTGCAAGCGCGCAACGTGAAGTCCGCCATGGCGCGGCTGGGAGATGGCCCCGCGGATCGCGTGCTGGCGCTCGAAGCGGCGCTGGCGTGGTTCGGCTGGTAGCGGCCGCCGGGCTTCAGCGCGCCTTGTACTTCGCCAGCAACCGGGCGAAGTGGCCGCGCAGGGCCTCGCAAACAGCGGCGTCCTCGCCCAGCGCCTCCAGCGTCTCGGCCACCGACTCGATGGTGGACAGGCACTCGCGGCGCGGCTCCTTGCGCAGTTTCCCATAGAGCGACGGCCGCGACGGGTGGAGCACCAGCCGCTTCAATTTCAGCAGCCAGGCGTTGCGCCACCACATGGTCTTGGCCTGCGCCCAGGTTCCATCCAGCGCCACGATGCCGTCGAGGTCCGCGCCCGATTCGTCCACCGCCTTGCCCGCTTTCGCCGAGATGAGCAGCCGCTCCGGCGTCGTGTGCGCGCGCGCAGGCTTCGGAGCCTGGCCACCCAGGTACAACACGCCCCAGTTGCCGTGGACCGCCGGCCGTCCCAGCGCCTTAGAAAGGTTGGGCCACGATAGGCCGATCCGCATGGTGGAATTGCGCAGCGCCAGGTGGGCGATGCGCGCCGTGCCGAGTTCCTTATCGGGCTCCTGCGGATGCTGCAAGAGCAACACGTGCCGCCGCGTGTCGAGCGGCGCGATGCCGTCGCAGACGCACAGCAGGTCCTCCTTCAGACACTTGGGACAGACAACTTCCGTCTCCGTCATCGGCTGAGATCCCCTTTGGCGCGGCGCGCGGCACCGTGGAAGCCCCGGGAGGATTGGTGGGCCCTGTAGGATTTGAACCTACGACCAACGGATTATGAGTCCGCTGCTCTAACCGCTGAGCTAAGGGCCCCAAAACGCCTTGAGCACCATTATTGTATCGTCGAACGGCCGGCGCGTGGCGCTGAGTGTTTCCGCCGTCCGGGGACGCTTGCTTGTGCGGGGTGGAAGACTGCCTGTAACGGCGACCTGTTGCGCTACACGATGCCCGAACTCAAGAAGGTTGCCGCGAGCGCGCCCGGCGCGCCAACACGCCACAAAGCCGCGAGATCCAGGCAATCCTGACGAGGCCGCCGCCCGCGCGGAAGTGAGCACGTCAGCGACGGGTCTGTACAGGTAGCGCCGCCGCTGACAATTGTTCGTTATTTTATTGCAATTATCCAGTTTTTTTAGTACACTGCCAGTAGGAGGTTCCAGCCATGATGGTCCCTGCTCCGAGCCGGCCGGACTTGACGGCTCACCGGGAGGCCACGTCAACACCGTTCCCGGATCTGGTCACGGAATTGGCTGGCGTCGCCGGGAAGAAACTGACCGCCTACATCTCCGGCGTTAAGGATGTGCGGGCGCTGGATCGCTGGACTGAGGGCGCCGCGCCATACAAGAATGTGGAAGAACGCCTGCGGTTCGCCTTTCGAGTGGTCAAGACGCTGCACCAGCACGACCACGCCTCCGTGGTTCAAGCGTGGCTGATTGGCCTCAATCCGGAGCTCAACGACCGCGCCCCGATCCGCCTGCTCCGCGAGGGCAACCTCGAGGAAGTCGGCCCCGAACTCCTAAGCGCCGCTCGCGCCTTCGCGGCGGGGGGTTAGCGCATCTCGCCGCCTACCGGCTCCGCTGGGCCAATCTATCGTTTGGCGCGCCGCCCCGACCCGTGGCAACCGCCGGATTGGGCTTTCGCCGGCCCAGACGGGACTTTCGGGAATCGCTTCGACGATCCGCGGGGCGCCTATCGCGTGCTCTACGCTTCCTCGCAACGCCTGGGCTGCTACCTGGAGACGCTCGCCCGATTTCGCGT
Source organism: uncultured Solibacteraceae bacterium (assembly GCA_963807205.1). GTDB lineage: Bacteria > Acidobacteriota > Terriglobia > Bryobacterales > Bryobacteraceae > CAWCVR01. The sequence continues at coordinate 3,544,339 of CAWEAQ010000002.1, read as the reverse complement.
GGACCCAGCCTTGCACGCCGAGCTTGCGGAGATTGCAGGCGAGAACGATTTCACTCCGCCCGGGCGCGTGCCGCCCGCGTGGGCCGAAACCCGCATGATGGGCTCGGCGGCACGGCACGGGTCGTACGCGGACCTCTACGGCGACGAGTGGATTGCCATGCTGCGCCGTCTGCTGGGAGCGGATTTCCGCCAAGCTGGCATCGCGGAACTGACCGCCAATTCTCTGCGGCAGTGTTGCCGCCGCGCGCTAACACAACAGTCATCCCGGCTCGCCTTCGACCGGTCGTTCGACGGCATCCGCTATCTGTCCAGATTCGGCCAACACATATGTAACTGGGCGCTATTCGAGCCGTTCAAGCTCGATCTCGCGACGTCCGCATCGCTGGACAATTGCGATGCCGAATTTCAAGAGGCCTTGGCGATCCACAACCTGCAATTCTGGGGGTGATCCAGTGTCCCAACCTGCGGCGCGCTACTTCGCCCGGGTCTAGTTGCGACCCTGGCCAGAACCGGGGCTTCGACCCGCGGGCCAAAGGCACACTAACTCCCCCGAAGTGTGCCCGTGGGGGCCGTGATCCGTCCGGTAGCCCGCGGATGAACGGTTCGGCAGCCCAGCGCGAGATATTGACGGCCCGGCCGTAGCCGAGTTTGCGGCTCCGAAAACCGATGTGCCCATTGATAAAATTATGCAAGGAGTCTCATGTCGCTTTCCAGTGGCGCCCAATACACCGTTCTGCCGGGTGCAATGGATATCCTGGCAGCCCAATTAACCCGCCAGGAATTCGCGCCTCACTTCCACGAGACGTTCACCTTTGGCGTCATCGAAAGCGGCGAATGCCACTTCCGGCGTTCTGGGACCCTATGTGTCGCGCGCCCTGGAGACCTGTTCGTGATTCATCCCTTCGAGCCGCACACAGGAAGCCCGGCCGCTACTGGCCTGAGCTATCGCGTTCTCTACCCATCCTGCGACTGGTTGAAGACGGTTTTCCCGGGCTCTGGCGCAGGTGTGTGGCCGCACTTCCCGTCGGCGACCTATCGCAGCCCGGAAGCCCAAGCGCTTCGACTTTCGATCCAAGCGATCGGCGAGCGTTCCAGTCCCGCACCCGGACCCGATCGGATGGCCGCCCTGAGCCGCGTCCTGGCCGCCATCGGGGAGCGTCACTCTTCCGGAATGCGCCGCTGCCCGGATCCAGGTGAAAGCGACTCACCTGTAGGCGCCGCATGCCGGCTGCTGAGCCGAACCGGCGCAGATACGACGTTTCCGGGCGTGGCCGCAACGCTCGGGTTCAGCCGTTACCATTTCCATCGCGTGTTCCGGCACGCCGTTGGCCTGACGCCGGGCGGTTGGTCCCGATCCGTCCGGCTTCGCCGGGCCAGAAGCCTCATCCACGCTGGAGCCAGTCTGGCTGACGTTGCGAACGAGACGGGGTTCTCCGATCAGAGCCATCTCACGCGCGAGTTCAAACGTGTGTACGGCGTTACGCCCGGCAGCCTGCGCGCGCGGTAGCAGAGCAATCCCGTTCAAGACGAGGATCGCCAGCGTCGGATATTCTGTGCTCACCATGGTCTCCGTTTGGCAAAGCCTGATGATCGCGCTCGCGCGTAGCTCTGCCCTGACGCGGTTTCTGCAAGGCAATCGGCGCATTTCGGCGACCGCAAGCCAGTTCGTGGCTGGACCCGATGAGGACGCGGCACTGCGCACCGCACTCATGCTGTCGAGGCGGGGCGTTCGCGCATCCTTGTTTTGCCTGGGCGAATACGCTACGGACGAGGCGACTGCACGCCGGACAATTGGAAGCCTGTCGCAAGTCGTCGAGGCGCTGAACCGGAGCGGTCTGGATACTCACGTTTCGGTGGATCCAACCCAAATCGGATACGCGATTCGGGACGAACTCGGGGAAGAAAATGCTCTGTGTTTGGCCGCGTCGTTCCCTGCGCAGCGCACCGCCCACAGCTTCTTGATGCTAGACATGGAGGACTCCTCCTACGTCGATCGCACCCTTGGCCTGAGGAGTCTCCTGGCGAGCCGTGGTGTCCCGGCCGCTGTCACCCTTCAGGCCTACCTACATCGAACCGAGAGTGACCTGGCGGGCCTCCTGCGTGACCGGATCCCCTGTGTTCGGCTGGTAAAGGGGGCGTTCGCGGAACCGAGAGCGATCGCGCGGACTCGCCGCACCGAAGTCTCGGCGGCGTACCTGCGGCTGGCAGGGATGATGCTGTCCAACGCAGCCAGGGAGAGCGGGCTGTTTCCCGTTTTCGCAACCCACGACGAAGACCTCATTCATGCCGTAACCGATCTCGCGCGCGGGCGTGGCTTCACCGCCGGACAGTACGAATTCGAAATGCTCTACGGCGTGGGGCCCGAGTTGCAAACCAGGCTTGTTGCCGGCGGCGGGCAACTCCGGCTGTACGTGCCCTACGGCGCGCACTGGTGGCCCTACACCGCCCGTCGTATCGGAGAGAACTCCCACAACCTCGTCTTTGCCGGACGTGCGCTCATTTCGAAGTAAATTCAGGAGCCGGCGGCCTTTCTCCGTCGCTGCTCGCTTGCCTTCATGACTTCGCTCATGTCCCCGGCTGGCCGAATCTCGAAAATGTTGCCATATGTCATAGCCGGATGCTGGCCGATGAGCTGTACGGCATGATTCATGTCCCTCGCCTCAAGGAAGATAATGCCTCCGAGCTGTTCTTTGGTTTCGGCATAGGGGCCGTCGGTCGTCGCCACCTTGTCGTTCTTCCAATACAGGGTCAGGGCGGTCTCCGGTCCCTGAAGCGCTTCTCCACCGGCCCAGTTCCCGCTGGCGCGAAGATGGTCGTCGTAGTCAAAGCATGTGTCGAACATGGCGTTTCGCCCGGCCTCAGTCATGCCATCGAACTTGCCTTTGTCGTAGTATCCGAAACAGACGTATTTCATCGTTCTTCTCCTCATAGTGGATTGGCGGAGCCGGCGCAGAGCGTTGCGCCGGCTCGTTTATCCAGTCATTGCTGCGCGTGTTCCGAGGCCGCCGCAGCCAGGGTGTCTACTTGCTTCCGCCCGGTTTCTGTTCCGGAGCCGGAAAGAAAAGAAGCTCGCGCACCTCACCCACCACATCGCAGGCGATGGCACCCTTGCGCGCCCACGCGAGTGCCTCCTTCATATCGGCGCATTCCAATATCCAAAATCCGCCCATGTGCTCCTTGGTCTCGGTGTACGGTCCGTCGGTGACGAGCACGGTACCATCGGGCTGCCCCCGCAGCGTCTTTGCGCTGCCGGCCGGGGAAATGCCGCAGGCGAACTTCCTCACGCCGGCAGCGATCATTTCGCGGTTGAGCGCGTGGATCTCTTCCACCATCGCTTCGGTTACGGTTGACGGGTCGAAGTCGTCGGGGAGGTAATTAGCGACCAGATATTGTGGCATGACTTTTCTCCTTGGTTTCTCTGACTTGTTTCCGATGACTCGTTTCCCATTCACTCTGGAACCGTAGCTCATCGTTCTTCTGTCCTATAGTCGTTGGGGAGACGGAACATCGACAGCTATCCCAATTTTTATTTCAACTGCCGAATCCGCTCCCGCAGGAATTGCCGCTCCGGTTCCTGCTGGGTCAGCGCCAGAGCCTTCTCATAGGAGGACCGAGCCTCGGCTGTCCTGCCGAGCCTGCGGCACATATCCGCACGGGCGGAATGCGCCAGGTAATAATTTGCCAGTTCGCCATGCTCCAACACCGCGTCGATATGCGTCAGACCGGCCTCTGGACCATCGCGCATGGCAATTGCCACGGCACGATTTAGATGTACCACCGGCGAAGGCTGAATTCGTAACAATTGGTTGTACAGCGCAACAATCTGCCGCCAGTCGGTCGCAGCGGCCGATTCCGCCTCCGCATGAACGGCCGCAATCGCGGCCTGCAGTGTGTAAGGGCCGAAGCGGCGGGACTTCAGGGCTTTCTCCAGCAACGCCACTCCCTCCGCGATCCGCTCCCGGTTCCAGAGCGAGCGATCCTGGTTCTCCAGCAAAATCAGTTCTCCGGCCGGAGAGGTTCTCGCGGCGTGACGGGATTCCTGTAGCAACATCAGGGAAAGCAGCCCAATGACTTCCGGCTCTGGCCGGAGTTCGGTCAGCAACCGGCCCAATCGAATCGCCTCGCCGGTTAGTTCGGCCCGCGTAACCTCCGCACCAGCCGCGGCCGAATAACCCTCGTTAAAGACGAGATAGATGACTTGAAGCACGGCGCCCAGCCGCTCCGGCAATTCCTGCGGCGTTGGCACCTCATATGGAATCGGTGTCTCTCGAATCTTCGCCTTGGCACGCACGATGCGTTGGGCGAGCGTTGCCGGCGTAACCAGAAATGCCCGGGCAATCTCCTCCGTTGTCAGGCCGCAGATTTCGCGAAGAGTGAGCGCGACCCGTCCTTCCGGAGGCAGAGCGGGATGGCAGCAGGTAAAGATAAGACGGAGGCGATCGTCCTCGATCTCTTCATCTCCAATCTCTTCATTCCCGCCGGGAGCGTCGTTGACGCGCGATTCCATGTGGGCAACAAGATCTCTCCGTGCTCCAACGAAGCGCGCGCGCCGGCGCATAGCGTCTATGGCCTTGAAGCGGGCCGTTGAAATAAGCCACGGGCGAGGCTTGTCCGGAATGCCAGCCAGCGTCCAGGACTCCAGAGCGGCAGCGAACGCCTCGTGCATCGACTCTTCGGCCAGGTCCAGATCGCCGAGGAGGCGCACGAGCGTCGCTAAGACCCGGCCCGATTCCGACCGGTAGAGAGCCTCGATGGTCCTGCTGAGTTGCTCGGGCACAGGCGGCATCTACGCCAACCTAGCAAACGAAGCGGCTCGACACAACCGCGCTCCGGTCTCCCCCACCCACATTTCATCGGTGTTACGATCTCTTGCACGTCGCCAGCAGGTGATCGCTAACCGTGTGCGGCGGGCGGATCGCGCAACACCCGGAAACAGGCCGCTGGCCTATGCCCCGCGGCCGGGAGCGCGGGGAGGATTCACTTTGGCCCCGCGAGAGCGACGCGCCGCTCAATCTAACGCCAGTGGGTACCGCCGCCGGGCCGCCCAAACCCAGCCGCCACCGGAGCCCAGGTGCTATAACGTAGCATAATGAGAAAAACCTCGGTCCGCGAACTCCACATCCACACTTCAGAATTGGTGCGTGAGGCTTCCGACGGCGGGGTCATCGTGATCGAAAGCCGCGGCGAGCCTGTCGCGGAATTGCGCCCCCTGACTTCTCCTCAACGCATGCCTGCCGCCCAGAAGGCGCGGATCTTCGCTTCCATGCGGACAATCTGGGCTCGAATGCCGGATGCCGGCGACAGCACCAAGACCCTCAAAGAGGATCGGAGCCGGTAACCGAATCCCCCGCGGGTTCGCGAACTTGTCCGGAAGGCGGACGCCATCTATTCATCGCTATGGGCATTGGCCGAGTTTCATGCGGTGCTGCATCGCCGTATGCGCGAGGGCTTCTCGTCACCCGGCGACGCCCGCAAGTTGGCCGCTGTCTTCTCCCAGCACATACTAGCGCCCCCCGCAACTATTTCCGCACTCCCGGTCTTAATCTCGTAGTGGTGAACCGCATGCCCGTCCGCTCCGCCGTCCTCCTGGCCTCCCTCTTCGCCGCATCCGCCGCGGCTCAGACTTACACCATCAAGCCCTTCGCCGGCGGCGGGTTGCCGCAGAACGTGGCTGGCACGGGCGCCAGTTTGAGCGGCATCGGCGGCATGGCCATCGACCGCGCGGGCAACGCCTACCTGGCCCTGGGCGATTACAACGTGGTGCTCCGCCTGGACGCGGCGAGCGGCGTGCTCACGGCCTTGGCCGGAACCGGTACGGCGGGCTTCGGCGGCGATAACGGGCCGGCCACCGCAGCGATGCTGAGCAATCCCACCGCGGTGGCCGTGGACGGCGCCGGCAACCTGTACATCGCCGACACCGGCAACTCCCGCATCCGCATGGTTTCCGCCGCCGGCATCATCACCACCTTCGCCGGGAATGGCACGGCCGGCTACAGCGGCGACAACGGGCCGGCCGCGTCCGCCGAATTTGACGGGCTCGCCGACTTGGCCGTGGCGCCTTCCGGCGACCTCTACGTGGCCGACTTCAACAACCAGGCGGTGCGCAAGATCTCGGGTGGCGTGGCGACCACCGTGGCCGGCACGGGAGTCTACGGATTCAGCGGCGATAACGGCGCTGCCGGGAGCGCCCAGTTGGCCGGGCCCTCCGGCATCGCGCTCGACGCGGCCGGCGACCTGTATATCGCCGACACCTACAACAACCGCGTCCGCATGGTGTCCGGCGGAATCATCTCGACCGTGGCAGGCAACGGCACCGCGGGCTACAGCGGCGACAAAGCCGCGGCCACCTCCGCCATGCTGAAGCTGCCCACCGGCGTGGCCCTCGATTCCACCGGGAAGCTGCTCTACATCGCCGATTTCGGAAACGCCCGCATCCGCCTGGTATCCGGCGGCAACATATCCACCGTGGCCGGCAACGGCACGGCGGCCTACGCCGGCGATCGCGGGGCCGCTACCAGCGCCTCCCTGGCCTCGCCGCAGCGCGTGGCCGTTGACGCCGCGGGCAACTTCTACATCGCCGATGGCACGCGGCTGCGCAAAGTCGCCAACGGCACCATCACCACCGTGGCAGGCGGCGGCACGCCCACCGGAGAAAACGGCCCGGCGAACGGCGCCCAACTGCTCTCGCCGCAGGGCCTGGCCACGGACAACGCCGGCAACGTGTACATCGCCGACGCCGGCACGGGGCGCGTGCTGCAGGTTTCGGGCGGCACGCTCACGCGCGTGGCGGGCGGCGGCTCGGCGGCCGGCGATAACGTCCCGGCCACCAGCGCGCAACTCACCTGCCCCTCCGGTGTAGCCGTGGATTTGAACGGCGCGCTCTACATCGCCGATACAGCAGCCGCACGCGTGCGCAAGGTCGCGGGTGGGGTGATCTCCACCGCGGCCGGCGGCGGCGCCACGCTGGGCGATGGCGGCCCGGCCGCCAAAGCGCAATTGCTGCTGCCGCGGGCCGTGGCCGTGGATGCGGGCGGCAACCTCTACATCGCCGACGGAAACCGCGTGCGCCTGGTGGCGGGCGGCACAATCTCCACCGTGGCCGGAAACGGCGACGCGGGCTACCAGGGCGACGGCGGTGTGGCGACGGCCGCCATGGTGTCCGGCCCCACCGGCTTGGCGATGACCCTCACCGGCAATCTACTCATCGCCGACACCGGCAACGACCGCGTTCGCCAGGTGTCCGCCGGCATCATCGCCACTGTCGCCGGAAACGGCTCCTACGGCTTCACCGGAGCGGGCGGCCTGGCCACCAGCGCCACGCTGGGCACGCCATCCGCGGTGGCCGTGGACGCCTCGGACAACCTCTACATCGCCGACGCCTACCGCGTGCTGCGGTTGGCGGGCGGCAAGATCGCGCCCATCGCCGGCCTCAACGCGCCGCAGGGCCTGGCCGTGGATGGCGCCGGCAACGTTTACGTCTCGGTTCCCTCCGACCATCGCGTGTACGTGCTCTCGCCCGCGGGCGCGGCCTGCGAGCCCACAACCACGCCGGCTACGGTGACCGCTCCCGCCGCGGGCGGCACGGTAGGCGTGGCGTTGCAAATCGGCGCTGCGTGCTCCTGGACGGTGGAGAGTCCGCCGGTGTGGGCAACGGTTGTGGGGAATCCGTTCGGCACCGGCCCGGGCACGCTGACGCTTTCCACCTCCGCCAACCACGACGCCCCGCGGACGGCCACCATCGTCATCGCCGGACAGAACTTCACCCTGGCGCAAGCCGGGACCGAGACTATTTCCGGCCAGGTGACACTGCCTACGGGCGCCCCGCTGGCGGGCGCGACGGTGACGCTGAGCGGGTCGCAAGCCGCCTCGGCCACCACCGATTCCGGCGGCAACTTCTGGTTCCCCGGCCTGGATTCCACTGGCAGCTACACCGTGACGCCGTCGCTCGCCGGGTACATTTTTCTGCCCGTGCAGCAGACCTTCGCCGCCGTGACCGCCAACCCCACGGCGAGTTTCGTGGGGTGGGGGCAACCCGTCATCGGCGCCATTGGGCCGGCCTTCCCAAGCGCATTGCAGACGCCGCCCACCACCTACGCGCCCGGCGAGATCGTGACGCTCTACGGCGCCAACCTCTGCTCCACGGCGGCCTCGGCCGCGCCCACGCTCCCCGACCGCCTGGCGGCCTGCTTCGTGCAAGTGGATGGCGTCAACATTCACATCTATTACGCGTCGCCCACGCAGATCAACGCCGTGCTGCCGCAGGCCATCGCGGCGGGCGCGCACCAGATGGCCGTGATCCGCTACACCGACACCACGTACAAGCAAGTGGCCGCGCAAAGCCAGCCGCTCGCCTTCACGGTGGTTCCCATCGCCATGTCCTTCGTGGAGCTGACCGAGGGCGCGCAAACCATGCTGGCCGCGCAGTACGCCGATGGCGGCTTCGTGGACCCCACGCGCCCCGTGCGCGCCTCCGATTCCGTCGTGCTGTACCTCACCGGACTGGGCCAGACCGCGAAGACCTTCCCCGATGGCGCGGCGCCCAAGACCACCTCGCCCGCGCTCCAGACCGTGCAAGTCCAGGTGCAGGGCATGGCGGCGCAGGTCGTATACGCCGGGGTGCAGCCGCAATATCCGGGGTTCTACCAGATCAACCTGCAGATGCCGAAGTACACGCTGGCGGCCGGGCAGGCGGCGGTCACCTTGCAGATCGCCGCGCTGGCAACCGGGCAGACGCTGCGCTACACTCTGGCGGCGCAGTAGGCTGCGCTGCCGGCTTCCTCAAGGCCGCTCTCCGTAGCCGCCGATTCGAATTCGTAGCGCTCGATGGCTTCGCTAAGAATGCACAACGCCTTCGTCAAATCGACCGTACGGAACACGCCGCCGATGAGGAGAATCATACCCGCGGCAACGACGATCCGCGGCCGAACCCATCCCCACCCGAAGTGGGCGGCGGGGACCTGAAGGGCGAGCACAACTAATACCGGGCTGACCCGCATCAGAATTCTCAGCTTGCACTGGCGCCGCTGGCTTCGAATCCATGCGGGCGCCATCCTGATCCGCTCCACCCGAGCCGGTTCGCGCACGTGCCGCTAGGTCTCGCGGAGCGCGGACTCGGGCCGGTCCGGGCTCACCTCGTAGCGTGCGATGGCGGCATTGAGAGCATTGGCGGCTTTCCTGTAGCGCTCGGCGCGCTCGCCGAGTTCGAGATGGTCAAGAGCCATCCAACCCACCAGTCACAGGACCGCGAGCGTGTTCCACGGAGCCGTCTCCGGCGGCCGGAACCAGAAATATGCCCACCAGCCAAAGAACCCCAGCCACCCCAGCGCGACCGCGCCGTTCCACATCCACCGCCTGCGCTGGAGGCGCTTCTCCGCGTCGCGAATCCACTGTGGCGCGGTTCGCATTGCCCCGACCTATTTCGCCAGCTCCGGCGGCCCACCCCGGACCGGCAACACCTCCGCCGCCTGCCGGCTGGCCTCCGCGAGTTCGCTCTCCGTGCCCGCGGATTCGTATTCGTAGCGTTCGATGGCTTGGCCGAGGATATCGCGGGCCTTCATGGGCTTGCGCGTCCCCAGCGTGGCGGCGCCGCAGTAGAGAAGGAACGCCCCCAGAAACGCCGCCATGTGCCACGGCTCTACCCATTGCCATTGCAGGATGGCCGCCCCGGCCGGTGGGGCCACCACCACCAGGGCCGGGAGGAGCCACGCCAGTATCCTCAGCCGGTAGCGGCGCCGCTGGCCGCGGATCCACTCGGGCGCCTTCCGCATGCGTTCCAGGCGCATGATCTCGCGCGCCCGCAGGGCGGCTTCGTTGAGCACGCTCTCGGGCCCATCCGGGTTGGCTTCGAAGCGCACGACCGCGATATCGATGGTGCGCGCGGCGGCCTCCGCGCGCCGGGCGCGCTTCCCGGGCGAGAGAATCAGCAAGGCCAGAAACGCCGTTGGGCATGCCACTTTCAGAACGTCCCACACGGTGCCCCCAGGCATCTGGCGGATCGCCATGGACCCCGCCCAGCCCAGCCACCCCAGCACCGTCACGCACCTCCACATCAAGCGTGCGCGCCGGTAGCCCGCTTCCTTTTTTTGCATCCGCCGTAGTGCCGTTACCGTTTCCATGTGACGCCTCCCGCCGGACCCTTCTCCGGTGGCTCGCGGCGCGCGCTCCGCCCCAACACGACGACCGTTGCGCGCCAGCCGGTCTCCTCAAGATCGCTATCCGTCACCGCCGATTCGAATTCGTACCGGTTAATCGCCTCGCCCAGGATGCCCACCGCCCGCATCATTTTCCGGGTCCTTAAAATGGCCACCAGCATCAGCGGGATGGGAGCCGCCGCGGCCAGGATCTTCTGCCACGGCCAAAGTAACTGGAACCCCATCCGGTTGAGCGCAGCCGGCAGCACCATGGCCGCCATGGCCGGCACGAACCAGCGGAGGACCTTCATCCGGTACTGGCGGCGCCGTTCCCGAATCCACGGCGGGGCGATTCTGATCCTCTCCAGCCGCAGCGATTCGCGCGCGCTCCTGCCCGCCTCGTCCAGCATGGATTCGGGCTGGCTCTGGTCCACCAGGTACCGTGCGACGGCGGCGCTGAGAGCGTGGGCTGCCGCCCCGTAAGCCGCGGCGCGTTTGTTGGGTTGCAGGATTCGCAAGCCGACCCACGCCGCCACGCAGACCAACCTATGGACGCTCCAGTGCGTGGTGATGAGGAGTGCCATCCAGCCCACCCACCAGAGGGCGTCGGCGCCGAACCAGATCTGGCGTTTGCGCGCGTAGAACTTCTGCGCATCCAGAACCCACTGCGGAGCGGTGCGCTTTTCCACTAAGCGCTCCCCGCCCTCGCGAACAGCGCTTCGGACGCGCGCCCGTCCGCCGCGGCAAGATCGGCTTCCGTGGCCGCCGATTCGTATTCGTAGTGGGCGATGGCATGGTTGAGGATCTCGTACGCCTTCAGGAGCTTGCTTCTCCAAGTCAAGAGGCCGACCAAGTTGAGAAGATAGGCCTCGTACACGAGCCAGTGCCGTGCCCATGGCAAGTGCTGAGCGGCGGCCGCGGGCGCGAGCGCCAGCGCGGCCAGGACCGGGCTGATCCATCCGAGAAGTTTCAGCAGGCAACGGCGCCGCTTTTCCTTGATCCAGTCCGGCGCGGTGCGGATCCGTTGCACGCGGGCCGTTTCTTTTGCCCGCCGGTCCGCCGCGGTGAGAGTGGACTCGGGCCGGTCCGCGCTCACTTCGTACCGCACGATGGCGGCATTGACGATGTCGGCAGCAGCCCCGCAGCGGCGGGCACGGTCGATTGGACTCCAAGCCAGGAAGGGCACAATGCACCACACCGCGAGAAAGCTCAGCCAGACGGCATGCAGCGCGGCCCCACCGAACCCCAGGCCCAAGAACACAACGGCCATGGCCCACGTCGCGCACACCCACATCCGGCGCCCGCGCTCATAGCGCCGTTCCGCCTCGCGAATCCATTCCGGAGCCGTTCGCGTCTCCATAAGATACCGTATGCCGCGGCTTCGCTAAGAATACGCGATGCCCCGCGGCTTCCACCAGTACTGATAGGGCACTATCGGTACTTGCCCGTCAGCCCGTTCCAGCGCACTTTCAGCGGGTCCAGAAACCCTTTCGCCCCAAGCATCATGCTGACCTTGGTCCCCGGCGCGTCGTTCCAGCGCACCGGCACCTCCACAGTAAGGTAGCCCAGGCGGCGGGCGATGTACAGTACTTCCACGTCGAAACCGAAGCCATCCAGCCGCTGGCGGCCGAAGATTTTCTTCGCGGCGGCGGTTTCGAACAGCTTGAAGCCGCACTGCGTGTCGCGGAACGGCAACCCGGTCTCCAGGCGCATCAGCAGGTTGAACACGCGGCCAATCGCCTCGCGAGGAAACGGCTGATGGATGCCTACCAGCGACCGGTCCAGCGCGCGGCTGCCGATGGCGCACTTCGCCCCGCCGCGCTCGACGGCCTTCCACAGCACCTCCAGTTCGCCGATGGGCGCCGACAGATCGGCGTCGCTGAACAGCGCCCACTCGCCCTTCGCCTCCCGCATGCCATGGCGCACGGAGTAGCCCTTGCCGCGGTTCCCGGGGTTGCGGAGCACGCGCGCCCCGCGGGCGGCGGCCACCTCGGCGGTGGCGTCGCGCGAGCCATCGTCCACCACCACGATCTCGGAAAACTCCCACCCGCTATCGCTCAAGTATCCGCTCACCGTGTCCAGGGTGGCGGGGAGGCGCTTCTCTTCGTTGAAGGCGGGAATGATAATGGAAATTGATCGTCGCAATCGAAGCCTTATAATAGCTGGTTTACCGCGCCGTTTCCGTGGCGCGGCACGGGGAGACTCATTTTGTCGCTGGAAGACGACCTGCTTAAGCAACGCCTGGCGCGCATTCGCGAAATCGAAGCGCTGGGAGAACGGCCCTACGGGCGCCGCTTCGATTTCACCCACACGGTTCCCGAGATCCTGTCGGGCTACGGCTCGAAGACCGCCGAAGAGCTGCTGCCCGAGGTGCGCGTCCGCGTGGCCGGGCGCCTGATGGCCGTGCGCCACATGGGCAAGGCCGGGTTTGCCCACTTGCAGCAGAACGGCGAGCGGTTGCAGGTGTACGTGAAGAAAGACGCCGTGGGCGAGGCCGGTTTCCAGCTTTTCAAGCTGCTGGACATCGGCGACACGGTGGGCGTCGATGGCTACCTTTTCCGCACCCGCACCGGCGAATTGAGCATCCACGTGGAGCGCCTGGAGTTCCTCTCGAAGACGCTGCTTTCCATGCCCGAAAAGTGGCACGGCCTGGAAGACGTCGAGATGCGCTACCGCCAGCGCTACCTGGACCTGATCGCCAACCCCGAGGTGCGCAAGGTGTTCGTGACGCGCGCCGAAATCATCGCCTCGCTGCGGCGCCAGTTGACCGACCGCGGCTTCATCGAAGTGGAAACGCCCATGATGCAGCCGCTCTACGGCGGCGCGGCGGCGCGGCCCTTCGTCACCCACCACAACACGCTGGACATCGACCTCTACCTGCGCATCGCCCCCGAGCTGTACCTCAAGCGGCTGGTGGTGGGCGGCCTGGAGCGGGTCTTCGAGATCAACCGCAACTTCCGCAACGAGGGGCTTTCGAAGAAGCACAACCCCGAGTTCACCATGCTGGAGTTCTACCAGGCCTACACCGATTACCAGGGCCTCATGGATTTCTCCGCCGAGCTACTGCGCCAGGTGGCGCTCGATGCCAACGGTACGACCGTGGCCGAATTCGACGGCATGACGATCGATTTCGGCTCCATGCGCCGGCTCAGCATGCGCGAGGCGGTGGTGGAGTTCTGGCAGGGCGAGGACAAGCCCACGCTGGCCGATGTGGCCGATCCGGAATGGCTGAGCCGCCACTCTCCAAAGAAGACACCCGGCGAAGCGCTCGCCGATTTGTTCGAGCGCCACGCCGAGGAGCGGCTCATTCAGCCGACCATCGTCTACGACCACCCGGTGGAGATTTCGCCGCTATCCAAGCAAAAGCCCGACGACCCCACGCTGGTGGACCGTTTCGAGATCTTCGCCGCCGGCATGGAAATCGGCAACGCCTTCACCGAGCTGAACGACCCGCAGGAGCAGCGCCGCCGCTTCGAAGCGCAGCTCGCCATGCGCGAACGCGGCGACGAGGAAGCCCACCAGATGGACGAAGACTACGTGCGCGCGCTGGCCTATGGCATGCCGCCCACGGCCGGCGAGGGCATTGGCGTCGACCGCCTAGTGATGCTGCTGACCGGCTCGCGCACCATTCGCGACGTGATTCTGTTCCCGCTGCTGCGCCCCGAGGGCCCCATCGACCTGGTGGCCCGCATGCGTGAGCTGGATGGATAAGCACCGCTGCCTGCCCAGTTCTTCCCGGTGTTATGTGGGGCAGGCTGTAAGCCTGCGGCGGGTTGTCAACCCGCCTTCCGATCTGTCCGCTTGCCCCGCGGGCTGTAGAGGCTTGTTGCGGACAATTGATCTCCCGCGCAGGCGAGCTCCGCTCGCCGGGCCGATTGACAATCGGCCGCAGGCTGACAGCCCGCCCCACATAAAACCCTCTGCGAGACGCGGAGAATCTGGCAGGTGGCAGTACAGAGCCCAACCTTCATGCTTAACCTGACCCAATCCCGCTTCGAGCTTTTCGTGGCCGCGCGCTACCTGCGCGCCCGCCGCAAAGAAGCCGTCATCTCGATCATCACGGTCATCTCGGTGGCGGGCGTGGCGGCCGGGGTGATGGCGCTGGTGATCGCTCTCGCCGTCACCAACGGCTTCCGCAACACCCTGCAGCGCAACCTGCTGGGCGCCATGGCGCACATCGATATCGAAGAGAAAGGCAGCGACGGCATCTCCGGCTGGCGCGAGTTGTGCGCGCGCCTGCGCAAAATGCCGCACGTCACCGCGGTGTCGCCATCGCTCTACACGCCGGTGCTGATGGCGGGCGGCATCCGTCCCAAGGAGGCCGTGTTGAAGGGCGTGGACATCGACGCGGAGCTGGCCATCAGCGACGCGCTCAGCCACTTGCAGGAGGGCTCGGCCGCCCCGCTGCGCGATGCCGGCGCCAGAGTGCCGGGCGTGATCATCGGCAAGCAATTGCGAGACGATACCGGACTGGTGCTCAAGGCGGTGGCCTCGGTCGTCAGCTACGAAGGCCCGCTGACGCCCATGGGACCGCAGGAGGGCTCGATCCGCAAATTCCGCATCGCCGGCGTTTTCGAAACGGACTTCTACGAGATCGACGACCTGTGGGCCTACACCTCCATCGAAGCCGTTCAGCGTGTGCTGGGCCTCGACGACGTGGTCAACCAGATCGAGCTGAAGGTGGACGACCTGAACCGCGCGCCCGAGATCGCCGCCGAAATCTCGAAGGCCATCGGCTCGCACTACACGGCGACGGCGTGGCAGGAGAAGAACCGCGCGCTGCTGAACTCCATGAAGATGGAGCGCATCGTGACGGCTATCGTCATCAGCCTGATTATTCTGGTGGCCGCGCTGAACATTCTCATCGTGCTGACGATGATGGTGATGGAGAAGTACAAGGACATCGCCATTCTGATGTCAATGGGCGCGCGCCGCGAGCAGATCCGGCGGATCTTCATGTTGCAGGGCGTGCTGATCGGCATCGTGGGCAGCGCCATAGGCCTGGCAGCGGGCTACGCCGCCGCGCACTTCGCCGATAAGTACCGGCTGATACCGCTCGAAAAATCGGTCTACGCCTTCAGTTTCGTCCCCTTCGACGCCCGCTGGACGGACGGCGTGTGGATTGCCGCGCTGGCCATCCTTGTGAGTTTCCTGGCCACCATATACCCCGCGCGCGCCGCCACGCGCATCGCGCCGGTGGAAGTACTGCGCTACGAATAAGAGTGCTCGGCAACAGTTACGGCCCCGGGGAAACGGCAGGAAGCGGGATTGTGTCCGGTGTTCAAGAAACTACTACTCAGCACCCGCTTGCGCGTAAGTCGCGTACTTCCCATCGTGCTCTTTCAAGCGACGCCCCTGGAGGGTCGCCGGAGGCTCATCCGCGTGCCGCAACACGAGCCAGTAAGCGCCCTGGAGCTTGATCACGACCGGTGGGATCTCTTCGTCAAATCCGTTGGCCCGCCACACAAGTTCCTTGTCGAAATCCCGCCTGGCATATTGCAAGTCTTCCATGAACTCGATGTACGGAGCGCGACGCATGAGCTTCTGATCTGCTATGCGACCGAGAGCAACCTTGATCGCGTCCTCGTCCACGGCAGCAGCACCGGATCCGAGGTGGTAAGCAAGCTCGTCAAGTTGGTCCCAGCGAAGTAGCACGAATTTGGCGAGGACGTTGTCTTCGAGGGCAGCATTTCGATCAGCCTCACATGCCGACGACTTACCTGCTCTTTCGAGAGCTTCCCACATCCGTTTCTTGAAATCGGGAAGGTCACGGAGGACAGACTCGGATCCAGGCTTCTGTAATATCTGTCTGAGCCCAGTCATCTTCGTCTCGTACGAAGGAGGACTGACCAGGATCAAGGCGTCAAACCGTTGGCTCCGGGTAATTGCCCGGTCAAAGTACTTGATGTGGTTAGTGGCAACAAAGTAGATTATCCGCCGTTGCTCCCAAAGCTCCGCGAGCTTCGGCAGCATGCTTGTTGTGAGAAAGCGCCCGAATGCATCGTGCTCGTCGAGACGCTCCCGGACCAGTTCGTCGATCTCGTCGAAGAGCACAACGGCTCTGTCAATCTCCATCAGCCTACCGAATATCTCGTCAGCTCTGCGTTGGACATTCTGCAGTCCCTCGCTCACAAAATGGCTGGCGTGAAGTTCGACATAATCCCAACCGATGGACTTCGCGACTGCCTTCGCGAGGGTCGTCTTGCTCGTGCCCGGAGGTCCGAACAGAATCGCAGATCGTGCCTGGTGTTTATGAATGATCTCCGCATCCGGTTCGAGCGAATCTCCCTTCCCCCGCATGAGGACGGGATTGATGAACATCGTGTAGAGCCGCTCGGTTACCCCAACCTGTGTCCCTTGAGTCCAGGTGTCTCCCCGCTTGCTTAGGACGTCGTCAGTCGGCTCATCAAAAACCGGCTTCACGAGGTTGAGTTCGCTGCGCGCCGATTCGCGGGTCCAAACACCGAGCAGGCGCCGCAGGGCCTGGCAGAATGCAAACACACTGGCGGTCGCCCAGCTTTCAGGGAGCGTCTGACCGAAACGATGCCCTGAAGACCAGCCAACCGCAGATAATCCTGCGGTGTCGCTTGCGTCAAGAGGCACGCGCGTCGACACCGCGTAGCGCCAGAGATCTATCAGCTTGCCAACGTAGGGCAGCAAGCTGTCCCTGTAGAGTTGGCGACCCGCCGTCCCGTCGAGGGCGATCCCAAGGAGCACACTAAAGGTCTCAAACACGAAGCAGTAGGCATTACCAGCCTTGCTGTAATGAAACAACGACCGGTAGTGCCGCCAAGTTCCTACTGGGAGCTGAGTCTTAAAAAGTTGCTTCAGCGCCTCGCGGAGGAAGTCCTGCTCCCCCAAATCTTCGGGGAAGCCCTGGCCAAACTTCAGCAGTGCGGCTAGGGACCAGGCAAGCTGGTCTGAGTCAAGAAACGAGGAGTCCGCCGCATGGAGTGCGACTTGGTATCCGAGGGTCCGCCGGGACCAAAGGAGCATGCCCTCAATTACTGAGGGGAGGTGAAGCTCCAATGAAAGCGCGTCGTACTCTTGCTTGAATCGGCCTTTAAGCTTGCTGAGTGTTTCCAGCGTCCAGTAGGTGTGAAACGCGTTGGGAGGATACCAGTCGCGCTCCGCTCGCGGCGCAGCGGCCACTGCATCCCCGACATCCTTTTCGCCGATTCCGAATCGACTGGGGTCGCTCTCCAACTGGCGCAGGATCCGCCTGACGTGGATGGGAAGCACGTCGCTATAATCTCTCAGGTACTCGATCGTCAGAGGGAGCGCTCGGCACCTACAGTAAATGTGGGCAGACCCCTCGGATTGCCATCGGTTAGGCGCCCGTTTGATGGCATCCTCGGCGAACCCTCTAGCATCCACCTCCGGCTTGGATCGATCGAGAAAGCGCGGTGGGCAGCCCAGCAAGGAGTCAATGCAAGTCGCGGTGCTCGTCAGATGCCGCCAGGGTTCATCGGGTAGATCCACCTCATCCATCTTCATCCTGAAGCCGCAGCCATCGCTCCGCCGAAAGGCAAGGAGGCTGGATTCGTGCCGGCCGCAGAAATCCTTAAGCAACCGCCGCTGAGCCGCAAGTTCCTCGAAGGTCATTTTGCCGCCGAATGCCGGACGATTTTCTCGATGTTAAGAAGTTCCTTCTGCCTCACAACATCCGAGAGGTTTATGCCTAGCACGTTGGCCATGTGGACCACGTAAATGAAAACGTCAGCCAGTTCCAGCGATGGATCCTCCCGGATGGCCTGTCCGTGCCGCTGAAGCTTTTCCCGCTTCCTGATTGCGCGAGCCAGTTCGCCCACCTCTTCAACCATCAGGAGGAGAGTATCGCGCGCGCTCTCCTTCGCGTAGCCGCGCTGCACAGCAGCTCTGCTGTAGTATTTCTGGAATGCGTGGACCAGAGGATTTGGGATGACCCGCGAGTCCTGGCTGAGGACCGCATTCACCACGTCGCGTGGCGACAGCGCGCGTCGGACAAATGATCCAAGAACCGGATCCGAAACCTGTGTGCTTGAGTACACTGGAATGCCAACTGCGTGAGCAAACCCCACCTCTAGGGCCGCGCTGGTGCCGACATACCCGGACGGGGCGTGCAGCCAGACGAACTGCGCTTCCTGTATGGCGTTGAGGTGTCGAATTTCGATATCCTCGGGAAGTTGCCGTTCCTCACCCTCCATGAAAACGAAACCATCCGTCTCGGTGGCAACCCGGACGTTCGCAGGCGAAAGAATGTGGCAGCCGAGGTCTAGCAGTTCTTCGTAGGCGCGTTTCAGGCCCTCATTGTCCTTCCGGAAGCTTCCCGATATGACGACCTCCGTAAGCGGCTTCTCTGATGAGAGGTTGATTGCGGATGCGCTATCGCCGGGCAATCCGACAACAAGCGGCGTTTCGGACGCCGACTCCGGTGAGTCGAGGGGCAGCGGAAATTGGTAGATGAGTGCTGAGCCCTTCTGCTTCGGCATGGCGTAAATCGGGTGACAAGTAATTCTAGACCGAGGGACCGTGGAAAACCTGTGCCGAGGAGATCGGAAATCCTGTGGGAAAGCAAAAAAATGTGTTGAAAAGGATCGGCTCCCACAGTCGCAAGTGCTTGCATCTACGGCCCGTGGGGTCGCTCGACCTCGCTTTTCCACCGCCACGTATGGCGATGATTCGGCGGCCCGCTCGGCGATCGAAGATGGACCACTCACAACTCAATGGTAACAGGGCCTTGACGCCCTTGTGGGGCCGACCTGGGCTTGGCGCAAACTGGCGTGGCAGCGTACCGAAAGTTCCGCGAGATAGACGTGGAGCGCACCGACCACCTACGGATCGCCGAGCTGGCCACCATTTGCCCCGCGCGCCGCCCCCGCCGCGCTGCCGCGCCGCATTTCGTCCCGCACCCGCATCGCTAGTATGATAGAAGTTCCACGACCAAGCAACTCGGCCGCGGGTGGTTTTCTCTCTCAGAATACGATGAACACGAAAATGCCGGCGGAAGCCGGAGTCACCGAAGCACCCGGCGCCACCATCGGCGTCCCTTACCTGCGCTGCATTGGCTGCGACGCCGATGTCAGCGCGCCCACAGAGGATTTCGCCTGTCCCGCCTGCGGCGACCGCATCGAAATCGCCTACCGGAGCCAGGGCGCGCCGGACCCCGCCGTGCTCAAGAGCCTGTGGCACGCCCGCAAGCTATCGCCGGCGCCCATCGATCTCAGCGGCGTGTGGCGCTTCCGCGAAGCGCTACCGATCCTGCCTTCCGGTGCCGCGGCGGTCACCCTGCGCGAGGGCAACACGCCCATCTATCCGCTGGCGCGCTGCGCGAAAGTGGCCGGCGTGGACGCGCTTTTCGCTAAGCACCAGGGCATGAATCCCACCGGGTCCTTCAAGGATACGGGCATGACCACGGCGCTCTCCATGGCGCGCGTGGGCGGGTTCCGATGGGTGGGCTGCGCTTCCACCGGCAACACCTCGGCTTCCATGGCGGCTTACGCGGCGCATGCCGGAATGCGCGCGCTGGTGCTCATCCCCGAGGGCAAGATCGCCTGGGGCAAGCTTTCGCAATCCATGGATTACGCCGCCTACACCTGCCAGGTGAAGACCGATTTCGATGGCTGCGTGCGCGTGCTGGGCGACGTGATCCGCAGCTTCCCGCTGTACCTGCTCAACTCCGTGAACCCCTACCGCCTGGAAGGCCAGAAGACCACCGCGTACGAGATGATGGAGCAGCTTGGGTGGGAACCGCCCGACCACGTGATCGTGCCGGGAGGCAACCTGGGCAATTCGTCGGCGCTGGGCAAGGGCTTCCGCGAAATGCTGGCGCTAGGGCTGATCCGCCGTCTGCCGCGCGTCAGCATCATTCAGGCGCGCGGCGCCAATCCGCTGGTGCGCAGCATGAAGGAATTCGCGGGCGAGCGCATCGAACCGGTGCGCGCCGAAACCCGCGCCACCGCCATACGTATCGGCAACCCGGCGTCGTGGAAGAAGGCCGTGGCCGTGCTGCGCGAGACCGGCGGCGCGTGCGAGGACGTTTCGGAAGAGGAGATCGCCGTGGCCAAGGCCGAGATCGGCTCCGATGGCGTGGGCTGCGAGCCGGCCTCGGCCGTGACGCTGGCCGGCCTGAAAAACCTGGTGCGCAGCGGCTTCGTGAAGCGCGGCGAATCGGTGGTGCTGGTGCTCACCGGCCACTGCCTCAAGGACCCCGAGTACACCATGGACTTCCACCGCGACGCGGCCGCCGCCGATCAATCGCTGCGCAAACCGCCGGTGCTGCTGGACGCCGATCCGGCCGCGGTCATCGACCTGCTGAACCGGATGGGGATGTGATCGATGGCGAAGACCCCGCCGCCCTTTGCCATCACCCTCCCGGCGACCTCCGCTAATCTCGGCCCGGCGTTCGATTCCGCGGCCATTGCCCTGCGCCTGCACCTGCGGCTGCGCGCCGCGGTTGCGCCGGAGTACTCCATCGCCGCCACCGGCCGCGACGCCGAAACCTGCGGGTGCGTGGAGCCGAACCTCATTCTGGCGACGTATCGCGAGGTGCTGGACGCCGAGGGCCGCACGCCGGCGCCGTTGGCGCTGACGATATCGAACGACATGCCGATCGGCCGCGGCACCGGATCGAGCGCCGCCGCGCGCCTGGCGGCCATCTCCCTTGCGGTGCATTTCGGCGGATTGAAGTGGAGGGACGACCGCATCCTGGCCGAAGCGGCCGGCCGCGAGCGGCATCACGACAACGCCGCCGCCTGCTGGCTGGGCGGCGTGGCGCTGGTGCATCCCCAGGGCGCGCTGCGGTTGCGCGTGCGCGTGCGCCCCAAGTGGCCGCTGTTGCTGGCGGTACCGAGCGAAACGCTGCTGACGGAGCGGTCGCGCGCCGTGCTGCCGGATTGCTACCCGCGCGCCGACGCCGTGGCCAACGTGCAGCACGCCATGCTGCTGGCGGCCGCCCTGGTGGAGGGCAATCCCGAGTTGCTGCGCCACGCCCTGCGCGACCGTTTCCACGAGCCGTACCGCGGCCCGCTGTGTCCGCTGCTCGGCCCGCTACGCGAACTGGCGGCGGAAAAGAGAGGCGTGCTGGGCGCGGTGCTGAGCGGCGCGGGGCCATCGGTGCTGATGGTGCTGGACCCGGCGGCGCCCATCGAGAAGACCATGCACCGCATCGCCGCGCGGCTGGCGGAGCTGGGATTGCCGGCCGAGTTGCTACTGACGGAGATGGAGAGCCGGGGCGCGGCGGAGCGCAGGCGCATCGGCCGCGGCTAGACTTTTACTAGACTCTGGTAACGAAAAATGACCGCAAGTTATTGAAAACGCTGGGGCGGGGCGGAAACGGCGACTAGAGTCAAGTAAAGGGACTGCTGCACCGAGCCGCCGTCTGTGCCGTGGACGACGGTGCTTCCCGCCGGAGCGAATGCTGAAGTCAATCCCCTCGGAGCAGCGCGTCGAGATCGATTCCTTCGAAATTCGGATCGCCGGCCAGCTCGCGCTCAAGCGCCCGTCTGCAGCTCCGCAGCCGTGGGAAGAACCGCTTGGTCTCAGCGGCCAAGTCGTACGGATCGGACGAGTCGAGCCCAAGGACGCAGTCCCAGTCGGCGGCGTCCTGCTGCGTTACGAACTCGTCCCGTTTCGCGGCGATGTACCGCCGTACGTTTTCCGCTCCGAACAGGTATTCGGCGACTCGTTTGGCGACAATCCTGGCTTCGCGCTCGTACGGAATGTCGCAGGCTCTTAGTCCGAGGGCCTCAACCTCCGGCATCGTGAGCCGTTGCAGGGTCGTGTCCGCCAGGGAGTTCTCACGGTAAAGTCTGGGCGTGTCACCACATTGAACGACGTGCTGCAGTTCGTGGGCGAAGGCCATTGCTAAGCCCAACTCGTGTAAGCAGGTGCTCCCGCGCAGATAGATGAGGTGGTCAAAGTCCGGAAGCCGTTCGATATAGGCGCAAGCCTCCTGCCAGTTCGCCTGGGGACCGTCTCTCCTAACGTATTCGCTCCGGGCCGCTTCCATCCCGGCGGCATTCCGGTAAGCTGGCCAGTCCGCATCGTCGAAGAGACACAGCAGGCGAACATCTGGCAGGCGGTTCGCGAAGTGGGCGAGCACCTGGTGCGCCGTTCCTTCGCGCTGGCGCCGTATGACGTCGTCGACCGATTTGACCTCTATAGTAGGGGGCATTTGTGGCCGCCAAGCCCGAGAACCTCCAGTTTTGCACAACCGGGACGGTCGCCTGCTTGAGCGCAAGAGGGTGGCCGTCAGCTACTTCCGCCAGCAAGCCCCGTCCGTCGCCGCGAAATCGTTGCCGGTGGCCAGCACCGGCTCGCCGCGCGACACAGCTAGCGCGTAGACGGCACAGTCCCCGAAGTTGAGCTGTGCCCGGTGCCCCATTCCTTTTCCGAAGCGCCCAAACGCCGCGATGGCCAGCCTCGCCTGAGCTTCGTCGAACGGCACCACTTCGGTTACCAGTTCCTCAACCAGTTGGTTCAGCAGGGCGATGGCGTTCTCGCCCAGCCGCGACCGGAGAACCATGCCGGCTTCCAGGAGCGAGACCGACGAGAGGACGCGGTCTGCCGCCGTTTCCAAAGCGTCGAGCATCCGCTTGCGGGCTGGCTCCCCGAGCGAGATCGCGACCAGCGCCGATGTGTCGATGACCATCAGCCCGGAATCCCAAACGCGTCGTACCCGAGAATCTCGTCCGCCGATCGGGCGTCCAGGACCGGAAGCGCGGCGATCCTGGCGCAGAGCGCATCCACCTTCGCCCGGTTGAGGGGCCGGTCTGCCTTGCGGAGCCATTCCTCCAGGGCGGCGACAACGGCATCGCTGAGGGTCACACCCATGCGATTGCCTACCTGCTCGGCCAAACGGTGGGCGGCGGGATTCTTGATATAGAGGGTGCGGCCTCTTTTCGCAGCGGTTTTTCGCGTCCTCACAATCTTCATTGTAGGGCAATCCCGTGGGATATACCAAACTCCGTCCCGTCAAGCGCCCGTCGCGTCCCCGTGCGCCACGACCGCCCGCATTCCTTTTCCCCGTAACCTTTTCCCCTCCCGCCAGTATTCCTATATGTAGACCGAATCGACGTGGAAGACGAACAAATCATGCTGGCGGTCCGGGCGGGCGACGTCGGGCAGCTCGCGCGGCTTTTTGACCGTCATCACCGCGCCCTGTTCCGGTTCTTCCTCCACCTGACCGGCAACCGCACGGCCAGCGAGGACCTGGTGCAGGAGGCCTTCTACCGCGTTTTGAAGTACCGCCATACCTACCAAGCCCAGAGCCCGTTCCGCGTTTGGCTGTTCCAGGTGGGGCGCAACGTTTACCGGGACTCGGCGGGCCGCAACCGGGGCGAGGTCCCCATGCCGGAGGGCGCGGCGGCGGCGGAAATCCGCGGGCCGGGCGTGCTGCCCGACCGGCAGGCGCAGCGGAATCAGGAGGCCGTGCTGCTGCGGCGCGCGCTGGCCGCCCTGCCGCCGGACAAGAGGGAAGTGCTGGTAATGAGCCGCTACATGGAGTTGAGTCACGGCGAGATCGCCTCGGTCCTGAAATGCGAGGTGGGGACGGTCAAGGTGCGGGTGTACCGGGCGCTGCGCGATTTGAGCGAACGGTTTTTCGCGCTGAATGGAGAACGGGCATCATGAGTTGCGAACGGTTCCGCGAGCGGATTCCGGAGTATCTGGCGGGCAGCCTGGCGGGCGGCGAGCGCGCCGCGCTGTTGGACCACATGGCGGCCTGTCACGCGTGCAGTTGCGAGGTGTCGGAGTTGGGAGCGGTGTGGAGCGGCCTCGAATCGCTGCCGGAGGCCGAGCCCGACCCGGCCGCGCGGAGGCGCTTCCTGGAAGTGCTGGAGGCGTATCGCGCGGGCATGGAGCGGCCGCGCGGGCTGGGCTGGTGGGCGGCACGCGCCGTGTGGCAGACCGCGCTGGCGGTGGCGCTGCTGTTGGCTGGCGGCCTCGGCGGGCATTACCTGGAGCGGGGGCGCGCGGCCAGTCCGGAGATCGCGCACCTCCAAGGGCAAGTGGACAACCTGCGCCAGTTGGTGGCGCTTTCCATGCTGCGCGACGAATCGCCCAGTTCGCGCATCCATGGCGCGACGTATGGCAGCCAGATGACGCGGCCCGGCCAGCCCATCGAGCAGGCGTTGCTTTACGCCCTGAATCGCGACGCCAACGTCAACGTGCGGCTGGCCGCCATCGACGCGCTGGAGAAATTGGCGGGCGACGCGGAGATCCGGCGGGCGCTGGCCGACGCCCTGCCGTTGCAGGATTCGCCGCTGGTCGAGACGGCCATCGTCGACGTGCTGGTGCGGGCCAACGGCACCGATGCGGTCCCCGCGCTGCGCCGGCTGGTGCGGGACGCGCAGGCCGATGAAGCGGTGCGCGAGTGGGCTGCCGCGGGTGTACGAAAACTGGAGGTATCGAAATGAAACGACGAATCGCGCTATCGCTGCTGCTTCTGCCGGTGCTGGCTCAGGCCCGTGCCGCGGAGAGGCATTGGGAACTCGACGAGCGGGAAACCATCGACCGCACGTTTCAGGTGGCGGCCGGGGACAATGTTGCCAGGCTGACCGTCGACACACTCCGCGGCTACATACATGTGACGGGAACGGCGGGCGCCCAGATCGTGGTGAAGGTGCGGAAGCACATTTTCGCCCGGTCGAAGGAGGCCATGGCGGATGCCAAGAAGGACGTCAAGTTCGAGATGACGCAGCAGGGCAACGCCGTGAAGCTCTATGCCGACGGCCCGTTCCGCTGGCACGGTAGCGACGAAGAACGCGGATACCGCGTGGTCTTCGACTGCGAGATCCAGGCCCCCTCCGGCGCCGCGCTGGAGTTGCACACGCTGAACAGCGCCATCCAGGTGAAGAACTCGAGCGGCGATTTTCAGCTTCACTCCCTCAACGGTGGTATCGAGATGGAGGAGATCGGCGGCAGCGGCTCGGTCCACACTCTGAACGGCGGCGTGAAGGTCGCATTCAGCCGCAATCCGGCGAAGGCGTCCACCTTCCATACGCTGAACGGGGCTATCGATATGTACTTCCATTCCACGCCGGACGTGGAGCTGGCGTTGCACACGCTGAACGGCGGCCTGTTCGCCGATTTCGACGTGACCACCGTCGCGGGCGCGGGCGGGCGGTTCGTCTACCGGCGGGGCGGCAACATGAGGGTTCGCGCCGGGAAGGGCGGGCCGGAGCTGTCGATCCACACCTTGAACGGCGCGGTTCGCCTGCACTCGAAGGCTGGCTAGCGCCTCGGGCCGCTCGCTTACGCTCGCGGTTCTGGGGCGGGACACACGGAACCGCGAGCGTAAGCGAGCGGCCCGGCGAAGGCACCAAATCACGCAGTAGCAACGATAGATCTTAGAAAAAGGAACCCACCATCATGAAACCAATCCTGGCCTCGATAACTCTCGCACTCGCTTTCTGCGCGCTCGCCTTCGGGAGCGATCCCAGCGGCGGCCGCATCGTAGTGCCCGCCCACGACGGGTCGCACCCGCGGCTGGTGAACTGCAGCACCATGAACGGCGCTATCACAGTGAAGGCTTACGGCGGTACGGACGTGATCGTGGAGGGCGGCTCCCCGCGCGATCCCGCCGACGCGCCCGCCGGAATGCACCGCATCGGGCCTACGCCGGGCGGCCTGGAGGTGACCGAAGAGGAGGGCGTGATTACCGTCCACAATCACCCCTCCAACAACGGAAATCTGGTCATCACCGTTCCCACCGACATATCGCTGCGTCTGCACACTCTCTCGGGCGCAATCAACGTGGAAGGCGTACACGGCGAGGTGGACGTCCATACGCTCAACGGGCACGTCACCCTGACCGGCATTTCGGGCACGGCCACCGCCTACTCGCAGAGCGGGCCCATCAAGGTGGCGATGGACCGCGTCGACCCCGCCAAGCCGCTGGCATTCAGCGCTTTCAACGGCGCGGTGGACCTAACTTTCCCGCCCGACTTCAAGGCCAACCTCACGGTCCGCAGCGACCGCGGAGCTGTCTTCAGCGAATTCGAAGTGACGCCGGAGGGCGGCCTCGTGAAAGGAAAGGGCCACACGCACAACGGCGCCACCGTCCGCGGCACCATCAACGGCGGCGGCGTCGAGCTGAACATCCGCACCTTCAACGGCGGGGTTTCCCTCCGCAAGAAAGGGAACTGACCCGCTCAGTCGAACGCGTCCAGCTTCTCGTTGATGCGCTGTTTCATCAGATCGGGCTCGGGATCGAAGCGGTACTGCGCCACCTGCGGCAGCGACGCGCGGATCTGCTGCATGCTGAGCGGCCGCCGCGCCGCCGTAACATCGAAGCCCAACGTGTTGGTCAGCAGCACGCCCACGCGCACCAGGTCCTGTAGGGTGAATTCGCCGAACGAGAGCGGATTGTGGTGCTCGGCGGCGGCCGCGCGGACCTCGTCCGGCAATCCCCATCGCTCGGCCAGCCAGCGGCCGGCCTCGCAGTGGTTCACGCCAAAAGCCTCGCGTTCGAGCGCGAGCAGGTCGGCGCCCTGAGCCGCGCCTGTCAGCAGGTCGGCATACTGCTGGGGATGCACCACGAACAATCCCAGGCGGCCGATGTTGTGCAGCAGGCCCGCGGTGTAGGCCTGGTCGCCGCTGCTCTGCTGCGGCGAACACGCCACCGCCAGCTCCTCGCAAACCAGGGCGCAGGCCAGCGAGTGGCGCCAGATGGCGCGCAAAACGTCCAGGCGCATGGCCGTCTGAAAACACGCCTTGGTGGAGAAGGTCACGATGAAGCGCTTCAACTCGTCCATCCCGAGCATGGTCAGAGCCTGTTGCAGGCTGTTGATATGCGAGCTGCGGTGGTACAAGGATGAGTTGGCCAGCGACAGTAGCCCGGAAGCGAGCGCCGCGTCCGCGCGAATGAAATCGGCGATCTCGCGGGCGGTGATCTCGTCATGCGACAGTACCCGGAGAACCTTGGTGGCGATCGCCGGGAATTGGGGAAGCTGTTGCAGGTCCTGAAACTTCGAGTTTGACTCGCTCATCTGGCTTGTCCCCAGCATAACTCGCGGCGCGGCGGGCGGCCATGACCCCTCCGTCAGCCAGCACCCCCCAAAACGCTGCTAGACTCGTAAGTCGATGGCTGCCACTCCGGAATCCGCGCGCGCGTTCATGTCGGGCCTCTTCGAACGGGCCCGCCGGCACCGCAAGACCATCGCCTTCCCCGAGGGCGCGGACAAGCGCGTGCTGGAAGCCGCCGCCCGGTTGGCGCGCGAAGGTGTGGTCAAACCGGTGTTGATCGGCCCCCGGCCGGCCAACGCGCCCGATGGCGTCACCTTCGTCGACCCAGCCACTTCTCCGAACTCCGCCAAGTACGCGGCGCTCTATTACGAGCGGCGCCGCGCCAAGGGCGTCACCCAGGTGGAAGCCGCGGAGATCGCGCGCGGGCCGCTCTACTTCGCGTCCCTGATGGTGGGCGCGGGCGACGCCGATGGCAGCGTGGGCGGCGCCGCCAACAGCACTGCCGATACGGTCCGCGCCGCGCTGCACTCGGTTGGTGCGCACGCCCGCACGCGCCTGGTGTCGAGCGTCTTCATCATGGCCTTGCAAGACCGCTCGCTGGGCCACAACGGCCTGATGGCTTTCGCCGATTGCGCCGTGGTGATCGATCCCACGCCCACCCAGCTTGCCGATATCGCCATCGCCACGGCCGAAAGCACGCGCGTGCTGATGAACACCGAGCCCATCGTGGCCATGCTCAGTTTCTCCACCAAAGGCAGCGGCAAGCACCCGGCGGTGGACCGCGTGGTGGAGGCTTACCGCATCGTGAAAGAGCGCGCGCCCGGCCTCAACGTGGATGGCGAACTGCAAGCCGACGCAGCGGTTTCGCTCGCGGTTGGCCAGTCAAAGGCGCCCGGCTCGAAGGTGGCGGGACGCGCCAATACGCTGGTGTTTCCGGACCTGGCGTCGGCCAACATCGGTTACAAACTGGTGGAGCGGTTGGGCGGGGCCATGTCCATCGGACCGTTTCTGCAAGGGCTGGCCAAGCCGGCCAACGATCTGTCGCGGGGATGCTCGGCCGAAGACATCTACAACGTGGCCGTGGTCACCGCGCTGCAATCGGAGACGGTGTAATGCCATGCTTCCGATGCGCCTGGTTTACACCGAGCGGTACGATCTGAACCTGCTGGGCGATCACGTCTTCCCCTCGAAGAAATACAAGTGGCTGCACGACCGCATGCTGTGGACGCGCTTCGCCGGGAAGGAGGACTTCGTCGCCCCCGAACCCGCCACCGACGAAGATCTGCTGCTGGTCCACACGCCGGAGTGGGTGGGCAAGCTGCGCGACGGCACCATCAGCTACCAGGAGATTCTGCAACTGGAGATCCCCTACTCGCGGCAGACGGTGGAGGCCTTCTGGCTGGCGGCCGGCGGCACTACTCTGGCGGCGCGCCATGCCCTGGAAACGGGCCTGGGATTCAACCTGGGCGGCGGATTCCATCACGGATTTCCGGATCACGGCGAAGGCTTCTGCGCCATCAATGACGTGGCCGTGGCCATCCGCCGCCTGCAGCGCGACGGCCTGATCCAGCGCGCCATGGTGGTCGATTGCGACGTTCACCACGGCAACGGCACCGCCGCCATCTTCGCCGGCGACCCAACCGTGTTCACGCTCTCCATTCACCAGTTCAATAACTACCCGACTCAGAAACCGCCCTCCAGCCTGGACATTCACTTGGCCGATGGCGTGGGCGATGGCGAGTATATGAACCGCCTGGGCAATGGTTACCGCGCCGCGCTATCCATGTTTCATCCAGAGTTAGTGATGTATCTTGCCGGCGCCGACCCTTACTTCGAGGACCAGTTAGGCGGGCTCTCGCTGACTCTCGAAGGCCTGATGGAGCGCGACCGCCTGGTGATGCGCACCGCTATGAACCAGCACATTCCCGTGGCCATCGTGCTGGCTGGCGGTTACGCGGTAAACGTGGAGGACACGGTCACCATCCACGCCAACACCGCCGAGGTGGCAAAGAAACTACTGGAAAAAGAAAATAGTGTCAGACGCCCTTTTTCGCCGCCAGGGCCTGCCTGAGGTCCTCGATGCCAAGCTCGTTGCATAAGCCATCCACCGCGGATCGCACCGCATCGAGCGGATCGGACCCTGCCGCGCAAGGCGCCAAACGCTTGCGAAGCCAGTCCAGCTTGGCCGCGTCGTCGAGGCCTTTGAGCGTGCCAGCGGCCGCCTGAAGATCGCGCCGGAAGGCGGTGTCGAACTCGACCTTCAGATCCAGGTCTATGTAGTCCGGCAAGCGGCTGGCGCTCTCCGAAACAGTAATTCCGATGCGGCTGGTGCAGTCATTGACGACGCCGGTGGCGAACCGCTGGGCCGCCCTGTTGGCTTCGGTACGTTCGGCCTCCGTCCCGCCGCCCTTGCCCAGGAAGTCCACGTAAACCTTGACCTTCGGCTCGGTGCCGGAAGGCCGGATGACGATCTGCGCATCGTCCAGCCGGAACGCCAGGAGATTGCGCGATTGCGTGTCCGTATCGCTGCGGATCGGTCCGAACTCGGACGAGAGGTAATCGGACATGGCACGAACGGGCGCCTGGGCGAATGCCGAAGGCGGATCGTCACGCAGGGACTTCATCATTCGTGAAAGTAACTCGCTTCCCCGGATGCCGCGCATGACGATGGAGCGCGCCACGTTCCGATAATTGCCGCACTCTGCCATGATCGTGGCAAGATAGTCGGGTAAGTACTTGCCCTCCTGCCGCAGCGCCGACATAAGGTCGCACAGCATAAGTGCGCCCCCGGCGGCGTCCTTATCGCGGATTGCGGGCGTCAGCAGCACGCCATGACTTTCTTCCGCCGCCACGACCAGGTCCTGAGGCTTGGCTTTCAGCTCCTTGTAGTGGCCATCGCGCTCCAGGCAGTGAAGGACATCGGCTATGTACTTGAACCCGACCAGTAAGTCCGCTACTATGGGGCTGCCGGCCTTGGCCGCTATGGCATCGAGTAGCCGCGTGGTAACCAGGGTCTTGATGACAAACCCAGTCCGCTTCGGCCCGCGCTCCTTGTCCACGAGCAGGTAATAGGCCAGCACCGCGGCGATTTCGTTCCCGGTGAAATATCTCCACTGGCCGTTTTTGCTCTGCGCGTACACTCCGATCCGGTCGGCGTCGGGGTCGGTACAAAGCAACAGGTCCGCGCCCTGTTCCTTGGCGAAAGGCAAAGCCGGCTGCGAGGATTCCGGCACTTCCGGATTGGGCAGGCGGAAGGGGATCGAAGCAAAGGTGCCGTCGAAATTGGCTTGCGGGCCGTACAGCCGGACATCGTACCCGGCTGCCCGCAGCACGTCGCCAACCGTCCCGTCCCCCGTGCCGCACAGTGGCGTGTACCCGACGACATATCCCGCGCGGTGTTTGCCCCGCGGCAAAGCCAGGTTGGTGCCGAGATAAGCGGGGTGGACTTCCGCTGGCATCTCCCGCGCCAACCCGCCCGCGATCGCCTTGGCCAGCGGCATGCGCCGGATCTCCTTGATACCTTGCATGTAGGTCGTCAATTCCTGATCGGTGGGCGGGATATCCTGTGCGGCCTGGGTGTTATAGAACTTGAAACCGTTGTCGTCCGGGTGGTTATGCGAGGCGCTAACATTGATCCCCCCGGCGGCGCCCAGGAACCGTATGGCGAAGGACAGTTCGGGCGTGGAGAGATAGCGCGCGCCCGGATCGGGAAGGTACAAGAACACCTGGAACCCGTTGGCGGCATAGATCTCGGTGGCGATACTTGCCAGTGCCCTGGAAGTCAGGTCGAGCAGCGGATGCTTCGGACCGAGAAACTGGTATGTCTGCGATAAGTCGGCAAAGAAGCGGGTGTCGCAAGCGACCACGATCTTAGCCGCCGTGACCTTCTTCGCGTGGAGGTAATTGCAGTGGCCCTGGACCGATTGCGCGACCGTAACGTCATTGATGCGGTTCGGGCCATATCCCACCCGGCCGCGCCGCCCGCCAGTCCCGAAGGGGATCAGTTGATAGAACGAATCCAGCAGCAGCGGGAACTGCCCATGCTCGATGTGCGCCAGGATCGAGGGGCGCAGGTGCTCGCATATCGGATCGGAAAGCCACTCACCAAGCAAGCTGAGAGCGTTTCCAACCAGGTCCGTGTTCCCGGACAACCCGTGGAAGTGCTTTTCGACGTCTCCCCTGACAACCGGCCATTGCAATGTCATGCTTCCATGTCTCCTCGATCGGCACTTTCACCCACAGTATAAGCCCTCCGCCAGGCCGGCCGTTGCGTGCGGAAAATCACTTTCCGGCAG
This sequence comes from uncultured Solibacteraceae bacterium, assembly GCA_963807205.1. Classification (GTDB taxonomy): domain Bacteria; phylum Acidobacteriota; class Terriglobia; order Bryobacterales; family Bryobacteraceae; genus CAWCVR01. Next base: position 3,512,967 of record CAWEAQ010000002.1, on the reverse strand, counting down.
GCTGGATGCGCCGCGTGCGCCGCCCGTACGCTCCTGCCAGGCGGTAGAACGCGAAACGCGGTACCCAACGCAGCACCCGCACCAGCGCCCGGTAGAACAGCCCCGGAATCACGATGACCTTCCCCTTGGCGAGGCCCCGCAGCGAGGCCGCCACAACGTCTTCGGCCTTCCACCAGAGCGGCTTGGGAATGCGCTTGCGGTCCATGCCCATCACGTCGTGGAATTCCGAGTACGTGAAGCCCGGGCAAAGGGCCTGCACTCGTACCGGCGAGCCCGCGTTGAGCAGGTCCATATGCAGCCCTTCGGTGAAGCTGGTGATCCACGCCTTGGTGGCGCAGTAACTCACCGAACCGGGGCTTTGCAGGAACGACGCCACCGAGGACACATTGATCAACCCGCCCCGGCCGCGGGCCGTCATCCTCCGCAGGGCGGCATGCGAGAGGCGCATGGTGGCCATTACGTGAAGCTGATGCATACGCGTGTGGCCCTCGACGGGCGTTTCGAAGAAGCGGCCCGCCAGACCGAAGCCGGCGTTGTTGACCAGCAGGTCCAGCTCCGCGGCCTCGATGCGCGCCTCCACGCGCCGCAGATCTTCTTCCACCGTCAGGTCGGCCGCCAGCGTTTCGGCATTGCCCAGTTCACGCGCCAGATCTTCCAGCAGACCCGCGCGCCGCGCCACCAGGATCAGCCGGTACCCGTTGCGGCTCAACCGCCGCGCGAAGGCCGCGCCGATGCCCGCCGATGCGCCGGTCACCATGGCCAGCGGAGGCCGGCTACTCACAGCGCGGCGCCTCCCACTGGCCGCTTTCCGCGGCGCGCATCACGGCGTCGATCACGGCCATGTTGCGTAGCGAATCCTCCAGGGGCACCGGCGGCGGCACGCCATCCAGGACGGCGCGCGAGAAGCGGTCGCCTTGCAGCGTGTACTGATCGCAGGCGGCGAATTCTTCCACCCGGGCGGCGGCGCCGGTGATGTCGCTGCCATCGTCGATGCGGATCCGCGACACGCGGCCCGGCACGGCGTTGAAGGGAATTTCGAAATCGATCAGGCCTTCGGTGCCGTAAACGCGCACGCTCTGGTTGGGCACGATCCGCGTGGAGCAGGTGAAGATGCACTGCCCGGAAGGGTAGTCCAGCACGGCCGAGGTCAGCATGTCCGTGCCCATCACCGGGTCGCGCAGCATGGTGGCGGACACGCGCCGCGGCTCCTCGCCGAAGATCATGCGCGAGGTCTTAATAGGATAGCAGCCGATGTCCATCAGCGCGCCGCCGCCGAATTGCGGGATGTTGCGGATATTCTCCGGGCTGGCGTTGAAGTAGCCAAACGTCCCCACCATGGAGCGCAGCTTGCCGATGCGCCCGCCGCGCACCAGCTCCACGGCGCGCTCCCACTGCGGATGCACCTGCACCATGAACGCCTCGCCAATGGCGACGCCGGTGCGGTCGCGGGCGGCGATCAGGTCGCGGACCTCCCGCGCGTTCATGCCGATGGGCTTCTCGCAAAGCACGTGCTTGCCGGCTTCGGCCGCGCGGATAGACCAGGGGACGTGCAGGTGATTCGGCAGCGGATTGTAAACCGCGTCGATATCCGGGTCCGCCAGCATCTCCTCGTACGACCCATAGGCCTTGGCGATGCCGAGCGAGAGTGCGGCCTGCTCGGCGCGATCACTTTGGCGGGAAGCAATGGCGGTAATCTCGGTGAGCTCGCCGCGCCGCATGGCGGGAATCACTTTGGCGGTGGCGATCTTGGCTACACCCAGTACGCCCCAACGGAGTTTTCGCATGGTGCTACAGATTTTACCGCGTGGCGGGGGTGCGAGACCGGAATGGCGCGGTGGGCCCGGAACTGGTGCCGGCGGAAATACTCGCGCGGCGCCGCTCGATGGTGCCTACGCGCCGCCGGCCGCCCGCGTCTTGACGCCCGGTTGGCGTCCCGCCGTCTGCCGCTCGGCTTGGCGGACCAGGCTCGCCGCGCCGCGCATGGCGGCAAGGTAGGCGTCGCTGGCTTCCACCTTCGTCCGGCACAGGCCGCAGATCAGCAGGTGCTCGTCAAACGGAGCGGCCTCGCGCTCCGGAAGATCACCCAGCGAGTACCTCTCGATCTCTTCGGCATCCATGTGATGAACTGCTTTGTCTCCCATCGTCTTTCCTCTGCGACTCCAATTGTCGCCCATGCGTCTCGCCAAAGGAAGTGCGGGAAGCCGCGGGAATCTCTCCTGGATATTCATACTGCATTTGGATAGTATTGCGGCGCCTGGGGCCGCCGTGGCCCCCAGGGAAACACCGTAGGGCGGGAATAAGTCTTTTGTTTTCAGGATGCCGTCATCGGCGTCTGGGCCTGTTCCTGGTCTTCGGCGTCCCCGTCGGAGACCTCGGCCCGTTCCCCGGCCGCACCGCGGCGGGACAGACAGCGTTTCCCCAACTGCCCGAAACGCGCCTTGGCGCGGGATTTGATGAGGCGGAACTGCGTCTCGGTCAGGTCCAGTTCGCCGCAGATCTCCCGCGGCGTCTGCTCCCTCAGGTAGAAGCGCGTCAGCACCTCGCGGTCCCGCCGGGGGATTCCGTTCAGAATGCGCAGCGCCAGTTCCATGTTCTCGCGCCGAATCACGGCGTTTTCGGGATTGGGCTTCATGTCGCGCAGCGAAATGCCCAGGTCCAACTCCGTGTAATTGCGGCGCGCGTCCACCACGCTTTGAATGTGTGCCGCAACCTGCCTGCGGACCACGGTGCGCACATATCCCATTAGCCGCTCCGGCTCCCGCACATCGCCGCGGCGGATCGCCTGAACGATTACCAGGAATGCATCGTGCACCTTATCGTCGAGATCTTGAGGGCCGAAATGGCGGTACAAGTGGAATCGAATTCCCTTCGAGAAGACGCGGTAGAGATCCTCCATTCCGGTAGGATCCTCGGCACGAATTCGCTGCACCAGGCCCGGCCAGGACTGGTCGGACATAGCGCCCTCCGGACAAATGCCGGGTTCGACTTGATAAGTTTGTGGTAACTCCACGGCTCGGATTAACTCCCACATTTGGCCGTTGCCCAGGCAACTGCTTCGCTCCGGCTCGGCGCCCCTTAAGTGCGCCCGCCATTTAGCCTATTTCCGCAGTTCCTTGGGGCTAGACCTGAGTCATTTATCTGTTAGATAGACCGACGCTACCTTCGGGGTATCCCCACGGATAGTACCCTCGGCAAGTATAGTAGCAGTAAAGGCCTTAGAAGCGTCTACCCGCAAATAGGGGTTCCTGCAATGCAAAAAGCGCATAGGGAAGAATGCGACCTTCTGGTCAACGATCCTTGAGTTGGCGGCAAGAAACTGCCACCGGGAGGCGAAGGCATGCCGCGCGCTGCGGGATAAGTGTTGATTCCAAATCCATTGCAGTTTGGTCACACAGATGCATCAACGTTCCGTGCCATGCTGGATGGGGTAGCCACACAACTGGAGAGGTACATGGATCTGCTGAGTGCCCGGCAGAAACTGGTGGCCTCGAACATCGCCAATGTGGATACGCCGGGTTACCAGACACAGGACATCGACTTTCAGACCGAATTCCGGAGCGCGATAGGCGGGGCGCCGCGGGTCACGGAAGTATCCGGCCTGCCCACCAAGAACGATGGTAACAACGTCAGCCTGGACCGCGAGTCCCGGCTTCTGGCGGAGAATGCCCTGCGCTTCAGCGTCGCCACCAATTTGCTTAGGAGCGAGATACAGCAAGTCCGCTCGGCCATCAAGGAGGGCCAAGGCTCGTGAGCCTGTTTTCCGCAATATCGGTGGGCGCTTCGGGAATGGCCGCGCAGCGCGCCCGGGCGGAGTTACTGGTCGAGAACCTGGCCAACGCGGAAACCACCCGAACCCCCGATGGCGGGCCGTACCGCCGAAAAGACGCGGTCTTCGAAAGCACCGACGTCTCTTCGCCATTCGCATCGGTTTTCGATGCCCAACTGCATGGCTCCGGAGTGGCGGTCTCGGAAATCGTGACTGACACGAGCGACCCGGAACGCCGCTACATGCCGGGACATCCCGATGCCGATGCCGACGGGTACGTAGCCTTTCCGCACATCAACCCGGCCGAGGACATGGTCGACCTCATGGGAGCCGCTCGCGGGTACGAAGCCAACGTGGCGGCCATTTCGGCGGTGAAAGACATGATCCAGAAGTCGCTGGATCTGCTGCATTAGAGGAGAGGAATGCCCGGACCGATTTCGCCAATCTCCGCCGCGACCCTACCCACGGCCATCCGCCCGGCCGGCAGCCCGGCGTCCGGCGGCGCTTTCCAGGACGTATTCACCAGCGCCATACAGAAGGTAGAGGCGGATCGCCAAGGGGCGGACGCTTCGGTGCAGAGTTTCCTCTCGGGCGAAAGCGAGGACCTTCACACCACGGTACTGGCCACCACTCAGGCCGAGTTATCCTTCAACATGTTTCTGCAGACCCGGAATAAAGTGGTCAGCGCCTACCAGGAAATCATGCGAATGCAGATCTAAGGCCCTCACGTTGGCGGCCGATTCGGCCGATTAATATACGGGCCGCCGCTCGGTTCCGCAAATCGGTATGAAGAACATCCTGGCCAAACTCTCGATCCGGCAGAAGATCACCATCGTCGTCGTGGCTCTTCTGATGGGCGGGGGAATCTACTCGCTGGTTTATTGGCAGAAAGAATCCGGGTTCAAGCCGCTGTTCACGGGACTGGCGCCGGAGGACGCCGCCGGTATCGTGCAGAGGCTGAAGGAAGCCGGGGTGGACTACAGGCTGCCGGAAAGCGGCGGGACGGTGATGGTTCAGTCCGCCCGCCTGGCCGATCTGCGCCTCACCATGGCGGCGGCCGGTTTGCCCAAGAGCGGACGCATCGGATTCGAGCTCTTCGACAAGACCAACCTGGGGGCTACCGAGTTCACCGAGCACGTAAACTACCGGCGCGCGCTGGAGGGCGAACTGGAACGCTCCGTGACGTCGCTGGCAGAGGTGGAACAGGCGCGCGTACACATCACCTTCCCCAAGGATTCCGTCTTCCTGGATGCCCAGCAGCCCGCCAAAGCCAGCGTTCTGGTCAAGATCCGCCCTGGCATGCGACTGGCCCCGCAGAACGTTCAGGCCATCAATCACCTGTTGGCCAGCGCCGTGGAAGGGCTTTCGCCCGACGCGGTGTCGGTGTTGGACATGAATGGGAACCTGCTGGGCCGTCCGCGCCCGGCGGTGAATCCCGAGAACGGCGAGCCCTCCGAGGCGGTCCTGGACTACCGCCATAAGGTGGAAGCCGACCTGCTGGCTAAGGTGAACTCCACCCTGGAGGCGCTCCTGGGCCCGGAAAAATTCCGCGCCGGCGTCTCGGTGGAATGCGACTTTTCGGGTGGCGAAGAGAGCGCCGAGGTCTTCGATCCGGCGCGCTCGGTGATGTTGAGCAGCCAGCGAACCGAGGATTCCGCGGGGGTGCCGAGCGCCAATGGAGTTCCCGGCACGGCGTCCACGCTGCCGCGTCCCACCTCGCGGCCCGGCGCCAGTTCCACGCGAACCTCGCGCGTCACCGAGAACATCGCCTACCAGTCCAGCCGGACGGTGCGGAAGACGCGCCTGCCGGCCGGAAGCGTGCGGAGAATGTCGCTGGCGGTGCTGGTGGACCAGGATCTGAGCTGGCAACCCGACAAGAAGGGATTCCAGCGGGTGCTGCAGCCGCCATCGCCCGAGAAGCTGAAGATCATCCGCGACCTGGTGGCCGGAGTTACCGGTTTCTCGGCCGAACGCGGCGATCAAATAGTGATCGAGACGCTGCCCTTCGAGAGCACTCTGACGATAGAGCCTCCCGCCGTGCCGGGCCCGCCGCCGTCCAAGAAACAGGCCCCGCAAACGCTCTTCTCGTTTAATGGAGACCCCAAGACCATGTATCTGATAGGCGGAACGGCAGCCGGAGTCATCTTGCTCATCGTGATTGGCGCCATGTTATTCCGGCGCCGGGGCACGGGCGCCACGGCTTCGGTGCAAACGGCGATCGGGCATGGCGAAGCTATCCACGCGATTGCCGGGGAGGAAGGCGGCGACGAAAACGATCTCGAAGCCAAACTCGCCGAGCGCGAAGCCGCCCAGAAGAAGGCGGATGCCCAGATACTCAACTCGCTCAAGCTGACTCCGGTCATCACCAAGACGGCCGAAGTTCTGGCCAAGCATCTGCGCGAGAAAATCACCAAGGAACCCGAGGTTTCCGCACAGGTGCTGCGAACCTGGATCCGCGAGGATGAGGAAATGCGATGATCCTGAACACCGCCAGGGAACGCGACGATGCCGCAACCGGTCTACACAAGGCCGCCATGCTGCTGATCGTACTGGGCGAACAATCCAGCGCGGAACTCCTGCAGCAACTCTCCGAGGACGACGTTCAGAAGGTGAGCCGCGAAGTGGCCACCATCACGGCCATTTCCGCCGACGAAGCCGAGGGCGTCCTCAACGAGTTCCACCACATCTCGGCGGCGGGCGATTACGTGGCCCGGGGCGGTCTTGATTTCGCCCGCAAACTGCTACAGCGCGCCTTCGACCCGGATGTCGCCAAGCGGCTTCTGGACCGCCTGACCAAGGCCCTGGGCAGCGAGGCGGCCTCTTTCGACGCCATCCAGAGAGCCGATCCCCAGCAACTCGCCAAGTTCATCCACAACGAACATCCCCAGACCATCGCGCTGGTTCTCTCGCACCTGAACTGGTCGCAGGCGGCGGCGCTGCTCACCTCGTTGCCCCTGAACCTGCGCGCCGACGTAGCGTTGCGCATGGCCAGTCTCGACCAGATCTCTCCGGAGATCATCTTCAAGATCGCGGGCGTCATCGGACAGAAACTCAGAACCCTGGGTGAATTCAGCCGCGAATCCTACGGCGGTGTGCGCGCCGTGGCGGAAATTCTGAACCGCCTGGATTCCGGATCGAGCCGGGAAATCCTGGATCACATCGAGCAGCAGGATACCAACCTGGGCGAGACCATCCGCCACCTCATGTTCGTTTTCGAGGACCTGCTGTTGATCGACCCGCTCGGCCTGAAGGAAGTCCTGGGCAAGGTGGATCGCAAGCTCCTCACGGTGGCGCTCAAGGGCACCAGCGACCAGCTCAAGAACCAGATCCTGAGCTGCATGTCGCAGCGCGGCGCGGAGATGTTGCGCGAAGACATGGAAGCCCTGGGCCCGGTAAAGATCAAAGAGGTCGATGCCGCGCAGCAACAGATTATCGCCATCGTCCGCCAGCTCGAAGCCGAAGGCGTAGTCAGCCTGAAGGGCACGGTCGGGGAGCAGTATGTCGTCTAGGGTGCTGCTGCCGGACGGCCAGCACGAAGTCTCTCTACCCACGTGGCGCCAGGCGCCGTCGGCCGAAGGGCCCGCCGGCAATCAGGCGGCTGCGCAGCGCGATTTCGCGGCGCAGATCGCCCAGATGCAGCAACAATGCGAGCAGCGGGTGGCCGAGGCCCGGGCCGCCGCCCTCAAGGAAGGGGAAGCCGCGGGACGCAGCCGCGCCGCCGCGGAGTTGCAGCCCGTCATGGAGCGGCTGGCGCGGTCCATCGAGGACCTGGCGCAATTCCGGCCCCGCCTGCGCAAAGAAGCCGAAGCGGACATGGTCCGTCTCTCGCTGGCCATCGCCCGCCGCATCCTGCGCCGCGAGATGTCGGTGGACCCCGGGGCCATGCACGGCCTGGTGCTCGGAGCGCTGGAGAGACTGCAATCCCAGGAACTGCACCGCGTCCGGGTTCACCCTTCGCGCGCGGCCGCGGTGGAGGCCTGCCTGCGCCAGAACGCGCCGGGAACCAAGGTCGAAGTCGTCGGCGACCCGTCCCGCGATCCCGGCACGGTGATTTTCGAAACCACCCGCGGCAACCTGGACGCCTCCATCGATTGCCAGCTTCTGGAGATCGAGCGCGGCCTGGCCGACCGCCTCAACCGTCACCCATGACCGAACAGATCGTTCTAGCCCCGTATTTCGAGGAGATCGAACGCTCCCAGCCGTTCCGCTGGACCGGCGAGGTGACCGACGTGGTCGGGCTGCTGGTCGAGTCGCGCGGCCCCAACGCCGCCATCGGCGACTTCTGCGAGATCCAGGCCTCCGGCGGCCGGCCCATCCGCACCCAGGTGATCGGCTTCCGCAACGGGCGGGTGCTCTCCATGCCGCTCGAGGAAATCGACGGCCTGCAACTGGGCGACACGGTACTGGCGCGCAGCGACGATTCGCGCGTGGAGGTCGGCCCCGGCCTCCTGGGGCGAGTCATCGACGGCTTCGGCAAACCCATGGACGGCGGCCCGCGTCTGGAATCGCCCGCGGCCTACAGCCTGTACGGCCAGGCCACCAATCCGCTGTCCCGCGAGCATATCACCCAGCCGCTGGTCACGGGAATCCGCGCCATCGACAGTCTACTGCCCTGCGGCAAGGGCCAGCGCATCGGCATCTTCGGCGGCAGCGGCGTGGGCAAGAGCACGCTGCTCGGCTCCATGTCGCGCCACAACTCGGCCGACGTGACCGTGATCGGCATGATCGGCGAGCGCAACCGCGAAGTCCGCGGCTTCCTGGAAAACGAACTCGGCCCGGAAGGCCGCAAGCGCAGCGTGGTGGTTTGCGCCACCTCGGAACGCCCCGCGCCGCTGCGGGTGCGCGCCTGCTTCGTGGCGCTGGCCGTGGCCGAATACTTCCGCGACCAGGGAGCCAGCGTGCTGCTGGTCATGGATTCGGTGACCCGCCTGGCCATGGCGCAGCGCGAAATCGGCCTGGCCGCCGGCGAGCCGCCCAGCCAGAAAGGGTACACGCCGTCGGTTTTCAATCTGTTGCCCAAGATCCTGGAGCGCGCCGGCAATTTTCAGAAAGGGTCGATCACGGGGTTCTTCACCGTCCTGGTGGAAGGCGACGATTTCAACGAGCCCATCTGCGACGCCGTCCGCGCCATCCTGGACGGGCACATCATCCTCTCCCGCCAGCTCGCCTCCCAGGGCCACTACCCGGCCATCGACATTCTGCAATCGGTCAGCCGTCTCACTTCCGCCATCGCCACCCCGCGCCAGAAGGAAGCCGCGCGCGAGTTGCGTAGCGCGCTGGCCTGCTACCGCGACGCCGAGGACCTGATCCAACTGGGGGCCTACGTAGCCGGCTCGAATCCGGAACTCGACGCCAGCATACGCATGCGGACCGAATTGAACGCGTTCTTGCGGCAGGATCACATGGCCAAAGCCCCCATCAACGAGACTCTCACTCGCATGGACCAACTGGCGCACGCCCTGGAGGCCAAGCCCGCCGCCGCACCCCACGCCGCCGCCCTCCCGGCGGGAGCGCCACAGGCCCGGCCACCGCAGGCTAAGCCATGAAGCGCTTCGAGTTCCGCCTGCAGAAGGTCCTGGAGTGGCGGGAAAAACAACTCGAACTCGAGGATGCCCGGTTTAAGCAGCACGGGGCCGGCATCGCCGCCCTGGACCGGGCCCGCGCCGGGATCGAAGCCGAGGGTCGGCAGGCCGAAGCGCAAGTCCGCTCCGCGCGGGCGGTGACCGGCCAGGAACTCGCCGCCCTGGCGGGCTTCCGCCAGCACGTGAAGGCGCGCGCGATCGAGATCGCGGCCCAGCGCGCCGAAGCGCAGAAGCGCCTGGAAGCGCAGCAGAGGGTCATGCTCGAAGCCCGCCGCCGCTGCCGTCTGCTGGAGCGTTTGAAGGAGCGCCGTCTGTCGGAGTGGCAGGCCGCCTGCGACCGCGAACTGGACGAGATCGCTTCGGAATCCTTCCTGGCCCGCTGGGCCGTCCGCGACAGGCAACCGCAACCGCAACGGTAGCCACGGGTCGGGGACGCACCCCGGTGCCGGTCTTGGCGTGCCGCCGGGAGTTTAGCCCGCGGTGCCGCTGGACGGCGCAGTCTGGCCCGCCCTTCCTGGCCTCGCGTGGACCACCAACTGTGAGCGGCGGGCCGGATACCGCCGCATCGAGCCGCGCCCGCCGGAGCGCGCGCACAACCCAATCATGAACGGCGGGCCGGATGCCACCGCAGCGAGCTGCGCGCGTTGGACCGTTTGCGCCGCGTCCCGCTGCGCGTTCCGCCCGATGCGCCGCATCTTGCCTGTGTCCGCGGCGTCGCACGCACAACCCAATCATGAACGGCGGGCCGGATACCACCGCAGAGAACCGGGCCCGCTTTGCGGCGCCGGCACGGCTTCGCCGTCCAGCACTCGCTGCCGGGTGTGGGGCGCTCCACGCCGCGGCAAAGCCGGGACGCCGCTTGCGGAACCGCTTCCCGCGCGCGCCCGCCCGCCTCCCTATAATGAAAAGGAATGACGCCAGAAGCCACCCCCGAGACTCCGCTGCCCGCCGTGCCGCTAACGCTCGAAGGCGCCAGCGTCTTGCACCAGATGATGCGGTTCCGCTGGAGCGCCTGGCGCGCCCTTCCGGCGACCGAGCGCGCCGACATCATGGTGGAAGCAGGCATCTTGCTACGCGCCTGGGAAAAGCCCCCCGACGGACGCCAGAGCGCCCTCTTCTCCATGCTCGGCCACAAGGCCGACCTCATGTTGGTCCACTTCCGCCGCGGCTTCGAGGAGTTGAACCAGGCGCAACTCGATCTCTCCCGCCTGCGCCTGGGCGACTACCTGGAACCCACCGCGTCCTACCTCTCGGTGGTCGAGCTCGGCCTCTACGAATCCACGTCAAAGGTCTACGCCGGCCTGCGCACCAAGGGCCTCGATCCGGATTCCGCCGAGTGGCGTCAGGAAATCGAAGAGACCCTCGCCCGCCAGCGCCAGGCCATGGCGCCGCGGCTCTGGCCCGAAATCCCCGAGGCGAAGTACATTTGCTTTTACCCCATGGACCGCCGCCGCGGCGAGTCGAAAAACTGGTACACCGAACCCATGGCGCGCCGCCAGCGCATGATGCAGGAGCACGGCCTGGTGGGACGGCGCTATGCCGGCGAGGTGCGCCAGATCATCAGCGGCTCCATCGGTTTCGACGATTGGGAGTGGGGCGTGGACCTGTTCGCCGCCGATCCGCTGGTTTTCAAGAGACTCATCTACGAAATGCGCTTCGACGAAGTGAGTGCCGTCTACGCCCTGTTCGGCGCCTTCCACGTGGGCTTGCGCGTGCCCGCGGCGGACCTGGGCGGCCTGCTGCGCATTTAGAGCGGCCACGTGCAACCCATCCACATAATCGGAGGCGGCTTGGCGGGCAGCGAAGCCGCGTGGCAGGCTGCGCGGCGCGGCGTCCCCGCGGTGCTGCACGAAATGCGCCCCGCGCAGGCCACGCCCGCGCACCGCACCGGCCGGCTGGGCGAACTGGTTTGCAGCAACTCGCTCAAGAGCGAATCGCCCAATACCGCGCCGTGGCTGCTTAAGGAGGAACTGCGCCGCCTGGATTCGCTGCTGATGCGGGCCGCCGCCCAGGCGCGCGTCCCCGGCGGCCACGCGCTCACCGTGGACCGCGACGGGTTCGCCGATGAAATCGAGCGCGCCATCGCAGGCGAGCCACTCATCGAACTGCGCCGCGAGGAAGTCACCGCGATCCCCGGCGGCATCGTCATCGTCGCCAGCGGCCCGCTCACATCGCCGTCGCTGGCCGAGGAAATCGCGCGCCTCACAGGCTCCCGGCGGCTGTACTTTTACGACGCCATCAGCCCCATCGTGGACGCCGAAACCGTGGATACCTCGGTAGCCTTCTGGGCGTCGCGCTACGGCAAGTCGGCCGACGGTTCCGCCGACTACCTGAACTGCCCCTTCGACCGCGAGCAGTACGAGCGCTTCGTGGACGCGCTGCTGGCGGGCCAGGCGGCGACGGCGCACATCGAGGAAGACGCCACGCCATACTTCGAAGCCTGCCTGCCCATCGAGGAGCTGGCGCGCCGCGGCCGCGACACGCTGCGCTTCGGCCCCATGAAGCCGGTGGGCCTGGACGACCCGCGCTCCGGCCGCCGCCCCTATGCCGTGGTGCAACTCCGCCAGGAAAACCTGCGCGCCCAGAGCTTCAACCTAGTGGGCTTTCAGAACCACATGAAGTTCGCCGACCAGGCGCGCGTGTTGCGCCTGATCCCCGGCCTGGAGCGCGCCGAGTTCCTGCGCTTCGGCCAGATCCACCGCAACACCTATATCAATGCGCCCTCGCTGCTGACGCCAGCGCTGGAGCTGCGCACCCGGCCGGGGGTCTTCTTCGCCGGCCAGATCTCCGGCGTGGAGGGTTACGTGGAAGCCATCGCCACCGGTCTGATGGCGGGCATGCACGCCGCACGCCGCGCCGCGGGGGACGAGCCGAAACCGCTCGGGCGCGCGACCGCCCTGGGCTCGCTGTGCCACTACATCTCCGGCGCGGACCCCGCCCATTACCAGCCCGCCAACATCACCTTCGACCTGCTGCCAGCCCTCGACGACGCCACCCGCCGGCGTCTGCGCCGCGACAAATCCGCGCGCCACGCCGAGGTGTGCCGCCGCGCCGCCGAGGCCCTGGATGAGTACCTACGCGCATGAGGATGGGGAAACTGCCGGGAGCCACGCATGTCTGAACTGGCCGATCACAGCGAGCGCTACCTCCAGGACCTGGTCCGCGAGGGCTCGTCCGTGCACACCGTGGACGCCTATGGCGCCGACCTTCGCCAGTTCCTGCACTACTTCTCTCCGCCGGATCTCGAACCGCCCGCGCCGCAAGCCATCGACCTGCTGATGATGCGCGAGTGGCTGGCCTCGCTCTACCGGGACGGGCTCTCGGCCGTCACCATCCGCCGCAAACTGGCCGCCGTGCGCGGGCTCTTCCGCTTCCTGCTGCGCGAGGGCGTGGTGGCGGTCAACGTGGCGCGCCTGGTGCGCACTCCCAAGGCGCCCAAGACCGTGCCCGACGTGATGACCGCCGAGCAAGTGAACACGCTGATCGACGGCGTCGAGAGCCGCGACCTGGAGCGCCCTTTCCCCGCGCGCGACCGCGCCATCTTCGAGCTGCTCTACGGCTGCGGCGTGCGCGTGGCCGAGTTGAGCGGCCTTGACTTGGACGACCTGGACCGGGCCGAGCACTGGATCCGCGTGCGCGGCAAGGGCCGCAAGGAGCGCCAGGTGCCGCTGCCCGGCCAAGCCGCCGCGGCTCTGGACCGCTACCTGGCCGCGCGGCCCATCGCGCGCGACCAGCCCGCCGTGTTTCTGAACCACCGCAACGGCCGCCTCAGCGTGCGCGGTATTCGCGCCATCGTCAAGCTCTACGCCACGCTGCTGAGCGGCGATCCCTCCATCCACCCGCACAGCTTCCGCCACGCCTACGCCACGCACCTGCTGGCCGATGGCGCCGACCTGCGTTCCATCCAGGAACTGCTGGGCCACGCGCGCCTCTCCACCACGCAGAAGTATACACAGGTCTCGCTCACCGACCTCATGGCGGTTTACGATAAGGCCCACCCCAAGGCGTAACCGATGGACCCGCTTCCCCGAACCATCCTCGGCGAGATCGCTCCCATGCTGCGGCTGGCCGCGCCGCTGGCCCTGGGCGAGTTGGGGTGGATGGCCATGGGCATCGTCGATACGCTGATGGCCGGCCGTCTGGGGGCGGCCGCGCTGGGCGCCAGCAGCCTGGGCGGCATGGTGGTCTACCCGGTGGCCATATGCGCCACCGGCATGCTGCTGGGCATGGACACGCTGGTGGCGCAGTCGCACGGCGCGGGAGACCACGCGGACTCGCGCCGCACCCTGGCCAACGGCGTGTGGCTGGGCCTGGCGCTCGCACCCCTGGTGGCGCTGGCGATCCTTGGCCTCGTGCCCCTGCTGCGCGCCGCCGGCGCTAACCCGCGCGTGCTGGTGCTGCTGGGTCCCTACCTGCGCGCTCTCGTGTGGGGGATGCCGGGCCTGATGCTCTACACCGTCTTCCGCCGCTACCTGCAAGCCGTGGATTGCGTGGCGCCGGTAGCGTTCGTCATGGTCAGCGCCAACCTGGTGAACCTGGCCGGCAACTGGGTGCTGATGTTCGGCCACTGGGGCGCACCTGCGCTGGGCCTGGAGGGCTCCGGACTGGCTACCTCGATTGCGCGCACCTACATGGCGGCGTTCCTGCTGGGGGCGATCATGTGGCGCGAGCGGCGCAGCGGCGGCGCATGGTTGAGCGCTTGCTGGCGCCCGGCCATGGCGCGCCTGGGGCGACTCGTGGCGCTGGGGCTTCCCGCCGCCGGGCAGATCCTCTTCGAGGGGGCGGTCTTCGGAATCGTCTCGGCGCTGGCCGCGCGTCTGGATGAAGCGGCGCTGGCCGCGCAGGGCATCGCCCTGCAGGTGACCTCGACCACCTACATGGTGGTGCTGGGCATTTCGAGCGCTGCCGCCGTGCGCGTGGGCCACGCGATGGGCCACCGGGACCGGGCAGCAGCAGCAGCAGCCGGATGGACCGCGTTGCTGCTCGGCGCCGCGTTCATGTGCGCGGCCGGAGTGGCGCTGGGGGCCGCGCCACGCTGGATCGCCGGCCTTTTCATCGCCGACCTCGCGGTGATTCGCCTGGCCGCTGTGCTGCTGCGCATCGCCGCCTTATACCAACTATTCGACGGATTGCAAACGGTGGCTACGGGCGCGCTTCGCGGCTTGGGCGACACGCGGTCACCCATGCTGGCGCACCTGGCCGGCTACTGGCTGGTGGGCCTGCCGGTGATGTATGTGCTTTGCTTTCCGCTGGGATGGGGCGTGGAGGGCCTGTGGGTCGGACTGACCGCGGCTATTGTGATCATCGGCGTCGCGCTGGTAGTGGTGTGGGCATGGCGGACGAGTGTGGTGGGCGGAACGAGTTGAGCCGCCGCGGCTTCGCGCTGAACGAGGAACTGGGGGGACTCGGACGCTTTGCAGACTTCTTCGGCGAAGGCGGACCGCGGGCACGTCTGGCGCGCGCCCTCTTCGAGTTCCTAGGAAGGTTGCGTGCTCATTGCGCGCCGGGAGAGCGCCCTTCAACTCGCCGCAGTTTACTGGGGACGTGCCGACCCTGTGGTTGACAATCACCTTGGGGTCGGCCGCTGGGGTTCGAGATAGCGAAGATGCCACTAGATACCGCGACAAGAAGGAACCGTGTATATCTTATCGATTTGGTGCTTTTCCTAAACCTAAAAACTCCAGCCCGTCCGGATTACCAGCATATTCGTTTGCGGATTCATTCCAGTGGGGTTGTTCGCCGGATAGAATCCGCGCAGGGCCTGCGGGGCGCCGTAGCCGTCGATGAAATGCCCTTCGATCTTGATATCCCAGAACTTGGTCAGGTCCACTCTGGCGGTAACCACCTGATCTCGAATGTGGTTGTCCGGCGAGGCGTGGTCTCCGCCCCAAACCGGTACGAAACTGGAGCGATAGGTCCCCAGCTCGAGCCTTTTGTGCACGCGATAAGCGGCCGCGATGTACCAGCCGCGCTCATCGGTCGAATACGTGGACGGCACGTGGAAACCGGGCATGGGTGTCACCACGATGTTGGTTGCAATAGTTTCGCGGCGGTACTCGCCATCGACCGTGAAATTGTGGGCCTTGTATTGGACGTAATAGGCGAGCGTGTTGTCCCTCGCGTCTATCGTGTAAGGGGAGTTCGGCGGAAGTCCGGGGGTGGTGATCGTCCCAATGGTGCTCATAGGCGAGTTCAAGAACGAGACGCCCAGCACCAGGCCCTCAACGGGATTGTTCCACCTCACATCGGCGCCACTCAGTCTGCCGGTAACGCCGTTCAGGTCAATCCCGAAACTCTTGAGGCCATATGTGTAGCCTCCGGTAGGATCGTCGGATCGCGAACCGACATATGCCGTATACGAAAGATCCCCGCGGTGTTTCAGGCCGAACGATCCATACACGTCGACCCCGATATGAGCGATGGTCGAAGCCCGCAGATCGAGGGGATATGCCGATTGGGGCAGAATTGCCCAGGTATGCAGGGACTCCATATCTTGCGTGTCGTTGTACAGCCCCAGTACGGTCTTGACCTTGCCGGCTCTGACCCCAAACCAACTCTTGAACCGGTAATCGCCAAGCGCCCAATCCAGAGTCACCCGGCCTTTTCCCATTACGCCGATATTCCGGTCGTATGCCTGGGCGCCAACCCGGAATTTGTCCGTGATTTGGGTCGACATGTTGACCCCGCCATCGGTCATGGCGAAGCTGCCCTGACTGGTCTGCATCGTCAAATAATTATTGTCGTTGGAGTACGCAAACCCCTGTGAGGCAAAGCTATGGACCTGAACGGTTCGGTCCGCCAATTTGAAATCGAACTGTGCGTGTAGCAGTCCCGGCGCTACCGACATGGCTCCAGCCAACAAGAAGGTCTTTACTTGCACGTCATTCTCCTTAGTGTCGTGTCCAGCGATCAGGCTGGAGCGAGTTCGCAGTCTCCCCAACATCGGCGAAATCGCGCATCGGTTCGAGAGTTCCTCCGCTAAGAGTCTCGTCGGAGGTTTGCGGCGTTTTCTGTAGGCCCTCCTGCTCAATTGCAGCTTGTCCGCCACAGCGATGAATGCCGTGGGACTAAGGCGAATGCCTTCGGTCTTAGACAGCAGGCTCCTAATGTTCTTAGGATCAGGGAAAGAGAAAAGCGTCCCGTTGGTCCCGAAACGGAAAGGTGAGTGCGGAACCCGAACTACTGGGTGCACTGGATTGGGACATCGGAACGCGGTCGCGCAAAGTGTCCTATTCCCTCTTGACGCCCCGTTGCGATTCCAGAATAGCCGCAACGCCTCGAACCTGTGGCGACCCGCCGTTCCGTCGAATCCTCGGAACGGGCGTCCGGCCCGCGGGAAGCGTCTTCGGATAGTCCGACCCACCTGTTCCTTCACGCGTTTGACTTGACCCTGGAGGGGCCGATTGCTCGGCTGGAGCTATTTAACCTCCAGAGTCTTCACGCCGGCCGTGGAGGCCCCGGCTCCCACGTATCCGATGGCTCCCTTTGTCTTAGCCACATAGGCGACCACTTCGGCGTCGGCCCCGAGCGTCTTAGGCATTGAGGCCTTACCGGTGAACACAAGGCTGCGATAGTAGGTCTGCAAGGCGGCGTCGGTCTTGCCGAGATACTCCTTCACGAAGGCTTCGTGAACTGGGCCGTCCTTTTCCAGCACCGGTTCCACGTGACTGCCGTCGCTGAGGGAGGTCTTGGTTGCCAGGAAGACTCCTTTGAGTTCGTCGGCGGATACCGAGGACGCGCCAACGCTGGGGTTGGCGATCACCTTGAGATCGGCGGCGCGTGCTGTCTGCGCGCTAAGAAGACATCCCGCCGCGGTGATTAACAAAAACTGTGTGTGCTTCATGGTTTTCTCCTATATCGACTGCGAGTTTCGGGTGCGTCAGATGTGGAAGCCCACCCGCATCACCAGCATGTTCATTTGGGGTTTCAGACCGCTCGGATTGGAAGCCGTAAAGAAGCCATGGGGGAGGTAATTATTGACCATGGCGCCGTCGATGAAATGGCCTTCGACCTTAAAATCCACGTACCTGTTCAGATCCACACGGACCGTGACGGCCCGATCAAAAATGTGGTTCATTGGGTCACCGTGGTTGGCCAGCCAGTTCTTGATAAAGCGAGAGTGATAGCTTCCCACTTCCAGGCGTTTGGATATGCGATACGCCGCCGATACGTACCCTTGCCGGGTGTCGTTGTCCGATTCGACTATAGAGCCGGTTGGGCTATCGAAGATGCCGTTCTTGACCTGTTTCCGGTATTCGCCGGCGAAAGTGAAGTTGCCAAGGCTATACTGAACGTAGGTGGCGATCGTATTATCGTTGAGCGTGTATTGGTTAAACGCCCGACCGTTGCTGAGGTAAGAGCCGCGGGCCGTGATGTCCATCTTCATGTAGGAGGCACCTGCGAGCAGACCTTTTAGCGGTGTCGTCCACCGCAGGTCCGCACCATAGACCGGTCCGCCATAAGAATCGATCTTCTTCCCGGCGGAGAGAACGTAGACACCGTTGACCAGGGTCGACGTCTCCAGGCCGTAAACGTAACCGCTCTCCATATCGCTCTGGCGCTGCCCCCCATAGACGGTGTAAGCCCAACTACCCAATCTCTTTATCCCAATGTTGCCGTAGAGATCGCCCCCAACGTGAGCGATGGTATCGCCACGCTCGTCCATCGGATACACCGACTGCGGCATCAGCGCCCAGGTGTGGAGGAACTCAAGGTCCTGTGTGTCGTTGCTCAGGCCCAAGGCGGTCTTCACCTTCCCGCCACGGATACCGAACCAGTCTCTGAATCGGTAGTCGGCAACGGCAAAATCCAGTTCCGGACGCCAATTGCCGATCTTTCCGACATTCCGGTCATAGATCTGGGCGCCCACGCGGAACCTGTCAGTTAGCTGCGTTGAGATGTTGGCGCCGAAGTCGGTCATTGAGAAACTGCCCGAACTGGTGTCCATCGACAGGTAGTTGTTGTTGTTGGAATACGCGAATCCCTGCGATGCGAAGCTGTGAACTTGGAAATCCTTGTCTGCGATCTTGAAATCGAACTGCGCGTGCAGAAGTCCGGGTGCTGCTGAGAGGGCCGTAGCCAAAACAATGTTCCTTAGTTTCATGTGTTTCCCGCTTTCCTTATCAGTTAGTCCCGTCACCTGCCCAGCTAGCTAAGCCAGAAATGGCTAGCCCCCCGGGGCGGGGCAAACGCTTCGGGATCGCCTAGGCTCGACGGCATGACCCCCCGCCCTCCCAGAAGCATTTCTTCCCTGAAACCCTATCGGCTGTTTTCGGCCTTTGCAGGAGGCCCTCCCGCTAAATTGCATGTCGCGCGCCGCGGGACCGAATGCTGAGGGCCGGTGGCGAACGCTTCGGCTTTCTGGCGGTGCACGGGGCAGGCAAATCGGCACGTAGCCGTACGAGGCGCGGGCCGCGGTGGAATCCAGGGTTGGACCGTCGATCGGAGCAGATGACCGCCGGTGCTCCCTTGATCTGTCTCCGATTGGCGGCATCGAACAGCGCCACCGGGTTTTGAATTTGACCGGCGCCCATCGGGTCCCACACGTTGCGTGCGGCAGCGCTCAGATTCCGCTCATGCTCACGCCCAGGCGGCCACTGAAGCGCCATTGATGGCCACACCACTGCCGCCGGTTGCCGCCGCTCGTCGAGGATACGCCGCTTCGCCTCCATCCTTACCTCCGGGTACTCACCTCGCTCCCACTGGGGTTCCCGTTGCCGGCGCCAGCCGGCCGGATCGCGCCCCTCTCGCGGAATCCTGAATCTCGATCGCACGAAACCGGCGCTCCGGCCGATGAGATCAATAAGAAGAGTAGTTGAGCGGCTGGGTTAAAGTGCGCTCCGGGCCACCGGACGCCGCCGCCGGGACAGGTGAGCACGTGCGCATGGACGGTTTGACGACGAGTATTCAGCGCGGGTTCAAGAGGTTGGCGGCGACCCGCCGCGAGCGGCGGCGCAACCTCCGCGGGAAGGATGCCAGATGGACGTTTTAGTCGGGCGGCAGCCCATCCTCGACACGGCCAACAAGACCGTGGCATACGAGTTGCTTTTCCGTTCCGGAACGGAAAACCGCTTCGATGGGACCGACGGAAGCGTGGCTTCGACCGCCGTCATCGCTAACTCCTTCCTGACGATCGGCTGCAACCGGGTGCTCGGCGCCAAACGCGGGTTCATCAACTTCACCCGGTCGCTGCTGGTGGAAGGCCACGCCAACATCCTGCCGAAGGAACAGGTGGTGATCGAAATCCTGGAGGACGTGCCGCCCGACCCCGAAGTGGTGGAGGCGTGCCGCAAGCTTAAGGAAGCCGGCTACATCATGGCGCTGGACGATGTCGGCGCGACCGACGCGCAGTTTCGGCTGCAGCCGTATTCCGAATACGTCAAGCTCGATTGGATGGCGCTGCAGGCTGGAGCCCGCGCCCCGCTTTGCGACTATTTCCGCGGGAAGGGCCTACGTCTGCTGGCCGAGAAGGTGGAGACCAAGGAAGATTTCGACTCCGCGCTCGAATGCGGTTGCGAACTGTTCCAGGGCTTCTACTTCGCGCGTCCGGAGATCCTTTCGGCCCGCCAGGTGCCAACCTCGAAGCTGGCGTGTTTGCGGCTGCTGAGCGAGATCCAGAAGCCCGATCTGAATTTCGAGAGCATCGAGACGCTGGTCCGGCCGGATGTCGGCCTCACGCAGAAGCTGCTGTTCTTCGTCAACTCGGCGGCGTTTCCCCGCCGCTCGCGCATCGGTTCGCTCACTCAGGCGCTGGTGTACCTGGGCGAGGGCAACGTCCGCCAGTGGGTTACGCTGGCGGCGCTGCCGAAAATGGCCAGCGGGAAACCGGACGAACTGGTGACGTCTTCGCTGATCCGCGCCCGGTTCTGCGAACTGGCGGCGGAGCACGCGGAGCCGCGGCTGCGGGCCTCGTCATGCTTTCTGGTCGGATTGCTGTCCCTGCTCGATGCCATGGTGGGCCGCCCGCTCCCCGAACTGGTGATGGAACTGGGCCTGGAAGCGGGTGTCGCCGGCGCCATCCTGGGGACCTCGCAGGATGGCGATGGATTGCGTTCGCTGCTAAACCTGGCCGTGGCCCTGGAGCGGTCGGACTACGACTGCGCCTTGCAGTGCGCCTCATCGAGCGGAATCGCGCTGGCGCCGGCGGGCGAATTGCACCTGGAAGCCATGACGTGGGCGGACGCGCTTTCACAGGCGAGAACCCCGGCGAACGGGGGCGGTTGACGGGCGGGCGCGGCCGCGCGGTCAGTGGCGGACGAGGGCCTCGCCCGACTCGACGTCCAGCGTCCATGGAACCGGCGCCGGCAGCCGCAACTTCCCGTCCCCGATCTCCAGAGGCATCCATAGGTACCGCGAATCCCACTGGGTTCGCGGCTTCCAGATGTCGCCCATGAAGATCACCGTGGTTGCCCTGGCGCCCACGACTTTCAACATCATGGTGGACTGCGCTCCGTAGGTTCTGGTTGCGGGCGGCGCGATGTCCTGAAACTCCGACCACGGGCCCGCCAGCGATTTGGCCGTGGCGTACTTGTTGGGGTTCGGGCTCCAGCCGGTCAGCGCCGAGCCGATCGCATAGTAGAGCTCATGGTAGTGCACCACCGCGCCGCCTTCCAGGTGCAAGGGAATCAGGCAGACCTCTTTCTCGACCGTCAGATAATCGGCGGAAAGCGTTGCGATACGGAAGCCGAAGGGGCGGTCTTCGAAGATGAGGTAAGGCGTGCCATCGTCGTCGATGAACTGGCCGATGTCACGGCTTTCGCGGCCGAGCGGGCGGAAGCTCTTGAGATAGTGGTAATCGCCATCGACCGTGTCGGAGATAGCCACGCCGACCCGCGCCAGATTGTAGCCCCCGGTCTTGCCCGGCTCTGGCCCATCGATGTGCATGTACATGACGAACTTCCCGGTCTTCGAATTGTAGAAGACCTTGGGGCGTTCGAGAACCCAGGTGGCGCCGAAGTTCTCCGGGTCGGAGAGTTTGATGACCTGGTTGCGGAAAGTCCAATGGGCCAGGTTCTTGGAGGAGTAACAGGCGACATAGCGCTTGGCGGGGTCGAGCCGCTGCCCGCGGTCTTCGCCGAACCAGTAGTAAGTGCCGCCCAGGCGGAGGATGCCGCCCCCGTGCGCCTGGACGTGTTGGCCGCGGTTATCGAGCCAGATTTCGCCGGGGTGGATTTCAACTGGGCCCGCCGACGCGGAGCCGAAAGTCAGGGATAGGATCGCCAACAGGCGACAAGGTCTCCTCATTTGCGTTGGCATTGGCTGTTTACAGCCAGTGTAGTCGGTTTCGACGGCAGGTCCGCATTGATGCTCGGGCCTGAACTAGTTCCGAGCCAGCGCTGCCACGATCGAGGCACATCCGCCGATCGAGACCGCTTTCAATCGATCCTCGATGCCCTGGCGGGCGCGGTGCCCGCAACTGACGGGCCTGAGACGGTCATCGGCAGAGTGACGGACCAGGTTGGTCTCGGCCTTTGGGCCGGAAACTCCGGGCTATGGATTCGATTATTGCGGCGTCCCCAATTCTGGGTGATTCCAGAAAAAAATTCGCACAACCGGAATCGGGAAAGGTGACCGCAAAAAGGGTAGAGCGGCTCCGGTCTCGCGTGGCGGTCCATACCCGCACTCCCTCGACCACTCTCTCCTCGAAGTGGGACGCATCTCTCCGCGAGGCGTATGCGCCGGCATACCCGCCGATGTCATGGTGGATAACAAGTTTTCCGTCCGGTGAAGTGAACCTTCCCGCGAACGTGTCCGATGGCACTCCCTGGTACCTGAGCCCAACCGGCAGCGTCACTTCCCCGCGCCACCAGGTGAACTTGCCCGTTCGGGAGTTCCAGGCTATTGGTGAGACACGCCCACTGCAGGATTCTCCCAGAAGGGCGCAGCCAATCAGCAAATAGATGCCCATCCGCATGAACTCACCCCGCCGGCCGGTGCTGCAGGGTAGACACCGAAGCTCGCTGCGAAGTTCCTGCGGCGGAACACGGAGTACCGTATGCGGGCGCGGGATTGCCGTTCGGTCTCGGGTGAGATGAAGGCTGTCGATTCCCGAAGCAACCCTCCCCGAAAAGCCAGGGTGCAGTTCCGTCCGGAGACCGGGTTCGCAACGGACTCCACTGGAGCCTCGCAGAGGCCGCCGACTCGGCGAACGAATTGCTGAGCAAGGACGCTCCGGCCCGGTGAGACCGTTCCGTTCCGCAACGTCTCACAAAATCGCGCCCCCTCCGCCCGTTCTGCTACGATAATAAGTCTTCCCTAATGTTACGCTTCGAGACCGCCGGAGAGTCCCACGGAGAGTGCTTGGTGGCAACCCTGACAGGGCTTCCCGCCGGTGTCCCAGTCTCCGTCGAAGCGGTCAACCGCGAGCTATGGCGGCGGCAGCAGGGCTACGGGCGCGGCGGGCGAATGAAGATCGAAACCGACCGTGCGGAAATCGTCGCGGGGGTGCGGCACTCGCATACCATCGGGGCGCCGGTCGCCATCGTCATCCGCAATCGAGATTGGCTGAACTGGGCCGAAACGCTGTCCGTCGAGGACATCGCCGGCGCCGAAGACAAGCGCAAGCCGGTGACGCGCCCGCGGCCGGGACACGCCGACCTGGCGGGCGGCATCAAGTACAATTACCACGACGCACGCTACATCCTGGAACGCGCCAGCGCCCGCGAAACCACCGCTCGCGTGGCCGTGGGCGCGCTCGCCAAGGCGCTGCTGGGCGAGTTCGGCATCCGCGTGTTGAGCCACGTGATCGCG
The DNA here is from genome assembly GCA_963807205.1 of uncultured Solibacteraceae bacterium. Classification (GTDB taxonomy): domain Bacteria; phylum Acidobacteriota; class Terriglobia; order Bryobacterales; family Bryobacteraceae; genus CAWCVR01. Next base: position 3,489,870 of record CAWEAQ010000002.1, on the reverse strand, counting down.
GTTGGGCCGGCCAAACTGGAACGCGCGGCGGAGTGGGACGAACTGGTCGCCTTGAGCCAGCGCGACGACGTCCTGCTGGGCTGCGTGGACCCGGCCTCGGAAGCCCGCATGAAAGAGGCGGTCGACGAGGCCTACCGTACCGGCGATACCGTGGGCGCGGTGTTCGAGGTGGTGGCGCGCGGCGTCCCCGTGGGCCTGGGGTCGCACATCGCCTGGGATACGCGGCTCGACGGGCGGCTGGCGCAGGCCATCGTTTCCATGCAGGCAGTGAAGGGCGTCGAGGTGGGGTTCGCGGCGGAAGGCGCGGCCAGTTACGGGTCGAAGGTGCAGGACACCATCCACTACGAGCGCGAAGGGCGGCGCTTCACCCGCGGCGCCAACCGCGCGGGCGGCATCGAGGGCGGCATCAGCAACGGGCAGGACGTGCTGGTGCGCGGCCTGCTGAAGCCTATTTCCACGCTGCGGCGGCCGCTGGAATCGGTGGACCTGGCCACGCGCGAGCCGGCGCTGGCGGCTTACGAGCGGTCCGACGTGTGCGTGGCGCCGGCCGCGGGCGTGATCGGCGAGGCCATGGTGGCGCTGGTGCTGGCGGGCGCTTTCCTGGAAAAGTTCGGCGGCGATTCGCTCGGCGAGACGCGGCGCAATTACGATGGATACATGCAGCAGGTGAGAGACTATTAGCGCTATGGTTTACCCGATAGTGAAGTTCGGTAATCCGGTTCTGGAACAGGAAGCCGCTGACGTGACCGATTTCGGCACGCCCGAGCTGGCCAAGTTTCTGGACGACATGTTCGAGTCCATGTACGCCGCCAAGGGCGTGGGACTGGCGGCGCCGCAGATTGGATTTTCGCGCAAAATCTCGGTCATCGACGTGTCGAACGGGGAACGGCCGGAGGACAAGCTGGTCCTCATCAATCCCAAGATCGTCAAGGTGGAAGGCAAGCAGGAAGGCGAGGAGGGATGCCTCAGCATCCCCACTTTCCGCGAGCAGGTGAGGCGCGCCAAACGCGTTACCATACGCGCCCAGAACGCCCAGGGCGTGGAGTTCGAGATGACCGGCGAAGACCTGCTGGCGCGGGCTTTCCTCCACGAGACCGACCATCTGTACGGGCGCCTTTACATCACCCACATCAGCGCCCTGAAGCGCGACCTGATGAAGCGCAAGATCAAGAAACTGCAGCGCGCCGGGGATTGGGACTAGGCGCGCCATGCCGCGTCCCCTGCGCCTGGTGTTTCTGGGAACGCCGGCCTTCGCCGTGCCCACGCTCGAAGCCATCGTGGCAGCCGGCCACCAGGTAACCGCCGTGGTGACGCAGCCCGACCGGCCCCGCGGCCGCGGCCAGCAACTGGCGCCGCCGCCGGTCAAAGTTGCCGCCCTGCGCCTGGGATTGCCGGTTTATCAGCCCGAGCGCGTGCGCCGTCCCGAAGCCGCCGAGTTCCTGCGCGCGCAGGCTGCCGAGGCGATGGTGGTGGTGGGTTACGGGCAAATCATTCCGCAGGCGGTGATCGACCTCGCGCCCATGGGCATCATTAATGTGCACGGGTCGCTGCTGCCGAAGTACCGCGGGGCGGGGCCGATCCAGTGGGCCATTCTCAACGGCGAAACGCGCACCGGCGTGACCACCATGCGCATCGATGCCGGGCTGGACACCGGCGCCATGCTGCTGAAGGCCGAGACCGAAATCGCGCCGGACGAGGACGCGCCCGCGCTGGGCGCGCGGCTGGCGGAGATGGGCGCGCGGCTGCTGGTGGAGACGCTGGAGAGGCTGGCGGCGGGCACCATCGTTCCCGAAGCGCAGGACTCGGCGCAAGCCACCTACGCGCCCATGCTGAAGAAGGAAGACGGGCGCATCGATTGGGCGCGGCCCGCGGCGGCCATTCACAATCAGGTGCGCGGATTGCAGCCATCGCCGGGGGCCTACACGGCGTTTCGCGGGCAGACGCTGCACGTGCGGCGGGCGCGCGTGGCGGAGGCAAGCGGTGGGCGGCCGGGCGCGGTGATGCGGATGAAGCCACTGATAGTGGCGTGCGGAGTGGGCGCGCTGGAACTGGTCGAGGTGCAGAGCGAGGGACGCAAGCGGGTGGCGGCCGCCGATTTCGCCAACGGGCAGCGGCTGATGGAGAATGAAGTTTTGGGGGAGTGATTCTGTACTGCTGGGCCCAATGCTTCGCGCGATCTTATGTGGGGCAGGCTGGCAGCCTGCGGCCGATTGTTAATCGGCCCGGCGGGCGACCAAGCTTATGGTGCGGCCGCGTGCAAGCGCGAACAGGCGGGTTGACAACCCGCCGCAGGCTGCCAGCCTGCCCCACATAAGACGGAGAATAGTATCTTAGGGGAGACACTAGCTTGAACTTACCGCTCGGTTACGCATACGCATCCACATACGCGGGTATCCGCCAGGTCGAGAAAGACGATCTGGCCCTGATCGTCTCCGGCTTGCCGGCCAACGCGGCGGCGGTCTTTACGCGCAACCTCGTGCAGGCGGCGCCCGTCAGGCTGTGCCTCCGCCACCTGAAGCTCTCGGGCGGCAAGGTGGGCGCGGTGCTGATGAACGCGGGCAACGCCAACTGCGCCACACGCACCGGCGACGCGGTGGCGCTCGAGACGGCCAAGGCCGCTGGAAAACTGCTGCAGCTTCCGGCGGCGCAGGTGCTGACGGCATCGACAGGCGTGATCGGCGTGGAACTCGACGCGGCCAAAATCGTGGCGGCGCTGCCGCGGCTGATCGCGGGCCTGGACACGGCGCGCTTCCTCGACGCGGCGCACGCCATCATGACCACCGACTTGGTGCCCAAGACCGCCTTCGCCGAGGTGAAGCTGCGACGCGGCACCATCCGCATCGCCGGCATGACCAAAGGGTCGGGCATGATTCATCCGCAGATGGCCACCACGCTGGGATTCGTCATGACGGATGCCCAGGTGCCCGTGGTCCGCCTGCGCGCCATGTTGAAGCGCGGCGTGGAAGCCAGCTACAACCGCCTCTCGGTGGATGGCGACACCTCCACAAACGACACGCTGCTGCTGCTGGCCAACGGCGCGGCGGGTGTGCCGGCCGACGCCAAGGACCTGGCTAAGGTGGAAGCGGCGGCCGGCGAGGTCATGCGGCAACTGGCGCAGGCCATCGCCCGCGACGGCGAAGGCGCGCGCAAATTCGTGACCCTAGTGGTGACCGGCGCGCCCAGCGACAACGCGGCCCAGAAGCTTGCCCGCGCCATCGCCAATTCGCCACTGGTGAAGACGGCTATCGCCGGCTCCGACCCGAACTGGGGACGGATTCTATCGGCGGCGGGCAATGCCGGCGTGCCCTTCGATCCGCGCAAGGCCGACATAAACATGCAGGGCGTGGTGGTGTGCCGCCAGGGCTTGGCCGCGCCGTTTTCGGAAACCGATCTGAAACGGAAACTGGACGAGGCGGAGTGCCAGATCCGGTTCCACATCGGCGGTAAGGGCAAGGGCACGGCGCAGTTCTGGACCTGCGACCTGACCGAAGGCTACATTAAGATCAACGCCAGTTACAGGACCTGACATGACACGGACGGGATGGCTGCGAGTTTCCGCGATGTTGCTGGGCGGCTGTCTGGCCGCGGCCGCGGACGACGATCCGGCCGAGGGGACGCACGCCATGATCGAAGGCGTGCACGCCGCGCTGATGGACGGCAAGGCGGAGGCGCTGCGGGCTTTCTTCGACCCCGCCATGCCGGGCTTCAAGCGGCTTTCGAGCGACGTGAGCCTGCTGTTGAAAGAATCGGTCGCGCCCTCGGAAATTGCCTTTGTGAGCGACGCCGGCGACGCCCAGGCGCGCAACCTGGAGTTGGACTGGCGGATGGAAATCCGCGCCTACAGCGGCACCTGGAGCGTGGCTCGCGCCGCGCGCGTGAAAGTGGGCGCAGCGAAACGGGACGGGCGCTGGCGAATCGTGTCCTTCGCGCCCCTGGACTTTTTTGCGCCGGCGCGGGGCGGCGCGGTGTGGGACGCGCTTTCGGCGGCATTGGGATCGCTGGCCGAAGTGAGCGGCGGCCCGCACGAAAGCCGCGGCTACGTGCCCGCCGACTTCTTCGCCGCCTTCGATCCCAGGATGCCGGGATTCGACCAACTGCGCACCAACGTCACGGCGCTGGAGCAGATGGGGTTTCTCGAGTCATCGGTGGAACTGGCCAGCAGCCAGGGCGACGAACTGCGGCGCACGCTGGAATTGGACTGGGTGCTTTCGGTGGCGGCGCAGGATACCGGCATCAACCTGGTTCGGCGGCAGGAGCGCGTAAAAGTGCAGGTGGAACGGCAGCGCGGCAAGTGGCGCATCGTGGGCTTCGAGCCGATGGAGTTTCTGGCGCCGCAGCGGCCGCGGTAGAAAGCGCGCGGCGAGCCCTTACTGGAGCACGATTTCCTTCACCAGGGCGACGGCCGCGTTATCGTACTCGATGCGCAGGCTGAAGGGCGCGGTGGACTTGGGGTCCACGTGGTCCACATGCACGGCGGTGTAGCCGAGCTTGGAGCCGGCATCGTCGGTGATGGTGAACACCACGCGGACGTTGTCGATGGGGTGACTGGAGTTATTCTTCACGCTGCCCACCACCATGGGCTGCGGTTCTTGCACGATGCGCGCTTCGGCCACTTCCAGGTCGTGGTCGGTGGTGATCTGAACGTTCTTCACCAGGTCGGGCAGGGTCGCCTGGGCGATCTCGGCCGCGGTGGGCTGGTGCACCGCCTTCTCCTCGGTGCGCAGGTGGCCTCGGACTCCCAGCACCACCACGCCCACCAGAATCAGGCACGGAATCGTCACGAAGATGGCCACGCGGGCTCTCTGCCAGAGGCTCCGGTTGGTGAGGTAAAGCGGATCGGATGGCGCGGGTCCACCGGAAAGGAAGCCATCCAGCTTGCCGCGGAGCCCGCCGGCCGGCTGTTCCGGGCGGGGCGCCGAGGCGGGGGAACTCGGCTTCATGCCCGCGTATACGATGGACTCCCACAATTTCCGAAAGCTGCTCATTCGGGGTCTCCTACCTGTAACTCAATTATAACTTGTACCCACAACCGCTGTCCCGGAAATTTCGCCGCGTTAGTGCCGCACATCGGCCAGCAGCCCTTCCAGCGTGCGCAGCATTTCCTGGCGGCCCATCACGATAAGGTAATCGCCGGCGCACACGGCGGTATCGGCGGGCGGATTGAAGAGCATGCTGCCGTCGCGGTTGCGGATGGCCATGACGATGACGCCGAGGTCGCGGCCGAGCTGCATGTCGCGGATGCTCTTGGACACCATCTCGCTGGTCTCGGCGACGCGCACCTGCTCGATGGCGATATCCTGGGCGATGTCCTTGGCGCTGAAATCCAGGAACTGCACCACGTGCGGACGCAGCATGGACTGCGCCAGCCGGTGCCCGGTGATGGCGTAGGGCGCGTAGACGGCGTCGGCGCCGGCGCGCCGCATCTTCTCCTCGGCGCCCTCCTCGGCGGCGCGGGTGGCGACGAAGATCGCCGGGTTCAGCCCCTTGGCCGAGAGCAGCACGAACAGGTTGTCGGCGTCGGTGGCGAGGGCGGCAACCAGGCCGCGGGCGTGCTCGATGCCCACCTGGCGGAGGGTTTCGTCGTGGGTGGAGTCCGCCGCCACCGCCAGCAGGCCCGCCATCATGGCGCGTTCCACGCGGGTGGCATCGATATCCACCACCACGAAGGGGACGCCGGAGCGCCGCAATTCCTCGGCGGCGCCGCGGCCCACGCGGCCGTAGCCGCAGATGATGAAGTGGTCCTTCAACTTGTCGATCATACGTTTCTTTCGCCGTTTGCCGATGAGATCGCCGAACTCCATTTCGATAATCGTCTGGGTCATGGCGCCGATGGCGATGAAGATGGTGGTCACGCCGAAAATAATGAGAACCGAATTGAAGACGCGCCCCGCCTGCGAGAGGGGATGGATCTCGCTGTAGCCCACCGTGGTCATAGTGATGAGCGTCATGTAGAAGGCGTCGAAGGGCGGGTAATGGTCGATGAGCGTGAACCCCACCGTCCCCGTGAGAAGGGTGGTGAGCATTGCCAGGAGGATGAAGAGGGACCGCCGCGCGAGCCGGCTCATATTTCGCCAGGACCAAGTATAGCGGCTGGCGCCAGGGGGCGGCGGCCGCGGTGATAGCATGAGGGGAGATGAAGGCCGTCTGCGCGCTCCTCGCCGTCTACCCGATGCTGGCCTGCGAGTGCGGCCCGCGCCTGACGGCTTGCGGAGAGGTGGCCGCGTCCGGAGCGGTATTTATAGGCACGGTGGAATCCACCGCGCCCGCCTTCATGAGCCGCTGGTATCCGCTACCCCGCCCCGCCCTCGACGCGCTTGACGCGGCCGACCAGCGCTACCTCGCCGGCCAGACCGGCGGCGACATCTCCGCCCTGAAGGACGCCTTTCGCAAGCTCTTCCCCAACCTTCCCGAAGACGCCCGCGGGAGCCTGGAGGAGGCCGCCACGCACGCCAAGCTGGTCTCGGTCTTCACCTCCGTGCTGGACCACGGACAGCGCGTCCACTTCCGCGTCCGCACGGTCTTTCGGATGGGCGACTACGACGAAGACAAGGCAGGCGGCGACGAAGACAAGCCGCCCGAGTCGCTGGACGTTTGGACGCCTTTCGGCGATTGCGGCGTGGATTTCCAGCCGGGCGAGACGTACTTGGTCTACGCATCGAACGACGAGGAGACGGGGTCGCTGGATACTGGAAGCTGCACGCGCACCCGGCGCCTCACGGACGGTGGCGAGGACCTCGCCTATCTTTACTACTACCAGGACCGCAAAAAACCCGCCACCCGCCTGGAGGGCTTCACCACGTTCGACCCGGCGTACCAGGTGCACCAGGCCGCGCGCCGCGACGCGGAGCGGATTGAACAGCCCGCGCCCGGCGTGACGGTCGAGATCAAGAGCCCGTCCGGCGTGCGCTATACCGTTTCGGACGCTTTCGGGCGCTTCGTCTTCGATGGCCTGGAGCCGGGCGACCACCAGGTGACGGCTTACGCCGCGGGATTCCCGGAGACAGTCAAAGTAGTCGGCGGCCCGAAGAAGTTCCGCGCCGCGGCGCGCACCTGCGCCACGCTGACGGTTCTGGTCCAGTGACGGCCAGGCATTGCTCCTCACTTTTTCCGCTGCCGCGCGTCTGAACAGTTTGTGGGGCGGCCTAGCGCCGTTTCACCGTCCCCGCCGCATTGGCTAAAATAGGGGACATATACCTCGAAATATGAAACCACTCGCATTTCTCCTAGTGCCCGCATTCTGCTGGGCCGCAAGCACGACCGTCTCCACCGATGGGTTGATTGGGATGGCGCGCGCGGCCTCGGGCGAATTCGCCGCCGAGGCCCTGATCCGCATCGCCGGGACCGATAAGCTGGAAAAGCCGCGCCGGATTGCGCTCCTGGAAGAGGCTTTCGGCCGCGCCGGCGAGGCGCAGATCCCCTACAAGCGCCGCTCGTCGATCACCCAGATACCCGGTCCGGCCGGCATCTTCAATCGCGTATATTCGCAAGGGCTGGACGCCATGTCCCTGCGGTTGAAGGCGGTGAATGCGATGATCCCGCTCGATCCCGCCAAGGCCCGCGACTTGTTCCGCCGCATTCCGCCCATCAAGCTGCCGCGCCTCACCTGCGAGGAATACCTGGTGTACGACGTGGATGGCTTCTACGACACGCTGTCCCGACTGGCGCTGCAAGCCTTCACACCGGCGGAAATCGAGAAGGGTGAGCCGTTCCGCCTGCTGTCCCCCTACATCGCGGCCGTGGACGCCCCGGTCGAGATTCCCGCGGCGGCGCACCTGATCGCCAGCAGCAACGTCAGCGACAACGAGTTTACCGCGCTGATGGGTGCCTTCGCCAAGGCCATCAAGGGAATTTCGGGCGACGACCGCTCCTTCACCTCGGCCGAGGCCGGCCCGCAGTTCCTGCTGGTGGCGGATGCCGCCAAGCGCCGGCAGGTTCCCATTGCCCCGCTGCTGGAAGCTTACCGGATGTACATTGCCAGGAACATGTCGGGGGAACGCTGCGCGGACGACGATCAGATGTACAACAACCCGCAGTCGTTCGCCTTCTCCGACGAGCGCGTGGCCGAGCGGCAGGGACCGGACCCCTCGGCCTACTTCAACCTGCGGCTGCGCGTTCCGCCGCTCGAGGATATTCAGGAGCAGGAGGTGACGCCCAGCAAGGTGGAGGGCGTCGCCAGCGGGTTGCGCGGGTGCGACGACGAGGCATGCAAGGCAATTGTCCAGACGTACAACGACCTGATCTTCGACTCGGCGCGCAATCCCTATCCCCCGTCGCACAAGGAGACGCCGGAGTGGGCCGCGCAGTTCAAGGAACTGCTGGCCGCGATAGCAGCCTGGAAGGCGCCGCAAGGGCCGTTCGCGGCCGCGCAGTACCGCGAAAAGTGCGCACTGTACAACGACGTGGCGAGCATCGCGCCCACCACGGCGGGCCGGGAGATGGTGCTGCGCGCGGAGCTGGAGTATATCCTCAAGGCCAAGGCGTCGGCGGAGAACCGGGTGCAGTGGTTCATGCCCGTGAGCGCGCTTATCGGGCGGGTGACGCTGGATCCTTTGGGGTTGGGCAAGCTGACCGGCGATCTGCGGGCCGCGGGCGATCCGATCATCACGCTGTTCGTGGAACTGGACGCGGTGGCGCCGCGCACGCCGGACCAGATCATGCCGCTGATTTAGCGGCGGCCCCGAGCGGGGCTTCACGGCTACCTGTCAGCGGCACGCTTCCAAAATGGCCGGGGCGATCCGCTCGATGGGTTGCACCTGGAGAGCGGCGCCCAACTGGATGGCGGCACCGGGCATGCCGAACACGGCGCTGGTGGATTCGTCCTGCGCAATGGTGGCGGCGCCGGCCTGCCGTAGCTCCAGAAGACCGCGGGCGCCATCGGTGCCCATTCCCGTCAGCAGCACGCCCACGGCGTTGCCGGCGGCCGCGTGCGCGCCCGAGCGGAACAACACGTCCACCGAAGGGCGATGGCGGCTGACCGGCGGGCCTCCGCGCACCTCCGCGTAATAGCGCCCTCCCGAGGCCCTAAGGAGCAGATGCCGGTTGCCGGGCGCCAGCAGGGCGCGGCCGGGCAGGACGGGGTCGCCGTTCTCGGCCTCCTTGACCGCGATTGCGCACTGCCCGTCCAGATGGCGGGCGAATGCCGAAGTGATCGCCTCGGGCATGTGCTGCACGATCAGCAGGCCGGGAGATTCCGCAGGCAGGGCCGCAAGCGCCACCCCCAGCGCTTCCGGCCCTCCCGTGGACGCGCCCACCAGAATCACCCGGTGGGCATCCAAAGGCCGCGGTTTGGCGCTGGCGGCGGCCTTAACCGCCAGGCACAACTGGGCGCGCGAATCCCGCAGGAAACGCCGGGCGCCGCCGCGCGGCAGAGCAATCACGCCCGCGGCCGCCGGATTCAGCGCCTTCAGCGCGCTTTCCGCCCCACCGCCAGCGAGCTTGGTGCACACGATCACCGGCACGGGGTGAAGTGCCATGGCTTCCTGGAGGTGGGCGAGGCCCTCCATGCGCCGCATCCCGGCTTGCAGCACGACCACGTCGGGGAGCGGGTCGCGAATTAGCCGGGCGGCAGCCAGCAGACCGCACGGCGCGGACAGGACTTCAATCTGCGGGTCGGAAGCCAGCGTTACCGCGAGGGTTCGGCGGAGGAGGGCGGAGTCACCGGCAATCAGAACGCGGAATCGCCTCACAATTGTCTAATCGGAACGCCGCGGATATTCCCTATCGGCAAACCGGAGAATTCGTATGAATAGGGCCTCTTTCTCCCTGTTTGCAGGCGGAGTGGTATTACCTCCAGCCACAAGTGCAGGGTGGGATGGATATCCGGGGTGGCCGATAGATAGCCCGAAAGAGCGGTGTCACGCGGGAAACGCAAGTGGTACCTTGCGTATAGAGGAGTGTATGTTGCGTTCACTACTGACCCTGCTGGCAACCGCGGTGCTGTGTGCCGGGCAATCGCGCCCCGGTGAATACGCGCTGGTTCTGAGTGACCCTCCCGTGGCCCGGGCGAGCCACTCGCGCGCGGAGCTAGCCGGCGCGGAGGCGCAATCCCGGCTTCGCACGGTCCGCGCCGCCCAGAGCGGTGTACTGGCCGAACTGCGCCGCCGCAACGTGCCCGTGACCGGCGCCGCGCAGACCCTGGTAAACGCCGTGTTCGTGACCGCCGACCCAGAGACCGCGCTCACCCTGCGTGCCATTCCGGGCGTGGCGCGGGTGCAGTATCTGGCGCCTCTCCGCCGCGATCTGAACAGCGCCACGGGGCTCATCAACCTGCCGTCGGCCTACGCGGCGGTGGGGGGAGCGGCAAATGCCGGGGCGGGCATCAAAATCGGCATCATCGATACCGGCATCGATCAGAACCACCCCGGATTCCAGGACCCGTCGCTGACGCCGCCCGCCGGGTTCCCCAAGGGCGACGCCAATTACACCAACAATAAGGTGATCGTGGCGCGGAGCTACGTCTCCTTCACGGCCAATGCCTTCGGCAGCCCGGACGACCTCAGCCCGCGCGACCACATCGGGCACGGCACGGGCATCGCCATGATCGCGGCGGGCGTGCAGAACACCGGGCCGCTGGCGACAATTCAGGGCGTGGCACCCAAGGCGTTTCTGGGGAACTACAAGGTTTTCGGCTCGCCATCGGTTAACGACTATATCCTCTACAGCGCCGTGGTTCAGGCGCTCACCGACGCGATATCGGACGGCATGGATATTGTCACCCTTTCGCTGAACGAAGGCGATGGCGCGACCGCCGGGCCGCTCGATTTCGACAACAGTCTCAACGGCTGCGGCGGCTACTGCGACATTCGCGCCGAAGCCATAGAGAACGCCGTGGCCAACGGCCTGGTTGTGGTGGCGTCGGCGGGCAACGACGGGAATAGCGGGAAGCAGACCCCCACCCTGAGCACCATCCACACACCCGGCTCGGCGCCCTCGGCAATCACGGTGGGCGCCACCTCGAACGCGCACCAGGTCTACCAGGCGGTGGAGGCTGGCCCGTTCGGCATGGCGCAGGTGATGCGCAGCCTTCCCGCGCTTTTTGGCGACGGCCCGCGCATTAAATCGCCGCTGCGGGCGCCGTTGGTGGACGTGGCCACGCTGGGCAACGACGGGCTGGCGTGCGCGGCGCTGCCGGCGGGCTCGCTGGCCGGGTCCGTTGCACTCATTCAGCGCGGCGGAAGCTGTTTCCTGGACGCCAAGATCGATAACGCGGAGGCGGCCGGCGCGGTGGGCGTGATTCTGTACCAGGCGGCTACCGACTCGATCGCCCTTTCCAGCCCCGCGGGCGTGCAAAATACCGGCATTCCGGCGGTTGAGGTCTCCAACTCCGACGGCATCTATCTCAAGAACGCCGTGGATTCGAATCCCGGCCCGGTCACCCTGGACCCGGCTCTGAACGCGTTTCCCACGCAGCCGAGTATCGTGGCGGCATTCTCCTCGCGCGGGCCTTCCATCGGGCTGTTCGCCAACACTCCGGTTTACGCCATCAAGCCCGAACTGGTGGCGCCGGGCGACGGGATTTACACTGCCACGCAAACTCTCGACCCGGCGGGAGACAGCTACAACTCGAGCGGCTACACCGTGGTTTCCGGCACCAGTTTCGCGGTGCCGTTCGTGGCTGGCGCGCTGGCGCTGGTGAAACAGACGAACCCCGGATTGACGCCGGCGCAGCTCAAATCGGCGGTGGTCACAACGGCCACCAGCGACGTCACGGAACCGAGTGGCGCCGTGGCGCGCATGAACTCCGCGGGCGCGGGCAAGCTCAGCGTGGGCGACGCCGTGGGCGTGGCGGCCGCCGTGACCCCGCCCACTCTGGCTTTCGGCAAGCTGGTGGCCGGTTCGCTACCCAGCCGGACTCTTACTGTCTCAGCCATCGGCGCCGCCGGAGTTACGCTCCACTTCACGGTGCAGCCCCGCGATTCCTCGACCGCCTCGGTGACGGTTTCGCCATCCACGCTGACCCTGACGCCGGGCGTGCCGGCCAGCGTTACGGTGGCGCTGGCTGGAAACCTTCCGGCGCCGGGCGAGTACGAAGGGTTCATCGTGGCGACCGGCGCCGGGTCCACGTTGCGCGTGCCCTACCAGTTCCTGGTGGCGAACTCGGTGCCCACCGATATCATCCCGGTGACTAATGGCGGATTCTTCGCCGGCGCCGGCGATTCCGGCGCTCAGGGCAAGGCGGTGGGCGTGTCGTTCCGGTTGCTGGACGGCTTCGGCGTTCCAATTGTGGGCCAACCGGCGCTGTTCACCGTTACCCAGGGCGGCGGATCCATTTACCTGGGCGATTCGCAGACGTACCTGTACGGCCTGGCGTTCGCGCAGGTGAACATGGGCGCGCAACCGGGCGAGCAGGTTATCGCGGGAGCCTCCGGCGGGCTCACCTACACCTTCGATGGCTACGCCCATGCGTATCCGGCCATTGCCGCCGGCGGTGTGGTGAACGCGGCGTCGAACGTCATGGGGCAGGGCCTGGCGCCGGGATCGTACATTTCGATTTACGGCAGCGCGCTAGCGGATTGCGTGGGGATTTTCTCGACGGCGTACCTGCCGGTTTCCCTTTCCAGCGTCTTCGTGAGTTTCTCGGGCGGGGGCATCAGCGCGCCCGGACACATTTATTTCGTGAGCCCATCGCAGATCAACGTGCAGATCCCCTGGGAGTTTCAAGGCCAGTCGAGCGTACAAATGACGGTGTCGATGAACTATCTCTACAGCAACGTTTACACGCTGCAACTGGCGCAATACTCGCCGGGGATTTTCGCCAACTCGGGCAACGCAGCGGTGGTGGACGCCAACACGGCTTCGGTGGTTACGGCCGCCAATCCCGCGCGGCGCGGCGACACGCTGGAACTGTACCTGAACGGACTGGGGCCGGTGAGCATAACTCCGCCTTCCGGGGAGCCGACACCCTCCACGCAACCTTTGTCCTATACCGGGGTTCAACCAACGGTGACCATCGGAGGAGTTACCGCGCAGGTAACCTTCAGTGGGCTGGCTCCCGGGAATGTGGGGCTGTACCAGGTAAATGCGGTGGTGGCCCCCAATACGCCCACCGGGAACCAGCCGCTGGTGGTTTCGATTGGCGGCGTGCAATCGCCGGCGGCGAACTTGCCGGTGCAATAGAGACGGTCGGGGGCCGCACTTGGTCTGGAAGTCGCGATCCCCCGCTGGGCAGGCAATGTGCGGGCATCCAAAGGCGGGTTGACAACCCGCCGCAGGCTGAAAGCCTGCCCCACATAAAACAACCCGCCAGCCGCGGCTATTCCGCGGGCTTGGGCGCCTCGTCCGCCTTCTTCTGCGCCGTCAGGCCTTTCAGGTCGTACTTGATGTTGGAGTTGACCAGTTCGCTCAGCTTGTCGAGCGGAATCTCGCCCAGAATGTAAACCACCGACAACTCCTTGGCCTCGGCCGCGATAACCAGAAATCCCGCCGGCTTGCCGTCCACTACCTGCGCCAGGATCTCGACGTGCTCGTCCTTCTCCTTCACGTTCACAATGTGCGACCAGCCGGAGCCGGCCCCAAGCTGTTTGTGGAGAGGCTCCAGGTCCTGCTCCGTGTACGCGCCCGTCTGGCTGAACTCATAGTGGCGGATGTGCAGCTCCTTCAAGCTGCTGGCAACGTCGCCGAGCTTCTTGTCCGCCTTGGCGGCCAGCCCCAGGGTGGCGCCGTCGAGATCCACCTCGGCTTTTTCCTTCGCCTTGGCGGCCAGCGAATCGAACTGCATGGTCAACTTCTGCGCCACGGCGAACGGGGCGCTCAAGAGCACGGCAACGGCGATTGCGGTAGCGGTCTTCATGGTGTTCCTCTCTTCGGGCATGCCAGGTTATTTGGATGGCTTCTTGGCGCCGTGGGGCACGGGAATCGGGGGGATGCCGAGCTTCCCGCCAAACTGCGAGAGCTTGTCCAGGTCGACGGGACCGTCGATGTAAACAATGTGCAGTTCCTTAGCCTCGGCGGCGATGATGGCAAATCCCGTGATCTTGCCGCCCTCGGTTCTAGTGAATATCTCGGAGCTTTCGTCCTTCTCCTGGGTGTGGACGATGCGGTTCCACAGCGGAGCCCGTAACTGATTGCGCACGCGCTGCAAGTCGTCGGGCGTGTACTCGCCATCCTTCGCGAACTCATAATTGCGTACGCAGATGGACTTCAATCCGTTCAACAGGTTTTTGGCGTCGTTCTGGTCCTTGTCGCCGGAAGACAGGAAGCGGCCCGCCAGTTGCAGGACGCTGGAGTCCAGGTCGATGTCCACCAGTTCCTTGGCCTTGGAGGCGAGGTTGTCCAGGTTCAATAGACAGGTCTGCGCCCCTAACGGCGTTACGGCGCAGCACAAGATCGCAATTCCCAACCAGTTTGTACGTTTCATCGCTTATCCACTCCACGATTCTCCATTGGTGTGCCGGGTTCGCCCGCCGTGCCAGCCCGCTCCGCCAGCATGTGGCGGACACGCATCTGGGTGGCGTGCAGTTCCCCGCCCGCGATACCGAGCGCCAGCAGCGTCCGCCGCTTGGCCGTCTCGCCCTGCCACTGCCGGTAACCCGCGCCCGCCACCACCAGCAGCACGGCGCAGGCGGCCACCGATGCCAGACGCAGCCGCGGAAAGCGCCACCAGGAGAGCGCGGGCGCTTCGGTCTGCGCCGCCGCCCGGGCCAGCACCCGTTCCGCGAAGCCCGCCGGGGGCTCGACGCGGCGCATCGCATTTCGCAATTCGTCTTCCAGGTTCATGAGTTCGCTTCTCTCGCCAGCTTTTCGCGCAGCATCTGCAGCGCGCGATGCAGCCGGCTTTTCGCGGTTCCCAGCGGGAGGCTCAGGATTTCGCAGATCTCCTCCCACTCCATCTCCTCCTGAAACCGCAACACCACCAACATCCGCGATTTCTCCGGCAAGGCCGCCACCAGCTTGCGCAGGCGGCCGGCCAGCAGCAGATCGCCCTCGCCCGAAGGGACGGAGGGTTCCGGAGCCTGGTCCAACGCCACCCACGGGCGGCGGCGGCGGCGCCGGATTTCGTCGATCGACCGGTGCACCGCCATGCGCCGCAGCCAGTTCCTCGCATGCGCCGGCGACTCCATCGACCCCAGCCGGCGGTGCAACTCAAGGAAGACGTCCTGGGCCACCTCCTCGGCCACCGGGCGGTCGTGCAGGCAATGCCAGGCAACGCTGTAGACCATGGACTGGTGCTCCCGCACGAGGTCTCCGAACTGCATGGAGGCCTCCACTGGCGGGTCCTGGGCGGCGGTTTCGAGCGCTTGTTCCACCATCTAACGTCTTCACTGGGTAAATACGTACGCGCGCGGCGGCTGGCCGAAGTTTTTTCGGGGCGGCCGGTCTTTCCAGCGGAATCCCGGATGTTGAGCCTCGGTTAGAATGTTCCCTTCTCGCCCCGATAGGAATGTCCCCCACATTCTTGCCGGATCGCTCCCATTCCCTCTTCTGCCATTGAGTTGCGCGCGGCGGGACCCATCTGGGCCCCCACCGGCGCGCGCGAAGACGGCGCGCGGGCTGAACGGAACCTGCCGCACGAGCAGAACCCCAATAATCCTGACAAGAGGGAACGGGGATTCTTGGACTCCTCGCAGGGGACGCTTCTATCGAGGTAAGCATGGGGACATCTCTATCGGCGCACGATATCAGTTCTATCGGCGCACGATATCAGTTCTATCGGCGCACGATATCAGTTCTATCGGCGCACGATATCAGTTCTATCGGCGCACGATATCAGTGGAACCCCCGATTGACAGAGCAGACTTGATCACGCTAAGATCTCTGCTGCTATCAAGACGGCTTCAAAATGCCATTGCGTCGATTTGGGGGGGGGCGCACATTCGAGGATTGGCCTGCTGCTCCTGGTTGTCTCGGTAGCTCTGAATATCGGGTTAGCCGTCCAGATAAGCAAGATGAGAGCGGCGGCCTCTCTGAAGCCGTTTCTGTCGGGAGAGGTGGCACCCTCCATCGTGATCCACTCCGCTCGTGGTGGAGACGAGGTGCTGTCGTTCGATCGCAACAATAGCACTGCTCTTCCGGTTGTTCTATACTGGTTTTCGCCGGAGTGCGGGTGGTGCGAGGCGAACTTCGCCAACTTCCAGGCGCTCGCGGCGCAGTCCGCTGGTAAGTACAGACTTATCCCGGTGTCGAGCGCCTCGCTAGGGGATCTGGGGAGTTATGAGAGGCGGCACGGACTTCGCATCCCCCTGTATCACGTATCGGCAGACTCATCGCGGCAGTACCGTTTTCGTGGCACGCCGGAGACGGTATTGTTGTCGGCGAAGGGTTCCCTGGTAAAGAGGTGGAATGGAGCATACTCGCCGCACACGCTTGCGGATGTTGAAAGTGCGCTAGGAGTAAATTTGCCGGGAATGGCGGTCGTGGCCGGAGCGGGCACGTGAGGCGATCCTGGCTTGCCGCGGCGCTGGCCGCCAGCCTGTGGGGACAAATCAAGCTTCAGAACCTCCCGCCCGGAGCGTTGGACCCCAGAACCAGGACAGTTGTGGATCTGGCGCGGGCGGTGCTGCCGGAGTTCGCCGCCGACGCGTTCCTTCAGATTTCGGAATCGGGGGCTGGGGCCCGCTCTGACGCGAGGGTTGCCCTTCTGCAGGAAGCCTTCCAAACAGCCGCCAACGCTCAGGAAAAAGTGGGGCTGCGGCGGGTTTACGGCGGGGGGCCGTATTCCGACGTGGGGGTGGCAGAGCTACAGGGGATGGACGGGGTTTCCTTGCGTGCTCGTGCCGTGCACGGGATGCTTGGATTGAACCCGAGACTCGCGGCTGAGATGTTCGACCGCATCACCCTGCCCGTGGAACCAATCTCGGATTGTAGGAGCCCGGTGGTCTACGACCTTTCAGCTTATTACAAAGTCATGAGCGAAGTGCTGGGGTCTACCTCGGACCCGGGACAGGTGGACGCGATACTGCAGCGCCACATCGCGGGTCTCCGGTCATCGGCGCAGGTGCAGCCTCTGGCTCAGGCCCTGCAAGGATTCCATGGTTCGCCGGACCGGCTCTCTGGCGCGGTGCTGGCGCTGGCCGCCCAGTTGCCGAGGCTCGCCGACGACAGCCCGGAATTCTCGGCGTCGTTTTCCGGTGCGATCCGTGCCCTCGGCGAGCTGGGCGGCAAGTTCCCAGCAGGGTCGAACGCGCGAAGAGCGTTGGTCCAGGGGTCGCGCTCCTGGGTGGTGAACGGTGCCAGTCACGGTCTTTGCATGGTGCGGCAGCGGACCATGCTGAGCGGCGGAAATGTCGTGCCGGCGCCCGTAGAGAGCCCAGTGGCTCGATTCAACCAGGAGATGGCCCCCTTGCTCCGAGCGTCAGCTCCGGTGGCCCTGGGCCAGAACGATGTCAAGTTCGTGCCGCCCGGCCCTCCAGCCGGCAACTCGTCCTTTTCGAGCGCTTATCTGCAGTTGTACCGGGTGCACCAACTTCTTGCGGGCGATGATTCCAAGGGCGCCCCTCGCTGGAGGGCAGAGATGGATAGATTTCTCACGAGCCTCTTCCAGTGGAAGGGCGACGGGCTGGATGCCACGAGCTACTACCTGGAGAAGTCGCAGTTGCTCCGCTCGGCTATGGTTACGGTGGCTGAGGCAGCGGTGATAGGCTCCGAGGCTGGAGCGGACATAACCAGCCGTGTCTCGGACCGGCGTACGGAGGTGATGGGGCCTGACCGGGTTAGGCGGGCATTGCTGGAGTTCCTGCAGACTGGGGCGGCGCTGGACGTGTGGAGCAGACGGCGGCTCAACTGGTTCGGGCCCGTGGCCGTGCTCCTCGCGGACCGAGACTCCGGGGACGGCGAGGCCATGCTGGGTCTGTTTGCCGCAGCGCACAACCCGGTGCTGACTCTATATGGAAGGCTGGGGAGTCTGCTGACGGATGATGCCGGTCGGCGAGGGCAGTCGCCGCGCGAGGGAGGCGGAGGTGTTCGGGCGGGGCGGGGCGATCATTGAATCGTGCACATACGTTGCCCCCGAGCGTCGATGACGGTTTTGAAGGAGGCAGCAAAACAACGATGAAACACTTAATGACGAAGTTCGTATTGGCCGCCTGCACACTCGGAATGCTATATTCCGGGAGGATGTTGGTTGCAAACGGCGCGGATGATTTTATTTGTACTTGCAGCACCGACCACTGGTGCGAAACTCAACTTGGAACAGGTGCGACGTGCCAAACCGTCGATAATGAAAGTGAGCCTCTCTGCAGGCAGAACGGTGAGAATAACGGGTTGTGTTACGGGACGCCAGAGTAGCGGACCAGGTGAGTCGAGGCAGGCCGGGCGTTGCGCCAGAAGGGCCGGCGCAACGTGCGGCTATAGGGTTTTTGACCTGGCGGGATATCCCGTCAAGCGGCCCCAGTGGAAGTGCCGGCGTGCCTTTCATGTTGCGTCGCGCTAGTCCCTGGGCGGAAGATTCGGTGGCCGGCCCCCTTGCACTGGGGGCCGGCCGGCCCGTTCGGTTGCCAGTTTATAGGAGGCGTTTTTGACTTATCGACTTTTTCGATGCTCCGGCTTGACCGTCTTCGTGTCCGCCGTGGCGCTCGCACAGACCGGTGAACCATCGCCGAAATTCGAGGTGGCGTCGGTCAAGCCAGCGGCTCCGGTGACTCCCGGCCCCAGGCCTCCTTCGCTGAGTGGCGGTCCGGGGACCGGCGATCCGACGCGCTACACGGCGAGCAACCGGTCGGTAAAGAGCTTGCTGGCGGAGGCCTACGGAATGCCGTACGATCGGATCTCGGGACCTCGCATGATCGAGGACGGGGGGTTCGATGTCGTTGCCAAGGTTCCGGCGGGGGCTACCCGGGAGGAGTTCCGTGTCATGCTCCGCAACCTTCTAGAGGAGCGATTCCAACTCAAGCTGCACCACGAGAACAAGCAGGTGCCGGTGTACGTCCTGGTGGTTGGCGCAAAAGGGCCGAAGCTCCAGAAGACCAAGTACGACGTGGCGGGAGGCGGACCGAATCCTGCACCGCGGTCGATGCTGGCCCTGGGCAGAGCCGTGTTTCCCGCATCGCCGGTTTCAGCTACACTCGGGCTGCTGACCAGCGAACTCGGCCGTCCCGTGCTGGACGAAACCGGTCTGAAGGATAGGTACGACTTCACGCTGTTGTACACGCCGATGGACTACAAACCTTCCGGGCCCGATGCCCCGGCCGATCTTGGTCCGGGCATTCTGGGAGCGGTCGAGACGCTGGGATTGAAACTGGTACCGGCCAAGCGAGCGGTGGAATATCTGGTGGTGGACTACTGCGCCAAGTCGCCCACGGGAAACTGACCGGCTGGCGTCTTTCCATCTTGCGTCTTTCGGTCTTACGCCCGCTTCCCGCGCGTGTGTGATAATACAACCTTGGGAGTCTCTCCATCACGTAATGGACGTTAAGAAGAAATTGCAGGACGAAATCGCCGCGCTGGACTACGAACTGAAGGTGGAACTTCCCAGGGAGATCCTGAAGGCGCGGGCCCACGGAGACTTGAGCGAGAACGCCGAGTATCACGCCGCCAAAGACCGGCAGGGTTTCGTCAACGCCCGCCTGAACCAGTTGAAGCAGCGGTTGGCGGAGCTGTCCATGATCGATTTCACCAAGATTCCGCACGACCGCGCCGGGCTGGGGTCCACCGTGGTTGTGCAGGATACCAAGACCGAGGTGGAGTTCACCTACGACCTGGTGACCAGCGAAGAGGCTGACGCTCCCAATGGGAAGATTTCGACCACGTCTCCCATCGGACGGGCGATTCTGGGTAAAGAGGTGGGGGACACCGTACGGGTGCAGAGTCCCGGCGGGGTAAAGGAGCTGGAAATCCTCAAGCTCACCACCATCCACGACAAGGTCCAGTAGACGATATGACCTTCACGGGCGGGATTGGAAAGGTGGCCGGCGCCATCATCGACAGGATCGTGCGCTGGCTGGCGCTTTCCCGCATTCATCCCAACGTACTTACCTTTATCGGCCTGGTAATTAATATCTGGGCTGCCTGGCTGTTCGCGGCGGGCAGTTTCCGGTGGGGCGGACTGGTGGTGATCGGGGCCGGCCTCTTCGACATGGTGGATGGCCGCGTGGCCCGCGCCTCCAACCAGGTGACGCGTTTCGGCGGCTTCTTCGATTCGGTGGTGGACCGCTATTCCGACCTGGCGCTGTACGTGGGGCTGCTGGTCTATTACGCTTCCATCAACCGGTTCTTCTACATCGTGCTGACCGCCGTGGTGATGACCGGTTCGGTGATGGTCAGCTACGCCCGCGCCCGCGCCGAGAACACCATTCCCAAGTGCAAGGTGGGCTTCCTGGAGCGGCCGGAGCGCATCGTGCTGATCATTATCGGCGCGCTGTTCCTGCGCATGGCCGCGGTGTTGTGGGTGATCGCGGTGCTTTCGAACCTCACCGTAATTCACAGAATAATTTACACCTGGCAACAGGCCGATAGGGCCGACGCAGCCGATTCGCGGGCATCGGCTGCGGCAACCGCCCAACAGGAGCGGGTCCTGGCTGAGCCGCGGCGGAGTTAGGCGGCCAGGCCAGGCGGAAACGCCGCGCTTGCTTCTCTACGGCAGCGTGCGCCACACTTAAGGTGCCCCTCGTGGGCCGAACATGCCAGAAATTTGCACCTGCGGAGCGCAGTTACCACCGGACGCCGTCTTCTGCCACAAATGCGGAAAGCCGCAGCGCGAAATCGTGCAGGTGGAGATGAATGCCCCGCCGCCACCGCCGCCACCTCCCCAGACCTTTCCCCCAATGGGGATACCGAGACAGTTCGCTCCGGTCAGTTTCCGCAACATGGAAGTGGTGAAGACCGCCCTGATGGCGGCGGTGCTGGCCACGTTTCTGCTGTTTCTCCCCTACGTGAACTGGTTCGCGGCCGGCTACTTCGCGGTGTTCTTCTACCGCAGGAAGACTCATCAGCCGGTCGACATCATCGCGGGCGTGCGCATCGGGTGGCTGACCGGGCTGATGAATTTCGCGATCGTGTCCATCATCCTGGTCTGCTGGATTCTGATGCTGCGGACCCCGGAGGCCATGGACGTGGCCCGCATGATGGCGCAGAAGAACGCGCAGTTCAAAGAGCTACTCGCCATCGTGCAGAACGGCCCGCAACTATTCGGGGTGATCGTGACCCTGTTCGTGTTCGCCACCTTCCTCAGCATGTCCGGCGGGTTGCTGGGGGCGGTGCTGACGCGCAACGTCAATCCGCGGCCGCCGGGCGGGAATACCGTTTAACCAGCGCCACGCTCGCGAAAATTACCACCATGGAAACGGTCTCGCGCGTGCCGAACCGCTCGCAGTAGAACAGCCAGCCCAAAGCCACGGCAACCACTGAATTGACGTACGGGTACACCGAAACGATGGCCACCGGCAGGCGGTCCATCACGTAGATGAAGGCGCTGTAGCCCACGATGGACCCGAACACCACCAGGTAGGCGAGGGCGCAAATGCCGCGCGTGGACCAATGGATGGGCCCTTGCGGAACGGCGATGGCCAGCGGGGCAAGGACGAGCCCGGCGGCCAGTTGTTGTACCGCGCCGGTGACCACCGAATGGGCCTTGGCGGGCTGGCGGCGCTGATAGATGGACCCGAAACACCAGCCGGCCATCGCGACTTGCAGGACGAGAAATCCCCAGACGAGGGTGGGATTGAAAAGGTGCTGGCCGGGCTCGGGCGTGAACAGCATTCCCGCGCCCACCAGACCCACCAGCATGGCGCCGATGGTTGGCGCGTGGAGGCGCTCGCCGCCCGGCAGCAAGGCCTCGAACGCGACCATCCAGAACGGGGACATGGAGACGATCAGCCCGGCGATCCCGCTGGGGACGGCGGTTTCGGCGTAGACCAGCGCTCCATTGCCGACGCCCAGTACCACCAGGCCGCTGAAGCATGCGGTGGCCAGTTCTCGTCCGCGGGGAACGTGCAGGCCGCGCGCCAGCGCGAACGCGAGCAGGATGCCGCCGGAAGCGATGTAACGCGCGCTGACCAGGATGAGCGGCGGGAAGGACTCCAGGGCCATGCGGATGGCCAGGTAGGTGGTACCCCAAAAGAAGCACACGGCAGCGAGAGCGAGATAGGGCTTAAATAGAGGATGGCGCCGCAAGGTTCCAGTTTACACGGAGCGGTGGTGTGGGGCAGGTTTACAACCTCCGGCGGGCTGGTTGCCTCGCGCAGGCGAGATCCGCTCGCCGGGCCGATTGACAATCGGCCGCAGGATGCCATCCTGCCCCACAAACACCGGCACCTCCGCGATTTGTGTTAGGTTAATCATTCACAGCGAAATGGAGGACAAATGGAGGCCCTAGGCCTGATTGAAACCAAAGGACTGATCGGCGCCATCGAAGCCGCCGACGCCATGGTCAAGACCGCCAACGTGGTCTTGCAGGGCAAGGAATTCGTCGGCGCCGGGCTGGTTTGCGTCACGGTGCGCGGCGACGTCGGTGCGGTCAAAGCGGCCACCGACGCTGGCGCGGCCGCGGCCCGCCGCGTCGGCGAGCTCGTCAGCGTTCACGTAATTCCGCGTCCGCACGAGGAAGTGGAGAAGGCGCTCCCCACCGGAGGCATCAAGAAGTAGCGGCCGATGCTCGAAGACAAAGACCTCCTGTCGATACAGGAGGTGCGTTCCAAAGTCGAAAAGGCCTACGCTGCCTGGCAGAAGTACCGCACCTATACGCAGGAACAGGTGGACGCCATCGTGGAGCGGATGGCTGCCGCGGCCCGCGCCAATTCGCGGCGCCTCGCCGAATTCGCGGTCGAGGAAACCGGCTACGGCAACGCCAAGGACAAGTACATCAAGAACCTGCTCTGCGCGGACTGGCTGCCGCGCCGCATGCGCGGCATGCGCACGGTGGGCGTGATCCGCGAGCTGCCCGAAGAGCGATTGGTCGAAATCGGCGTCCCCATGGGCGTGGTGGCGGCCATTCTGCCCACCACCAATCCCACCTCCACGGCCATCTACAAGACGCTGATTTCGCTCAAGGCGGGCAACGCCATCGTGATCAGCCCGCATCCGCGCGCCCACCGCTGCACCTGCGATACGGCCGCGGTGCTGTACCGCGCGGCGGTCGAGGCCGGCGCCCCCGAGGAAATCATCCAGTGCGTGGACCACGCCTCGCTCGAAGGCACCAACGCGCTGATGCGGCATGAGCGCACGGGCGTGATCCTTTCGACAGGCGGCGCGGGCATCGTGAAGGCGGCGTATTCGAGCGGCAAGCCGGCCTTCGGCGTGGGTCCGGGCAACGTTCCGGTGCTTGTCGACACGTCAGCCGATCTGGACGACGCCATTCCGAAGGTCGTCGCGGGCAAGTCGTTCGACTACGGCACGGTGTGCTCGAGCGAGCAGGCGATCGTCTGCGAAGCGCCGCTGCGCGACCGCGTCATCGGCCTCCTCAAGGCGCAGAAGGCCTACATCTGCAACGAGGCGCAGCGGGACGCGCTGGGCAAGCTGCTAATCCAGACCAACTGGACGGTAAACCCGCGGTGCGTGGGGCAGGCGCCCGGCAAGATCGCGAAGATGGCAGGGTTTGAAGTGCCGCCGGATACCTCGATTCTGTGCGTGGAACTGACGGGCGTGGGGAAACAGCATCCGCTGTCGGCCGAGAAGCTGTCCCCGGTGCTGTCGCTGTACTTTACGGCCGATTACAACGCCGCGCTGGATATTTGTTTCGGGCTGCTGAAGTTCGGCGGCAACGGCCACACGGCGTGCATCTATTCGAAGAACGACGCGCGCATCCGCGAATTCGCCGTGCGCATGCCGGCCATGCGCATCCTGGTCAACACGCCGTCGCCGCAAGGTTCCACGGGCATCACCACCAACGTGTTCCCGTCCATGACGCTGGGCTGCGGCGCGGCGGCGGGCAACAGCACATCGGACAACGTGGGGCCGCAGCACCTCATCAACATCAAGCGCCTGGCTTACGTGGTGCGCAAACCGGAAGAGGCCTTCGAAATGCCGCTTGACATCAATGCCGCGCCGCAAGCCCCTGCTCCGCCCGTGCCTGCGGCCATCGATCCGCAGACCGTGGTGGCTGCCGTGGAGCGTTACCTGGCTTCGCGCGGCTTCGCGGTGGCCCCGAAAGGCGGCCCTTCCTGCACGTCGTCATGCGGGGCGGAAGCGGCCAAGCCCGCTGCCGTGGCCGCGGTGGTGGATCGCTTCCTGGCGGGCCGGGTGATCGCCGCAGCCGCTCCGAAGCCACCCGAACCGGCGCCCGCGCCCCGGCCGGCCGAACCTCCCAGAGTGGTAGTGGATTTCGTGTGCGAAGCGGACGTGCGCGACGCCATCCGGGAGAAACGCAAAATCTACGTCGGGCCGAAGGCCATCGTCACGCCATCCGCCCGCGATCTGGCTGGCCCCTCCGACATTCTGGTGCAGACTTAGACCCGAGGCAATCAAGTGGATTTGAATCTCGACACACTCAAGCGTGAAATTCCAAGCTACCTGGAAGCCAACGGGTTCGCCGTTTACCGCAGCCGGCCCGGCGCTCTGGAAGGCTTTCCCCTGGTGCTCTGGGACATCGAACACCATCCCGACTACCAGGCCTTCGTGGAAGTGGCGCGCAAGACGGGGACCGCCGTGATCCTGTTCGCCACCCGGGAATTCGAAGCCGCCGACATCGACGACCTGGTGGAGCAGCTCGAATCGCTGGATCTTTCCCGCGACGAGCAGCGCGACTTCGAGAAGCGCCTGCGCGCCTTCCGCGGCTACGAGGGCACCACTTGCTCGCTGGAGCTGGCCTTCGACTACAACTCCCGCCTCTACGTCTACGAGCTGCAGCCCGATTGGTACGAGGATTTCGTCAACGTCGAGGAAGAGCTGATGTCCCACATGGGGGATGACGACGACGCGGACGATGACGACCACCCCCTGGGCGGTTACTACTCCAGGAACTAAGTGACCCCGGTCTGGTCACTGCCCGCCGCCGATCCAGGCGCCGGGGCGCTTGCCACGGCCCTAGGCATCGGTCCGCTGGCCGCCCGCGTGCTTCTGCGTCGTGGCTTGGCGGACCCGGTGGCGGCCCGCCTGTTCCTGGAGGCCTCGATTCGCCAACTGCACGATCCCGGGCTGATGCGCGGCATGGACGCCGCCGTCGAGCGCCTGGCGCGCGCCATCCGGTCGCGGGAGAAGATCCTCATCTACGGCGACTACGACGTGGACGGCACCATCAGCGTCGTGCTGCTGATCAAGGTCATCGGAATGGCCGGAGGAACGGCGGAGTACCACGTGCCGCATCGTTTGAAGGACGGCTACGGGATGCGCTCGGAGGTGGTGGACGCTGCTGCGGCGGACGGCGTGGGCCTGATCGTCAGCGTGGATACGGGCATCCGCGCGGCCGAAGTGGTGCGGCGGGCCGCGGGGCTGGCCATCGACGTGATTGTCACCGACCACCATCTACCCGATGCGGAACTACCGCCGGCCGTGGCCGTTCTAAACCCCTACCGGCAGGATTGCGCGTATCCCGACAAGAACCTGTGCGGCGCGGGCGTGGCGTTTAAACTGGCGCAAGCGCTGATGGCCGCGCTGGGATGGCCGGAGGAGAAACGCCGGCGCATCGCGGAATCGCTGCTGAAACTGGTGGCCATTGCCACCGTGGCCGACGTGGTGCCGCTCACGGGAGAGAACCGCGTGATCGTCAAACACGGCCTGGCCGGGCTGAGCGACTTGCGCAACCCCGGCCTGCGGGCCCTGTTCGAGGTGGCCGGCTTCGCCCGCGGCGCCGTACCCAGTGCGCACCAGGTGGCCTTCCAGATCGCCCCGCGCCTCAACGCCGCCGGGCGCATGGACTCGGCTCGCGCCGCGGTAGAGCTGTTCCTGACGGCTGACGCGGCGCGCGCGGCCGAACTGGCTCGCGGCTTGCACGAGCACAACGACGACCGGCGGCAAGTGCAGGACGAGGTCCGCGAAATCTGCGAGCGCGTGCGGGTGGACGATGCCGAGGCCGGCCTGGTTTACTACGACGAGCGCTGGCACCGCGGCGTGATCGGGATCGTGGCCAGCCGCCTGGTGGAGCGATTCCACCGCCCGGTGTTTGTGTTGGGGCGGAATCCCGAGGACGGCCTGGCGCAGGGCTCGGGCCGCAGCATTCCGGCGTTCCACCTGCTCGATGCGTTGGAATCCATGGCGGATCTCTTCGTGCGCTTCGGCGGCCACGAATTCGCCGCCGGGGTGACGCTGCAAGCCGGGCGCGTGGACGAATTCCGCCGGCGCTTCAGCGCCCGCGCGGCGGAGTGCCTGCGGCCCGAAGATCTGGTTCCGCGCCTGGAGATAGACGCCATGGCCGGACTGGGGGAAATGACGGATGCGAACGTCGCCGGCGTCTTCGCGCTGGCCCCCTTTGGCCGCGGCAATTCGCAGCCGGTGTTCGCGGCGCTGGGCGTGG
This sequence comes from uncultured Solibacteraceae bacterium, assembly GCA_963807205.1. Lineage (GTDB taxonomy): Bacteria > Acidobacteriota > Terriglobia > Bryobacterales > Bryobacteraceae > CAWCVR01. Next base: position 3,463,553 of record CAWEAQ010000002.1, on the reverse strand, counting down.
AGGTTGCGGCCGCCGTACCGTTGGGGAAAGATGGGAAGCACCTGAAAGTGACGGTGCGCAACGCGGGCGGCGTGCTCTCGCTGAAGGCGTGGCGATTCGCCGAACGTGCCGCGGAGATGCTGCAAGGCGCGCGCGTGGACGTGGCTTTCACCATCGAGGACGACGCCTACTCGGCGGCGCATGGGGGGCCCGATTGGTCAGCCAAACTGCGCGACGTGCGCCCGGCGGCGCCGGCACCTGCATTACCGGCGCCGGCGCCCCAGCCACCCCAGGCCGGCTAATCCGAGCCCCACCATCAGCATCGCGCGCGGTTCCGGGGCTCCTGTAGGATCTGCCGATTCCACCGAGAACTCCAGCGGCACGTAGGGCGTCGAGTCGAAGAAGGTGGAACCTGGCGTGTATCCCCCGTCTACGAAGGCGCCCCGGGAGGAATACTCGCCTAAAAAGGACGCAGACGGATCGGTCGCGATGGTGGAGTTGCCCGATGGGTAACCGTAGGACCAGCCCGTGTCGGTCGAAGGGCTGTCGAGCACCAGGTAGTAGGTTCCAGGACCAAGCGATGGCAGGGTTACAAGTGCGACATAACCCGGGTCATAGAGCGCCGTTACCGAACCCTCGGCAACGCCCGAAGTCGCGTAACTCGATCCTGAGCCGATCGAGGTTACCAATGTGTAATTAATCGTCCCTATCGGCTGTCCGTTAGGTTCCCAGACATTCGCTGAAATTGTCACGTTGAAGAACGTCGATGTCTGACTCCACTCCACCGCACCCACGCCCGGGTTGTTGCTGCCGTATGGCGCGTAGTAGCCCAGCGGGTCGAACCCGCCGTCGTTCCCGGTCTGGCTGACCACAACAGCAGCGTTGCCCAGAGCCAGGCCGGCCGAAGCCATGGCAATTGACATCTTCTTCAAAGCCCGTCTCATATACCCCTCCTCCAAGTGCGCAACAGGTGTTTCGGTTCGCGGTGCCGCATCAGTCAAGCCGTGGATGAAGGCTGCCGCCCAGGTTATTCTTGCGCTTATCCTATCATGCCAGTCCTTCTTCAGACAAGCCAGACTGACCATCGCCGCCACGCTGCAACCGTCGGCCTCGACTAAGTAGGTATGGTTTGTTACACCTGAATTATGCACAGCTCCGGTGTTCCGAGCGCCGGTTTCGCTCGGCTGATGCCGCCCGTAGTTGAGTGAGTCAGTTCGGTTTTTGCTGTTGCATCGCCCTCCTGAGAGTCCGTTCTCGCCAAACCCCGCGCCGAAGTCTCTTACTTCGTTGCGCTTGTCGGCCGCGCATAATTTTCTATGCACACCAGCCGAAGGGCCTGCGGGGGCGTGCAATCAGCGCAATGCCGGCAGCATGACCGGCGCGTAGCCTGCTCCGCGCGGCGCGATCTTTCGCAGGCGGTCCATCAGTCGCTCGAACACGCCCTTCTCCTCGTAGTGATCGCTGTAGCTCACCCCGGTGCGCCCGGCGTGGCGCCAGATCTTGGCGGCCACGAACAGGAAGCGCAGTCGCGCGGTCGCCAGCGTCGTGTGTTGTAGCGCCGTGGCGTCGGCCTGCGGTTCGCGGTTGAACAGCATCAGCCAGCAGTTCAGGTTGTAGGCCAGCATCGCCAACTGGAAATGATTCCCGTTCACATCGAAGCGGCCTGAGGGGTGCGCCGCCAGTCCGGCATCGTTGTTCGCCTCCTTGATCAGGTTTTCCGCGCCGCCGCGCTGGTTGTAAAACCAGACCACGAAGTAGATGGGATCGCCGAAGTCGGTCACGAAGACCCGGTACTTGTACTGGCTGGTCTCGAACAACTGGTACTGCTCGGTCTTCTCCGCCTCGACCTCCTCACGCGTTTTTTCATAGCGCAGAGCCACGAACCGGTATTTCTTCTTCCACCCGTCCGGCTGATAGCTGAATTCACACTCCCACCTGGCATCCGTCTTCTTCGACGGCTTCCACTCGGCTTGGCGTAGCAACTCGACCAGTCGCGACGTCTTGCGTGCTGAGATCACGAACCGGGCAGTGCATTCTTCGTAAGCCTCGACTGCTTGCCGGCAGTAGAACCCGGAATCGGCCCGGCCGTAAATCTGCTTCACGCACGGCGGCAGCGCCGCGCACACATCCCGAATGTGATCGCCTATCTGTTTGCCGGTGGGCCGATCGCCGTTGCGCAATTCCCCCCAGATATACTCCCGCGTCTCGTGGATGAACGTCAGCATCGGTTGGTAGCTCTTCTTGCCTTTGTTCTTGGGGTTGTAGCTCTTGCGTCCGCCCATCTGTTGGCCATACAGCGTGTGCACGGTCGTGTCGGTGTCGATGGTGACGACCGCCAGTTTCACATTGGCCGCCGCCCAGACTCGTTCGCGCATGATTCGCATAATGGTCAGAATCTGCCGGGAGACATTGAGGTGCAGCGCGTTCACGAATCTCCAGAAGGTGGATTGCACCGGCAGCTTGGTGACTTTGAGAATGCCCGTCAGAATCGGGTCGCGAGCGATGAAGCGCAACTGGTTCAGGCGCGGGAAACCGATGTAGAGCCCCAACACGATTCCCAACACGAACCGGTACAGGTCCAGGGCACGGGGAATGCGCTTCGAGGTCACCGTCTGTTCCACCAGGGTCTGGAAGTCGAGTTTTTCCAGCATGGTGATCACCGGCAGCAGTCCGCCGTAGGGAGTCAGATTCTTCCCATTGAAGTCGTAGGGCGTGGAAGCATTGATTTTATTGGGTTCCGATGAGACCCTGGCCGGGCCTTGTTTTACGGGGGTTTTATCGCTATCCTTTTTTCTGTCGGTAACCATTTGGGTGACCTCCTTGGGGTCGGTTTTGCGAAGCGCCAATTTCGCAAACTTCTGTTTTACCCCGATCTTTACGGGGTCCCCAAATGGTACACTACGCTTCCGCCCTCATACCGCATGCCGCAGGGGCGCATAGCTCAGGTTACATGACACATGTTCGTAACCGATACTCCGCTTGTGGACTCTACAGTCCCATTCCGAGCCTGCCCGGCCGCCGTGCTCCGGATGGTTCCCGCAGCACGCAACCGGACAGGCCGCTACCAACGGGAACGGGGCTTCCGGACACGTCCAGCCACATGTGTCCCTCCGATGTGGATTACGATAGTCTCATGCTCAAGTCCTCGCTGGCGGGAGCCGTGCTTTGCCTCGGCATTTCGGCCTTTGCCCAGACGTCCCCGGTCTTCAACGTCCTCGATTACGGCGCGAAGCGCGACAGCGCGGCGTCCAGCACGGCAGCCATACGCGCCACGGTTCTGGCCTGCGCCAGGGCGGGCGGCGGTACGGTTTGGATCCCCGCGGGGACTTACATTACGGGCGCCATCGAAATGGCCAGCAACGTGACTCTGCACGTGGACAGCGGAGCCACCCTCCGCTTCGTGGCAAACCGCGAGGAATATCCGATGGTGGAGCACAGCCGCTACGAGGGCGTGGAAACCCGCGCGCCCGCGGCCAACATCGGCGGCTACAAGCTCGAGAACATCGCCATTGAAGGGCACGGCACCCTCACCGCCAGCAATGCCGACTGGCTCGCCCTGGTGCGTGGAGAGACCGCCGGCCGCGCCGCCTGGAACAGCCTGCTCGATCTACTGCAGAAGCCCGGCGCCATCCCCGACGGATTGCGCGCGGCCTCTGAAGCCTTCCTGCGCACGGATTTCATCCGCCCGGTGGAATGCCGGAACGTGCGCATCGAGGGGATTCACATCGTGGGCTCGCCCATGTGGGTGATTCACCCGGTGTACTCGGAGAACGTGACGATCCGCGACGTCATCGTCGAAAGCTATCCCGGCGCGAATACCGACGGCGTGGACGTGGATTCCTGCCGCCACGTGCGCATCTCGGATTCCTACTTCGATACCGGCGACGACGCCATCTGCCTGAAATCCGGCAAGGATGCCGACGGGCTGCGGGTCAACCGTCCCACCGAGGATGTGGCCATCACCAACTGCACTATTCACCGCGGGCACGGAGCCGTGGTGCTGGGCAGCGAGACTTCCGGCGGCATTCGCAACGTGGTGGCCAGTAACATCGTGTCCGTGGGCACCGACCGCGGCATCCGCCTCAAGAGCACGCGCGGCCGCGGCGGCGTGATGGAAAACATCCGCTTCGATAACTGGGTGATCGAAGACTCGCGCTATGTCGCCATTCAGGTGACCAACTACTACACCAACGCGCCCGAGGAGCCGGTGTCGGCGCGGACCCCGGTCTTCCGCAACATCTCGATCAGCCACGTCACCATCAACCGATGCCCGCTGGCGGTTGCCTTGGACGGCCTGCCCGAGATGCCCGTCGAGGGACTGCGGCTTAGCGACGTCACCGGCAACGCCAAGGAGGGGCTGCGCGCCACCCACACCGCGGACCTGGAGTTGCACAACGTGCGGATCGATTCCGAGAGCGGCGTGCCGTTCCTCATTCGCGATTCCCGGCAGGTGGATCTGGACGGCGTCGAGGCGCGCAATCCCAAACCGGGTACGCCGGTAGTGCGGCTCGACCGCGTGACGGGCGCCTCGCTGCGCAACAGCATCGCCTGGCCTGGAACCGCGGTCTTCCTCAGCGTCGCACCCGGCCAGAAAGCCGCCGTCTCCGAACGGGGCTACGATCTGGACGCCGCCGCCGAAGCCATTAAAGAGGAAGCGGTGGACTTCTGGAAATCGATCGGCAAGCAGCCCGCCCGCTAGGAACATGTAAACTTCTCCCGCCGCGCATCCCGTGGGCCGCCGCCGGCATCCATACCCGGTAAGGACCATCTTGCACAAGGAGAAGAAACCATGACGATATCGAAGGGATCCCTGGTAGTAACCGCGGCATTCACCGGCTTGCTGGGAGGCGCCATGGCCCGCGCCAGCGTCATGCCAACGGGCGGCGTATCGTCCAGTGCGGCGAAGGACACTTCCAAAAAGAGCGATACCTCCAAGTTGGAGAAGCACGCCTGCGCAGGGAAGAACTCCTGCTCCGGCAAGGGCGGATGCAAGACCAGCGACAACGGCTGCGCGGGCAAAAACTCCTGCAAGGGCAAGGGTGGCTGCGCCACGGACGGATCCAAGAAGTCCTAAACGCCGACCGCCACTTCGCGAAGCCGCCCATGCCTGCCAACCGGTTCAACGGTCATACGGACTACGGGATAGGCATCGGCCTTCGCATTCCCCACTACCGGCACATCTTCGAGCGCCAGCCGGTAGTGGACTGGCTTGAAATCATTTCGGAAAACTTCATGGTGGATGGCGGGCGGCCGCTCGCCGTGCTGGACCGCATTCTGGAACGGTACCGCGTGGTGCAGCACGGCGTTTCGCTGTACTTCGGCTCGGCCGGGCCGCTGAATCGCGAACACCTGCGCCGGCTCAAAGGCCTGGTGAAGCGGACCGGAACGCCGTGGATCACCGACCATCTCTGCTGGGGCAGCGTGGACGGGCGCTACACTCACGACCTGCTTCCAATGCCTTACACCTTCGAAGCGGCGGGCCTGACGGCGCGCAAGATCCGCGAGGCCCGCGACTATTTGGAAGTGCCAATCGCGGTCGAAAACGTCAGCAGCTACGCCGAGTTCCACGTGTCCGAGATGACCGAGTGGCAGTTCCTCAACGAGGTGGTGGAGCGCGCCGATTGCGGCATTCTATTGGACGTCAACAACATTTACGTCTCCTCGCGGAACCACGGCTTCGACCCGCGCGAGTACTTGGACTCCGTGCCCGCCGCGCGCGTGGCGCAGATCCACATCGCCGGGCACTCGCGGTTCGAGCGCTACATTCTGGACACTCACGACCACCCCGTCATCGACCCCGTTTGGGAACTCTACGGCCGCGCCATCCGCCGCGTGGGCCCGATCGCGACGCTGCTTGAATGGGACGACAGCATTCCCTCTTTCGAAGAAGTGCATGCCGAAGCGCGCAAAGCCGAGCGGTACCTTCCCGTGGCCTCCCCGGTGGGCGCGCGATGAAGTTGGCCGGGCTGCAGCGTCGCGTGGCGGCGGCCATCATGAGCCCGCTGACCGGTTCGGATTCGCTCGCGCCGCGCACCGCCGCCGGCCGGAGCATGCGCGCCGAAGCCGGCGAACTAATCAAGCCCAACGACCGCCTCACCGCATTCGAGCGCCTGGAAATCTACAGCCGAAGCTACTGGTTCCGCCTGCTGGACTCCCTGCAGGAGGATTTCCCCGGCCTGGCCGCCGTGCTAGGCGTGCGCGCCTTCGGCCGCTGTGCGCGCGCCTATCTGGCTGCGTGCCCGTCGCGCTCCTTCACCATGCGCAACCTCGGGTCGCGCCTGCCCGGGTGGCTGCGTAAGCACCCCGAATTCGCCGGCCCGGTTCCGGAGTTGGCCATCGACATGGCGCGGCTGGAGTGGGCTCACGTCGAAGCGTTCGATGGCCCCGAAGTCAAGCCGCTGGGACCCGAGGATCTGCTGGAACTGACGCCAGGGATGAAGCTGGCGCTGCAGCCCCACATCACCCTGTTGGCGCTGCGCTACCCAGTGGACGATATCCGCATCGAAGCGGCCGGCCTGCAGCGTGAGCACGACGCCACCAGCAACGCGGTGAGCGGCCAGCGGCGTACCGCGCTCACCTGCCGCTTCCGTCGCACGCGGCCCGAGCCGGTCCACCTGGCCGTCCACCGCATGGGCGACTCGGTGTACTACCGCCGCATGGAGCGGGACGAGTTCCGCGTGCTGGGTGCGCTCGGCGCGGGCAAGACCGTCGGCGAGGCGCTGGCGGTCTGCGACGATGCGCTGGCCCCGAAGGTGGAGGGCTGGTTCGCCGGTTGGGCGGAGGCGGGTTGGTTGTGGGTGCGAGGGGAGGCTGCCAGTGCGTAAGCGAATCGCAGGTTTACGGGGACTGATCGAGCGGGCGGCGGCGCCGCTGCAATCGCCGCTACTGTTGGCGGTGCGGCTCTACTGGGGCATCCAGTTCGCGCAGACCGGTTGGGGCAAACTGCACAACCTGGAGCGCGTCGCGGCGTTCTTCGCGCACCTCGGAATTCCCGCACCGGGGATCAACGCGCCCTTCGTTGCCACGCTGGAGTTCCTGGGCGGAATCCTGCTCGCGCTGGGCCTGGGATCGCGCGCCATCGCCCTGCTCCTCACCGGCAATATGCTGGTGGCCTACCTGACGGCCGACCGCGAAGCGCTGCTCTCCGTGTTTTCGGACCCCGGCAAATTCCTGGCGGCCGCCCCGTACACCTACCTGTTCGCGTCGCTGCTGGTCCTCATTTTCGGCCCCGGGAAACTGGCGCTGGACAGCCTGATCTTCAAGCGCGAAAAACCCGTGCCGAAGGCGTGAGGACGTTCGACACGGAAGTGGATCTGCCGACTTTTTGTGGGGTAGGCTGTCAGCCTGCGGCGGGTTGTTAACCCGCCTGGTCGGCCTTGTGCCAGCGCCGCCCAGGCGGACTGACAGTCCGCCGCAGGTTGACAACCTGCCCCACAAAAACCTGGCGCCTTCCTAGTCGCGCCTTATTGGCCCGCCGGCGTGCTACAGTTCCCCATAGGGAGAATCGCCATGGCTTGCAAGACGCCGAAAAAGGCAGCCAAACCCGCACCGAAAAAAGGGAAGTAGCCGCCCAGCGAGCGCCGTCTCACTCATTGCCGCGGCCCGCGCGGCGCGGCCATTCCGTGTATCCTATTAGCTTCTATGGCTATCATCGCCGTTGCCGGCCGGAAGGGCGGCGTCGGTAAGACCACTATCGCCGGCAACCTAGCGGGAGAATTCCTGGCGATGGGCTATGCCGTGGTCCTGCTGGATGCCGACCCGCAGCACAGTCTGGTGGCTTGGGCCGCCCAGGGCTCCGGCGTGCTGGCCGGTTGCGTGGAAACCGTGAAGCACGGCGACGCCGATGAACTGAAGGCGCGAACGCGTGCGGGACAGAAGGCCGGCGACCTGGTTCTGATCGACACGCCTCCCGGCATGCCCGAGGTCACCGCCCAAGCCCTGCTGCTGGCGGACCTGGTGCTGTTGCCCTGCGGGCCGTCGCCGCTCGACCTGTTCGCACTGAAGGAGGCGCTGTCGCTGGCGCTGCACGCCCGCGCGGTTCGCGGGTCGAAGAAGCCGCGCATCCGCTTCGTGCCATCGAAGGTGCTGATGGGCACCACGCTGGGACGCGAACTGAATTCGTCGCTCGAGAAGATGGGCAAGAAGGTGCTGCCCGCGATCGGGCAGCGGATCGCCCTGGCGCAAGCCGTGGCGAGCGGACTCACCATCGGCGAATATGCTCCTGGGTCGCCCGCGCACGAGGAGTTTCAGAAGCTGGCCAAGGCCGTGGACAAGATCGTCTCGCGGTAGGGGCGCGGGCGTGCCGGCCTACCTTCGCGTTTTGCCAGGCGGGAAGTACCACAAGTAGGTGGTCTTGCCCACTTTTTCGGTGGGCGGGATGCGGTCGGGCCAAAGCTGCAGGTCAGGCTCGCTGGTGCCCAAGCCCAGGCGGACGGCCTTCCACACCGTGAGGCTGGCGGCGTTCCATCCGGGAGAGGGATTCTCCGGGTCCATCGGTTCGATGTGCGGGAAGCCGTGGTAGGCTTCCAGGTACGCGATGATGAACGGGTTGAAAGCCACCTGGCGCGCGCCGACTTCCTTCAAGCGGGCGGAGAGGCGCTTCATGTCCTGGCCCCAGTCCAGGTCCGAATCCACCAGTACGTTTTCCGGCTCGGGGCCGGCGAGAAAGTTGAAGTAGGGAATGTAGTCCGGGTGCGCCAGGGCCGAGGTTGCGCCGTGCCACACCAACAGCGCGGCCAGGGTGTAGGACGCCCACTTCGCCGTGCCGATGAGATCGAACATGCGGAGCGCCCCGGCCGCCGCTACGATCGAGAAGCCCACGTAGACCGGCAGAATGTGCCGCACTCCGATATTGATGTGGCTGAAGAGCGAGAAAACCAAAATGGCCAGCGAGAACGCCAGCGGAAGGCCGGTCCACGGGTTGGATCGCGCGGCCTTCGGGAAGCACAGCCAGGCGCCGAAAAGCAGCAGCGCCAGGAACGGAATGGGCGTCTTGACCGCCAGCGCCACCGGGAAGAAGTACCAGAACCCGGTCTGGCTCCGTTGGCCCAGCAGATAGGCGGTATGGCCTTCGTTGTTGTGCCGCAGCACGGTGTTAATGCCCTCGAACAGCGCCGGCGCGGGAACCCTCATCCCCAGCGGAGCGGAGTAGCCGAAGGAGAAGCGATAGCCCGCCCAGATCACTGCGACTCCCACCAGCCCCGCCAGCAATAGCGTGAGGGCGCGGCCGCGGACCAGCGCCGCCACCTGCCGGAGGCTCGGGCGCCGACACCACCAGGCCCACGCCGCCGCGGCCGCAAACGCGCATGGCAGAAACGGCAGCGACGAGAACTTGGAGAGCACCGCCAGGCCGGTCGAGGCGCCGAAGCAGGCAGCCCGCCCCAGGGTGGGCTTCTCGAACCACCACGCACCACAGAAAAAGCTGGCCGCGGTGAAAGCCGTGAGCGCCATATCCGTGGTGGCCAGACCGGCGTGCGCCAGCACCGTGGGCTCGAACGTGAACAGGAACGCCGCGGCCACCGCAGCCAGCGGGCCTGCCGACTTGCGCGCCCATAGAAACACCACTATCGAAGCTACCCAGAAGAAGGGCAGAATGCCGAGGCGCTCCAGTGTCAGGTTGCGGTCGTAACGGCCGCCCTCGTAGAGCATGACTGCGCCCGCCATCTGCATGTCCTGCTGCCCCGTGCCCCGTACGCCCGCCAGATACGGCCCCAGGGCCGCGGCCACGCGCGCCAGCGGCGGGTGCATCGCCTCGTAGCGGTACACGCCCTTCTCAAGCCACTCCATCCCGCAGGCCATGTGGCCGGGTTCGTCCACCGTGTGATTGAAGACGGTGTAGGTGGCGGCGATGCGCAGCGACGCGACCGCCAGCAGGATGAGGAACGCCAGCGTGGCGTGCCGCTCCACCCACGAAACCGCCCGCCGCCAACGGGCGGGTTCAGCCGCGGCGGGTTGCGCCGTCTGTTCCGACAATTTGCGCCTGGATTGCTTCTTGCCCAAATGCGTGTCCTCGGGGTGGAGTCAGATTCTCTGCAGCCGCCGCAGCGTGTACAGCTCCGGCTTCATGTTGTCCTTCTCGAGCCGCTTCCAATCGTCGCCGACGCTCAGCAGCCGGCCGCTGATGTGGTTGCTCCGTTCGGAGGCCAGAAACAAAGCGAGCTGAATCTGTTTGTCCGGGGCGAGGCCGCCGGTGATGCGCACCTGGCGGGCCTCTTCGTACTCCTTCGAACCGGCGCGTTCCTCTCCGGCGCTCAGGATCTCGTCGGTCATGTGGGTGTAAGCATCGCCGGGGATCATGCAGTTAATCTGCACATTGCCGTCGCGCACCTCTTCCGCCAGGCACTCGACGAAGCGCACAACCCCGGCTTTCGAGGCCGCATAGGCGCTGAAGTTGGGCTGCGACTGGGCGGCGCCGGAATCCACGATCACGATGATCTTGCCGCTGCGCTCTTCGACCATTCCCGGCAGCACGGCGCGGCAGGCGTTGGCCACGCCGATAAGATTAGTTGCGATGGCCTCCTCCCAGGCTTTGGGCTTGGAGGAGAGAAACGGCCCGATAGGCCCCTGCATGGCGGCGGCGGCCACCAGGATACCGGGAGTGCCGAACTTCTGCCGCATGAGATTGACCGCGGTGCTCAGTTGGCCGGGCTCCCGCACGTCGGCGGGAAGCCGCAGAGCCTGGCCGCCGGCCTGTTCGATTTCCAGTTTGGCGAGATCGAGCTCGGCGTTGCTGCGGGCCAGCAGGCCCACGCGCATTCCGGCTTGGGCGAAACCCATGGCCAGCCGCTTGCCGATACCGCGGCCAGCGCCGGTGATGAGTACGATATTCTCTTTCAGGATGTCAGGCAAAGCTCAATTATAGGTCCGCGCGGCATGGGCGGGCGCCGGGTGTCAGGAACGGGCGCCGCGCGCCATCGCGGTGCTACCGCGCCAGCCATCCGCCATCCACCACCAGCACATGGCCGTTGACGTAGTCGCTGGCCGGGGAGGCCAGGAACACCGCCGTGCCGCCGACATCCTGCGGCGTGCCCCAGCGGGCGGCCGGAATGCGGCTCAGGATGGCTTCGCTGCGCGCCGGGTCCGCCCGCAACGCCGCCGTGTTATCCGTGGCCATGTAGCCGGGGGCGATGGCGTTGACGTTGACATTCCTGGCCGCCCACTCGTTGGCCAGCGCCTTGGTCAACTGGGCAACAGCGCCCTTGGCCGCGGCATAGGAGGGCACCAGAATGCCGCCCTGGAAGGACAGCAGCGAGGCGATGTTGACGATCTTCCCGCTGCCCTGCGCCAGCATGTGGCGGCCGGCAAACTGGCAGAAGCGGAACACGGCGTTAAGATTGATCTCGATGACGTCGGACCAGTTTTTGGCGGAGAACTCCGCCGCCGGCTGGCGCCGGATGATGCCGGCATTGTTCACCAGGATGTCGATGGAGCCAAGCTCGCGCACCGTCGTTTCGACCAAGTCCTCGCAAAACTTGGCGTCGGACACGTCGCCGATGGCGACCACCGGTTTGGTCCCCGCCGCGCGCACGGCCGAGCAAACGTCCTCGACGCCGCGATCGTCGATCCCGTTGATCACCACGTTGGCGCCCGCCTGCGCGAAGGCGATAGCGATACCCGCCCCCAGGCCCACCTGCGAGCCGGTGACCAGGGCGTTCTTTCCCTGCAGGCTAAATGGATTCTGATTCATCAACGGCATTATAGCTGGCGGCGCGGCCGCGCCCCACGGCCACGATACCGGCCACGATACCAGCGGGCTCGCACTTTGCCAAGACCTCAGGCTCTCGCCAGGACGCAGATCCGCAAAGCAAGCACGGCGCTGCTTCATGGCGGCTAAAGGCTGCCGGTCGAGCCGAAACGCCGCCACGAAGAGGTGCCCTCCGTGTCGGGAGCGGGTGCGGAGCCCGGCTCTTCGGGTAGCAATTGAGAGGGAAATCTGCGGGTCGGATTCGGAGTCCGGCCTCGGACGCCGAAAGTTCGAGGTACCCGCGCCGCGCCGCAAAGGCTTCCTGGCGACTCCTGGTAGCATGGAAGGCGTATCGATTTGGCTATGAATCCCCTGATTGCACGCGCCATCCCGTGGGTTTCGGCAGGCGGGGCGGCCGGCTTCATGAGCTGGGCCGTGCGGGGGAAATCTTCGGCGGTGTTCGGACCCTCCGTGTGGCGCGGGAATCCGTCGCGCAAGACGGTGGCGCTCACCTTCGACGACGGGCCGAGCGAAGGCACCGGCCAGATCCTCGACATCCTGGCGCGCTACAACGCACCGGCCACCTTCTTCCAGATCGGCGCCAATGTGGACCGGCTGCCGGAGGTGGCGCGCGCGGTGGCGCAAGCGGGACACGCCATCGGCAATCACAGCTACTCGCATCCGCTGTTCTGTTTTCGCCCGCCCGGGTTCCTGCGCCGCGACCTGGAGCGGGCGCAGGCGGCCATCGAGCGGCACGCAGGGGTTCGGCCCGAGTGGTTCCGCGCGCCCTTCGGCGTTCGCTGGTTCGGGATGGGTGCGGCACAGCGGCGGCTGGACCTCAACGGCGTGATGTGGACCGCAATCGGCTATGATTGGAGTCTGAAGGCAGAGGCGGTGGTGGCCCGGTTAGCGCCGCGGGTGGCAAACGGCGCTATTCTATGTCTTCACGACGGGCGGGAACTGCGCGCCAGGCCGGATATCGGCGTGACCGTGGAAGCCGTCCGGCGTCTGGTTCCGCTGTTGCTGGACCGGGGATATCAACTGGAAACGGTAAGCCGACTAATATGTCCGACGACCTAATTCAACGCGTTCTGAAGACGATGGCCAAGTCCAAGCGGATTCCCGTGGAATCCGTCACGATCGACAGCGAGTTTCAACAACTGGGGATCGATTCCATGGACGCGGTGGAGATTCTGTTCGCCCTGGAGAACGAATTCGACATCACCATTCCCGACGAGGACGCCCGCAGCGTACGCAACGTGCGCCAGATGTGCGAGGGCGTGGCGAAACTCGTGGCGGCAAAAGACGCCTTGCAGGCCGGTCAGTAGAGGATGGACCGGCGAGTCGTCATCACCGGGGTGGGCGCCATCTCCGCCCTGGGCCGCAACGCCGCGGAGTTCGGCGAATCCTTGCGTCAGGGGCGCTGCGGCATCGGCCCCATTGAATCCGCCGACATGTCGCAGATACGGTTTCGCAACGGCGCCGAGGTGCGGGGCTATACCCACACGCCGTATTTCGACGACCGGCGGGCCGACTTCATCGACCGCTTCGCACAGTTCGCCGTGATCGCCGCGCGCGAGGCGGTGGAGAGCTCCGGGCTGGTCTGGACGCCGGAATTGCGCGAGAACGCCGCCATCGTCACCGGCGCGTGCGTGGGCGGACAGAGCACCGAAGACATCGGGTTCCACGACGTGTATAAGATGGGCCTGAACCGCGTGCATCCGCTCACCATTCCGAAGACCATGGCCAACGCGGGAGCCAGCCACATCTCGATGGAGTTCGGAATCACGGGACCCAGTTTCACCATCTCCACGGCATGCGCCTCGGCGGGCCACGCCATTGGGCAGGCGTATTGGATGGTGCGGGCGGGCATGACCGATGTGGCCCTCACGGGCGGCAGCGAGGCGCCCTTCAGCTTCGGCATTTTGAAAGCCTGGGAAGCCATGCGCGTGGTATCGCCCGACACTTGCCGGCCGTTCTCGAAAGACCGGCGCGGCATGGTGCTGGGCGAAGGCGCTGCCATGCTGGTGCTGGAGCCGATGGAGATGGCGCAGGCGCGCGGGGCGCGCATCCACGCCGAAATCGTGGGTGTGGGCATGTCGGCGGACGCGGCCCATATCACCCAGCCGAGCGCCGACGGGGCCGCGCGGGCCATGCGGAGGGCGCTGAAGTATGCCGGCCTCGCGCCCGAGCAGATCGGCTATATCAACGCGCACGGCACGGGCACGCTGGCCAACGACGCCACCGAGACGGCGGCCATTAAGGCGGTCTTCGGCACGCATGCGGCCAGGTTGCCGGTGAGTTCCACGAAATCGATGCACGGCCACGCCCTGGGCGCCGCCGCCGCGCTGGAGTGCCTGGCCACGGTGCTGGCGCTACGCGACGGCGTGCTTCCGCCGACCTCCAATTTCAACGCGCCCGACCCGGACTGCGACCTGGACGTGATCCCCAACCAGGCGCGCGAAGCGCAGGTGGAGTACGCGCTGACGAATTCGTTCGCGTTCGGCGGGTTGAACGCGGTGCTGGCGCTTAGGCGGGGGTAGGGGGCGGACCGCCTACGATTGAGTTGGAAGAAGTGTTGTGATCGCTCGGCGAGGCGCAGACATATAAGGATGGAAGCGATCATGCGGAACCGGGTTACGTTCCTCCTGGATTTCGGCAGGAAGTTCCTGTTGGGTGCGATGGGAGCCGTCGCCTTGCTCCTGCCGCTCTTTGCCGGCTTCGTCTACGGCCCGGCGCTTCGGGCTCAAACAGCGGCAGCGACGCGGCCGGTTTTCACGGTCGCCTCCGTGAAGCCTCACGTCTGGCCTGCCGGCGGCCTGGACGGACCCAGGCTATGGTTGCGCAGGTCGGGGGATCGAATCGAGTGGCACTGTGCCCCCTTCCAGTTCGTTTTGCGCTACGCCTATCGGATTCCCGATTTCCGAATTTCGGGAATCCCGCTACCCGGCATCGGTGAATGCTACGACATCGATGCGGTCGCGGAAGGCGCGCCACCGGATGATCAACTGCGTTTAATGTTCCGGTCGTTGCTCGAAGATCGATTTGCCATGAAGGTCCACTGGGAGACCAAGGAAATGCAAGTGGACCGGCTGCTGGTAGCGAAGGGGGGATCCACGTTGAAACCCGCTGAGGGGGTCTCCAAGGTGTTGGTCAACGGCACTAAGCTCGCACCGGGTCACGCCATCGTCCACGTGATGGGTCCCGGGGAGCACCATCTGGCGGGAAGCCGGGCAACCATGGAGCAACTTGCCGAGGCATTGTCATTGGCCGTCAGTCAGCCGGTCGTAGATCAAACCGGTCTGACCGGAACGTTTGACTTCGACGTGGAGTTCCAGCCTGAGCAGGGGTTGGACGATCCGAGCGGCAGTCCCTTCATCCAGACGGCAATCCGGAAAACGCTCGGGCTACGGCTGGAATCCGGGAAAGTCCCTGTGGAGGTGCTGGTGATCGATCACGTTGGGGAACTGTCCGAGAATTGATTGCCGGGGGGCGACGACCCACAGATTTCTCCGAAGAGGATATCAGAGGAGCGCGTCTTCCGCAATCGCGTCCTTCCCGAAAATCGAGCGGATCAGATCCTTGCCGGGTTCTTCCTTGCGGGCTGGTTCCTGCTCGTCCATGAAACGCCGGAAAGTGGCCGTGAGGTGTTCGCGGGAAGCCAATGCCAGCGCGGCCGCTACGGTCACGCTCTGGCGGATCGGCTTCACTTTCGGTCTGCGAACCGGCGTCTCGCGTCGGGGCATGGTACCACTCTTCCGTGCGCGAAACACTGTGGTGCGGCCTGGGGCATCGTGCATCTCGCGGGGCTTCAGACGGTCTCCTCGAGGCCATCGCTACCCGCAGTTGGGCGGCCGGGGTTGCTACCATAACTGTCGGTGCCGAAATCCGACGATCTGACTCCACGTGTCACCCCCCGCCGCTCCAGACCTGCCGGGCCGCTGGCGGTGGTCGCGGGTGAGATTCTCTGGGACGTCTTTCCCACTTCGACGCGCCTCGGCGGCGCGCCGTTGAACTTCTCGGTGCATTTGCGCCGGCTGGGCTTCAATCCGATCCTGGTGAGCGCACTGGGGCGGGACGAACCGGGCGAAAGAGCGGCTCGGGAAATTGCCGCGCTGGGCCTAAATATGAGGATGGTGCGCTGGTCGGAGAAATGGGAGACCGGCACCGCATCCGTCGCGGTGGATTCCAGCGGTCAGCCGGCCTTCCTGATACCAAGGCCAGCGGCATACGATGAGATCCGCCTCACCGAGGTCGAGTTGCTGCTGCTGAATTCGCTGCAGCCGTCCTGGCTATACTACGGGACGCTTTTCCCGTCGATGCCCCAGGGCAGTGCGGCGCTCGAACAACTTCTCAACGCCTTGCCGGACGCGATCCGGTTCTACGACGTCAATTTGCGGCCGGGCTTCGAGTCTCAGTCGCTTGTCGCGGAGCTTCTGGCGGCAGCGAATGTGGTGAAGTTGAACGAAGAAGAGGCGCGAACGGTGGGGCGGCACCTGGGCCTGCCCGCCGATGCCGAGGGGTTCTGCCGGGGCGGGGCCGCACGCTTCGGCTGGCGGGCGGTGTGCGTCACTTTGGGCGAGCACGGGTGCGCCATGTTCGACGGCGCGGAGTTTGTCCGCGCGGATGGCGAGCGCGTCGAGGTGGCCGACACGGTGGGCGCCGGGGATGCGTTTGCGGCCGCGTTCGTGCATGGGCTGACGCAGCGGTGGCCCGCGGCGCGGATTGCGCGCTTCGCAAACCGCGTGGGCGCGCTGGTTGCCAGCCGCGCGGGCGCCATCCCCGACTGGAACGTCGCGGAGGTGGCTGACAGATGAAGCGTGGGGGCGGGCCCATGGAGCAACCTGGACCGGATCTCGGGCGGACGAATCGGCGAGATCTCCTCCCTGCTTCAGGACCCGCTCGGAGGGCTCTTCGGCGGCGTCCACCTGTTGCCATTCTTCTACCCGATCGACCATACCCACGTCGCCCCCGCCTTTGAGCGTGGGGGGTCTGCCGACGTCAGGCGGCCTGGTGGAGCTCAATGCGGACCTGATCGTCAATCGCGTCTCCGCCGCCTCGCCGCAAGTCCAGGACTTCTCGTTGCGGGGCGAAGTGTCGGAATTCGCGAACATGTTTCTCGCGCTGGACCGCGTCTTTCCGAACGGCGCACGCGGGGCGGACCTGCTGCGCGGATACCGGCCGCGCCCCGGGCTGCCGCTCACGTATGTGCGGATGCGAAACTGGAGCGGTTTCACCGGGCAGGCGCGCGTGCTTGGGATGGAGGCGCAGGCCGAGGTCCACGGCTACTACCGCGGCCAGGCGGACATTGCCAGCCGCGTGGATCGGGCCTACGACTTCGCGCCGCCGCCGCTGGTGCTTCACACGTTGTTCCGGAAGGATGCCGGGGCGGCTGCGCGCGCCCCGGAGAACCGTACTGCCCGGCACCTTTACCGCAGCGCGCCCGTCAGCGGAGAGCCCGCTCGATTGCGGCTGAAACAATCGGCACCATGATCTTGTAGCCTTCCGCGTTGGGATGTAGGCCGTCGTTGGCCAGGCCATCTTTCAACCAGCCCTTCTCATCCACCAGGGCGGAGAAGTAGTCCACATAGATTGCGTTGACGCGCTGGGCGTAGTCCTTCATCCACGAGTTGAGCTTCAGGATGTCGGCGGGAGGACGGCCCGGAGTCATTCTCTGCCGCGGCATCGCCCCGCGTCCTGGCCCACCGGGACCGGCTGCCGGCGGCTGAGCGCCACGGCCAGCCTGCTGCGCCAGGAACGGATAATCGCTGACCGGCAGTATGGAGCAGAGCAGGACCTTGATGCCGTGATGCTGCGCCAGTTCCGTCATGGCCATGATGTTCTGCTGAATCATGGCCGCCGTGGACGGGCCGGTGTTGCGCGAGATGTCGTTGGTGCCGGCCAGAACCACCATGGCCGCGGGTTGCAGGTCGATTACGTCCGGGTACATCCGGACCAGCATCTGTGGCGTCGTCTGCCCGCCGATTCCCCGGTTCACGTAAGGTTTGCCGGGAAAGGACTCTTCCAGTCTCCAGAAGTCCGTGATCGAATCGCCCATGAACACCACCCGGCCAGCTTCCGCCGGACGCTTCTTCAACTCCTCGTTCGCCAGGCGATAGCGGCCGAGTTGGTTCCAATCCTGTAGTTGGTCGGCCAGCGTCTTGGCAGTGCCGGCCAGGCAGCAGTTGGATGGCGGAGCGTTGAACTCATCCACCAACTGAGCCTTCGCGATGCCGCCCGGCAGCAGAATGGCCGCAGCCAGAAGCAAAGTAGTCTTGGTCATCGTTTCACCTCGTCCATCATATCCAAAAGCCCGTTCACGATTCCGTCCTCGGCGCACCCCGGTTTCAGGCGGGAGGAGAGCACCTCGAAGGTGTTGTAACCGAATGCCGCGTCGTTGGGGATGTAGCCCGTGGGAGCCGATCCGTTGGTCAGCGTCACCATCATGGTTCTGGCGAAGCGGGACTCCTTCTTCAGCCTCTGCCCGATCGGATTGAAGACCTCGGCGTTGACGCCGCCAAAAGCGATGTCGCCGACCATGAGCAGGCTGAGCCGAATCGATAGCGGATCGGCATCCTTATATGTGCCCGGATATCCCGCGCGTCCCGTGTCCGTCCGTTGCCGCCCCGGGCAACTGACCGGCTTCTGGCCGGCGTAGATCCGGACGCTCGAATCCATGCGATCCGTGTTGCGCATCACGTGCATCACTTCCTCGCCGAGGAACTGGCCCATGGAGAGGATCATCTGCTTCTGCTGACCCATCAGTTTCGCGACCGTGGGATCCTGCTTGTTCAGGCCCTGTCCGCCCGGCGGCATGGCGTTGCTGATATCCGTGCCGCGCTTGGCGTAATCCTTGATGCGGATCTCGCGCAGGTCGTAGGTCTGCTGGAAGTAGATGGGGTTCTGGTCTCCTTCGGCTCCGGTGGACCACAGCGCCACGATCTTGTCGTCGTAGGAGTCTTCGATATACCGCGACGCCGCTCCTGGCGCGTCGGCGCTCACCTTGTCGAGTTGTCCGACCGCGACGGCGTGCATCGCGTAGTTATAGTACACGGCGATCGGATCGCCCGTGGGGGTTTCGAACTTAACCACGGCAACGGTTTTGTCGGACGGGCCGTCGTAGTTGGGCCCTTCCCACCAGCGGCGCGTTTTCGGGTCGATGATATTGCGGTTGACGTTGAGATACGAAACGCCCGTTCCGTATCCGATGCGCGCGGGCTGCAACTTGTCCACGGCTGCCTTCAGGGACTGGATTACCTTCTCTTCGAGGCCGGGGAGCCTGGGAACGCTATGGGAATGGGTGGCGGTTATCAGGACGTTCTTCGCAGGTATGCCAAGCTCGCTTTCGGCGCGCTTCGTTACGGCCTGCCAGAGGGAATCCGGAATCGCCCCGGTGTCGATGGTCACCAGCGCCGCCCTGGCGGAGCCGTCGTCGATCACGATGGCTCGCGAATAAACGTGGTCGAGAATTCCCTCGTAGTTCCGCGGCAGTTCGCTCTCGGCGGGCGTCACGTCCACCTTTGCGGCACCCGCCTCTAGAGCGGATACCGGGCCGCTCTGGGCGAAGACCGGGACGGCTGCCAGACCTACGCATATCGCCAAAACTGCGGGCACATGAGTTCTCATCGCATCTCTCCGCTCCTCTGCTCGCATCCGCCAAATACATAAGAAACGCTAAGTCAGTTCGCTATCGATGTCAAGCCAATGGGGGAGCATCGACCTATTCCTGCTGTCACAGGCTATCCACGGGACCCGCGGCATGAGCCCTCGGAAAAAGCAAAGGGGGAAAACGAGGCCCAACTCGTCTTCCCCCTTTGCAAACTACCGATGCTCGATCTATCCGCTACGGCTTTCTGAAGTTCCAGCGCGACTTATCGCTCTTGGGATCGAACTTCGCGAGCGTCGGAGTGCTGGCGCCCGCCGCGGTCAGCACCATGGGTTCCTTGGAATCGGGCACCACCTTGGGCATGATGCGGTAGGTGCCGTCGGTCAACTGGTCGATGCGCCACAGTTGTTCCGGAGCGCCGGTAAAGGCGGGCACCGTCACGACTTCATTGCCAGCCGTCGCGGCCAACGCGCGATCGGTGTCGGCGATGACGATCTTCCAGTAGGGCGAGCCGGGATAGCCGCCGGCGTTGGGAGCGGGCGAGATGGTCCACTTCTGATGGGGCCGGGCCATGTAGTCGGTTATTCGAAGGTCAATGTTGCCGGCCGGCCAAG
Organism: uncultured Solibacteraceae bacterium; assembly: GCA_963807205.1. Classification (GTDB taxonomy): domain Bacteria; phylum Acidobacteriota; class Terriglobia; order Bryobacterales; family Bryobacteraceae; genus CAWCVR01. The sequence continues at coordinate 3,443,671 of CAWEAQ010000002.1, read as the reverse complement.
TCGGGAACACATCGTAGAGCCGCTGGGCTTGAACCTGCGTCACGGGAGCAGGAGCCGGAGCGGCGGCGGGAGGAGCCCCCGGAGCACCAGGGGCGCCAGGGGCACCGCCGCGGCCGCCGCGGCCACCGCCTCCGAAGCCGCCCATGCCCCGTCCGGGCATCCGCACGAAATCCACTCCCAGTTCCAGCGCAAAGCCGCTGCGTTCGGACTCGATCTCATAGGTGCCGCCAGCGAAATTGTCGCCGCCAACCGGCCATCCGTCTTTCCACAGCAGCGGACGAATGTCCAGCACGCTGCGGCCGCTGCGGTCCAGGTCAGCCTCGTAATGGCAGGAGAACTTCTCCACGCCGTCGCCCAGGTCCAGCCGGCCGAAGTGGCCCAGCCCGACAAAGCGGCCCCTTGCCCCCGCAACCAGCTTGCCACCGCCCTTGAGCAGTTCGACACCCATGTTATCGACGTACGGGCCGGTAACCCTCTTGGAGCGGCCCACGCGGATGTTGTAAGTGGAGTTGGCGCCGTCGCAGCACGTGCCATGCGTTCCCAGCAGGTAATACCAGCCGTCGCGATAAATCATGGCGCTGGCTTCCATGTCGATGGCGACGTTGACGGGCTGGTTGCCGGCGACGCGCTTCCCCGTTTTGGGATTGAGCTCGACGAGGCGGATGAAACCGAAGTAAGTCCCGTAGCTGAGCCACAAGCGGCCCGTGGTGGGGTCGAGCAGGAATGCCGGATCGATGGCGTCGTTGTCCTCGATGCCGTCGCTCTTGGTGACGATGGTGTCGTCGTTAAACTTGAAGTCGGGGGACTTGGGATCCAGGGACTTAGTCCACATGGTGTGGACGTTGCTGGCGTGCCCGCCGGCGCCCGTTGCATAGCTCACCCAGTAGCGATCCCCGATCTTGATGATGTCGGGAGCTACTCCGCCGCCGGGGCGCACGGCCCCGCTGTGCCAGGTCCAGCCATCTTCGGACATCAGGCCACCGCCGCCGGTGCCGAAAGTGAAATACTTGCCGTCGCTAAGCGCGATGGTCGACGGATCGTGGATATAGGGTTCGCCGTCCAGCGCCGGCGCCTGTGCAGATAAGGTGGGAACCGCTGCGGCTAGTAGGAACGCTGCGGCCGGGATATAGGATTTCATAATAGCTCCGATAATCGAATGTTATTGAAGGCTCAAAGTGACGTCCTTGATCGGTTTCCCGTCCTCATCGATCAGGCGGACGCAGAAATCGCTCAAGCCGGGGCCGTTGATGACGGCGCCGCGAATCACGTTCTTGCCCTTGTTGAGCGTGAGCCGCTTGCTGACCACATCGTCCGCGACCATGCGCCGGTCGTCGAACAGGTCGACCACTTCCTTGCCGTTGACCCACCAGATGGACGCCGAATTGGAACCGGCGGCCAGGCGGACGTTCTGCATCTCGCGCGGGCTGTCGACCACCGTAACCGCCCAGAATATGACGCCGTAAGTCTGCTTGTTCAAACCATAGGCGAAGCGAAAAAGCTTGACGTTGAAGTTGGCCGAATCCAGAGCGTGCCAAGCCAACTCCTGCTCTCCCACCTTCACCTTGTCGCCGTCGTGCGGAATGACGGTGAATTGGTTGGGGAAGTACTCGGTGTTGAATGCGGCCCGGACGTAGGTGCCGACAAACGAAGTGTTGCTGCGGTTCGGCTTGTTGATGGGCTCCAGTAGCATCCAGCGCTGAAGGAAGCCCTCGGCATCCGGCGCCTTGGGGGCGGAAGTGGCCGGCGTGAAGTAAGGCGCGAGGCTGCGAGGCGCGGCGACTAGTGCGGCGGCGGGCTCGGCGCCGCGGGCGCCGGCTTGCGGAGCGGCAGGCGCGGCAGTTTGTGCGGCGGCAGGCGCGGGGGCTTGCGCGGCGGACAGAACTGGAAACGCCAATACAGCCAGGACGCCCATTCCCGGCATCGCGATTTTGCGGAGCGTGTTCATAGTAGGCCCTCTTGCTGGATTTCCGATTTTTGTACCAAAGCGAGAACGACTCTTTCCCTGAAGGGATTACTGTATGCGATTGCACCCGAAATGTCCACCCCGCCGGTGCTCCTCCGCCGGTGCCGGGGACGGCGGAGGCTCCATCACGGGAACGCCGGTGGCCAACAAACGGGGCCGCAACAGGAGTCCTCCAAGGCAAACGCCAGGTTGCAGAGCCGGGCTTATCCGTGGACTGCTAACGGCCTCTCACCGCGCCACGAGCGTTTGGCGCCAGTCAACCCCGGTTGCGGAACTGCCGCCAGACAGTGGCGCGGAACTGAAGTATCATCGATATGCGACTGGGCGGAGCAGGTCTCTGGAAATGCCCACTGAGCGGGCTTCCCGGCAAGCGGAACCGGCCACGCTGTTGGCTGGCGCCGCGCCTATCCAAAACTGTTTTCGATCCCGGAAAGGAGCCGATGATGGAGCGGTCACAAGTCCATGCTGCCAGGATCTTCGGAATCACCTACCTTCTGAGCATTGCGATCATAATGGTGGCGTTTTCGCGCTTCTATGCTCCATACGTGGTCTGGGAGCACGGAGAGGAAACGGCCCGCCACTTCATCGGCCACGAAGACGCCGTCCGCCTCTACCTGGCCGGCGCCTTCCTCCACGGGCTAGGGATGCTCGTCCTGTTGACGGCGTTATACGTGATCCTGCGGTCAGTCAACCGGGGGCTGGCTCTGTTCGCGGCATTCTCCAAACTGACCTACGCCGTTTTTTGGTTTATCGTATTGCTGGATCTTTTCGGCGTCCTGCGAATGCTGGGAGGCGCGGGCTGGTCGCGGACGTTCGGGCCTGACGGCCTGGCAGCCCTGGCGGGTTGGCAGCTCGACTCGAGCCGGGATGCCTACTACATCGGCCTGACCTTCAACGGGCTGGGATCGGCTGCGTTCGCCTGGGTGCTCCTCCAATCGCGCTACGTACCTCGGACCCTCGCTCTGTGGGGCGTTCTGGGCTCTCTGTACGAGGGGCTCTGCGGCTTCGCGTATCTCATCTACCCGCATTTCGGGACGATTCTGTCGCCGAACTGGTATGAGTTGCCTCCGATGACGTTTGAGCTGCCGCTCTGCCTATGGTTCCTGTTCCGCGGACTGAGATCGCCGGAAGCGCCGCAGGCCAGTTCGCGGGAGGGAACGAGGCCCACTTAGGTTCTCCAGCATGCCCCATCCCCGGAAAAGCACGCGGGCCTGTGGCGCGCCGTTCTGCTCGACGCGGTGGCGGAGACGGAGGGAACGTTGAGTCCGGCCGAAGCCTTGGCTCTCATTTCCGTGCGGCTTCCCGGAGGCCCGGCCGCACCAGCCCGGGGCCGCCCGCTACTTCTCGTCTCTCATCAGCTTCCCAACCCGCTTCAGATTGGTCTTCAGCTCTTCGGTGGCGTCCAGCAACTGGTTGGAATCGTAGATCACCCGGGGCGTGATGAAGATGATCAGCTCGGTGCGCGAAGTGCTGGTGTTCTTGGCGCCGAAGGCCGTTCCGAGAATCGGGATGCGGTGCAGGAAAGGCACGCCGCCGGAGCTCTCCGTGTGGGTCTCCAGAATCGCGCCGCCCATGGCCACCGTGTCGCCGTCCATGATCGTGAGCTGCGTGGACAGCGACCGGTTCGTAAAAGAAGGCGATTGGATGGAGGAACTGGCGGACGGGGCCTGCGGGGCCGAAACCTGCTGGTCGACCATCATGGTGACAACGCCGCTGGAGCTGATGCGAGGCGTGAAGCTCACGGTCACACCGGAACTCTGATTGCTCACGTTGTTTGCGAACACCGAACTGCCTCCCACGGACACGCCGGACGCCGCTTGCGAGGTCAGCACCGGCACCTGGGAACCCACGTTCATGGTGGCGGCAATCCCGTCGGTGGCAATGATGCTGGGCGAGGAGATAATGCGCGAATGTCCCCGGCTTTCCTGGGCAGTCAGCAGCCCCAGCAATTGCCGGCTCTTGGATATCATGGCGCCCGCGGTTAGCGCGATGCCGCCCGGCCCGGCCGCGCCCGTGAGCGCCTCCGAGACCGAGAGGCCCGTGATGGCGGTATTGCTGCCGCTGCTGTTGTTGTTGGACACGCCGTTGTTTCCCGCGCTGGTGGCGGCGCTGCTCCCCCGGTCTTGCAGATAGCTCGAAACCCCGGCGGCGAAAGCGCCGTCCAGGTCCACCTCGTAGATCTTGACGTCAATCAGCACCTGGCGCGGTGGCACGTCGAGCTGCCGCAGCAGGTTCGAGATATCCTCGAACTCTTGCGCCGTGCCCTGGATCAGCAGCGTGTTGTTGAACGGGTTGGGGACCACGTGCGGCATCCGCTGCCGGGCTGCCTGCGTTGCCTGTTGACCCATGTAGGTGCCGGCGTCCGTGCCGCCGGCTGAGGGGGCCGCGGCTTGGGGCGCGGCCCCGGTCAGATTGTTGACGCCGGTTGGCGCATAGGCGTTGCCGTAGCTGCCCATGCCATAGCCGCCCATCCCGTAACCCCCCATCCCGTAGCCACCCATACCCATGCCACCCGTGCCCATGCCATAGCCACCCATGCCGTAGCCGCCCATTCCCATGCCGCCTCCCATACCGGCGGCGCCGTAGCCAGTCCCGTTATTGCCCATGCCGGAGGAGACCATGCTGGCATTCATCATCTGGGACATCATCACCAGGGCTGCGGTATTGCCGGAATACAAAGCGTCGATGGCCATCGCCAGAATCTCGGCGCGCTGATACTTCAACTGATATACCCATAGGTTGGAACTGCCGGTCGAGACCTTGGGCTTGATGTCCAGCTTGTCGATCCACTGCTTGACTTGCTCGAAGACGCCGGGGTTGGGCGCCACGGCGATCAAGGTATTGATGCGGTCCACCGCTAGAAAGCGCACGCCGCTCTTCTCGGTCACCGAGTAGGCCTTCATCACCGAGTCCAGATCCTTGGCCAACTCCGACGGGCGGCTGTTGACGATTTCGTAGGCGCGCACGCGCTGGTTGGCGAAGGTGTCGGAGTCGAACATGGCGATCAGATCCATGGTGCGCTTCATGCTGCGGGAATTGTCCTCGATGAAAAGCAGGTTGGCCGGATCGTAAGCCGAGTGGGTGGCGTTTTCGCCCAGGAAGGGGGCGATAAGCGTGTCCATCTCCTTGGCGGTGGCGTACTTCAGGAAGACCAGGTTGAGGATCATGCGCTCGTCGTCGGGCAGCGTCTTGGCATCGGTGATCTGCTCGGGCTGCATGGGCAGGTGCGAAATGGCAGTGGCCGGCAGAATGCGCCACATCTCGCCCACCTGTACCATGGCCATGCCATTGACGCGCAAAATGGTGTGGAGCAGCGGCATCAGTTCCACCGGCTTCACCTCGCCGTAGGTGTGGATGGTCACCGCCCCCTTCACGCGCGGATCCAGAATGTACTTCATCTTGAGCTGCTTGGCCAGGTACTCGATCATCTCCGTCAGCGAGACGTTGTCCACGATGAAGGGGATGTTGCTATCCAACTTGAGCGCCGGAGGGGCGGACTCGGCGGGCTGGGCCGCGGTGGGCGCGCCGGCGGCGGGCTGGGTCAGCGCCGGAGCTGTTTGAGGCTTGGGCTGCGCCGGCGCCGGCGCCGGCGGCGGCTGCTGTGGCTGCTGCACCGGCGTGGGCACCACGCCGGGAGTCCCGCTCACGCCCTGAGCGGAGAGGGTTCCCACCACGGCGCACATGACCAGAACTGAACGAACCAATAATTGTCCCATCGGTCTCTTCCTAAGCAAAATCCGCCGGCTCCATCGCCTTAGCGTTTTGGTTTCCAAATGCAAAATTCGCCGCCAAACAGTCCGTGCTTGCCGACCGTCTTGACCACGCCGTCGATTTCGGTCCCGACGGGCATGGTGTCGCCTGGCTGGCAGGCCCGCTCGCCGGCCGCGTTGCCTTCTCCGGGACCAAGCGCCGCGGGCGTGGGCGCCTCCCGGACAGTGGGAGCTGGCGCGGCGGTGGCTTCAGCCGGGGCAGCCTGGGGCTCCGCGTTGGGCCCTGCGCCGTGCCCGGAGAGCTCCGTCACCGACTTGACCATCCGCTGGCCGTTCCACTCCAGCTCGATCTGTTCCGAGTTGAAGGCCACCAGCTTGAATTCGCCGATGGATTCCCCGGGATGAATCCGCTTGTGCTGGCTGCCCGATTTTTCGCTCATGACGATCTCGGGTCCGTTGCCGATGTTCATCATGGCGTGGAAAAATGGCAGCGGCGGCATGACCGGCGGAGGCGGGACCACCACCTTCTCCGGCTCCGGAATCGGCAGATCGGAGTTGCGCGACGGGTCCAACAGAAACTTCTGGGCGACGCTGGCATACCCGGAAGCCATCACCGGTTCCACTTCGGGCAGTTTGGTGAAAGGAGGCGGGGGAGCGGGCGCCACCCGGCCTGCCGCGATGCGGTCCTGGCGCGCTTTGGCGGCCTGCCACTGCCCGTGCAGTTCCACGCCGCCGTATACAATTGCGGCCCCAAGCGCAATGTTCAGTGCCATCAGCTTGCGGTTCAAAACAGCGTCCCTCCTTTCTTCTCGGGAAGCAGCTTGCGCGCCACCACGCTCGAAACCGTGAGCATCACCTGCACCCGCTTGTTCTTGTCGTTGCCGCCGTTGATGCGCAGGTCGTCGGTGGCCAGGATCAGCGGATGGTCGGCGAGGGCCGCCATCAGGTTCACCAATTGCGCGATGTCGCAGGAGAAGCGCACCGTCACCGCAACCTCACCGTAATCCTTGGTGAGCGGCTTGTCGCGGAAGTCGCTGCCCTGGATCGCGATGCCGTTGTTGCGGGCCAGGTTGTTCAGCGTTTCGAGAAGCTGCGCCTGCGCCTGCGCCTCGGTGGGCGTTTGCAGCATGCCCTTCTCGCGCTCGGCAAGTTCGGCGGCGGCGTGCTTCAGCCGCTCTTCCTTGCCGGGGACCGTCGCGGCCGCCAGGCGCAGGTTCTTCAACCGCTGCTCGGCCTGCGGAATGGTCTCGGCCGCGGCCACCGAGGCGGTGGCGTGATCGCCGTAAACCCCGAAGCGGATGGCCAGTACCAGCCCCACGCCAACCACCAGCACCACCACGCTCTTCCGGTCCACCGCCCCGATCTTGACGCTCATTGCGCCACCCGCCTTGTGGATTCGATCTGGAAGGTCTGGACATTGGACACCTTCAACGCCGTGTTCTTGAACAGCGGCGAGGAGTCCAGAATCTTCACCAGCGAGGTGGCCTGGGGCGATTCGCCGCCGATGCGGATGGTGTCGCGGCCGATCTCGATGTTATTGGTCCAGGTGGGCGGCTCCAGCAGCCGGGTCAGCTCGTTGAGTGCGTCCATGTCGTCGCGTGTGCGGCGGCGTATGGCGTCCAGCATCAGGGTGCGCGCCCGCGCGTCGCTGTAGGCCTTGTCGAGATTATTGGCGCGTTCCTTGCGCGGCACGAGTTGGGTCATCTCCGCGTGGATGCGCTTCAGGTACTGGCGGTCGGCGTAATTCGAGTAGAGAGCCATGGCGACGGCCACCAGCGCCAGCAGGGACGCCAGCACGATGGTGGGGACATAAACCATGCGCGAGCTGGATTTGCGGTACTCGATCGGCAGCACGTTGGCCGCGGGCGCCAGGTGGGGGCACGCGCCCGCCAGCGCCGTGGCGTAGGGCATGGCGTTGCGGGTGAGGTCGTTCTCCACCGGGTTGCTGGCCGGCTGAGGTAGCAGATCCTCCAGATTGCAGGGAACCGTGGCGGGATCCAGGCGCAGTTCGGAGAGCGCCAGCACCGTGGCGCGCTCGGGAGGGAGATTGAACTCGGCCGAAAAGACCGGGCGCGTGGGGCTCTCGCCGTACACCTCCACCGCGCCCGCCGAGCCGCGGCTGAGGGCCACGAATCCGCCCGAAGAGGCGTGGCCATTCAGCCGAATCGCGGAGTGGACCGCGGCAGCCGAGAAGGTGAAGCTGCCCACGGCCACGCCCGCTTCCGAAAAAAGTTGCGCCCAGTGGTCCACGGTCTGGCGGCGCGCAATGCCCACCAGCGCCGAGCCCGCCGCCACCGCGCTCCAGCCCCAGGCCACGTCGGCGTCGCCATAGGGGTGCAGCGTGTCCAGTTGGAAGCGGATGGCGCTTTCCATTTCGCGCGCCGCCACGCCGGGGAGCGGCACCTGGCGCACGATCACTTCCCGCCGCGGCAGCAGCACGGTGGCGCTGATGTGGCCCATGGCCAGCGACTTCAGGAAGTGGCCGTACTCGGCGCCCCATTCCGCCGCCGGCCGTCCCGCGAAATTGCGGATGACCAGATGGCCGGCCACCTGCACGCCGCCCGGCCGCACGCGCGCGGCCACCACTTCCAGATCGGTGGCGCCGGCTTCCACTCCGATCCCGGTGCCGAAGGCCAGCAGTTTGCGAAGTTCCCTGGGGATAGGCATCGGGTCAGTAGCTCCAGGCCGTTTCGTACCAGCGAAGGTAGTGGATAGGCGTGTCCGCGTTCTTCACGTTCAGCATGTACTTCACTTGCGACGCCACCGTGCGGCGCAGGTCCGAGAGAGTCCCGTTGGGGGCGCGCAGCCGCGCGGTGGCACGGATGGTGATGATGGAAATGCCTTCCACCCGCAGGGGCACGCCGCCTAGCCCAGCCGAGCTCACAAGGGCGGCCAGCGTCTCCTGCGTGTAGGGCTTCACTTTCCGCTGCTGGAGGATCTGCTGCACCACGCCGGAGGGCACGCCCACGGCGGTCAGCAGCGCCGGGCTGGCCGTATTGACATCCACCCCTTGGCCGGCGCCATAGACCGACAGGCAGTCCACCAGTCCCGGCCGCCGTACCAGAGGCGCCGGCCCGCCGGGCGATTGCCGTTCGCCGGGGACGTACGTGCCGTAGAAAATGTCGGGTGTAACGCCTTTCACTTGCAGCAGTTCCTCAATCTCCTGAAAAGACGCGTGCGGCGGTAGAAAAGACGGAATGCGCTGCGAATAATAGCCGTCCAACTGGCCGCCGCCGGTGGCCGGGGTGCGCCAATCGACAATCGCATTGGCGATCTCGCTGGCCCGCCCCGGGTCCACGCCGAGGCTGACCAGCAGGCGGTCCAGAACCTCGGGCGTTTCCTTGTTGACGTTGAGCTTGGAGGCCTCGGGGAGGAGCTCCACGCGCGCATCGCCGCTGGCGAAATGGTACGTCACTTCGGTCGAGCCCTGGGGGATGAGCGGGGTATCGGGCCGCTGAGTCTGCATCCAGAGCATCTCCAGGGCGGCCCGCTGCACGCCGCCACGCGCCAGGTAATAGGTGCGCAGGCCATCCACCGAGGTGGAGCTGCGGTCGATTTCCCCGCGCACGGTGATGGCTAGCGAGAAGGCGATGGCGGCGAGCGCGGCCGAGAGCCAGAGCACCGAGAGTAGCGCGCTGCCGCGCTGGCGCGCGCCGGATTTGACCGGCCCCATGCTAGTCCTCATAGGGGCCCTCCAGCCAGCGGTGAATGAGCAGCGGCGCGGTGACGGTGATGGGCTGCAGGCGCGAGAGGTCGCGCGTGAAGGGCGCCATCTCGATGCGGATGCCGTGGGGCCAGTTGCGGCCGGTCGCCGAGGCGAGCCACACGTACGGGTCTTTGTCGGTCCCGGCACCGGTGTAGTAGCTGAAACGGCAGTACTCGAGTTGGTCGGCGAGGATGAAGGATCCGGGCCCGGCCTCCATGGGCGCGAACACTGGCACGGACACGCCCAATTCGGGAGCGGATGCGATGCCCACGCATGCACGCCCGGCGGTGTTCGGGGAGTAGGGAATCTCGTTTACCACCAGTCGCACGCCGCGGCCGTCCTTGCCCGGAATCACCAGAAACTCGAGGATTTGCGGGTGGCCGCGCCAGCCCTCCTGAAGCGAGAAGCCCGATACCATGCGCATCCTCTGCGGCTCCGCCTGCATGAAGACGAAGGGATGGTTGCCCTGTCCCTGCCCGCCCGCGCACGGCGGCGTCACCGGGATCAGCCCCATCAGTTCGTCCTCCAGAATGCGCTGCGCCCCGGTGACGCGGCGGCTCTCCATCAGCTTGTCGCCGGTTTTGGAATACGCCGCCAGGCCCACGCGCATGGCCATCAGCATGCCGAGCGTGAGCAGGCTCAGCAGAGTGACGGCGATCACCATTTCGATGAGGGTGACGCCGCGAGTGGCGCGCCGTCGGCTCATTGCGCGGCTCCCGCTGGCATGTTGCCGGACGTCAGGATGTACTCGCGGAAGGCTTCCAGGTTGAAGGTGCGGCGCTGCGCCCCCGACATCCACCAGATCTGCAGTTCGATGCGCCCGAGCGCAGCCTGGTTGGGCGCGGCGTTGGGCGGCATTTCGAAGATGGAGGCGCGGGCCTGCCAGCCGGCCTCCAGGCCGCCGGCTATGGCCGGGTCGAACTGGCCGCTGAGCGCGCCGCCGGGGGTGAGGGCGGGGTCGAGCATCAGGTCGTTCATCCGCAGGCGCGCCAGTTGCACAATGCGGTCGTAGTCGCGGACACGTGCGGCGTTGCGCGTGGCGCCGGCGATGCCATTGAGCAGGCCGACCACGGCGACGGCCATGATGAGGGTGGCCACGATCATTTCGAGAAGGGTGAAGCCGCGGGTGGCGCGGCGGCGGGAGCGAGCTGTGGGCTTCGCATGGAGCAGCGGGCTCGCGTGCGGCACAGGGAGCACCGGGTTCGCCCCCAGAACCGCAAGCGTCAGCGAGCGGCCCGAGCGGCGTGGATCGCCGTCCCTGTCGCCGGGCTCACCGGCGCGGCCCGCAGCGAACCACGTTTCGCACGGCAGTTTCGCGGACTGCGGGAAGTGCTTTCCCGCCGTTCGGGCCGCTCGCTGACGCTCGCGGTTCCGTGGTAGCAGCTTCATTCCTCCGCTCCAACGGCTTCGGTGCGCGGAAAGCCGGTCATGGGGTCGAGGTGGATGACGCGGCGAGAACCGTGCTGGTTGGCGATGCGGATGCCAATGGCGGGAATCGCGGCGCCGGGCAGAAGCAATATTCGGCGGCCTTCGGCGTCGTCGCTGCCATCGGCCGAGGGCGGCAGCACGGCTTCGATGGTAATCCCGTTGGGCATGTCGAGTTCGCGCGTGAACCCGGCTTCGCTCGAGAAAACCACCAGGCGGTTCTCGCGGGCCGAGACCACCACCACTACGGCCTGTTGCAGGCGCTCGGCGCGGTTGACGGCCGAGTTGAGGAAGCCGGCGATGGAATCCGAGGCGGTGCGCAGGCGCACGCTCTCGATGCCCGCGGCCACCGAGGGCAGCACTACGGCCGAGATGAGCGCGATGATGCACACCACCACCATCATCTCGATGAGCGTGATGCCGCGCGTGCTACGGTTTTTCCCAACTGACGATATCGGCATTGACTCCATCGCCGCCGGGTTGGCCGTCGGCGCCATAACAAATGATGTCAGGCTCATCGCCATGCTCTCCGGGATAGCGGTAATCGTAATCGTGGTCCCAGGGGTCCTTGGGAACGTCCTGCTGAAGGTACGGGCCGGACCAAGCCTTCACGCCCTCAGGCCTCTCATGCAGCGCGCGCAACCCCTGCGCGGTGGCCGGGTACTCGCCGGTATCCAGCTTGTATGAGGTCAGTGCGGTCATGAAAGCGTTGATGTCGGCGTGCGCCTTGATGACCCTGGCACTGTCGCCATGGTGCAGCAGCCTGGGCCCTACCAGCGACGCCAGGAGGCTGAACCCGACGAAGGCGAGGATCACACCAAGAATCGCCTTGACCGGCGTGGGGATGCCCCCTTTGGCCGGCGCTGCGCCGCCGCCCGGCAGCGCGGCCCCGCAATTGGGGCAGAACTTACTCGGGGCGTCGACCGGCTTGCAGCACGCCGGGCAGACCCAGCTTCCGGCGTTCGGTGGAGTTCCCATGTGTGTTTCTCCCGCCCGTATTAGTTGCTTTTCCAACTGACAATGTCGGCATTGAGTCCGTCGCCTCCGGGTTGGCCGTCGGCGCCATAGCAGATCACTTCCGGCTCGGTGGGATCGTGCTCGCCGGGATAGTGGTAGACGTATTCGTGGTCCCAGGGGTCCTTGGGAACGTCCTGTTGAAGGTAAGGGCCGGCCCACTGGCCCGCGTCGGCGGGCTTTTCGCGGAGCGCGCGCAAGCCCTGCTCGGTGGTGGGGAACGCGCCGGTATCCAGATGGTAGGTGTTCAGCGCGGTCATGAAGGCCTGAATGTCGCTGTGCGCCTTGGTGATTCTTGCCTGGTCCCCATGCTTCAGCATGTTGGGCACCACCAGCGCGGCGAACAGCGCGATGATGGTCATCACCACCAGCATTTCGATCAGGGTTACGCCGGCTTGCGCCCGCCGCTTGCGGTTACGTATAGGTTGGTTTCTCATATCGCCACGTCGTTGATGCTCGTAATTGCGAGCAACATGCTCAAGATCAGGCCTCCTACGATCACGCCCATGATCACGATCACGGCCGGCTCGAATACGGCCGTGAAGCGGCGGATGGAGACCCGTGTATCATTTTCGTAAATATCGGCCATGCGCGTAAACATCTGGTCGAGCCGGCCGGTTTCCTCGCCCACCATCAGCAGGTGAGCGGCCAGGGGCGGAAATACCGCCGCCTTGCGCAGGGGGGCGGCAATGCCTTCGCCGCGCTTCACCCCCTGGGCCACGAAGGTCATGGCGGCGGCGATCATTTTGTTGTTGAGAGTGGCCGCGGATATGCCGATGGCTTGCACCAGCGGCACGGTGTTGCCGATGAGCGTGGCCATGGCGCGGGCGAAACGGGCGGTTTCGGCCTTGAGGAGCGCGTCGCCCAGCAGGGGAATGCGCAGGCGCACGCGGTCCCACCAGAGCCGGCCGGCAGTGGTGTTGGTGTAGAGCCGCCAGGCGATCAGAGTGCCGCCCACCGCCGAAGCCGCCACCCACCAGTAGGTTTTCACGTAGTAGCTGCCATCCAGCATGAGCCGCGTGGGAGTGGGGATTTTCATGCGGCCATCGGCGAAGATGAGGGCGAAGCGCGGCACCACGAAGTAGAGCAGGATGAAGATGGACGCCAGGCCGACGCAGCATAACAGGGCGGGATAGACCATCGAAGAGATGATGTAATTGCGCAGGTCGTCGCGGGTGCGCTCGAATTCGGCGAGGCGTTCGAATATGGGGGCCAGCGCTCCGGAGGCTTCGCCGGCGCGCACCATGTTGGTGTACAGCTCGGAGAAATAGTCGGAATGCGAGGCCAGGCTGTCTGCCAGGGTGCGGCCGCTCTTCAGGATGCGCAACACGTCGAGGACGATGATCCGGAACTCGGCGTGCTCGGCAAGCTCGGCGGTGATGGAGAGCGCGCGGTCGAGCGGCACGCCGGCGCTGAGCAGCGTGGAGAGTTCCTGTGTAAAGAAGAGCGTGTCGCGCCGCCGGCCGCCGCCGAAGGAGGGCATCTTGAACTCCATCGACGTGCCCTTGGGCGCCATGCCCACGTAGACCGGCGTGAGGCCCTGTTTGCGCAGCTCGCGGGCCACCACTTTTTCGTTGTCGCCCGCCAGGCGGCCGGAGCGGGTCTTGCCATCGGAGGCCACGGCGCGAAAGAAGAAGGTGGTCATGGGCGGGCTCCGTGGGGCAGGCTGTCAGCCTGCGGCGGGTTGTTAACCCGCCCTGGACGGCGTCGGGGCGGGCCTTCCAACTTGATGCGCCTTCGGCGCTGGCACCGGAACCGCGGGCGATCTTCGCTCGCGTGCAGGCGGACAGTCGGCCTCATATGGGACCGGATATTCCCACCCGCGGCGCCGGCTGACAGATCGGAAGGGCGGGTTAACAACCCGCCGCAGGCTGACAGCCTGCCCCACATGGAACCGGCGCTGCTCGCGAAGAACTTGACAGGGAATAGCACATACGACCGCTGCGACGCGCACAGGAGTGGGCCTACAGGGCGGATCGTCTTATCGGCGTTCATCTCCGTTAATCCGCGGCTGAATTGCTTTTGCGCGGGCATGCTCAGAACTCCTGGGTCACGCGCAGCACTTCGGCCACGGTGGTGACGCCGGTGGAGATCTTCATCCAGCCGTCTTCGCGCAGGTTGCGCATGCCGTTGCGGCGCGCGGCTTTGGTCAGGACACTGGCGTCCTCGCTCGCGATGATGAGTTTGCGGATCTCGTCGTTCAGCTCCATCATTTCGAAAATGCCCATGCGCGAGGCGTAGCCGCGGCCGCCGCACTCGGCGCAACCGGCGCCGCGGAAGGTGTTCACCATTTCGCCATCGGGCGAAAGGGCCGAGCCGGCGCGCGTCTTGCAGGCGGGGCAGATGACGCGCACCAGGCGCTGCGCCAGCACGGCCACGAGCGAACTGGTGATGAGATAATTCTCCACGCCCATATCGGCCAGGCGGGTGATGGCGCTGGGAGCGTCGTTGGTGTGCAGCGTCGAAAACACCAGGTGGCCGGTGAGGGCCGCGCGGATGGAGATATCGGCGGTTTCGCGGTCTCTGATTTCGCCCACCATGATGACGTCGGGGTCCTGGCGCACAATGTGGCGCAGGCCGCTCGCGAACGTCAGGCCGATCTGCGGATTCACGTGGATCTGGTTGATGCCATCCATCTGGTATTCCACCGGGTCTTCGATGGTGATGATCTTCTTGTCCGGCAGGTTGATGCGCTTCAGCGCCGAGTACAGCGTGGTGGATTTGCCGCTGCCGGTAGGCCCGGTCACCAGGAAAATGCCGTGCGGCAGGCCGCAGAAATACTCCATGCGGCGCAGCATGTGGTCGTCGAAACCCAGGCTGCGGAGGTCGTAGAAATCACCGGCGGAGCGGTCGAGCAGGCGCATCACCACGCTTTCGCCGTAGAGCGTGGGGAGGGTGGAAACGCGCAGGTCCACTTCGCGGCCCAGGATTTTGATCTTGATGCGGCCGTCCTGCGGCAGGCGGCGCTCGGCGATGTTCAACTTGGCCATCAGCTTGAGGCGCGAAATGATGGCGGCCTTCAGCTCGCGCGGCGGCGATTCCTGATTGTAGAGCACGCCATCCACGCGGTAGCGGACGCGGAATTCCTTCTCGAACGGTTCGATGTGGATGTCGCTGGCGCGGATCTCGATGGCGGCGGCGATCATGGCGTTCACCAGGCGGATGACGGGCGCTTCGCTCGCCATGTCGCGCAGGTGTTCGAGATCGGCGTTGGCCTGCTCGTCATCGCCGCCGGCGCCCACGGTTTCGCGCTCGGCCTCGCCGTAATGCCGGTCGATGGCGTCGAGCACTTCCTGCTCGCTGGCCAGCACGGTCTGAATTTCCAGGCCGGAGAACGACCGCAGCGCCGCCACGGTTTCGAAATCCAGCGGGTCCGCCATGGCCACCGTGAGCCGCGAATCGGCCAGGGCGATGGGGTAGGCCTTGCATTGCCGCAGGAAGCGGTGCGAGAGGCCCTCGATTTCGGGCGCCTCGGGTGGCGGGCCGTCCACGGTTACCAGCGGCAGGCCGAGTTGATCGGAAAGCGCGGCCAGGACGTCGCGGTGGGCGATGAGACCCATATCGACCACGATCTTGCCCAACTTGTCGCCGCGCTCGCGCTGTAGTTCGAGGGCGCGCTCCAGTTCGTCGGGCGAAATTTTGCCACGATCCACCAGGATCTCGCCCAGGCGCATGTGGCGCACCGAGGCGGCTTCGGATTCCGGCATGGGGTGGGCGGGAGTCACTTGGAAATTACTTCCGCGATCTGGCCGGAGATAGCCGACTTACGGTCGGCGGACATGCGGATCTGGCTGGGCAGTCCGGTAGTATCTTCGTAGGCCTGGTACCACAGGCGGACGGCCACCACGATGCGTTCGTTATCCGGCATGGGATTGGCCTTCTGCGCGGCGGAGGTGACCATGTCGCGCAGGAGTTGCTCCAGCACGGGCAGTTGCGCCACCTTCCGCGCGTGAACGGAGGTGATGTCGGTGGGCGTGATTTCGCGGCGGAACAGGCCGCCGGCGGTGGGCGCCTGCACCAGATCCAACTCGGCCGTGAACACCAGCCCGTAGCCGGGAAGGTAGAGGCCGCGCGTCGCACCCATCAGGTTGATGGCTTCCGGCCGGATGGACGTCAGCTTGGTGTCCAGGGCCCTTTCCAGGTTGCGGATGGCGTCGAGCGAGAGGCGCGATTGATCGGGGGCAGAGACGATGGCGGCGGTCGTAACCGGCGGCTTCGCGGCCATTTGGGCGGCGGCCGGCAGGGCGGACAACAAAAGAGCGAATGCGGCGGTTTTCATCGGGCACCTCCATCGATCGCGGCGGCCACATACTGGCTGTGCTTGACGGCCAGCAGGTTTCGCTGGTCATAGTCGATCTGCATGTCGGCCATGGCTTGCATGGTGCGGCGCTCCTGCTGGTCGCGGTTGCGGATGTCCTTCACCAACTGCTCGGTGCGCTGGGCGTAGCGGGCCTCGATATCGGCCGCGGCGCGCTCCACGGCGCGGTCGACGCGCTGGCGGATTTCGTCCTCGGAGACGGCGCCGGCGGTTTGGATCACTCGCGGCGCCGGGCGGGTGGCCACGCTCGCGATCAGCGCCACGGACAGCATGGCGGAGGAGGCGAACCCCAGGCCCGCCGGACCGTGGCAGGCCGTCCACCACCTGCGCCAGCGGGAGGGCTCGAAGATCTTGTCGGAGACGAAGCCGATGCTCCGCGGCATCTCCTCATCGGCCAGGCGCGATAGCGCGGTTTGGGTAAGACGCAGCCGGTCCAGCTCGGAGCAGCAGGACTGGCAGGAGCGAACGTGCGTTTCCACCAGGCGCCGCTGCGAATCGGGCAATTCCCGGAGGAAGAAATCCTTCAAGTCAAATGGCGAACAACTCATGAAACACCCCGTGCCTCGAGCGGAGCCAGTTCCTCTTTGAGTAAATCCAGGGCGGTGTATAAACGGGACTTGACGGTGGAAACGGGACAATCCAGGATTTCGGCCATCTCCTCGAACTTGAACCCCCGGTAAATCTTCAGCACCACGGCCTCGCGCTGTTCCACCGAGAGGCGGTTCAGGGCGCTCGCCACCGACAGGCTCAGCTCGATGGGAAACACCGAGGTGCCTCCCACGCCGATGCCGGTTTCGGTGGCGCGCGGCTCCAGATCGTCCACGCCGGTTTCGGGCCGGCGCTTGCGGAACATGGAGTAGGCCTCGTTGTGCGCGATGCGGTACAACCAGGGCGCGAACCGCCCCGGCTCCGAGAGCTTCCCGAGGTTCTGATAGGCCTTCAAGAGCACATCCTGCGTCAAGTCCAGAGCGTCTTCGCGGTTGCCGGTCATCCGCAGGAGATAGTTGTACATAGGTTTCTCCCAACGGGACACGAGGAGGTTGTAGGCCTCCACGTCGCCTTTGGCAGCCCGCTGAATCAGGTCAGCATCTTCGACCGCCCGAAATATCAAGCTCTGGCTCCTGGTGTGTAGACGCACGGCATCCGCAAAAAGTCGGACGGGGCACCTTTAGTTTAACCCGCGGGGGCGGGACGGGCCTTGGTGGAGTGGTTTCGCTAACCCGGAGGTGGCGTTCCCTTGCTTCGGGCCGCTCGGTTACGCTCGCGGGATCGAGCGGCCCGATCCTATCTCCCGCCGGATACCGGGTCGGATTTGCCCTGCGAGTTGCTGAGCGTCACCTGCACGGTGTTGAGCGCGGTGGTGTCGCCGGAATACCCGAACGGAATCGTCAGCGTGAACCCGCCGCCGTTGGCCACGCCCTGGGTGGACGAGAACCACGCCGGCGCGGCGGTGCTCAGCGAAATCCCCGAAGTTCCGGTGAACGACGTCGTGCCGGTCAGTTGGGTGCCCGATGCGGAGGTGAATACCAGTTCCGCCAGGCTCAGGTCGCGCGTGGTGGAATCGGCGTTGACTACAACCTGGAAGCCCGAAGACGTGATACTCGAGATCTTCACCGACAGGATCAACGGCTTGGCCGGGCTCAAGGTGATCGGGATGCTGGGAGCCGATCCCGATCCCGCGAACGGCAGCGCTTGCGTGCTCCCCGCCGGCGTCAGCGGGCCCAAAGTTGCGGTGATCGTACCGGCGACGGTGCCCACCTGGATCTTGGGAAGCGGGACCGTCATCGAGTTAGGTGGTATGGTGACCGGCGCGGAAGTGCCGCCGCTGGCGAATGCCACGTCCCCGTTGGTATAGGCCCCCGGCAGGCCCGCAACACTTGCGGCCGGCTGGAACGACAGCGTGACGGTTCCGCTAAGCGCCACGGGATACATCTGCGTCAGAGAAAGCGTGGGCGTCGGTTGGACCAGGGGCGTCGGCGGCTGGTTGTTGTCGACCAGCAGGTTGATGGTGGGCAGCGCCACCACTTCCGAAACTGGCGGCGAAGTACTGGTCGAATAGTTCGCGTCGCCACTGTAAGTCGCGGTCAGCGAATGGATTCCCGCAGTCGGAGAGGAAAGCGTAAAGGCCGCCTTGCCGCCGCTAATAGCGACCTGGCCCAATTGCACGGCCCCATCGGCGAACGTCACGGTTCCAGTGGCGGCCGCCGGCGTCACAGTCGCCGTGAGCGTGACCGTCTGGCCGTACGCCGCCGGGTTCGGGCTGACGGTCAGGGTTGTGGTAGTCGCAGCCAGCCCCACCGTTTCACTCGCCGTTCCGCTGCTAGTGGCGTAGTTGGCGTCCTCGCTATAGGTGGCCGACAGCGCGTGGGTGCCCACTGTCAGGAAGGACACCGTGAAAGTAGCCTTGCCGGCGCTAACCGCGGTTTGGCCCAACTGGGTCGTTCCGTCGGTGAACGTCACAGTCCCCGTGGCGGTAGCCGGCGTCACAGCCGCGGTGAGCGTGACCGCCTGGCCGAAGACCGACGGGCTTGGGCTAGCGGTCAGGGTCGTGGTGGTGCTGGCCAGCCCCACGGTTTCGCTCGCCGTTCCGCTGCTGATGGCGTAGTTGGCGTCTCCGCCATAGGTCGCAGTCAGCGAGTGACTGCCTCCGGTCAGGGTGGAAATGGCGAGGGTCGCCTTACCGCCGCTCACCGTGCTCTGCCCCAACTGGGTCGTGCCGTCGAGGAACGTAACGGTCCCGGTGACGGCGACCGGCGCGGCGGCCCCTGTGACGGTCGACGCCGTGACGGTCGCGGTGAGCGTGACCGTCACGCCATAAGTCGGTGAGCTCGGGCTGGCGCTCAAGGTGGTGGTCGTGGCGTTCAGGCCCACGCTCTCGGTGGCCGTTCCGCTGCTTTTGGCGTAGTTCGCGTCGCCGCTGTAGCTGGCCGTCAACGCGTGGCTGCCCACCGATAGGGAAGACAGCGTGAGTGTAGCTTTGCCGCCGCTAACCGCCGTCTGGCCCAACTGGACCGTGCCGTCGGTAAACGTCACCGTCCCGGTGGCGGCGGCCGGCGTGACCGTCGCGGTGAGCGTGACCGCCTGGCCAATGGCAGCCGGGCTCGGACTGGCGGTAAGAGTCGTGGTGGTGCTGGCCAACCCAACCGTCTCGGTCGCCGATCCGATGCTCCTGGTGTAGTTGCTGTCGCCGCCATAGGTGGCCGTCAATGCGTGGGTGCCCACGGTGAGCGAAGACGTCGAGAGGGTCGCGGCACTGCTGGTCATGGGGGCCGTGCCGATCAGTGTCTCTCCGTCGGCGAATGTTATCGTACCGGTGGGTTTGATGCCCGTGCAGGCCGCCACGGTGGCTGTCAGAGCCACCGACTGGCCCAGGGTGGACGTGGCCGGCACCGCCGTCAACTGAGTGGTGGAAGGCGCCTGCAGCACCGTCTCGCTTGCCGTGCCCGTGCTCGCGCTGTAGGACGCGGGGGAACTGGGCGTGAAATCGGCCTCCAGTGTGCCAACCTCGGCCGGAAGCTGTACGTTGATGGCAGCGGCTGCAATCCCGTTGCCCACCGTCACGGGAACGTTACTAGCCAGGACGGTGGCCGGCTTCTTGGTGACGTCCAGAAACGTGACGGTGCCCGCGGCGCCCGGCGTGATGGCCACGGTCAGGGTAACCGGCTGGCACACGGTGGGCTGCTGCGGAAGGGCCGATAGTACAGTTGTGGTCTGGGTCACCGACGACCCCACCGTTTCGGTGAAGGCACTCGACTGCGCGATGCCGCATGCGCCGGTGAACGCAGCCACCAGCGAGTGATTGCCCTGGGCCAGGGCCGATGTAGTATAGACGGCGACGCCGCTGGCATTGGTCGCGGCCGTGCCGATGGCGGTCCCGCCGTCCAGGAACGTGACCGTATACCCGGAGCCGGGATTGGGCGATACCGTGGCGGTCATGGTGACCGGCTGGCCGGCCACGGCCGGATTCGGCGACACCGCTAGCGATAGTGTCGGCGCGACGGCAACGGTTTCGCTGATATACCCTGAACTGCTCGCCGCGTTGTTGGAGTCGCCGCTGTATTCCGCCCCAATCGAGTGAGTGTAGGCGCCAAGATTGGTCAGCGTGATGGTCGCGATACCGCCGCTCACGGGACTCGTGCCGAGGGTGAGCAACGCAAATGAGTTGCTTTCGACGAACGTTACCGTGCCTGTGGCTCCGGCCGCGACGGAACCGTTAACCCCCCGCAGGGTCGCCGTCAAGGTTACCGGCCCGCAAGACGTAGGATACGGCGACGCGGCGAGGTTGAGCGTCGTCACCGCCTTCTGGGCGACCGGAACCGTCGCCGAAGCGGGAGCCGGATTGGAACACACACCGTTGACGTAGGCGGTAACACCCAACACGATCGTGACCGAAGGGGGTGTGAGGAGACTGGCGGGAACGGAAACGCTGACCGCGGTCGATGTGTAGCCTGCCTGCACGGTCACGGCCGTTTGGTTGACCGTCACTGTTGGCGCACTGCCCTGTTGCGGAAGGCAGGTCGATGGGTAACCCGGTTGGACGGGGGGCTGGAGAAAACCGGTTCCCGTGAGCCCGGTGCCGGAAATCGCTAGCGTGACCGGAGCGGTTCCCGTAGGGGCCGGAATCGGATTCGGCGTAACCGCCGTAATGGTCTGCGCGCCCAGTTGCGCCGGCGCGACGGCCGCCGCACCCACCAGCAGCGCCGTAGTCAATAGCCCTCTTCGTACCCGTTTGGTGTTAGTCATGGCAGTCACCTCTGGGAGCCTTTCGCCGCGCCCTGTGCCGCCGCCGGCACGAACACCGCGCGCGCGTCCGCGCCGTTCCGCACGAAGATCCAGCCGGCTTCACCCGGCGCCGAGGAAATCAGAAACGCATCGTGGATGTCCAGGGGATCGAGAGTCACTGGCGGCACATCCACGCCGTAGGATTGCGTCGCGCCGGTAGCCACGTCGACTATCGACACGGCGCTCGGCCCCGGCCGCGCCACAAATACCGAGGCGCCATCCCAGGCCGGCTGCACCTTGCCGATTCCCGCGATCCCGGACACCAGCGTGCGCGCCATGGGGGCCGACACAAGGCCCTGAAGCAGGTACAGTGAACCGGTTCCTCCGTCGGCCGCGACCGCGTTCCGGCCGCCGGGCATCATGGCCAGCGAGAGAATCGACTCTCCCGAAAGCACCATCTGCGGCGCACCGCCCGGAGCGATCAGGTAGACCGCGCTGTGCGACGCCGCGAGCAGAATGGCGCCGTCATCGCTCACCGCCGCGGCCACCAACTGCTCCGGCGTTCCGCCCGCAGTCAGATCCCGCGAAACCACGGGCGCGTCCGGCAGCCCGGTCAACACCTGCAGGCGCCCGGCGGCCGCGGAGTAGAGCGCCGCGGCCGCCGCGCCAGGGCTGAAGGCCACCCAATCGGCTGCAGCCATGGCACCCTCGACCGGCTCCAGGCCCTGCCCGGAGCCGCCGCTCAAGTTCAACACAGCGGGAGCGGCGCCGCGGCGCTCCACCCAGGCGAAATCGCGGCCGGGCGCCACACGCACGCGCGTGCAACCCCGGGGCAGCGGGAGCGGATCGCCGTAGTGCAGCGCGCCCGGAAGGCCGAGGATGGTCCGCACCTCGGGCGCCGCCGGGTCGGCGGCATACCCCGAAACGGGAGCGGTGAGCCCGCTAGCGGCCCACGCCGCGGCGGGCAACAGCGAAAGGAATAAGCAGCGATGAACTGAAATTCTCGTCATGGCACGAATCCTCTTGATTGGCCGGTGGCTGGCTTTCGGCCCGATTTACGGGTGCGGCCCAAACACCGCGCCGCCCGCCGCCGAGATGGAACCGGTTGGCTGCGACGGCGTTGAGGTCTGAGTCTGAGAATTGCCGCCGCCGCGCAAGCCCAACGCCGCTCCCACCGCGCCAGCCGCGGCCACGCCCACGATAATGCCGATGGTCTTGGCGGAGATGCCGGCGTGTGCCGCCGACGAACCCGCGGCCGCGCTGGTGGCATTGCTCTGCGAGATGGTTCCGGTCGCCTGTTGGCCATTGGCGGACGCCGTCACATGGACCTGGAACTGCCCGGCGAGTTTGTTGGGCTGCAACTGCGGCATGACCGCGCGGCCGGTGCTATCGGTGGTGACGACGGCACTCTTCCCGCCGCCCACAAATGCGCCGCTCGGGCCGTAATCGGGCAGCAGGAACGCCACGGCCGCTCCCGCCACAGGCCGGTGGTTTTCATCCTCCACGCGGACGATGGTCTCGCGCGCCGTGCGCTGCTTGATGTTGTTGATGGCTCCTTCGCCCTCAACGATGACCAGATTGAGTTTGGCCGGGCCCGGAGGCGGAACCGGCGCGGGATTCTGGGCTTCCTGAGCCGAGGCCCAGGAAAGGAAAAGCAAAACGAACGGCGACAGAGCGTACATGAGGGTCTCCCAACTGAAAGCCAGTTTATGTTGGCCGCTGGCTGTAACCCGGGATTGGCGGGTTCTGGCCTGGCGTCGATTATACGCCCAGCGCCCTCTCTGCGAACCCGCATTCTACGCTGTTTCCGGCCTGAGTTGCCGTGGCGGGCCGTAAATTGGGCGGCCCCACCGCATCAACGTACGAAAACACCCGAAAGCGCGGTTCGGGGACTCACGGTGCCGCGCACCGGCCGAGCCGGCTGCTCCGCTGCAGCGGCAGGTTCAATCCCCGCTCTGGCGGTACTGCTGGTCGATCTTTTTGACGTACTGGATGGTTTCGGCGTAGGGGGGAATGCCGTTGTACTTGTCGACCGCGGCGGGCCCGGCATTGTAAGCCGCCAGGGCGTGCCACAGCAGGCCATCGTACTTCTGCAACAGGTCGCGGAGGTAGCGGGCGCCTGCATCCACGTTCTGCACGGGGTCGGTGGGGTCGGCACCCAGAGCCAGCGCGGTGCCCGGCATCAACTGCATCAGGCCGATGGCTCCTTTGGGGGAGACGGCGTCCTGCCGGGCGCCGGATTCGGCCTCCATGACCAGCCGCACCAGCTTTCGCGGAATGCCGTATTTGTCGGCCGCGGCGTCGGCCAAGGCCTGTGGAGACGCGGCGGCGGCGGGCGCAGGGGGCGCCGGAGCCGATGTGGGCGGCGCGGGCGCCGGGTCCGGCTCGATCGACTCAAATCGCTGAACCCTCGACTGGTCCAACTCGATGTAGCCGTCGCTATTGTACAAGCGCACCTTCGTGCCGGCGACCTCATGGCGGTCTACCCGCAGGCGCGCACCGCTCGAGAAAACGGCATACTCCTCGGCGGAGGCGGCCACCACGGAAGCGGCAGCGAGTAGGGTGAGTCCCAGAATGCGCATCGGGCCTGTCGATATTATGACGCACGGCAGGGCCGAAACGTTTAGGTAATGCTCTCCGTCAGACCGGCACCGTCAGTGCATGGCTGCCGCGACGATCCATGCCATGCCTAGCACCACGGCCGCTGCCAAAATGGCGGCCGCTAGGTTGCGCTCGCGGACAATCTCGTTGGTCACGTCGAAGGGCAGAGTCCGAACGGCCAGCGCGATGGCCGCCAGGAACACCACGATGCCGAGCAGGGCGAAGAGCACCGCGTTGACCATGGGGAATTCGGTCATGTCAGGGGGCATAGTATCACGGCTTCGGAGGCGGCGGTGTGACCTGGCCGGGAGAGATCTGCCGGGGTCGTGTGGGGCAGGATGTCATCCTGCCCCACAATCACTCGGCGCCCACGTGCGCTCGGATTCAGGCGGCCTTGCCGGCGAATTGCCTTGCCGCGCGGCTGTGCTACCATTTCAGTTGGGAATGCCCCCGGGCGTTCCATTCCGGCCTTGAGCGGGGTTGGCCTAGCGGTCGGGCGTCAGCCTTCCAAGCTGATTTAGACGGGTCCGACTCCCGTACCCCGCTCCACTCTTTCCTTCAAGCTCCGGCGAGTCCGTCAGGCACCAGCCCGAGGGTGAGTTTCCGTACCCTCGACGCGCCGGGTCCGGAGGACGTCAAGCTCAACATGCCGCCTCGCCGCGAGTCACACCCGGCTAAGTTATCGTTAGTTAATGAATATATACTTCCGATGTACAGGATGCGGGCTGGCAACGTGCTACCGTGATTTCTGGGTATGAATATTCTGTTCGTCGGGGACATCTTCGCTTCCTCGGGGCGGCGTATCGTGGCCGATCACCTGGGCGATATCGTGGAGGCAAATGGGATCGACCTCGCGATTGCCAACGCGGAGAACTCGGCGGGAGGATTCGGCGTGACGCCGGCCATCGCCGACGAGTTGTTCGCCCTGGGGCTGGACGTGCTGACCACGGGCAACCACGTGTGGGACCGGCGCGAAATCTACAGCTACCTGGAACGCCAGCCGCGGCTGCTGCGGCCCGCCAACTATCCGCAGGCGCCCGGGCAGGGAGTGGTGACGCTTAAGGCACGCAACGGTGTGGAATGCGCGGTTCTGAATCTGCAGGGGCGCACCTACATGCCCTCGACCGATTGCCCGTTCCGCAAGGCCGACCAGATCCTGGCGGAACTGGACCCGGCCATCAAGGTGCGGTTCCTGGATTTTCACGCCGAGGTAACCAGCGAGAAGATGGCCATGGGCTGGTACCTGGACGGGCGCGTCTCGGCGGTGGTGGGCACCCATACCCATATACCCACTGCCGATACCCGAATCCTGCCGGGAGGCACTGCCTACCAGACGGATTGCGGGATGACGGGCCCCTACGGGTCGGTCATCGGGGTGGAAACCAATCTCATCCTGCAGCGGTTCCTGACGGGGTTGCCGGTGCGCATGGAAGCTTCGCGCGAAACCCCCGAGATGCACACTGTCATATTGGATGTGGACGAAGCCACGGGCAAGGCGCGCGCGGTGAGGCGCCATGCCATCGGAGGAGATTAGGCTTATGCCCCCCTACGGTCCCATAGCCGATCCGGCGGCCCTGTACATTCAGGTGACCGGCGCGCTGCTGTTCGCCATGGTCTTCCTGTTCCTTTACGCCCAGTCGAAGGTGGTCTACTTCGGGCTGTGGGCGATCGCCTGGGTGCTGCGCATTCTGGCGGCGGTCTTCGGATTCCAGTTGTTGCGCACCGGGCACCCGGCATGGCTGGCGCCGTATGCCACGTTTGAGTTCGCCTTCGTGATCGTGCTGATTTCCGCGGCGCGGGTGGGCTTCGGCTCGTCCATGCGCGACTGGCGCACGGTGCTCCGCCTGATAGCCATTCTGCCCATGTTCGTGGCTATGGTCTGGGCCTGCCGCCTCATCTGGGGCATTCAGGCGTACCATACCTCGCAGGCGGCGGTACTGTCGTTCGTCTACATCTACAACTTCGCTACGCTGCCCAAGGGCAAGGGGATGGGCTTGCGGGCGTTCCGGTTTTCGCTGCTGCTGTTGGCCATTGCCTTCCTGGAGCAGACCGCTCTGTTCCTGTCCGTGCACGGCGAAGGCGCCGGCTGGATGCACTACCTGCAGCACGAGACGTTCGCCGATTTCGCGCTCCACTGCGTGCTGGCGTTTTCCGCCATGGCCATGTGGAGCGAGAGCCAGATCGGCCGCATCCACGACGTGGCGTTAGAATTGGACAACCTGCGGCGGGACGTCAGCCAGATGCGCGATCTGGACGGTCTGACGGGCCTGCTGAACCAGGCGGCGCTGGAGCGGCGCGTGGCGGCGCCCGAGGAGTTTCCCGGCGTTGTGGCGGTTTGCGACATGGACAATTTCAAGGAAGTCAACGACCGCCACGGCCACCTGGTGGGCGACGAGATCCTGCGCAACATCGGCAGCCTCTTGCAGGCTTCCATCCGCCACGAGGACCAGGCCTTCCGCTGGGGCGGCGACGAATTCGTCATC
Organism: uncultured Solibacteraceae bacterium; assembly: GCA_963807205.1. Lineage (GTDB taxonomy): Bacteria > Acidobacteriota > Terriglobia > Bryobacterales > Bryobacteraceae > CAWCVR01. Next base: position 3,417,729 of record CAWEAQ010000002.1, on the reverse strand, counting down.
CTGTTCCGCAATCAGCGGTCCAACGTGGCGCAACGGCGCATGGGGGAAATCGAAGCCCGCCTGCGCGGATTCCGCGTGCGCGGATACGGAGTGCTTCCCATCAGTTTCAGTTGGGGGACCGCCGAAGCCCACGGCCGTCCGCTGCGCGAAGCGCTGGACGAGGCCGACCGCAACATGTATACCGTCAAACGGCAGCGCTCCGACGAATTGCCTTTGGACGATCCCCGGCGGCTACGCTGAAACGCCGTTCTTAGCCACCGATTAACACGGATAAGACCCACAGCTTGCTTATCTGCGTTCATCCGCGTTCATCAGCGGCTATATCCTTGCCCTCTACTTCACGTAGATAACCGTCTGGAACGCCGGTTGCGGGTCCGTGCTGGCCGTGTTGTTGAAGACCACCTTAATGATGGCCGGCCCGGCGGGCACCGCCATGGGAATCTGCGCGTTGATCTGCCAGAGGCCGACGAATCCTGGCGCCAGGCCGGTGTAGGGGATCCATGTCGACGCCACGCTTCCCGAAGTACCCACGTCGCCCGGCTGATTGGGGCAGCCCGCCGGAGCGCTGGCGGTCTCCGAAAGCAGGCAGGTTCCGATGAGCACCTGCGTCAGCGACTTGGGGACGATCACCAGCGGATTCGTGGGCGCCGGCACCCCGTCTGCGGGCATGCCGGGCAGCACGCCCTGTCCCGTGGCGTAAATCTGTATCAGGTGGCCGCGCACGGCCGGGTTCGACTGGCTGTTGATGGTGTTGTCCTGGTTGACCACGGCCGCCTGCCGCGAAGTCCCGGTGTACTGCTGCATGAAGATGCCCGGGGAAACGCTGCTCATGGGCGCCAACCCGGCGGCCAGCACCTGTCCCGTGGATTTCTGCACCACCTCGACATTGGCGTAACCGCTCACCGGCGCATTGGATGGAACGTAGAGGTTGATCTGCCCCGGCGAAACGTAGAACAAGGGCGCCATCGTGCCGTTGAAACTCACCTGAACGTCGCCCAGCAGGGTCGGCACGGGGCTCTGGCTGTTGACCGCGGTCTGGGTGCCAAAGGCCGCCACTCCCGAGGCGCAGTTGCTGCCGAACGCGCACAGAGAGGCGATGAGGCCGGGCGCCAGCGTGCGGTTGGTCATGAAGTTGGCCCCGTTCAGTGCCTGCAGGGCGGGATAGTAGATGGCTACGCGGTTGCTGCCGTCGGCCACGTAAAGCGCGCCGTTCTGATCGGTGGTCAGCGCCAGGGTGGTGGACACGGCCGGCACCGTCAGATTAGGCGGAGCTCCGGCAAACAGCGAGAAGAAATTCGAGTAGCGGACGCAATTGGCGGCCCCGGTGTTGGCGATCCAGATTTCATCGGTTACGGGGTTGATCCACACGCCGTGCGGAGAATACAGTCCGGTGATGGTCCAGGCCGCCTGAATGCCGCTGGGCGTATAACTGAGGTTCGGGTCCGGGAAAATCGAGACCCGGCCGTTGCCCGCATCCGCCACGTAGACCCGGCCTTCGCCATCCGCGGAGACGTGCAAGGGCGAGCTGAAACTGCCCGCGCCCGTTCCGGAGGACCGGCCGAAGAAATCCGACTGCCCGAAAACCTTGGACGCCGCCTTGCCGTTGTCCGTCCCCGCGGTGAAGGTGCCATTGGCCGTGAACGGGAAGTACAGCACGCGGTTCAGGACGGCATCGGAAACCACCAGGCCGTTGACCCCCGAAAACGCCACGCCGTAAGGGAACACCATGGTGGATGAGCTGGCCTGCAGGATCTGGGCGGTGAATCCCGCCTGGCCCAGCACCAGATCCGCGGCTTCCAGCGTGGCTACCTTCGGGTAGTTGGCGAAGGGCGCCGGGAAGCGCAGCACACGCCCGTTCTTGCCATCCGCCACGTACAGGTTGCCGGTTGGGTCCACGGCCAGGCCGACGGGCACGCAGAGACTGGATTGGGTGGGCTGGCTGGTATCGCCGCCTATGCCATTGGAAGCCGCCGGATTGTAATTGCACAGGGCCGTCTGGAAGTCGGGCTGCCCGATGACCAGGTCCGCCTTCTTGCCGGCCGTCACCAGGCGCGCATCGTAGTAACCCAGGACGCGATGGTTGTATGGATCCGAGACATACAGGTGAGGCGTAGAACCGGTGGTATCGAGAGCGATTCCGGCGTCGATGCTATTCCTGCCCAGGAACTGGAATTCGCGCCCCTCGATGAGGTTAGGGGAATTGGTGTTGGCCCGGTCCTGGCCGAGGATTCGCGTGGCGTTCCCGAAAGTGCCGGACGTATAGGGCATGACCACCACCCGGTTATTCGAGGTGTCGGCTACGAACAACTCATTGGTCGAGTTAAGGAAGGCGGCGGCCACTGGCTGAAAAAACGTGCTTCCGGACGCCGGAGGAGTTCCATTCGCTACAGTGGCGGTTTGCGCATTGTTGGGTAGTATCGACAGGAAACTGCCGCCCTGCCCTACCACCGAAGTGGCCAGGGGGGAGTAGTGCGTGCTTTCCGAATCCCACTTGGCGTATGGCGGGAACACCATGATCCGGTTGTTGTACGTATCCACGACTCCCACGCTGCCGTCGGGCAGAAAGAAAATCCCTCCGGGCTGGTTCACCCAGGTCTGGAACTCCAGGGTGGTGAGAGCGGTGCCCGTCAAATTCAGAGTAGTCACTTCGTCCCTGGTCACCACGCCCATCACCCGGTCCGCCACGCCGTTGCCGGGTGGCAGCGTACTGGGCGTCGCAAACACCAGCACGCGTCCGAGAGATGTCGCATTGTCGCCCAGGCCGTCCACCACGTAGAGCCGGCCAGCCGGGTCGAAACCCAGCGTGGAGACCACGCCAAATTGATTCTTGATCTGCGTCGCGTTGGTCTGCCCGCTCAGGGAGGTCGGGAAAGTCGAGGTAAGACTGGGCTGGCCGATCGTCAGGTCCGCCTGGACTCCGCCCACCGTACCGCCCAGGTTAGCGGCCGGGATGTTGGCGGCGGGGAAGCGCAGCACGCGCGCGTTGCCCGGGTCGGTGAACCACAGGTTACCGGTCGAATCGAACGCCAAGCCCGCCTGGTATACCGTGGAGAGGCTGGCGGAGGCAGTGTAGATCCCCTGCCCGTTGACCGGCGTGCTAAGCGTGGCCGCGTAGTTCGGCGAGTGGCCGCTCAGGTTGGGCTGGCCGATCACCAGGTCGGGAACCGGTTGCGCGCTGGGCTGCGAGAAGGGTTTGGGGAAGCGCAGAATGCGGTTGTTGCCGCCATCCACCACGTATAGATCGCCCTTGTATACCGTTAGTCCGCTGGGATACGAGAAGCCCGTGACCAGCGTGGAACTGCTGATAGCGGGACCTTGTGGGAGGGTGGAGAACGGCGTATTTTGCCCGATCACCAGGTCGGCGAACGCCCCGTTGGAAAACGACGTGCCATTCTTCCAGGCCAGCACCCGATGGTTGTAGGTGTCGCTGACATAGACGATGGGAGGCGTCACGGACGTATCCAGAGCGATTCCCTCCGGTTGATACATTTCGCGGCCTTCCACCAGGTTAGGCGCCAGGCTGACCACGTTGCTGATCTGCTCGGGATTGGGATGCCCCAGCACTCGCGAGGGCAGCACATTCAGGGTCTGAGAGAAAGAGGAGGTGGCCGAAATCAAAGCCACGCTGACGGCAAATTGATACTTGTGTCTCATCGATTATTCCATGTGGCGCGACGCGGAAGAGCGCTTCCTTGAGGATACCAGACGGGGGGCGGAACACGAGTCCCAGGACCTTCCCAAGGGTACTGAAAGGTAATGGAAAGCCCGCTGGGCCGGCGGGAAACCGCCCCGCCGTTTGATAGACTGAGGGTTGCTTCCGGTCTCCGCTCCCAAGCTGCGCGTCTGCGCGGTGAGTTTTCTGAATACAGCCCCGCTGGTATGGGGAATGACCCATGGGCCGCAACGCGGGCTCTTCGACCTGGAGTTCCGCGTCCCCAGCGAGTGCGCCGCCCAGGTAGCCCGCGGCGAGGCCGATATCGGCATCGTGCCCTCCTTCGAATTGACGCGGCAGGATCTGGATGTCATCCCTGGCGCGGGCATCGCGTGCCATGGCGCGGTGCGCAGCATCCTGCTGATCTCCAAGTGCCCTGCGGCGCAAGTGCGGACTCTGGCGGCGGACTCCAGTTCGCGCACTTCGGTACAACTGGCCCGCGTGGTACTGGCACGAAAGTACGGGGCGGCGGTGGACGCCATCCCTCATCCGCCCGACCTGGACGCCATGCTGCGGATAGCCGACGCGGCGCTGGTGATCGGCGATGCGGCGCTGCGCATCGACCCCGCGCGCCTGCCGTATCGGGCCTATGACCTGGGGGCGGAGTGGGTGGAGATGACCGGGCTGCCGATGGTGTTCGCCGTGTGGGCCGGGCGCCGGGGCGTGGCCACCGCCCAAACCGCGGAGGCATTCCTCGGCTCCTGGCGATTCGGCAGGGATCGCATGGAGGAAATCGTGGCCGCAGAATCGGCCGGCCGCGGCTTCCCCGCGGAACTGGTCCGCACCTACCTGACGCGCAACATCGTCCACGAGTTGGGGCCGCGCGAGTATGCGGGAATGCGGCTATTCCTGGAGTACGCCGGCGGCGGAAGCGCGGCGCGCCCGGTGGGATAGCCGCCGCGCCACCCGGGAGGCTACCGCGGATGGCAGGCGAACAGGCGCACGAAATCGTTGTGGTAGATGGGATCGCCCGTCCACACCCAACTATCGCGGTCGCGCCAGGCTGCGTCGGTATCCCTGGCGACGATCACGTCGATCGGCAGGCTGCGGCAGACCGAGGCGAGCGCGTCCGTGCCGCTGCCCGCGGCGAACAGTCCGGAGAGAGGGCGCATCAGCGCCGCGCACTCGCGTGAATCGCCGCCAAACACGGCCGTGCAATCGCCGCCCATGGCAGCCGCCTGGCGTTGGCCGTAGGCGCCGGAATACACGTCCTCGATGAAGGGTTCCGGATACTGCTGGACCACCGCCGTCTCGGGAGTTCGCGCGCGCAGCCATTCATAGGCTTCCCGGTTGGCCGCGGTGCGCCAGCCCAGCAGCCGGTCGCTACCCATCCAGGCGAGCGGAGGAACCTTGCCGGCATCGGACAGCACCGGATAGAATCGCAGGATCGCCAGGTCGTACACCGTGCCCGCCAAACCCAGGACGATCGCCAGCCGAACCAGCCTGGCGCGCGAGGCGCGCTCGGCGAGCACGTCCGCGGCACACAGCAGCAGTACGAACTGGGTGGGCAGAGTGCCACGCCACGCCAGATCGTTGTTGGTGATGATGGCGCTCCCCACGAACGAGCAAACCAGCATGCCGCTCGCCGCCATGAGAAACATGGCCAGTTCCGCGGGCGTGGCGGGCTGCCTGCGCTCCCGGAAGCGGCGCCAGAACAGCCAACCCGCCAGGAAGAAAACACCCAGTTCGACGAAGTAATTGAGCGGCAAACACAGGAAATCGCCGGTGCGAAGCTGCCAGGGGCGATCCAACCCGAGAATCCGCAGCGCCAGTTCCACGGGCACGAACGAGCGCACGGTGATTGCCACCAAGTGCCGGACGGGACCCTGGGAGAAGGACTCCCGCAAGCTGGCGAAGAATGGCAGCGCCAGCAGCAACGCCGCGGCGCCCGCGACCGCCAGCGTCCCGGCTTCCAGCCACTTTCTGCGAATTAGAACCGCCGCCATCCAGCAGCCCAGAAAGACGGCGAACAGCCCGGCGACATAGATGCCGCAACCGGCCGCGGTGGCCAGAGCCACGCCGGCAAGCAGGCTGCAGACGGCGCGCTGCGGGCGCGTCGCCTGTGGCGGCAGGCTCCATACGACCAGGAAACCGGTGAGACAGGCAACCAGCGCGCAGGTGTAGTGCGGCTCCCATAGCATGGTGTAGAACCAGCCATCCAGTTGCTCGTTCCACCACTCCACGGACGGGGAGATTCCGCCGATCAGGCCGATGCGGTAAAGCTGCACCATCATCAGCGCGGGGATTATGTCGAGGCCCGTGACGGCCAACAGGGCGATGCCGACGCGGCAGCGGAGCAGCACGTCCCGGGAAGCGGACAGGAACAGCCGCAGGTAGAGCGGCACCATCGAGATCATCCCGATACCCACCCACATGGTGCCGGCGATGAACGCCTGGCGCGCGTCCACCAGCGGCGACCCCAGGCGGTTGATCATGGCGCAGGGGATCATCCAGAAATAGTGGTAGCGCAGGGCGGCGGCGTGCCCGGAAAAGAAGAATGGAGTGCGCGCCGGAAGGCCGAACGCGCCTATCGAGTGGGTGAAGGCGATGCGCAGCGCGTAATCGAAATCGATGACCGAGTAGTAGAGGCGGCGCCCCAGCGGAAGGTCGGCCAGCGACAGGAAAGCCACCGCCAGCCACACCGCGACGAAGGCCGCGAACGGCCACATCCGCCGCGGGTCGAACCCCGCGAGAGGCTTGGCCCCGCGCCCCAGTGCGCCCGATAGCAGCGCCGCGGCGAACAGCAGGGCATATGCCATCCAGACGCCGTTCCAGCCAAACCCGCACCCCACCGTATAGGCGAGAATGGGGCCGATGGCGAGCGAAAGCGGCACGCTCGCCGCCAGGCGGAAGGGCAGCAGCCGCTCGCGAAAACGGAAGGCGTTGGTGAGCCATCCGATGGCGTAACCGGGGAAGAATGCCATCAGCGAGAAGAGCGCGAAGCCCGCCGCGATCCCCAGCAGGTCCGACGCCAGGAAGTGATATGCCGTCCCCGGACTCGCAATCAATCGCTACGCTCCGGTCCCGGATTGGCGGACGCCGAAGTGCCGCTTCCACCCGTCCTGCCACCTCATGGCTGGCGTCCGGATGGCTTCAGTTGGGATTCCCATTGGGGTTTCTAGGCCGAGTATACATCAACCGTCCTGGGTCCCCACCGCCGCGCCGATGTGCCAGACTGGAATTTCGCGCCTCATGGCACGCCGTCCCGAACAGTCCGAGCTCTACGAGGAAACCCCGCCGCAAGTGGCCGGTAGCCCCATCTACTGCCATCTCGAGTTTCTGGACAAACTGGCCGCCAACCACAACAGCGCCGTGGGCCGCCGCGCGGCGCTGCTCATCCACCGACTGCACGTCAACCAGGCGCGGCCGTACTACAAGCCGACCCACGGCGCGAACCGCGGCTGGCGCCGGTCGCCGCTGGGCGGAAATCACGGCAGCCACTTCTACGCCTGGTGGGTTCCCCGCGGCGCGGCCCCCCTGGCCGGCCAACCCGAGTTCGAGGCGGCCAGCGAGGGAGCGGTGTTCCTGCGCGATATCCGCCACCACGACGATCATTCGCCCCTTAACCCGCAGTCGCTGGGCGGAGACTACCTTCCCGTGGAACTCCGCGACATGCGGCGCGAGAGCCTGGTGCCGCCGCCCTGGACGCAACCGCAGACCCGCTTCGCGGAAGCGCGGCAAAGGGTTCGCATCATCAAGGGTTCGCCCGGAAGCGGCAAGACCACCGCGTTGTGGCACGCCGCCGACCTGGCCGGCCGCGACGCCGTACTCTACATCACTTATTCCAACGAACTGGCGGCCCTGGCCCGCGAGCATTTCGACCGCTTCGCGCCCTCCAGCAAACGGTTCCACGTGATCACCTACGCGCGCCTGCTGCGCGAGATCCTGAAGAGCGACGCGCCGTTCCAGCCAGTGCGAGGCGTGCGCGGCGAGTTCATCAAGGAGATTTCCGGTTTCTCCTCGACCATCCTGGGGCCGTGGCTCAACGAGCGGGCGGCGCTGTACGACGAAATGCACGCCCACCTGTGGGGCGCCGCGCTTCCCTTCCCGTTGGGGCGCTTCCCCGGCTTTCCCGACCGGCGCGTCACCGCCCGCCAGTATCGCGACCTGCGCGAGCATTCCATCGGGCGGACCGCCGCCGAAGCCGTGGTGGAAGTGGCCGAGACGCTGCGGCGGCGCGATGCGCACCCCATGGAGCGCTTCTTCGGCGAACTGGATCTGGCGTGGAAGGCGGTGGAGCGGGTGCGTTCGAGCGGCGCCGGGCCGTTCGGAGAATTCGATTGCATCGCGCTCGACGAAGCGCAGGACCTGACCCCCATCGAGTCGCTGCTGGTGGTCGAACTGGCCGCCTGCCTGGGCCGCAACGCGCGGCTGCTGGTGGCGGGCGACGAGGCGCAGACCGTGCGGCCCACCGATTTCGAATGGGGCTGGTTCCAGGACCTGATCCACCACCGCATCGAATCGCCGCAGGATTTCAAGCTGCACATGAACCTGCGCAGCCCGGTGCGCATCGCCACGCTGGTCAACCGGGTGTGGGATCTTTACGGCGCCCTCGCCAAGCAGGAGCGGCCATCCGGCTCGGGGATCGCCGAAATCGACGAGAACGCGGGCGACCAGGTGATCCTGTGCACGGTCAAATCCGGGCCCGAACTGGACGATTTGCTGCGCGTCTTCGGCGAGCGCGAAGGCCTGGCCATCATCACGCCCGGCGACGAAATCCCATCGTACGTTCCCGCCGAACTGCGCGACCGCGTCCTCACGGGTTTCGAAGCCAAGGGGCTGGACTTCCAATCGGTGTGCGTGCTGGACGCCGGCAAGTGGGTGGACCGCGCCCTACAGACCCGCGAGCACGGGCGCGGCCTGGAGCTACAGGACCTGAGCAAGCGCCTGGCCATCGACCAGTTGCGGGTGGTGCTCAGCCGCCCCTCGGAGCGCCTGTTCTGGCTGGACGTCAACCCCAGCGAGCGTATCGTAACCAACACGCGCCGCATGCTTTCCTTCGACGGAGAGCTGGCCTACCCGGTGGTGCCGGAGGTGCTACTGAAGACCCTGGAAGAGGACGCGCTGGATGCCGAAGAGCGCGTGCGCCTGTGCGAGCGCGACGCGCGGCAGTTGCTGGACGTGCGGCCCGCCCTGGCCTGGTCCCGCGCGCGGCAGGGCGTCGCGCTGCTGGGCCCGGCGGGCGGCCAGTTTTCGGTGGGCGATCCGGCGGCGCGCAAATCCGCGTACATGACGATGTGCCAGGTGGCCTTCACGCTGGCCATGCGGAGGATTTCCCTGCCTTCGGAGATGGGCCGCGCCGATCTGTTCCTGCAAGCCGCCGACGCCGCCTCCCTGGCCTACGTGACGGAGCTGTCCACCCTGATCGACGCCATCGCGACTCACGAGCGGAACTACGGCGACGACAAGCTCTCGACGATGATCCCACTGGCGGGGAGTTTGAACCTGCGCCGGGAGGCCGTGGAACCGTGGCTGCTTTTGGAGCTTCAGCCGCGCGCCGCGGGCTGGCTGCAACTCATGGAAGACCGCATCGACGTGCTTCCGGACATCGTCCCGCCGCTGCTGCCGCCGCTATACGATCTGTTCACGCCGCTCGAAGCCAAGGACCGAAACGCGCGCCTGCGGGAGCGGACCCTGCGCACGCTGCTGCGGACGGGGATGTACGCCGCCGCCCTGAGGATGCTGCGGGAGGCGCCGGACCCCGACCCCAAGCTGACGGGCCAGTGCCTGGAGGGCCTGGGAGAACTGGAGCAAGCTGCCGCCGAATATCTGCGCGCTGGCAGCCCGCCGGACGCCTTGCGTTGCTACCGCGGAATTCCGGATTTCGACAAGACCCTCGAATTGGTGGACCAGATCGGTCAGCACCCCGCGCGGGAATCGCTGCTGTGGCTCCGCCGCATGCGCGATCTGGCCGCCCAGCGCCCGGAGGAGTTCCCCAAGGTGATCCTTCCGGCGGAAAAGAAGCTGCTGGAGCACATCCTCGAAACCAGCCTGGGCGCTTCGCGCAGGAAGCCGGGGGCCAAGAAGGCAGCCGCACCGCGCAAGATAGCGGCGCCGAAGCCCAAGCCTGCGCGCAACGACCTGTTCTGAGCGCCGGCCCCGCCGAAGCGCGTCCGACACGGCGGCAGGTGTCCCACACGGAACCGCGACCGTCAGGAAGCGGCCCGGCAAGGTGCGAATCCACGTGCTGCGGCGGCCCGTCGTCGGTGTTCGGGCCGCTCCCCGACGGTCGCGGTTCTGGGGTGCGCGTTGGGGCACCGGGGGGCGCGCGCCGGCGCCGTGCAGCGCTCCGAGCCCCGAAATCGGCGAAAATCGGACGAGCGAGGTATCGTAAAGAATGCCGCAATCGAGCGACCTCTCCCGCCGCGACGTCCTCAAGGCCGCGGCATCGGCCACCGCCGTCGCAGCCGCCGTGGAGAGCGCGCCATTCCTCCAAACCGTCCACGCCGCTGGCGCGAGGGTGCCCTACGGATTCATCGGAACCGGCAGCCGCGGCACCTACCTGCTGGGCGGCCAGTTGCCCGAACAGCAGCACCTTAGGACCATCGAAACCGGGCACTGCGCGGCCATCTGCGACAACTGGGACGTCAACCTCGAGAAGGGCCTCAAGGCCGTGGGCCGCCCGGTGGACACCTACGCCGATTACCGCCAGTTGCTGGACCGCAAGGACATCGCCGCGGTGTTCATCGCCGTGCCGCTGTACGAGCACTTCCGCATCACCCGCGACGCCCTGCTGGCCGGCAAGCACGTCTTCTGCGAAAAGAGCCTGGTATTCAAGCCCGAGGAGATTCACGAACTGCGCGCGCTCTCGGCCGCGCGCTCCGGCCAGGTGCTGCAGACCGGCCTGCAGCGGCGCTACAGTCAGTTCTACCAGGCGGCCGCCGACATGGTCCGCCAGGGCTTGCTGGGCAACGTGACCCACATCCGCGCGCAGTGGCACCGCAATTCCAACCAGCGGCGGCCGGTGCCCAACCCCAGCCTGGAACGCAAGATCAACTGGCGCATGTACCGCGAATATTCCGGCGGCAACACGGCCGAGCTGGCCTCGCACCAGATTGACGTGGCCGATTGGATGTTCGGCGCCACTCCGGAAATGGTGATGGGCCTGGGCGGCCTGGATACCTTCAAGGACGGCCGCGACTGGTACGATAACATCGCACTAATTTACCAGTATCCCGGAGGCAGGAAGCTGACTTACACCTCCATCAGCACCAACAGCCACTTGGACGTGCTGCAAGCCCAGCGGCAGGAGATGGGCGAGATCATCATGGGCACGGCGGGGACTATCGAGATAACCGTGGGCGACGACCTCAACCCTTGCATGGCGCTGTGGTATCGCGAGCCCGCGGCGGTCAACCCGGGCACCATCACCAAGGGCTCGTCCGCCCCCATTCCCACCAAAGCCGGCGCCACCATGGTCACGGCCGCCGGGGCTCGCGGAGTGCCGTTGCTGCTGCCCAGGGATTCCCCGGAGGCCGCCGACGCCTTCCTCACGCGCGAAGCCAAGTTCGCCCGCCGCTGGCTCTACGGCAAGGGCATCATGCTCCCCGAGGAAGACCTCAACCCCGTGGACGCGGAATTGCGCGCCTTCTTCGAGTGCTGCAAGGACCCCCTCCACAAGCGGCCCAAGGCGGACCTGACGGCCGGGCTGAACGATTCGACCGCCGTGATTCTGTCCAACCTGGCCATGGACGAGGGGCGGCGGGTGTACTTCACGGAGATGGAGCAGATGGGCCGCGGCGAGCACAAAGCGGCAACCGCCGCGCCGAAGCCCGCCAGCGCGGGGTAGACAGACCTGAATACAGTCCGTTAGCCCACAAAGCTGACCCGGCGCTTGCATTCTTCCACGCCTTCTGAAATCCCCAGAGCTTCGTACCTTCGGCTCGCTTCGGCCCAAAGCTCCCGAGCCTCTTCGTGTGATTCCCGTGCGGACTTCAGCGCGGCGTACGCCCGGATGGCATTGGCAAGGTCTAGTGCCGGGGGCGAGGGATGGCTTCGGTAGATATCTAACGCCTCGATGAAACAGGGCTCCGCATGCGACCAGTCTTGCCGTTCCGTATAGACGTCGCCCAAGTGGCGGACCGTGTGAGCGAACCCCAGCCGGTCTGGTGAGCCTCGCAGGAGATTGGAAGCTTCCTCGTAGCAAGCTTGCGCCGCGTTCAAATCGCGATTCCGCCGGGCTTGTTCACCATGGGCGCGCAGGCGGTGAGCGCGTTCATCGGCATCACTCGCAGCCATGCACGAAATCGTACCACGCCGGCGTCTTCCTGGAGAAAAGGGCGCTGGTTCAAATGTCCGCCTTCGACGTAGTCCAGCGGGTTCGCGAAACATTCAGCCGGGTAGCGAGGCGCGAGAAGTTCGAATGCCGCTACAATGATCCTCTGCCGGAGCACGGCCCTTGAACGCGCCTGTGCGCTGGCACGGTTGAAAGGAGACGCAGTGAGATCGGCCAAGTTTCTTCATCTCAAGTTTACGATCGGCATGCCGCTGATTGCCGGCATCCTGTTATGCCAACCCGGCGCCCTCGAAGCGCAAGGAAGCAGCGCCGCGAAGGCCGTGCTCGCGCCGGCGCCGCCGATGGGATGGAACAGTTGGGACTCCTACGGCCTGCGCATCGACGAGCGCCAGTTCCGGGACAACGTCGACGCCCTGGCCGCGAAGCTCAAGCCGTCGGGCTATACCTATGCGGTGATCGACGAGGGCTGGTATATGGCCAATCCCGAAGACCGGCCCAAGCCCGAACTGCTGAAGTACGCTCTCGATGAGACCGGCAGGTTCATTCCCGTTACCACACGTTTTCCCTCCTCGTTGCAGAACGGCCAGAACACCGGTTTTGAACAGCTCGGGAAATGGGTCCACTCGCAGGGACTCAAGTTCGGGATTCACGTGATCCGCGGTATTCCCCGTGAGAGCGTTGCGCGCAATCTGCCCATCGAGGGCACCAGTTTCAAGGCCCAGGACGCCGCCGATGTGACCGACGCCTGCCCCTGGGATCCCACCAGTTGGGGCATCAAGGACAGCCCCGCCGGCCAGGCCTGGTACGACTCGCTACTGCGCCAGTACGCCAGGTGGGGCGTCGATTTCCTGAAGGTGGACTGCATCGCGGACCATCCGTACAAAGGACGCGAAATCCGCCAGATCGCGACGGCCATCCGCAACAGCGGCCGCGACGTCGTGCTCAGCCTCTCGCCGGGGCCTACTGCCATCGAGCATCAAACGGAAGTCGGCGAGCTATCGCAAATGTGGCGCATGTCCAACGACATCTGGGATGTCTGGCGCGGCCGTGGTTGGCCCATCGGCGTCGGCGATCAGTTTGCCAACGCCGCGCGTTGGGCGCAGTATGCCAAGCCCGGAAATTGGCCGGACGCGGATATGTTACCGGTGGGCGAGCTGAGGCCGTATCCCGATGTGGGTCCCGGGCCGCGCCACACACGGCTGACGCCGGCCGAGCAGCAGACCCTGCTGAGCCTGTGGGCGATGGCGCGCAGCCCGCTGATCGTTGGCGCCAATCTCACGCTCCTCGACAAGGACACGCTGAGCCTGCTGACCAACGCCGATATTTTGAAAATCGACCGGACGGCAACCGCCTCGCGGCAGGTATTGAACGAGGGCGGTCTGGTGGTTTGGACGGCGGACCTGCCTGGGAATGCGCACGCCCTGGCCGCGTTCAACCTGGGCGAGCAACCCATCGCACTCGATCGCGCCTGGACGGACTTCTCGCTGGCCGCAACCCAGAGCACCGTCAGGAACGCATGGACCGGCGAGCGTCTGCCGGCGAATCCGCACGCGGCCGGGAGCCTGGAGCCGCACGCCAGCCTGGTCCTGATACTGGGCAACTAACGGACCCGGGGCCGCCATCCTAACCGCTGCGCAACGGCAAGCGATCGCCGGCTACTGCTCAATCGCAACCACGGTGACCGACTTCGGCTCCAGCTTCAGCGCCAGCTTGCCGTCTTGCGCCTTCACCGAAACCGCTTTCGGCGCCACCGCACTGGGCGCCTCAAAGCTGTTCACGCTGTCCACCTTCGGCGCGGTCAATGTCTCGCCCGCCGCCGATTTCGCCTGGATGCCCGCCAGTTCCGCTTCGATCTCGGCGGGCTTCTCGGGATCCACGTTGGTGATCGCCAGCCACAGCTTGCCATTCGCGTCCTTGGCGGCGATCGCATCCAAACGCGGCAAGGTGATGCTGCCGTTGGTATAGGTGCCGGCGTCAAAACTCACGGGCACGAACGTCGCGTCCTGGAACGGCAGGTACATCTTGAAGACGTGATAGGTGGGCGTGAGAACCATCTTCTCTTTGTCGGTGAAAATCATGGCCTGCAGCACGTTGATCATCTGCGCGATGTTAGCCATCCGCACGCGCGCGGCGTGGCGGGCGAAAATGTTCAGGTTCAGCGAAGCCAGAACGGCGTCCCGCAGGCTGTTCTGCTGCACCAGGAAGCCGGGGTTCGATCCGGGCAGCGGCGCATACCAGGCGCCCCACTCATCCACCACCAGCGCGACTTTCTTCTCCGGATCGTACTTGTCCATCACGGCCGATTGCTTCGTCACCAGGTCCTCCATCTCCAGCGTGGATTTCAGAATCTGGCTGTACTCGGCCGCGCCGAACCCCACCGACGCATATGCCGGCGGCCACTTCACTGTGGTGTAGGAGTGCATCGAAAGACCGTCGATATCCCAACTCCAGTCGTGGGTCTTGTAGGCCTTCATGATGGCGTCGGTCCACTCCGTGCCGGGGTCGCCCGGGCCGACGGCGATCTTCAGCATCTGTTGTTTGCCCTCTTGCGCCGGATTGTAGTTTCTGACGAAGCGGCTATAGATCTTGAGCTGGCTGAGATAGTAGTCGGCAGTCATGTTGCCGCCGCACGCCCAGCTTTCGTTGCCGATGCCCAGAAAGGCGGTCTTGTAGGGAGTGGCGTGGCCGTTCGCCGCGCGCTCCTTGGCCAGCGTCGTCGGCTGCGCGGCGGTCAGGTACTCCAGCCATTCCGCGGCTTCCTGCGGAGTGCCCGAGCCCACGTTCACCGAGAGGTACGCCTCGCTGCCGATCTGTTCCACGAAGTCCATGAACTCGTGCGTGCCGAAGGCGTTCGGTTCGGTCACGCCGCCCCAGTTGGGATTGAGCGTTACGGCGCGCTTGTCGAGCGGGCCGACGCCCTTGCGCCAGTGGTACTCGTCGGCGAAACAGCCGCCCGGCCAGCGCACGTTGGGCACCTTGATCGCCCGCAGCGCGGCGGCAACGTCGTTGCGGATGCCCCGCGTATTCGGGATTGTGGAGTCCGCTCCGACCCAGATGCCCTCGTAAATACCGTGGCCGAGGTGTTCGGCGAACTGGCCGAAGATGTTGCGGTCGATCTTCGCTCCCGGCTTGGAGGCGTCAATCGAAAGATGAACCTTCTCCGCGGCCACGCCAGGGACCGCCAGAACGAGAGCGAGGAAACCGAAACCACTCAAATGGACACGCTTCACGTACGGACTCCTTATTAACATGAACTAGAATTACATGGGCAGACAACGGCTGCAAACCGGGCGTTACCGCTTCGTTGCGGCCCCTTCCTGACCGCGCCTCCAGGCGAAGTAGCCGTCCAGCACGCGCAGCGACTCCTCGCTGGGAACCGGCCCCGTTTGCGGAGTCCCCTTAAAGTACATCACCGCCGGCTTTTCCTCCGTGAACGCCGGCCAGGCCGGAACGCCCTTCCCGTTGGGGTCCAGATGCTTGGCGAAATTCGTCCAATACGCCGCCATGGCGTCGGAGATCCGCTGGTCGTCGGGAGTGCTCGGCCGGTGCAGGTCGTCCAGGTGCTCGAAAACGTACGGGACCTCGGCCCCGTGCGGAGAGCCCGCCGCCTGCTCGGGGTGCTGATCGAAGTAGTAATAGTAGGCTTTTCCCTTCGCCCGCTTCGAGTGCAGCCGCGCCCACACCCAGGTGTGCCAGCCAAATGCCGAATCGCGCGCCAGATCGCGGGCGGTTTTGGATACGCTATCGGCCGCGGTGGGATAGGCCTGCAGCAGCTTGTCGGCAAACGAACCGTAACGGGTTCGCGTGCTGTTCATATAATCGGCCGGGGTGCGGGGCGGCGAGAAACTGGCGCCCTTGTCGGAGTTGTATCCCACCAGGATGGCCGTGTCGTTGAACCTCCCCGCTTCGTAGAGCTTGTACTGATCGTCCGGAATCACCCAGCCATCCACGATCGGCCAAGCCATGCCCCGCTGGCGCCGTCCCGCGTCGAGCAACTTCTCCGCCGTCATGGCGCGCAGTTCCTTCAGCGACGCCGCGCCCGCCGTCTTCGCAAATTCCACCCCCGACGCTTCCGAATCCGCCAGCACGCGCATGTTCTCGCCCGGCACCGGGGACTGGCTCGAGGGTCCGAACGACCCGCCGCTCTCCGAGATCGCTCCCACAAAAAGTCCCTTGGCCAAGGGCGACGCGCAAAGCTGGCTGACCGCGATCCCGCCCGCCGATTCTCCGAAGATCGTCACCCGTTTCGGATCGCCTCCGAATGCGGCGATGTTGCGTTGGATCCATTGCAGGCCCGCGATCATGTCGAGCAATCCGTAGTTCCCGGAAACGTGGTGCGGCGACTCGGCGCTCAATTCCGGATGCGCGTAGAACCCGAAGATGCCGACGCGATAGGCGATGCTGACCAGCACGACGCCGCGCTTGGCCAGTTTCTCGCCGCTATAGGTCGGGATCGAGGTGGCGCCGCCATTGAAGCCGCCGCCGTAAATCCACACCAGAACCGGAATGCGGTCAGTGGGGGATTTTGCCGGCGTCCAGACGTTCAAGTGCAGGCAGTCCTCGCTCATACCACTGGGAGGCGGACCGCCCATCGACTGCATGCATCCCGGCGCGAACTGATCGGCCTTGCGCACGCCCTCCCATTTCGCGGCCGGCTGCGGACCGCTCCATCGTAGAGCGCCCACGGGCGGCGCGGCGAACGGGATGCCTTTATACACCGTCAAATCGTCCTGGGCGACCCCCTGAACTTGGCCGCCTTCCGTCTTGACGGGCGCCGGGGCCCCGTTGTCCGCCCAAAGTCCGGAACAGCAAAGCGTCGCGGCCAGTACCGTTTTCACGGGCCACCCCCTCACCATCCTGGTTCCGCTCAGAACCGCGAGCGTCAGCGAGCGGCCCGGCGACGGCACGGTGTCACGCCCCAGCAGGTGCATTCTCATATTTATTTCTCCTTACGTCCTAACGGAAAAGTCTCGGCGCGAAATCGAAAAGGTCTCTGCGCCAGGTCTGCCATTCATGCGACGTGCCGTGCGACTCGAAGTAGACGTACTTCACGCCGGACTGGTCCAGCATCTTGCGGAAGGCGCCAATCGCTCCCGGGAACGGATCGGGCTCTTCGGTGCCCTTCCCGATCCAGAGCAGCTTTACCTTCGCGTCGAACGCGGCTCCATCCGCAAAGACGCCTCCTATGAAGGTCTTCGGATCGATGGGTGCGGTACTGAGGCCGTTGCCAGTCCCGCTGAACAGGCCAACCCATGCGAACTTGTCCAGGTGTCCCATGGTGAGATGGCACGTCTGATTGCCGCCCATCGACAGGCCCGCCATCGCACGATGCTCTCGGTCCGCCACGGTGCGATAGGTGGCGTCAATCATGGGAATCACGTCGTTCAGCATTACGTCTTCGAATGCGCTGGTGTCGGCCGGATAGCCGCCAACTCGCGGCGCCGGGCGGTCCAGGTCCGTGGCCGCATCCGGCGGACGCGATGCCCCCGCCGCGCTGGCATAGCCGTTGTCCATGACGAGGATCATCGGCGCCGCCTTTCCGCTGGCGATCAGACCGTCAAGAATGAAGTTCGCCCGGCCCTGGAAGATCCATCCGGTTTCGTCTTCCCCCGAGCCGTGCTGCAGGTACAGCACCGGGTAGCGCGCTTTCAAATTCGCATCGTAATCCGGCGGCGTGTACACGAACGCGCGGCGCCACTCGCCCGTCACCTTCGACAAATACCAGCGCAGCCGGACCTCGCCATGCGGCACGTTCTTCGGAGCGTAGAAATCCACGCCCTTTTCCGGCACTTCGATGCCGCTGGAATCCCGGCTGACACCATAGTAGGTGTGGCTGGAAGGATCCGCGACACTGGCGCCATCCACGTTGAATGAATAGTAGTGGAATCCGGGCACGAGCGGTGGTGTGGTCACATACCAAAGGCCGTCCTCGGCGCGGGTCATGGCGTACGTGCCGCCGCCAATCGAGACTTGCACGCTGCGCGCATCCGGCGCCCTCAGACGAAAGGTGGCCCGCAGGTCGGAGTGAATTTGCGGATACTGCGCATTCATGACGTTCGATGCCGCCGGCTTCGAATCGTCGCCTTGCCCTGAACAGAGGCCCGCAGACAGGACGACAAAGAGTAGTGCTTTTGTCCACTTCACTTGTCTGATACCTGTAGTATTTTTCATTTGATCCGGTCCTCGCCGGCTGGCGCGGCCAGACCTCCAAGTCCCACCCGGCTGGGCCATCCTTTAGATATCGCTCAAACTGCTTTCTTTGCGGGATTACTGCCCCAGGCACCGGAATCGTACCTCGCAGGTCCGGCTCCAGGGCAGGTTTGGTACGGTGTCCAGTGTTCAATGCCAATGGAATGTTGGTGTTGCTGCCGCAAGTGAGGGCTTAGTGCGGGTGCAGCTAACTGTTAACTGCGACAGTTAAGATTCCGCGGTTGAGCTGTGATACGATGAAGCGCTGAGTACCATGGACCAGGTTGAGCGGATGGAACTTGGAGAATCCGACGTGCAGGCCGTGCGGGCGGAGCTTGATCGCTTGGTGGCGAGCGCTACCTTCCGCCATAGCAAGCGATGTAGCGAGTTCCTGGATTATGTGGTCGAGCACACAATCAGGGGGGCAAGCGGCCTTCTCAAGGAGCGATCGATCGGAGTCGGGCTTTTTGGCCTGCCGCAGGACTTCGATCCGGGCCAGCGCACCGTCGTCCGCGTGACCGCCAATGAAGTGCGCAAGAAGCTTGCCCAGCACTACCAGGCCGAGAACGGCGCTCCGCATCTCGTCAGAATCGGTCTGCCGCCAGGCTCCTACAGCGCCGAATTCAAATGGACGGCACCGTCCATTGAAACGCCCGCTCCGGTTCCGTCACCGCCCCGCCGGCTCCCGCTCTGGATCATTGCCTGCGCACTGGCCGTTTTGGCCATACTTGGAGCGGTTTTCCTTTGGCGATCGCAGGCGGCGAGGCCGGTCTACTCTGGGGCCCCTTCCGCTTCCGCTCCCAGGGCTGGAATGGTCGCGTTGCCAACTGGAGAGGATCTGCGGATCGGGATTGGAATTGCCAGTCCCTACGTCGATAGAAGTGGACTGACTTGGAGCCCGGACAACTTCTTCTCGGGAGGTTTCGTCTTTACGCGCTCCTCCGAGAAGGTCCTTCGCACGATGGATCCGGACCTTTACCGGCGCGCACGCCAGGGCGACTTCCACTATGACATTCCCCTGAAGCCGGGCTTCTACGAACTGCGTCTTCACTTTGCCGAGACCGGGTTGGCCGACTTCATCAGCGCGGATTCCAGCGGTGAGGGGCAGCGCATCTTCAACGTTTCCGCCAATGGCAAGACGATTCTGAGCTCTTTCGACGTCGTCGCCGATGCCGCCGGCTCCAACATATCGGACGTACGGGTCTTCCGCGATATCTCACCTGCCGAAGATGGATTCCTTCACCTGAACTTCGTCTCCATGCGAGGGACGGCCATGCTCAGCGGAATCGAGTTGCTGCCGTCCGTCCGCGGGAAGGTCAGGCCCGTCCGGCTTCGGGCCGGTTGGCCCGGCGCATGGCAGGATCCCTCCGGACAGCTTTGGCAGGCCGACAACTATTTCCAGGGGGGAAACGCCTTGGTCCGCACCACCAACCCGTCCCGGGAAACTTCGAACCTTCCCGAAATGGCACTCTACGCAAGCGAACGGTGGGGCCACTTTTCCTACTCCGTGCCCGTGGCCGAGGGCCGGTATCGGGTCAAGCTGATTTTTTGCGAGGGGCACTTCGGATCCCATAATTCCGGCGATGGCGGACTCGGCAGTCGCGTCTTCGACGTGTTCTGCAACGGCGTTGCCTTGCTTAAGGACTTCGACATATTCAAGGAGGCCGGCGGGGAAGGCCGCCCCGTCGACAAGACCTTCTCGGGTGTTCGACCCACCGCCCAGGGCAAGATCGTCCTTACCTTCGTTCCCGTCGTCGGGTCAGCCTGTGTGAACGGCATTGAAGTTGTGGATGCTGCGGAATAGCCGCTCCCGCCGCCGCCATCCACGCCGCGCAGTGCCTCAACTACCTGCGAGCCTCCGGTCTCCTCCTCTGTCTGCTCGTCAAATTCCAGAACCCCAAAGTCGGGTAAGTGGAAACCAGTCGTATTCGTGCTTTTGGCCGGGCTGGTTGTCTTCTATGGGCTATCGGGTGCGTCGGAATTGTGGCGATCATCGTGGCGGTCTACTAATTTCAATCCTGATGCGCTCACAACCCCTCATCGCGTTGGATCTGAAACCGCAGCGCCCCCCCAGCCAGGACACCCGAGCCCGCGAACCAGTGGAAAAACCTCCTAATCCGCCACATAATGTGCCGTCGTTTGTATGCCTTCGGCCCGCCCCCAGTTCGCCCAGCTATCACCCTCGCCCAGTCTTGTCTTTGCTTATCCGTGTTCATCGGTGTTCATCGGTGGCTCAATTATCTTGAGAGACTCCCAACTACCCCAACACCACCCACACCAATCAGCCACCGATAAACACCGATGAACACCGATAAGCCGGAACGCGGCTACTGCGACGCGCCCTGCTCCACGGACTGACCCTCCACCGCATCCCAGCCACCGCCCGAACTTCCCTAGCCGTCACCTTCAAAGGCCACCTCGTCGGCGAGTACTTCGCGGACATCCTCGTAGACAACCTCGTCGTCATCGAAGTCAAATGCGTAGACCGCCTCGCCCCCATCCACGCCGCGCGGTGCCTCAACTACCTGCGAGCTTCCGGCCCCTCCGCCTCGATCCGCCCGAATCGCCAGTCACTCCCCGCCCGCCGGAATAACTCCTTTCCCCTCACCATCCCCCCCGCCCCAATTTCAGACTCCACCCCCTCCCCGTGCTACTCCTCAAATCGGAGGTCTCCATGTCCCGCACCCGTCAACCCAAACGTCCCGCATCCCCCGCCGCCATCGCCGCCAACCGCGCCAACGCCACCCATTCCACCGGCCCCCGCACCCCCGAGGGCAAAGCCCGCGCCGCCCAGAACTCCCGCCGCCACGGCTTCTCCACCACCTGCTTCAACGTCATCCGCCTCGAAGACCTCCACGAGGTCGCCCATCTCCGCGCCGATCTCATTGCCGTCTACCAGCCCGCCAACTCCCAGGAAGCTTTCGCCCTCGAGCGCATGGCCGTCGCCCAGCAGACCATCCGTCGCGCCGCCCGCCTCGAAGCCGGCCTCTTCACCAACTGCCTCAACGAGGCCCTCAACGTCGCCACTGACGAGCCCTTCCTCCCTATGAACCAGCAGCTCGCTGGCGACGGTGACATCGAAATCGCCCGCGCTCAAAACCGCAACTTCCTTCTCGCCGAAGGCTTCCACCGCATCGCCCGCGAGTCCAACAGTTGGTCTCTGTTCCTCCGCTACCAGGCCCAGGCCGAGCGCCTCTACCGCCGCGCCCTCGAGGATTTCGACCGCCTCAAGGCCCTCCGCGGTGAATTACCGAACGAACCCATTTCCGACCCCGAACCCGAAGATAACCCAGACCCTTACGTGCAATCCGAATCGAACCCGTTCCAGACCCAAAACACCGCCCCACCCCAGCCCCAACCCGCACCCGCACCCGCCAGCCCAACCGCTCCCGCTCCCTCAGCCGCGCCCCGCCGCCCCCACACCCACACCGCCAAGCCACCCCGTTCCCGCACCGTTCGCACCCCCACCTCGGGAGCCCGCCCAAATCAACTGTGTTACCCTGAGATTTCCACGTGTGCCAGCGCGTGTCAGCGAAAGTCTCGTGCTCCGTACCTATCCGTTGAAGGAGGCCGACCTCGTCGTTAGCTTCTTCACGCGGGATCAGGGAAAATTACGGGGCGTGGCCAAGCGGGCGCGGCGTCCGAAGAGCGCTTTCGGCGCGGGGCTGGAGCGGTTATCGCACGTGCGGATGGCGTATTTCCAGAGCGAAACGCGCGAGCTGGTTAACCTGGATTCCTGCGAATTGATCCAATCCCAATTCGGGCTGGCTTCCGATTACCGGGCGAGCGTCGCTCTCGATTTTTTGGCGGAGGTTTCCGATCAGTTGTTGCCCTCCGCGGAGCCGGGCGAGAAGTTCTTCCGGCTGCTGCTGACCGTTCTGGAGACGTTGCGGAACGATACGGCGGCGGGGCCCTGGCGTGCCGTTACGTACTTTTCTTATTGGGCGGCGCGGCTTTCGGGGTGGCTTCCCGAGTTGGATGTTTGCCTGGGGTGCGGCAGTTTGCTCGACGATCCCGAGGCGCCCGAGCGGGCGTTTTTCCGGCGCGGGCAGCCGGGGTTGATGTGCGGCCATTGCCGCGGAGCGGTGGGCGCGGGCGGCGCGTCGGAGTTGAGCGCGGAATCGCGGGCCATGGCGCGCGAGATGGCGCGCCGGCCGCTAACCGAAATGGCGTCGGCAGGGTGGACGCAGGCCAAGGCCGCCGATCTGCGGCGGTTTCTGGTGGCCCAGATCGAAGAGCACGTGGAACGGAAGTTGATTACGGTTTCCCTCTTGGAAGCCGGGTGAAAAGCGGAATGCAATCCTTTCAAAACATCATCTTCAAGCTGAAACAATACTGGGCGGAACGCGGATGCATCATTCAGGAGCCCTATGACGTGGAAGTGGGCGCTGGCACGATGTGTCCGGAAACGTTCCTTCGCGTGCTCGGTTCCGACCCCTACCGCGTCGCCTACGTGCAGCCCAGCCGGCGGCCCGCCGACGGGCGCTACGGCGACAATCCCAACCGCCTCTTCAAACATTCCCAGTTTCAGGTGATTCTGAAGCCCTCGCCCGCCGACATCATCGAGCAATATCTGGGCAGCCTGGAAGCCATCGGCATCGACCTCAAGGCGCACGATATCAAGTTCGAAGAGGATAACTGGGAAGCGCCCACGCTGGGCGCCTGGGGCATCGGCTGGCAGGTGATGCTGGATGGCCTCGAGATCTCGCAGTTCACCTATTTCCAGCAGTGCGGCGGCATCGATCTGGACGCGGTGCCGGCCGAACTGACTTACGGCTTGGAGCGGCTGACCGCGTTCCTGCAAGTACGCGACAGCGTCTACGATATCGAGTGGGCCAAGGGTTTCTCCTACGGCGACGTAAGATACCGCGACGAATTGCAGTACTCGGTTTACAACTTCGAAATGGCCGACATCAAAACGTTGTGGAAGCTGTTCGACCTGCACGAGGGCGAGGCCACGCGCCTCTTGGGCGCCTACGACCCGAAATCTCCCGAGAAGAAACGTTTCCCGCTGCTACCAACCTACGACCACGTGCTGAAGTGCTCGAACCTGTTTAATACGCTGGACGCCCGCGGCGCCATCAGTGTCACGGAAAGGGTAGGCGTGATCCAGCGCGTACGCAAGATGGCGGTGGGCGTGGCGCAGGCCTGGGCCGACCAGTCGCGCGTCGAGGCGGTGGCGGAGGTGGCGGAATGAGTTTGCCCTTCCTGCTCGAAATCGGCACCGAGGAGATTCCCGATTGGATGATTAAGAACGCGCTCGATGATTTGCGGGCGCGGTTCGTAGCGCTGGGCATTCCGCACGAAACCGTGCAGGTGGATGCCACGCCGCGGCGTCTGGTCCTGCGCGCCGCCGGGCTGCCCGTGGGCCAGGCGGATAGCGTCGAGCGCGTGCAGGGTCCGGCCAAAAGCGCGCCGCCACAAGCCGTCGAGGGCTTCGCGCGCAAGCAGGGCGCCGCGGTGGCGGACCTGGCGGTTGAAGCCACGCCCAAGGGCGAGTACTACGTCTTCCACAAGAAGATAGCGGGCAAGGCCACGAAGGACATGCTGGCGGCGGCGCTGCCGGGTATCGTGCTGGGCATTTACTTCCCCAAGACGATGTACTGGACCGCCAAGAACGGGCCGCGCTTCATCCGCCCGATTCGCTGGCTAGTGGCGCTGCTGGGCGAGGAAGTTGTGCCGTTCGAAATCGGCGGCGTGCCGTCGGGCAACGTGTCGGCGGGACACCGGCGCTTGGGCGCCGCCCAGGTGGCCGTCACGTGCGAAGACTACGAGCGGAAGCTGCGCGAGAACTGCGTGATCCTCTCGGCGGATGAGCGCCGCGCGCGGATCGTCGAAGGCCTGGTGGGCGCGAAAGTTGACGCCGGCCTGCTCGAAACCCTGGTCTACCTCACCGAATACCCCACCGCCATCGAAGGCGGTTTCGACCCCGCGTTCCTGGAGCTACCCGCGGAAGTGCTGGTCACGGTGATGCGCCATCACCAGCGCTACTTCTCCGTCGAAGATGCCGAAGGCAGCCTGCTGCCGCGGTTCTTCGCCGTAATGAACATTGGCAGCGACCCCGAAGGCTTCGTGCGGCGCGGCAACGAGCGCGTTCTACGGGCCCGCTTCACCGATGCGCGTTTCTTCTGGGATTCCGATCAAAGGAAGAAGCTGGCCGACCGGCGCAAAGATCTGGGCGCCGTGACGTTTCAGGCCAAGCTCGGTTCCTACAAGGACAAGGCCAAACGCATGACCAAGCTGGCCAAGGAACTGGGCGGCAAGACGGCGGCCGTGCGCGCGGCCGGCCTTTGTAAGTGCGATCTCACCACCGAACTGGTGAAAGAGTTCCCCGAGTTACAGGGCGTGGTTGGCGGCCTCTACGCGCGCGCGCAGGGCGAGCGCGAGGACGTCTGGCAGGCCATCTACGATCACTACAAGCCCGTGAGCATGGAGGATTCCATTCCGCGCAACGCGACCGGCCGCATCGTCGCGCTGGCCGACAAGCTCGACACGCTGCGCGGCTGCTTCCGCGTGGGGCTGATCCCCACCGGCTCGCGCGACCCGTTCGCATTGCGGCGCGCCGCGCAGGGCGTGGTGAAGATTCTGGTGGAAGGCAAGATGGCGTTGCCGCTCCTCGATCTGCTGGAGGACAACGCCGAGTTACTCGCGTTCTTCCAGGAGCGCGTGAAGTTCTATTTCAAGGATGCGCGCGGATTCCAGTACGACGAAGTCAACGCGGCCATGGCGGCGGGTTGGAGCAACCTGGCGGACCTCGCTGCGCGCCTCGAGCGCATTCAGAGCCTGCGCCAATCGCCCGATTTCGAGCCGCTGGCGGCCAGCTTCAAACGCATCCGCAACATTCTGGAACAGGCCAAATTCGAGGGCGCCGGCGGCATCCGCGAGGAGCTGCTGGAAGAGGAGCCGGAGAAGGAGTTGTACCGGGAGTATCGGGCAATCGCGGGGCAGCCGATCGAGAGCGTGATTTCACGGCTGCGCCCGAAAGTGGATTTGTTTTTCGATCGTGTGCTGGTGAACGCACCGATAGAGGAGGTTCGCCAGAACCGCCTGCAACTGCTGTACGAACTGCGGAGAGAATTCTCCAAGGTCGCCGACTTTTCGGAGATCGTTACTACATCATAGGAGCAAAGAATGAGCAAACATGTCTACTCGTTCGGCAATGGAACGGCCGACGGTGACGGAAAAATGAAGGATATCCTCGGCGGCAAGGGCGCCGGACTGGCTGAAATGAGCCGGGCCGGATTGCCGGTGCCTCCGGGATTCACTATTTCGACGGCTGTCTGCAACATCTACTTCGAGGCGGGAAACGCCGTGCCGGCCGATATCCACAAGGATATGCTGAAGGCGCTCGCGATCCTGGAAGAGCGGATGGGGCAGAAGCTCGGCAACGTGGAAAACCCGCTGCTGGTTAGCGTCCGCTCGGGAGCGAAGTTCTCCATGCCGGGCATGATGGACACCATCCTCAACCTGGGCTTGAACGATCACACGGTGAAGGCGCTCGAAGCCAAGAGCCAGAACCCGCGCTTCGCCTACGATTGCTACCGCCGCTTCATCCAGATGTACGGCAACGTGGTGCTCGAAATCCCCAAGCACGCGTTCGACGAGGTGTTCGACGGCCAGAAGAAGAAAGCCAAGGCCAAGCTCGATACCGAGCTGACGGCCGAGGATTTGCAGCAGGTGATCGCGGGCTACAAGAAACTGGTCGAGAAGGCCACTGGCAGCCCGTTCCCGCAGGACGCCATGGTGCAGTTGCAGGGCGCGCGCGACGCCGTGTTCCGATCCTGGTTCAACGACCGCGCCAAGTACTACCGCAAGATGAACCAGATCCCCGACGACCTGGGCACCGCGGTCAACGTGCAGGCGATGGTTTTCGGCAACATGGGCGTCACCTCGGCCACGGGCGTGGGCTTCACCCGCAACCCGGCGACCGGCGAGAAGGTGTTCTACGGCGAGTTCCTGGAGAACGCGCAGGGCGAGGACGTGGTGAGCGGCGTGCGCACCCCGCACCCCATCAGCGAGCTCGACAAGTGGAACCCCGCGGTTTACAAGCAGCTTCGCGAGATCACCAGCATGCTCGAGAAGCACTACCGCGACATTCAGGACTTCGAGTACACCATTCAGGACGGCAAGCTGTACATGCTGCAAACGCGCAACGGCAAGCGTACGGGTCCGGCGGCGGTGCGCATCGCGGTCGAGATGGTGCAGGAAGGCCTCATCGATAAGAAGGAAGCCATCCTGCGCGTGGAGCCGCAACAGCTCGACCAGTTGCTGCACCCGGTGCTGGATCCTGCTTCGAAGAAGTCGCTGACGAAGCTGGCGGTGGGTCTGCCGGCATCGCCGGGCGCATCGGTGGGCACCATCGTTTTCACGGCCGATGAAGCGGTGGAAGCGTCCAAGAAGTCGCCCGTCATCCTGGTTCGCAAGGAGACGGTGCCGGACGACATCCACGGCATGGAAGTTGCCAAGGGCATTCTCACTTCGCGCGGCGGCATGACCAGCCACGCGGCGGTGGTTTGCCGCGGCATGGGCACGCCCTGCGTGGCGGGCGCCGAAGCCGTCGACGTCAACGAGCACAAGAAGACCGTCACCGTCACGGTGGGCGGCAAG
Source organism: uncultured Solibacteraceae bacterium (assembly GCA_963807205.1). Taxonomy (GTDB): domain Bacteria; phylum Acidobacteriota; class Terriglobia; order Bryobacterales; family Bryobacteraceae; genus CAWCVR01. The sequence continues at coordinate 3,390,985 of CAWEAQ010000002.1, read as the reverse complement.
ACCGTGGTGCTGAAGGAAGGCGACTGGCTGTCGCTGGATGGCTCCACGGGCGAAGTGTTCGAGGGTAAGGCGAATACGCTGGATGCCGATCCGAAATCCGGCGTGCTGGCCAGCTTCATGCAGTGGGCCGACGAGTTCCGCGGCAAGTTCGGCATTCGCGCCAACGCGGACATTCCGCGCGACGCCAAGGCCGCCCGCAAATTCGGCGCCGAGGGCATCGGGCTCTGCCGCACCGAGCACATGTTCTTCGCCGAAGACCGCATCGAGCACATGCAGGCCATGATCCTGGCGCGCGACGAGAAGTCGCGGCGCAAGGCGCTGGCCAAGCTGCTGCCCTTCCAACGCCGCGATTTCGCCGGGCTCTTCGAAGCCATGGACGGATTCCCAGTGGTGATCCGCACCCTCGATCCGCCGTTGCACGAGTTCCTGCCCAAGCGCGAGGAGCTGATGGTGGACGTGGCCGTGCTGCCCTACGCCGACATCAAGAAGAAGCGCGAGCTGGTGGAGAAGTACAAGCGGTTCGGCGCCGACGTGAAGACGCTCAAGACCGTCATCCCCGATCTGCTGAAGCGCGTCGAAGAGCTGCATGAGTTCAACCCCATGCTGGGCCACCGCGGCTGCCGCCTGGGCATCACCTATCCCGAGATCACCGAGATGCAGGCGCGCGCCGTATTCGAGGCCGTGGTGCAGGTGGCCAAGAAGGGCAAGAAGGTGATTCCGGAAGTGATGATTCCGCTGATCGGCGGCGTCAAGGAGTTCGAGAACCAGAAGGCCATCGTGAAGGCCGTAGCCGACGAAGTGCTCGGCAAGGCCGGCATGCAGGATCTGCATTACATGATCGGCACCATGATCGAGATCCCGCGTGCGGCACTGACTGCGGGCAAGGTGGCGGCTGAGGCGCAGTTCTTCAGCTTCGGCACCAACGACCTGACGCAGACCACCATGGGCCTGTCGCGCGACGACTACACGAAGTTCCAGAAGGACTACCAGGATCGCAAGATTTTCGACAACGATCCGTTCGCCGTTCTGGACCAGGAAGGCGTGGGCCGGCTGGTGAAGCTGGCGGTGACGGAAGGCCGCGCCGCCAATCCGAAGCTGGAAGTGGGCATCTGCGGCGAGCACGGCGGCGAGCCGAGCTCGGTGATGTTCTGCTACCGCGTGGGCATGGACTACGTTTCGTGCTCCCCGTACCGCGTGCCGATCGCCAGGTTGGCGGCGGCGCAGGCGGCGATCTCCGGCGACGGTTCGGAGATGCAGCGGACTAAGTAAGACTCTAGTAAGACGAGTCGTATCGAGGCCGGGGCGGGAACGCTCCGGCCTTTTTTTGTGCGCCGGGCATGTTCGGCAGCTCGGGGGCGAAAACCCCCTTCACAGCCTGATGGAGGCGAATCGATAACGAAGCCCCTATCCATGTTGTATTGCCGCATGAGCGGCGCGGAGGCGTCAGACATGGGCCGAGGTCCACATTGTCGCAGTTGGCTGGGTGAGAGATTTGTCTGGGCGGTCTGTAGTGGAAACTGGGGGCCGCGGAGTCTTAGTAGTGAGACGTCATGGTGAGGACACTTGCACTCGTGGTCTTGTTGTGTGCGGCGTTATCGGCGCAATCGGCCGGGCCCGCGCTGACCCTGATCGTGGCCAACGAGACCGTACCCGCCGGCGGCTGGGTACAGATCAAGGTGTTCGCGGCGACGCCGTGCAATATCACATCCGGCACTCTTGGGCTGGACTTTGGTTCAGCGTCATTCGAAGCGTCGGGCGATGCGATGGTCTTCAGCGCGACCGGCGACGTTTGGGGGAGTTGGTACACCTACTCCCGGGTTCGCGGGCAATTCACATCACCCTCAGGAGGCATCGGACAACTGCCGGGCCTTCCCGTTCTGGTCCTTCCCGTGCAGGTGGCGGGTTTGGCCACAGGGACCGCCATGAGCGTGACGGTGGACCTGTTCGCATCGCAACTGTACGACCCCAACGGGAAACTGTATACCATCACGGCGGTACCTGGCACGATCACGATCGGCGGAACGCTATCCATTCAGAGCGTGACTCCCGGCGGTGGCCCCCAGTTAGTGGGCACCGTCATTCGGATCGCCGGCACCGGTTTCGACGCGTCCACAACGGCGACGTTCGATGGCTTGAGTACGGCACCGCCCCAATTACTGAGCCCCCAACAGATCGATGTCACGCTAGACTCGACGGCGGAACTGACCGGCAGGCGCCTGCACCTCGCCAACGCCTCCGGTGAGCAGGCCGACTATTTCCTCTCGCTTCCCCAGGGCGAGCTGATATTTCCGCTCACCACGTTTGAGAATGTCTATTCGCCGTACCCCCAAATGCATGGCCGCTGGTTCGTGGCCCTGAACCAGACGAACTTGCCGGTCACGGTGACCCCCTGGGAATTCTTAACCGGATTCACCAGAATTCTCGGCTCTGCCACCGTTCAGCCCGGAGAGACGTACCTCCCCGAGCCCGGCGACGAAAGCAGCGTTCTCTATCTGAGTGCGTCCGCGCCGATTCGGATGATGACATGTATCAATACGATAGATGGAGCCGAATGCAGCCCACCGACACCAACAAGCGGAGTCATCGCCGCGCTGCCGTCATCCCCGGTGTCGTGGAACTGGCAGGCGGGAACGGCGCAACCGCAGGCTACGAGCCTTGGTCTGCCGGCTGTGCAAGGGGGGCCCTTCTACTCCGCGTCGGTTTCGCAGTCGGCGCAAAAGTGGCTCACCGCCCAGGTGTCTCAAGAGGGGCTGGCCTCCGCATTGACCTTGACACCGAACGCGGCGGGACTGACACCGGGCACCTACACGGGAACCGTCACCGTCGGTTTGACCATGCCAGCCTCTTCCGCGCTTGCGCCCGTCGATCCCGGCATCATCCCTGTCACACTCGTTGTCAGTAACGCGCCGTTCATCGAACAGTGGGGAGACGCACAGGTGGAGTTCGTAGCCGTCGACGGCGGACCGTCGCCGGCTCCCCAGCAAGTTAGGATGCTTGTGGCGGGGGACTCCGCGGCAACCGTCCAGGTCCAGGCGGCGGCCCAGACGGACTCGGGCGGAAGCTGGCTTTCGGTCACGCCAGGCTCGTTTCAGGCGCCCGGTGTGCTGAGTGCGAAGGCGGATTCGACCGGTCTCGCAGCCGGGACGTACACGGGGCGAATCTCGGTGCAAGGTCCGGCCAATACGGTGACCGTAGCGGTGCAAATGATCGTTGCACCCGTAACTCCGCCTGTCTCTCCAGCTTCGATCTCGTTTACGGGTGAAGCCGGGCCTGTCCCGCCGACAGCCGCATCCCTGACCGTCCAGAAGGGATCGGGCTATGCTGTCTCCGTTCAAACGCAGTCCGGCGGGAACTGGTTGAGCGCGGCTGGAATCGGGAGTAACTTCACGGTGACGGCTAACACGGCGGGTCTGGCGGCGGGAACCTATCAGGGGTTCCTCTCCGAAAAGTGTAATTGAGGTCGAAGCTCCGCGGATGCATGAAGTTGCAGGTGGGGCGTGGTGAAATGAGCACCTCTGGCCGATCTCGTTGTTGTGTTCTTCAGGCCCAACAACGAAGGGATCGGATTCAAGGTGCTCATCCAGACATTTATCAGAAAGCAACTGCGATTGAAAGTCCGTACTGTGACTAAGGTGGTGGAACGAGAAGGCGCGATGGTGATTTACCTCGACCATCTCGGCCATCGTCTGTTGCGTTGTGGAGTGTGCCGTCATCGATGTCGGCAAGTGCACAGCGTGCGGCCAGAACGGGAATGGCGCGATCTGTCGATGCGGACTCTTCCCTTGAAACTGCGCTACCGCCCGCGTCGCGTGGAGTGTCCCCGGTGCGGGGTTCGGGTGGAGGACTTCCCGTGGGCCGAACCGTGGGCGCGCGTGACCATGGCGCTGTCCAACGCCGTGGCCGTGCTGGCGCGCGAGTTGAGTTGGCAGGGCACGGCGCGCCACTACGGGCTGAACTGGAAGAGCGTGGCCACGATAGTGAAGCGCGCCGTGGCTTACGGCCTGCGCCACCGGAAGCGCCCACCAGTCCACGTGATTGGCATCGACGAAGTGAGTCGCCGGAAGGGTCAGGTTTATCTCACGGTGGTCTACGATCTGGAACGGCGGGTTCTGCTGTGGGTCGGCGACGACCGGATCGAAGAGACGGTGAGGCCGTTTTTCACCCAGGAAATGGGCCCTCGGCGCTGCCGGACACTGCGGGTGGTGTGCATGGATATGTGGGCGACATACGCCAAGCTGGTACGGGAACACGCGCCCAACGCGCAGATCCTGTTCGATCGGTTTCACATCGTCAAGCATCTCAATGAGGCGGTGGATGCGGTCCGCCGCGAACAGTGGCGGCGGCTCACGGCCAAGCAGCGGGTGCCCTTCAAGGGGACGCGCTGGCTGCTCTTGAAGAACCCCTGGAACCTCAAAGATAGCCAACAGGAGCGCCTCTCTACGCTGGTCCGCGCCTGGTATCTGAAGGAAGCCTTCCAATTGTTTTGGACCTACAAGCAGCCATGGAGGGCCGAGCAGCATCTGAGCAAGTGGATTCGCTCGGCGATGCGATCGAAACTGGAGCCGTTCAAGAACTTCGCGCGGATGCTGCGAACCCATCTCGACGGCATTCTCCCCTGGACCACGATCCGGCTGTCGAACGGAGCCGTCGAAGGTATGAACAACAAGATCAAGTCAATCAGTCATCGTTCGTTCGGATTCCGAACGGCTGAGAACTTCATCGCGGCCATCTACCATTGCTGCGCGCGTCTCCCTCTGCCGGTCGTGCGCTAATTACACTTTTCGGAGAGGAACCCTATCAGGGAACGGTTGTGCTTACCTCTCCTTCCAGTCCCACACTCCAGGTGCCGGTTACCCTTACCTTGCTGGCGCCGCCCGCGAGCCTGAGCGTCTCGCCAGCAAGCTTGTCCTTCACGGCGCTACCGAACCAGACCGTTGTCCAATCGCTCACGGTAACCTCGCCAGGCGGGCCCGGAGTATTCACCTGCACCTTCACCTTCCCGTGGCAAGTGGGCGCGTACGCCAATCTGACCGGTGGTTGCACATACGGGAACACGGGAGTAACGCCCGCGGTGGTGCAAGTGCAGGTCCGCGCCCAATGGCCGGGCACGTATTCGGGCAGCGTGATTCTCCAATGGACTGGGGGATCGGTCACTGTGCCCTTCAGCCTGGGCGTCACGGCTTCGTCCGCGCTGGGGCCGGTTCTGGCCGGTATCGTCAACAGCGCTTCCGAAACGGCCGGGCCCATCGCTCCCGGCGAGATGATCACGCTGTTCGGCGCCGGGATCGGCCCCGGCCCCACAGGGTTCGCACTCGATGCGTCGGGCAAGGTGCCAGTCGAGTTGGCCAATACGGAGGTCATCATCGACGGGCAACCGGCGCCAATCCTTTATGCCTCCGCAACGCAGGTGGATGCCATCGTGCCCTATGAAGTGGGCACCTCGGGGACGGCGACGGTTCAGGTGGTGTACAACGGATTTCGTTCGGAGAACTGGACAGTGCCGGTGGCGCTATCGGCTCCTGGCGTTTTCACCGTGGGCTCGGCGGGAGTGGGGCAAGCTGCGGCGCTCAATCAGGATGGCTCGCCGAATGGCGCATCCAACCCGGCCGCGCGTGGTTCGGTGATTCGTACGCGTCCTGTGAACCCATGTTGACCCCGGCCGGCAGCCGGGACGGATGCAGTCGAGGGTTACGCCGAGGCGGGTTTCCAGTTGCTGGGGAGCAATTCGTCGAGGGTGTTGACCGGGTGCGCTGCGATGCGCGTGAGCACATCCCGCAAGTACGCCCACGGGTCGATCCGGCTCTGCCGGCACGAAGCCATGAAGCTGGTCAGCACCGCCGCGGTCCGGCCCCCGCGGTCGCTTCCGAAGAACGTCCAGTTGCGGCGTCCCACCGCCACGCCCCGCAGGCTTCTTTCCGCTCCGTTATTGTCGATGGCCAGGTCCCCATCCTCGGCGTAGCGGCACAGCGCCCGCCAGTTCGATAGCGTGTAGCCAATGGCCATGCCCTCCGGACTTTTCGGCAGCGCGCTCATCCGGGCCCGCTCCAGATACGCCCGCAGCTCTTCCAGCACCGGCACGGCCCAGCGTTGGCGCAGCGCCAGGCGCCCGTCCGCACTCAGGCCGCGCGCTCTCCGCTCGATGCGGTATAGCAGTCCGATGTAAGCCAGCGCCGGCGACACGCACGGCAGATTACTCGACCGCGCCTCGTAGAACTTCCTCCGCGTGTGCGCCATGCACCCCACCTCCACCAGGCCTCGCTCCGGCTTGACGTACAACTGGTCGTAGCCGGCGTAGGCGTCGGCCTGCAGATAGCCGCGATAGTCTTTCAGAAATCGTTCCGGTCCGTCGCGCTTCCGCGTCGGCGTGTAGTCGTACACCGTCGCCTCCGCACCGACATAAGTCCAGATACGGCCGGTGCGCGTTTTCGGCAACTCCGGATCCAGCACCATCACCGGCGTGTCGTCGGTTTGCACCACCTTGGAGCCGAGCGCCTGCTTTTTCAATCGCTCATACAATGGCGCGAGCAGTTCCGCCGTCTGCCGCATCCATCCGCACATCGTTTTGCGCGAAAGCTCCGCGCCGTGCCGCCGGAAGATGCTCTCCTGCCGGTGCAACGGGCAGTGATCGGCATACTTGCTCACCGCCACCTGCGCCAGCAACGACGCGCCCGCCAAGCCCTTCTCCACAGGCTGCGCCGGCTTCGGCGCCGTCTGCAATGCCCCGCCGCAGGAGCAGGCGTACTTCGCCCGCACCTCTTCGACCACCTTCAGCGCCGCCGGCACGTACTCCAGCCGCTCGCTGACTTCCTCGCCGATGCGCGCCATCGTCCGAGCGCAGTGCGGACATTGCCGCTCCGCTTCGCTCAATTCGTGCTCGATGCGCTCGCGCAGCAAGGCGCGCGGCAGGCGCTTGCGCCCGTGGCCGCGCGACCGGGCGGGCTTGTCGCCGCTGCCGGACGAGGGCGGCTGGCCGCCGTCCGGCTTCCCGTCCTCTTCCATCTCCCCGATGACTTCCTTGACATCGCCGCCCGTGGCTTCCAGTTGCAGCGCGAATAGGAATAGCTGGCGCTCGTCGATCTTCTCGCGCTTCTGCCCGAAGCGCCATTCGAGAAGCTGTTCGAGAATGCGCTGCACGCGCTGGTAACGCCGTTCGTGCGCGTCGAGTTGCGTGGCCAGATCGACCACCATTTGCCGCAGCACCTCGGGGTTGTCCGGCAAGCTGTCGAAGTCCATCGCCACAACAAGAAGTATACGTTTTGTTGTGGCGGGAGTAAAGAGAAAACTGCGTCCTGGACCAATGTTTATACGGGTCTCGCGCGTGTTTCACACGTCCCGTTGCAGGGGTGCAAGATAGCGCTTCCGCCGTTTTGCGGTTTTCAGATCGATGCCTTCCAACAGCGCGCCCAACTCGCCCGAAGTGATCTCCTTGCGTCCCGCCGCCTCGAACGGAAACGCGTACGTTCCCGCTTCGAGCCGCTTCGCCCACAGCGCCCAGCCATCGCGATCCCAGTACAAAATCTTGACCCGGTCGGCGCGCCGGCTGCAGAAGACGAACAAGTGCCCGCCCAGCGGATCGACTCCAATCACGGTCGCGGCCAGCATCTTCAACCCATCGAAACCGCGCCGCATGTCGCAGGCCATCGTGCACAGGTACACGCGCACCGCAGCCGGCAGGGCGATCATCGCGCCGCGGCCAGCGCCACCAGCACCGCGCGCAGCGTGGCTTCGTCGGCGCCGCGAGGAATCCGCAAACGCCACCCGTGCTCGACGGCCAGTTCCAAACCGGCGGCGGTTTCCGTGGACGCTTCCGCTTCCGGACGCACCAGCAGGAACCGCGCCTCGTCCCGCTTGCCGGCGCGCCCTTCCAACTCCAGCACGCGCCGCCAGTGGTAGAACAGATGCTCGCCGACCTTCCGTTCCCGGCAGAAGACCCGGATGCTTTGGCCGCTCCGTGCCGCCGCTTCCACCATCTCGCGCCAATGTGCGCGCCGCTCCCGCATCTTTGCCTGCCGCTTGTTCAGGGTCATCCACCCCAGTCTCGCCGGAAAACCGCGACCGCGCCAGATGGGTTCACAGGACGCGTACGGTGATTCAGCTCCTCGGCACTGGCGAAGGGTCGGCCACGCCGGCCAGTTTCACGGGAGGCGTGACGCCGGGCGGCGGCAACAGTACAACGTTGCCCATGAAGGTGACGATCGGCGGCATCGATGCGGCGGTCACCTATCACGGCTCGGCGCCGGGTGAGGTGGCCGGGATGCTGCGGGTGGATGCGGCGGTGCCAGCGGGCGTGACACCCGGCGCGGCGGTGCCGGTGACCGTCACCGTGGACGGACAGCGGTCCCAGAGCGGAGTTACTATCGCAGTTCGGTGAAGTGCCGCAGCTCTCACGCGTAAATTCCGCGCAGGCGGATGGCGTTGGCCACGCGGTAGCCCTTCTGCACGAAGCGCGGGATGCAGCCCTCGGCCGCGTGATAGGGCACGCCGCACATGGGGATGGCCGCACCCCTCTCCTTGTTGCGGGAGGTGAGGGTGATTTCGAGCTCGCGCGCGGCGGTGACGGCGTCCTCGAAGAAGAGCTCGTAGAAATCGCCCAGGCGGAACATGAGCAGGGTGTTGGGGACCTGCTGTTTCACGCTGTTGTACTGCCGCATGAGCGGCGTGGAGGCGTCAGACATGGGCCGAGGTTTACATTATCGCAGTTGGCGCGGGGGATGAGCTGGCCGGCGGGGTGTGGGCTGGGATCGCGCCCGCCTTAGCGGTCCATCTGGCGGACAGTAATCAGACGCACATTTTCTCCTTTCTTAATGAAGAATTCCCTTGACGCACCCCCCCCCCCCCGCGTGATATAAAAGCTTTTCAGATCTGGTTGTATGGTTACTAACTCCAGTCGCGAGACTTGAGAGACCCGGTAACGCGACCTATCCCCATGTAGCCTCGGTTTATGGCGGGCATTGCGCTCAGCGCTCGATACGTGCGTCGAGTGGGCAAGGACCGGCATGGGTAAGATGTGTGGCGTTCATACCCAGGACGGAGGAGACGTGCGTCGGATCATTATCGGTATCTTATTCCAGGCCGCTATTTCGACAGCGCAGGTGGGGACAGCCAGCATCCAGGGCACAGTGGCGGACTCGGGTAGTAATAAGGCGGTGGCGGGTGCGATTGTGACCGCGGTGCGCATTGGGTTGCCGCCAGCCAGCCAGACCGCAGCAACAGCAGGCGATGGCAGCTTCCAGATTCAAGGGTTGGTGGCGGGTGTCTATTCACTCTGCATCCAGGTGCCCGGGGACGGGTATTTGGATCCTTGCCAGTGGTCGGGTACGCCGGTCAAAGTCACCCTGGCTGCGGGGCAGAACTCGACCGGAAACAGCCTCAAGATCGCTGCCGGCGCGGTCCTCAAGGTTCGCGTCAACGACCCCGCGCAACTTCTCAGCCAAAAGACGGCGGATGGGCGCACACCGCAACTGGCGGTTGGGGTCGGGGGCGGAAACAGCCTCTTCCGTCCGATGCGCATTGCCTTGCAGGACGCCACCGGAGCGACCTACCAGCTTGCGGTGCCTCCGGGCACGGCGTTGAATCTCCAGGTGATGAGCGGGGATCTGAAGCTGGCCAACAGCGCGGGCGCGGCCTTGCCTGCCGCCGGCGACCAGCAGCCGTTTCAATACGGTGCGGGTGCCGCAGGACTGCCAAGCTTCACATACTCCATCACCGGCGCGCGTCCGTAAGTGGCGCCGCAATCCGTGGATCGAAAGAGTCGAGGCGAGTCAATGAGCAGACTTATGGAACATGCCTATGCCGCGCGGTTCGGCGCGGGTCCGAGTATCGCCCGGCCGTTTGCGGCCATCGCGATGGCGGGCGTTTTCGCGGTATCCCTGTGGGCGCAATCGCCGCCAGCGAACGTATCGGTAACGCCGAGCTCGGGCTCCGGTTGGACGCAAACGTTCGCCTATACGAGTTCCTCACCGCTTGGTTACGGCAACATTCAGTGGATGGAGATGTTTGTCGGACCGTATCTTACGGGGCAGAACGCCTGCTTCATGGCCTTCTGGCCAGGCAGCCGAACCGTTGGTCTGGCGGATAACAACGGCAACCAATGGCCGTACACGGGAGTGTTGGGGTCCTCGACCATCCTGCAGAACAGCCAATGCCAGGTGAACCTGGCGGCCTCGTCGGTGGTGCTGTCCGGCAACAGCGTGACGGTTTCCGTGGCGCTGGCCTTCACGTCCGGCTTCACGGGCGCGAAGCAGACCTGGCTGCAGACCGGAGACAACAGCGGCCTCATGGCGTCCTGGCAACAGATGGGGACTTGGACGGTGACGTCCCCGCAGCCGCCGCTCAATGTTTCGGTATCGCCGAGTTCGGGGAGCGGGGCGTCCGGGACGTTCGCGTATACGAGCTCCTCGGCCGCCGGTTACGGTAATATCCAGTGGATGGAGATGTTTGTCGGCCCATACCTTACCGGGCAGAACGCCTGCTTCATGGCATTTTGGCCGGGCAGCCGTACGGTCGGCTTGGCGGACAACAACGGCAACCAGTGGCCCTACACAGGAGTGTTGGGGTCCTCGGCCATCCTGCAGAATAGCCAGTGCCAGGTGAACCTGGCGGCCTCGTCGGCGGTGCTGTCCGGCAACAATGTCACGGTTTCCGTGGCGCTGACGTTCACGTCCGGGTTCGCGGGCGCGAAGCAGACCTGGCTGCAGACTGGCGACAATAACGGACTCATGGCGTCCTGGCAGCAGATGGGCACGTGGACTGTGACGGCCCCCGCTCAGACCACGGTTACGATTCAGACCAGCCCTGCCGGCGGGCAGATTACGGTTGGGGGCGCGGCTCAGGCGACGCCGTACGCGTGGCAGTGCACCAGCGGGAGCATCAGCGTGGGCGTGCCGAGCCCGCAGAGTGGGGGTTCGGGTACGCAGTATGTGTACGGAAGCTGGAGCGACGGCGGGGCGCAGAGCCACAGCATCGGCTGCCCGGCATCCAGCACGACCTACACGGCGTACCTCAACACGCAGTATTACCTGACCATGGGGGCGGGCGCGGGAGGCAGCGTCGGCCCCGCCAACGCCTGGTACAACTCCGGCGCGGGCGTTGGGATTTCTGCAATGCCGTCCGCCGGTTACAGTTTCAGCGGATGGGCGGGCAGCGGATCGGGGAGCTATTCCGGGACGGGGCAGAGCGCGAATGTGACGATGTATGGGCCGGTCAGCGAGACGGCGAGCTTCGCGGCGGCGGCGCAGAAGACCGTCACCATCCAGACCAACCCTGCCGGCCTGCAAATCACAGTTGGGGGAACCGCTCAGGCTACGCCATTTACGTGGCAGTGCACCGGCGGCGGGAGCATCACGGTGGGCGCTCCGAGCCCGCAGAGCGGGGGCACCGGCGTACAGTACGCGTACGGGAGTTGGAGCGATGCCGGGGCCCAAAGCCACAGCATTAATTGCCCAGCCTCAAACACGACCTACTCGGCCAACTTCTCTACGCAGTACTACCTGACTATGACGCCGGGCAGCAACGGCACGGTAGGCCCGGCGAGCGGATGGTACAGCCAGGGCCAGAGCGTCCCGCTTTCGGAGAACCCGAACGGGACCTATAGCTTTATCCAGTGGACCGGTGCTGGGCCGGGCAGCTACTCCGGTACCAGCCAGAGCCCGGGTGTCACGATGAATGGGCCCATAACCGAATCCGCCAGTTTTGCGGTCACGATGGGAGCCAATACGTGGCTGCACGTGAACCTGGGCTTCCCTCCGTTCAGCTTGTACGACACGAACCACCCGGCCGTTTCGAACCACCTTCCCTCGACGTGTCCCCCGAACACAAGCGTCCGGGACTGCTTCTACAACCGGACAAATCCGGGCACGCCGTCGATCCTGGCCACCATGAGGTCGCAAGGGGTATCCGGCATTCGGGTCTGGGTCACCTTCTGCGACGATGGCTCAAGGGCTTTTTCCAACTGCGGGCCGCAGGCCGTGTGGAATCCTGGTGGTGATCCGGTGCAGCAGGCGTGGATCCAGAACGTCGCCAACTTCTTCCAGGACGTTCATGACGCCGGAATTCAAAACGTCACCATCACCACGGGGTACAGCGGAGGCGCGACGGTCTCCGTTCCGAAAAACCAGACGGTTAGCCCGGCCACGCCGCTGGGTTCGACGTGCTCGGACTCGGGCGGGAATTGCTGCCTAGACACGCCCGATCCGATGTACTTCAACCCGACCGAGCCGTTCGGCTTGGTGGCGACCGGCGACCCCATCGGAAGCACCCAGACCACCCACAGCAATCAGGGCTACATCTGCGCGCCCGTAAACAACCAGAACTTTCTGGGCTGGACCAACCTGTTCAATGTAGTAAACGCTATACTGGGAGCCGCGCGGGGGCCCTTAGGTGCTAACGGACAGCCGCCGCAGCAGCCTCTTGTGAACGTGAACGAGCTGGAGTTCGGCCAGCAGGAGATTAACCTGGTGGTGTCCCCGGCCTTACTGCGGTATATCTATGACAACTCAGCGGTTCAGACGGCGCCCGCGTGGGCGCTCCAGGGCGGGTACGTGGACATTCTCTCGGCTATGCGGACGCTGATGACCAACAACGGGTTCGATCCGGGCGCGGTGACCTGGTCGGCCGCCTGGACGGATGCAAAGCACGACCAACCGGGTGACAACCATGAGTTGACTAACTGTCTCGACGCCTTCGGGGATTATGCGCGCCTCATCTCTGTGGACGAGATCGCGCAAGCGATAAACGGGGGTTGGGCCGGCGGTGGTTGGTTCGGCGTACCGGACAACACCACGGGCGCCGGCGGGCTCTCGTGTGGCGGCGTCCTGGACGGAACGGTGCCACAAAGCCCCTTATACAACACGCAGCCGGGCGTGGTCGATGTCCACGTGTACCCGCAGATTGCCGGCGACCCAAATCCCGCGGACCAGACCGAAATCCAGGCGATCGCTGCGATTGACTATAGCGACCTGACGCACTTTCTGGCCCTCGCAGGCGTGCAGTCCGCGAAAGTGATTCTCGGCGAGACCTACGCCGGCACGATTTACACCGGCTATGTGGACCCGGGCACGCCGAACCAGGTGCTCTGCTGGAGCGCTCCGACGTCCGCGCCGGCGAGCAACGTGGCGGGATTCAAACAGAGCGCGTTGGCCTCCGGGTACACGGTTATCTTCAGGGCATGGATGGAGATGGAGGACGATACCGGCCAGTGTTTTGCCTATGGCGATGGGCCGCCCAGCGCGACCAACTTCCAGAACGTCAACTACAACTGGCAGGGACCCTACATTCCCGGGAATCACTAGGAGCAACCATGAATGCGTTAAGGACCGTTTGCCTAACCGGTTGCGCCGCCGTATCGGCCGCGCTGGCCCAATCCACCGGCGCTCCGGCAGCCCTACAGGGCCTCGTCAGGGACACACAGGGCAAGCCCATCGCCGCCGCGCAGGTGAGGTACCAGCGCGTCGTTCCCTACGTCCATATAGGCGCGAGAACCGTCCCGGCGCCTGGGGAGCCCTTCGCGAATGGAACGGCCGCGGCCGACACGGGCGGCGCGTTCGGGGCCACGGGTCTGCCGGCAGGTTCCTACACGCTGTGCGCCAGCGTCCCCTCGGCGCCCTACGTCGACCCCTGCGTCTGGCGGCAGCCTATCCTCGCCACCCTCGCCGCCGGGACAACCAGCACGCCGACCCTCGTGTTGGAAAAGGGAGTATTCTTGAACCTGAGGATCAACGATCCAATGCACCTGCTCCAACAGGTGGTAGATGGCCCATGGACACCCCGGAAATTGCTGGTCGGTGTCACGTACGGGAACGGCGCATACCAGGGCGCCCAGAATACCGGCGTTGACGCGGCGGGCCGCGACTATCAGTTGATTATCCCGGCCGGCATGCCGTTCAAGGTCCGGCTGTTCAGCCGGGACGTGGCTCTCACGGACGTCACCGGGATTGCCTTGGCGGCCTCCGGCACAGCGGCGCAGTTCCAGGCTCCAGCCGGACAGGACCAGAGCTTCACCTTCACGGTCACTGGACCGGCGGTGAAGGGCCGGTAGGGGGACTCCCGAGATGCCCGGAATGCGCTTGCTAGTTGGATTAATGGTATGGCCGCTGGCGGCACTGGGCCAGAAGCCGGTTGCTTCCACCGTCGTCAACGCCGCCAGCTATTCGCAGTCGTTCACCTCTACTGTGGGGCATAACATTGCGGGTGGCTCGATTGCCACTGTTTTCGGAACGAATCTGGCGGCTTCCACGCAGACCGCCAACTCCACGCCGCTCCCGTTTTCGCTGGGCGGCACGTCGGTGAGCGTGAACGGGGTTGCCGCGCCTTTGTTCTATGTCTCGCCCACCCAGATCAACTTCCAGGCGCCGTCGCCGCCGATGTCGGGGGGTGCAGACGACCCGCCGGGCGCGAGCTCGGCCCACGGAATCGTTGTGGTCACCGCGGCGGGATCGAGCGCCGTTTACACTGGGCAGGGAACCGACTCGGCGATGGGCATCTTTACCGTCGACGGTAGCGGGTGCGGCCGGGGCGACGTACTCAATGTCAACCCGGACGGGGCCGTCTCGCTCAACTCGCCCGCCAACAGCGTTTCGCCGGGGAGCTACCTGACGGTTTATAGTACTGGACTGGGACTTGTCTACGGTGGGCCGCCGGATGGCTCCCCAGCGCCGTCAAGCCCCTTGATGACCGCATCGAGCGGGGCGGCTGGCGTATTTGACTCCGTAATCGACTACACGCTGGAGCGCTACAACTGGGACGGCCGCGCGCCGGGTATGATCGGGGTCGACCAGGTCAACGTGGCGGTTCCCGCGGGTACGCGGGAGGGATGCGCGGTTCCCTTCCAGGTCCTCGCCGGCCTCTATGGGTTCATTAGCCAGCCGGTCACGATTTCCGTGCGCAAAGGCGGTGGCACGTGTGTGGACCCGCCAATGGCTGGCTACGGACTGATTACTTGGGAGAAGGCAGTCAGCACGACTGCGGCGGGAGTGGCGACGGAAACGGATACCGTAACGGCCTCGCTGCTGGTGGCACCGGGAATGCAGGCTCCATCCCTGCTACCCCCGGCCCCGGTGGAGAATTCGTATAGATACTTCGGCGCCTCTTGCCCGATTCCAGGCTACCGCAGCCTGGGTGCCGGGACGGTCACCGTGCAGGGGCCCGGCTTTGGCCCGGTGCCGGCTGCGGCATCGCCCCTCCAACAGGGGCAGGTAAGCGGCCTGACTATGTACCAGGCGGCACTTCCCGCTGGGACGATCCAACCCGGCAGCCTTTCGGTGACGGCGAGCGGCGGCGCGGACGTGGGCGCTTTTCAGTCTAGTGTTCAGATGCCCCCCGAGATCCGGTTCACGACGGCGCTGGCGGGCATCGGATTTCCGTGCAACCAGGGAGTAACCATTCGATGGACGGGCGGCGATCCAAACGCGTGGGTCACGGTCAGCCAGTTGTTCAATCCCGCCGACGCTTACTCCGTGCAGAATTACTCGCAGGCCGTCCGAGTCTCCGACGGCGCCCTCACGGTCAATATGCCGCCTAACGGGCCGCCCACATGCAAGAATCAACCTAGCTGGCCGCTCAAGCTGGTGGTTCAGGTGATCCCGGACCCTTCCGAAGTAGCGGCGTTCTCCGCGCCGGGCCTGTCCTTGGGAGGACGGCATCTCTGGAGGTACACCTATACCTTCGACGCGTTCATATCCTATGACTAACCGACCGCCGGCCGGCGCCCTGCGCGACGCCCGATCTTACGCGTAAATGCCGCGCAGGCGGATGGCGTTGGCCACGCGGTCGAGCGCGAGCATGTAAGCGGCGGTGCGGTTGTTCACCTGGTGCGTTTGGGCGTAGTGCACCACGTTGTCGAAGCTTTCGTCCATGAACTCCTGGAGCCGTTCGTTCACCAGGCCCTCGTTCCAGAAGAAGCCCATGCGGTCCTGCACCCATTCGAAGTAGGAGACCGTCACGCCGCCGGCGTTGGCCAGGATGTCGGGGATGACGAAGACCTTCTTGTCCTCGAGAATTGCGTCGGCAAGCGGCGTGGTAGGACCGTTGGCGCCTTCGCAGAGGATCTTGCAGCGGATGCGCGCGGCATTGCGGCTATCGATGACGTTTTCGGTGGCCGCCGGGATCAGCACGTCGCATTCGGTGAAGAGGGCTTCGGCGCGGTCGATATCCTCGCCGCCGGAGAAGCCGGTGAGGAAGCCGGTTTCGCGGCGGTGGCTGTCGAGCGCGGGAATGTCGAGGCCGTGCGGATTGTACACGGCGCCGTTGTACTCGATGACGGAGACGATGCGGAATCCGATGTCGCTCATGAGGCGCGCGGCCATGCCGCCCACGTTGCCGAAGCCCTGAATCACCACGCGGCAATCTTCGGGCTGCTTGGCGAGAAGGCGCAGGGCCTTGAGGGTGACCATCATGCAACCGCGGCCGGTGGCTTCGCGGCGGCCGCGCGATCCACCCAGCACCATGGGCTTGCCGGTGACCACGGCGGTGGCGGCGCGGCGGGTGTGCATGGCGTAGGTGTCCATGATCCAGGCCATGGTCTGCTCGTTGGTGTTGACGTCGGGTGCGGGGACGTCGCGCTCGGGGCCGATGAAGTCGAGGATCTCGGCGGTGTAGCGGCGCGTGATCTTCTCGAGTTCGGTGATGGAGAGGATGGCGGGGTCGCAAATCACGCCGCCCTTGCCGCCGCCGAAGGGGATGTTGACGACGGCGCACTTCCAGGTCATCCAGGAGGCCAGGGCGCGGACTTCGTCCAGGGTGACATCGGGGGCGAAGCGGATGCCGCCTTTAGCGGGGCCGCGGGCGAGCGAGTGCTGCACACGGTAGCCGGTGAAGACTTCGAGGCGGCCGTCGTCGAGCTGCACGGGAATGTTGACGGTGATTTCGCGCGAGGGAGCGCCCAGCACCTTGCGCATGCCGTCGTCCAGTTTGAGGCGCGCGGCGGCTTCGTTGAAGCGGGCTTCGGCGGCAAGCCAGGGATTGTGTTCGTTGTCATGGGAAATGGATACGGGGGACGTTTCGGTGGCCATGGGTTGGAGCCTCCCGGTTCCATTATCTCAGCAACACGCCGGGGTGGTGCCGCGCGGGACACGCCGGGCGAGGCTTCAGCCCAGGCTGCGCAACAGGCGCACGAATCGCGGGTGATCGCGGAGTGGATCGAGGTTGTTGTCGTGCTCGTACCAGCCTATTTGGTTGAGACCGCGCTGCGCGGCCTCCTCCAGACAGTCGATGGCGGATTCGATGGCCCCGAGCATCGAATAGATGCAGCCGACGTTGTAGAGCAGCATGGGATCGCCGGGAGACATGGCCAGCGCGCGGTCGGCCCAGGCGCGGCCCTGGGCGGCGTCGCCGAGGCCCACGAACCCGTTGGCCGCCATGTAGACGGCGCGGGCGTCGTCGGGATTCAGTTCCAGATGACGCTGGGCTGCCTCGATGCCGCGGCGGCGCGCGGCTTGGGCCTCCGCGGCACGGCCCAGGGCCTCGTAGCTCTGGGCCACCAGGAGGGGCGACTGGAAATCTTCGGGCCGGGCCTCGATGGCCCGCTCGTAAGAGCGGACGGCTTCATCCAGACGGCCCTTGGCGAAACAGTGCCGGGCGTGGAAGTAGTGGGCTTCGAACAAGCCGGGATCCAGGCGGGTTGCGGTCCGGAAGGCCCGCTCGGCCTCTTCGTCCTTGCCGGTGAGAGAAAGCGAAAGGCCGTGCGACGCCTGGGCCTGGGCGGAGTTGGGGTCCATCTCCACGGCCTTGGCGCTGGCCCGCTGGGCCTGTTCGAGAATCGTCTGGCTGCGGTCGGAGTACAGGTACAGATACGAGCAGCAGTCGGCGAGGCCGGCATAAGCCTGCGCGTAATCGGGGTCGATTCCGGCCGCACGCTGGAATATTTCCAGCGCGAACCGCACGTCGCGCGGGCTATAGCGGTAGTAGTAGTTCCTGCCGCGGAGGTAGCAGTCGAAGGCCCGAACGTCGCCGGTGGGCGGCGTCTGCAGGGCGGCGCTCTCTTTGGGGCTGAGCGTGACGGCGAGCTCCCGCACCACACTTTGACCTACGTCTTCCTGAATGGCGAAGATATCCTCGACCGCGCGGTCATACTGGGCTGACCAGAGATGATAGCCGTTCTCCGCGTCGGTCAGTTGGACGCAGATTCTCAACCGGCCGCCGGATTTACGGACGCTGCCTTCGAGCAGTGTACCCACGCGCAGACGGCGCCCGATTTCGCGGCTGCCAATCTTCTCCTGCCGGAACCGGAAAGAAGAGGACCGGGACGATACGCGAAGGCCCTTGACGCGGCTGAGGGCGGTGACGATCTCCTCGGCGATGCCGTCGCAGAAGTAGCCTTGATCCTGCTCCTGACTCATGTCCGAGAAAGGGAGCACGGCGACGGAGGGGTGCGGGACGGATTCCGGGACGGATTCGGGTTCCGCTTCGGCGCCGCGCCGGGCCCACCATGCGTCCAATTCCGACCGATAGGCGTAGACCGAGCCGAGCCTGTCGTGCTGGAGGCGGTGCACGGGCAGCCCCTCTTCGCGGTCCCATCGCTGAGCCGTCCGCGTGCCGCGCTTCAGATACCCGGCGATTTCCTTCCAGGAATTCAACCGGTCCTCGGCGGCTGACCGCTTAGGAGCCGGCACTGAGAAGGGAACGACTTTCCGCGTGCTTGGTTCGATGGTAATATGCTCCCCTCTCCACGCGCGCCGCAGGAGGCCGCGTGTTCCGAATACTATATATGACGCGAAACCGTGCCGGACGTTCCGAAAGTATGGCGGCTCGCAAGGCAGCGCAGGGCTCGCCATTCAGCGCCATCCAGCGCCACAGGCCGGCGTCACCGGTCAACCGACGCGATTCCGGGAACTTCCGGGCCGAGGAGCTGCGAGGCGCCCGAGGGGCCGCGGGGGCTGAAAACCGAAGCCGGCGGATCGTGGGGAGGCTCCGGAATGCCGGCGGTGGGAGGCCGCACCGCGGCGGCGGCCCGCGGGTCGGCCACGTCGATGGTTTGACCGAAGGCGAGTTGCGACTTGTTACGGATGGCGGCGGCGCGCTCATCCAGCTTATGGGCCTCCCGCTTGCGCCCGGTGTGGCTGAGAACCTGAGCGTACCCGGCCAGAGCCAAGCCCACGTTGGGGTCATTGGGGCCGAGAGCGTCCTCCCAGATGGAGAGCGCCCTGCGGCAGTAAGGCTCGGCTTCCCGGTATCGCTTGCCGAGCAGGTAGGCGCTGGCGATGTTGTGCAGGGCGGTGGCAACCAGCGGATGCGCGGGGCCCAGCGCGTCCTCAAAAATGTTCAGTGCGCGCGCGTACATCTCGACTGCGCGATCCAACTGGCCCTGGTCCAGAGCCATCGCCCCGAGGTTGTTCCAACTGGCGGCGACGCCGGTGTGGCCGGGGCCCTGGGCGCGGGTGAGGACCTCGATGGACCGCCGGAACAAGCTCTCGGCCTCGGCGTAGCGCCGCTCGGCGGCGAGGAGGCGGCCGAGGTTGTTCAGCGTGGTGGCGACCTGGGGATGGTCCGGCCCCAGCGCCGCTTCCTGGATGGCCAGCGCGCGCCGTTGGTAGTTCTCCGCCGCAGTGAACTTTCCGAGCGACTGGCAGAGGTCACCTAGATTGCCGAGCGCTACCGCGACGTTCGGGTGAGTCGGACCGAAACTGGTTTCCCAGATGCGCAGGGCCGCGCGGTAATACTGTTCGGCGCGCTGGGGGTCGTGCATTCGCGCGAAGAGTTCGCCCAGATTATTGCGGACGTTGGCGGCTTGCGCATGGGAGGGGCCGAGGGCGCGCTCGGTGACCGCGAGCGCGCGCTGCAACATCGCGAGGGCCTCCGGGTAGCGGCCCTGGGCGCTGTAGAGGTGGCCCAGATTGTTCATGGTGGCCGCGGCATCCGCGTGTGGTTCGGGCAAGCGCTCCTGGATGGCAAGCGCCCGCAGGTAATTGCGGCCGGCCTCGGCGTTCTGGTCGAGTAAGACCTGCGTCATGGCCAGGTGGTCGAGGAGGCGGGCCAGGGGCGCGGAGTCATTGGCGCCCGCCCGTTCCTCGGATTCAACGGCGCGCTGGAGCAGCGGCTCGGCTTCGCGGTATCGTCCCATGAAGGTCAACGCGGACGCCAGGCCGTCCAACGCGGCTACCCGCAGCGGTTTCGCCGTTCCGAGGTCTTGCCCGGCGGCTTCGAGCGCCCTCCGAAACAGCACCTCGGCTTCGTGGTAGCGTCCTAAGGCGAGCAGTTTCCGTCCTTCGGATATTTCCGGTTTCCCGGGTTCGCCGGTTCCCGCCCAGAGAACGCCGGCGCAAAGCAGGGCTGCAGACTTGATCATGGTTTCCACCCTCCTAAGAAAGGTACGGCGCACCGGCGGAATCGGCCGGCGCCGTTCGACGCCAGCGGCGCAGTGGCGTGCTTTGGCGCGGGGTTGCGCGGGGGCGGCGCGCGGGACGAACGGCTGCCGCGGTACTCGGGTACTATAAAAGCGGCGGTTCCTGATGGTGGTCCTCGGCATCGATATCGGCAGCATTAACACCAAGGCCGGAATGGTGGATGAGGAGGGCGCCATTTTGGCGTCGCGCACGATCCGCACGCCGCCCGACCTGGAGTCCTTCGTCCCCGGATTGCAGGAGGCCATCCGCTGGGTGTTGGAAGCCACCTCGATGCCGGCGGGAGTGGGGGTGGGGTGCAAGGGGACGATCGACCCGGACAGCACGCGGGTGCAGTTTCTGCCCGGCGCGCTGCACTTCCTGGAGGGGCAGCTCCTCAGCGAAGTGGTGGGCATGCCGCAGGACGTGCCGGTCTTCGCCGACAACGATGCGCGGGTGGCGCTGGCGGGAGAGATGGTGTGGGGCGCGGCGGCGGGCCACCAGAACGTGCTCATGCTCACGCTTGGCGCAGGGGTGGGCGGCGCGGCCATCGTGAACGGGCAAATGCTGCGCGGGCACACCGGGATGGCGGGCCACCTGGGGCATGTGACCATCGATCCCGAGGGGCCGATCTGCGCGTGCGGGAATCAGGGCTGCCTGGAGACGGCTTTCTCGGCGCGCGCCATTGAGGGGGAAGCGTGGGCGGCGGTGCACCGCGGATGCGCGTCGTCATTAACGCGCCTGTTTCGCGAGCAGCCGCAACTGGCCACTTGCAGGACGGTGTTTCAGGCGGCGCGGGAAGGCGACGAGATGGCTTCGGCGATCGTGTCGCGGGCGATCCGCCGGCTGGCCGCGGTGATCGCGGGGCTACTGCACATCTTCGATCCGGAACTGGCGATTGTGGGCGGGCCGGTGGCCGACGCGGGCGCGGATCTGCTGGTGCCGCTGCAGGAAGAAGTGTGGCGGAGGAGCCGGGGATTGCTGGGCCGCGACGTGCCACTGGTGGAACAGCAGGTGGCGGACCGGAGCGGGATCGTCAGCGCGGCGGGATTGGCGCTGGCGCCGCGGTGAGGGGCGGCGCGGGAAGCTCGGTGATTTTCAGTTCGACTTCGTACTGGATGACCTCGTCCCGCGGCGGGCTGTAGCCAATCAGTGTGGTGTTCAGACCCATGCATGCTACCGCCTGGAAGAACGCGGTTTCGAGCGGCAGGCCGTCGCCAACGATGACGACGGCTGCAGCGGGTTGCGCGGGCAGGGGGACGGCGGAGATCAGGAGCGCAACGATCGGAGCGCTCGGCCGGCTGCGGCGAGAGTTCATGTCATGGGGCTCCCCAGGGATAGTATAGAGGCGGGCCTGAGCCTCGGCGAGCTACTTCAGGGCGCCAAGCAGCCCGCTTGTGCGGCAGTTGCAGACGTTCGAAAGAGGCGGGTTAACAACCCGCCGCAGGATGACTTCCTGCCCCACATAAGAACGCGGCAGAGGCCGGAAGCCTGGCGGATGGTGGCGGATGAGAATCGCCGCGGGACGCGGAGAATTTGGCGGGCAGTAGTACATAAGAACGCGGCAAAGAGCGGAAGCCTGGCGGATGGTGGCGGATGAGAATCGCCGCGGGACGCGGAGAATTTGGCGGGCAGTAGTACATAAGAACGCGGCAAAGAGCGGAAGCCTGGCGGATGGTGGCGGATGAGAATCGCCGGGGGACGCGAAGAATCTGGCAGGTAGTAGTAAATAAGCAACGGCTAGAGGCCGGGCATCGGTATGGGCGGGTTGCCAGCGAAGATGGCGGACATCATGGCCAGGACTTCGTCGTGCAGCAGGGAGTTGTCGGCCAGCATGTCGTCGGAATCGGTCACGCTGTGGGGGGCGCCGCGCATGTCGCTGACGCGGCCGCCGGCTTCGGAGACCAACAGGGATCCGGCGGCCACGTCCCAGGGCTTGAGACCGAATTCCCAGAAGAAATCCAGGCGGCCGCTGGCGACGTAGGCCAGGTCGAGCGCGGCGGAACCGGTGCGGCGCACACCGTGCGAGGCCATCGCCAACTGGTAATAGAAGTGGATGTTGACGTTGTGGTGGCGCTTGCGGCTGGGGAAACCGGTGGAGGCCAGGCTGCCGGACAGGTGCTTGACGGCCGAGACGCGAATGCGGCGGTTGTTGAGGTAGGCGCCGGAGCCGCGTTCGGCGGTGAACATCTCCTGGCGGGTCGGATCGAAAACCACGCCGGCGATCAGTTCGCCCGAGCGCTCGAGGCCGAGGGTGACGTTGAAGTAGGGGAAGCTGTGGGCGAAGTTGGTGGTGCCGTCCAAGGGGTCGACGAACCAGCGGTATTCGGAGGCGCTCTCGTGCCCGCCGCCCTCTTCGGCCATGATCGAGTGGGACGGGAAATGGGAGCGCAGGCGCTCGACCACGAGGCGTTCGGAAGCTCGGTCGGCCTCGGTGACCAGGTCGAACTCGCCTTTGGTTTCGAAGGCCACGCGGCGCTCGAAGAAATTCGCCAACAGCGCGCCGGCCTCGCGCGCGATCTCCACGGCCGTTTCCAGATAGGGCATGATGCGATAGCGGCGGCGGTTACTCTTCCACCAGGTAATTGATGTCGTGTTTGAAAATGAACAGGTTGGGTTGGCCGTTGCGGGTGATGCGGATGAAGGACTGGTCGTAGTACTCGATGGTGCCCGACACCTCTTCCCCATCGGCCATACGGACGCGTACCGGCGTCGCGGTTTCGATCAGGCGCTTCAGGTACTTGGCTTCCTCGAAGGTTTGTTCGGGGGCGCGCGCGGATTTTCCAGCTTGCTGTGGCGTGGTGCTCACTGTTTGCCTACCGTTTCTTCTTGGCGCGGATGTCGGCGTTCACCGAAGTGCCGGGGTCAGAGGGGCCTGCGCCGCTACTCTCCGCTTCTCCATAATAGCCGTTGCGCGCGGACACCTGCAATTTGCCGGTTCGCTCGCGCACCTCCAGCTTGTGCCATTTCTCCTTGGTGAGGGGGACGGCGTGAGGGTAGAAGCCCAGGAGGAATTGGGTGCGGAGGTCGGAGACGATGTCGGCGAATGCCTTGTCCAATTGGGCGTTGGGCTCGGGGAAGAAGGGGCGGCCGCCGGTGCCGTGGGCGATGTAGGTAAGGAAGGACTCGCCGGCGCGGTTGCGCCCGGCGTCGCTAAGAATGGGCAGAACGACCACGGCATAGACCACGGCGTCGGCCATTTGGGCGGCCTGCAGGGCATCGTGGGAGGTCCAGTGGCTGGTGGTTTCGCCGCCATCGCTGACGATGACGATGGCCTTGCGGCCCTGGCGCGGCTCCAGTTCCTTGGACACCAGACAGATGGCGTCGTAGAGGGAAGTGCCGGCGGTTCCGTGAAGGCGTTTGAGGGCCAGGTTGAGGGCGGCGTGGTCGTGGGTGAAGGCGTGCTCCTGGCGTACCTGGTCGTCAAAGGCATAGACCGCCAAGCGGTCTTCGGGATTGCCCTCGGCCAGGAGGGCGCGCACGAACTTGCCGGCGGAATCGATTTCGCTGGCGAGTTCCTTCTGGGTGGAGCCGCTGACATCCACCATTAATGCGACCGAGAGGGGCTGATCGGTCTGGCGCTCGAAGTGGGCGATCTCCTGGCGGACGCCGTTATCGTAGACCTCGAAATCGTCGCGGCCGAGAGAGCCGACAATGGCGCCGGAGGCGGTTTTGACGGTGGCGATGACGCGGACCAAGTTGACGTTGACGCGGATTACCGGCGACTGCTGCGCCCAGAGCCATCCGGCGGCGGCGAGCGCGGCAACACTGGCGAGCGGGAGTCCGTGGACGGGGCGAAAACACCTGGGTACAGACGGCTCCGTCCACGCGGCGGGCGGCGGAGCGTATTCGCGAGGGATTGCGCCGCCTTGGGACGGAGCCGTCAGTCCCCGCGTTTTCGCGACGTTCGGCGACGGCGCGGCGGGTTTGGAGGGCCTAGCCCGCCACGGGAACATCGCGGTCCCACTCTCCTTCCACCCACACTTCGCCATCGGCGAAATGCTCCTTCTTCCAAATGGGGACGCGCTTCTTCAGCCTATCGATGCCGGCGGAAGCGGCTTCCAGCGCGGCGCGGCGATGGGGCGCGGTAGCGATGACGGCCACGCTGGTTTCGCCTACCAGCAGGCGGCCCAGGCGATGCACCAGCGCCACGCGGGTGAGCGAGAAGTCGCGGGTGAGTTCGCCGCCGAGCTGGGCCAGGGTCTCGATCGCCATAGGCTCGTAGCATTCGTAGTCGAGACAGAGCGTGGCGCGGCCGCTGGTATTGTTGCGGACCGTGCCGGCGAAGGTGGCTACGGCTCCCTCGGCGCCGATGAGGAGCCGCGCCATGACGGAATTGGTATCGATGGCGTGGCGGGTTAGGGCGAAGTAATTGCCGGCGCTTTGAATTTCCAGCGGATGGGGCGCGCAGCCTCCGGAAACGGGCGGAAGAAATGCGATCTCGTCGCCATCGGAAACGGGCGTGGCGGGCGGGGCGAATTCCCGGTTGCGGGCGAGCACGATGCTGCGGGCGAGTTCGCCGAGGCGCGGCTGGCGGGCCTGGTAACGGTCGAAGACGGCGCGCAGATCGGAGCCGGCGGGAAGATCGATCTCTTCGCTGGAGGTCCCCACGAGGTCCTTGAGCGGGCCGAAAAACAGGACACGAACGCGCATTTTTGGACGCCGGCTTTCAGTCTATCAGACGGTTCCGCCGGGTCCCCGGTTGCAGCGAGTTACAATGAGTTTCCCCATGAAAACCTCCTCCGACAGGCCTGTCGCCGAAGCCCGCATACGGGTGCGCTACGCCGAAACCGACCAGATGGGCGTGGTGTACTACGCCAACTACCTGGTGTGGATGGAGGTGGCGCGGATGGAATGGTGCCGCGCGCAAGGCGTGGATTACCGGGAGCTGGAGCGGGAGGAGGGCGTGGCTCTGGCGGTGGCGGAGGCCAGTTGCCGGTATCGAGCGCCGGCGCGCTTCGACGACGAGGTGGCGATCCGCGTGTGGGTGGAAGAGGCCAACTCGCGGATGGTGACGTTTCACTATGAGATGCGGGTGGACGGAGGCGACGGGCTGGTGGCGACGGGCGAGACGCGGCACGTGTTCGTGGATGGGGCGATGCGGAAGGCGAGGTGTCCGGCGAGGTATCGGGAGAGGTTCGGGATGGGGGGAGCGGCGGGAGCTTGACTGGGATCAGGCGAGCGTGATGTGAGGATACGCCGCGATCTTGCTGTCCTCCGTCATGAGGGCGGCCTGAAAGACACGGGCCGTCGCAACGATTAATTGATCGGCTGGGTAGCGATGGAAAGGTTGTGGGAGTTGGGTGGATTCCACTACGATCCGCGGATTGAGGTCCAGAAGTAGCACGCCCGGCTGGGAAACCCACCAGACCCAGACGTGGGCGTCCAGCAGAATCACCGCAAGGCGTCCCAATCCTCAGCGGCAACAGGCTCCAGCGGATCGCGGAATTCGAGAACCGAGTCGCGTAAGCTCGCACCGGTGGCGGCCGCCGATCCCACGGATTTCGAAATCACCAACACTTCAACCGGCTGGCCCGGTTCGAAGGGAAGGCCCTCCAAACGGAGGTCACCTTGCGCGCCGACCGCCGTGTCTTTCCAGAAGGCCTGCACGCCATCATTATAGGTGATCTGGTATCGGGGATGGGTTGCGCGTGGCCCTACTGGCCCGACCTTGAGTGGCCTTTTACAGGAACGTCGCCGGGTAGCCGCGGAACGCAATGCACGTTCGGACCTCGTCCGGCCAACGGGCCAGCCCGCCATTCGGTGCTTCCTCATGGCCAATCCCGGGCTGCCCGGTCTTCGCAGTCACGACCAAAGAGGCCAGAGATGGCCATCCTTTCACCTGACACCAGCGGGCAACGTCATCGAGGAAGGGCCCACAGTTTCTCGGCTGAATCCCCACATCCGCGCGTTCGAGCAGACGTCCGTACGTGATGCAGCTTCTTCTTACCGTCCAATCGTCGATCTGGTCAGGCGTCGCGTTCAGGGTTGAGCAGCAGTTTCGGTGGTGAACAAGCAGAGCTTCCGCGAACTTCCTGGATATCGGACGCGTACTCCGATTCTAGTCCTGAGCGGGTCAGTCATGGGCTGTGGCGACGGGGGAGACGCGGCACGTGTGCGTGGATGTGGGGATGCGGAAGGCGAGGTGTCCGGCGAGGTATAGGGAGAGGTTCGGGATGGGCGGGGCGGCGGGTGAGCGATAGCCACTGGTGTTGGAGTGCGGCCAGGTGTTTCACTGTCGTACCATACAACAGAAGGCAAGACAGGACGCACCGGGCTGCCCGAAGATTTTCGGTCCCGGCGACACGGTCCGCGGCCTGAAGCCGGAAAAGGCGCTCCGCCATGGAACTGAAGTCCGTCACAATTCGCAACTTCAAAGCCCTGCAGGACATTTATCTCACGGAAATCCCGAATTTCGTGGTTGTCGTGGGCGCCAACGGATCGGGCAAATCGACCCTGTTCGACGTATTCGGCTTCCTGCGCGACGCTTTAGCGGGGAATGTCCGCCAGGCGCTCGATGCGCGCGGACGATTTTCGGAGGTGGTTACCAGAGGCCACGAGAGCGAGTCGATTCTCGTGGAACTGCAAGTTGGTCTGCCTATCGCCGGCAGACCACGGCTAGTTACGTACCACCTGGAGGTCGGGCTCGCTGACGACCGGCCGGTCGTCAAACGTGAGTTTCTGAGATACAAGCGAGGCCGTTACGGAGCGCCTTTCTACTTTCTGGATTTCAGTAATGGCTCGGGGTTCGCGATCAGGAACGAGGAGGATTTTGACAAGCCCGACGAGGAACTCCAGCGGGAAGAGCAGCATCTGGAATCGCCGGACATTCTGGCAATCAAAGGGCTGGGGCAGTTTCAGCGGTTTCGCGCCGCCAGCGCGTTACGTCAGCTACTGGAGAACTGGCACGTCTCGGACTTTCATATTAGTGCCGCGCGGGGCCGCAAGGAGGCGACGGGTGTTACCGAGCACTTGTCGGAGACGGGAGAGAATCTGCCGCGAGTTGCCCAGTATCTTTACGAGGACCACCGTGCAATCTTCGAGAAGATCCTCCGGCGAATGCAGGAGCGCGTTCCCGGTATCAGTGGAGTCGAGCCGGAACTCACGCAGGACGGCTATCTCATCCTCCGCTTCCGCGACGGCACGTTCAAGACTCCCTTCCTGGACCGGTATGTCTCCGATGGGACCATCAAGATGTTCGCCTATCTCGTGCTGCTCCACGATCCCAAGCCCCACCCCCTGCTCTGTATTGAGGAACCGGAGAACCAACTGTATCCGACTTTGATGAGCGAACTCGCCGAGGAATTCCGCGACTACGCTCAAAGGGGCGGGCAAGTGATGGTTTCAACGCATTCCCCGGACCTGCTGAATGCGGTTCGATTGGAGGAGGTCCTGTGGCTCGTAAAGAAGGACGGACTCTCGGAGATCCGGCGCGCCAAGGACGATCCCCAGGTGAAGCGCTACATGGAGCAAGGGGACAAGATGGGTTACCTCTGGAAGCAAGGGTTCTTCACCGGAGCGGATCCGGCATGAGGGAACTGGTGTTCTTTCTTGAGGAAGAATCCGCTAAGGTCATGTTGGAACGAATCTTTCCCCGCATGATTCCTCCGGAAAGCCAGGTTCGTCCGCGGTTCATTGTGTTCGAGGGCAAACAAGATCTTGAGAAGCAGTTGCCGAACAAGCTGCGTGGCTACCTGAATCCGCGGGCACGTTTTATCGTGATACGGGATCAGGATAAAGCAGATTGCCGAAAGGTCAAGAAAGCCCTTGCGGCTCTTTGCGCCAAGGCTGGCCGCCATCAAGCCATCGTACGTATCGCTTGCCGCGAACTGGAGGCCTTCTACCTGGGCGACCTACGGGCCGTCGAATCGGGGCTCGGCATCGCCGGCATCGCTGGCAAGCAGAACTGGGCAAAGTATCGCGACCCTGACCGGCTGGTCTGCCCGTCAGGCGAACTGCAGAAGCTCACCGGGAACCGTTATCAGAAGGTTGCCGGGTCGCGTGCGATATCTCCGCATCTGGATTTGACGGCACCGCGATCAAGGAGCTTCCACCACCTCATTCGGGCAATCCGCTGCGCGAGCGACGAGCTGCGGAAGGCGCGCGACTGAGGTCCCGCCACCGACGCGCTACGGCAGCGCTTCCAGGAGCCGGTCGATGCCCGCGGGATCGATGTAGAAATGCGGCGAGGTGCGCACCCAACCGGCGCGCGGCGCGGTGACGATGGCGCGCTCGCGAAGCTTGCGGACAATGGCGCCGGCTTCGACGCCGGGCTTGCGGAAGCTGACGATGCCGGCGCCGGTCTCAGGAGTGCGGCGGGCCATCACTTCGTAACCGAGCGCCTCGACGCCGGCGGCGATGCGGTCGCCCAGACCCTGAACCACGGGCGCGATCTGGCGCGGGTCGACTTCGAGCAGGAACTTGATGGCGGCTTCCAGACCGAACAGGCCGATGGTGTTGAGCGTGCCGCACTCGTAGCGGCCGGCGTCGGGGCGGAGGGACATGTCGCGGCTGGCGTAGTCGGCGTAGTGGGCGACGTTGGTCCAGCCGAATTCCACGGGAAAGACGCGGTCCTGGAGCGCCTGGCTGACGTAGAGGATGGCGCAACCCTCGGGGCCGAGCAGCCATTTGTGGCCGTCGGCGGCAAGGGCGTCGATGCCGCAGCGCACGTCGATGGGGAAAGCGCCGAGGCCCTGGATGGCATCCACGAGAAAGATGCAGCGGTTGCGGCGGCAGATTTCGCCGATGGCGGGGATGGGCGCGCGGTAGCCGCTGAGGTACTGGACGAAGCTGATGGCCAGGAGTTTGGCGCCGCGAGTGGCTTCGTCGATGCGGTCGAGCGGGTCCTCGGCGGAGAGCCAGGTGACCGTGACGCCACGCTCCTCCAGGCGCTTCCAGGGGTAGAAATTGGCGGGGAACTCCTCGCGGAAGGCGACCACGCGGTCGCCGGGTTTCCAATCCAGTCCGATGGCGATGGTGGCGATTCCCTCGGAGGTGTTCTTGACGAGAGCGATCTCGGCGGGTTGCGCGCCGATCAGTTGCGCGGCGCCAACGCGCACGCCCTGGTAGCAGGCCATCCACTTGTCGTAGTGCAGGCTGCCGAACTGGAGGCAATCGTCGGCCAGGGCCTTCATGGCGTCGGCGGCGGGCTTGCAGAGCGGCGCCACGGCGGCGTGGTTGAGGTAAGTCAGGTGCGCGGTGACTGGGAACTGGTCCGCGTAGCGCTGCCAGAGGGGCAGGGCGGCGGATGGAGAGGTGGTGTTGAGGGCCATCCTTTATACGATACGTTAAGCGGGGGCGGGCGAGGCGCGGGGTGTTGGCGCCTTCTCCGTCGCACGTGAAATCGGATATAACGGAGTTGCATGCCGGCGACCGGTGCAGCGACGCGAACGCTCCTCTGCCTTCTGGCTTTCTCGGCGCCGGCGGCAGGCCAGCAGACGGCCATTCCGACGGCCGAGAAGAACAAGCTCGCGGCGCTGCTTCCCGCGCCGCCGCTGTTCTTCGGGAAATCGGATGCGCCGGCGAAGCTCTACTCCACGGATCTGTACCGCTACCTGGATGGCGGGGCGGATGCGTACCTCGACTACGGCTTGGTGGCTCTGATCCACCGCGAGTTCAAGAGCGGACCGGTGGACCTTACCGTGGACATATACGATATGGGCGACCCGCTGCAGGCGTTCGGCATCTACTCGGCCGAGCGGTCGCCGGACTACATGTTCATCCCCATGGGGGCCGAGGGTCACGTGGACATGGGGAGCCTGGGTTTCCTGCAGGCCAACTACTACGTGAAGCTGCAGGCCTTCGGCGACAACGACAGAACGCCGCCGGTGTTGGAAGCGGCGGCCAAGAGCATCGTGGCCAGGATCGGGACGGCGGGAGCGGTGCCGCAGCCGGTGCGGTGGTTTCCGGCGGCGGGGCAGGTGGCGGCGTCGCAGAAGTACATCGTGAAGGCGCCGATGGGGCGCGATTACCTGGCGCCGGCCACCACGGCGCTCTACCGCTTCGACGGGCACGACACGACTGTGCTGGCTTCGCGCGCGCCCACGGCGGAGGAAGCCGCGCGGCGGGTGAGCAGGCTGAAGGAGGATCTCGCGCACGCGGGCACGGTTGCGGCGGTTGCGGGGTTGCCGGACGGGGTGTGGCGAGGCAGCGGCGCGCCCGAGGGGGACGCGGTCTTCTTCGCGCGCGGAAGGTACGTGGTGGTGGTGCAGGCGCCGCCGGACGATGGGAACGCGTTCGTGAAGGCGATCTACTCCTCGGCGAAGGACTGAGTGGCGATGAGCGTATCGCGGCGACAGTTCGTGGCGTCAGTGGCTGCGGCGGGTGCGCCGCGGGGCGCGGGCGGACCGGGCATGGCGGCGGCCCACTACAAGAACCCGGCGGGCGCAACTGACGCTATCGCGGAGGAAGCGCGACGGCTAACGCGCGCGGCCATCGACGCGCTGGGCGGCATGGGGCGGTTCGTCTCCAGAGGAAACGTGGTCTGGGTGAAGCCCAACATCGGGTGGAACCGCGCGCCGGAACAGGCGGCCTGCTCGAATCCCGATGTGGTGGCTACGGTGGTGGAGCTGTGCTTCAAGGCGGGCGCGGCGAAAGTGACGGTGGGCGACAACCCTTGCGTCAGCCCGGTCGAGAGCTTCGCGCGATCGGGGATTCAGGCAGCGGCAGTGAAGGCCGGTGCGCGGTGTTTCTATATGGACGAACGCAGGTTCCGCCGCATGGCCATCGGCGGGCACGCGCTTAAGGAATGGGAAGTGTATGCCGAAGCGGTGGAGGCCGACCGGCTCATTAATATATTCATCCCGAAGCAGCACAGCCTGACGAAGGCGTCGCTGGGGATGAAAAACCTGATGGGGCTGGCGGGCGGCGCACGCAACCGCTTCCACCAGGACATCGCGCGCACGCTGGCGGATCTGGCGGGGTTCCTGCATCCGCAACTGGTGGTGGTGGACGCGGTGCGGGTGCTCGCGGCCAACGGTCCCACGGGCGGCAACCTCGCCGACGTGCGGCGGCGCGATACGGTGGCGGCGGGCGTGGACCAGGTGGCCATGGACGCTTTCGGCGCGGCGCTGCTGGGCCTGCGGCCGGAGGAAGTCGGGCCGATTTCCGAGGCGCACTCGCGGGGACTGGGGACCATGGACTACCGGGCGTTGGGGGCGGCGATGGTGGAGGTATAGAGTGGTCTGGGCGCGGCGGGCGGTGCAGTGCGCGGTGCTGCTGCTGTTTCTCTACCTGTTTCTAGGGACGGCGGAGCATGGCATCAACCAGCCGGGCGCGGGCGTGAATCTGTTCTTCGAACTGGATCCGCTGGCGGCGCTGGGGTCCTGGGTGGCGGCGCACGCCATTCCGGCGGGGATGCTGCTGGCGCTCGGGACACTTCTGGTGACGGCGGTGTTCGGGCGCTGGTTCTGCGGATGGATCTGCCCGTTCGGAACGCTGCATCACTTTTTCGGAAGCCTGCGGAAGCGGGCGGGCGGCGAGATCGGGTACACGCGCTGGCATGCGGCGAAGTACTGGGCGCTGGCGGTGTTTCTGGGCGCGGCGCTGGCGGGGGCGAACGTGGTGGGATGGCTCGACCCGATTTCGTTCCTGTTCCGCGGGTTGACAGTGGCGGTCTACCCTGCCCTGAACTACGCTACTGTCGGGCTGTTCACGTGGCTGTACAATGCCGACCCGGGGGTCGGAGGGCTGCGTGCCGCGGCTGTGAGCGAGCCGGTTTACGAGTTTCTGCGGCGGCATTTCTTGGCGGTGCATCAGCCGTACTACTTCGGCAACCTGCTGGTGGGGGCGCTGCTCGCGGCGGCGGTGGGGCTCAACTTCCTGCGCCCGCGATTCTGGTGCCGGTACGTGTGTCCGCTGGGCGCGCTGCTGGGACTGGCGGGCAAATTTCCGGTGGTGCGTCCACGGAGGCGAGCGGAAGCCTGCAACGCGTGCGGCGAGTGTGCGACGGATTGCCAGGGCGGCGCCGAGCCTGGCGGCGCGTGGCGGGCGGAGGAGTGCCTCTACTGCTTCAACTGCCAGGCGGGGTGCCCGACGGGTGCGATCCGGTTCGAACTGGGGCGGCCGCGGATGGGCGCGCCACTGGACCTGGGGCGGCGGCGCGTGATGGCTAGTGGCGCGGCGGGGGTGGCGGGCGCGCTGCTGTTGAGAACTCATCCGCTGGGTGGCGGACGGAGTTTCAACCCGGAGCTGGTGCGTCCGCCGGGGTCGCTGGCGGAGGCGGAGTTTCTGGCGCGGTGCATACGCTGCGGCGAGTGCATGAAGATCTGCCCCAGCAATGCCATCCACCCGGCGGCGTGGGAAGCGGGGCTGGAAGGGGCGTGGTCGCCGGTGATGAAGATGACCGTTGGATACTGCGAATTTGAGTGTACGCTGTGCTCGCAGGTGTGCCCGACGGGCGCGATCCGGCCGCTGGAGTTGGCTGCCAAACAGGCCATCCGCATCGGTCTTGCGTATATTGACCGCAACCGTTGTCTGCCATACGCGTACGGGCGCGCGTGCATTGTATGCGAGGAGCACTGTCCCACGCCGAAGAAGGCCATCTGGCTGGAACAGGTGGAGGTGGCGGGGCCGGGTGGGGAGCGTGTGACGGTGGCGCAGCCGCATGTGGACGCGGAATTGTGCATTGGGTGCGGGATCTGCACGAACAAATGCGTGGTGCAAGGGGAGCCAGCGGTGTTGGTGCGGGGCGTGGGGGAGACGCGGAATGCGGGGAACGGCGTGATGTTGCCCTAAAGCAATCTTGAGTGGATTGTTGTCAAGTAGTATATCACTAGCCGACTCAACATCTTAAGGGGAAAGGCTTGTCACTCTCGGGGCTAGTGTGCTAATAATGGTAACCGGAACCACGCGAAAAGCTAGGGCGTGGGCCCACTCGTAAACCAGGTTATTTCAAAAATTCAATTAGGGAGGTTTCGTCCATGAATATTCGTCCGCTTTATGACCGGATCGTGGTCAAGCGCGTGGAACAGAAAGAGCAGATGCAAGGCGGGCTGTACATCCCGGACTCGGCCAAGGAAAAGCCCCAGGAGGGTGAAGTAGTGGCCGTTGGGAAGGGGAAGCGGCTGGAAAACGGTACTCTGGTTCCGCTGGACGTGCAAGCCGGCGACCGGATCCTGTTCGGCAAGTACTCGGGCAGCGACATCAAGCTGGATGGCGAAGAGTACATGATTATGCGTGAGGACGAAGTCCTCGGAATTCTCGAAGCCAAAAAGTAGGCTTCCCAAGGAGTCGATGAACGATGGCAAAACAAATAGTCTATTCCGAAGCATCCCGGCAGGCGATTCTGCGCGGCGTCAACCAGTTGGCCGACTGCGTGAAGGTAACGCTGGGCCCCAAGGGCCGCAACGTGGTCCTCGAGAAAAAGTTCGGCGGACCGAACATCACCAAGGACGGCGTGACGGTGGCCAAGGAAGTAGAGCTGAAGGATCCGCTCGAAAACATGGGCGCCCAGATGGTGCGCGAAGTGGCGTCGAAGACCTCGGACGTCGCGGGCGACGGCACCACCACGGCGACGATTCTGGCCCAGGCGATCTACCGTGAAGGCGTGAAGGCGGTTGCCGCCGGCGCCAACCCGATGGCGCTGAAGCGCGGCATCGAGAGGGCCGTGGAAGTGGCCACGGAAGAAGTGAAGAAGCTCTCCAAGCCGGTTTCCGGCGACATGATCGCGCAGGTGGGAACGATTTCCGCCAACAGCGACAAGACGATCGGCACGATTATCGCCGACGCTATGAAGAAGGTCGGCAAGGACGGCGTGATCACGGTCGAGGAAAGCAAGACCATGGTCACCGAACTGGACACGGTGGACGGCATGCAGTTCGACCGCGGCTACCTTTCGCCCTACTTCGTGACCGACGCGGAGCGCATGGAAGTGGTTCTGGAAGAGCCGTACATTCTGATCCACGAAAAGAAAATCAGCAACATGAAGGACCTGCTGCCGGTGCTCGAGCAGATCGCGCGCGGCGGCAAGCCGCTGCTGATCATCGCCGAGGAAGTGGAAGGCGAAGCCCTGGCCACGCTGGTGGTGAACAAGTTGCGCGGCACGCTGAACGCCTGCGCCGTGAAGGCTCCGGGTTTCGGCGACCGCCGCAAGGCCATGCTGGAAGACATCGGCGTCCTGACGGCGGGAACGCCGATCATGGAAGAGACCGGCATCAAGCTGGAAGGCGTCACGCTGAAGGACCTGGGCCGCGCCAAGCGGATCACGGTGGACAAGGATAACACCACCATCGTGGACGGCGCGGGCGAGCCGAAGAAGATCGAAGGGCGCATTAAGCAACTGCGCGCGCAGATCGACGAAACCACGTCCGACTACGACC
Organism: uncultured Solibacteraceae bacterium; assembly: GCA_963807205.1. Classification (GTDB taxonomy): domain Bacteria; phylum Acidobacteriota; class Terriglobia; order Bryobacterales; family Bryobacteraceae; genus CAWCVR01. The sequence continues at coordinate 3,356,355 of CAWEAQ010000002.1, read as the reverse complement.
GGGAGAAGTTGCAGGAGCGCCTGGCGAAACTGGCGGGCGGCGTGGCGGTGATCAAGGTGGGCGCGGCCACCGAGACCGAGATGAAGGAAAAGAAGGCTCGCGTGGAAGACGCGCTGCATGCGACGCGCGCGGCGGTCGAGGAAGGCATCGTTCCGGGCGGCGGCGTGGCGCTGCTGCGGGCGGCGTCGGCTCTGAAGGACCTGAAGCTGGACGGCGACGAGCAGATCGGCGTGAACATCATTCGCCGCGCCTGCGAAGAGCCCATCCGCCAGATCGTGGCCAATTCGGGGACGGAAGGCGCCATCGTAATCGGCAAGATCCGCGAGAACTCGAACCCCAACTTCGGATTCAACGCGCAGACGGACACCTATGAAGACCTGGTGGACAATGGCGTGATCGATCCGACGAAGGTGACGCGGTCGGCGCTGCAGAACGCGTCGTCGATCGCTTCGCTGATGCTGACGACCGAAGCCATGATCGCGGAGATTCCGGAGAAGAAGCAGGCCGGTTCCGGCGGCCCCGGCGGCCACGGTCCCGAGATGGATTACTAGAAGTCACCTGCGAGTAACTGTTTGCGATTGCCGCGCTCCGGAGAGATCCGGGGCGCGGTTTTTTTGTTACTGTCAAGGCAATGAACAAACCTGACGGAACCCGCCGCCTTCTGACGATATGCGGCGTGGCCGGTTTTTTGGCTCTTTTCGTTTTTCAATACAGTCGCATTGCGGATGCCAATTCGCTCACGTGGGACGAAGGCGATCACATCTACGCCGGGTACATGTCCTGGATGCACAAGGATTTCGGATTGAATCCGGAGCATCCGCCGCTGGTCAAGCTGGTGGCCACGCTGCCTCTCGTCGGCATGCAGTTCAAGATGCCTCCGCTGCTCGACCGGCGTTATGAAATGGAAGCGTTCCTTGGCGGCAAGGATTTCCTCTACAAGAACGACGCCAACACGATTGCGTACCGCGCCCGCATGGCGGCCATGCTGTTCACGCTTCTGCTGGTGGTGGTTGTCTTCCTGATGGCTCGCGAACTGTTCGGAACGGGCGCCGGATTCCTGGCGCTTGGGTTGATGGCTTTCGATCCGACGGTGCTGGGCCACGGCGCAGTAGTGACCACCGATTCGGCGCAGTCGTGTTTCCTGCTGGCGACGGTGTACGCCTTCTACCGCTATTGGAAGTCGCCCACGCTGTGGCGGATGGCCGCGGTTGGCGTGGCGGCGGGGCTGGCCCTGGCTTCCAAACACAGCACGATTCTGCTGGTGCCTATGCTGGGTCTGCTCACGGTGCTGGAACTGGTGGGCCGGCGGGACGCTGGCAGCGAAGATGCCGGAACATCCATCGGCAAGCGCGTTCTGCGCACGGCTGGGGCGCTGGTGGCGATTAGCGCCATCGCAGTGGGGATGCTGTGGATGTTCTACGGCTTTCGCTACGCGGCGCGCGGCGAGGGCAGGAAGTTGTCGCCGTCGCTCGAGGCCAACATCAACGGCATTCCGAGCAAGACGCAAGCGGCCGTGGTCAGGGGGGTGGCTAAGTTGCATCTACTCCCCGAGTCCTATCTCTTCGGGCTGAGCGACGTGCTCGCCAAGTCGGTGGGATACCACAGCTACATGTTTGGGAAAAGCTATCCGACGGGTCTGTGGTATTACTTCCCGGTCGGTATGCTTATCAAGTCCTCGCTGACCTTCCTGATTTTCTGCGGGGTGCTGGTATGGGCGCTGGTTACCCGGCGCTTCAATAAGTGGCGGGAGATTCTGTATCTGACGATCCCACCGGCGGTGTATATGGCGTTTTCGGTGGCGGGCGGAATGAATATCGGCATCCGCCACATGCTGCCGGTTTATGTGTTCCTCTTCGTGCTGATTGGCGGCGCGGTGTGGCGGGTTGTGGAGAACAACCGCAAGGCCCTGTATGTAGCAATCGCGCTGCTCCTCTTCCAGGCAATTTCGGTTTCGCGCGCCTATCCGGCCTATGTCTCGTACGCGAACGAAGCCGTGGGCGGTCCGATAATGGTCCACGAGTACATGACCGACTCCAGTGCCGATTGGGCGCAGCAGATGAAATCGGCGAAGCGCTATCTGGACGCGCACGGGATTCGGGACTGTTGGTTCGCGTACTTTGGAGAGGGCGTGCTGGACTACAGCTACTATGGAATCCCTTGCAAGGCGCTGCCCACTGCCGATTCGCTATGGGTGGGTGAGCCGGCCAACGCGCCGCCGGCAATCGACGGCCCCGTGCTTATTAGTGCGGGCATACTCTCCGGCTTCGAATTCGGCCCGAGTATGTTGAACCCATACGAGCAGTTCCGGACCATGAAGCCGGACGGTCAAATCGACTACGGCGTTTTCGTTTTCAACGGGCACTTCGAGATTCCGCTAGCCGCAGCGCTGAGCCACGAGCAGAGAGCCGGTTTGCTGCTCCGGGAAGGAAAGCTGCCCGAGGCGTTGGCGGAGGCGCGTGAGGCTGTGGTGCTGGCCCCGGAATCGGTGCACGTCCTGGCCACATTGGCGCGCGTGCTCGACGACGCCGGGCAGCGCGCCGAAGCCCGCCCGTACTACGAAAAGGCCCTCAACCTGGCCAAGACCGTGGAGCCCGGATTCCAGGAGGGGTCGATCGCGGACTTAGAAAAGAGGTTGGCGGAGAAATAGACGGCAAGCGGTTGCCAGGAATTGGCAGCCATTTCTCATGCACGACGAGCGTGAGTCCGCGGAGGGGGCGAAAACGACTGGGGACAGACGGCTCCGTCCACGCTGCGACGTGAGACGGGGTGATTTCGCGAGGGGTTGTGGCGCCTTGGGACGGAGTCGTCAGTCCCCGCGTTTTCGCGACGTTGCGCAAGGTTCGGATGGCCACGCTGCGTCCGCCGAAGGAGATGCCCCAGGGCATGGCGGGCGTTGCAGCCTTGACGGCGAGGCCCGCCAGCGCGAGCGCCAGCAGCCACTTGGCCGAGCGCGCTTCCGAGAGCGTTCCATAGGAAGCGGCCAGGATGGCGGCGGCTGGCACGAGCGGCAGAAGGTAGGCTGCATTGCGATCCTGCGAGAAGAGCGCGGCCGCCAGAAGGACGCTCATCCAACTGGCCAACAGCACGGCTGGCGCGGAGCGGCGCCGTAGTTCGGCGGCGAAGGCGGGAAGCGAGGTGAGGGCAATCGCGGACAGCAGCGGGTCGATGCGCAGGAAGCGCATGGCGTAGTAGAGCGCTGGGTTCTCCTGGGAGGTTTGCGGCGGCGCGACGGAGGCGTACCGCGTCCAGAACCAGAGGTGGTGCGCCAGCAGTTGGTAGACGAACCAGGGCGCGGCCAGCGCCAGCGCCACGGCTGCGGCGGTGCACACGCGCGGAAACGCGGGGCGGTAGTTGCGCGGGGCGAGGAGCCAGTAAAGCCCCAACATCGCCAGGGGAAGCGCGCCAGCGGCGCTTTCGGTGAGAATGGCGGCCGCGACCGAGCCGGAGAAACCCCAGAAGGCGGCGCGCGATTCCAGCCACGGGTCGGCGAAGAGGCAGTACATCGCAGCCGTGGTGAAGGCCGCCAGCAGTCCGTCGGTGAGGCACATACTGCCCAGTTCGTGCCAAAGGCGATTGGATGCGAGCAGCAGGACGGCGGCGGCACCGGCCTGCCACGAGCGCGCTTCGGCCGCCCACCAGAAGACCAGTCCGGCGGCCAGGGCGCAGAGGAGCGCGATGGGGAAGCGAGACGCCACGCGCGACACGCCAACCAGGCGAACCGAGACAGCCGACATCCACAGCAGCAGCGGTGGTTGGCGGGGCGTCAGCCAATCGCCTGCTGCCTCCATGTGGATGGCACTGGAGGCATAGAGAGCCTCGTCATGCGCCGGGTTGCCGCTGGCATCGCCGGCCAAATCCACCCGCGCGCAACGCACAAGGAGGCAAGCCAGAGCGAACGCGGCGGCGGCGAGGAAGGCGCGGCGCATGACCGCAGGATAGCAGTAATGACCGGCATTTCCGCCGGCTTCCCCCTAGACCCGCGAGCGCGGCTTGCCCTGTAGCTCGCGGTGATTCACTTTGACCTTGAAGCCGGCGCCGGCCAGGTTCTTGCGAATCTCCTCTGCAATCATCACCGAGCGGTGCTGTCCGCCGGTGCAGCCGAACGCGATGGTCAAATAGCTCTTCCCTTCGCGGACGTAATGGGGCAGGAGATAGGTGAGCAGGTCGGTGATGCGACGGATGAACTCAACCGTCTGTGGGAAGGACCTGATGTATCGCGCCACCGCGGGTACTTTGCCGGTCTGGTTCTTGAAGCGCGGAATGTAGTTGGGGTTGGGCAGGAAGCGGACGTCGAAGACCAGGTCGCTGTCGGGCGGCACGCCGTTGCGGAAGCCGAAGCTGGTGACGGAAATGGCGATGCGGGATTCGCCCTGCTCGCCGCGGAAGCGTTCGCCGATGAACTCGCGCAGTTCGTGCACGGTGAACCTGGAGGTATTGACGATGAGGTCCGCCATGGCGCGGATGGGGGCGAGTTGGACGCGCTCGGCGCGGATACTGCGCAGGATGGACCTGCCCGTGCCGAGCGGGTGAGGGCGGCGGGTTTCGCTGAAGCGGCGGACGATGGCTTCGTCGTCGGCTTCCAAGAAAACCAATCTCGCGTTGACCGAGCGGCGGATTCCGGCAAGCGTGTCGGGAAAGCCTTCGAGGCCCTCGCGCTCGCGGATATCCACCACCAGGGCGGCCGCCGGAATGTTGGCGTTGTCGCGGGTCAACTCGGCGAACTTGGGGATCAGGCCAACCGGAAGATTGTCGACGGAGTAATAGCCGAGGTCTTCCAGGGTCTTGAGGACCGAGCCCTTTCCCGAGCCGCTGAGGCCGGTGATAATTACCAGTTCCGCTTTGCGCGGAGTTTCCCCCCTGGGCGCGGACGATACGCGCTTGCGGGGCATGGGGCGCTACGCCTCCACCATGTCGAGGTGGCCGTCGCGGCGGCGGATGAGGACCACGGTGCGGCCGGTATCGGCGTCGCGGTAGACCACATAGTCGCGCGTTTTGTCGAGGTCGAGCACGGCCTCCTCGGCGGTCATGGGCTTGCGCTTCTTGTGGTGGTCCACCTTATAAACCACTTGTTCGGCCTCGGGCAACTCGGCCATGGTTTTGGCCACCACCTTGCGGCCGCGCACCTTGGCGGGTTTGGCCGGCGCGGCGGGAGCGGCCTTGGGCTCGGGCACCTCTTCCTTGGGAGCGCGCTTGGTATCGCGCCAGCGCTCGCGGGTCTTGAGGGCTTGCTTTTCGAGCTTCTCGGCGGCGGAGTGAATGGCTGTGAACAGATCGGTGCTGGAACCCAGCCCGGCGAGTTGGTGGTTGTAATAGTTGACGGTAGCTTCGGCGTGGTGCAGATGACGCTCCAGCGAAAGGATGACGTGGGCTTCGCACTCCCTTCTGCCATCCAGAAGTTTGCCGATTTTCGAGAAACGCGCCTCCAGCTTTTTAGTCTGAGCCGGCGCCAGTTCAACCTGCCTGCCTGTGTATGTGATCTTCATGAGGTCTCCATTGCTCGGCGGTCACTTCTCCAAACGCGAGGTGCACTACTCAATACTTAAGTTATAGCTCATCGGATGGGGCGGTGCGGCGGTGGCGAGGGCAGAAGGCGGCGGGGCGGAAGCCCGCCGGATTCTAACTATCGCGTACGTGACGCACGCGACAGTTCGAATCCGGGGGCGTGCGTGACTCAGCGGCGCGCGAAGGCCGCCGTCTGTGAGGGGCTTGCGAATGCGCGGCGGCGAGCGCGGAAATCATCCGGAATGCGCGATCTATCCTGCGTCACCGTCTCACGCGGAAGCGCCAGGCGCGCCGCAGCACTTCTTATACTTCTTGCCGCTGCGGCATGGGAAGTAATCGTTGCCGCTGATCTTGGGAGGCGCTACGGGCTTGGCGGCAATCTTCGGAGCGTCGCTGTGGTGGTTGACCAGCCATTCGACATCCGAAGTATCCTCGGGTTCGTCTTCTTCGACACCCGCAATGACCTCCCAGCCGTTTTCGAAGCACAGATCCAGGATGGCCCGCGCCTTCTCAGCGGACTGCACGCGGACCACGGCGGGCCGCTTTTTCGTTCCTAACTTTGCCAATTTTCGTTCCCTCGATTTGCTCCCTGCAGAGACGCAAATTCTCTCTGGCCAACTTGTCGCGCGGACTCATCGAGACGGCGCGCTCCAGGAGTTCGATGGCCTCCGAGAGGCGGCCGGCCTCGGCTAGAGTCCAACCCAAATCGTTCACCATCGCCTGATTGTCCGGCTCCAACTTCACGGCCCGCTGGTGCGCGGAAACCGCCTTCTCGTGCAAACCAGCTTTGCCGGCGCAGTAGCCGAGCCCGTGAAACGGCAAGGCATTGCGCGGGAATTTCTTCAGGGCCTCCCGGTACAGCTCCCTGGAATCCTCGAACTCACCGATGCCGGTAAGAAACGTGCCGGCCTCGTCGATAATCTGGCAGATATCCTTGGTCCTCTTGGGCAATTCGATCAGGGATTGGAATAGCTTTCGCCCTTTGGCGGCTGTCCCAGCCAGATACTCGACCGAACCCATGGTCATGATGGCGGGGGCGTAGGTTGGCAACGCATCGAGCGCGCGCTTGAGCGCCGCGCCGGAACTCGGCCTTTTGCTTGGAGGATGCTGCCGCGTCTCGCTTCATCAACGGGCCCGCCCAAGGAGTATATCCCGCCGCTCACACCCGGTGCTCTTCGCGCACAACTTTGCGCGGGCTACCGTGCCAATACGGTGCCGCCAACGCCGCCGCTGCGCCCTACCGCTCCACCGTGTCGTACAGCGGCTGCACCGCCCGCACCGCCGGCGCCTCGCGGGCGACCGACACCGCCATCACGCGGATCTTGTCGTCGTCGGGTAGCGTTAGCGTTTTCGCCCCGGCGGGAAGGTCGAGCGGGTACGCGAATAGATACGAGTACGAATAGGTCTCGTTGGCGCCCGCGGCGGTGTGCCGGTGCGAACAGTACCAGGCCACATCGGCGCGCTTGATGTAGCCGGGCACGACCTTCACCATCTCGCCGTAGGGGTCCTTGCCAACCTGCTTCCAGACGCGGTTGTCCCACTGGCCGATGAACCCGCCCCAGTCTTCGACGGTCACCTCGGCAGTGCTGGCGCCCACGCGGAACGTGGCCTTGCGGTCGCCATCGGACGAAGCCGCCAGCACCCACACGCGGTTGAAGGCGCCCTCGGGCAGGTCGATGCTCTGCCCCTTGGCAACCGCCGCGTTGGCTCCCGTGGCGGGGGCCAGCTTGAAAACCACGCCGCCGAAATCGATCTCGCCGGGCAGCATCGGAGCCGGGAGCGCGCGGCCCTGCGCGTCGAAACCGGGCGACGACTTGGCGCCGTCCGCAGTGGCCACCGCCAGATCGTAGGCCAGCGTCACGGGTTTCGATTGCACCGGCGCCGGCAACGTCCGCGGCGCGGGAGACAACCTCACAGCGAAGGTCCGCGGTTGATACGCGGTGAAGGAGGCCTCCAGTGCCCCGGCTGCGATGCTGGCGGGGCCAACCGGCTGCTCCTGGCCGTTCACTTCACGCGCCGCGACCACCGGCGCGGCGAAGGCGACCCGCACGTTATCGGCGGGATGGCCCAGCGTCTCCACCAGCCGCACGATCACTTCGTCGCTTTGCTCCGCCTTCTTCATGGCGAGCACGCGGATATCGGGGTTGCTGGAGCGGAGCAGCGAGAACTCCTTGCCCAGCGCTCCCTGGTGGCGCGCGGTTTCGAAGGCCACCAGCGGCTGGTTGAGGCGATAGCCCTGCCAGTCTGTCTTGGCGCCGCGCCAGCCGCCAGCGTGCCCGGCGATGCCGTAGACAAATTCGTGGTGGCCCACGTCCTGCGTGCCCTGGTCGTGGTATCCGGCGCGGGTGCCCGGCGTGCGCAGCAGGGTGAGACGGAGGACGTTGTCGCGCGGCTTATCGGAGCCGTTCTTGCAATCCGTCAATAGGGTTACGCCGAACGCGCCGGTCGCGTCCGTCAGATCCACCCACTGATGCGACGGGAACTCGAACTTCCGGGGCTGATTGGTGGGCCTCTCAATGGTTCCGATATCCAGGTTGTAAGTGGCCAGTTGGTTGGAGGCGGTTAGCGGAAAGGCAGCTTTCAGGCTGGCTTCGCGGGTGTTCCAATCGATGGCGTTCGCGATCTCGACGCGGCTGCCGGGGTCTCCGGCGGCCAGGCTGACGGTCTGGACGAAGCGCGACCCCTCGGTCTCGCGCGCCACTTCCACGGCCACGCGCACCGGGCCGTTCTCCACCACGCGGACCTTTGCCGGCCCGCTCACGTAGGAACGCGGCGCGGCGCTCGCCTGCTCCCAATCCATGTTCCAGGCGGGATACTGCGCCGGGTTGTCGTAGGTAATCGCCAGGCGCGCGGGCCCCGACAATAACTCGCGCTGCAGGGACTTATCGAAGATACTCGATATGTCGCCATTGGCGTCGAGCGTCACGCGGTAGCGCCCGTTTTCGAGCGAAGACGCCGACACGCGGAGGCCGGCACCCACGGCCGCGGCAGCCGGCGCGACTTCGTAGACTTTGTATCCCACCGAAGGCACCGTGGCCAGGAAGAGAACCTTGCCCCCCGAAAGCTGCGCCGGCACAGCGGTTCCATCGGGGCCTACCACGCGCACGGCTTTGGTGCCCGCGGGCAGGTCGATCTTCGCTTCCACGATGTCCTCGCGCGAAATGTTCAGCGGGTTGAACACCACCACCGGCACGCCCGCCGTTTGCGTGTTCAGCGCGGCTGCCACGGCCTCGGTGGCGCTGGTGAACACGCCGGCGAACTGGTTCAGCGATATCACCTGGTCGTTCCAGGCGAACTCGTACGACCGCGGCGTGGCCGTTCCAGCGGCGATGTCGTGGAAGTGCGTGCCCATGGCCAGCGTCCAGGCGTTGTTTAGCCGCTCCAGCGGATACTTGCGCCCGCCCAGCCAGTCGGCGGCGAGCGAGGCCTTCTCGGCGGCGTCGGCCAGCGTCTCCTGGCGGCGGAGCCAGCGCTTCACGTAAGCCTGGGAAGTGAGCGATCCGGCCGAATGGTTGGTCAGTTCCATTTCGCCGGTGAAGCGCGGCAGGCCGGCAATTTCAGCCGGAGTCAGGTCCAGGAACATTTGATCGGCGGGTGCGGAGATCGCGTGCAGCGGCCCCTCGCCCATGCCGCCGGCGCGCGTCACGATGGCCTCCAGCGTCTTGACGGAATTCTCATCGGGAGCGCCGCCGATATCGCCGGTGCCGTAGTAGTGGTAATCGGCGAATACGCCGGAGGCCTTGCCGTTGCGCTCCACGCGCAGCGCCCAGTCGTCCTGATCGCGGTTGAACTGGCGGTCGCGCTGCCAGCGGTCGATCGCCTGCCGCGCGGCCTGCGGCAACTTCGCCGCCGCGTCATCCAGTCCGGGCATGGGCGCCGCGGGTGGCAACGGCTGGCTGAGATCGGTGGTCAGCGGGCCATCGTAATCGCCGGGGTTCAGCGCCGCCACGACACTGCGCCCATCCGGACCCACCCAAACGCCCACGTTGAAGGGAATGCCCGCGGGCGTTCGCTCGATTGAGTCCGGGCCGCCGGCTGGAACCGACGATCCCCACGTCAGCTTTTGCGTGGAGAAGCCTTTCACGCCGGCGTGCGCCAGAATGCTGGGCAGCGACGCCGGAAAGCCAAAGCAATCCGGCAGCATGTACTCCGCGCTGGCCTTGCCCAGTTCCTTGCGGAACCAGTTATTGCCGTAGAGAATCTGGCGGATGATGCCTTCGGCGTTGGGCGCGTTGACGTCGCCCTCTTCCACCGAGGAGCCGGCCGGAAACCAGCGCCCCGCGGCCACGTACTTCTTCAGCGTCGCGAACTCGGCGGGGTAATATTCCTTGAAAAAGCGGTACCGGTTGGAGCCCGAGAAGTTAAAGACGTAGTGCGGATACTTCTCGAACAGGCCGAAGTTACGCAGCAGGGTATCCTTCAGGTATTCGTCGATCACCTGCGGATACTCCCAGCGCCACTCGGTATCGAGGTGCGCGTAGCCCACCACGTAAAGCGTCGGCTGTTTGGCCAGGTCCGGCGCGGGGCGGTTCTGGTTCTGGGCGTTGGCAAGGCCACAGGCGGCAAGACAGGCCGCCAGGGCAAGGACGGATCGTTTGGCGTGGGACCGCATCGGCTCTCCTTCCGGTTGACAGAATCATGATACCGCCTGGAGCGCCGGCGGTTCTGCCGGGGAAGTAAGAGGCCCCGCCCGCTGGTTTCACTGAGCTATAATCCGGACCGGAGAGGTATCCGCCGGATGCTAGTCATTCGCGAGGCGCAGATGCAGGCGCTCGGTGCCGCACGGGAGGCGGAGTTCCGGCGGCGGCTGGTGCGCTACGCCAGGGCGGATTGCGGCTCGAGGTACGCGGGAAGCGACGATGCCGCGGTGCTCGAAATCGTCGAGTGGGCGATCCGGCGGGGGCTGCGCGGCGGCATCTTCACCCCACCCGGTCTCGACGCGTTCGTCCGGCTGGTTTTGCGGCGTGGGCGCGACTTCGAGCGGACCATGGCCGGAGCGGCCGACGTCATGAGTGGCCGGCACCCCGGCGGACAAGCCAGGCTGCAGGCGCTCGAAGCGCTCGACGCGGATAGCGGGCGCTAACCATGGCTTTCAAGACCATCGTCTCAGGCCCCTCAGCCAAAATTGGAGGACTGGTCCTGAAGTGCGACATTCAATGGACCATCCAGGTGAAGGACGGAAACCCGGGGAGCGAGGAAGGCGAGCCCAGGTGCAATGTCCCGGTCGTCGTGACGGTCGATGGCGCTGTGCAGCCATCCATCGAGACCGACGAGAACGGCTACATCACGCTGGTCTTCTCGAAAGGCACGGACCTAAGCACTGTCAAGGTGGAGGTTGAAGATCAGGAATACCACTGGACGGGTAGCATCACGGGTCCGGAAGGGGAAGGCAAGGAGTTCTCATCCGAGGTGCCGGTGACCGGCACGTGGTCGGTCAGCGTGGTGGTGCACGATATGCGGCCGAAGGGGGTCGGAGGGGGACCGATCGCACTTAAGGCGATCCTCATCGAACTGGATCCGGACGAGGATTCCGATGCCAAGACCGACAATTATGGCGGAGCATGGACCAAAGACGATCTCAATTGCGAGGTCAGGTACAAGATTTCGGTTGGGGACGATCTTGGCGCGATCCTGGAAAAGAGCACGATGCAGGTGAAGGTTGGCGGGGTCACTGTCGCCGTCAGTGGCAGTTGGCAAACCGAGGGCAACGTCGATGTCAGGCGAACCAAAGCCAATGCGCTGGAGGTCAAGGCCATGCCGAACGGCGCCTCGGTGGAGGTGGAGTTTCAGTTGCACTACCCGGTCGTGTTCGTGGTCGGCGAAGGCCCCGCTTTTCCGTATGCCATCGAATTGGCCATCCGTTTCGGCATAGGGCAAGTGCGCAAGAGTTTGACGAAGGGCGAAGAAAAAGCGCCCGGCACGAAACTGGCGGACAAGCGCAAATGGGTCATTGCCTCGCAATACGATGTACACAATCCGCCGAGCAGCCTGCCGCCTAACCTTTTCGTCTATCGCGATTCGGTGAGACGGGACGACTCGGGAAACCTGGGACGCTTCGACGTTCGCGACACGAACTGCTGGGGACGGCTGACCACTGCGCACGACCCGGTGGATGTCATGGCGTTCAACAACCCGCATCCCGGCTTCGGCGTGCATTTCTGCGAGGTCAAGGGCCTGCGTTACAAGGACGCGGAAAACAGGTACATCTCGGTGCACTCCATCGGATCGGATGTCAAACTGGATCGCGCCGCCCTGGAAGAATTCCGCAAGTTGAAGGACAATGAGACGGCCGCGGTGCAGAAGAAGTTCCTGAATGACAAGGGCTACGACCTGGATGGCACAGGCAAGATTCACGACTGGCGCGACGACGGCAGTCTGCCCGAAATCGCCATCGCCGCGGCATTCAATGTCAGAGAAGAAGACCAAGGCGCCGTGGCCTTTAAGAACCGGGTGACGCACTACGCCACCAGGCGAAGGACCACGGGCTTGTGGTTCAGCATCCTGCGCTGCTACTGCCGCAACGGCGCTGCCGCGCTGAAGACCGGAGGCGAGATGTTCGTAAACGGCTCCGCGGCATTACAGTCGGCGGTCGATAAAAAGCACCTGGATGGATTCGAAGACGGCGCCGATTGGTCCTCGGGCGAGTACTACGCGAATTACAAAACCAACTTTACCAGCGAGACGTTTCATCCGTCGTGGTTTGGCGATCCGAAATGGTCTCCGGGCGAGCCAAATCTGGCCAAAGCGCAATACTATAGGTGGGTTAAGAAATAGGGAGAACATGGCTGGGAAGTTGACGGCGATTGCGTGCGATTCGAAACGGCGGGTCCTGGCCGGAACCGGCGATGGGCGCGTTCTCGAGTGGGTGCTGGACCTCTGGCCGCAGGGCCGGGCCTTCAGCGGGCTCGAAGGGTCCGCAGTCCGGGCGCTGTGGGCCTCCGCGGGAGGTGCGCTGCGCATGGGAACGGCTGAAGACGGCCGCGTTGCCGTTTGGGACGGACGGGACGGGCAGTTGCTCGCGTCGGTGGAATGCGAGCGGCCCATCAGACAGTGCGCGGCCATCGGTGGCGGAAAGTTTCTGCTGCTGGAAGATGCCGGGTTCGCCCGCGTCTGGTCGCCCGGCAAACCCTTGAGCGGCCCCATTCAGGACACGCCGGGAAAGGTGGGGCGATATGGCCAGACCGGCGTCTCGGTGGAGACAGGCCGCATGGTTCTGCTCACGGCTTTTCGCTGGACAGTCCGGAATACCGAAACCGGGACGGAGCTCGACCGCCACACCGCTCTGGACGGCATGGACCTGAACAACGCGGATGGCCTTACGGGACTCTCGAATAACGGCCTCTACTACTTTATCTATTGGGACGACTTCGCGGTCTTCGACATCGCGGAGAAGCGGCAATTGCGCTCGCTCGACCGGCCGATGCAGGCCGACGCGGCGGCTCTAAGCGACGACGGACGCCGGCTGGCGGTGGGCGCGGAATCGGGACGGCTGGTGGTGATCGAACCCGATGGCGGCTTGCTCGTAGATACTACTCCGGGACGGGCGCCCATCGCGCAGGTCGCCGTCAACCACGATGGAAGCGTCGCGGCCTTCCTGGACCTCGCAGGGGAAGGCGGCGCGATCGATACCACCGCGGGCGCTGGCGGCAAAGTGCTCAGGTTCCCTGTCCTGCCTTGAGGCTGCGCAAACCGGCTGCGGGCGGCGTCAACGGGACTTGGCGGATCGACAGCCGGTTCCTCTCGCGCTGGAATTCCAGTGCCTCCCCGGGCGTTTCCGCTTCCATCACGAAAGAGTGGATGGGCCCGAAGAAAGTCTCCAGCTCGGCCGCGGTGCAGGTGGGCAGATACGCGCGCAGCACGCGTGGGTCGTAATACCGGAAGATCAGCCGCTGTCCGCGCTCGTCGCGAACGCGCAGGAACTGCCGCAGATGGCGCCGCAATTGCTTGATGCCGGTTTCCGTGCGCAGGAACGTGCCCCAACTGTTCCCCCAGCCGTCATCGAGGACGCGCCGCGTGAAGCGGTCGTCGCGATCCAGTTGCACCAGGTAGGGCGCGGTCATCTGCATTTGCCACGGCAGATCGCCGGAGTACAGGCAATCCTTCGGCAGCCGAGTCCCATCCACCGCCGCGTAGATGCGCTCGTCGCGGGCGCCATCGAGGATCGCAAACACCCCCAGACTGGCGGGCTGGCTGGGCGGCCAGAGCGCTTCGAGGACCGGATCGCAGGGTACGCCAGCCATGGTCTACCTTCCCGCCATCTCCGCCCGCAGGCACTCCTCGCAGAACGGAACGCCCAGTTCGGCCGCTTGCTTCTGCGCCTGAGCGATGGCCGCGGGATCGATATCGCCCGGAAACACCGGAGGATCGGCGGCCGGGCTGGGAGGAGGCGACGGCGCAGGCCGCCGCTCTTCCTTGGGAAACGGCGCCGCCTCGACCGCTCCTCCTGGCGAGCCCGCCGGATAGAGAACCAGAGCGGCCCGGCGCGCTTTCCAGACGCCGCGCGCCAGGCGGCAGGCTACATCGGCGAATACCTGCTCATCGTCCGACCAGGGATGTTCGGTTCCCAGCAGGCGGCGCATGTTTCGCAAGGCAAAGACGTCCCCGTGGAACTGGTTCAGCCATTGGACCGCCAGGGCGTCGCGCGCCGAAAGTTCCATGCCGCCGGGATCGGGCTCGTCCGCCCAGCCACACAGGCGCCAGCCCGCCATACCAATTGGGACCTGCATTCCAAATCATGATACTCCAACGGACCGCGCCAGGCGTGTTACTTCCACAGCCTGCGCACCACCCCGATCAGCACCAGCGCCGACGCCACGAACGCTGCCAGTAGGCCGAACCCGTAGCCCAGCCGGCCGTAGAGGAAGTTGCCCACCGTGAAGAGCGCGCTCCAGATCATGATGCAGCCCGACAGCCAACCCACGATGGCGAGCGGGAAGCTGGCGGCCTCGACGTCCTCCGCGGCGGCGGCGCCAGCCAGCGCGCGAATGCGCCCCCAGCCGGGACCGAACGGACGCACCTTGCGGTAGAACTCGACCAATGTCCCCTCATCCGTCCGCGGGCCCAGATACGCAGTCAAGATCCAGCAGACCGTGGTGATGGCGACGGTGATGAGCAACTGCGGCGTGGAATCGATCGCCGTGCCGCTCTTCTTGAGAATCAGAAACGCCATGGACGCCACGAAAGAGCTGGTCATGGCCACGATCTCGCACCACGCCGTCACGCGCCACCAGAACCAGCGCACAAGATACAGCAGGCCTGTGCCCGCGCCCACCTGCAACAGCAGCAGGAAACTGTCCTTGGCGGTATCGAGCGCGAAGACCGTCGCCGAGGAGGCCACGAACAGCAGCACCGTGGCGGCGCGGCCCGCCAGAACGTAGTGCTTTTCCGCAGCGCCCGGCCGCACGAAGCGCCGGTAAAAATCGTGGACCAGGTAGCTGGCGCCCCAGTTCAGGTGGGTCAAAATGGTGGACGAATTGGCGGCCACGAGGCCACCCAGCATCAGGCCCATCCACCCCACTGGCAGAAACCGCAGCATGGCCGGGAAGGCTATATCGTGGCCCACCAGCGCGGGCGGCACGTGGGGGAACGCGCGCCGGATATCGTCGAGCTGCGGATACACGATGAGCGACGCGAGCCCCACCAGGATCCACGGCCACGGGCGCAGAACGTAGTGCGCCACGTTGAAGAACAGCGTGCTGCCCAGGGCGTCTTTCTCCGATTTCGAGGCCAGCATGCGCTGCGCGATGTAACTCCCGCCGCCCGGCTCCGCGCCGGGATACCAGGTGGCCCACCACTGCACGGCCAGCGGCACGATGAAGGCCGTCATCGCCAGGTCCCAGTTATTATGGAAGTCCGGCAGCATGCTGAGGTAGTTCAAACCGCCCGGCCCGCGCATGTGCGACAGCTTGTCCACCAGGCCGCCGAGGCCGCCCACCTGCGGCAGCGTCACCGCGAAGTAAGCCGCCGCGATGACAGCCGACATCTTGATGAAGAACTGCACCATGTCGATGACCAGCACGCCCCACAGCCCCGAGTGCGCCGCGAACACCACGTTGAGCAGGCCGACGGCCAGGAGCGTCTGCCAGCGGTCGAACCCAAACAGCACGGCGGCGATCTTGCACGCCGCCAGGTTCACGGTCGCCATGATGAAGCAGTTGAAGAAGAAGCCCAGGTAGACCGCGCGGAAGCCGCGCACCGCGCTGGCCGCTTTGCCGGAGTAGCGTAGCTCGTAGAACTCCAGGTCCGTGAGCACGCCGCTGCGCCGCCACAACCGCGCGTAGAAGAACACCGTGGCCACGCCCGTCAGTGTGTAGGCCCACCACTGCCAGTTGCCCGCCACGCCCTGCGTGCGCACGAAATTGGCCACCAGGTTGGGCGTGTCGCTGGAGAAGGTAGTGGCCACCATGGAGAGCCCGGCCAGCCACCAGGGCACCGCGCGGCCGGAGGCAAAGAACTCCGCCGTGCTCCTGCCCGACCGTTTGCCGAAGAACAGCGCCGGGGCGAAACAGATGGCCACGGAGAACAGCGCAATCGCCCAGTCGATGGGGTGAAGGTGCATAGGGGTAAGAACTGAGTTTACGCCATATTGGAGGCGGGCGCGGGGCGGCGATTTCCCTGCGGGGGCTCAGGAGCAGGAGAGAACACGCAGGTTTGGAACGCCCACGTAGTCCGTGGGATTGTGTGTGATTAACGCCGCATCGTAGAGCAAGGCGGTCGCGGCTATCCAAGCGTCGGCCGCCTCGATGCGACGGCCGCTCGCCTTTGCTGCGACCATGACTTCGGCCTACTGGAGAATGAGATCGCGGGACGACGGCACAGACGCGAAACCAGTCATGAAGGCGCGGAAACGGCGTGCTCGATCCGCTCCCCACTTGGCCAACAGAACCCACTGCTCCAACTCGGCTTCCGTCATGAAGGAGATGAGCAGGTCCCGGTGCCGCATCAATGGCAGGTAAAGGTGAGCACGGCTGTCGTCCTTGAAGAGGAACGAGACGACGTCGGTGTCAACCACGACGAGCGTCATGCGGCCCGATCGGACCTGTCGTGCCCGCGCCACCCATGAAGTGCCCGCAGGAAGTCCTCGATGGACTCTTCTTCCGGCCAGAAATCGCCCAGCAGTTCGGCCGGGTCAGCGCGAAACTTCGTGCCTTGCTCGGCGACAAGTTCCTCGACTGAAGGGTGACCGGATCGCGAATACTTGTCCGCTACGGAATGGCCTGTGCCGGGGGCATCCATGAACTTACCACCTCACCCCATATTAGCAGGCAAGTGCAATTCCGTCGCTATTGAGGGGACTGGCCTGGTGCCCGGCTCTACTACAGCGTGGCCATCGGCCAAGGCGGAGTCGGATACCTCACGCCGCCCGTGCGACGGAAGAGACCGCCAATGTACGATGAGTCATGACCCTCGAAGAGGGCCACGCCGAAACCAAGGCCACCCGGCAGCGGGGGGCGGACGCGCCTGGCCACCTCGCCACCATCGCCCTGTTGCGGCGGCTGGAGGCGGAATTGGAATCCGTGCGCCGCGAGCTTTCGAACGCCTGGATCGGCCTGGACGCGGCGCGGGACTTCCGCCGTTGCTCCAAACACGCCGACGCGGCACAGCAGCGATTGCACCGCGTGATCAAGAAGCTGGCCAAGGGGATAAAGAAAGGCCGGAAGTAATTCTCGCGCGCCAGCGGTCCTGCCCGGCCGCGTGGCCTCTACCGCCCCAGCAGACCGGGCGACGATGCCGGGCATCCGTACTGGCGCAGTTGGCCATCGCGCAGTTGCCGCGCCAGGTCGGGGCGGCCGGTGCGCATGCGCACGGCGATAGCGTCGCTCAGCGCGGGACACAGCAGCCGCCGCACGGCCTCGCACCCGGGATCGAGCGTGTAGCCTTGCCCAACCTGCTTGAGCGCGCAGGACCGCGGATCGATCCCGCGCTTGAAGAGCGGCAGCAGTTCGTTGGTGAAACGCTTGTCGGGCACCAGCGTGTTGCCTTCGAGAAGCGCGACCGCCGCTTCCTCGATCCGGTTGGAGCGGTCCAGGGCGCTCGACAACTGCAGATACGTGTTGGGGCTTAGCGGGTCGGCAACCAGCGCCTGCATCGCCGCGCCGTACGCCATCGGCGCGTTGTCCAGCCTCAGGTAGATCTGCGATAGGGCGCGGTAGGACTTGCCCACGTCGCCATTGGGCAGGACAGCGGCGGCTTCCGCCCGCGGATCTCCGCCAGGCCACCCGAGGATGGCGATGGCCCGGTTGAAGAGCTGAATCGCACGCTGGAAGGCCTGAATGCTGCCGGGCGGCGAGAACAGGTTCCCGTTGGCACCGGGCCGGCGCAGCAAATCGCCCCTGGCAATGTAATAGCCGCCAGCGGCGCTGTAGGATTCCGCGTTGTTCTCCGAGTTGGGCAACGGATCGAGCATCGCCAGGCCAATTTCCGCCTGGGTGATTGCCTCGTCCATCCGGCTATGGGAAGCGTCCGCGTGGAACAAGTTGTTGGCCAGCATCTTGCGAACTTTGAAACTGTTGGGGCTGGTCTTGAGCATGGCCTGCGCCATGCGCAAATCGTCCCGCCAATCGGGATTGCGCAGCCACGTGCGGACTATGTAGGCGGTGACGAGCAGGCCCACGAACCACGGCGCGGCGGCGCGAAAGCGCGGCGGGATGGCGCCATAGCACAGCACCAGGCAGGCGCTGAAGGCGGCGGCCGGAAGGTAGAGGAACCGCTCCGCCATGATGGTGCCGATCGGAAACAGCAGGTTGCACATCGGCAGGACGCTGACCGCCGCGAAGCCGGCGAAGAAGAACGCGGTGCGGTTCCAGCGGTACGCCTTGAACACCAGCACGGCCACGGCAGCCACTACGAGCCATGCGGCCCAGTCGGCGAGGGTGCCGCTGGCCAGCGGAATCTGCGCGTAAGAATAGTCCGCGGAAAGAGTGATGGGACAGACCAGCCGCCACAGGTAGCGAGCCAGTATGGCGATGGCCGTCAGCCTTCCCTGAAGGAAACCGGCATCGACCAGGGGGTTGTCGACAAACGGAAAACTGGCCGGTGCCGAAGCCGCCGCCATCACCTGAACGCGCTGGTACAGCATGGCCGCGACGGGAATGGCCACGGCGATGAGGCCCGCCAGCCGTCCGCGCACCTGCCGCCGTTCGCGCCACCAAGCCAGTTCGTAGATGGCGATGACGCCCAACACGGTGACGCCGCTCTCTTTCGAAAAGACGCCGATGGCGGTAGCCGCCGCCGCGCCGCCGAAGGCCGCCCAACGCCGCCGGCCGGTGGCTTCCACGCCCAGCAGATACAGCAGAAAGCCGCCCAGAACGCCGATTCCGGCCAACAGGTCGGGCCGCCCCACCATGTTGGTGACACTCTCGGTGAGCACCGGGTGAACGGCCCAAAGCGCCGCCACCGCGAAGGCGCGGCCGCGCGTGCCCATCAGGCGCAGGCACAGGGCGTACAACAGCAGCACATTGCAGAGATGCAGCAGCAGGTTGACGCAGTGGTAGCCGGCGGAGCGCTCGCCGTTGCCCAGCACGGCGTAGTTGAACATGTACGACAGCGTGGACAGCGGACGGTACAAGCCGCTTTCGCCGGCCGGCCACCAGTAGGTGTGATGCAGAATCAGATCGACGTTGGCGGCGGTGGCATGCTGGATGCGTTGGTCAAGCCGCAGAAGCTGGTTGCAATCGAGCGTGTAGCCGCCGGTAAACGAATTGGAATAGGCCAGCAGGGTGAGCAGGCACAACGCCAGGGCAATGAGAAGGTGCGGCCGGAGGTGCTTGTGTGGCGGCTTTGGAGGCTGTGGCGGCTGTTGCGGCGCCGCCGGCACGGGGCCCCGGGCCGCGGGGCGCTTTCTCTGCGATGCCATAGAATCTTCAGGCTACCGCATGTCGGCACGGCCACGGATGCCCGGCCCGCGTCAATTCAGCTCGGCGAGCCTCTGGCGATATCCCTCTTGCAGGTGTCTGCGGTAGGTTGGCACGCTGGAGCGTTCGGCTTGGGCGCCGGCGCGCACGGTCTCCTCCGCTCGGTCGATGCCCTCGGCCAGGCGTTCGCCGGTGGCGGTCCGGTAGTCGGCGGAGGCCAGGAAGCCGAACGCCCAAACGGCGGGAAGCGCCTGGGCGTAGTTGTTGGGCAACCCAACCTGCTCGAACGGGAAGCCCGAGGCCCAGTCGGTGTGGTAGCCCACCTGCATGTTGGAGGGGTTCACCGAGACCTGCGCGTGGGTCACGCAGTTCTCCGCCTTGATACCGTACCGGAAGCGCAGCATCTCCGTCAGCATGGCCGCCGCCCGCACCTGCGCGGGACTGGCTCCCGACTCCGTCTGTCCGGGCTCCGTCCGGCCCTCTAACGACACCCCCAGAAAACTCCGGTTGAGGTTGACGTACAACCACTCGCTGTCGGCCCACAGAGACGGCCCGGCATGGTCCGCCTGGTCTCCCTCGGCGACCACCCGGTTGACGCGTCCAAAACGGTCGATCAGAAAGTGATACGCGAATTTGCGCCGGACGTACTCCAACAGAGATTCGCCAACCCGGCGGAGTGCGTCGTTCTGGGTGGCTTCAAAGGGCACCAGGTGGCTTTCCGTGGTGTGGAAAACGATGCCGGCGGGATCGTGCCGCCGGACTCCCGGTCCGCGGCTGTTGGCGGGAAACACCAGGTAGGAGCGTGGATAGTGGCTGATAACATGGCGGTTATCGATGCGCAAACCGTTGCTGTAGGTCTCCTCGCCGCCGGTGTTTTCCACAAGCCAGACATTGGGAGACGGTGCCTCGGCCACGGTCGCCGGGCGGATTGGCTGAAGGGGAGCCGGCAGCGCCTCGGCGTGGGTCGAAGTCATGAGGAACACCACAGAACCCAGCGCCCCCAAACCCGCCGCTAGCAGGAGGAAACGCGCCATGCGGCTGCCCGCCAGGAACTGGCGGACCGATCGGATCCACCGCAACGGAGCCGGAATGGTCATATTCGGCGCCGAGGCTTGCAGAAAGCGCAGACGCGCCAACGGATCGCGAATTCGATTCGCGGCTTTCTCAACCGATGGCCGGTAGACCGGTAGCGCCTCGCGCCGAAGAGGCATACGTGTAGTAAGTATCGGCAGAGGGGGATAATTCTCTTATAGTGATAGGGCGATTTTCAGGAGGAAATCTAGGGTAGGCTGATCCTCGCGGCTGACAAACCCGCGAAACACCGCGCCGCGACAATGAAAACAAATGGGTTACGTACGGTGGGTGGAACGGAGAGTCCCACCCACCCGGAAAAAATCGGCTGTCTACTTGGTGGCCACGAAATGGATGCGGCGGTTTTTCTGCCAGCAGGCCTCGTCGTGCTCCTCGCAAACCGGCCTACCCTTGCCATAGCTGATGATGGCAAGCTGGGCGGCAGGGATTCCGATGCTGGAGAGATAGTCCCTGGCAGCCTTGGCGCGGGCGTCGCCCAGGGCCATGTTGTAGGCCTCGGAACCGCGCTCGTCGGCGTGTCCCTCGATGGTCACGCGGTAGTCGGTGTACTGCACCACGATGTCGCGAAGTTCCGTGGAATCGGCTTGCAGCGCCTTGATGGCATCCGGGCGCAGGGTGTGCTTATCGTAGTCGAAATAGGCATCCTCGATCTTGGCCAGCAGCGTCTCGATACGCGCGCGGGTTGCGGCATCCGGAACCCTGCGTTCCGGAGCGGGCGCCGGGGCTTGCGGCTCCGGCCTGGGAGCGGGCGCAGCCGGTGGAGGCGGCGGAGCCGGGGCTGGGGCGGGCTGGGCTGCCGCCGGCGGGGCTGGCGGCGGGGCCGCTGCCACCTTCTTCTTGCATCCAGGTCCAATTAGCGCCAAGGTGGCAACGCCGAGAATCGCCACCGCGAGAGATTTCTTCACGTCACTTCCTCCTTAAGTACCAGTCATACCGCATTTCACGGGTTTCCGCCATCCTTTTTGGACAGGATTTGGGATTTCGGGCTTGGACGGATTGTTGAGGCCGCCAGCCGGGGACGCGCCGCAAATCGGTCCGCGACGTGCCTCTCACGCCCACGGTGTATAATCGGGTCGATTTGAGCACGCGCGCGCGAGTAGTGCTGGCGGTGTCCATCGTCTGTGCCGCTATCCTGTTGTGGATGGCGGCGTCAGCCCGGAGGCGGGAAGCCGCCCTGCCGCCGCGCCTGTCGATCTCCCCGGCACGGCTTTTCGCCGACGGTTACGACACGGCCACGCTGGAAATTGCCAGCGCCTCGGCGGGGAAGCCGGCCGTCTTCGTGGCCGATAACCCACACACCGTGACACTCGAAGACACGCGCGGCGCGGGCGGGCAGTGGCAGGCGCATCTCCGCGCCGGGGTGCTGGGAGGGACGGCGCGGGTGCGCGTCAAGTTTCCGCAGGGGGCGCCGGCCGAAATCGCCATCCCGCTAGAGCTCGAAACCCGCGACACCGCCCGCGACGGCACCCCCGATTTCCTGCGCCTGGACGATCTGCACGACCGCCAGAGCTTCCGCCGCTGGTTCACCTGGCTGGCGGAGGCGCAGTACTTCCAGGCGCCCGCCGCGCGGCCGGAGGAGATCGCCGATTGCGCCGCGCTCATCCGCTATGCCTACCGCGAAGCCCTGCGCGCCCACGACGGCGCCTGGGCGGCCGAAGCGCGGCTGCCGCTGGTGCCGGCCTTCGATTCGGTGGCCAAATACCAGTACCCCTACACGCCGCTGGGGGCCGCGCTGTTCCGCGTCCGCGAAGGGAGTTTCCAGGCAACCGACCTGGCCGATGGGGCGTTCGCCCAGTTCGCCGACGCGCAGACCCTGCGGCGCTACAACACCCGCTTCCGCAGCCGCGATCTGCGCGCCGCCGAACCGGGCGACCTGCTGTTCTACCGCCAGGCCGAAGCGCGCGAGCCGTACCACAGCATGATCTATCTGGGGGAGAGCCCCATACATCCGGACGGAAAACGCTATATCCTGTACCATACCGGGCCAGACGGAGCGGACCCGGGCGAGATGCGGCGGCTGACGGTCGAAGAATTGCTTAACTTTCCGCAGCCCCAGTGGCGGCCGGTGGCCGCGAATTCCAATTTCCTGGGCGTGTCGCGCTGGAACATTTTGACGGAGGAATCTAGATGAAAAGCTGGATGGTCGCGGGCTGCATCGCTCGGCCCAGAACGCAGTCGGGCATGCGCGCGGGCTGCATGTGCGCGGGCCACACCGCACGGCTCCTGTTGCTATTGGGGATGGCCGCGGCCTGTCTGGGCCAGAGCGAAAGCGAGCCCTACTTCTCTCTCTACACCGAGCGCACCTTCGGCACGGGCGGGAAAGCCAACGTGCAACTCAGCGCGTGGAACGTGGATTCGCTCGAGTTCCGCGTCTACCGCATCCAGGACCCGGTGGCCTTCTTCGAGCAGCTTCCCGAGCCCCACCAGTTCGGCGGCCGCGCGCCGCGTCCGCAGGGCGAGCGGACGCTGATCGAGCGCATCCACGAGTGGAAACATAACCTGCGAACCGCCATCCGGCTTTCGCTGCGCGGGCAGTTCACGGAATCGCCCACGCAACATCTGGGGCTTCAGGAGCAGGCCGCGCCGCCGCCCAACGCCAAGCTCGGACCCAAGGAAACTTACTACGCCGAAACGCCGCTGCTGAATTCGCAGCAGCTCGTGCTTTCGTTCGTGCAGCCGGTGCATAGCAACTCACGGTGGGAGCGCGCAACCGTCAACCTGGGGCTCAAGGAGAAGGGCTTCTACCTGGTGGAAGCCGTCAAGGGAAAGCTGTGCGCCTACACCCTGGCGATGGTTTCCGACGTGGTTTTGGTCAGCAAGCCATCGTCGGCGGGCGTGATCAACTTCGTGGTGGACCGCCGCACGGGCCAACCCATCCGCGACGCCCAGGTCACCATGCTGGCACGCGACGCGCAACTGGGCGAGGCCGGCACCAACGCGGATGGCATCGCCGAACTGCCCTACAAAGGTACGAAGTTGGAAGACCTGCGCATGGTGGCGCGGCATGGCAAGGATTACGCCGTGAACGTGGTGGGCGGCATGGCCGCCTCCGATCGCGACCAGTTCGCGGGTTTCGCTTACACCGACCGTCCGGTGTATCGCCCCGGCCACACGGTTCACTTCCGCGCCATTCTGCGCACACGCGGCGGGAGCGGATACGCGGTGCCAGCGGGTGAGAACGTGGCGGTTACGGTGAACGATGCGGAGCAGAAGCCGGTGTATCAGAAGACGCTTGCCGTGAGCCCCACCGGGGCCATCCACGACGAGCTGACGCTCCCAGCCGCGGCCACGCTTGGGGCGTACTCCATCGACATCAAGAGCGGCGACAGCTACGTGGCCAGCGCCGAGTTCGAAGTGCAGGAGTACAAGAAGCCCGAGTACGAAGTGCGCGTGATCCCCGCCAAGGGGCGGCTGATTCAGGGCGAGGCCACGCAGGTGACCATCGACTCGCGCTACTACTTCGGTGAGCCGGTAAGTGGCGCCAAGGTGACTTACGCGTTCTACAAGACCCCTTATTACTTCCCGGCGTGGTACGACCCCGACGAGGACACCTCCGACCAACCCAACACACAGGGAGGCGAGGAGGGCGACAACTCGGAGTCCGCCGATTCCGGCGATCAGGAGCTACATGCCGAGGGCGTGTTGGACGCCGACGGCAAGCTCAGCATTAATCTGCCCACCAGCGTTTCCAAGGACAAGAGCGATTTCGCCTACCGCATCGAAGCCCGCGTTACCGACCAGGGCAAGCGCGAGATAACGGGCAAGTGTTGGGTGGTGGCCACTTATGGCAGCTTCCTGGTGCACGTTACGCCCAACCGATATTTCTACGAGCCCGGCACAAACGGCGCTTTCACCGTCGACGCGCGCGACTACGACAACAAGCCGGTGGTCGGGCGCGCTGCCCATGTGGAACTGTTGCACTGGGATTACCGCGACCGCAATCGCTTTGAGACCGTTGCCAGCAAGGACGTCGACACCGGCGCCGATGGCTCCGCGCAAGTATCGCTGGACATTCCCAGGCGGGGAGGCAGCTACCGCGTGAAAGTCACCGCCCACACGCCCGAGGGCCGCGACATCGAAGACTTCGAATATCTGTGGGTTGCCGGGAGCGGCGAGTTCGATTACGGCGGCGACACGGACCGCAGTCTCAAGATCGTCACCGACAAGAAGACCTACCGCGTGGGCGAGACGGCGCACTTGATGATCGTCAGCGGCAGGCCCAACACGGCGGTGCTGGTTTCGGTGGAGGGCCGCGACGTGCGCCAGTATAAGGTGTTGCGCTCGCAGGGCGCCACCGTGGGGTTCGACGTTCCGGTCACCTCCAGCGACGAACCCGGCATCTTCGTGGTGGCCGGCTACGTCCGCGACGGAAGTTACTACGAGGGCGTGCGATTAGTCCGCGTTCCGCCGGTGGAGCACAAACTGAACGTGAAGCTTGCGACCGACAAGGCGCAGTACCGCCCCGGCCAGACCGCAGAGTACAGCATCGAAGCCACTACCGCCGATGGGCAGCCCGCGCCGCGCGCCGAGTTCAGCCTGGGCGTAGTGGACGAGGCCATTTACGGCATTCGGCCCGATACCACGCAGGACATTGTAAGTGCGTTCTTCTCGAAGGACTATAACCGCATTTCCACGACTAACTCCCTCAACTACTGGTTCGAGGGCGAAGCCGGCAAGCGCCGTATGCGGCTGGCGGAGTTGCGTCCGCCGTCGCGCCTGGCGCAGTTGAAGCCCGAGCGGCTGGTAGAGCCCAAGGTGCGCAAGGCGTTCCCCGATACGGCGTTCTGGGCCGCCGATGTCACCACGGGTCCCGACGGCCGCGCCCGAACCAAGGTGGACTTCCCCGATTCGCTCACCACCTGGCGGGCCACGGCGCGCGGCGCCACGCCCGAAACCAAAGTGGGCAGCGCCACGCTCAAAACCATCGTGCGCAAGAACCTGATCGTGCGCCTGGTTGTCCCGCGCTTCTTCGTGCAGGGCGACGAGGTGGTGATTTCGGCGCTGGTCCACAACTACCTCACCGACACCAAGAAAGCGCGTGTGTCGCTGGATGTGGCCGGCCTGGACGTGCTGGAGGGCGCGACGCAAGATGTCACCATTCCAAGCCGCGGCGAGGCGAGGCTCGATTGGCGGGTGCGCGCCCGCCAGGTGCGCAGCGCCACCGTCACAGGCAAGGCGCTGACCAACGAGGAATCCGACGCGCTCGAAATGGAACTGCCGGTGAACATCCCCGGCATCGCAATGGCGCGGGCGCGCGGCGGGGCGCTGAGGGCGGGCGGCACGGCGGCCTTCGAGTTGACCTTCCCCGATAAGGTGCAGCCCGGTTCGCGGTCGCTTTCGGTGCGCCTGGCGCCTTCCATCGCGGGGTCGCTATTTGGCGCGCTCGACTACCTCATCTCGTTCCCCTACGGCTGCGTGGAGCAGACCATGTCCAGCTTCCTGCCGAACATCACGGTGCAGGCGGCGGTGAAGGACCTGGGGCTCAAGACCGACCTCGACCAGGCCGCGCTGCAAGAGAAGATCCACGCTGGTCTCGACCGCCTCTACAACTTCCAGCACCCCGATGGCGGCTGGGGCTGGTGGGAGACCGACGAAAGCCATCCGTTCATGACCGCCTACGTGGTGGCCGGCTTGGTACAGGCACGCGACGCCGGCACCCCGGTGACGCAGGGAGCCATCGACAACGGCGTCAAGTGGATCAAGCAGGACCTGGCGCGGGGCGAGCGCACGGCGCCGGATCTGCGCGCCTACATGGTCTACGCGCTGGCGGTGGCTGGGCAAGCCTCGCCGGACCTATTGGGGCAGGTGTACAACGGGCGCTCCAGCCTGTCGCCCTACGGTATGGCGGTGCTGGGCCTGGCGCTCGATGCCGCCAAGGACGCGCGCGCCAAAGACATTGCGGCGGCGCTCGAACGCGGCGTGCAGCAGGACCAGGAAACCGCCTGGTGGAGCGCCACCCGCGACGAGATGCTGGACTTCAACGAAGATGCCTCGCCCGAAGCCACGGCCTGGGCGGTGAAGTTGCTCTCCCACCAGCACGCCGACAGTCCGCTGCTGCCCAAGGCGGCGCTGTGGCTCATGCTGCACCGCAATGAAGGTTACTGGTGGGAATCCACCAAGCAAACCGCCATGGTGATTTACGGCCTGACGGATTATCTGCGGCACACCGGCGAGTTGAGTCCCAACTTCACGGCTACCGTGTTCGTGAATGATAGAGCGGTGCTAACGCGGAAGTTCGATACGGCCATCGCCATGGCCGCGCCGGACCTGACCATGGACGAGAGCAAGCTCTCGCCGGGCGCGAACCGCGTCCGCATCTCGACCAGCGGCGCGGGGCGGCTCTACTACTCGGCGCGCGCCGAATACTATTCGGGCGACGAGAAACTGCAGAAGGTGGGCACCACGTCGCTCAACATCCTGCGCGATTATTTCCGGCTGGTGCCCACGCGCACGGGAGACAAGATCGTCTACGACCTGGCCCCGCTCAGCGGGCCTCTGGCCTCGGGCGACACCATCGCCGTGCGGCTCACCGTAACCGGCTCGGAGTGGCGCTACCTGATGATCGAAGACCCCATACCGGCGGGCACGGAGTTCATCGAAAAGGATGGCTCCTACGAGTTGAAGGCACGGCCACCTTGGTGGCAATATTACTTCACGCGCCGCGAGCTGCACGATAACCGCATGGCGCTGTTCCAGACTTACTTCCCGCAGGGCCAGCAGGAATATTTCTACCTGCTGAAAGTAGTGAACCCCGGCGTGTTCCAGGTGAGCCCGGCGCGCGTGGGGCCGATGTATCAGAGCGATGTGATGGCGACGACGGAAAGCCGGAAGGTGGAGGTGAAGTGATGAAGTCCACAAGCATTCTAGCTGGAATCCACCTGGCCGGAAACGCCCTCCTGTTGTGGCTGGGCTACTATTGGCTGGGGTTGGGCGAGTCGCGCACGGGCGCGCTGTTGTGGAGCGCAGTGGTGGCGGCCATGTTCGGCTGCGGGGTGTGCTGGCTGTACGGCGCGGGGTTCGGTTTCTTCGCCGAGCGCCGCGTTTGGGGCGCGTTCCGGGCCGCGCTGCGCCATCTGGCGCCGCTGGTGGCGGCGGCCATCGCGGTGGTTGTGGTCTATGTGCTGCTGGCGTCGGCCCGCGATGCCATGGATGGCCCGGGCTTCCGCCTGGCTTCGTGGCTCACGCTGACGCTGCGGAAGCCGGTGAAGCCAGCGACGGTGCAGGCGGTCTTTCACGCGGTATTCTGGGTACTGCGCTGGGTGGTGGTGCCGGTATTGCTTCTGCCCACCGGCCCGCGCATCGTGTCGCGCGGCTGGGCGGGATTCGGGGCCGTGGGCGCGCGCTGCCGCCGCTGGCTGTACTGGTTGGAAGCGCCCGCGCTGCTACTGGCCGCGGTTTGGGTGCCGCTGAAACTCCTAGGCTGGGTGCCGCACATGATCAGTTTCGGCGGAGAGATGGCCAGCTTCGCGGTGCGCGCGGCGTTGGCTTATTTGCTGTTCGCGGCGGGGTGGCTGGGGCTGGCGTTCGTGACGCGGGAAGAAAATGGCGTCTGACACCTTTTTTTACAGACGCACGGTGTAGAAGCCTTGCTCCTTGAAATGGAAGCTTGTGTCGAGGAGGTCGGCGAGCGAGATTTCCTCGCGCGCCTCGGGCGCTCCCGTGACGCCAGCCCAAATGCCGTAGAGCTCGACTGCCTTTTCACCAGTCGCGCGCAGCAGGCCGGCGAGGGCTTCCATATTCTGGCGATGGGTTGCCTCCACCTCCGGATCGGGATCGGGGTCGTAGTACGGCCACCCCCCGTTCTGTAACATCAGATGTGGGAAATCACAGCCACAAGCGGAAGTCGAGCCAACGTACTGAACCTCGGGCATACTGAAGTGCTGCCGGACGGGATCTTCTTCGGCGTCCAGCGACTGAACGGACAGACCCGGAGAGTGCTCGGCGAATTCGCTTCGCGGGATTGGCTTCGCCGTTCCAGCGAAGAGCATGAAGCACATGTGCTCATTCTGGCGGAGGCAACCCTCTGTTGACCCAGCCCAGCACCGCTCCTTCGCGGTAGCGCTCCACCAGGCGGGTGACAGCGGCTAGCGCGTCGGCATAGGCACGGCGGGCTTCGGCGGCGTCTCCAGTCTGGCGCAACGCGGAATCGGCAGGGAAGGCGGCGGCGCCGGCTGCGCGGTTCGATGGGTCGAGGTATAGCGCCAGACCCTCGCGGAACCACACCGGCACGCTAGGCGCGGCCTGCGCTTCCATCAACACGTGGATCAGTTCGTGGCGCAGCACGCGGTCCAGCGCATCGTGCGCGCGCAACACGCTGGCGGGTTGAAGATGGATGCGACGGCCGTCGGTGTGTGCGGCCACCCATCCCGGTTCGCCGGTCGAGTTGCGGAACGCGTCCACGGTGGGGTAGACGCGAAGCTCGATGCCGGTGGGCACGGGCCACTGCGTCCGCCGCACCACGGCGGCAAGCAGGCGTTCGGCCAGCGCCAGCACCGCACCATCGCGATCCGGTTCGGTCGAGAACAGCGCTACGGAACTGCCGCCCAACCGCTGCCAGGCGATGCCGCGCGCGGTGGCGCCGACGGCGGTGCCGGGGTAGTAGAACGCCAGGATCTCGCGGTACGAGCGGCCTTCCGCGCCCATCTGGTCGGCGCCGCGCTGGCACAGGCCCACGCCGTGGCCGGAGCCGGAGCCTTGAAACACCAGCCCATGCACTTCGTAGCGCCCGCTCTGCACGGTGTTCCATCCCAACTCGCGGCCCACAGCGGCGTGAAAGGAACCGGCGGCGATGCGTACGCTTTCTCCCGCCCCACTGAGCAGCAGCGTGCGCGCCCTCGCCGACGCGGTGCGCTGCAAGATCTCCACGCGGTCGATGGCGTGGGGCGCACGCAGGCCCGAGCGAGTCAGCGCCGCCAGCAGTTTCGCGGGATCGGCGCTCCAGTGCCACGGGCGCGATCCGGCGCGCAGGCAGTACGGGTCGGCCTGGCTGCGCAAGTAAGGAGCGGCCTGATCGGGCCACACCTCCGCGGCGTCCTCGGTGCGCCCGCCGCAGTCGCGCGAATAGGGCGTGAAGGCGGGCGAGCCGTTGAACCACAGCAGGTCTCCCGCGGTCGCGGCGGCGGTGGCTTCAATGGCGGGAGTGACGGCGGCGAGGCCGGCGCGCTGGCAGTGGGTGGTGTCGCAGAAATCGAACCCCTCGGCGGCGTGGCGGCCACGCAGGCGGACGGCGTAAGTGCGCGCGGCCACGGCCAGAGCCTGGCGCGCGGCCTCCGACCGCAGCACGCCGCCTTCGCCCGCTACAACCGCGGCGACGTAGCGTTCAAGCGGCACCTCCACGGTGGATTCGCCGCGTGGCGTATGGACACGGAGCTTGACCGTGGGCCCGGCGGCCACGAGCGAAGCGGCGGCAAGCAGGACGGCGATGGCCACTCTGAGCAGCACAGATTCCATGGTAGGGCACCACACGGAGCCGCGCGCGTGAGCAAGAGGTTTGGCGCGCCGGCGGGTCCGCAAACGCCGGATAGCCCCGTCTCCCGCTCTGGCCGCTTGCTCACGCGCGCGGCTCTGTGGCGGGATCGCACCGGCCCCGTCCGGCAGTGTGGCCCCTGCTATCCTTAAGTCTTATGCTCAGTGAGAAACTGCGTGAACACGGCGTGGTGGGCGCCGGCGGGGCCGGGTTTCCAACCTACGTGAAAGCGCAATCTCAAGTCGAGTTCATGATCGCCAACGGCGCGGAGTGCGAGCCGCTCATCCACAAGGACGCCGAGTTGATGAAACACTTCCCCGCGCCGATCCTCGATGGCATGACGCGC
The DNA here is from genome assembly GCA_963807205.1 of uncultured Solibacteraceae bacterium. GTDB lineage: Bacteria > Acidobacteriota > Terriglobia > Bryobacterales > Bryobacteraceae > CAWCVR01. The sequence goes on along the minus strand of CAWEAQ010000002.1, from coordinate 3,326,096 downwards.
ATGATGGAGGCCGTGGGCGCGAAAACCGGCAAGTTCGGAATCAAGACCAAGAACCAGGAATCGCTCGAAGCGCTGAAGGGCAGACTGAAAAACGCGGCCATCGAGTTCACCATGCTGGGCGATTTCTACCCGTCCGGCGACGAGTACGAACTGGTCTACACGGCCACCGGGCGGCTGATTCCGCCCGCCGGGATTCCGCTGCAAGTCGGTTGCGTGGTCAACAACGTCGAGACGCTCTACAACGTGGAAGAAGCGGCCCAGGACCGGCCGGTGACGCGCAAATTTCTCTCGGTGTGCGGCGCCGTGAACGAGCCGAAATCCTTGTGGGTGCCCGTCGGCACGCCCTTCCGCGACCTGCTGGCGATGGCCGGAGGAGTCACGGTGGGCGACTTCGGCGTCTTCATCAGCGGCCTCATGATGGGCACGCTGACCTTCGACCTTGACGACGTGGTCACGAAGACCACCGGCGGGCTGATCGTGCTGCCGCGCGACCATTACCTGATGACGCGCAAGACGCGCTCGCAGGCGGAGATGAACCGCATCGGCAAATCGGCCTGCGACCAATGCAGCTATTGCACGGAGTTCTGCCCGCGCTACCTGCTGGGCTACGAGGTGATGCCGCACAAGGTGATGCGCAGCCTGGGGTTCACGGTGACGGGCGGAGACATCTGGAACCAGTGGAGCGAGCTATGCTGCTCCTGCGGCCTGTGCACGCTGTACGCCTGCCCCGAGGACCTGTATCCCAAGGAGGCTTGCGACGATGGCAAGAAGTCGCAGCGCGGAGCGGGACTCAAGTTCATCCAGCAAAAGCCGGTGGAAGTCCACCCCATGAAAGAGTACCGGCGGGTGCCGCTGGCGCAGCTTCGCAAGCGGCTGCAGGTGGAAGAGTACGAGGGCTCCACGCCCTTCCACGATGTGGAGTGCAAGCCCGCGGCGGTGCGCATCAAGATGAGGCAGCACGCCGGGCAACCCGCCGTTCCCGTGGTGGAAGCGGGCAGGAAGGTGAAACGCGGCCAGGTGGTGGGACGCATCGAGGAAGGCAAGCTGGGCGCCAACGTGCACGCGAGCGTGGACGGCAAAGTGCGCTCCGTAACCCCGGAATTTCTGGAGATTGTGACGTAAAGCGATGGCAAGAAATTCGATCGGTCTCATCGAGCTGACCAGCGTGGCGGCGGGCTTTCAGGTGTGCGACACCATGCTCAAAGCGGCGGACGTGCAGTTGGTTCTGTCGCGGTCCATTTGCTCCGGCAAGTACATGGTGATGGTGCGCGGCGAAGTGGGCGCGGTGGAAGCCGCGGTCGCGGCGGGCGTGGGCGAGGCGCGCTTCTCCATCATCGATTCGTTCGTGATTCCCAACCTCCATGAGAGCGTGTTCCCAGCGCTCAGCGGCGCCACGAAAGTCGAGACGCTGGAGGCGCTGGGCATACTGGAATCGTTCTCGGTGGCCGCGTTGATCGAAGGCGCGGACGCCGCGGTGAAGGCCGCGAACGTGGAGCTGATCGAAATCCGCCTGGCGATGGCGCTGGGCGGGAAGGCATTCGTGACGCTGACGGGCAACGTGGCCGCGGTGCAGGCTGCCATTGACGCGGGCGCGCAGATTGTGGGGCAGAAGGGGATGCTGGTGAACAAGGTGGTGATCCCCAGTCCCCGGCCGGAATTGCTCAACGAGATGATTTGAGACACCGGGCGAGTGGCGCGGCAGGTGAATTTCCGGTAAACTCATAAGTTGGCGTGGCCCACGCCATCCCGCACGATGTGTCCACAGAAGGGCGCGTAGCTCAGTTGGTTAGAGCGCCTGCTTCACACGCAGGAGGTCACAGGTTCGAGTCCTGTCGCGCCCACCACTCCCTGCACCGATTCCCGACTCACTTTTCGATAGCCCTGGCGCTTTGCTAGAGATCCTGGTTTTGGCCCTCATCCAGTCCCGGCTACCCGGGAACCGGGCCTGTTGGCCCCGTGGCGATCTTCCGTTGCCGTCTACCGGCGCCGCCCAGCGGTTTCCGCTATGATGGAGCCATGGGCACAAAGTTACTTGCCTTCGTTTTCGCCGCGTTTCTGGCCGCGGCTTTGGCGGGATGCAATTCCAACGAGGACAAGTACGTGGTGACTACGCCGATTCCTCCGGCACCGCAGACCGGGCAAGGCACCGGACATTAGCCTAACCGGCGGGCCGTTCGCCCGCTTTGCCGCGCTCCGCTCGCAAACTCCGCACGACTTCCAGGAACTCGACGGGATGGAAGGGCTTCTGCAATGCCCGGCAGGATTGGAACCGTGCGGCTAAATCCAAGTCCGGAGATGCCGCCAGGTAGATCAGCGCCAACTGGCCGGCAAATGGAAGGAAAATCCCGGGAGCATTGGTGATCACCAGGCCCATTGGCTTCTTGGACAGATTTAGCAGATCCAGCGCCTGCTGCGGCCCTACTTCCATTGCCTGGTAGCCCTCACGCTCCAATAAGGTGCGGAGGAACTTTTGGACAATAGGGGCCTCTACGATCAGAATAGGCCACTCTGAGGAGCGGTAGACTTCGTTGGCTGCGGGTCCCGAGATCTCGTCTTCTAGCGTGATGGCACCTCCATTGTCCGATGCCAGTACTACGGGAACAACCCCCCCAAATGGGAGCGGCGACCGAACGAAATGAGGGAATTGGCTCGTCAGACCAGGTATTTACCCTATACACCATCGCACCACGACACTGGGGTGTCAATACTGACGTCGGGTGATTACCCTATAAGAGGTCGGACCACCGGCCAAAAACGAGATTGGCCAGCTCTTCGAGGCGCGTCTGATTCCGCAGAGGATCGATGGGGGCTGTCAGTTCGCGCACATCGCCGCTGTTCAGGTCTTGGGTGCACCAATCGGCGATCATCCCGGGCGTCACTTCGAGGTGGAACTGCAGCCCGTAGACCGCGGCTCCTACGCGGAAGGCCTGGTTCACGCAGGCCTTGGAACTGGCCAGAAGGACGGCGCCCGGCGGCAGGTCGAAGGTCTCACCGTGCCAGTGAAACACGGTCTCATTCGCTGACAGGCCGGCGAACAACCGGTCGTTGAGGGCGGGCGCGGTCATGCGGATGTCGAACCAGCCGACCTCCTTCACCGGGTTCCTGTAGACCTTGGCGCCCAGGGTTTTGGCGATCAGTTGCGCCCCCAGGCAGACGCCCAGTACGGGCTGGTTCCTCTCGACGGCTTCCAATATGAGGCGCTGCTCCGCGGCCAGCCACGGCAAGGGATCGTTGACGGACATGGGCCCGCCGAGGAAGATGAGGCCGGCAGCCTGCGAGATATCGGGAGCGGGCGCGCCGGCTCGGGTGCCGCCGGCATAATCGAGCGCGATGCCGCGGGCGGCCAGCACCTGCTCGATGCGGCCGGCTGTTTCATAGGGGACGTGGCGGAAGGCGATAACTCGCACGGTGCCTCACTTGACCGAGGGCGTTTGGGCCATGTCGAAATGGCTCAGGGTTTCGGCATACTTGGCGACACCGTGGAAGATGGCGTCGGCCAGTTTTTGGCGGTACTCCGGCTTTTTCAGCAAGGCCTCCTCCTTGGGGTTGGTGACGAAGCCAATCTCGGTGAGCACGGCCGGCATGTTGGTGCCGATGAGCACCACGAAGGGCGCATGCTTCACGCCCCGGTCGTACTCACCGGGGAAACTGCGCGCGGAAAAGGCGTACAGCGCCTTCTGAATCTTGTCGGCGAATTCCCGGGATTCCTGGGCCTTGTCGTGCGCGGTGATCTTCTGGATAACGTCGTGCAACTCGGACATGGATATCTCCGAGGTGGCGTTTTCGCGGATGGCAACGTCCAGGGCGGAGCGGTTGTCGGTGAAATTCAGGTCGAAGGTTTCGACGCCGAAGACGCTCGGAACCGGCGACGAGTTGGCGTGCACGGACAGGAACAGGTCGGCCTTCCGCTCATTGGCGATTTGCGTCCGCCGCCCCAACGGAACGAAGGTATCGTCGGTGCGGGTGTAGATCACTTCCGCTCCCAACTGCTCTTCGATCAGCTTGCCCAGGCGCAGGGAAACATCCAACACCAGTTCCTTCTCGATGAGCCCGTGCGGACCGGCGGTGCCCTGGTCGTGTCCGCCGTGGCCGGGGTCGATCACCACGCGGTTGAGTTTCAGGCCAAGGGCGCGGGTGAGCGATGCCGGACCCTCAGTGGTGCGTTTCGCCGGCTTCGCCTCTTCGGCGGCGATAGGGGCCGCGGGGAGTTTCACCGATGCGGTGGTGGAAGGCGGTGGCGCGGCCGGGGGCGGCGCGGGCTGGGCCGGATCCGGCTGGGGCGGATCCGGCCGTGGCGTTTCCGCCCGGAAGGTGGGGTACTCCGGGAAATGGGCCTTCACAATCGGCGACGGCGGCAGGCCCGGCGGAGGCTCCGGAGGGGTCACTATGGAATTCGGCGGCTTCCATTTGCGAAGCGGCGGCGCCATGGGCCTAACGTAGACTGGGGGGGCCAGCGGAGCGGCCGGCCGGGCACCGGCGTGGGCGCCCGGGCTGAGTTCCAACACCAGGCGGTTGGGATTGTTGAGCCGGGAGGCAGTCAGGTGGACGTCCCCATTCAGATCGAGCACTATGCGGGTGACGCCGGGAGTGGTCTCCGCCACGCGGATGCGCTTCAGCAGGGGGCTGTCGAGGTCCTCGCTATAGGCCCGCCGGGAGTCGAAGTTGGGCCGGCACCTGGGGATGTCGTAGTAGGCCCGCTCGGGGTTGTGGAGAAAATCGCCGCGGTAATCGAAATCGCCCGAGACTTCGATGGCTACTTTGAGAGTATCGCCCGAGATATTGTGACGAACCGCGGTAACCATGCGGATGGGGCGGTCGGCCGGTTGCCCGAAGAGCGCGAGGAACGGAATGGCGGCCGCTACAACCAGCTTCATTGCAGTCATCGTTTGGAAACGTAACGCACCGTGCCATCCGGCTGCCGCACTTCCTGAAGATGGGTGGTGCCATCGCCCACGGGCGGCTCCGGCTGGGGCACGGGTTTGGCTTCCACGGGTTTCGGCTGGGGCTGCCCAGCCGTGGACTTCTCCAATTGCCTGGCAACCTGCACCAGGTAGTTGCGGGTTTCGGCATAGGGCGGCACGCCGCCATACTTGGCCACGGCCCCTTCGCCGGCGTTGTAGGCCGCCAAGGCCAGCGGATAATCCCCCTTATAAAGTTCCAGCAGGTAGCGCAGGTACTTTGCGCCGCCCTGAATGTTGTCGGCGGGATTGAACGCGTCGGCCACGCCGAATCGCCGGGCGGTTTCCGGTATCAACTGCATCAGCCCCTGCGCGCCCTTGGGAGAGACCGCAAACCGGTCGTAGTTGCTTTCGACCTTGATGACGGAGTGGATCAGTTGCGGCGGCAGCGATTCGCGGACGGCCACCTGGGCTACCACCTCGTCGATACCGGCCGGGCGCTGGGCCTGGGGCTGCGGGGCGGCGGGAACCACGCGGGGAGCCACCACGGTTCCCTCGACCGGGCGCGCGGCGGCGGGTTTCGGAGTCACAATCACGCTTCTCACCAGTTTCCCGGTACGCTGATCGCTGCGCACCACGCTGGTCTTCCGCACCGGCGGTTCGGCGGGCGCGGAGGGCGTATCGGCGGCCCATACACGGGCGGCGGCCAGCGCCACCATCCACACCATCCTAAAACAAAAATGCCTCAAAATGTTTGTTCCTCAAGTGTACACCAAATGGGCCAAATCGTGACGTGCGATTGACGACGTAACCCGTTGTTGCTACAACTCACTCTGAGCCGGCCGGAAGCCCCTGAGGCGCTACCAAAACCTGATGGTATCATCTCTGTGTGGACGCGGCCGGACACGTGCGGGAGGGCGGCGGGCGCCGCCGGGCGGCGGGCGTTGTCCTGGAAGTCTCCGGTTTTCAAAACGTTAACGCCTCCGAGGGATGGGCCGCGCATGGAGCCGAGTGAGTCGTACCCCCATTACATCGAGTTCCGGCACATCTATAAGACGTTCGACCGGCCGGTTTTAGTCGATTGCAATTTTCAGGTGGACGCGGGCGAGACGGTGGCCATCATCGGCCGCAGCGGCGTGGGGAAGTCGGTGACCCTGGCCCACATCATGGGCTTCCTGCGGCCGGATAGCGGGCGGGTGATCGTGGCCCACGAAGACGTTACCGAATTCACCGAGGCGGAGATGCGCCGCATCCGCAAGAAGGTCACCATGGTGTTCCAATCGGGCGCCCTCTTCGACTCGCTCACCGTGGCCGAAAACGTGCTCTTCTCGCTGGAACTGCGCGAAGACTACGACCGCCAGAACAAGCAGGACGTGGTGATGGGCCTGTTGAAGCTGGTGGATATTGAGGAAGCCGCCGACGACTACCCCACGAGCCTCTCCACCGGGTACAAACGGGCGGTGGCCATTGCCCGCGCTCTGGCCGCGCAGCCGCAGTGCATTCTCTACGACGAGCCGACCACCATGGTGGACCCCATCATGTCCAACCACCTGGGCGACCTGATGCTGCGGTTGAAGCGGCAGTTGAACCTGACCTCGGTGGTGGTGACGCACGACCTCGACCTGATGCACAAGGTGGCCGACCGGGTGGTGTTTCTGTACGAGGGCTCGGTGATCTTCTTCGGGCCGACGGAGGACCTGGAGAAATCGGATCATCCCCACATTCGGGAGTTCCTGGAAATGGACCGGGTGGTGCGGATCTGAGCGGCCCGGCTACCAGAAGCCGCTCTTAGCGGTGCCGCACTTCGATCTCGGTGACCACGCTCGATGCCGGTTTGTCCGAAGCATTGACCACGTATACCGAGCCCGCCGGCTCCCCGGGGCTGAGCGGCTGCGACACCCGGCGGATAGCGATATCGCGCGTTCCGAACTCCTGCCGCATCCTGGCCACCTCCGAGTTGACGAGCGAAGCGTCGGCCAGTTGCACCCCTCCGCGGCCGGGCTCTGCCGGTGCTGGCGCGGGCGCCGAGTTCTGCCTCTTGATGCCCTGGTACAACTCGTAGAAATCCTGCGGATCGCGCGAGAATACCAGCACCAGGTGCTCCGACCCCGGCGGATCCTGTATCTCGAAGTAGTAAGCCGCCGGCACCCGGAGTTTCCTGCCCGGATCGATCACGTTACTCTCGTCGGACATTTCGGGCGATGGCAGCAGCGCCTGCCAGGAGCCGCTGGATTGCCGCGCAAGCACGTACAGGTAGCCGGAACGGTTGGCTTCCACTTCGATCGCCAGGCGGTCTCCCTTCTGAAACACCCTCTCGGAATCCACCGCGACCCCTTGGTTGGCGCTGTCCACTAGCAACAGGTTGTAGCGGATTCCCAGGTGCACCACCGGAGCCGGCGCGGGCGGCGGGCTAACCGGCGTCACGGAAGGCACCGTGCCGGTGGGGGCCTTATTCGTGGCGGGCAGGGATGTCTTGGGTATGGGCGGCAGGGAGTCCTTGCGGGCCACGGCCAGGTAGAACAGCTCGCGCGCCCCCTCCGAGCTGTGTGGCGAATCGGCCGGTTGACTCTGCTGGGCGGCCGCCAACCAGGCGCCCGGAACGAGCATCAGAACGGCAACATTACGCTGGATCATACTTACTACCTCCGATGGCTGACTATGAGCCGTTGCTTACTAAGAACGGCATCATTCTATCACGGCCCCGATCCACCACTCTGGCGGATTCCCTCCCGGCCGCCTCACAATGATACTCATTCCAACGGCGGCTGGTGCTCCTTGCCCAGTTCCGCCTCGATCTCCTCGATGGTTGGCAGGGTTCCCTTGAGGCGTTCCGGTAGTTCCTCGAGATGCCGGAACTCGGAGATTCCCATAGGAGTCGAAGTGTTTCTCAGGGCGTATTCCGCAACGATCCGGTTCTTCGTTTTGCAGAGAATGATGCCGATACTCGGCTGGTCATCGGGGTGGCGCAGGAGGTCGTCAACGGCGGCGAGATAGAAGTTCATCTTGCCGGCGTACTCCGGCTTGAACGAGGTCACCTTCAGGTCGATAACCACGAAACACCTCAGCTTCAAGTGATAGAAGAGGAGGTCGATTCTGAATTCCTCTCCGCCGACTTCCAATGGCACCTGGCTTCCAGCGAAGGCGAAGCCGACGCCCAACTCAACCAGGAACTGGCGCAGGTGTTCGATAAGCCCCCGCTCCAGATCGCGTTCCCGCGCCGCGGTGGCGAGAGTCAGAAAGTCGAAGTTGTAGGGGTCTTTGAGGATCTGCTGCGCCAGGTCGGATTGCGGCGCTGGCAGCGTCGCCTGGAAGTTCGTAATCGCTTTCCCTTGGCGCCGGTATAGGCCGCTCTCGATCTGGATGACGAGCACGTTGCGGCTCCAGCCGTTCTCGATCGCCTGCCTGACGTACCAGAGCCGCTCGTCGTGAGATTTCAGTTTCTCCAGGATGGTCAGATTGTGGTACCAGGTCAATTGTGCAAGCGGTCCTTGCACAATTGCTTCGTCCGGCCAGGCCTCAGCCAGGGCGCGCATATATTTTAGGTTTCGGGGCGAGAAGCCCTGCATCTCGGGAAACGCCTCGCGCAGGTCCTTGGCAAGCTGGTCGATGACCTTCGCACCCCACCCCTCCTCCCGCTGCCGAAGCAGAATCTCCTTCCCGATCCGCCAGTACAGCAGAACAAGTTCCTGGTTCACGGCCACCGCGGCGCGAAGCTGCGCCGATTGGATCTGGATCTTCAGCCGGGCCAGAAGGTCCTGGTAGCTGCGCGAGGCTGGCGCTTTGTTGGTCATTTGAGTTACTTATCGTCCCAAGCCGCCAACTCACTTCTTCGCCGGCACGCCCGTCTTCGATGCCGCCGGAGCCAGCAGCCGGTTCAGCGCGGCGCGGATGTTGGCGTCGGCGGCCTTGAAGAAATCGTCCCCCGCGCGCACGTCCTGCCGGATCACGCCTCCCTGATCCACGAACACCATGTCCGGAACCATGAAATGGCCGTCCATCAGGCCGACCCTCAGGAACTCGCGCACCGGCGCCTGGTAGCTCCACCCCACCGGATACGGCGGCTGAAACAGCGCCATGAACTGCGGCAGCGTGGCTTCGGCATCGTCGTTGAAGGCGCACTCCAGAAACTGCGCGTTCCGCCCGGCGAACTCGCGCGCCACCGCGTTCATGCTCCGCGTCAGGTTCTGGCAGTGCGGGCAGGTGGTGGCGATGAAGGCCAGCGCCACCACTTTGCCGCGATACTGCCGCAGCTCTATATTCGGCGCGCCCTTGCGCAGGATGGTGAATGGCGGCGCGGGCCGCGGGGCTTCTGCGGGCCGCGGCGCATCCGCTCCGCAGGCGCACACTGCCGCCATCATCCACAACGCGGCCATTCGCCGGCCGCTGGCTTGCCGTATCCGCATACAATACAAGTTTCGCTCATCATGGCGCCGTTCGACCCGCTCTTCCGCAACCCGCACCTGCAAACCATCGCCAGCCACTTCTGGCCGCGGCCGGAAAGCCGCCAGCGCTACCCCGTCACCACGCGGCTTTACCGCACCGAGCCGGACGTCCAGGTGTTGGTGGCGTCGCAACGGCCGGAGCGGGCGCCCGTGGGCGAAATTGTCACCGTGCATGGCCTGGAAGGCTCCGGCGAGGCCGGCTACATCCGCAGCCTGGCAGCCGCCGCGCTGGCTCGCGGATTCGCCGTCCACGCCTTCCACATGCGCACCTGCGGCGGTACCGAGCACCTCTGCCAAACGCTCTATCACGCCGGACTCACCAGCGACCTGCTCTGGGTCCTACGCCAGTTCCAAGCCGAAGGCCGCGCCCCGGTCTTCCTGGTGGGCTTTTCGCTCGGCGGCAACGTGGTGCTCAAACTGGCCGGCGAACTGGGCGAGCGCGGCCCGGAACTGATCCGCGGGATGTGCGCCGTCTCTACCCCGCTCGATCTCGACGCCTGCGCCACTCGCCTCGCCCACCCCTCCAATCTCATCTACCAGCGCCGCTTCCTCGGCCGCATGCGCGCCCGCTTGTGCGCCACCGGCCGTTACCGGGAGAGCGATTTCCGCGGCCTCGGCACCATCCGCCAGATCGACGACCGCATCACCGCGCCCTCCTTTGGCTTCGGCAACGCGGCCAACTACTACCGCACCCAATCCTGCCTCGGCTACCTGCCGGACATCCGCGTGCCCGTGCTGCTGGTGCAATCCCGCGACGACACGCTGGTGCCCTTCGAAATTTTCACTGGCGCCGCCGTGCGCTCCAACCCGCGCATCGAACTCCGCGCCACCGATCACGGCGGCCACCTGGGTTTCCTGGGCCGCCGCCCGCACCGTTTCTGGCTGGACGAAACGATTCTCGAGTGGGCCGCGGGACAGCCCGGCCCGGCGCCGCCGCCCGCCGGTCCCCTACAATAGCAGTATCGATGCAATTTCCAGCGGCGCTGCGCGCCCTGCAATACCGTAACTTCCAACTCTTTTTCGGCGGCCAGTTGATTTCCCTCATCGGAACCTGGATGCAGACGGTGGCGCAAGCCTGGCTGGTTTACCGTCTCACGGGATCGTCCGTGCTGCTGGGCGCCATCGGGTTCTGCAGCCAGATTCCCATCTTCCTGCTGGCGCCGGTGGGCGGCATCGTGGCCGACCGTTACAACCGCCAGAAAGTAGTAATCGCCACCCAGACCGCCGCCATGCTGCTGGCCCTGGCCCTGTCTCTGGCTTCGTTCACACTCACGGGCGACGCCTGCATCCGCTGCATCTTCGTGCTGGCGGCGCTGCTTGGCGCGGTCAACGCCTTCGACATGCCGGCGCGCCAATCCTTCATCGTCGAGATGGTGGGCCAGACCGACCTCATGAACGCCATCGCCCTGAACTCCTCCATGTTCAACGCCTCGCGCGTGATCGGCCCGGCCGTCGCTGGCCTCCTGGTGGCCCGCATCGGGGAAGGCTGGTGCTTCTTTGGCAACGGGGTGAGCTACCTGGCGGTGATCGCCGGTCTGCTGGCGATGCGCGTGGCCCCGCGGCCGGTGCAGCCCGCGGGTTCGCCGCTGCGCCGCCTGGCCGAGGGCTTCCGCTATGTCTCGGGCAACCTGCCGGTGCGCTCGCTGCTGGGGCTCTTGGGGGTGGTGAGTCTGACCGGCATGCCGTACACAGTGCTGATGCCCATTTTCGCCGACCGGGTTCTGCACGGCGGCGCGGCGGCCCTGGGCAACCTGATGGGAGCCACCGGAATCGGCGCGCTCGTGGGAGCGCTGCTGCTGGCCTCGCGCCGCAACTTGCAGGGTTTCGGCCGCGGCGTGGCTGTCGCCGCGGCGGTCTTTGGAGCCAGCGTGGTTGGGTTCGCCTACTCGCGCACGTACTGGCTCTCCATGGGAATCCTGGTGCTGGCGGGTTTCTCGGTGATGCTGCAGATGGGGGCCAGCAACACGCTGATCCAGAGCATCGTGCCGGATCAGCTTCGCGGCCGGGTGATGTCCATCTACTCGATGATGCTGATGGGCATGGCGCCCTTCGGATCGCTGCTGGCCGGGTGGGGCGCGGCGCGGTTCGGTTCGCCCGCCACCGTGGCCGCTGGCGGAGTGGTCTGTATGTTGGGCGCCGGCGTGTTCACCGCGGTCCTGCCTCGCGTGCGCAGCGAAGCGCGGCGCCTCCTGGCCGAGCGGCCGGCGGCCTACGGCAACTGATGCCCCGGCGCGTGCGGCACCGGGGTCGATGTGCGAAAATGAACCGCATGCTAAAGATCGTGCTCGCCGCTCTCATCTGCCTCGCGCTGCTCCTTTCATCCGGCTGCCAGAAGGCGCCCCTTCAGAGCCCGGCGTCAGCCACCGTAAACCCCAACCAGTACTACGCCGTCCTGCTCACCAACGGGTCGGTCTACTTCGGCCAGTTGGAAGGGCTGGGCTCGCCCTACCCGGTGCTGCACGACGTCTATTACGTGCAGAGCAACGTCAACCAGGAGACCAAGGCGGTCACCAACGTGCTCGTAAAACGCGGCAAGGAATGGCACGGGCCTGACCGCATGATCGTCAACGAGCGCTCCATCGTCTTTGTGGAGCCGGTTGGTCCGGAATCCAAAGTGGCGCAACTCATCGCGGAATCGAAGAAATAGCGGCGGCCCTCCTACCCCAGTACGCCCGGTACAAAAGCGCTTGTAGCGCCAGACCGTAGTGTTATAATTCGCACAATATGTCCAAAAGAGATTTGTGGCTCTTTTTGTGCGTTGCAACTCTTTTTCTGCCGGTTTCCGGAGCTTACGGCTCGGAGATCCCCGTCAACTGGACCGGTAGCGCCGGCGACTCCGCCTGGACTACCGCCAACAACTGGAATCCCACCGGCGCGCCCAACAACGGGGCCAATACGTACGGAGTCACGGTTAACGGTGCGGGCACGGTAAACCTGGTCGGCGCCTTCTCCATCGACAGCCTGGCGATGACCTCCTCCGTGCTCAACATGTCCACGGGCGGGTCCAACTCACTGGCGCTCGGGGTGGCGGCGTCCACTTTGACCGGCGCCATGATCGTGGGCGGGACGCTCACTAACAATGGCACGCTGACCCTGAGCACGGCGCAGTTCGTCAACAGTCCGGTCCTGGACAATTTCGGAACCCTCAGCACCGCGGCGGGCAGCGGTAGCACGCTCAGCGGGACGGTGACCAACGAAGCCGGGGCCGCCATCAATGTGGTCAACGAATCGGCGCTGCAGCTTCAGGCGGGCGGCACATATACCAACAACGGCACGATCAATCTCGCGTCGTCGGGCACGCCGACGCAATTGGAATTGAGCTCGGGGTCCGGCAACACTGTCAACCTGCAGGGTTCCGGCTCGCTGACGCTCAGCAACAACGCCGACAACGACATTTTGGAAACAACCTCCGGCCTGACGCTGCAGAATGGTCCACAGCACGCCATTCAAGGTGCCGGGACAATCGGCGACTCGGGGTTTTCGTTGGTCAACCAGGGCGGCATCGTCGCCAACCAGTCGGCGGGGTTGACTGTCCACGCTGGTTCGATCGTCAATACCGGACAGATCTCGGTAACTGCTGGCAACATCCTCGGAATCACCTACGGCACTTTCAACAATACGGGTGGCACGCTTCTGGACAACGGTGGCACGCTGACGCTGCATAACGGCGGCGGCGGTTACGCCATGCTCACGGGTGGAAATGTCAGCGTCATCAATGGCGGCACGCTGACGGCGCCGACATCGACGGCACTTAGCGGCGTAAACGTGAACATTGACTCAACGTCCAATGCGTCGCTCTCCGGCGTCGTAGCCGACGCCTCCAACGTCACCAACCACGGGACACTGACGCTCAGTGGCACGCAGTTCTTCAACAACCCCGTCCTGGACAATTTCGGCACCGTCAACACCGCCGTTTCGACCTCGACCCCGCTCGGCGGGACGCTGATCAACGAAGCCGGGGCCACCATCAACGTCGTCAACGGGTCGGCTCTGCAGCTTCAGGCGGGCGGCACATATACCAACAACGGCACCATCAACGTCGCGTCGACCGGCGGCCCAGCGTACCTGCAATTGGCCGCGGGGACCGGCAGCACGGTCGCCCTGGGAGGAACGGGCTCGCTGACGCTCAGCAACAACGCCAACAACTCCGTTGGGGAATTAGGGCCCGGCATGACTCTGCAGAATGGCGCGCAGCACACGATCCAGGGTGCGGGGACAATCGGCGACTCGGAGCTTGCGCTGGTCAACCAGGGCAGCATCGTCGCCAACCAGTCGGCGGGATTGACCATCACCGCGGGATCGATCACTAACACCGGGCAGATTTCGGTGACGGCAGGCAACACGCTCGGAATCGCTTACGGCACCTTCAATAACGCAGGTGGCACGCTTCTGGACAACGGCGGCACGATGACGCTGCAGAACGGTGGCGGAGGGTACGCCACGCTCACGGGCGGACAGGTGGATGTCCTCAACGGCGGCACGCTGAGGGCAACGGCGGGGACGGCACTTAGCGGCGTAACCGTGAACATTGACTCGACTTCCAATGCGTCGCTCTCCGGCATCATCGCCGACGGCTCCAACGTCACCAACCACGGCACGGTGACGCTCGACGACACGCGGTTCTTCAACAACCCGGTCCTGGACAATTTCGGCTCCGTCAATACCGCCATCGCGACCTCGACCCCGCTCGGCGGGACCGTGATCAACGAAGCCGGGGCCACTATCAACGTCGTCAACGAGTCGGCGCTGCAGCTTCAGGCGGGCGGCACGTACCTCAATAACGGCACTATCAATATCGGATCGACAGGCGCGCCGACGTACCTGCAATTGAGCTCGGGGTCCGGCAACACGGTCACCCTGGAGGGTTCCGGCTCGTTGACGCTCAGTAACAATGTCAACAACTCCATAGGGGAAATAGGGGGTGGCCTGACGCTGGTGAATGGCCCGCAGCACACCATTCAGGGCGCTGGGACCATCGGCGATTCGGCATTCTCGCTGGTCAACCAGGGCAGCATTATTGCCAATCAATCGGCGGGATTGACCATCACCGCGGGATCGATCACCAACCCCGGCCAGATTTCGGTTACCGCCGGCAACTCGCTCGGAATCACCTACGGCAGCTTCAACAATGCCGGCGGCACGCTTCTGGACAATGGCGGCGCGCTGGCGCTGCACAGCGGCGGCGGCGGTTACGCCACGCTAACCGGCGGAAATATCGACGTCGTCAACGGCGGCACGCTAACGGCATCGTCGGGAACGGTGCTTAGCGGCGTAACCGTGGCTATCGACTCGACATCCAATGCCTCGCTCTCCGGCATCGTAGCCGATGCCTCCCACGTCACCAACCACGGCACGCTGACGTTCGGCGGCGCACAGTTCTTCAACAACCCGGTCCTGGACAATTTCGGGACTCTCGACGGCATCGCAGGCGGCGGCCCGGCCAGCGGGGTTGCGACCCTGACCAATGAAGCCGGTGCCGCCATCGATGTAGCCAGCGGATCGGTAGTGGAACTTAGCTCCGGAGCCACCTTCACCAACAACGGCACGCTGAACGTCGCCGCCGGCGGCGTGTTCGTCACGGATAGCGGTGCGAACTTCACCAACTACTCGGGCCACACGCTCACGGGCGGCGCCTATGACATCGCCGGCCAGTTCGACTTCGCCGGCGCCGACATCGTTACCAACCAGGCGGCCATCACGCTATCCGGCAGCGGCCAGATAATGGATTCCTCCTCCACCGGCCAGAACGGCCTGCGCGATTTCTCGACCAACGGGAGCCAGGGGCAGTTCACGCTCTCCGACGCCGCCTCCTTCCAGTCCAGCGGCGACTTCAACAACTCCGGTACGGTGACCATCGATGCCGGGGCCGCCTTCGAGGTGGGTTCAACCTGGACCAACAACTACATCGAGGACGGCGGCACCACGGTCCTAAATGGAGGACTCTATGCCGGAGCCGTGGAGCTTACTAACGGGGGCGAACTTTCCGGAACCGGCGAAATGTTCGGCACTCTGGAGAACGCCGGCATCGTCCAGCCGGGCGACGATCCAGGCACCCTGACCGTCGAAGGCAACTACGTTCAGGACAGCACCGGCGTTTTGAACATCGAGCTAGACAGCGCCACCGACTATTCCATGTTGAACATCTCGGGCAGTGCCCAGCTCGACGGCACCCTGAACATGCTCCTGGGCTTCATGCCGGCGGAGTACGAACAGTTCACCATCATGAATTTCAGCTCCCGCAATGGCGATTTCGCCGTCATCAACACGCCCGGGAACTGGATCGAAATCTGGGGCACGGACAGCCTCACCATGGAGTACGTCACGCCCGAACCGGCCACCTGGGCCCTTCTCGCGGCCGCGCTCGTGGGCCTCGCCTGGTTCCGGCGGCGGGCCGCCGGGCGCGCTTAGGCCGGCACCGCGGCGCACAACTGCACCCTTCCGGGATAGCAGCAGTACGAGTTTTCGTGCAGCTTGCCCGTGGTGAAGTAGCACATCCCGCGGCACCCCGCCCGGCAGTATGGCCCCTTGTCGCACAGCGCGCAGGCGCCCGTGAGCATGGCGGGCTCGAACTGGCGGTTGTAGGCAAAGGCGCCCGGCTTGTTCCAGATTTGCGGCAGGCTTTCCTGCCGCAGGTTGCCCTCGATGAAGACGTCCGAGTACAGCGACTCGCATCCCTTTACATTGCCCACGCTGTCGATGCCCACCGCCATCAGGCCCGCCTGACACCCCTGCCAAAGCGCGATCTCGCCTATGGGGGTGCGCATGCAAGGCTCGTTGGCGTCGTAGTAACCGATGTCGTCGCCGGCGTAGACGCGCATCTTCCGCTCGCACAATTTGTCGATAATAAATGACGTGATGCGGGGCAGCTCTTCGGGCGACAGCAGCAGCGGCGTCCCGTCCGCCAGGTTGCCCATGGCCGTGGCGATCTGAAGTTGCCACAGCTCCACCCCATAGCTCGCCAGCAACTGGTACATCGCCTCCAGGTCGCCCACGTTGAAGCTGAGCAGGCTGGTAACCGCTCCCGTGGAAATGCCCTCCCGCCTCAGCCGCTCGAAGGCTTCCAGCGTCTTGCGGAATGCCGACGGTACGCGGCGGATGCGGTTGTGGTTCTCCTCCATGCCGTCGAAGCTGATGCCCACATTGGCCAGGCCGGCCTGCCGGATCTCGTCGATCTGCCGGTCGCCCATTAGAAACCCGTTGGTGATGATATTGACCGCCACGCCGGCATCCGCCAGGCGGCGGGCGACGCGTTCCCAGCCCGGATACAGGAACACCTCGCCCCCGATAAATGTCACCTGACGGCAGCCGAGCGCGGCGAGGTCGTCGCCCACCCGGAAACACTCCTCCACGCCGAGTTCGTTGGCTCTCGCCTTACCGGCTCGCGAGCCGCAGTGCAAGCAATGCATGTTGCACCGCAAAGTGAGTTCCCAGACGCAACGCGCCGGGACGTATGGACCCTCGATCCCCATGCCGCCTCACTTCTTGGGCGCGGGTTCGGGTGGAACCGGCATGGCGTATCGCATCACGTGGGGCATCACGATGCCGTACCTCAGGCCGATCGATTCAACTTCGATATAGTCGCAGACACTCGCGCCCGCGCACTTCAGTTGATCCTTCTGCTCCTCGGTGAAATGTATGGTGAAGTGGCCGGGCTTCTCCGGGATGTCCACGGCGTACAGAGTGTGGACGTTGTGAGGTGGCTTGCCCGGAGGATAGATCCCGTACTTGAGAACGGGACCGGTTTGATGGGCGGGGACGGGCTGCACCACGGGGCACTGCCCTCCAAGAACCTTGCTGATGGTTTCGAGTTGTGCTTTGTTCAGGTCGAGATAAATGCTGCATCCAGCCATGGTTTTCTCCTCGCTTTTTGGGGCTTGATGGCTGGCGATCCTGCTCCCTGCCAGCCAGGCCGCGAATGAATTATACAGCTTTGCGAAACGAAAGCAAGTTTAAAAAATGTAAGATAGTACGAAAACTTACTTTTGGCAAGCAGGGAAGGGGAAATCGCCCGCGCCCGGCCTTACTGGCGCAGCGCCATGCCGCTCCCACCGAGTGCCCCGTAGGCCTTGCCCTTGCGCAACGCCATCGACTCCCGGTTCTCGAAGCGGAAACTGCCGGACAGCAAATCGCGCGCCGAGTAAGCTTCCTTGCCAATGCCGCAAGAGCCGTGGTGCGTGGTGTCGGCGAAGATGTGGTACAACTCGTGGGCCAGGACGCGCGCCAGGGCCCGGCCATAGGCAGCCTCGCGCGCGGCCGCGGGAAACGCCAGCAGGTCGTTCTGCAGGAGGGCGCGAATGCCATCGCAATCGATGTCGCTGAAGGGGAGGATGGAGCCGTCGCTAATATGCGTCCAACCCAGCGGGCCGGGAGTCGCGGCGCGGTGTACCAGGCCCGATACGTTGCAGCGTCCCTTGAAAGAGATCACCGCCAGTTCCACTGCCGGCTCGCCCATCTCCTGAGCGTGCAGGTCGCGCCACTCAAAGCGCAGGCCCAGCGGCGTCATGATGGTTTCCAGTTCGCTATCGAGCGCGGTCCTAACCGCCGTGGGAGGTTCCTCGCGGAACTCGCTGTAAAGTGCGATCGGTGCCATTGGGGTGGGCGGCGCTTTCGGTTGCCCGGCCAGCATCGGCGCAGCCGCCAATGCCAGGCCATAGACCCATACGGTCAGGAGTGCCCTCCTCCCGGCTGCCATGATTGCGGGCGCTCGACGGCCAGTTCCGGGTGCTCCCGAAGCAGGGTGCGCGCCATGTGGCAGGCAAAGCAGAGGGGCATCGCCGTGTCCAGCACTTCATGCAGCGATTCGGCGGGGACCAGGCTCCAATCCACGGATATCTTATCGGCGGTCAGTAGCGCCGGCTTGCGCACCGCCCATTGAATATCTTCGAAGGGCTGCCCGCAGGACGCGCAGACTTTGCCGGCATACCATTTCGCCAGAATGTTGCGCACCAGGCAGTCGTCCGGCGAGGCGGCAATTTGGCTGAGGCACTCCTGCCCGCAGCCGGCGCGCTCCGGCCACCGCGAGCAGGCCGAAAGCCGCAAGGCGGCAGGCTTTCCCGGAGCGGTCAGGGAGGCATGCCGGGCGTCGAGGGCAACTCCAACCGGGTGTTGGGTTTCGGGACAAGTGACCACTCTGGCGCCGCGGTAGCGTGACCAGATCCGCACCATCCGGATAGCGCCCCACCCGGCCAGCACCGCAATTCCGGCGAGCGCCCAATCCATGATCGTATAATAGGCTTCCGTGGGTTTTGTTGCAATATGTAATTTAATCGTCACCGATTCGTCATCTGGCGCCGTCGCAATCCCGCCCTGCCCCGGCAACCAATGACGCCCGGCAACGTCTAAGTTTTCGATGAGAATCGCAGCCACCGCCGCCTTGTGCCTGGCCGCAGCCCTCCCGGGCGGTGGCGCAGCCGACGACTTGCAAACCGCCACCACCAAGGTCGACGCCATCAAGAGCGACCAGTTGCGCGCCGGAACCAGGGTGAACCTCAGCCCCCGCGAGTTGAGCGCCTATGCACAAAGCCAGGTGCCCGTTGGCGTGCGGGCCGCCACCGTGCAAATTAGTTCCCCCGGCGTCGCCACCGGATCGGCCATGGTGGATATCGACAAGGTGTGCCGCTCGCATGGCATCCAACCGTTCTGGGGTATCTCCAAGCTGCTTGGTGGAGAACACCCCATCGCCGTAACGGCGGTCATTCAATCGGCGGATGGCACCGCTACGGTGGTTGTCAAACGGGCGGAGATCTCGGGCCTGCCGATCGATGCCCGCCTCATCGACCTTCTGGTCGAGTACGTGGTGCTTCCGCTATACCCCGGCGTCACCCTGAACCGGCCCTTCGAATTGGGTCACAACATCGACCGGATTGACGTCCGGCCGGCCGCCGTCCAAGTGGTGATCGGGCCGAAGAAGTAGGTCCGCTGGCCCGACAGCCTCCTCAACGCTTCCCGCCGCCCAGTGCCGCATCCGCAAGGTCCTGGGCAAGCTGATTGAGCCGGCCGGCTGCCACCACGTCTCCCTGCGAGAGCGCCGATTGTGCGGCGCCCGTCAGATTGCTGGCAATTTGCAGCGCAACCTGCTGGTATCTGGCCGGCTCGGTCTGTTGCATCTCCTGCAGCGTGCTCAACAATTGGGCGAAGGGCGCAAGCCGGCCCGCGTCCGCCACCGGCAGCAGCGTGCGCACGTTGCCGACGAGCCACAGCGCCGTGCTCAATCCCCCGGCCCGCTGGATTCCCGGCACGAAGAAGTGGTCGCGGAAGTCCTCGTCCGATCCGCTGAACCCGTTCAGGTCCGCCACCACGTCGATTGCAACGGGCGCCACGGCGGCGGCGAAAATGCACCAGACCCCGCCATCGCCCATGCCCGCCATCTCCAACTTGCCGCCCACCCGCTCCTTCAGATACGCCGCCGCCGTCAGGATATCCTGCACGCGTTCGGAGCTGGCCGCGCGGTTGTAGGAGAAAAAGTAGTCGTCGAACCGCTCCCGCCTCGCGCGCGCGGCGCTATCCACGAACGCGTCCAGCACCAGCACCGGCCGCCCGGATCGCACCAGTTGCTGCACCGCCTCCGTGCGCAGCGCCGCCGCGGAACCGCCGGGGTGGACCACCAGCAGCGGCGCGCCCTTGCCCGCCACCCAGTAGCCCGTAACGCGATCCCCCTTGCCAGGCCGGCTCAGCACGGCGCGGTTGCCGCGGATCGCACTCTCCACCCGCGCAGGCCACTCCGCGCCCAGTGCGTAGCGCAATGCGTCGCGCTGCACTCCCGCGTCCCCGCGGCTCTGCAGCGCCGCAGCCCCCGCCATCTTCCAGGCGTGGAACACCGCGTCGTAACCCTCCACCTCGCGCGGCCCGGATTTCGGAAACGCCAGCAGATCCTCTTCGGGCGGTAGCGTTATGTCCCGGTCCACAGGTTCGGCTTCCAGGTGACCCGGCATGAGGTTGCGCCCCAGAAAGCGATAGACCGCTTCCCTGCTCTGCCGGTTGTAATTGTGCTGGGCGTCGATGTGCGCGTTGCGCACGTTTTGCACGGCCCCGTACAGGCTATAGATTCGCTGAATGGCCGGAAACTCTTCCACCGGCGTGTGGCGCGTCCAATCGTGCGTCGAGGACACCAGCAGCATGGGCCGCGGCGCCATCATCGCGGCAATCTCCACGTTGAAAGTGCCCACGCGCAGGTTCGGCGCTTCCTCGCATGGGTCCCCACCCTGCATGTAGGCGGAGACCATGTTCACGGGAGCCGCCAGCGCGATCCGCTCATCCACCGCCGCCAACAGGAACGTCTGCGTTCCCCCTCCCGACGCGCCGGTCACGGCCATGCGCCGCCCATCCACCTGCGGCAGCGACTGCAGGTAGTCCACCACCCGGGTCGAGTTCCACAATTGCAGACCCATCGGACTGAACGCCCACAGCGTCTCCGGGTCCCCGCCAAAGGAGTGCGTGGTCTGGCGGGTGTCATTGAACCCCACCATGTCGTAGGCGAAAGCGATGTAGCCCTGCCGCGCCAGGTTGATGCCGAGCGCCGGGACCGAGTACGATGGCAGGTCTTCGAGGCGCCCCTCTTTCCAGTGGCCGTGGGGAATCAGCACCGCGGGCGCCGGCAGTTTCTTGCCCACGGGCAGGTACAGATTGCCGCCCAGAAAGTACCCCGGTAGAGTTTCCAGGAGCACCACTTCAATGGCGTAATCCTTGTACTCCAGACGCCGCACCACCTTGGGCCGCAGCGGCGCCTTCGCCGGCATGGGCAGCAGGCCGGCCGCCGAGAGGATCTGCCGCTGCAACTCCTGCCGGCGCGCCTCCCACTGCTGGCGGGACGAGTACTCGGGCATCTTGAAGTGAGTGTTGACGCCGGGCAAATCGGTCTCGCGTACGTCCGCATCGGGCACCTCGGCGAGCACGCGAGGCAAAGGGAAGGCGGCCGTCAACAGGACGGCGCCGGACAGCCACACCATACGAATGCTCACGCGATGCCTCCTCCGAGGAAGGAACGTTTCGCGGCTGGCAGCTTACACTTCTCCGCCGTTCCAACTCGGTTGAATATAGTTAGTGGATGCCATCCACTCAGATAGGGTTACAAGCAAGAACGGCAGAGCCCGATGAAGTACTTAGGGGGTCTTGCTGAGTGTCCGCAGGGCCCTCGCAGTGGCCCTCGTGGAGGAGTTCCAAATATTTGCGGCAATAGCTCTAAAGGGCTATCGAAGCTGTTACATTAACTCCTTGCAATGTGTGCAAATAGATGTAACACCTAAGCTGGAACAACTCGTCTACACATTAAATGCGGCTCTTCGTGTATTTAGCGGCGGCAGTAACCGTCGGGTTGCAAATCGGTTGGTGCGACCCGGACGCCTCGCTTCCCGGCGTGCCCGCCGTTTCCCCGGCAATCGAAGCCGCCCCGGTGCTTCCGGCGCCCGTTGCGGTCCCCCTCAACGAAGAGCGAATCCTCAAGGTGATCCCGGATTATCAGACCGTCGAAGACACCTCTCACCCTGTCGCGCCCATGACCGCCCGCGAGAAGTGGAACCTGGGGTGGAGGGAAACCATCGACCCCTTCAACATCGCCACCGCCGCCATGACCGCCGCGTTCTCCCAGCATGACAATCAAACGCCCAAGTATGGAGAAGGCTGGCCGAATTACGGCAAGCGATTCGGCGCCGCAATTGGCGATTTCGGAACGCAGAATTTTTTCAGCGCCGGCGTTTTCGCCACCCTCCTGCACGAGGATCCCCGCTACTTCCGGGACGGGCCCACGAAAAGCGTGCCACGGCGCGTATGGTATTCGGCCTCGCGGCTGTTCGTTTGCCAAAACGACGCCGGCCGGCCGGTGTTCAACGGCGCGAACATTCTGGGGATGAGTGCCGGCATCGCCGCATCCAACCTCTACTACCCATCCGCCAGCCGCACTGGCACCATCATGGCGGGCCGCGTAGAAACCAGCCTCTTTGGCGGCGTCACCGGCAACCTGATGTCCGAATTCTGGCCGGACATTCAGCGCAAGTTCTTCCACAGAAGACCGAAATCCTGAAAAAGGTGTCAGACGCCATTTTCCCGAAAAAGGTGTCAGACGCTATTTATTCCCATTTCTGGTACTACCCAGAAATAGCGTCGCCGCCAGCAGCGCCGCCAGCGCCGGGATGGCGTACATCGCAGACCGCAGTCCGGCGGCCTTGGCGGCTTCGGTCGCACCCGTCCCCGCGAAGTAGTCGCTGAGTCCTCCCGTGAGTAGCGGGCCGCATAACGCGCCGCCCAGCGACGTCACCAGCAGATACACCGACATCGCCGCCCCGCGCACCTCCGGCCCAACCACGTCGTGAAGCGCGGCGTAGACCAGGCCGTAGTAGGTCTGCAGCAGCGCGTACGCGGCCATCGCCGGCAGCAGGGCGCGCAGGGCGTGGCCCGCGGGCACGTAGATCGCAGCCGCCATCGGCCCAACCGCCAGCGCCGCCGTCAGCCCCGCGAGTTGCATGCGCCCGCCCCGCCGGTTGCGCGACGCGCGGTCGCCGCCCCAGACCACCAGCGTCGCGCCCG
Source organism: uncultured Solibacteraceae bacterium (assembly GCA_963807205.1). Taxonomy (GTDB): domain Bacteria; phylum Acidobacteriota; class Terriglobia; order Bryobacterales; family Bryobacteraceae; genus CAWCVR01. The sequence continues at coordinate 3,303,238 of CAWEAQ010000002.1, read as the reverse complement.
CTATCCCCGCCACACCCGAGCCGATGCCTGTCCACAGCCCCGCCTGTCCCACCGTCAGGCCGTGGAACCGCGTGAGGAACGCCGGCAGGAAATAGGAGAAGCTGTACAGCGCCGAGTTGACGATGGCGCCCGATGCCGCAATCCACCAGAACGCCCGCACCCGCAGGAACGCGAAACCCGCCGCCCGCGCCTCCGGAACCGCGGCACGCGCCGGCTCCCGCAGCCACAGCAGTGCGGGCACCAGCAGCACCGCCGGCAAGGCCGCCACGCTCAGCGCCGCCCGCCATCCCCACGCCTGGGCCACCGGCCCGCTCACCGCCAGGCTCAGCATCACCCCCACCGGCACCGCCATCATGAAGCCCGCCATGGCCCGCGCACGGCGCGCCGCCGGCACCAGATCGCCGATCCAACTGGTTGCCGCCGGGGCGCACACGGCCTCGCCCGCGCCCACGCCTAGGCGCGAAACCAGCAGCATGACGTAACTGGACGCCAGCGCCCCGCACGCCGTCAGCCCCGCCCACACGGCCACTCCCGCCGCCAGCAGACGCTTGCGGCTGACGCGGTCCGCCAGTCGCCCCAGCGGCACACCCGCCACGGCATAGACAATGGTGACCAGTGTGGGAATGGCGGCCAGTTGGGTGTCGCCGAGGTGGAACTGGTGGCGCAGGGGCTCGACCAAAGCCCCCAGCGCCTGGCGGTCGTAGTAGTTGAGGACGTTGACCAGGAACAGAACCGCCAGGGCCGGGGCGTACGCGGGGGGCGCCGCGCCGGGCGCCCCGTTCCCCGACGTCACAACTCGGTCTCGGTTTCCTTGAGGCTCTTCCCGTCGCGCTTGTCCGGCGCCTTGTCACCCGGCGCTGCCGAAGTGGGCGCCGCGCCCGCGCTCGCATCTTCCTTGCGGACTTCCACCGATCCGCGGCTGGCCGTAATGTGAATCAGCGGCCCGTTGCCCACGTTGGCCTTCATGGTGGCCGTGTGGCCGTCGGATTGCTGCCGGATGGGCTCCCCGAACTCGTTACTGGCCTCTCCGTGTTCGGCGGTGGCGTCCAATTGGAACGTGGCCTTGGGCGGCAGCACCAGTTCGATGCGCCCCGCGCCGGAATGCGCTTCGATCGAGGGCACCGGCGCCCCCGGCTGCAATTCGATATCGCCGCGCTCGGTTTCCACTTCGAGCGAATGGGTCACCTCCCGCACGTGGATATCGCGCGAGCGCGTCGAAAACTTCATGGGCCCGGTCACGTTGGTGGCGGTGAACTGCCCGAGGTCCATGCTGATCTCGCCGGGAATCGCCTGCACGTTCAGTTCGGTGTTGCGCGAGCCCTCGAATTGCAGCGGCTTGGCCAGTTTCCGGAAGTTCAGCGAACCCTTGTAATCGCCGCTCACGGTCACCTGGCCATCGATGGTATCCAACTCCACGTCCGAGCCCTGCCCCACGATGTCCACCTTGCCCTTGATCTCGACCGCGCGGATGGAATCCGTGCGGCCGATCTCGATGCGCGCGTTGCCGCCCACTTTGCTGAGACGCACGTCGGCGCGGTTGGCGAAGAGCTCCACGTCGCCCGTCACGCCCGAGACGTCGTAATCGCCGCCCTGCCGGCCGCGCACTTCCACCGCCATGCCGCGCGGCACGGTGACCTCCATCAGGTCGTCGGAAATGCGCTGACTATTGGGGCTGCGGTCCTGATTGGTGCGCACCAACAGGTGGTCGCCCTGCGGCACGATTTCGACCGGCGCGACCGAGTTGGCGTGGTCGGCTTCGCTGCGGCTCAACGCACGGATGAGCCGGTGCCCACCCACCGATACCTGCAACCCGTCGGCCCCCGCCACGGTGATATTGCCGTGCGGGTTATCGAACACCACGCGGGTCATCCCGGCCGCCGGCGCCGTCACGGAGATGGGATAGTCGTACTGCTCACCGAACCAACTCCCGAAATCGGAATTGTGGAAGTGTATACCGAAATCCCGCGCCTGCCACGCCGCCATCCCCACTATGGAGATAATGACGATGAGCCAGATCTCGCCGCCGGAGAAGCCGCCAATGCGCTCGTCGGCGCCCGGCATCAGCGCTTCCACCAGGCGGATGAGACCCCAGCCGATCAGCACGAACGGCCAGTCCTGGATCATGATGTGCCACACCGGAGCTTCCGGGTGCAGGTTGCTCCACAGAAACAGTCCGCCGATGAGCAACAGCAGCAGCGGACCGGTCAGCGAACGTCGTCTCATAAGGAAACCTCTTGGTACACTTCTGGCCTCCGGGCAGGCTGGCGGGCCTGCCCCACTCCCCTAATTAGCTTTGCGGCGTTGTGGGACAGGCGCTTTCGCCTGTCAACCCGCCCCTCACCCTCACTTCGGCTGCATGCCACCCGGCGTGGGCCCGCCCCTGTATTGGCCCTGGGAATACGTGCCCGGCGGGAATCCGCCAACCGGCGGTTCGGGCGGCGGCTCCAAACCGCGCCGCACCAGGCTCAGCAGGCCGAACACGATCAGCAGCACCGGCCACGTCTGCTCGAACCGGTACTGGGTGAAGTTGTTCAGCGCAAACAGCGTGCCCAGCGTAATCAGCGTGATGGGTCCGCGAATGGCGCGCACCAGCGAGCGCGGCTTAGTGCCTCCCATGGCCCGCCTCCTTGGGCGCCGCGTCCTCGCCGCTCAAGCGGGTCCACAGCAGGTAGGCGCCCCCGGCAATCAGCGTCACGGGCCAGTAGCGCGCCACGCGCTCGAAATCCAGCACATCCAGGGTGTGCAGCAGCAGCAGGATGCCGATCAGTATCAGCGACACGCCCGCCACCGGCACGCTGTTCTTCTTGCCGTGAAAATCGATGATGCTCGAATACTCGTCCACCGCCTCGCCCATGCGGCGTTTGCGCGCGGTGTGATAAGCCTCGAAGGCCATGTAGAACCACCAGACGATCACCGCGATGACGAAGACCGCTTCCACGCCGTGGACCGCGTTGGAATTGGAGATGCTCATCAGAATTCCCCAGATGAACGCGTGTACCAAGCCCTTGGCGTACTGTCCGTTGTAGATGGCGCCGACGCCTGGGATGGTTCCCAGGAAGAACGCCAGCGCCGGGGATACGTCGGGGACCGCCACGGTAGCCGAATAGACAAATGCTCCCGGAGGCGGTGGCGCGCCCTGCGGCGGGGTATCCGCGTAAGGCGGCGGAGGGCCGGCCGGAGCCGGCGCATGATCGGAGCAAAAGACGGTGCCGTAAGCGTCGCGGCGGCACTCGTTGCACAGCGGCTTGCCGCAATTGCGGCAAAATGCCGTGGCCGGTATTTCGGGATGGACTTGGCAATTCATGATATACCCCTTTACTTGGATCCCCCGGCTGGAGGGGAAGTACTGCTCGGACCAGGAGCGGTTTTGACCGGCAACTTGTGATCGTCCGCTTTCGGCGCGGCACTCTGCGCCTCGGCGGCCGCCCGGTCTTCGTCCTGTTGCTGCCACTTCTGAATGGTGGTCTGAATCTGGTAGACCACTTTTAGATCCTCGACAAATTTCTCCGCCCGAATCCAGGCGTAATCCACCCGCCCGGTGATGCCGCTCCAAATCGCCGCGGGCCGCAGGTCGGCCGCCTTCAACGGCTTGATCGGGCCCATGAACTTGGCCAGCATGCTGACCGAGAGCACCGTCATGGCGCACCCCATCACCACTCGCGGATTCCACACGGGCCCCAGGATGCCGGCCAACCACGACAGCTTCCTGGACGCGGCCTTCTCGGTATTCCAGGGCGCGTCGTACAGGATGCGGGCCATCAATTGCGGCGGCGGCTCCACGTCGGCCGCGCGTCCGATGAAAGCCACTGCGGCGGCCGAATCGCGGGCCAGCGCGGCGCAGGCCGGGCACTCCGCCAGGTGGCGCTCCACCTCGGCGGCGCGGGCCGCGCTCAGCGTGCCATCCACGTAATCGCAGATCGGAATTTCGAAATCCGCACAAGTCATACTGCCAACTTCTGCCTTCGCAACAGGCGCGCCAGCTCGGCCCGCCCACGGTTAATACGCGATTTCACCGTCCCCTCGGGGATCTCCAACACGCTGGCGATTTCCCGATATTCCATCTCCTGCAAATCTCTCAGAATAACCGCTTCCCGCAAATCCGGCGACAATTTTTGCAGCGTCGCCTGCAGAATCTCGCTGGCCTCGCGCCCCGCCACCGCCTGGTCGGGCCTCGCCGAGACGCTGGCGCCCGATTCCTCGATGGTCGGCAACTGCTCCTCGATCGAGTCCGTCACCCGCTCCTGCCGCGTTCGCCGGTAGTGGTCGATCAGCAGGTTGCGCGTCACCCGCGCCAGCCAGGTTCCGAACGAGCCCTCCGCCGAGCGGAACGTCTTAATGGTCCGGAACACCCGCAGAAATACTTCCTGCGTCAGGTCCTGGGCTTCCGAGCCGCTGTTGGTGAAGCGGTAGCACAAGCCGTACACCTTTCGCGTATGGATGCGCAGCAAATCTTCCCACGCGGTTTCGTCCCCCCGCAGGCAGCGCGATACCAGACTCGAATCCGGGTCCAAAGTACGTTCTAGCAGATTGCGGCGTCCTTGGGCAGGGGTCTCGCTGGCACTCCCAGCCGCCCGATTTTCCAATTCTCCGAAGACCAGCGTCGCGGTCGCCATGGCACTCGCTCTTTCATTAACAGAAACGAGGCCTTATCATGATAGGTTCAATCTTTCCGGTATGCCAGAGATTTTCGGGCAGTTCCGGCTGGGAGACCGCCATCGTACGCCAACATTGGAAGTGGATTGCCGGAATTTGCGCCGCCGCCGCCCTGCTGTGGTGCGTCTACCGCCTGTGGTTCGCCGCCGGGGCGTTCGACTGGCGCCTGTTCCTGGCCACCGCCGGCAAACTGCGCTGGGGATGGGTGCTGGCCTCGTTGGTTCCGGCCGCTGGAACCTACTGCGGGCGGGCGCTGCGCTGGATGGTGTTCCTCAAGCCTCTCAAGCCCCGCCCTTCCTTCCGCAACCTGCTCTCGGCCACCGTGGTGGGCTTCACGGCGCTCGCCCTATTCGGCCGCGCCGGCGAGTTCGTGCGCCCCTATCTGATTGCAATTAAAGAACGTGTCCCCGTGGCCTCGCAGATGGCGGCGTGGTTCCTGGAGCGCCTGTTCGACATGCTGATGGCCCTGCTCTTCTTCGCCTACGGGCTCACCCGGGTGGCCGGACGCAGCCTCCATACCGGTCCCGGACTCACCTGGGTGCTGGCGGCCGGCGGCAAAGTCGCGGGCGCCATTACCCTGGCCGCCCTGCTGCTGCTAGTCTCCATGCGCCATCTGGCGGAGCCGTTGAAGGCCCGCCTTCTGAACGCTCTGCGGTTCCTGCCCCAGAAGCAGTACACCCGCATCGAGCACCTGGTCACCACCTTCGTGCAGGGCGTGGAATCCACCCGCAGCGATGGCGCGCTGGTGCAACTGCTGCTCTACTCCGTGCTCGAGTGGGCCATGATTCTGGGGGTCTACTGGTGCCTGGCGCAATCCTGCTTCAATCTGGTTCCTCTCAGCTTCCAGGACGTCATCGTGTTCGCGGGGTTCGTGTCGTTTGGCGCCACCGTGCAGATTCCCGGCGTGGGCGGCGGCGTGCAGGTGGTAGCCGTCCTGGTCCTCACCGAACTGTTCGGTGCGCGCCTGGAAACGGCCACTTTCTTCGCCCTGGTCCTGTGGCTTATGACATTTGTAGCAATCATCCCGGTGGGCATCGCGGTGGCCTTGAAAGAGGGTCTGAGCTGGCGTGGGTTGCGCCAGTTAGGCCATGGAGAAATGAAGTGAAGTGTCCATTTTGCAATCACTTGCACGATAAGGTAGTGGATTCGCGGGAAAGCAAGGAAGGCGATGCCATCCGCCGCCGCCGGGAGTGTCTGGCCTGTGATCGCCGATTCACCACCTACGAGCGCATCGACGAAGTTCCGTATATGGTAGTAAAGAAAGACGGCCGCCGCGAGAAATTCGACCGCCAGAAAGTGCTGGGTGGCCTGCTCAAGGCCTGCGAGAAGCGCCCCGTCAGCATGGCCAAACTCTCCGACCTGGTGAACCGGGTGGAATCCAAGGTCAGCGACTCACCTGACCGGGAGATTTCTACTACCGAAATAGGAGAATTTCTCATGGAGAACCTCCGCGATCTTGACAAAATCGCCTATGTACGATTCGCGTCGGTTTACCGGGACTTCCAGGACGAAGAGGCCTTTTTCAACGAGTTAAAGCTTCTGGTGCGGCAGAAGCTTACGTGAAGATTTGGCGAAAGCGCCACTCGGCTACCGCTTGCCCCCTGGATGCGGTATTTCCGCAAAAGCATGTAACCTGTACAGTTTTAAGACATCTCTCAAAATAGGGCTTAACTTTGGTACGGAAGGGTGGTATCATCAAACGACATTTGAACCCCGAACGCAACCGTGCCTTCCGACGCTTTGAGAGCACAAGCAAGTCGAGCTTCAACCAGATTGTACCCCGTTTCCCAGACATCGGAGTAGAGTATCGCGTGCCCCTGGGGAGGTGAGTCTTAGTGGATCAGTTTGAGGATCAGTTTTTAGCGGAAAGCCCGGAAGCATTGGGCCTCAGTTTCGAGGAGGATGCCAAGTTCTTCGATCCAGAGGCGGCCCATGAGGCCGATTTCCTACACCCGCAGCCTGTGGAAGAGTCCATTTACACGGACGATCCGGTACGCGTGTACCTGCGCGAAATGGGCGCCGTTCCGCTGTTGACGCGCGAGGGCGAAGTCGATCTGGCCCGCCGCATGGAGCGCGGTAAGTTACGGATGCAGAAGGCCATCAGCCGTTCCGCCCTGGTGCAAGGCGTGGTCGTGGAGTTGTCCGAGGCATTGCGCAAGGGCACGGTGGAACTGGAAAGCGTAGCCGATCTGGGCGACGTGGAAGAGGGTTCGCCCGCCGACATCAAGGTTCGCGCCGATGCCGCCAAATTGTTCGCCGAGGTCGACCATACTGTCACAAGAAGCTCCAGCAGGTGACGGAGAAGGTGGAAGCCACCCCGGTCGCCAGCAAGAAGCCCCGCCGCCGGCTGCAGGCCAAGCTCAACCGGGCCAAGGTGGAAACCTCCATCGCGATTCGCCGCTGCCCGTTTAAAGTAAACAAATGGAAGGAGTTCTCCCGCGAGATCGAGCGCGCCGTGGAGGAAATTTCCCACCTCGACAGCGAGATCAAGAAGCTGGAAACGCGCAACAACCCGGTCTTGCAGCAGCGCGTGCGCGAACTGAAGCGCGAAATCCGCAAGCGCGAAACCATCGCCGGCGCCTCCTTGCCCGAACTGCGCCACACCCTGACCGTGATCCGTCACGGCGAAGCCGAAGCCGAGCGCGCCAAGAAGGACCTGGTGGAGGCCAACCTTCGCCTGGTGGTCTCCGTCGCCAAGAAATACGTGAACCGCGGACTTCATCTGCTGGACCTGATCCAGGAGGGCAACATCGGCCTGATGCGCGCCGCCGACAAGTTCGAATACCGCCGCGGCTACAAGTTCTCCACCTACGCCACCTGGTGGATTCGCCAGGCCATCACCCGCGCCATCGCCGACCAGTCCCGCACCATCCGCATCCCCGTTCACATGAACGAGAGCATGAACAAGTTCCTGCGGGCCACGCGCGAGCTCGAGAAGGAACTGGGCCGCACTCCTACAAATGACGAAATTGGCCGCCGGATGGAGATCCCGGTCGAGAAGGTCCAGAAGCTGAAGACCATTTCGCGCGACCCGGTCTCGCTCGAAACCCCGGTTGGCCGCGACGGCGAATCGGCGCTGGGCGACCTGATCGAAGACCGCTGGGTGGGTTCGCCCGTGGACGCCGTGATCGAATCCAACGTCCGCGACGAAACCGCCGGCATCCTGAAGACGCTTTCTCCCAAGGAGGAGAAGGTGATCCGCATGCGTTTCGGCATCGGCTGCGAGCGCGAGCACACGCTGGAGGAGATCGGCCAGGAGTTCGACGTCACCCGCGAGCGCATCCGCCAGATCGAAGCCAAGGCGCTCCGCCAGTTGCGCGCCCCCGAACGTGCCCGCCGCCTGCGCGCCCTGATGGCCGCCCGCTAGCGCCACCAGCGCGCCCTCTGTGCGCCCGCGCCCACTGTCACCACCGCCCGCTCCGTTGAAAGGCCGTGACTTCCCGTCTGGCCCGTGGCTTGCTATCGATCCAGTGCCCCTAAAAGAAGCCGCCGTCAGCAGCAGCAAAAAATTAACCGGACAGGGTTGATCAGTGCTGCATCTGGCGGCGGCCCTCTGCGCGCGCCTCAGTTCCCGGTCGGGATCTTCTCGGCGTGATCGGCCACCAGCACTTCCACCGGCCCCTTCTTCCGTTCCAGCTTCAGGCCGAGTTGCTCCTGCACTGCCATCGGCAATTCGGGGCCGCTATCCGCCTCCGCATCCACACCGGGCGGCCGCGCCGACCAGTACAGCGAAATGTCGTACCGGCCTGCGAGCCCAGTCGCGTCTCTCACCGGCGCGCCCAGTTGATCCGCCAGGCGCGTCACCAGCGGCGCCAGTTCCGTGTCGAACATCTGAATCCGCCCCTTGCCGTTCAGCACTCCCATGCCGATCCCGCGCGGCAGAATCGGATAGCCGCCCGAGTCGATCTTGGGCTGCCCCGGGGCGTCCAGACCGTGACGATCCTCGGCTTCCGGCGCCTCCACATGCGCCTTCAGCTTCGGCCCGCCCTTGGCAATCGTCATCGAGTAGAGCGTGCCCTCCTTGGTGCCGCGGTGCACCCGCAGCCCGAATCGCTCGGCGAGCAATCGCTTCAGCATCAGCCGGTACTGCTCTTTGGCCGCGCCAGACGCAACCTTGGCATCAATATCGAATTGCGCCGCGTCCATCCAATCCGGCGGGGAGATCTGCCAGAGCGGGAGGTCGTACGCCCGGCTGACGAGGCCGGTGAGCGAGTAATTGCGGAACTCGACGCGCGCGGGGTTCTGGCTACCCGGCCCGCCACCAGCCTTCGAGATGACATAGCCCGCGGAGAGGTCGGGCGGCGGCGAGGGCATCACCGGCGCCACCTCGAACGCCGGCGCATCCGCCGCCGGCTGCGCCCAGGCGCCGCAGCATAGCAGCGCGCCAATCGCCATGACCCGCACCATGCGGAGATTCTAACCTACTTCGCCAGTACCACGCGCGTCGCGCCCGGTCCCGGCGGCTCCGGCGGCGCCGCTTCGCGCCAGCGGACCCGCGCCGCCACGGCCAGGGCCGCCAGGTAGAAAAGGCCGCCCATCACCAGCGTCTGCATCAGCCCCAGGTAAATAGCCGACACCAGCGCGCCCACCGAGCCGAACACGCTCGAGGCCGCGTTCAGCGACCACGCCCAGCGCACCGACGGCTCGTGCCACTCCTCCAGCCGCTTCAGCGCCGCCGGGAACGGCATGCCCATGACGAACCCCAGGGGCGCGATCAGGGCCACGGTCAAAGCCATCTTTACCGCCCACGGCAGCCACACCAGCGAGGCCAGCATGCCCGAAATCACCAGCGCCAGCCCCGCCCCCAGAATCGCCACCAGTCCGAGCACCTTGATGAGCCGGCCGTCGCTATCTCCCACCACCGTGCGGCTGTAGTAGCTGCCCAGGCCGCTCGATACCAGCAGCGAGAAAATCACGCCGGTGAGCGCGTCGGTGGGATGGCCCAGGAAGAGCACGAACTTCTGAATTAGTCCTACCTCGATGAAAATGTACCCGGCGCCGATGAACAGGAAGTAGAGCAGGAAGCCGCGCACGCCACGGTGGGGCGGCAGCCTGGTTCCCAGCACCAGCGGCGGCGCCACCAGGATCAGCAGCATGGCCACCAGGCTCACGCCCATCAGGCCGAACAGCAGCGGCACCGCCTGGTTGGCGGCCTTGTAATCGGCCGAGAAGTGCGAGGCCGTGCGGAAGAACGTCCACAGGTCGCGCGGCTGCACGGTGAAGAAGAAGAACGGGCGGTTGTCGGTGACCGGGGTGATGTCGAAGCGGTAGTCCCGCTCGTAGGCGGCCGGGTCCGCGGTGGTCAGCAATTCCTGGAACTGGTTGCGCATTGCGCCGCCCGGCAGGTAGACGGCCTGCATCCCGGCGGCGTCGAACAGCGCGCGGGCGCGTTCGATATCGGCGGCCGAAAACGGCGACCGCGAAATCAATAGCGTATCGCGCGCACCCCAGCCCGCCACCGACCCTTCGCGGCCCACCATCACGTGCCGCGCGGCGTCCGTCTGGCCCATCTCGGTCAGCGCCTCGCGCGCCAACGAAACCAGCCGCAGGGATTCGCGCGGCGGGTCGAATCCCCAGCGCGTGAACGCCACCACGCCATCGTCGGTGAGGTGCAGCAGGTAGTCGCGCATGGCGTCCACGGTATACAGGTTGTTCTCGGAGAGCGCGAACGCTCCGGCCGCGGTGGAAGCCCACGTATCCACCAGCGTGGCTTGCACCACCTGGAACCGGTCCGTCGAGCGGCGCACGAAGCTGCGCCCGTCCTCGATCACGATGTGCACCTCCGGCCGCAGGTACAGTCCGTGGCTCAGCGCGGAATACTTCTGGCGCATGATGGTGGTGGCGATGATGGGGTTGATCTCCACGCCGGTGATATCGCGGCTGCCCGACGCCAGCGCGCGCGCCACGTCCCATCCGCCGCCGGGGCCGACTATCAGCGTCCTGGCTCCCGGCCGCACCGCGTAGGGCAGCGCCGGGCCTTGCGTCAGCAGGTCGTGCCGCTCGCGGTCCGTGAGGTGGTCGATATCGAAGGTGGCGATATCGGTGGAGGCGTCGGCGTCGATGACGATGGTCTGCCGGCCCTCCGACTTCTTCTCCACCAGCGCGATGCGCGAGAAGGTGTTCCAGCGGACGAAGGTCTCCTTGGGGATATCGACGCCCTTGGCGTGGCGGATATCCAGCATGGGGTGCTGCTTGTTGACGGTGACAAACGCCACCAGCGCCAGCGCCAGGGCCACCGAGGCGGCGCGCCCGCCGTGCGATCCGGCCATGCTGTGCCAAATGGCCGCCGTCGCCGCGAAAATGACGGCCGCCGCCAGCACCGTGCTCTCGCCATCGAACACCCGCAGCAGCCCCATCAGCACCAGGCAGCCCGAAGCCGCGCCCAGCAGGTCGAAGAAGTAGACCCGGTTGACGCGTTCCATGGTCTCGGAAACCGCCAGCGACACGATGATGCCGGAGACGAAGAACGGCAGCGCCGTCGAAAAGTATATCGCCGCCAGCTTCCAGAACGTGCCCCAGCCCAGATCGCCCACGTCGCCCTTTTGGGCGAGGATCACGATGAGGGCCACCACCACCAGCAGGCTATTGAGCGCGCTCAGCCGGCCGAGTTTCAGATAGAGCGGGGCCTTCCAGCCGGCCACCACGTAAGAGAACACCCCGCCGGCCCCCAGGCCGAACAGCGCGATCGAAATCGCCAGAAACGCGAAGTGGTAGTACAGCACCACCGAAAAAATGCGCGTGACGGAGAGTTCCACCAGGAGGGTCGCCATGGTGGTTAGGGCTACGCAAAGGTAGATTTGGGGCCAGTGGGAACTAGTCGGTTTTGCCAAGCGACCTCTATGGTACCAGCGCGCGAAAAAAGGTGTCAGACACCATTTTCCAAATAAATGGCGTCTGACACCTTTTTCCTTTTTACCTACTGCACGGTGATCGCTACCGCGTTGCTGAACGTGCCGTCCGGGAAGCCCAGGCGCACTTTCACGGTGCCGGTTGGGCTGCCTTGCGGAACCATGACATTCACCTGGTAGATCGCAGCCTCGGCGGGCGCCAGCCCGGCGTAGGAGGGCGTGGAGTAAGCCGGCGGAACGATGAGGTTGCCGGCGCTGAAAGTCACTGTCGGCAGACTGACCAGGCTGGGGAGCGGCGAGCTAGGAGCCGGCTGGCCGGACTGCACCAGCGGAGACGTTGGCCCCAACCCGAAAGCCCACAAGATCAGCGTGTCCCCGACATGCGCGGGGTTCGTCGCGCCGGGCACGGTGTAATCGGCCTTGGTGATAATGTCGATGGCGGGAGCCCGTGCCGCCACCGGAACCGAAGCTGGATTGCTGGTGCCGCCGTCGCTGCGCGTCACCGTCACCAAAGCCGTTCCCGGCGCAATGTCCATGGGCATCTGAAACGCAATCTGGCCGTAGAAGGTGTAGTACAGCGGCGCGGTCTCGCCATTCACCGAGACTCCCAGTCCACCCAAACTGGTGGGCCAGGGAATCGCGCTAAGGATGGCGAAGCCGTTGGCTCCCGAGGTGAACGAAAACTGCTCGCCCTTTATCACCACCACGTCGCCCGGCGACACCGCCCCTGCGGCCGTGAAGGTGACGTTGTCGGTCACGCCCTGATAGTTGATCAGCGGCGCGCCTTTCGGAACCACCTGCATGGTCACGGGCACCGGCGCCAGCGTGTTGGCGGCGTTGGTGGCGAAGGCCAGCGTGGCCGTACACGTGCCCACCGCCACGCCGGTGGGATCCAAGGTGAGGTTCGCGCCCGTGGTTGTCTGAGTCACCGTCAGCCAGGAACTGCCGCACCCGCTGGCGATCGTGGGGGTCACGCCGGTCACCGTGAGCGTCCCCATTCCCAGGTTATTCAAGGTGATTGTGGAGAAAGGCGCGGTCATGGGCGGCGCTCCCTGCGCCAGCCGGAACGTCAGCGGGCCGGGATCCTGCGCGATGGGCAGCGTGGTGACGTTCATGGTCACGGGAACCGTCTTATTGTCTCCCGCGAAGCTGGAGCCAGTGAAAGTTATCGATCCGTTGTACGTCCCTACTGGGTTACCGGCCTGGGGGGCAATGTGCACACGCCAGTTGTACACGAACTGGAAGCTGCCGCTACCTGAGTAGGTCATGCTCAGCCAGTTGTTGCCATCCTGGGTGGTGACCTTCGAGTACATGTTGCTGTTGGTCGGCGTTGGGATATCCACCGAGCCGCCCGGCGGGACGTAGGCGTTGATGCTCGAAGGTATCGAGCCGCCCATCGCCACGGTCACGGTGACCGTCTGCGGCGCGTCCACCGTGTTGGCGTCCCCGGTGATGGTGAGGATGGCGGTCTGCGTGCCCGCGCTCAGCGCCGACGTATTCAGCGCCACGGTGATGGGAATGCACGGCACCGACAGTTGGTCCAGCGCATTGCACGCCCCTGCCGCGCCCACCGACGCCACCGCCCAGGACGCCGACGAGGCGACCGTCAGGTTCAGCGCGCCATCTCCGGCATTGTACGCTTCGACCACCTGCGACGGACCGTTCGACCCGGCCGCGATGCTGGCCGGACCGATGGCCGTCTTCACCAGACGCAACATGGGTGCCGCGTTAGCAGACGGCGCGAGATTCAGAGCCAGACAGCCCGATGCGAGGAAACCGAAGAACCTTAGACCCACTCTAGCGCACCCTTCTTGTATGCCCAGACGTACCCCACCGCCAGAATGACCAGGAACACGGCCACCTCGGCCACTCCGAACCATCCGAAGTAACGGTAGCGGACCGCGAACGGAAACAGGAAGATCGTTTCCACGTCGAAGACGACGAACAGGATGGCCACGATATAGAAGCGCACGGTGTAGCGCCCGCGCGAATCCGATGCGGCCTTGATGCCGCACTCGTAAGCCTCCAGTTTCGTCTGTGACGGTGCCGCCGGACGGACCAGTTTGGCCCCCAGCAGGCAAACCACGGGGAACAGTATGGCCACCGCCAGGAAGATGAAGATCGGGAGGTAGCCGCTCGGCATGTTCGCAATATAGCACGGCGCGGTTTGAGCGACTACCCGCTCGCCTGCTGCATCGTCCTATTTATCACGTTCTGCGGTTGGTCTTGTGTGGGGCAGGCTGCCAGCCTGCGGCGGGTTGTCAACCCGCCCCACACCGCCGTTGTATGTTACAACCGGGGCATGAGAGCTGCCTGCCTCCTGGTTCTATGCCTCGGCGCGAGCGCGGCCACCGCGGCCGAGCCGCCCGGCGCGCGCCAGCAGCTTAACGCGTGGCTCAACCAGTTGGGGTTCGCCCAACTCGAAGTCCGCGCGCGCGCCGTGGCAGCCATCCAAACGCGCGAACAGGCCGAGAAGCGCAAGACCGCCGTGCGGCAACGCGTACTCACCCTGATCGGCGGCCTTCCCGAGCGCCGCGGACCCGTGCCCGTCCGCCAGTTCGGCTCGCTGCCCGGCGACGGCTTCCGCGTCGAAAAGATCGCCTACGAAAGCCTCCCCGGCTACTTCGTCACCGCCAACGTCTACGTGCCGGGCTCCGGTTCCGGCCCGTTCCCCGCCGTGCTACTCACGCCCGGCCATGAGGCTTCGGGCAAAGCCGGCCATTACAATTGGGGTGCCAACCTGGCGCGCGCCGGCATCCTTTCGCTGGCCATCGACCCTATGGGCCAGGGCGAGCGCCTGCAGCACTACGATCGCGAGACTAAACAGTCCATCGTGGGCCAGGGCGCCGGCGAGCACGGCGTGGCGGCCTACTCGACGCTCCTGATCGGCGAGCACGTCTCGCGCTACTTTATCAACGACGGCATGCGCGGCATCGACTACCTCATCGCGCGCCCCGACGTGGACGCCGCGCACATCGGCGCATTCGGTTGCTCCGGCGGCGGCACGGCCACGGCCTACCTGGCGGCGCTCGACGACCGCGTCGCCGCCGCCGCCACCGCCTGCTACATCACTTCGTTCCAGGAATTGCTGCCCGGGAAAGGGCCGCAGGAGGCCGAGCAATCCATCCCCGGCTTCCTCGCCGGGGGCTTCGACTTCGCCGACTGGGTGGAGATGGCCGCGCCCAAGCCCTACGCCATCGTCTCCACCACCGAAGACATGTTCCCGGTCGCCGGCGCCAAGCGGAGCTACGAAGAAGCCCGGCGTATCTACGCCCTCTACGGCGCCGCGGACCGCCTGCAGTGGATCGTCGGCCCCGGCCGCCATGCCAACCTGGAACCCATCGGCCCGCGGATCGTCGCGTTCCTGGTGGGCGCGCTGAAGGGCGGCGCCCAGCCGCCCGAGTACCACCAGTTCCGCATCGAGAACCCCGCCGGTCTCCAGGTCACCGCTACCGGTCAGGTTTCGACTGCGCTCGGCAGCCGGTCGCTCGAGTCCATCAATCGCGGGCGCGCGCCGGTGCTGGCCGATAAGCCGGCCCGGGCCGATGACATTCGAGCGCTCACGAAGTGCGCGGTGCAACCCGGCGCTGCCCCGCCCGGAGTGACCGTGGTCCGCACGGAGCCGCGCGACGGTTACCGCCTGGACACCATCGTGCTGCACGGCGAAAGCGGCGCCGAAGTCCCCGGCCTGCTGGAGGTGCCCAACTCGCCCGGCCCGCACCCCGCCACCTTACTGCTGGACGAAGCGCCCGTGTTCACTGCCGCAGCCGCCGGCCAAGTGGTGCTGGCGCTGCAGCCGCGCGGCACTCCCGGCGATTCCACCCCGGTGCACTCGCCCTACCTAGGCCCGTTCAATCTCATCGCGCTGCGCGCCCTGCTGGTGGGCCGTACGCTGGTGGGCCTGCGCATGGACGACACCATCGGCGCCATGAACTGGCTGTGCGCCCGCCCCGACGTAGACCGCGCCAGAATCTCCGCCTGGGCCACCGGCCCGATGGGCGTGGTGCTGCTGCACGCGGCCGTGCTCGACTCGCGCATTTCGCAAGTCACCGTGGACCGCACGCTGCGCGCCTACCGCCTGGCGCTGGACGCCCCGCTTCACAGCGGTCTGCCGGAGATCGCCATCCCCGGCGTGCTGCGCTACTACGACCTGCCCGCCCTGGTCCGCGCCATCGCGCCGCGGCCGGTCACCATCACCCACCCCGTGGGCGCACTGGGAGAGGAGCTACCTGCAAAATGATAACCGGCCTGGTTCAGATCAATCTGCTCGGCGAGAAGAAGCGCGACGAGAATTTCCGCTTCCGCAGCTTCATGAAATCGCGCGACCACAGCGACCGCATCCTGCGCCGCATCGCCGAGGGGATTCAGGACCAGTTCGATTGCACCGTCTGCGCCAACTGCTGCCGCACCTCCACCACCGAGGTGACCGGGCGCGACATCGAACACCTGGCGCGCCACCTGCGCATTTCGCCCGAGCAGTTCGTCGCCGGGTATACGGCCATCGACGCCGAAGACGGCACGCGAATCCTGAAGTTCACCGAAGGCACCGGCTGCGTTTTTCTGGAGGGCAACTTGTGCGGCGTGTACGAGGCGCGCCCCGGCACCTGCCAGCGCTATCCCCACCTGGTGCGCGGCAACGGCTCCATCGCCAGCCGCATGTGGAGTTTCGTCGACCGCGCCTCGATCTGCCCAATTGTTTACAACTGCCTGGAGGCGTTTAAAGAGGAGATGAGGTTCCGGCGGTGAGAACGCAGGAAGAGGGGAGTTTCAGGAGCGTACCGCCAGGTAGTGCCGACCCCCGTTTTGACCCGCGTTTTGTAAACGGGGTGGGTGTCCACCGAGCGCCTTCAGGCTTCTCCCTATGCGGCTATCCGCCAGGAGCTTGCTCACCAGCGCGTTGAGATTCGAGTCGGACCCCTAATTTGATAATGTTGGATCAAATTAGGAAGACCGGCACATGCATCGCAGACACGCTCCAGGGTTATTATGCCATCGCAGGCCGGGTTTTGCCAGAGATTTTCGCTCCAATCGCACCGATTCCCAGGCCTACTCCTGTCCCCTGAGTACTGGCAGATACCGTTACGCCTCAGGTTCCGGCCGCGCCAGCCACGCCAGCAGGGCGACCACCAGCACCGCGAGTCCCGCGGCGATGGCCGCCCCCGGGAGGACCATGTTGCCGGCCTGCCCCACGGTGCGGCCCCACACTTCCGAAGCCAGCATGGCGCCCACGCTGGACAGGAGCGCACCGATGGCCGCGCCGATCGCCACGCCGCGCGCGGGCAGGGTGTCGGCCGCGGCGGAATGGAGCAGCGTGTACCAACCCTGGCAGGCCGCCGAACAAACCGCGATCAATACCAGCGCGAGCGGCCACTGGGTAGGCGTGGCGGCGCGGGCCAATAGCGGCGGCATCCAGACCGTCAGCAGTATCGCCCGCGTGCGCCACGCGCTCATGCCCGACGACATCATGCCCCAGGCGATGGCTCCGGCCAGGATGGCGCCGCACGCTCCCGCTGCCAGGGGCACCGCGCTGGCCATCCCCAGCACGTGGGGAGCCGATGCCGGGTTCCTATTGGCGAAGGACGCGAACCATGCGCTTATGAACCACGTGGCGGGCGCCGTGAGAAACAGCCCCACCGCCAACATGCCGGCCGAAGCAATCGCCGCGCTGGAGACGCCCCGCGAGGGCTCGCGCGGCGCCTTCGCCGGCCATAACACCAGGCACAATGCGGCGGCGATGGCCGGCGGAATGCCAGTCACCAGAAACGCCGTGCGCCATCCCATGGAACGTATGCCCCACAGGTGGAGGGGCGACGCCAGCGCGTAAGCCACCTGTCCCGAAGCCAGATATAGCCCGATGGCGAAGGGCCGAATGCGCGCGGGGAAGTACTCGCGCACCGTCTGAATGGCGGCGGGCAGCAAACCGGCGACGAAGAACCCCAGCAGCAGGCGGACGGCGATCAGCCCGGCGAGGTTCTGCACCACTCCCGCGCCGGAGGCCGCCAGCGCCGTGCCGGCGAGCGAAACAAACGCGCCCCAACGCGTTCCGGCGGCCACCGTGACCGCGGTCATGACGAAATAGCCCGCCATCAGGCCGATGGTGAACGCCGAGAAGACCCAGCCGATCTCGCTCCACGACAGGTTCAGTGCGGTCCTCTGATCGAAGCTCAGGGCGGACATGGCCGAGCGCGCCAGTGCGGTAGCGCCGCAACCCAGCAGGAGCACCATCAGCAGGGGCCATCCGGCGCCTTGCGCGGGCGCTTCGATCGATGGTAGCGGCTCGGCGGCGAGCGGCGGCTCCCAGGCGAGAGCGGGGAAGCAGGTGGCGGCCTCCAGCGGCTGCGAGTAGCCCGAGATCCGCACCCAGTAGACGATCCAACAGATGCAGCCCGCCAAACCAGTCAGCACGCCCAGGAACGGAATGATTGCGCTCAGCGAGAGGGCGCACCCGGTGATGCCCAGGCGCTTGCCAAAGTCCTCGTCCGGCGGGAAAGGCATCTGGCGGGCGGCGAACTCCCGGCGGAGGGATTCGGCCACACGCGAAACCACCAGGAACTGCCAGGCGATGCCGAAGAGCGGCACGAGACAGAGCCACACCTGGCCGGGCGGCATCGCGCGGTTCCGCGGCGCGCACCGGTCAAGCGCGCGCTGCAGCGTGCGGAGGAAGAAAACGTAGACCGCGATCCCCGCCACGGTCAGGAACAGCGCGGCCGCGAGCAGCGCGTTTATCAGGTTCTCGGTCGTCACGATCCAGCCTCCCCGGTTCAGCGTATCAAACCCTTGTAGCATGAACAGGACATTGCATTTCCACCTTCAAGTGGGATTTTTCCACATAGCCCCTTGAATTCGTGCTGCAATGGACATAGGATTGAGTCGATGGACCGGAGGTTCAGATGAAGATATCCTTAGCGATTTTGCTTCTCCTGGCGGCTTGCTTCGCCAGTTATGCACAGCCGGCTTTGCCGCGAATGACCTCGGTCGATCCGGATACCGCCAAGATCGGGGATGCGGTCGTCGTTACCGGCGAGAACCTGGACAAGGCTAGCGTGGCCAAAGTGTACCTTACCGACGGCAAGAACGACCTGGTGGTTGAGGTGCTTTCCCAGACCGCTACCAATATCAAGTTCAAAATTCCCGCGAAAGCCACGGGACGGATGGCCGTCATGGTTCTGACCACCGGCAAGGAACCGCAGTTGATCGAGCAGCCGGTGAAGGTGATGGTGGGCGAAGTTTCCGCTCCAGCCCCGGATCCGGCGCCGCAGCCTCAAGCCGCCGCCCCGCCCGCGTAGTTTTCTGGCCCGGTGATTTGGTGCGTTGACCTCCGGCCGCTCGCTAACGCTTGCGGTTCCGTGTCTTCTGCCCCAGAACCGCGAACGTTAGTGAGCGGCCCGAGGCAAAGGAACGTCGGCGAGCCGCCGCCACACTATCTGTGGTACGGCGTCGAAATGTATTTCCCCGCCTCCTGGGCCGCATCGGCTTCCGGAGCGTAAGCGATAGCTTTGCGGTACGACTCCACGGCCAGCGCCCGCCGGTGGGTCATATCGTAAATCTGGCCCATTCGCAGGTACGTGTACGCGCCGGTGTTGAGGTCCACTTCGGACGCGTGGGCGGCCACCTTGCCCAGGTTTTCCAGAGCCTGGTCCAGGTCGCGGTACCAGAACTGGATCACGCCTTAGTTGATCGAGCAGCCGGTGAAGGTGATGGTGGGCGAAGTTTCCGCTCCAGCCCCGGATCCGGCGCCGCAGCCTCAAGCCGCCGCCCCGCCCGCGTAGTTTTCTGGCCCGGTGATTTGGTGCGTTGACCTCCGGCCGCTCGCTAACGCTTGCGGTTCCGTGTCTTCTGCCCCAGAACCGCGAACGTTAGTGAGCGGCCCGAGGCAAAGGAACGTCGGCGAGCCGCCGCCACACTATCTGTGGTACGGCGTCGAAATGTATTTCCCCGCCTCCTGGGCCGCATCGGCTTCCGGAGCGTAAGCGATAGCTTTGCGGTACGACTCCACGGCCAGCGCCCGCCGGTGGGTCATATCGTAAATCTGGCCCATTCGCAGGTACGTGTACGCGCCGGTGCTGAGGTCCACTTCAGAGGCGTGCGCGGCCACCTTGCCCAGGTTTTCCAGAGCCTGGTCCAGGTCGCGGTACCAGAACTGGATCACGCCTTCCTGGTAGTAAATCTTCTCCCACGGCAGCCTGTCGAACCCAGGGGCGTGGCGCGTTTTCAGGTCGCTCGCCTGGGCCAGCGTGGCCAGGGCGTCGTTCTTGTCGTTCGACATGCTGTACATCTCGGCCAGTTCCTGCCACAGGATGTAGTTGCGGGGGAAGCGCCGCATCAGGTCCTGAATCAGCGGCACGGCCAGCTTGGGCCGGTTCTCGCGCCGGTAGAGTGCGCACAGGAAAATGGTGGCGTCCAGTTTGTTGTCCTTGCCGTTGCGGGCCACGTCCTGCACCGTGCGGATGCCCTTCTCCTTGTCGCCGCGAATGCCCATGAGGAAGCCGAACATGCGCAAGTGCCACGGCAGGCTGCCCACGATGTAATCGTGCAAGCCGTCCACCAGGCGCGCGTCCACGTTGCCCGGTTCAATTACCGGGATGCGGTTGTGCAGGCGGCGCGCGGCGGTGGCGTCGCTCAGCGAATCGCGCCAACTCTTCTTCACCACCCAGTAGTAATCCGACCGTATCCCGTAAGCGATGCCTTCGGCGTACAGTGCCCCTACATCGTTGGGGTTCGCGCGCAGCCGCGCCTCCGAGAGTTGCATGGAGCGCGACACTTCGTCCAGGAAGCGCTTTTCGGTCGCCGGCGCGGGGTTCATTTTGGCGCGGCGCAGGAAGGAATTATTGCCGTTGACGAGTTCGCTTTCGAGCGCCCCGTTGCGGTACATCTCCTGAAAGACGATGGTCTGAGCCAGGTGATTGTGGTAGTCCGGCACCTTGGGGTCGAGCGCAATGGCCTGCTCGAAATCGGCGATGGCTTCGGGGTATTCGATGTTGTAGAAGTGATCGTAGCCGCGCGCGACCAGGGCGGCGGCAGTGGGTGCCGCGGGAGTTTGCGCCGATGCCGCGGCGGTCAGCAGGGCGGCCGCTAGGGCCAGGCCGGTCTCGCTCACGCTTCTATCCTAGCAGCCGGCCCCGATGGCAGGCGCGCCTGCCATCATGCCTCCCCCAGCCTTGCGAGCGCCCACTGCGCATGTTCCGCCACGACCGGGTCCGCGGACCCCGCCAGACCAGCCAGCGCGGCACGGAATTCGAGGTTGCGGCTGTTTCCCATGGCGACCGCCAGGTTGCGCAGGAAGCCCGTGTAGCGGGCGCGCTCCACCGCCGTGCCGCGGAACACTCGCGCGAATTCCGCTTCGCTCAGCGCCGCCAGATCATCCAGCCGGGGCCCCTCGGCCGTCTCCGGCGCGCGGCGGTTCCAGGGGCACACGTCCTGGCAGATGTCGCACCCGAAAACGTGCCCGCCCATCGGCGCGCGCAGCTCTTCCGGAATCGACCCGCGCAGTTCGATGGTGAGGTAGGCGATGCACCTCCTCGCGTCCACCCCGCCCTCGGGCGCGATGGCCGCGGTGGGGCAGGCGTCGATGCAGCGGCGGCACGTGCCACAGCGGTTGGGCGGCGGCGCGCAGGCGGCGTCGGGCTCGATCGGAATCGAAACCAGCAGCGCGCCCAGGAAGTACCACGAGCCCGTGCCCTGGTGGATGAGGCACGTGTTGCGGCCGATCCAACCCAGGCCGGCCTCGCGCGCGTAGGAGCGCTCCGGCAGCGGCGCTGTATCCACGCAGATTTTGGATTCGTAGCCCGCGCCGGCCCGCGCCTCCAGCAGCCCGTCCAGCCGTTCGAGGCCGCGGCGCATCACGGCGTGGTAGTCTTCACCCCAGGCGTAGCGCGAGATCGGGCCGCCCGCGGGCCGCCCCGCGCCGTACAGCTCGCCGACGCACACTACCGATTTCGCCGAAGGCAGCAGGTTGCGCGGGTCGTCTCGCACGGCGGCGCGCCGGTCCGTCAGATACCGCATCTCTCCGGCGAAACCCGCGGCCACCCAGGCGTGATAGCGGGCTAGATCGGCGGGCGGCAGGGCAGGGGTGATTCCCGCCAGTTCGAAGCCGCAGCGCTGCGCCAGCTCGCGAACCTCGGCGGCGGTCATATGTCGAGCCCCAGCGACCGCATCAGCTCGAGGGCGTTGCTCTTGCGCACCACTCCCGGCCGCATGACGTAGTCGAAGCGGATCTGCCCGTTTTCCAGGCGATCCTCGAAGTGCACGTTGGCGCCTTGCCCATCCAGCGATTCCACGATCTCCGCCAGCGCCAGGTCGTGGGTGGTGACCAGGCCGCGGGCGCCGCGCTGCAGCAGGCCGCGCACCAGGGCTTCGGCGCCCATCCGCCGGTCGTGCGAGTTGGTGCCGTGAAAGAACTCGTCGATGAGGAATAGCACCGGCAGCGGGCCCGCCGCGAGGTCCACGATCTGGCGCAGGCGCAGCAGTTCGGCGTAGAAGCGCGAGACGCCGCCTTGCAGCGAATCCGTGATGCGGATGGACGCGCCCACCGCCAGCGGCCCGAGCGTCATGCGCCGTGCGCGCACCGGCGCGCCCGCTTGCGCCAGCACCACGTTGGCGCCCAGCGTGCGCAGCAGCGTGCTCTTGCCGGACATGTTGGAGCCGCTGACCACCAGCAGACGCGGCGGGCCAAGCGACACATCGTTGCGCACCGCGCTCGCCTCCGGCAGCAGCGGGTGCGCCACCTGTTCGGCGTGAAGCCAGGGCGCGGGGCCTTCCGCCAATTCCGGGAAAATGTCGCCGGGGTGCTCGAAGGCGTGGCTGGCCAGCGACGAGAGCGCTTCGATTTCGCCCGTGGCATCCAGCCATCGCCGCACGGCGGGGCCGCTGCGCCTGCGCCACTCCTCCACTTGCAGCGCCCAGTGCGGCGTCCACAGGATGAAAACCTCGGCTACGCGCACGAAGACGTTGTCGCGCGAGTCGAGGTATTCCACCAGGCGCTTCAACCGCGCCAGGTGGCGCGAGGGCGGCCCGCCATCGGCATCGAGCGAGGCGCGCAACCGCGTGAGCAGCGGGCAGCGGAACGTTTCCCGCTCCAGCGTGAACAGCACTTCCGAGAGCAGGCCCAGCTCGTGCGCGGCTTCTTCCACGGCCGAGACCACCGCGGAAAGCAGCTTGTGGCGGCTGTAAAGGTAGTAGCCGTTGACCGCCAGCACCACCAGCAGCCCGTCGCGCAGCAGTGCGAATGCGCCATCGGAGAGGTGCGCGGCGCCCGACGCCGCGGCCGCCAGCGCCATGGCTGCCCCCGCCGCCAGCACGCCAAACCCCGCCAGAATGCGCACCTGCACCAGCATCCGGCGCGTATCGAGAGCCGGGCCGCGGCCTTCGCCCCAGGCGGCCAGGGCCACCGGGTCCACACCGGTGCGGGCTTCTTCGGCCACCACGGCGAGCGACTCGCGCAGGTCCAGGCGCTCGCGCAATTCGGCTGCGGCCTGCTGGCGCTCGCGCACCGTTTCCGGCGCGGCGGGCGCCAGCAGCCAACGCGCCAGCGTGTCCTCGCCCACATGGGTGCGCGCCGAGGAGAGCAGTTCGAACAGCGAGCCGCGGCCGAACAGGTCCAGGTCCTGGGCATAGGAGTGGGCCGGATCCAGGTAGCGCTCGCCGCATTCGCCGGCGCCCGCCCACTGGCCATCGAGGCGCGCCAGAGCCCTTTCGAAGTACCGCGCGGCGCGGCGCAGGCGTTCGGTGCGCCGCAGCAGGCGTTCGTGGAAGACCGCGAGCGAGATGAACGCGGCCAGCGGCGCGAGAACCCAGGCCGGCGAGAGGGCGTGCTGGGCGAACGCCATCCAGGCGAGCCCGCAACCCGCGGCCGCGGCGGCCAGGCGCCAATATCCCAGGGCGCGGTGGCGCCGTTCGAGCGTCGCGGTTTCGGCGCGCCGCCCGGCCAACAGTTGGGAGTAGACTTCGTGGGGATCGGCCGCCATGCAGTCTTCATTCTCGCACCGCTCTTATGTGGGGCAGGCTGTCAGCCTGCGGCGGACTGCCAGTCCGCCTGGCCGGCTACGGCACGAGGCCTCCCAGGCGCGTTGTTAGCCCGCCCCCGAAGTTTCCACATATTCTCAAGCGGCCGCGGCCTGAACCAAGCCTGGCTATGTGACTTGGAATCCCATCCGAGCGAGGATCTCCGGTCCTGTACGGCCCCTTCATTCGCTACTTCACCCCGGTTGATCCCGGCGCTATTCGGGTTGGAAACCTGCCCCACGAAAACCGCGCCCGAAAAAGTTGTCAAACGAAGCGAAGCGTTCTACAGTGGGTTTCTCGGAGAGCGCCGCCTTCCAATGAAGAATCTGGATTCGATCGAACGGAATCGCGTTTTGTGCGTGATCGCACCAGCCCTATTCGCAGCGGCTGCCTGGGCGCAGACGGCGCCCTATGCTCCCCCCGCCTCGCCACGCGCCAAAATGAACTTCGACCTGAACTGGAAGTTCCTTCGCGCGGACGCGCCCGGCGCCGAAGCGCCCGCCTTCGACGACTCCTCCTGGGCATCCATCAGCCTCCCCCATTCTTTCAACGACGTCGATTCCTTCCGCCAGCTCATTTCCCATAGAGAAGGCGACCGCGGTACTTACAAGGGTTTGGCCTGGTATCGCAAGCACTTCAAGCTTCCGGCCCGGCTCGCCGCCAGTAAGCTCTTCCTGGAATTCGAGGGAATGCGGCAGGCCGGCGACATATTCCTCAACGGCCACCAGGTTGGCACTTACGAAAACGGCGTGACTCCCTACGGCGTGGATATCGGGGACCTGGTCCGCTTCGGCGCCGCGGATAACGTGTTGGCCGTGCGGGTGGATAACTCGGCCACTTACAAGGAACGCTCCACCGATACGCAGTTCGAATGGAACTCGAGTGACTTCAACCCCAACCACGGGGGCATCGCCCGGCACGTGTGGCTGCATGTCACCGGCAAAATCTATCAGACGCTGCCGCTGTACTACGGCCTGGAGACCACCGGCGTGTACGTTCACGCCGCCAACTTCAACCTCGGGGCAAAGAGCGCCGAGGTGACGGTGGATTCGGAAGTGCGCAATGCCTCCGGAGACCGCGCCACGGTGGAGTTATCGGTCGTGCTGGTGGATGCCAAAGGGCAGGTGGCCGCCCGTTTCGACGGCAGTTCCGTCGACATGGTGGATGGCGAGAAGACCCTCCTGACGGCCTCCGGAGCGCTAAAGCCGGCGCGCTTCTGGAGCCCCGAGGATCCCTACCTGTATAGCGTCTACGGCATTTTGACCGTGGACGGCAAAGTGGCGGACGTCAACAAGGTAGTTACCGGGTTTCGCAAGACCGAGTTCAAAGGCGGCGCCGGCAAGGGCGGCGTGTATATCGATGGTAAGTTCACTTACTTGAAAGGCTTCGCCCAGCGCAGCAGTAACGAATGGGCGGGCCTGGGAGGCGCCGACCCGGACTGGCTGCACGATTACCAGGCGAAGATGATTCGCGACGATAACGCCAACTACATGCGCTGGATGCACGTGGCGCCGCAACCCGTGGATTCCGCCGCCGCCGACCGTTACGGCATCGTCCAGATCTGCCCCGCCGGCGACAAGGAACGCGACGCCACCGGACGCCAGTGGGAGCAGCGCCTGGAAGTCATGCGCGACACCATAATTTACTTCCGCAACAGTCCCAGCATTCTGTTCTGGGAAGCCGGCAACAACGTGCTCTCGCCGGACCACATGCAACAAATGGTGGCCCTGCGCAAACAGTGGGACCCGGACGGCGGCCGCGCCATGGGCACGCGCGGCAACGATAACGCCGCGGCCAACACGCCCATTAATAACATCGCCGAGTTCTTCGGCGTGATGATCGGCCAGGACAAGCAGACCGACGCGCTTTCCACGCCCGCCTCCATGTTCCACGGATATAGCGCGGAACGCCGCGACCGCGCGCCGCTGATCGAAACCGAGGATTACCGCGAGGAGGCCGCGCGCCGCTTCTGGGACGATTTCTCACCGCCGTATCTCGGTTTCAAGAAGGGTCCCAACGACACTTGGCAACTCAACTCCGATAACTTCGCCCTCAAGGCCGTCCAACGTTACGCGGCTTACTGGGACAACCGCATTTCCAACCCGGACCCGGCCCACTCCAGGTGGAGCGGCTACGCGTCTATCTACTTCACCGACGAAGACGCCGATGGCCGCCAGGATTCGAGCGAAGTCTGCCGCGTCAGCGGTAAGGTGGATGCGGTCCGTCTTCCCAAACAGATCTACTTCGCCCACCGCGTGATGCAGAACGAGAAACCGGACTTACACATCCTGGGCCATTGGAGTTATCCCTCCGGTCCGGATGCGAAGAAGGTGGTCAAGACCATTTACGTGGTTGCCAATACGCAGACCGTCGAGTTGATCGTCAACGGCAAATCGACAGGCCCGAAGCCCCATGCCGAATCGATCGAATTGCCGGCCGCCGGCAGAGCGGGCGGGATGCCCACCGAGCCGGCCAGCGTGTACCTCTTCGCCTTCCCCAACGTCGAGTTTGCCCCGGGCAGCCTGAAGGCCATCGGCCGCAACGACGGCAAGCCGGTGGCGCAAATGGAACTGACCACCGCCGGGCCGCCCGCGGCCATCAAGCTCACGCCCATCACCGGTCCGCAGGGGCTGCAAGCCGACGGGCAGGACGCCGCGCTCATCGACGTGGAAGTGGTGGATGCCAAGGGGCAGCGTTGCCCCCTCGACGACGACAGGGTCGATTTCACCGTCGATGGCCCGGCCGTCTGGCGCGGCGGCTACAACAGCGGCAAGGTGGATTCCACCAACAACCTATACCTGAACACCGAGTGCGGCATCAACCGCGTCGCGCTGCGTTCCACCTTCACCGCCGGCATGATCGCGGTAACCGCCAGCCGTCCGGGGCTGAAGCCCGCGCAGATCAAGTTGACATCCAAGCCGGTGAAGATAACCGACGGCCTATCGACCGTGGCCCAACAGCACCTGCGCGGACCGGCGGAGTAGAGTCTTAGCCGCTTCGGGCCGCGCATTCACGCTTGCGGTTCATGGCACGGCACACGGAACCGCGCGTTAGCGAGTGCCCACGGGCCGGCGGCCCGCACAATCCCATGACAGCTATGGCGCCGTGCCCGTGCGCCGCGAGACGGTGCGGCTGGCCGCCATGTGGGGCAGGCTGTCAGCCTGCGGCGGGTTGTTAACCCGCCTGCCGAGCGGAAATCGCCCTCCCGCGCCACCCTCCGGCACCCTCGAAACCTCGGCCCCGACGGCGCCCTCCATGCCGCCGGCACATCCAGCGGAACCTTCGTTCGCATCACCGCCTCAGTTGCCGCCACCTTCGATTCCTCGGAAAACCAACTGGCGGATCTGGTGACCTACCCCGGCCTCATCACTCCCGAGTATCTTCAGTTCGCCGATACCGGCACGCCGGAGCCCTCAACCTGGGCGTTGTTTGGGCTGGGCCTGCCGTCGATGCCCGCCCTCTGGAAGCGCCGCCGCCTCACGCGTGCGTGAGCGATCCGCCGTTCCCGTTCCCCTTCGCCGCGCCATTGGCCAGGTCCCGAAGCGTGCACTTCCGCAACACTTCAAACATGGCCGTTTGCGCTTCCTCCCAAACCGGGTGGGCCGGGCAACCCGCCTGTCTCTCGCAGGACTGATCCGCCGTCAGGCACAGATTCAACCGCACCGGGCCCTCAATCGCCTCCACCACTTCCAGCAACGACGCATCCAGCCGCGAAGCCGGCAGTTCGAACCCTCCGGTATTCCCCCGGTGTGATACCACCAATCCCGCGCGCGTCAAGCTCTGCAGGACCTTCGAAAGGAATTGCTCCGGACAGTCCGCCGCTTCCGCCAACCCGGCGCGGCTCGCCCGTGTGTGTGCTGGCTGCCCCGCCAGGTGAATCAGCACGCGGACGGCGTAGTCTGCGGCTCTTGTAAGTTGCATATTAGTAATTCGTTTCAAAGAGCAAGCACACCGAGCACCACATTCCGGACCGCCCCAAATCGGGACAAATCGGGTCAGTATTGGTAAGAACGCGCAATTTGCCTCACCCAACTGGGTGAAACCGCCACTCCCACTCTGATGTGGGGCAGGCTGCCAACTCGCCCAGCTTGGCGCTGTGGACGTTCCCCCCTGGTAGCCCGGTTACGGATTCGCCGGCTCAATCTGCAACTCAACCGTTCCATTCGGCTCCGCCTTCAGCCGCTTTCCGGCAGCCAAGTACTTCGCGATTGCGTCCGGGTTCCCATACTCGAGATCCTGGTCAGTCGTCGCGAAGAGAGTGTAGTCACCCGGCTTGACGCCAGTAAACTTGAATGTGCCGTCGCTGTCGGATACGTACCCGTGGTAGTCGTACAAATTCGGGGACTGACGGCTCGGGGCTAGTATCACCAGCGCACCGGCCACCGGCTTGTCCCCGGCCCGAACCTTGCCCCGCACGTGGGCGCCATCGCCCGCGGCCACAATCTCCAGTTGCACCGGCCCGCTCTCTGGCAGGTCCACCAAGCCGTCCGCCACGCGGGCATTCCTCGCGGTCACGCTCTTCATGTAAAGCCGCGGTGCGACTAACGTGACGGTGTATCGCCCCGCGGCCATGGCGGGAAATGCCGCCGTCCCATCCGGCCCCAGAGGCCGGCTGTTGTCGCCCGCTCCCCCAACGGCGTTCACTGCGAGATATGCCTTCTGCAGCAACTTCGATTCGCCATCCACCACCCGCACCTTGGCGGTTACATCGGGCGGGTTGGGGAACGGCAGTGTTACTGTCACGTCTTCAGATCCAACCTCGATCCATTTGCTGGTCGCGTAAGTGCTCTTCAGGTCGCCCACCACCAACTTATACCGGCCCGGAAGCACGTTCGTAAAGGTCAGTCTCCCCCGCGCGCGCGCTGCTTACGTAAAGGCCATCCAAGGCTATCAAGTCGATCCAGTATCTGCCGGGAACTGCGGAAGGAACTTCAAATGCCCCGTCCACCACCTCGCTCGAACTCAGATGGCGCTGTCCTTCTTTTAACGCGAGGAATGCGTCTTGTGGCTCCAGATACGCGACAACAGCCGGCCCTCGCTCTTCCCATGTCCCTTCCACGCGCACCTTGCCCTTAATCGCCGGAGCGGGTTCCAGCGTAACCGTGATGCCCTCGATATCGTGGCCGCTCACCACCACTTCGCGTTCGGCGAACGCCAAATGGCCTCCGTCATCAAGCTGGTACGCTCGCAGCCGGTATGCCCCGTCCGCAACGCCGTGAATCTCGAACCGGCCGGTCACCAGTTCCAGCGAGCTGTTGCTCATGCCCAGGTCGTCATCCCCACTCGACAACTGCAAGTCCGCCGTGGCGTGCGGTCTGAGATTCGCGATCCGCCCGCGGATACTGTGTCCTGCCCGCATCGTCACCTGAAAATCCGCGCGAGCCTCCGAGCCCGGCTGGAGTTGAATCGCCGACGCCCCCGCCGCGTCCCGCGACCCGCCCCAATACACCGGCCCGAAACTTTCCCAGGCGCCGGGCGACGGAGCGCTGTCCCCATAGTAAGGCTGCTGCGAAAACTTCGGACTGGCCTTGACCAGGTACCGTCCCGCACCCAGCAATGGGAGTCGATACTCTCCACGGTCATTGGTCACGGCCAGGTTGCTCACCATTCGGTTCCGCCGCCGCCCGTCGTCGATCCTCGACTGCACCGCGGCTACCGTCGCACCCTCCACGGGCTCGCCATCGTCGTCCACGATCCGGCCCCGAATCGAAGACAGCGGCTCCAGCCAAAGCGGGAACTTATCGCGCGAAGCGCTTAACGAAACCGGGTAACCGCCTTCGTGCCCCGCGGCCATCGTAAATCCGGTCTTGCTGGCTCTGACGAAATGCTCGCCGGGTTCCACTTCCCGGAACTGGAAAGCGCCGCTCACATCGGCGACCACCTCGCTGCCCTCCGGCGCCAACATCACCCTTGCAAACGGTACCGCCGCGCCAGTGGCCTTGTTCATGACCGTGCCGGACAAGGAAACGGTGCTGGCATTCTGTTGCGCGAAAGCAACAACCGCGACCGCGACGGCGGCGCCGGCTAACACGGCTTCACCCGCTTTTTCGTCCACCACCACCTCGCCGCCACCACTGCCGCTGCCACTACACACCCCGCCACCGTCGCTTCCACCGCGTAGCGGTGAATCGCTTCCAGCACCGCTTTCCACCGCTCGCCCAGGAAGTAGCCCAACGTGATAAAGGTAGTCACCCACAGCACCGCTCCGCTGTAGGCGAATAGCGCGAACTGCGGCGGCTCGAGCGCGCTCATCCCCGCCGCGTACGCCGTGAAGTGGCGCACGCCCGGAACGAAGTAGCCGATCGTCAGCCCCCAACGGCCCCGGCGCCGGAACCAGTCGTGGGCCTTCTCCACATGCTCTTCGCGGATGCGCACGTACCGCCCGTAGCGGTGAATCAGCCCCAGCCCGAAAGTCCGCCCCAGCCAGTAGCTGATGGTGATGCCGCAGCCGCTTCCCGCCAGCGCGGCCGCAAACGCCAGCGGCGCCGATAGCGTCCCCTTGTGCACCAGGTATCCGGTGAAGGTCAGCAGCGTCTCGTCCGGCACCGGCAACCCCACGATGCCGAACACCAGCAGGCCGAAGATGCCCGCGTAACCGTACTGCGCGATCCAAGCGAAGATCCGTTGTTCCAGGGCTACACCACCACGCCCGACAGGTCCACCGGCGTGCGTCCGCCGCCGATCACCACCAGGCCGCTCTCGGTGACGTGGTAGTGGCGGCTATCGCGCGCCCGGTCGAAGCCGATCTCCGCATCCTCGGGGATCCGCACATTCTTGTCCAGCACCACCCGCCGCAGCCGCGCCCGCCGCCCTATGTCGCAGTTGTCCAGGATCACGCACTGGTCCAATTCCGCGCCCGTGTGCACCCGGACGTTGCGGCTCAGAACCGAATCCCGCACCGTTCCTCCGGACAGAATGCACCCGCCGGAGACGATGGTATCGATGGCGTGACCGCGCCGGTTCTCGTCGTCGAAGGCGAACTTGGCCGGCGGGTCGGGATAACTCGCGGTCCGCAACGGCCACTCCCGGTTATATAGGTTGAGCGCCGGGGTTACCGAGCGCAAATCCATGTTGGCCTCGTAGTAGGCGTCGATGGTTCCCACGTCGCGCCAGTATGGCACCGAGTCCGCGGGCTCGCCGGGGATCCGGTTGGTGTGGAAGTTGTACGCGTAAACCTGCGCGCGCCCCGCCAGCTTCGGCAGAACGTCTCCGCCGAAATCGTGGTTGCTGCTTTCGTCCGCCGCGTCGTCGTGCAGCAGGCGCAGCAGCGTTCGCGTGCTGAAAATGTAATTGCCCATCGAGGCGTACACCCGCTCGGGGTCGCCGGGCAGGGTGGGCGCGTCCGGGTTCTTCTCGTGGAAGGCCATGATGCGGCCATCGCCGGCCGCTTCGATCACCCCGAAATCCGAGGCGTACTTCTTCTCCACCGGAACGGCCGCCACCGTGACCTCGGCGCTCTTCTCCACGTGGTACTCGATCATGTTGGTGACGTTCATGCGGTAGATGTGATCGCCGCCGAAAATCGCCACCACGTGCGGGTCGGATTGCTCCACCAGGTTGATGTTCTGGTAGATGGCGTCCGCCGTCCCCTGGTACCAGATTTCTCCCGACCGCATCTGCGCCGGCACGGGGATCACGAACTGCGATTTCAGCAGCCCGCCCAACTGCCACCCTTCGCTGAGATGCTGCAGCAGCGACTGGCTGCGGAACTGGGTCAGCACGTACACCGAGCACAGCCCCGAGTTGATGAAGTTGCTGAGGACGAAGTCGATGATCCGGTACTTCCCACCGAACGGCACGGCCGGCTTGGCCCGCTCCCGCGTCAGTGGATGGAGGCGCGTTCCCTTTCCCCCGGCCAGAACTATCCCCAGTACCCGTATCCGCATAGGCCCTCGCCCCAAGGATTATTGTTCCACAGCACCGGGCCCCTTTGGCAAGTGGAAGCGGGAGTTCTCCATCTAGAACGCCGTACTTCCCGCGAACCCGAACCGCAGCGGCACATTGCCGCCCGCCGCCAGCCAAACGTCCTCGCCGGCCATTATCCTCGGTGGCGCAGCCGGTCTGGCGGACGGGTTTGCGGGCCGCCGCACCAGTAAATCGACCCGGATTCCTTCCGCTGGTGCGCCCACCGCGTCGGTGACGCGGCCGCTCAGCACGGCGTAGGCCTGCAGGCGCACTTGCAACTCCACGTGGGTATTGGCCGCGGAAAGCGCCGCTTGCGTGGAGTAGGCTTCCGCGGTAGGCGTGGAGCCGGGGTTCATGTAGCCGGGGTATTGGGCGGTGAGGTAATGGGTCGCCAAGTCGATCCCCTCGACGTGGAAGCGGCCCTGATTATCGGCCTCGGAGAAATGCTGGTCGCCGGCGCGCTGGGTGCTGAGCTTGATGCGCGCGCCGGGCAGCGGCTTGCCGGAGGCGGCGTCGGTGACAGTGCCTTCCACGGTCCCGAGGGCTGGCGTCTGCGCACAGAGCGCGGATGTAGCTGGCAGCAACACCGAGGCGGCCCGGGAGGCAGACCGGATTTCAGATGTCATCGTCTTCTATTGGGTGGGGTACACACGGCGTGCCGCTACGCTCCGATTGCCAACTCCTCGGCCATCTCCTGCACGAATAGGTAAACGCCGAATAACGGCTTGGGGTTGCCCTTACCCCAACGGTTCACCTGCCACTTCACCTGCAGATACTCGATATTCGTTTGGTTAGAGAGGTCAAGCAGGATCTGGTAAGTGCCGCAGTAAAATTTCTGCGGGAACGAGACCAGGGGTTTGGACCCCCATTCCGTTCCATCGGCCGAACCCCAAATGGAGAGGTCGATGCTTTCCTGTTCGATAATCCGCGTGATTCCGAGAGTAAGAATCAAGGTTCCGCCCCCGTAATCGCCAAGAGGCAGATTCGGTCCGGCTCCAGCCTCGCGGATCGTGGTTTCCGGTAACAAGAACTGTGGAAGCATGGGTGTCTTCCCGCTCACAACCCCAGCTCGGTTGGGAGCTTCATTAATTGGTGTCTGGCTATTCCAAGCGTCTCATATTTTTTGCAAAAACAAAAGGGGGACTTTTGGATCGCATTCACCGGGACTGAGATGGAATCCGGGGCGTGAAACGGACGCAAGCCACACATTTTGAAATACGTTGTAGCCTAAAGGTGTGCTGCGGGGGCGTCCGTATCCGGCGGTATCCGTGTGTACAT
Organism: uncultured Solibacteraceae bacterium; assembly: GCA_963807205.1. Taxonomy (GTDB): domain Bacteria; phylum Acidobacteriota; class Terriglobia; order Bryobacterales; family Bryobacteraceae; genus CAWCVR01. The sequence continues at coordinate 3,270,554 of CAWEAQ010000002.1, read as the reverse complement.
AGTAGGCACTGGCGGGCACAACTCAGTGGAATCCCGGAGTCTCAAATCTACGAAGGATATGGCTCTATCGGGCCAGGAGCTCAGACCCGCACCCCGCACCACTCCGCGAATACCGTTTCGGTGGCGCGCACCCGCTCGGAGACCACCCGCAGGAAGCGGTGGAGCAACTCGACGCCCAGTTCGGGTTCCGCCTGGCAGCACTTCCACAATGCGGAGCCTTCGATGCGCAGGGCGGTGGTGAGTTCGCGGGCACGAACCTGAAAGATAGTGTCCTGTCCGTGCAACAGGGCAGACCAACCGAACATTTCGCCGGGCCCAACCACCTGGACGCAAACTGTGAGGCGAGGGGTGGCGAGTGCCACGGCCACGCTGCCACTGAGGACCAGGTAACAGCAGGTGGACCGCTGGCCGTTGTGCAGGACCAACTCGCCCTCGGGAATGGTCACTTCTTGGCCCAGCGAGAGAACGCGGGCCAGTTGGGCTTCGGTCAGCCCGGCCAGGAAAGCGTGTGGTTTGCGCGCGCTCTTTTGGGCAATATCCCCCAACTCTGCGTCTACACGCGACATGAGAGGCCTTTATCCACAGAAACTTGCATTCGATTGAGGGGTGAAGCAGGTGAGATGCCATCCGGTGGGGGGAGCGGCGGCGGGGGTCCGGCGGGGGGGATGGCGGTTGGGGCAACGGCTGCTGGGGGTCCGGCGGGGGGATGGCGGCGGGGCGGCGACGGAGGTCCGGCTGGGAGCGGCGGCTGGGGGGCGGGGGCGACTGGCGATGGCTCGGGAGAGGTAAGAAGCCGGCCCATCGGGAGAATCCCGGAGGGCCGGCTGCTGTGTGAGCGGACTACCAGTAGAGGCGGGCCACCAGTTGGACGGTGCGAGCCAGGTTGGACGTGGCGGTGATGGTGCCGAATCCCGAGCTGCTGGCGGTTACGTTGGGAGCGCCGAAGACGGCGTGGTTGGGTAGGTTGTAAAACTCGCCGCGCAATTCGAAGTTGCGGCGCTCGTCGATCTTGAAGCGCTTCAGGATGGACGTGTCGAACTGGTTGATGCCGTCCTGGCGCAGAGCGTTGTAGGTGGTCGGGAGGGTGCGGATGTGGAAGTTGTAGGCGTCGGCGCTCTTGGTATCGAAGGCCGTGACGTCGAACGCGGTGCCGTTGACTTGGCGGTTATCGAGGTTGATCGGGGCGCCGAAGTAGAGATAATCGCCGGGGCTGGTGGTGCTGCCATTGGCCCAGAGCAGGGGGGCGCCGGTCTGATAGGTGAATACGGCGTTGATGAGCCAGCCGCCGGCCAGCGTATCTGCCAGATGAGACTTGAAATGGAACGGCAGATTGTAGCTAAGCGTAGTCACGAAGCGGGTGGGATGATCGCTGGGGGAGACGCGGCGTTCGAGACCGGGATCGGAATCGTTGAGCCAGGAGTCGCGTTCGGTCAACTTGCTCTCAATGAAGTTGACGTTCAAGGAGAGGTTCTTGGCAAGTTTGCCGCGGACACCGATGTTGAGGCTCTGGAAAGCGGAACTGCCGATGCTCTCGTTCTCTTCTAAAACGCCGCCGCTGCCGTTCCAGCCGGAGATGCTGTCGCCGACGGGGAACTCGGGGAAGCGGGCCAGAAGCTGGGCCTCGATAACTTTGGAGGCGAAGGAACTGCCGGTGGCGGTGCCGAGTCCGTACAGGGGATTGGCAACCGAGGTATTGAGGTAGGCGACGCTGGGATCGTTGAAAGGAGAGGTGCTGAGATACTGGCGCGGGATGCCATTGAGTTGGGTGGCGGCGACCGGAGCGTGTAGGGAGTGGTTGCCGATGTAGAGGATTTCGAGCACGGTAGTGGAAGTGAGGGAGTGCTGCACTCCAACGTTCCAGCGCGAGGAGTAGGGGGTCTTCATTTGAGGATTGATGAAGGCCACGTTTCCGCCGGCGGCGGTCAGCAGGCCGGCGGCGGCGCCGACGGGCGGGGTAAAACCGTTGGGGAACGGATTGCTCAGCGTGGGAGTGCCGGCGGGGACGGCGGAGTTGGAAGCGGGAGCGGTGAGCGTGGTGGTGGCGCTATAACCGGCCTGATTGACGAACGGGTTGGTGGAGTAAGTGCCACTTAGGGCGAACTGGGAGATGGTGACGGGGCTGGTGAAGATGCCAAATCCGGCGCGGAAGACGGTGCGGCCGTGGAGGGCGTCGGGGGTCCAGGCGATGCCGGCGCGGGGGCTGACGATGTGGGACTCGTTCTGGTAGACGGCGTTCTTACCAGGCGTGGCGAAAGTCAGACCGCCGGGGACGTTGAAGGCACTGGCGGGAAGCGCGGCGATGGGCGCCTTGGCATAGGCGGCTTGGGCCGCGGTCTGGAGGGGATTGGGATCGGTGGTATCGAAGCCATTGACGGTCCGGCCCCACTTTTCGTGGTAGGGGCCGTTCCAGTCATAGCGGACGCCGAGGCTGATGGTGAGGTTGGGCTTGACTCTCCAATCGTCCTGGATGAACGGGGCGAGGTAGTAACTATACCAGGAACCGTAGGTGGAGAGATCGTAGGAACCGGAAGTGGGAAGGCCCAGCATAAACTCGGAGAAATCCTGGCCGAGGACGGTGGTGGTGGATGCCCCGGTGGCAGCCGAGCGGACCCAGGTATTGCCGCTGAAGCTGAAGTTACCGGTGGCGTTGCCGACGGTATAAGTATTTAAGCGGTACTGGCGCGCGTCCATGCCGATTTTCAAGTTGTGTTTGCCCATGATACGGTTCAGGCTGCCCATGAGCTGGGCGGACTGGGAGGGCAGATTACTATTGGATGCGGCGCCGGTGCCGGAATAGCCCATGCCCTGGAAGTTGGTGGCGGAGGCAAAGGCAATGACGGGGATTTGCAAGTACTCGGCGTTGCCGGCGATGTAGGAAGGGAAGCCGAGGGAGGTTGGATTGAAGCCCTGGCTGGGGCTGGAGTGGACCTCCGCCATGCGCGAGAAGTTGGCGCGGACGTCGAGCACGTTGGTGGGATTGATGGTGAAGACTTCGTCGACGGTACCGCCCCAGTTATTACGGAAGAGTAGGGAACCTTGGGAAACGTTGTTGAAGTAATCGTTCTTACTTTGGGAGTAGCCGGTGCGGCGGATATCGAAGAAGATGCGGCTGCGGTCGGTCATGTTGTAATCGAGGCGGCCTAGCTGGTTGTTGTAGTCGTCATTGGTGGGAGTGGTGCTGTTGAAGTTCTGGTAACCATCGGGGCGGACGGCGGCGACGTTAGGTTCGGGATAGAACTGTAAGTAGGCCAGCGCGACGGGGTTTAGCTCCGTCTTCGGGATGACGTTATTGGGGAAGGCGGTACGGGTGGTGGTGGTGCCGGTGGTGGCGGTGGAATAGGGATCGTAGAGAGCAGTCTTGTCGAGGGCCAGGACTTGGGAGAAATCGCCCTGCCGTTCGGCGTCGGTGGGGACGGTGGTGAGGGTGGGGTTGGGGTTGCTGTCCTTCAGGCCCTCATAGGCGAAGAACCAGAAGAGCTTGTTGCGGCCGTCGAAGACCTTGGGGATGTACATGGGGCCGCCGGCAGTGACACCGTACTGGTTGTAATGGGTGACGGGGCGGGGCGTGCCCTTGGCGTTATTGAAGAAATTGTTGGCGGTAAGAGTGTTGGGTTGGACCTGCTCATACACCGTGCCCCTGACGGAGTTGGTGCCGGTCTTCATGATCTGGTTGAGGGTACCGCCGCCGGTGTGGCCGTAGGAGGCGTCGGAATCGAAGGCCTTGACGCGGACTTCCTCGACGGCGTCTTTGGGCAAGCTGTAGGCGAGGCGGCCATCCCAGGTGGCATCGGGGGATCCGTCGACAAGCAACTCGCTGGTTTGGGCGTAGCCGCCACCGACGCTCCAACCGGCGGCGCCGGCGGAATCGAAGGGATGGATGAGACCGGGTTGGCCGGTGCCGATGACTCCGAGGGTGAGCGAGGCAAGGGCGAGGGGAGTGCCGCCGTTGAGCGGGAGGTCCTCGACCTGGGCGGTGGCGATGGCCTGCCCGGCGGAGGCGTTTTCGGTGTTGAGAATGCTGGCGTCGGCGGTGACCTCGACGGCGGTGGTGGTATCTCCGACTTCCAGGCGAAGGTCGATCACCAGGCGTTCGCCAGCGCCGAGATGGACGCCTTTGCGAACGGACTCCTTAAACCCCGTCACTTTTGCGGCGATGGAATAGTCGCCGGGTGTGAGGAACGGCGCGGCGTAGAGACCGGCGTTATCGGAGACGGTATCGACCTTGGTGCCGGTCTGGGTTTCGGTGACGGTGACCTTGGCGCCCGCGACGATGGCACCCGAGGGGTCGGTTACGGAGCCGCCGACGGTGCCGCGGTACTCCTGGGAAAACACGGTTAGCTGAGTGGCGAGCGCCAACCCGAGCAGGAAACGAAACTTCATCATGAAAACCTCCTGAAGCGGACTATCCGGACAAAAACTATCGCCCTGCGATCCACCGGCGGGTAGGCACAGCGCCGCGGACCACTTCTTTTTCATACGCTAGCACATTTCCAAACTTGCGGCAGGGAACTCTTGAGAGCCTCCTGGACAGGTGCAGGGGTACCTTGTAAGCTTTTCTTTATCAATCCGTTAAGCCCATCTACAAGGAGTCTTGGGGATTACTCGGGCGGAACATAAATGTGAGTACTGGGCTATCGTGCAGCGGCTGTGCGGGTATGTTTCATCAGGGACTAGCGTTTTCTGAAACTGGACGGCGCAGCGCGGGAGGAATTGAGGCGGACGGGTCGCGGGGCTGGTGAGGGGACGTGGGGAGCGTGGAAGATGTTGAGCGGGAGAGGGATGGGGTGGGTGGAGGGATTCGAACCCTCGACCACCGGAACCACAATCCGGCGCTCTACCAAGCTGAGCTACACCCACCGTGAGGGACCTTTCCATGGTAACAGGGAGCTGGAGCGGCTGCAAATGGCGCCTGGGGGCGCGGCGGCAGCGGGCCGCGGATTGGGGTGCTGGGCTTGGCGGGGGTGCGGGTTGGGGCTGGGGTGGGGCGGTGTTTTGGGTCTGGAACGGGTTCGATTCGGATTGGACGTAAGGGTCAGGGTTTTCTTCGGGTTCAGGGTCGGAAATGGGTTCGTTCGGTAATTCACCGCGGAGGGCCTTGAGGCGGTCGAAATCCTCGAGGGCGCGGCGGTAGAGGCGCTCGGCCTGGGCCTGGTAGCGGAGGAACAGGGGCCAGGCATTGGACTGCCGGGTAACGCGGTGGAAGCCTTCGGCGAGGAGGAAATTGCGGTTCTGGGCGCGGGCGATTTCGATGTCGCCGTCGCCGGCGAGCTGCTGGTTCATGGGGAGGAAGGGTTCGTCAGTGGCGACGTTGAGGGCCTCGTTGAGGCAGTTGGTGAAGAGGCCGGCTTCGAGGCGGGCGGCGCGGCGGATGGTCTGCTGGGCGACGGCCATGCGCTCGAGGGCGAAAGCTTCCTGGGAGTTGGCGGGCTGGTAGACGGCGATGAGGTCGGCGCGGAGATGGGCGACCTCGTGGAGGTCTTCGAGGCGGATGACGTTGAAGCAGGCGGTGGAGAAGCCGTGGCGGCGGGAGTTCTGGGCGGAGCGGGCCTTGCCCTCGGGGGTGCGGGGGCCGGTGGAATGGGTGGCGTTGGCGCGGTTGGCGGTTAGTGCGGCGGGGGATGCGGGACGTTTCGTTTTGGTGGTGGTGCGAGACATGGAGACCTCCGATTTGAGGAGTAGCACGGGGAGGGGGTGGAGTCTGAAATTGGGGCGGGCGGGATGGTGAGGGGAAAGGAGTTATTTCGGCGGGAGGGGTGTGACTGAGAGAGGTTTGCTCGGTTCCGCGGCGCCGGGAATCCGGAGAGCGAGATGGAGCTGAACGCCGCGGAATCGAGTAAACCGTGCGGTGAACTAAACCGCAGTGCGAGGCCGGGGTTTTAATGGGTTTTGTTTGGCGCTGGGGTGGAAACTGGGGGCTTCCGCAAGGATCGGGAAGCGGCTTTGGACGGGCGTGGTGGGGTGCGGTGATGACCGCCGAGTAGCGATAGCGTGCGGATCGGGCGCTGGGCGGGGGGATGGGAGCCTGGGGACGGGTCTGGGGGTGGCTTCTGGCGGCGGTAGGACGGACGGAGAGTGTGCCATGCCAGGAAGACAGGGCGGCCGTGATCGCGGACCTCGGCGGGTGCGCCTCATGAGCTGTCCTGACGCAGCGGAGTCGAGCCGTGGCCGGGAAGGACGAGGATGCGCGAGAGGATTCCGATCCCGCAGTGCGGGCAAAGCCGGGGATTGTGGCCGGCGATTGCCGCATAGAAGTCGCGGACCTCGGCGGGACGCGGCAGCAGGCCGGAGTAGGGAGTAGCCAGCAACTGCCGGCATAGATCCAGCCTGCCGGCGCGGTGGCAGTTGGCCAGGAAGCCGTAGTATCGGATGCGTTGCAGGCCGGATGGCAAAGCGTGTTGTAGGAAGCGGCGGATGAACTCCTCGGCGGAGACGGTCATCACCTTCTGCTGCTGCCGCGCGTCCCGGTAGTCTTTCCACTGAAAGGAGACCTGGCCGTGTTCCAGCGCCAACAGGCGGCGGTTGGAAATGGCCACGCGATGGGTGTAGCGGCCGAGATACTCCAGCACGTGTCGTGGTCCGCCAAAGGGGGCCTTGGCATAAACCACCCATTCCATTTTCTTGAGAGGAGCCAGGAAGCGGGCGAAAGCGGCGGGGTCGCGTAGCGTTTCCAGGCTGCCGAAGAATTGCAGTTTGCCCCCGGCGTAAGCCCTCTGTAGGGCTTCCAGCAATAAGCGGCGGAAAAGGCGGCTGAGGACCTTCACCGGCAGAAGGAATTTGCGGCGGGCGGCGATCCATCGTTCCCCATCGGGGGATAATCCGCCGCCGGGGACTACGCAGTGCAGGTGCGGATGAAAATGCAGGTTCTGACCCCAGCTATGCAGCACCGCGAAGAAGCCGATTTCCACGCCCAGACGTTGGGGGTCGCCGGCGATGGTCAGCAGCGTCCGGGCGGTGGCGCGGAAGAGGATGTCATAGACGGCTTCCTTGTTGTAGAAGGCGATGTTGGCGACTGGTTCGGGGACCGTAAAGACCACATGGAAGTACTCCACGGGCAAGAGTTCGGTCTTCCGGCTCTCCAGCCATTTGGCGCGTGCCGCTCCCTGGCATTTCGGGCAATGCCGGTTGCGGCAGGAGCGGTACTGAATGTGGGTGTGTTGGCAGTGGTCGCACCATTCGATGGAACCGCCCAACGCCGGGGTGCGGCAGGTCTCGATGGCCCGCATCAATCGATGCTGATGCAGGGGCAGTTTATGAGCCTGCCGGTAGGCGGGGCCGTATTGTCGAAAGATGCCGGCCAGTTCCAGGGCTGGCGGCGGCATGGCCGCTCAGCGGGAGGCCGTGCGTTTTGTCTTGGCTTGGGGCGGATGCCCGAGCCGGTCGAGCGGGCTGACGGCCATGGCGACGGCATTGGGAGAAACGGCCGCATAGAGCGCCGTGGTATCGATGCTGGAGTGGCCGAGCAGCGCCTGAATGACGCGCAGTTCGGTGCCGTTTTCCAGCATGTGGGTGGCGAAGCTGTGGCGCAGGGTGTGAACCGTGACGCGTTTGTCGAGGCCCGCCGCGCGCGCCGCTTCCCGGCAGGCGGTTTGCAGCGACTCGGTGTTCATGTGGCGGCCCTTGCGCCATCCGGGGAACAGCCAGTCCTCGGGCGAGGCATTCTGCCGCTGTCCGGCGGGATGCCAGGAACGCCACCAGCAGCGCAGCGCTTCCAGCAGGCGGGGGGAGAGCATGGCATAGCGGTCCTTCTTGCCTTTGCCCTGCCGTACGCGGATGAGCATGCGCCGGGAATCGACGTCGCCCACTTGCAGCGCCACGACCTCGGAGACGCGCAGGCCGGCTCCATAGGCGGTCATCAACGCGGCGCGATAGCGAATCGTGCAGACATGCTGGAAAAACTCAGAGACCTCGGTTGCGCTCAGGACTACCGGCAGTCTGTGTGGAACGCGGCATCGCGGCAGCGCGCCGTCCGGCCAGGGCGTTTCCAGAGTGACCTGGTAGAGGAATTTCGCGGCGGACACGAACTGATTGACGGCGTCCGGGGACAAACGGCGTTCGTTGACCAAGTACAATTGATATTCGCGGAGTTCTTCCAGGCTGAGGTGTTCGGGACTGGTCTGATAGAACCGGCCCAGCCCGGAAATGTGGTGGACGTAGTTTCTCTGGGTTTCGGGGCAGAGATTGCGTAACTGCATGTCTTCGAACATGCGGCGACGAAGCGGTGTCATGCGATGGCTCCTTGAGAAATGGATTTGGTCTATTGGGGAATAAACCTGAATCCAGTTTGTCAAGGAGCCTCGCGCCAAGCCAATGCCGGGTGGAAGCTTCTTGGCGCGCTTGGCGGCTTGGCGAGAGATCTTTTCCTAGCCCCCTACTCTTCGGGCCGCTGTGTCTCTTCGCCCGAATCACAGCCTCTACCCTGAACACATGTCTCGCGTGGTTTGAATACCGCGAAGCGGTTTAGTTCAATGGCGATTCGGGGAGACCGAAGCCGCGGCCCGAGGATCGAAGGTAGTTGAGGCATTGCGCTGTGTGGACGGGTGCGAGACGGTCCACGCATTTCACTTCGATTACCAGTACGTTGTCGACGAGGATGTCCGCGAAGAACTCGCCGACGAGGTGGCCTTTGTAGGTGACGGCTAAGGAAGTCTGGGTGGTGGCTGGAATGCGGCGGAGGGTTAGTTCGTGTAGAAGGGCGCGTTCATGGACTTTCTCGAGGAAACCGGCGCCGAGGGTGTTGGAGACTTCGAAGACGGCGGCGAGGATGCGCTCGGTGAGGGAGTCGCAGTAGCCGGGGGATGGCTTATCGGTGTTCATCGGTGTTTATCGGTGGCTAATGGGTTTTGTGCTGGCACGGGACGGCGCTTTTCAAAACTTTTTGGGCCACAGATGAACACAGATAAGAAAAGGAGCGGGCGGGCAGGGGGCTGCAGGGGGAGGGAACTTGGGGGTGGGAGCGGGAAACACAGGTGGCGGTGTATGGGAACACTGCCCGGCGGTTAGGACGTGGCTGGGGCGTCGTCGCGGGTGGCGGCAGTGACGGTTAGCGCCGTGACGACTACTACAAGGCTGCCGACGACGTTGTACCAGAGCCAGGAGATATCGGTGAAGACGGCGGTCGCGAGGATGGCGGCTTCGCCGGCTAGCGTGCCGATGAACGCGGCGGTGCCGCGGACGCGGGGGAAGAATAGGGCCAGGACGAAACAGCCGAGCAGGGAGCCGTAGAAGAGCGAGCCCACTTTGTTGACGGCAACGATGAGGGGGCCGAGGCGGTGGACCCATCCGGCGAAGGCGACGGCCCAGATGCCCCAGAAGAGAGTGGCCCAGCGGGAAGCGGCGACATAGTGGCGGTCGGTGGCGCCGGGGTGCCAGTGACGGCGGTAGAGGTCGACCACGGTGACGGTGGCGAGCGAGTTGATTTCGCCGGAACTGGCGGACATGGTGGCGGCGAAGATGACGGCGATGACGAGGCCGACCAGGCCGGCGGGCATGTAGCGGGTGACGAAGGAAAGGAAGATGTAGTTGGTGTCGCGGAAGCCGGGCTCGCCGCCGGAGGATTCGACGAGCTGGTTGGCATCGGTGCGGGCGGCGTCGATTTCGCGCTGGGCGGCGCGGAAGGCGGCTTTCTGGCTGGATTCGGCGGCGGGGTCATGGGCGCGGCGGGCATCGAGCAATGCGACGGCGGCGGCGCGGCGGGCGTCGAAGGCGGCCTGGTAGCGGGTTTCGACGGCCGAGAATTCGGGGCGGGCGCCGATGCGGTCGAGGGCGGCGCGGTGGAAGAGGACGGGGGCGGGAGTGAAGAGGTAGAACACGAAAACCATGGCGCCAATGAAGAGGATGAAGAACTGCATGGGGACTTTGGCGACGGCGTTGAACAGGAGCGATATGCGGCTTTGGGAGATGGAGCGGCCGGTGAGGTAGCGCTGCACCTGGGACTGGTCGCAGCCGAAGTAGGAGAGGAAGAGGAAGGCGCCGCCGATGAGGCCGCTCCAGAGGTTGAACTGGTCGTGCCAATCGAAGTGGGTGGTGACGGCGTTAAGGCGGCCGGCGGCTCCGGCGAGATAGACGGCGCCGGGGATAGAAACGCCCGCGGGCATGAGGACGAAGCAAGTTATGAGGGCGGCGATGAGGCCGAGTAAGATGATGGCCATCTGCTGCACGTCGGACCAGGTAACTGCCTGGATGCCGCCGATTACGGTGTAAGTGACCACGACGGCGCCGACTAAAGAGGTAGTAAGTACCTCGGGCCAGCCGAGGATGACGGAGAGGACCAGGGCGGGGGCGTAGATGGTGAGGCCGGCGGAGAGGCCGCGCTGACAGAGGAAGATGGCGCTGGCGAGGGCGCGGGTTTTGGGGTCGAAGCGGTTCTCAAGGTACTCGTAGGCGGTGTAAACGCGGGCGCGGTGGAAGATGGGGACGACGGTGGCGCAGATGGCGACCATGGCAAGGGGGAGGCCGAAGTAGAACTGGACGAAGCGCATGCCATCGACGAAAGACTGGCCGGTGGTGGAGATGAAGGTGACGGCGCTGGCCTGGGTGGCCATGATGGAGAGCGCCATGGCGTACCAGGGCATGGAGCGGCCGGCGAGGAGGTAGCGGTCGACGGTGTTGCTGCCGCGGGCGCGGTAGAGGCCGTAGAGGACGATGCCGACGAGGGAGACGACGAGGACGATCCAGTCGAGGGGCCTCATTGGTATGCCCGGGTGAAGAGGTAGCAGGCCAGGATTGTGAGGGCGAGATAGACGAGGGTTGCGGCGTAGACGCGCGGCCAGGTACGGAGAAAGGGCGGCGGATCAGGGGGTGCGCCGGGCGGCTCGGGCATGTTGGGAGTTTAGCATGGGCGGGGTGGGGGACAGGCAGGAGCGGCGATAGGGGCGGACGTAACAGCGCTTGACAACACGTCACTTTTCTACATAAAGTACTTCAAGAGTGTACTCGGAGGCTCTATGACGATTTTTGACGCGGCCTTCGCGGGGTCGGTTCTATTCGTGGCGGCGGTGTTTGTTCGCATCGGGGTGGCCGCAGTGCTGCGGCGGTGGGAGACGGCGAGACGGTGGGGCCGGCGTCTGGGATGGTTCGTGGGGTGCTACTGCGTGGCGCTGGTTGCGGTGGGGTTGGCGCTGCCGCGGCGGATTTACGCGCCTGGAGAGCGGCGGTGCTTCGACGATTGGTGCGTGACGGCGATTGAGGCGAAGATCGCGGATGGTGAGAGCGGTGGAAGCTGGCGCACGTGGATTGCTGGCATCGAAGTATCGAGCGATGCGAAGCGGATTCGCCAGCGGGCGTGAGATGCGTGGGTGGAGATGGAAGACGGGGAGGGACGACGATTCCGGCCGCGCGGCGGGGCGCTGGCAGGCGTGGACGGGGCGGTACAAGGGCTGACCGACGAACTTGGGCCGGGCGAATCGTTTCGCGTGATGCTGCCATTCCGGTTGCCGGGCGATGGGACGCCAGCGGGGTTGGTGGTGCATCATGGGGACTTCCCGGGAGTGGCCATCATCGGGGCGGATCAGAGCTGGTTGCACCGGCCCGCGTTGCAGCGGTTCAGTGGGGTTCAGGGGCGGTGACCCGGCCATCGTGGCTTCTGCGAATGCAGAACTGATTGGCGGCGAGAGTGCCGGGGAAACGGGTGTAGCGGAGACCGGTCTTCCAAGCGGCGTAATCGAAGGACAACTGGTCGCGGCGGGAGCCACGGACGATTTCGTCCCACCACAATTCGGAGAAGGCCGCCATGGCCGGGGTGTGACGGCGAAGGACTACGGAGGTTTCGGCAAGGCCGTTGGACGGGGGATAGCCTTCTGCGCGGAGGCGCGCCATCTGACGCTCGATTAGGGATGGGTCATCTTTCTGCTGCGCGATGCAGGCGAGGGATTCCTCGTAGATGCAGGAGCGGGTGCGGTGAGGGAAGACGGCTAAGTCGGTATCTTTCAGATAGAGGTCGGTCAGGGTAGTTAGGCTGATGTCGGGTTTGAATAAGATGCTGCCGTCAATCCAGAGGCTGTAAGTGGCGTCGGGTAGCCAGCGGTGGAGAAGGACCTTGTGGTTGCGAGCGTTGCGTACGGGGTCGGGCGAGGCTGAGCAGGCGGGGCGGATGGTCCAACCGGGGCAGGTGGCGGGGGCGTCGAGGAAGGCGATCAGGTGAGCGTCTTCGACGGGAGGCTGCGGCTTGAGGGTGTCGCGGGAATTGAGGATGGCGGTGACTACGGGGACGGGGGGCATGGAAGTTTCAGTTTAGTTCGGATGGAGGGGGAAATGCTTGGTGAGGGGAGTTGCCCACGAGAGCCGATCGGCGCTAGGCTGAATGCATGGCGGAAGCGCTGACGACCGAGCCGATACCTCTAGTTACGGGCAACGACGACGTGATGCGGGTGCGTGGTACGCGGGTTACGCTGGAGACGGTGTGGTCCGCCTTTGCCGAGGGTGCTACTGCCGAGGAGATCGCGCAGCGGTACCCGTCGATTTCGCTGGCGGACGCGTATCAGGTGATTGGGTATTGTCTGCGGCATGGGGCCGCGCTCGACACCTATCTGGAGCGGCGGAGTCGGGAGATGCGCGAGACCAAGGCAGCCAACGAGTCTCTCTGGCCGGCGGCCGGCATTCGTGAGCGGTTGACCGCGCGGCGGCAGGGGTAGTGTTGCTCTGGCTGGCAGACGAGAACTTCAATAACGATATCCTTCGTGCGTTGTTCCGAAGAAAGCCCGACATCGACATAGTTCGCGCCCAGGATGCCGGTTTGACCGGTTTCGACGACGAGGCGCTGCTGGCATGGGCCGCCGAACATCATCGGGTTCTGCTGACTCACGACGTGTCGACGATTACGGCCCACGCCTACCGGCGGGTGATGAAGGGCGAGCCAATGCCCGGTGTGTTCGAGGTGAGCTGCGACCTTTGGCTGCGGACCGCGGTCGAAGATATTTTGCTTCTGACGGAGTGCAGCCTGGCGGACGAATGGGAAGGGCAGGTCAGATATCTGCCGCTGCGGTAGGTGCGGTGGCCGCGGAGCCTAATTGGGCAGTGGCCGGCGCTTCCAGGTGACAAACGAGAACCGGATTTCGCCCGGAAAGCAGACTGGCTCGTTGGACCAAATCCAAAGCTCCGAACTCCGTCCTTCCTTGGTACGTACGCAAACGGCGCTGCCGTTGCGAAGGTCGTCAATGCGAACTGGATCTCCTGCGTAGTTAACGTCTGCGCAAGACAGTCCAATTCCTAACGTCGATCCGTGTTTCGAGGCAAGGTACAACCCCGGGCCTTCACGTTTGATAAGCAGGTCGCCGACTTCAGCGCCTTCAGCGGGGGGCGCAACGCCGTCCCTTGCGGGACAGATGGCTTTGCCTTCATCCAAGTCAAGGGTGCAGGATTCATGGGCTACCAGAGTTCCCTCCCTGTGCAGCCTGGCTTGATACAGGATATTTTCCTCTACGCTGGGGGGCTCGAAGTCAGGTTGGAACCGACTGAGTTCCAGGAGGACCGGCGGGACCGAGGCCGCTTCTCCCTCGACCTTGAGCGTGACTGAGCGGCGAACGAATCCGTCCGCCCAAAACGCCAGGGTATATGAGTCGGCGGGCGCGGCTGCAAAGAGATACTCGCCTTTGTCGTTTGTGCGAAGTGCCGATACCACGCTTGCTGAGCCAGGGACCTTGATCGTCACACAGGTGTTTGGAATGTCAGCGCCGCCACTGTCGTGGACTCGTCCAGAAATCCGAATCGGGTTCGTTTGCGCGGCCGCGATAGCAGACAGAACTACGCTGATCGCCAATAGCCGCAGTGCTGAGAGACGGCTGCGCGTGAATTTACACATGGCCCAATTGTCCCACCTCGAATCGGAGGGGGCAATCGGCTTTCCGGCTCAAACTCCGGAACGAGCAGGACGGGAAATGGCGAGCAGGATGCCGTGGAGCAGGGCTTCGGGGCGCGGGGGACAGCCGGGGATGTAGACGTCGACGGGGATCACTTGGTCGACGGCGCCACGCGTCGCGTAGTTGGTGCCGAACATGCCGCCGCTAATGCCGCAGGCGCCTACGGCTACCACGAGTTTCGGAGCGGGGGTGGCGTCGTAGGTTTTGCGGAGGGCCAACTCCATGTTGCGGGTGACGGGGCCGGTGACCAGAAGCATGTCGGCGTGGCGGGGGGAGGCGACGAAGTGGATGCCGAAGCGTTCGATGTCGTAGACGGGGTTGTTGAGGGCTACGATTTCGAGCTCGCAGCCGTTGCAGGAGCCGGCGTCCACCTGGCGGATGGCGAGGGAGCGGCCGAGGACGCGGTGGATTTCGCGGCGGAGAGCGGCGCCGGCTTCTTCGGCGCGGACCAGCGAGGTTTGGGTGCCATCGGGGTTGAGCGAGTAATCGGCGACGGTGACGAGAGAGCCGCGGTCTGCGGTGGCGAGTTCGAAGTTGGGGGTCATGCGCGCGGCGGGATCGGCGGCGGCGCACTCGCCACAGAAAGTGCAGCGGCCGTAATCGACGGTGACGCGGCGGGTGGCGGGGCCGGCGGCGGAATCGGTGACGGCTATTGCGCCGGTGGGGCAGGCTGCGGCGGCGGGACGGGCGTCGCGCCATTGGGGCAGGTCGAAGGCGGGGGCGCCGCGAGAGGCCTCGGGGAGCGTGGGGGCGGTGGCGGGATAGGCGGTGGTTACGATGCCGGCGCGGAAGGATTTGTCGAGTATGGTGAACATGTCAGCGGTCCGTCCCGGAGTAAGAGAGGTTGAAACTTTTGTTGATGACGGGGAAGTCGGCGATGATGTTGCCTTCGACGGCTTCGACCAGCGCGGGCCAGTTGTTGAGCGAAGGGTCCTTGACCTTGCAGCGGGCGAGGCGGTTGCCGGGGGCGGTACGAATCCAATAGAGGATTTCGCCGCGCCAGCCTTCGACGGCGGCCAGTGCACAGCGGTCGGGCGGAATGGGCGCGGCGGGGGCGCGGTGAGGGCCGCGGGGCAGGGCTTCCGAGAGCGAGCGCAGAATGCCGATGGAGGCGTGGACTTCGTCGATGCGGACCTGACAGCGGTGCAGGACGTCGCCTTCGCGGTAGACGGGGACGCGCCAGCGGAGGGCGGGGTAGGCGGCGTAGGGGTGGTCGCGGCGGACGTCGAGATCGCGGCCGGAGGCGCGGCCGGCGACACCGACGATGCCGAGGGCGGAGGCTTTATCGGGGTGGAGGAAGCCGGTGTGTTCGAGGCGGTCGCGGGTGGAATCGGAGGACTGGATCAGTGTGACGAGATCGCGGAACTCGCGCTCGACGCGGTCGAGGGTGCGGCGGAGGGAATCGATCTGGCGGGCGTCGCAATCGCGGCGGACACCGCCGATGCAGGCCATGCCTCGGAGGAGGCGGCTGCCGGAGATCTCCTCGTTGAGCGAGAGCAGCATTTCGCGGATGCGGCCGGCATGGGAGTTGGCGATGACGAAGCCGACGTCCATGGCGATGGCGCCGATATCGGCGACGTGGTTGTAGATGCGCTCGAGTTCGAGGGAGACGGTGCGCAGGGCGGCGGCGCGGGCGGGGAGTTCGATGGCGGCGGCGGTTTCGACGGCCTGGCAGAAGGCGGTGGCGTGGGAGAAGGCGGAATCGCCGGAGACGCATTCGGCGAGGAAGACGGCGTGGGGGATGGGGACGTTCTCGAACAACTTCTCGGTGCCCTTGTGGGTGTAGAACATGCGGAGTTGGAGGTAGAGGATGGGCTCGCCGGCTACGGCGAAGTTGAAGTGGCCGGGCTCGATGATGCCGGCGTGGACGGGGCCGACGGGAATTTGGAAGACGCCCTCGCCGAGGGTGGGGCGGTAGAGGTGCTGCTCGCCTTCGAAGGCGGGGAGAACTTCGCGCAGGGGGAAATCCTTGCGCAGGGGGTGGACGGCGGGCCAGTGATCGTGGAGGGCGACGCGGCGGGGGTTGGGGTGGCCGGTGGCGTGGAGGCCGAACCAGTCCTGGATCTCGCGCTCCTGCCAGTTGACGGACGGGAGGGTGGAGGCGAGGGAGGGGAAATTGGGGACGGGGGTGGGGGCGACGTCGGGGGTTGTATCGGGGAGGGCTCGGGCCGCTCCCTGACGGTCGCGGTTCTGGGCGGGGGAGTCGGTGGGCGAGGGGGACGGCGACGAGGCGGTAGCGGGGGCCGCGGTGGACGAGGAGGGCGTCGACGGTGGGGCGGCGGTATCGGCCGGGATGGCGGCGCGGAGGATGAGGTAGCAGGGGTCGGCGGGGCGGTCGAAGACGTAGTAGTTGTAGAAGACGGACTCGGGGGCGACGCGGTCTTCGGCGAAGATGGTAACCAGGCGGGCGTTGTGGGTGGTAGTGAGCGCGGCGGCGATGGAGGGGACGGCGTCGAGTGCGATGGCGGCGTAGAGCTGGTCCGGGTGAGACGCGCCGGGGATGGAGGCGATGACGCCGGGGTGCTCCTGCTGTAACTGGTCGAGGACGTTTTGCATGGTCAACCTCCGGTCACCACGCGGGCGGCGCCGCGGATGAGATCGAGCAGCGGGGCGGGGAGCCAGAATCCGATGATTACCAGAATGGCGGCAAGGGCGAGTGTGGACGAATCGCGCCACGGGCGGAAGGCGGGGGCGGGTGGTTCGTCGGTCGAGCCGAGAACAAGGCCGCCGATGCGCAAGAGGGCGCCGGCGAAGATTCCGGTGGCGAACAGGATGAAGAGCACAGTGGCGAGGTAGTGGCCGGAAGCGAAGGCGGCGCGGACGATGAGGAATTCGCTTTGGAACAGGGGGAAGGGCTGCATGCCGACGATGGCGAGCATGGCCATGAGGAAGACCGTGCCGGTGACGGGAAGGACGCGGATGACGCCGCCCTTCACTTTGTCGAACAGGTCGGTCTTGAAGTGCTGGAAGACGCGGCCGGCGCACAGGAAGAGGAGCGGCTTGGCGATGGTGTGGAAGGTCATGTGGAGCATGACGGCGAAGGCGCCGAGCTTGCCGCCGATGCCGAGTGCGGCCGCCATGATGCCGCCGTGCTCGATGCTGGAATAGGCGAGGAGGCGGCGGAAATTCTTCTGCACCAGGATGAAGGGGACGGCGATGCCCATGGACAACATGCCGAACAGGAGGAGGAGGCCGCCGGGGAAATCGGCGCCGAGACAGCGAGCGGTGAGGACGTAGAAGCGGACGAGGCCGTAGATGGCGCAGTTCAACATTGCCGAGGAAAGCAGGGCGGCGGAGGGCACGGGGGCTTCGCTGTAGGCGTCGGGCTTCCAGGTGTGCATGGGAGCGAGGCCGGCCTTGGTGCCGTAGCCGAGCAGCGCCAGGATGAAGGCGAGGCGCATGGTGGTGGGGTCGAGGCGCGCGGCCTGCGATGCGAGAACGGACCAGTTGAGGCCCGCCAGAGTGTCGCTGCCGGGGAGGTTGTGGGCGGAGTAGAAGGCCAGCACGGTGGCGAACAGGGCCATGGAGAGACCGACACCGCCGATGATGGCGTACTTCCAGGCGGCTTCAAGCGAGGTGACCTTGCCGTAGAAGGTGACCAGGAAGACGGAGGCGAGCGTGGTGGCTTCAATGGCGACCCACATGACGCCGAGGTTGTTGGCCAGCACCACCAGCAGCATGGCGGAGACGAACAGAGGAGTGAGGGTGTAGTATTTGCGGAACTGCGGAAGGGCGGCGGCTTCGCCCTCGCCGCGCTGGTCTTCACGGAGGAAGCCGACGGCGTAGACGGAGCAGACCAGAGCCACGGAGGCGGTGAGGAGAGCGACCAGGGCGCTGAAGGAATCGGCGTAGAGGAAACCGCCCCAGAGCGAGACGGGACCGGCGGCGAGGACCTGTCCGGCGACGACGAGCGCCAGGGCGAAGACGATGGCGAAGGCCGCGAGGTTGACGGTTTCCATCGCGCGGCGGGTACGGGCGAGCGAGGAAACGGCTCCAGCGGCGGCGGGGACGAGGAAGAGGAGCAGGAGGATCATGGTCAGCCCCGCAGCCTCCGCAGTTTGCTGACGTCCATGGAGTCGAAGGATTCGCGGATGCGGTAGACCAGAATGCCCAGGACCAGGACGGCGACGAGCACGTCGAAGAACACGCCGATCTCGACGATGAGGGGCATGCCGTAGGTGAGGCAGATGGCGGCCAGGAAGACGCCGTTTTCCAGGGTGAGGAGCGCGACCACCTGAGTGAGTGCCTTGCGGCGGTTGATCATCATGAAGAAACCGATGAGGAAGAGCGACACGGCCACGGCGAGAGTATTGTGGCCGAGGCTGGCGGCGTGGGCCTCGGGGTGGTAGAAAGATTCGGCGACGACGTAGCCCACGAGCGTCAGTGCGCCGGAGATGACGATGGAGAGCGGCACGTTGACGATGGGCGCGATTTCGTGCTGGATGTCGATGCGCTTCACGAGCTTTTCGAGCAGGACGGGGACGAGGACGGCTTTGACGAGAATGGTCATTCCGGCGGCGGCGTAAATGTGCGGGGCGTGGTTGTACCAGGCGATGGAAGCGGCGATGGAGCCAAGCAGGAAGGACTGCGCGCCGAAGAGGCGGATGTTCATGACGAGGCCGCGCTGGCCGGCCATGGCGATCTGGAGGACCAGAACCATGGCGGCCATGAGGGTTACCAGGCGTTCGCCGAACTCCGGGTTGTAAAGGAAGTCCATAGGGTTTTCTAGAACAGGAAGGTGGAGATGAGGGCCAGCGCTCCCAGGGTGAAGGCCACGGCCATAAGTTCGGGAACGCGGAAGAGGCGCATCTTGGCGTTGGCGGTCTCGACGAGGACGATGCCGCCGCTGAGCAAGGCGAGTTTCGCGATCAACCAGCCGAGGCCGGCGAGGACGCCGCCGGGCGACCACGCCTGCGGCAGGCCGAAGGGCCAGAAGACGTTGATGAGGAGCGTCATCAGCAGCAGTTGCTTGATGGAGGCGGCCCACTCGATCAGCGCCAGGTAGGGGCCGGAGTACTCGAGGATCATGGCCTCGTGGATCATGGTGAGTTCGAGATGGGTGGCGGGGTTGTCGACGGGGATGCGGCCGGTTTCGGCGATCAGCACGAGGAAGAACGCGGCGCAGGCAAGCATCTGGGAAGGCGCGAGGAAGCGCCACTGTTGGCCGATGGCGACGCGGGCCATTTCGGCGAGGGTGGTGGAACCGGCTGCGATGGCGACGGTGAAGACGGCCAGCATGAGGGTAGGCTCGGCGAGGGCGGAGATGGTCATCTCGCGGCTGCTGCCGAGGCCGCCGAAGGAGCTGCCGGTATCGAGGCCGCCGAGCGCCAGGAAGAAGCGGCCGAGGCCGAGCAGGTAGACCACGGCGAGGACGCCACCAAAGAGGCCGACGGGCGTGCGGGCGGCCACCATGGGCACCATAAGGCCGGCGAGGAGGGTGGCCAGGAAGACGACGCAGGGCGTGGCATGGAACAGCCAGGACGCGGGGGCGGGAATCGACCATGTCCTTGCGGAGGAGCTTGTGGAGGTCGCGATAGGGTTGTAGCAGGCCGGGGCCGCGGCGCATCTGGAGGCGCGCTTTGGCGGTGCGAATGAGGCCGCTGACCAAGGGCGCGAGCAGCAGCAGGAGGGCGATTTGGGCGAGGACTTCGAGGAGCGCGCCGGTCATCGGTGGACTCCAAAAAGCAGCAGCGCGATGAGCGTGAGGAAGATGTAGGCGAGGTAGGCGTGGATGCTGCCGGCTTGCAGCGAGCGCATGCGGCGGGCCACGCGTAGCAGCCACTCTTCGACGGGATAGTAGAAGTGCTTCTCGAAGGCGGGCTCGATTTCGCTCTCGAAACGGATGGCGGTGGGGTAGTAGGGCGAGACTTCGTAGTCGGCCTGAATTTCGCGGCGGGGGCGGTAGAGCGCGGAGAAGATCATGCGGATGGGTTTGGAGAAACCGGTGGCGGTGTACTCGTTGGCGGCGGTGAGGCCGGGCAGGCCGCAATCCCAGGTGGGGCCGGTAGTGCGACGGGTTCCGCGGCTCCAGACCAGCCAGAAGAGCGCGGGCAGGGCGGAGAGCAGGACGAGCATGGCGGCGATGCCGAGGGTGGAGACGGTGCCTCCGCGCGCGGCTCCGGCGGTGAGGACGAAGTTGCCGGAGGCGAGCGAGGAACTGACGCGCACGCCCATGGCCTGATCGGTGATGGGATCGAAGACGCGGACGAACCAGGTGGCGCCGAGGCCGAGGGCCACGCAACCGGCGGCCAGGATGCCCATGCCGGCGAGCATCGAGGGGGAAACTTCGCGGGCCTGGGCGGCGTTCTCACCGCGGGGAAGCGCGAGGAAGGAGATGCCGAAGGCTTTCACGAAGCAGGCGGCGGCGAGGGCGGCGGTGAGGGCGAGCAATGCGCCGGCGATGGGGAAGACCATGCGGGTGAGGGTTTCGGTGCTGCCGAAACCGGCCAGCAGGGCCTGGTAGGTGAGCCACTCGCTGACGAAACCGTTGAGCGGCGGGAGGCCGGAGATGGCCACGGCACCCACCAGGAAGAAGACTGCGGTGAGCGGCATGCGGCGGATGAGGCCGCCCATTTCCTCCATATTGCGGGTGTGGGTGGACTGGAGAACGGAGCCCGCGCCCAGGAACAGCAGGCACTTGAAGATGGCGTGGTTGAGGGTGTGATAGAGGCCGGCGACCAGCGCGATGGCGGCGAGCGTGGCGTGGTCCAGCGCGCGGAAGAGCAGGGCTGCGCCGAAGCCGATCAGAATGATGCCGATGTTTTCGATGCTGTGGTAGGCGAGGAGGCGCTTGAGATCGTGCTCCATGAGCGCGTAGAGTACGCCGAGCAGAGCGGAGAGCACGCCCGCGGCGAGGACGAGCATGCCGGCCCAGACCGGGGGCGTGTCGAAGAAATCGAAAAACACCAGCGCCATGCCGTAGATGCCGGTCTTGATGACGATTCCCGACATCAGCGCGGAAATGTTGCTGGGGGCGACGGGATGGGCCGCGGGCAACCAGACGTGCAGCGGGATGATGCCGGCTTTGACACCGAAACCGAGGAAGAAGAGCACGAAGACGGCGCCTTGCTCCCAGGGCGGAAGCTTCGAGGCGGCGCGGTGGAAGCTTGCGAAATCGAGGCTGCCGGCGGCTTGCGCGAGCGCCAGGAAGCCGAGCAGCAGAAGGCCGGTGCCGGCGTGGGACATGATGAAGAAGACCATGCCAGCGCGGCGCGTAGGCGGCTTTTCGTGCTCGAAGCTGAGCAGGCACCATGCGGAGACCGCCATCACTTCCCAGGCCACCAGGAAGAAGAACGCGTTGGCCGCGACGAAGACGAGGGTGAGGCTGAGCAACAGGACGTTGTAGAAAAAGGCGAGGATGCCGATGTTGCGGCGGCCCTCCATGGCGCGGAGGTAGCCGAAGGAATAGATGGAGACGGCGGAGGCCAGGATGCCGAGGGCGAGGTTGAAGAAAGCCGAGAGGGCGTTGAGGCGAAGGCTCCAGGAGAAGAGCGGGACGCCGCAGGGCAGGCTCCACGCGGCCGTGGCGCCGTAGCAGAGGGTGAGGGATGCGGCGGCGATTTCGAGCACGCCGCCAGCGAGCGCCAGAGCGAAGGCCGCGGTGCGGGCGAAGCGGGGAGTGCGGAGGGCGGCGAGGCCCGCGGCGGCACCGGCCAGGTAGGCGATCAATCCGGCGTTGAAAAGCAGCTCGATTAGCGGCGTGTGGAGCATGGTTCGGAAGTGGGACTCATCGGCCGGCGCGCTCGGCCTTGACTTCGCCGAGCATCTGGACTGCGTCCTTCAGATTGGCCTGGAAATGCTGGCGCATCAGGTCGAGGACCTTGACTAGGACCTTGTTACGCAGCGAGTAGAAGACCTGGTTGCCGTCCTTGCGGGACACCACGATCTGGCGGCTGCGGAGGATGGCGAGGTGTTGGGAGAGGTTGGCCTGCTCGATGCCGAGGCGGTCCTGGATGGCGCGGGCGGAGACTTCGCCGTCGCGAAGGGATTCGAGGATGGCGATGCGGGTGGGATGAGCCAGAGCCTGGAAGATGCTGGCCTTGTACTCCCGCAGCATGGACTGCATAAGATTAGAATATTCGATTTTGCGAATGTAAGCAAGGGGGGATGGTAGGGGACGTACGGAGGCGACGTCCGAGGGCGCGCTGGAGCAGCCGGGTGGCTAGCCGGTGTAGTACACTATGTATATACGCGATGCGTTACGAGTGGGATGAGGCGAAGAACCTCCGGAACCGGCGGAAGCACGATGGAATCTCGTTCGAACTTGCTACGCTGGCGTTCGAGGACGAACTCTGCCTGGTTTACCCGGACCGCATCGACGTCAGGACGGCGGAACAGCGTTGGCATGCGATTGGCGCAGCCCGGATCGAGCCGGGAGAAAGCGCCGCTCTGTTGGTAGTTCACGTGTACCGGGAGGACCATCATGGCGAGGAAATCACCCGCATTATCTCGGCCCGAGCGGCTGAAAAGCATGAGATCCGAAGATATCAGGAAGCGGCAATGGAGTGAACGGGAGCGCGAGACCTTACGGCGCGTTGCGGGACGTCAGGCGGCGGGGGACGACTCGCGCATCAACTTCGACGATATACCCCGACTGACGGGCGAGCAACTGGCGAAGATGGTGCGGCTGCGCGATATCCGGCCACGCAAGGTGGCGGTGAGCGTGCGCTTGGACCCGGAGGTTCTCGAGTGGCTGAGGTCGAAGGGCAGCGGCCACCTGACGCGGGTCAATGACATCCTGACGAACTTGATGGAGGCGGAGAGGAGAGTGAGGCCCGGCGGGTAGGTCGACGTGATAGCTCAAGAGGCGTGGAGCCTTTCGCCGGGGGGCGGAACAGCGCGGCGACTGTCCGCGCCAGATCGTTGGGATCTGGTGCTCCGCCGGAGCCGAAGGACTGCGGTATGCACGCCCGGCGAACCTGCGACCAGTTGAGTGGGGCCTAATGCCTCATAGGCCGCTGGCTGCAGAGCGGCCGAAGAGGCGTTCAAGCCAATGAACGAACTGGCTGCATTCGGCCTCAATGTTCTCGAATGCGCGCCGTTTGATCGCCAAGCCGAGATACTGGATGTCTGGCGGATCCTGCCAAGCCATGTAGGTGCGGATCACGGCCTTCGAGAGATGGGTGTCCTTGAACTTCGCAATGCCGTCTGCCTTCGCTTGTTTCACGGCGGCGGCGGTGTATCCGGCCACCCGATTCGAGAGAGAGCCCATCAGCAGATCTTCGAACATCCCGTAGGCCCTGTTGTTTGGCATCAACCAGACGCCCAGCTTGGGTAGCCGGGCCGTCTCTGGCAGGCCCGGGATTGGATCGAGGATCAGCCCCCGCTCGGGAAACCCGTTGGGAAGTGGATAGTAAGCTCCGGCCCTGGCGGCGACCTGGTCGAGCCGAGCCTGAATGACCTGCTCGGGGCTCACATCTTCGATATCGGCATCCAGAATCAGCCCCAACACGCGCTGCCTCGGGCGTGCACTTACTATCCGCGCGGCCAGACTATCCAGAACCTTGTCATCGCTGCCGCACTGGTGAATGCCGAAGACCGGATCGGCGCCATAGATCAGCCACATCAGTTGGAAGACTGCGTGGCAGTCGTTGAGGCCTTCGACGAGAAGAAGTAGGTCGCTCTCGGACTTCGAATCGACCTTGGCGAATTCGGCCATGGCTCAGCGGACTTCCGCGTGTTCCCGCATGGCGGCGGCTACGTTGAGGAGAGGCAACTCCACGGCACAAACGTCGTCGGCGCTGCGCTCGAACCGGTAGATCGAGGCACCGTCGAGAGCGGCGGTTTTGACCGCGGCAGCGAAACCTTCGATGCAATCGCGGCTGTGTGTCGTGGCGAATACCTGCACGTTGGACTTGCGCGCCGCGTCGGCAAGCGCAAGCCAAAGCTTCTCCTGGACGCCCCAGTGAAGTCCGTTTTCGAATTCGTCGACGAGGAGGATTCCCTGCGAGGCGGAGGCCACAGCGAGGGCGATGTGGAAAAGCTTCGTCAGACCGTCGCCCATAGTGCGAAGTGGAATTCGGCTCTTGCCTCGGAGTTTCAGCAACGCAATTCGGGCATCCTGTCCGGCGGACACGTAGGCCAGGTCCTCAATCCGAGGGTCCAGAATACGCAACCAACCAAGAACCAGTTCCTGGCCGGGACGCTGGACGAGCGCGTCCCACATGGCCGAGGACTTTTCGTCCGAAAGCCCGCTGGCCGGAAGAAACGCAACGCTCGCTGCGCCCCCG
The DNA here is from genome assembly GCA_963807205.1 of uncultured Solibacteraceae bacterium. Classification (GTDB taxonomy): domain Bacteria; phylum Acidobacteriota; class Terriglobia; order Bryobacterales; family Bryobacteraceae; genus CAWCVR01. The sequence continues at coordinate 3,246,472 of CAWEAQ010000002.1, read as the reverse complement.
TTCAGGACCTTGTAACTCACGAGAGTCTGGTGGCGGGGCAGCGGCAACCGCCGGCGCGTCACCAAGCCCACCTCCCGGTCTCCCCGGCATACGGGAAAAACCATCTCGATGCCTTCGACCGAGTCACCCTGTCGTATGGGAACGAAGCGCACGGAGCCGTCCTCGTCCGCAACTGCCCGGCGAGGCACACACTGCACGCTAAGAGGGCTTGGGTCCCCTATGGTCTCAACGACGAATCTGCCCCTCATGGACCCACCGCCGGGCCAATGAAACAGATCGAATACCGGATGCGTAATCGATATTCCTTCTTCGGTAGGTCCAACTGGATCCCAGGGCCTAAGTTCTTCCGCTGATCGCCGTGCCGCCGTCTGAAGAACATCCGTCACCGGAGACCGCCCCGCATACAAGCCGATAGCCTCCAGCAAGCAACTCTTCCCCGTATTATTCTCGCCCACGAAGAGATTCAGCCGCCCCAGCCTCGGCAGCGTGATATCGCGGAAGAGCTTGAATCCGGAGACGTGGAGGGACTCAATCATAGATGAGATCAGTCTAGCGCGTTCAAATGGGCGGTGGCACGGTTCAGAACACCAAGCTTACGCCAGCCATGGGCGTGATCTGTTGCAGCAGGCCGGAGAGCGTGGCGCCTGTTGCGGGCGCGATCTGTTGCTTGGGGAACGGCGTCACGTAGTCGCGGACGTCGAAGCGGAGCAGGATGTGCTCCTGCACCTTCACCTTGATGCCGCCGCCAACGCTGCCTGCCAGGGTCCACTGGCTCTTGCCCATAAGCGCGGCGACCTTGGGGAGCGGTTCGGGGCTGGGCGCCGGGCCTGGGGTGACGTAGCCTTTCGCACCAACTCCGATGGCGACGTAGGGGCGGATGCGGCTGGTGCGGGGGAGTACCTGGATGAGCGCGTCGTAAACGAAGGTGTGCGAGCGGCCGGGCATGGTGGCTTTCACCGCGCCGAGGGAGACGAAGGGCTCGCCGCCGTGATAGAGGTAGCGGAACTCGCCGGAGACGTGGTTGTACATGTTGTCGCAGATGACGACGCTGGGGGCGATGGCGTTGTCCATGCCGGCTTGGGCCTGGCCGGAGGGCGCGGTGACGGTGGCATTTCGGTAGGCGCCGTTGCCGATGGCGGCACCGATTTCGTAGTTCTGCGCGGAGGCCGCGGCGGCGAGAAGGGCCAGGAGCGGGATCGGTTTCAGGGGCACTTTCAAAAGGTAGCATGGGGCGGGTACGGAGGCGGGTTAGGCAGCGCGCGCGAGACTGCGGATTCGGCGGCGAGGTGGGTGCCGCGGGAGGGCGAGCTCCGCTCGCCGGGCGAGTTGACAACCCGCCGCAGGTTGCCAACCCGCCCCACATAAGAACGGCTACTTGACGACGGTTTTTTCTGTGGATTGGTTGTCGTACTCGTCGTAAACGCGGACGGCAATGGTGTGCTCGCCGGGAGGGGCGTCGAGGGACAGCTCGTAATCCAGCTCCATGGAATCGGAGAGGCGGGTGACGGGCGGGGCGGTGAGCCAGTCGGCGCCATCGAGAGAATACTCGGCCAGCACGATGTTGTTGAGGGCGTCGGCGGCGTGCCAGCGGACCTGGAGCTTCGAGCCCGAGCGAACGGCGGCGAGGGCGGTGATGCGCGGCGGGGTGTTGTCGATGGTGAAGGTGTCGCTTTCCATGCGCGCGGCGAGCTCTTCGCCGGGAGGGTTGGAGGGAGCGTCGGAGACGGTGACGCGGAGGCGGTAATCGCCATCGGGGAAGGCGGTGGAATCCCAGGAGTAGTATTTCTCGCCAAGCTTGTCCTTGAGGGGCTTCCACCGAGTTTCGGCTGCGCCGCGGATTTCTACGGTGTAGAGGAGCGAATCGCCATTGGGATCGCCGGCGACCCAGCGTGCCCCGATGGAACCCTTGGCGTACTGCATGGACGGGGTGATGGTGACGGGCTCGGAGGGCGCGGCCGGGGGCGTGGAGGGTTGCGAGCGACGGCCGAGGGGCGGGAGGTTGAGGGACTGCGGCGCACTGGGGCCGACCAGAGGCGCGGAGGGCGCGGGGAAACGGTAGTTGGGCGGGGTGATTTCAATGCGGTCGATGTGGGGCTCGATGTTCCTGGGGAGATAGGCGAGGTCGACGGATTCGAGCTGGGGCGATTGGCCGTCGCCCGAGGCGGTGAGCGTGGCCTTCCACTGCACGAAGCGGGCGCCGGGTGAATCGACGCGGGCGCCTTTGGGAGAAGTGACGGGCTGGGTCCAGGGGCTCCAATCCTTGCGCGGCTGGTCGAGGTTGCCGCTGCGGGCGGAGAGGGAGATGCCGCCGCCGTTGAGCTTGCCTTCGAAAGAGAGGCGGCCCCACTCGGAGAAGACGGCGGTATCGAAGACGTCGCTTTCGATGGTGCCCTCGCGCTCGCACTGCGGGCCGATTTCGTAAACCTTGCCGACGTTGCCGGCGGCGGCGTAGAGACGGCCATCGGCGGCGGCGACCAGGGCGGTGATCTGGGTGACGGGGACGGTGAGGAGAGAAGTGGAGACGGTGGGCGACTCGATGCGCTGGAGGGTTCCCTTGTTGCCGGTGGCGAGGAGGGCGCGGCCCTGGGCGTCGAAGGCGATGGCGTAGACCACGTCCTGGGCGCCGGTCCAGACTCGGCGCGGGTTGCCGTTGGGAGCGAGGCGATAGACCTCGCTGCCGCCGGGGATGCCGGTGGGGCTGGAGACGGAGACGGGCGGGGTGGTGTTGGGGCGGGCGACGGCGGGCGCGGCGGTTCCAGGCGCGGCGATGGGCGGGGCGGTGGCGGCCGGAGCGGCGGGCGCGGGTAGGGATGGCGGCGGAGTGGGTGCGCCGGCGGCGGGCTGCTTGTTGCCGACGCCCGCGGCGTAGATGGCGCCATCGAATGCTACGGCCACGGCGGTGACTTCGCGTTTGGAGAGCTGGTAGAGCACGAAGGCGGCGCCGGAGGGCGAGATGCGCAGGACCAGGCCGCCAGGATCGGTGCCGGCGATGAGGTTGCCGGAGGCGTCGAAGGCGAGAGAGCGGACGTGGGTTTCGTCGGTCTGGTAGAAGAGCTTGCCCTTGCCATCGGGCGGGACGCGGTGGATTTCGCCGTGGTCGCCGGTGGCGACGAAGAGGTCGCCCTGGGGATTGAAGGCGAGGGCCCAGATGTACTTGGCCTTGGGATCGTAGAAGACTTCGGGCTTGCCGGCGGGCGAGAGGCGATAGACCTTGCCATCGGGCGAGGTGGCGAAGTAGACGCGGTCCTTGGCATCGATGGCGACGGCGTGGATTTCGAGGGCGTCGAGCTCGGCTACGACCTTGCCCTTGCCGCCCGGGGGGATGGCGAATAGCTTGGCATTGGCGCCGCCGCCGCCAGCGTAGAGGGTGCCGTGGGAATCGCGGGCGAGGGTCCAGAGGTAGGGCGAGGCGGTGTCGAATAGCTCGCGGGATTGCGGGGCGAGGGAGATCGGGCCGTCGCTGCGCAGGGAGAGATTCTTGAGGTTGCCCTTTTCGAAATCGGCGGCGTCGCTCTGCGACCAGGTGCGGGTTTGGCCGGCGGCGAGCGGGAGACAGGCGATGGCGGCGAGAAGGGCGGCGAGGGGGAGGGGGCGTGGGTTAGTCATGGAGTTGTCGGTTTGGGGGCGGTGAGATTCGGTTGGCTCTTGCGCGGGGGGTAACAGGTTTTGGGGATGATTGAGTGCGCGCGAGGGCGAGTTCCGCTCGCGGGCCGATTGAGAATCGGCCGCAGGTTGAAAACCTGCCCCACATAAGAACGTGGGAGCGGATGGATCTTCACCACCGCGGTTCGGGGTGACGGATCGGAAGGCGGGTTGACAACCCGCCGCAGGCTGACAGCCTGCCCCACATAAGCAGGTGGGGGGAGATTGGGGTAAGTGGTTGGACAGGTGCGGAGGCATGGGCTAGCTACTTGACGTGAATGCGGAGGGAGTAACTGCCGGTTACTACGGCGTCAAAGGGGACGGACATCTGCTCGGAGGTGGTCTCGCCAGTAGTGACCAGGCTGCGGCTGCTGGGGCGGCCGGCTTGCATCACGTTTAGGACCGAGGATGGGAGGCTGGGGAGAGCCTTGTCGTCATAATACGCGGTGGGCGCGGATTCCACTAAGGATACATACAGACGGTTGTTGGTGCGCTCCTGGTTGATGAGAGAGACGGTTTCGGGAATACTGAGGAAACGGTTCATGGCGCCGGCCATGTTCTGCATGCGGTTGAGGGTATCGGCATCGCTGAGGAGCACGCGGTGGTCGCCCTTGGCTAGGCCGGCGGGGATGGTCACCTGGACATCGCGCTGGATGGGCTGGCCGCGGTAGGGGCGGAGGAAGACCTTGACCGGGACGACGTCGCCGGGTTGCACGTCGGGGTTGGCCACCCAGGCGTTTTCGATGACGGCGACGCGGCGCTCTGGGAGCAGGTCCACGGTGACATCCACGCGCTTCACGTCGGGGGTCTTGACGTTGTTCAAGTAAAGGCGGTTGAATTTGTCGCCGAACCAGCTCGCTAACATGAGCGGGGCGGGCATGGGCATTTCACCCGAGGTCTGCATGTTAGAGAGAGTTACGCTGGGCGGGCCGTTCATCTCGACTTTGGCGCTCAGGCGGTAAGTGGCTTCGTCGGCGAATTCGTTGAGTTCGGAGACCGAGTTATAGAGCGTCAACATCATGAGATAGGGCGTCCACTTTTGGTGAACGAAGACGTCGAAGTGGAGGTCCTTGCGCCGGGTGACGGTTTCCTTGTCGTCCAGCGAGCGCACGCTGACGGAGACCGGGATCATGGGCGAGCGTTCGCCGAGCATGCCCTGGATACCGTCGTGGCGGTCCTGGCGGAGAGCGCCAACCACGCCGGTGGCGTTGGCCAGCTTATTCGGCTGGTATGAGGACGCCAGCGTCATGATTACTTCGCCCTGGGTCATCGGGATATCGACGGGGCCGAGATTGAAGAAGGAGTGGCCGAAGGCGAGGACCTTCTTGCCATCGTTGTAAGTGACGGTGCCGAGGCCGGTGACGCTCATGTCGCCGGTTACCAGCGCGCCCGCAATAGTCTCGCCGGGATTGAGCGCGTGCTGCCAACCGGGCACGGGCTGGCTGGAGAGCATGGGAGCGGCGGCTCCGCCCTGCACGGCGGCGACGCCCATTTGCTGAAACATGGGGCCGAACTGGGCGAGGGCGCGTTCGGTGAAGCCGGAAAGCACCAGTGGGGTTTCGATGGGAACCAGCATGGGCACGGACTGCGGGAATCCCGCGGCGGCGGCGGTGAAGCCGGCCGGCAAGGCGATTTCGGAGGCCTGCGCGCGGGCGGCGCCGGGGGTGCGGGCGGTGTCCGGGCGGGAGTCGTCGAACTGGTTGATTTCGAGCATGAGCTCGATGGGGGTGATGCCGCAGATGGCATCTGGCGAGAAGACGCTGATGCGGAAGGCCACCGCGCCGACCAGTTTTCCATCGACATAGACGGGGCTGCCGCTCATGCCGCCGGCGACGTTGGTACGCACGGCCTTGCCGCCCATTTTGCCGAGGATGATATCCTGGCGCGGGCCGTTGGCGTTCTTGAGGACGCCCACGATTTCGACGGGGATGGGTTCGGGTTCGGTGCCCTGGAAGACGGTCCAGGCAGTGGCATGCATGCCGGGGGTGACCTGGCTGAGGGGCAGGATATCGACCTTACCGGCCTTGGGGCGGGGGGCCTGTGGGTCGGCCGCGAAGACAGGTAACGCGGCGGCCGCGAGTCCAAGGAGGACCGCGGTGGTGGGTAAGTTCATTGGGATACCAGCTCCAGTTGGCTCTATTGTACTATGACGCGGCGGGAGGGCTTTTCGGTGCGGGATTGGTGGGGGTGGGTGAACACGTCACTGATCGGCGTTCTTCCCCGGGACGTAGAGGGTGTAGGTGAGTTCGCGGCTTTCGGGGGGTAGGGGCTGACCTTTGTCGTCGAAGGTTCTGGAGTCCAGAGTGCGTTTGATCTGGATGGTGTAGGCGTAACCCAGCTTGATCTGAAATAGCTGCGCCAGATCCACGGCGTTGCCGGCGGACTCCAGCGGGATCAGGTGAAGAGTTGACGCGAGCCTGGGACCGCTATTCGGGTCCGATCTCCACGCCAGGAGTTGGTCGCCCCGAGGCGTCGTTGGGACCAGCTTGCCGGCGGAATCCAAAACCTCAAACCAGTAGAACCACTCTGGCGAGCCGTCGTTAACAGTCACGGTTCCGCGCGTAGTATTCGTAAGCTTCAACCAGACGCCTCCTGTCCAGAGCGGGCGGCCATTTTCATCGGTGGTTGGCGGGTCGCTCCGGACGAGAGGGTGTCGTGGACCTTGCGGACCGGCGCTCAGTTCCAAGACTCCGTCAGATGGCTTGTCGGGCACCGGAGCGCCAGATGCCGCTGCGTTCTGGGCCTGTCCGGCGATCGCGAATCCAAGCAGGGCGGCGGCGGCGAGCAATGCCATCTGATTACTGCTCCTATCCGGTCTTATTGTAATATGACGCGGCGGGAGGTTTCTTGGCGCGGGATTGGCGCTGGAAAGCTCGTGCCGTAGGGCAAACCGGCGATGGTGAAAGAGACCGTATCGAGCGTAATGTGGCGGCCGACTACGGTTGGGTCGCCGTGAAAGGCGCTCTGCCAGAGGCGGTGGGAGATGACGGCGGCAGTGACGGAGGGCGAGCCGGCAACGTCGTCGGAGGGAGCGAGCAGGCGGCCGAGGAAGGGACGGATGCCGAGGATGCGGAAGAAATCGCCGGAGACGAACTGGGTCTGCACTTTGGCGTCGGCGGGGCCGGACTGCAAATGGGCTGCGCCGCCGCTCGCGTAGGCGATGAGGTCGGCGGTGGTTTGAGACTGGCTGCGAAGGAGCTGGAATTGGGGATAAGGAAACGTGGTGTCGAGATCGCCGCCGGTGCCGTGGCTGAAGGCGACCAGGCGGCCGGGCCCGCGAACGGGCAGCGGCTTGAACAGGAGCGCGTTCAAGAGCGAGAACATGGCGGTGGTGGCGCCCAGGCCCAGCGCGAGCGAGACCACGATGGCCAGGCTGACGCCGGGGCTCTTAATAAGGATGCGGGAGCCGAAGCGGAGATCCTGGAGGCAGGATTCGATCCAGGCCCATCCCCAGGCCCGGCGCACGTCTTCGGCGACGAGCGTGGCGTTGCCGAAGGCGCGCTGGGCGGCGCGGCGGGCTGCTTCGGGCGAGAGGCCGCGCTCTTCCAGCTCGGCGGCTTCGAGTTCCAGATCGGCGCGGAGTTCGCGTTCGAGATCGCGTTCGCGGTTTGCTCTTCGAAACCAGGGCATGTCAGTTCTCCTCGGCGGGCCACATGATGCGGGCGATGGCGGTGGTCATCTGTTTCCATTTGGACTCTTCGGCGCCGAGCTGTTTCCGGCCGGCGGCCGTGAGGCGGTAGTACTTGAACTCGCGTTTGGAACCCTTGGCTGCGGGCTCCCATTTGGCGGCGATCCAGCCCTGGCGCTCGAGGCGGTGGAGGGCGGGATAGAGGGAACCGTGCTCCACCTGGAGCAACTCTTCGGTGGTCCGCTGGATGTGCTTGACGATCTGGTGGCCGTGGGCGGGGCCGGGGAGCAGGGTGCGGAGGATGAGCATGTCCAGGGTGCCTTGCAGCAACTGGATGCGATCGGAGGATTGGTTCGGCATATCGTCAGTAGACATTCTACCCTAAAACGAGGGCGGTGGGTAGACGGTCTACCAACCGGATGGAAATTCCGTAACGGCGCTCCGACGAATCAGGAACGCTGCGGAGCGGTCTCCGGGCGGCCGGGCAACCGAAGACGCCGGATGTCGGCAAGACCCGCCGTCAGGGCGGCGTCCCCCTCCACTGCCCGGCCGCGACTCAGGACGTCCCGGTTCCGGCACGATGGGCAAGCGCCGGCGCCGCCGCCAGCAGCATTGCCAGAAAAACCAGGGCCCACCACGAGAGAGCCGGCACCGGAGCCGACATTGCCGTGAGCGTGACGCTAGCGTAGTTGACCCTGAATTGCGCGCCTCCCGCGCCGAGAGTGGCGCCATTGGGCAACCCGCTAAACGTCCCGCTGACACTACCCGGAATGACGCTAAATGTGGCGCCTGCGTTTGGCACGAAGCCGCCCGCCAGCGTGACATTCAGGGTGGGTCCCGCGGTGAGATCGGTTGGGCCGCCGAGAAGCCGGGTAAAGTTGGTCGAGCCGCCGATGGTGACGTTGAAGAACGAGCCGGCCGCGAATGTGGCGCCGTTGGTTGCGGTCAGGTTGCCGGAAACGCCGCCGCCCGATTGCACCGCGATCGAAAGCACCGTTCCCGTGCCCGTTAGTGTGGCCCCCGCGCCCACGGTCACCGCGCTGCTGCCCAGCGAACCGGTGACGTTGAGCGTTCCGCCGCCGGCCGTGGTGCCGCCAGTGTACGTGTTGGTTCCCGCCAGCAGCAACACGCCGCTCCCCGCCTTAGTGAGCCCGAAGGCTCCGCCGATCGCGCCCGCGATCCGCAGCGTCTCGCCGGCGGAGGAAACCGTGAAGGTGGCGGGGCCATTCAGGACGATGCCGGGAAGCGTGTCGGCTGCGCCATTGTTGAAACTGTCGGTGACGGCCCCGCCGCTCTGCAGACCGATGGCGCCGCCGGTGACGGTCACCGCGCCTGAGGCCGAACCGATGGTGAGCGAATGCAGCAGAACGCCCGCGCCCAGATCGTAGTTGGTGGACGCCTGCGCGGCACCGGAGATCGCCACATCGTCGCCGGTTGCCGGGGCGCGGTTAAGGTCCCAGCACGCGGCGGTGGACCAGTTGGAACCGCTGGGGCACGCGCCCGTTCCCAGCAGGTGAATGCTTCCCGCGATCACGCTTACCGCGATGGCACCCGACGTTCCTGAAATAGAGGATGTGACGGTGTCGGTCGCCGTAATGGTCTGGCTCCCCGCCGTTCGAAGCGTGACCGGGAAGGTCCCGACACCGTTGGTAAGCGTCGAATCTGCCGGCAGCGTGGCCGCGCCGTCGGTGCTGGTGAAGTGCACCGTGCCGGTGTAGCCGGTAGCCGTATTGTCCAGGGCGTCGAGAGCAGTCACCGTAAAGCTGGACGGAGTGCCCGCCGTGGCCGAGGCCGGCGCGGAGACGGTGAAGTGGGTAGCCTCATCGACATAGCAGAGCGTCACGAGCCCATTGGCGGGCCGCACCCCGCTCCGCGTATAGGGGAGCAGCGGCACAGTGGCGCTGAACGAGCCGCCACCACCACCCGCGCCGATAAGCCCGGCGGTGCCTCCTCCGCCTCCACCGTTGTAGCCGCCCCCACCGCCGCCCGTGGCGGCAGCCGCTCCACCGCCTCCATAACCGCCGTTCGCAAACGAAGGGTACGCGCCGCCAGCGGCGCCACTGACGAATGCCTGGCCGCCCGGCACCCCGTTGGCCGCGCCGCCGTCCGTGAACAGTCCACCGCCGCCGCCGCTGTTGACCACAGCGGCCCCGCCGCTTCCACCGGTCCCGCCGGCGCCGCCGAAGTCGGAACCGATTCCTCCGAAAGAAGCGCCGCCGCCACCCGCGCCGTTTGGCACCCGTCCGCCCAAGCCGCTTTCGCCGCCGCTGCTGGTACCCCCACCTCCCGCGGCAGCAACCAACAGATTCGGCGGTACGCCAGTGGTGACACTCGGCAGGTTCGAGGCGCAGGTACCTTCGGAGATGGCGTACACGAATGAGCCGCCTCCACCGCCCCCGGCACCGTTGACGGCGCTACCGCCCTGGGCCCCGACCAGCACACACAAGGTCTGGCCAGGCGTTATGGCGAATGTCGCCACCACCTCTGCGCCAAGACCACCAGCAGACCCACCCTGCGCGCCCAAGGCGTCAATCGTGACCTGGCTCGACGGGACGGCAATGGATTGAATACTGCCGCCAGTCGTGCCAACCGGGGAGCTATTGGTGAACGCCAGCGTCGTATTCGGACTGGAACAGGTGTAGGACTGCGGCAGCGCCGGCGTGGCGAGTGCCAGCACTGTGGCAATGGCGAAAATGCGCGGCATCTGGATGACCTCCCCGAGAGCAGGGATGCGGCTGACAGCACCGATTGAACCACGCCCTCGTTCAAACGATCGGATGGCGCCGTATACGAAAATTCAATCTATCACACGAGGGAGCAAGTCGCGTGCTGCTGCATAGAGAACCGGCGGCGGCCCCGGAAGTTCCGCGGAGCGTGGAACGGCGCGGGGGGATTGGGTTTGAGTTGCGGAGGAGGCGGCGGGTTCCTGGCGGGCGATTGCTTTATGGGAATGGGGCGAGTTGTGATAGGGCGAGGGAGAGCTGCGAGGCGGTCCGCGCGGCGGTCAGGCTGGAGTTGCCGCGGGCGACCAAGCTGCGAGGGGAAGGGACGGCGCGGTGGCGCGCGAGAGATGCGGATGGAGGGGGTGGGTTGGGTGCCGCGCGCTGGCGAGCTCCGCTCGCCGGGCGGGTTGACAACCCGCCGCAGGCTGACAGCCTGCCCCACATGAAACCGGCGCGGCTAGTAGTTTAGGATGGCGGATACTCGACGCCGATGAGGAAGAGGGCTTTGGCGGGGGCGGTGGGGCCGCAGCGATCCGGGATGGCGTCCACGGTGGCGAGGCGGCCGCGGCCGGCTTCGAGCAGCGTGCCGGCAAGGTTGCGCACCATGTGCTTGAGGAAACCGCTGCCGCGGACGCGGTAGATCAAGCGGTCTTCGGCACGCTCCAGGACGGATGAGAAGATGGTCCGCACTTTGGACTTTCCGGCGGCGTCGCTGTCATCGGCGGCGGCATAGGCGGTGAAATCGTGCTCGCCCTGGAAGACGCCGGCGAGCGCGGCCATGCGGTCCTCGTCGAGGGGGTAGGGGTGGTGATAGACGTAGCGCCAGTCGAAGGGCGGGCAAATTTCGGCGCGGAGGATGCGGTACTCGTAGGTTTTGGCGATGGCGTCGTAGCGGGGGTGAAAGGCGGGGTCGGCCTCGGCGGCGGAGAGCACGCGGATGGCGGACGGGAGCAGGCGGTTGATGGCGCGCCGCAGGTTGGGCGCTGGGATGGGGTTTTCGAGGGTGAAGGCGGCCACCTGGCGGAGGGCGTGGACGCCGGCATCGGTGCGTCCGCTGCCTTCCACGTGAACGGGGCGGCCTTCGATGCCGGAGACGATCTCCTGAAGGGTGCCCTGGATTGTGGGGAGGCCGGGCTGCACCTGCCAGCCGTGGAAGGCGGTGCCGTCGTAGGCCACGTCGATGCGGATGCGCCGCATCAGGCGGTGGGCCGCGATCCCGGCTTCACCACCGGGATGCCGGCGGCGCACATGGGGCACTGTTCGGGATAGTGGGCGGCCACCTGCATGGTTTCGAGCGCGACGCGCGGGGCGCCGGCGTCGGCGCGGCCGCCGCTGCGGTCGATGATGCTGCCGGCCGCCACCACCCGTGCCCCGGCCGCGGTGAGCAGTTCGACGACCTCGCGGGTGCTGCCGCCGGTGGTGATGACGTCTTCGACGAGCACGCCGATTTCTCCGGGCGCGACGGTGAAGCCGCGGCGCAACACCATTTTGCCAGTGACGGTGTCGCGCTCGGTGAAGATGAATCGGACGCCCAGGGAACGGGCCACTTCGTAGCCGATGGTGAGGCCGCCGATGGCGGGCGAGACCACGAACGCGGCGGGCTCGGCCAGCATGGGGCGCAACTGCTCCGCCAGGAGGCGGCCCAGACGTTCCGCGGCGGCAGGGTATTGGAGGACCAGAGCGCTCTGCAGGTACTCGGCACTGTGCAAACCGCTGGTGAGACGGAAGTGCCCCGTCATGTAGGCGCCTGTGGAGCGGAACAGGTCGAGGATGGAGCCGGTTTCGAGGTTCATTACAGGACAATATAGCGGAAAACGGGGGGCAGGCGGAACGTTTCGGGAGGGTTTGTTCCATTCCGCGCCACAAAATTGGCAGGCTTGTGTCAATTCGGTGGCCAGTGGAGCTGGCGGGCGAGCAGTGGCGTTGATTTTAAAGGGATTGGGATGTGGCTCGGAGATTGCATATAGGAGCGGCGTGACTACGCAAATACTGGCAAAGGGAGAGACGGTTGATCTTCTACATAGTGGCCTGCCTAACAAGTCACCTCGCAGTTAACCCCTCAAGCAGTTCCTCGACACCCCCACAACCGTCTCCACCCGGCCAGACGCCCGACTTGGAAAGGTGGGACAGGCAGTAAGCCTGACCCCACCCCTTGATCGGGAGACATCTCAGCGCTGCACGCGGCCGGAGCCGCCGCCGGACAACAGAGCATTCACGTCGTCCACCGAAACACGATTGAAATCGCCGGGGATGGAGTGTTTCAGGCAACTGGCGGCCACGGCGAACTCGAGCGCCTCGCGATGGGTGGGAAGCGCCTGCATGCCGTAGATGAGGCCGCCGGCGAAGCTGTCGCCGCTGCCGACGCGGTCCACGATGTGGGTGATTTCGTAGTGGCGGCTGAGCAGGAACTCGGCGCGGTTGTGAAGGCACGCGGACCAGCCGTTGTGGGAGGCGCTGCGCGATTCCCGCAGGGTGATGGCGATGGCTTTCAGGTTGGGATAGGCGGCCAGAACATTGCCGGCGAGGGCTTCGTACTGGGCGCGGTCGAGTTCGCCGGAATGCACGTCCACCTTGGCCTGGATGCCCAGCGACTTCTGCACGTCCTCTTCGTTGGCGATGGCGACGTCTACGAAGCTGACGACTTCGCGCATGACGTCCGCGGCGGGCTTGCCCCACTTCCATAGATTCTTGCGGTAATTGAGATCGCAGGAAACCGTGAGGCCCTTGTGGCGCGCTGCCTGGACGGCTTCCAGCGAGAGGGCGGCGGCGGATTCGCTGATGGCCGGGGTGATGCCGGTGATGTGGAACCAGGCGGCCGCGGCGAAGGCCCGATTCCAATCGACGTCGCCCGGTTTGGCGAGCGAGATGGAACTGGCGTCGCGGTCGTAGACCACCCGTGAGGCGCGCTGATTGGCGCCGGTCTCCAGGAAGTAGATGCCCATGCGGCCCTTGCCGCGCGCAACGGCGGAGGTATCGACGCCGAAGCGGCGGAGGTCGCCGATGGCGGCGTCGGCCAGCGGGTTCTTGGCGGGCAGCACGGTGACGTAGGCCGCGGGGAGGCCGAAGTTCGCGAGCGAGACGGCCACATTGGCCTCGCCGCCGCCGAAGGTGGCCTCGAAGCGGGGACTCTGCAGGAACCGCTCGCAGCCGGGAGGCGCGAGACGCAACATGATTTCGCCGAAGGTGACCGTGGTGGGTGGCATAGACAAACGATTTTAGCGGGTTGCAGGGGCGGGTTGGCTGCCCGGAGGAAGGGTCACGCACGATTCACCAAGGGCGCTTTCCATCCAGGACCCGACGTCGCGACAGGCTCCAACGGGTCGCCGAACTCGATGGCCGAGTCCCGGAGTCCACGCCCGCCCGCTGCCGATCCCGCCCTGTGTGCCGGCTGAGGTGTGAGCACTGGGCCCGTAGCGTTCCGTATATACAACCTGCTACGATGAACCGGTGGTCATTTCCGGTTTCGAGTGGGACGATGACAACGCCCTCCATATCGGACGACACGGGTTCACCCCGGAAGAGGTGGAGGAAGTTTTCGCCGGTGACCGCAAGATCAGGCGGGCGCGCGAGCGGCGCCTGTACCGCCGCAAGTAGGCGAACAATATGAGCAAGAAACTCACTCCCGCAAAGACACCGCTACCGAAGTTCCGGTCCGATCGGGAAGCCGCGGACTACTTCGACAGCCACTCCGTCGCGGGTGTCTGGGACCGATTGCCCGAGGCCCATCAGGCCAAACCGTCACCCGCGCTGGCCGGAAAGATCCGCGACCGCCACGTGCGCGCCAAGTCTCCGATCTCGCTTCGATTGACCCCCGAGCAGATCGCCGCCGCCAAACACATCGCCGAGGCGAAGTCGGTCGGCTACCAGACGCAGCTTCGCATGTGGATCGCCGAGGGCATCCGCCGCGAAGCCAAACGCGCCTGAGCCAGCGCCCCTACCGCCAATCCGGCAGGGCCTCCACGATCCGCACGGTCTCCACGCTCACGCGCACCACCTGGCCCACCAACCTCACGATGTAACCGGGATCGTCCTCGCGGTTCGGGTCGCTCTCGCCCTTCACCTGGTACTGGTCGATCACCCACTCCAGCGCCGACCGCGACCCCAGCCGGTACTCGAACGCCTCCGCCGGGATACCGTCCAGCGTTAGCGATTCGTTCACGCGCAGCGACCGCTTATCCGCGCTCAGCTTCATCTTCTCGACTCGCTGCGAGTACGCGACGCCCGGTGTTTCGATTTCCCCGAGCGGCCACGGTTCGAGCGATTCATACTCGACGTGCAGCCGCGCCAGTTCCTTTCCGGCGGCGGCGAAGGCGGCGAAATCGGGGGCGAAGGGGATCCGCGGCAACTCGCGCTTGAGGTTGGCTGCATAACGCTCCCGATAGCCCGGATGGTGGAGCAGCGCGTAGAGGTAGTGGAAGATGGCTTCCTTGGTGAGGGATGGGTCCGAGTAGTGCTGGCGGAATTGGGCGGCGGCGGAGTCTTTCAGGTGCGAGAGGGGGAAGCACTGAGACCCGCCCTGCGGCAAGCGGTCGCAAACAACCTCGGACAGCCGCGCTTCTTAGCCGCCTTATCGAGCAGGTTCTGGAAAGGTCCCCTCAACCCCAACTCGTGTTCCACCGCCTGACTCTTCAGGTGCTGGAGGTCTTTGAGATACGTCTTGATCAGCGGATCGTTGGCGGTCAGTTCCAGCATCGGCTCACATGCATCGTAGCAGGGTGCCGCACCGGCCGGAAGGGCTCGCGTGCCGCAACTGCTCGCGCGTCGCAACTCCCTGTCCGCGTTTGACGAATCGCGCCCGCCGCCCTACACTTAAAGCGAGTATGACTGTCACCGTCAGTAGCAAGGAGCCGCTCGTGGTCCCGTTGTCGGTCCGTCGGCGGGCCGGCTTCAAGGGTGGCCAGGAACTCGAGTTCAAGGTAGCGGGCGGGGTGATCACCATCCTGCCCAAACGTCCCGTTCCCCCAGCCGATCGACTCAGCCGGCGGGCAAAACCGGTGGCTGGCGCTCGCGGTTCCGGGGACGACAGCACTCCCGCTCAGCGCCGGATCATCGATGCGCAGATCGCCGCGGGTCTGGCCGATGTCGCGGCCGGCCGCGTCCACGGTCCTTTTTCCACCCACAGGGAGTTCATAACTTCGCTCCACAAGGTGGCCAGGAAGTTAAGCCGCAAGAAGCCCGGGCGCCCGGCGCGATGAAGCTTCTCCGGACTCCGCACTTCGAGAGGAATTACGCCAAGGCGCCGCAAACCGTCCAGCGTGCCTTCGACAAACAATCGCTGCTCCTGGCCGGCGATCTTCACCACCCCTCGCTTCGCGCCAAGAAGTACGACGAGATCCGGGGCCTCTGGCAAGCGCGCGTCAACAAAAACTGGCGCTTCTACTTTCTCATCCGGAGTGACGCGTATCTGATCGTGGCCATTACAGCCCATCCCAAATGACGGGGTGAGAATGCGTGGGATACCGATTGCCCCGCCGCTTCCTGCCACCCCGGCACGGCGGGACGAGTTTGGTGATACATTCTACTAAGAATCCACATCCATAGGAGCGGGCAATCTCCATGCCTACGTTTCGCCTTCGTATCGCGAGCGGTCTTCCAGGACTTTTGGCCGGCCTCGCGCTCGTATCCCCGGCGTGCGCACAGCAGGCCGTAAACACTCAGGCCGGGTATTTGAATCCGGCGTTGCCGCTGGAGCAGCGCGTCAACGACCTCGTCGGCCGCATGACCCTCGAAGAGAAGGTCTCGCAGATGCGCGACCATGCGGCTCCCATCCCGCGGCTTGGCGTTCCCAAGTACGACTGGTGGAACGAGGGCTTGCACGGTGTCGCCTTTGCCGGTTACGCGACCAACTTTCCTCAGGTGATTGGAATGGCGGCCACGTGGGATACCAGCCTGGTCCACACCATGGGCGAGACCGTCTCGACGGAAGCGCGCGCCAAATACAACGAAGCCATGCGCAACGGCCAGCGCGAAATGTTCTTCGGCCTTACGTTCTGGGCGCCCAACATCAACATCTTCCGCGACCCCCGTTGGGGGCGGGGCCAGGAGACTTATGGCGAAGACCCGTTCCTGACCGGCCGCATGGGCGTGGCCTTCGTCACCGGCATGCAGGGGAACGACCCGCGGTATCTCCGCGTGGTCTCGACTCCCAAGCACTTCGCCGCGCACAGCGGCCCCGAGTTGCTGCGCCACGGCTTCAATGTGGATGTCTCGCCGCACGACTTAGAGGACACTTACCTGCCGGCCTTTCGCGCCGCCGTTACGGAGGGGCACGCCCGGTCCGTGATGTGCGCCTATAACGCCATCGATGGTGCGCCCGCCTGCGCCAGCACGATGTTACTTCGCGATCATCTGCGCGAGGCGTGGAAGTTCGACGGCTACGTGGTGAGCGACTGTGCCGCGGTGGCCGACGTTAATACGGGGCACCATTACGCCGCGGACATGGCCCACGCGGCGGCCGCCGCCGTCAAAGCCGGCACCAACCTGGAATGCAGTTTCGGCACGGGGCAGGCGTTCCCGGCGCTGGTTGACGCGGTTCATCGGCGCTTGATCGAGGAATCCGAGATTGACACCGCTCTGCGCCGGCTCTTCCGGGCGCGATTCCAACTCGGCATGTTCGACCCGCCGTCCAGTTTTCCCTACGGGCGTATCCCAGCCAGTGAAGTCAACTCGCCGGAGCATCGGCAACTCTCGCTGCGCGCGGCACGGGAGTCCATGGTGCTGCTGAAGAATCGGGATGGCATCCTTCCACTGAAGGCCGGGATCGCCCGCATCGCCGTGGTCGGTCCCACCGCGGAGTTGGTGCAGTCCCTGCAAGGCAACTACAACGGGCCGCCACCTTCGCCGGTCTACCCGCTCACGGGAATCGAGAAGAAGTTCCCCTCCGCCAAAGTGGCTTACGCGCAGGGGGCCACGCTGGTCGAGGGTTTCGCCATGCCCATCGAGCATACCGCGCTCCATCCCGCCAGCGGCTCGGGCGATGGACTTACCGGCGAGTACTTCAGCTCGCCCGATTTGAGTGGCACGCCCGTCCTCACCCGTACCGACCGTAACATCAATTTCAACTGGGACAAGGTGGTTCCAGTTAGTGGCCTGCAGCGCGACAATTACTCGGTACGTTGGAGCGGCAGCTTCACTCCGCCGGCGCCGGGCCAGTTTAAATTGGGTGTGCGCGTGAACTACTGCTACGCCTGCGAGAATGCGGAGGGCTTCCGGCTGTACCTGGACGGGAAGCTTCTGCTTGAGAGTAGCGGCAAGACCGGCGAGCGAGGCGACGTCATCGAAGCGCCCGTGAAGTTTGGCGACACCAAGCCGCACCCGATCCGCCTGGAGTACCTGCACAAGACGGGCAGCGCCGGCATCGACCTTATTTGGCAGGTGCCCGCGGCCGCTCTGCGCAACGAGGCAGTCGAGGCGGCCAAACAGTCGGAGGTGACGATCGCCTTCGTCGGCCTGTCACCCTCCCTGGAGGGCGAGGAGATGCCCATGAAGCTGGCGGGATTTAGCGGCGGCGACCGCACTTCCATCGACCTGCCCCAGACCCAGGAAGACCTGTTGAAAGCGCTCGCCGCAACCGGAAAGCCGCTGATCGTGGTGCTGCAGAATGGCAGCGCGTTGGCAGTCAACTGGGCGCAAAAGAACGCCAATGCGATTCTCGAAGCCTGGTATCCCGGCGAGGAGGGCGGCACCGCAATTGCCGAGACGCTGGCCGGCGACAACAATCCCGCCGGGCGCCTTCCGCTGACCTTTTACTCGTCGCTGAGCCAGGTCCCACCGTTTGAAGAATACTCGATGCGCGGCCGGACTTATCGCTATTTCGCGGATAAGCCGCTCTATGGATTCGGCTTCGGACTCAGTTACACGAGCTTTGCGTATAGCAACCTGAAGATAGCGCCTTCGGCGCCCGCCGCCGGAGATCCGGTTACGGTGGAAGGCGACGTAAAGAACACTGGCGCCGTGGCCGGGGACGAAGTCGTGGAGCTCTACCTCACGCAGGCCAAGGCCTTCGAGACTCCTCTGCGCACGCTTGCGGGGTTCCAGCGCGTGCACTTGAATTCTGGCGAGTCGGCACACGTCAGCCTGACCATCGATCCGCGCTCCTTGGGTCAAGTCGACCGCAAGGGCAATCGCGTAATCGTGCCCGGTGAATACACCGTTTCGCTGGGCGGCGCGCAGCCACAGGATGCGGCGCCGGTGCAGACGGATAAGTTCAACGTAACTGGTAGCGCCACGCTTCCCGAATAGATAGGCCGGGAGCCGCTGGGGGCGGCGCGCGATCGCCGCCCCAGCCCGAAAACTGCACGCGCGCTCCGCCCGTTACATAAGGGCGAAGGCCACGGTGCAATAGGCGTCGCATTGGCTCTGCCGGCCGTACCCATTGACCGCCGTAGCCCAAACGGACAACTCCGCCGCAAAGGCCGCCGCCGGGCACTTCCCCAGCATGGCCGAGGCTGTGCTCGCGTAGTTCGCCATCGGCGCATTGCCGCTGCCGGAAGTTTGGTAGACGGTGTTCGCCCCTTTGACGATCCAGAATCCCCAGGTTCGGGAGGTTGAAAACCTGCTAATTTGGCTTCTGGGTCTTACCGTTACGGATTGATGCGTCACGACCGCCTCAAGTCTCCGCCCCCGGCGTCAAGACTCTTTGGCGCTGGAGTACGGAAACTACTGAGCGGCTGCGTCTACGATGTCGCCTCCACGGGCTTTTGCTTTCGAGAGGATCGAATGATTCGTACCGGCCTCACCACATTAAGTCTTGCGACTGCCTTCTGTGGATCTACACTACTCGCACAGAATTCGCCTGCACAGGAACCTGCAGGCTTGAAGCTTGAGTTGCGCCCCGCCACGGGATCCAACCACTTTCAACTCGGCGAAGTGATTCCGCTGAAGGTTTTCATCTCCAGCGCCGCGCCAAACCGTTATCTCGATCCGTGCAAGCTGTTCTGGGAGAGCTGCTTTGGATACCCACAGTGCCGGTTCGAATCCCGCTGGTCCTTCGACGTCACCCCCAACACCGGATGGGCCGACATAGGCTCGCATGGATGCATGACGATGAGCGGCCCCACCTTCGACGTCCAAAGCTCGGATTTGGTGGCGGAGCCGAAACGATACTCTTACACGCTGACCACCAGATTCCGCTTCGACGCTCCAGGAAAGTACACCGTGCGACTGTCGATGACGGTGGGTCTGGACGACGAAACCAACCAGATCAGGAAATCACCGAATTCCACAGTGAAACCGGATTCGGTAGGCAAGACGGCGGAGATCGTTTTGGAGATCGCTCCAGCGGGAGATGAGTGGAAAAGGACCGTCATTGAGCAAGGAGTGGCTGCGTGGACTGCCCGGCCACCGGCTTACACCAACCCGCCATGGCCGGAGAATTTGAGATACCGCCAGGAGGAGGAGGCGCTGTGCAACCTGGGCACGCCAGAAGCAGCGCTTGCTCTAGCGGGAGTTTACTGGGAATGGCCGGAACAAAGGTATAAGCAGTTGTTTCCGGAACGGGTTACGAGCAGGCCCGCGTATTACCCACGCGGGGTAATACGGAGTTGTTCCAAGCCCAGCGTTTTCGCCAGTGCCAGTTGCGGCAGAGTCTGCTTGGAGAGTACAGTGGCGATTCGGTTCGGCCCCTTTTCGCCTTGCGGCGGGTAGAGGAGTACGAATTCCTGGATTTGGCGCAACTCCTGCAATAATTGCTCGGTGGAGATGCCAGCCCATGCCGCCTGTGCCTGGTGGTGCACGTATTGAAGCAGAGAGATGCCCAGCATGCAATAGAACGCGTGCACCCGGATCTTGCTGTCGGTCCAGTGATGCATGGGACCCCAGCCCAGCCACTCCCCATCTTTGAGACCGCGAAATACCTGCTCGACTTGTTGCTGGCCAGCGTAGGCAGCGGCGATCTCCTCCGCGCTCCAGTCCACGCGGTTGGTGAGCAATACCGTTCGACCCAACCGGTGGGCCAACAGGCGCAGCCATGCGGCGTGATCAAAATCGAATTGCAGATGCCACTGCCCGTTCTTCGACTCCAGTTGGTAGTGAATTAGCTCAGCCATGAATTGCGCCGACAGCCAGCGCTGAATCTTGTTGCGAATCTGGGTTTCGGTCCAACGCGCCCTGGGCTTACTCAGATCCACGGACAAACGCCGCAGGTATTGCAGGACCTTGCTGACGCCGGTGGTCACACTCTGTAGCTGTTCGCCCGCGAAGGAAGCCGAGTACTTCACCACGCAAAAGTACTCTTTGCCGTGCACCAGCGTCTTTTCGCCCGCCGCATGTACGCCGGGTTGATCGCTGTTGCAGGTGGGAAGCCGATCCAGCGGCCGTTCGCGCAACTCCTCGGGGGCCTGATTCCAAGGCAGCGCCGCGATCCATCCCACTTGCGACTGCTCCAACTCCACCGTATTGGCCAAGGCCGCCGAGCCCTTGTCAAACACCAGAGTGACCGTGTCCCGTGCGATCCGATTTTGATCCAGCATGTCCAACATGCGCGCCAACGAGACCGAGAACTCCTCCACATCCGGTATGTCGCCGGCATAGACGTGGTGACACAAACTCAGGCCATGCTCGCCATCCAACACGTAGCTGAGTCCCACCTGGCGCAAGTTGTGCCGGCCCTGCTTATTGTGGCCCCGCTGCGCCAGATGGTTCTGCGTGTTGGTGCTGGCCACGTAGGTGTAGAAGTTGGTGGTGTCGTAGCCCAGCAAGCGCCGGCTGAGGATCTGCTTCTGCTTCCATAACCCAACCAGACGCAGTTGAGCCTGCTCCAGTTCGTCGCAGGCTCCCTGGGATGGCCGCTCCGGGGCCAGGTTGTCGAAGCAATCCCAGAAGGCTTGGGAGGAGAATCGTTCCGAGGCAAAGCCCCAGAGCGGCTGCAGGATCGAGCGGTCGTACCAATCGGCAACTTCGGTCTTGGGGCCTGGCTGGCAGATGCGATGAATGGCGGCCAGGAGCAGGTAGTGGACGGCCGAGGGCCCGGAACGAGGCTGGGGCCAAAGTTGCTGAAGCAGTTCGAAGACGCCGGTTTGTTGGGCAGCCAACCAAAGGGCGCCGGGCAGGCCGAAATCCCGCATGGTGGCGGACAAAGGTACCGGAGCGGAGTGGTCGCGAACCAAGGCGGCGACCTTGTCCGCGGAACCGAGGTAGGTCTGATGGACGATTCGGGGCTGGCCGTCGACGCGGGCGCACTCGACGACGTAGTAGTAGAGCTGGTTGCCCTTCTTCTTCGCGATGAGGCTTGCCATATAGGGTAATACAACTATACGACACCTCCTTTCCTGGATCAATAGGCATGAAGCATGAAAGCAGCAAACAGCCCTTGACTAGGGTAATACGCAGGTTGCGCGCGAGGGTCCG
Organism: uncultured Solibacteraceae bacterium; assembly: GCA_963807205.1. Classification (GTDB taxonomy): domain Bacteria; phylum Acidobacteriota; class Terriglobia; order Bryobacterales; family Bryobacteraceae; genus CAWCVR01. The sequence goes on along the minus strand of CAWEAQ010000002.1, from coordinate 3,225,133 downwards.
CACAAGTCGTGGTTTTTCAATACGTTAATCGAGGGCCGGGGTTATGCGCCTGGAGTTGGCAGTAAACTCCCGCTAGTGGGGCTTTTGAGCCGGGGAGTCGATGTCACACACTGCCTGACGATCAATTCGAACAAGGACGCCGCCGAGGCGGAGATGCGCCGGCTGCTGGTGGACCCGAATGTCGGTGTCCGTCCGGTCTTCTATGCGGCGTACGCCAAACTGCTCAGCCGAGGTGAGGAGAAGCGCGGTGAGATTTCGCCCGTGCCGCCCAAGGTTGTGAATGAGGTGCAGGAGACGCTGTTTGAGTCGCTGCCGAAAAAGACGCCAGCGGCGATGATTCAGTCGCTTGAAACTCTGCTCAGAAACCCGAGGGGCGGCTATTGGGTGATAGAAGGTTCGTCTTACGATCTACGCGATCCTTATTCGTCTGAAATCATCGCCGTGGCGGCGGCGAACTTTGATCGTCTCTCTGAGGAAACTCAGGCAGCGCTGCTCGATACCGACTGGGACCATCTGCGATCTCCGCCGATGCTGCCCGTTGTTCGCCGCAAAGCTGAGGCGGGCGATGGCCACGCTTTGCTGCGTTGGCTTGAACTTGACCCCGGCGCCGCATCGGCCTTCATGCGCCAGGAAGTCCTTCGGCCGGCGCCCCGATTCTCGTCGCTGTTTCTGAGATTGCCCGACGAGTCGCTCCCGGCGCAGGAGCAGCCGATTGCCGCGAATTTTGTGGCGCTCAGTGCTCCGGAAGTACTGGTACGCGCCGCGACTTTGCTGCACCGCTACACAACGCGCGCCACACTGCCCACAGCGCTTCCGTTCATTGATCGGCATCTGGCCGAGTGGCCCTGCAAGATCCAGATCCCGGTTTTGGCTTATCTGCTGAAAGCTTCGCCGGGCGACGCACGGCCAAGGGTGGAGCAAGTGCTTGAGAAGGTGCGTGCGCCCTATTGCCCGCGAGGCGAGTTTTTCCCGAGCCTCGGATTCGTGGAAGCAAGTGAGGTCCTCGATAGCCTGGCAGCCAGGCAACTTGCAGATGGAACGCCGCTTGCTGCCGACGCCGCGGTCTATCTAGGGAGATACGGGAGCGCATCTGTGAAGCCCGTGGTTTGGGAACAGTTGTCCCGCTGGCACAAGAAGTACGTGGAGAGCGGAGCGGAACTGCGCATGGGAAGCCAGAAGAGTACACAAGATGACTGGCAACTTTACAATCTGGATTCGAGGCTGCTTGAAGGGTATGTCGATGCGCAGGGCTGGACACTTTCGCCCGAAGATGTGAGTAGCCTTTCAAAGCTGATAGGCGATAAGAAGAGGGATGGGCTCGCCTGCAGATTCAGTTGCGGCAGTTCGCTAAGAGTCGGGCCCGCTCCCGGTAGCTACTCCATTTACGGTCGTGTCAACGATCCGGTATTTCCTGTTGAAAGCCGAATCGACTACCTGATGCCAGCGGAGCCGTTTCATTATTCGATCAATCAGTACCGATGCGCGGATTTGAAAGCTCTCGAAAAGAAGCTGCTGCAATTCCCAGCAGGCTCGACATTCAGCGTTGCGCATACTGGAAGCCTTCAGGACGGAAGGGGAGATTGGACTAACATTCGCGCGTTTCTAAAAAGCCATGGCTACGCATTCAGAGATTAGTAGCGATGGAATTTCACGACTTGGGCTGAGAATAGAAGGCCGGGACACCGTTTGCGATTGGAATCGTACGGGGGGGTTCATTCGAGTGATCGAGGCATTGGTCGTCCAGTTGGCTATAAGGAGCGATAGTTCAACTGTTGCGACGGCGCGAATTCGCTCAGAGAAAGTTGTTAGTATCCTTGACGTGCTTGTTGCGTTGGGGAGGATCACCGGCTGTGCGTGAGTTACAACTCGTCCACCACTCTACACGCCTGCGGCAGGGGAGCCTTGCCGGGTACTGCGACATGGTTGGTAGTCGCAATTGGCCCCACCGGACGGCGGAATCCGCTCCGGCCAGAATCCCGAAGCCAATACCTACCGGGCAATGAGAATTTCAGTAACGGTGACGTTCTTAGCTCGTTAATTGGCGCCTCATGGATTGCTCCCGAAAACTCTGCCCGCATTCGCCGCGAGTTCCGAATTGCGCGACAATTCCCCGCTCGCCCGCTTAGGGCTCCAGCGAGGCTTCACGAACGCGCTTAAAGCTCCCCACCGTCGATTTTCAGCTCAAAGCCTTCCCATACAGCGCGAGCAAGCGGCTCCACGCTTTCTCGGCTTGCGGCTCGTTGTACACTCGCGAATCCGGAGGGCACCAGCCGTGCGCTGCACCAGCGTACACTTCGATTTCCGCGGTCAGACCTGCCTTGGCAAACGTCTCCTTGAGTACGCTCTTCTCGTTGGGCGAGTGCGCATCGTCATTTTCCGCGATCGCGATCAGGAACTCCGCCTTGGACTTCGCCGCCTGAAGGTGCGGACTATTCGGCGCGTCACTCACCAGTCCGCCGCCATGGAACGAGGCGACTGCTCCGACCCGGTCGGGCACGGCGGCCGCAGTACGAAACGCAATCGGGCCGCCCATGCAATAGCCCTGTGTGCCCATCTTCCGGTTTTTCGCAACCGGTTTCTGCGCGTCCAGCCACCCGATGAACGCTCGTGCATCGGTCATTTGTGTCGTCTCAGTTAGAGCGCGCGCGAGCGGCATCAGGTCCTGGACCGGAGTGGCACCTCCCGCATCCGCAGTCGGGGCTTTCTTGACCCGGTAGAAAGGATTCACCACGAGCACCGAATACCCCGATTCGGCGAGCCGTTTGCCCATGTTGCGGAACGCCGGGCGCAGCCCGAAGATATCCGGCCACACCAGAACCCCCGGAGCCGTTCCGCTCGCCGGATGCACGAAGTAGCAGTCAGCCGCGCCGTCTGGCGTCGTCACCGTCACGTCCGTTTCGGTAACTGTGACGGCATTGGCTAACTGCGGCAGCATCATGGCAACGCCCGCTCCCAACAGCATGCCGAACTGTTTCCGCGTCACCAAACCCAGAGCTTCGTACTTCAGTCGATCCTCTTCGAAATGATCCTGGTCACACATGTTACCCCTCCTTGTCACTAAGTTACGCGGCAGAGCCGCACCCGTATGGCGCCATTATACCTATTCGTTCCCGGTCGGTTGGGCGCTCGCCGCGGCAACCGCACCCCTTTGGTCCCGGCCCCGCCAGACGCTACACTCGGAACTGCTATGAACGTTCTGGTTCTCAACGCCGGCAGTTCCAGCCTGAAATTCCAGGTCATCTCGACCGACCCCGAGCGCATTGCGAGCGGCCGCGACGAACGCCTCTGCCGCGGGCAGGTGGAGCGCATCGGCGGCGAGGCCGTCATCACCGTGCAGCACCACGAGGGGCCGCGGCAGATTCTCACCGCGCCCATCCGCGACGTGGCGGCGGCGCTCGATTACGTGCTGCGCTGGCTGGCGTCGGACCACTCGGGCATCGACGAGATCCACAGCCTCGGCGACATCCACGCCGTGGGGCACCGCGTGGTGCATGGCGGCGAGCGGTTCACGGAATCGGCGTTGGTCGACGACCCGGTGCTGAAAGGCATCGAGGATTGCATCGACCTGGCGCCGCTCCACAATCCCAACAACATTAAGGGCATCCTGGCGGCGCGCGAGGTCTTCGGCCGCGCGGTGCCGCAGGTGGCCGTGTTCGATACGGCCTTCCACGCCTCGATTCCGGAATTCGCCTACCTGTATGCCGTGCCGTATCATCTTTACCGCCGCCACCGCATCCGCCGCTATGGCTTCCACGGCACCTCGCATCGCTATGTCTCTTACCGCTACCGCACGCTGCACAACCTGACGCGCGAACAAACCCACGTCGTCACGCTGCATCTGGGCAACGGGTGCTCGGCGGCCGCCATCCGCGCGGGGCGCCCGGTGGACACGTCGATGGGCATGACGCCGCTGGAGGGCCTGGTGATGGGAACGCGCTCGGGCGATCTGGACCCCGCCATCGTGGGCCTGATCGCCGCCAAAGAAGGGCTCTCCACCAACGAAGTGGAGACGCTGCTCAACACCCAATCGGGGCTGCTGGGGATTTCCGGGTTGACCAACGACATGCGCTCGCTGGAGCAGGAACTGCGCGAGCACGACGACCGGCGGGTGCGGCTGGCCATCGAGGTCTTCTGCCACCGCGCGCGAAAATACATCGGCGCGTTTCTGGCGTCCATGGGCGGCGCCGACGCGGTGGTCTTCACCGGCGGCATCGGCGAAAACTCGCCGGAGATCCGCGCGCGCATTTGCGCGGGCCTCGAGTGGGCGGGCCTGGAAGTGGACGACGAGCGCAACCGGCAGACCGAGCCGCACGAAAGGCAAATCAGCAAGGAAGGTTGCCGCCTGGCGGCGTGGGCCATTCCCACCGACGAGGAGCTGCTGATCGCGCGCGATACGGTGCGCTGCGTGTTAGGCGTGCCGCACCCGAGTTAGCCGCGGCATCTCGCAGCTTGCCGCGTGTGAGCGGCTCGCGTTAAGCCCCGCCCACCCGCTTACTGGTCGGTGCGGCGCTGCCGTTCGTAAGCGGTCTTGAGATACTTGGCCGCCTCTTCCTGCGCGCCCTGGGTGTTGTCTTTGGTGCGGATGGCCTGGTTGTATTCGTTGACGGCGCGGTCCCGCTGCCCGCTCACGTCGTAGATCTTGCCCAGGTTGATGTGCGACCACACCTCGGTCCACTTGGGTTCCAGGTTGCCGTCGATGGCGGAACGGAACTCGTTGGCGGCGGGCCACCAGTTGCCTTGCAGGAAGTACACTTCGCCGATGCGGTAGTGCGCCAGCGAGCTGTTGCGCGTGGTCTCCAGCGCCTTCTGGTATTCCTTGATGGCGTCCATGAACTCGCTCAACTCGGCGTACTGCTCCCCGCGGCGTATGGCCACCGCCACGCGGAGCTGCGGGCTGTAGCGCAGCAGTTTGCCGTTGGGATCGATGGTAATCGCCTTGGGCTTGCCGAAGGAATCAACCGAAAACTCCGACGACGTGCCGGCCACGTCCACCCGCTGATATTCCGGGTCGCCCTCGGTTTCGATCTTCAGTTCCACGGGCATGCGGAAGGTGTCCACGTCCTGCCCGATCTTGCCCATCACCCGGAAACCTTTCTTCTCCTGCCCGCCGCCGCCAAGGCGGTACACGGTGTAATCCAGCTTGAACTCGGGCACGCCCGAGGATTCGATCCACTGGATGAAAAAGTAATCCATCTTGTTGCCCGTCACGGCGTCGCACACCTGGCGTAGATCGTCGGTATTGACGCTCTTCCAGGCGTTCTGCTGGGCAAACGCCTTGAGAATCTTGAAGAAGTTCTCGTCCCCCACCACATAGCGCAGCATCTGGGCCACCACGCCGCCCTTGCTGCCCGTCAGCGCCCACATCTCCGGCGAGTAGTCCTCCAGGCGCGAGGACTGCATCACCGGCACCGTGTCCACGGTCAGCGCCTCCACGCGCAGGGTCTGCAGTTGCGACTCCATGGCCCCGGCGCCCACGGTGTGCTCCGTCCACAGCAACTCGGAGTACGCCGCCAGGCCGTTCTCGATCCACAGATGATTGCGCGTGGTGGGCGAGATCAGTTCCTCCCACCATTGCCGCGCCACTTCGTTGGCCACCAGGCGGCTGGAAACCTGCCGCGTGATGCCGCGCGGCGAAAGGAAGATCATGCCCGGCGCGGCATAGCCGTTGGGCGCGCCGCTTTCGGTCTCGATCACCGTGAGGTCGGCGTACGGGGGCAGGCCAAAAACCGAAGTGAAGTAGACCATGGCATTGCCCACTTCCTGCCCGTACTGCTGGGCGAAGTCGTTTTCCGGCTGCCGGAAATACAGGGTGGTGTTTACGCCGCCCGCCGCCACCTTCGCCGGCGGGTCTTTCATGATGGCGATGCTCCCGGGGAACGAAGCGCGGGACATCTTGAATTCGAACACGCTCTTGTCGCCCGCCTGCGAGTGCGAATCCACGCCGCTCCCCGCCACGGTGTAGCCCGCCGGCACGGTGACGCGAATATCGGACGCGAAACGGTTGGTGGTGTAGCCGGACACCGGGAACCAGCGGGCGGGATACAGCAGGTATGCGAAATCCGGATGGATGGCGGCGAAGCGGATGCCAAACACCGGCGAGTCTTCGGCGCCCGAAAGCTTGCCATCGTAATAGAAGGTGGCGGCGACGGTCTGCCCCTTGGCCAGGGGCGGCTGGAAGGTGATCCGCACGCTGAAATCCTGCTGGTTGCGCGCCATCTCGATGGGCTTGCCGGCGGCGTCCTCCACCTTCGACACGGTGAGCGCGTTGTTCAACTCGAAGGTGGCCCCGCCGATGTTATCGTCCATGGCCGTGAAGCGCACCACCGCCCTGGCGGTCAGCGATTGCGCGGTGGGAGAGATTTCGGCATCGATGGCGTAGTCCTGGACGTCGATGCGGGCGCGGCGCGGCGGCTCCTGCGCGGACGCGGGCGCGGCGAGCGCCATGGCCAGAAGGCCGAGCGAGGGCAGGACGCAGCTCAGGACACGAGGATTACGAAGCATGTGCGGATTCTCCTTGCAAGATTTCCCCAACGATGGCGGCGGCGCGGACGGCGGGTGTGGCGGCATCGCCCGCTTCCAACTTCCGGCGAACCTCCGCCAGTCCGGCCAATATTCCGGCGCGCGCGGATCCGTCGCTCAGCAGGCGGCGGGCTTCCGAGGCGATGCGTTCGCCGGTCATCCGCCCCTGCATGAGTTCCGGGACCACCTGCCGGCCGGCGATCAGGTTCACCATGGAATAGAACGGCACGCGCACCAGAAGCTTCCCCAGAAGCCAACTGATGGCGGTCACGCGGTAAAACGAGACCATGGGAGTTCCCAGCAGAGCCGCCTCGACGGTGACGGTTCCGCTCGCCGCCAGCGCCAGCGAGGCGTGCGCCATGGTATCCCAGCTTTCCCCTTCAATCACGCGAATCCCCGATCCCCCAGTCCGCTCCTTGAAAAACGCGGCTCCGGCAGTGGCCGAAGCCGGCAGGACGAAACTCAGAGCCTGTTCCCGATTCAGTAGTTGCACGGCTCGAAGGAGCGCCGGCAGGTGGCGGCCAGCTTCTCCCCTGCGGCTCCCAGGCAACACCGCAATTAAGGGACGGTCCGCGGGCAGCCCGTGTTTCCGAAAAAACTCATCCCTGCCGAGAGACGGCTTCACCAGCCCGGCCAGGGGGTGACCGATGTAAACGGCCGCGACGCCGGCGCGCCGGAAAAACTCCTCCTCGAAGGGGAAGATGCACAGCAGGCGGGTGAGCGTCCGGCGCATGCCCTTGAGGCGCCCTTTCCGCCAGGCCCACACCTGCGGGGCCACCAGATAGACTACCGGAATGCCCAGGCGCGACAGGCGGCGGGCGGCGGGCAGGTGGAAATCCGGCGAATCGGTGAGAATGGCGATGTCCGGCCGCGTCTCGCGCGCCGCCGCCAGCAGCTTGCGGTACTGGCCGTAGATGCGCAACAGGTCGGGCACCACCTCCAGCAGGCCCACCACGGCCAAGCTGGCGGCATCCACCACGGTGCGCACGCCGGCTGCCCGCAGGCGCGGCCCGGTCGAGCCGAAGAACTCCGCGCCGGGGTACCGTTGGCGCAACTCCGCCACCACCAGCGAGGCGTATAAGTCGCCCGAGGCCTCACCAGCCGATACCAGGATGCGGGGGGATTGGTTCACAATGGACAGTTCCAGTTTACAATCCCAGGGGCCGCGGCGTGGCCTCGGCGTCGAAGCTAGCCCAAAAACCAAAGCTCTCGCAAAGGCGCAGAGCCGCAAAGAACGCAAGCAGGTTCTTCCTTGCGGCTTGGCGCCTTTGCGAGAGCCACGGTTCGTTTCACGGCCTCTGGCGGTTGCGGCCCGCCGCCCGGTTACCGGTACACGAAGTTGAGCTGCAGGACGATGCGGCTGCCCCGGAACTCCTGCGGCAGGGGCGGCAGCGGCTGCGACATGCCGATCGAGGCCACCGCGGCGCGGTCCAGCGCGGCGCTTCCCGACTGCTCCGCATAAACCACTTTGTCCAGATTCCCGTCCTTGGCAATGGCGAACTGCAATGCAACCTTGCCGCGGCGCCCCATCCGCGCGCTCTCGGGAATCACCGCCAGCCAGTTGCGCTTGATGGTGGCGATAAGCTGCATCAGGTAGGGCTTGAAATCCACGCCTTCGGTGTCGCTCCTGAGCTGTATGGCGGCCAGCGGGTTCCCCGGCGTGGAGGGCTGCGACATGCCGTTGTAGGCGGATTCCCAGGCCCCCGCATCGCCCACGATGGTGCCAACCGGCGATCCGCCGCGCCCCGCTTCCCGGACGCTGCTGTTGAGTGCCTCGGAGGGCAGAGGGATACGACGCTGCTCGATTGGCACCGGACCCGACGCGGGCGGCGGCGGGTTCTCGAAGGTCAGCCGGGGTTTCTCCTGGGTCTGGATCTGCGGCTGCGGCGCGGTCTGCTGGGTGCCGCGCAGCAGCTCCGGCGGCGGCGTTTCGCGGGCGGTTTCCACCACCCTCGGCGGTTCCGGCAGCGCGGGCGGCGGAGCGGCGGGCGGCTTCTGCGCATCCTCGCCCTTCAGTGGAGGCGGCATGGGCGGTATCTGCAGCGCCCTCCGCGGCACCCGGGGCGCTTGCACCTCGAATTCCCGGCTCACCTTGCCATGGTTGGGGTCGTGCTGCGTCAGTTCCGGGAGCGGCATCATCAGGGGCGTCACCCGCTCCTCGACTGGCGGCAGGTCCGGCGGCTTGTAAAAGGCCTCCGGAAGGATCCCGACGATCAAGATCAGCGCGATGTTGATCCCCAGGGCGCCGGCCGCGGCCGTGCGATGCCGTGATCGGGCATCCGGGTCGCTCCAGTCGGTCAGGAGGTGCAGTTCGGCTTCTGCCGGGGGTTGGCCTACGGTTTCCATCCGTCCTTCAACGACTTAGCTACCACCGAGGAGTGTTCTTCAATTCTATCAAGAATCGTCAGCGCCACTCCTAAGCTTAGACGCGCGGCGAGGCCGGAACATTTCGGAGTTTTTCGGCCTTCCACCGAATCCAGGAAGGCGTCCAATTGCAGTTTCAGCGGCTCGGCCTGCTTGACCGGGGCCTTCTCGAAGCCGATGCGCTGGCCCTCGCCGACGGTGAAGACGGTCAGGTCCTGGCGGGTGTAATCCAGCGCCAGGTATTGGGTGGGCTGGAAGAGCCGCAGTTTGCGCACCCGCTCGGTGGAAACCCGGCTGGCCGTTAGGTTGGCCACGCATCCGTTCGAGAACTGCATGCGGACGTTGGCGATATCCACTTTGCGGGAGAGGATGCTCACCCCCGCGGCGCGCACTTCGGCGGGTTCGGCGCCGGTTAGCGCCAGCACCACGTCCACGTCGTGGATCATGAGGTCCAGCACCACGTCCACATCCAGGCTGCGCGGGCTGAACAGGTTCAAGCGGTGGATCTCGAAGAATAGCGGCAGGGTGGCGCGCCGTTCCAGTTCGACCACCGCCGGGTTGAAGCGCTCCAGGTGGCCCACCTGCAGGATGCGGCCGTGGCGTTCGGCGGTGCCTACCAGGCGGGCGGCGGCATCGAGAGTGGGCGCGATGGGCTTTTCGATGAGACAATCGATGCCGGCTTCCATGAGGGCACGGCCGATCTCCTCGTGCATGGTGGTGGGGGCGGACACGATGGCGGCGTCCACTTTGCCGCGCAGTTCGCGATAGTCCGTGAGGGCTTCCGCCCCGTACTGCGCGGCGGCGGCCGAGGCGCGGGTGGCGTCAGTGTCGACAACGGCGCACAAGCGGGCGCGTTCGCACTCGTGCACCACGCGGCAATGGTTCGCCCCGAACTGTCCTGCGCCGACTACGGCTAGCCGCGTTTGTGTCATAGCGTTACGTTTCACTCCTGAGTGGACCGGGGCAAGAGGTGGATTTTGGGCGATTTGCCCAAAATATGGCAGCTAAGTCCTTTGTTTCCGTTCGAAATTTGGGTAAATCACCCAAGTCTCCCAGCCATAGGTTCCCTTGGATGGCCATCAAGCCTCCGCCTGCCGCGCGGGCTGACGGATCGGCAGGCGGGTTGACAACCCGCCCCACATACCTGCAAGCGGCTGACGGGTCGCTCGCGAGCAGGCTCCTCGTTGGCGGGCCCGGAACCACGAGCGTTAGCGAACGGCCCGAGCTACCAACTGTGCCCAGCATCGCGCGCGAAGTCAGAGCTTCCGGGGATGATTGGTTGCCGCGCGCAGGCGAGCTGCGCTCGCCGGGCCGAGTGCCACTCGGCCGCAGGTTGACAACCTGCCCCACATAAGACGTCACTCTTCTACTCCGAGGATTGTGATGCCGGCTTCGTCGGCGGCGGCGATCATGGAACCGCGATCCAGCATCAGCGTCCGAGCGGCTTCCACCGCCAGCGCGGTGGTCCCGGTCTCCCGCATGACGGGGATGGTCGCGAGGCCCACCACCGGCACGTCGAAGAGCAGGTGCTCGCGGCGGCGCGCCATCTTCACCAGGGTCAGCTTGCGTCCGTTCGCCAGAGTGGCGGCGCGGCGAAGCATGGCGTCGGTGCCCTCCATGGCTTCCACAGCCACACAGGCGCGTTCGCAAATCGCCACGCTCTGCCCCACGTCAAAACCGGCCAGCGCGTTGGCCACCCGCCGCCCGTAAGCGATATCGCCCTGCTCATCCTTGTCCGGCTTGCGGTGCGTCATGGCGCCCTTGGTGGCGAGGAGCGATTTCAGCAGCCAGGTGGAATCGCGGAGCTGAATGCCCTCGTCCGCAAGGATCTTCGCCACGCCGCCGATCAACCCGTCGGTGTTCTTCGAGGGCAGCGATGCCAGCAGCTTCACCAGCCGCCAGTCCGGCCGGATCGAGGAGAAGATTTTGGCGTGCTTTACCTGCCCGCACATCACCACCTCGGTGATGCCATCCTCTTTCAGAATGTCGATAAGCTTGCCGAGTTGCCCTAGCGAGATCCAATGGCAGCGCGGCGCTAGCTGAGCAACCTCTTCGGAGGCTTCCTCCTGGATGGCGACGACGGTTACATCGTGCCCCAACTGCCGCGCGGTCTGGAGCGCCAGCACGGGAAAGCGTCCATTGCCAGCGATCAGACCGTAGCGCATCTACTTCTCGAAACCCCGCTGCGAAGTGCCGATAAATTCGATCAGTTCGTCCACCTCGGCGCAGGGCGGCACTTCCGCGCGGATCCGCTCGATGGCCTGGGTGGTGTTGAGCTTGGAGCGCGCCAGCAGCCGCAGCGCGGTCTGCAGGGACTCGATCACCGGCTTGGGAAACCCGCGCCGTTCCAGGCCAATGCTGTTGGCGCCGAAGACGCCCACCTCCGGCTTGTTGCTGGTGAGCGAGTAGGGCAGCACGTCCTGCTTGATCACGCTGTAAGGCCCCACGAAAGCGTGGCGGCCGATGCGGCAGAACTGGTGGACGCCGCTGTACGGGCTGAGATCGGCCCAATCGCCCACGGTCACGTGCCCGGACAAGCCCACCGAGTTGCCCAGGATCGTGTGGCTGCCGATGCGCGCGTCGTGGGCCACGTGGCTGTAAACCATCAGTAGGTTGTCGTCGCCGATGGAGGTGACCAGTCCGCCGCCCGCCGTGCCGCGGTGAATGGTGACGAACTCGCGGATGCGGTTACGGTGGCCGATGCGCGTTTCCGCGCGCTCGCCCTTGTACTTCAGATCCTGCGAAGCCACGCCCACGCTGCTGAAGGGGAAGAAGACGTTATCCTCGCCGACCCAGGTGGGGCCTTCCAGATAGTTGTGGGCCATTAGGCGCGTGCGCGGGCCGATCTCCACATCCGCGCCGACGATGGAGTACGGTCCAATTTCGGCGCTATCCGCGATCCGCGCCAGGGGGTCGACAATGGCGGTCGGATGAATGGGCATTGCTTAGGACGCCGCGGGCTCGGGTGCGGGGGCCGGTGCTGGCGCGGGCTTCTCCACCTTGTCCTCGAGCTTGCACATGACTTCGGCTTCGGCCACCACTACGCCATCCACGGTGGCGACGCCGGCCATTTTGGCGACGCTGGCCTTGCGCTTGATGACCTTCATCTCCATGCGCAACGTGTCGCCGGGCACCACGGGGCGGCGGAAGCGCGCGTTTTCGACGGCCACCAGCAGCACCAGTTTCTTTTCGCGGTCGGGAATGCTCTTCAGCACCAGGACGCCCGCGGTTTGCGCCATGGCCTCGATGATGAGCACGCCGGGCATGACCGGAAAGTCCGGGAAATGGCCCGTAAAATGGGGCTCGGAGTTGGTGACGTTCTTGATCCCCACGATGCGCTCGGGCTCCAGCTCGACGATGCGGTCCACCAGCAGGAACGGGTAGCGATGGGGGAGAATTCCCCGGATGTCGTTGATATCCAGAATTGGCATGGAAGCCGTTATTGTAACACCGGAGGGCGGTGCGGAACCGCGCGCGTTAGCGGGCGCCGGGGCGGAGGATACGTCTCCCGCTCGGGCCGCTCGCTAACGCTCGCGTTTCCGGGTCGGACTGGCGACCGCGGACTGACCGCCGGCGGCGGGCGGGACGGATCGTGGCTCAGTGCTCCAGCTTGATGGCCGCCAACTTCACGATTGCCGGGATGTCGCGGGCGCTGGCCAGATCCAGCCTGATACCGGTTCCCTCGGGGTACTTCGTGCCACCGGCCACCGCGGCGGCCACCTTGCGGGAAAGCCTGGCCTGGCGCGCGGCCTCCATCGCCCGGTCGCCGAGGATGAAGGTCACGCCGAAGCGGCCCGCATGCGGGCCAAGGTAGATGATGTTGCGCTTCTTGACCTTCAGGCGCAGGCTCCAGCCGTACTTGGGCGAGTAGGAGTTCCACTCCGCGACGGTGATGTTGCAGTCCGCCTCCAGGCGGGCGATGAGTTGGTCCCAGACCGCTTTGGCGGGACCCAGCACCGCCGCCAGCTCGGCCTCCGCCGGCTGCTTCGTCTTACCGATGAACGCGTTGGGATGCATGGTTGGTGGCTCCGAAGCGTCTACTGTTGCGAGGGCGCGGTTGCCGACCAGTGGGAGTGAATGACGCGCCAGCCGTCCTTCTTCCGCTGGAACACTTCGGTCGCTTTCCAACGGGTGGTGGCCGTTCCCATGTGCCGCACCAGTATGTAGGTGAGGACCGCGGTGTCGCCGGCGGTCTGCACTTTCGGGTCGGCCATTTCGTAACTGTCGAACAGGGGGGTGCCGCGGTAGCGTTCGAAGAGCGTCTCCAGCGCGGGCAGGCCGTCCAGACGGCCGCCGGTCATGATGTGGAAGTAGGTGATGCCGGGATCGGAGATCGCCAGCATCGGGTCGGGATTCCCCGTCTTCCAACCGTCCAGAGACTGGCGCTCCAACGTCAGGATATCGCGCTGGGGGACAGTGTCGTCTGCCGCCGCCATCAGGCCGCACTCCGCGGCCGCCATCGCACAGGCCAGAATTGCTTTCCTCAATTTAGTTTCCTCCACCCGATTAGACAAGACTTGACCCGCCCTGTGACAGTTGGCTGCAAAAAATCAGACCGGCGGCTCCATGGCGACCGTCTTCAGCGCCTCGCGCAGCCTGGCGGCCTGCTCGGCCGGCTCGTAGAACGGGTGGTCGCGGTACACCTCGGCGGCCACTTTCATGTAGGCGTCGGTCAGGTCATCGGCCCGGCTGACGGCGACGTCCCGCACCTTGCGCTGGTGTTCCGGCGTAAATTGCAGCTTCTGGGGGTCGACGAAGCCGCCCTGAATGAAGGCGCGGGTCTTCTTCGCGCATTTGCAGGAAGCGTCGGGAGTCACCAGGCTGCAATTGCCGCGCAGGTACTGGTAGAGATCGCGGCGGGCGCGCGACAGGAGCTGGCGGAAGTTCACGGGCGTCACTTCGGCGATTTCCGCGCCCACCGCGTCGCTGACGCCGAACACTTCGCCCAGGATGTACACCAGCCGCTGCCGGCCGTCGAGGCAAAGCAGGGTGCCCATGGTGCAGACGGTCTTGGTCTCTTCGATGAGAATCTCGATCGGCACCGGAACGGTCCGCGGATCGGGCAGGTCCAGGTCGGGAACCCGCTCCAGACCCCGCGCGGCGTCTTCGAAGGAGCAGAGCGCGGCGGCCGCCTTCCTGGCATTCAGAATATGATTGATGGCGATGCGGTAGAGCCAGGTTCGGAACTGGCTGGCGCCGCGGAAGGTGGGCAGGGACTGGAAGGCTTTGATGAGCACTTCCTGCGTGGCGTCCTCGGCGTCGGCGTGGCGCGGCATCATGCGAACCGCGAGATTCAACACCCAGGGCTGATGGCGGGCGAGAAGGGCTTCGGCGGCCTCGCGGTTCCCCGACTGCGCGCCGCGGACCAGATCCTCGTCGGGGGTCTGAGGTGACGTGGTCATGGGGAACAGTGTAACCCAGGGTCAGGACGCGTCGAACTCTTTTTCTGCAGGCTTCGAGACGGGATCGGCAAAGCTCGCGGCGGCCAGACTCATGGCAATGCGATCGCCATCCAGACGCACCACTCTAGCGACTCCCCAGTGTGGTATTGGCTTCTCGCCATGACCGGAGAACTCAACCTCCACGGTCAGCATGTCGCCAACCTTGAATGGATAGGGCCGGCCGAGGCGGACCGCGAGGCCCGAGCTGCTAATATCGACCACAACTCCTGGAATTCGCTCACCGCGCCCATGCCGGACGATCACTTTGGCATCGATCCGGTAACGCTCCGCCTGTCTTCTTTCTACTTCTGCTGCCATCGGCTGTCTCCGTAGTGCGGGCCACCCAAGAGCTTATCGGCGCTTCACCCCAAGAACATTAGGAACCGGACGCAAATCCCGGTAGCGCTGCCGCCGGGCGGTTCCCAGAGCACCCTGGGGGCATGCCGCATAGCCTCAATTGGCTAGTAGTTGGATGTCATTTGTCCCGGTACTGCAGACTACCTGCCCCTGCCACAGACCCCATAAGCCCCGGAGAAGTGCCCTAAAGCAACCTCCCGAATCCGTCGATATGTGTATCGATTGATGAGATGCGAATCAATCGGCAGAAACCTGCTATGCCAATTTCAGCTCAGCGCCACGAACCCGATTGGGTGATCAGAATCGACGGACAGGCCACCCTCGCGTCGGCAGGGGAACTGAAAGCGATGCTGCTCGAATGGCTGGCCTCCGGAAGCAACCTGCGCCTGGATCTGGAAGCCGCCGAGGAGATCGACGTACCGCAACTGCAATTGCTGTGGGCCGCCGCTCGCGAGGCTGCGCGAACGGGGGTGGAAGTCGGGTGCCGGGCGTCGAGCGCGGTTGCGGCCGCCGCCCACGATTCCGGCTTTGCCCAGGCGCCGGGGTTCCCGATATCGGGGGTGAGCCATGAGTAAGGTAATTCTCTCAGTGGACGATTCGGCCAGTCTGCGGCAAATGGTCACCTTCACGCTGTCGGAAGGCGGCTACATGGTGATCGAAGCCGTGGATGGGCAGGATGCCCTGACGAAGCTGACGGACGCGGTCAATCTTGTTATCACGGACTTGAACATGCCGAACATGGACGGGATAGAACTGATCCGTGCTCTGCGGGCCAACCTGGCATACAAAGGGCTGCCGATCGTCATGCTTACCACCGAGAGCTGTGAGACGCGCAAGCAGGAAGGCAAGGCCGCTGGCGCAACGGGATGGATCGTGAAGCCTTTCACCAGGCAGCAGTTGCTGGCCGTGGTGAAAAGGGTGATTGGGTGACCGATAGGTTTAAGCAGGGTTTCCAGGAAGAAGCGCGCGAGCTGCTCGGGGAACTGGAGTCGGCGCTGCTGGAGCTGGACGACAAGCGCGACGACCTGGAAATCGTCGGGCGGGCTTTCCGGGCGCTGCACACCATCAAGGGGTCGGGCGCGATGTTCGGCTTCGACGACATCGCGGGATTCGCCCACCATCTGGAAGGGGTCTTCGACCAGTTACGCATGGGGAAACTGGCGGCCACCGCGGACCTTATTAACTTGTCGCTGGCCTGTGGCGACCAGATCAAGACCATGCTGGAAGCGTCCGCCGGCGCGGGCGAGGCTGACCGGAGCCGCTCCGCCGAACTGCTGTCGGAACTGCGCAGGCTGACGGGGACGCCGGAGGTTCGCGCGGACGCCGCGCCGGTGCCAGCGGCCGAGGCTCCCACCGCCGAACGCGGTTTGCCCGTGGAATGGCGCGTCCGCTTCCGGCCCGGCCCGGACCTGTTGCTGCATGGGACGAACCCGCTGCTCCTGCTGCGTGAGTTAGGGGAATTGGGAGAGATCCGGACCGAGATCGACACCAGCGCGATCCCCCCGCTCGGCGAGATCGATCCGGAGCGATGCTACGCCGCCTGGAACGTGGTTCTGAAGACCGCCGCGGGGCGGGACGCCATCCGGGACATCTTCATATTCGTTGCCGACGAATGCGCACTGGAGGTCGAGCCGCTGACGGTCGAACCCGGAGCCGATGCGGCGCCGGAGGCCACCAGGGCGAAGAGAAGCTCCGCAAGCCTGACGGGCGCCCGAGGGCCGGCAATTGCGTCCAACGTCCGGGTATCGGCCGAAAAGCTGGATCAGCTCGTGAACCTGGTGGGGGAACTGGTGACGGTGCAGGCCCGCCTGAGCGAGGTCTCGGCCCGCCGGGACGATCCCGACATCCTGGCCATTTCCGAAGAAATCGACCGGCTGACCGCGGAACTGCGTACCAACTCGATGAGCATCCGCATGATGCCATTGCGGAACACCTTCGAACGCTTCCGCCGGCTGGTCCACGATCTGGGCATCGAACTGCACAAAGAGGCGGAACTGGTGGTGGAGGGGGCCGACACCGAACTGGACAAGACGGTGATCGATCAGTTGAACGATCCGCTGGTTCATTTGATCCGCAACAGCATGGACCACGGCATCGGGACGCCGGAGGCGCGCCGCGCGGCTGGCAAGCCGTCCACGGCGACGGTCAGGCTTTCCGCCATGCACTCCGGCGCCCAGGTGCTGATCCGCGTATCGGACGACGGGCGCGGCCTGGACGCGCAGGCGGTGCGCGCGCGCGCCATCGAGCGGGGGCTGATCGAGCCCGCCGCCCAACTCGGCGAATCCGAGCTGTTCGCGCTCATTTTGGAGCCGGGATTTTCGACGGCGCGGGAAGTCACCAGCGTTTCCGGGCGCGGCGTCGGCATGGACGTGGTGCGCCGCAGCGTGGACGCGCTGCGCGGAACCATCGAAATATCGAGCACGCCGGGGGCGGGGATGACCGTGACCCTGCGCTTGCCCCTGACGCTGGCCATTATCGACGGGTTGCTGGTCCGGGTTGGCGGCACGCATTTCGTGTTGCCCCTGGCGAACAGCCTGGAGTGCGTGGAACTCACGCGGAAGGACATTCAAGATGCGAACGGGAATCACCTGGCCAATGTTCGCGGCCAGACCATTCCCTATATCCGGCTTAGCGAGTATTTCCAGATCCGCCGGCCGGCGCCGGAACGCGAACAAATTATGGTAGTCGAAACCGGGGACGGGCACTACGGATTGGCCGTGGACGAAGTCCTTGGAAACCATCAGACGGTAATCAAGAACCTGGGCAGGTTGTATCGCGATGTGGCAACGGTTTCCGGAGCCACCATTCTCGGCAATGGAACCGTGGCCCTGATTCTGGATCCGCATCGGCTGGTACAAACCGCAATCCAGGCAGCGTCCCAGGACCTGCGCGCGGGGGCCAGGCGCTCCCCGCGCGATCCCGGCCCGCGCGGCCAAACCCTAACCCAAACTAACGCACTCAAGCGAGAGGAATAGAACATCGATGGCAAACAAGGTAAACGGAAGAAGCAAACCGCAAGGTTCGGGCAATGGCGGCACGGCCGCGGCCGAACCCGGTGCGATGGACGAGCGCGCCCCCCGCGGCGGCTCGCAGAAGGCGGGAGACCAGGAACTGAAGCTCGTCTCGCAGGAGATCATGCGGCTGGTGGATGCGTCCCTGCAAGGCCGCCTGGAAGAACGCGGCCGGCCCGATCAGTTTCACGGCGTTCACCGCGAGATCGTTCAGGGCATCAACGACATGTTGGACGCGATTCTGCTTCCCATCGGCGAGGGAAACCGCATCCTGGCGCAGGTATCGAGCGGCCGCATCGACGAACTGATCACCCAGAACTACAAGGGCGACCACGAGAACATGAAGCTGGCGGTCAACAACGTGGCCCTGGTGCTGCAGGGATTGCAGAAGGAACTGGGGCGGCTGACCGAGGCATCCCGCGAGGGCCGGTTGAGCGACCGCGGCAAGCCGGAGCAGTTCAAGGGCGCCTATGCCGACATCGTGCAGGGCGTCAATACCATGCTGGACGCGATCCTTCTGCCCATCGGCGAAGGCAACCGCATCCTGGCGCAGATCTCCGGAGGTAAGATCGACGAGTTAATTGCGCAGACCTACAAAGGCGACCACGAAAAGATGAAGCAGGCCGTGAACAACGTGGGAATGGTGGTGCAGAATCTGCAGAAAGAACTCATGCTGCTGACGGCGGCATCGAGAGAGGGACAGCTCTCCGAGCGCGGCAAGCCGGAACACTTCCAGGGCGCCTACGCCGACATCGTGCGCGGCGTGAACGCCATGCTGGACGCGATTCTGCTGCCCATTGGCGAAGGCAACCGCATCCTGGCGCAGATCTCCGGCGGCAAGATCGACGAGTTGATCGCGCAAACCTACAAGGGCGACCACGAGAAGATGAAGCAGGCCATCAACAACGTGGGTGTGGTCGTGCAGGCCCTTCAGAAAGAGCTCATGCGCCTGACCGAAGCCTCGAAGGAGGGTCAGCTTTCCGAGCGCGGCAAGCCGGAGCATTTCCAGGGCGCCTACGCCGACATCGTGCGCGGCGTAAACGGCATGCTGGACGCGATTCTACTGCCCATCGGCGAGGGCAACCGCATACTGGCACAGATCTCAAATGGGAAGATCGAAGAGCTGATTTCGCACACCTACAAGGGCGACCACGAGAAGATGAAGCAGGCTATCAACAACGTGGGTGTGGTCCTGCAGGGTCTGCAGAAGGAACTGGCCCGGCTAACCGACGCGTCGAAAGACGGCAAACTGACCGAGCGTGGGAAATACGACCAATTCCAGGGGGCCTACTCCGACATCGTGCGCGGCGTGAACGCCATTCTCGACGCCGTGATCATGCCTCTCAACGTAGCCGCCAACTACGTGGACCGCATCAGCAAGGGCGACATGCCGCAGCAGATCACCGACACCTATCACGGCGAATTCAACACCATAAAGAACAACCTGAATGCCCTAATTGCCGCCATGAACGATGTCACAAAGGCGGCCGAGGATATTGCCCACGGCGACCTCACCGTTACCCTCAGGGAGCGGAGTGCACAAGACAAGCTCATGCAGGCTCTGAGCAGCATGGTGGGGGGGCTGACCCGCACCGTGACCGAGATTCGCAACATTGCCGGAGAAGTGGCTTCCGCCAGCCAGGCGATCAGCACATCCTCGGTTCAGGTGTCCAACGGCGCCAGCGCGCAGGCGGCATCGGCCGAGGAAGCCTCGTCCTCGATGGAGGAGATGGTCTCCAACATCAAGCAGAACGCCGACAACGCCCAGCAGACCGACAAGATCGCAACCAAATCGGCCAAGGACGCGCAGGAGAGCGGCAAGTGCGTATTGGGGGCAGTAGCCGCCATGAAGGAAATTGCCAGCAAGATCTCCATCATCGAGGAAATTGCGCGGCAAACCAACCTGTTGGCGCTGAATGCGGCCATCGAAGCGGCCCGCGCCGGCGAGCACGGAAAGGGATTCGCCGTGGTGGCTGCCGAGGTTCGCAAGCTGGCCGAGCGTAGCCAGAAGGCGGCCGGCGAGATCAACCAACTCTCGGATACCACGGTCAAGGCGTCGGAGAAGGCCGGGGAGATGCTCGACAAGTTGGTGCCCGACATCCAGAAGACGGCCGAACTGGTGCAGGAGATCACCGCCGCCAGCAAGGAGCAGGACACCGGCGCCGAGCAGATCAACAAAGCCCTGCAGCAACTGGAGAAGGTCATCCAGCAGAACGCCTCCGCAGCCGAGGAGATGGCTTCCACAACCGAGGAGCTTACCGGCCAGGCCGATCAGCTTATTTCGTCTCTCGGGTTCTTCCGGACGGGAGATACCGGACAGGCGCCCGCGGCGCACTCGGCCGCTCCGAAGACGGCCGCTTCGCTGGGAAAGCTCCGGGAGGCGGTATCCAATGCCGCTCCGGCTTCGTCGGCAAGGGCGAGCCGCAAGGCGGGGGTCGCCCTGAAGATGAAGGATACCGGAGACCCGGCGGATAAGGACTTCGAGCGCTACTAGACCGGCGCGGCGCGGCTCGCGGGCGGGCCGCGCCGCAACCGGCGAATGCGAAAGGATACCGAATCATGAGCGTTACCGAAATAACCGAAACACGGCAGTACCTCACATTCCGATTGGGCAACGAGGTTTTTGCTACCGACGTCGCCAAGGTCCGGGAAGTGCTCGACTTCACGACCATCACCAAGATCCCGCGGACGCCCGATTTCATGAGCGGCGTCATCAACCTCCGCGGCAACGTAGTACCCGTGGTCGACCTGCGGCTCTGTTTCGAGATGTCGAGAACGGAGAAAACGGTGAACACCTGCATCGTGGTGGTGGAGATGCTGGTGGACGGGGAAAGCAACGTAATCGGCGCGTTGGCCGATTCGGTCGAGGAAGTGATCGACCTGGAGCCGGATCAGATCCAGCCGCCGCCCAGGATCGGGACCAAGATCCGGACCGATTTCATCAAGGGCATGGGCAAGCGCGACACGCAATTGATCATGATCCTGGACATTGACCGCGTGTTTTCCGTGGAGGAGTTGACGGCGTTCCGCGGCGCCGAAACCAACAAGCCGCTGGCTGAAGCGAGCGCGGCCTGACGGGGCGCGGGGCGCACTCCGCCCCGCGCCACCGCATTTCTTGACACCATGCAGAGCGAATGTTTGTCGGCTTCCGATTTCGAGAGGCTCCGCACCCTGATCCACGCGGAGTCGGGCATCAATCTGAACCGGGACAAGAAGACGATGCTGGAGGTCCGGCTCAGACGGCGTCTCCACGGCCTTCACCTGTCTTCTTGCGCCGAGTACTGCGAGTATCTGTTTACGCCCGAGACGCGGGACCGCGAACTGGTCCATTTGCTGGACGTCGTCACGACCAATAAGACCGACTTCTTCCGCGAAGCCGAGCATTTCGAATACCTCTCATCGAAGGCGCTCCCGGAACTCACCGCGCGATATGGCATGGACCGGAAACTCCTGGTCTGGAGCGCTGGATGCTCGACGGGGGAGGAGCCTTACACTCTGGCGATGGTGCTAAGCGAATACGCGGAAACCCACACCGGCTTCCGGTTCGGGGTGCTGGCGACGGATCTCAGCACCGCGGTCCTGGACAAGGCGCGCGCCGGAATCTTCAAGTCCGAGGTGATCCAGCCGGTGTCCGTGAACCTGCGCAGGAAGTACCTTATGCGCAGCCGCGATCCGGCCGCCGACGTGGTACGCATCGTTCCCGAGCTTCGCGCGAAGGTCGAGTTCCGGCGCCTGAACTTCATGGACGCGGACTACGGCCTGTCCGAGACGCCCGGAGTCATATTCTGCCGGAACGTCATCATCTACTTCAACCGGCAAACGCAGGAGCGGCTTCTGAAGAAGCTCATCCAGCAGTTGGCACCCGGCGGGTACTTCTTCGCGGGCCACTCCGAATCGCTTCAAAGCATGGACCTGCCGCTGGTTTCGGCTGGGCCCTCGGTTTACAGGAAGTGCGGATGATGCCCGACATACCGGAATTCAGCGTCCAACCAGGGCATCTCTACCTGGCTCGAAGCCCCATGATTCTGCAGACGATTCTTGGGTCGTGCGTGGGCGCCACCGTATGGTGCGCACGGCTGGATGCTGGCGCGCTGTGCCATGGCGTGCTGCCCAAATGCCCACCGGGAACCGGTCCGCCGGAGGGCTACCGCTACGTGGATTACAGCATTCGGTATCTGCTGGAGCGGTTTGACGCTCTGGGAGCCTGCCGGCAGGAACTGGAGATCAAACTGTTCGGCGGCGCCGACGTACTCCCCGTCTCGGCAGTCAGGGCGCACATCGCGACGGTGGGCGCGATGAACTGCAAGACCGCAATGGAAGTCCTGGAGAAAGAAGGTCTCCGGGTGGCGGCTTCCGATCTGGGCGGCCAGAAGGGCCGCACCATCCACTTCGACACCGGAAACGGCGACGTGCTCGTGCATCGGCTGGCCAGGTTAAGAGTCTCCGAAGCGCGCCATACCGGTGATTCCCAGACCACCAGAAGACGGAAGGACCGGCAGTGACAGAGAAGAAGATCCGCGTTTTGATCGTCGACGATTCCGCGCTGGTGCGGCAGACGTTGAGCCAGGTCCTCTCGTCGGACCCCCAAATTGAGGTCGTGGGAACGGCGAGCGATCCGTTCGTCGCGGCCGAGCGCATCGCCGAGCAAGTGCCGGACGTGATCACGCTCGACGTCGAGATGCCCCGAATGGACGGGCTGACCTTCCTGCGGAAGATCATGTCGCAGCACCCCATACCGGTCGTGATTTGCTCCAGCCTGGTCGGAGAAGGAGCGCAAAGCACGCTGAAGGCCCTCGAATATGGGGCGGTGGATATCATCGCCAAGCCGAAGCTGGGGAGCAAGCAGTTCATCGAGGAATCCCGAGTGATGCTCTGCGAGGCCGTCAAGGCGGCGGCACAGGCACGCTTGAGGGTGCCTGGACCAAGTCATGACGTCGAGCCCAAACTCACCGCGGACGCCATCCTGTCGCGATCCACGCGCGCCATGATCGAGACCACGGAGAAGGTGGTGGTCATCGGCGCATCCACGGGAGGAACCGAAGCGCTCCGGGCGCTGCTCGAGACGCTGCCCCCGGACGCACCGGGTATCGTAATCGTGCAGCACATGCCCGAAATGTTCACGCGCGCCTTCGCCGACCGGCTCGACAGCCTGTGCCGGATCTCGGTGAAAGAGGCGGAAGTAAACGATACGGTCCTGCGCGGGCGGGCGCTGATCGCACCCGGCAACCACCACGCTCTGCTCAAGAGAAGCGGCGCCCGGTACTACGTGGATATCAAGGACGGTCCGCTGGTCTCGCGGCATCGTCCCTCGGTGGACGTCTTGTTCCGCTCGGCCGCGCGCTACGCGGGGGCCAATGCGGTCGCCGTGATCATGACCGGAATGGGTGACGACGGGGCCAGCGGGATGCTGGAAATGAAGCAAGCCGGAGCGGTTACGATCGCACAGGACGAAGCGACCTCGGTGGTCTTCGGTATGCCCAACGAGGCCATCAAGCGCGGCGCGGTGGACATCGTCCTGCCGCTTCAGAGGATCGCCGGATCGATGCTCGCCCACGCGGGACCGGGGTTCTCCGGAACCCGCCGCTAGGATTGAGGCGGGCCGCGGAGGCAGGCGATTCGCCGGAAGGTTGGGCGCCTTGCGCGGCCGTTGCGATTCGCCGCAACCTATCCGCAAGCACCGTGTTAAGAAGGGATGTGCGGCTCCGGCTCCATTTCTGCGCCCGAATTGCCTGTCTGATCGCCTCCGCCGGGGTTGCCGCTCCGGGCCAACAACCGCCTTCACTGGCCGTCGTCAACGCCGCGAATTACGTGCCGCAGATCGCCCCAGGGAGCATCGCCACCGCCTTTGGCACGGCGCTGGCGGCCGATGCCGCAACCACGGTCAGCGTTTGCACGCCGGGCAATCCTCCCACCGGGTGCGTTCCGGCCACCGTGTTTGCCGCCTATCCGAGCCAGATCAACTTCCTGGTCCCGGACCCGCTACCGGCCGGACAGGCGGTGGTTCAGGTGGCGCATTCCGGCACGGTAGTGGCACCGGGAAGCGTCGCGGTGTCCATTCTCGGCCCCGCCGTTTTCACCGCCGACAACAGCGGCGGTGGGATCTTCAACGGGCAATCCTGGGACGGCGGCCAGTACAATGCCGTCTACACTGCGGCTCCGACGCCTTCCGGGATCGCGCCGCGGGCCGTGTCTCCGACGAGCGGCTCGTCACCCAACGTTCTCATTCTGTATGGAACCGGCTGGAAACACGCCGGCCCTGCGAACGTGCGGCTCAGCCTGGGCGGCATCCAGACCGCGCCCGATTATGCGGGGCCGTCATCGTATCCGGGGTTGGATCAGATCAACGTGCGGATTCCGTCCGGTCTGGCTGCCCAGACTGCCCAGCTTGTGGACGTTTCGGTTTCGCTGCTCCATGCCGCGGGCAGCACCACTGGCGTATATGACGCGCGCACGGCGCAGTTCTGCCTCGCGGGCCAGAACGGAGACACGAATTGCCCGCCCGTGGCCGCGACGACGCCGTCCTGCACCGAGCCGCTGCCCGGGGTAGCGGCGCCCTACGCACCGCACGGCATCTTCGTGTTACAGCCGGCCGGCGCCAATCCAGCGCCCATATCCAACTACATCCAGCGGCAGCCGACGGTGTGCGGCGGGAACTTGTACGTGGTGTGGAGCACGGTGGACCAGGGCAACGGGAACTACAACTGGGCCGCGCTGGACAACCAGGTCAACCAGTGGGCGCTGGCGGGGAAGAAAGTCAACCTCATCGTTTGGGGAGTGAGTGACTCACGCCCCAATAACGGGACGCCGTCTTACGTGCTCGGCGATTCGAACTATCAATCGGTTACTTGTCAGGAGAACGGAGTTACTCTGCAGTATCCGGTCTACTACTCAGGAAGTTACAAGAGCAACTACAAGACGTTCATTCAGGCGGTGATGAACCGCTACGGCGGCAACCCAAGTGTGGGTTACATCCGCTTCGGCCTGGCGCGCGGGGGCGAGGTGTTTCCCACTTGTCTCGCCCAGATGATGGCGTTCTCCGGCTTCTCCACCCTCGACCAGTTCAACAACCAGTGGGAGAGCTATCTCAAGGAAATGACCCAGTTCCAACAGAATCTGCAAACACAGATCGTCGCCGCCAGCGGCCGCGCGGTACAACTCATGGCGGCGCTGGACCAGTACGGAAGCCCAACGCAATACACCGTCACCGATTTCGAAGCGGCCAATGCCAAGAGCCTGGGCTTCGGATTCGGCAGCCAGGGTTTGAGCGCCAGCGACATCGCCGCCTTCAACGCCGGGCGGCCTTGCGCGGCCGACTGGTGCGCCATGTTTCAGAAGCAATCCGGCCTGGTGCCTCTGGAATTGCAGACGATCGCCGCCAGCGATCCCAGCAACGCGGCCGGCGGAACCGGAACCCTTGTAAACCTGTTTCCATTCGCGCTGGGCCTGGGCGCACAGATCTTCGAGGTCTACATTCAGGACCTGCAAGTGGCCTACGATCCCACCAGCCCGAGTTACGCCCAGTATAGCCAGGCGTACCAATCGGTATTCCAGCAGACCGCGACGAAGCTCGGGTATTCGCCCGCGAAGTAGGGGCGGCGGGGGGCTCCGGGGCCGCCGGTTGCGGCCGGGGACGCCATGGTCCGGGGCACGGGGTTGCGGCGGGTGCAACCGCCCCGCGAGGCTCGCCTCCGCTAAGCGCGCCCTGCTGGCTGTTGGGCCGGAGTCCAGCGCGGTCCATGACTGCGAGAGCGAATCTGGCGGACACGGTGGCGGGTCCGCCGCCCATTTCGATGGCGGTCTCGACGGCTTCCAGCACTTCCTCGAAGGACGGCCAAGCTGGGCCGCCGCGTCTCGAGATCATGGCGCCTACGGCAGCACTGCCACCGGCGCGCGCCAGAAGGCGACCTTCTGGGACTGCGGGTCGATTACGTTGACCTGGCAGGTGTACCGGCCGGCCTCCAGCGCCGAGAGCGGAATGCTCATCTTCACCGGCTGCACCTTGGCCTGGACCTTGAAGCCGTCCTTCGCAAGTTGCATGGGCGTCTCGAAGACCTTGGCCGTACCGCGATAGAACGCCACGGAGGTCTGGAGCGGCTGCTGGGCGTCGGGTTCGAATGCCTCCAGGTAGACGTACAAAGTCTGGCTGCGGCGGAACGCCCTAGTCACGCTGGGGACTATCTTCTGGCCGTTCTGGATAAGTGGGTGGTCGGCCATAGCCTTCTTGTCCTGCTCGCCGGTGGCGAGGGCGGCGTTCTGGGCTTCCATCTGATTGCTCAGTACTACCGAGCTGATGGGCAGCCAGGACTTCTCGGCGGCCAAGTCGGGGATTTCCAGCTTGGTTTCGAAAGTACCCATTTTGCCGCCGAGGTTTTCGCGGGCCAGGAACTTCACCGTGTAAGTGCCCGGCGGCAGTTCGAAACCGGCATCGTAGGCCAGGTTCTTTTTGGCGAAGTCCGTGGCATCGACTCCCTTGATCTTTACTTCGAGGTTATCGCGAACCTGCCGCACCACCTTGTTCTTGGCGTCGGTAACCTGGCCGATGAAATCCAGGCGGACGCTTTCCACGTCTCCGTGCCGGGCAAGGTCGATCTCGGAAGCGGGGATCTTGGCTTCGAGCGGGATAAAATAGCGGTCGTGCGCCAGGCGGAAGTAATTGAGTTCCAGCTTGAGCGAGAGATCGGTCAAGGGGTCGCCCAGCAACAGGGCTTCCTGTAACTGGCGTTCGCGGTCGGATGCGGTGAACTGCTTGAACTCCTTGCCGGCGAAGTAGCCCGAACGGTAGTCCAGGCGGGCGGTCTTGTCACCGGGTATCTCCAGCTTGATTCGGCGAAACTGACCGTCGAGCGCCTGATTGGTGCTGTAGTAACCGATAATATAGTAGTCGTTGATTTCCTTCTGCGCCTCGACGATGCCGGCGGCCAAGTCGTTGCTGTCGAGCAGTTCCTTTCCGCCGGTGTCGGCGGCCATGGTATGGAGGGTCTCCTGGGAAGCGCGGAGTTGGGAAACGGCCGAAATGGCGGCGCCCCCGAGAGAGCCCGATGCGCTGCCGGCGCCCTTAGTGGCATCGCCCGACGGAGACAGGGCCGAGAGTCCGCGCGCATCCACCGGAAACAGAGCCACGTTGTAGCGGATGGCGGCATTGGTGGTGGCGCGCATCTGGGCTTCGTTGTCCACACCGGACTTATTGAAGCCGCTAGTGAAATACATCAGGCCTTTCTTCTCGGGCAGCGCGCCCAGGGCCTTGATGGCCGATTGCAAGGCTACGAGTTTGCGGTCGGCGTTGAAGATATTGAATTCCGTGTCGTCGGCCGTGTAAGCGGCGCCGGTGGTGGCGGCATCGTCGGCGGTAGCCGCCAGGTCGCTGCCCTCTCCAGCGACCAGGCTCTCGATGGCTTTGGCCAGGAGGTCGCGGTCGGTGGTGAAATCCTGGAGCAGGTTGAGACGGCTGGTGAAGCTCATCACCAATACGGTATCGGCCGCGGTCATCTCGCTGCGGACGAACTTCAAACCGTTCTGTTGGGCGCGAAGCTGATCCTGGAGGGGCATGGAAGTCATGTCGAAGTAGAGGACCAGCAGGCGGCGATCCTTGTACTTGATTTCGCCCGGCTTGGCGGCGGCGATGGTGGGCGCCGCGGCCGCGGCGGGAGGGGCGGCCGGCGCGGCTGGAGCCGCGGCAGCCGGGGCTGCGGGAGCCGGCGCGAGCGCGGCAGCCACGGCGTCAAGCGGCGTGTTATCGAGCTTTTGGTACTCGCAGATTGCGATCTTCTGCCTCTTACCATCCTCCGTGAGGATGATATCGCCGGGCTTCAGGCCGGTGATGGGGTTGCCGTCCTTGTCCTTGGCGGAGAGGTTGAGGGTCACTAACTGCGTCGTGACGGTGAACTTGGCGGACTCCTTGGGCGCAGCCGCGGGCGGCGCGGGATTCTGCGCGAACAGCATCGCGGCGGAAAGAAGGGCGGCGAGGGTTTCTTTCATGATTAGAACCTGAAACGGAGATTCGCGGTCATGCTGCGCATGGGCTGGGCTCCGGTAGGGAAGCCGTAGTTGCTGGCGTTGACCGCCGTGTTCCAGCCGTTGATGACGACGTGGTTGATGACGTTGTTGGCGTCGAACCGGAGATCCACACTGCGCCTCTCGCCCAGGCGGAAGACCCGGCCCAGCGAACCGTTGAGGCCCCAGATGGGGGGGCCGACGATGGTATTGCGTCCGGCATTGCCCCAGTGGCCCGGAGCCGGCGCGGCGAATGCGGCGAGGTTGAAAGGCTCTCCGGAGCCGGACGGCGCGGCGATGGATGCCCCGGTCGCGTCCGCGCGGGCCACGTTGGAGAACCCGGTGCCCGGCACGGTTGCCGAGTAAGTGGCAGTTAGCCGGGCGCCGGAGCGCCACGTAAGTCCATTCGTAAACGTCCAGTCCTTGAGCGCCGCGCCTTTCCAGCCTTTGAGGAGGGTGCCGCCGCCTTTCCCTTGGCCGGTACTGTACTGCCAGTTTCCGTTTAGCTGGGCTTTGGGAACCAGGCCGGAGGTGGCTTTCTCCGCGTTCAGGTCCTGCCAGTTCTGGGCAATGTTAGTTCCCATACCGACGACCCCGCCGTTATCGATGGTGCGGGAGGTTTGAATCCCGGCATTAGCCGATAGACCGTTACTCATGTTTCGTCCCACCTGAAACACTTCGACCACGGCGTGCAACCTGGCGTCGGACTGCTGGTAGGTGTAGCCCACGGGAGGCCCGCCCACGGGTAACGTCGAGCCGGGCGGAAGCGAGTTAGGCAAGTAGGTCTGGTCAAGGTGAGTAGCCGCGGCATAGACCACTCCGGCCACGGTGTAGAGGGTCTTGGACAGCGGCTGGATCACAATGAGCATGGTCTGACTTATCGTCAGCAGCTTGTAGTTAGGATCGATGGCGTAGGTGCTGGAGAACGCCGGCGTGCCCAGGAGAGCATTCCGCATACTGAGCGGATCGCCCGGCGAACTGGCGATGCTCACCACCTTGGCGAAAGGAGGCTGCCCGGCCAGGTTGTTGGCAATGGGCGAATAGGCGTCCAGGGGATGTGCCATGCTGAACCCGAACCGCACCGTGGTGGGCATCTTGGGGTTCTTGTAGAAGGGACGCCAGGCCAGCCCGACATTTGGCGAGAACGCGGCGAGGCTGCCACGGATCAACGAATTGGGAAGCGATCCCGAGAATAGCCCGGGCTGACCGGCGCGCACCACGGCAACACTCGAAAATCCGGGGCCGATGTCCAGGTTAGCCATCCGGTTATAGATCTCCGTATAGGGCGCCGAGTAATCGTAGCGGAGGCCCAGATTGGCCGTGATCGCCTTGCTGACGGTCCAGTTATCGGAAGCGTAGCCATCCAGCTTCCAGGACCGGAAGTACTTGTCGGCGTTACCGAAGCTTACCGCGGCCGTGCCGGGCCGATCCAGGAGGAAGTCGGCGAAATCGAAACCGCCTTTGCCCGCGGAGTTGGCCGTGGCTCCTCCGTTGAAGCCAAATGAACCGCGCCCGTTGGGATCGGAGAACGGATTGATCTGTTGCCGCCGGAAGTCGCTGCCAAAAGTCCACTGGTGTTTGGCGCGCACCAGGTTGAGGCTGTATCCGAGGTTCAGAGTCTGGTTGCGCGAAAGTGAAGCGGTGCCATCGGAGATGCTAGAAAACCCGCTGGTGAAGCCGACGTTGGGCGGCCCGTAGTTCTGCGGCAGCGAGGACGTTCCCTGAATGCCTAGTTGCTGGGCGACGTTCCTGCCGAGCGAAGCGAAGTATGGCGACAGCTCCGTCCGCGAACGGCTGAAGTTAATGGTTGCGTTTTGAATAAGCCGCTTGCTGAACGTGTGCGTCCAGGCGGCGTTGGCATTGACGCCGTAGTTACTGTTGTCATCGATAAAGCCCAGGAAGTTGGGGTTCGTACCGGTAGAGCGCTGCCATCCAACGCCGCCGCTCAAGCGGTCCTTCTTACTCAGGGTCTGGTTGAGGCGTGCGTTCAGGTTGTCCTGATTGCTAATGCTGACCAGCGAGGTCTGGTAGTTGAGCCGCGAGCCGGGTGCGTTAGGCAGCGGGTAGTAGTTCGCCAGGATCAGGGACGCTGCGTTCAAGCCCGCGACCGGGAGTTTGTTCCCAGGGTATGGCGCTCCGGTGGCGTCGTAAATGACTACTGGGGGGTTCACCACCGACTGCGAGAAATCTCCGGCGCGCTCGAGCGCGGTAGGCACGGTGAAGCTCGACGTGGTGGCGTTGCGCGTGCGGCCCATGGAGTAATTGAGAATAAACGTACCGTTCTTACCACTGAGCAGATGCGGTATCTTCAGCGGCCCGCCGAAAGACAAATTAATCTTGCCTTTGGCGAAGGCCGGCTTAGGGGTTTGGATGCCACTCAGGGAATACGAGTTCGCATCCCAGACGGAGTTGTCCAGTGAGAACGCGGCGTTGCCGTTGTACTGCGAGCCGCCCATGCTATTGCCGAACGACATGGCGCCCGCGCCTCCGCCTCCGCCCACGGAACCGGCCAGCACCATGGCATCGCCGCCGCCCGAAGGAGCGGATGTGGTTGCAGCCACTGCCGCGGCGCGCGACTGGGCCCTGTCCTGAGCAGCCATCTGAGCCGCCGTCCGCGCGCGGGCCGCGGCTTGTGCCTGTTCCGGAGTCATCTGCGGAGCGCCGCGGCCGCCGCCAACGCCGCCAGGCATCGCGGGACCGCCCGGTTTCGCCGCGGTAGTGGCGGCGGGCGGAGCGGCGGGCGCGAGTGGCGGCGCCAGCTTGAGATCCCAGTTGGGAGGTGGAGTGCCGGGCCCCACGCCGATCTCGCGCGAAGCCGTGGTGAAGCCGGTCATTTCGACTTCGATGGTCCAGACGCCATCGGGCAATTCACGGAAGAAATAGGTTCCGTCGTCGCCGGTAGATGTGGTGACCTTGCGGTCACCCTGTATCGCCGTAACAACAGCTCCAGGGACCGGCAACCCCCGATAAGTTACCGTCCCGTGATGTTCCGAAGCCGCGAGAGTTGTGATTACGCTCGCGGCGATGCAAAGTGAGATAAGGGCGCGTCTTAAGATGGTCATGCCAGCCATGTACTCCACTACTCCGTGCACACAGGCAAGATGCCTGCCAAAGGGAAATCCCACGGCCACGGTCGATCGCCAAGAGTATTCCCAGGGACGTGTCCGCTTTCGGGACACGGGCGTCCGAAAGCGAATCCCGGCGGTTTCGCCGCCGCACTGCATATCCGTTCCAGCTAGATAGACGTATAGACGAACGGAACCTTACAAAGGTTCGCAAGAAAACCGGCCGGCGCCGCGGCCCGAGAGGACTGACCGCGGGGCTTGGTGCGTTGGCCAGGCCGCCCGCTCACGCTCGCGGTTCCGTGTGCCCTACACCGAAAGTGTAAACATGAGCGAGCGGCCCGAGGCAAAGGAACGATACCCGCGGTCGCGGCTTTAGTCTTCGGGGGTGCCTGTCTCCGGCAGCGACGAGCGGAACTCGACATCGTGCTTTAGCTCGTCCACGATGCTCTGCGCACCGCCATCGGCCAGTTCGGTTTCCAGGCGGCGCAGGGCCAAGCCCAGTACGTCGCGGTGGTGCAACTTCGACCCCAGGCCCAAATCCATCAGTTTCAGCCACAGGCGGTGGGTGAGGTCGATATCTT
Source organism: uncultured Solibacteraceae bacterium (assembly GCA_963807205.1). GTDB lineage: Bacteria > Acidobacteriota > Terriglobia > Bryobacterales > Bryobacteraceae > CAWCVR01. Next base: position 3,193,805 of record CAWEAQ010000002.1, on the reverse strand, counting down.
CGGGCCATAGGCGCGGCGGATGGGGACCGAGGTTGAAGAATACCGTGTCGCGCTGATTCTCCAGCACCAGTTCGAGAGACAACGACGGACGCGGCTCGGGCAGTTTCTCCCAGTACCGTCCCACCTCGGCGCCTTGCTCGGCCGACGACAGTTTGGGCGACAGACCCATCACGATGCGCGAACTCTTGATACGCGCGGCGGTCTGGACCACGGCTTCGTAAGGATCGACGCCGGGAACCACCATGAGCTCGACGTGCTTGCCGGCCTTCTCGGCCAGCGTCACTACATTGGTGAAGACATTGGTTTCGTCGTCGGAGAAGAGCTGCCCGGCCTCGAGCGGGTGCTCGCCGGAACCCGCCTGCGTGACGCGGCGCACCGACAGGACCACGATATCCATTTTGCGCGTGTCGGTCTTAGCCAGGACGCGCTGCAGGTGTTGCAGGCGGTTGGGATTGCGCACGGCAACCAGGATGTTACCCGGCCGCACGCCGCAGGAATCCACCGAGATATCCGAGCGGGTATTGAGGCGGAACTTCTCGAGTTCCTGGCCGTGGCCCGCGCGGCGTTTGCGGTTGTAAATATCGGAAAGCTCGAAGACGATGAAGAACGCGATGGTGAAGCTGACGCCCGAAATGGTGGCGACCTTCTTGGTGAGCACGTTGATGACGGCCAGGCCGAACAGCGCGATGGTGATGAGGCCCAGACCGACGGGGATTTCCGTGCCGGCGATGTGGAAGTTGAGCGGCACCTTCCACTCGCGTCCGCCGGGCTGCTTGTAGCGCAGCACCAGCACGGAGAGCGCCTTCATGGCGAAGCTCCAGACCACGCCGAAAGCGTAGGCCTCGCCGAGCATGTAGACATCGCCTCGGCTGATGAGTATGGTGATCAATTGCAGGGCAACGATCAGGTTGATGAGCCGCGAACTGGTGCCGTATTTCTTGTGGGGATGGCGGAACCAGTCGGGCAGAACGCCATCCTCGGCCACGCGGTTGAGCACGCCATTGGACCCTATGATTGCGGTGTTGACGGCGCCCGCCAGAATCAGCGTGCCCACCAGAACCACGAACGCGTGAAACAGCAGGCGCACGGAGACCGGGCCCACGAGGTACATCGAGAGGCCGCCGATCAGGTTATCGAGGTAGTTTTTGCGGGCGGCGTCGGGGATGAGCATTACCGCGAAGAACGAAACCAGCGACGTGAAGACCATGCTATAGATGAAGATCACGAAGCCCGCGCGCTCCAGGTTCTTGAGCTTAGGATGGGCGATTTCGCGGTTGACCTGCGCCAGGCTCTCTTCACCGCTCATGGCCAGCAGCGAGTGGCCCAGGCCGATCATGATTGCGATCACCGTAATGGCCGGAGCCACCGTACCGTTCAGCCAGCCTAGCGACTCCGGGTTGAACTTGAGGTTGGCGCGGATGGGCAGCGGAACCGGCTGGTAGCCGCTCTTGAAGATGGTGATCAGACACCAGGCGATCAGGATCACCACCATGACCGTGGTGATCTGCATGATGCGCAGCGCCTTCTCGCTGGATTCCTCGATGCCGATGATGTTCTTCCGCCAGAAGTACAGCGTCGCCACGATGGCGAAACCGGCGGCGAAGTAAGGAGGCGGGACGTGCATCCCGGCAATATGCAGGTACTCGCCAGTCTCGTTGATCAACCCGCCGAGGTAGAGGCCCGCGCTGACGGCGCTGATGGGGCCGGTGAGCACGTAGTCGAACATCAGGGCTGAGACCGAGAACTTGGCCAGCGTGCCGCCCATGGCCTCGTGCACCACTTTGTACACGCCGCCGCGCACGAACATCGAACAACTTTCGATGTAGATAGCGCGCACCGCGTAGGAGAACAGCATGATGGAGAGGATGAACCAGGGTGCCGCCTTGCCGATGGCCTGCTCGGCGATGCCGCCCACGTAGTACGCGGACGAGGCCAGATCGCTGAGCACGATGGCGGCGGCCCGCCAGAACGAAATGAACGACAACATTACGGTGGTGGCGACCACCACCTGTACGGTTCCCTGCCTGCGTTCCGGTGTCAATGGTTCTCCTGGGGGGCGAAGTGCGATAGTTCATTTTAAGACAATTGCGGGGGGCGCCGCTTGCAGGCGGGAATTGGCTTCGACCACGCTACCAGCGCATTTCGGTGGCGTAGGAATGTCCCTGCATGGACATGGCTTCTCCGTGGAGATGCTCGAAGGCCGATTGCACGGCCACGCGGCCGGGGCCCACCACGCGCAGCCACAGATAGCGATTGCCCCACGAGCCCCACGACATGAAGCCAGTCTGCGGACGTTCGAAGTGCAGGTGCATCTGCACAGTGGGGTCCTTGAAGATGAGCGCGGTGGGCTTCACCAGCATGGTCTCGCCGGGCCCAAGGGAGCGCACGAAGACGTTGCCGCCGGCGTGCAGCAGCAGCAGGCCGGGCTGTCCGGTGGCGGAGAAGCGGTCCATGTACGCCCCCACGGGATAGTGCGTTTCGGTCTCGTCGCCATTCTTGGTGCTGAACCAGATGCCGGTCTGAAACCAGTCGTAGACCACGTTGCCGGTGGCGGTGAGGAAGAGGTGCTCGCGCACGTCGACGGCCTGGCCGGGGTGGATGGGGACGGCGATCAATTCGCCGGGAAGGTCGCGCGAGAAGGCCACGCGGCCGGGGCCGACGGCCTGGGTCATGATGAGCGGCATGCCCGCGAAAATGCGCGTCCAGGCGCCTTTGAGGGGCATGGTGGTGATGGCCAGTTCGGGGTCCTTCCACAGGAGCGAGTGGTGCGCGAAGTAGACGGCGTCGCCGGGGGCCAGCTTGAAATCGGCCACGGGCACGTAGAGGCCTTCGATCTGGCAGGTGGATTGGCCGAATTGCAGCTTGGCCATGTCCTTGCGGCCGGGCAACTGGAGCCACCCCGAACGAGTCGCGACCGCCATTTCGGTGACGCTGCCGCCGCAACCGGGACAACTCAGGGCCGCGGCATCGAGGGGCGACCCGCACCAGGAGCAACGGACGGCGCGTTGCACTGGAGCGGCGGGCGGCCGGACAGATGCAGGCGGCGCGGACACGGGCGGCGCGGGCGCCGATGCAGCCACCATCGCGCCGCACGCTCCGCAGAAGCGTGCGTCCTGAGGCAATCTCGATCCACAACGTGCACAGAACATGGCGGCGTCTCCCGTCGAGTTACTCGGTCTTATGATGTACGTACATGGACTGGATGCCCACGCGGCCCGGCCCGGTCATGCGTGCCAGGCTCATGCTGGTGCCGCCGAACAGGCCCGTGCCCAGCTTCTGAAACTCCACGTCCATGGTGACCGAGGAGTCCTTATAGAGAAACGCGCCGGGTTCCAGCATGATGCTTTCACCGGGCCGGAGCACTCGTTCGAACACGTTGCCGTAGCCGTGCAGGATGAGCAACCCGGGAGCGCCCGCGGTGACGAAGCGGTCCATATACATGCCCTGGCCGCCGAACAGAATGTTGGCCAGCCCCTTGATGCGCACGAAGGAGTATTGAATCTGGTGCGACGATAGCAGGAAGGCGTGCTCGCGGACGTCCAGTTCCATCCCCGGATGCAGCGGCAGCACCACCAGCTCGCCGGTGGCGTCGCGCGAGAAGGCGATGCGGCCGGGCCCCGAGGCCACGCTGATCAGGAACGGCATGCCGGCGAAGGCGCGCTTGAAGCCGCCGGACAGCGGCATTAGCGTGAGCGGGACTGATTCGTCTTTCCACAGCATCACGTGGTGCTCGAAGAAGATGGCGTCGCCGGGCGAAAGGTTGATTTCGGCCACGGGCACCACTTCGCCCTCCACCTGGCAGGAGCTGTTGCTGAAGTGGATCTCGGTCATGTCGCGGATGCGCGGGGCTTCGCGCCAGCCCGATTCCGAAACCAGGTTGCGGACATCGAGGGGCGCGCCGCAGGAGCGGCAAGCCAGGGCGGCCTTCTCGTTGAGGCTCTGGCACCACTGGCATTGGAGGCGTTCGAACTGATCGGCGGTGGGAGTGGACATGGCGGTATCCCTGATATCTTACCGTGATCCGCGGTGGGGTGATCCGCGCTGGGGTGGTGTTCCACGTATTTTACGTGTAGGCTGGAAGCAGGCACCCATGAAACAGAACATCACGCTGGCTCTAGACAAGCAGGTTCTCAAGAGAGCCCGCACCTACGCCGCGCGGCGGGGAACGAGCGTCAGTGCCATGCTGGCAGAGGAACTGCGGAGAATGGTCGAGGACGAAGCTGCTTACGAGAGCGGCAAGGCTAAGGCCTTGGCGCAGTTGAACGCACCGTTCCGGCTCGGAGGAGCCGGGATAACCAGCCGCGAGGCCCTGCATGACCGGCAAGGTCTTCGTTGACTCCAACGTTCTCGTTTACGCTCACGACGCCGACGCAGGCGCCAAGCAGAAGCGCGCCGCCGAAGCTCTGAGGGAACTGTGGGAGACGCGCTCCGGGCGGCTGAGCACGCAAGTGCTCCAGGAGTTTTACGTCAACGTAACGCGGAAGATCAAGACGCCCGTCCCCCAGCCCTTGGCACGCGAGACGGTGCGGAACTACGCACCCTGGGTGCAATCGCTCATCACGCCGCAAACGGTGGTCCGGGCTTCGGAGATTGGCGAAACCTGGCGCCTCTCGTTCTGGGATAGCATGATCCTGGCTGCCGCCGAACAGAGCCGGGCCACTAAGTTACTAACTGAAGACCTCAATCACGGCGAGATCATCGCGGGCATCCGGATCGTGAACCCGTTTCTGTGAGGCGTCGTCCAAGTCTTCGAAATCCATGTTCTGCACCTCCAACCTCGGGGCGATGCGCCGCACCGATCTGGCGTTGCCGGCCGCACCGTTAGTGTCCACCCAGTCGTGAAAGAACGACTCGAGTTCCCTCCCGCGGGGCTCATAGCGGCATCCAACGGCGGGCAACTCGGTTACCTACAGCGAATTTCCCACTTAAGACCCCATCTGAAACGTCCCGGCAACCTGTAGGCTGGATGCCGCCGAGGAGTTGCCCACATACACGGTGTAAGTGCCCGGCGCCACCTGCCAACTGCCCGAGCCGGTGTCCCAATACGAGAGCGGATGGGAAGAATCGTTCCCATCCACTTCCACCGTCGCGCTCATCTTCTGGCCGGGCGCTAGGGTGATCTTCTGCCATCCCACCAGGCGCTTGGGCGGCTCGTTGGTGCTGGCCGGCAACGCCAGGTAGACTTGCGCCACTTCGGCGCCCGCCACCGCACCGGTGTTGGCCAGGTCGAATGTCACCTGGAAGTTGGTATTACTCGCGTTCAGATTGTTCACGAGCGCGATGTTGGAGAACTGGAAGGTCGTGTAGGAAAGGCCGAAGCCAAAGGGAAACTCGGGCGTGTAATTATTCGAATCGTACCACTTGTAGCCTACCTTCAGCCCATCGATGGCATAGTCCGTCGTAAAGGGCGTCGTCGCGGAGTTCGATCCGGTGATCGCGGGGCGCGGAAGCTGGCTGACACTCGCGGGAAAAGTGATCGGCAACTTGCCCGACGGGTTCACGCTGCCAAACAGGATCTTGGCGATCGCCTGCGCGCCGCGTATGCCTGGATACCAGGCTTCCAGCACCGCGCTCACGCTGCCGAGCCACGGCAGAACTTGCGCGCCACCATTCTCCATGACCACGATGGTGTGCGGATTGGCCGCGGCCACGGCACTTACCAGCGCGTCCTGGTCGATGGGCGGGGAGTTGATCGCGTCGGTGAAGTTCAGGCTGGGCATGTCCATCCCTTCGCTGGTCCACTGGCTGACGAACACGATCGCAACGTCGGCATTGGCCGCGGCCACGGCCGCCGAGGCGGCACTGCTTCCGGCGTCGTAGGTCACGATGGCGTTGGGCGCCGCGGCCTCAATCGCCTGCAGCGGCGACGACGGGTCCCAGATGACTTTCGCCCAGCCGGGCGGGTTGGGATACCTGGTTTCGATTCGCGCCGCGCCTTCGGTGGGGTACACCTGCGCCGAGCCGCCGCCGGAGAGCACGCCGATATCCGCGTGCGAGCCGATCGCCGCAATCGAACCCACAGAGCCGGCGTCGAGCGGCAATTGCCCGCCGGCGTTCTTCAGTAATACCGCGCCCTGTTCTTCGACGGTCTGCGCGACAGCCTCGTCGGCGGCCACCATGGCCGGGTCAAGTGCCGTGACTCCGGCTGGCTGGTTGAAGACTCCCACCTTGTACATGGCGGTCAGAATTCGCGTCACCATGTCGTCCACTCGCGATTGCGGTACCCGGCCCGCTGCCACGGCCGCACCGAGCGAACCCGGACTGAAGAACTCGTTATCCGGCTGCTCCTGATCGAGCCCCGCCAGCGCCGCTGTCACGGTTGTCGAGGCCGGCCCCGCGGCGGGCAGCGCCCACCAGTCCGTCATGACGAATCCGGTGAATCCCCAATCGTTCTTCAGCACCTGGGTTAGTAAGTACGGGTCTTCGCAGGCCCAGGTTCCGTTCCGCAGGTTATAAGAGCACATCACCGACTGTGCGCCGGAATCGTTGACGGCGATCTCAAACGCCAGCAGATCGCTCTCCCGCCCGCCGCGGTCGTCGATGATGATGTTATTAAACATGCGGCCGGTTTCCTGGTCGTTGAATGCGAAATGCTTGACGCATCCGATCACGTGCTGGTCCTGCGCGGCCCTTACGTGAGCCGCGGCGATCTTGCCTGCCAGGATTGGATCTTCGCCTTTGGTTTCGAAGGTACGGCCGTCGCGCGGCTCGCGGCCGGCCAGATTGGTGTTGCCGCCCGTGTTCACGTTCATCCCCCAGGCGTTCACCTCGGCGCCGATCACCGATCCGAACTTATACGCGAGGTCCAGGTCCCAGCCCGCCGCACTGGCCAGCGAGGAGGGCAGCGCGGTCGAGGGCGCCTGGCTGTCCGCCACTCCCAGGCTGCCGTCAACGAAGTAGAGAGCCGGAATGCCCAGCGACGGAATGCCGGGGATATAGCCGCCAGCGCCATTCCATGCGTTGGAGATGTTAGTAACCGGGCCGAGCGCACCCGCCACCAGTTGTAGCTTCTGCGCCTGCGTCATCCGCCCCAGCATTTGTGCCGCAAGCTGGGCCGCGGTTGGCGGCGGCGCGGGCAGCCAGAATGTGCCGCTGCCAGTAGTGAGAACTCTGCCCGTGGGGTTAGTAACTGTGAGGACCGCTTGCACCGGCGCGCCGGAGGAAACGCCGGCGGGATACTGGAAGTTCACCTGGTCGATGATCTCGCCCGGCGCGGCGCCGCAGTAAGTCACGGCGGCGGCGATACCTCCGATCGTCAACTGGCAATTGGCGGTGCCGCCAACCACCGTTAGATCGTCTAGGTTCGTCGCGGTGTCGACCACGCCGTCCTGGTCGGCCGCATTCTTGGGCCCCAATCCGTTGGCCCAAAGTTGATAGGTGCCGCCGACCTGCACGGTGCACTGCGTGGTGGGGCAGCCTTCCGCCGCGGTTCCGGTGACCCACGCGATGCCGGCCGCGGCGTCGCTGAGGAATACCGAGGGCGCGATGGATGCGACGGCGATTTGCACGATGTTGCTGCCCGTGCCGCCGCTGGTCACCTGCACGCTCACCGCGATGGCGGGCGCGATCTCCCAGGGTATCTGAAAATTGATTTGCACCGGACTGACATAGGTGAGCGGCGCGTTGATACCGTTCACGCTTACGGTGACGTTTCCCACCGAGGTAACGAACCTGCCGCTGCTGTCCACAACCTGCCCACCCTGGTAGGTGCCGCCGGCGAGATTGCTGCCGAACAGCGATGCCAGGCTGCCGGCTGCGATTTTGGTCTGAAACGACGCCGCGTTCACGACGCCGCCAGAAGCTATGACCGGAGGGGCCGCGGCGACGGCGGTCCGTAGGCGGCCGCGATCGTAGTCCGTCTGGGACCCGGCGACGAATGCGGCCAACAGTATCGAGAGTCCGACCGAAAGCAGGCGCATAATTGAGTCGATCATCGGCCAAACGTCTCTCCGTTGCAAGCCTATCATTACAGAGCAAGTCACCCCTGACCGGCGTGCTGGCCAGTTCCTTCGCCACTCCGTGGCGCTCACGTGGGATCCGCGGTGACGCACGGCCTGTTGCCGGAGGCCATCCACCACACCGCGGCTGCGGTGCGCGGTGCCGGGGCCGGCACATCAGCCAGTCCGTTCTCGCCGCCTACCTGAGGGCGCCCTGTTCGATAGCGAAGAACCCCACGGAGATCTCTCTGGTGGGAATGAAATTGGTTGCCCGCGGCGGCCCCTACTCCACCCCGCAGGAACCCATGCACGGCCACGTGGTCCCGCGCAGCACCAACTCCGTGGCCAGCACCACTTCCGGTAGCGGGTGGCACGGGGCCTTGGCCTTCTCGATGGCCATACGCGCCAGTTCCCGGCCCAGTTCGTGGAATGGGTTGTGCACGGTGGTCAGCGGCGGATTGGTCAGGCTGGCGTCTGGCAAATCGTCGAAGCCCATCACCGAGCAATCCTCCGGCACCCGCACGGCGTTGCGGCGCAACTGCTCGAGAACGCCCAGGGCCACGTGGTCGGAGGCCGCGAAAATGGCGGTCGGGCGGACGCTCTGCCGCAGGATGGCTTCGGTACTGGCAAAGCCGTTGCGGAAACTGTCCTCGGCCAGCCCCACGGTTTGCGCCAGCGGCTCCAACCGCGCCTCCGATACCACCGTGCAATACCCCATGTAGCGGTTGGCGAACCAGGGCTGCGAGATGTCGCCGATGAAACAGATGCGCTTGTGCCCCAGCCGTACCAGGTAGCGCATGGCTTCGGCGCTGCCGGTTTCGTCGTCCGCGCGCACCTGGTCGACGCGGTGGCGCGGGCCGTCTCCCACCAGGTTGTTGCGATAGAGAACGTAGGGAACGCCCGCCGCTTCGGTGGCTTCAATCAGGTTGGGGTAATTGGTGCCCGCCAGAATCAGGCAATCCGCAATGCCGTGCTCGCGCAGCAGCGAAGGCAACCCCAACTCCGCCGCCGGCGTGGAGGCGTTGTACCCAAGCCGTTTAAAGACCAGGTAGTACCCCATCTCCTCGCAGAAGCGCTCGGCACCTTGCAACATGCGCGCGTGCATGGGATGCAGAAATTCGCGGTTGCCCAGCACGTAGGTGACGATGGGGCGGTTTTCGCGCGCCACCCGCCGCCCGTGTTCGCCGCGCACGTACCCCAGCGTGCGCACGGCTTCCGTCACGCGGCGCCGCAGCTCCTGGTCGACGTCCCGGCGGTTGTTCAAGACCCGCGATGCCGTGCCCAGCGACACGCCCGCCTTCTTGGCCACGTCTACGATGGTTACGCGCTTCCTGTCCTCACGCCGCCTCAAGGATAGAGAGTACCATATGGCGCTGGGATTTTCATGAAAATCCCAGCGCACCGAAGCCAAACGCAGCACGTTCGCTTAGCAGGCAAACTTCTCTCTGCGCCAGTCGATTTCATGAATAGCTGGCGCAGACGACCGCCGTGGGAAGCCGTTGCCGCGGGCCAGCCGTCAGTGGACCGGCGCCCGTTCGATCACCAGCAAGGCGAAGGTACCGGGCAGCACCGGCGCCCTGCCTCTGCCGCCCGGCGCCTCTCCAAACTTCGCGGAGACCAGGTACACGCGGTGATTGGTGGGGTCGAGCCCCATGTTGCGCGAGCCCTGCGGCGTCTGAACCGTTTCGGCGACGTGGTATTTGTCCGGCAAATCCTGGTGGATCACGGTAAGCGTGCCGTCGGCATTCGACGCGAAGGCGTCGCCCGAGGCCGCATCGTATCCGGCGCCATCGACGCCGGTCCCGATGGGCAGGGTTGCCACCACCTTGCCCGCCTCATAGTCGGAAACCGCCATCACGCCGCTGCGGCACCCGCTGAACAACCGGTGGTGGGCCGTGTCGATCGCCATCGAGACCGGTTGCTTGCAGGGGGCCGTGGACCAGCGCCGCGTAACCTTCGCAGCTTTCGCGTCAATCTCCACCACTTCGCTAATGTCCGTGAGATTCCCGTACACCTTTCCATCGCCGGCCGAGGCGCCGTATTCCGGTTTCCCGCCGAGCGGGATATTGGTGATGAGAGTGCCCTCGCGCGGGTCGATCACGGTGGAGGAGTGCGCGTCGCCGTTGAAGGTGAAGACGCGATTGGAGGCGCTGTCATATACGATGGCGTCGGCGTCTTCGGCGGCCGGGATGCGGCCCAGCGTCTGGAAGGTCTTCAGGTCGAACATGACCACGGACTGGCCGTTGCCCTCGGTGGCGAGCCCATGCCCCGTGGCCTCGGCGACAGCGGTTCCGTGCGCGCCCCGAATGCCCGTCACCTCGCCGAGCAGCGTGCCGCGGTCTTCGTCCACCACCATCACGCGGTTTTCGCGGGCGATGAAGAGGCGGTGATTGGGCGGATCGGGAACCACGTAATCCCAGCGGCCTTCCCCGCCCAGCGCGTAGGTCTGTGCGATGCGGTACGAGGGCGGCGCTTGCGCCAGTAGTGCGGTGAAACCGGCCAGTGTGAGGGCCAACGCGAGTGTTCGCATGTCGATCCTTTCCGTTCGAGTATATCGCCGTCAGAAGTATAACTTTACGGCAAGCTGTAGCTGCCGCGCCGGGTAAGTGCTCTGCGTGACGCCGAACGCGGCGTTGCCGACCACCGAATTGGCATTCTGGAAATTCGTGCGGTTCTGGAGGTTGAACGCTTCCGCGCGGAACTGCAACCGTGTGTCGTCACGCAGCGGCAGCGGGATCTCTTTTTGCAGACCCATGTCCAGCGTGTAGACGCCCGGACTGCGCGCGATGTTCCGGCCCGCATTGCCGAAGGGTTGGGTGCGGCTAAGGGGAATCTGCAACCCGGCGGGGTTCCAATACTGCTGCCAGGTTCGCTGGCTTTGGGGCAGGAACGAGTCGCCGACGATGTTCGGCCGGTAATCCTTGCTGTTCGAACTGACGGTGTAGTCCGAGGCTGGGCTGTAGATGAAGGTGATTGGGTTGCCGCTGTACATCGAGTTGATGGCCGACATGCGCCAGCCGCCTAGCAGGTAATCGAGGGGACGCGCCATGTTAGAGGCGAACTTCCGCCCGATGCCCACGGGGATCTCCCAGATGCCGCTGAATACGTCGAGGTATGGGACGTCCGTGGTAGCGAGTCCCTTCTCCGAGTTCGGATTCATGTAGTTGATACGGGTATTCTGGTTGGCGACCACGGTGCCGACGCTGACGTCTTCCAACTGCCCAGGCGCCAGATCGATAGCTTTGGAGAAGGTGAACGAATTGAGGAAAGTGAGGCCGCCGGAGAACCGCCGCTCGATCTTGGTCTGTAGCCCGTGGTAGCTGCCGTTGTCGCGGCCCCAGGCAATCTGGATGTTGCCGAGTGCCTGGATGGGCCGCCGGTTTTGCAGCGGGATGGCCGCCGCCGGCAGGGGTGGATTGGGCACCGCCTGGTTGTAGTCCCCCAGCACCATCATCTTCAGGCTTCGGTTGCCGACATAGCCCACGTCCCACAGCAGGTTGCGGGCGAGCTGTTTCTGAGCCGAGAAGTGCCACGCCAGCACGTAAGCGGCCGGATTGTTCTGTGGAATGTAGCGGAACCGGCTGGCCGTTACGACAACGTTGGCGGGAGAGACTGCGCCCACCGGGTAGCCCTGCTGGGTCGTTCGGAAACAAGTCGCGAAATCCGTGGTGGACTTGCACAGGCCCTGCGAGGGCTGCTGCGAGACGGACAGCGAGTAACTGTCCGGGTAGTTGAGGGGCAGCAGATCTTCGGCCCCCAGCCGGTTGAATTGCACGTAGCTGATGCCGAACCCGGAGCGGATTACCCACTGGTTCGGCAGGCTGTAGGCGAAGCCCACGCGCGGAGCGAAGTCATGGTAATTCGGATGGATGGTGGAGCGGTCGAAGAGCGAGCCCGGCTTGGCCAGGATGATGGTATTGTTGACCGCATCGAGGTTACTCAGGTTGTTGTGCTTCTCCATTTGCGGAGTGGCGAATTCGTACCTCAGCCCCAGGTTCAGAGTGAGCCGCGAGGATGCTTTGAAATCGGTCTGGACGTATCCGAAGAGCATCCACTGCTCCATCACCGGCAGGAACTGATTGGAGAGCGAGTAGCCGCTGCGGTTGCCGAACATGAAATCCGCCAGGTTGTAGACCATGGAATTGGCCGTGCCGCCGGTGGGCTTGCTGAACTGGCCGGAATAGGAATCGCTGCCGTACAGCGTCGCGCCGTCGCTTACTTCCGTCTGATACCGCATATACTCGAATCCCGCTTTGATGGTCAGACGCCCCTTGACTTTCGAGAAGTTAATCCGCGGAAAGTCGTACGCGGTGGGATTCTGAACATTGGGGAGGCTGCTGTCGCGCCCCCAGGCCGTGAATCCGCTCACGCTCTGCGCGGTGAGCCCGCCGGAGGCAAAGCTCGTGGGAATGCCCGGGATGCCGTACAGTTGCATCATATCGGGCCCGCCCATGCCGAACGGTTGGGTCTGGGTCCGGCTCCTGGTAACTCCCAGACGAAGGTCGATGAGAGTGGTTGGCGAAAGAATGTAAGTCGCCGCCAGGGCCGCGCCCTGATTGAATCCATAAAGATGACCGTCTACGCTGGCGCCGCTGGCGATGCCCCCGCCATAAATGGGCGGCGGCAGGAAGGTGTTCCCCAACTCGGTGCTCTTGCGCTGGCTGATCCGCAGGAATGCGTTCAACTTATCGCTGAAGTGGTGGTCCAGCTTGATATCGAACTTGTCGGTGTGGTCGATGAACGCCGGCGTGGATTGATAGTTGTTGGCGCCGCTAATATTGGGAGCGGGAAGCCCGGCCAGAACCTTCTGCGCGAACGGCGTGATATCGGAAGCGGGAATGATCCCGTTGGTGTAAGTCGCTCCGGTCACCGGGTTGACCACCGGGGCGCCCATGATACCTTGCCGTTGCGCCAAGGTGGGAACGACCGAGTACACGATGCTTTCCTGGTCCAGACGGTTCCCCTCGTAATCGGCGAAGTAGAAGGTCCGGTCGCGCCAAATGGGGCCGCCGATGGTGAGGCCGAACTGGTTCTTCCGCAGCACCGGCTTCACGCCGCTTACGGGCTTGAAGAAGCCGGTCGCGTTCAGCACCGTATTCCGGTCGAACTCCCACAAAACCACATGCAGCTTGTTGGTGCCGCTGCGGATGCTGGCGTTGACGATGGCGCCCGCGGCGTGTCCGTACTCCGCGCTGTAGTTGTTGGTCTGTACGCTGTATTCCTCGATAGCGTCGGGCGAGATCTGCAGCACCTGGTTCGAGTTCAGCACGTTGGAGGTGGCGTAGGCGTTGTTATCGACGCCATCGAGCTGGAAATTGTTGAGCTCGAAACGCAGCCCGTTGACGTTGTAGGAAGCCTCCCGGTCGTCCCGCAGCCCCTTGCGGACACCGGTGGTCAGCAGCGCCAGGTCGGCGTAAGACCGGCCGTTGAGCGGCAAGTCAACCACCTGCTCCCGTGCTATCACCTGGCCCCGCCCGCTGGTGTCGGTTTCCAGAAGGGTGGCCGCGCCCGTTACCGCCACTTTGTCGGTGACGGCACCCACTTTCAAAGTCAAGTCCACCCGCTGCCGCGCATTGACGGTCACGGGGAAAGCCTCGGCGACCGCGGTCGAGAATCCCGGGGCGGCCGCTTCCAGCTTGTACGTGCCTACCTTTACGTCCAGAAACTCGAAGTTACCGCCGGCATCGGAAACGAACCTGGCCGAGATCCCGGTGTTGACGTTTTGCAGCGTAACGGCCGCTCCGGAAACGACGCCGCCCGTGGCGTCGCGAATCGTGCCCAGCACGGCCGCCGTGTCGAACTGCGCGTGCAGCAGCGCCGCCGCCCAGAAGATGCCAATGGTAGCTTTGCGAAGCATGGAGTTACTCCGTTAATTGCGGCCCGAAAGGAGCTTGGCCACTTCTTCGTACTGATCGGTGGAAAGGAAATCGGCGCCGGCCTTCTGGACCGCTTTCCAGCGAACCGTAGCGGCTTCGAGCGAGCCGAAGTTGTATTTCGCATTCCATCCCTGGCGTTTGCCGTTGTCGGCATCCGTGCCGTCGAGAACCCAGAAGCTGACCAGATATCCCATCTTATGGGCGTGCTTCACGATGGCGTTCAGGCGCGCTTCCTTTTCGGCCGTCCACGGTCCAGCGGCGTCCTTCGCGCCCGGCTCCACGTTGTTCCAGGCGTTGCCCCACCAGCGGCGGTAGTTGGTGGCGCGCTCGGTCACCAGGTCTTCAGGATTCATCGCGTAGCGGGTTTGAAGGACCTGCGCATCGGTCAGGTTGTCCCCGGCCGGGCGCGTCAGCTTGGCGGTGCCAAATGCCACCAGTTTCCCGCCCACGGGCACCCGGTTGTAGAAGTACTCTTCCTTGATGTCGTTGTCCTTGTCTTCTAGCATCACCATGAGAGGCTTCAGGTCGAGGGGCGATTGCCGCGCCGCATCCTTCGTCTTAGCCGCCGTGGTAAGCCAGCCCTGATATTCGTGCAGCACGCCCAGTATGTACTCGAGGTGCTCGGGCGGATCGTTCTTGATATCCAGATACAGCCGGATGAGCGGCCAGTTCTTCCGGTCGTTGGCGGCGAGGGCCTTTTCGACGATGGGTCGCACGCGCTCGAAGAAGTAGGGCTTCAGAGTGGGCTCGTTGCCGGTGACGTCCTTGAATTTCCGGGTGGGGAAATCTCCGACGACGGAGCTGTTCTTGCCCGTCTGCGGATTCGGCACCCAGGAAAGATCGATCTCGATGGCCAGCGGCGTCCCCGCGGCGAGCGCGTGGTCCAGGCGGTCGGCCCACTGGCCGGCGTCGGGATAGGCGTTATGAGCCAGAACCAGCGTCTGGTTTCCCGGCTCGAAACCGGCGAAGCTCGCGGTGACGGCTGCCAACGCCACGAGCGACAGGAACAGTACAGTGCGGACGCAGGATCTCTTCTTCATGGAGGAACTCTATCAGCGCCCCATTGCAGAGCGATCTATATGACGTGAATATCCGATGAGTAGCCGGCTATCGAATGGTTACCTTCCCGCACTCAGCCACAGCAGCCACGCCTCGCCCGTCGGTTTGCGGATCGCCGTGCCCACCACGCCTGAGAGGGGCTGCGTATTCCCGGTGCGCGGATCGAACCACAGGCCCGTGTAGCGGCTCCCCGCCAACGGCTTGGCAAGTTCGATCGACTCGCCTTCCAGCGAGTACAGCAGCACTGATTCGCCGCGCTCGTCCGCCAGGCACCACGCCCGCTCGGCGTCCTTCGTCACGCCGTCGCGTGGAGTCATCTTCATCAGCACGCCCGCCAGCCGCTCCCGCACGAAGGCGTCCAGCGGCGTGCGGTCCACGGTAGTTCCCTGCCCCTGGCCGGCCGAGGGGTTGCGCATCAGCGCTTGTGCACCGCCGGCCATCAACACCGGAATCGGCCCCGCGCCGCCATGCCACGCAATGATCGCCACGTTGGGGTACTTGTCGCGGTACTCGCGCACCTGGCGGTACACCTGGTATGGCGTGGTGTCCGGCGGCTGGTCACCGCTCCGCCCGAAGTCGCGGGCAATGGCCTCGCGGAACGCCAGGTTCTTGCCGCCCTCGGGCGCCCACAGCTTGCCGTCGGGCCGGTATTGCCAGTAGCGCATGTCGATCGCGGCCACCTGCCGCGCGCGCTCGGGGTTGGCCATGATGGCGTCGGTGATGTCCTTGCTGGTGGCCAGTTCCACGCGCACCGTGCGGCCGGTCCGCTTCTCCCACTCCGCCACCGTATCCGCGAAAAACTCCTGGAACGCGAGCGGCCCGGAGAACTGCGCGCCCAGGCTGAAGAACAGGTTGTGCACGGCGCCCAGTTCGTCCAGTTCGTGCAGCAGGAAGGCGCGGTGCAGGCGGCGCTGCAGCGGGTTGGCGGTATCGTACACCTGGTTTGCCACGTGGACGGGATCGCCCGGCTCGATGGGAGGTTGGTCCGTCTTGTTGACGTTGTTGGCCGGCCGCCAGGGATAGTCCACCCAGTGCGGCCAAATTTCCAGCAGGTTGTGGGTGTTGTAGAGGTTGTGGTGCAGCACCAGGCCGCTCGCGTCGCACAACTCGCCGAACTCGCGCAGGCGCTCGTAGTACCAGGGGTTGAAGGCCGCCAGGTCGAACTTGCTGAGCCCGTCCGACGCGGTGCCCTCCGCGCTGCGCGCCCACGGCATTTCGTAGAACGGAGCCCAGACGTTGGCGTCGCGGGTCGGGGTGACGGAGTGTTCGTCGCGCCGCCGGTCGTACCACAGTCCGGGGATGGATTGGTAGAACGGCGTGCCATCGGCCGCCATGCGCGCCGCCAGCGCGGGCAGGTCTTCGGTGAGGCCCGGGCCCGTGCGGCCGGGCATCCAGCGCGTGATCGAGACGCCACCCACCGCTAGCGCGCTCGCCGGCACCTCGTGGCCGCGCCACCAGCCTTCGTTCACCGCTCCGCCCCACAGCGTCCGCCCGCCCGCCACGAAGCGCCCGCCCACAATCTCGACCGGCGCCGCCGCTGCCGCCGCCGTTGCCGGAGGGCGCGCCGCCTGGCGGGCTTTGGGCAGGGTGAACTGGTTGAGCCGCGCCGTCGGGCGCGAGGGGATCTCGGGCAGTGCGAGTTTGGCGTGGGTGCGCGCCGCCAGTTGCGATTCGTAAAGCGGCTCGGGCGCGCGCTTGATGATGTTTTCCGCGCCTGCCGGGTCGCGCGCCACAATCGCCTTGGCGGTGCAGTTCCAGGCCACCGAATTGGCCGCCGTCCAGCCGGCGCCCTGCGCGCGCGAGGAATCGAAGGTCAGCCGGAGTTCCGATCCCCTGATCGTGACGCGCTCGTACAGCACGCCCGACGCCCAACTTTCGAAACTCCCGCTGGGGCCCAGTGCGTCATACGCAATGGAATCCAGGAAGACGTTGGGGCCGCCCGCCAGCAGGCCGCTAGCGAAATCGTTCATGCCATTCGAAGCCGCGCACTTGTACACCAGCACCTGCTGTCCCTCCACCAGGAAACTCTGGCGCCGGTACCCGGCAGGCTCGGAAACGGGCTCGGCGCTCGCCGACTGCAGGATGCTGATCCGCCGCGCGCGCGGCCCCACGCGCACCGCCGAGCCGGCGAAATGGCGCGCCGCCAGGCCGTTCACCCAGGCGTCCTCCACATTGTCGAGAGAGACCGCGGTCCACGAGTGGCTTTCGTCGCGGGGGTTGCCCTGGTCGTAATCGCTCTCGATCAGCAGGTGTTCGAGTCCGACGTGGCTCACCGGATCGCCCGAGACCACCGGCGCCACCGTGCCGCCGCCGTAGCGCCGCTCCAGCGCCGTGGTGATGGGCGCGTCCACGGTGATGCGGTTGTGGGCGGCGTCCACCTCGGTGACCGTGCGGTCCCACACCAGGTTCCGCGAGCCCGGCGCCCAGTCCAGCCGCACGCTGGCGTAGGTGCCCGCGAGGCCGGTCATGCGCAGCGCGGCGATCCACTCGGCCGTGCTGGGGCGTACGATCACGACGCGGTCGCCGGTCTTCAGCTTGCCGAGCGTCTCAAGGGTGAAGGTGAGGCCGCCCGCGGGAACAATCTCATCGGTCACCTGCGCCGGGGCACCGGTTGAGGGCGCAGTGGTACCGCCGATTTCGATTAGCGTGCGCCGTCCCGTACCAGCGGCGATCAGGCTCGCAACATCCCTGCCGCCCGCCAGCACCACGCCGCTGGCCCTGATTTGCAGCCGCCCCGCCACCCGATACCGGCCGCCCCGCAGCACCACCGCGCCGCGGAATCCGTCGGCACGCAGGGGCATGGCCGCCACCGCGTCGATAGCGCCCTGCAGCAGCGCCGTATCGTCGCCACCCGTGGGCTCGACCACCACCTCGCCAGGGACCGGAGGAATGGCCACTCCACCGCCACCATATCCCGCGTACGAGAAGTCTATGGCCGGTTGCTGCGCGGCGGCAGCCAGACAGAACAGGACCGCAAGCGGAAGATAGCGCACGCAGACATCTTAGCAATCGGACGGCCCGGTTCGAAGGCCGGGCCTCCGGAAACCGAACGGGGCGCCCGCTACTGCAGCCGCGGCCGCATGGCCTCGTTGGAAACCAGGCCATCGAAAATGGCCAGCACCTGCTTGCGGTAGGAGTAGATGCGCTGCAGGTTTTCGCGGAAGGAGTGCTCGAAATCGCGGGCCCTCATCCACTTGTCCATGGTGGACCGGGGCACGTCGATATCCTGCCGCAACTCCTCGACATCGTGGCCGCGCAAAAAGAGGCCGTAAAAGAATGCGGCTTCCCGTTGCGGGGCCAGGGGGTCGAATTCGTCCGCCGCCATCATAAAACAGGTTCGCGAAATGTCAGTATACAGGCGCGGAATTGGGCTCGGCAAGTCCGATTTTTCGGCCCCGCCCTGGTACCATGAAAAGTTGAGAGGAATCGGGGACATGCCCCAACTGATCGAAGCGCCGGCGCGCGTTGCCGCCGCGGGAACCAAACCCAAACTCATCGACGAGTACATCGGCGCGGTAAGTTGCGGCGAGCGGGCGGTGAGCGTGGCGCACATGCGCAGTCCCGGCGGATGGCAGGAACCGGGCCAGACCCCCGAGTTCGACGAGTACACCGTGGTGCTGCGCGGCATGTTGCGCGTGGAGCACCGGGACGGAGCCCTGGAGGTCCGCGCCGGCCAAGCCGTGATCGCGCGCCACGGCGAGTGGGTGCGCTACGGCACGCCGGAAGCCGATGGCGCCGAGTACCTGGCCGTCTGCCTGCCGGCGTTCTCGCCGGCCACGGTTCATCGCGACGCTTGAGGCGGCGGCTGGCTGCCTTCGGCCCGGACGCCCCGCGTGCGGAACTCGTAGCGCTGAATGCGCACCGCGGCCTGGGTATCCTCGGAGCGCACCACACGCCCGACCGCCACGAATTTGAGCGGGCAGGTGCCCCCTAGCATAGCCGGCCAATTGACGGCCACCTCGACGGTGCGCCCCACCGGCAGCCTTTCCCGGGTGGTGAACAGGATGCCACCGCTCCCCATGTTGAGAGTTTCCCCGGTGCCGATGGCGACCGGCGTCTTCGATTGGATTTCGCGGTAACTGGCTTCCTCCCGCAGAGGATAGCGGCCGTTGGTGCGTCTGTCCGGCGTGCTTCGAGGAATCGATGCGCCGGCGGGTTCGGGGCTCATGTTCATAGTGACTCTAAGATAGCCGCTGGGCCAATTGCCAACAATAGACTAAAAGCCCCAAAACTACCTTAAATCGGACTGGTACTTTTGTAGGGGTTTGGGGGAAGGTTGGGACCCGGGCAAGGCGGCAATGTGCGAAAACCCGGGGACGATTCCGTCCCAAGGCGCGCACCGAGCGTCGCAGAATCGCCCAGTCCCACTGCGCCGCGTGGATGGAGCCGTCTGTCCCCAGCGGTTTTCGCCCCGTCCGGGGGACCTTCGCGTGCCGCGCGGTAGCAACAACCGCCGATTCCCGACCATCGCCGCGGCCAGCATCCCCACGCCGCAACTTCCGCCCGAGATGATCAAGCGCCTGCCGCGCTATCCGACCCTGCCCGCGGTACGTATCGGGCGCCTGGCGGTAGACCTCAACTTCCGGGGACGCGGCCTGGGAGCGGCCATGCTTGCCGACGCCGCAAGCCGGGCGCTTCAATCGCCGCCCGCCGTCTTCGCGCTACTGGTGGATGCGAAGAACGACGCCGCCGTGGCTTTCTACCTGCGCTTCGGGTTCCAGCCCTTCGCCAGCCAGCCGCGGACGCTGTTTCTGCCGATGGCGACGGCCGGGAAGCTGGTGCAGTGAGGGAACCGGCGCGTCACCCCCGGTCCACCCGCGTCCACTCACCGGGAGACGTGAGCCTCCAGACGCCGCCTCGCATGTCGAGCCACTCGCCGATCGGATCGCCGGGCCGCTGATCCGAGCCCATCCTAAGCACGTTCCCGTCGAGATCCTCCACCTGCATTTCGTAGGCCCACTCATAGTTGGTTGGAGGGTGGCGGATACTGGCTCCCTTGCGGCTGTACTCGTCGAACAGAGCGGCTGCGTCGGTGACTCCGATCCAAACCCAGGACCCCGGATTCCCCTGATCGCCCTCGGACAGGAACACGTGGGCGCGGTCGCGCGAGACCGAAGCGAATATGGGCGTTTCCCAATCGACCTGGAAGCCGAGCACGTTTACGTAGTGTTCGATGCTGGCGCGCACGTTCCGGACCCGCAGAATCGGCGTAATTCCCTCGAACCCCGGCCGGAGCGGCTCGGGCGTTGCCGTGGTGGACATTTGACCTCCCGGGTGGCCTCGCGGGCCCGTTTTTTGATGCTGCGCTCGAAGCTTGGGATGCGTGCGGATCTGCCGCCGACCCCACAGCGATGCCAAAGATTGACAATGTTCGTTATTCCGACTAGCCTAAGAACTGAAGACTGCGGGGGCATAGCCATGAACGTCTCTCTGACGCCGGAACTCGAAGAATTCGTCGGGACGAAAGTCAGTTCCGGCCGCTACAACTCGGCCAGTGAGGTCGTACGGGAAGCGCTGCGCCTTCTCGAGGAGCACGACCAGGCGCGCGCCGCCCAGCTAACCGAATTCAACCGGGAACTCGGGCGCCGGTTGGCCTCTCTGGACCGCGGCGAAACGGTCGACCCGGCGGAGTCCCGCGCGAGGCTCCGGCGGAAATCGCAGGAGCGCCGGACGCGAACGGCATGACGGGCTACATTCTCAGCGCCGATGCCGATCTCGACCTTGACGAGATCTGGGATTACGTAACCGCTGGTGTAGTGAGATCCGCGACAAAGGGTCCTTCGCTGTTCTACCCTAAGAGAGAGAACTAGGAGTTCAGCCCATGATCTCGATTCAACTACCCGACGATCAGGCGGCGGCGCTGATGGCGAAAGCGGCGGCCCTGGGCCTCACGCTGGAAGACTGGTTGCGGAATCTCGCGGCCACTGAAGCCCCGGTCGCATCGGAACGCCCGCGCAAGGGTCGCTACAGCCTGGCCGAACTAATCGCGCAATGCGACCTGGACGCCCCGGTATCCGCCGAGGACCGCGCCTGGTTGGACGCTCCAGCCGTGGGCCGCGAGGCCCTGTAACGTGGAGCGCGGCGACGTCTATTACGTCGATTTGGACCCCATACAAGGCCGCGAGCAGGCCGGTGCCCGCTACGTATTGGTGGTTTCCCCGAAGTCATTCAATATCCTCGGAACCCCGCTGGTCTGTCCGATCACGCAGGGTGGTTCGTTCGCGCGGCACGCCGGTTTCGCTGTTTCACTGAGCGGAGCCGGAACGTGGACGCAAGGCGTGGTGCTATGCAACCAACCGCGGGTACTCGACTTGCAGGCGCGTAAGGCGCGGTTTGTCGAGCGGGCGCCGGATTTCGTCGTTGGTGAGGCACTGGCGAAGTTGGCAGCCTTGATCGAGTAGCGGCTCCCACGTTGCCCGATCGGACATTTGCCCCTCCAGTTCGACGTCCGAGGATCGGCGGATCGCGGAACGCGGTCCCCTCCAGCCACCCCTAGCCGCCGCTCCGACTGACTACGATTCGGGACTGCATGTGGCTCGGAGCGCCCCTCCAATCCACAAGGATGCAGCGCGTGGAATTGACGTCCGATCCTTCCAAGCCCTTGCCGAACGCAAACACATACGCGTGGGGACCGAAACTGGCGTGTACGCCATCGAGGGCCGACAGCATGGTGAAACAGCAACGGTGGAGGAAGGACGCACGGATCGTCTGAGCGGGAAAGTTCGCCTGTCCGCGCTGGTCGCTGAGTCTGTCCATCTCGTGCGACTCATTCTCGACGGAATAGTTTTCATATGACAAGCGGACGGCCAAGCCAGGGATTGGCTGACCCTGCTCATCTACTACAGTGACAGTCCAATCTGGGCAATGGGGACACGGGAACGGGATGAGCGCAACACCAAGCACAACGCCCGTCACTATAGCCGCCGCTGTGCGCTTCCTCATCGTTTCTCACTCTCACCGCGCCGCCGATCAAAACAGCCGGGCAAATCGGACACCGAAACGAACCCCAAGCGGGAATACCTCGCCGCTCAGCCGCCCGCCGCCCCGCCCTCCCTACAAATCTATATCCCGCACCGGCTTCGTATCGTCCGGATTCTCCTTCGCCCTCTTGAATAGCTCGTCGAACTTCTTCCCCAGCACCTGCGCGCGCGATTTCTCGGCCTCCACCTGTTTGCGGAACACCTCGTCGCGGCGCCCCTCTTCGCCTTTGAGTTTGGCCACCTCGGCGGCCAGGTCCTCGATGGGCTTGGGCTTCTCCGGAACGGTGTGCGCGATCAGCGCGCGAGTCTCGGGATCGATCGTCAGAATCGCCTGGCAGCAGGGACACGCCACGTCGAATAGCTTCGGTGCTTTGGCCATGGAACCATCGTACTGCAACGGGGCGGCAGGGGCCGGCTGGGGTCCTGCACGCGCCCGCGGACTCCGCTAGAATAAAGTTTATCCACTCCCACGGAGGAACAGCCTAACTTGAATTCTGCAATTCTCGCCCTGGAAGACGGTTCGGTCTTCGAGGGCCGGGGTTTTGGTGCGTCCGCCGAGCGCTCGGGAGAGGTCGTCTTCAATACCGCGCTCACCGGCTACCAGGAGGTCTTCACCGATCCTTCCTACTCCGGCCAAATCGTCATCCTCACCAACCCGCAAATCGGCAACTACGGCACCAGCGCGCAGGATGACGAATCCGCGCGGCCCTACATCGAAGGCCTGGTGGTGCGCGAGTTCTCGCCGCTGGCCAGCAACTGGCGGTCGGATACCGATGCCAACCGCTTCCTCGGCCGCGCGGGAATTCCCGTGGTCAGCGATCTCGATACGCGCGCCCTGGTCCGCCACCTCCGAACCCGCGGCGTGATGCGCGGCGTGCTCTCGACCGGCGATCTGGATGCGCGGCGGCTCATCGAAAAGGCACGCTCCATCCCCAGCATGGCCGGGCTCGATCTCGCCAGCCGCGTCTCCACCGCCGAGCGCTATCAGTGGACCGAAGGCGTCACGGCCTGCTCGCCCTCCGAAGGCGTGGGACGCGCGGCCGAGCAGCGCTTCCACGTGGTGGCTTACGATTTCGGCATCAAGCGCAACATCCTGCGCCGCCTGGTGCACAAGGGCTGCCGCGTCACCGTGGTGCCCGCGCTCACTTCCGCCGAAGACGTGCTGGCGCTCTCGCCCGATGGCGTGTTCCTTTCGAACGGCCCCGGCGATCCCGAGCCGCTCACCGCGCAGGTGGCCAACATCCGCAAGCTCATCGGCCGCAAGCCCATTTTCGGCATCTGCCTGGGCCACCAGTTACTCGGCCTGGCGCTGGGCGGCAAAACCTACAAGTTGAAGTTCGGCCACCGCGGCGCCAATCACCCGGTGCGAAATGACGTAACGGGGCGCGTCGAGATCACCAGCCACAACCACGGGTTCGCCGTGGACCCGGATTCGCTCGACGCCGCGCGCATCCTGCTCACCCACGTGAACCTCAACGACCAGACGTTGGAAGGCTTCCGCCATCGCGAGTACCCGGCGTTCTGCGTGCAGTATCATCCCGAGGCCGCGCCCGGTCCGCACGATTCGCACTACCTGTTCGACGATTTCGTAAACCTCATGAGCGGGAAATAGCCGATGCCCAGACGCAATGACCTCCACCGCATCCTGATCGTCGGCTCCGGCCCCATCGTTATCGGTCAGGCCTGCGAGTTCGATTACTCCGGCACGCAGGCCGCCAAGGCGCTGCGGGCCGATGGCTACGAAGTGATCCTGGTTAACTCGAATCCGGCCACGATCATGACGGACCCCAACCTGGCGGACCGCACCTACGTCGAGCCGCTGACCCGGCCGTACCTGGAAGAGATCATCAAACGCGAGCGGCCCGACGCGCTGCTCTCGACCGTGGGCGGGCAGACCGGCCTGAACCTTTCGGTCGAACTGGCCGAAGCGGGCGTGCTGGACCATTACGGCGTGGAGCTGATCGGCGCCAAAATCGACGCCATCAAGAAGGCCGAGGACCGCCTGCTGTTCAAGGACGCGATGCGCAAGATCGGCCTGGAGACGCCGCAATCGCAGCTCATCCGCAGCATCCGCGACGGCGAAGCGTTCGCCGAGCGCATCGGCTACCCCTGCATTCTGCGCCCCAGTTTCACGCTCGGCGGAACCGGCGGAGGCATCGCTTACAACCGCGAGGAGCTGGGCGAGATCCTGGAGCGCGGCCTGGCGCTATCGCCGGTGCACGAGGTGCTCGCCGAAGAGAGCGCTCTCGGCTGGAAGGAATTCGAGCTGGAGGTGATGCGCGACCTGGCGGACAACTGCATCATCGTCTGCTCCATCGAAAACTTCGACCCCATGGGCGTGCACACCGGCGATTCCATCACGGTGGCCCCCGCGCAAACCCTCACCGACCGCGAATACCAGATGATGCGCGATGGCGCCCTCCGCTGCCTGCGCGAGATCGGCGTGGATACCGGCGGCAGCAACGTGCAGTTCGCCATCAACCCGCAAAACGGGCGCATGGTGATCATCGAGATGAACCCGCGCGTGTCGCGCAGCTCCGCGCTGGCGTCGAAAGCCACCGGCTTCCCCATCGCCAAAATCGCCGCCAAGCTGGCCGTGGGCTACCGGCTGGACGAAATCCCCAACGACATCACCCGCAAGACCCCGGCCTGTTTCGAACCCACCATCGATTACGTGGTGGCCAAGATTCCCAAGTGGGCGTTCGAAAAATTCCCCGGCGCCGACCCCACGCTGGGCACGCAGATGAAATCGGTGGGCGAGGTGATGGCCATCGGCCGCACCTTTAAGGAAGCGCTCTGGAAGGGCATGCGCAGCCTGGAAACGGGCAAGGCGTTCGGCAGCGATAAGCTGGATGCGGCGCTGATTCCGCAGAAGCTCATCACGCCCACGCCGGACCGCCTCAACTACATCCGCTTCGCCATGACGCAGGGCTGGACCGCGGCGCAGATTCAGGAGCACACCGCCATCGACCCCTGGTTCCTGGACCAGATGAAGCAGGTGGTGGATTTCGAAATGCAGCTTCCCGGCGCGGGTTTGGAGACGGCCACCGCGGACCTCTTCCGCCGCGGCAAGCGCTTCGGTATCTCCGACGTGCAGTTCGCCAAGACGTGGGGTACTGACGAAATATCCGTGCGCCAGCGCCGCAAGGACCTGGGCGTGAGCGCCGTTTTCAGCCGCGTGGACACCTGCGCCGCGGAGTTCGAGAGCTTCACGCCGTATCTTTATTCGAACTACGAAAGCTCCTGCGAAGCCGAGCCGTCCGCGCGCAAAAAGGTGATGATCCTGGGCAGCGGGCCGAACCGCATCGGCCAGGGCATCGAGTTCGATTACTGCTGCTGCCATGCCTCGTTCGCGCTGCAGGAGATGGGCGTGGAATCCATCATGGTGAATTGCAATCCGGAAACCGTCTCCACGGATTACGACACCAGCGACCGCCTGTACTTCGAGCCGCTCACGCTAGAGCACGTGCTCAACATCGCCGACACCGAAAAGCCCGACGGCGTGATCGTGCAGTTCGGCGGGCAGACGCCGCTAAACCTGGCGCTGCCGCTCAAGCGGCTGGGAGTGCCCATCATCGGCACGGACCCATCCGATATCGACCTGGCCGAGGACCGCAAACTGTTCGGTGCGCTGCTCGACAAGCTGGCCATCCCCGCGCCCGAAAACGGCACCGCCACCAGCGTGGAAGAGGCCTGCGAAGTGGCCCGCCGCATCGGCTATCCGGTGCTGGTGCGGCCCAGCTACGTGCTGGGCGGCCGCGCCATGGTGATCGCTTACGACGAGGAGATGATCCGCCAGTACATGCGCGAGGCCGTCACCTTCTCGCAGGACCGCCCGGTGCTTATCGACCGTTTCCTGGAAGACGCCACCGAAGTGGACGTGGACGCGCTGGGGGATGGCGAGAGCGTTCTCATCGCCGGCATCATGGAGCACATCGAGGAAGCCGGCGTGCATTCCGGCGACAGCTCCTGCGTGCTGCCGCCGCAATCGCTGGCGCCCGAAACCGTCCGCACCATCGAGGATTACACTGTGCGCCTGGCCAAGGCGCTACGCGTGGTCGGCCTGATGAACGTGCAGTACGCCATTCAAAACGGCAAGGTCTACGTGCTGGAAGTGAACCCGCGCGCCTCGCGCACGGTGCCTTACGTGAGCAAGGCCACGGGCGTGCCGCTGCCCAAGATCGCGGTGGGCCTGATGTGGGGCCGCAAGCTGGCGGACTACGCGTATCTCACCGGCGGCAAGACCGAGGGGACGCTATCGGTGCCGCAGGACTTCGTGAAATCGCCGGTATTCCCGTTCAACAAGTTCCACGGCGTGGACCCGGTGCTGGGGCCGGAGATGCGCTCCACGGGCGAAGTGATGGGCGTGGGCGTCAACTTCGGCGAGGCGTTCCTCAAGGCCCAGATCAGCGCCGGCACGCCGCTGCCCGAGAAGGGCACGGTGTTCATCAGCGTCAACGAGCATCACCGCGCCGAGGGCGTGGACGTGGCGAAAAAGTTCGCCGCCCTGGGCTTCCAACTGGTGGCCACGCGCGGCACCGCGGCCGCGCTGCGCAACGCGGGCCTCACCTGCCGCACTATATTCAAGGTGAACGAAGGCCGCCCCAACGTGGTGGACCTGCTTAAGGGCGGATCGATCCAGCTCGCCATCTACACCACTAGCGGCGCGCCGGCGTTCCAGGACGAGAAGGCCATCCGCCGCAGCGCGGTGATCTACCGCGTGCCCTGCATCACCACCATGAGTGGAGCGCGCGCCGCAGCCAGCGCCGTAGCCGCCAGACTTCGCGACCCCATCCGCGTGTGGAGCTTGCAGGAAATTCACCAGGCGAAGACGTTGGCCTGAAGCTGGCCGCGCCGCGCACTATTATCGCGACCGCCAGGTAACGTTCCTTCGCCCCGGGCCGCTCCCTTACGGTCGCGGTTCCGGGAGCGCACACAGAACCGCGACCGTAAGGGAGCGGCCCGGCAGAGGCACCTCATCGCGCGGACAAAGCCCTACGGCATCTTGTACGAATCGTCGAACGTCAGCGTGACTTCGGTGGTCTTCCCGGCCTCGATCTGCACCGGCTCGGGCGTCCCCGGAGTTTTGGAGTACATGCCCATGGCCGTGCCGGACGGCGGCGGCCCGGATATCCCGTCGTACTTACCCGAGGCGTCGAAGGCGGCCACGGCGTAGACTGGCGAAACTGCGAGGTTCGAAACCGTCACGGTCCCATCCTTCGCGCTGGCCTGACCGAAACCGACAGGCATCGATCCGCCCTGCGAGAAGTTCGGGTTATCGAACACGAACACGAAGATCTTGTGTTTCTCGTCCACCGTGCCGGCGCCGGTGTAGTTGATCTTGATCTTCAAAGTGCGGCTTTCAGCGGGCTTCTCCGCGGGCTTCGATTGCTGGGCCGTAGCGGCCATTGAAGTCAGGCCGAGTACGGCGGCGGCGAACAGTAGACGTCTCATCGTAAGTGCCATTAAGGGATTCCTTCCTTGGTGGATTACGGGCGAACTCGCCGCTAAGTTCCCCAAAAATCAGGCGAACGTTCCGTCTGTCCCCGGTTTAAATGGAAAACCCGGCGGGGTTTGAAGCCGCCGGGCCACGTCGATCGAATTTGACCCTGTATTGGTAACTTTCTGGTCCCCTTCGTATCGGGGCAGGGTCTCCACTACTGTAGCACAATGGTGGCTTTCTTGATGTAGTCCAGGTGCGGGAACTGGGCGTTCAGATACGCGTTGCCCTGCGCGCCGATCAGCCCCTGATCGGGCGCCTCGCCGTAGCCGGCCCAGAACTGATCCACCGCTTCCATGCCGGAGGTCACCTGGCAAACCGGCGTGAAGCCCGCGCCATCCAGCCGGCTGTTGTCCACGAAGTTGATGAACAACTGCGTGCTGCGCGAATTGGGCGCTCCGGTCTTGCCGTAGCTCACCATGCCGCGGGTGTTGTGCTGTCCGGCGGGCGGGTCGTCGAGTATGCTGGCGTTGGCCCACACCGCATTAGTGGCGGGCGTGCCGTTCATGCCGAACTGCGCCATGAAGCCGCGGATCACGCGGAAGAAGCGCGCGTCGTCATAGAAGTGCAGCTTCACCAGGTCGTAGAAGTGGTCCGCGCCCTTGGGCGACCAGGCCTTGTGGCACTCCATGATCACCAGGCCCTTCGAGGTATCCATGCGGACCTTGTAAACGTCCGGGGCGTGGTCGGGCAGCCCGCCAGCGGCCTTCTTGGGCTCGGGTTTGGCGGGCTCGGCCTGCTTTGTGGGCTCGGCCGGTTTAGCCGGTTCAGCCGGCGGCGGCGCGGGCGTCTCGGCGGGCTTGGCGGCCTCGGGCGCGGCGGCGGCCGGCGGCGCCTGCTTCTCCTCGGCCTTCTTGGATTCGTTGGACGACGAACATCCGATCAGCAGCGCACAGGCTGCCGCGGTCAGTGTCAAGGTCAGGTGTTTGCGCATTAAACCAACAGTATGCCACGGCGCGGCACACGGCGTCAGCCCGGCGTCAGTTGGCCGTTGGCGCCCGCTCGATGTGGTCCACCACTAGTGTACGAACCGTCACCTTCTGCGCCCGCAGCCGCAAGCCGAGTTGGTCCTGCAACGCGGTAAACAGGGATGGCGCCGGGACATCGCCGTTGGGATCTGCCGGCGCTTCGTCGGGCGTCCATTCGAGCTGGAAGTCGAAGAGGCCGGGCATCCCGGTCAGGTCCCGCACCGGCCGGTCCAGCGTTATCTCCAGCAGGCGGGCGAACTGCTCCATGGTTTGCCGGTGCACCTGGATCATGCGATCGCCGGTCGCATCGCCGCCTTCCTCCGTGGACTCCACGGGCTTGATCTTGGCCCCCTTCGCCGCGGCCACCAAAACGAAGCCCGGCATCTCCTTGGGCTCCCGATGGAAGGCCAACCCGAAGCGGCTCTTGAGCAGCGCCTGGAGCATGGCCGGGATCTGCGCCCTGGTGGCGCCGGCGGGAATTTTTCCCGCGATGTCGAACCGTTCGGACTCCATCCAAGCCGGGCCGGTGAGCGAATAATCGCGGACATCGAATGCCGTTTGGATCAAGGCCCGCAGGGAGACGTTGTTCATGCGGGTCTGTCCCCTGTTGGTGCTGGTGCCCGAGTGCCTATCGCCCGAGGTGTTAGGCTTCACCGATGCCGCCTCGAACTCCACCTGCTGGGCGCGAGCCGGCGCCCCAAGCATTGCGGCAAAGGCGACGGCGGCGAGTCCAGCCCCGCGGCGGGTCACGCGGCGCTCTCCCGCTGGAACGCCCGCAGGTTGGCGGCCATCATGCGGTCGGCCACGGCCAGATGGTCTTTCATCCACCGCGCCAACAAATCGAGCAGTTCCTTCACGGCCTTCCGGTCGCCGGCTTCGATGCGCCCGAGCAACGGCCGGGAGGCGTTGTGCGCGGTTTCGTGTTGCCGCTTGTGCCAGTTCAGCAGGGGATAGCGCGCCGCGCGCATGCGGCGCTCCTCGTGCGCGAAGTGATCGCCAGCGGCGTCCAGCAGAGCCCGCACGGCTGGGATCATGGCCGCGGCCGAAGCCCCCGCGCTCCACTGCCGGTGCAGCCGCTCACCGAGTTCGTACAGGTTCCGGTGTTCCGCGTCGAACTCGGGAATGTAGACCGACTTGGCGCTGGTCCAGTGGAAAAGCCGCATGCTCCATCTTAATCCAACCGGGAAAGTGGCCGCCCGGCAGGCTAGATGAACAGGTCCGCCGAAACCTCGAAAAACTTGGCAAGCTCCCTGGCGTGTGCCTTGCCGATGGCGCGTTTCCCGTTGACCACGTCGGAGGCGTAGCCGCGGGATTTGAAGACCGGCAGCAGGTCGGCTTGCTTCAGCCCACGCTGTTCCATCAGGTACACCAACATTTCGTGCGGCCCCGGATCGGCCAGAGGATGATGCTCCGCCTCGTAGTCCTTGACAAGCCGAACCATCAGATCGAGTGCGGCGACCTCTTCCGCCGAGCGTACTTCCGGTTGCTGACCACGTTCAAAATCCCATGCTCGCATAACGCGAACACCGAACCCGGAAGAAGATGCCTCTCGCCCGCCATGTTATGATCTTGTAGCTCGTTCCGCTAGCCGATCGGGAGAATCTGCTTCGAATGTTATCGTTCCTGCTTGGGTTGTTCCTGCTGTGCGCCAGCACGCTGATGTACGAGGTCGTGTTGACGCGCCTCCTGAGCGTGACCTCCTGGTACTACCTCGCCTTCGTTTCCATCTCGACGGCCATGTTCGGCATGACCGCCGGAGCGCTCTCGGTGCAATTGCGCCCGGCCCTGTTCACGCCCGGGCAGGTGCGCCGCAGGCTGGCGAAATCCGTGGTGGCCGCCGCCATCGCCATGCCGCTCGCGCTCATGACCATGCTGGCGATCCCGGTGGATATTTCGATGGCCTTGCAGACCGTCTACAGCTTCGTGTTGCTCTCCGCGGCGATCTCGGTGCCGTTTTTCTTTTCCGGCGTGGCGGTGTGTCTTTCGCTCACGCGGTCGGGATTTCCCATGGGCCGCGTCTACTTCACCGACCTCGCCGGCGCCGCTTCGGGCTGCCTGGCTTCGGTGGTTCTGTTGAGCCTGATAGACGCTCCCAGCGCCATCTTCATCACTTCGGCGGTGCTGTTTGCCGGCGCCGCGGCCTACGCGTCCCACGCCGGGGAGACGGCCATCCGCCGGCGCTCCCTGTGGGGCGCGGCCGCCATGCTGCTCTGCGGGATCGCCAATTCGTGGACTCTGCATGGCATCCAGCCCATCTGGTCCAAGGGCTATCTCGACCCGCGGACCGGCATCCTCGCCGAGAAGTGGAATCCCATTTCCAAGGTTCGCGTGCATCAATCGGATGTTGGCGCGCCGCTGATGTGGGGACCCAGCCCCACGATGCCGGAGTTTCGCGTCGAACAGATCGAGCTGGATATCGACAACGACGCGGGCACCACCATGACCCGCTTCAACGGCGACATCGGGAAACTGGACTTTCTGCGCTACGACGTGACCTCGCTGGGCGCCCAGCTTCGCAGCGGCGGCACGGGCGCCGTGATCGGCGTCGGCGGCGGCCGCGACGTCTTGAATTGCGCGGCCCAGGGATTCACGCGGATCGTCGGCATCGAAGTGAATAGCGCCATGGCGGACCTGGCCGGCCGGCGGTTCGAATGGTTTTCCGGCTTCAGCAAGATTCCCGGGTTCGAGCTTCACAACGACGAAGGCCGCAGTTACCTGACACGCAGCGGCGAGCGCTTCGACCTGATCCAGGCGTCGCTGGTGGATACCTGGGCGGCCACCTCGGCCGGCGCCATGACCCTGTCGGAGAATTCGCTTTACACCGTGGATGCATGGAAGGTCTTCTACGAGCGCCTCAAACCGGGCGGCGTGATTACTTTCAGCCGCTGGTTCGAATTCGAGGAGAGCATGCAGACCTTCCGCCTGTACTCGGTGGCGCGCGCGGCGCTGATGGCCGAGGGAGTGCGCGACCCGGAAGCCCAGTTGGCCCTCGTCAAGTCGGGTCCGATTGCGACCATCCTGGCGACCAACCGGCAATTTTCCGCCGGGGACCTGGCGAAGCTGAAGTCCATCATCGGCGACATGGAGTTCACGCCGGTGGTGTTTCCCGGCGAGCCCATCCGCGTGCCCGAACTGCGGCGGATCGCGGCCACGCGCAACCCGCGAGAGATGGCGGCCCTTCGCAAGGGAAGTTATTTCGACTACTCGCCCACTTACGACTCGTCCCCGTATTTCTTCAACGCCGTGCACATGGTAAACGTCCCGGAGTTACTGCTGCGTCGCGGGCAAGGCACAAACCTGCGGGCCATGCTATTCCTGTTTGGCTTCATGCTGGCCGCGGTAATTCTAGTAGCGGTGACGATAGTCCTGCCGGCCGCGCTGCTGCGTTCCCGCGCTGGCGCCCCGCGCCCGCTGTACGGGGCAATGGCGTACTTTGGCGCCATCGGACTGGGGTTCATGCTGGTCGAGATGGCCATGATGCAGCAGCTTTCCATCTTCCTGGGGCATCCTATTTACTCGATGGTGGTGGTGCTGGGCGGCCTGATTCTCTCGACCGGCATCGGCAGCCTGGTGTCGGACGCATGGCAACTGAAAGCGAGTTGGCGTAGCCGCATACCGGCGCTCGTCACCGCGCTGGTAGTAGTAGCGTATTCGCTGGCGGTGCTGCCGGTGATGCACGCGTTCGCGGCTGCGGTTCTTTGGCAGCGGGTTCTGGTTTGTCTGGCGCTGGTGTTCCCGTGCGGCTTTCTGCTGGGCTTCTGCTTCCCGGTCGGGATGCGGTGGTTGAACGGCCTGTCGCAGGAGCGCAACCTGCCGTGGATGTGGGCATTGAACGGCGCGGCCGGGACGCTGGGCAGTTTCGTGGCGATCCTGATCTCGATGGATTCGAGCATCGCTTCGTGCGTGTTGACGGGCGCGGGATGTTATTTGCTGGCGGGGCTTGCCATGCCGGCCAAGGGTCGGTAAAAGCCCCCGGAGGGCCCGCCCCGCTTCCTACAAGGCTTGTAGGGATTATGTGCAGTTCGCTGCTCGTCCCATCCCACTAGACCGCGGCCGGCAAAGGCGGGCTGCACCTAATCGTCGCCCGCGCATAACTCCGCTATGTGCGCGTGTACATAAAGTGAGTCTGACAAAGTGCCCCGTGCCTTAGTCTTTGGGTCCCAAACGCCGCATCACTCGACAACCAGGCGATACTGCGCGATCAACTCCTGGCCAGCCTCGCTGAGTTTCGCCAGGGGACCGTCCCCGCAGCTCAGGTCGTCCTCGGAAGCGGCGGCGGTGAAGATCCCCGCGTCCGTCAGGAAATAGAATCTCACCTCGCCGTCCTGCGGCAAGGGGTACGCCTCTGTGCGCTGCGATTGAGGCTGGCACTCGACGGTCGCGGTCCCCTCACCCAAACCCCACTCCATGATCGCCCCCCACGCCTCCCCTTGCTTCGATGTGGGAGGCAATCCGAGTTTCGTCCGGGAGCTTTGGAATGCCAGACTGCGAAGGTCCAGGTATGGGTTATTCGATGCCAAGTGATTCTCCTGCCGGTTTTGACCGCTACCATATACGCACGCGCCCAAACCGGCAGCTCATCAGGCTAGCACATGACTGCCGGATGGGCGGGACATATTGAGGGAGACCCGCTCGGCACCATCGGGCCCACCATCGATCGGCATCCGCCCGCTCAACCGGGCGTTCCGCGGCGGATGCGCGCTCCCAGGACGATCACCAGATGGGTCGGCAGCACCCACGGCCACATCTTCACTATGTCCAGCCACGGGATTGACAGCACTCCCCGGGAGTAGATAATCAAGCCGCTCCACACGATGGCGTTGATAAGGGTGGATCCAACCAGGAAGCTCCCCTGCGTGCGGCCGCACACCAGTCCCACGATAAATAGCGCCCAGAGCGGCATGAGCACCAAAAGCCCATCCAAACCGAGTTCGGGCGGCAGCGTCAGACTCCAAAGGCGGCGTTCGACTCCAACGAAAACCAGAACCGTGCAGCCAATAAGGACCGCCAGCATGATGCCAAACGCCCCCGAAACATCGGCGGCGTGGCGCCAGGCGTTGGAGGCTCGCATGCTGGCGCTTCCGCTGGCTTCCCAGCGCGGACGCGGCCGGTGCTCGAAGGAGCGGGGCTCCGATGCCGGATTCGGGCCGGCGCTCCCATCCGAACCGGAAGGCGTTCTCGTCCGGCTGGGCTCCGGCTTGAAGGTGGCCTCATCGTAGATCCGGCGGGCGTCGGAATCGATCAGGGTTTCGTAGGCCTCCTGAACGCACTTGAAGCGCTCCTCGGCGGACTTGTCTCCCGGATTGAAGTCGGGGTGGTAGCGGCGCGCCAGTTTACGGTGGGCCTTGCGGATTTCGCCCGCCGAGGCGGTTCGCGAAACACCGAGCGTCCTGTAGTACTCGTGCGCGCCGGATGGCATGCTTCCAGAACGTCAATTGTACTGCGAAATCCGGCGCGTCCGGGCCCACCTCGCCGCCGCCAGCAGCACCGCCGCCAGCATGCCCGCGCCGAATGTGGCGGGCTCGGGGACCACTTGGTCGGCCTGAGCGTAACCGATGGCGTAATCGCCGTCCGCGTCCACCGCGCTGAACCACATCTGGTCGCCGATTACCATGGGCGTGTAAGTCCGGCCGTCCCGCCACGCCACGCCGTCGTAAATGGAGAAGATCGGATTCGAGGCGGATTTTGCCCAGTTGATGCCGTCGGTCGAGGTGGCAAAGCCGATGCCCTGGTTCAGCACATAGCCCTGGCCTCCGCTGTAATATAGGTCGAACTCGGTGGCGCTCACTTTGATAACGGTGCCGTAGCCCACGTAGCCGCTGTCCCATGCGCCCACTGCGCCGTTGGTTAATACCGGGGCCACGCCGCCGTTGTAACCCACCCAGGTGATGCCATCGGCCGATACGGCCAGGCCCATATCTTCGGCGCTGCCCGTGGTGCCGTCATAATACATGACGTACCTATTCGCCCATACCGAAGCCGCGTCCACCGGCGCGACCAGCGTGGCGCTGCCGGCGGGATTGTACAGGATGTCCTCCGGGCCGTACGACCCCGCATTCCAGGCGGAACCGGCGTTGCCCGCGATCACCGTGTTCCCGGCCTGCGAGATGGCGGTGTCACCGGTCCAGTTCAGGCCATCGGTGGACGTGGCCGTCCGAATCGCATCGATGGAATAGAGCTGGCTGGTGTCCCAGTACCACATGCGATAGGTCCCGCCGATGTCCTCGACCACGGCATGGGCGGGGTTTTGCAATCCGCTGGCCTGGCCCACGGTGGTCCAGGTAATTCCGTCCGGGGAGGTTGCCATCTGCTCCCCCGTAGCGTTTTCGGACCACATCGTGTACGTGCCGTTTTCCAGGACGACGGACGGGTAGTAGGCTTTGCCGGGGCTGTAGACCGGGCTGGAGGAATCCTCGACCCAGGTCACGGTTCCCAGCGCGTTCGTCACGATGGGGATGCCGTCGGCGAAAGCGGCGGACGCGGAAACCAACAAGACCATGCTGCAACACGGCGTCAATCGCTTCACGCACACCTCCGGCGCGGGAGGAATCCCGCTTGCGATTATACGCTCATCCAATCTAACTGGAGCCGTTTATCCTGTTCGGGCGGTACCAGGCGCTCCGCCGGGCCGCTCCGGACCCAGAGGGTACCCCGGTCGCGGTTCCGTGTGCGCAACCCCGGAACCGCGACCGTTAGGGAGCGGCCCGAGGCGAAGGAACGTTGCCCCCTGCACACGGGGCTAATTCGCCGAAGGCTTCTCGGCGTGGTCGATTACCAGCACCTCGACCGATCCCGGCTGGGTTTCGAGCTTCAACCCGAGTTGGTCCTGAAGCGCGCGGGGCAAGGGCGCGGCGGCCTCGGACTGAGTCTCGCTGCCGTACTCGACCCGGAAATCGAAACTGCCTTTGAGTCCGGTCTGCTCCAGCACCGGACGGCGCAAAAGGCTCGTGAGACTCGCGGCCAGCATTGCCATGGTGGAGTTCTGGCCGGTGAGCGTCGAGGACACCGCCTCGCGCTCGACTGAGCCGGTGCGGCCATGATGGATAAAGGGCTGCTTCGCGGCATCCGGCGGCTTCAGCTTGGCCCCGCCCTTGGCCACCGTCAGGACATACACGGGTTCCTTCCTGGTCTCCGTGTGCACCTTCAACTGGAAGCGCTCCGCCAACAGCGTTTGCAGCATCCGCCGCATTTCCGGATTAGGCGGCGTCTTGAAATTGTCCGGAACCCAGTGGCTCGCCTCCGACGACGACGGCGGCTTGGCCTCGATGTCGTACAGGTCTTCGCCGGTCCAGTGAGGGCCACCTAGAATCTGATGGTCATCGAGGCCGTACGCGTCGTGGATCAACACCCTCAGCGAGTATCGGGTGGCGACAACCCGCCCGCCCGGGTAGGTGAACAGGCCGATGACGCGGTCCTGGTCCGTGGACGGTTTCACCGAAGCCACTTCAAATGCGGGCTGGGCAAGCGCTGCGGAGGCCGCCAGCAGTAACAGCCCCGCCATCGGGAGCGATCTCATGCACTATTGACGAACGGGTCCGGCAAACCGTTGGCGGTTACTTGAGTCTAGTAATCAAGAAACCCAAAGCGATGATAATAAGCAACTTAGCACGGTTTCCCGTTACTATGGTCTGGTAACGCGCAGATCAACTGCGGCAGAATCGCACCCGCCGGACCGCGCAGCGCGCAATCCACCCACTCCGCCGCGGCGGTCTCTTCCGTGTTGATTTCGATCACCTTGGCGCCGGCCTGCCGGGCATGGGGAATTAGGCCGGCGGCGGGGTAAACCACTGCCGAAGTGCCGATCACCAGGAATACTTCGGCCGCCTCCGCGGCGTGCATGGCCTCGTTCATCATGCCGTCCGGCAGCGCCTCGCCGAACCACACTACGCCGGGGCGCGCCAGGCCGCCGCAGGCGCAGTGCGGAGGCAGTTTGGGCAGGGGCGCGCGGCGGTCCGGCCAGTCGGCGCCGCAGACGGTGCAGCGCATCCGCCAGATGTCGCCGTGCAGTTTCAGGATGCGTCCGCTGCCCGCCAGGTCGTGCAGGCCGTCCACGTTCTGGGTGATGAGGGTGAAGCGCGGCGCGCGCTTTTCGAGTTGCACCAGGGCGCGATGGGCGGCGTTGGGTTGGGCCGCGCGGATGGCCTGGCGGCGCCAGTCGTACCACTCCCACGCCAGGCGCGGGTCGCGCGCGAAGGCTTCGGGGGTGGCCAGGTCTTCGGGCCTGTACTCGCGCCACAAGCCGCCAGCGCCGCGGAAAGTGGGGACGCCGCTCTCGGCGGATACGCCTGCGCCGGTCAGCGTGGCCACCGAGGCGGCACGGGCGAGCCACTGGCGGGCTTCTTCAAGGGTGGCCATGGGCGGCTCCGGCGGCGGCCCAACTCCTGCTTCGGGTCCTCACATATTCAGAAGCTTTTCCAGAATCTCGATCTGCCGCTCGGCCTTCTCCTGATACTCGCGGGCGGCGCGGAGATCGCCCTCGCCGATGGCCTGCTGGGCCGCTTCCAGGTAGCTGTTCATGAGGCCCTGCGGACGGGTGAAGCGCGCGTTGAGCCCCATGCCGCTGGCTTCCTGGCGCCGCTGGAGGCCCTGCAAAGTGCCGTTGATGGCGTCGGAGCGATAGCGCAGCTTGGCCGTCAGCTCGTTGGCCCGCATCAATTCCTGGCGGCTGGGCTGCTTGGGGGCGGCGGGCGGAGGTTCCGGATTGGGCTGCACGACCGGCTGCGGTGGCGGCGGCTGTAACGGTTGCGGCTGCACCGGCTGCGGTTGCACTGGCTGCGGCTGCGGCTGCGTGGGCTTGGTCCCTGGCGGACGCGGCGCCGGTTTCACGGTTGCATCCGTCTTGGGCGCGGGGGCCGGCGCGGGTTCGGCTTCCGGCGGGGGCGCGGGCGTGGTCTCCGCCGGAGTGGCGGGCTGAGGCGCCGGCTGCTGCTCCTGCATGGGCATGGCTGCGATGGTCTGCGGTTTGGGCGCGTTGGCTTTGGCGCCCTTCCACGGGCCGAACTCGATCACGCAGACGATAGCTGCCGCCACGGCAATGCCGCCCAGCGCCATCCAAAGCCCGCGATTGCTCCTGGGCTGGGCGGCGGCCTGGACCTGCGGATGATAGCCGCCGGAAGGGGGCGGAGGCGCGGGTGGTGGCACGGGCGAGGCGACCGTGGCGAAGGGCGGCGGGGCTGCCGGCCCGGTCGCCCCCATAGCGAACGCCGGGGGCGGCGCAGGGGCCATGGCCGGAACGGGCGGCGGCGCCGGGATGGCTTCCGTAGGCGCATGCAGGGTTGCCGCCACCGCGCCCAGCGCTCCGCGAAACGCCCCGGCCGTCTGGAAGCGGGCGTTGGGGTCCTTGGCCACCGACATCATGATCAGGTCGTTGAGCGCCTGCGGCAGACGGGGATCCAGCGCCACCGGCGGCACTGGCGCTTTCTCCAGGTGCGCCGCCATGATGGCGTACTGGCTGTCGCCATCGAAGGGCCGCTTACCGGTGACCAGTTGATAGAGGGTGACGCCCACGGAGTAGAGATCGCTGCGCGCATCCAGCGCCGTGGTGCCCTGAATCTGCTCCGGCGACATGTAGTAGAGCGAGCCCACGGTGGTTCCGGTGACGGTCAGCCCGTGGTCGGTGGCCGCCTTGGCGATGCCGAAATCCATCAACTTCACCACGCCCGCCTTGTTCAGGACCATGTTGGCGGGCTTGATGTCGCGGTGAATGATGCCGCGCCCGTGGGCGTACTCGAGAGCCGAGAGAACCTGGCCCATGACGTCCAGCGCCAGCGGCACTGGTAGCGGGCCGCCCTGCAGCTTCTGTTCGAGCGTCGCACCGTCGACGAATTCCATCACCATCAGAATCCGATTTTCGTTGCGGAAAGCCGAGCGGAACTGCGCGATATTGGGGTGGTCCAGGCTGGCCAGCACCTTGATCTCGCGCTGAAACCGTTCCGCCAGGCTGGGATCCGTGCTCAGGTCCGGGAGCAGAACCTTGAGGGCCTCGATGCGGTCGGAGATCAGGTTCTTAACCTGGTACACCGAGCCCATCCCGCCCGTCCCCAGAATCCCCAGGATCTGATAGTCGCCAACTGTCGATCCAATCTGCAAATCCATGACGTCACCTCTCGTTCCTGCTTCGGCCGCGCAGCCCGTCCGCCGGTCTCGCGGCCATTGCCCTACTTGTTGCTGACCACGTCCTTCACCTTGGGAGAGCCCGTGCCGCTGAACCTGCCCACCGCGGAATTCGAGTCCACTTCGGTGATGGTAACCGTGCCTACGGTATCCACGATACTGCGCAGAACCTTGCCCGAATCGGGGTCGCGCACGTCGCGCACCTTGCGCTTCACGTTCAGGGTGTCACCCACCTTGAGGCCGCTCTTGGAGCCGACGTTGAGGATCAGCGTGCCGTCCGGCGACACGTCGGCCACCATGCCGTCTATGTCCACTTCGACCGTGGGCAGGGAGGCTGCCTTGGTTTCCAGTTGTCCGGCCACTTCGGTAACCGCCTTATTGGTGGCCTCGCCCAGGATGGTGTTCTGGAAGCCGCTGGAGCGCATGTCGATGCCGGCGCCGGCCGAAGGCCCGTAGACGCTCCCGCCCGAGCCCAGCAGCCCTACGCCGCCGCGCGATGCCTCGCCCTTGCCCTGGGCGCTGGCCAGGATCTCGGCGGTAGAGGTATCGATCATGCGCGCGGTGATCTGCACCACGGCCGTGGATTTGGATTTCGAGACGCCGCCGATGCCGAACCGGCCGGTCACGCCGCCCAGGGCGCCGCCGCCGACATTGGTTTTGGCGTTGTCGTTGCCGAACTGGGTAATGCTGCCGATGATGATGGCATCCACGCCCAGAATGCGCGCGATCTTGGCGGCGGTGGAAGCGTCGGCGCGGTCGCTATTGGAGAAGTTCTGCTCGGCGATGATCTTGTCCAGTTCCTTGCGCTCGATTACGCGGTAGGTGCCGTCGCTGACCAGCCGGTCCACGAGGATGTCCGCGATGCCCTTGCCGACGTCCTGATTGCTGCCGAAGATCTGCGAGACGTAGCTCGAGACCGTGGAATAGTCGAAATTCATGACGGCCACGCGCTTTTTCTGCGCCTGGGCCGGGGAAAGAACCGTTAAGAACAGTACAAATGGAATCAGGTGGATGCGCCGCATCGGAATGCCCTCCATGAGCCTAAACATTAGGATATCGAAGCGCCATAGTCAACTGTCCGGCCGGAGACCGGTACCAGGGAGGGCGCGGCGCGAACGCCCCCATAGGGGTAACGCGGAAGAACGCGCCCAAGTGGGTCAAAATCCCCCATCACCCGGCGTCGGGTAGCGGGTCTACGCCCAGGGAGTGAGGATCAAATCTTGTTCCCTCAACGCGGCTAAAGACTTGGGCGAGTTCGACCGATAAATAGTTGACAGCATCGTGGCACAAAGATGATCGCAATCATTGGAATCGTCATCGTTATGGGGGCCATCGCCGGTGGCTACCTGATGGAGCATGGGAACCTGCTGGTGCTAATGCAGCCCGCGGAACTGCTCATCATTCTGGGTTCGTCGATAGGCACGGTGGTTATCGCTAACCCCTTGCCTACGCTGATGAAGATCGTGAGCGGGCTGCTGGGGGTACTCAGCGGCAGCCCCTTCACCAAGGCCTTTTACCTGGACAACCTGAAGATGGTGTACGAGCTCTTCACCCTGGCGCGGAAATCGGGAACGGCAAAACTGGAAGAAGACGTCGACAACCCGGGGAAGAGCGCCGTCTTCACAAAGTATCCGAAGTTCATGAACAACCACCATGCGCTGCACTTTCTGTGCGATACGCTGCGCATGGCGGTTTCGGGCGGCGTCGAAGCCATGGACATCGACAGCATGATGGAAGCGGACTTGGAGGTCCATCACCGCGAGTCGCACGAACCGATAAACGCGCTGTCTACCATGGCGGATTCGTTGCCGGGCTTGGGGATTGTGGCGGCGGTTCTGGGAATTGTCATCACCATGGGAGCGCTGGGCGGTCCCAAGGAGGAGATCGGGCACAAGGTGGCGGCGGCGCTGGTGGGAACCTTCCTGGGGATCCTGCTCTGTTACGGCGTCTTCGGGCCCCTGGCACAGGCCATGAGCAAGGTGAACGACGCGGAAGGCTGCTATTTCGGCTTCCTGCGCATGGCCGGGCTGGCGTTTGTAAAGGGGTTGAGCCCCATGATGGCGGTGGAACTGGCGCGGCGCAGCATCCCCACCAGCGTAAGGCCGACCTTCCAGGAAATGGAAGGCGCCTGCCGCGGCGGCGGTTCGGTCGCGAGTAAGGCGGCGTAGCCATGGCCGCCCGCGAAGAAACCGACGCCACACCGATCAAACAGGCGCCGCAGATCATAATCATCAAACGGAAGAAGGTAGTGGCCGGCGGTCACCATGGCGGGGCATGGAAAGTGGCCTACGCCGATTTCGTCACCGCCATGATGTCGCTGTTCATCGTGCTCTGGCTGATGGGAGCCGACGACGAAATCAAGAAGGCGGTCACCTTCTACTTCAACAATCCCGCCGGAAACGGGAAGATGATGGGAGTGGAGTCGCCGGGAGCCATCGGGAGTTCCATCGATATCCCCACGGACGATATGAGCAAACTGCGGGAGAGGCTCCAGGAGGCCCTCAAATCCCTCCCCGCCTTCGTCAAGTTGAAAGACCACATCGAGATCACCATCACTCCCGAAGGATTGCGAATCGAGCTGCTGGAGACCGAAGCCGGGATGTTCTTCGAATCCGGCAAAGCCGTGCCCACCAAAGGCGGTTTGGAACTGCTGGAGAAGTTGGCTCAAGAACTGGGACAGTTGCCCAACACCGTGCTAATAGAAGGGCACACCGATTCCAAACCATTCAATGGCGACGGGTCCTACTCTAACTGGGAGCTCTCCACGGACCGCGCCCATGCGGCCAGGAAGTGCATGGTGGAGCACGGTCTGCGCACCGACCAGATCGGGCAGGTTAGAGGCTTCGCCGACCGCAATCTCCGCCATCCGGAAACCCCGGAAAGCGCCTCGAACCGGAGAATCTCGGTGATCGTCCAGTACATGAAGCAACCGGCCGCCGACCAGAAGGCCGACGCAGCAAAACCGGACGCGCCTAAGCAGCCGGAGTCGTCCGCCAAAGAGGCGGCGCCCGCAAAGAAGTAGCGTTCCCGCTAGCTGACCGCCAACTCCTCGTCGAAGCAGACAGCCACTTTGCCGCACTTGCCGGAGGCCATCAGCGAGTAAGCGTCCGACACCTTGTCCAGGGTGAAGCGGTGGGTGATCAGGTCGGCGGGATGCAGGTTCCAGCGGACCAGGCGCTCCACCAGCTCTTCCATCAGCCAGATGGAGGTGACCCACGAACCGTAGAGGGTCTTCTGGTCGTGAATCATGTCGGGCGACGGCTGGAACTCCACACTACCGCCTTCGCCGAGCAGCGCGATCCGTCCCCACTTGCGGGTGGCCCGGATGGCGGTGGCGCGCGCGCTGGCGTTGGCAGAGCAATCGATAGCCCTTTCCGCTCCGTTGCCGCCGGTGAGTTTGCGGATCTCCGCCACGTTATCGGGGCCGCTCTTCAAGACTTCGTCGCAGAGCTTGAGGTCGCGCGCCAGTTGCATGCGCTCTTCCACCACGTCGGTTCCGATGATCCGCTGAGCGCCCAGTTTGCGGCAGAGCGCGGCGGTGGCCAGCCCGACCGGGCCCAGACCGGTGATGAGAACCGTATCGTCACCCGAGATGCCGATCTTGCGAAGACCCTCGTAAACCGTGCCGAAGCCGCAGGCCACCTGCGCGCCGTCGGCGTAAGTGAGGGAGTCGGGAAGGTAAACCAGGTCCTTCTCCTCGGCGAGCAGGAAATCCGCCATGCCGCCATCGCGCTGCCATCCGTAGGCGCGCCGGTACTTGGCGCTGGTGCAGGAGATCATGTATCCGCGGCGGCAATCGTTGCAAACCCCGCAACCCGAGATGTGGTAGACGATCACCCGGTCGCCCTTGGCGAATCGCCGGCAACCGGGGCCGGTTTCCACGATCTGCCCGGCGGGCTCATGGCCGGCGATCACGCCTTGATAGCCCTCCGGGCCCTTGCCCAGGTGCTCGTGGTAGATGCAGCGGATATCGGAGCCGCAGATGGTGGACGCCTTCATCCGCAGCAGAACTTCGCCGTGTCCCGGTTTGGGCACTTCGGCTTCGCGCAGCACCGTGGTGCTGTCGCCCGGCAAGTATGCGGCTTTCATTGTGCGATCTCCCCGTCGAGGTCCCAGAGATCTTCCCAACTCTGGTTCTCTTTCCAAAGAAAAACCTGGCCCTTGATGAGCCGGCAGTTGCGGTCGATGCCGGCGATGGCGCGCATGTCGCCATCGGTGAGCGGATCGGAAACCGCGGCGCGCAGATTGGACAAATACTCGTTGCGCCGGACGGATTGCGGAATGGGCGTCTGCCCGCGCTGCACGGCCCACTTCACGCAAACCACGGCCGGGTGCACGCCCAGGCGCCCGGCAATCTCCACGATCACGGGGTCCTCGATATCGACCGAATCGCCGGAGGTGCGGTCGCGGTCGGGACGCGTGGGCGAGCCGATGGGGCAGAAGCCCACGGCCTGAATGTCGCTCGCGCGCAGGAACTCGAAGAACTCCTTCTGCTGGAAATGCGGGTGCAGTTCCATCTCGTTCACCGCCGGCTTGATGCGCGCGTCGCGCAGCACCTTACGCAGCTTGGGGACGGTCATGTTGGAGGTGCCGATGTGGCGCACCAGGCCCAGGTCCACCAACTTCTCCATCTGGCGCCACGTCTTCATGAAGTTCTCGTGGATGTAAGGGCGCGCATCGGGGCTGCGGGATTCCACGCTGCATCCTGGCGGATGGAAATTCGGGAAAGGCCAGTGAACCAGATACAGGTCGAGGTAGTCGAGCTGCAAATCCGCGAGCGACTTACGGCACTGGGGGATGACATCGGCTTCGGCGTGCTTGTCATTCCAGAGCTTGGAGGTGATCCACAGCTCCTCGCGCGGCACGCCGCCGCGGATGGCGGCGCCGAGCACCGGGCCGATGGAGTCCTCGTTCCCGTAAACCGAGGCGCAATCGATATGGCGGTAGCCGACCTTGATCGCTCCCTCGACGGAGGCGGCAATCTCGGCGGCGGAGAAACGGTCGGAGCCGAACGTGCCCAAGCCGATACAAGGCATGAATGCGCCGGTGTGCAACCTTCGCCGCGGGACGGAGAAGGGATCGATGAAATCGCTGGAAGGTGCCATTTAAGTTAACGATAACTTAGCATGCGGCGGGGGCGCGGTCAAGGTCGGGGGGACGATGTTGGGGGCACGATGGGGCCCCGGACCGCACGCTTCCGAGGCAGACGCGGGTTGGCGGGGCGCCCGTCAGCGCAGCGGCGGCGGGGCCAGTTCGTAGGGAATCAACAGCGGTGGACGGGCGTCGGGTTCCACCAGCCAGGCTTTGTGGTCCGGGTAATAGCGAAGGAGCTTCTCGTTCTCGTCCGCGCCCAGGTCGGCGGCCCAGACCACGCGCGCGCGGTCGGGATCGGCTGCGTTGTGAATCCACTCGTGAAACATGTGGGTCGAGCTATAGCGCACGAAGACCAGTTGCTCGCCGGGCGCGGCGGCCAACCGTTTGTCGATCGAGAGGCGTCCTTCGGGATCGCCGTAGTCGATGAAACTGGCGCTCTCGTAGCGGGTCATGGCGAGCAGCATCCGCTCGTTCCCCGCCAGGTGGATGCCGTACCAGAAGAGAAACTGGAACGCGCACAGAAACAGGACGATGGGGGCGGCGCCGGAGAGCCACGGGATGCGGGCGAGCCGGTCCAGCGCGGTGACGCTCACTAGTAGGAACAGGCACGCAGCGGCGGCCACGTAGTGAGCGTAGAAATACGGGTAGACATTAGAGCCGAGGGCCAGCAGGGCAATGGCGAGCGCGGCCCAGCGGAAGCGCCATTCGCCGAGCGCCAGCAGAAACGCGGGCAACGCCAGGTACAGCGGCGGCGGGAAAAAGAGACGGTAGAAGCGGACGCGCTGCGCCAGGCGGCCCATGAAGCCGAGGTCAAGGGCTTCTTCCGTGACCGCGACCTGCGCGCGGTAGACCAGGTCCTGCTCCGCGGTCAGCGCGC
This sequence comes from uncultured Solibacteraceae bacterium, assembly GCA_963807205.1. Classification (GTDB taxonomy): domain Bacteria; phylum Acidobacteriota; class Terriglobia; order Bryobacterales; family Bryobacteraceae; genus CAWCVR01. The sequence continues at coordinate 3,149,401 of CAWEAQ010000002.1, read as the reverse complement.
GGTGCGGCGGAGGGTTGGGCTCGAAGGTGAGTGGCGCCGGGACGCCGTATTGATAGCGGCTCACCTGGTAGGGCAGCGTGGTGAAACTGCCGGTCACCTGGCGGTTCTGCGCCGCGATCAGCAGCAGCGCGGGCAGCGAGGCCAGGGCCGCCAGCGCCGCGGCGCGCCGCGCGGTGGGAAGCCGGAGCCAATCCTTACCGAAATACAGCGCCACCGCCAAAGCCACGAACACCGATTCGAATGGCCGCGCCAGCGCCTGCAAGCCTAGCCCAGCGCCCAACAGCACCCCGTCGCGCGTCCGCCAATCCCGCTGCAGCCGCGGAAGCGCGCCGAAGACCAGGCAACCCGCGCAGGCGGAAACCGCGCCGCCCCAGTAGAGGTTCATCCACGGGCAGAGCGGGCCGAAGGTAGCCACCGCCAGCAGGCCGCCGGTGAGCGCCCAACCGGGCGTGGTCCAGGCGCGCAACATCCAATAGGAGAGCGCGCACAGCGCCGCAACCGAGATGGCGACGCCGGCCCAGGGGTGGCCGAAGAGGGTCCAGCCGATGGCCAGGATTAGCCCTTGGCCCATGGGGAAGGTCGAGCTGTACTTGGGTTCCTGCAGGGTGAAGACGGCTTCGAAGAACTGGTGCATGGGATGCACGGGGTTGGCGAGGCGCAGGTGGCGGAGGGTGTCGGCCAGCAGCACGTAGCTGAAATCGTCGGCGCCAGACGGCGTGGGAACGGGGAAGCGCCACAGCAGGGCCAGGCGAAGCGCGACGGGCAGTAGGGCGAGCAGCAGCATGCACCACGCGGTGCGTTCGGCGAAACGCCGCGCTGCTTCCTGGAAGCGGGCGCGGAACAGCACCAGAGCGACGCCGAGCGCGGCCAGAGCCAACTCCAGAAAATCGCCCGCGCCGAAACCGAGGGGATTGTGCAGCGGAAGGAACGAGCGGAACCAATCGAATAGGAACATGTAGGTGGGCTAAAGAAACATTGTGGCAAAACGGCGGGGGTTAGGAATCTCCATGCAGCAGGTGCTGCGGCAGATCCTCCAGGGTGACGCTGCGGCCCGCGTATTGAATGAGCCAGATGCGGTCGAACTGCGCGTCGGGCCAGGGCGATGGCGGATTGACGACTCCGAGCGCGGCGGCCAGCGCGGGGATAGTTCCGTGGTGCCAGCAGATGAGCATGGTCTTCCCGGAGTAACGCCCGCGGGAAAGCAGTTCCTTTGCAAGAGCGGCGCACTCGTCCTCGGCAAAGCGCTTGTCGATGGGCAGGTGCAGCGCGCGGGCCAGGGGAGTGATGGTTTCGACGGGCCGGTTGCTGTGCGCGGAGGCCTTGGTGGCAAGCAGGAAATCGGGCGCTTCGAAGCGGGCGGGGAACAGGCGCGCCAGAGCCGCGGCGCGGGCGTAGCCGCGGGCATTCAGGTGAGGGTCCGTTTTGTCGCCGCTCTTCTCCGCATGGCGGATTAGAAGGATGCGCCTGGGCCCGCCTCCGCTCGCTTGAACGGGCAGGAAGTTTGCGAGCAGCGCGGCACTGGCACCGAGGAACTCTCGCCGATTGGTCATCACTCATGACTATAACCTGGATTCCGATCCACACCGTGCAGCGGCTTCATCCCGAGGCGATTAACACTTCTTGCGAGAGCGAAGACACTTGCAGGCAGAGGGGGCAATGGCTCGCGGAGCTTCCGATTTTTGCGGGCCGGCTGTAGTTGAATCAGGTTGCCCGAGGGTCTTAGACGTGAGCGGTTCGCGAGCCGCCACGGCGCACAACTCGATGAACCGCATAACTCAACCGGGCGGCCGCCATGCCCGTCCGGTTACGCTTGTCTGCCTGGTCATCCTGGCGGCTTACTTTGCCATATCGTCGTACAAGGGTCTGGGAGCTTACTTCACCCAGGACGACGGTGGCAACCTGATCCACATGCATAAGTACTGGGAACGGTCCCTGGCTAGTGTGTTTGGCTCCGCTCTGCGCGTTGTAACTGGAACTTATAGGCCGCTTGGAGGCATCTACTACTTCGTCCTCTACCGGGTGTTCGGATTCAATCCGCTGCCATTTCGCATCGTCTGTCTCGCTGTGATGCTAGCGAACGTCTTCCTTGCGTTCGCGCTTCTACGGCGCCTGTCGGGATCGCTGGAAGCGGCCCTGCTTGGAGCCGTCGTGATCGTCCACCATCCAGCCGTGCTGGATCTGTTGTACAGCAGCGGGACCATCTACGAGATACTCTGTTTCCTGTTCTATTTCCTGGCGGTCCGCTGCTACCTGGCCTGGCGGCAGGCCGGCCAGGAGGCTGGCTGGACGTCTCTAACCTGGCCTCAACTGGCCGGGCTACTGGCCCTCACCGGCTGCGCATTAGACTCCAAGGAGATGTCGATGACGCTGCCGGGGGCGTTATTACTCGTGGAGCTGATCTACTTTCCGCCGGAGTCCTGGTCCTGGCCGAACGCGGCCCGATTCGTTTGGCGCCAAGGGCGCGCTGCTCTGGCTGTCGCGGCGCTGGTCGTTCCCACGATCGCGGTGAAAGTTCTAACTCACAATCCGCTAAGCGACGATCCATGTTACTCCTCCCATTCGCTCCGCGCCGCCATCGAAGCCGCATGTGCATTTCAGAACTTCCTGCTATACGGCGGTCTCCTCGATGGCAAGCTCTCCGCGGCGGGGTTGGCTGCCTTGTGGACCGCGATGGCGGCGGCGGCGATCGCCTTGCGATCCCGTCCCATGAAACTCGGCCTGGGCTTGTTGATCGTAAGCCTCGTCCCCGTTTGCCTCATCACCCGGCGGGCCGGCTATATGCTGTACTTACCTTCGATGGGATGGGCTCTTTACGTTGGGTCCCTGTTCTCCCTGCTCCTCAGCGGTCTGGCCCGACTCGCACCGGTTCGCTGGGCCGCCGCGGTGCGCTTCGCGGGGGTGGCGGTATCCGTATTGGCGGTCATGCACCTGCACTCCGTCATGCTCAGGGGCTATTCCGTGTTGGAGCGGAACGCGCGCAACGAGATGCGCCGGTTCATCGAGCGTTTGCGGAAGGAGCACCACGAGTTGCCGCCCGGAGCGTCGCTGTTACTGGCGGACGATCCGATGCCGCGCGGCTTTGCCGTGCTGTTTATCGCACAGCTCGCTTACTACGACCCGACCCTCGTGGTAGACCGCATCAAGATGCTGCCTAACATACCCAGCGGAGACGACGTGATCCGGTACGACTATGTTCTGGCCGGCGGATGGCAACTCCACGATGTGCGAAGTATCTCCGATGGGCGCGCACCGGTGGCGCTTCGATTCCACCGCTCAGCACTTCGCGACTCCTATGAAGTGGTGATTCCCGAATACGCAGGGCAGACCGTGGACGTTGCCACCCGTGGAAGCTCGGGCAGCGGCTCAGGCCGCTCGCTTATCGCGAGATGCGAGCTGGATTCGTCGGGGCGGGCAGCCGTTGCCTGGCCTGCCGATTCCCCGGGGACCATTCAGATTCGTTGGGTGCGGCCGAGCGGCGGCGACTGGATGGCGGCCGCGGCGATCAGGTGAGGCAGAGCCGCCGCCTCACTTCGTCAGCACGCTCTCGAAGAAAGCGAGGGCCCGAGGGTCGTGCGAATCCTGTAATGAGGACATGGCTTGGCGCCGCAGTTGCTGGCTCCGCGTCTGGCTGGCCAACTGGATCAACCGCGGGATGCCGAGGCCATCGGGCAGGCTTCGCAGGGCCGCGCAGGCGGCGCGTTGCACGGAGGCGTCGTCGTCCTTGTCGAGCACGGCGCCGATGGCGGCCACGGCTTTGGCGTCGCGGCTGCGGCCCAGTTCGCGAACGGCTTGGGCGCGCACCTTGGCGTCTGGGCCGCTCTGCGCCAGAGAGATCAACAGGTCGAGCGCCTCCGGCTCCGGGCGGGAAGCTAGCGCGGCGATGGCATGCTGCCGCAGCGGCTCGGCGTTGGCGGCGGTGGCGAAGCGAGCGAGGGTCTGCTCGGCGGACGGATCGCCGTGCACCGCGATGGCGCTCACGGCCGAGGTAATGGGCCGCTCGCGCGTGGCGAAGGCCGCCAGCAGCGCGACACTCTGGGAGGGCGCCACATCGGCGATCCAGTGAAACGGGGCGTCGCCGGGATCGATCTCGCAGTAGGGCGATAGCGCGCGAATGCGTTCCACGGCGCCTGCCGCCACGCGGAACAGGATCAGGGCTTGAGCGGGTGGCTCCAGATGCACCGTTCCGCTGGACCAACTGGTGCCGTCCTGGCTGACGAATTCGCAGCCCAGAGACGTGGTGCGGGTGGACGGCACGGGGTAGGCGATCCACGCGGGTTGCGGCGTGGCGGCTAGCAGGGCCTGGAACTCGCGGTCCAGGCCCTGCGCAGCGGAACGGGTGTCGAGCCGGGCGTTGGGCGGAAGCTTCGGTTGCGCGGCCAGCGAGAGAGCGGCCGCCAGGGGGATCCAGGCGGCGCGCGTCATTTCTTGAACACCTCGATCAGGTAGTCATTGGCTTCGGCGGTCTTCATGCCGACCAGGCGGCTGACGATGGCCTTCTGCAGTTCGACGTCCTTTTCCTGGCGGCCAATATCCATGAGGCTCTTGGCATCGCGCCGATCGGCCAGGCAGCGAATCATGGTCTTCCTGACGGAGACATCCTGCTCGGCGCCATACATGGCCACCATGGCGGCGGTGACGTTGGGGCCCTTGTGGCTGGAAAGCGCCTCGATTGCGGCCTGGCGCACGCTGGCGTCCTTGTCGGTGCGGGCCACCTCGGCCAGCTTCTCGGTGTTGCCGTTGTTCCACATGCAGTGGAGGATCTTCTTCTTACCTTCGGCGGCGGTTTCGGCGGCGTAGAGCTGCCACAGCTCGGGCTGTCCGTTGACCTCGCCGAGCGAGCGGAACGCCGAGTCACGCAACTCCGCGTTCTTCTCGGTCCTGGCCAACTGCGCCAGGCGTTCCGCATCGTTGCTGCGGCGGAACGCGGAGAGGATGGTGGATTTCAGCGCGGTGTCATTGGTGCTGGCGTAGATCTCCGAGAGAAGCTGGCCGCGGTTGGGCTTGCTCTTGGTATCGACGAAGTAACTGACGGCGCGCAATTGCAAGTCGGGGTTGCCGGTGGACCCGCGGGCGATCTGCTCGAGCAGCTCTTGCGCCTTGGGCGACTGGTTCTGCGCCAGCACGTAGATCGCCTGTTTCTTGAGGTTGGGCGAGTGCGCGCCCTTCAACAGGCCTTCCAGCACGGGGAAGGCGCGGTCGGGCTCGGTCTGCATGAGGCCGTTAAGGGCCAGAAGCTTGAGATCGTCCTGGCCGATTTCGTCGGGCGAGACGGGCTTACCGGCCGCCTGTTTGACTTCGATCTCGAGCGCCTTGGCGTCGTCCAGCCAGCGGCTGTTGGGATAGCTTTTGCGCAGGTCGGCGATGGCCGCGAGCGAGTCGTCGCGGCGGCCCAGCTTGTTCAGGGTGTACGCCTTGTAGTAGAGCGCGCCTTCCACCTTGCCGCCGTCGCGCGACACCACTTCGGAGAAAGCCGTCAGCGCGTCGTCGAACCGGTGGGCATCGAGGGAGCTCTTGCCGCTCTCGTATAGGCGGTCATCGGAGGCTAGCCGCCCCACGAACACGCGGCCGTTGACGCCGACGCCGTACGAACCGGCCCCCACGGCGACGCCGTAGGATCCGCTTTGAGCGAAGACCTGGAACTTATCCTTGAGATTCTCATAAACGTCCTTCAACTTGTCGTACTCCCCACGGGTGGCGAACCACTTGTCCGTCATGTTGTCGCGGATTCTGTCGCTCAACTCGCGAGCCTTTTCGCCCAGATCGAGGGCCTTCGCGGCTTGCTCGCCGATGACATCCGCGTCTAGGGGCGGCATAGGCGGCACGGGCGCAACGGGCGAAACAGGCGGGATGGGCGGGACGGGCGGCATTGGGGCCGGCTGCGCCGCGAGAGACACGGCCGCGGCCAGCAGGCAACCTGCAATCGGAAGTAATCGATACGGAGTCATATCAGTTTCACCCTCGTTATAATTTCTCTCCGGCGGCGGGCTGCGCCTCCGGCTCTGTGCGGGTCCGCACGGTGGAACCGAGGACCCGGATTTTCAGCAGAATGCCTTCGGCTTCGAGCCTCTGGCGCATAGTCTCCAACTCCGCCGGCGAGAGCCGCGACGGCCCGCGCGCAATGTCCATAAGGACGCGGTCGACGTCGTCCAGGACGTTGGTCACGGCGGTATCTCCGGTATGGGCGGCGGTCTGGCGGTAGAGGCGGCTCTCGCTCACCAGATCGCCGGCGCGTTCCTGTTCGGCGGAGATGTCCAGCGGGGCTTTCGGGTTGGCGTTGGCCAGCTCGATCAGCACCATTTGGGAACGCTCCAGGTAATCGCCCACGGCCACCAGCAGGATCTTCTCGTGGGCCGCCGGGTCGGCTTTGGCCACGGCGGGCGCGGGCGGGCTCTGGTAAAACCGGCCGGCCGTGAACGCCGCCACCAGCAGTGCGGCGAATGCCGCGCCGGAGGTGAGCCCGCGCCACAACGGGCGGGCGAGCCACCAGCGGCGCCGCGCAGGCACATGGCGCTCGATCCGCTGCCAGACCTGGGCAGCGTATTCCGGCGACAGTTCCGGGATGCTCACCGCGTCCACCACGTTGAGAGCGCGCTGCAGCGAGCCGAAGAGCGCGCGGCATTCGGCGCACTCATCCAGGTGCCCGGCAGCGGCCGCGGCGCCGTCTTCTTCGCCGTAGTAATGCAGGATCAGTTCCTCTTCGGTCAGGTGGTTCATCTGGCTACACTCATCAAAGGCTCGAGCGCCTGCCGCAGCTTGCGGACGGCGCGAAACACGCTGTGTTTGGCCGCGCCCGGCTGGCACTCCAGCGCGCGGCCGACCTCTTCCATACGCAGGCCTTCGAAATGCCGCAGGACGAAAGCGGCGCGCTCGGTGGGGCTGAGATCGTTCATGGCTTCGGCGATGCGTTGGCGGAGTTCGCCGGAGAGCGCGATACGCTCCGGCGTGGGGCAGGTCGATGGCAATTCCGCCACGAAGTCCTCCGGGGCCGGGACGTCGTTGCGCCGGCTCCGCGCCCGCAGCAGATCGAGCGAGCAGTTGGTGGCGATGCGGTGCACCCAGGTGCCGAAACTGGCGCGCCCGTCGAAGGCGTCGAACTGGCGGAAAGCGCGCAGGAAACTCTCCTGAACAATGTCTTCCGCGTCCTGTCGATTTCCGGTCATAAGAAACGCCAGCCGGAAGAGGGGACGGCTGTGGTGCTCGACGAGTTCGCGGAACGCGTCGGCATCGCCCGCCCGCGCCCTGCTGACAACGGCTGCATCGGTCCATTCCATCCGGCTGCTCGTTAGACTCTTGAAATGTGGACTGGTTAGCCGAAAAAGGTGTCAGACGCCATTTTTCCGTAACCGGTTTGCAATCCAGTTGAAACACTGGCTGGCTACACTTCCAGCTTATGAACAATCGGAACTCTCTGCTGCAGAAGCTCGCGGTTTGCGCCATATTGGCAACCGCCAGTGCGTGGGCGCAGTACGATACCGCCGAAGTCCTCGGCACGGTTCACGATCCCGCTAGCGCCGTAATTCCTGGCGCCAGTGTCACACTCATCAACCAGGAAACGGGCGTACAGTCCAAGGTGGCCTCGGACGACAAGGGGAACTTCGACTTCTTCAACGTGAAGGTCGGCCGGTACACCATCGTGGCGGAGCACGCCGGCTTCGCGAAGTACACCACCAAGGACGTGGTGGTGGACGTGAACGCGCGGCAGCGGGTGGAGGTGGCGATGCAGGTTGGCGCGGTGACCGAGACCGTTGACGTGACGGGCGCGGCCGCGCCGCTCGAGACCGATTCGAGCGAGCATGGGCAGGTGGTCAACGCGTCCCAGGTGGTCGAGTTGCCGCTGAACGGGCGCAACTATGCGGATCTCGCGCTGCTCTCGACCAACACCATCAAGTCGCCCATGGCGAATTCGTTTTCGCCGAGCGGCACGCCGCGCGAGGGCGCGTTCAACGTGAACGGCATGCGCAGCACGTACAACAACTTCCTGCTCGACGGCCAGGACAATAACTACTATGGCACCAGCAACCAGGGATATTCGTCGCAGGTGGTTCAACCCTCGCCGGATGCCATTGCCGAGTTCAAAGTGATCACGGCGAACTACAGCGCGGAGTATGGGCGGGTGGGCGGCGCGGTGATCAACGCGGCGATGAAATCCGGCACCAAGCAGCTCCACGGAACGGCGTACGAATTTCTGCGCAATACCGATCTGAACGCCATCGGTTTTCAGTTTAGCCCGTCGGTGTTCCTGAAGCCGACGCTGCAGCGCAACCAGTTCGGCCTGGTGCTGGGCGGGCCGGCGGTGAAGAACCGGCTCTTCTGGTTCGCCGACTATGAAGGCTACCGGCAGTTGCAACGGTACCTCAACTTCGATTCCATTCCGACCATGACCGACCGCCAGGGAATCCTGCCGGTGACGGTAGCGAATCCGCTGACGGGGCAAGTATTCCAGGCTGGCACGCAGATTCCGGTTTCGCAAATGAGTCCGCTGGCGGCTTACGCACTGAGTAATCTGCCGCCGACCAATGCGGGCGGTACGAGCCGCGCGAACAACGACGAGGCGCTGCTGCTGATCCGCGATTACAGCGACAAGTTCGACGCCAAGTTAGACGGCCAGATCAACGACAAGATGACGGCGTTCGTGCGCTTCAGCCAGCGGAAAGACCTGCAATACTATCAGCCGGATCTTTCCGGGGCGGCGGGCGGCGACGGCAACGGCTACATTCACGCGATCGATCAGAATGCCACGGTAGGTTACACCTGGGCGGCCTCGCCGAATTCGGTCCTGGAGGCGAGGTTCGGCCTCACCCACGTCCTGGCCGGTAAGGCGCCACCGTACGTCGGTGGCCCGAGCCTGCAAGCCATGTTCGGCATGCAGGGGCTGCCGACCACGCCGAATCTGGCCGGCGGTCTGAATACGCAGACTATCAGCGGATTCGCGACTGCCATGGGGCGGCAGACCAGCAATCCGCAATTTCAGAATCCGACTTCGTTCGGACCGAAGCTGAGTTTCTCGAAGATCGTCGGACGGCACTCGCTGAAGACGGGTTATGAGTTGGCCGCGATCCGCACGGAGATCCTCGACGTCAATCCTCTGTACGGGCAGGATACGTACAACGGGCAATTCAGCAAGCCCACATGCGCGGAGCTGGGCGCGGCCACCGGCTGCACCATAGCATCCGATTCGACCAGTTACAACCTGGCTGACTTCATGTTTGGCCTGCCAAGCAGCGTCAATCTGGGCAACAATTTCGTCTCCAATCTGCGGCAGCAGGTGCACTCGCTATACGTTCAGGACGACTGGCGGGTGAATTCCAAGCTCACGGTGAACGCCGGGCTGCGCTGGGAGTTCGCCACGCCGCTGGTGGACCGCGACAACAACTGGTCGGACTTCAACCCGGCCACGAACACAATGACGCTTGCTTCAAGCGGCAGTTGGTACAACCGGGCACTGGTGAACCCGGACACGGCCGATTGGGGACCGCGGCTGGGCTTCGCCTATAACTTCACGCCGAAGATGGTGGTGCGCGGCGGATATGGGATCAGTTACGACTTTTTCAACCGGGTCGGCAGCGCGATCGAAGGGATCAACGCTCCCAAGGCGCTATTCGGAGTCTTCTCGCAGACCATGCCGGCTGGCGGACCGGTTCCCTCTACGTTCCTTACGACGGTCAACAGCTTTACGACGGGCATCGCGAATCCGGCCAACTTCAATCCGCTGGTTTCGAACGTCGATTACATCCCGAGCGACACGAAGTGGCCGTACATTCAGAACTGGTTCCTATCGGTGCAGCGGGAGGTCGTCAAGGACACTGTGATCGAAGTTTCCTACAACGGGAATCACAGCCTGCGGCTGCCCATCATCGCCGATTACAATCAGGCCACGCCGAATCAGCCCGGCGGAACGTTGACCTATCAGCAGCGCGCGCCAGTGCCGACATACGGACCGATCACGTGGGTCGATCCGGCCGGCGACAATCGCTACAATGGGCTTTCGGCGCGGTTGGAGCATCGTTTCTCGGGCGGCTTGTACTTTCTGAATTCGTTCACCTGGGGCCTGGCGCTGGGCGATTCGGAGCAGGCATTGGAATATTACGCCGGTTACGTCGAGGCGAATCCGCAGAACATTCACAATCTCGGCGCGGAACGCGGTCCGTCCAGCTTCGACGCGAAGTTCAATAACGTCACCAGCATCGTGTATGAGCTCCCGTTCGGCAAGGGACGCAAGTTCGGGTCGAACGCGAACCGGCTGATCGACGCCGCGATCGGGGGGTGGGAACTGAACACCATCAACTCCACGCACACGGGCACGCCGCTGAACATCTATTACACGCCGAGCACAGCCAACGCGGTCAGCGGCCTGTCGAACGATTACCGCGGGCAGCCGTTCCTGCGCCCCAACATCTCCGGCAGCGCGGCCAGCCAGAGCACGTCGCAGATGATCAACACGTACTTCGCCGGTTACACGTTCGCCACACCAGCGGCCAACACGCCATTCGGAAACACGGGGCGCAACGCGTTCCGCGCACCCGGCCTGGAGCAGTGGGACCTGTCAGTGGACAAGACATTCCGCATCGCCGAGAACGCCAAGGTCCAGTTCCGCTCGGAGTTCTTCAACCTGCCGAACCACACGAATTTCGCAATTCCGAACACCAATTACGGATCGTCATCGTTCGGGACCATTCGCAGCACTTATCCGCCACGGCAGGTGCAGTTCGCGCTGAAGGTGAGCTTCTAGAAAATGGCGTCTGACACCTTTTTCCTTTTTACATAGTGCGGTATTTGCCACGGCGGTAGGCGCGGACCACGGATAGCACGTCGAAGCCGTACTTGATGGGGTTCAGGTGCGACTTCTCGCCGGCGTAGATGGTGGGGATGGCAACCTCGGCGATGCGCAGCCCCTTGACCTTAGCGAGCACGATCATCTCAAGATCGAAATCGAAGGAGTTGGAGAGCTTCTCGAACGGGATGGTTTCCATGGCCTTGCGCGAGTACACCATGTAGCCGCTGTGATACTCGGCCAGTTTCATGCCGAAGGCGCGGTTCTCTACGAAGGTGAGCGCCTTGTTAGCCACGTACTTATAGAACGGCATTCCGCCGCGGAGCGCGCCGCCGCCGAGCATGCGCGATCCTTGCACCATGTCGGCCGTGCCGGAGTCGAAAGGCGCCAGCAGGTCCGGGATCTTCTCGGGGGAATACTGACCGTCGGAGTGCAACAGAATTCCAACCTGGGCGCCCTCGGCCAGGGCATACCGCAGGAGGGTTTTCTCGGCCTCGCCATAGCCTTTGTTGCCGGAATGCCAGAGCAGCACCAGATTGGGGATTTCCTTTTGCAGGCGCACCAGGGCTAAGGAGGTATCGTCGGTGCTGCCGTCATCTACCACGACGTAGCGGCTGATGCGCTCGCGGGCCTGGGGCGGAATGCGGGCGAAGACCTGCTCGATGGTGGCGCCGGCATTATAGGCCGGCATAAGGACGAAGACGTTCTCTATCACGAGGGTCTAAGCTCCGGCGCCCGAATCCTGGTGTTTCCGGTACTCGGCGACGTGATAGCGCATGGTGGCCTCGATGGTGTCGCCGACGCTCCACTTCGGTTCCCAACCCAGAAGCGTGCGGGCCTTGGTGATGTCGGGAATGCGGCGGTCGGAATCGTCGTAGCCTTCGCCGTAGAACTCCTCGCCGGGCACACTGAGGATGGCGGGCAGCGGAACGGCCGCGTCGCGGAACTTGGTGGCGTAGATCTCGCGCATGGTCTCGGCCATCTGGCGGATGGAGATTTCGTTGCGGGGCGAGCCGATGTTGAAAATCTGCCGGTCGCAAACGCCGCCGGAGTTCACGACGATGCGGTAGGTGCACTCGATGGCGTCTTCGATGTAGGTGTAGCAGCGCCGGTTGACGCCGCCATTTACCAGTTGCATGGGCGTGCCGTTGAACAGCGCTTCCATGAAGAAGGAGAAGACCCGCGGGATGCCTTCGCTGTCTTCCTGCGGCAGAAAATCGATCTTCGGCCCGATGAAGTTGAAGGGGCGGATGACGGTGTAGTTGAAACCCCGCTCCAGGCCGTAGGCGTGCAGGACGCGTTCCAGCAACTGCTTGGCGCAGGCGTAGATCCAGCGGTGCTTCGAGACGGGGCCCAGGATATACTCGCTCGAATCCTCGGAAAACGTGGCGTGGATGGGATCTTCGGGATCGGCCACGCGCGCGTTCTTCAAGCTGGCGGCGGTGCGGCCATACACCTCGCAGGTGGAAAACTGGATGAGGCGCTTGCCATGCCGGACGCAGGCCTCGGCGATCTTCAGGTTCTCGGTGAAGTTCAGCCGGAAGACTTCGAGCGGAATGCGCAAGTAGAGCCCGGGGTTGGCGTAGGCGATGAGGTCTATCACCAGGTCGGCCTCGCTCGTCAGGCGATCGAGATCCCACTCGGGGTTGCGAATGTCCTGCTGCAGAAAGGTGAGGTTGGGATGACCGAGGAACTCGGCAAGTTTCTCGGTGGCCACGTCGACTGCGGTGACGAAATGTCCTTCCTGAAGCAAACGCCAGGTCAGGTGGGAACCGATGAAACCAGCGGCGCCCAAAGTGAGGATCTTCATGCGCTAAACTAGCCTAACATTATATGCCGTACTGGTTTTCGGCCGGCATGACGGCGCCCAGTCCCGAGACCCTGCTGGCAGCGGTGGCGCTGGCGGCAGGGCTGTTGGCTGCGCGCTTCGGGTGGCGATGGCTGGGATGGTGGGAGCGGCCGGTGGCGCGACTGGGGCGGCGCAGGCGGCTGGCGGTCCTGGTGGCAACGCTGCTCCCGCTGGCGCTGCGGGCGCTGCTGCTGCCGGCGTTCCCCGCCCCGGAGCCGGGGGTGCACGACGAGTTCAGTTTCCTGCTGGCGGCCGATACGTTGGCACACGGCCGGTTGGCGAATCCGCCGCACCCGTTCTGGCCGCATTTCGAAAGCGTGCACACGCTGGCGCGCCCGGCGTATGCCAGCGCCTTTCCCATCGCACCGGCGGCGGCGCTGGCCGCGGGACAGGTGCTGTTCGGCCACCCATGGGCGGGCGTTTGGCTGGCGGTTGGGCTGATGTGCGGCGCGGTCTGCTGGATGCTGCAAGGCTGGTTACCGCCGCGGTGGGCGCTACTGGGCGCGTTGATCGTGGCGCTTCGGATCGGCGTGTCGAGTTACTGGATGAACTCGTACTGGGGCGGAGCGGTGGCTGCGGCGGGCGGTGCACTGGTGCTGGGGGCGCTGCCCAGGTTGATGCGCGCTCCCGGCTGGCGCCTGGCGCTGACGATGGGCGCGGGCCTGGCCATCCTGGCGAACAGCCGCCCGGTGGAGGGGGCGTTTTTCGGGATGGGCGTGGCAACAGTTCTGTTCTCCTGGATGCTGGGCAAGAGCCGGCCAGGCGGCGCGGTGGCGTGGCGCCAGATCGTGCTACCTCTGGCGGCGTTCCTGGGCCTCGCCGCGATCGGCGTGGGCTACTACTTCGCGCGCGTGACGGGCAAGCCGTGGGTTGCGCCATACGTGCTCTACCGCAACACCATGACGATTGCGCCGCACTTCATCTGGCAGAAGCCTACCGCCGAACCGCACTACAACAATCAGACCTTGCGGCGCTTCTACGTGTATTCGGAAATGGCCAGTTACAATGAGGCCCGCCGGTCGCTGGTGGCGGACCTGGCGCGCAAGGCGTCGATGTACTGGCGCTTCTACCTGGGACCCTTGCTCACCGTCCCGGTGCTGGCGCTGGGGTTCCTGTGGCGCCAGAGCCAGGTGCGGCAACTGGCGCTGATAGCCGCCATGCTCGGGTTATCGCTGGTGGGGCAGGTCTGGCACAACGAGCACTACGCCGCTCCTGGGACGGGGCTGGCTATCCTGATGGCCGTGATGGGCCTGCGGTCGCTGCGGCTGTGGAAGTGGCGCTTGCGGCCAGTGGGCCTGTCGCTGGTGCGCTGCCTGGTGCCGGCGTGCGCGGCGGCGCTGGCGATCGCGATTGTGGCGGGCCGCGCTTCGGGCGACATTTCCGAACACCGGAGCTGGCGCTGGCCGCCGCCGGGCAACGTAGCTCGGGCACGCATCCTGAGACACCTCGAAACCGCGGGAGGCAGACACCTGGTGTTCGTGAGGTATGGGCTGGCTCACAACGCGGGCTACGAGTGGGTCTACAACGGCGCCGATATCGACGGCTCGCCGGTGGTGTGGGCGCGGGAGTTGGACCGCATCAGCAACGCGGAACTGATACGCCACTTCGCCGGCCGGCGCGCTTGGCTCGTGGAACCCGAAGATCTCGCCCCGCGCCTGGTGCCCTACGGCGACGCGCCGCCGCGGCCGATGCCATTCGTGCAATTGGGGGCGCCGGGGATCGCGGTGCTGCGCTCCGTGGACGAGGTAAGGATCAGCGTACTGGCGCAGGCCGGCGCACACCCCGCGGCCGGGCACACCTGCGATGCCTGGAATGCCGAATTCACGGCAGCCACGGGCGTGGAAGGACCGGATGTCACCGGCTGTTTCGCCGGAGGCGAGCGCGGCCGGCCGGTCAGCTTCGAGTATTGGTTCGAGTGGCTGAAAAGGCAGAGATAGCGTAAAATGGAGTTGTGGCGACGGTGGCGCGGGCAATTGCGGGTGCCGATGTTCTGACGGTTGGCCACTCCCACCACGCGGTGGAGCATTTTCTGGATTTGCTCCGGCGTCAATCCGTGCAGGTGGTTGCGGACGTTCGCTCCCATCCCTATTCAAAGTATGCCATTCAGTTCGATCGCGAGCCGCTCATGGAGGCTTTGCGGGGAGCGGGATTCCAGTATGTCTACTTGGGCGCGGAGTTGGGCGGCAGGCCTCGCGGAGACGCGTTCTACGATCAAGACGGGCGGGTGCTGTACGATAGGGTCGCAGCATCGGCGGCGTTTCAGGACGGATTGGCGCGTCTGAAGAACGGGATACGGCGGCACGTCGTGGCCCTGCTGTGCGCGGAGGAAGACCCTGCTGCATGCCATCGCCGGCTGTTGGTGGGCCGCGTCCTGACCGAAAGCGGGATTGCGGTCTCGCACATCCGGGGCGATGGCCGCCTCCAGACCGAGAAGGAGTTGCGCTCGGCCGAGACTCACGATCAAATGGGATTGTTCGAGGAAATGGAAGCGGCGCCGTGGAAATCTATTCCATCGGTTTCACAAAAAAGACGGCAGAGCAGTTCTTCGGCCTTCTGAAGCGTTCCGGCATCCGTCAACTGCTGGACGTCCGGCTCAACAACGTTTCGCAGCTTGCCGGATTCACCAAGCGCGACGATTTGCAGTACTTCATGCGCGAAATCTGCGGCGCCGAGTACCGGCATGAGCCGCTGCTGGCCCCCGACCAGGAGATCCTCGACCGCTTCAAGAAGGAGAAGGGTTCGTGGTCCGACTACGAACAGCGGTTCGTGGCGCTAATGCGAACACGGCGGGTGGAGGAGAAACTCGACCGTTCCCTGTTCTCGATTCCCACTGCCCTACTTTGCAGCGAGCCTGCCGCAGAGCACTGCCACCGGCGGCTGGTTCTCGAATATTTGGCTGAGAAGTGGGGAGATCTCCGGATACTTCACCTGTAGGGCGCCCTGTGCCATCGTTCGATCTCATCTGCCTGGCGAACTCCTACAAGCACCAGCGGCGGTGCGTAGCCGGCCTGCGTGCGGACGGAGGCGGCTGGGTCCGCCCGGTCAGCGGCCGCGAGCAGGGCGAACTTGACTATCACCAGTATTGCTACCCGGACCGTTCGGAGCCCCGGTTACTCGATGTGTTTCGCGTCGGGTTGCAGGAACCATGTCCCCTGCCGCACCACCCGGAAAACTGGCTGATCGATGGGTCTGCGTGGGAACCGGTTCAGCGTCCGGGGTCCGCGGAGTGCTACGCCAGGATCGTAGCCGGCGCAATCTCGCATGACCCTCTGCTCTTCGGCAGCCCCGGAAGCCGCGTGCCCGAGGAGCAGTTCCGGAGGCAGGCGGCACGGGAATCGCTGGTGCTGGTGCAGCCCGGCGGTGTGGACTGGTATCGGGAACCGGACGGCGAGAGCGGCCGAAACCCCGCGCGAGTGAGGTTCCACCTGCGCCAGTCTGGATACGACCTTCCGCTCACCGACCCCATCCGCCGGCGATTCCTGACCATGGAGCCGCCGGGCAGCCACTCGGCGGAGGATCTATATATTCCGCCAGATCGCAAACTCCTCCTCGCGATCAGCCTGAGCGAACCGTTCAGTGGGTTCTGTTACAAGTTGGTGGCGGGCGTGGTGGTGCTGCCGAAGGCTTGGGATTCGCTCATTTGAAGCGGGCCCGCGGCGCCGGAAGGCACGCTACTTAATCTGGCCCATCGCCTTCAGACGCCTCTGCGCCAAAGCGTAGCTGGATGACGGGATCGCGAGTTCGTTCTCCGGTTTGGCGAGCCGCCGATACATGGCTCCGGCGTCAGCGGTGAGGCCATACTGCTCGGCGATGCGGCCAAAGACGTACCACTCGTTGTCGTCCGGTTCGTCGTAGCCATCGGCATCCATGCGTTGCAGCAGCAGGGCCCGGGCGTCGGCTCCCTTGTCCAACTCGGCATCGACGGCGGCAAGGGTATGCATGATAGCCGTGTTCTGGTTATTGCTGAGGGCCATCCCGCGGTTGGCGGTCTCGATTGTCGCCTCCGTGACCTTGCCGGCCATGAGTTCGGCCCACGCGATCTGATTGTAGTCGTCCGCTTGGCCACGGCCCGAGTCGACGATCTGGCGGCTTATGGCTATGGCGCGGGAGGTATCGCCAAAACCCAGCGCCACCGAGGCCGCCGTCCGCAGCGCGGCCACGTTGTTCTTGAAGCGGTCCAGATTTGCGTTGGCAATCCGGTCCGCCTCCTTCTGTCCGCCCGATGCATATGCCGAGCGCAACGCGAGCCCCAGGGCGGTCGGCGACTGCGGCAATCTTGCCAGCAGCGCTTCCGCGATGGCCAGAGCTTTGCCGTACTGCGTGGCCGTCAAGTAGGCGGTGGCGAGCGAGGCCCCAATGGGGTTGGCGGCTGCCGCATCGGCCGATTTGGTGGCCTCCTCCAAAATTGCGATGGTGTCCTCGATCCCAGTCGGCGAGGCGCACAGAATCATTGCCGCGCCAAGGCGGACGGACACAGCACCGCTCGATTGGCCCTGCTGCCAGACGCGAGAGAAGAAGAGACCGGAAAGCGGATCGTCGCCCCCGCCGGCGGGGACCTCTTGGCGCACGCGGTCAAGCCAGGTTCGCGCCTGATCCGCCTGGCCCTGTTCCACCAACTTCAGCGCCAAGCGCGCGACGCCGGCATATAGACCGGGCGCGGCCAGGATCCTGTAAGCACCGTCTTCGCGCGTCACGAACAACGCCCGGTTTCCTCCGCCGTCGCCGGAGCCCTGCCCAATTTGGGTCAAGCGGATCACCCAACCGGTTTCTTCGCTGCCCTCGCGCGAATACTGCGTGGCCGACAGCGCCAAATCGCCCGCAACGTCCAAGGACACGCCGGTGGCTCGCGCCCGCGCGCTTAAAGACATAGCGTCACGCGCCATAGCCTTCGCGGGATCCGGGCCAAGGTCGACCCGCGCGTATCGGCTTAGTAGTTCTACTAAGTCCTGCCCTCGCCAGTCCATCAGCACTTCGCGGGCGGCTTGAATGCGAACCGCATCTTCCGGCTCCAGCGCCTTGCGGAAGGCGGCAGCGGCGCCGGCGGCGTCAAGGCCCTTTCGCAAATCGCGGCCAACCAGGTCCTGTTCCAGCACTTCAGCCATTTGCACGTAGGCTTTCGCCGACTCCGGTTCCAGAGCCACGGCTCGCCGCGCCTCGGCGCGCGCGGCATCCCCGGCGCCGGCGATCAACAGCGCCCGCGCCGTCTGCATGGCGTGCAGGGCTTCGTTGGGATGCAGTTTTCGCAGGACGGCGAACTCGGCTAGCGCCGTCTTCACGTCGCCGGACGCCAGGGCGGCCTCACCAATCTCGTCGAAACGGACGACCGGCTCGCTGCGCTTTCCGAGTTCCAGCACTGCGTCGCGGAGGACCGCGCCTTCGGCCGCCGTGAAGCGCCGCTTGAGCATGACGAACTGGAAATCAACCAATACCGTGCGGTCGTCCCGGCTGGCGAAGCGCGCGGTGAGGGTTGCGGGACCGAGTTTCTCGTCCAGGTTTTCGGGAAGTTGCCGTACGCGAAACCCCGGGGGCGCGGCGATCACATAATGCCAGTCCTCGGTGAACGGCTCCGAAATGGCGAAATCCTGGGTTCTGAGCGCGGGTGCGGCCTTGCTATCGTCCTTCTTCACGTTCTCCGGCGCCTGAAAGAAATACAACGGCAACCTGAGGGCGATCTGTGAGAGGAAGATACCCACCGCGGCCTCGGCGCGAGCCGTGTCGCCCTGCTGCGCGCCATCGATCGCGATTCTCAACTGAAACGGTTTGCTGAGATCGGCCGCGTCACCCGCGGTGATCGAAGCGATTTTGGCTTCCCCGTAAACCCACTTGACATAACCCTTGAATCCCTCCGGCAACTTCTTCTGGTCCTGCCGGGCGATCACGCCGCGGTATTCGCGATCGGCCGTGCCAAAGGTCTCCGTAGTTTCCACTACCTTGGCCCGGCCGAGTTCCGAGAGCGTGAACTCACGCGTCACCACGATCCGGGTATCCCGCGCGGTAAGTTCCGGCGTCCGCATCAAAGCCGTTGTTTGCGGCCGCGCGATCAGGGCGTAGCGGCCCTGGTTCCCGGGCGAAATCACGTGCAGGCGCAGGTCGGAGTCGGTGGGGTCAAGCCAGATCTCGGAGGGTCCGGGCACGTAGACGATGGCGTGATTGAACGCGTCGATTCCGGGCAACTCGGGTTCGATGTCCGCGTCCAGCGCCGAGCGCAGCAGCACCACATAAGCATCGATGCCCGCTGCGCGCAAAAGAGCGACGGCCAGCGTGGACTTGTCCTTGCAGTCGCCGTACTTGCGCTGCAACACCTCGGCGGGCTTGCGCGGCACCAGCGAGGCTTCGGAAAACTCGACGCCGGTGTAGCGGATCTCCTTGTTGAGCCGGCCCACGATGGCGAGGATCTTGTCCTCGGCGGTGGCCCCAGGCGGAAACTTCACGGGGTACTGCGAGGCATCGAAACCGCGCAGTTGACCGTCCACAATCGCGGCGTAGGCCTTCGCCACGGAATTCCAATCGCTGGCCGTCGAGAAGACCACAAACGGAAAGTGCGGCTCGTCGGAGGGAAGCAGCGGCGGCGCATCCTCCAGCGGTTTCATGGGGCCCTGGTCGAAGAGAATCTCCCGGATTCCGCCTTCCTTGTGGTCGGAGATGGCTACGTCGGGAAGCAGGCGGACTTTGTAACGGAATGGCAGCGTCTCCGGGATGCGGATTTGCAACCGCGAGTGCTCGACCGGAACGGCGCCTCCGAAGCGGAAGTAGCGAAGGGTCCCTGGCATCGGAGAGTCGATGGTCTGCCGGGTGACGATTTCCTCCTCGACAATCGAGCCCGCCTCCATGGCCGGCAACGGCACCCGCACCGTGCGGCGGTCCGTAAGGACGTCGTCGGCCCCCTCGCGCGCCGGCGCGTCCGCCATCGTCTTCGGATCCAGGTCGTGCACGGTGCCGTCAGGACCGGTGACGCGGGCGCGCACGACCGGGCGGTCCTCCACCCAAGGCGACCAGTTCCGCTCGGTCATCGCCCAATTCGACGCGGCCTCCTTCGTCCAGGTCTTGAAGACGGTCCGGTCGCGAGTTGTGGGGCGGCCCGAAGAATCGAACTCGTAGCGTTCCTCTTCGAGCAGCACGGTGACCGGATTGGAGCCGGGTTCAATCTCCGCAAACGCCCGCTGGAGGGCCTGCGGCGAGGCCGAGAAGGCCGGCTGATCCCACACCGGGCGTTCGTCCTGGGCGTTCAAGGACGCGGCTACGAGAAAGAGAGCGGGAGTCAGTTTCATGGTTGGGGGTAGTCGATTGTGGTGATAGTGGTGATAAAGGATACATAGTACCGCATGGCCGATCCGTGCGCCGCTACGGACTCGGATGGCCGGATGTAACGGCCAGGTTTCGCCCCGCGGAGCGCGGTGGCAGGTCTACCCTGCCACGCGTACCAGGACCGGCGTCCGTAAAGCTCCTCAGTCCTTGGCGCGGTGCGGCGCGTAGCCGGAGCCGCTGTCTTCTTCCTCGGGCGCCTGTTCGGAGAGGGTCACGACATCCTCTTCGGCGCTTTGCGGTTCAGAGTGTTTCCTCTTCTTGCGGCCGGAGGAGTCGTCCGCGTGCTGGCGTTCCAGCGGATCGTAGGAAGGAATCGAGCCGACGCGAAAGTCGTCCATTTCCGTACTCCCTGGTTGAGTTGTAAGCCAATCGGTGGCCAAAGTCAAACGATTAGTACCGATTTGGGGGTATCCATGAAACTTCCAGGAAGTTACATCGTCTAATTGAGCAGGAGGAAAGGGCTATGAGCAACGCAGCGGACCGGTTGAAGCTGGGCGAAGCGGTACTGGCCCTCATAGAAAAAAGGCGCGCTGAAACGGGCGATGAATCGCTCGGCAGCGGCATTGAGCGAGCCGTGCTCGACATTCAGTTTCAGGAGCTCGAAGCGGACATCCTGGAGAATCCGGGCGCATTCGAGCCATGGCTGATACGGCGGCGCGGCGGAAACCTGTAATCCGGCCTCTTATTGGAGTCGAAGTCCTGAGTCGCAGTTGACCGCCCGCCGGGGATTCCTTCCCCCCGGCGAGCGGTCTTTGTGTTTCTGCGCGCGACCCAGGATACGCAGCAACGCTTTGGGTGCCGCGCGGCGTCCGGGATATAATACTCGCCATGCAAGGAAACCAGAAAGTCATCGCCGAACTGAACGCCGCCTTGAAAGAGGAACTGACGGCGATTAACCAGTACTTCCTCCACGCCGAAATGTGCGAGAACTGGAAATACGACAAGCTCGGGGACCACATCAAGAAACAGTCCATCGACGAAATGAAGCACGCCGAGGCGCTGATCGAGCGAATCCTTTTCCTGGACGGCTCGCCCACCTTAAGCGAGGCGCTAAGCCTGAACATCGGGCAGAACGTGAAGGAGCAACTGGCAGCCGATCTGAAGCTGGAAATTGGCGCGGTGGCGATGTACAACAACTCCATCACGGTCGCGGCGGAAGCCGGCGACAACGCGTCCCGCCTGTTGTTCGAGCGCTTGCTGAAGGACGAGGAAGAACATGTCGACTGGATCGAGTCGCAACTCCACCAGATCCAGGAGATCGGCTACGAACGCTATCTGAGCCAGCAAATCCGCGAAGAGAAGTAGCGCGCCGGGCGGCGCGAGGATTCATCCCAACAAATCCAGAAATGCCTTGGCCGCGTGGCTGAGCGCGCGGCGCGTGGGATACACCACGCGGATCTTGCGCTCCACGTGCATTTCCTTCACCCGCACCTCGTGCAGGATCTTCTTTGCGATGTCCTGCTCCACACACATGCGCGGGAGAAACGCCACGCCGAGGTTTTGTTGCACGAACCAACGGATGCTCTCGATGGTGGGCATTTCCACGTCCATGGTGAGGTGCACCTTGTGGCTCTGGAACTCCCGCAGCACCACTTCGCGGTATGGCGAAACCACGTTGTGAGCCACGAACTTCTCGCTGCCCAACTCCGTGATGGACACGGTCTTGCGGTCCGCCAGGCGGTGCCGCGGCGAGCACACAAACGTGAGGGCGTCGGTGTAGATCACCCGCGAGCGCAGCCGCTCGTCGCCCGGATCGTAGCTGATGACGCCCAGTTCCAGGTTGCCGTCGATCAGTTCGTTGGGGATCTTGCTCGAGAAACTGCGCCGCACCTGGACCTTTACCTTGGGATACAACTCGCGATAGCGCTCGATGTGGTGCAACAGATAGAGCGTGGTGGATTCGTTGGCCCCGATGATCAGGCGCCCCGCGGAGTTGTCCTTCAGCTCTTCGAGCGAGTTGGCCATCTCCAGGCGGAGGCTCTCGAAGCGGCGGGCGTAGTCCAGCGTCACACGGCCGGCGTCGGTGAGAATGAGGTCCTTGCCCGAGCGGTCGATCAGGCGCTCGCCCAACTCCTGTTCCAGGCGCTGCAACGCCAACGATACGGCGGGCTGCGTCCGCAGCAGTTTCTCGGCGGCGCGCGAAAAGCTGCGTTCGCTCGCCACCGTGAGGAACACTTTCAGGGAGTAGAGTTCCATGGCGGAAATTGATTATAACAGGAGTTAATGCGTGGCGCTAATATTATAAATTTGCCAAATCGTCCGGCGGAGTCCATAATCGGAATCAGGAACTCAAAGGCAGGCGTTTAGCCCGGCTCACCGGCGTACAACCAACCAGTGAACGGCGCGGTGGGACGGGCGGCCGATATGGCCACGCCTGCCCGTTTTTTTCTTAAGGGCTCCTAACTTCGGTGAGGATATGAGCGATCGCGTATACATCTTCGACACGACGCTGCGCGACGGCGAGCAATCGCCGGGATGCAGCATGACGGTTCCCGAGAAGCTTCAGATGGCCCGCAAGCTGGTGGAGCTGGGAGTCGACATTCTGGAAGCCGGCTTCCCCATCGCCTCGGAGGGAGATTTCGAGGCGGTGGAGGCGGTGAGCCGCGAGTTTCCCGAGGCCCGGGTCGCCGGTCTGGCGCGTTGCTGCACGTTGGACGTGGAGCGCGCCGCCAAGGCCCTGCAGCACGCCCGGCGGCCGCGCATCCACACCTTTATCGCCACCAGCGAGATTCACTTGAAGTACAAGCTCAAGAAGTCGCGGGCGCAGGTGCTGGAGGAAGCCGTGAAGGCGGTGGAGTTGGCGCGGCGCTACGCGGACGACGTGGAGTTTTCGGCCGAGGACGGCGCGCGCACCGAGCCGGAGTACCTGGAGGCCATCTCGAAGGCCGTGGTTGCGGCCGGCGCCAGCACGGTTAACATTCCGGACACGGTGGGCTATTCGACGCCGCGGGAATATGGCGCGCTCATCGGCCACGTCGCCAAGGTGCTGGGCGATAGCGCCATTGTGAGCGTGCACTGCCACGACGATCTGGGGCTGGCGGTGGCGAATTCCCTGTGGGCCATCGAGAACGGCGCGCGCCAGGTGGAGTGCACCATCAACGGAATCGGCGAGCGCGCAGGCAACTGCTCGCTGGAAGAGATCGTCATGATCCTCAAGACCCGCGCGGATGCCTATCCCTATTACACCGGCATCAACACGGAGCACTTGTTCTCGGCGAGCGAAACGCTGAGTTCTCTGATCACCTTTGGGCCGCAACCCAACAAGGCCATCGTGGGGCGCAACGCGTTCGCCCACGAAGCCGGCATCCACCAGGACGGCTACCTGAAGGAGAAGACCACTTACGAGATCATCGATCCGCGCTCGGTGGGCGTGCCCGAAGGCCGCCTGGTGCTGGGCAAGCACAGCGGACGCCACGCCCTGCAGCAGCGCGCGCACGACCTGGGCTACGAGCTTACGAAGACGGAGTTGGACAACCTGTATCACCGCTTCACGGCGGTTGCCGACCACCGCAAGAAGGGGCTGATGGATGAGGAGATCGTGGCGCTCATCAAGGAAGCACGGCGGGCTATCCTAGTAGCTGCGAACTAATTCATGGATCTCAACGTTCTGGTTCTTCCCGGCGACGGCATCGGCACGGAAGTCACGCGCGAAGCCGTTCGCGTTCTGCGCCACGTTTGCGGCAAATGGAATCACGCGCTGCACCTCAGCGAAGGATTGCTGGGCGGCGTGGCTATTCATCGGACGGGCTCGCCGTTCCCGGACGAAACCGCGCGGCTGGCGGCGGCAGCCGACGCCACGCTGATGGGCGCCGTGGGCCTGCCGGAGTTCGACAACGCGCCGCCGGAGAAGCGGCCCGAGAAAGGGTTGCTGGGAATCCGCAAGGCCCTGGGCGTGTATGCCAACCTGCGGCCGGTGCGGGCGTACGCGGCGCTTCTGGATTCCTCGCCGCTGAAGAACCACCTGGTGGAAGGCACCGACATGATTATCGTCCGCGAACTGACGGGCGGAATCTATTACGGGACGCCGCGCGGCATTAGCGGAGAGGGCGCGGAAACGCGGGCGGTCAATACCATGACCTACACGCGCGCGGAAATCGAGCGGGTTTCCCGCATGGCCTTCCGCCTGGCGCAAGCGCGCCGCAAGAAGGTGACGTCGGTGGACAAGAGCAACGTGCTCGAGAATTCGCAGTTGTGGCGCCGCGTGGTGGTCGAGATTGCCCGCGAGTTTCCCGACGTAGCGCTCGATCACATCCTGGTGGACAACTGCGCCATGCAACTGATTCTGAATCCGCGGCGCTTCGACGTGGTGCTGACCGAGAACATGTTCGGCGACATTCTGAGCGACGAAGGCGCGGTGCTGGCCGGATCAATCGGGATGCTGCCTTCGGCCTCGATCGGCGACCGCAGGCCGTCGGGAGCGCAGGTGGGATTGTACGAGCCGGTCCACGGATCGGCGCCCGATATCGCCGGGCAGAACAAGGCCAACCCGTTGGGCGCCATCGGATCGGTGGCGGCCATGTTGTCGTATAGTTTCGGATTGCGGGAAGAGGCCGCGGCGGTGGAGACCGCCATCGAGCAGGTGCTCAATAGCGGGACCGTGACCGCGGACCTGCGGCCCAAGGGCGCGCCCGCCACTACCGAACAGGTGGGCCAAGCGGTGTGCGCGGCCATCTAGTACCGTGACCGCGACGTAATGTTCCTTTGCAGCGGGCCGCTCGCCAACGCTCGCGGTTCCGTGTGCCCTGGCCCAGAACCGCGAGCGTTGGCGAGCGGCCCGGCCAAGGCACCGAACCACGCGGTCGAAGACCAAGTCCGGCGTTGGCATCGATCGCCGTTTGGAGCGGCTACCGCCGAGGCTGTAAGCTGAGAGTGTATCTATGTCCCGAACCATCATCGAAAAATTGTGGGATTCCCACGTAGTGTACGAGCAGCCAGGCGCGCCCACGCTGCTCTATATCGATCTGCACCTGGTGCATGAGGTCACCTCGCCGCAAGCCTTCCAGGGGCTGCGCGAGCGCGGCCTGAAAGTGCGGCGTCCCGATCTGACGCTAGCCACCGCCGACCATAGCATCCCCACCACCGACCGCTCGCTGCCCATCGCGGACGAAATCGCGGCCAAGCAACTCGCGCAACTGGAAACCAACTGCGCCGAGTTCGGCATCCGCTGCCTGGGCATTCGCAGCGACTGGCAGGGCGTGGTGCATGTCGATCGGGACCCGAGCTGGGCCTCACGCAACCCGGCATGACGGTGGTCTGCGGCGACAGCCACACCGCCACGCACGGCGCCTTCGGAGCGCTGGCCTTCGGCATCGGCACCAGCGAGGTGGAGCAGGTGCTGGCGTCGCAGTGCCTGTTGCAGCGCAAGTCGAAGAGCTTCGAGGTGCGGGTGGACGGCGCGCTGCGGCCGGGCGTCGCGGCCAAAGACATCATTCTGGCGCTGATTGCGCGCATTGGCGTCGGCGGCGGCACGGGCAGCGTCTTCGAGTACACCGGCAGCGCCATCGGCGGGCTCTCCATGGAAGAGCGCATGACGGTGTGCAACATGTCGATCGAAGGCGGCGCGCGGGCTGGCCTGGTGGCGCCCGACGACACCACCTTCCAGTACATCAGCGGACGCCAGCACGCGCCGAAGGGCGCGGCATGGGATGCGGCGCTGGCCCGCTGGAAACAGCTTCCCACGGACGAGGGCGCCGCTTACGACCGCTCGGTCACCATCGACGCGGGCGCCCTCGAACCCATGATCACCTACGGCACCAACCCCGGCATGGGCTTGGCGATGGGTGCGGCTCTACCCGATCCGGCCTGGATCGCGGACCCCATGGAGCGCGAGAGCGTCACCAAGGCTCTGAAGTACATGGGCCTGGAGGGCGGCAAACCGCTGCTGGGCCACCCGATCGACGTGGTATTCATCGGCAGTTGCACCAACGGGCGCATCTCCGATCTGCGCGCCGCGGCGGGCATCCTCAAGGGCCGCAAGGTCAGCCCGAAGGTGCGCGTGCTAGTGGTGCCGGGCTCGCAGGAAGTGAAGCGGCAGGCCATTGCCGAGGGGCTGCCGGAGGTCTTCCGCGCGGCCGGGTGCGATTGGCGCGAGCCGGGCTGCTCCATGTGCATCGCCATGAACGGCGACCAGCTTGGCTCCGGGCGAGTACAGCGTTTCCACCAGCAACCGCAATTTCGAGGGCCGGCAGGGCAAGGGCGGACGCACCTTCCTGGCCAGCCCGTTGACCGCCGCCGCCAGCGCCATCACCGGCGTGGTGACCGATGTGAGGACCCTGCTATGAAGCCATTCACCAATTTCCGAAGCCGCATCGTGCCGCTGCCGCTTAACAACATCGATACCGACCAGATCATTCCGGCGCGGTTCCTGAAGACCACGTCCAAGCAGGGGCTGGATGCGCAGCTCTTCTGCGACTGGCGCTACGACGCCGCGGGCAACCCCAACCCGGATTTCGTTCTCAATCAACCGCGGGCGCGCGGTGCTCAAGTGCTGCTGGCCGGCGACAATTTCGGCTGCGGCAGTTCCCGCGAGCACGCGCCGTGGGCGCTGACGCAGTTCGGGTTTCGCGCCATCATCAGCACTTCGTTCGCCGACATCTTCCGGCAGAATTCGCTGAAGAACTCGCTCGTGCCTATCATCGTGCCTGCCGATGCGCATGCCGAACTGTTGGCGGCGGTGGAGGCCGACGCCGCGGCCGAGGTGGCCATCGACCTGCCCAACCAGACCTTGACGCTGCCGGGCGGGCGGGCGGTGAAGTTTCCGGTGGACGAATTCTCGAAGCACTGCCTGGTGAACGGAGTGGACGAACTGGGCTACATTTTGCAGCAGGTGCCGGCCATCGCAGCTTTCGAAGCCGCGCACCCGGCGGCCATCAACACGCTGGCGTAGCGGCCGCCTCTACCAGTTAAGCGCCGCTCGAACCTCGGGCTCGCGGCCAGCAGTCGCAGCCTCGACGCGCCGGCGGATTTCCTGCGATTCGCGGTGCACGGACAGCGCTTCGATGGCCGCGCGGGCGTCGCGGGTGGCGCCGTCCAGGACCAGGTCCAGAAGGTAGTCGAGCGCCCGTTCCTGCCGCGAGACCGCCAGCGCTTGCAGTGCTGCCTGGCGGAGCTCCGGGTCGCGGCTCTCCTCCCGCCAGGCGATCAGCGTGTCCACCGCGCCGGCCAGCCGCGAGGACCCCAGGGAAAGCGCCGCTTCCGGGCACACCGCGCTATTGGCGTCTTTCAGGAAGGCCGCCACAAAAGCCACCGCGCCTTCGCCCTCCAGCGCCAACAACCCGTCAAAGACCTGGCCGGAAACCTGAAGCTCTTCGTCGCCCACGCGCGCCTTGAGGCGCAGCAGTAACGCGCCCTTGTCGCCCGGCATCTGCGCCAGCGCCCGCACGGCTTCGGCGCGGACCAGGCCGGCCGGATCCGCCAGAGCGTCCACCATCGCCCGGAGGGTTTCCTCGCGCGGGATATCCGCACAGGCCGCCAGCGCCAGCACGCAGGTGCCGCGGAGGTTGATCGCCGTGTCCGCCTGCCCGCCCCACACCGGCTCCATCTGGACGTGCCGCAAGCCGCGCAGGTAGGGCGGCGATTCCCGGCGGTCGAACGCCACCAGCGCCCGTGCGATGGCAAGCTTCGCCCAGCACTGCGGATCGCGTTGCGCGCCGTGTTCAAACAGGCGGTCGAAAGCGCCGAGCAGGTTAGGAACCAGTGTGCGGAACCCGCGCTCGGCTGAGATTGCGGCAGCCTTGGCCACCACCAGGTTGACCTTATCGCCGAGCGCCTTCGCCAGCGCGGGCACCGCCTCGCTTTCTGGCGCATTGCGCAGAGCGCCGAGGCGCTCGATTACGTCCTCAACCTTGCGAACGGCCATGAGACGGGGATCCCCAATACAGAATACCCTGCGTGCAGCAGGTTGCGTCAGGCAGGGGCTGAGCCGGCCATCGGCGAGCCGCGCTGGCTCGGGCTGGGTTCCCTACCGGAACTCGAAGTTCAGTGGCGCCACGGCCGCAACAGCTTTGCCATCCTTATGAAACGGCCTGAACTTCCAGCCGCTGATGGTTTTGACGGTGGGATGGGTCAGAACCGCGTTGCCGGTTGTGATCTTCACATCGGCCACCGCCCCGTTCTCATCTACGTGAACCTCCAGTTCCACTCTGCCGGTTATCTTGAGCTGGCGGGCCACCATGGGATATTCCGGCAGAGGCTTGACGATGGCGGCCTCCTTGAGTTCGGCCTCGGAAACCCGAACCTCGTCCCCGGCCCAGCCGAGGAAACCGGATAGCGATAGAAAGGCAATGCAGGCGAAAGTCGATTTTTTCATGGATTGGTCTCGTACTTAGAAACTCACTCTCATCCCCAATTGGATTTGGCGGGAGGTGCCCAGGCCCAAGTTACGTCCGAGTGTACTGGATATGACGCCAAAATTGGCTGATTGGCCCGAAGTAAAAGCCTCACCCGGCTGGATGAAGGGCGACACATTTACCAGCAATCCGGTAGGCGATGCGAAATTCGCGTGGTTGAGAGCGTTGTAAACATCGGCCCGGAACTGCACTTCGGCGCGCTCGCCGCAATGGAAGGTGCGGCTCACCTGCCCATCCAACTGCGAGAATCCCGGCCCCACGAGGGCGTTCCGGCCCAAATTGCCGTAAGTGCCGAGTAGAGGAACGGTCAGGGCCGCCGGATTGAGAACCAACAGGCGGCTGTTCAGATATGGGTTGACACCGGCAGCGACGCTGGGCCTGAAGGAGCCATAAGTGCCGCCGCCACGGGGCGTATCCAGAACGGGGAAGGCCCCCGGGGTTCCGGGCGAGACAATTTCTCCGGACGCGGTCATGTAGGAGATATCGGAGCGCGCCAGAGTCACGTTGACGGGCACGCCGGATCGCACGCTGAAAAGGGCGCCCGTGCTCCAGCCGGCCAGGACCGTTCCCGCAAATCCCTTATTCCAATGGCGGCTGCCGCGCCCCAACGGCACGTGGTAGACGCCGTTGAAAGAAGCGGCCCGGCGCACGTCGAAATCGGCCGGCCCTTTTTCGCATTCCAGGCAGGCGGGGTTCTGCAGGGCGGTTCCTTCGGACTGCGTGTCGGTGAGGTTGTGCGACCAGCCAAACTGAGCACCCACCAGGAGGTCTTCCGCAAAGCGGCGGTTCAACTGGAACTGCAAGGCATGATAGTTATCCGATCCCCCGCCCGCGATGTAGGGGATCTCGCCGAAAGCCGGATTCTGCCGCAGCAGTTGACCGTAGGGCGTAGCGCCGGTGATCAGGTTCCCCCAGCGCCGCGTCACGAGGTCCCGGGCGGCGCTGCCAAGATACGCGGCCTGTGCGGTGAACTGGGCCGGCAGGACCTGCTGAACGGACAAGCCCCACTGGTACACCCGGTCCGCGAAGCGGGAGCTTGAATCGATCCCAATGGGAGTCTGCACCGTGAGACCGGCGGCAGCGGCGGCGTTCAGATTGGCCGGGAAGCTTAGGCCATCGGCGCTAAAGCGCGGCGCGGCGTTCTCGATCGGACCCAGGAAATCGTGCAATTGGCCGGGGCTGTCGTGGACGGCTCCGCCCAGGCGGAGAACCGTTCTGGAGCGCATGGCCTTGGGCGCCCAGGCAAGCGAAAGGCGCGGCGCCAGGCCCATCGCCGAAGGCTGGTAGGGAGCGCTTCCGGCAGCCAGGAACTCCAACCGGTTCATGTCGAAGACACGCGCTTGGCCGCCCGAGGCGTTCACAGCCGTGTAGAACTCGTAGCGCAGCCCAACATTGACGCTCAGGTCGTCACGGACGCGCCATTCGTCCTGCACGAATCCGCCATAGAGATCCTGTTGCGCTTCCGAGTGCAGGTCGCCAATGTAGGACACGGTAGCCCCCAGATCGGCAACGAAACCCCCGGTACTGAAGGAGTACACCGTGCCGCCGAGCGTGCTCAAGGGCACGCGCACGGCGCGAACCTCCATACCAGCCTTGACGCTGTGGCGTCCGCGGTTCCACGTCGCCGTGTCGATGAAGGAGTAGCTGCGGCTGCGGTAATCGGAGGCGCGTCCGTAGTCTCCGCCCGCCTGTTTCCCCACGCCGCCAAACGCCCAGGTGGAGAGTTGCGCCCCCGGCAGAGCCACGAAATCGCTCATCCAACCAAAGGGGGTGGCATAGGAAAGCCCGGTGGGCGCGCGGTTCAAACCAAATTTCAACTCGTTGAAGACCGTTCCGAAGATGCCGTTCCAACTCGCCAGGGCGTTGTCCGGGGCGGCGTGCGCCAGCATGTAGCGGGGCGTGACGGTGGTCTGGTCGAGCGTATCCAGCCACTGTTTGGCCTTCACGTAGCGCAGCGCCAGCTTGTTCCGGCCGGTCAGGTTGAAGTCCAGCCGCGCACTGCCGTTCCACTCGCCCAACCGGCTCATCCCGGAACGTTCGGAGAGCACGATAAGAGTGCCGGGGGCGGGCGTTGGGGCCACGGGCAGCGTCGCGAGAATTTGCGCCGTGGCCGGGTTGGTGACGGCCATCAAAGTGGTAGTGGGGACGGGTCCTTGTCCCGACACCATGGAACTTTCCCCGAGCCGCTCATAGGCAACGAAGAAGAACGCCCGGTCCTTGCCGAGCAGGCCCGGAATCGGTCCGCCCACCGTGGCGCCGTACTGGTTCATGCGCAAGCGGCCATCTCCCGCGGCAAAGAAATCCCGTGCCGCCAGGTCGCTGTGGCGGAAGTTCTCGAAGAGCGAACCGTGCAACTGCCCGCTGCCGGATTTGGAAACCACGTTCACATGGCCGCCCGCGCCCATTCCATATTCAGCCGGCTCGAGCGCCGTATCCACGCGAAATTCCTGGATCGTCTCGATCGAGGTTTGCAACCGGAACTGCGAGCCAACTACCGGGAACCACCCCGGATTTGGATCGATTACGGACCCTGCGTCAATGCCGTCAAATCTGTAGCGGTTGTGACTGGTGGGCTGGCCGCTGAAGGACAGCTTGTCGAACCCTCCATCGCCGACGTTGACCGCGCCCGGCGCCAGTAGCGTAAGAATCGAATAGCTGCGGCCGTTCAGAGGCATGGACGAAACCTCCTGCGGCGTCACATTCACGCTCAGACTGGCGCTCGACAGGTCCGCGGAGACGTTCTTGGAAACCGCAATTACGGTGCCCTCGGCCAGCGTGTTGAGCTTCAGTTCGATGGCGCGCACCTGGCCCACGCCAACCTCCACCACCACCGCGCAATCGCTGTAGCGCGGGGCGGAGGCGGAAATCTGGTACGTATCCGCCGCCAGTTCGGGCAGAACGAAAGCGCCGTCCTCCGCCGAAATCGCCGTCAATTCCTGGCTGCGGTTCTGGCCGACGGCACTGATTTTCGCCCCGGAAATCACCTGTCCCGCGGAGGATTTCACGACCCCGGTGACACGGGCCGAAGTTTGTGCCGGCGCCGGCGCTGAGAGACAGGCGAGCGCCGCGACGATCAGAATGGAGGTAGGTAGTCTAAGTTTCATGTTGATTCTTGGTTGGGTACGCACCGGCCGCATATAGTCACTCACTTGTTTCCTATCGACGCGGTTGTCAACGGGCCTTAGAGGGGAATTGGTATTTGCGCCGGTACTAGGGGGAAATCCCGGCACGCTTAATCGTTTCGTCACACTGGCCCGCTATAATTTAAGAATGCCCCGCGGTGCCACGATGGAGATCCTCGCTCAGTGAAGTGCCTCGCCCTGGCGCTGTGCGCCGCCGCTCTGCCCCTGGCCGCTCAAGACCCCGCGCCCGCTCCCGAGCGCTGGAACCTCTACTGGCAGGCCACCTCGATCGGGCAGTATCACGGCAGCTTCCAGTCTCCCTATGCGGGTCCCTTTAGTCTGATTGCGCACCCGGAGGCCGAAGCCTCGCTCACCACCACGCTGTTCCTGGGCTGGCAGCCGTTCCGCGACACGCAACTCTATTTCGATCCCGAAATCGCCGGCGGACGCGGCTTCAGTGCCACCGACGGAGTCGCCAATTTCCCCAACGGCGAAATGCCGCGCGTCGCCACGGCCACGCCCAAGCCTTACCTGGCGCGGCTTTACGTCACCCAGGACTTCGGCTTCGGCGACTCCCGCGAGTCCGTCGAAAGCGACGAGAACCAGCTCGCCGGCTCGCGGCCCATGACGCGCTACTCCATCACCGCGGGCCGCTTCACCGTCACCGATTTCTTCGACAACAACCGCTACACCCACGACCCGCGCACCCAGTTTATGGATTGGGCCGTGATGTACAATGGCGCCTGGGATTACCCCGCCGACACGCGCGGCTACACCTGGGGATGGGTGCACGAGTTTCACACCCGCCGCTGGTCGCTGCGTTACTCGAGCGTGGCGGAACCGCGTGTCGCCAACGGCCTGCGCTTTGATCGCCGCGTGCTGCGCGACCGCGGCGACGTGTTCGAAGGCGAGATCCGCGGCAAGCTGGGCGGACACGATGGCGCGGTGCGCATTCAACACAGCCGCAACCATACCGATTCGGGCACCTACGCCGACGCCCTGCGCGTGGCCGCGCAAACGGGCGCCACGCCCGACGTGGCCGCGGTGCACCGTCCGGGTACGCTGAAGTACGGGTTCGGCGTCAGCGCCGACCAGGAAGTCGTCCCCGGCATCGGCGTCTTCGGCCGCCTGGGATGGAACGCCGGCAAAACGGAGAGCTTCGCCTTCACCGCCATCGACCGGCTGGCCACGGCGGGCGTTTCGGTGGCCGGCGACCGCTGGCGGCGGCCTCACGACACGGCGGCTTCCGAGTGGACCGTCAACGGCATTTCGGGCGTGCACCGCGCCTACCTGGCGAGCGGCGGCCTGGACTTCCTCATCGGCGACGGCCGGCTGAACTACGGGCGCGAGAACATCTGGGAAAGCTACTACTCCGCACGGCTGATGCCGTGGCTGTTTGCGACCGTCGACGTGCAACACGTTTCCAACCCCGCCTACAATCGGGACCGCGGGCCGGTATGGGTGGAGACGCTGCGGTTGCATATCGAGGCCGGGAAGAAGTGAAGGCGCGGGCGGCTTTGTGGGGCGGGTTGTCAACCTGCGGCGGACCCCAAGTGGGTGCCCCGTTAACCCGCCTTCCGCGGGGTCGAGGTTGTTCCGATGTGAAGCTGGCACTGCTCGCCGCGCTGTGCTTCTATCCGGCCGTGGCCGCGCCCGCCGCACGCCCTTACAAAGTGGACCGCTACGACGTGCGCATCGCACCGGATCCCAACAAACAGCGTCTGGACGGCGAAGTAGTAATCCGCTACCGCGGCCGCACCGCGTCGCTGACCACCGTGGAACTGGACGCCGGCGCGGCCGTCGAAATCTCCGAGGTCCTGGACGGCAGCACCCGGCTGCGATTCGAGCGCCAGGGCGGCCTCCTGCTCGTCACGCTCGCCACACCCGCACGGGACGGCGCGCCGCGCGGCCTGACCATTCGCTACCATGCCGGCCCCGGCAAGGGTTTGCACTTCTACCCCGATCAGGTCTACAGCGAGTTCTTCACTAACGATTGGATGGTGTGCAACGACCGCCCCGAGGCCCGCGCCACGCTGCGTCTGCGCATCGCCGCCCCGAAAGGCTGGCGCGTGGCTGCGAGCGGCGTTCCCGCCGGGCGAGGCGAATGGCGAGCCGATTCGCCCACGCCTCCGTTCCTTTACGGCTTCGCGGCGGGCCGCTTCCATGAGACCGGCGACGGGCGCGGGCGCGTCCTCGGCCCGGCGGATACGATGCAATCGGCGCCGGCCATCCTGGACGCCACCCGCGCCGCTCTGCGGTTCTTCGCCGCCAAAACCGGCAGAGACTACCCCGCCCGGCTCTACACCCAGGTCTTCACCCACGAGAGCCCCATGCAGGAGAATGCCAACCTGACGCTGTTGCCGGAAGCCTACGCCACTAGCCTGCGCGCCAAGCCTGACGACCTCTGGCTGCTGGCGCACGAACTGGCGCACCAGTGGTACGCCATCGGCATTCCGTGCCAGGACTGGTCGGACTTCTGGCTCAACGAAGGCATGGCCACGTTCCTGGCCGACGCGTTCCTCGAAGCCCGCTTCGGCCGCGAGCGCTACGAGCGGGAAATCGCGCGGTCGCGCGCCATCTACGAGCGCCTGCGCGGCGAGGGGAAGGACCGCGCGCTTTCCTTCCACGCCTGGAACACGGCCAACGAGGCGAGCGGACAGATCCCCTATCACAAAGGCGCGTACGTGCTCGACCTGTTGCGCCGCGAAATGGGCGAGGACGCCTTCTGGAGCGGACTGCAGATCTACACGCGCGACAACTGGGGCAGGCCCGTCACCAGCCGGGAGTTGCAGGCGGCTATGGAAGCGGCGGCGGGGAAAGGCCTCGCGGCGTTCTTCGACCGGTGGGTATACGGGCCGTAGACCCGCCCGCGGCGGCCGCGTCCCCCTTCGGTGGCATCCTATACCGGCAGGATTTTCAGCGCTGGCGGTCGTGGAGTCTAATAGATGCAAGAGAACGGCGGAGAAGGCAGCAGCCAGGGCGGGTTCCGATCCGAACACAGACGGCGCCTCCGATTCCATCGTTCATGCCCTGCCGCCTGCCTGCTCGGGCCCGGATCAGGACGCGTTCGATTGACGAACGCCGGTTGGCTCGCGGCGGCATCGCATGAGCCCCGCAAGCCGGAACGTAACCCGCGGGCGCGAACCACTGCCAGAGGCGGTTTGCGCCTTCAGCACTGGAGGTGAAACCATGATCGGAATCAAGCGGACGGCCTTGGCCGCGACCTTTTGCACACTGCTGTTGGCGATTCCCGTAGCCGCCGCAAGCGGAACCGCGGCGGTGCGGACCGCGTGGCCGCGGGAGACCCTTTCCGGGCAGATCGCCATGGTCGACCCCGGACATAAACTGGTGGTCATCCAAACCGCGGACGGAGTTACCTACGACCTGGATGTTGCCGCGCGGACGCAAATCAAGTCCGGCGACACACCGGTCGCGCCACCCAGCACTGCGGGCTTGCGGCATTTGCCTCGAGGTCGGCGGGATGGGCGCCTCGCGGCCAGGAAACCGGCGCAGCCGGCTTACCCGGCTTCACAGTGTCAGTTGATACGAGCAAAAAGCAGTGTCGCGCTGCCAGCCGGCACTTTCGTACAAGGATTGAGCAGTCCTGTTTGTGACCTCCGTCGAAAGCACCAGGCGGAGTGCGCCAACGCGCCGGCCGTACTCTACCACCGCCCGGAGCAGCTCGCGTCCCACTCCACGGCGCCGCGCTTCCGGGCTCACAAACAAATCATTCAGGATGAATATCCGAGCCAGCGCACCGGAGGAGAAGCTGGGATTCAGTTGAGCGAATCCAATCGCGGCCGAATTCGAAAAAGCGATGAAGATAACGGACTGGCAGTTTCCAAAACGATCTAACAGGAACCGTCGCGCTCGCTCGGGAGCGCTCTCCTGGCGATAGAACTGACGATAGGAATCGAACAAAGGCACGAGGAGATCCAGATCCTCGACGGTGGCCTGCCTGATCTCAACACCAGGGGTGTCCATGCCTGTCCATTTTACGTCGTCCACGGCACGAGTGCCTGCGGCGGAGAACTCCAAACAGGCGAATTGGACCACATCCGGACTTTCCGCGCGTTATGCGCCCACGCGTGCCGCCGCGCGGTACCCTGTAACGGTGCTATCGCGTGCGTGCCTCCTCCGGGTCTTGCTACTCATTCTCCTGGCGGTGCCTGCCAAAGCGGATGCTGGAGTGCCGATGCTGTTCGTCACATGGCCTGGGATGCTGCTTGCGCTGATCCCCATCGTGGGCATTGAAGCGTGGATCATGAGGCCCCGCCTCACATTGACGCCCGGAAAGGCGCTGAGACTCTCAGCGATCGCCAATCTCGTCTCAACCGTCGTCGGAATACCACTTACCTGGGTGGTTCTGGTCGGTCTTGAACTCCTTTCGACTGACGGCGGAATCGCCTTTGGCCTGGGCACTCCCTGGCGGAACGGGAAGCCGACAAGATCCACTAACTAACGGAAGACAGTAGCTCGATAACGAAGGAAGAATGAATTTACATATAAGCCAGGACTTCATTATTTGGAAACGTGGTAGATTTGACTCTGCCAATCCAAAGGAGCTTACATGGGTGCCTTCGCTACTGTAATTCCTGTCGTAGCGACGATTGTTAGCGATATCGTCAAAGCGATAGATGCGCGAAAGTCATCGGCTGCCGAAACCGCCAAAACCAATGCGGCAACCAACACAAAAACAATCGACGACAGCGCCGCTAAAGGCAGACAGAAGCCTGGAACCGTCGTCAAGGCTGCGCAGGATGTTGCGGCGAAGGCGACAGAGGACACAATCGCCGCCGCGAAGGACGCTGCTGTAACTGCGGGAAAGGAGGCTGCGAAAGTACCGCAGTCGCAGAAGTCGTACAGCGAGGCCCAGCTTGAATTGAGCGATCAATTGCAGGTTGTCTTCGATTTCCTCGTAATCTGCTCTCAGGACGAAGATGACGTGATCAAAATGCAAGCTGTGTTGGACGCCAGCAACCGTGAACCGTTGAGTGGTTCCGATGAGCGGCTGCTTAAGGCGTGCTGGAACAGGATTAGTCAGGACATTGTTGGCTTGCGAAAGGATGAGCAGGCAAAAGTCGCAAACCTCAATTACCCGTCGACGCAGGTAACGCTCTCCCGCCTGTTCGACAACCGGAGGGTCGACGTGGGCTCCATGGACGGCCAATTGAAGGCTCTCTTGGACCAACACGACCCCACAGCGTTGGACGAATTGAACAAGAGCCTGGCGGGGCTACAAACCATCATCCACGAAATCAACGAGCTTGCCTTCATTATTATCAGGGATGTTATCCGAGGACTCGCGGACACATCCCGTGCGGGCAGCAAAGTTGCCGCTTCGCGCGCGACAGGCGGGTAAATCCTATCGCCACTGCGGTTCTGCGAGTTTCCCACTCTCGCCAGAGATGTTTTCTCCATTGCAGAAGTGTGCTTGCGCGGCTGACGGCCCTTGCGCCGTAGATGGTCGGGGGAAGAACGGTAGACCGGCGACATGGAATTAGCACCCGGAGAAGACGTTCCTCCGGCCGCCGCGGCGCCAGCGATGACGTTACGAGCACATGGGCGGAGTTCACGCGCGAAACGGCCGGTCTTCAGCCATCCGAGTATTTGATTGACAGTCCCCTGAAGAGCCGATAATCGTCAGGGAGGATTTGAGAGGGCGGTGTCTATGGAAGGGAAGATGAAGACATACAAAGTCGATTCCTGGCAAGATTTGCGAGCCAAGGTTGACGAATCACTGTCAATTCTTGCTCGAGACAAGAGTGAAGAGGTTTGGTATCGGGGCGTTAGCAGCCGGAAACATCAACTCTTACCGTCGCTCTTGCGCTGCTTCAGCGGAAGAAAGCCAAGCCGGCAGGATGTCCGCGTACTTGAGACCGATCTGTTTTTTGAGTTCCTGGCAAAGGCAAGAACCGATAAAGGCTCGGGGCTTGACCATTGGGACGTCTTGTTCTTGATGCAGCACTATCGCGCACCGACACGGTTGTTGGACTGGACGGAGGTTCTTTACGTGGCGCTTTACTTTGCCGTGGCTTATTCGAAGGACGGCGAGGAAGGGGTGCCTCGCTTGTACATCATGAATCCTTACGCCTGGAACGAAAAGCACACTGGTGAACGCGATCTGTATTGGCCACGCTATTTCGGTTATGACCAGAAAGAGGATTACTATTACGAGTACGGTGAGATACTGGTCGAGGGGGGAGCGGATTGGCGGTATCCCGTTGCATTGTATCCGCCGCAACAGAATCCGAGACTCTCCGCGCAGCGCGGTTTTTTCACCATTCACGGATATGACCTGCGTCCGCTCGACCAGATCTCACCCGGATCGATTGTGGCAATCGACTTGGAGCCGCGAGCAGTCAAGGAGACGAAGGAGGCCCTGGAATACAGCGGTGTGAACGAATACGCTCTGTTCCCTGACCTCGAAGGCTTGGCGCGGCAACTCAAGAAGAAATTCGGAATAGGGTGAGGATATCGACGTTCGCGAAACCAGGTATGGACAACACCGCCGCGCGCCGGGAAGGGCATCGGCCCGGCTGTCGGGACGCCAGTGAGACCGCAGTATTTGCCCCACGGCAAAGTCGCCACGGAACGACAGATACCCGATTTGAGACGACACCTTCCTCCGCTCTCCCGAAAGGTTACCCACCTGTGAACCGATTGTGCGACCCATCCGAAGTACACGCCTCGCCTGCGGGCAGGAAATCAGGCAGACGGTATCATCCGCACCGGAGGTGCGCAAGTCACGGGTATGCCTCAGTTGACCCGAGCGCCGCGTCGGCCCTACCCGTCGGCAGGTACGTTCCCATTTCGGCAAGCGCGCGGCTTTCCGGGCGCTTTGGTGGGTCTCTATTGGCGGGCAGCCCTAGATAACTTCTCGCGAGCGGCGATGTGCCGTTTTCAGCCATTAACGAAGGCGCCGCTTCGTCCGTTTTTGCAGGAACGATTTGGAGCAATAATGGTCAGCGGAGAACGCGCCCGTGAAGACTTGCCTCCTTTTCCTCATCGCTGTTCCCGCGACTTGCGCTGCAAATGACCAGAACGCCCCCCTCCAACCGAAGTTCGAAGTGGCTTCGGTGAAGCGGTTGGATAGGTGTATCGCCGCCAACCCCTTGATCGACCCCGGTTCGGTCACCTTTAAGAGTGTGCCTCTCAAACCGGTCCTGATGGAAGCGTTCAAGGTGAAGATGGAGCAGATCGAAGGGCCTTCCTGGCTGGAGGCGGATTGCTTCGAGATCTCCGCCAAAATACCGGAGGGCGCCAGCAGAGACCAGCTCCCGGCCATGCTTCAGGCATTGCTGGCCGAGAGGTTCAAGCTCGTAGCCCACAAGGAAGATCGCCAGCGTTCGGGGCTTGCACTGGTTGTGGCCAAGG
Organism: uncultured Solibacteraceae bacterium; assembly: GCA_963807205.1. Taxonomy (GTDB): domain Bacteria; phylum Acidobacteriota; class Terriglobia; order Bryobacterales; family Bryobacteraceae; genus CAWCVR01. Next base: position 3,110,629 of record CAWEAQ010000002.1, on the reverse strand, counting down.
GCGGTCCGAAATTCAAGGAGGACGATCCGAATGCGAATTTCATGGGCCCCGGCCACGCCGGCCAGATGTTCTTTGGCGGGTCTGGCCATGGCGCGCTGAAAGGCGTCATGACGATGGCCACGCTTGCCTCGAATCTCTCGCGCCAGGGGTACGGTCCCGTGCAGGATGCTACGGGCCTCACGGGACGATACGGCATTGACCTCACTTGGACACCGGAAAAAGCCCTCGAACCGAAGGCGGTTGACGAAACCGCATCGGCGGCCACGCCCCCAGGTGCCGACATTACCGCGCCTGAACCCCACCTCTTCACCGCGCTTCGGGAGTCGCTAGGATTGAAATTTGAGCGCCGCAACATTCAGGTCCAATTCCTGGTGATCGACCACATTGAGCGGATCCCCACCGAGAACTGAGTTCCGAGCCAACCGCTACTGTCGCGGGCGAGGAATCATACCGCCGCCGCTACGCACCCCGGGAAGCGGACTGTCGGGTCAGGCCGCAGCACGAGGACCCACTTCCGCCTTGATGTCGGCCGCCGCCGCAGCGGCTCGAAGCCATCCAGGCCCAAACCGGGCTGAGACTTTCGCGCCGCAAAGCGCCGTTAGATAGAATCGGCCGCCGAGCAGATAAACTGCGAGCACTAATTCGGCAGCCTGGCGTATTTGCCGGACTTGACCCACAGCCAGTAACCGCCATCGGATAACTTGGCCGGATCGTTCACGACGTGCAGCAGCACCGTTTGCGGCCCGAAGCACTGGCGATAGATTAGGACCCCATTGAATTCCCCGGTGCTGTACGCCGTTTCCACGTCGAACTTCTCGGGCGCGTTGTCGATGCGCAATACGCCATTCCGCAGTTGGCTGGTAAGGTCCTTCAGCCCTCCGCCGGTGAATGTCGCCTTGCCACCCGGTTCCCTGCCCATCTTGTAAGCGGCCGGATGGTCCGGATCCACAGTCAAATCCACGGCCATCTGGAAGCCAGTGGTCATCGGCTCCATGGAACCGGCGTGCACCGTCCGTATCAGCACCGAACAGGAGTTCCGCGAGGGCGTGGCCGGCGCGATGGGGGCGATGGCGAAATCCGTCGCAACGGTGCCGGTGGCGGTGGCGATCCGCTCCGCTTCGGTTGGCGGAGGCGGACCGGCCGTCGCGCAGGAAACGGGTTGGGCCAGCGCGCCGGCGGGCGGCTTGGCAAAGATCGCTTTCTTGACCTCCAGGAGCGTTGCCAGCGGCTTTCCGGGCATTGCCATGTCCAGTTTCAGGACCAGCCCGTACTTAGCCTCTATCCAGACCTTAGCCGGCGTCGGCATGCCCTCCACGGCCACTTCCATCATCTTGGCAGCCATTCCGTTGACTGTGCCCGCACCCAGATCCTTCGGTGGATTCTTGGCAGCGGTGGCGTTGATTTGCGCCGTCATGGCAAACGGGTCGCCCCAGTCTCCGGTAATGTTGCCTCCGGTGCACGGGCTCCCCGGCTGCAACAGATCCTGGGTGTAACTCTTCCCCGCCTGAATATCGTAGAACGTGCGCGTGTGATACCCCTTGGGACTGCCCTCTCGCGGCGGATAGCTCTGGTCGACCACCGCCCGTGTGCCGTCGCGGGTAATCTCCATGGTCATTCCCGCCATGAACATGTTATTGACTTCGGTCACCGAATAGGCGTCCGGCGCTTTGGCGTACTGCGCCACCAGTTCCGGCGAAGCGGCGAACGCCAAAAACGCAAAACCTGTCAGCCACTTTGCGCGGATTCCGAGCGACATGGGGATCTCCTCCGATTTCTCCGTCAGTATATAACTTTGCGAAATGCGCCGCTTTCAACGGGATCTGCGTAGCTGTCACAACCTTCTGTCAGGATCGCCGTCCTACCGCCAGCCCCCCATGCTTCAACTTCCCCAGTATCTTCATCGCCGCGTCCACGTCCCTCTCCGCCGCTAGTTCCCTGACCGCGTGATTTGGTGCGTTACCTCGGGCCGCTCACTAACGTTCGCGGTTCCGTGTCCTCTGCCCCCGGAACCGCGAACGTTAGTGAGCGGCCCGACGCAGAGGAACGTCATCTCGCGGTCACGGTACTAGATGCGGCGGCAGAAACCGCGGCACTGTCTCGTGCGTGCAATTGAGCAGCAGGCCCTCGGCCATGGCGTCGAGCAAAATCTGCTTCCCTGGCACGGTCAGCTCCACGCCGGCGTGTGCGTTCGGCGTGGACGGCCCGCTTGAGGCAGGCGCCCCCACCACCCAGGGCGGTATGTCACGGGAGGAAGCCGTGCGGTGGAAGCTTGGGTACTCCAATCTGGTGCCACGTCCGGCATAAGTTCCGGTAGTAACCATGAAGACGGCGATTTCCATCGATGACGGATTCTTGCGGGAAGTGGACGAGACCGCCCGGCTGATGGGGCTCAGCCGCAGCCGGCTCTTCGCCGTCGCAGCCGGCGATTTCCTGAAACGGCAACGGCGGGAGCAAATGCTGCGGCAACTGAACGAGGTCTATGCCGCGGGTATGGATTCGGCGGAGGCGCCGCTGCTGAAAGGAATCAAGGCCAAGGTCCGCCGCGCGGTCAAGGAACGCTGGTTAGCGGGATTCGGCAGGGACAAGTATTCTGGCTTGAGTTTAAACCCGCGGCGGACCGGCATCCCTGCGTGGTTGTCCAGAACGACATCTTCAATCGCAGCGCGATTGGCACCACCGTCGTGTGCCTGATTACCTCCAACCTGAGCAGGGCGGGTGCGCCAGGCAACGTGCTTTTGAAGGCGGGCGAAGCCGGTCTTCTCAAAGCAAGCGTGGTGAACGTGTCTCAGATCCTCACTGCCGACAAGGCGGAGTTGGTGGAATGCACTGGCAAGTTAAGCGGCGCGGCGACCGGCGCGGTGCGCGACGGGTTGCACCTGCTGTTCGATAGGTTGTGACGCGGATGCCTCCACTCTGAAGAGACAACACTCTAGGAAGCGGGAACGGCCGCGTGACGAAGGCTGGGGGTGGAACGCCATCGATAGTCCGGCGAGTGGGACCATCAGGTCCAAAACCATGGTATATACTAATTGGACAATTCAGTTCTGGGGTGTGCCATGCGAGCAATGTCAACGTTGATCATCGTCCTGGTAGCCGCCATTTCGGTCGCGAGCGGCCAGCAGCCAGCAGTCGCGCAGGATACGGGCGGCGCGAGCCGTGCCCCAGAGCAACCCCCGGCCTCACCCCAGTTGACTCGCAAGGCGGTGGTTTACGTTTACCGGGAAAAGCGCACGGTTGGCGGGGGAGTCTACAACAAAGTCTACGTCAACGGCGATTACTTGGCCTCGCTGCACAACGGCAGCTACGCACAACGTGAGGTATTGGAGGGCTCCGTGGTTTTTTCCTCGATGTTGAAGAGTCCGATGATGCGTGCGTTCGGAGTGCGCTCTCAGGAAACGGCGAGCGAGATGCTTCGCCTGGAATTGGAGGCGGGCAATACCTACTACGTCAAGTTGTATGTGGAGTCGGGTGGAAGGTGGGGGATGAAGCTCATGGCGGCGGCGGCAGGAGCAGAAGAGATGAAGCGGCTTCACCCTGCAAAGGAATGATGGGATCGCGCATACTCAGCGGTCGGCGTTAGACAGTGTTAGTACCGTCTCATCCCACAGCATCGCAGGCTTCCTGCCGCCCAGTCGGAGCGCGGCCCAGCATGGCGGCATTGAGGGAGGTCAAATCGTGAGCTTCCGCAGCGTTTTTGTGGTGAGTGTCGTCGCAGTCTGCTCGGGCCGGCTCGGGCTGCCGGCGAGTTACGCAGCTTTTACGGTTGAGAAGAAGCCGCCGCACGTCGTGGTCCAGGATGCAACGGGCAACGTTGTGGCGTCGATTCCCGTCGGTGCAGATCCGGAGAAGTACATGCTGGCGAAGTCTGCCAACATGCTTTATGTCGTGCATGACGCCGGACCTGGGAAGGCCCGGTTTATCACCGCCATCAACCTGACCACGAATCGGGTGGATCGGGTAATCCCAGTCGGCGCTGGGCGACAGCCCGAGCTCCACGTGTCGAGCGACGGCCGGCGCTTGTACTGCTATACCGGAGGCGTTCGTGAGGTCCGCAGTTCTACGTTCGACGCCACCTTCGGACACGCGATCTATGGGCATATCAAGCCGCCGTTCGAGCCTGTCATCACCGTAATCGATACGGCATCGAACGAAGTGATCGCCACCTATGAGTGGTACGAGGGTCTTCATGCGGCCTTTCCAAAAGAGAGTGCATTTGAAAGCTGGTTCTTCTCCACCAGGGAAGGGTTCTTAGTCCTGCGATCCCGACCATTCAACGAATCCACCCGCGAGCGACCCGGACAGATCGCGGTTTTTTCCGGCCCGTCTCCTCGTCCGACCGTCACGATCGAATCGAGCGGAGAAGTGGTGGCGCCACTGCTTTCCTTGAACAGGAAGCTCCTCTTCCTGGCCGCCGCAGAGAACGGGCAACCGTCGGGGGTGCTCCACATTATTGACCTTCAAGCAGGCACCGCTATCAGTCACGTCTTGAACGACCATCCCCGCATCCTTGTTCGCCTTGGATCAACAGGGGGAACCTGGGTGCTCGGCGAACGGGAGATGCGCTCGATTTCGGAAACCGGAGAGCTGGGCGATAGAGCAATCTTGCTCAACAAGCCGCGCAACCTGGAGGATGGCGACGAGGGCGGCGCAACTGCCCTTTTGAAAGGCTACCCCGGGGAAACCATAAGCCTGGGTACGGAGCACGCGGCGATCCTGATCACCGAGAGGGACGGCACCTCCCTTCACCGAGTGGCACTCATTGACGTCAAGCAACTTCAAGTGGAGAGCGTTGTCGTGACTTTGAGCGTCGGCGAGCGGGCAAGGATTCTTGCCGCCCGGATTCCGTTGGGAGAGTTGCTGAGTGTTTTTCCAAACCGCAATTTTAGAAACGAGAGGCTCGCAGCGCGGCCGGACGGAGGGTTCCTCTACGCACTGGACCTCGATGGCCACGAAGTTACGGTCATAGATGTGCACGCCGGGACTGCGGTGAGACGTGTTCGAGTACATCGTTCCGTTTCTGAACTCCAGGTTTCATCTGACGGCAAACATCTTCACCTTCTTCACGAGGGGCAGACGGTTCAAAGGATCGATTTGGAATCGAACGATTTGGAAAACTGAAGCGGGCGGACCGCAAGACCCGCCCACTCCAAGTCCCCGAAATCTCGCGAAACCAGAACACCATCGGCACGGTAATGTCCTCGCCGGAAAGACAGTCCCGTCTCGGCTTCCAAGGACGCCGTGAGGGCTGCCCTCAGAAATGCGCCGGACTCCGGGAGTCGACTCGGCTGCTAACGGCGTTCCGGTATATCACTCCCGCGGGGCCACCTCTCACCGAACCACCCATCCGCCCGCCCCGACACTCCCTCGCAAATCCGCCCCCCTACTTCACCTTCCCAAACACCTTCCCCAGTATCTTCATCGCCGCGTCCACGTCCTTCTCCGCCGCAATATACGGCGGCAGAAACCGCAGCACCGTCTCGTGCGTGCAATTGATCAGCAGCCCCTCGGCCATGGCGTCGAGCACGATCTGTTTCCCCGGCACCGTCAACTCCACGCCCAGCATCAGGCCGAATCCGCGCACTTCCTTCACGAAGGTGTGCTTCCGCGCCAGCTCGTTCAGCAGCACGTGGAAGTAGCCGCCCACTTCCTGGATCGAAGGCAGCAGCCCCTCCAGAATCTCCATGAACTCCAAACCCACGCGGCAGGCCAGCGGTCCGCCGCCAAACGTGGTGCCGTGCATCCCCGGCTTGATGGCCGCGGCCGCCTTGGCATTCGCCAGAATGAAGCCCAGCGGGATGCCGCAGGCCACCGGCTTGGCCGCCACCACCACGTCGGGCAGGATCACCGGCTGCGAACGCTGATAGGCGAAGTAAGTGCCGGGGCGCCCCACGCCGCACTGCGTTTCGTCGGCGATCAGCAGGGCGTTGTGCCGGGTCGCCAGCGCGCGCGCCTTGGCGGCGAACTCGGGCGTCAGCGGAATCACGCCGCCTTCGCCCTGGATCAGTTCCAATATGATGCCGGCCGTGCGGTCGCTCACCGCCGCTTCAAGCGCCGCCACGTCGTTCGCCGGAACGAACTTCACGCCCGGCAGGAGCGGCTCGAACTCGGCCCGGTACTTGGGCTGCCCGGTAACGGAGAGCGAACCGAAGGTCCGCCCGTGGAACGAGTTTTCGAGCGAAACGATCTCGTACTTCTCCGCGTCGATGGCGTGCCCGTGCCCACGCGCCATCTTCAGCGCGCCCTCCACGGCTTCGGTTCCGGTGTTGGCGAAGAAGGCGCGCTCCAAGCCGCTCACTTCCACCAGCCGCTTGGCCAGCGGCCCCTGGTACAGGTTGTAGTAAAGGTTCGAGGCGTGGATCAGCAGCCCGGCCTGCTCGCGGATCACCTTGACGATGCGCGGATGGCCGTGGCCCAGGGCGTTGACGCCGATGCCGGTGAGGAAGTCCAGGTAGCGGTGGCCCTCGGTGTCGTAGACGTAACAACCTTTACCGCGAGCCAGCACCAGCGGGTAACGGGCATAGTTCTGCAGCAGGTACTGCTGTTCCAGGTCTTTGACCGCCTGGGCCGAAACTTCCAGTTCAGGGGGAGGAGCGGTTGACATTTTCCTATTCTACCCGATCCTCCGTTCAACCCCGTGCGGTGCCGTACAACCGGCCATTTCCGCAGTCCAATGGCAATCCGTGGAAGCGCGCGCCCTCGTTTCTTATACTTCGTCTAATAGGACACATAGGAGGAATTTGGGGATGCACAGACCTGTCAAGTACGCCGAGAAGGCTTTCACCTATGCCGCCGGGGCGGCGTGGACCGTGTTCGACTCGCTGAACCGGTTCGCGCGCAACCCCGGGTTCGTGCCCAGGTGGAGCGAAAAGCCGCTGCAGAAATCGTGGGAGAAGAGCAAGCCGCCCCTGGGCTGGCCGCGCCAGACGGATTCGCTGTGCCCGCGCTGCGTCCCCGAAATCCGCCAGCAGATCCTCGACGGCCAGACGCCCATCGACGTGCTCTACAACGACAAGCCCGGCGAAATCCCCGCCACCATTCTGGAGCGCGACGGCAAGATCCTGATGGTGAAGGAGTGCCCCATCCACGGCCGCTTCGAAGACGTGATGGCCATGGACACGGCCTTTTTCAAGCACCTGGAAGACGTCTTCCCGGGGCGCGACATCCGCGCGCACAACGACGAAACGCTGCACAAGCACGGCTCCAGCACCATCCAGCACGGCCGCGGCTCCGTCCTCACCGTGGACCTGACCAACCGCTGCAACATGATGTGCGATCCGTGTTTCATGGACGCCAACCAGGTGGGCTTCGTTCACGAGCTGACCTGGGAAGATATCAAGACGCTGCTCGACAACGCCATCACCATCAAGCCCAAGCGGCAGATGTCGGTGCAGTTTTCGGGCGGCGAGCCCACCATTTCGCCGTACTTCCTGGACGCCGTGCGCTACGCCCGCGAGGTGGGCTACACCTCGGTGCAGGCTGCTACTAACGGCATCGAATTCGCCAAGAGCCCGGAGTTCTGCCGCCAGGCGGCCGACGCCGGCCTGCGCTACGCTTACCTGCAATTCGACGGCATCGGTAACGCCGCCAACGCGCACCGCAAGGTGGGCAACCTGTTCGACGTGAAGCTGCGCGCCATCGAGAATCTGTACACCGCGGGCGTGGATATCGTGCCGGTCATCACCATCGTTAACGGCATTAATAACGAGCAGGTGGGCCGCATCGTGCAGTTCGCGCTCGACAATCCCAAGCGCATCCCGTTCCTCAGCTTTCAGCCGGTCTCCTTCACCGGCCGCGACGAAGCCGTCACCGACGAGCGGCGCGCCGCGCAGCGCTACACGCTCTCGCATCTGGCGCACGACGTGAAGAACCAGACCGGCCTGGGCGAACCGGCCCGCGACTGGTTCCCGATTTCCTTTATGTCCACATTCTCCGACTGGAGCGACCTGGTGCACGGTCCGGCCCACGATTGGGGCCAGTTGAGCTGCGGCTGCCACCCCAACTGCGGCGTCGGCATGGCCATCATGGTGGATAAGGAAACCGGCGAGCGCGCGCCCGTGACGTCGTTCCTCAACGCCGACCGCCTGGCGCGCGACGTGGCGCGGGTGAACGATGCCGCGCGCGGCAAGTGGCTCTCGATCGCCGGCATGGCGCTGGCCGTGGCGCGCAATTACGATCCGTTCAAATCGCCCAGCCAGTTCAAGCTGTCGGACATGATGAAGAAGTTTGACAAGACCTTCGGCGCCACCGGCAAGAACTACGGCAAGGTGGGCAAGGACCGCACGCGCGAGGACATCGACGCGCGCCGCCGCGACCGCTGGAACTTCCTCTTCATCGCCGGCATGTGGTTCCAGGACCTGTTCAATTACGATTTCCGGCGCACCGAGCAGTGCATCATTCCGTACGCCACGCAGGAGGGCGAGATTTCCTTCTGCGCCTACAATACCGGCGTCGGCTGGCGCAACATCATTGAGAAGATGCACATGACGGCCACGCTGACGAAGTGGTACGACGAGCACGGCAAGCACGAGATCTTCGCCGGCGGCAAGACCGTCCCGTTAGAGAGCCGCGAGCACGCCATGGTGTTGCGCGAGGATCTGGTCACCATGGAAGAGCAGCACGACCTGGACCGCCTGGGCATCGCCAAAACCGCCCGCGAAGAGAAGACCCGCGCCCGCGATTCGAAGCTGCGCGAGCAGCAGGAAAACGCACGCATGGCCAAGCTCTACCGCGAGCACATCCTAAAGGAGCAGCCCGGGCCGGAGCTGGTGCAGATTGCAATGGGCCCCGCGCCCGCAACCGCACCCGCAGTGGAGGAACGCGAGGAAGTGGGCAGCTTCGGAGACTGATCCCCTACTTCCTATATACCACCCGATATCCCGGCACCAACGCCCCGATGCCGCCGCAAACCGCAATCGGCACGCCCCACATAACAGGCCGCGCATCGCTCGGGTTCGACTCGTTGCGCAGATACCGCCCGAGCGTCTGGTCCACGAGTAACCCCACACCCGCGCCCACGCCCACTCCGATCAGCATGTTGCGCACGCGGTGAGACTCGCCGCGGGACACCACGCGCTGCACGTCCGTTCGCAGGAACTTCCGCTCCCCGACCGGAGTCCGGATCGTCAGGCTTTCGGTCGAGCTCCCCACGAACTCCCCCACCTCGCCTCGGTCCGCCGTCACCACCTCCACCCGCGTGCCGGGCTGGATCTGGCCGACGCTCTCCCATCCCTTGGACGCGGGGGCCGCCAGTGCCAGTCCCGCGCAGGCGAGGGCCATCAGTGGCACTCTCATCGGTCGCATTTCCTCATCGCGCACACTCTCCACCCACTCACGGCAGCGTCGCCGGATCCCGCTCGATCCGCCCCAGCCCCGCGTACTCCTCCTTCACCTTGATCACCTTATCCCCGTTAAACGTCACGAAGGTGATCTTCCCCGGAGGCACGCCGTACACCCAGTCCTCCAGCTCCAGCCCGTCCTTGGTCTCGCGCGAGCGCTCCCGCGGCCGCCCCATGGCCATCACCACCTGCTCATGGGTCATGCCTTCCGTGGCGCGCTTCTCCTTGATGGCCTTCTGTACCTCCGGTGGCAGCGTTTCGGAGTACACCTCCGTGGCCGAGTGCAGATCGAAATCGAAGACCGGGGCCAGCAACTTCTTGATCTCGGCCGCCTTGATGGGCTCCAGCGGCTTGTGGAACAGGATGGCCACGGACGTCCCGCCAGGCGCGTTGGAATCGTTGCCGCCCACCGCCACCGGCGTGGGACTGCTGCTCGGCCCGGCGCCGATCTGTACGCCCCGGTACCACTTCCGGCCGCCGCTGAACCCGCCGTTAATCTGCAGCACGATGCGGTCGGACTCCAGTTCCACCTTGGTGACCTGAATGGTATCGCCCAACCGCGCGGCCGGGCCGGACTCCTTGGCGATATCCTCCCACGCCTTCTTGTCGTAGGTGCCCGCGGCTTCGAACTCGAGAGCTTTCCTGGACCGCGGCAACAGCACCTTCACCTTGGCGAACTCGGCGGTCAGGCCGCGCACCAGCTCGATGCGGTCGTCCATGGTGAGTTTTTCGGCCGGGCGCGCCGAGGCCTGCGAACTGAGGGCGATCGCGAAGGCCGCTACCTTGCCGATGGCTCGCATACAGTCTCCCCGGGCGGGTCCACAATCGGTGAATGCTGCCGGCGAATGGGCGCCTTCCACACAAACGCAAATGCGGCTAGCAAAACCCCGGCCGTCAGCACGCTGGCTTCTGGACCGTACTCGCCGCCGCTCCATATCTCGCCGGCCCTCCACACCATGTGGTGGCCCGTAATCTCATTTATTATGGTAATCCCGCTGAGGTTGGCGCCGAAGAGCGGCAACGTGAAATTCCAGCCGAAATGCAGTCCGATGGGCAGCCACAGGTCGCGGCTGCGCACGTAGGCGTAGCCGAACAGCACGCCGAACCCCGCCGTATTGGCGACTCCGAACCACGTGGCGTTGGGGTTCCCGGCGTGCAGCAAGCCGAACAGCACGCCCATGGGCAGCACCGTGGCGAAGGCTCCAAAACGCGACATCAGAACCTGGAAGGCGTAGCCGCGGCATAGCAGTTCTTCCCCCACCGCGCCCACCGCCAGGAAGGCCGTGGTGAACGCCATGCCGCCCCAGTCGAACCTTCCGGTGCGCTCGATGCGCGCCACTCCCAACACCAGCGGCGGCATTAGCACCAGGCAGGCCGAAGCCGCGCCGCCCGCCAGGCCCGCCGCCAGGTTATCCGCCGAGGCGCGGTTCCACCGCAATCCCAGCTCCCATATGGGGAGTTCCTCGAAGGCACGCAAACACAGCCAACTGGCGAATCCCGCCGACACCAGTACCGCCGCCGTGGGCCCGGCGAACCCTCCGCCGATCCACCGGAATAGCGGCCCGCACACGAACCCGGCCAGGAAGAAGTACGCCACCAGGAACAGGCCCACCTGAAGGGCGATGTGTAAGCCGTCCCGCTTCTTCGCAATTTGCGTGGTTTCCATGCTCGCGCCCGCAAGGTTTACTATAGCGAACTCCCCGCCCGCGCCCATATAGGTGGCGGCCAACGGCTGCCCGCCCACGCGCATCCGGTGGCGGCCAACGGCTGCCCCACGGAACCGCGAGTGTGAACGAGCGGCCCGAGCGGCACGGGAAAATCGCGCCACGCCGCCTGTTCCCACGCGCTATCTGGTGGCCTGCCGCGGACGTCGCGCGACGGTCCCCGGACGCCTGACGGACCTCATCCGCGCTCGCTCACACTCGCGGTTCCGTGTGTTCACGTACGGCCCGGCCCCGGCCATTTCGGACCCCCGCGTCCCCCTTCCGGGTTGCCTCTGGCACCCGCCGCCTGATATCCTTTGTGGTAACCCCGATCCCACTAGCTTGTAACGAAATCAAGGAGAAACTATGGCAGTCAAAGTAGGTATCAACGGCTTCGGCCGCATCGGCCGCAATGTCGTCCGCGCCGCCCTCGGCCGCACCGACGTGGAATTTGTCGCGGTGAACGACCTCACCGACACCAAGACGCTGGCGCACCTGTTGAAGTACGACTCGGTACTCGGCAAGTTGCCCCAGGACGTTTCCTGCGATGCGGACTCCATCACCGTCGCCGGCAAGAAGATGAAGGTCTTCGCCACCAAGGACCCCGCGCAGCTCGACTGGGCATCCGTCGGCGCCCAGGTCGTCATCGAGTCCACCGGCAGATTCACCGACGCCAAGGAAGCCGGCAAGCACCTGCGCGGCCCGGTGAAGAAGGTCATCATTTCGGCGCCCGCCAAGAATGAAGACATCACCATCGTGATGGGCGTCAACGATTCCGCCTACGATCCCGCCAAGCACAACATCATCTCCAACGCGTCCTGCACCACCAATTGCCTCGGACCGTTCGTCAAAGTGATCCACGACAAGTGGGGCGTGCTCAAGGGCTCCATGACCACCATCCACAGCTACACCAACGATCAGGTGGTCCTGGACTTCCCCCACAAAGACCTGCGCCGCGCCCGCGCCGCCGCGCTCAACATGATCCCCACCACCACCGGCGCCGCCAAGGCCATCGGCCTGGTCATGCCGGAACTGAAGGGCAAGCTGGACGGTTACGCCATGCGCGTGCCCACCCCCGACGTGTCCGTGGTGGACCTGGTTTGCGTGCTCGCGAAGCCCGCCACCGCCGAGGAAATTAACGCCGCCCTCAAGGCAGCCGCCGAAGGCCCGCTCAAGGGCATCCTGGCCTACACCGACGACCCGGTGGTTTCCACCGACATGCTGCACAATTCCAACAGCTCCATCGTGGACGGCCAGTTGACCAAGGTCCTCGATGGCAATCTGTTGAAGGTGGTTTCCTGGTACGACAACGAGTGGGGCTACTCCTGCCGCGTGATCGACCTCATCGCCTTCCTCGCGAAAAAGGGCCTGTAGTTCCGGCCGGTTCCGCCGCTCAACTGGAGGCCACGGCTTCCAGGTGAGCGGCGCCGTTGAAAACATCGCCAAGATCAAGGAAGCTCTCCGATTTTTGCTTTCGGGTGAGGACGGCCTCGAAGAGCGTCTACCGGAACTCCTGGGTAGTGGCAACTACCATGTACGTGGGGTCGGGTTAAATCTCATCTCGAAGCTGCTGGCGGCTCACGATCCAAAGACATGGTTCGTGTACAACAAGCAAGTAGCCACATCATTGATGGCGTTCGGATACGAGTATTCGGGCAAGGGAGGCAGTACCTGCTCGTATCTCACTTTTGTGAAGGCCATGCGAGGCTTCAAGGATGAGTGCGGGGCCGAAGACTGCGTTGCGCTGGATTCTTTCTTTCGCTACTGGTACGGGACCTACTGCAAGAAGAAGGCAAATCAGGTTCAGTGAGAATCATGCCAGGGTTGCCATACACAGCGGGGCAACATTCAGCAACCAGAGTGCGCTAACGTGAATGGTTGTGAAAGGCCAACATGCCCACACCAAGACTCACCGCCGAAATCATCACCGCCGCCATCCAAGGCTACGAGCACCAAAAGGCAAGTATTGACGCCAAAATCGCAGAGCTACATTCCATGTTAGTCGGCGGCTCCAAACAAACCGCCGCCACGCCGGAGCCACCCACCGGCAAGCGCAAGCGCCGGAAGATGAGCGCTGCTGGCCGGAAGGCAATTTCAGAGGCCACGAAGAAGCGGTGGGCGGCGTTTCATGCGGCGCAGCAGGCGGCAGAACGACCGACGCCGAACAAAGCGGCCAAGAAGAGCGCCAAGAGAACTGCCAGGAAGAAGGCCGCAGTGAAAAAGGCCGTTGTGAAGAAATCGGCGGCGAAGAAGACGGCCCCGACCGCTGGACGGAGCGCCACGGAAACTGTCGGTCAGTAGAACGGAAGCTCGAAGTCGATGAACTTGAAGCGCTCTGGATCATCGACGTCAAACACCGATGAATCACCAACCTCGATGCCGATCTCGGCGAGCCTGTTGACTGCAGCCCTGATGTGGGGATACTTTTCAAATTCTGAAAGCTGAAGAGCGGATGCCGTCTTGGTTTCCCTGCCGCCCACGACTTCCACGGCGTAGCAGCAGTCCAAGAGGTACGCATCCTTCACGCTGATTCCGTCTGCTTCGACCACATCGTCGATCACGCACGGGCCAAAATAGGTGGCGGTGTGGTTCTTGAGGAATGGATCGTGCGCAGCCCTCTCGTAAGCGTCACATTGGCGTCTGAACACAAGCCTGCGGCCCTCTTCTGTCTGTCTCGGTGGGAATTGAGGGTACCGCTTGAACAGCTTGAACGCTCTTCCGTCGATCTCATAAACGACTGAATAGACACCTTCGCCAAGTTTTCGATGAGTGCCGAAGTGAATAACCATTCCCGAAACGTCACTCCTGTCCCCCCAGTAAAGCGAGCGCCTACCCCGTGCTGGATGGCGGCACCTGCTTCGCAGCCCCAATCGCCTCCACCATCATCCGCTGCATTTCTTCGACGCCCACCAGGGCCTTCAGGACAATGGCAAGCTGCATGGGCCGGAACTTCAGAAGATCCATGACCTTTGCGAAGTCTTCCGGCTTCAGCGTCCGCTTGTCGGCTTCGACGCTGAGATCGTCGCAATCTGCCAGCCCCCATTTCAGAGCGGAGGCGGTGCGCCAAACGTACCGTCGCTCCAACGGCAACTGGCGAATCGCTTCCAGTGCCGGCGACGGATCGTGGTCCTGCATGACCGCCCTGATGAACTCCAGGTACGGCTTCATGTCGGGCGAAGAGGCCAGTTCATGTGCGCCCTCTTCTTGCAGGATGTCCTTGATCGGGATTCGCTTGATGTCGTCGGACATGATGGTGGCTCCCGGTTTGGAGTTTAGCAGCAATCGGGCATTTCAGCGGAGGCACACGCTCAAAAGCTCATGCGAGTAGAATTTGAGCGTACAGACGCTTGCGACCGGTCTTCAACACTATGCCGCCGCCTGCCCGCCAAATCGTCAGCCCGCCGTCCGAAGCGGACACGTGCCGGAAATACGTTACGCCAAATCTGGTGGCGGCGGGGTGGGACACTGCGCCTCATTCGCTGGCCGAACAGCGAACGTTCACGGATGGCCGGATCGTCGTGGCCGTGACGAAGGCCATCCGAAGTGTTCGAGCGGGATCGCAGATCGGCACTGATGAAGTCGACAGATCAATTAAAATAGGAGAACGAGTATGAAGCCACCGCTAGGATTGGAGGTCGACAGCAACCCGTTTGTGCCCTACTTATGCCCACATTGCGGCGTACTAAGCCAACATCAGAAGACACCGTTCGCTGGCGTCATGCAACATTGTGATGGCGGCGAACCAAAGCAAGTTTACCAGTCGCAACTTCGGCACTACATCCTTCGGTGCGTTAACTGTGGCGAAGATACGTATTTGCTTTACCAAACAGTCTTCACGAGGGGCCCATTGTATGTGCTTCCCGGCTCTGAGCCACAGGTACTTCATGCGTACCCTTCTGCAACATGCCTCATCCACGGGGCTGTGCCACGGGCTGTGCAGAGTGCCGCTACCGAAGCTGAGAACTGCTTGGGTGTCGGGGCATACAACGCATGTGGCGTCATGACCCGCCGTGCCATGCAATCGCTCTGCGAAGACAAGAAAGCCCAGGGTAAGGACTTGTTCGACCAACTGAAGTTCCTGCGAGACAACCACTCTGTTACGCCGGATCTGTGGGAATGGGCCGAAGAACTACGGGTATTGGGTAAGCACGGCGCTCACCCGGAGTGGGAGGAAGTGAGCGAAGACGACGCTGAATATGGTGTCAAGTTTCTGCGGGAAATTGTGAAGTATGTCTACGTTCTTCCTTACGAGCGTTCAGAGAAGCGCCTAAAGGAAACCTCAAAGAAAGTGTAGTAAGCACGGCTGGAGCGTGGCTTAAGACAGAGTTGCTTCGCCTTGTCATTATCGGCAACCCCGGAAGTTCAACCCTGCGCTATCGAGCGATCATGCTGCGTGCGATTGTGGTGTGCTCTGAGCGACGTTCGATCCTTGCAATCAGACGTGGGACAATCGAAGCGGCCATCCGGCAAGGTTGGCGTGGTGACGAAGAAGTCGTTTGAGGCATTGGGTAGTCTGGTGGCGCAAGTGCAGATCTGAGCAGACGGTGGCGCACCCTTCGTCCGCCGTTAATGGCTCTGTGTTCCAGACGGCTGCGGGGATTTCCGATCTTCCGGCGATGATGCCGCCCGATGCGTTAGGCGGCGACAATCCGGCAGAGCGGAACCGACGAGTGCAGGGTGCTGTGAGCGTTGCCCGTCGCCGGGGACGCTGGCGGTCCACCGGGCGGTTTCGAGCGAACTGACGGCACCGTGGCCGGTTGGGTGCGAATTCTGATGGCGATGTTCCAGCGTCGATATTCGGGGAGTAGACTCATTTGTATGGCATTGAAACTTCCAAAAGGGTGTCAGGTTGGAAGCGTTGTCGAGGTTGCATGGGACGTTGCGGCGACGGCGAAGCGCAGCGGTCACATCGTTTTTGAGGGCTACTTCGACGCCAGGATTATTGCTCTCGATGGTCCGCTCTGCAAACTGCACTTCAACTACAACCCTCCCGATGGTGTTTACGAAGGACCGATGGAAGAAGACATCACCGTCGATCTCTTAACCGGACTCGATGACATATACGATGGCGTGGTCATCGGTATTCGCCAACCCGTGCGAGGCTGAAATCCTGCCGGTGGGGACTGGCAAATCACACCGGCACACCGACCCGGTACAGCAAAAATGGCGGTCTTCACCTCATGGCGTAGTCGGCGGGGCTTCCAAATGAGGACTCCAGGGTCAAGGGTTATACTAACCGACGCACTCGTGGTGGGATTGGGACAGCTTGGCCCGGACCCACTTCTCAGCAAAGGTACTCCGGGCAAGATCCCTCGCCGGGACTCCGGGCCTCAAACACCCGGCACTGTTATCCGGTCTGGACTCCCCGGCTCGCCGGTCGCATTACGGCTGAGATGATCCCGATCAAATAGAGCAATAATGGGGCATGGCACAGGAAAGAGAAACCGGGGCCGACAGCCTCGCTCCACCTGCCAACGTGGTGTCTCCAGAAGAATTCCTGGAGAACGTTGCTAGGTTGATCGTTCAGTGGCCGCTGTATCGGAAGTACGAGTTCACTGGGGACTTTCGCAAAATCAAGCCGCACTCTAGTCCTCCCATTTATCAGTTGGAATTGCCAACAGTGATACCTATGGATTGCGCTCGTTGTGTCCATAGGCAACCGTGGGATGTGTCGTATCCGCATAAAGGAATGGCCGATTTGGGGTTTGCCGTAGTAGGATACTTCTGTCGGGCATGTCGTCTCAAGAGGAACTATTGGCTTTGCTTGACGTGCGATGACACGAAGGGAACGATCATCAAGACAGGCCAGTACCCTCCGCTTGAACTTGAACCGCCGCCTCCTGTTGCAGCCGGAATGGACAAGGGAGACCTAGCCTTGTATCGGCACGCTTTGACCTGTCGCAATTCCAACTTCGGAATCGCTGCCGTTGCCTACCTTCGCCGAATTGTTGAGAACAGAACGAATTTCCTGATTGACCTGATTGCCGCACGTCTGCAAGAGGAAGATCCATCTTCGCCATCGCTGAGAGGAATCGAGGAAATCAAAGAGGATAGGCGATTCTCCGAGAAGATCGAATTTGCGGCAGGTCTGCTCCCAAAGAGCGTTCGACTCGGAGGGCAGAATCCAGTCACCACACTCCACGAGCTTACGAGTGAAGCATTACATGGACTCTCAGATGAAGGGGGCGTCGATGTCTTCGACCGCTGCCAGTTGGCATTTGAACACGTCATCAAACGACTGAAGCAGGATCAGGACGAAGATCAAGGCTACAAGGATGCGCTGAAGAGGTTGACGAAAAAAGCGGCAAAGAAGAACTCTCCGATGAAGGATGTGTCATCACTTAATTCCTAAGTCTATCAACGGGTGGGGTGAACTTTCATCTATGCTTCTGATCGGCAAGCGCCACTTCGCGGGCGAGCCATCGCCATTCTGCTACGCGAAGTTCAGCCAATACACCTTCTATGAGTGGTGTCAGTTCTGCGTTATTCCATTAGCCTTACACTGAATCCGATCACCTCCCTGGTGTATACTGGACTTTATGATCATTTCGATGCGGCAACACGCCACCCGGGAAGAGATTGACCACGTTTGCGACCGCATCCGCGAGTTCGGCTACAAGGTCCACTCCATCGAGGGCGATGAGCGCGTGGTGATCGGCGTGGTCGGCGTGGGCGACGTCACCGCCTGCCTGGAGTCGCTCGAAGCCACGCCCGGCGTTGAGAGCGCCGTGCGGATTTCCGCGCCCTACAAGTTCGTTAGCCGCGAGTTCAAGAAGGAGCCTTCGGTCATCCGCATGGACGGCATGGCCATCGGCGGCGACGAGTTCATCGTCATGGCCGGCCCCTGCGCCGTCGAGAGCGAACGGCAGATCATGGAGACCGCCGAGGCCGTGGCGCAAGCCGGCGCCCGCGCCCTCCGCGGAGGAGCCTTCAAGCCGCGCACCTCGCCCTACGATTTCCAGGGCCTCGAACTCGAAGGTCTGCGCCTGCTGCGCAAGGCCAAGGAACACACCGGCCTCGCCATCGTCACCGAAATCATGAGCGACCGCGAGGTCGATCTGGTGGCCGAATACGCCGATTGCATGCAGGTGGGCGCGCGCAACATGCAGAACTTCGCCCTGCTGAAATCGCTGGGCGGCTGCGGCCGGCCCGTGCTGCTGAAGCGCGGCATGAGTTCCACCATCAAGGAACTGCTCATGTCGGCGGAGTACATTGTGGCCCACGGCAACCCCAACGTGATGCTCTGCGAGCGCGGCATCCGCACCTTCGAAACGGTCACGCGCAACACCTGCGATATCGCCGCCGTGCCGGTGCTGCACGAGTTGTCGCACCTGCCGGTAGTGCTCGATCCCAGCCACGCCACCGGCAAGCGCAGCCTGGTGCCGGCTCTCGCCCGCGCCGCGGTGGCCATTGGCGCCGATGGCGTCATTGTGGAAGTCCACCCCTGCCCCGAGAAGGCCGTGAGCGATGGCGCGCAGTCCCTCACCATCGACGGTTTCCGGCAGATGATGCGCGACTTGGCGCCTTACATCCGGCTGTGGAATGAAGTCCGCGCGGCCTCGGCGGCCACGGCGGTCGCGCAAGCCGCGCCGGCTGTGTGATACTGCGGAGGTGAATCCAAAAGTTCGCCTGCGGCTCGCCATCGGGCTGGCCGTGGCCCTCTGCGCCGCGTCCATCGGCTGGGTGCTCTGGCATCGTGCCCAGGCGCGCACCCCGGCGGCCATGTACCAGCGCTTGCCGGTGGGCGACGCGCTGGTGCTCTACATCGATTTCGATGCCCTGCGCCGCGCCGGTCTGATGCGTCTGTTCGATAGCGCCAAGGGGCCGGAAGACCCCGAGTATCTGCGCTTCGTCTCCGCCACCGCTTTCGATTACAAGCGCGACCTGGATGACGTGATGGCCGCCTTAGGCCCCACCGGCCACTTCATTCTGGCCAAGGGCCGCTTCGATTGGAAGAGCCTCCACTCCTACGCCGAGTCGCACCAGGGCAAGTGCCAGGACGCGCTGTGCCGCCTCCAGGGCAGCACGCCCGACCGGCGCATCTCCTTCCTGCCGATTCAATCCGGGCTGATGGCCCTGGCCGTGAGCACCGACGATTCGGCCGCCATGCGCCTTGCGAACCCCGCCGCCGGGCCCGCCATTCAAATCCCCGACGCGCCCGTGTGGGCGTCGTTGCCGCCATCGTGGCTGAAATCGGTCGGCAACCTGCCGGACGGCACGCGCCCCTTCGCCCGCGCCGTGGAACAGGCCCAGTCCCTCACCGTGACCTTTAGCCCCGAAGGCAACCGTTTCGCCCTCAAGCTGACGGTGGAATGCAACGGCGAGCAGGACGCCTACGACGCCTCCAAGCAACTCAACACCATGACCGCGCTATTGCGCAGACTGATTTCGCTCGAAAAGCAGACCCCCAACCCCGGCGATTTCAGCGGCGTGCTGGTCTCCGGCACGTTCCGCAACTCCGCCAACCGCGTGTACGGTTACTGGCCCATCGAACGCGCGTTCGTGGAGAACCTGCTGCGCTGACCGCGGCTGGTCGCACTGGCCGCATGGAACCTCGTCTCTTTCCGCGCCCGCGCCGCGCCCCGCTCCAGCCTATACCCGAGCCCGAAACGCTTTCGTCATCGCCAAAACGGCACACCCTGCCAACGCAGCGGCAAGCGCCCCGAACCCCCAAACGGACAGGGCCGGAACCGGATCGGACTGAGGGCCAATACTTACCGTACCGAAGACAAACCCCACCCCGGAATTGCACCCCGCAACCTGAAAGGTCGGAGTAAATGAAACAAGATACGTACCGGCATCCACCTGCGTCGTCAAAGGTGTCATGCTTTGTCCGGGCGCCAGGAACCCCGACGTGCCTACCACCGTTCCGGGGGGATGGTTTGGAGCAGTCACGGACACGGCTACCTGAACATTCGAGCACAGAGCCGGCGCCGCCGTGAATTGAATCGTGAGCGGCCCGGTGGACGCAACCACCCAATACCCGTTGCTGCAGTATGGGCAGGAGCAGGTCACATCCCCGCTGCCGCAGACGGTAGATACTGGCATGTTTGAGTAACTCGGCGGATAGCCAGGGATCTGCGCGTGTGCGGGCCTGGCACCTGACAAACCGAGTAGCAGCACGCCCAGCAGGAGCGGAAGCGAGCTGCGAAGCGGTCCGCAGCCGGCCGCAAGAAGGCGCCCCGTTTCCGGGCGTATAGTCATTATTGACCTCCCTGTCCTGCTAACTCGGCATCAGTATAGCATGCCACGGTTGACGGAACCGGTGCTTAACCGATCTGGGGAAAAGACTGTTTTAGCCACGGATGCGCACGGATACCTGTCTTGTTCTGAATCGGTGTGAATCCGTGTGCATCCGTGGCCAATGATTTCTTCGCGATTTCCCCCAACACGGTTAAGCACTCTGACGGAACCGTGCCACGCAAAAAGCACGCCAGACCAGCGCCAATACGCCATGGATCTCCGCCGCATTGTTCAGTGTACCTGCGGCCCGACACTGAAAGTGATACTTCCGGTACCGGTCGCACTGACGTTCAGGTATGGCGAGAGCACGATCCGGCCGCCGGCTTGGAAAGTGAGACTCCCGACGCCGCTCGTAGCGATGGTCTGTTGCTGAGAACTACCGCTACCAACCGTCAAGTTTCCACGGGCCCAATAAACGGGGTTGCCGTACTGTTGCTGGATATTCCGAGACACGCTAAGGTTACCCGCGTTCTCGCAGCCGTTGACGATCGCGCTGTACACGTTCAATCGCCCGCCGGTCGAGGTGTGGCCATACAGGCACAGCGCGTCGCTCGGCTGGCAGTTGCCTGGATTTTGGTCAACCGAACTCAACAGAGCGCCCTTTAGGCCGGCAGTGGTGAGATTGACGCCGTTATTGGCACAGGCCGCCAAAACCAGAGCGGCCGCCCCAGCGACATGGGGAGTAGCCATCGAGGTGCCATTGTACTCGCAGTAGCCGTCGTAGCCCGTCGTCGGGCCGCTGCCACAAAAGATGCTATACGGAATGGTCGAGAGAATCCCTACTCCGGGAGCTCCAAGGTGGACAGTGTTCTGGCCGTAGTTTGAGAAGTTCGCTATTTCGTCACTTCCGCAGTTGTTGCCCGTCGCGGCGCATCCGGACGACACCAACCCAGTCGCCGCTACCGATATTATGTTCGGCACCCCTAAGCTCGCAGGAATTATCGGGTTCGTAACGGTGTCGTTATTAATTGGGATGCCGTCGTCATTCGTGCCGTTGCCGGCTGCCGCAACAAACAGCATATCGGCCGCATTCGCGTCGCTAATTGCCTGCGCCAAAGAGCTCACGCAGGCTTCAGGGCTGGGACAGCCATAGGGAATGCCGTTTGCACTGTCGGCATTCCATCCCCAGCTATTGGACAGGACCCGGACGTTTACGCCAGCCGCCTTCGCCTGGATCGCAAACTCAATGGCATTCACTGCGTCCGAGACGTAGCCGCAGAAACCGCCGGGACAATTGTAGGCCTCCGCGACATATGGGTTCCCGGTGACCCTGAGCTCCATTATGCCGACCGATTGGTTCACGCCGACGATCGGGCCAACCCCGGAAGAAATACCGGCAGCGCCGATAATGCCCGAGACATGCGTGCCGTGGGCTGAAAAAGGTGTTGTCGCACCCTGCCAGGAATACGTCGGATTGCAATCCGTGTGGAGGGCGCCGCTCGTGTCCGTCCAGCTTGTCATTCCGTGGCTACCGGCAGGGCACGAGATCGCCGTATTTGGAACGCTAATCGTTGTGCTCGAGGTCCACATGTTGGCCGCGAGGTCGGGATGGTCAAGCTGGGCGCCCGTGTCGAGCACCCCTACAACCACACCCTGCGACCCCGTCGAGTAGCCCCAGGCAGCGACCGCCGAAATTCCCGGGGAACCGTTAAGCAGTCCCCATTGGTAGCTGCTTGGTGTTACGGCTAAGGTTCTGATTACGTAGTTAGGCTCGGCATAGACCACGTCCGGCCGCGCCCGCAGGTTGGCAACAAGAGTGGATGTAGGCAGGCTCCGCGAAGTGAGCAGGTTTGCCCCGCCGCCTCCGATAGGCCTGCTGGCCGCGACATCGTTGGCCAGCATGGCATCGCTGTCGGCGGCCAACAGGCCGGCGCTGCGGAATTTCACGATGACTTGGTTTGGCGCTGACGCTGGCCCCGCTTGCTGCGCGACTTGCGCTCCAGCAACGGTCACCAGGATGATTGCAATCGCGAATAGCCGGTTCATCATAATGAATGCTCCTCACCATTGACCTGGTTGGCCCTTCCGCCGGCGGCATACAGCAAGAGGAGGACAATTGCCACGATCCTCCATCGCCGCGGACCGGGCCGCCAGACCGATCTGCATTTCAGCGAGCCGCCGGAGTCGGCTGACTCGGTACCCCGGCTGTTTCTAGCCGCGCGATCCGCTCCTGCAGCTCGCGGTTCTGCCTCTCCAGCCGGTCGTTCCGGTCATGCTCCTCGATCATATGCAACGTGAGTTCCTCCACCTTGGCCAGCAGCTTCGACTGCATATCGCCCAGGTTGACGCCCTGGGCCTCGACCTCCTCCGCCGGCGAGATGCCCGGCAGGTGCCCATTAGTCTTGATGTAGGAGGCGACCTCGGGCAGCGGCTGGAGGCGGTAGTTGGGGGCGAAGACGTAGTCCGCGCCGGTGGCGCTGACGATGATCTGGGTGGCGCCGATGGTGCCGGCGACGTGGAGCAGATGCTGCGGCGTGGTAGTGCCAATGCCGACGAAGCCGTTGCCCTGTATCGTAAGCAGATCGTTAAAGGTGCTTCCTCCGGTTTTCTGGCTGAACACAAACGACTTCGCATTGCCGCCGCCGAAGCTGTCGAAAACGTTGTAGAAATTCACTTCAGCACTACCATTGCCTCTATTCCAACCAACGACCAGACCGCCATTCACGTTGTCGCTCGGCGGAACGCCGGTCGTGTTGTAGCCAAAATGCGAGAAGCCCCCTACCGCATCCAACCTATAGCCCGGAGTAGTAGTCCCAATCCCAATGTTGCCGTTTTGATCGATGCGCATACGCTCCGCTGAGGTAGTCGACCCATTCGGGGTACTGAAGAAGGTCATCGCACTGCCGATCGCGGTGTCACTGAAGTTCTCGGTAGCTACAGCGCCAAGGTACGCGGACGACACAGCGGCATACCCAGTTGCCCCGTACCCGCGGAAGAGCAGCCACCCGAGATAATCGCCGGAAGTTGTTCCCGCAGGGGACGCCACGCTTCCCCTAGCCCTCCGCAAGACAATCTGTGGTGTTCCGACACCATAGCTGTCCAAGAACAACCTGTTACTGACGCCGTCAGCAACCACGTGCAGCTTATCCAGTGGACCCGCCGCTCCTATCCCGACGTTCACGCCCGTCACAGTGGCAGTGCCATTGCCCGGAAATGACCAGTTCGTCGATTGCCCCCACAACCCCGCCGGCATCATCGCCACTATCGCCACCGCCGCTCCCAACCGGGGCCTCTTCCCAACCAAAGCGTGGGCAATCCCCGCAACAAGCGACACGTATCCCATGGCGTTCTGCTCCTCTTCCTATGTGGATTTCACTGCTACGCGACCCGCGGTCGAATATCAGACATAGAGGTCCGAAGTTCTAAGTTGGTACTATACGGCCTACAACCCGAGTTAGTCAAGCGACAATTCGATGAACGTCGGACGATTCCTCACGCTTCTGCGTCCCTGCCGGCCCGGCAATCCCCCTATTCCGGTTCTCCGTGATTTCCCGTTCACAACTATTTGTACTTTTTCTTGCATTCCGTTTCAGCCACTTACCGCCATCCCCGCCCGGAACCCGCTCCCCCGTGTGCTACCTTCCAATCAGAAGGCGCGGTACACACCTTGACGCCCTTCGCGGTTTCGTGCTGGCCAGCATGCGTTGCAGCTAAGGTGGAGCTGAACTTCCCGGTGGCTGTGAAAGCCTTCGCGGCGGGCACCTATATGGTATGGCGCCGACGGGGAGATCTTAGAACCGGTTCTATAACATCCCCTGGTGATCGGATAGCCGTCATTGCCGCCCCAGGGGTTATCAGAGGGCGATCTTCGAAGTGGCAACGATATGCCCGCCATTCAGCGGACCTAGATCATCACAGAAGACGTCCGATCCATTGGGCGGCCGATACGCACGGCGATAAGTCCGAGAGCCCGGCCGCCCGCAACGCCTCATGAATTCCCCCAACGTCGCGGCCGAACTGCGCCCCTAGTCCACCCCGTTCCGTCTCAGCTTCGCGATCTCCTCCGCCGTGAGGGTCCGCATCCCCGAGCCCTGCAGCCGCCGCAAATACCCCGCATCCACGCCGCAATTGCGCAGGTTCGCCAACTCCCGCACCGAGAAGCTATACCCCAGGTCATGCGCCGTCCGTACGAAATCGGGCGACACGCCCTGCGCGTGCAGCGCGACAATCTCGTCCGCCGACAAGCCGTCATAGCCCGCGGCCTTCAAGCCGTCGAGGAAGCGCGGCGTCACGCCCTGCGTCCGCAGGTGGATCAGGTCCTCGGCCCTGGGATGCAGTCCGTACTCCCTGAGTTGCCGCAGAAAATTCCCGTCCACGCCCTGGTCCCGCAACTCGCCGATCTCGCTCGCGGAGAGGCTGTAGCCGGCGTCCTTCAGTTCCCGCAGAAAGTCCGGCGTCACGCGCCGCGCCCGCAGGTCCATCACTTGCTGGATAGAGGCAGTCACACCTGCCTCGTGCACCAGCCGCGCGAATTCCAGGCTCATGCCAGACAAGGTCATAGACAAGAACTGCTCGTCCGTGGGCGCGTCGTAGCCGAGTTTACTAACCTCGCTCCGGAACTGCGCGCTGGGGACGAAGGTGAAGCTGCCCTCGCCTCTTCCCCAGGCGAAGCCGCCCTCGCAGACCAGCTTGCCGGCGTCCTCCACGTATTCGAAGCGGGCCTTGCCGCCGTGGTCGATGGTGTCCCGCGACAGGCCGCGAAAGTGCGTGAACGGCACCGTGGTGCTGGTCGCCCATTTCCCGTGGCCCGGCGTGAACCGCTTGACCGTAAGGTATATGTTGTCCCAGTCGCCGCTCCGCCGCAATTGCCAGTCCTGGTGGGGGCCCACGCCCAGCGCGGCCATCACCCCCAATGCCAGCGCGCCCCAACCGATTGCCGAGTTCGTGGTCATGTCACAGTACTCCCGCCTGCTTGAGCCGCAGGACCTGCTTCAGGGTCAGGGTCGATGCGTACCGCTTCGCCTCCCGCAGGTCCCGCTCGCATAGCCGGCTGTTGTTTGCGTCGATGATCTCGCGCGCTTCCAGGCGCGTGAAGCCGGCGTCCTTCAGGGCCAGCAGCAGGCCCGGCCTGACGCCGCTATTGTGTAGTTCGATGATGCGCTCCTTGGGGAACGCGCCCATCCCGGCCGATTGCACTTCCGCCACATAGCGCGCCGGAACGCCGCTTGCATTCAGGTCGATGACGCCCTGTAGGGTCAGGCCCGGAACGCCCGCCGCGCCCACGTCGCGCAGGAAGTCCGTGCTGACGCCGCTGTTGTGCAGGTTGACGATGTCGTGCGGTTTCAGCTTACCCCAGCCGGACCGGGCGATGCCCAGAATGTACCCCGACGTGACGCCGCTGTTGCGCAGCAGAATGATGTCGTCCACCGGAAGGTCGCCGTAGCCCGCTTCCACCACGGCCGCCAGGAACGACTGCTGGCCGGCGGTCCTTACGGAGTAGACCGTGGCCGGCGGGCGCGGTTGGCGGTAAATGGCCTGGACCGCCGGGTGCGCCGCCACCTGCGGGCTCTGCGCCAGCACCACCGAGCGGGGCAGCAGCGCCGCCCCCGCCACCAGCGCCAGTAGAGCCGCGGCGCATCCCGCCAGGCGCAGCACCGAGACGCCCCGCCCGCCCGCGCCCTTGCGCCGCACCAGCGTCTCGATGCGCTCGCCCAACTGCGAGGCGTGGCCGGCCATTCCCGCCGCCAACGCTTCCTTTCGCCGGGCGATGCAGAACTCGAACAGTCGGGCCAGGCTGGCGGCATAGGGCCGCGGAGATCCCGTGGCCGCCACCACCCATTCGTCGCAGGCCATCTCGCGTTCCCGCTCGATGCGCCGCACCGCCCACCACGCCGCCGGATTGAACCACTGCGCGGCCACCACCACGCGGGCCGCCAGGTTGCTCCAATCGTCGTAGCGCGTCAGGTGGGACAGTTCGTGCAGCAGGATGTGATCCAGTTCGGTCCTGCCGAACTCGCCCACCACGCGGCTGGGAACCATCACCGCCGGATGCCGGAACCCCGCCGCCACCGGCGTGGCCACCTCGTCCGATACCAGCAGGCGCGCCGCGCGGCGAAGGCCGCACACCGCCACCCATTTGCGGAAACTGTCGCACAGCTCGGGCGGTGGCACGCTGGCGCGCCTCTTGATCCCCCGCAGCCGCCCGTAACTCCACCCCAGCCGCCCCAGTTGCACGGCAAAAACCCCCGCCCACAGTACCAGCAGGAAACCCGCCCAACGCCCCGAACGAAGTTGCAGCGCGCCCGCCCGCGCAGTCCGCCATGCGGGCGGAACCGGCGCGTGGACCGCCGGAACGCGTACCGGCACACTCATGCTCCCATACGGGCTGGGCACGAACCGGGCAGGGCTGTGCAGTTCGACATTCCAGGAACTCCGCGGGAACGGCTGCGCGCGCCGGTGGCCCATGCCCTCGGCCGCGAACCCCAGCGGCAACAGCACCGCCAGCGCCAGCGCCAGCCACCAGACCGCGTACCGCGTGGCGGCATTCACCCCGGGCGTCACCTTCAATAGCAACCACGCCGCGGCGGCCACCGCCAGCGCGGGCAACAAACCGCTCAGCAACCCAGCGGCCGCTGCGCTCCAAGCGTCCGGACTCGGTGTCATCGCTCTTCCTCCGCAATGATTTGACGAATGCGTCCCAGTTCCTGCTCGCTCAACTTCTCGTCGTTCAGAAGATTTAGCACAAGCAACTCCGGCGAATTCCGGAAGAACCCGCTTACCAGATGGCGTACGGCGTTCTGCCCGGCTTCGTTCCGTCCCACCAGCGGGCGGTAGACGAACGCCCGCCCTTCCTTCGCCTTGGCGTGTTCCAGGTAGCCCTTCTCCTCCAGGATCCGCAGCGTGGTCAACACCGTGTTATAGGCCAGCCCCAACTGCCTGGGCAGGGCGTCGGCCACTTCCGCCACGGTCGCCGCGCCTCGCTCCCACAGCACATCCATGAGTCGCAACTCGGCGTCGGTCAGGTTCACTGATTTTTTGCGCGCCACCCGGTTCACTCCTTGAACTATGGAATTAAGAGTCAGATCCATAATGCCGCCGGAATCCCCCGCTTGTCAACTATAAAATTAAGAACAAACGGCACGGGCCCGCCCCGGCCCAATCAGGCCGCCCCTCCGTCCCGATGAAGTCGCCCGCCCCGCTCCGAACAAGCTGTCCGCTCCCAGCCCGATCAGGTTGCCCCTACGCCCGGCTCCGAACAAAAGATCCGCCCGGCTCCGAACAAAACCGCCGCCCCGCTGTCTTGTTATCGAACCGGGAATTCGCGGCATTTCGCCGCGGGTCCGGCCCGCGACCTGGATCGCCCGGAATCGAACGAAAACTCACAAGGAGCAGTGTATGCAACGTGTCCTCATCTGTACGCTTGTGCTCGGAGCCACGGCGGCAGCCGCGGATCTGCCGTTGTTCTTCGAGCCTAACCAGGGACAGTCCCAACCCGGCGTGGAGTTTCTCTCGCGCGGCAACGGCGTCTCCTCCAATCTGAACGCAACCGCGGCGGAGTTTCCTATCGGCAAGTCCACCGTGCGCATGCAACTGGCGGGAGCCGCAGCCGCGAATGGCGAAGGCCTCGACCGCTTGCCCGGCAAGTCAAGCTACTTCAACGGCGCCGATAGCAGCCGCTGGCACACCGGCATCCCGCAGTTCGGCCGGGTGCGGTATCGCAACGTCTACCCCGGCGTCGATGTGACTTACTACGGCAATCAGGGCAAGCTGGAGTACGATTTCAATATCGCTCCGGGCGCCCGGCCGTCCGATATTCACGTGGTCTACAGCGGCATCGAGAAGCTGAGCGTGGGCCGCGACGGCAGCCTGCTACTGAAAACCGCCAGCGGCGAAATCCGCCAGCGCAAGCCGGTGGTCTATCAGGAGGCCAACGGCAAGCGGACCCGGATCGCCGCTTCCTACCGCCTGGGCCGCGATGGCCAGGTGGGCTTCGAACTGGGCCGCTACGACTCGCATCTTCCCTTGGTCGTGGACCCCGTGCTCGAATACGCCACGTTTCTCGGCGGCACATTTACCCAGGGCAGCTTCAAGGAGAGCGTGCGAGTCGACGCGGCTGGTAACGTCTACCTCGCCGGCATCGTGAACCCTGCCGACTCGACGCCTTCGGGTACGGCCAACCTGGTGAAGTTCTCGCCCGCGCAGAACCGCATCCTGTACTGGGTCACTTACGGCTCCGGCACTGGCGCGCAGACCCTGACGCCCAGCTCTTTGGCCATCGATTCGCAGGGCAGCGCGTACATTTGCGGCGTGACCTCGCAGACGAATATGCCCACGGTGAATGCGTATCAGTCCAGGAACAATAGCTCCTACGGCAACGGCTTCGTGGCCAAGTTCGCGCCGGACGGGCAGAGCCTGGTGTATTCCACGTATCTGGGCGGAAGCATGCAAGCCTGGCTGTATGGGATTGCGGTGGACTCCAGCGGCAATGCCTTCGTAACCGGCGAAACCACCGCAAACGACTATCCGGTGCTCAACGCCGTTCAGTCCACGAACAAGACCGTGAGTAACCCCGCGGCCAACGGCGCGCAGGCGGTTATGGCGGGCTTCTCGCCTACGGGCTCGCTGCTGTTCTCCACTTACTTCGGCGGCGCCGGCGGAGCCGCTGCCTCGGGTGTCGCGGTGGGCAGCGACGGCTCTCCGGTATTTGTGGGAACGGCCGAGGCCAGCGGCGGGTATGTCGATTTCCCGGCCACGGCGAACGCTATCCAGTCTGTCGTACCGCCGACTGAGTCCGCCTTCGCCGCCAAGTTCACCCCCACCGGCCAACTGGTATTCGCCACTCTGTTCGGCGGAGACTACTCAATCGGCTACGCGGTAGCCGTGGACTCGCAGAATAACATCTATGCGGGCGGAGAAGCCCAGGAGGGTAAACTGACGGTGGTGAACGGCCTGATTTCCCAACCGCCAGGCATTCATAACGCCTTCGTCGCCAAGCTAAGCCCGGACGGGTCCCGGTTGTTGTACTCCACCTATCTGGGCGGGTATGGCATCGACGACCTCTATTCCGTCGGACTGGATTCTACCGGCAACATCTATGCGGCCGGCGTCACCTCTTCCCCTAACTTCCCGGTGAAGAACTCGCTGGTGCAGTTCCAGAACCAGACTCAGAACGGCAGATATCCCCAGTACGGATTCCTCACTAAGATAAGTCCCGACGGGCAATCGCTGATCTATTCCACGCTTATCGGCGGCAACGCCAGCTCCACGGAAGTCCTGGGAATGGCAGTTACTCCTTCGGGGTCCGCCTACCTCACCGGAACCTCCTCGGCCACTAACTTACCGACGCCGAATGCATTCCAGAGTACCTTACCGGGGGTCGACCCTTCGAATCCGTCCGGGGCATTCACGGTGTTCCTGGCGAAACTCGACGACGCTTCCGGCGACACTCCCACGCCCTACACGCCCCCGGCCGCCGGAGCCTCGATTTACGCATCGCCAAACACGGCATCCTTCAACCTGGCGCAAAACGGCTCCGCGGGCACGGCCACCTTTACCGTTACCTCTTCGCCCGCCGGAACTTCGTTCACGGCCACGACCGGCGTCACTCCAACCTGGGTCAACGGCAGTATCAACACCACCAACTGGTTGTCCGTGTCGCCCGCCTCCGGGACCGCTCCCACACTGCTCACCGTCACGGCCGACCCGGCTGGCTTGCCGGCGGGCAACTACAACGGCACCGTTACGCTGACGCCTACCAACGGCCAGCCGAGTGGCGTTTCGGTGATCATGACCGTGTCCCCCGGCATCGCCACCACGGCTACCCTGGCGGCCGCGCCTTCCTCGCTTTCCTTCACCGTGGCTCAGGGCGGCACAACGCTGGCGCAAACCGTCGCGCTGAGCGGCACGCCCAGCACTGTGCCCGTTACCCTGGTACCGTCCACCACGGCTGGCGGAAACTGGCTCTCCGTCAACCCGTCCAGTTCGACCACCCCGTTCCAGGCCCTGGTAACCGTCAACGCCCAGGGTCTGGCCGCGGGAACCTACACGGGCGCCATCCAGGTGACTCCAACGGTACCCGGAAGCGGCACCAACGTGCTGGTGACGATGACCGTGACGGGTAGTTCGCAGGTTGCGCCCAGCGGCGCCGCGCCCGCCATCGCCTCCGTCAGCCCCGCTTCGCTCACCTCCAACCAGCAAAACCAGGTGGTGACGGTGAAGGGCTCGGGCTTCACCTCTCAGACCGCCGCCTCGATGGTGCTCGCCAACTACGAATTCCCGGCGTCGCTCACGCCGGTGACTCTTGTGGACGCGAATACGCTGACCATCACCGTCCGCGGCGTCTTCCTCTTTCAGCCCGGCAGCTTGGGTCTGAGGCTGACCAACCCCGGCGCGGCGGGGTCGGCAGGGTTTGCCCTCGCCGTGCAGTAGCGGGGGCAAACCGCGGACGTCCGGGCCGACTCCCCCGTAGCCAGCCCGGAACGCCCGAAGACCGGGCCGGTCTTCAAGGCCGGCCCGGACGAACGCGGCGCCGCCAGGGGAAGCCAGAATGCAATTTGGGATAATCAAAGCGGAAATGCTGACCGGGGGAGGATCGCCGATCGGGGACTTCACCGTGGGCCTTCCGGCGGAAGCCACCAAACCTCCCATGCACGCCTCCATTCACAACCAGGTGGTGAAGCTCTACGAGGAATCGCGCGAGGGCGTGTGCCGCTATCTTCTGGGTCTCGGCGTCACCCGAGCCGAGGCCGACGATGTTTGCCAGGAAGCCTTTCTCCGCCTGTTCGCGGCCTTGCGCAAGGGGCAGAAGATCGGCAATCCGCGCGCCTGGGTGTTCACGGTGGCCCACAATGCCGGTCTCAACGCGCGCACCGCGGAAGCCCGCCGCGAGGTTTTCGACGAGGGCGGCGGGGCGCGGGCCGCGGGCCCCGACCCCGAAGCGGCCGTGCTCTCAGGCGAGCGCATGGCCCGCCTGCACCGCGCCGTGGGTGCGTTGCCCGCCCATCAACGCCACTGCCTGAACCTGCGGGCCGAAGGGTTTCGCTACCGCCAGATCGCGCAGATCCTGGGCGTCAGCGTTTCCGTCGTGGCCGGCTCGCTGAGACGCACCGTATTGCGCATCCGGGAGGCCATCCATGAATAACAGCCCCATGCTTCATCCCGAAGCCGAAGATCTGCTGCTGTACGTCGATGGCGAGTTGCCGCGCGCCTCCCGCTCGGCCATCCGCTCCCACCTGGAAGGCTGCTGGAAATGCCGCACGGAGCTGGAGCAACTGGAAGGTGTCATCAGCGAATTCATGCGCTACAAGGCCAGGGTGGAAGAGGCCGGCGAGCCCGTCTCGCGCACCAGTGGCGCCGAACTGCGCCGCAAGCTGGAAGCCATGGACCGCGAACTGGCCGGCCCTAGCATCGTTGTGAGGGTCCGGCGATTGCTCGGGTTGCCTGCGGCAGCCCCGGCCGGGCGGCTGGCAACGGGCGTCCTGGCGCTGGCGAGCGTGGGCCTGGCGCTGGCCTTGGCAAGCCACTTCGCGCCGCGCTTTTGGAACCAGCAGGAAGCCGTGCGGCCCGCGCTCAAGGCCGCACCCGCCGCGGAACCGGCCGCCCCCATCCCACCGCCCTCCGTGGCCCTGACGCCCAAACCGCTGCCGCTGCCGCTACCGGAACGCCCTCCAGCGGCCAGCGCGGAGGTCGCCGCCCTGGTCAGCCTGCACGGCCTGGGTGCGGACCTGGGCGAGCCGGTGGAAGTGGTATCGGGCGGTAACGGTGTTGCCACGGTGGTCTGCCGCCAGATCGGGCCAGAGCGCGAAGCGGAAATCCGCGCGGCCCTGGCGGGAGTGCCAGGCGTCACGGTGCGCAGCGAGCCGGCGCCGGCCGAAGCGGCTTCCCACCGTCCACGGGCCACTCTGGCTCCCGGCTCCGGCGCCAATGCGGCCGAGCCGGCACTCGTTGCCGCGCTGGGCGGGCGCAGCGCCTTCGACCGCCTGGCCAACGAAATCCTGGAGACCGACGACGCGGTCCTGTCCCGCGCGCACGCCATTCACGCAATCGAAGAGCGTTTCCCGCCGCCCCGCCAAGCCGCGCTGGAGGCCGCCGACCGCACCGCCCTCGAGCGCATCGCCGCCGATCACCGCCACGCCGCGCGCGAGAGCGCCCAACAACTGGAACGCTTGCTGGGCCCGGCCTCGAGCGCCCTGGGCGTCCCCGGCACGCCGGATAACTCCGCCGCCGGAACCGGCCTTCTCGCGGCCGCGCAGCGCATGGACCGCATCGTCGCCGTGGTCTTCGGTGGCTCGCCCAGCGCCCTTACCGCGCGCGAACTGGGCGCGGAATTGAACGCCGCCAGGGCGCAACTGGCCGCCGCGCTGGAGGCCGGCCGATGAGGCGGGCGTCCCTCCTCCTCATCGTCGCAGCCGCCTGTGCCCACACCGCCGAAGTCTCCGGCCGCATCCTCTACACCGGCGACGCGCCCATCGACCGCGCCAGCGTCACCCTCATCAACCAGGATACCGGCGTGCGCCGCGAGGCCATCTCCAATCGCGACGGCTACTACACCATCTCCGGCGCGCAGCCCGGCACGTACAAGCTCATGGTCCGCAAGGCCGGCTTCAAGAGCGTGGTGCGCATGGATATCAAGCTGGAAATCGACCAACTGGCGCGCATCGATTTCACCCTGCGCCTCGGGCCCGTCGAGGAATCCGTCACGGTGGAAGCCGAGCGCTACCCCGTGGACACCGCGGACGCGTCGGTAAGCACGGTAATCGGCCGCGGTCTGATGGAAACCCTGCCCCTCAACGGCCGCGGGCTGCTCACCCTGCTCGAAGCCGCGCCCGGCGTGGTGGTGACGCCGGCCAGCCCCACCGGCGATTCCGGCCAGTTCAGCGTCAACGGACAGCGCGCCGACGCCAACTACGTCACTGTGGATGGCATCGCCATGAACGGCGGTATCGCCGCGCCGCTCACCCCATCCTCGACCGTGCGCCAGAGCGCGGGCGGCGCGCTGCCGCCCTTCACCGTCATCGGCAGCATGCAGAGCCTGGTGTCCATGGAATCGCTGGAGGAGTTCCGCCTGCAAACGGCCACCGCCCGCGTGGATTCCGGCCGCATGCCGGGCGGTCAACTGGCCCTCAGCACGCGCAGCGGCACCAACGAATGGCACGGCGCACTGTTCGAACACTTCCGCAACCAGGATTTCGACGCCACCGATTGGTTCGCCAATAGCGCCGCTCTGGCGCGCCCGCCGCTGCGGTTTCAGGATTACGGCGGCGTGCTGGGCGGCCCGGTGGCGCGCAACCGGACGTTCTTCTTCGTCTCGCACGAGAGCGTGTACCTGCGCCAATCTCCCATTGAAAGCGACGTGCAGGTGCCGGACGCTTCCGCCCGTTCGAACGCCAGTCCCGCCATGCAGCCCTTCGTGAATTCGCTGCCGCTGCCCACCGCGCCTCTGCTCTATCCCCCCGACGCGGGCCTCTGCACGCTGATGGGGAAGGACGTGTCGAACGTCTACTCGGACAGCCTGCGCGTGGACCACACGCTCAGCTCGCGCATGCAACTGTTCGCCCGCTACAACCACGCGCCATCGACGGATGCGCAGGCGCTTTACGGCGGGGCGGCGAACAACGCTCTGGACCTTTCCATGGATAGCGCCACCGCCGGCGCGGACGCCTCCATTACGAACCGCTGGCAGGCTTCGGCGCGGCTGGGCTACCTGGCGACGGCCGAATCCGCCAGCCTGCACGGGTGGGGCGCGCCGGGGCAAAACTACGCCGGCTATGCCGAGGTGGCGGGAACGCCCGTCGCCGATACGGCATACCTGACCATCGGCGTTCCGGAGGGAGCCACCATCCCCCTCCTCAATTGGGCCAGCCACTACCGGCAGCGGCAGTTGAATGTGGTGGCGTCGTCCGGTTACAGCGCGGGCAAGCACACCCTGCGCGTGGGAGCCGATTTCCGCAGGCTATCGCCGAACGTGCGGTCCTTGCCGTATCTCGCATCGGTCGTGCTGCCGCCTGAGTTTCCGTATCCCGAAACCATGGACGATTTCCTGCTTGGCGAGTTCAGCACGCTACTCGTGACTCCCTTCGCGCCGGCCGCCTTCCACCTGCACAACCTGTCGCTGTTCGCCGAGGATGTGTGGAAGGTCTCCGGCCGGGTGACGCTTTCGGGCGGCGTGCGCTACGAATCCAATCCACCGCCCGTGGCGGCGGGTGGCCAGCGGTTGTTCGCCTCCGTGCCGCCCGGCGGCGGGACCGGGGATGTCGCCGCATCGGCCGACGGCCACGATCTCTGGAAGAGCGGTTACAACCACTTCGCGCCGCGACTGAGCGTGGCGTTCCGGCCCTCGGCAAACCGCGGGCCGGTGCTGCGCGCCGCGTTGGGGACGTACTACGACCTGGGCTTCGGCCCCGCGGTCGAGAGTGGCGCCGCGGCCGGGCCGGTCACTGAAATCGACGCCATCCCGAATCCCTTCGGACCGCCCCAGTACATTACCACCGTAAAGGGTATGGGCCCGCCCACCTACGCACTGGCTCGCGATTTCCGCACGCCCTTCACCCTCCGCTGGAATGCCACCGTGGAACAGACGCTCGCCAGGCACTGGCTGCTGTCGGTCTCCTACGTCGGCGCCGCCGGGCGCCGCCTTCTGTTGGGCGAGGATCTGAGCGAAGTGCAGGCGGTCACCAACCAGGGTTTCTCGCGTTACCACGCGCTGCAGGCCCAGGCGCGCGCCCACCTGCCATCCGGATTGCAGGTTATGGCGTCGTTCGCCTGGGCCCACTCCATCGACAACGTTTCCAACGACGCGGTCCCCGCCAACACCACCGCGTTGCCGGGCCTACTCCCGGAAGCAGGCCGCGGCAATTCCGATTTCGATGTCAGGCTCTCCACGTTTGCCGCCGTCGCCTACCAGTTACCGCACTTGCGCGGCTGGCTGCTGGACGGCATCTTCCGCGCGCGCTCGGGATTCCCTTTCAGCGTGCTGGCCGTGGAGTCGCCGGACGTGCGGGCCAGCCTGGTTCCGGGCCAGCCTCTGTGGATCCCGGATCCCGGCGTGGCCGGCGGACGCCGGTTGAATGCCGTGGCGTTCAGCGCCCCGCCCGCGGGGATGCAGGGGAACACCGGCCGGAACGGGTTCGCCGGTCCGGGGATGTGGCAGATCGACGCGGCTTTGCAGCGCGAGTTTCACGCCTCGGAGCGGGTTGCAGTGCAGTTCCGCATGGAAGCGTTCAACCT
The DNA here is from genome assembly GCA_963807205.1 of uncultured Solibacteraceae bacterium. Lineage (GTDB taxonomy): Bacteria > Acidobacteriota > Terriglobia > Bryobacterales > Bryobacteraceae > CAWCVR01. The sequence continues at coordinate 3,075,183 of CAWEAQ010000002.1, read as the reverse complement.
CACCAACCATCCGAATTTCGGGAACCCCAGCAGCCTTCTGACTGACCCGGCATTCGGCTATCCGGCATCCATGCTGAACGGGTATCTGGGTTCGGGGGGCCCGGCGTCCGGCCTGGCGCCGGCATTGCAGGTCGGCGGTCCGCGGGCGCTGCAAGCCGGCGTCCGCCTGCGCTTCTGAGCCGGGCTCGCCTCGCCGCGGCTACCGCTTCCGCCACGCCCGGAATAGCGTCTCCCGCTCGGCGGCGCTCAACGGGGCGGGATTGGGACTGGGCTGGTCCTCCAGGCAGTGGTTGTTCACGTAGCAATCCAGCTTCTGGCGCATGGCCACCCGGCCGCGATGTAGCCTGGTCTTCACCACATCCGGGGTCAGGTCCAGTATTTGGGCTGTGTCCTCGGTGGAGAGCTCCTCGATATCGCGGAGCACCACCACCGGCCGGTAGGCCGCGGGCAGTTCCATGATCGCGCGGTCCAGCACGGCGCGCAGTTCGGCCCGCAGCATTCCGGTGTCGGGCGGGTCGGCCTCGTCGGCCGCTTCGGCGGTGGGCGGCAACTCGTCGAGCGACAACTCGCGCGCCGGCGCGAAAACGCTCTTGCGGCGCTGCATCAGGCAGGCGTTCCTGGCGATGCGGAACACCCAGGGGCGCACACGCTCCGGCTCGCGCAGGGAAGCGAAGCTCTCGAAGACCTTGAGCATGGTCTCCTGCGCCACTTCCTCGGCGTCTTCCGGCTGGCCGCACATCAGCCAACTGTAGTGGAAGATGCGCGAGCGGAAATGCTCCACGAACCGGTCGAAGGCGTCCGCTTCGCCGGCCAGCAGCGCGCGCGCCAGGCTGGTTTCCTCTTGGGGGTCCAAACCGCTATTTTAGCGGGTCTACACGGCGGCCATGGTGCGCACCACGGTTTCGATGGTGGGCGTGCCCTTGAGAGTGTTGTGCACCAGGCATTTGCTAACCGCGCGCGACAAACCCTCCTCATGACGCGTATCGATCCCCGGCATGGTCACTTCAATGCGAAACGCGTCCAGGCGCGCCGGCTGCAGCGCTTTTTCGGCCGACACCTTGATTTCCAGGCCGGTCGTGGGGATCTTGCGGGCCTTCAGGTACTCGGCCGCGTAGTAGCCCGCGCAGGTGCCTAGCGACACCAGCAGGAATTCCGGCGGCGTCATGCCCGAATCGGCGCCGCCCGATTCTGCCGGCTGGTCGCACACCAGGCGATGCCCGCGCGTGGTGGCTTCAAACTGAACGTTACCGAGGTGGTGAATTGTAACTTCCATGTCACCACCAAAGATGCGGTTTGCGGAGAAAGGTGACACGCGGCGCAACCCCAGCGCTATTGGAGAAGCCCCCCATGGTAGACGAGGCGGAAGATCTCCCGGCTCCGGAACAGAACTCGCTCCACACCGGAGAACTCCTGAATGGACCCAGTGACGTCGTTGATGTACACGAGTTCGCCTTCCTGGTGGAACAGCGGTCCCCGAAACGGCGATGCGGCCGTCACTCGCCTTAACGCGCTCTTGTGGAACTTCGCGAACTCCGCTGGGACCTGTGCGTCTTTGGAGACGGCACCGTGGAAGTTCATGCTCCAGACGGCCTTGCCCCGGAAGTGTACGACCTCCTCGCCCGAAAAGGCCGACTCGCCGTACCACCGGTCGCGGTAGCTGAATGGCGCTTTGGTGAAGGAAGCCTCGAGGCCGCCGTCACCGAGCTTGCGGATCCGGCTCTGGCCGCCGCTAGCGTAGCCCTCGTTCTTGGCCTTCACGAGAAAGTCCGCCAACGCGCCGGTGTCGACAGGCGTCTCGCGCTTATCCTGAGCCGCGAGAACCGCGGCGGCGAGCAACACCATCCCCATCATCGATCTTGTCGTCAAGATTGTCTCCTCTTTCCGCGTTCTGTCAACGCCTACTGAATGAGACAACTCGGCGTGGGGCAGTGTGACAAGGGGCGCGAAAGAAATTTCAGGCGGGAGAGTGGAGTGGAACGCCCGCGAGCGCATTTCGAACCATCTCCAGTTTCGCGGGGACATCCAGGAACGGTTCGGCGCGAAAGAGTTCGGCCGAGAGCCGGTCCTGGGCGTCCATGAGCTCGCGCAGGCGGCCCGGCGCCACATCGCGAACTTTCTGGCGGTAAACATCGGTGAATCGCAGATTGGAGGGGTCCACCTGGCCGCGCTGGATCAGGTCGCGGGTCTTGCGCTGGCAGCGGCACGCATTCGTCTGGTTCGCCAAGCCGCACCGGCCGTGCATGAAGCTGTGCAAATCCTTGCGCGTGCGGGAGAGGGTCTGACGGAAATTCGCGGGCGTCACGTTCAGGATCTCGGCCCCCATGGCATCGTCGACACCAAAGATCTCGCCGAGCGTGTAGACCATCCTCTGTAGAGCGTCGAAGCACAACAGCATGGCCCCCATGCAGCCGATCCTGGCTTCCTCGACCAGGATTTCCAGAGGCTCGGGAACGGTGCGGGGATCCGGCGGATCCCAGCCGGGGATATCCGGTTCCGCGCCGGAGTGCGCCAATCTGGCAGCGGCTTCCACAGCGCTTCCAGACCCCTTGTTGACGTTGAGCAAGTGGTTGACGGCGATGCTGTACAGCCACGTTCGAAACCGGCTGCCGCCCTGAAACCCGGGCAGCCCATTGATCATCCTGATGAGCACATCCTGGGTACAATCCTCGGCGATATCCGGCAGCCACAGCATGCGCCGGGCGATGTTGTAGATCCACGGCTGGTGGCGGACGACCAGAATCTCAAGCGCGCCACGGTCCCCGGCTTGGGCCTGGGAGGCCAGCACTTCGTCCGGGATGTCCGCAGGATTCTCGATGAATGGGTTGTACATGGGGCGTCCCGGAAGCCGAATCATAGCACGGCCGTGTCGGGCCAGGGGTGCAGGATTGCCGGTGCGATGGGGTATTCTCTCGGGCGAGGTTGGAACCGGACGCGCAGAGTGCCGTAGTGCCGTAATCAAGAGGCAGACATGTTGACGCGGCCGGTGAGACCGGCTATGCTGATTTAGTGAACGAGATCGTTCACTAAATAAATATCCGGAGGTTGCAGACATGTTGGCGACGGAAAAGACCGCGGTGGGCGGGCTGGATGTTTATGTGTGCCCCGCATGCAGGAAGCCCTTACGCCGCGAAGACGGTGCGCTGCACTGTGAAGCCTGTTCGCAAACATACGCGACCAGACAGGGCATCCCCGAGTTTCTGGCGGAAGAGCTTTCGCAGAGCCAGGACCCGGAGCTCAGGAGAATGACGGCCATTGACAAGATGGCGCGCATCTACGAGACGAATCTCTGGTACCCGGTTGTACTCGCCGTTTACGGCGGGTTGCGAAGTCCCTCTCTGCCGCGGCTTATCGGCCAGATGTGCCGCAACGTGCAATCCGCGAATGGCCCGGTGCTGGACGTTGCCTGCGGTCCGGGCACCTTCGGGAGGCGCGTCGCCTCCGGCTCGAGAGAGGTCTACGGAATCGACGTGTCCAGAGGAATGCTACGGCAGGGCGCGGCTTATGCGGCAAGGGAAGGGATCGCCAACATGCATTTCGCCCGCGCGCGAGTGGAGGCTCTTCCATTCGAAGACCGGTTCTTCGATGCCGTAATCTGCTGCGGATCGCTACATCTGTTCGCGGACACCGCGGCCGCGCTCGGTGAAATGGCGCGCGTCATGAAACCCGGGGGGATACTCTCGGTCTTCACGTTTACCGCGGGGGACGCAGGCATCCTGAAGTATCGCCGGGTTCGCGACTGGAGTCTCAGGAATCACGGACTGCATGTGTTCGAGCTTCCGGAGATGGAACGGTATCTTGCCGGTTGCAAATTCGAGGACTTCCGTCCCGAGGTATGCGGGTCGGTCCTAACATTCAGCGCTCGAAAGCAAACGGTGTGAGCCATGACCGTTGCTGGGCGGAAAGACAGAATGAAAAAGCGGAAAGTGGACAAGACGCCTGAACAACCTGTTCCCGCGCGCCGGCGGGGACGACCAGTGAGCGGGGCGGTGGATCGGGCTCTGGCAAAGGCGGCTGTCGATGAGTTCGTGGAACGCGGGTATCACGCCATGAGTATGGAATCGATTGCCGCCCGGGCAGGAGTGAGCAAGCTCTCGTTGTACCGGCGCTGGAGTTCCAAGCTCGCCGTAACCGCGGAAGTATTCCAGATTCTGAAAGAAACCAGGACTCCAGTAGACCAGGGTAGTCTGCAAGGCGACATTCGCTTTTTGGTCCGGCAGTCGACCGGTTCGAGCGGCGCGAAATCGGCGGCCAAACTACTAATGAGAACCATGGGAGAGATAAGCGGCTGCCCCGAACTGATGGCATCGTATCGCGAACACCTGCTCACTCCACGGCTTGGGCAACTGCGCGCGATTGTGGAGCGGGCACGGACTCGCGGAGAACTGCGGTCCGACACGTCAACCGATGTTACGTGCGCGATGATCGCCGGTCCACTGTTCTTGTACTATCTGACTATTTTGGCCGACGTCGAGATGAAGTTGCCAAGCGATTTCGCCGAGCAACTCACGGCCCTGATCCTCGACGGCATTGGAGGGTCGCGCCCGCCGGAAAGGGCTCGCGCATCATCCGGCGCGGACGACTCCCGCAAACGCAGCCGAGCCAGCAAATAGGGCGGGCTGGAAGAGAAGCCGAAGAGACGCGCGCAATACTCACGCGTCAAGCCGTATTACTCGGCAACCGAAACGGGGGATCGTTGGGTCACGTAAGGAAGTGACCAAGGGCGCGAGGGTTTTCCCGGTTGTCGTAGGCCGAAACCGATCTGCGAGGGGTCGCGCCCCGGCTGAGGGGTCCCGCTGGGCCGCATCTACTTCACGATCAGCGCGTACGAGCCGGCGGACCCCGCCCGTCCCCAGACCTGGATGTAGTAGACCGTCTTCTCCGCCACGTCGAGCGAGCGGGTGATCCGCTGGCCCTGTTCGGTGGCATCCACGGCGAAGCCGATGGGTTGCGCGTCAGGCCCGAAGATCGCCAGCGCGGGGAGAAGCGTTTCGGACTGGCTCACCAGCGTAATCGTCAGGTTGCCGGCTTCCTCGGTGGTGAAGGAGTAGAAGTCCACATCCTCGGCCGTCATGATGTTGGCCTGAATCATCTGGCCGGTCTGAATGGTGAAGGCCGAGGCGATGTCGTCGTTGGGCTCATACCGGTCGAACGCCCTGGTGGGCGAGACGCGCAGCGAATAACGCCCCGTGAACCCGTGCTTCCCCATGACCTGCAGGTAGCGGGTGGAGTTCGGTTTGGGCGAGATGAGCAGGGTGAGGCCCGCGCCCGCATCGGAGCTTTCGGCGTTTTCGCCGGTGGGGTGCCCCGCTTCGTCGCTGACGCTGAGGTGCAGTTCCAGGGCCGGCGACTGGTTGGTAATCTCGATCCGCAGCACGTCGCGCGGGGCCCGCGGAGCGCTGAACCGGAAATAGTCGACGTCGCTGGGGGAGGATATCTCGGCCATCACCGGCACCTCGAGCGAAATCAGGTTGGCGTTGGCGCTGGTGTCGTTGGGTTCCACTTCCGCGGTCACCGGGTCGGCCTCGTGCACGGTGAAGCCCGGCAGGGTGCTCAGGCTGAGATGCACGGGAGGGTAGTTGGGGTCGCGCGCCAGGGCCTCGCGGAAGGCGTCCAGCGCCCGGCGGTGGTCGTTCATATGGGCGTACAACACGCCCAGGTTCTGAAAGATCACCGGCACGGCGCAATCCTTCGAGATTCCCTCGAGAAGGTGGATGGCCCCCTTGTAATCTCCGCGGCCGGCCAGGGCCGTGGCCTGCTCGAACTGCTGTTGTATCCCCAGGTCGCGCAAAGATCTTCCTTCGAACTGGAAGTACTCCTGCGTCAGCGTCTGCGAGCTGACGATGTAGCCGGGCAGCTTCTCCGGCGTGGCCAGGCGGGACAGGTAACGGACCCCGAAAATGGCTGCCACGGCGCCCACCAGCAGCACCGGCAGCACCAGGTCCTGAAACACCCGCGGAATGCCGTGGCGTCTTCTTCTCTTGCGGACACGGGCGCCTCGGCGGACGGGTCCTGCAACATGTGGCGGCGGAGCGTCGGGTGTCATCGGGCCTCTTTGCTACAATCCATATTCTATGCGCTTGCGGCGCGTTTGGGGCCGATCGGGGATCGCCTGGGGTGGGTTGGTTTGTATGCTGGCAGCCATCGCCGCCGCCGCGGCCACGGCTCCGCCTCCCCAGAAGACCAAAAAGGAAGACCAGACGCAGACGCTGCAACTCCCCCGGGAACTGCCGGCAGTGGTGGAGGGGGAAGCGCAACGGCTCTCGTTCTATGTGACGCCCCTCTCCGCCAAGGGTCTTCTGTCGCAGCAGATCCGCACGGCCGTCAGGGCGCTGGAGAGCCGCGCCGGAAGCGACACCATCCTCAGAATCCGCGCCTTCGTCTCCGGCCCCGGCGACGTGCGGCGGGTGCGCGACCTGGTGAGCGATATCTTCACGGAACGCCGCAGACCGCTGCCGGCGCTGAGCCTGATTCGCGCCGGGGGCCTTCCGCTGGACGGAGCGCAGGTTGTGCTCGAAGCCATCGGCTCGTCCCGCAGGAAGCTGAACCCGCATGGCCTGGCATTCGTGTCCGGACAGGTGGCGGTGTCCGCGAATCCGCTGGACCCGGTGGGGCCGCTGATGGCGCAATCGATCGGCGGCCTGCGCTCGGCGGTGCGCGCCGCGGGAGCTTCCCCCGGCGACGTGGTGCGGGTCACCTGCTTCGTCAGCTCGCTGGCGGATGCGGCGGCATCCCGCGCCCTGGTGGAACGCGAGTTCCCCCGCGCCGCGGCCAACTACGTGCAACCACAGCGCACTCCGGCGCGGTCTATGGTGGCGTGCGAAGCCGTGGCGCGACTCTCGGCCGATCCGGGACCGCTGCGCACGGTGGCCGCTAGCGCCGCGGACGCGGAACCGGGCCAATCGCAGATCGCGCTGATCGGTGCGGGGCGCGTGGTGCTCACCGGCACCCAGGTCTCCTTCGGATTCGAACCGGGGGATGCCCGCCTGGCATTTGAGCGGTTGGGGAAGGAACTGGAGCAATCGGGCAGTTCCATGCGCCAGGTGGCTTTTGTGGGGTGCTACCCGCTGGCGCAATCCATCGCCGCGCAGATTCGCCTGGCGCGCCACGACGTGTTCGACCGGGACCATCCGCCGGCCGGAAGTATGTTGGTTTTCGAAGGGCTGACCTCGATGGACGCGGGGTTCGCGGTGGACGCGGTGGCCGTGAAATAGAGGCACACCTTCGCGGCGGCGGCGCGCGGTAAAATGAAAGCCAGGCAGCCATGGCCACTTATCGTCTTTTTCAGCGCGTTCTTCCGATAGCCGTCTCTGGCGGCATCATGCTTTGTGTGCCGGCCATGGCCCAGCAGAACGGGGCTCCGGCCAAGCCGCCCGCGCCACCGCCCGCGCCCACGGTCCAGGCCCAGAAGCCCGCCGAGCCGGCCGCCGCCCCCTCCGCTCAACCTGCGCAGAAGCCCGTTGAGCCGGCCGCGAAGCAGGACGACATCCTGACCCTGCGCACGCAGGCGGAGGAAATCATCCTCCCCGTCACCGTGAGGGACGAGAAGGGCCGCTTCATCTCCAACCTGGTGGCCAGCGACTTCCGCGTGCTGGACGAGGGCCAGCCGCAGCGCATCACCTTCTTCAGCCACACCGAAAAGCAACCCATCGTGGTGGGCTTCCTGGTGGACCAGAGCAGCAACATGCGCATCCACTGGGACAAATTCAAAGAGGCCGTGCGCGAGCTGGTGTGGAACCTGCTACCAGGGGATACCCGTTACACCGGCTACCTGATTGGGTATTCCAACAAGGCCGAGCTGCTGGTGAACACCACCAAGGACTCCGACAAGATCGCCGAGGAGGTGGCCAAGATGAAGCCGGGCGGCGGCGCCGCGCTCTTCGACGCCATCTATCGGGCGTGCACGGACCGCACGCTGGTGCCCGGCGAGCCCTACGAGCCGCGCCGCATCATCATCGTCATCGGCGACGGCCACGACACCGCCAGCTCCAGAACCCAGGCCGAGGTGCTGGAACTGGCCAAGCGCAACCAGGTGACCATCTTCGCCATCAGCACGATGAGCTTCGGGTTCGCCAATCCCGACGAGGACGTGCTGGTGCGGCTGACCGCGGAGACCGGCGGGCACCCCGAGTATCCTTTGAACAATCTCTACAAGAACGTTTCCGGCTACCTTTCCACGCCTTCCGATGAAGGGAACTATGCGCTGACGGTGGGCACGGGTGGGTATGCGTCGGAGATTTCGTCGAACATCATCAAGGCGATCAGCGCCATTTCGGCCGAGATCACCACCCAGTACGTGCTGCACTACACGCCGGATTTCGATCGGGACGCCAAGCAGAAGGAGTACCGGCGCATCAAGGTGGAGATCCCCTCGCTGCCGGGCATCAAGCCGCTGACGCGCGACGGGTATTACCCCGGCCGCGTGGGCGCCGCGACGGCGGAGAAGCGCTAGGGGCGTTCGCGGCCAACCGGCCTTCCGGCAGCGCCGGCCCGGACTCACGCGCCCCCCGGACTCGGGCGCAGCCAACCCCTGGGGCTCACGCCCAGCCAGGCAGCTTCCGGCCGCGCCAACCCGCACTCACAAGTTCGGATCGGCCGCATTGGCCTTCAGGATGTCGTGGATGCGCTCCAGCAGCTTCTTGAGCACGATGGGTTTGGTCTCGAAACAGCGGCAGCCGGCGGCCATCGCTGCGTGCACTTCCTCTTCGGAGGAATGCGCGGAGAGCACCACGATGGGGATCTTGAACGTGCGGGGGTCGTTCTGCAGGGCGCGGATGGCGCTGCATCCGTCCATCACGGGCATGTCGAGGTCCATGACGATCAGGTCCGGGCGGTGGGTGCGCGCGGCCTGCACGCCTTCGCGTCCATCGGCCGCCACCACCATTTCGAAGCCGTGCCGTTCCAAGCGCCGCGAGAGCATGTCGCGGCTGAACTCGTCGTCCTCCACCAGAAGTAGTTTGGTCATGGCAGTCTCATGCGACAATCCGGTCGGGCACGTCCGGCGAGGTGGAGGTGGAACGCTCCGGCCGCGGCAGAATCCGGCCGGCGAGCAACTCCCGCAGGGTGGCCAGGTCGACCGCCCGCGAGTACCAGTATCCCTGGCCGTACTCGCAACCCATGGAACGCAGCATTTCGGCCTGGCGCGCGGTTTCCACTCCTTCAGCCACCACGTCCATCTGCAGCGACCGCGCCAGCGTTAAAATGGCCCGCACGATGGCCACGCTTTCCGCCGCCCCCGGCAGCCGCATCACGAAGGAGCGGTCGATTTTGAGAGTGTCCAAGGGGAACCGGTGCAGGTACGTCAGCGAGGAATAGCCGGTTCCGAAATCGTCGAGCTTCAATCCCACGCCCATCTCCCGCATGCGGTGCAGCGTGTCGAGGGCACTGTCGGGGTCTTTCATCACCGCCGTCTCGGTGATTTCCAGGCGCAAGGCGGCGGGCGGCAATCCGGAAGTCTCCAGCGCCTCCCGCACGTGGTCCAGCAGTTGCGGTTCGGCGAACTGCCGTCCGCTGACATTCACGCTGACGGTGACGTGCGGGAACTGGCGCCGCAACTCGGCGGTGTCCCGGCAGGCGCGGCTGAGCACGTGCCGGCCGATGGGGACGATCAGCCCGGTGCGTTCCGCGCGGGGGATGAAGTGCTCGGGCTGGACCAGCCCGGCGGCCGAGCGGCGCCAGCGGAGGAGCGCCTCGAAACCGCGTATGGCGCCGTCTTCGATGGAAACCTTGGGCTGGTAGTGGACCACGAAGGCGTCCTCCTCCAGGCTGCGCCGCAGGTCGGCATCCAGCCGGAGATCCTCCAAATCCTGCGCGCGCATCCCTTTATGGAAGACCTCGACCGCGAGGGCTCCCTGTTCGCGGGAGTGGCGCATAGAGGCGTGGGCGTCGAGCAGCAGGGCGGTGGGCCGTTCCCCGCGCGAGGCGACGGCCACGCCGGCATGCGCTCCGGCGAACAAGCTATGCCCGTCCAGAACCACCGGCTCGTTGAGGGCCGCCTGAATCCGCGTGGCCAGTTTCCCGGCCTCCCCGGACGAGCCAACCCCGCGCAGCAAAACCGCGAACTCGTGTTCGGCCGCGCGCACCAGCCGCGCCCCGGGAGCCGTGGTTTCCGCGAACGAGCGCAGCCGGCCAGCCAGGGCCGCCAGGTACGGTCCGGCGCCTCCAGCCGGGAGGCTCGCTTCGACCTGTTCGAACCCGTCGAGCGAGAACAGCAGGAGCGCCGCGGGCTGGTGGCCATCCTCCAGGTCGCGTAGTTCCTCCTCCAGCCATACCCGGTTCAGGAGGGCAGTCAGCGGATCGACGGTCTTGCGGACGGTGATGTCGGTATGGCATCCCACCAGGCGGGTGGGCTGGCCGTTCTCGTCGCGGGCCGTGGCGCTGCGGTTTTCGACCCAGCGCCAACTCCCGTCGCGGTGGCGCATTCGATACTCCGACACCAGGAGGTCGGCGCGGCCGTCCAGGTGGATACGCACTTCATTCTCCACCCTCGGCCGGTCGGCCGGGTGGATGCGGCCGAACCACTCTTCCGGGGCGCTGGAAACCTCGCCCGCGGACAACCCCAGCATCTCCTTCCAACGTTCGGAGTACTCGATGGCGCCCCCCGGAAAGTCCCAGTCCCAAAGGCCCTGGTCGCTGGCCACCGACGCCAGACGGTAGAGCTCCATGCGGCGCCGCTGTTCCCGGTCGTTGGCGGCCAGCCGGAGCCCGGCTTCGATGCGGGCCAGCGCCACGGCGAAGTCAACCGGCTTGGCGATGTAATCGTTGGCGCCGAAGCGCAGAGCGGCGACCACCCCCTCGCTTTCCTGGAGGGCGGAGACCATGATAATCGGAAGGTCCCACGCCGGCCGGGTCTTGCGGACCTCCCGTAGAACGTCGAGGCCGCTCATCCCCGGCATCATCACGTCCAGCAGGACCATGTCGATGAGCTCGTTGGCCAGAATCTCCAGCGCCTCTTTCCCGGAGCCGGCCTCCCTGACGCCGTATCCGCTGCGCGTCAGCCTGCGGGCCAGCATATCGCGGTTCAGTTCGTGGTCATCGACCACCAGCAACCGCTTCTGCACGGGCATGATCCTCCTCTCCGGGCTGGCGCGGAAGGCGCGCCGGCAGCCTCATGGTGAAATTGGAGCCCTGGCCGGGCTGGCTTTCGACGGTGATGTCCCCACCCATCAGACGGCACAGCTTCCGGCTGATGGCCAGTCCCAACCCCGTGCCGCCGTACTTGCGCGTGGTGGAGGCATCGGCTTGGGTGAATGCCTCGAACAGCCGTCCCTGCTGCTCGGCGCTGATGCCAATCCCGGTATCCCGCACGCTCACGGCAACCCAGTGCTCCATGGGCGGCGGCTCGTGCCGCAGTTCCACCGTGACGTCGCCGTCCTCGGTGAACTTGCAGGCGTTGGCCACCAGGTTCAACAGGCTTTGGCGGAACCGCAGGGGATCGGTCGAAACCGGAAACGGCCCCGGCTCCCCGGCCACGCTCATGCGGTTGCGGTTGCGGGCGGCCAGCGGAGCCACGCTCGATATCACGTCCTCCACCGCCGCGCGCGCGTCGAAGGTTTCGGCGCACAACTGTACCCGCTCGGCCTCGGTCCGGGAGTACTCGAGGACCTGGTTCACCAGCTGCAGCAGCATGGCGCCGGAGCGCTCGATCCTCTCCAGGTCGTGGGAAAGCCCCTCGATGGCGCGGTCCTGGCAGGTTTCCTGCAGCAACTGGCTGTAGCCGATCACGGCATTCAGCGGCGTCCGCAGTTCGTGGCTCATGTTGGCCAGGAACCGCCCCTTGGCGGCGTTGGCGGCCTCGGCTTCCCGCTTGGAAACCAGCGTGACCCCCAGACGCTCCACCATTCGGTTGAAGGCCATCGCCAGGCGGCCCACCTCGTCCATCCGCCCCACCTTCACCCGTTCCTCGAGTCCCCCTCCCCCACCCGGCCGGTGAACTCGGTGAGCGCCCGCAGCGGCCGCAGCAGGGCCCGCAATTGCAGGGCCTGCAGGGCCGCTCCCAGCAGGAGGCAGACCACAGCCATGGCGGCGGTGATCCAGGCCACGCGTGCCCTCGCGGCGTGCTGCCTCCCAGTGGAAAACAGAATCCGCACCGTGCCCAGTTGCGCGGGCGTGCGGCTTTCGGCTTCCCAGCCGATATGTTCCACCGCCTCGGGCCGGGCAACCCGTTCGATTGCCTCCACCCAGTCCCCCGCCTGGCGCTGGAAGCCCGGCCGCGCGGCCGAGACCGGTTGGCCGCTCTCGCCGTCCGTCAGTTCCACCAGCAACACCTCATCGGAGGCCACCGCGTTGCGGGCGATCCGCTCCAGCTCGCCGCGGTCGCCCACCAGCATGGCGAAGCGGCTCTGTCCCGCCAGGAACCCGGCCAGAGCCTGCGCCCGCCCGGCGATCTGGCGCTCCAGATCGCGGCTGTAGGTCCACAGGAACAGGATTGTTAAGCCAGCCACCAACACGGCGGTCAGCGCCACGTTGGCGGACAGCATTCGCCTCGACAGGCTGCTGCGGAATACGCCTATCATCGGAAGACCTCCGTGCCGGCGGGAATCCGCAGGTCCAGGCCGAGCAACCGCGTCACCCGCTGGTTGACGGCCACGTGCAGCCGGATGGGATACTCCTCGCCGCCCGCGCCCTCTCCGCGCGCGATGCGCATGGCCATCTCCGCCGCCTGCCGCCCCACCGCCCGGTAATCGGGATACACCCCCGCGGCGGCGCCGGCCCGCACGAACGCCGGGGAGAACCCCACGATGGGCAGGCGGTCCTCGATGGCCGCCAGCACCAGCGGCTGAATGGTGGCCGCGTTGTAGAGATCCGGGTCGGGCAGGCACAGCAGAAAGTCCACCTTGCCCTTGAGCGAACTCACGACTTTGAGCAACCGGGCGGGCCCGTCGCAATCCGCCACCACCAGGACGAAGCCCTCCTTCCGCCCCTGGCTTTCCAGGGCCTCGGCGGAGAAGCGCGAACGCTCCGGGTTGCGGATGATTCCCGCCCGCGATGCCCGCGGTAGCAATTCGCGCACGGCCGCCAGTTGCGCGCCTAGGGGAACGTCCAGATCGATCTGCCCGGCGCCTTCCGGTTGCGCACCGCGCAGCACCATGGTGGCCACCACCGGCAGCCCCGTGCGGCGCGCCCGCAACTCCGCCAGCGCGCGGCTTCCCACGGCTACTACAACCCGCGTCTCGCGCGCTTCGAGCGACCGCTTCAGATCGCCCGCCGCATCCGTGCCGCGCAAATCCACCACCCTTGCCACACCGGGGCCCAGTCCGCCCGTCAACCCCTCCACCGCCTCGCCGTATGCCGGCACTCCGCTCTCCGCGACCACCACCACCGAGCCCGAGCCCGGCTCCGCCAGAGCCGCCGCCAGCAGGACACGCCCGAGAAAGTTGGCTGCCCATACCGCGGTCATTCCCACACCTTCACGGTCAGTCTGAGAAACGCCGACCGCCCATCACCCCGAATCCGGTCCACTGTAAGATTGACCGGGTCTTCGTAGCGCCGGTCGAAAAGGTTATGCACGCCCGCCGTCAGATCGAACCGCTGGCCGAGGCGCAGTGTGGCGGCCGCATCCGTCAACAGGAAGCCGCCCAAACGCCCTCCCAGCGCGGCCGCGCGCGCCGAAGTGTACTGGCAATCGGCCGAGGCGAACAGCCGCCGTCCGGCCGGGATGCCTATCCGCAACTTGGCAAGCTGGCGGGGGGAATTGGAAAGCCACGCCGCCGGCTGGCCTCCCGTGGCACTCTGCCACACCATGCTCGCAGTGGTCTCGATGCCTCCGGAGAACTTGCCCGACATTTCCATCTCGCCGCCGGTGGTATGGATGCTCCCCGTATTCTGGTACTGCTGCACGCCGTCGGCATCGCTCACGGCGTCGATGACATGCTGGATCAGGTAGTGGAACCCGGTCGCCGTCAGCGTCCAGCCGCCGCCCACGCGGCGCTCCAGGGAGCCCTGAAACGTGTGCGCGGTCTCGGGACGCAGCGGCGGGGCCGCCAGGTAGGAAAGCCCGCCATCGTTGTAGTACTGTTCGAAGGCGCTGGGATTGCGGAATGGATGCCCGTACACCACCTTGTATGCCGTCCGCGGAGAATACTGGTAGACCGCCGCCAGGCGGGGCGACAGGAAGTGGCCGAAATTGCGGGTTTCGTCCAGGCGCACGCCGCCGTGCAGGGCCCAACGCTCCGAGAGCTTCCATTCCTGCTGGGCGAACAAGGCTCCGCCGCGGTTGGTCCGGCCGGCGATATTCTGCCGCACGCCATCCACCAGGTTGTACTGCAGGGCGCGCAGGTCCACGATTCCTTCCGCCCCGGCGGTGAGCATGCCCACCCGCGCCAGCGGAACTGCGTAGGTGAACTGCGAATCGAGTTGGTCTCCCAGGTTGTAGTCGCGTATCCCCACCACGCCCTCGCCATCCACCGGGTAGTCGTACAGGTCGCGATAGCGGTAGCGGTCGTAGAACGCCTGCCAGCGGATTTCTCCGCCCCAGGCCTGGCGCGTGTAGGTGGCTCCCACCAGGTCGCGGCTGTCGACCACGTGCTGCGCCGGGTCCTCGGATAGGCTGGTGCCCAACCCGATGGGCGGCTGCTTGTCGCGGTTGTTGAAATACGCCGTGAAGCTCCAGTGGCGCCAGATGAGGTTGGCGAAGGTGTGGTAGCCGCGTTCTCCATCCGCGTTCGATACTCCCGCCCCCGCGGGCACGCCGGAAAGCGGCACCGCGATGCCGGTGTCCTGAAACGTGGAGCCCGCCAGCAGCAGGTTGGCGCCCTTGCCCAGGTAGAGGGAGGACGATGCCGACAGTTTACGCTCCCCCGCCGAATCCGCTTCCCCCGACAGGCGCAGCGGATGGCCATCCACCGGCGACCGGGTAACCACGTTGATATTGGCCAGCATGCCGTTGGAGCCATAGAGCGCCGAGGTGGGACCGCGGATGATCTCGATGCGCTCCACCAGGTCCATGTCCAGCCCGAAATCCTGGGCGAAGAATCCGTTCGAATCGTAGATGTTGTCCGTCAGCGGATGGCCGTTCAGCATCACCAGGAAGCGCGTGTTGAAGTCGCCCGGCAGCGAGATCCCACTGACGCCCGCATAGTGGTAGGTATGATCGTAAGTTACGTAGAACCCACGTACCGATTCGAGCGCCTCCGCTAGAGTCCGGTACCCGTACTTGCGAATTTCCGCGGCGGTGATCAGGGTAACGTTGGCCGGAGCTTCCGCCAGCGTCTGGGCGTGCAGCGCCACGGCCTCGACCCTGGGAAGATCGCCGAACAGCGCCTGGTCATCGGACGGCTTAGCCCCCGAGTCAGTCTGGGCCCAGGCCATTGCCGCTGCGAAGCTTCCCAAAACCATCGAAGACAGGACGCGGAGATTGATGGTGCCCATTTTCGGACGCAAGACGCCTCAAGTCCCTTATCGGACTTCCGGCCTGGAAGCGTGAGTCTCTCCTTTGCGGGCAGGTGGTATGCCGGGCGCGCCGCGCCGCCATCCGCGCGGACCTGTTCCCTTCGCCGCCGCGGTTCCGTATAGAATGGCTTCTTAACGGAGAATCCCCATGAAACGGTTACCTTTTCTGATTTGCGCGGCCGCCTGCGCGTTTGCCCAGGCTCCGCCCCCCGCCGCGCCAGCCGCCGCGCCACAGCTTCCCGATGGCTTGTATGCCATTCTCGATACCCAGATGGGCAAGATCACCGCCCAGTTGTTCGAAGATAAGACCCCCAATACGGTGAAGAACTTCGCGGCCCTGGCCACCGGGACGAAGGCGTGGAAAGACCCCAAGACCGGCGCCATGGTGCGGCGGCCGCTCTACAACAACATCGGCTTCCACCGCGTCATGCTGGACCAGATGATCCAGACCGGCAGCGCGGTCGCCAACGGGGAACACGATTGCGGGTTCAAGATCAAGGGTGAGGTTCGTCCCGACCTCAAGTTCGATCAGCCCGGCCGGCTGGCCATGGCCAACACCGGCACCATCGATTCCGGCGCCTGCCAGTTCTTCATCACCCAGGTGGCCGCTCCGCCATGGAACGGCGATTACACCATCTTCGGCCAGGTGGTAGAGGGCCAGAGCGTGGTGAAAGAAATCTCGCGGGTACCGCAAATCGACTTTGTGGGCCACCTGGCCAAGAACCCGCCCAAGCTCATTAGCGTAACCATCAAGCGCGTAGGCGCGGCGCCCGCTCCACCGGCCCCGGCCGCGAAGCCGGCGGCGCCAGCCGCTAAGACCTCGGTCCCAGCCGCCGCTCCTGCCAAGAAATAGCGCCGGAAACGAGGGCTGGCGGATTCCCCCCTAAAGTCCGCCGCCCGAAGCACCGATCTATGGATCGTGCCAGTTCTGTCTCCGACACAGACCGTCAGCAAGTTGACCGCGCTGATGCGCGACTTCGACCGCGACGGCGTCACCAGCCGGCGCCTGATTGACGAATTGCTTCAGGTGGGGTCCGACGCCTTCCGCGAGGCTGCGGTGCAGGTTCTCAATGGCGCCGGCGATACGCGCGCGGCGCAGTGCCTGATTGGGGTGTTGGCGGAGAACGGGCTGCTGCTTCCGGTGCTTTGCCATCCGGCGCTCGGTCACGACCAGGTGATGGTGGTGGCGCGCATTGCGCAGCGCGTGGATTCCACGGTGGAAGCGGCTATTGCCAAGGGACTGGCCGACAGTGTCATTTCCAACGACCCCGGAGTGCGGCCCAAGGATGCCGGCCGGCTGCTCGAGGTGCTGAGCGAGATCTCCGACGGGAATCGTATCCTGCCGTCGTTGCTGCGCCTGTTGCGGCACCCCGACCCGCATTTGCGGTCCAAGGCGGTCAAGATGATCGGCAACGGCACCCGCAGCGCGAAGTGGGTGCAGGGACGCCTGGCCGAGACCGACCCCCGGGTGCGCGCCAACGCCATCGAATCCCTGTGGGGCCTGGATTCGCCGGAGGCCCGTGAGTTGCTGCAAGCCTCCGTGCACGACGGCGACAACCGGGCGGCGGGCAACGCCCTGGTGGCCCTTCACCGCATCGGCGATAGCGGCGTCATCCCGGATTTCTTCCGCATGGCCGCGCACGAGTCGCAGCGCTTCCGCGTCACCGCGGCCTGGGCCATGGGGGAAGCCGCCGACCCGCGGTTTTCCGAGGTCCTGGCCCGGCTGTTGCGCGACGCCCACCCGCCCGTGCGGACGCGAGCCCTGGCCGCCCTGGGGCGGATCAAGGCATTCCACGCCAAGACGCGCCAGGCCGCCGGCTGGCACATGGCGGGCATGCTCCTGGATAACCCAAAACGGAACCTCCGCCGGCTGCGCCTGGTGGTGGCTACCGAAGACGGCGGCGAGTATCCCGCCGTGCTGGGCACGCAATTTCTGATCACGGAGGGCGGCCAGGCGGTCAACGCCTACCGCTCCAATGACTGGCTGCCGCAGCGGCCCATGTCGGTGGTGTTCGTGTTTCCCCGCGGCCTGGCGCCCTCGGAAGACCCGTGGATTCGCGGCGCGCTGAACTGCCGGACCTGGAAACGAAGGTCGGACTTCTGGGGCCTGGAGTCATACCTGCCGGCGGAGGGGGCCGCGAACCAACTCACCGGAGATCCTCCGCGCCTCACTTCCAGCCTGGAAGCCATCGAAGAAGCGTTTAACCAGCCGCCCGCCGACGAACGCTGCGGGGGATTCTGGAACACCATGATGCGGGCCATTCTCTCCGAATACGGGGGGGCCTTTGGCCAGCGCCAGGTGATCCTGTTCAACCGGTCGGGCTCCGTGGCGCCGCCTCCGGAAGAGCTGACTCCGGCCGTCATCACCGGAGCCCAAGTGAAGCTGCAGGTGGTCTCGACCGTGCCGAACCAGGGGATCGAGGATTTCTGCCGAGTGGCGGGAGGCGTCTTCCGGCTGGCGGAATCCCCCGAAGCGGTTGAGGACCTGATCCGCCACAGCTACCTGGACCTGCTGTTGCCCCACGAAATCTCCTACGCGCCGGTTGCTCCCCTGGCCCGCGGCGCCAAGGTCCGCGTCCAGACGACCGAAGGGTGGGGGGAAGCCTCCTTTCCCGTCATCGACGAGGCTCTGGCCCACTGGCTGGTCCCCGAGCGGCCGTAACCGGTTGCGCCGGGGTTGCGCGAGAGCCGCGCGCGTCAGCGGCGCTTCTCGAAGAACTCGCGCAGCAACTCCACGCACTCGACGCCCAGAATGCCTTCCATCACTTCCACCCGGTGGTTCAGCGTATCCGAATCGGCTACGCGGAACTTGCTGCGCACACCGCCGAAGCGCAGGTCGCGGGCGCCGAAAACCAGGCGGCTGGCCCGCGCCGCCACCAGCGCTCCCGCGCACATGACGCACGGTTCCAGGGTGCAGTACAGCGTGGCGCCTACCAGACGGTAGTTGGCGATAGCCTCCGCCGCCTGGCGCAGCGCCAGAATCTCGGCGTGGGCGGTGGGATCGCAGCGCCCGATGGGAGCGTTCCAGGCGCGGCCCACGACTTCCCCGCCGATGGCCACCACCGCGCCCACCGGCACCTCGCCCTCGCGCGCGCCCTGCCGCGCCGCTTCGAGCGCCTCGCGCATGAACCGCTCGTCCTCGAACATTCACGGCTCCGTTCCGGCCCGGCGGCTCCGCCTCGGCTCTAGGTCTTCGACCGCGCGATTTGGCGCTTTGCCTCGGGCCGCTCGCTCACGCTCGCGGTTCTGGGTCTGAGCACACGGAACCGCGAGCGTGAGCGAGCGGCCCGAGGCAAAGGAACGTTACCTCGAGGTCATGGTACTAGTGCCGGAAATGGCGCATCCCGGTGAACACCATCGCCACCCCAAGCCGGTCCGCCGCGGCGATCACTTCGCCATCGCGCACCGATCCGCCCGGCTGGATGAACGCCGTGGCGCCGCACTGGCAGGCCTCTTCCAGCCCGTCCGCGAAGGGGAAGTAGGCGTCCGACGCCACCACCGTTCCCTGCAGCGGGAGCAACGCCTTCATGGCGCCGATCTTCACCGAATCCACGCGGCTCATCTGTCCCGCGCCAACTCCCACCGTCTGCCCCGGCCGCGCGAACACGATGGCGTTCGATTTCACGTGCTTGGCCACCTTCCAGGCGAACTCCAGCGCCGTCCACTCCTCTTCGGTGGGTGCGCGCCGCGACTTCACGACCGCCGCCGCGCGGTCCATCCGCCCCTCGTCGGCGGTCTGCGCCAGATACCCGCCCGAGATCGACTTCACCACCAGCCTGTCACCGCCGGGCGAGACGCGCATCAGCCGCAGGTTCTTCCTCGGCGCCAGCAGTTCGAGCGCTTCGGGCGAATAATCCGGCGCGGCGATGGCCTCGATGAACGCCTTGATCCTGACGATTTCGCCGGCGGTCGCTGCGTCCAGGGTCCGGTTGAGTCCGATCACGCCGCCGTAAGCGGACGCCGGGTCGCACTCCTGCGCCTTGCGGTAGGCCTCCAGCAGCGACTCCTGCTCGGCGGCGCCGCACGGGTTGGTGTGTTTGATAATGGCCACGGCCGGCGAGGCGAATTCGCCCACCAGTTGCCAGGCCGCATCCAGGTCCACCAGGTTGTTGTAGGAAAGCTCTTTGCCCTGTAATTGTTGCGCGCCGGCAATGCCGGCCCCGGGTTTCCCGTACAGCGCGGCCGCCTGGTGCGGATTCTCGCCGTAGCGCAGGCCCATGGCCTTGGGCGCCGCGATGCGCAGAGTCTCGGGCAGGGCATCGGCCGGCGCGCCGATGCCGTCCAGTTTCGCGCTGATGGCCGCGTCGTAATCGGCGGTGGCGCGGAAGGCTTTTTGGGCCAGCTTCCATTTGGTGTCGCGCGACAGCTCGCCGCCCGAGCGGCCCATTTCCGCCAGAACTTCCGCGTAATCGCCGGGGGACACCAGCACGGCCACATCCTGGAAGTTCTTGGCGGCCGCGCGGATCATGGTGGGCCCGCCGATGTCGATGTTCTCGATGATGTCCTCGAAGCTGACGCCGGGGCGCGCCGCCACCTGCTCGAAGGGATACAGGTTCACCACCACCATGTCGATGAGGCCGATCCCGTGTTCCTCGATGGCCCGCATATGTTCGGCGTTGGCCCGAATCGCCAGCAGCCCGCCTGCGATTTTTGGGTGGAGGGTCTTCACCCGGCCATCCAGCATTTCGGGGAAGCCGGTGAGGTCGGACACGTCCCGCACCGGGACACCCTCGTCGCGCAGCAGCCGAGCCGTGCCGCCGGTCGAGACGATCTCGACCGACAGCGCGTGCAGCCCGCGCGCCAGGTCCGCCACGCCAGTCTTGTCGGTAACGCTGATGAGTACCCGCCGGATTCTGTGCATCTCCCCGAAAATAACACATGGCCCGGCCCCTGTTGGTCCCTCGGAGCCCGGCGCCCTGTCGCGCGCGTCCCGCCGCACACGCCCCCGTTCGAACAACTGGGCCCCGGTTCCCCACAGCGCCGCGCCGGGAGAATTGCGCTGCGGTGGTGAAAGGGCCGCGCGCGGTGACGTGATGCTAGTGGTCCGCGGCCGGGATACCGTCGATTATCGGACAGAACCACTTCGGAACGTCGGGCACTTCACGCGGAACCGCGAGGGTAACCGAGCGGCCCGAGGGCGGAGTGTGCTGCCCTCGGGCCGCTCGGTTACCCTCGCGGTTCCGTGGCAGCTCCTCTGCAAATGGCGGCCACACGCCGGGATAACCGGCGTTTTCAAGGAAGCGCTAGGCTAGTAGCGCGTTGGCGTGAGGGCCTCCGCGCGTTGGCGGGGTATATACTGGATAGGATTCGGAAGTCCAAGATGGAAATCCCGGATCACCGACGAGAATCCTATAAAGGAAAATCCATGCTACCAAACCGGTTTAAGTGGCTCATCCTCCTTTCCATGACTTGCCTGCTGCTGGCGCAGGAGCCGATGAACAACGACGGCATCGTCAGGCTGGTGAAGTCCGGCATGACGGAGGATTTGATTATCAGCGTGATCCAGCAACAACCCGGAAACTACGCGCTAGGCGCCAACGATCTGGCGGCGCTGAAAGAGGCCAGCGTCTCCGAGAAGATCATCGCCGCCATGCTCGCCAAAGGGAAAGCCGCGGCGGCCGCTACACCTGCTGCCGGCGCTCCCGCCTCCGGTTCCGACAAGCCGGCTGCCGTCCCCACCCAGCGCACATCGATCTCGGCGCCCGGACTCTATTACAAGAAGGGCAACGAGTACTTCGAGCTATTGACCGAGGATGTCGAGTGGAAGACCAGCGGCGGGATCAGGAACATCGCCAGCGCCGGCATCGTCAAGAAGGATCTCAACGGCGCGCTGGCCGGACCGAGCAGCCACAATTTCCTCACCAACCCCATGGAGATCGTCCTGGCTCCGCCCAGCGGAGAGACGGTGAACTCCTTCATTCTGCTTCCGATGCGGCTCAAGAACGGGGTGCGGGAATTTAATGTAGGGCCGGTGAATCAGAAGAGCGGCGTGGCGAAGGGGGCGATCCCGTTCGGCGTGGAGAAGGTGGGCGAGAACATGTTCCGCCTGGTGTTGCAGACGCCGCTCGCGCCCGGCGAGTACGGCATCCTGGCGGCCACGCCCTCGGCGGACGCGACTGGCACCAGCAAAATGTACACGTTCCGCGTGCTGCTCTAGACCGCGTGCGGGCGCCTCAGGCCGTGGCCCGGCGAAGCCATTCGTCCCGCAAGGTAGTGGCCAGCCGGGCCACGCCCGTTTCCCAATCGGGGAACAGGTCGAGGTACTGGATCTCGCGTTGAATGGCCCGCGGCACCGGGCAGGCGTCCAGGCGGATGGGCACTACGAAGATGTCCTCGAGGGGGGCGTGGCGGGCGCACTCCAACGCATAGCGGATTTCGGCCTGGAAGCCTCCGCGTTTGCGGGCCGAAGTGCGCGAGAAACAAGCGACGAAGAAATCCGATACCTCGATGGCGGATTCGATGGCGCGCGGCCAGTTCTGGCCGGGGAGCAATTTGAAGGTGTCCATCCAGGGGCGGAATCCCAGCGCTTCGATCTCGCCGTACAGTCGCCCCGCCAGGGCGGCGTCTTCCTTGGCATAGGCGATGAAAACCTGCGGCAGGGTGCAGGGTTCGAAGCGGAACCAGGACTCGGCGTCGGGGTAGAATACTCCCAACCCGTCGATTTCTACGGCTTTCCCGGCGGCCAACCCACCGATCACCTCGGAGGTGAACTGTTCGAGCGCGGAAAGGCTAGCCAAGGGGCTTCTCCTCGGGTTCCAGCCAGACGGCGCCGCCGGGAGATTGCTTGAGGCGTCCCAGGCCTGGGAGGTTGGCCTCCTGGCCGCGTCGAAGGCGCAGCAGAATACTATGTATGACGCGGTCCAGGCGGTCCGCGGCTTCAGCCTGGGTCACACCGGCCCGGCGAGCCATCCGTTTTGCGATATCCGGCTTCTTCACTCCGGTTTTACTCTAGCAGGCGAGATCTCGAAATCCGGCCTCGAAAACCCCGGCACTAGCCGCAAGCCTTGGAAGAATAATGCCTTACGCACCGGAAAAAAGACGAAAATGTCTGTGAATGAGATTCATGAACCGATTTTAATTGGGGATTAAGGGACGGTTCATGTGCGGCTGGCTATTATACAACCAGACGATAAGTCGTCCCGATAGCCCAAAGGAGAACCCCAAATGAAGAAACTGATGACTCTGATGCTCGGCCTTTCGTTCCTCGTCGGCAGCGTTGCAATCGCCGCTGATTCCGCGAAGGACACCAGCAAGAAGACCACGAAGACGAAGGTGAAGGACACCGCGAAGAAAGACACCGCGAAGAAGTAACTGCTTCGCGAAGATTCTCACCAAGTTCCGGGGCGCCGCGTAGGCACTCAAAACCTGCGCGGCATCCCACGGTTTCCTGCTTCTCCCCTCCTGTCGAACTCCCCCGATTCTCCCGCCGGTCAGGTTCCGCGCCGTCCAGCCCCTTGTAAGTCTTGGATTCGCTGCCGGTTAGATCGCCCACCACAGCCCGCCTCCGGTGTAACCTTGAGGCTGGCCAGGACGCCCTCTGAATTCTGAGGCACCTGCATTTTCCGATGAACTCCATGAACCTCCGCAGCTCCATTCTATTGACCATGCTGGCCGCGTTTCCGGTCTTGGCACAGACTGCGGCGCCAGCCGCCGACCAGGTGCGCGGCGCGGTTACCGGCGTCACCGTTCAGAGCAAGCAGATCTCAGTGACCACGGAGAAGGGCGATGCGGTGACCGTCACGCTCGGCCCCCGCACGGTGTTGCTGCGCATGCCGGCCGGCGTTACGGACCCCAAGCAATTCGTCGCCATCGAGTTGCAGGCCGTTGCCGAGGGCGACAAGCTGATCGCGCTGGGGAAACTCTCGGCCGATAAGAAGATCATGGAGGGCGCCAAGGTCTACATTCTGACCAAAGCCGACATCGCCCAACTTCACAAACTGGAAGACGAAGACTGGGTGAAGCGCGGCACCAGCGGCATCGTGACAGCGGTGGATGCGGCGGCCAAGACGATCACGGTCAAGGTGGGGTCTAAGGAAGCGGCGGTTCAGCTTTCCGACAAGACCGACATGCGGCGCTACTCTCTGGATTCGTTCAAATCCACCGATGCCAAGCCTGCCGCGCTGGCCGATGTGAAGGCCGACGACCAGTTGCGGGTTCTCGGCAATAAGAACGCCGAGGGTGACAAGATCGCGGCCGAGCGGATTTTCTTCGGCACTTTCCGGCGCATTTCGGCCACCATCGAATCCATCGACGCGCAGGCGAAGGAAGTCAAGATAAAGGATCTGGACAGCAAGAAGCCGGTGGTAGTTCGTTTGGATCCGGATTCTCAACTGAAGAAGCTGGAGCCCATGGTTGCGGCCATGCTGGCGCGGCGCGTCAACCCGGGAGCCGGCTTTGGTGATGGCGGGCGCGGCCAGGGCCGTGGCGGCGCCGGTGGCCCCGGAGGCGGACCCGGTGGCCCGGGAGCCGGGCGCGGATTCGGCGGCGGACGGGGCGGCGATATCGGACAGGTTTTCGACCGCGCGCCGGCCATCGAACTCTCCACGTTAAAGCCGGGGGACCCGGTGGTGTTACTGACCACGGCGGGCAGCGCCCCGGGCCGGGTCACCGCCGTGATGCTGGTGGCGGGCGTGGAAGCGCTGCTCACCTCGCCGACGGCGGCCCGCGACATCATGAGCGGGTGGAACCTGGGCGGCGGCGGCGGTGGCGGCGGGGAGTGAAGTCGATTTGACGGTCGCCGTAGCGGCGCTGCCGAGGGGCGCCGTCTGGCCCGGCACGGGCAACAGGATCGCAGGAAAATCGAAGGGGAAATAAGACCAGAGGAAGTATGTTCAACTTGCGAAGGACAGTTTTAGAGGCTCTCGCCATCGCGCTGATTTCGACCGTCGCGCTGGCCCAACAGAAGACCGGTACGGTCAAGGGAACGCTGACCGACGACTCCGGCGGCGTAATTCCGGCCGTCAGCGTTTCGCTCGCCGGAAACGGAGTCGCCCAGAAAGCCCAGACGCAGGCCGACGGCAGCTATACGTTCGCCGGTCTGGCCGCGGGCGATTACACCGTGAGCGTCTCGGTCAAGGGTTTTCAGCCGTTCGCCAAGCAGGTGACGGTGGCGGCGGGCGCCACCGCGCAGTTCCCCATCCAACTGGCGCTCAAGATCGAGAAGCAGGAAGTCATGGTAGAGGGCGAGAGCGGCCCCACCCTCAGCGTGGAAGCGGACAATAACGCCACCCAGCTGGTGATCCGGGGCGAGGACTTGCAGGCGCTCCCCGACGATCCGGACGACCTGGCGGACGCCCTGCAGGCCCTGGCGGGGCCGGGCGCGGGACCCAACGGCGGACAGATTTACATCGACGGCTTCAGCGGCGGCCAGTTGCCGCCCAAGGAATCCATCCGCGAGATTCGCGTCAACTCCAATCCGTTCTCCGCCGAATACGACCGGCTGGGCTTCGGACGCATCGAGATCCTGACCAAGCCGGGCACCGACACTTTCCGCGGCGGGTTTAGCATTAACTACGGCAACGGAGTCCTGAACTCCCGCAACCCGCTGGCCACCAACAAACCGGATTACTCCAACCGCATGTTCAGCGCGAATTTCGGCGGCCCCATCAACCACCGTTCTTCTTTCACCATCGATTTCAACCGCCGGGATATTACCGACAACGCCATCACTCACGCCACCTACGTGGATCCCAGCAATCCGTTGAACGTTCTGTATAACAACGCCTCCCTGGTGACACCCAACGCCAACATGAGCATCGGGCCGCGGGTGGATTACCAGTTGAGCACCAACCACACGCTGATCGCGCGCTTCGAAGAGCACACCAACAGCCGCGATAATTCGGGCCTTGGCGGCACCGCGCTGCCTCCGCCGTTGTCGCAGATACCGTACAACACCGAGGGTAACAGCCAGGAATTGATGCTCACCGAGACGGCCATTCTCAGCCCGAAGGTGGTAAACGAGACGCGTTTCCAGGGAACCCGGAATTACTCGGACACGTTGGGCAACCTGATCCCTTCGCTCAGCGTGTCCGGCGCCTTTAATACCGGCGGCAACGACCGGGGCAACGACCGTTCGTTGAGCCACCATTTCGAGCTGCAGAACAATACCTCGGTGATGCACGGAGTGCACACCATTCGCTTCGGAGTGCGGGTGCGCCGCGACAGCGACGGGAGCCAGAACCAGTCGGGATTCGGCGGCGGGTTCAGCTTCATCGGCGGCCTTGCTCCGGTTTTGGATGCCAGCTATCGCATCCTGACGGATTCGAGCGGTAATCAGCTTAGCCAGACGCTCACTTCCCTGCAGCAGTACCAGCTCTTTCTGCAACTGGAACAGGCCGGCTTCACTACCGCGCAGATCCAGCAACTGGGCGGCGGGCCTTCGCGGTTCAATATCCAGAGCGGGATGTCCTATATCAGCGGCCACCGTTGGGACGCCGGTCCGTTCGTGCAGGACGACTGGCGCGTGCGTCCGAACTTCACGCTTAGCCTAGGTCTGCGCTATGAGGTTCAGAACCTTCTCAGCGATCACAAGGACATAGCACCGCGCATCGGAATCGCGTGGGCTCCCGGCAATTCCAAGAACGGGCGGACCAAGACCGTCATCCGCGGCGGCATCGGCCTGTTCTACGACCGCGTCGGTACCGGAGCGTTCGAGAACGCCATTCTGAATAATGGCGTAAACCAACTCTCCTACACCGTTTACAACCCCACGTTCTACCAGTTCTCTTATGTTTCGGGTGTCCCGACGTTTGCCGTGAGTCTTCCGGCATTGTCCACGCTCAGCCCGGGTACGAACCAGATCAGCATTGTGGACCCGAAGCTGCGGTCGGATTACAGCATCCAGAGCGCCATCGGCATCGAACGGCAGTTGCCGCACACGACCACCGTGGCGCTGACTTACACCAATAACCGCTCCGTGCACCTGTCGCAAAACGTGGACATCAATACCCCGCTCCCCGGAACGTTCAATCCCGAACTTCCGCTCAGCGCCACCAATGGCGTCTACCCGTTCGGCTTCGGCGCCGGCCACATTACGGAACTCGAAAGCGGCGGATTCATGCGGCAGAACATCCTGATGTTCAACTTCAATACGCGGTTCAGCTCGCGCGTTTCGCTGTTCGGGAACTACTCTCTCAGCTATGCCAAGGATTTGCCGGGCTCGCCCACCAATCCGTACGACTTCGCCCTGGATTACGGCCGCTCCAGCATGGACCGGCGGCACAACTTCATGATGACCGGTTCGGTGATGGGCCCGGCCGCCGTTCGCTTCGCGCCCTTCGTCACCCTGGCTTCCGGATCGCCGTACGATGTTACCGGCGGCACGGATATTTTCGGCGACAACGGGAGCGTGCGCGCGGATTTCGCCCCGTCCGGCACGTCCTGCACCAGTTCCAATGTGCGCTGCACGCCGTACGGGAATTTCCAGGCGGTGACCAATGCCGGCAGCCTGGGCAACCTGATTCCCCGGAACTATCTGACCATGCCGGGGCTGGTTTCCTTAAACATGCGGGTTTACCGCGTGTTCGGTTTCGGTCCCAAGAAGGGAGCTAACGCAGCCGCGGCGGCCCAGGGCGGCCCCGGCGGCGGAATGGGCGGAATGCCTCCGGGCGGCTTCGGCGGAGGCGGTATGGGCGGCCCCGGCGGCCGTGGCGGTGGTGGCGGCGGAATGCGCATGGGCGGAGGCGGCGGCGGTGGCCGCGGCGGCTTTGGCGGCGGCGAATCCAGCGGCCGGCGTTTCAGCGCCACCGTGAGCGTCAATGTCAGCAATATCCTGAACCACTTCAACCCCGGCGGGTATAGCGGCAATATGACGTCACCCAACTTCCTGCAGCCCACCAGCGTCAGTACCGGGTTTGGCGGCGGTGGCCGCGGCGGCGGGGCCGGCGGCTTCGGCGGCGGCGGGGCGGCCAACAACCGGCGCGTCGACCTGTCGCTCCGCATATCGTTCTAGCAACCCG
Source organism: uncultured Solibacteraceae bacterium (assembly GCA_963807205.1). Classification (GTDB taxonomy): domain Bacteria; phylum Acidobacteriota; class Terriglobia; order Bryobacterales; family Bryobacteraceae; genus CAWCVR01. The sequence continues at coordinate 3,047,839 of CAWEAQ010000002.1, read as the reverse complement.
TAAGACGGCACCTGACTGGCGCGCCCGGCTTCACCGCCTGGCGCGCCTTTTGTTTGTGTGCCGGAACGGGCACCGCCCTGCCTATCTCCGCTCCCTCGCACCGCTCCCCGGCGGAAAACGGCGGCCCTGCCCCACGAAAAATGGTGTCTGAAGAAATGGTGTCTGACACCTTTTTTCGGGGTACAATCTCTAGAGGAATATAGGTGATTCGTTGGCAGGGACCCGATGAACATTTCCGTGAAGGGTGAATACGCTCTGCAGGCGATTTTCGACCTGGCGTGCCAGCCTTCCGGCGAGCCGGTCAGGATTGCCGACATAGCGCGGAGGCAGAAGATACCCCAGAAGTTCCTCGAGTTGATCCTGGCCGGGCTGAAACAGTCGGGATTCGTGGAATCCCGGCGCGGCGCCGAGGGCGGCTATATGCTGGCGCGGGCTGCCGATTCCCTCACCATCGGCGAAGTGCTGCGCTCCGTGGAATCGCCGCCTCCCAGCCGCGGCCGGCCCAAACGAAGGGTCGAAACGCCTTTCAGCGACATGTGGCAGCAGGTGGATAGCGCCATCTCCGGCATACTCGACAAAACTACCTTCGCGGACCTGATGCGCAGTTGGGCCGACAAGCAGAACCGCTTCGTACTGAATTGGGAGATTTGAGTTGCGAGTTTACGACGACAATTCGCTGAGCATCGGCCACACACCGCTGGTGCGGCTGAACCGGGTAGTGGGCGCTTCCCAGGCCACTATCCTGGCCAAGATCGAGGGGCGCAACCCGGCGTACTCGGTGAAGTGCCGGATCGGGGCCGCCATGATCTGGGACGCGGAGCGGCGCGGCGCCCTGAAAGCCGGGCAGGAATTGATCGAGCCAACCAGCGGCAATACCGGCATCGCCCTGGCATTCGTGGCGGCGGCGCGCGGGTATCGCATCACACTGACCATGCCCGAAACCATGTCCGTGGAACGCCGCAAGGTGCTGCGGGCGCTGGGCGCCAACGTGGTTCTCACGGGCGGTTCGCTGGGAATGGCGGGTGCCATTTCGAAGGCCGAGGAAATACTAGCTTCCGACACCCGGCGTTTCGTGCTGCTGCAGCAGTTCAAGAACCCGGCGAATCCGGAGATCCACCGGCGCACCACGGGCCCCGAGATCTGGGACGATACCGGCGGGGCCGTGGACGCGCTGGTCTCCGGCATCGGCACCGGAGGCACCATCTCCGGCATCGCCAGTTACCTCAAGAAGGACCGGGGCCGCGAGATTGTGTCGGTGGGCGTGGAACCCGCCGGAAGCGCGGTCATCACCCAGCACCTGGCGGGGCAACCGCTCAAGCCGGGACCGCACAAGATCCAGGGCATCGGGGCGGGGTTCATTCCTGAGACGCTGGACCTTTCGGTGGTGGACCGCGTGGAGTTGGCGTCCAACGAGGAAGCCATGGAGATGGCCCGGCGGCTGGGGCGGGAAGAGGGCATCCTGGCCGGCATCTCTTCCGGCGCCGCAGTGGCGGTGGCGGTGCGGCTGGGAAGCCAAGAGGAGTTTGCTGGCAAGATGATTGTGGCGATTCTGCCGGATTCCGCGGAGCGCTACTTGACTAGCGCGCTGTTCGATGGAATGTTCGACGATTAGTGCCGTAGCCTCGGGCGCGGTAGCCCACATAGCGGCCTCCTGGAGGCGCCAGAAGAAGTGGAGAAGCGGGCGCAGCTTGGGTGATAGGTAGGTGCGCCCGCAGTCGTAACGGGGATTTGTTTCTTAGGCGAACGAACGGTACGCCGAAGTTACACGTTAGCGATATTTTTTGGATTTTTGGCACTTTTATGCAAGATCGAGCGAAGTGGATTGCCGGGGTCCTGATGGTGGGCTTGGCCCTGGCACCGCGCGCGCAGGATCGTCCCCCGAATCCGGACCCGCAAGCGCCGGCGGCTTCCCCGGCACCGGTCCTGGGTGCTGACGGAAAACCGATTTTGGTTCCGTTCCAGTGTGGCGAGGAAGACATCCGCTGGGCCGGGATGTCCTGCACGGAAGATGCCCCTTGCCCGGTTTTCCTCGAACTAGCTTCCGCCGAGGCCGTGGGGAACCGGGTTCTGCTGGCCGGCAACATCCATGGCGAATCCGTGACGCTCTCTTCGGTGCTGCTCGCGAGCGAAGACAATGGGCTATCCTGGCGCGAAGCCCACGAGCGCATCCGCGGCGCCGGTCTTGACCACATCGAGCACCTGGGCGCAGGTTTGGCCTGGGCGGGCGGACAGGTGCTCTTTCCATTCTCGCAAGAGCCCTTCCTGCTGGTTTCCTCCGACGGGGGCGCCACCTGGAAACAGCGCGACGTGCTGAGCGAAGAGGCGGAGAGCCGATTCGGATCGATCCTGGGGTTCAACTTTACAACCAGGGACCGGGGCACGTTGCTTCTCGACCGGGGCGCGGGCGGCGATGGCGGACGCTACCAACTCCTGGAGACTTCGAACGGCGGCGAAAGCTGGGCGATCAAACAGGAAAGCCGCAAGCCGATTGCGCTGAAGGCGCCGCCCGCACCGGCTCCGGACTGGAGGGTCCGCCCGGACGCCGGGTCGAAGGCCTTCCAGGTGGAGCACCGCGTGGGGACGAATTGGAACCCGGCGGCTTCCTTCCTGGTGAGGTTGAACTCCTGCCGGCCGCCCGAACCGGCGGCCAGCGCCACCCCGCCGGAGACGGGCGAAAAGCATTAACCGCCTCGTCCACCCTACGGCCCTTCACGTGCTCTGCCGATATTGAGAACGAATGAAGGATCTACGGAGGATCTCATGATGGTAGCGGCTGGATTGGCGGTTCTTGTGGTACTCTGCCTTTTGCTGTCGGTGATTGAGTCGCCGCCCGCAGTGGGCCGTTGAGACACATCGCCTAACCCAATCGGACACAAGCGGCGGTGGGCAGCCCCTCCCCGGGGCACCTGGGCAAAAACGGGGAGACCTCGGCCATTCACCCCTGTAAAATCTACTAAGCGGCCGCGCTGAGCCCCAGACGCAATCTACCTCGCCCCTACCGCCCGCGCATCCGCTGAACTACGACTCTGCGCGCAGCCTCCACCAGCGATGCGGCGCGCGGCATGGCGTCGACGGCCCGCTCGACCTCCGGGTCGGTCATGGCGAAGACGCGGTCGCTCTCGTCCACGTTGAAGGCGTGGATGTACATTTCGCGCGCCAGGTAGCGGCGGATCCACAGCCGGTCGTCCTGGAACTGGGACTCCTGGAAGTGGTAGTCGCGCCGCAGCAGGAAATCGTGGAGCTGGAGGAAAACCGCGTCGTCCGGCATCCACCCCGGCTGCAGCGCGCGCGGGTGCCCGGCAAAGTAGGTGCGGGCGAATTCGAACAGGCCGGTGCGGTAGAGTTGGGCCTCCAGGGCGTCCGGTTTCGGGGGGACGTAGTCCTCGTCGGGGGTGATGCCGCCGCCGCCGTAGACGGTGCGGCCGCTGTCGGTCATCTTCACGTCGTTCAGGTCGCGGGGGTTGCCGTCCTGGTGATAGTAGTAATCGTAGAGCGTCTTGCCGGAATAGGTGCGCTGGATCAGGCGTCCGCTGGGAGTGTAGAAGTGCGCGGTGGTGAGGGCCAGTCCCGTCGAGTCCTTCAGAGAGATGACGGTTTGCACCAGCCCCTTACCGAAAGTGGTCTCGCCCAGAATCCAGGCGCGGTCGTGATCCTGCAGCGCCCCGGCTACGATCTCGGCGGCCGAGGCGGAATAGCGGTTGACCAGCACTACAACCGGATAATTGCGGCCGCGGTTGCCGTTGCGGGCCGTGAGCGTGCGTTCGGCGGAAGCGCGCCCATGGTGTGACACCACCGTCTGGCCCTTGCGCAGGAAGCGGTCGGCCACATCCACAGCTTCGTTCAGCAGGCCACCGGGGTTGCCGCGCAGATCCAGGACCAAGCCCTTCAGCCCACCGTCATCCAGGCGCCGCAGGTTGTCGTCCAGTTCGTGGCCGGTGTTTTCTCCGAAGCTCAGGATCTTGAAGTAGGCGATGCCCGGCTTCACCCAGAAGGCGTCCGAGACGGTCTTGCGGTTGATGTCTTCGCGGACGATGCTGAAGGTCAGCGGCTGCGGCGATCCTTCGCGCGTCACCTTGATGACCACCGTGGTGCCGCGCGAGCCCTTCAGCATGTCGGCCACCTCGGAGGTGGTGAGGCCGTCGGTGAGGTGGCCGTCCACGGCCTGAATGATGTCGCCAGGACGAAGCCCCACGCGGTAAGCGGGCGAGCCGGGGAACGGCGCCACCACCACGGTCTTATCGTTGCGCGGCCCAACCTGCATGCCCACGCCCGAGTAACGGCCGCGCTGGTCCTCGAGGAGCATTTTGTAATCCTTCTGGTCGTAGAAGCTGGAATGCGGATCGAGGGTTTGCAGCATGCCCGGAATGGCGCCCTTGTAAATGGCCTTGCCGGGGTTGACGGTGTCGGCGGCGTTGCGGGAAACCAGCGTGTAGGTTCGGACGAAGGCCTCGATATCGGGCTCGGGCGGCGGCGCGGCTGGGTCCGCCGCGGCGGCCGAAGCCACCGCCTCGACCTGCGATCCGTAGTGCCCCCCGAACACAGCGCAAGCTGCGACGATCAACGGAAAGGCCAGAAGGGACCGCAAGTTACGGGCCATGGATAAGTATCTTCTAGTCCGAGTATAACGTAGCGGGAAAGCGCGCCTAGCCCCCAGTGCCCATGAGTTGCACCAACCTGGCGCAACTCGGGGCCGCGCGGGCAACCTACCCGCGCTGCGCCGTGAGCACGTCCACCAACTCCTGCACGGCGCCGGCGCTCTTGTGAAGCAGGGCCGTCTCTTCGTCGGTGAGACGGATCTCGTAGATCTTCTCGATTCCCCCGGCGCCGAGTTTGACGGGCACGCCCACGAACAGGCCGTCGATGCCGTACTCGCCCTCCAGGTACGCCGCGCAGGGCAGCACCTTCTTCTTATCCTTCAGGATCGACTCGGCCATCTCCACCGCCGCGGCCGATGGCGCGTAATAGGCGCTGCCGGTCTTGAGATACTTCACGATCTCAGCGCCGCCATTGCGGGTGCGCTCCACGATGCGGTCGATAGCCGCCTGGTCCATCAGTTCGGTGAGCGGAATTCCCGAGACGCCGCTCAGCCGCACCAGCGGCACCATGGTGTCGCCGTGGCCACCCATCACCACGCCGGTGACGTTCTCCACCGACACGGCCAACTCCTGCGCGATGAAGGTCCGGAAGCGCGCGCTATCCAGCACGCCCGCCATGCCGACCACGCGGTTCTTTGGGAAGCCCGACACCCAGTAGGCCGCCTGCGCCATGGCGTCGAGCGGGTTGGTCACCACGATGATGACGCACTCCGGCGAATGCTTGGCCACCTCGGCGGTGGCCGTGGCTACGATTTCGTAGTTCTTGATCAGCAGGTCGTCGCGGCTCATCCCCGGCTTGCGCGGAAAACCGGCGGTGATGATGGCGACGTCCGAGCCCTCCGAGGGCGCGTAATCGTTGGCGCCCGTGACCATCACGTCATAACCTTGAACCGGCCCGGACTCGAGCAGGTCCAGACCTTTCCCCTGTGGGACACCCTCGACCACATCGACCAGCACTACATCGGCCAGTTCCCGATCGGCAATCCGCAGAGCGCAATTCGCGCCGACATTTCCGGCGCCAACAACCGTAACTTTTTTTCGCATGGCCACCTCCAGCATCGGTTTCGGGAGAAAATGCTTCTCAATTATATCCAGAGCGGGGGCGCGGCGGACGCGGGGCCCACCGGCGTGCGGCGCGGGAATGCCGGCGGACGAGGGTTGGAGCACCACCCGCCCGGGCCGCTCGCTGACGCGCGCGGTTCTGTGGGCCGGCTGCCCGCCCCAGCCCGGAACCGCGAGTGGGAACGAGCGGCCAGGAGAGGCCGCCGCACCCACCAGCGTGCCGCGCGGGAATGCCGCCTGCCGGTATACTGGATAACGCTATGCGCCGCTTGTCCATCCTCCTGCTACTGGCGTTGCCACTCTGCGCCCAGTCCATTCGATTCGCCGAGGACCGCAAGGTCTTCCTGCTGACCACCAGCCAGAATTCCTATGCCATGGGAATCGCGGCCGATGGCTCCCTGCGGCACGTGTATTGGGGGTCGCCGCTGTGGAACCTCGCCGACCTGCCGGCCCTGGCACCGGTGCGCGAGATCTCGTCCTTCGACCCCGAGCCGATGCTGGTGAACGAAGAGTTCCCCGGGTGGGGCGGCACGCGCTACTACGAGCCGGCGCTCAAGATCGCGCGCGAGGATGGCGACCGCGACCTGGTGCTGGTGTACGCCTCGCACCGCATCGCGGGGGACGATCTCGACATCGTGCTGAAGGATATCCGAGACGCCATCGAGGTGACGCTGCACTATCGCGTCTACCCCGAGTACGGCATCGTGCGGCGCTCCGCCACGGTGCGCAATGGGACCGTGCATCCGCTGACGATCGAGAGCGCGCAATCGGCCGCGTGGTACATGCCCGCCGGCACGGGCTATCGGCTTAGTTACGTGAATGGCAGATGGGCCGCCGAAACGCAACTGGTGCGCGAGCCCATCCACGAAGGCATGAAGGTATTGGAGAGCCGCAGGGGCAACACCGGTCACGGCTTCAACCCGTGGTTCGCCATCGACCCGGGCGACGCAACGGAGGAGAGCGGCCGCGTGTGGTTTGGCGCGCTGGGCTGGAGCGGCAACTGGCGCATCACCATCGAGCAGACGCCCTACCGGCAGGTGCGCATCACGGGCGGATTCAACTCCTTCGATTTCGCATACCCGCTGAAGCCCGGCGATACGCTCGACACGCCGGAGTTCTACGGCGGTTTCTCGAGCGGCGGTTTCGGCGGCGCATCTCGGCTACTGCACCGCTTCGAGCGCGAGCGGATCCTGCCCGGAGGTACTTCGGCGCGGCTCCGCCCGGTGCTCTACAATTCGTGGGAAGCCACCGAATTCGACGTCAACGAAGCCGGCCAGCGCGCGCTCGCCGCCAAGGCCGCCACGCTGGGCGTGGAGCTGTTCGTGATAGACGACGGCTGGTTCGGCGCGCGCAAGGACGACCACGCTGGGTTGGGCGACTGGGTGGTCAACGCCAAGAAGTTTCCCAACGGCTTGAAGCCGCTGATCGACGCCGTCAAGGGCCTGGGCATGGATTTCGGCCTATGGGTAGAACCCGAGATGGTCAACCCCGATAGCGACCTCTACCGCGCCCATCCCGACTGGGTGATGCATTTCGACGGCCGCCCGCGCAGCGAATTGCGCAACCAGTTGGTCCTCAACCTGGCGCGCGACGACGTGCGCGAGTACATCTTCGGGGTGCTCGACAAGCTGGCCACCGATTACCCGATCCGCTATTTCAAGTGGGACATGAACCGGCCCTTCTCCGAACCGGGCTGGCCGGAAGCCGGTCCCGCGGACGAGCGCAAGCTGTGGGTGGCGTACGTGCGCAACCTATACCAGATCATCGACCGCCTGCGCGCCAGGCATCCGGGGCTGGAGATCGAATCCTGCTCGGGCGGCGGCGGGCGCGTGGACCTGGGCATTCTGCAGCGCGTCGAGGAAGTCTGGACGTCGGACAATACCGACGCCTTCGACCGCCTGCGCATTCAGGAAGGCTTCTCGCAGGCGCACACCGCGCGCATCATGTCGGCCTGGGTGACCGACAGCCCCAACTGGGTCAACGGCCGCGCCGTGCCCCTGGGGTACCGCTTCCTGGTGGCGATGCAGGGCGCGCTGGGCATCGGCAGCAACCTCAACAAGTGGACCGACGAGGATTTCGCGCTCGCCCGCAAGATGGTGGCGCTCGATAAGCGCATTCGCGGGACGGTGCAGAACGGCGAGCTCTACCGCCTGGCGTCGCCGCGCTCGGGCGACCTCACGGCCAACCAGTACGTCGGCCCCGGCGGCAGGCAGACCGTGCTGTTCGCCTTCCGCCAATCGCAGCAGTACAACACGCCCGTGTCCACAGTGCGGTTGCGCGGGCTCGACCCGCGCGCCATGTACCGCATCGAATCGATCGACGGAAAGCTGGCCGAGAAGCAGCCGCAACTCAGCGGCGCATACCTGATGGAAGCCGGTCTGAACCCGATCCTGCGCGGGGATTTCGACGCGACGGCGGTGGTGATGGAGAGGGTGGAGTAGACGCCATGGAAGATGCGCCGATCCCGGAAGAACCGCAGGGCATGTCGCCCGAGCAAAGGGCCGCGGCCTTCGAAGCGTGGTCTGCCGGCCATCCCGCAACCCCGGCGCTCTCTGACTACGCCGTCAGCCGCGAGGGCATGTACGAGGGCCGCGATTGGTGATGCGCTGGAAGTGAAGCGAACAGCGGGAACGAATGGACCGGGCTCGAATGGAGCACGGCGTCGTGCGCGTCCCTCTTAGTGCGACCCTCGCAATGAGATCATTACATCGTGGACTCGGACAAACAGTGGCGCATTGACTTCGGAGAGCACTTGAGGGGAGCCACGCTCCAGCACCAGCGATGGAAGGCCCAGAGTGCCGATTGGGATCACGATCACTGTTCGTGTTGTTGGGCGAAATTTGCCGAGTGGGACGATCCTGGGATCCAGCAGGAGGGATACACTACCACCGACCAGCATGAACGAGGTGCTGGCTACTACTGGGTTTGCGAAACCTGTTTCGCCGATCTGCGAGGCGACATGCAATGGCAGCTTGCGTTGTCAGGTCAGTTCGGCACATAGACTCCCAAAATTGGGAACAGGTGGTCTTGGCGCACCGCCCGCCTATTCCTCCGCCTTCACCGCCAGCACTAGACCCGACGGCAATTCCTCGCCGAAGATGCGGCCAAGGGCGCGGTCGTCCTCTTCCTCGCCCTCCAGCATGGCCAGCAGGCGCTCGCTGTGCGGCAGCGCCTCCAGTTTGCGCTTCACGGTTTCGCGCGTGGCGGCGGGCAGGTCGCGCGTGGCGTCTTCGGTGCGGCGCGCCATCGTGGCCAGCGCGTCGCCGGCGGTGGGCACTTTGATCAGCGCTTCCACCCAGCGCGTGGCAGTGGCTGCGGGGACCACCAGGTTGATGGGGCCGTAGAAAAGTTTGCGCGCGCCCAGGCGGGAGAGGCACCACAGTTCGCTCTCCTTAAAATCGCCAGCCTTGACGCGCTTTACCAGGGCGTCGCCGAGTTCGGTTTTGGTGCCGATGGGCAGCAGTTCGAAACTGGCGGCGGCGCGCCACATCTCGCGGTGCAGCGAGGCGTTTACCCGCGGCGGTTTCTGTCCGCCGCGCGGCAGCAGGAATGCCGAGAGGCGCTGGTAGGCGTCGGTCTGCTGGTTGCGGTTCAGGCCGCCGGCGACGCGGCCCCAGAAGATCCACCAGTCGATTTCGTTCTGCGCCTGGTTGCCGTAGGTCAGGCCGCCCTGCCAGATTTTGCGCGCCTCCTCGATGCGGAAATCGTCGCCGGGATAGCCGAAGCCGGGGCGCAGGCAGAAGCCGCACAGGTTAAGCCAACGCATCTCGAAGGCGGGGCTCTTCTTGCGGCCGGCCGAGTTGGCCAGGAACGCGTCGGCCATTTTGCGGATGGCTGCCAGCGGCCACGAATTGCGGCCCAGGCCCATGGTCTGTTCGAGGCGCGCCGGCACTTCCTCGGGCGCGATGGGCGATTTTCCGCCGGGCGAGAATACCGCTTGGATCAACTCCAGCGACGCCGCCATGGCCTGCTCGCTCACCACCGCGGCGGCCTTGCGCTCGGCCGGTTGCTTGGCGGCTTCCTTGCGCAGTTCGAATTGCAGGCGCCAGCGGTTGTCGCTGATCTTGGATTCGCACCACGTCTCCAGCGTGCCGATCTCGGTGAGGCGGGCGCCCAGCTTCACGGGGATGAGGCGCTCCTCGGCCTTCTTGCCGAAACGGATGACGGCGTTGAGGGGCGCGTGGCCGTGCAGTTCGGGATCGCCCGCGGCGAACTCCACCACGTCGGCCAGCTTGTCGCCCTGGCGCGTGAGCGAGCTGTAGAGACGGAACGAGACCGGGCGGTTGGCGACGAGTTGCAGCGCGTCGTTATCGATTTCGACCGCCGCGCCTTCCTCGGCGCCGCGCGGCACCAGGCACACGGCGGGGAACTTGCCCTCGCGCGGTTCGCCCAGGCCGATGAAGTAAGTTCGCGGCAGGCCGCCGCGCACCAGGATGCCACTGCCAGTGGAGCGGACGTAGGAATAATACGCCGCGCCGCGCGCCACGGCCAGATCCAGCTCGCTGTTCTCCAGGATCTCGGGACGGCGGCCGTACCAGCGGCCCACCACGTCGGCCACGCGCTCGCGCAGAATTTGCGGAATGAAGAAGCCGCCGTTGAAGAGGATGGCGTCGGGCGCCTGGCCAGTGGGCTCCAAAAACGCGTTTAGGTGGCGCGTGACAGCGGGGTCGGAAACGTAGGGCAGACCGAGCTCGCGGAACAGGCTGCGCTTTTCGTCCTGCGGCGGCTCGTTGCGCTCGCTGAAGGGGAGGAAGCCATCGAGCGCCAGTTCCAGCGCCTCTTCGCGCAGGATGGTGCTCTTGAGCGAACGGCCGATCAGCGAGGAGCCCGTGCCGGCGATGGTGATGTCGGCGCTCTTCAACTCGGGATCGTTGAGGAGCCGCTCCTTGGCGGCCGAGCACTGGCGGCGCAGGCCGCTGCGTTGGCGGATCGAGAGCTTGGTGTTGAGCTTGGTTTCCACCAGCCAGGCGAGCGTGAGGTCCAGGTTGTCGCCGCCCAACAGGAGGTGCTTGCCGACGGCGGTGCGGGTGAAATCCACGATGTCGCCGGAGCGCGTGATGCGGATGAGGCTGAAATCGCTGGTGCCGCCGCCCACGTCGCAGACCAGCACGACTTGCCCATCGAACAGGCGTTTGCGCGATTCCGCCAGGTGGCTGGCGATCCACGAGTAGAACGCGGCGGCCGGCTCTTCGAGCAGCGTGAGCTTGTCGATGCCGGCATCGCGCGCGGCCATCACAGTCAACTCGCGGGCCTCTTCGTCGAAAGACGCGGGCACCGTGAGCACCACGTCCTGCGCGGCCAGCGGCGTGCCCGCGTGGGCCTTGTCCCACTCCTCGCGGAACTTGGCGATGAAGCGCGAGGAGACCTCGACGGGCGATAGCACGCGGCCGGTATCCTGCGAATCCCACGGCAGGATCTTGGCCGTCCGGTCCACGTCGGGATTCGAGAGCCACGACTTGGCCGAGTGCACCAGGCGCGTGGGCACGATGGCGCCCTGATCGCGCGCGTAGGCCCCCACCGGCTGACCCTCTTCCAGAAAGAGGAACGAAGGCAGCGTGCGGCGCGGCTCGATGCGGCCGGCGGCAACCAGTTGCGGGGTCTCGAAAATCCCCACCGGCGGGAAATCGCGCTCCTGGGCTTCGGCCGCGTCGATGTAGGCCAGCGCGGAGTTGGTGGTGCCGAGGTCGATGCCGATGTTCATGCGGGGCTACTCGACTTCGATCTCAGCCGGCGCGATGACGGCGGCGTCCTGCCCGCCCGCGGCCGTCGGCAGGTTGATCTTGGCGGCGCGCCATCCCTTGTGGCGAAGCGTGCCGCCCTCGGGCAGTTTGGCGGGGACGTTGCCCACGAAGCGCACCACCGACGGGTTCTTGGAGGGCGCCTTGGCGAAGGTGCCTTCTACGCCATCGATCACCGGTTCGAGGGTGACCACGCGCGCCAGGGCGTCGCGGGTTTGCGTGTGGATGTCGCGCACGGCGGCGCCGATCTGCTCGTCGGAGTAAGCGGCGATGTCTTCCATGAGGAAGTCAATCAGCCGGCCTTCGCGCTGCATGATCCCGAGGAGTTGCAGCGCACCGTCAGATGCGCCGCGGGCTGCGGCGGCGGGCGCTGGCGCGGGCGCAGTCGCCGGGCCGGCGGCGGGCGCGGGTTTCGATGGCGCGGCGCCGCGAGGCAGTCGCAGAGAGGCAATCACGCTGGGTGGCAGCGTGCCCCGGAACAGCATATGGAAAAAGCAACGGAAAGCGACGACGATACGATTCAAATTTCCAGCTCCAGTACTCCAGGATAACCTGGGAGCGGGCCGCGCCGCCGCGCAACCGCTCGCACGCGCTGGCGTCCCGGTTCGGAGCCAAGTCCACTGGCCGGGCCGGCCACGCTAGAGTCCTTAGCTCAAGAGAATGTAATTCGAATGCGTCTAGTTCAGCCCGCGAGCCGTCGCTGTTCGCAGCGGGCTTGGATTTCCGACCCTTACGCCGCGGCGCATCTCACGAGACGTTTCTATCGCCACACGGACCTGCGAGCGAGAGATAATACGACCCGCCGGTCCGATGCATAGCCTCGTTAGTACTTCTTCAGGAACTCCGCCAAACTGGGCCCCAGCGCGTTGCGGCGCGCAATGCACAGATCGATGCGTTCCAGCGTCTGCGCCAGGTTGCGCGGGCCTCCCGAGTACCCTTCCACCTTCGGTTTGAAGAAGGTCTCCACTTCCGCCCGGTCGGAAGCGCTGCAGAAACCGCTTCCAACCAGCGGCAGGTAGGCCGCGTAATCGCTGCCCACTTCGCGCGGCAGCACTTTCAGAAGGGCATCCAAATTGTCGCGCACAAACTCGAACGGCATGCGGCGCGTCTCCGGCGAGGGCGATCGCAAAAATGCGGACATGACCTCGCGGAAATCGAACTCACCGGTCAACAGCAGGCCCATCCGCTGCTTAATCAGGACCGGGTCCTTGAAGCTAGCCAGGCCGCCGATCAGGACGCTGCGCTGGCGCCGGTCCGAGGTGGTTTTCAGAGCCGCGCGCATGCGGTCGAACAACGCCTGATCGCCCTTGGCGGCGGCGATCGAAACCACGGTTCCGGCGATTTCGGGATCCACCGAATTGCGGTCGTCCAGCCAGCGCACGCCGAGCGCCGCGGCCTGGCTCCTGAGCTCCTCGTCCATTCCATCCGTAGCCACCAACGAAACCAGTTCGCGGCGCAGCGTCTTGGTGTCGTCGCCGTCACCGGGTTTGGCGAGCCAACCGAGTTCGTTGGCGCGTTGCGAGTAAACCTTGCGCAGGAAGCGCGCGGCATTCGGCAGTAGCTCGTCGGGCACCAGCGGCGGCCGCAACATCGCGGCGATGCCGATAGTCTGCGAGACGATGCGCGAGTCCGGGTCCTTGGCGAACGGCTCGATCAGCGCCAAGCCCTCGTGAGGCGGAATCTGGCCGGCGTTTACCAGCGCGTTGACATCGCCCAGCACGCCCACTCGCTCGGCCAGGGTCAGCCGCTTGCCGCCATCGGCCAGCAGGTCCGCCAGCATGCCTGGGCGGTACATCACCCGGTAGTATCCGGTTTCGCCGGCGTTGGCCAGCACCCATGCGGGGCAACTCGCGGCCTTGGTCAACTTCATTTCGGCCGTTGCTTCGCTCATCAACTGGCATTCGCGAACGGCGCCGCCCGCGCCAGGGTACGACACGCAAATGGGGATCATCCAGGTTTGCCGGGCATCGCCGGGCGACCCGATGGGCAGCGACCGGCGTTGCCTCAGCCCCAGCCGCGGCGGCCCGTCGGCGCACATCAGATCGGCACTAACCAGCGGCACGCCGGGCTGGTCGAGGAAAGTGTTGAAGGGCTTGGCGACGTCGCTTCCCGCGGCTTTGGAGATGGCGGCCAGGAACTCGGCCGTAGTGGCCGCCCGGTCCGCGTATTGCTTCATGTACTGCCGCACGCCGTTCTGGAAGGGCTTCTCGCCCAGCCAGCTTTCGAACATGCCGATTACCGCCGCGCCCTTCTCGTAGGAGATGCCGTCGAAAGAGTTGGCGATATCGCTGTCATTCCGGATCTCCTGCCGGATGCGCCGCGTGGACGCCAGTGCGTCGAGCCCCATGACCCCCAGGCTGGACCGCACCACTTCCACCGGCGCCTTCCACTCCGGCTTCCATTCATCCACGATCTTGCTCGCCATCCAGGTGGCGAAACTCTCGTTGAGCCAGATGTCGTCCCACCACGCCGTGGTCACCAGGTCGCCGAACCACTGGTGCGCCATTTCGTGCGCCGCCACGTCGGCGCAGTCCATCTGAAAGCCGTGGGTCGCGTTGGCGGGTTTGGAGAGCAGCATCGAGTGGGTGTAGGTGATCATCCCCGCGTTCTCCATGGCGAAACCTCCGACGGGCATGACCACGCTGTCCAGCTTGTCGTAGGGGAACGGGGAATCGAAATAGGCTTCCAGCAGTTTGAGGATGCCGGGAATCGCCGTGCGCGCGAAGGCCGCCTCGTCGCCGCGGCCGGCGGGCGTCAGGATGCGCAGGGGGATCCCCTTGCGCCCGCCTTTGCCCAGGTCGATTACTTCGAAGGGACCCACCGCGAAAGCCACCAGATAGCTGGGCAGCGGGCGCGTGGGCGCAAACTCCACCCGCTTCATGCCGCCGGCCTCGGGCTTCTCGGAAACGATCGGCGTATTGGAAGACGCCATGTGCTCCCGCTTCACGTGCAACGTCAATTGCCACGGCGTCTTGAACCGCGGCTCGTCGAAACACGGAAACGCGCGCCGCGCGTCGGTGGGCTCGAACTGGGTGTAAACGTACCAGGGCGGATTCTGCCCGTCGCGCAACTGGAACACGCCCGCGCTGCTGGCGCTTTGGATCTTTCCCGAGTACGCCACGTGCAGCGTGCCCGCGCCAGGGGCAAGTGGCGGGTCGAAGGCGAAGCCAACGAAGCTCTCTCCGCCCGGCGTGACCGCGGCCGCGCGCGTGGTACCGCCAGCCCGCAGGGTGGCCGATTCCACCGTCAACTCCGCGGCGCTTAGCCATAGCACGGGAGTGCTTTCGCTCACCGTAAATTCGATGTTCACTGTGCCATGGAAGGCGCTCTCGCCGGGCACCACGGTCAAATCCACGGCGTAGCGCACCGGGCTGGCCGTATCGGGAAGCCGGAATTTGGGCGGTTCAGCGGCTACGCTGACGCCAGCCAGCGCGATCAGAAGAGCGGCGGATCGGAGGTTCATGGGGTTTGACTCCTTCGTATGTAGACGGTGCGATGGCGGATTCGGTTCAGAGTTACTCGGGGAGGGCCGCCAGGGGGCTGGCGAGGCGAGGCAGGACGGGAGCGCCCTCAACAGGACGCCCCGCCCACTGGATCGATGGATAGAACGAGCTACTTGGCGCGCTTCGCCGTGACGTCCGTGGTCATTGGATCGCCGCCGCCCATTCCGGGGCGAGTCATTTTTCCCTTCATTTCGTCGGCGCCCACGGTGAACTCGTAACTCGTGGTCATCGTCATTCCATTGAAGTCGCGGACGACGTCAAAGGAGATCTTGGCCCCGTCCACCTTGGAGTTGGAGATCTGCGCCACCATCGGGTCGCCGCCCCTGCCCGGCATCGTTACTGAGCCGGTCAGCTTGCCGGCATCCACCTTCAACTCGAAGGTCGTCACCCGCGGCGTGCCGTCCCTTCCCTGCTGTTCCATCGTCCACTTGCCCGTCGCATCGGCCGCCATCGCAACGCAGGCGAGCGCTAGCAGAGCAAAACCTACAAAGAGAATCCGTTTGGTCATTGAGAGTATCCTTCCGCGGAATATGATAACGCGACTCACCCCGCGCTGCCACGTGCCCGCGGCGGGCCCAGGGGCCGGTTTCACCCGATCACGGCCACCGTCCCGAAGATCGGCGCTGCCAGCATCGGGTCGCCGCGTGTCGTGGCCTGTGCGAAC
This sequence comes from uncultured Solibacteraceae bacterium, assembly GCA_963807205.1. Lineage (GTDB taxonomy): Bacteria > Acidobacteriota > Terriglobia > Bryobacterales > Bryobacteraceae > CAWCVR01. The sequence goes on along the minus strand of CAWEAQ010000002.1, from coordinate 3,032,277 downwards.
GCGGTCTTCGCCTCCACGCCCTTGGTGAACATTCGCCACGCCGCATCCTGCGGAAGCACCACTTCCGCCGCGGGCCGGGCACCGCAGTCGAGCGCCAACTCCCACGCGCCGCCGGTCCTGACCACGAACCAGACGCCCCCCGCATCGCCCGAAATCTCAAACCGCACCGCGGTTCCCTCCGGCGCGCCCACGCGGCGGAAACCGTGGGGCAGCGCGCGCACGAAGGTGTCGAGCACCGGCGCGAGGAAGTACGGGTCATACAGAGGCGGATTGGCCGTGGCATCGCGGATCTGCTGCTGGTGGTGCCAGCGCTCGGTGAATTCGCGGGCGATGTCGAACCAGGCCGGCGCCGGACCGGGGCCGGCCCAACTGACCGGAACGCCCATCGCCGCCGGGTCGGCCGCCGCGAAACACGCTTCCACCTGGGGCGCGGTGAAGGCCAGCAGTTCGCACAGCAGGCGCGGGCTCATGCGGCGCGTGGCCGAAACCCACTCCTCGTTGGAGCGGTTCACCAGGCCAACCAGCTCGCCGTAAGTCACCGCCCCCACGGCTTGCGGCCGAAACCCGTCGCGCTTCCGCGACAGGTTGCCGATATCGCCGCCGAGAAGGTGCGCGGCGACGTCTTTGACGCTCCACCGCGGGGCGGCCGTGGGGCGGGCCCAGTCGCCCTCGGAGAGGCTGGCGAGCAATTCGAGAAGGCGCGTTCGCAAGGGAGCGAAGCGGCCGGATACGTCGATGGGACTTGGGCGTGTCATGATCGGGGGTACCATTGATCGTCGCACAGGAACGCCGCAGCAGCCCACCCCACCGTGCCCGCCGTTTGCGCCGGCACGGCTTCGCGGTGGACACTGTTCCCAGGAGGCCCGATGGCAGCAGCAGACCTGAAGGATGGCGAGCGGGTGGCGGCGTTCTTCGAACGCGACCGCTTCGCGCGGGAGAATGGAATCCGCGTGGTCGAGGTGCGCGACGGCTTCGGCCGGGCCGAGATGACGGTCGAACCGCGCCATCTGAACAGCGTCGGCATCCTGCAGGGCGGCGCGCTTTTCACTCTCGCCGACCTCGCCTTCGCTTTGGCCTGCAATTCCCGCGGCGTGGTGGCCGTCGGCTGCCAGGTGGATGTCACCTGGTTCAAGGCCGTGCGGTCGGGCCTGCTGACGGCCACGGCAGAGGAGGTCTCCCGCACCCACAAGCTCTCGACGTGCCTGGTGCGCGTCACCGGCGAGGACGGAGACCTGGTGGCGCTTTTCAAAGGCATCGCCTACATCAAGGGCACGCCTCTGTGGGCCGAGCCGGCCCCGCGGTAGCCGGGACCTGGTACCTTACCGGTACCTGGGCTAGTCCGCCACCAGCCCGGTACTGGGACAGATGGGGCTTGTTCGCCGCCGCCAAGAGCCGTACTCATTACTTGTATGGAACTTGCCGACCAATCTCAGCTTTCGGCGCTACTGGCATCCAGCGCCATGCAGGCGCGGCGCAGCGCACCCCGTCTCCGCCGGGATACAGCCCAGGTCATGGAGGTGTGCGAGCCGCGGAAGCATGGCGTCAGGCAGCGGAAGTGCCGCTGTGGAACCTGCGCCACCTGTCAGGATAACTCGCGCTGGGAGCGGATTTTCCAATCCAAATTCGCCGATCCGGACTACTACATCCGCCGCGAGATCCGTCACAGTTCGCCGCTCAACTCGCTGTGAGCGGCGGCCCGGCGGCCCGCCTATCGCCGGCCGAACTGGATGGCGGTCTTGGCGCAGCCTTCCGGGGTGCGCACCTGAATGTGGCTGGTGGCTGAGGCACAATTGCCCCGGTAGGCCACTCTGTAGCGCGCCAGCATGCCGATGTGGAGCGTATCGATGGCGTCGATCGCCTCGCCGTCGCTCCGTACCAGATTGTATGTGCCGTTGCTTCGCTCGCAGAGATCCTCCAGCGCGGGGACCGGTTCCCGGGCGACGCAGTGAATAGGCACCGCCAGGTTCAGTGCGGATAGGCGCTGCGCCTGGCGCTCTGCCGGATTTCCCAGACTGCAGGGGCAATAGATCACCATTCCAGGTTGGGCATCGGAGGTGGCCATACCCGCGCAGGCGAGGTTGGTTTCGACGATTGCATCCCAGATACAGCGGTGCACCGGGCCATCGGGCGGCTGCTGAAGCAACTCGGCGGCTCTCTCGTTTTCTATGGCGAAAACCGGCGGGTCCACCGGCAGGGGGATCTCCTCGGGCGGTGCGATTTCAATGATCTCGCCGATCAGCGTGGCTGTCAGGTTCCATTTGCACGGCGGTTTGTAGCGGACCGCCGCCCAGGCATCCCGCGGGCGCTTCCAAATAAGTGCGCGCAACGCCCCGCTGACCATGGGTAGCTCCGTACCATCCGCCGTCAGCGGGACCAGAAACGCCAGGACCAGCGTGTCGGGGACTGCCAACGGTTCGACGTTGTACCCAAGCACCGGCAGTTTGTCCTCAAGTATCCAGAACTGGGTTGGGGAAATGGATGGCGGTTCGTTGCCGTCGGCGCACTGCATGGTTACCCTAATGCGCCTCTCGACTCTGGAGCAATCCAATCCCTGGCTCTCCGCATCCTCGCTCTCGGGCGGATCCGGCTCTGCCAACGCCGCCAATCGCCAGGGGAGGCTGAACTCGGGCTTGGCAGCCTCGGCTTCCAGTACCTGAAGGGATGCCGCAGCCCGCTTGCGCACTCCCGATTCGTCCACGCCCGCCAAGGCTTTGAGAGCGTCGCGGAATCTTGGATCGCCGGTTTCCCCCATCACCCACGCGGCAGTGGCGCGAAAATGCGGAGGGTCGCCCTCGGCCATCCGCACAAGCGAGGTGATCGCCTCGCAGTCCCCCGACCGGTAGAGCCCCGGAAGAGCGTTCCCCACCACCCGGTTGTTCTCGTCCTGCGCGACGATTTTGAGCAGGCTCCGCGATTCCGCGTCGCCCATGCCCCATAATCCCTCCACGGCATTGGCGCGGATGCGCGGATCGGCATCCGCCAACTGGCGCTCCACCCATTGCTTGTTCTTGCCGCAGCAGCCCACGATGCGGACCACCTTGGAGCGCAGCCGCTGGTCCGGATGGCGCAGCAACGGCAGCAGCCTGGGAACCAGCCGCCTGGGGTCCGTCAGCTTTTCCAGCGCATTGATCACGCGCATCAGGGCCTTCTGCGCGCCCGGCGCCTGGTTGCCCTGTGCCTGGTCAACCACGGCTTTCATCAGCACCAGATCGCTCCCGGCGTCTTCGGCCAGCAGCGCCGCGATGATCTCGCGCACCCGCTGGTCGGGGAGCGCCCCGTCGCAGAGGGCCCGCAGCATCAGCCCGCGTTCCAGCAGGAGCTCCGCCAGAAAACGCGAACCCGCGGAATCGTCGAACTGGCGCAGAATCCGGAATGCGCAGCCACAGAACTGCTCTTTGTCCTCATCCAGCATGCTCCGGATCTCTTTGGCCGCAACCTGGGGCGATTGGGAATAGGAACGCAACCAGCCATTGAGTTCGGTGGCTAACCCGACTTTCGCACTTCGAGGCCCGAGCGGCGCCTAAGTCCCGAAGAATCAGTAGAGGCTATGGATAGGTCTTCACCACAAATCAGGGCTACCTACCAGCGGCTGCGGCAGCTCCGAGGGCAGGGTCTGTGGTTATGCGAGGGGGTGGTTGCGCGGGCAAGGCGAGCTTGAGTTTGTCGAGGACGAGGCGGGCTTCGGCCTCCGGTTGCGTGTAGCGCGGAAGAATCAACCAGCGTCCATCGATGGTCGGGATATGGACGTCGATCATTTGTATCGTCGCCAGCGCCTCCAGTACGGCTGCGGGCGTCAGCCCCGGCGCGTGCAGCATCAGCCGGTTCTTCAACGTCACCTGAAGACAGTAGGCCAGGAAGGCGACCAGGATGTGCGCGTCGGCGCGGTGCTCCAGTTGATGACGGATCGGCCGGAGCCCGAGTTCACTCTTCAAGCTTCGGAAGACCGACTCGATCTGAGTCAGTTGGATGTAGCGTGACCACAACACACTGGGATCGCCACCGGTGAGGTTGGAGCGAAGTAGATAGTGGCCGTCGCGCAGTTCCGCCTCTTTGAGCTTGGCCTTATCCACGCGGAATTGGAACGATTCGCGCGTCACCGCTTGACGGGCATCCGGCAGTTGGATCTTCACAAAGCCGAAGGCGCGGCCCGCCTCGGTCTTGGCGGCACCGATGCGTAACAGCAACTGATCGCGCGCCGGCAGACTGTGACGCATGGCGCGGAGCTTGCGCAGCAACCGCACCAGCCGCTTCCGTCGCATGGCTATCTCCTTGGCCTGGCGGCCGGCGCTCTTGGCCAGTACGTAGAGTTCTCCGTCCTGTTCAAACAACTTCACCTCGACCGAGTCGCGGACCTTCTGCCAGGGCAGGTCGAGCCACTTCTTCTCGTGCTGTTTGATCTTGCTCTTCGGCGTCCCCACCAGATAGAGGACCTGGCGCGCCGGGTCGCGCATCTCGGCCAACACCGCTTCGGTCGGAATGCCCCGATCCATGACCCACATCCGCTTCGCCTTCCCGTAGGTCTTCTCGATTTTGTCGAGGAACCCTCGTAGCGTGGTGCAATCCGTGGTGTTCCCGTTCATCACTTCGTAGGCCAGCGGGAAGCCATCGGTGGTGACCACCAGGGCCACCACGACCTGCAAGCAATCCGGCCGGCCATCGCGACTGTAGCCGCGCTTGGCCTTGGGATTCTCTTCCATGGCGCCTTCGAAGTAAGTGCTTGTCAGATCGTAGAGCAGCACCTCGAAGTCGGCTTGAAACAGGTCGGCCCACTTCCCTCGCAACCACACAAACAGTTCCTGCTTGTGCTCCAGTACCCGGTCCAGGCAACGGTACAACCGGTCCTTTTCCGCAGCCGCATAATCGACGTTCAACAACTCGTCCATGGCGGTGGAAAGAAACCACTGCCGGTGCACACGGAACTCACTGGCCGGATCGATGAGGTGGTTGACCACCAACAACTCCAGCACCTTCTTCCAACTTACGGCCTCGCGGCCGTCCGGCAAGCGTCGCTGCCAGAACTCGTCCAGCCCCAGTTGGCGCCAGATCTCGCAGGCCAGCCAGCAGGCGCCGAACATGCGCGGCCGCCGCAGTTCCAGCCCGCTCAGCCTCACTTGCAGACTGTCGACGCAATCTTCTGGAATTTCGCGATCCTCGGGGAACAGGCTGAGGGTGCGTGAGCGGTGCTGCTGCTCGTCGAACACGTCCAGGGTCTTGCGCCAGGCGTCTTCCTGTTTGTCGTTGACTTCACCCAGGTACAGGACCGTGCGTTGCGCCGTCTTGCCGGAGGATAGCCGTCGGTTCTCCACCACGCTGAAGTAGCGGTGGTCCTTGCCGTCCTTCTTGCGGTTCGTGCGGCGCAAAAACATCGAAGCCGCAGAATGCCAGAAAAGCCGTCGGATTGGAAGAGGGAAGGTCTTCACCACACCGATTTTCAGATTCTCGGATTGTAGGCAAAAGACTTAAGCCATGCTAACAGGGAAAATGGGCTCTGAAGTGCGAAAGTCGGGCTAACCTGGAAGAACGGTTGCTGTGTTGGGAGGGCAACACACTCTTCATGTCGGCCAGACGCCGCGTGAAGATTAGGAGGGCTGCCCGGGCGAAACCGCCCGAATTGGAAAGCCCGTTTGTTTTCTTGAAGCGCCGCGGTTAGTTCTTCCCCGCCGCCAGTTCCGCCTGAAGTTGCCGGTAGGCGAATTCCTCGAAGGTGGTCTTCAGACGCTGGCGGCCTTCGCTGCGCGGGTCGCCGCGCCGCGGGCCGTCCAGCTTCAGGGCGCGGGTTAACAGGGCGGCGGCTTCGCTGTCGTCGGGGTTGCGCTCGACGGCGGCGCGAAGGCTCCCGGCTGCGCCCTCGAAATCCTGGGAGCGCCACAGGGCGTAGCCGAGATTGAAATGGTAGTCGGGATCGGAATCGTCGCCATCGATGGCCTTGCGGAATGCCTCGATGGCGGCGGGCAAGTCGTTGCGGCGCACCTGGGCCGCCCCCAGATTGTTGTAGACCTCGTTGAGGGGCACGGCCCCGGCCACCAATCCGAAGGCCTGCGCGGCGGCGGCTGCGTCTCCCCCGTAATAGCGGCAAAGTCCGAGGAAGAACCGCGCCTGATAATAGTGCGAATCGGTTTGCGAGACGCGCTCGTACCAGGTGGCCGCGGTCTTGTAGTCCTTTTGCTCCCAGGCCAGCCGCGCGAGATGAAAACAGGGTTGCGAGAACTTGTCGTCCAACCGCGCCGCGGTGGTGAAGAAGCGGTGGCGCTGCTCCGGGGCGGCGGCCAGCAGGCCGCGCACGTAGCTTTCCATGGCGTCCAGGCGCACCGCCGGGTGAAGCCGCGCGAATTCCTCCCGCGTGACGGGCGTCGCGGGGTCGATCTGGCGTAGCGCCTCCCACCCCAGTTGCACTTCCATTCCGGGCAGATCCTCGATGGGGCCGAACTGGTTCAGCGGCGAGGTCTGATGGATCCGCCTGAGGTCGAGAACCCGGCCGGCAATGCGCAGCGAACCCTTGGATGCCTCCTGGGCGCCTTCGGCCGGCTGCTGCTGCTCGTATTCCCCGTAGATCACAATGGAGGCGTCCAGGGACTGGCCGATCTTGATGGCCGAAGCGTGCGTCAACTCGGCACCGGGCCGCAGCGACAGCCGCCGGTACCCTTCCAGGCGGTCCTCGCGGTCCAGCACCAGCAGCCCCTGGGAGGCCAGCGAGCCGCCTACCGTCTCGGCAATGCTCTCGCCGATCCAGTCCAGATTGGCCGCCGCCGAGTGGTTGGCGAACGGCAAAACCAGCACCGTTCCAGCACGCAGCGAGCAGGCCAGCACGACTGCCAGTGTGATGAATCGCACTATGTTACCTTCACACTCAGTGTAACAACGGAGTGGAAGGCCGAAGCGGCACGGTGCCGGGACGTGCGCACTCGCGCGTGCCGCGCTGGCGGCGGCGCGCGGCGTAACGGAGCGGAAACGCCGGGCGCCCCAACGAGTCGGCGTGCCCCCTGGGCACGGCACGCGCGAGTGCGCACGCAAACTTGGCCGCGGGCCGCTCGCTCACGCCAGCGGTTCCGGACCGCCTCAGGCAACCGCAAGGGTCAGAAGCCGTGAAACAATCGGTTGGCGGGCGGCCCGCGCGATTCTTTCACAGCTTCTCAGCGAGGGGCCCGGCGATGACACCGAATCCCGCGGTCAGCTCGCTAGTTGGTCACACCGTTAGCCCCGCTGGCAACGGGACCAGCGCCCGCGCCGGATTCGCCGATAACCAGTTTGGTATTGGAGCCTCCCAGCCGGATTTCCCGGATCCGCGCCTTGCCTCCCTCGCTATCGAGGCGAACCGTGGTCTCGGAGTATTTGTCGCCAGCAGTCTCCACTTTGACCGGCGTGCGCGAGCCTGCCTTGCCATCGATTATGACGGCGTTCCCGTCAACCAGTTGCACCCGGTGCTCTCCCGCCTTCAATTCGGTGGCGCCGGCCACAGCCGGCTCGTTTAGCGTAATCGTATAGGTCTTGCCGGCGCAAACGGCGATTGCGGCCGCGGCGAGAAAGAGCGGAAATATCCTCTGCATGTCGGTTTCTCCTAGATTGACTTTCGACGACGTTCGGTAGTTGAGATCTCGCCTACTGAAGTACTATACGAACGCGGAGGCAAAACGTTCCGCCGGCCGGCGCGCGCGGAGTGTTAACAAGCGCCAAGAAACGAGCGCGTGCGTACGATTGCCCCCTGGCGCACCCCGTCGTCATCGCCGAAGCCGTCCAGCCAGATCAGGCCCTCTTCGCGGCGAAACCAGGTGAGCTGCCGCTTGGCGTAGTTGCGGGTGTTGCGTTGCGCATAGAAGATCGCGTTGTGAAGATTCAGTTCTCCCTGGAGCAACTGCAGCGCCTGCTTGTATCCGTGCGATTCGAAGGGTTTGGAGGTGGGCGCGAAACCCCGATCGAGAATGCCGCGCACCTCCTCCACCAGGCCGCCCGAGAACATCGCTTGGCAGCGCTCGTCCAGGCGCTGGTAGAGTGCGTCGCGGTTGGGCTGAAGGCCGAGTTTCAGCACGCGGTATCCGGCCAGAGAATCCCGTCCCTCGCGAAATAAGTCGCTCGCCGGGCGGCGTGTGAGCAGGCGGATCTCCAGGGCGCGCGTAACTTTCGGTACGTCGTTGGGGTGAATCCGCAGGGCGGCCTGGGGATCGAATCGCCGCAGCAGGCGGTGCAGCGAACCGGGGCGCCGCGTCTCGCGCGCCGCCAGGCGGAGCCGCAATTCGGGGTCGCGTTCGGGACCCGCGAACAGCCCGTCCAGCAGGGCGCGCAGATAGAACCCGGTGCCACCCACCACGATGGGAAGACGGCCGCGCGCGGAGATATCTGCAATGGCCTCGCGCGCCATGCGGGCGTACTCGCCGGCGGTGAACAGCCGGTCGGGATCGGCGACGTCTATAAGGTGGTGGGGAATGCCGCGGCGCTCCCTGGCCGGCGTCTTGGCGGTTCCGATATCGAAGTGGCGGAACACCTGCAGGGAATCGCAGTTGACGATCTCGCCCGCGAACTCCTCCGCCAGCCGGAGGGCCAGATCGCTCTTTCCGCTACCGGTGGGCCCAACCACCGCAACCAGCGGACGCCCGGATGCATCCACAGCTACGTAGGGATCTTCGGCTGGCGTTGGGAACTGAGTCTGCATGATGGATGAAATGGTACGGCTCCCGGAAACTTGCTACGAGACCCCGTTATACAATAAAAGGGTGATCTTCGGCCAACTGGGTGTACCACGGGGCCGAAAGAAAGTCGGACCCGCATGATTCGCTCCGCCAAAACTTTCCTCCTCGTTGCCTCTCTCGCCGCGGTATCGATGGCTCAGAGAGCCCCGGCGCAGGCCCCCGCTCCGTCCGCTCCGTCCGCCCCGGCGGCCCCGGCGGCTGCGGCTTCAGACGACCGCGCCGGCGCGTACTACAACTTCGCCATGGGCCGGCTGTACGCGGAAATGGCGGGTGCCCAGGGGAACCGCGAGTACGCCAGCCGCGCCGTGAAGTACTACCAGGAGGCGCTGAAGCTGGCACCCAACGTGGCCATCGTCGCCGACGAGTTGACCGAGCTCTACCTGCACCTGAACCGTCTGGCCGACGCCATCGCGGTGGCCGAGGACATGCTCAAGAAGGACCCGGACAACGTCAACGCCCGGCGCATCCTGGGCAGCGTGTACATGCGCATGGCGCAGAGCGGCAGGGACGCCGAAGCCTCGCTGCAGAAGGCCATCGAGCAGTACCGCAAGATTACCGCCAAGGAACCCGGGGACGGCGAAAGCTGGACCACGCTGGGCGATCTCTACCGCGCTTCCAACAACTCTCCCGAGGCTGAGAAAGCCTTCCGCGCAGCCCTCAAGGCCGACCCCAATAATACCGACGCCCTCAAGAGCCTGGCCAAGTTGTACATGGACCTGGGCGACACCAAGAGCGCCATCGAAAGCCTGAAAGCAGCCACCGACAAGACCCCCAACGCCGAGACTCTGGCCGACCTGGGCGGCGCCTATGGCGACGCGGGGAAGCACAAGGAAGCCATCGAGGTTTTCCGCCAGGCTTTGGACATGGAGCCGGACAACGACAAGATCGCCCGGGCCCTGGCCGAGGAGTACGTCAGCGTGAACCCTCCGCAACTCGACGAGGCGCGCAAGATCTACGAGCGGCTGGCGGCGGCCAACCGGCGGGAGCCATCATTCCCGCTGCGTCTCAGCGAGATTTACCGCGCCCAGCACGACTTGGCGAAGGCCCGTGAGGCTGCCGACCGCGCCCGCCAACTGGATCCCGAGAGCCTCCCGGTGCGCTTGAACGAGGCCCTGCAACTGGAGAGCGAAGACAAACTGGATGCGGCTATCGCGGTCTATCGCGCCATGCTGGAAGACGTCAGCCGCTCGCCGAATGCGGAGGAAGCGCACAAGTGGCGCTTCGAATTCCTGGGACAGATCGCCCAGGCCTATGAGAAGGGCAAGCGCTGGACCGAGATGGCCAAGGCCCTGGACGAGACCGAGAAGGCGGCGTCCACCAACGCCGAAAAGGCTGGCGTATGCTTCATGCGCGGCGCCATGCTGGAGCGCCAGAAGCAGTTCGAGGCCTCCGAGAAGCAGTTCCGCAAGGTGCTGGAACTCGACCCCAAGCACGCCGATGCGCTGAACTATCTGGGCTACATGCTGGCCGACCGCAATTTGCGCCTCGATGAAGCCGCGCAGTTGATTGGGAAGGCGCTCGCATTGCAGCCCGACAACGGCGCGTTTTTGGATAGCATGGGCTGGGTCCGTTACCGCCAGGGCAAGTATCCGGAAGCCCAGGGTTTGCTGGAACGCGCCCTGGAACGCATGCCCGACCCCACGGTCTACGATCACCTGGGGGACGTACTCGCCAAGATGGGACGCACCAAGGATGCCATCGCGCAATGGCAGGCATCTCTCGTGGAAGCGCAGAAGCCCGGTACTACCGGCGTGGACGCCGAAGAGATGGCAGTGGTCAATCGAAAGCTGGATGAAGCACAGGCCAAACTAGCGAAGGAAAGCCACAAGTAAGCCGCTAACCTGTCCCCGAAACCGTGGAAACCGCCTTCCGGCGGTCTCATTGCAAGTTTTTGTCCAAACTTGTTGCAGACTGCAAGCTGTTTATTTTCATAATTTTACAGCCACATTACAGGATTGAAACCTATCGCTTTCGGAAGTTCTGTGGGATACTCGAAGGTAGAACAGGTTCTCAAGCCAGAATGTCCCTCTTGGACGACGCAGTCGCCAAATATAACAAGCTGCTGGAAAATGGCCCCTTCCGCGATCTCGCGTGGGCGGAGGCTTTGCACCAACGCATGGAGACGTTGAATCTCTCCGCGAGTGGAAGGCTGATTTGTCCATTTCTCCGGCCCAATTTTCTTTCCCGCCGCCAGTACGATTCGCTGGTGCGCGGCGGTGAGGCATTGGTGGCGGCCATCGACCGCATGGAGCAGATGGTGCTGGGCAATCCGGCGCTGCTGGCGCGGCTCGAATTGCTGCCCGCCGAAAAGATGCTGGCATCCATCGACCCGGGGTATCAGGCTCTCGAAGTGGCCGGACGGCTGGACACGCACCTTAGCAATGGCCGCCTCAGCTTCGTGCAGTACAACGCCGACTCGCCCACTGGCGCGGGCTATGCCGACGCGCTTTCGGATTTGTTCTATGACCTGCCGCCCGTCAAGGAGTTCCGCAAGAAGTATACCGTGGCCAAGGTCGGGGGCCGCAAGCACCTGCTGAACGCTTTGCTGAAATCCTACAAGCAGTTCGGCGGATCCAGGAAGCCCAATATCGCCATCGTGGAATTCCGCACGGCGTATCAATCCGGACAGAGCGAGTTCGAGGGGTTCCGCGATTTCTTCCGCGACGAAGGCTACGCGGTGGAGATCGTCTCTCCCGAGCAGCTCGAATACCGCAACCGCGTGCTGCGCAAGGGCACGTTTGAAATAGACGTGGTCCACCGGCGCGTGGGAGTTCAGGAATTTCTGATCCGCTTCGATCTGACGCATCCCCTGGTGCAGGCCTATCGCGACCGGTCGGTCTGCGTGGTGAACAGTTTCCGCTCGGAACTGGCGCATAAAAAGGCCATGTTCGGACTGCTCACCGACGAGTCGCTCACCGCCAAGTTCCCCGCCGCCGAACGCAAGGCCATCCGCGATCACGTTCCCTGGACCCGGCTGGTGGCGGCCGGCAAGACCACTTACGAAGACAAACCGGTGGACCTGCCGGAGTTCATCGCCGCCAACCGCGAAAAACTGGCCCTCAAACCCAACGACGATTATAGCGACCTGCACACCTACTTTGGCTGGGAGATGGATTCCGCCGCTTGGGACCGCGGGCTCAAACAAGCCCTGCGGGCCCCCTACGTGGTGCAGGAGCGGGTGCAGCCGGAGCGCAGCGTATTCCCCCTCATGAGCTTCGGAAACCTGGAGTTCCGGGAGATGCAGGTGGACGTGCATCCGCATGCCTACCTGGGCAAGGTGCACGGCTGCTCCACTTGGCTGTCGGCGGGCACTTCGGGATTCTCGACCGTCTCGGGAATTGTGCCGACTTTCGTAGTGGACGCGAAGTAAGCGTTACGGCCGCCAGGCTTCTTCTCGCCGGTTTGGCGTCGTTCGGGTGAACTGAAGCACTCGTTTCATGAAATCGCAATGGCCGCAGAGTGCCGGTTGAATCAGAGCCACCAACCGCCCAGCGGCTGGCACTCCGAACGGGCGGAGTAGGTTTAACAGCCCCTGGCCGGGTTTCATGAACTTTTTACGAATTGGGTGCGCGATTGATTGCCGCAGGCTGGCCGGTTCTAACAGGAGCATCGTTCTAAGGCCTTTTACCTGTTGACAAGTGTCGAATCCGAGTTAAACTACTTACCAAGTTGAGAATTAAGTCGTAACTAGAAACCCCAAACTAAGGTGGCGGATGTCCTTTGACATTGTGGTGGTTGACGACCATCGTGTAGTGAGGGATGGGATACGGGCTATCCTGACGCGAGACCCCGAGTTTCGCGTGGTCGGAGAAGCCGATGACGGAGCGGGAGCAATACATGTGTGCCAGGAGACAAATCCTGCCCTGGTGCTGATGGACATCAGCCTTCCCGGCGTCAACGGCATCGAAGCCACCGTGCAGTTGGTGAAGCATTGCCCCAACACCAAGGTCGTCATCCTGTCGATGTACGATGACGAGCGTTCGGTGATGGGCGCGATCCGAGCCGGCGCGCGCGGCTTCGTCCTCAAGCAGGCGTCGTTTGGCGAGGTCTTAAACGCGCTTCGCGTGGTGGCGCGCGGAGGAACCTACCTCAGTTCCAGCATCTCCGGCAGGTTGGTGGAGCGTTTGCAGCGAGGCTCTCTGGACGCCGCCGAGAAGGGCCCGCTCGATTCGCTCTCGCCGCGCGAGTTGCAGGTGCTCCGCCTGGTGGCCGAGGGGAAGAGCAGCAAGGAAGTCGCCACCATTCTTAAGCTGGAACACAGTACGATCCGAAGTTATCGTAAGACCATGATGAAGAAGTTGGGCGTCAGCAACCTGGCTGGACTGATTCAAGTCGCCGTGGCCGCCGGAGTTACTACGCCTCCCGGTACTGCCAGGCCTAATAGTTAATGGCGGTCCGCCTGCTACCCGCATTTGGGGTGATCCAATTGACCTCCTGTAGGCAGTAATCCCCCCATAGACGCCAGGCAGCCTCATCGGAAACTCACTGGCTTTCGCCGGAGGCTGTGACGCCGCGGGATGGCATGACGCCGGCGCGCCAGATGCTATGATGCGAGGTTCCAGTCGCCCGCGGGCGGCCTTCCTTCATGCCAGAAAACCTTCCTAAACCCACCACGGCGTTCGATAGTTCGCGCTTTCTTCCTCTTCTGATGCTGTTATTCGCCGCTTCCGGCTGTTCGGCGCTCATATATGAAATTGTGTGGTACCAGTTGCTGCAACTGGCCATCGGTTCCACGGCCGTGTCCCTGGGGGTTCTGCTGGCCACCTTCATGGGCGGCCTGTGCGCCGGCAGTCTGCTTCTGCCGCGCGTACTGGCAGGAAGGTGGCGGCATCCGCTCTTGGTGTACGCGCTCATCGAAGCAGGCATTGGCGCCTGCGGCCTTCTGGTGCTGGCCGGCATGCCGGTCATCGATGGCCTTTACAGCGCCGCGGTGGGGCACGGAATGCCGGCCATCCTGCTGCGAGCCGTGGTATGCGCGGTGTGCCTGTTGCCGCCCACGCTGCTGATGGGCGCCTCGCTGCCGGCCATCGCGCGCTGGATCGAAACCTCGCCGCGGGGCGTGGCGTGGCTGGGCCTGCTTTACGGCGCCAACACGGCGGGCGCGGTGGGCGGTTGCCTGCTGGCGGGGTTCTACCTGCTGCGCGTGTTCGATATGACAACCGCCACGCTGGTGGCCGCCGCCATCAACGGACTGGTGGCATTGGCGAGCTGGCGCCTGGCGCGCACCACCCCGGAGACCGCGCCCGCCGGCGGACCCGCCAGCCCGGCCGGCGCCTCCGCCGCGGGCCGGGGGCGTTTTCAGGCAGCCTACGTGACCATCGCGCTATCCGGGGCCACAGCCCTGGGCGCGGAAGTGGTCTGGACGCGCCTGCTCGGCCTGCTGTTCGGGGCCACGGTTTACACCTTCTCTATCATTCTGGCGATCTTCCTGGCGGGGATCGGCTTGGGCAGCGGCATCGGATCGGCGGTGTCCCGGTCCCTGCGTCCGCGCACCGCTCTCGGCATCTGCCAACTGCTGCTGGCGGGGGCCATCGCGTGGACGGCCTTCACGCTGTCGCAATCGCTGCCCTACTGGCCCGTTAACCCGCTGCTCTCCACGGACCCGTGGATCGCCTTTCAGGTGGACATGGCGCGGGCCGTATGGACCATCCTCCCAGCCACGCTGTGCTGGGGCGCCAGTTTCCCGCTGGCGCTGGCGGCGGTGGCCGAGCACCAGCGCGACGCCGCGCGCGCGGTGGGCGGGGTTTACGCCGCCAACACCTTCGGCGCGATTCTGGGCGCGCTAGCCTTCAGCATGGTTCTGATTCCGCAGATTGGCACCCAGCAGTCGCAACGCGCTCTGCTTGCGCTGGCGGCTCTGGGGGCGCTGTTCGTGTTGCTTCCGGCGGCCTGGCGCTTTCGGCGAAGGGTGGGCGCGCTGGCGGCGCTCGCGGCCGCGGTGGCCGGGCTCGGCTATCTGGCGGCCGGGGTGGCTCCGGTACCCGGAAACCTGATCGCCTATGGGCGCCGCATGATCACTTCCGCCAGCGGTTCCGAGCTGCTGTACGTGGGCGAAGGCATGAACGCCTCGATCGCCATCACCCGCTGGAACGACGGCGCCGTGCAGTTCCACGTCAGCGGCAAGGTGGAGGCCTCGACCGAGCCCTACGACATGCGCCTGCAGCGCATGCTCGGCCACATGCCGGCGCTGGTGCACCGCCGGCCGGAATCCGTGCTGATCGTGGGGTTCGGAGCGGGAGTCACCGCCGGCACCTTCGTGACCCATCCGGGTATCGGGAAAATAGTGATCTGCGAGATGGAGCCCATCATTCCTCCCACCGCCACGCAGTACTTCGGCGCCGAGAACTACAACGTAATGAACGACCCGCGCACCGGCATTTACTACGACGACGCCCGGCACTTCATCCTCACCACCCGCGATAAGTTCGACATCATCACCAGCGATCCCATTCACCCCTGGGTGAAAGGCAGCGCCACGCTCTACTCCCGGGAGTATTTCGAACTGGTCCGGGAGCGTCTCAATCCCGGCGGCGTGGTGACCCAATGGGTCCCGCTGTACGAGAGCAGCCCGGAGGTGGTGAAGAGCGAAATCGCCACATTCTTCGAGGTATTCCCCGGGGGCTCGGTCTGGGCCAACGAGCTGAACGGAGGCGGCTACGACCTGTTCCTGCTAGGCCAGAAGGAACCCGCGCGCATTGACGTCGACGCCATGGAGGCGCGCCTGGAGGACCCCGCCTATGCCCGCGTGGCCGAAAGCCTACGCGAGGTGGGGTTCGGCTCGGCCGTGGAGTTGCTCGCCACCTACGCCGGGCAGGACCGGGACCTGAAGCCCTGGCTGCTGGGCGCCCAAATTAACCACGACGGAAACCTGCGCCTCCAGTATATGGCCGGTCTGGCGGTCAACACCAACGCGGAACAGGCCATCTACAACGAGATCCTGAAATGCCGCCAATATCCGTCCAACCTGTTTAGCGGTTCCGAGGGCACCTTAGAGAGACTGAAGCCGCTGCTCGGCCCCCGTTAGGGAACTGGCCGGCCCGGCCGGCCAGGGCAGGCACCTCCGCCCGCCAACCGGGCCTACCACACGCGCGCCCAGATCCCGGCGCGGCCCGCCCCCGGTCCCCGCCCGGCCGCTCAATCCCCGCGCCGCCGCCGCTTCAAACTTCCGGACTAAACGCCGATATGCAAACTGTGGCCAGCCGAGCCAGAAGGCTCGGACTGGCCGCAGGACGGAGTTGACCATGCGTGGATCGAAACTGTTGCGTAACTTCTTTGCGATGAGCGTGCTGGCGGCATTCCCAGGAATGCTGCGGGCGTCCAATGCGCTAATTCTCAATCCCACCTCGGTTGCGCTGACCTGCGCCAAAGGCTCGGCCAACTGCGCCGCGTCGGTTTCCGTGGCGGTTAGCGATGCCTCCGGGCCGGACTACTTCGTGGTCAATCCGGCCAGCGTGCCGTATTGGCTGGGGGTGAGCCTGATGAACGGCCAGGCTACCACGACCCCGCAGAACATGATCTTCACGCCGAGCGCGGCCTGGATTAACCTCTCGGTGGGCATCTACACCGCCAGCGTGCAGATCACCGGGGCGGCGATCACCACCGCGAGCGTGCCAGTCACCTTGCAGATCACCGATTCCGCTCCGTCTATTAACGTGCAGCCGTCCGATCCGTACGCCCTCAACTGGCAGAGCGGACAGCC
This sequence comes from uncultured Solibacteraceae bacterium, assembly GCA_963807205.1. Taxonomy (GTDB): domain Bacteria; phylum Acidobacteriota; class Terriglobia; order Bryobacterales; family Bryobacteraceae; genus CAWCVR01. The sequence goes on along the minus strand of CAWEAQ010000002.1, from coordinate 3,015,897 downwards.
CTATCCGGTGCTGAATCTGACCGTATTCTCGACCAGCACAGTGCCGGTTCCCTTCACGGCCACAATGACCAGTACGACCACGAACCTGGGGGTAAGCAACTGGCTGTCGCCGTATTCGATCCAGAGCATTGCCTACGGATGGGGCACCACCATTCCGCTATCCGTCGACACGACCGCCTACAATCAGGCGCAAGCGGGAGAAACTCTCGCCGGGCTGGTAACCATCACCTACGGCGCGGCGGGCACCAAGCTGGTGCACGTCAACATCACCGTAGCCGCGCCCCCCGCCGTCATCACCATTCTGTCGCCGGTTTCGGTGCCGGTATTGACCGGCATCTCCGTGGCAGGCACCGTAACCATCGCCGTCAATGGCAACAACTTCGTGCAGAACCAGATCCAAACCACCAAGGTGATGACCGGAACGGGCAGCAACGTGACGGTGTGCAACGCCTGCACCGTACACGTTCTCAACAGCCAGAACATGACGGTGGCGATTCCGTACGACAATACCGGTGTGCCATTCAAAGCGGCGGGTTCGCTCACCATTGGGGTGGCCAACGGAGCCACGAACACGCCGCAATCCACCAAGACGCTGACCATCACCGCGGCCCCCATCATCAACGCCATCACCAGCGCTTCTACCCTGATGGCGCCGGCGCCCGGCGGCGTCAACACGTATCCCACAGTGGCGCCCTACGACGTGATCAGCATCTTCGGAACCAACTTCTGTCCCGCCACCATCTCCGCCTGTTCCACCCCCATCGTCGCCACGCTGGACGGGTACTTCCGCTACCCCACCTTCCTGAGCCCCGATGCCGGAACCCACAAGCTGGCGGTGATGTTCAGCCGGATCGCCACCATCGGCACCGCCTGGGCCAACGTTCCGGGCTACCTGCTGTTCGCCAACAACAACCAAATCAACGTCGTGGTACCGGCCGGCATATTGGCCCAGGTTGGTTCCGCGACGGTCAAGGTGGTGGTCAGTTTCGATACTTCGGCCACCAGTCCGTCTTCCGCGGATAGTTCGAACGGCGCCATCTTGAACGTGGCGGCCACCGATCCCGGGGTGTTCACGCTCGATGCCAGCGGAAGCGGCGCCATCCTGGACGCGACCACGTATGTCCTGAATACCGCGTCCTCACCCGCCACGGGAGGTACCAGCATCGTGGCCATCTACATGACGGGCCTCGGAGTACCCACCAGCATCGGCTCCGATGCGCCACAAATCAGCGTCAACCCGCCCGCCACCTGCATTTCCACCACCGGTGCGGCTGGGACTGGCTCGGCCGCTCCTACCGGCTACATGGGCGCCGTCAACACCAGCGTGGCCGGCGGCGGTTTCACTCCCCTCGCGGGATACACACCGCCAAGCGGAGCCTGGACCAGCATCGATGGCGCCGTCATCCGCAGCGCCCTACTGTCGGCCAACGTCAGCCCGCCTTGCTTCGGCGGTGTTGGCGGCGGACTGCCAACCGTCCTGATCGGCGGACAGGCAGGCGTCGTCTCCTATGCCGGCTTCGTCGCCGATTCCATCGCCGGCCTATACCAAGTGAACGTGTCCGTCCCCGCAGTCGGCAACGGCAACGCCGCGCAGTTCCCCGTGGTTGTCACCGCGGGCGGAGTCGCCGCGCCCCCTGTCCAGATGTGGGTGCAGTAGCGAATCGCGGTACGCACGCGCGTCCGGCCCCCGCCGCGGCCGGACGCGCTACCCTCATTCGCGGATGCGCACCTCGGTGGGGCTCCACACCGTGCCCGGCGCCACCATCAGGAAAAACAGGGCCAGTAGCGCCGCCGCGTTCATCGTCAGAAACGTTCTGGCCGGCGACGAAATCCGCTTCAGCAAGAAACCCTTCGGCACCACGTAATCCAGCAGAGCCAACCCCGCCAGAACAATTTCGTCTACCACCAGAAAACTCCGGAAACCGGACTTCGGCAGCCCCAGCGTCGCGCCCCAGATGAGCAGCACCGCCCACGGCAACACCAGCCGCCCGAACTTGTACGACAGGAAGTGGAAGCGCATCCTGTTAGCCGCGGTAAATAGCTTCGGGTTCCGCAGGTGCAGTTGCCACAGCCCCGCCAGCGTCCGCAGCTTGCGCCGGAACTCGCCGCCCTCGGCGGTCGGATAATCCGTGGCCACGGCCTCGGAATCGAACACCACGCGATACCCGCGGAAGAACGCCTGCAGCGAGAACGACGCGTCATCGGTCAGCGTATCCGGCCGCAGCGGCCCGGCCAGGCTGCGGCGCAACGCGTAGATACATCCGGTCACGCTGAAAATCGAATCGATCCGCGAGTGCCGGCGGCGCGCCCACAACTCGTACCGCCAGTACAACTCCATGTCGGCCTGCTCGCCCTCGCGGTCCGGATCGAGGATGCGCAACTCGCCCGTCGCCGCGCCCACCGACGGGTCCGCGAAGTTGGCCGCCAGGTGAGCCAGCGCGCCGGCTTCGAGCGGCTGGCGTACGTCGGTGAAGAAGAGGATCTCGCCCGTGGCCAGTTCCAGCCCCAGATTCAGCGCGGCCGCCTTGCCGCCGCGTGGCGCCCGCACCAGCCGCACGCCGCGATCCGCGAAGCCCTCGACAATCCCGTCGGTTCCGTCCGTGCTCCCATCCGATACCACCAGGATCTGCACCAGCTCGCGCGGGTACTCCAGAGTCAGGAGGCATTCCAGTTTGCGCTCCACGAAAGCCGCACCGTTGTGGACCGCCAGCAGGATGGAGACCGTGGGGCGGTGGTTCGGGTCCTTCGCCACCTCGGGCGCCGCCCGGCCCGTGAAGAACGCGAGCGCCAGCGGGTAGCCAACCATGATGTAGAGCGCCACGGCCGTGCCCAGCGCCAGCAGGATGGCGGCTGTCATCAGGCACCGCCGGCCGGACTTCCGACATGCGCCGCATCGCGGGCGCCACCGCCGCCGGCCGGCGCATCGCCACGCGGCGCCGCGGCATCGCCCTTCCCCGTGCCAACCAGCGCACGAAGCACAATCTCAATGTCGAATGACGGGCTTTGGTGCTTGGCGTAATACAGGTCGTAGCCCAGGCTCAGCGCGTCGTCCGGTACCCCGGCCGCGGGCAAATTGGCCTGCGCCCATCCCAGCATCCCGGGCTTGACGGCGAAACGGTGGGAATAGGCCGGAAGCTCCTGGCACAGGCGCGCCGCGAACTCCTTGCGCACAGGCGCGGGGCCGAACAACGCCATCTCGCCGCGCACCACGTTGACCAGTTGCGGCAGATTCACCAAGTGCAGGCGGCCGAGCAGCCTCCCCATCCAGGACATGGACCCGTTCGGCCGCCGCGTACGGAAGCGCCACAGCCGGAACGGGATTCTCTGCAACCCCGAGCACCACACGGTCTCCAGGCCGTGTCCCCGGTTGGCAAGAACCGTCACCACCGCCATCGCCGCGAGCAGCGGCGACGCCAATATCAGCAGCGCCAGCCCCAGCAGGTTGGTGTAGATCGCCTGCAGCGACTGCACCGCGTGGCTGCCCGCGGCGGGCGCCGCCAGGAGCATGTCCACCGGGCGCAGGCGCTGCCAGCAGACCCGTTGCAGCAGGTCCTCGTATACCGCGGCTCCATCCTCGATGGCGACGCCGGAGTAGTGCAGGCGCAACAGCCGGCGCGGCGGCATGGAGGCGAGCCACCCCGGCTCGGTGAAGATGACGCACCGCGGGCGGACGGCAGCCACCGCTTCGTCGAACCGGCTCACGTCGCCGAGCAGCGGCAGGCCGGAGGGTAGGCAGCCCTGGCTGCTCGCCAACACACCGGCAATCCGGCCGCGCAACGGAACGGCCAAGGCTTCGGCCACGGGATCGGAACCCACCAGGAGAATGCGCGAGGCGCGTCCGCCCAAAGAGCCGAGCCACGTCCGCAGGCCCCCGATCAGGCCCACGCCGGCGATGCCTCCGGCCACCGCGGCCGGCCATGGCGTGGGTTGCATGATGGAGAGGTAATTCAGGCCGTACTGCACCACCAGGTTCAACCCCACAGCGCAAAACGACAGGTCGAACCAGTTGCGCGTGCCGCCCCTCCACCCTCCGCCTGGAAAGACGATGGCGACCCACGCCACGATCGCGGAAACCAGCCAATCGATGGCCCAGGAATCCGCCCAACCGGCTGGGTTATCCCAACCAGCCAACGCCCCGTAGGCCCACAATGCGAGTGCGAAACCGGCCAGGCAAGCCAGCAGGTCGAGCAGCCAGAACCAGCGGGCGGTACTCGGGGAACCGGGCGTCATGGCAGAGCGGGCGACGCTTTCCCGGCCTCCGTCCCGCGCCAGTTCGCAAGTTTGGTGGAGAACGTGCGCCGGACCGCCTCTCCCAATCCCACCAGGTCCAGCGGCCCGGCGGCGGAAGCGAAACCGCCTTCCATCTCGATAACATCGTGCTCCGATAGCGGCAGGCTGAAGGACCAGGCCTTCTCCGCGTCCGGATTCCGGTTCTCCCGTTCGCCGTGCGGACCCGTCCAGCGCACCGCCGCCAGTTCCAGCGACGCGGTGCTCCGAATCAGCGCGTCCCACCACTCCTGCTCGGTCGAGGCCTCCTCCAGCGCCGCGGCCACCGACTCGAGTTTCAGTTTCCCGCTCACCGTGCGGTGAAACCCGCCCCCGAACAGCATCCGGCTGGCGACGTCGAACTCCAGGTAACGAAGCTGGCGGATGCCGGCCAGCGCCGCACCGCAGAACGCCAGGATGATGAAACCCTGATAGTGGGTCTCCAGGAAAGAACTCGCCAGCAACGCCAGGGTGGCGGCGAGGGCGGCGAACAGGCACAGCACCACCATCGCCTGCCGCGCCGAGAGCCCACGGTCAAGCAGGCGGTGGTGGATATGACCCCGGTCGGCCGAAAAAATGGGTTGGCGCCGCAGAAACCTCCGCAGCACCGAGAGCGAGACGTCCAACAACGGCACCGAAAGAGCCAGCAGCGGCACCATCATGCTCAGCAGCGTGGAGGACTTCTGCGTCCAGATCATGCCGTAGCAGCCCAGCAGGAAGCCGATCAGCAGGGCGCCGGAATCGCCCAGAAACACCGTGGCCGGGTTCAGGTTGTAGCACAGGAAGCCCAGCAGCGCGCCCGCCAGGGGAAGCGTGGCGTAGGCCAAGGGAAGGTTGCCGTGCAGCAACGCCGCTCCGGAAAGCGCAAGCGTAGACATCAGGCCCATGCCGGCGCACAGGCCATCCAGCCCGTCGATCAGGTTCAGCGCGTTGCTGGTGGCCACCAGCCACACAACCGTCAGCGGGAGTTCCAGCCACATGCCCAAGGGCTGGTTCGCCAGTCCGCCCATGCGGATGCCGCTAAAGTAGGCTACCGTCGCGGCCGCCGTCAGCCCCATGATCTTCAGGATGGGCTTGAGGGAGAAGATATCGTCGAGCAGGCCGGTTAGGAATACCAGCGCAGCCGCAGGCAGCAATTTCGCCGCCGGAACCGCGTCTCCCGCCTGGAGGAACTTCGACCCCGGGAACCAAAAAACCGACGCGCAGTACGCTAAAGCGATGGCTATCCCGCCCACCCGAGGCAGAGGATAGACGTGCACTTTCCGCTTGCCCGGCCGGTCCACCAGATTGAACGACCGCGAAATGTCGCGGATAATCGGCGTCGCAACGACCGCAACCAGGAACGCCTTGCCGGTCGTCAACGCCAATTCGGAGATAAGGCCGGCGTTCATCAGCCCCAGGTTTCCCGAATCGGCTTGAGCGCTTCGCGGTTCACCGAATGTTCGATTGACACCACGGCCGCCGCCCCGGTCTGTTGTTGCAGTTCACCCAGATAGACCATTGCCCCGGATTCAATTTCCAAAAGCGCCCCGAGCGGGAAGTGCGCACCCGCCAAATCCAGTTCCAGGAGCCGGCCCTTCCAGGCAGTTTCGGAGGCGGGCTGGAACTCGCCATCCGGCAAGACACGCACCCTCACTCCGGCAACCTCGGACATGCCTGTATCATACTCTATCTGCTTCATTCCCGGATACAAGCGGTACTAAGTCGGGCGCCGTCAGCGTTTGAAAGCCGGGCTCCCGGAGGGCCGGGCAAGATTCGACCCAAGCCAGAGGCTCGCCCCGCCACCCCTTAAGGTTTTCGGGGATACCGCCGATATGTATGCGTAGAGCGTGCATCGTGACCTTATTGGTTTTGCTGCTTTCCGTCGCCGTATTGGAATACGTCATGCGGCGTCCCGACCCGGCCCCCGGCCGCGAAACGAAAACGACTAGGAACCGGGAGGTTTCCGTACCTGAAGCTGTCCCGCAGCCCAGCCCCAGCCCCAATCTCTCCCCGGCCCTGTTACAGTTGGGCCGCGCCGTCGAACAATTCGGCCGCGGACCGGTGCCGCAACCCAGCCCGCCAGTGTCCCCTCCCAAAGAGACGAAGAAGGTGCCGTAGTCCATCGCTCACCCGGCTGTTGTTATAGTGAAGTCTCACCGTGAGCGCGCCCGAACTTCCACTGGTCACTGTTGTCACCCCGTCCTTCAACATGGTGAAGTACCTTCCCGAGGCCGTCGAAAGCGTCCTCGCCCAGGACTACCCGCGCATCGAGTACATGGTGGTGGATGGCGGCTCGACCGATGACAGCCTCGAACTTCTGGACCACTACCAGGGCCGGCTCACTTACACTTCCGCCCGGGATCGCGGACCCTCCGATGCCGCCTTCCAAGGGTTCCGCCGTGCCCACGGGGAAATCCTCGCCTGGCTCAACGCCGACGACACCTATCTGCCGGGTGCCATTCGCACGGCCGTAGAGTACCTGTTGGCCCATCCCGAGATCGACGTGGTTTATGGCGAAGGCTGGTGGATCGACGACAACGGCGCCATCATCAGCCGCTACCCCACGCTGCCCTTCGACCCCAAGGTGCTGGAGCGCGACTGCTTCATCTGCCAGCCCGCCGCCTTCATCCGCGCGTCGTCCTACGCCCGCTGCGAGTTGGACCCCGCCGTCAACCGCTCCTTCGATTACGATCTGTGGATCCGGATGGCCCAGGCCGGCCTGCGTTTCGCCGCCATTCCGCGGTACCTGGCCAACTCGCGGATGCACCGCGGCGCACTTACTTTTTCCGAGCGGCTTCCTGTGCTGCGCGCCTCCATGAACCTGCTGCTCCGGCACTACGGCTACGTGCCGCTGCCCTGGGTTTTCGGCTACGCGGCCTACCGCATTGACCGCCGCGATCAGTTCTTCGAAACCCTGCGGCCGAGCCCGTGGAAGTTCCTGGCCGCGCTTCCCGTCGGGTTGTGGTGGAACCGCCGCCGGCCCTTCCGTTTCCTGGCGGAGTGGATGGCCGCCCCGTTCCGCTATCTGCGGCGGCGGCCGGCGCGGTAGCCCGGTGGCCGGAGGGTGACGTCCCTTTACCTTGGGCCGCTCGCTTACGCTCGCGGTTCGGGGGCTGGACACACGGAACCGCGAGCGTTAGCGAGCGGCCCGAGCGCAGCGCCGAACCTCGCAGTCACCGGGTCGGCGGGCACGGCTACTGATCCCGGCACTCGTTATTGCGCACCGTGTTCCAGTCCTTCTCAATGCCCGGAGCGCGCGCCACGCATCGGCCGCTCATTTTGAACCCGGTAATCTCGTTCTGCTCGACGGTGTTGTCGCGCGCCGGCGCCAGCCGTTCCGCGCCCTTGCCCAGGTAGATTCCGCTGCTCAGCATCTCCGGCTCGCCGGGCGCGTAGTAGCAGCCGAAACGCGCCGCCTCTTCGTTGCAGTGCGCGCGGTTCAGCCCGGTCAGCCGGTTGCGCGCGATCAGGTTCCCCGTGCCGATCACGAAGATCCCGCCGAACGAGGGGCCCTCGATGCGGTTCTCCACCACCCGGATATTGCGCGTCCGCATGTCCGGGTTGCTGTTGTTCATCACGATCCCGTAGTTGCCGAACTTGTACTGCTCCGGCGCGGCGCGGTTGATGCACTCGTTGGCGCGCACTTCGCCGTCGTGAAAGCCGTCCAGGTCGAAGCACTTCCCGTCGATCTCCTCGAAGCGGTTGCGCACGTACGAACTCCGCTCCACGTTGCCGGCCGTGTCCACGGCCACCGGGATGGCGCGGTTCTCGATGTCCACGGTATCTTCCGGGAAGCCGATCCGCGCGCCCACGTTTTCCTCCACGCGCACGTCCATGGCGTGTCCCACCTGGACGGCGTCGCGGCCAATGTCTTCGAAGCGGTTGCGCAGGATCGAACCGCGCGAGTTGCGCGGCGAAGTGTACAGCGAGTGGGTCCACACGCCGTTGCCGCGGATGCGCAGCAACTCGCACTGCGTCACGCGAAAGTCCGTGGTGCCTTCCTCGATCAGTATGCCGCCGGTCGAGTTGTTCCGCCCCGCCGCGTTGCGCCCGCCGCTGTCGGTCACCCTCACGCGGTAGAGCGACACGTCCCGCGCGTGGCTGGCCAGCACGGCGAAGCCGGCCATGTCGTGGAACTTCACGTCGTCGATGCGCAGGCCCTTCACGCCCACCGCGTACACGCCGTTGCCGCGCGTGAACTTGGCGAACGAGACGTCGGAAGGCGGCAGCCCGGCGCGCACTTCCAAGGCATCGCGATTGCCGTCGATGGTGAAATCGTGCAGGTAGACGTCGTTCCCCACCACCAGTGCGCCCGGCCCGTTGAAGCCGTCCTCCATGCGCACGACGGTTCCCGATGGCGACCCGCGCAGCTCCACCGCGTTGCCCACCGCCCATTCGCCGTCCAGGTGCAGCACCCCCGCCGGCAAGCTGATCACCCGGCGATGCGGCTCCGTGGTGCCCAGGAATAGCACCGCACCTATCAGTACCGCGGAAGCCAGTAGCGCGCGGTACATCTAGGCCACCTCGATTGCCAGGGGCGCGAACTCCCGGCGCCCCAGCCGCGCCCGCACCTCGTGCGCGCCTTTCGGCAGGCCCGCGGGCAGGCGGAAGTTGAATTCGAATTTTTGCAGGATGGGGTCCACGCAGAAGTACTCCGGCGGGGCCGTCCCGGCGCCGCTCACCGTGGCGCGGAACTCGTCCGGCCGTGTGACCTCGCGCATGGTAATCTTCACCATGCCCGTCGAGATGCGGTTCCCCGAGACCAGGTTGATGGCGTCGGTCAGCTCCATGATTCGCGGCGTGGGCGGACCCGGCGGCACGATGCGGATCCACGCCGGCGGGCACACCGGCCGCCCCAGCCACTGCAATTCGATGGGCACGATCCCCGTGCGCAGCCCTTCGGGAAGCGTGCCGTTCACCTGCACCGCTGCATCGGCTTCGGGCTCGCCAATATATGTTAGCCGGCAGGCCGCGCCGTCCGCGGTGAGCGCCAGATGGTTGATGTCGCACTCCTCGGGCAGCCCGCGCACGAATACGCCCAGCGATGCGAACAGCCCCGACGCCGGCGCCACGGCTTCGCCCGTGCTGGCGTTCCCGACGTTGCGGATGCGCGCCGCCGCTTCCACCGTCCGCCCCTTCAGGCTGGCCGTCCAACCCGCCGGACGCTTGCGCAGGGTGATCCACATGTACTGCGTCCAGATCTGTTCGAGCGCGAGCAACTGGAAATCCTCCGCCGCGGCGAACTGGCGGATCTCGTGCGGCGCGAAGCGCACGCCGCTCCAGGTGTCGTACTGCCAGGCATGCGGCGGCAGCCCGTTGATCTGGCAGCGCAGAATGCCGCCGGTCTTCAGCACGCGCCGCGCTTCCCGCAAATACTGGAGCACGACGTCGCGGTCGGGAATGTGCTGGAACACCGCGTAGGAATATACGAAGTCGAACTTCTCGTCGGGGAACTGCGCCAGGTCCGCGCCCGAACTGTGATGCGGGTGGGCGTTGGGCGTATTGCGCAGCCGCTCGCCAGCCATGCGGATCATTTCGTCCGAGACGTCGACGCCGTGGATCTCGCCGAAGTGGCGGCTCATGGGCCGCAGCAGGCGTCCCGGGCCGCAGCCGATTTCGAGCGCGGCGTCGCGCCCCGGCAGCCGCTTCAGCTCCATTTCGAGAGCGGTGACGATTTCCTTGCCGGTGGCGAAGAACTCCTCGTCATCCTGCTCGCGGCGGCCGAAGGCCACATAGTAGTAGGCGTCCTCGCCCGCACGCTCGTTCCAATCTGCGCGCATGCGGTCGAGGACTTTCTCGTCGTCCATGATGGATGCGGATATTCTAGCGTGGCGGCTGGCTGCCGTCATTGATCTACTTGGTAAACAGGGCGGGGGTGCCATCGCGCGGCATGGCCACTAAGGGCCAGTAACACTTCGTACCCCCGGTCCGCCTGAGAGCTTGGAGAACGAATCATGCGGCTGCTTTCGATAGCGGGGGTGATCGTACTGCAAGTCTGCCAGGCGCAACAGCCTGCGGCGCCCACACCGGCAACCATGACGGTGCCGGCGGGGACGAAGGTCGAGCTAGGGCTGACCAGTCCCATTTGGGCCAATTCCGCCGCGCCGGGAGAAAACGTCTACGCGCAGACCACTTTCCCCGTAGCCATCAACGGCGCCATGGCGATCCCGCCCGGCACCTATGTCAGGGGAACGATCGACATTTTGTATCGTCCCAGTCCGCGATCGGGTCACGCCGAATTTCGTATGAGTTTTGCGCAGATCGTCTTCGCCAACGGTTACACTGTCGCGCTTCCCGGGGCCTCCGCCACCGCGAATGTCACCGCGGCGGGCGATGTCCTTCTCGATAACGGCTCGCAGGTTGAGATGGCCCTGGATGCGCCGCTCGATCTGAATACGGCCCAGGTCGCCGCGGCGGTGCGCGTTTCCAAACCCCTCAAGCCGCGCGACATGAAATCCGCGTCGCGGTGCCGCCCCACACCCGCGACGCCCGGAACTTCGGACACCGTGATACCGGGTAGCCCGGGCACGCCTCCCACCGTGATACCGGGCGGCCCCGGCGTGCCGCCGACGGTCATACCGGGAACGCCAGGCACGCCCTCAACCGTCATTCCGGGCACTCCGGGATCCCCGGAAGTAGCCTGCCCGGGGCCGCCGGAAGTGACGGGCGCACCGGCCGCGCACAACGAACGGTTCGACCTGGTCCATCCCGTCACTGAAGCCGGGCAGACGCTGCGGACCGGCAGCTACGAGATCGCCTGGGAGGGATTGGGGCCGCTGGTTCAGGTGCGGATTCTCGGGCACGCAAGCCCAATCGCAACCGCGCGGGCCAAGGTGGTCGCGCTCGGCAAGAGCGCAGCCGCCAGCCACGCCGAGTTGCGCGCCAATCCTGACGGCTCATTCTCACTACAATCGCTTCAGTTCAAAGACCGGAATTTCGCTTTAGAGTTCGAACCCTGAAAACCCATCGAGAATGGAGAAACGAATTCATGCGACTGCTCATCTTGACAACGCTGCTGACAGGCCTCGGATGTTTGGCGCAGGAACCTGCGCCGGCCACCGCTGCGCCGCCGGCGATCACTCTCCCGGCGGGAACCAAGGTTCCGCTGCGGCTCACCACTCCTCTGGGAACTAAGACCGCGCGACCGGGCGACACCGTCCGCGCCGAGGTCATCTTTCCGGTGACGACTGCGAACGCCGTGGCGATTCCCGCCGGCACCTTCGCAGAAGGCACCGTTGACCAAGTGACTAGCCGCGGCCCCCACGCCGGATTTGGCATGCATTTCGTGAAGCTGGTTTACTCAAACGGCTACACCGTGCCGTTGTCTGCCGCCACCGCCGACACGCGGGCCGCCGTCGTGGGCACCGGCGACCCGGGGGCCGCTGCTCCCGCCGGAGCGATGGCCTTTTCGAGTACGCCCACTCCACCCACGCCTACGGTTACTGCACCATCCGTCGGCCCAAGTAAGGGTCTGGTGATTGGGCTAAGCACCGGCATTACCGCGGCCGTGCTCATTGTGGGGCTGGCCGTCGGCCGCCGCGGCGGCACAGTCTATCTCCAGGCAGGCTGGAAGTTCGAGATGACGTTGGCTGACGCGCTTTCGCTCGATGCCGCGAAAGTGGCCGCCGCCGTCGCCGGGTCGAGCCCGCAATGACGGTGAGCGGAACGCGCGGCATAGAAGTTCCAATCGCCGCCCTGCTACCCTACCTCTTATGGCCATCGCATTCAGCCACGTCACCGCCGCCCCGCTAGTGGACTTCGACGCCATCGCACCGGACGGGTTCGTCATCGGCATCGTGGGCGAAAACGGCAGCGGCAAGGGCAAACTGCTGCGGCTGGCGGCGGGTCTCGATGCGCCGGAATCCGGCACCGTCACCGCCTCTGGCCCGGCGCGCCTGCTGGGGCCGCTCGACGCGCTCAACCTCTCGCCGGCAGCCGTTCTGCTCATCGAGCACTCTTTGGCGCGGCAGGATTGGCTGGTGCGCCAGCGCGCCGCGCTCGCACTCGACCGCTTCCGCCGCGCCGGCGCCACCGTGCTCCTGGTCTCGCATGAGGAAGATCTGCTGCTACGCCTTGCCGACGAAATCTGGTGGCTCCTCGAAGGCCGCCTGGCGCGCCGCGGCGATCCGCGCGAAGTGCTGGACGCGTACCGCAAGCATCTGGCCGGGCGCTTCCGCGACTGGGGCGAGACTGTTACGCCGGCGCTCGACCCGCGCATGCGCCGCGGCGACGGGCGCGCCGAAGTGCTGCGCATCGAATCCTTCGGCGAGGAGGGCCGCCCCACCATGGTGTGGCGCTCCGGCGAAATGGCCACCGTCAAAGTGACCGTGCGCTACCGCGACGCCGTGGAAGATCCCGTGGTGGGCATCATGATCCGCACCTGCGTGGGCCTCAACGTTTACGGCACCAACACCGAACTGGAGCGGCTGAAGCTGGGCCCCTGCGCCGCGGGCGAGACGCTCGAAATCGCCTTCGCTTTCCGCTGCGAATTGTGCCCGCAGGAGTACACCCTCACCGTGGCATCGCACGATCCCGATGGCGTGTGGCACGACTGGCTGGAGGATGCCGTGCCCTTCTCGGTTTCCGACACCCGTTACTCCGCCGGCGTCGCCAACCTGCGTGCCCAGGTGAGCTTCGAGCGGAAGTAGCGCCGGGGCGCTTCTTCACGCGAGCCCTTCTTCAACCGAGCCCCGGAACGCCTCCCAGCGATTTTGCCAACCGCACCGCGCGCAGAATCGCCGCCGAAACCGCCTCGGCCGCGGCCACGCCCAGCGTGTTGATGTCCGCCGCCAGACTGCCGAGCGAGAGCGCAAACGCGATGTCTCCGTCGAACATGGTATTCACCGGATAGATGGTTCGCGCCATCCCCAGCGAGGCGAATTGGGCCAGCTTGCGGGCTTGCACTTTCGTCAGCCGGGCGTTGGTGGCCACTACGGCCAGCGTGGTATTGCGGCCGCCGAAGCCCGCGGCGGGGCGGCGCTTCATCTCCGCTTCGGTGCCCGCGAATTCGCGGCTGCCGGGGGCAATGCGCGCGCCCGCAACCGTCGCTCCGCTGGCCGGATCGCGCACGTCGCCAAAGGCGTTCACGGCCACCAGCGCCGCCACCTTCACGCCCGTGGCCAGTTCCACGGTGAAGCCGCCGATCCCCGATTTCATGGCCTGCCGCATACCCAGAATCTTGCCAACGGTGGCGCCCGTGCCCGCGCCAACCGAGCCTTCGGCGATAGGGCCGTCGGTGGCCGCCGCCGCCGCGGCTTCGCCCATCGAGAGCGTGGGCCGCACGTCCGCCTTGCCTATCTCCAGGTCGTACAGAATCGCCGCCGGAACGATGGGCACCTTGGCCACGCCCGTGTCGTAACCGACGCCCTTGTGCTCCAGGTAGCGGCGCACGCCCGAGGCCGCTTCCAACCCGAAGGCGCTGCCGCCGGCCAACAGGACGGCGTGAATCCGTTCCGTCAGGTGGCCGGGGTCGAGGGTTTCGATCTCCTCGGTGCCGCTGGCCGACCCGCGGATATCCACGCCAGCCACCGCGCCACCATCGCATAAGATGGCGGTGCAACCGGTGATGGCGTCGAAATCCGAAACGTGTGCCACGCGGATTCCGGGGATATCGGTGAGCCCTTTCATGACCGCTTTCGTCCGGCGATCCGGACTAATTGGTATGGTAGCATCGGATCTGAGGAAACCCTGATTGCTCGATCCGCTGAAGGGGCCGTTCATCGCAGCAGAAGAGTTCTTCACCCTTACTGGCCGGGCGTTACGGAACATTTTCCGTGGCCCGCACTACACCACCGACATCATCCTGCAGATGGATTCGATCGGCGTGGGCAGCCTTTTGCTGGTGGTCCTGGTGGGCTTCTTCGCGGGCGTTGTGATGGCCTTGCAGATGGCCCACGCCATGCGCGATTACGGGCAGGTCAGCAAGACCGGAACTCTGGTGGCCATCACCCTGGCGCGCGAGCTCGGGCCGGTGTTCAGCGCCCTCATGGTGGCGGGACGCAATGCCACCGGCATCGCCAGCGAGTTGGGCTCCATGAAAGTCACCGAGCAGATCGACGCCATGCGCGCCCTGGGCACCGATCCGGTTCAGAAACTGGTGACGCCGCGCGTGGTGGCCACCGGCCTGATGCTGCCGCCGCTCACCGTGATCGCCGATTTCGTGGGGCTGGTGGGCGGGTGGATTATCTCGGTGGCCTTTCTGGGGCTGACCTCGATTCAGTATTGGAACTCGGCGTGGCGCTCCCTGAAGTGGTATGACGACGTTCTGCAAGGCCTGCTGAAGCCGCTGATCTTCGGCGTTATGCTCTCCCTCATCGGCTGCTTCTACGGCCTGCGCACCACCGGGGGCACCCAGGGAGTGGGCCGCTCCACGACCCAGGCGATGGTCACTTCAGCCGTGTTCATCCTGATTCTCGACGTGATGATCACCAAGATTTTCGTGGGTCAGGGGGGCTAATGGCGCAACCCACCGGCGAGCCCATTCTGCGTTTCGAGGGCGTCAGCGTGGCCTTTGGCGATACGCCCGCGTTGATCGACGTCTCCTTCCAGGCGGTGGCCGGCGAGTCGCGCGTGATCCTGGGCGCGGCGGGCAGCGGGAAGACGGTTCTGCTGAAGATCGCTCTAGGCCTGACGCGGCCCGATTCGGGGCGGGTGTTCGCCTTCGGGCGCGACATCGGCGTCATGCCGGAGCGCGAGTTGATGGAGATTCGCAGCCGCATCGGCATGTTGTTCCAGGAGAGCGCGCTGTTCGATTCGCTCGACATCGAGGAGAACGTGGCCTATCCTCTCGAGAACCAGAAGGCCATTCACTGCCCGCCCGGGGACGTGCGTCCGCGGGTGGTGGAAGCGCTGAAATTCGTGGAACTGGAGGGCACGCTGCGAAGATTCCCCAGCGAGCTTTCCGGAGGCATGCGGCGAAGGGCCGCCATCGCCCGCGCCGTGGTCACCGCGCCGCCGCTGTTGCTCTACGATTCGCCCACGGCCGGGCTCGACCCCATAACCGCGCACACCATCATGACCCTGCTCATCAAACAGCGGGACCTGGCCCAGACCACCACCCTGATCGTCACGCACCGTTATCAGGACGGCAACCTGGCGGCCAATTTCCGGTACAATTCGGAAACGGGGAGTCTGGAGCCGGCGCGGGGTGGAAACCGGCCCAGCGCGCGGACCACGTTCATGGTGCTGCGCGAAGGCCGCCTGGTTTTTGAGGGCGATCAGGACCGGCTGGAAGCTTCGGCGGATCCTTACGTATCGAAGTTCGTGAAGCGGCGGGTATAGAAAATGCCGGATCGCAGCAAGGTCAAGTGGTCGCAATTGAAGGTCGGGATGGTGGGGATCAGCAGCTTCATCGTCCTGGGCGTGCTGATATTCCTACTCACCAGCACCCGCGGCATCTTCCGGGAATACGTCCTGATGCGCACCTACATGGACGACGCCTCGGGCATCACCGAAGGCACCGAGGTGCGGCTCAACGGCATCAGCCACGTGGGCTACCTGGAGAGTCTGAAACTCACCGGCTCCGCCGACCGCAACCGCGCCGTGGAATTCGACATGAAGATCCGCGCCAACCTGATAAAGGAGATCCCGGTTGACTCGGTGGCGGGCATCGGCGCGGCCAACCTGCTGGGCGACAAATACATCAACATCACCCGCGGCAGCAGCCCGCGGCACGCGGAGGAAGGCGCGGTGCTGCTGTCCCTCCAGTCGCAGGACATCCCCGAAATGCTGGCGAACTTTTCCAAACTGATGAGTTCGTTTCAGGTCGCCGTGAACCGCGTGGACCACTTACTACAGGACGTGGACGCCGGCAAGGGCAACATCGGACTGCTACTGAAGGACGACGAGTTGTACAAGCGCCTCAACGCCCTGGCTTCCGAAGGGCAGTTGCTGCTCTCGGACGTGCGCAACGGCCACGGCACCATCAGCAAGCTGCTCTACGACGATTCGCTGTATCAGCAGGTGACCGTCTCGCTCAAGCGCGTGGACGCCATGCTGGCCGACCTGCAAGCGGGCCAGGGAACCGCCGGCAAGCTCCTCAAAGACCCGGCCCTCTTCGACGAAGCCCAGAAGACCGTCGCCGAAATCCGCTCGCTGGTCTCCGACCTGAACGCCGGCAAGGGCACCGCGGGCAAGCTGTTGAAGGACGACCAACTCCACCAGCGCCTGGACGAGCTGATGGCCAAGCTGAACGCGACCATCGACAAGATCGACGCCGGCCAGGGCACCATCGGGCAACTCATCGTCAATCCGCAGCTTTATAACTCGCTGGTTGGAGCCACCGGAGAAATCGGGTCGCTGGCCGCCGACATTCACACCAATCCCAAGAAATTCCTGACCCTTCATCTGAAGATATTTTGAGCGCGCGCAAACAGCTAGTAATCAACGCCGATGATTTCGGCTTCACCCCCGATGTAAATGAAGGCATCGTGGAGGCGCACCGCGAGGGCATCCTCACGGCCACCACGCTGATGGCCAACGGGGCGGCCTTCGACGATGCCGTGCGGCTGGCGCGCGAAACGCCTTCGCTGGACGTGGGCTGCCACCTGGTGCTGGTTAGCGGAAACTCGCCGCTCTCTGGTAAGCCATATCCGCTGACGGTGGGGCGCCTCATCGCCGCCATGGCGAAGCGCGAGATCCGCGTTTATGACGAACTGGCCACGCAGGTGCGGCGCATCGTGGACGCCGGCATCCAACCCACCCATCTAGACACGCACAAGCACACCCATCTTGCGCCGCCGGTGCTGGACGCCGTGGCGCGCCTGGCGCGGGAATTCGCCATCCGCTGGGTGCGACGCCCCTTCGATCTTCCACTCACCACGCTGCGCGGCGCCGTGCCGCTGGCCAAGCGCATGACCAGCCACAGCCTGGGTTTTCTGCGGAGCCGCTTTCACCGCGTGCTGGAGAGTCACGGCTGCCGCACCACCGATCATTTCGCGGGCTTTCAAATCACCGGCCGGTTCCGCACGCCGGAGCTGGTGGAGTTACTGGGCATGCTGCCGGAAGGGAGCACGGAACTGATGGTGCATCCCGGCCGCTGCCGCGAGGCGCTGCGCCAGGCCCGTACGCGCTTGAAGGAAAGCCGCGAGTGGGAACTCGAAGCGCTGCTAGCTCCCGAAACGCGCCAGGCCATCGAGCGGCATTCGATCGAGCTGGTGAATTACCTGGGGCTGGCGGCCGACTGATCGCGGCGAGGGATGTGTAAGAGCATCCCAACGGCGCCGGCCACCAGGCAGTAGTAGGCGCGCGGCGAGCCGGTCGTTGTCCACAGCACCAAGCCATATAGCGCCGAAAGCTCGCACAGCACAACCGCAACCACGAAAGCGTTTCTGGGCTTGGTTCGACCTGAGCTATGCGCCCCTGCGGCATGCGGTATGAGGGCGGAAGCGTAGTGTACCATTTGGGGACCCCGTAAAGATCGGGGTAAAACAGAAGTTTGCGAAATTGGCGCTTCGCAAAACCGACCCCAAGGAGGTCACCCAAATGGTTACCGACAGAAAAAAGGATAGCGATAAAACCCCCGTAAAACAAGGCCCGGCCAGGGTCTCATCGGAACCCAATAAAATCAATGCTTCCACGCCCTACGACTTCAATGGGAAGAATCTGACTCCCTACGGCGGACTGCTGCCGGTGATCACCATGCTGGAAAAACTCGACTTCCAGACCCTGGTGGAACAGACGGTGACCTCGAAGCGCATTCCCCGTGCCCTGGACCTGTACCGGTTCGTGTTGGGAATCGTGTTGGGGCTCTACATCGGTTTCCCGCGCCTGAACCAGTTGCGCTTCATCGCTCGCGACCCGATTCTGACGGGCATTCTCAAAGTCACCAAGCTGCCGGTGCAATCCACCTTCTGGAGATTCGTGAACGCGCTGCACCTCAATGTCTCCCGGCAGATTCTGACCATTATGCGAATCATGCGCGAACGAGTCTGGGCGGCGGCCAATGTGAAACTGGCGGTCGTCACCATCGACACCGACACGACCGTGCACACGCTGTATGGCCAACAGATGGGCGGACGCAAGAGCTACAACCCCAAGAACAAAGGCAAGAAGAGCTACCAACCGATGCTGACGTTCATCCACGAGACGCGGGAGTATATCTGGGGGGAATTGCGCAACGGCGATCGGCCCACCGGCAAACAGATAGGCGATCACATTCGGGATGTGTGCGCGGCGCTGCCGCCGTGCGTGAAGCAGATTTACGGCCGGGCCGATTCCGGGTTCTACTGCCGGCAAGCAGTCGAGGCTTACGAAGAATGCACTGCCCGGTTCGTGATCTCAGCACGCAAGACGTCGCGACTGGTCGAGTTGCTACGCCAAGCCGAGTGGAAGCCGTCGAAGAAGACGGATGCCAGGTGGGAGTGTGAATTCAGCTATCAGCCGGACGGGTGGAAGAAGAAATACCGGTTCGTGGCTCTGCGCTATGAAAAAACGCGTGAGGAGGTCGAGGCGGAGAAGACCGAGCAGTACCAGTTGTTCGAGACCAGCCAGTACAAGTACCGGGTCTTCGTGACCGACTTCGGCGATCCCATCTACTTCGTGGTCTGGTTTTACAACCAGCGCGGCGGCGCGGAAAACCTGATCAAGGAGGCGAACAACGATGCCGGACTGGCGGCGCACCCCTCAGGCCGCTTCGATGTGAACGGGAATCATTTCCAGTTGGCGATGCTGGCCTACAACCTGAACTGCTGGCTGATGCTGTTCAACCGCGAACCGCAGGCCGACGCCACGGCGCTACAACACACGACGCTGGCGACCGCGCGACTGCGCTTCCTGTTCGTGGCCGCCAAGATCTGGCGCCACGCCGGGCGCACCGGGGTGAGCTACAGCGATCACTACGAGGAGAAGGGCGTGTTCGAGCGACTGATGGACCGCCTGCGAAAGATCGCGCCGCGCGGAGCAGGCTACGCGCCGGTCATGCTGCCGGCATTGCGCTGATTGCACGCCCCCGCAGGCCCTTCGGCTGGTGTGCATAGAAAATTATGCGCGGCCGACAAGCGCAACGAAGTAAGAGACTTCGGCGCGGGGTTTGGCGAGAACGGACTCTCAGGAGGGCGATGCAACAGCAAAAACCGAACTGACTCACTCAACTACGGGCGGCATCAGCCGAGCGAAACCGGCGCTCGGAACACCGGAGCTGTGCATAATTCAGGTTCGAGCGACCAGTCTCCGGATCGGAATCGATACTCCCACCGTCGCCACCGAAAGCGTCAGCAGGACGTTCGGCAGGGTGGAATCGGCGGTTTGCGTTCCCGGCGTCAAGGTCAGCATCACCAGGTAGTACATCGCAATGCTAATGAGCATGGCGAACCAGACGATCAGGCGAAACCGGTGATCGGCCGAGGCGGAAGGTTGGGGAGGCGTGGGCTGCATGCTTGACATAGCATCATAGCCGATGGCGCCGCGGGGCAGGTTGTCACCACCCCTTCCGCACCCTTGTGCGGGACCGCCCAAGGCCCCTCATCACCCAGTAACCCGCCTGCCGCTATACTACCCGTGAGGTGCTCATGGAAATCCTGATAGGCGCATTCATCGGATTCGCCGCCTGGTTCGTGCTGCGGTTCCTGGTGATGGGCCTCTATACCGTGGATCAGAACGAGCGCGCGGTCAAGACCAGCTTCGGCCGGGCCGTGCGGGTTGCCGGAGGCAAGACCACGCTCGACGATCCCATCTCCGAATTTCTCCGTCCCGAAGAACGCCCGCGCTACGCCTACCCGCAGGTCCGCGTGATCCCACCCGGCGGGCCTTACTTCAAGATGCCCTGGGAGAAGGTCCACAAGGTCTCCATCGCCACTATGACCATCAACATGGCGCTCGACCTGGAAGATCCTTCGGCCAACGATGGCGGCACGCGCCTGGAAGCCGTCACCAAGGACCAACTCAACACCGGCCTCACCGGGCAGATCCGCTACCGCGTCAGCGAGGCCAACCTCTACGCCTTCCTGTTCGGCATCAAGAAGCCGTTCGTGCACGTGATGGCGTATTTCGTTTCCGTGCTTCGCCAGCGCATTTCCAATTTCGAGGCGAAGGCCCCCGCGTCGCCCGCCGCCGCGGTTCCCGATAGCGCCACCCCCGATGGCGCCGCGCCGCTGGCAGGCAGCGAGATGACCGGCATCTCCATCAACGACCTGCGCAAGAACCTCCGCGACCTGAACGAGTACATGGACACCGAGTGCCGCGCCACCCCGGCGCGCTACGGCGTCATCTTCGACGCCTCCCTGATCACCGGCATCGATCCGCCGCCCGACGTGGAATCGGCCCTGGCGGCCATCAACACCGCCCACAACCAGGTCTCCAGCGATATCAGCCTGGCGCAGGCCGCCGCCGATCAGCGGGTGGTGCAATCCCGCCGCGCCGTGGAGATCGAAACCCTGCGCGCGCAGGCCGAAGTGGAACCCGTCAAGAGCCTGGCGGCCGAACTCTCCACGCTGTACAAGGGCGGCCCGGCCGTTCTTGGCGCCTACTTACGCAACGTGCGGCTGGCGCTGTTCGATAAGGCCCAGCAGATTTACATGGAGGCTGGAAAATAATGGACTCGTCTATCGTGCAAGTTCTGTTGGCCGCCCTGTTCACTTTCGTCGGCCTCTTCGTCGCCGTGCCCGTGCTGCTCGCCATTTGCCGCGTGTTCGGCCTCTACGCCATCGTGAAAGAGCGCACCTGCCGCGTGTACGTGCTCTTCGGCAAAGTCGCCGGCGTGCTGGACGAGCCGGGTCTTCACTTCCTGCCCGGCAAACTGGGAATCAATGCGTTCTTCATCAACATCCTGGGTTCCTGCTACGTCCTCGATCTGCGCCTCGACCAGGAATACCTACGCAGCCAGCCGGTCAACTCCGAGGAAGGCGCGCCCATGGGAATCGGCATCTGGTACGAAATGTGGGTCAGCGACCCGCTGAGCTTCCTCTTCAAGAACACCGACCCGCGCGGCTCCCTGCGCGCCAACGTCAGCAACTCGACGGTCCGCTGCCTGAGCAACATGCCGCTGGCGGAGATGCTGCAGACCCGCCACAACATGAGCCAGACAGTGCGCGCCGAGGTTACCGGCAAGAGCACCGAGTGGGGATACCAACTCGGCAGCGTTTACATTCGCAAGGTGCATTTCCGCGATGCCGGCATGATCCGCCAGATCGAGGAGAAGGTGGTGAACCGCCTGCGCCAGGTGACCTCCGCCATCAAACAGGCGGGCGCCAACCAGGTGAGCGTGATCACCAGTTCCGCCGAGCGTGAAGCGGCCATCGAGTTTGCCAAAGCCGCGGCCATCCGGCCCGCCACGCTGGGGCAGGCCTTCCAGGAGATCGCCCGCGAGCCGGCCGTCTCCGAAGCCCTGTTCGACGTTCTGGAAACGCAACGGATGTTGGCCTCCAACGCGCGTATCGCGCTGCTTCCCGGAGGCCCGCACGCCCGAATGCTGGCCAACCTGATGGCGGCCGAAAGCGGTGGCCTCGCTATCGCCAGGCCCCCTGCGGCGGCGCCGCCCCCGGCCCGGTAGTCCGCAGATTCGCGAAACCCGGGGGACTGACGAGACCGTCCCAAGGCGCGCACGGCATTCCGCACAAACACATGCCAGCCGCTGTGCCGCGTGGACGGTTCCGTCTGTACCCCGGGTTTCGCCCAGTCCGGGAACTCTCGCTTGTCCGCCGTGAGAGGCCGCAGTCCTCTCCTCACCCCTGGCGAATCGACTCCAGAATCTCGATCAACTGCCGCAGGTTCCCGTTCCCCACCGGCCCCGCTATCGTCTTCAGAAACGCCGCCAGTGGTTTGTCGATGGTCCGCAGCAGGTCCAGCCCGCCGGCCGTGATGCGGCTAATCACTACCCGCCGGTCCTCGTGGCTGCGTTCCCGCGCAATCAGGCCGCGCGCTTCCAGACGGTCGAGCAGTCGCGTGACGTCGGAATCGGCCGTCACCATCCGCGTCGCGGCTTCCGAGCAACTGATGCCGTCCTTCCCCGCCCCGCGCAGAATGCGCAGGATGTTGTACTGCGTCGCCGTGAGCCCGAACGGTTTGAAAAACTCCCCCATCCGCTGCTGCACGAATTCGTGCGTGCGCGCGAGGTTTAGCATGGCCTCCTCCTCCACCGAGGCGAAGGGCTTGGATTGCCTGAGTTCGTCCGCCAGCTTCCCGCTCACACCATCAGTATACTCGTTATAACAAGGATCTGAGCCGCGCCGCCAACCGTTGGGTATGCTTTAGCTTGCCCCGCCGATCCGTTGTATTCTATTTCGAAGGCATATGAATTTCTGGCTGTTCGCGGTCATTCCGGTCCTCATAGGGATCCACTTCGTGGTCCACGGCGCTCGCGTCGAGAGCGATATCAAGCACTGCCGTTACGCCAAAGCTCTGAAGAAGCTCGAAGGCCCGCTGGGTTGGTCGCGGATCAGCCTTATGCGGCTGCTGCGCGCCGACGCCCTTTTCTACTCCGGCCGCTCCGCCGAAGCCGAGCCCATCCTGCGCGAGATGGTGCAACCTTCGCACGATGCCGCCGACCGCCTGATGGGGTCGGAGCGTCTGGGCCGCGCGCTGCTGGCTCTGGGCCGCTACCAGGAAGCCAGAGAGGCGTTCGAAAGCGCCGCCAGTCTGCGGCCCACCCGCTCGGCGGCGTTCAACGGACTTGCCGAGGTGCGCTTGCTGCAGGGCACGGACCCGGTGGCTGCGCTGGCGGATGTGGACCGGGCGCTCGAAAACCACCGCGGCGCGCGCACGGAATACGCATCCCGCGAGCGTGTGGCGGCCATTCGCGGCAACCAGGCGTGGGCCCTGGCGCTGCTGGGCCGCAACGCCGGCGTCGATGAGGCCATTGAAGCCGGGCGCCACGAGTTGGACCCCGAGTACCGGCCGGAGGTGGCGGGGTTCTACTGGCGCGCCGGCATGGCCATGCTGGCCATCCAGACCGCCAACGCCGCCGCCGGCATCCCTCTGCGTGCGCCCCAGGAATCCAGCGCCGCCGCCGCCTACTTCCGGCAGGCCGCGGAGTTGGACCCGCAAGGATATTACGGCAGGCTGGCCGCCGGGCATCTCCGCTAGGTCTGCAACTCGCCGCTCACGCGCTCCAGCGCACCAGCATACGCTCCAGATCGGCGGGACGCACGGGCTTGGTCACGTAGTCGTCCATTCCGGCCTGCAGGCACTCTTCGCGCGCGCCCTTGACGGCATGGGCGGTCAGGGCCACGATCGGCACTCGCGGCCTGTCTCCCGGTAGCGAGCGGATCCTCCGGCTCGCCTCGTATCCGTCCATCTCCGGCATGCGGCAGTCCATGAAAATCAGGTCGTAGGGGAGCCGGTCCGCCATTTGCACGGCCTCGCGCCCATTTCCAGCCGCATCCACGCGGCAGCCCATCCTCTCGAGGAGCCGCACCCCCAGCTTCAGGTTCACGGCGTTATCCTCGGCTAGCAGCACGCGGCGCGTCCGCGGACGCAGGGCCGGCTGCTCGCCGCCGGCGGCGGGCTCCACGGCCCGCGGCGCGCACGGCGCCAAGGGCACTCTCAGGGTAAATTCCGACCCGAGTCCCGGCTTGGTGATAACCGTGATGGCGCCGCCCATCAGCATCGCCAACTCCTGGGAGATCACCAGGCCCAGTCCGGCGCCTTCGTACCTGCGCACCAGCGAGGAGTCCACCTGCGCAAACCTGCCGAATAGCAGCGGCAGCTTCTCTTGTGAGATGCCGATTCCCGTGTCCTTCACCGAGATTCGCCAAACAGCCCCGGGCAAGTCCAGTTCGTCGCCAGTCAGCCGCATTTCGACCGACCCGCGTTCCGTAAACTTGACGGCGTTGCTCAACAGGTTGAGAACCACCTGCCGCAGGCGCCCGGCGTCTCCAAAAACCCACCGCGGCCCAGCCTCGCCGCCGTACCGGAACGCCAACCCCTTGGCGGCGGCCTGGTTGGCGGTGGCGTCGCCGATTTCCTTGAGGCACTCCACCAGGTCGAAGCTGGAGCACTCGAGTTGCACCCGGCCAGCCTCGATTCCGGAAAGGTCCAGAATCGAGTTGATCATATTCAGCAGGTCTTCGGCGCAACCCCGCACGGTTTCGGCGTGCTCCCGCCGCTCGCCTGCCAAGCCGCTATCGAGCAGCAGGCCGGTCATGCCGATGACGGCGTTCAGGGGCGTGCGCATTTCGTGGCTCACATGGGTCAGGAAGTCGCTCTTGGCGCGGTTGGCGGCCACGGCATCCTCCCGGGCATGGTCAAGCTCCGCGGCGCGCAGGGCCGCCTCGGCCTCCGCCCTCTTCCGCTCGGTAATGTCGCGCGCCACTCCCAGGATGGCAGGGGCGCCTTTGAATTCGAACCCGCGGGCGTTGACCTCGACGGGCACCCCCGTGCCGTCCTTGCGGCGGCTCACGGCCTCAAAGACCTGCCCTTCCAGCAGGTGACTCAGGCTCCCGCCCGCCAGGTACTCGTCCGCCGGCGAGCCATCGATCTGGTCCGCGTTGAGCCTCAGGAGTTCCTCCCGGCTATAGCCGAGCCGCCGGCAGGCCACCTCGTTGACCTCCAAAACGTGGCCTTCCAGGTCAGAGATGACGATGGCGTCGTTGGCGGCTTCGAAGACCGTCCGGAACTCCAGTTCCGACTGGCGCAAGGCGGCTTCGGCCCGGGCGCGTTCCGTCTCTCTGCGGCGCACTTCGATGCCGAATGCCAGGTCGCCGGCCAATTCTTCGATCAGCCGCCGCTCCTCCGCCTGAAACGAGTCCGGTTCGGCGGCGTAGATGCTCAGCGCCCCAATGACGGTTCCGCCGCAGCGCAGCGGTAACGCAATCGCGGACCGGAATCCGCAGCGGCCGGCTCTCTCTCTCCACGGCCCGAAATCGGCGTTCGTCAAGATTTCCGCGCAAACCGCGATGGCGCCAGTGCGGATGCACGTCCCGGTCGGTCCGAGACCATGCGCCTCTTCCGACCATGTGACGGTCAGGCCGTCGAGATACGCCTTGGCCTGTCCCGAAGCGGCTACGCACCGCACCGTCTTGCGCGGATCATTTTCGGCGAAGCCGATCCAGGCCAGCGGGTAGCCGCCGGCTCCGGTCACGGCTTCGCAAATCTCGCTCAGTAACTGACTTTCGGACGTGGCCCGCACCAGCGCCTGGTTGCAGGCCGAAAGCACCCGCAGCGCGCGATTGGCCCGCGATACCTCGCCTTCGGCGCGCTTGCGTTCCGTGATATCCCGGACGATGCACTGCCAGCTCTTCTGCCCGTCCACTTCCGAAAGGCGGAGGCTCGCCTCCACGGGAAACGTCGAGCCGTCTTTCCGCTGGTGCACAGTTTCCACCAGCCCGAAGCCCCGCGCCTCCAACTCGCGCCACTTCTCGTCAATGCGCTCAACCTCCGCCGGGCTCGCCAACTGGCGGACGTCCCTGCCCAGCAGTTCCTCGTGGCTGTAGCCGTAGATCTCGACGGCCCGGTCGTTCGCCTCGGTGATGCGTCCCTCGCAGTCCGTCATCAGCAAGCTGTCGTCGATGCAGCTCCGCAATTGCGCGTAACGCTCCGCCATGGCCCGCCGCTCGCGTTCCACCTGGTTCTGCCGCTGGTAGATCCGGCTTTTCCGCCCGTACCAGAACAGCCCCAGCGTCAAGCCGAATCCCGCCAGCAAAGCCACCCAGGCCAGGCCCGCCAGGCGGGAGCGGTCGCGCAGCGAGGAGTAGATCTCGTCCACATCCATTTTGGCCACGATGCGTAGCGGCGTGTCGGGTACGGCACTCACCGCGGCCAGCACGGGCGCCCCGCGGTAGTCCGTAAAATAGCGGATACCCCGGCCGGAGCGGTCCGCCGCCAGTCCACCCGCCGCGGCGATATCCGGCAGCCGGCGGAGCGTACTGGGCCCCGGCTCTTTCAGAATCACCGTGTCCCCCTCCGGCACCAACAGGCTTTCTCCCGTCCGGCTGGGGATGGGCCATCCGCGGATCATGGGGTAGAGCGACCGGTAGGGATCGATGCGCGTTACCACCGCCCCGTCCGGCCCGCTCCCGGCGCTTCCCGGAATGGGCGCCGCCACCTCCATGGAAATCTCGCCCTGCGGCGTCCAATAGAGATCCGCCACCCGTACCTGTCCGGATCGCAGGGCCGCCTCCGCCAGAGCCAGTTCCCCGGCTTCCGGCTTCCCGGCCGCGCCGCCGCTCGACACGCGAACCCGCCCGTTGCGGTCCACCACCGAAATGGCGGGATATTCCAAGCTCCCCAGCCAGGTCTCGATCTCCCGTTGGGAACCCCCGGCCCGCCGCAGCAGCGGGTTTCCAGCGATGAGTTGCGCCTCGTCAATGCGTTCCCGGCGCCAGGCTGCAAACTGGCCGACCTTCAGCTCTGCCACCGCCGCCAGTTGGCCGCCGATTCCGCTTTCGACCGCCCGGCTCTGCGCCTGGTAGTAGCGGTACGCGCCCCACACCATCCCGGCGGCAAACAGCGCCGAAATGGAGATGGTAGCGATTGGACTTTGGATGTTAAGCTTCACGACACTTTTGGCGTCTCGCACCAATAGAACTTATCGGCCGGATTCGCAAATCGTCCACACTTGAGGCTGGGCAAGCCGCGGCCACTGCGGGCGGGTGCCAGAAACCCGGCAAGGCGTAGCCCTTCGGCCGGGTGCCTGAAACCTGGCGCTTCGCAACCCCACGGGCGCGAGCCAGCAGGCGAATTTGTGCAAATTGCACAAAAAATCGTCTAACTTCTTTGTTTGAGGCACGGTTTTGTGCAATTTGCACAAAACCGCCGGCGCGTCGAGCCGCCTGGGGCAGGGCCCGAATCCCCAGGGTTGACGGTGCCCCGTAGCCCCATCGCCAACTTGTTCCCTCCGCTGAAATCGGCTATTCTACCCTGCAACTCCGCAATGGGGGATTCTCCCGTCATGACACGCCATCTCACCAACCTCGTGGCAGCCCTCGTGCTCGCCGGAAGCCTGGCAGCCCAAGACCCCCGCGGGGAGATCGCCGGCACCGTCACCGACCCGTCCGGCGCCGTGGTGGCCGGGGCCAAGGTCGCCGCCGTCAGCGTCGACACCAACCAGATCACCCGCGCCACCACCAACTCCGCCGGGGACTACCTGCTGCCTTTCCTCAACGCCGGAGAGTACGTAGTATCCATCGAGCACCCCGGGTTCGAGCTGTACCGCGAGACCAAAGTGGCAGTGAGAACCGGCGAAAGCACCACCCTCGACGCCAAGCTGGCGGTGGGCAGCGCCAGCCATAGCATCCAGGTGGTGGCCAAGGACCCCGGCGTGGAAGGCGCCATGCGCGACCCCTCCATGGTGACGGACGCGGACGCCATCGAGGTGCTTCCCTTCCGCGACGGCAACCCCGCCCTGCTGGCCCTGCTGGCGGCGGGAACAGCCGACCTGACCGACCTGACCGACGGCAACACCGGGCGGCCCTACGAGAATGAAAACGCGAGCGCCATCGTGGTCAACGGCAGCAGTTCCGGCACCCACGAGTACAAGCTCGATGGCGCGGTTAACACCGGCGGCTCCAGCGGCAACGTGGCCTATGTGCCGCCCTCGGGGGTGGTCTCCGAGGTTAAGGTGGAGGCATCGCTGGTGGACGCGCGCATCGGTTTCTCCTCCGGCGCCACCATCAGCATGGGCCTGAAGCCGGGCACGAACCTGCTGCGCGGGCAGCTCTACGGCTACCTCGAGAACCCCGCCACCAACGCCAATTCCTTCTTCGCCAACAAAAGCGGCACGCGCGACAACATCCGCGAGCTCCGCTACGGCGTCAATGCCAGCGGGCCGGTGGATATCCCGGGCATCTACCACGGCGAGGACCGCAGCTTCTGGATGTACGGCTTCGAGAGGATTTATGCCGCCCAGCCCGCCGGCGCCACCAACCTGAACTACACCGTGCCCAGCGCAACCGAGCGCACCGGTAACTTCGCCGACCTGCTGGCTTATGGCGCCTCCTATCAGATCTACGATCCCGCAACCACCCACAATTCCACCACCGCGGGCATCTACGCGCGCACCGCGTTTCCGGGAAACCTGATTCCCGCATCGCGCCTCAGCCAGACGGCGCTGAACATCATGGCGGCGTACTATCCGCTGCCCAACGTCCCCGGCGCCAAACCGAGCGGGGTTGACTACATTTTCCCCAACGTCCAGAGCAACCATTTCGACAACCACACCCTGCGCCTGGACCACGCCATCGGCGACCGGCACCGCCTGTTCTTCCGCGCCAATTACAACCTGCGCCACCAGGTGCGGCAACTGCGCTTCGCCGGTGGCGGCGGCAACGATGGCGACCGCGACAACCTCGGCGGCGGCATCGACGACGCCTTCATAATTAGTCCCACCTTCCTGGCCGACGTGCGCTACAGCTACTCCCGCTACGTGGACAAATACCAGCCGCCCACCGCCGGCCTGGACATCTCCACTCTGGGCTTCTCGCAAAACTATGTGGGCCAGATCCGCGCCATCGACGCGCGCAACCTGATGCTGCCGGACATCACGCCCACCGGCTACCCCGAGCTGAACGGCCAGGCCATGACCCGTCAGGCCAGCGACATCCACGCCTGGGGGCTGGATTTCACGCGCACCGCGCGCGCCCACACCGTTCGCTTCGGCGGCGAGTACCGCATCTACCGCGACACCAGCGCCAACACCGGCCGCTCCTCGGGCAAGCTCAACTTCGGTACCTCCTGGACCGTGGGGCCGAACAGCAACTCGGCGGCGTCGCCCATCGGCGAAGGCCTGGCCAGTTTCCTGCTCGGCCAGCCCACCGATGGCACATTCAACGTGAACCCCAGCCTGGCACAGCAGTATCAGGTTTCTGGCCTGTATGTGCAGGACACCTGGAAGGTGAAGCCCCACGTGACGGTGAGCCTGGGGGTGCGCTGGGAATACGAGATTCCCCTGATTGAGCGTTTCAACCGCTCGGTCCGCGATTTCGATTATGGAGCCGCCCTGCCCATTGCCGCGGCCGTCGAGGCGGCCTACGCTAAGAGCCCCATCGCGCAGATTGCCAGGAACGCCTTCCCGGTGGCCGGCGGACTGACCTTTGAAGGAGTGGGCGGCCAGCCCCGCACGCTGTGGAGCAGCGATACCCGCAATTTCGCGCCGCGGGCCGGCGTGGCCTGGCTGCTCCGCCCCAACCTGGTGCTGCGCGCTTCGGGCGGAATGTTCTACGACATCGCCCGGCAGAACGCCATCCAAACCGGCTTCAGCGCGACCACCACGCTGACGGCCTCGAACAACGGCGGGCAGACCTTTCTGGACAGCATCGACAATCCCTTCCCCGGCGGAATTTCTCTGCCTACGGGATCGTCGCTGGGCGCCATGACCAACGTGGGACAGTCCATCGGCGTGTTCCCGGCGCGGCTTCGCAACCCCTACACGGAGCGCTGGGAGGCAGCCGTGCAACGGGAACTGGGCAGATCGATGGCGATGTTTCAGGTGGCTTATGTGGGCAGCCGCGGAACCCGCCTGCGGGTGAACCCGCAACTCGATCCCATCCCCGCCTGGTATTTGAGCACCTCGCCGTTCTACAACGCCACCGTCAACAATATGCTCAACGCCAACGTCGCCGATCCGTTCTATCCGCTGCTGCCCGGCACCAGTCTGTCGGGAAGCACGGTGGCAACCGGGCAACTGCTGCGCCCCTACCCGCAGTTCACGTCGATCTCCGGCATGTCGAACCAGGGGTTCTCGTGGTACCACAGCCTGCAGGCGATGCTGCAGAAGCGCTTCAGCCGAAATTACTTCGTGACGGTTGCCTACACCTGGTCGAAGTACATGGAGGCAATCACGTTCCTGAACCCGACCGACACCGTCCCTTATCGCGTGATCTCCAGCCAGGACCGGCCGCGGCGCCTGGTGGCCAGCTTCACCTACGCCATCCCGGCGGCGGGCCATGGCCGCGGATTCGGCGCCGCGCTGACCCGCGGCTGGCAGCTCTCGACAATCGTGCAGGAGCAGAGCGGCGCGCCCCTCAACTTCGGAAACGTGCTGTACCTCGGCGGCCAGATCGCCCTGCCGTCCAACCAGCGCACGGTCACGCACTGGATCAACACCACGGTATTCGACCGCACTACCGCGGACCAACTGGTCAACAACATCCGCACCTTCCCGCTGCGCTTCACGGGTATCCGGAGCATGCCCCTGAACCTGCTTGACACCGGCGTGACCCGCAACGTGACGCTGCACGAGCGTGTGCACCTGGCCTTCCGCGCCGACGCCTTCAACGTGCTCAACCACACCGAGTTCGCCTCGCCCAACACCGCGCCCACCAGCACGGACTTCGGGACGATCACCTCCACCGCATACCTGCCGCGCATCATCGAGTTTTCGATCCGCTTGCAGTTCTGAGGCCCGGGACCCACCCGCGAG
This sequence comes from uncultured Solibacteraceae bacterium, assembly GCA_963807205.1. Lineage (GTDB taxonomy): Bacteria > Acidobacteriota > Terriglobia > Bryobacterales > Bryobacteraceae > CAWCVR01. Next base: position 2,985,359 of record CAWEAQ010000002.1, on the reverse strand, counting down.
ATGCGACACTGGAAGATTGCCGGAGGCCGTCTCCGAAGCCCTATGCGCGCCAAAAACCTGCTGGTCGTTCTGATCTCCACTCTACTCGGGTTGCTGCTCTGGGAAGCCGGGCTGCGATGGTTCACCTCCTACGGACCTCGCAGCGCGGCGCAACCGGCCACCGTGGCCGCCAAACCAGTCAGCGTGGCCGATGGCGTGCGCTACATCCGCCAGTTTGCGGCCGTCAGCGGCGCCGACCCGGCCTGGTTCAGTGAAGACCCTCCGCCCCTTCCCAACCGCACCTCGCCCGCCCCCGCACTTGCCGCCCGCTACCTGGAGTATCAGCGCCGCGGCCTGGCCGGCTTTCAAGCCGAGTATGTCTGGAACAGCTACCTGGTGAAACGCGACCGCTGCAATCCCTCCGGATTCCTGCGCGGCTTCCCGGAGACGGTGCTGACCTTCACCCCCAATGCCGTTTCCATGCACCCGGTCTACCGTTTCCCCGCCAGCGAAACGCTACCCTCGGGGCTGGTTACGAACCAGTTCGGCCTGCGCGGCCATCCGAGTTCCCTCGCCAAACCGGCCCGCACGATCCGTATCGCCTTTCTGGGCGCTTCCACAACCGCCGGCTTCCACCCGTTCCCGTTCTCCTATCCCGAGTATGTGGAGCACTGGCTGAACCGCTTCGCCGAAGCCAACCACTACGACGTCCGCTTCGAAGCCCTGAACGGCGGGCGCGAAGGCGTGAATTCGAACGATATCGCCGCTATTCTGCGCGAGGAACTCCTGCCGCTCGATCCCGACCTGGCGGTCTACTATGAAGGCTCCAACCAGTTCGCCGCGGCCAACCTACTGGTGCAGCCGGTGATTCCTCCGCGGGCCACCATCGACCCGCTCGATCCCGTGGTGCAGCACAAGCTGCCGGCGTCGCTGCGCACCCGCTTCGCCACCTTCGACCTGCTGGACCGCGCCCTGAACGGCTTCCGCACGGTGGGCGAACCGCGCAAGCCGCGCTATCGTCTGCAGTGGCCGGAGGGCGTGGACGAGGCCCAGCCGAATCCCGACAGCCCGCTGCTGCCGCTGCAGTTGCCCGCCATCGTGGGTGACCTCGACGCCATCCGCGCGGGCATGGGCTCCATAGGCGGACGGCTGGCGGTGTGTTCCTTCGAATGGTTCACGCCCGGCAACGCGCCGCTTTCGCCCACCCGGCACGCGGAAATCTACAGGCAGTTGAATACCGTGCTGTGGCCGCTGCGCTATTCCGACATCCGGCGCCTGGCGGATTTCCAGAACCGCGTCTTCCGCAATTATGCGGCGTCCCGGAAGGTGCCGTATCTGGATGTGGCCGCGGAGATTCCGCAAGATCCCGACCTGTTCATCGATGCCATCCACATGAGCCAGGTGGGAGAGCGGGTGAGGGCGTGGATCGCTTTCCGGCAGCTTCTGCCGGTGGTGCGGCGCCTGATCGACTCCGGCCAACTTCCGCATCAAAACGATGCCGCCCGCCTGCCGCACCCCGCGCGCATGGAGACGGCCGGGATGACCACCTCGTGCCCGGCGCCGGCGGGCCCGGCGAAGCGCATCGACGGGGCGCTGTCTCTGGATGCCATGGCCCCGGCTTCGACCGGCATATCAATCCAGCGGGGGCGCCCCACCACGGTCACCACGCTTCCGATACAGTGGGCCAATGGGGCGGCGATTCCGTTGCAGATTCCCTCCGGGCCGCACGGCGACCTGTTCGTCCTGATTCGAGCCCGCGTGTTGAATGGGCAGGTGGGGCTTGGCGTTCTGGACCGCGAGCTCAAAGGCTACCAGGTGGAGAAATTCGTGGATGCCGGGCCGGAGGCGGTGGATATCTACCTGCCAGTGCCGCTGCCGGAGACAGCCGATTCGCTGATGATCCGCAACACCGCTCAGGGCACCGTGGCCTCGCGCATCGCCATCGAGGACGCCGCCCTGGTGACCGCCCCAACCCGTTGACAGGTGAACTATGACAACTCATGAATCCTTCGAGCGGGACGCGGTGGCGCAAACGCCATCGGAGCGCTCCTTCGCGTGGGTCTTCACCGCGTTCTTTCTGGCGGTGGCGCTGTGGCCGGCGTGGCGCGGACGGCCGGTGCGTTGGTGGGCGCTGGGCGCGGCGGGCCTGGTGTTTCTCGCCGGGCTGGCGCGGCCCTCGGTGCTGCGCATCCCCAATCTCGTCTGGTTCCGCCTGGGACGCCTGCTGAACCGCATCGTCAGCCCCATTGCGGCGTCGCTGCTGTTCTACGCCGTGTTCACGCCTTTCGGGCTGATCCTCCGGTTGGCCGGGAAAGACCTGCTGCGGTTGCGCCGCGACCCGCGGGCGGCCACGTATTGGATCGAGCGCGACCCTCCGGGGCCGAAGCCGGAGAGTATGAGCGAGCAGTTTTGAGGAAGGCTCGCCCGCGGCACCGGCGCGCAACCTTCACCGCTTCAGTTCGGGATGTTCCGAGACGCTCAGAACGTTGCCATCGGGGTCTTTGAACCAGGCAACCGCGGCGCCGCTTGGCGAGGTCCAGATGCCCAGTTCGTCTTGTTTCATTGGTGCGTAGCGTTCGAAGCGGACGCCGGCTTGTTGCAGGTCCTTCACGGCCGCGCGGATGTCCGGGACCTGCCAACCCAGGACCGTGCCCTGAACCGGCGCCCTTTCCTTTCCCATGGCAAGCCGCAGCATGATGCCGTTAGCGTCGAATACCAGCGCGAAAGGAGGCTCCTCGGAAACCAGACGCAGCCCCAGCGTATCCCGATAGAACTCCTTTGCGCGGGCAACGTCCACGATGGTGACAAACCCGATGATGTTGTAAGTAGCCACTCCTGTTAGTTTCGCCATACGACAATGATGAGCCCATTTTGCCGTTGTCGCAAGAATGCCCTTGCGTCATAATATATCTCTTATGCGACAGAGCGCGGTGTTAACGGATTTCGATCCCAAGCGGGGCGTTTCCGTGGCGACGCTGGCGTACGAATACCCGTCGCAGTTTCACGTCCCGGAACACGCGCATGGGTCGGATCAACTGATTTACGCGGTCAGCGGCATCATGGAGGTGTTCTCCGCACAGAGCGTATGGTTGATCCCGCCGCACTTTGCGCTTTGGATTCCCGCGCGCACGCTCCATGAAATTCGCATGCCGGGACCCGTATCGATGCGCACGCTCTACCTGCATAGAGGCCTGGCGGCGGGGCTGGAATCGCGCTGCGCCGTGCTGCATGTGGCGCCGATCCTGCGAGAGCTTATCCTCGAAACCGTGCGGGTTGGCCGGCTTCGGGTGCGGAACCGCTACGAGCAAGCCCTCCGCGAATTGCTGATCGCCCAGATTGAACGGGCATCTCCGGAGCCGACCTTCATCACCCTGCCACGAGACCCGCGGGCGCTTACGGTTGCCCAGACGGTGTTGCGGGACCCGGCCCACCCGAGCACGCTGGCCAGCCTGTGCGCCGATGCAGGCGCCGGCGTCAGAACGGTGGAAAGGCTATTCCGCAAGGACGTCGGAACCGACTTCGAAACGTGGCGGCGGCAGGTCCGGTTAACGCGGGCGGTGGAACTGCTGGTATCGGGATGCTCGACGAAAGAGGTTGCCTACAGGATCGGTTATCGTCAGCCCAGCGCTTTTGTCGCGTCGTTCCGGCGGACCTTCGGAATTACTCCGAAGGCGTGGACCGCAAGCCTCGGGGCCCAGCCAACAGCCGCTGGCCGACCCCAAGCCGAGCACCTCCGCCCGCTGGAACCGGCCAGCCCCCATTAGTAACAAGGGCCACGCAGCAGGCCGATCTTCATTGGCCCCCGGTCTGGACACGAATCGAAATTTCGCGGCGTGAAACCTTGTCCGGGCAGAACGGGCCATTGAGTTCGGATATGCTGAATACGAGCAGACGCGATCTGCCGAACTTTGGTGGCCGTCCGGGACGAAGGAGCCGGAAGATTGGAATTCGAGTTCCCCGCGCGAGGTTCGTCGCAGGCACTTCTGCTGCCCCACGACGTCTTCTTCGGAGAGTTGCAGTCAAGACGATCCGTCGAGGGGATCACTCTGTCACATCGCATTGCCACCTCTCCACCCGACGAAGTAAAGGTCCACACACATTTGGAAGCGCACTTCGTGCTCATCACGAGCGGGCGCTACGTCTCCTCCGCCGAGGCCGTTCCCGATTGCGGAACAACGCTGATTTACAATCCTCCGGGCACGACTCATCGCGATCGCTTCGAGGAGGGGAAGGGCAGCTTCTTCACGGTTTCCGTCTCAGACAGCCGGCTGGCCGAAACCACCGATGCCGGGTTGCTGTCCGTGGCTAGCTACCTGGGCGGCCAGCGGGCCTGCGGGCTGGCAAGGGCTCTATTGATGGAGTGCGGCCGGTGGGATGGGTGTTCCCGGCTCCGGGCTGAGTCGCTCTACTCGGAACTGGTGGAAGCGGCATCGCGCCGCCCCATCGCTGTTGAGAAATCGCCCCAGCCCTGGCTCCATGCTGCCTATGAACTGATTCAGGACGCTTATAAGGAGGATACCGGCATCCGCCAAATCGCGAGGAACGTCGGAGTTCATCCCGCTCACCTGGCCCGGGCGTTTCGGACCTTCGTCGGCTGTACGCCCGGAGACCTGCTGCGCGCACGGAGAATCGAGAAAGCCGCCGAATTGCTTCTGAATGCCAACCTCTCGCTGGCCGAAATTGCACTGGACTGCGGTTTCGCCGATCAGTCGCAGTTCACCAAGGCGTTTCGCAAAGTCTACGGGACGCCGCCGGGGGCCTATCGCCGCCTGGCCGCCCGCCGTAACTGCCATGTTGCAATTTGACAAGACCGCGGCCGAGTCAGGATAGTAAAAGGGAATGATATGGGATTTCCGGCGCCTTGGTCAAAACGTTTGGTTGTTCTCGCACCCGTGGTCTTCTATCTCCGCATAGCTCAACCTATTGGTCAAGCCACCAGCGATGACGGTCTCCCGGCAACCTCCCCGGCATCGATTGGTATCTCTGCCGAACGGCTCGACCAGATGGAGCAGGCGATCAAAGCCGGAGAGTTCAAAGCCATCACGAGTGTTCTCGTCGCACGGCATGGGAAGATCGCTTACGAGCGTTACTTCGACGGGGACGGAGTTGATGGGTTGCGAAACACCCGGTCAGCGACAAAAACGATAACCGGGATGCTGATCGGGGCGGCGATTGACCGGCACCTGATCCCAAGCGTCAATGCCCACGTGCTGGACTACTTGCAGGATAAGTTGCCTCTCGAAAACCCCGATCCTCGCAAGAGTGGGATCACCATCGAAGATTTCCTCACCATGAGCTCAGCGCTTGAGTGCAACGACAAGAATTCCTTTTCCCGTGGAAACGAGGAACGGATGTACCTGGTGGAGGATTGGGCCAAGTTTGCGCTAGATTTGCCCATTCGCGGTTTCCCCGATTGGGAGACGAAACCCAAGGACTCCCCCTATGGACGCAGTTGGAGCTATTGCACGGCCGGTCCTACCGCTTTGGGGGTCGTGCTCGAACGTGCCATCAAGCGTCCCGTGCCGGACTTTGCGCGTGAGGTCCTGTTTGCGCCCCTCGGCATCACCTCCGTGAAGTGGCAGTTTCAACCGCTGGGGACGGCCATGACGGGCGGTGGCGTTCAGTTGCGCAGCCGCGACTTACTGAAGCTCGGTCATCTCTACCTGAATGACGGCATCTGGAACGGCCGCCGAGTCATCTCCCCGGAGTGGGTTGAGCAGTCGCTTCGTCCGCATGCCAACGCCCGGGAAGATACGGACTATGGCTACTTATGGTGGCTCCAGACCTTCCACTCAAAGGACCGCTCCTTACGTTCGTATGGAATGTATGGCAATGGCGGAAACAAGGTCCTCGTGTTCCCCGATGAGGAGCTGGTGGTGGCGATCACGACGACTAACTACCGTGTCCAGATGGCGGCGGCGCTCACTGACAAACTCATTCTGGATTACATCCTGGACGCTCTAAGACCGCGATGAGATCGCCGTTGCCGGTGATAGTTGCCAAAGGCCCACCCGGCATGGAGCTGAGGAGCGTCGCCCGGCCCGTGCGGGTGCAGAGGTCCGAGGGCGGCCAATCGTATTAGAAGGCTGTTCAATGCAAGACTGTTTAACTATGGGGAATGGCGATCCGGCGGCGATCCAGGAGAAGATACTGGAACTTCAAGACAAGGGATATTGCGTGCTCAGAGCACACTTGGCGCGATCCCTAATCGATGCTTGCCGCGACGCATTTTGGCCGGTCCTCCTCGCTTATATCGAGATGCACGGCCACGAACCGAACCGCGGCCCGCATCGCCATTTCCTGCCGATGCCCTTCGAGCCGCCGTGCTTTGTTCCAGACTTCTTCTTTGACACGGAGATATTGAGTATCGTGCGTGGCGCGATGGACGACCGGATAGTCGCCGACCAATGGGGCTGTGATGTGCCGCTCCTAGGCTCGGAGTACCAGGGCGCTCATGTCGACTATCAGCGGCCGTTGTTTGGCGAAGCTCCCGGCATCTCGCTGCCGTCCTATATGCTGGTCGTCAGCTTTGGCTTATTGCGGGTCACGCCGGACCTTGGCCCGCTCGAAATCGCACCCGCAACCCACCGGATGCCGAGGAACGCGGCACTTCGCGGGCTGGAAGCCGGGGAAATTGGAATGCGCCCGATACTGTTGGATATTGGCGACGTACTGATTCGCCATCCCTGGGCGCTACACCGGGGAACGCCAAACATCACCGATACACCTCGTGCCCTGGTCAGCATTCGCTACGTACGCCGCTGGTATGCCGACGACAGCCGGGAGGTCAATGCAATCCCCAGGGCCGTGTGGGAGTCGCTGACACCCGGGCAACGGAGCGCGATGCGCTTTCCAGTCGGAGACTGACGATTCGCCCATGCCGCCCATTCCGGAAGCATCGTGGGGCCAGATCGTGCCCGTGCGCGAGAGTTCGTGTCCGCCCTGGCGCCGCAGGAGCGCTCGAACCGGCGAGTCGAGGGCAGTCGATCGTCGAAACACTCGCAGAGAGACCTGCAAGGGCATTGTCTCCTTCCGTGACCCGCCAGTGTGGTCCAGCAAGTTTCCGATAGGCCTACTTGCCGGAAGCCTATTGCAAATATGCGAATTGGGCCCTCGCGCCTGAGGGCCTGTAGCCATCCCCATATGGATAGTGAGGAGTTAGTCCTGGGAGTGAATGCAGCATCTGGCGGCGCACTGGCCGAAAGCGAAATCAGCCCTCTGGTGGGTTGCAGTTTCGCAATATTGCGAATAAACTGATATCGGGGTGCCCAGAACCACGGTTGTCCTTTATCGGGAAGTTGACGGAACGTGCCCGTTCGTTGCATGGTTCGACGGCCTGCCGGCGAAGGTACAGGACAAATGCTACCTCCGGCTGGAGCGCCTGGGAGAGATGGGGCACGAATTGCGCCGGCCCGAAGCGGACTTTCTAGGCGAAGGGATCTACGAACTCCGGGTTGGCCATCGAGGAATTCATTACCGTATCCTGTACTTCTTCCACAGTTCCGTAGCCACGGTAGTCTCGCACGGCGTAGTGAAAGAGTCGGCCGTCCCGCCGAAGGAAATTGATCGCGCGGTGGAGCGCAAGAGGCGGTTCGAGGCGAATCCGTCCAGGCACACCTATGAGGAGAGTTGATATGACCAAGCGAACCAAACCCACCACCAACGCCGTGGAGATTCTCCATCGCCGGCTCTACGCGGGCAAGGCGGCCCGGTTGAAGGATCTCGAGGAGGCGCGCGCTAACGAAGGAATTGCCCGGAAGATCCGCGAACTGAGAGCCGGAGCAGACCTCACCCAGGCCCAACTTGGCAAGCTCATTGGCACGACCGCATCCGTGGTCTGCCGCCTTGAGGATGCCGATTACGAGGGCCACTCGCTGGCCATGCTTCGAAGAATCGGGAGCGCTTTGAACCGGCGCGTCGAAATCCGCTTCGTGCCGATCCGGCGGCCGGCGTAGCACACAGCCCACTCTGTAGACGGCGGCTGAGGCGTTCACGTTCGCCGGTGGCCTGGGAACGGTTGGCGGGATCGTCCGCCTTGGGCAGCCAAGGGAATTTGGCTCTCCAACCTGGACACGTTTCGAATTCTTGCCTCCTAAGACGCGGCCCGCTCGAACCAGCCCAACTTCCTAGAAGCCAATAATATCCGCGCAAGATTAGCACTCCCCGTCCACATTGGGTGCCCAGCCGGGATCAGTCTCGAACAAGGTGAGAACCAGCATCTTCGAGCGGGGGCTTGTCGGAGCACCGGGGGCAGGGCAGGGGTGGGATGCCCCGGGGTTCGCGCCCCCGAGCTATCCTCGTTGCGGGAGAACTGTGGAATGCGGACAGTCTGGATTCTTGGCGATGGCGCTTCGAAGGCAGCCTACTGCGGCATGCCGCTCGTGAAGGACTTCATGGACGAAGCGCTCCACCGTTTGCGCCTTTCCGGAAATCAGGGAACCAGGGTTCTGAACTTCATTCGCGACACTTACGGGTACGAGGAGCCAAAGGATGTAAACATCGAAGAACTCCTGACATTCGCCTGGTGCGATGTTTCCCATTTGGACAGCCAGGGCAACTCCGTCCTCCAAGATCGAGAAAAGTCGCTCCTACTGCACCGCGCTCTGGACACGCTTCAAAGGTCGAAGCCGTAATAGTCGCGGCACTATTTCAGGCCCAGCGGGAGTATATAAAGGTAGGCGATCGGGTCCATGACTCCCTCGCCGGGAGGGTTGATGAGACCCAAGACACGTTAGTCAGCTACAACTACGACCTGCTGTTCGATTACGCGCTTTGGAAAGCCCACAAGGCATCGTCGAATGACTACGGCATCCAGTTCACACTTGCACACGATGGAACACCAGGACTCTCGCACTTAGAGGCGTACGTACGCGAGCCCAGTATCCAGCCGGATCTCCCGGAGGCCACAGAGAGCGTTCAGGTCCTGAAACTGCACGGATCGTTGAACTGGCTCGGATTCGAGCAGGTCGATCGCTTCCAACTCGGCCCTGAAGTCATCTATCTGCGCAAAGCTACGGATGTTTCGTTCGGCCCGGATTTCTGGTGGACAGGGTTCGGCCCGGTGCCCGATGGCGCAAACACAGGGGGATTCCGGCGCCTTCGACCAGTTATCGTTCCTCCGACGTTCGCCAAGGAATACTGGAAAGGGGACCTAACCCGACTTTCGCACTTCGAGGCCCGAGCGGCGCCTAACCCGACTTTCGCACTTCGAGGCCCGAGCGGCGCCTAAGTCCCGAAGAATCAGTAGAGGCTATGGATAGGTCTTCACCACAAATCAGGGCTACCTACCAGCGGCTGCGGCAGCTCCGAGGGCAGGGTCTGTGGTTATGCGAGGGGGTGGTTGCGCGGGCAAGGCGAGCTTGAGTTTGTCGAGGACGAGGCGGGCTTCGGCCTCCGGTTGCGTGTAGCGCGGAAGAATCAACCAGCGTCCATCGATGGTCGGGATATGGACGTCGATCATTTGTATCGTCGCCAGCGCCTCCAGTACGGCTGCGGGCGTCAGCCCCGGCGCGTGCAGCATCAGCCGGTTCTTCAACGTCACCTGAAGACAGTAGGCCAGGAAGGCGACCAGGATGTGCGCGTCGGCGCGGTGCTCCAGTTGATGACGGATCGGCCGGAGCCCGAGTTCACTCTTCAAGCTTCGGAAGACCGACTCGATCTGAGTCAGTTGGATGTAGCGTGACCACAACACACTGGGATCGCCACCGGTGAGGTTGGAGCGAAGTAGATAGTGGCCGTCGCGCAGTTCCGCCTCTTTGAGCTTGGCCTTATCCACGCGGAATTGGAACGATTCGCGCGTCACCGCTTGACGGGCATCCGGCAGTTGGATCTTCACAAAGCCGAAGGCGCGGCCCGCCTCGGTCTTGGCGGCACCGATGCGTAACAGCAACTGATCGCGCGCCGGCAGACTGTGACGCATGGCGCGGAGCTTGCGCAGCAACCGCACCAGCCGCTTCCGTCGCATGGCTATCTCCTTGGCCTGGCGGCCGGCGCTCTTGGCCAGTACGTAGAGTTCTCCGTCCTGTTCAAACAACTTCACCTCGACCGAGTCGCGGACCTTCTGCCAGGGCAGGTCGAGCCACTTCTTCTCGTGCTGTTTGATCTTGCTCTTCGGCGTCCCCACCAGATAGAGGACCTGGCGCGCCGGGTCGCGCATCTCGGCCAACACCGCTTCGGTCGGAATGCCCCGATCCATGACCCACATCCGCTTCGCCTTCCCGTAGGTCTTCTCGATTTTGTCGAGGAACCCTCGTAGCGTGGTGCAATCCGTGGTGTTCCCGTTCATCACTTCGTAGGCCAGCGGGAAGCCATCGGTGGTGACCACCAGGGCCACCACGACCTGCAAGCAATCCGGCTGGCCATCGCGACTGTAGCCGCGCTTGGCCTTGGGATTCTCTTCCATGGCGCCTTCGAAGTAAGTGCTTGTCAGATCGTAGAGCAGCACCTCGAAGTCGGCTTGAAACAGGTCGGCCCACTTCCCTCGCAACCACACAAACAGTTCCTGCTTGTGCTCCAGTACCCGGTCCAGGCAACGGTACAACCGGTCCTTTTCCGCGGCCGCATAATCGACGTTCAACAACTCGTCCATGGCGGTGGAAAGAAACCACTGCCGGTGCACACGGAACTCACTGGCCGGATCGATGAGGTGGTTGACCACCAACAACTCCAGCACCTTCTTCCAACTTACGGCCTCGCGGCCGTCCGGCAAGCGTCGCTGCCAGAACTCGTCCAGCCCCAGTTGGCGCCAGATCTCGCAGGCCAGCCAGCAGGCGCCGAACATGCGCGGCCGCCGCAGTTCCAGCCCGCTCAGCCTCACTTGCAGACTGTCGACGCAATCTTCTGGAATTTCGCGATCCTCGGGGAACAGGCTGAGGGTGCGTGAGCGGTGCTGCTGCTCGTCGAACACGTCCAGGGTCTTGCGCCAGGCGTCTTCCTGTTTGTCGTTGACTTCACCCAGGTACAGGACCGTGCGTTGCGCCGTCTTGCCGGAGGATAGCCGTCGGTTCTCCACCACGCTGAAGTAGCGGTGGTCCTTGCCGTCCTTCTTGCGGTTCGTGCGGCGCAAAAACATCGAAGCCGCAGAATGCCAGAAAAGCCGTCGGATTGGAAGAGGGAAGGTCTTCACCACACCGATTTTCAGATTCTCGGATTGTAGGCAAAAGACTTAAGCCATGCTAACAGGGAAAATGGGCTCTGAAGTGCGAAAGTCGGGCTAAGTCCCGAAGAATCAGTAGAGGCTATGGATAGGTCTTCACCACAAATCAGGGCTACCTACCAGCGGCTGCGGCAGCTCCGAGGGCAGGGTCTGTGGTTATGCGAGGGGGTGGTTGCGCGGGCAAGGCGAGCTTGAGTTTGTCGAGGACGAGGCGGGCTTCGGCCTCTGGTTGCGTGTAGCGCGGAAGAATCAACCAGCGTCCATCGATGGTCGGGATATGGACGTCGATCATTTGTATCGTCGCCAGCGCCTCCAGTACGGCTGCGGGCGTCAGCCCCGGCGCGTGCAGCATCAGCCGGTTCTTCAACGTCACCTGAAGACAGTAGGCCAGGAAGGCGACCAGGATGTGCGCGTCGGCGCGGTGCTCCAGTTGATGACGGATCGGCCGGAGCCCGAGTTCACTCTTCAAGCTTCGGAAGACCGACTCGATCTGAGTCAGTTGGATGTAGCGTGACCACAACACACTGGGATCGCCACCGGTGAGGTTGGAGCGAAGTAGATAGTGGCCGTCGCGCAGTTCCGCCTCTTTGAGCTTGGCCTTATCCACGCGGAATTGGAACGATTCGCGCGTCACCGCTTGACGGGCATCCGGCAGTTGGATCTTCACAAAGCCGAAGGCGCGGCCCGCCTCGGTCTTGGCGGCACCGATGCGTAACAGCAACTGATCGCGCGCCGGCAGACTGTGACGCATGGCGCGGAGCTTGCGCAGCAACCGCACCAGCCGCTTCCGTCGCATGGCTATCTCCTTGGCCTGGCGGCCGGCGCTCTTGGCCAGTACGTAGAGTTCTCCGTCCTGTTCAAACAACTTCACCTCGACCGAGTCGCGGACCTTCTGCCAGGGCAGGTCGAGCCACTTCTTCTCGTGCTGTTTGATCTTGCTCTTCGGCGTCCCCACCAGATAGAGGACCTGGCGCGCCGGGTCGCGCATCTCGGCCAACACCGCTTCGGTCGGAATGCCCCGATCCATGACCCACATCCGCTTCGCCTTCCCGTAGGTCTTCTCGATTTTGTCGAGGAACCCTCGTAGCGTGGTGCAATCCGTGGTGTTCCCGTTCATCACTTCGTAGGCCAGCGGGAAGCCATCGGTGGTGACCACCAGGGCCACCACGACCTGCAAGCAATCCGGCCGGCCATCGCGACTGTAGCCGCGCTTGGCCTTGGGATTCTCTTCCATGGCGCCTTCGAAGTAAGTGCTTGTCAGATCGTAGAGCAGCACCTCGAAGTCGGCTTGAAACAGGTCGGCCCACTTCCCTCGCAACCACACAAACAGTTCCTGCTTGTGCTCCAGTACCCGGTCCAGGCAACGGTACAACCGGTCCTTTTCCGCAGCCGCATAATCGACGTTCAACAACTCGTCCATGGCGGTGGAAAGAAACCACTGCCGGTGCACACGGAACTCACTGGCCGGATCGATGAGGTGGTTGACCACCAACAACTCCAGCACCTTCTTCCAACTTACGGCCTCGCGGCCGTCCGGCAAGCGTCGCTGCCAGAACTCGTCCAGCCCCAGTTGGCGCCAGATCTCGCAGGCCAGCCAGCAGGCGCCGAACATGCGCGGCCGCCGCAGTTCCAGCCCGCTCAGCCTCACTTGCAGACTGTCGACGCAATCTTCTGGAATTTCGCGATCCTCGGGGAACAGGCTGAGGGTGCGTGAGCGGTGCTGCTGCTCGTCGAACACGTCCAGGGTCTTGCGCCAGGCGTCTTCCTGTTTGTCGTTGACTTCACCCAGGTACAGGACCGTGCGTTGCGCCGTCTTGCCGGAGGATAGCCGTCGGTTCTCCACCACGCTGAAGTAGCGGTGGTCCTTGCCGTCCTTCTTGCGGTTCGTGCGGCGCAAAAACATCGAAGCCGCAGAATGCCAGAAAAGCCGTCGGATTGGAAGAGGGAAGGTCTTCACCACACCGATTTTCAGATTCTCGGATTGTAGGCAAAAGACTTAAGCCATGCTAACAGGGAAAATGGGCTCTGAAGTGCGAAAGTCGGGTTAATGGTAACGCTCTGGTCCAAGGCCCTGACGGCACTTCGGCAGTGCGAGCGCGTGGTCGTCATCGGACTTTCTCTGCGCGAAGCCGACTATCAGACGCGTTGGCTGCTTCGAACATCACTCACGGCCGGGCACCCGCGCGACGTCGAGATTGACATCGTGAACCCGAGTTCTGAAGATCGGGGTCGCCTCGGGAAGTTCTTCCTGGATTTGGGTAGGCTTGTTCAATATGAGACTGTGGACAAATTCCTAGCTGGCCGACCGGTCTAGAATGCGGAACCGGATCGATCTGTCGCTAAATGCAGCGCTCTCGACAGATCGAGTTCGAGCGTGAAACTGGGCTTGGCGGACGCAGCAGGTTCGAGTCGGAGGGCTCTGATGGTTCTCCAGTCCGACCCGAAACAAGTCCAAGTACTCAGCTACCTAATGTCTACCGTTGGGCTGCAGTGGATCGACTGGCCAATCCGCATCGGCTGGTCTCTTTCGGCGCACGTTTCGTGTCCAGCACTACAAACCGTACCGCGTTCCGCTTACATGTGCGAATCGAGCATCTTCTGCACGGCCGATTTTCCGATGGCGCCCACCTGCTGCTCCACCACCTGGCCGCCCTTGAACAGGAGCAGCGTGGGGATGCCGCGTACGTTGTAGCGCATGGCGGTGGCGCCGTTGGAATCCACGTCCAGCTTGCCCACCTTCACTTTTCCGGCATACTCGGTGGCCACCACGTCGATGGTCGGGGCCATTTGCCGGCAGGGGCCGCACCACTCGGCCCAGAAGTCCACCAGTACCGGCACGTCGCTCTGCAAAACTTCCTGCTCGAAACCGGCGTCGGTAAAGGTCAACGTGTTAATGCCTGCCATTTGTTCTCCTACGTCATTAGAATCGGCGGCGGCGGGAAAGGATTCATGCCCGCAGCATCCGTTGGTACAACTGGGAATAAGCGGCAGCCGAAGTCTTCCACGAGAAGTCCTTCCGCATGCCGCGGCGCATCATCGCCTGCCAGGCGTCCGGGGCGGCGAACGCCTCGACGGCGCGGCGGACCGCCTCCGCCAGGGCCGGCCCGGAATATTCGGTGAACTTAAACCCGGTGTCCTCGTCGATGGTATCATTCAGCCCACCCGTGGCGCGAACCACCGGCACCGTGCCGTAGCGCAGGCTGTAGATCTGGTTGAGCCCGCACGGCTCGTAGTGGCTGGGCATGAGGAACATGTCGGCGCCCGCTTCGATGCGGTGGGCCAGCGCGTTGTCGAAGCCGATGCGCACCGCGATGCGTCCGGGATGGGCGGCGGCCATGCGGCGGAAAAAGTCTTCGAACTCCGGCTCGCCGGTGCCCAGGCCCACCAGGTAGACGTCTTCGGCCATCATCTCATCGGCCGCCGCCGCCAGAATGTCCATGCCCTTCTGACGGGTGAAGCGCGAGACCACGCCCGCCAGCGGCCGCTCCATGGCCGCGGGGGGCAGCCCGAATTCCCGGACCAGAGCCTCCTTGCAGACGCGCTTGCCGCTCAGATCGGCGTCCGAAAAGCGGGCCGGAATCAGCGGATCGGTTTCGGGGTTCCATTCGGCGTAATCCACGCCGTTCAGGATGCCGCTCAGCACGGCGGCCCGCGCGCTCAACGCGCCGTCCAGTCCGAAGCCGAACTCGGGAGTTTGGATTTCGCGGGCGTAACCCGGGCTCACGGTGCTGATGGCGTCAGAGAACGCGATGCCGGCTTTCATGAAGCTGACGCGCCCGAAGAACTCCATGCCATCGGGCCGGTAGGCGGCCTCATCGAGCCCCACTTCGGCCAGCGCCGCCGGCGGGAACAGTCCCTGGTATCCCAGGTTGTGGATGGTGAACAGGGTCTTCACGCCGAGGAAGGTGGGGTCGCTCGAAAACAGCGTGTGCAGATAGGCGGGCAGCAGGCCGGCCTGCCAATCGTGGCAATGGAAGATCTCGGTGCGGAACAGGTGGCGCGCCACACCCATGGCGGCGCGCGCAAGCACCGCATAGCGAATCTGGTTGTCGGGATAGTCGACGCCGGATTCGCCGTAGAGGCCCTTGCGGTCGTAGAGCACCGGGCAATCCACCAGGTAGAAGGGAAAGGCGGCGGGGGCTTGGTAAATCGACGTGTCGAAGCGGTCCAGCCCAAGGTAGATGGGCAGGCTGTCGTAGACCCGGCGCGCGCCTTTGAGATCGATCGAGCCGTAGCGGGGGATCAGCACCGCCGCCTCGTCGCCCGCCGCCCGCAAGGCTTCGGGCAATGCGTCAACCACGTCGGCCAAGCCGCCGGTCTTGGCGAGAGGTGCGGCCTCGGAAGCCACCATCAGGACGCGTGCCACATTGGAATTGTAGCAGGGCAGGCACAGCGCCTCGCGTATCGAAGAATACTCTTGCGCCTCGCTCCCCCTGGCGTTACACTGAGTAACGTGACAGAGAGTAACGCATCCAGCCGTCCCCTCACGGAGCTCCAGCAGGCCATCCTGGACTTCATCTGGGCCGAAGGGCCCGTCACCGCCGACCAGGTGCGCGAGAGCCTTTTGCCGGATCGTCCGCTGAAGGATTCGACCGTCCGCACCCTGCTCCGCCGCCTGGAAGCGCAGGGCTATCTGACCCATCGCCTGGACGGCAAGACGTTTCTGTACCAAGCCGCGGCGCCCGCCAGCGCCCATACGGTGCGCACGGTCCGGGAACTGATCGAACGCTTCTGGGCGGGTTCGGCCGAACAGTTCCTGGTCGGTATGGTGGACGCGAAGGTACTCCCCGTCGAGACGCTGCGAAGCCTCGCCAGAAAGGTTAAGGCCCCCAAATGACCGCCCTGTTTCATGTGCTGCTGGATTCCTCCATTCGCATCAGCGCCGTGGCCGCGGCGGTTTGGCTCTGTCTCGCCTTGGGCAGGGTCCGTTCCGATTCTCTGCGACACACCGCGTGGCTGGCGGTGCTGTGCGCCATGTTGCTGATGCCGGTGCTGCCGTATGCCGTGCCGCCCGTCCACGTCCCGGTAGCGGTGGATTCCGGCGCGGCGGCCGTGGCGCCCTTGGCAGCCCAGCCGCCCGCCATCGAAGCCCCGCCTGCGCCACCTCGGGCGGGCGCACCCGCCGCTGTTGTGAGCGCGGCTCCCGAAGCGTCTCCCGAGCGCGCGCCCATCTGGCCGGCGGCAGTTCTGTTCGCGTACCTCGCGGGCGTGCTGGTCCTCTCTGCGCGTCTTGGATTGGGCTGGCTCTCGGCACGGCGCGTGCTGCGAGCGAGCGGGCGGATCGTGGTCGGCAACCTGCCGGTCCACGAATCGGCGCTGGTTTCCGCGCCGGTCACGGTAGGGCTCATCGCGCCGCGCATCCTCCTGCCCGCGAACTGGAACCAGTGGCCGGTTGACAAGCTGGAAGCCGTGCTGGCTCACGAACTCGCCCACGTCGCCAGACGCGACACCGTCACGGGCTTCCTGGCTCAGGTGAACCGCTGCGTCTTCTGGTTCCATCCCCTGGCCTGGTAGTTGGAGCGGCAACTGGCCATCGCGGCCGAGCATGCCTGCGACGATGCCGGAGTTCGCGCCATCGGAGAAGCCCGCCGGTACGCGGAGGTTCTGCTGGATCTGGCCGAGGCCGTGCGCCACCGCGGCCGCCGCCTGGCTTTGCAGGGTGTGGGCGCCGATGGGTCGGGACTCCTCGGCCACAGGATCGACCGCATCCCGCGCGGCGTCGCGTTCCAGCGCGTGTCCCGTAGCCAGAAAGCTCTCGTGGCGCTCGGTTGCGGGGCCGCAATTCTGCTTGCCGCGGCGTGCCGCGAGAAGTCAATCTACACGGCCGAGTTGAAGCCGGACCCTGAGTACGCGGCGCAGCAAACCAAGGGCATAGAAGCGGCGGAGTTGATCCGTAGCGCCAGCCAGATGAACGCCAGCCAGGTCGAGGATCTGGAAGCCACCATCAGCCAGGACCCGGAAGATCTCGAAGCTCGGAATAAACTGATATTGTTCTACCAAACCCGCGGAGTCGAGGTCGTCGGCAACGCGAAAACCATCGCCCGCTTCCGCGCTCACAAGCTGTGGATGATCCGGAACCACCCGGCGAGCGAAGTCGCCTCGGTCACCAATCCTCTGGCGGATCGGCAAGAACGGAAGCTCTGGCTCGCACTGGTGGAGAGCCAGGACCCTCCCGCCGCCGCGCTTTCGCAGGCCGCGGCATTCTTCGAGAGCCACGACCCGCAATTTGCGGAGGGATTGCTTCTGCGCGCCCAGGCCGCCGATTCCGATAGCAAATGGCCGCGGCGGTTGGGCAGCCTCTACGCCACCGTTCTAATGCGACCCAGCCCTCAGGGCGAATTCGCTCAAACCGTGCGGCAGAAACTCCAGGAATCGAAGGACCCGGTTCTGCTGGCCGAGGCGGGGTCCCATTTGGCGATGGCGGCCGTGCCCCCGGGCCACAACCCCGAAATCGAGGCCCTCGGCGTTTCTTGCCTGCAGCGCGCTCTAGAGCTCGACCCGCACTCGGCGCAGGCCCACATGTTCCTGGAACTCGTTCGAGTCGCCGGGCAGAACGAGCGTATGTTCCAAGCCCTGGGCAGAGAGCCATCCGAGGCCCAGTACAAATCGGCGGCCGCCCTTCCCGAAGCCGACCGTTTCCGTTTCTTGCCGGATCTGGCAGAGCACGCCTACATGAGCGGCGAAAGCCTGGATTACTACCACCACGATCTTCCCGGAGCGAAGCGGGCTTGGGAATTGGCCCGCAAGTACGCTCTGGATTCGCTCCGGCTAATGCCGCGGTTCAGCGGGGATGCCGATTTCGGCACCGCCGTCTACAAAGCCAACATGACCATGGGGATGATCTCCATGCGGGTGGATGGCGACAGCAAGGCGGCGGCGAAGTATCTGCTAGCAGCATCCAAAGCGCCCTCCACGGAAGAGCTGGCCTACTACGGAGACGGCTTCACGCTGAAGCTGCCGGTGCTGCTGCTCAAGTACGGCGGCCCCAGCGGGCGCGAGGCGGTCATCGAGTATCTCGAACGCTTCGGAAAAACTCTCCACCGCCATGACATGGACCTGCTCGCCGCGGCACGGCAACTCCGGCAGGGGTACATGCCCATCTGGTACCAATACCAGGACCGCGAACTAAAGTAGCGGCGCCTGCCACGCTCGCACCCGCCGCCGTACGCTATGATTCCCCTGTGGAGCGCGACGAGATCCTCGCCAGGCTGCGTGACAAGGATTGTGGCCTTCGCGGCATCTCATTTAGCGAGGGAAGCCGCCGAGGACTTGGCCCAGGAGGTGCTCATGCTGCTGCATGAAAAGTACGCGCACCTGGAGCGTCCGGAGGATCTGTTGCCGCTGTCGCTGCAAATCGTCCGCTTCAAGATCATGAGCTACCGCCGCAAGGCGGCGCGGCGGGGCGAGTACAGCCAGGTCTCGGTGACGGACATCTCGCTTCCGGATCTGAGCGAAAATCCGGCGGATTACGCCGAGCGCAAAGAGATGCTGGACCGCCTGACCCAGGCCGTGGCGCAACTGGGCGGGCGCTGCCGGGACCTGATCCGGCTGAAATTGCAGGGCAAGACATTTCCGGAAATCCAGAAGATCATGGGAGTAGCGGCGGTCAATACGGTGTACACCTGGGACCACCGGTGCCGCAAGAATTTGCTGGAGTTAATGGGCGGCGATTGGGAGCGCGGAAAGAAATGACCCGCGACGACATTCAGAAGCTGCTGGGCGGGTACGCCACTGGCACGCTCACGCCCGAAGAGCAGCAGACGCTGTTTGCGGCGGCGCTGGAAGACCAGGAGCTCTTTGACGCGCTTGCTAAGGAGCAGGCGCTGCGCGATCTGCTGCGCGATCCCGCGTCCCGCGCCCACGTGCTGGCCGCTTTGGACGATCGCCCCGCGCCGTGGTGGCGATGGCTGTTACGGCCCGTTCCCGCCGGCGCCCTGGCCGCCGCGTGTCTGGCGGCGGTGGTGGGCTATAGCGTTTGGCATGCGCGGCAGGCGCAGCCGCCGGTGCTGATAGCCAGCAACCGCGAGCCGAAAGCGGCAGCGGTGCCTGCGGAGGCGCACACGCAGCCGGAGCCGGCCGCCGGCCAGCCGCGCCCAGTCCCTTCCAACCGCGCGGTGGCGATGCCCAAATCGGCGTCCCCTACGGCGCTGGACGGGCTGGCGTCCGATCACCCGGCGGGGAGCGCCCGGTTAGACATGCCGCTGAAGCGCGACGCAGCGCCCGCGCCCATCGAACCGCCCCAGCCGCCGGCGGCAAGGCCAACCCCGGGCACGCAAATGTTCGAAAAGACCATAGGCACCGCCGCGCCTCCAGCCGCTGCGGCATCCAAGCCGGCGGTACTCAAAAAGGAGGAGAACGCAGCGGCCAACCACGGGGACCAGTCGGTATTGCGCGGCCGTGAGTTCGGGCCTTCGCAGCAGCAACAGATCGCCGCCGCGCCAGCCGCGCCCGTGCAGACGCAGGCGGACGTCACGCAACTGCGGAATGGCGCCGCAGCCGGTGAAAACCAACTGTCGATGAACGGCGCGGTGAGCCAGGGTGGCCTCAACCAGGCCCAGTCTAACCAGACCAACCAACTGGAGCAACGGCCCAGCAACGTGACCGAGACAGTCAACGTGTCGGCAGACGCGGTCGTGCTGGAAACCCAGCAGGACGACAAGCAGAAGATCAACCGGCAGATGGCGGACCTGCCTATGGCACGCGGGCCGGCACCCGTATTGGCCGCCAAGGCCGCCGCTGCAACCGATGTGAAATGGAGCGCTCTGCGGCGCGGGCGGGACGGCCGGCTGTCGCCCGTGGCTCCGGACGCGATTCGCGCCGGGGACTCTATTGTTGTGCGCCTGGAACTCTATGCCGACGGGACGCTCTCGGTTTCCGAGATCCTGCCCGGCTCTGCGGCGCCTCGTGTCCTGATCGCCAGCGCGCCCGTGAAACAGGCGCAGACCGTGGACACTCCGCCGCTCACGCTGAAGCGCCCCGGCGTCCGGGAACTGCTGGTTCGCTTCACCGCGCAGACGGCGGCGCCGCCCCAGACCATCGTGCTGCGCTTCCGCTAGTCCACCCCGCGCGGACGTGCTACCGTGGGACTTCATGACCCCCGAAGGCACCGTGGATTCCCCTCAGTGGTCGCCGGATTCCTGGCGGCGCTACCCGGCCGGGCAGCAGCCGGAGTATCCCGACCCGGCCGCGCTAGACCGCGCGCTGGGGGAACTACGCCAGCTTCCGCCGCTGGCCGTCAGTTGGGAAATCGTGCAGCTTCGCAACCAACTGGCGGAAGCGGCCGCCGGGGCGCGCTTCGTGTTACAGGGCGGCGATTGCGCCGAGCGCTTCGTGGATTGCACTTCCACGCGCATCGCCAACATGCTCAAGGTGCTGCTGCAGATGAGCCTGGTGCTGGTGGTGGGCGCGCGCCGGCCGGTAATCCGCGTGGGCCGCTTCGCCGGACAGTACGCCAAGCCACGCTCCGCCAACCTGGAAACCCGTGGCGGCGAGACCCTGCCCTCGTACCGCGGCGACCTCATCAACCTGCCGGCCTTCACCGCGGCGGCGCGCACGCCCGATCCCCAGCTTCTGCTGCGCGGCTACGAGCGGGCGGCGCTCACCCTGAACTACATCCGCGCGCTCATCAAGGGCGGTTTCGCCGATCTGCACCACCCCGAGTATTTCGACCTGGAATGGACCGCCCATTCGCCCTTCGGCGCCGAGTACCACCGCACCATGGAGACCATCGGCGAGTCCCTGCAGTTCATGGAAAGCGTGCTGGGAATCCGTGCGGGAGAGACCGACCGCATCGATTTCTACACCTGCCACGAAGCCCTGCACCTGGGCTACGAATCGGCGCAGACGCGCAACGTGCCGCGCCGTGCGGGGTATTTCAACCTGGCCACGCATTTCCCGTGGGTGGGGCTGCGCACCAACGACCCGGACGGCGCCCACATCGAATACCTGCGCGGCATCGAGAATCCGGTGGCCGTCAAGGTAGGGCCCGAGACCACCCGCGAGCGCCTGGCGCGCTGGATGGACGCGCTCGATCCGCGGCGTGAACCCGGCCGCCTGACGCTGATCCACCGCCTGGGCGTGGGCCGGATCGCCGAGGCGCTACCGCGATTGATCGAGGACGTGCGCGCCGTGGGAGGCGTGCCGCTGTGGATCTGCGACCCCATGCACGGCAACACCCGCACCACTCCCGGGGGCATCAAGACGCGCCACTTCGAGGACATCTGCGGCGAGGTGGAGCAGTCCTTCGACATCCACAGCCGCATGGGGCAGCGGCTGGGCGGGTTGCACATCGAGCTGACCGGCGAGAACGTGACGGAGTGCATCGGCGGCTCGCGCGGCCCGAGCGAGGCGGACCTGTCGCGCGCCTACGAATCGGAAGTGGACCCGCGTTTGAACGGCGAGCAGGCCCTGGAACTGGCCTTCCTGGTGGCGCGTAAGATGAAGAGCAAGCGCGCAGGGGGATGAGCCGGGAGGCGGTAATGCTGGACAGGCTACTACACCAAAAACGATTTCCGTGGTTTACGGCGCTTTCGATTCTCACGACCGTGGGAGCCTGGGCCTTGGCCTGGTTCGCAGTCACCCACCACGTACGGGAATATCAGCCGGGGGCACTTGATTGGCCGGTATTTGATGCCGTTCCCTATGTATTGATAGGCCTTCTACTCAACGTTGTGTGGGGCATTGGCGCACGCATCAGGGGCGAGCGTTGGGGCGGCTGGATCGCCTCGGCGGGAATCGCCCTCCCGGTCGCCGTAATGATCGGTTGGGTCGTGGCGGGCCGTTTGCTCTTCCGCTAATTGTCGTCTGGCCCCCGGGTCAAGGCAGGCTTCTCGATGCTGAACGAGTTATTGCACCAGGAACGGTTGCCGCGATTCGCGGCCCTTTGGATCCTGACGACGGCGGGGGTTTGGGCCGTGTACTTCTACCAGCCGGGCAACGGGTTTCTCGAGGGCGCAGGCTATCGAATCATTACCATCCTTGTGTTCCTCATCGGGCTCGTGCTAAACATCGTCTGGGGCGATCTTGAGAGGTTCCGGAGCGAGTATGGCGGCGTCTGGATTGCCAACGTGGGAGTCTCCCTGTCGCTCGCGGCCGGGCTTGTCTGGGGTGTGCTTGGCGCCCTCCTCGGCTAACGGCGCGGGTGACCGGGAAGGGAGGCACGCTTCGCGATGCTCGCCACGCTTTTGCGCCTGACGCGATTTCCGTGGTGCACGACGCTTTCCGTTCTCACGACCGTGGGCTTCGTGGCCACGGTCGTGCATGAAGCCGTCTACTTGAATGGGAATCCGAATGTGGGGATCGGGCCCAGACTGGCCGCACCGTGGAACGGGCCTCACGATGCGGCATTGGGAGTCTCGCCGTGTGCCGCGCTTGGCGTCGGGCTCAGCCTCGTCTGGGGGACCGCCGCGCACTTCAGAGGGGAGCGCTGGGGCGGTCGGATCGCCGGGGCGGGGATTGCCCTGCAAGTGGCCGCCGCGGTGGTTTTCAATGGCGCTGCCTATCCTAGGGAATCCGGGAGGAGTCGCCAGGATCCAGCGTAACGGTGCGCCAGACGTGGCTTTTTATGCGCCCCAACATTGGCTTGGGCGTCCGGAAGATCATCCTGCAAGGCGGGAAGATTCCGATATTGGACGGCAACGGCAAGTTGGTCCTGCTGAACGCCGAAGGCAGCCGGGAGCCGGGCATCGGGACGTCCGCTCCCGGGGCACCGCGCGCGGCCGAATGAGGCGGCTCGCCGGGTCCGGCCTGGTCTAACGGCACAAGTCCAGTTGCACCGTGCGCGGCCCCGGCGTGTCCCGCGGCGGGGTCGTCCGGTCCTTGGAACGTTCCGTTGCATTTTTGGTTTGCGAATGAGACGCGGACGGTCTAATGTATAGGGGATAGCTGAACTTTTCCAGGAGGCCGGAAGTGCACAGATCGCTCAAAACCGTCAGCGGGATCGCGGCGTTCGCCGGATTAGCCGCATTGATGATTGCCGGGACCGTACCCAGCGCCCGCGCCCAGGGAGCCGCTGCCAGCGCGGCGCCGGCGGCCCAGCCCGCCCCCGTGAAACGCAATTACAAAGACAACGGCGAATACGACCTTTATAGCCAGGCTTTCAAGGACGCCGCGAATCCGCCGGCGCAAATCAGGGACCTGGAGACGTGGGCTCAGAAGTACCCGGCTTCGGATTACGCCGACGTGCGCACGGGCATGCTGGTTTACGCTTATAGCCTGGTGAACCCGCCCCAGCCGGCGAAGGTTCTGGAGTTGGCGGCGCAACTCATGTCCAAGGACCCAAAGACGGTCTTCGACGATCCGGCTGATGGCAAGCGGCAGTACTTGCAGTTCCTGGTCGCCACGTCCGCCGCAGCCGGCTCGACTGCGCTCCCCAATCCCACCCCGGCCCAGGAGAACCTGGGGCGTCTGGCCGCGCAACGGCTCAAGGCCGAGGCCAAGGCCTATTTCGTCCCCGCCAACAAACCGGCCGGCGTTTCCGATGCCGACTTCAACGCTCCCCGCGCCACAGTGGAGGCAGTGGCCGATCACACGCTCCTGGTGCTGACGATCTTCAAGGCCGAAGCGGCCATGGCCAAGAAACCCCCGGTTCCCGCCGAGTGCAAAGACATTGCCGAGCCGGCCTACCGGAAGGCGCTGGCGGATTATCCGAACAACTCCTTCGTATCCTACAAGCTCGCGCAGGCATTCCAGTGCCAGCAGAAGGAATCGCCGGACAAGGTCTTCCAGGCGATCTACGAATATGAGCGGGCAGCGGTGATCGATCCGACGCTGGGCGGCTCCTACAAGGACGCCACGGCGATTCCCACATTTGCCGATAACAGCTATTCCAGGATCCATGGCAGCACGGAGGGATTGCCCGAGTTGAAGGCGCTTGCCAAGCAATCGCCCCTGCCGCCGGAAGGATTCAAGTTTAAGACGGCCCACGAAATCGAACAGGAAAAGCAGGAGCAGCGGGAGAAAGAGAACCCCGAACTGGCGATGTGGTCGAAGATCAAGCAACTCCTGACCGATCCCGACAATCCCGCTTACTTCGATTCCAATCTGAAGGACACCGAGGGGCCCACGCTGAAGGGCGTGGTGGCGGATGGCGCCTGCCGCGGCAAGGAACTGACGGTGGCTTTCCCCTGGCCCGGCGACACCGGCGCCCTGGTTCCCGAAGTCAAGCTCAAGTTTACCGACCTTTACTTCAACGGCAAGCCGCTGCCCAACACCGAGATCACGTTCGAAAAGGCGGTTGCCACGACGTTCTCCAAAGAGCCCTTTCTGCTCACCATGGAAGTGCAGAAGGCCAACGTGACGGGGCTGAAATTGGGGCCGTGCCCGGTGCCTCCAACCAAGAAAGCTACCACCCCCGCGCCGCCCGCCAAGAAGTAGCTCCAGTCTGTTTCGGGCCCGGCAGGGCGCCAGCGTGGCGCCCTGCCGGGCCATCTCCCTCCTTGCCTCACACCCGTCGGACAGTTCCACGCCGGTTCGCACAGGGCGCTCAGCCCCACCCCGGGCCCGCGGTTTCCATGCACGCCTGCCCGCGCGGCGGTACAATGAAATCAGCATTGCTGGGTATCATCTGTTGGAACTATGCCGCTTTACGAATATAGGTGTCACGGTTGCGGGTCGACGTTTGAGGTGATTCAGAAGTTCTCCGACGAACCCCTGGTGCAGCACGAAGGCTGCGGGGGCGAGGTGGAGCGCCTGGTCTCCCCGTCCGCCTTGCGATTCAAGGGCTCCGGCTGGTACGTCAACGACTATGCCAAGGGGCGCTCCAAGGGCGGAACCAACGGGAAGCCGGAGTCCGCTACGGCCGCTAACTCGGAGGCGAAGTCCGAGGCAAAGTCCGAGACCAAGTCCGAAGCCAAGGCGGAAACCAAGACAGAGAGCAAGCCCGCCGCGAAGTAACCGGCGGACTGGCTGTGGCTCGCGTCAGGCGCTGGCCTGACGGGCTTTTTCGTATTCCCTGGCCCAGCGTTGCAACTTGTCGTCGTGGCGTATGGGGACGGCGAACTGCAGCGCACGCGCCTGCGTCCGGAACTCATACTTTTCCACGGTGCACACCGAGCGGTGGAACCCGCTGCGCAGCACTTTCCCGAACACGATCAGCCGCATGGGGCAGCCATCGTCCAGCGCCCTGGGCCAACTGATGGAGACCTCGATGAACCCTCCCGTGGCAAGCGGCCGGTCCGTGGTGAAAGCCACTCCGCCGCTGCTCATGTCGCAGGTTGCGCCGGCGCCGGAGGCGATGATCGCCTCGCCCTCAAGCAGTTTGTAGCGCAGTTCGCGGTGCATCGGGAATCGGACCTTTTCGCGCCGCTCAATGGACTTCGTGACCAGTTTCATGTGCTGCCTCCGGGTGATCATCCGCCAGATGAATGGCACGCCGGGAGCCGAACCGTAAAACCGTCTGGAATCAATTGGTTAGGGAATTGAAACCGGCTGGACCTGTCCACTTCGTGGACATTCCGCAACTCGCGGGAGTGTCTACTCTGTGGACACTAGCCGCCGCCCAGGGCTGTAACGCTGCCGACACGGGCGGGTGATACCCTGTAGGGCAATGCGAAAGATCCTGGCCACCACGCTCCTCGCCGCCACCTGTTTGGCGGCAGCTAACATTAAGAAACCAAAGCTGATTGTCGCCATTACCATCGACCAGTTCCGGTACGATTACCTGACCCGCTTCCGCGCGGAGTACTCCGGCGGGCTCGATCGGCTCCTCACCCAGGGCGCGGTCTTCACCGATGCCCGGTATATACACTTCCCGACCGTGACAGCCGTGGGCCACTCCACCTTCCTCAGCGGCGCCACGCCATCGGTGAGCGGCATCGTCGCCAATGAGTGGTGGGACCGGGACGAAGGCAAGCGCGTCACCAGTGTCAGCGATGGCGCGACGCTCCTGCTGGGCGGGATCGATCCCGCTGCCACAGGCTGCTCTCCGCGCCGCCTGCTGGTCAGCACCATTGGCGACGAGATCAAGTTGGCCGACGGCGGGAAGGCCAAAGTAATTGGCATCTCGCTCAAGGACCGCGCGGCCATTCTACCTGCCGGGCACATGGCCAACGGCGCGTTCTGGTTCGACACCGCCGCCCACCGCTTCGTCAGCAGCACGTACTATTTCCCCGAACTGCCCAGTTGGGTCCGGGACTTCAACGGCGCCCACATTGGTGACCGGCACCTTGGCGAGACGTGGCTCAGTCACAAGTTGCCCGAGGACGCCGCCGAGTTCTATGGCGACAGCACGTTGAGCCCGTTCGGCACCAGCCCGTTTGGCAACGAGATCGTGGAATTGCTGGCCGAACGCGCCATCGAGGCCGAGCAACTGGGTAAGCACGAGACCACCGATGTGCTGGCCATCAGTTTTTCGTCCAACGACCTGGTGGGGCACGAATACGGCCCCTACTCACCGGAGGTTCACGATATCACCCTCCAGACCGACAGGATGCTGGAAAAGCTGTTTCTCGCCCTGGACCGCCATGTAGGGCTGAAAGATACGCTGATCGTGCTGACCGCCGACCATGGGGTGGCGCCCACCGCGCGGGAATCCGAGGATCACCGCATGCCCGGCGGACGCATGCCCGCCGCCACGCCGCGAGCCGCCATCCAGAATGCCGTGGTGTCGCGGTTCGGCGAGGGGAACTGGATCCTGGGGATGTACGACCTCATCGTCTACCTCAATCGCGACCTAATGGCCACGAAGAAACTGGATCCGGCGGAAGTGGACCGGGTGGCGGCGCAGGGCCTGTACCAGGTGGATCACATTGCCCGCGTTTATACGCGCGAGCAACTGATCGGCGGTGCCGTGGTGGGCGACGACATGAGCCGCCGCGTGATGAACGGCTACAACCCGCGGCGCGGCGCGGACCTGGAGATCATGCCCGAGCCCTACTGGACCATCGGCGCCAGCAACACCACCCACGCCACCACCTACAGCTACGACAACCACGTACCGGTGATCTTCCTGGGGCCGGGAATCCGCGCGGGCGAGTACGACGGGTCGATCGCGGTAAACGACATCGCACCCACCCTGGCGGCGATCCTGCACGTGGAAACGCCATCGGGATCGGTGGGACGCGCGCTCACGGAGATGCTGGCGCGGTGAGCCGGTGGCGGGCGGGAATCGCGCGCCACAGGTGTTGCCGCGATGCGACAAGGGCGCGCGCGCAGCGGTGTGATACGCTAGAGATCTAAACATCAAACCAGGAGTTTTTCATGTCTTTTCGGATGCCGGTGAGGCCGTTGCTGGTCTGTTCGGCGCTTTTCGCAGTAGCGCAGGGCGGCTTCGCGCAAACCAAGGCGGCTGTCGTCAACCTGCAGGCCGCGGTCTTTGGAACGGCTGAAGCGAAGAAGGCCGACGCCGATATGCAGGCGCGGTTCAAGCCCAGACAGGACGAGCTCCAGAACCTGTCGAAGGAGATCGATAGCCTCTCCGCCCGGATACAGTCCGGGAAATTGACCCCGCAGGAAGAGAACGACGTCACCACCCTCGGGAAGCGCAGGCAGACCGAACTGCAGCGCAAGCAGGACGACTACAACGCCGACGCTCAGGCCTTCCGCGATGAAGTGGTGCAGAAGATGGGCGCCAAGATGCAGGCCGTGGTGAAGAAACTGGCCGAAGAGAAGGGCTACGATCTGGTGCTCGAAGCCAGTACCGCCATCTACTTCAAGGGCGCGATGGACATCACCAACGACGCCATCGCGGCATACGACAAGGCCAACCCGGCGGCGAAGTAGGCCGCAGTTCTGGCAGGTGGGGGCGCAGATGGCCGGGTATCTCGATCAATACGGCGCCGGCGACGCGCGGCGCGAGAAGCAAATCCGCACGTTGGTGATCGCAGTGGTGGTAACCGCGGTGGTGGTTTGCTCGCTGGTCTTCGTTTTCCATAACTACCGCCAGGAACGGCAGGTCAAGAGGTTCTTCGAGTTATTGGCGGCGCATGACTACAAGGACGCCCACGCCATGTTCCATCCCGGCCCGGCGTATCCAATGTCCTCGTTTCTGCGGGATTTCGGACCGGAGGCGGGCGACGCCGGCAATTACCGCTTCGTTCCCTACCGCTGGCCGTACGGGATAAGCCGGTCCTGCGGCCCCGGCGTGATGTTCACCGTGCAGTACGGCAAGGATCAGGAACAGGTCCTGTGGGTGGACAGAAACGACCTGACGCTGGGCTTCGCCCCGTTCCCCGTCTGCCCGGCCAATGGACATCCACCGGTCTCGGCCCCTGGCATACAATAGACCTACGGCGGAAGCACGCCAGGGGGAATATCGACATGGGACCGGCTCCAAGCGGACTGGAAGGCGTTGTCGCGGGCGAGAGCGAGATCTGTTACATCGACGGATACCTGGGCGTTCTCAGTTATCGCGGCTATAACGTCCACACGCTGGCGGACAACGCGATTTTCGAGGAAGTCGTCTTCCTTTTGTGGAATGGCTGGCTGCCGAAGCAGGCGGAGTTGGACGGCTTGAAAGCGGACCTGGCGGCGGCGCGCGCGCTGCCCTCTGGCGTGGTGGATTTCCTGCGGAGTTGCCCCGGCGGCAATCCCATGGACGTGCTGCGCACCGCCGTCTCCATGCTGGCGCTCTACGATCCCGAAGCGCACGACATGTCGCGGGAAGCCAACCGCCGCAAGGCGGTGCGGCTGATGTCGCGGACGGCTTCCATCGTGACTACCTTCGACCGGCTGCGCAAGAGCCATTCCCCGATCGCAGACGATCCAAGCCTGGGCTTCGCGGCCAACTTCCTCTACACCCTTACCGGCAAGCGGCCCGACGCGGTGATGGAACACGCCTTCGACGTGGCGCTCACCCTGCACGCCGACCACGAACTGAACGCCTCCACCTTCGCCGCGCGCGTGACCGCGGCCACGCTTTCCGACATTTACTCCTCGGTCACTAGCGGCATCGGCGCGCTGAAGGGGCCGCTGCATGGCGGCGCCAACCAGGACGTCATCCGTTGGCTGCTCAACCTGGGCGACGAAGACGCGGCGGTGGCGCGGGTGCAGAACACCCTGGCGCGGAAGGTGAAGATCCCCGGCTTCGGCCACCGCGTCTACCGCACGGAGGACCCGCGCGCCACGCACTTACGGGTGCTCTCCGAGGAGTTGGGCAAGCGCACCGGCCACGAAGATCTCTACCGGCTATCGAAGCGCATGGAAGAGACCGTGAAGAGCGTCAAAGGCCTCAATCCCAACGTGGATTTCTACTCGGCGTCGGCCTACTACTCGCTGGGCATTCCCGTCGATCTCTATACTCCGATCTTCGCCGTCAGCCGCATGTCCGGCTGGACCGCCCATGTGCTGGAGCAGTACGACAACAACCGCCTGATACGGCCGCGCGCGGAGTACCGCGGCAATCCCGACGGCCAGACCTGGATTCCCATTGCGAGCCGGTAGGCGCATACTGGAAGATTATGGACGAGCGCGCCTATTACTCCGAATCGCCGACCACCAAACCGGCGGTATTGAACTGCCCCTACTGCAAATCCGCTGAAACCTACGATCTGCGGTGGATGCTACGCAAGAAGAAGGACCGCCTGCCGGGCGGCGCCGACGAGCGCGACCGAGCCAAGTTCGCCAAGGCGCAGAGCTACATGGTGCTGATGGACGATAAGGCGGCCTGCAAGAACCCGCGCTGCCGCCGCCCGTTCGACATTTCGGGCATCAAGACGATGGCGTTCCTGTAGACGCCACTTACCCCGCGATCCCATGGCCGACAGAAGATCCCTGCTGCTGACCGTTGCGTCCACTGTAATCGGGCTGCTTGGTTGCGAAATCGGGTTGCGGATGCTCGCTCCGTCCGGGCCTTTCGGAGGGTCGGCGGCCCGCAAGATTGCCGCCGCGGAGGGCGGCGCCTCGCTCCAGTCCGCGGCTGCGTATGTGGCGCGGATGGATGCGGTTCCCGGCACCGACCGGCAGTGGTTCATAGAAAACCCCGAACCGTTGCAACGGGCGCCAGTGAACCCCGCGGCCACGGCTCGCTTCCGGGACTACATGCGGCGCGGCCTGTACCCAGCCAATTCTCAGTACATATTCAACCGGTTTTTCGTCGAACAGGCCGGTTGCCTGGCGAACGGAATCTTCCGCGGTTTCCCGGACAAGGTTCTGGCGTTTGACCCTCCGGGGAGGACGGTACATCCGAGGTTCCGCTTCCCTGGGGACATGACCATGCCCGATGGACTGGTTACCAACCGCTTCGGGTTTCGCGGGCCGCGGATATCGCTGGAGAAGCCCGCCCGAACCATCCGCGTGGCGTTCGCCGGCGCATCCACAACGGTCAACAGCCACGACTTCGGGTTCTCCTACCCGGAGTACGCGGTTCACTTTCTGAACCGCTTCGCCCAGGCCAACCACCTGGAAGTCCGCTTCGAAGCGCTCAACGCCGGCCGCGAAGGGATCGGAAGCCAGGACATAGCGGCGATCGTGCGCGAGGAGTTGGTTCCGCTGAATCCCGACCTGGTGGTTTATTACGAAGGGGCCAACCAGTTCTATGCGCAGGCCGGTATCTTTCCGCGGGCCGGGCCCCGTGGAAGCGGTTTCCACAAACTCTACGAGTGGCTCCGCGTACACTCCGCCACGGCCGACCGGATCGACCGTCTGCTAATGGGATCTCTCTCGGCCGGCGAACCCGCCAAGCCTCCCTACAAATTGCTCTGGCCCCCGGGTGTCGATGAGTCCAATCCGAATCCGGACCTTGCCGATCTGCCGCTGGACCTGGGCGCTATCGTCGGCGATCTGGACTCGATTCGCGCCGCGCTGCGGCCGGTTGGCGGCGAGTTGGTTTTGGCTTCCTTCGAGCGCTTCACGGGTGACGGGATGCGACTGTCGCCAGTGGCCCACCGGCTTATCTACGACCAGCTCAACACGGATCTCTGGCCGCTGCGGTATTCCGACATACGCCGCCTCGCGGATTTTCAGAATCGCGTGTTTCGCGCGTATGCGGATCGCCGCCAGATAGCGTTTCTGGACGTCGCCGGGCATATGCCCCAGGACCCGAGCCTGTTCTCCGACACGGTCCACATGACCGAGGTTGGAGAGCGGCTGAAGGCCTGGATCGTCTTCCAGCAACTGGTGCCGGTCATTCGGCGGGAGATGGAAAGCGGACGCCTGCCACAGACCGCGCGTCCGCCGCTTCCACCGCCGCCTTCTATGGCAGCCTTCGAGGTGGCAGTGTGCCCCAAGCGCTGAGGTTCAACGCCTGCCAGGCCAGCGACCCCACCACCGGAACCGCCGCCGCCAGCAGGAACGCCGCCTGGTAGCGGTGGTGGTCGAACAGCCCGCCGAACACCGGCATGGCCAGCCCAACCGCCAGCGACCACGCGCCCGCGCCCAACCCCGCCAGGAAACCGTAGCTGCGCGGCGAGTAGATGCTCGTGGCGTAGGCCATGGACGCCATCAACTGCCCGCCCGCCACGAACATGGCCAGGCACATGACGAGCAATGCCGGGATCATGGAGTGGAATTGCGCCGTCAAGGCCAGCGGCAGGCCGAGCAGCAGCAGTAACGCCTGCAGGCGGCGCATGCCGGCGAGCGAGCCGCCGTGGGCGGCGAAGCGGTCGATGGCCCAGCCCCAGAAGAAATAGCCGATCTCCCAACCGAGCGGTGGCACCCACAGCGCCCAGCCGATTTGCGACTGCGTCCGGCCGAGCGCCTGGCTGAGGTACAGCGACGCGCCATACAGCACGAACCCCAGCGGCAGCCCGCCCAACGCGTAGAGCAGCGCGAAGCTCCAGATGCGCGGGTCGCCGGGGCGGATGCGCGGCGCCTCTCGTGCGGCCTCCCGCGCGGCATCACGCTCCGCCACAGGCGCCTGGCGGATGTCCGGCCGCCTGCTCATCCCCAGCCACCAACCCAGCCACGCCAACCCGGCGAACCCCGTGAACCAGAACGCGCCGCGCCATCCGTACCGCAACGCGATGGGAGTGATGAGGATGGGCGTGACCACGGCGCCCAGAGACCCGCCGCTGTAGGCCACCGCGATGCCGCGCAACCGCCGCTCCACGGGGAGAGTCTGCGTCACCGTGCGCAGCGCCGCGGGAAAAGTGGCGCCCTCGCCGAAGCCCAGCACGGCGCGCGCCGCCCCGAGCGCCACGAAGCCCCAGACGAAGGCGTGCGAGACCGAAGCCAGCGTCCACAGGGCGAAGGCCACGGTCATGCCCAGTCGCAATCCAAAGCGGTCCAGCGCGCGGCCCCACACCGGGTTGCCGAGCATGTAGGCGATGGAGAAGGCCGAAATGGCGAACCCGTACTGGCGGTCGGTGAGGTGGATGTCGCGGAGGATAGTGGGCGCAAGCAGTGCCAGCGTGTTGCGGTCCACGTAGCTGAGGAGCGACACCAGCGTCATGGAAAGCGCGGGCGACCAGCGTGAGAGAAATGAGCGCACGAAGGGAGAATGATAGCAGGATGGGCGCTGCCAACGTTTCCGCCGCCGCTCCTCCTCCTGCCCGTGGTCCGTCGGGTTAATCGCGCGACCGGCAACGAATCGGCCGGCCGGCCCGGTCGACCACAAGCAGCCCCGCGCCGGGCCGGGAGCGGACTCGGCGGCCGGGGGTTAACGGACGGGTTACGGTCCGGCACGCTGCACGCCGTGCTGACGCGAAGAAAAGGCGAATATGCTATCTTAGGAATTGTGGTGTCCGCCAAGGATAACCTATTTTGGGTTACTCTGGTGTTGCGAAGGAGACTTGAGTTTTGACAAGGCAGACGGCGCTCAAATACGAGGATAGGGTGTTCGACGTGAACGCCTATCTTAAACCCGGGTCAGGCATCTCCCCAGCGTACACTTCCTCGCTCGGAGCGCTGTTCTCCGCGGACTGCATGGCTGTTCTACCGCATATCAGAGACGGGATAATCGATACCGTCTTTGCCGATCCACCATTCAACCTCGGCAAGGAATACGGCGCAAAATGTCACGACCTCAAGCCAGACGAAGAGTACCTCGATTGGTGCAAGCAATGGTTAGCGGAGTGTGTCCGCACGGTGAGCGCGGGCGGGTCCCTGTTTCTCTACAACCTGCCGAAATGGAATATCCTCCTGGGCGCCCACCTGGCCGGACTGGGGATGGAATTCCGGCACTGGATCGCGGTTGAGATTTCCGCCTGTTTGCCTATCCCAGGGCGGCTCCATCCGAGTCATTACAGCCTGCTGTACTACACCAAGGGCAAACCGAAGACCTTCCGGCGCATCAGGACGCCGATCCAGACTTGCCGGCATTGCGGAGGTGAAGTCAAAGACTACGGCGGTCACCGCGACGCGATGAATCCGAAGGGCGTCAACCTCAAGGACGTGTGGACGGACATCCCGCCGGTCCGCCATTGGAAATTCAAGTCGAAGGAGCGCAGAGCGAATGCGCTCTCCACCAAGATCCTGGACCGTGTGATCGAAATGTCCACCGTTCCTGGGGACATCGTCATGGACCCGTTCGGCGGCAGCGGAACCACGTTCGCCGTTTGCGAGAAGAAGGGGCGGCAATGGCTAGGGGCAGAGATCGACTTTGCGCCCGAGATTATCGACCGCCTGGAAAGCGGCGAGATCCGCTCCCACAAGAACGACGACTATGTCGACGGTTAGACCTTGGCGCGCCCGGATGTCGGTTTCGGTATCTTTCTGACGCCCGTGCTTTCAGCGTCGTGTTCGAAAACCACGATCTCCAGCACTCCGGACGGGCACGGAACCGATTTCCAAAGGCTGAAGTACGGTTCCAGTTCTCTGATGTTTCCGATGCGGTCCGTCAAGTAGACGTACAGCTTTCGCGACGGGACGGCAAGTACCCCGGCGGATATTATTCCGGCGGAAACCAGCATCGTCAACTTGTTCATGGAGCGGTGCGAAGACGATATGTTGCCGGTCTCCCACTCGACCGCGATGGGCTTCTCCGGCCCCGCCAGGACGGCGTCAAAGTCCCCAAGTGACTCGTCGAGAGCGTTCTTGGCCGGCCCCTCGATCGCCCATCCTTTCGCCTTGAGGAAGCTCACAAATTCGTTCCGGATCGGCAAAACACCGTTTCCTTCGCCCCGCCGTTTTCCGCTCTGAGGGTGAATGGTGAACGATCCGCTCCCAATGGGCCACTCGCATCGCCTAACGGCGTCGTGAATCTGCTTCCGGGTAGTCTTCCAGTGCTTCGAGGTTGCGTACGTTCCGCGGCGTTGCAGCGTGATGATGTCTACGATCTTCACGATTCCTCGCTGTAGAGCCGACTGAGAAAGCGGAATGGGTCAGTCCCCAGCGCCTTGGCTACCTGGGCGAACTCCACGACATCGAGTCGGCGCTCGCCACGTTCGTACTTGGAAACAAACGACTGCGGACGATCCAGCCGCTTCGATAGCTCCGCCTGCGTCAGGCCCGCTGCTCTGCGCTCGTCGGCGAGCAGTTCTCGAAACCTCCGATATGCGTCGTTCCTCACGGCACTCGATGCGTCAAAACGAGGATAGAACCGTTTCTGGGATAATCCCAAAACGGGTTTGGCAGTGGCGCGACGAAACCGGGGGCCGTCGGCGAGGCCGCTGACGCGCCAGGCATGCCGTGCCCTATGAAAAATCCGACCACGTAGCATTGTCCTCTGTGATCCGATCCGCCAGCCGATTCCGCGTATAATACCGAGTTCCATGTCTGAAATATCAGGAGGCTTGATGAATAGACCTTTCCGCGGTGCGTTGGCGGGCCTTGTGGCCCTGATGACGGTTCCCTTGGCATTCGGGCAAACGGATCGTCCCGGGTCGAAGGATTATCCGGGGTTGAACCGCATGCCGGGGTACTACATCGACGAGTACTCCGAATCGCAATTCGATTCCTATACCTTCAAGAGCAAGGAAGGGGAGAAGGAAAAGCAGCAGCCGGTCGAAGGGCGCTTGTGCAAATACACGTACCGCTTGCAGAAGGACTCCGTGCCAGCCAGCGCCCTGCAGATCCTGCGCAATTTCCAGAACGCCGTGCGCTCGGCCGGTGGGCAGGTGATGCGGGAAGCGGGCGATGGGAATGACCGCGAAACCACCCTTCGCCTGCTGAAGGGCAGTAGCGAGGTGTGGATAGCGCTTCGCGCACTCGGCGGCGTCGACAAGATTTACTGGCTGGTGATCGTCGAGAAGCAGGCCATGCAGCAGGACGTGACGCTGGACGCGAGTGCCATGGCCCGCGATATCGGCGACACGGGCCGGGTGGCCATCTACGGCATCCACTTCGATACCGGGAAATCGGAGCTTAAGCCCGACTCCGCCCCGGCGCTCGCCGAAATCGGCAAACTGCTCAAGAACAAACTGGAGCTGAGGGTCTACATCGTCGGACATACCGACATGGTGGCCGATCTCGCCACCAATATGGCGCTCTCGCAGGCGCGGGCACAGGCGGTGGTGAGGGCGCTGGTCGGCCAGCAGGGAATCGGCGCCGCTCGGCTGATCGCATTCGGCGCCGGCCCCTATGCGCCGGTGGCATCCAACAAGACCGAAGAAGGCCGCGCCAGGAACCGCCGCGTAGAACTGGTGGAGATCGCCACCAAGTAATCAGGAGAACCCAATGAGAATACGAACCGTTGCACTCATCGCCGCGGCAATCTGCGTTGCCGGTCTTAGCGCCGAAGAGAAGTATGGCGTTACGGTTTACGATGGCGCGAAGTACGACACCGAAACGTCGCAAGCCGTCAGTTCCGCGATGAAGATCGATGCGGCCTGCTATCGCACCGGCGCCACCGTGGCGCAGGCGATCGAGTTCTACCGGAAGCAAGCCGGAACCACGGAAATCCACGCTTCCGAAAAGGGTGCCATGTTCAAGAAGGGCAACGTGAGCATTACGGTGCAGAGCCCCTGGATGAACATGAAGACCGGCCAGCGCATGTCCGACACGCTGATCTCGATTGTGAAGAATCCGTAGGGGGGTGCGCCGCGGCGCTACATCTCGCGGCGGCCTTCCATGGCTTTCGAGATGGTCACCTCGTCGGCGAATTCCAGGTCGCTGCCTACGGGGATGCCCATGGCGATGCGCGAAACTTTCACGCCCAGAGGCTTCAACAGGCGCGCCAGGTAGACCGCGGTGGCCTCGCCTTCCACCGTGGGGTTGGTGGCCACGATCAACTCCTTGATCTCGCCCTGCCCGATGCGCTCCACCAGTCCCTTGATCTTCAGCGACTCGGGGCCGATGCCGCGCAATGGCGAGAGGGCGCCGTGCAACACGTGATAGCGGCCCTGAAACTGGCGGGTGGTCTCGATGCCCACGATGTTATGCGGCTCTTCGACCACGCAAACCACCGACTGGTCGCGGTTGGTGTCGCGGCAGTACTGGCAGATTTCGCTATCGGCAATGTTGTTGCACACGCCGCAAAGGCCCAGCTTGTCCTTCACGTCGAGAATAGATTGGGCCAGGCTCTCGGCGTTCTCGCGGGGGGAACGCAGCACGTGAAAGGCGATCCGTTGCGCGGATTTCTGGCCGATGCCGGGCAGGCGCTTGAATTCGGCAATGAGGCGGGCGAGCGGTTCGGCGAAGTCGGGCATGGCGTCGCGGGCCTAGAACAGGCCGGGAGGCAGCCCCATGCCGCCCAACATACCGCTGGCAATCCGTTTAGTTTCGTCCTCGACGCGCTTGACGGCTTCGCTGTGCGCGGCCAGCACCATGTCCTGCAGCATCTCGACATCGCCCGCGACTTCGGGATCGATCTTCACCGCCAGCAGGTTCTTTTCGCCATCCATCTTGACGGTGATCATGCCGCCGCCGGCGCTCGCTTCCACCCGCACGGCGGCGATTTCCTGGCGCATCTTGTTCTGCAACTGCTGGGCCTGTTGCATCATCTGATTCATGTTCATGTTGCCGGGTAGTTTCACGGTAGCTACTCCTTCAAGTTGCGAATGGTGCGGATTTCCCCGCCGAAAACTTCGCGAAACCGTTTGACCTCGGGGTTGTCGAGCGCGCGGCTGGAAGCGTCGGAGGCCGCCGGCGCGGGGGCGGCGGTGGAAGCGGCGGGCGCGATGGGCGTGGCCGGAGCCGCTTCGCCGACGGTCACTTTGACCGCCATGGGGCGGCCGGCGATGCGGCGGATGGCCTGGTCCAGATCCTGCGGACGCAGCGCCAGCAGGTACGCCTTTCCGGTCACGATGCGCAGCTCGTTGTTGACCTCGGTGACCTGGGACGCTTCCACGGCGTCGGCGGTGAAGGCCATGCCGAGTTCCATGAGCGCGGCGTGCAGCCGCTGGCGCCAGTCCCCCGCCACCATGGGTTCGGGCGCGGCGGCGTTCTCGGGCGTTGACGGGCGCGGGGCGGCCTTCTTGGCGCGGTCGATCTCGAACGGCGTCGGGCCGCTGCGGGATGGCGAGGGCACGACGCGCGGCCCCGGCGACGGACCCGAAGGGCGGGGCGCGGGGCCGGTGCCCAGATCGGCCAGCGCCTGCTCGATGGGCAGCAGCCTCCCGGCGTGCACCAGACGCACCAGGCCGAGTTCCAGGTGGAAGCGCGGCTGCAGGGAGAACTGCAGGTCGCGAAACAAGTCGAGCGACAACTGTAGGTAGCGCGTGAGGTCTTCCTCGGAGAATCCCGCTGCCGCGGCGGCCAGGCGTTCGCGCTCGGCGGCCGAGGCGGCGATCAGGCGGGCCGAATCCACCGCGCCCGAGCTGGCGATGCGCGCCACCAGTAGGTTGCGGAAGTAGCGCGCCAACTCGCGGCTGAAGTGCTGCAGGTTATGGCCGTTGCGCTCCAGTTCGTCGACCACGTCCAGCATGCGGCGGGAATCGCCCGCGGCCAGCGCCTGGGAAACGGACTCCAGGCTGTCGAGCGAGAACGCGCCCAGCAGGCCGCGCACCGCGGCGGCGTCGATGTGCGCCCCGCAGCAGGCGATGGCCTGGTCGAGGGCGGAGAGCGAATCGCGCACGCTGCCTTCGCCGGCCTGCGCCAGCACGGAGAGGGCTTCGGGATCGGCCTGGATGCCTTCCTGTTCGCAGATCCAAGCCATGCGCGCGGTGAGCGCGTCGAACTCGACGCTGCGGAAACTGAAGTGCTGGCAGCGCGAGGCGATGGTGGCGGGGATCTTGTGGGCCTCGGTGGTGCACAGCACGAAGACCACCCACTCGGGCGGCTCCTCGATGGTCTTGAGGAGGGCGTTGAAGGCTTCGTTGGTGATTTGGTGGGCTTCATCGACGATGAAGACCTTGTAGCGGTCGCGGGCCGGCTGGTAGCGGACGTTCTCGCGCAGCTCGCGCATTTCGTTGATGCCGCGGTTGGAGGCGGCGTCGATTTCGATAACGTCCACGGCGCCGCCACCCGTGATTTCGCGGCAGCTCGGACACTCGCCGCAGGGCGCGGTGGTGGGGCCATTGACGCAATTCAGGCAGCGCGCCAGGATGCGCGCGATGGTGGTCTTCCCGGTGCCGCGCTGCCCCGAAAAAATGTAGCCGTGGGCAATGCGTCCCTGGGTGATGGCGTTTTCCAGGGTGGAGCGGACATGCTCCTGATTGACCACGTCCTGGAACGTCTGGGGCCGGTATTTGCGGGCGATAACCTGGTACATGCGGAGGGTCTAATGCCAGGCCCCGGGTGATCCGCGGCACACGAGCCGCACCACTACCGTTGCTTCCTTCCGGACCTGGCGGGGTTTGCGGCCGCCCGTTGCACGGAGCCCGAGACCTGACAAGTACCTATCGTATCATGAGGCCGCGCGGGCGCCGGAAACGCCGCCCCCAGCGCTTCCGAAGCCGGACGCATCGCGCCTCCCCACGCTCGCGTGGGGCCGCGAATTGTCTACGAAGACACGGTTTTCCGGATTTTCATCGGATTATTTCCACATTGTCATCGCCGCGTGGCAGGCCCGGAGGTAAAATATGAAGAAAGCTTAATAGAAGAGAGCGTGCATATGAAGTGCGGGGTTCTGTTCGTATCCGGGCGTCCCGAAGATGCCCGCCTCCTTTCGCGCATGCTACATGCTTTGCCGCTTGGTCTCGACCACGTGGAAAGCGTTCGGCGCGCGCACGCCAAGCTTCAGATGGAAGACTACGACGTCGTCCTGACCGAAGCCGCCCTTCCCGATGGCACATGGCTTGATGTCCTCCTCCTGGCTCGCGGCCGCACCAGCGGGCCGGAGGTGATTGTCACCGATCCCCACGCCGACGTCCGTTTCTGGGCGGAGGCCTTGAACCTGGGCGCGTACGACCTGCTGCCGCAGCCGTTCTACGAGCCGGAGGTTCGCCGCATTCTCTCCAACGCCTGCTCGCGCTCCACCTCGGACGCTTACCGCATGGCGGCCGTTTAGCGGGCCTGCCGCCGCGCCCGGCCCCATTATTGCGGCAGCAGCCTGCGTTCCGCCGGACCGGCAGCCTGCTCCGTCACGTGAAACTCGATGAAGCGGACCAAGTCGACTTTACCGAGCTTATCGGTGACCCAGCACTCCAGCATATAGTCGCCCGGTTCCAGGTCGTTCGGCAAATCGACCTTTCCCCTCATGGTTGCCCGCCATGATACGCCCTCCGTGTTGACGGGCGTTTCGGCCCCTTGGAAGATATTGCGGCCTTTCGTCAGGCTGGCGAGGGTCATGCGAAATGTGAGCTTCGGCTGCCCGGAGCGCTTGTCCACCTTCATTCCATAACCTTCCAATCGGTATTCGATCTGTCCGCCCGGCGCGAAAACCGTGTCCGCGAGCCGCCCTCTGTCCCGCGGCACACCCAGCAGGACGGGGTCCGAAAGCGTCAGGCGGCCCGGGTTGTGGTCGGGAACGGCTGCCACGGCGTAAGCCGAACCGGTCTTTCCAGTGGCGCGGTCCCGCACCACCGCGCGCACCAGGTACAGGCCCGGAGCGTCGAACGGCATATCGAGGACGCACTGTGCGCGGGCATCGCGGGGATTCTCCGGCTGCGCCAACTCGCAATCCTTGCCGGCGGTGCTGACGGGGAGGTGTTCGTCTCCGTGTGCTACCGCGGCCACTTGAACGAAGGCCCTCTTACGCCCCGCCTGGTCCTCCCAGGACAGATCGCGCGGATCGACCGAAAGGACGAGGCGCAGGGCCGTGCGGAAGCGCCCTTCAGGCATCTGTCCCGCGGTATCGAAAGGCGTCGCCGCAAACCGGATTGCCGAACCGTGAAGCGGCGCGTCAAGGACCGCCGGCAGAGGCTCCGGGGCCGACCCAGTCACCGCCGGAGGCTGTGCCGGCGTGTCGTAGTATCCTTATCCGCGCGTGCACCGTCAGGCCGAGCTGCCGTACCCGCACGCTGAGTTTGTGATACCCGTCAGTGGCTGCCTCGGGCCGGTACCCCAGCGTGTAGAGGCCGTACTCGGAGCATATCGATCCCCAGGATTCCTCCAGGAACCGGACCTTGCGCTGCGTTGTTTCCTCGCTGGGCATTCCGGTTCTGTTCTCCTCTGTAGTTTTCGGCCTGGTATTCGGCAGGGGGCGTGGAGAAGGAGGATACTCAAAGTAAAGGCCCCCGGTATCCTGCGCCATACGGGCTAGCATCGATTCCTCATACTTCTCAGACGTGTAGGCCGCGAGGTTCTTCTCGTACACCTGGTCCCGGTCTGACGGCAGCGGTACGGGAGGCGGTGAAGCGATGCCCCCATATGGAACCACCACGTGCACGGTTACTCCCGAGCGGTTCGCGCGGCTTGTCAATTCCTCCACCGCCCGCTCTGCCCCGGATGTTGGGCGCATATATGCCAATCCGATCAGCACCAAGTCCTTGTGGCGCGGCTGTTCCCGTAGGTAGTCGATCGCCAGGGAGACGTCCTGAAGGACCAGGGTCTGCCAGCCGTTGGGCATCAGGGCCCGAATCCTATCGTCAGCCCAATAGTGGACCATGCGATCGGTCTCGATGGGAAACCGCACTCCCGGACCTGACATGCACCAGTTCCGCAAACGGGGAGGGAAGTATATTTGGCTGGCTTGCTCGCGGAGGATCCGCGGATCGTCCGTCAATTGCTGGGTCGCCGCCGCCCCTTCGCTTCCATTCAGGATCGAAACCCGGTCGCGGGACTGGATGCCGGACGGCACAAACCCGCTCAGAAACCGATGTAGGGCTTCCTCGATCGGCTCAAGCACGGTATTGCAATTCTCGACCAGGAAAACCGCCGTGCGGTGCTCCCCACCGGAGTAGCTGGTGATTCGCTGCGGCCTGCCATCCTCCAGGATCTCGAAATCTTCCGGCCTCAGCAGCGGGACGGACTTCCCCGCCGGAGCGGTCACGATTGCGTCGACCTGCACCAGATTGGTCGAGACCCGGAAGCGCACATCCGGCGGTGGCGCGTCCTGAGCGGCTACCCGCCCACAGAGAAGAACTAAGAGGGCCAACTTGGACCTGGGCGCCATCCGCAATGTCTCCCTGACGTTGGGAACTCTTCGCCTTACATGTTCTACGTTATCAGAACGGCCGATCCGGGTGCGAAGGCTGATGCGCCCGCGCGCCCGGATGGCTACCTGGGAAACCTAATGACCGCTCGAGTTGACTACCTGGAATCCCGGCGGAATAGCGAAAAGCGATGGATCCATCTGGGATGGAGTGGCAATGTTCACATACGACTGCGTCCGCCGCCTGGTGACACGATCCCCGGACATTAGGATATTACTCTCGGTAGTCGAGGTCTTAACGGGGATTTGAAGATCGTCGGACCGCCAAAGCTCGCTGACCACCCGGAGAGGTTGGATGTTGCCGGCCGCGCCCGGCGGCATCACGACTTCAGCGCGGAAGCCGGTCGCCGGCACGCCCGCGACGTTCTGGCGCCCGAGGCTCAGAATCGGCTTATGAATGGAAGCCGGGCGCCCGCCGGCGGTGGGGCTCGCGGCGGAGACACCTGCGGTTGCCGCCGGGCCAGGGGCGGCCGCCGGCTCCGGTTGCACCGTCGCCACCTGTGCCTTCAGGTCGAGGATGATCTTGGTTCGCGTGGCCGGATCGAAGATCACAGCCTGGACGTCGGATGCGGTCCTTGTGCGCCCGGCGGCGTCACGGCGGTAGTCTTGGGACGTCGTCGTCACCTTGGACGTGCCGTTGGCGAGGAAGCGCTCGTCGGTGCTGACGAGGGTTGCGGTCACTGGGGAAAACTGCGCGAGAGCACAGCGGCTCAGAACGAAAAGGGTTGGTATAGATCTCATGTCGTCTCCTCGTTAGCCCCACACGAAGTTGACCCACAGATACACTATCGTTGAAGCAGTGAAGTATTGATGGAAGTAGCGGTCGTAAAAGGTCGCTGATACATACAGCGAATTGAAGATCGGGTAGTCATAGTCGTTCTGCGGGTATTGCGTTCGCCAACTCCAGTCACAGCTGCGCTGCTCGGCTTGGCCATATCGGCAGCCGGCATCCTGGATCGAGAACTCCGCCACCGTACCGCCGGTTGAGATCGACTGGGCGTATAGAAACTCGGGATAGTCATTCCCTTGAGTCGAGTATTGGCTCAAGTTGCAGGTTGCCAGGTTATCCGTTATTGTGACGTCAAGACTCGATGGACTCGTCGCCGTCGAAACGGACCCCTGGAAGCGGTTGAGGGTGTCGGTACTTTGCAGCGTGCCTCCCGACCCCTCGATCTCCGCCACAGCGGAGCAGCTACCGTTTGGGGCCGCTTCGACGGTGAACACAAGCGGGTAAGGGGAGGCCGGAACTCCGCCCACGGTCCAGTACTGCTCGTTCGGGCCTTCCGAGCCTTCCGGGATTGAGCCCGTGCGCTGTGTGGTGCCGCTGGGGCCGATAGTCAAGCCCGTGTCGAGACCGTTGACTCCAATCTCGTCTCCCGTGGTGCCTGTGAAATCGAGCTCCCACGCATCGCCGACGAAGAAGTCGGTGTTCGTGCCCGCGCCGTGGTTAATGATTGCGACTGTCTGTGCGGGCGCCGAACCACACAGACAGACCATTAAGAAACGCAATTACCGAGGGTGCACCCAGCCGGCACCAGTTCCTCTGAAGGCCGCAATCTAGCTTTGCGGCGTAGGTCCGTGGTGGCAAGGCGCGTTTGACGAGAGACATAGGGCGTTTGCCTCCGAGTCACACCGGCAATAACAAGCGGAATCTCTATCGGGCACTTGACAGTGCCAGATAGAGGGATTGTAGGAATAGTCGATCTAATTGTCAAGAGTTTCTTAGGAGCGCTCCAACCACTTCCATGTTAGTTTGGATAGAAACGCACCTATACACACGATCTGCCCATGGAGAAGTCACGACGGCGGCTGGAGGCGTCGGCACCGCGGGCGCCCTCTCCCTGGCAGTCGCACCGGCCCGGCGTGGACCTCACATCTGAGGCTCACGGATTGCCGCCCAGAACCGGTGGACCCCAGTTTCGTCTCCACGCCTGACAAACGAATCGCGTTAACGTCTATATATACGATTCTCGTTTTCAGGAAAACCATGCCAAGTCGATCCATTTTGGCCGCATTCCTCCTTGTTGGAGCGGCATCGGCGCAGACCAGCGCGTTTCCCACCCCCGGCTACTTCCACGAGGTTTTCGCCGGCACCCCGGCGCGGGTCGAGTTGCGGAACCCAGTCACGTTGAAAGACCGGGTGGCGGCAGGCAAGCTCGGCCTCTCGCTGAAGGCGTACCTGGAACTGGTGATGGCCAACAACACGGATATCCAGCTCCAACTGCTGACGCTGGAAACGCCTAAGAACGCCATCATGCGGGCCATGTCAACCTGGGACCCTACGGCCAGCGCCTCCTTCAGCAGCACGCGGTCCACATCGCCCTCGGTGACCGCCCTGGCGGGAGCCAGCACCACAGTCTCCCTGAGCCAGCCGGCCAGTTTCAGCTACTCCGAAGTGCTTCCCACCGGGATGCAGTACAGCGTGGGATATTCGGCATCGAAGAGCACCACCAACAGTTCCTTCGCCACGCTGAACCCCAGCCTGAGCTCCTCACTGAACGTGAACTTCTCGCAGCCGCTGCTGCGCAACCGTGGCGCGGCGGTGAACCGGCTGAACCTGATGATGGCCCGGAGCCGCTACGGTATCGCCGGTTCCACGCTGAAGAATAGCCTCATTCAACTGGT
Organism: uncultured Solibacteraceae bacterium; assembly: GCA_963807205.1. Taxonomy (GTDB): domain Bacteria; phylum Acidobacteriota; class Terriglobia; order Bryobacterales; family Bryobacteraceae; genus CAWCVR01. Next base: position 2,941,314 of record CAWEAQ010000002.1, on the reverse strand, counting down.
GAACGGCGCTGAGAACGCGTACTGGGACGTGGTGCAGGCGCGCGAGAACCTGCGGGTGGCGGAGAGCGCGCGCAAGCTGGCGGAAGATTCGCTGGCGCTATCGCAGAAGGAACTGGAGTTGGGCGCCATCTCGCCGCTGGATATCTACAACCCGCAGCAGCAACTGGCCAACGCGGAGCTGAGCGTCTCCCAGGCCCGGTTCTCTCTCAGCCAGACCGAGAACGCCCTGCGCAAACAGATCGGGGCCGATCTGGAGCCGGACGTGCGCCAGACGCCGATCGAATTGACCGAGAGCGTGGAAGCCGCCATCGACAGCGAGGCCCTGGACGCCGAGAAGCACGTGGAGCGCGCCCTGAAAGCGCGGCCGGATCTGAAGGCCGCCGTGCAAACCCTGGACGTCGATGACATGCAGGTTCGCCAGGCGAAGAACGAGATCCTGCCCAACCTGTCGCTCACCGGGTCGTACAGCACGCAGGGCGTGGGCGGCAACCTGTACTCGGGCGGCGGCCAGTCCGGCCCGCCGATTCCCGGCGGATTCGGCGATTCCCTCAGCCAGATGTTCGGTTTCGGGTATCCGGTCTACTCCTTCGGCTTGAATCTGAGTCTCCCCATTCGAAGCCACGCCGCCGTGGCCGATATGGCCGACGCGCTGGTTCAGAAGAAGCACGACTCGCTGACGGTGCGAAACAACCAGCAAGCCATCCGGCTGAGCGTGCTGAATGCGGTGAGCAATGTGGAATCCAGCAAGCAGTCGTTGAAGCTGGCGCTGGTGGCGCGGGATTTTGCGGCCAAATACCTGGACGCCGAAAACCAGAAGTTCCAACTGGGGAGCGAGCCCATGCAGTTCGTCCTGCAGGCCCAGACGCAGCTCTCGCAGGCGGAGTCGGCGGTAGTGCAGGCGCAGGTCGGGCTGCGGCGCAACCTGTTGAACCTGCTTACCCAGACGGGCGAATTGCTGGACGAACGCGGAATCGCGGTTCAGTAGGCGTCCCATGGCGCGACATGCGGTCCCAGAAGCGAACACCGGGGATGCGGCGGGCGGCGGGTAACTCCTGTCGAGTCATATAGTAGGCGGGCGCCGGGATTTGGCAGGCGCCGTGCCCCTCCTTCCGTCAGGTAAACGAGAATGGACATCCAACGTACGGACGCGAAACGGAGGAAGGTAATCCGCATCGCCGTGGTCCTCACCACCCTGACGCTAGCGGTGGGCGGCATTGGCTACGGGGTGAGCCGGCTCAAACCCGCGGCCCCGCCAGTGGATTTCTCCGCCCTTTGGCCGGACACGGTGAAGCGCGGCTCCATGGTTCGCGAGGTGCGCGGCATCGGCACGCTGGTTCCGGAAGATACCATGCTCATCACTGCCACCACGGACGCGCGGGTGGAGCGCATTCTGATCCGGCCCGGCACTCCGGTGCGGGCGGATTCGCTGGTCATGATCCTCAGCAGCCCGGAATTGGACAACCAGTTACTGACGGCCGAGTACGCGGTCAAGACGGCGGAGGCCGACTACGCCAAGATCGAGGTGGAGCTGCAGGCCTCGCTCCTGGATATGCAGTCCAAGGTTACCCAGGTCAACTCGGATTACAACACCGCCAAACTGCAGGCCGACCGGGACGCCAAACTGGCCAAGGACGGGCTGGTTTCCGAGATCGACGCCAAGATTTCGGCTACCCGGGCGCAGCAACTCCTGGAGCAACTGGCGATCGAGAAGCGGCGGGTCGAGATCAGCGCGAAATCCGACGAAGCCTCGCTGGCCGCGGCCAAGGTCAAGGTGGACCAGTTGCGCGCCGACTACAACCTGAAGAAGAGCCAGGTGGACCGCCTGCACGTGCGCGCCGGTTTCGAAGGCATGCTGGAATCGGTACCTGCGCCGCTGACGCCGGTGGAGGAGGGGCAGAGAGTGGCCGCGGGCGCGCCGCTTGGAAAGGTCGCCCAGCACTCCCGGTTGAAGGCCGAGTTGAAGATTCCCGAAACCCAGGTGAAGGACATCGCCATCGGCCAGTCCGCCGTCATCGACACGCGCTTGGCGGGCGGCGGGAGCAACGGGCTCATCGACGGCACGGTGTCGCGCATCGAGCAATCCATTGTCAATGGCACGGTGACCGTGGACGTGGCGCTGAAAGGCGCGCTGCCGCAAGGGGCGCGGCCGGACCTGAGCGTGGATGGCACGGTGCAGCTCGAGCGGTTGAACGACGTGTTGTACGTGGGCTGCCCGGTGTACGGGCAGGAGAACGCGGCCGTAACGCTCTTCAAGATCGAGCCGGACGGCAAGTATGCCAACAAGGTGAAGGTAAACTTCGGACGCCGCTCGGTCAGTTACATCGAGGTGAAGAGCGGGTTGAATTCCGGCGACCGGGTGATTCTCTCGGACATGTCGACCTACGACAGCTACGACCGGATTAAGTTGAACTAGAAGGGCACGAAACTCGTTAGAAGAGGCAAATGAACATGGACAACGGCTCCCAACCACTTATTCGGCTGGACCAGATGAGCAAAGTATTCGTCACGGACGAAGTGGAGACGCACGCGCTTTCCGGCATACACTTCGACGTGAAGAAGGGAGAGTACCTGTCGATCGCCGGACCGTCGGGTTGCGGCAAGTCCACGCTGCTGGCCATCCTGGGCCTGCTGGATACGCCCACGGGTGGGACTTACTACCTGAACGGGCAGCCCGTGACCGGCTTGAAGCTCTCCGAGCGGGCCCGCATCCGCAACCGGGAGATCGGGTTCATTTTTCAGGCGTTCAACCTGATCGGCGACCTCACGGTGTATGAAAACGTGGAGCTCCCGCTCACCTATCGCGGCATGCCTTCGGCGGAACGCAAGCGCCGCGTGCAGGAGGCGCTTGACCGGGTGGGAATGTCGCACCGCATGAAACATTACCCCTCGCAGCTTTCGGGAGGCCAGCAGCAGCGCGTGGCCGTGGCCAGGGCCCTGAGCGGCGATCCGCTGATTCTGCTGGCGGACGAGCCGACCGGGAACCTGGATTCGGCCAATGGCGAAGCCGTCATGAGCCTGATGAGGGAATTGCACGCCGCGGGCAGCACCATCTGCATGGTGACCCACGACCCGCGCTACGCGGAATTCGCCGACCGCACGATTCACCTGTTCGACGGTCGCATCGTCGAAGAGAGCGTGGAACCGGCGAAGGTTTAGCGCGGATGCCGTCGTGGGCGCCGGGAGCGGTGTCCGGTTCACCTCCGAAGGCGGCACTCCGCCAGCCGGCCGGGTTGACGTGCTTTTCGGGTGAAACTGCTTGTCCCCTTATTGATCTTGTCCACAAATAGGGGACATGCTAATATAGAGGACAGATGACACCGGCACGGCAACCGTACGAGGCGTCTCTGGCGCATCTTCGATCTATTCCGTTCGTCAGCGGCCTCCGCTTCCAGCCCGCGGAGGGAGCGCTCGAACTGACGACCCCGCGGGGACGGCATCGCTTGTTCGCGGAGGTCAAAAGATCCTACCTCGACCGCGGCCTCGTGAATGCCATCCTGTCCCGCGCACGCGAAGAGTCTACAGGCAAAGGCCGCACGAAGTCGAGGAAGACTTCCCTAAGGCTTGTGCTTGCCCACTACATCCCGGCCGCGGTCGGAGAGCGGTTCATCGAAGCTGGTATATGCTTTGCCGACGATCCGGGCAACGTGCATCTCCGTCTCGGGGATGACTACAACTGGACGGTTCTCGGCAAGCGCGAGACGCCCAGACTGGCTGAAGCCGATCAGACCACTCCGGCAACGATTCAATTGCTGTTTCAACTTGCGACCGAACCCCAGTCGGCAACGTGGACAGTTCGCGATCTCGCGCGTGCGGCGGGCATCAGCAAGACGAAGGCCGCTCTGCTGCGAAACCAATTCCGCCGCGAAAAGCTTCTCGACGGCAAGTCCGGGTTTCAGGTAACGCCCGAAATCGTCGACCGGCTGGTTGCAGGATATGGCCAGATTCTGCGCCCGAAACTCGTCATAGGGCGCTATCGCTATCCCGATCCTTCCATCGATCGGTTCCTGGGACGTCTGTCCGAAGAAGCGAGAACACGGAAGCTGCAATACGCCCTGACGGGCGGTCCGGCCGCGGAGGCGATGCAGCATTTCTACCATGGCTCCGAAGCTTCGGTGTTTCTGGCGCCGCCGGAACCGGGAATCCTGCGCGCTTTGCAACTACTGCCGGACCGGACGGGGCCGGTCGTTCTGCTGAGACCATTTGGCGAGCTCGTTTATTGGAAGGAGTTCGACGGCAGGATGGTCGCGCCGCCCTGGCTGGTGTATGCGGAGTTGCTGGCCAGCAGCGACCCCCGCGCACACGAGGCGGCCGAGGAACTCCGGCGCGGATTCCTCCAATGAAAAACGTTCTCACGCCGGATCAGATGGCGGATCTGGCGGTGATCGGCGAAGTCTGCGCGGAGCTGGGAGCCGACCTGGTGGTGATCGGAGCGACGTCGCTGCTTCTCTCGATGGGAGACATCGGGCGTTTCACCCGCGACGTCGATTTGACCGTGGCACTCGATCTCGATGAGTTTGCGCACCTGACAGACCGGCTTGCAGCCGCCGGATGGACGCAGGCGCCCAAGCTGGAGCATCGCTGGGTAGCACCGCGCCAGACCATGGTTGACCTCCTTCCGGCCGGCCCCAAACTCCGCGGCGCGGGTTTCATCCAATGGCCGATCAGCCAATTCGTGATGAGCCTGGCCGGCCTTGAACACGTCTTCACGAACGCCGTCGATATGCCCCTCCCAAACGGGTCGCATATTCGCGTCACACCACCCATCGTTACGGTCCTGCTCAAGATCGTCGCTTACACCGAGGACCCGTACCGTCGCGCCAAGGATCTCGATGACATTCGTCTCGTTTTCGGGCGTTACGAGGAGGAGAGCGACCGCCTGTTTTCGGTTGCAGTGTTCGCCGCGGAGCTTCCCGACTTTTCGGAGGCAAACGCCTTTTTGCTCGGCCTTGACTTGCGCGGCATGGCGACAAACGAAGATGCGAAGTGCATCGAGAGATTCCTGGTGCACTTTCTCTCGCGAGACGACGACGAGTTCGATCAAGACGATTTCGCGGCCAAGACTTTCCGCAGCCAACTCCGGGCCTTCAGAAGGGGGTTTGCGGGCCAGTAGCTCCGCACCCGGTTTCTTATGACCACACGCATCGACTCCCCGCGCAACGATGTAGTACGATCCACGGACGCGGCGGGCGCTGAAGCAGCGGCGACTGTTCGCCTTGCCCCGGATTCCGCAGTCCTCTCTTCGGGCGCTGCCGGGCCACAGGGGCGGCGCGACGCCACCCCTGTGGCGTGGGTGACCCGGCGCGGCGGCTCCCAACGGTCGCTCTGGCGTGGTAACCTGACACGCAATGCACCCGATCGTCCAGGACCTTCAGTACGGCGTGCGTTCCCTCACAAAAGCTCCCTCGGTTGCGCTCATTGCAATCCTGGCGCTGGCCCTGGGCATTGGTGCTGGCACGGCGATTTTCAGCGTGGCGGATGCCGCTCTGTGGAAGCCGCTCCCCTACCGCGACCCCGGTGGGCTGGTGGTGATGTGGGAGGAGAATCCAGCCCTCGAAACCGGCCGCATGTATGTGGCGCCGGCGAATCTGGCGGTCTGGCTGGAGAACCGGTCCTTCGAAGGTATGGCCGGGGTGTGGAGCGTGCGCGTCAACCTGACGGGCGGCCCCAACGGACATGTCGAGCCCGAGGAACTGCGCGCCGAGCGAGTCTCCGCCGAGATCTTTCCCTTGCTGGGCGTGCAGCCGGTCATCGGCCGCGCCTTCCGGCCGGACGAGGACCGGCCGGGCAACATCGACTTCGTCCTATTGAGCCACAGCTTCTGGCAACGGCGCTTTGGCGGCGACAAGCGAATCCTGGGGAAGAACATCCGCCTGCGGGAGCAGTTCTGCCAGGTTCTAGGCGTGCTTCCCGCGGGCTTCTCGGTGCTGGATCCCCTCACGGACGTCTGGATGCCTCTGGGGATGGACCGCCACGATCCGCACGTCTCCACGGCGCGCATGTTGACCGTGGTGGCGCGCCTGAAACCTGGCGTGGATTTGGAGCAGGCGCGGGCCGAGATGGCAACCGTAGGTGCGCGGCTGGCGCAGGCCAACCCGGCGCTGAACAGCGGCTGGCAGCCCGCGGTGAACCCGTTCCGCGACGGACTGGTGAACCAATCGAAGAAACCGTTGGACGTGATCATGGCCGCGGTGGGACTGCTGATCCTCATGAGTTGCGCCAACGTCGCCAACCTTCTGCTGGCGCGTGGCACGGCACGGCAGAAAGAATTCGCCCTGCGGATGGCGATGGGCGCCAGCCGCTGGCGCATCGCATGGCAACTGCTTTCGGAGAGCGCCATCCTGTCGCTGGCCGGCGGAGCGGCCGGTTTGGTTTTCGCCCGCGTCCTGCTGGCGTGGCTGTCGCGGCTTGGGGCCAACAGCATTCCGCGCATTGCGGAAGCCCGGTTCGATCCGCGGCTGTTCCTGTTTGCCGCGGGTCTGACCCTGGCGAGCGGCCTGCTCTTCGGCGCGGTGCCGGCCCTTCAGGGTTCGGCCGGCGAGTTGCGCCTCGCGCTGGCCACGGAGGACCGCGGCGGCACGGCTGCGTGGTCCAGCCGCCTGTTACGCAATCTGCTGGTGGTGGCCGAAGTCTCGCTCGCGGTGGTGGTCCTGATCGGCGCCGCCCTGTTGGTACGCAGCTTCGCGCGCCTGACACGCACGAGCCCCGGATTCCAGGCGGACTCGGCTCTGACCTTCGGTCTGCCCATGGGAGGCGGCCGGAAGTCGGCGCCCGAACGGCGCGCGCCCTTCCTCGACCAGGTGGCCCTCCACCTGACCGCGCTGCCCGGCACGATCTCCACCGGAGCCGTGAACGTGTTGCCTCTAACCGGTTTTGGCCCCGGCTCCTCCTTTGCCTTGGAAGGCCGTCCGCAACCGCCGCAGGGCCAGCGTCCCATCGCTTTGCTGCGCGCCACCACCCCCGGATACTTCGGAACGATGGGCATTCCTATGGTCGCGGGCCGCGATTTCACGGTCTCCGATGGCCCACAAACCCAAATGGTCGCCATCGTGGACCAGTTGTTGGCACGGCGGTTCTCGCCGGATTCGAGCCCCGTGGGTCTGCGGATCGACCTGGACCGGCCGAGTCCCAGGATACTGGAGATTGTGGGCGTGGTGGGCGACGTCAAACCTGTGAGCGTGAACGGCGAGGTCTGGCCCACCATTTACCAGCCTTACGCCCAACAGCCGTGGCAGGCCATGCAAATCGTCTTGCGCACCGCGCGGCCTCCGTTTACGCTGGCGGCGGCGGTGCAGCGCGAAATCCACAAGCTCGACCCCGACCAGCCGGTGACCGAAGTCAGAACCCTCGACGACGTGTCCGGCAGTTCGCTGGGCGAGGCGCGGTTCCATACCTTCCTGCTGGCCGGATTCGCCGAGGCGGCCTTTCTGCTTTGCGCGGTGGGGATCTACGGCGTGATCGGCTACGACACCAGCCAGCGGACGCGCGAGATCGGCATCCGCATGGCGCTCGGAGCGCAACCCGGGGACGTGTCGCGGCTGATCGTGCGCCAGGGAGCGTTTCTGGCGGGCGCCGGAATCGTTATCGGTTTGGGAGCGGCCCTGGCGCTCACGCGCTACATGGCCAGCATGCTCTACGGCGTCGAGCCCTCCGATTTCACCACGTTCGCGGCCATGTCCGTGACGCTGGGAGCGGTCGCCGTTCTGGCCAGCTACCTTCCCGCCCGCCGTGCCATGGCGCTCGACCCCACGGTTGCCCTGCGCCACGAATAGGAAACCTATGATCACACTTCGCAATGTCGAGAAGTTTTACGAAGCCGGTTACGGCCGCAGCTACGTGCTGCGCCGCATCAACATCGAAATCAAGGAGGGTGAATTCGTCACCATCATGGGCCCCTCCGGCGCCGGCAAATCGACGCTCCTGAGCATCCTCGGAATGCTGGATAGCGCCTGGACCGGCGAGTTCGAGTTCCTGCACCACGAGGTCCATCGCATGAAGCCCAAGGAGCGCGTGGAGCTGAACAAGAAGTACATCGGCTTCGTGTTCCAAAGCTACCACCTGATCGACAGCCTCACGGTGTACGAGAATCTGGACATTCCGCTTTCCTACCGCAACGTGAAGAGCTCGGAGCGCGCGGCCCTGGTGTGCGACACGCTGGACCGCTTCCGCATCGTGGGCAAGCGCGACCTGTATCCCAGCCAGCTTTCGGGCGGCCAGCAGCAACTCGTGGCCGTGGCCCGCGCGGTAATAGCCAGCCCCAAGCTGATCCTGGCCGACGAGCCCACCGGCAACCTGCACTCCAGCCAGGGCAAGGAGATCATGGATCTGTTCCGCAAGCTCAACGAAGAGGGCACCACCATCGTCCAGGTGACCCACTCCGAGGCCAATGCCGCGTGCAGCCACCGCGTTATCCAGTTGGCCGACGGTTGGGTGGTTTCGGGCGGCTCCGGAGCGCAGGCGCAGCCGCAGCCATGATCTCGGAGTGGCTGGCCGCCATGTCCGCTCATTTCCGGCGCAGCCGCATGGCGCGCTTCGTGCGCACCATGGGGATCACGCCCGAAACGCGCGTGCTCGACGTAGGCGGCACGCCGGATTCCTGGCAGTTGCTGCCCGCGCCTCCGCGGGTCACCCTGCTCAACGCGCCGCGGGCCAGTGCGGAAGTCGGCTCCGCGCAGTCCTGGGTGGCGGGCGACGGACGCGCGCTGCCGTTCCGCGATGGCGCTTTCGACGTGGTCTTCAGCAACTCCGTCATCGAACACGTAGGCGGCGCCGAAAGCCAGGCCCGCTTCGCCCGCGAGACCATGCGCGTAGGCCGGCGCATCTGGGTGCAGACTCCCAACCGCTGGTTCCCCCTGGAACTGCACTTGTTCCTGCCGCTGGTTCACTGGCTGCCGCGGCGCTGGCAGCGGGTGCTGGCGCCGCGGCTGAGCGTGGCGCACATCGCGCTCCGCCTTTCGCCGGAACGCCGCAACTTCTACATGATCCATTACCTGGAAGAGGTTCGCCTGCTGGACGCCGCCGGCCTGCGCGCGATGTTCCCCGGCGCGACGCTGGTACGCGAACGCTTCTGCGGCTGGACCAAGTCGCTGGTGGCGCACTCCGCCGGGCACTCCGCGGAGAAGTGAGCCGCGCCCGTGCGCTACAATGGCCTTGTCGCATGCAGGTACTCCAGGCGGGCCATTTCAAGTTGATTTATCTGGAACTCCAGCCCGAAATGATAACCGCCGTAGCCCGGCAGGCGGGCTTCGAGGTGAAGCTCAAGGACAGCGCGCGCGTGCTTCAGATCGATCTGACCGCGCCCGGCCGGGAGGCTCCGCTGTTGCTGTTCGACGCCGCCGACCCGGCCAACCTGGGATGGTTTTCCCGCTGCCAGTTTTACGTGGACGGCCGCTCCGGCTGCGTGATGCAGACGCCCATGACGCTGGCCAACAAGCGTGACCGCGGCGGCAAAGTGCAACCCGGCTCTGTGCGCCTGGCCATCGCCAAGGAACTCCCCGCCACTTTCCGGCTGCCCGGTAAACAGGCCCTCACCGAGCCTGTGTTCTACAACCTGTTCTCGAATTTCCTGATCGCCCTCACGCGCACGGGAGTGGCTCTGTGCGGCACCGGAAGCGTGCAACCGCTGGCCGGGCGGAGCGAAACCGTGGGCTGCAAGAACTGAATGCCCGAGACCGTGAGGATCGAACTCTCCGCGGCACAGATGGCGGCGATAGAGGCTCAGGCCGCGGCGCAGGGCCTGAGCGTGGAGGAGTGGGTGATGGTGCTCTCCGAGCGCGAGGTCTCCGCCGCCAACTGCCGCCGAATCGCCCTGGAAGCCGCCGCGCGGATGCTCGACTCCAAGGGTTCGTGAGCGCTTCGTGGCGCACGCACGGGTGCGTGCGCCACGCGGGATCTGCGCTAGAATCGACTGATGTCCGACGATATCCTGCGGATCATACCAGGCGATCCGCGATTCGTTCCCACACAGGAAGGCGAGCGACTGGCCGTGTCCCTGTTGCGCGCTTTCCCGCCAAAGGTAAAGGTGACTTCGGAGCGCTTCGATATCATTCAGTTTGTGGATCAGGGGGCAAATTTCGAGCGCGTGCTGTGCCCGCACTGTCATGCCATGATTCCGCAAGCGGCCTGGGCGTCATGGATGGATTGCTCATATTCCGGTGGCTTCGCGAACCTGAAGGTGCGGACGCCGTGCTGCAACCGCCCTTCCGACCTGAATAGCCTTGTCTACGAATGGCCCGCGGGATTCGCGAGTTTCAAACTGGAAGCGTTGAACCCTAACATCGGTGGTTTCGTGCCCGATGAAGTGTGCACACGCATCGCGGAGGTATTGGGTTGCGAGGTCCGGCAAATCCTGGCGCACTACTGACTAGGCGCCTGGCACCGGCCCTGGCAATCGCCGGATCGGTGTTGGCGGCCTTCGCGCTGCGCGTGCTGCCGGCGTATCCAGTGGTCTTCCCGGGCGACGCTGTCAACTTCCAGGAGAGCGACGCCTGGTTTCACGTGCGCACGGTTCATAATCTGCTGGCGCATTTCCCGCACCGCTCGGGGTTCGATCCGTATGCGCTCTATCCGGGCGGGCAGAACATTCCGACCGGGCCGGCGTGGGATTACGTTCTGGCGTCGGCCGCCTGGGTGCTGGGGCGGGGCGCGCCAACGCCTGCCCTCATCGACGCGGTGGCTGCCTGGCTTCCGGCGATCCTGGGCGCCCTCTTCCCTATCCCCGCGTTCTTCCTGGCGCGCCGGTTTTTCGGCGATGCCGCGGGCGCGTTCGCCGCGCTCTGGATGGCGGTGGCGAGCGGCGGCTTTCTGTGGCTGACGCATCTGGGCCTGGCCGATCATCACGTGGCCGAGGGGCTGTTGGCGTTCCTTGCGCTGACGTGGCTATGTGCGGCCCTCGACGGCCGGGGCCGGTTCGCCTGGCTGGCGGGGATCGCCATGGGGGCCTTCCTGTCCACCCGTCCAGCGGGTCTCTTCGTGCCGGCGCTCCTCGCCTGCGCCGCGCTCACCGGGCCGGTGGCGGCGGCCGCGGTACTGCGCGCGGTGTTGGCCGCGGCGGTCGTCTTCGTGCCGGCTACGGGCAGCCAGTGGTCGGACTACACGTGGCTGGCGCTGGCTGGGACCGGCGCGGTGGCGGCGGGCGCGCTCGGGTTCGACGCGGTGGCGCGGCGCTTCGCCTGGTCCGCGCCGGCGCGGCGATGGGCGGCGCCTGCGGCAGTCGCGGCAGTGGCGCTACTCACCGTGTTGGTCCGCCCGAGTTTGTGCAGCTCGTTGTGGTTCGAGATCCGCCGCGTGGCCGGATGGACGCCGGCCAGCCGCATGGTGGCAACAGTTCAGGAATTGCAGCCGGTCTTCCGCGCGGGGCTGCGGCCGGGCTGGCCCTCGGTCTTCGACTCGCTAGGTGTGGTCTGGATCGCCGCGCTTCCCGCACTGGCCTGGCTGCTGTGGCTGGCGGTCCGCCGTGGCAGCCCCGGCCTTCGCCTGCTGGCCATCTGGAGCGCGGTGATGGCCGCCGGCGCGCTGCTACAAGTGCGCATGCTGATCTACTTCGTCCCGGTGGCCGCGGTGTTGGCGGGGGCGTCCTGCGCCTGGCTCGCGCGCTTTGGTAGCCCCATCGCGCGGCTCGCGGTGGCCGTGGCGCTGGCGGTTCTGGTACTGGCCGTGAACCTGCCCTGGGCGCCCGGCCAGATGCGCACCGACCAGGGCGTCGACGCGGATTGGCGCCAAGCCCTCACCTGGCTGCGTTGGAACTCGCCCGAGCCGTTCGCGGACGCGGGCGCTTGGTCGCGTTACTACGCCCGCGATTCGCGCGCGGACGCCGCATCGGGCGTGGCGGTCTGGTGGGAGCACGGGTATGCGGTGGAGCAGATCGCCCGCCGCGTCCCCATGTCCAACGGCACCCAATCGGGCGCCGATGACATGGCGCGCTTCTTCACCGAAACCACCCCCGAAGCGGCCGTGGGCTGGCTGCGCCGGGCGGGCGCTCGCTACGTTATCGTGGACCCAACCACGCCTCTGTTCGCCGGAGCCAACCGCTCCCGCTTTCCGTCGCAGTTACAGATGCTCGGCCGCAATCTGGAAGACTACGTGCAAGTTCTGGTCCAGCGAACTCCGCAGGGGGCGCGGTATTTACCGGTCTATCTCCCCACTTACTACCAGACCATGGCGGCGCGGTTGTATCTGGCGGATGGCGAAGCGGTGCCAGGAACTGGCCCTTGGGTTTTTGAAACGCAACGATTCCAAACGCGCGATGGCAAACCGGCGGAGTTGATCGTGTCCAGCCGCCATTTCGGCTCCGAAGCGGAAGCGGGCAGCTATCTCGTGGAACACCGCTCGCGCAGGCTGACTTACGGCTGCCTCGATCCGGGAAAGAGCTGCGTGGCGTTGCCGGCGGTTAACGGGTTGAAGCGGGTGTTTTCGTCCGACCCGCTGCCCGTGTCGCCGGAGCGGAGGGTGCGGTCCGTGAAGATCTTCCAGGTGATGCCGCCGGATTAGCGGACGCTGGCAACTTGCCGGCGCCGGCGCCAGGCCCGCGCAGCAAAGGCGATCGCGAGAGCTCCGGAACCGAGCAGCCACGTACCGGGCTCCGGCGCGGAGTTATCGTCGGTGCCGAGTTGCGTATCGAAACTGCCCGGAAGCAAGATCTGGTCGTTGAAGTTCGCGCTGGGCACCATGAACGAGCCCTCGATTTCAACGGTGTTGGGGGCGGAGCCGTTGCCCGGGCCCATGAAATCCGACACGGAGAAGTTGTAAGATCCGCTTGCGAGGGACGGTTCGTCGATGGCGGCGTAGCTATTGCCGGTCTGAATGAAGTAGCTGAAGTCGGCGGCAGGCCCCGAACCGGTAACAGACACGCCGAAGGGCGCCGCACCAGTGACTTCCGGCGGCAGGCTTGTGAAGTCGAAGGTCGTATCGAAACTCAACTCGATGGTGCCGCACCCGTCATCGGACCCGCATGTCAGGCTCACATTGGTTAGACTCACCGTCAAAGGAAAGCCAAAGGAGCCGTCACCTGCAACGTTGGTAGTGAGATCGGCCGATCCGCTCCATCCGTCCACCGAGAACGAGCCAGTCGTAACGCCGCTGTCGATGGTGTCCGGGTTAGAGACACTGAGGGAAGAGTTGGTGGTGTACAAGGTCAACGAGAGGGAATCCGATGTGATGGTGCCCGCGCTAAGCGACAAGGCCAGTAAGAGAGCCAGCAGGGTGGTCCGCAACACGTTCAACGCTCCTCCGAAAAGCGGAACAACAGATCTTATAGTCTACAGTACGGGCCCCTTCGGGTCAACCGAAAACTCCCCGGCCAGCCGCCGAAGGGTACTACAGAACTCCTCCGCGGAGAACAAGTTACGGCGCTCCGCCAGAAACCCGCGCAAGCCCTCCTGGCGGGCCGGATCGCGCATCGCCGCCGCCAGCGCCTGAGCGCCCCCGGCGGCGTCCTGGAACCGCAGTTCGCCGCGGCCTCCCACGATTTCCACCGGGCCGCCGGAATCGTGCACGAAGGGGATGCAGCCGGCCCGCAAGATTTCCGCCACGCCGATTCCGAAGTGCTCGTTCTCCATGGTGTGAAGCCCGTAACGGTGCTGGGCCACTTCGCAGGCGAGCTGTTCGCGGCTGAGATCCGACAGGATGCGAAACCAGGGCCGGGCTGCGGCTAACGCGGCGATGCGCCCGCCGTATTCCGGGTCGTCGCGGTGGGCGATGAGCGTCAGACTCAGATCGAGGCCCTCCCGCCGCACCAGGTCCACGATTTCGACGGCCATCTCCCAGCGTTTGCAGCCGTGCATTCGGCCAATGGCTACGGCCGCCGGGCGCCTGCGCTCCCAGGGCACGTCGGGGAAGTCGCCCGGCACTGGCGGGTAGAGAACCACGGAATCGACGCCGTGAACTTCTTTGATCTTGCCGGCCACGAACGCCGAATTCGCCAGCGACAGGTTGCGGCGCAGCCCGGCGTTGGAACCGCGCGACAGGCGGGTGCAGAAGCCCCGGTACGCCGCCAGCAGGCCCGGAATGCGGTGGAACCAGCGCATCTCGATATCCGGCCGCGGCAGGTAGGCCCACGGGTAGTGAACGTACTGCAGGCCCCGCCGTCCGAAATCCGCCTCGTTCTGGGTGCTCAGGAGAACGTCGAAACGCTCCCTGGCATCCAGGTCCCGCGCCCATCGGAAGATCACGCAGGCCTGCATCAAGGCACCGGGAGTGGGTAGCGAGCGCAGCAGGGCGCGGTAGCGGCGCGGGGCCACTTCGACGGCGAAATCACCCTCACGCAGCGAGGTTCCGAAGCTCCGGTTCACGGCCTGGTAGTCCACGTGGCCGAGGGTGGCGAGGGTCACCTGGAATTCCTCGCGCAGGGCCTGCAACGCCCAAGCGGCGACGGCGTTGCCTCCGCCGGATGGGTGGACGTAGGGGTGCGCGATGAGCACCCGCGGGCGGGTCATCGCGGCCTCTCAAGAACCGGGGCGGCGACGCGGTCCCACTCTTCGGTCCAGGTGGTATTCCAGCGCTCGCGGACGCGCTCCCGCAGGGTGTCGAGCAGCGACGGGTTCTGCTGAAACCGCGCCAGGATGGAGGCCAGCTCGGTGGCCGAGCGAAACAGGAATCCGGTTTCACCGTCGCGCACCTGCTCGGGGAGGCTGCCGCCGTAGTCCAGGGCGCACACCGGAGCGCCGGCGCTGAAAAAGTCCACCACCTTCATGGCGAGATCGAGGCCCGAGCTGGAGCGATGCATGCTGAGGCCGAGATCGGCGCTGCGGATAAGCGCCCAGTAATCGCGCTCGCCAAGGAACCCGGCTTGGATGGCGATGCCGGCGCCACGCAAGGCGGCGATGCGCGGCGCCATCCTGGAACGCAGAGGGCCGTCGCCGGTAAGGTGAATCTCCATGTCGCGCGGGCGCAGAAAGTCCAGGGCATCCAGGAGCAACTGCATGTCTTCGTCGGCGGTCCAACCCGCGGAACAGACGGCCACCAGGCGGCGCGGTGTGCCGTTAACGGACCATGTGTAACACCGGACAGGACGGTCGTAGAGCACTTCCGCGCGGATGCCGAACCGGCGGTCGAGGTCGGCCTGCATCGCCTGGGAGACGCAGAAGTGGCGGGCTGCGCGGCGGCCTATCCTGGCTTCGTAACGCTCCGCCATGCGCACGGTGGCATGGTCCGCCCCAAGGCGCAGCGCCAGCATCGAGTAGCCGTAGTTGTGCCAATCCACCACCAGGCGGGCGCGCAGCAGGCGGGCGGCCATCCACCCGGCCAGCAGCGTCGGGAACGCGGGAGGGTTTTGCACCAGGATGGTCTCTGGCCTCAGCCACAGAAGAACGGCCAGCAGTTGGCAGAGCGTCAGCGCCATGCGGACGGCCGCGCCGGGAACGCCCAGGGCGCCGAACGTTCGCCATGCGAGCAAGCGGGATACGGCGCAACCCGCGGGCGCGGTGAACTCGCGCTCGCGGCACCCCACCAGCGAAACCGGCACGCCCGTGCGCGCCAGCTCCCGTGCGTGGTTGACCATGCGCGGGCTGCGCGCCAGATCGCCCACCACCACCACGGCCACGGGACGGGCTCTCACGGGCGGCCCTCCAGCGCCGTTTCCACCAACCGCCCTTCGCTCAGGCGCCAGGCCCGGTCCGCGTGACGCAGCACCCGCCATTCGTGGGAGACAATGATGACAGCCGGGTGGAAGGGCAGGCGGCCGAGATTGGCGGTGAGGCTGGCGATGCCATCGTCGTCCAGGTGGTTGGTGGGCTCGTCGAGGATCAGCAGCTCGGGGCGGCGCAGCAGGGCGCGGGCGATCACCAGGCGCTGCCGCTGCCCGCCGGACAGTCGCACGCCCTGCTCGCCGATGAGCGTCTCGATCGCGCCGGGCAGCTCGCGGACGAATTCGGACGCACCGGCCCAGACGAGCGCATCCCAAACGGACTCGGTGGACGCCTGGTCCTGGCCGTACGCCACGTTGTCGCGGATCGTGCCCGCGAACAGGAAGGGCGTTTGCGGCACGATAGCCATGCGGCATCGCAGCGAGCGCATCCGCAGCCGGTCGTAAGGCGTCCCGTTCACGAAGAGCTCGCCGCGTTGCGGCCGGTAGAACCCGGCGATCAGAAACAGCAGCGTGCTCTTGCCGCTGCCATTGGCCCCGATCAGAGCGATGCGGTCGCCGCGCCGGATGGCGAAGGTGGCCTCTTCGATAACAGGCGCCGAGCCAGGGTAGCTGAAGGCGACGTTCTCCAGGCGAAGGTTTTCGATGGAGCCGACATCTTCCGTTCCCGAGTAGGGCTCGCGGTCTGGGATGGCGATCAGTTCGGCCACCTGGCGGAATGCCCGCATCCCCATGCGCACCGCCGGTATCGAGTCGACGATGGCCCGCGCCTGGGCGGCGAACAGGGCCGCCACCACGTAGAAGGCCATGATCTGGCCGCGCGTGATGCGTCCGCCGGTAGCCGCCCAACCACCCGCCAGCAGCACCGCCAGCGTGGCGGCCAGTATCAACGCGGTCTGCAACAGTTGCAGGCCGGCCTCGAAGCGCGTCAGGTCCAGCGAGTCCCGCCGCAATCGCTCCACGTTGCGGTCCTGCCGCTCCAGCTCGGTCGCTTCGGTAGCGTGGGACCTGGTCAACTCCAGGGCGGAAATGGCGAAACGGACACCGCGGCTGAAGGCCTCGAACGCCTGCCGCAGCCGCTCCTGTTGAAACCAGACGCGCCGCACCATCAGGCGGTTCGCCACGAACATGGCCGGCGCCGAAACGCCAATGATGAGAGCGAAGGCGGGCTGCGTCCAGAACAGAATCGAGAACAGCACCAGCGCGGAAAGCGCGGCCGGCAGCAGTTGCGCGGTGAGCGAGTTGTTCATTCCCTCGATCCAATTGGTTTCGTGGACCATGGTGATGTGCAGCCGCTCCGCGTCGGCGGCCGTGTGGAAGCTGCGCGGTAGTTCGTACAGTCGGCGGATGCACCGCGAGCGCAGCCGTACGAGCATGTCCTGGCTGGCGCGCAACCCGGTGGTGCGAATCCACCAGCCAAGGCCGAGGCTCAGGAGTTGCAGCGCCAGCAGTTCGCCCACCACCGTCCACAGCCCGCCGAGGTCCCGCGCGGGCAGCACCTCATCGAAAGTCCGGCGCAACAGCGCGGCGAGTGGAAGATAGGCGAACGACTGGATCACACCGGCAACCGTGATGCCCGCAACGAGCGCGCGGTGCGCACCGAAGTAACCGGCGTATTCCCGCCACAACGTGAACCGTTTCCTGGGCACCTGGGTGGACGTTTAGACTAGAATACAACTTTGGCGACGCCACTGTCAGATCGCAGAATCGCGGTGACCGGCGGAGGCACCGCGGGGCACGTTCTGCCGGCGGTGGAGTTCCTGCAGAGCTACCGACGCGAGTTTGGAGCCAGCGGCTGCTTCATCGGCTGCGCCACGGGCCTGGAGAGCCGGCTGGTGCCCGCGCGCGGCGAGCGCTTGGAGGTGATCCCCGGCCATCCCTGGGCCCGCCAGGGCTGGGTGGGGCGCCTGCGCGCGGCAGCCTGCCTGCCCGCCGCCATTCGCGCGGCGCGCCGCATTCTGCGCCGTGAGAAAACCCAACTCGTGATCGGCTCCGGCGGTTACGCCTCCTTCAGCACCTGCGTAGCGGCGTACACGCTGGGCGTGCCGGTGGCGATTCACGAAGCCAACGCGGAACCGGGCCTGGCGAATCGGATTGTGGCGCGCTTCGCGGCGCTGGTTTGCGTGGGCTTTCCAGAGGCGGCCGCCCGCGTTCGCGGCCCGGTTGAGGTGACCGGAATTCCAACCGGCTGGATTGAGCGCTCGACGCCGCCCGCCGCGCCGCCGTGGCGTTTTCTGGTGCTGGGCGGATCGGAAGGCTCCCCGCTGCTCAACCGCGAAGCGCCCCGGCTGTTTGCGGAATTGCGGCGGCGCGGCGCGGATTTCTCCGTGAGGCATATTGCCGGCTTCGGAGACGCTGCCCGCATTGCCCGTGAGTATGCGGCCGCGGAAGTCGCCGCACAAGTGGATGCGTTCGTCGACGATATCGCCGCGGTGTACTCGGGCGCCACGCTGGCCGTCGCGTCGGCGGGCGCGCGTACGCTGGCCGAGCTTTCCGCCGCGGGGATCCCTTCGCTGCTGGTTCCGCTCCCTGGTGCGGCCCACGATCATCAGGCGGCCAATGCCCGGCTGTACGCCGCGCGTACCGGCGCCGCCGTCCTTGCGGAACGGTCGTGGGACCCGGGCGCCCTTGCGTCGCGCCTCGAGTCGCTTTTGGCGGATCCGCCGGAATTGCGCCGGCTGGGCGAGCGGGCCGCTACGTGGGACAATCGCGGCGCGGCGCTCAAAGTGGTGCGCGCTTGCGAGCGGATGCTGGTCAATTCGGCCGCCGCGGCCGCCACCAGCGTCAGCAACAGCGCATGGTGAGGCTGCACGCGCGGCGTTACTCGCGCGCCTTCGCCACCGCCGCATCGATCTCGCGGATCTTCTCGAATTCGCCGTCCCAGAACGCTTGCGACTTCATGCGCTCCAGGTAGGGCTTCGTATATCCGAACGGCGTCCAAACCTCTTCCTTGCCGGCGAACAAGCGCTCCTTCTGCTCGCGCGGGCGGACGTCCAGGATCTCATCGGCGCTCCAATCGCGGAAAATCCTCTGGAACCACTCGTCCAGAAGCTGCTCCGCCATCGGCCCCACTCTCTTTTCGAGGTCCGCCAGCACGGAGGGGTAGCGGTCGAAGCCGTCGGTGGCGATGGTCACCACGTTCTCTCCCGCGCCCAGTTTCAGAAACCGCGCCATGCGGATTGCGCCCAGCACGTTGCAGATGCCCGAGACGCCGAACAGGCCCGCGAGCCCACTCCATGCGCCCTCGGGCACTCCGAGCATGCGCTCCACATGCGGCCGCTGCCGTTCCAAGAGACACAGTCCCATGACGCAATCGTCGTCGTGGATCAGGCCGACGTAGTCCGTGGTCAGCACGTTGTGGATCAGCGTCACCATCTTGTCGCCGATGCCTTCGATGCGATGGGTGCCGCGCCCGCGGTTGAACAGCGTGGAGCACTCCTTCGGCTCGAGCGCGCAGACCACCGCGTCTGGGAAGCGGGCCTTGATTTCGTCGCCCGCCGCCAGCGTGCCCGCCGACCCCGGCGCCGAAACGAACGCGGCGACGCGCCGGTTGCCGTGCTCGCGCGCGGCTTCGAGTGCGCTACGGCCGGTCACGTAGCGGTGAAAGCGGTAGTTCGGCAGCAGTTCGAACTGCGCCAGAATCTTGTTGTGCGCGTCCTTCTTGTACGCTTCGGTGCGCTCCAGCACCAGGATGACGTCGCTCTCCGATCCGGGCGTGAGGTCCAGGTCGCCGCCGTACTGGCGGATGCGGGCGTAGCGCTCGGCGCTCATCCCCTCCGGCATGATCACGGTGGCCGGATACCCCTTGAGCTTCGACACGTATGCCGTGCCGATACCGAAATTCCCGGTTGAAGGGCCGATGATGCGGCTCGCGCCCGGCTGGATTTCGCCTGCCAGTTCGCCCTCGATCAGCGTGGAATACGCCGGCCCCACCTTGTGGCTGCCGGACGGGAACCAGCGGCCCTCCATCACCAGGATGTTGGCTTCGACTCCGGTAAGCGCCGGAGACAACTTGACGTAGCGCACCACGCCATCCGCCGCGCGCCAGGTGATGTTGAAGAGGTTGGCGGGGTCGAGCTCGTTGGCGCTCGCCGCGGCGGCCTGCCGGCGGATGGGCTCGGGCAGCGTCTCAGGGTGCAGCATCTCGCGATAAGTCGGGCCGGGGATGAACGGTGTCATGGGTCTCCTGAGAGGCATTTCTACTCCCTACCTGTCAAATTCTCCGCGCGCGGCGCCGGTCTCTTGTGGGGCAGGCTGTCAGCCTGCGGCGGGTTGTCAACCCGCCTCTTCGGGCTAGTGCGAATGCCGCCCAGGCGGACTAACAGTCCGCCGCAGGCTGACAGCCTGCCCCACAGCGCTCTCGCGCGCACCGCCGCGCGCGCCGCCACCTTGCGCTCGTCCACCGTCTCGCACTCCCGATCGCGGACGATCCAACGGCCGTTCACCATCAGCGAATCCACGGGCGCGTTGCCGATGCCGAAGAGCAGATGGCCGGCCACATTCGCGGAATCGAGCGGCGTGGGCGGGAAGTAATCCACCAGGATCAGATCGGCGCGCGCGCCGGTTTCGATTCGCCCGAGATCCATGCCCCAAGCCTTGCGCACGATCTCGCGGTTGTTAAGAAACGCCGCGGCGTAGGCTTCCGCGTGTGCCACCCGCGGATCCCCGGCGCGCAGCTTGGCGACGTGCAGCGCGGTCTTGAACTCGTCCCACAGGCGCGGCGAGTAGCCGTCCGACCCCAGTCCCACCAGCACGCCGCGCTTCATCAGCTCCACCAGTTTCGCCATGCCCACCGCATTATTACAGTTGGATTGCGGGTTGTGAACCGCGTTGACACGGAGCCGCGCTAGCGCCGCGATTTCCGCCGCGGTGACGTGCAGGCAGTGTGCCGCGACGGTCTTCTCATCCAACGCGCCGGCATCGCGCAAGCGCCGCACCGCGCCCGCGTCAATGCGGTCTTCGGCCACGTGAATGTGGAAGCCCGCCCGCAGTGACTGGTTGGCTTCCACCGCGCGCCGCAGTGTGCGGTCACTGAGCGTGAAGCAGGCGTGCAGGCCGAAGCTCGCGCCCAGCATGCCATCGGTGAACCCGCGCGCCCGCTCGATGAAGCGGACATTTTCGTCGAACCCCTCGCGCGCCTGACGTGGACCGTTGCGGTCGCTGGTCTCGTAGCACAGCGCGCCACGCAAGCCCACCTCGCGGAAGGCGCGCTCGATATGGTCCAGGCTGCCGTGTGTTGCGCTGGGGCTGGAGTGATGGTCGATCACCGTGCCCACGCCGCACTTGGCGGAATCGATCAGGCCCACCAGCGCGCTGTAGTAGACGTCGCGCGCATCGAGGGCGCAATCGAGGCGCCACCACAACTTCTTGAGAATCTCGGCGAAGTTGGCGGACGCCGGACCCGCCAGCGCCATACCGCGCGCCAGCGTGCCGTAGAGGTGCGAGTGGGCGTTGATGAGCGCCGGCATCAGGAGGCGGCCGCGGGCATCGACCTCATCCGGCGCGCGCCGCCGAATCGCGCCCACCGCGCCGATCGAGCCATCCGGCAGCACCTCGACGCTCGCCGAATCGAGCACGCGGTTGCCCGAATCCAGCGTCACCACGCGCGCGTTGCGAATGATCATGAGCCGCTCCCGACAATGTGAGTCCCCGCGCCACCTTCCACCGCCCGCGCCACTTGTTCGGTGGAAGTGATGATGCACTCCTGGCCGCCGCGCTCCACGAAGGTGACGCCGGCTTCGATCTTCGGCCCCATGGAGCCCGCCGGAAATTCTCCGGCCGCTAGCAGCGCGCGCGCCTCTGCGGTGGTGATGGTGTCGAGCCACCGCTGTCCGGGCTTCCCGAAGCTCACCGCCGCGCGATCCACCGAGGTCACGATGATGAGCTTGTGCGCCCGAATGTCGGAGGCCAGCAGGCTGCTGGCGAAGTCCTTGTCGATGACGCCCTCGACGCCGGCCAGGCGGCCGTCTTCCCACTCCACTGCGACCCCGCCGCCGCCGCAGGCGATTATCACGGTGCCGGCCTCCACCAGCCGTGCGATGGCATCCTCTTCGAGAATCTTCACGGGGCGCGGCGACGGCACTACGCGGCGGAATTTGCCCGGCAGGATCTCCTTGATGAGCCACTGCGGCTTTTCCACCTGGATGCGCGCGGCCTGCTCGGCGGTGTAGAACTCGCCAACCGGCTTGCTGGGGTGGGCGAAATCGGCGTCGTTGCGGTCCACCTCCACCATGGTGATCAGCGTGACCACGCCACGGCGGATGCCTTCACGCCGGAACATTTCGCGGGCCTGGCGCTGGATCATGTAGCCCATGCCACCCTGCGAATCGGAGACGCAGGTATCGAGCGGTAGGCGCGGCACCTTGCGCTCGCCCTCCTCGCTGCGAATCAGAATGTTGCCGATCTGCGGCCCGTTGCCGTGAGTGATGACAACACCGAAATCGCCGCGGAACAGCGGCATCAGGTGGTCGAGCGTCTCCGCAGTGTGGAGGAATTGCTGTGGAATGGTCCCCGGTTCGCCGGGCCGCGTGATGGAGTTGCCGCCGAGAGCGATGACCAGCGTTTCCGCCACGGCTACGCCTCGTATTCGATTGCGGCGTCCGCCATGGTGAGCGCCATGATGGCTTTAGCCGTGTGCAGCCGGTTCTCCGCTTCTGCGTAGACCACCGAGCGCGGGCCGTCGATCACCTCGTCGGTGACCTCGTTGCCGCGGTCGGCCGGCAGCGGGTGCATGTAGAGAGCATGCGGCTCGGCCAGGGCCATGCGCCGCGCGTCGCAAATCCAACTTGTGTACTGCTTGGCGATGCGCAGAGATTCCTCGGGCCGGCTGCCCATGGTTTCGAGGCAGCCCCAGCTCTTGGGGATCACCACGTCGGCGTCGCGGAAGGCTTCGTCCATGTCGTCCACTACGCGAAACTTGCCGCCGCCGCGCGCGGCGTTAGTCTGCGCGGCCCGCACGGTTTCGGGCATAAGATGGTACTCCGGCGGATGCGCCAGCACCACGTCCACGCCGAAGCGCGGCAGCAGCATGATGAGGCCCTGCGGAACGGAGAGCGGCTTGGCGTAACTGGGCGCGTAAGCCCAGGAGACCGCGACCTTCAACCCGCCGAGCCCGCGCCCGCGCAATTCGCGAATGGTCATGAGGTCGGCCAGCGTCTGGCAGGGGTGGTCCACATCGCACTGCATGTTAATCACCGGAGCGTCGGCCCACTTGGCCACTTCGCGCATATAGGCGTTGCCCTCGCCGGGGATAAGGTCGTGGCGGATGGCGATGGCGTGGCCGTAACTGGAGAGGATGATGCCGGTGTCCTTGGCGCTTTCGCCGTGCGACACCTGCATGACGTCGGCAGTAAGGAAGTGGGCGTGGCCGCCAAGCTGCGTCATGCCGGCTTCGAACGAGTTGCGCGTGCGCGTGCTCTTGTCGAAGAACATGAGGAAGATGGTTTGGTCCGGCAGGTAGCGGTGCGGCGTGCGCCCCTTGAACTTGCGCTTCAGGTCGCCCGCGACGTCAAGCATGACGTCCAACTCGCCATCGGTCCACTCTTCGGTGGTGATCCAGTCGCGTCCTTTGAATAGGGCTTTATGAGCGGTCATTTAGGAAATGTCCTCGATAAGGTTCGGTGTTCCGGCGCACCCCCCACACGGAACCGCGAGCGTAAGCGAGCGGCCCGACGGAGAGACAGAGGCGCCGAAGTTGTCCCGCGCTGGGTGGCCGGAGGAACGCGGATATTTTTCCCTTCCGCCCGGGCCGCTCCCTGACGGTCGCGGTTCCGTGTGGAGCACCAGTGCTTTGCCAGAGGTCACGGTTTCAGGCAATCGCGGCCTCCTGAAGCCCCGCGACATTCGCATAGTTCACGTGGCGCGGGTCGCCGATGGATTCGTACAGCAGCTTCAGCTTCAAGTAAGGAAGCAGGTCCAGCGTAACCGAAGCCGGCGCCCCCGGTTTCGGAGTCCAACCCACCACGCGATGGTCGCTCGCACGAATCTCCACCCGCGCTGCGGCATTCTCAAGCCAGGCGCGATCAGCCGCGCCATCGAGCGTCAGCGTAAGACTCTCGCCGCCAATGGTCCCGTGAATAACTCCCGCCGCCCAATCCACGAAGAACCCGTTCGCGCCCGCGTACCGCCAGTACGTTTCCAGGCTTCCGAAAAACCGCGGCTTCTGGTTCTGCGGGCCGCCATCCTCCGGACAGAAGACGTCGCAGTTGCCGCAATCGTTGCAGGCGTCCGCGTAGTTGGCGATCTGGTGGGTCTTCGCCACTTGGAAAACGCCTCCGGGCACGGCTTGCACGCCATCCGCCGACAGCGCGAAGTTCTCGTACTCAACATTCACCGCGGGCGCTTCGTAGACGAAATTGGCGTCGTTGGGACACACCGGCACGCACTTGTCGCAGTTGATGCAATCATAGAGCCACAGCTTCGAGCCGATCTTGCGCGGCACGCCGCGATTCCGCTCCCGGCGATAGCGCTCGTCGGCGGTAGCGGTCGCGACGATCTGCTCCTCCTGCCCCGCGTAATGGGCCAAATAATCGGCGATGTTCGACACGCCGATTTCCCTCATCCGCTCGCCCAGGTTATCCAGGTAGCGTGGAAGCCGTCCGTAACCGCCCGGCCGCAGCAGATCGGTGCAGGTAGTCACTGGAATCAGGTTCAGCGCCAGCGTTGCCACCATGTTGCGCGCGTCCAGCCCGGCGGAAAACGACATCGGCACGCTGGCCCGCAGATTGGTGCGCAGTTTGTGGACCAGGTTCAGTGCCAGCACGTGGAGCGGCGCGCCGGACAGGTACATGGTTTCTTCGCCGAAGAAGTCCTTGTGATTGCGAACCACTAGCGTGTTACTCACCTTCACGGAAAGCTCTCTGCCGTGCGCGCGAGCCACGCCCTGAAGCCGGGGAATCAGGTCGAGCGCTTCGTCGAACAGCAAATCGTTTTCGAACGCTTCCGCCGAGATGGCGATTTCGCGGTAGCCCAGCACGTCGTGCAGCAGCCGCTTCACCTCGGCCTGTCCCAGCAGCGTGGGGTTCAGCTTGATGCAGACGTGGCAGCCCATCTCCACCAACAGGAACGTGACGATGTCCTCGATCTGGTCTGCCGGGCAACCATGGAATGTCGAGAGGCTGACGGTGTCGCTAATGCAGGCGGGGAAGTCGAGATCGCGGTAGCGCGCGAAGGGACCGGCGAGGCCGGCGCGCAACTTGTCGATCTCCACGCGGGCGTCTTTCATGGAGGCGATCCAGTGCCGCACGCGCGCCGAGCGAATGCCCTCCAGGTTGTAGCCCACGCTCATGTCGAAGACCGTGTCGCCGTACGCGAAATCCTCGCCGGGCAGCCTCGCGGCCTGCAGGATTCCGATCAGCATAGCGGCCTTCGCATACTCCGTGAGCGACTGCTCAAGCTTCATCTCCTGCGACCACTCCACGTTATAGCCGACGTTGGCCACGTCGATGCACGGCCGTGGGATCTTCAGTTCGTCCAGAATCTGCACGGTCTTCAATTCGATGATGCGCGCCCCGGCCAGCCAGGCGAGCGCGATGTTCTGCGCTAGTTGCCCGTGCGGTCCGGCGGCCGGTCCCACCGGCGTCCCGGCTCGATGCCCGTGGAACGAAACCGAAAAGTCCAGCCCCGGAATGCGGCGGAAAAACTTGGCGGCAGGCAGGTCGAAGATCTTGCCTTCCTGGCGGAATTCGAGAAAGGCCCGCCGCAGCAGCAGCTCGAGTTGAATGGGAACCAGTTCAGACATCCCGCTCGCCAGTGGTCGCCACGTACGCCAGCGGGAACGCCGCGTAGAACTGCGCCGCCTCCAGCAGGTGGCGTATGGGCACGCGCTCCTTCACGCTGTGGGCCACGTCTTCTTCCCCCGGCCCGAACCCGATGGTGGGCACGCCCATCAGCCCCATGGAGCCCACGCCGTTGGTGCTGAAAACCCACTTATCCACCACGGGTGGCTTGTGCCACAGCGATTCGTACGCCGCCACGGCGGCCCGCGCCAACCGGTGCGATTCGTCGAGCACCCACGTGGGATAGTATTTCTCCATCGGGTATTTCAGCCCGGTGTAACTGGGCGTATCGTAAGTTAGTAACTCGATTTCCGCCCCCTCGGCGCCGGGCAGCGCGGCCACTTCGGCAAGCGCGCTCTCTTTGGTTTCGCCGGTCGTCAGCCGCCGGTCCAGATGAATGGAGCACGCGCCCGGCACGGCGCACAGCGATGGCGAAAGCGAGCGGATCTCGGTGACCGCGATGGTGCCCTTGCCCAGAAACGCGTCGTCGCGCAGGCGCGTGTTCAGCTTCTCCACTTCCTGCACCAGCCGCGTCATCTTATATATAGGATTGTCGCCTCGCTCGGGCGCGCTGGCATGGCATGAGTGGCCGCGCAGGTGCACCTCGATCTCCATGCGGCCGCGCTGCCCGCGATAAACCCGCAACCCGGTCGGCTCCGTGATCAACACGCATTCGGGCCGGATGCCGTCTTCCTTCAGAATGTAGAGCCACGCCAGCCCGTCGCAATCCTCTTCCTGCACCGAGCCCACCACCCAGAGCGTGTAATCGCCGGCCAGCCCGAGATCCTTGATCATCTTGCCCGCGTACACCATGCAAGCCATGCCGGCGCGCTGGTCGCAAGAGCCGCGCCCGTAGACGTAGCCATCCTCCACCTTACCCAGGTACGGGTCCCAGGCCCACTCCTTGGGGTCGCCGACGCCCACCGTATCGGTGTGGGAGTCCATCATGATGACGCGCTTCCCCGACCCGATGCGCCCCAGGATGTTGCCCATGCCGTCGACGCGGATCTCGTCGAAGCCGGCCTTCTCCATCTCCCGGCGGATGCGCTGGATCACCGGTCCTTCCTGGCCGCTCTCGGCCGGAATGGCGATCAGATCGCGC
This sequence comes from uncultured Solibacteraceae bacterium, assembly GCA_963807205.1. Classification (GTDB taxonomy): domain Bacteria; phylum Acidobacteriota; class Terriglobia; order Bryobacterales; family Bryobacteraceae; genus CAWCVR01. Next base: position 2,914,859 of record CAWEAQ010000002.1, on the reverse strand, counting down.
AGGAAGCGCACGATGTCGCCTTCGTAAGATTGCGCCGCCGCGGCCAGGCGGGCGGGATCAAGTGTAGTTGTCATATGTGTTTTTTATGTGGGGCAGGCTGTCAGCCTGCGGCGGGTTGTCAACCCGCCTGTTCGGGCTTGCACAGAACCCCACCTCGTAATTCGGCCCGAGCTTTGCACCTCGGCAGGCCGATTAACAATCGGTCGCAGGCTACCAGCCTGCCCCACAGAAAACCATCGTGGTTCGACCGGAACTTTACTAATAGCGGTCATCGGCCAATCTCACTCGCTCGCAGCTCCCGCAGCACATCCTCCGGCCGTATCGGCAGCTTGCGAATCCTTACCCCCACTGCGTGGTAAATCGCATTCGCAATCGCCGGCGCGGGGCCGTTGATCGGCACCTCGGAAATCGATTTCGCCCCGTACGGCCCTAGCGGCTCGTCGGTCTCGGCCAGGATCGCAGTCAGCTTCGGCATATCTTTCGCCGTGAACATCTTGTAGTCCATGAAATTGGGGTTGCGCGGGCGGCCCAATTCGTCCAGCAGCAGTTCCTCGGTAAGTGCGTAGCCCAGCCCCTGCGCCACCGCGCCCTCGATCTGTCCCTCCGCCTGCATGGGATTGATGGCCGTTCCCGGGTCCGTCGCCGATACCAGGTGCGCCACCCGCACCTGGCCGGTTTCCGTGTCCACTTCCACTTCGGCGAAGGTCACGCAGAAGGGCGGCGGGCTGTCGGTGTTGTAGTGGGACGCGCCATCCATGATCTGCAGCTTGTCCTTGTACATGGCCTGCATGGCGATATCCGTCATGGTCACGGATTTCCCGCCCGCCGCGGAAACCGCGTTCCCGCCCCAGGTGAGGCTTTCCGGCGCCGCGCCCAGCATGCGCGCGGCCACCTCCAGCACCTGCGCGCGCACCTTCTCCGCCGCCTTGCGCACCGCGCCGCCCGAAATAATGGTGGTGCTGGAGGCGTACGCGCCCACGTCGAACGGCGTGATGTCGGTGTCGCCGGAGGTGATCACGATCTTGTCGAGCGTCACGCCCAGCGTCTCCGCGGCGATCTGCGCGAGCACCGTGTCCGCGCCCCCGCCCACGTCCGACGCACCGGTTTGCAGGTGGAACGACCCATCCTCGTTCATCTTCAGAAACGCCGACGCCCAGTCGATGCCGGCAATCCCGCTGCCCTGCATGGTGCACGATACGCCCACGCCGCGCTTCAGGTGCCCCGGCCGTGGGCGCGCCTTGCGCTTGCGTTCCCACTCAATGGCCTCCGCGCCGCGGTCCAGGCACTGGTACAGGCCGCAACTGCGGATCACGCGCGGTAACCCTTCGCGGCCCTCGCCGAGTTGCGCCGAGAGCCGGTCTATATCGCCCAGCCGGATGGCGTTGCGGCGGCGGAACTCCACCGGGTCCATCTTGAGCTCGTGCGCCAACTCGTCCACGACGCTTTCCTGCGCGAAGAACCCCTGCGGGCAGCCGTACCCGCGGAACGCCCCCGCCACCGGCGTGTTGGTGTAAACTACGTGGCACTCGAAGCGCATATGCTCCGCGCGGTACATCGGCAGCACCTTGCTCCCCGTGTTGCCCTGCACGGTGCTCGAATGGCTGCCATAGGCTCCGGTTGTCGCCAGCACCGTCATCTGGCTGGCCACGATGGTGCCGTCCCGCTTCGCCCCCATCTTCATGCGCAGGATCTGCGGGTGCCGCGTGCGCGCCATGTAGAATTCTTCCGTGCGCGTGTACTCGATCTTCACCGGCCGCCGCGTGGCCAGCGCGAGCGCTCCGGTGATATCCTCCAGCAGCATCTCCTGCTTGCCGCCGAATCCGCCGCCGATCCGCGGCTTGATGACGCGAATGCGGCTCACCGGAATCTGCAGTATCTGCGCGCACTGCCGCCGCGTGTGATAGGGCACCTGCGTACTGGTGCGGATCACCAGGCGCGCGTCCGCGTCCAGCCACGCGATGGTGATGTGCGGCTCGATGGCGCAGTGCTGCTGCCGCCCGGTGCGGAACTCCCGCTCGATCACTACGTCGCACTCGCGGAAGCCTTCTTCCACGCTGCCGATCTCGCGCAGGATGTAGCCCGCGATGTTGCGCTCTCTGTCGTAGATCTTGGTGGAATCCCGCTCGTCGTGAATCACCGGCGCGCCCGCGGCCATCGCCTGCTCCATGTCGAGCACCGGCGGCAGCACGTCGTACTCCACTTCGATCAGGCCGAGCGCTTTTTCGGCAATTGCGCGCGTTTCCGCCGCCACGGCGGCCACCCGGTCGCCCACGAAGCGCACCTTGCTGTCCAGCAGGTAGGTGTCGTAGGGCGATGGCTCCGGCCACGCCTGCCCCGCGGTGGTGTGCGGCACGCGCGGCACATCCCTATATGTGAGCACCGCACGCACGCCCGGCAGCGCCTTGGCCTTCTTGGTGTCGATGCGCACGATGCGCGCGTGCGCGTGCGCGCTGGGCAGGATCTTGCCGTAGAGCAGGCCGGGCAGTTGAATATCGTCCGTGAACGCCGCGCCGCCCGTCACCAGCTTGACGCCGTCCACCTTGCGGAGGTTCTTGCCGACCACGCTGGTGCTCATCGCGCCCTCCGGCTGGCCTTGGCGGCCGCCATCACCGCTTCCACCGGTTTCACGTACCCGGTGCACCGGCAGTAGTTCCCGGTCATGACCTCGCGCACATCCGCCTCGCTAGGGTTGGGATTCCGGTCGAGCAGCGCCTTGGCGGCCAGGATCATGCCCGGCGTGCAGAATCCGCACTGCGCCGCGCCGTGATCCAGGAACGCCTCCTGCAACGGGTGAAGCGCATCGCCGCTGGCCAGGCCCTCAATGGTCAGCACCTCGCGCCCCTCGGCCTGGGCCGCGAACATGAGGCATGAGTTGATGGCGCGCCCGTCCACCAGCACCGTGCAGGCGCCGCACTCGCCCTTCTCGCAGCCGCGCTTGGCGCCGAAATAGCCCTCGCGCCGCAGTACGTCCAGCAACAGGTCGCCGGGGGCGATGGACCATTCCTTAGATTCCGCGTTCACTGTGAGGCGGATCGTCAGGTTCTTCATATTGTCACCCCCGCCTGCTCAGCGCACTCGCGGAGCGCGCGCCCGGCCAGAACGCCGGCCATTTCGCGTCGGTAATCCGCGGGGGCCCGCACATCGGAGATTGGGCTCACCTCGCGCGTCACTTGCTCGCAGGCCAGCGCGATCAGTTCCCCCGTCAGCTTCTGCCCTGTCAGCATGGCCTCCGCGCCCGCCGCTCGCATGGGGGACGGCGCCACCGCACCCAGTGCGATCCGCGCCGCTTTACAGATGCCCCGCGCGTCCAGATGAAGCCCCGCCGCCGCGCTCACCAGCGAGATATCGCTCAGCGTACGCCCCAGCCTGTGGAACGACCAGCCCCGGCGGCCGCCGCGCGGCGTCGCCGGCACCAGGATTTCCACCAGCAGTTCCTTCCCCATGACGGTCTTGCCGGGCCCGCGGAAGAACTCGGCCAGCGGCAGTGTTCGCCGCCGGGTTGCACCCGCCACGACGACGCTTGCATCGAGCACCAGCAGGGGCACCGCCATATCCGCCGCCGGCGACGCGTTGGCGAGGTTTCCGCCGATGGTCGCCATATTGCGCAGTTGCACCGGACCCCAGGCCGCGGCCGCCTTGGCCAGGATGCCTCCTGCCAGCCCGCAAATGGCAGTCGAGTCCTCCAGTTCCGTCATGGTGGTGGTGGCCCCGATGGCCCAGCGGGCGCCAGTCTTGCGGATGTAGCTCAGCCCCAACCGGGTGATGTCCACGAGGGAGCGGATAGAAGGGTCGGCCTGGACTACGACATCCGTCCCGCCGGCAAGGATTCGGGTCTGGCGGCCTCCACCATGAAGCAGACGAACCGCTTCGCGGATGCTGCGCGGCCGATAATAGGCATCGACTTGGTCGAACATGGCTCTTGGGGGGCTTTGGCTAACCCTTGCCTCCTATGTTTGACCAAATTGTATCAAGGGCGGTGGGGTATTACCAGCCGTAGCACGGCAGCGGCAGCACGGCAGGCAGCCCGCCGGCGGTAACCTGTTAGAAATCGCGGCGGCCCGTCAGATGGGATGGAGTCTGGCGGACGGTTGCACAGCAACCTGGCGCCGGCGGCCTGGAAGGCGGAAGCACCTGCCAACTCTAGTTCAGTATCGGCTCCTGCAACCGGATGATCTTCTTTTGGATAGCGTACTGCACCAACTGGGCTTTGTTGTGGATATCCAGTTTGCGCATCAGGTTGAACTTATGGGCCTCTACCGTCTTGACGCTAAGTTCGAAACCGGTGGCGATCTCCTTGACCGACCGGCCCTCGGCCAGCATTTTGAGGATCTCCCGTTCCCGCTTGGTCAGGGTACCGAAGCGTGGCTGGCGCGGACCGTTGCCCTGCTGCCGGAAACCGTCCACTAGGCGCGTCAGCAGGCGCGGGCTCAGGAAGCTTCCGCCGCGGTGCACTTCGCGGATGGCCGTCAGTAATTGTTCGGCTGGGCTCTCCTTCAGAATATAGCCGCTGGCCCCCATGTCCACGCATTCCGCCAGGTAGTCTTCGTCGTCGTACATGGACAGGAACACGACGCGGGTTTCGGGGCGGTCCTTGCGGATCAGGCGAGTCGCCTCGAAGCTGCTCATGCCAGCCATTCCGATATCCATCAGTACTACGTCGGGACGAACCTGTCTCGCCACGGAGACAGCATCCGAGGCGTTTCCCGCCTCGCCCGTAACTTCCATGTCCGGCTCGGCCGAAAGCAGCGTCCGGATTCCCTGCCGAAATAGCATGTGATCGTCAGTCAATAGTACGCGAATCTTCGCCATTCCCTGTCATCCCATTCCGCCCCGTCAATACCGGTTTGCGAGGCAAATCCAGCTTGACGGCGACCCCTTTTCCCGGCTCACTGAGTATCGTCAGTGTGCCACCGAAAAGGGCGGCCCGCTCGCGCATGCCGGCCAGTCCGAAAGTGAGAGGCTTACCGGCCTCCACCTTCTCGCTCATGCCAGCTCCGTTGTCGCGAACGCTCAACCTGATTCTCTTATCGGCTGATTGCAGGAAAAGATTTACGGTCGTGGCCTTGGAATGCTTGGCGACATTTTGCAGGCTCTCCTGGGCAACCCTGTAAATCACCTCCTGAATTTCCCTGGGAATGCCCTCGGAATCTCCCCTAACGCGCAATTTCACCTTGGCACGGCTCAATTTGCCGAACCGCGCCACCAGTTGCCGCAGCGCCGCTTTCAACCCCAGCCGCTCCAGAACCGCCGGGCTCAGCGCCGCAATGATCCGCCGAACTTCCAGTACCGTCTGCACGGCCAGGCCGCGCGCCTCCGCCAACCCCGGACGCATCCCCGGAGGCGCGCATCGCTCCATCATCTCCAGCTTCAACCGCAGCAGCAGCAGCAACTGGCCCGCTTCGTCATGCAGTTCCCGCCCGATGCGGCGCTGTTCTTCCCGCTCGGCGTGGCGCGCTTCCGCCTCCAAGCGCCGCACTTCGTCCCGCAGCCGGGCGCGCTCGATGGCCTCCGCGCAGCGCCTCGCCACCGCCCCCAACAGCGTCAGCTCGCGGGGCAGCCAGGGATACGGCGCCCCGAACCCGAACTGAATCAACCCGCCATTGCCCAGCGGGTACGACCAGTAGCAGGCGTGGTGGCCTTGCATCAGCGGATCGGCCACCAGCTTTTCGTCGGCCGCCCCGCGCTCGATATAGAGGGGCCGGTCGAGCCGGTAGTCGCGCGCCGCGTCGCTTAGGATCAGGCGCCCGGCGCGCGCCCGGAATGCCTGCGTCAGGATGCCCACGAACCGCCGCAGCAGGTCGTTCAGTCCCTCGGCCTCGGTTTCCGCCCGGTAGAGGCCGTAGAACGCCTGGGTCTCCGCCTCCCGCACCTCGTAATACGACTGGTTCAGAGTGAACAGCGTCACCAGCCGCAGTTGCTCCCGCGCCGGCTGGAACCGGTCCTCGATGCGCGGCCCTAGCACCGCGTCGAAGCGGTCCAGCGCCTCGCCCACCCCGTCCGGCGACAGGTTCAGCTTGGCCAGACGCCGCCCGTTATACTCCACCTGCTCGATAAACTGCTCGAGCGTATGCAGCCGCGCCGCCGCCGTGGGTGCGCACCCCAGCAGGGCGCGCCGCGTCAGTTCGTCGCAAGGGTGGCCGAGCGAGGGACGGAATCGCCGGTCGAGCCCGTCGGCCAGCGGGCGAATGGCCCGCAACATCAGTCTGGCATGGCGGCGGGCGGCGGGAGTGAACAGGGGCACAGTCATAGCGGCAGCACTCTTGGATTGGGTGCGTTCGCGGGCCCGGTCCTCTCAGATATCGTGCGGCCCAGGGGCCGGATCGGCCGCCCGCTACCGTGCGATGGTGTACACCGCCAAAGCTGGGATGCTATCCAGCCATCCGGCCTTGTAAGCAATCGCCTTGATGGTGGTCGTGCCGCTCACGGTGATCGGTCCGATATAGACGACTCCCGTCGTGGAGGTCGGGTCCGTCCCGTCCGTGGTGTAACGGATGGACGCGCCCGTGGTGGTGCTGGCGAGCGTCACGGTCTGCGCCGAGTTGTACGCGCCCGCCGCCGGGCTAAGACTTGGTGTGCCGGCTTGCAGAAAGACCTGCAGCCGCGCTGCGTTCTTCGTGCTCGTGTTTTCCTTCGAGTCGAAGAACACGGCTATGCTGGACGATGGGGACGGGGAGAGCGCGACGCCAAAATTGCTTGCGGAGTTCGCCACCCAAGCCTTTGCTATGCCGGTCACATCCAGCGCGAGCCACTGATACACAGGCTGCGCGGGAGACGATATCTGCGCCGGACCTGTGGCGGGCGCAGTGTTGAAGGTAACGGTGCTTTCGCTCCAAGGGCCTGTGACCTGGGACACATCGAAAGTCCCGGTGGCGTTTCCGACCTTGTCTTCCCAAAGGAACATGGTGGCTTGGCTCACGTCGGAGGCGAGAGCTCCGGCCGGCAGGCCAGAAAGATCGAACGCTACGAATGAGCTTTGACTTGTCGTGCCGTTCACATTCAGTTGGACCGTTGGGCCGTAGTTGGTCGAGGGTGCGGCTGGGTTGACAAGCGCGTCGGCGACGGTCGCGGTCACTAGCGGCGCCGCAGAGCTGAGAACCAAATCCAGCCTGGCCGGGTGGCTGGTGCTTATGTTCTCTTTGGAATCGAAGGACACGTTGGTGTTCGGGCTGGCCACGGATGGCGACACCTGAATTCCGAAGTTGCTGGACGGTGTCGCGATCCAGGTTTGCACGAGACCGGTGACGTCGAGCGTAATCCAGGATGACACCTGCGTGACCGGGACGACGCCTACCACCGCTCCCGCTGCCGGAGCGCTGTTCAAGGTGACCGCGCCTTCGGTCCAGGGGCCGTTCACCGGGGCAATCGCGACGCTGCCGGCGGCGGAGAGCCTGTCGATCCAGAGGGACAGCGTGGCACGTTGAACGGAGGAGGCAAGCAGGGCTGGCGGCAGTGCGGACAGGTTGAACTGGATCAGCGCGGAACTCCCGGCGCCGGTGTTCAGGGTGGTCAAGCCTCCGAAGTTCGATGACGCACTCGTGCTGCTGATCGTTGCGTCTCCAAGTACCGGAACGAATGGCATGCCGGACGGGGTCTTAACGGTGTAGGTCGCCGAAGCCAACGGGCTATCGGTCAGTCCACTCATGAAGGCGATGGCGTTGATCGTATTGGCGCTGGTCACCATGATCGGCGCCGTATACACCGAGCCGTAGGAGTCCGTCGGCGTGCTGCCGTCGGTGGTGTACCGAATGGTGGCTCCGCTCGTCGCCGTGCTTAGCGTTACCGGCTGAGCGGTTGCGTACGTGCCGCCCGCCGGGGTAAATACCGGTGCCGCGACTACCGACGAGATGACGGTAAACGGCACCGCATTGCTGGTCCCGCCGCTGGTGGTGACGGTGACATTCGCAGCCCCGACTGCGGCGGTGGGGGAAATGGTGAACGTTGCCGTAATCTGAGTGGCGCTGACGACAGTCACCCTGCTAACGGGAACGCCGGTGTTGCTAACCGCGACCGTGGCGCCTGAAACGAAGTTGGTGCCCGTGAGGGTCACTGGCACGCTCGTGCCCTGGACTCCGCTCGCGGGGCTAATGCTGGACAGCGTGGGCGGCGGCGGAAGGCTCACGTTGAATGACGCCGTCAGCGTCTGGTTGTCGATGGCTGCGCTCACCGAAGCAGCCCCGGCAGCGCTTCCTGCCGTATACGTGGTACCTGCCGATCCCGCCACGGTGGTGGCGCTTGCCGGGCTCACGGTGCCCAGCGTCCCCGCAAACGCGGCCGGCGTTCCATCCGGCGCGGAGAAACCCGTGCTGCCGTCACTCCCCTTGGCAATGCTGGCGGTCAGCGTGCCAGTGCCTCCGGCGTAGACGGAACTGGGAGCGGCCAGCGTCATGACCAGCCAGGGGGCGAAAGTGACTACAGCCGAGTTAACCTGGCTGGCGGGCGAGCCGTTCGATCCCCACCAGTTGTTTGAGGCGGCGACTGTGGCCGTCCCGATGAACCCGTCCAGCGCGGGCGATCCCTGGCCCGCGGTGTTTCCGCCCAGGCGGCTACCGCTGACAGCAAGTCCCGGCCCGTACGCGTAGGCTCCACCACCGCCGTTCGCGGCTGCGTTGCCGGTCAGCGCTGAACCCGTGATCGTAATGCTGGCGGGAAACGGTTGGGCGTTGCCAACGAACACTCCGCCGCCGTAGAACTGGGTCGCCCCTTGCGTGTTAGCGGTATTTCCGGAGATGACCGTGCCGGTAATCGTTACCACCCCTCCATCAAACAGCGCAATCCCGCCACCGTCGCCGTTCACGGTCGAGTTCTGCAGGATACTGCAATTGGTCACAGTGAGCGAGCCGGCTCCATCTTCGGCGCTGGCATCGAAGTCAAACGCGCCGCCTTCGTTATCGCCTACCGAGAAATCGGTGGACGTGTTCCTGCCGAACTGGATCGTGAGCCCACTGAGGCTGACCGGAAATCCCGGCACGCCGCCCAGCGGATTGAACGAGAACACCTTGTCGATGCCAGTCGCCGCGCTGGCGCCCCCTTGGATCACGGTATTCGAGACGCCGTTGCCGACAATGGTCAGCGCGTCTGTGACATCCAGGTCTCCCACCAGTCCGGCGTCGTCCCGCCCCGCAACAGAGAGCGTCACCACGCCGTTGACGTCGAAGACAATCAGGTCCTCCCCGTAATACGAGTTCGCCGCAAGGACGGCCGCCCGAAGAGTGGTGCAGGTGGAAGCCGCCGGGCTGCCCGAAGGAGTTGTACACGTTCCGGTTTGGGAGTCGCCCAGCGCGGTGACGTGAAAGATGTTATTCGGCTGCGGAGCCGTGACGAGAGGAGCCAGTTCTCCTTCGGTGAGCGTGACCAAGCCGTACGACCCCATGACGTTGAGCCGCATCGGAAGAACGGCTACCGGGGCTCCGTCCGTTTCGAGCGTGGCAGCCAGTTGAAGACTTGGCCGCGCCGCGGCGGGCGCGGCCTGCCCCGGGCGCGAATTCAGTACTCGAACCTGGTTGCCCGCCACATCCACAGCCAGCAAGTCGTCACCGGCGCCGCCCGAGAGCCTGGCGGTTAGGAGCCGAGCCACACCTGGCTGCGGCATTGGCGGGGCAATCGTCTGCACCGTTTGCCAGGGTTCCGACCCGCCCCGCCGCCAGCCTGACCGGCTCCCCGCGGCACCCGTGCCCGGTCGAGCCGCGGCGCGCCTCGCCTGCAGCTCGGGAACGCTCAAGGGACGGTTATCCGGTTGCCCCTGCGCCATCACGCGCACGCTGCCGTCGTCCGCCGCCAACGCCAGTTGCGAGCCGTGCAACCGTTCCGGGATGTACCGTCCCAGCGCGGCCGTTTGGACGCCAAAGGCCAGATCGACCGCCTCCAACCGGTCCTGTCCGCCGCCGGGCGCGGCCACGCCCCCATGCAGGATGAGCAATCGGCCGCCGGCTACGATGGCTACGTCGTTGTATGGGTCGCCATCCAGATCCCCGATGGCGAGGTTCGTTACCGGCGCGCCGACCGCGGTTATCGATGGAGGCGACAACGGGCCGCCCCGGGAAGGATCATAGACCAGCACCGACGAGCCACCGCGATCGTCGATGCCTACCACAACGCCCGCCGCCGCGCCGCCCCGCTGCAACGCACCCGCCGCGAGGGCCGTGATCTTTCCGGGCACGGAAACGGCGGTAGGCTGGCCAAACGAGCCCCCGCCTTCGACCGCGACAATGTAGAACCGGTTCCCGCCGCGGGCCGCGAGGAGGATGCTGGTCCTGCCGTCCTGGTTGAAGTCTCCCGCCGCGAGAAACTCGGGCGCGCAGGGAACGGGAATCATGGTCGCGGTATTGCCGAACGATTCCGGAAACCGCCCCTGCGCTATTCCTTCGAGGGATTGCCGCGTTTGCGGGGCGAACGCTTCCGCGTTGGCGAAGTGAACCGCCAGCAGTCCGCCGTCACGGGTTGCATAGCCCACCACCAGATCGGGGTAGCCGTCGCCGTTCAGATCCGCGCTCGCAAGAGACAGCGGCGTCAGTGAGCTGGTGGCGATAGGGAACTTGTGCCCGTCCTGGCCACCGTACGCCGGCCGCAGCGTTACGGACGCGAACTTGGTCCGGAGCCTGGTCTCCGGGCGCACGACGAGCGGCGCCTTCGACGGGGAATCGGAAGTGGCCGCCATGAGCGCGGTCGCCGTTAGAAAGAGCGCCCCGACTCGACGGTGGCACGATAACGAGGACCTCAAAGTTCGCAACATTGATTTACCTCCGGACGCAATCACGCTCTCTGGAGCTTTCGCGTCAGTCCCACCGCTAACCGGGAGCGGCGAGCGCACGTCAGTGAACCGGCGTCGGCCTACTCGTCCGCGCCGAGGGCACGTTGAACAAGAGCACCCGCCCGCTGGCGGACTGCACCCTCACATCGACGGTGTCGTCGGCGTGCAACTCGGTCTGCAACGAGGCTACTGGCTCGTCTAGCCGCCGGACACGTTCGAAGAACGGAATCTGGCTGTACAAGACGTCCAGGGTGAACTCCTTTAGAGGCCACGGCGACAGCTCCCTCTTGCGGGGGTCCCCACGAAAGAGCCAGTACTCTCCGGGGAGCGTCTCAATCGCCAGGAATGGAACAACGGCGCTCTTCACGGTCGGCTTCCCGACCTCGTAGTCCATCTCCTCGGTTGGCGGCAAGTGTACGATGCTAATTGCCCACAGCTTCGTGGGCCTGACCACCCTGAAATTGGCACCCATGCGTTTGTCGTACGAGTACTTCATCCGCCACTCGCCGGGCCGATCCGGAATCCAAACCTGCTGCCAGACAACATGGTCCTTCAGTGACGCCGTCGTTGTGACCTCCTCCCCCGGCGCCAGAACGATTGTCGGAACGTTCCAGAAGTTCGCGGTGAAGCCAGCACCGACGGTCTGCTCGTCGCCATACACGCCCGGCGCTATGACCCCCTTCAGAATCATGTCGCAGGAGCCCGTTTGTTGGTGAAACGGCTGCGGAATTCGTAATGGCACGGCCGTCGGGTTCCGTAACGTCACGGTGACGCGAATCGTCTCGCGAGGCAGGTACTCCTCCTGATCGAGTGTCAACTTCGATTCAAGCCTGTCCACATTGGAGAACACCTCCCTCTGGGCCGGCGTTGGATCGCCCCTCTGCGCGCCCAGCCGCAGGCCCGTCGAGATCAGCGCGAGAGCGGTCAACCAAATTGTGGTTCGGCATGCAATCTTCGTCGTCATGGTTGCTCCTGGAACAAAATGGTCAGTTAGGTTGCTGCGGGACCGGCGTCGGGTTCAAGTACGGCAACTCACAAACGGGATCGAACCCGTACGTGGTGCCGAACCGGGCCGAGTTAAACAGCGGCTGGACTCCCATCAGATCGATGCCGCCAGAGTAGCGCCCCCTGGTGGCCCCGACGAGGGACCCGGAGGTCGCCACCTCCAAGAACGGCAGCCCTGGGATCACGGCTTCCGGGGTGGGGTTGGCGCGAGTAGCGTATCGCGCGAGGCAAGATCCCGGGGCGGGGACGGGTCCCCGCTTCGCAGTGCCGGGAACCGTAGCGCTGCAGCCGGAGAGAATCCATGGTTGGGTGCCCGGGTTAGCGGGGTCGCTCGGTTGCGAGTCGGAACAGTCGAAATAAGGAGCCGGAAACCTGCCGTACTGGAAAACGTCCAACTCCTGGTAGGGAGGATTCAGCAGGCCGGATACCGGACTGATTGCAATCCGTAGGTAGAGCGCGCCGGGAGCGTCCATGTAGTTCTGCCACGTCAGGTTTGCATAGCTTCCGGCGTACGGCCCGAGGTAGATTACGGGGCGATAGGTGTGGAACAGCCCCAACCGGTGGCCGGTTTCGTGGGCAACAGTCACCGCGAGGAATGTGTTCTGGGGGTAATCCTGAGCGATGACGGCGCACGCGAAGATCTGCGGAAGAGCGATGTTCATGAAGGACGTGCCATCGTTTGCGAATCCGTTGCCCCAGGCGTAATACCCGTTCAGAGAGAAGGTGGTGCCGCAGTCGGATGCGCCCTTGATCTGGTCCGGGTTGCTGCCGTAGACGAGGGCGAAGCCGCCGAGGCTCAACACGGAGGGGACCGCGGCCGCCCTCGTGGCGCTGTTCTTGTTGAGCGACTGGACTCCCTGCGAAGGATCGATTGCGGATGGGAGGGATGCTGCGTTGGCCTGGACGGCGTTCACCCGCCGAAACGTCATGAACTGTTGCCCCTGCGCGTTCACCATTTCCGGGGCAAGCATGGTGCGCAGCGCCGTGGTGATACAGTTGGGCTGGAGCGTCATGGGGAAGCCCGAAAAGTAATTCGTCCCCGGCGTGTTGCACGGGCCGGTGACCGGCCCCAGCGCAGGTCCGACTGCCGAATCCCAGAAGAACACGTCTTGCGTATTCACCGGATCGGTCGACGTCCACTGCACGACGCCAGTCGGATTGTTCTGGTCCGCCGTATCGACCGTGTCCTGAATGTAGTGGAAACCGCGGTACTCGTCATGCACGGAATACCCGTCCCCCACGGTGGTCCCATCATAGCCCGGCTCGTTATCTGCTGTAGGGTCCAGATGGCCACCGGGCGGATTCGTGTACTGCCCCTCCCACGAATCCGCAATCCCGTTGCAGTCCTCATCCACGGGAATGGTAGCGTAGTTGCCTGCGGAGCGCATCGCCGCGCTGCATCCCGATTGCGGCCGGATGTAGTTCTTCGTCACCGGGTCGATAATGGTGGCCTCCACCGTGGCTGGCGGATTGAAAAACGAGCATGTGGCCCGCAGGTTCGCCTGGCCCCCGTAATCCTGGGAAGTCACCGTTACGGGTTGGCCATTTCCCCACCAGTTGTTGAAGTCGAACGGTTGGGTGGCGATACTGAGCCCGTCGGAAGAGGGCGCGGCGAGGCTGCCGTTCTTGCTCTGCTCAAATACGTAGTCCGGAGCGTTTGGGTCGGTGTTGGGCAGGGTGTAGTTGGTGGACGAACCCGGCAGCCAGCTCTTTTGGTATGCCGGGTGTTCGAGCGTCAACAAGCAGCTTCCCGACCAGGGGGCGCCCGGCTGGGAAAACTGCGAAACGGGGGGATCGAAGTTCAGCGTGTAGGTCTGATGGCAGTCGCTGGGCTGTTTGCACTGGTTAGCCGCCGTGTCCCGGGCGTCGTGCGGGCGGAAGCTGGGATCCGTCTGCGTGAGTGTGAACCCGACGTCGCCGGAAAGCGCCACGGTGGCTTGATATGGGCCCGTTCCTGTGGAAGTTGCATTGAGGGTAAGATTCGTCCCGTTCTGCTGTAACGCGAAGTGGCTCATGGGGCCAGAACGAGGGGAAATTGCCTGAATCGGGTTCTGCGCCCCGTCGTCGCTAATGGGGACAAGCTTCCAGTAGGCCCGGGAATGATACTGTTGAGTATCGTAATCGCCCACCGCCGTCGCCATGCACGCGTTGTACGCCGCGACGGCTTTGGCAACGCAATCGGGGTCGGGGCTCCACCCGCATATGAAAATAGCTGCGAACTCGTCCGCTGCGCACTGTCCGCACGCTCCGCCTACGCACTCCTGACTGGACGAAATGAGGTCGATCCATGGCACAGGGGCCGAGTCATTCTGGGAGAAGTTGCTGGTGTAGCCCAGCTCGGGGATCGAGACGGTCCCGCTGTTCTTCCCGCAGGGGATCATAGACTCCGTGCACCCTGGGCCAGTGGGCCCCTTCGCCCAATCGGTATAGCTCTCCGAAATGCTGAGCGAAACGAAGTTCCGCCCCTGTGGAACAAACACGGACATGGACTGAGGAGATGTATTCTGGGAGATCATGACTCCCCCATCCGTGAACACGGGGTTCTGTGCCCAAGCGGGCGCGGAGCAGAGCACCAGCGCTAGAAGGATATAGGGGGATACAGGGGGGGGGGGGCATCGGGACCCACGGGGAGCGAGGGGAAGCGGAGGCGCGCATATCGAAAGAATTCTAGACTATCGGATCTGGTTGTGTCAAATATTCTTTCTTGGGATTCCCCTGATAGCTCCGGTTAACTCAATTACCACGAAACGTAATCGGAAACCGGCCTACGCAAAAGATCGGGCCGTCCGTTCGGGCGCCGCGCCTTCGCTCCGCCTACTTGCCGCCCGCCATTGCGGGTTTCACCAGCGTCACGAAATCCAAAGGCGTCCCGCCCAGTTCCAGCCTCTCACCCGCTTTGCACGCTCTCTTGAAAAGCTGGTATTCCACCAACTGCAGGCGGTTATCCCGCCACTTTCCTACGGCACCCGTGTCGTGGAAACCGCTGGCGATCCAGGACGGCGCTGCCACTTGCCTGGTGAACATGACATACACGTCGGCATCTTTCGAAACGGAGAACGCCAGCCGCGCGGCCAGATCGGAATCGCTCTGCCTCTTGGTGGCGATCCAGCCCGCCCCCTCCGCGAGCTTCGGGACGACATCGAAGCTGTTATCGCCGTTGCCATTGAAGTCGTAGTAGAAGCCCCATTGATCGTGCACCGGCGCGTCGATGAAGTACGCCTTATTGTTGGCGTTGCTGGAAGCGAGATTCGTCACCAGGGGCGCCCTGCCTGATGGCCCTTCCACCGCCCCGCCCGTCAGATGGATGATGGCCGAATCGCGGCCGCCACGCCCATCGGACACGGTGACTTCGTTCCGCCCGCTTCTCAGAACGCCATCCCAGTAGAACACGTTGTTGATCTTCATGCCGTTGGGATGCGAGTAATCTCCATTTGATTTCGCGCCGATCTTGATTCCATTCACGGTAAGCTCGACGCGCGCGGCATTGGAATACACCTTGATCGAACCCGGCCCGCTCCGCAGGAAGTAGTGCGCACCAACGATGTGCACCACGGGCGCCGGATTCAGGAAGGCCTGGTACAGGTAGTAGACGTCCTTGGGGTAGTTGGCGTAGGTACGAAGCCCTTTGGTATTGAGCCTGCCCTTGTAGCGCCTTTCGGCGAAGTCGCGGGCACACCACACGACGAACGCCGGAACGGAGGCGGGCTTGGAGATAAACACGGTCTGGTAGAGGACCTCGTGGCTGAGTTGCATGTACTCCTCCGGCTCGCCCCAGTTGGGTCTCCACCGTTGGCTGAAATAGCCGGTCCCATGATCGGTGATCACGCCGCCGGCGCCCGCCTCGGAGATCCAGGGAGTGGAATCCGCCACTGCCGGAAAATCGTAGATGCTGCCGTAGTACCAGCCGGGATAGGGGTTGCTGAATACGAAGTCGATATTGTCCAGGGTCCGGCGGCCCGAACCCGAGAACGGATTCAGCACCCTTCCCACCACGGCGTTGAAGAGTTGCATGTCAGCGTAAACCACCGGGCGCGACGGGTCGGCTGCGTGAATGACGGCGCCGTAGGCGGATGCCGCTCGGTTATCGGCTTCATTCCCGGCACTCCAGAAGATCACGGAAGGATGGTTCCAGTTCTGGTAAACCATTTCCTCGGTGATGCGGCGTCCGGTTGGCGTTACATCGCTGCGGTTCGCGTGACCGTTTTCGCACCAGACCATGATTCCCATTCGGTCCGCGAGTGAGTATTCCAGATCGGCATGCGGGTAATGAACCAGGCGCACGAAATTGACGCCCAGTTCCTTCAACGCGGACCAGTCTTCGGTTAATTCCTGATCGGTCACAGCCGAGGCGTGATACTCAGTCTCCTGATGCTTGGCGACGCCGCGCAGGCGGCAGGAAACGCCGTTGAGAAGGAAGTCGGAACCCGTCAGCCGGTAGCTCCGAAGACCGGTCTGCTCCACCACCGAATCGGTTACCGCGCCATTCACCCGTATAGTGGAGCGAACGGTGTATAGATGGGGATCGGCGCGGTCCCACAGCCGGGGACTCGCGATGACGCCGCGCAGAGTCGTCGAGGCCATTTCGTGCGCGCCCACGCGGACGGTGCCATCCAGCGTCAACACAGTGCGCCCGCTCGCTTCTTCGAAAACGCTTCGGACCTGGAATGTCTCCGGCGAGCCGCTGTCGTTGGCGGCCACAACGCGGACGGAGACGTTGGCCGATGCCCGGCTGACCTCTCCAGGGGTGATATAGACGCCGCTCGACGCGAAGTCGGTGACCGCGATATGATGCCGGTTCGTCCGGATCACCCACACCTTGCGGTAAATGCCGCCATAACTCGAGAAACTGGCCAAACCCTCCGGCAGGCAGTCGGCGCAGAACCCGCCGTTCACCTTCACCGCCAGTAGGTTGTCGCCTCCGGCTCGAACCGCGCTCGTGGCGTCGAACGCAAACCGGGTATATCCGCCCCGATGTTGGCCGAGCAGCGTTCCGTTCCAGTAGACGTCAGCCACCTGGAAGACCCCTTCAAAATACACGTAGACGCTCTCCTCCTTCGCGCCCGACGGAATACTGATGTGTGTTCGGTACCAGCAATTGGTGTGATAAGTCGCCGCACCAGCCGTGTCCCAGGTGTGCGGTGTCGTTACGGTCTCCCAAAGGCGGTCGTCATGTTCAGGCGCGCTCGCGCTGACGGGTATGTCGCTGGCAAGGAACTTCCAGGGCCCGGCGATAAGCGTCTTCGTTCGGCTGGTGGCCGGAGCCTGCGACGCCGGCAACGCCGGAAGGGTGCCGAACGCCGACGCAACAAGGGCAGCGAGCACCGCGTGGGAGTGAACCCATCTCCAACACTGCCGATACCCCAGGCAAGCTGGAAGCGGCTGTGAAGACGCTGTTGCCTGCGCGTTTACGTGCCTTGCTGGTACTGAACGGACGGCCATACCGGGTCTACTGACGGCGACGGTCTCCCGAGGGTCTTGGAGCGGCTTGCTGTTGCGCCCTGGCCGCAACCGCCCGTGCGGCTTCCGCCATCATCGCAGTCAAACCCGTGGCCGAGGCAACACGAACGCATAGGCCGGAAGGCCGGCCCGGCGCATATGTGGAGTTGTCGCCCGATCTCACATTGGCGATTCGCCCAAGAAGAACTTCGTCGGGCGGTGCGCTTGCGGGGCCGAGAGCAAAGGCGTAGATCGCGACGTTGAGCTGCGTATCCTGTCGAATCCGCCGCCCTGCGTCATCGGCCGCGTTCCAGGAAGCCAATCCAATTTGGTACGGGCTCCGGATGGCCTTCAGATCGAGAGGGATCCGCTCTTTCTTGTAGAGCGCGGACTCCAGGTAGCCCTCTCCAGCAGTCGAGTTTCCGTAAGAGTCGCGATCCGGAATTCCCCGGATGTCCTCCACTACCCGGCCGGGATCCACGCGATAGGCGCAGCCATCGCTCGCAGGCGGCCCAATCACCGGCTCGGAGCCAGGATCGGTCAGCCATGAAATCACATCCGGGTGCGACGGGTCGACCGCGGTGTTGAGTGGCTGGCGGATACCAACCACAGCATTTGCGGGGCCACATTTCGGACGAAAGCCGCACGTCTGAGCGATCACTCCGCGCATCGGAGCGGCCCCGGACTTGTTTGTGCAAGTACTGCTACCGCGAAGCAGGTTTCGATTGGGATCCGGCTCGTTGAATTCAGCGGTGATTCCGTTGGGCCGGCCGCGAGTGAGTAACACAATGATGTTCGCTGCCCCCGGAACCGGCTGTTTCGCGAGTTCCTGGTAACCCAGCCAAAGAGCTTCAGCCAAGCCAGCGTTCGAGGCCGAAGACTGCACCGAGCGGATGAGTTGCGGCAGGCCTGGCGAGGCATTTAGATTGTCGGGAGCCGGCCCTGTGCCGCCTTCCGGATGGCCTGGATCTCTGGGCGGAAACGCCACGATGGCACTGGACCCAAAGACCACCAGCCCAAGACTAGCTCCGCTTTGTGCAAGGCCGCCGGCGAATATTGCCGCAGCTTCGCGGGCCGCCGCCATGTCCTCACGCATGGATACCGAACGCTCCAGAATCAGCACTACGCGCAGTGGCCGTCTTGCCGCCGCGGCTCCTGTTGGAAGCGCCATGGGAAAAAGCGTACAGATGGCCAGAGCCCAAGCACTCATCGCCATCTTGTGCCTTCTTCCGATTCCTACGGGTACGGGATTCATGATCTCACCGAGTTAAGTCAATCGGGTGCTTCGGCATTCGATCCACCACGCAGCCCAGCGAAGGGCGCGGAACCGCAAGCATTGTAGCACGGCAATAACCGGGCATCTCTGAGTCATGCGGCCCGATACCAAATACAATACGGCATTCAGGGAGAAGTGCGCCATTCAGAGCCCACCAAGAAGCGTTTCACTAATTGTCCCCATCCGGGATTCGGAGAAGCACGTCGAGCCTCTCATCGACGCGCTTTCCGCGCTGATGTGTGACGGGCTGGAAATCATCGTAGTAGACAACGATAGCCGGGACGCAACTTGGAGCCGTCTCAAGGTTGCCGGGCAGCAGCTAAACGGGAGGCTCCACGCGATTCGCGAGAGTAGAATCGTAAGTTCATATGCCGCGCGCAACGAAGGCATCTGCGCTGCGCACGGCGACATTCTGGTCTTCACTGATGCGGACTGCCGGCCAAAGCCGGATTGGGTACTTCATCTTCTGCAAGGCTTCAGTTCCCCCGGGGTCGGGTTGGTAGCCGGCGAAATTGAGGCGGCTCCGTGCACCTCCTGGGTTGAACGATATTCTTCCCGCCACAGAATGTTGTCGCAATCGCACACACTCAAACATCCCTATCGGGGATACGCCCAGACTGCGAATTTGGCTGTCCGGCGCGACGTCTTTGGTGATGTTGGCATGTTCCGGCCCAACATGGTCTCGGGAGGCGATGCCGATCTGTGCTGGAGAGCGGCAAGGAAAGGCTGGCAGTTGAAATACAATCCCAAGGCCGTGGTTCTCCATCATCACCGGTCGTCCCTCCGCCCGCTCTGGGAACAATGGTACCGATACGGTCGAGGCCAAAGGCACTTGTCGAAACTGTACGGCGCCGCGGTCCTGCCTGCCTCTTGGCGCTCTGTGTTCGTCCAATACCTTGCTCCCTACCTCCCGGTTGCTGTTAGGAATATGGCGGGAGCCATCGCACGGGGAGAGTTGTCTGCCGTCGCGGATATCCCCCTGGCGCTGTTTTGCTGGCGCGCATTCGCGGCAGGCGCCCGCCAAGCCAATTTCGCTGGTGACGCTTGCGCGCCCCCCGAACTGGAACACCGCGCAGCACTGCGCTGATGGATTAGGCGCGGGCCACAAAAGGACGCAGCCCCGTTCATCGCGCGCACTTGGCCCCTCAGTCCCCCTCCGCCCCCTCGTCCTGACACGCCAGGCAATACCGCGCCCACGGCAGCGCCCGCAGCCGCTTCATCGCAATCGGTTCTCCGCAGGCCTGGCACGCCCCGTACCCGCCGCTATCCAGCCGCTTCAGCGCTTCGTCCACCAGCCGCAGTTGCCGGTACTCCAGGCTGTTGCGCTGTAGCGAAATGAACTCGTCGTGGGAAATCTGCGCCCTGTCATCTTCCGCCACGTGGTCCATGCCCGCCAGCGTCTCGTACCTCTCGCCCAGGTTCTCCAGCACCCGCTCCCGCTTCTGGCGCAGTTCCGCCCGGTAGGTTTCGTAGTCCGTCGCCACGCGCACACGCTGGTTCATCGGCTCTCCTCCCCGGACGCCTCCGCCGCGACCGCCAGTGCTTCGGACCACGGCGCCTGATGGGTTCCAGAAAGGTAGCAAACTTTCCAGGGGAATTCAATACTTAACTTTCGGGGATGGCCGCCGGGAAGTCACCCGCTGCGCGCTCACATCTCCGGGTTGGGATAGTAAGTGACCAGGTCAATCACAATGCGCTGCTCCATGGGAGTGAAGCGCTCCTTAAACTCCGGGCTGTCGATGATAGCCTGGCGCTCGGGCTCCGGCTTGCTGCTGAGTAACTGGTACGCCCGGCGGATTCCCAGCCTGCGGTCCTGCCCCAGTTGCTGAAACTCGGCGATCCGTTGATTCACCAGGTCCTGCTTGTCCTTGGGCAGCTTGGAAACCGCGTCGAACAGCTTCAACTGGCGCTCCCGCTCCTCGGCGGGCTGGGCGTCCCAAGCAGCCAGCCGCTTGCGGATGGATTCCTGCGCGGGCACCGGCATCTTATCGATGGCGATCTCGCGCTCCTTGGGGCTCAGCCGCAAAAAGCGCTGCACCTGCGCGCCCGGCACTGGCCGGAATACGGGTATGGCCCTCATGGCCCCCCTGCCAACCCCACCGGCGGTTCCCCTGCCCGCCGAAACCTTGGGCGCAGGCGTGGGCACACGCACGGCCGGGGGCTTGGCGGGCGGTTTAGCCGCAGCCTTGGCGGGAGCGGCGGCTGGCTCCCGGGTCTGCTCGCACCAGGCGGGCACCAACCCCAGAAGCGTTGCCGCGGCGAACTTGGCGAGGCGGTTCATTCCGGCTGGCCTGTCCTACATCTTCGATTCGGAGCTATCGGCGTGAACCGGAGCGCTCAACTGGCTCAACGCGTCCATCTCGTCCAGCGCCGCCACCACCTGCTCCGGCTGCGGGACATCGACCTGCGGCGTTCGCTGCACCAGGAGCGCGGCCATCAGAACCACAGCGGCGGCAGCGGCGACGGGCACCGCGCGGCCCAGCCAGAACGGCTGGAAGGGGCGCATCAGGCGGTCGAACCACGACACCTGCCGGTCCATCCGCGCGAACAGGCGGCGGTCGAAATCGGCCGAAACCGGGGCGGGTTCCCAAATGTCCAGCGCGTCCCACATCGCGCTCTGCGCCCGGACGAAATCGCGGCATCCCGGACAGATCTCCAGGTGGCTCTCCAAAAGCGGCATGTCGGCGGCATTCAGGTTCCCGGCGCTATACGCCAGCAGAACCTCGTTCCGCCTCGCTTCCAATGGGCACTTCATAACGGTCCTTCTTCCCTCAGGCCAGCCGCCTAGAATATCAGAAAACCTGCCGTTTGCGGTACTGCCGTGCCGCCTCGGGCCGCTCCCTTATGGTCGCGGTTCCGTGAGACCTCACCCAGAACCGCGAGCGTCAGCGAGCGGCCCGGTCGTAGCACCAAACCTACCGGCCGATACCCTAAGCCATATGAGCCAATCGGGCGCGCAAAGTTTCGTACGCCCGGAATAGTAACGACTTTACCGCAGATTCGGAACACTCCAATACCTTGGCGATCTGCGTGTATTCCATCTCCTGGTACTTGTGCATCAACACCGCGGCCCGCTGCTTCTCCGGCAGCCCCGCCACAGCCTTGCGAACTTCCTCCAGCCTGGCTTGGTACACCATCGACTGCTCTACCGTCGGCCTTGCGTCCGGCACCTGCCGCGCCGGCAAATCCCCCGAGGTATCGTCCAACCGCTCCTGCGTCCGTTCGTGCTTTCCGTCGCGCAGCGAGTTCAGCGCCAAATGCGTCGCGATGCGGAACAGCCAGGTCGTAAACTTCGCCGTCGGTTCGTAGGTCGCCCGAGAGCGGTAGACGCGTAAAAAAACCTCCTGGGCCAATTCCTCCGCCACGGCCCGGTTCTGAATCATCCGGTAGAGAAAGTGCACCACTGGCAAACGGTGCTTTTCCAGCAGCACACCGAAACTGGCGCCGTCTCCGTCCTTGACCCGAAGCATCAGCTCAGCGTCCGGATCCCGGTCCGTCACACCAGCCCCTACGTTACTGATAACCCGTTGCTCCATCCGAGGTTGCGGTCCTGAAAGGAAATTCGACGTCTATTCCCCTTTCAGCGAACGCTCCATAAGACGCTGAATCGCCTCCCGCGGAGATACGCCAAAGTGTAACATTTGGAACATTTGCGCGGCGATGGGCATCTCCACGGAAAAGCGCTCGGCCAAATCCACGGCCGCATTGGTAGTTTTTATACCTTCGGCTACCATTTTCATGGAATTTACGATCTCGTCCAGCCGCCGCCCGCGGGCCAGTTCCACCCCCACCGTGCGATTTCTGCTCAAATCTCCGGTGCAGGTCAGCACCAGATCACCCAATCCCGCCAGTCCCGCCAAAGTGAGCGGCCGCCCCCCCATGGCCACCGCCAGCCGCGTCATCTCCGCCAGACCGCGCGTGATGAGCGCCGCAGTCACATTATTTCCCAGGCGCAATCCATGCAGCACGCCGCTCCCGATAGCCACCACGTTCTTGATCGCCCCGCCAATTTCCACACCAATCGGATCGGGGCTCGTGTAGAGCCGGAAGGTGGGGCCGGAAAAGGCCTCCTGAACTTCCGCCGCAAGCCGCTCATCGGTGGATGCTACGACCAGCGCCGTCGGCTCCGCCCGAGCCACTTCCCTGGCAAAGGTTGGCCCCGAGATCACTGCCACCCGCGGCTCAAACCGCGCCTGAACCACCTGTCTGATTATCTCCGACATCCGTAGTAATGTGCCGTTCTCCAATCCCTTAGTAGCGCTGACGAACACCATGGATTCATCAAGATAGGGGAGCATCTGCTGGTACATCCCCCGCGCCAGATGTGACGGCATCACGCTCAGGATCGTGGATCCGCCCTCCAGCACGGCCGCCACGTCGCTCGAAATCCGCACATTGTCCGGCAGGCGGCAGCCCGGCAGGTAGATGTCATTCTCCCGCGTGGATTCCATCCGGCCCGCCAGATCCGGTTCATAAACCCACTGCCGCACGCGCGAAAACCGGGCGCCCAGCACCACCGCAAGAGCCGTTCCCCAACTGCCGCCGCCGATAATCGAGAGGTCCTTCACGGCTTCGCAGCCCCAAACCGGAACACGTTCTCGGTGCCTTCGTGCAGTCTCCCGATATTGCTGCCATGCCTGTAAATAATGAACCCCCCGGCGAGCGCAGCCGCACCCACCACCGGCCACGGCGGCTGCGAGATCAGCCACACTCCCAGTGGAAACGTCCCCGCCGCCACGATGGACCCCATGGAAATGTAGCGCGTCCACGCCACCACAATCACGAACACCAGCAGAATTGCCACCAGCGGCAGCGGTGCCAGGCGCAGGAACGCCCCCACGAAACTGGCCACCGCCTTGCCGCCGCGGAACCTCAGAAATACCGGAAAGGCGTGGCCCGCCATCACCGTCAACGCGGCCGCGCTGGTCCACCACGGATTGCCGTCCGTGAGCCGCTCCGCCAGCCATACCGCCAGGTAGCCCTTGCCGATGTCCAGCAGCAGGGTGGCCACGCCCGCCCCGCGCCCCGTGGTCCGCAGCACGTTGGTGGCGCCGATGTTGCCGCTCCCCGCCGTGCGCACGTCCGCGCCCGTGGTCCATTTCACCAGCAGGAAGCCGAAAGGTATGGCGCCAATCAGGTAGGCCGCCGGCAGTATCAATAAGGGAGTCATTTAGGCTGACAGCGGGAATTCCGCTAGTTTAGTGTACACGCTTCCGGTTGGTTTCAACTGGCTCGAATACAAGCGGAAGCCGCGCGCTTCGAAGGCGCCGAACTCGGTCGAAGCCAGCGCGCTGATCGCCCGCTGCAACTCCCGCAAGTCCGGCCGGTCCTTGATCCGCGCGAGCGTCAGGTGCGGCGAAAACGCCCGCGTCTCCCGCGCAATGCCCAGCGCTGCGGTAGCCCCGTCGGTCGCCGCCGCCAGCCGTTCCAACCCGGGCGCCTCGATGCCGCACCAGAAGTTATGCGGCGCGCGCGCATTGGGGAAAAAACCCAGCCCGCGGATACGCACGTCGATGGGTACGCCCGCCGGCATCTCCCCGAGCGCCTGCCGCAACTCCCCCAGCCGCGCCTCTGGCCACTCGCCGATGAACTTGGTGGTGATGTGCAGGTTCGCCGGAGGGCTCCAACTGATGCGCGCCGTGGTCCGCAGCCGCCGCAACAAGTCCTCCAGATTGCCGGTCACCTCCGGAGGCAGAGCGAGTGCCGTAAACAGTCGCATGGCCCGCCGCTACTCCAACCCCACCAGCTTGAGCATCGCCAGGAACTGCCGGCTGGTCCGCCGGTCGATGGCCTGGGCCACCAGCTTTCCGTCGCGCCCATACAGGAAGCTCCGCGGAATTCCCTCTACCGCGAATGCCTCGTTAACCTTGCGCCCCGGATCGAGCAGCACCGGGAAGCTGAGCTTCTGCGCACCGACGAACGGCGCCACCTTCCCCGCATCTTCATCCGACACCGCCAGAATCGCGAGGCCACGCGGGCCGAAGCGCTGGTGGAGCGCCTGCATATCCGGCAACTCCTTGCGGCAGGGCGGGCACCAGGTGGCCCAAAAATTCACCAACACCACCTTGCCCCGCAGCCCCTGCAACGACCACTCGGCGCCCTTCAGGTCGCGTAGCGTGAACTCAGGGCTGAGCCGGCGCTGGTCCTCGGCTTCCAGCTTCGCCATGGCGGCGCGGTACTCGGGCGTGTCGAGCGACACGTGCACATGCTCGTAGCGCGCCAACAGGGCGAGCGTCCCGCACAGTTCCGCACCCTGGCCCGCGGGCGCATTGGCAAGCACGCTGGCGACAGTATCGGCGATGGTCTGCAAAGTCTGCTGCCCGGCGTCGCCCTCGGTGGCCCGGCCCGACAGATCCTCGATGAGCCGCAACTTCTCCGCGCCCGGCGGCAGTGCCTGCACCTCGCCCGCCAGTTGCCCCACCGCGCGCGTCCACTGGTCGTCCGGGAGGCTGCGCAGTTGACGGATGCGGCTTGAGATGGCCTTCGCCTGTTCGCTTGAACCCGTCTCATGCCGTCCGCAACTCGCCGCCACCACGGCGAGGATGGTACACGCAATAGTCAGGCATCGGCGGAGCATAACCTTCACGATACCAGGGAAGCGCGCGGGCAAGCCAGCAGCAGTGGTGTCCGGAATATACTTCGAGGGGAAACCGGGGGCTATCTGACCATGCTGCCCCCTGCGCTGTGATGGTCGCGATGCGCACAGTGGGGCACAGCGCGGAGAAGAGGAGAGGTCGGCCGGAAAGTTGCGCCCGGGTACTCGCTACGGCGCAAACGGAGAATCTCCAGGGCCGAGAGCGGAGAGGCGGTCCTCACCGTAAACGCATGGCTATGTTGAGAAAGACGTGACCCGTTGCACCGGGCGCACTACGGGGGACGCCGTTAACAACAGTGGACTTGGATTCCGTGGTGGGATGGTTTGGCTCCCCAAGCGCGACATTGCAAGAAATGGAAACCGTCGTACTCGACAAGAGAATCCGTAAACTGCTGATTCAAAAACCATCTCGGCAAAATCCGAGACGTGGAAACAGGCCCACCCAGCGGCAGGATGCCTCTTGGCTTCGATGTGCTGGTTGGGCGCCAACCGATATATTCCAAATTCGACGGTTGGCTCGCTGGAGCTAGCCCAGCACAAATTGCCGCTGCTGAGAGTCGCGTCCGTTTGTGGCTATACCCGTGAAGCCATCCTGTTTGCCGCGAATGGCGCGCTACTAACGTTTTCGCCGGAAGGGGCGTTGCAGGCGCCGCAGCTACGGCTTAAGCGGCCTCCGTGGCCGACCGACTCAGAATCCTGGGCCTGCAGGCAGCGAGCGCGTTTCGTGGGCCGGTGGCTCGCGACCGCCGGCGACAACGCCACGATCTTTGCGATCTGGGGAGTTCGTCCATGACGATGCAGATACGCTCAATTATTCTTTACAACCGCGCCGGCGCCATGCGCGAGGTCTCTCTCAAGCCCGGCGCCGTCAACATCATCACCGGGCGATCCTTGACGGGCAAGTCGGCGATCATCGACATCGTCGACTATTGTATGGGCCGTTCTACGTTCAATATCCCGGAGGGCGTCATTCGCGACTCTGTGGCATGGTACGCCGTCGTGTTCAGGTTTGGCGACAACACAGAGGTTCTTGTCGCCAAGCCCGCGCCGAAAGAGAACGCGGCCAGCCAGAGCCAGGTCTATTATGAGGTTGGTACGTCTCTGACCGCGCCTCCCCTGTCCAGGTTGATTCCGAACTCAAACGACGAAGCAGTGGTCAAGGAACTCTCGAAGCGGGTCGGCATCGTTCCGAACCTGCACATGCCGCCCGCCGGCCAGTCGCGGAATGAACTGGAAGCCACAATCCGGCATACGGTTTACTATTTGTTCCAAACCCAGGGACTCATCGCCAGCAAGGAATTGTTGTTCCACCGGCAGTTGGAACCGCAAATTCCACAGACAATCAAAGACACGCTGCCGTACTTCCTCGGGGTGGTTAATTCCGAACGCGTCCGTTTGGAACATGAGCTGCGCCTTGCAAAGCGTCGGCTGAAGCTGGCGTCGCGAGATCTGGAGGAAGCGCAGTTTGTGGCAACGGACCAGTTGACGCGCGGGCAGGGCCTCATCACGGAAGCTCAACAGGTTGGGATACTGAGGTCCGACGTGGCCATCGGAACCGCTGAGGAGATCGTCGAGACGCTCAGAACTGTATTGACATGGGCGCCGTCCGCCGCACCGCTCGTCGAAGAAGATAGGCTCGCGGATCTTCGCCGGCTGGCCGATACGCGAAGAGAGGCATTCAAGGGCTTTCAGAGGCAGATCGATGCCGCTGAGGTTTTCCAACGCGACGCTCAAGCATACGCAAGCGAGGCCGGAGAACAGGTGATGCGACTGCAATCCATCCGCCTTTTCAATGGGGCTGACGGCCCGCACCGCTGCCCAGTTTGTTCGTCGGATCTCCCGGTTGAGGTCCCAACTGTCTCCGCGCTTACCGAGAGTCTTCGCCGGTTGGGCGCCGACCTCCAGCAGGTGGAGGGTGAGCGCCCAAGGCTTCGAGAATACATCGACAACCTGAAAACTGAGCGCGAGGCTACCCGGCAACTGCTGGCGGAAGCGGAATTTGCGTTGGAAGCGGCTCAGTCGGAACAGGAGGCCGCCGAGGAGTTCCGAAACGCAAACGCCAGAGCGGCGCGCGTCGCGGGCAGGGTGAGCCTTTATGTCGAGACGGTCCAGCTTGTTAATGAGCAGGAAAGCCTGCAGAGAGCGGTGAGGCAGGCCGAAATTGAAGTCGGGCGTCTGGAGTCGCTGCTTGCCGAAGACGGCGAGCAGGATCTTCTCGCCTCAATCCTCAATCGCATGGGGCAGCGAATGACGACTTGGTCGGAACTGCTGCAGCTTGAGCATCGCGCGCCTTACCGGCTCGATCTCAACAACCTCACCGTAGTCGCCGACCGGCCGGGGCGCCCGATTCCGATGCAAAGGATGGGCGGCGGCAAGAACTGGCTTGGGTGCCATCTATTGGCATTGCTCGCGCTTCACGAACATTTCGTGCAAAACAATTGCCCGGTGCCCGGCTTTTTGGTGTTGGATCAGCCTACGCAGGTCTACTTCCCTTCGACCCAACAATACAAGGCGCTTTCAGGAACAACTCAGGAGACGCTCGAAGCAGACGCGGATCTGGATGCGGTGGGAAGGATGTTCGATCTGCTGTTCTCGGTCTGCGCGGAACTGGCACCGAAGTTCCAGATAATTGTTCTGGAACATGCAAATCTGCCGGATGAGCGTTACCAGGCGGCGGTGATTGAAGCTCCGTGGAGTGGTACCGGGCATCACGCGCTGGTGCCGGAAAAGTGGAAGTGATCGCGCGGGCGTTTCCATTTCAAATGTTGGCTCCCGTCTCCAGAAGGTGTGGCGTCGCTGGCTGGCTGCGGACAGAAGGAAACTCATCCGCGGGGCGGTTGCGGCGCGACCGTTGCCGAACCACTGGGGGGATTTTGGGGGAACCCTGGCGTCCACGGATGGGTAAATTTGAGTAAGGATGGGTAATTCCCAGTTCCAGTCCACGCGCGGGCGCAACGCCGCAAGTGGCGTGTTCTGTAAGGAATACGTTGAGAATAAAGGACTTAATTTGGCTCCTCAGGTAGGACTCGAACCTACAACCCTTCGGTTAACAGCCGAATGCTCTACCATTGAGCTACTGAGGAGCAGTGGTGTATTCCCATTTAATCAGACCGTTGCGCCGAGTGTCAAATCCCGCACATCGGAAAAGGGGCTCCGCATATCTCCCTTCGAGTCCGTCCTCTCGGTATCGTGCCTCCCGGAGGCGCATTGCACTATGCGCAGCCATCCGTTAAGCTTTCGACATGTCCAAGTGTCTCCGCCTCGGCCTGATTTTGCTTTCCTTCAACTTGGTTGCAACGGCCGCCGACTGGCCGCAGTGGCGTGGTGCCCACCGCGATGGAAAATCCGCCGACACCGCCCTGCTGGACTCCTGGCCCCAAGGCGGCCCTCGCCTTCTTTGGAAAGCGCAGGATCTGGGTGATGGATACTCCGGGCCCGCCATCGTGGGCGACCGCCTCTTCATCCAGGGCCAACGGGATGGGCAGCAGTTCGTCATGGCCTATGACGTTCACACCGGCAAGCAGATTTGGAAGACCGCGGCCGGCAAGGCGTTCCTCGGGGATCGCGGGAACGGCCCTCGCGGCACGCCCGCGGTGGACGGAGCGCGGCTGTTCGCCCTCTCCGCCGATGGCACGCTTGTGTGCCTGGAAACGGCCACCGGCCAACGCGTCTGGGTACTGAATCTGGTGGACCGCTTCGGCGGCCGGACCCCCAACTGGGGCTACTCCGAATCGCCACTTGTCGACGGTGCCGGCGTCGTCGTCGCGCCCGGCGGTCCCTCGGCGGGCGTGGTCGCGCTCGACAAGAACACCGGCAACCTGCTGTGGAAGTCGCAAAGTGACAAGGCTGGTTACTCCTCGGCCATCTCCATGGATATCGGCGGCACTCACGCCTTGGCCCTACTCACCGGCGAGGCCGCCATCGGGCTGGACTCCAAGGACGGCGCGCTGCTGTGGCGCTACACCCGCGCGGCGAACCGCACGGCTAACATCGCCACTCCCCTCGCCGCCGACGGCTTCGTTTTCTACTCCACCGATTACGGCACCGGCTGCGCGTTGCTCCAGCCCACGCCCGATGGCAAGACCGCCGAGGTCTACTTCAACCGGGACATGCGCAACCACTACACCACCTCCGTGCTGGTGGGCGATTACCTGTACGGTTTCTCCAGCGAAGTCCTGGCCGCCATGGAGTTCAGGACCGGGAAACTCGCCTGGCGCAACCGCAGCGTCGGCAAGGGCAACTGCATCTACGCTGACCGGCGCCTCTACTGTTTGGGCGAGGACGGCACGGTGGGCTTGGTCGATCCCTCGCCCGCCGCGTATAAAGAGGTATCGCGGTTCGACATCCCGCGCGGGGCCTTCAACACCTGGACCGGGCCGGTGGTGGCCAATGGCAAGCTTTACCTGCGGGAGCAGGGCAATCTTTACTGTTACAACGTCAAGAGGTAACTGAATGCGCCGAATCGCATTACTTGTTTTCGCGGCCACCCTGGGCTTGCGTGCCTGGGGTCCCAGCGAGGACTTACTCGATGCCGCGCGCACGGGCGACCTGCCCTCCGTTCAGGCACTGATCGCCAAGGGCGCGGCCATCGACACGAGAAACGCGTATGGCCAGACGCCGTTGTATCTCGCGGCCATAAGCGGCCGCGAGGAAGTCGTCCGCTATCTCCTCGACAAGGGCGCCAGTGCGGATGTCAAGGACACCTTCTACAAGGCGTCCATGCTTGACTTCGTCCTCCAGCGCAAGCATTACACTGTGGCTAAGATGTTGATCGCGAAGTCATCCGCGCCGCCCGACGAGACTCTAGCGTCCCTGGCGCAAGCGGGCAATGCGGATGTGCTCGCGTCTTTTCTGGAAAAGGGAAAGCTAGGCCAGACGGCGTTGGACAAGGCCTATGCCGCTGCGCTCGAAGGCAAGAGCGTGGACGTGGCCGCCGTGCTGAAGAAGGCGGGCGCCAACGAACCCGCGCCGGCCGTCACGGTGGATTCGAAGACCATCGAGTCCTATGTTGGCACTTACAAATCGGAGCAGGTCCCGCTCGACATAAAGGCTTTCGTAAAGGATGGCAAGCTGTACATGCAGGCTACCGGCCAACCCGAGTTTCCGCTGAAGTCCAATAACGCAACCCAGTTCGAATTCGCACCGGCCCATCTCGAGGTGGAGTTCGACTCGCCGGCCAGCTTCACTCTGAAGCAGGGCGGCGCCAGTTTCCGTTTCAAGAAGGCGGTGACCCAATGACATCCCCTCACCGGCGCATTTCGTGGGGCATTCTGATCCTCGGCGCAACCGCCTGCCTGGCCACGGCCGCCGACTGGCCGCAGTTCCGCGGGCCATCCGCATCGGGCATTGGCTCCGGCACGAAGCCACCCATCCATTGGGACGCCGCCAAAGGCACCAACGTCCTTTGGAAAGCCGATATCCCTGGCCTCGCTGTGTCGTCGCCCATTGTCTGGGGCAACCGCGTCTACGTTACCACGGCAATCTCCAGCGACCCCACGCAAACGCTCCGGACCGGGTTGTACGGCGACACCGACTCCTCGCCTGACCTCAGCCAGCACCAGTGGAAGGTGATGGCGCTGGATAAACTCTCCGGCAAGGTGCTGTGGCAGCAGGCCGCTCACGTTGGCGTGCCCAGGACCAAGCGCCACCCGAAATCCTCGCAGGCCTCGCCATCTCCCGCCACCAACGGCAGCGTAGTAATCGCCTATTTCGGTTCCGAGGGCCTCTATGCTTACTCCCCGGCCGGGAAGTTACTCTGGCGGAAAGACCTCGGTATCCAGAATGCCGGATGGTTCTTCGACCCCGATTCCGAATGGGCCGCGGCCAGTTCGCCGGTAATCTACAAGAATTCCGCGATCGTACTGTGCGACCGCCAGAAGGATTCATTTATAGCGGCGTTCGACTTGAAGGACGGCAAGGAACTCTGGCGCACCGCGCGCGCGGAGATTCCCACCTGGGGCACGCCAACGGTGGTCGAAGGCAAGGACCGCGCCGAGGTGGTCACTAACGGCTCCAAAGCGATCCGCGGCTACGACGCCAACACTGGCAAGGAACTATGGACGCTCGGTCCCAATTCGGAGATCGCCTGCACCACGCCAGTTACCGGCAACGGCCTGATATTCGTGACCTCGGGCTATTCTCCGGTGCAGCCTATCTACGCCATCAAGGTGGGATCCACCGGTAACCTCACCCTTCCCAGCGGCAAGGACTCCAGCGACGCGATCGCCTGGAGCACACAACGCGGTGGCATCTACCTGCCGTCACCAATTGTCTATGGTGACCTTTACTACGCTATCAACAACAACGGCATTCTTACTGCCTACGATGCCAAGACCGGCAAACGAATTTACCAGCAGCGCATCGAGGGCAACTCGTTCGTCGCCTCGCCAGTAGCCGCCTCCGGAAACCTCTACCTCGCGAGCGAGGATGGCGACGTCTTCGTGGTGAAGGCGGGACCGCAATTCGAACTGCTCGCCAAGAACCCGATTGGCGAACCGATTCTCGCCACGCCCGCCTGGGCCGACGACGTCCTGATTGTGCGTGGCGCCAACCACCTCTTCGCCATCAAGGAGCCGGCTAAGTGACCATCGGGCGCGCCCTTCTCCTGTGTCTCGCCGTCTCCGGTTGCCTATTACTTGGATCCGGCTCGGGCGGCGACTGGCCCATGTGGGGCGGCTCGCCGGAGCGCAACATGGTCTCCTCTATGCAGGGACTTCCCGCTACCTGGGATATCGCCACCGGAAAGAACGTGAAGTGGGTGGCCAAACTGGGATCGGTAACCTATGGCAACCCGGTGGTGGCGGGCGGCCAGGTATATGTTGGCACTAACAACTCGCTGGTGCTCAACCCCCAGGAGCCCGGCGACCGCGGCGTGCTGATGTGCTTCCGTGAATCCGATGGGCACTTGCTGTGGCAGCACACCAGCGAGAAGTTGGCGGATTCGAACAAGGACTGGCCCGAAACCGGAGTCTGCTCCTCGCCGCTGGTGGAAGGCGACCGCCTGTACTACGTGACGAACCGCTGCGAACTGGCGTGCCTGAACGTTCATGACGCCAAGGTGATCTGGAACTACGACATGATCAAGGAACTGGGCGTGTCGCCGCATAACAAGGCGGCTTCCTCGCCCGCGTCCTACGGTACGTTGGTGTTCGCTGCCACCTCCAACGGCCGGGATGCCAGCCACGAACACGTGCCCGCACCGAAGGCGCCTTCCTTGATCGCGCTGGATAAAGAGACCGGCAAGTTAGTCTGGCAGGCCAACAGCGTGGGCGACCGCATCCTGGACGGGCAGTGGTCGTCTCCGGCGGTGGGAACGATTGGCGGCGTAGCCCAGGTCGTAATTGGCGAAGGCGACGGCTGGGTGCGCAGTTACGAGGCACTTACCGGCAAGAAGCTATGGGAGTTTGACACCAACCCCAAGGACTCGGTCTGGCCGAAGACCCGTAACGAGATTGTCTCGACGCCGGTAATCTGGCAGGACCGCGTCTTCATCGCCAACGGGCAGGATACCGAGAGCGGCCAGGGTCCTGGCCATCTCTACGCCATTGACCCAACCAAGCGCGGCGACATCACCGTGAGCGGCAGGCTCTGGCAGTATGACAAGATCAAGCGCTCGATATCGACCGGCGCCGTCGCCGGCGGCCTGCTGTTCTACGCCGATTTCACCGGCTATCTCCACTGCCTGGACGCGACGACCGGCAAGCCGTATTGGACGCACGACATGCTGTCGTCGGTATGGGGCTCGCCTATCTCGATCGACGGGAAGGTGTATCTGGGGGATGAGGACGGCGACGTCCTGATCATGGATGCGGGCAAGGAGGAAAAGCTGATCGCTACCGTGGGCATGGGGAGCAGCGTCATTTCCACGCCGGTCCCAGCTAACGGAACGCTGTATGTCGCCAACCGCAACCAGCTTTTCGCGATCGGGCAGAAGCCGTAGGTCGGCCATGCGCGCGCTGCTCCTATTCCTGTTGGTGGGGTTGCTCGGCGCGGCGGACGATTGGCCGCAGTTCCGCGGGAACCCGCAACTTACCGGCGTGGCGACCGGCCCCGTTCCAGCAACCCTGCGCCTGCTGTGGACTTACGACGCAGGCGAGTCGATCGAGTCCTCCGCGGCCATCTCGGCCGGCACGGTCTACGTGGGGTCGCAATCGAAGGACCTGCTGGCCATCGACCTCGAAACCGGCAAGCTGCGATGGACGTACGCCGCAACGGATTCCATCGGCGAATCCTCTCCGGCGATGTCCGAAGGCATCGTGTATGTGGGTGACCTCGCCGGTGTGCTGCACGCGGTAAGTGTCGCCGATGGCAAGGGCCTGTGGACTTACAAGACCGGGGCCGAGATCAGATCCTCGCCGGTGGTCTCGGGCGACCGCGTGCTGGCCGGTTCCTATGACGCCAACCTCTACTGCCTCTCGCGGCGTGATGGCAAGCTGCTCTGGATGTTCACCAGCGGCAACTACGTGCATGGAACGCCGGCAGTCGCGGACGGCGTGGCGTATGTCTCGGGCTGCGACGAGGTCTTCCACGGAATCCGCCTGTCCGATGGCCAGGAAGTCGTGCGGTTTCCCGCGGGCGGTCCGGCGGCCGCCTCTCCGGCAGTGCTCGGCTCATTGGCCTGGTTCGGTAATTTCAACAATGAGGAGGTTGCCGCGGATGTCGCCGCGAAGCGCATCGTCTGGCGCTACCGGCGGCCCGCCGCTCAGTTCCCGTTCTACTCCTCGGCAGCGGTGGCCGGCGACCGCATCGTGGTGGGCGGCCGCGACAAACTGGTCCACTGCCTGAACGCCAAGACGGGCAAAGCGCTCTGGACATTCCCCACCAAAGCCCGCGTGGATTCGTCCCCCGCCATAGCGGACAGCCGCGTGTACGTAGGCTCGAACGACGGCCACTTCTACGTGCTCGACCTGGCCACCGGCGCGAAGCTCTGGGACTTCGAAGCCGGCGCGCCGCTTTCGGCTTCGCCGGCAATTGCCGCGGGCCGGGTGGTAATTGGCTCACAGGACGGCCGGCTCTACTGCTTTGGGCGGTAACGCATCGGGCCACGGTCTTATATAATGACCCCACTATGACACTCACTGTTTGTATACAACGCACAGTCGTCTGTTGCGCGGTTTTCGCGGGCGCGATGTTGTTCGGAGGCACCGCGGCCGCGCAAACCGTTCCGCCCGGATGGAAGACGGTTACCGACATGCGGAAGGTCTGCCAAGTCGCGGTTCCGGCGGACTGGACGCCCGACTCGCTCATCAAGAGCTTCGTCACTTCCCCCGACAAAAAATCCAACGTGACGGTGCATGGGCTGGCCGCCGGATCCGACTACGCGCGGATCGTCGCCAACGCCAAGATGATGTTCCCGCCGGCGAAGACGTTCGAGGAGTCGGCCACCAAGATCTGGTTCGAGGAGACGCCCAAGCCGGGAAGCACCGGGACCACGTGGTATTTCGCTATCGGAGGAGCGCAACCATGCAATGCCGAACTGAAGTTCGAAGGGACGGCCATGGCGGAGTCGGCGAAAAAGATCGTGGCCTCGCTCGCGCCGGCGGCCAGGTAACTCCTAGTTAGTAACTTCGAATGGCACCGCCGGCAGCGTACCCAATAAGTTGCGGCGCTTGGTAGGCTTGCCGTTCTGTGGCGTGATAATTCGGTCCATGAAAGCGTCCAGGATGAGGTTGCCCTTCAGCCCGGGCTTCACCTTCCCATCCGCGTGGAGCACCAGCGCCATGCCGTTCGGCGAGGCCTGCGTTTCCTGAATGGTGATACCCTCGGGCGGATCGTTGAGGAGCAGCGCCATGCCATCCATCAGGCGCGGCGGCACGAAGACCTGTAGCAGCGCCGTGCCGCCCGCGGCCAGCTTGACGCCCTTGTCGGCCATGGGGTGGATGGCCATGCCCGCGCCCGCGCCCATGACGCGCACCATCCACTCCTTCTCGGCCACCAGGTGCCGGTAGGCGAAGGCCTGCATCATATCCTCGGCGGGGATGGCCGTGTGGCGGATCTCGCCGGCGGCGCCCTTCTTTCCGGGAACGACGGCGTGGCCCTCCAACTGGATCAGCCGCGGGCTGATCTGTCCACGCGGCGCGGTCATGGTGACGCGCACATGGTCTTGGCCGCTAGGGATCGTGGCGCCGCTCATGCTGAAGCCGGCTGGCGAGTCCTTCAACTGCAGGGCTATATCGCCATTGAAGCCATCGCGGCGGATGGCGTACACGGTGAACGGCTGGGTGGCTCCAGCGCGAAGGTTGAGGCTCGATGGCGCCACGCGCAATTCGAAATCGGGACGCGGCGGCGAGATGCGCAGCCGGTAGGCGTACTCGATGCCGCCATGGTGCTGCGCGTCGCCCAATTGCAGATAGTAAGTGCCGCTCGTAGGCAGCTTCACCTGTATGAAGGAATCGGCCTGGTGGGTAAGCAGCCCCGCGCCCTTGTCGTCGAAATCGTCGTTGAAGGCGATCTCCTTGCCCGCGGCATCGATGAGGCGAAGGGCCGAATCGAGTGGCGAGTCCAGACGGCGGGCGAGCACCTCGCAAACCACCTCGTCACCCGCGTGGCCATCGAAGCGGAAGAACTGCGTGTCGCCCGGATGCTCGATGCGCCCGTTGACGATGATGGGCAGCTTGACGCGCTGAGCCTTCTCGCGGCTCTTGGCGGTACCCTGTGCGAGCACCTCGGGGAGCGAATCCACGGCGAACGGAACGGCATTGGAGCCGCGCACGGAAACCGGGACGATGTCGCCGGCTTTGACCTTCGGGTCCTGCGCCAGGCCGGCATCCGGCAGATTCCAGCCCGACACTCGGATGGGCGCGTGGGCTCCGGCGCGCCCGCCCAGCGGGAAGATGCCGGTGACGTAGGGCAGTTCGCCAAGCGTGATGCGGTAAACGAAATCTTCGCGTCCGCGGTAGATGGAGTCGTGGATTTCGAGAGTGTACTCGCCATCGGCCGGGACCTCGTAATAGACCACGGGGTCCTGATGGAACCGGAAGTGATCGGCGTAGGCGACCTCATTGTCCGCCGAATCGCGCAGCGATATGGCGGCCTGGAACCAGCCCGGAACCGCGTCGGAGATGTACGGGACCAGCTCGCGCGCGCGCACCGCGGCCACCAGGCGCTGCCCCTTGGCGGCGTGGAAACGGAACCGGTCGGAAGTGGCGGGCATCACCTGGCCATTGAGGACTGCGGGGACGGTGACGTCCATCGGCGGCTCGACGGCGCGGTTCACCGGGCGGTTGGGCGGGATAGCGCCGTTGACCGCCACGAACGCGGCGGGAACTTTCAGGGGCGGGCGGGAGAACTCGGTGAGCTGTCCGACCGTGAACGTGAGCGGGTTGGTGATGCCCGGCTGCGTGCCCAGGCGGAGTTCGCGGTCACCCGGCGGAGCATCGGCGGCGATGGTGACATCGAGGATGACGGTCTCGGCGATAGCCGGGCTGAGCGGCCGCTTCTGAAACTCGGCGAGCTTCGCCATGATCTCCGACACCTTCTTAGCATCGGCGGCAGTGAAGGGCTCGGGCTTGGCGGCGGGCGCTGCGGGTGCGTCGGCATCGGAGGGGTCAGGTTTGGCGCCGGCGGGCTTGTTGGCCGCGGCGCGCTTTGCGTTGAGCGCCTCAAGCTGGTTGCGCAGCATGGCAGCCTGGCCAGGCGTAAGCGGCTTGTTGTATTTCGAAACCGAAACCTGAACGCCGCTGCCGGTGATGAAAACCTGGTTGGCGTCCGTGAGGTTCTGGCCGCCGATGGTTATTTCGAACGACGTGCCCTGGCGTCCGCCCGCGGGATAATTGTACCCGATGTGCGGGATGATGGGCTGCTGTTGCTGGCCAAGCGCGGCGGCGGCCAGGGCGAGCGTGCCGAGCATCTTCATCTCACATGATCTCTTTCAGGCGGCCGGCCAGCGGCAGGCCATCGGCCGCGCCGGGCGTAGCGTAAGCGGTGAGTCCCTCGGGATGCGGCAGCTTGGCGTGCGGGTCGATGCCCAGCAGTTCGTAGATGCTTCCAATCAGGTCGCCGGGGTAAACCGGGCGGCTCTTGACCTCCTCGCCGCGGGCGTCGGACGAGCCCACCACGTGGCCGCCCTTGAACCCGCCGCCCGCAACCAGCGCCGAGAAGACCTGGCCCCAGTGGCCGCGTCCGCCATTCCAGGGCGCTTCCCACATGACCCGCGGAGTGCGCCCGAATTCGCCGTTGCACCACACCACCGTGCTATCCAGCAGCCCGCAATCGGCAAGGTCCTGGAGGAGGCTGGCGAGGCCCTTATCGAGCTCCGGCAGGCGGCGGCGCATGAGCGGGAAGTTCTGCTTATGCGTGTCCCAGCCGCCCTGGTAGTTGATGGTGATGTAAGGGACGCCGCGCTCCACCAGCCGCCGGGCCACCAGACAGGATGCGCCGAAGGTGTTCTTGCCGTAGCGGTCGCGGACGTCGTCCTTCTCCTGCGACAGGTCGAAGACCTTGCCCGCGTCGCCCAGGATCAGCTCGTAGGCCTGGTTCTCGGCCTCGCTGGAGGCCTTCAACTGCGCGTTCGAGGGCATGCTCTGTTCCAGCGAATCCAACTGGTGCATGAAGTCGCGGCGCTGCCGCTGGCGGTCGTCGGTGATGCTCTGCGAGACCACGCCTTCTACCGCGAAGCGGGCCTGCCCCGGATCGCCGCCTGTCGCGAAGGGCTTGTAGCGCGGCCCCAGGAACCCCGCTTCGGAGAAGCGCCCCTGCGGTTCGGTGAGCACGATGTAAGGCGGGATCAGGCCCTTGTACCCGGCGTTGTACCCCTTGAAAAGCGAAACCACCGCGCCCACGCAGGGGAAGACGTCGCGGCCGCCGGACATGTGCCCGGTCTGCACCGTGTAGGACGCGGTCTCGTGGGCGTTCACGCCGTGGGTCATGCTGCGTATGAGCGAGTATTTGTCGGCCTGTTTGGCCAGCAGCGGCAGCAGTTCGCTGATGCGTATGCCGCGCACGTTCGTGGCTATCGGCGCGTTGAGCGGGCCGCAGTAATCGTTGCCGGCTTCGGGTTTGGGGTCGAATGTGTCGATGTGCGCCGGGCCGCCCCACATCCAGATCTGGATGACGCTCTTGGCTTTGCCGGGCGTGAAGGGCTGGTCGGGGACGGCGGCCGCGCGGGCCGAGCCAGTAAGGTGCGATCCGAGGAACAAGCCGGCCGCGGTAAAGAGACCGTCGCGGACGGCTTCACGTCTAGAGATGGGATGGAGAAGCATAATTGACTCCAGGTGTGGCTCAATGCCTGTATAGAAACTCCGAACTGTTGACCAGCGCCCAGGCCAGGTCCACGAATGCCTGCTGGCCTTTGGATGCGCCGGGAGATTGTGAATGGGCGGCAATCTGCTTCCATTCGTCGTCCGTGGGCTTGCGCGAAAGAACCGTCAGATAGAGCTGGCTGACCAGTTCGCGGTTGTCGCGGAAATCGCGCATCAGCGCCAGCAGCTTCGGCCCCTGCTGGATCTTGCGCTGGATCTGCGTGGAATTGAGCAGGTCCAGCCGCTGCCCGTCGGTCAGGCGGTTGTTGCGCTCCGATTCCATGCCCGTATCGCGCGGCGGGCGGCCGAACAACTCCAGAAACGCGCTGCCAATGCTGCCATCCGGAAGGGCGATGGCGCGCTGGTTATCGGGCATGAACGTGATCGGCTCCGGGATGGAGCTGGTATAGCTTTCGCCCATGCCGGAGATTTGGCAGAGCGCGTCGATAAGCACCTCGGCATCCAGGCGCCGCAGCGGGTACGAGGCAAAGTTAGCGGCGGCCTCGGGCTTGTCGCTCCGCGCGATCGAGGAGAGCTGATAAGTGGACGAGTTCAAAATCAGCCGGTAGATGTGCTTCAGGTCGTAGCCCGAGGCCACCAGTTCGCGCTCCAGATAGGCCAGCAGCTCGGGGTTCGACGGCCGGTTATCGGGGCGGAGATCGTCGGGCTCCTGCACGATCCCGCGGCCATCCAGCCAGTACCAGATGCGGTTCACCATGGCGCGCGCGAACCACGGGTTCTTGGGCGAAATCAGCCAATCCGTGAACGCCTGGCGCGGGTCCTGTCCGGGCGCAAGGTGCACCGTCGTGCCATCGGGCAGCGTCAGTACCCCGCCAGAAGGCACGGCGGCATGGCTATCGAAGAAGACGATCTCCTCTTTCCACTCGCCGGTGTACTTGTGGCCCACCTGGGAGAAGAACGCCGCCATCTGCGCCAGGCGTTCCTTCGGCCACTCGCCCGCGCGGGCGCCCATGAAAGTCAGAGCCACGGTCTGCGCCATCCCGTCCGGCGTGCGGTTCTGCATGGCCCGGTAGAAATTTACAGGTGGATCGCGGAAATTGCTGCCGCTCGAAAGCAGCAGTTCGCGGGCAAAGCGGTCGTAGGGCTGGTTGGCTCGGCGGGATTCCAGAATCCAGTGATAGTACGCCTGGGCGGCGTTGGGCCACAGGTTGATGGGGAACTCGGCTTTCACGCGCAGCAGGTCGCTCCACTTCAGGGCGCAGTATTGCGAAAACTCGTCGCGGTCGAGGAGCCGGTCGATGAGCGCCGCGCGCTTGTTGGGGTCGGCGTCAGCGGCAAAGGCGACGGCTTCCTTCGCGGTGGGCAGCGTGCCGATGACGTCCAGGTAAACGCGGCGGAAAAACGCGCCATCCGAAGCCGGGTTGGCGGGCTGTATGCTTAGGGCCTTCCAGCGGGCGAAAACAATGTCGTCGATCTGCCCTTTCGAGACCAGCGGGGCACGGCTTTCGAAGGTGGGCGAGAAGGCCTTGGGAACATCGGCGGCGGAGAGTACCGCTGCGAAGGCCCCGAACAGTAAGAAACGGTTCATGATCGGCATTCCACCCGGACGGCCGGCTCCCAAGCCGTCAGCGCTTCGAATCTGGAAGACGCGTACCTATAGTATTAACTCAGTTGGCGTGGGAAAGTTGTTCCGAATGGGGGTGGGGGGCCAGCACTCGCGGAGGGCCGAAATTCGCGTAAACTTCTGTTTAGGGATTTCCAATGAGGTTCGCAGGCTCGTTCAAGACGTATCCGCTACCGGTCACACTGGGCTCCCTCGCGGTGCTCTTGGCCGCTCAGGCGTTCTGGGTGCGGAGCGCGGTGCCCGCGACCGGGAGCCTCGCCATCGACTACCCTCTGGACCAGTCCGTCTTCCCTCCCGAAATCACCCCGCCCACCTTCCTGTGGCGCGACTCGAGCGCGGCCGATCATTGGGTTGTCGAAATTGTCTTCAAGGGCCACGAGGACAAAATCCGCGTGAATGCCCCCGGGGAACATTGGAAGGTAGGCGATTTCGACCCGCTGACCGGCGTGCCGGATCTTGCGCGTCTGCCCGCGAAACAAGCCGCGACCCGGACGTGGAAGCCGGATGCCGCCACTTGGACGAAGATCAAGAGCGGTTCCGTAAATTCACCGGCGACGATTACCCTAATGGGCTTCGCCGGGCGAGATTCAACCGTCGCCGCCTCCACGGCCCTGGTGACCATCGCGACTTCGCGCGATCCCGTGGGCGCTCCCATCTTCTATCGCGATGTGCCCTTGATGACCGTGCCCAACACCGGGAAAGGAGTGATTCAACCATTGCCGGCCTCGGCGATCCCACTCATCAAGTGGCGCCTCCGCAACCTCGCCGAACCGCAAAGCCGCGTGGTGATGGAGAACGTTTATTCCTGCGCCAACTGCCATTCTTTTTCTGCCGACGGGAAGACTCTGGGAATTGACGTGGACGGTCCCAAAAACGACAAGGGTCTCTACGCTTTGGTGCCGGTGGAAAAGAACATGGCAATCCGCAACCGGGACGTAATCCGGTGGAGTGCCCTTCAGGAAGATCTGGAAAAGCCCAGTTCGGCGCCGGCCGTGAAACGCTGGGGATTCATGTCCCAGGTGTCGCCGGACGGGCGCTACGTGGTCACTTCCATCGGGCCGCCCAATGCGGGCAATGTGCACCAGAACCAGAACCCGGAATTCGCGCCGGGACTCCTCGACCGGCTTTTCACCGTCACCTACAACAACATCGCGTTCTCGCAGGTCTTCTACCCGCTGAGAGGCATTCTGGCCTGGTACGACCGGCAGAACCAGAAGCTGCGTCCGTTGCCCGGCGCCGACGATCCTAACTTCGTCCAAACCAGCGCATTCTGGTCGCCCGATGGGAAGTACCTGATCTTCAGCAGGGCCGTGGCGCGCGACCCGTATCCCGATGGCGCGGAAACCCCGACTTACGCCAATGACCCGAGGGAACCGCAAATCCAATACGACCTCTACCGCATCCCGTTCAACGGCGGCAAAGGCGGCAAAGCCGAGCCCGTGGAAGGCGCTTCCGGCAATGGCATGAGTAATAACTTTCCGAAAGTATCTCCGGACGGCCGCTGGATCGTCTTCGTACAAAATCGTAACGGGCTACTAATGCGGCCGGATAGCCGGCTGTACATCGTCCCATTCCAGGGCGGCACAGCGCGGCTGATGAACTGCAACACCTCGCGCATGAACTCATGGCACTCGTTTTCGCCTAACGGCGGATGGCTGGCGTTTTCCTCGAAGGCGCAGTCGCCGTTTACCCAGCTCATGCTGACCCACATCGACGCCAACGGCATTGACAGTCCCGCGATCCTGGTGGACAACACCACCGCGTCCAATCGCGCCGTGAACATTCCGGAGTTTGTGAATATCCCGGTGGACGGGATGGAAAGGATCGAACCTCAAGCCGCGGAGGTCTTTCACGTGATCACGGTCGCGCTCGATCTGACCGCGAAAGAGCAATGGGCCGATG
The DNA here is from genome assembly GCA_963807205.1 of uncultured Solibacteraceae bacterium. Lineage (GTDB taxonomy): Bacteria > Acidobacteriota > Terriglobia > Bryobacterales > Bryobacteraceae > CAWCVR01. The sequence goes on along the minus strand of CAWEAQ010000002.1, from coordinate 2,873,075 downwards.
CCATCTTACAGTGGCGCAAGGCGCTCGAAATGGACCCGGACAACGCGGACGTGCACTACTGGCTCGCCGAATCCCTGACCTCCAACAACCTGAAGAGCGAGGCTGTCGCGGAGTACAAGAAAGCCTGCGAACTCGATCCGCGCCGGGCGGCGTGGTTTGCCCACTTGGCGGTTTCCCAGGCGCAAACCGGCGATACCGAAGGAGCCATCGCCAATTTCAGAAAGTCGATCGATCTCGATCCCTCCAGTGCGGAGACGGAGGCGGTCTTCGGCGCCGTGCTGGCCGGGAGCGGACGAATCGAAGAGGGCCTTCAGCACATGCGAAAGGCGGTGGAACTGTCTCCGGATTTTGCCCCCGCCCACAGCTTCCTGGGCACCGTACTGGCGAAATTGGGCCGCTTCGAAGAGGCCGTCGGGCAAATGCAAGCTGCCGTCAATCTGGTGCCCAATTCCACGGAGTACCAGTTCAACCTGGGGTTCAATCGACAATTGGGCGGAGATTACGCGGGCGCGGCGGCTGCGTTCGAGAAGTCGGTGGAGCTGAGTCAGGGCAAGAACGCGCGCTGCCTGGCCGACTTAGCTGAAGCCTATAACAAGCTCGGACGGTTCCCCGACGCCGTGGCGGCGGCGCAAAGGGCTCTGGCGTTGGCCGTTCAGAACCATGACGAGGCGCTGGAAAGAAAGCTGCGCGCCGATCTGGAGGGCTATCAACGTGGCGCCGCCAAGACCGAGCCGCAATAGATCTCGCCCAACCCGCCGCACACCTCGCGGTCTTGGCTCGGAAAACCACGCCCTCTCGCTTAATAAGTCCTTCGCCCCTCTGTCACCAGAGGCCACGTGTCGGTGCGGAATGGACCTGCGGGCAGGCCGGCCCCGTTGAACAGCGTCGCCAGCGGGTTGCCCTGCCACGCGTAACGCACCTCCTTGGGGCTAGGCACTTCCGGGGACGACACCACCACCGTGTCGCCTTCAATGCGCGCGTCGGCCCAAACCCATTTGCGGTCTTCGCCGGCAATGCTGAACTCCCCAAGCTTGTCGCCTTTCACCGCCAGCCCACCGTCCGCATTGGCGAAATGCAGCCGGATCGCGCCCGCCAGCCGCTCCACCGAGCTGAGCGTCGGGCCCGCATAGACCGTCTTCACGCCGTAATAGTTCGCCAGCGCGCATCGCGCCAGCCGGTCGCCCACCGGAGCTTTCTCCGGAGGGTGAAGGTTGCTCGCGTCGCCGGTATCGATCGTGATCGCGATGCAGCTCTTAGGAATCGCCGCCACCGCCACCGCCTGCGCCTCGCGAACCTCCGCCCACGTGTCGTCGACAGGCGTGGCGCTGCGCCGCTTAAACGCCGGCAGGCTCACCGCGTAGAATGGGAAATCGCCCTGGCCGAACAGCTTTCGCCAATCCGCCACCATCACCGGCAGCAGTCTGCGGTAGTGGTAGGCGTACTCGGTATTCTGCTCGCCCTGATACCACAGCGCCCCCGCAATCGAGAATGGAACCACCGGCATCAGCATCCCTTCGTAGTGCACCGTCGGCATCGTGGCCCACGTCATCGTCTGTATGGGCATCTGCTCCGGCGCCCGCATCTCCACGCTGATCCGCCCCTTCCACTCGCCCGTCAGCGGGAACGCCGTCTCGCCCAGCGTCAGACGCGGTTCCGTGTTGCCCCCGCGGCCGGGCCCGCCGCCTTGCCCCGGCAAGCGAACCACCCGCGTCGCCACCACGTTCTTGCCCGGCTTCAACATTCCCGCCTGCATCCCGCCGCGCCCACCCAACAGCGTCCCGTTGACATACGTGGCTCCACGCCCCGCCGCGCCCAGCGAGAGCGTGGGCCGCCCTTCCGGAAGCGGATCTGGCAGCGTCACCGTCCGCCGGTACCACGCCAGCGCCGGGTTCTCCGGCACGCCCAGCGACTTGAAATCGCCCGGTCCCTCCACGGCCTTCCAGCCCGATTCGTCCACATCCACCGCCGCCCAGTTGCCCTTCAACCCCTGGTCGTTGTCCAGGTACCACGCGTCCATGTAGACTCCCGTTTCCGGCGCGCCAATCTCCGCCATGTGCTTCACCAGCGCCAGCGGGATTTCGAAATCTCCCAGCGCGTGCAGCGCCTCCGCGCTGGTCCAGCCTTCCGCGGGCGTGCCGCCGGCGTTGTCCTGAAGCAACCCGATGGGAACGTACACGTCCTCGCGGACCCGCCGCGCGAAGTAGTAGCCCACCGCCGAAACCCTGCTTGCCGTTTCCGGCGTGACCACCTTCCACGAACCCTCCGGCGCCTGTTCTCTGTGCCTGTAGGCCTTGTTCTCCCCTACATTGAAAAAGCGGATTTCCGGCTGGTTGGCCGCTTTCACATCCTCCGCTCCGTTCTTGGCCTGCCCCAGCCCCACCCCCATATTCGACTGCCCGCCGCACAGCCACACATCGCCCACCAGCACGTTCTTGATCTCGACCGATTGCCCGCGCCCGGTGATTTTGAGCGTGTACGGCCCTCCAGCCGCTGGAGGCTGGATCTTAACCTGCCACCGCCGGTCCGTTCCCGCCACCGCCGTGGCAGTCTCCTTTTCGAACTGCACCCGGATGGTATCGCCCGGATCGGACCACCCCCAGATGGCGTCCAGCTTTCCGCGCTGCAGCACCATATTGTCGCCGAAAATCGTGCTTACGAACGGCAGCGCTTTTGCCGCCGGCTGCGAGCCCTGTGCCTGCAGCGCGCCTGGCGCGGCGAACAGCAAGGCTGCTGTTGCCGCGAGTATGGAAGTGGTTTTGGAGAACATGGTCTTAATTAACCATTCTCGCTCCCCGGCCCGCCGGGAACAAGCAGGTCACTCGGACGGCGGCCAGTTTCCGAGTCGCGCTTGATACCGTCCAATTCCGCATTGGCAAATTCGTCGCGCGGGCCCGCAAACACCCGCCGCATCTCCCGCGCCTCGTGCAGCCCCTAAGCGAGGGGTGGGCGCTCCGCCACGGGGGCGCCATCAGGCTGCATTTGCGCGCTCAACCTGCCAACCGAATGAGGCGCGAATTGCCGCTATGTCAGGCACGGCGGCAGGCTGAAGGAGTAGGTCGGGCACGGGCGCTGGCCAGCCGCCGGCCGTAACGCTCCACTCCTGACGGCATACGCCGCCCTTCTCATCGAACATAGCCCAACGGACGATGTAAGTTCCCAGACCGATCCAATAAGTTCGCCGTCCCTCGGCCGCAACCGCGCTGGAGTTAGGTGGATTAACCTGTCCCGAGACGTAGGTTGTCTCATCTTCCCGTCCAACCGGTATGAAACCCGTGACGATTCGCCAGCCATGCTCGGGCAGGGAGGCGCCGTATTGCGACAGCGGCATGGAAAAGGTATAACCGGTCGCGATCTCCGGCACGCTATACAGCAGGATGGGAGCGATCGGTCTCACCTGGCACTGCAACTTCCGTTCGCCTTCCCTGGGGATCAGCGCTTCGCGGGCGGAAGCGGCCCTGTCCACAGTCGTTGCGGGCTGCGATCCCGCAGCCTGAAGCGCCAGTGCCAGGACAGGGGCGAACTTCATCGGCTTCAGCATAACACCGCTGGAAGGACGCGGTTCTAATCACAGCACCAGCAGGATTCGGGCCGCCAATAGACGGCCACACTACGAGTAGGCGAGGCATTTTCGAAGGCTCCGCGATCCCGGAATTGCGAAGCCCGTGAGGCCGGACGTCACGGGCTCGCCTGGGAAAGACGCACACCTACAGTATTAGCGCAGCTGAGGGGGGAAGTCCTTCCGCGTAGGTCAGGACTGGCCCGCCGAACTGCAATAAATGCAGAACCCCCAGGCGAACCCGTCACGAGCGCGTTCTCACGGCCATCGCATCGAAAACCCCATCGGCAAGCGCCATAGGCCTCAAATTGAGCCTAACTGGACTCTGGGCTAGCACTCGCCAGGCAGAATTGGCGTCCCAAACCGATTCAACACCTCGCGAACACGGGCCCGCAGCAGTTTCGGAGTCGGCGATGATGCGACCGCAACAGACACTTCCCAGATAGTCGAATCTGAATCGCGGGCCCCAGAAATCACTGACAACGGTATGTCCCGTCGGCGACCCCCGACACTGCGGTGAGGCGAAGTGGCGGCGAAGGAGTTTGCGGAAGTGCGGTGTCCGTTTCCGTGGTAAAGTCCTATCAACGGAAGCGCCGCCTATGGCGAATACTCAATACTTCAAACACGTTGTAGAGCCGCACCTCGTTCGTTGGTTAGGCGAGAGGCTCGCGATATCGCTGAAGCCGCGCAAAGTTCCGGTGGGGAGGAGGGCTGACGGCCAGTGGGTGAGCTTTGCCTTCGATGGCGTGTCGGATGATGGTCAGGTGGGCGTGCTTGCTTCTGCAACTCACACCCTCAAACCGGGCGGAACGCGCAAGTTACACGTCGACGCCTCAATTCTGTTGGCAGCACCGTTTACCCGGCGGTTCATGATTTTTGTCAGTGACGACGCTAAGACCAACTTCGTAAACAGGTGCGACGGACTTCTGCCGCTGGCGATGATCGAAATGCCGGTCTGCAAAGATCTTCCAGCGGAAATGGCCACGGAGATCGCTAGAATTCAGGCAGACACAAGATCGGAGGCCGGCGATAAGGGGAAACGCTGGAAGCCCGGAGGGAAAAGGAGGTGAACTCCGAGGGCCGGACACTCCGCGATCCGCAAGATCCGGGAGGGAGGCATACTCGGCCGAGCGTCGATCACACCGTTGCAGACAGCCCTGCCGGTAGGATGCTCATTGCCGGTCCTGCCAGAGTTGGCTTAGTTCTCGACCCAAGCCGTCCAAATCGGGGAAGATGACGGATTCAGTGACCCCGCACTCCCGTAATTCGGCCCGTATGGCTCGGGTCCGCGTGCCATCGATTGTGATGCAGCGAATCGCGGAATCCGTCTCAGCAGCCTCATCCGACAGCCAGGTGGGTTCGGTACCGAACACAATAAACTGACTGCGTTGAGCGGCTACACGTCGGGATATGAACGGAAACTGCAAGACTAAAGGGACCCGTGGAAGCTCGAAGGGTCGTTCATCTCCGCCACCTGAAGGCAGGTAAACGTCCGATTCGTCTTCCTCGGAATCCTCGGGATGAGTCTTGATGTGCTCGGCCCAACGTTGCTCCGTCTGGGCAGTGTCGGGGAGACTGTTCAAGGTATCCATCAGTCGATAGGGATCTAGTACGTACACCGTGGAGTCGCTCGCATCAGCCTGTTTGCTTCGTAACGCGAAATGCAAAGCCATTAAGGAACCGTCCGACCAGTCGAGCAATCGCGTAGGCCCCCCGTGGTGCTGCATCAGCAGGTAACCGTCGAAGTCATTTTCGATTGGGCCGTCCGACAACTGTGGGTTGCACCGCTGAAACGCGTCGAACAGGCCGTCCTCGATTTTCAGAAGGTCCGGAATCGGCTTTAGGCTTCGGCGGTCTGGTGGCGGCCGGTAAAGAATCGGGCGCAGCCGCGTCTCCTCGTAGTCCCGTTTCTCACCTCGGAACCAAAGCTCCTTGTCGTCCGAGGTGCTCCAGTCCGCTCGTATCTTGCACACCTGCTCGGTGAATCCCCCAAGCGACCGGACTTTTTCCAGCAACATAGCGGCGTCTAGAGTGTACCTCATTGTCAAGACCATTTTTCACCCGAAACAAGTTAATGTCCTGCGGGGCCGTGGTTTGAGTTTGGGCGGCCAACGTGGGCCGCCGTTGGTTTCGGTTCGCTACTCCTTCCCTTCGCTCTGGCAAAGCCGTCCGCACACTTCAATTCCACGATGAGCTTCTCCTCAATCACCAGATCGGCCACGAATTTGCCCACGTACTGCCCTTTGTAGCAAACCGGAAATGAGATCTGACCCTTGGCGCTCACGCCACGCGGCGCGAGTTCCCAGAGCAGAGCACGTCCATGGACCTTCTCCAGATATCCGGCGCCCGGCACAATTGCGACATCGAAGGCGGACCCAGTTACTCCGTCAGATCCGGTTCCCATCCGTGTGTATCCGTGTCCATCCGTGGCCCTTCAAATCGGCTCCCCAAGCCGGGCAAGAGTCTCACAAATGAGGACACGGAATTTGGCCACGGATGGACACGGATACACACGGATTCCAATTTCAATAGAGTGCTAGAGCCTCCACCAACTGCGAGGCTGGATGCCGCCCCGGCCCTGTGAACTAAACCGCTTCGCGGTATTCAAACCACGCGAGACATGTGTTCAGGGTAGAGGCTGTGATTCGGGCGAAGAGACACAGCGGCCCGAAGAGTAGGGGGCTAGGAAAAGATCTCTCGCCAAGCCGCCAAGCGCGCCAAGAAGCTTCCACCCGGCATTGGCTTGGCGCGAGGCTCCTTGACAAACTGGATTCAGGTTTATTCCCCAATAGACCAAATCCATTTCTCAAGGAGCCATCGCATGACACCGCTTCGTCGCCGCATGTTCGAAGACATGCAGTTACGCAATCTCTGCCCCGAAACCCAGAGAAACTACGTCCACCACATTTCCGGGCTGGGCCGGTTCTATCAGACCAGTCCCGAACACCTCAGCCTGGAAGAACTCCGCGAATATCAATTGTACTTGGTCAACGAACGCCGTTTGTCCCCGGACGCCGTCAATCAGTTCGTGTCCGCCGCGAAATTCCTCTACCAGGTCACTCTGGAAACGCCCTGGCCGGACGGCGCGCTGCCGCGATGCCGCGTTCCACACAGACTGCCGGTAGTCCTGAGCGCAACCGAGGTCTCTGAGTTTTTCCAGCATGTCTGCACGATTCGCTATCGCGCCGCGTTGATGACCGCCTATGGAGCCGGCCTGCGCGTCTCCGAGGTCGTGGCGCTGCAAGTGGGCGACGTCGATTCCCGGCGCATGCTCATCCGCGTACGGCAGGGCAAAGGCAAGAAGGACCGCTATGCCATGCTCTCCCCCCGCCTGCTGGAAGCGCTGCGCTGCTGGTGGCGTTCCTGGCATCCCACCGGACAGCGGCAGAATGCCTCGCCCGAGGACTGGCTGTTCCCCGGATGGCGCAAGGGCCGCCACATGAACACCGAGTCGCTGCAAACCGCCTGCCGGGAAGCGGCGCGCGCGGCGGGCCTCGACAAACGCGTCACGGTTCACACCCTGCGCCACAGCTTCGCCACCCACATGCTGGAAAACGGCACCGAACTGCGCGTCATTCAGGCGCTGCTCGGCCACTCCAGCATCGATACCACGGCGCTCTATGCGGCCGTTTCTCCCAATGCCGTCGCCATGGCCGTCAGCCCGCTCGACCGGCTCGGGCATCCGCCCCAAGCCAAGACAAAACGCACGGCCTCCCGCTGAGCGGCCATGCCGCCGCCAGCCCTGGAACTGGCCGGCATCTTTCGACAATACGGCCCCGCCTACCGGCAGGCTCATAAACTGCCCCTGCATCAGCATCGATTGATGCGGGCCATCGAGACCTGCCGCACCCCGGCGTTGGGCGGTTCCATCGAATGGTGCGACCACTGCCAACACACCCACATTCAGTACCGCTCCTGCCGCAACCGGCATTGCCCGAAATGCCAGGGAGCGGCACGCGCCAAATGGCTGGAGAGCCGGAAGACCGAACTCTTGCCCGTGGAGTACTTCCATGTGGTCTTTACGGTCCCCGAACCAGTCGCCAACATCGCCTTCTACAACAAGGAAGCCGTCTATGACATCCTCTTCCGCGCCACCGCCCGGACGCTGCTGACCATCGCCGGCGACCCCCAACGTCTGGGCGTGGAAATCGGCTTCTTCGCGGTGCTGCATAGCTGGGGTCAGAACCTGCATTTTCATCCGCACCTGCACTGCGTAGTCCCCGGCGGCGGATTATCCCCCGATGGGGAACGATGGATCGCCGCCCGCCGCAAATTCCTTCTGCCGGTGAAGGTCCTCAGCCGCCTTTTCCGCCGCTTATTGCTGGAAGCCCTACAGAGGGCTTACGCCGGGGGCAAACTGCAATTCTTCGGCAGCCTGGAAACGCTACGCGACCCCGCCGCTTTCGCCCGCTTCCTGGCTCCTCTCAAGAAAATGGAATGGGTGGTTTATGCCAAGGCCCCCTTTGGCGGACCACGACACGTGCTGGAGTATCTCGGCCGCTACACCCATCGCGTGGCCATTTCCAACCGCCGCCTGTTGGCGCTGGAACACGGCCAGGTCTCCTTTCAGTGGAAAGACTACCGGGACGCGCGGCAGCAGCAGAAGGTGATGACCGTCTCCGCCGAGGAGTTCATCCGCCGCTTCCTACAACACGCTTTGCCATCCGGCCTGCAACGCATCCGATACTACGGCTTCCTGGCCAACTGCCACCGCGCCGGCAGGCTGGATCTATGCCGGCAGTTGCTGGCTACTCCCTACTCCGGCCTGCTGCCGCGTCCCGCCGAGGTCCGCGACTTCTATGCGGCAATCGCCGGCCACAATCCCCGGCTTTGCCCGCACTGCGGGATCGGAATCCTCTCGCGCATCCTCGTCCTTCCCGGCCACGGCTCGACTCCGCTGCGTCAGGACAGCTCATGAGGCGCACCCGCCGAGGTCCGCGATCACGGCCGCCCTGTCTTCCTGGCATGGCACACTCTCCGTCCGTCCTACCGCCGCCAGAAGCCACCCCCAGACCCGTCCCCAGGCTCCCATCCCCCCGCCCAGCGCCCGATCCGCACGCTATCGCTACTCGGCGGTCATCACCGCACCCCACCACGCCCGTCCAAAGCCGCTTCCCGATCCTTGCGGAAGCCCCCAGTTTCCACCCCAGCGCCAAACAAAACCCATTAAAACCCCGGCCTCGCACTGCGGTTTAGTTCACCGCACGGTTTACTCGATTCCGCGGCGTTCAGCTCCATCTCGCTCTCCGGATTCCCGGCGCCGCGGAACCGAGCAAACCTCTCTCAGTGAACTAAACCGCTTCGCGGTATTCAAACCACGCGAGACATGTGTTCAGGGTAGAGGCTGTGATTCGGGCGAAGAGACACAGCGGCCCGAAGAGTAGGGGGCTAGGAAAAGATCTCTCGCCAAGCCGCCAAGCGCGCCAAGAAGCTTCCACCCGGCATTGGCTTGGCGCGAGGCTCCTTGACAAACTGGATTCAGGTTTATTCCCCAATAGACCAAATCCATTTCTCAAGGAGCCATCGCATGACACCGCTTCGTCGCCGCATGTTCGAAGACATGCAGTTACGCAATCTCTGCCCCGAAACCCAGAGAAACTACGTCCACCACATTTCCGGGCTGGGCCGGTTCTATCAGACCAGTCCCGAACACCTCAGCCTGGAAGAACTCCGCGAATATCAATTGTACTTGGTCAACGAACGCCGTTTGTCCCCGGACGCCGTCAATCAGTTCGTGTCCGCCGCGAAATTCCTCTACCAGGTCACTCTGGAAACGCCCTGGCCGGACGGCGCGCTGCCGCGATGCCGCGTTCCACACAGACTGCCGGTAGTCCTGAGCGCAACCGAGGTCTCTGAGTTTTTCCAGCATGTCTGCACGATTCGCTATCGCGCCGCGTTGATGACCGCCTATGGAGCCGGCCTGCGCGTCTCCGAGGTCGTGGCGCTGCAAGTGGGCGACGTCGATTCCCGGCGCATGCTCATCCGCGTACGGCAGGGCAAAGGCAAGAAGGACCGCTATGCCATGCTCTCCCCCCGCCTGCTGGAAGCGCTGCGCTGCTGGTGGCGTTCCTGGCATCCCGCCGGACAGCGGCAGAATGCCTCGCCCGAGGACTGGCTGTTCCCCGGATGGCGCAAGGGCCGCCACATGAACACCGAGTCGCTGCAAACCGCCTGCCGGGAAGCGGCGCGCGCGGCGGGCCTCGACAAACGCGTCACGGTTCACACCCTGCGCCACAGCTTCGCCACCCACATGCTGGAAAACGGCACCGAACTGCGCGTCATTCAGGCGCTGCTCGGCCACTCCAGCATCGATACCACGGCGCTCTATGCGGCCGTTTCTCCCAATGCCGTCGCCATGGCCGTCAGCCCGCTCGACCGGCTCGGGCATCCGCCCCAAGCCAAGACAAAACGCACGGCCTCCCGCTGAGCGGCCATGCCGCCGCCAGCCCTGGAACTGGCCGGCATCTTTCGACAATACGGCCCCGCCTACCGGCAGGCTCATAAACTGCCCCTGCATCAGCATCGATTGATGCGGGCCATCGAGACCTGCCGCACCCCGGCGTTGGGCGGTTCCATCGAATGGTGCGACCACTGCCAACACACCCACATTCAGTACCGCTCCTGCCGCAACCGGCATTGCCCGAAATGCCAGGGAGCGGCACGCGCCAAATGGCTGGAGAGCCGGAAGACCGAACTCTTGCCCGTGGAGTACTTCCATGTGGTCTTTACGGTCCCCGAACCAGTCGCCAACATCGCCTTCTACAACAAGGAAGCCGTCTATGACATCCTCTTCCGCGCCACCGCCCGGACGCTGCTGACCATCGCCGGCGACCCCCAACGTCTGGGCGTGGAAATCGGCTTCTTCGCGGTGCTGCATAGCTGGGGTCAGAACCTGCATTTTCATCCGCACCTGCACTGCGTAGTCCCCGGCGGCGGATTATCCCCCGATGGGGAACGATGGATCGCCGCCCGCCGCAAATTCCTTCTGCCGGTGAAGGTCCTCAGCCGCCTTTTCCGCCGCTTATTGCTGGAAGCCCTACAGAGGGCTTACGCCGGGGGCAAACTGCAATTCTTCGGCAGCCTGGAAACGCTACGCGACCCCGCCGCTTTCGCCCGCTTCCTGGCTCCTCTCAAGAAAATGGAATGGGTGGTTTATGCCAAGGCCCCCTTTGGCGGACCACGACACGTGCTGGAGTATCTCGGCCGCTACACCCATCGCGTGGCCATTTCCAACCGCCGCCTGTTGGCGCTGGAACACGGCCAGGTCTCCTTTCAGTGGAAAGACTACCGGGACGCGCGGCAGCAGCAGAAGGTGATGACCGTCTCCGCCGAGGAGTTCATCCGCCGCTTCCTACAACACGCTTTGCCATCCGGCCTGCAACGCATCCGATACTACGGCTTCCTGGCCAACTGCCACCGCGCCGGCAGGCTGGATCTATGCCGGCAGTTGCTGGCTACTCCCTACTCCGGCCTGCTGCCGCGTCCCGCCGAGGTCCGCGACTTCTATGCGGCAATCGCCGGCCACAATCCCCGGCTTTGCCCGCACTGCGGGATCGGAATCCTCTCGCGCATCCTCGTCCTTCCCGGCCACGGCTCGACTCCGCTGCGTCAGGACAGCTCATGAGGCGCACCCGCCGAGGTCCGCGATCACGGCCGCCCTGTCTTCCTGGCATGGCACACTCTCCGTCCGTCCTACCGCCGCCAGAAGCCACCCCCAGACCCGTCCCCAGGCTCCCATCCCCCCGCCCAGCGCCCGATCCGCACGCTATCGCTACTCGGCGGTCATCACCGCACCCCACCACGCCCGTCCAAAGCCGCTTCCCGATCCTTGCGGAAGCCCCCAGTTTCCACCCCAGCGCCAAACAAAACCCATTAAAACCCCGGCCTCGCACTGCGGTTTAGTTCACCGCACGGTTTACTCGATTCCGCGGCGTTCAGCTCCATCTCGCTCTCCGGATTCCCGGCGCCGCGGAACCGAGCAAACCTCTCTCATTCACACCCGCCCCCCACCTCTATCCCCTTTCCTTTCATCCCCGCCCCGCCCCGAATTTCAGACTCCACCCCACCCCCGTGCTATAGCTGGTTGGTAGGAACCCATGCGCGCAACTCCAACAAACTCCGCCGCTTCCCCCGCCTCCGCGCCCCCGTCCCACCCCCTCCACACAGAAATACCGAACGAACCCAATTTCGCACCCCAAGCCCTAGATCCCACGCCACTTACGCGCTATAAAACGAACCCGTCCGCCGCCCGCCCCCGCCGCCTCGAAATTCCCCTCCCTGAATCCCCTCCAACCTTCGGTAGAATCAAGGTTACCCGTCTCAACATGCCATCCGAGTCGTTCGACCAATTGTTGGATCGCGCCGCTTCCCTCTGTGGAATCGAGCCCGGCTTCTGGGATATCTGGGGCCACTACCACCAGACCACCGTCGAGGCCAAGCAGGCCCTCCTTCACTCGCTCGGCATGGACGCCTCCACCCCCGCCGCGCTCGATCTCTCGCTTGCCCGCCGCACTCGCGCCGTCTGGGAGCGCCTCGTGTCGCCCGTCACCGTTGCCGCCGAGTCCGCCGCCGCCGAACTGCCCCTCAACATCCCCGCCGAATGCCTCGGCGATAACGCCCGCTTCACCGTCACCTGCGAGGATGGCCAGACCGCCGAGTTCAACCTCAAGCTCTGGGACCTCCCGCAAACCGGCTCCATCGAGATGGACGGCCGTACCTGGGTGCGCAAGCAGGCTCGCCTCCCCATCGCCCTGCCCCTCGGCTATCACGATATCGCCGTCCGCGTGGGCAACGCCTCGGCCACCACCCGCTACATCGTCACCCCCGAGCGCGCCTGGTCGGACCCGCACCTCGGCCGCCATGGCCGCGCCGCCGGTGTCGCCGTAAGCCTCTACGGCGTCCGCTCCGGCCGCAACTGGGGCTGCGGCGATTTCCGCGACTTGTTCGATCTGGTGGACTGGGTCGCCGAAGAGCTGGAAGCCGGCTTCGTGGCGCTCAACCCGCTCCACGCCATCCACAACCGCCGCCCCTTCAATACCAGCCCCTATCTCCCCAATTGCAGCTTCTACCAAAACTTCCTCTACCTCGACGTGGAAGGCATCGACGATTTTCTGGGTAGCCGCCGCGCCCTCGAATTGCGCGCCCGCCCCGCCATCGAACTCGAGATCCGCGAACTGCGCGCCGCGCCCTTCGTCGAGTATGAGCGCGTGGCCGCCATCAAGCTCCGCTTCCTCAAGCTCGTCTTCGCCGGCTTCCTGCACAATCACTGGAGCAAGGGCACCTTGCGCGCCATGCAGTTCCGCGAGTACCTCAAGCGCGAGGGCGAGTTGCTCGAAACCTTCGCCACCTACTGCGCCCTCGACGAGCACCTTCACCGCTGCGATACCAACGTCTGGTTGTGGACCCAGTGGCCGGAGCCCTACCGCGATCCCGCCAGCCCCGAAACCCGCGAGTTCCGCCGCAAACATTGGCGCCAGGTTCTGTTTCACCAGTATTTGCAGTGGCAGATCGGCGAACAGTTGCGCCGCGCCCAGCAGCGCGCCCGCGCCCGCCGCATGGCCATCGGCCTCTATCACGATCTCGCCCTCGCCACCGACCGCTTCGGTTCCGATCTCTGGGGCCACCGCCCCTTCTATGTTTCCGGTTGCCGCGTCGGATCGCCGCCCGACGATTTCTGCCCGCAGGGTCAGGACTGGAGCTTCCCTCCGCCCAACGCCGAGGCTCACCGCCAGGATGGCTACCGCCTCTTCTCCGAATCCATCCGCAAAAACTGCCGCCACGGCGGGGCCCTGCGCATCGATCACGTCATGCGCCTTTTCCGTCTCTATTGGATTCCCGATTCGCTCGATGCCACCCAGGGCGCCTACGTCCGCGAGCGCACCGAGGATTTCGTCCGCGTCCTGGCGCTGGAGAGCGTCCGCAACCAGGTGGTCATCGTGGGCGAGGATCTCGGCACCGTCGAGCCCGCCGTGCGCGAAATTCTCTCTCGCTTCGGAATTCTCGGCTACCGCCTGTTCTATTTCGAGAAAAACCCGAGCGGCGAGTTCCGCCGCTACGACGAATACCCCGCCCAGGCACTGGTTTCCTCCACCACTCACGACTTGCCCACTCTCGCCGGCTACTGGGTGTGCGCCGATATCGAAGCGCGCCGCGGCGCCGGAGCCATCGATGAAGCCGCCTGGAGTTTGCAGATGGCGCAACGCGCCGAAGAGAAGCAGAAGATGTTGAACGCGCTGTTCGCGCAGGGTCTCATGCCTCCCCAGATGCCGCGCAACGCCCAGGCCTACCCGGAAATGACCGGCGACCTGCACAACGCCGTGGTCGGTTTCCTCGCGCTCACCCCGTCGCAGCTTCTGGCCATCAATCAGGAAGACCTCACCAAGGAACTGGAACAGCAGAACCTGCCCGGCACTACCTGGCAGTATCCCAATTGGAGCCGCAAAATGCGGTTCACCGTCGAAGAGCTGCGCTCCAATGCCGAAGCGCGCGGCTTCACCGCCATGTTCCGGAACTGGATTATCGCTTCCGGCAGGAAGAACAGGTTAGGAGAGTAGACAGTGAAGACTCGGTGGTTCTTCGTCTTTTTCCTTGTTTCGGGCTTCTGTAGCCTGGTTTACGAAGTGGTCTGGCTCCGCCTCGCCATGGCGCGCTTCGGAGTCACCACGCCCATGGTCTCCATCGTCCTGTCGGTTTTCATGGCGGGCTTGGGCATCGGGAGCTGGGCCGGCGGCCTCTTCATGCGCCGCTTCCGCCAATCGCCCGCCGCCGTGCCGCTTCGCCTGTATGCCGCCGTCGAAATCCTCATTGGCGTCTCTGCCGTCGTCGTACCGTGGATGATCGAGGCCGGTTACAACCAACTCCGCACCGGCGGCCAGCAGATGGTCTGGGGTTCGTCGTCGTTCTACCTGCTTTCCGGCGCCTGGATGCTGTTGGCGCTCCTGCCCTGGTGCACCTGCATGGGAGCGACTTTCCCCTTCGCCATGGCGGCCATCCGCCGCGTGGCGCCCGAGGCCAGCGAGCGGTCGTTCAGCTACCTTTATGTAGCCAACGTGCTAGGCGCCATTCTGGGCACGCTGATTCCGGCCTTCGTCCTCATCGAATTATTCGGATTCAACGGCACGCTGGCGATCGCCCGTGCCATGAACTTCGCTCTCGGCGCCCTGGTGATCCTCCTGACCTTCCGCGTTCGCGCCCCGCAAGCCGCCGCCGCGCCATCGCCGACCCTCGCCGCCACCCCGGCCGCCACCGCACCGTCCCCGACTGCCGCCACAGCCCGCGGCGACGCGCCCTCCCCGGCCTCCGCCGCGCCGTCCCCGACCCCCGCCGCCGCGGCTCCCGCCGACCCCCTCTCCGGCCGGGCCATGCTCTGGTTCCTGCTGGCCACCGGCCTCTGCAGCATGGCCATGGAGGTGGTCTGGGTCCGCGAGTTCACGGTCTACCTGGGCAACGTGGTGTACGCCTTCGCCGCCATCCTCGCCATCTACCTTGGCGCCACCTTCGCCGGTTCCCGCTGGTACCGCCGTTCGTCCCGCCCCGGCGATACGCAGGCCGGTTCGTGGGCCTGGATCCTGCTGGGCGTCTCCGCCCTGCTGCCCCTGCTGACCGCCGATCCCCGCTTCCTCTCCCACAGCTATGGGTTCCGCTGGGCCGCGCTGCGCGTCGCTCTGGGCGTCGGCCCCTTCAGCGCTCTGGTGGGCTATCTGACGCCCATGCTGGTGGACCGCTGGTCGAAGGGCGATCCCGGCCGCGCCGGCAAGGCCTACGCCGTAAACGTTGTGGGTTCCATTCTGGGACCGCTGGTGGCCGGGTTCTGGATTCTTCCGTGGCTGGGAGAGCGCCACGGCCTGTGCGCCATCGCCCTCCCGCTGTTCCTCATCGGTTTGGCCGCGGCGCTGCGTCCAGCGGGCCAAAGCGCGAAGCTCCTCTGGTTGGCCCCCAAGCCCCTGTTTGCGGCCACTCTGGTGGCATCGCTGTTGCTCGCGTTCGCCACCCGCGGATACGAAACCCTCTTCCGCGACCGCCTGGAACTGCGGGATTACACCGCCACCACCATCGCCACCGGCGAAGGCATGGGCCGCCGCCTGCTGGTGAACGGAACCGGCATGACGTCGCTCACCACCATCACCAAGATCATGGCGCACCTGCCGCTCAGCTACCTCGACAAGCCGGCCACGAGCGGCCTGGTGATCTGTTTCGGCATGGGAACCACGTTTCGCTCCATGATGTCGTGGGGTATCCACACCACCGCCGTGGAACTCGTGCCCAGCGTGCCGCGCGCCTTCGGGTATTTTCACGAGGATGGCCCACAGCTCTTGAAATCGCCCCTGGCGCGGGTAGTTGTGGACGACGGCCGCCGCTACCTGGACCGCTCCCGCGAGCAGTTCGACGTCATCGTGGTGGACCCGCCGCCGCCCATCCCCACGCCCACCTCCAGCCTGCTCTACTCGCGCGAGTTCTACGCCCTGATGAAACCGCACCTGCGCCGCGGCGGGATTTTGCAGATCTGGTTCCCCGTCGGCGACCAGGGCATGCCGCCGGACTACGTGACCCAGTCCTCCGTGGCCAAGGCGCTGCGCGAGTCCTTCCCCTACGTGCGCGCCTACCAGTCCATCGAAGGCTGGGGGATCCATTTCCTGGCTCGCATGGAGCCGTTTCCGGTGGTGGAAAATGGCGAGTTTCCGCAGACAATGCCCGCCGCCGCCGCCGGGGATTTGGTGGAGTGGACCGACGACGTGACGCCGCGCCAGTTGCTGATGAACGTGCTAAGCCGCGAGAAATCGCTCGACAGCCTGATCGCGCCCGCGCCCTCTGCCCCGCCCATTGACGACGACCGCCCCATCAACGAGTATTACCTGCTGCGCGATGTCGGAGCCCGGCTGGGCCTGCGGATGTACTGATGGCCGTGCTACTCCACCCGGTAATTCGGCGCTTCCTTGGTGATGATCACGTCGTGCACGTGGCCTTCCCGCAGACCCGCCGGCGAGATCCGCAGGAACCGCGCCTTGTCCTGCAACTCCCGGATAGTGTTCGCACCGCAGTAGCCCATACCGCTGCGCAATCCGCCCACAAGCTGGTACACCATGTCGGCCAGCGGCCCCTTGGCCGCCACCCGGCCCTCGATGCCCTCGGGCACCAGTTTGCCGCTGGGGTCCTGCTCGTAGCGGTTGGCGTTCCCCTGCGACATCGCTCCCATCGAGCCCATCCCGCGATACGTCTTGAAGGTGCGGCCCTGGAAGAGAATCGTCTCGCCGGGGCTTTCGTCGGTCCCCGCCATCAGGCTGCCGATCATCACCGCTTCGGCTCCGGCGGCGATCGCCTTGGTGATGTCCCCCGAGTACTTAATGCCGCCATCGGCGATCAGTGGCACTCCGGCTTCGCGCGTCGCCCTGGAGCATTGCGAAATGGCCGTGATCTGCGGCACGCCCGCGCCCGATACCACGCGGGTGGTGCAGATCGATCCCGGTCCGATGCCCACCTTGATGCCGTCCACGCCCAGCGCCACCAGGTCCCGCGCGCCTTCGTAGGTGGCCACGTTGCCGGTGACCAGTTCCACGTCCGGCAGCCTGCTCTTAATGGCCCGAATCGCCGCCATCACGCGGCCGGTGTGGCCGTGCGCGGTGTCGATGGCCAGCACGTCTACCTTGCGCTTCACCAGTTCCTGGGCGCGCTCCATATAATCGCCCGTGGCGCCGATGGCCGCGCCCACCCGCAGCCGGCCCTGGCTGTCCTTGGCCGAGTTGGGGTACTTCAATTTCTTCTGAATGTCCTTGACCGTGATCAGTCCCTTCAGGTAGTACTGATCGTCAACCACCAGCAGTTTCTCCACGCGGTGCTGGTGCAGGATGGCCTCGGCCTGTTCGAGCGTGGTGCCCACGGCCACGGTGATGAGGTTCTCCTTGGTCATCACGTCGGCGATGGGCAGATCGAAGCGGGTCTCGAAGCGCAGGTCGCGGTTGGTGAGGATACCCACCAGTTTCCCGTCCTGCGTGACCGGCACGCCGGAGATGCGATAGCGCCGCATCACCTCCTGCGCGTCGGCGATGGTCTTGTCCGGAGCGATGGTCACCGGGTCCACGATCATGCCGCTTTCACTGCGCTTCACGCGGTCCACTTCCTCGGCCTGCCGCTCCACGGTCATGTTGCGGTGAATGATGCCGATGCCGCCCTGCTGCGCCAGCGCGATGGCCAGGTGCGACTCCGTCACCGTATCCATGGCGGCGGAAACGATCGGAATGTTGAGCGCGATCTTGCGGGTGAACAGCGTCCGGGTATCGACCTCGGCCGGCAGAACTTCGCTGCGGGCCGGTTCGAGCAAAACATCGTCGAAGGTTAGTCCTTCGGTGAGAGGGTCTCGAATCATAGGAGTTCTTCCATGATAGCGTGTAGCGGCGGCGTCTATTCCGCCTTGCGCACGCGCAGGCCGCTCCACTTCTCGGCCACCACGATGGAGTTGGCGGGATTGCGCGGATCGTACTTCACCGCCACCGGGCCCACCGCGGAGTAATCGCGCGGCAGGTAATGCTGAAGCATGGTGACGTCCTGCGACGCGATGTACTCCACGCCGCGCACGCCGTAGGAGTAGAACAGCACGTCGTCGCGGATCTCCGCCAGTTCGGCGTCGGCCATTTTGCCGCGGACGGCCAGCGCCTCACGCCGCCGCCGCTCGCGCTCTTCGGCGGTGATGCGCGAACGCTGCCACGCCCGGTATCCGAGAATCGCGCCCGTTACCAGGAGCGCTCCGGCCAGGGCCATCGCAGCGGCCCGCACGGCCGGGTTGGAGAGCAACCCGATCCACATTTCCCGGTGCAATCAGCTTACCGCCATGAGTCCGTTCCGGACGCTCCGCGGCACGCCCTTTCGGACGTCGTCCACGTTCGTAGCGTCGAGGAAAAACTGCATGGCGCCCTCCCTCAGGTTCCAATGACAATTTTAGCAAAGGGCGGCGGGGAACCCCCGGCGGCGAGCGGTTAATCGGGATGGCGCGGCGGGGAGCCGTCGCGCGGCGAAATAGCGCACGGGATAGTCGTTGCCCAGCGTTGCGTGCGGGCGCGGGCTTACGCCGATTCGCGGAGCCAGCCCCGCAGGGCCTCGCGGTGCAGCGTGATGCCTTTGCGCGAGTACCGCAGGTATCCCTGTTTGCGGAACTGGTTCATGTAGTGCGTGACGATCTCGCGCGAGGTGCCCACGTACTGGGACAGTAGTTCGTGGGTGAAGGGCGACATGCGGACGGAGCCGTCCGTTTCGAGCGTGCCCAAGCGGTCGGAGAAGCGCAGCAGGGAGCGGGCCAAGCGGCGAGAAATGTTGTCCACCGAGAAGCCTTCGATGCGGTGCGTGAAATCGATGGTGCGCTGCGTCAGGATCTGCAGCAGCGCCACCGCCAGCAGAGGACGCTTCATCACGATGTCCTCGATCTCGGCCGCGGCCCACGCCATCAAGCGCGTGTCTTCCAGGGCGCTGGCCTGCTCGGCACGCGCCGGAAGATTGAGGAAGGCCGATTCGCCGAAGAACTCGTCGGCCTGGTAAATGTCCACCACGACCTGGTGCCCGTCCGCGGCCAGGCGCGAGACTTTCACTTTGCCCTGGATCACCAGATAAATGGTGGTCGAGGCCTGGTCCTGGTTGTAAATGACCTCGCCCTTGCGGTACTCCACGATGCTGGAGCACGGCAGATATGCCAGCGGGTCTTCCAGTTGCCTTTGCGGCGCGAACGCTAAACTAGTTGCCATTGTCTCCTCCAAAAAGACGCCCTCAAGTGAACCGCTAACGATGCGGCTCGCAGACGTCACTGACCGTTTCGACGCTGCGAACCTTAAATGTGGGAACGGAGCCGGCCGAGTTCGATATCCCTCTTACGGTCACCTTGTGTCCCAAGTGTTTCGCGAAGGCTTCCGTGGGGAAACCGTCCGCTTCCAGTCTGGCTATCGGCGATAAACTCCGATCGTCAACCAGCACGTAATGCCCTTCAGTCTCGTCCACGCAACCGGTGAGGGCCGTCACCTTCTCCCCGCCTTCGGATTTCGGCTGCTGCTTCTGCTCCTGCGCGGCTAAACCGGACAACGCGAATATGGCGACGATGGCGGACAGGCGAACGAAAAATCTGCCGTACTGCATCGCACCTCGCTTTCAGGAGAACCTAATCAGCACTTCGCGTGCCAATTTATACAGCTATTTTAGTGCTTTCCTGGAATTCGCCTATATACTCCTTCGTAAACTAATACTAACTCCGGCGTGGTTTTTTTACATACGTTGCGCCCGTGAGCTACGGGGAATCCCCGATGGAAAGTCCTACACAGAGTGAAAACTCTTCCACTCCAGAGAGCGCGTGGCGAGGCCGCCCGCCGTGCGAAAACGGCACAAATCCCGTGCGCTCATGTGGTTCTATGATGAAATGGTGCCGGCCCCAAGGCGACCGATGTTGGCGCTCCTGACGCTGGCCGCTTCCTTGAGCGGGCAATCGGCGTATGCGCCACCGGCGGGAGTGCGGCCAGCGATGCGGCGCGCGGGTGCGTCGGTTTTACCCGGCGGGCGGGTCATTGCGCCCCTTGGTAGCGAACTTGTAACGGGGCCGGGCGCGTTTGGACTGGCCATCAGTCCGTCGGGCCGCGAAATTGTAACGGCCAATGGCGGACCGTTCCGTTCCTCGCTGACCGTGCTGGAGCGTGCGCGCGACCGCTGGGACGTGCGGCAGGTGACGGCGCCGGCCGAGGGCGGCGATTGGCATGGCGTTTCGACGGGCGTAGCGTTCTCGGGCGACCGCGACGTGTACGTCTCGGAGGGGAACAGCGGGCGCATCAACCTGTTCGGTTCCCACGACGAAGTGCGCCGCACTATCGACATCAACCAGGGCGGATACCACGACAGCTTCACGGGCGACCTGGCGTTCGATTTTCAGCACAACGTTCTTTATGCGCTCGACCAGGCGAACCAGCGCGTGGCGGTGATCGATGCGCGAACGCGGCTGGTGGTGGCGTCGGTCGCGGTGGGCCGGTTGCCGTTTGCCATGGCGCTTTCGCCCGACCACCGCACGCTCTACGTCACCAATACCGGTATGTTCAGGTACCGGATGCTGGCGGGTGCGGACCCGGAACGGGCGCGCGCGACGGGGGCGCCGTTTCCTGCCTTCGGCTTCGGCAGCGCGGCGGCGCCGGGGCTGGGCGATCCCAATGCGCCGGAGTCGAACTCGGTGACGGTGGTGGATGTGTCGCAGCCCGCGGCGGCCAAGGTGGTGGCATGGGTGCGCACCGGGCTTCCGGTGGGCGCGAGCGCGGGGGGCAGCGGGCCGTCGGGAGTGTGTGCCACCCGGGATTGGGTTTTCGTTTCGAATTCGAATCAGGATTCGATTACGGTGGTGAACGCCCACAGCAACCAGGTGGAGGCGGAGATCCCCATTCGCATTCCGGGGCTGGAAGGGCTGCGCGGCGTGCTGCCGATCGGCCTGGCATTTTACGAGAGGTCCGGGTGGCTGCTGGTGGCCGAAGCGGGGATCAACGCCATCGGGGTGATCGACGTGAGCCGGCGGCGCGTGCTGGGCCACCTGCCGGCGGCGTGGTTCCCCACGCGGGTGGCGGTGGACGAAGACATGGCGTATGTGAGCAACGCGCGCGGACACGGCGTGGGCGCGAACGCCGCCATCCGCGAAACGCTGCTCGACCAGTTCCGCTTCAGCCTGCTCTACCAGGGGACACTGAGCGCATTCCGGATACCGGAGGCGCGGGAATTGGCGGCGCACACGGCCACGGTGATGGAGGTCAACGGCTTGCAACCGCGCGCGCCGGGACCGGCGGCGAGCGAAGTGCCAAGCGAGATCCGCTACGTGGTGTTGATCGTAAAGGAGAGCCGGAGCTACGACGAAATTCTGGGCGATGTTGCCGCGGCGGCCAACGGACCGGCGATGGGGTCGGCGGCGCTGGCGCGCTTCGGCGGGAACGGCTACGTGGACGGGCGCCGGCAACGGATCAGCCTGCGCGGAGTGGAGGTGGCGCCGAACCATCGCGCCATTGCGCGCCAGTGGGCGTTTAGCGACAACTATTATTCGGAAGCGGACGGCAGCGCGGGTGGGCACCACTGGCTCACGGGAGTCTACCCGAACCCTTGGGTGGAGAGCAGCATGCTGGCCGTGTCGGGCGAGGGCAAGGATTTTCGGGCGGGGGCGACCGCGGGCGGGGGCGCGTCGGTTGCCGCGGGCCGCCTCGCGTTTGCGGGGAGGGCCGCGTCGGTGCAGCCGGAGGACTTGCCGGAAGGCGGCGGCATCTGGGCGCACCTGGAGCGGCACGGCGTCACCTTTCGCAATTTCGGCGAGGGATTTGAACTCGCCGGAGTGGCCGAGGGCGCGGGCATGGAACCAACCGGGGCGCGCTTCATCACCAACATGCCCATGCCCGAGGCGCTTCGCCGCAACACGGCGCGCGCGTATCCGGGGTTCAACATCCACATATCGGATCAGTACCGGGCGGGAGCGTTCATCCGCGAAATCGAGGAGCGCTATGCGAAGGCGGGTGCCGAGCTGCCGCGGTTTCTGTACGCGGTCCTGCCGGGCGATTACCTGGCGCCGGCGCGGCCGGAGGACGGGTACCCGTACGAAGAATCGTTTCTGGCGGACAACGATTACGCGTTGGGGCGAATTCTGGAATACCTGTCGGCGACGAAGTGGTGGAGCCGGATGGCGGTGTTCGTGACGGAAGCCAGCGCCGAGGGCGGGTACGACCACATCGACGCGCGGCGCACCTTGCTACTGTGCGCGGGGCCGTGGGCGAAGCGGAATTACGTATCGCACACGAACACTAGCATTCCGGGGCTGCTGAAGACGATCTTCCGGTTGCTGGGCGTGCCGCCGCTGAACCTGTTCGATGCGACGGCGGCGGATTTGAGCGATTGCTTCGCCGCAAGTCCGGACCCGGCGGTGTACAGGGTGCGAGAGGTGGATAAGAGGTTGTTCGATCCGGGCGGGAAGGGGAAGTAGGTGAAAGACGGGTGGCGGCCAGGCGGCATGACCGCGAGGTAGGGTTCCTGCGCCTCGGGCCGCTCGCTGACGCTCGCGGGGCTGGGCCCACAGAACTTCGAGCGTAAGCGGGCGGCCCGGAGAAGGCACCAAATCACGCGGTCGAAGACCTAGCGTGGGGGCGGCGGGGCCAATGGCGGCTGGGTCTGCTCCATGTATTCCACGTAGCCGAGCAGAGCGCCCCAGTGATAGAAACGGTCACTGTTTCTGACGTCGTCGCCGCTGCCGGTCGTTGCGTTGTAGTTCTCGTGCACGTGGCCGTTCTCTTTCCACTCCTTCAGGAATAGCTCATAAGACTTCTGCGCGAAATCGCGCCGCACCTCGGGGAGGTCGTAGTTGCGCAGACCGAGGTAGACGAGATAGTTCATGGGTCCCCAAATGCGGCCACGCCAGTAGTTCTGGTCGGAAAAGGCAGGATCGTTGCGCGCGATGGAGGGAATGACCCATTGGCCCCAGAACTCGGCGCCGTTCAGCAGGTGCTTCTGAATCATGGTCTGCGCCTGGGCGGGCGTAGCGGCGCGCGCCAGCAGCGGATAGAAGTTGGTCGGCGAGAGCCGGTGGCCGAGCTGGCCGGTGCGCAGGTCCTTATTCAGAAAGATGCCGTCCGGCTCGCTCCAAAGCGTGGCGAGGCTGGCGCGGTAGCGATCGGAGCGCGCGCGCAGTTCCGTGGCTTCGGCTGACCGGCCGAGCTCATCGGCAACCTGGGCCAGTGCGTCGCAATCGGCGATGTACATGCTCATGAGGCCCACATCGGCAATCTCCATCAGGTGCAACTTGGGATCGTAGCCTGCGCCGTCGTACATGGGGCTGTTGTCGAGGCCGGATTCGTAGATGGTCCCCGGGCCGGTTTCGCGGAACCTGTCGTCGAGATTAGTAGGAACGGTGGGGCCGTCGTTGCCCCAGGCCAGGTAGCCCTGCTTCTGGCGATGCCGGTCCCACCAGCGGTTCCAACTCAGCAGCGGTTCGAAGGTGTCCTGAAGAAACCAGCGGTCCTTGAACTGCCGATAGAGGCCCAGCACCGTGATGGCGCCCACGGGTGGCTCGGAGTGATCGAAGTTCTTCCAGCCGCCGGGGCGGGCAAGGTTGGGGACGAAGCCATTGGGCGTCTCCTCGCGCAACATCTCGATCACGTTGGCGTAGGCCAGGTCGCGGTCGCCAATGGCGGCCAAAGTGGCGGCGAAGAAAGTATCCCAGTCGAAGAGCACGTAGCCGCCAAAGTTCAGGTTCCAGACGCGGCTCACCGGAGAGATGACGCGGCGCAGGTTGGGCTCGTAGATGGTGTCCCAGCCGAGCGTGGTTTCAATGGCATCGCGGATAGGCGCCGCGGAGCCGGCGGAGGCAATGGACTGCTGGTAGGCCTGGTGTTGGCGATCGACGATGGCCTGAATCTCGGCCACGGTGCGTCGCCGTCCCGTGGCGATACCGGCCGGCGCCGTGAAGTCCACGGAAAAGTAGGGTGCCGCGACGGGAACGTCGGCGTAGTCGTCGCTTTCGGCATGGGCGGTGGGTGGGTTGCAGGTGCAGTACACGGGAACGAGGCCCGAGGCGCCGTGGGTCTCGATGAAATCCGCGCGGCGTAAGGCCGTGCCGGGACGGTTCCAGAGGAAATTGACGGAGACCACCAGCGTGGGAGGCAGCGCGGAGATTGGCTTGGATGGCAGAGGCGTGGCGAGCAGAACCACATCTTCCGCATCGTGCGCGCTCTGGATGCGCCAACTGTGGCCCTTCCAGGTGACACTCAGATCGGTGTAGCTGCCATCCCAGGCATGCGGGCCGGGAACCACCTGCTCGGCGCCGGCTTGCAGGCGGCCGATTTGAGCGTCGCCGAGAAACGCATCGCCGCCCAGTGTGGCGTTGTGCTTCAAGCCCACATGAATGGCCAGACCCTCGGGGAGCAGCACCTGGGTAATCACGCTGTTTGTGTCCCAGGTATTCCATCCCGTGGCCAGGCGCTGCTGCACGGCGCGGTAGTTGGCCGACGGCGGCGGAGGAGCGGGTTGATCCCCTGCGCGGCGCGAAGAGGCCGTTGGAAACGAAGCCCCGGCCTCCGGCTGTGCCAGTGCGGTGAAGGAGATTCCCCAAGCAAGAAGCAGGATCGGGAACGCACGAAAGGACGCCTTCAATGAAAGAAACATTGCAGATTGACTCCCAGCACATTGTAGCTGGTAGGACTTCGCATGAGATGTGCGCGGGGGCGGAAGGGAAGCGCGCCGGCGGCGGGGGACGCGATGGGTGGATTCCGCCGGGTGGACCGCATCATCCAGATCGCCATGCCCCACCCGCGAGAAGCGGAAGTCCACGGACGGGGTGGAAACCGGGGACAGACGGGACCGTCCACGCGGCGCAGCAGACAAGGTGTGTTTGTCCGGGGTATCGTGCGCGCCTTGGGACGGTCTCGTCTGTCCCCGGGTTTCGCGACGTTACGCGATGGGCGGTGGAGTTTCAGGAGAAGCCGGCGGGGCGCTCGGCGGACACGTTCAGGGCGCGTTCGAAGGCGAGGCCGGCGCGGCCCAGGGTGCCTTCGTCGAAATGGCGTCCGACGAGGGTGATGCCGTGGGGCACACGGCGCGGAGGTGAGAAGCGGGGCAAGGGATGCGCGGGGTCGGGGGCCCAGTCGCTGCGGGCTTCGGAAACTTCCACGAAGCCGGCACGAAGGGTCAGCGAGGGATGGCCCGTGAAATTGGCGATGGTCAGCATTTCGTCGCGCAGCGATGGGACCAGCAGAAGATCCACCTGCGAGAAGAGGCGCGCCATTTCCTCGGCCACACGGCGGCGGAAGCGGTCGGTCTGCACGAAATCCACGGCGGAGAGAAAACGGGCCTGGCGGAAGAGGTTGGGCCAGGCATCGGGGACCTGGGACTTGAGTTGCTTGAGGCCGCCGGCGAGAGTGAGGTCCTCGAAGGCGGCGGCGCTTTCGGCGAAGAGGATCAGATTGAGCGAGTCGTAGGGCCAGTCGGGGAGAGACACTTCGATGGGCACCATACCGAGGGTTCGCGCGACATCGAGCGCGTGGCGATCGACTTCGGTGGCGGGGCTTTCCTTCATCCACGCGGGGAAGTATCCGACGCGGAGGCCGGCGGCGGGGGCGGCGGCATCGAACTCGAGGCGGCTGGGCACGCTCGAGACGTCGTCAGGGTCGGGGCCGGAGATGGCTTGCAGGACGAGGAGCGCGTCCTCGACGGCGCGGGTCATGGGTCCGAGTTTATCGAGCGACCAGCAGAGCGTCATGGCGCCCGAGCGAGGCACGCGGCCGAAGGTGGGGCGCAAACCGGTGATGCCGCAGCGCATGGATGGGCTGACGATGCTGCCTTCGGTCTCGCTGCCGATGGCGAAACCGACCAGGCCGGCGGCGACGGCGGCACCGGGGCCGGCGCTAGAGCCGGAGGAGCCTTCCTCGGGGAGCCAGGGGTTCATGGTCTGGCCGCCGAACCAGACGTCGTTGAGGGCGAGCGCTCCGAGGCTCAGCTTGGCGACCAGGATGGCTCCGGCATCGTGCAGGCGCTTCACCACGGCGGCATCCTGCGCAGGCACGCGGTTGCGGTAGGGCTCGGCGCCGTAGGTGGTGGGGATGCCGGAGGTGTCGAGCAGATCCTTGGCGCCCCAGGGTATGCCGTGGAGCGGTCCGCGGTAATGGCCGGCTGCAATTTCGCGGTCGGCTTGGCGGGCCTGCGAGAGAGCCAGATCGCGCGTCAGCGTGATGACGCAACGGAGGCGCGGGTCGAAGCGTTGCAGGCGGTCGAGGTAGAGGCGCGTGAGCCGCTCGGAGGTGAGCTGGCGGGTTTCGATCCATCGGGACAGGCGGGAAAGCGGGGCGAAGGCGATGTCGGGATCGGAGGCGGGAAGCGGACCTGGTGGGATTGCGGTGCGGATGAAGCGATCGGCTGAGGGGATCGGCGGCGCGGGGATCCAGCGCGAGGCGGGAGCCACGGACGGAGGCAAGGGAACTTTGCGGGGGCCGGTGCGGCGCTCATAGAGGGGCGCCATCATTTTGGCCCAGTTGCCGGCTGCCACCTGGCGGTCGGGCGCGCTGAGTTCGAATTGGACGAGTTTTTCGGCTTCGGCGAAGGTGGCGGGCGAAACCGGTGGACCGACGTCGGGCGAAGTGCCGAAGGCGGGTGGGGCGCCGGGTTGAGGGGATGCGGAGCCGGGCGTGGACTTGCGGCACGCGGCGGCCGTGGTCATGAGCGCGGTGGAGGCATAGCTTAGGAAACGGCGGCGGGTTTTCGGCATGGTTCCTCCGAAGGACATTGTAGCGGGCGCGGGCGCACGCGAGAACTTGGGGCTTCCAGGGGCGGGTTGGGTGCCCCGCGCAGGCGAGCTCCGCTCGCCGGGCCGGTTGACAACCTCCCCCACATGGCGACGCGGCCATAACCGGAAATTCCTATTTGCGGCGCTGGTTGACAGATCGGAAGGCGGGTTAACAACCCGCCGCAGGCTGACAGCCTGCCCCACAAGGGAGGGGTGCGGCGGGCGGAGAATGTGACAGATGGTAGTACATAAGAGGATGGTACCTTCGTAGGCAGCGGGAGGTAGCGGCGGCGATGCGCGGAGACGGCATGATCCATGAGGTTGGCATCATCATGAATGGCGTCACGGGGCGCATGGGGCTGAACCAGCACCTGCGGCGGAGCGTGGCGGCGATTGCGGCGCAGGGCGGTATTCAACTGGGCGGGGGCGAATCCATCATGCCGCGGCCGCTGCTGGTGGGACGCAATGGGGGCAAACTGCGGGCGATTGCGGAGGAGTTCGGCGGCCTCGCTTGGACCACCGATCTTGAGGCGGCGCTGGGCGATGCGAGCTACTCCGTGTACTTCGACGCACAAACTACCGACAGGCGCGCGGAATGCGTGCGGCGGGCGATCGCGGCGGGGAAGCACGTCTACTGCGAGAAGCCGGTGGCGGGAGATCTGGCAACGGCGCTGGATCTATACGACCGCGCTCGGGCGGCGGGCGTGAAGCACGGCGTGGTGCAGGACAAGCTGTGGCTGCCGGGACTAGTGAAGCTGGCGAAGTTGCGCGACGAGGGGTTCTTCGGGCGCATCCTCTCGGTGCGCGGCGAATTCGGCTACTGGGTGTTCGAGGGCGACCGGGCGCAGGCGCAGAGGCCATCGTGGAACTATCGAAAGGAGGATGGCGGCGGCATCATTCTCGATATGCTGTGCCACTGGCGGTACGTACTGGACAACCTGTTCGGCAAGGTGACGGCGGTGAGTTGCCTGGGCGCGACGCACATTCCACAGCGGTGGAACGAAGCGGGCGAGGCATACGAGTGCACGGCGGAAGACGCGGCCTACGCCACGTTTGCGCTGGAGGGCGGCGCGGTGGCGCACTTCAACTCGTCGTGGTGCGCGCGGGTGCGGCGCGACGACCTGTTGACGCTGCAGGTGGACGGGACGGAGGGGTCGGCGGTGGCGGGGTTGCGCGAGTGCTGGACGCAGGCGTACAGGGCGACGCCGCGAACGGTGTGGAACCCGGATGTGGAGAGTCCGCTACACTATTTCGACGGATGGGAAAAGGTGGCGGAGCCGCGGGAGTTTGACAACGCGTTCCGGGTGGAGTGGGAGCTGTTCCTGCGACATGTGGTGATTGGCGAACCGTTCCGCTGGAACCTGCTGGAGGGCGCCAAGGGAGTGCAATTGGCGGCCATCGGGATGGAATCGTGGCGGCGCGGGGCGTGGCTGGAAGTGCCCGCCCTGTAACGTCGGAGCGAAGGAAACCATCTTCCTTAGTGCGGAAATGCGCCCTGAACCGCGAGCCCAAGTATTGATTATAAAGGGGAACTTCGCCGGCTTCCCGGCTGAACCAGAGATATAGGTCTCCGTGAAACGCACTTATCTGATTGCTGCCATCCTGCTGGGTTCCGGATTGCTTTCGGCCAGCCAGTTCACCGGTACGGTCCGCGCGGCGGACCAATTGGTTCCCGGCGCCACTGTCACCGCACGACAAGGCGGGGCGAAGGTGTCCGCTTTCACCGACGAAAACGGGCGGTACGCGCTGGAACTCACGCCGGGTGTGTGGGAAGTGGAAGTGATGTCGTTCGGCTTCCTGCCGCGGCGGGCCGAGGTCACGATTTCGACGGAGCCGACCGCGCGCGAGTGGACGCTGGAGATGCCGCGCGCGGGCGAGCCCGGGTCGGCGAGCAATCCGTTGAAGCCGGGCGAGGAACCGCCTAAGCCGGCACCCACGGCAGCGGCATCGACCGCAGCGACGGCGGCGGCGCCCCCGGCAGCGGCCGCCGCCACCGCTGCGCGGGATCGCGGCGTTTACGGGCGGCGCGGCATGGGCCAGGGCCGCGGTGGCGGACAGCAGGCGCAGAACGGCCAGCCGGGTGGACAAGGGCGCGCGGGACGCGGGATGAACGGGCAGGGGCCGGGGTTTCAGAATGTCACGGTGAACGCCACGGAACTGGGAGCGCAGGATCTGGCTGCGGCCGGCGACATGGGCGCCGCGTCGCCGGATAGCGGCGCCTTGGGCGATCTCGCCATCGCTGGCAGCGTGAGCGGCGGTTTGGGAGCGGCGTCGGACGACATGGCGCGGATGATGCGGCAGGGCGGAGGCCGGGGCGGACCCGGCGGGCCGGGCGGGCAGAGCACGAGTCTGGACATGCTGGGCGCGAGTTTGGCGGGAGCGGGATTTGAGAGCGCCGATGGACTGGGGATGGGCGGATTCGGCGCGGCCGGCGCCATTAGCGGATTCGGCGCGGATACGGGCGGCGGACTGGGAGGCGGCGGCGGGCGCGGAGGAGCGGGCGGTGGCGGTGGCGGTGGTGGAGGTGGCGGGTTTGGCGGAGGCGGTGGACGCGGCGGAGGAGGCGGTGGCCGCGGAGGCGGTGGTGGCGCGGCTGGCCGGGGCGGGCGTGGCGCTCCATTCGGCGGGCAGTTTGCGGCATTCGGCAACCGGCGGCGAAATCAGCAGGCTCCCTATACCGGGTCGATCAGCGCCACAGTGACCAACTCGTCGCTGAACGCGGCTCCGTTCGCGCTCAACGGCAACCATTTACAGAAGCCCTCGTCGGCGAGTCAGAACATCTCGGGTAACATTGGCGGGCCGTTGCAGATTCCGCACCTGGTGACGGTGCAGAAGAACTGGTTCGTGTATCTGAACTTGACTTACCGGCATAATCACAGCGCGACTAACTTGTCGTCCACGGTTCCTAATCCGGCCGAGCGGATGGGCGATTTTTCGAGCGCGCTGCTGGCCGGCAAGCCGGTTTCCATCTTCGACCCGCTGGGAGGAGCGCCGTTTCCGGGGAACGTGCTCCCGGCTACGCGCATCAACGCGGCCTCGGCGGCGTTGCTGGGTTACTACCCGGCGCAGTTGTATCCGGGCATCATACAGAATTACTCGGTGGCTGTCGCCAGCCCCAGTGAGGCCCATTCGATCGGCCTGCGGTTGAATGGACCGGTAACCACCAAGGACACGCTAACTTTCAATCAGCAGTACAGCGGGAACGATTCCACCAGTAAGAGCAACATCTTCGGCTTCACCGACACCGGGAGCGGATATGGGCTGAGTTCCAGCGCGGGGTGGCGGCACGTTTTCAAGCCCCGGTTTAACAACAGCGCGAACCTCACCTTCAGCCGCAACCTCAGTAAGACGACGCCGTTTTTCGCGTACGGCGCCAATATTGCGGCCAACCTGGGAATCACGGGCACGGACGAATCGCCCATCAACTACGGGCCACCCGGTATTTCGTTTACGAACTTCGCGGGGATGAGCGACTCGACGGCTTCGCTGAGCCGCAGCCAGACCACGAACTTCACCGACACCATCACCTATGTGGCGCAGCGTAAGCACAACCTAAGTTTCGGTTTCGGGTACCGGCGGATGCAGAGCAATCCGATTTCGTATTCGGGGGCGCGCGGGTCTTACAGCTTCGGCGGGCTGGTGACGAGCCAGATCGACGCCAACGGGAACGTGGTGGCGGGCACGGGATTCGACCTGGCGGATTTCCTGCTGGGGTATCCGCAGAGCAGTTCGTTGCGACTGAGCAAGTCCAATAACTACGCCGACTATTACCGGGGCTGGTACGCCAACGCCTTCGCCATGGACGATTGGCGGGTATCGGCGGGACTGACGCTGAACCTGGGCCTTCGCTGGGAGTACTTCGCTCCGTACACGGAATTGCAGGGGCGTTTGGCCAACCTGGAAGTCAGCGGCCCGGGGATGACCACTTATTCGGTGGTTACTCCGGGCGCGGCGGGATACCCTGCCAGCCTGGTCAACGGAGACCCGCAGAATTTCTCGCCGCGGCTGGGTTTCTCCTGGAAGCCGTCGCAGAAACACAGCCGGGTGATCCACGGCGGGTACAGCATATTGTATACGGGGCAGGCGTATCCCACCATAGCTTCGCGATTGGCCTCGGCGCCGCCGTTCTTCGCTACGGCGACGCTCAGCACCAGCCTGTCGGATCTGCTGACTATTCAGAACGGGTTCCCTTCGACACCGGGCCTGGTAACCAACACTTTCGCGGTGGATAAGAACTGGCACCTGGCGTACGCCCAGACTTGGGCCATGGCGCTGCAGCAGACACTGCCGGGGAATCTGCTGGCGGAGATCGAATACATCGGGACTAAGGGCACGGGGCTCGACATGGAACTGGCGCCACTGGCGGTGCCTCCGGGGGTGGAAACTCATACCGCAACCACGACCACGCCCACGGCCGCCCAGGCGACGGGATTTCTTTACGCCACCAACGGCGGCAACTCGATCTTCAACTCGGGCCAGTTGCGGCTGACGCGGCGGTTCGCGCGTGGAATGGGGGCATCGGTGTTGTACAGCTTCTCGAAATCGATCGACGATGCCACCAGTTTCACCTCGACGGGCGGGACCGTCATCCAGGACCCCACCGATTGGAAAGCCGAGCGGGGCCTATCGAGCTTTGACCAGCGGCAAAACCTGTCGTTCAACTACACCTTGTCGGCACCGGTGGGTATTCACGGGTTCTGGCGCAACGAGACTTGGGAGGCCAAGGTGCTGCGGGGCTGGACGCTGAACGGATCGATCAACCTGCATTCGGGCAACCCACACACGGCGCTGATTTCGGGGTCGTCGGTGACACACGCCATCAACGGCCAGTTGCGGGCAGAAGCGACGGGATTGCCCATCGGCGACCTGGCGGGGAGCCAGAGCCCGTACTTTAACACGGCGGCGTTCACCACGCCAACACCGGGGACTTACGGCGACGCGGGGCGCGACACGATCATGGGACCGACCATATGGACCACCAGCGGCACGCTGAACCGCGCCTGGCGGTTCGGGGAAAGCCGGCGGACGCTGCAGTTGCGGATTCAGGCCAACAACGTTCTGAACCACGTGGAGATTACGGGGTTCGGGACCACGGTGGGGAGCCAGACATTCGGCGTGGCAACCTCGGCATCGGCAACGCGCAACGTAACTCTGGTGATGAGGTTCAATTTCTAACCATGCGGATCAAGGGAATCGTCGCATTTCTTGCCGTGGCCGCGCTCGGCCAGCAACAGCCCCCCAAGCCGGCGCAGCCGCAACCGCAGGCCCAGGACGGGACCGCGCGCTTCGATACCAGCGCCAACCTGGTGATCGTGGATGTGACGGTAAAGGATAAGACGGGCGGGGTAATCGAAAACCTGAAGGAGAGCGACTTCAGCGTTCTCGAAGACGGCAAGCCGCAGAAGATCTCGGTGTTCGAGTTACAGAAGCTGAGCCTGGAGCCGGCGCCGCCGCCCGAGGCGCCCACACTGGAAGATCAGAAGGCGCTGCCGGAAGATCCCAAGACCACTATCTCGGTGCCGGCGGCCAATGCGCCGAGTAAGGTGCAGTATCACGATAAGCGGCTGCTGGTGTTATTTTTCGATTTCTCCAACATGGCGATACCCGACCAGCTTCGCGCGCAGGACTCGGCGCTGAAGTTTCTGGACAAGCAGATGACGGCTTCCGACATGGTGGCCATTCTACTGTTCACCACGACCGTGCAGGTGAAGACCGATTTCACGGCCGACCGCGACCAGCTTAAGACGGTGATCGAGAACCTGCCTATCGGCGACATGACCGATCTGGCGGCGATGGCCGATACCGGAGACGACGACAGCGAAGATACCGGCGCGGCGTTCGTGGCCGACGAAACCGAGTTCAACATATTCAATACTGACCGCAAACTGGCGGCCATCGAAGACGCCGTCAAGAAGCTGGCCAAGCTGCCGGAGAAGAAGGTGCTGATCTATATCACGGGCGGCATCAGCAAGACCGGGGTGGATAACCAGGCGCAACTAGAGGCTTCCATCAACGCGGCGGTGAAGGCCAACGTGTCCATTTTCCCGATAGACGCGCGCGGACTGATGGGCGACCCTCCGGGCGGGGCGGCATCGAGCGCGGCGTCGCGCGGGAGCGGCGTTTACAGCGGATCGCAGTACAACTCGCAGCGATCGAGCATCAACAATTCGCAGGAGACGCTGGTTACGATCGCCAGCGATACCGGGGGGAAGGCGTTCCTGGACAGCAACGATCTTTCGCTCGGAATCGTGCAGGCGCAGCAGGAGTTCCGCAGCTATTACATCTTGGGTTACTACACAACCAACATGGCGCTGGACGGCAAGTACCGCAAGATAACCGTCAAGCTGAACAACAATACGACGGCTAAGCTGGAAGCGCGGCCCGGTTACTATGCAGACAAAGTGTGGGGCAAGTTCACTGCCGGCGATAAGGAGATGAAGTTACAGGAAGCGCTCTCGGCGGCCGACCCGGTGACGGAGATTCCACTGGCGTTGGAGATCGACTACTTTCGCATTTCGGCGACGGCTTACTTCGTGCCGATTTCGGTGAAGGTGCCGGGGTCGTTGATCGGGTTAAAGGACTTGAAGAGCGGCGGCGAGACCGAGTTCGATTTCATCGGCAACGTGCTGAACGAACGCAAAGCGCAGGTGGGCTACGTTCGCGACAATATCAAGGTGCACCTGGACGCGGCCAGCAAGGAGACGCTGGCCAGCCGGAGCTTCCACTACGACGCCGGGTTTACGCTGGCGCCGGGCCGTTACCGGCTGCGTTTCCTGGTGCGGGAGAACCAGTCGGGCAAGATGGGCACCTTCGACACGCGCTTCGTGGTGCCGGATCTGGCGGCGGATTCCATGACGCTGAAGACGAGCTCGGTGATCTGGAGCGGGCAGAAGGAGGCGCTGAAAGCGGTGGTGGGCGCGGCCGAGAGGTCGGACCGGAAGACGGTGGAGGCCGACCCGCTGATCTTCGGCGACGAGAAGATCGTGCCCAGTATTACGCGGGTTTTCCGGCGCAACCAGAACATGTATGTGGCGTTCGACGTATATGACGCCGCGCCCGACCCGGCGGCGCCGGCTAACCGGCGGGTGGCGGTGACGATGAGCCTGTTTAACCAAAAGGGGCTGAAGACGTTCGAATCGGCGCCGGTGACGGCCACGGCGCAGGTTACGACGCGGCCTAACGCCACGCCGGTGCAGCTACAGGTGCCGCTGAAGACGGTGCCGCCGGGTAACTACGTCTGTCAGCTTAATGTGGTGGATGAGGCGGGGCGTAAGTTCGCGTTTCAGAGAGCGAACCTGGTTATTCAGTAAGGGGGGATTCGGCTGCGCCCGCCTGCGTCCAGCTTGGATCGCGTGTATAGTCGAACTAGGTAAGTATGCGAAGCGAGGCAAGGGTCTCAAAATGGGGGAATAGCCTGGCAATCCGGATCCCGCGGGATGTAGCCAAGCAGGCCAAGCTGAGTGAAGGGGATTCGGTGGCGCTGGCCCTCGACGGAAATGGCGCGATCATGCTGCTCCCGACCCGGCGAAGGTCTGCCCTTTCTGAACTGGTCTCCCAGATCAACCCGAAGAATCGCCACCGGGAGACGGACTGGGGACGTGTTGCCGGCGACGAGTCCCGGTGAGTGCGGACTATGTGCCGCATTCCGGCGACTTGGTCTGGTTGACCTTCGATCCTCAAGCGGGCCGCAAGTCGGACCGGGCTGCGCCCGGAATGCCGGGAGAGCGGGCCGTCGCGCGGCTGGAATCATCGACGAGGCGCGGGCCAAACCGGCACCGGTGCTGGGGCACTGAGCAGACTGGATGTCAGCAAGGGGGGAACGGCCAGCAGTTTCGCCGAAGCCATCTCGGGAAGCCCGGCGCGCGTCCAGGGCTCCCTAGACTGGCCTTGATCACGTCGATGCTATCTGTGCGTTCCCGCTCGACCGAGCCAGTCTTCAAAACCCCCGGTTTGATGAACCCGGGAGAAACCGTGTTCGCCGAAGCGAGTGCCCAAGTTCACGTTCGAGGACGCACAGCAGAGGAATAGTTCCGCGTGCTTGTTGGTGCCGGAAAGGAGCAGCGCGCCGGCATCGCGATCAGCGGTCGGCATGCTGTAGCCGATTATGACAATCCGCTCCGACCTCTTCAAGAACCCGGCAGCCTGTGACCAGAGGGACTCGTAGAAGTGGGTCCATTCAGGACCGATAGAAGTTTCAACCATGAACTTCTTCTCGTAGGTGGGCAGGACGAGTGTGGTCCATCCCTCCAGGATGCCTCCGCCCGGGAAGTTCCTATCGAGGACGTTCTTTGGGTAATCGGGGAACGCACAGTCCATGTTGTCGACAAATGGCCGCTGGCCGAGGCTGTTATGGAACGAACCAGGGTGCCCACCCCTGGCTCCGCCGAACAGTGAGCCGATCCAGTTAATGCTGCCGTGCAGCTTCAGCACGGTCACATCCGAACTCGGCTCATCCCAATCCGCTTCTAAGCTGGGACCGTAACCATCGCGAACACGGAACCTCTGGGCGCGGATCAACGCGTTCTCTAACGCAACATCGTAATTGAACGTGACAAACGCGTCGCCCTTATCGACTGTGGTCACGAGTTTCGCGTACAAAGGCGCCGGAAGGTTCTGCAGCCGAATGCTCAGGAGAAAGGCCCTGAGGCACCGGCGGATTCCCCCTTCGAGCCTCTGCCGCCGGCCACTCGTCAGTTGGCGGAAGGCGCCCCGACCGAGATCGAGGTCCGTGAATATCCTCTCCACGTCCACAAGTGGGCCGTTCAGCCGGGCAACAGTATTAACCGAATCCAGGTACTCGGGCTCCGCGTGTTCGGTCCCGGCCCAGGCAGCCAACTTGGACCAAAGGTCCATACAGAGAGGGTACCCGGCGTGAACTGAGGCGCCAGCACCTAGGATATAAGTCGTCATCCGGAAGCAGTGTACCACCAGTTCGAGATGCAAACTGCCAGTTCGGTGTCCAGCGTCCGCTCTCCGCATCCGTCAGCCTCCCGTGTGTTCCCCTCTCTTCCCAGTTTGGCAGGAAGCCTATCTGAAGCGAGCTCACAAGTTACTGAAGCGGAGAAACTTGCCGTGCCCAGGGATGGAACGCCCGCTATTCTCCGGTTGGACCCTACCACCCCTCGTTCGGGCAATGGTGTGCTTGACTAATCCAGCAATCCGAGCTGACATGGAGACGTGAAGCACGAATAGCCGAGTTGTAGGAAAGGGTGCCAGACCGATGCAAATGAGCCTTGCCGTATGTGATGTCCACGATTCAACCCCACTCCAAGATGCCAGAATCGCTCTTGATGAGTTGAAGCAAGAGGCATGGAAGGAGGATGCTCTTCGTTGCCAGAACCCGGACTGCTACAGATCCTACTCGCCGGGGAGGGGATATTTTTGGGCGAAACCAGAGGAATACATCAATCAGGGTGTTCCAAGCTTGAAGCCACAGTGCCGCCACAACTCCGAGCCGGTGTACATGTTTCTGATGGCGGAGGATGGGAAACCGTTGTGGGCCTGTCCACAGGACGGTTGCCAAGTGACCCGACCATTTCAGCGTCGGCTGTGATGGGTCTTGGAGCGCCATACGGGGCCACAGGACCATGGATTAGACCAGTGCGCTGACACCCCTGAGAGGGCGGCGGGCGCGGCGGGCTGGCCGTTCTGGGGGATTATGGACAGCCCGGGAAGGTAATATCATGGATGCAGGTACCCATGCAGGTTCATTTGGACATTCCGGAGGACGTTGCGCGTCTGCTGGCAGCGGATGAAAGTGGCGTGACCCGCGCGGCCATCGAGGCAGTTGCCTTGGAAGGCGTGAGAGACGGGAAGCTGACCGTGTCCCAGGCCCGGAGGCTGCTGGGAATCGAATCGCGGGACGAGATGGATGGGTTCCTGAAGGCCCACCGCGTCTTCCTCGATCTGAACATGGAGGACATCCGCCGGGATACCGAAACCGCGCTTGCGGGGTCGAGATGAACCTGGTTGTTGCGGATACCTCGCCTATAAACTACCTGGTTCTCGTTGACGCGGTTCAGGTGTTGCCGCGGTTGTACGGCAGAGTCGCGATCCCGGCCGAGGTTGTTTTCGAACTGGCGGCGGCTGGCGCTCCATCCCCAGTAAGGGCGTGGGCCACGCAACTGCCCGAGTGGATCGAAATCCGGCAGGCCCCGGTTGCCAAGGACTCGACGCTGTCCCATTTGGACGAGGGAGAAAGGTCCGCGATTCTGTTGGCTGAATCGGAGCCGGATGCGTTGCTTTTGATCGATGAAGCCGCCGGGAGACGCGAAGCCTCGCGGCGCGGCATACCGAACACCGGAACTTTGGGCGTGCTTCGAGCGGCCGCGATCGAAGGGCATGTGGACCTGCCCGAGGCGATATCCCGGCTGGCGGAAACTAATTTTCGGGCTTCGAAGGCGCTGCTCGACGAACTCCTGGCCGAGGATGCAGCGCGGAGGGCCAGACCGCCGGAATAGTCGGACACTCAGGACACCATGGAAAACATCGCACAGACGTTTCACGGCAAGACGGCGCTGGTGACGGGAGCCAGCAGCGGCATCGGGCTCGCCACGGCGCTGGCTTTCGGTTCGCGGGGCGCGCAGGTCATCGCGCACTATAACCGGCGGCAGGCGGAGGCGGCTGAGGTGGTGGAGCGAATCCGCGCGGGCGGCGGGTCGGGCGAGATTCTGCAGGGCGACCTGGGCGTGGCGCCGGGAGTGCGGGAGGTGGCGCGGGCGATCAGGGACCGGCCCATCGACATACTGGTGAACAACGCCGGGTGGCTGGTGGAGCGGACGCGCGTGCTGGAGTTTACCGAGGAGCTTTGGGACCGGGTGCTCAAGCTGAACCTGACGAGCGCGTTTTTCCTGGCGCAGGCGGTACTGCCGGGGATGGTGGAGCGCGGCGGCGGGGCGGTCGTCAACGTCTCGTCGGTGGCGGCGCGGACGGGCGGCGGGATCGGCGCGCTGGCTTACGCGGCGGCCAAGGCGGGGCTGTCGGCGGCGACCAAGGGGCTGGCCAGGGAGTTCGCGCCGCACGGCATCCGCGTGAACGCGGTGTCGCCGGGCACCATCGATACCGAGTATCACCGAGTGTTTTCGACGGCGCCGATGCTGGACGCGGTGCGCGCGGCCACGCCCATGGGGCGGTTGGGGACGGCGGAAGAGGTGGCCGAGGTGATCGTGTTTCTGGCGGGGGATGGCGCGCGGTTCGTCCAGGGGCAGGTGATCGAGGTGAACGGCGGGTTCCTGATGGCGTGAGGGCGGCCCGACTCCCCGCGAACCCGGCCAACTCGACAATCCCAAGCCGAACCGGTCCTTGAGATTCCTGCCGCTGTTCAAGTTGAGAGGAAAACCCTCGCTCGAAAACGGAGCCGCTCGGCTAGCGGGAGTTTACTGGGAATGGCCGGAACAAAGGTATAAGCAGTTGTTTCCGGAACGGGTTACGAGCAGGCCCGCGTATTACCCACGCGGGGTAATACGGAGTTGTTCCAAGCCCAGCGTTTTCGCCAGTGCCAGTTGCGGCAGAGTCTGCTTGGAGAGTACAGTGGCGATTCGGTTCGGCCCCTTTTCGCCTTGCGGCGGGTAGAGGAGTACGAATTCCTGGATTTGGCGCAACTCCTGCAATAATTGCTCGGTGGAGATGCCAGCCCATGCCGCCTGTGCCTGGTGGTGCACGTATTGAAGCAGAGAGATGCCCAGCATGCAATAGAACGCGTGCACCCGGATCTTGCTGTCGGTCCAGTGATGCATGGGACCCCAGCCCAGCCACTCCCCATCTTTGAGACCGCGAAATACCTGCTCGACTTGTTGCTGGCCAGCGTAGGCAGCGGCGATCTCCTCCGCGCTCCAGTCCACGCGGTTGGTGAGCAATACCGTTCGACCCAACCGGTGGGCCAACAGGCGCAGCCATGCGGCGTGATCAAAATCGAATTGCAGATGCCACTGCCCGTTCTTCGACTCCAGTTGGTAGTGAATTAGCTCAGCCATGAATTGCGCCGACAGCCAGCGCTGAATCTTGTTGCGAATCTGGGTTTCGGTCCAACGCGCCCTGGGCTTACTCAGATCCACGGACAAACGCCGCAGGTATTGCAGGACCTTGCTGACGCCGGTGGTCACACTCTGTAGCTGTTCGCCCGCGAAGGAAGCCGAGTACTTCACCACGCAAAAGTACTCTTTGCCGTGCACCAGCGTCTTTTCGCCCGCCGCATGTACGCCGGGTTGATCGCTGTTGCAGGTGGGAAGCCGATCCAGCGGCCGTTCGCGCAACTCCTCGGGGGCCTGATTCCAAGGCAGCGCCGCGATCCATCCCACTTGCGACTGCTCCAACTCCACCGTATTGGCCAAGGCCGCCGAGCCCTTGTCAAACACCAGAGTGACCGTGTCCCGTGCGATCCGATTTTGATCCAGCATGTCCAACATGCGCGCCAACGAGACCGAGAACTCCTCCACATCCGGTATGTCGCCGGCATAGACGTGGTGACACAAACTCAGGCCATGCTCGCCATCCAACACGTAGCTGAGTCCCACCTGGCGCAAGTTGTGCCGGCCCTGCTTATTGTGGCCCCGCTGCGCCAGATGGTTCTGCGTGTTGGTGCTGGCCACGTAGGTGTAGAAGTTGGTGGTGTCGTAGCCCAGCAAGCGCCGGCTGAGGATCTGCTTCTGCTTCCATAACCCAACCAGACGCAGTTGAGCCTGCTCCAGTTCGTCGCAGGCTCCCTGGGATGGCCGCTCCGGGGCCAGGGTGTCGAAGCAATCCCAGAAGGCTTGGGAGGAGAATCGTTCCGAGGCAAAGCCCCAGAGCGGCTGCAGGATCGAGCGGTCGTACCAATCGGCAACTTCGGTCTTGGGGCCTGGCTGGCAGATGCGATGAATGGCGGCCAGGAGCAGGTAGTGGACGGCCGAGGGCCCGGAACGAGGCTGGGGCCAAAGTTGCTGAAGCAGTTCGAAGACGCCGGTTTGTTGGGCAGCCAACCAAAGGGCGCCGGGCAGGCCGAAATCCCGCATGGTGGCGGACAAAGGTACCGGAGCGGAGTGGTCGCGAACCAAGGCGGCGACCTTGTCCGCGGAACCGAGGTAGGTCTGATGGACGATTCGGGGCTGGCCGTCGACGCGGGCGCACTCGACGACGTAGTAGTAGAGCTGGTTGCCCTTCTTCTTCGCGATGAGGCTTGCCATATAGGGTAATACAACTATACGACACCTCCTTTCCTGGATCAATAGGCATGAAGCATGAAAGCAGCAAACAGCTCTTGACTAGGGTAATACGCAGGTTGCGCGCGAGGGTCCGCACAAGTCGTGGTTTTTCAATACGTTAATCGAGGGCCGGGGTTATGCGCCTGGAGTTGGCAGTAAACTCCCGCTAGCTCTCGTCCTGCCCAGCCGCATTGCCTTTTTCGCGGGCTGGCGCGGATCGCCCCGCATTGCGGAATCCGGCGCAAGTGGCTAGAATCAAGAGGACGGGCCACCCTAGCTCAGTTGGTAGAGCGGCTGATTCGTAATCAGCAGGTCTCCGGTTCAAGCCCGGAGGGTGGCTCCATCTAACCTCTTCATCCTCACTGAATTGCGGGCCTTTCCCGCGTTCCCTCGGAATTAGCGCTTTCGGGATTGTGCCCAATTCTGTGCCCACCCCGCACCTTTTCCATTGCTTCGAGAATGTCCGCATCGCTCGGGTGAACGTACCGCTTCGTGGTGTTCATGTCGGTGTGGCCCGCCAGAACGTGAAGGGTGAACGGGTCCATGTGCTTCGCCCATCGGGTAATGCAGGTGTGCCGGAAGGTGTACAGGACGAACGGCGCCACCCCGGACGCCTTCAGCGCCGCCGCGTGCTGTTTCTTCAGCGTGGATGCTTCGATATGCCCGCTCCTGGTTTCAGCCGGGAAGACCCATTCGGACACGGCGCCGGCCCGCCGCATTTCCAGGACCGAAAGCACCCTCGGTGAAGCCGGACTGCGCCGCCGGGAACCGCGTCCCTTCCCGGTGTGAATCTCAATCGCCCCGTCCCGGATGCTGTCCAACCACTTCAGCCGAAAGCATTCCTCCGGCCTCAGCCCGCAGTCAATCAAGACCGTGACGGCATCCCGGAGAAGAAAGGCGTCCGGTTGCTTGGGTTGCTGGCCCCGCTTCGTCGCCCGGATGCCTTCGAGTGCAACCCGGTATCCCTCACTCAGCCCGTGCCCCACGCTGGTAGCGGCTTCCACGTACTTCCGTTCCTCTTCAGCAGTCAGAACCCTTTCCCGGCGGTTCTCACCCGGAAGCAACCGGACGCGCGGAAGGACTGTGGAGACCTTGCCCCATTCCTGTGCAAGGTGGAAGACCCGCCGAAGCGTGGCAAGGTCCCGGTTCAGCGTCGATACCTGAACCTTCGCCGCTTGCCGATGCGCCACGAAACCCGCGAGATTCTCCGCCGTGATTTGGTCCACGGGAAGGCCCGCCAGTTTGGAGTAGCCCTTCAGGTTCGCCACGCTGTTCTCATAGAAGCGGACCGTATTCGGCTTCGGCGCTTTGGTGGTGCGGACGAACGGCAGAAAGTCCCGGTCCATGAAGTTCTCAAGCGTGGGGACGGGCTTCTTCTCCCGGATGCCGACTTCCCCTTTCGCAAGCGAAGTCTTATGCGCCGCCTCCATCTGTTCGGCGTTCCGCTTGTTCGATTGCTTCGTGCTCTCCCGGATCGGTTCCCCGTTCCAGAAGAACTTGTACCACCAGATTTTGCCACGCTTGTAGACCGCCATGCTACGCTTCCGCCTTTCCCGGCTCCCCTTCTTCGAGAAGCCGATTCATCCATTCCCGCCACGCTTCCACGTCCGCGGTGGTGCCCGCTTCCGCCGCCATTCGGTTCCAGTCCGGCTCCGCATGGACCCGGATGTAATCGCGTTCCGGGTCCTTCGGAACGGAGTAGAACGCCATGAACAGATCGAACCACCGCGCCACGGCATACGCCTGTTGCATGGTGCACCCGAAGCGGAGAGCCATCCGTGCGAAGCCCTCAACGTTTCCGGTCCGCCGCACGTCGTTCATGAACTCGATTACCGCCGCTTCGCCAATCTCCGCTATCGGGTCGGGAAGCTCTGGCGGTTCCCCAAGCTCGGGAAGGGTGGCAAGTTCCAGCCCGCCCGCCAGCGAAGCCGCCGGCATAGGCGCCCGCCGCCGTCCGGCCTTCTGCCGAAGGTCCCCCCACCAGCCGCCGCGCCACGAACAGACGTTTGCCTTCACCCATGCCACGGCTTCCGCCCGGTCCAGTTTGCCGTCCGGCCTGACGGGAAGCCCCATCATGCACAGTTGCGAGATTCGCGCGCGGGACAAGTCCAGTTCCCGCGCCAACTCCGCCTTCGAAATCACGTCAGCCATTGACAACCCCCGTGAAGTGGAAACCTGTTAAGTGGATTTTGGCCCCTGTGTCTAGCGCCGTGGTGCCATCGGTATACCCGTGCACAGCAACCGCGCCGGAAGGACCCGCCGGTTTCGTCATTGCTTCCGGTCCCCTTCGTCTTCCAGTTCCCGCCTCAGTTGCTCTTGCCGGTCCGCCGGCAGTTTCTCCAGTTCGGCTTTCAATTCGGCCACCTTCCGCGCGAACCATGCCCGATCCTTCTTCGGTCCCGCCTTCTTCGCCTTGCCCGTCCGCTTCTTCATGCCCGCCCTCGAATCTTGCCGCTTTCCCCCCATGCCGCGCCTTCAAAAACTACAGAAACCCCGCCTATGCCGCCCGGAGTGCTTCCGCCACATACTGAAACCGCCATGCCGTCCCGCGCCGGGTGGTGAAGCCCTGCCGGTTCAGTTCGTCCGCAATCTGCCGGGTGGTGCGGCCCGCCGCCTTCAGTTCCCGGATG
Organism: uncultured Solibacteraceae bacterium; assembly: GCA_963807205.1. Taxonomy (GTDB): domain Bacteria; phylum Acidobacteriota; class Terriglobia; order Bryobacterales; family Bryobacteraceae; genus CAWCVR01. The sequence continues at coordinate 2,830,466 of CAWEAQ010000002.1, read as the reverse complement.
CGGGACAGGATGCCTTGCTCCGCCGGGTCCGCTTCCAGGTGCAAGCCGTCCGCCGCCGCGCGATATCCGAAGGGGACCGTCCCCACCCGCTCCCCATTCGCCCGCTTGTGGTGCATGGCGTCCCGCGTCCGCTCACCGATGGCTTCTCGCTCCCACTGGGACACGCTCACCATGATGTTGAGCACCAGACGGCCCGCCGCGCTTCGGGTGTCCAGAGCATCGGCCACGCTCACCAGCGACACACCGCGCTTTTCAAACCGCTTCAGCAATTCGGCCAGGTCCGCAACGGAGCGGGTGAGCCGATCCAGCTTGGCAATGATGACGGCATCCACCGCGCCGGCATCCACCAGGGACATGAGCCGCGCCATGCCCGGACGGTTCAGAGACTTTGCGCTTTCGCCCGCATCGATGATTACGTCCATTAGTTCCGCGCCTTGCACCACCGCCATGGCCCGGACCTTCTCCGCTTGCGCTTCGAGCGAAACGCCGAAGTCCGCCTGCTTCTCCGTGCTCACTCTGACGTATCCGATTGCCTTCATGTCTTTATTATCATCTAATGCGCTTTAGATGTCAAGCACAAAAGACGGCCCTTGCTCAGAAATCTAAAGCGGTTTAGACTTGAGGTATGGACAGGCGTACCGTCTCCGAAGTGATGCGAGAAATGGGCAGGAAGGGCGGGAAGATCGGCGGGAAACGCTCCCTCGAAACCATGACGCCCGAACAGCGTTCAGAGCGCGCCCGCAAAGCCGTTGCTGCGCGAGAGGCAAAACGAAAACCCGCGAGGAAGGGTAAGCCCTAGCGTCTGCGTCTACTCGCTTGTTCCGATCTTCGATCCATCGGCAAAGATCACCGATTCGGGAATCCAGATGACCTTCATGTCCTTCAGTTCGGTGTTCCGTAGCTGCTCATGTGGACGATGAAACTGGTTGTATTCAATCGCGCCATCCCAGTTGCCCTTCTTGCCTGCTCCGATTGGCTCAGAGATCATCAGCCTGGTTGTGAAGATTTCGGACCCGAACAAGTCGGTAAACTGGACCGTGCCACGGAACGCGCGAATGTCCTTCGTTGAACTGTTCTGGTACGCGCACTTGATTGTGATCTTGTCGCGGAACCTGCCGCCCATTATGTCGGACGGTACGAATCCCTTCTCATAAACCGTCAGATCGATGCTCTTTCGAAGCTCTGCCGCGAGGGCGTCAGACTTTGCCTTGGCCTCCTCAGCAAGCCGCTTCTGCCGGTCCGCCTCTGTCTTTTCCTCCGCAGCTTGCTTCTTTAGCTGGGCCAGCAGTTCCCCAACGGACTTGCCGGCGGGGTCCTCGGATGACACCCCCAACGCACTGCCCATGCCACGCCGAATTTGGAAAGCTACCAGGAGTCGCGCCTCATCTACGGTGAAGCCCTTCATGTCTTTGATCTCATCCATGAAGGTATCCCTGTTCTTCGCAGTAATGCGAACGTTACGCGGATCTTTCGAACACCCCAGAAGCAACAGACTACAGATAACAACGATGCCCGCTCGCTTCATTCTGGAAGCAACCTTTCCGGCGTTCACCAAGCGCCCAACGGCAATCGGTAAGCCGCCACTCTCCACCATATCTCTGTGCGAAGGCCCGCATCATCGCCTAGCCCACCGCCGCAACCCCGCCACTTGTCATTCAACGGACCCGTTGCATGACAAACCCGTCGCTTTTTGCCGCGTTCCTTCTCCCTGGGACGGCGCGGCACGCTTCCCTATTCGCCGCCGGACGGCGCGTTCTGACAGTAGGCCCGGACGCTCTCAAGGTCAAGTGGGTAGCGGTCCTTTCCCTGAGAATCCACCAGTCTGCTTTCCACCGCCCGCCGTTTGGGGTGGATGTATTGCGCCAGTTCCGCGTACATTCGGGCGCGGACTTCCACCGAATTCCGGGTGTCTGCTGCTATCGCTGCCATGCCCTCGATTGGGTCACAACTCAGTTCCGCGAGCCGCGCGGCAACCTCACCCGTGATCCTGTTGAGCGTTCCCTTTCTGCGACCACTTCCAGACGGCTTAGGTGCTCCACGCTTAAACGGCATACTACTCCTATGCTACTTCAGCATCCCGCCGCACGATCTGGATAATTTGGCCGTTGCCGCGCGTCTTCCGCTCACCGTGCAGGACCGTTGCCGCGGTGATGCGGCCCGTTTTCCCGGTTGCGCCTTGCTCTTGAAACAGCCGGTCTAGCGCCGCCGCCGTCCATTCCGCCCAAGCCATGCCCGCCACACGCCAGCCCATTTCATTCAGCATCCGGTCCCGGACCTTCCACGGGTCCGCCGGGTGCCGTTCCATTGCGGCAAGCACGTTCATGGGGACGGGCTCACCATCCACCCGCCGCAACTTGTACCGCATCGGGATACCGGCCCCATCCAAGTAGCGGACGGCTGGCCCGTCCGATCCGAAGGCGCGAAGCGCCGCCCGGACTTCCGGCCCGTCCAAATCGCTCCACACCCCGATGGTTGCGCCACCTTCAAGCGCCATGATGCGGACGCCGGCCTGGTTCAGCACGCCGGACGCGCGCACCAACTCCGCCGGGTCCGGCCCCGCCTCAATCTCGGGAGATTCGGCGGAAGTGGCACCTACAAAAACTACAGAATCCGTTTCTGATGTTTTTGTAGGTTCGCTCTCCGCAGTGTCCGCCAAGATTCGCGCCTTCGGCTTCCAAGCCATCCATCGGCTTCGGGTTGCCGGGTGAAGGGTGGGAGTGCTCATTCCCACACCCCCGGATTCACTTCGTACCGATTGGACGGGCGCCCACGGCCCAAAGGGTCTGATGATTCACCGCACACGTCGCGGACCCATCCGGCATCCTGAAGCACTTCCGCCGCCTGTTTCACGGCTTCAGGCGAGTCCAGACCGCTCCATCCCTTCAGGTACACGTCCCGGCAAGAGAAGAAGCCATCCGTCCCCACCTTCCGGCGTTTGATCTTGTCCGCCAGTTCCCGCGCCGCCCGCAGTTGCGGAGTCACGATACAGGAGTAGACCCGCCGCGCGTGAGACTCCAGGTATTCGCACCATGCCGCCGCCCGTTGCGCGTGGCGAAGGGAAACGGTATCAGCATCCCCGCCGCTCGCCGCCGCTTCTGCCAAGTGGAACAGAAGCGCCAAACTCGGCATGAGACTGCGATACTTGCTCAAGTGCGAAATCAGAGCCGCGTGGAGTTCATCCCCGCGAATCTTCGCCTCAATCTCCGCGTACCACTCAACGAAGAGTTCCTGTGAATCCGAAGCGAAGCGGACCCGCGCCGGGTTCTCCGCGTCCAACTCCACCAGCTTGCGGAACACCCGCGCCGCCTGCTGCTCCAAAGCCGCGTCGGGTGCCCGGTCCACATAGTTCCAATCGGGTGCGGTGTCCGGCCACACCAGCAGTTGAAACCGCTGAATGAGTCCGTCATTGCTTGGACCGTCTTCGAGCGCATCCACCAGGTAGGACCGAAGCCGGCCCGGTTGGATGCCGCCCAACATGGACATGCAGCACGCTTCAACGTGGATGGTTCCGCGCCCGATCCGGTCTATAGTGTGCCCGGTGTCCCCGTTCCATGCCTGCAAACAGAAGGCGCGTTCGCCTTCCCGGCCCGCCCGGTCCAATTGACTCCACCAGCCGGTGAGTTCGTCCCGAACAACCAGGATGCCCGCCGGGTTCTCACTCATGGTCTGGTGGAGCGCTTCAAAGGTGGCATCATTTACGATCAACCGCCGCTCCTTCGGTTCTTCGGGCTCGTCTTCCGGCCTGCCAGGCGCCGCGCTTCCCTTCTTCGATGCCGCCTTGTACTGTTCCTTCCACGCCGCGCGCTTGAGTTCGAATTCCTCTTTTTCCAGCGCGTAGTCCTTCAGCGCCTCTTCATGTTCCAGCCGCCATTCGGTTTGAATCTGATTCAGGGGACGGGTTGCCGCCTGAATGACGGGGGACTTCATGAATCCGGGTGGCGCAATTATGCCGCCCCAAAGGTTCGGCACAATCACCCATCCGGTATCGTTCGCTTTCGGTTGAATGACGGCCCGCCTGTTCACCGCGCCGGCCAAACAGAGCACCACCACTACCGCCGGGTAGTCCATCGGGACTTGCATCCGCTCCGCCACGTCTGCCACCAGGGGACGGAACGAATCCGGGAGAAGGTCTTCGGAGAAGGCTTCGACGGGCGGAAGTTCGCTTTGGATCGGTTCCAGCTTCGGCCAGCCGTCCACCACTTCCGCGCGCGCGGCCCCGTTGCTCGGGTTTTTGTCCGCCACCCCCCACCGCGCCCGCAGATCGGAGAGCGCCGTTGCGTCCATTGGCGCCGCCGCTTCGGTGAGTTCCCGGAACCGCTGGAAGGTTCCGCCCGCGTCCCGCCAGTCCGTGACATCACCTTTCGCCGGCAAGTCGGGAAGCTCCACCATGCGGACGGAAGCGGCCGCGCTCAACAGAGCCGCCGCAACCGCCGCCGCGTGCTTCCGGCCCGGTTCGTCATTATCTGGAAGGATGACGATATTCCGGTCCCGGAAGTAGTCCGCCCATCCCGCGTACAAGGTGCTGTTGCCGGACCCGCCCGGATTGCAGGACGCCACCAGCCCCCATGCTTCCAGGGTGTGAACGTCCTTTTCCCCTTCGGGAAGATAGACGGTTTCGGCATTGAGCAACTTCGGAAGCCGGTAAGGAACGCGCGGGCAAGCCCGGAAGCGATACTCCGCCCCGTCATAGTCGGTATGGACCGCCGCGCGCTTCCAGGTGGTCTTCCCGGTTGCGCGCGCCGCCCTATCATCGGGAAGGTACTTGCCAGCATCCAGCCCCACCACGATCCCGCCGGCCTCAACTCCGCCAGTCCGTTCCGAGTCCGTGGTGCCCGCCGCCTCAACTCCACTCGGACGGACTTGAATGAAGGTCTTCTTCCCGTCCGGCTTCAGGTAGCGGACAACCTCAAATAGAAGGCTTCCGTCCCGATCCACATACGGGTAGCGCGCCATTTTCCGCCACCCGCCCGCCGTGTTGGTGGATTTCGTAGTTTTTGTAGGTGCCGTGCCCGCCGAATTTCCATTCGCGCGGGTGCCATTGTGCCGGTATTCGGGTTCGATCCGCCCCGTCAGCCGGAAGACTTCGGCCTTCCGGGTGGGGAAGTCCCCGCCGGACAGAGCCGCTTCGAGGTCCAGAATGTCCCCGCCGCGTCCGCAAGTGGAGTGACAGAACCACCGTCCGGTTGCCGGGTCCACCGCGAAGTTGTCATCCTTGCCGTGGTGGATCGGGCAGGCACCGCGCCACTCAGCCGCCCGCCGCTGTTGCAAATGCGGAACGCGCGCTGCGTAGTAGGTGCAGACTTCGCCGGGAGTGAACGTGATGGCTGAACTCGCCATCTACCGCGCCTCCGCCTGGTGCCCGCCGCCGGACGGACGGGATTCGAGCCACGCCGAAATATCTTCGGCCTTATAGCGGACCGCCGCCCCGATCTTCAGGTACTTCGGCCCCTGCCGAAGAAGCCGCCACCGCCGGACGGACGCCACGGACAAGCCCGTGATGCGCGCCACGTCATGCTCATTCAGAAGGTTTTCAATCGCGTTGTGAAGTGATTCCATTTCGATCCTTTCGGATGGATGCTGTGCCATCCACCCGAATCATAAGAACCGAAAATTGTTTTGGAAATTTCCGCTGTCGGAACCCAATAAGGACGGGGGTCCCAGTGGGCAGTGTCGGGTTGCGGAAGTTTGCGGAAATTAGGAGAGAGTTTCCGGGGTGGTTTTCTTTCGCTGCGTTGCTATCTCAAGCCGGTACTCAATAGCTTTGACAGCGTTCGCGCGTTCATCGTAGGCCGCCCACCCATCGCAAGATCGGTCCCGCTTCCGCCATCTCGGGGGAAAAGGAATCTGGGCTTTATCAAGGGCTTCGCAGATATCATCTAGCTTTGGGCGCCAATAGCCGTCAGGCGCCACGCGCGCGACAATCTCAGCGACCCGTGATGCTGCTTCGTGGTCCGGCTTCGGCCCGCGCTTCCGGCCCTTCCCATCGGACTCCGCCGCGTCCATCCCGTTCACCGCCGGCCCCGCGCCCATGCGGGTAGATTCATCCACGCTCGGTTCCGCCGCACCCGCTTGTTTCTTCTCCGGGAAGCCACCTTCCGCCGCGTGCTTCCACGCTTCGGCCCGTAGTCTCAGAGCCGCATGGGTTAAGGCTTCGCCCGCGATTGCGCCCACGTGCCACACGGAAGCCCGTTCATCCTCGGGAATCCCCGCCCAAGGGTTCGCCCGCATGACGAAAAGCGCAAACCCCGTTTCCAGTTCTTTCCGCATCGCGTCCGCCAGCCATTGGTACTGACTCAAACCGTAAAGAACGAACCGCGCGATATCGGAATGCACTTCGGCCTCAAACTCTGCCACTGACCCGCAAGCCGCCATACACTCCCGCGCCACCAGGTTGAACTGATGAATGACAAGCTCCCGAAGAAGTTCCGCGTCATGAATTGGCCCGCTCCTGTTCGCCTCACGCTCCAGTTTCGGCAGATAGTCCGCCAGAAATGCCGCCGTGTCTGCCTCCATGCGGACAAGGGCCTCAGCGGGCAATTTCGCAATTATCGTTCCATTGGACGCTTCGCCGGTTTCGAGTGCCGCCGCCCGTTTCCGAAGTGCCATGACGCGCCAGCCCTGTTTCTCCGCATCGAACCAGGCGCGCTTCACGCGGAACTGTTTACAGACCCAACCGCCGATAGCCTCTAGCTTGGCGTCAAACTGTTCGGCATTCAGGTTGCCATCTCTGATGTACTCCCCGGCAACCGCGCCAAGCAGATGGCGCGCCGCCCCTATGCGGCCCTGGTGAAGGCTATCGCGCGCCGCCGCCTCGAAAAGAGCTTGTTCAGAACGCTTTTGTTCTCGAATAGGACCATCCGGCCAGTTCTCGGGCTTAGCCAACAGGCTTCCCGCTCGGATGCGAGCCACCCTTTCGGGAATCTTGCTGCGCTTGAGAATTGACTCTGCTTCGATCTTGGCCGCCGCTATCCGATCTTGCGCAGACTGAGGTAAGTCCGAGAACTCCATGACCGCTCCCTTTGCGATCCCCTGAACGGAATTGCCGCCAACCGGGCAGGGTCCCCGGCTTGTCGCCCCGTCGAGCTAGGCGGCATTTTCAGTCTACAATTTCCAGGAGATTTGTTTTGGTTCTAACGGGTCACTGCTTCAAACGGGACCCAACACTCCCTCCCGATTCGAGTCTCCTCGGGGTAAGCGTGAATGCGCCCGTCGTCTGGATCGAGCCATCCGATTACGCGAACCTTCCTCGCCGTGAAGCTCCAGTCGAGTATCTTCACCTGAAAGCCATCTGGAGTAAGCATAAATGACCGGGTGCGCCGCATTGTCCGCAACATCTCTGCCGAGTCGCCACGCACGGCCCATTTCGTCATCTCGTCCAGGGCTTCCTTCGTCGATCCGCAGAGCCACTTTCCGGGACGGACCATGACAGTGTCGCCGACGTGCGCCGTGTTTGGACTCGCGGACGGAGAGGGACGGGACTCCGTGGTCCTGGAACTTTCGGTGTCTGAAGGGGAAGGACTGGCAGCGTGATTCCCAAATTTCAAATACGCGAAGAACGCAACGATAATCAAGGCGAAAAGCACTTTTGTTGGCGTTACCCGCCCCAATGGTCGCGGGACTGGATCGGCCTCTTGTGCGGGTTCCTCGTGGCTCTGCAATTCCTCCATCGGCTCGGTTTCTTCGGGCGCCGGAAACTGGAATCCACAGAATCGGCACTTGCGCGCTTCGGCCCGTATCTCTTCCGCACAGTCAGGGCATTTCTTGAGCACTGGGTTCGCTGGTGTGTTGCCGCCTTTGGACGTGAGGGGTACGACTCCGAATTGGTAGCCGCAGTTCTCGCAGAACTTCGGTTGTCCCTCGTGGACCATTCGGCATGACGGGCATTCGAGCAAGGGGTAACCGCTTTTCAGAGTCGATAGTACCGCAACTCACGTTCCCGCATGAGCATGACAAGGTCCGCTGTGCCCAATACTGTGCCCACCCCACACATAGATGCCTCGTTCACCCTTGCGAGTGCCGTGCCTCCAGTGTGAGGTAACCGATTGGAAACTAGTAAGGTATGGGAAGCGCGCGCAACCGTTGTGCCCACTGCTAAGTTATTGATTCTCCGTGCGTTCACGATTCGTAATCAGCAGGTCTCCGGTTCAAGCCCGGAGGGTGGCTCCACTCAATCACCGATTTCCGAATTCAACGCTTCGAGCACCGCGGGCCACGTTCTGGCTGCGCACAGCGGGTTCAGCCGGTAACGCACCGGGTGACATTGAGGAAGCCCGGCGACGAGCTGAACAATCGGGCCGTCGCTACCGATCGGCCTCTGGAGATTCCCGCACGATCCGTCGCCAATCTGGCGGCACGTCCGGTTCCTGCTGGCAAAGAATCGACCTCACCCGCCGGATCAGGGTAACGGTTCCTTCACGTGAACCACGCGATCTCCGGGCACGTTCTTCAACTGCCGCACCCTGCCCGATGGCCAGAGGATCTCCACGAGATCCGCCGAGGAGGCGGCGCCCAGTCCGAAATGCGCCGGGCCGGCGCTGGAGGAGGCATAACCGCAAGCGGTGGTTACGTGATTGTATTGCGTCCCGCTCTTGGTGACCACCTTGATTCTGGCGCCAATGGCGTCGCGATTGCTCCGCGTGCCCTCGAGCCGGAGTTCCAGCCAGTGGTTCGCCCCCGGGCTTCGGTTCATCCAGATCTCGGCCGGCGCGCCGATGGCTGTGACAACGACATCCAGACGCCCGTCTCCGTCCAGATCGCCCACTGCCGATCCACGATGCCGCCGCGGCGGTTGCGCCGTCAGGCCGGCTTCGGCCGTCAGCGCGGCGAACTTGCGGTTGCCGAGATTGCGGAACACGGTGTTCGGCTGCTCCACTCGCACCCGGGGAGCTGCCTGGAGCGACTGCACGTGCCCGCGGGAGACGAAGATGTCTTTCCACCCGTCGTTGTCGAAGTCGAAGATGGTGGGGGAATACCCGGCCATGGACATGCTGAGCGTGGCGATCCGGCTGGGTCCGGTGCTGTCCGTGAAGTCGCCCTTCCCGGTGTTCATAAATAGCGGGAAGGTTTCGTCGTCCAGGGCGACCAGGGCAATGTCCGGATACCCGTCGTTATCGAGGTCGCGGAAGTCGACCCCCATGCCCGAGATCAGCTCGGCGTTCTCGCGTAATGCGACGTTCGCGGGGAACGCCACTTCCTCGAACTTGCCGTTCCCCAGGTTGTGAAACAGCGAGTTGTACATCTTGTCGTTGGAAATGAAAAAGTCCATTCTGCCATCGAGGTCGTAATCGGCGACGCCGATACCCATGCCCTTTCCGGGGTGCGCCCGCACGCCGGATTCGGCGGAGATATCGCGGAAGGTCCCGTCGCCGTTGTTCAGATAGACTTGGTTGGGCGTCGGCTTATACATTTTGGGATGGCAGTATTCGCGGTGGTCCCCCTCCGGGCAAGGCGGCTCGGTGTCTATGTTCCAGCTCAGATAGTTCACCACGATCAGATCCAACAGGCCGTCGTTGTTGAGATCCACCCAGGCGGCGCCCACCGACCACAGTGGGCCGTACTCGCCGTCCGGCTTGTTCAGTCCCGCTTTGGCGGTGACGTCGGTGAACGTGCCGTCGCCGTTGTTGTGGTACAGCGTGTTGTGGTGCACGCCGCCGACGAAAATGTCTTCGTAGCCGTCGTTATCGTAATCTCCAATGGCCACGCCGGTATCGTAGCCCGTGCCGGCCAGGCCCGCTCTGGCGGTCACGTCGGTGAAGTGCCCGTGGCCGTCGTTACGGAAGAGGCGGTTCCAGTACATCGGCCCGGTCTTCTTCAAGCTGCGAATGTCGGCTCCGTTGGTAAAGAACAGGTCCAGCGCGCCGTCGTTGTTGTAGTCGAAAACCGCCACGCCGCCGGCCATGGTCTCCGGCGCGTGCCGTTCCGGTGTCTCGCAACTGTCGAGAGCGAATGGAACGGGTTGGCAGACGAAGCGGATGGGGCTTTCCGCGCTTTGCGGCGGCGCCAACCATCCGGCTGCCAGCGCCACCGCGGCTGGAATCGACACGCAGACCGTGCAGAGCGCCGCCATCCGGGTCTTCATCAAGGCTGCTCCGTGATGGTCACGACGCGGTCGGCCGCCACGTCCTTCAAGACCGTGTTCTGGCCGGAGGGCCAGCGAATGGCGATCACATCGGCGCGCGCCGCTCCGCCCAGGCCAAAATGCAGCCGCAGATCGTTCTGCGAGAGGTAGCTGCCGCCGCTGCGCACTTCGTCAACCTGCGTGCGCCCGCCGGCCGTGAGCGCAACCCGCGCGCCGATCGCGCCGCGGTTCGACCTCGATCCGACGAGCTTCAGCAACAGCCAGTGGCCCGCCGCGGGACGGCTCTGCTTCCACAGCGACGGCGGCTCATTCTGGTTGTTGGCCAGAATTTCGAGCGTGCCGTCGTTGTCGATGTCGCCGACGGCCAGGCCGCGCGCCGAGTGCCGGGCCTGGAACGCCGGGCCGGCCTGCTCGGATATGTCCACGAAAGTGCCCTTGCCGGTATTGCGATAGAGGAGGGCATGGTCGCGGGAGTGAATGTCGATGTTCAGGCGGTCGACTTCCGGGAACACGTGGCCGTTCACCACCACCAGCCCCTTCCAGCCGCTGTTCTCGAAATCCAGGAAGGCGCAGCCCCAATTTACGAAACGCGTATTGTGGCCCAATCCGGCGGCAATGGTCACGTCGTCAAACTGGCCGTCGCCGGTGTTGCGATAGAGTAGCGACCGCTCGTCCGAGAAGTCCGAGCGGAAGATGTCGAGGCGGCCGTCGCCGTCGTAATCCGCCGAGGCAAGCCCCATGCCGGAGAGTTCGCGGCCGTTCTCGTCGAAAGCTACGCCGCGCATCACGGCCTCTTCCGTGAAGGTGCCGTCGCCCTGGTTGATGAAGAGCGTCGCGGGCGTCTGGTCGCCCACCACGTAGATGTCCGGCCGGCCGTCGCCGTTGACGTCCCCGGCCAGGACGGCGAGCGAGTAATGGCCTTGTGCCTTCGCGATTCCGGACCGCTCCGAGACGTCTTCGAAGGTTCCATCGCCCCGGTTGTGGTACAGCAGGTTCGTTTCGAACGGCAGCCCACGGGGTCCGCAGTTGACCGCCATGGCGCGGTAGAAGCAGTAGGGATTGGAACCCGCCTTCGGCGTAGTCGCGAAATCGAACTTCAGGTAGTTGGCGACGAACAGGTCGAGGTGGCCGTCGCCGTCGTAATCCAGAAACGCGCAACCCGTGTTGTAGCGGGTGCGGTCCTGGGTGAGGTGCGCCTTCGCGGTCACGTCTTCGAACCGCTTGCCGTTCACGTTGCGGTACAGACGGTTCTGGCCCCAATAGGTGACGAACAGGTCGGTGTAGCCGTCGTTGTCGTAGTCGCCCGCGCAGACGCCCTCCGCCCAGCCCGAAGACGTCAGGCCGAGCTCGGCAGTGACGTCGGTGAAGCGGCCGTTGCGGTCGTTGTGGTACATGCGGTTGGTTCCGCCGTCGCCGGAAAGGACGAAGATGTCGAGGTAGCCGTCGTTGTCGTAGTCGATGAAGGCCACGCCGCTGCCAGTGGTCTCGATGATATACGCCTTGGACTTTTCGCCGCCGTTGGGGAAAGAAGCGGTGAGGCCGGCTTCCTTGGCGATGTCGCGAAAGCCGGGCCCCGGCGGCGCGGCCGCCAACAGCGCCAGTACGGCGGCGGCGAAGATCTTCACTGCGCGGGCGCCTTTTCGCCGAGCCGTTTCAAAAAGTCGGTGAACTCGCCTTCGGGCGGGCGCTGCAGTTTCTCGAGCGCCTGCTGCTCGCCGCGGGCCTTCTCCATCTGGCCCGAGTTGCGATAGGCCATCATCAGGTTGTAGTGCGCCGGTTCGTTGGCGGGCTGCATGCGGACCACGCGCTCCAGCAGAGGGATGGCCTCGGCGTACTGCTTGGCCTGCACCCGCATCCGGCCCACAGCCAGAGCCGCTTCGGGAAACTCGGAGTTCAGATCGAGAGCCTTCTCGAAATACCGCAGCGCCTCCTCGGGGCGCCCGCTGGCGTTGTGGATCTGCCCGATCTGGAACTCCGCGGCGGCGTCGCCGGAGTTCAGCGCCAGTTCGGCCTCGAACTCCGCCAGTGCCTGGGCCATCGCTTGCGGGCCGTGCGACTCGAGCAGAATGGCGCGGCCCAGGCGGAAATGCAGGTTGAGCGCCCGCGGGTTCTTCTGGATCGCCTTGCGGTATTCGGCGGCGGCTTCGGCGAACTTGTTCTCGGTTTCGAAGATCTCGGCGGAAAGCTGGTTGACGCGGTAGGAGGCCGGGGTACGCTCGAACATGCGCCGCGTGGCGTCGTTGAACGCCCGCATGTGAACGCGCGCGGCGACGTACAGCACATCGGCATCGTCGGGGTAGCGGGCTTCCAACTCGCCGGCAACGGGGATCGCCTTGGCGGCATCCTCCTGGGCGATGAAACACTGTGCCAGCGCCAGCCCGGCCATGCGCGCCAGGTCAGCGTTGGAGGACTTCTGGAAACGTTCCGCCAGATCGGGAACGGCTGCGGCGCAATGCCCGGTGGCCGCGCGCGTGAGCGCCAGGAAGGTGCGCGCGTGCTGGTCGCCCGGCTCGGCGGCTAAAGCATCGGCGAGCAAGCGGCTCGCCTCCAGATAGCGCCCCTCCTGAAAGGCGGCCACGCCCCGCTCGGTGAGGGAATCGGCGGCGGCGAGCGGCAGGGCGGCCATGAGCAGGAGAAGGACCAGCGCGGTTCTAGTGTCCGGCGTCATCGAGCATCAGCTCCGAATTCGAGAATCGATGGCGCTGCTGTCCTTCGTAATAGCGGAAGGCGAGCAGCGGCGGCGGGCCGGGCGCGATCTCCGCCCGTGGGGCCACGCGCTGGGAGGGCGTCGCGGCCACTTCGACCGCCTGCCCGGAAGCGGCAATCTGTTTCGTCAGCCGGTCGAGACCGCCCGCGCCCACGGCCAGCATCAGAAATACCAGAGTCGTCATGGTTCCCCCAATTCCCGCAGCGCCTTCTCGGCCAGCGGGTAGCCCGGCTTGCGGTCCAGTAACTGGCGCATGGTGGCACGCGCCTTGTCGGGCGCGCCCAAACGCACCCAGGTCCGCGAAAGGTTCATGTACAGTATATCTTCGTCGGGGGCCACCTGAATCCCGTATTGGAAGGCCGCAATGGCGTCCCCGGTTTGGCCCAGATTGGCGTAGAGGACCGCCAGATTGTTGATGGCGGAGGCGTCGTCGCGGCGAATCGCGATGGCCCGCTCGAACAGCTCGCGCGCTTCCTGGCTGCGCCCGGCCTTGGCCAGCATGAGGCCCAGCTTGTTGGCGGAGTCGCCCGAGTTGGCGTCCACCTCCAGCGCGCGGCGGTAACTGCGCTCGGCCTCGGCCGTCTCGCCCAGCTTCTCCCGCATCTGGCCGGCATTCACCAGCGCGTAGGAAAGATCGGGGCTGAGCGCCAGCGCGCGCTGGTACAGCTTCAGCGCTTCCGTGGGATTGTCTGCGGCGGCTTCCACGCCTCCCAGATCGTTCCAGAACTCGGGCGACGCCGGGTCGAGCGCGAGCGCGCGCTCGAAGGCCTCCCGCGCCGGTCCCAGGCGCCCGGCTTCCAGGTGAATGCGGCCTACCGCCGCCGTGGTCTTGGCATTCCCCGGCGACCGCCGCGACGCCTCCTCCAGGTACGGCAGAGCCATTTCCGGATAGCCGGCCATCCAGATGGCACCGCCGATCTTGAAATAGTCGCGCGCCGGGCGGCCGTGGTAGACGCCCTCGAAGGGCAGCGCCCGCGCATCGGGTACCGGGCCGCCGGCCGCGCGCAGATCGGCCTCCGCCTCTTCCGGCGCGGGAAGGCCGGCGTAGACGCGGCGCACGCGGCCCTCGGAATCGAGCAGCATGGCGAAGGGCGTCTCGAGCGCGGCGCGGTAATCGAACAGGTAGCGGCGCAGGATGGCGTAGCCCGCGGCCAGATCGGGTGCTGCGCCGCGCAGGTCCAGAAGCTGCGGCGGCGTGAAATAGCGCGGCAGTCGCTCGCCCGCGTGCAACACCAGCAGGGCCGGGCCGGTACGCTTCTCCGGCAGCGGCACGGGCTCGCGCAGCCAGGCGGTGCACAGGCGGGAACGGTTGTCCGCCTCGACGGGCACGTCCCCCTGCAACTCGACGCGCTTCCCTAGCGGCCGGCTGCGGACTTCCGCCTCGCCTTCGGTCACCTCATAGAGAAACCCGGCTTCGAGCGGCGGCAACTGCTGCACGGCGCCCGAGGGCCACGCGATGCGCACGGTCTCCGCGCGCTTCCGCTCGCCCAGTCCGAAGTGCAGCCGCTTGGTGTGCTGCGACAGGTATGCCGAACCGGCCACCAGCCACTTCGCCTGGCCATCCACTTCGACGCGCGCGCCGATGGCGTCGCGGTTCGAGCGCGTGCCGCGTAGCGCGATCACCAGGCGCTGGCGCGCCGCGCCGCGCACGTTCTGGAACAGGCGGATCTGCGGCCCGCGGCGGTTCTTCACCGCCAGGTCCAGGTTGCCGTCGCCGTCGAAATCGAAAAAGGCGAAGGCCCGGCTGTCCTCGGCCACGTCGATTCCGCTGGCCCACGAAAAATCGTAGTAGCGCCCCGCGCGCCGGGCGTAGAGCACGTTGTGCTCGGGGCCGGACCAACTGTAGTCTTCGCGGACCAACTGGTTGATGGCGTTCCAGCCGTTCTCGTAGGCTGGCGCGCGCTCGCACTTCAGCGGCGATTTCGCCACCACCTGGCGGTAGAAGAAACTCATCAGGTCGGTGCGGCTGTTGTTGGTCAGCATGCCGCAGGCGATGTAGAGCTCCGGGGCGCCGTCGTTGTCGAAATCCGTCCCGTCGCAGCTCCACGACCAGGAGCCCATCTCGATGCCCTGCGCGTCGCCGGTGTAGGTGAACGTGCCGTCGCCTTCGTTGTGAAACAGCGAATTACCCTTGACATGCCGGCGGTAGAGGTTCCGCATGGCGGGATCGCGCTTGGCCGGTCCGAACCCGGGATCGTTGACGATCCTCTGCCCCGAGGAGCTCCACATGTTGGAGACCAGCAGATCGGGGCGCCCGTCGCCGTCGTAATCCAGCCACGCCGCGCTCATGCCCGGGCCCAGGTCCACCACGCCGGCATCTTCGGCCATGTCGCGGAAGTGGCCCTTGGTGTTGCGGTAAAAATTCTTGCGGCCGAAATCGTTGGCCACGAACAGATCCGGCCAGCCGTCGCCGGTCGAGTCGCACCAGGCGCCGGCGAAGCTGAAGCGGTTGTTGTTGTGACCTAGGCCGCTCGCCTCCGTCACGTCCTCGAAGTGCGGCGGCGTCCCGTCCAGGCGGTTGCGGAAAAGAAAGTTGGGCGGCCCGTTCTGCGCGTCGTGGTAGGGCGCGGGATAGCGGTACTGGGCTTCGCTCTGATAGTAGACGTAGCTGCACAGGTAAAGGTCCAGCCGGCCGTCGCGGTCGTAATCGGCCGCCGAAACCCCGGTGAAAGTCCCCTGCGGCGCGGTGGCGAAGCGGAAGGCATCCGGGACCGGAGTGAAATGCCCGTGCCCGTCGTTGAGGAAGAGCATGGGCTGGGTGGGCCGCACCAGCACCAGGTCCTGATGCCCGCTGTTCCGCAAATCGGCGAACAACGCGCACGCGGTGTCGTCGAGGATGTCGAGCCCGGCTTCCTTCGAGATGTCGCGGAAGCGGCCGCGGCCATCGTATTTATATAGGCGGTTCGGCAAACCGCCCTGCTGGCAGACGTAGATCTCGTCGGCGCCATCGCCGTCGATATCGGCGGCGGCGATCCCGTTCTCGCCGTAGACGTCCAAGCCGCACGCAGGGTCCAGGCGCGAGCGCCAGTAGGGGACGCCTTTGGCAAGCTGCTCGTCGAAAGAGGCGACGCCGGAAAACGCCGCTCCGGTCACATCGCGGAACCACCGTGCCGAGCCGCGGGTCAGAGTCTCCTCGACCGGTTCGAGATGCGTCAGCGCGCCATCCCAGGCGAACTTCCACATACCGACGCGCTGCTCCAGCGCGCCCGCGTTTTCGCTGCGAATGTCGTAACGAAGCAGGCCGCCGGGCAGCGAGTAGAAACGCGCCCGCCGAACCGTGCCGAGCGCCGCCCGCCATCGCTTCCAACCGGAGACTGGGTCGCCGCCGCCATCGAAGACCGCGATGGCCACATCCGGCGCGATATCCCGGTACCCGGCCGGCGCGGGCGATGCGCCGGTGCAGGCCGCGGCCAACGGCGGTTCGCCGGTTGCAACCGCCGAGGCCAGGCGCGCCTCGATTTCCATGGCCGTCTTCTCTCCCGGAAACTCGTCGGTTCCCGGCTCGGCAAAAGCCATCGCGGCGGCATCGGGCGGCTGCCGCTTGAATTTGACCGGGAACGGCGAGGCGGCATGCCCCTGCCGCGACAACCACGGAGCCGCCGCGCAGGCGGCCAGGAAGTCGCGCCGCTTCATGGCTTGGGCTTCTCCGCAACCCCGGTCTCGGCCGCGGTCAGGCGCTCGTGCTCGGCGCGCTCGGCCTGCGCCAACTCCCGCTGGCCGAGCTTGTCGTAGGCCCGCGCAAGCTGGAAGTGCGCCGGGGCGTGGGTGGGATTCAATTCGATGCTGCGCTGCAACTCCCCAGCCGCGGCCTGCCACTCGCCCTTCTTCTCGAGCAGCACGCCCAGCTCGTAATGGGACTCCCAGTAGCGCTCGTTCAGGCCGATGCTCTTCCGCAGCTCAGCCTCGATCCCGGCCGCATCCTCTCCGGAGGCGCCCAGCGCCTTGGCGTACAGGCATGGCGGCAGCGGATTGGCGGGCTGGGCTTTCTCCCAGGCGGCATAGGCGGTCAGGATGCGCGGCAGGCGGTCGCCAGCCTGGTCGAGAAGCCGCGCCAGGAAAACGTAGGGTTGCTCGACGGAGGCATCCAGGCGGATGGTTTCGAGGAAGGCGTCGATGGCTTCCGCGAAGCGGCGCTGCCCGTAAGCGGCCACGCCGTAGGCGAGAGCCAACTGCGCGCTAGCCGGGAAACGCCGCCGGCCCTGGCCGATGGTGGCCAGCGCGCCGGTGAAATCGCCCGCCCGAAGCTGCATCTGCCCGAGATCGAAAACGAACTCTTCCGAATTGGGATCGCCGTCGACGGCCGCGCGCAGCTCGCGCAGGGCAGGATCGGGTTGACCGGCCGCCGAGTAGGCCTGGCCGAGCAAATGGTGCAGCGCGGCTGTCGAGCCCTTGGCCAGCGCCGCCTTGGCCCACGGAATGGCCTGTGCGGGCTGGCCCGCGCGCAGCGACAACTCGGCGGCGCGGGCGGCGGCCTGTGGGTCAGCGCCTTTGCCCGAAGCGTATTGCCGCTCCTCATCGGCCGCCTTGGCCAGATCTCCGGTTTCCGAGTAGAACATGGCGAGCGCGTGCTTTACGGGCGAGCCTTCGGGCGCCAAGCGGGCAGCCCGTCCGGCGGCGTCGTTGGCCAGGGCGGTTTCCCTGGCTCGCAGATAAGTCTGCGCCAGCGCCGCCCACACCGTGGCGTTGTCCGGTTGCAGGCGGGATGCGTTCTCCAGGCTGCGCCGCGCCTGCACCAGGTCGCCGCCGTTCAGCGCCACCAGGCCGCCGCGCAACTCTTCGTCGAAGGATTGCGCCGCCAGCGCCCCCGCCAGAATGCACGCCAGCAATGCCAAGGAGGGTCTCACGGGTATATTCGATTCTACAGTAAGAAGCCCCCGCCAATGGCACGGGGGGTGTGCGACACATAAGTGACCGTGAAGGGAATTCGCCAGCGAAACCGCATGAATCCGAGCGTAGGCGGGCGCTAGGTTTTTGTGGGGCAGGCTGTCAGCCTGCGGCGGACTGTCAGTCCGCCTGGGCGGCATACGCAAAAGTCCGAAGAGGCGGGTTGACAACCCGCCGCAGGCTGACAGCCTGCCCCACAAAGCGCCGCCAGATCCACTTCGATGTCGCACACCCTGGCACGGGGGCCGGAGAGAGGGCTTGCAATCGGGCCCTCCGCGGCGCACCGCGGAGGGCTGGTTTCTAAAGCGTCAGAACATGAACCGGAGCGAGAGCTGGAAGTGGCGCTCGGTACCGGCCTGCGTGCTGGTGATCTTGCCGAAGTTCCCATCCGATGCGCCGTTATCGGGAGTGCCGAATTGCGGCGTATTGAACACGTTCGTGCCTTCGGCGCGGAACTGGAGTTTGTACTTCTCGGTGAACGGAAAATCCTTGAAGACCGAGAAGTCCAGGCTGCGCGCCGGCGGCGCCATGTTGCTCTGCAATCCAAGGTTGCCCTCGGTAATGTTGCTGGGCGAAGGAAGCGCACCGATGGGGATCACGGCGCTGGTATCGAACCACTGGCTTGGCGTCCGTCCGCCGGGGGGAGCCGCGTTGGGGTTCTTGCCCGGAACCAGGAAGGGATAGCAGCCAGCCCAAATACCCACGCAGCCGCCGGAAGTGATGGTGAACGGATTGCCGGTGTGCATTGTCAGAATGCCGTTGACCTGCCAGTTGGCCACGACGGCACTTACGACCGGGTTCAGGTTACTGCCTAACTTCTTACCCTTGCCGAACGGGATATCGTAGACAAAGTTGGCAACGAAGTTGTGGCGGATGTCCCAGGCGGCCGAGGAATACGAGCGGGCCAGGTTGGTATTGTCCCAGTTGCCAAAACCGGTGGAGCCGCTGAGCGTGGTCCCCGCGTTAGCCAGGGCGTGCCCGTAAGTATAGGCACCCGAGAACATCAGGCCGTCCGAAAAATGCTTGTCGACCTTGAGGGTCATGCCGTCGTAGTTACCGAAGCCGTTCGACGCCGTGCCGCTCAACCCCCCGAGATCGGGATGCGGACGCAGCGAGTTATAGCTGATGGCCGAGTTGGAGGTAGCCAGGTTGCCTGCGGCGTTCTGATCCGGCTGGAGCAGCGAGTGCGCCTGGTGATTGCCGACATAGGCGAGTTCCAGGGCCCACTGGCGACCCAGCTCATGCTGTGCGGCCAGGTTCCACTTGTAGACGATGGAATTGCGGAAGTCCACTGCCAGGCTGCGGAAGCTGACCGGAGCCGGCAAGGAGAAGATGTTGCTGGGGAATCCAGCCGACAGGCCGCCGGCGAAGTAGGGGTTGGTGTCGAAGATGTTCGATCCGGCTCCACTGGGCGGGCGCTGCAGGACCGGCGACTCGTTGAACGGCACGCTCTCGCCCCGGTTGGGGTTGCCGCCCTGATTCTCCTCTCCGCCGTAGAAGACGCCGTAGCTGCCGCGGAAGACCGTCTTGGCCTTCCAGCTATAGGCGAACCCGATGCGCGGGCCGAAGTCCTTCTTATCCCAGGGAATCAGGTACTTGTTGACCTGGCCTACGGAAACCTTGACATCCGGGAAGGTGGTGGCAAAGCCCGGAGGCAAGGGGCTGTTCTGGTTCGGTCCAGTGGGGATATACAGCGTCATGGCCTGCAAATCGAAATTCGACTGGCGGCCGAACTTCTCGCCGATGGGCGAGAACAGCTCGTAGCGCAGGCCCAGGCTGATAGTCAACTTGGGTGTGACCTTCCAATCGTCCTGTGCGTAGAACGCATAGGCGCTCTTGATGGACGAGATGAAGTTGTTGGTAGACGCCTCGCCCCAATCGATATTGCCGAGCAGGAACGAAGCCATGGCGTCGCCAGTCTGCCCGGAGCCGCCGAAACTGGAAGTGGGATAGGCGGTCTCCTGCGGGCCGAAGTACAGTTCGCCGTGGGGATAGGGCACCTGGAAGAACGGGAACTGAATGGGCCGGAATTCGGCTCCGAACTTCAGAGCGTGCGTGCCTTTGTTGACGCTCACGTTCTCGATGAAGTCCCAGACGTTGCTGTATTCCTTGGAAGGCAGCCAGGAATTGGCGCCGATCTGGCTGTAGTTGGTGCCGCAGTACTGCGTCTGGAAGGAAGTCTTGCAGAACTGAATCTGCGGCAACCCGCCATTCAGAGTGGTGGTCGGATCGTAGCCTGCAATGCCGTATTTGCCGTATTCATCCGTGCCGGCATTGGCCTGGGTCCGCGCCGTCACCAGGCGGGAGAAACCGATGCGGGTTTCCGAAATGAGGTGCGGATTCCAGACGCGCGTCCAACTGATCATGGCGTTGCGGTTCAGGTCGGTCTCGCTGGCGCCCTGGAATGGCGCGCCATCGAGAGCCCCGGGGAACGGCGGGCCGTTCAACTTGGGAGTGTCCGCCCAACTCAAGGTGCCAAACAAGCTGTCCTTGTCGGTCAGCCGGTGGTCGACGCGGAGATCGCCCTGGTCTGTGTTCTGCGTGCCGGGAGTGGAGACGAAGTAGTCGTTTACCGGAAACCCGCCGGTGGCGATGGGCTGATTGGTGGCGGGATACAGCGCCAGGATTTTGGCCGCTGCCGGATCGAACCGGGTCGTGGGGATGGTGTTATTGGGGAACGGAGTACGCGAGTAGACGCCGCCAACGATCGTAGTGCTGGCCGGATCGTAGATGGTGCCCTGGGCAGGGCCGCCGGAAAGCGCCGGACCCAGAATGGACTGAAAATTACCGCTCCTCATCGCGGCCGTCGGAATGGTGTATGCCCCTCCGTATCCGAGGTTCTGGATGGTGCCGCCGGAAGAAGCGATGCGCGTGCCCTGATAGTCGCCGAAGACGAACGTGCGGTTCTTGATGACCGGGCCGCCCACGGCGATTCCGAATTGGTTCTGGCGGAAAGGACCTTTGGCCTGCCCCGCCATGTTGTTCTCCCAGCGGTTGGCGTTGAGATCCGCGTTCTGCAGAATCTCGAACAGCGTGCCGTGAAGCGCGTTGGTGCCGCTCTTGAGGCTGACGTTGACCACGCCGCCGGCGCCGCGCCCGTATTCGGCGTTGTAACCGTTGGTGAGAACCTGCATTTCGCCGATCGCTTCCACCGAAGGCCCGACCACAAACGAGGTCTGGTTCAGGAAGTCGATCACGTTGACGTTGTTGTCGACGCCGTTCAGCAGGAAGTTGTTCTGCCCGTTCGAGCGCACGCCGTTGGCGGAGAAGCCGCCGCCAATGGCGTCGCGGGATCCCGGCTCGGCCGTCAACACGCCCGGGGAAAGCCGTGCCAGGTAGCTGAAGGTGCGCATGCCGCCCAAAGGTAGATCGCTCATGCCCTGGGCAGTCACGTTGCCGCCGAGGGTGGTGCTCTCGGTTTCGAGCAACGCCGCCTCGGTGCTTACTTCGACCGATTGCGACACGTCGCCGACCGCCAGGGTGAGGTTCACGCCCACGCGATCGCCGCCCGTGAGCACTACGTTCTGTTGCTCGACGCGGCGGAATCCCTTCGCCTCGGCAGCCACGGTGTAGGTCCCAGGTTTCAACGCTGGCCGTATAAACACGCCGTCGCTGCCCGATGTCACATCGTACTTCTGCCCGGTCGCAACTTCCGTGATGGCGATCTTGGCGTTCGGCACAACGCCGCCCTGCGAATCGGTTATCGTGCCGGTAATTGTGCCCATATCGCGCTGTGCGAACGCAATAGTGGCGAAGACCAAAGTGAAGACTGTCAGCAGCACCAGCAGCCGGCAGCCTTTGGGAAACAGCGTGTGGAGACTACCTCTTCTTTCGCGCATGAACCCTCTTTCTCGGTTTGCAGACATTCCGTTACCCCCTGCCTGCAACCGTGGAAACGTTTTCACAACGGAGCTTTCGGTAGTGTAAATGTATTATGAATTCGAGTCAATGATATTTCGTTCCGGTGAATACCTGGGGCGATCTTGTAACTGATGTTTCGTTCGGGTGGATACCCGATGTTATCCGGTAAGTGATATTTCGTTCAGGTGAATACCCGAGGGTCATTCGGTCCGGCAGTGGGCGAATACGAGGCCTAACTAGAAACAGGGCCGCAAACGCGGCTGCCATGAGTTACGCCAGCTTCTTCAAACGATTAGACGGGCCCGCGCGGTCGAAAATCGAACTACCAGCGAGGTGCTCACGCCCAGCTCCGAACCCATCCCCGGCGTGCGGATCAACTGCATAAGGGCGTTGCAGGCCAGGCTCGCCACTTCCGACTGTTGGAGACGCACAGTGGTTAACGGCGGCTCGGTGAACTCCGCCATCTGGATGTCGTCGAATCCCACCACCGAAATGTCGCCCGGAACCTGGAGTCCGGACTGGCGGATGGCGCGCAGAGCCCCGATCGCCGTCAAATCGTTGGAGGCCAGGACCGCCGTCGGGTGGGGACGGCGGGCCAGCAGACGCAGCATGGCCGCCAGGCCGCCATCCACTTTGTGATTCCCTTCCTCGATCATCGTCTCGTCCGTCCCGCCGGCCCCCGGTTCGTTGAGTTGCTCCAGGAACGCCTCGCGCCGCTCCCAGGCCGAGCGCAGGTTCACCGGACCGGAGAGGAACGCGATGCGGCGATGCCCCAGTCCGCGCAGGTGCGCGACGGCCTGGGCGATTCCCTTGGCGTAGTCGATCTTGACGTTGCTCACGCCGCGGCCCGGCTTGCCCACGTCCAGGAAAACCAGCGGCACTTTGCGGCGCGCGAAACTGTCGGTCAGGCGGCGGTCCATTTCCGAGGTCATGATGGCCACGCCGTCCAGCTTGCGCTCGATCATGCGCTGCACGCACAGGGCCGTCCGCGCGGGATCGTAATTGGTGGAGGCCACGAAGACATCGTACCCATTCCCCACAGCCACCTCTTCGAACGCCTTGACCAGCCCGGGGAAGAACGGATTCGAGATATCCGAGACTACCAGGCCCAGCATGTGGCTGCGCCCCGTGGCCAGCGATTGCGCGTTGGTGTTGGGCCGGTAGTTCAGTTCCGCAATGGCGCGGCGGACCCGCTCGGCCGTTTCCGGCCGCAGCCGGGCGCTGTTGTGCAGCGTGCGCGATACGGTTGCGATGCCCACTCCGGCTCGCTCGGCTACATCCTTGATCGTCGGCATCCCGCCTCTGATGCAAGTTTACATCGTGAACATCTTTCCCGCGCGATGTCTTTGGCGGTATCTTTGGGTTGTTACACCGCGCGGCAGGCTGTAAGCTATGAGTTATTCGAGCGCGGGGGTGGGCAATGACGCGCAGAGATCTTTCCCGCATGGTGTTGACGGCGCTCGCCGGGCGTCTGCCGCGGCCACTCGGGGCCGCTTCGGCGCCGGCCCGCCGCCTGGTGCTGATCACCCTCGGTGGCATCCGCCGCCAGGAGAGCTGGTCACCCGAGGGTCTGCGCTACATCCCGCATCTAAGCCACGACCTGTTGCCGCAAGCTCTGTTCTACCCGTACGCCTTCAACGAAGGAGTCACCTCGCACTTCAATACCATCTCGAGCATCCTGACCGGCGTCTGGCAGCGCGTCGACGATTGGGGCGGCGAGAAGCCAGCCAATCCAACTCTGTTCGAGCACCTGCGGACCCAGACCGGCTGCGGCCCCGAGCAAACCTGGGTGGTCACCAGCAACAAGCAACTCACCGCCAATATCAGCCCCGGCGTCAACGTGATTCTCTCCAAGCAACTGATGGTGGAGGCGGTCGAGCGGATCGTCAACGGGCAGAGCCAGCGCAGCCGGCTGGAGCGGCAGCAGCTTCTGGACGAAATGACCGCGGTCCTGCAGACCGATTACGAACGTATTGGCTGGGGCGTGCCTTCGGAATCCACGTTTCGCGATCCGGCGGTTAAGCAGACGTTCGTCTCCGCCCTGGCCAATTTCATTCACTCTCCGGACGCTCCCGCCAGCGGCGACGATCTCACGTTCCTGATCGCCCGCGAGGTGCTGACGCGCCTGGCGCCGGCGCTGCTCATGGTGAATTTTTCGGACATGGAAGTGGCCCATTCCGGCAGCTATTCGCTGCACCTGGGCGGTATCGGCCGCAGCGACCGCCTGTGCCACGCCATGTGGCAGTTCATCCAGGCGTCGCCCGCGCTGCGCGGCTCGACCACGCTGGTCATCCTGAACGAATTCGGCCGCGACCCGGACGGCAGTTCCACCAACGGATTCTTCAACCATCGCAGCGGCACGGATAGCTGCCGGCTCGCCTGGGCCATGGTGCTCGGCCCGGCCGCCGGCGCGCCCCAAGTGGTGGAGCGGCAAATCCGCCAGATCGACCTCACGCCTTCCATGGCCGCGTGGATGGGCGTGGACTGCGGCCGCCTGCCAGGCGCAATCCTGAAGGAGTTCCGTGTCTGAGCGGCCGCCAATCCCGGAGGACCTTATCCGGCGCTTGCCGGCCACCTTCGGCCCGGCGCTGCGCGGCCAGTTCGCGCAATGGAACCTGCTCTTCAGCGCCGAGCGCCGCCAGCTTCAGTCGCAGGTGGACTGGCTCTCGAAATTGCCGCGCCCGGAATTCGACGGGCTCTTCGCCCCTCTGGCGTCCATCGAGAGCCGCATGGCGCTGCCCGGTTGGGATTCCCACGCGGCCGCGCTGGGAGTGCGCGACACCGGCATCCTGGCGCGCTCGCCGCTGTATCCCCAGTGGCGCGCGGAAGTGGAGCGGGTCTTCAGCCGGGTTGACGCGGAAGCGGCCCCGTCCGGCGCGCTCCAGAACTTGCCGCGCCTGGTGGTCTGCGTTCTCCCTTCCAGGCTTCCTTCGCAGGAGCAGCCGCTATGGCCCGGCCTGGCCGCCGAGGGCGCCTGGCTTTCCCTGGATCGCCCGTTTGGCGAGATGCTGCCGCCCCTGGCCGCCGCCATCGCCGGACGCCGCTGCCCGCCCGAGCTTGACGCCGACGAGCGCACCTGGGCGGTCGAGTGCGGCTCCCGGTTTTCCGCACTCTCCGCGGCCGCGGTGCTCTCCTGGGCGGAAATAGAAGCTCTGCGGCGCGAGTTTCTGCGCCATCTCAACGCCGTGCAGCGGGATCTTCGTTCGGTGGACCAGACCAGCGACGAGCTGCGGCGCGCCGCCATTGGCCACCTGACGCCGCCCCGCGTGGCCGCGAACCCGCGCCTGCGGGAGTTTCTGCGCGGCGTCCTGCTAAGCGGCAATGGCTCGCTGGTATTTCCCAACTCCTTCGTCGAGTGGGGGGCGTCGGAGGCGCTGCGGCGCGCGCAACCGCAGGTGCTGGTGGCCTGTTTCGGGATGCGCCAGAAGCTCAAGCCGTTCAGCAGCCTGGTGCTGTTCGAGGATCAGAATCGGGCCAATCCGGTTTCCGACCAGGACGACCCCTCGGGTTCGCTGGTGGACGCGCTGCTGCTCTCCCGCTACGTCTATCTCTCGGCCCAGCGGGTCGCGTGTTATCCCGGCCACACGCTCACGCTCCTGGCGGCATGCGATTCGGACCGGGTCCTCGCACTGGGCCCGCGCCGCCCGGCCCTTCCGCGCTCACCTGCTGCCGCGGAAGAGCTGACCGGGTTCGCACTGCGCTGGCTCAGTGGATAGCGCAGGCCGGCGCGCTCCTTAGCCCCCACCCAGAGCGCTCCCGAACCCCTCGACGGCGCGAAGGGAATCCCGCCGGTCGGTTCCGGTCAGGGCGCTCCGAAGTAGCCTTTGCGCGCGCGCACCGCCCGGCCATGCGGCGATGTGAGGACCACTTCCAGGCTGTGCCATTGCCGGGATGGGTCCGGTTCGGGCCGGATCGTCAGCAGGTACCCGTGCGCCAGGTCCTGGGAGATGGTTTGAAACACGGCTGCCATTTGCGAGGCTTCGGAAATGGCGAACGACAGTCCTCCGGTCGCCGCGGCAATGGTTGCCAGCCGCGCGGCCAGGCCGGGATCTTTGAGCGCGGACCCTTCGGCGATGGTATAGATCCGGACGCTATTCTCTTTGGCTCGCCGCACGACGAGATCCGCGCCGAGCGCGCTGGCCGTATCGTCGCCGTCGGTGAATACCACGATGGCGTTCTTGCCTTTGCGCTTCGACAGGTCGTGGATCAGACGCAGCAGCGCATCGTTCAGCACGGTGTTATCGAATACCCTCGTGCGCAGGAGCGCCCGTTTGGCCTCGTCTTTGTCGAGTGTCCAGGGCTGGATCTCGGACACCGAGTCGCTGAATCCGAAGACCGCCACCGAATCGATGGGCCGCAGGTTGCTCACCAGGCCAAAGGCGGACTTTCGAAGCGATGCAATCGCCCCGCTCATGCTGCCACTCATATCCAGGAGAAGGGCCACCGAGACCGCCGAAGTATCGTTTTCGAACGCGGTCAAAGGCACGGGCTTGCGGTTATCGAGAACGTTGAAATCGCTTTGGCGGAGGCCGTCCGCATACCTCCCGTTCCCATTGGTGACTGTGGTGTACGATTCCACGGCGCGGGTACTCACCTCGAAGTCCGATCTCATCCCGCTCGCGGGAGCGGCCCGGACATCGGCGCGGCGGATTTCCGCCTCGCCGGCCGCGTGCCGGATTCTCTCCCGCGAGGCGATGCGAGCCGCGGCCTCAAACCCCGCGAAGCCTCCCACGAAGCGCGAGGAGCCGGCATTCGCGCTGAATTTCGGTTGGCAGAACAGTCCGCAAGCTTTGTCCGAATACGTGAACTCGTGTCTCGAAAGAAGATCGGGATCGTCCACGAGCAGCAGGCTGTCGGGATCGAGCGTCGCCGCGTAGATCAGTCCGGCAAGCGCCGGGAGGGTCTTCTTGGGTGAAGCCGGCGCCGACGCAATCGTAGGAACCATCTGCAATTCCTTCACCTGCTGAAATGCCGCGCGCTGGCCCTCATTGAGCCGCAACAGGGCGGCCGGCACGGCTTCATCCGGATCGGCGGAACTACCCAACATCCCGCGGAGCGCTCCCAAGGCCGCGGCCGAATAATCCGGCTGAGAGAACGCTTCGCAAGCCCGGCGGAACGCCTGCGCCGCCGCGGCATCGTCGATTGACCCGGCCCGCGACGCCAGTTCGGACAACTTCACCAGGGAGTGCCACTGTCCCATGATGGAGTTCTGAGCCGGCCGCGGCGCTTTCGAAACCGCTTCCTCGAGTCTTTCCAGAGCTGCGAATTCGGCCGCGCCGAGGCTCCGCAGGTTTTCGAAGTAAGGGAACAAGGCGCGCCATGCCGCATAGTGCGCGCTCAGGAGCCGGGCCGATCCGGCATCGAGCGGCGCCTTGCGAGCCTCCTCCAGTTGCGCCACCGGAACCAGCGCGCGCAAAGACGCCAGTCCAAGCAGGGTCTCGCCGTCGGGCGCGTTGCCAGACGTCCACACAATTCTTCCGCCAGGGAACCGCACGCGGCCTGCCTCATCCAGGGGCAGATCTCGCAGCAACTCCTCCTGCCAAACGGCGCGCACGCCGACGCGGATGTGTTCCTCGCGGAACCAGGCGTAGAAGCGCGCCGCGCTGGCGCGGTTCGCCGTGAAGAACCGCTGATGGGCGCGGTCCGCTCGCCACACCGCGAAGTAGAACTCCGCCAATCGGCCCGAATCCTTCCGGAGCAGCGCGCGGAAGAATGCCTTGGGATTGCGCGGACTCGCGCCGGCGAGATGTTCCCAGACGGCATCGGCCTCGGGACCGCCGGGCACGGCCACGCGTCCGCCGGAGGCTTCGAAGGAAGCGCCGAACAGGCCCACAATGCTGGCGTAATTCTCAACCAGCGATCGCAGCCCCACGGCGGAGATCGAGGCGTTGGCAGCGTCAAAATTCATGGCGGCCAATCCCGCGTACGCCTTTGCGAATGCCGGCCGGCGAGCGAACAGTTCGGCGAATCCGCCCGGCGGCAGCGGTCCCGCGAGCTTGGTCCAAAGCTGTGCCTGGATGAACTGCGCTTCGTCGGATGGCACGACAATCGGGTAGGATTGCCGGGCGGCGAGCGCATTTACCATCGCGATCTGGTCAATACCCAACGCGGCGCCTGCCTCCTGCCGCGAGCCATCCGCCACGGAATCTCCCGGTTCAATCGTGAATCTTCCGCCGGCATCCAGTCCATCGGAGCCGGCGCCAGGCGCGGACTCCCCGCTCTGCCTTACCGTCCAGCCCAGCAATGTCAATACTCGAACTGTCTTCTCGCGCTCCTTCGCGGCGTCGAGGGTGAGAGAAATCCTCCCCGGTTCGCGTTCGGTCAACTGGTAGATCTCGGCCACGCCGCTCATGTAAGCAGCTACCGGGATTACCGGGGTGACGCCACCGCCCGGCTGGGCGGGTGCGGAACGGGCGACGATCTCCCGGCAGTACGCCAGGAAGAATTTGTCGGGCGAGGGCACGGAAGGCAGATTCAGCATGCGCGCCAGCGCCGCAAGCCCGCCGGGCACCTTCACCATGTCGAGGTTGGGCGAAAGGGGCTCCTCGGGCTCTTCGGGCTCCGGCGGAGGCGCCTGGGACAGGTTCCAGGCCGGCGCCGCCTTCTTTTTCGCCCTGGCCAGAGACGCCGAGAACGCATCCGGGGGCTGCGCTCCACCCTCCTCGGCCGGCACCGTGATGGCCAGGTTCCGCGACCCGAGCCTCTGTCCTTCGGATTCCCGGGAAACGACGCGGAGGAGATACGCGCCGGGCTTGAGGTCGAAATCGGTTCGCAAGATCAGCCCCTCTTGCCGGTACTTCTCGAGTTCCTTCGCTCCGAAATCGAGAGGCACTGCCTGCTCTTTTCCGGCCACCAGGTTGCCGTTCGAGTCGAACAATGCGGCAACGTTGCGGATCTCGTTCGAGTACCGGCCGTTGATCCGGCGGAATTCGAGCGCCTTGAGATCCAGCCGCGTGAAGACCGCAAGCACGTATTTCGGATCCGTGGCACCCTTGACTGGGTCCTCGAGAACGCTGGTAGCTGCATCCACGGTCAGGTCGCTCCGCTCTCCCCTCGATAGGACCTCGGCCTGAATTTCCTGTTTCGCCTGCTTGGCGGGATCGGGATCGCGCCGGGGAGCAAAGTAGCCTTTTCGCGCTTCGACGGTCAGGCCGCGCGCGCCCTTGAGCGTAACCTTGAGTTCGTGATACTTGCCGTCCGGATTCAGCCTCTGCGGCGCGAAGCTCAAAGTGTATTGGTATTCGGGGATGGCGGCCGCCTGCTGAAATGCTAGGTCCGGGGCATTGCCGTTCTGAAACAGCCTGCCGCCCGAACCGCCGGCGATTTCCGCCATGACGTCGCCGGCCAAGCCTTTTGCCTCGGTTGCCAGCGAGCCCTTGGTCCGTTCGGCTTCCAAGCTCAGCACCACCCCGTCTTCCGGAACGGCCGAGTCCGCCCACAGGCCGCGCGCGTCGATCGCGTTGATGGTCACGCCAGCCTGAATAGCCCGTTGAATCGAATGGGAAACGTCGCTTTGCATACCGGATTTCAGCAGCCCGGGCGACACAACCACAAGATCGCGCTGACCGGCCATGACTTCCAGCCGCCGGATGGCATAGAGCAGGGCGGAGACCGCCACGCGCGTATCCTGGTCGCCCATGCTCAGCACGGCTCGCGCGGCAGATGTCACAACCCGCTCTGCCGAGTCGCGGCTTCGCGAAAGCTCGGGCATGCAGGCATTGACTTCCAGCACCGCTGCGTCCATTGCGATCTGGTCCCCGCGGTTGACGATCATGTCGGCCTCGTGATAGCTGACATTTGGGCAGGTGTTGGCCGGACGGCGCGCCAAGGGTGCGATTTTCGCTAGCGCGGCACGGAGCTTGTCCTGGTCGTTGGTGAATTCCGTCGCAATCCGGCCCGAGGTGGAAAGCACGGCGGCCCGGTCCCCGGGAAGCAGGGCGCGCAAATGGCCTCCCGTCGCCGCCACCACCCTCTGGAAATTGGCCGATTCGAGGTGCAGGTCATCGATGAGGAAGGCAAAAAACCTGGTCGGCACTACGGACGGGGGCAAAGCGGGGCGAGCGGATTTCCCGGACTCCGAAGCCGCGGGTGCGTCTTGTGCCTCGACCGAGAATCTGGCGATTCTCTGCACTTTGCCGTTGTCGGATATTTCAAAGTTCTCCGCGCGAAGGCCGCCGACGGCGCGTCCCTCGCGATCCCGCACGACAACCGGGACGGGCACGAGATCGACGGAGGTCTTAAACCGGGCGGGCGCTTCCTGCTCATCCGGCGCGGGCGGGGGTGGGTTCTGTCCGAAAAGTATTGGAATCAGCGCGACAAGAACGACCCTCCGCATGTGCTCTCTTCGAGGCTCCGAGTATTTAGGATACTCCAGCCCGAATCGCATAGGAGCCCAATCTGCTTGGGGACTCCCGCGGCGCCGGGCGCCCGCGAAGCCAATGCTCAGCCTTCGGCGGCGCCGGTCCCGCGTCACGCTTCCACCGGCTCCATCATTGGGCCGGAATTCCGCCGAAGCCGGCGGCGCGGGGGCGGCCCCGCGAAGGGCGGATTAAGGATAATTCCGCCCCGCCCGCAACCCCGCAGACGGTGTACGCTAATGTAGATCTATGCGGACAGGCGGCTACCGGGTTCTGCGCCAGCTCGGACTCATCGAGAAAGCGTTCCTGGTCTGTGTCGCGGCCTTCATTGCGCTGCACTGGTTCGGCGCCAATTTTGTGTGGCAGGCCCTGCTGGCGCTGCCGGTCTTCTGCCTGGGGCTGGCCAGCATCTTCCGGATGGTGCGGCGAATTCTGCGGGGCGCGGTGTGGCGGCTGCGGAACCGGCTGATTGTCGCCTACCTTTTTATCGCCGTGGTGCCGGTGGTTCTGCTCCTGATCATGGCGGGATTGGCCGGTTACGTGGTGATCGGCGAGATGGCGGTCTACCTGGCGAACCGCGAACTGGATACGCGCCTGTCCCAGGTGCAGCGCCAGGCCCTGGCCCTGGCGCGCATCCCGACGCGCGATCCGGAATCGACGCTGAAGCGCACGGCCGACATGTTGCACCACAGCTTTCCGGAGTTCGAACTGATAGCCACCGGCGCCAATGAGTTGCGCTATCCGCCCGACACTTCGCTCGGCGAACCTCCCGCAGAGTGGAGAGCGAAAGGCCCGGGCCTGGCCGTGATCCACCGCGACGGCAAGCCGGAGGGTTTGTACGCCTGGGCATATGCCAACGAGCGCGGCACGCAGGTTACTATCGTCGCTCCCATCAGGGAAGAGGTGCTGGTCAGCCTGGTACCCGGGTTGGGCAACGTGAGCTTCGTGGAGCCCATGTCACAGCAATCCGGAAGGCTGACCGGGGCGCTGAGCCGGGCACCCGTGCGAAGCAGGGCGAATCTGGTCGATTTCCAGGTGCAGGGGCTCTATCCCATATCCGTACTCGAATGGGGTTCGCCGCGGACCAAGCGGGGCATGTTCCTGGTGGTCACCACGCGCATTTCGGCCGTGCTGAGCGCCGTGCTCCACACGCCCGAGTGGACGGAGTTCGTCGTCATTCTGCTGGTGGTGGTGTTCGTACTCCTGCTGCTGGTCGAGATAGCCTCGCTGGTGGTGGGCGTGCAACTCAGCCGCACTATTACCGGCGCGGTACACGAACTCTACGAGGGCACGCAGCACGTCAAGGAGGGCGACTTCTCCTACCGCATTCCGGTGAAGGGCCACGATCAACTCGCGGAACTGACCGCCTCGTTCAACCACATGACGGAGAACCTGGGACGCCTGATCGTAGTGGCAAAGGAGAAGGAGCGCCTGGAATCCGAACTGGAGATCGCCCGCGAAGTCCAGTTTCAGCTTTTCCCCAAAGACGTTCCGCGTTCCAAGAGTCTCGAATTGAAGGGCCTTTGCAGCCCGGCGCGGGTGGTCTCGGGCGATTACTACGACTTCATGGCGCTGCCCGGGCAGGTTCTGGCGCTGGCCATCGGCGACGTGGCGGGAAAGGGCATCTCCGCGGCGCTGCTCATGGCGACCATTCAATCCACCATGCGCACGCAGTTGAACGCCCAGAACGGCGACAGCCCGCGGCACTTCTCCACCGCGAAATTGGTGGCCACGCTGAACCGCCAGTTGTACGCCACCACGGGCCTGGAGAAGTACGCCTCGTTCTACTTCGCGCTTTGGGACGAAGAGTCCAACTCTCTGACCTATACCAACGCGGGACACCCCGCGCCGCTGTTGCTGCGCGGGGCGGAGATAGAGATGCAGGAATCCAACGGCACGGTGGTGGGAGCATTTCCGGTGGCGCGCTATGAGGAGCGGACCGTGCAGCTCGCGCCGGGCGATCTGCTGGTAGCCTACACCGACGGCATCACCGAGCCCGAGAACGCCTATGGTGAGATGTACGGCGAGGAACGGTTGCGGGAGTTGCTGTTGAAGTTCGAAGCCGCCGATTCCTCCGAGATCATCTCCCGCACCATGGAGGCGGTGGTGGAGTGGACCGGGTCCTCGGAGTTGCAGGACGATATGACCATGATCGTGGCTCGCCATTTATGAAGGTACTGACCGCTACCCAAATGCGCGAGGTGGACCGGCGCACCATGGAAATGGGCATCCCCGGCATCGTCCTGATGGAGAATGCCGCGCACCGCGTGGTGGAGTTCCTGGCGGAACGGTATCGGCCGCTCGCCTCGCAGCGGATCGTGGTGTTGTGCGGCAAGGGCAATAACGGCGGCGACGGCCTGGCGATTGCGCGGCAGATTCACACGCGCTTCCGGCAAGCGACGCTCGATGTGGTGCTGCTGGCCGCGCCGGAGGATCTGAAAGGCGACGCGGTCGCCAATCTGCGGATGCTGGAAGTGGCGGCATGCCCGGTGTTATCCGCCATTCCCGAACGCGTCCGCCACGCCACCCTGGTGGTGGACGCGCTGCTCGGCACGGGCATCGCGGGACCGGCCGCGGGCCGCATGTTGGAAGGGATCCGCGAAATCAACTCGGGATTCCCGCAGGCTCGTGTGGTGGCCGTAGACATTCCCTCGGGGATGGGTAGCGATTCGGCCGAGCCGGTTGGCGAGACGGCGCGCGCCGATGCCACCGTCACCTTCACCGCTCTCAAACTGGCGCATGTGTTGCCGCCCAATTGCGACCGCGTGGGCGAACTGGTGGTGGGCGCCATCGGCAGCCCGGAGGCGCTTTTCGAGGACGTGTGGCTGTCGCTCCTGGAGCCCGCCATGTTTCGCGCCTTGCTGGGTCCGCGGCCGCGCGGCGGCCACAAGGGAACCTTCGGACACGTGCTGGTGGTGGCCGGGTCGCGCGGAAAATCGGGCGCCGCAGCGATGGCGGGAATAGCGGCTCTGCGCGCTGGAGCGGGGCTGGTGACCGTGGCCTCCGCGTTGAGCGCGGTCCCGGCCATCGCCTCCCATGCGCCGGAGCTGATGACCGAACCGCTGGCGGAAACGCACAACGGTTCCATCCTGCAGGCCATCGACCTGGAAGCCGTGGCGGAGGGCAAGACCGTGATCGCAATTGGCCCCGGCCTGGGCCGCCACCCCGGCACCGACATGCTGGTGGCCACCGCGGCCGAGCAGTTCCCTCAGCCCATGGTGTTGGACGCCGACGCGCTGGGCGCCGAGGTCCGCGGCGCGCCGGGCCGCGTGCGCGTGCTGACGCCGCACCCCGGCGAAATGGCGCGCATCACCGGCTTGAGCGTGGCCGAGATTCAGAAGGACCGCGTGGCTGCGGCGCGCACGCTGGCCACAGCGCGCCAGGTCACCGTGGTGCTCAAGGGGCAGCGCACCGTGATCGCGTTCGCCGACGGGCGCGTGTGGATCAACCCCACCGGCACGCCGGCCATGGGCAAGGGCGGATCGGGTGACATACTCACGGGGATGATCGCGGGCTTCCTGGCGCAGTACCGAGGGCAACCGGACGAAGCCACGGCCGCGGCGGTCTATCTGCACGGGCGAGCCGGCGAACTGGGGGCGCGCGCACTGGGCGAGAGGTGCCTGCTGGCCACAGACCTGCTGCGCTACCTGCCGCAAGCCATGGAGGAATGTGCCGGCCTACCGGGCGTCCTCTGAGGCGGAAACCATCGAGTTGGGCCGGCGCCTGGCGCGCGAGTTGCCGCCGCGTGGGGTGGTGCTGCTCATCGGCAACCTGGGCGCGGGCAAGACCACGCTGGCCAAGGGCATCGCCAACGGACTGGGCGCGGCCGGGCCCGACGATGTCACCAGCCCCACCTTCACCCTGATTCACGAGTACGGGGGCGGCCGCGTGTATCACGTGGACCTCTACCGGCTGGAGGAAGAGCGGGAGGTGGCGACGCTCGGACTCGATGAGATCGTCGAGCGCGACGCCATGGTGCTGATCGAGTGGGGCGAGCGTTTCCCGAGCCTGTGGCCGCGGGCGCGTACGGAGATCCGCATTCGCGCTTGCGCGGGCGGCGATGGCGAGGAGCGGGAATTCGAGGTGACGATCTTATGAGCAAACAACCGTGGGCGTTGATCCTGGGCGCCAGCAGCGGATTCGGCGAGGCCACCGCGCTCGAGTTGGCGCACGCCGGAATGAACATTTTCGGCGCGCACCTGGACGGCCGGGCGCGCGCGCCGCACGTCGCCGAAATCCAGGAGCGCATCCGCGCCATGGGCCGCGAGGTACTGTTCTTCAACTGCAACGCCGCCGACGATGGCCGGCGCCGCGACTGCATCGAGCAGATGTCGGCGCGCCTCGTCGAACCGCCCGGGACCCTGCGCGTGATCCTGCACTCGCTGGCATTCGGTGCGCTCAAGCCGCTGGCCGGGGCGGGAGAAGTGGCCTCGCGCCACCAGCTCGAACTGACCGCCGACGTGATGGGCCACTCGCTGGTCTACTGGGTGCAGGAATGCCTGCAAGCCGGCATGCTGGAGAAGGGCGCGCGCGTTTTCGCCATGACCAGCGCCGGCGGCACGCGCGTGATCCCCAGTTACGGCCCAGTGAGCGCGGCCAAAGCGATCCTGGAAGCGCACATACGGCAGCTAGCGGTGGAGTTGGCGCCTGCGGGGATCACGGCTAACGCCATCCTGGCCGGCGTGACCGAGAGCCCCGCGCTGCGGCAGATTCCGGGCCACGAGAAGTTAGTCGAGTTCGCCAAGTTACGCAACCCGCATAAGCGGCTGACGCAGCCCGAGGACGTGGCGAGGTGCATCGCGGCGCTATGTCATCCGGCGACTTACTGGATGACGGGGAATACGATTCAGGTGGATGGAGGAGAGAGCTTGGTGGGGTAGGGCGAGGCTTGCACCTCGCGCAGAGCGACTACTCGTCGGCCACCATAGTAACCAGACCGTTGACGAAGAGAGCAAATACTGCGATTGCGGTGCAGGCCCAGAATGGAAATCCCGACAACCAGTGAATCGTTAAGACAGTCCCGCCTACCAGCGGTGCGACCAGCGCGAAAATTCGCCAGTTGAAGGAGCGCCCCATGCTTTTTCAGCCCCTACGCCGATTTGCGCTTCGGGCGCTTGGCGGGAGGCTCCCACTCCACGAACTTGAATCCGGGAGGAAGCGGCTTGTTCTCGAGGTATTCGAGCAACTTTAGGCTGTCGAAATTGAACCGAGCGGCCAGACTGTGCCGGTAGGCATGCAGGTCGGCGAACGGGTCATATTTCGTGGGGCGCTCGCGGACCTCACTCGATGGCCGCTTGGAGGAATTGGCCGGGCGTGAGGATGAGGGGCGTTGGCAGCCATGGCGTCTTGACCATATTAACTACCAGGCTGCGGGTGAACGGGTTGGCGATGTGTTCCCGGAGGCTCCCCGCAGGGTGGCACCGGGGTCCAGCTCCACCCGCCCTCCACCCGCCCTTTCACGCCTATGCTACCTTTGTATCTCCGGGCAACGCCGAACGCCGGCGCGTACCCGGTAACCCTCGCGTAACTGGCGATTCAGGTGGGCGACCACCGGGGAGCGCGGGGCAGTTCGACGCCGATCGCCTGGGCACCCATACGGATGTCCGGCGCGTGCGTAGAAAGGACTGCTCATGACCAGTTACCGCGAGTTCCTATTCCAATCCGATCCCGAGATATTCCAGGCCATCGCCAGCGAAGAGCTTCGTCAACAGCAAGGCGTCAACCTGATTCCCTCGGAGAACTATACTTACCCGGAAGTATTGGCCGCGCTGGGGTCGGTGCTTACCAACAAGTACTGCGAGGGATACCCCGGCCGCCGCTATTATGCCGGACAGACCTTCAGCGATAAGATCGAGAACACCGCCCGCGAACGAGCTTGCGAGTTGTTCCGCGCGGAACATGCCAACGTGCAGCCGCTGTCAGGCTCACCTATGAACCAGGCGGTCTATCTGGCATTCCTCAAACCCGGCGACACCATCCTCGCCATGGACCTGTCGCATGGCGGCCACCTGACCCATGGCGCGCCGGTTTCGCACATGGGACGCCTCTTCAACTTCGTCCGCTACAAGACGCGGCCCGACCGCGCCGGCGCCATCGATTTCGACGAGGTGCGCCGGTTGGCCCTGGAAACGCGCCCGAAGATTGTCCTCTGCGGCTACACGTCGTACCCGCGGGACTACG
This sequence comes from uncultured Solibacteraceae bacterium, assembly GCA_963807205.1. Taxonomy (GTDB): domain Bacteria; phylum Acidobacteriota; class Terriglobia; order Bryobacterales; family Bryobacteraceae; genus CAWCVR01. The sequence goes on along the minus strand of CAWEAQ010000002.1, from coordinate 2,794,399 downwards.
ATTACGCGGCGTTCCGGCGGATCGCCGCCGAAGTGGGCGCGCTGGCTATGGCGGACGTGTCCCACGTGGCGGGGATGATTGCCGCGGGCGCCCTGGCCAATCCCATGGACGCGGGCTTCGACGTGGCGACCACCACCACGCACAAGAGCCTGCGCGGGCCGCGCGGCGGCATGATTCTCTGCCGTAAGGAACATGCCAAGGCGATCGATAGCTCCGTCTTTCCCGGCCTACAAGGAGGGCCGCACATGAACGCCATCGCCGCCGCGGCGATCACGTTCCGCAAGGCCACCGAACCCGAGTTTCAGCAATACGCGCGGCAGGTCCTCGCCAACGCGGCAGCGCTGGCCGATGCGCTCTCGCAAGCTGGAGTTACTCTCGTTACTGGCGGCACCAGTAACCACATGATAGTCGTCGATACGGTTACCAGCTTCGGCATAGACGGTAAGCAAGCCGAGGAGTTACTGGACAGCGCCGGAATCGCCACCAACAAGCAGGTTATCCCCGACGATCCGAAGCCTCCGCTGCGGCCGAGCGGGATCCGCATCGGTACTCCGGCTTGCACCACGCGCGGGATGATGGAGCCCGAAATGAGGCGCATCGCGGGATGGATAGTGGACGTGCTTCGCGAACCCGCGAGCGTCCCGTCGATTGCCGCCGCGGTGAAGGACTTCAGCGCAGGCTTCCCGATACCGGGCTTCGACAGGTTGCCCTGGTGACGCCGCGCCTACGCTTTCAGCAGCGCTGCCGCGCCGGCGATCCCGGCGTCGTTTCCATAGCGGGCAAATACCAGCGGAATCTCGCCAGCGCGCTTATTGACGCACCACGCGGGCAGAGCGGCGCTCATCTTGGCGAAGAAGGAACTCATCAACTGCGCCACGCCGCCGCCGATCACCATGACGTCGGGCTCGAGTAAGTCCACAATGGTGCCCAGCCAGATAGTCAGGAACTGGGCGGTCTCGGTGAGCACCTCTTCCGCCAGCGCGTCGCCCTCGGCGAAGGCCTCGCCCACGTGCTCGGTGCGCACGGCGTCCACGCTGCCGGCCAGCGCGAGGATGCGCGATTGGGCACCGGCCAGCAGCTTGCCTTTGGCGCGCTTGGCGATGTTGGGGCCGGAGGCGAAGGCCTCGATGCAGCCGTGCTTGCCGCAGCCGCAGATAGGGCCCTTGTAGTCGATGGTGATGTGGCCGCCCTCGGCAGCGCAGCCGGTGCGGCCGTAATAGAGTTTCTTGTCGAAGACGATGCCGGTGCCGACGCCCGTGCCCAGGATGGCGAAGAATACGTTGGTGTAGCCGATGCCCGCGCCCCAGATGGCCTCGGCCAACCCGGCGGCGTTGGCGTCGTTGTCAACCCGCGCGGGCACGCCGAACGCCCGCGTGGTCTCGGCCGCCAGCGGGTAGTTGCGCCAGCAGGGCAGGTTGGGCGGGTTGAGGATGACCCCCTGGAACGGATCGAGCGGGCCTGGCGCGCAGATGCCGATCCCCTTAACCGCCTCGCGCGCGGCGGGAACGGCGGCGAAGATCTCGTCAATGGCCGCCTTCACGCAGGCAAATGCCGCCTCGGCGGTGCCGGTCGTCACTATTGGCACTCGCGACTTATTGGTGATCTCTCCGGAAGCGTCCACCAGTCCGGCCGCTACTTTGGTGCCACCGATATCGACGCCAATCGTCATGGGTTCAGGCATTGTCTCTCTCCATTGGGCCGGCCGATGCGCGCCGGGAACTTACGATTTGAACTGCGATAACACGATGATAGCCGCTACTAGCGTGGCCAGGCCACCAAACATGATACGCAACGGACGCGTGCCGCTGCCCTTCCATTCTCCCGTAGCCACGCCGACGATGGTTGCCGAAATGACGATCAGCGACATGAACGCCGGCCACGCCACCACGATTCCCAGGTTATCCGCGGAGATGCCATAAAGGATGGTGCTGCCGAACCAGCCCACAGCCATCAATGCGGCGAGGAGCCAGTAGCCGCCGGTTCCCCGCCGCGCGAGACGGCTTCCGGTGGAGTTCTTCTTCATAAGGTAGAGGCAGTAGATGGCGTTGGGAATGCCGCCCGCCACCATCAGCGGCAGGAAGACGGCCAGGTTTTTGAACGCCGGGCTGGCCCCTAGATCCGCCGCGGCCCGCGCCGCCGGCTGTCCATATTGCAGCCCCAGGCCCACCAGCGCCGATCCCAGACCGCTGAAGAGACAGAACAGCAACCCGCGGCCAAGCGACGCCTTGCCCTGCCGCGGTCCAGTGCCCACGGCCGCCTCGCGCTCGCGGCCCGCTTTGGCACAGATCAGCACGCCCACCACTACCAGCGCCACGCCGCCCAGGATCGCCAGGCCCTGGGAACTGAACGGCGCGTATCTGGAATCGGTGAAGAAAGGGATCAGCGAGCCGACCACGGTGGAGATGCCCAGGATGACGGAGAAGGCCAGCGCGATGCCGACCGAGTCCACTGCCAGCCCGAAGAAGACCTGCGAGATGCCCCAACCGGCCCCGCACGCGGCCGCGATGATCACCGGGCCCGAGCCCGAAGTGGAGTAGACCCGCGCCAAAGAGGGAATGGTCAGCAGCGTGAGCCCCATGGGGAACACGCCCAGGGCGAAGAGGGTCCACGCCAGCCAGGTATTCTCCCAGGCCCACTTTTTCGTGAACTTCATGGGCAGGGTGAAGCTGCCATTCATGGCTGCAGCCAGGACCAATAGGAGTAGCCCGGCGGCGGTTGCGTGCATGGGCGGTTCCGCTCTCCCTACGGAAGTCGAATGGTAACACCGCGACCGGTTGTGGCGCGGGGGCGGCGCGGTTCGCCGGTCTTCTGAACCCATCTTCTGAACCCGCGCTTGACATTCCCGCAAGGCATAGTTACACTATGCCTTGTATGCCGATGCCTAAACCGGATTTCCCCGCCGGCTCGCTAATCATGTTGATTCTCCGCGTTCTGGGCGGCGGGAAGCTGCACGGATACGCCATTGCCCAGCGCATCCGGATTGTCTCAAGCGAGGTCCTCCAGGTGGAAGAAGGGTCGCTCTACCCCGCCCTGCAGCGCATCCTGGCGAACGGTTGGGCCAAGGCCGAATGGGGTACTTCGGAAACCGGGCGGCGGGTGCGGCTCTACTCGCTCACCCGCGCCGGCCGCACCCGGCTCGATAACGAAGTCGCGCAGCACCGGACGGTGACGGAAGCCATCGCCGCCGTGCTGCGCGACGCTTGAGGAGGCGCCGCGCGTCATGTTCCGCCGCATCTGGTACTTGCTGAATCGCCGCCGCCTGGAACGCGAACTGGAAGAGGAGATGGACGCGCACCGCGGTCGCCTGTCCCCCGAAGACCGTCATCGCTTCGGAAGCACGCTCCGCCTGCGCGAGCAGGCGCGCGACGCGTGGGGTTGGGCGTGGCTGGACGCGCTCCTCCAGGATCTCTGCTACGGCGTCCGCGTTCTGCGCCGCGCCCCGGGCTTCACCGCGGCCATCGTCGCCGTGCTGGCTGTGGGCATGGCGGTTGCGCTCACGGCCTTCCAGGTATTTAACGCCGCGGTTCTGCGTCCGCTGCCCGTGCGCAATCCGGCCGGCATCTTCGCCATCCATCGCCGCGGCCCGATGAGCCTGTCCCCGGTGATGTCGTACCCGGCCTTCGTCTTCTTCCGCGATCACAACGGCGTGCTGGCTTCAGCGCTGGCTCAGATGCCCGCGGAAGTCCAGCTTGGGCCGGATGGCGGTGTGCGCGCCGCCGCCCGGTTCGTCTCCGCGAACTACTTCGCCGATCTGGGCGGACGCCCCGCCCTGGGCCGCACCTTCGACTCCGCCCTCGACGGACGGTCGTCTCCCGAACCAGCCGCCGTGCTGAGCTATGGCTTCTGGCAGCGGCAGTTCGCGGCGGACCCATCCATCATCGGCCGCGTCTTGCACGTCAATCGCCAGCCGGTTGTGGTGGCGGGCGTGGCTGGCGCGGACTTCACGGGGCTCCAGCCGCAGATGGTCGATCTCTGGCTCCCCATTGAACACCACGCCTGGTTCTACCCCGGCAGCGATCTACTCAACAACCCCTCGAAGACGCCGGTCCAGATGTTCGGCCGGCTTCTGCCCGGTCTGACCGCGGCTGCCGCGGAAGACGGCTTGCGCCCGCTCGCCGCCGAGTGCCGGCGCCAGTACCCGCGTACCATGGGCGAGCACGAGTGGCTGGAACTGGTGCCCGCGGGTTATGCCCTGCGGCTCCCCCCGTCCGCTTACGGCGTCCTCGCGTTCTTCGGCACGCTGGTCCTGCTGGTGCTCGCGGTTTCCATCTCCAACGCCGCCACGCTGCAGATCGCCCGCGCCGCCGCGCGCGGCCACGAGATGTGGATCCGTTCCTCGCTGGGCGCCGGCCGCGGCCGCATCGCCCGGCAACTGCTTACCGAGGCTCTGCTGGTAGCCTCGTGCGCCTGTGGCTCCGGCCTGCTGCTCAGCTACGCTGGCACGGCTGTCCTCCTGCGCTCGCTGGAGCTTCCCTTGCGTGTGGGCCTGGATTTCGATTGGCGGGTCGTGCTGTTCACCGCGGCCCTGGCCTTCGCTTCGGCCCTGCTGTTCGGTCTCGCCCCGGCCCTCCGGCTCCCGAAACGCCGCACCGGCCGGTCGCGCATCCGCGGCGTTCTGATTGGCGCCCAGGTGGCCGCCACCTGCGTCCTGCTCCTCGTCGCCGCGCTTTATGTTCGCGGCCTGCAGCATGCCCTCGGCACGTCGCCTGGGTTCGAGATTCGCAGCGCGGTGTCCATCGACCCGGCCTTGTACGAACGCGGATTCTCTCCGGCGACCGCGCCCCCTCAACTCGACGAGTTGCTGCACCGCGCGCGAGCCGTACCCGGAGTGCTCGCCGCATCCGTCTGCACCGTGCCGCCGCTCGGCGGGCGAAGCTGGACGGACGACGTCGCGGGCGCGTCGCACCGCCGGGTTCGCGCTCACACCAACGCCGTCGGCCCGGAGTACTTCGATACCCTGCGAATCCCCATTCTGCGCGGCCGCACGTTTCACCCCGGCGAGCGCGAGGCGGCGATAGTCAGCGAGGCTTTGGCGAAAAGGGCTTGGCCGGGCGAGGACCCGCTGGAGAAGCGCCTCGAGGACGGGCGAACGATTGTGGGCGTCGCCGCCAATGCACACACGGTTGCGCTTCGCGACCCGTTGGCCGTGGAGATCTATTACCCGTTTGCCGGCGCCGGTTCGCAGGCGGCCACGGGCGTCCTCATCGTGCGCACCGCCGGCGAACCGGGGCGATTCCTGCCGGCCATCCGCCGCGCCCTGCAACAGCCGGGCGATCCGCCGCTTCGCTTCGACCCGCTCACAAGTCTGTTCGCGGACGCAACGGAAGGCACCCGGAAAGGCGCTGCGGTCATCGGCTTCACCAGTGTGCTGGCGCTCGCTCTGGCAGCCCTGGGGATCGGCGGCCTGCTCTCCTACGCGGTGTCGGAGCGGACCAGGGAGATCGGCATCCGCGTGGCCCTGGGTGCCATGCCGCGCGGCATCGTATGGCTGGTGCTGCGGGAGCCGTTGCGCCCGCTGGCAATAGGCCTGGCCTGCGGAGCCGCGGCTGGATACGCCATCTCCCTTCCGTTGCGGAGCCAGCTTTACGGCCTAAGCCTCCTCGATGTTCCGTCCTACGCAGCCGCCGCCGCGCTGCTCACGGCCGCCGCAGCAGTGGCCGCACTTCCTCCCATTCAGCGCGCCCTGCGGATCGGCGCGGCGCAGGCTGTGCGGCAGGAGTAGGGCAAATGGCTCACGCAGTGGCGGGGTGCGATTGACTCGGCCGTCGCAAGGTGATACACCGGCCTTGCGCACCTGCGGCGAAAAGGGGGAGCCACTCGATTCGGACAGCCATCTTCCTGATTTCATCGGCTGCCATCGTTCGCTTGTCCTGGCGGCCACTGAGGAGTCTGCGCTCGCACGGCTTCTATCGCTTCTTCGCGTTCGAACTCCTGGCGGCCCTGGTGCTGCTCAACGTCCCGGTGTGGTTTCGCGATCCCCTTTCGGCCCGCCAACTGGCGTCATGGTGCCTCGGCGCCGCCTCGATTGGGTTGGCAGTGGAAGGCTTCCGTCTGCTCCGCCTGGTTGGCGGGCCGGCACCGGCCGCCGCCCGCGACGCCAACCTCGCCTTTGAGAACACCACCACTCTGGTCACGGTGGGCGCGTACCGCTTCATCCGCCACCCGCTTTACGCTTCGCTCGTGGCGCTGGCCTGGTGCGCGTATCTGAAGGACCCGCTGGCGCCCGTTGGCACTGCGCTGACGCTCGCCGCAAGCGGGTTTCTCGCCGCCACCGCGGCCGCCGAGGAGAGGGAAAACCTCGAAGCCTTTGGCGCGCCCTATGCGGCCTACATGACGCGCACGAAGCGGTTCATCCCGTTCCTGTTCTAAGACCGCCGGCTTGGCGCCCGCCTGCTAACCTGTTGAATGAGTTCCACACCATGACGACTTTCCGGGATATCCGCCGCACCGCCAGAGCAGTGCCCATTGACCAGGCACGCGAGATTCTGGCGCGGGCGGAGCACGGCGTGCTGGCCACGGTGGCCGCCGACGGATGGCCCTACGCCGTCGCCGTGAACCACGTGCTGTGCGACGACACGATCTACTTCCACGGTGCCATCGAGGGTCACAAGCTGGATAACATCGCCCACGAAGAGCGGGTTTCCTTCTGCGCCGTGGCCGGCGCCACGGTGCTGCCCAAGACGCTGTCCACGCTCTATGAAAGCGCCGTGGTCTTCGGCCGTGCGGCGGTGGTGACCGATGCCGCCGAAAAACGCCGCGCTCTGGAGCTGCTGGCCGTGCGCTTTTGCGGGGGCGTGACGCCGGAAGCGGAGAAGACCATCGCCAGTCACGATTCCCGCACCGCCGTGGTGCGCATTCGCATCGAACGAATCACGGGCAAAGCCCATCGCCCCGCTGTACCATCGGACTGAGGACAACATGCGATCGAGCACACTCGCCCGGGTTCTGCTGCCCCTGCTGGCCGCCGCCACGCTGCCGGCCGCGCTCAAGCCTTGGGCCCCTGGAATCGCAGCCCAGTGGTACCGCCAGCAGCCGTGGCTGGTTGGGAGCAACTACATTCCCTCGACTGCCGGCAATCAACTGGAAATGTGGCAGGCCGAAACGTTCGATCCCCAGCGCATCGACACGGAGCTTGCCTGGGCCGAGAGCATCGGCATGAACACAATGCGCGTGTTCCTTCACGATCTGCTGTGGCGGCAAAATCCCGAGGGCTTCCGCCAGCGCCTGGACGCGTTTTTGAAGATCGCCGAGGGCCACCACATCCGCCCCATGCTGGTGCTGTTCGATTCCTGCTGGGACCCGGCCCCGCACCTTGGCGCGCAACCCGAACCGCGACCGGGCGTGCACAACTCCGTGTGGGTCCAAAGCCCCGGCGCAGCGGTGCTCGACGATCCCGCGCAGTATCCGCGCCTGGAATCGTGGGTCAAGGGCGTGGTGGGCGCCTTCGCCAACGACGAGCGGATTCTCGCCTGGGACGTCTGGAACGAGCCGGACAACACCAACGGCGGCAACTACCGCGATCCCGCGGATAAGGTGGAACGCGTACTCGCGCTGCTGCCGCGCGTCTTCACATGGGCGCGATCCATGCACCCCGTGCAGCCGCTTACCAGCGGCGTGTGGCAGGGCGACTGGTCCTCGCCCGCCGCCCTCAGCGCCACCGCCAAGATCCAACTCACTAACTCGGATATCGTCTCCTTCCACAGTTACGACGCGGCGGACGAGTTCGAGCGCCGCGTCAAGTCGCTGATGCGCTACCGCCGCCCGATCGTGTGCACCGAGTACATGGCGCGCCCGCGTGGCAGCACCTTCGAGGCTATCCTGCCAGTGGCGAAAAGGCTCCAGGTGGGCGCCATCAACTGGGGCTTTGTGCAGGGCCGCACTCAGACTTACCTGCCGTGGGATTCCTGGCAGCACCCCTATGTGGACCACCCGCCGGAAGTCTGGTTGAACGACATCTTCTACCCGGATGGCAAGCCGCACCGCCAACAGGAAGTCGACTTCATCCGCGCCCTGACGGCGAAGCCGAGGCAGTAGGGAGCTGGCGCGCGTGGCATGCCGCGGCACAGAGAAAGGCGTGGATTGACAACGTGACATGACAATGATACGATAGCCTGTATGCCGGTCCTGAGTGTTCCAATCCAACCAGAGACGAAGATCCTCCTTGACGGCCTTTCAACCCTGATGCAGGCATCTGCCTCTAGAGTGATCGAAATCATAGTGGCATCCTACATCCAAGCGTTGCCGGATGCAGAAGCACAAGTGATTGCTGGTCTCAAAGAAGCGGCACTAAACCGCTTGGCCGCAGATGTCCATAAGACCGGGAAAGGGAGACCGGCACCTGCTGTAACTTATAAGTTCTCGCGGCTCTGCTTCAAGCGCGATCTAATTGAGGCGCTTGGTCCTAACGATTCGTTTCGAGTGGAGACACCCATTGGGGTCTTTCAGATGACGCAGGCAGATTTTCACCGCGCATTTCCAAACGTCGCTCAGTCCCGCAGTTATCTGGATGGGGGACTTTACCACTACCGGACGCTGCCCAGTCAAGCGGAGCGGTTTCGCGTCGCCTGACGCCTGCCTTCTCAAACAGGAAACTACAAATGATACCGACGCCGCTGACCTCAGCCCAGCTTCTCAATCAACTGCAGCAGCGCATCACTGCGGATGTCAAGGATGCCTGGCTATTCCCCCAGCGCCGCGCAGTCGCCGGCTTTCTTGGTGGCGGATTGCCTGTAATAGTTGGTTGGCGGCCGGCGTGGAGCACGTTTCCGGATGACGGCGCCAATAGGCTCTTCTACGACATCCTGACCGAGTGTGGGCTCGAAAACGCACACCTGACGAATGTTGTAAGAGCCGGGGCCGCAAGGGCAAGTCAGACCCCACTGATTTCGCCTTGCATGAAGAGATCTTCTTCCGCGAACTGGAAATCGTATCCGGTTTCCATGCTGTTGTTCCCATGGGACAAGTTGCCTACGACCGTGTCGCAGAACTGCTCCTGAAGCGGGGGGCCAAGCCGATTTATCGCCTCCGGCAATACGCCGCGATGAATTACGGCGCCGACCAGACAGCCGCCTTCCAGAGCGAGATTTCGGAACTCGCCTTGATCGCGCGGCGCAACCGGTGGATTATCTAACTGGTGGCAGGCGAAAATATCCCTCGTCAGTTCGGTTTGGTCAACAGAGCAGCGTCCCGACGGTCCGGGCACTTACCCCGGGTGAAGTCCCGGTCTCACCCGGTGCGTCCTCAAAGCACGCTGGCATTCGATAGCCCGTCTCATCCGGCAATTCTCTCTGAAGTGCGTTTTGGGGCGTTGCGTTTATTTCGATTACGTGGTACGTTTGTCTTGGAGACTACGGCCTATGCCACAACAGCCCATCGGAGTGCGCGAGGCGGAGGAAGCCCTGATCCGCGAACTGAATCGAGTCCTTCAACTCGGGACGCCAGCTCTCGTAGCAGCCGATGGGAAACGGATCGACCTGCCAAATTCGGTTTTCGGTTTGCTCAAGGACATCGCCCGCAACATGCAGTTAGGCCGGGCGGTTGTCCTGGTTCCCGAAGACCGGCAACTGACAACGCAGCGGGCGGCCGGCCTCCTCGGCGTCTCCCGGCCTCACCTGATCAAGATTCTGGAGGCCGGCGAGTTGCCCTATCACAAGGCGGGCAGCCATCGGCGCATCTACCTGAAGGACCTCGCCGCGTACCGGAAGCGCCGCGATGCCGCGCGCAAAGCGGCTCTGAACCGCATCGCAAAGGAGGCCTTCGAATCCGGTCTCTATGATCGCACCGGCATTCCCGAAGGCGGCGAAGACGAATGAAGGTTGGCCGTCGCGTCCTGCTGGACGCGTGTGTGCTAATTCCCATGCCCCTCGCAGACACGCTTCTGCGCATGGCGGAGGCTCCCGCGTTATATCGGCCAATGTGGTCGCAACTCATCATGGACGAAGTGACACGCAATCTCACCGGAAAGTGGGGGATGGCGCCCGAGAAGGCCCGGCGGCGGGAGGAAGAGATGCGCCGGCACTTCCCGGAAGCCTACGTGGAAGGCCACGAACCGCTCATCGGCGCGATGACGAACGACCCCGGAGACCGCCATGTTCTGGCCGCCGCGGTCCGCTCACATTCCCGGCTGATCGTCACTTACAACCGGCGCCACTTTCCGGCTGCATCCGTGGATCCCCTGGGGATCGCCGTCCTGGCGCCATCCACATTCCTGCGTGGGCTCTATGATCTCGACGCTGGCCTATTCGCCGGTAAGTTGCACGAACAGGCTGGAGCGATCGGGGTCCCGCTGGCACGCCTTCTCGACAGCCTCCGAAGGAACGTTCCTGGGTTTGTCGAGTACTTCCGCGAAGCTCAGGCCATCGACCTTGCCGGCGCGTAGATTCGAGCACTGCGGCGCAGCGGGGCTGGATCTTGGCGCCACCTTCGCCGGCACCTCTCGGCGGTCAGCCGCTGCCCTCCGGAGGGTGCCGCGGATCGGGAGTCCGGCGAAACCGCCGTGGTATAAACGGGGGAGTGCGATACCCCAAGCGCAAACCGGCGACCGAATGAAGAACCTGGCGATTGCCGCGGGGCTGTTGGCGGCGCTGGTGGCGACGCGCTGGGCGCTGGCCCCGCCGTATCTTTTCTACTTCGACAACGTCAACTTTGCGCTGGCCGTTCGCGAGTTCAATATCGCGCTGCACCAGCCGCACCCGCCCGGCTACCCGCTCTATGTCGCGCTGCTGAAGGCACTCGACCTGGTCATCCCGTCGGCGAAATACGCGCAGTTGGTGGCCGGCAGCGTGGGTTCCCTGGCGGCGCTGTGGCTGATCCGAAAATTAGGAACCCTGATGTTCGGCGCAAGGGCAGGCTGGCTGGCGGTGGCTATCCTGATTCTCCAGCCCTCGTTCTGGCTGGCGGGAATCGGCGACCAGGTGCGCACGTTCCTGGCGGCCGGCGGCGTGGCGGTGGCGCTGTGCGTTCGGCGCGCGTGGCAGGCCGATGAACCCGCGCGGCTGTATCTGGCGGCCGCGGTGCTGGGCGTGGCGGGTGGCTTCCGGCCGGACCTGGTGGTGCTGCCGTTCCCGCTGCTCGCGACGGCGTTGTTGCGCACCCGGGTGCGGTTGCGAGCCGTGCTGGCCCTGGCGACTCTCGCCTCCATCTGCGCGGTGTGGTTCGCGGCGATTGTGTGGAAGAGCGGTGGCCCCTCTGGCTTCGCGGAACTCTTCCACCACCAGTGGCAGACCTCATCCGCCCACACCACCGTTCTCGGCGGGGCGTCCGCCGCGGAGGAACTGAGAACCGCCATCCGCGCCATCTACTGGTCCGGCGTGGGAGCGCTGGCCTGGATCTGGGCGGTTCCGTTAGTGTGGAAGCGGCTGCGGTGGCGGGAAGTGCGCCCGCAACTCGCCCTGCTGGCGTGGTGGTGGATTCCGGCGCTCCTGTTTCACGCGGTGGCCTTCGTGCACGACCCCGATACCACGCTCGACGCAAGCCCGGCGCTGGCCTTGTTGGGAGCGTGGGTACTGGCGCAACTGCCGCGCCCGTGGCTCGCCGGCGTGGCGGCCATGGGAATCCAAGCGACGATCTTCGCCGCCTCTCCGCTGGGCAACGGGCGCGACGCCAGCTACGCCCGGGTGAAGCGCGTGGGAACCGAGACAGCCGATGCAATCGACCGGCTTCGCGCGCTGCCCGTGGATGGAACGGTGGTGGTGACCAACCGCTCGCTGGTGACGCCGCGCCAGATCGGGTATTACTTCCCGCAGCTCCGCATCGTAGATGTGGACGCCGACCTGCGTAGCGGCTGCCCCGCGGGGCCGCGGCTCGACCTGCCGCCGGCTGCCCGCCTGATGTGGCTGGCGCCCGCCGATGGCAGCCTCGATGGACCTGCGTGTAAGGAGCGTGGCTCCCGGCGAGGCGTTTCAGGCCGGGGCATGCCGGGTGGTGGTGGGCGCGGAGAGCGAAGCGCGACCGCCGGCGCTATGATGCATCCGTGGATCTATCGCCGCTTCCGCTGTTCCTTGCTATAACCGGCTTGGCCGTCGCGTTGGCGTTCGCGTGCCAGATCCGTCACCAGCGGGCGCTGCGGAACGTCAGTTTTCTGCTGGCGCTCGTCGCGGCCCTGCTCTGCGCCTTCGAACTGCATTCGCTCGCCCACCCCGCCTACATCCGAGTCGATTTGCTGATCACCATACCGGCGTTGTCCGTGGGCGCCTTGGTTGTTGGCCTGATCGTTTTCCGATCAAGCTCCGGAGTTGGCAGGACGATCGCCCTCTCGATGGCGGTCGTCTGCGGGGCGACGCTGGTTTGGTTTGGATGGGTGATGGCGCGAAACGTATGGGCGTTGGCCAAGTTCAGGCAGCATGAGGACGCGGGCAAACGACTCTACTGGGAGGAGACCATTCGCTGCCAGCAGGCGATGGCCGCGCGGTTCGGGGAGATCGACCGCACGGACAGCAACTGCATGGGCAACCTGCGCGTCAAGTCGCGCGCTGGGAATTACCCATTTACGCGGGTCGTGGTAAGCGACGCGTTGGAAGTATACCTGCTGGCCGCACTCCAACCCGGCGCTGAGTCCGTCTTCATCCAGCAGGGCCGGCCCATGCGGGGCCGGTTCGATCCGGGATCAGGCAGGTTGACGGCCACCGACTCGGATGGCGCCTCGAAACTTGAGATCGATCTGACGCCACGCAACGACGGGTCTTGCGAAGCGCGCATCGACAGGGGAACCTACGGCCACGACGTGCTGCAGCTCGCTCGCGAAGAGCTGCGCGCCTGCCCGGCTGAAGAGAACCCGCAGGTGCGCTTCGTGGGTGCCTGGAGCAAGACGGAAGCGCTCGATCCGAGGCGTCTGCGCTTGTTTCAGATCTGGCTCTGGCGCTCGCAGGACACGGTGTGGGGCTTGACCTTCAGTGGGGAGGGCTTCCAGGGAATCGAGAACCGGTTCAATTCCCTAAAGCGCTACAAAGGCAAGGCGGATGGTGCGGATGATTACCGGCTGCTGCCATACAGGGGGCCGGACGAGGAGGGCACCCTGAGCGTCTCCGTGTCCGCGGACGGTACGCGCATTAAGGCGCTCGCGGGCGCATGGCCGCAGGGTCTGCTGCTCGGCAGCGGCGGCCAAGTGAGCGACCCCAGAATCCGCCTGCTTCCGCTTCGCGATAGCGCCCAATTCGCGGCCTACTTCGACACCGTCTTGGACTCGGCAGATGTTCCCTGGACGCCGCGATAGTCGCGGACCTGCCGCGCCGCCGGCCGCCGCCACTTCGCCACCAACCGGTACCCCAGCGCCAGCCCCACCAGGCTCGCGTACAGCAACGGCAGCCGCACATCGGACTTCACCAGCCAGTAGTAATGCACCACCGCCGCAATCGCGCTCACATACACCAACCGGTGCAGCGCTTGCCACCGCTTGCCGCCCAGGCGGCGAATCCAGCCCGCGGTCGAGGTCACGGCCAGCGGCGCCAGCAGCAGCAACGCCACAAAACCGGCGGTGATGAAGGGGCGCTTGCTGACGTCCGCGAGCATCTCCCGGAGTTCGAAATCCTTGTCCAGCCAGAGGTAGGTCACGAAGTGCAGGCAGCCGTAGAAGAACGCGAACAGGCCGATCATGCGCCGGAAGCGGATCAGGTCGGGCAGGTGCAGCAACTTGCGCAGCGGCGTCACGGCGAGCGTGGCAACGATGAAGCGGATGGTCCAATCGCCGGTGAAGTGTTGCAGAAACTCCACGGGGTTGGCGCCCATGTCCTGGTTCCAGGCGCGCCAGCCCATCCAGGCGACGGGCGCCAGCCCCAACGCCCAAACGATGGCCTTCGCCCAGCGGCTGCGCATGGGCTTAGTAGTTCTTCCTCAGGTCCATGCCCTGGTACAGGCTGGCCACCTGGTCGCCGTAGCCGTTGAAGGGGAGCGTGGGGCGGCGGCGGAACTCGCCCAGGCGGTGTTCGGTGGCCTGGCTCCAGCGGGGATGATCAACCGCCGGATTCACGTTGGAGTAGAAACCGTACTCCCGGGCGTTCGCCAGATTCCACGTGGTGGGCGGCTCCTTCTCCACCAGGCGCACCTTGACAATCGATTTGATGCCCTTGAAGCCGTACTTCCACGGCACCACTACGCGCACCGGAGCGCCGTCCTGCGGCGGCAGGCTTTCGCCGTAAAGGCCCACGCAGAGCATCGCCAGAGGGTGCATGGCTTCGTCCAGCCGCAAGCCTTCCACGTAAGGGAACGGGATGCCGGCATACCCGGCGTGAGGCATCTGGGATTTGTCGAAGTAGCTCTCGAAGGCCACGTAGCGGGCCTTTTCGGTGGGCTGCGCCTGGTTCAGCAACACGCTCAACGAGTAGCCCACCCACGGCGCCACCATGGACCAGCCCTCCACGCAGCGGTGCCGCGAGATGCGCTCTTCGAGCGGCGCGAGTTTGAGAATATCGTCCATCGAGTATTTGCGCGGCTGCTTCACCAGGCCTTCCACGGAGACGGTCCAGGGGGTAGTGCGGAAGCCCGCCGCCTGGTCCGCCACGGCTTCCTTGGTGGTGGTGAATTCGTAGTAGTTGTTGTAGTGGGTGATGTCCTTGAGCGATGACGGCGGATCCGTGACGCTCAGCGGGCTCTTGGCCAGGTGGTCGAATTTGGCCGCCGCCAGGGCGCGCGCCGAGGGCGAGAGCAGTTCCCGCCCGGCCAGGAACGCGGCTGGCAGCGACGCCAGGAAACTCCGGCGCTGCAGGTACACCCGCCGCGGTGTGATATCCGAGTAGCGCAGCCCCGAGGAAGCCTTGACCACCATCTTGCTAATACCCCCTGACTATTCGGACGGACCAGCCAAGCCGGCGGATTCACCGGCTTGCGAGAGTTTACGCCGTCAGAGCGTGGTCCGCACCGCGAACAGCGCTTCGCCGTACTCCACGGGCTGGCCGTTGATCACCAGTTTGCTCTCCACGATGCCGGAGGTCTCCGCCTCGATTTCGTTCATCAGCTTCATGGATTCGATGATGCACAGAACCTTGCCGGGCTGCACGCGCTCGCCCACGCGGACGAATGGCGGCGCCCCAGGCGACGGGCTTTCGTAGAACGTGCCGACGATCGGGGATTTCACCAGGGCCAAGCTCGGGTCCGGCTTGTTCTCGCCAGCCTTCGTCGGAGCCGATTCGCCGGTTGCCGCGGGCGCGGAGCCCTGCTGCACCACGGCGGGAGTGGAATGGGGCGCCAGAAACATCTCTTGCGGAGAGGCGAACCCCGCGCGGCGGATGCGCACGCGGTTTTCGCCGCGCTGCACTTCCAACTCCGCTATTCCTGTTTCCGACGCGAGATTGATCAGCTCGCGGATCTGTTCAACGGTCATCAATGGTTGAGTGTACCATTCCACGGGGCGGAACTGGCCGCCTCCCGTACTTCGGGGGTGTGACCGTCGCGGGGATTTCCGGCCCGGTTTGGCCAATGGTGCAGACCCGGTGGCGAGCGTCGCCCGAGATGAGCCCTGTTTCCGGCCGCTTTGGCAGGCCAGCCTGCCAAAACGGAAATTTCCGCTTTTTTTCAATCACTTACGACGAATTTTGGCAGGCGCGCCTGCCGTCATGGCTCTGGGGCGGTCGCACCGCCTCGGCTCTCGGCTGGGCGCCTACGGGCGGATTGCGGCCGCCTCCCGCAGAGCCTGCAGGGTCGCCTGGGCAGCGGCGGCCCAGGAGAATTTCGCCGCGCGGCGCGGACCCGCCTCCGCCAACCTGGTCCGCAGCGCCTCGTCGCCCGAAATCCGCAACAGGGCCTCCGCCATGGCGGCGATGTCCAGGGGGTCGAAGGTCAGGGCCGCGTCCCCCACGATGCCGGAGAGCGGTTCGATGGCGGAACACGCCGTGGGCACGCCGGCCGCCATGGCTTCCAACACGGGCATGCCGAAGCCCTCGAAACGCGATGGGTAGACGAAGGCCCAGGCCCGCGCAAAGCGGTCGTACAGTTCCGCCCGCGGAATCCAGCCGGGGAAATCCACGGCGCCGGCCAGTCCCAGCAAATCGCGCAGCGCGTGCAGCGGCGCGGTGTGGAAACCGTGCAGGCCGCAGACCACCAGGCGGAACTCCGGCCTGGCGCGCCGGAAATCGACGAAGGCGCGCAGCAGCGTCTCCAGGTTCTTGTGCGGGTGCAGGGTGGAGACCGCCAGCAGAAACGGCTCGGGCTGGCGGCGGCTGGCGATCTGGTGAAACTCGGGGTCCACGCCATGCGGCACCACCAGGACCTTTCCGTCCGGCAAGCGGTAATAGCGGAGCAAATCGACCGCCGTGGCCTCAGAGACGGCGATCAGGCGGCGCGAAACCTGGGCCGACCAGTACAGGAAGAAATTCCAGAAGGGCAGATCGAGCCAGCGGAAATACTCGGGATGGCGCTTATGTTGCAGGTCGTGGAAGACCGTCACCTGCGGACAGCCGCATGCGAGCGCCGCGGTGAAGCCGGGGTTGAACATTACGTCGAGCCCGGCGCGAGCGGCGGCCAGCGGCAGCGCGGTCTGCTCCCAGAGCAACCGGGCCGGACGGGACGCGGCTCGGACCGGTTGCACGAGTGTTTCGAAGTTGGGCGCCTGGGGAGCCAGCGTGGCGCCGGTCTCGCGGTTGGTGAAGATGAAGTAGCGGTTGAGCGGGTCGATTGCGGCCAGCGCATCGAGCAGGCTTCGCAGGTAGATCTCGGTGCCGCCCACGCCGCCCGGAATCAGGTAGAGCGCATTCACGCCGATGCGCAGCGGCTTCATGGGTGTGGCTGGCGCGCGGTGGCGGCGCAGGACTGCGCCTGAGGCAGGTACCGCTGCGCCTCGCCGATGGCGATATCGCCGGGGCCGGCGGCCTTCAGCGCGGCTGCAAAATCGCCCACGGCCTCGGCGCACTTGCCGGTAGCGAAATGGATCTTGCCTCGCACCACATAGATGTACGCGAAGCCCGGCTCGATCTTCTGCGCCATGTCGAGCGAATCGAGGGCCTCCTGCCAGCGTTGCATCTGCGCGTAAGCCTCCGCGATCTGGGTTCGCGCGTGCGCCGAGTTGTCCATCTTGACCGACTGCTGGAACTTTTCGAGAGCCAGTTCCGGCTTGCCGACGTTGAGGTAGGCTTGGCCCCAGTCCAGCAGCAGGTCCCAATCGGGGGGGACGAGTTTGGCCGACTTCTCGTACTCGTTGAGCGCGTCGAACCAGCGCTCGTCCTGGGTCAACGCGAACCCCAGGTGGAAATGGGCGCGGGCGTTTTCGGGCGCCTTCTGCACCACGTCCTTCCAGAACGCTTCGTCGTTGTCCCACACAGCGGCGCGAACGTGCGTGCCGACGGCGCAGGCCAGCAGCACCGCGACACACAGCGTGGTCAGCGCCTGGCGGTCGATGCGGATGCGGCTCACGAGGTACGTCAGGATCAGCAGCAGCCCCAGCACGGAGAAGTACAGCCGCCGTTCCGCCACCGGATCCTTGATGGGGATGATGGAGGAAGTGGGCGCCATGAGCAGCAGGTACACCAGGAATCCGTAAGTCACCAGCGGAAAGCGGCGGCGGAAAAGCCAGGCCGCCCCCAGCAGCGCCAGCAGCACGGCCAGACCGGCGATGGCGCCGTAGTCGAAGATGGTCTTCGAAATCGGGAAGTACCAATCGGCGGTGAGATTGTAGGGGAACAGGAATTCCTGGATGTAGACGAACAGTGCGCGGAACTCGGTGAAGAGGTATTGATACCACGCGATGCCGAGGCTGAATCCGGCGCCGCCGCCGTGCACGATCAGGTCCCACACCAGCGACAGGGCGAGGGCTGCTGCCGCCGCCATGGGCAAATAAAGCTTCCAGTTCCCGCGGATGCCTTTGAAGGAGAAGCCCGGGTTCCACCAGAAATCCGTCAATAGCAGCAGAGCCACCAGCACGGCGGTGTGTTCCTTGGAGCCCAGCGCCAGAGCAAAGAGCGCGAACACGGCCACCACCCGGCCCCAGGAGATCTCCGGCTTGGGGCGGTACAGGAACACGGCGAAGGCCGCCAGCACCCACATGGTGCTGAGCGATTCGGAACGGCCGGCGGTGTACGCCACGGCTTCGGTCATGGCCGGATGCAGCAGAAAAACCCCCGCGGCGAAGCCCGCCAGCAGGTTGCGCCGCGCGGCCTCGGCGCCGCTCCATTCCAGAAACCGCCGCACCACCAGGAACATCAGGCCGCCGGCCGCCAGGTGGATCAGCAGGTTCACCACGTGGTAGCCGTAGGTGGAGCCCTCTGGCGCCAACTGGTGGTTCATCCAGTAAGTGACCTTCAGCACCGGGCGCACCCGGTTCACCCAGGCAAAGAAATCCGGTGGAGTGGACGCCTGCGAGTACGGCAGGACCGTATCGTCGAACAGCCACGTGCCGCGGAGCGCCGGGCCATACGCCCAGAATACCGCCACAATCGCCGCGGCCACCCAGGCCCACGGCTGCCAGCCCCATCCCGGCTCTTCCGTCCTTGCCGCGGCCGCGCCGGGGCTCTTGGTACTGCCTGCTTTTTTCGGTTTCATGGCTCCCGTTGGCTTCTGACGTAGTATTCCAAAATGGCCAGCCGCTGGGCCAGCGCGATATTATCGTCGCGCAGGTGCGAGAGGATCACGGAGACGCGGAACATCATGATCAGGAACGCGCC
This sequence comes from uncultured Solibacteraceae bacterium, assembly GCA_963807205.1. GTDB lineage: Bacteria > Acidobacteriota > Terriglobia > Bryobacterales > Bryobacteraceae > CAWCVR01. Next base: position 2,775,815 of record CAWEAQ010000002.1, on the reverse strand, counting down.
CGCGCCTATCAGAAACAGCGTGAGCGGCGTATCGGGCAGACCGCTGAGGCGGCGCAACAGTTCCAGCAACGGGCGGACCCGCGATAGCACCAGCATAGCCGCGGCGGCAATCAGCCAGGTGACCGAATACTCCGGCCGGATGTGCGCACGGCGCACGCTCAGCAAAATGATGGCGAGCAGCAGCACGCTCAGGACGGTGGTGACGTTTAAGAGGTGGTCCATCAGTCCTCCTTCTTTTCGGCCGGCCGCGCACGGCGCCGGCCCTCGAATCGCAGCACGTTGACGAACACTCCGAGCAGCACGTGGACGATATAGTACAGCGACTTCAGAGCGGTGATGGTGGATCGCCCGGTCAGGCGCGGCCGCATGCGGCAGGGGACTTCCTCGAAGCGGAACCGCTTGCGTTGCAAGACCACCAGGGCCTCGATCTCGGGGTATTCGAGCGGGAAACTGCGGCTGAAAAGATCCAGGGCGCGGCGGTTAACACCCACGAATCCGGAGGTCGGATCGTGCACCGGCTTGCCCAGGATGGGCCGCAGCACCATGCGGAAGAAGCGGATGCCGAGCGAGCGCACGGCCCCGGTCCGCGAACCGTTTTCGGCGGCGAAGCGCGACCCGATCACCATTTCGCACCCGGTGGATTTGAGCCGCTCCAGAATGCGGGGGATGTCGCGGGCATCGTGCTGGCCGTCGCCATCCACGCGGATGACGTAATCGAAACCCAGCTCGAAAGCCAGCTTGTACCCCGCCTGAACGCAGCCGCCCAGGCCCAGGTGATGGGGCAGGGCGAGCACTTCGGCGCCGGCCCGCCGCGCCACGTCGATGGTGGAATCGAGCGAGCAATCGTCGAGCACCAGCACGGGCACGCCTGGCACGTGGGCATTCACCGACTCGATCACCTGGGCGATGGCGCCTTCCTCGTTGTAGGCTGGCACGATCACCAGCAGCGCGCCGGGGCCGGAAGCCCGCATGCCGGGCGGGCCGGTTCGCGCCGTGCCGTTGGCTGCGCGCGCCGCCTTGCCAGGGCCGTTGCGAGCCTGGCCGCTCATAGCTCCGCCACCTTTCTAACCCCGATGGAGTGGCTGGCCAGCAGGGCGCGGAAGACCGCCGGGGTGATGCGGGCGTTGCGCAGGATTTCGCGCCGCTCGCGGCACAGGTGGGCGGCGTTCCCCAGCGCGGCGGCATGGGCGCGGATGACATACCAGATCATGCGGAAACCGGCGTTTCCTTCGGCGCGAAAGCGAGCGGCGCTGCCGCGGCCCCGCAAAATATACCACACGTGCCAAAGATACCGCGCCAGGGTGGCCAGCGGCACGCCCGCCAGCATGCGCCATGGAAAATTCCTCGCCACCACGAACAGGCGGTTGCGCTCTACGTGGAAGGCCTTGACTCTGGAAGCCGGCCCCGCCGAGTGCGAATAGTGGTGCTCCACCACCGCCTCGGGAACGTACAGGCATTTCCATCCGGCCCAGCGCGCCCGCAGACCGAGATCGGTGTCCTCGCAGTAGAGAAAAAAAGACGGGTCGAAGAGGCCGATATCGTCGAGCATGGCCCGGCGGTAGAGCGCCGCCGAACCGCTGGGGAAGAGGGCCTCCTCGGCTTCCGGGAAATCCCCGGGCAACCGGCCGCTGCCGCGCTGCTTGCTGGAACCGTCTCGCGCCACCAGCATGCCGGCCGAATCCAGGCGTTCCTCGCCGAAAAGGCGCACCTGGGAGGCGCACATGCCCACATCCGGACGGGCCTGCATGGCGCCCACCAGCCTTTCCAGCCACCGCGGGTGGGCCACGGCATCGTCGTTGAGCACCGCCAGAAAGGGCGCGCGGGATGCCTCGAACGCCTGGTTCACGGCCGAGCCGAAGCCGGCGTTGCGCGGGTTCTCGATGACGCGGATCGCGAGCGGCATGTTGGCGCCGCGGACGCGGCCCTCGCCGCCGTTATCCACCACTACCGTTTCGAAATCGCGCAAGGTCTGTTTCCCGAGCGCTTCCAGGCACTCGATAAGCCGCGCATCGGCGGCCAGTGTGGGGATCACAACCGTAACCAGGAAGTCGGGCAAACATCAATTCTAACCCGCGGGTCAACTGCGCGCCCGATCCCCGCTCACTCCCGGGTTTCAATGGGCGACTCCCTGTCCGCCTGGTGCCGCTCGATCCACGCCGACGCCTGCGGAGCCGTCGAGACAGCTCCGCGCAGAATGGCGCAGATGAGGTTGGCGCTGACGATGGTGTTGAACTCAGGCGCTACCACGCCCGCAGCCCGGGGCCCCGGCATGCGAAGCAGAAACGGCACCCGCCAGTCGCTCTTGCCATCCAGATCGCGGGACGAGCGGAAGGGATGGTCGGCGCTCATCAGCAGAACCGTGCGCTCCCAAACGCCGCGGCTTTCCATGGCGGCGCGCAAATCGCCCGTCATCCTGTCCAGCAGCGCCAGGCTGTCGATATAGCCGTTAGTGGGATTGCCGGTGCTGTCCATCCGGCCGGTGAAGCGGTTGTAAGGGTGCGGCACGTGGGGTACCGGTACGTGCAGAAAGACCAGCCCGAGGGACGGATCGGCGGCATCTTTTTGGGATGCGGCCAGAAATTCCGGGTACGTCCTGGCCTTCAGCCGGACCGAAGAGGCCTGCCCAAAGGGAGTGCGCCATCCGTAAGTTTCGAACAGGCTGGCCGAGTATCCGCCGACTCTGCCCCAGAAGCCCGTCCCCAGGAACCCGGCCAGGAAGCTATCGGTGGCGCTGTTGCCCTGGAACGGCACGGGCCACCACGCGCATTCCGACAAGGCGCCGTTCATGATGCGGCAGTACGGAAGATACCAGCCCACCAAACCCACGTTGATTCCGGAATCGCGAACCGCGGAGAAGATAGTTCCACGCTCCGTCCAGGGCGCGAATTTCGCATCCTTGCTGCCGGCGGTGGGCCTGACCAATACTCCGGATCCGGAATCGTCTTTGATCGCCACGATCCGGCGGCCGGTGAGCAAGGAAGGCACCGACTCGTCGGTATTGGCGCCCGGTGGCCTCGCCGCCGCGGCGTATAGCGACTCCCCGCGAAGGCGATCGATTACCGGCATGGCCAAATCCGCGGGACGGTCCACGAAGGTCAGCCGGTAATCCCATTCGTCGTAGATGATCCAGACCACGCGGAGCGGCGGCGTAGCGGTGGCCAGGCGTGGCGCCGGCGGACCATCCGAGAATGGCTGGCCACGATAGCCGACCATGGCCCACGTGGCCTCGCCGAAGGTCAGCAGGCAAAACGGAGACAACACCAGCAGCACCCTGCCCACCGTCACACCGATCAGGCGCTCGCGCTTCCACACGAGCCAGAGCACCGCGGCTAGCGCCAGCGCAAGCAGGAACAGCCCGGCCCCACGCCCCGCTATCCCAAACAGCGAGGACCTCAGATATAGCCACAGGGCCTTGACCGTCTCGCGTTGGCCGTTGAGGGGCACCGCCAGCAGAGCGAGGGACAGGAACCGCGCCAGGCGGAACCCGCGGGCCCCCAAATGCCGCCTGGCCAGCCGCAGTGACGCATACAACAGCGCCGCTAGCAGCAGCACGGCGGTTATCACGGCGGCTTCGTCAACCGGCGTGGGAATGGTCTTCAGCCAGACCGGAGGCTCGCGGTAGGAGAGAACGTGTCCCCACACCCGGATGAAACAGCAGTTGGCCAGCGACAGGCAAATCACGGCGTCGCGGCGCCATCCGGCGATAAGAGATCTACCGGCTTGCCGCCCTGCGATGGCTGGTTCGGTTACATGAGTGGAATTGATCACTGTGACTTGCGGCGCAGCACGTACAGCCAGCGGGTGGCGCCTTCGAGGTGCTGCCTTTCCAGAATATCGAACCGGCGCGTGCACGCCCCCTCGAAACGCGCCGCATCCAGGCCGCGGAAGAGTTCCTCGCGGCCGCGCACCAGGCGCTGGAACATGGAGTCCTCGGGGGAAACGAATTCGATCACCAGCAGGTGCGTGGTCAGATCGGCGGCCAGATCCAGGATGGCGTCGAGTGGCACGCGTTCGCTCACCAGCAGGTGGTGAACCAGGGCCAGCATGAAGACGGCGTCGAACGCACCGCGGGCCCGGTCGAGGAAGGACGGCCACTCGCGGTTGTTCCAGCCCATGGCGGGAGTCGGCCGGGCCAGGTTCACCACCAGCGGCAGAACGTCGAGTTTCTCCGCGCGGGCGCCGCGCCAAACGCCGCCAGCCGCCGCCGGGTCGTAGTCGATGGCCACCACCGAGGCGCCGGCGCGCGCTGCCAGGAAGCTGAAGTGGCCGGTATTGCAGCCGGCATCCAGCACCCGTTTGGGGGCGTGTTCGGCCAGGAACTTTTCGACGAAGCGCTCCTTGGCCTGGAACTGCTCGGCGGAGTAATTGTTCCCGCCCTCCATGTACCCGGTCCATGCCGAGGTGGGGGCGGCCTTGGGGGCGAAGGTGTCCAGCGTGCGCCGCAGGCCCTGCAACAGGTGCCCGAGAACGAACCGGGCGCGTTCCGCATCCGGCAGCAGTTTCTTTTGATACACCGTCGAGTCGCCGGGTTGGCGCCGCGCGGCCAGCCACACCGGCATCGAGACGAGCGGCAGAACGGCGGGATGTAAGCGCTGCAAGGGACGCAGCCAGCGATACAATTCTTCGGGCTCCAGTCCGTCACGGCGCGTCAGCAGCGCAGTCGCTGGCGGCAGCCCGAACCGGCGATTCGCCAGCAGGGGCAGCAGGAACGTGCGCACGAACTGGGCGTAGGCGAGCCAGGTAGGGTCGCCCGCATCGCGCCGCTCGACGGAAAGCGCGTCGATGAAGACCGGGTCGGACCCGCGGAACAGCACGTTGTATGGGGTGGCGTCCTTCAAGCCGAGACCCTCCGGCAGCAGATCGAGCGCCAGATCCAGGGTGAGCCGGCCGGCGGCGGCCAGCATCTCGGAAGACCATTCGTAGGGGAAGCTGGGGAATGGAATCCGCTCGTGTTCCAGGATGGCCGTCCCTCCCAGGGATTCATACAGACGGGCGATGGGGCCTTGCGCCAGAAGTTCCAGCTTGCCATCCTCATCGAGCCGATCCGTCCGGACCAGGGCTCCGGTCTGGCTCCACTTGGCGGCGGTACTGCTGCCGAGAAACGCTTCGAGATCGGCCATCCCGGCCGCGGTCACGATCCGCAGCACGCGCCCGCCGGAGATCAGCACGGCGCCGTTCGGGTCGCGGAAGGAGGCTGGATGGGACGTATCGCTCATGGCTAGCTCTTCAATCATGACATGGTACGCATGGCCGCAACCCGCTCCACGGCACGCTTGACAGAGGTGAAACCCAGGCGTCAGACTCAAAGTTGCTGCTCACCGCAAGGAATCGGGCAGCGGCTACGGAGGGCCGACATTGAATCTATATAAACCGTTACTTTGCCTGAGCATGGCCGCGCCGGTCTTCGCGCAGTATGCGGGTCCGGCAGTCCTCTCGCGAGGCGAGGCGCCGGCGGCCATGTCGGCGCCGCAGATCGATTTCCGGCCATTTTTGGAAGTGACGGGCACCTACGACACCGGTCTGACCGGCGTTACCGTCAATTCCCAGGGACAACTGGGTAGCACCGATTCCTACGGCATGCAGCTCACGGGGGGCATCAGTGGCGTGCATAGCTGGAAGCACACCAAGGTCGGCCTGGATTATACCGGCACGCTAACCCACAATTTCAAAACGACCTACTACGACAGCACCAACCAGTCGCTGTCTCTGGGTATAACTCACGAATTTTCGCGCCGCATGGCGCTGGTTTTGAGAGAATCGGCCGGGATGTTCTCGCAGAATTTCACTTCGTTGGGGCTTCCCCAGACTGTTCCGTTCGACGCTTCCCAAAGTTACGTTCCGGTCACGGACTTCTTCGACAACCGGACCATTTTCGGCACCACTCAGGCAGATTTGATTTATCACAAGAACTCCCGGCTCTCCTTCGACTTCGGCGGAGACGGGTTCACCAACCGGAGGCGCTCGTCGGCCCTTTACAGCGTGAACGGAGCAGGCGCGCGAGCGGACATGCAGTACCGCGCTACGCGGCGCACCACCGTCGGCGCGCAGTACTCCTACACGTACTACTCATATACGGGCATCCTCGGCTCCACCGGCTTGCACCAGGTGGTCGGCACCTTCGCCAGCAGGTTGAACCGGTGGTGGGAAATCACGGGCAGCGCGGGCATCATCCGCGCGGAGAGCAGGTTTGACGAGCTGGTGCCTCTGGACCCGGTTGTGGCGTTTCTTCTGGGGGTCTCGACCGGAAAGCAGAGGGTCTACTCCGTCAGCAACTTGAGCACGTTTGACGGGCGGCTTAGCCGGACCTTCCATAGAGGGGTTTTCTGGGCGAGCGGGGGACGCTCGGTGACGCCGGGCAACGGTCTGTTTCTGGCCTCGAAGATGATCAACGCGACAACCGGTTACTCCTACACGGGGATGCGCCGGTGGAGCTTCACCGCGCAGGCCCTGTACGACCGGGGCAACTCCATGGGCAACGTGCTGGGGACGTACGGAGACATTAGCGGCGGTCTTTCGGCGAGCCGCCAGATATTTAAATCCGTGCACTTCGTGGCGGGCGCCGAAGCCCGGCGCTACCAGAGCCCCGGTTTCACTCTATACAACCGGAACGTTTACGACGTGCACATCGGCCTGGGTTTCTCGCCGGGCGCCATTCCACTGCGGCTTTGGTAGCGAACCGGCGAGGTCATCGCCCCAGGATGGCGGATACCGCCTCGGCGGCATCCGCCACGGTGAAATCCGGCTGGCACTTCTGCTGCGCGCCGTAGCCGGTCAACACCAGGATGGTGTGCGTTCCGGCGCGCCGTCCGCACTCGATATCGGAGCTTTTGTCGCCCACCAGCCAGGAGCGCGCCAGGTCGAGCTCCAGGTCCTTGGCGGCGTCCAGAAGCATGCCGGGTTCGGGCTTGCGGTGGGTGGATGGCGAGTCCGGCGCGTCGGGACAAAAGTAAGTGGCGTCGATCAGGCCCGCGCCCACCTGGCTCAGGAACTCGCGCTCGACGGCGCGGTACTGGGCCTCCGTAATCCACCCCCGGCCGATACCGCTCTGGTTGCTGACGATCACGGTGGCGAAACCGGCCTGATGCAACCTGCGGAGCGCGCCGGAAACGCCCGGAAAAACCTCCACCTTGGCGGGATCGCCGCAGTAGTGGACGTCGCGCATCAGCGTTCCGTCGCGGTCGAAAAAGACCGCCCGGCGCCCGCTCATGATTGCGCCAGGCTGCCCAGCAATTCGGCCATGGTGGCCGTCGCCGTGCCCAATTTCCCGACGACGATTCCACTGGCGCGATTGGCCAGCTCGGCGGCTTCCGTGGGCGACGCTCCGGCGCACAACGCCAGTGTCAGGACCGCAATGGCGGTGTCGCCCGCCCCGGACACGTCGAAAACGTCCTTGGCGCGCGTGGGGGTGTGGTACGGCTCCCGGCCGTTCTCGAAGAGGATCATGCCCTGCTCCCCCAGCGTGATCAGCAGGCTGTGGGTTTGCCAAATCCTCAGCAGCCGCCGCCCCGCCTCCAGGATATTCCCGAGGGACTCGGCCTGCGGCGTGCGGCCGGCTGGAGGCAGACCGGCGGCCTGCAACGCTTCGGCGCGGTTGGGCTTGATGGCGGTGGCGCCCCTCCAGGCGAGCGAGGTGTGGGGGTGGGGATCGACCGTCAGCACCTTGCCGTGCTCCACGGCCAGCGCGCAGATGGCGTCCGCCAGCGGCTGCGTCAGAAACCCCTTGCCGTAATCGGCCACCACGATGCCGTCCAGATCCGCGATGCGCCCGCGCAGGTATTCCACTGCCAAGTCCACTCCGGCGGGCGACAGGGGGGCGATACGCTCGCGGTCCACGCGCACCACCTGTTGATGGCGCGCGATCACCCTGGTCTTGACGGCGGTGGATTGCGCGGGGTCGCGCTGCACGCCGCCGGTATCGATGCCGCCATCGGCCAGAAGCGCCAGCAGGCGGTCGCCCGCGGAATCCGCGCCGGCCAACCCCATCAGAGCGGTCGAAGGGGTGAACTCCCGCAGGTTGCGCGCCACGTTGGCTGCACCGCCGGGATAGTACGATTCGGAAGTGACGTCCACCACCGGCACGGGGGCTTCGGGGGAGATGCGCGAGACCTGCCCCCACAGGAACTCGTCGAGCATGAGGTCCCCTGCCACGAGGATGCGCAGGCCGGCGAAACGGCCGGCAATCTGACTGAGACGGTGGCTATCCATGACGCCGAACGCAATGATAGCAGGTGTGGGGGCCGGGTTCGGCGAGGTGTGCAGCGCGGCGGACCCCTGGGAGCGCGGCCGGCGGCGCGCCGTGCGGATGAGCACAAGCGCAGCAAAGCCACCATGTTACAATTGATATGTTCCCTATCTCATGGACTTTCTCAAAGGGCTAAACGCCCGTCAACGGGAGGCGGTGGGTCACACCGAGGGGCCGCTTCTGATCCTGGCGGGTGCGGGCAGCGGGAAGACCCGGGTAATTACCCATCGCATAGCCCACATCATTACCGCGCGAGGCGTGCCTCCGTCCGCCATCCTGGCCGTGACCTTCACCAACAAGGCCGCTAGCGAGATGCGTGGGCGGGTGGCCGATTTGCTGGACGGCGTGCCGCTCGATTCCGCGCCCACCGTCAGCACCTTCCACTCGTTCTGCGTGCGGCTGCTGCGGCGCGACGGCGACCCCCTGGCCCGCGTGCGCCCCGGCTTCACGCGGCGCTTCACCATCTACGACGACGACGATCAACTCGGCATTCTCAAGGCCTGCTACCGCACGCTGGGGCTGGATGAGAAGGAGTTCCTGCAATACCGCGCGGTGCTGTCGCGCATCAGCCACGCCAAGAACCGCAACCTGACGCCGGCCGATTTCCACAAACAGGCCGTGAACAAGGAAAGCGAGGCCATCGCCGCGGTCTTCGACGAGTACGAGAAGGCCCTGCGAAACGCCAACGCCCTGGATTTCGACGACCTGCTCCTCGAAACCGTGCGCCTGCTGCGCACCGACGAGGCCACCCGCGAAGCCTGGAACCGGCGGCTGAGCTACGTCATGGTCGACGAGTACCAGGACACCAACCGCACCCAGTACGACCTGATGCGGCTGCTGTCGGAGTGGCACGGCAACATCTGCGTGGTGGGCGACGAAGATCAGTCGATCTATAGCTGGCGCGGCGCCGACATCCGCAATATTCTGGATTTCGAGCGCGATTTTCCCCGGGCATGCACCATCCGGCTGGAGCAGAATTACCGCTCCACAAAGAACATCCTGGCCGCCGCCGGCGCCGTCGTGGAGAACAATAAGGCGCGTAAGGGCAAGAAGCTCTGGACCGAAGCCGCCACTGGCGACAACATCGGCCTCTACGCCGCCAGCGACGCCGAGAACGAGGCGCTGTTCGTCGCCGACTCCATCGAGAAATACCTGGCCGCGAATCCGGAAGACCACGCGGCGGTGCTCTACCGCACCAACTCGCAGTCCCGGCAGATCGAGGAAGCCCTGCGGCGCTACGGGCGCAAGTACAATATCGTCGGCGGTTTCAGTTTCTACCAGCGCGCCGAGATCAAGGACCTGGTGGCGTACCTGAAGCTGGCGGCGTCCAACATCGACACGGTGAGCCTGCTGCGCGTCATCAACACGCCGGCCCGCGGCATTGGCCGTACCACCGTCGAGCAGATCGAGCGCTACGGCCGCGAGCACGGCTTAAACCTGTGGGATTCCATCGAGCGCATCATCCACGACGAGCGGCTTTCCACGCGGTCGCAGAGCTCGCTGGTGATGTTCCGCAACCTCATCCAGGAGCTTTCGCTGGTGGCCAGTTCCTCGCCCCTGCCGGATGTGTTGACCTTCGTCCTGCAACGCACCGGCTACCGGCAAATGCTGGAGCGGGAAAAGACGCCGGAAGCAGAAGCGCGTATCGAGAACCTGGACGAACTGATGAATGCGGCCACGGAAGCGGCCGTGCGCGGCGAATCGGTTTCCGATTTTCTGGACCATGCCGCGCTGGTGGCGGAGGCCGACGCCTTCGACGAAAACGCGCCGGTGAGCCTGCTGACGCTGCACAATGCCAAGGGCATGGAATTCCCGCTGGTGATCATGACCGGGATGGAGTTGGGGCTGTTCCCGCACAGCCGGTCAATGAACTCGGAAGACACGCTGGAAGAGGAACGCCGGCTGTGCTACGTGGGCATGACTCGCGCGCGCAAGCGGCTGATCCTCACCTGGGCCAAATACCGGCGGCGGTTCGGCGCGGGCGAGCAGGAGCGCACCACGCCCTCCTGGTTCCTGAGCGAGGTTCCCGCGGAACTGATCGCCGACATGGGACCACGGGACGAACCCGAGGAGATTGCCCTGCCCGGCGAGCGGTTCGACGTGCGCCTGGCGGCCCGCCGCAATACCTTTACGGGCAAAACGTTCAACTCGGTGGAGAACGTGGCGGAGTTTTTCGGGGCTCGCGGGATGAGCTTCAACAACCCGGCGCGGCCCAATCCGAATAAGACCGCGCCACAACCGCCGCCCGCGCCGTTTGCGCGCCCGCCGGCCCCGCAACCCGCCCCGCCGCCTCCGGCCCGCAAAGTGAACCGCGCCGGCGCGGTGGTCGAGCATCCGAAGTACGGCACCGGCACCGTGGTACGGCGCGAAGGCGATGGCGATAGTGCTAAGATCACGGTTAACTTCCCTCGTTTCGGTCTCAAGAAGCTCGTGGAAAAATACGCAGGATTGAAAAAAAGCTGATGAATACGAAGAACGTCACGGACAAAGAAGAACGCAAGAAGATTAAGCGCGCCAAGCGCAAGGCGGCCCCTGCCAAGGCCAAACGCGCCTCCGGCGTGGCACGCGGATCGGCGAAGAAGAAGATTCGCCACCAGGCACAAGGACAGCGGAAGCGGTAGCTCCGTTCGGAACGCCACACGGCAAAGCGTGAATGGCCACAGATGAACACAGATAAACACCGATAAGCAAGACGGCGTTTTATAGGTGTTCATCTGTGGCCCATGCGGGCATTTTTTGCCGGCGCTACTTCCGGTGCAGTCCGCTGTGGCGGAATCCGTAAGCGAAGTACGGTGCCAGCCCAATCCCCAGCCAGATTCCGAAGCGCTCCCACGCCTGGTTGGGCAGGCCCTTCATGATGAACAGGCAGGCGGCCGCGCTCAGCTGGCAGGCGGGCCATACCAGCGGAACCTTCGCGCACACTCGCCAGCCGGTGGAGCGGGAAATCCCAACAGAGCCGGCACTGGCGGATTCCGCGTATGATAACGACAGCAAGTTTTGGGAACGCCTCACCGGTCCGCATCTGCTCCATGCGGTTGGTGTGCATGAGAACATGACCGTGCCTCGCCCGGTGAGGCGCCACAGCCGAAACCGCGATGGTCGGGAAAGGGGCACCCGCCCACGTGATCGGGCGAACCCGTTAATCCGCTCTGTCCTGGCGTACCGAGTGGGGCTACCCGCGGCGATGATTCCGGCCCATTTCCAGCCTCGGTGCTCGCCGCGAGCACGCCGAACCGCATGACCGACAGGCCTTCTTCGCCATTCGCATCCGCCCCGCTCGCGCCCTGCTCCGGCAGTTCCCGTGCTGCCCATTTCTCGACTCGCGTCATTCGTAACGCGGTAGTAATGATTTCTTAGCAGGAGGCGCGGAAGCTGTTACCGCTGGAACCGCCCAAGCAGTCGCGTTCGTCAAACCCAGATCCCCCTGACGTCGTCAGCCCGCAATAAAGCAACAGAGACCCACTTGTCTCAATTGCAGTCGTCGACAATTGCTGACCCTGGACACCGCCCGTCCCAAGGAAGGGGACCGGCACGGCCCAATAGACGTGATAACCGGATACCGGTACGAAGGCTGTACAGGTACAGTGCGCGAGGCAGTCGGCACGCAGGTCGCCCACACCGGCGGTAAAGCCGGCAACGCACTGAGGGCCAGATCCCCCGGGCGAGCAGGTGCAGGCCACAGATGAGATCTGCTGCGCAGCTAGCGCATTTGCGATTATAAGAAGTATTGCCCACCGTAACTTATTCATTTGTCTCTCCTGTATAGTTGTGGAATAATGTGAACCATCCTTGCGGAGACCGCAGCGTTGAACGCATCTTTGGTGACGAAATGCTGACTCAGTAGCTGATATGCAGTCGCCGACCTTCTCTGGTGTTTCCGGAATTCTGTGGGCTCATCAACGGTCGTCTGCTTTAACTCCTCAGATATTATCTCCTTCAGCCCGCTTAAGTAACCGCTAACACTGGCGGAATCCCGTTTCAGCAGTTCCTTGGCTACTGCGTACTCAGCGCTACGCCAGGAGTTCATTCGATCAACATTGTTAGTCCTGTCCGGTCCTTCTACGGAACCATCGCCAAACGTCACTGAGTCTAACGTTACAGCAATACTATTGGGCTGAGCCAGCGTCGCGCTTCGTTCAGCAACCGACTGTATAAGCCCATAGCTGTCATCCAAAGACATCGCTCGACCACTCGGAAGCTCCGTGTTCAGGCCGGAAATAGGCGTCATCAAGATCGTGGCGCCGGGGGGGATTAGGTTGTCAGTAGTCATCGAGCTGTACATCATGTCGGATGACACACTCTTGCCCGACGCATTCTGCCAGTCCATGCGAACAACAACTGCTATCAAAGGGGATGAGCTTTCGTTGACAAGCAATGCGCAATACGGCAGAATTGGCTCGATCACCCGTAGTGATGCTGCCTCAACCCTTGCGCCGACCCGAGTCTTGAATTCTTCCGTGCTGCCCGGATAGAACGCAACTCCACTACCTGGCAAGCCGGAAAACGTAATGCGTGACTGAGCATGTGCAATCATAGCGACACTAATGATCAGGATCCAATGGTGGTGAGTTTTGAACATATTAGCTCCTCAGGCATCATCGTCCCCATGCAGCGGGGACATTAGCCCCCTATCGCCTTTCTACTTGGCCAACACCTGCTTAAGGTAGCTCACAAGCTGATCCGGTGAGCCTCCAAAGTCGTTGAATGTGCTTCTGTCCGGAGTAATGGATTCCAGCGGATAGACCCGTCCATTGCTATGCAGCCAGTAGCCTGAAACGATAGAAAAGACGTCGGCCGGAGGCACATATTTCAGAAGGATGGCGTAGTGTCCGTGCACTGTGGGGATAGCCTCGTCCGGCGCGCCTCTCGCAAGCAGCTTGCCCGAAGGCAGGCGAATGACGCCTCCGGCTCGGACCGCAGTAAGCGGCATCCCCGTGCTTATCGCTCTTGCACTCCGGTTCGACAACACCACGTCAACGCGAAACGTGGTTTCGGAATAGATCGTTGTCTTATCATTTGACAGATAGGATTTGCCGCCCGTCACGCTGCCAATTATCGCCACATCCGCGAGGGTGATCGGGTCCACCGCGAACCTCTCATAGGAAGCTGGATACTTCAGCCGAAGCGGCGCACTCACGTCAGACAGGGATGGCTCCCCGCTTTTCTTATCGAAGAGGGCGTTTCGCGCAAGGCGTTGAGGGCCGTCCATGGCGGTCGCGTCGGTGTAGGATGACGCACAGCCGCGCGACGGGACCACGTTGGATCGTGGGGCCGCTGGTGCTCCGGATCCCAGCGTAAGGAGCAGTCCGATAATAGCAGTTCGCATTGGTTCCTCCGTGATAGTCTTCGGATGCGCTTCTCAGGGAACTGACTGATCAACCACAGTCCCAATTCCATAGGTAGGTGTCCGTATAGTCATAGGAGCCATCGCACGTGTAGTAGACGTCAGTCTCCCAAAAATCCACACACCCTTCCCCGTCAAGGGACTCCCAATAGTAGGTCACCACTGTGTCCGGCCCGGTACAGCAACTTTGGGAATGAGCTGGTTGGTGAAGAAAGAGACAGGAAACGAACACAGTACTAATCAGCACCCTCGAGAGCCGAGCGCTCATTTTCATTAGATGTCGTGTCAGAGTCAAGATTACACCTCCTAAGTTAGGTTGTGAGGCCGCGTTGTGCGGTATGTGGTCCGTCTCGTTAACACGCTTGAGCTTCCGACCCGAAGTATGAAGCTCATTATCGACGGAGTCAAATGAAAATCAGGTAACGGAAGCCTATCTGTACCGGGGGATACACGAGGGAGACTGCGAGAGGACGTTTTGTTACTACCATCCCGCAAACAGAACATCCATGTGTGGCGTCGTACTGTAGGTGCGTGGACCGCGCCACGCGAAGCGCTTTGCGGCAGCTCGGCTATCCCTCGCGGTGTATCTGAAGATGTACTCGAAGTCCCTCGCCGCCGCAGGTGACCAGCGAATCTGCATTTACGCCGTGAACAGCTTCGCGATGCGCGCGCCGGTTTCCTCGTGCGTCAGGAACTGCCCGGCATCGAGTTGCTGCAGCCCGTGTTTCACTTTCTGACGGAACCACGAATCGTGGTCGAGGTATTGTTCGACCAGTTGGCGAACGTACTCCGCCGAGCCGCTGCCGTTTTCTTCGGCCGCGCGGCTCAGTTTCGCCTGCGTCTCTGGGCTGAACTCCACTTCCATCACCTTCAGCGTACGGTCCTATGACGTGGGTGTCAAGGTTCTGCGGCCCGGCGCTACTTCCGGTGCAGTCCGCTGTGGCGGAACCCGTAAGCGAAGTACAGCGCCAGCCCGATCCCCAGCCAGATTCCGAAGCGCTCCCACGCCTGGTTGGGCAGGCCCTTCATGATGAACAGGCAGGCGGCGGCGCTCAGCAGGCAGACGGGCCACGCCAGCGGGACCTTGAACGGCCGCGGACGCTCCGGTTCGCGGTGGCGTAGCACCAGCACCCCCACGCTCACCAGAATGAAGGCGAATAGCGTTCCGATGTTGGTCAGATCGTAAGTCTCGGCGGCGTCGCCCACCAGCGCCCACGACGCCACGAACATTCCCGTCAGCAGCGTGGTGGTCCACGGAACGCGCGTTTTGGGATGGATGCGGGCGGCCCAGCGCGGCAACAGGCCGTCGCGCGCCATGGCGAAGAAAATGCGCGGCTGGCCGTACTGAAACACCAGCAGCACGGCCGACATCGAAATCACCGCGCCCAGGGCCACGATCCAACCGGCGGTCTTGAACCCGGCCATGTCCAGGGCCCGCGCCAGAGGATCGGCCACGCCCAACTCTTTGTACGGCACCATGCCGGTGAGCACGAACCCGACCACCACGTAGATCAGCGTGCAGATTCCCAGGCCACCCAGAATCCCCAGCGGCAGGTTGCGCTGCGGGTTGAGGGTCTCTTCGGCGGCCGTCGAGATGGCGTCGAAACCGATGTATGCGAAGAACACGATGGCTGCGCCCTGGTGAATTCCGGTGAAGCCGTTGGGCGCGAACGGATGGTAGTTCGCCGCCTTCAAATGGGTCGCGCCCACCACCACGAATAGCGCCAGCACCAGCAGTTTGACCATCACCATGATGTTGTTGGCTGTGGCGCTCTCGCGCGCGCCGCGCAACAGCAGCCAGGTGATCAGCGCCACAATGCCGAAGGCCGGCAGATTGACCAGCACCGGCACGCCCAGAATGTGCGGCGCGGATTTCAACAGCCCGTGAACCTGAGGGTCCGGACTAAGTAGCGCAGTGCGGTAGCCGGTCGAGATCCACGCCGGAAGCTGTAGGCCGAATCCGGAGAGCAGCGTGCCGAAATAGTCGCCCCAGGAAATGGCCACGGCGACGTTGCCGACGGCGTACTCCAGAATCAGGTCCCACCCGATGATCCATGCTACGAGTTCTCCCAGGGTGGCGTAGGAGTAGGCGTAGGCGCTGCCCGCCTGGGGGATCATGGCGGCCAGTTCCGCGTAGCACAGCCCGGCCAGGGCGCAGGCCCCGCCCAGCAGCAGGAAGGAGAATACCAGGGCGGGTCCGGCGCCCATCCGGATCACTTCGCCGTGGGGACCGAATTGACCTGCGGCCGCGGTGCCGATGGCGCCGAAAATGCCGGCACCGATCACCGCGCCGATCGCCAGCATGATCAGGTCGCCGGCGCGAAGGCTGCGCTTCAAGCCGTTGAGGTCTTCGGTTTCGTGCACCAGGACCGCAATCGGTTTGCGTTGGAAGAGTTGAGACACTAGACGGAATTCTAGCAGGTGACGGGCTGTGGAACGGGGCGGCGGCAAGCCCCCCGCGCCATTCAACCTGAACAGAGTATTTCATCCGGTATTCACCCCCATTTGGAGGTGAACGTACAGTCCCAGTACAATACGACCCAAAAATCCGGTGCCGGATCGCAACTTTTGCAGTACGCTGGAATTTAACATCTATGCGGTCTTCGCCCTTCAGGCGCCGGGTGGCGTGTCTCGCCGGGTCGGCAGTGGTTCTGCTTCTCATGACCCTGGCAACTCCGCGCACAGCCAGTGCCTATGTGGATCCCGGCAGCGGCGCCATGCTGTGGCAGGCAGCCGCGGCGGCGTGCATCGGCAGCCTGTTTTATCTGCGGCGGATGGTTCTGCTGGCCCGGCGCCATGTAGACTTCCGCTCGCCCCATGCGACTGGATTCGCTTTCGCAACGGCTTACGCGTTGGTGGCCACACCGCTGGTCTGCAGCCTGTGCCGGAATGGCCAGGTGCCGCGTTTTAGCGACGTTTTCCTGCTGGGCATAATCCTGACTGCCTACCGGTTCACGTGGCAGCCGGCCACTTATCTGGTGGGCGTCGGATTGCTGGTGTCCGCCTGGGTGCTTCCACCTGATGGAGCCTTCGCGGTTGCTTCCCGCGTGGATCTGTACCGGCTTACCTCATTCACGCTGGTTTCGCTGTTGCTGGTCTGCCTCATCACCCTCTTGAAAACCGGGCGCGTTTCCTTGCTGTCTCGCGCGGACGTCAACTAGCGGACTGCGTCTGAAATCTCGCCAGTTATCGCGCAGCATCGTGGCGCCGTCGTTCGTGCGAGTATGGCAAGCTAAAGCATGCCCAGAAGGCCCAGGAAAATTGTCATTCTGCATGACGCGGCACACTAGGATCTATTCGATCCAGCCCCCGCCCAGAACCATGTCCCCCTGGTAGAACACGGCCGCCTGTCCGGGTGTAACGGCACGCTGCGCTTCGTCGAAAACCACTTCCACCCGCCCCGGCTCTCCGATGGGATGCAAGTTGGCTGCCGCCGCGGCATGCTTGTTTCGGATCTTGACTTCGGCGCGCACCGGCTGCTCCACCCCGGCAATCGAAATCCAGTTGATGCCTCGCGCGAAGAACCGCTCGCGGAGCAGCGCCTCCGGGCCGCCCACGGTGACGCGTCGCGATGCCGGGTCGGTCGAGATCACATAGAGCGGTTCGGCCGCGGCCACACCCAGCCCGCGGCGCTGGCCCACGGTAAAGTGGTGGACTCCGCTATGCCGCCCCAGAGTGCGCCCGTCGGCCGATACGATATCGCCGCCGGTCCCGGCCGGAGTTGCGCCGGTTTCCTTCAAGTAGGCGTCCAGGAATGCGGCGTAGTCGCCGTTGGGGACGAAGCAAATCTCCTGGCTGTCGCCCTTGTCGGCAACGGCGAGGCCCATGGACCGTGCCAGATCGCGGACCGCGGACTTGACCATGTCGCCCAGCGGGAACAGGGTACGCGCCAGTTGCGCCTGCGTCAGACCGAAGAGGAAATAGGTCTGGTCCTTGGAATGGTCCGCCGGGCGCAGCAGTTGGTAGCGTCCGCTGGGCTCATCGAAGCGGATGCGGGCGTAGTGCCCGGTGGCGATGGCGCGCGCGCCTACCGAGTCGGCCATTTCCAGGAACCGGTCGAACTTGATGTAGTTGTTGCACAGGGTGCAGGGGATGGGCGTGCGGCCGGCCAGGTACTCTTCCACGAAGGGCTTCACCACGGTCTCCTCGAACTGCCGCTCGAAGTTCACCACGTAGTAGGGGATGCCGATCTGCTCCGCCACGCGGCGCGCATCGTAGACGTCGTCGAGCGAACAGCAGCGGCCCGCGGAGCCTCCCTCGGGAATCAGTCCGGGCAGGCGCCGCTGGTCCCAGAGTTGCATGGTGAGCCCGACCACCGAGTGTCCCTGCCGCGCCAACAGTGCCGCCACGGTGGAGCTGTCCACCCCGCCGCTCATGGCGACCGCGATAGGGGCGGCGATGGGAGCGCCGTCAGGCATTGACGGAAATCCGCCGCAGGTGCTCGACCGAAGCCACCAGCGCTTCCACCAGGGCGTCCACGTGCTCTGCCGTGTTCGAACGGCCGAGCGAAAAGCGCATGCTGGCGCGCGCGCGATCGGGTGTCAGGCCGATGGCCAGCAGCACGTGGGACGGCGCCAGCGCGCCGCTGGAGCACGCCGCGCCGGTGGAGACCGAAAACCCTCGCAGGTCGAGCGCAATCACCAGGGCCTCGCCATCCAGGCCGTCGAAGTGGACATTGCTGGTATTGGCCACGCGCCGCCACGATGAGCCGTTGATACCCGCGCCGGGGATGCGGTCGAGGATCGAGTTTTCCAGGCGGTCGCGCAGGGCGGCCAGGCGGGCCGTTTCGTCCGCCATGTTGCGGGCCGCCAGTTCGGCCGCGGCGCCGAATGCCACCGCCCCGGGAACGTTCTCCGTGCCCGCGCGGCGGCTGCGCTCGTGCTGCCCGCCGAAGGAGGTCGGCGCCATGGGCGTGCCTTTGCGCACCCACAGCGCGCCACAGCCCTTGGGGGCGTAGATCTTGTGGGCGCTCACGCTGTAGAGGTCGGCGCCCAGGGCCTCGACATCGACGGGAAGCTTGCCCACGGCCTGCACGCCGTCCACGTGCAAGGGGATGCGCCGCTCGCGGGTGAGGCGGGCGATTTCGGCAATGGGCTGCACCGTACCCAGCTCATTGTTGACGTGCATGACGGAGACCAGCACGGTGTCCGCGCGCAGGGCCTTCCGCACGTCTTCCGGCTCCACCACGCCGCTCGCTCCCACGCGCACGCGGGTGAGCGCCACGCCTTCCTTTTCGAGCTGGTTGCAGGCCATCAGCACGGCGGGGTGTTCGATGGCGGTGGTCACCACGTGCCGCTTGTCCCGCGCGGCCGCCCGCGCCACGCCCAACACCGCCAGGTTGTCGGCCTCCGTACCGCCGGAGGTGAAGATCAGGTCGGCGGGGCTGGCATTGATCAGCGTGGAGATTTGGCGGCGCGCCAGTTCCAGCTTCTGCCGGGCCTCCTGGCCGAAATGGTGGATGCTGGAGGCGTTACCATACACTTGACCGAGACACGGCACCATGGCTTCCAAAACTTCGGGAGCGACGGGGGTTGTGGCATTGTGGTCGAAGTAGAACCGCTGCACGTATACTCATCTTAGCAATGCCCGAACCGATCCTGACCTTGACCACGGACTTCGGCTTGACGGACCACTACGCCGCGGCGATGAAGGGCGTAATCCTTGGCATTTGCCCGCGCGCGCGGATCGTGGACATCAGCCACCAGCAGAGCGCGTTTGCCATCGAGGAGGGCGCCTATACTATCGCCCAGGCGTACGCCTGCTTTCCGCCGAAGACCGTGCACGTGGTGGTGGTGGACCCGGGCGTGGGCAGCGCGCGCCGGCCCATCCTGATGGAGGCCGCCGGGCAGTGCTTTGTGGCGCCGGACAACGGCGTGTTGTCGATGATTTACGCACGCGAGAAGCACCGCATCCGCGCCATCACTCAGGAGCGCTATTTCCGCAAGCCGGTGAGCCCCACGTTTCACGGCCGCGACATCTTCGCTCCGGTGGCGGCGCACCTGGCTGCGGGCGTGGCGCCGGCCCGCATGGGCGCGGTGATCCGCGACTACCTGCCGGCGTTCCCGCTGTGCGAGCGGACTGGCAAGGGCGCCTGGACCGGACGGATACTGAAAGTCGACCGCTTCGGCAACGTCATCACCAGCTTCCGCGCCGAGGAGTTTCCGAACCTCGAAGGCCAGGATTTTTCGCTGCTGGCGGGCGGTTACGAGATCGCGACTTTGGCGCGGACCTACGCCGAGGCGCCGCCGGGCGAACTGGTGGCGATGGTGGGGAGCGGCGGATTCCTGGAGATCGCTATCGACCGGGATTCGGCCGGGCGGCGGATCGCCTGCCAGCCGGGCGCGGCGGTGGAGTTGAGGCTCCGGTAGTGCCGCGAACGCAAGATGCCGTTCCTTTGCCCCGGGCCGCTCGCTTACGCGCGCGGTTCTGTGGGTCCGGCCCAGAACCGCGCGCGTAAGCGAGCGGCCCGGGCGTTTGCACCAATCCACGCGGTCGAAGATCAAACTGGACGATCCATAACCATCGTTAGTCCCCGCCGCCCAGTGCCTTGATGTTACATTCAAACTGGCATGCTTCCGCTTCCCGACGGCCGCGTTTTCCTGCGGTGGATGTTTGTGGCCCTCGGACTCGGCATCGTGTGCGTCCCTGACTTCACCGTTCGTTCGCTCCTCCGCGCCCCCCAGTGGGCCGCCTACCTTTACCCGCACAACCCCAGCGCCTCCGCGGGATTCATAGCTGGCGCCTATGTGTTCACGGGGCTCGCCCCGCTACTGTGCCTGGCCACCTTCATCGGCCTTAAGCTGAACAAGGGCTGGGGCCGCTGGACCGGCGCCGCCGCATCCGCCCTTCTGCTACTGGGCTTTCCGCTGCTCAGCGTGGCCGGCGCCGTCGGCCTGTACGCCATGTTCACCAAGCCGCGCCCGCCCGACCCGCGGCCTCACTCCGCGCAGCCCCGGCCCGCGCCAGGCGGCCATTGGACGTCCCGGCGCGACTCGCTCACGCAGCCATTCATCACAGGCATCGCCATGATTCTGGGCTTTCAGGCGCTGGCGTTGCTTACGCTCTACGCGCAACGCAACGGCATGCCCGTCTGGAACCCCAGCCTGGCCTGGTGGTCGTGTTTTCTCCTCTCCCTGCTGGCCCAGGCCGCGCTCCACGAATTGGGCCACGTCGCCGCGGCTTGGACGGTCTACTTCCGGGTGCGTTCCATCGCCGTCGGCCCCTTCACCCTCCGGGACGATGGCTACGGCTTCCGGTTCCGCCTGGAGTGGAAGCGCCTGCTCGATTCGGAGGGCTGCCTGGGCGCCGCGCCGGTATCGGAAGACGACCTGGCCGCCAAGCAGATCGCCGTGGTTTCCGGCGGCCCGCTGCTGTCGCTGCTCACGGGCGGCCTTTTCCTACTGGCCTTCCTGGCCCTGCCCGGAACCGGCTGGGAAGAGGTGTGGCTGATCCTGGCCTTCAACGCCGTGCTGGGCATCTGCCTCACCATCACGAATCTTCTGCCGCTGGGCTGTTCCGATGGCGCGGCGCTCTACCATCTGCTTCGCGACACTCCCGCGGGCCGACAGTTGATGGACCAGATCAAAACGTCGCTGGTTCGGGAGCAGGCCGGCGACGCGCACCTCCGCGCCGATTTCCAGAAGGAGGTGGAGCTTCGCGAGCTGGCCCTCCACCGAGCCCAGGAAGACGGCGAGCGCGACCCCATGGCCATCGCTCTCTGCCACCAGGCGCTCGGTCATGCCCGGCTGGCACTGGAAGACTGGCCCCGCGCCCAGGCGGAGTTTCTGAAATGCCTGAAATTCGCGCCCGAGTGCGCCCTGGATCCGGCCATAGAGGCCAACTCCTGGTGGGGGTTGCAGAGGGCCTGCATCGAGCGGTACTGGTCCGCCGCGGCCGAGCGCGCTGGTGCTGCCGCGGTGAAAGCCCTCGGGGAGCACAAGCCGGACCGCAACCCGGTCGCCCTGGCCGTAGCCCGAACCATGCTGGCGCAGGTGCACCTGCGTGCCGGGGCGCACGGGGCCGCGCTGGCCGAAGCGGCCGGAGCCCTGGCCACTCTGCCGCAAAGCCACGAACGCCTCACGCTGCGAGCCGCCATCTTCGCCGTACAGGCGCAGGCCCACCTGTTCCTCGGCGCCGAGGGTCCCGGGATGGAAGCCGCCCGGGAGGCTGCGGCGATCCTGAGTTCCGCGGCGATTCCCGAAGCGAGCCGCAACCTGGCCTACGACGAGTTCGGCGCACTGGGCGAGGCGCTATGGAAGGCCGGCCAATCCGGCACGGCGATAGACATGCTGCGTCTGGCGGTGACCCAACTGGAATCCGGCGGCGCCATGGCTGCCGCCGCGAAGTACCGCGTCAAGCTGGCCGCCGCCCTTTGCGCACTGGGCCGTCCCGCTGAAGCCCTATACGCGCTGCCCAGCGAAGAAACCCTGCCGCCCAGCGGACTTCGCTGCCTGCTTGGGGAGCGCGCCGCGATCCACATGGCCGGCGGACGTCCACAGGAGGCCGCTGCGGACGCCCGCGCGCTCGCGGCGCTGTGGCAGCAGCAGACCGAGCCGGCCACCGCGGACGGGAACGGGCCGCTGGCTTCGTGCCAGCCGCAACCGCCCGCCGCCATCGAGATCGCCGCGGCCGAGGCTCTGCTCGCCCGAGCCTGCCTGGAATCGGGCAACCTCGCCGAAGCCGAGCCTCTGGCGCGGCAGGCCGCCGCGGTGCTTGCCGAGTGGGGACACCCCGGCGCCGGCGCTTGCCGCATCACCCTGGCGCTGGCCACTCGCGAGCGTTCGCCTGGCGCGTTCGAAGAAGCGTTTCGCCTGATTGAGTCCGCTCCGCTCCTGAGCCCCGCCGAAAAGGCCCGGCGCCTGGAAGCCGAGCGGGCGCGCATCGGCGGCCTCGGGCCCGGGGAGGGGTCCATCACGGTGGAAAGGCCAGTGCAACTGGCGGGGGATTAGTGCAGCAAATGCGAGGTGGCGATCCTTCGCCTCGGACCGCCCTACCCCAGCGCCTGGCGCAGATCGGCGATCAGGTCGTCGGCATGCTCCAGCCCCACCGAGAGCCGAAGCAGGTTCGGCGGCGTTTTCGAATCCGGGCCCTCCACCGAGGCGCGGTGTTCGATCAGGCTGTGCGCGCTACCCAGGCTGGTGGCGCGGATGAACAGCTCGCATCGCGCCGCCACCTGCAGGGCCTCCTCGCGCCCACCGCGCAACTGGAAGGAGAGCATGCCGCCGCCTGCCGACATCTGCCGCGCCGCAATGGCGTGGCCGGGATGATCCGCCTGGCCGGGGTAGTACACCGCCTCCACCGACGGGTGGCCCGTCAGAAACTCCGCCAGCAGCAAGGCGTTCTCCACGTGGGTGCGCATGCGGCAGGGCAGCGTCTCCAGGCCGCGCAACGTCAGCCAGCAATCGAAGGGCGAGGGCACGCCGCCGCCATACGTCCGCGACAAGCGCGCCCGCTCGAATAGCGCGCTGTCGCGCCCGCGGATGAGGACGCCGCCCATGGCGTCGCCGTGGCCGTTCAGGTACTTGGTGGTGGAGTGCGTCACCAGGTGGATACCGTGTTCCAGCGGCCGCTGCAGCAGGGGTGTGGCGAAGGTGCTGTCGCAGACCGTGGTCACCTGCGGGCCGGCCTCCCGCGCCAGGCCAGCGATCCCGGCCAGGTCGGTGATCTTCATCAGCGGGTTGGAGGGCGTCTCGATCCAGATCAGCCGCGTGTTGGGCCGCAGGGCCGCGCGCACGGCGGCCAGATCGCTCATGTCCACGTAGCTGGCTTGAAGGCCCCAGTTGCCGAACACGCCGCCGATCACCTTGCGCAGGCCCCAGTACACGTCATCAGGCGCCAGGATGTGGTCGCCTGGCTGCAATGCCTGCACCACCGCCGTGGCAACGGCCAGGCCGGAGGCGAACATCAGCGCTTCAGCGCCGCCCTCCAGGTCCGCAAGGCATCGCTCCAGGGCTTGGCGATTGGGATTGTCCACGCGCGAGTAGACGAATCCCCGCGGATAATCGGCGTCGGTACTCCGCTCGAAGGTGGTGGAGAGGCAGATGGGCTGGGCCACCGCGCCGGTTGCCGCGTCGGTGTGCCGCCCGGCGTGGATGGCACGGGTTTCGATTCGCATCACTGCCCAGTTTACACCGCCGGGTGAGGTCACCTACGCTGCTGCGTGCCTTCACCCACCAAGGGGCGCGCGAGTGCGGGTTTTCGCTGCGTATTATCTGCAACATAGCGGAAAAGCAGGCTGGCAGCGGAATTGCTGCTCACCTGGCATGGCATACGTAATTACCGACACCTGTACCAAGGACGAGTTGTGCGTCGAGGCCTGCCCGGTGGATTGCATCCATCCCAAAAAGGATGAAGGCGGGTTCGCCGAAGCCGCGCAGCTTTTCGTCAATCCGGCGGACTGCATCGATTGCGGCGCCTGCGTACCGGTCTGCCCCACTAACTCCATTTACACGCTCGATGAACTTCCCGCCGATCTTTCCAAGTTCGCCGAGCTAAACGCAGGCCACTACAACTAACCGGGTGGGCAGGCCCCACGGCCTGTCCTTCCGCTCCACAACCCCGCCGGAAGCGGCGGCCCAGCCCAGGCAGCAGTTCCCGTTCCGCGAAGCGGCCGTTCCGGGCCGCAAACCCGATTTGCCGCGCATTCCCGCCTGTTCTATACTAAATACTTGAGCTAAAATGCCGAAACGCACCTTTCAACCCAATCGCGACCACCGCGCCAAGACTCACGGATTTCGCAGCCGCATGGAAACCAAGAACGGCCGGGCGGTCCTGTCACGCCGCCGCGCGCGCGGCCGCCACAAACTCACTGTCAGCGACGAGAGGTAGTTGTCCATCGCCGGTTTTCCAAAACGTGTCCGCCTGCTGCGATCGCAAGATTTCCGAAGAGTCTATGACCACGGAGCCCGCCACCGAAGCCCGCTGTTCGCGGCGTTTTGCGTGCTGGAGCCCGCGCCGGGCGGGCCGCGCATCGGCTTCACAGTGCCGCGGGCGCTGGGCAATGCCGTGGTGCGCAACCGCATCAAGCGGCGCTTCCGGGAAGCCGTCCGGTCGTGCCTGGATGGACTGACATCGCCGTGGTCAATCGTCATCAATCCCCGCCGCAAAGCCTTCGATGCGCCCATGCCGGAGTTGTGCCAGGAAGTGGGGAAGCTGTTCGCGCGGTGCCAGGGATCTTCGGACGGAAAACTCTCGTAAGAACAATTGACGTGTACCAGTGGATGATTTCTCCCTGGCTGCCTTCGGCCTGCCGGTTCTATCCGACGTGCTCGCAGTACATGCGCGAAGCGGTGGAGCGATATGGCGCCGCCAGGGGAGTTTGGATGGGACTGCGTCGTTTGCTGCGCTGCCATCCGTTTCACTCGGGCGGTTTCGATCCCGTCCGGTAGTCGCCCGATTTTACAGACGGAACTCATAATTGAATGGCTGAATCACCACAAGGCGGCGGAAAGCAAGGACCGGCAGAACAGCCGATGGAGATGCGGCTGTTGCTGGCATTCGTCCTGATGGGCGCGGTGATGCTGGCCTGGAACTATCTCACGCCCCAGCCCGCCACTACGCCGCCGGGCGGCAAGACCGCGCAGACTGGCCAGCAGGCTCCCCAATCGGGCGCTGGTCAGGCGCCCGCAGGCGCGGCCGAGAAGCCCGCGGAGACAGCCGAAGCGGCGCCAGCCTCGGCCTCGAAACTGCCGACGATCTCAAGCGACCCGCAACCCGCCTACATCATCGACACCGACCTGTACCGCGTATCGTTCAGCAACCAGGGCGGGACGTTGCGGAGTTGGGTACTGAAGAAGTTCAAAGGGAACGACGGCAAGCAACTGGAACTGGTGAACCCGTCGGCGACAATCGAGCATCCATTTTCGCTTTACTTCCCGGGCCAGGCGGCGGCTTCAAAACTGAATTGGGCCTGGTTCAAACAGACTGGCGACGCCGACGGCCTGGGCGTGACCTACGAGTACTCCGACGGCGCCCAATCCGTCCGCAAGGAGTTCCGCTTCGAGAAGAACAGTTATATGGCGCTGGTCTTCACCGAGGTGATCGCCGATGGCAAGCCGGTGCCGCACTCGGTGGAATGGCGCGGCGGGTTCGGCGATCTCACCATACCGGTGGCCGCCTCCAATTTGCTCACGCTCTATTACGATCTGGACGCCGGCAAACTGGAAGATCAGAAGGCCGGGGCCGCGAAGAACGGACCGGTGACGGTAAGCGGGGACTACTCCTTCGCCGGCCTGGGCGACAAGTACTTCGCGGCGGTGTTCCTGCCGGAGAAGACCGCGGGGGTGCGGCAGACTACCTTTGGCGATTGGTCCCCCACGCCGCTCGAAGCCAAGGCGCAGGATTTCGCCGGAGTGGCGGTCTCCGGCGGCGGTTCGAACCGTTTCCGCCTGTTCGTCGGCCCCAAGGACCTCAAGCTGCTAAAGAGCGTGGATCCGAAACTGGTTCAGGTGGTGGATTTCCGGTTGATGTGGATCCCAGGGACGGAGTACCTGAGCAGGGCCCTGTTCTGGGTGGTGGACGAGGCCAACAACACATGGGTACACAATTTCGGCTGGTCCATCGTACTGGTCACGGTGATCCTCAACTTCCTCCTGTTCCCGCTGAAGTGGAAGAGCATGAAGTCGGCGCGCAAGATGCAGGCGCTGAAACCGCAGATCGACGCGATCAACGCCAAGTATAAGAACATCGGCTTCTCGGACCCGAAGATGGCCGACAAGCAGGCGGAAGTTTCGGCGCTCTTCAAGAAGCACGATGTCAGCCAGTTCGGAGGCTGCCTGCCGATGGTCTTGCAGATGCCGTTCCTGTTCGCGTTCTACAAGGTATTCACGGTGTCGGTGGTGATGCGCGGGGCCACCTGGCTGTGGGTTACGGACCTTTCGCAGTCCGAGCACCTGGAAATCAAGCTTCTGCCCATCATCATGATCGCCACCCAGTTCCTGATGCAGAAGATGACGCCGCAGCCCAACGTGGACCCCAACCAGAAGACGATGATGTACATGATGCCGCTGGTGATGGGCTTCATGTTCTATCAGCTTCCCAGCGGCCTGGTGCTATACTACCTGACCAGTAACCTGGTGAACATCGGCCAGCAGTGGTTTTTCAATCACACGGATGCGGCGCGAGCGGCCGAATTGAGCGTGCAGGCGCCCAAAAAAAAGAACGGCAGGAAATAGCGCGTGACGGAACGAAAATATTCCACGGCTGTGATCGGCCCGCAAATCGACGGATTCCTGCGGACCACCTTGCGGAACGCCGGGCTTAAGGTGCAGTTCGAAATAGCCGACGTGGCCTCCGGCGACGAGGACTTCGAGACGCCCGACGTGGCGGTGAAGTTCAGCGGCGCCGACGTGGATATCATTCTGGGCAACCGCGCCGAGCTGCTGCTGGCGCTGGAGCACGTCACCATGGAAATGCTGCGGATGCCGTCGGAAGACCATTCGCGGATCGCCTTCGACGCCAACGATTACCGCCTGCTGCGCATCGAGGAGCTGCGGTTGAGCGCCGCCGCCGCGGCCGACAAGGTGAAGCGCACCGGTGTTCCGTTCCGCTTCAACCCCATGAATAGCAGGGAGCGGCGGGTGATCCACCTCTCTTTGCGCGGCGAAACCGAGGTGCGCAGCGAGAGCATCGGTAGCGGTCCTTCGCGCCAGGTGGTGGTGTATCCGGCGGGGATGGCCAGTTTGCCGGAGGTCCCGCGGGCCCCGGAAATGCGGCGTGGACCGGGTGGTGGCGGGCGTGGCGGACGCGGAAGAAGATAGGAAGGCCGTCAGCCTGTCCGCCAGCTTCGCGGCAGCCTGATGTACAACTACATGCCAGTTCTTTCGAGCGGCGCGTCCGGTTTTTGTGGGGCAGGCTGTCAGCCTGCGGCCGGTTGTCAACCGGCCCGGCGAGCGAAGCTCGCCTGCGCGGGAGACGAGTTGGCCTGCGAAGCACGAAACGTCGCGCGTGGCGCGGGGCCGGTAGACGGATCAAGAGGCGGGTTAACAACCCGCCGCAGGCTGACAGCCTGCCCCACATAACACCGTGGCAGGAACTGGAACCGCGCATGTCGCTCGCCGGCACCATCGTCGCCATCGCCACTCCGCCGGGGCGCGGCGGGCTCGGAATCGTACGGCTATCCGGCCCTGATGCGCGCGGCATCGCCGCCACTTTCCTCAGCCGTAGCGATTACCACCCGTGGCGCGTCGCGCTAGCCGAACTGCTGGACCGCGATGGGCGCGCCATCGACCAGGTGGCCGTCACTTTCTTCGAAAGGCCGCATTCCTACACCGCCGAAGATGTGGTCGAAGTCTCCTGCCATGGCTCGCCCGTGGTGCTGCGGCACGCGGTGGAGCGCGCCTTGGAGGCCGGAGCGCGCCTGGCGGGGCCGGGCGAGTTCACGCTGCGCGCGTTCGTCAACGGGCGCATCGATCTGCCGCAAGCCGAGGCGGTCCGCGACCTGATCGACTCGACTACTCTCTACCAGGCACGCGTGGCGGCGCGGCAGGCCGGCGGCTCGGTGTCGCGCAGCCTGGCGCCGTTCAAGGAGGGTTTGCTCGAACTGATCGCGCTGCTCGAAGCGGGAATCGATTTCGCGGAGGATGATGTGGGCGTGGCCTCGGCCGAACAGATCCTGGCGCGCCTTCACCCCGTTTTCGAAGGCGTTTCGCGGCTGGTGGCCAGTTTCCAGTACGGATCGCTAGTGACAGGCGGACTCGCGCTCGCCATCGTGGGCCGGCCCAACGTGGGCAAGAGCAGCCTGTTCAACCGGCTGCTGGAACAAGACCGCGCCATCGTGACGGATACGCCGGGCACTACCCGCGACATGGTGTCCGAGACCGCCTCCATCGGGGGAATCCCGGTGAAGCTTTTCGACACGGCGGGCATCCGGGAACATGCGGGTACGGTGGAGGCGCTGGGCATCGAGCGCAGTTACCAGGCCATGGCCGATGCGGATTTGACGCTGGTGGTGGTGGACATCTCGCGGCCGCTCGAAGACGGCGACCGCGCTCTGCTGGACCGCGCCGCGAGGCAAGGCCGGTATCTGGTGGTTGCCAACAAGTGCGACCTCGCCGGTGAGGAGTTCGTCGCGGCCCACCCCACCTCCGCCCTTACCGGCCAGGGAATCGCCGAACTGCGCGACGCCATCCTGGAGGCCGTGGCTCCGGCGGGCGCTTTCGAACACGATAGCGGCTTCATTACCACGCTTCGCCACGAGCGCCTGCTGCGCGAATCGGGGGAATACCTGGAGAAGGCGCGTGGCGCAGTGCTGGCCGGGATTCCGCATGAGATGGTGCTGCTGGATCTCTACGCCGCGCTGCAGGCAATCGACGCCATCACGGGGGCCACCACGGCGGACGACATTCTGAACCGCATTTTTTCCACCTTCTGCATCGGGAAATAGCGGAACCTTTGCGTGTATAATTCGTCTAGGTTTTCTTGGCTCCCCGAAATCAAATCTAGAGGTGAATATGCGCCGGTCGATACAGTTCTTCCTGATAGCGGTATTGCTTCTCGCGCCCGCGGCGTTTCCGCAGACGCTTCCCCAAGGCGTTCAGAAGGTAACCTCCGTCGAGGGCATCACGGAGTACGCCTGGCCGAACGGCCTGCGGGTTCTGCTGTTTCCCGATCAATCCCAGCCCAAGGTAACGGTGAACATCACCTACCTGGTGGGCTCGCGCCATGAAGGCAACGGTGAAGCCGGGATGGCCCACCTGATGGAGCACATCCTCTTTCTCCGCACCAAGAGCGGCAAGGACGTGAAGAAGGAAATCACCGACCACGGCGCCGATTGGAACGGCTCCACTTCGGACGACCGCACCAATTACTTCGAGACGGTTACCGCCACGGACGAGAACCTGGCCTGGGCGCTGGGACTCGAGGCCGAGCGCATGAGCAACATGCGCGTCGAGAAGGAACTGCTCGACAAGGAAATGACCGTGGTGCGCAACGAGTTCGAGATGGGCGAGAACAACCCCATCAACGTTCTCTACGAACGCACCATCGGCACGGCTTACTCGTTCCATCCCTACGGCAGGCCAACCATCGGCAGCCGTTCGGATATAGAAAACGTGCCCATCGACAAGCTGGACGCCTTCTATCACAAGTTCTACCGGCCCGACAACGCTGTGCTCACCATCGCCGGAAAGTTCGACGAATCCAAGGCGCTGGCCGGTGTTAACGCCGGATTGGGCGCCATTCCCAAGCCGCAAACCGCGATTCCGAAAACCTATTCCGTGGAGCCGCCGCAAGAGGGCGAGCGCTCGATTACCCTGCGCCGCAGGGGCGACAACCAGGCCATTATGGTGCTCTACCATATGCCCGCAGCCACGCATCCGGATCTGGCCGCAATCGAGGTGCTGGCCGACCTGCTCGGCGACACTCCTTCCGGCCGGCTTTACAAGGCGCTGGTAGAAACCAAGAAGGCCGTCAACGTGGGTATGGAAGAGCAGCCGATGCACGACCCCGGTTATGTGATCGCCATCGCGCTACTCCGGCCGGAACAGAATATCGACGAGGCTCGCGAGATCGAGCTGAAGACCCTCGCCGGAGTCGTTCAGCAGCCCCCGACCCAGCAGGAAGTGGATCAGGCCAAGACCCGCATCCTGAAGCAAATCGACCTGCTGCTGACCAATTCGCAGCGGGTCGGCCTTTACCTCAGCGAAGCTGTCGCCGCAGGCGACTGGCGACTGCTGTTCCAGACCCGCGACCGCATCCGCGAGGTCACCGCGCAGGACGTGGCCCGCGTGGCCAAGGCGTACTTCAAGGACACTAACCGCACGCTGGGACAATTCATCCCAACCAATACGCCGGACAAGGCCGAGATTCCCGCGGCGCCCGACGCCGCCACCGCGCTCAAGGATTACAAGGGCGGCGAAGCCGTCTCCGCGGGCGAGGTGTTTACGCCCTCGCCCGCCAACATCGAGTCCCGGCTGGTGCGTGCGAAGCTGCCGGGAGGGCTGCGGCTGGAACTGCTGCCGAAGAAGACTCGCGGCGGCGTGGTGATGGCGCGGATTCAGCTTGATTTCGGCGACGAGCAATCCGTCTTCGACCGCACCGTGGCCGGCAGCGCGGTCACCGGCATGCTCTCCCGCGGCACCAAGACCAAATCGCGGCAGCAGTTGGAGGAGGCCTTCGACAAGCTGAAGACCAACTGGAGCGTGGGCGGCAACGCCGTCGGCGCGACCTTCTCCCTGCAAACCACCGAAGCCAACCTTCCGGCCGCATTGCGGCTGGCCGCCGAAGTGCTCAGCCAACCGGCCTTCGAAGAGAAGGAATGGGATCAGTGGCAGCAACAGCGTCTGGCGTCCATCGAACAAAGCCTGCACGAGCCCACCGCCATCGCCTCCAACGAACTGCAGCGGAAGCTCAACCCCTATCCCCACGGCCACCTGCGCCACGTCAGCACCATCGAGGAGCGCCTGGAGGACAACAAGAAGCTGAAGCTGGACGAAGTGCGCCAGTTCTACGCCGATTTCTACGGAGCGTCCAACGGCGCGTTCCTGGTGGCTGGCCAGTTCGACCAGGCGGAGATGCAGAAGCTCGCCGCCGAGTTGTTCGGCGATTGGAAGAGCCCCAAGCCATACAAGCGCGTGCCGGCATCGTACAACAAGGTCGCTGCGGACGACGAGAAGGTCGAGACACCCGACAAGCAGAACGCCATGATCGGGGTGGGCATGACCGCCAAGATGAGCGATTCTGACCCGGACTATCCGGCCATGATTATCGCCAACTACATCTATGGCGGATCGGGCTCCTCGCACCTCTTCAAGCGGGTCCGCGACAAGGAAGGCCTCAGCTACGGCGTGGGCTCCGGTTTCTCGGCGCCGCCGGTCGACGATGGCGGGGTGTTCATGATGCAGGCCATCAGCGCTCCGCAGAACACGCCCAAAGTGGAGGCCAGCCTGAAGGACGAACTGGCTCAGGTGCTGAAGAACGGCTTCACCGCCGAAGAAGTGGCCGCGGCCAAGAAATCGTGGTTGGAAGAGCAGATGGTGGGCCGGGCCAACGATTCGACGCTGCTCGGCCTGATGGGGCAGCACCAGCGGTTCGACCGGACCTTCAAGTGGGAAGGGGATTTGGAGAGCAAGGTTTCAGCGCTGACGCCGGAGCAGGTGAATGAAGCGTTCCGGCGGCACATCGATCCGGCCGCCCTGTTTGTCATCAAGGCCGGCGATTTCAAGAAGGCCGGCGCGTACAACTGAATCAGGCCAGCATATTGAGGGTGGCCTTGGTCATCTGGTCGGCGACGTGAGCCACTTTGGTATTGGCCTCGAAGCCGTTCTTGGATTGCATCAGGGCCACCGCGTTATCGCTGAGGCTGGTGGTGTCCTGGGGAGGCGGTGCGGGCTCCTGAGAGATCCTCCGGGCCGCCGAGTCGAAGCTGGTTTCGGCATTCTGCATGCCTTGTAGGGCCGTATCTAGAGAGATCATATCCTCCTTATCGGCCCGACTTCGAATTTCTCGAATCCGCCCCGCATTCTCTAGTATCCTCATAGATTATGGCTGAAAAAGACGCTCCCGCCCGCCAAATGGGCTTCTCCACCCGCTGCCTGCATGCCGGCCACACGCCCGACAAGGCCACCAATGCGCGCGCAGTGCCCATCTACCAGAGCACCTCGTTCGTGTTCGACGACTCCACGCACGCCGCCGAACTGTTCGCGCTCCAGAAGTTCGGCAACATTTACACCCGCATCATGAACCCCACCACCGACGTTTTCGAGCAGCGCGTGGCGTCGCTCGAAGGCGGTGTGGCGGCGCTGGCCACCTCCAGCGGCCAGGCGGCGCAGTTCCTGGCGCTCAGCAGCCTGGTGGGGCAGGGCGAGGAGATCGTGGCGGCGAGCACGCTCTACGGCGGCACCTACACCCAGTTCGACGTGAGTTTCCGCCGCCTGGGCATCGACGTCAAATTCGTGGAACCCGACCCCCCGGAGAATTTCCGCAAGGCCATCACCTCGAAAACCCGCGCGGTTTACGGCGAAACCATCGCCAACCCGCGCATGAACGTGCTGGATATCGCCAAGGTGGCGGCCATCGCCCACGAAGCCGGCGTGCCGCTGGTGATCGATAACACCATGGCGTCGCCGTACCTGTGCCGGCCCATAGAGCACGGGGCCGACATCGTGCTGCACTCGGCGACGAAGTTTCTGGGCGGCCACGGAACCTCCATCGGCGGCATTATCGTCGATAGCGGCAAGTTCCCCTGGAGCGACAAGTTCCCGGCCATCACCAAGCCCAGCCCCGGCTACCACGGCATGGTCTTCAGCGAGGCCTTCGGCAACCTGGCGTATATCATCAAAGTGCGGGTGGAGGGCCTGCGCGATTTCGGCCCGTGCATCAGCCCGTTCAATTCGTTCCTCTTCCTGCAAGGTATCGAATCGCTGAAGTTTCGCATGGAGCAGCACAGCCGCAACGCGCTGGCGGTGACCGAGTGGCTGAGCAAGCACCCCGCGGTGAGTTGGGTAAAGTACCCGGGGTTGAAATCGAGCCCATATTACCAGCTCGCGCAGAAGTATCTGCCGCTGGGGCAGGGCTCCATCGCAACGTTCGGCATCAAGGGCGGGCTGGAAGCCGGTCGCAAACTCATCGACCACGTGAAGGTGTTCTCGCACCTCGCCAACCTGGGCGATTCCAAGAGTCTGATCATCCACCCGGCGTCGACCACGCACCAGCAGTTAACCGACGCGCAGCAGTTGGAAGCAGGCGTGAGCAAGGACCTGATCCGCATCTCGGTGGGCGTCGAGGACGTGGAAGATATTCTTTGGGATCTGGAGCAGGCTATAGCCGCGTCGCAGCGGTGAAGAGGGACGGGTGTTTGTTGCGTACGAGGCGGGCCCGTCCGTGTGTAAGTGATATCACATCGGATCACGTGATACGGGAGCAGGGGGTGATTCACCCTATTGACTTACCCCCCCCGACTTGTAGCATGTGTCTCATCACTACTTTGAAAGCTTCTCTTACTACCCTGATATTGGGCGCAGCGTTGGTGTTATCTCATCCCAAGCCTGGCTACGCGGCTGGCCCAGATTGCAGCGTTATCGAGGCTCGGCCTTACGCTGATCCCAATGGAGGGGACTGCGACGGAATCAGCTTCCTCGTCGTCTGTACCGGCTGCATATCCTGCGATGTCGATGCCAATTCGTGCTCTGACGTTATGTACGCCGATTGCGGTGCAAGCGGGTGCCTTATGGCCTGAGGTCTCGCACGTCGGGCAATTCAAGTGGGATACCTGCCATCGTGACATTACCTATCCAACAGTGGGCCGACGCTATCCGCACACTCCCTTCGGCGGGCGCCAGATGGCTGACATGCGCCTCGCTCGTCGCCTTTCTGGCGGGCGTGGCGCCGGCCCAATTTCCGTCGAAGGACCGCCCCAGATTCGAGGTGGCATCGGTCAAGCCAGTTTCCGATGACCAAGGCCTTCCGCGCCGGCATCACCCGAAACCGTATCCCGGATTCCTGGAGGGAACCCCTGGTCATCTGAATATGATGAGGAGGACCCTGGCCGAGTTGACCGCCGCGGCGTATAGCGTTTGGCCGGACCAGGTATCTGGCCCGCTATGGACCACTGGCCAACTGTATGATGTCGAGGCGACGACACCAGCGGGAACCTCTCCAGAGAGGAAGCACGAGATGCTCCAGGTGCTTCTTGAGGAGCGGTTCAAGCTAGCACTCCACCGACAGACGCGAAGCGAGCAGGGCTACTCGCTCACGGTGGGACGGCACGGCGCGAAGTTGCCCGCGCCCGAAGAGCCGCCTACCACCCCCGAGGATCGCCAGGACAGGACCAACCGCCCAATCTCCCGAATTCCGGCCAGTTTTAGCGCGGATACCCCCATAATGTCTGGCCCCAGAAGGTCCACCCTATCGGGGTTTGCCGAATTCCTGGGGCGCTTCATGCAGTGCCCAGTTGTCGACAAGACGGGGATATCGGGTGAGTATGCCTTCCCTATGGAACTGTCCCTAATGGACACGCCGGGGATGGCCGAAGTGGCCGGGCGTGCGACGGGAGAATCCGGCCCATCGATCTTCGAGGCGGTTAGTAAGCTCGGGCTGGAACTCAAGCCCGCGAAGGTTCCAGTCGAATTGCTGATCATAGATCACGCAGAAAGGGTCCCCGAGCCGAACTAACCTGACGCACGTACGATACATCCTGCGGTTTGTGGTTGCCGGGACTCACTCTATACATGCCGAAGATCACCCTGAATATTGTCTCCAATGTCGCAGTTATCACAGTTGCCGCTGTCCTGATCGGGGTGACTATCTATGATCGGGTGTCCCCCGCGAAGCCGGCCATGCCAACGATCTCGAAATTGCCTAAGGGCAGCACATTCCCCTTTCCGGACCGTAGCGCTGCTGGATCTGGCGCAACCGCCGTATTGTTCGTCTCAAAATCCTGCCATTTCTGCTCCGAGAGCATGCCGTTTTACAAGCGACTATCGGTCCTGAACCGAGCGGCGGGGTTCAGGCTGATTGCGGCAGTTCCCCAGCCTCGCGAGACCCGTGAGGACGGCGCCGCATATTTCTCGCAACATGGGGTAACCCCGGACGCCATTGTTCCTATGAATTTCGGATCGTTGGGTGTGGTGTCGACGCCGACCGTCGTCCTGGTGGGCGCAGATGGACGTGTGGCGGCGACTTGGCACGGGCAGCTCACAAGCGAACGTGAGGATGGGGTGCTCTCCAAGATCAAGGAGGTTTGCCCATCTTGCGTCGCCCAGTGACACCCCTCCACGCTCCGCAGTTGGAGGTCGGCTGACAGCGGCCCGCTCCGCTGAGCCCAGCGCCGCCCCTGGCGCCGTCCGGTTACACTACATACCAGGATGGAGAGGTTCGCCGAACTCGCGCGCGAGGCCATTCGCCGCTGCCGCCTGCTGGCCGCCTGCACGGAGCAGCCTGGCC
Source organism: uncultured Solibacteraceae bacterium (assembly GCA_963807205.1). Lineage (GTDB taxonomy): Bacteria > Acidobacteriota > Terriglobia > Bryobacterales > Bryobacteraceae > CAWCVR01. Next base: position 2,740,350 of record CAWEAQ010000002.1, on the reverse strand, counting down.
ACATCACCCGCACTTTCCTTTCGCCGCCCATGCATGAAGCCCACCGCATGGTGCGCGCCTGGATGGAAGGGGCGAACATGGAGGTGCGCGTCGATGCCGCGGGCAACCTGCGCGGGGTCTTCGGCACGGGTCCGCGCCTGCTGATCGGGTCGCACCTGGACACGGTGCCCGACGCGGGCGCCTACGACGGCATCCTGGGCGTGATGCTGGGCATCGCTCTGGTGGAGTGCCAGCCGCCTTGCGCGGTGGAGGTGGCGGCGTTTTCCGATGCGGAGGGCGTGCGCTTCGGCGCGCCGTTCCTGGGCAGTCTGGCGATGGCCGGCACGCCGGTGATGGACGCACCGGTGCTGGATGCCATCCGCATTTTCGGGCTCGACCCCGCGCGGCTTCCCGAGGCGGCCATCGGCCCCGAGGTTCGCGGGTTCCTGGAGATCCACATCGAGCAGGGCCCGGCGCTGGACGGTGTGAAGCGGCGCCTGGGCGCGGTGGAGAGCGTCGCCGGACAGAGCCGCGCGGCCGTGCGGTTCAGCGGCCGGGCGAATCACTCCGGCACAACGCCCATGGACGCGCGCCACGATGCCTTGGTCGCAGCCGCGGAATGGATCGTGGCCGTCGAGACGATGGCCCGCGGCACGCGCGGCCTGATGGCCACGGTGGGACGGGCGGACGTGGAGCCGGGCGCGGTCAACGTGATCCCCGGCGCGGTTCGTGCCACGGTTGACGTGCGGCACGCCCGCGACGCGGTGCGCATCGAAGTCACCCGCCATCTGCGCGAGCGGGCGCAGACCATCGCCCAGGCCCGCCAAATTGCGTGCGACTGGCGCCCGCTGTGCGACGAACTGACCACGCCCATGAACCACGCAATGGTAGAAGCCCTGGGCACGGCCATACGCTCGGCGGGCTACCCCGACCACCGCATGCTGAGCAGTGCCAGCCACGACGCCATGATTCTGGCGCGCAAGGTCCCGGCCGCTATGCTGTTCGTGCGCACGCCAAACGGCGTGAGCCACCACCCGGAGGAGACTGTGCTCGCCGAGGACGTGGAGGCTGCGCTGAAGGTAGGCATGAAGTTCCTGGAGAACTGGGACCGATGAGCCTGGCCTTCGACGCCCAGCGCCTCGACGGCGCGGGCAACACCTTCGCCCGCTGGACGGGCAGCCAGCCCGATCTGCCGGCGGTGGCCGTGAGCGGCCCCGGCGCACGGGAAGCCATGGGCGCGCTGCAGGCCGCCGGCTACCGGCCGCGGCGTTCCGTGGAATTGATCCAATTCGCCGCGGTCGAGCCCGCACGCTTCGGCATCGCCTGTTTGGGAAGCCGCCTGTTGTCGGGCGCCATGCCCGAGTGGAAAGCCGCGCGGTTGACTGGGGCGGACGGCAAGACATTCGACGAATGGCGCGGCGAGGCAGGTTTCGAAGGGCCGCTGGAATCGGTGGCCGTTCCCCCGGGGCACTATGCCGCGTTCGTGGAGCTGAGCGTCGGCTCGGATCAGCCGCCGGGCATCGTGACCGGATTCGCCGCCTCGGCCGGCTTCAGAATTACCGTGGAGGGCGAAGGCGCCGGCTGCGCGCTGGGCGAGATCGCAGGTGCACTGAACACCCAGGCGGCTTGCGTTCCCAGGAACCCTGGGCTGGAGATTCACGTCGAGGACCCCGACCAGGCGAAGCGCGACCAGATCGTGGCCCAGGTCGCCTCGGTGTGCCGCGACACTGCGCAGCGCCGCCGGATCACGGTTAAGGCGGAGTTACTCTACATGGACCCGGCGGCGGAGTGCGCCAAGGAAGTGATCGAAGCTCTGGCACGTGCCGCTGCGACGCACTTGCCCGGCTACCAGCGGATCGTGCCCCGCGGGTGCCTCGACGCGCGGTTCCTTTCGCTCATCGCACCCGCGGGGATGCTACTAGTCCCCGGCCCCGCCGAAGGCGCCGCCGCGCTGGTTATGGCCGAGGCTTTGGCCGAATTGGCGGGTTAAGATCGCGCTTACTTCCCCACTACCAGCACGTGGAAGCTATCCGGCAGCACCGGCGGGCGGCCTTTCTTGCCTGCCTGGCCTTCGGGCGCCGGGCCATACTCGGCGGCCAGCAGATACACGCGGTGCAATTTCTCGTCCACCGTCATCGTCCGCGCGCCTTTCTCGGTGGTGACGGTGTCCACGGTCTCGTACTTGCCGTTCACCAGCTTGACGATGCTCAGCGTTCCAGTGCCGCCATTGGAGCTGAAGGCCAGGCCGAGAGTGGAGTCGAACCCGGCGGCGTCCGGGCCATTGCCAATGTCCGGCGTAGCGACCACCTTGAACGTCGGGATGTCAGTCACGGCCATCTTGTTGTCGCAGACCGAGAAGAGCTTCTTGTTCTTAACGTCGATGGCCAGGCCGCTGGGGCCTTCGCACGGCAGGATTGACGCACGCCTCGTCACAGTGTTGCTGGCGGCATCGATCTCCACCACTTCGCTCGAGCTCTCGACGTTGACGTACAGCTTGCCAGCGCCGTCCGCCTGGCAGAACTCGCCCGAGGCGCCGACCGGGATCGATTTCACCAGCACCTCGCCGGTCTTTCCGTCGATGACGGTGGCATCGCCGCCGCGATGGTTGATGGTGAAAACGTGCTTGGTCTTGGGCTCGTAGCAGACCGCGTCGGGGCCGGTTCCGGTCGAGGGCTCGCCGGATTTCGCCAGCGTCTTGAGGTCGAAAATGGTCACACTGTTGGAACCGCCATTGGTGATGAATCCCTTGCCGAGGTCGTTGGCTATGGCGATGCCGTGAACGCCGTGCAATTCCTGGATGCTTCCCACCACCTTGCCGGCGTCGGGATCGACCACCTCGACGGAGTTGCCGTGGGAGGCGTAAAGCCGCCGGTTGACGGTGTCGAGGGCAACGTAGTCCCATCCGCCCGCGCCGCCGATCTTGATCTTGGCAACGACCTTGTAGCCTTCGGCGGCAAACGCCGCGGCAACCATCAGGCCGAATATCAGTATCTTCTTCATTGTGTGACTCCTTTAAGAGAGGTTCTGTGAGACCGCGTCATCCCCGGCCTCCGAGGTAATAGCGGACGGCCGGCGTTACCACCAGCGACAATACCATCGACGCCGCAATTCCGCCGATCACCGCGATAGCCAGCGGTTGCAGCATCTGCGAACCGGCGCCCCAGGCGAACGCCAGCGGCGTCATGCCGGCCACGGTGGCGAGCGCGGTCATCATGATGGGACGCAAGCGCCGCTCGCCGGCGCGGATCATGCTCTCCTCCGGCGGCGTGCCCTCGGCCCGGAACTTCTGGTCGGCATCCAGCAGCAGGATACCGTTCTTGGCCACTATGCCAATCACCATGATGAGCCCCATGAACGAGGAGAGATTGAACGTGGTGTGCGTCGCCAGCAGCGCCACGAAGACGCCGAAGCTCGACAGCAGCGCCGAGGCCAGCACCGCCAATGGCGCCGCGAAGTTGCCGAACTCGAACAGGAGCACGATGAACACCAGAACCACTGCCAGCGCCAGCACCACCGCGAAATCCTGGAACGATTTCTGCTGCTCCTCGAACGTGCCGCCATACTGCACGTGGATCTCGGGCGGCAACTTCAAATCCGCGATGGTCTGTTGCACTCTCGCCATGCCGTCGCCCAGGTTGATGCCTTCGAAGCGCGCCGTCACCTGCACGTTGCGCTGCAAATTGTCGCGGCGGATTTCGTTTTGGCCGGGGATTTCCACCATGGTTGCGAGCGAGCCGATGGTCGCCGTCTTGCCCGTGCCGCTCACTAGCAGCGTATCCAGAATCGATTCCAGCGGCCGCGTCTTGTCCTGCGGGAAGCGCACGCGAATGTTGTAGGAGCGGTCGCCAACCACCACCGGCGCGCTGGCCGGTTCACCCTGCAGGATGGCGCTGGCGTCCAGTTCCACTTCCTGCGCCGAGAAACCCGAGCGCGCGCTGGCCACCGGGTCCACGTTGAATAACCGCGCCGGCCCGCTGACGGTGTTCTCGAGCCCATCGAGAACGTCCACCACATTGGGTATCTTCTTGATGGCAGCCCCGGTTGCCGTGGCCCACTGGTTCAGCAGTGCGGGGTCCTGCGCGAACAACTTGATCACCACCGGTTCCGGCGCGCTGGTCAGATCGCCGATCATGTCCTGCAACAACTGCATCATGTCGATGTCCAGGACGGGCTCGGCCGCCTTGATCCTGGCGCGCGCATCGGCAATCACGTCGTCTGTGCCACGCTTGCGGCCGCGTTTCAGCTTCACCGAAATATCGCCGGTGTTGGCTTCCGTCACTTGCGCCAAGCCAAGTTGCAGCCCCGTTCGACGGGAGGTGCTTTCCACTTCGGGAACTGCGCGCAGAATCCTCTCCACGTGCGTGATGACACGGTTGGTTTCGGCCAGCGACGAGCCAGCCGGCATGATGTAGTCCACGATGAACCCGCCTTCGTCCATGGCGGGCAGCAGGTCCGTTCCAGTATGGAGGTAACAGAAGTACGTGCCGCCGATCAGCAACAGCGAGGAGACCGCCAGCACCCATTTATGTTCCAGTGTGACGCGCAGGACGCTTTCGTAGGCGCCCAGCAGCCACGCCGGTACGGCAAGGTGCTCGCGGGCCTGCCCCGCCGGCCGCTGGCGGATGAAGTAATGGCTGAGCGTCGGCGTCCAGGTGAGCGCCAGCGCCAGGGAAGTGAGCAGCGCCATGCCCACCGTCAACGCCAGCGCGCGGAAGAACACGCCGTCCACTCCCGTGATGGAGATCAGCGGCAGGAACACTACGATGGGCGTTATGGTGCTTCCCACCAGCGGCACGCGGATCTCGCGAATGGCGCTGCGGATGGCTTCGGCGCGCGATTGCCCCGAGTCGCGGTGCATGACAATGTTCTCCACCACCACGATGGCGTCGTCGATTACCAACCCCACGGCCGCCGCCAGGCCGCCCAGCGTCATCAGGTTGAACGTCTGTCCCATGGCGCGCAGGGCGATGAAGGTCACCGCGATGGTGGCCGGAATCACCAGGCCCGCCACCAGCGAAGTGCCCCAATCGCGCAGGAACAACACCATGATCAGCGAGGCTAGAATCAACCCCAGCAGGATGGCGTCGCGCACGCTGGTGATGGAATCGTTGACGATTTCCGATTGGTCGTAAAAGGGGCGCAGGTCCACGCCCTTGGGCAGTTCCTTGCGGATCTGCGCGATCTCGGCGCGAACCGCATTGGCGACCGCGACCGTGTTGCTGGCGGGCTGCCGGTTGATGTTCAGCAGCACCGCGGGCTTGGCATTGGCGGTTACCACCGTGTACACCGGCATCACCGACGGGCCCACCGTGGCGATGTCGGCAATGCGCACCGGCGCGCCGGCGGGGGTGGTCTTGACCACGATGTTGCCGATCTCCTCCGGTGTGCGCGTCTGGCCGCTCACCAGGCTGAGGATCAATTGGTGATTCGCCTCGATCAGGCCCGGCGAATCGATCATGTTGCTGCGCGTGATGGCGTCCAGAATATTGGGAATGGTGATGCCCGTCTGCACCAGTTTGGCGGGGTCGGGCTGCACCTGAAACTCCGGAACCTGCCCGCCTTGCAGCACCACCGACGATACGCCGGTCTGCCGGTTGAGCCGCGGCTTGAGGTCGTAGTTCGCCAATTCCCAGAGCGCGGTCTGCGGAACTTTGTCCGATGTCAGGCTGTAGCCCATGACCGGAAACGCCGCGAACGTCAGGCGGTTGGCGGTGATCTTGGCGGTTGGGGGCAGCGTGCCCTGCACCCGCGCCAACGCCGCGTTCACCAGCTCCAGCGTGCGGTACATATCCACGTCCCAGGTGAAGAACAGGTCGATTTCGGCGGTGCCGCGGCTGGTGATGGAGTACAGGTGGTCGAGGCCAGGCACCGTGTTTACGGCCTCTTCCAGGGGCTTGGTTACCGTGACCAGCATCTGGTCGATGGGGAAAACGCCGTTGTCCACGCCCACCACGATACGCGGGAAATCGGTGTCGGGGAAGACGGCCACGGGAATGGTGAACGCCAGGTAGATGCCCACCGCCACCAGCGTGAGGATTACGAAGACGATCGGTTTGCCGTGCCGCGCGGTCCAGTGGGGCGCATCGCCCGCGGCCGCGGGTTGCGGGGTCGGGAGGTCGCTCATGGCTACTTGCCCGCCTCGCCCTGATCGTCTTCTTCCGGCTCGGGCGCGGTGGCTTCGATCACCCTGACCTTGCCCTTGTCGTCCACGCCCATGCCGCCCACCACCACCACGTCCTCGCGCGGCATCACTCCGGTCAGCACCTGCACCTTGCCGCCCTGCCGCACGCCCAGTTGCACGGGCCGTTTGTGCGCCACCATATCCGAGGTCACCACCAGCACCGCCGTGCCGCCCTCTTCGCCGGGCAGAATCGCGGCCACCGGCACCAGCATGGCGTTCTTGATGGTTTCGGTGACGATGGCAACGTGCACCGCCGCCCCCGGTTTCAGGCGCTCGCCTGGGTTGGGGACCGTGACCCACACCTGCAGGGTGGCGCTATTGGGATCGGTGGCCGGGCTCACCACGCTCACCTGGCCCCGCACTTCCTGCCCGGTGTCGGCCAGCGTGACGGTGGCGGGTTGGCCGGCCTGGATCGCGCCGGCCGCGGCCTGCGGCACGTTGACCCGCGCCACCACGCGAGAAATATCCATGATGACGAACAGCGGCGTGCCGGCGGCGGCGATATCGCCGGGGTAGAGCGGCCGGTCGGCCACCACGCCTGCGCCGGGGCTGTGAATTTCCGCGTAGGTGGCCTGCATGTGCGCGGAGTCGAACTGCGCGCGCGCCGCGTCCACCTGGGCCTTGAGCGCGTCGATTTGCGCCTGCTTGCCCGCGGACTGCAGCGTTCGCAGGTGTTCCTTGGCGGTATCGAGTTGAGCCTTGGCCTGGGCCAGCGCGACCGCTGCCTCATCCACCGATTTGCGCGCCAGCGCACCTTCCTTCAGCAGTTCCTGGCGGCTCTCCAACAACCGCTTGGCGGCATCGTATTGTTCCTGGCCGCTAGAGACATCCGTTTCGGCCTTGACGATTGCCTCCGGCATGGCGGCCTTCTCGGTATTCACGAGGTTGGCTTGCGCCTGGTCGATCTGGCTCTTGTTCGCGGCGGCGGTGGCCACCAGGCCGCGGTTCTCAAGCACCGCCAGGAGCTGGCCTTCCTTCACGTGGTCGCCGCGATTGGCCAGAAACTTCCCGACCGGCGCGGTGATGTTGGGCATCACGTTCCATTGGTTCTCGGGGTAGAGCGTGCCATCGGCCGTGACGGTGCGGCGGACGGTATCTTCGGTGACCGCGGCCACCTGGACTGGCGCCGGCGCCTCGGTCTCCGCGGCTTCCTTCTTCGAGCAGCCGGTAGAGATCAACAGGCACGCCGCGATGGCCAGCCACGCTAGATGTGTTATGTGGGGCAGGTTGTCAACCTGCGGCCGATTGTTAATCGGCCCCGGATGACCAATCACAAGGTTGGCTCGCGGGTCGCGGAGGGTGCCACCTCCAGTCCAACCGGCACTTGTCGAACCCGGTTCGGGCGTCAAGAGGCGGGTTGACGGGGTACCCCCTTGGGGTCCGCCGCAGGTTGACAACCTGCCCCACAAAACTCCGGCGGGATGCCAAGACAATGACAAGTAGCTGGGCATCGCAATTGGTTCTCTCGACATCTTCTAAAACGCCCCCGTGAGTGTCTGTAGGTTCGCTAGCGCCAGGCGATACCGCGCCAGCCCGTCGTCCACCGCGCCGCGCGCTTCCACCAGCGTCACCTGCGCATCCACCACTTCCTGCGCGCTGGATTCGCCGGCCGTGTAGCGCATCCGCGTCAGCCGGAGATTCTCCTCGGAAAGCGCCAGCGATTCGCGCAGCGACGCGATCTGCGCCTCCGCCGTCTGCGCCTCCACGTAGAACGAATCCATCTCCGAGAGCAGCGTCCGCTGGGCCAAGCTGAGGTCCTTCTTCGCCTGGTCGAGCTGCAGTTCCGCCTGCTTCACCCGGCTCTTGTTGGCGCCCCAATTGAAGACGGGAATGTTCAGGTTCGCCTGCACGCTGGATCCCACGTTGTTCTGTCCATCGGGATTGTGAAGCGCCAATTGGTTGGCCTGCAATCCGAAAAAGTAGTCAACTGACAGCGTGGGCAAATATCCGGCGCGTGCCGCCGCGATGGCGGAATTCTGCTGCGCAACCGCCGCCTCGGCCGCGCGGATGTCCGGGCTGTTCCTTGCGGCCAAGCCGTGCACGTCGTCGAGCGGCGGCAGCTTCGCGGCGCGATCCAGATCGTCCTCCACGGTAAAGGCCTGGTTGTAAGTGGGGAACAGGATCACGGCGAACCCGATGCGGGCTTTGTCGAGCGCGGCGTGGGCGTCGGCCAAGTCGCGCTCGCGTTGCCGCACCTGTAGCCGCGCCTTAACCACGTCCACCTTAGCCGCTTCGCCGCCGCGTTCCTGTTTCTCGCTGAGGTCCTGGAAATCCTGCGCCTCTTTCAGGCTCCGCCCGGCGTTGGCAACCTTCCGCTCGGCCACCACCATCCCGTAGTAATCCTGTGTCACGGTGGCGACCAGGCCGCGCGACGCCAGGTCGCTCCTGGCCTTCGCCAGCGCCTCCGCGGCGAGCGCCTTGCGATACTCCGCGCGCTTTTCGGGATTCAGAATGTCGCCGTGCACGTTAGCCATTTCGACGTACACTCGCGGCCCGTCGTTAGGGACGAAAACGCCGCTGGGCGTGCCGTTGGGCTGAGTGTAGATGAACTGGCTCACCCCGTTCACGGAGGGCAGCAGCGCGGCCTTGGCCTGCACGGAATCCTCGTGCGCCAGCAGGGCCGCGGCACTGGCCGAGTAGACGGTCTGACTGTACTGGCGCGCGCGGGCCAGCGCGTCATCCAGGGTCAACTTCAGGGGCGAGGCCGGAGTCTGGCCAAATGCACCCAGAGAGAGCAGGGCCAGTCCCAGTCCGACCGATGACAGCATGGACGGCTTGTACGGCATGAGTACGTCCAGTATAAGTTCCATGACATGAACGCAGGATGAATGCCCTCGGGCGCCGTTCAGCCCTCCTATTCGACAGGTCAGACGCCCGTACCAGCGTTTCGGGTCCGCATAGCTTGAAACCGGACCAATACTGTCCGAAACTAGTAGGAATGGGCGTCAACATCGGTCTGGACATCGGGGCCATCAGTCTCAAGCTGGCAGCGCTCGGCCGTCCGTCCGACCGGCCCATCATGGATGAGCTGTGCGCCACCCACCCGCAGTTCCGCATGCGGGATCTGGGCGGCCGCCCGCTAGTCCTCTCCGAATACCGCCGCATCTCCGGCAGCCCCATTCAATCCACTTACGACCTGCTTCAGGAATTGTACGAAATCATACCTGAGGTCCGGGTTGAGGGGATGCGCGTCACCGGTTCCGGCAGCCGCGCCATCGCCAAGGTCCTGGGGCTTTACTACGAGAACGAGTTCAAAGCCATCGCCCGCATGATGGGCACCTTCTACCCCGCCGCGCGCACCGTGTTCGAGATCGGCGGCGAGAGCTCCAAGTACATCCGCATCGAGGGCTGCAACATCGTGGATTACGACCGCTCCGGCGAGTGCGCCGCGGGCACCGGTTCGTTCCTCGATCAACAGGCCCTGCGCATGCGCTTCGCCGTCGAGGAAGTGGGCTCGGTGGTTTGCCAGGCAACCTGCGCAGCGCGCATTGCCGGCCGCTGCTCGGTGTTCGCCAAGAGCGACATGATCCACGCCCAGCAGAAGGGCTATTCGCCCGCTGAGATCCTGCGCGGCCTGTGCGACGCCGTGGCGCGCAATTTCAAGAGCTCCATCGTCAAGGGCCGCCCCGTGGAAGCGCCCGTGGCGCTCATCGGCGCGGTGGCGCAGAACGCCGGCGTGACGGGCGCGTTGCGCGAGGCCTTCGGGCTGACCGCGGAAAGCCTCTTCGTCCCCGAGGAGTTCGCATGGTGCGGCGCCATCGGCACGGCCATTCTGGAGGACGAGGAGCCGCGCAAGCGCTCCATCCTGGAGATTCACCGCCTCTGCCAGCACGAAGCCGGCGAGAAGCCCCAGGACACAGAGCCGCTCTCCAGCGCCAATGTGGTGCAGCTTCGCAACAAGGTGGGCGCGTACCAGCCGCCGCCGGGCGATGCGCCGATTCCCGCTTACCTCGGCCTCGATATCGGCTCGGTTTCCACCAACGTCGTGGCCATCGATGAAGCCGGCACCGTGATCCACGACGTCTACCTGCGCACCGCCGGCCGCCCCATCGAAGCCGTGCAGGAGGGCCTTTCGGAGTTGGAGCGGCGTTGGGGTAGGCGGTTGGAAATCCGCGGCGTCGGCACTACCGGCTCCGGGCGCGAACTCATCGCAGAGGTGGTGGGAGCGGACGTGGTGAACGACGAGATAACCGCCCACAAAACGGGCGCCATCCACATCAGCAGCACGCTGGGCGGCGAGCCGGTCGACACCATCTTCGAAATCGGCGGGCAGGATTCCAAGTTCATCTCCATCGAAAACCAGGTGGTGGTGGATTTCGCCATGAACGAAGCCTGCGCCGCGGGCACCGGCTCGTTCCTGGAAGAGCAGGCCGAGAAGCTGGGAATCAGCATCAAGGGCGAGTTCGCCAACCTGGCGCTGGCCTCCACCGCGCCCACGCGCCTGGGCGAGCGCTGCACGGTCTTCATGGAGCGCGACGTCACCGGCTGGATGCACAAGGGCGAAACCGTTCCGGACCTTGTGGCAGGCCTGGCTTACTCCATCGCCCTCAATTACCTAAACCGCGTGGTGCGCGGACGCAAGATCGGCAACGTGATTTACTTCCAGGGCGGCACGGCTTACAACGACGCTGTAACCGCCGCCTTCGCCAGCCTGCTGGGCAAGAAAATCACCGTGCCCCCGTTCAACGGCGTGATGGGCGCCGTCGGCATGGCGCTGATTGCCCGCCAGTGGCGCCACGCCACCAACGCCGAATCGCGCTTCCGCGGTCACGACCTGCAGAAGCTGGAACTCCGCTCCCGCGATTTCGTCTGCAAGGCCTGCTCCAACCTCTGCGACATGAAGGAATTCGTGATCGAGGGGCAGAAGAGTTACTGGGGCGATAAGTGCTCCGATAAGTTCCGGAAGCCTTCCGCCACCGGGCGCAAACCAGTCATCGACGACTTATTCGAGTTCCGCGACAAACTGATCGAGGCCCTGCCGCAAGCCTCCGGCAGCCGGCTCAAGGTCGGCCTGCCGCGCGCCATGTCCATGCTCGACCGCATGCCCTTCTGGCGGCGCTATTTCGCAGAATTGGGCATCGAGACCGTGGTATCCCAGGTTACCGACCCGCGTATCTCGGCCGTCGGTATCGATATGGCCGTGGCCCAGCCCTGCTATCCCGTGCAGGTGGCCCACGGCCACGTCAAAGCGCTGTTCGACGCAGGCGTAGATTACGTTCTGGTACCCGTAATGGCCGATGCCGAATCGGCCCCCTCGCCCGATGGCGATCCGCATCCGGCGCACTACTGCCCGTGGAACCAGACGCTGCCGTGGGTGCTGCGCGCCGCGCCCTCGCTCGACGAGCACCGCCACAAACTACTCATTCCAACGCTGCATTTCCAACTCGGCCCTCAGCAGGTGAAGAAAGCCCTCGCGGAGACCATGAGCAAGCTGGGCGTCGCGCGCCGCGCCAGTGATCGCGCCGCCGATGCCGCCTACAGTGAGCAACGCGACTTCCAGGAGAAGTTACTCGAAGCCGGCCGCACCGCCCTTGCCACCCTCAACCGCACTGGCGAACCCGGCTTGGTACTGGCTGGCCGCGGATACAACCTGTATGACCGCGGCGTCAACTGCGACATCCCGCGCAAACTCCGCCACCGCTACGGCGCCAACGTGATTCCCCTGGACTTCCTGGTGACCGGCCGCGAGAGCGTGGCGGATCCGCACGATAACATGTTCTGGATCTCCGGGCGCAAGATACTGGAGGCCGCCCGCGTGGTGGCGCAGAACTCCAACTTACACCTGGTCTACATAACTAACTTCAAGTGCGGACCGGACTCCTACATCAAGCACTTCGCCCGCGGAGCCGCCGGCGCGCCCTTGCTGATCCTGCAGTTCGACGGCCACGGCAACGACGCCGGTTACATGACGCGCTGCGAAGCGTATCTCGACAGTAAAGGAATTCTGCGATGTTACCAGTCGGCACAGCCGGAACGGCGTCAGAATCTGGCCACTCAGTTGCCGGCCAGTCCGAGCGCACAGCCCGCCATCCAGTAACCGGCAAGCGCATTTACATTCCGCCCATGGCCTACGGCAGCGCCCGCGCGTTCGCCGCCGCCTTCCGCGCCATCGGCCTGGATGCCGAACCTACGCCGCCCTCCGACAACCGCACTCGCGAACTGGGCGCGCGCTACACCTCCGGCGACGAATGTTACCCCGCCAAAGTAACCGTCGGCGATTTCATGCGCCTCCTCGAGCGCCCCGGCGTGGACCCCGAGCGCGTGGCCCTGTTCATGCCCACCGCGCAAGGCCCCTGCCGTTTCGGCCAATACGCGCCCTACCTACGCCACGTGCTGGACGCCAACGGTTACGGCGCCGTCGAGATCCTCTCTCCCAGCAGCCGCAACGCCTACGATGGCCTGGGTGACCTGGCCAAGCCCTTCGTCCGCACCGGCTGGCGCGCCCTGCTGTGCGCCGACCTCCTGCAGAAACTGCTGCTCATCAACCGCCCCTACGAGGAAGCCCGCGGCGACACCGAGACCGTTTACGAAGACTCGCTAGCCGACCTGTGCCACACGCTCGAAACCACCCCCGTCGAACCCGGCGCGCAATTGCGCGGGTTGCGCGCATCCATCATCCGCAGCCGCGACCGCTTTCGCAAGCTGACGCGCCGCCGCAGCGAGTCGCTCCCGCTCATCGGTATAGTGGGCGAAATCTTCTGCCGCCTGAACACCTTCAGTAACGAGAACCTGGTTCTCGCTCTCGAAGAGTACGGCGCCGAAGCCTGGCTGTCGGACATCGTCGAGTGGATCTGGTACACCAACTCGGAACACTTCCGCAAACTGAAACTCGAAGGCCGCGTGCTCACCGCCGAAGCCCTGGGCGCATGGGTTCGCAAGCACGTTCAGAAGCACGACGAGCACTTCCTGGTAGCCCCGCTCGAAGACGATTTCCGAGGCCGCGAAGAGCCCGATATTTACGAAATCCTGGACTGCGCTCGCCCCTATCTGCCGCGCGAGGGCGCATTCGGCGAGATGGTGCTCAACGTAGGCAAAGCGGTCTACCTGGCGCAGCACGGCGCCGCTGGCATCATCGATATCAGTCCCTTCACTTGCATGAACGGCATCGTGTGCGAAGCCGTCTACCCGCGCTTGAGCCGCGACATGGGCGGCATCCCCATCCGCAATTTCTACTTCGACGGCACGCAGAGCGATCTGGACCGCGATTTGGGCGTGTATATGGAGTTGGCAAGGAGTTATCAGAAGCGGAAAGCGGCGGGGTAGGAGGAACTGGGTTCCGGGACCGCGGAGGAGCCTCTCGTGGGCAAGTGACGTGACAAGACCGGATGTGCCCACGCGACATCCCGCGTCCCAAGCCCGGGACGTTCGGGCGTCCACTTCCGGGAAACGCGTGTTGCGGCCTCGTTGAGCACGGCTTCCTCGGCACCGATCTGCGGTTGCCCTTTTGGTTTCGCGGGAGGGTTTTCTGCCAAACTGTGTATAGGTCACGTTTCCAACATGAGCACCCGCGCTGGAACGACATCCGTCCGAGCGGTCGGCCAGGACGTCTTCGACGTCTTCAGGGTTCCGTCTGAAGCACAGGAGGTTACTCTCTACCATTACACGACGCAGACGGGCCTCTTGGGGATTATCGATTCGCGGGAAATGTGGACCACTCACCACCAGTGCTTGAACGATCCTAAAGAATTCGTCCACGCCAAGGAGCTGTTTCGCGAGGAACTTGCAGCACGCGGACCCTCGCCGATCACCGAGGCGATGCAGCGCACGCTTCATGGGGAAGGTTTTGAGAGCGTCAACATGTATGTCGCCAGTTTCTCAGAGGACCCGGATTCGCTCTCCCAATGGCGTGCCTATGGAGGCCCAACATCGGGCTTCTCCCTCGGTTTTGACAGGGTCGCGCCCCCGAGCCGGTTCAAGATGAGGCGGTGCATTTACCAAGAGGTCAGGCAGCGCGAGTGGATCGGGAATGTTGTTAACGGTATCCTTCGCAAACTCGACGAACTTCCCCGTGAAATCCGCGAAGAGGCGACTGTAGAGCAGTATGTTCACCTGGATTGCCGGTTGGCGCTTCACCAATCTGCGCTGGTTCTTAAACATCCGAAATTCGCCGAGGAGAAGGAATGGCGGATCTTCTCGGACGCCATGATGGATGATCCCCCCAATCAAGAGGAGAATCCGCTTGACTTTAGAGAGGGCAGGTCGGCGCTAGTACCTTACAGGCGCATCCCGTTGAGGAACAACGAGGGCGATTTCCCTATGACTGAAATAGTCGTCGGACCAACTCCCGATCCGGAGCAATCCCGCCGGGCGGTACTCAGCCTGCTGAGAAGCCGCGGTCTTGCGAATTGTCACGTTCGTACGTCCGACGTTCCATATCGGAACTGGTGATACCTGGGCCGGGGTTGCGTGCGGATTCCGAGCGACGCCGATCAGCGTTCCGAGGTGATGGGCGGTCGCGATTCCGAAGCCACGGCGGGTACCGCGTGCGCGCGTTTCAGTGCCGAGCAGTTTGGGCGGCTGGCATATTCCTCTTCCGCTCGCTTAATCGGACCTCTACTGAAACCTCAAAAGAACGTTCGCACAGAAATGTCCGGGATCAAATCAAGCGAGTAATCCAGCCGGTCATTCCTCCTGCCGACTACGATTATCCCCCGGACGGACTGTCCTTTGGTGGCTATATTCTTGCGTACCCAACCCATGTAAGATGTGATTTGACCAACCACTTCCCGGTAATCGGCGGCTGGCCGCTTGATCTCGACCACGACATAGTTTCGCTTTCGATCAATGCACAGGAGGTCAATGATGCCGACGGGAATCCGGGACTGCCGCTGAAACACAGTGAGTCCGGACTCGATCAGGTCAGGGCGGTTGGCGAGCATCGTTTCGAGACTCTTCTCATCCATTCGTTCCGCAATAGGCCCCTGGCCCCGCGGCGAAGAAAGCTTCTTCTTAAAGCTGGCCTTCTCATCAAGTTCGTGCCGCATGGCATCGGTCAAGCCAATGCATAGCGCTCCGCTCGTGGCAACAACCCGCGCCAGTTCCTTTCGTCCGAGAGAGTGCCACATCCAAAACTCGGGGCATCGGGCGCTGTGCCTATACCTGGCGTTGAAACGCTGGACGAGCGCGGGCAAGGCAATCCGCCCCTTGGCCTCCTTCAGCGCAAGTAATGCGGTGCTGGCGTACTTACCCGTGGGCAACTTCAGAGACTCCCGCGAGCCCTTCAAACTGTAAGTGGGGTACTCAACCACCCTGATCCCGGCTTCGCCGCCCAGAGCCGCGAGCAGAGCCTGCTCAATCAGCGCCCTTTCGGCCTTCTTGACCGGCCTCGATTTCAGGGCAGTGCGGACAAGGAACCCAATTTCCATGGTCCCCCGCTTGTGAAGGACATCGAACATTGTCTTGGTGAAGGATTGCATCGCGCAATGCACCTACGTTACCGGAGACTCGGTACCGTCAACCGCATCCCAAGGGTTGAGAACAACCACTCCGAGATCGGCGAAGTCCTTCACATTGCGGGTCGCGAGTGTTAGATCATGTTCAAGGGCTGTGGCAGCGAGGACACCGTCCACTACTGCCACCGTGATGCCCTTCCGTTTTGCGGAGGCCGCCAACCGGCCCCAGCGTTCGGCGATGGATTCGGTGACGGGGAGAATCCGGCCGGCGAACCACGAACGCACATCGATATCCAGCCAGTCCTGTAGCGCGCTCCGCTTCTGACTCGCCGGAAGCATGTCAATGCCCTTGCAAATCTCCCCGACCGTTATCACGCTGAGGAAGACGCTTTCCTGCCCGGCATCCTCCAGGAAAGCCGCCACACGGGCATCCGGAGTTTCGCGGGTCAGTTCGGAAGGAACATTAGTGTCAACCAGGTATCCCGTCACAGTTCGATGTCCCGTCCTGGATCTCTGTCACGTTCGAAATTCAGATTGAGGCCGCGTAGCGGAGCGAAGAGTTCGACCATGTTCTTTGCGGCCCGCGCGGACGGCAGATGGACTGCCCCTTCTAGCAAGGTCGCGGCAATCGCCTCAACCGGTCTCCCGCCTAAAGCCGCGCGCCGGGCAAGTTCCGCCCCAACCTCGGGCCTGATGTCGACTGTTATTGTCATGGGCGCCCTCCTAGATCCCACCCTACCGCCGCCCGCGTTTCGGAGTCAAGGCGGCAGCCCGCCGTCACACGAATCGCGCACGGCAACGCAAATGCCGCCACAGGCCGGAGCCGACCGTCCGGCCGGCGGATCGAGACTCCCCCTCGTTGCACCAGTGAAGGGGGCGCTGCCGAAAGGGGAACCCGTCTCGCACAAACCTGTGCGACACTGGAACTGCACCGATTGGACTGCCGCTGCACCGTTCGTTCCAGTTCGCGCCATGTGCAACGAACTCGGTATCGACCCCCGCGAGCTGTGAGAGGAGACCGCATGTTCACCTTCGCATATCCCGCCGTTTTCAGCCGTGATGAGGACGGGCGCTGGCTGGTCGGCTTCCCCGACTTCCCCGCCACACACACCGACGGTGCCGATACCCCCGAAGCCATGGAAGAAGCTATCGATTGCCTGGGCAGCAGCATCGCTTTCGCAATGGCGGACAAGGCGGACGTGCCCAAGCCATCGCGCCTGAAACGCGGCCAGAAGTCGGTCCCCGTGCCCCTTTGGATCGTAGCCAAGCTCGCTCTCTATTGGGCGATCCGCGATCTCGGCATGAGCCAATCGGAGTTGGCGCGCCGTCTCGGGGTGCGGGAGACCATTGTGCGCCGCATGTTGGACCCCAACCACGACACCCGGCCGGAGAAGATCCAGGCGGCGCTCGAAGCGATCGGGAAGCGCGTCGTCATGGCCTATGACGACGCCGCGTGAACCCGACTGCCCGCGTGGGCCACATACGGAACTGGCCGGCACCCTAAAGGATCTCTCGCCAGTTGACGGGCCGCACTCCCGCAGCGAGGTCGACCTTGTCGGCCAGTTCTATGAAATCGTTCCTGCAATCTCGCACGGCTTCCCCATGCGCTCCGATTGCGCCATCCGCCGGCCTCAAGTGGAACATCGGCTTGTGCGCCTCCATTGCGAGTGGCATCAGGCTGCGGTAGTGCTTAAGTTGGGCCAGGCAATTCGGATCATCCTCGACCTTGGGAACGGCGCCGCCAGTTGGCTCACCCAGTACCGCGGTTCGGTATACGGGTGGTATCTTATCCATCCATCGCTGGTAGGCCTTCACCGGCCGGCTGTCCCGTGTGCCATGCTGCATTACCACGTAGCCCGCTGGAGCCATCGACCCCGCCGGCAGGGACAGATCTTTCGGCGCTTTGCCCTTGAGATCTGCCCACGTTTCTCGCCACCTCATCAGCGCAGGCCCCAGATTCCTCAACCCCTGCAGGGAATAGAGGTCCGGAGCGAGCGGCACCGAGACGTGGTCGGACGCGATCAGGGCCGCGCGGTTGATCGCGCCCAGGTTCGGCCCAACATCGATTAGGACCAGTTCAGCCCAGCCGGCTGCCATCTGTTCCATCAACCGGTGGAATGCCGTCATCACGCGGAACGCCGCTTCGTCGGAATTGTGGCACCGGGGCCAGGCATCCGAGAGTTTGTCTTCAAATGCGGACAGGCTCAGATCGCCCGGCAGCAATCCGAGGTTCGGCTGAATCCGCTCCACCGGCGGCGCCGCTATGTCGCCAATCCCCCGCAGAATGGGCCGCACCGCGCCGTAGACCGTCGCCGGATGCTCTTCGTCCTCGGGCCAGATTTCTTCCAGCCGGTCCTCGGCAAGGAACATCGCGGTCAGGTTGGCCTGGGGATCCAGGTCCACTGCAAGCACCGGAACGCCTTGATCGGCGAACATCCACGCCAGATGGTAGACCAGCGAGGTCTTCCCTACGCCGCCTTTGTTATTGAAGAACGCAATGGTCTTCATGGGCGCACTCTCACCGTTACACCGAAATACAGATCTCCGAAGGTGAACTCCGCCGGCGGATTTCCATTCCGTTCCAGCGCCGCCTGCGCGCGTTCCACGCCCCGGCCAAAACGGTTCACCGCCCCCAGCGTCTTCATCGCCTCCGCCAGCACGGGATTGCGATAGCTGGTCTGCGTCGGGAAGTTCTCCGGCCGCGCCAGGCCATACAAGGGCCCCGGGTTCTGAATCTCGATCCGGTCCGAGTACTGATAGAACCGAATGGGCGCTTCTGCCTGGTAGGACCTGTGCAGCACGGCATTCATTAGGAACTCCCGAATCGCAGTCTCGGGATAGTCGGCGACCATCGTCTCCTGCAATGTCGAGCTACGCACCGGCCGGCTGTCCGTGATCAGCTTCACGTACGAAGCCAAATCGCGCACCACCGAAAGCAGGTCTCCCTGGAATCGCTTCTCGGACGAAACGTCATCGGCCATCCTTGTGCCGTCGAAGCGCACATACTGCACATAGGCATTCGGCAGCCAGTCCGCCAGGTCTTTCCCGAACAAGATGAGGCCGGCGTAGGTCGGATAGTTACGCGCAAGGTCGAAGAAGCGCAGCGAGGCCAACTGGCGTTCAATCGGCCGGTTGTTTTCCGCGATAGTCTCGGCGTCGATTGCCAGCGGCCGGTACGTGTTCGTGAACAAGTCCAGTGCCAGGTCGGAGAGGCCGGCGCCCACGCAAGGCTGCGCGTCAAAGGTGGGGGCAGCCGCGGTGCGGCGCTCGATAAGAATCGATTCTTCCGCCTCGTTGGCGATGGCTTTGCGTGGCCCCCGCCGGATCCATGTCTGGCCCTTATAGCGAACCGGAGGAAGGTCGGATGGCTGCACTTCCACCACCGCAATATCGCCAAGTCCGGAACTCAAACTCACGCGGTACGCAACCGTGGCGGGCGCCGGCAGGATGTTGCCATCAGCCGTCAAGCTCGCCAGGTTTCGCAGTAGTTCGTCGGTGGCTTTCAGCCCGGTAGGTCCACCCGTCTTGTCATCGGCGCCGACCAGCAGATATCCGGGCAGTCCCGATGCCGGTATGTCATTGGCAAAGGCACACACTGCCTGGCTGAACTTCGCCGTATCGTTGGTGGAAACCGTACGCTCCACCCGGAACGACTCAAGGTCGCCGAGTAGAGCCAGCAGTTGAGGTTCCGAGATCATACCAGCATCCCATTGTCGCCCAACCGGGCCGGCGCTGGCGTGATCCCCCCTCCTCTACAACTTCTTAAACAGCTTATCGAACGCGCTCCGGGCATCCTCGGAATTCCGCGGCGCCGGGTCCCCATTGCCGCCTGGGCCGGCTGGCGGCGGCGTTGGCGGACCCGCCGTGCCGTCGCGCGCCACCGTCACCCGCGCCGAAAACTGCGCGCACTCGTTGGCTTTGTCCTTCACCGGAATCCGCACCGGAATGGGCTTCAGGCACTGGAACCGCGTCGACGGCTCGAAATGCGAACACTGCTTGCAGCAATGCAATTCGGCGTTGCATTTCGGGCAATTCCCCGTGAAGACCGTCCCTGGCGGCAGCGTCGTACTGCAATTGAAACAGCGCGAGGCCGCCACGTGTTGCACCAACCGCGGCAGCCGCGGACCGGTGACGTCTATGGGCGGCCGGGGGCCCTGCGGCTTCGGCCCGTCCTGGCGAAAGGCACTGGTATCGCGGTCCGAATCCATGTACCCATGCTGTCTGTATTTGCGATCGCTGTCCATTGGGGAACTACTCCGTAACGCTGCGGAATCGAGGAAAACCGTTCTTTCGACACGTACGCCTGCCGCCAACCGGTCGCGCCTGGGGGCTTGAGGTCCCAACCGGAACCCACCTCGACCGTGTTATGGCGCCGTAACACGGCATTTCTTGTGGGAGTACCAGAGGGGTTCCGCGGGACCGCCGTGGAGCCGACACACAGGTTCGGCGCCCACCCAAGGCTTCAAATACCTATGTACCACGGATCGGGTACCATTTGCACGCACAATCTTACGGAACCGGCCCCCTAAATCGTCATAACCAGTACCGCCAGGTGCCGGTTAACACCACATATACCGAAATCGCGCCGTTTGTAACCGCGTGCGCCAGAATGCAGTCCGCCAGACTGCGCGTCCGCAACATCCACCAGTTGTAGACGATGCCCGCCACCAGACCCACCTCCCAGTAAGGGCCGTGCTCGGAGGCGAACAGCAGCGCCACCCCCCAAAACGCCAGCGGCGCGTACGTTCCCAGCGCCACCTTGGTGAAATCCGACAGGATCAGCCAGCGCATCAACCAGCCGCGCCAGAACAGCTCCTCGACGATCGGCACCAGCAGCGTGGAACCCAGCGCGCGCACCGCTAGAAACCACAACGCGCCCTTCTCCGCGGGCGCGAGCGTGCTCGCCGCCGACCCAAGAATCGAATTTTCGAACAGCCAGTGGTGCCGGTATCCGAACAGGGGGTCCGGCGCGATCCAGATGACGAACACCGCCAGCCCGATGGCGACGCTGCCCAACGGCCGCACCGCGCGCAGCGATGGGAAGGGCCGCGTGAATATTGCCAGCGCCGCCACCCCCACCAGGCACCGCAGCGCGTACAGGTGTTGCGAGTGCAACACCAATGTCTCGATCTCCATGAACCCAACGAACGCCACAAACGGTGCGACGTACGCCACGGTTGCACGCTGCGATGCGGTCATGGCTTCATCACCGCCACGTATCCCAGATTGCGGTAGAGCTGGTTGTGGTCCAGCCCGAAGCCCACCACGAACCGGTCGGGGATCTCGAAGCAGCGGTAGTCCACCGGCACCTGCACGATGCGCCGCGACGTCCGGTCCAGAAACGTGCACACCGCCAGCGAATGCGGCGCCCGCCCGCTGAGCGTCTGCAATAGGTAGCGCAGCGTGAACCCAGTGTCCACGATGTCCTCCACCAGTAGGATGTCCTCGCCCTCGATGGGCTCGTCCAGGTCCTTGGCGATGCGTACCACGCCCGGCGATCCGCTCTTGTTCGAAAAACTCGAGATGCCCAGGAAGTCCATCTTAACTGGCACGTCGATGTGCCGCGCCAGCGCCGTCAGGAAGAAGATCGAACCCTTGAGCACGCCCACCAGCTTCAACACGCGGCCCGCGTAATGCGCCGAGATCTCGGCCGCCACTTCGCGGATGCGCTTGTCAATCTGCTCCTCGGTGAGCAGCACGCGCTCGATGCCCGGACTCGCGGTGCTCATACCTCCACCGGCCGATCCGCCAGACCGTACTTGAAGATCAGGTTCTCAAAATCCTTCTGGTAGAAAACCTGGATATTGAGCTTGGGATAAAGCTCGCGCAGCAGGCGCACCTTGCGATTCTTCTTGGTCACAAGCGACTGTTTCATGGTGGTCAGTTCCAGATACAGGTCGAATTCCGGCAGGTAGTAATCCGGCGTGAAACTCTCCAGCACCCGCCCGTCGGCGTCGTATTGCACGGGAAAGCTGCGCGGTTCGTACTCCCAGGCGATGCGGTAGAAGTCCAACAGGTTGGCGAACATCTCTTCGCTCTGGTTGGCGAAGATCTTCTTGCGCAGCGTGATCTTGGCGGGCGGCACCACGCCGTAGCGCGCCAGCTTCAGCCGCACCTGGAACTGTAGCTGAGTTTCGGCCGCGGGCGACAGATACCCGAGTTCCTTCAGCCCCGCCGCGTCCACCGCCGCGGCAATCAGGCCCGCCACCCGTTCCGTGTCCAACAGTTCGGTGTTGATCACCACGTCGAACAAGTCGGCCGTGGGGCGCGTTTTCCCGAACTTGGCCTTGCGGTCGCCGCGTTCGGCGGCTTCCAGATCGAGAAGCATCTGCCGCGCCGCCGGCCGCTCCAACCGGTGGTCCAGCATCAGGTTGCCGATGCGCAGGTTTTCCGGCGCCACTACGTGCACGCGCAGCATCCCGGGAAAATGGCGCGCCTGCACCTCGCCCCCTATGGCGCAGTAGACCAGGTGGTGCTCGGTCGCCAGGCGCGCCAGCACGGAAGTCACCAGACTGCCAAACGCCTTGTCGGGCAACTGCGTCCCGGCCCCGAATTCCTCTTCCATCGCCGCGCGGATCCTCGACTGCGTGAGCAGTTCGAATCCCAGCCGCTGTGCCGTGACACGGGCTACCTCTTCATAACGGCACCCCGGATGTCCCGAAACCGCGATCAGCGCCATGTCACCCGCTATCGCGCGGTTACGCCGCCGCGGCCACGCGCTCCGAACGCACAACGGTCCGCGTCAACAGGGCGTACAGCCCGAAGAACGCCGCCGAGTACAGCAGATCCGCCGCCAGCGTGTTCCGGAAGAACGGAATCGCCGCCACGAAGCAGGCCCCCAATCCCACGAAATTGTGCGGGTACATGGTCTGCGCCGGGCTCAACCACACCGCGAAGTTGGTCAGCAGGAAGAACTGCAAGCTGCCGATGGCGGCCGCCCCGCCGATCCAAGCCGGCTTCTCCGTGCGCCGCAGCTTGCTCCCCAGCCACACGTTGATCAGGAAGCTCGCATATACGAATGGCGTGGCAAACGAGTAGCCGTGGAGGAACGGGTCGGTCACCGCCATCAGCGCGATAGGCAGCAGGTATGCCTGCCATCCTCGCATGCGCGCGCCCGCGAACAGGCTCACTGCGCCCACCGGGGCGAAATTCAGATTCTGCGTCAGGCGCCCCAGCACGCCCAGCAATACCAGACCAACGGCCAAAGGCCGCGTGGATGTCTTTTCCATTCCGTCTCTCCTTAGTTCCTCAATCCCAATTATCCACCACTCCGCCCCGTTGCGGATTGGTTCGGATCCCACAAAGTCTCGGGCACTCCCAGAACGTGGCACGCCCACCGGCTCCAGACGAACAGCGCATCGCTCAGCCGGTTCAGATACCGCACCGCTTCCGGCGGAACATCCTCCACCCGCCCCAGCGCCACGGTAACACGTTCCGCCCGCCGGCACACCGTCCGCGCTACGTGGAGCGCCGCGTCCAGCCGATTGCAGCCTGGCAACACGAACGACCGGAGCGGCGGCAGTTCCCCGTTCATCCGGTCCATTTCCGTTTCCAGTTGTGCCACCTCGACCGGTGTGATCCTCGCCTGCCTGGGGTGCAGATCCGTCGGCAGCGTGGCCAGCATCGACCCCAGATTGAAGAGCTCGTGCTGCACCCGCAGCAGAATGGCATCCAGTTCGCCTAGCTGCGGCGCCCCATCGGCCATCTCGCGCACGGTGGCTCGCGCCATTCCCAAGCAGGCGTTCAACTCATCCACTGTCCCGTACGCTTCGATGCGCGGCGCGTCCTTGGGGACCCGCTGCCCGCCGGCCAGCCCCGTCTCGCCGCCATCCCCGCCCCGCGTATACACGCGATCGATTCCCATCCGCGGTGCTGAGAACGGCTCGTCCTTCATCACTATCACCCCCAACTGCCGCGTGAGGTCTTATGTGGGGCAGGTTGTCAACCTGCGGCCGATTGTCAATCGGCCCGGCGAGCGAAGCTCGCCTGCACGGGGCACCCAACCCGCCCCATAAGTCCTGAACCTCCCGCGTAATTCGTTGCAGGCCGACCCTGTGCAGCAGCCGGCCAGGCGGGTTAACAACCCGCCGCAGGCTGACAGCCTGCCCCACTTACTCCATCTTACTTCCCAGCCCCCAAACGCCACTTCAACCCCGCCACGAAACCCAACCTAGGCGAGGGATACCCGAACACTTCCTCGTACTTCCGGTCCAGCGCGTTCCGCAGGTTCCCGTACGCCGTCACTCCATGCCCCAACGCGTAGTTCACATGCGCGCCCAGGTTGGCGTAACCCGGGTTCCAGAACAGCCCGGCCGACGCACCCATCGTCGGATCTTCGAACAGCGTCCGCCCGCGGAAGTACCCGGTCAAGTCCATGCTCGCCCGGCCCCTCGTCAGCGTGGCCACGAGCGATCCCGAATTCGCCGCCCGCCGCGTCAACTCCTGCCCCACCGCGTAGCCCGCCGGCGCCAATCCCTGCGACCCGTCCAGCGACAAAATCCGGGTCTGCAACAGCGTGTAGGTCCCCGTTACGAACAGCCACCGCTCCGGCCTCATCCGCACCGAGAACTCGGCCCCCTGCGCCCGCGAATTGGCCAGGTTCTCGGTAGAATAGTGACCCAGCGCCGAAAGCGTCCCTCCCAGGCTAACGATTAGGTCGTAGTAACGGTTGTAAAAGTATGTGGCGCCCAGCGACAGCTTGTCCCCCAGTAACTGCTGCTCCACCCCGGCGTCAAGACTGCGCGTTCGCTCGGGTTTGAGTTGTGGATTGGTGGTGTACGCCAGTTCGAACCCCGTGGGCGGCCGCATGCCCGTGCCCCACGACCCGTGCAGCCGCGTCGAGCCGATCGCCGCGCCGTCCGCCTTCCGCGCTATGTACGCGGCCGCCAGCTTGGGATTGGCCCGCGACACCGTGGTTGCCGGGAACAGCGGATGAGAGTAACCATCCGCGGGGACGGCGGCCGTCTGAATCCACTCGCCGCGCACGCCCGCGTTCAGAAACAGCCGCCCGCCCAATGCCAGCCGGTTCTCGGCGTACGCCGCTGTCTCGTCGCGCTGCATCGGGAACAGGGCGAAGTTAGCGTCCGTGAAATAGGTGTTCTCGTCCTCCTCGTGCGCCCGGCTGAATCCCACCGCCAGCGTGTCGTTGCGCGACACGCTGAAGATGGTCCGCGCCTCGCCCTGCGCCCGCATTTCCTTGTCGAAGCTAAAACCGTAGGGGCTCGTGTAGCCCATGTTCTCGAGGAAGAACGACCCCGTCAACTCCTCTCGTACCCGGTTGCTCAAGTCGATCTCGTAGCGCCCGCCGTAGCTCCCCGCGTTGTTCCTCGCGCGGCTGATAAGATCGAGCCCGCCGTAATCGTGCAGCGGATCGCTTCCGTACGGCCCTGGCTCGCCCCCCTCGCTCCAATCGAAAAGCCCGTTGAGCCGTAGGCTTTGCCGCCCGAACTGGCGTCCCACGTTGAGCAGCAGGTATTCGTTGTGATAGTCGCTGTTGGCCACCGGCCCATCGTCGTCGCTGCGTCCCGCCGAGGCCACCGCACCCCACCCCCCCAGCGTTCCCGATCCGGTGATACCGAACCGCCGTTCGGAGTTGCTGCCTCCCTCGGCCAGAACATCCAACTCTGGCGCGGCGCCGGCCACACGCGTCACGTAGTCGATTGCGCCGCTGTTTGCGTACGACCCGTAAACGGCCGATTGCGGCCCGCTGATCGCCTCCACGCGGTCCAGCGCCTCCGCCGGCAGGTGAGCGAAATCGAAGTAGCCGCCGAACCAGTTCACCGGCACACCGTCGATTTCCACGAGGTTGAAATTCGAGTTCCCTCCCCGCAGGAACAGGCTGGCCACCCCGCCCGCCGGCCCCGACTGGCTAATCTGAAAGCCCGGCAGGTAGCGCAGCAGGTCCGCAGCGTAGGATTCGTTCCGCCGCTGGATCTCTTCGTTCGAAATCAGGTTCACCGTCCCGCCCTGTTCGCTCGCCGCCGCATCGATGGCCGAGCCCACCACCCGCACCGAATCCACCACCGACGCCAGGTTCAGCTTCACCACCGCCGTCTGTGCGGCATCGCCCGCAGGCAGTTCCGCCGTGCGGAAACCGGGGGCCGCGATCACCAATCTCGCCTCGGCGGGCAGATTCCCGGGGCCTTTCAGCTCGAACGCCCCGTTGGCGGCGGAAACGGTCTGCGCCTCCACGCCCAGACGGTCCACCAGGGACACTTGTGCACCCGCAACCGGCGCGCCCGCGGGATCCGTCACCGTACCATTGATGGAAGCGCCCTGGGCGGCAATCGCCAGGCACGCGAATAGAAACGCCGGCCACGCCGGCAGAGCGGTTTTGTACATAGCAGGCCCCTCCTTAGAGGGCCGATTTATGTCGAATCCGCCGGCCGGTCTCCTGACTTACGCATCTTCGAGCCCATCGGCCTTCCCGCTCCGTCTTCGGAACAGTGGCGTCTATGATCGGCTCTCCGCGTTTACAGTGGCTGGACCGTGCTGGATTTTCACCAGCTTCCCGAACACCAGCGGAACGTTCTGATCATTTCGAGTGTACACTAAGTCGAAAGCAGGGTGTTGGACGATGTCGAAAACAGCCCGTGTGTCTTTGCGAATCGTATTCACTCTAGTCGTATCCGGACTGCTTCTGACGGTTACCGCGGCTGACGTGAAGCCCGACCGGAAGAAGTCCCGGACCGAGTTTCAGCAGGGCCTTCGCGCCGATGAAGGGGGCGACCGCCAGGCGGCCATTGCGGCCTACACCGCCGCCATTCAATCCGACCCCGCCAACGCTGCCGCATGGCGCAACCGTGGCAAGGACTATGTCGCGGCCGGAGACAACGCCAAGGCCGGCCTCGATTTCGATCAGGCCATCAAGCTACTGCCCGGCGATGCCGAGTCCTGGGCCGCCCGCGCCGACTTCTTCCGATCCACTGGCGAGCCGCTCCGCGCCATTCAGGACTACACCAGCGCCATCTCTCTCAAGCTGGAGCGCACGGAGATTTACACCGGCATGGGGCTCGCCAAGCTGGCCATTAAGGACTACGGCGGCGCCGAGTTGGCTTTCGGCGAGGCCATCCGCCTGCGCCTCGATAATCCCGAGCCCTATCGCGGCCGCGGCATGGCCCGCGAAGCCATGCAGCATTTCCGCGACGCCATCGCCGATTTCACCCTCGCGCTGGAGTACAAGCCCCTCGCGGTGGACCTCTATATAGAGCGCGCGCTCTGCTATGCCGGGCTCGGGGACGCCGCCCATGCCGCGCAGGACCTGGACGCCGCCCTGAAGGCCAAGCCCGGCGACCTCCGCGCCCTCAGCACTCGCGCCGCCCTGAAGGAGCGCACCGGCGACAATGCCGGCGCCCTGGCAGACTACGACGAAGCCATCCGCCTCGACCCCGCCGATCCGCGCCTCCACCTCGCCCGCGCCGCCCTTTACGCCCGCCAGCAGAACTACGCGGAGGCTCTGGCCGACCGCGAAGAGGCCGTGCGGCTGGCGCCGCGCAGCGCCGAAGCCCTGGTCGCGCGCGGCGGTTCTTACCATCAGGTCGGACAGCACCAGAAGGGGATCGAGGACCGCACCACCGCCATCAACCTGGATCCCAATTACGCCCTCGCCTGGGCGGCGCGCGGCAACGCCTACTTCCTGTTGGGCCGGTTCGACGAAGCCCTCGCCGACCTGAAGCGCGCCCTGGTGCTCAACCCCGATGACGCCGAAACCCGCGACCTGGCCGCCCAGGCGCAGCGCAAGGTGGATGAGATCGTCCGCCACGCGCTCGACAAGGAAGCCCGGCCCGACACGACTGTGTTGAGGCTGCCTGGAACATCCAGCGCTGCCCCCGCGGTCCTGCCGGCGCCGCCGGAAGTGCAGAAGCCTGCACCCCCCGAGCCCGCGCCCGCCAACCTCGTCGCGGGTCCGGCGCCCGCTCCTTCCGCGGTGGCAGCGCCCGAAGCCGCTCCCCCAACGCCTCCCGCCGAAGCGGTGATGACCAAGCCAGCCGCGGATCCGGTTCCCCAAACTCCCGCACCGGACATGCCCAAACCCGCCGAGCCTACCCCCGCGCCTCCCGCTCCAGACGTGTCCAAGCCCGCCGAGCCTACCCCCGCGCCCCCCGCACCAGACGTGTCCAAGCCCGCCGAGCCTGCGCCCGCGCCTCCCGCGCCGGACATGTCCAAGCCCACCGAGCCTACGCCCGCGCCTCCCGCGCCGGACATGTCCAAGCCCGCCGAGCCATCGCCCGCGCCTCCCGCACCAGACACGCCCAAGCCCGCCGAGCCTGCACCCGCGCCTCCCGCGCCGGACATGTCCAAACCCGCCGAGCCTACGCCCGCGCCTCCCGCACCGGAATCGCCCAAGCCCGCCGTCGAACCTGCGCCCGCGCCTCCCGCACCAGACACGCCCAAGCCCGCCGAGCCTACGCCCGCGCCTCCGACGCCGGACATGTCTAAGCCCGCCGCCGAACCAGCTTCATCGCCCGCTCCACCCATGACTCCTGGCGAAGTGCCACAACCCGCCCCCGAGACGCCCAAGCCGGCAACGCCGGAAGCCACCCCGCCAATGACGCCCGCCGAAGCCCCGAAGCCCCCGGTCCCCGCGCCGCCCCCTGCCAAGCCGGCTACCCAGAGCCCGGCGGCCCAGAGGGCGGAAGCCGTCAGGCTTTACATGGAGGGCCGCCAATTCATCGAGGGCAACAAACTTAGCGACGCCATCGTCGTCCTGACCGAAGCGGTGAAGCTCGATCCATCCCTGTCGCGTGCTTACAATTCCCGCGGCTACGCCCGCCTGCTCTCCAGGCGCTACGCCCTGGCCATCGCCGACTTCACCGAGGCCATCCGCCTGAACCCGCAGTACATCAACGCCTACCACAACCGCGCCAGTGCCCGCCGCCACTCCGGCGACCAGGCAGGCGGCGACGCCGACGAGGCCGAAGCCACTCGTCTCGGCAAGTTGGGCAAGTAGCCCTTGCCCCTCCGCCCGGGTATCCGGGTTTTGGCCGCGGTATTCCACCCCGGATCTCGTGGGCGCCCCAGACGTGCGGAATCGTCCCGATTTGCCCGCACTGGCGACCATCCGGCCGCTTGGAAACGGGTTGCGTAGCGTAACCCGGGAAACCCGCGGTGCATCCCAATAACTTGTTGCCGCGGAGCGTAAGGGCTCCTTCGCTATGGAAGAGGGATTTCTCGATTGGCTTGACGCCCAACAGGGCCGGCAGTACGAACTGCACGAGCGCTATCTCAATCCCGCGTTCGTTAACATGGTCCGCACCGTCGGTTTCGACAGAGGCTACGTCCGTGGAGAGGGCGCCTGGCTCTACGATGCCGAAGGCCGCCGCTACCTGGATCTTCTGACGGGATGGGGCGTGTTCGCCTTGGGCCGCAACCACCCGATGGTGCGGGAGATCCTCAAACAGGTGATGTCGCGCGGCATGCCCAACCTGGTTCGCATGGATTGCTCGCTATTGGCCGGCCTGGCTGCGGAGAAACTGGTGCAACGCGCCGCCGCGGGCTCTGGCGGCATCCTCACGCGCGTCTTCTTCTGCAACTCCGGTACCGAAAGCGTCGAAGCGGCCATCAAATTCGCCCGCTGCCACACCCGCAAGCCGCGGATTCTCTTCTGCGATCACGCCTTTCACGGGCTCACCGTGGGCTCGCTTTCGCTCAACGGCTCGAACTTCTTCCGCGAACGGTTCGGTAACCTGATGCCCGATACCGCCAAGATCCCCTTCAACGACCTGGCCGCGCTCGAAGAGGCGCTCCACGCCGGTGACACCGCGGCCTTCGTGGTGGAGCCGGTCCAAGGAAAGACCTGCGCCGTTGTGGCGGATGGCTTCCTGGCCGAGGCCGGCCGCCTGTGCCGCAAGGCGGGCGCACTGCTGGTGGCCGACGAGGTGCAGTGCGGTCTGGGCCGCACCGGCAAGTGGTTTGCCTACCAGCACTGGCCCGAGGCCGCCCCGGACATAGTCTGCGTGGCCAAGGCGCTATCCGGCGGGTACGTGCCCGTGGGCGCCGTGATCACCACGCCGCGCATCATGGACTCCGTGTTCGACAGCATGGAGCACTGCGTAATCCACTCCAACACTTTCGGACAGAATGACCTGGCCATGGCGGCGGCTCTGGCAACCCTGCAGGTAATGGAAGACGAGAACGTCGCCGGCAACGCGGCCCGCCTGGGCGCGAAGGTCATTGCGCGGCTCACCGAAATCGGCAAGACCTGCCCGTTCGTCTCCCAAGTGCGCGGCCGGGGCTTGATGTTCGGCATCGACTTCCGCCGCCCCGAAGGTCCCGCGAAACTCAAAGCCGAGTGGGACGCGCTCCATCTGCTCAACGAAGGTGTCTTCAGCCAGTGCGTCATCATGCCGCTGCTGCACGAGCACCGCATCCTCTCTCAGGTGGCCGGCTATCACACCGACCTGATCAAGTTCCTGCCTCCCCTCAACATCCAGGAAGCGGATTTGGATTACTTCCTGGCGGCCATGCAGAAGGTGCTGGACGGCCTGCAAAGCATCTGCGGCGCCTGGAGCACGGTGCGGTCGCTGGCCAAGGGCGCCGCCGCTCAACTGGTGCGCTGAGGGCGCTGCGGCCGCCTGGTGCGCAACAACGTGCGCAAAACCACACTGGCAGTGCGTCTGACGAATCACTTGCAAGCCGAGCGGCATCCCTTCTAACGAGGTCTTTCCCCACTTGGCTTGGCCGTCTGTCTTGCCGTGCCCGATGCCGCGGCAGCCGTATTTCGGGCGCTGCCTCGCCTCGCGGCAGAACATACCACCACTAAATCAACTCACGCTGAATTAAGGGTCCGACAGAGGTGACTACCGATGACGAACAATATCCGATCGTTTGGAATGCCCGGACGAAGGTCCCAGCTTACAAGTAAACCGGCGCGGGCGACTGGAGGGTCTACTGGCAACCGGATTCCGCGGTTGTCCTCCAAAGCCATTACGGAGGACTCCGGCTCGTTCTTCAACCCCACACCGTTTCCCGCAGCCGGTTACGGACCCGTAGCGTCCCTCGGGGAGCAGCAAATGTCTCCGGGCATTCCCGGCTACAGCTCGGCGTTCGTCTACAACTCTGTCCTGTATACGGTATTCCCGTGTTACGTACGCCCGCTCATCCCTCATGTCCAGGCGAACAGTTCTCCGATTCTGGTGACCAGTTTCGATTTGTCCGGTCTGAACGAAGCCGGTACACTCCCCGTGCCTTCCAGCGGCGCGCTTTGTCCAGCCCCCTGGCAGTTGAGTCCGAACCCGAGTTATCCTTGTGTCTCCTCTCAAGCGGGCCTATCCTCCTGTATAGCAGGGGGCAACCCCTTCATCTTCTGGCAGGATACGAAGGGGTCCATGGCCATGCAGATGCAAGAAGGATCGGGTTCCGGTTCCTCGCCATCCCTGACGGCGGCGTCATGGGCCAAGTTATTGGATATTAGTGGGAACCAGCTCTGGAGTTTCCCACAGAACGACCCCGTGGATATCAGCGCCGTGTCGATTGACGATCAGACCATACTTGTCGCCACAATTCAAGCCTCGGGTTTATTCGTTGGACGGTACAACCCCGCCGACATCCAAACCTCCGCGGGCGCCACCGATCCAGGAACCTGGAAGGCGGCTCAACAATGGACCTTCAGCTTGGCGCAGCTTCAGGCGGCATGCCCCGGCCTTCGGGGCTTAGGCGCGAATCTCTCCACGGAGTGGTACTCCTTTACCGCCGACTCCAGCTTTTTCGTGGCCAGTCTTTGGGACAGTTCCGCCAACATTGGCTATCTGTTCTACATTCCTCTCGATTTGGTGAGTATGCCGCTCATGTTCCTCGGTGACCTTCCCGGCGGTGGCGCAGCGGCAATTACCGGCTTCAACACACCGAGCGTGGCGCCCGTTGCCCTGAAGAAGGACCCGGCCGGACGGCTACGGATGTACTGGCTGGCTCCAGGCGGCCGCTTAATCATTGCTACGCAACCGTCTAACAGCGCGGAACCCGGCGAACTAGCTGCCTTTTCGGTCGACTATCAACCCCAGTCATCTGCGGTCTGGGCTCCCAGTTCGGTGCCATGTCTCAGCGTTGCCTTTACCCCAAGCCCCAATTCGGTGCCGACCACGGTAGTGAACGACCCTGACGGGCTCGAGTCCGAACCCGACGCCTTTCCCGTCGCGGAGAATATCTTCTGCCTGAACGGTGGCAATTCGGGCCTGTCGTTTCTGTCCGGGCCACTCGGCCGATTGCAGCCTGTAACGGGTCTTTCGGGTGAACTTACAAGCCAGTCGCAGAGAGCGGTGGTATTTGGGATCACCGAGGGCCCACTGCCAATTCCGAACGAGAATACGCGGCATTATCAGTTTGCAGGTGGATACCCCGCCGATGCCGGCGACTTTGTCTACGGCCTCAACAATGTCCAGGACAATACTCGAACCTTCACTCAGGCTTATACCAGGGGCATCATGTCGGAGGAAGAGTCGGCAAAGGGAGTCGGACCCGCGTGGGACATATCCTTTAGCGGAGGTGTAACTCTGGGCCAAGGCAGTTCGGACGCAACTCAGACGCTTCAATCGTTCACTCAGCAGTCCATGACCGAGCAGGGCACCCAACTGGTAAAGCCGACGGGGACGCTATTCTCGCGGGGAGTGGTGATGACCACCAATTTGTACCGTTTTCTGGAGCCTTTATCGGATAGTTCGGGGGACTATGAGGTCGCTAACGATGCGTGCAGGTACGCCGAAATCGCATGCTCATTCCAGGGCGAGAACGATCTTACCGACTATGCTCCATCGATGATTACGCCTGGCGATATTACATCCTACACGAGGCCTGCCTGGAACAAGGCGATGTCCGCCCTGGGGTATCCAAGACCGACCTACTTCGAAGACGTGGTCCTGCCAAACGCATATGTGTTCGACGGTGGGTGTAACTACATTGAGTTCGATTGGACTCAGGACTCTCAGTCATCCACCGGTTACGGGCATACTACGACGTCCTATTCGGAGTTCGGGTGGACCTTCGATGCCAGTATTTACGCCGGTGTCTCCTGGGGCGAAGGGGTCGAGATCTTCGGCTTCGGCGAGGGCACCCAGGGAAAGTTTATGGCCGGATTCACGGTGGCGCTTGCGGGCAACTCGCAAACTGCGCAGGAACAGGACTGGCATATGGGCATCCAGAGCTTTGCCTGTCCGCCCCCAACCCCCGGATTTGCCGGTTACCTGTCCTACACCTTTCGCGTTTATTTTCTGCCGTCGTCGCAGCAGAACCTCGACGAGCTCCTGCAGTACTCGAACGATCCGACGCTACGGAACATCGTCGATCCGAACTCTCGTCCATGGCGCGTCCTCAGCGAGGTGGTTGCATACACGCGAGTTGAAGCCGACGGAAAGACAGTTACGTCCTATCCCCCGTCCGGCACGGACATCTCGGCCGCTGCACCAACGGTACCGGCCGCGGACAATGCCAGTCAGTGGACGGCTGCTAGCGGGGCGCCCACGAGTTGGGTTCCAGGTGCCTCTGTCAGCTACATGGTCGTTTATGTGAATGGGGCCGTGACGGCGGCCGAGGGTTCGTGGTCCGCTCCGGTACAGGTCGGTGCCTACTCGTGCCCTCAGTTGGCGATTCCCGTCGACTCGACTGGTTTCGCGGCTTCGCGCCGCGTATTCCGAAGATTTGGCAACGGTACGCCCCAATTGGTTTTGACGGTAGGCGATAACTCCAGCACGACATGCATCGACAACAGCCCCGCGTTCAACCTCATTCCACCTTCCACCGCACCGGCAATTCCGTCGCCTTTGGACGCGGGTCAGTGGAACGCACGGTCTAATTATCCGGGGTCAAACGTTTGGACACCCGGCAACCAGGTGAGCTACGCGGTTTCTTACCTGTACAAGAACGCCCAGTCTGCCGGCGAGACCGCGATTGGCCCGTGGAGCCCCTGGGCGACAGTTGGCGCCTTCGCCTATCCAATCCTCTCGCAGATCCCGCTGCCGGCCCCGCTTCCCGCTGGCAGCCCGTTCGAATATGTTGGACGAAGGATCTACCGTCAGGCACAGGTCCCTGGTGGTAGCGGGAATTCGATTATCCAGAGCCAGACCCTGGTTTTCGAACTGGATGACACACAAGGTGGGTCCCTTCCCACGACGGCTTCCGACCCACCTCTGCCCTATACCTTCTCCGCCACACAGGAGAGTTCTGCTGCAATGGTTGCTCGATCCGGAAATTGATACCGGATCGGTTGCCGCACCGGAAGCGAGGGAAAGTCCGCAGTGCGCTCACCCGGTGCGGCGTCACGTGAACGGACCCGACTGTCCCCAGAGGCTTTCACCCGGTTCCGATCGCCGGTCAGCCTGTGGCATAGCGCGCAAACGCCGAGTCAGAATGGGGGCCGAGCGCGCTCAAACTGCCGGGCGGCAAACTGCTGCACCTCTTTCCGCAGCGGACCTACTGCCTTCGCGAAGATCATTTTGTACGCCCGGCAGAAGTAGTCCAAGTCGCCGAAGTTGCGGTTCGGATCGTAGCGGTGCTTGGGGCAGCCACCCCGGCAGATCGTTTGGTACTCGCATACCTGGCAGTCCGGGTGGGCGATTGTCTTGGTGGCGGCGAATTGATAGCGGCGCTGGCGCCGGGAAACCTCCGGCCAGGAATCCAAATTGATGTTTCCGAGTTTCCAGCCCTTCTCTACGAAAAAATCGCACGGATAAACATCACCGTTGTATTCAACGACCACGTAACTATCGCAGGTCTCGTGCATCGTGCAGGTGCCCGGCTTCTGTCCGGCCACCGCTTCCGCGACGTTATCGAAGTAGCGAATGCGGACCCGGCGGCGCTCCGGCCACCACAGGTCGAAGGTCTCGCACAGGAACTTTCCATATTGCTCCGGCGTGATGGTGAAGGGCAGCGGCTGACCCACGCCGTCAAATTCCGCAAGAGGAATGTACTGCACATACTCGATCCCTTGCGCCCGGAAGAACTTGTAAATCTCGGCGGCTTTCGAAACGTTGGCCTGGCTGACGACGCAGAGCACGTTGAAATCCACCTGGTGCTTCTTGAGGCTTTCGAGGCCCTTCATCACCTTCCGCCACGTCCCCGCTCCTTGCTTGTTGACGCGGTAGAGGTCGTGCACCGGCTCGGGTCCGTCGATGGATATGCCGATCAGCCAGTTGTACTGCTTGAAGAGTTGACACCAGCGGTCGTCCAGCAGGATGCCGTTGGTTTGCATGGAATTCGACACCGAATGGCCGTTCCTGCCGTAGCTTTTCTGTAGCGCCACCAACCTCTCGTAGAATGCCGGTCCCGCCAGAGTGGGCTCTCCGCCCTGAAAGGCAAACGCACTCTCGGGATACGAATAAGTGAGGTAAGTATCGACCACGCGTTCCAACGTCTCATCGGTCATCCGGCGGCCCGGCAGCGAGGTATATGGGTCCGCTTCGCGGTCGAGGTAAAAGCAGTACGAGCAATCCAGATTGCACACGGCGGAGGCCGGCTTGATCAGCAGAGACGTGATCCTTGGCGTCGCGCCCAGCCCCTCGGAAAGCATTGGAAACGAGCCGCCCATGTGGGCCCAGTGTAGCAAGCCCGGCGCCCCGCTTTCGAAATCCGCCGCCCCGCATGCGGGGTATTCATGGCAAAATTGAATCCGTGATCCACCGCAGGGATTTCGTGAAACTCGCATCGGCGGGCTTGGCCGCCACTGGCCGTTCTTCTTCCGCCCCGCCCCAGCGCCCCAATATCGTCGTCATGCTGGCGGACGACATGGGCTTCAGCGATCTCGGCTGCTACGGCAGCGAGATCCGCACGCCCAACATCGACAGTCTGGCCGCTTCCGGCGTCCGCTTCACCCATTTCCGCAATACCGCGCGCTGCTGTCCCAGCCGCACCAGCCTGCTGACCGGACTCTACGCGCACCAGGCGGGAGTCGGCCACATGGTCAATCCTCGGCCCACCCTGCCCGGTTACCAGGGCGACCTCAACCGCAACTGCGTGACCATCGCCCAGGTGCTGCGCGGCGCCGGTTACCAGACCATGATCAGCGGCAAGTGGCACGTTACGCCGAACAACGGCAAGAAGCACAACTGGCCTCTGCAGCGCGGCTTCGACCGCTTCTACGGCATCATCTCCGGTGCCGCCAGCTATTATCAGCCCTGGACCCTGACGCGCGACAACGCTCCGGCCGAACCCGACGGATCCGATTTTTATCTGACCGACGCGATCGGCCGCAACGCTGCGGCCTACATCGAAGATGCGGCCAAACGGCCCCAACCATTTTTCCTGTACACCGCCTTCACCTCGCCGCACTGGCCTCTGCACGCCTTCGAAAGCGATATCGAGCGCTATCGCGGACGCTACGGCAGCGGCTGGGACGCTCTGCGCGCCGAGCGCCACCAGCGTCAGATCCGCATGGGTCTGGTGAACTCGCGATGGGGCTTGACGCCTCGCGACGAAGAGGTCCCCGCATGGACGGACGCGCCCGACCGGGAGTGGCAGCAACGGCGGATGGAGGTCTACGCGGCACAGATCGACCGCATGGACCGCAACGTCGGGACGATACTCGACGCGCTGCGCCGCAGCGGGCAGGATCGAAACACCTTGATTCTGTTTCTGTCCGACAACGGCGCTTGCGCCGAAGATCTTCCCGCCGGCCGCCTTAACAACAACAGCCCAAAGCAGGCGCGCGACGGACGGCCCATGCGCTCGGGCAACGCCCCTTCGATCCTGCCGGGCGGTGAGGACACCTTCGCCAGCTACGGGATCGCGTGGGCCAACGCGTCGAATACGCCGTTCCGCCGCTACAAGCACTGGGTGCATGAAGGCGGAGTTGCCAGCCCCCTAATCGCCCGCTGGCCCGGCGGCATCGGCCGGCGCGGCACCATCGTGCACGAGAATGGGCACATCATCGACGTCATGGCTACCTGCGTGGATATAGCCGGCGCGCACTACCCCGAGAACCTCGATGGCGAGCGTATCCTGCCAATGGAAGGGCGCAGTTTGGAGCCGGCGTTCCACGGAAGGCCGGTCTCACGCGGCGATGCGTTCTACTGGGAGCACGAGGGGAACCGCGCCATGGTGGATGGCGGCTTCAAGCTGGTCTCCCGCTTTCCGGACCGCTGGGAGTTGTACGACCTCGCGGCCGATCGTTGCGAGATGCACGACCTTTCCGGCTCCGATCCCGCACGTCTGCAGCGCATGGTAGAGCGCTACGGCCAATGGGCAGAGCGCTGCAACGTCCGCCCATGGGACGAAATTCGCAAAATCCCGGCGGTGGATGGGGGCGGGTAAGGCGCTCCGCCCCGGGTCCGCTAGTCGAAGCTGGTATTCCCAACCGTGCCGGCCCAGCCGCGCCGCGAGTCCGCCGCCCGCCACCGCTCAGCACGCGGTCAGTTCTTCGCCGGATTGCCGGTCGGCATGATACCCAGCATCCAGGAGAAATCCTGCGAGACCCAAGTGCCTCCCCCTTGTGCGGGCAGCGGCGCCTTGCCGGGCGTTCCGATGGGCGGCGTCTTTGGGAAGTTACCGAAATTCGGATTCTCCTGGGCGACCGTACTAACCATCGCATAGGAGTGGCAAGTCATGCACGACGCCTGATGCGGCAGCACCTCGGCGTTGAACTCGACGAACGAGTTACCCAGTTCCACGGGCTTGTTGGCGGCGTCAAGGTAGCTTGACTGTGCGGCCACCAGGCGGTAGTTGAGAAACTGCTTCGGCAACCCGGCGTCGTTCATCAGCGTCTTCAGCGCGGCGGTCGCCGCCGTGTCCTTTCCCGTACTGGTCGCCGGGTCGGATCCCCACGGGTCGTTACACGAGTTGTATAGCTTCGGATTACAGCGGTTCGGATTCGTGTCCGTGTTCTGCGGTTCGAAGGTCGCCCACAGCCAATTGGGAAGCATCTTGGAGGAGAAATGTATCCCCACCAGCGCGTAACATGCACCGGAGATGGTCTCGACATACACACCAGCCGGCGGATTCGTGGTGCAGTTGAACGCGTTGTTCAACGACGCAGCCGGCAACCAATCCGCCTTCACTTCGACCGCCGGAACCGGGAAGGTTATCGCCGTGGAACTGGCGTAGGAGACCTGTCCGGTGAGCGTGGTCAGCGATGCGCCGGTGCTGGGGGCTTTGACGAACCCCGCATCCGGTGGGTTGCCGAACGCTTCCTCGCAGAACTCCGCGGTCGCCGACAGGTTTTTCGGAACGAATGGTTTCAACTGCGCCGGGGCGTTCCCCGCCGTGGTCATAGAGTTGCAGTGACCCGGCGCGGCTTCCGCGGCATTCGGTCCCGCACGGCGCCGCCGGAGAGCTTCGCCCAGCCTGCTGCCGTGCAAATGGCGAACCGGAGCCACCGCTGCCGCTCCGGGGACGGGAGTGCAACCCGGACTGGCGGGATCTGCCAGGCAAGTCTGCTCCGTCCAGGTCTCCCACGTAAGCTGTCCGTTCGACGGACAACTGGCCGCCACGAATAGCTGCCAGGCCGTCTGTTCATTACTGCCCGCCATGGTAGTAGGAATCACGCATGCGGCGGGGACTGCGGCCGCCGCGGTCTTTGCCGGCTCGGGTGGGTTAGAGTTGCACGCGGCCTCGACAAGCAATCCGGCTGCGAGCACAGTCAACAGTGCAGCGGTATCTCGGGTTCTTCCCATGAATAGACCTCCATTTCTATACTGGAATGACTTGAGTCAACTAGTCTTTATGTAAAGTAGCTCAATCGTGTATTGAATGCTATCGGCTTCTTAGGATGAAAAGGAAGTTTTACGAGTATTAACGAGTTGGGAAATCCAACACACAAGATGGCATCCACCCCGTTGCCGCTCATGTACGGGAGCTTGCATCGGGGCGGACGCCAATCGGTAAGTGCAACGCACCGGAGTCAGGGCCGTGGTTTCCCCCGTCCCGCCCCGGCTCACTTTGTCAGGAGGAAGTTCCCGGTGAACGGACCCGAGAGCGTAAGTGTCGTGTTAGCGGTACCAAAGACGGTGCCTGACACGGTGAACGTTCCGCTCGCCGTGCCATTGTAGTCCGGACGGCCCGCGCCTGGTACCAGGTTGATCACGATCGACGCGCTGGTGACTGGCGCCAGATCGAAGTCCAGGGCCATGATGATCTGGTCCCCCGGAGCTAGCGTGCTACACGTAAACGTCAGGTTCCCGTTCGAGGCGGCGCACCCTTTCCACGCCATTCCAATGTTGTAAAGCATGTTGGAAACCGAATAGGTCGCCAGACCGGCCTCCTGCTGTACCGTGAAGCTCAGTGGTTGCGATTCGTAACCTGGGGGAGTGAATCCCAGGTAGAGCGC
This sequence comes from uncultured Solibacteraceae bacterium, assembly GCA_963807205.1. GTDB lineage: Bacteria > Acidobacteriota > Terriglobia > Bryobacterales > Bryobacteraceae > CAWCVR01. Next base: position 2,701,553 of record CAWEAQ010000002.1, on the reverse strand, counting down.
CAACTGCGAAAACGTCAGCCCCGGCGCTGCCGGCGTCACCGTCAGTGCGGCCTTCGCCGAATTTCCGCCATAGCTCGCCGTCAGGTTTGCCGTCTGATTCGCGCTGACAGTGTTAGCCGTGACCGTGAAGGTGGCGGATAACGCTCCGGCCGGAACGGTTACCGTAGCCGGCGCCGACGCGGCGGTCGAGTCCACGGACAAAGTGACCGCGGCTCCTCCCGCCGGCGCGGCCGCGTTGAGCAGCACCGTGCCCGTCACCGACCCGCCGCTCGAAACGGTGTTCGCGGAAAGCGTGAGACTCTGCAGTTGCACCGCCGGAGCGCCGTTTGCAACCGGGATGTACAGCGTCTGCCGTCCCGAGACCCCTGCCTGCGTAAACGTCAAGGGAACGGCGTCCGAAGCGGCGACGTTCGGCACGGTCACGTTGAACTGGTATAGGCCCACGGCGCTGGGCGCCAGCCCGGCATACGACCAACTTGCCTCCGCCTGGCCGAAATAGACATGCAGCGGGGCAACCAAGGTGTTGGTCTGCTGCACAATCTGGCCAGCCGGCATGTTGGGCGTAACGGAGCCGAAACCTACGCCATAGAGCGTGATGTAATCGCCCGGCTGTGCCCGGCGCGAGGCGAGGCCCGAAATCGCCCCCGGCGGCAGAACGTAGGTGCCATCGGCGAACAGGGCCGCGGCATACTGCTTCCCGCCAAGGGAAAACAAAGACGGCGCCAGCAACCCCGGCTGTTGCGCGTTTACCGTGACCGAATATGCGGCGCTCGATCCCGCCCCGGTCTTGACGACCAGCGACTGGGAACCAGTCGCGATATTTGACGGCACTTGAACGTTGACCTGGCCGGGGCTGATGTAGTCCACGAACGCCGGCTGTCCGCCGATTGTCACCGAGGTACCGTCCAGCGACGTGGGCGCATTGATCCCGGTGAAATCCGTGCCCGCCCAGAGACGCGAGTTGGTGGCGAGTTTCGTCCCGTAGATCTCGATCCAGGATCCCGGCGCCACCGCGCTGAACGCGCCAAACGCACCCGCGCTGATTACGCCGCCCGGTGAAACCACGGGCTGCGCCTGGCACAACGCCGGCACGAACAGCGCAATGGCCGCGGCCGCGCGTGCAAATGCCCTCAGTCCGCGCCCCCGCTTCGCCGGCGGCTCGTTGCGATCCTCAAGCTCATTCTTCCGTTCTTCCAAGCTCATACTTCCTCCGAGAACTATCCATATCCCGCGAGCTCTGCAGTCGCGTGGAAAGCGCATTTTCAGCTCGCAATATCTGGTACGCGTAAACGCCGCCCGGAGTGGCTCAAGCGAGCGCAATAAACCCTCGCGACTTGACGGAGGCGGCCTTGTAAACATTCCTACCCGCAAGATTCCAGCGGTACTAGCCCAATTTCCTGACCCGCCGCCACCAGCACCGTTGATATTTGTAAGCCGGGAGAGCATCATAGATTGAGGACCGCGCCACGGCGGATCTGCGCGGCGCATCCGGAAGTTCCGTTGGAGGCAGACATGAGACTGAAGAGAACAGTTGTCCCGGTTTTTTGGACGGCAGCGTTGCTAGCCGCCGCTTTTGCGTGGGGGCTTGGCACGGCCCGCGCCGACGATCCACACAAGAAGAGCGGTAGTCAGCCGGCAGCGTCGAAGCCCACGCCCACTGCATCCAAGCCGACGCCGGCGACCCCGGCGGTCAGCCATGGCACGCCCGGCGGTGCCGGAGCCGCATCGGGCGGCAGCGGCAGCCACGGCAGCGGATCTTCATCGGCCGGCACTGGGACGCACACGGGCGCAAACCCGACATCCGGCGGCGGAACCGGCTCGACTGGCACCGGAACCCATTTCGGTGGATCCAGCTCCAGCGGCACCGGATCGCATACCGGCGCCAACCCGACATCCGGCGGCGGAACGGGCTCGACTGGCACTGGAACCCACTTCGGCGGATCCAGCCCCAGCGGCACCGGATCGCATACCGGCGCAAATCCGACATCCGGTAGCGGAACGGGCTCCGCCGGCACTGGAACTCACTTCGGCAGCGGCACCGGAACGCGCGGTGGCGCAACCTCGGGCACCGGCGGCGGATCTACCCCTGGCGGCAATGGCACCCACTTTGGCGGATCCCCGGCGGGTGGAGGGAGCGGCTCCGGAACCCACTTTGGCAATGGTGGCCCGACTTACCACAGCCACCCCGGCGATCAGGCCCGGTCCCTGCCCGGCGGGCGTACCCAGTTCACCAGTGGAGGCCGTACGGTCGTGACCAACTCCCACGGCCAGGTGAGCCACATCGAGATGGCTCGTCCGGGCGGTGGCAGGATGGTGGTCAACCGCGCCCCCGGCGGCGTCAGGGTGGTCGAATCCGGCCGCATGGGAGCCCGCGTGGTCAGCTATGGGCCGCGCGGCGGCTTTGTGGAGCGCACCGTGCGCCCCGGCTACATTTCCAGGACCTACGTCTACGGCGGGCGCTCCTACGTGCACGTCTACAATTCTTACAGCTATCACGGCTTCGCCTACTACCACTACGTGCCCGGCGTTTACTACGGCCCGCGTTTCTATGGTTGGGCTCTTTCTCCTTGGGTCGCACCGGTGCCCTATGCCTGGTTCGGCGTGGGGATCTCGACGCCATGGTTCGGCTTCTACTCGGGCTACTTCAACCCCTATCCCGTTTACCGTTCCCCGGATCTCTGGCTGACGGATTACCTGATCGCCGAAAACCTCCGCCTTTCCTACGAAGCCCAGTTGGCGGCTAACAACAATCAGGCTCCGCCGCCGCCCGACGCCTCTCAACCGGTCGCGGCGCTCTCGCCGGAGATGAAGCAGTTGATCGCCGACGAAGTCAAACAGCAGATCGCAGCCGAGCAGGCCGCCGCGGCCCAGCCGGCCCCGGTTCAGCCCGTTCCGTCCGCTCCCCAGCAACCCGCCGCCGAACAGGTTCCGCCTGCTCTGACGCAGCGCTTCTTCGTGGTTTCGGCGCCGCTTGACATCACCACCTCCGATGGCCAGGCATGCTCCCTGACCCCCGGCGACGTGATCGAGCGCAGAGGCAAAACCGTCGGCTCCGATGGTGGCGTCGCGGTGGACGTCGTGAGCGCCAAGCCGGGCGATTGCGCCGCCGATGCCGGCGCGTCCGTTCAGCTTGTGGACTTGCAGGAAATGCACAACCAGTTCCGCGAGCAGATCGATTCCGGACTGAAGATGCTGGCCGATAACCAGGCCAAGGGCCTGCCCAACGGCCCGGCCGCTGGCGCCCATCTCGTGGCGGAAGGGAATGCTCCTCCCGCCCCCGATGCGGCTACCCAACTGGCATCGCAGGATGCCGAAGCCGCCAGGGTTGAGTCTCAGGTGGCCCAGGGCAACTAGCCCTCCGGCAGTAATATAATTGGTTGGCGGGCGGAAGCGCCTGTCCCATGCGGCCGCGAGTGGTCCGTCGGCGGCGTGGGGCAGGCGCTTTCGCGTGTCAGTCCGGCGGCCGCGGGGGCCAATCGCCCTCTTCGCAGGCTGCTAGACTCAAGGATTCATGCCGAAATCGAAGTACCTGGAATGCAGCGTGTGCCGCGCGCAGTTGCCCGCGAACGAGGCAGCCGCCCTCTGCGCCTGCGGCGGGCCGCTGCTGGTGCGCTACGATCTGGCAACCATTCGCCACCGCTGGCTGCGGCGCGACGTGTGCCGCGGCCCCGCCAACATGTGGCGCTACGCTCCCGTGCTGCCGCCGCTTGCGGAACAGTCGGTCACGCTCGGCGAAGGCTGGACGCCGCTCATCCGCACGCGCCGCCTGGGCGTACGCATCGGCGCCGAATCGCTCTGGGTCAAAGACGAAGGCCAGAACCCCACCGCTTCCTTCAAAGCCCGCGGCCATGCCTGCGCCATCTCCATGTGCGTGGAGCTCGGCATCCGCAAGGTGTCTCTCCGCTCCTCCGGCAATTCTGCCGGCGCCCTGGCCGCTTATGCCGCGGCCGCTGGCATTGAAGCGCACATCTTCATGCCCCGCACCGCGCCCCTGGCCAATTACCTCGCGTGCGTGGCTTGCGGCGCGCATGTCACTCTGCTGGACGATCCCTCCTCGCCGCCCGCGCCTGCAGACGGCTGCTTCGATCTCGGCACACTCCAGGAACCCTACCGCCTCGAAGGCAACAAGACCATGGGCTACGAGGTGGCCGAGCAACTGGATTGGGAAATCCCCGACGCCATCGTCTTCCCCGCTGGCGGCGGCGTGGGCATCGCCGGCATATGGAAGGCCTTCCAGGAAATGGAGCTGCTCGGCTGGATTGGCGGCAAGCGCCCCAAAATGATCGCCGTGCAGGCGGCCGGTTGCGCCCCCATCGTTCGCGCCTTCGAGGAGGGCCAGCCTCGCAGCCGCTTCTTCGAAGACCCTCACACCATCGCCGCCGGTCTGCGCGTTCCCCAATCCCCGGGCGATTTCCTGACGCTCGAAGCCCTGCGCGCAAGTGGTGGCACCGCCATCGCCGTCACCGATGACGAACTGCTCGATGCCGGCACCCAGCTCGCCTCCGAAGAGGGTATCTTCGCTTCTCCCGAAGGCGCTGCTTCGGTGGCCGCCGCCGCGAAACTGCTGGCCTCGGGCTTCCTCAAGCCCGCGGACCGCACGGTTCTGTTCAACACCGCTTCCGGACTGAAGTACTCCGAAGCCTGGTCTACGCGCTTCCCGCGCTCCGCTTCCGGCGAGCAGGACAAGCTCGGCGGCCTCATCACACCGCGATGAAAGCGACCGCCCTCCTCGCCCTCGATGCCGCCGCCCGCCGCGGCGTGGATTACGCCGACGTCCGCGCCATCGAATCCCGCGAGCGCGAGGTCACCACCAAGAACGGCAAGGCCGGCCACGTTTCCAGTTCCGAATCCCAGGGCGTGGGCATTCGCGTGCTCGCCTCCGGGTGCTGGGGATTCGCCGCCACCGACGATCTCTCGCCGGATGGCATCGCCTCCGCCGCGGCGCTGGCCGTCGAAATCGCGCGCGCCAGCTCCGCCGCCATGAAGCGCCCCGTCGCGCTCGCCCCGGAAGCCGCTCACCAGGCCGTGTGGGTCTCGCCCTGCCGCATTGACCCGTTCTCGATCCCCGTGGACCGCAACCTCGCCGTCCTCTTGGCCGTCGACACCGAACTGCGCCGCGATCCCGCCGTCACCCTCGCCGAAGGCTCGATGCACTTCGCCCGCCACCGCCAGGTCTTCGCCTCCACCATCGGCAGCCTCATCGACCAGACGCGCGTCACCTCCGGCGCCGGTTTCGCCGCCACCTGTTATAAGGATGGCGACATCCAGAAGCGCTCCTACCCCAACTCCTTCGGCGGCCAATATCAACTCAAGGGCTACGAGTTGGTTGACGAGCTCGATCTGCTGGCGCACGCCCCGCGCATCGCCCAGGAGGCCGTGGCTCTGCACTCCGCCGATCAGTGTCCCGCGGGCGAATTCGATCTCGATCCTCGACAGCTCGCAACTTGGCCTGCAGATCCACGAGTCCATCGGCCATCCCATCGAGCTCGACCGCGTGCTGGGCAGCGAGGCCAATTACGCCGGCATGAGCTTCCTCACCATCGACCAGCTCGGCAGCCTGCGCTACGGCTCGGACCTGGTCAACGTGGTCTGCGACGCCCGCATCGAGCACGGTCCCGGCCTGGGAACCTTCGCCTTCGACGACGAGGGCGTGCCCGCGCAATCCACCGACATCATCCGCGCCGGCCGCTTCACCGGCTACATGACCTCGCGCGAAACCGCCGGCGCCATCGGCCAGTCGCGCTCCAACGGTTGCATGCGTGCCGATGGCTGGGCGCGCCTGCCGCTCATCCGCATGGCCAACGTGAGCCTGCTCCCCGGCAGCCAGTCGCTCGACGAAGTCTTCGGCATGGGCGACGGTATCTACATGGAGACCAACCGGAGCTGGTCCATCGACGACAAGCGCTATAACTTCCAGTTCGGCTGCGAAATCGGCTGGGAGATCCGCGGCGGCAAGCGCGTGCGGATGTTGAAGAACCCCAGCTACAGCGGCATCACCACCGAATTCTGGAACGCCTGCACCGCCATCGCCGGGCCGGAGCACTGGACCTTGTGGGGCGTCCCCAACTGCGGCAAGGGCCAGCCGGAGCAAGTGATGGGCACCGGCCACGGCACCAGCCCCGCGCGGTTCCGCAAAATCCGCATCGGGAGCGCTTATGGCGGATGAAGCCGTGTTCGAACAAGCTTGTGCCGCCGCCCGCGCGCTCGGCGTCACCGAGGTCGAGGTCATCGAAACCTCCGCCAACGAGTCCCTCACGCGCTTCGCCAACAACGCCATTCATCAGAACGTGGCGGAGCGGGCCGGCCACCTTTCCGTGCGGGCGCTGATTGACGGCCGCACCGCCCGCGCTTCCACCAACCGCACCAACCCCGACGCCATCCGCGAAGTAGTGGCCGAGGCCGTCGCCCTGGCCCGCGCCAGTGAACCCGATCCCGATCTGCTGCCGCTGGCCGAGCCCGCCACCTACGACCAGCCCGCGCGTTGGTTCGAATCCACCGCCCACTCCACGCCCGGCGCCCGCGCCAGCGCTGTAGCCGAAGCCATCCGCGTGGTGGAAGCCGCCGGCCAGACCGCGGCCGGAATTTACTCGGCCGGCGAAACCGAGTTCTCGCTACGCAACTCGCGCGGTCTCGCGGCCTATCATCGCGAGACCATGGCGCGCTTCTCCATCACCGCCATGGCCGCCGACAGTTCCGGCTGGGCCAAGGCCAGCTCCTGCGACGCCGCCACGCTGGACCCGGTGGCGCTCGCCCAATCCGCCGCCGGCAAAGCCACCCTCTCGCGCAACCCCCGCGAGTTGCCGCCCGGCCGCTACACCGTGATCCTGGAGCCCGCTGCCGTACTGGACCTCGCCGGCCAGATGTTCTCCGATTTCAGCGCCACCGCCGTGCGCGACGGCCGCAGCTTCCTCAACGACCGCATCGGCAAGCGCATCTTCGGCCCGAACATCACCATCCACGACGACGCGATGCACCCGCTGCAGTCCGGCGCCGCCTTCGATGGCGAAGGCGTGCCCCGCCGCCCGCTGACCCTGGTGGAGCAAGGCGTGGTCCGCGACATCGCCTACAGCCGCTCCGCCGCCGCGCTCGCGGGCGCCCAGCCCACCGGCCACGGTTTCCCTCTGCCCAACGAGTTTGGCGAGGCGCCAATAAACGTCGTGATCGCAGGCGGTGATTCCACCGTCGAGCGCATGGTGGCCTCGGCCGAACGCGCCATTCTGGTGACGCGTCTCTGGTACATCCGCGAAGTGGACCCCTACGAGAAGGTCTTCACCGGCATGACCCGCGACGGCACCTTCCTGGTGGAGAACGGCGCGGTCATCGCCGGCGTGCGCAATTTCCGATTCAACCAGGGCCTGATGGAGATGCTCTCGAACGTGGAAGCGCTCTCCGCCCCCGTGCGTGCATCCGGCGAAGAGACCATCGACATGGTCGCCCCCGCCATGCGGGTGCGCGATTTCCGCTTCAGCGAAGTAACGCGGTTCTGAGAGTTGCTTTCCACTACCCATCGACTCTTCCGGGTCCTGCAGCGGTCTTATGTGGGGCAGGCTGGCAGCCTGCTGCGGGTTGTCAACCCGCCTTTTGACGCCCGCACAGTGTCTTCGCCCCGCTCCTCTACTTCAGCCTGTCGCGTGCGAGAAGTCTCGGGCCGGACCCGCCACGCCCCTTCAACTCGCCATCCGCAGCGCGTCTTCAACGGCCTCCGGGTGCCGGTCGATGACGGCGAGCAGCACGCGTGCCGGGCCGTCCGGCCGCGTCCGCCCCTGTTCCCAATTGCGCAACGTAGCTGGCTGGAATCCGAATTTCAGCGCGAACTCCGCCTGGCTAAGTCCCAGGCGTTTGCGCGTGGCGCGCACATCGACCGTTGGCACTTCCACCGTTGTCACGCGGACCGGAACGTCCTTTCCCTCCGCCCAGTCCACGGCCTCCCGCAGGCTCGCGATGATCCGGTTACCCGCGCTCGGCTTGCGCCGTTTCGCGCTTGGAACTTTCCTCATTTCGACATCCTCTTCAGGTACCCGGCGATGAGGCGGGGCACCAGCTTCCTCATTTCGTTTCGTTCCGCGTGGGTCAAATTCGCCTTCTCGTTCTTGGCGAAGATGTTGAGCAGAAACATCGGGAGCGACTTGTCATGGTAGTAGTAGATAGCCCGGGCGCCGCCGCTCTTTCCCCGTCCGTGCGCTTTCCAGCGAAGCTTACGTGCCCCTCCCGTCTCTGGCATGATGTCACCGGCCTCTGGGTTGGCAGCCAGGAACGAAACGAGTTCGCTCCTCTCTGCCTCTGTCAGCACCGCGGCGGCTTACCGCAAGAAACCCGGAGTTTCCGCCACCGTCGTTGGGACGACCATGCTATCAACCAGTGTACGCTAATAGCGCAATGGAGGCAATCACTCATGCTTGCGGAATCCTGTTGCTCCCGCTCCCCTGCTACCCTGTAATGTCGCCCCATGGAGTCCGCCCCCCTCACTCTGAGTCTCACCCCGCACGGCCACCTGGTGCTGACCCCGGACGCCTCCACGCCGCCCCTCGACTCCGCCCTCGCCCTCCGTCTCGACCAGGCCTTCGAACGCGGCTCCGGTCACGGCCTCCTGTATCTCGGCGCGGACGAAGCCGGCACAGCGCTCCCTCCGGCCTTCTCCTACTGGCGTGAATTCGGCGCGCGCTACGTCACCGCGCTCTGCACCCGCCAGGACACCGACGCCGAAGCCGCCCGCGCCCCCTCTCCCGTCCCCTGCCCGCCTGAAGTGGAACTCGAACGCATCTCGCTCGGCGCGGCGCCCATGACCGGCGCCGAGTATCTCTCCGCCGCCGCTCTCGCCGCTCTCTGGCAGGAACTCGACGCCGCCTTTCATGCCGAGTTGTCCGAATCCAAATGCGGCGTGCAGGAGTTCCTCAAGCGCCGCAATCCCGCCTGGAACCTGGTGGGCCGCGTCCACTTCAACATCGCCGAAAACCGCAAGGACCCGGACGCCCCGTTCGCCTTCCTCGCCACCTACACCACGCGGCTCTCGACCGTCGCCAAGGCGCAACACCTGCCCCTGGGGAAAGCGCTCTCCGAGTATGCCGGCGCGGCCAACAAGGACCGCCTCCTTTCGCTCCTGCTCCCCGTGCAGCGCGCCTCGGAAACCTGCCCCTGGCTGAAAGCCATGGTCGACGCGGGCGAAATCTTCCACCCCCTGCGCTGGACCCCGCGCGAGGTCCTGCAACTCCTGCGCGACGTCCCTCACCTCGAAACCGCCGGCGTGGTGGTTCGCATGCCCGCCGCGTGGCGCGGCAACCGTCCGCCGCGTCCGCGCGTCACCGGCTCGGTGGGCGGCCGGCCGCCATCGGGATTGGGGCAGAAAGCGCTGCTCGATTTTCAAATGGCGGTCACGCTCGATGGCGAGCCCCTCACCGACGCCGAAATCCGCGCACTGCTGGCGGCATCCGACGGCCTCGCCCTGGTGCGCGGCCAGTGGGTGGAACTCGACCGCCAGCGCCTCGAAGCCACCATCGATCGCTTCCGCGAAGTGCAGCGCACGGCGAACGAAAACGGCCTGGCGTTCGGCGAGGCCATGCGGTTGCTCGCCGGCGCCAACGTGGCCGCCGACGATGCCGATGCCGACGCCGATGACGCCAACCGCGCCGATTGGGCGCAGGTCGCCGCCGGCCCCTGGCTGGCCGAAACCCTGCGCGGTCTGCGCAGCCCGCAAGGCCTGGCGCAAGTCGATCCCGGCGACGCGCTCCACGGCGTGCTGCGCCCCTACCAGCAGGTGGGCGTGCGCTGGCTGTACCTTCTCGCCAAACTCGGCCTAGGCGCATGTCTCGCCGACGACATGGGCCTCGGCAAGACCATCCAGGTGCTCTCCCTGCTCCTCGTTCTTAAGCGCCAGAACGGCGCCGCCGCCCAGCCCAGCCTGCTCGTAGCGCCGGCCTCGCTACTCGCCAATTGGGCATCGGAAATCGAACGCTTCGCGCCGGGCCTGAAGGCTCTGGTCGCCCATCCCTCCGCGCTCCCGCCGTCCGAGTTGAAGGCCCTCGACGCCGCGCAACTCCGCGATACCGATCTCGTGATCACCAGCTACGGCTCGCTGCTCCGTCTGCCTTGGATCGCGGACGTTCCCTGGCGCCTCGCGGTCCTCGACGAAGCCCAGGCCATCAAGAACCCCGGCGCCAAACAGACCCGCGCCGTCAAGCAGCTCAAAGCCGGTTGCCGCCTGGCGCTCACCGGCACGCCCGTCGAAAACCGCCTCGGCGATCTGTGGTCCATCTTCGACTTCGTCAACCCCGGCCTGCTGGGAACCGCCAAGGCGTTCTCGGATTTCGCCAAGCGCCTTGCCTCCGCGCAGCATGCCTCCTACGAACCGCTGCGCGAATTAGTGCGCCCCTACATCCTGCGGCGCTTGAAGACCGACAAAACGGTGATCTCCGACCTCCCCGACAAGACCGAACTCAAGGCCTTCTGCCCGCTCAGCCGCCGCCAGGCCGCGCTCTATGAACAAGCCGTCGAGGAGTTCGCCGCACAGCTCGACGAGGCCGATGGCATCCGCCGCAAGGGCCTGGTGCTGGCCTTCCTGATGCGCTTCAAGCAAATCTGCAACCACCCCTCACAGTGGCTGGGCGATGGCGCCTGGAGCGAAGAGGACAGCGGTAAGTGGGCGCGCCTGCGCGACATAGCCGAGGTGATCGCCGCCAAGCAGGAGAAGGTGCTGGTCTTCACCCAGTTCCGCGAAATGACCGCGCCGCTGGCCGCCTTCCTCGGCTCGGTCTTCGAGGCGCCCGGCCTGGTGCTGCATGGCGAAACCGCGGTCAGGAAGCGCCAGGACCTGGTCCGCCGCTTCCAGGAAGACGAGTCCGTGAAGTTCTTCGTGCTCTCGCTCAAAGCCGGCGGCTCCGGCCTGAACCTCACCGCCGCGTCGCACGTGGTGCATTTCGACCGCTGGTGGAACCCCGCGGTCGAGAACCAAGCCACCGACCGCGCCTTCCGCATCGGCCAGACCAAAAATGTGCTGGTGCACAAATTCGTGTGCCGCGGTACCGTGGAAGAGAAAATCGACCAGCTCATCGAGAGCAAGCGCCAACTCTCGCAGGAATTGCTGGAGGGCAGTGCCGAAGTCCTGCTGACCGAAATGAAGGACGACGAGTTGCTCAAACTGGTGGCGCTCGATATCAACAAGGCATTGAAGGAGGCTTGATCGATGGGGTATTCCGGATGGGAATTCAGACCGTACGTTTCCGTTGCCGAGCGGCGGCGCAAGGCCATGCGCGCGATGGAGAAGCGCAAGAAGCAGGGGCACGACGTATCACCCGTCGTCATTGAAGGCCGCACCATCGCCACCACCTTTTGGGGCAAGGCGTGGTGCGAGAACCTCGAGCGCTACAGCGATTACGCCAACCGGTTGCCGCGCGGGCGGCGCTACGTCCGCAACGGGTCGGTGGTCGACCTGCAGATCAAGCCCGGTGAGATCCACGCCCACGTTGCTGGTTCGGAGTTGTATAAGGTCGCGCTGAAAGTCGCGCCGGTCCAAAAGCCCCACTGGAAATCCATCTGCGGCGACTGCGCGGGCACTATCGATTCCCTGGTCGAACTGCTGCAAGGCCGCCTCTCCAAAGGTGTGATGGAGCGCATCTGCCGGCAGTCACAGGGCCTGTTTCCCACCCCGGCCGAGATCCACCTTTCGTGCGATTGCCCCGACGGAGCCTACATGTGCAAGCATGTCGCGGCGGTCCTATATGGCGTCGGTGCGCGCTTCGACCGCCAACCCGAACTGGTCTTCCGCCTTCGCGGCGTGGACGCGGGTGACCTGATCGTCCACGCGGGCCAGGCTGCCCCGCTCACCCAACCGGCTCCCGCCGCCGGAAAAGTGCTCGGCGACGAAGACCTTGCCGGCATTTTTGGTATCGACATGGCACAGGCCGCCGACGCCGCGCCTGAACCCGCGAAACCCAAGCGCGCACCCGCGAAGAAGAAGCCCGCGCCAAAGCTCAAACCGCGCAAGAAAGCCGCCCCTGCCAAGCGGAGCCGTAAGCCCACAGCCGAAGGATAGCCGCGAAAACCGGGGACTGCCGACTCCGTCCCAAGGCGCCTCAACCTCCCCCGAAAACGCTCCGGCGCCCGTCGCCGCGTGGACGGAGCCGACTGTCGCCGGTTTTTCGCCCCGTCCGTGAACTCCCACCAATACCCGCGCCGCCGTCTCAGCGCTCAGCAGCGTACCCGACGCCCAGTTCCCCAGCCACCGTAGCGAATCGCGGATCGGCCGTCCACACTTCGTGCCGCCCAACCCGGGCGGATGCCAGCAGATGAATATCGATCCAACCCACGCCGCGCCCCTGCAGGTCGCGCTCGCGAACGAACGCGACAACGTCCCGGTGCGGCACCGTCGCCGCCTGATGCATCCGTTCAGAGGCGGACAGGAGCTTACGCCTCCCTCCCCGGTCGCCAATCAGAAGTTCGCCATACACCAGATCGTGCCCCACCACCTCGTCGAGGCCGAGTAGCCTGTCTAACTCCGCCGCGTTGGGCGCCCGATTGGCCAGGAATCGAATCCACACCGAAGTGTCCACCAGGACCATCAGGCCACCCTTCGCTTGGTCGATCCACCTTCACGACGCCGCGGCACCTCGCTGGCGCCGGGCTCGGAACCGCGTAAGGCCCGTAGCCGCTCATAGGCCGCATGCCGTACAAGCGCGTCCAAGCCCCGCCGGATCGTCTCCATGTCCGTGGCTGCATCGCAGGCGGCCTTGGCCTCTTTGAGAAGGCTGGCATCCACGTTGAAGGTATTCTTCATGTATCCAATTGTGCCATAAAGGTATGGCTGGCTTAGCTTCCGCGGTACCCGCCGGATCGCGTTCACGCCAACCTTCCACCAACATCTTCTTTCCCCCCAGCCACCCGCCCCAACCAATTTCAGACTCTACCCCCTCCCCGTGCTATACCTCAACTGGGGAAGACCTATGTCACGAAGCCGAATAGACCGCCGCCGCAGAAAATACCAAACGAACCCATTTTTTCACCATAACAATAAGCAATCAGACCACTTATGCACCATCCGAACGAACCCGTTTCCACGCCTTGACAAGTCTTCATTCATGCGTATAATTAAATCAGTCGCTTGAATCGAATGACTGGCACCAAGCAGAAGATCCTCGACACCGCCGAGCGCCTCATCGCCGAACAGGGATACGCTGCCACTTCGCTCCGCCATATCATCGCCGAAGCTGGGGTCAACCTCGCCGCCGTCCACTACCACTTCGGGTCCAAAGAAGATCTGCTGGACGAAATCATTCACCTCAAAATCGGCCCCGTGAACCAGGATCGGATGGACCGGCTGGACCGCGCCGTCCAGGACTCGGGCGAGCAGCCGGTGGCCATCGAAAAGCTGCTCGAGGCGTTTCTCATGCCCATGGCCGAAGCCGCCGACCGAACCCCGGCGTTTGTTCCGTTCATGGGCAGGCTGATGGCGGAAGGGTTGCTGCCCGCTGTCATTCGGAAGCACATGGAAGGGGTTTTCATTCGGATGGACGCGGCCTTGCGGCGCACTCTCCCGGATCTGCCCGAAGAGGAATTCGCCTGGCGGATGCACTTCATGTCGGGAACCCTGGCACACACCATGTGCGGCGCGCCCCATTTCCCTAACCTGGCCGCCGTCGAGGGCGATTTCCGCAGCCGCATCGGCCGGCTGATTACCTTTCTTAGCGCCGGCTTCCGCGCCCCCGCAACCGCCCCGGCAGCCGTACCACAACCCACCGAATCAAGGAACGAGGACAGGTAGATGAGACTGGCGTTCGCACTTCTCTTGTTAACCGCACCGCTAGCTGCGGCGGATGGCCCAACCGGCCCCGTCCCCCTCAGCATGAAGCACGCCGTCGAGGTGGCGCTCGCGCCCCAAGGCAACGCGGCCATCAAGCTGGCGGGCGAAGCGTTGCGCCAAGCCCAGGAACGCTCCATCCAGGCGCGCGCGTCCCTCCTGCCCAATGTCAGCGGCGCGTTCTCCTATCAGAGCCGCACTGCCGACTTGGCCGCCCAGGGCCTCAGTAAGCTCGATATCCCCATTCCCGGCTTCCACTTCCCCGCGTTCGTCGGTCCGTTCTCGGTCATGGACGCGCGCCTCTCGGCCTCGGAAAGCGTGCTCGATTTCAGCGCCATCCGCCGCTACCAGGCCTCGAAATCCGGTGTAGCGGCCACCCGCGGCGACGCCGAAACCACCGCCGAGCAAGTGGCCGGCTCTGTCGCCCGCGCCTACCTGGCCGCCGTCAAGGCCGATGCCGACGTGGAAACCGCAGAGGCCAACGTCACCCTCTCCGAAGCCGTGCTCAAGCAGGCCGAAAACCAGAAGGAAGCCGGCACCGGCACGGGCATCGAAATCACCCGCGCCAAAGTGCAGCTCGCCAACGACCGTCAGCACCAGTTGGAAGCCGCCAACGCCCGCCGCGCCGCCTACCTGCGCCTGTTGCGCGCCATGAACATGCGGCTCGATCTGGAAATCCAGTTGACCGACAAGCTCGCCTACGCGCCCGTCGAGGCCGTCACCGCCGACCAGGCTCAGGCCGATGCGTTCAAGAGCCGGCCGGATTTCGCGGCCCAGCAGGAGCGCGAGCGCACGGCGCGTTTTTCCGCCAGTGCCACCAAAATGGAGCGCCTGCCAACCCTCGGCGCGTTCGGCGATTACGGGTCCAGCGGCTCCGGCCTGGAAAACTCCCTGCCCACGCGCACCGTGGGCATCCAGGTCCGCGTACCGATTTTCGATGGCGGGCGCGTCGATTCGCGCCGCGAGGAGTCCTTCTCCCAGTACCGCGCAGAACAGGTCCGCACCAGCGATCTGAAGGCGCAGATCTCGCTCGATGTCCGCCTGGCGCTGGACGAAATGAAATCGGCCGAGGACCAGGTGCTGGTGGCCCGCGAAGGCCTCGGCCTGGCGGAGAACGAGTTGGCCCAGGCGCGCCGCCGCTACGAAGCCGGCGTCACCAACAGCATTGAAGTGACCGACGCGCAGACGCGGCTGGAACGGGCGCGCGACAACCAGACCGCGGCCCTATACCTCTACAACGTGGCGCGAATCGACCTGGCGCAGGCCATGGGAAAAGTCAGGAGCACGGTGCAATAGCATGAAAAAGCGAATCGTCATCATCCTTATCGTATTGGCGCTGGCCGGTGCCGGAGTGTACGCCTACCGCGGCATGAATCGCACTCCGGACAACCGCCTCATGATCTCCGGCAACATCGAGCTGACGGAGGTAAACATCGCCTTCAAAACCTCGGGCCGCCTTATCGAACGGAACGCCGACGAAGGCGACACCGTGAAGCGCGGCGCGGTGATCGCCCGCCTCGACCGCGATCAGCTTCTGGCGCAGAAGGAAATGCAGCAGGCTGGCCTGGAATCGGCGCAATCCCAACTCGCCCAGGCCGAATCCGCGCTGGCTTGGCAGAAGGCCACGCTGGCGGCCGATATCGAGCAGCGCACCGCCGATGTGGCTTCCGCCGAAGCCCGCCTGGCGGAACTCAAGAACGGCTCGCGCCCCCAGGAGAAGCTGGACGCCAAGGCCGCCGTGGATGCGGCCGAAAGCGAAGCCCAACGCGCCAAGGCGGATTGGGACCGCGCCCAGCCCCTCTTCAAGAACGACGATATCTCCAAGGCGCAGTACGACCAGTTCCGCCGCAACTGGGAAAGCGCCGAAGCCACCCTGCAGTCGGCCAAGGAGAAGCTGTCGCTGGTGGATGCCGGCCCGCGCGTCGAACAGATCCAGGCTCAGCAGGGCCAGTTGGAACGCGCCCGCGGTGCGCTCAAGATGGCCGAAGCCAACGCTATCGAAATGAAGCGCCGCGAGCAGGAACTCACCACGCGCCGCGCCGAAATCGAACGCTCCCGCGCCAATCTGGCGCTCATCGACACCCAACTTTCCGATACCATCGCCATCTGTCCAATCGATGGCGTAGTGCTCGTGAAAGCCGCCGAGGTCGGCGAAATCCTGGCGCCCGGCACCACCGTGCTGACGGTTGGCGATCTGGCCCATCCCTGGTTGCGCGGCTACATCAATGAGACCGATAAGCCCCGCGTCAAGATCGGCGCCAAAGCGCGCGTCACCACCGATTCGCCCGACAAGGTCTACTGGGGCCGCGTGGGCTTCATCGCCGACGAAGCCGAGTTCACGCCAAAACAGATCCAGACCCAGCAGGAGCGCGTCAAGCTGGTCTACCGCATCAAGATCGATCTCGACAATCCCAAAGGCGAGTTGAAAGCCAATATGCCCGCCGACGCGGAGATCGTCGTCGAATGACCGGCACTCCCACTAACAGAACCGCGACCGTCAGGGAGCGGCCAGAGCGGCCCGCGCCCATCATCGAAACCGTCGATCTGACCCGCCGCTTCGGCTCGCTCACCGCCGTGGACCGCCTCAACCTCAGCGTGGCTCAGGGCGAAATCTTCGGCCTGGTGGGTCCCGATGGCGCGGGCAAAACCACCACCCTGCGCATGTTGTGCGGCCTGATGGAGCCCACCGAGGGCTCCGCGCGCGTGGCCGGCCACGACGTGGCGCGCGAATCGCGGGCGGTGAAAGACCAGATCGGTTACATGGCGCAACGCTTCGGCCTGTACGGCGATCTGACCGTCCAGGAGAACATGGATTTCTACGCCGATCTCTTCGGCATCGTCGGCGCGGAACGCCAGCGCCTCACCGTGGAACTGCTCGGCATGACGCGCATGGAAGAGTTCCGCGGGCGCCAAGCCGGCCGCCTCTCCGGCGGTATGAAACAGAAGTTGGCGCTCATGTGCACCCTGCTCCACCGCCCGCGGATTCTGTTTCTGGACGAGCCCACCAACGGCGTGGACCCGGTTTCGCGCCGCCAGTTCTGGGCCATACTGTACCAGCTCCTGAAGGACGGCATCACCATCTTCATGACCACGGCCTATCTGGACGAAGCCGAGCGCTGCAACCGCGTCGGCCTGATGCACCGAGGCCGCCTGATCCGCTGCGCCCCGCCCGAAGAGATCAAACGCGAAACCTCTTCGGCGACGCTGGAAGCCGCCTTCATCTCCCGCATCCGCGAAGCCGAGGCGGCCGCATGAAAGAGCTCCTGCTGTGCTATGTGGGGCAGGCTGTCAGCCTGCGGCGGGTTGTTAACCCGCCTTCCGACCAGTCCACCCGCGCCTCGGGTGGGAAGACTAGCTTGCGCCCGTGCCGCAATGTGGGGCAGGTTGTCAACCTGCGGCCCAGTGGCACTCGGCCCGGCGAGCGGAGCTCGCCCGCGCGGGAGAAGATCTCTCCGCCGAAGTCCACCGTATCGCGCGTGAGATGTGTGGAGGCCCCCGCCAAATGACGCCCACCGAACCCGCCGTCTCCATCGACTCCCTCGTCAAAACCTTCGGCACCTTCGTCGCCGTGGACCACGTCTCCCTGCGCGTCTCGAAAGGCGAAATCCTCGGCTTCCTCGGCCCCAACGGCGCCGGCAAGTCCACCGTCATCCGCATGCTCTGCGGCCTGCTCACGCCCACCAGCGGCCGCGCCTCCGTTCACGGCTTCGACGTGGCCACCCATCCCGAGGACGTCCGCCGCAACGTCGGATACATGTCGCAGAAGTTCTCCCTCTACGACGATCTCACCGTGGAAGAGAATATCGATTTCTTCAGCGGCATCTACGGCGTCCCGCGCGCGCAGCGAGCCTCCCGGAAAGACTACGTGCTCGAAATGGCGGGCATCGCCGAGCGCCGCACCGCCCCCACCAGCACCCTCTCCGGCGGCTGGAAACAGCGCCTGGCGCTCGGTTGCGCCATCCTCCACGATCCGCCCGTCCTCTTCCTGGACGAGCCCACCAGCGGCGTGGACCCCATCGCCCGCGCGTCCTTCTGGGCGCTCATCCAGGACCTCTCCCGCACCGGCCATACCATTTTCGTCAGCACCCACTACATGGACGAGGCCGAATACTGCCACCGCCTGGCGCTCATGTACCGCGGCAAGGTGATCGCTCTCGGCGCGCCCGCCGAGTTGAAGCGGGGCTTGATGGAGCACGGTCTGCTGCGCCTGGAATCGTCCGACCCGCTCGAGGCCATGCGCGCCATCGAAGGCACCGAAGGCGTGTTCGACGTGGCGGTCTTTGGCAGCGGCCTGCATGTCACCGTGGATAACGCATCGCGCTCCGGCGCCCTTCGTGCCGCGCTCGAGGCCAAGGGCGTTCGCGTAACCCGCCTGGAAGAAATCGCCCCTTCGATGGAGGACGTCTTCGTCGCCCTCATCGAGGCCGAGGATAGGAAGGCCGCATGAGCATCCGCCGTCTGCGAGCCATGTTCGTCAAGGAACTGCACCACATCGTGCGCGATTCGCGCAGCCTCGGGCTGGCCCTGTTCGTACCGGTGATGATGCTGCTGCTCTACGGCTACGCCCTCAGCCTGGACGTGGACCGCGTCTCCACCCTCATCTACGACCAGGACAACACTCAGGCAAGCCACGACCTGATCACCCAGTTCCGGGGATCGAAGTACTTCGAGATCGAAGGATCGGTGGATAACTACGCCGCCATCGAACGCGCCATCGACCGCAACAAAGTGCTGCTCGGCGTGGTGATTCCGCGCGATTACTCGCAGTTGCTCCGCTCCGGCCACGACGCGCCGGTGCAATTGCTCCTCGATGGCAGCGATTCCAATACGGCGTCCATCACGCTAGGCTACGCCGAAAGCGTGGTGCGCAGTTACTCGTTCGACGTGCGCTCCCAGATGCAGAACCGGCGCGGCGGCGAGCGCATCGTGCCGCCCGTGGACGCGCGCCTGCGCGTCTGGTACAACAGCTCGCTCGAATCCAAAAACTACGTGGTGCCTGGCCTGATCGCCGTGATCCTGCAAATCATCGCCGCCCTGCTCACCTCGCTCACCATCGCGCGCGAATGGGAAATGGGGACCATGGAGCAGTTGCTCTCCACTCCGCTGCGGCCCACCGAAATGGTGCTGGGCAAGATGGCGGCCTATTTCGTGCTGGGCCTGGCCGACGCGGTGCTATCTGTGGTGGTGGGGTTGTGGGTCTTCACCGTGCCGCTGCGAGGCAGCGTCCTGTTGCTGGCGGTCTCGGTGTGCGTTTTCCTGGTGGGCGTGCTGTTCTGGGGCATCTTCGTTTCCGCGGCGGCCAAAACGCAGTTGCAGGCCTATCAGATGGGAATGCTGAGCTCCTTCCTGCCGGCATTTCTGCTGTCCGGTTTCGTATACTCCATCGAGACCATGCCGCCGGTAATCCAGGTCATCTCGCGCATCGTGCCGGCGCGCTACGTGGTCACGATTCTGAAGGGGATCTTCCTGAAGGGCGTGGGCTTCAGGATTCTGTGGGGCGAATTTGGGTTCCTGGCGCTGTACGCCACCATCATTTTTCTGTTGGCGGTGCGCAAGTTGAACCGGAAGCTGGCGTAAATTATGTGGGAACGCATACGGGTCATCGTCCGCAAGGAGTTCATACAGGCGCTGCGCGAGCCGCGCATGCGCACGCTGCTGTTCCTCCCTCCGATTATTCAGCTCCTGGTGTTCGGCTTCGCCGTCAACCTGGACGTGGACCACGTGCGCATCGCCTGGATGGACCTGGACCGCACGCCCATGAGCCGCGACCTGCGCGCCCGCTTCGAAGGCTCCGGCCGCTTCGACGTGGTGGCGACGCCGCAGAGCGAGGATGACGTGCAGCAGGCCATGGACCGCGGCCAGGTGCAGGCCGTGGTGCGGGTACTGGCGGATTTCGAGCGCGACGTGCGGCGCGGCCGTCCCGCCGCCGTGCAGGTACTCATCGACGGCACCAATTCCAACACCGCCTCGCTGGTCGCGAGCTACGGCGGTGAGATCATCGCCGCGTTTTCGAACGACGTGATGGCCGACCGCCGCACCTCGCAGATCCTCAGCCGCGGCGCCACCGCGCCCGTCAACATGGTCTTCCCGCAGGTCTCCGCGCGCACGCGGGTGTGGTTCAACCCCGATCTCTACAGCCGTAACTACTTCGTCCCCGGCGTGGTGGCCAACATCATCATGATGGTGACGCTGATGCTGACCGCGCTGGCCATAGTGCGCGAAAAGGAGATCGGCACCATGGAGCAGTTGATGGTTACCCCGCTGCGGCCCATGGAACTGATGATCGGCAAGACGCTGCCGTTCGCCGTGGTGGGCCTGGTGGACGTGGTGCTCATCACCACCGTGGCCCTGCTGGTGTTTCACATTCCGTTTCGTGGCAGCCCCTGGCTTCTGCTGCTCTGCTCGCTCGCGTACCTGATGACCTCGCTCGGCGCGGGCCTGTTTCTCTCGACGATTTCGCACACTCAGCAGCAGGCCATGATGATGAGTTTCTTCTTCACCACGCCGGCCTTCATGCTGAGCGGGTTCGCCTTTCCGATTCGCAACATGCCGGTGGTGGTGCAATATCTGACTTATCTGAACCCGCTGCGCTACTTCATCGAAATCGTGCGCGGCATTTTCCTGAAAGGCTCCGGCTTCGCGGTGCTCTGGCCGCAGATGGCCATCCTGGTGGTATATGGAGTGGTGGTGCTGGGCCTGAGCACGGCCCGCTTCCACAAGACGCTGGATTGAGGGGCCCGGGCGCGAGTGCGGCGCGCGGGCGAAGGCCGGGTGGCGCACCTTAAGGCCTTGGCCCCCCGATTCGCGCAAAGTGAGATAATCGTGGATCAGCAAGCGGAAATCAGAAATGTGGAGCTTAAACGCCGAGTAACGGCGCGGCCCCTCGGAAGGGTGGCCGCACAGTGCGGCTCGGGGGACTCCATAATTCGGTTCTTGGCCTGTGACCGCGCAAAAGGAGCGGTGCCCAGGGAAGCCGCCGGAACCCCGAAGCGGAATTGAGAGACCATGATGAAGCTCAAGCGTTTTGCAGGCGCCCAAACGGCGCTACTACTATTGCCAGGCTTGTTACCGGCCGCGACCATTTACAGCATCGTCGATCTCGGCGCGCTGCCCGGAGGCAGTGCAACATCGTCAGCCGGCGTCAGCTCAAACGGCTATGTCACCGGCTCCGGCGACACGGCATCAGCGTTCTCCCAACCTTTCCTGTGGTCAACCATTCTGGGAATATCGGCAGTGGGCACGGATAGCGGGTACGCCTTCGGAACCGGCGTGAACGCTTCCGGCACTGTTGTCGGCTACGGCTTCAGCGACGATTATTCGAACTTCAAGGCGTTTGTCAATGACGGTTCCGGTCCCACGCAAATTCCGACGCTTGGCGGCGCTAACAATGCGGCCACCGGCATCAACGATGCCGGGGCAGTGGTGGGATACTCCGAGGACGCGAGCGGGACGGATCTGGCGTATGCCTACGATCCTACAACCGGCATCGCGACACCGTTGGGCGTCTTGCCGGGAGGCTCTACCAGCAGCGCGAACGCCATCAACGGCACCGGTCTCATCGTTGGCGAGGCGGACGTTGGCGGCCTGTCTCACGCCGTCGTCTTTAGCGGTGGGGCGTGGATCGATCTGGGCGCGCCGTCCGGTCCTTTTGGCGCCGATTCGCGAACCTATCAGTCGAGCGTTGCCACCGCCGTGTCGAACTCCGGCCAAATAGCGGGGACGCTGAACGGCGATGACGGTTCGATGGCTGTCCTGTGGCAGTCCTACTCATCTGTCGTTGCGTTGGGGGCGCTCACGGCTGGCGGCACCAGTAGCGCCTACGGTGTGAACTCCAGCGGGGCGGTCGTCGGAACCTCCGACGGCGTCGCATTCCTATTCGACGGCCTTGGCATGTACGATCTGAACTCGCTGTTGTCTTCCACATCCTCGGGTTGGCAACTCACCGAAGGGGATGCCATAAATGACCTGGGACAGATAGCGGGTACGGGCTTGATCGATGGGCAGCAACACGCATTTCTGCTGACTCCGGACCAGGCTACCCCGGAACCGGCGACTTTGCCGCTGGCATGCGGCGCAGTGCTCTTGTTTGCGGCGAGATATCGCCACTTTTTTAGGAAGGTGAAGTCATGAATCTGACTCGCAGGGATGTTTTGAAGCTGCCTGTTGCGGCGGCGCTCGCTTCCACCGCAACCGTTCGTTCGGTCTGCGCCGCCACGCCGTACTCCATGCCCGGCCTGTTTCCTGCGCGGGTTGTGGGCGTCACGCATTCCGGCGCCAGCACCGATTTGACATACCAGGGTTTCCAGGCCGTCCCGATCCAGAATATGATCCGCCGCGGCATGATGGAACTCACGGGGATGTCTAACTACGTGGCGGCCTGGCGCAAGCTGTTCCAGCCCGGTGACGTGGTAGGGATCAAGGTATGTCCCAACCCGGTGACGGCCATGGGATCGTCCCAGTGGTGCCTGATGGAAATTGTCAACGGCCTTCTGCTGGCTGGCATCGCGCCCAAAGATATCGTGGTCTACGAACGCTACGAATACCTTCTCGGCTTCGTCAAAGGCTGGCTGCCCTCGTGGGTCCGGACTTCGTTTGCGACCGCCGGGTACTACACCGACGATCAGACATCGCTGGTCGGATACGACCCCGACCACTATGTATACCTGCCGCAGTATCTCAAGTCTTGGCAGAGCCCGTCGAACCCATTGGATACCTGCTCGTATGCCGCCCAGTTCGCGACTCAGCAAGTCGGGAAGATAATCAGCCTGGCCGTACTCAAAGACCACCAGGCCGCCGGCGTCACCTTGAACCTCAAGAACATATCGGCCGGCTGCGTGAACAACTGGAACCGGTTTCACGATAACGTGGATGCGGACGGCCGGACGATCAATAATCTGTACGAGAGCATTCCGGCCGTCGCCTCTCTGCCGGTCATCCGCAACAAGGTCGTCCTCGGCATCATCGACGGTGTGCATGGCCTATGCGACGGCGGGCCGATCAACTATGCGGATCCCCAGTACGGTTTCGTTTGGCAACACAACACCATGTACTTCGCCACGGACGTGGTGGCTGCCGACCGCGTAGGTTGGTGCGCCATTGACGCCGAAAGGGTTCGGCGGGGCATGCTTCCGGAGGAATCCGCTGGAAAAGACGGGTTTGATAATTTCGACGTCCGGCAGCCACAGCACATCTCGCTTGCCGGCCAAATGGGCTTGGGCGAGTGGCGCGACGACCAAATCGATTTCCGCCAAATCGTCCTCGCCTAGACGGTGAGGTATTTGGGATGCACGCCGGCGGAGCCACTGCGCCGTCTGGTGTTGCTGGCGCTGGCCGCGTACAGCATCGCCCTGCAAACGATCTCGACCACGTGCATGGTGACGCTGGGCATCGCGAGCGTTGCTGGCGGGCGTGGTGCCGACCGTAGCGCCGCGCTGGATCGCCGGCCTGTTCATGGGCGACCCGCGCTCGCCCATGAACAGGCCGGCTAATCCGTCTATTAGCGATATTAATAGCTATCCGCACTTGCATTAAGGAAATTTTCCAGCTACACTCAAAGTTCGATATCCCGATGTTGCCTGCCGCCACAACCCGGTCCCTTCCACTCGGCAACATTATTCCCGTTCCCGTAAGCATTATTATCCTGGTCATCGTAGCCGGCCCCGCGTAGGCCAGCCGGAAGAAATTCCCAAGGCCATCGGCGGGGCGAAAGCAACCGGCTGATGGCCTTTTTTGTTGTGCAACGACATTAACAAGCGAGATGGACCCTATGTCAACACTAATGAGCGGCGCCCGCATGCTTCTGGAATGCCTGGCACGGGAAGGCGTCGATTGTATCTTCGGATATCCGGGGGGGGTCACCATCCCCTTCTACGACGTGCTCTACGAACACCGCATCCGCCACGTGCTGGTGCGCCACGAGGAAAACGCCGCCTTCGCGGCCGAGGGCTACGCCCGCTCCACCGGCAAGGTGGGCGTGTGCTGCGCCACATCCGGCCCGGGCGCAACCAACCTGACCACCGGACTGGTGGACGCGCTGATGGATTCCATTCCCATCGTGGCCCTCACCGGCCAGGTGAATTCGAAACTAATCGGCAGCGACGCGTTTCAGGAAGGCGACACCTTCGGCATCACGCGCTCCTGCACCAAGCACAACTACCTGGTGAAGCGTATCGAAGACCTGGCCCAGACCATCCACGAAGCTTTCTATGTGGCTGCCAGCGGCCGGCCCGGACCGGTGCTGGTGGATATCACCAAGGACGTGTTCCAGGGGCAGGGTCATTACCAGCCGGTGACCTCCGTGCATCTGCCGGGCTACAAAGTTTTCACCGAAGGGCACACCGGACAGATCCGCCGCGCGGCGCAACTGATCCACGAGGCCGAGCGGCCGCTGGTTTACGGCGGCGGCGGACTGATCTCCGCGGGCGCCTCGGCCGAACTGCGAGAGACGGTGGAACTGACGGACGCTCCCGTGGTGCTCACGTTGCTGGGGCTGGGCGCGCTGCCCGCCGATCACCCTAACTTCATCAGCATGCCGGGCATGCACGGCTCCTACGCGTCCAACATGGCGCTGATGGGTTGCGACGTGATGATCGCTCTCGGCACGCGTTTCGACGACCGCGTCACCAGCAAGCTGGCGGCCTTCGCGCCGCACGCCAAGGTGGTTCACGTGGATATCGACCCCGCCGAGGTCGGTAAGAACCGCACGCCAGACGTGCCCATCGTGGGCGACGTGAAGCGCATCCTGCCCAAGCTGAATCATCTGCTCACCGAGTTGGCCGCCGCCGAAGGCAAGACTCCGGCCGCCGCGAAGCGGGCCGCCGCGCGGAAAGCTTGGTGGCAGCAGGTGCGAGGCTGGAAGCAGGAGCATCCGCTCGAAGTGGTGACTTCCAAAACGGAGATCATGCCGCAACACCTGATGGGCGAGATCGACCGCATTTCCGGCGGCAAGGCTATCGTCTCCACCGACGTCGGCCAGCACCAGATGTGGGCCGCGCAGTTGATTGGTTTCCGCGAGCCGCGGCTGTGGCTCAGTTCGGGCGGCCTGGGGTCGATGGGATTCGGTTTGCCCGCCGCCATCGGCGCGCAACTCGCCAACCCCGGCAAGCTGGTCTTCGCGCTGGCGGGCGATGGCGGCTTCCAGATGTCCATCCCGGAGTTGTCCACCATCGCGGGCAACGCCCTGCCCATCAAGATTATCGTCATGAACAACGGGCACCTGGGGATGGTGCGGCAGTGGCAGACGCTGTTCTACAACAACCGGCTGAGCGCGGTGCAGCTCGATTGCTTCCCCGATGTCGAGAAACTGGCCGCCGCTTACGGGTTCAAGGGCAAGACCGTCGAGAAGCCCGAGGAACTGCGCGGCGCGCTGGAAGAGGCGGTCCGCGAGCCGGGGCCGTACCTGCTGTGCGTGAAAGTGGCGCAGATGGAAAATGTGTACCCGATGGTGCCCGCGGGCTCGGCCATCAACGAAATGGTGCTGGGACCGCCGGAACCGGTGGCGGTGCCAGCCAAGTAGCCGGTGGAACGAAGGAGACCTATGCTGCAAGTCATATCCCTATTAATGGAAAATAAGCCTGGCGCGCTGATGCGCGTCACCGGCCTGCTCAGCCAGCGGGGCTACAATATCGAGAGCCTGACTGTCGCTCGCACGCTGGACCCGGAGCTTTCGCGGATGACCATCGTGGTGGACGTGGATTCGGTGCAGCGCCAGCAGGTGATCAAGCAGATGAACAAGCTCATCAACGTGCTGCAGGCGAACGATCTGACCGAATCGCCGGCGGTGGTGCGGGAGCTGGTTCTGGTGCGCGTGCGCACCGCTCAGGAATCGCGTACGGCGGTCCTGAAGGAGGCCGAGATTTTCGGCGGCCGCGTGGTGGACTCTTCGACCGAGGGGTTCGTCATCGAAGTTACCGGCGACCCCGAAAAACTGGGAGAGTTCATAGACGTGATGGGCAGCTACGGCGAGGTGGAAGTGACCCGCTCGGGCGCCCTGGCCATTGCGCTGGAAGCGCGGAAACTGCGCCTCCAGCCCCCCGTGCCGACCAAGGCCGGGACCAAGGAAGAGTTGCTAGCCGAGCCGCAATAGCATGCGCGCGCGGCTCATCGAAATCGAAACAGGAGGCAGAATGGCAAGACGCTTTTACGAAAAAGACGGCAGTTTGGAATTGCTGAAGGGGCGCACGGTCGCCATCGTGGGATACGGAAGCCAGGGACACGCGCACGCGCTGAATCTGCGCGATTCGGGCGTGAGCGTGGTGGTAAGCGAAGCGCCCGGCACGGCGGCGTGGGGCAAGGCCGAAGCCGCCGGGCTCAAGGTGATGCCCACGGCGGAAGCCGCCAAGGTCGCCGACGTGGTGATGATTCTGGTGTCGGATCACATTCAGGGCGAGATCTATAACAAAGACATCGCGCCGCACATGACCAAAGGCAAGACGCTCATGTTCGCGCACGGGTTCAACATCCACTTCGGGCAGATCGTGCCGCCGAAAGATATCGACGTAACCATGATCGCGCCCAAAGCGCCGGGGCATCGCGTTCGCGAATTGTACACCGAAGGCGTGGGAGTGCCGGCGCTGGTGGCCGTCCACCAGAACGCCACGGGACAGGCGCTGGAGCGCGCGCTGGCATACGCGCTGGCGCTGGGCTGCCTGAAGGCCGGCGTGATCGAGACCACTTTCAAGGAAGAGACCGAGAGCGACCTGTTCGGCGAGCAGGCCGTGCTGTGCGGCGGTGCGAGCGAGCTGATTCGCGCGGGCTTCGAGACCCTGGTGGAAGCCGGATACGCGCCCGAGATCGCCTACTTCGAGTGCCTGCACGAGCTGAAGCTGATCGTCGACCTGATTCAGGAAGGCGGCCTGGCTTACATGCGGTATTCCATTTCGGACACTGCAGAGTACGGCGATTACACCCGTGGGCCGCGCATCGTCACAAAAGAGACGCGCGCGGAAATGAAGAAGATCCTGGGCGAGATCCAGTCCGGCGCGTTCGCAAAGGAATGGATCGACGAGAACAAGGCCGGGCGCAAGAAGTTCCTGGCCATGCGCGAGGCCGCGCGGCATCAGCCGGTGGAAGAAGTCGGCAAGGGGCTGCGCGAAATGATGACGTTCCTCAAGAAGAAGAAGGAGGCCGGCGTACCGCAGGAGTAACTCCGGCGCCGGGCCACACCATGAAAATCTTCACCTTCGATACCACCCTTCGCGACGGCACTCAGGGCGAGTGCATCAGCTTCTCCGTGGACGACAAATTGCTCGTCGCGCAGAAACTGGACGAGGCGGGCATCGACTATATTGAAGGCGGGTGGCCCGGCTCCAACCCCAAGGACAAGGAATTCTTCGCGCGGGCGCGCGATCTGAAGTTGCAGCACGCCAAGCTGACGGCTTTCGGTTCCACGCGCCTGGCCAGAAATCCGGTGGAGCAGGATCGCAACGTCAAGGAGCTGGTAGAAGCCGGTACGCCGGTGGTATCGGTGTTCGGCAAGACCTGGGACCTGCACGTGAAGCGGGCACTGGGGATCACGGGCGAAGAAAATCTGCGACTGGTTTCCGACACCGTCCGCTACCTGAAGGACCACGGCAAGGAAGTGGTCTACGATGCCGAGCATTTCTTTGACGGCTACCGGGACAACCCGGCCTACGCCATGGAAACGTTGGAAGCCGCGCGGGCCGCGGGCGCCGACGTGCTCTGCCTGTGCGACACCAACGGCGGGACGCTCACCGGCCGCCTGGGGGAAATCGTCCGCGAAGTGTGCCGGCGCTTCGATTGCACGATCGGCATCCACACCCACAACGATTCGGACGTGGCCGTGGCCAACAGCCTGGCCGCGGTGGAGGCCGGCGCCACGCATGTGCAGGGCTGCATGAACGGCTATGGCGAACGGTGCGGCAACGCCAGCCTGGCATCCATCATCGCCAACCTGGAACTCAAAATGGGGCACACTACCGCGGGCCCGGAGAAGCTGGCCGAGCTTACCGGCTTGTGCCGCTTTATCGCGGAGCTGGCGAACCTGCCGCTTCCCAACGACCAGGCCTTCGTGGGCCGGAGCGCTTTCGCCCACAAAGGCGGCGTGCATGTGGCCGCGGTGATGAAAGATTCGGCGACTTACGAACACATCCCGCCCGAACTGGTGGGCAACCGGCAGCGCGTACTGGTGAGCGACCTTTCGGGGCGTGGCAACATCCTCTACAAGCTGCAGCAGCAGGGCCTGGCCGGCCGGCTGAGCGAGGAAGCGCGGCGCGACCTGCTGGAGAAGGTGAAGCAACTGGAGTACGAAGGCTACGAATTGGAGGCCGCCGAAGGCAGCTTCGAATTGCTGGTGCGCGAGGCGCTGCGGCCCGACGCGCATTTCTTCGAAGTGGAGGGCTACGACGTCGCCACGCACGCGGGCGGCGCGGCCAATTCGCACACCACGGCCACTGTCACGCTGCGGGTTGGAGGCGAATTGCACACCGAAGCGGCCGTGGGCCACGGACCGTTCAACGCGCTGCACCTGTGCCTGCGCAAGTGCCTGTCGAAGCTGTACCCGCAGATCACCGAAGTCCGGCTGACGGATTACAAGGTGCGCGTATTGGACTCGCGGCAGGGAACCGCCGCGAACGTGCGGGTGCTGATCGAGTGGAGCGACCACCGCAAGAGCTGGTCGACGGCGGGTGTCTCCGACAACGTGATCGAGGCGAGCTGGAAGGCGCTGGTGGACGCTATTCGCTTGGAGCTGATGCGGCTGACGGAGACGGACGCGTGCGTGGGGCGGGCGATAGAGGACTAGCGTAGGTTCGGCCTTGGCGGACGGTCGCGGAAGGCGGGTTAACAACCCGCCGCAGGCTGACAGCCTGCCCCACAAGGGCCGGAAGCGGCGGGGTTGTATGATAGGGGCAGATGGATCCACGCCGAATGTGCCCGCACTGCCGGGCATTCATCACCAACAAGGACCGCGTTTGCCCGTACTGCCAGGAACCCGTTGGCCCGCGCGCCGTCGCACTGCGTGACGATTCGCCCATCGGGGGCATCATTCCGCAGCGGTACTTCACCACCTCTATCATCCTGCTGATTAATTTCGCGTTTTACGCGGCTACCGTATTCGTGGGCACGAACTCCGGCCGCATGAAGTCGCCGATGGGCGATATCGACGGGCTGACCCTGTTCGCGTTCGGCGCGAAATGGGTGCCGGCCATTTTCGCCGGAGAGTACTGGCGCCTCGTGACCGCGGGATTTCTGCATGGCGGCCTGATCCACATCGGCATGAACTCCTGGGCCATGTTCAACCTGAGCGCCGACGTGGATGAGATTTACGGCACCAGCCGGATGCTGGTGATCTACCTGGTATCCAGCGTCTCCGGGTTCGCTCTGAGCACGGAGTTCAGCGCTTCGCTGTCGATCGGGGCGTCGGCGGGGATTTGCGGCATGATCGGCGCCATGATCGCCCTGGGTATGCGCCACCACAACCCCATTGCCGATGCCATACGAGGCGCCTATCTTCGCTGGGCCGGGATGGTGCTGGTCATGGGCTTCGTGGTGCCGCATATCGACAACGCAGCACACATCGGCGGCCTGATAGGCGGATTCGGCGTGGCCTGGATTGCCGGGGAACCGGGGCTGATCGGCTCCCCCACGGAACGCCTGTGGAAGGTAGCGGGGCTGCTGGCCATCCTGATAACGGTGCTTTGTTTTCTAAAGATGTACTTGTCAATGGCCCAAAATATGCAACAATAATGACGGTATGAAAGCTCGATCGGTAGCTCTCGCAATAGCCCTGAGTTGCGGTTTGGCGGCGCTCGCCCAGGCGGGAACTCCGACGGTCGCATCCGACCACGCCAAGGCCATGGCGAAGGCCCAGAAGCGGGCCAGGAAGCAGAGCAAGGCCCGCGTGAAGGCCATCCGCAAGAAATCCAACATCAAGCGCCAAGCCGTGGTGCATCCGAAGCCGAAGCACTAGCGGAGGGGACCTCCTCTGCCTCGGGCCGCTTGCTTACGCGCGCGGTTCCGGGTGCGGCGCGAAACCGGCAAGCCCCACAGCCGCGCCGCGAAATTGTGAGACGGGATTAAGACGGTTTCACCGTTTTTATGTTGACTAACCCGCGGGGCGCGCGTTATCTTACAAGTGGATGGACACGGCTCGATGTTGAGCCAAGTTCACCCGATTTGCATGGATCCTCGGTAGGCGAGGCGTCCGCGCGGCACATAAGCCACTGCCCTCAGGCATCCAAAGATGCTGTGTGGAGGGTGACCAGGGACTCCCGGGTTAAGGGTTTCTCTAACGTGGCTGAGGTCTTCGGATCTCTCACGGCGCGCGGTGCTGAAGCTTGGACCAGTGGGGGAATCCGTCAGCAATCGTTCTGCGATGGTTGGCCATTTCTTCCGCTTGGGGGAAATGGTATCTGCGTTTCCCTCCCGATCTTCGACTCGTCTCCAGAAAGGTGTATGGAACCGAACGACGACAAGCCTCCGTCCCTTGCGGGAATAGCGAAGGCATCGGCGTGGGAGTTTCAGCAGCGAGTCCGATAGGCTTTCGGCTATCGCGTTCGCCACTGAACACCCACCAGTTTCAGCGGCGATGAGCGCGAAGGGCTGAGAGCCAGCGTCCCGGAAACGGGGCGCGAAGTTCTCTTCTTCCGGCATCCCCTCTTGACTATTAGTTTCGGCCCGCGGCCGTGACAACGTGCCGCCCGCCACAATGCCACGGGTGTGTTTGCCCGCCGGCGGAAAGGGAGGTGCTTCGATGACCAACAAATTCGTGACCGCGCCCGCGGCGGGCCTGGAAATCGATGCCCAGCCGGCGCGCGGGCGAGTGGTGAAATCCAAGTGGGCGCGGGACCTGCTCACCTTCCTGATGGTCTTCGGTCCCGGCCTCATCGTCATGGTGGCCGACAACGATGCGGGCGCGGTATCCACCTACTGCCAGGCCGGCGCGCAATACGGCACTCATCTCCTTTGGATAGTCCTGCTCTTATTACCGGTTACGTATTTTATACAGGAGATGGTTGTGCGGTTGGGCATTGCCACGGGCCAGGGCCACGCGGCCATGATTTACCAGCGGTTCGGAAAGTGGTGGGGGCTGTTTTCGCTGATCGACCTGGAACTGGTCAACTTTCTGACGCTGGTGACGGAGTTCGCGGCCATCGATCTGGCCCTGAACAAAATGGGCGTGGACCCGCGCATCGGCGTGCCGCTGGTGGCCGCCGGGCTGATGTTCATCGTGCTGAGTGGGAGCTACCGCCGGTGGGAGCGCATCGTAGTTTTCCTGTGCGCCCTGGACCTGGCGTGGTTCGCGATCGCGTTCGCCACGCGGCCGGCGCTGGGCCAGATCGTGCGCCACTCGCTGCTGCCGTCCATGCCGGCGGGAGGGTTGACGCCGGACCTGATGTTCCTGGTGATCGCGGTGGTGGGAACCACGGTAGCTCCGTGGCAGCTTTTCTTCCAGCAGAGTTGCATCGCCGATAAGCGGCTGCGGTTCGCCGACGTGAAGTGGGCGCGGCTGGACACGTTTCTGGGGGCCTGCATCACCATCACCGTGGCTGGCTGCATGATGCTGGCGGGCAACTCATCGCGGATTCACGGGTTCACTTTCACGGACCCGGCGCAGATGGCGGTCGATATCGGCAGTTTCACCAGCGGGTTCTTCAAGCACGCGATTCTGCTGATGATGATCAACGCGGCGGTGCTGGGGACTACGGCGATTTCGCTTTCGAGCGCGTGGGCTTACGGCGAAGTTCGCGGCTGGCCGCATAGCCTGCAACTGCCGGTGCGCAAGGCGCCGGGATTTTACGTGGTCTACCTGGCGTGCGTGTCGGCCGCCGCGGGGCTGGTGCTGATACCGCGCGCGCCGCTGCAGTTAATCATTCTGGGCGTGCAGGTGCTGGCGGGAGTGATGCTGCCTTCGGCAATCATCTTCCTGCAACTGCTTTTGAACGATAAGGAGCTGTTGGGCGAGTATGCCAACAAGCCCTGGAACAACCTGGTGAACTGGACCATCATCATAGTTCTTTTCGCCTTGTCCTTGATTTTGGCCGCGCAGGTTGCGGCCCCGAACCTCTTCCCGAAGGTGTCCTGAAGGGTATATCGAAAAGGAGAACGAACATGGCTACGACGGCAATGAACCAGATCGAAACGAGAGCGGCGGCCAACCATTTTGTGGTGGTTCATCCCCTGGACGACGTACCGGAACAGAAGGTGGACACGGAAGGGCTCGGCCCCATGGCGATGACCCGCAGCGTGCGGCTGTCGCTGCTCAGCCTGCGGGCGTACCTGATCCTGATGATGCTGCTGGTGCTGTATCACGTGCTGGGCATGGCGGGGCTCTTCGCCTTGCAGGGATAGGCGGACCGGGCCGGCCCTACTGGACCAGCCCGTAGGTTTTCATCTGGGCGTGGAGATCGGCCAGGTCTATGGGCTTCATGAGGTAGGCGTCGCAGAGTTCCCGGAAGCAGCGGATCACTTCCTTGACGTCGGTCACGGTGGTGATCATGACGATTTTCACGCCGTTGGTGGAGAGGATGCCAAATTCCATCTCCAGGGCGCGCACCTGGCGGACCGCCTCCCGGCCGTCCATTTCGGGCATCATGTGGCCCTTTCGAGCGGGCGCAGTCTGCTGGGCGTCATCGGCAATATTCTCGACCTGTCGAAGATCGAGGCCGGGAAGGTCGCGCTGGAGAGCGTAGACTTCGATTTGCGCCGCGCGATCGGGGACGCCGCCGGAGTCTGGCGCGCCCAGGCGTCGGCCAAGGGACTGGAATTCGGGTTGCAGATGGCGCCGGATTCACCGGCGCTCGTTCGCGGCGATCCGCACCGGCTGCGCCAGGTGCTGGACAACCTTATCGGCAACGCCATCAAGTTCACGGAGCGGGGCGAGGTATCGCTGCTGGTGGAGGCGGTGCGTACGGAAGGCAGCAAGCGAACGCTGCGTTTCACGGCTGCCGACACTGGCATCGGTTTACGGCCGGATCAGGCGGCGCGGTTGTTTTCGCCGTTCGTCCAGGCGGACGCATCGACCACGCGGAAGTACGGCGGGTCGGGGCTGGGCCTGGCAATCTGCAAGCAACTGGTGGAGCTGATGGGCGGGCAGATTGGGATCGAGAGCCGGGAAGGCGAAGGCTCCACGTTCCGGTTCACCGCGGTTTTCGAGACGGCGGCCGAGGCGGACCTGGCGCCCGCGGACGGAGCCGCGGCCAAGCCGGCCGGTGCGCGGCGCGGAGCGCGGATTCTGGTCGCGGATGACGACTTGACTAACCGCACCGTGGCGCTAGCGCAAATGGGGAAGCTTGGGCACATAGCCGAAGCGGCCGTCAACGGAGCCAAAGCGTTGGAAGCGATGCGACAGGGCAGGTACGATCTGGTTCTGATGGATTGCGAGATGCCCGTCATGGACGGCTACGAAGCGACGCGCCGCATACGGGAACTGGACGGCCCGCGCGTTCCGGTGGTCGCCCTCACGTCGCACGCGTCGACTGGCGACCGGGACCGGTGCCTTCGCGAAGGGATGGACGACGTTCTCACGAAACCCGTGGACATGGGGCGTCTGGCGGAAACGCTTGCTAAGTGGCTGCCGGAGCGGGGAGGCGCTGGGGAAGCGGTGGCGGTTTTCGACGCGGAAGAGTTCGAGCGGTCCAAGAGCGCGATCGAACGGGACGGGTGGCTATGATCGTGGCAATGTCGCGGTTTCGCGTGGCCAATTACCGCGAGATGGATGTCAGGGAGGCGTTTCTGAACCGTCCCGGTTTGGTGGACAAGCAGGCGGGGTTTCTGGGGATGGAAGTGTTCCAGGACCGGGCGGATGGTGCGATCTTTTACCTCATCACGCGCTGGAGCGATCTGGGCTCGTTCCAGAGCTGGCACTCCGGCCCGGAGCACAAGCGATCGCACGAACGGATGCCGAAAGGGCTCAAGCTCGATAGCGGTTACACCGAGCTTCGGATCGTGGAGCGGGTGGAAGAGCCGGAAAGCGAGACCGCGCAATGAGCGAACTTCCCGCGCACGCCAGGGCGGCGCTGGGCGACCGATTGCAGCAACTCAAGCACAAGGCCGCGGAACGGCTGGTGGGCGCGAGGAGCGGTTGAGAGCGCTTACGGGTGGCGCAGGATCCAACCCGCGACTTTCGCCAGCACGGCCGGGGCCATGGTCTCTTCGATTTGGGCGTACTCGGTAACGGCGCCGGTTTTGGCGGTCTGGAAGAGGTGATTCAGGCCGGGCATTTCCAGCGTTTCGAAGCGCTGGTTGCCGCTGGCTTCGAGCGCCTTACGAATAGCGGGGAGGTTCTGGCCGGCGACCACCTGGGTATCCTTGGCGCCGTTGAGCGCCAGCACGGCGCAGGTGACTTTGCGCAGGTCGGTGGCGGGATCGTACTGGAGCGTGAAACGGAACCAAGGCGTCGCTAGCAAATTCCATTGCGCGTCGAGTTCCTGCTTGGGCATCAGCGCCTCGAGCTTCTCGCGCAGCTTGGCGGGGTCCTTTTCGGATTCGATGACCTGGAGGGCAGCGCGCTCCACTTCGGCGGATTTCAGGGCTGCCTCATGGCTCATTCCGGCGGCCTCGTTTCCGGCCATGACCTGGACCGGCAGAAGCAAGTCTCCACGCACGCCCGGCCCGGCCAGCATCACGAGGAAGGCTACGTCGCGGTTGCGCGCCGCGACCATGGGCGCGATGGTGCCGCCCTCGCTGTGGCCGATGAGCCCGATGTTGCGGGGGCTCACTTCCTTGCGGGTCTTCAGCCAGGCCACCCCGGCTTCGGCATCGGTGGCGAAATCGGCGGTGGTGGCGGTGGCCAGATTCCCGGTGGATTTCCCAATGCCGCGCTTGTCGAAGCGGAGGACGGCGATGCCCTGGCGCGTGAGGTAGTCGGCGAGGATCAGGAAGGGCTTGTGCCCCATCACGGTTTCGTCGCGGTCGTTTGGGCCGGAGCCGCAGATCAGCACCACGGCGGGGAACGGCCCCGCACCAGGCGGAATGGTGAATGTGGCAGCGAGGCGGTTGCCGCCGGCCGGGTTGGCGTAGCTGACATCCTCCTCGCGGTAGGGATACGGCTTCACCGGGTTCTGCGGCCGGCGCGGCTCCGTGCTGGAGCCATCCTTGACGCGCTTGAGCGTCAGGGGCAATGGCGCTCCGTTTTGCGTGAAGGTGCCGTCGATGGCGTCGCGCGCCTGGTTGATCTTGCCTTCGAAAACGACGCCCACGGTTTTGACCTCCAGTTTGAAGGTGGCGCCGGTGCGGGACGCGGTGGCAGGAATTCCGGTGGCGCCCTGATCGGGGCTTTCCATGGTTGCCGTCAGGCCATCGGCCGTAGTGGCAAGGTGGGCCACGACGCGCAGTTTCATGCCCTGAGCGTACTCGAGCGTGCCTTGCCAGGTGCCATCGATATCGGAAGGCTTGGCGGACGGTTTTGCGGCGGCGGCTACGCGCTTGAAGTCCAGCGGGAATGTTTGGCCCGCTTGGGTGAACGTTCCACGGATGGAGCCTCCGGCCGCGGTCTGGCCTTCGTAGGAAGCGCCGATGGAGGCGATGCTCCAGTTCAGCTTGGCGCCTTTCAGCGAGACGGAGCTCATGGGGATGCCCCTGCCGCCCTGGTCCAGGCTGTCCATGGTGCCGCGGAAGCCGCCCTGGCCGTCGGAAGTGAAATGCAACGCCAGGCGCAACTCGGCGGGGCCGGCTTTGAGCGTACCCTGCCAGTCACCTTCGATACTCTGGGCGTGGGCCGCCAGCGCCGCAGAGACGGCGACGGCGGCGATCAGCAAGCTTCGGTTCACGATGAGGGTCTCCTTGAACTACCTTAGGGTGTTACGCGGCGGGGGGAGTGGAAGTTCCCCGCCGCGGGGGCGGCACTACTTTGC
This sequence comes from uncultured Solibacteraceae bacterium, assembly GCA_963807205.1. GTDB lineage: Bacteria > Acidobacteriota > Terriglobia > Bryobacterales > Bryobacteraceae > CAWCVR01. The sequence goes on along the minus strand of CAWEAQ010000002.1, from coordinate 2,665,955 downwards.
CACCAGGCGGATCGGGCCCAATAGGCCGGATTCGACGGGTTGGAGGCCGGTCATGTCCTGCGGTTGGAAGCGGTCGCCGAATTTGGCGATCAGGTCCTTGTAGAGCACTTTGTAGTTGGGCGGCGGGTCCTTGGCGAGTTGGTTGAGCGCCACGTTGGCCACCACAATGGTCAACTGGTTTTCGCCGGCGTGGAGGAGGGCGGTGACATCCACTTCGAAGGGCGCGGTCCAGATGGCACCGGCGCGTTTGCCGTTGACGGAGACTACGGCGGCTTCGTGCACGGGAGGGTCGAGCATGGCGCGTATGCCGCTCGCGGCGCGGCCGGCGGTGGCCGGGACGGCGGTGCCTTCGCCGAGCGTGAGGTAGATGGGATGGCCGGAACTTAGCATGGCTTGCGGCACGGTGACTTTGCGCCAGTAGGTGCCCTGGCCGGAGAAGAACTGGAGGCCGTCGAGATCGGTCCAGGATTTGAGCGTGGGCAGATTCACGGCGGGCGAGTTGGAGAAGGTGAGCGTCCAGCCGATGGAGAGGTCCAGCGGGGCGGGCGCGGCAGTGGCGGGCGCCGGGGCGGCGGGCACGCGATCCTTCGAGAACACCAACACGCGCGATTCGTAGGGCGCCAGGTTCAGAGCGATGTGCGTGCCGCCCTCGGCTTTCGAGACCTTGCCGGTCATGGGGTCCCACCAGGCGCCTTCCAGGCCGTCGATGCGGAACTCGGCTTGGGAGGACACCGGGTGATTGGCGGTATTCGCCAGGTAGTAAATGTCGGCGTAGTCCAGCTTGCGGTGGACTACGCCGATGGCGGGGTCGAGGCCAGCGACATCGGCAGGTAGGGCGGCATGCAGGGCATCGCCGAGTTTGGTTTCGTCGGCGACCAGGCGCTGGGCGTTGCCGCCTTCGAACATGGCGCGCGCCAGGGCGCGGATTTTGGGCGTATCGGTATCGGCGTCCAGCAGGCCCGGAGCTAGCGACGGGGCTCGGCGCGTGGCAATCACGATGCCGCCCTTGCGGACCCACTCGTTGAGCTTCGTGAGCGTGGCCAGCGGAATGCGCTCCACGCCGGGGATCACCAGGATTCTGTGCGGCACGCCCTTGCGGGCGATGAAGCCATCGTCGATGAAATCGAAGTTGTAGCCGGCATCGAGAATTTGGGGGATCACGTTAGGGCCGATCAAGCGGTCGATGGACTGCGTGATGGAGAGGTCGTGGCCAGGGGTGAACGCGGCCCAGGCATCGTCGGTGGGGACGTACAGGGCGACATCGTTGGCGGGGCGGCCCTGGCGCAGCAGGAAGCTGACGCGCTGCATGTAGAGCGCCACGTCGGGCATGACCATCCACCAGGGATTGTGATCGTTGAAGACCGCGGCTGCGTACAAGCCCCAGCCGGGCTCGCCCACTTCGGGAGGCGAATAGGGCCAGCCGTGAACCACGAACTGGTTGACGCCGTTCAGGAAGTGGATGTCGGCCTCGGCCTTCATGTCGAGCGGGGTGGCGCGGAAAACGGGCGAGTGCAACCAGGTGAAGGTTTCGGAGGAAGTGACGGGGCGGGCGTCGAGGTGGTTGGCGGAAGAGGCCCAACGGGTGGCGGTCCAGCGGCGCCATTGCGAGCCTTCGCCCTCGGGCAGATCCACCAGCGAATTGCTGGAGAGGCGGACGGGCGGGATGCCGTAGTTCTGCGAGCGGAACCGAGTGCCGTTCTTGTGGGCCCATTCGGTGAGGGGCTTGAGGTAGTTGTCCTCGGCGAGTTCGGTGAGGGTCTGGCCCCAATCGTGGCGGATGGCGGCGGTGGTGGGGCCGATGTCGGCGGCGAGGGCGGGGAGGTATGGAGTGAGATCGTAGCCGCGGCGCTTTTGGAACTCGGACAGGAGGTTGGGGGTCCAATCGGCGCCGTAGACTTCGAGGCTGTCGCTGAAGACGGCGTAGGGCTTGTTGGGGCCGAGGGCTTTCATGAGGCGGTCGGCGACGTGCTGGAGGTGGGTGTCGAGAGCCTCGCGGCTGTAGTGGTCGAGAACGAAACCTTCGGAGCCAAGGGCGGCCCGCTTCACCTGTTGGCGGGTGTGGCTGGCGATGAAGAACAGAACCACGCCGGGTTCGCTCACGGAGGGCAGGGTGACGGTGGAACCGGAAATGGCGGTGAGGCGGAGGGCGCCATTGGGCGGGATCTGGCGGCCATCGCCCTTGGCGAAGAACGCGGCGATGAGCGAGTCGCCCTCGGCCATCGCGGGGACCTCGGCTACGGCTGCGCCAGCGGGCACGGCGACGAGTTTCACATTCAGCTTGCCCGACGCCTGGCCGATGGGAATGTGCGGGCCGCCGTAGGGCCAGCCGCTACATAAGGTGAGGTCGAAGCGCATGCCTTCGGCGCGGCCTGTTTCGGCGGCGAATTTGAGCGCGTCAAGGAAGGCATCCGACATATATGGCAGGTTGACGAGATTGTGCTGGGGATCGTCGAGAACCAGCGGGTAGACGGGCTGCACTTCGAATCCGCCGAGCCCGCCCTGCTTCATGGCGCGAATTTCCCGGGCCAGCTCGGGCTTGGTGACGGCGGGGCCGAACCACCACCAGCGCGCCATCATGCGCGCGTCGGCGGGCGGATTGGCGAAGGACTGGCGCAAGGCGGCGATGGAAGTTGGCGCATCGGCCGCAGTGATTAGGAGGCCCGTGCCCAGCAGGCATGGCGCGGCAGACAGCAGCAGTCGAAGGAGCTTTGAGGTTGTCATAGCGGTTCCACGGTGTTTCTCCAGGTGTAACACCGCGGGCAGCAATTCTCAAATGGGGGGTTGCGGGGCGCTGGGTGGCTCCCGTGGTAAGGGGCGTGGAATGCGCGAGTTGCGCCGACGCGGGAGAGTGTCGATGTTCCGCGCAACGAAACGGGGATCCCGGCTTCAGGAAGTTTTTGACCGGAGGGCGCCAAGGCGGGATCATGGGAGTCTATGCCTCGCTACGCGTATAAGCTGCGCATCAAAGCCGATAAAATCGAAGAGTACGACAGGGAGCACTCGCGGGTGTGGCCGGAACTCCTGGCCAAGATCAAGGAGGCCGGCATTTCGGACTACTCCATTTTCCGCCGCGGACAGGATCTGACGCTGGTTTTGACGGTGGATGACCTGGACAAGGCTTTCGCCATGCTGGACAAGGACCCGGTGAACCAAAAGTGGCAGGAGTTCATGAAGCCGCTGTGGGAGCCGGTGCCCGACTTGCAGCCGGGCGAGCGCTTCGCGTTTCTTAAGGAAGTGTTCTATCTGGAGTAGCCGCCGGGCGGGGGTGAGGCTCGCCTCTTAGAACCGGAAGCGCACGGCCAGTTGCACGCGCCGGGCGTTGGTGCCGTCCGGCGGGCTGCTATCGCTGGTTGGAGCCAGGTAACCCGCTGTCTGGGCAAGCATCACGGGCGTCGCCAGCGGGGTGCTGTTGGTGGTGGCCGTGGCAGTGTAGATCGTGTCGTTGAAGCCGTTGTAGTTGGAATGGTTGAACACGTTGAAGCCCTCGGCCAGGGCTTCCAGCCGCAACCGTTCGCTCAAGCGGAACTCGCGGGAGAAGCGAAGCGCCAGGGCGTACATGGACGGTCCGGCCAGGATGTCGCGTCCCACGGTGGGCAGCAGGTTGCGGTCGCCGCCCGAGCCTTGTCCCAGCAGGCCGCCGAAGCCATTGTAGACGTTTCCATCCGTGTTGAGGAAAGGTAGCGAGGGCACGCTGATGAACTCGGCGATGGGCCGGCCAGCCTCGATGGTTTCAATGGCGCTCAGGCGAAAACCGCGCAGCACGCGTCCCCGCGGCTCCCAGACCGCGCTCATCACCAGGCGGTAGCGCTGGTCGAGAGGGCTCAACCCCCGGTCCGACGCCAGGTTGAACTGGTTGGCGGGAGTGCCTCCATTGAAGGCCGTTTCGGCGGCCGCGCCTCCGCCATTGCCGCTGCCCGCGGTGTTCTCGGCCTTCGACCACGTGAAGGCAACGCTGGCCTGGACGCCCGCCGCAAACCGGCGGTGCAGGTCGAGGATCAGGGCGTTGTACCAACTCTTGCCGTCCGAGGTGTTGACGTTGACGGCGCCCGTAGCGGAATTAGGGCGGGCGGCGTTTACGCTCACGGTGGCGCCGGCGGCGGTTTTGATCACACCCGCCGAGAAGGGCACAGTGAAGGTCGTCCCGCTGGGCAGTTGGTACGTGCGGGTGAATTGGGGCGCGGGCAGATTGGAATCCGTGACGATCTCCAAATGGTCGCCGTAAGTGTGCGCATAACTCGCCGTGAGCGCAAACGCCAGAGGCAACTGCTGCTGCACGCCGACGGTATAGTCCTGTACCCGCGGGCGCGAGAAGCTGCTGGCCAGGAGTGTGGACGAGGTGGAAAGGCTCTCGCCCGACGGGACGGCAGACAAGATGTTGGGATAGACGGGTGCGTTGGGGTCGGTGGGCTGCAGGGTCAGCGACACCAGGGCCTTTGAAGCGTCGGTGAGGCCGGTATTCTGCAGCGCGTAAGCGATTATGCCGTTGGGGATGCGGCCGTAGTAGACACCGTAGCCGCCGCGGATCACGGTCTTTCCCTTGCCGGTCAGGTCATAAGCCACGCCCGCGCGGGGGCCCCAGCTCTTCCAGTCGGCGGGAAACTTCTGCGTCAGCGGCAGCGCCGGATTGGGTGCGAAGGGCGTGGGCATGGTTTCTTTGTCCCAGCGCAGTCCGTAATTGACGGTGAGGCGGTGCAGGGGCTTCCATTGATCCTGCGCGAAGAGGGCGAAATCGACGGTGCTGTAGGAGTACTCCGCCACGCCGAAATCCTCGATGAAGGAGCTGCAACTCCTGGCTCCGGGCGTGACCAGATCCTCACCCAGAGCGTAGGTGCTCGAATAAGTGTAGACAGCGCCGAACTCGGTGGGGTTATTGATAAAGTCGTTGACGCGGTTGGCTTCGCCTCCGAACTTGAAATTGTGGCGGCCGGTGTTGTAAGAGAAGTTGTCGACGAATTGCGTCCGCGTTTCGTCCGGCAGGGCGTAGCGCTGGAGGAAGGTGGCGCGGCCGAAGGAGAAGTTGCCGCTTCCGTTGGCATAGACTTCGGGCGGCGGCCGATCGGCGATCTCGTACTCGAAGTCGCGGCTCCACTGGAAGCGCAGCTCGTTCACCTTTTGCGGCCCGATGGTGGTGGTGAGGCGGGCGTTGTAGGAATCGATGCGGACGTCGTCGGTTCCATTGCGGCCCACGTTGCCGAGAACGATGGGAGTCTGGATGGCGCGCTCGCCGCTGGACCGCATGTAATTGAAGAAGGTGGAGAGCGTGTTCGAGGAATCGATCGAATAATCGGCCTTGCCCAGCACGATATTATTGCCCATGGTGCGCGACTGCATGTTGCCGGGCGCGCCGCCCGGGAACTGGCTCATGACGTAAGCGGCCCCGGCGTTGAAGGCGTTCATCTGGGTGTTGAAGGCGGCCTGCTGGGCGGCGGTTGGATTGGCGGGCAAGACCGGTTTGCCGGACACCAGCGCGCTGGTGAGGTCTTCGATCACCAGCGGAAACGTGCGCTTCTGCTGATCGTAGTTGACGAAATAGAAGAGCCGGTTGGCGCGAATGGGACCGGAGACCGATCCGCCGAACTGTTGGCGGCGCTCGGGCGGTTTGATGGTGGCCAGCGGATCGCGCGCGCCGAAGTCCTGGTCGCGGTAAAAATAGAATCCGTCCGCGTGTAGGAGGTTGACGCCGGAGCGGAGCACCATGTTCACGCTGCCGCCGGTGGCGCGTCCAAATTCGGCAAGGTAGGCGCCCTGCCCCACCTGGAACTCTTCGACCGCGTTGGCGCTGACGGTGCTGGGAGCGCGGTAGCGGCCGCGATTCTCCGAGAAGTACGCCTGATTGTCGTCGTTGCCTTCCACCATGTAGTTGTCGAAGTTCCCGGAGGTGCCCCGGAAACTCAGCAACCCCAGGATACCGTCGCGGGTCACGCCCGGAGTGAGCAGAGCGAAATCGTAATAGCGGCGGCCGTTGATGGGCAGGTTACGGATCTCGGAGCTGTCGACGAGAGAGGACACATCGGTCTGGGAAGGATCGATGGCGGCGGCGGCGACGACGGCGACGGTCTCGCTGATGTTGCCGACTTTCAGGGCGCAGACGACGCTCGCGGCGCCGCCTACATCGACCGCGATCCGGTCCAGTTGGAGGGTCGCGAAACCGGGCTTGGATACGCGGACGCGGTAGACGCCCGTAGGCAGCACCGGCGCGAGAAACTGCCCGGTGGCACCCGACATCAACTGGCGGACGAAGCCGTTGGCGGAGTCCTCGATCACGATCTGGGCGCCCGCCACCAGGGCGCCGGAGATGTCCTGAACGGTTCCGGAGATCGCGCCCGAGCCCAATTGGGTTTGCGCGGCGATGTGGGCACAGAGAAGCAGGAATACTGCCAAGTGAGTTCGCATCTGGTTGCCTCGGAGTACTGTTGGCTACCCTAGCAAGCAATTGTTACGGTGGGATTGCGATTGGGTTTCGAGACGGTGGCGGCGTGCTACGAGGTGGAAATGGAGCCGAAGACAGGGGCGCCGCGGGCGCGGACGCGAGGGGGCGGCCGCCCGATGACCAAGTGAGCCTGGACCCGGGGCTCCGCAAGAAACTTCACCCGCAAAAGCGGAAATGTGACCCTGTTTGGTTGAACCCCTTGACTTTCGACCGTATGCTGCGGATTGGAAGAAAGGAGTCCGCCAAAATGGCAGATACGAAGAAAGACCCCACACCGAACGATCCCGAAGCGCTGAACCGCGCACATCCGCCCGTTCTCACGCCGGAGCAGCACGTTTCCCTGATGCAACGGCTGGGCATCACGGAAGAGCAGGACGCCGAGTGGCACCGCACGCACCTGACGCTCGGCGAACAGCGCGCCCGGGGGTTGACGCACGTCGAGCCGTCGGCCATCGGCGCCGGGTTCGTCGAATGGTGCGTGAAGCAGGGGTGGCTGGTTCAAAGAGGCAAGGAATACTTCGCATCCAAGGAGGGAATCCGCGAGTTTGGCGCCCGCTTCGACATCGTGGTGGAGCTTAGCGGCCGGCGTTAGAACCGGAGTGTAGCCAGTGCGGCCCGATCGGATGACCAGTGGCAGGACGCCGGACGGCCCATCGTCAGGGATGCGAATGTCGATCTGGTAGTCGGGGCAGACCTGGCCGGGCGCCGGCCCCATGTACCGAATCTCCACGACCATCTCGCGCCGGATGCGGCCGTAATTCTCGAAGTTTTTGGCAAGAAGACCCAGACCACGCCGGCCCAGATCGTAGAGGTCTGCCAAAGACGCCTGGCTGGCTACTTGCGAGCGATCTTGGATAAGGAGTACACATGAAGCGTACCAGGAAGCAACGATTGGAACGCGCCGGTGGTTGGCGATTGCGCTCAGTTCCCGCAACTGGGCGTGGAGGAGATTCGCCTTATCGAATTGAAATTGGCGCTTGCCATTGGAGTCCGCGAAATTCGCGAACGAAGAGGGTCGACGCAGGCCGCGTTGGAGAAGCAACTGGGATCCAGTCAGTCGCGCGTCGCCAAGATGGAAGCCGCCGACCGCTCGATGTCGCTCGACTTGATTATTCGGTCGCTCCGCACCATCGGAGCTACGGCCGCCGAAATTGCCAAGTGGATCAAACCCGCCGGGACCGCGCGCGCGGCCTAAAACGCGGTCCGCGCGGACAGCTCCAAGTGCTTGCGGTGCGGACCAGCGGCGAGCGGGCTAAACTGACGCTCCCATACTGAGTGGTTGCCCAGCCGGGACGCTTCTCGAACCACGGGGGTACGGGCTACCGGAACAAGTCCCGCTATTCATTTCCGCCGAAGGACGGACGGGGGCCGAGAATTGAGCCGAGAACGGTTTCATTGACGACGTTGATCGGCTTGCCGGCGCAGAAAGCCGCAATCTGGTCGAAGATATCCGAGAACTGTATCTCGTATTCTTCGCGGGTAACATATCCTATGTGAGGGGTGCAAAGAACGTTGTTCATCGCCAGGAGTGGATGATTGATGTCCTGAACGGGCTCGTGCTCGAATACGTCAACGGCGGCCATGCCCGGACGCCCTTGCTCAAGAGCGCGAACCAGAGCGCCAGGTTCGATTATTGCCGCCCGGCTGGTGTTGACAAGCAAAGCCGTGGGTTTCATGCGCGCCAGATCGGAGGCGGTCACAATGCCGCGGGTCGCGTCCACCAGGCGCACGTGCAGCGAAACGACGTCGCACTCTTCAAAGAACGCCTCTTTCGATATCGCTGCCGCATTGCCGTCCGCGCGGGCGCGATTGCGCGCAGCTTCCCTCGCCCACACCAGCACGTTCATGTCAAACGCCTTCCCGTACCGGGCGACGGTCTGCCCGATCCGGCCAAAGCCGTAGATGCCCAGAGTCAGGCCGCGCAGGCTTCGGCCCACGCCAGTCTGCCAGATACCTGACTTGAGAGCCGCCACCTGCCGCGGAATCTGCCGCATCGCGGCGAGTATGAGTCCCCAGGTAAGTTCGGCGGTCGCGTACGAAGGGGTTCCGGGATGCATGTTCGAAGATACGATAATCCCGAGCCGGGTACACGCGTCGATGTCGATGTGGGGATAGACGCTGCGCTGGCTGATGAGCCTCAACTTCGGGAGGCGTTCCAGCAGAGAAGCGGAGATTCTCGTTCGCTCGCGAATCAACACCAGCGCCTGAGTCTCCTTTAGCCGCTGTGCAAGCACATCGACATCGTCGACGTGGTCATTCCATATTTCCACTTCGTGTCCATCGAGTTTGCGAAAACATGGAAGCGTTCGAAGAGTATCGAAATAGTCATCGAGGATCGACACTTTCATAGAACCCGCCCCGGCATTAACTTCGAGAGAAGTTCAAATCCGGCGGGCGTGACGCGAACCGAGGATCGGCCGTTCCGGTTCTCGATGCGGACCAACCCGCGATCATTTGCGTCCTCCCAAACCGGGAGCTGCGGACAGGACGTGCGCCAAGCGTCCATCGTCTCTTCATAGGATCGATCGTGCGAGGAGAGCCACTCCAGCAAATCAAGGGCGAGAACTTCGGCGGTTTGGGTCACCGCTGTTATTCTATCCGGCTCCGCCATGACCCACAACGAGCGAAGCCGGGTGGCCGGCAGACCCGCTAAAGTGGCGCAGTGTTGAGCGGCTTCGCGCTTTGCGGGGGGTGAGGCGGGTCTGCGCGAATCCGGCTGTCCCCCGTTCGAGCGAAACCCGAACGATCTAGCAGTATCCAGGTTCCCTGAAGGAGCGACTAGCTGCCGCCCGCGCGGGGCTCTATCATTCCGGTATCGCCGCCTGTGAAGTGTGCGCGGGCCAAGGGATTCCTATGCCATACGAACTTGAATCCGAGTTTGAGGAACTGTGGGCAGAGGTGGAGAGTGACGCTTGCGGCAGGGCGCTAAAGGGGATGAGCGTCGCGGTGGTGGGCGGCGGGTTTGCGGGGCTGATGGCGGCCCGCGAGCTGGCGCGGCGCGGCGTCAAGGTAACCGTGTTCGAAGCGCGCAAGCAGGTTGGGGGACGCGTCCTCAGCAACGCGTCGTTCAGCAAGGGCCGAATTACCGAGGAAGGCGCGGAGCTTATCGGGTCGTTTCATACAAGCTGGCTGGCGCTGGCGCGGACCTACGGGCTGGCGATGATCAGCCGCATGGACGAGCACCTTTACGAACGGGAGGGACTGCAAGAGAAGCTCGAGTTGGACAGACCGCTCTCCATGATAGGAATCTGGAATTTGGAGAAGGATGTGGCGAGGCGGGCCTTGCTGGGAATCTCCAAGCTTGCGAGCACGATCAACGACCCCGCCCAACCCTGGCTGCAACCGGCGCTGAAGCAGTACGACGACATGAGCGTCGCCACGGCCCTGGAGACAATCTACAAAATTCCCAAGAACGGGCCGGAGTGGAAGGAACTGATATTCCTACTGGTGAACGACGAGGTTTCGCCGCTGGAGGAGATGAACTTCCTGGGGCTGCTATGCAAGGTAAAGGGAGCGCAGAGCGTGGCGTTCCGTTCCGACGGGCCACTGGCGAATCTGATGCGGTACTGGAACGAACTGGAGGTTTTCCGCTGCGCCGACGGGTGCCAGCAACTGGCGGCGAAAATGGCCGACGAGATCCGGACGCGCTACGGGGCCAAGATTCTGCTCGACACCGCGGTCACCGATATCGGGCTTTCGAGCGCGGGCGCCAAGGTGGGCTTCAAGAAGGTTATCCGGACGGACGGAACGCTGGCGCCGGCGCTGGCTGGAATCTATGCGTGCGACTATGTGGTCCTGGCGACGCCGCCCAGTGTGTGGGCTGGAGTGCGGGTCACGGCCGGCGGCGAGAAGGCGCAACCCGAGGCTTATATCGGCCCGCAGGGAATGGGCCCGGCTGTGAAGTACTTCAGCGACGTGAAGGACCGCTTCTGGATCAAGGACGGGGCCGCTCCGTTTGGCGGCTCGTTGACTCTGGGGCAGGTATGGGAAGGCACGGACAACCAGACGCGCACCGGCGATCAGGGAATCGTGCTCAGCGTTTTTGCGGGCCCGATTGTGAACGGGCCAAATGGCGCGCGCGTGCCTACGCGATCCGAGATCGACCAGGGGCTGAAGCGGCTCTACCCCAGCTACGCCGCCAATCTGAAGAAGACGCTCTTCAGCGACTGGCCGAACGTGCCCTTCATCAGGACGGGCTATGCGGCGCCGGCGTTAGGCCAGATCTTCAGGATCGGCGACAAGCTCATCAAGCCATTCCGCAGCCGGCTGTTCTTCGCGGGAGAACATACCCAGATGGACTTCTTCGGTTACATGGAGGGGGCGTTGCGGTCGGGCGAACGCGCGGCGAGGAACCTGATGCAACTCGCCTGCGCGGGGCAAGGAATGAAGGTGGCGTGACAGAGAGCGCCGTCACGCCACCGGCTGGCAGTTCTGCAACGTCTCAAGCCTGACGTCGATGGTTGGGATGTGACCCTGATCGAAGGCGAGTTGGTTACGGCTGCCGTCCAGCGCGGACAGTTTCTCGCGCAGCAACTGGCGGCGCAGGCTGGCTTCGAATTCGGCAAGCTGCTGGTCGATAGTGCCGCGCTTCTCGCGCGCCTCGACCATATCCTCTCGGTAGCGCTTCAGGAAGTAGCCGATGGTCTCGACGCGAATCTTGATGGAGCCGGCGGGCTTGTTCTCGTCGATGTCCTTGAAGCAGAAGTAGGGCGTGCCTGAGTGTTCCACGATCTCTTCCACCACGGTGTAGATGGGCGCGTCGTGGCCGCACTTGAAATTGGACATCTCCAGCGCCACCAGGTTGGGATGGCGCGCGATGTATTTGGCGGCCCAAACTTTGCGCGTGGTGTTCTCGCTGTAGGAGTTCTTCCACACGTCGGTGACGGCCATGGGATGCGGGATTTCTCCGGCGCGAACTTCGTCGCCGAAGAGGCGCTCCAGGATGTCGGCGTCGATGGGCAGCGAGTCCTGCGTGAAGACCGGGTAGCCGAGCTTCTGGAACTCTTCCAGGATGTCGTGGTTGATACCGGGGTCGTTGTGATAGGGGCGGCCCAGCAGGACGACGCCGATGCGGTCCTCGCGCTCGAGTTGGTCCAGCACGTCGCGGGCCTGGCGGCGCAGTTTACGGTTGTAGGCATCTAGCGACTGGTAGCCCTGGGCAACGGCGCGGGCGTTCTCCTCGACCGATAGCCCCAGGATGTCCTGGAACTGTTCGAAGAGTTGGCGCTCCAGAAGTTTGGGGTTGGAGAGATTCACGAACGTGTCCAGGAAGACCACGCCCTTTTCCTTGAAGAGGTCGCCCTCTTTGGTGAAGGCGGCTTTCACGGCCTCGGGGGTGGCGGCCACCGTGGGGCAGGTGCGGTGTTGCGCGGCGTGGGTGATGTCGCTGGTGAGGCAATCGATCACCGGGAAGAAGATGTAATCGAGCGGTTTCTTGGCGTGATGGTGGTAGAGCAGGTTGTGTATGTGCGGAATGCCCAGCTTCGAGGGGAAGCAGGGGTCGATGGCGCCGCGCTTGGCGCCTTCTTTGTAGAGCTCCTCGTTGGTGTAGTCGGAGAAGACGATGTTCTGCGGCTGCACGCCCAGCGACGCCAGGTAGCCGGTGAACAGCGGCGTAGTGGAGTACATGTTGAGCACGCGCGGAATGCCGAACCGCAGCTTGGGACGGCGGGCCATGAGCGCGGCGCGCTGCTTCTGCGCGGGAGTGACACGGAAGCGCGGTGCGGGATCGGAAACCACGGGGACGTTGGGCACGCGGAAGACGGCGCGCGAGGCCACTTCGGCAAAGTTGACGTTGGCTTCTTTGATCTTGTCCAGTTCGCCCTTGATGACCTTCATGTGGTCGAGGTCCTCGACCGTTCCCTTTTCGCAGGTGGCGATGATCAGGCGCTGCGTGCCGGCTTCGAGCGGGACTTTGGTGGTCGCGGGCATTATGGCGCTGATAAGCGGCGTCTTGACGTCGATGAAGGTGCGCAGGCAATTGTTCTTGCAGAAGTAACAGCGGGTTTCCTCGCTGCGGGTGGTTTTGAAGTGGATGTCGCGGACGGCCTGCATTCCGATGAAGGACGTCTTGTGGCCGTGGTCCCACAAACGCCCGGCTTCGAGCGCCGCGCCGATGGCTCCGGCTTCGCCGCAGTGTTCGTGCACGATCACCTCGGGCCGCACTTCTTTGCCGCGGAAACGCGACTCGATGAAATCCACCTGCGCTTTGACGGCGGCCATGTTGTACTGCGTTCCGCCCTGCAGCAGGAAGCGGTTGCCGATGGAGGCGATGTTGGGGATTTGCGAAACGTACAGCCAGATGTTCTTGGGCAGCACATTGCACAGGCCCGCCATGATCTCTTCGGGCTTCCAGCCCTGGCGCTGGAAGTCCACGATGTCGGACTGCATGAAGACGGCGCAGCCATAGCCGAAGGACGGGAAGCTCTCCGCGCCGAAGGCGGCGTCGGCGAACTTCTCGACCGGGTAGCCGAAGCCCTGGGCCGTGGATTGCAGGAAGTAGCCGTTGCCCGCCGAGCACTGGGTGTTGAGCTTGAAATCCTTCACGCGGCCGTTTTTGAGGATGATGATCTTGATGTCCTGGCCGCCGACGTCGCAGATGACGTCGATGTCGCGGTAGAAGTGCAGGCCGGCTTCGGTGTGGGCGACCGTCTCGACGAGCGCGGCGTCGGCGCCGATCACGTCCCGGAGAATGTCCTTCGCATAGCCGGTGGTGCCTACGCCGAGCACCTCGAGCTTGCTTCCCTGCTCGGCTAACTGGTCTTCCAACTTGCTGAGGATCTCGATGGTGTTCCTCGATAGGATTACCTTTGGAGAGCTCGTAGGTCTTTAGCAGCACGCGGCGCTGCTTGTCCGCGGAGACCAGGACGGCCTTGGTGGAGGTGGAACCGCCATCCAAGCCGATGAAGCCTTGCACCACTTCCTCGCGGCGGAAGGCCGCTGGTTCGAAACGGCGCTTGCGGTAGCGGTCTTTGAAGGACTCCAGTTCCTGCGGGCTGGCCGCCAGTCCGCCGCCGGATTTCTTCTTGGCCTTCTTCTCCTCATCGCGGCCGTGATCGATGTACCAGGCCAGTTTGTCGGGGCCGCGGTAGCATCCCACGCAGTCCTCTTCGCTCTTGCCGAATTCGACGGCGCCGATGGCGGCGAAATACTGCGCGTTGTCGGGAGTGCGGATGAGGCTTTCGGGAGGTACGGCGTCGGGCAGCGGGAAATTGCGCTCCTTCCAGATTTTGGGGATGTTATTCCTCCAGCACTGCTGCATGCCCTGGATGTAAGTGTTGGGGCCACCGAGCAGCAGCACCACCGGGCGCAGTGTGTTGCCGCGTGTAAGTACGGACAGGTTCTGCATGACGATGGCTTCGAAGAGCGAAGCCATCAATTCATTGGAAGGCACGCCGGCCTTCTGCAAACCGTTGATATCGGTTTCGGCGAAGACGCCACACTTGCCGGCCACCGGGTGAAGGCGTATGCCGGTGTAGCCCATCTGGCAAAGTTGGTCGGCGGGAATCCGGAGCTTGGCGTTGATCTTATCGATGACCGCGCCGGTGCCGCCGGCGCACTTGTCGTTCATCGAGGGAAGTTTCTTCTTGCGGCCCGTCTCGGGATCTTCTTTGAAGATGATGATCTTGGCATCCTGGCCGCCGAGCTCGATGACCGAGCCACACTCGGGGTTCATCTTCTCCACGGCGAGCGAAACGGCGTTGACTTCCTGTACGAACTTGGCGCCGAGATACTCCGCAAGACCGTTGCCGCCAGAACCGGTGATGAAGATGCGGCAAGCTTCCGAGTCGAATCCGTACACCTCGTCTTGCATGCGCCGCAGCAGTTCCAGGACCCTCTCCGGCTGCTTGGTGTCGTGCCGCTGATAGTCCTTGAACAGGATCTTGTCGGTTACGGCGTCGACCAGCACCGCTTTGACGGTGGTCGAGCCAACATCCATGCCGATCAACAGGTTTCTTCTCATTTGTCAGGTGTCCTCAGGGCGCTGGGCGCTCAAGCAACGGCAGTCTCGGACATGGCGGTGCGTTGGCGGCGCCATCCTTCCGCGCGCATGCGTTCGCCCACATGCAGCAGGAAGTTGGCGGCCGTTCCCACCACGCCCTTCACCTGCGGAACAAGATACATGGGCCGCTTGAGTTCGGGGTGCGCGTCGACATAGGCACGGGCCTCGTCGAGCGAGGTGCCGGCCCTTTGGAGGCACTCTTCAAACTCGCGTTTGGCCTTCACCTTGGCCTCGCCGAGAGCCATCTGCACGCGGCTGTGCGCGTTGATTTCGCCTTCACCGGAGGTCTCGACCGGCAGGTAGATGATGTCCTTGTAGTGGGAGATCACCGCGGCCTGCGCACCGTCCGATTGAGTGGAAGGCATGCATCCGAACGGCTTCACCGAAAGTACCATGTGGCACAGGTCCTTGTTCGAATAGTAAATATTCTTGGCTATTTCCAGGTGGCCTTCGCCGCCGCCGGAGCGCGAGTTGTAATAGGGGTGACCCAGGCGTTGAAGTTCGTACTGGTTGGCTAAGTGGTGGGTGATGCCGCCGAGGGCTTTGCCGATGCGGTGATACTCGCGCTTGAATATCGCCTCGGCCAGCTTCAGCTTGGCTACCTTGGAACGGAACTGCAGCGCAATCCGCGCACGTTTTCCGACCTTCCAAATGGGGGGCAGAGTGGCGCCTTCTTCCAGCCCCTTGGTGTCCGAGTATTTCTGGATCACCTGGTGAATCATGTAAGTGATCCAGGTGCCAATGGGTTCCACCAACACCTGCGCGCCCTCGCGCTCCAGGAACCGGAACATGTTGAAGTTGCCGTCACCTTCGGTGGTCTGCGCCCAGAATTCGCCGGTGATTTTGACGATGGGCTTGACGCGCAGGCGGTCCACTTCGATCGAGTTGAAGCGGTCGCGGATCTGCTCCAGTTCGCGAGTGTACTCGTCGCTCGCAAGCTGATTGACGAACTTACCGAGATACTCGGTGGTGCCCTTGTAGGCGCCCAGCCAGCGGGCGCGGTTATCGCCCAGGCGCCAGGGCTTGCGGCGCTGCAGCATGGCGCGCATTGTGTCGACGCCGGCTTCCAGGCATTCATCGGTGGCGCCTTTGGAGGTTTCGTACGGCCTGATGTTGTAGGCCACCTCGTTGAGCGCGTCGCCACAGTTCATGGCGTTGAGGATGCCGAGGAAAAAGTCGGGGTTCATCTCCAGGCCCTGCTCGGCGTCGGACTGGCTGAGGCCGCCGGACTGCTGGAAGATCATCACGCGGAAGTCTTCGAAGCCGGAGTTGCGGAGCGCCAGACGGTATTCGGCCTCGTACATGCCGAAGCGGCAAGGCCCGCAAGCGCCGGCGGTGAAGAAGACGTAACGGTCCGCGATCTGGCTCTTGCTGAGCCCCTGTTCTTCCAGGCCTTGCAGATACTGCACCAGGTTGCCGACGGTGAAATAGGTCGGGTTACATTGGCCGTTATTCCCGAACTCCTTGCCGGTTTGGAAGGCTTTAACGTCGGGCGTGGGAAGCGGTTGCGCCAGGTAACCAAGCCCTTCGAGCGCGCCCTGGATCAGCCGTTCGTGTTTCCAGGTGAGCCCGCCGAACAGCAGTGTGGTGTGTTCGCGCTGGCTTCGTTTGAAGTCCAGTTCCACGGGGCGCTTGAACTGTTTTGCGTCTTGGCTGCCAAGGCCGGCCTGGGATTCCAGACGCTGACGTTCTTGCGCCACCCGTTGTTGAATGAGTTCATCGACACTAATGAGTGCAGTTGCGTGAGCCATACGTTCCCCTCTTTGCGAGTAGTGTGCCCGCATCGGGGCGCGGATTCAAACCGCAAAGTATTGAATTGCGGCATTTCGGGGACGAATGGGCGCTTGGGGCGGCTCAGCGGACGCGCGCGGGGTGATGCGGAAATGTTTCCGCGTCTGCGCGGTAAGTGCGAATCGATACGCCGGCGGGTGGTGGGCTGCCGCCCGCGGGCCACTAATAGTACATGAACGGCCACCAGTTCAGCATCGCGTGCGTGGGATCGCCGGGTGCTACCGCGATATTATCCAGCCCGGGCAGGTTCTGGTACCAAAACATAAGGAAGCGGCCTCCGCAATCGTCGTCGAAGATGGAGTAGCGCGTGTCCCAACGGCCGTGGTAATTGAAGGCTACCGAGGTTTCGCCGGCCATCCCGAAGGTTTCCATGCTCGACATGACGGTGGTTGCCGGATAGTAGTCGTAGCCCTGGGCGGCGCCGGGCGGATAGTGGCAGTTGCCGGCCACCGGCGCGTAGTTCGCAATGGTCGCGGGTGTCGGGTTGTTCAAGGGAGCGTGGAGCGTAGTGCAGCCACCACTCGTGCAGTTGGAATACGTGTAATCGTCGCCGCCGGCGTAGAGCGACTGGAAGCTCACGCCGTAGCGCGTGTCCATGTTGAAATCCGCGTAGCGCCGGAATAGCGGCTGCATGTACGGGTTGGGGCTGGCACCGTCGTAGGCCTTGCCGGGAGAGTAGATGGTTGCCTGGTTGTAGCGGAACTCCCATTCATGGGTGAGGCTGTGCAACAGGCAGCCGACTCCGCGCGAAGCGTTCAGGAAGTAGATGCGCAGGCTGCGGCCGGTCCAAGGCATGGAGTTGTCGTCCACGTTGGTGGCCTGGGACATGTCCGCCTTCTGCCGGTTGTTGGGGATGCCGTTCTTCACGTACTCGCCCGAAATGGGACTCAGGTTGGCATCGTACGCCTGCGCGACGAAGGCTACTTCCAAGATGTGGTTGGTCACCTGGAGCGGCGGGTTGAGACCGTTGCCATCCACCTGGTTGGCAATCATGATGATCTCGTGGAAGTAGCCCAGGTCGAGCGCCTGGCCGAGTGTGAGATAATTTCCGTTCGCGTCCTGAAAGCCCCAGTAGGGGGCATACTGCGCGGTGAAGAGCTTGTAGTATCCGACCTCGGGATAACCCCGGTCATCCAGCGCGCCGCGCGGGAAGAGGTTGCTGTTGGCGTGCCCGTTGGAATCCCGCAGATCCACCACCTTGGCAATCGATGGGTCCAGGAAGGCCGGGGCCGACGGATTCTGGGCGGCGTGATAGCGGCCCGCCTCTTTCAACTGGTCGAGGAAAGCTTGCGCCTTGGGCTGCACGGCATCGGCAGGGAAAGCCCCGCCGCTGACGTTATCGCCGCCGCCGGCTCCCAGGCCGTTGGCGAAGTTGATGACCAGAAACCGCGGCCGCATTTGGCGGATGGTGCGATGGTTCTGGGCAATCCATGGATCGGAGTTGGCGCGGCTCACGCTGTTGGGCCAGACGCTCAAGCCGGAATCGGCGGGCCCTACCGCCAGCGCGGCTGTCCGGCTGGTCACGTTGCCCACGGAGTTCGCAACCCGCACCGTGTAACTTCCCGCATTGGACAGGGCCGTGTAGGGGATGGAGTAGGTGGTGGATTGCGCCCCGGATATCGCCGTCTGTCCCTTGTACCATTGGTAGGTGAGAGTTCCCGCGCCTTGCGCCGCGACGGAGAAGTTCGCGGGGTCTCCCGCGTTGACGGACTGGTCCAGCGGCTGGGCCGTGATGGTGGGCGGCGTGGCGTACACCGAAAGCGTGGCCGGATTGCTCTGCTTGGTCACGATGCCGTTGGTCACCGAGACGTAGTACGAGGTCTGGTCGTTCTGCAGGGTGAGAGCGGGAGTGGTGTAGCTTGCCGAGGTTGCCCCCGGGACCGCCGCCGCGGAACTCCCCGGCGGCTTCTGAAACCACTGATAGGACAGGCTGGCGGGTTGCCCGGTGGCGGTCACCGAGAAAGTGGCCGTACCGCCGGAAGCGACTCTCTGAGCCGCCGGCTGAGTTGCGATGGTAAGGTAATCCACCGTGAGCGTGGCTACCGAACTGGTGGCCACGCCGCCGGCTCCGGTCACAATCGCTCGAAACTGGGAGCCATTGTCGGTGGAGGCGACGGCAGGTGTGGTGTAGGTGGTGGAGGTGGCGCCGGGCAGGGTTGTCCACACGCCGGCCACCTGCTTCTGCCACTGATAGGACTGCGCCCCTCTCGCTACCACCGTAAACGTGGCCTTCCCTCCTGCCAGGGCCGTCTGGCTGGTGGGCTGGCTGCCGATAACGGGCGGCGGCGTGACCACGGTGAGCAGTACCTTGCTGCTGGTGAGGGCGAGCGCTCCGCTGGTCATTACTACCCAGTAGGCGGTCTGGTCGTTGGCTGCCGTGGTAGCGGGCGTGGTGTAGCTGAAGGAAGTGGCTCTGGCAATCGCGGCGCCGGTCTTGCCGGCAGGCTGCGAGAACCACTGGTAGGAGATCGCGCTGGGATTGGCGGTGGCCGATACGGTGAACGTTGCCGTGTTGCCAAGCGTGACCTGTTGGGCCGAGGGTTGAGTGCCCATGTTCAGATACAGCACGGAAAGCGTCGCCGAGACGCTGGTCACGCTGCCGGCCGAGTTCGAGATCACCACCCGGAACTTGGCACCGTTGTCCTGGATGGCAGTGGCGGGCGTGGTGTAGCGCGCCGCCGTGGCGCCGGCAAGGCTGGTCCACACGGTGCCATTCTGCCGCTGCCAGTTGTAGGCTGCCGCGGGATTGCCCGAGGCGGTGACCGTGAAGGTGGCGGCGGCGCCTTTTGTGGCGGTCTGGTTGGCGGGTTGCCCGGTGATCACTGGCGCGTTGGCAGCGGCGGCGCGGAGGCTGCCAGCGGCCGGGCTGAGCAGGACCATGAAAACACTGGCGGAGAGACTCCGCCAAGCGGAGAATTTGGCTGGATAGAGCACAAAAGTATCCTCCAATCGGGCGGCACTCCAGCGGTGGCTGAAGCGTCTCCCGCAAGCTAGATGAATTTCTCTGTTCGCTACCTTATCGGCCAAATTTCCGAGATCTTTCGCGAAATGCTCGCGACGTGCCGATGCCGATACCGCTCTGGAACTCCCGTCCGCTCGTGCCGGCCCCAGCGGGCCTGGAATACCGATTTCAGTTGACATGGGGCTGCCAGATCGGGTTCAATAACCCTTGGGGGCCAGATGCGACCTTGTCGCAACTAGTCGCAGATGAAGACAACTCACTTAGAACGACGATCCTTACTCGGGGAGCTTTCCCTGCGCGGGATCCGCATCACCGGGCAGCGGAAGATCCTGATCGAGACGATACAGGATGCCCCTGGGCATCTGGACGCAGCCAGCTTGCTGGCGCTGGCCCGCAAGCGCGACAGCCGGGTCAACCGCGCGACCGTGTACCGCACTATCGAGCTGCTGAAGAAACTGCGCCTGATCGACGAGCTGGACCTCATGCACCTGGACGGCGAGAGGCACTTCTACGAGGCGAAGACGAACATCGATCACATGCACCTGGCGTGCTTCCAGTGCGGCCGGATCGAGGAGTTCACCAGCCCTCTTTTCGAGCGGCTCAAGGCGGAGATTTCGCGCCGAAATGGGTTTCACATCCGGGTGACACGACTGGAAATCGGGGGGAGATGCCGCCAGTGCTGCGCGCAGGCGGCAAGTTGTGCGGAATGCGCAGAGGAGGCGTGCTGCAAAGGCGAAAGACCGAATTGCTAGGCGAATGAGTTGAGGCCGCGCGGCTGTCTTTTGGCGAAGCGCACCGCGCGGCCTTTGGAAATCGACAACCTAACCGGCTGGCGACCCGTCTCCATTTTAGGTCCGCCGGCCACGGCTTTCAAGGAGAGCACGGAAGACATGACCGGAAGACCATGGCAGAAGAGTCCAATTCGGGCGCGCGGAAGCGCCTGTCTCGTCCTGATGGCGGCCACCAGCCTTTACGCTGGCGAGGGTCCGTTCTTCGTTACCTACACCCACCAGATGGAGGAGCCGGGGAATCTGGAGGCCGCCACGAAGAGCGTGACGGGCGCGCCGGGAAACGATGCACGCTTCGTGGGCACAGCGGTGGAATTCGAGTACGGCGTGAACGCGTGGTGGACCACCGAACTGTACCTGGATGGACAGGCTACCCGTGGCGACAGCACGCTGCTCACGGGTTACCGATGGGAGAACCGCTTCCGCGTGCTCGAGCGCGAGCATTGGATCAACCCGGTGCTGTATGTGGAGTTCGAGAACATCGATGGCGCGGACAAGAGTCTGCTCGAAGTGGTGGGCCGGGATGGGGCGGGCGATCTCACGGTTCCGAACGCCTATGCCCGGCGCGAAAAGGAGAGGGAGATCGAAACCAAGTTGATCCTGAGCAGCTATTTCAAGGATTGGACGATCGCCGAGAATTTCATCGCGGAGAAGAATCTCGGGCATGCACCGTACGAATTCGGCTACGCCGTGGGCGTCAGCCGGCCACTGGCGCGCGGCGCCGGACCGAGACGATGCAATTTCTGCCGCGAGAACTTCGAGGCCGGAGTGGAGGCATACGGCGGCCTCGGAACCCACGCCGGTTTCGGGCTGCGCGAAACCTCTCACTACGTGGCGCCGACTCTAGCCTGGACCATGGCGAACGGCACGGCCTTCACGGTGTCGCCCGGTTTCGGAATCACGCAACAGAGCGCCCGTTTTCTTCCGCGATTTGGCGTGTCCTACGAGGTGGCGCAATTTGGGCGCGCGGCACGCAGTTTCTTTCGGGGAGGCCGGCCATGAAGCGGGGCATGGTACTGCTGATCGGTTTCGCCCTCGGCACTGTGTGGTGCCAGCGGGCAAGTTTAGTACATCGGGCTCCGGCGGAAGCGGCTGGCGTGGACAATCCGCTGGAGGCCAGCGAGCGGAATCTGCGGGCGGGCGCCAGGCTGTTCGCCCGGGAGTGCGCGGCTTGCCACGGCGGGGGTCGCGAGGGACGAGGCAAAGTTCCGCCGCTCAATGTGGATGAAGTCAGGCTGGCGCCGCCGGGGGTGCTGTTCTGGGTGCTGCGCAACGGATCGATTCGCAGCGGCATGCCGTCTTTCGCTCATTTGCCCGAGGCCGAGCGGTGGCAGATCGTCACGTGGCTCCGCGGGGCCGAGCCGCTCCCGGCGCGCAACGGGCCTGTGAATCCGGCGGGGCACGTTGCGCCGCCGCCCGCAATCGGCCCATAATCGGATTCCACCCGTGAAACGAATCCTCTCGCTTGCCGCGCTGGTCTGCCAGACCATGGCCGCGGGTCATGCCGCTCCCCAGCCGGCGCGCAGCACCACACCATTCGACGCGAACTGGCGCTTTCTCAAGGGCGACGCGCCGGGCGCCGAAGCGCCGGGATTCGACGATACCGCCTGGCGCCCGTTGAGCGTGCCCCACGACTGGAGCATTGAGGGCCCCTTCGACCAGAAGAATCCCACGGGCGGCGCGGGCGGTTTCCTGCCCTCGGGGGTGGGATGGTACCGCAAGCACTTCACGCTGGCGGACGGAGACGCCAAGCGGCGCGTGTTCGTGGAGTTCGACGGCGTCATGGCCAACAGCGACGTCTGGATCAACGGGTTCCACCTGGGTAAGCGGCCATACGGCTACGTGAGTTTCCGCTACGAGTTGACCGGACACTTGCGGTTCGGCACGGCCAACACTAACGTAGTGGCGGTGCGCGCCGATACCAGCGCGCAGCCGGCCTCGCGGTGGTATACGGGGGCCGGGATTTACCGGCACGTGCGGCTAATCGGGACCGATGCGGTCCACCTGGAGCAATGGGCCACGTTCGTGAGCACGCCCAGGATCGGCGCAGGCGAGGCCGCGGTGCGGGTGGAGACGGCGGTGATCAACCAGGGGAACGCGGCCCGCGCCGTGTCGCTGGCGGTGACCCTGATCGGGCCGGACGGGAAGACCGTCGGGAGCGGCGAAACGGCGGCGCAGACGGTGGCGGCGGGGGCAACGGCAGCGCTTGCGCAGGAACTGGCGGTGCGGTCGCCGGCGCTTTGGGACGTGGACCGGCCAGCGCTTTATCGCGCCATCGTGCAAGTGCGCGCGGGCGAGGCGGCGCTCGATGAGGAGACGGTTACCTTTGGCATTCGGGAGTTCCACTTCGATGCCGCGACGGGCTTCTGGCTCAACGGGCGGAATCTCAAGCTTAAGGGCGTCTGCCTGCACCACGATGGCGGCGCGGTGGGGGCGGCCGTTCCGCTGGGCGTTTGGGAGCGGCGGCTCGGAACGCTGCGCGAGCTGGGCGTGAATGCCATCCGCACGTCCTCAACCCGGTGGCGCCCGAGTTTCTGGACCTGTGCGACCGCATGGGGTTTCTGGTGATGGACGAGTTCTTCGACTGTTGGACGGTGGGTAAGAACCCTTACGACTACCACCTCTATTTCCGCGAGTGGTCCAAGACGGACGCGCGCGACCTGGTGCGCCGCGACCGCAACCACCCCGGCATCGTGATCTACAGCGCGGGCAATGAGATTCACGACACGCCCATGCCGGAACTGGCGAAGGAGATCCTGGGGGGATTGATCGAGGTGTTCCACCAGGCGGACCCCACGCGGCCGGTGACGCAGGCGTTGTTCCGGCCCAACGTGAGCCACGACTACGAAGATGGCTTGGCCGATATGCTGGACGTGGTTGGGCAGAACTACCGCGAGGCCGAGATCCTGGCGGCGCACAACGCCAAGCCGTCGCGCAAGATCGTGGGCACGGAAAACCAGCATGGCCCCGAGGTATGGCGCGCGCTGCGCGACAACCCGGCGTATGCGGGGCAATTCCTGTGGGCCGGCATCGATTATTTGGGCGAGTCGCGGCGCTGGCCGACCATCTCGGCGGCCTACGGTCTTCTGGACCGCACCGGCGGGGTGAAGCCACAGGGCTACCAGAGGCAGAGTTGGTGGTCGGAGAAGCCCATGGTGCGGATTGTGCGACGTGTGGCCGCGGAGTTGCCGGGGCCGGTCGACCCGGGCTACGAAACAGAGGCGCGCCGTCTGCTGCGCACGCTTTACATGGACTGGACCCCGGCGAACAAGGCGGCGCACGAAGAATACGTCGAGGTGTACAGCAACTGCGAGGAGGTCGAGCTGTTCCTGAATGGGAGATCGCTGGGGAGCAAGAGTCTTCCCACTGACGCCACGCCGAGGCATTGGCGGGTGCCGTGGGAGCCAGGCACGCTTCGCTCGGTTGGCCGGAAGGCGGGCCGGGAAGTGGCTACGGACGAGATGCGCACGGCGGGCGAGGCGGCGGCAATCGTGCTGGCGGCGGACCGGGCGACGGTCTCGGCCGCCTGGGACGATGTGGTGTACGTGACGGCCACGGTGGTGGATGCCAAGGGCGTTAGGGTGCCTGGCGCCGCAGCGCGGATCGACTTTGCCGTAAGCGGGCCGGGCGTCCTGGTGGCGGTGGATAACGCGGATGTGTCCAGTATTGAGCCGTTCCAGGCGACCGCGCGGACGGTCTTCGACGGGCAGTGCATCGCCATTCTCAGGGCATCGTCAGCGAGCCGGAGAATCGTGGTGAAGGCGACGGCGGCGGGCTTGACGGGTGGATCAGTGCAGATTGGGATTGGCGATTTGACGGCTAGATGACGTGCCTGTGCCTCGGGCCGCTCGGGACCCAGAGGGTACCCCGCTCGCGGTTCTGGGGCTGGGCACACGGAACCGCGAGCGTAAGCGAGCGGCCCGACGAAGGCACCGAATTCCGTGATGACGGCGCTACAGGGAGAGAAGTAATGCGGACGGTAGGAATCGCGGTCTCGGGCGTGTTTTGCACGCTTGCGTTGGCGAGCGGCGCGGACTTCCGCGTCAACGATTATGGCGCCAAGGGGGACGGCGTCACGCTGGATACGGCCGCCATCCAGAAGGCCATCGACGCGGCAGCCAAGGTGCGCGGCAGCGTGGTAGTGTTGAAGCCTGGTGTGTATCTCACCGGATCGCTGTTTCTGAAATCGGGGATGCGCCTCAGGGTGGACGATGGCGTCGAAATCCGCGGGGCGCAGGACCTGAACGCCTATCCCATGATGGCTACCCGCGTCGCCGGCATCGAAATGAAGTGGCCGGCAGCGCTGATCAACGTGTACGAACAGACGGACGTTTCCATTTCCGGCAAAGGCGTGGTGGATGGCGACGGCAAGGTGTTCTGGGACAGCTATCGCGAACTGCGGGTGGCGTACGGCCCGCTCAAGATACGATGGGCGGCGGATTACGATTGCCGGCGGCCGCGCCTGATCCAGATTTACAAATCGGCCAACGTGAAAGTGCAGGGGCTTACGCTCAAGCGCTCCGGTTTCTGGACCGTACACATTTGCTATTCGAACAAGGTGACGGTGGATGGCATCACCATCCGCAATAATATTGGCGGGATGGGTCCCAGCACGGACGGCGTGGACATCGACTCTTCGTCCCGCGTGGTGGTGATGCACTGCGACATTTCGGGTAACGACGACGCGATTTGCCTGAAGTCGGGCCGGGACGCCGACGGTTTGCGCGTCAACCGTCCCACGGAAAACGTGCTGATTCACGACAACACTATCCGGCACGGGGCGGCGGCCATCACGTTCGGCAGCGAGACGTCGGGCGGCATCCGCAACGTTACGGCGTACAACCTGCATGTCGTTCCGGATACCGGGGGACGGGCGGTTTCGGACGGCATCCTCTTCAAGAGCACGCATACGCGCGGCGGCACGATCGAGAAGGTCAACATTCACGATGTGGACGTGAAGGGGGTCAGCGCCGCTGTGGCCATCGAGTTGAACTGGAATCCCAGCTATAGCAACGCTCAAATCCCCGAGAGCACTACCAGTCCCCCGGACTACTGGCGCGTCCTGGCAACCGCGGTTCCACCGGAACAGGGAATGCCGCACCTGCGCAACGTGCGCATTTCCGGCGTCAAGGGAACGGCCACGAAGCAGGCGTTTGCGGTGAAGGGGTACAAAGAGGCGCCGCTCGAGAATTTCTCGCTCCGGAACCTGGACATTGCCGCGCCC
The DNA here is from genome assembly GCA_963807205.1 of uncultured Solibacteraceae bacterium. Lineage (GTDB taxonomy): Bacteria > Acidobacteriota > Terriglobia > Bryobacterales > Bryobacteraceae > CAWCVR01. Next base: position 2,640,758 of record CAWEAQ010000002.1, on the reverse strand, counting down.
GCGGCAGGCTCCATTCAGTACGCCAGCAATTGGCGATTCTCGGGCATCACCATCCGGGCGGCGGACAACAGCAAGGTGGCGGTGAAGGACTCGACCCAGGTGACCGGACTGCAGTAGGGCTGGCCCTTCACGTTAGCGACCGCTCCGCGGTGACGCGGATGACCTGGGGCGGCGAATCTGGCCCCATGCCGGGGCGGGTGATCTCGAGTTCGAGGGTGTCTTCGTTGAGGGTGCCCTTGTACCCGGTGGTCATGGACATGCCGCCGCGGCCCTGCTGCGATACCTTGAACGAGAAACTGTTGCCGTTGACCTTGCCGCCCGAAATCTTGATTTCCTCGGGGGTGTCGCCGCCGCGGCGGCCCATCGCGCCACCGGTGATGGTGCCGGTCAACTTGTTGCCGTTGACTTTGAGCGCGAGCACCACGGTGGCGCTGTTACCCCGGCGGCCGGCTTCCGACCACGACCATCGGCCATCCAGATCGGCCGCCGATGCGGCGGCGCAGAGGGCCAGCGCGGCCGCCAACGCAAGACAAAGATTCTTAGCCATAGCGAAAGTATAGGCGCAGGAAGGTGCCTGAGGTTACCGCAAATGCAGCGGCCCTCCGCGCTCTAAGCGGGAGGGCCGTTCGAAAAACCCGGACCGGCCTGGCAGCCGGCATTCGGGGGGTGTCAGTTGGCGCGCTTGGCCGTGAACGTGGAGGTCTGGGGATCGCCACCGTTGCGGCCGGGACGGGTGACTTCCAATTGCAGGGAATCGCCGTCCAGGGTGCCCTTGTAGGAAGTGGTCATGGTGCCGTTGGGGGTCTCCCGGTTCACGTTGAAGGTGATCGTGTTGCCGTTCACTTTGCCGTCGGAGATGTCGACCGGTGTTGGCGCGGGAGGGGCAGGGGGAGCGGCGTTGGGGTCGCCACCGGGGCCGCCAGGGCCGCCACGGCCGCGGCCGCCGCCGAAACCGCCCAGGACGGTTCCCGTCAACTTGGCGCCATCGGCTTTCAGCGTGAGCGTCACGGTAGTTGGATTGCCACCACCGCGGCCGGGTTGTTCATAAGTCCACTTGCCACTCACGTCCGCCGCCGCAGCGACGAAGGCGACCGCAAGCAGGATCGCGAAAACAAAAAGCAGCTTCTTGGTCATAGTGCCCAAGTAGGCGTGCCTGCGCGGACGGATGTTACTTTCCCTGGGGTGGATTGCGGCGCCAGATTACGCGGCACCGGCAGGGCCCGCCGCGAGATTTCGGAACCATTCGCTATGTCATTGATTCTGAGGGACGAACCCGCCAGTCGCGGCGACGTGCGCGAAGGGCGGTTTGACCCGTGCCAAGCCACTCTCCTATACTGTAAGAACAACAGCGGAAAAGACATCAATGGCGTATACCCTGGTAATGATCGTTCATGTGTTGGTCTGCCTCTTCCTGATTATTGTAGTGTTGCTGCAGAGCGGGAAGGCCGCGGACCTGGCTGGCGCGTTTGGCGGAATGGGATCGCAAACGGCCTTTGGTCCGCGCGGATCGGCGACCATTCTCTCGAAAGCGACGACCGCGTCGGCGGTGCTCTTCATGGTGACATCTCTCACGTTGTCGATCATGGCGACGCGCAGCGCCGGTTTGGGTTCGTCCGTGCTGGACACTGCGCCCTCCACGGCTCCGGCTGGAAAGGCCGCGCCTTCTCCAATTCAGATACCGGGCCAGCAGCAGGCGCCGCCGGACAATACCAACGTCCATCCGATCCCGATCATGCCGGGCACGCCTGGCGCGCCAGCGCAGAAGAAGTAGCAGCCGAAACGCGGAGGTGGCGAAATTGGCAGACGCACTAGCTTGAGGTGCTAGCTCCCGCAAGGGAATGGGGGTTCAAGTCCCCCTCTCCGCACCAAATATCTGGCTTCCGTATCAATGGGATACGGGAGCCCTTTCTGTTTGTGCCCAACTCGTCGAAAACCAGGGCGAGATCCCGGCGCGCCGCGCAGTCATGAATCTGTCCGCAATTCCACAGTACTTCCCGACTGGAAGCCGTGACGCGCCAATCGATGCAGGCCGGCTCAGAATTGACGGCTCTCGGTTGCCGTTCGCCCAATCCGGCAGATTTGCCCTCGAAGATACTTATTGAACGCGCGCGGGCCTGTCAGGGATGGTCCAATCGTTTCCCGAGTGGACACGTGCCATCGACTCGTCAATTCGCAACTGGCCGAGCAACATACATCGCTTCCTGAAGCTTCGTGCCCGAACTGCAAAGTTGGCGAAGCGAGCAAGCGGCTGCGTTGACGGTTCCAGCACGGTCGCCGCCCCGCGGGAGGCCAATGGCAGAACTGTGTCGCAGCCAGCGCCGCCAACTGACGCGACCGGGAGGATCGCAGCGCTGAAACACCGCAAGCTGCTGCCGACACCGGCTTCGGCTCCCCAAGCCGGCGAAACCGGGGGTGGAGAGATGACGGCTCAACTCAGGCGTTCTGGTCACCGTCGCACAATGAAGACATCTGCCGAGTTGCGGAGAGCGGATGGGAATGGTGGCCCGAACGGCCACAGTGACTGGGTCGGCATGAATCGTCTGGGGGGGGACGCTACCGCGCTGTGTACGCCACCCGCCACACCGTTCCCGAGCCGTCATCGGTGACGATCAGCGCCCCGTCGCTAGCGACCGCGACTCCCACGAGCCGGCCCCATACGTCTCCCGATGGCGTCACGAATCCCGTGAGAAAGTCCTCGTACTCTCCGGTAGCGTGGCCCCGGTCGAGCGGCACCCGGATCACTTCATATCCCGTCCGCACCGCCTTGTTCCACGACCCGTGCTCGGCCGCGAAAATGTCGCCGCGATACTCGGCCGGGAACTGCGTCCCTTCGTAAAAAGTCATCTCCAGCGACGCATTGTGCGGCTGAAGCAGCACGTCCGGCGTCAGCACCTTGGACTTCAACTCCGGGTGTTTTCCCTGGTGGCGCGGGTCCCAGTGGCCGCCCATGTAGAACCATGGCCAGCCGTAGAAGCCGCCGGGTTCGATGTGCGTGATGTAGTCGGGCACCAGGTTGTCGCCAAGGTTGTCGCGCTCGTTCACCGACGCCCACAACTCGCCGGTTCGCGGGTGGACCGCGATCCCGACCGCGTTACGAATTCCCCAGGCGTAGACCGCGACGTCCGAGCCGTCGGGTTTGGCCACCAGGATGTCGGCCCGGTGGTATTCCTCGGAGTTGTTGTCGGAATCGTCGACATTGGAGTGCGAGCCCACCGAGATGAACAGCTTCGTTCCGTCGTTGGAAAAGGCGAGGTCGCGCGTCCAGTGGCCGCCGCCACGAAGACGGCCGCCGCCGGGGATTTTCGCGATCACTACCTCCGGCTTGCCGCGGGCCTGCAGGTCGCCGTTTCGATACGGGAAGCGCACCACGGAGTCGGTGTTCGCCACATACAAGTAAGTCGGATCGGGTCCCAGGGGATAGAAGGCGATGCCGAAGGGTTGCGTCAATCCAGTGGCGAAGATCTCCTTCGTCTGCGCGCCGCCATGCGCGTCCACACCGCGCAGCACACGGATTCGCCCGGGCCCACTCTCCGCCACGAACACATCGCCGTTGGGGGCGGTGCGTACCAGTCGCGGGTTCTCGAGGCCCGCGGCATACTCCGTTACGGAGAAACCAGCGAGCGCCAGCGGCTTGGCTTTGGCCGGACGCGGAACCAGGTGGGGTCCATTATCTACGGCCTCGGTGGCGTAGGGCTCGGGCAGATCGGCGACGGTGATCTTGCGCACCGCTCCCGGCTGTTGATGGCGGTAATCGGTGAATGCCGCTTGGCCCTTGTCGATGGTGACGCCGGCCGGCAGCACGGCGAACAGGAGGCGGGATCCTATGGCGGCTGCACACAACAACGCGGCGACAGAAAGCGGGCGAGGAGACATCAGGAAAAGTCCTCCACGGTGACCAGACACTTCACCTGATGTCATGACCGGGTGCGGGGATTCAGCGATGCCAGCCGGGCGCAGGGTATGGAGACTTACTTGCCGCTAATGTCGTAAGCCCAAAGCGAATCGAGTTCGCGGATGTAAAGGCGCCCGTTGGCAATGGCCGGATAAGCCCAGGCCTTTTCCATGGCACCGCGGGTCCCTTTCGGCCGGTCGGGCGGCGTGAAGCGCCCCTTCTCGCGATAGGCGTCTGGCGTTGCCTCCACCAGGAGGACGTCGCCGTCCTCGGTGTGGATGTAAAGCCGGTTTCCGGCGGTCGCAATCGAACCGGCGCCGGCGCTGGCTTCCTGCCACAGGACCTTGCCGGTGGCCCAATCGGCCGCGACCAAGCCGTCGCCGTTGGTGCCGAAATGGCTGGCGCCAATCACCACGGATCCGCCGATGCTATTGGGAAGTCCCCGTTGCAGGTAGACCTGTTCGGGTGCGGCGCTCCGATCGGCAGCCAGGTGGATGAGTCCGCCCGGGCCGCGGCTCAGCGAGGTGTACACGTATCCGCCGCTGGCCACGGGTGAGGGAATGTTGGTGTTGCCCTTGCCTGTTGCGTCGTAGCGCCACAGGAACTCGCCGGTTATCGCGTTAACCGCCACCAGTCCCTTCGCCAGAAACTGCACGTACTCCCTGCCGCCGCTGGTCTCGACGACGATGGCCGACGCATAGGCCGCATCGTCACCGCCTGGAACGGCCGATTTCCAGATGGTCGCGCCGGTCTTCTTGTTAAGCGCCACAATGGTAGTTTGCGAGCCACCCGGCGTCACGATCACCGCATCGCCATCGATCAGCGGCGATTCCGAATAGGCCCACTTGCCGGGCACGCCGCCGAATTCGGCGCGCAAATTCTTCTTCCACTGGATCTTGCCGTCGGAAGTCCTCACGCATGCCAGGTCACCGTCGGAACCCAGCGCGTAAAGCAAGGCGCCGTCAACGGTGGGCGTGGAGCGGGCCGCGGGAAAAGTGGGCATCTGCTCGGGATTGCCCACTTTGCCCAGCGTGGTGGCCCACACCGGCTGGCCGTCCACGGTCGAAAGCGCCTGCACAAATTCGTCGTCCAAGCCGCGGTTGCTCAAGACATAGATGCGATTCCCCACCACGGAGGGCGCCGCGTAGCCATAGCCAATGTTCTTGGCCTGCCAGAGCAGCCGGGGGCCACCCTTGGGCCATTCCCGCAGCAGACCGGTTTCGGCGGAGACGCCGTTCCGCAGGGGGCCGCGCCACTGAGGCCAGTCGGCCGCGTGCGCAATCAGGGATAGCAGCACAGCGCCAGAGGCGCAGGCCAGATGTCTTTGCATTCTCATAATCCTCTCCGTTTCACGCCTCAATACTGCCGAAACGATGCGTGGGCGTGGGTCGCCGCCAGGGCCGCTTCCACGGCGGTGCGAAGCGCGGGCCGGGGAGCAACCCTCCACGCGACAGCTTCTGCTCCAGAGTATGCGACAGCGCGGGCCCCGCCTCCGTACTCACCAAGCTCAGGACGGCACGTTGCAACGCGGCTGAGTCCAGCGCGAGCGTCATCTCGATGTGAGCGATCCCGATCAATTCGGCTGACACATTGCCGCGGATGCACCGGGCCACCTCCGGCAGCAAATAGGTTATCATCGAGCGGCTCGGCGGCGGTCACACCGATTGCGCCATTGAGCCAACGCGCGCCCAGAGGCTCGCGCGCATTGCTCCACCACCGCACGCTGCTTTACACATTTGAGACCGGAATGGCGGAACGGCACCTGTTGGAAGCGTTCCGCCAGCCGGATTACCACACCCGCCGCCTCCGTGCGGATCTCCTAGGAGGTTGCCTCTATCGGCCGGTAAGGTCAAGGAGCGCCGGATCGAACTCCCGCGCATTCCCAACGAGACCCCGGCTCCCTTCCTCAATGACGGATAAGAGAGCGGCTTCGACGCGAACTAGCGCGCGTTGACGTCGAATGCGAGACCGCTACCGGGCCGCGCTCTGGTTTTCGGCGAGCAGGCTTTCTATCTCCGTTACGAACTCCCGCTTCGTCTGGTTGAACAACTCGCCGCTACCGGGGCTCGGGAAGCCGGCGTGCACCTTCTTCACAAGGCCGTCGCGGCCGACGAAGAACGTGGTGGGCCAGGAGTCCCAGCCTTCGGCTTGCGTCAGCTTTTCCTTGGCCGAGCTGGTTTCGCCGCCCAACAGAACGGTGTACTTGGCCCCATCCTGTTTGACGATCGCCTTCAAGCGCACCGGATCGGGAAGTTGCTCGGGCTCTTCGAAATCCAAGGCGACAATTTCCAGTCCCTGGGCGCGATACTTGTCGTAAAGAGCCGGCAGAAACTGATCTTCGTCATGGCAGTTCGGGCACCAACTGCCCGTCACGTTGATCAACAGCACCTTGCCCCGGAAGCGGTCGTCAGTGTTGGAGACGAGCCTGCCGTCCAGATCCGGAAAGCTGAAGGTGAATGGTTTGCTCGGGTCCTTGACGGCAGTATGAAGGTCGGCGTCGGTCGGAAGGTCGAGCCCCTTGGCGCGCGCCTGTTCCGGCCGGACAGCGGTGAATAACTTGCCAAGCTGGTCGACAGCCAGTGTCCCATCGGGTTGCGGCGTGAGCACCACGAGCGAAGGGCGGGCGCCGGAGAAATGGCTCAGCACGAACTTGCCGTCGCGATAGCTGCCGGTGAGGGTTCCGCCGTCGCCATCGATGCGGAGAATGGCGGTGGAGACTTCCGCGCCGCGTTGTTGCACGACGAACTGAAACGCCTTCTCGTCGTGTTTGCGGCTGGTCACGCCTTCCAGGTACCAAAGGCCGGAAATGTCCGGAGCCTTCTCCTTCGATGCGGGCTGCGCCGCGCCGCGAACCGCGTGGATGGGAAGTGGATCGCCGCGCCGGGAGACGTACTCGCCGTCGAGCTTGCCGTTCTTTACGGTGGCCTTCAACACGGACAGGTACGTGTCAAATTGGAGAACCAGCGAGCCGTTTTCGAAGGTTCCGCTGGTCGAGGACTCGTGCTCCTCGCCATTGAAGAACCACCCTTTCACGTTCGCCCCGTTGCCGGAGAATTCGATTTTGAAAGGGATCTCGGTCCCGTTGACGGTGGTGGTTGCGTTCCAGAGTCCCGCGACGGACTCGGCCCAGGCGGCCGGTGCCAACGCGATGACAGCGGTAAGTAACAGTCTGCTAGTCGTGTGTTTCATTTATTTACTCCTTGGTAAAGTGGGATTCCTTGTTTCACCATTCGGGCATGGGCGTCAGTTCGTGGCGGACGGGTAGCCCACCAGGTGGCTGTAAAGCGGCTTCTGCGCCGCGCGCAGGTTCAGCAAAGCTGATAGAGCATCGGGATCGACATTCGCACGGAACGAACTGGCCAGCCCCTCCGAGGCTGCGTACAGATATACGTTCTGGGCGATGAAGCCAACGTGCACGTTGGACCACGAGGCCAGCGCCGACCCGTCCGGCGCGCGGCCGGTGGCAGCCTTCGTTTTGTCCCCGTCGGCGACATAGAAAAGCGTAACGGGAGGGTCCGCGGACCCGGGCGCCCGCGGCTGCCGGAGCCCCTTGCCTCTCTGATCCCCGGCCAGCACCAGTTTGAGAGCGTGCGGACCGGCAACGTACACGTACACGCCATCGGGCAGGAAGACGTAAATGTCGATGTCCTGTACGTTTCGTGCCGAGGGAGCCGTTCGCTTACCGTCGGGCCGGTTCACTCCGAAGGCCGCCCACAACAGGTTCGAGAGCGTCTGCAGCGGAACGTGGGCCGGCGCGATATTGCGAAGCGTCTTGCGCTCGCTTGGCGTATCGAGCAGCGGCTTGCCTCCCTGAATCTTCGGTTTGGGGAGAGCGATCGCCCCTGGCGTCTTCGGTTCCTCGCCGAAACCGGGAGGAACGGACAGTGTGGCGAGAGCCGGCACCGCCGCTCCCGCGCTCCATAGGAATGTTCTGCGTTTCAAGGTGTACCCTCCGGAATTGCGTGTTGCGGTTCGATCGCGCCTACTCGCCCCGCGGCTGTTCCGGCTCGTGCGGATCCACCTCGGTAAGGGGACGGTCCCAGTGCGCCGTAGTCAGCCGCCAGCGCTCCAACTCGTCCTTGCGGACGGTCTCCCGATCCGGGAACAGCTTCGCCGCCACGCCGCGGGCCTTGGTCTGCGCGTCCTTGTCCTTGTAATAAATCAGGACGCGCAAGTCCCAGCGTTCGGACTCGCCGACGTGGCCGCCGCCCTTCTGCACGATGTACCTGGTGACGAGGCCCTCTTTCTTCTCCTCATCCAGGATTGGGATCTGATACTTCTTGAACAACGCGTAGAAGTCGTCAAAGTAGCCCCACTTCGCCTGGTAGACCCATTCGACGATGGGTGGCGCTTCGGCCCGCTGCGGGGACGTGGCGCTCTGCGCGGAGGCCGGGCGAACGCCGGCAACACCCGCCAGGGCAGCCCAGACTGCCATAGATACGAATGCACGCTTGGTAATGGAATTAAGTTTCACTTGTTCTCTCCTTGAGTCGATTCAGAACGTGAACCGGGCGCCAAGCTGGATCAGCCTCGCGTTGTTCACTTGCGTCGTGATCTTGCCGAAATTCGGGTTGGTATACGTCGTGTTCGGGTAGCCGAAGTACGGGGTGTTAGTCGCGTTGAGCGCCTCGGCGCGGAACTGCGCCTTCACCCGCTCGCGAATGGAAAACGCCTTGAACGCCGACACGTCCCAGTTGAACAGCGCGGGACCGCGGTCGGCGAGAAACGGCGTGAGGTTCCCGAAGGCGAATAGCGGGGCCTGCGAGAACGCCGCCGGATTCAGCCATCCGTTGATGCGGCCGCTCGTGGAACCGGAAGTGCCCGCGGACACGCCGGTCGCGTTCGGGCGCTGCACGCTCGCGCCGATCACGCTATTGTTGTTCGGCTGCGTCACGGCCAGCGGATAGCCAGTCTGCAGAATGCCGACGGCGTTGGCCGTCCATCCGCCCGCAATCAGGTTCAGAATGCGGCCGCTTCTCAGGAACGGTTTGCCCTTTCCGAACGGCAATGCGTAAGTGATCGCCGTGGTGAAGCGGTTGGGCACGTCCTGCGTGGAGAGGCTACGCTCGGCGCTCTTGTTGTAGGCGTTCTGCGCACCCGCAAGCGTTGTTATCTGAGCTGCGCCGGCGGTGCTCACGCCCAGTACGTTCGATTCGCTGCGCGACCAGGTGTACGACGCCAGCACCGTCAGGCCGTTCGCCAGGCGGCGCTGCGCCCGCAAGTAGGCGGAATAGTAGTAAGCCAGGCCCGAATCGGAGTTAGCCAGAGTTACCGACGTGTACTGCGGAAAGGGCAGCAGCAACTGGGCGCCGGCCACCGTCGCCGTACCCAAAGTACCCACGCCGCCATTGTTAAAGAGCGGGTTGGCCACCTTGGCCGTCAGCGCCGAGCCGAGCGGGAAGTAAGTCGGGTTGAGCTGGTCGATATTCAGACCGCTCTCATTCAGATGGAGCGAATGGGAACCCAGAGCGCCCAGCGTCAAGACGAATCCGCCCGCGGTTTGCCGCTGCACCTCGAGCGAGTATTCCTGAACGTAACCGGCCGATTGCGAGCTAGGGGAAAATACGGTGATCGCCTGGCCGATGCCCGACAATCCCCCCAGCGTGTTCCCCGTGGGCTGCAATAGCCCGCTCGGATACGGGTTCTCCAGCGTGGCGGCGGGATGGAAGTTTCCGTCCGTCGAACTCACGATGGAGGTGGTCTGCGAATAGCCGATGGTGTTCTGGAAACTGAAGAATCCGGGCGCCCAGTAGATGCCGTATCCGCCGCGGATCACCAGTTTGTCGTCGGCCGCGTAAGCGAAACCGATGCGCGGCGCGGGCTTGACGGCCAGCGCATTGCCGCTCTCGATGGGGTTGCCGTTCACTCCCGCATATTCCACCTGGCCGGGAATCCGCAGGCCGGTAACGTTCTGTTGCAGTGGGTTGGCGACGGCGGGATTGAACCCGACAATGAGCTTGTTATTGGCCTCGCGGATGCCGGTTTCGTGCTCGAAGCGGAGGCCGAAGTTCAGAGTCAGTTTCGGCGTGATCCGGAAATCGTCCTGCACAAAGCCGCCGTAGTACCGCACGAAGTCGTTGAACTTGTCGACCACGTTCTGGCTGCCGCTGGTGGGATAGCCGAGGAGCAGCGTGGCCAGGTCGGCGCCGGTTCCGGCGGTCGAGGTCTGCGGCGTGGCGCGCGTGAACACGTCGGTAAAGCCGAGGCCGGTCGGACCGACGGCGGGCGTTCCGAAATCGTGCAGCGTGCGGAAATCGAATCCGGCTTTGACGCTATGCCGGCCGAGAAATTTCGAGATGGTGGTATTGAAGGAACGCGAGTAGAACACGTCGCGAGTCGTCGTGCCGCCTCCGTAGCTGGCGAGCGTTCCCATGGTGACGGCGGGGAAAGCCGTGTCCGACGTTTCGGCCGCCAGCGATGCAGGGAGTCCCAGGGTGGTCAGGTTGAATCCCGCGCTCGTCGTGGGGAAGTTGGTCGTGAAGAAGCGATTGAATCCGAAGCGGGCGGTGAGTACCGTGGTGGGGCTCAGAGTCGCCGTGGCATTGGCTTGCGTGGCGTCGATACGGCGGTAAAGGAGGCTCTGGGTAGGGGATGCCACATTTCCAAAGGTTGGAGGAGCGTTGGTCTCTCCGGTCTTCTGATGGACGTACGAAGCTGACGCACTGAGCCACCTGGTCAACTGCTGGTCGCCCTTGAACGTGTACTGGTCGCCGCGGTTGGGGTAGCCGCCGGTGAAGTTGAAGTTGGTGGCTCCGTAGTATGGGGTGCCGGTGTTAGGGAGCGGATAGTAAGAGGCAAGCTTGAGCCCGGCCGGATCCAACGCTGCCGCCGGAATGATGTTGCCGGCAAACGGAGTGCGCGCGCCCGTGGATGTAGTGCTGAGGGGGTCGTAGATGGTTTGCCGCCCGCCGCTTGCCGTGAAGCTCTGCGAGAAGTTCCCCGCGCGCTCCAGGGCCGTCGGAACGGAAAGCGCGGTGTTGCTGCCGTCCTGCTGCCGGTAGGCTTCCGTGGCCACGAAGAAGAACGTGCGATTGTGGCCGTCGTAGAGCTTGGGGATGTCGACAGGTCCGCCGAGCGACCCGGCCCAATCGCGGAATGGCTGGGCCGCAACCGGCTGGCCGGCGCGGTTCGAGAAGAAGTTATTGGCCAGCCAGTCGGTCTGCCGGATGTGGCCCACCGCCGAGCCATGCAACTCGTTGGTGCCGGAGCGCAGCAGCGAATTGAACGTACCGCCGCCCGTGCGGGATACTTCGGCATCGTAGGTGCTGGCCTGAAGTTTCACCTCCTGGACGGCTTCGGGCGATGGAACATAGACGGCGCGGTTATTCGAGTCGGTGATCGAGATCCCGTCCACCAGAACGTTGTTGGTGCGCACCGGACCGCCCGCGATGGCGACCTGGGAATTGGCATTCTGGTCCTGCATGCGGCCCATCTTGGGGTTGTTCACGAACACCACGTTCTGCGCTAGCTTGGCCGTGAAGAACGAATTGCGCCCGAGAATGGGCAGGTCGGTGATCTTCTGGCTGTCGATCGCCTGGCCGGTCGACGCCGCGCCGGTTTCGAGCAGGGGCGCATCGGCGGTAACCTCAACCTGTTCGCTGACCTTTCCGAGTTCGAGCTGCAAATCGGCCGTGACCGCGGTTTGCGTCAGCACGGCGACGCCCTTGCGCTCGGTGCGCTTGAAATTCGGCGCCTCGGCGCTCAAACTGTAAGTGGCGGGAGTGACCGCCGTGAACACGTACTCGCCCTGGTCATTAGTGACCGTCGAGCGCGCGACCGACGTGGCTTCGTCGGTAATTACAATCCTGGTACCGGAAAGCGCGGCGCCCGCCGGATCGGTTACCCGGCCACGCAAGGAGCCCTGGAAGGATTGGCCAAACACCAAAACGGAAACGACAAGAACAAGGATTAACGTTTTCATATGATTACCTTTCCGCGCCGCAAGAACTCCGGGGCCGGACTCACACTTCGAGAGTGGAGACACCGGTAGCGATAGACTCGCGGCGACGCTAACTTATTGCCAATCTGGTTTAGTTGATAAGAGCCTGAGTATGCCTGGCGCCGCAGTGCGGACACCGGCGGCAATAACTCGATCCGGCTAACGCGCAGCGCCCTGGTTCTCCGAGACCAGGGGTGCCGCAGTTTCCGCCAGCAGCCGCTCGATCTCGGTGGTGAACTCCTGCTTCAGAAGGGTATTCAACTCGCCGGTTGCGGGACCCGCGAAGCCCACGTGGACCCGGCGAATCCGGCCGCTGCGGTCCTGGAAGAATGTCGTCGGCCAGGAGTTCAGATTGACCGCCTGCGGCAGCTTGGCATTCACTTCGGCCGGCGTGCCTCCAAGTAATATCGGATACCCGATTCCGTACTGTTTCACGTACGCGTGCAGACGGGTGGGGTCGTGCAATTGCTCGTCTTCCTCAAAGTTCAGAGCCACAATTTCGAGCCCCGCATCGTGGTACTTGCGATAGAGCTCCGCCAGGTAAGGCGATTCGTCGTGGCAGTTCGGGCACCAGCTTCCCGTGACGTTCACCAGGACTACCTTGCCCTGAAAGCGGGCGTCGCTATCGGAGATGATCTTCCCTGCGAGGTCCGGAAAGCGGAAATGAAAGCGTTCGTTCGGGTCCGCCACGCCCGTGTGGAGCGAGGCATCGGAGGGCACAGGCAGTCCTTGCGCCCTGGCCTGGGCCGGGCGCACGGCCTTTAGCCGGTTCCCTGGCGCCACTTCGGGGTGCCCATCGCGCAGGACCAGATCGAGCGTGCCGTCGCGAGCTGGCGCCACTTCCAGGAGCGCCGGGCGGCCGCCGGAGAAGTGGCTGAGGACGAACCTGCCGTCCTTGTAGGTGCCGTCAAGCGCGCCTGTATCTCCGTCGATTCGCAGGATCGCCGCGGAGACGTCCGCCCCGGATTGACGGACAACGAATCGCCAGGATGCCTCGCCGTGTTTCCTGCTTTGGGTAAGCGGGATCTCCCACAGGCCATCGATCGCCGGAACGCGGGCGGCTGACGCCTTGGGCTGAGGAATATAGACGGTGGCGCGAAACGAGTTGAGCCCTCGGCCAGCGCTGGCCGATTCCGCCTTTGAGCGGCCGTAGGTGCCTTCGAAAACTCCGTCCTTCAACGTGGCCTCCAGTCTTGAGGCGTATTGGTCGAAGTCGAGCACGAGCTTCCCGTGTTCGAACCGCCCGCTGGTCGAGTAGACCTTTTGATCGCCGTTGAAGAACCAGCCTTGTACGTCCGCCTCTTCGCCCTCGATCTCCAGACGGAAGGAAATCTGGGCTTCTTTGGTAGTCAGGGTTGCTTGCCAAAGTCCGGCTATTGGCTGTCCTAACGCGGCCGGCGCGATGGCAAGAATCACTGCGAGTAAGTTTGTGAGTTTCACGTTATCTCCTTGAGTTAGAGGCACGAATACACCACGCGATTGGACGTCCGCAGCGTGCCGAAATGACGCTGCAAAATCTGATTAGAGGTTGCGCCGTACCTTCGGCTGTCTGGATGTCACCAGGATCACACCGCGGGGACGGCTATCGACAGAGGCAACAGATTGGAAGATGGCAGGAAGGCGTGATGCACGATGGAGCCGGGTGCGGTGTAACAATAGACTGCGTCCCGGTCATCATCATTTTTCAAGATTAAGCTACTCCGCGCCGCGTGTCAAGTGAAAAATCATCATGTCTATCGAGATTGGGAGAATTGTCCTGACCGAGCGGCCAATCGACTAGCGCGTCGTCGGGAATACGCCCTGATATGCATCAGGCAGCCGCCACACTCTGCGGGAACTTGATGCGCCGGCCCCTATCGTCTTCGGCAGCACTTCGGACCGCGACATCGCCCGCGAGCTCGGCGGCTGCCACCTGAGTATCGCGACTCCTATCGCCGACCGTCCACGACAATGAGAGGTTCGGCCAGGTCTACGATTACGTGGACGACTGTGTTCCGATGCTGGCCAGGATGTACGAGCGCAGACGGAAGGGCTATGCCGCGATTGATGGTGCGTCTTCAGCGTCTCGCGCACCGCCGCCGCAGATCCGCCACAGTTCGTCCGGTGCCAATCCCCCGAAGGCGGGCTGCAAACCCGCCGCAGGTTAGAAACCCGCATCACCCGGTACACTACCTGTCTCGATAACCGGCCACTGTGCCGCCGCACCCACACGTGAAAGTTTCCGCCGCCTTATGGAATTTAGCAATAGTGCCCACTTCTAGAAAGGAGTTAGTCATGCTAAGATCCGGTGGTCTTTTGTACCTGGCCGCGCTCTTGCCTGTGGCGGCGCTTTGGGGGCAGGATACCCATTCCCCGGGATGGATCGTCATCCCCACGGGCGATTACACCGCGCTGCGGGCGCGGGCTTTCCCTGTCGAGCCGGAAGCTCCTCCGGCGCGCCTCGATAAGACGCTGACACGCGTCGATTACGATCTGAAGGTCGAAGGCGAGTTCGCCAGCGGCCGCGCGTCGCTCACCGTGGATGTGCTCAAGGAAGGCTGGGTGCGCGTGCCCATCCCCGCGGGCCTGCTGGTCCGCCAGGCGCGGCTCGATGGCAAGCCGCTTTCGCTCATCCCCGGCGCGGCGGCGTCCGGCGGCCAGTTGTCGGCCGTGTTGTCGAAGACCGGCCGCTCGGTGCTGGCGCTGGACGTGGTGCTGCCCGTTTCGACCACCGCGGCCGAAGAGAAGCTGGCTTTGCCCTCCAGCTCGTCGGGCATCACCAGCGCCACGGTGGCGCTCTCCCGGCAGGGCATGGACCTGACCGTTTCGGGCGGCGTGCTGACCGCCAAATCGGATACGGCCGAAGGCGCGCGTTGGGTGGCCTACGGGTGCGCCAACGAAGCCCTCACGTTCGCCTGGCACAGAAAGGTTGAGGTGCACCGCGCCGCCGAACCGCTGCGCTTCCGCGGGTCGCTCACCGAACTGGTGGGGCTCGGCGAGGACGCCACCTCGGTCTACGCCGAAGTGGACGCGGAGGTTGTGCAGGGCGAGGCCGCGCAAGTGCGCATCCAGGTGCCGGCCGCCGTGGCCATCAACCAGGTGCTGGGTGCGGAGGTGGGCGATTGGGAGGCCAAGGATGGCGCCCTGACCGTGCGATTCCTGGAACCCGTCACGAAGACCACGCGCTTTCTGATCTCCGGGGAGACGCGACTCGCCCGCGAGGGCGCCATCGAAATCCCACTGCTGCGGCTACTGGACGCCGAGCGCGAATCGGGCGGCGTGGCTGTGGAGGTGCAAGGCGCGGGCGAAATTCAGAAGGACGTGAAATCCAGCGGCCTGGCCCCGGCCGACGCCAGCGAATTGGGGCAACTGGTTTCCACGCGTCAATCGCCGTCGCTGGCGGCGTTCCGGTTTCTGCCCGGCGGCACGGGCGGCGACCGCTCGCTCGGCATTCAGGTGGCGCGCTACACGCAACAGGCCGTGCTCACGGCCAACATCGAAGAGGCGCGCTACCGCGTGCTCATCACCAAGGACGGGAAGATGTTGCTCGAGGCACGCTACGCGGTGCGCAATACGCAGCGGGATTTCCTGAAGGTGACGCTGCCCGAGGGCGGCGTGGCCTGGAGCGCGACGCTCGGGGGCAAGCCCATGCGGCCCGCCAAGGGCCCCGATGGCAGCCTGCTGCTGCCACTCACGAAAACGCAGGCCGGAGAGGAGGCCGCGCCATTCGCCGTTTCCATCACCTACCTGGTGCGCGGCGCGGCGCTCACCGACCGCGGCCACTCTACTGTCACCCTGCCCGCGCTCGACCTGCCGGTTTCGAAAAGCGGCGCGGTGGTGTATTCGCCGCCGGGCTTCCGCGTGACGCCCGAGCCCGGGCCGTTCCGCCCGCAGAGCTACGACAGGCCGTCCTCCGCCGCGTTCGGCGGAGCGCCGGCCACCGCGCAGCCCAACGCGGCCAATTCGGTGAACGCGCGGCCCAACGCGCAGAACCAGCAGCAGGACATCCTCCTGCAGTTCAACTCGAACGCGGCGCAGTCCGCCAGCCAGTCGCTCGCGGACAAGTACAAGGCTAAGAACGAAGCCCGCACCGGCGCCAAAGCGCTGCCGGCGGGCCTGTCGTTCCCTGCCCTGGGCACGTCCATGTTTCTGGCCTCGGAGCTGACCGCCGAGAACCAGGCCCCACACATCGAACTGAGCTACCAGAACGAGAAAAAGGGAGGCCTGAAATGAGACTGCATACGCTCGCCGCCGTGTTCGCGTTGCCGGCCATCGCCTTGGCCCAAACCGGAGCCGCCGCTCTGCCGGCCCCTGGAAACGTCGCCCTCCCGCTGGACGAGTACAACCGCCTGGTGGATCTGGCCGCCAAAATTGTCAAGAAGCCCGAGGCGCCGCCGGCCGCCTACGCGGTGAAGAGCGCCGTGCTGAAACTTCAGGCGGGCAACGACTCGGTGACGGGAACCATCGACCTGGATGGCGAGGTCTTCGCTAAACAGCAAACCTCCGTGCCGCTGGTCACGGGCATGACCGTTCTGGACGCGCAGCGCCAGGGCCACGAGCTGCCGCTGGAGCAGGCGTCATCGTCCACGCAAGCCGTGCTGGCGCCGGGCGAGTTCGCGGTCACGCTGCGCACCGGACTGGCTCTGCGCATCGAAGCCGGCAGCGCCGCGTTCAACCTGCCGGCGCCCGCTGCCGGAGCGGTGCAACTCACGCTCACGGTTCCGGGCGACCGCACCATGGTGCGCCTCAGCCCCGGCGTCATAACCAGCCG
This sequence comes from uncultured Solibacteraceae bacterium, assembly GCA_963807205.1. GTDB lineage: Bacteria > Acidobacteriota > Terriglobia > Bryobacterales > Bryobacteraceae > CAWCVR01. The sequence continues at coordinate 2,624,177 of CAWEAQ010000002.1, read as the reverse complement.
CGCGTCCAGCGGCGGGCAGACAACCATTGAAGCCACCCTGGTTCCGGGCCACGACGCGGCCGTCTGGTGGGCGGCGCGGGAGAGCGTGGTGCCGGTGGCGCCGCGGGAAGTGCGCTTCCTCTCCGACGTGAAGACGCTGGTCTCGGTCAGCGAAGCGGCGGTGAACCTGGTGGCGCTGGTGGATCTCACGGTGGTGCAAGGCGAGCCGGGGCAGTTCGAAATCGAGCTGCCCGCGGGCTACAGCGTGACCGGAGTGACCGGCCCCACGCTGGACGGGAGCGATACGCAGCCCGGCGTCCTGACGGCCAAGGTGCGCAGCGCCTCCGCGCGCAGCCACCAGTTCCTGATCTCCATGGAGAAGAACATCGATGGCGCAGTGAAGGCGGATGTCCCGTTCGTCACCGTGAAGGCTACGCAGCGCGAAACCGGCGAGGTGCTGGTGGAAGGCGCGGGCAGCCTGGAATTGGCCGCGAAAGAGAGCGGCGCGCTGAAGCGCATGGACCTGAAGGAGACCAGCCCCGTGCTGCGGACGCTGGCGCACGATTCGCTGACAGCCGCGTTCCGCTACCACCGCCAGGCGGCCGAAACGCCCGGCCTGGCGCTCGAGTGGGTGCGCTTCCCGGACGCCGCGCTGCCGGCGGCGATTGCGCAATCGGCCACGGTCACGACCGTGGTGACCGTGGAAGGCCGGTCGCTCACCGAAGTGAAGCTGGTGGTGAAGAACCAGTCGCAGCCATTCCTCAAAGTGGGGCTGCCGGCCGGAACCAACATTCTGTCGGCCGACGTGGCGGGCGAGAAGGTGAAGCCGGCCGAGGGCCCCGATGGCCAGCGCGTGCCGCTGCTGCGCCCCGGATTCCGGCCGACCGGCGAGTACAGCGTGTCGTTCGTGTTCCTGCACGCCGGGCTGCCGTTCGCCAAGAAGGGCGGATCGGAGTTGGCGCTGCCGAAGATGGACATGCCGGTGGGGCTGGTGAATTGGGAGGTGTTTCTGCCGGAGAAGTATAAGGTGGCGGATTTCGGCGGAAACGCGATTCCGCAGGCGCTGGTGAGTGGAGGGTGGGATGCGGCGGCGGGGGAAGGATCGGTGGTCGTGGGCGACCTCGAATTGGCGGCGCGCCGGCAATACACTCCGGCTGCTGAAATCACGGGCATGATCGTCGACGCCCGGGCCCCGGTCATATTGGCGCCCGGCATGGTTGGCGGAGCGGTCACCGATCCGTCGGGCGCGGCGATTTCGGGAGCGCGGGTGACCGTGACCGATACCGCCTCCAGGTTAACCCGATCAGCCAGAGCGGACTCAAGCGGGAGGTGGACTGTCTCGGGATTCCCATCCGGAAACCTGAGAGTAATCGTCAATGCCGCGGGCTTCAATACTCAAGAGCTTGACCTCAATTACGTCGCGGACCAGCCCAGGCCCGTCGATGCCATGTTGCAGATCGGCGCGGCGCTCGAAAGCGTCACGGTGATGGCGGATAGTTCCGCAATCAACAACCTGCCCTCCAACGGTCGTGGGATGGGTATCGGGTCGGGCGGCGGAATCGGCCCGGGGAGGGGCTCGGCATCCGCCCCACCACCGCCGGCTGCCGCGCCCGCCAACGTGCTGGACCTCAAACAGCGAGTGGCGGGCGTGCTGCCCATCGCCATTGACGTGCCGCGCACCGGCACATCCTACCGCTTCGTGAAACCGCTGGTGATCGACGAGGAGACCACCGTGACCTTCGCGTATAAGACCAAGTAGCTGTGCCGCGGCCGGAAACACAAAGGGCGGCGGACCTTTCGGTTGCCGCCGCCCGGATATTACATGCCTGGCCCGCGCCAACCTACTTCATGGCGTAGGAGCTCAGCACCTTCATGTAATTGGCGCGCTCGAAGGCGGCCGGCTGCGGGACGGCGTTGCGGCTCATGCTGCCCTGCATCTGGCGGATGGAGTCGTACTCGTGCTCGCCCATCCACACCAGCAGTTCGCTGGTCAGCGTGTCCAGGTAGGCGATGCCGCGCTTCAGCAGCGCCGAGGTCATCATGGCGACTTTGGCGCCGGCCATCATGGCCTTGATCACGTCGGGGGCGCTGTGCACGCCGCCGGTCAGGGCCAGGTCGGCCTTCACCGTGCCGTAGAGCACCGCGATCCAGTTGAGCCGCAGCAGCAGTTCGTGCGAGTTGCTGAGGATCAGGTTGGGTACCACCGCCAGCTCTTCCAGGTCGAAATCCGGCTGGTAGAATCGGTTGAAGAGCACCAGGCCGTTGACTCCGGCGGCGTCGAGTTTCCCGGCCATACTCGGCATGGAACTGAAATAGGGGCCAAGTTTGACTGCGACGGGGATGGCAACCTCGGCGCGGACGGCCCGCACCAGGTCGACGTATTGCTTCTCTACGGCGTCGCCCGAAACCTTGGGATCGACGGGGATGTGATAGATGTTCAGCTCGAGCGCATCGGCGCCCGCCTGCTGCATCTCTTTGGCGAACTTCAGCCATCCGCCCGGGGTGGCGCCGTTGATGCTGGCGATGACGGGAATCTTCACCGCGGCTTTGCACTTGGCGATGTGGGCCAGGTAGGTACCCGGTCCCGCGATAGCGTGCGTCATGGCGGGAAGCTGGGTGATGGATTCGGCGGACACGTCGCTGGTGGCGGCGATGGAACGGTCCAGTTCCTCGCTTTCGATGGAGAGCTGCTCTTCGAACAGCGAAGGCAGCACCACGGCGGCGGCGCCGGCATCCTCCAGCCGGCGCACGTTGCCCACGTCCGCGCACATGGGCGAGGATGAGGCAACCAGCGGATTCTTCAACTTCAGACCCAGATAGGTCGTGGACAGGTCGATGGTCTTCGAAAGGTCGATCACTTTTTCACCTCCACGGCCGCCATGGGTTCGTGAGCCAGGTAGTCGTACAATTTCCAGTGCGAGGCCACGTCTTCCTTGGCCAGTTCCAGCAGCCGCGCGGCCTCTTCGGGATTACTCTTGGCCAGCATGGTGTAGCGGGTTTCGTTGTAGATGTAATCCTTCAGCCCGATGGAAGCGGCCTTGGAATCGAGCTGGAAGGGGTTCTTGCCCTGGGCCACCAGGCCGGGGTTGTAGCGGAACAGCGGCCAGTAGCCGGAGTTGACGGCCGCCTTCTGCTGATCCAGCCCGTGGACCAAGTCGTAGCCGTGGGCGATGCAGTGGCTGTAAGCGATGATGAGCGACGGGCCGTTGTGGGCCTCGGCTTCCAGGAACGCCTTGACGGTGTGCATGTCGTTCGAGCCCATGGCGACGCGGGCCACGTACACGCTGCCGTAGCTGACGGCCATCATGGCCAGGTCCTTCTTGCCCACCGGTTTGCCGCCGGCGGCGAACTTGGCGACCGCGCCACGCGGAGTGGATTTGGAGGCCTGACCGCCGGTGTTGGAGTAGACTTCGGTATCGAGCACCAGCACGTTGACGTTGCGGCCGCTGGCCAATACGTGGTCCAAGCCGCCGTAGCCGATGTCGTAAGCCCAACCGTCGCCGCCCAGAATCCAGACGCTCTTGTGGACCAGCGAATCGGCCACGCCGATGAGGTCGCGGGCTTCGAGGGTCTTGACGCCGGCCAGTTTGTCCTTGAGTTGGCGGACGCGTTCGCGCTGCGCGAAGATGCCGGGCTCGGTGGTTTGATCGGCGTTGAGGATGCCCTGGACGAGTTGGTCGCCAAGGTGGGAGCTGAGCCGGGCGACCAGTTCGCGGCCGTACTCATTCTGCTTGTCGATGGCCAAGCGCATACCCAGGCCGAATTCGGCGTTGTCTTCGAACAGCGAGTTGCTCCACGAGGGGCCGCGGCCTTCGGCGTTCTGGCAGTACGGCGTGGTGGGCAGGTTGCCGCTGTAGATGGACGAGCAACCAGTGGCGTTGGCGGCCAGGATGCGGTCGCCGAACAACTGCGTCATGAGCTTCAGGTAGGGGGTTTCGCCGCAACCCGAGCAGGCGCCGGAGAACTCGAACAGCGGCCGCAGCAGTTGCACGTCCTTCACCTGATTGGGAGACAGCACGGCGCGGTCGGTTTCGGGAATGCCGAGGAAGAATTCCCAGTTGGCGGCTTCGCATTCGCGGATGGGCGGCTGGGGCACCATGTTAATGGCGCGTTTCTTCACTTCGCTCTTGTTTTTGGCGGGGCAAGCCTCGATGCATAGGGCGCAGCCGGTGCAATCCTCGGGCGCCACTTGCAGCGTGTACTTGCGGTCCTTCATGTCCTTCCAGCGGGCGGGCACGGCCTTGAACGTGGCGGGCGCGCCCGTCAGGCACGTCTCGTCGTAGACCTTGGCGCGGATCACGGCGTGCGGGCACACCAGCACGCACTTGCCGCACTGGATGCAGAGGTTCTCGTCCCACGCGGGGATTTCGAGGGCGATGTTGCGGCGCTCCCACTGAGCGGTCGCGGTGGGATAGGTGCCGTCGATGGGCATGAGGCTCACCGGCAGGTCGTCGCCTTCTCCGGCCACGATCTTGGCGATCACCTTCTGCACGAACTCGGGGGCGGCGGCGGGAACGTACGGCCGCAGATCGAAGCTGGAGGAAACGGCCGCGGGAACCTTGACTTCATGCAGGTGGTCGAGGGCGGCATCCACGGCGGCATTGTTCTTGGCGACAACGCTCTCTCCGCGCTTGCCGTAGGTCTTCTTGATGGTGTACTTGATGGCGGCGATGGCTTCTTCGCGCGCCAACACGCCGCTGATGGCGAAGAAGCAGGTCTGCATGATGGTGTTGATGCGCCCGCCCATGCCGGTCTGGCGGCCCACTTCGTAGCCGTCAATGACGTAGAACTTCAGCTTCTTTTCGATGATCTGCCGCTGCACCAGCCGCGGCAGGTGATCCCAGACTTCGTCCGGCCCGAATGTGCTATTCAACAGGAAGGTGGCGCCGGGCTCGGCGTTCTTCAGCATGTCAATGCGTTCCAGGAAGGAGAACTGGTGGCAGGCCACGAAATTGGCCTGGTTGATGAGGTAGCTGGAGTGCAGCGGCTTGGGGCCGAACCGCAGGTGGGAGGTGGTGATGGCGCCGGACTTCTTGGAATCGTAAACGAAGTAGCCCTGCGCGAAGTTCTCGGTTTCCTCGCCGATGATCTTGATGGAGTTCTTGTTGGCGCCCACGGTGCCATCGGCGCCCAGGCCGTAGAACATGGCGCGCACGGTGCCCGCGACTTCGGTGGAAAACGCCGGATCGTAGGCCAGGCTGGAGTGGGTGACGTCTTCGTTGATGCCCACCGTGAAGTGATTCTTGGGCGAGGGCTTGAGCAGTTCGTCGAACACACCCTTCACCATGGCGGGGGTGAATTCCTTGGAGGCTAGGCCGTAACGGCCGCCGATGACGCGCTTGCTGACGCCCATCTCGGCGAAGGCCGTGATCACGTCGCAGTAGAGCGGTTCGCCGGTGGCGCCGGGTTCCTTAGTGCGGTCAAGCACGGCGATGGATTTCACGGACGCCGGCAGCGACTTCACGAACGTCTCGACGGCGAAGGGCCGGTACAGGCGGACTTTCAGCAGGCCGACCTTTTCGCCCTTGGCCACCAGCGCCTCGACGGCCTCGTGCGCCACTTCCGCGCCCGAGCCCATCATAATGATGACGCGCTCGGCGTCGGGGGCGCCCACGTAATCGAACAGGTTGTACTGGCGGCCCACCAGTTTGGCGAACTTGTCCATGGTGTTCTGCACGATGGTGGGGCAGGCCAGGTAGAAGGGATTGACGGTTTCGCGTCCCTGGAAGTAAACGTCGGGATTCTGCGCCGTACCGCGGATCACGGGGTGGTCAGGCGAAAGCGCCCGTTTGCGGTGAGCGGCTACCAGATCTTCGTCGATCATGGCGCGCAGGTCGTCCGCGGTGAGTTGCTCCACCTTGGCGACTTCGTGCGAGGTGCGGAAGCCGTCGAAGAAGTGCAGGAAGGGTAGGCGCGCGTCCAGGCTGGCAGCGGTCGAGATGAGCGCCAGGTCCATGACCTCCTGAACGGAATTCGAGGACAGCATGGCAAAGCCAGTGGACCGCGCGGCCATCACGTCCGAGTGGTCGCCGAAAATCGACAGCGCCTGCGTCGCCAGTGCGCGGGCGGCGATGTGGAACACCGTGCTGGTGAGTTCGCCCGCGATCTTGAACATGTTGGGGATCATCAGCAGCAGGCCCTGGGAGGCCGTGAAGGTGGTGCTCAGCGATCCGGCCTGCAAAGCTCCATGCAGGGCGCCAGCCGCTCCGCCTTCGCTCTGCATTTCGATCACCAGTGGCACGGTGCCCCAGATGTTCTTCTTGCCTTCGGCGGACCACTGATCCGCCCACTCGCCCATATTGGATGATGGCGTAATCGGGTAGATGGCGATGACTTCGTTTATCTGATGCGCGACGTATGCGGCGGCCTCATTGCCGTCGATAGTGACTTTGGGCCGCACGGGTGTGGATGAGTTTTCCAACTCGCCCCTCCTTAACTTAACGTGGATTCACAACGGGGTGCCTTAAACTAGATTATAAGACCTGGATGTCGGAATAATCCACAACTATTTTGGCTGAGAAGGGCTCGATGCTTGGCCTGGAACTGCGGTTGCGGCGCGACAATTTCCCCGGAAATTTACGCAACTTGTTGGCTGTGAACGGGAATCATGAGCAGACAGGAGTTTTATGCGCGGCATGATTCGAAAGGTTCTGGGATTTGGGTTGTTAACTCTGACGCTGGCAGTTCCGGTGCTTCAGGCACGGCAGCCGGGGAGCCACGCGAAGGGCGGGAAGCACCATCATAAGGGCGGAAAGAGGGCTCATGCCCGCGCCCGCAGAAGCAGCTAGCCGGTTCGTTATCAAGAGTTGAGAGGTGGCCGCGCGCCCGGGTGCGGCAACCCCGCCTGGTTCCTCAACACCTGCAGATGGTGGTATACCAGCGCCACCGGCAGCCCTACCACGTTGAAATAGCAGCCCTCGATCCGTTCCACGTAGCGCGATGCCAACCCTTGAATTGCGTAAGCGCCAGCCTTGTCCATGGGCTCGCCCGAGGCGGCATACTGCCGGATCTCGCGCCGGCTCATGGCGCTGAACCACACGTGTGTGGCTGCCCAATCGCGCACCACCTTAGCCTGGTGGCGTAGGCAGATCCCAGTGAGCACCTCGTGGCGGCGCCCCGAAAGCAGCGCCATCATGTGGCGCGCCTCGGCGGGGCTCGAAGGCTTGCCGAGCATGGCGCCGCCGACCACCACGGTGGTATCCGCGCCCAGCACGATCTCCTCGGGCGCCGCCTCCACTGCCATGGCTTTCCGCTCGGCCAGGCGGAGCACGTAGTCCTCGGGCCGCTCGCCCGGCTGCGGGGTTTCGTCCACTGGCGCTACGCGGACAACGAAGGGGATGCCGGCCTGGCGGAGGAGTTCGGCGCGCCGGGGCGATTGGGAGGCGAGTACAAGGGTTTCGAGGGGCACGTAACCATTGTAGAATGAGCGGAAGAAGTGGGATGTTTGATTTATCCTTGCAAATGTTCCAAGACATGGCATAATTGCTAGGAATCATGATCGAGAGCACCTACACCCGGGCGGCCACGACCAGGCTCAATGACTTGCTGGGGCGGTTCCCCGCAGTCGGCCTGATCGGGCCGCGCCAGGCCGGCAAAACAACGCTGGCCCGCGCCATCGCCGACGAACTGGGCGACAAGGCAACCTACCTGGATTTGGAGCTGCCGTCAGACACGGCCAAGCTGGTTGATGCCGAATCGTATTTGTCGGCCTACGAGAACCGTCTGGTGGTCCTCGACGAAATCCAGCGCGCACCCGGGATCTTCCAGGTGCTGCGCGGGCTCATCGACCAGCGGCGGCGTAAAGGAATCCGCCACGGCCAGTTCCTGCTGCTGGGTTCGGCATCGGTCGAACTGCTGAAGCAATCGGCGGAGAGCCTGGCGGGGCGCATTTCCTATCTGGAGTTGACGCCCCTTATACTGGGCGAGGTGCATGCCGGCGACCCGGAGGCCATGGACCGGCTATGGGTGCGCGGCGGTTTCCCGGACAGCTTCCTGGCGCCCGACGACGCGGCCAGCCTGGACTGGCGCCGCGCGTTTGTGCAGACCTACCTGGAACGCGACATCCCCATGCTCGGGCCGCGCATCCCCTCGGAGACCCTGGGCCGCTTCTGGCGAATGCTGGCCCATAACCAGGGGCAGATGCTGAACGCCGCCCGCATCGCGGCCTCGCTTGGCGTCAGCGGGCAGACCGTGGCGCGATACCTGGACATCCTGGTGGACCTGCTGCTGGTGAGGCGCCTGCAACCCTGGGCGTCCAATGCGGCCAAGCGGCTGGTGCGGTCGCCCAAAGTCTATGTCCGCGACAGCGGGGTGACGCACGCGCTGCTGGGCATAAAGGATAGAGAGGACCTGCTGGGCCACCCTATCGCCGGGGAAAGTTGGGAAGGCTTCGTGATCGAGAACCTGGTGGCCGCGGCTCCGCCAGGCACCGAGGCGTGGTTCTATCGAACCTCGGCGGGCGCCGAGATCGACTTGGTCATGCAACTTGGCTCGCAGGAATTGTGGGCCGTGGAGGTGAAGCGGTCTCTCAGCCCGACGCCCAGCCGCGGTTTTCACGTGGCCTGCGAAGACATCAAGGCGACACGGCGCATGCTGGTGTACCCCGGCAAGGAACCGTACCGGATCAAGGAAGAGGTGGAAGTAACGCCCCTGGCAGCGATCCTGGCGGGCGGCTTCAAGTAGACGGCCCGTCGAACACGCCCATCCAGAAGGCCTTGCCGCCGGGCAGTTGACGCTCCGTCTCCCACGCCTGGCGGAAACCGTGCTGGCCGAGCGCGCCGCGAAGCCGCGCCGGGTCGATGAGGCGGAACTCCGCGCTGAGGGATTGCACCGACGGGTATGGGCTCACGCCAACGCCTGGCGCCTGGGCGCTGGGCATCTGCAAAACCACCGACAGGCTACCACCCGGGGCAACCAGCGAGACCGCATTCCGCAGGCAACCGTCCAGTCCGGCGTGCTCGAAGATCAGCGCGGCGTGCACCAGGAGGACCGGCTCCATCTCCACGGGCTGCCTGGCCAGATCCACGCAATGCAACTCCAGGCCGGGCAGATTGCCGTAGCTCCGCCGCACGGATTCGAGGTACCGCGGGTTGATGTCCAGGCCGCACACCCGCGTGGTGACCTCCGGCGAGATGCGGTCCAAACCGTTGCCGCCGGCCACACCCAGTATGACCACCGATTGCGGCCGCGTCCGCCGCAATACGCAATCGAACAACTCCGCCAGCGCCTCCAATTGGGCGACACCTGCGGAACCCATGTGGCCTTCATAGTCTGCGAGCGGGATAGCCAGCCAGGGGTTGTCCACGCTTCATTATGGCAGGGGCTTGGCAGGAGCCCGCGGCCAGCGCTGCCGTGAGTTAGTGCTTGCCGGCTTGCTGCACTGAAATAGCTTGCCACGGCGATGATAGATTCAAAGTAAATGGACTACAACCTCACCGATCTTGCGGAAGGCGACCGGCACGCTGTCGCCGCTATCTTCAATCACTTCGTAGGCTCCAGCTTCGCAGCCTATCCCGAAGAACCGGTCACAGAGGAGTTCTTCGACCGGTTGCTGGCCCTGCGCCAGGGCTATCCCGCGGTTGCGGTGAAGGCCGCCTCCGGCGAAGCGGTGGGGTTTGCATTGCTTCGCCCGTATCACTCAGCCGGCACGTTCAGGCGGACGGCGGAGGTCACTTACTTCCTTTTGCCGGAACACACCCGGCGCGGCATCGGCAGCCGCGTTCTGGCGCAGTTCGAGGCGGCGGCCCACGCCATGGGGATCGGAAACCTGATCGCCAGTGTATCCTCGCTCAACGAGGAGAGCCTGCGGTTTCACCGCCGGGCCGGGTTCGAACAAGCGGGAACGCTGCGCGGGGTGGGGACGAAGTTCGGCCGGGAGTTCGACGTGGTGCTGTTTCAGAAGAAGTTGCCAGCGGTAGAATAATCGGGACATGCCTGATACCGATAAGCGGGAAATCCTTGCCCGGCTCGATGAGGGCCGGATGGCGCTCGCCGAAGCGCTGGCGGGAGTCGACGAGCGGATGGCCGCGCGGAAGCCCGCGCCGGAGGCGTGGTCGATCCTCGAATGCGTGGAACACCTTGTGGCGGCGGAGGAGTTTCTTCTCGGCAGGATGCTGGCCGCCCGAACCGCGGAATCCGCTTCGGTGGACTCGGCGCGGGAGAGCAGAATCTTGAAAAGAGGAGTGGATCGAACCGCGCGCATGGAATCGCCTCCAGTTGCCAGACCTTGTGGCCGCTATCTCCATCTGCGGGATGCAGTCGCGAGTTTCTCCGCCGTCCGGACGCGAACGATCGAATGGGTGGTTGGGCAGGAGGGGGATCTCCGCTCCCCGATCACGGATCACCCCCTCATTCCCGGGCCGGTCAATTGCCGTGAGATGCTGCTTATTATTTCGGTACATCCGCGAAGGCACGCGGAGCAGATCCAGGAAATCCGGGCCGCATTCGAACGGGCACCAGGCGCTAGCGGGTCGGCGGCCTGATGAACTGGCGCGAGACCGCGGGAGGAACGATGGGAGACAGGACCTTCATCGAAGACAACGCGGCCGCGCGCCAGGAATTGGCCGCCCTGATCGCGCGCCTGGACGAGCGGCGGTTGCATTGCGCGGTAGGATCGGGCTGGACCGTTGCCACCCTGCTCTGCCACCTGGCCTTCTGGGACCGGCTGGCGCTGTCCCGTTTGAAGGCGTGGGAGAGCGGTCCGATCGATGCATCCCCGCTGGGGGCGCAAGCGATCGATTCCATAAACGAAGCGGTGCGGGCAATCTCCCAGGCTGTGCCCGGTTCCGAGGCGGCCCGGTTGGCTTTGGACAGCGCGGCGGCGGTGGATCTGCGAGTTGAGGGAATCGGAGATCAACGGCGCGCCCGGATCGTCGATGCCGGTTTCGAGCACATCCTACGGCGTTCGCTGCACCGCCGCGAGCATCTGCGGAAAATCGCGGAAGCGCTCGGCTGAGTGGCGGCCGCCGCGCCGTTTACTTCCGCACGTAGCAGAAATCGGCCTTGGCCTCGGCGGCGTGCGCCGGGTCCCAGATCAGCCAGGCGCCGGGGGCTTCCATGCGGATGGCCGAATCGGCAATCATTCCGGGGTCGGGGAAACATCGCATGTAGATCGGCCCGTTCACCCAGCGCGCCAGTTCGATGAGGCGTTCGGTGGGCGCGGCGCGCTCCAGAAACTGCTGGCGCTTCTTAGTCCACAGGATGCCCACGTTCACGGCGATGACGAGCGAGGCGGCCGCCATCGCCCAGCGCAGCCCCACGCGGTCGCGCAGGGCCACGAATCCCGCGCCCACCAGCAGGGCTAAGCCGGCGCTAGCAAGATAGGTGTGGCGGCTGGGGAGGCGGTGCATGTAAGTGATGAAGCTGTAGGGCACCAGCGCCATGCCGATCCAAACGGCTGCGATCAGGGCCGCGCGGCGCTGCTCGACGGCGCGGAAGACGAGCAACGCCGCGAGCGCCAGCAGGCCCCAGACCCACAGCAAGCGGAAGTAGCTTTCGGGCCAGGTGATCCAGAAGGGCGCGTGGATGGAGAAGCTGCCGTCGTGGAAACGGAATGAGTAGGAGCGCACGCCCAGCAGCACCCACACCTCGGTTGCCGCCATCAGCGCGAAGGGCAGCCACAATCCGAAGCGTCGCCGCCCGGCAGGCGCCATGGGAATCAGCAGCAGGGCCGCGAACACCACGGCGGTTTCCTTCGAAAACAGCGCCAGCGGGAAAGCCACAAGTGCCGCGACGTACCAGCGCCACGAGCCGCCATCCAGAAATTTCACCCACGCCAGAAAGGCGATCACGCCGAACAGGAATAGCAGCTCTTCGTGGGCGGAGTTGTACCACATGACAGCTTCCTGATGGCCTTCGTAAACCGCGAAGAACGCCGCGGCGTCCGCCGAGACACGCCACCCGATGGCCTTCCAAGCACCCAGCGCGTATACCAGCCACGCGCAAGCGATGTGCAGTGCAATGGCCACGCAGTAGGCGGGCAGGGGCGAGAAGCCGAAGAGCAGATCGGTCCAGTAGGCCAGCACCCACCAGGTGGCGCGGTAGCGGAAGATGGGGTGCGCCAGCATCACGCCCAGGCCGGAGGGCGCGCCGTACATGCGCGCCATTTCGATATCGGGGTAGTCGTCCTGCACGAACGGCTGGGTGAATAGCGGCGCGTACGCCAGCACCGCCAGCGCGGCGATCAGGGACAGGACCACGGCTCGCGATCGCATTGTGGGCGGCACACCCGATTGTATCAACGGATGGAGCGAGCGAAGGCCCGCGTCCGCGCGATAGACGCTAAAATGGCCCTGTGATCCACCGTTTCGTACTTCACAATCAGGACATCTGCGACGCCAGCGAACTCACGCTCTCCCCCGGGCAAATCGGTCTGCTCTCCGGGTGGGGCGTCTTCAGCACCCTGCGGGTTGCCGACGGCGTTCCCTTCGCCTTCGAGCGGCACTGGGCGAGGATCGCCCGCGATGCCGAGCGGCTGCACGTCCCTATCCCGGCCGATCCCCAGGCCGTGCGCGCCAAACTGCTGGAGTTGCTGGAGACCAATGGGACCCCCGATTGCACGCTGCGCATCGCCATCGTGCGCAACGGCGGCGGCATCTGGGAAGGCCCCTCGAACGGCCGTGCGAGCGACCTGATCGCGCTCACTGCCAATACCAAGAACTGGGGCACGGGCGTCAAGTTGGCTTACCAGGCCAACGGGCGCCACGCCGCCTGCCCTTTCGCCGGCGCCAAGATGCTCTCGTGGGCCATGAACCTCACCTGGTACGAAGAGGCTCACGACCGCGGCTTCGATGAAGTGATCCTGCTCAACGAGCGCGGCGAAGTTTCCGAGTGCACCTCAGCCAACATTTTCGCGGCCTCGGCAGGCGAGGTGTGGACGCCGCCGCTCGACTCGGGCTGCCTCCCCGGCATCACGCGGGAAGTGATCCTCGAGGAAGTTCGCGTGCCCGGCATCCGCATCCTCGAGAAGACGCTGTTTCCAGCCGACCTGGAATCCGCCGAAGAGGTCTTCATCACTTCGACCACGCGCGACCTGCTGCCAGTGCGCCAGATCGAAGATCGCCAAGTAGGCCGCGGCAACCAGGCGCGCCTGGCCTTGCAGGCTAAGTTCTCGGAGTTCCTCGACGCCTATACCGCGCAGCACAAGGCGCCGCAGCCGCAGACGGCCAGCCGGTAGGCCAAACCAGGAGGCTTTGGGTCAGGGAATCGCTTCCAAAAAAAGGAAAGGTTCCAAGTGACCCGATTCACAGCCTGGCTCGCCGCGGGCATGCACCGCACCGAACACCGCGTCCGGAAGCGCCGGGTGCCTCGCTGTTCCGCTCCCCTGGCACCGGTTTCGCCGGCACCGGGATCAAAGCCTCCCAGCGCACCGCAGCCTGCTTTCGCTCTCCCTGACGGGACCGGCAACTCGGACCAGCCTTTCCCTCGCCTGCAACAACGGCGCCTCTCGACGCCCCCATTCCAGGGTCAACAGTCCTGGCCTACTCCTTCGCTGCCACACCTTCAGGCTTCCTCGCCCGTTCGGCCACCCGCTCCACCCCCGCTACCGGTTCGCCCCGGTCGCGGCGGCTTCCTTGCGTCTGGCCCGTTGCGTCTCCGCCCTCGGGCGCCTCGGACTGCTTCCACGGCCTCCGCTCCCCTTTCGGGATTTTACCCCCGTCGGGATCGAAGCGTTCAGCCCTTTCCGCCGCCCTTCGGCCCGCCTTCCGAATCCGCCCGATCTCCCATCGCTCCCCGCAGCCCTCGCTCTTTTAGGATTGGGGCTGCGGATCACCGTTCCAGGTCCGCTACGTTTCCGGAGGCTTGCTGTTCCTCAAACCTCTTGGAACCTTCCCTAATATGCGGGAAATCGCGCTTTTCGTCAATTGCGAATGTCCCGGTTTCGGGGGTATTTCCTCAGTAATTATTTCGAGCGTTCACATTAGGTTACAGCGCGAAGGGCCTGAATTCCGTGTGGATAAAACATTCACCTGGGCTTCTGTTTCTGCCATACTGAAGCGTCGTGCGCAGGCTCGCCATTCGCCCCGGCGCCATCGGGGATTTCATAGTCTCACTGCCGGCTCTCGAGTGCCTGGCAGGCCCCGGCCCGGGCGACTATCTCGAAATCTGGACCGCCAGCGCCCACGTCCCCCTGGTGCGTTTCGCCCAGCGCGCCCGCGGCATCGCCTCCACGGGCCTGGACCTGCTGGGCGTCACCGACCCGCCCGCCCGGCTGCTCGATGACCTGGCCGGCTTCGACTCCATCGTCTCCTGGTACGGCGCCAACCGCCCCGAGTTCCGCGCCCTGGTGGATTCGCTCGGGCTGCCGTTCACGTTCTTCCCCGCCCTGCCAACCGGCGCCGCCGGCGTTCACGCCACGGACTTTTACCTGCAACAGGTGCGCACGCTGACGAATCGCGCGTCGGACGGCGTTCCGCGAATCCCCTGCCGCCCGGAAGACTCGGGCATCCAGGAGCCGGGGGGTTACGCCGTGATCCACCCGTTCTCCGGCAGCCCGGCGAAGAACTGGCCGCTCGAACGCTTCCGCTCCGTGGCGCGCGGCCTGGAACGGCGCGTGACGGTGCGTTGGTGCGCCGGGCCGGAGGACCCGCCGCTGGCAGGCGCCGTTCGCATTGACGACCTTTACAGGTTGGCTTGCTGGATTTCCGGCGCCCGCATCTACATCGGCAATGACAGCGGCATCACCCACCTGGCAGCGGCCACGGGGATTCCGGTGCTGGCCCTGTTCGGGCCAACGGATCCGGCGGTGTGGGCGCCCCGCGGCGAGCGCGTGCGGGTGGCGCGCTGGAAGAAGCGGTGACGGGCCAGGCTCCGGATAGCGCGATCCGCTCCGAGACGCGCGCCCGGTTCAGATCGACGAGACGACTTGCCAGCGAACTGGATTCGCAGAATCGGGAGAGCCCGACGGGTGTGGCGCAAACGTCGCCCTGTTTTTGGGACAGGATTTCTCAACACTGTCGACAGCAAACCCAGCACTCCCGCGGCGGCAATTTTGGGACTAACTTCTGGGACGCTGGGAGCCTTGATTTCAGGGCTCGCCGGGTCTGTCCCGAAACTTACCGTTTGCGAGACACAGGTGGCAAGGTGCCGCTACTCTCCGATAAGTCCACTTATGAACCCCGGTGCCGGTTCTTGTCCCTTGCGGGTCAGTTCTCGGTCGGCGACCTTTTGGCGTCATCAACGACCACCACCTCGACCTGTCCTTTCTGCGAGTTGAGCCGCAGCCCCAACGATTGTATGACCGAAAGCATCGTCGGGGAATTTGGGTCGGAGCTGGAATCCGCCGCCAGATCCTCGAAGGCCCACCAGACATCGAAGTCGTATGTCCCTGTCAGGCCGGTGGCGTCGACAACTGGTTTATGGATCCGGCCCTCGATGACATTCGCGAAATCCGCCATCGACTTCGCCTGTACGCGGTAGTAAAATCCCGGCGCGCGCTCTCTGTTATCGGTCCTTACCACGACGGAAGCCCCGTCGATATGAGGTTTCAACTTGAGAACACCCGGGGATCTTAGCAGTCGAAACATCTCCATCTCGCGCAGTTCGCGATGAGCCCTGAGCCCGAAACGATCCGCGAGCAGATTCTGAAGCATCACCCGAAACTGATCGCGCGTTGCCCCTGCCGAAACGTTGGCAACGATGTGAAATCGATCCATCGGAAGGCGCTTTGCACTGAATACTCGGTATTCCGGCAGGTTGTAGGCTTGCGAGACAAGCTCGGATATGTTGCAGAAGTTGCACGTGTATCGCGTCGGATCCTCGGTTCCAGGCCCACCTCTAGGGCCGAAGGAGAGCGGCCCGCTTGAGGTATCTATCGGTGGAGAGGCTCTAATCGACGCCACCTCGAACGCCGGCGCGGCTGCCGGAGATTGAGCTGCTGCGGCGGCGGCCGTCATGCAGAAAAGAACGGTCAAATGCGGACACTTCATTGGGGATCTCTTGCGCTCCGTCGACGAGAGTAACGCCATAAGCACATCCGAAATTCCAAATATACGTCTATTCTAACGCCGTCCAGCAGCATCGCGGCCAAGAAACGGGGTTTGCGGAAACAACGCCAGGACGGTCTCCCGTGTTGTCGCACAAGGGACCCTTTGTGAAACAGCGGCATCATCCCAGCTGGCCGTATCATGCCAGACCCGCGATAAGCGTCCATGGCAGTTCCGTCCGGATGCCTGCTCGGAAACTCGGCCCACCGCGGAAAAGCCGGCGTCCCAGTTGCTATGCCGTTGGCCCATGTCCGGGGCGCCGGGCCGCGCACCCAACCGCCGCGCGCCGGTGCCCGCACCAGCCGCCACTTTCCCCTGGAGGTACAACAGCAGCACCGCAATGGCTGCCCGGCTGAGTCCCGCCCGCCTGCCGGAAGACCTGGCCGGCTTCGACTCCATCGTCTCTCGGTATGGCGCCAACCACCCCGAATCCCGCGCCCTGGTGGATTCGCTGGGGCTGCCGTTCACCTTCGTCCCGGCCTTGCCGCCGGGCGCGGGCGGCGTTCACGCCACGGACTTCTACCTGAGCGTTGGAGGATGTCCGGGCGGCAGCGCCAATTCCCGAGGTCCAAGCGCCGCGGTTCCGCGACCGCGCGGCGCCACGCGGTCGCGGCCTTCAATAGGTCAACCGGCAAGCCCCTTTTCGAGATCCTCCCAACAATCGCCGCCGGACTGTGCCAACTTCAGCCAGTTGCTTTTCGGCGCCCGGCCTTTGCGGACCGCGGCCAGCGCCACATCGACGAGCTTGCGCCTTCCCGCGTCCAGACCGCCAAGCGATTCCAGAAACTCGACCATCCGCGCAACGTGCGAACGGAAAGCGCCGGCCTTGGGCGTATGGCCGTGGGCCAGGAACGCAAGCAGTGCCGCAACGGTGGCCGAAGCGCGCGCTCCGGGGCTCGCTCCGGGCATGCCGCCATCGGAGTCCATGGCCGATGCCAGAGACATGAGCGCGTCTTCCGCAGACTCCTCCGGCTCGGGCTCATTGACCCCGTCGGCGGATGGCTGATCGCCGAGAAGCTTGGAGCGCAAGCGGCTACCAATAGACCCCGATGCCGCCGAACTGGGGGTGGGCGGAGGGCTCATCGGCGCCCGCGCTATCGGCGCCAGCATGGACATCTCCCCCTGCATGGGCCTGGCGGCTGCATCGGGCGCCACCATGCAAGCCTGGAAATATGCGCCAAACTGAGTGTCTTGCGGCATGCCGACCGGGACCACGCGGGTTTCCGGCAGTTGCCCGGGCCGGTCGCCAGCGCGCTGCACCACGGCCACTAGCGACATCTCCCGGCTGGCCAGGCCGTACCTCTGGCTCGATTCCCGCAAGCGCGCCGCCACCCGGCTCTGTTCCCGCCTTTCGAGCGGCGCCAAAGCCTCCACGCAGGGGTAGCGGCTCTCCCAATCGGCAATCAGGCGCGCCCCTTGCAGCAGCCATACCGCGTCGCCGATCTCGCCGGTGGCGAAGTGGATTGGGAGGGCGAGCGAGCCGCCGTCCCAAGCCAGGCCGATTTCGCCGCCGTCGGCACCCTCGCCAAAAAGCAGCACCGGCGTACCGGCGAACACGGACGATGGCGGTTCCGGTTCGACGTTGCCGTGCGCCTTCAGACCCGAGGCTATCGGCCGGCTGACCGAGGCGAACAGATCGACCGCCGTCAGGTCCACCCGCTCGCGCGGCGTAACGAACCGGCTCACGCCGCCGGTCTCGCGCGCCAAGAGCGCCAGAAACCGATCCTGGCTGGCGCTGCCGATTCCCAAACAATGCAAGCGGGTATTGGTTTGGCGAGCCTCGGCCAGGATTTGCTCCGTGCCGGCCACCTGTCCGTCGGTGAGGATGAGCACGTCGCCGCCGCGGCCTTCCAGCAGCACCACGGCCTGTTGAAAGCCGCGCGCCAGCTCGGTGCCTCCACGCGCGGCGATGCTATCCAGAAACCGGTGCGCCCGGCCGCGGTTTTCCCGCGTGCCCGCCAGCAGCCGCGAGTCGCACGTTTCGACCGCGTCATCGAAAGCCACCAGCCCGAAGGCATCGGCTTCGGAGAGCGTGGCCAGGCAAGCCTCGATCGCCTTGGCCGCCTGGGTGAGCGGCGCGCCTTCCATGGAGCCGGAGCGGTCCAGCAGGATCACCACGCGCCGCGGGGATTCGCTCCTGGCGCCGAAGCTGGTGGAGGGAACGATGGCGGCGAAGCAGCCTTTGCCTTCCTTGGCCGGGCCGGCCAAAACCTGCGGCCCTACCTCACGGTAATGCGCGTCAAGCACCAGGTCGCGATTGGGCACGTCCTTCGCCGGCGCAAGAGCGACGCGGCTGGCGGCGCCGCTCTCCCGCTTCACGCGGATGGCGTGAGATGGCGAACCCAGTTCGTCGATTTCCAGCATACTGGCGACCGAAAGCTCGAAGCCGACCTGGTGAAGCGCCGAAGCATCCGGGCGGAATCGCGGCAGGATAGCGTCGCCGAATTCGCCGGATGGCAGTTCCATCTCTCCCTCGCCATCCACCACGGCCGTGCGGGCGCGCGCGTGGTAGGCTGGCGCGAGGGTGAATGGGAACCGGAAGCGAAACCCGTCGTCGCGCAACTCCACTCCGGCAAGCAGCTCCAGTGAAACGGTCACCTCCTCGCCGGGCCGGATGTTGCCCACCGTGAGATTGATCACTCCGTCGCCGTGCTGGCGCGCCAGTGTGGCGAGCGACCCTTGCGCCAGGCCGTCCTCATAGGTCTTGATGGCGGCCTCGGTCGTCTGCAGTTCGGAGTGGGCTTCGAACCCGTCACCGGCGATGCGGAAGCGGCGCATGGCGGCGTCACGCGGTAAGGGGAACGAGTAGATGACCTCGATGGGCTTGGTCTCGGCGGACCGGAAAACGTGCTGCACGGTGAGGCGCGCGCCCGCCGGCAATACCTGGCCGGTGAGCCAAAGCCGCTGCATGGCGAGCTGAACCGCTTCTCCGGTGCTTCGGTCGATGGGTGCAAAACAGGTTGCTGTGGTCATTCTTTCCTCCTTAGGCGTAGTGCCATTTCGTCGAGCACGTCGCGGATCTGTTTCTGGCGCCAGGGGCTGACATCGCTACGCGTCAGGACCAGCACGTCGTCCGCAATCGAGTGCTGCCACCAGGCTTCCGACCGATATCGCGGCGGTGCGGCATGGGCCCCTTCGACCAGCGGCGCGATCTCGGACAAATGGCGTCCCTGGGCCTGCAGAGCCTTGATCTTCTCCAGCCGCTCCAAGTGGGCGCCAGTGTACACGGCGCCTCGTCCAGCCTTGGACGGCCCGTCGAGCAGCCCGCGCGAGATGTAGAAGCGAATGGTGCGCGCCGGGATTCCGCTGGCTTCGGCCAGTTCCGCGAGTGTTCTCTCTTCGCTCATCCTGCCTTAGGGTACGGCAGAATATCGACAGTGTCAAGTACTGTTTTATTCGCCGTGGCGTCAGCGCCGCGGCGCGGCAGACCGCATAGCCTGGCAAGAGGCCGCAAGCCAACCGGTCCTTTTCCTGGAGGTGCAACAGCAGCACCACAATGGCTGCCCGGCTGAATCCCGCGCACGCGCCTCCTGGAAGATCTGGCTGGCTTTGACTCCACCGTCTCCTGGTGCAGGTGCGCACGCTGTCGGATCGTCCATCGCACGGCGTTCCGCGAATCCCCTGCCGCCCAGATGATTCGGGCATTCGGGAACCGGCGTACTGCGCCGTGATCCACCCGTTCTTCGGTAGTCCGGCGAAGAACTGGCCGCTCGAACGCTTCCGCTCCGTAGCGCGCGGTCCGGAACGGCGCATGACGGTGCGCTGGTGCGCCGGGCCGGAGGATCCTCCGCTAGAGGGAGCCGTTCGCATCGACGACCTCTACCGGCTGGCCTGCTGGATTTCCGGCGCCCGCATCTTCATCGGCAAAGACAGCGGAATCACCCACCGGGCGGCGGCCACGGCGGTGCCGGTGCTGGCCCTGTTCGGCTCCACGGACCCGGCGGTGTGGGAGCCGCGCGGAGAGCCTTTGCGGGTGGCGCGGTGGAAAAAGCGGTAGTGGACCAGGCTCCGGACGGGGCTTGATCCGCTCCGAGACGCGCGCCCGGTTCAGATCAACGAGACGACTTACCAGGGTAGTGGATTCGCAGGATCGGGAAAGCCAGACGTGCGAGGCGAAAACGTCGCCCAGTTTTTGGGACAGGAATTCGCGACACTGCCGACAGCAAACCCAGCACTCCCTCGGCCGCAATCTGGCCGCCATTTTGGGACTGACTCTTGAGACGCTGGGAGCCTCGATTTCATGGCTCGCCGGGTTTGTCCCGAAACCTACCCTTTGTGAGACAGGTCAGCGCGTTGATTCGTTCGCGAGAGGTTGCCTCCGGTTTGTTGATCCGGAATTTCATCTCTGGCTCCGCTGGTCCCCCGCTGCTTGGGTGTCCGTACTGCCGTATCTAACCTGTCCGCGTGTCGAAAAACGTAAGGCCACTGCTGCCTCCGACTTGAATGTCAGCAAACGGCCCCTGCGCCTGGGCGGTGACGGCCGGGTGGACATACTGATTACAGGCGATCAGAACAAGGGCAAGTGCAAGATAACGGTGAGAACGGCTTTCGTGTAGAGGTCGGATTTCATGCGCCGAAGATGAACACGCCGCGTGCCGCGCCAATGCACCTGCCGCCGCCTCGAAACGGACGCCTCGCACGACGGCGGCCGTCGTGGAGATCTATTCCGGAATGAAAACCGTGACCCGCGATTCCTGGGCGGCTTTACGCATCGCCGCATCGAGCGTGGCAAGTATCAGTCCCTCGCGCGCCGCAAGGTCGACATAAGCCGCATCGTAAGCGGTAAGCCCATACCGCAATGCAGCGGCGGCGCCGTCATGAATTGCGGTCGCGGCGGCCGGAGCCTGCTCCACCCTGATGTTCAACCGTGAGAGAGCTGCCAGAAACGCCCTTTCATCGTTGGATGTCAGGCGCTTTCGCCGATAGGCCATAGCAAGGCCATTGGCAACCTCACGCGCCCATAGTTCGGGAACGCGAACCCCGTCGCGTTCGGCGACGGCCAACACCGCTTCGGCATAGACGCTGCTTTCGTCGGGCAACGCCCAGGAAAGAGCAATGGAGGCATCGACAACCAGAGGCATCTCTAACGGTGGCCATGGAGGACGTAGTCACGCGTCGTCCAGCCTTCAGGATCGGGTTTGACGCGAGCACGTAACGCGCGCATCTCAGCGACGATGCTACCGGGGGGTGCGGCCCCGACGCCGGAATCGGTCTCGATCAGACGCAACACGGTGTCTTTGACCAAGCGCTCGGCGTCGGTGCCCGAGTTGGCTGCCACTAGTGTAAGCCGAGCTTCTTGTTCCGGTGTGAGGTGCACTTCCACGCTTTCCAGCGTACGCCAAAGCCTCACGTGGGGCAAGTCCGGTAACTTACCCGTTTTGAAACACCGGCATTATCCGAGTTGGCCGTATCATGCCCGACCCGCGAAGAGCGTCCATGGCAGTTCCGTCCGGATGGCCAACTCGGAAACCGACCCGCCACGGAAAAAGCCCGAGCCCCAGTTGCCATGGCGGTGGCCCATGTTTGCGGCACCGGGCCGCTCACCTAACCGCTGTGCGCCGGCGGGTGCGCGGCATAGAAGTGGATCTGGCGGCGCTATGTGGGGCAGGCTGTCAGCCTGCGGCGGGTTGTCAACCCGCCTCTTCGGACTTTTGCGTATGCCGCCCAGGCGGACTGACAGTCCGCCGCAGGCTGACAGCCTGCCCCACAAAAACCTAGCGCCCACCTACGCTCGGATTCAGACAGTTTCCTTGGTGGATTGCCTTTGCACCCACTTCTGTGTCGCGCAACCCGCGCCGGTGCGCCCGCGAACCGCCGCCTTCCCCCAGAGGTACAATAGCAGCACCGCAATGGCTGCCCGGCTCAATCCCGCGCACACACCTCTGGAGTTGGTCGACCTGCGCCGTCTCACGGCGCGCGACATGGAGCCGCTCCTCGAAGAGGAAACCGCCGAGTGGGCCAGCCAGCTCGACTGGGACTTTTCGAAATCGGCCGCCCTCGTCCGCCGTTTCGTGGACCTGCATGCCCTCGCCGGCTGCGCGCTGCTGGACGATGGGGAAGTGGTTGCCTACCTCTACTACGTTCTCGAAGACAGCAAGGCCCTGGTGGGCGATCTGTACGTTCGCGACGGCCACCGCGGGAGCGGGCACGAAGACGTGCTCATGACCGCTGGCCTCTCCGCCATCCGCGAGCATCCCCACATCAACCGCGTCGAATCGCAGCTCCTTCTACTCGATTTCGAACCGGGGCGCAAACTGCCGTTCGCTTCCGAATCCGCCCACTACGCCCGCAACTTCATGCGCGCCGAACTGGCGACCGCCGACCTGCGGGAAGCCACCGTGCGCGCGCCCATCTTCATCGAGCGGTGGAGCGACCATTACCACGAAGGGGCCGCACAGGTGATCGCCGATGCTTACTCGGGCCACGTCGATAGCCGCGTCAACGATCAATACCGCAGCACGGCCGGGGCGCGGCGGTTCCTCTTCAACATCGTGCAATTCCCGGGATGCGGCTTGTTCTTCCAGCCAGCATCTTACGCCTCTTTCGACGCGGTCACCGGCCGCCTCTGCGGCATATCGCTCGCCAGCATGGTGGCGGCGGGGTGCGGCCACATCACCCAGATCTGCGTGTCCGGCGCCGCGCGCGGCAAGGGCGTGGGCCACGAATTGCTGCGCCGCTCGCTCATCAGCCTGAAGGATGTGGGATGCCGCGGCGTCTCGCTCACCGTCACCTCCGCCAATGTGGACGCGGTGGCGCTCTACGAGAAAGTGGGCTTCCGCACCATCCGCCAGTTTTCGGCCTACGCCTGGGAATGGCCTATTTGACGCCCGCCATCAGGCGCACCGTGGGCCGGATCAGCACCGCCATCGCGACTGCGGCCACCAGACTGAACGCCGCCACGTAGCCGAATAAATGCGGCAGCGGCATCGAGCTGTACAGCGCGGCCGCCTTCCCAGCCAGCCAGTTGCCGATGCTGATGGAGAGGAACCAGATCCCCATCATGAAGCCTGCCGCGCGCGCCGGCGCCAGTTTGCTGACGGCGCTCAACCCCACCGGACCCAGCGACAGTTCCCCCAGCGCCTGCAGGAAATACGTGCCCAGAAGGAACAGCGCGGAGACCCGCGTGCCACCGCCGATGATAACCGCCGCCGGGATCAGGATGGCGAACGAAGCCGCGTTGAAAAGCAGCGCCAGCGAGAATTTCGCCGGGCTGGAGGGATCGCGGCTCCCCAGCGCGAGCCACAGCCAGGCGAACAGCGGTCCCATCGCCACCACGCACACCGGCTCGACCATTTGGAACCAACTGGATGGAAAAGCCAAGCCCAAAACCACGCAGCGCGTGCCGCGGTCGGCGAACAGGTTGAGCGAGCTGCCGGCCTGCTCGAATGCCGCCCAAAATACCGCCGACGAGATGAACAACACCAGCACCGCCGAGGACCGCTTACGCTCCTCGGGCGACCATCCTTTTCCCAGGATCAACCAGGAGAACACCACCACGGTGACCAGCACCAGGAAACATCCCAGCACGTTGGAAATCAGCTCCGGCGTGATGGAAACAACGCCACTCGCTCCCAGCGCAGCACACCCGCCAGCCACTGCCACCACGCCCAAACCCGCCAGCAGGCCGAGGCGCTTTCTACGACGCGTGGCTTCGGGAGATCCCGCGCCGGCCGGCCGGCTTCCCGCATCGCCCAGCGAGCGGCCGAACGCGACATACTGCGCCAGGCCTAAGAACATTCCCAAGCCCGCCACGCCGAATCCCAGCCGGTACCCGTAGTGCTGGCCCAGCCAGCCGCAGACGATGGGCGACACCACGGCGCCCGAGTTGATTCCCATGTAGAAGATGGTGAAGCCCGAATCGCGCCGCGGGTCGCCCGGCTGATAAAGCTGCCCCACGATTGTGCTCACGTTGCCCTTCAACAGCCCGGTGCCCATCATCAGCAGCACCAGTCCCGCGTAGAAGGGCAGTTCACCCGGCGCCAGCAGGCAGAACTCTCCGGCCGCAATCAGGATGCCGCCAGCCAGTACCGCGCGCCGCTGCCCGATGAACGTGTCGGCGATCCACCCGCCCGCCAGGCACAGCAAATACACCATGGCGGTGTAGAGGCCGTAGATGGAACCCGCCTTGGCGTCCACGAAACCGAGGCCGCCCTCGGCCACTTTGTGGGTCATGTAGAGGATCAGCAAGGCGCGCATGCCGTAGTAGCTGAAGCGCTCGAACATCTCCGTGAAGAAGAGCGTGGCCAGGCCCACGGGGTGCCCGAAGAAGCGCGTATCGGTGGCGGGTTGCATGCGGTGAAACCAGTATAATCGAGCGCCGCGCCCCGGTCTTATGTGGGGCAGGATGTCATCCTGCGGCGGGTTGTCAACCCGCCTTCCGACCCGCGCGCCAATCCCGAAAGCGCAGGTACGTGGGCGCATTCGATCCAATTAGAATGTCTTGGATTTTGGGAACCGGAGGACGATCTCCGCTCGCGTGGCGGGTTGTAACCTGCCCCACTTTGTACCGTCGAGCTGCGCGGAGGACCTGGCAGATAGGGCTACAAACCCGCCCTTGCCCCGGCGATAATGGTCTCTGGAGCCGCCCCTTGGATCAGCCCCTCAAAGTCCTGATTGTCGATGACGAAGCCGCCCAGCGCAACGGCCTCGCCGCCATGGTTTCCGCCTGGGGCATGACGCCCGCAACGGCCGCCGATGGCCAGGAGGCCCTGGACAAACTGGCGGACTCTCCGGCCGACGTCGTGGTGACCGACCTCAACATGCCCGGCATGGATGGCTTCGAGTTTCTGCGCCGAATGCGCGCCGACGGAGACATGCCGCCCACCATCGTGGTCACGGCCTACGGCAGCGTCGAGACCGCCGTGAAAGTAGTCCACGAAATGGACGCCTTCTGGTTCCTGGAGAAGCCCATCCAGGCCGGCGTCCTGCAGACGCTGCTGCGCCGCGCCGGTGCGCAGGCCGGTCTGCGCGCGGAGAAGCGCAGCCTCGAGCGCCAACTAGGATACAAAGGCGCGCTGGGCGAATTGGTGGGCAATTCCCCTCGCATGCAGGAGATTTTCGCGCTTGTGGAACAGGCCGGCCCCGCCAAAACCTGCGTGCTGGTGACCGGCGAAAGCGGCACCGGCAAGGAACTGGTGGCGCGCACGCTGCACGGGCTGAGCCCGCGGCGCAACGGCCCGTTCGTGGCCATCAACTGCGCCGCGCTCCCGGAGACGCTCATCGAGAGCGAGCTATTCGGCCACGAGAAGGGCTCCTTCACCGGCGCCTTCGAGCGCCGCGCCGGCTGCTTCGAACTGGCCGAACGCGGCACCCTGTTGCTCGACGAGATCGGCGAAATGCCCATGCAGACCCAGGCCAAGCTCCTGCGCATTCTGGAGGATTCCAAGGTGCGGCGGTTGGGCGGACGCGCCGAGTTCGAGGTGGACGTTCGCATCATCGCCGCCACCAACAAGGAGCCCGAGCAAGCCGTCCGCGAGGGCCGCCTGCGCCAGGATCTGTACTACCGCTTAAACGTGTTTCACATCCACCTGCCGCCCTTGCGCGAGCGGAAGGGTGACATCCCGGCGATGGCCGAGGCGCTGCTGGGCGGGCTCAACCGCAAGCACGAATGCCGAGTGACCGGCCCATCGAAGGAGACGCTGGAGGCGTTCGAGCGCCACGACTGGCCCGGCAACGTCCGCGAACTCCGCAACGTGCTGGAGCGGTCGGTGATCCTGGCTGGCGAAGGGCCCATCGAGCCGCGCCACCTGCCCCCGTTTCTGCGGGACCGCGCGGCGTCCGTCGCGGCAGTCTCGCACGAGGCCGCCGCCGCCGCGGGCGAGGACCCCGGCGTAGTACGCTTCACCGTGGGCACCACCGTGGAGGAGGCCGAGCGGGCGCTGATTCTGCGCACCCTCGAGCACACCCGCAACAACAAGACCCGCGCCGCCGTGGTGTTGGGCATCAGCCTCAAAACGCTGCACAACAAGTTGAAGGAGTACGGCGTGGGACAGGCGCCGGGAACGGTGTCCACGCCGCTGTAGCGGGGGTCGGCAGGCGGAAGCGCCCGCCCCACATTGCGGCTATTTCCCCGTGTGCAGGTTGTTGTGGATGGCGTAGAGCGCCAGCTCCAGGCGGTCGGAAACGCCCAGCTTGTCGAAGATGTTGTGCAGGTGGTTCTTCACCGTCTGCTCGCTGATGAACATCTTCTCGGCCATTTCCTTGTTCTTGAAACCCTGCGCCACTAGCGCCACGATCTCGCGTTCCCGCTGGCTCAGCGGCGACCGCTCCCGGTCCCGTCCCGCCGCGCCCGCCCCCGCCGAAACCCCTGAAGCCGCCTGCGGCATGTCGTCTGCCGCCACGAACTGGCGGATCACCGCGGCGGTGGTGTGCGAGTCCAGCCAGATCTCGCCGGCATGCACCTTGCGGATGCTCTTGATCAGCAACTCGGTGGCCGTTTGCTTGAGGACGATTCCCGAAGTCCCCAGCTTCATGGCCTGCACAAATTCGTTCTTATCGTCGGAAGCCGTGAGGACGATGACGCGCGTTTTGTTCTTGGCCGTTTGCAGGCGTTGCAGGGTTGCCAGGCCGTCGAGCCCCGGCATCTTGAGATCCAGCAGAAGAATGTCCGGCTCGAACTGCTGTAGGATTTCGAGCACCTGGCGCCCATCCGAAGCCTGGGCGACCACTTCGAAATCCTCCTCCAAGGCCAACAGCTTGCACAGTCCGTCCCGGAAAATCGGGTGATCGTCGGCCACGACGATCCTGATCCTCGATGTGATGGGGATACCCGACTCGGACGTGGTGCCGCTCCACGCGGCGTTATTGTCAGACATATCTTCCCGGCTTAACCCAGCTTAATTGTAAAGTTCTAAGAGTTCCAAGTCAAATCGTAACGGATACCGAAAACCGGGCGACCCGCCCAAAACCTGCTACTCCACATCTTTCCGAATGGCCGTTCGCAGTTTCACGGGCCCTAAAAGACCGGATTCCAGCAGTGGATCGTCCTGTGAATACCATTTCCAGGTGGCGAACGCGACCCGCGGACTGGGCGGTTTCGGCTTCCCTTGAGCGTACCATTCCGGGATAGCCTTAATGCCGCCCGTAGTACCGGCGTACTCGTACTCGGGCGGCTGCTGCTCGTCGCCGATGAGCCGGTTGGGCCAAAGATTTGTCACTTCGATTTCGAGCGTGTTCTCGCCCGGCCGCACCAGCGCGGTGATTTCGGTGCGGTAGGGGAACTTCCAGAGATTGCCCGCCGGCTTGCCGTTGACGCGCACGTCGGCGATCACTTCGACGCGGCCGAGGTCGAGGTAGAGGCGCTTGCCATTGGCCGTGGCATCGGCGGCCACCTGGAATCGCGTGGTGTAGGTAGCCGTGCCGGAGAAGTACTTCACGCCGTCGAGTTCGTGACGGTGGAGGGATTTCAGCTCGGGGAGCACGATCCGCGGCGGCGCACCCAGGTTGGGCGGGAAGGTCACGGTCCAGGGGCCGGGGATGAGGATGGAGGCGCCGATGCCGGCGATTTGGAGCGGCTTGCCGCCCTCGTTGAAAGCACCGTCCTGCCAGAATAGGAGTCCCGCTTTCGCGCCGCCGGAAGGTTCGAATGCCGGTGGCTCTTCCGGATCGGGCAGCCCTGCAGCCGCGAGTTGTTGGACACCGCGGTCGTCGAGCGCGGAGGGGGCAATCACCGGCAAGGTCATCTGCCCCATGAAGTCCATAGGCGCATCTTGCGACGCCGCGAGGATCGCGTGCACAGTCCGGTCCGATCTCTTGCCCTCCGCAACCCGCTTCCCGCCGGCATACAGCGATGGTGTGTTGTCCCTGTAGACCACCGCCACGTGTATCCACCCGGCCACTGGCATGCGCGCCACCAGCACGGGGATCGGATTGCCAGTCGTTCGCTCATACAGCGCCAGTCCGTTGCGCGCCACGGCCAGTCCGCACGCCGCATCGTTGCCGGCGGCCGGCGGATAGAAAATGAATGTCGGGTTTATCATGCCGCCGGACGCGCTGGTGTTGGGTCCGCCGCCGCCCACTTGCGGCAGCCCCATGTCCATTTCCGGCTTGACCCACAGGCTGATCGTGAAGCTGCCCGAGGCCGGTTGGGGCACATCGAGGGAGTGGGCGCCAAAGCCCCTCCGCGCTCGACCCTGCGGCGGCACCGCCGGCGAACGGAACACCACGAATCTGGATCCCGCCGGTTCCATGTGCATTCGCACCGAAGTCCGGCCGCTGAAGGCTCCAAACAAGGGCGTCCGGGCAATTTCGCCCGTCGCCGCATCCCAGATCTCAGGCTGCTTGCCGCCGGTCCGGAACTGGCACTCCAGATCGGCGGACTCCCTCCGCCGGTTCGCCACGAAGTAGACGTCGGCGTCTCCCACCCGCCGGTGTATCCAGTGGATGGACGCATTCGCCGGCCAGGAGCTGACCGTAAAGTCCTGCGTAATGCCGAGCTTCTCCGCGTCCAGACCCCAAAACACCCGCCCCGTGCCGCATGCCCGCTCCGTCACCGCCTTCCCGTCCAACTCGCCCCACACCTCCCCCACCACACGCTTCACTTCCGCATCGCACTCCGGGTACTCCGTCAACCCCGGCGTCTCCTCCGGCCGCGACGTCACCACCAGCTTCATCCCGTCATTCACCAGATCGCGGATCTTCCGCAGCAGCCCCAGCGACATCTTCTTCCGCGGCGGCAGCACCAGCACGCTGTACGTCTGTCCGCCGGGCAGCGAGATCCGCCCGTCCACAATGCTCACACGCGTCAGAATGGCCTCGGCGTCGATGGTGTCCCAGTCGTACCCCGCGGGCGGCGGCGGGTCGAGCTGCGCCCGCGTGGGCGAAACCTGTGGCGAATCCTCGCCCGCGAAATACAATATGTCGGCCACGAACGCGCCCTGCCGCAACATGCTTTGCGCGCGCGCCACGTAGCCCTTCAGCCACCCCGACGACGTTTCGAACCAGGTGTTGGTGCGGTCGAAGAACCAGCCCCACGGGCCCATGGTCATGCCGGGGCGCGCGTCGGGATGCGGCTGGTGGCAGTAGCGGTGGAATACGAACTGGTTCAGCCCCTGCGTGTACATGAA
The DNA here is from genome assembly GCA_963807205.1 of uncultured Solibacteraceae bacterium. Lineage (GTDB taxonomy): Bacteria > Acidobacteriota > Terriglobia > Bryobacterales > Bryobacteraceae > CAWCVR01. Next base: position 2,595,151 of record CAWEAQ010000002.1, on the reverse strand, counting down.
GTCGCCCGTGGTCTTCATGCAATAGGGGTGCTCCTGCCATTTCGACGAGCTGGTGAAGCTCTCGGCGGCGATAATCTTCTTGTCGTAAACGTGCCCCACCGAGGCCACCAGCTTGATGCTGTGCTGGTTGGGTTGCCCCAGCCAGAATTCGCCCATCACCATGTCGGAGTACTGGCCGGTGGGCAGCTCGTCGAAATTGCCGGGGTCGTAGGGCTCGATGAACGCCTTCATCGCGTGCTTGTGGCACTGGCGCTGGAACTCGCCGTAGTAGTTCTCCTGCATCAGCTCGGCCTGCGTTTTGCGGATGTCCCACAGGAAGCGGTCGGAAATCTCGGGCGAGCCCACCACGCGGCCGAACATGGCGGGCATGTAGGGCTTCAGATCGTAGCCGCGGCGCTTCAGGAACTCCTCGGGGAATTTCGCGGTCCAGTTTTGCAACCCGGTCTCGTAGCTGTCGATGGTGGCGCCCGCCATGCCCTTGGCGGCCAGCGGCGCGATGGCGTCCATAATCGGCCCGAAGAAATGATCGAAGTGGAATTCGTAAGCCTCGCGGCTGAACTTGTCGCACTCGAGACCCACACCGCCGTCCGGGCCCGGGCTGTTGATGGCGCCCGTTGTGGTGTGGCCGATCCGCAGGATCACCCAGTCGCCCTCTGGCGCCGCCCAATCCAGATGGCCCGCGGCGTTCATGTGGCTCGTGATGTCGATGACCGAAGCCGCCTCGATGAAGCGGCCACCCACTTCGACCGTGGCCGTGGCCGCGGCCGGCGTGTTGGCCTTGCCGCCGAAGCTGGCCTTACCCGCCCAGTTGGCGATGCGCGAGGCGGCCGAGAAACGCACGTCCACGATGCGCATCGGCTGCGACGCCGACATCTGGAAATACTTCGCTCGCACGGCGGGGAAACTGGCCGTCAGCGGATATGGCTGAATGCCGCTGCGGCCCGGCGCCGGGGCCTCTTCCAGATCGGCCAATTTGCGGTACGCCTTGCCATCGTCGCTAACCGCCAGCACGCCGAAGCGGCTGCCGGGCCGGGCGGGGAGTGCGGCGGCCGGCTCCCAGTACACCGTGACGCTGCGCGCCTCGATGGGTTCGGCGAACTCCAGAAACGTGACGGGGCTATCCGCCAGCGGCCGCATAGTGGGCCGCACAGTTTCGCCCGCCCCCGCCGGAACCGCCAGCACCATGGCGTCGCGGTAGTAATCGCGCCGCGCCGGCGGGCGTTCGAGGGCCACACTCACCTTCTGCCCGCCCACCACGAACGTCTCCGTCCAGGTGAGCGACTGCATGGACAGTTCCGGCGTGATCCACGGGCCGCCGCTCGACGACCACCCCGGGCAATTGTGCATGGCGAATTCCAGGCCCAGCCGCTCCGCCTCGCGCGCCGCGTGGCGCAGCAGGGCGAAATGTTGCGGGCTGCCGTAATCCACCGGCCCCTTGGGGATGCCCGAGCCCACCTGGAAGATCTGGAAGCCGCTCACGCCCACGCGCTTCATGGCCTCCAAGTCGCGGGTAATCCCAATTTCCGAGATGTTCCCGTTCATCCAGTGCCACCAGGTGCGCGCCAGCGCGGTGGATGGCGGGTTGCGGAAGGCGTCCTCCAGCGAAGCGGCGCCCAGGGATTGCGCGGAGACGTCGGCGTCCGCGCCTAAGGCCAGCGCACCAGCGGCGCATGTCTGCAGGAACTCTCTACGTTTCACCCTCCCAGCCTACCGCAAGGGTGGGCCGGGTAGGGTAGGCTTTGGCGGCGCTGGCTGGTTGGCAGGCGCTTTCGCCTGTCAACCCCTCAAACCTTCTGAACCGGCGCCGGATACTGCGCCACCAGCGGGTCGGCGGTGAGCAGCAGGATGCCCTCCACCATGGACTGCGCCACCAGCAGCCGGTCGAACGGGTCTTTGTGGATCGGCGGCAAGCCATCGATGGCCACGGCGTGCTCGCTCGAAATCGGCAGTTCCTGGTAGCCGTTATCCAGCAACCCGCGGCGCAGCAGGCGCGCGTCCGCCTGGAAATCGTCGCGCCCGAGGCCGTTCTTGATGGCCACTTCCCACAGGCTCGCCGCGCTGAAAACCAGTTCGTTCTGTTCGTCTTCGATCAGCGCTCGTGCCGCCGCCGGTAACCGCTCGGGCTGACCCGCGGCCCACAGCAGCAGATGCGTATCCAGCAGCAGCCTCATGCGTTGCCGGCGAACAGCCGCTCGATCTCGGCACTACCCATCCGGTCGAAATCGTCCGGTACGGAGATCCGTCCCGCCAGGAATCCCAGCCGCCGCTTCTGTCCCGCCACCGGCGCATCCAGTGCCGTGACCTTCACTATGGGCTTGCCCGCTTTGGCGATCACGAACGCCTCGCCCTTGGCGGCCTGCACCACCAGCCGCGACAGATGCGTCTTGGCTTCGTGGATGTTGATAGTAGTCATTCCCATACAGGACTTAGTCTCCTTAGTTTAGTCTAGTCCAGTCCAGGCCCATTTGCAAGCAGAATCCGGCAGCCCGCCCTACTTGATCTTGGCAATCGCCGCCGTCAGTTCCGGCACCACCTCGAACAGGTCGCCCACCACGCCGTAGTCGGCCACTTCGAAAATGGGCGCGTTGGGATCCTTATTGATGGCCACCACCGTGCGCGACCCCTTCATTCCAACCAGGTGCTGGATGGCGCCGGAAATCCCCACGGCCACGTACAGTTTGGGCGCCACCGTCTGCCCGGAACTGCCCACCTGCCGCGCGATGGGCATCCATCCGGCGTCGCAAATGGGCCGCGACGCCGCCAGTTCGGCGCCCAGCGCCCGCGCCAACTTCTCCACCAGCGGGATGTTTTCGGCGTCCTTGATGCCGCGGCCCACCGACACCACGATCTCCGCCGCGGTAAGGTCCACGTTGCGTTCGCTTTCGCGGAACATGGGCAGCGGCCTGGTGCGAATGTCGCCCGCCGCCAGCTTCGGCGCGAAGGTCTTCACGGGCGCCTCGCCCTCCTCCGCCCGGTCGGCGCGGTAGGCCCCCGCCTGCAAGGACGCGAAGTGCGGCGCCTCGCCCGCGAAGCGCATGTCCACGCACACCTTCCCCTGGTACAGTTGCCGCACCAGCACCACCTGGCCGCCCTCGATGCGGTGCGACACGGCGTCGCTCACCGCCACGCGGCCCATCGACGCCGCCAGTTTGGGAAGGAAGTCGCGCACCTGGTAAGTGTGCGGAAACAGCACGAAGCGCGGCGCCACGCGCTCGATCAACTGCCGCAGCGCCTTGGAGAAGCCATCGGCCGTGTACTGCCGCAGAAGTTCGTGCTCCACCGCGTACACCGCCTTGAGCTTGCGCCCGGCCAACTCGCCAACCAGCGCTTCGACGCCGTGACCCGCCACAGCCGCGATGGCCGTGGTCTTCAGCTCGGCGGCCATTTGCTGCGCCGCCGCCAGGGTCTCGAACGACATGCGGTTCCACTCCGCACGCCCATCCGCAGCCGGCCGCTGTTCCAATATCGCGAGCACGCTCATAGCACCCTCGCCTCGAAGCGCAGTTTTTCCACCAGGCGCTCGGCGACTTCCCGCGCCGTGCCTTCGATCATCTGCGCGCGCTTGCCGCGCTCGGGCACGTAGACGCGGTCCAGCGTCACCGTGGCGGGTTCGGCAACCACGCCCAGATCCGCCGCCGTGAGTCTCTTGACCTCCTTGGTCCTGGCCTTCTTGATGCCCATGAGGGTGGCGTAGCGCAGTTTGCCGAAGCCGGATTGAATCGCCAGCAGCGCCGGCAGCGGCATCTCCACGTGCCGGAACCAGCCGTTTTCCAACTCGCGCTTCACGCGGATGCCGCCCTCGATGGCTTCCACCTGCATCACGATGGTGGAATGCGGCAGGCCCAGTAGTTCGGCCAGGATGACGCTGGTCTGCCCGTAGCCCAGGTCGTCGGATTGCAGGCCGGTGAGCACCAGGTCCGGCGCTTCGGTGCGCATCGCCGCGGCCAGCAGCCGCGCGGCCGCCAGCGGGTCGAGCGCGCTCGTGTCTTCCTCGATGTGGATGGCGCGGTCCGCGCCCTTGGCCAGCGCCTCGCGCAGGATCTGCGCGGCGCGCGCCGGCCCGGCCGTCAGCGCAACAACCTCTCCGCCGTAATGTTCCCTGATTTGCAGCGCGGCTTCCAGGGCGTAGGCGTCGGGTTCGTTGACCTCGTAAGCCAGCTCGGCTTCGTCGATCCACTTCCCCGCCGCGTCGATCCGCAACTGCGAATCGCGCACAGGAACCTGCTTTACCGCCACGACGATTTTCATGGAAATGCGAACCCCGTCAAACCGACGGCTTACGCGCGCGGTTCCGCGGCGGAGCGGCATCCGCCGGGAAGCGGCCGCGAACCTACCCAGGAACTCACTCGAACCTCTTGAAGATCAGGCACCCGTTGGTGCCCCCGAAGCCGAAACTGTTAGAGAGCGCGTAGTCGATCTTCATCGGCCGCGCATGGTGCGGCACGTAATCGAGGTCGCAGCCCTCGTCCGGATGATCGAGGTTGATGGTGGGAGGCGCAATCTGGTCGCGGATGGCCAGCACAGTAAGGCCCGCCTCCAACCCGCCGGCCCCGCCCAGCAGGTGCCCAGTCATGCTCTTGGTGGAACTCACCGCCACCTTGTAGGCGTGCTCGCCGAAGGCGCGTTTCACCGCCATGGTTTCCGCCCGGTCGCCGACGTCGGTCGACGTGCCGTGCGCGTTGATGTAGTCCACTTGTTCGGGCCGCAGCCCCGCGCCGCGCATGGCGTTGCGCATCACCCGGTAGGCGCCGTCGCCATCGCCAGGCGGCGCGGTGACGTGGAACGCATCGGCGCTCATGCCGTAGCCCACCACTTCGGCCAGTATATGCGCGCCGCGGCGGCGGGCAAATTCCAATTCCTCCAGCACCAGCACCGCCGCGCCCTCGCCGATCACGAAGCCGTCGCGGTCGCGGTCCCATGGCCGCGAAGCGTGCGCCGGATCGTCGTTGCGCGTGGAAAGCGCCCGCATGGCCGCGAATCCGCCCACGCCCATGGGGGTGATGCAGGCCTCCGTCCCGCCGCAGATCATGGCGTCGGCGTCGCCATGCTGAATCAGCCGGAACGAATCGCCGATGGAATGCGCGCTGGTGGTGCACGCCGTGGCTGTCGCCGAGTTGGGACCCTTGGCTCCGCAACGGATGGAGACGTAGCCCGACGCCAGGTTCACGATGGTCGCCGGAATGAAAAACGGCGAGATGCGGCGCGGCCCATGGTTCAGCAGGTTCATGTGCTCGCGCTCGATAACTTCGAATCCTCCGATGCCGCTGCCGATATACACGCCCACCTGTTCGGCATCCTCCGGCGACACCTTCAAACCCGCATGCTGCAGGGCGCACTCGGATGCCGCGATGGCAAACTGGATGAAGCGCCCCATCTTCTTGATCTCTTTTTTCTCGATGTACACGGCGGGGTCAAAGTCCTTGACCTCGCCGGCTATCCTGCAGGAGAAAGCCGACGCGTCGAACTGCGTGATGGGGCCGATGCCGCACTTGCCCGCGCGCACCGCCTCCCAGGACGCTTCAGTCCCAATCCCCAGCGGCGTTACGAGTCCAACGCCGGTCACTACCACTCTTCGCGTCAAAAGAACTCCCCCTGGTACCAACAGTGGCTACTTCTTCGCGGTCTTGGCGTCGATGTATTCGACCGCGTCCTTGACCGTCGCGATTTTCTCGGCGTCTTCGTCGGGAATCTCCAGCTCGAACGCCTCTTCAAACGCCATGACCAGCTCGACGATATCGAGCGAGTCCGCGCCCAAGTCGTCGACGAACGACGCGTTCATGTCGACCTGGCTCTCATCCACTCCAAGCTGCTCGACAATGATCTGCTTTACCTTTTGCTCAACTGCCATGATTCCTCCAGGGATTTGGTGCGAACGGGTTGATTTTAGCGAGCTTTACAGAGGTTCCGCAACTCAGCCCTCCCAGCGCCACTCCCGGCGCCTCCGTTTCCAACCGCGCCAGTGAGCGCCAGACTGGCCGAAAACCACCATCGGCGGTGCTTTGCAACCATCCGCGCGTGCCCACAAGTCCATATTTGACAGTTATTTCGCGGGAAACGCAGTTTGGTGAAACAGGTGCATTGGGAACGTGCGTCGATCACAGTGAGGCACCACTTATGAGAAGAACTTCCACTTACCCGATTCGCTTTGCACTCCCCGCGATGGCACTTGCCGTCGTAACCGCTGCCGGGCTAGCCTGGGCGCAGGACCAACCGCCGGCCCAGCCGCCGAACCCCGAGCCGGTGGATCGCAGCGCCGCCGCCGGCGCTCCGCAACACTCCCTTCCGGCATACGGACTGCCGCCGCAGGTCACGCTCAAAGCAGGCACCTATATTAATGTGCGCATCAACCAGACGCTTTCGTCCGACCACAGCCACGTGGGCGACACGTTCTCGGCGTCCCTCATCCAGCCCGTCATCGTGGACGGCGTGGTGGTGGCGCCGCGCGGGCAAATCGTCTACGGCCGCGTCGGTGAAGCCGAGAAGGCCCACGGCGGCAAGGATTCGCGGCTGGGCCTGGAACTCACCAGCCTGACGCTGGCCGATGGCACCCAGGCGCCCATCCACTCGCAACTGGTGGCTATGCACGGCCCGCAGACTCCCGGCCGCGTGGAAGCTGGCACGGTCGTCGGCACCACCGCCGTGGGCGCTGCCGTGGGTGGCGTGGCCGCGCGCGGTGAAGGCGCCGCCATCGGCGCGGGCGCCGGCGCAGCGGCTGGATTGGCCGCCGTGCTGCTCACCCACAACCACCCGACCCTGCTCTATCCTGAAACCGCGCTAACGTTCAACGTCACCACTCCGGTAGTGGTCAACACCTACAACGCGGTCCAGGCCTTCCGCTTCGTGGGACCCGAGGACTACCAGGCCAACACCACCCAGGTGGCGCCGCGTCCCACGCTGGTTCGGCCCGCCCATGTCTACGGCCCGGGTTACTACCCCTACGGCTATCCCTACTACTACCCCTACTATCCCTACTATTGGGGCCCAAGCTTCGGAGTAGGCATCGGTTTCGGCGGCCGGCGCTGGCGCTAAAAAAAAGGTGTCAGACACCAATTACCTTTTTACATAGTCACGTGGATGGTGTTGTCGTCCGGCTTGCGATCCACCAACTTGTTCCATGGATCGATTCCCGCCGTGTCCGGCACACCATCCACCACCAAGGTAAATTCCATCTCCGGCTTGTCGATCAGATGCTTCTTCCGGTATAGCGGCTTCTTCCCGGCGTCCAACACCCCGATGTCGATCCAGTCCGCCAGTGGCACTTCCCGTTCCACGCCGCTATCGTCCGCCCTCGCCTTCCGCGCCTTCACCTTCAGCTTCACCTCATACCTGTCCTTCGAAACCTCCCGGCCCTTCGCCTCCACGGCGCTGACGTCGTAAAGCACGATGCTGTCGAACATGTCGCCGATCAGGTAGGCGTACTCCGGCGGCGTAACTTCCCGCAGGCGCGCCTCCAGCTCCAGCGCCGTGGTATACGGCGGTTCCTGGTAAGCCACCGATTGCAAGTAAGTCCGCAGTGCCTGGTTGAGCCTATCCTCGCCGACGTAGTCCTGCAACGCGTAGAACACAACGCTGCCCTTCTGATAGTAAATGTAGGGCTGCAGCTCGTTGAGCCCCAGCGGCATCTCCTTGCTGGTCTCGGAGCTGCGGCCGTTCAGGTACCTGTCCATTTCGTACTTCAGAAACCGCCGCATGTGCTCCGCGCCGAATTCCCGCTTCATCACCATCAGCGCTGTATATTGCGCCAGCGACTCCGACATCACCGTCGCCCCCTGCACATTCGCGCCAATCGCCTGGTGTGCCCACCACTGGTGCGCCACCTCGTGCGCCGTCACGTAGTAGGGGTAATCGACATCGGTCTCGCTTTCGGGATCGACGCGCGCGATGAACCCGATCCCCTCCGAAAACGGAATCGTCGCCAGAAACGACTGCGCGAACCTGGCATAACGCGGAAACTCCACGATGCGCAGTGTCTTGCTCTGAAACGGGCCGAAACTTGCCGTGCAGTAAGTGAGCGCGTCCTTCAAGCCTTTCATCATTTGCGCCAGATCGTATTCGTGGCCCGGCTGATAGTAGATCTCGAGGTCCACGTCGTTCCACCGGTCGCGCCGCACGCGGTAGCGCGCCGAAAGCACGCTCCACAAATGAAGCGTACGCGCGAGCGTGCGGTAATGAAAGTAGCTCCGCCCTCCCTCAGCCCACTGGCGCACCAGTTCGCCTGGCGCCACGGCCGTCTGCCCGGCGTCGGTCGAAATCACCGCGTCGTAAGTGACCCAGTCGGCGTCGCTCGATATGTAGTTATTGCGGCGCGCTGCCATGTCGTGGATGTCCGCGACGCGCGGCTTGGGCGTCAGGCCGTACCTGCGCCGCGTTGTCTCGCTCGCGAGTTCCCGGCCCTGCTTGTAACCAAGCCCGAGAAAGTCCGCATCGTTCAGAAACGTACCGTTGGGCTCGGCATAGGTTTCCGCGCCATCCGCCGAAAAGCCGTTCGGAACGGCCTCCATCTCGAATTCCAGCGCGCCAACGGCGCCCGCCGGCATGGGAGGGTCGAAGCGGTACAGCCGTCCGTACAGCGCCCGGTCCTCGGAGACCAGCCTGGCCGCGGGCGTGAACTGCAAGTGGCGGAATTTCATCCGCTCCGGAACGCTCACCAGCACCCGCTCAACCGGGGACGCCGTCTTGTTGGCGAGTTCGTACCGCCCGTGCACGCGAACGCCGCCCGTTAGCGGGTACAGGTCCACATTCAGACTCACCGATACGATGCGCGGCTGCGGCAGGTTAGCCGCCCACTTATAGCCTTTCTCGTACCTGGCCGCCAGGCTCTCCTCTTCGTGCCTGGTCTCGAAATGGTGCAGGATGTTGGTGTTGTAGAAAATGAATCCGCCCAGCGCCAGAAACGCCGAGCCCGCCGCCAGGGCAACGGCGCGTTCCGTGGCGCCGAACCGCTGGCACGCCAGCCTCCATCGCCACCGCCAGCCGGAGGCCATCCCACTGGGCCAGAACAGCCGCGTCCCCAGCACCAGCAACACCGCCAGCGCCGTCCAGTAAGCCAGAAACCAGAACACCGGCCCCAGTTTCGCGCCAAACCCGTTCATGTCCGAGTACGTGACGTCCGGGTGCCACGGATACCGGTAGATCGGGTGCTCCATCCCGAACTGCTTCATGAACGCCGCAGCCAGGTAGTACGCCACCATCGCGAAATGGCCCAGGTACTTGTCGTTCACTGCCACTTGCACGGCGATGGCCAGCACCGCCAGCAGCCAGTAATCCATCAGGTCGATGCCCAGCAGTTGTTTGGCATAGAGCAGCGGCTCCAGGTGGCTATATCCCTTCGATAACTGGATCGCCATGCACGCGGCCATCAGGATACCCTGCAGCAGCGCGGGAACCATCAGCAGCGCGATGAGCTTCGAAAGCGGCCGCGTCCATTCGCCCAGCGGCAGCGCATCCGTAATCTCCTGGATGCGTGCGTCGCGCTCCCGCCATACCAGTTCTCCGGCGAAGAAGGTAATGAGGATCAGCACGAAGAGATAGAAAGAGGCCCCGGCGATGGTCATCATGTTATAAGTCACCGGGTAAGTGGGCGTGCCGAACAGGCTATCCGTGGTGCGAGCCGCGAACACCAGGAACAGCAGGCCGCAGAGCAGTATGACCAGGAAGTAGACGTTCTTCACCGTCTCTACGAAATCGAGCCACGCCAGGCGCAGCAGCGGGCCCATCGCCCGCCCCCCCCGGATGCCGCGCGCCATCTCCACTTTGGGCCCGGGGGCGCGCCGCTGGCGGGGGGCCGAGTGTTGCATGCGGAATCGCCACCACGTGAAGATTGCCACCGCCGCCGCGACGCCCAACCACAGGACCCGGTTCCACAGAAAAATGCCCTCAGGGCCCAGCAGGCGCCCGTTCTTCTCGGCGATGGTCCAGTACTGGGTTACCCGGTCGATGGCGTTCTCGCCGAATGGGTCGGCCAACGCCGCTATCCATCGGGTGCTAAGATCCCCAGTCAGCGTACCGGCGATCAGATAGCCCGTGAACAGCACCACGCTTCCCACATACACCGGGTAAATGCGGCGCGTGAGGGCCGCCAGCGAAAAGTAAATCGCGCCCATCAACAGCAGGTTGGGAATCACCGAAGTGAGATACGGCATGACATAGGCTATCATGTGGTTCGGCCCCACCTTGGCATGGTCCAGGTTAGGCAGCCAGGTGGCCGCGTACATTCCCAGCCCCATGCTGGAGTAAATGGCCGTCAGCGTGACAACCGCCGCCAGATACCGGCCGCCCAGATACTCGGCCTTGCCGATGGGGGAGGTGAAGAAGAACGGCTCGGTCTGGCGCAGGAAATCCTCGCATCCCGCCCGCCCCGCCACCGCCGCCGTCACCAGCAGCCCGAAATAGCCGAGGAGGGAAACCAGCACCGTCAGCACGTACGGCGAATTCACGAAAACCTTCTCGCCGCCGAAGTTGAAGCTCACTCCCGGCAAACCGCCTCCCGCCGCCATCACCGTCAGATAGGCCAATGCGCCGAAAAGCAGGAAATAGACGTAGGTCGAGAGGGCGCGCAGCCGCCGCCCCATCTCGAAACGGAAGACGGCGCTTAGCATGACGCCCCTCCGTGCGCCGCCTCGCCCGCCCCGCGCATCGCCGCGAAGTACACGTCCTCCACCTCCGGCGAAACCGCTTCGAATTCCGGCCCCGGAGACTCGTCGCGCAGCACGCGGATCAGCGTCCGCCCCGCCGAAAGCCGCGTCGAGATCACCGGCAGCGCCGCCTGGCACTCGGCCAACTCCGCGCGCGGCACGCTAGCCTGCCACACGCGCCCGCTCAGGGCCGACGCCAGGCTCGCCGGGTCGCCCGACACCAGCATCTGCCCATGGTGCAGAATGGCCATCGCCGGGCAAAGATCGCTCACGTCACCGACGATGTGCGTCGACAGGATCACGATGCAGCGCCCCCCGATCTCGCTCAGCAGGTTGTGAAAGCGCACCCGCTCTTCCGGGTCGAGCCCGGCCGTCGGCTCGTCCACGATGATAAGCCGCGGATCGCCGATCATGGCCTGCGCGATCCCGAAGCGCTGCTTCATGCCGCCCGAGAACGTCCCCAGCCGCCGATCGCGCGCCTCCCAGAGGTTGGTGGTGCGCAGCAAGTCCTCGACCACCGCGCTCCGCCGCCCGCGCTCCCGCACGCCCTTCAGCTCGGCGAGGTAGTCGAGCATGCGCCACGCCGCCACTTTCGGATACAGCCCGAACTCCTGCGGCAGGTACCCCAGCACGCGCCGCACGCCCAGTTTGTCGCGCAGGATGTCGATGGTAGAGTCCTCCAGCGCCAGCGTGGCCTCGCCCGCGTCGGCTTCCTGCAACGTGGCCAGGATGCGCATCAGGGTGGACTTCCCGGCGCCATTCGGCCCCAACAACCCGAAAATGCCGGGCCCGATGGTCAGCGAGACGTCCCGCAGCGCCTGCACCGCGCCATAGGACTTCGAGAGATTGCCGATGCGCAATTCCATGGAATCAGCAGAGCAAACCGCCACGCCGTGGTCAAGGGGCTCTTTCGGATCGGGTGTGAGCGCGCGGCGCAGGCCGTCACGCGCCTCCGCCCCGCCCCGTCCTATAATCTCTTCAGAGGTTCCCATGCTTCCCCGCTCCGCCGCTCTCCTGCTGGCCGCCTGCCTGGCCGTGGCCGCCCCTGTCGACAAGACCGTGGTCACCGCAACCGGCGAGAACGATGACGTATCTCTCACCGTCACACTCCACATCGACCCCGCCGACATCAAGCAAATGTTCGACTCCGACCTCGGCGGTCATTACGTGCTTGCCGAAGTCAAACTCGCGCCCAAGTACGGCAAGGAAGCCACCGTCTCGTGGGACGATTTCGTGCTCCTCGACACCGATCACAACGACCGCAGCAAGCCCTTCGCCCCCAACCAGATCGCCGGGCCCGCCGTGATCATCCAGCGCGGGCCGGACGAAGACAGCACGCAGAAGAAGCCCCGCCAGCGGCCGCGCCTCATGGGGCCGTTCGGCATCGGCGGCGGAGGCCCGTCCTCCGATACCGCCAAGACCGACCCGTCGCAGGTGAAGGTCCACGAAGAGGACGGCCCCAAGGATACCCCGCTCGAAAAGGCGCTGGCCGCCCGCATGGTCCCCCAAGGCAAAACCGTCAAGCCCGCCGAGGGACTGCTCTTCTTCGCCCTCGAAAAGCCGCGCATGAAGGACCTGCAATTGACCTTCGGCGCGAAGGACGCCCGCATCGTGCTTCGCTTCCGTTGAGCGCCACCCGTCCCCCTTCCTTTTCCGGTGCGTTAAGCTGGTGCCATGAGGATCCTGGTAGTCGAGGACGAAAAACGCATCGCGGATTTCCTGTGCCGCGGGTTGCAGGGCGCCGGTTACGCCGTGGATGCCGCACCCACCGGCGCCGCCGCCTTCGACCTCATTCACACCGCCAGTTACGACCTGGTGGTCCTCGACCTCATGCTCCCCGATATGGACGGCCTCCAGGTGCTGGAGAAAATCCGCGGCCGCAAAGCCGGCCCGCCGGTGCTCATTCTCAGCGCCCGCGGCGGCCTCGAAGACCGCGTCAAGGGCCTGGAACAGGGCGCCGACGATTACCTGGTGAAGCCCTTCGCCTTCGTGGAACTGCTGGCCCGCGTGCGCGCCCTGCTGCGCCGCGGCCAGCCCGCGCCCGAACGCCTGCAGGTGGACGACCTCTCGCTCGATTGCGTCCGCCGCAAAGTTTCCCGCGGCTCGGAAACCATCGACCTCGCCCCCAAGGAGTTCGGCATCCTCGAATACATGATGCGCAACCCCGGCCGCCCGCTCAGCCGCACCATGATCGTCGAGCACGTCTGGGATATGGATTACGACGGCCTCACCAACATCGTGGACGTCTACATCCGCCACCTGCGCAGCAAGATCGACGACCGCTTCCCGCAGAAGCTCATCCAAACCGTGCGCGGCATCGGCTACATGATCGACGTGCCCGAGAAGCCCGCCGTCGAGGCCGCCGAACGGCAATCATGACCTGGAAGTTGCGCAAGCGCGACGTGCGGCGGCTGGCGCGCAGCCTGCGCTTCCGCCTCATGGTGAGCTACGCCATGCTGTTCCTCATCATGCTGGTGGGCACCGCCGTGGTCTTCCGCGCCCAGCTTGCCGGCCAGTTGCGGACCAGCGCCGAAACCGCGCTTGACGAGCAGTGGAAGGCGATCAAAGGCTACCTGCGAATCGAGCCGGCCGAAACGGTGGACAACAAACTCGCCGCCTGCTGGTACTACGACGAAAACGACACCGACGAGACCACCGACGTCCTAACGCTCAAGAAGGTGCTGCTGATCACGGATGAGAACGGCAATCCCATTCCCGAATGGAAAACCGGAGAGCCCTCGGTGTCCACAACCTACGACGACCTGGGCCGCGAGAAACGCGCGGAGATTCGCGCCTACGTCGCCATGGCCAGGAAACGCGCCAAGGCGCCGCTGCTGTGGAGCGAGCGGTGGAGTTCCAAGGGCGAGCCGTTCTACCTCCGCTCGGGCCTGATCTGGGACGAGCGCCACCGCGTCCCGTTCTACATCTCGATTGGCGTGTCCCTGGCGGGAAATCAGAAGGTCCTCTCCGATTACACCTTCGCAGCCTTCGTGGTGGTCATCCCCTCCGCCCTCTTCCTGGCTTCTCTGCTCGGCTGGCTCATGGCCGGCCGAGCCCTCATGCCCGTCCGCGACGTGGCCCAGGCCGCGCAGCGCGTCTCCGGCTCCAACCTCAGCCTGCGCATCCCCACCCGCGATGCGGGCGACGAACTGGACTACCTGATCCTCACCTTCAACCGCATGACCGAGCGCCTGCAATCTTCCTTCCAGCAAATGAAGCAGTTTTCCACCGACGTGTCGCACGAGCTGCGCACGCCCATCACCGCCATCCGCGGCCAGCTTGAGGTGGCGCTGTTCACCGCCAAGACCACCGACCAGTACCGCGAGGCCATGTTCAACGCGCTGCAGGACATCGACCGGCTGTCGCAGATCGTGCGCGCGCTGCTCATGCTCTCGCAGGCCGAAAGCGGCCAACTGGCGCTGCAGAAGACAAGGCTCGATCTCGGCGCCCTGATCGGCGATCTGGTGGAGCAGTTCCAGATTCCCGCCGAGGCCGCCGGCGTCAAGCTCACCTGCGAGGCCGCCGCCGGCTGCTTCGCCTCGGTGGACCGCGTGCAGATCGAGCGCATGATCACCAACCTCTTCTCCAACGCCTTCAAGTTCACGCCCGAAGGCGGCCTGGTGCGGGCCACCGTGCGCCCCGCCGCAGACCGCGTCGAAATCGTGGTTGAGGACACCGGCCGCGGCATTCCGCGCGAGCACCTGCCCTACATCTTCGACCGCTTCTACCGCGTGACGGCATCCGGTACTGCGCCGGCTCCCGAACAGGGCCTCGGCCTGGGGCTGAGTTTCGTGGCCTGGATCGCCAGGGCCCACGGCGGCACGGTCACCGTGGAAAGCACTCCCGGCGAGGGAAGCCGTTTCACCGTTCAATTGCCGGTCGAACCCGCGGCCGCAAGCGCCATCGATCTGCCCGCACAGGTTGCTGCGTCGTGAGGATTGCGGCCAGCCTGGCGGTGCTGGCGTGCGGCATGGCCGCCGCGCCGTGGCTGCGTTTAGGCCCCGCCGCCGAGGACACCCCGGCCGTTGCGGCAGTGGCCGGGCTGATAGCGGGATCGCTGATCGCCGGCTTCCTCATTGACCGCTCCTACCGGCGGACTGCGCTGGTCAGCGGGTTGGCATTTCTGGCAGCCGCATTGTGGTGCCTGGCCGCAGGGATGCACTTCGCGCTTGGCGTGCTGGGGTTGGGCGCCGGCATGTCGTTCCTGGCCGCCAATGCGCTGGTATGGGCGGCAGCACCGGGGAGTCGCGCCGCCTCGCTCTGCCTGCTGAATTTGCCGCTGCCCGTGGGCGCCATCCTCAACCCATTTGTGACGCCCGAAGCCGCGCTGCTCGCCGCTGCCGCGCTGGCCACCCTGGGCGTGGCCATCGCGGCCTGGGCACCCATGCCGCCCTCCGCGTCCGCACCGCCCGAAGCCCCACCGCGGATGCCGTTCCTGGCGCTGCTGGTGTTCGCCTACGCGATATGCGAGGCCGCTGCTTGGCACATGCTGGCCGAGTTCTGGCGCGTCGCGCATGTGCTGGACCTCGTCACCGCATTCCTCATCGTGTCCTATGGCGTACCGTTGGGCCTGATAGCGGGCCGCGCCGCGGCTTCACACCTGCTGGCCGCCATCGCGCCGCTTACTCTGCTGCGGTTTGCCGGGTTCGCCATGACGTTTGCCACGGCGCTGATGCTGCTGGCGCGCAGCCCCTCCGCCTCGTGCGTGGCGGCCTTCGTAGTGGGCCTCGCCATGGCGCCGGTGCTGCCCACGCTGCTGGCGCTGGCCGGTGGCGCGCTGCCCCGCAGGCCCGCGGTGGGCATGGCGATCGCGCTCGCCGCCGGATGGCTCGGCGTGGCCGCCAGTGCCCCGCTGATCTCGTGGATTGCCAGCCGCTCCAGCTTGCCAACGGCCATGCTGCTGCTGCCATTGCTATCGCTCGCCATAGCGCAACTGGCCGTGGCGGCGCGCCCGGTCTCCGCCGATCCAGCGGGGCGCGCGCGGTGACGGATCGTTCTCGTCACATAATCGTCATTTCGGCGCGATATAGAATGTGGCCATGAGAACCAATCTGACCATCGCCCTCGCTATGGCCGCCGGGTTCTTAGGCGGCCTCGTTTCCCGTTACTGGATGCCGGCGCCGGTTTATGCGCAAACCCAGACACCGGCGCCGGCTGAGATTCTGGCCCGGAAGTTCGTAGTAGTGGACGAAAACGGCAAGCCTCGCGGAGTCTTCGGCATTGAGGCGAATGGGGCGCCCGTGATCGAGATCGCGAACGGACAGGGCCATGTCTTCGTCACGCGTTGGTACGGCGCCGGACCGGGATGGTTCGACGCCCACACGCCACCATTCGGGCCTCACAGGGCGACGCTGCTGCCGTGAGATTCGTTCACGCCACACCGTTCTCGAACCCCACCCGCTGCAACTCGCAACACGCCAGCACCAGCGTGCTGCGGAACATGGACTGGAACATCGCCGCGTCCTCCGCCTTGCGGCACTCCCGCGCCACCTCGCGGAACTCCGCGGCCACCTCCACCGCGTGCCGGTGCAGTGCGCTTAAGCGGCAGGAGAGCGCCGGCGCCGGTTCGGGCTCGGGTTCGGCGGCGGGTGCCGGCAGCGCGCGCCGCGATTCCCGCACGCCGCGGGCCACCCGGTGCACATTGGCCGAGTTCAGCTCCAGCGTTTCGCCCTCCAAGCGCAGCGTCTTGTCCTGGATGAACGGCGCAACCAGCCGGTAGGTGTCCGGCGAGATGCGGACGCTCTCGGTGTTCTCGAAGTATTCCGGACCGAACTCGTGCAGCAAGCGAATGATCTCGTCCGCCTGCGTGCCGCTCATCCGCAGATGCTTGGGGCAGAACTGATTCCACGTCAGCCCGAACCGCCTGTGGACCTTCTCGCCGCGTGCCTGCTGAAGAGCCGCCGCCTGCGCCGCCGAGCAACGTCCGGCGACGGTTCCAAAGGCCAGGCTCTGTCCCAGAGTCTTTCCCAATTCGAGCAGCGCCTCATCGGCCTGCGCCTGTTTGACAATCGACTTCTGCATTCACCCTCCTCCGTCCTGGCAGGCGAGCCTGCCAAGAATCAGGTTGTAAGTTGTTGAAAATACTAAACTTGATGATACGTTCGATGGGAAACCTGCCGTTTCCCTTCCTGACTCCACCATCTCACACGAACCTTGAAGAACCGGGTGTGGCGAGTTGCGGAAACCCGCGCAAGCCGCTGATGGGCGGGGAGTTGGGATTATTTTCGAAAAGTGTGACTTTTGGGAGGGCGGCGAAAAGCGCACTGAATTCCGCTGGCACCTTGAATTGCCGCTGTCCGAGCCTCCGCCGGGCACCGTTCCGGCACGCTGCGCCGAACACCACCAGCGATACCGCCACGCAGACCAAAGCGCACTTCGGCATCACCCCAGCAAGCCCAGCAGTTCGACCGGAAGCTGTCGCGGATGCGCCTTGCCAACGATGGCCTTCCACAGCCGGTAAACCCGCGTCGTATTCCCCCGCGGTATCTCCCCACCCTCGACCGCGCCGTCCAACCGCTCGGCCCGCTTGCAGGCTTCGCGCACGAATCCAAGCGGATAATCCGCCTGCCTGAGCCCCGTCTTGTTGTACTGCCCAAGCCTGGCGCGCAACGCCGCCTCGACGTCCTTCGCCGCCGGCAGCGCACCCAACTCCGTTTCCTCCACATGATGGAGCAATAGCCACAGTTCAAACGAGGGCTTACTCAGGGCAACGTTCACGCCGCAATCCCGGGCTCTCTGCAAGGCTGCCGTGAAACTCCCGAGGTGAGCACCCTGCGCGTAGTGATCGGTGTCCAGCAGCATCCAAAGCTCATCGTCCTCGTCATGCTCGATGAGCAGCAGGCGATCCAGGACATCCGAAGCCGCACACGTGCCATCGGGCGTTCCGACCACATGGACCTGCACGCGCGGGAGCCGGAAGAAACCGAAGTATTGTTTCGGTGCGTACGTATCGTCGCAGGCCACGATAAACAGTCGGTCGTCCCGCAGGCTCGCAGCGTCGCGGGTAAGCGGCCGCGGTTGTCGCGGGTTGAGGCTCACTCGACATGCTCCGTCTTCGGAAGCAGAGGCTCCACACCGCCTAGGAACGGAATCGCTCCGAACCGGCCCAGCAGATAACCCTTGCGGATGTCGCGATCATTACGAACCTTGAAATCCAGGAGCGAGTACAGCCTGGTCGCCGCGGTCTGGTCCTTCTCCGCGAACCAAATCTCATCGCGCCGCAACAGCTCCTGGTCCAACAGGGTCGTCTCGTGAGTGGTGAAGATGATCTGCCCATGCTGGCCATCGCCCACCTTCAGGAAGGATTCCAGGAACTCCTTGACGAGCATCGGATGCAGACTACGGTCAATTTCATCGATTACGTGGACCTTGCCCGTCGCTTGCAGGTCGTATAAAGCCGGGACCAGGTTCAGCAGCCTGCGAGTGCCATCCGATTCTTCGGTAAGCTCCATCCGAACCGCCTTCCCAGGCTCGTGGGCGTGAACCGAGTGGACGCTCACCCGATAAAAATGCTCGCCCCCTTTCCGCTCAACCACCAAGTCTTTCCCCTCACTCAGGCTTAGCCGCGCTGTGCCACTCTCATGCTCACCCAAGTTGCGAAGTGCGCGCGACACCACGCTGTCGGCCAGGTCCTCTTTGGATACCTCCTCTTTGAGGACTTCAAGGCGATCCACCCCGGTTGAAGCCGATCTGAGATAGGCACCTGCAAATTGAAGGAAGTCCACATCCTCGTCCAAACGGTGGCCGAGCCCACGGTACGCCATCCCTGGACCGACCAGGGCCAAACCCACTGCAAACCACGAGATAACCTCTCCCAACTCTCCGACAAGGTCCCCAGCGTCAAGGATCGCGTAGGCGGTGGCCAGAAAAGACTGGTTCTGCGGCCCCCCCACAGTTGCCAGAGCCTTCACCCTTTCGCCCGCCTCCTTCAACCCTCCAACATCCACGGCCACTTTCCCATTCCGGTCAGTGCTGCGCTCATAGATCGCCCTCTGCCGGTTTCCGACCACCTGAAAAAGCCACTCCGCCGTGATCCGCTCATCGTCAACCTTGAATCCAAATCGGTAGAGTTTCTCCGCCGCAACGAACTGCAAGTCGAAGCTCGACGCGCCGCCCCCAGGTTCACCGAACCGGAATGCATCCCGTCCCGTCCCTTCGTCCTTCCCACGCGGATATAACGCGACCCACTTCACATAACGGAGCGCCTTAAACAGGTTCGACTTCCCCGCGCCATTCGCCCCGTAAAGCACCGCCGCCCTGAGCACTCGCTCCTTGGAATCCGGAATCGGAACCGCGTGGTCGTCATGACTTCCCGACAACCGATTGCTCGCGACCATCGAAAGGGTCTCCTCCGATGCGAAAGACCGAAAGTTGGATACCGAAAATGATACTATCATAGCGTTCTCGTGATGGAATCACACTATAACACCAGTATCACCCAAAGGCCACGACGAAACTAGCGAATATGTGTGGTTTCTCCGTAACTATTCGGTTCCGCCTCACCCCGCCCTCCACCAAGCCATTCAATCCGTCCGCCCCGCCCTTGACCCACCCCAAGCCTTGTGTTATTATTCATCCCAGTGAATAATAATTCACGCGAGAAACCCATGCCGCCAACCTTCGCGCCCAGCCGGATACTCAAAGCCAACGCCTCCGATCTGCTCCGCGATCTCGACCTCACCGACGACGAGCTTATCTACCTCCTCGATCTCGCCGCCCAGGTCAAACTCGCGCCCCAGGAGTACGCCCACTCGCTCGATGGCCGCTCCATCGCCCTGCTTTTCGAGAAACCCTCCCTCCGTACCCGCATCACTTTCGAGCTCGCCATCCGCGAACTGGGCGGATCCTCCATCCTCTGCGAGGGCCCCATCGGCGTCCGCGAGCCGCTCAAGGATGTCGCCCGCAACCTCGACCGCTGGGTTCACGGCATCGTCGCCCGCGTCTTCGCCCAAGCCACTGTCGAAGGCCTCGCCGAATGGTCGCGCGTCCCCGTCATCAACGCCCTCACCGACGCCTACCACCCCTGCCAGGCGCTCGCCGATATGCAGACCCTGCGCGAACACTTCGGGCCCCTCAAGGGCCTCAAGCTGGCGTTCGTCGGCGATGGCAACAATGTGGCGCACTCCCTGATGCACTCGTCCATCCGCCTCGGCATGGATTTCTCGCTGGCTTGCCCGCCGGGCTATCTGCCGAACCCCGACATCGTCGCCGAGGCCGAGGGCCTGGCCGCGCTCTCCGGAGCGGCGCTCGATATTACCAACGACCCCGCCCGCGCGCTCGAGGGCGCCCACGCCGTCTACACCGACGTCTGGGCCAGCATGGGGCAGGAGCAGGAGGCCGTCAAGCGCAAGAAGGCTTTCCACGAATACCAGGTCAACGACGCGCTGTTCGCTCTCGCCCGCCCCGACGCCGTTTTCATGCACTGCCTCCCCGCCAAGCGCGGCGAGGAATGTACCGATTCCGTGGTGGAATCTCCGCGTTCGGTGGTTTTCGATCAGGCCGAAAATCGCCTCCACGCGCAGAAGGCTCTGCTTCTAATGATGCTAACCTGATAGCCTGAAATTCGGACATCTTACTCTATACGACTTATGACCAAACCTAAGAAAGTTGCGCTCGCCTACTCGGGCGGCCTGGATACTTCCGTCATCATCCCGTGGCTTAAGGAGAACTACGGCTGCGAAGTGGTCGCCGTGTGCGGCGATATCGGCCAGGGCGGCGACGAGCTCTCCGGCCTCGAGGCCAAGGCCCGCAAGACCGGCGCCTGCGACGTCCACGTCGCGGACCTTCGCGAGGAGTTCGTCTCCCAGTACCTTTGGAAACTGGTCCGCTCCGGCGGCGTCTACGAGCACAAGTACCTCCTGGGCACCTCCATCGCCCGCCCGCTGCTGGCCATGAAACAGGTCGAGGTGGCCCTAGCCACCGGCTGCGACGCCCTCGCCCACGGCTGCACCGGCAAGGGCAACGACCAAGTCCGCTTCGAGCTAACTTACAAGGCCCTCGCGCCCCACTTACCCGTGATCGCTCCCTGGCGCGAGTGGTCCATCGTCTCCCGCGAGGATGCCATCGAGTACGCCCGCCAGCGCAACGTGCCGATTTCCGCATCCACCACCAAGATCTACAGCCGCGACCGCAACGTCTGGCACATCTCTCACGAGGGCGGCGCTCTTGAAGACCCCGCCAACGCCGCGCCCGACGAAATCTGGATGCTCACCAACAGCCCCGCGCAGGCGCCCGACACACCCGGCGAAGTCACTATCGGCTTCGAAGCCGGCATTCCCATTTCGGTCGATGGCCGCAAGATGAAGGCCTTCGAGTTACTCGAAACCCTCAACGCCATCGGCGCCAAACACGGCATCGGCCGCATCGACCTGGTCGAGAACCGCTTCGTCGGCATGAAGTCGCGCGGCTGTTATGAGACGCCCGGAGGATCGCTCATCATGTTCGCAATCCGCGAACTGGAAGCCCTCACCCTCGACAAGAACACCCTCCATTACAAGCAGCAGCGCGCCCTCGAATACGCCGAGATGGTCTACAACGGCCTGTGGTTCACGCCCCTGCGCGAATCCCTCGACGCGTTCTTCGAGAAGGTTTCCGAAACCACCACTGGCGAAGTCAAGCTGCAACTCTACAAGGGAAACATCCAGCCGCTGGCCCGCACGTCGCCCTACTCGCTCTACTCGCTGGACATCGCCAGCTTCACCATGGGCGCCAGTTACGACCAGAAGGACGCTCTCGGCTTCATCAATCTGATCGGCCTCCCGATAAAGGTCCGCGCCGCCCTGGCCGGCAAATCCAAATGACCGGTCATTTGCACCAGTCTCTCCTGTCACTGCCAGGTGCTCGTTCTTACGTGGGGCAGGCTGTCAGCCTGCGGCGGGTTGTCAACCCGCCCGCCCGCGGCAACCAACTGTCCGCCGAAGTCCGCGCCATCCCGCGCGATCCGGCCCCGTCCTATGTGGGGCAGGTTTTCAACCTGCTGCCGATTTTCAATCGGCCCGGCGCGCGGAGCTCGCCCGGAGGCCCCCAATGAAACTCTGGGGCGGCCGTTTCGAATCCGGCCCATCCGAAGTCTTCGAGCGCTTCTCCAACTCGCTGGATTTCGACCGCCGTCTCCTGGACGCCGATATCCGTGGCTCCCAGGCCTTCGCCCGCGCGCTCGAAGCCGTCGGCATTCTCACCGCCGATGAACGCGCCCAGATCGTCGCCGCCTTCGACTCCATCCTCGCCGAATCCCGCTCCCCCGCGTTCTACGAAGGCGCCACCGACGAGGACGTCCACACCCTGGTCATCCGCAAGCTCAAGGAGAAAGCCGGCGCCGTCGCCGACAAGATCCACACCGGCCGCAGCCGCAACGAGCAAGTCTCGCTGGATCTCCGCCTCTGGCTGCGCGAGGAGTGCGACGACTTGCGCGCGCTCCTCTGCGGCGTCATGGGCCGCCTTCTCGGCCTCGCCGAAATGTACCCCGGCGCCCTGATTCCCGGTTACACCCACATGCGCCGCGCCCAGGCGGTGCTGTGGCCGCACTACCTGCTGGCTTACTTCGAGATGTTCGCGCGCGATTGGGAACGCTTCGGCGACGCCCGCCGCCGCGTCAACCTCTCGCCCCTCGGCTCCGGCGCCCTCGCCGGCAGCGGCTTCCCCTTCGACCGCGAAGCCATTGCCCGCGACCTCGGCTTCGCCGGCATCACCCGCAACAGCATGGACGTCAGCGCCGACCGCGATTTCGCCCTCGACTTCCTCTACGCCTGCTCGGTCGCCATGCTCCACTTGAGCCGCCTGGCCGAGGATTGGATCCTCTATTCCAGCGAGGAGTTCGGCTGGCTGGAACTGGGCGACGGCGTCACCAGCGGCTCCAGCCTCATGCCGCAAAAGAAGAACCCCGATTCCCTCGAACTCATCCGCGGCAAGAGCGGCCGCGTCATGGGCTGCCTGACTTCGCTGTTAGTCACCATGAAGGGCCTGCCGCTCACTTACAACCGCGACATGCAGGAAGACAAGATGCCTATCTTCGATGCCGGCGACCAGTTAGCCGGCTCGCTTGCCATGATGAGCGCGGTGATCGATTCCGCCCGCCTGAATCCCGCGCGCCCCGCCGCCGCCGCCGAGGAAAGCTGGGTGGTCGCCACCGACCTCGCCGAAGCTCTGGCCCGCGCCGGCACGCCCTTCCACCAGGCGCACCAGATCGTCGGCCGCTTCGTGCTGGAGAGCGTCCGCGCCGGCCGCAAGCCGGCCGATTGGACCGCCGAAGAGATGCGGCGCTTCGCCCCGGAGTTCACCCCCGAAATGGCCGCGCTGCTCCGCCCCGAGCAGGGCCTCGATTCGCGCAACCTGCCCGGCGGCACCGGCCACCTGGCGGTCGCCAAGGCGCTAGCCGCCGCCAAACAGCGGCTCGGAGAGATGATCGTATGACTAAGTCCTATCGTCAGGGCCAGATACTCAAGCTGATCCGCGGTAAGCGCATCGGCACCCAGGAGGAGCTCGCCCAGGAGTTGAAGAACCTGGGCATCGCCGCCACCCAGGTGACCCTCTCGCGCGACATCCGCGATCTACGCCTGGTCAAGACCCGCGAGGGCTACCAGGAAATGGCGCCCGAGGAGATCGGCCCACAGTTCTCCATGCTGGCCGCCGAATTCCTCAAGGACGTCCTCCGCGCCCAGAACCTCGTAATCCTCAAGACCTCGCCCGGCCACGCCAACTCAGTGGCCGTCGCGCTGGATAACCAGGGCTGGCCGGAGGTGATCGGCACGGTCGCGGGCGACGACACCATCCTCATCGTCACGCCCGATAACCCGACCGCCGAGGCCGTGCAGGAGAAGCTACTCGAGTTACTCGAACGGGCGTGACGGGCCTTACTCCCGCCGCGCCACTATCTGCCTCGCGCCGTTCACCACCACCCCGCCATCTTCGCGGCCGCTGGCGATCCTCTCCAGCGCCTCCTCCAACTCGCCCATCTCCGCCGCTTCGAATGCCTGCCGCGCGTACTCGTCCTCGCGCCACGTCCGCAGGTTAGCCAGGTGCAACCCGGCCATGGCGGCGCCCCTCTTCTCGAGCGGAACGCACCGGCTCTCCGCCACGCGCCACCCCGACCCCGCGATGCTCGCCTCCAAAACCGCGCCCACGTGGAGTTCCTGCCCGTGGTGCCGCTGCATCTCCCCCAGCATCACGTAGTAGCGCCGCAGCGCAGGGTGCCCAGCCTGGAGCGTCTCCGTCTCGTGAATCGCGAGGTATGCCCCCGGCGCAGCCGCCCGCGCCCACGTGGCCAGCACTTCTCCGAGGTTGCGCAGATGCGCCAGCAGGAACCGGCAGAACAGGAAGTCCGGCGCGCCAACCGGGAACGGCTCGCGAACGATGTCGTGGACTTCGAACTCGATCCCCGCCGCGCCATGCCGCTCCCGCGCCTCCGCCACGTATGCCGCCGAGGCGTCGAGGCCCACCGTCCGCGCCGGCCTCAGCGTGTCCCGCAGCAGGAGCGTGCTCCAGCCCGGGCCGCAGCCCAGGTCCACCGCCAGCCGCACCCCGTTCGCGCCGCTTCGGAGCATCAGGTCCCGCGACTCCGCTTCGTACATCTCCGCCAGCCGCCGCAGCCGCGCGCCGGCCCGCTGGTTATCCCCAAACGTATACGCCACGCCCCATTGTCCCCCGATCCGCGCGCGCGCCAAATCGGCTACACTGTGCCTTGTGACGCACGCGCTGGTACGTGCCGCGTTGCGACCGCTCGCGACGCCGGCCTGCCCGCGCGCAAAGGCCCCGTACGTGCAACTCACTTGACGCCATGCCGCTCCTTCGTTTCGCGCCGATCATCTTCGCTCCCATGCTCTTTGGCCAGACGGGCATAGTGGTCGAAGGCACGGTGGTCAACCGCGTCACGCACCTGGGGATTGCGGGCGTCTCCGTCACCCTCGACCGCGGAACCGAAGGCCTCGCTTTCCGGGGAGTCACCGACTCTTCGGGCGTCTTCCGCATTCCCGGCGTGGAACCTGGGGACTACCTGCCGGCTTACGAGAAGCGCGGCTACTCGGTGGCCGACGCCTCCGCCAAGCTGCTGCACTTCGATGCCGCGTCCGGCCCGATCCGCCTGCAAGCCGAGATGATCCCATGGACGCGCGTCTCGGGCTGCGTCCTCGATCCGCAGCTCCAGCCCGTTCCGCGTGTCCGCGTCACGCTCGTCCCGCTGCGCACCGCGCGCGGCACCGTCGGCACCGTCGCCACCACGGACGATAGCGGCGCGTTTACCCTGGCCACCGAGGCCGGCGTGTACCGGCTGCTGGCCGACCCCTACCAGTCCGACGGCCAGCGCCGCGGGGATTTGAGCGCGCCCGCCGCACCCTCATCCGATACCGCGCCGCGCGCCTGGGCGCCCACTTACTATCCCGCGGGCTCGACCCCGCTCGACGCGCAGACCCTCACCGTCTCCACCGGCGCCGATCTTTCGGGCTTCGATATCCACCTCCAGGCCGTCCCTCTCTTCCACGTCCGCGGCGTGGTCATGGACACCCGCGGCACGCCCGCCCGCGGCCTCGCCGTGAAGCTGGTCCCGCCGCCCGCCGTCTGGTGGGAACCCGAGGAGGCCGAGGTGCTCTCGACCGAAGGCGGCGTCTTCGATTTTCCCGGCGTGCGCCCCGGCGACTGGTACGTCACCGCCGAAGTGGATCGCGGCGAAGAATCCCTCATGGGCTTTGCCACCGCGCCCGTGAAGGACGCCGACGCCGTCCACGTCTCCGTGCGCCTCGCCGAACCGTTCACCGTGACGGGCAGAGTGGAGGGCGCCAAGCCGCGCAGCGGGGAGGACGCCTGCCAATCCACCAGCGTCTCGCTCATATCGACCGAGACCTCCCACGACGCCTCCGGCGAGGCCCAGGAGAACGGCACGCTGCGCATCCCGGAAGTCTACCCCGGCCGCTACAAGGTCGAGGTCTGCGGCGTGGCGCCGGGCCACTACCTGGCCAGCGTGTTGCTCGGCAACCGCGACGTGCTGGCGCAGGAGTTCTCGCTCTCGCCCGGCGCGCCGCCCTTGCGCGTGGTCTTCAAGGCGGATGGCGGCTCGGTTCACGGCACAGTGGACCACGGCGAAGGCGCGGCCGTGGCGCTGGTGCCCGCCGACGACGCTCTGCTTCATCCCCTGTTCATTTCGACCGCGACGGCCGGCGATGGCGGCCGCTACGAGATCGCGGGTCTCCGCCCTGGCGAGTACCGCGCCTTCGCCTTCGACCGCATCGGCGACGCCGACGCCCTCACCGACCCGACTTTCCTGCAGAGCCTCGCAGCCTCCGCCGCCACCGTGACCGTGGAAGCCGGTCGCGCGGCGGCGCTCGATCTCAAGCCCGTTCGCTGGCCCGAGTAATCCCCAGGTACATCAGCAGCGCTGCGGCCACGCCCCACTGCGATACCACGGCCAACAGACTGTCGGTCAGCGCCATTCCGCAGCGCAGCCGCAGCACCGCGCCCCAAGCCAGTAACTCGACCAGCCCCAGGGCCGCCACCACGAAGAAGATCCGCCAGCCGTGGCCCGCGCTCAACTCGCGGCTGCGGGCCAGCACGTCTTCGGTGCGGTTGCCTTCCACGGCTACAACCACCTGGGTGAACGTCAGCCGCACCATCGCCACTATGCCGGGGACGATCAGCAGCAGCGTCCACAGCGCCACCGTCATCTCCATTTTGAATTCGTTCCACAGGCTCTTGCCCCACAGCCGCCAACCCCACCGCAGCGATTCGCCGATGGGCGCGGGCCGGCCCGTGCGCAGCCTGCCAACCAGCAGGTAGACCACCGCCGGAGTAGCCAGCGCGCCCAGAAGCAGGTCGCTCGCCGCGCTCGCCAGATAGGCCGGCACGCCGCTCTCGGGCACTTCGAGCCCGCGCAGCAGCCACTCGACCGCCAGCTTCACAGGCAGGAAGACGAGCAGCGTCACTGCGGCCACGCGCGGCAGTTCCCCGAAGTACAGGGCCGCCGAACGGGCCAGCAGCTTGGGCACGGAGTGGAACGGTTCCGCTGCGAAATCGATCTTCAGGTAGCCGTTGGCGAAGTCGCGATTCATGAACTGGGCTACTCGCAGCGTAGCGCAGTCAGCGGATCCACGCGCGTGGCACGCCGGGCGGGCAGGTAGCAGGCGGCGAGAGCGGCAGCCAGCAGCAGCAGTGCCACGGCGGCGAAGGTGGGCGGATCGGCCGGGGTCACGCCAAAGAGGAAACCGCTGACCAGGCGCGCCGCCACAACGGCTCCAGCCAAACCGGCCGCCATGCCCGCCGCCACCGGCGCCAGCCCTTGCCGCACCACCATCAGCCGCACCGCGGAAGGTGACGCGCCGAGCGCCATGCGGATGCCGATTTCGTTGGTCCGCCGCGCCACCGTGTGCGAGACCACGCCGTAAACGCCGATTACCGCAAGCAGCAGGGCCGAGAGGGCGAAGATCAGCACCAGGGTCAATTGGAAGCGGCGCTCGGCGAGCAGGGCGTCGACCACGTCATCCAGGGTGCGCAACCGCGGCGCGGGCAACTCAGGGTCGAGGCCGCGGATGGCGGCGCGCACGGCTCCGGCAATCGGCATCGGAGCCGCCGCCGTTCGCACGACCAGCGCAATGTTCGGCCGGGCAAGTTGCCAGTAGGGTATGTACACGGTGGGATTGGGCGCCTTGTTCAGGCTGGAGCGCACGTCGCCGGCCACGCCCACCACCTCGATCCAATCGGCCTCCATGGAACCCAGGTGAAACCGCTTGCCGATGGGATCCACGTTGGGCCACACCCGCCGCGCCACCTGGGCGGATATCACGGCAACCACGCGGCCGCGGTCCGCGGGCCGGAACAGGCGGCCGGCGCGCAACGGGATCCCCATGGCGGGGAAGAAACCCGGCGTGGCGCCGCGGTAATCCACCTGGAACCGCTCCCCGGCGGCGCCCGCGGTGCCTTCCGCGTAAATGTCGTTATTGCTGCCCTCGCCCGAGAGGGGCCCGCGGTTGCTGACGCCCGCGGCGGCCACGGAGGGCACGGCCTGGATGCTGTCCAGCAGGGTCTCGACGAAGGCCGTGCGCTTCTCATTGCCGGGATAGCGCGCGGCGGGGAGGCTGAGGTTCAGCGCGATGGCGCGATCGGTTTGGAATCCCTTGTCCACGTGGAGCAGGCGGACGAAGCTCGTGAGCAGCAGACCGCCGACCACCAGGCACAGCGAACACAGCGCGACTTCGGCGGCGACCGGCAGGCGGCGCAGGCCGCCATGGCGCGCCTCGGCGACCGCGCGGCCGCCCGATTTGAGGGCCTCCCGCTGATCGGTGCGCGCCATCCGCCACGCCGGCAGGATTCCGAACAGCAGACCGCTTAGGATGGCGGCCAGCGCGGCGAAGGCCAGCACCGTGGCATCGAGGGGCGTGTCCTTGAGGCCAGGAAGATCGAGAGGAGCCCTGACCAGAATCGCGGCCAGCGCCCACTGGGCCAACAACACGCCGAGCGCGCCGCCCGCCGCCGCCAGCAACAGGCTCTCCGTCAGCATCTGCCTTACGATGCGGCCCGCGCCGGCGCCGATGGCGGCGCGAATGGCAAGCTCCCGCCGCCGCGCCGAAGCCCGCGCCAGGAGCAGATTGGCCAGGTTCACCACCACCATGAGCAGCACCAGACCAGCGGCGGCCAGCAGGAGCGTGAGGCTCTGGCGCGCGGTCCCGGTCATCCGCTCCTGCAAGGGGAAAAGCAGAGCGCGCAGCTCGGGCTTCTCCGGCAGGTCTCTGACGATGCCGGCTTGAATGGCGTTGAGATCGGCGGTGGCTTGGGCCCTTGAAACGCCAGGTTTGAGCCGGGCAACGCAGGCGTAGTCGTACTCCGCCATGATGGCCAGATCGGAATCGGCGATGGCGAATGGTTTCCAGAAATCGGTCTCCGTTGGGGACCGCCAGATGGTCTCGATATCGCCCTCCGACGGGACCCGAATTCCCGCCGGCAGCACGCCGATTACTTCGAAGGGCTGGCCGCTGAGCGAGATTGTGGTTCCCACGATGGCCGGATCGCGGCGGAAACGGCGGTTCCAAAGGCTATCGCTGATCACCACAACGCGGTCGCGGCCGGGTTGGTCTTCGTCCTCGCGGAACGTCCGGCCCAACCGCGCCTGAATCCCCAGCATGGGAAACAGGCTGGCCGAGACGCGGCCACCGGTGAGGCTGAGCGGGTCGCCTCCGCCGGTGAGGGTGTATTCGACACTGCCCATCAGTGCGAACTGCTCGAAGGCGCGGCTCTGCTTCCGCCATTCGCGAAAGTGCCACGCAGTCACCGGCAGGCTGGGCCCGAACCGCGCGAACTTGGGAACCACTTCCTCGATGGCCACCAGGCGGCCGGGCTCTGCATATGGCAGCGGGCCCAGCAGCACCGCGTTGAACACGCTAAAGATGGCGGTCGTCGCCCCGATTCCCAGGGCCAGCGTCAACACCGCGATCGCGGCGAACCCCGGATTGCGGGCGAGAGTTCTGAAGGCGTAGCGCAGGTCGGACAACATATACACTCCCCATACGCATGGCCGGGCGAAAGGTTAGCGGCTCACGGCCGGTTGTCAGTTATGACCCTTCGCCGTATCGACCGCCCACACGCAGCCGCCGATTTGCGGCAACTGCCGTGGCTGCTTGGGAGGCGAGTAGCTCCGCGGGACCAGCAGCGCGGCGTATTCGAACCCCAGGTGGGTACGGCTGCTCCATTCCAGCTTCGAGGTTATGGCGGTAAACGGGGCGTCCTCATAGGGCTGTATCCACCACCGGTCGCCAGCGTGCGCATAGATGACCACCTGCGCATCGGCGGGCTTCACGCCTATCACGGAGCCCGAAATATCGTCAGTCTCGGGCGTTCCGCCAGGGCTGGCCTTGGCCGCGGCGGCGATGCTGATCGAAGCGCCGGCGGGGGCTTCCGGGCACTTGCCGCAGGAGCTGACGAGAAAGGCTGAGGCAGCCAGGGCAATACAGAGCGATGAGTCGCGAGTGCGTAAGAACATGACGGTGGGTTCTCCCTGTAAATGCCAGTGTACTAAAAAGGTACGGCGGGCCTACCCTGAAGCGCCCGTGCGATCCCGCACGTTAGAATGGACTATGGATGCCCGATATCCTCAATGGCAATCGCGTTCGCGATGAGATCCTCGCGGAGTTGAAGCCGCGCGTCGAGCAATTGGCCGCCCACGGCCGTCCACCGGGACTGGCCGTCGTTCTGGCGGGCCACGACCCCGGCTCGCAGATCTACGTTCGAAACAAGGTCAAGGCCTGCGCCGGCTTGGGGATTTACTCGGAGACTATCACCCCGCCCGACGACATTACCACCGAAGAGCTGCTCGCGGTGATCCAGCAGTTGAACGGCCGGCCGGAGATCGATGGCATCCTGGTGCAGCTTCCGCTGCCCGCGCATCTGGATTCCAAGCGCCTGCTCCTCGCGGTCTCGCCGGAGAAGGACGCCGACGGCATCCACCCCACCAACGTGGGATACCTGGTGGCCGGGTTGCCGGGGCCGCGCGCGTGTACGCCGGCGGGCATCATCGAAATGCTCAAGCGCTACCGAATCCCTATTAAGGGGCGGCGCGCCGTGGTGGTGGGGCGCAGCGACATCGTGGGCAAGCCCGTCGCCATGATGCTGCTGCACGAACACGCCACCGTCACCATCTGCCATTCGCGCACCGTCGATCTGCCGGCGGTCTGCCGCGAGGCCGATATTCTGGTGGCGGCCATCGGGCGCCCCGCCATGATCACCGCCGATTTCCTGAAGCCCGGCGCCGTGGTGGTGGACGTGGGGATGAACCGGCTGGACCGCCGCGAGGACGTGGCGCGCATCTTCCGCAACTGGCCCGAGAAGCTGGCCGCATTCGACGCCAAAGGCAGCGTGCTGGTGGGCGATGTGGACCCAATCGATATGGCGGCGAAAGCGTCCGCGTACACGCCGGTTCCGGGAGGCGTGGGGCCGCTGACCATCGCCATGCTGATGGTGAACACCGTGGATGCGGCGGCGCGCCGGACGGGCATATGCTGAAAGTAGGCCTTACGGGCGGCCTGGCTTGCGGGAAGAGCTTCGTGGGCGACCAGCTTGTGGAGCTGGGTTGTTCGCTCATTCAGGCCGACGAACTGGGGCACCAGGCGCTGGCTCCGGGCGGGGAGGCGTACGACGCAGTGATTGGGGAATTCGGGAAGGACATCGTCGATGGCGGAGGGCAGATCGACCGCAACGTTTTGGCCAGCCGGGTATTCAACGCCCCCGAGCGGCTGGCGCGGCTGAACGCCCTGGTGCATCCGCCGGTGGTGCGCCGCGAAGAGGCCCTGGCCGCCGAGCATGCGGCGCGGGAGCCGCACGGAATCTTCGTGGTGGAAGCCGCCATCCTGATCGAAACCGGCAGTTACAAACGCTTCGACCGCATCATCCTGGTGACCTGCCGCGAGGAGCAACAAGTGGAACGGGCCATGCGCCGCGAAGGGTCCACCGAGGCTGACGTTCGCGCGCGCATCCGGCGGCAGATGCCGCTCGACGAGAAACGAAAATTCGCCCAGTTCGTCATAGATACATCCGGTGAAAAGGAAGACACCGTGCGGCAAACCCGGGCCGTGCACGCCGCACTACGGAGCATTGCATTATGAAAGCCATTCGACTGTTTCTGCTGGCCACTCTGCTGGTTACCGTCTACATTATTGGACGCTACAACGTGGGCCATCTTCTACCCAACAACGATCCCAGGGGCGTTTGGACCGAGCCCGCCGCCGCGGCCGCCAACCTTTACTCCTCCGAGGAGCAGAACAACATCGACATCTACAAGGGTGCCCGCGAGGCCACCGTCAACATTACCTCCCAGGTGTACCGCCAGAACTGGTTCTTCCAGGTGTACCCGGAAAAGGGCACCGGCTCCGGGTTCATCATCAACGCCGATGGCGAGATCCTCACGAACTACCACGTGGTCCGGGGCGCCTCGCAGTTGACCGTGAAGCTGATGGACCAGAAGGTTTACAAGGCCAAAGTGCTGGGCACGGACACGCGCCACGACTTGGCGCTGATCAAGATCGACGCCGGCCGGAAGCTGCCGACGCTGCGCCTGGGCGATTCCGACGCGCTGGTGGTGGGGCAGAAGGTGGAGGCCATCGGCAACCCGTTCGGCTTCGACGGCACGCTAACCACCGGCATCGTAAGCTCGCTGGGCCGCGACATCCAGACGGAGGACGAAAACCTCGAGGGCATGATCCAGACCGATGCCGCCATCAACCCCGGCAACAGCGGCGGGCCGCTCCTCGATTCGCACGGCAACGTGATCGGCATCAACACGGCCATTTACGGGCAAGGCAACGTGGGCATCGGCTTCGCCATGCCCATCAACCGCGCCAAGATCATGCTGACGGACTTTCAGGCGCGCGGCCGCGTGGCGGTGCCATGGCTGGGCCTCAAAGAGGTTTGGGTGTCGGGCGATCTTGCCGAGATGCTGGAACTTCCCGCCAAGGGCGGCCTGCTGATCCAGGAAGTTGAGAACGGATCGCCCGCCGCGGAAGCCGGTCTGCGCGGCCCGCGCCGCGTGGTGGTGGTAGGCAACACCTACCAGTTGGGTATCGGCGGGGACCTGATCGTGGCTGTGGAAGGCCAGCCCATCGACAGCGCCGACGGGCTGCGGCGCGCCATGAACAAGAAGCGCAGCGGCGACGTGCTGACGATGACGGTGTACCGCGGCGGCCACAACGTGGACGTGAGGGTAACCCTCGGCGAAGCGCCGCAGCAGTTGTAGCCGCGCACCGCGGCGCTCTCAATCGAAGTAGTGCGGCACGAAGCGGCTCAGGTTGTCCGTGATGGGGCCGCTGGATTCGCGGATGCCCATGCCGGCCGGGCCCTGGTCGGCGATGTACCAGTTTCCCAGCACCGGACGGTTGCCGTCGATCACCGGTATGGGAGCCAGCGCCTGGTGCACGAAACCCTCTTCGCCGTAATCGCCGCCGGTGGCCACCGTCCCGGCCGCGGAGTGCAGGGTGACGTTGGCGCCCTCGCGCGAGAGCAGCGGCTTGCGGGCGTACTCCGCCAACCCGCCGGGCCGCCGCAGATGGGCTTCCAGCAGACTCGGGTTCCGCTCGGCGATCTCATGCCATGATGCACCGGAGAACGTGTTACCCCGGGAAGAGAGATAGATGGCGGTGAAGGCGGAGTCCGGCCCGAAGTAGCTTCTACGCGCATGGGGTGCCGAGAATACCTTTTCGGATTCAAGTTCGAGCAGAGCCGTGTCGGACGCAACCACTGGGCGACTGGCGTCTCGTTTGATCGCCGGAATCCGCGACAGCGAGAAGCGTCACCACGAACCATGATGGCGCCGGCCGGCTGCGAGCCGCAACCGACCGCACCCGTGGAGAATCGGGCGGACTGGCCGGGTTGACAGGCGGAAGCGCCTGTCTCACTCTGTTGCCAGCCGGTCCTTGCACGGCTTCTCATGCTCCTGATGCCCCGGTTACGCCCGAGCCGGGCGGCCTCACTCTATTCTTACTGCCGCGGGGCCGGCCAAGGCGTTTGCGGACGGGGGCGGCGGCCTCCGTGGTCCGCCAGGCGGGGGGCCGGCCGCGGCGCTTGCTGCGGCCCTCGGCCAACCGCTCGATCTTGTCGATGGCGTCCTGGATCCGATCCCGTTCCGCCTTCAACTCACCCAGCAGCTTGTCGATATCCACTTTCTTAGCCCTCTCCGGGGATCGCGAAATAGCCTGCAAACGAATCGGCGGGAGTTGATTCTTACGAACTCCCACGTAACTTCGATTTTCGTACTAATGGAATGGAGTTTCAAGCCATTAGTGCGGGCGGGCCAGGAAAATTCGGCGGACTAAGACTTACCGCGGGGATTTCCCGGAGTGATTCTTCCAGTAAGAGTAGAATGGCAGCCCTAATGCGATCATTCCAATTCCCATGATCGATTCGCGGGGAGAATCGTGTAGCGTGGAAAGCACCAATAGAAATGCCACCGCCACGAATAGGATGGGGACCGCCGGATAGCCAAGCGTCCGGTAGGGGCGCGGCAGATCGGGACGCTTCTTGCGGAGGACGATGACCGCGGCCGTGGTCATCCCATAGATAATCCAACTGGCGAACATCACGTATGTGAAAAGCTGGCGGTAGCCGCCGGTTAGCACGAGCAGTGCGCTCCAGGCGCCCAGCACCATTATGGATACGCCGGGAGTGCGGTAGCGCGGGTTAACCTGCGCCACCGCGCGGAAGAAATAGCCGTCGCGCGCCGCGGCGTAAGGCACCCGCGACCCGGTCAGGATGCTGCCGTTGAGGGCCGCGAAGATGCTGATCATGGCGGCCACGGCCACCAGCGCGGCGCCGGGCGCGCCCATGATACGGCGCATCATTTCGCCGGCCACGCGCGGACTGCCGGCCACCTCGGCGGCGCTCAGCACGCGGAAATAGGCGGCGTTCACCAGCAGGTAAATGGCGATCACCGCGATGGTCCCGCCCACCAGCGCGCGCGGCAGGTTGCGTTGCGGATCGCGCACTTCGGAAGCTACCATGGCGACGTTGTTCCAACCGTCGTAGGCCCACAGCGCGGCCACCAGCGCGGCGAAGAAGCCCGCCACGGTCACCGGTCCGGAGATGGCCGCCGCGGGCGCGTGGGCGTGGCCGAAACACAACCCGGCGACGATCACCAAGGCGATCAGCCCGAGTTTCGCGGCGGTTACGGCGACTTGTACGCCGCCGCCCAGTTTCACGCCGTAGTAGTTCAACCAGGAGAGCCCCAGGATCAGCGCCATCGCCAGCAATTGGCCGTAGCGGAATTCGAGCGGGCCGCCGTGCGGTCCGAGCGGCAAGGGCAGGGAGTAGAAGACGCCGTCCAGCCCGGGAAAGAAGGTGGCCAGGTAATAGAAGAATCCCGTGGCAAGGGTGGCGATGGAGCCGCCTTTGCCCACCCATGTCTGCGCCCAGCTATATAGGAAGCCCCACATTGGCCCGTAGGCCTCGCGGAGATATACGTACTCGGCTCCGGCCTCCGGCATGGCGGCGGCCAGTTCGGCGTAGCTTAAGGCGCCGGCGAGCGAAAGCAATCCGCCGAACACGAAGACGAAAAACACCATACGAGCCGAGCCAACGCGCAGCACCATGTCGTGCGGCACGAGGAAAATACCGCTGCCGATGATGGTGCCGACCACGATGGACGCCGCGGCCCAGGGCCCCAGGTCGCGCTTCAGTTCGTGTTGCAAGGGCTGCTCCTCTCGAACAACGATGCTATCAGGCCCACGGAAAATGTCACAGTGGCGCCAAGCGGAACGTACCAGGTCCAGGCCAGGTTCGTCCACCGCACGGCCGATCCCACCGCCAACAGTCCCGCCGCCATCCCAGCCATGGCTGCCCACTCGCGCGGCTTACGTGTCAGCACGCCGAGGAGGAAGACGCCCAGCAGCGCGCCCGCGGGAATCGAACCGATGGTCAGGCCGCTCTCCAACACGGATTTCGTGGAGTAGCGCGCGCCGATGGCCACCGCCAGCAGCACGGCTCCCCAGACGACCGTGGCCACCCGCGCCAGGCGGAGCGACTTCCTCTCGCTCATGCCGCGGGCGGGCGCGCGGAAGAAATCCACCACCACGGTGGACGAGAGCGAATTCAGGGCCGCGCTGAGGTTGGCCATGGCGGCGGCCAGGATGGCGGCGATCAGCAGCCCGGAGAGCCCGTGGGGCAGACTGTTCCAGACGAAGTCCGGGTAGATGCGGTCCAGCCGGGCGGGCGGAGCGGCGTGGCTATCGCCATAGAGAACGTACAGGCCCAGGCCGATGAACAGGAACAGCGTGAACTGGAAGAGGATCACCACCCAGCTTGCCA
Source organism: uncultured Solibacteraceae bacterium (assembly GCA_963807205.1). Taxonomy (GTDB): domain Bacteria; phylum Acidobacteriota; class Terriglobia; order Bryobacterales; family Bryobacteraceae; genus CAWCVR01. Next base: position 2,559,758 of record CAWEAQ010000002.1, on the reverse strand, counting down.
GCAGCGCGGCGCGGCTTTGGGCCTGGTCGCGGGCGCTCAGCAGGCGCTGCACCATGAGCTGGTCGGTACCGTGGCTGGCGGTGGTCAGGAAGCATCCGCCCAGCAGGCCCGCCCAGAAGGTATAGGTGCGCGAGAAGAAGGCCATGCCGGGGGAAAACCGGAAGTCGAAGACGGCCAGCTTGTGAGCGGCGCCCGCCACTGCCCAAAGATGCTCCCACCCGCCAGGGATGCGGCCCAGGATGGCGGCGAAGCTGAGGATGGCTCCGGCCACGTAGAGCGTCATCTGTATCACGTCGGTCCAGATCACCGCCGTCATGCCGCCCTCGAAGGTGTAGAACAGCGTGAGGATTACGATCAACGCGATGGAGGCGACCTCGCCGGAACCGAGGACGATGGAAATCACCAGCGAGACGGCGAACACGCGCACGCCCTCGGCCAGGGCGCGGGTCACCAAAAACACGCCGGCCGCGAGCTTGCGGATGCGTTCGCCGAACCGCCGCCGCATGAGCTCGTAGGCGGTGAACATCTCTCCGCGGAAATAGTGCGGCAGAAAAAGGAAGCAGATGGCGATGCGGGCTACCAGGTAGCCCAGCACCAGTTGCAGAAAGCCCAGGTTGCCGCCGAATGCCAGGGCTGGCGTGCCGATGATGGTCAGGGTGCTGGTCTCGGCGGAGACGATGGACAGGGCGATGGCCCACCACGGCGCGTTGCGGCCGCCCAGGAAATAGTCGCGAAGACCGTGCTGGCGCGTACGAAAACGCGCTCCGAACCAGGTGATGCCGGCCAGGTAGGCGAGGATGATCGAAAGATCGAAATAGCGCATGGCAACCGGGGACTACCAGCATAGCGTTGATCTGCTATCATTTGTGATTCGGAACCTGGTGAACGCCGCCGGAGTCTAATGGTGTGGCGCCAAGGGCACGGGCGCCAGGACTGTGGACTGCGGTCGAAGCCGGTAACGAGTTAAGAAACCATCGGAAAACGGGCAGGAGGCATCGGTGAACACGCTTCAGAAGAACTTCAGGGTCATGGCGAGCGCCGCCATTTTGACCGCCGCTACGGCTGGATTACCTTTCTTGGCGCATGCACAGGAGGCCGCGAAGCCGGCCACTCCGGCCGCCCCGGCTGCCAAACCGGCGGATGCCGCCAAGCCGGCGACGCCGGCGAAGACCATCACGCCGGCCGAGTACGAGGCTTACAACGCCGCCCAGGTGGACCTTGGCAAGGGAGATTTCGCCAAGGCGATCGCCGACCTGGACGCCTGGAAACAGAAGTTTCCAAAGTCCGACTACGCCAACGACGGCAAGGCAGCCTATGTTCAGGCGTATTTCGGCGCGAAGCAGTACGACAAGGTCATCGACATTGCCAGCGATCTGATGAGCGGCGACATCGATTCCCTGTTTCCCGATCCCAAGGGCGGTCCGGCAGTGGTGCTGCAGGTTCTGTTGAAGGTTTGTCAATCCGCCATGCAGATGCCGCTTCCCACCGAACCCCAGGCGGCCACCATCCGCAAGGCCGCCGATCTGCTGACCAAGTACAGCCGCAAGGCGGAAGGGTACTCCGACGATCAGTGGAAGCAGTTGCACGGCCAGGTGGACCCCATCGCCAAGCAGGCGGTCTACTTCATCACCGTGTCGCCCGGCGTCGACGCTCTGACCAGGAAAGACTACGACGCCGCGGAAGCCGCGTTCCGCAAGGCGCTTCAGGCCTATCCCGATAACGTCGTGGTAGCCAACAGCCTGGCCCGCGCGCTGGTGGGCGAGTACATCGCCAAGACCCATCCCGAGAAGTTCCCCGAGGCGCTATACCTGTTTGCGCGCGCGGCGTCACTCGACCCCACTGCTAGCGGCGTGACGAAGGCGTACCAGACTACGGACCAGGGCAATCCCACGAAGGCCCTGTCAAACTACTACACCCAGTACCATGGCAACGACGAGGGCCTGCAGGCACTAAAGGATCTGGCCGTGAAGTCGCCCACGCCGCCAGAGGGATTCACCGTCAAGTCGAAGGCGGAGGTTGAAGCGGATGCGCAGGCCGACTTCGCGAAGAGCCATCCGGAACTGGCCCAGTGGCAGGCGACCAAGAAGGCCCTGGTCGAGGGCGGCGATGGCTACTTCAAGGAGAGCCTGCTGGATGCCCAGTTGCCGAAGTTCAAGGGCAAGGTGCTGGACGGCAAGCCCGCCTGCAATTCGAAGTCGCTGATCGTGGCGCTCTCCGACGACAAGACGCCCGAGGTTACCCTGGTGCTGGACACGCCGGTTAAAGGCAAGGTAACTACCGGCGTCGATATCACCTGGGAAGGCGCTGTCGCCAAGGCATACACTGCGACGCCGTTCAACCTGACTATGGAGATGGAGCAGGCCAAGGTGGAAGGCATCGAGAAGGGGCCGTGCGTGATCGCGCACCCACCGGCCCAGAAGAAGGCCGTTCCGCCGCCCGCCAAGAAGCAGTAGCGGGCCAGCAGCACTTGTTTCGCGCAGGCGGCGGAGCCCATCCGCCGCCTGTTAGAATGCCCCTAATGATCAAGGGCATTGAACACACGGCGATTGCATCGCCCGACCCCAGCCGCTTGGCTCAATGGTACGTGGACCGCTTGGACTTCGTGGTCAACTACCGCTCCGGCTCATCCAAGGCAGTCTTCGTGAAGGCCGCCGACGGGAGCATGATCGAGATCATCGAGAGCCACAATCAGCCATCCCCCTCGCACCCGAAAGACGCCGGTCTCCGGCACTTGGCCATTGAAGTGACCGATCTGCCCGCGGAGTACGCGCGGTTGCGCGAAAAGGGCGTCCAGTTCTCCAGCGAACCGCAGGAGAGCGGCGGCAACACGGTGGCCTTCTTCGCCGATTGCGACGGGAACATTTTGCACCTGTTGCACCGGGAGAAGGCGCTGCCGTAGGAGGCGCCAGTCCCTCCTCCGCGTGAACCGGCGACGTCGCCTCGGGCCGCTCGCTAACGCTCGCGGTTCCGCGTGCCCTACCCCTGACGAAAGCAGATGCGCCTCACGTCGCGGTCACGGCGCCAGTCGCTCACGCCCCCGGCTTCAATAAGGGCTCGCGGGGCATTTCCGCCCCGGCGAGGCGTTCTTCGATGATGGCCGCTTTGCCCTGCCGGGCGAGGACCCGCTGTATGGCGGTCGCGGTGACTTCCTGGTAGGTGCCTTCCTCGCGCAGCCAGCTATCGAGGGACGATCCGATGTTCCGTTTCCGCATGGTGCCTCTCCGTCGCTACGGCGTTCCCGTTCCTCTACACCACCACCCGGAACGCCGATTCCGTGCGCTCCACCGGCCGGTACAGCGTGTCGCGCTCCACCGGTTCGCGGCCCGCGGTGCGGATCAGGTGCAGCAGCTCCGCGCGGCGCAGGCCTTGCTCGGTGGTGGCGCCGGCGTCGTGGTAGATGCGCTCCTCGACGATGGTGCCATCGATATCGTCGGCTCCGAAGCGGAGAGCGATCTGCGCGATCCGCGGTGTCATCATCACCCAGTAGGCCTTGATGTGTGGAACATTGTCGAGCATCAGGCGCGCCACGGCGATGTTCATAACGTCGGCGAAACCGGTGGTGCGGCCGATGTGCTGCAGCGGCGTGTTGTCGGGGTGGAAGGCCAGCGGGATGAAGGTGACGAAGCCGCCGGTTTCGTCCTGAAGCGCGCGCAGGCGGGCCAGGTGGTCCACGCGGTCCTCGTCGTTTTCGATGTGGCCGTAGAGCATGGTGCAGTTGGAACGCAGGCCCAACTGGTGCGCGGTACGGGCGGTTTCCAGCCACTCGTTGCCATCGATCTTGTGGTCGCAAATGATGCGGCGCACGCGCTCGTTGAAGATCTCGGCGCCGCCGCCGGGCAGCGAATCCATGCCGGCATCGCGCAAGCGCACCAGGGTTTCGCGGATCGGGATCTTGGTACGCCGCGCCAGGTAGGCCACCTCGACCATGGTGAGGGCCTTGAGGTGCACCTTCGGGAAACGCTGCTTGAGGCCGCGCAGCATCTCGCAGTACCAGTCGAGCGTGAGTTCCGGATGCAGGCCGCCCACGATGTGGAATTCCGTGACCGCCTCGCTCCACCCCTCGCCGGCGCGCCGCCAGACGTCGTCGAGCGACATGGTGTAGGCCTTGGGGTCGTGCACGCGCTTGCCGAAGGCGCACAGGCGGCAACTGGCCACGCAGACGTCGGTGGGGTTGATATGGCGGTTGACGTTGAAGTACGTCACGTTGCCGTGCAGACGCTCGCGCACCAGGTTGGCCAGGTAGCCCACCGCCAGGATGTCGCGGGAACGGTAGAGCGCCACGCCGTCCTCGAAGGACAGACGTTCGCCCGCCTCGACCTTCTCGCGGATAGGAACCAGCCGGGGATCGCCGATGGAGACTTGCATGGTCAGACGCCGGGCTTACAGAAGAGGATGTCGGCCGCCCAAAAAACAAAGAATAGCACGCTCACGTAGCCGTTCATGGTAAAGAATGCGGCGTTGACCTTCGACAGGTCGTCGGCCTTCACCAGGCTGTGTTCGTATACCAACAGAGCGGTGACTGCGGCGACTCCCACCAGCGACAGCGCGCCCAGGTGCAGTGTACGAACCAGCACCAACAGGCAGATCACCATGACGGCGTGCAGCGCCTGGGCCACGCGCAAGCCGCGCGCGATGCCCAGAACGCGGGGAATACTGAACAGGCGCGCGGCGCAATCGAATTCGTAGTCCTGGCAGGAGTAAATGACGTCGAAGCCGGCGGTCCAGCAGGTGACGGCGGCGGTAAGCCAGAGAATGCGGGGATCGAGCGACCCGCGCACCGCGATCCACGCCGCCGCGGGCGCTATGCCCAAACTGAAACCCAGCACCAGGTGCGAGAACGAAGTGAAGCGCTTGGTGAAGGAGTAGAAGAACACGATGGCAAGCGCCACGGGGGAAAGCCCCAGGCACAGCGGGTTAAGTTGAGCCGCGGAGAGCACGAACAGCGCCGAGGCGGCCATTACGAAGGCCCAGGCGAATCCCCGGCCCAGCGTGCCGGCGGGAAGGTGGCGCATGCGGGTGCGGGGGTTGAGGGCGTCGATCCGGGCGTCCACCAGGCGGTTGAAACCCATGGCCGCGCTGCGGGCGCACACCATGGCGGCGACAATCCACAGCAGCGTCCACGCCAGCCCGGCGGAGCGCCCGCCGGAATCGCGCCAGGCCAGCAGGGCGCCGGTAAGAGCGAATGGCAGGGCGAACACCGAGTGCTCGAAGCGGATCATGTCGAGCGTCAGCAGCAGCCGTTTCCAGATCATTGGTCGAATCCCTTATTTTACCGTCCGGGAGGATCGACCAAAGTTACGGTTCCGTTACCGCCGCTTGGCATGCTAAAGTCTTGACTGGACAGACGCGCGCCGGAGGATCTCGCGGGCATGTTAGAAGCCTTCGCAATGTCGGATGTTGGATGTGTTAGAACGAACAACGAAGACTACTGCCTGATCGAGCCGGAGCTTGGCTTGTACGTGGTGGCCGACGGAATGGGTGGCGCGCGGGCGGGCGAAACGGCGTCGCGAATGGCCGTGGAAGCGGTCTCGGAAGCCATGTTGTTCGTGACTCACCGCGATTCGCAGGTGCTGCTCCGCGCGGTGGAGGAAGCCAACCGGCGCGTGCTCGAAGCCTCCCGGAGCGACGCCAGCCTGGAAGGCATGGGAACCACCCTGGTGGTAGCGCTCGAGATGGACGACGGCATCTCCATCGCCAGCGTGGGCGATAGCCGCGCCTACCTGCTGGACGACGAAGGTTTCCGGGCGATCACCGAGGATCAGACCTGGGTGAACGAAGTGGGCCGCCCGCTGGGCTTGGACGAGGAGGTGCTGCGCAACCACCCCATGCGGCACGTTCTGACCATGGCCATCGGGGCCAGTGCGCCGCTCAGCATCCGCTACTACGCCGTCCCGCTGTCTCCCGGCGACATGGTGCTGATGTGCAGCGACGGCCTGCACGGCGTTCTGGAGGATTCGCGCATGGAGGAGATCCTGCGCCGGGGCCGCAACGGAACCGCGCTGATGGAAAGTTGCCAGCGCCTGATCGACGCCGCCAAGGAAGCCGGCGGGCCGGATAACGTAACCACCGTGCTACTGAGGCACAACGGCTGACCCAGTATGGCTGCGAATTACAGGACTACTTTCTTCCCGCGTTCCCGCGCCACGTACTGGTCGTAAATCCACGCGTAGGTCTTCTCCATACCGGTGCGTAGCGGGATGGACGGTTCCCAGCCCAGATAGCGCCGGATGAGCGTGTTATCGCTATTGCGGCCCATCACGCCCTTGGGCGCGTCGAGGTCGTAGATACGCTTCAGCTTGACGCCCGCGATTTCCTCGACGATATCGACCAACTGGTTGACCGATACCATCTCCGAGGATCCGAGGTTAATGGGCTCTTCGATGCCCGAATCCATGATTGCGCGGACGCCGTGGATGCAGTCGTCGATATACATGAAGCTACGGGTGCGGGTGCCGTCGCCCCAGATCACGATCTCGTGCTTGCCGCTCAACTTGGCCGCGATCACCTTCCGGCACATCGCCGCCGGCGCCTTTTCGCGCCCGCCGTCCCAGGTGCCCCAAGGACCGTAAACGTTGTGGAATCGCGCCACGCGCGTGTACAGGCCGTAGTCCTCGCGGAAGTGCCGGCACATGCGTTCGCTGAAGAGCTTCTCCCATCCGTACCCGTCCTCGGCCAGGGCCGGGTAGGCGTCCTCTTCCTTCAGCCCCGGGTTGTCGATATCGCGCTGCTTGTCGCCGTTGTAGACGCAAGCCGAGGACGAGTAGAAATAGCGCTGCACTCCGGCCTTCTGCGAGGCCTGAAGCATGTGGGTATTGATCAGAACCGAGAGCATGCACAGCGCCTTGTTGCTCTCGATGAACCCCATGCCGCCCATGTTGGCCGCCAGAGTGAAGACCTGGCTGGCGCCCGCAACGGCGCGCTCGCAGCTCTCGCGCAAATTCAGATCCAGTACCAGGTTCTCCACATCGGGGAACGACTGGTACCACTCGTTCAGAGGCTTGATATCGACGGCCCGAATCCTGGCGAGTCCGCGGCGGCGAAAGTCCGCCACTAATGCGCCACCAATGAAGCCGCCTGCGCCAGCCACTACCACCAGCTCGTTCTCAAGCATAAACGTCATCGTAACAAGATTTGCTGGCTGGCCGATGCGCGTGTGGCAGCGCCGCCGCCCCCGAACCGGGATCGGAACTTCTTCAGGGGCAACAGTGAGTTGCCCTCCGGCGCCGCCATTTGTGCGATCCGCAGCAGACCGCTCCCGCAGACCACCACTGGCTGCCCTTCGCGCACGAAGATGACCTTTCCCACAGCCCGCTCCTCGATGCGCACGTCCACTTCGGGAACGGCGTCGAGGATGGTGGCGGGCTCCCCGTTCAGCAAGGTCCTGGCGCCCAGGTAGGGATAACCGACGGCGTCGATGAAGCGCGCGATCCGTGGCGCGTCCCAATTCCAGTCGATCTGGTAATCCTGGTCGTCGCGCCACAACGAGTAAGTGGCTTCGGACTCATCCTGCCTTGTCCGTGGAAGCGGGGCGCCGGAAGCGAGCGTGGCACAGATCTCGCAGGCGATGGCGGCGTACAGCGGGAGTATGTTCTGAATTGCCTGCCGGACCTTGATGGGATACTCGATGGGAAGGCGCTTCTGACACACGATGTCGCCCACGTCGTACTCATCCGACGCGAACAGCGCCGTGACGCCGGTTTCCCGCTCGCCGTTGATCAGGGCGTTTGGAAGCGGCGCAAACCCGCGGTACTTCGGAAGCAGCGAATCGTGTAGGGCGATCAGGTTGGGAACGCCGCGGATCATCCATCGCCATGAGACCGCCAGCGAGTAATTGGTTGCGGCGGGGGGCGCCTCGAGGCGGTCGGCGAAGCGGATGCCCGCTTTCCGGCAGGTCGACTGGATGTCGTCGTAACGATCGTCCTGGACATGCGCGTCGCGGGCTCCGACCACCAGGCTCACGGCGCCGGCACCGGCGGTGGAGATGACCCCGTCGAGAACGGCGTGCCCCTTTTCGGTCATCAGGAAGAGCGTCAAGCTCATAGACAGATCTTACACCGTGGCGCCCGCGGAACTGCCAGCGGCGAGGGTCATATGTGGGGCAGGCTGTCAGCCTGCGGCGGGTTGTTAACCCGCCTGTGCGGCCTTGTGACACAGCCGCCCAGGCGGACTGACAGTCCGCCGCAGGCTGACATCCTGCCCCACAAAGGAGCGCGGCACATGTACGCTCGGATTAGCGCCTGCTTTCCTGCCGCTTGTTAAGATGAAGCGAATGCCGGGCATAGAAACGCCGCTTACCGAACAGGCCAATCCCGCGTCCGCCAACATCGACGCGCTGCCAACCGCGGAGATGCTGCGCATCGTCAACGCGGAGGATCGCAAAGTGGCCGAGGCAGTGGAGCGCGAGATCCCGGCCATCGCCCGCGCGGTGGACGCCATCGTCGAGGCATTCGAGCGCGGCGGGCGGCTGTTCTACATCGGCGCCGGGACCAGCGGCCGGTTGGGCGTGCTGGATGCCTCGGAGTGCCCGCCGACGTTCGGCGTACCGCCCGGCATGGTCCAGGGGATTATCGCCGGAGGTGAAGCGGCCCTGAGCCGCGCCTCCGAAACCAGCGAAGACGATGCCGCCGCGGGGGCGCGCGACCTGCTCGCCCGCGGATTCCGGACCGGCGACGTGCTGGTTGGGCTGGCCGCCAGCGGGCGCACCCCTTACGTCCTGGGAGCCGTTGCGGAAGCGGCGCGGATGGGCGCGGTCACGGTGGGGATCGGTTGCACGCCCGCTTCCGAACTGGCCTGCGCCGCGCGGATCGCCATCACGCCGCTGGTAGGCCCGGAGGTGGTGGCCGGCAGCACCCGCATGAAGGCGGGGACCGCCCAGAAGATGGTGCTCAACATGCTCTCTACAGGGGCGTTCATACGGTTGGGATACGTTTACGGCAACCTGATGGTGAACGTGCAGCCGGGGAACGCCAAGCTGGCCGGGCGGGCGCGAGGCATCGTCGCGAGCGCGGCGGGCGTGGGTATCGAATGGGCCGGTGAGTTGCTGGTAGCCTCCGGCGGTTCGGTGAGCACGGCGGTCTTGATGGGCAAGTCGGGCCTAGACCGGGAAGCGGCCGAACGGCGCCTGGCCGAAGCGGGCGGACGCTTGCGGCGGGCGCTGAGCGAGTGACCGGCGGCGGAGGAAATCGAAAATGGACAAATTCGTAATAACGGGCGGCGTGGCCCTGCAAGGCGAGATTCCCACCAGCGGCTCGAAGAACGCGGCCTTGCCGGCGCTAGCGGCCGCCCTGCTTACCGAGGAGCCGGTGACCCTCCATCGCGTGCCGCGCGTGCGCGACATCCGCACCATGCAGCGGCTGCTGGTGGACATCGGCGCCCGCCTCGATGTCGAGGGCGAAACCGTGCGCCTGCACACGCCCGCGATCACGAGCCCCGAAGCTCCTTATGAACTGGTCAAGACCATGCGGGCATCCAGCCTGGTGCTGGGTCCGCTGGTGGCGCGGTGCGGGCGCGCGCGCGTTTCACTGCCGGGAGGCTGCGCCATCGGAGCGCGGCCCGTGGACCTGCATATTCTGGGCCTGGAGCGGCTGGGCGCGCGTATTCACCAGTCGCATGGCTACATCGAAGCGGAAGCGCCCGAAGGGCTGCGCGGCGCCATCGTGCATTTCGACCGCATCACCGTCACCGGCACCGAGGACCTGCTGATGGCGGCCGTGCTGGCCCGCGGCGAAACCCTGCTGCGCAACGCCGCCCGCGAGCCCGAGGTGGTGGACCTGGCCAACCTGCTGATCGCCATGGGCGCGCGCATAGAAGGCGCGGGCAGTTCCATAATTCGCGTGCACGGCGTGGAGCGGCTGGGCGGCGCCGAACACACCATCATCCCCGACCGAATAGAGGCCGGCACGTTCCTGATCGCGGGCGCCATCACAGGCGGAGACGTAACGGTTACGGGCTGCGAGCCGGAGCACGTCGGCGCGCTCGTGTCCAAGCTTCTACAAACCGGGGTGGAGGTGACACAGCCCGGCCTCAATTCGCTGCGCGTGCGCTCCGGAGGGCGGCTGCGCTCGGTGGACATGACCACCGAAGAGTACCCCGGATTCGCCACCGACCTGCAAGCCCAGTACATGGCACTGATGACGCAGGCCGAAGGCATTGCCATGATCGTCGAGAGGATCTTCGAGAACCGTTTCATGCACGCCCAGGAACTGGCGCGCATGGGCGCTAACATCCGCATCGACGGCAAGCAGGCCATCGTGGCCGGGCCGCGGACGCTGAGCGGCGCCGGGGTGATCGCGAGCGACCTGCGCGCCAGCGCATCCCTGGTGCTGGGCGCACTGGTGGCCAAGGGCGAGACTGTGATCGACCGCGTGTACCACATCGACCGCGGGTACGAGCGCATCGAGAGCAAACTAGCCCAGGCAGGGGCCAGTATCAGGCGCGTGGAGTAAGGGGCGCTTCAAGGCCTGGCCTTTTTCTTCTGCTCGTTCATGGCCTGCTGCCACGTCGCCATCATCTCGTCAAGAGCCGGCTGAATCCGCTCAGGATGCTCGGTCAGTTCGCGGTCGAGCACGCGCATGTCGACCGGAAAGTTCAGAAAGATGCGCCGGCCGGAGGGAAGCGGCGGGCCGCCAGGAGCGCCGGCCGGAGGGATCGGGGATGGCAGCCGGACGGCATACATGCCGCCAGCCGCCAGCGGCTCGTGAGGGTGTTGCATGACCCAGGCGCAGTTGTGAGCGTCCAGAATCATGTTGGCGGAGACGAAAACCCAGTGGCCCGCCTCCGCTTCGGCCGGCGCCTGGCAGTCCCAAACGCGCGACCGCGGCACCGTAACCCGGGCATCGGAGAACCCGTAATTGTCGAGCGGCACGTCCGTCAACCCGTGCCGCCGCGCGAACTGCTCCACTTCGGGGAGCCCCTGGTTCCAATCGGTGTTGGAATCGCTCATCAGCCAGTAGAGCGGCCGGCCCATGGCCAGCGGGCTCGAGTACTGGAGAAAGTAGGGATACTGGCGCACGGCGGTGAACAGGCAACTGGCAACCAGCACAGCCGAGACCGCCGCGGAGGCGATCGCCATCCGCCGGCCCAACTTTTTGGCGATTAGCGGCAAGGGCGCCAGCATCAGGGCGAGCAGCGCGAGGGGAACGCTGAAATGGCGGATGCTGATGTCCATGGGCCCGGCCATGGAGATAGCGGTGAACACCTCCAGCGACACCCAGATTGCCCGCCAGTGGGTGGAGAGCCGCTCCGGCACCACCGCCACCGAGCGGCTCTTCAGCGTGTGCCATAACCCGAGCGCCGCCGTCAACGCCAACAGGCCAAGGAACCCCGGCAACGATTTCAGCACCAGCAACACGGGATAGTAGAACCACACGCCGTGCGGATATGTGTGACCCAGCAGAAACGACGAACGAACGCTGGTGAACAGCATCCAGCCCAGTCCACGCAGGAACAGCCACGGCGGCATTAGCGGGCGGGCGGCGGCGGCCAGTATGGGGCCATGACTGGACAACCAGGGAATGTCCACCGGCTGGTTCCAGGAGAACACGAAGTACACCGCGTACAGCACCCAAACCGCGATCCACGTGCCTTTCCGCAGAGCCCGCCAGCGGAGCTTACGCCAGGCGCGCGCCGCGGCGCGATCGGCCGGCTGGTCCGCCAGCGGCCAGCGGCGCGTGCTGAGCACGAAGGCCAGGATGGCGAGAATCAGCATGCCCGCGGAGAACTTGGAGAGCAGCGCTCCGGCCAGCGCCAAGGCAAACCGGCGCGTGTTGCGCGGGCTGGGGTCGCGCCACAAATCGCCCAGGGTCCACAGCGTCAGCACCGTGAATAGGGCGATGGCCACATCGGTTAGCACCAGCGGGCCAAACGCGAGGAACGCCGGCATGCTGGCGTAGGCGGCCAGAGCGAGCAGGCCGCCCCAATCGCCTCCCAGCCGGCGCCCCACCCGGAACAGCACCCAGCCGAGCAACAGCGTCATGAGCAGCATGGGCAGGCGCGCCCACAGCAGCGTGGTTTCCGCGTTGTTCCAGCGCCCCAGCACCCAGTCGCCGAACGTCCACTCGGCTATGAAGGCGGGGAGGAAGCTCTTGGCCACGGTCCACTGCGGGCTGGCATAGTCGGCGTGGGTGCCGCGGATGGCCAGCGGCAGGCCGGCCACCAGCTTCACCAGCGGCGGATGTTCGTAATTCAGGCGCAGGTCCAGCTTCTGGATGTAGCTCAGGCCCGCGCCGATGTGCGCCACCTCGTCTGGGGTGACGGATTCGCGCAGCGCGGCGCCGCCAGCCAGGACGAACATCAGAAGCAGCAGAACCGCCGCGGCGGTGAATGAGAGCCGTTTGCGCATGGGGTGTCTTCAGAAGATTACTACGACGCCGGCCGCCGGCTTGTTCCCCTAATACCGACGGCCGGGTCGCTTCGCACTATGCCCGGAGCGCTCAGTGTGTTACGGGCTGCCCGCTGCCTGGCGGCATTCTGTACGCGACGGCGCTAGCTCCGGCAAAGTGAACGGTCAGGCTGGCAACCCGGCCTTCGCCATCCCTCTGAAAGTCCACCACCAAGTCGGCTTCGGTGATGAAGAGACTGCGCTCGGTTTCGGCGTGCAGCCGGAATCCCTCCGGGGGAGTGGTCGGGGAAACGAATGCAAGTGCGCCGCCCTGCCGGTCTATGGTGATGACCATGCCAGCCGAGGGGCCGTCCGCGATTTTGTATTTCCCGGCATAGAGGCCGGCGAGATCGGGGTCGAGGGGAATCTCCTTTCGTTCCTTGCGGGCTTTGTCGGCAGCCGAGTTCGCCATCGGGAAGGCGGGCCGCAGAAGATGCCAGCACAGGCCGCCATCGTCCACGGCGGCGTTCGATAGAACCACAATGCCAACGTGAGTCCGGGGGTCGTAGCCCAGGGAACTCGAGAAGCCGGGAGTCTGCCCGCCGTGGAAGACGAATCCTTCGTCTCCATCTTTCATGGAAACGATCCACCAGCCCAGAGCCTGCTGAAAACCGGGCCCCGGCCGGCGCGGTTCCAGCATGGCGGCCATGGCGGGCGCCAGGCGGGATTTTGTGAGGCCCATGAAAGACGCCAGGAAGGTGAGCATGTCGTTGGCGCTCGACCGCAGGGACCCCGCGGCCTCAAAGGCTGGCATAGCGACAGGTGGCGCGGGCCGCAACTGCGCATCGTGGCCCGGCGCGAGCCGGCGTTCCATTTGCGGGGAAAGGGTTATGGCGGTACTCTCCAATCCCAGCGGCTGGGCGATGCGCGTGCGAACCAGGGATTCATAGTCCACGTTGGCGCGGTGGGCCAGCGCCAGGCCCAGCAATCCGAAGCCGAGATTGGAGTATTCCCATTTCGAGCCGATATCGCGCGTGGGACCCCACCCGGAGACGAATTCGTAAAGCTGCCCGGTCGAGTACTTCGCCACCACGCCGGCTGCCCGGTCGTCGAGCGGGATATCGGAGGGAAAGAACGGCAGCCCGGAGGTTTGCGTGGCCAAGTCGAGCAGGGTTATCGCCCGGCCATTCCGCTCGGGCACATGCACGGTGGAGGGCAGGTACTTGCCCACCGGGTCGTCGAGATGGAGTTCGCCGTTCCGCACCATATCGGCAAGAAGCAGCGCGGTGAAGATCTTGGTCACGGAGCCAATCTCGAACACGGTGTCGCCATCGAGCGGCCGTGGGTCGCCGGGGTTCAACTGCCCATAGGTAATCAGGCGGCGGGATTGCGGCGTAAGAATGCCTACCACCATGCCGACGCTTTTGTGTTGAATGTCGATGCGGTCCGCCAGCATTTGGCGGATCTCGGCGTCGTTTGGAAGCGTTTGCGATCTGGCCAAGGCGCCGCACAGGATCGCCGAGCACACTACGAGCGATGTATTCAGAGCGTTCATATGGAAACTCCTTTTATGCGTGAAAGTCGGGTTAGAGAGCGTTCAAGTGGGCCGCCGCCCGCGGGCGCAGGAACCAGCGGCGAAGGTACGGCAACGCCTGGAACAAATCGGTCACGGCGGCAATCAACAGGGCCATGAGCGAGCCGTAGAAGATCGACTGGCCGACGATCTGCGGGAGCCGGTGGGCGGTTTCCGGAATGCGGGCGAGGCGCACCACGACGAGCGAATCGCTCGAATGCATCAGGAAGGCCAGCAACGCCAGGCCCGCGGCGCGCTGGGCCAGCAGGATCGCGGTCGAGAACCTTGTCCACCGCGGCCGGGCCATGCGGACGCTGGCATCCACCACGGCGGCGAGCATGAGCAGGACCATCGCAATGCGAACGAACGGCCACGCCTCACCGGGCATCAGGAACCGGCCGACGGGACCGAGGTTAAAGGGGAAGTCCGGCATGGCCAGCCAGCAGGCCGCGAAAAGGCCGGAGGCGATGAGACCGAGGATCAACTCCCAGCGCGCCTTCCCGCGCGGCGGCACCTCGGCGGATAGAGTTTCGACGCTCCATTTCCGGAACGGGGCCAGGTTCGGGGAGATTTCCAGAACCGCGAAGATCGCCGTCACCCCGCCAAAAACCGCCAACAAGACCAGCGCGCCAATGCACAGAAATACCCAGGCGCCCGCTACCGTCACCTCGTGCGGCGACGTGTCGCCAGCGGCCTGCATCAGGCCTCGTACATATGGCACGGATACGGCGGCGACGGCGTAGACCAGCGCGGCGATCCACAACGCCGTTTTGAGCGTGAACCAGTAGAAGGGGAAGATGGCGGGCCCGATGAGGTGCTGGCGCGGCAGATAGCGGCCCGCCACCAGCATGGGATGGCCATGATGCTTGAGAATGGTCTCCACCTCTTCGGCGGTCAGCGGGCGGCCAAGCTCGGCTTCCCGGTCTTCCATCTGCGCCCGGATATCGGCCGCCAGTTCGGCGACGATGTCCTCGGGTTGGTCCGGCGGCAGGTAACTGCCGACCGCGCCCAGGTACTTGCCCGTTAACTTGTCAGGCGTTTCCGTGCGCGCCAGCCTGAAGAACAGGGTGAATAGGACGACGAAACCGGCAGCCCAAACGCAGAACCAGAGAGTCCACACAAGGGTTACCAGCAGGATTGCGCCGAGGGCACCGCCATGAGCGATGGGACCGGCGACCGCGTAGGTGACCGCGAAAACCGCGGCCAGCGTCCACAGCACCACACGCAAGGCACGCGACAATACGGGGAAGGCTTCCGCGGCCACCCAGTTGCGCGATTCCACGAATCGCAGGTAGCGGGCGAGAAGGCTGTTAGTGGGCTTCATGGTTGCTCTCCAATTGGGTTTCCCCATCGATGATCCGGTCCAGCGAGGAGCCGATGCCGGTCCACTCCTCCAGGAGTTGAATGAATATCGCTTCTCCCTCGGGCGAAAGCCGGTAAAACCGCTTGTTGCGTTTCTCTTCCTCGCGCCATTGGCTCACCAACAGGCCCTGGGTTTCCAGACGGCGGAGAAGCGGATAGAGCGTGTTTTCGTCAATGGCCATGCCGCGGTCGGCCAGACTCTTGCGCAGCACGTAGCCATAGCGCTCGGTGCGGAGTTCCGCCAGGACCGCCAGGATGAGGCAGCCGCGGCGCAACTCGAGGCGAAGGTTCTCGAAAACTTCAGGATTCATAAACTACACCGTGTACCGCATATTGTGCTACACACACTGTACGGTATACAGTACACATTGTCAAGGGAGATTTGCGCGATCCCTGGTACCCTACCTCTTGTGATCCCCGGCACTCCCGACGCTTCCCGCTGGCACCGCGCGGAACCGCGGCGGACGCTGCCCGAGGCCGTGCTGCGGCGCTTTCAGGTGCTCGACGCGCAACCGCTGGCGGGTGGCCGGAGAAACGCCAATTTCAAGCTGCAGCTAAACGGTAGCGAGCAGCCGGTGGTGCTGCGCATCTACGAACACGACGCGTCGCTGTGCCAGAAGGAAATCGACCTGTTGCGCCTGTTGGGCGGCGCGGTTCCGGTCCCCGCCGTGATTCACGCGGAGCCGGGAGGGCTCGACGGCATCCCACCCTTCGCGGTGCTGCAGTGGGTGGAGGGCATCGACCTTCGCGAGTTGCGGCGCGGTGGCGGCGCGGACGCAATAGCCCAGGTGGCGGAATCCGCCGGAGAAGTGTTGGCGGCGATTGGCCGCTTCCGTTTCCCGAAGCCCGGTTGGTTGGCTCCGGGGCCGAGCGTAACAGCGGCGCTTATGGAAGGCGCGGACCCCATGCCGCGGTTTCTGGAGCGGTGCCTGGCGTCGCCCAAACTGCGCGGCCGGATGCCCGCCGAGGTTCGCGGCGGCGTCCACGCTCTGGCCTGGGACCAAGCGTCGGCGTTAACCGAACTGGAGCGCGAGCCCCGCCTGGTGCATGGCGATTTCAATGGGGGCAATCTGGTGGTGCGCCAAGTCGTGGGCAGATGGCGGGTAGCCGCGGTTCTGGATTGGGAGTTCTCCGTTTCGGGAACCCCGCTTGCCGACCTGGGCAACTTCCTGCGCTATGAGCGGGCCACGAGGCCGCTGCTGGAACCACACTTTTCGGAAGGCTACCGGCGGGCCGGCGGCGAACTGCCGGATGGCTGGCGCCGATTGGCGCGGTACACCGACCTGCTGGCCATCTGCGAGAGCCTGACGCACGACGCCCTGCCCGATGGGGCCGCCGCCGAACTGGTGGAATTAGCGCGGGCCACGCTGGGGAGCGGTGGCCCGCTAGCTTAGCCGCGCCGCTCGCTGCCCAGCGGATGCTGCCAGCCGAGGTTGAAGGGCAGTTCCGTCATGGGGCCGCGCCACTGCAGCTCGCGTTCCACATCGGGGTGCATGCGGTACTCTTTGCGGACATCCGCGACCTTGGCGCCGATCACGTCGATCTGGGCGGGATCGAACTGGCCCAGACCGAGCTGGCCGCAATACTTCACGTAGCCCAGCCACTCGGGATCGATGCCCATGGTCTCGGCGGCCACGCGGTCCGCCGCCACGTAATCGACGGAAGCGATAGCAATGCGCGATTTCACCGGGGTTCCCGAAGACGGGCCGTTGCCCTCCATGCCTTCGAAACCGTCGATCAGCGAGGCGCCAAAATTCAGCCGCTGGGTGGTGATCATCACGTTATAGTGCATCTGCCGCAGACCCACGTGGTACTTGCGCTTCTCGTTCCACATGGGAGAAGAGTTCCGGGGCGAATGCAGCGGCGCCCCCAGGGCCATGTTCTTGATGGACAGGGACGCGACCAGGGCGTTGTGGGTTTTCAGCACGGCCGACGAGATCACGAAAGCCTCGGGATCCACCAACCGGGCGGCGATGCGGCAGGGAACGATGTGGAGGTCTCTATCCAGCAGGGTAATGTTTTCGAAAGTGCCCTCGGCGTTCAGATCGATGAGCTTGATCTGCTGCTTGGCGTACTCCTTGGTCAACGCGTCGTACTTGAAGTTTTCGAATCCCTGCATGGTCTCGCCGTTGGCGGATTCGGCGATTACCACCGGTCCACGGAAGCTCTCCGAAAGGTAGTCCAGGATGCCGCGGACGGCGTCGGCGTGGGTAGACGCGAGCTGGTTAAACGTGTTAACGAAGTTGGGCTTGATCACCACGTACCGCTTGCTCTTCATCTTCTCCTGCAGCTCTTTATCGATGGCCTTGAGCGCGTCGTAGGCGTTCTTGCGGCGATCCTCGCCCTGGGCGATGAACACCGTGGACCGGCGCTTCACGGCTGGAAACTCCGTCAGGGCGGCGGGCTGCTGGCCCCACATGCCCCTCTGGCCCCTGCCGCCAGGGCCGCCTTGCGGTCCCCTGCCGCTGAAGGGTCCTTGCTGGGGGCCGCCTGGTTGCTGGGCCCTGCCGCCGAAGGGACCCTGTTCGGGGTTGCCGGGCTCCTGTTGAGCTCCCGCCAGGGAACGGCGCAGGGCTGCGGCGGCGGTTGCTAATTGTAACAAATTCCTGCGTGAAAACGGGCTTGCCATTGGGAAAGTCTCCCTCCAAAGTGGTCTACAATTGGATATTAGCACTCCATAGTCCGATATGGAGGTTAAATTGGAGGTTAGGATGGATCGCTCCGCATCACGCAGAAGTTTCCTGGCGGCCGGGTTGGCTCTTCCCGCCGTCGCATCGGCAACCCGCTCGCAGGATTCGCCGGAGAAGGGGTCCCAGCCCTCGGCCGCTTCGGCAGGCGCCCCGGTATTTCAATACCGGACCTTGGGAAAGACGGGACTTAAGGTAACCACCGTCGGCATGGGGTGCATGATCACCTCCGACGGCAGTGTGATCGAACACGCCGCCGACATGGGGATCACCTATTTCGACACGGCCCGCAGCTACCAGCAGGGCAACAACGAACGCATGGTGGGCGCCGCGCTGAAGCGCAAGCGCAAGGACATCGTACTTTCCACCAAGACCGAGGGCAAGGACAAGGCGGAGGCGCTGGCGCAACTCGACACCAGCTTGAAGGAACTCGGCACGGATTACCTGGACATCTGGTATTTGCATTCCAAGGACAAGCCCGAGGACGTGAGCGACGGCCTCATCGAGGCGCAGCAGATCGCCATCAAGGCGGGCAAGGTCCGCCACGCCGGTGTGAGCACGCACCAGACCGAGATGGTGCCGTTCCTGGCGAAGCACGAGAAGGTCGAAGTCATCCTGGTGACCTACAACTTCACCATGGACCCGGCGAGGACGGACGCCATTGAGGCAGCGGCCAAGGCGGGCAAGGGCGTGGTGGCTATGAAGGTGATGGCCGGCGGCATGGGCCGAGGCCGCGGCGGCGCCAGCCCCAACGCCGAGCGGTTCAAGCAACCGGGCGCCATGGCGGCGGTGTACCGCTGGGTGACGCGCAATCCCAACATCAGCTCGACCATTCCCAGCATGACGGATGTCGAGCAGGTGGCGGAGAATATCCGCGCCGGTTCGTCGCCGTTCACGCCGGCCGATGCCAAACTGCTGGCGGAGCACCGGGAATTGATCCGTCCGTACTATTGCAGCATGTGCGGCGAGTGCGACGGCACGTGCCAGAAGGGCCTGCAAGTTGCCGACATGTTGCGGTTCGTGACCTACGCCGACGGCTACGGCCAGTTCGCGCTGGGCCGCGAGCGCTTCCTGGAGATGAGCGCCGAGCACATCGCCGTGCGCTGCGAAGATTGCTCGTCGTGCACCGTAAAGTGCCCGCATGGAGTGCATGTGGTGGCGCAGTTGAAGCGCGGGCAGGAACTGTTCGGCTGCTAAGCAGGTAGGCGGCCAGTAACACGATTGGGCCGCTGATGAACGCAGATTAACGCGGATTGATGAAGTTGTCTTATTCGCGTTAATCTGCGTTCATCAGCGGCCTTTGTCGTTGCAGGGCATGGCAGCCCGTGACTCTAGACAGATCGAAGGTGCCGACACTGATCGATATGAGTGGCGCTCGGGGCGCCGCTTCAGACAAGAGCCCACGGTCAACACCTCGGAATTCCTGCTGACAGAGGGACTGAGGATACTTCAGATTCGCTACCCGCTCGTATGCGGCGTGGACCAGAGCAGCAAACAGGATGTACGTCAATGGCGAGGTCGCATGCCGGCAGGAACCACCGGAAGCTCATGTCGTTCACCTGTCGAGATTGGACACCGCCAGACGGTAGCAGTTCCCAGCAAACTTGTCGGAAGGCGGGTTAACAACCCGCCGCAGGCTGACAGCCTGCCCCACATAAGACCGGCCTACTTTGCGGCTCCGTTCAGGAGGCCCCGGCCGCGCAGCCAGGCTTCCAGGCGGGCGGGCCAGGAGGAGAGCGTGGCGTCGGTGGGCGCAAGGCCTACGCCGTGCGGGCCGTTCTCGTAAATGTGCATCTCGGCGGGGACCCCCGCTTTGCGCAGCGCCAGGAAAAAATTAACACTGTTTTCCACGGGCACGGCGCGGTCGTTAGCGGTGTGGAAAAGGAACGTGGGCGGGGTTTGCGCGGTCACCTGCGATTCGTTCGAGAGGTTGTCCACCAGCGCGGGGTCGGGGGAGTCGCCGAGCAGGTTGACGCGCGAGCCGACGTGGGCCAGCGGGTCATGGAGCGAGATCACGGGATAGCAGAGCACCAGGAAATCGGGGCGGCTGCTGACGCCGTCGATGGGGTCGGCGTGGTCGCCCTTGCCGGCGTCGAGGTAGTGCGTGCCGGCGGTGGATGCCAGGTGACCGCCGGCGGAGAAGCCCATGATGCCGATGCGGGCGGGGTCCACGCGGTATCCGGCGGCTTTGTAGCGGACCGCGCGGATGGCGCGCAGCGCGTCGCCGAGCTCGATGGGGTGGTGGTAGCGCGGGCCGAGGCGGTACTTGAGGACGAACGCCGAGACGCCCACGGAGTTGAGCCAGGCGGCCACCTGCTCGCCTTCTTTGTCTATCGCGAGGCCCTGGTAGCCGCCGCCGGGGCACACGATCACCGCCGTGCCGGTTGCGCGCGCGGCAGAGACCACGTGGGGCGTGATGGAGGGCTGGTCTTCAGAGGCCGTGCCCAACGCGCCGGGAGCGCCATCGGGCCAGAGCAGTTCGGCTTTGGGCGGAGCGGGCGGCTGAGCCAGCAGGGGAACGGCTAGAGAAAGGAGCAGGAGGAATCGCATGGAGTTCACGGTAACACTCTCAGTTCGCCTTTGCCCCATACCGTCTGCCGGCCCACGCCCACCCAGCGGGCGGCGGCCAGGAAAGGCAGAAACTCGGCAAGGTCGCCCTGGTATTCGGCATCGCCGGTGAAACCGCCCAGCGGGTGGACCTGCCCGGTTCGGCCGCTCTTGCGCGCCAGATGCGCCCAGGCTAGTTGGCAGGCCACGGTTCGGACCTGGGCCGCGCGCGCGGTCAAGGCGTGGAAGTCCAGCTCCAGAGGCCCGGCGCCGTAGAGTGCACGCAGCGTGGAAAGGCGGTCGCGGAGGCGGCCGAAGAGGACCGGGAACTCGGGGTGTTCGGCGAGGCGGCCGGCGGTCTTCAGTTCCGTGGGGGTGAGGAAACGGATACGGACCCGTTCCACGGGATCCGGCGCGCGATCGAGCGGGATGACGGTCGGGCTGGCGAGGCCATCGGGGGCTGGGGAGGCACGATCTTCCAGATCGAGCCGGTCGACCCCCACCAGTTCCGCCCGTCCACGGCTTGGGCCCATGCCCTGAACCGACAACTGGGCGAAAGCGTTGCGAAATTGCGGAAGCGTGGGGGTGAGCGTCTCGAACACGTGGATATCCACGAAGAAGCCACCGTCGGGCGGCACGCGCAGCCCGTCCAGGTGGGAGGCGCGGAAGACGAAGGGCCGAGGCCAGTCCGCCAGTCCGCTGGGGGACGCACCCAACTCCGCACCGGGGCGGAACAGGCGGGCATACTCGGCGGGCGCCGCGGTTTCGCGGAGCAGAACGCCGAATGCCCCGCGAAGAACGTTGGAGCTCTTCCCGGGTGGGAAAAACAGGCGGTCAAGCGCGCGAAAGTGGAAGCGGAAGCGGAAGAACTCGAAAGTCACGGTGGGTTCGGGACTCCCCCCTGTTGTATAATGGTATGGCATTTGGCTCTAGTTTTCCGCTTCGCGATAAGAAAGAGGGGTTGCGTGAGTCCATCCGCAGCCCCTTTTTGTTATGGGAGGGTGGCGGGGGCCGGTGCAGTTTAGCAAAGAAGAAGGATTATAGGCAGATGAAAGAAAAAGGTACAGTGAAGTGGTTTAACGCGGCCAAGGGCTACGGCTTTATCCAGAGGGAGAACGGAGAGGACGTCTTCGTGCATTTCTCGGCCATCCAGACGCAGGGCTACCGCAGCCTGGATGAGGGCGCAAAGGTGGAATTTGAAGTCACAAAAGGGCCCAAAGGGCTGCAGGCGACCAACGTAAACGCGATCTAGGGGTTTGCGCGGACCGGCCGCGGCGTGCGGCCGGTCCGCGCTCTACCGGTAATTCCAATCCTGGAGGTATATGAGTAAAGAGGACTGTATCGAAGTAACTGGCACGGTCTTGGAGAAGTTTCCGAGTGGGCTGTTCAGCGTGCAACTGGAACATGAGCGCGTGGTTCTGGCCCATCTCGCCGGACGGTTGCGGCGTAATCGCATCCGCGTTCTGGCGGGCGACAAGGTAACCCTGGAGTTGTCCCCTTACGACCTCAGCAAGGGGCGCATTACTTTCCGGCACCGGTAGCGCCGGACCCATCCCTCATTTGAGCCGCTGGCTGCCCGCGCTTTTGGCGCGTTCGAGCACATCTCTTCTCCCCTCCGATCTGTGATACTAAGAGTTAGGGTGAACCGCCGGTTTCCAGCCTGCGATGCGAGCAGTGTGCCGTGCGGGTGCGGGGGACTCATATGAAAGAACAGGACCAACGGCGGACCAAGCGCCGTCCTCCTTTGGGGCGCGCGTCTATAATTGAGTTAGAGGGCAGGGTGGAAAAAGCAAAAAGCGCTCAGAACCGGTCGAGAAAACCTGCCTCGGAGCCGGTCGAGGACCTAACCACGGTTCTTTCCCAGAAGGTCGTCGGACAGCCGGCAGTTACCCGCGTCATCGTTCCCTACGTGCAGATGTTTCAAGCGGGCCTGGCCCCGGAAGGGCGCCCGGTAGGCGTGTTTCTGCTATTGGGGCCGACGGGCACGGGCAAGACCAAGACGGTGGAAGCGCTGGCGGACGTGCTCCACGGCAGCGAGAAGAACCTGCTAAAAGTGGATTGCGGCGAGTTCCAAATGGAGCACGAGGTGGCCAAGCTCATCGGCGCGCCTCCCGGCTACCTGGGCCACCGCGAAACGCAGCCCATGCTAACCCAGCAAAAGCTGACGGCGGTTACCAGCGAGAAGTGCAACCTGTCGCTGGTGCTATTCGACGAAATCGAGAAAGCCGCGCCGTCGCTTACGCGCCTGTTACTGGGCGTGCTCGACAAAGGCGTGCTGCGCCTGGGCGATAACTCCTCGGTGAATTTCGAGCACAGCCTGGTGTTCCTGACAAGTAACCTGGGCGCGCGCGAGATGATGAAGGAGATCAATCCCGAGTTCGGTTTCCAATCCGTGCGCGGCGGCGTGCCGCGAACCGACCTCACCAGCAAATTGCAGAACATCGCGTTGGTGGCGGTGCGGAAGCGCTTCTCGCCGGAATTCGTCAACCGCATCGACTGCATCATCACTTACCAGCCGTTGACCGCGGAATCGCTTTCCGCCATTCTGGACCATCACATCACGGACCTGCAGAACCACGTCAACACGCGGCTGGGTAACCGCTCGTTCACGTTGGAGGTGCCGCCCGAGACGCGGCAATTCCTGCTGGAGAAAGGGACCAGCCCGGAATACGG
This sequence comes from uncultured Solibacteraceae bacterium, assembly GCA_963807205.1. Taxonomy (GTDB): domain Bacteria; phylum Acidobacteriota; class Terriglobia; order Bryobacterales; family Bryobacteraceae; genus CAWCVR01. Next base: position 2,536,597 of record CAWEAQ010000002.1, on the reverse strand, counting down.
CGCGCGCGAACTGAACCGCACCATCCACCGCATGCTGACGCAGCCGCTGGCGACCCTGGTGGCGACCAACCAGATAACCGCGGGCGCGCGCGTGCTGGTGGAGATCGCCGAGGGCGGAGAGGCGCTCAATATACGGTCGCAGGGAACGGCGGCGATTCCCGCGGCGGCCAATCCGACGGTGCTGCTGGTGGACGATAACCGCGACCTGCTGCGTTTCCTGGAACGCCTGATGGCGGACGCCGGGTGGACGCTGTTGACGGCCGAGACGGCTGCCGACGCCCGGCGCCTGGCTCTGGAGAACAAGCCCAACGCCGCGCTGCTGGATTACATGCTCCCCGACGGCAACGGCGTGGAACTGGGCGTGGAGCTTTTGCAGGCGGTTCCCAACATGCTGATCATCATGATGACGGGTACGATTCTGCCTCCCGAGGAAGAGGGCCTGTGCGAAGAGCACAACTTCCCGGTGCTGCGGAAGCCGTTCCTGGCATCCGATGTGATGAACCAGATCCGCGGGCGCCTGGCCCCGGCTGCGGGCGCCAGAGGGTAGCGGCGGCACCGGCCGCCGGCCCGGTAAGCTGACCGCCGGATAACGTTTCTTTGCCTCGGGCCGCTCGCTAACGCTCGCGGTTCAGCGGCGGGGCACACGGAACCGCGAGCGTTAGCGAGCGGCCCGAGGTTAACGCACCAAGCAGCGCGGTCGCGGCAGCAGTGGCTCGATGCGTTATCCCCGAAGAAAAGTTAGGAACCTCAGGCGGTCTGCTTCGTATAAGAAACATGGCTCGACTTCGTTTCGCCTTGCGCAGCCTTGTGAAGGCCCCCCTCCTAAGCGTGGTGGTCATCCTATCGATAGGGCTCGGCATAGGCGCCAACACGGCGATCTTCTCCCTCTTGCATCAGATATTGCTGAACCCGCTGCCCGTGGACCGGCCCCAGGAACTGGTATCCCTGACGTCCCCCGCCGAATTCAAGGGCGGGCGCAACTCCACCAACGACTCCGGTGGCCAGGAATTCATCTTCAGCTACCCGATGTTCCGCGAGTTGGAGAAACACCCGCAGGGGCTGAGCGGGATCGCCGCCTTCCGCAGCCTGGAAGCTAACCTCGCTTTCGGCGCGCGGACTACCGCCGGCAATATGCTGGTGGTGTCGGGCGGGTATTTCCCGACGCTCGGCGTGCGTCCCCTGATGGGGCGCATGCTGGATCGCGAGGACGACGCGGGCGCGGGCAACGCCGCGGCTGTGCTCAGTTACGGCTATTGGACGGACCGCCTGGGCGGCGAGAGCAACGTGCTCAACCAGCCCATTCGCATCAACGGCCGGATCTTCACCGTGGTGGGCGTGGCGCCCAAAGGCTTCACGGGAACCACTCTGGGGAGCGAACCCGACGTCTACGTGCCGCTGGTATTCAAGCCGCTGTTGACGCCCAACTGGAACGGCACGGACCGCTGGAATGACTACTGGCTCTACCTGTTTGCGCGCCCGCAACGAGGCTTCTCGCGGGGGCAGGCGCAAGCAGCGCTCAACAGCGTGTTCGCGGGTTTGGTGGAGCAGCAGTCGAGAATGCCACAGTTCTCCTACCGCGACAAACTCGACCGCTTCCTGAATTCCCGGCTGAAGTTCCATGACGGCAGCCACGGGCAGAGCGAGATGCGCGATGATACGCGGACGCCGCTGATCGCGCTGCTGTGCGCCACTGTGCTGGTGCTGCTGATTGCCATGGCCAACGCGGCGAACCTGCTGTTGGCGCGCTCGGCCGCGCGGCGGCGCGAGATGGCGATCCGCGCCGCCATGGGGGCGGGGCGCCGCGAACTGATGGGGCAGATGCTCACCGAAGCCCTGCTACTGGCCGCGTGCGGCGGGACCGCGGGGCTGGGCTTCGCGGTGGTCACGCTGAAACTGCTGTTCACCGAACTGGCGGGCGAGACGCCTATCCACTTTATGGAATCTCAACTGGAGTGGCCGGTGCTTCTATTCGGGCTGGGGCTTTCGGTTGTAACCGGCCTGCTGTTCGGGCTGTATCCGGCGTGGGAGGCGGCGCGGTGTTCGGCGGCAATCACGCTGAAGAACGAGTCCGGCCAGAGTTCGGGCACGGCTTCCTCGGCCCGCGTTCGCAAGGTGCTGGTGTGCGCGCAGGTAATGGTATCGGCGATGCTGCTGATTCCTACCGGGCTCTTTCTCAAGAGCATGGTGAACCTGATGCACGTGGATCTGGGCATGAAGACCGAGAACGTAATCGGCTTTTCGGTGTCGCCCGCGTTGAACGGATACAAGCAGGAGCAGACTCACGCGCTGTTCGAGCGGATTGAAGCCGAGATGGCGGCTGTGCCGGGGGTGAAGGGGGTCGCGGCGGCCATGGTGCCGCTCATCGCCGGCAACAACTGGGGCAACGACGTAAAGATCGCCGGCGCCAAGGAATCGCATGGAGACACTAACTCCCGTTTCAACGAAATTGGCCCGGGATACTTCGGCAAGATGGGCGTGCCGCTGATCGCCGGGCGCGAGTTCGCGGAGAGCGATTCGATGGCCGCGCTCCGGGTCGCGGTGGTAAACCAGACCTTCGTGAGGCGCTTCCTGGAGGGCCGCAGCCCGCTCGGCGTGCATTTCTCGGGCGGGCGTGACGCGCCGGACATCACTATCGTGGGTGTGGTGAAGGACAGCCACTACTCGAGCGTGAAGGGCGAGACGCCGCCGTTATATTACACGCCGTGGCGGCAGGACAAGGAGATCAACGGCATCTACTTCTATGTGCGCTCGGCGCTGCCGGAAAAGCAAATGATGCCGCAGATTCGCCGCACTATCGCCTCGCTGGACCGCGACCTGCCGCTGCAGGATCTGCGGACCCTGGACGAGCAGATCAAGCTGAACATCATCGAAGACCGAATCGTGCTGCAACTGGCCGCGGTCTTCGCCGCTCTCGCAACGGCGCTCGCCATGTTGGGGCTTTACGGCGTGATGGCGCACTCGGTTACGCGGCGCACGCGCGAAATCGGCATCCGCATGGCGCTGGGCGCGGAGCCGGCCGGCATTCGCGGCATGGTGATGCGCGAACTGCTGTGGATCTTGATCGCCGGGTTGGTAACGGGAGTTCCGGCAGCTATGCTGCTGGCGCACTTCGTCGAGTCGCAACTGTTCGGCGTGAAGGCGCGGGACGTCATGGTGGTGGCCAGCGCCGTATTGGCACTGACGGTGACGGCAATCGCGGCGGGCTACCTTCCAGCACGCCGGGCCGCGCGGGTCAACCCGATTGAAGCTCTGCGGTACGAATAGAGTTGCGGCGGCGGGTTACGAGAAAATCGCCGCCGCGCCCGACTTGATAAGAACGTAGGCGGCCCACGGGAGCACCACCGCGGTCAGCGCACTGCCGAAGCTGAAGCGCTTCCCCCCGGCGGCCTTCAATCCTGTGGCCAGCAGGAACATAACCCAGAACGGGAACAGGTCGATCGACGACGCCAGCGAATGGAGAAACTTGCTGGGCATGTTGGGTTCGAACAAGGCGCCGAGGTTGAACATCAGCGGGTTGTTGATGTCGAAATCCTCCGGGTTCTTGAGGAACATCACCACCGTGGCCAGCACCATGGAGATGCACGTAACGACATACGACCAACACGCCACCGCGAAAACCTGTTTGAAGTTGATGGGCGCGGACATCATTCCCGCCGCGATGCCCCATAGGACCAACGCGACGAGAAGGTACATCACCACCGTGCCGAAAACCACGCTGGCATAGCCGACGATGGGGGAGATCTTCGTCCACAGCGCGATCTGTTCCGCCTTCTGATCGGCGCTCAGTTGCTGCGATTGCGAACTGGCCTCGATCTTGTCCCGCACGGTTTTCTCCCAGCCGACCCGCTGCGAAAAGGCCGCAACGAAGACGATTCCGAACACGATCACCAGCACCAGTGGCACCAGGAAGGTAGGCCGCCGGGCAATATCCTCGAAGGTCTTCGCGGGCTCGAAGATCACGCCCGCCAGGCGCGCTAGTACGCTCATGCCCGCCGGTTCGGGCGCGGTAACCGGAGTGGTTTCGGGTGTCATAGCAGTGATTAGGTGGATTGTACTCCAGTTTCTTACACTCCGCCAACGGGGGCGGGGCAGGTTTTCACCGGGGCGTACGCGAGCGCACCCTGGCGTGGCTTCGCGACCGTTCAACCCCGTTCTGGCGCCAATCGCTTCCGGACGCTCGGATTTGGGCCGGGGTTCTGGTGCAATAGATGGAAGGTTTTCCTATGTCGCAATCGGGGAAGGGGTTCCACAGGGCGGCCAAACGGTTGGGCCGGCGTATCCGCGAGTTCCGGATGATCGCCAAAGGCCTGCTGTCGACGCGCCACCCGGTGATGGCGCACCTGATCCCCATGCGCCGCTGTAACCTCTCGTGCGCCTACTGCAACGAATACGACAACCACTCCAAGCCGGTTCCGCTGGAAACCATGTATGGACGCGTGGATCGGCTGGCCGCGCTCGGCACCACCGTCATTACCATCAGCGGCGGCGAACCGCTGCTGCACCCCGAGCTGGATGGCATCGTCGGCCGTATCCGCCTGCACGGCATGATGGCCGGCATGATCACCAACGGCTACCTTCTGACCGCCGAACGCATCCAGCGGCTCAACCGGGCCGGCCTGGACCACCTGCAAATTTCCATCGATAATGTGCTTCCCGATGAGGTTTCGAAGAAGAGCCTGAAGGTGCTGGACCGCAAGCTGCAACTTCTGGCGGAACACGCCGAGTTTCATGTGAACATCAACTCGGTAGTGGGAGGCGGCATTCACACCCCCGGGGACGCGCTGACGATCGGGAAGCGTGCGCTGGAGCTGGGGTTCACCTCGACGGTCGGCATCATCCACGATGGCGGCGGGCAGTTGCAGCCGCTGGGGGAGCGCGAGCGCGAAGTTTACATGGCCATGCGCGCCATGGAGAAGAGTAGCTACGCGCGCATCAACGGCTTCCAGGACAACATCGCCCACGGCTTGGAAAACAAGTGGCGCTGCCGCGCCGGCGCGCGCTACCTATATGTTTGCGAGGACGGGCTGGTGCACTACTGCTCGCAGCAGCGCGGCTACCCGGCCAAGCCGCTGGCCGAGTACTCGCGGGAAGATATCCGCCGCGAGTACCGCACCGCCAAAACGTGCGCGCCCCGCTGCACGGTGGCCTGCGCGCATCAGACGTCCATGATGGATTTCTGGCGCGACCCGCAGGACCTCACGCCGGAGCAGGTGGAGCAGCCGCAGGGGCTGGTGCAGATCCGCTAGCTGCCGCTTCCAGGAACCGCCGGGCCACGCGCGCGGCGTCGAACTGTTCGACCCAGCGCAGCCCGGCCTCGGCCAGCGCGGCGCGGCGCTCCGCGGATTCGTAGAGGTCCAGAATGCCGGCGGCCAGCGCTTCGGGGCTTTCGGGTTCCACCAGAGAGCCGTGCGGTAGAACCTCCGGGATGGCGGCGGCGCGCGACGCGACCACCGGCTTGCCAGCCGCCATGGCCTCCAGGAGCACGATGCCGAAGGCCTCCTGCACGCTCGGCAGACAGAAGACGCTGGCGCGATTGTACTCTCCGGCCAGCGAGGAGCGCGAGATGTCGCCCAGCCAGGTGACGGTGTCCGCGAGTTTCAGTTGTTGCGCCAGGCTGCGGAGCGAGCGGGCGCACGGGCCGTCGCCCACCAGGCGGACCTCCAAGCGGCGGATGCGCGGGCGTAACTCAGCCGCGGCGCGCAGCAGCACTTCGACGCGCTTCCGCCGGTACATGCGGCCCACGTAGAGCACCGTGAAGCGCGGGGAATCGGCCGGGTAAATGGCCAGCAGGCGGCGCCATTCGGCCAGGTCGATGGGCTCGGGAACCACCGTGGGCAGGCGGTCCAGTCCGTAGATCTCGTGCGCGCGGGCGGCGGAATAGGCGCTTGTGACCAGCACCCGCGAGGCCCGGCGGACGTGGATGCGCTCGCGCGCGGCCTGCATCCCCATGGTGAAGCGGGTGGCGCCGCGCTCGAAGCGCACTTCGTCGGCGATTACGCCCTTGAGCGCGGCCACGTGGCCAGGAGCGCCGGCGATGCGGTAGCCGTCCATATCGAAACCCACGGTGAGATCGAACCCGGTCGAGGGGCGCAGGCGGGCGTTAAACAGCAACCGGTCGAGCGTGTAGCTGGGCGTGCGCAGGCGTGGCGTCTCGAAGGCCACGGTGTGGCCGAGCGATTCCAGGGCGCGCGCCAGCACCCGCATGCCGACGTAAGTGCCGCTGCCGCGGCGGATGTCGAGAGGCGTCGATGTGAGGAAGCGAATTCGCACGGCGTCACGCGGCCCCCGAGGCCGCTCCCTGACGGTCGCGGTTCCGTGGCTGAGCACCCGGACCCGATCACTCGAACCGTCTCGCGTTATTGTATATCCGCTACAATGGCGGCAGATCGGCGAAATTACCCCGTGACCCCAACTTCCACAAGCCCGAAGGCCGTCTGTTTGCTGAGCGGCGGCCTGGATTCCTCCACCTGCCTGGCCCTGGCGCGCAGCGAGGGGTTCGCCTGCTACGCGCTTTCCTTCGATTACGGGCAGCGGCACAAGTTCGAATTGGAGGCCGCCGCACGCATCGCCGCGCACATCGGCGCCGAGCGGCACCTGGTGGCCAAGATAGGCCTGGACGCGTTTGGCGGCTCGGCGCTCACGGCCGATATCGCAGTACCAAAGGCGCGCTCGGCCGATGAGATTGGCCACGGCATCCCCATCACCTACGTGCCGGCGCGCAATACAATTTTCCTTTCCTTCGCCCTGGCCTGGGCCGAGGTGCTGGGGAGCGCCGACGTCTTCATCGGCGTCAACGCCCTCGATTATTCGGGTTACCCGGATTGCCGCCCGGAGTTCATTCAGGCCTTCGAGACCATGGCTAACCTGGCCACCAAAGCCGGCGTGGAAGGCCGCACGCGGCTTCACATCCACACACCGCTGCTCGAACTCAGCAAGGCGGAAATCGTCAGGCTGGCGCACGAACTGGACGTGCCCTTCGGTTTGACCCACAGTTGCTACGACCCCGGCGCGGATGGCCGCCCCTGCCGCCAGTGCGACGCCTGCCTGCTGCGGCGCAAGGGGTTTGAAGAGGCCGGCCTTGAGGATCGCTGAGATCTTCTACTCGCTGCAGGGCGAGGGTGCGCTGGTGGGCGTGCCGTCGGTTTTCATCCGCACCAGCGGGTGCAACCTGCGCTGCGCGTGGTGCGACACGCCGTACGCCTCCTGGCAGCCCGAGGGCGGCGAGCAGGACCTGGGCGACATCCTCGGCGCGGTCCGTTCCTTCGGCGCTGCGCGGCATGCGGTGGTGACGGGTGGCGAACCCATGATCGCGCCCGAGATCGTCCCGCTCACCGTGCGCCTTCGCGCGCTGGGGTTGCACATCACGGTCGAGACAGCAGGCACCGTTTTCCAGCCGGTGGAGTGCGACCTGATGAGCATCAGCCCCAAGCTGGCGAACTCCACGCCCAGCGGCCCCTTCGCCGCCCAGCACGAGAGGTTGCGCATCCAACCCACGGTGCTGGGCGAACTGATGGCGCGATACTTCTACCAGCTCAAGTTCGTGGTGGCGAAACCGGCCGACCTGGAGGAAATCCGGGCGCTGGTGCTGGACCTGGGCGCCGACCGTGACCGCGTCATCTTGATGCCCGAGGGCACGGACCGCGAGCAGTTGCGGGAGCGCTCGGTGTGGCTGGCGGAGATCGCCAAGAACGAGGGACTGCGCTTCAGTCCGCGGCTGCACGTGGAGTTGTACGGCGACCGGCGCGGGGTTTAGGGGCGGTTGGCCCACAAAGCTATGGTACCTGTCGGGTACCTATACGAGTACCTATCCGGGTGCCCAGGCCAAGCAGCCCAGTGTATAGTATACGAGGCTCGTTGGTCTGAAATCGGATTAATTCTACGGTACGCGCGCTTAGGGCGCATTTCCGCATAAGTCGGCTGGCACGCCGCTTGGTTTCGGGTCCCGGGTAATCGGTGGAGTATCATTCATGAACAAGCGGCTATCGTATCCGATCTATGCACTACTGTGCGGTTTCCTGTTAGCAGGGGCGGCCCATGCGGGCACCATTTCAGTCGATCTCTGGGAATTAGACAGTTACTGCGATTCAGGCGGCTCCTGCACGACACTAGCGCCCTCCTCCTGGATCGCGACCATCGGAACGATCGACGACTCGACGCTGCCGCTAGGCTACTCGGTTGTCACCCTATCACCCACGGGCATTACCCTGTTCGGCAATTCCGAGTATTGGATCGGGCTTTCCACAACCGACAGCTATGCGGGTTGGGGATATGAGGCCGACGACTCGGGGACCGGGGTGCAGCAGCAGGTTTACTACAACAACAATGAGGGAATTACGGACAACTCCAATGGCGCCTACCTCATGACGGTGGCCGACGACTTGCAAACGGAGTTCGACTCCATCGGCAGCGGCCCCCTTCCCGCTATCGGTTATGACAGCATCATAATCGATGCGCCCTTCGCCTCGTTCGCCACGGGCGGTTTCACTGGGCTTAACTCTAACAACATGGCCGACCTGACTTCCGTCTCCCTGGCTCTCGACATGGAGGCCCCGGAACCGGGTTGCGCCTGGCTGTTGGGCGCCGGCCTGGTGGGATTGCTGGCATGGCGGGTCCGCTCGCGGATTGCCGGCCGCGCGCTGGCCGCCGTACTGGCGCTGGCAGCCGGACTGGCGCTCAGCCTCCCGGCCAGGGCGCAGGAGTCTCTGCGCCCCGCAATTCATCACCCAGACGCCGATGAGGTCGAGGCGACCCGCGCCTACTGGACGAAGGAGCGGATGGCCAGCGCCATTCCGGTACCTCCGGTCGTCGCAGAACCTCCCAGCCGGCGCGGCAGGGAATCGCCTATCTCCACCCGCCTCCGCGCGCCCGAGCCCGACATCACCGTGATTCCCGGCTTCGATCTCGCGGCGGCTCCCAAGGGCGCAACTCCCGGAACGGATCCAGGCCTGCCCACCATCCCCCCGCCCACCGGTACCTGCACGTCGTGCGCAGGCGACTACACCTGCCCGTTGGTCAATTCCACCTTCGCCGTGCCACCCGAGTACTACAACACCACGCCCCCCCAACCCAATCTCCCTTACAGCGCCATCGGCAAGCTCTTCTTTGTCGGCTACGACGGTGGCAACTACGAGTGCTCAGGGTCTTCGATCGGCGGCAGCGCGGTCCTCACCGCGGGCCACTGCGTCAGCGATGGCAAAGGGCACTTCAACAAGAACTTCGTGTTCGCTCCCGGCGTATACGGGGATCCCTTCAACGGCGGGACTTCTCCGAGTCCCTATCTCTGGGTTGCCACCCACGTCATGACTTTCCAGGATTATCTGGTCAACGGAGAGTCCGCGATGGGGCATATGGGCCGCGACGTCGGCTTTGCCATTATGCAGGGATATCAGAACGGCGTCCCAGTCTCCACCACGCTGTCGGACTCCGTGGGTCACCTCGGCTTCGCCTGGAACCAGAACCCCACCGGGCTCACCTGGAACGCCTTCGGGTACCCGGCGACAAGTCCCGGCGGCATGTTCAATGGCTGGGAAATGGGACAGACCAACGCCATCACCGGCTGCCGCGTGAACTACGAGAACCCCGCATGGGTGGGTATTGGCAGCGGCATGGGCGGCGGCGCCAGCGGCGGACCCTGGATCCTGGGCTTCTGGCCGACCCTGTCCACCCTCACGGCGAACTACGTGGGAGGCATCTCCGTCTGGAGCAACAACTTGACCCAGATATACTCGCCCTACTTCGATGCGTCCGTCAAGCAGTTGAAAGACGTGGCCGTGGCGACGAAGCCCTGATGGCGATTTCCCCCAGGGCGAGGTTGTGTCGGGGTTGCGGGAGCGGGAGTGCACCCCCGTGTCAGGCCGGCCTGGCGATGAACCTGCCGCGCATAGCATAGGAGCATAACATAGGAGCCCGCTCCCCTTCGCGCCGCTTGATATAATTCAATTTCGGACGTTCCTATCCGTTATGCCGCGCCGTCTCGGCCGCAAGCTAATGCTCTCGATTACGGCGATCGTCGTCATCGTGGCGGTTTTCTCCGGCTTCGTCACCGTAAAGAGCGAGGAGCGGCAGCTTCTCGACACCATGATCCTCGGGGCCGATCAGCTCTCCAAGGGCCTGACCAGCGCAACTTGGCACGCCATGCTCGACGACAATCGCGAGGCGGCCTATGAGGTGATGCGCACCATCGCGGCGAAGCAGGGAATCGACCGAATCCGCATTCTCAACGGCGCTGGGCAAGTGATGTTTTCGACCAAACCTGGCGCGGGGCCGGGGATCGACCTGAGTTCGCGCGTGCAGATTTCCCGCGCGCCCAACGGACACCGCCGCCTGGAGATGCTCACGCCGGTCCCCAACGAACCCTCGTGCAGCCAGGCGGCGTGCCACGCCCATCCCGCCTCAACCCGAACGCTGGGCGTGCTGGATCTGTCCCTGAATCTGGAGAGCGTGGACCGGGAAGTGGCCGGCATGAAGTACCGCGTGCTGGCGGTTACCGCCGTCGAGATCTCGCTCATCAGCCTGTTCATCGTGTATTTCACGCGGCGCTTCCTGGGGCGGCCGATCGGGAAGCTGATCGAGGGCACGAAGGCGGTGAGCCAGATGAACCTCGATCAGCCGATCGACATTCTGGATAGCAGCGAGGAATTGGACGAGCTGGCGCGGTCGTTCGACACCATGCGCGACCGCTTGCGCGCGGCCATGGGCGAGCTCAACCAGTTCACGCAAAACCTGGAAAGCAAGGTGGAGGAGCGCACCGCCCAACTTCAGGCGGCGCAGAAGAAGCTGGAGCAGACCGGGCGCCTGGCATCGCTCGGGCAGCTTGCGGCCAGCGTGGCGCACGAGATCAACAACCCCGTTTCGGGCGTGCTGAACCTGTCCATGCTGCTGCAACGCATGCTCAAAGAAGATGGCGTACCGCCCGAGCGCCGCGATGAGTTCCGCAAGTACCTGGCGCAGATTACCGCCGAGACCACCCGGGTGGGGCGCATCGTGAGCGACCTGCTGGCCTTCTCGCGGCGCTCCAAACCGCAGCGTGCCCCGGCCGATTTGAACGGGATCGTGCGCGCCACGCTCTCTCTCGCCGAGCACAACATGAAACTGGCGGGAGTGGAGGTGGAAGCCCGGTTGGCGGACCACCTGCCGCTGGCGTTGTGCGACCAGTCGCAGATCCAGCAGGTGGTGCTCAACCTTCTGTTGAACGCCGCGGAAGCCACCGAGGGCCGCGGCGGGCGGCGGGTGGAAGTGGCGACGGAGGCCGGACCGGGCGAAGTGCGTCTGATAGTTTCCGACAACGGAGGCGGCATCCCCGCGGAGAACGTGGCCCGGATCTTCGACCCGTTCTTCACCACCAAGCCGGACGGCAAGGGTGTGGGTCTCGGACTGGCGGTCTCGTACGGTATCATGCAAGCACACGGAGGCGACATCGAAGTCAGGAGCCGGACTGGCGAGGGATCCGCGTTCGTGGTTTCTCTGCCGCTGGAGCAGCCTCCGCGGGACGGCGGCCCGGAGACGCAACCGGCCGTGCAGGGAGCGTGAAGCCATGAAGACGCGCTGGCAAATCCTGGTGGTGGACGACGAAGAGGTGATGCGCGAGTCGCTGGCCGCCTGGTTGCGCGAGGACGGATACGCGGTGGACACGGCGGCGGCCGGGCGCGAAGCCGTGGAGAAAGCGGCCGCGCTGGACTACGCCATCTATTTCGTGGACCTGAAGATGCCGGGCGGGATGGACGGCATCGAGACCATGATGCAGATCCGCAGCCTGCACCCCGAGGCTTCCGTGGTCATCGTTACGGCGTACGCCACCGTGGACACGGCCATCACGGCGATGAAGGAGGGCGCGCAGGAGTACATCGTCAAGCCGTACAACCCCGAGGAGATCTCGCTGCTGGCCGGACGCATCGTCAAGATGAAGAACCTGCAGCGCGAGAACGCCATCCTGCGCAAAAAACTGCTGCAACGTTACTCGACGCAGGACGTGATCGGCAAAAATGCGCTCATGCACGAGATTCTGCGCCTGTGCCAGGAAGTATCCAGTCTGCGCAGCACGGTGCTGATCCAGGGGGAAAGCGGCACAGGGAAGGAGATGATCGCGCGCGCCATCCACAATACCGGCGACCGCGCGGCGAAACCGTTTGTCTCGGTTCCGTGCGCGGCACTGGAGGAGACGCTACTCGCGAGCGAACTGTTCGGCAGCGAGGATGGCAAGCCGGGCAAGTTTGAACTGGCGGACGGGGGCACGCTGTTCCTGGACGAGATCGGCGGCATCTCGCCCAAGCTTCAGGTGGACCTGCTGCGGGTGCTGGAGGACCGGAGTTTTTATCGCGCCGGCGACGGAGAGCAATTCCGAGTGGATGCGCGGGTGATCGTCTCCACGCGTGTGAATCTGAAGGAAGCCGTAGCTGCGGGCACGTTTCGCGATGACCTGTTCTACCGCCTCAACGTAATCGAGATCTACCTGCCGCCGCTGCGCGAGCGCCGCGAAGACGTTCCGCTGCTGGCGCAGCACTTCCTGGAGCGGCTGGCGCCGGAACTGGGCAAGGACGTGGGTGGGATCTCCGACGGCGCGCTGCAACTGCTGCTGGATCACGACTGGCCGGGGAACGTGCACGAACTGGAGAACGCCGTGGAGCGGGCCATGGTCACCTGCCGCGGGAAGGTCCTCGAAGAAGAGGACTTCGCTTTCCTGGGGCGCGCGGGGGTCTCGCGGCGTAGCCCCGCGTTTCCGCCGGGCATGAGCTTGCAGGAGATGGAGAAGTACCTTGTGGCTGTGACGCTGGAGCGCACCGGGGGCAATATTAAGGAAGCGGCGGCGGTGTTGGATATCGACCGGTCCACGCTTTACGAGAAGATCAGAAAGTACGAGATACCGAGGTAGGAGCGCGCCGCGCCCGATACGCTACAGGCTCCCGCCCCGGTGGTTCACCAGCGCGAGGAACTCGTCGCGGGTCTTCTTGCGTTCGCGGAACAGCCCCAGCATGGCGCTGGTCATGGCCCCGGAGTGCTGCTTTTCCACGCCGCGCATCATCATGCAGAAGTGGCGCGCTTCGCAGATTACGCCCACGCCCACGGGGTCCACGATCTCCTGGATGGTCTGCGCCACCTGCTGCGTCAGACGCTCCTGAATCTGCAGGCGCCGCGCGAAAACGTCCACGATGCGCGGGATCTTGCTCAGGCCCACCACCTTCGTCTTGGGCAGGTAGGCCACGTGCATCTTCCCGTAAAACGGCAACAGGTGGTGTTCGCACAGGCTGAAGAATTCGATGTCCCGCACCACCACCATCTCGTCGTACTGCACTTCGTAGAGCGCCCCGTTCACCACTTTCCGTATGTCGGTGTTGTAGCCGCTGGTGAGGAACTTGAGGGCCTGATCGACACGCTCCGGAGTGCGCAGCAAGCCGTCGCGGTCCGGATTCTCGCCCAGTTTGGCGAGCATCTCGCGGATCTCCGGCGCCAGGCTGGGAACCTCCGGCTTGTGTTGCATGACCTTGACTATTGCTTTACCGGTTCTCATGGCTTTCCATTTCAAAGATGTTCCGAGGCGTCTCGGAGATGCGGACCTTTTCCAGCTTGGGCCACTCGCCGGGAAACGCCGCGCTCCAATTGCACTTCAAGCGGCGGCAGATTTCCACCAGCAGGTTTTCCGAGGTCGGCGGCAGCCCCTGAAAAGAGTTTACATCTTCGTTCAGGTTGCGGTGGTCAAACGGCGCGAGGACCTGCGCGCGAACCAGCGAGTCCAGCGCTTCCAGGTCCACGGCGAGACCCGTGCGCGCATCCGCCGGGCCGCGCGCGCTCACTTCCACGACGTAGTTGTGGCCGTGGCCGAAAGGGTTGTTGCACTTTCCGTAGAGGAGGCGGTTCTCTTCCGCGCTCAGTTGCGGAGTGTCCAGCCGGTGCGAGGCCGCGAAGCCGTAGCGGCGCGTCACGCGGAACATGGCTGCTCTCCGAAATAGTCCACGTAGAGATCCGGCGTCTCGTGAAGGCGCACCGCGCGTAAGCGGCGGCCGGCATCCGAAAGGTGCGGCTCCAGACGTTGCCAAATGTCGCGGGCTACGTTTTCGGTGGTGGGCACCACGCGATCGAAAGGCGGCACCTCGTAGTTCAGAAAGCGGTGGTCGTAGGGGCCGACCACTTCGCGGTCCAGGATTTCCTTGAGCTCCTTGAGGTCGAGCACCATGCCCGTCACCGGATCGGGGTTGCCTTCCACCGTCACCTCGACGACATAATTGTGTCCGTGCCCGCGCGGGTTGGCGGCCGGGCCGTAGATGCGGGCGTTCTCCTCGGGCGGCAAGTCGGGCCGCCGGCAGACGTGCGAGGCGGAAAATTCCACTCGGCGGGTGATCAGCATGAGGGGTCTCCTCTTTGGATGTTCGGGGCCGCCGCGGGTTGCAGGTCGGATCGGCCGCCCGCGATACAATCAGATTATAGTTTTCCACATGCGAAGCGTCAAAACGGACTGGCTGCTGGTTTCGCTGCTCTGCCTGCTCACGGTGGGGCTGGTCTTCACGATTTATTATGGGATCCACGAACGCGTGGTCGTCGAAGGCGACACTGCGCCGGGGTTTTCCATCACCACCGATAACGGCCGCTCGGTTTCCATGCCGCATTTCGGAGGCAGGGTGCTGGTGCTGAATTTCTGGGCCTCGTGGTGCGCGCCGTGCGTCGAGGAAACGCCATCGCTCAGCCGGCTGGCGCAGGAGTACGCGGACAAGGGTGTGGTTGTGCTTGGGGTAAGCGTGGACCAGAACGAAGCGTCTTACCGGACGTTCCTGCGGAAGTATCGGCCGGCGTTCCTTACCGCCCGCGAACGCAATTTGCACGCGGAGTTCGGCACGTTCATGTACCCCGAGACCTATATCATTGGCCCCGATGGCAAGGTGCTGAAGAAGATCGCCGAGGGCGCGGACTGGATGGACCCGAACATGATCCGGTACTTCGACAGTCTGCTGCAGAGCCTGTGACGCCCGTTCCGCTGAGCTTGCCGGTCAGGCCGTCGGAGGCCGCCGAAGTGGCCAACCTGGTCTTCGAGCTGGCGGAACGGCGTCCGCTTACCGACGAGGTCCGCAACCGGATCGGTGCTCGTATCGCCGCGCTGGGGCTTGAAGACCTCACGCCGCTCGTCGGCTCGCTGGCGCGCGATCCGGTGCACCACTCGACTTATTACCTGGTCGTGGATGTGGCCGGCGGCACGCCGCAACTGCTGCACATTGCGCTGGCTTCGGCGCCTACCAGCGGCGTCTTCCAGAAGCCGCTACTGATTTGCCGCGTTCGCCGCGCGGGCGGTCCGGAGGCGGTAATCAACGCCATTCCATTCGGCCCACAGGATGCGGAGGCGCTGGACAAGTACGTAGGTCGCGTGGACAGCGCGTTTTTGCCGAGACCACAGGGCCAGCACGCCGCACTCGTAGTCGCTCCGGCGTGGCCCGCGGCCGGGATGGCAGCGGCATTCGACGCCTTCAGGGCGATTCGGAAACGCAGCGGCAAGAACGTCGCGGCGGTCGAAACTGCCCAACCGGATTTTGGCGTTGGGTTGCGGGTCGCGGTTCGCGCGGGCTGGCGCGATGGCTACTCGGCCGGCATTACTCTCCGCGCCGGCGAGACCAGCCGTGAAGCCGTACGCGAGGCCTCGCGGTTCACCCGCTTCCGCATTGAAACTGCGTCTGTGGCCGGGGAACTCACCGGCGAGGAGCGCGCCTGGGTCGATACCGAATTCGTGCGGACTTTCGACGTGGGTGGGGTGGCGTATGAGCTGGCGGCGGCGGACGCCGCGCGCATTGCCGAGCGCCTGGGGCCGGCGCTAAGGGAATGCGAGCGGCTGCACGAGTGGATTCGCGAAGCGCGGTTGGCAGCCAAGACTGGCCGAAGCTTCGATTTCGAAATTGCGTTGCCCGGAGCGTCGCCCGCTGAAGTGCTGTTTGCGTTGCATTGGCTGAAGGTCCGCAACCACGCCGCGCAGTCTATTGACCCTGGCGCGATCGCCGGGGCCGAACTGGAATCCGCGGTCCTTTCCATGGCGGGCATCGTCCGCCAGTACGGCTGCCTGCTTACGGTGAACCCGGGCGCGGGCCACTCGGACGACGCCCTCGAAGCCATCGCGCGGGCCACCGCGGGCCGCGTGAATTACCGTGTCACCGGGGATGCCGCCGGAAGTGAGCAACAATTGAGCCGGATCGGAGAGATTCTATGGGGCTGACGGTGATTCCTGCGCTGGTCTTCTACGCGTCCCTGGTCGGCGACGTGCGGACTCTGATCGCGCACCACGATCTGGCGGCGGCCGATCGGCAAGTGCGCGCGGCGGAGGCGCGCAGCGGAGTGACGCCGGAAGTGGCGGCGGCGTTCTCCTGGCTGGCGCGCGGGGCGCTCGACGCAAAAAGTTACGACCAGGCCGATGCCTATGCCACCGAGACTCGCAAGCGGTGCGACAAACTGGCGAACACGCGCAAGATGGATGGCGAACCGGATTTCCTCACCGCGCTGGGAGCGTCGATCGAGGTTCACGCCCAGGTGCTGGCCGCGCGCGGAAAGCGCGCCGAGGCGGTCGAATATCTGGAAAGCCAGTCGCAGAAATTCGCCCGCAGCTCGCTGGTGCCACGCATTCGCAAGAACATCAACCTCCTGAACCTGGAGGGAAAGCCGGTCCCGGCGCTTGATATCGGCAACTGGCTGGGCACCAGACCGCGCCCCCTGGCCGAACTTCGCGGCCATCCCGTGCTGCTGTTCTTCTGGGCCCACTGGTGCGGCGACTGCAAGGCCGACGCGCCAATCCTCGCCGAGGCCATCCACAAGTTCGCGCCGCAAGGCCTGGTGGCGATCGCTCCCACGCGGCTTTACGGTTATGCGGCTGGCGGCGCCGAGGCCACGCCGGCGCAGGAGCAGCCGTACATTGAAGGCGTCTGGCGGCGTTTCTACGCCGGCTTGAGCGGCGCGCCGGTGCCCGTGAGTACGGACAATTTCGAAGCGTATGGCGCGAGCACCACGCCCACCATCGTTCTGGTTGACGCTTCCGGCATCGTGCGCTTCTATCACACCGGAGCGGTCACTGCAGAGGAGCTGTCGACGCGCATTCAGGCCATCACAGGCAAGCGGTTTTAAGATGGGAAGATGCTGGCCGTCCACCTGGAAAACGGCGCGGTAACCACGCGCGACGTCGAAATCCCCCGTCGTCCCGAAGGCTCCGCCCTGCTGAGCCTGCTTCTGGCCGGCATCTGCAATACCGACCTGGAACTGCAGCGCGGCTACTACGGGTTCACTGGAACGCCAGGCCACGAGTTCGTCGCCGAGGTGGTAGAGGCCGATGCGCCCGGGCTGGTGGGCCGCCGCGTGGTGGGCGAAATCAACGCGGCCTGCGCGCAGTGCGACTGGTGCCGCAAGGGGCTGGGACGGCATTGCCCGAACCGAACGGTGCTGGGGATCGTGAACCACCCCGGCGCGTTCGCGGAGTACTTTGTGCTGCCCGAGCGCAATCTCCACGTACTGCCGGATGGCGTGCCCGCCGCGCGCGCGGTCTTCACCGAGCCATTGGCCGCGGCCTGCGAGATCCTCGATCAGGTGCCTATCCCGCCGGGCGATGCGGTGGCCGTGCTGGGCGATGGCAAGCTGGGGCTGCTGGTGGCGCTGGTGCTGAACGCGCACGGCTGCCGCGTCCAGCTGTTCGGGCGCCATCCGGAGAAACTGCGCATCGCCGAGGCCGCGGGGGTGGCCACCGAGTGCAATCCCGCGAACCTTCC
This sequence comes from uncultured Solibacteraceae bacterium, assembly GCA_963807205.1. Taxonomy (GTDB): domain Bacteria; phylum Acidobacteriota; class Terriglobia; order Bryobacterales; family Bryobacteraceae; genus CAWCVR01. Next base: position 2,518,880 of record CAWEAQ010000002.1, on the reverse strand, counting down.
CACGGCCGCTTACGACTGGGTTGTGGAGGCCACCGGAAACCCCGAGGGCCTGCGCGCCGCGGTGGCCATGGCGCGGCCGCGCGGCACGCTGGTGATGAAATCGACGGTACACGGCACCGTGGCCATCGACACTGCGCCGGTGGTTGTGAACGAGCTGACTCTGGTGGGTTCACGGTGTGGCCGCTTCGAAGCGGCACTGCCGCTGTTGGAGCGCGGGGCAATTCCGGTGGAGCAGATGATCGCGACCCGGCTCCCCTTGCGGGACGCAGCAAAGGCGTTCGCGAAGGCGGCCGACCGGGGCGTGCTGAAGGTGCTGCTGGATCCGCGGGCGTGAAGACGCCTATTTGGAGAACTCGATGCGCGCAATCACCAGGTCCGGCATCGCCTGGTTCCAGCCTTCCGGGATGTTGTCGAACGGCAGCCGGAACGCCTTAGTCTCGCCCGGTGCCATACGGGCGCCCTTCCTGACGATGGCCACGCGCTCACGCAACACCATCTGGCCGTAGGGATCGCGGAAGATGCACACAATCTCCACCGTGTCGATCGTCCGGCCGCCGGTGTTTCCGATCTTGCCCGTGATCTCCACCACCTGCTGCTTGAGGTAGCTCTCGTGGGCTTCCATCTTGAAGTCCGAGATGGGCAGGAACCCGTTGTGGACATAGTCCTTGGCCGCGCCCGTCAAGGGCGGCACCGGCGGTGGGGGCTGCTTGGACGCATGGTCGATGTAGAGAAGGAATCCAGCCAGGCCCGCCGCCAACACCACGACGAAGACGATCGCCATCGGTGGAATGGAGAGCCGCTGCTTTTCTTTCGGGGGTGCCGCGCTATTTACCGCCAACGGTCATTTCTCCTATCTTCAGCGTGGGGGCCGCCAGCGAGCCCTGAAACTCCAGGTCGTCGCCCACCGCCTCCACACTAAGAAGCATATCCCTCAAATTGCCCGCGATGGTGACCTCGGAAACCGCGAACGCCAGTTCCCCATCGCGGATCCAGAGTCCGGTAGCGCCCCGCGAGTAATCTCCGGTCACGATGTTGACGCCGAATCCCAGCAGCCCGGTCACAAAAAGCCCGTTGGAGACGCCGGCAATTATCCGGCTTGGAGTTTGGACGCCGGCTTCCAGGAAGAAGTTCCCGTGGCCGATCCCCGCGTTCCCCGCCAAGCCGCGCGACGCATTGCCGGTGGTCTTCATCCCCAGTTTTCGCGCCGCGTAGGTGTTCAGCAGGTAGCTCTTCAACACACCGCGCTCGATCACTGCCGTACGGCGCGAGGCCACTCCTTCATCGTCGAACGGACACGTGCCAAATAGACCGGGGATGGTAGCGTCGTCCGTAACCGTCACTCGCTCGTCCGCCACTTTCTCGCCCAGTTTCCCGGCCAGGAACGACTCCTGGCGATAGATCGACATGCCGTGAACCGCGTCGAAGATGCTGTCCAGCAGCGACCGCGCCGTGCGCGGCTCGAATACCACCGGCACCTTCTGCGTGTCCACCTTGACCGGGTGCAAGCGCCGCAACGCGCGCCCGGCTGCCGTCCGGCCGACCTCTTCGGCGGCCTGCAATCCCTGGGGATCGCGCGCGATGGTGAACCAGTAATCGCGCTCCATGGAATCGCCGTCGCGCGCCACCGGCGACGCGCTCAGCGAGCAGTTGCTGGTGCGGTACTCGCCTGCAAATCCCCGCGAATTGGCGAAGACGTGCCGCCCCGTTCCGGCTTCGAAGGAAGCGCCGTCGGAATTGGAGATGCGCGGATCGGTGTCGAATGCCGCGGCTTCGGCGCGCTTCGCCAGTTCGATATTGCGCGCCGGGTCCAGGTTTTCGATACCAGGCGAGTAGAGCTTCAAGTCGCCCGCTAGCGAGCCTAGCTCCTCGGCATCCGGCAGCCCCGCATGCGGGTCCTCGGTGGTAATCTCCGCGATTTCGAACGCCGACCGCACCAGCCGATCGAGGCCTTCGCCCGAGAGGTCCGAGGTGTACGACGATCCCGTGCGCTTCCCCTTCAGGATGCGCAACCCCACGCCGCGCGAGCCGGCCTCTTTCAAGCTCTCGATCTCCCGCATGCGCACTTCGGCCGAGAACTCGTCGCCCTCGGCGGCGGTGCATTCGGCATCGCTCGCACCGCGCGCCATGGCCTTGCGAACGATGTCGTTGGCCAGATCCAGCAAACCGTTCTCCATCACGCCGTGCCTCCCACGGTCATGCGGTCGATCCTCACGGTGGGGATGCCCAGCCCCACTGGCACGCTCTGGCCGGCCTTGCCGCAGATGCCGATGCCCTCGTCCAGCTTCAGATCGTTGCCCACCATGCTGACGTACTTGAGTGCCTCGGGACCATTCCCGATCAGCGAGGCGTTGCGCACCGGCCGGGTGATTTTGCCATCCTCGATGAGGTAGCTTTCCGACGCCGAAAACACGAAGTTGCCGTTAGTGATGTCTACCTGCCCACCGCCGAAATTCGCGCAGTAGAGCCCCTTCGGCACCGAGCGCACGATATCCTCCGGGTCGCTCTCGCCGGCCAGCATGAAGGTGTTGGTCATGCGTGGCATGGGGATGTGGGCGTAGCTTTCGCGCCTCCCGCTGCCGGTGGATGGCGTGCCCATCAGCCTGCTGGAGAGCTTGTCCTGCAGATACCCGCGCAGGATGCCGTTCTCGATAAGCACGTTGCGCGCGGTGGGGTGGCCCTCGTCGTCCACATTGAGCGAGCCGCGGCGGCTGTGGATGGTGCCGTCGTCGATCACCGTGCACAATTCGCTCGCGACCTTCTGGCCGACGCGGCCGCTGAACGCCGACACGCCCTTGCGATTGAAATCCGCTTCCAGACCGTGTCCCACAGCTTCATGCAGCAGGATGCCCGGCCAGCCGGGACCGAGCACGACGGTGGTTTCGCCGGCCGGCGCTTCCGCGGCATCGAGCATGGCGATGGCTTCGCGCGCCGCCTCGCGGGCGAAGTACTCGGGCGGCTTGTCCTTGAGGAAGAAATCCAAATCGACGCGCCCGCCGCCGCCCGCATGGCCCTGTTGCGGCGATTCGCCATCGCGCCGCGCCAGGGCATGCACGCTCAGGCGCGCCAGCGGCTGGCGGTCCACGGTGAGCGCGCCATCGCTGGTGGCCACCAGCACATGCCGCAGGTTGTCGGCATACATGGCCTGCACCTGAAACACGCGCGCATCGTAGGCGCGGGCCGCGCGGTCGGCGCGCTTCACCAGGTCTACGCGCTCGGCCAGGGCGGTTTCGGTGGGCGCCGTCAGCACCGGATACAGATCATGGCGGAGCCCTTCGGTGAGGTCGAACTTGTCGATCTTGCTGGGCCCCGAAGCGATGTGCGCCGCCACGCGGGCGGCCTTGAGGATCTTCTCGGGAGACAGGTCGTCGCTGTAAGCGTACCCGGTGCGCTCACCCGCAATGACGCGCACGCCAACACCCATAGACACGCCCTGCGCGGCGCTCTTCACGATGGACTCGTCGATGCCGATGGAACTGGTGAGCAGGTACTCGAAGTAAAGGTCCGCGTAATCGCCGCCGTGTTCGAGCGCCGCGGCCAGGTAACGGTCGAGGTCCCGGGTGGAGATACCAAAGCGCCCGGCAAAAATGGAATCGGCGAACCGCATGATTTCAGGCTAGCAGATGGAGGATGGCGGACAAGTGTCCCGCCGGTCCACTTCGGCGGCGTTCGTTGTCCGTTGCCTACCCGCGCTGGCCGCGCAAACGGGCAGCGAGCCTCGCGATCACCGCCGTCCCGCTCCCTTTGCGTTCCGCAACCGGCTGCTGCTTCCTGTCCGACCCAATGAATCCGATGGGACGCTTGGCCGGCACGGGTTCGGGCGCTTCCTGCATCAGATCTTCCAGCACGCACAGAATGGCCTTCAGATCGGCGTCGTGTTTGCCCACCTTGCGCTCGATCGCCTCGATCTTCCGGGCCAAGCCCTGGTTGGCCGCGAGCAGTTGCCGCAGGTGTACGAAGGCGCGGACCACCTGAATGCTGGCACGTACCGCCACTTTGCTCCGCAGTACGTTCGCCGCCATCACCACTCCGTGTTCCGTAAATGCAAACGGCCGGTATTTGATGTTTCCTCCTCTACCATTCAAGGTCGCAATTTGCGACCTTGAATCCAGCACCGCTCTCCCTTCCTCCAGCGTCAGTTGAAAATGGAACTCGTCCGGGAACCGGTCGCTGTTGCGCTTCACTTGTTCATTGAGGCGCTTCACCGGAACGCCGTAGAGAGCCGCCAGATCGCGGTCCAGCATCACCCGGCGTTCCCGGAATACGAAGATCTTGCTCCCGATGACTTCGACCGGGATCGGTTGCAGTTTCAGTTTCGCCATACGGTCCTCATAGTGTTAGGGGGCTTTGGCCGAAGAAATTCGCAGATCTATTTCGTTGCGGCGTCCACCGGCCCGAAATCCCCTCTCCCTTGCCGAAATCCGGGAGGGGTGTTGAAGTAGAAGCGATGTATCGCACCTTTCTTTTTCTGAGCCTGGCCGGCGCCGGTGCGGCCGCGTCGCCCCCGGCGCTGATGCCCCTGCCGGCGGTTCTCACTCCCGCCCAGGGAGCCCTGCCCATCGGCCCCGACTTCAGCGTGGCGCTCTCCGGGGCCGCCGATGCGCGATTGCCGGGCGCCATCGACCGGATCCTCTCGCGCATCGCTCGGCAGACCGGCATCCCCATTCCTGCAACCGGGGTCTCCGACCCCACGCACGCCGTTCTCCGCGTGGAATGCGTGGCATCCGGTCCGGCTTACCCTACGCTGCGCGAAGACGAATCCTACACGCTGGACGTCACCCCCGATGGCGCCCTGCTGAAGGCTCCCGCGGTGGCCGGCGTTTTGCACGGTCTCGAGACCTTCCTACAACTCATCACCCCTGGCGCGGCCGGCTTCGAGGTCCCGGCCATGCACATTCAGGACCGCCCGCGTTTCCCCTGGCGCGGCCTCATGCTGGATTCCTCGCGGCACTGGATGCCGCTCGATGTTGTCGAGCGCAACCTCGACGCCATGGCCGCGGTCAAGCTCAACGTATTTCACTGGCATCTCTCCGACGATCAGGGCTTCCGCGCCGAGAGCGTGAAGTATCCGCGCCTCCAGGAGATGGGCTCCGGCGGCCAGTTCTACACCCAGAACCAGTTGCGTCACATCGTGGCCTACGCGCGCGACCGCGGCATTCGCGTAGTTCCCGAATTCGACATCCCCGGCCACACCACCAGTTGGCTGGCGGCTTACCCAGATCTGGCCGCTGCCCCCGGCCCCTACGAGATCGGCCGCGATTTCGGCATCTTCGACGCCACCCTGGACCCGGCCAACGAAACCACCTACGCCTTCCTCGACGGCTTCATCGGGGAAATGGCCGCCATCTTTCCGGACCCCTGTTTCCACATCGGCGGCGACGAGGTGAACGGCCACCAATGGAAAGCCTCCGAGCCCATCCAGGCTTTCGCAAAGGCCCAGAATCTGGAAGGCAAGAAGGGCTTGCAGCTCTACTTCAACCAGCGCGTGGAACGAATTCTTGCGAAGTACGGAAAGACCCCCGTGGGCTGGGACGAGATTCTCGATCCCGGTCTCCCCGCGGGAACCGTGGTTCAATCCTGGCGCGGCGCGGCTTCGCTGGCCGAGGCCGCCTCGAAGGGCTTCGGCGCCATTCTCTCGTCGGGGTATTACCTCGACCACCTGAAACCCGCCAGCTACCATTACGCCATCGACCCGCTGGCCGGTGCGGCCGCGGAACTCACGCCCGAGCAGCAGTCCTTGGTCCTGGGCGGCGAAGCCTGCATGTGGGGCGAGTTGATCGATTCGGAAACCGTGGACTCGCGCATCTGGCCCCGCCTGGCGGCCATCGCCGAGCGCTTCTGGTCGCCTAAGGAGGCCGCTGACTTGGACTCCATGTACGCCCGCATGGAGGGCGTCAGCCGCGTCCTGGAATTCACCGGGGTGCGCCACCGCGCGAACCCCGGGCCGATGCTGGGGCGCCTGGCAGGCGGCGGACCTCTGGGGCCGCTGCGTACCCTGGCGGAAGCCGCCGAAGCCCTCGGATTGGGGCCGCGCCCCGCCCGCACCAATACCACGCTGACGCCCTTGAACCGCTTCGTGGATGCCGTGCCGCCCGAGAGCGAAACCGTCCGCGCCCTGGAACTGGCGGCGAGACGGTTGGTTGCCGACCCGTCCGACAAGGCCGATGCCGCGATCCTGCGCGCCCGCTTCGCCACCTGGGCGGCCAATGACACCCCCTTCCAGGCGATGGCTGAAGGCAATATGTTCTTGCGGGAGTTGACGCAGTTTTCCAGGGACCTAGCAGATCTCGGTGAGGCCGGTTCCCGGCTCGTAGACTTGCTCACCGGAGGTCCCAAGGTGGACGCCGCCTGGCTGGATCGGGAAGGCGCCCTGCTAACCCGCTTGCTGGCGGAACGCGGAATTCCCGGCCTGGAGGTGAAGATGGCCGCCGCGCGTCCCGTGAAACTGCTTTTCGATGCCGCGAAACACCCTGTGCAGGGGCCGCCAAATCCCCATAAATAAATGATCTGCAATGTCTTACAATTCAAATAGCTCGAAAGGGCTATGCCGAAACAGCTCCAAAAAGTCCGACAATTGGGTAACACCCGTCGATGCCGGTTCGCCGTCCCAATCGACAGACTAGAATAAAAGTGGAACCAACTGCATGAACGAAAAACTGTCCTTGCCGACGCTGCCGGCGGAAACCGCGCCCCCGTCTCCGGGCAAGTCGAAGCGGGGCTGGATCTGGTTGATTGTCCTGATACTCGCGGCCGCCGCAGCCTACCATTACTGGCCCAAGTCGCCCGACACTGCGGGTGGCGCGCCCGCCCCCGGAGCGACGGGTGGCAGGAAGGGCCGTGGCGGCGGTACGCCGCCGGTGGTCGCAGCCAAGGTGCGGCGCGGCAATATTGGAGTCTACGTTACCGGACTCGGCACCGTTAGCCCAATCAACACCATCACCATCAAATCGCGAGTGGATGGGCAGTTGATGAAGGTCAACTACCAGGAAGGCGAGTTGATCCACCAGGGCGATGCGCTAATGGAAATCGATACCCGCCCTTATCAGGTGCAGTTGGACCAGGCCGTTGGACAGCAGATGCGCGACCAGGCCCTGCTCGACAACGCCAAGGTCGATCTCGCCCGCTACCAGACGCTGCTGCAGCAGAACGCCATTCCGGAACAAACGCTGGCCACCCAGAAGTCCATGGTGGCCCAATTGGAAGGCACGGTGAAGGCGGATCAGAGTCAGATTGACATGGCCAAACTGAACCTCACCTACTGCCATATCACCGCGCCCATCACCGGCCGCATCGGGCTGCGCCTGGTGGACCCCGGCAACATCGTGCATGCCAGCGATTCCGGCGGTCTGCTGGTGATCACCCAGGTTCAACCCATCAGCGTGGTGTTCACCATAGTCGAGGACAGATTGCCGGACATTCTGCGACGGTGGCACTCCGGACAGCAACTCCTGGTAGAACTCTGGGACCGCGCCAACGAGCATAAAATCGGCACCGGGACGCTTAAGACCATCGACAACCAGATCGACCCGACCACCGGCATGATCCGCCTGCGGGCCGAGTTCCCCAACGCCGACGAGTCGCTGTTTCCCGATCAGTTCGTCAATGTGCGTCTCCTCGTGCAGCAGAAGCAGGGCGTGACGCTGGTCCCCTCGGCGGCAGTGCAGCGCACCTCGACCACAACCTACGTGTATTTAGTTAAGCCCGATTCTTCGGTCACCGTGCGTCAGTTGGTGGAAGGCGTTTCCGAAGGCGATTCGACGGAAGTATCGAGCGGCCTGGAACCGGGCGACGTAGTGGTCATGGCCGGACTCGACCGGCTCAATGAAGGCACCAAGGTCTCGGTGCAGTTCGCCGACGAAGCAGGCCGCGGTCAAGGCCGTGGCAGCGCTCCGGGCGCTGGCGGCGGCAGCCCCGATGGGAGCCCTGGCGGACGGCGTGGCCGCAGTGGCGCACCCGGCGCCGGTGGTCCAGGACTTGGCCCCGGAAGCTCTGACGGGACTCCGGGCGGGCGACGTGGCCGCGGACGTGGACGCGGCGCTGAGGGTCAAGCGCAGTGAGTCCGTCGCGGACATTTATTCTTCGGCCGGTTGCTACGTCGCTTCTGATGGTGGGCATCCTCCTGGCTGGGGCGGTAGGCTACACTCAGCTTCCAGTTTCGGCGCTGCCGGAAGTGGACTATCCCACGATTCAGGTGGTCACGTTTTACCCTGGCGCCAGTCCGGACGTCATGGCGTCGTCAGTTACCGCGCCGCTGGAGCGCCAGTTCGGGCAGGTGCCCGGGCTGCAGCAGATGACCTCCACCAGTTCCGACGGCAGCAGTGTCATCACCCTGCAGTTCAAGCTCAGCCTGAGCATCGACGTGGCCGAGCAGCAGGTGCAGCAGTCCATCAACGCCTCGGGAACGTTCCTGCCCGCCGATCTGCCCTCGCCGCCCATTTACAGCAAGACCAACCCCGCCGACACGCCCATCCTCACACTGGCGCTGACGTCGAAGGCGCTGGCGCTACCGAAGGTCGAGGACCTGGCCGACACGCGCCTCGCACCCAAGATCTCGCAGCTTCCGGGTGTCGGCCTTGTTTCCATTTCGGGCGGCCAGAAGCCGGCGGTGCGGATCCAGGCGAATCCCACGGCCCTGGCATCGTTCGGCCTCAACATGGAAGACGTGCGCAGCGCCATCATGGCGGCCAACGTCAACCAGGCCAAGGGCAATTTCGACGGCCCCAACCGGGCGTTTCAAATCGGCGCCAACGACCAGATGCTCTCCAGTGCGGACTACGCGCCCATGGTGATCGCTTACAAGAACGGCGCCCCGGTCAAATTGAGCGACATCGCCTCCATCAGGGACGACGTCGAAAACGTCCGCCAGGCGGCGTGGATGAACCAGGTTCCCGCAGTGATCATGAACATCCAGCGGCAACCCGGCGCCAATATCATTTCCGTGGTGGACCGCATCAAGACCCTGCTGCCAACTCTCACCGCCACTCTCCCGAAGTCCATTCAGGTGAGCATCCTCACCGACCGCACCACTACCATCCGCGCCTCGGTCGAGGACGTGCAGTTCGAAATGATGCTCACGGTAGGGCTGGTGGTTATGGTGATGTTCCTTTTCCTGCGCAACCTGGCCGCCACCGTCATCCCCAGCATCGCCGTGCCGCTCTCGCTCGTGGGAACCTTCGGCATCATGTACCTGCTGGGCTACAGCCTGAACAACCTGACCCTGATGGCGCTGACCATCTCGACCGGCTTCGTGGTGGACGATGCCATCGTGATGATCGAGAACATCTCGCGCTACATCGAAGAGGGCATGGCGCCGCTGGAGGCCGCGCTCAAGGGCTCGGCGCAAATCGGTTTTACCATCGTGTCGCTCACCATCTCGCTGATTGCCGTGCTCATCCCGCTGCTGTTCATGGGCGATATCGTGGGGCGCCTGTTCCGGGAGTTCGCGGTCACGCTCAGCGTCACCATCCTGGTCTCGGCCGTGGTTTCGCTCACCCTCACTCCCATGATGTGCGCCAAACTTCTGCGCCATAAGCCGGAGCACACCCAGGGGCGCCTGTACCGGGCCAGCGAGCACGCCTTCAATTCGGTCATCGGCTTTTACGGGCGGACGCTGCAATTCGTTCTGCGCTACCAGACCATCACCCTGCTGGTGGCTATCGGGACGCTGGCCCTCACCATCAAGATGTTCATGGACATTCCCAAGGGCTTCTTCCCCATTCAGGACACCGGCGTGATTCAGGGCGTTTCGGAAGCCTCGCAGACGGTCTCCTTCGAGGAAATGTCCCGGCTCCAGCAGAATTTGACGCAATCGATTCTGAAGGACCCCGCGGTGGACAGTCTGTCTTCCTTTATCGGGATCGACGGCACCAACACCACCCTCAACAGCGGACGAATCCTCATCAACCTCAAGCCGCTCGAAGAGCGCGGCATGTCGGCCAGCGACGTGATCCGGCGCATCCAGCCGCAGTTGGACGGCGTCGCCGGCATAACTCTGTTCATGCAACCGGTGCAGGACCTGACCGTGGAAGACCGCGTCAGCCGCACCCAGTTCCAATACACCATGGAGGATCCCAGCGCCGACGAGCTGAACACCTACACGCCCAAGATGCTGGAGCGGCTGCGCGAGCTGCCCATGCTGCGCGACGTGGCCAGCGACCAGCAGGTGCAGGGGCTGCGCACCGTCATCTCCATGGATCGCGCCACCCTGGCGCGCCTCGGCATCACACCCTCGGCGGTGGACCAGACCCTTTACGACGCCTACGGCCAGCGCCAGGTCTCCACCATGTTCACCCAGTTGAACCAGTACCACGTGGTACTGGAAGTGGATCCGCAGTTTCAGAGGAACCCGATGGACCTGCGCAACCTGTTTATCCGTACTGGCAACGCCGGGGCGGCGGGCGTGGTCTCGGGAGGATCTTCGGGCACTACCGCTACGGGTGGCGCTTCTTCGGCGAACGCGGCGGCGGCCGCGGCGGCATCCACCAGCGCCAGCACCGGGGCGACCACGGCATCCTCCGGCAACAATCTGTTTGGCGCCGGCCCCATCGCCTCGTCGTCGGCGTTTCCCAACGGAGGACAGGTTTCCTTCGCCGCGTTCAGCCATGCGGAGCTAACCAGCGTGCCCATCACCGTGAATCACCAGGGCCAGTTCCCGGTGGTGACGCTGTCCTTCAACCTGGCGCCCGGGGCGTCGCTGGGAGACGCCGTCGTAGCCATCGACAAGGTCAAGGACGATCTGCAACTGCCGGCCAGCATTCAGGCCGACTTCCAGGGGACGGCCGCGGCCTTTCAAAACTCCCTCGCCAATGAGTGGATGTTGATTCTGGCGGCCCTGGTCACAGTCTACATCGTGCTGGGCGTCCTCTACGAGAGCTACATCCACCCCATCACCATTCTCTCCACGCTGCCCTCGGCGGGCGTGGGCGCGCTGCTGGCGCTCAATCTCTGCCACAACGATTTCAGCGTCATCGCCCTCATCGGCATCGTGCTGCTCATCGGCATCGTCAAGAAGAACGCCATCATGATGATCGATTTCGCGCTCGATGCCGAACGCAAGGAGGGGATGCCGCCGCTCGAAGCCATCTACCAGGCCTGCCTGTTGCGCTTCCGCCCCATCATGATGACCACCATGGCGGCGCTGCTGGGCGGTGTCCCGCTGGCCTTGGGCACGGGCACCGGTTCGGAACTGCGAAAGCCCCTGGGCATTGCCATCGTCGGCGGACTCATCTTCAGCCAGTTGCTCACTCTCTACACCACGCCGGTCATCTACTTGTTCTTCGACCGTCTGGCGCAGCGCTTCCGCCGCCATGCCGCCAGCCAGGCGTTTCCCGGCGCGGAAGCGGCGGCCGCGGAGTAAGCGATGAACATATCCGAACCCTTCATTCGCAGACCGGTCGCCACCACGCTTCTGGTACTCGCCATTGCGCTGGCGGGTGCCGTGGCCTTCCGCATTCTCCCGGTCTCTCCGCTGCCGCAGGTGGACTTCCCCACCATCAGCGTCAACGCCGGTCTGCCCGGCGCCAGCCCCGAGACCATGGCTTCCTCGGTGGCCACGCCGCTCGAACGGCAATTCGGCCGCATCGCTTCCGTAACGGAGATGACCTCGTCGAGCTCGCTCGGCAGCGCCGGCGTCACCCTGCAGTTCGATCTCAGCCGCAACATCGACGCCGCCGCCCGCGACGTCCAGGCCGCCATCAACGCCGCCCGCGGTTATCTCCCCGCCAACCTGCCGAGCAATCCAGGCTACCGCAAGGTGAATCCCGCCGACGCGCCCATTCTCATGCTGGCGCTTACTTCGAAAGTCCTGTCGAAGAGCCAGATCTACGACGCCGCGCAGACCATCATGGCGCAGAAGTTGTCGCAGGTGCCCGGCGTGGGGCAGGTGAGCGTGGGAGGCGGTTCGCTCCCCACCGTCCGCATCGAACTGAATCCCCGCGCCCTGCACAAGTACGGCATCGGCCTCGAGCAGGTCCGCACCATCCTCAACAATTACAATGCCAACACGCCCAAGGGCCATTTTACCGACGGCCTGAAGCTCTGGGAAATCGGGGCCAACGACCAGATCTTCAATGTGGCCGACTACCGCGACCTGGTAATCGCCTACAAGAACGGCACCGGCATCCGGGTCTCCGACGTGGGCGAAGCCGTAAATTCGGTCGAAGACGTGCGGCAGGCCGGCTACTTCAACGGCAAACCTTCGGTGTCGATCATGATTAACCGCCAACCCGGCGCCAACATCATCGACACCGTGGACCGCATCTACGCCGTCCTTCCCCAACTCAAGGCCGCTATCCCGCAGAGTATCGATGTGAACGTGGCTTCGGATCAGACCGTGACCATCCGGGCCTCCGTGCACGATGTCGAAAAAAGCATGGGCATTTCCATCCTGCTGGTCATCCTGGTGGTCTTCTTTTTCCTGCGCAGCGGCCGCTCCACCTTCATCCCCAGCGTGGTGGTTCCAGTTTCCCTCATCGGCACTTTCGGCGTCATGTACCTGCTGGATTACAGCATCGATAACCTCTCCCTGATGGCGCTCACCATCTCCACGGGATTCGTGGTGGACGACGCCATCGTGGTCATCGAGAACATTACCCGCTACCTGGAGAAGGGTCTGCACCCCATTCAGGCCGCCCTCAAAGGCGCTTCCGAGATCGGGTTCACGGTCCTGACCATCAGCATTTCGCTGATCGCGGTCTTCATCCCGCTGCTGCTCATGGGCGGCGTGGTGGGACGCCTGTTCCATGAGTTCGCGGTGACGCTCTCCATCGCCATCGTGGTTTCGATGATCCTCTCGCTGACTGCCACTCCCATGATGTGCGCCCACATGCTCAGGGAACATGTCGCCCACGGCAAGCTGTACCGGACCATGGAACGCGGTTTCGACGCCGTCGTGGCCGCTTACGGAAGGGCCCTGACCGTGGTGCTGCGCCACTCCTTCATTACCTTGATGGTATTGCTGGCTACCGTGGCCCTGAATTTCTACTTATACGTTAAGGTTCCCAAGGGTTTCTTTCCGCAGCAGGACAACGGCCGTTTGGGCGGCCAGATCATCGCCGATCAGTCCACGTCGTTCCAATCCATGAACCAGATTCTCTTGAAGATGGTGAACGTCGTGGCCTCCGACCCGGCCGTGGACGTGGTGAACGGCTTTACCGGGGGCTCCAATTCCGCCCGCATGTTCATCAACCTCAAGCCCCTGAACGAACGCAAGATCAGCGCCGACATGGTAATCGCCCGCCTGCGGCCGAAACTCAACCGCGTGCCCGGCGCCATGCTCATCCTGCAGGCCAACCAGGATATCCGCGTCGGCGGCCGCATGAGCGCGGCGCAGTATCAATTCACCATGCGCGGCGACAACATTCAGGACCTGGTGGATTACGCGCCCCGCATGTACCAGCAGTTGAGAAGGATCCCCATCATCGCCGACGTTACCAGCGACCAGCAGGATCGTGGTCTGCAATCGCTGGTGGACTACGACCGCGCCACCGCGGCGCGCTTCGGGATATCGCCGCAGTTGATCGATAACACGCTCTACGACGCCTTCGGCCAGCGCCAGGTCTCCACCATGTTCAAACCCATGAACCAGTACCACATCATCATGGAGGCCGCTCCCGAGTACTGGCAGGATCCGGCGATCCTGCGGGATATTTACGTGCGCTCTCCCAACGGCCAGCAGGTTCCTTTGAGCGCGTTCTCCCAGTTCGCCCCCGCCACCGCTCCGCTCTCGGTGGCGCACCAGGGTCTGTTTCCGGCCGTCACGCTCTCTTTCAACCTCCAGCCCGGAATCGCTCTGGGCGACGCCGTGGACGCCATCCAGCAGGTCGCCAACCAGGTCGGACTGCCGCCCACCATCCAGACCATGTTCGCCGGCACCGCCAAGGCCTATAGCGACTCGCTTGGCAGTCAGCCCATCCTTATCGCCGCCGCTCTGGCCACCGTCTACCTGGTGCTGGGCATACTCTACGAAAGCTACATCCACCCCATCACCATCCTCTCGACCCTGCCCTCGGCCGGCGTCGGCGCGCTGCTGGCGCTCATGCTGACTAAGACGGATTTGAGCGTCATCGCCATCATCGGCATCATCCTGCTGATCGGGCTGGTAAAGAAGAACGCCATCATCATGATCGATTTCGCTCTGGCCGCCGAACGCCAGGATGGCAGGAATTCCCGCGACGCGATTTTCGAAGCCTGCCTGTTGCGCTTCCGCCCCATCATGATGACCACCGCTGCCGCCATGCTGGGCGCCGTTCCGCTGGCCATCGGTACCGGCACGGGCGCGGAGTTGCGCCGGCCGCTGGGCATCACCATCATCGGCGGCCTCATCGTCAGCCAGGCCCTCACGCTATTCACCACTCCCGTGGTCTATCTCTACTTCGACCGCCTGCAACACTGGTGGACGGGCCTGCGCTTGCGCGGCCGCCGTCCCCAGGGCCCGATCGTTAACGGGGCTTGAGATCTCGAAAATGAACGCCATGCAGAAACGCTCCGCCCACTCCACACTCCCCGCTCTGGCGCCCGTCCTGGCCGCTCTCCTGCTGAGCGCCTGCACGGTAGGACCTAACTATAAGCGTCCCGCCGCGCCCGCGCCCCCGGCGTTCAAAGAGCAGCCTCCGCCGGACTACAAGGAAGCCGGCGGATGGAAACCCGCGCAGCCCGGCGACAGCCTGCTGAAAGGCAAATGGTGGGAGATCTACAACGATCCGGCCCTCAATGCGCTCGAAGAGCAGGTGAGCGTCTCCAACCAGAACCTGGCCCAGGCGGAGGCGGTCTACCGTGAAGCGCGTGCCGCTGTGCTCATCAGCCGCGCCGCGCTTTCGCCCACGGTCTCGACGGCGCCCGCGGTCACCGAGTCGCGTACCGGAGGCGCCACCGGACCCGCCGCCGGTCTGAAATCCTCGTTCAGCCTGCCGCTGGACGTATCCTGGGCTCCCGACCTGTGGGGCAATATTCACCGCGGAGTCACCGCCGCCGCGGCCAACGCTCAGGCCTCCGTCGCCAACCTGGAAAACGCCCGTCTGCTATACCAATCGGAACTGGCCCAGGACTACTTCGAACTGCACGGGCTCGACGGCCAGGCCGACCTGTTGCAACGGACCCTGCAATCCTACGACGAGTACCTGACCCTCACCAAGAATCGCCGGGCCGGCGGAATCGCTTCCGACCTGGATGTGGCTCAGGCGGAGGCCCAACTCTACGCCACACGCGCGTCCCTGCAGGACCTGGCCATCCAGCGCGCCCAGCTCGAACACGCCATCGCCGTGCTCATCGGCAAGCCCCCCTCGGATCTTTCAATCCCCGGCATGACTCTGAAGACTCCGCCGCCCCCGGTTCCCCTCGCGGTCCCTTCGGTTCTGCTGGAACGGCGGCCCGATATCGCCGCCGGCGAGCGCCAGATGGCTGCCGCCAACGAACAGATCGGTATCGCCGAAGCGGCCTTTTACCCCACGCTGTCGCTGAGCGGCGCCCTGGGGTTCCAGAACAACCGCATCACCACCTGGATCAGTTGGCCGGCCCGATTCTTCTCGGTTGGCGCCTCCATGGCGGAAACCGTCTTCGAGGCCGGACGCCGCCGCGCCGCCGTGGCCCAAAGTCAGGCCGCTTTCGACGCCACCATCGCCGCCTACCGCCAAACCGTTCTGACCGCGTTCCAGCAGGTGGAAGACAACCTGGCGGCATTGCGCGTGCTTGCCGAGGAGAGCCAGACCGCGGACCAGTCGGTCGTTTCGGCCGAGCGGGCGCTGACGGTTTCTACCGCGCAATATAAGTCCGGGACAACCAGTTACCTTACCGTCATCCAGGCGCAGGCCACCGCGCTCTCCGCCGAGCGGACCGCCATAGAGTTGCTTACACGGCGCCTCACCGCCAGCGTCTTGTTGGTGCAGGCCCTCGGCGGCGGATGGGAGAGTTCCCAGTTGCCCACGCAGAAAGACGTCGCCGCCAGGGGAAACTGAAGACCCCCTGCGGCGCGCGCGACTCGCCGGCCCGCGCACGGCGGCGCTTCTGCCATAATGGCACCTGACGACATGGCCCCCGGCTCGCTGCGCTCCCGCCTCGAATCCCGTCTACCCGGCCTCGCGGCGTGGACGCTGGCGCTGTGGACCGTGCTGACCACCGCCGCGGCCGTGGTGGCGCACCAATGCAATTTGCCATACGCGGACGAATGGTCCAATTGGATGGACTGGCTGAAGCGGGGCTACAGCCTGGATTGGTTCTTCCTGCAGCATGCCGACCACCGCATCGTCTCCACGCGTCTGCTGTTCGCCATCGGCAACTGGGCGTTCAGCGGCAGGGTGTGGTTTCCGCAGGCCGTCTCATTTGCGGTCCAGGCCTGGCTCGCCATGCAGCTCTGGCGGATGGCGAAGCGCAGCGGCATCTCCGATTCCGAGGACGGAAAGGTGATCGGCGGCGCGATAGTGTGCTGCCTGTTTTCGGCGTCCCAGTTCATCAACTTCATTTGGGGTTTCCAGGTGCAGTTCTTCCTGGTGTACGCCGCCGGAGCGGGGGCGTTGTGGGCTCTGATGCGTGCCGCCGAAGCCGCCCGTCCGCGTGGACGCTGGGCTTGGATGGCAGCCTGCCTCTGCTTCGCCGCCTTGAGCACTTACTCCATGGCCAACGGCGTTCTCATCTGGCCCATCCTTCTTCTGGCCGCGCTGCGGCTGCGCGTGGGCCGGGCCAGCGTAGCCTTCCTGGGCGCCGCCGCAGTGTTGGTTGTGGGGCAATACGTCCACGGATGGCATTCCAGCGGGCTGGATGCTCCGGCGCCCCTGTGGCGCATGGCACTGTTCGCCATGGCCAACGCCGGCAGCCCCCTGGCCCCGCTGTTGGGCTGGTCGGGCGCCGGTGCCGCTGTCCTGGGCTTCACGGCGGCTGCCGTTGGCGCAATCATATTGGCGGGCGCCGCCATCCAGTGGATCGCGCTTTGGACCCGCAGTACGCCATACCCTGGCGGGCGGATTGTGTTGGCGCATTTCACCGTGTTCGTGGCCGCCGCTCCGCTCGCCATCGCCGTGGGCCGCGCCCATTTGCCGTTGGTAGCCGCCTTCCGATCGCGCTACATGACCCCGCCGCTGATTCTCTGGGTGTGCCTGCTGGCTCTAGCCTGGGGTAGCCTGCGCACCCTCGGCCCACTTCTCATGCGCTGGGCGGTGGTAGTCGCCGTGCTGTTGGTTGTCGCCGCTCATCAGGTTCAGGCATACCGCGGCGCGCGCGAATTCGGAGGAGCCTTGAGTCAGGCTTCCACCGCCATAACCGCCGGAGTGAACGATCCTTCGCTCTTCCCCATCCTGAATTACACCTATGCCGATCTGGCGCCGGTGGTCGCGCACCTAAGGGCGCACCGGCTGTCGATCTTTAGCGAAGAGTGGACCCGCTGGCCGGGACAGCCGCTGGCCGCGCGGTTCTCCGTCGATCCCGATGCCTCCTCCTGCCGCGGAGGCATCCAGAACGCCGAGCCCATCACCGACCCCTCTGGGCCGGGTTGGCGCGTCTCCGGCTGGGCCCGGGACGAATCCGGGCACGGCATCAGCCGCATTGTGCTGGCGGATTCCGGCGGCAGGATCTCCGGTGTTGCCGTTGGGGATTCTGGACTTTGGATTGGCTATGCGCTTCCCGGCTCGTCATCCGTCACGGCCTATGCCGTCGTAGCCAGCGGCAGGGCGGTCTGCTCTCTCGGCTCGCGGCCGCTCGTGCCCTAGGAAGCTTCCGAACAGATGCGGCGGAACTCGTGCTGCTGCTTGCGGATTGCGGTTCTGCCGCCATCGCTGCGCACGATTTTCCCGGAAACCACCAGCCGATGGGGAGGCATGTCGTGCACCACGGCAGGCCAAGCGATGGACAGTTCCACGTTGAGCCCCGCCGGGAACCGCCGGCCTGCTTCGTAATGGACGCCACCGTTGGAGAGATCGATGGTCCGTCCCGTGCCCGTCTCGATCACGCGGCTGCGATAGAGCAACTTCCATTGCAGGTCGAGCTCGAGATCGTATCGCCGGTCCTGCCGCCGGTCCGCCGCACTCGCCGCTTTTCCATTTGCCCGAACCGTCAATTTTCTATTGAATTCCATGGTGGATTGCCCAGTGAACAATAGTTTTATTATGCGGAGACTGTGGGCGCGACTAAAGTACCGGAAGTACTATTACAGTTTGAGACGCCCCATGATCGCGGCCCGGCCCCCGGCGGCACAGGAATCCGACGGGCCGTATTATGCTGAACCAGGATGACAAACGGCTTCACTCCCGCGGAATCCCGCCTGTTCCGGCGGTTGCGTTCGCCCGCTGGCATACAGGACTTCCTGGATAACGGCTTGGCCTACAACAAGGAGCCCGATGGCCCGACCTGCCGCTCGCCGCGCCGCGTGCTGCGCGACCGCACGGCCCACTGCATGGAGGGCGCGCTGTTCGCCGCCGCGGCCCTGCGGGTGCTGGGCCACCCGCCGCTGCTGCTCGATCTGGAGGCCGTGCACGACGACGATCACGTGCTCGCTATCTTCCGCGTGCGCGGCCTCTGGGGCGCGCTCGCCAAATCCAATTTTTCCGGGTTGCGCTACCGCGAACCGGTGTACCGGTCGCTGCGGGAATTGGCCATGTCGTACTTCGAGCACTACTACAACCTGCGCCGCGAGAAAACGCTGCGCCGGTATTCGCGGCCGGTCAACCTGCGGCGCTTCGATGACCGGAACTGGATGACCGCCGAAGAGGATGTCTGGATGGTGCCCGAGTATCTCTGCGATATCGCCCACACGCCCCTGCTGCCGCGGGCCGTGGAAGCTCGCCTGGAACGCGTGGACGGCCGTCTGTTCGCGGCCGGCAAGTTGGGCCGGGCCGAATAGTCAGTGGCCGCGGCGGGCCTTGTAAGCTTCGATGAACACCGGGATCAGCGAGATCAGGATGATCAACGGGATCGCCTTGTCCAGGTTTTGCCTCACCAGCGGCGCGCTGCCCAGCCAGTAGCCGAGCATGGTCATCAGCGTGACCCACCCGATCCCCCCGCAAACGCTAAAGGGCAGAAACCGCAGGTAGGGCATCTCCCCCACTCCCGCCATGAACGCGGCAAAGGTGCGCACGATGGGTACGAACCGCGCGATCAGAATGGTCTTCCCGCCGTAGCGCTCGTAGTAGGCGTGCGTGCGCTGCACGTAGGCCTGCTTGAACAGGCGCGAATCCGGGCGGCTGAAAATTCGCGGACCGGTTCGTCGGCCCAGCAGGTATCCAGTGGAATCCCCCAGAATGGCGCCACACGTTAGCAGCGCAAGCACCGCCCAGATGTTCAGGGCGCCTAGGCCGGCCACCACGCCCACCGTGAACAGGAACGAATCCCCCGGCAGGAAGAAGCCCACCAGCAGGCCGGTCTCCGAGTACACTATGCCGAACAGCGCGGCGTATCCGAGCCACCCCGAAAGCAGGGTGCTCAGCAAGTGTATGAGTTTGTCCGGATCCGTGAGCGTCCGGTAAAAGTCCAGCAGAGTGTGGATCATCCTTTGGAAAGGTACCCCGCGACGAGGGCGTCGATCACGTCCTTATGCTTCTTGACCTTTCCCTTGCGTTCCAGCTCGCTGATGACCCCGGCCTCGAACAGGTCGTTGCGTTCCTTGGCCTTCTGGCCCTTGATGTCGTCCCGAACCTTGGTTCTCTCGGCTTGCATCTGCGCCATGTCGGGGGCAACGTGGGCGACCACCTTGACCACCACGCCGCCCGTCTGCAGCATCATCGGCCCGAAGACGGTGCCATCGGCCAACTTGAAACCTTCCTGGAAATGCATGCCGGTATCGAGGTCTTTCACGTTGTCCGAGCGCGAGAACGGCTCCGAGGTTTTCACCTCCAGCCCCATGGACTTGGCCGCGCCTTCCAGATCGTTGTTGGTTTTGGCCTTGTCGTAGAGTTCCTGCAGGTGCTTCTGCACCGCCCCGTTGAGGCGGGCTTCGGTGAGCCTTTCGCGCACGTCATTCTGCGCCTCTTCGAAGGTCTTCTGGCGGGGCGGGATCGCGCCCGTGACCAGGGCCAGAGCCAACCTGTCGCCGGGCAGGGTAACCGGCACAGACACTTCGCCAACCTTCAAATTCTCGAGCGACCGCGTGAAATCCGGGTGCCTGTCGATTTCGGGAACCGCCTGGCCGTCTTCGTAGTGGTCCACGCGGAATAGTTGCATGTTCAAATCGGCCGCCACCTTCTCGGGGTGGGCGGGATCCGCGCGCAGGTCCGTTTCGGCTCTCTCCGAAGCGGCCCGAAGCAGTGCCGCGGCGCGCTGGTTATGCAGTTGTTTCGCAATGTCCGCCTTCACCTCTTCGAACGGTTTCACGCGGGCATCCTGGTGCTCCACAACCTGGAAGATGTGATAGCCGTAGGTGGTCTTGATCACGTCGCTCTGGCCGGGCTTCAGGGTAAAGGCCGCGGTTTCGAACTCCGGAACCATCTGGTGGTTCCGCTCAACCCAGTACTCGCCCGCTCCCAGGCCGGGTTCCCGGTTGGGCGCATCCGATTTGCTGGCGACGTCTTCGGTGTACTTGTCCACCAACTCGGCGAACTTGGCGCCGCTCCTGACCTGGCGCAGGATATCGTTCGCCTGAGCCTTGATCTTGGCATCGTCGGCCGGCGGCTTGCCCTGGGTCTTCAACAGGATGTGCCGCACCTTGACCCGCTCGCCCACGCGGAACTGATCCTGGTTCTGCTTGTAGGCGGTCTCCAGGTCCTTGTCGGAGACGGGCGTCGCGTCCGCCACCTTGTTGGGATCGATGTATAGGATCGTCAGGCTGCGCTGGCCCGGAACCTGATACTGGTTCGCGGTGGTCGTGTAGTAGCGCTGCATGTCCGCGAGGGTCGGCTCCACTTCCTTCTTGTACTTGTCCGCGACCACCTTCACGTACTCGATCTTGATCTTCTCGTTGCGCGCCTTGAACATCTGCTCGATTTCCATGTCGGAAACCACGGAGCCTTCGATGGCCACGTCGATCATGCGGTGAATCAGGATCTGCCGCCGTATATCGGACTCGTATTGCTCGATGGTCATGCCGCGCTGGGCCAGCACCATGGCATAGGCTTCCTTGCCCGCGAACTTGCCGTCGGGAAATAACTCGGCCGGCATCATCTGGCGAACGACGGTGGCCACATCCTTATCGGTGACCTGGAACCCCAGTTGCGTGGCCGCGTACTCCAGGGCCCTGTCGGCGATCATCTGATCCACCATGCGGGGAATGTAGTTGGGCAGGATTTCCGGCGGCAACTGCCGGCCCTTCATCGTTTCTTCGATGAGCTTCTTGACGTCGCTGACGGTGATCTCGTCTCCGCCCACTTCGGCCACGACGGCTTCCTTGCCGGCCATCCCGGTGTTATAGCTGGGGACCAGGTACAACAGCATCGACGCGGCCACCATTACCAGGACGCCGCCCAACACGATGCGCACCGACTTCTCTCGGCTGCGAAACAGATCGAACATTTTTCGGAGAACTCCTGTACAAGATAGAGGGAAACTTCCAGTATAGCGGAATCGCCACGCGGCTTTCCCGCCCGGTTATGCCGATTCCGGCGCGCCGCCGGGGCTCGGCTTGGAGCGCGGCAGTTCCTGAAACACCGGCACCGGCGGCCGCACGCCCAATCCGCACTCGGCATGCACCGCCCGAACCGCCCGTTCCAGGCCGTCCCGCCGCACCACCACGGCGATGGTCAGCTCGCTAGATCCCTGGGAGATGGCGATGATGTTCACCTGCACCCGCGAAATCGCCGAGAAAATGCGGCCCGCCGTTCCCGGCTTGCCCTGCATTCCCTCGCCCACCGCGGCCAGCAGGCCCACGTTGCGGTCCACCTGTATGGGGCGCACGTATCCGTGAGCCAGCTCCAGCGCCAGCGCCGATTCCATGGCCTGCATGCTACGCTCCAACTCCTCGCCGCGCACCAGAAAGCAAAAGTTCTGGCGATAGCTGGAACTCGAAACCACCAGCACTTCCACGTCGGCGCGGGCGATGGCGTCGAGCGCGCGTGCCATCACCTGCACGCCGCGCAGTTCGGGCGAGGATGGTTCCACCGAAACCAACGCCACGTTGGCCATGGAGGTGACCGCGCGAGCCCCGCGGGCGGCTTCCTCGGAGATGGCCGCCACGATGCGAGTGCCCGGTTTGGATGGGGCGAAACTGTTCTTGCTCCACACCGGAATCTTGCGCTCCGCCAGCGGCGCCAGCGTCCGCGGATGCAGCACCTTGGCGCCGTTGTAGGCCAACTCCGCGGCCTCGGCGTACGTCACTTCATCCAGCACCTCGGCGTCCGGCACCAGCCGCGGATCGGCGCTCATGATGCCGTCAACGTCGGTCCAGATCCACAACTCCGCCGCGTCCAGGGCGGCCGCCACGATGGAGGCCGAAAAATCCGAGCCGCCGCGCCCCAGCGTAGTAGGGCGCCCATCGGCGGTGGCGCCGTTGAAGCCCGTGATCACCGGCAGCGAGCCGGCTTCCAGCAGAGGCAGCAGCAGGGCGCGCGCCTTTTCTCGGGTGGGCTCCATCAGCGGCGAGGCGTTGCCGAAGACCGCGTCGGTGACCACCACGTCCCATGCGTTGATGGCAGCCGACGGCGTGCCCGTGGCATTCAGGTAGGAGGCCAGCAGCAGCGCCGCCAGCCGCTCACCCACCGCCACGGCTTCGTCCACCGACCGCGGCGGCCGGTCGCCCAGCATCGCCATACCGCTTACGATGCGCTCGAAATCGGCGATGAGTTCGTGGATGCGCTCGAGCGCCTCGGCCTGCGCGGCTTTGGGAAGCAGCGCGCGGCAGGCTTCCTCGTGGCGCGTCCGCAGGGTGGCAATGGCCGCATCGACCGCCGCCTGGTTGCCGGCTTCGGCGTGCCGCATGGTATCCAGCAACAGGTCGGTGACCTTCGACATGGCGGAGGTCACCACGGCCACGGGGCGTTTGCGGCGTTCCTCGGCCGCCAGACCGGCCGCCACCCGCATGCGCTCGGCTGAACCCACGCTGGTGCCGCCGAATTTCATGATGAGCAGGTCGTTCAACTGAATTCCTTTCCGTTGCTGATGCGCGCGCGCACGATGCGCAGGATGGCTTCTTCCACTTCCTCGAGCGAGAGTGGCGTGGAGTCCAGGTAAGTGGCGTCGGGCGCCTGCGCCAGCGGCGCGTCGCTGCGGGTGCTGTCCCGCTGGTCGCGCTCTTTCATTTGTGCGGCCAGTTGCGCTTCGCCGATCGAGTCGCCCTGGGCGCGCAGGTCCGCCAGGCGGCGGCGCACGCGGGCCGCGGGATCGGCATCCAGGTAAATCTTGACCTCGGCCGCGGGGAACACCACGGTGCCGATGTCGCGCCCTTCCATGACCACGCTGGTGCGTTCGCCGATGGCCCGCTGTTTGGCCACCAGAGCGCGGCGCACTCCCGGAATGGCCGATACTTTCGACGCTCCGTCGGCGGCTTCCTGGGTGCGGATGGCTTCGGTGACGTCTTCCCCGTTGAGCCTGATGCGGCCGGGTTCGAGCGAGATTTCGGCAGCCAGGGCAAGTTGCTCCAGGCGGTGCATGTCGGTTGGCTCCACGCCCAGGCGCAACGCCCACAGGGCTACGGCGCGGTACATGGCGCCGGTATCTATGTAAGTGAAGCCCAGGCGTTCGGCCAGGCGCCGGGCGATGGTGCTCTTGCCTGCCCCTGCCGGGCCGTCAATGGCCACCACCACGCGTTTGGTTTTCAGGTCCGTCAAACCGTAGGATAACAGGCGGACGCCGCGCCCCTCTACTGAATTCCCGGCCGCGCTTCCATGCCGCAAATGCCGTTCATGTTACCGCCCTGCGTCGCGCCCGGAGTCCGGCCCTGGTTCGGGCCCGGCACCGTTGGCTGGAGGCCGGACTGGCCCCCGGAGGACGGCTGAGGCTGCGGCATGGGGGAGGGGTTGGAACCGCTGGATGAGTTGTTCCCGGCGGGCGTGCCCACTAGCGTCTTTCTGGGATCGGCCGGCCCTTTCCATTTCGACGGGTCGAAGATGAACTCCCACTCCGTGTAGTTAGTGTGATCGGCGCAGGTCATGATGGAGTCGGAGTCCAGCTTGCTCGCGAAGCCCGCGATGCCGCCGCCAATGGTGTTGCCCGAGGTGGGATTCGCGGTGGGCATGCCGCCCTGGCGCGGCTGGGTCAGCAGATTTCCGATCAACTGCTGCGGGCTGAGCTGCCCGTTCGGGCCAGTTCCGGGCTGTGGGAAGATTGGCGGGTTGCCGCTCTGGTCGGTCGAATTGTTCGAATTGGCTGCGCCTCCTAGCTGGCCAGGAAACTGCGGCATCCCGGGTACGCCGGGCGCGCCGGGCATGCCAGGCATACTGCCGGGATTAAAGCCGGGAGGCAAGGTGCCACCGCCCTGCCCCATCCCCGAATTAATGGGAAACTGGCCCGGCAGTGGCTGAATGCCGGGGCTTCCACCTGGAATTCCCGGGCCGGATGGAGGCGCCGTCCCGCTCCCGGAATCTCCCGGGTTCACAGGCGCATTGGGATCGCTCGTGCCGCCGCCCGCTCCCCCGTTATCGCTGGGACGCCGCCGCGACATCGCCGCCGAGACTCCGGCCGGACTGGCGGGTGCATCGAGCAGGGAAGCGAATTCGGCGATGCCGGCCTTCCGCTCGGGCTCCTGCTGGTCCTTCTTCTGCGGCTTGTTGTTGATGGAATCCGTGAGAACGCCGTTGTTGATGTGGATCAGGCGCCACTCGTCCTTGCCCGTCATGGGATCGATGTAGCGCTTGCGCAGGAAGCGGCGGCCGTTGGTGTTTTCCAGGTCTTCGATCTTGGACGGCCAAGGCGGCCCCACCATCTGGTTCACGCCCTGCTTCAGGCCCCGCTGCATGTAACGCCGGATGGCAAGCTGGTACTGCTGGCCGCGCTCCATCAGCAACTGTTCCTTCTGCCGCTGAACGTCGAAAGCCACCCGCGGAAGCTCCATGTACAGCGTGATGCCGATCACCGCCGCCATCAGGAAAACCAACAGCAGGGCGAAGCCGCCCTCGCGCTCCCTCCGCGTCCTGCCGGTACGCCGCTTCATACCGACTCCTCGACCTTGGTCAGGGTTTGTTCCTTCTTGTCGTTGGTATCTACCACCACCACCGACGTAGGACCGATCTTCACCACCCGGTAGTGTCCCTTGATGGACTCGCCCTCCGCCTTGACGATCACGTCGTCGCCATCCAGGAAGAAGGCGCGCTTGTGATCGCTGCCGCTGGGCGCGGCCCAGCCGTAGTATTTCACGTTGATGGGCACCGGCGGGGGTGGTGGTGTTGGCTGTTGAATAGGCGGCGGAGGGGGAAGATCGCGTGGGAATCTCCACTTCTGTACGAAGGCCACGACGGGCTCCGTGCCTTTGATAGGCTCCACCTTCGGCGGCGGTGCGGCAGCGATCAGGAACAGGTTATGGCTGCCGCCTGGCGCGGGCGCTTCCTGCAACTTGGCCAGCAGGTCCAGCCGCAGGGTAGGGTCCACGCGGGTTGGATCGACGCGATCCTCGGGCCGTTTGGACCGCAGCTTAGGTTTGAACTCGTCGCTGCGGCCGGAGTTGGACGGGGCGCGGGGCGCGGACGGTTGGGCCTCTGCCTCGGGCGCCGAGCCGGGAATGGCAGCCGCCGCGGTCCGCACCGGTGCCGGAGCTGGCGCCGGCGCCTCGGCCGAACCGGAGAAGAACGAGCTGTAGATCACATACGCCGCCACCACGCACAATCCGATCAGGATGTAGACCTGCTTCTTGTTCTCGGCCCCCAGCTTCATAGCGCAGCTCCGCCACTACCCGTCCGATCCTTCGCGCGCCGCAGAGGTGTTATGTGGGGCAGGTTGTCAACCTGCGGCCGATTGTCAATCGGCCCGGCGAGCGGAGCTCGCCCAGTAGTCCGGAGAACCGCACATGGTCCGGTTTCAGCCAGGCGGCCTAGCGCGGGCCCGGACAGGCGGGTTAACAACCCGCCGCAGGCTGACAGCCTGCCCCACATCATAACTCGCTGCCCTCCCGGTCTATGGTGAATGTATCTATCTTAAAAGTCACGTTTACCTTCTGCCCGTTCTGCACCGGCGCGGCGTGAATGTTCTCCACGATCAAAAACCGCGGCGACTTATCCAGCATGCTCACAAACTTAGTCAAACTCTGATACGTGCCCTCGCAGCCCACCTGCAATCCCAGCATCTTAATGGTGTCGCTGCCCTCGATGTCCTCGAACTGGTAGGTCTCCTGCCCCAACTCCACGCCGCTCTCCGCCGCAATGCGCTGCAACTCGCTCCAGATATCGGAAGTGGTGGTCTTGCGGTCCATGAAGTACTTATTCAGAAAATCGTCCACACCGTGGCGCGCCACTTCCACCTTCTCCACCAGTTGTTTGGTGTTGCGGATGCGCGCGTTCAGAGCGGCCAGTTGGCTGTCCTTGGCGGCCTGCTGCCGGGCCAGGTCTTCGGCCGATCCGCCGAAGGGATGGAATGCCAGCACCGCCATGGCCGCGTTGGCCGCGAGCAGCACGCCCAGCACCACGCGCATCCCCATGCGCGGATCCTTCAGCCCCTTGGGCAGACTAAAGCTTCTGGGCATAATTCACCGTTACGCGCCCCTTATAAAACGGCTCCGACTGAGTAGGGGGCTGCTGATTGTGCGGATTCACGTCGCGGAAAACCGGCGATTTCTCTAGCGCCATGGCAAACTCCAGCAGCGCCTTCGGCTCCGTGGCGGCCACCGAGATATCCAGCACTACCACGTTGCGCGAGTTGATGGAGGGCACCAGCGCGATCAGTTTCACGTTATAGGGAACCGTGCTCTCCAGGTCCGCGAACAGCCGGCTCCAACTGATTCCCTTGTGATAGAGCAACGTGTTGATGAAGACGCTGTCCTCCATCACCGTGGAGTTTTCGGGCTCGCGCAGGATGGCTTCCAGACGCGCCTCGTCGGCGCCCGAGGCGGCGATCCGATTATCCAGCCGGGCCACCTGGCGGCGCAGTTCGGCGCTCTGAGCGCGGTCCACCATGTACAGATAGGTCAGCCCGCCCAGCGTCAGCACCAGCGCCACGCAGGCCGCAACGCCGGCCACCATGACGGCGCGGTCGCGGCGGAACGGCTGGCTGGCGAGATTGATCGGAATCCTCATGGGTTTCAGTTGTCCCGCGCGATGCTCCGCAAATATCCCAGCAGCCCGGCATTGTGCTCCCCGGGCGAGCCCAACACCGAGCGCAGCGGCTCCACTTCCACGTCCAACTCCTCCTGGAAGAAACCCGCGGCCTCGGCGCTCTCGGCTCCGAAACCGCACAGGAACAGCTTCCCGGGACGGCCGCCCAGGTTGTCTTCTATGTACACGAAGGTGGGCACCAGCACCGCGGCGATATCCTCCAGCGTGCCCGTGGGCAACTCCAGGCAGCGCACCATACGAAGCTGCGCACGCTCGCGCACCAGCACCGTGAGGATGCTTCCCGAAATCTTGGCCACCACGCTCAAACCGGCCTCCGGCGCCAGTTCCAGCGCCGCCAGCGCGGAGGTGGTCACCAGGCCCGGGTTCATGCCCGCCGCACGGAACGGCGCTTCGTAGCGCGACACGATTTCAAGCGGCGCCACGCAGGTCACAACCTCGATCTTCTTTTCGCCGCCGGTCTGCGCGAAGTAGCTCAGCGCCGCCGATTCCACGTCGAAGGGAACGCTGCGCTTCAAGCGGAAACGGATGAGCGCCAGTTGTTCCTCGGCACTGGAAGGGAACTCGTCGAAATCCAGAATCGCCAGGCGCGTGGCATAATCCGGTAAAATCAGCGCCACGTCCCTGCGCTTGCGCCCCGACTGCGGCCCGGCCAGCCCCCGCACCGCCGCCGAGAAATCGTCCGGGTCGTTGACGTTCTCCTTCAACGGCGATACTTCCAGCGTACCCTTTTTCAAAGGCTGGAACTCCATTTCGGCTCGCGAGCCGATGCGCGCCGCGGCAATCCCGGCCTCGGAAATCTCGAAGGCCATCACGGGTGGCGGGTCTTTGAGGAGGTTTTCGAACATGGTCAGCCGCACGGTTTATCCCTCAATGAACGTCACCTTATTGATTTCCCGCAGGGTGGTGATGCCGGCGCGCATTTTCAGCACGGCCGATTCGCGCAGGAACGTCATGCCGTCTTCCCGCGCCGCGCGCTTGATCTCCGACGATGGCCGCCGCGCCAGAATCATGTCGCGAATGCGGTCCGTCAAGTCCAGCAGTTCGTGAATCGCCGAGCGCCCGCGGAACCCCGTGCCGCCGCACTCGAAGCAGCCGGCGCCTTCCAGGAACGGCACGCCGCGCCACTCCGCGGGATTCAGCCCGCTTTCCACCAGCAGGGAATCCGGATACCGCACCTCCCGCTTGCAGTGCTCGCAAATCACGCGCACCAGGCGCTGCGCCAGGATGCAGTTCAGCGCCGACACGAAGTTATAGGCCTCCACCCCCATGTTGAGGAAGCGCCCCAGCACGTCCAGCACGTTATTGGCGTGCACCGTCGTGAACACCAGGTGCCCGGTGAGGGCCGAGTTGATGGCGATCTGCGCGGTTTCCTGGTCGCGGATTTCGCCAACCATGATCTTGTCCGGGTCGTGCCGCAAAATGGAACGAAGGCCGCGCGCGAATGTCAGCCCCTTTTTCTCGTTAACCGGGATCTGGGTGATGCCCTTGATCTGGTACTCCACCGGGTCTTCGATGGTGATGATCTTGTCTTCGTCGTTCTTGATCTCGCTCAATGCGGCGTACAGCGTGGTGGTCTTGCCCGAACCCGTTGGCCCGGTCACCAGCACCATGCCGTATGGTTCGGCTATATAGCGGCGGAACTTGACGATATCGGCTTCCGAGAATCCCACCACGTCCAGCGAGAGTTTCGAGAACTTCTCGCTCATGGATTCCTTATCCAGCACGCGCAGCACGGCGTCCTCGCCGTGTATGGTGGGCATGATGGAGACGCGGAAATCGATCAGCCGGTTCTTGTAGCGCACGCGGAAACGGCCGTCCTGGGGCACGCGCTTCTCGGCGATGTCCAGCTCGCTCATCACCTTGATGCGCGAAATGATGGTGCTCTGCCAGTCCTTGGCGATGGGCGGCATGGCGTAGTGCAGCACGCCATCGATGCGGTACTTGATGGCCACTTCCTGGTCGCGCGATTCGATGTGGATATCGCTGGCCCGCCGCTCCAGCGCGTTGAAGATGGTGGTGTCCACCAGCTTGATGACCGGGGCGATGTCGCTGTCGCCGCTGGTCAACTTGTCGATGGAGAGCGTCTCGTCGCCTTCGCCCTCGTCCGCCACCACGTCCAACGCGAAGCCTTCGGTGACTTCCTCCAGCACGCGCTGCGATTGCTCGGTCTTCTTCAGCAGCTCGGCGATCTGCGACCTCGTGGCCACCTTCACCCGCAGCTTGCGGTTGAGCAGCACCGCCAGTTCGTCGATCAAAGTCAACCCGCGCGGGTCCGAGAGCGCGATCTCCAGCGTCCCGTCGTAGGCCTGCATGGGCACGAAGTCGTAGCGGAACATCAGGTCCACGGGGATTGATCGGAACAGGTCGTGGTCGATGGGGGTCTGGTGCAGGTCCACGTACTCGCAGCGGTAGCGCCCGGCCATGGCGCGCGCCTGCTCGGCTTCCGCCGCCGGATCGATGATGCGGATTTTGTCGACGCTCGCCATAGGCTTCTAGTGAATCGAATCCGCCAGCGAAAAGATGGGCAGATACAGGGAGATCAGCACGAACGCCACGAAACAGCCCATCACGATCATGATGGCCGGCTCGATCAGCGACAGCGCAACTTGCATGCGGGTGTTGACGTCCTCTTCGAAAAACTCAGCCACGCTGGTGAGCATCTGCGGCAGCGCGCCCGTCGATTCGCCCACTTCGATCATGTCCAGCGACAGGCCGGGGAACATGTTGGTGGCCTTCAGGGACGCCGACAGCGGCTGCCCCTCGCGCACGCCCTTGCCCGCGCCTTCCACCGCCTTCCGGAGCAGCGGCGTGTTCAGCGAATCGGCGGCGGTTTCCATGGCCTGCACCAGCGGAATGCCGCCAGTCAGCAGGGTGCTCAGGATGCGCGACAGTTGCGCTACCTGGTACTTCAGCCAGATTTCGCCGAAAGCCGGCACCTTCAGCTTGAACCGGTCGATGGTTTCGCGCGCCGCGTCGCCCCGCGCCCACCATCGGAACAGCGTCACCGCAACCACCACGGCGCCGGTGCCGATCAGGATGTACTTGCGCGCGTACGTGCCTACGCTGATCAGGAACGTGGTCATCGCCGGCAGCGTGGCTTCCATGCTGTTGTACAGCGTGGCGAAGGTGGGCACCACGTAGGTGACCAGGAAAATCACCAGGCAGATCACCAGCACGATCAGCACGCAGGGGTAAATCAGCGAGCCGATCACCTTCTTGCGCACCGCCAGCGCCAGCTTCTGGTAAATGATGAAGCGGTCCAGCACTTCCACCAGGCTGCCGCTTTTCTCGCCCGCCATCACCGAGGTGACGTAGATCTTGGGGAACGCGTCCCGCTGGCGGAAGGCCTCGGAGAGCAGCGTACCGTTGCGCACTTCGTCGCGCACGGCCTTGATGTGGGGCGCCAGTTTGGGATCGGTGAGCCGCTCCGCCAGCAGGTCCAGCCCCTTCAGGATGGGAAGGCCGGCGCGGATCAGGGTGACGAACTGCTGGTTGAAGATGAGGAATTTCTCCAGGTTCAGCTTCTTGCGCCGGCCCAGCAGCCTGGCCGAAACGCCCGCCACCACCCGCGGCTTGATGGAATAAATCAGGAAGCCCTGCTGCGAAAAGCGGTCGCGCAGTTCCTTTTCGGAAGCCGCCGCGGTCACCTGCTGGTGAATCTGCCCGCGGCCATCGGCGTATTTGAGAACGAATTCCGCCATTGCCTGCTACTCGCTCTCCACCACTTCGGCCCCCGCCGGAATCACAAATTTGAAGAGCTTGGGATCCGCGGGGGGATTCATCTTTTCCTCGTCGAAGGTATAGACCAGAATAGACTTGTCGAATCCCGTTACTTTGACTTCGCGGATCTGGTTCGCGGCCGAAATCAGGAATTCCACCTGGGAATAGGGGAGGGTATCAATCTTAGGTTCCGCCAGAACGCGCACGCCGCCGCCCTCCGCGTGCCCCTGCACATTGCGGAACTCCTTTTCGAAGTGCAACTTACCGAGCAAGAAGGCGAGCGGCACGTGCGCGTCATCAGATTCCTTTAGCGGCGCCCGCTCCACTCGGTTTTCCTGCGGCAGGTACATGGAGACGTTCTTCCCGTCGCTCACCCACAGTTTGCCCTTGGGCTGCGAATACTCCCAGCGCATGCGCCCCGGCTTGCTCAAAGTGAGCGTGCCGCTCTCCGAGCGATGCGGCCTGCCAGGAGGCGTATAGTCTTCATGGAAAAGGACTTGCAAGGTGGCTGCGGAGTTGTACCGGTTCTCTACGGCAGCCAGCGTACGGGTAAGGCTGGCGTCGGCCGCAAATGCCGACACGGCCAGACACCCGGCCATCAGCCCAACCAGTCTCACACCAGGAATGACGCAGCCGCCCGCCGAAACGTGGATATCTAATGCGCCCACAACAGGCTGGCGAGGGCTGGCGCAAGCTCCGAGTAGCGAAACTCGAACCCCTCGGCCTGGGTCCGCTCCGGCAATACCCGCTGGCTGGAGAGGATCACTTCCGCCATCTCTCCGTACATCAGCCGAAGCGCCAGCTTTGGGACTGAGACGAAGGCCGGCCGGTGCAGGGCCATCGCCAGGGCGTGGGTGAACTCCGCGTTAGTCACCGGGTTCGGCGCCACGCCGTTCAGCGCGCCCCGCACCGGCTTGGAAATTGCAAACTCGATCAGCGCGGCCAGATCGTCCAGGTGGATCCACGACATCCACTGCTTGCCGTCGCCCAACCTTCCGCCCAGTCCCGCGCGAAACGTTGGCAACATGCGGCTCAGCAGGCCGCCCCGCGAGTGGAGCACATGGCCGGTGCGTATGGACACCACGCGCACGCCCTCCCTCTCCGCCAGCGACGCCGACCACTCCCAGCCGGCGCAAACCTCCGCCAGAAAATCGTCGCCCTGGCTGGATTCCTCGGTGAGGATCTCATCGCCGCGCGACCCATAGTATCCGATTGCCGAGGAGCAGACCAGCACTTCGGGCTTGCGCCGCAGGCGCGCTATGGCGCTTACCAGGTTGGCCGTGCCCGCCACGCGGCTGCCACGAATGCGCGCCTTCACCTTGGCATTCCAGCGCTGGGCCACCGGTTCGCCGGCCAGGTGGATCACGGCCTTGACATCGCGCAGGCTTTCCTCGGGCGGTTCGCCCGAGGCCGGGTCCCAGGCAAACACCTTGACACCCTTCGGCATATTCATCCCGGCATGGCGGCTGAACGCGTGCACGGAGTGGCCGCCCGCCACCAACGTCTCCGTCAGCTTGCGCCCGACAAACCCCGACGCGCCGGATATCGCGATCTTCAAAACGTCACCTCGCAACAGTGTATCGCCAAATTGGAGCCGCGACGGTCTTGTGTGGGGCAGGTATTCACCCCCCCCGCCGCAGATTTCCAGTCCGCTCCCCTGCGCCACTTCGGGGTTATGCTTGAGTACGTAGCGGTTCCGTCCGGCGCGAGGAACCGCGGGAGGTGTCGGCATGCTCCAGAAGGGCACGGCAAAGAAGGTCACCATCTTCGTCAACGAGGACACCCAGCACCACTTCGGTTCCTTGTGCGACTCCATCCTGAACTTCCTGCTTCATAAGGGCGTATCCGGCGCCACCGCCACCCGCGCCATGGCCGGTTTCGGCGCCCACCAGACGCTGCACACCGCCAGGATCGAGGTACTCTCCGAGCACCTGCCGGTGCGCATCGAGTTCATCGAATCGGCCGCCAAGGTCGACGAAATCATGCCCACCCTCTATGACATGGTCACCGATGGCGTCATCGAGGTGCAGGAGACGAGCGTCGTCAAAGTGGCCAACAAGGAGCGCCCCGCGCCGCCCAAAGCCCCGCACACCGAAACCCGCGGCAAGGCCCGGCTGATGCGCATCTACATGGGCGAGAGCGACAAGTGGAGCGGCGAGCCGCTCTACGAAGCCATTCTGAAGCGCCTGCGCATGATGGACATCGCCGGGGCTACGGTGTACCGCGGCATCCTCGGCTACGGCGCCAAGGGCCACACTCACAAGAGCGGGCACAACCCCTTCTCGCACGATCTGCCGGTCATGATTTCGGTGGTGGATACCGAGGAAAAGCTGGCCAAGGCGATCGACGAAATCGAAGCCATGATGTTGGACGGCATCATCGTCCTCTCCGACGTGGATGTGATCCGACTGGTCCACAGCCGCCCCGCCGGGGAGACCGCTCATGCGAACGGTTAAGAAGGCGAAACTCCTGCGCCTGCACATCGGCGAGGCCGACCTGTACCAGGGGAAGCCGCTCTACCAGGCCATCGTAAGCCGCTGCCGGGAGTTGAAGATCGCTGGCGCCACCGTGTTCCGCGGCCTGGAAGGGTACGGCGAAACCGCCGAAATCCACCGCCATCACCTGATACGCAAGGACCGGCCCATGGTCGTCACCATCGTGGACACCGAGGAAAACCTGGCGCGGCTCATCCCCGAGGTCGAGGAGATGATGGATACCGGCCTGATCGCCACCTCCGACGTGGATTGCATCCGCATCGAGAATCCGCGAACACCCGGGGACTGACGAGACCGTCCCAAGGCGCGCATCGCTCCGGACAAACCCATCCCGCCGGCTGCGCCGCGTGGACGGTTCCGTCTGTACCTGTGTATTCGCCCCGTCCGTGAATTCCCCCCGTCAGAAAATCGCCGGCCTTCCTGAAAGGCTCCGCTCGCTGGCGACATCCTCCAGTGAACCACCGCGCCTGGCGGTGGAAGGAGCCAGTATGAAACGCGGACTTCTCGCCGTCTC
The DNA here is from genome assembly GCA_963807205.1 of uncultured Solibacteraceae bacterium. Classification (GTDB taxonomy): domain Bacteria; phylum Acidobacteriota; class Terriglobia; order Bryobacterales; family Bryobacteraceae; genus CAWCVR01. The sequence continues at coordinate 2,485,050 of CAWEAQ010000002.1, read as the reverse complement.
CGCCGCCTTCGCCCTGCTGGTGGTGGCCGGCCTCAGCCAGTCTCAGACGCAGTATCCTCCCTACGGGCCTTACCCGGTGTCCCCGCCTCCGTACCCCGCGCCCCCGCCCAGGCCCGTCCGCCCGGTGGACCCCATGGAGCCGGTCCCCTTCCGCGACGGCCGCATCTACGGCTGGAAGGTGGCGATCCCCGGCAGCCGTCCGCTAGCCACGCCCGCCATCGCCGAGGGCAAGCTGTACCTCGGCGGCGGCTTCGGCAGCCACGAATTCTACGGCCTGGACGCCTACACCGGCCGCCGCATGTGGACCTACCACACCGCCGATGACGGACCCACCGCAGCCGTGGTGGAAGCCGGCCTCATCGCCTTCAACACCGAAAGCTGCGAACTGGAAGTCCTCACCACCGCCGGCCGGCCGCTCTGGAAGAAGTGGCTCGGCGACCCGCTCATGAGCATGCCCGCCATGGAAGGCGGCCGCGTCTTCATGGCTTTCCCCGATTCGCGCGGCCGCGGCACCTATTACCTGGCCGCGTTCGATCTGCGCGATGGCGGCGAAGTCTGGCGCGCCCCGCTCCCCGGCGAGATCATCACCGCGCCGGTCATCGAGGGCGACCGCATCTACGTCTCGACCGTCGGCGGCATGATGGTGGCCATCAACCGCCGCGACGGCTCGCGCATCTGGGAAGAGGCGCGCAACGCTACCTCCGCGCCGGCCATCTGGAACGACCGCGCGTTCTTCAGCCGCCGCGATGCCACCCAGGTGCGGTCGGGTAACTCCATGGTCGCCCAGCAGACCGAGATTCTAGCTTCCAAGGCCGCCGCCGCGCCCGCCAGCCCCACCGTGGACATGAAGGATACGCGGCGCAATGCCGACTATCTGGACTACGCCAAGCGCGCCGACGGCGCCGCCGAAAAGCAGAGCCAGTCATACGATGCCGCCGTGGGCTTCGGCGGCCTCAACAAGGGCTCGGCGTCAATGGCCCCGGCGCAGGCCAACCTCGGCCAGGCCAGCGTGCACGGTATCTGGGCGTACCAGGGCTCGAAGCAGTTCGTGGTGAACGGCCGGTTGTATAGTTCGATGGGCGACGCCACGCAATGCGTGGATGCCCCGACGGGCCGCGTGCTCTGGTCGCGCAACCTGCGCGACGCGCGCCGCCCCGGCTACGCGGACGATATCCTCACGCCTCCCGCTGTGGCGAACGGCAAGGTGTTCGTGGGCACTCGCTGGGGCTATGTGTACGCGCTCAACGCCGAAACCGGCGCGGTGATCTGGCAGGTGGACATCGGCGAGCCGGTTTCGTTCCAGCCCGCCGTGGCCATGGGCCGCGTCTACGTGGGCACCGACCGCGGCAGCGTCTTTGCGCTGGAGACCGGCGACCCACGCGACGACGGCTGGATGATGTGGGGCGGCAATCCGCGCCACAACGGCCGCTGAACGGGCAGGCGGTGGCCCTACGCGGCCGGCTTGCGCAGCAGGCTATGCAATTCAAGAACCTGGAGCTGCACCTGCTTGATTTCTTTCAGCAGCTCCACGCGGTTGCGGTTGATGAAGTACTTCAGCAGTTCCACCGCGCCCGCAATCAGAAAGAAGAGGATAGTGGTTCCGAGGTTGGCGACTGTACCGGCGTTGCTGGGCTTTTCCGCCAACCTCCCGCCGAGCAGGAGCAAACCGGTGCCCAGCAACACCACCCAAACCCAGATCGTGCCCGCGTACCATTTCTGGCGGCGGAACGTCTTCTCGATCTTCTGGATAAAGGTCGCCGTCTCCTGACGGTACTCCGCCAGGTTTTCCGGCTGGGGAAGCCGCTTCAACAAACCGTCTCGTAAGTTTTCACTGTTTGGTTCCATAGCCACCTCGTAATAGGATTTCCTTCATCGCCTTCTTGGCGTGATAAATGCGGGACTTCACGGTGCCTTCCGGGCAGCCGACCACGGCGGCAATTTCCGTCACCGAAAAATCCTCGATGAAATGCAGCACCAGCACCTCGCGATGCCGGAGGTCCAATTGATCGAGCGCCTGGTGGACCGCCGCGGCATCTTCGCTAGAGAAGCCGATCTCCGCCGTTTCGTCGAACCCTTCGGAGTGCACCTCCTCGGCGCGCACGCGGGACGCGTCCCGGCGGATGCGGTCGATGGAGATCCCGTACGCGATGCGGTAAAGCCAGGGCCGGAGCGACCCCGGTTCCTTCAGTTTGCGGATGCCCCGGAACGCCCGGATCCACACTTCCTGCAGCGCATCCACGGCCCGTTCCTGGTTGCCGAGCAGCTTCGACGCGTAGTACAACAGCGGCCGTTCCATGGTGCGGACCAGGTCCTCGAAGGCCTCCGGTTCGCCGCACTGGCAGCGCAGTGCCAGCCACTCATCCTGCGTTCGACCCGCCGTATCCATCACCTATACTGTCGTGAGAAACGGGGCGGCGGTTCAAATGAACTGAACCTCTTCTTCCAACTCCAGCCCGAATCGCTCTCGCACGCGGGCCTTCAGCTCGCCAATCAGCGCGCAAAGATCGCGGGCCGTGCCGCCGCCTGCGTTGTAGATGAGGTTGGCGTGGTAATCGGCTACCCGGATCTCGCCGCGGTGCGCGCCCTTGGCGCCGACAGCTTCCAGGAACCATGCAGCCGGGACCTTGCCCTCACGCACGGTGGAAGCTGGAATCTGCGAAGCCACTGTGGCGGGAAGATCCTTCAGTAGGAGGTTCTTGAAAATGCTGCCTGCGCATTTCAGCGTGATTGGGAACTTGCGGTTGCGGGTCTCGACGATGTCGGCGGCGGTACGGCGTAGCGTGGCGCTATCGGCGGGGTCAAGCCGCAGTTCGGTGGAGAAGATCGTCCACTCCTTGTGGCTCTTGAAGATGCTCTCGCGGTATTGGAACCGGCACTCCGGACCGGCGAGCGAGCGAACCTGGCTGCCGTCGAAGAAGCGGACGCTCGCGATGCGTTCGGAGATCGAGTGCCCGTACGCACCCGCGTTGCCGTAGACCGCCGCCCCCACCGATCCCGGAATTCCCGCCAGCGTCTCCAGGCCCGCCAGTCCGCGCTCCACGGTGAAATCCACCAGCGCCTGAAGAGGCGCTCCGGCATCCGCCGATACGCGGTTCCCATCGGACCGAATCCCGCCGGCGCGATAGCGCAGCACAAGTCCTCGGAAGCCATCGTCCGAAGCGATCAAGTTGCTGCCATCGCCGATCACCACCACATCGAGTTCCGACTCGCGCCCAGCCGCCAGCGCGGCCACAAACGCGCCCTCGCTTTCAGTTTCGGCATACAGGTCCGCATTGCCGCCGATGGCAAATCGCGTGTGGAGGGAAAGCGGCTCGTCGACGGAGAGCGCAAGGTTGGGGATTCCGGCGAGGCGCGCCTGCGCCTGTTCCGCGGTGGGCATTACTTCAAGTATAGGCGTTGGGGTGATGTAAGCCGGGGAGTCCAGCCGCCGTGCCGGACTCCTCGGCTATAGTTGCCGCGCACGCGCCCAACGCGGCGGCAAACGAAGAGTCCGGGCCCCACCGGACTCTTCGATCCTACGAACTTGCATCCCCCCACGGAACCGCGAGCGTCAGCGAGCGGCCCGGGCGCAGCCCCACTACTCCAAAAACATCCTGCTCTCCGCTTCGCGCCGGCGCGTGAGACCCGCCAGCACCGCTCCGCCCGCCGCGTGGTTGATGTCCAGAAACTGCCGGGCCGCTCCCGCCCAATCCCCGGCATTGACGCACGCCACCAAGTTGGGGCACGTTTGCGGCAGTCGCTTCGCTCCGCCCGCGAGGTTGAAGCACAGCGACACCAAGGCGTCCCATTGCCCTTGCGTCAATTCCACGTGAATCACGCAGGGCAGATCGCGCTCCACTTCGGCGATATCCTCCGCCAGCAACTCCCCAGCGCGCTCCTCGGAGATGCGCATGCCCTGCTGCACGCCACGGGTGTGGCCCCATCCGATGGTCCACACCCCGGCCGGGCAGCGATAGGCTTCGAGCCGCAGCGACTCGAAGCTCTTGATCAGGTCAATTCCCGCTGGGCTGGCTCTCATCGTGCCAACTCGCCTTGTCGAAATTCGCCAGCAGCAGATGCGCGAAGCGGTAGGCCCACGCATAGAACTGATTCCCCCCCGCAGCCGGCTCGGGCAGCGCCCGCGCCGCGGCCGAAAGCAACAGCGCTCCCACGCCGCCCGTAAATAGCGTACCGAAATCGAAATGCATGTCGTCCCCCTTGTTACTTCGTTGCAGGCATCAACTGCGCGGCCTGGGTCTTCACCGCGGGAATGATCGCCTTGATGTCTGCGACCAGCGCGGCGTCCAGTTGCACGTTGAGTCCGCCGGCCGCCACGGCCTGGGTGCTCTCGCCCATCACCTTGATGATGAGGCCGAGAGCGGCGAAAGCTACGCGTTCAATGTTCGCCGCCGCCGGGCTGATGAGCCCCGTAACCGCTTCGATGGTGGATGCCTGCGTCGACGCTTTGGTCAACACCGGAATAACGCTCGTTTGGATGACTTTCGATGCGGAGACTATGTCCTTGGCCGCCGACGCGAAAGCGTGGTCTGCCGTTGTAATTAGATTCATATTCGTTTTTCTCTTTCCGCCCGGCGTGCCGGGCATATCTCATGGCCGCGAAGATAGTAACTGCGCAGCCCTAATGGGCAAGCTCGATGGATTCAAGTTCCGGTAGATGACCACACCGTTAAGCCCGTAGCCGATCAGCCGGTCATACCATTTGGGTTTGGTTAGTTGATTCACGTTGGTGGCGATTCCGTTGGCGTTTACGCCAATCGATTGCCACGTCGCGATCGCCCCAGGCAGAGCCGTGCTGACATCCGTGGACGCCTTACCGAAATTTGCCGCCGCCCGCTCGATGCCGCGGGAAGCCCCTACGTACCGGTTGAAGACGCAATCGGCGTTGTGGTCGCAGTCCAAAAACAGCGGCATCGCTTCGTTGACCTGCGCCGTAATCGCGGCCGAATGATCCAGGGTCGGCTTCAGATCCTGGCGGAGAGCTTCGATCGTCCCGAGGGCCCGGTCGGCGCGCGCCAGTGTGTCTCCCAGACGGCGGTCGGCGGTTTCACGAAAGCCCGCCGCCTGCGCCATCACATCCACGCGCAATGCCGCCGCCTGCCGTTCCGTTCGACCGAGCACGTCTTGCCGCGCCGCTGTGACCTGCTGATTCAAGTCGCTGCGCGTGCCTTCCATCTGGGCCACCAGGGCCACTCGCGTGCTATCGATCTCTACGGGAACGGATGCGACGACAGCGGTTGCCGTGCGTACCAGCAGAATGGTGTACCCCACCAGCGCCGTCAGGGCCGCCAGCAGGGCACACAGGAGAACCGCCTGGATCGTCTTCATCGGATAGTCAGGCTTTCATGTGAAAGCCTTTTCTCTGACCTCACGTTAGCAGGCACACCTGCGCATCGAGCGCCCCGATAATCGCAAGCCACTGATTCCTAGGAAAATATAGTTCGAAAGTTTTTGTGAACGGGTTTTTGGGAGGGTCCGAAACTGGTGGGAATTCGCGCAACAATCCTCGGGCAGACGGATCCCGAAGGTTCCCGTCTGCCCGCCTGACTGACTTACACGCCCGGCTTCTTGCGCGGCCTGGACACGCGCTTCTTTTGCACGCCGTCGCCCGATGCCTGCTTGCGCGGAGCCCGCGGACGACGTTGCACCTTCGGTGGAGGCAGCGGCTCGGGGATCTCGCCCGTCGCCGTGGGCTGCCCTGGCACGATTGGCTGCGGCTCGTCCACTTCTTCTTCCTCTTCCACCGGCGCCACCGGTTCCGGCTCCGGAGGCGGGGCCGGCGGATGGAACTCGGCGCCCAGGAATACCGTCAGGCCCTTCTCTTCGTCCGCCTGGATTCGCACCAGCCCCTTATCCTGCGCGTAGTTCAGCAACTCGCTGAACTCCTGGAATCCGTACTCCCGCCAGTCGAAGGTCGGCCGCTCCTGGTGCACCCACTCGGCCAATTCGTCGGCCAGCGATCCGCTGTCCACTTCCATGCGGTGCGTCTCCAGCACGTCGCGTAGCAGCGGGATAGCCTGTTCCGGCTTGGCTCCCGGCTTCTCCGTCGGCGCGCCGCCCTTCATGCGGATCATGTAGCGGCCTTCGCCGCCCGTGACCTCCACGTAGTCGGACTTCTGCAACTTCTCCACGAAATCGGTGAACGAGCTGGCGCCGTACCCCTTCTCGTTGAACGTGGAATCCAGCTGCAGCATCGTCGATTTCAGCAGGCCGAGCTGTGGCCGCACCTCGCGGCGCTCCAGCACGCCCAGCGCTCGCTCCACCAGCGGCATGGCCTGGGCCAGGTCGAGCGACGCCCGCCTGTGCGGCGGACGCTGCTGCCCCCCCTGCTGTTGCGGCTGCTGTTGTTGCGGCGGGCGGTCGCCGTGTTGTTGGGGTTGCGGTTGCGATTGCGCCTGCTGCTGCTCCTTGTGGGAGGACCGCGGCCGCGGATCGTCGATCATGGATTCGTACGCCACAAACTCGTGGCAGTTCTTCTGCAGGATGGTGCTGGTGAATGCCCGCCCTCCCACCACGAAGATCCGTTTGTCGTACTGTTTGAGCTTGTTCACCAGCGCGATGAAATCGCTGTCCCCGCTGACAATCGCGTAGGCGTTGATATGATCGTGCGTGAAGGCCATCTCCAGCGCATCCAGCGCCAGGTTGATGTCCGCTCCGTTTTTGTCTCCGCGCGGCGATGGATCCCGCTGCACCATCTGCACGGCGTGTTCGGAAAGCGCCCGTGTGGCGGATTCCTGCCTGCCCCAGTTCGCATAAGCGAACTTGGTTACGATTTCGCCGCGTTCCTTCAGCGCGTCCAGCACCGCGGCAACGTCGAATTCCCGGTGCAGCGTGCTCTTGACGCCGATCTCGATATTGTCGAAATCGATGAACACGGCGATCTTCAGCTTTTGTTCCATTTGAGAGTCCTTAAACTCGGCTGGCGGTGCGGTGACCATATGGTCCGCCGCGCCTCGTGTGCCACGATCTCTCCGATTGCCGGCCGAGCGCCGGCCTTGCGGATTGCCTAACGTGGTTAGCCTCATGCGTAGTTTATCCTAATTCCGCGGCGAAGGCGCGGGCGCAACCCGACTTAGGCGCAACCGTCCCGCCAATTCCGCCGCTTTCCGGAATTCCTCTTCCAGTTGCCTGGTCCGCAGGTTCTCGCGAAGATGTTCGAGTTCCTGAATGTACAGCCCCAATGCCCGTTCAATGGGTTCCGTATTGGTCGCCACAATATCGCGCCATAGCTCGTACGAACTCAGCGCCAGTCGCGTCATGTCCCTGAGTCCCGAACCGGCCACCGCTAGCCGCTCCGGCGGTTGCAGGTTCCCGGCCACCGTGGCCGCCAGCGCAGTCGACGCCAATTGGGCCAGGTGAGAAGTCAGTGCCACCACCTGGTCGTGCTCCTCCGGGTCCATCACCACCGGCCTGCCGCCCACGCGCCGGATCCACGCCACCAGATCGGCCGCCTGCGCGGTCTCCATGGCCGCCGGCTCTTCGGGCGTCAGCACCCAGGTGCGATCCTGAAACAGGTCCGCATCCGCCGCCGCCGCGCCGCGCTGTTCCTTTCCCGCCATCGGGTGCCCGCCCAAAAACTGGCACCGTGTAATGGTCTGCAGCGCCAGATCCGCAATCTGGCACTTAGTGCTCCCGGCATCGGTAATTAGCGCATCCGGCCGCACCAGCGGATCCAGGCGCCGCAGCGTATCGAGTATGCGGCCGATCGGCTGCGCCAGCATGATCACATCCGCCTCGGCCGCCGCCGCCGCCAGCGTGGCCCCGCGATCGATGGCGCCCACCGCCGCCGCTTCCGCCAGCGCACCCGGCGAACTGACTCCCAGGATCGGCCCAGCGAATCCCGCCTTGCGCACCGCCAGCCCCACCGACGCCCCGATCAACCCCGTCCCGACAATCGCCAGCGTCTTCATGCGCAGTCCTTTGTGGGGCAGGCTGTCAGCCTGCGGCCGGTTGTTAACCCGCCTGGCCGGCAGCGTGCGAACGGCCGGCAGGCGGACTGACAGTCCTCCGCAGGCTGCCATCCTGCCCCACATAAAACCATCACACCGTTCTCCCCACGGCCGGCGCAATCATGCGCAACTGCCGCATCAACTCCTCGAACTGCTCCGGCCGCAGCGATTGCGCGCCATCGCTCAACGCGTGGTCCGGGTCCGGATGCACTTCCACCAGCAATCCGTCCGCCCCCGCCGCCACCGCTGCCCGCGCCATCGGCGGCACCTTGTCCCGCCGACCGGTTCCCTGCGACGGATCCGCCACAATCGGCAGGTGCGACAACTTCTTCACCACAGGGATTGCCGAGATGTCCAATGTGTTTCGCGTGTAAGTCTCGAAAGTCCGTATGCCGCGCTCGCACAGGATCACGTCGTAGTTTCCGCCCAGCAGAACAAATTCCGCCGAAAGCAGCAACTCCTCGATGGTGGCCGCGCAGCCGCGCTTCAGCAGCACGGGCTTGTTCACCTTGCCCAGCTCGCGCAGCAGCGCGAAGTTCTGCATGTTGCGCGCGCCCACCTGCAGGATGTCGGCGTATTGCGCCACCAGTTCCACCTGGCTGCGGTCCATCACTTCGCTCACCACCAGCAGCCCGTTGCGGTTGGCCGCCTCGCGCAGCAGCCGCAGCCCCTCTTCTTCCAAGCCCTGGAACCCATGCGGCGACATCTGCGGTTTGAACGCCCCTGCGCGAATGACCGCCGCGCCGCCCTTGGCCACGATCTCGGCCGCCCGCTCAATCTGCTCGCGGCTCTCCACCGAGCCCGGCCCCGCCATCACCACCACTCGCTCGCCGCCAAAAGAAACGCCACCCACCTGCACCACCGTGCCGCCCGGCCGGAAACTGCGGCTGGCCAGCTTGTACGGCGAGCCGATGCGATGCGCTTCCTTCACGCCATCCATCACCTCGAAGATGCCCAGGTCGACATCGTCCTTGCCGCCCACGCCGCCCAGAACCGTGTGCACCGTGCCGGTCGAGCGGTGCACGTCGAAGCCCCAGTCCATCATCCGCTCGATGACCGCTTCGAGCTGTTCCTCGGTCGAGCCCTGCTGCATGACCACGATCATTTCTTGTCTCCCTCGGCCGACATCCGCAGCCGCTGAATGGTGCGCGCCTCGTCGATGATGCGCTCGAAGATGCGCCGCAACCCCGCCGCCGGCAGCGGTCCCTGGTTGGACGCCGTGATGTTGGCGAACACCATGTCCTCGCGCTTGGGCTCGTAAATCGGCAACTGCGCCTCGCGCTTCACGCGGCCGATTTCCTCCACTACGCGCGTGCGCTCGTTCAACAGCTCCACGATGCGCCGGTCCACCACATCCACCTTGAGCCGGTACTCTTCCAGTTTTTCCTGCGCTTCGTCCTGAGTCATCGGGCCCCTGCAAAGCCTCCCTTGAGCTGGCGGGTGAACGCCTCCAACTCCGCTTCGAGCGTTTCCGCGCCGGCCGAGCGTTCGATCAGCCGCACGAACGCGCTGCCCACCACCACCGCCTCCACCAGCCGCCCCGCCTCGCCCACCTGTTCCGGCCGCGAGATCCCGAAACCCACCGCCAGCGGCAGGTCCGTGATGGCGCGCATGGCCCGCACCAGCGGAGCCGCCGCGTCGGAAAGCGTCGCCTGCTCGCCCGTCACACCCGTGCGCGATACCAGGTACGCGAACCCCGTCGAATACTGCGCCACCAGGCGCAACCGCCGTTCGGTGCTGGTAGGCGCCGCCAGGAATACCGTGTCCAGCCCGTGCCGGTGCATGGCGCCCGCGTACTCGCCGGCTTCCTCCACCGAGGCGTCGGTCAGCAGGCAGCCATCGATGCCCGCCGCCGCCGCGTCCTTTGCCAGCCGGTCCAGGCCGTATCTTACCACCGGGTTCAAGTAAGTGAACAGCAGGAGAGGGACCTGCGACCGCTCGCGCACCTGCGCCGCAATCCGCAGCACGCGGGCCAATATCGTCCCGGCCCGCAGTGCCCGCTCGCCCGCCCGCTGAATCACCGGCCCATCGGCGATAGGGTCGGAGAACGGCACGCCCAGTTCGATGAGGTCGGCCCCGCCGCGCACCATCGCTTCCACCAGCGACGGCGTGCGCTCCGGCGTGGGATCGCCCGCCGTCAGATACGCGATCAGCCCCTTGCGTCCGTCGCGTTTCAGATCCTCGAACAGCCGCCCAATGCGCGTCATTGTTTGTCCCGATCAGGCTCGTCCCGATCCGCTTCGTCCAGCTCCGGCAGGTTCTCACGGTAGATGTCGACGTCTTTATCGCCGCGCCCCGAGAGGTTCACCAGGAACACCTTGCCCTTTGCCCCCGGCGCGCGCCGCACCGCCTCCGCCACTCCGTGCGCCGATTCCAGCGCCGGAATCAGCCCCTCCGTGCGCGCCAGCAGCAGCGCCGCATCGAGGGCTTCCGAGTCCGACGCCGCCACATACTGCGCCCGCCCTTCGTCATGCAGCAGCGCATGTTCCGGCCCGATCATGGCGTAATCCAGGCCCGCCGACACCGAGTGCGTCGCGGCGATCTGCCCGTGCTCGTCCTGCAGCACGTAACTGTAGGCGCCCTGCAAAACTCCCGGCGCTCCGCCGCGGAACCGCGCCGCATGCTCTCCCATGAGCGACCCGCGCCCGCCGCCTTCCACGCCCACCAGCTCCACCTCGCGGTCCCCGAGGAACGCATGGAAGATGCCGATGGCATTGCTTCCGCCGCCCACGCAGGCGAACACCGTATCCGGCAACCGCCCTTCCATCTCGATGATCTGCCGCCGCGATTCCTCGCCGATCACCTTCTGAAAATCGCGCACCATCATGGGGTAGGGGTGCGAACCCAGCGCCGACCCCAGCAGATAGTACGTGTCCGTGACATTGGTGACCCAGTCGCGCATGGCCTCGCTGATGGCGTCCTTCAGCGTGCGGCTGCCGCTATCCACGGCCACCACCTTCGCGCCCAGTAGCCGCATGCGGAATACGTTCAGCCGTTGCCGCCGCATGTCTTCCGAGCCCATGTAGACCACGCAATCCAGGCCGAACAGCGCGCACACCGTGGCCGTGGCCACCCCGTGCTGTCCCGCGCCGGTCTCCGCGATGATGCGCCGTTTCCCCATGCGCCGCGCCAGCAGCGCCTGCCCCAGGCTGTTGTTGATCTTGTGCGCGCCGGTGTGCAGCAGATCTTCCCGCTTGAAGTAGATCCGCGCCCCTCCCAGCCGCTCGCTCAGCCGCCGCGCGAAATACAGCGCTGTGGGCCGCCCCGCGTAGTGGTGCAACAGGTCCGCCAACTCGGCCTGGAATGCCGGGTCGTCGCGCGCCTCCAGGTAAGCCCGTTCCAACTCTTCGATGGGCGCCATCAGCACCTCGGAGACGAAGCGTCCGCCATATGGCCCGAAGTGCCCGCCCTGGTCCGGTTGCGGCGTCACCGTCGAACTCACAGCCCCAGCGCCGCCCGCGCCGCTTGCAGAAATGCGTACATTTTGTCGAGGTCCTTTTTCCCTGGCCGGCTTTCGATGCGCGAGCACGCGTCCACACCCCACGGCCGCGCCAACTCCACGGCCAGCGCCACGTTCGCCGCGTCCAGCCCGCCCGCCACCACGATCCGTTTTCCGGCGCGCGCCGCCAGCCGCCAGTCGAAGACGTGCCCCGAGCCGCCGTATAGTTCCGCCGCCGGCCCATCCAGCAGCAGCGCATCGGCGGGCGAATCGGCGTACAGCGAGAAGTCGAACCCGAGCCCCACGCGCGCCGCCTTCCATACCGGTAGCGCCGCTGGGTAATCCGAGGTCCGCTCGTCCCCGTGCAATTGCGCCACGTCCAGCCCCGCGACCCGCGCAATCTCCGCGATGCGCTCCGGCCGTTCGTTCACAAACACGCCCACGCGCCGCACGCCCGCCGGCCGTATCTCCGCCGCCAGTTCCGGCGCCACATACCGCGGGCTGCGCGCATAGAAGTTGAATCCGATGGCCGTCGCCCCGCCCGCCGCCGCGGCCTCGGCGTCCTCCCGGTTGGTGATGCCGCAGATCTTGATGGTCATGCCGCCACCAGTTCGCCGATGGCCGCCGCCGCATCTCCGGACTTCATCAGGTGCTCGCCCACCAGAAACGCCGTGAACCCCGCCGCGCGCAATTTCGCCGCGTCAGCCGCACTGTGGATGCCGCTCTCGCTCACGCGCACCGCCGATGCCGGAATGTGCTCCGCCAGCCGCAGCGACGTCTCCAGCGTCACCTCGAACGTGGTCAGGTCGCGGTTGTTCACGCCGATGATCTCCGCGCCCGCCGCCACCGCCACATCGAGTTCGCGCCGGTTGTGCACCTCTACCAGCGCGCTCATCCGGAACCGCGCCGCCTCCTCGCGAAACTCGCGGATCTCGCCTTCCGCGAGGATGGCCGCGATCAATAGGATGGCATCGGCCCCGTGCGCCGCCGCCTGCAAGATCTGTGACCGGTCGATGGTGAAGTCCTTGCGTAGCAACGGCAGAGCAGTGGCCGCGCGCGCCGCCTGTAAGTCCGCGAGGCTGCCCTGAAAGAAGGACTCATCGGTGAGCACCGACAACGCCGCCGCCCCACCCCGCTGATACTCGCCCGCGATGCGCGCCGGGTTGAAATCGCGCACCAACACACCCCTGCTGGGCGACGCGTGCTTCACTTCCGCGATCACCGCCGGCACGCGCCCCCGCAGCGCCGCCGCGAAATCGCGCCGGGTCGACATGGCGGTCTCGGCCTGCCGCTCCCATTCTTCGCGCGGCGCGCCCACGCGCCCAATTTCCTCGCGCTTTCTGGCAACAATACGGGCCAGTATGTCTGGAACAGTATCGATCAAGGGTGTTTCTTTATCGTATCAGACGGGCGAAGATGGGCTACGCGCGCTATGGACGAACGTCCCGCAATGACTGCCGCCGCCAATCGCGATATTCTTTACTCAATGTCCTCGAAGCCGCAAGCCACTCCCATCGTTCTCTCGGTCCTCACCCATCCTACGCCTCGAAATCCCGCCGAGCTATATCTCGATTTGATGAAAAAGGTGCTGACCCGCGCCCTAATCGCGAAGGGGATGGAGCGGCGCACGATCCTGCCGCAGGGGCCAAAATCGCGGCTCATCTGCCGCTTCAACCGCCTGGCAGCTCGCTATGGTTTGGAGGCGGTGCGGCTGACCTCGGCGTCCGCCCAAGACTATCTCGAATCCGGACATGCGGCCGGCAATCGCGTCGAGGATGCGGAGACCATGCTCGGGACGCGCCAACTCGACCAGATGCAGCGGTGCATCGTCGACGTGCTCACACAGAACGTTCCCGGCGATCTCATCGAGGCGGGAGTCTGGCGCGGTGGAATGACGATATTCATGCGGGCCGTGTTGAAGGCGTACCAGGTCACCGATCGGAAAGTCTGGGTGGCGGATTCCTTCGGTGGGCTTCCGCCGATTGACCGGCAACGCGAGACGTTTGACTGGCAGGCGGGAGACATGGCGATCTCGCTCGATACCGTGCGGGACAACTTCGCCCGGTACGGTCTACTCGACGAGCAGGTGGAATTCCTGAAGGGGTTCTTCTCTGAAACCCTACCCACGGCGCCAGTGCGGGCCTTGTCGATCCTCCGCGTTGACGCGGATCTGTACCAGTCCACCTTGGACGTCCTTCGAAACCTCTATTCAGCGCTTTCTATCGGCGGGTATGCGATCTTCGACGATTACCAGAACCTGCCGGATTGCCGAAAGGCGATTGAAGAATTTCGCTCCGAACGCGGCATCAAAGAAGACATCTGCCGCATCGATGAGCGCGCCGTCTACTGGCGGAAGCAGGCCTGATCGGCGCTCTCAGCGCGTCCCGTCCTTCGCGCACCGGAACCCCAGATCCGGCGCCTTCCACCGTGCCGGCACGGTCGTGTAATCCCGCGCCGCCTCGGTCGCCATTGGCACGCGGAACGACAGGCCGCGCACCATATACCACGGCTCGTCTGCGGTCGGCGGCGGCATAATCGCAATGCGGAATCGCTCGACCGCCTCGGGGCTGGGTTTCATCACCTGCTCCACTAACTCCCACGCGTTACCAACCATGTTCAGCGCCCCGTACGGGCTGGCGCCGTCGGGGAAGTCCGCGGCCGGGCGCAGCGCCTTACTGCCTACGTTGCATCGCGCCGGATCGGGATTGTCGCCCCACGGAAGCAGCCGTCCGTCGGTACCGCGCGCGGCCTTCTCCCATTCCTGCGCCGTGGGCAGGCGCTTCCCGGCCCATTGGGCGAAGGCATGCGCATCGATGATGGTCACGTTCACCACCGGTAAGTCGGGCTTGTCTTCGGGGAAATCCAGCGGCAACGGCTGCCCCACCGCGTTGTGGAATTGCAGGTAGGCGCGGTTAGTAACCTCCGTCTTATCGATGTAAAACGCCGCCAGCGTGACCGTCTGGTTATCCTTGCCGCACTTGAACGGGCCCTCGGGGACTAGCTCCATCTCGCCCGTGGGCGTCAGGATGACGGGGTCCAGCGCCACTGTCTTGACGCCGCCGCCAGCCTGCTTCTCCGCCACCTTGTTAGATGGCCGCAGCGAGAAGTATAGCCCAACCGCCAACAGCACGATAGCCGCCGCCAACCCGGGCAGCAGCCACTTACTAAGTGGACTACCCGCGGTATCCGGCTCGGCTACCGCGGGCACCCCGGTCTGGCTGGGCCGCAGAGCCACGGTCGGCGCGCCGCTGTCCGCTATCAGCCGTTCGATCGCCTCGCAAACCGGCGCGAACCCCTGCGGGCGCGCGGCCGGGTCCTTAGCGGTACACGCCGCCACCAAATCGCACGCCGATTGTGGCACGCCGGCCTGGTACAGCGGCTGCAGGTTAATCGGCTCGTTCAGAATGCTGTAGAAGATCCGCTCCACGGTGTCGCCGCTGATCGGTTTCACGCCGCTGAACAGCTCGAACAGCAGCACGCCAAACGCGTACACGTCCACCTGCTCGGTGATGTTCTGCCCGGTCACCTGCTCGGGAGCCATGTAATAGGGCGTCCCCAGCACGTAACCGGCGCGCGTCATGGCCAGTCCTTCGGTTTTGGCGATGCCGAAATCCATCAGCTTCACCACGCCGCTCGCCGTCAGGTGGATGTTCTCCGGCTTGATATCGCGGTGGATGACTTTCTGCGCGTGGATGTACTGCAACGCCCGCGCCACTTGCAGCGCGATCTTAAGCTTGCCCGTCAGGTCGCCGGTGCGATTGTTCTTGATGGCCTGCCGCAGGTCTTCGCCGCGCAGAAACTCCATCACCATGAAGGGCCGCCGCATGGTCGTCCTCGCCGAAATCGTAAATGCTGATTACGTTGTCGTGGGCGATGTTACCGGCCATGCGGGCTTCCGCCAGAAAGCGCGCCTTGGCCTCCGCGTCCTGGCAGCCGGCGTCGGTCAGAATCTTCACCGCCACAGTGCGGCCGATCACGGTATCGCGCGCGCGGTAGACGTGCGACATCCCGCCGCCCAGAAATTCTTCCAGTTGGTACTTGCCGATCCGCGCGGGAAGTTGCATCTACGGCTTCGCAACCTCCGCCACGCAGCCCAGCCCGCTGAAGAAATTCTGCGGATTAGGATTGAAGTCCAGCCGCACCACCACGGGCTGTCCGGAGGGTCCGCGCATGGGCTGCGACCCTGTCACCGGCCGCTTCTCTACCTGCGTGCCGCTGTGCCCCTCGGCCTCCATAATGAAGCGGTACACCGACCACAGGCCATCGTAAGTCGAGATGATGAAGTCCTCTTTGCTGCCCTTGAACTGCACCTTCAACTGCAGCGAGTGCTCCGCGGGGCCGGGCCACGTGAAAGTCTTTCCCGGCGTTCCCGGCGAGAACACCGCGGACTGGCCGTCGATGATCAGCGTGACCTTTTCGACGTCCGGCGACGACGGCAGCGGGCTCACGGTGTACTTGAATTGCGGATCGTTCGCACCGGGTGGGAACGCCAGGTCGGTAAACGCGGCCGCGCGGTTCAGAAACGTTATGAACGCCGGGTTGATGTTCATGCCGCCCGACGGGTTGGGCGAAAACTGCGAGCCCGTGCGCGTGATGAACTTCTGCAAGCCGGTTTCGTAGAACTGCCAGATGGCGCCTTCCTTCGGCTTGTAGAGCGCCGAAACGTCCGCCAGCGTGGCCTGATCCGTGCCTTTCGAATTGAACGGGTACTTCCTCATCAGCGTCCCGATCTGCCCGCACATGCCCGCGCCCTTCTGATTCAGCTCCGCCGGGCCGAGCGCGCGCAGCAGTCCCTGCGCATAGGTGATGGGATCTTCGAGCAGCGAGCCCACCTTCTTGTCCACCTGGCCTTCGGAATCCGGCCGGAACGTCTGCTCGATCTGGCGCGCGTTGTTGACCGCCGTCCGCGCGTTGTCCAGCGTCGGCGCCGCGGCAGCGTCGGTGGGCATCCCCGGCGTATTGGCGATCTGGTCGATGGAAGTCTGCAGCGCGGTCAACGATTGCACGTAATTCAGGTTGGGCGCCGCGATCACCACGTCGGTGGTGTTCGATGGAACCACCGACTGCACCGGCTGGAAAGCCGCCTTCACGATTGGATCGTCCACGTCGGTGTTGCGCGATGCCAGCGCGATCAACTGCAGCAGCGGCGAAGTATTGCTGGACAGCGTCTTAAGCTTGTCGGCGGCGTCCTTCAAGCTGGCGTAACGAAGCACCGACGCAGACTTGATATAGGTTCGCCACTCGTTCGTGAAATCGCTGTAGTAACGGGTTTGGATGTCCTGCACCAGTTTGGCGCGGTCGACGATGCCCGAGCCCTGATCGCCCAGCACCCACGGTTCTCCGTTGAAGTAGCGGTCGGCGTGGGCCATGGCGTCCTTCATGAAGGCCCAGCCGCCCTTGGAAAACGCCCCCGCCACCACGTGCGGCTCCTGCACCACGCGGTCCGAGCCCGGAAACATTTTGTGGAAGTCTATCGGCGGATTGCTCTTGCCGGCTTCCGACAACATGAACGCGTACACCCGTTCGGCTCCGGCGAATTGCGCCAGATAGCCGCGGGCGTGCGTGATCGCTTGCGTGTCGCCTTCCGAAGTGTAGGGATCGCTCTCGCGCAGTTCGTCCGCGTAGAAATCGAATTGCTTCTGCGCCAGTTGCGCGCGGTCGATTTCCACGCTGCGGCCCGCCATCCACCAGGTCATCAGCACCGGTGTTAGAAATTCCTTCGAACTCTTGTCGTGGAACGACGTGGTTATTAGATACGCCTTCAGCGCGTTGTAAGTTGGCGTGTACTCCGGCCCCGGCGTGGCGGGAAGCATGCGCAGGTTGGCCAGGATTCCGGTCTGCGTCTGCCCAAACAGCAGCAGCTTGAATCGGTCGAAGTAAACCCGCCGCGCTTCCGGATACAGGTCGTCACCCACGTACAGGAACCAGCGGTAAAACAAGGGCGCGCCCTCGCGGCGGTAGCGCACCAGGGCTTCCATCGCCTGCCGCAGGTTCTCCAGCTTGCGCAGCGATTCCACCGGCGCTAAGCCCCCGCCCGCCGATTGCACCGACGAAATCCCCGCGGCCGCGTCGCGAACCTTGCCTTCCAGCGCGTGGTTGTTGAAGAAGGAGATAGTGAAGCAGACCATCAGCAGCAGACACAGGCTGGCGGCCGAAATGAACAGCAGCAGCCGCCAGAAACCGGTCTTGGTGCTGGCACCGCTGGCGCCCATGGCGGCCCGGTCGGCCAGCAGGATGTGGTGGAACAGGTGGGTCAGGAACAGCCACTGCGGCACTTTGCGCGTCGTCGCCACTGGCGGTGGAGGAGGCGCTTGCGCGGCGGCCATGCCGCCCACGCTGAAGATCCCGGTGGCGCCTTGGACTTGTCCGTAGCCGCCCTGCTGCTGCAGTTGCGCCGCCTGCACCGGCGCCGCTTCATTAATGATGACGGGCCGCACGCCGGTGAAGTAGAAGCCGCGCAGGAACGGTCCCACCGCCAACTGGCTGGGGCGGCACAAGTCCACCAGGAACTGCACGATGGCGGGCCGCAGTTTGCGGAACTCGCGCGGGAATTCGTAAGCCGCCGGCAGTTTGCCCGCGTCCGTTTCCCGCGACAGAAACTCCGGCCGCGCGTCGGCCAGCGAATGGAACAGCCGCTCGAAGTTCCACGTCAGCCGCGAGGTTTCTTCTTCGGCGTACACGCCCTGGTTGCGGCTTTCGAGCATCGGCAAGGTGACGCCCAGCACCTGTGCCGACTCGTCGTTCGTCAGGTTGCGGACGAACTCGGTGAAGAACGGCAGCCGGTCGGTCTTGGTGAATAGCACGTACACCGGAAGCTGGCTTCCGATGGATTGCGAAATCTCGCCCAGCCGCATCCGGTAGGCCCGCGCCGTTGCGGCCGCCAGATCCATGGCTCCGGGTTTCGTGAAGTTCTCGACGTCGTAGCATACCACCGCCGCGCGCGGCGCCTGCTCGCCCTTGCCAACCACCGACGTCTTGGGCACCAGCCTGGCGACCAACTTGTTCCACTTGGCCGCCTCGCCCGGCAGCCTGCCGCCGGCCTCCACGAACACCGCGCGCTGCGAGAACCAGAAATTCGCGGTGCGCGTTGGCGCCACGTTGCCGCCCTGGTAAACCTGCCCCGCAATTAACTCGGGGTCCAGCCCCGAGTGCAGCATCACGCAGGTCTTGGTTGTACCGGAGTCGCCCATAATAAGGTAAACGGGCAGCGTGGCCACGCGCGCGCCCGCCTGGATTCGGGCCGCCGCCAGCTTGCCATCGGCGTCACGCACCAGCGCCGAAATCTCGTCGCTGCTCTCGGCCCCGGATGGTTCGCCGCCCATCTCGGCCTGCGCGGCCTTCTTGCCCTTCCGCTGAATCAGGAATACCGTCACGAGAACGATCAACGCGACCAGCGCGACGGACAGAACCCAGTACAGTATCGTCATGCGTCCCTCTTAGCTTACCTGCGCGCTGTCGGCTACCTGGCTCGCCGCCACCGTCACGTGCACCCCGCTCGCCAGCACGATCTTGTAGACCACAAACATCAGCACCATTGCCACGGCCATGGCGGCGGCGATGATGGCGAGCCTCCGCACCCACGGGTCACGGCGGCTGCGAACCGTCTCCTGGGGCAGCGCCCAGGCCGGCGAAAGCTGCGAGAACCGCGCCCGCACGCGGTAGATCTTGGCCGCCGTCATGTTCATTATCTGGCTCAGCTCGCCACGGTTGCCGGCGCTGTACCGGCCGCCGAACCCGAGCACCAGGCACAGGTAGTAGACCTCCAGCAGGTCGGCCAGGTCGGCTGAATCGTTGCGCCCCAGCAGTTGCTGCAACTGCTGGAAGAACACTTCTCCCGCGATCTGCGTGCCGAACATCTCTTCCTGCAGCGGCTTGCGGGCCCAGTCGGCAAACACGGGGCTGCGCGAGTTGAGCACGGATTCGTCCAGGAACGCGACCGTCGCATAGGTGGCGTACTTCACGTCCTCGGCCGTGTATCCGGCGGCGAGCGCCTGGCCGGCCGCCGTCCGCAGCGCTTCCCGCGCGTGGTGGCGAAACGCGTTGGCGTCGGCAACGCCTTGCTTGCTGCCGCGAAGGCGTTCGATGGCCGTTAGTACTTCCTGAAAGTGCAGAGCCAGGTTCTCCGGCCTGCGGTTCTCGACGGAAGGTGTCATATCAATTGTCCAGAACTACCAGGATTTCCACTTCGGGTTTGGGAAACTCGCCAGGAATGTAAACTCCGATTTTGCGCGTCTGCACCATGTGGTCCCAGCACGGCCCGCTTCTGCCGATGCCGAAATACTGCGTCTCCACGCGCGCCGAAATGGCCGGCGGAGGCACCGGCAGGTGAACGAGGGCCAGACCGGGCAGCGCCCGCTTCACCAGCTCGCGCACGAACGGAGGCGTGCAGACCTTGATGAGTTGCGGCACCTTGATCATCAGGTCCGCTTCCCCTAAGGCGGCGCGCACCGCCAGCACCCACCGCGCCCGTCCCAGGCAGCGCTGATCCACGATCTCTCCCTCGTGAAAATAGCCACCCACGTGTTTCAGCGGAATGGAGATGCAATTCGTCGGGACGATGATCTCCAGGTGCGTGCGAATGTGACGGTCGAGCCTACCGAAACAATCGCTGAGGTTCATGTGATCGTACAGCGGCAGATCGCGCGGGTGCGAATCGAGAGCGAAGGTGCACAGCGCGCCGCCCAGCCGCGACAGTTCCAGGAACAGTTCCTCGGGATGCCCGCGCTTGGCGATGAGCTGGTGGCGCAGCGGCGCCAGCGCCGAGTTCACCGCGTGCAGCAGCCAGAAGTTGGCGATCTCCCGCGTTGAGAATTCGGCGTGTCCCGTGCTTCCCCGCTTGGCCCCCCGGCTGATGATGGAACTCTTCTCGCCCAGGATCTCGATCAGCCGCTGTGTCAGCAGCATCAGCCGCTGGCTGGCGCCGATCTCGAGCGCGGGCGGCACGAACTCGGCGTCGTAGGCGAAATGGCCCGACCGGTCCCGCATCACCCGCGCCACCGGCAGCGTCAACAGGTCGCCCGCCGGTTCGGTGTCCAGAAGCAGCCTCAGGTTCTTGCGGCCCAGCCGCACGGGCCGCTCGTCGGCCCCGCTGTTCTGGTCGTGCAGCACCCGCGTTTCCGCCACAAACCGCGGGTCGCGGGCCGTCGCCGGGGGCGCGTCTTCCAGCAGGCAGTTGAAGCCGTCGGGCTTGCGCGGCGGGATGGCCAACAGCACCGTCACACCGTCCCGCGTGGGCGAGAACAATTCTCCCACCGCGCGCGGCTGCGGCAGCGCGTCGCTCTCCGGCATGTTGAAGGGCAGGCCGTCCGGCATGATGCCGCGCGCGTGCAGCAACGCCACCGTGCCGTTTTGCAACGCTTCGGCATCCAGCTCGATCCCCGCCAATCCGAAGGCGGAGAACCAGAGGGACGAAGTCGCGAACTGGATGGAGTCCTCGAAGTACCGGCTCTGCGCCTGGAAATGGTGCGGCCCCAGGTACATCCCTTCCGACCAGACGACTCTGGAAAGCAACTTCATAGGCCTGTGCGAATTACTCTAGCATACGCGGTCCGGCGCGGTGTGGGCAAAAAAGTACGCCTTCCGCGGACGCCCCATCGCCTATGGCTGCGCGGCGGGCGCCACCGTGTACACGTATTCCAGCGCTTCGTTGCCGGTGTTCTCGACGTTGTGGCGGGTCGTGGGCGGGATGTAGGCGAAGGCTGGCGCCTGGAACGCCTGCTTCCCCTGGCCCTCGATTAGCACCTCGCCCCGGCCGTGCAGAATCACCAGCGCTTCTTCGTTCTTGCCGGTCGTGTGCCAGCCCACCGTCGCGCCCGGTTTCAGACGCACGAAACCGCTGCGCATCCCCGCCGTTTGGGGCGCCCCTTGCAGCAACGGGCACTCCGCCTCCGGGCATGCCAGCGGCCGCGTGAAGGGCCGCGGCCCGGCGGTTTGCGTTAGCAGCGGAACCGCCGCGATGGCCAGCCAGACCGGAATACGTGCGATGTGTGCGAGTGCGATGCGGCGCATGCGGGTTTCCTCCGGGGAACTCTCCTATCCTACCCCGCCCACCAGCCTTCCCGGCGCCCCCGCGAAAAGGCCGCGATAATCGCCGTGGGGCGCGGTACCATGTTGGGGTACGGCGTAGGTCTATATATGGACTTCTATCAAAAATACGGCCTGATCGAGCCGCTCTCCGGCCCCGGCACCCGAAGCTTCCGTGCCCGTCAGGTCTCTACTGGCCGCGAGGTTTCCGTCCACCTCCTGGTCGGCGGGAATTCTCCCGAAAACGAAGCGCTGCTCGCCCGCTTGCGAGCCCTGCCGCCGCAGGCCATGGCGAAGTTGATTGAGATGGGCGACCACCAGGGCACCGTCTATGTGGCCACCGTGGCGCCCCCGTTCCAGCACCTGGAGGACTGGCTGAGCGAGCAGGAAGCGCTTCACCCCGCGACCGCCGCCCCGGAAGGGCTGGCACGCGCGGGAATTTGGAAAGTTCCCACCACGGTCACCGGAGCGCCCCATGCCGGTGAGCCGCCTGCCCCGCCGGTTGGCGCGGGCCATGCTGCGCTGGAGGCCGCCGCGCCGCCGCCGCCCCCCCCGCCGCCAGCGCAACCCGCGGCGGTTGCCGGGCCGGCCGCCGAGCCGGGAGAGTTCACGCGGATGTTCGAGGCCTCCGAGCCGCCGGTTTCGCTCCCGACGAAAGTCATGCCTGCGGCGATTCCTGCGGATCAAGCCGCGCCGCCGACCGTGGTCGTCGCCGTGATCCCGCCACCTGTCGCCGCGCCTGCCGCACCTTCCGTCTCCGATGAATTCGCACAGTTGTTCCAGCCCCCCGCACCGCCGACTGTGACCGTCCCTGTTGTCCCGGCAGCTCCCTCAGCCGCACCCCCTGCGGTCCCACCGCCGCCCGCGTCGGTCGCGTCGGAACCCCCGGCGGCAGCGGAAGCCGGAGAGTTCACGCAGTTGTTCCAGGCCCCCGCCCCGGTCGCCCCAGCGGTCCCGCCACCTCCGGCGCCAGCCGCACCCGAACCCCCAGCGGCGGCCGAAGCCGGAGAGTTCACCCAGTTGTTCCAGGCCCCTGCCCAGCCCGCCCCCGCGGTCCCGCCACCTCCCGCGCCAGCCGCACTCGAACCCCCGGCGGCAGCGGAAACCGGAGAGTTCACCCAATTGTTCCAGGCCCCTGCCCAGCCTGCTCCTGCAGCCCCGCCAACTCCAGCGCCAGCCGCCCCGGAACCCCCAGCGACAGCCGAAGCCGGAGAGTTCACCCAGTTGTTCCAGGCCCCTGCCCAGCCCGCCCCCGCGGTCCCGCCACCTCCGGCGCCGGCCGCACCCGAACCCCCGGCGGCCACGGAAGCCGGGGAGGTCACCCGATTGGTCCAGGCCCCTGCCCCGCCCGCCTCCGCAGTCCCGCCACCTCCGGCCCAAGCCGCGCCGACCCCTCCCGCAGCAGCCGACGCTGGAGAGTTCACGCAGTTGTTCGAGGCCTCAGCCCAGCCTGCTCCTGCAGCCCCGACACCTCCAGCGCCGACCGCACCCGAACCCCCGGCGGCCACGGAAGCCGGAGAGTTCACCCAATTGTTCCAGGCCCCTGCCCAGCCTGCTCCTGCAGCCCCGCCACCTCCAGCGCCGGCCGCCCCGGAACCCCCAGCGGCTGCTGAAGCCGGAGAGTTCACTCAACTGTTCCAAGCCCCTGCCCCGCCCGCCCCCGCGGTCCTGCCAACTCCGGCACCAGCCGTCCCGGAACCCCCAGCGGCTGCTGAAGCCGGAGAGTTCACCCAATTGTTCCAGGCCCCTGCCCAGCCCGCCCCCGCGGTCCCGCCACCTCCGGCGCCAGCCGTCCCGGAACCCCCAGCGGCTGCTGAAGCCGGAGAGTTCACCCAATTGTTCCAGGCCCCTGCCCAGCCCGCCCCCGCGGTCCCGCCACCTCCGGCGCCAGCCGCACTCGAACCCCCGGCGGCAGCGGAAACCGGAGAGTTCACCCAATTGTTCCAGGCCCCTGCCCAGCCTGCTCCTGCAGCCCCGCCACCTCCGGTGCCAGCCGCACCCGAACCCCCAGCGGCGGTCGAAGCCGGGGAGTTCACTCAATTGTTCCAGGCCCCTGCCCAGCCTGCTCCTGCAGCCCCGCCACCTCCAGGGCCAGCCGCCCCGGAACCCCCGGCGGCAGCCGAAGCCGGAGAGTTCACTCAACTGTTCCAGGCCCCTGCCCAGCCTGCTCCTGCAGCCCCGCCACCTCCAGCGCCAGCCGCCCCGGAACCCCCGGCGGCAGCCGAAGCCGGAGAGTTCACTCAATTGTTCCAGGCCCCTGCCCAGCCTGCTCCTGCAGCCCCGCCACCTCCAGCGTCAGCCGCCCCGGAACCCCCGGCGGCACCGTCGCCCACGCCAGTTCTCTCGGCGGCCCAGCCCCATCCAACTCCGGCGCCGCCCACGCCACCCGCAGCCCCGGTCTCCGAGGAGTTCGCGCAGTTGTTCCAGTCTCCCGCCCCCTCGTCCGTTCCCGCCCAAGCCGCTCCTGCCGCCGCGCCTCCGCAGGCGCCGGCCGCTTCAGGGTCCGGCGAGTTCTCGCGGTTGTTCCAGTCTCCCTCGCCGCAACCTCCTCCGCGGCCAGATTCCCATCCCGCGCCCTCGTCGCAGCCTGGGGAGTTCACGCGCCTGTTCCAGGTGCCGCCTCAGGCACCAACACCGGAGGCCCCAAGGGATTCGGCCCAGGCCAACGAGTTCAACCGGCTATTCAACTCTCCATTGCCCGCCTCCCGCCCGGAAGGTGAGTGGCCCCCGCCAGCCGCCGCCAAGCCTGCGCCAGGGGCTTTCACCCAGATGTTCCAGTCCGGCGGCGCACCGCCAACCAGCACCCCTCCCAGGGCGCCGCAAGCATCGCACCAGGCAGGTGAGTTCACGCAGTTCTTCAAGGCACCCGCCCCCGGAGGCGCACCTGCGCCGCAATTCCCCTCCGCCTCCGGATTCCCCGGTGCGCCGACCCAGGCTGTCCAGCCTGCGCCCGCCGCCAGGCAACCAGGGGAATTCACCAGCATGTTTGGCAGGCCCGTTGCGGATTCCGCCATGCCGCCTTCGCCGCAGCCGTTTTCCCCGACCCCCACGCGCCCTCTGGGGCAACGGGAGCGTTCCAGACTCCGGCCGCCCCCTCTGGCGCCCAACCTCCCATGGCGGCCCTTGCCCAACAGGGACCCAGCGAATACACCCAACTGATTTCCAGACCGGCGAATCTCGGTGGCGGCGCTCCGGCGCAGCCATCCCAGCAGGCGCAGGGGCAGTCCATGATGCAGCCGCTGGCGATGCCTTACGTGCAGCCTCCTGTTGTGCAAGCACCGGTCATGCAGCCCCCAGTGATGCAGCCTCCCATGATTCAACCGGTGATTCAGCCCCCGGTGATGCAGGCCCCCGTGATTCAACCGCCGATGATGGCGGTCCCCGCGCAGCAACCGGCAAAAGGGAAGATCCCGTGGCTTGTGGTGATCATAATCGTCGTTTCGACCATCTTCATCACAGTCTCGGCCATGCTAATCTTCGCCAAGAAATGAGGCCGCCGCGGGCGGGCCCGGTATCAGCCCGCCTGCGGCAGCAGGATGATCAATTCCAACTGCGGGTTAGGTAAGTCGCCCGGTACGTAAGCCGCCAGGTTGCGCGCCCGGCCGATTGCTTCCCACGCCACGCCCGACTGGCTGAGGCTGAAGTACTGATAATTGAGCTTCACCGGAATGGCGCTGGGCGGCTGCGCCACATAGGTCAGCGGCACGCCCGGCAGCGCCTGGCGCACCAGATGGTCGATGTGGCTGGCCGAGCAGACCTTCACCAGTTCCGGCGTCTTGGCCACGATCTCCGCCTGGCTCGTCTCCGCGCCGATCGCCAGATACATCTTGGTGTTCACCAGGTACTTGTCGTTGTCGATGGCGGTCGCATAAATCGACGGCTGTACCAGCTTGAGCGGCAGCGACACGAAGTTAGTCGGAATCACCGTCTCCAGCAGCAGCCGCAGCTTTTCGTCCAACTCGGTGAAACACGCCCCCAACTCATCGTGATCGTAAGGCGGCAGATCGCGCGGATGGATGTTGGTCGAGAACGTGGTCAGCGCCCCGGCCAGCGACGACATGGCCGCATACAGCGCCTCGGGGTGCCCGCCGCGCGTCTCGAACAGGTGCCGGAAAACCGGAAACGCCGTGTTCACAGTGTACAGCAGCCAGAAATTGGCGATATCGGCCGCCGTGAAATCGGCCAGCGTCTGGTTCTTCTGCCGCCGCATGGAGGCGATCCCGCTGGACCGCGCCGTCAGAATTTCCACCAGGCGGCGCGCGATGGACACCAGGTAATCGCTGGCGTTGAAGTCGATCAGCGGCGGCACGAAGCGCGGGTCCAGGCGAAACGTGCCGGCTTCGGTGCGCAAAACCCGGGCCACGCGCAGCGTCGAGTACCCATCCAGCGCCTCGCCCTCGGCCAACAACCGCAGGTTCTTGCGCGCCACCTGCACGGGCTTCTCCGACAGGCCGGTATTCTCGTCGCGGAACAACTCCACCTCGGCGCGGTAGCGCGCCCCGCCCCCGTGCGCCGGCCCGGCCACATTCAGCCCGCGGTCGCGGTAGTGGGGGATCGCCAGGTAGAGGTCCACGCTGGTCTGGTCGGCTTCGAAGCAATCCGCAAGCTGCCGCGGCGCCGGGGCCGAATCGGAGTTGGGGATGTCGAACAGCAGCCCGTCGGGCAGCAGCCCGGAAGCGCTCGAGATGCCGAACGCGCCCGCCGCCAGGGCCTCCTGGCCGATCTGCAGCGAGCGGAACCCCCAGGGGCGGAACGACAGGTTCTCCAGGTGAAACTGCAGCAGGTTCTCCAGGAAGCGGTCCTGCAACTGGAGGTGTTGCGGGCTGAGGAACGTGCCCTTGGTCCAGACGACTGGCTGCAATTGCCGCATGTGTCAATCACAGTACCAAAACTGGCGGCGAAGCGCCAAGTGGGGGTTTGGGGGAGCGGGTGGTCTGCGGCCGAGATACCGTCGGTTATCGGACGGCAGCCACTTCGGATCGTCGGGCACTTCACACGGAACCGCGAGGGTCACCGAGCGGCCCGAGCGCGGAGTGTGCTGCCCTCGGCCCGCTCGGTGACCCTCGCGGTTCCGTGGCAGCCCCTCTGCAAATGGCGGCCAGGCGCCGGGAAAACGGTTGTTTTCAAGGACGCGCTACATTAGGGACGCTGAGCCGTTCAAGGTGCGTCATCGCCGGCGTGAAAGTGTTTGGCGCGTGCGGATCGGCGCGCGCCCGAGCTGCGCTATCGGAAGAGAGCGAGGTCGACCGCGTCCGCCAACGCTTGATAGCCGGCATCGTTTGGATGGAGCCGATCTTCCGATGCGAAGCGGGGCAACAGCCTGCTGGGATGGCCGGAATCGCGCAAGACCGCATCGAAGTCGACGACCCCGTCAAACGCGCGGCTGGTTCTAATCCAGTTGTTGACGGCCTGGCGCGCAGCTTCCTTCGCTTCCGAATAGTAGCCGGGAATATCCACGCCTTCACAAGGAGTCATCGTGGAACCAACTAGCTTGATTCCACGGGCGTGGGCGCGAGCGATCAACTGGCCATACGCGCCGATTAGATCCTCGGCGGTCCGCACATCCCCCGGATCGGCAAGCAAGAGCCGTCCCAACATAGCGCCAGGAAATCCGAGGTCATTGATCCCTTCCAGCAGCACGACATGAGTGACTCCCGGCACCGATAAGGCGTCCCTGTCGAAACGGGCCAGGGCGCTGACGCCCAGGCTCGCAATAGGACCGTCATCCAAAAGACGATTGCCGGCGATTCCCTCATTCACAACCGCCCATTTCGAGCCCTCCGCGCTCCTTCCCAGCCGGCGGACAAGATCGCTCGGCCAGTTGCGGTCAGCTTCCAATGTGGACCCGTCGCCATCGACGATGGAGTCACCGAACGCGACGATGACGCGCTGCGATGGCTGCGCAGGAACGAGAACGGCGCCGATCAGTATCGAACCTGAAAACTCGGTTCCACCTTGAATCTGTTCCTTAAGAGTATCGTCACCGTGTAGCGAAACGACCGCGCTCTTGAGGGCCAGCGCATGCCAGGTTGGTGCGCTGACGCGTTTGGGAAAGTAGAGGCTGACTGCGATCTCCGCACCGTAGGCTACCGGAAAATCCACCGGATCGCTGAGGACCGGCGCGCCCGCCGGAATTGCGATCGAGTTTCGTCCCCCAAACGTAACGGCGTGGATCGTGCCTGCCTTGACGCTCGCCGCATCGTTGGGCACAGCCACCGCGACCGAACCTACGACAAGGGGCGAGGAACCATATTCGTTCGACAGGCGAAGGCGAATCCGCGGTCCCCCAACGGAAATGCGCACGCGCTCTCGCAAAGTTTGATCCTGTAGGGTGAGACCCGGCTGCTTTGGATCGGGATTTGCCGGTTCCGGGCTGGCGGTCCAAGTGGCGATCCAGGCCTCCCGCGGAGCTGCCTCAAGCCGGCCAAAAATCAGCAGGGAATAGATGAGAGCGCCGCTCCGAATTGCGTTCATACGTGTGAACCGCTCCGCAGTGTCTACTTCAATGCCGAGTAATCGGTGGGGCGCATGTATACTTCGTCGACGTTGAACTCGCCGTTGACCTTCTCAATCAAAGGCTCCGCCGCTTTCCGGTAAGGCAGAAACTTCGGGTCGGCATGAAGCGCGCGCCAGTTCGCTTCCGCTTTCTCCCGGCTGGGATGAACGACCACGTAGACGAACGTGTTCTTCCAGGCGGGGTCCTCGTTCGGCACCCAATAGCCCACCACGTTCAGCCCGTACTTGGTCTGTTGCTCCGAAACGTCCCGAAAGATCGATTCGAGTTCTGGTACTTTCCCGGGTACGGTGTGGTAAATCATCAGCTCGTAAACGCGATTGCTTTCGGCCCTGACTGCCTCAAGATGCGCCAGTTGCGACGTTAACAGCGACCCCGCGGCGAAAGCCGCCAGAGCGGTGCCCAGGAGAGTCCAACCTCTGAACCTCCAGCGATTAACCACGGAATGGGCTGCCATGAGAATCGTCTTCACTGAATTCCTCCTCCCCTCGACGGAGCGTTCCTGCTAGCCCGAAGGCCATGTTTCCGTCGCCATGACCGGCTGAGATCGTCCAACTCGTGGCCGAACGCAGGAGCCAACCATGAGCACCCCAATTCGATGTTGAGACCGGCGGGCCGGTTTCGCTTTGCTACTCGCTTCTTCGGCGCGTGGCATAGCTGCCCGGATGCCAAGAGGTGCGCAGGATCGATGCCCTCGCCGGGGCGGCTTTGTTGCCAGCGCAGATGCATTCTGCTCCCGAAGTTGGATCAACTTGATCCAACCGGACAATGCATCCCAACATGCGGCATTCCGAAAGCGCGTAACTGGAACGATCCGGCAGGACCCCTCCGCTCCGGAAGTGTGTCGTGATCCCAAACTTACCGTCGCGCCGCATCCTCGCCGGGCACCCCGTGCGGAACACTCCCGCCTGTGAAACAATGAGGTCATGAAGCGGCCATTTGCGGCTACCGTCTGGCGTGAAGGGAATTGGTACGTTTCCCAGTGCCTGGAACTCGACATCGCCAGCCAGGGCGAGACTGAGGAAGAGGCGCTTGCCAACCTCACGGAAGCCATCGAACTTCACTTCGAACCGCCGCAAGCAACCCGTCCGCCGGCAGTCCGAACGATCGAGGTGGAGGTTGGGGCGGCTTAGGCCCTGCCCGTTCCGCGAAGTCAAGCGCCGTCTTGAGGCCGCCGGCTTTGTCGAAAGCAGCCAGAAGGGCAGCCACGTCAAGTTCGTGCGCTGCTCGGATGAGATCGTCGATACTGCGATCGTGCCAAGGAAATCCGAGGTGCCTGTAGGGACGCTACGCAGCGTGCTCAATCAAGCCCACATTAGTCCGGACGAGTGGAACGATCTCGCCTGACCCCGCCGTTCTCCCTCCCCCAGTGCTATCCTCTCTCACATGGCCAGCCCCCAACCCGCCGCCCATCCCTGGCACAAGGAATTGCCGCGTCTCGGCTCGGATGCCGAGTTCGCCGCCCTGCGCCGCGTCTTCCACGACAGCGGCTACTCCGCCGATGGCCTGAAGCGCCACCTCGGCGTCGCCGCGCTCGAAGACTACAAGACCCCGCCAGCCGAGCTCCTCGAAGCCCTGCCGCTCACGCAGCCCATCGATGCCCTGATCCGCCTGTTCCTCGATGCCGTTTACGTGGACGAATCTGCCCTGGCGCGCGCCCTGCCCGCCGACGCCTTGGCCGCGCTGTGGTCGCTCAACGTGCTGGCGCGGAATCCGCACCTCACCGGCCAGTGCTACTCCAACTTTTCGATTCCCCCGGTCTTCAGCATGCTCACCGTCATGGACCGCGCGGCCGGGCCCGATGGCGCCAGTTGCGCCTTGCCGGCCGACGTGGTCTACCCCGCGGTGGTCGAAAACACCCGCGATTTCGTGGCCGGCATCCCCGATACTTCCTGCGACGCCCTGCTCGATCTCGGCACCGGTACCGGCATCGCGGCGCTCGAAGGGGCACGCTACGCGCGGCACGCCTGGGGCACCGACATCATCGCCCGCCCGGTGCGCTTCGCCGAGTTCAACCGCCGCCTGAACGGCCTGGACAACATGACCACCCTTCTGGGCGACCTTTACGAGCCGGTCGAGGGCCTCACCTTCGACCGCATTGTCACCCATCCGCCCTACGTGCCCGCCCGCAAGACCGGCCTGATCTTCCGCGACGGCGGCGAGGACGGCGAACAGATCGTCCGCCGCGTGGTCGAAGGGCTGCCGCGCTTTCTGCGGCCCGGCGGCCGGCTTTACTCGCAGCACCTGGCCAGCGACCGCCAGGGCGAGCCCTACGAACAGCGCATCCGCAAATGGCTGGGCCCCCAGCGGGCGGAGTTCGACGTGGTGGTGATCGCCATGCAGCTTTGCGAACCCAAGGAGTTCCTGAGCCGCCAACTCAACGTCATCAAGCGCGATCCAGACGATGTAAATTTCTGGATGGAGATGTGGGAGGCCAATAAGACCGAGTTCCTGGTCTACTCCTGGGTGCTGGTGCGCCGCCACGATGGTTCGCGGCCGCCGGTAACGGCGCGCGCCAACGCCGGAAAAGGGTACCAGCCCCGCCACCGCGAATGGCTGCTGGATTTCGAATCCGAATGTGCCTCGCCGGGCGGCACTAACATGCTGCTGGCCTCGAAGCCGGTGGTCTCGCCGCACTGCGAACTGCTGGTGCTCAATCGCATGCGCGACGGCCACTTCAACCCCGAGGAGTTCCAAACCCGCACCCACCAGCCCTTCGACAACTCGGCGCAGGTGGAAGGCTGGGTGGCGGAATTGATCGCCGAATGCGACGGCACGCGCAGCGGACAGGACCACTTCGACCGCCGCGTGGCCCAAGGGATACTGCCCCCGAACGCCAGCATCGAGGACTTCGCCGGTGTTCTCCGCTGGTTGATTTCGAACGGCATCCTGCGGCTTCCCGAGCGGCCACTAGACTGAGGTTATCCAGGGAAAACCCTAGTACGCGTCCCCGGCGGGCTCGGTTGCGAACGAAGCGGCGGGCCTTATAATCCCAAATGTGAGCCGTTCGGAGGGAATTCGACGCGTGGCACTGTAACGGTCTGGTGCGCACACTGCACTTTTTTTTGGTAGAGTGAATACCTGCCGTTGGCATACCAGGCGGTGAACCGCCGCCATTTTGAACTGGGGGGTGTTATGGCAAGACAAAGCACACAACATAAGATCGATCGCGTCAGACCGCCGCGGGTCCAAATCACTTACGACGTCGAAGTCGGCGACGCGATTGAAATCAAAGAATTGCCGTTCGTCATGGGGGTGATGGGCGATTTCTCCGGCCAACCGACCGAGCCGCTGGCACGGTTGAAAGACCGGAAATTCGTCGAGGTCAACCCCGACAACTTCGACAGCGTGCTGGCGAACATGAAGCCGCACCTGGCATACTCCGTCGAGAACAAACTCAGCGAGGATCCGAACGCCGGCAACCTCAAAGTCAATCTGGATTTCAAGAGCATGGACGATTTCTCTCCCGAGAACGTCGCCCGCCAGGTTGGCCCGCTCCGCGAGTTGCTGGAACTGCGCGACCGCCTGCGCGACCTGCGCGGCAACATGCAGGGCAACGACAAGCTCGAGGAGATGCTCCGCGAGGCCGTCACCGACAAGGACAAGCTGGCCAAGTTGCGGGCCGAGATCGAAACGAAGGATGGTGGCAAATGAGTAGCGACGCTCAACGCCTGGCCCAACCGGCCGCCGCCGCCGAGCAAACCGCCGAACGCGGGTTGCTCGACCAAATCGTAGACGAAGGCCGCCTGGCGCGCGACCCCGCTGCCAGAGAGCGCGGCAAGAACCTGGTGAAGGAATTCGTGGCGCAGGTGCTCGAAGGCGCCATGACGGTGTCCAAGGACGCCGAAGCCATGATCACGGCGCGCATCGCGCAGATCGATCACCTGGTTTCCCTGCAGCTCAACGAAGTGCTGCACCACGCGGAATTCCAGAAGCTGGAAGCCAGTTGGCGCGGCCTCAAGTACCTGATGGATCAGAGCGAGACCGGCGAAAAGCTGAAGATCCGGGTGCTCAACGTCACCAAGAAGGAACTGCTCCGCGACCTGCAGCGCGCCCCCGAGTTCGACCAAAGCGCCCTGTTCAAGAAGGTCTACGAAGAGGAGTACGGCGTTTTCGGCGGCGCGCCCTTTAGCGCCCTGCTGGGGAATTACGAGTTCGGCCGCGGGCCGGAAGATATCGAGCTGCTGGAGAAGATCTCGAACGTAGCCGCCGCGGCGCACGCCCCGTTCCTGACGGGCACCGCGCCCGACATGCTCAACATGGACAGCTTCTCCACCATCGACGCTCCCCGCGACATGGCCAAGATTTTCGACAGCGCGGAATACGCCAAGTGGAAGAGCTTCCGGCAGAGCGAGGATTCGCGCTACGTCGGCCTGTGCCTGCCGCATATCCTGATGCGCCTGCCTTATGGCAAGAACGGCGCTTCCATCGAAGGCTTCAACTACGAAGAGGGCGTGGACGGCTCCGATCACAACAAGTACCTGTGGGGCAACGCGGCCTGGAGCCTGGGCGCGCGGCTGACCGCGGCCTTCGCTAACTACGGCTGGTGCGCCGCCATTCGCGGCGTGGAAGGCGGCGGCCTGGTGGAAGGACTGCCCACCCACACTTTCACCACCGATTCGGGCGACGTGGCGCTGAAATGCCCCACCGAATCGCCCATCACCGACCGGCGAGAAAAAGAGTTGGCCGACCTGGGCTTCGTGCCGCTGCTGCACTGCAAGGGAACCGACTATGCCGCGTTCTTCAGCGTGCAATCGGCGCAAAAACCGAAGCTCTACGACAAGGATGCCGCCAACGCCAATGCGCGGCTATCTACGCAATTGCCGTACATTCTGGCCATTTCGCGCTTCGCTCACTACATGAAGGTGATGATGCGGGACAAGATCGGCAGCTTCATGTCACGCGGCGAATGCGAAAACTTCCTCAATACGTGGATTCTGCAGTACGTGGTGGGGAACGACAACGTGGCGGCCGAAGTCAAGGCCCGCAAGCCGCTGCGGGAAGCCAAAATAGAAGTGGTGGACGTTCCCGGCAAGCCGGGCGCCTATCGCGCGGTGGCCTACTTGAAGCCGCACTTCCAGTTGGACGAGCTTTCCGTTTCCCTGCGTCTGGTCGCCGACCTGCCGCAGAGCGGGAAGTAGCTAACGAGAACCGGCCGGCCATCCGAGGGGAATGCCGGCCAGAACCTTTCAACCAAAGAGACAGGGAAAATAACAGGAGGAAAATCGTATGGCATTTGATGCGTTTTTGAAGTTGGACGGGATCAAGGGCGAATCCAAGGATTCCAAGCACGCGGGGGAAACCGAAATCTACTCGTTTAGTTTCGGCGCCCACAACCCCACCACCATCGGATCGGCTTCCGGCGGTGCCGGCGCCGGAAAGGTCAGCTTCCAGTCCTTCAGTTTCATGAAGAAGACCGACAGCGCCAGCCCGCTGATATTCCAGGCCTGCTGCCAGGGCACCCACATCGCTACCGGCGGCCTCACCTTGCGCAAGGCCGGCGGCGACAATCCGCTGGAGTACTTGAAGTGGGGTTTCAAGACGGTGTTCATCGAGTCCATCCAGTGGGCCGGTTCGACGGGCGGCGACGATTCTCCCAGCGAGAGCGTATCGTTCGTGTACGGCCAGAAGACCATCGACTATCAGCCGCAGAGCGCCAAGGGTGCTGCCGAAGGCGGCGCCATCCACGGCGGCTGGGACGTCACTATCAACAAGAAGGCTTAGGGCCTCGGCCGCAGGGTGACGTTCCTCTGCCTCGGGCCGCTCGCTTACGCGCGCGGTTCTGGGGTAGAGCGCACGGAACCGCGAGCGGGGTACCCTCTGGGTCCCGAGCGGCCCGGCGAACGCACCAGATTCTGCGGTCAGGGTACTAGACTTCCGGTTGCCGGCAGTGCCATACAGGCCGCTAGGGCGGGCCGGCTGGCTGGCTGGGTGGCGAGTCCGAACGGCTCGGCGGCGGTTGGCGGGCGTCTTTCCAGGCGTTCGCCAACCGTCCGGCGGCGGCCGTTTCGCGGCCGGAGAAACCAACAATGACAGTTCGAGAACTCTATCAAGCCGGTAAGCTGAGCGAAGCCATACAGGCGCTAGGCGCGGAACTGCGCGACGATCCGGCCAACGCGAAGAAGCGCATCTTCCTTTTCGAATTGCTGTGCTTCGCGGGCGAATACGACCGCGCCGAGAAGCACCTCGACGTGCTGGCCCAGGCCGGGCCGGACGCGGCCACAGGGTGCCTGCTCTACCGCGCGGCGCTCTACGCCGAACGCTCACGCTGCGACCTCTTCGCCAAGAAAGAGTATCCCCCGCTTCCCGCCGATGCGGGCGCGGTTAAGGGAACCTGGAACGGGAAACCGTTCGAATCGCTCGAAGATGCCGACCCGCGCATCGGTCCGCGCATCGAGATCTTCGCCGCGGGCCAGTACATGTGGCTCCCTCTGGCGCACGTGGCATCCATCGAGATTCCCGAGCCCAAGCGGCTGCGCGACCTGCTGTGGTCCCCCGCGCTGGTACGCACCGGCAAGGCGTTCAAAGGGCAGGAACTGGGCGAAGTGCTGTCGCCGGTGGTTTCCCCGTTCAGCTTCCAACACGCCGACGATGCCGTGAAGCTGGGCCGCGCCACTGTCTGGGAGGAGCGCGAGGACGGCGTCATCCCCTTCGGACAGAAAATGATGCTGGTGGATGGCGAAGACGTTCCCATCCTTGAATTGCGCCACCTGGAGCTCGCCGATACCGAAGCTGTCACCGACCAGAGCCATGCCGCCGCGGAATAGACCTCCGCGGGTTTTGCGCGCCTCGAGGTGATCGATGCCGCGATGGGAACCCGAACAAACCGTCACCCAGTCGATCGTCGAGCGCCTGATCGACATGGAGCCTAACACCGGCGTGGAGACGCCACCCACGCGGGCGCAATCGGTGCGCACACTCAAGTCCGGTTTGCGGCGCGATCTGGAGTGGCTCCTCAACACCCGGCGCACGCCGGACGCCGCCGGAGACGAGTACCGCGAGACCTCGAAATCGCTCTTCAACTACGGGCTGCCCGACATCACCTCCTTCAACTGGGAAAATGACCGCGACCGCAGCCGCCTGGCTCGTTTCATCGAAGATGTGGTGCACACCTACGAGCCGCGCATCAGCCGGCTCCGGGTGGTGCCGCTCGAAGCCGATTCCGGCTCCCGCCACGTTCTGCGCTTCCAGATCGAAGGCATGCTGGAAATGGACCCCGCCCCGGAACACGTCTCTTTCGACACCGTCCTCCAGCTCACCAGCGGCGAGTACCAGGTGAAGGGAGACTCCGGTGCGTGACGAGCTGCTGCTGTACTATGAACGCGAACTGACGTTTCTGCGCCAGATGGGCGCCGAGTTTGCCGCCAAGTACCCCAAGATCGCCTCGCGCCTGGTGCTCGAAGCCGACAAGTGCGAGGACCCGCACGTGGAGCGCATGCTGGAGGCCTTCGCCTTCCTGGCCGCCCGCGTCCACCTCAAAATCGACGACGAGTTCCCGGAAATCACCGAGGCCCTGCTCAGCGTTCTCTACCCCCACTACCTGCGCCCCATCCCTTCCATGTCGGTGGTCGAGTTCCACATGGATTACGAACAGGTTTCGCCGGAGAAGGGCCTCAAGCTGGAGCGCGGCGCGATGCTGCGGTCGCGGCCGGTCAACGGAGTGCCGTGCAAATTCCGCACCAGCTACGACGTGACGTTCTGGCCCGTGGAAGTGGCCGCGGCCGAGTGGAAAACGCCCGATCGCCTGTCTCCCGCCATCCGCTCTTCCGAGGCTTCCTACGCCCTGCGCCTCGAGTTGCGCTGCGCCGGCGACGTGACTTTCTCCAAGCTGGCTCTCGATTCGCTGCGCTTCTACCTCAACGGCGAAAGCAACCTGGTGCACAACCTCTACGAGGTCCTGTGCAACAACCAGGTGCAGATCGTGGTGCGCGACCCCAACCCGAAATCCAAAATCCCGCCCGTCGTCCTCCCCGCCGGCGCTTTGCAGCCGGTCGGGTTTGCCGAGGATGAAGGCATGCTGCCCTATCCCCGCCGCTCGTTTATCGGCTACGGGCTGTTGCAGGAATACTTCTGCTTCCCGCAGAAATTCTTCTTCCTCGACCTCACCGGGCTCGGCCGCGTCCGCGCGGCGGGCTTCGGCGGCCGCGTCGAAGTGATCCTGCTGCTATCGCCCTTCGAGCGCGCAGACCGCCGCCAGATGCTGGAACTAGGCGTCAACACCAAGACCTTCCGCCTCAACTGCGCGCCCATCGTGAACCTTTTTCCGCAGACCGCCGAGCCGATTCTGCTGAGCCACGCGCGCTTCGATTACCCCGTAATTCCGGACGTCAACCGGCGAACCTCCATGGAGGTCTTCCAGGTGAACGACGTGGTGAGCGCCGCTCCCGGCGAGGGCGAGGTCATTCAGTTCGAGCCCTTCTACTCCTTCCGCCACGGCCTCACGCGCACCAAGGCGCAGGCCTTTTGGCACGCCAAACGCGGCCCTTCCGGGTTCCGCGACGACGAAGGCACGGAGGTGCAGCTTTCGCTCGTGGACCTCTCCGGCAGGCCGGTCCGCCCCGACGTGGATGCGCTCACCGTGCGCACCATCTGCAGCAACCGCGACCTGCCCTCGCGCCTGCCCTTCGGCAACGAGAGCGGCGATTTCGAGCTGGATGGCGCCGCCGCCGTGAAGACCACCGTGGCCCTCATCAAGCCCACCGACACGGTGCGCGCACCCGCCAGCAAGGACTCGCTCTGGCGCCTCACCTCCCATCTGTCGCTTAACTACCTTTCGCTGGTCAACGAAGGGCGCGAGGCCTTGCAGGAGATACTGCGCCTGTATAACTTCTCCGGCTCCACTTACTCGGAGCGCCAGATTCAGGGCATATCGCGAGTCGAGAGCCGCCGCCATTTCGCGCGCGTGGCTTCGGAAGACGGCATGGGCGGCGTCTCCTTCGCGCGCGGCAGCATCGTGGATCTGGAGTTCGACGAAGAGCAGTTCGTGGGCGGCGGCGCATACTTGTTCGCCGCCGTGCTGGA
Source organism: uncultured Solibacteraceae bacterium (assembly GCA_963807205.1). Classification (GTDB taxonomy): domain Bacteria; phylum Acidobacteriota; class Terriglobia; order Bryobacterales; family Bryobacteraceae; genus CAWCVR01. The sequence continues at coordinate 2,448,107 of CAWEAQ010000002.1, read as the reverse complement.
GTATTTCCTGGGCCTGTATGTTTCCATCAACAGCTTCAGCCAGCTTCGCGTGCGCTCCCGCCAGCGGAAGGAGGTAGTCAGGCAATGGCCCCCCCGCGCCGGCCGCAAGATCCTGATGTAGCTCCCGAGACCGTCGACGAGGTGCGCTGGCCCATCGTCCGCGCGCTTGATCGCGAGCCCTGGCACTTCGAGTTTTTCCAGGCGGTGCGCCTGCTGCAACTCATGAGCCCCCAGCGTCGGGTGGTTGGACGTTTCTCCAATCCGCGCGACGAAGCCGTGCGTTTCGGCGCGCACGTGTCGGTAGGATTCCCGGCGAGCGAAATTCAAGCGCTCGCCCGTCCCGCCGCGGGACCCGTGCAACTCACCGTCAACGTGATGGGGTTGACCGGTCCGCTGGGCGTTCTCCCACTGGCCTACAGCAGCCTGGTGATCGACCGCGTGCGCGTCAAAGACGGCGCCATGCGCGATTTCTTCGACCTGTTCAATCACCGCATGATCTCGCTGTTCTGTCAGGCTTGGGAAAAGTACCGCTTCGCCATCGCCTACGAGCGCGGCGAGCGCGACCGTTTCTCCTACCAGGTGCGCGCGCTCATCGGCCTGGGCACGCCCGGCCTGGAAAACCGCCAGCACGTCTCGGACGATTCGCTGCTCTACTTCAGCGGCCTGCTGGGCCTGCACGCCCGCTCGGCCACGGCCCTGCGCCAGTTGCTGATAGACTATTTCGGAGTTCCCGTGGAGGTGGACCAGTTCGTGGGCGCGTGGTACCCCGTGGATCCCGATCTGCAATGCAGCCTGGGCCTGGAGAAAAGCGACTCCGAACGGCTGAACCTGGGTGCGCTGGTGGGCGACGAGATTTGGGACCAGCAATCGCGCGCCCGCGTCCGCATGGGCCCGCTGACCCTCGATCAGTATCTGGACTTCCTCCCCGGCGGCGAAGCTCACCGCCGCGTCCGCGCGCTAACCGCGTTTTTCGCCAAGGGAGAGTTCGATGTGGAAGTGCAACTCGTGCTGAAGAGGGCCGAAGTCCCCCCCTGCGAGTTGAAGTATGGCGGGGGAGTGGTGCCGCAGCTCGGATGGACGAGCTGGGTGAAGAGCGCGCCATTCACGCGCGACCCGGGGGAGACGGTGTTGGAGTTATGAAGAGAAAGAGCAAGAACATATTTAGCCACGGATGCACACAGATATACACGGATAAGCAAAGGCCAGCGCTGTTGGATTTATCCGTGTTTATCCGTGTTCATCGGTGGCTAGATATCTTGTTTTTGGTTTTTGCCGTGATCTGACAGGAGGACTTACATGGGGATCAGCCTGAAATCGATCGTTTCCAAACTGAACGACACTACCAGAACGGCTTTGGAAGGCGCTGCGGGCTTGTGCCTGGCGCGCACTCACTATGACGTCGAAATCGAGCACTTCGTGATGAAGCTGCTGGATTCCACCGATTCGGATTTCGCCCGGATCGTCAAACAGTTCGGCGTGGACAAGGCCCGCCTGTCGGGTGAACTGGGCCGGGCGCTGGACAAACTGAAGACCGGCAACGCGCGCACACCGTCCTTCAGCCCGTCGCTGTTCACCATGTTGACCGAGGCCTGGACGCTCGGCTCGCTCGAGTTCAACGCGGCCCAGGTGCGCACCGGGTTCACCATTCTTGCGCTGGTCTCGCATGAGGACCTCTCGCGCATCGTCCGCGACATCGGCAAGGAGTTGCAGAAGATCGAGCCTGAGGCGCTGCGCAAGCAGTTGCCGGCCATCCTCGCCGATTCGCTCGAGTATGTCGCCGAACCGGTGGCGGCGGCCGGCGCGCCTGGAACGCCCGGCGCGGCGAAACCCGGCGGCAAGACGCCCAACCTCGACCAGTTCACCGTCAACCTCACCGAGAACGCCCGCAAGGGCAAGATCGATCCCGTGCTGGGCCGCGATTTCGAGATTCGCCAGATCGTCGATATCCTCACCCGCCGCCGCCAGAACAACCCCATCCTCACCGGCGAGGCCGGCGTGGGCAAGACCGCCGTGGTGGAAGGCTTCGCCTACCGCATCGTGCAGGGCGACGTTCCCCCGGTGCTGCGCAACGTCACGGTGCGCACGCTCGACTTGGCCCTGTTGCAGGCCGGCGCCGGCATCAAGGGCGAGTTTGAGAACCGGCTGAAGAGCCTCATCGAGGAAGTGAAATCCTCGCCCACGCCCATCGTCCTCTTCATCGACGAAGCCCACACCATGATCGGCGCGGGCGGAGCGGCCGGGCAGAACGACGCCGCCAATCTCCTCAAGCCGGCTCTGGCGCGCGGCGAGCTGCGCACCATCGCGGCCACCACGTGGTCGGAGTATAAGAAGTACTTCGAGAAGGACCCGGCGCTGGCGCGGCGCTTCCAGGTGGTGAAGGTTGAAGAGCCCACCGAAGCCAAGTGCCGCGTGATGATGCGCGCGGTGGCGCCGTTCCTGGAGAAGCACCACGGCGTGCGCATACTGGACGAAGGCGTGGCGGCCGCGGTCAAGTTCTCGCACCGCTATCTGCCGGACCGCCAGCTTCCAGACAAGGCGGTGAGCGTGCTCGATACGGCCTGCGCCCGCCTCTCGCTGGGCCAGAACGCCACGCCGCCCGCCATCGAAGACACGCAGCGCGAGATCGACGATTGCGACGTGCAGACCCGCGTGCTGGAGCGCGAAGTGGCGCTCGGCGCCGACCACGGCGAGCGGCTGGCCGAGATCGCCAAGCAGAAGACCGGGGCGGTTGCCCGCCTGGCCGAGTTGATGGCGCGCTGGGAAAAGGAGCGCGATCTGGTGACGAAGATCCGCGAGATCCGCGCCAAGCTCGAAGGCGAAGCCCAGCCAGTTGCCGCAGCGGCAGCCGCGCCTGCCGCCGTTGCCACTGCCGCCGCGGCCGGCGCCGCGGTAGCCCCAACTCCTGTCGAAGCGCCGCCGCCTCCGCCGCCCGATCCCGAAGCCCTCCGCGCCGAACTCAAGGCTCTCGACGCCGAGTTGGAAGCGGTGCAGGGCGAGAAACCGCTGATGCGCATTTGCGTCGATTCCCACATCGTGGGCGACGTGGTCTCCGCCTGGACCGGCATTCCCATCGGCCGCATGCTGAAAGACGAAGTGCAGGCGGTGCTGCAACTCGAAAGCTACCTGGGGCGCCGCGTGATCGGGCAGGATCATGCGCTCGCCATGATCAGCGAACGCATCCGCACTTCGAAAGCCGGCATGGAAGATCCCAGCAAGCCCATCGGCGTGTTCATGCTGGTGGGTCCCAGCGGCGTCGGCAAGACCGAAACCGCGCTCGCCCTCGCCGATCAGCTTTATGGCGGCGAGCGCAGCCTCATCACCATCAACATGTCGGAGTTCCAGGAGGCCCACACCGTCTCTACGCTGAAGGGCGCGCCTCCCGGATACGTGGGCTACGGCGAAGGCGGCGTTCTCACGGAAGCTGTGCGGCGCAAGCCCTATTCCGTGGTGCTGCTGGACGAGGTCGAGAAGGCCCACCCGGACGTGCTCGAACTTTTCTTCCAGGTGTTCGACAAAGGCATGATGGAAGACGGCGAAGGCCGCGAGATCGATTTCAAGAACAACATCATCATCCTCACCTCCAACGCCGGCACCGAAACGCTGATGAAGCTCACGGCCGATCCCGAGACCATGCCCAGTCCCGAGGGCTTGGTGAAGGCCCTGAAGCCCGAGCTGAATAAGATCTTCAAACCGGCGTTCCTGGGGCGCATGGTGATCATTCCGTATTTCCCGATTCGCGACGAAGCCTTGAAGCAAATCGTGCGGCTCAAGGTGGCCAAGATTCAGCGGCGTCTGATGGAAACGCACAAGATTGCGCTCACCTTCGACGAGGCGCTGATCGAGGAAGTGGCCAAGCGCTGTACCGAAGTCGAAAGCGGCGCGCGCAACGTGGACAACATTCTGACGAATACGATGTTGCCCGAGATTTCCCGGCAGATCCTGGGACGCATGGCGGAGCGGCAGACGTTCGCCCCCATCAACGTGTCGGTCGGGCCGGACGGCGCGTTTGTATATAACTAATCCGGCGTTGCGGCATGCAGGCGGGGCGGGAACCGATCCCGCCCCAAATCGGAGGGCGAAATGGATTTTCTCGAAACCGACCGGCCAATGAAGCTGACCACGCCTCTTGGCCCCAACAAGCTGATCCCCATCGCCATGCACGGCCATGAGGCGATCTCGGAGCTATTCCAGTTCCAGATCGAAGCCATCTGGACGGGCGAATCGCCCCTCGACTTCAAGGCCATACTGGGGTTTAATGTCACGCTGCTGATGGACCTTCCGGCCGGCAAGCGCTACATCAACGGCATCGTGCAATCCATCACTCAGGGCGTCCACGATCCCGAGCGCTTCATCACCCATTACTATCTGGAAGTGGTGCCGGAAATGTGGGTGCTCACGCGCGACGTGCAGTCCCGCATCTTCCAGCAGAAGAGCGTTCCCGATATCGTTCAGGAGGTGTGGGGCAAGCTGGGCCTGACCTCCACGCTGAAGAAGAACGTCACCGGAACGCACGCGCCGCGCGAGTACTGCGTGCAGTTCCAGGAATCGGATTTCCAGTTCGTCAGCCGCCTCATGGAGTCCGAAGGCATCTTCTACTTCTTCCAGCACGAGGACGGCAAGCACACCTGCGTTATGGCCGATGCCAACACCGCGTTTCAGCCGTTGCCGGGCGGCTCCACGGTGAAATTCGACGAAACCCAGGGCGGCATTCGCGATGTGAGCAAGATCCACCAATGGCACAAGGAGCAGGAAATCCGGTCGGGCAAATACTCGCAGGAGGACTGGAATTTCGAGACGCCGGCCACGGACCTGCTGGTCTCCGAGCCAACCCTCGTCAAGGTGCAGGGCAACGACAAGCTGGAGCTCTACGAGTATCCCGGCCATTACATGCAGAAGGGCGATGGCGAGGGCCTCGTCAAGCTTCGCATGCAGGATGAAGAGACGCCCGGCACTACGGTACGCGGACGAAGCCTGCACGGCCTGTTCTGCCCGGCTTTCAAGTTTACCCTGGACGAATATTTCTCCGACAGCGGCAAGGAATGGATTCTCACTGGCGTGGACCACGCCGCTAAACAGCCGCTGGTGGTATCCCCGTACGATCAGCCGTTCGAGTATAGCAACGCGTTCACTTGCATCGCCTCGGCCACGACGTACCGGCCGCCGCGCGTGACTCCGGCGCCGCGCGTGAAGGGACTGCAGAGCGCTATGGTGGTCGGTCCCGCTGGCGAGGAGATTTACACCGACCAGTACAGCCGCGTGAAGGTCCAGTTCCATTGGGACCGCGATGGCAAGAAGGACGAAAAGAGCTCCTGCTGGATTCGCGTGGCCACCTTCTGGGCCGGCAAGCAGTGGGGCGCCATTCACATTCCGCGCATCGGCCAGGAAGTGGTGGTGGATTTCGTGGATGGCGATGTGGACCGGCCCCTCATCGTCGGCAGCGTTTACAACGCCAACACCATGCCGCCGTACACGCTGCCCGCGAATATGACGCAGAGCGGCGTCAAGAGCCGCAGTTCCAAGGGCGGAGCCGCCGCCAATTACAACGAGCTGCGCTTCGAGGATAAGAAGGGCAGCGAGTTGGTCACCCTGCACGCCGAGAAGGACCAGTCCATCGAAGTGGAGAACGACGAGACCCACTGGGTGGGACACGACCGCACCAAGAACATCGACCACGACGAAACCACCACCGTCAAGGGCAAGCGCACCGAGACCGTGACCGGCAACGAGACCATCACCGTCGATCAGGGGAATCGGAGCCTCACGCTGAACATGGGGAACGACGCGACGGAACTGAAGATGGGCAACCAGACCATCGACGTCGATCTGGGTAAGATCGCCGAAACGGCGATGCAATCGATCACACTGACAGTGGGCCAGAGCAGCATCAAGATCGATCAAATGGGTGTTACGATTCAAGGGATGATGATCAAGATCCAGGGTCAGATTCAGGTGGACGTGGAGGGCCTGATGACCCAGATCAAGGGCACCGCCATGCTGCAGGAGCAGGGCGGCATCGTGATGATCAACTGATATGGGAGACGCGCCGCAGCCCGTTCCGAAGGTGGTCGCCATCTGTTCCGTGGCCGAACTCGGCGAAGAAGCCATGGCGCTCGTGCGCCCCGGCGTGCAACCGCTCGAGTTCGTTAGCCTGCTAATGGAGAAGCGCCTCTACCCCGACGCCGCGCGGTTCCTGGCGCACGCCCTGCCTAAGCGCGAAGCCGTGTGGTGGGCCTGGGTTTCGGCGCGCCGCGCTGCCGGGCCCGATCCGGCGCCCAAGATCAAGGCTTCGCTGCAGGCCACCGAGAAGTGGATCGCCGAGCCCAACGAGGAGCATCGCCGCGCCGCCATGGCCGCAGCCCAGGCCGCCGACCTGGGAACAGCCGCGGGCTGCGCCGGATTAGGCGCGTTCTTCAGCGGCGGCAGCCTCGGCCCACCCGAAGCTCCGCCCGTGCCGCCCGGCGAGTTCCTGACCGCCAAGGCCGTGGCCGGTGCCATCGTCTTCAGTGCCTGCGCCGCCGAGCCGCAAAAGGCCCCCGAGAAATTTCAGGCGGCCATCGCGCAGGGCATCGACGTCACCAAGCGCATCAAGCTCTGGGAGCAACCTTAGAGGAGGGATATTGCCATGGGAATGCCGGCTTCGCGAATCACCGACATGCATGTGTGCCCGATGGTGACGGTGCTCGTTCCCCATGTGGGAGGACCCATCCTGCCGCCTGGCGGCGTCACAGTGCTGATCGGCAAACTCCCGGCCGCGCGCGTGTCCGACATGGCGGTGTGCGTCGGCCCACCCGACGTGATCGCGCTGGGCTCGTTCACCGTGTTCACCTGTAAGCTGCCGCAAGCGCGCATCGGCGACCTGACCGCCCACGGCGGCACCATCGTGCTGGGCTTCCCCACCGTGCTGGTGGGCTGATGAAAACCGGGGACAGACGGAACGTTCACCTGATTTCCGGCGAGGCGCGGCATCAGAGCCAGCGCCACGTCTGTTTGGCGCAAAACTGCCAGTTCGTCCCCGCTTCGGGTCAAGACAAGGTTGGTGTCGCACTCCCCACGGTGGGCATTAAGCCTATCAACGGGCTGCGCCACCCCCCTTCGCCCGGTGCGACTGGTTGGTATTTCTGGTGCGGCGAGACCCTCTCGGATGCTCCCGACTTCTTTCACCCGCTGTGCGTCGATCACTTGGTTGAAATGCTGCCCCTCGCAGCACACCTCTTGGGCCTGCCTCCCGGCTACCGGTTCCTGATTGCCGACGGGTATGAAGATATCTGGTTCGACAAGAGCCTTTTCGACGTCTGAGACGAACGAACCTGCGACTGCATCGGGAATGCAGGCGCCCGAGGTGGCCCGCGAGCGATCAGCCGGAGGAAACCAGGTGACCGTTCCGTCTGTCCCCGGTTTGGGTTTTAACCGCGCTGTCACGCCCCAGCGATACAATAGGAGCACTCCCATGAAACCCGCTTGGACGTTGTCCCTCTTCCGTGTCGCCCTCGTCGCCGGCCTGATCTCCGGGTGCGCCCTGCTGAACTCCCAGCGCGCGCCGCATGACCGCGTCGGCCCGCTTCCGGACGGCGGCTTCCTGCTCAACAGCTTCTGGCGCGTGGCGCCCGCGGGCCGCCAGGTGCCCCTCGACACACTGCCCATGTCCACCGCGCTCTCGCCCGACGGCCGCTACCTGCTGGTGCTCAACGGCGGCTACAATCCGCCGTCGGTCACCGTGCTCGACGCCAAATCCGGCAGCGTGCTGGGAAATACCCGCGTGCCGGACGGCTGGCTCGGCCTCGCCTTCGCTCCCAAGGGCGACCGCGTCTACGTGGGAGGCGGTTCGCAGGCCGCGGTCTTCGAGCTCGCCTTCGCCGATGGCAAGCTCTCGCTCGCTCGCACCTTCGAAGTCACGCCTCAGGCCAAGCGCGCCGACGACGATTTCGTGGGCGACGTCGCCTTCTCGCCCGACGGCCGCCTGCTCTACGCCGCCGAACTCTACCGCAACGACATCGCCGTCATCAACCCGCAATCCGGCATGGTCATCAACCGCTTCAAGACCGGGCGGCGCCCCTACCGCATCGTGTTCCATCCCGACGGGCAATCGTACTTCGTGTCGCTGTGGGCGGACGGTTCGGTGGGCCACTACCAAACCGCCAACGGAGAGTTGCTCATGCGACTGCCGGTGGCCGCCCACCCCACCGACATGGTCTGGCGCTCCGGCGCCCCCGCAGAAACCGTGCCCGGCGAGCACGCCGAAATCGCCTACGCCGCGCGCCTTTTCGTCGCCGCCGCCAACACCAACAGCGTTTACTCCGTGGGCGTCACCTCCGGCAAGCAGTTGAGCGTGGTCGAAATCATCAACGTGGCCATGTCTCCGCGCCAGCCGCTGGGGATGACGCCGTCGGGCCTCGGCCTTTCCCCCGATGGTAAACGCATGTTCGTGGCCTGCTCCGACGCCAACGTCGCGGCCGTAGTGGATCTCTCGGAAGACCGCAGCCGCGTCGAGGGTTTCATCCCCGCCGGCTGGTATCCCACTGCCATACGCGCGCTGCCGTCCGGCGCCGTGGCAATCCTCAACGGCAAGGGCGTGCGCTCTAACCCCAATCCCAACGGCCCCGGCCCCATGACCCCGCGCCGGCCGCACGAGCCCGAGGGCGAAGGCTACGTTGCCCGTATGCAGACCGGCACGGCTTCCTGGATCGATCCCTTCACTGACGAGCAGTTGGCCGCATGGACCGCCGAGGCGCGCGCCAATTCACCCTACCGCGATGCCCAACTTGACCAGCCCAATCCGCTGCCGCCCATCGAACACGTCATCTACATCGTGAAGGAGAACCGCACCTACGACCAGGTGCTGGGCGATATCAAGGAAGGCAACGGCGACCCGTCGCTGCTGCTGTTCGGCGAAAACACCACCCCCAACCTGCACAAGATCGCGCGCGAGTTCGTGCTGCTCGACAACTTCTATGTTTCGGCCGACGTCAGCGCCGACGGCCATAACTGGTCCACCGCCGCCATCGCCCCGGATTACGTCCAGAAGATGTGGCCCAACAATTATGCCGACCGCCGCAAGAAATACGATTTTGAGGAGCAGGACGCCGCCGCCCAGCCGCCCGCCGGCTACCTCTGGAGTAACGCCGCCATGGCCGGCATTTCCATGCGCAACTTCGGCTATATGGTGGAGAACAAGAAGAAGGCCGCGCCCACCGGTAGCGATCAGGTCGACAAGATCGACGACCCCGTGCTGGCCAAAGTCACCAACCGCAACTTCCGCACTTTCGACCTGGAGTACCCCGACATGGAGCGTGCCAAGGTCTTCCTCGCGGAGTTCGCCGAGTACGAGAAGACCGGCACGATGCCGCGCCTCATCTTTATGCGCCTCGGCAACGACCACACCGAAGGAACCAAAGCCGGCGCGCTGACGCCGCAGTCTTTCGCCGCCGATAACGACCTCGCCGTGGGAACGGTGGTCGCGGCGGTTTCCAAATCGCGCTTCTGGCCCGGCACGCTGATCTGCATTCTCGAAGACGACGCGCAGAACGGCCCCGACCACGTGGATTCGCACCGCTCGACAGCCTACCTGATTTCGCCCTACATCAAGCGGCACTCGGTGGACAGCCACATGTACAACACCACGTCGATGCTGCGCACCATGGAGTACGCGCTGGGCCTGCGCCCGATGACGCACTTCGACGCCTCCGCGCCACCCATGACGGCGGCATTCCAGAGCCAACTAGACCCCACGCCGTTCGTAGCCGAGAAGGCGCGAGTTTCGCTGACCGAGAAGAACCCTCCCGGCGCTCCTGGCCAGCGCGCCATGGAGCGCATGAACTTTGCCGAAGCCGATGACATCGACGAGGACGTGTTGAACGACGCCCTGTGGCGCTCGATTCGCAAGGATGCCCCGCCGCCGCCGGTGAGAAGCTACTTCGGTAAGTAAGTCCGGTCCTATGTGGGGCCGGTTGTCAACCTGCGGCCGATTGTCAATCGGCCCGGCGAGCGAAGCTCGCCTGCGCGGGGCAACGAACCCGCCCACGAAGGTTGCGGCATCGCGCGCGCGATCCGTTCGCATCCGGGATGGCGGGCTGGGTGTTTCCGCTCGGTCTCCCGCACACCCTCCTGTTCTACCCGGATGGCGTCGATACGAACGCCGCGTCGCGCGGTGCATATGGTTTGGATCCTGCACGCACTATTCTACGTAGCGATACCCTATCTGGCGTTTCATGCCGTTTGGCATTGGACCGGTTCGCTCGTCGCATCCTGGGCGGCGGCGGTTGCGTCCATACCAACCAGCGTTGTGCTGTATGTGCGACTATTTGAACGCCTGAAACACCGATCACGTTAGCGCCTGGTGGACCGCGCGTCCGTTGCCATCCCTCCCCTGCTACCCTGAAGTTGCCGATGCCTCCCCCGCGCAAACCCGAAGTGATGAGCCCCGCCGGCTACTGGCCGCAACTCGGCGCGGCCATCGAGGCCGGCGCCGACGCCGTCTACTTCGGCCTCAAGCACTTCACTGCGCGCGCCAAAGCGGGCTTCCCGCTTGACGAACTTCCCGACGCCCTGGCCACGCTCCACCGCCGCGGCGTCAAGGGCTACGTCACCTTCAACACGCTGGTCTTCGACCACGAAATCGCCACTGCCTCTCGCACGCTCGAAGCCATCGCGAGTGCCGGCGCCGACGCCATCATCGTGCAGGACGTGGGCATCGCCCGCCTGGCCGGCCGCATCGCGCCCTCGCTCGCCATCCACGCCAGCACGCAGATGAGCGTTACCAGCGTCGAGGGAGTCCGCCTGGCCCAGCGCTTCGGCGCCTCGCGCGTGACGCTGGCGCGCGAACTCTCGCTCGACGAGGTCCGCGCCATCCGCGCCGCCACCGATTGCGAACTGGAAGTCTTCGTCCACGGCGCGCTGTGCGTGGCCTACTCGGGCCAGTGCCTGTCATCGGAAGCCTGGGGCGGGCGTAGCGCCAACCGCGGCCAGTGCGCGCAGGCTTGCCGCCTGCCATACGAGTTGATCGTCGATGGCCAGCCGCGGCCGCTGGGCGACGCGCGCTACCTGCTCTCGCCCGGCGACCTCTACGCCTTGCATCAGGTCCCCGAGATCGCCGGTATCGGCATCGCCGCACTGAAGATCGAGGGCCGTTACAAGGACGCCGACTACGTGGCTCTGGCGACGCGCGCCTACCGCCAGGCCGTGGACGATGCCTGGGCTGGCCGCCCGCCGGCCGTCGACGCCGCCGCCGAGCAGCAACTCGAACAGGTCTACTCGCGCGGCCTCGGGCCGTTCTTCCTATCTGGCACCGACCATCAGGCCGTGGTCCGGGGCCGTGCCCCGCGCCATCGCGGCGTACTGATGGGCACGGTGGCGGAAGTGTCCCGCGAAGCCGTGCTGATCTCTCCCGCCGAGGCGCACCGCGTGTCGCCGCTCAAACCCGGCGATGGCGTGGTGTTTGACGCGGCCTCCTGGCGCAGCCCCGAGGAGCCCGAAGAGGGCGGCCGCATCTTCCAGGCCGCGCCGCGCGGCGGCAAGCTGGAGCTACGCTTCGGCAATGGCGTCCTGAAGCCGGCCCGCATTCGCGCAGGCGATCTGGTCTGGCGAACCCACGATCCCGACGTCGATCGCGCCGCGCGCGCGTACCTCGATCCCGCCGCGCCGGTAAGCCGGCAGCCAGTCTCCGTGCACGTGACGGCCCGCGAAGGCGAGCCGCTGCGCACCGAGTGGCGCTTGGGCACGGCCGTCGCGCGCGTAGAATCGCCTGGCCCGCTGGGCACGGCTCAACACCGCGCCCTCGACCGCGAGTTTCTGCGCGAGCAATTCGGCCGCCTGGGCAACACGCCCTATCAATTGGCGGATCTCGATCTGGAGACCGCTGGCGCGCCCTTCGCGCCCAGTTCGCTGCTCAACCAGTTGCGCCGCGAGGCCGTCGAAGAGCTGCAGCGGTTGCAGAGCGCGCCGAAGCCCATCGCCATCCACCCTATCTCGTTGCTTGAGCCTCCGCCCGCGCCCCCACCCGCGCCGCCCGCCGTAGCCGAACTGCACCTCCTGCTGCGCACGCCCGCGCAACTGGACGCCGCCATCCAACTGCGCCCCGCCAGCATCACACTCGACTACCTGGATCTCTACGGCCTGCGCCCTTCGCTCGAGCGCATCCGCGCCGCCGGCCTGCAGCCGCGCGTCGCCAGCCCGCGAGTGCTCAAACCCGGCGAAGCGCGCATCGTGGACTTCCTGCGCAGTTGCGATTGCCCCATCCTGGTGCGCTCCGCGGGCCTCATCGAGGCGCTCCGCGAAACGCCGCACGCCGCGCTCATCGGCGATTTCAGTTTGAACGCCGCGAGCGTCCTCTCCACCGCCGAGTACCTGGCGCTGGGCCTCGATCGGCTCACGCCCGCGCACGATCTGAACGCCGCGCAGGTGGCTTCGCTCGCCGCCGCGGCTGGCGCGGACCGCATCGAAGCCGTGGCGTACCAGCACCTGCCCGTGTTCCACACCGAGCACTGCGTCTTCTGCCGCTTCCTCTCTACCGGACACAGTTTCCGCGACTGCGGCCGTCCCTGCGAAAGCCACACTGCCGCGCTCCGCGACGCCACCGGCCGTGCGCATCCCGTGCTGGCCGACGTGGGATGCCGCAACACCGTCTTCGGCGCCGAAGCGCAGCAGGCCGCCGCGCACCTGGACGCATGGCGCGCCGCCGGCATCTTCCGCTTTCGTCTGGAATTCGTGCACGAATCGGGAGACCAGATCCGCGCCGTCACGAGCGCTTTCGAAGAGGCGCTGGCGGGCCGCCTCACGCCGCGCGACCTGGCGCAAACCTTGCAACGCGTCGCCCCCGGCGGCGTTACTGAAGGCAGCCTTTTCGTGCCGGCCGACTACCTCGCGCTACCGGTGCTGGAATAGTCCCGCACCCTCGCGTAGAAACCGAACCCTACCAGCGCCAGGAACCCCACACCCCAAAGTTCGCTCCCGCCCGAAACCAGAGCTTCCGGCCAAGTCTCCGGCCACCAGTGTCGCAGCACCGCATAGAAGCACCCGCCCGCTAGCCCCGCGCCAAACCACGCCATGAGCAGCACCAGAAGCGGCGCCCGCCGCCACAGGTAACCGATACGCGGCGTCCACCGTTTCTCCCAGTCGAGCAGCGCTCGCTCGAAGTCCATCGGCACGTTCTCCTCGTCCGTTAGCGCGGGCGCAACCGGAGCCGGGACGTAGCCATACCGCTCGATCACAGCCTGGGACAACTGCGCCGAGTGTACGCAGTTGGCATAACCGCGGGCCTCCAGAAGGCGTTCGGAAACCGCGATGGCGATCCGCGGCCCGGACTCCGCCCGCATGACTTCCTTCACGCCCGCCGTTCCCAGCAGGTGCGCCGCGCGGTCGAGGCGCGATTCGGCATCCACGTGAGCCGCCGACGCCATCCGGGACAAGAACTGGGCCACCTCGCGATGAACGGGCGCGAGACCTGGCTCCCGGTCGAGCGCTTCCGCGCGCCGCGGGTCGAGCGCGGCGATCTCCGCCAACTTGACGAGAGCCTGCGGAACGTTCCCTTCCGCCGCGGCCCGCATCGACTCGTGCAGCAGGCCATCGACGCGAACCGCAATTTCGGGCGATGGCGGCCGTTCGATCGCGTCCAGGAACTTCACGACGTCCGCTGCCGACAGCCGCTGCAACAGAGTGCCAGCCGTATCGGCGAACTGCGCCAGCCGCCCATCCAGGTTAGCCGCGGCCTCCAACCGGGATAGGAATTGGACCGTTTCCTGGCGAACGGGATCGCCCCCAGCATCGAGAGCGACAAACTCCGCCAGCTTGACCAGAGCCTGCGGTACGTCCGCATCCGGGCCGGCAATGGACGCCAGCCGCGACATGAACTCGTCAATCTCCCGACGAATGTTAGCGAACCCTGGCTGGCCGTCCGGGGCCCCTTCGCGCCGCGAGTCCAGCGCGGCGAAGTCTGCCAACTTGATTAGGGCCTGCGGCACGTCGCCTGCCTTCGCTGCCGCAATGGACGCCTGGACAAGCCCTTCGAGGCGCACGGCGGTCTCCGGCGCTGGTTGGCGTCCGACGGTCTCGAACAGCTTCACCAGCTCAGGCCGGGCCAGTTGGCGCAGAAGCGGTCCGATGGCGTCGTCGGGCTGAGCCTGGCTCTGCGGTGCCGCGCGCGCGTGACCCTTCGACCCGGCCATGGCGCGCAGCGCTTCGAAATATTGTGCGCCTGCCTGGGCAGTGCTCGCCGCGAGCACATCCATGATCCGATTGCATCACGTCCCAGGGGCGGGAACAACCTCAATTCGCCGCGGATTCCACCTTAGCGCGTCAGCAGCGCCTTGCGAACCAGTTGCGTAAGATCCAGCACTTCCACCGCAACCTTATTCCTGCGGACGTAAGTATTCATGGTCCGCACGCACTGCTGACAGGAAGTAACTACCGCCTGCGCTCCGGTTGCAACCACTTCCTCGATCTTACGCTTGGCGATCTCGGTCGACAGCGCCGCGTCCAGCATTTCCAGATTTCCGCCGCCGCCGCAGCACTGGCAGTCCTCGCGATTGCGCGGCAACTCCACCAGGCGCACGCCGGGTATCGACCGGATCGCCTCGCGCGGAGCGTCAAATATGCGCGCGCCGCGGCCTAAGTCGCAGGGATCGTGATAAGTCACCGTCAGCGGCGTTTCCTTCATGGGCACGCGGCCCTCGCGCAGCAGATTCAGCAGAAACTCGGAAGCGTGCACGATTTCGATTCCCGGCGGGTAATGTTCGCGCCACGCCTGGTAACACGACGGGCACGCGAACACTACTTTCTTCGCGCCCTTGGCCCGCACCGCCGCCATGTTATGTTCGGCGAATTCCTGGAACTGGTCCTTGAGTCCGGCGCCCAGAAGGGGGAAGCCGCAGCACCATTCGTCTTCTCCCATGAGCGTGAAATCCACGCCACAGGCGAGCATGATTTCGGCGAGCGATCTGGCGATCTTCTGCGCCACCGGGAAGTACGCTGCCACGCAGCCCGTGAAGTACACCACCTCTGCGCGGCCCTTCACCAGGCCGTCGTCCGGCGCGTTGCGCATGTCTTCCACCCAGGCGGCGCGCTCTGCGTTGTCCTCGTCGAACACGTTGTGGCTGCCGGCCAGGTTCTTGCGGATCATGTCGATCTTGGCGGGATACGAACCGGAACGCACCATGTCCGTGCGCAGCGAGAGCCACAGTTCCTTGAGCCCGATGCCCACCGGACAGACCTCTTCGCAGTTGGCGCAGAGCGTGCACTTGAAAACGGTGTCGCTGAAATGCTTGAGCCGTTCCCCGGACGGCGGCTTCTTGCCGAACAGCCTCTGGAGAAACCCGCCGCGCCCCCGCAGGATAGGGCGCAACGCACCAACCCGCCACACGGCCGACAACTCGCCGTCCTGAGACGCCGCCACCGCCGGGCACACTTCTGCGCACATCCGGCACTTCGTGCAGGCGTCCATTGCGAACAGTTGACCGGCCGTGTAATCCCGATTTGCCATGCCCGCCCTACGCCCCCTTGGCGTACTTGGCGATCTCCCCAGTCAGCCACTTTTGCACGGCTTCCGTCCCATGCAGCAGGTTCTGCAATTCGCCGATATCGTCCGGCTTGATCTTGTACATCCAACCCGCGCCGTAGCAATCCTGGTTGATAAGTCCCGGATTGGTTTCGAGCTCTTCGTTCACGCCCGCAATCTCTCCATTGACCGGAGCGTACATCTTGCCCAGCCACTTACCCGATTCCACGCTGGCGAACTTCTTACCCAGCTTGATCGCCTTTCCCTCTTCGGGAAGCTGCACGAAGACGATCTGGCCCGCCAGCTTGCGGGCAAAATCGTCCATGCCCATCACCAACAGGTCGCCTTCCTGGCGAACCCAACAGTGGTTGGGCTCGTAGTACAACTCGCCGGGCATGTTATAGGACTCGAATTCCATAAGTAACTTTCCTCGCTTATTCGGCCTCTTCCATGAGGTCGCAAATGAACTGGGTAGTCGTACGGACAATGAACTTCTGCTTCCGTAACTTGGCATTGCCCAGGTTGTGCACGCAGGAGTTGCACTCGGTGAGCACCACTTCGGCTCCAGACTCCTCAACTTCCTTCAACCGCCGCCGGGCCATGTCGATGGAGTTCTTGGCGTAGGCGCCACGCACGCCGCCCCCGGCGCCGCAGCACAGGGCGTCGGCGTGGTGATGGGGCAGTTCCACGAAATTCGGCGCCAGCCGGCGGATGGTCTCGCGCGGCTCCTCGTAAATCCCGCAATGCCGTCCTAAGTCGCAGGGATCGTGGTAAGTCACCTTCCTATCGGTCTGCACGCCCAGCTCGAAATCCTTGAGGAACTGGGAGAGGTGCATGATAATCACTCCCTTGGCGCGCAGCGGCGCGTATTGCGTCTTGCCATTCAACGTGCGCGCGCAGTAGGGACAGCCGGTAATCACGGCCTTTGCGCCAGTGGCCAGTATGCGTTCGATGTTAGTTTCCACCAACGCGCTGTTCAGTGGAAATCCCACGTCTTCGAGCACGCCGCTGCAGCAGGCCTCTTCGATCAGCGTGTAATCCACCTCTAACTTATCCAGCACGGCGAGCGCGGCCTCGGTGGCTTCGGTCTCGCGATACAGCCCCACGCATCCGGCGAAGAACACGTAGCGCGCCTTGGTCTTCTTCTTGCGCCCGAAATCCTCGGCTTCGTCCTCGGCGTAGATGTTGTCGTGCTTTTGCAGCACCTCGTGCATGCCGGTGAAGGCAGGGTGGCAGTGTCCGATATTCACCATGTCCTTGCGCGCCACCTTGATGATCTCTGGCACCTCGACGCCCGACGGGCAGTTGTGCGTGCAACTGGCGCAGGTGGTGCACTGGAACAAGGTCTCGACTAACTCGCTTGAAAGCTCGATCCGCCCGTCCATGACTTCCTTCAGCAGCAGCATCTTGCCTCGCGCGTTCAATCCCGGCCGCAGCGTGGCGCCGTAGACCGGGCACACCGCCTGGCAGAATCCGCAGCGCGAGCAGCGCAGGATCTGTTCCCGGTACTTGCGCTCGAAATCGTATTTGGCTTCCATGATCGCGTCTCCGTTCCTAGGCGGCGTCCAGCGCCATCTTTCCCGGGTTCAAGATGTTGTTGGGGTCGAACGCCCGCTTCACCGTGCGCATCATTTCGAGCGCCACGGCGTCGTGTTCGAGCGTCATGTAGCGGGCCTTCGAAAGCCCGATGCCGTGCTCGCCGGTGAGCGTCCCCTCCAGTTCGATCGCCAGCTTGAATAACTCGTCGCTGGCAGCTTCCATGGCACGCACCTGCTCGGGGTCGTAGCCATCGTACAGGATCTGCGGATGCAGGTTGCCATCGCCCGCGTGGCCGAAGGTGGCGATTTGGATCGAGTGCTTTTTGGCAATCGCCTGGATGCCCTTGAGCAGTGCCGGCACGCGGCCGATGGGCACGGTCACGTCCTCCAGCACGAAGTGCGTCTTGATGCGGGCCAGCACGGCGTAGGCCGATTTGCGCGCCTGCCACAACTCGGCGGCCTCATCCGCCGAGGCGGCCAGCTTGACGATTCCGGGGTTGTTACGGCGGAATACCTCCACCACTTTCGCCATCTGGAAATCGGTTTCGCCCTTGGTGTAGCCATCGGTTTCGCACAGCAGCAGCGCTTCCACTTCGGGCAGGTTCAGCTCGGTATTCTGATTGATAGCTACGATAGTCTCGCGCCCCAGAATCTCCAGCACGCTGGGCAGAATGCCGCTGCGCATCACCTCGGCTACGGCGCGCCCCGCGTCCTCCAGATCGTTGAAGGTGGCCATGGCGGTAGTGGTCGCGGTGGGCTTGGGGTTGATCTTGAGGGCGATCTCGGTCACCACGCCCAGCGTGCCTTCAGACGCCACGAACAATCGCGTCAGGTCATAACCGGAGACGTTCTTGATGGTCTTGCCGCCGGTGCGCATGATGCGGCCATCGGCCAGCACCACTTCCAGGCCCAGCACGTAATCGCGCGTGGTGCCGTATTTGGCGCCCTTCACGCCGCCCGCGTTGGTGCCCACCGTTCCGCCCATGGTGCAGACTTTTCCGCTCGATGGGTCCGGCGGAAAGAAGAAGCCGTGCGGCGCCAGCGCCTTTTCCAGATCGGCGTAAACCAGCCCGGGCTGCACCACCGCCAGCCGGTCTTCGATGCGCAGTTCGACGATGCGGTTCATGCGCGTCAGGTCCATCACGATGCCAGCGTGCGCCGGCACCGATAGCCCCGAAAGGCCCGTGCCGGCGCCGCGCGGCGTGACCGGAATCTTCTCGCGGTTGGCCAGTTTCATGACCTCGGAAACCTGCGCCGTGGTCTCCACCCATACCGCACACGAGGGCCGCGCCCAGTGCTCGGATGCGTCGTAGGAGTAGGACACCATATCGATCAGGTTGTCGGTGTAGTTCTGCGCCCCCACGATCCGGATCAAGTCAGCTTTGATGCGCTCGTCAATCATGACAACTCCTTCGCCCCTCGAATCGCCAGCGACACCGGCGCCACCAGAATATGGAACATGCGGCTGAAGGGCAGGTAGGCTGCGAACGCTGCCGTCAATATGGCGTGCAGATACCACACGTAGCCGTAGGCCACGGGCACCGCCTGCCAACCCGCGAACAGACGGCTGATGGGGTAGCCGATGAAAGCGCCCGGTGCGCTCCAGGCGACGCCGATCATGGCGATGCGCATGCCCTCCAGCGCGAACCCCACGATCATCACGCCGCCGATCAGGCCCAGCGCCGCGTAGTCCTGTCCGGGAAGCGATGGCAGACGCTCCGACCGCTTCACGATCCCGCGCACCACGGCCGCCGCCGCGCCCAGCAGCACCAACAATCCGGTGAGATCGAAAAGCAGCGCCGTCGCCGGGTGGTTGACGTTGAGCAGAAACTCGTACCACGTGGAGCGCCGCCACACATTGGCCGCTACCAGACCCGCGATGCCCCACGCGAACCGGAACAGGAACGGCAACAGGATCCCAGCGTGAATCGCCCATCGCACGCGCGACTGGCGGTAGAGCCGCCGTTGCAGGATGCCGTCGAGAAGCAGCCCCTTAATCGCCGCGACGCCCCGCCGCGAAAACGCCGCCCGCGCCGCCCGGCCCGCGAACCCGCGCCCCGGAAAGCGGCCCGTGAGCCACACCGAAAATGCCGCCGCAACGCCGAGCAGAAAAATGCTCAGCCCGCCGATGCTGGTGGCGTCCGTCGCCGTGGGCGTCGCGACATGGCACGGCATGCAGAGCACGCCTTTTCCTGGCAGCACCATCGCTGCCGCGCCCACCCGGTTTCCCGGCGCGTGGCATCGCTGGCAAGCCTCTCTCCTGACGGCCTTCGAGATGGCATGGCCGGAGGCCGCCTGTTTCGGCGCGGCCACATGGCAGGCGAGGCACTCCACACCGATGTGCGGGCTGTCCGGGAACCTGGAGTAATGCGGCGCGGCGTGGGCATGGCACCCGCCGCAATCCACCCGCGCCTGGCCGCCATGCCCAAACGCCGCCGCGCCGGTGTGGCATGCGGTGCACGCCTGTCCTGCGTGGACAGTGCTCCGGTAGGCCGCTTCGTCAATCGGCGGAGCGAGCCCGACCGTGATCCGCTGCGCTTCGCCGCCCTGGTCTCCGTGGCAGTGGAGGCAGAGTTGCGAGATTCGCGCGGGCGCCTCGGCGCCGTCAGCCTCCAGCAGGTGGCAGCCCAGACACTGCTCCTCCGAGGCCGGGCGCTTCGGCAGCGCGCTTCGCGGCTCGTGACACGCCCCGCACTGTTCCCGAAGGCTCCTGCCCGGATCGACCCGCCCCGTGCCAGTGTTCTGCGCCCCGGCATCGGCGTGGGGGTTGTGGCAGGTCACGCAGTCCCGGAACTGCACGGGGTCGATCTGCGCCATCTGGCCGTGCCGGTTGGCCTTCAAACCCTCGTAAACCGGGGCGTGGCACAAGCGGCACATTTCGGCGCGAGCCGAATCCGGCGCTGGCGCGGCAGTCTTGTGCGGATCGGGATGGAGCGGCGCTTTGAAGATGTCCTCGTGGCAGTCCGCGCAGGTGAGCATCCTGCCGTGCACCGAGACGTGCAATTCGGCGGGGTCCAGTAACCAGGAGTTCCGCGCCGCGGCGTGTGACGGGGGCGGGAATCCCGGAAGAGTGAGTGCGAACGCTACTGGAAAGGCGACACGCCTGAAAAGGAACACAGCGACCCTATTATCCGAAAGCTCTAAGAATTGATTGTAAGCGCACGCACCCCCGGCGTCCACTTTGGCGGCAGGCGGACGGGAGACTACTTCGCCGGCAGTGGATTGCCGTCTTCGTCCAGGCGGAGGCGCTTGCGCATATCCGCCAACGCCAGGAGGCGCGCGGGCACGTAATCGTCCGGACACGGCAGTTCTTTCAAGGTGCGATAATCGGCCGGCGTTGTGCCTTGTGCGGCGGCATATCGGAACGCCGCGTAGGCGCCGGGGTGCTGGCGCAGCACGTCCAGCGCGGCATCGGTGAAGTTCACGCCTTCGGCGCGACTAACGATGCCGAAGGGTTCGCCGATTCCCCTCGGGTAGCCCCCCGGATACTCCCGGATATACTTGCGAATCGCTTCGGCCAGCCGGGGCGCCAGACCTGCTTCGACGACGGCCTCCAGCACGTCCCCGTACTCGTGGCCCCGCCGGCTTTCGAGAACCGCAAGCAGTTCCTCGCCGGTCAGGTCGCGTTTCACGAGTTCCCGCGCAAGTACGCGATCCCTATCCCGCTCCGCAACTCCGCCAGGGCTCAGTTCATCGAGTATCCGCTTCTTGCCCCACTGCCCAACCCTCGATTCCAGTGGTGGAAACCGCTCCGCGATCCATCGCATGTTCTCAGGAAAGCGAAACGCGAAATCGTGCTTGTTAAACGCGGCGGAAACGTAGCTCGCAGCGGGCGTCTCCCAGAGATCCAGCCAGTTCATTAAGCCGAAATCGAATTGCGTAGGGGGATAGTCGATCTGCAAGCCGCCGCTGCCGGCCCATCGCCCGGTCAGCGGATTTCGGGCAATCTCCAATACGACACCTGTCGCCCTGGGCTTTTTCCCGTCCGGTATAGAGGGCAAGAGCAACTTCTCGAACGTGGAACGAATGGCTGTACTGCTCGACCAACTGCCGGGCGGCAGCCGGAAAATGTAGTAAGTGTTTTCCGGCGTGTCCCACACGGTCAATTCTGGCAGTGCGCTCTGGCCGCCCGGCGTGGTCCACCTGGCCACCAGGATATCCTTGCCTCCGTCCGTCAGCGTTGCGATCTTCGGCTCGGAACCGATGACCGGCTGGAAATGCTCGCGGTAACCTCCAGTGACGGCTTCCACAACGGCGCGTTCTTCCGGAGTCCCGATCTCCCGCCAAGCCACTTGCTGGGCCCTCTGCAAGTGCCGATCCGCCTCCTTGAAACGATCAGATGGCCGCCCGGAGAGATAGCGAATCTTAACGCTGGGTTGCCCCCACGAGCACGCCGCGATCAACGCCAAAAGGACAATCCGCATCACCCGAATTCTACTCCGCCGAAGCACTGCGCGAGCGCCCTGGTCGGCAAAACCGCTACAGCGTAGCGGTTTTGAAAATAAGCCCTTTAGAATCAGAGGCGATTTTCAGAAACCGCCACAGCGTGGCGGTTTTGCCTTTCGGCAGCGTCCGGCCCCCCGCCGCTTGCTACAATTTCCCTAGCGCCGACACCAGCGGCGACTACCGTTCCCGCGTGCCATCGAGGCCGCATGTAAGTCCGGGACTTGATCGTTTCGACAGGTACCAAGGCAATGCCGAATCAACCGAATTGCACCTCGCCATGCCGCGCATCCGCGGCGGATTTCCCGCAGGCCAAGACCCAGGGGCGCAAGCTCTCCATGGTCACCTGCTACGATTACACATTCGCGCGGCTGCTCGCGGCCACCGCCATCGACGGCATCCTGGTGGGCGATAGCGCCGCCATGGTGGTGCACGGCCACCCGTCCACGCTCTCCGCCACGGTTGCCATGATGCGCCTCCATACCGAGGCGGTGGCGCGCGGCGCGGGCGGCAAACTGGTGGTGGCCGATATGCCGTTCCTCTCCTTCCGCAAGGGCGTCGGCGAAGCGCTGGAGGCGGCGCGCGAACTGGTCGCCGCCGGCGCCCACGCCGTGAAACTCGAAGGCGTGGACGGGCACGAGGACGTGGTCCGGCGCCTCACCCAAAGCGGCATCCCGGTGATGGGGCACCTCGGCATGCAGCCGCAATCGGTGCACGCCTACGGCGGATTCCGCGTGCAGGGGCGCGGCGAGCGAGCGGCTCAGGCGATCCTGCGGCAGGCTCGCGCGCTGCAGGAACTGGGCGCGTTCGCGATGGTGCTGGAGTGCATCCCCGCCGCGCTGGCCGGAGAGGTGACTGCAGCGCTGAGCATCCCCACCATCGGCATCGGCGCGGGCGCGGCGTGCGACGGGCAGATCCTCGTGCTGCACGACCTGCTGGGCATGAACGCCGATTTCAAGCCGCGCTTCGTGCGCACCTTCGCCGATGGCGCGGGCGTGGTTGCCGATGCGATGGGCAGTTACGTCAAAGCCGTGCGGGCTGGTGCGTTCCCGGCCAACGAGGAGGCTTACGAATGATGCGGGTTTGGAATACGGTGGGAGTGTGGCGAAAACGGCGTGATGCGATTGGGGGCGAGGGCCGCACCGTAGGCTTCGTGCCCACCATGGGCGCGCTGCATTGCGGGCACGCCGCGCTGGTGGAACGCTGCCGCGCGGAAAACCAGATCGCCGTGGTGAGCATCTTCGTGAACCCCACGCAGTTCAACGACCCGCGGGATTTGGAGCGCTACCCGCGGCCCATGGAGAGCGACATCGAGATGCTCGAAGCCCTCGGCGTGGATGACGTTCTGGCGCCCGGCGCGGCCGACTTGTATCCGCGGGGCTACGCGTTCCGCATCGAAGCCAGCGAGATCACGGAGCTGATGGAAGGCGCGCGCCGGGCGGGGTTTCTGCAGGGCGTAATGACCGTGGTGCTGAAGCTTCTCAACCTGGTGCGCCCGCACCGCGCCTATTTCGGCGAGAAGGATTTCCAGCAATTGCAGACCGTCACGCGCATGGTGGAGGATTTGTTCATCCCCACCGAAATCGTGCCCTGCGCCACCGTGCGCGCGGCTTCGGGGCTGGCCGAAAGCTCGCGCAACCGGCTGCTGAGCGAGGCGGGCGTGGAGCGGGCGGCCTGCCTGTACCGCGCGCTGACCGCGGCCGCGAGCCCCGCCGAAGCCAGCGCCATGATCGAAGCGGCGGGCCTGACGGTCGAATATGTGGAGGAGCACTGGGGCCGGCGCTTCGTGGCGGCGTGGATCGAAAGCGTGCGGCTGATCGATAATGTGCCATCGCCGCCCAGGCCGGTTAACAACCGGCCGCGGGTTGACAACCTGCCCCACAAAGAACGGTGAGAGGCCCCTATGCTGCTTTGTCTCGATGTCGGCAATTCCCAGATCTTCGGCGGCGTATTCGAGGGCGCCGGCCTGCGCGCCACCTTCCGCCGAACCTCCAACATCCGCGCCTCGTCGGATGAGTACGGCACGTTTTTCCGCGCGGTGCTGCGCGAGAACGGCGTGGACCCGGCGGCGGTTTCGATGGCCGCGATCTGCTCCGTGGTGCCGGACGTGGTCCACTCGCTGCGCAACTGCTTCCGCAAGTACTTCGGCTTCGAGCCGTTCGTGTTGCAGCCGGGCGCGCGGACGGGGCTGAGGATCCGCTACCGCAATCCGCTCGAAGTGGGCGCCGACAAAATTGCCAACGCCATCGGCGCCATGGCGCGGTTTCCGGGCCGCAACCTGCTGATCGTGGATTTCGGCACCGCGACCACGCTGTGCGCCGTTTCGCGCGATAAGGAATACCTGGGCGGGATTATCACGCCGGGCATTCACACCTCGATGGCGGCGCTCGAGGCGAACACCGCGCGCCTGCCGGCGGTGGAGATCGTGCGGCCGCCCGAGTTGCTGGGCCGTTCGACGGTGGAGAGCATTCAATCGGGCCTATATTACGGCACGCTGGCGACGGTGCGGGCGCTCGCCGGGGCGGTCACCGAGGTGCATTTCGCCGGGGACAAGCCGGTGGTGCTGGGCACGGGCGGGTTCGGGCGGCTGTTCGAGGAAGAGGGCGTGTTCGACGCGTTTGTGCCGGAGTTGCCGCTGATCGGGCTGTGCCGGGCGGTGGAGTTGGCGCAGGGGTGAGGGGGGCGGGTCACTGCAGGCGGAACCCGACCGAGACCTGAGTGAAAACACTGACCGGCTTGGCATCCTTCATGCCCGGCTTGAACCGCCACTGTGACACGGCCTCCATAGCTTTCTCATCCAGGCCCATCCCCAGTGTCTTTACGACTCGCAGCCGCGTAGGGTGGCCGGTGGAGTCGACGACTGCGGCGAGCGCCACGTCGCCCTGGAGCTTGGCTTCGCGCGCCTCCTTGGAGTAGTCTGGCTCTGGGTTGTGATTCAAGACCGGGGCAGAGACACCGTTTCCGACCCGGTAGACCGGAGAATCGGGAACGAGGGTCGGGGAGCCCCCACACTCAAACTGGATGGACGCGGCGGCGCCCCTCAGCTCGCCATTAGCCCGTGCCGGACGAAACTGCCAAGATTCGATGGCCTTGGCGGCGGCCTCGTTCATAGGGTCGCCAGGACGCTGCGGCTTGATGTCGCGCGGGCGTCCGTCTTCGCCGATCCACAAATCCACGACTGCGGCACCTCCATCGGCCGGGCAGCCAGTGGGGCCCGGACTCGTGTAGCTGGTTAGAACCGGCTTGACACGGACTTCTGTGGACTTCCCAACGACTCTGTAGGCGGCTTGGCGGATGCGCCACGGCCCGGCGCCATCGAGAAGAAACTGGACCTCGGCCGACTGCACCACCCGCTACGGGTGCCCGTCCGTGGTGCCTGGCTTGAACTGCCACTGCTTGACAGCTTCCGTTGCTTTTTCGTCGAGGCCCAACCCGAGGCCATGCATCACTTGAACTTTCTCCGGCTTGCCCTCAGGACTGACTTCCAAGTGCAGATAGACCGTTCCCTGAAGCCCCGCCGGGCGGGCCTCGGACATGTACTCCGCGTCGGCATTGTGGATCAGGATCGGAACGGAGGAGGTGTTCGGTTTGTAGGGAACAAACGTTGGGGGAGTCTGGGCGAGCCCGGCAAACCCGGCGCACGCGAACAGAAAGAGCAGGGGCTTCATCAGGCCCAGTATAGCGGCTGCGCACCTACACGGAACCGCGAGCGTCAGCGAGCGGCCCGGGAGGCGTCAGGAAGGCGCCGCAGTAGGAAAATATTCGCGCGGACTTGATTGCACTGGCGTGGGCCTGTGCTGGCCACGGGCCGCTCGCTGACGCTCGCGGTTCTGGGTGCGCGCTCGCCTATCGTCCCGCGGCGAGGCGGTCGGCCAGGATGGGCGGCAAATCGGAGTTGTGAATCTGGCGCTGCGCGGCGGCTACGTCGTAGGCGGTGCGGTGGAAGGTCACCACCTGGAGTTCGGGATCGTAGATGGCGCTGGCGGCGCGCGGGTCGCCGTCGCGCGGTTGGCCCACGGAGCCGGGATTAATAAGGTAGGCGCAATCCGCGTCGATGGTGAAGGTCTCGCTATCGCTGCGCAGCGGCGTGCGGGGGATGCTCTCGACGCGCGAGCGGTTCCAGATGAAGCCGCCCTGCACGTGGGTGTGGCCGAAAAATACCACGCGCCGTTCCAGGTAGCCGAACGCCTGCGCGGCCTCGCTGGGCGCCATCACGTACTCGTCTTCGTCGAAGGGGGCGCCGTGCACCAACTCGAAATTCCCTACCAGCAGCGGGCCCTTGGGCAGGGCGCGGATGTAGTCGGCGTTTTCGGCGGTGAGCGCGCGTTGCGTCCATAGCGCGGCTTGGCGGGCAATGGGGTTGAACCACTCCATGCTGTCGATGCCAGTGCAGGAGCGGTCGTGATTGCCGCGCACCACCACGGCGAAATGGGCGCGCGCCCACTCGGTGACGGCGTTGGGATCGGCACCGTAACCCACCAGGTCGCCGCAGCAAAGCACCTCGTCGTAGAGGCCTTCGGAGGCGCGCACCACGGCTTCCAGCGCATGCCAGTTGGCGTGTAGGTCGCTCAGAATCAGGTAGCGCACGGGGCCGCTGGATTATGCCTTTCTCAGTCTCACGACGGTTATCTCCGGAAGCGCGCCAATTCGCGCCGGAATGCCAATGGTACCAATGCCGCGGGTCACATAGGCGGCGGACTGCCCGATGCGATACAGCCCGTGGACATAGGGCGTGAAGAACCGCGCGGGGTTTAGGGTCTGCTCCAGAATTTCCACGGTCACCTGCCCGCCGTGGGTGTGGCCCGACAGCATGAGCTGATAGCCTTGCCGGGCGGCCACGGGAAACACGTCGGGGCTGTGCGATAGCAGCACGTTCACGGCGCCGGGCGCGAGCAGCGTTTCGGCGCCGCGCAGGTAGGAGGCCTTCTCCGCCTTGGGCTGGTAATCGACGCCGGCCAGGTTCAGCGTGGCGTCGCCGAAGCGCAGAGCACTGGCCTCGCCGCGCAGGAAGCGGATTCCGTAGCGCGCGGCGGCCGCCTGGACGTAGGCTTCGCCGTCTATATAGCGTTCGTGATTGCCCATGCAGCCGAAGATGCCGGCGGCGGCGCGGAGGCGGGCCAGTTGGCGGATGCAGGCGTCCAGCGGATCGCCCGGGCCGGAAATCAGATCGCCCGTGACCACGGCGAGCCCCGCGCCCAGTTCGTTCGAAGCGTCGATGACGCGGGCGAACTGGCGCTCGGTCAGAAACGCGCTCAAGTGGATGTCGCTGAGTTGCAGAATGCGCAGGCCATCGAACTGGGCGGGCAGCGCGGCGATGGGCACGTCGATTTCGTGGACGCGAAAATCGGTGCGCGCCAGGAAGCCGTATCCGAGAGCGGCCAGCGGCGAGGCCATCACGGCGCCGCCGGCAACGTTCAGGAAGCGGCGGCGGCCGGGGTTCATGCGGGCGGCGAATCGCGCGCGGATGTGGCGCTGCGTCCACGACACGGCCAGGGCCGTCGTAGCCAGGGCAAAGTAAGTGAGGGATGCCGCGCTCGACAGGATGTAAAGTTTGCCTGGAACCCGCAGAAAGCCGAATTCCACCGGCATGCCGAGCAGGAAGCCAAAGATCGCCAGCAGGCCGAAGACCAGGAGCGCTGCACAGGCCGCCGCCAGCGGCGGGCCGGAGTAGCGGCGCCGGGCTAGGCGGAACAGGTTAGCTGTGACGCGCCACTGCACCCAGAGAAAGAAGATGAGCAGGAGGTTGTTCAAGCGGAAAATGGTTAGCCCGAGCCCAAAGACCACAACTCCATTGTAAGGGGCGCGCGCAGCTACCCGCGGCGACGCTATGAGTCCAACGGAAGCGCGGTCGAGTACTTGACCTGTTTCATACTGATGTTGGATTTGACGTTGGCTACGCCGCCGATCCGCGACAGTTTGTTCACGCAGAATTCGCGGAACTCCGCGAGATCGCGCACGGCGACGCGCAGTATGTAGTCCCAATCGCCGGCTGTCAAATCGCACTCCAATACCTGCGGGTACTTGAGAATGTCCTTCTCGAAACGGTCCACGGATGGGCCGGTCTGATGGTCGAGGCGCACCTGCACGATGGCCTGCAATTCCCGCCCCACGGCGGACGGGTTCAAGAGGGCGACATACTTCCGCACGACTCCGGCGCTTTCGAGAAGCCTGGTCCGCCGCAGGCACGGAGATGGCGACAGGCCAACCCGATCCGCCAGGTCCTGATTGGAGATGCGGCCATCCTTCTGAAGTATGTCCAGTATGCGGCAATCTGTCTCATCGATTTCCATTGACGCAATATACCACCTCGCGTTCAGCCATTTGTGGCAGACTATGCCACCAGCCTGGCGTGAGATAGCTAAGAAAGCAATCCGCAGCGCGGTCGCACCGGGGTATACTCGCTTGCATGACGGATGACACGCCTCAAGCGACCCTCGACATGCCGCCCGCGGAGTTCCGCCGGCACGGCAAGGAACTGATCGATTGGATTGCCACATATATCGAGGATCCCCGGCAGTATCCGGTGCTCGCCAATTGGAAGCCGGGAGACCTGCAGCGGCGGCTGCCAGGGGCGGCGCCGATCGAGGGCGAGCCGATGGAGAAGATCCTGCAGGATTTCACGCAGGCCGTGCTTCCCGGCATAACCCACTGGAATCATCCGCGCTTCTTCGCGTACTTCTCGATTTCGTCGTCGGCTCCCGCCATACTCGGCGAACTCCTCAGCGCGGCGCTGAACGTGAACGCCATGCTGTGGAAGAGCTGTCCGGCGGCCACGGAACTGGAGCGGATTACCGTGCGATGGGTGCTCGACTGGCTGGGTCTGCCGCCTTCGTGGTTTGGGATGATCGTCGATTCCGCTTCGAGCGGGGCGCTGCAGGCCATCGTGGCCGCCCGCCAGCGCGCCGAGCCGGAAAGCCGCGAGGCGGGTCCGTCCGGCCGCCTGGTGGCCTACGTATCCGAACATACGCACTCTTCGGTGGAGAAGGCGGCCATCACGGCGGGCGTGGGACGGGCCAACGTCCGGCACATCGCTACCGACGCGCGATTCAGCATGCGAAGCGACGCGCTAGCCGAGGCGGTCCGGTCGGATTTGGCCAGGGGCCTGACGCCGTTCTTCGCCGCCGCGACGGTGGGCACAACCTCCAGCACGGCCATCGATCCGGTGGCCGGGATCGCCGCCATCTGCCGCACGCATGGCATCTGGCTGCATGTCGATGGCGCCTATGGAGCCGCGCTGGGCGTGCTTCCGGAGTGCCGCCATTTCCTCGACGGAGTGGAGCAGGCCGACTCGTTCGTGGTGAATCCGCCCAAACTGATGACGGTGCCGATCGAGTGCGGCCTCTTCTACACGCGCGACCCCGAGACGGTGCGGGCCGCCTTTGCGCTCGACGCCGAATACCTGAAGACGGACGTGCAAGGGGCCGTCGATTACTCGGATTACGGCCTGGCGCTGGGACGCCGCTTCCGTGCACTGAAGCTGTGGTTTGTGATGCGCTATTTCGGCCGGGACGGGCTGGCCGCCGTGCTGCGCCGGGGCCTGGAGATGGCGGCCTGGCTGGGCGGGCGGATTTCCGAAAGCGAGCGCTTCGAACTGGTGGCGCCCGTGAACATGGGCCTGGTGTGTTTCCGGGTGCGGCAAGGGGACGAGGCCACCAGGGAGCTGATGCGCCGCATCAACGAGACGGGCGCGTTCTTCGTATCGCACACGGTGCTGGGCGGCAGGTTCACGATTCGTGTAGCCGTGGGGAACATTCGGACCGAATGGCGCGACATCGAGGCGCTCTGGACCGCGATATCGGTGGCGTGAGGCGGCCCGTACTACGCCACCATCCAGGCGCCCACCACGATACCGATTGCCGCCACCACGGCGGTTTCCGCGCGCAGCACGCCGCGCCCCAGCGATGCCCCAAGCCACCCCGCCTCGGCTGCCCGGTCGCGCTCCACGCCGGTCCAGCCGCCTTCGGGGCCGACTAGCAGCGCCACGCGGCTGGTGGCGGCGCGTGCCTGCGGCAGGATGCCGAGCAGCGGCGGC
Organism: uncultured Solibacteraceae bacterium; assembly: GCA_963807205.1. GTDB lineage: Bacteria > Acidobacteriota > Terriglobia > Bryobacterales > Bryobacteraceae > CAWCVR01. The sequence continues at coordinate 2,418,610 of CAWEAQ010000002.1, read as the reverse complement.
ACGGCTTCTTCGTCCAGGAAATAGCGGTGGTCGGCCTCGGCCGCCAGACAGTGTTCGAAGCCGGCGGCGGGCAGGATATCGGGCAAGTGGGTTCGGCGCGACTGCTGGCTGGCTTCGCGGGCGATTCGCACCCAGCGCTCGCGGCGCTTCACCGAGGCTTCGAAGAGCCCCTTGTCGGAGCGGGCGGTGTTGACCGGAAGGATCCGCTCGACGCCCAGTTCGGTGGCCTTTTCGACGATCCACTCAAAGGCGTCAAACTTAATGAGCGCGGCGCAAAGCATGATGCGCACGGGCGCGGGCGCGGACGCGAGCGGCTCGACCACGCGGAAAAGCACGCGGTCGCCGCGGGCCTCCTCGATGCGGGCGAGGTAGGCGGAGCGGTTATCGGAGATCTCGTAGAGTTGGCCCTCGGCGGCGCGCAGCACGCGCGAGAGATGGCGGGCCTCCTCGCCGCGGAGCTCGGCGGCTCCCGAGTGAATCGCGTCTACGAAGAAACGTCGGCGTGCCAAGAGACTATTGTAGTGGGCGGGCGGGGCCTAGCGGCCGGGCGGGGGGTTGAGAGGAGCCACAATTGCGGCGACGCTGAGATCCTTCTGCCATTGCATCCGATCGCGGGTGTAGTCTCCCTTGCCGGAGCGGTTGAGCCGCAGGAAGCGCGCGAGGCCATCGGGCCCGAGCTCCAGCGGCAGGACATCGAGGGCATAGCGGTCGAACTGTTCGTCGGTCATGTTTTCGACGGGAGTCATACCTTGTGCTTCCGTAACCATTCTATCGGGTTCAAGGCGCGAATGCGCGGCGAGCCGATACCACGGGCGGCCCGCCTGCTGAATCGATCATCGGTGGTGGGCAGAACCTCGGCGGCACCGGCCTCGGCGCAGCTCAGATGTAGCGCATCGAAGGGGCCATACCCCAAGGCTTCGAGGTGCACAGCGCGCTGGATGATCCGGCTGTCCAGCGGAACCGTGCCGGTCGCCAACGTCAAGAGCACATCGGCTTCGTACCTTCGCTCCGCGTCCAGGTTGCCGCCGGTCTCCGCCTCCAGGGCGGTGCTGGACAGCCACTCAATTCTCCCGGCCCGAAGAAGCCCGAAGATCCGTTCCACCGCCTCAGCCTCCGCAGCTGTCCGCGGCTGGCGCTCGTCACCTGTCAAGCGGTCTGAGCAGCGGGCGTCCGAGTGGACTTTCACGTGTACTCATAGAGGCCCACAGCGGCACTTCGTCGACGAATCTACGCGAAGGCGTGCACTGCCCGACCGTCGAAGTGTTGACGTTCTCGAACGAAAACTACTCCTAGCGTTGCGCGGCTATTGGACTGCCGATCACATACAACTGCAAGAGCCCACTTCGACGCTTTCCGGCTTCTCAATCACACCGACCGTTCGGCCGTATCGAGTCTCACGGTTTCCTGGCTCCGGCAGATGTACGGTCCACGTACGCCCGTCGGCGCTCTCTTCAACCAGGTATTTCAGGTCGCGCAAGTATCCTCCCGAACTACTCGCGTGGACGAAGATCTTTCCGCTTGGATTACGCGTCACCACCCATCCGTTCGCAATTCCTCTCCGCAGTGCCTGAACATCGGCGGTATTCGCCCGACCGTTACTGGGTTGCACACCGGTGGCGCCGTTGCGGCCTCCTGGATTGGTGCCCGGGCGGGTAACAGCCGTGGTGGTGTCGCCGTCCTCGGGTCCGTCGCCCCGGCCGCTTGGAGACGTCGTGCCATCGGTGGCATTGGCGTCGTTCAGAAACGCGATCAACGCGGGGGCCCTCTTCACATCGGGATGCGACTGGGCAAGGTCATCGATGATGCGCGTCATTCTTGGCTTACGTTCCGCCTCCGGGACGTACGTCATGGCCCTCTTGATTGCCTCTGCGCTGTCGCGGCTGGTTCTCAGGATCTGGTAGGCATCCCGCCCTGGGACCTGGAGATAGAACTGCATCAGGTTGGCGGTTCCGCCGAGCGAACCGCCATCGACGTATCGGGAAATCTCGAGGATCGCCTTTTGGGCGAGGGGCGGCGGGCTCCAGACCGCGGGATCGAGAGGCTTTGCGATAGCGGCGAAACGCAAGGGGTCCGGCGTATCGTGAGCGCTGAGTTCAACGATGGTGGGCACGGATCGGGCGGATTCGTACGCGGTAACCGTTTGTTTGGCCAGTCGCGAGAGAAGGCGATCGGCGTCGCCCTGAGAGAGACTTTGAGCGGCAAGATAGGCCGTTTCGATCTTGCGAACCGCCGGCATGCGGCGCCAACTGGCGTCCTGCCGATTCGGTTGGAATCCTATCCCGGCAAGGTGGGCATCGAGTACGGGGGTATCGGCAAAGTAGCGGGATACCTCGCGGATCACATCTTGAGCTACCGGGTCGATTGTGTCGGACAGTTGTTGCGCCAAACCACTTCCGATCAGGACCAAGATCAGAAGTAGCGATGTAGGGAGGGCAAAGGCCCAGTGGCGGAAACCCCTGAGCCTCGTGGAGATAGCCTTGCTTCCGGAGAACCGTAACATATTCCCTTATCCGTTTTCCCCCCGGACTAGACCGGGGCGCTTTGGTAATCGGGACTTGGGGGCAACGCCTCCAAGTAGTTGAGCATCTTCGTCTTCGCTGTCCTAGCGCGGGCTTTGAACTGCGAGTCATTTATTGAGAGCAGCAGCGCTGCCAACATTCTTGGACCTTGGCTGGCCGCCTCATTGAACACGCCAGTCCAATACACATATGGCTCGGCGAGTGAAGGCGGCACCGAGCCTCGCTCGATCAAACCCGCATCTTCGTCGGCCTCCAGGCGGAAACGGTTGGCATCCATTACCACCAGTACAGCATCGGAGGGCGAAATTGAATTGGCACATTCCCGAATCAACGATATGTCGATTAGAAAGGGTTCGACCCGAGGGGACCTCGGAAATTTACTCAAGACGTGGGTGTGTTCCACGGATGCCTGAGATGCCTTTTCCCGGACACCTGTCGGCGGGGAAGAGACCAATCCGAGCCGAAGAAGAACACGATCGGCGGCAGCCTGTATGCCCCCGACTTCGGGGACCGAAACATCCTGGAGGACATGAATGCCGTACAGATTCCACTCAGTCGCCTTGGGCCGTCCATCCAGGTAGACCGGCATAACCCTATGGGAACCCCGGGCATCCCTCGATAGAGATATCGCAAGCGCAACCTCTTCCTGCTGATAATAGGCCGTCTGGCTTTCGGTCGAGACGAGAATCACTGAGCTGTCCGAGTTCTGCTGAGCTCGTCGAATATCGGTCGCCCAGTTTGTCAAAGCGCCTTGCTCAACCGCCGTACAGAAAACTCGTCCGTGCGCACTTAGCGCATCGTAAAAGGCGCAAGCATCCGCGCGTCGCTTACTGGCGAAAGAAAGGAAAATATCCCACCGCTCAGTGGCCGTGCCTTTTTGCGACGCCATATCGGAATCCATGGTGTGATTCTGCCCGCCCGGCTACCACCGTGTTCTCGATCCGACCCCGTCCAAGCAAGACATCCTTCTCAATGGCTAGTGCGAAAAAGCTCAATCGGAAGGGCCAAGTAATTCTGCGTCATTCGAAGCGAGAGCGCAATAGCGGCAACCGGAGTTCGAAGATGAGGATTCTCCAATTCAAGGACGAACGATAGTCGGGTTGTGGTTCCAATACAGAATAATCATGAAAGCTCACGATCGAGCTTCCGCGTTCCATGGAGGTCAGGCCGACTCTTGGCATAGCCGTCCTCCAGTACTCATGGCGCAGGCGGACCCCCCGGTCTTCCAAGACCTCTCCGATGTGTCGGGTTGGGTTGATGCGTCAACCGTTGTCTTGCCGCTCGCTTCCGTCGCGTCCGAATCGCCTCTTCCACGTTGCCGCGCCGCACTACAATACGAACTGATGATCGCTTTGCTGCGCGGCACCTTGATCGAGAAGCATCCCAACCAGGCCATCGTGGAAACCGGCGGCGTGGGATACGACGTGGCCATTCCGGTATCCACCTTCACGCGCCTGCCGGACGCGGGCGCGGAGGTGCGGTTGCGCATCCACACGCACGTGCGGGAGGACGCACTGGCGCTCTACGGCTTCCTCACGCAGGACGAGAAGGCGCTGTTCGAGAAGCTCATCGGCGTGGGCGGCATCGGGCCCACACTGGCGGTGAAGATCCTCTCGGGGCTGGCGGCGGCCGAACTCATCCCGGCCATCCGGCGCGGCGAAGTGGACAAGCTGGTGCGCATCCCCGGCGTGGGCAAGAAAACCGCCGAGCGCATGGTGCTGGAGTTGCGCGACAAGCTGCCGGCGCCGGCCGGCGAGGAGGCCGCGGCCACGGCGCCGGAGACGCTTTCGCTAGTGGACCAGGACGTGCTCTCCGCGCTGCTCAACCTGGGCTGCGCGCGTCCCCACGCCGAAGCCGCGGTGCGCAAGGCCAAGGCGTCGGGCGCGGCGGCGGAGTTCGAGCCGCTATTCCGGCGCGCCCTCGAACTGGTACGGTAAGCTGGTAATCGCATGCCCGAACGGGGACTGATTTCTGGCAGCCAGCAGCCGGAGGAAGCGCAATTCGAAGCCGGTCTGCGGCCGCGCCGCCTGGTCGATTTCACCGGGCAGGCCAAGCTCAAGGAGAACCTCGACATCGCCATACAGGCCGCCCGCATGCGCGGCGAGGCCATGGACCACGTGCTGCTCTACGGCCCGCCGGGGCTGGGGAAGACCACGCTGGCCGCCATCATCGCCGAAGAGCTGGGCGTGGAGTTCAACGCCACCTCGGGGCCGGTGCTGCAAAAGAAACTGGATCTCACCGGCATCCTGAGCAACATCCGCGCGCGGCAGGTCTTTTTCATCGACGAAATTCACGGTCTGCTCAAGGACGTGGAAGAGATGCTGTACGCCGCGCTGGAGGATTTCCGCGTGGACATCCTGGTGGGCACGGGGCCGGGCGCGCGCACGGTGTCGTTGCCCATGCCGCGGTTCACGGCCATCGGCGCCACCACGCGGCAGGGCAAGGTGAGCGCGCCGCTGCGCGGGCGGTTCGGGCTGGTGCTGCGGCTCGACCCGTACCAGGTTGGTGAGCTGAAGACCATCGTGCACCGCTCGGCGCGGCTGCTGCAGGTCGAGATCGAGGACGACGCCGCGGCCGAGATTGCGCGCCGCTGCCGGGGGACGCCGCGTATCGCCAACCGCCTGCTGCGCCGCGTGCGCGATTACGCCCAGGTGCGCGCCGATGGGCGCGTGACGCCCGCCGTGGCGCAGACCGCGCTCAACCTGCTGGACGTGGACCGCTACGGCCTGGACGAGATCGACCAGAAGATCATGATGACCATTCTGGAGAAGTACCGCGGCGGGCCGGTGGGCGTGGGCACCATCGCCGCCTCGATTTCCGAGGAGCCCGAGACCATCGAGGAAGTCTACGAGCCGTACCTGATCCAGCTCGGCTTCCTGAACCGCACGCCGCGCGGCCGCACCGCGACCGAGCTGGCGTACGACTACTTCAAGGTGACGCCGCGGCGCGACACGAGCCAGCCGGGGCTGTTTTGAAGACCGTCTATTTGGGCTTGGGGTCGAACGTCGGGGACCGCGAGGGGCACTTGCGCGCGGCCATCGAGCGGTTGGCGTCGGCCGATTTGCGCGTGCTGCGCGAATCGCCGGTGTATGAAACCGAGCCGCTGGAGATGACCGCGCAGCGCTGGTTTCTGAACCAGGTAGTGGAGGCCGAGACCAGCCTGTTTCCGAAGCAATTGCTGGCGCGGGTGGGGCGGATCGAGCGCGTGTTGGGGCGCGTGCGGACGGTGCCCAACGGGCCGCGGACCATAGACATCGACATATTGCTGTATGGGTCGGCAGTGGTGCGCGCGGCGGAGCTGGAGATACCGCATCCGCGGATGGCCACGCGGCGGTTCGTGCTGGCGCCGCTGGCGGATCTGTGTCCGGAGTTGAGGCATCCGGTGACGAGGAAGACGGTAAGGGAGATGTTGGAGGCGGTGACGGGACAGGCGGTGAGGAGGGTGTGATCTGAGCCCTCCTTGTGAGAAAATGAGTTGTGCAGAACTACGCCATTGTTGTCCACGAGGACCCGGAGGGCGGCTTTTGGGGAGAGGTCCCGGCGCTTCCGGGCTGCTACTCCCAGGGCGAAACGGTGGATGAGTTGAAGCACAACATCCGGGAAGCCATCGCCGGGGTACGTGAAGTCCTGCGGGAACAGGGACAGGAGCCGAACTCGAACATCCAGATTCTGGATGTAGCCGTTTGAAACCAGTCACCGGTTCGGAGATGTGCCGCCTGATAGAGACGAATGGCTGGTCGCTCCAGCGCATCAATGGCAGCCACCATATCTATTCCAAACCTGGCGAGCGAAAAGTCATCTCGATTCCCGTACATGGGAGTAAGAACCTGAAGCCGGGGCTTGCGCTGCGAATCGCCCGTGATGCGGGCGTCGGTATCTGACCGAATCTCTTCCACCGTCGAGATCGGGTCCGGGGAGTCGGCGGCAGGGTGAGAGGACGCAGGCGCGTTTGTCGTTTCTGCTGCGGCCGGGTTTCCTACAAGGGGACTCGGTGCCAGCAACGCTCGAACCCGACCAGTTTCCGAGTGGGGAGTGATTCGGGAGCAACCCGGAAGTGGCCATTTCTCCGGCAGCCCCACATATCGGCCAGTGGGCACAGGCCCGCGCACACAAATCGCTCCCGGGTCAGGGACACCCGCATTCGGCTCGTACCATAATGGATCATGACCGTGCAGCTTTCAGTTGGGGACACCGACGATCTGGCTTTTGTCTGTTTGGTGAACTCGGTGTTGCGAGGAATACTTGGACCTCACGCACCGGCAAAGGTCTGGATTATTCAAATCGATAACTGGTTCGATCATAGATGGCTGCAATTCTCTGGCAAGGGAATCGTGGACTTCCAGTGGCCTGCCTTCACGGGCAGATATGACGCTGCGCTAGACGAGTTCTACCAAGACAAGACTACGTTCCCTCCATTTGCGCCAAACAGGGTCTTAGGCCAGTGGTCATATGTCAAAGCCGGTTCCGAGTACACAGAGGTCCCGTTGCCCCACCTGCCGCATCCTACGGAGAATCGGCGGAGCGAGATGAACCTCCAAAGACGGGTTCAGGACTGTGGCCCTTCAGCATGCTTCCTGTGGTATAGCAGCAACACAGTTTCGAATGGTCGAGGCAGCATCATGGTCTATTCGGTCGAAGGGGAGCGGGTGGACACCTGGTTCGCCGCATTCAATCGGAATGACCGCTGGCAGCTCCTTGCGACCAAAGGTGCTGGACGGGATTACGTTGAACGCCTCTGTGCGACAACGTAGCGCTGGCAGCTTACACACCCAGAGTGCTATGTGGGTGGGCGACAGTCTCGGATTAGGCCGATAGACGGGGTTACCGGAAACTTGTGCCGGGATGACGCTCCCGGCGGATCGTCTATCCGGAAACAGGTTTCTCGCGGCGATTAAGGATGTTGACTGTTTTGGAAGAGACAAGTAGGTTCGTTTCCTGCATCAGGGCCCATCGCCGCTTGGCTAGGTAACTCCTTGCTACGGCCCGTCGACGCATCTTCTTACCCGCAGTCCAGTAGGTCCCGCAGTTCGCTGGGGTACAGAACCTTCATCTCGGGGTAGGCCTCGGCGAGCCGTATCAAGCCCAGTTCATCCTTCTTGCGCTTGCTGAGCCGCCGGTGGGAATCGGCGATCGCCCAGAGCTTGCCCCTGGTTACTTCCCTCCGGCACGCGGCTTTCACGCGAACTCCCAGGACGATGGCTTCCACCGACCGCGCAGGGGATGTCTGGTACCGCTCGTCGGTCGCGAACTGAATTCGAAGCTCGCTTCCTGGCGCCACCGCGGCCATGACGAGGCCGGTCGCGGCGCACTTCGCATTGCGGAACTGAGGCATGTTGATGCATACTGACTCTAGATGCGTCATACAGAAGCGAGAGCGTCAAGATCCAGCCGGAAAGCCGGCCCGGGCAAGTCGAAGAAGAACCGCCGGAACACGCCCGGGCAGCGGTTCAGCGTCGGCCTCCCATCCAGCGTTGCGGGCGAGGTGGAGCGTTACGCCGGGACGGCCGACACCAGCGTCAGCAAGGCGATTGCTTCGCTCGTGCGTCTTGGCCTGGAGAGCCAGGCGAACCGGAAGAAGGAGTTCTTCGAGAAGCTTAATGAGAACCTCGCCAAAGACGATCCCAAGGAACAGGACCGGATGGTGGACGAGTTCCGGGCGCTGATCCTGGGGCGTTGACGAGTGCCGAAGATCCAGTGGGAACGGCTTCCAAGAGAGAAGTGGGCCCACCTGCGTGACCGCGCGACGGAGCGCCGGATTTCCGAAAACGATTTGTTCGAATTGGCCGAGTGGAAAGCGCAAGACCCGGACGTTCCGGATGGCGACTGGTACAAGGATTTCGGAACCTTCAAGCTCTGCGGCTCCGGGCGGTATCCGAGTACCTTTCTGATGGCCGGACAATCCGCCAGGGGCAGGCGCCTGTGACGGGCCGACGGGTTGCGCGGTTGGGTTTGCGATGGCCGGGTTTGCGATGGCAAGGCCGGGCTTGGGGAGTTGGCTTCCGGCGCGCACCCGCGGCCAGACTCGGAGCCGGGGGCGTTTCGGCGACGGCCTCGCACCTGCCAGCCACACCGTGCGCAGGCGTCCCGTAGCCGGCGCACCCTCTCATTCCTGCCCCACAACCCAATGCTGCTACACTCGGTTCAACAAGCCGTGGATCCTCTGCACACCGCCCTTAAGCGCTACTGGGGCTACGATTCCTTCCGCCCCATGCAGGAGCGCATCATTCAAAGTCTCATGGCGGGGCGCGACGCGGCGGTCATCATGCCCACGGGCGGCGGGAAGTCGTTGTGCTACCAGTTGCCGGCGCTGGCGCTCGGGAAAACGGTGGTGGTGATTTCGCCGCTCATCGCGCTGATGCAGGACCAGGTGGCGCAGCTCGGCGACATGGGCATTCCGGCCGCCTTCATCAATAGCGCGCAGCCGGCCGAGGAGCAGCGGTCGCTCATGCGCGCGGCGGCGCAGGGGGCCTTCCGGCTGCTGTACCTGTCGCCCGAACGGCTGGCGCGGGCCGATACGGTCGACTGGCTGCGGCGGGTGCCGCTGGCTTTCTTCGCCATCGACGAGGCGCATTGCATCTCCGAATGGGGGCACGAGTTCCGGCCGGATTACCGAACGTTGAGCGCGCTGCGGCGCGAGTTTCCGGATTTGCCGATCGCGGCGTTCACGGCCAGCGCCACGCGGCGCGTGCGGCACGATATCCTGGAGCAGCTTCAGCTTCGCGAGCCCGATAAGTTCATCGCCAGCTTCCACCGTCCCAACCTGCGCTACGTAACGCACCAGTGCGACAAGCACAACCATCGCAAACTGCTGCTGGGGGCGCTGCGGGCGTACGCGGGCGAGAGCGTGATCGTCTACGCGCCCACCATCGCGCAGGTGGAAGAGCTGGTGGATTACCTGGAGGACCGCGGGATTCCGGCGGTGCCCTACCACGGCAAGATGGAGACGGCCCCGCGGCGGCGCAACCAGGAACGGTGGATGAACGACGAGGTGCGCGTGCTGGTGGGCACCATCGCCTTCGGGTTGGGGATCAACAAGCCGGCGGTGAGGGCGGTGATCCACACGTCGCTGGCGAAATCCATCGAGCAGTACTACCAGGAGGCGGGGCGCGCGGGGCGCGACGGGCTGCCCTCGGATTGCGTCATGCTGTGGCAGCCGAAGGACGTGGGGCTGCTGGCGTATTTCATCGGGCAACTGAACGATCCAGCCGAGAAGGAGCGGAGCTGGCAGCGGTACAACGCGGTGAAGCGCTTCGTGGAGAGCGGCGTCTGCCGTCACTTACAGATCTGCACGCACTTCGGGCAGACGCCAAAGTGGACGCGGTGCGAGATGTGCGACGTCTGCGGGAACGTGCCGGAGTGGTTGAAGGGGCCGGCGGAGGAGCCGGCTGCGGCGAAGAGGAAGAAGAAGCGGACGAAGCGGAAGGTGGAGGCGGAAGTCGCACCCGCGGCCGCGTCGCCGCCGGTGCCGGTGCGAGAGCCCAAACCCGCAGCGGCGGTGCCACGTCCGCAGTTGGAGGAACCGCCCGCCGAGCGCGTGGCTTCGGCTCCGGCTGGGCTTCCGCGCGGGACTCCGGACGCGGAGTTGTTCGACTTCCTCAAGCAGTGGCGGCAGCGCACGGCCCAGCGCGCGGCGGTGCCGGCGTACATCGTGCTCAGCGACGCGTCGCTGGTGGACCTCTGCCGCAAGAAGCCCGGCAATCTGCGCGAACTGCTGGGGGTCAGCGGCTTCGGGGAGCGCAAGGCGGAGTTGTACGGCAGCGAGATCTTTGCGGCGTTCGACGCCTTCCGCAACGGCGCGCGGGCGGTGGCGCGGGAGACGGTGCAGGCGTCCCCGGCAGACGAGACCATACGGCTGCTGGCGGAGGGCAAGACCTTCGAGGAGATCGCCGCCATTCGCGGGCGGCAGGTAACGACTGTGGTCAACATGGTGGCGGACCTGGTGGAGAAGGGCCGGCTGGAGTACCGCGTGGACTGGGTTGGCGAGGAGGCGCACCGGGCCATCGCGGAAGCCGTCGAGCGCCTGGGCCCGCAATGGCTGAAGCCGCTACGGGAGGCGCTGCCGCCCGAGTTCACCTACGACCAGATTCGTCTGGTGGTGGCGTGGGCGCGGCGGGCGGCGGAGAAGCAGGAGTTAGAATGACCGTGTGCGCTCCCTCGCGATCCTTCTCATCTTGCCGTGCGGGGCATGGCAACTCTTTGCGGCCGGGCCGGCGTCCCGGCCAGCCCTGATTTACTCCAAGCCATTTGGAGGACAGGCTTCGGATATCGGCGTGGCGGCTGCCACGGATTCGGCCGGGAATGTCTACATTGCCGGGGAGACTAACTCCGCGGACTTCCCCGTGAAGAACGGATTCCAGCCCAGGATGGGTGGCGCGGCGGTCCGTGCCAGCTTCGACAGCGGGAACACGTGGGCGGCGGTAGCGATTCCCGAACCGGTGTTCTCTGTGGCGGGTTCGGCGAAGCAACCTTGGAATATGTACGCTGGGACATCAAGCTCTATCTACAAGAGCACCGATTCCGGGAAATCCTGGAATCGCCTGGATGCGGGGCCAAGTGCACAAGTGAATGCGCTTGTCGTGGACGCTGCCAATCCGTCGATAGTCTATGCAGGTACGGGCTCCGGACTCTTTCAGACCAAGGACGCCGGCGCCACGTGGAGTGAGCTTGACCCCGAACCCGGGTATGACGAGCCGCACTGGAACGTTATCGACCTGGTAGCGAACCCGGCGCGGCCTTCCATGGTTCTCGCCGGTCTTTCACTCTATCCGCGTTCCGACGATTCCGGGAATCTGATTCCTCAGGTTACCATCTATCGCAGTACCGATTCCGGAGCGACGTGGACGCCCCTTCCCGGTTTGCCGGAACAGGTAATCTCTCTGGCCGGCGACCCGGCCAATCCGGATGTCCTATATGCCACCACGAATCGCTTTGCCTTCGGCAACTTCTGCGATCCCAGCTCGACTTCTATCTATAAGACGACCGATTCCGGGAACACATGGGTGAAGCTAAGCAGCGTGGCCGCCGCATGCTCGACGTTCGCTCTGGCCGCGGGTCCCGCGTTCATTTACGCGGCCACCGTCAACGGCGTGATGCGAAGTGGCGATGGCGGCGCCACCTGGAAGGCCACGGCGGTAACGGCAAGCGCGGACACCGTGATCGTGGATCCCAACAACCCGCAGGTGGTTTACGCATCCGCGGGCGAGATCGCCGTGAGTATCGACGGGGGAACGGCCTGGAAGATTTCCCTGCCCATACGGCAGAACGTGCAAACCATCGCCACCGTGCCGGGATCTCCGGGCCTGGTTTTCGTTGGCGCCACTCCCGGCCAGAACGCCTTCGTCACGAAGTGGAGCGGCGACGGGACACAGATGATTTACTCGACCTACCTTGGCGGAAGTTACTATGACTTCCCCACCGGAATCGCGGTGGACGGACAAGGCAATGCCTATGTTACGGGATACACTTACTCCACGGATTTCCCAGTTACCGGTTCCTCTCCGAAAAGTGTAATTAGCGCACGACCGGCAGAGGGAGACGCGCGCAGCAATGGTAGATGGCCGCGATGAAGTTCTCAGCCGTTCGGAATCCGAACGAACGATGACTGATTGACTTGATCTTGTTGTTCATACCTTCGACGGCTCCGTTCGACAGCCGGATCGTGGTCCAGGGGAGAATGCCGTCGAGATGGGTTCGCAGCATCCGCGCGAAGTTCTTGAACGGCTCCAGTTTCGATCGCATCGCCGAGCGAATCCACTTGCTCAGATGCTGCTCGGCCCTCCATGGCTGCTTGTAGGTCCAAAACAATTGGAAGGCTTCCTTCAGATACCAGGCGCGGACCAGCGGCGTGTTCCAGCGGACCAGCGTAGAGAGGCGCTCCTGTTGGCTATCTTTGAGGTTCCAGGGGTTCTTCAAGAGCAGCCAGCGCGTCCCCTTGAAGGGCACCCGCTGCTTGGCCGTGAGCCGCCGCCACTGTTCGCGGCGGACCGCATCCACCGCCTCATTGAGATGCTTGACGATGTGAAACCGATCGAACAGGATCTGCGCGTTGGGCGCGTGTTCCCGTACCAGCTTGGCGTATGTCGCCCACATATCCATGCACACCACCCGCAGTGTCCGGCAGCGCCGAGGGCCCATTTCCTGGGTGAAAAACGGCCTCACCGTCTCTTCGATCCGGTCGTCGCCGACCCACAGCAGAACCCGCCGTTCCAGATCGTAGACCACCGTGAGATAAACCTGACCCTTCCGGCGACTCACTTCGTCGATGCCAATCACGTGGACTGGTGGGCGCTTCCGGTGGCGCAGGCCGTAAGCCACGGCGCGCTTCACTATCGTGGCCACGCTCTTCCAGTTCAGCCCGTAGTGGCGCGCCGTGCCCTGCCAACTCAACTCGCGCGCCAGCACGGCCACGGCGTTGGACAGCGCCATGGTCACGCGCGCCCACGGTTCGGCCCACGGGAAGTCCTCCACCCGAACCCCGCACCGGGGACACTCCACGCGACGCGGGCGGTAGCGCAGTTTCAAGGGAAGAGTCCGCATCGACAGATCGCGCCATTCCCGTTCTGGCCGCACGCTGTGCACTTGCCGACATCGATGACGGCACACTCCACAACGCAACAGACGATGGCCGAGATGGTCGAGGTAAATCACCATCGCGCCTTCTCGTTCCACCACCTTAGTCACAGTATGGACTTTCAATCGCAGTTGCTTTCTGATAAATGTCTGGATGAGCACCTTGAATCCGATCCCTTCGTTGTTGGGCCTGAAGAACACAACAACGAGATCGGCCAGAGGTGCTCATTTCACCACGCCCCACCTGCAACTTCATGCATCCGCGGAGCTTCGACCTCAATTACACTTTTCGGAGAGGAACCCAGTTACCAAAGGGGCGCTGCAATCGAAGACGGCGGCGCCTTATGCCGCGTTTCTCGCGAAGATCTCGCCGGACGGGCGTACGCTGGCGTTTTCGACGTACCTGGGCGGGTCGACCGGAGATGCGGCATTCGCAATTGCCGTGGATGGGAGCGGGAACGCATATCTGACCGGAAACTCGGGTTCGGCCGACTTCCCCGTCACATCCGGCGCGTTTCAGTCCGCCAACAAGGACAAGTGTACGTGGAAGGCGGCCGTCTCGCCAGTGGGAGACGCCTTCGTGAGTAAGATCGCCTCCGACGGCGGATCGTTGCTCTACTCCACTCTGTTGGGAGGGAGTTGCGGCGACGAGGGCCTGGGGATCGCGGTGGATAACTCGGGAATTGCGACGGTGGTTGGCCTCACCGAATCGGCGGACTTCCCGGTGACAAGAGGATCGTTCCGGGCGAGCTGGCCCGGCGTCGACTCCGGTTTTGTGGCTCGCCTGTCACCGCAAGGCAGTTCCCTGCTTCAGGCATCGTTCGTCGGCGGAACCTACAGCACGACGGCCGATGCGGTCGCGCTGGATAGCAAGGGCAACCTATACATCACCGGCTGCTCCGAAGGGTTCGACGCCGATTACTATGGGCTTGGGGGCGTCTTCATGTCGTTTGGCGCCGGCGGCCCGGGTTTGGCGCAAGCCGGCTTTTCCGGGTCTTGCACCGGGGTGGCTTACGTACTGAAACTCGACTCCGCGGCTTCGTCCAAGGCGTATCTGAGCTACATCAACGGGCCCATAGGCGAAGCGTCGAACATTGCAGTGGACGCAGCCGGCAGGGCTTGGATTGCGGGCTCGGAGGAACCGATGGGTTTCCTAGTGCCGGACTTTCAAACTGTCCACCCATTCCAGACGCGGATGGGCCAGGGGTTCGTGGCCGAGTGGTCCGCGGACGGAGCTACTCTGCTGTTTTCCAGCCGCGCGGATTCGGCTTACGGGATGGCCATGGATGGCTCCGGGAACGTGTTCCTCACCGGATTCACGAACGCTGCGGACAAGATATACAACCCTTCCGCATTGCTGGCGCGAATTGACGGCTCGGTTCCAAGCCCGATTACCGTGGAGAACCCGCAGCAGATCACGCCAGGGCCGTGGGAACTCATGTCGCCGGGCCAGACCGTCGGACCGAGCGAAATTCTGGCGATACCGGGGAGTGGGATGGGACCGGCGCAACAGGCCGGCGCTCAGATCGGGTCCGATGGCCGGATGGCGACGACGCTGGCCGGTACTTCCGTAACATTCGACGGCACGCCCGCACCATTGATTTCGGTGCAATCCGATCGGATCGTCTGCATGGTGCCGTTTGAGATTAGTAGTCCGACAACCATGCAGGTCCACAGCAATGGGGCGGACTCGAACAGCATCCGGATGCCCTTCGGCTACGTGGTGGATGCGCTCGCGATCGCGAATGCGGACGGCACTGCGAACACGCCGGACTGGCCCGCCGAAATTCTGTTTGCCGGCCCCGCCCCCGGGCAACTCGCCGGAATTTCCCAGATCAACTTCCGCGTGCCGCAACTCGGCGCGGGGGCGTACACGGCAACGGTGGGCCTGGACCCAATTGTGCAGGGACAGGGCCCTTATGACGACATCACTTTGAATGTCGGCCAGCGGTAGGTAGGCGCCGGGCTGGCGTATCTACCCTCTTCCGCGTAGCCGGCCGATTTGGCGCCGGTCGCGCTTCGATGGCTTGCCCACCCTCGCGGCTTCGAAGTGCGGCATGGCCTTGCGCTCTTCGGCCGCCTTCCGCCGCAGTTCGCGGCTCTCCTCGGTTTCGCGGTAGAGCGTCTGCGCCACGGCCGCCGGGCCGCGCATGTCGCTCGGGGCCAGCACGTCGATCTGAAACTCGCCGCTGTCGTTGGTCACGCGCAACCGGTCGCCGGCGCGGACCTCGCGCGCGGGTTTCGCCGTCTGCCCATTGGACTCGATGCGGCCGAGTTCACAGGCCCGCGAGGCCAGCGCGCGCGTTTTGAAGAAACGTGCGGACCACAGCCACTTGTCCATTCTCACGCCGTCCATATCGCTATTGTCCCAGCAGTTTCGCCGCGGCCTCGGGGGTGGCAGCGACGCGGGCGATCACGGTGCGGTCCTGGCGGCGGATTTCGACGGCGCCCAGGAGCGCGGCGGCATCGGAACCGCGTTTCTCGGCCATGGCCATCATGGCCAGGAAGGCGCGGAGCGTCTCCTCGACCGCGCGCGCAGCTTCGGGGGTGCGGCCGATGGCCGTGGCTTCGACCTGGATCCGCGGACCGAGCGACGCGGTGACGGCGGCGAATTCCGAATCGCGCAGCAGCCGGTTGAGGTTCGTGGCGTTGCCGGTGAACGGCAGGGATACGCCGCCGCGCACGACGATCCAGATAGGTTTGCCGCCGGCCACGGAGCCCGCGAACGCTGCCAGCGCGGACGGGGACTCGGCGCCGCGCCCGTGCCGCGCGATGGCCGCGTGGACGGCGGCGTCGGGGCCGGAGAGTGCGAGCCCTTGCTCGAGCAGCGTGCCGCCGGCCGGTGCGGTGCGAAAGGTGCCGCGTGCGACGGTCAGCAGATCCTTGCCATCGTACGCCAGAAGCAGGTGAGTGGCCTCGCGGTACGGTTCGAGCAGCGGTTCGACCAGCGCCAACTTGCCGCCGAGCGGCGACGAGCGGATCCGGGCAACGTCGAAACCGGCCAGCAGGACGGTGTCCGCGGGCACCGACGACGCCATGGCGGCGTCGATGGCGGCCGGTGGCGCGGTGGACCGGCAACCCACCGCAAGCGCGGCGAGAACCGCGACGCAAGCCGCGCGGCGCGGGATCCGATTCCGTTCCGGTAGTGCGTCGGGCGCGCGTGCCATGTGACAAGCATAGCCGTGCCGGGTGGGAAGAACCAACTCCAGCGTTACGGGGGCGCGGTGGGGCGCGGTCCGCAACCAGTTTCAAGTCCGGAATGCCGGTTGCGAGAGAACTGCGACGGTTCGAATTGCAAACGACCTGCGTTTGCCCGGCCGAACTCCCGCACCTTGCGTCCGGACCTCCCTCCGTCCGACAATGATCCGATGCACTCACGACGCACCTTTCACAGCTTCTCCCTTCTCCTTCTGCTCGCCGCAGCCGCGCTGGCTGCCGACCAGCCGAAGCCGGCGCCTAAGTACGACCTCGTCGATGGCCACCTCCACTTCCTCAGCTTCGTCCAGGAAACCGGCGGCATGGACGCGTTCTTCAAGGCCATGGACGATACCGGCGTGGTGGAGTCCGCGGTCATCGGCATGCCCGTCGTCAAAAAGTGGGACGAGGGCGATGACCGGCGGCCCACTTACTATCTGGACAACGATGCCCGCACTTACTGGTACAGCGCCACTGACTTCCTGGTGGCTCGCGCCGTTCTCGAACTGCCCAAGGAGAAGCAGGCCCGCCTGCACCCGTTCATTTGCGGCTTCAACAGCGCGGACCGCAATGCGGTGGATCACGTCGAGCGCATGCTGGCGGCCTATCCCGGCTTCTGGCAGGGCATCGGCGAAGTCTTCCTGCGGCACGACGACCTCACGGCGCTCACCTATGGCGACGTCCCACGCGCCACATCCACCGCGTTCGGCCGCCTGTTGGACCTGGCCGCCGCGCGCGACCTGCCAGTGCTGGTCCACAGTAACATCGGGCCGGCATGGCTGGAGCAGCCCGACTATCTGGGCGAGATCGAGTCTGCCATCCACCGGCACCCGAAGACGCGCATCATCTGGGCGCACGCCGGCATCAGCCGCCGCATCGTTATCCCCAATCACACCGAGATCCTTCGCCGCATGCTGGCGCAGTACCCTAATCTGACCGTGGACCTTTCGTGGGTGATCTTCGAGCAGGAACTCGCGCCGGGCGGCGTGCTGGACCGCCGTTGGGTAAGCCTGATCGAAGAGTACCCGAGCCGCTTTGATATCGGCTCGGACGTGGTCGGCTTCTTCGACCAGTACAAGCCCACCCTGCAGCGTTACTACCTGCTACTGGATGCGCTCAAACCGGAGACGGCGCGCAAGGTGGCCCACGACAACTTCCTGGCGCTGCTGCCGGCGCACCGGCCGGGTGGAACGGGGCGGTAGGCCTTCGCCTCGGGCCGCTCGCTTACGCTTGCGGTTCCGTGTGCCCTGTCCCAGAACCGCGAGCCTGAGCGACCGGCCCGGCGCAGAGGACCATTATCGTGCGGCGCCGTTGGCCGCTTGGGCGATACTGGTGTGAGCGTGGACTTCGAATGCGTGGCGGAAAACCTGCGGGAGTCGTTCCGCGTGATCGCCTCCAGCCGGCCGGGCGGGGAGGTTCGCGAACTGCGCGGCGTGAGCATCGCCTCGTCTTCGGTCGCCTTTCAGATGTTCAACACGGCGTTCCTCTCCTCGCCCGTCTTGACCGAATCCGAGCTGGAACAACGCATCATGACGCCCGCGGTACACTTCCAGGCGCGCGGGCTGGGCTGGTCCTATTGGGTCTGCCAGGATTGGCTGGAGTCCAAACCCAACCGGCGGGCGCGCAAGGTCTTCGAGCGCCTCGGGCTGCGCCACGCGGTGGATTTACCGGGGATGATCGCGGATCCCGTGGCGCCGCCCGAGAGGCCGCTGCCCGCGCTCGACATCCGCCGGGTGGATGGCGGAACCACCCGCGATGCCTTCTGCGGGATCGGGTCCACCTGCTTCCACGTGCCGCTGCCCTGGTTCGAAGAGGTGTTCGAGAGTCCCGCGGTCTGGGAGCGCTTCGCCAGCTACGTGGGATACCTGGATGGCGATCCCGTTTCGACGGCCGCCGTGGTCCCGGGAGGCGGCGGAATCGGCGTTTACAACGTAGCCACGCTGCCGGGGCACCAATGCCGCGGGTACGGCGAGGCGATCATGCGCCACGCCCTGGCGGAGGCGCACGCGCGCTACGGGCCCCGGCGGGTGATCCTGCAATCCACGCCCGCGGGCCTCCGGCTCTACGAGCGGATGGGCTTCCGGGCGGTCACGCAGGTGTCGGTGTACTCTACTTGACCGGCCCGCGCTCCGGGTTCTCGGTGCGCATGCGGTCGCGCAGCGCCAGGCGGGCCTCGCGGCGCTCGCCGGCCTGGCGGTAGCGGCGCTTCTCGTCCTCGGTCTCGGGGATCACCGGCTCCACGGAGGTGGGCCTGCCGTCGGGATCCAGCGCCACAAACGTCAGGTACGCCGAGCAGGTGTGCACCCGTTCGCCCGTCACCAGGTTCTCGGTCTCCACGTGTACGCCCGCTTCGATGGACGTGCGGAACACCCGGTTCACCGACGAGCGCAACAGGATCAGGTGCCCGATGTGCACCGGGTGCAGAAACTGGAAGCTATCCACTGAGGCCGTCACCACGGGCTTGCGGGCATGCCGCATGGCCGCCATGGCGCCCGCCACATCCACCAGATGCATGATGGTGCCGCCCAGCACGTTGCCGAAATTGTTGGCGTCGGTGGGTAGGGCCAGTTGGGCGTACTCGGAAACCGATTCGCGGACGGGCTTGCCGGTCATCGCGCGGCCTCCGCGGCGTGTCGAAATGGTGGCACTGAGGCCATTCTACCCTGAACCAGCCGCGTCGCTCTTGCGGCGCAAGTAGCTGGCGGCGCAGGCCCGGGCCTGGCTGGCGAAGGCCGCCTCCTGAAGCGGCGGCTCGAACGTGCCCTCCGCGATGCGGTAGACGATACGCCCGTGATCCCGCGGGTGATGGCCGCGCTCCATGGCGAAGTGGATTTCCAGGCTGTGCCCGTCATCGCTCGCGATGGCGAAGCGAACGGCATCGGCCGCGGTTGCGGCGGGGAAGCGCTCGCAAATCCCGCGGGCGTATCCCAGATTGCAAAGCGAAAGGCGGGCGTCGCCAGGTTCCGCCGCATTGCCGGGCTGCGCCAAGCACACTCCCGTCCAGGCGTCGCCCAGCGGCAGCAGTGCACTCGCGTCGCTGCCGCCAGCCGCGCGCCGCTGCCGCGGGCTGAAAAAGGGACAGCACATTTCCGCAGGTATCGTAGCACGGCGAAAGCTCAGGTGCTTCGTCGCCCACTGGCGGAATTGTGTCCCCCGCGCCGACCGCACCCGGTAACCCACGGCCAGGATGGCATCGAGATTGTAGTGCTCGATCTCCCGTTCGACTTCGCGCGATCCCTCCCGGCGAACTATCCGGAATGTCCGGATAGTTGCCCGCAACTCGATTTCCCCTTCCTCATAGATGCTTTGGAGATGCTCGTTTACGGTCCGGACATCCTTCTGGAACAACTCCGCGATGAGCGCCTGGCTCAGCCAATTGGGGGTGCGGGCTCGTCCGGTGCTGGCGGCGGGTTCTTTGCCATTCGGAAGCATTGTACCGTCGTTCGCACCATTGCGGTCGCTCGCCGCTCACCCGCCCAATCCACGGCCCGGGCGCTGTACAATACCTCGCAGAGCCTCCCAATGCGCATATCCCGTGTGGCCATCTCCATGCTGGCAGCCCTAACCCTTCAGGCGCAGGTCTCCATCACCCCGCGCTCCAAGGGTCCGAAGAAGAACGAGGATACCCTGCCGCCTTCGGCAAACCTGCGCGTTGATACCAACCTGGTGCTGATCCCGGTGTCGGTTTCCGATCCGCTGAACCGCCCCGTCACCGGCCTGGAGAAGGAGAACTTCCGCCTCTTCGAAGACAAGCAGGAGCGCACCATCACCACCTTCGCCATGGAGGACGAACCGGTCGCCGTGGGCCTGGTCTTCGATACCAGCGGCAGCATGGGGGACAAACTGCGCCAGTCGCGCTTGGCTGCCCACACCTTCCTCCAGTCTTCGAACCCGGAGGACGAGTTCTTCCTGGTGGAGTTCGACAACGCGCCCCGCCTGGCCGTGCCGCTCACCAGCGATCCGGGAGCCATCGAGAACCAGTTGGTGTTCCAGAAGTCCAAGGGATCCACCGCGCTGCTGGACGCCCTCATGCTGGCGCTGCATGAAATGCGCAAGTCCAAGAAGAACAAGAAGGCGCTGCTGCTGATCACCGATGGCGGCGACAACAACAGCCGCTATTCCGAAGCGGAGGTCAAGAACCTCCTCACAGAAAGCGATTGCCTGGTTTATGCCATTGGGGTGTTCGAGGTTAACATGGCGGGCCGCACCCCCGAGGAAGCCGCCGGTGGAGATCTGCTCACCAAAATCGCCGAATCGACGGGAGGCCGGTTGTATCCCGCCAGCGCCAACGATCTCTCCGATACCGCCCAAAAAATCGGCGTGGATCTGCGCAATCGCTACGTGCTGGGCTACCAGCCGGCCAGCCAGCAGCGCGACGGTAGGTACCACCGTGTGCAGGTGGTGGTGGTTCCGCCTAGGGGCCTTCCGCCCCTGCGCGCCCACTGGCGAGTGGGGTACTACGCCCCCGTACAATAAACCGTACTGGGGGGTGCTTTTTGCTCCGAGTGGGACTACAATCCTACCTAAGGGCTCGTGCGAATTTTGGCTTAGCTCCTTTGCGGGGCGGCTGGGGTTCCTTGGTAGCGTGCCCTGAGGGTTCCCGGTATGGGCGTGCGGCGGATCAGCGGATGGATGGCGGGGCTTGGTGTTCTGGCGCCGCTTCTATTTGGGCAGGTAGCCATTGCCCCTCGCCTGGCGACCAAGGCCCCCCTGGACGTCAAACTCCAGACCGCCAACCTGCGCATCGATTCGAACCTGGTGCTAGTCCCGGTATCGGTGTGCGATGCCATGAACCGCCCCGTCACTGGCCTGGAGCGGGAGCACTTCAAAATCTTCGACGATAAGGTCGAACAGACCGTCACTCACTTCGCCATGGACGACGAACCGCTGGCGGTGGGCCTGGTCTTCGACACCAGCGGCAGCATGGGCAGCAAGATGCGCCGTTCGCGCATGGCCGCGTCGGCCTTCTTCAAGACCGCCAACCCGGAGGACGAATTCTTCCTGGTGGAGTTCAACGACCGCCCAAGACTGTCAGTGCCGCTGACCCGGGATTTCGAAATGATCCAGAACCAACTGGCATTCTCCCCGTCAAAGGGGCGGACGGCGCTGCTGGATGCCATCTTCCTGGCGATGCACGAAATGAAGAAGTCCACCAAGCGCCGCAAAGCGCTGCTCATCATTTCCGATGGCGGGGACAACTCCAGCCGCTATACCGAATCCGAGGTCCGCAACCTGGTGCGCGAGAGCGACGTGCTGCTTTACGCCCTCGGCATCTACGAGCCCTACGGCGCGCGCAGCCGTTCGCCCGAGGAACTCGCCGGCCCCGGGCTGCTCACCGAGCTCGCCGAACTGACCGGGGGACGGCACCTGCCGGTGGAAGACCTGAGCGAGATGCCCGACATCGCCGCCAAGATCGGCATCGAACTGCGCAACCGTTACGTGCTGGGGTATGCGTTGCCCAGCCAGACGCGCGACGGCCGCTATCATCACGTGCAGGTCAAGCTCACCCCGCCGCACGGCCTGCCCACGCTGAAAGCCTTCTGGCGGCTGGGCTACTACGCTCCGGCGCAGTAGGCTGGCGGCAGCCAACGCGGCCCACTCTCGCGCCACTCGCGCAGGCCACGAAACCCGATTCGTGCCTCGCCCGTCTGAAGGAATAATCGCCAATTGCCGGCCGGAACTCCCGGTCCCGAGGGCACCCTACATCTATGGGGCATTCTCCGGGCCGGAAGCGGCCGGGTGCAACGCGCCCGCCTGGGGATGCGGGCTGGAGGAGGACGGCTGTGAGCCGGTTGCCTGCATCGACGGATCTGTTTGTCATCGGCGGAGGTCCCGCCGGATTGGCTGCGGCCATTGCGGCGCGGCAGCGGGGTCTCGAAGCCATCGTGGCCGAGCGTTCCGAGCCCCCCATCGACAAAGCCTGTGGGGAAGGCATCATGCCGGATGGCGTGGCCGCCGCGCGCGCCTTGGGAATCCGCCTGGAGGATGCCGGCGCCCAACCATTCCGCGGCATCCGCTTCCGCGAGGGCGGCATAGCGGTGGAAGCCGAGTTCCCCGCGGGCGCCGGATTGGGCATTCGCCGCACCGCCCTGCACCAGTCGATGGCCCGCCACGCGGCGGATTGCGGCGTGCAGCTTGCGTGGGGCACGCGGGTCGCGGGCATCACTCCACAGGGCGCGGAGACGGATCGCGGCCCGGTGCGCGCCCGCTGGATCGTGGGCGCCGATGGAGGCGATTCCACCGTGCGGCGCTGGGCGGGCCTGGACGCGAGCGTGCGCCGCAGCCTCCGCTACGGATTCCGCCGCCACTACCGCGTCGCGCCGTGGACCGATTTCATGGAGCTCCACTGGTCCGACGGCTGCCAGATCTACGTCACCCCGGTGAGCGGTTCGGAGGTATGCGTGGCGCTGCTCTCGGGCGATCAGCGCCTGCGTCTGGACGAAGCCCTGCCGCGTTTTCCCGAGGTGCAGCGCAGGCTCCGCGGAGCCGAACCGGCGTCGGCCGAGCGCGGCGCGGTGACCGTGTCGCGGCGGTTGCACCGCGTCTGCCACGGCAACCTTGCGCTGGTCGGGGACGCGTCCGGCTCGGTTGACGCCATCACCGGCGAGGGGATGTGCCTGCTGTTCCAGCAAGCCCTGGCACTGGGCGAAGCCATGCAGGCCGGCGACCTGCGCCTCTATCAGGCCGCCCACCGGCGCGCCGGACAGCGGCCGCGCATGATGGCGTCGCTGATGCTGCTTCTCGGCCGCCAGCGCGGTCTGCGCGGCCGCGTGCTGCGGGCGCTCGAGGCGCGGCCAAGCCTGTTCCGCAGCATGTTGGCAATGCACGTGGGCCGGCTTTCGGCGGCGGACTTCGCCGCCAGCGGCCTGGAACTGGGATGGAGGATGCTGACGCTATGACGAAGACCCTGCGGTTGGCGCTGCTGGCGCTCCCACTGCTGTTTGGCGACGAGACGCCGCTGCGCCTGGACTCCGCGGCGACCAAGGTGGAATTCTCTCTTGGCGCCACGCTGCACACGGTGCACGGCGAGTTCCGGCTGAAAGAGGCCGCACTTCGGTTCGACCCGTCGACGGGCCGCATCTCAGGCCAGGTGACGGTGGACGCGCGTAGCGGCCAGACCGGCAACGACAGCCGCGACCGCCGCATGCACCAGGAGATTCTGGAATCCGCCCGCTATCCCGACATCGTCTTCCGCCCCGACCGCGTGGATGGCGCCATTTCTCCGGGCGCAGTGGCGCAGGTGAAACTCCACGGAGTGGTCGCGCTGCACGGAGGGGAGCACGAGATCGCCGCGCCCGCCGAAGTCCGCGCCGTGCCCGGCGGCGGCTACGACGTCACATTGCATCTGGATGTCCCCTACGTGAAGTGGGGCCTCAAGAACCCCAGCACTTTCGTGCTGCGCGTGGCCGACACGGTGCAGATCTCCATCCACACCATTGCGCGCCCCTGACGCCGCTCTATCTTCCTGGCCGCGAATTCTCGCACCCCAGGCATCCCGAGGACCCGTGCGTTTTCGCCCCGTCCGGGGACTTCCGCCCATCGCGTGCGAGAAATGGCCGGCGGGTGTCACGGTACGATGGAGATTGGGGCGCGGGGCGCTCCCGACGAACAACCATGCCCACAAGGAAACGAGCCCGCCGCGGGTCTTACCCCGTCTTCCGGCTGGAAACCTGGGAGGCGTTTCTAGAACTGGTCACGCACGCACCCTACTCGAACTGGGCGTTTCGCGGCGAACGCGACGAACGCTGGCCGCTCTACAGTTCGCTCTCCCGCTACCTGCAGAATTCCGGCGTGGCCCCGGAGGCCTGGAGCGAGCAGGAGGCACGCATCCTGCGCATCTTCAAACGCAAGGCCCACCAATTCCTGGACAAGCCACCGGACTGGGACGACGACTTCCAGTGGCTGGGCCTGATGCAGCACCACGGCGCCCCCACGCGGCTGATCGATTTCACCTGGTCGCCCTACGTTGCCGCCTTCTTTGCCCTGGAGCGAACCGTGGGCGATGGCGTGGTCTGGGCCATGAACCCGGCGCGCGTCGATAGCAGCCGCGCGGCCACTCCGGTTCGCAACGATCCGCGCATCAAGGGCAATTTCCAGCGCTACTTTCTGAAGGGCCGGCGCCGCTTCATCTGGATGGGCGAACCCCACACCATGAACCGCCGCCTGATCGCCCAATCCGGCACGTTCGCCGTCCCGGGCGTGCTGGATGTGGCCATGGAAGACATGCTCACCGACGCCGATCAGGAAAACATCCTGGCCAAGTGCGTCCTGACCCACGGAGTCCGCGAGGTAGGCATGCGGGAGTTATACCGCATGAACATCACTTACGCAACCCTGTTCCCGGACCTGGACGGACTGGCTAAGTCGATGGGTTACGAGCTGGAGTATCATTGGGCGTACAATCCGCGGACCATGGAAAAGTATCACACGTAGGAGGGCGGCCCCGCCGCTCACCCCACCGTCTTCTTGGCGAACTGCCGTAACCCAACCGCCAGCAGCACGGCGTTAATCGCCACCAAAGCCCCCACTACCGCCCACCCGGAAATGTGCCGCACCTCCGGCGTCAGCGCGCCGCGCAGCCCTTCGCACGCATACACCAAAGGGTTGACGAGCACCGCGTATTGCAGCACCGGCGCAAACCGCAAGTCGCTCCACGAGTAGTACGCGCAGCCGAACATCATCATGGGCGCCACCACCAGGCTGAACATCAGTCCAATCTGCGTCTGCCCGATGCTGCACCCCAGCACCAGGCCACCCGCGGCCGAAAACAGCGCCACCAGCAGGCAAACCGCGGCGAACAGCGGCAGGTGGTCGAAGCTGATCCGCACGCCCGCGCCCATCGTCAGCCAGGCCGCCGGAATCACCACCAGACCCGATACCAGCGCCTGGATCATGCCCGCCACGATTTTCTCCACCGCCAGCCACTGCGTCTCCATGGGAGCCAGCAGCCGGTCCTCGATCTCGCGCGTGAACTGCAACTCCGCGATCAGCGTCATGGCCACGGCCTGTATGCCGGAAATCGACATGCTGATGGCCATGATCCCCGGCAGCAGAACGCTTTTGTACTCGCCCTTCATCATGCCGCTGGCAGTCAGCACGCGGCCGAAGACGAACGTCAGCAGGAGCGGCTGCAACAGGTTTTGCAGCAGCATGGGGAGCAGGTTGCGGCGCGCCACGTGGCCGTCGCGCTGCAGCATGGCGTAAAAAGTTCTCCAGTTCAATCGCGCAAACTCCTTCCGGTATGGTGCAGAAACAGGGTTTCCAGGCTCGGCTCGGCGATGTGAACGTCGTGCAGCTCCGCCCCGCGTGCCTGGGCCGCGCTCACAATCGGCCCAATCAGCGGCCCGCCGCTGCCGGAATACACGTCGAGCCCGCCCGCCCCGGCCACCTCGCGCACCTCCGTCACTCCGGGGAGTTGCCGGAAGTCCGCCGCCAGTTCCTCTGGCACGCGGTCGAATTTCAGCCGGATCAGGTAGCCGCCGGGGATCGACGATTTCAGCTCCCGCGGGCTCCCCTGCGCGATGATCCGCCCGTGATCGATGATCGCCAGCCGGTCGCACAGCTCGTCCGCCTCGTCCATGTAGTGCGTGGTGAGGACGATGGTCTTCCCCTGGCGGTTGTAGTCGCGCACGATGTCCCACAGCAGCAGCCGGGTCTGCGGGTCCAGGCCCGCCGAGGGCTCATCCAGGAACAGCACCTGCGGGTCGTGCATCATGGCGCGGGCAATGGAAAGCCGCTGCATCATGCCGCCCGAAAAGCCGCGCACGTTTTGGTCGGCGCGGTCCGTCAGCCGGAATTTCTCCAGCAACTCGTCGGAGCGCCGCGCCCGCTCTTTGGCGCCCTGGCGGAAGTACGCCCCATGGAACAAGAGGATCTCGCGGGCGGTGAGGGCGAAATCCAGGTTGGGCCGCTGCGGCACCACCCCGATCAGCAGTTTGGCCTTCACCTGTTCCAGCCAGATGTCGATTTCGCCGATGAACGCCCGCCCCGCCGTGGGCCGCGTGCGCGTGGTTAGAACGCCGATAGTGGTGGACTTCCCCGCGCCGTTCGGCCCCAGCAACCCGAAGATCTCCCCGGCGCGGATCTCCAGCGAGATTCCGTCCAGCGCCACAACTTCGATCTTCTTCTTGCCCTTCTCCCTGGCGCCCGTGCGGGACGGGCCGAACGAAAAGCCCGCCCCACGCGCGGCCGATGGCGGCGGCGAATCATAGACTTTGCGAAGGTCTTCGATGCGGATGCCGATACCCATGAGCTTCTAGTTTAACCGGCCCGGCCGGGGCTCTGGGAGCGCGGACCCCCGCGTCGGCTTACAACTCCTCCAGGTCCTTCCGGGCCTGCGCGAAGATGTCGCGCAAACGGTCTTCCTTCTCCCGGTTGCCGCGCACTCGCGCCGCCGCCTTCCACGCCACCCTGCCCAACTCAACCAGCGGCTTCATCATGGGGATCAGCTCGGGATTCATGCATTGCCCGAACTCCTCCCACTTCTCCGCCCGCTCCCAGATGCGCTTCACACCCTCCGGGTCTTTCTCCAACTCGCGGATGCCGGCCTCGGTGAGGTGGTAGCAGCGCTTGCCGCCCACCGTGTCGCTCGCGATCAGTTCCTCGTCCTCCAGTTGCTGGAGGGTCGGGTACACGCTGCCTGCGCTGGCGCGGTAAATTCCGCCCGAGCGCTCGGCCAACTCTTTCATGATTTGGTAACCGTGCTTGGGTCCCTCGCTCAACAGCGATAGGATGGCAAGACGGACTTCGCCGGATTCAAAGAAGCGGGACCTTCCACCGAAGGTCATCGACGCCCAGGGCCAAAAGCTTCCGTGGGACGACCAAGTTTCGTGTCGCATGATATATCTTACGATATATCATGCGCTATATCGGGCGCAAGTAAAATTGTCAAGGCTCCGCGATGAGCGTCACCCGCTCCTCGAGCGCGGCCCTGGCAAGAGCCTTGTCCAAAGTAGCGAGAGGAGAGCCAGTTCGCACCGCGAGTTCAAGGTAGGATGCGTCGTAGACCGAGAGGCGGTAGGTCCGTGCAATGCGAAGGACGGCGGCCTCATCGGGCTCCGGATCCAAGCGCACAGGCAGGCGCGACAACTCCCGCAGAAAGGCGGCGGAGCCGGACTCGTCAATCCGCTTGCGGCGTTCGTTAACCACCAGGATGTTCCGGATCTCGAACCACCACAGGCCCGGAACCACGCCCTCTTCTATGCGGATCTTCGCCAATGCCAGGTTGGCCGCCGGATGCCCCTCATCCGGAAATGCCCAGCAGGCCGCGACCGAGGCGTCCAGTACGAAGGCCATCAGTACCTGCGGCCTTCATCACGGGCCGATAGGATTTCTTCCAACTTCACCCTCCCCGTGCGCAGGCGAAGCTGCCGGATGCTCTCAATCGACTGGTTGATCTCGGCTTGGCGCCGCTCTACCTCCGGCACGATTCTGGCAATCGCTCTCCCGTGACGGGTGATGATGAGCGTTTCTCCCCGCTCCACATCGTCCAATAGTCGAGGGAGGTTAGTCTTGGCCTCGGATGCTTGTATTGACCTCATAGTGCCCGGAATTAGACTAGTTGTTTCGACTGGTCTGATTTATCATAGCACAACGCCGCGGCCTTCTGGCCGCCGGAACCTAACGCCCCACCCCAGTGTCCAATCCTTAGATCGATGAAGCTGCATTGCCGCTACCGCAGTCTGCTCCCGGCCGGGCACACCGCCATCGACCTGCTTCTGCTGGCCGCATGGATCTGGCATGCCGTGGTGGTGCTGAATTCGGCCAACTCGTGGCCGCAGACCCGCGGTAACGTCCTGGCAGCCTACGCCCGGAGTGAGTCCATCGGCTGGGCACCCAACCCCTCCCGCGAGCAACCCGATCCTCGCTTCGACCTCATCCGCACCGGAACTTTGCCCGCCGGACTCGTTTCCTGCGCCTTGCGACCGGAGGCCGGATGGCAGACGCGGCACCGGCTCTGGGACCCCATCTGGCTCCTGATCCATGAGGGCGTCGCCATTCCCTTCTGGTTT
This sequence comes from uncultured Solibacteraceae bacterium, assembly GCA_963807205.1. GTDB lineage: Bacteria > Acidobacteriota > Terriglobia > Bryobacterales > Bryobacteraceae > CAWCVR01. The sequence goes on along the minus strand of CAWEAQ010000002.1, from coordinate 2,390,316 downwards.
TTGATCGGCGCTTGGATCGATGGCGGACGCCCCTCACTCGCCAGACTCATGCGTGCATTCCTGCTGGGGCGCCTCGCCTTGGCGCTGCTTGCCATCGCTTTCTCCGCCAACTGTTGGGCTCCGCTGCAGGTTCTGTTCTGGCTCGGCTTGGCCGTGTACGGCGCCCTGCGTGCTCCGCGCTGGCTCCTGCGCGCCGCCCGCGGTTTGGTCAGCGCCTAGCCCTCGCCGTCCGCGGCTTCGAAGATCCCCAACTGGCGATTCTTCCGCACCGAATGCCAGGGGAAGCACTTGCCGTTCATGGCCACGTAAACCCCGGGAGCCAGGGTCTGGACGAAGGCCAGTGCGGTCCCCAGGTTGAAGATCCCGTCCGAACTTCCGAAGGTGTACGGTACCATGGCGCCCGTCAGTACTATGGTCTTGCCGGAGACGCCCCTGCCCAGTGCGGCGGCGGTCTCCGTCATGGAATCGGTGCCGTGGGTAATCACGATGCGGCGCTCCACGGCGCGGGCACACCGGTCCACAATCTCCTGGCGCTGCTCGCCCGTCATCTGCAGGCTGTCAATCATTAGAATGGTTTCGACCGAGACATCCAGCCGGCAGCGTCCCAGGCGCAACATGTCGGCGATGTGGGTGTCCTTGAAGAACAGCTCGCCGGTAAGCTCGTTGTACTCCTTGTCGAATGTACCGCCCGTTACAAAGATCCGAACTGGCTCTAGGTGCATCTCTTAATACCTATACCGCGTCCTGGTACCGGGTGTGTCCCCGGGGCGCTGGAAATTCCGCTCAGGGTATAACGTTCGGAGGCGGACTGCCGATATGAAGTGCATGAGAGGGACGTTGTACACGCGCGCTCCCATCGCAGCACTTGCGGTGGCATTAGGATTGGGGATGTCCGGACCGGCCGCCGCTGCCGATTCCGCCACGACCTCGACGGATCCGTTCGACTTGAACAACAAGGGTGTCGACCTGGCCGCCCAGGCGCGCTACGCCGAGGCGGAGGATCTCTACCGGCAGGCGCTGGACAATCTGGATTCGTCCACTCCCGAAGCTGGCCGCGTTTTGGATAATCTGGCCGCGCTCTACATGGCCAAGGGCGAGACCGCCAAGGCCGAGTCCTACGCGCTGCGGGCCCAGACCATGCTGGGCAAGACAAACCTGATCGGCAACCACGTCCTCCTCGCAAGTATTTACATCGAGCAGCGCCGCTTCGCGGAAGCGCGGACTCTCCTGGAATCGGCCCTGCCCGGTGCTTCCGGTCCGGTCGGATTCGCGCTCAACGCCGGTCTTGCCGCCGCCGCCCTCGGCGAAGAGAAACTGGCGGAAACCCAGGAGTTCTGTCACCGGGCGCTGGAGATCGCCGCCGCTTCTCTGCCGCCGGGCCATACCGGCATCGCCGCTGTTTGGAACAACCTGGGCCAGTCCTACCGCTTCCAGGGACGCTACCTGGAAGCTGAAACCGCCTATCGCAAGGCCATCGAGATCTGGACCGCCGCCAAAGGCCCCGCGCATCCCTTGGTCGCCCACGGCCTGGCAAACCTGGCGGCCTTCCAACATGACCGCGGCCGCGACCATGCAGCCGAGGAGCTGTACACGCGCGCCGCGGCTATCCTCGATCAGACCATCGGCACGGACGCCTTGCCGTCGCTAATCGCGCACAACGAGTTGGGCGAGGTGCTGCGCGCTGAAGGCCGGTACGTCGCCGCGGAACAGTGCAGCCGCGCGACCCTCCCTGCAATTCAGAAGCTTCTGCCGGAAACCGATCCGCGGTTGCTGCGCGCGCTCTCCAACTACGCGCGCCTTCTGGACGCTACCAAGCGGCAATCCGACGCCAGCGCCCTGTGGGCCCACATCCGCCTGGTAGCCAACGCCACGTCCGCCGGCTCCTTCCGGTAATGTAACAACACCTGTCAGATTCCGGGCGCGGCGCCTTGTCGCCCTCCGCTGCTGCTGCTAGATTCAGAACATGCGAACCGCCCTCGTGGCATGCCTCCTCCTGTTGGCTCGCTCCGCCCCGGCCCAGGAACCCGTGAAGATCCGCGTCGATGCCTCCTCCTCCGGCGCTCCCTTCCAACCCTTCTTCCGCTACTTCGGCTACGACGAGCCCAACTACACCTACACCGTCAACGGCCGCAAGCTAATCCGCGAATTGGCCTCCATCAGCCGCTCCCCCGCCTATTTCCGCACGCATTTCCTGCTGGCCACTGGCGATGGCAAGCCCGCCTTCAAGTGGGGATCCACCAACGCCTACACCGAGGATGCCTCCGGCAAGCCCGTGCTGAACTGGACCATCGTGGACCGCATCTTCGACACTTACGTGGAAGCCGGCGCCCGCCCCTTCGTGGAAATCGGCTTCACGCCCCAGGCGCTATCCACCCGCCCCGATCCCTACGTGCCTGTCTGGTCGCCCGGCGCCTCCTTCGACAACTACAATGTCGGCTGGTCCTACCCGCCCAAGGACTATGCCAAGTGGAGCGACCTGATCTTCCAATGGGTCCGCCACTCGGTAGAGCGTTACGGCAAAGCTGCCGTGGAAACCTGGTATTGGGAAGTGTGGAATGAGCCCGACATCGCCTACTTCCACGGCACGCCGGAAGAGTACGACCAACTCTACGACTCGACCGCCGCCGCCGTGAAGCGCGCCCTTCCCACCGCGCGCGTGGGCGGCCCGGCCACCACGGGCCCCGGTCGCACCGGCCGCGGCGCGGACTACCTGCGCCAGTTCCTGGAGCACTGCCGGGCCACTGGCGCGCCCCTCGATTTCATCAGCTTCCACGCCAAGGGCAGCCCTCGCCTGGTGGATGGCCACGTGCGCATGGGCATCTCCACCAACGCCGCCAACGTGGCCGACGGCCTCGACATCGTCGCCGCTTTCCCGCAGTACCGCGCCCTGCCCATCTTCCTGACCGAGAGCGATCCCGAAGGCTGCGCCGCCTGCTCGGCCAGCGCCTACCCGCAGAACGCCTACCGCAACACGCCGCTCTATGCTTCCTATACAGCGGCCATGATCCGCAACATCGCCGGGCTCGCCGCCCGCTCGCACGCCAACATCGAGGGCATGCTCACCTGGGCCTTCGAGTTCGAGGACCAGCCCTACTTCGAAGGCTTTCGCACGCTCGCCACCAACGGCATAGACAAGCCGGTTCTCAACGTCTTCCGCATGGCCGGTCTGCTGGATGGCGCCCGCCTGCCCGCCGAAGGCACCGGCGCGCGCGGCCTCGACCGCCTTCTGCGCGAGGGCGTGCGCGAGTCTCCCGACATCGATGCCCTGGCCACCCGCGACGGCCGCCGCGTCGCCATCATGCTGTGGAACTACCACGATGACGACCTTCCCGCGCCGCCATCGGACGTCCACCTGACCGTCGCCGGCCTGCCTGCCGAGGCCGGCCGCGTGCTCGTCCGCAACTACCGCATCGACGATGCCCACAGCAACGCCTTCACCGCGTGGAAGCAGATGGGCTCCCCGCAGCATCCCACCGCGGAGCAATACGCCCGCCTGGAAGCCGCCGGCCAATTGGAGTTGCTGGAATCGCCCCGCTGGATCGGCACCACCGCGGGTACCGTGGAACTGGCGTTTCCGCTCCCCCGTCAAGGTGTCTCGCTGATCGAGCTAACTTGGTGACCCGCCGCCACGAACCAGGCCTTTGACCGCGTGATATGGCGCTTCTTCCAGGCCGCCCACGCGCGCGGGGGCTGGGCGCACAGAACCGCGAGCGTCAGCGAGCGGCGCGAGGCACAGAAACGTCACCTCGCGGTCACGGCACTCGGGCGAGTTTCTCCTCCACGCTGCGGACCTTGTCCTCCATGGTCTGGTCCTTATCGATGCGCGTGCCGAACCGCATGGACGCCGAGATGCGCGCCACCCCCGCCGCGTGTAGCGCCTCGTGGCACCGCTTGACCGCCGCGAACACGGCGTCCCATTCCCCTTCGATGTTGGTCCCGTAAGCGTGCAGCTTGATCTTCAACCCGGCTTCGGACAGTACCCGTTCGCACACCGCCACCTGCTTGGACACCGAAGTGCCCGCGCCAATCGGAATGACGCACAGATCCGCGATAACTTTCATGGACAGCCCTCCTTGCGTCCCAGTATCTCACCGCCGGCCGCGGCTCCGTTACCAGTGCTGAGCCCAGTCCGGGGCTTCCATGCGGCTGGGCCGTTCCTCGTTCATTGCGGCCAGTTGCCGCCACTTGAGTTTGCGGTCCCGCGTGAGTTTTCCGGCGAGCACGCGGCCACCGACGGTGGCGACCAGGCGCCCCTGCCGATCCCAGTCGGCCCAATGCGCTTCGAACGTGTCGATGGGTTCGCCGTTGGGCCGGTAGAGGGTGTAGATGGTCGGGCTCTTCGAAGGACAGATCGACCGGCTCGCAATCTCACGGCCGAGAATCAGATCGCCGCAGACTTTTCTGGCCAGCGGCCACCGCATGCCGGCTCTGGGCGCAGGACCCTCTTCCCATCCGCTGGCCCACCCGGGCGCCGCCTCGCGCCGCGGATCGCCAGCACCCAAGTAATAGTGCTGCAGCACGCGCAATGGGCCCGGCGGGTGATCTGGATGATGCCGGGACGACGTGACGAGCACCGTCCGGTCGTCCACGAAAACCCCTTGGCCGCCCCAGGTATCGCCGATGGGCCACAACGCCAGGGCCGTCAAGTAGGGAGGGCGGCTGACAGCGTTCCAGGTCCGCCCATATCCCTTCTGAATTTCGCGCTCGCGAAACTTCCCCGCGAAGTAAATGAACAGCTTTCCATCCGGCGACAGGTCGCACCTCTCCGGGTAGATCCGCCCGTGAAACCACTGCCCGCCCTCGAACCGGTCCCGCTTGGTGTCCCACAGCGTGACGCGCCACCACCTGGTGGGCCCGCGCCTCAGGATCACGCCCACACTGGCCTGCTTGGCCAACAGCACGAACATCCAGCAGCCATCGGCGAAGAACGGCGTCAAATCGTGGATGTACGGCCTCATCACTTGCCATTGTGGCGTGAAGCGTCTCCCGCCGGCAAGCCGGTCAGCTACGCGGCGGCTTGGCCTGTGCCCAGTCGGGCAGCTTCCCGGCGCGGATCAGGGCTATGTCAACGAGTCTGCGGCCGCGCTCGGATACGGCGATGCGGGCGTACTTCTCCAGAAACGCGACCACCGCGTCGCGCTCGCCCGCCTGCAGCAGGTTCGCGGCGAGCGTGTCGGGGTAGTGGCAATTGGCGGTCCACGGCCGGGCGTTGAAGACTGGGTACCGCAGCGCATCGGTGGCGGGGGCTTCGGCGGCTTTCAGCAGGTACGCGGCTGCGGCCTTCGTGTCGCCGCTCTTGATGGCTACCATGCCAAGTACCATGTTGGCGTCGAAGAACGCCGTTCCATAATCGGGATGATTGCGCGCCTGGGGCGCCATGTCGAGCGCTTCATGCGCATGTTGCCCGGCCTGCCGCCAATTGGTGGGTGCGTTGGCGGCATCGTTCCGCACGACATCGGCGTAACTTCCTTGCTCGCCAGGGGGAAGAGAGCGGATGGCGGCTTCGGCGCGAACGGCCCGGTCGCCTTCGGCAATCGCGAGGAGCGCCAGTTCGCGGAAGCGGTCGCCATCGGGGAGCGCCTGGATGGCCTGGTGCCGCGATTCGAAGGGGCCGTGCCACACCGCCTCGGGCAGACTCGCGAGCAACTCCTGTTCGGCAGCCACGTTCAGGAGCCGGCGGGCCCAGGTGGAGTCGGGCTGGATTTCGAGCGCGCGGCGGATCAGAGTCTTGCCGAATGCGATGGGATCGTAGTCCGGGCCGTGCTGGCGATTCTGCATGCTGACCAGGTAGGTAGCGGTCGACAGCAACAACTCGACGTCCTTCGACCGTTCCAGCTTCCGTCGCAACTCGACAGCGTGCGCGCTCAGCGGATCTAAGGGGGAGTTGGCCCGCCAAGAGAATGCGGCGGACGGGCTGGCATCGGCGGGGAGAGGCCATCGCGAAGCCAGGCGCCCGGCATAGAAACGCCCGAGGACCGAAACCCAGGGGCGCCCAAACTCGAGCCCTTCCCCTTTGGGATCGGCCGCCCGGCCGCGCAGCAGAGTCTTCTCCGCCAGCGGCTTGTCTATCATGTCGAAGAACTCGAAGGCATTGGCGTAGACGGCGCCAGGGCGGTCGTCGCGGTCGGCCTGTTCCACCCAGAGCTTGCGGGCGCGCTCCGGATACGCCGGGTCGGGCTGCGGATCCCAGCGCGAGGGGAACACCAACCGGCTCCATATCGCGGTTTCGAAGTCCTCGGGGTGATGCTCGATTAGCCAGAACAAATGGGGCATGCCTGCCGCAACGGTAGCTCTGCCCGCCGCCGGATCGACGCGGGGGGCGGCGGGCGAGGTTCGCCGACCCAGGTCGTATAGCTTGGCGTAGTAAAAATCCAGCAGCTTCTTGCGGGCGTTGAAATCGCCGGGACTCTTCCGCACACCCGCTTCCAGTGCTGCGGCTTGCTCGGCGGTCATGGTCCGGGCAGCGGCTTGACGGTCGCGGAGTTCCTTCTGGCGCGCTTCGAAGAGAGCGCTGCGTTTCGCGTGCTCGGCGGCTTCCCGGTTTGCTTGCGCCATCAGGGCGCTGTCGGAACTCTGGCGGCAGGCGGCAGCCAGGAATATGGCAGCCGCGCAGGCGACAGCGACCGCGGCTTTGCGGGTGCGCGACATGCGGCACGCAAGGTCACCGCGCAGAATGCGGTCGATGCGGCGCTCCAGCGCTCCCGCGCCTTCCATTCCAATGCCCTGCCATGCGAGGCGGCCTCCGTTGCGGCGCACCGCTTCGGCCATTTCCAACAGGACATCCGCATATTCGCCGCCTTGGCCCACGGCGCGGACCGCGGCTTCGTCGCAGGCTTGCTCGGCCGTGACCGCCAGTTGCCGCTCCAGCCACCAGGCCATCGGGTTGAACCAGAAAACGCAGCGATTCAGGCGCGCGGCCAGCGCCACCAGCCCATCGCGTCGCCGCACGTGGGCTGCTTCGTGCGCCAGCACGGCGCGCAGTTTCGCGTCTGGCCATTCGGTCCAGGTGCGCGGCAGCAGAACGCGGGGGCGTAGCGCACCGATGGTGAGCGGCGCGGCCACCGCCCCCGACTCCCACACCCGCACTCCCGGCAGCGGCACGGCCGCGGGCTCGGCGGTTCGCGCGAGTGATCGCGCCGAACGCCACCCCACCGCCAGACGCGCCAGCAGCACCAGCACTCCGGCAAGATACGCGGAAAGCGCGGCCCATGGCCACATGGCGAAACGCGGCTCCGGCGCGGGCGCCGCCTTCATCGCGGCCGGCCCCGGTGCGGGTGCAGCGCTCAATTCCGCAACTGCGCGCACCGGTATTGCTGGCGGCGCACTCACCGAATCCTCCTCCTGAAACACCGGTGGCGCCGTTACCGGCACGCCGATCTCCGGCGTGAGCTGCGGCAAGGCCGGCATCAGCAGCATGGCGCACAGCACCGCCGTCCATGCCGCGTGGCGCAACGCGCCGCTGCGAACTCGCGCCAGCGCCAGAATTGCGCCAACGCACGAAGCCGCGACGGCGGCCCGAACGGAGGCTTCGAAAGCGATGTGGATTAGGCCGTTCATTTTCGATTCCTCACTTTCCGGGCCAGCCGGTCAAGCTGGTCCGCCGAGAGCACTTTTTCGTCCACCATTCCGGCCAGGAACTGATCCACCGAACCCGCGCAAAAGCGGTCGATGATGTTGCGGACAGCGCGCGCCGCGACGCTCGTGGGAGGCGCCGTGGCGCGGTACACGAAGGTCTTTCCATCGAGCGTATGCGCCAGGTAGCCGCTCGCCTCCAGCCTGCCGAGCAACGTGCGGACGCTGGACTCCTTAAGGGGATGTTCCTTCGCGATGGCCTCCCGCACCTGTTCCGCGGTTGCGGTTTGGTTGGCCCAAATGAAATCGAGGATCGCCTGTTGCAGCCTCGTGAGGGGTTTCAATTCACTGCGACGCTGTGTCACACGACATACTGTAGCACTGCCAAGAGCCGAACGCAAGACTAATTTTCGGGGGCTCGCCGCCGCCCGCCGTCCCGAACTATCCTACATACATGCCCGATACCTCGCCAGAAGCTTCCCTATTCACCAGCCTCCGCGCGGTCGCCTATCGCGTGTCCGATCTCGGCCGCGCCAAGCAGTGGTACCAGCAGGTCCTGGGGAAGCCGCCGCTGCACGACTCTCCCGTAGCAGCGATGTTCCCCGTGGGCGATGTCATGCTGAATCTCGTCGCCGCTGGCGATACCGCGCCCACCGGTGCTCCGCAGTCCGTCGCCTATTGGGGCGTCGAAGACATCGACGCTGCGCACCGCAAGTTGATCGAGGCGGGCGCCACCGCGCGCGGAGAGATCATCGTCACCGTTGTCAAGAGCCGCGCCGCGACGCTGGTCGATCCGTTTGGCAACACCTTCGGCATAACTGCCAAGCCGCAGCCGGAGAAGGAATCGCTCGATGACCAGCCATCCCAATCTGCGCTTGGTGTGGCTCTGTTCCGCGCATTTGCCACCAGAGACCCCAGGCCCAGCCTTCGCGGGCCGGACCACCTGGCCGAGATGTTTTTGGCCGAGGAGTTCCGCAAGATGGTGGACAACCCCGCCGTACGCGCGTGGATGATGGCCAAGGCGCCCGGCAGTTACGAGTTCTTCTTCGCCCGCACGGCCTTCTTCGATGCCGCGGTGTGCCGGGCGCTGGATGCGGACGTGCCACAGATCGTATTCCTCGGCGCCGGCTACGACAGCCGGCCCTACCGCTTCGCTGATCGCATTCGCGGCACTCGCATCTTCGAGCTCGACGTGCCGCCCACCCAACGGCGCAAGCGGGCCATGCTCGCCAGTGCCGGCATCGCCGTGCAGGAAGCTGTCACCTTCGTCCCCATCAACTTCACGCGGGACAGTCTCGAAGCCGTGCTGACTGCGGCGGGCTTCGATAGGAACAAGCCGGCGCTGTATGTGTGGGAAGGCGTCATCTATTATCTGACGGCCGAGGCTGTGGACCGGACACTGGCCTTCATCCGCGGGAACGCGGCAGTGCGAAGCGAAGTTTGCCTCGACTACGTGATCGACGCGCCGGACATCGCCAGCCGCTACGGCGTGGCGCAGATGCAGGCGCTGATGCGCGAATCCTACGGCGTGGAACCGGTGCAGTTCCGCATCCCCGAGGGAACCGTGGAAGCGTTCCTGGCCGAGCGCGGCTTCGCGGTCCGGGAGCACTTGGTGGCCGCCGATATGGAGAAGACCTACCTCACGCTCCCGACGGGCGAACTGGCAGGGAACGTGCTCGCGAGCTTCGGGCTGGTGCGCGCCGCACTCGCCGAATGACCGCCACGTCCTAAACTTTTAGTTGACACCACCCCGCTTTCGGGCGTACACTCCTAACTGTTTAGGAGGTCGCGCTTGAAACCATCCGCCACCGTTTCGCTCCCGCTGATTCTTGCAGCCGCGCTTCACGCCCAGACCGCGCCACCGCCGCCGGCCTTCGAAGTAGCTTCCATCAAACCGGCCACCGGCGATCTGCGGTCCCGTATTGACGTCCGCGAAGGGCGCGTCGATTTCACCGGCGTTAGCTTGCAGAGCATCGCCGCGGCTGCGTACAAGCTGGAGTACTTCCAGATAACATCGCCCTCCTGGATGGACTTCGCCCGCTTCGACATCGCCGCTAAGATTCCCGCCGGTGTGCCCAAGGAACAGACTCCGGCCATGCTGCAAGCCCTGCTGAAGGAACGCTTCCATCTGAGGGCGCGCGTCGAAACCAAAGAGGGAACCACTTACGCGCTGGTGGCCCGCAAGGGACGTCCCAAGCTGAAACCCGCGGCGGACGCGGACGTGCCACCTCCGCGATCGCTTCCCGACGGCAGCCTGCCGCCACCCGGAGCGGTTGTCATGATGTTGGATGGCCCAACTACTGCTGTCCTCAGAATGCGCGCCGTCACCGTGGCGGCCTTGTGCCATCACTTCTCGCTCCTACTGCGCCTTCCGGTAGTGGACGAAACGGGCATCGAGGGCAAGTACGATATCGATCTGCCGGTGCAACTGGGAATGCCGGATGGTTGGCTGGACCCGCCGCCCGGAGCGAACATGGGCGCCGGCCCGCCGCCTCCGCCGCCGCCACCTACGCTAACGCCCGCGACGCTCGCCAAAGCGGTCGAGCAGATGGGGCTCAAGCTGGAAACGCGCCAGGGACCCGTTGAATACCTGGTGGTGGAGTCGGCCGATCGGGTGCCGACGGAGAATTAGGAGGAGCCGTGCCCAGACAGAAACTCGCCAACGCGCCGCTGACGCCGCTCGAATTGGAAATCATGAACGTGCTTTGGGAGACCGGCCCCGCCAGCGTGCAAACCGTGCAGGCCCGCCTGCAGGGCCGCGACCTCGCTTACACCACCGTGCAGACCATGCTCAACGTGCTGCACCGCAAGCGGCGCGTGAAGCGCCGCCTCAAGGAACGCGCGTTTCTCTACGCGCCGCTGCTGAGCCGGCAGACGGCCGTCACCCAGGCCGTGGGCGACATGATCGAGCGCTTCTTCGGCGGCTCGGCCGACAGCCTGGTGATGAACCTGGTGGAGACCCGCGAGCTGACGCCGGAGAAACTGGCGCGGCTGCAGAAACTGGTGGAACAACCCAAGGAGACGAGCGATGGAAACCGCTAATCTGGCTACCTTTCTGGTGAACTCGCTGTGGCAGGTGCCGCTGGTGACGGCGGTGGCGGCGCTGGCCGCCTGGCCGATGCGCCACGGTCCCGCCCGCTACCGCAACGCGGTGTGGATAGCGGCGCTGGTGGCCGCGATCGTTACGCCGCTCTCCAGCCTGCGCAACGGCCCGCCCAAGCCAGCCCCGGCCAACCCGCGGATAGCCGGGACGGTGTCAGTGATCAGGCCCACGGCGCGCCCTTCGCCCGCGCCTGCCGCCTCACGCAAACTTTCCGCGCCGGATCGCAAGGCCCTGGCGGCCGAGCCCATCATGGTTCCCTTCGCAGCGCGCACTGCGCAGTTTCTGTTCGCGGCCTATTGCCTGTTTCTGCTAGCGCGGCTGGCGAAGCTTTCGCTAGCCTGGCTGCGCACAGCCCGCATCCGGCGCGCGGCGTGTCAGTGCGGCGTTCCGCAAGCGGTCGAAAGCGCCTGGGCACGGTGCCAGCGCTCGCTCGGCGTCCGGCGCGTGGAGTTGTTGGCTTCGCCCACGGCGCCGGGTCCGCTGATGGCCGGCGCTTGGCGGCGCACGGTCATCGTCCCCGATTCGCTGCTGTCCGAGACCTCCGAGGACATCCTGACCACCGTCCTGGGCCACGAAATGGCGCACGCCAAGCGCCACGATTTCCTGCTCAACGTGCTGTGCGAACTGCTGTACATTCCCATCTCCTTCAACCCGGTGGCGTGGATCATGCGCCGCTCCATCGAGCGCACCCGCGAGATGGCGTGCGACGAAATGGTAACCGCGCGTCTTCTGGACCGCGGCGCCTACGCCCGTTCGATCGTCGCTTTGGCCGCTGGCATGGCCAGCTCCGCGCACCCCGGTTACACGCTGGGCGTGTTCGATGGCGACATTCTGGAGGAGCGCATCCGCCGCCTGGTGGACGGCCGCGTGGCCGACCTGCGGCAGGCGCGCGTGCTGTTTGCCGCCGGCCTCTCCGCGCTGGCGGCGTGCGCCATGATGGCTTCGGGGCTGGCGCTTTCGGCGCGCGCGCAAACCGCCGCGGGGCCGGAGATGATGGCGGGCGTGCAGGCCTTCAACAGTAGGGACGTCCAAGCCGCCGTTCGCCACTTCGAAGCGGCCGTGCGGCTGGAGCCGGCCGACCTGCTGGCCAAGCTTCACCTCGCCAACGCCTACGTCGCGGCCAACGACCTGCCGGGCGCCCGGCGGCAATACGAAGACGCCATCGCACTCGATCCCACCAACCGGAACGCCATCCTGGGCCTGGTCTCGCTCTCCGGGCCGGACCAATCGGCGCGCTCGGGCGAACTGCTGCAGCGGCTTCTCGACACGGATCGCGGCAACGCCGCGGTCTACTACTACAAAGCTATGCAGGACTGGGAGTATTCCTACCGGCAAATTCAACAGGCGCTGAAAGCCGCTGGACTCCCTCAGGGCATTTCGTACCTGACCGACGAGGCGGCGCGCAAGGCCCTACAGGGCGAGGTGAAGCCGCAACTCGACGAGGGCGTACGCATGGCGCGGCAGGCCATGAAACTCGACCCGGGCTGGGCCGACCCAATCGCCTACCTCAATCTGCTCTACCGCTCGATGGCCACCGTTGCCGACGACCCGGCGCAGTCGAAGGATCTCATCGCCAAAGCCGACGCGCTGGTAGTGCAGGCCGTCGCCGCCCGGCGAGTGGCTGCCGCGGCGACCGCTCCGGTGCAGACCGTCGATGCAGATACGCCGCCGCCCCTGGCGCACTCGATTGTGCTGGCGCCGCCACCTCCGCCACCACCGCCGCCGGGCGCCGGCCGGGTTCTAATTCTGCGAGAGCCGAATGCTTCGCGCGAGGCAGGGCAGGCGGTGATCGACCGGCTCAACAAGCTCGGCTTCCACGTAGTCGAGATGCTCCAAGGCGACGACGGTCAGTACCGCATCTACGTCGGTCCATTTGAGGGCGAAGCTCAGGCCGGCGAGGCGAAGGCCAAGTTGGAAGCGGCGGGATTCCAGCCCGAGCGGCGATAGGGTTCTGGCGCCTCGGGGCCGGACGCCGGCCTCATGGGCTGGATTTCGCCCTCCTCAGGCCCGGCCGCGGGTACTACCAAACCCCCGCCGTCTGCAACGCGCGGGCGAGTTCCTGCGAATTCTGAACGGTGGTGCCAACGTAGGCGATCTTCCCCTTGGCATCGACCAGTACCGAGCCCCTGTAGGAGAGCCCGAACTTATTCGCCACACTCATGGTGGAATCGGTCGCTACCGGGACCGAGTACGCCTCGGTCCCCGTGCCCGGCCGGTTCCGCGGCTGCAGAACAAAGTAAGCCGCCAGGCCCTTGCCCTTAAGCGAGCGGTAGGTCATTTCCAGGAACGGCAACATCTCGTCATCCGGCCCCTGGCCGAACTGGAGCAAGGTCGGGTGCCCCCGCAGACTGGCGCTGGAGATGGTCTTCCCGTCCGCACCCTGCAACTCGAAATCCGGGCAGTCCTTGCCGAGCAGCGGGGATTTCGGCGCAAAGATCAGCCGCTCCACCTGCACGGCGCCCGCGTGCGGCGTAAACCGCAGCAGCGCCTCATCCACGGGCCCGCCAATGGCGGCTTTGGTGAACTCGTCGGTGACGGTGGTCTCCGAGGGGCTCTGTCCGGCGGCGGTGTCACCTGCGTAGCGGTAGCGCAGTTTTACCACCAGATTGCGGCTCGCATCGACCCAGAGCGTCATGAGCGAGTACGCTAACCCGGGGGCGGTGGTCGCTAGCCCCACCTCGATCACCTGGCACATCACCGGGCCCGAAGCCAGATCCAGGTTTTCCTGGCGGAGGAGCCGCGCGCTGCCCGGCGAGCGGGTCGCGCTCTGAATCATGCCGAAGCTGGGCGGGTGCCCGACGGCACTGGTGACGCCCTCTTTCGTGTACTCGTTGCGCCCTGGGTTGTACGCCCACCGGTACTGGCCGTCGAACAGGCGCAAGACTCCGTTGGGAAGCTGTTCCTGGCGGAACTTGCCCTCCGCGCCCATGAACCGCTCGCGCTGTTCCGTGCGGTTCTGCATGGAGCCCGAGAATTCGCGAACCTCCAACTGTTCGAAGCTGTAGGTGGTCTTAGGCAGCGTGGCATAAGTTTCGGCGACCCTCTTCAGTAACCCGGCGGGATCGTCCTGGACCGCGGCGGTTGCGGCAAAAAGGAACGCGAGCGGAAGCGCGATAGCTAGATTTCGCATGGGGCTCTCCTGTTATCGAATTCTACAACGTGCCGATTCCGATATCCTCGGCATCGGGACCATCATGCCAATTCGCAAGATGAATCCGGTCGATAGAGTAGACGCATCCGGGCGGGCAAACGTGGAGAGCGGCCACCACGAAACTGCCGAAGGCACGGTTAGCAAGCCTTGCCAATTCTGATATACTTGGCTCCAGGATCGCCATGCCCACTAGAAATGTGAATCTAACCGATGCGCTGGATAGCTTTGTGCTGGCGAGCGTCGAGAGCGGCCGTTACGAAAACGCCAGCGAGGTTGTACGCGCGGCGCTCCGAACCCTGGAGCGGGAGGAGCGCCACTATGAAGCGAAGCTCGCCGCGCTGCGAACGGCGATTGACGAGGGCGACGCCAGCGGCGTTGCGGCGGGCAACCCGTTCGACCGCGTCCGGCGGACGCTGAAGCTCCCAAGAAAGAAGCGGTAACACGTGGCGGCGTTCCGTTTGTCGCGCCTCGCCGATGCCGACCTGACGGGCATCGGGGCCTACACTCTGCGTACCTGGGGCGAAGAACAGGCCAACCGCTATCTCGACGGGCTTGAAGAGTGCTGCCGGAGGCTGGCCGACCGCCCTAAGTTCGGCCGCCCTTGCGAATCCGTACGCCCCGGATTGCGCCGCATGGAACACGGCAAGCACGTGGTGTTCTTCAGACGCGAGCCGGGCGGCATCCTTATTTCCCGCATCCTGCATCAGCGGATGCTGCCGGAACGGCACTTGATGGACGAAGACGAGATGTGAGATCGCGGCGCTCGCGCCCGGCTGGCCAGTGATGTCCTCCGCAATAACGGCCATGCTCACGCGGAGTACCTGCCCGCCGATGCGCGGGATCACTACGCGGGGCTCGGCCCCGGGCGCCGGCACGGGGATCGTGCGGGCGCCCGGCCCGAAGCGCTTCAGCGATCCTCACAAAGACTCTCGCGAGTGAAAGCTTCGTCCGGCAGCGCTGAAGCCTTTTGCGAGAACTCAGCCATTTCCCGGATGGTCCGGTCGAGCTTATCGAGGCTCAACCTGGCAGTGCCAGCGGGCAGACTGACTGCCTCTTCAACCAGGCTGGCGACGTGTGCCTCGACCGCGCGGCCGCGGGCAGCGGCTTGGAGCACGAGCGCCGCTTCAACTTCCGGCCTGACTTCAATGGTGATTCTCATTGGCGCCCCTCCTATGCCCCACCCTACTCCGGCGTTTCTCCGTGGTCAAGCACATGGTCCCCGCGCCCCCGGAGCCAGATTCCGCACCCCAATTGCGATTCTGGTGTCCTCGGCGTCAGAACCAACATGCCGACTCGCAGGACGAGCATGATCGATATTCGAGACGCATCCGGGCGGGCAAACGTGGAGAGCGGCCACCAGGTTGCCCGCGCAGCACTGCGGACTCTAATCGACGAAGGCGACCGGAGCGGGGTCGCCGAAGGGGACTCGTTCGACCGCGTCCGGCGAACGCTGAAGCTTTCACGGAAGAAGCCGTAGCGCGTGGCCCGTCGCCTTGCCGCTAATGGACTCGCGCTACAATCGCCGGAGGCGGATTTCGCGGCCGGGGAACGATGACATGGCATCATCCTGGAAAGTCGCAACACCTCTAATATGCGTGGGCCTGATATGTGGAGCGGTGATCCTTTGGCCGCTGTACAAGCAGCGCGTGGCCGAGCGGAAGCTCGCCGATGCCGCAAGGAAATGCCGCGGGCGCGCCGAGCGGGGAGAGGCAAGTGCTCAGGCCAGCCTTGGAAGTATCTACTATCACGGCCGAGGCGTGGCGCGGGACTACGCCGAGGCCGCTCGCTGGTTCCGCAATGCCGCTAGTCAGAGGGACTCCAAGGGCGAGTACGGCCTCGGCGTTCTGTATTCCCGCGGCCAAGGCGTGCCGCGCGACTACACCGAAGCCGTCGGCTGGTATCGGAAAGCCGCGGAGCAGGGTTACGCCAAGGCCCAGTATGCGCTGGGCTTCAGTTATGCCCAGTGCCGGGGGGTGCCGCGAGACCACGCCGAGGCTGTCCACTGGTATCGCAAGGCGGCCGAGCAGGGTGACTCCGAAGGTCAGTACGGCCTCGGCTATCGTTATGCGTATGGGAATGGTGTCACACTGGACTACACCGAGGCCGCCCGCTGGTACCGCAAAGCCGCAGAACAGGGCAATGGTAAAGCTCAGTGCGCCTTAGGCTACAGCTACGCCGAGGGCCTGGGCGTGCAGCGGGACAGAGGCGAGGCTTTCCGCTGGTACCGCAAGGCCGCGGACCAGGGCGATGCGGACTCTCAGTGCCACCTCGGTTACGCTTACGCCCACGGCGAAGGAGTGCATCAGGACTACGCCGAGGCTGCCCGTTGGTACCGCAAAGCCGCCGAACAGGGTAACGCGAATGCCCAGTATGCTCTCGGCTACATGCACCGCAATGGCCAGGGAGTGCCGCGGGTCTACGAGGAGGCCGCGCGCTGGTCTCGTATGGCCGCCGACCAGGGCGACGCGAAGGGTCAATACGCTCTCGGCATCGGCTATTTCCGCGGCGAAGGCGTTCCGCGGGATTATGTGCAGGCGTACATGTGGGTGAGCCCGGCGGCCTCCCATGCCGACGCAGATCTCAAACAGGATTGTGTCACGGAGTTGGATCTCATCGGCAAGGAGATGTCCCCCGCGCAGATCGCCGAGGCGAAACGCCTTGCGGCAGCGTGGAAACCGCGCGCGCAAGTGCCCGCCGCTGGCGACCGCCAAGACGCGCAGTGACTGGTGTCGGCAAGCTAAAGCATGCCCCACACCCCTGCGCCAAATCCCGCACCCCAGCCCCAACCTCCGCCTCTCTCAGCGCCTCCGGTGTATTGATTCTCAACGGTCTACCCGCCCTGGCCCGCCGATTGCTACCATATCTCATCTGACCAACGTGAAAGGACCGCCCATTGACCCAAGCTGCGATTGACCCCGCCATCAAGACCGAATCCTTGCGCGCCCTCCCCGGCGACGACGTCCGCCAAATCCTCTGGCGCTTCGAGGACCGGTTCGACCTGCAAATGCTGGTGCAATCCGTGCGCGCCGTGGCCCGCGGTCCGGTCGCCCGCCTGGTGGCCGAGGGCGCCCGCAATACCCACGAGTGGACCCCGGGGAAGCAGGCGCTGCTTCAGGCGTTCGACGAATCCGGCATCACCGGCGTTTTCATGGACCCGTCCGAAGGCGGCTTCATCGAAGGTCCCAAAAACCTGGCGCTGGCCCTAGTCGCGTTCGAACTGGCTTGGGTGGATGCCGGCGCGGCCACCGGTAGCCTGGCCGGATGCCTGGCGCTGTCGCCCATTCACGAACGCGGCACCCCCGAGCAGCGCCAGTACTACATGAGCCGCTGCGCCCCGCCGCAGCCGGGCGAGGACCGCAAGCCCTGGCGCGGCGCCTTCTGCCTCACCGAGCCCATACCTTATGTAGGCGTCGAAACCGGCATGTTGGGCGGCAAGGTCCGCGTGGCCGAGTGGAAGGAAGGCGCGGAGCCCACGCTGCACGTGGAAAAGCGCGGGCGCTTCATCACCAACATGGGGTTCGCCAACTTCGTGACGGCGGCGGTGGAATCGGACGACTCGCGCATCAAGGGCACCTGCATGGTCATCCTCGAAGAGGGCGATCCCGGCACCTTCGACCGCGGCGTCCCCACGCGCAAACTGGTGCACCAGCTTTCCTCGACGCGCGACCCCATCTTCAACCTGAAAGTGCCGGCTTCGCGCATCATCGGCGGCTACACGGTAAAGGATGGCGTCATCATCCCGCGCTACAGCCACGGCGAGGTGATCGAGGCGGTCTTCCGCCGCACCCGCGTGACCGTGGCCATCATGACCTCGGCCAAGCTGCTGAGCGCCATCGAACCGGTGATCCGCTACGGGCGCACGCGGTTCCGCGGCGGGTCCATCGCCATGCCCGGTTCGCCGCGCTACGAACAGGGGCTGCAACTCAAGCAGGATGTGGTGCACCGCCTGGTGGACGTGTGGGCCACAGGCGAAGCCAGCGCGGCGCTGGGGTTCCAGGCGGCGCGGGTGTTCGACCAGGTGGATCCCATCGAGCGGCAGAAGATCGATATTATGATGGCGCGCGGCATCACCGGCGGCTCGGCCGGCATGAAGGCCATGCGCAAGGTGCAGAAGGAAGCCATCGAGTTCTTGCAGGGCAACCGGCCTGGGTTGGTCAGTGGATCGGCCCCCGAGTCGGAAGAGGGCACCTTGGTGCAATACGCGCTGCTGGATTCCGTGGCTAACGTGCTGTGCCCGGCCTGCAAGCTTTGGAACACGGGCCACGGCGCGCGCATGATGCGCGAGGCCGTCAGCCTGATGGGCGGCTATGGCATCACCGAGGATTGCCCCGGCTTCCTGGGCCATAAGTGGATGGACGCGCAGTTAGAGGCCACTTACGAAGGGCCGGAAGCCGTGCAGCGCCGCCAGCTCAGCGTCACCATGACGGACGACCTGTTCCTGGCGCAGTTCCGCCAATGGGTCCGCGAGATGCGCGGCATCGCCAACGACAAGCCGGGCACCGGCGCCTGCGCGCTGGCCACCGCCATGCAGCTTTGGCTGTGGACGCTGGAGCGCATGCAGAAATTCACCGACGCGGATGGCGGAAAGTTGTACCAGAGCTCGCGGCAGGGCGTGACATTCCCTCTGGCCGACGCGCTTTGCTTCCTGCTGGCCTCGCGCGCGCAGATCCTGGACGTGATCGAACTGGAGAGGAATGGCCCCGCCAATCCCACCGTGGCCGAAGGACTGCCGGGGCTGGTACAGTTCCTCACGGACCTGTGCCACGTGCAATCGGCGCGGGCGGCCGGCGAAGTGGGCCGCATTTGCGCCGAGCTGGTTTACGGCTACAACCGCCATCCCGCGTGGGACACGGAAGGTTGCGGGTCCTGCTACCAGGCCGACGACCTGGATGCCATGGAGAACCTGATCCCTGGAATTGCCGCCGCGGCTCGCGGGTATTCCGATGTGATCGAAAGCGATGGCTCGCACCCGGTGAAGGCCGGACCGTGCGTTCGCTTCGACGGACTGGACCAGTTCGGCCGCCTGCGTATGCGCCTCGATGGCTGCCTGACCGGCTCGCAATTGGCCAAGGACCGCGCCGCGGAATCGGTCGCCAAGGTCATGATCCCCGAAGCCGCGAGCTACCCCGTATGAGCGGCGACGCGACAGAACGCCCGGCGGTGGACCGCCCTTCGATTGATCGTCCCTCGATGGACCTGGACATCGCCTGCGTGGGCTTCGGGCCCGCCACGGCCGGGTTCCTCACGGTGCTGGCGCGCAGCCTAATGAACCCCGACGGCACGCCCGCCATCGAAAGCAAAGCGATGCCCGGGATGCCGCTGCAGGTGGCCTGCTACGAACGCGCCGACGATATCGGCTTCGGCGTTTCGGGAGTGGTGACGCGCGCCCGCGGCATTCGCGCCACGCTGCCCGATCTGGATTTCAGCCGCATCCCCATGGCGGCGCCGGTGGTGGAGGAGAAGGTCGTTTACCTGCTGGACCCTGTGGGCGCTAGCCAGCGTTCGCTTTCGCTGCGCATGGCGGACGGCGTGGCGCGCGCGCTTCACCTGCACAAGCATTTCGGCTTCGAGCTTCCCTGGACCCCGCCGTTCCTGCACAAGCAGGGAGGCGTGGTGCTCTCCATGGGGCAGCTCATGCAGTTTCTGGGCGGCGAGATCACTTCCACCGGCGCGGTGCAGATCTGGCCGGGGATGCCGGTGGCGGAAGCGCTGATCCCGGATGGGGCGCCGCGCGTCGAGGGTATCCGCCTGGCCGATCAGGGAGTGGAGCGCGACGGCACCCCGCAGGACAACTTCATGCCGGGGATGGATATCCACGCGGCGTTGACGGTGGTGGGCGACGGCCCGGTGGGCGCTGTGAGCCGCCAGTTGGACGAGAGGTTCGGCTTGCCCCCAGGCCATCACCAGCGCGAGTGGGCCGTGGGAATGAAGCTGGTGGTGGACCTGCCGGAGGGCAGCGGGGCCAAAGCCGGCACGGTCTTCCACACGTTCGGTTACCCGGAGCCGGAGATCTTCGGCTTCCTGTATGTGCATCCCGGCAACGTGGCGACGGTGGGCATCTTCGTGCCTTCGTGGTTCCGCAGCCCCATGCGCACCTGCTACCGCTATTTGCAGCACTTCGCCATGCATCCATATATATGGCGGAATCTGAAGGGCGGCAAGCTGCGCAGTTGGGGGGCGAAATCGTTGCAGGAATCCGGCCGCCGCGGCGAGCCGTTCCTGGTGGGCGACGGGTACGCGCGCATCGGCGAAGGTTCGGGCAGCACCAACGTGCTCACCGGTTCGGGAGTGGACGAGGCGTGGACCACGGGCACCTGCCTGGCCGAGGGGGTTCTGGAAATCGCGCGGGCTTCGCAGCCCTTCACCAGGGAGAACCTGGAGCGCACCTTCGTGGCGCGACGCCGGTCGAGCTGGCTTGAAGGTGAACTGCGCGTGGCGGAAAAGGCCCGTGACGGTTTCCATCGCGGCGTGGTCAGCGGCATGTTGGGGATGGCGCTATCGGGGCTGACGGGCGGCAGGATGAACGTGGGCGGCGAGCCGCAACTCATGCCGGATCCGGAGAAATTCTACGCGGGCAAGATTCCCGCGGCGGATTTCAAGCGCATCGTGGAAGATTGCCGCGCCAAGGGCGTGCCGGCGCACGACGCCCTGATGGACGCCTCCGGCTGGCCGCCGATTCCCTTCGACGGACAATTGCTGGTGACCCACCAGGACGCCCTGCTGTTGGGCGGCAAGGTGCAGGCGCCTCCGGGATACGCGGACCATGTTCGGTTCCTGTTGCCGGATTTCTGCCAGGCGTGCAACGCCAAGCTGTGCATCGAAATGTGCTCGGGCCAGGCGATTACACCCGGGCCGCAAGGCGTTCCCATGTTCGACCGCGAGAAGTGCGTGTACTGCGGGGCCTGCGTCTGGAACTGCCGGACGCCGCTCGACGACGATCCGCCGCGCAGCAACATCTCGTTCACGGCCGGCGCCGGCGGCTTGCATTCGACGGAGAATTAGCGGCCGCCGTGAGCTACTGCCTACCAGATTCCCGGTGCACCGCGAGGGCCATCGTACTACCATCAGTTCTTGGCGCGCAGCGCCGGTATTATGTGGGGCAGGCTGGCAGCCTGCGGCGGGTTGTTAACCCGCCTTCACGCGTGTGCACGCTGCTGCACCGGCGAACGCGGCTGGCTTCGCAGGTTGAACGTGTTCAGCACGCAAGCCGCGACCGAAGCACGCAGGATGTTCTGAGCTTCAGGGGTTGGTTGGTTGCCCCGCGCAGGCGAGCTTCGCTCGCCGGGCCGATTGACAATCGGCCGCAGGTTGACAACCTGCCCCACATAAGACCGTCCGTGCGCGCGGATGGTCTGGCAGGTGGTAGTAGAGTAGCGGTAGCTAACTAGACGAACCTATGACACCCTTTCAAATCGTAGTTTGCGGAAGCATCGTGCCGGATCCCCTACAAACGCTGGAGCCGGTGACCACGGCTTCCGGGCCGGCGCTCAAGAATGAGATGATGCTGCCGGCGGTGCTGGACCCGTGGGCGGGTCACGCCCTTTTCGAAGCCGCCAACCTGGCGCGGAAGATCCCCGGCAGCAAGGTCTGGCTGGTGAGCCTGGCTCCCAAGGCCAAGCTGCAACAGGTCATGATGACCGTGGCACAGAAGGTGCCCTTCGAGTTGGTGGCGCTGGACGGGCCGGCCTCGGGCTTCACCGATTCCGCCGAAACGGCCGCGGCCCTGGCGGGAGCGGTGGAAGCCATCGCGGGCCTGGACCGGCAGCGGCTGCTGCTGTTCGGCGGATGGGAATCGGCGTCCCGTGGCGCCGGGTCTACCATGCAGATGGTGGGCGAGCGGTTGGGGATCGCGGAGCAGTTTCAGGGCGTGGACCAAATCGCGGTGCGCGAGGACGGCAGCATGGAAATCCTGGAGCGCATCGAAGGTGGCAAGCACCAGGTCTCGGTCTGCGCGGCGCCCCCGGCTGTGCTGGGATGGGCTACCGGGAACCTGCCGGAACCGCGCAACAATCCGCAGGTGGGCATGGTGAATATGCGCGCTGTAATGCCCGCGCTGCAACGCGGCAAAGCGGCGCCCATCGCCAATGCCGGCCTCGCGTTCGCCTCCGTCAGCCTACCCAAACAGCAGCGGGAAACGCGCGTAGTGAAGGACATGGGCGCCGAAGAGATCGCCCGCGAAATCGTCGCCTGGATCGGGGAGGAATAACATGGAATCCATACTGCTACTGGCTCATACGGAAGCCGACGGCTCGCTCGCCAAGCCGGCGCTGGAGGCTCTGGCCGCGGCGCTCGCGCTGGGCGGCGAACTGACCATCGGCCTGGCGGGCGCGAGCGTGCAAGCCGCCGCCAACCAAGTGGCCGGCGCGGGGGCGAAGCGCATTCTGGCAGCAGAAGGCGAGGCGTTTGGCGAATCGCGTTACGCGACCGACGCGGCCACCGCCGAAGCGCTGGCGCGGGCATCGGGTGCGTCGATCGTGCTGGCGCCCTCGACGCCGCGGTTCGCGCGCGCACTGCCCGGCGTGGCGTATCGCCTGGGCGGACGCGTGGACACGCACGCCACCGCGGTTGGGCAACAGAACGGCGTCCCGGTCGTGACGCGCTGGTTCTACCGCCAGCGCATGGAAGCGGTGCTGACGCGCACGCTGAGGCCGTGGGTAATTCTGCTCGATAACGGCTGCGTACCGGCGTGGAGCGGCGCTTCCGGGGCGGCGGTAATGGAACGGGTCGCGCTCGATGCGCCGGCCACGCGCACCACGGTGCAGGGCACGCGCTCTCCCCAAACCGGAGAGCAGACCATCCGGCCGGATGCCAAGCTGCTCTTCGTGGCGGGCGCCGGCTGGACCAAGAAGCAAGCCGATGGCATGGCCCACTCGGCCGATGCCGAGAAGCTGATCCTCGGATTCCTGCGCGCCACGCAGGCCTCGCTCGGCGGCAGCAAATCGCTGGTGGACCTGAGCGGCGAAGGAGAAGCGGTGTTGCGCTTCATGACCCACATGAATCAGATTGGCCAGACCGGCGCCACGCCGCGCCATCCCAAGGGCCTTTCCACCTGCTGCCACGGCGAGGAGCCGCACGCGGTGGGATGGCGGTTCATCGGGGAGCGGCGCGCCGTCAACCTGGACGCCAACTGCGGTTGGGCGCGCGGCAAGGCGGACGTGTTGTATGTGGCCGACGCCTTCCAGGTGATGGCCCACGTGAACCGGTTGCTGGCCGGGTGAGGCCCGGCTTCGGCCCAGGCCATGTGCCGTAAAGGCAACAGCGTGAAGCACTTTCACCACAAATCGCGGTAACCTGGAAGGCCTTCGTCCCCTCCAATTTGTTATCGTAAGGGTTTACCACTTTTGGAGGTCAGGAAATTGCGGAGTACTCTACTCGTGTGTCTGATGGCAGCCGCCTTTTCGGCCGGCGCCTGGGCGCAGCCGTCCGCCGGATTCGGATCTGTCGCTGGAATCGTGATTCAGGCCGGCAGCGAGGGAATGCCGGACGCCGAGGTCGTGCTGTCCAATCCGACATTGGGCCTCGAACTCAAAATGATGACGACCGACGACGGCCTGTTCACTTCGTCCACCATCGTTCCTTCCGTCGAGTACACCCTGAAGGTGAACCGGAAGGGATATGGAGCGTGGCAGTCCAGTGTGTTCCCCATCGCCGCCGGACAGACGGTGAGTTTCCGGATCGTACTTCAGCCGGATAACGTGGACAAGCCGCTGCCATCCACTGGCGAGTTCGTTCCGGCGGACGATGGAACCTCGACCACGGGAAGCGCCATGAGCGGGACTGAAGTCCGCGGCCTGCCGGGCGGCGGACGGCTGGACGATCTGGTGTCGCTGGCGCCGGCCGTGACAACCGCCGAATCCAGACCGGGGATGCTGGTGGTGCGCGCCGAGCCCTTCTCGAATGCCGTGCTGGTGGACGGCATCGACACCACCTCGACCTATTCGCAGGGCACTTCGGGCGCGCCGGGCCAACTTCCGCGCGACAGCGTGGAAAGCGTAGGGATATTCTCGGGCGGCTTCCCCGTGGAGTACGGGCGCTCCGCCGGCGGCATCGTGAATACCAGCACGCGCACGGGAGGCGCGAAGTATCACGGGTCCCTGTACGAGTACTTCCGCAGCCCCAGTCTGGCCTCCGAAGACAAGTTTGCCGCCGGGTTCGACGTCCGCCAAAAGCAGTACCGGACCGGCGTCAACACGAGCGGCCCAGTCTTCGGCAGCGACGAGTTGTTTTTCTTCGTGAATTTCGAAATCATGAACCGCGACGCGCAGGGGCTGAACCGCATCACCAACCCGCTGATTGCCGACCCAACCGGCACCACAGTGGCGGCTGCGAATTGCACGGCGACCGCCACGCAGTGCACCACGGCCGCGAAATTCGTCCAGGCGCAGATGAACAAGCCGGTCCCGGACTGGGCGCATTCCGACCTTGGGTTCGGCAGGCTGGATTACCGGTCGAAGGAAGGCAATGCCTTCACCCTGGATGCCAACGCCATGCGCTGGCACGCTCCCGCCATGGCGGAGACGCAAGCGGTTGCGCCCAACGGCGGCCTGATCGGCGATCCCGCGCTGCACGACGACGTACGTTTCGCCAAGTTCGGCTGGACCGGCACCGGCGCCACCAGCGAGAACGAGTTGCGTCTGGGCTGGGTGAAGGACCGCGTCGTCGAGTACCCCACGACTCCGCTGCCCTTTACAGGCTTCACCGGCATTAACGTCGCGGGAACTCCGCTCGGGGTGACGCATAAGTGGACCACCTTCACACCCAATGAGAACCGGGTTCAACTCGCGGACAACCTCCGCATTTCCGTAAACCGGCACCAGTTCCTGTGGGGTTTCGACGCGTCGGACACCAACGAACGCATCGTCTCGCTCCCCAACTCAGTCGGTTTGTACAACTATTCGTCCCTGACCGCCTTTTCCCAGGACTACGGCTTCACCGGCCTGAAAAGCTACTCCACATTCGATGAGACGTTGGGCCAGCCGGTTCGCAGTTTCGTCATCGGGGAAGCCTACGGGTACTTCGCCGATATCTGGAGAGCCTCGGACAAGCTGACGGTCAACTACGCAGTGCGCTATGAAAAGCCGTTTCTACCGTCGCCGCCTGTCTCCAACACTACGTTTTACCAAACGGGAAAGATAGCGACGCCGGGATTGGATATCGCGCCGCGCATCGGGGTGGCCTACCGGCTGGGCGGGCAGACGGTGGTCCGCGGCGGCTACGGGTACTATTACGCTCCCTTCACTGGCCAAATCGTGGACGCGGTGTATATCGGCAGCGCTGTGAACCAGGGCACCATCACGGTCAGCCCGGGGGTCAAGGGCTCGCCATCGTTTCCCAACGTGACTCCCCTGAGCAACGTCCCAACGGGTGCGAACAACGTCGCCTACGCCGACGGCAAATTCAGAAATCCCCTATTGAAGCAAGGCAATCTGGCGGTCGAGAGGCGTTTCGGCAGCCGCTCGACGCTAATGGTTGGCGGCATCCGGGAATCCGTGACCAGGCTTTGGATCGCTCCGGATGTCAACCTTACGCCTCCGGCCACTACCAATGCCAGCACCCCGAAGATACCGCAGTTCGTAACCTACAACCTCCTCAACGCCGCCGGACAGGCCAACGGTTTGTATACCACTTCGTTCTGGACGGCCAAGGAGAATACCGGTTTCGCCCACGTATACGACGTGCAGAACAACGGGGATTCGTGGTACACCGGCGTGACGGCGCAGTGGAACACGCAACTGTCTCACGGGCTGAGCGCGATGGCGGCCTACACCTGGTCGCACAGCATCGACAATTTGGGGCCGCTTTCGGCGCAGGGCTTCGGGCTGACGCCCGGCACTACGGGCGACCCCAACGTCGACCGGGGCACCTCGGCGCTGGACCAGCGGCACCGCGTGGCGATCCGCTGGAACTGGCAACCCACAGTGGCCGCCGATTCGACCGGCAGCCGCCTGGTGAACGGGTGGGTTTTCTCCGGGATAGGAAGCGGATCTTCGAGGCAATCGGTTACGCCCCTGGTGGTGGTTCAGGGCCAGCAATTCTCGGCGGGAACTATGCTCTACACCACATCCCTGAACGGCTCCGGAGGATGGGCGCGGGCGGCGTTCGACCCCATTGGCAACCTGCACACCGCCGCGCAATACAACCTGGACGTGCGCCTGGCGCGGAGCTTCCAGGTGTCGGAGCGTTTTAAGGCAACGCTTGGCATGGAGGCTTTCAACCTGCTCGACCGGCAGCCCGCCACCCTGATCAACCCGCTTGCATACATTTCGAACGAGCAGTACGTGCCGGGATCGACCACCAACCAGGTTGGCTACGTGAGGCCGTTGGCCGCGGCTGGCGCCGGCGTCGGCTCGCGTGCTACCTCGGATGGAATCAACGCCCGGCGCTGCCAGATCGAAATCCGGGTTTCGTTTTGAAGCGGGTGCCGGCGGCCGGGCGGGGGCCAACCCGAACCGCCGGTACCCTGAACTGTGGTACCCTGAGGCAATCTGCGACTGCGACAACCTCACTGAGAACCCCCACCCTGGAGGATAGATGAATCCGCAAGAAGTTTTGGAATTTGCAAAGAAAAACGACGCGAAGCAGCTCGATTTGAGATTTACGGACATACCGGGCTTGCAGCATCATGTTTCGTACCCCATTAGCGAGTTGGACGAAGCCAGCTTCGAAGACGGCTTCGGCATGGATGGGTCGAGTATCCGCGGCTGGGCGGCGATCCACGAGAGCGACATGCTATTGATCCCCGACCCCAACACCGCTATCATGGATCCCTTCGCCGAAACACCGACGCTGGTGATGTATGGCGACGTCAAGGACCCGATCACCAAGCAGCGGTACGAGCGCGACCCCCGTTGGATCGCCAAGAAGGCGGAGTTGTACCTGAAGAACACCGGCCTGGCCGATACAGCCTTTTTCGGCGCCGAAGCAGAGTTCTTCATCTTCGATGGCATCAGTTTCGATCAGAACCAGCACTCCGGCTACTACTTCATTGAAGCCGAGGAAGGCCGCTGGAACTCGGGCCGCCGCGAGGACAACCTCGGATACCGGCCGCGGTACAAGGAAGGCTACTTCCCGGTGCCTCCCACGGATCACTACCAGGATCTGCGCAGCGAGATGGTGCAGGTCATGCTCAAGTGCGGGCTGCACATCGAGTGCCACCATCATGAAGTAGCCACCGCCGGCCAGGCCGAGATCGACCAGCGCTTCGATACGCTGCTGAAGTCGGCCGACAACATGATGATGTACAAGTACGTCGTCCGCAACGTGGCCAACCAGTACGGCAAGACGGTGACGTTCATGCCCAAGCCGCTGTTCGCCGATAACGGCAGCGGTATGCATTGCCACCAGAGCCTGTGGATGGGCGGCAAGCCGCTGTTCGCCGGCGACCTGTATGCGGGTTTCAGCCAGATGGGCCTGTACTATATCGGCGGGCTGCTGAAGCACGCGCGCGCCCTTTCGGCCATCATCGCTCCCACCACCAACAGCTACAAGCGCCTGGTGCCAGGCTACGAAGCCCCGGTCAACCTGGCTTACTCGCGCCGCAACCGTTCGGCCGCCTGCCGCATCCCCATGTACTCGGCCAACCCCAAGGCCAAGCGCGTGGAATTCCGGCCGCCCGACACCTCCGCCAACCCGTACCTGGCCTTCGCCGCCATGTTGATGGCGGGCCTGGACGGCGTGCTCAACAAGATCAACCCCGGCGAGCCGCTGGACAAGGACATTTACGATCTCTCACCCGAGGAGATGAAGAGCGTACCTTCCATGCCGGGATCGCTGGACGAAGCTCTGGATTGCCTGGGAGACGATCATGCCTTCCTGCTGCGGGGCGACGTGTTCACCGAAGAGCTGATCGAGACCTTCATCGATTACAAGCGCAAGAACGAAGCCGAAGCCGTGCGCCTGCGTCCGCATCCGTACGAATTCCAACTGTACTACGACATTTAGCGGTTGGCGGAGCGGGCGGTTTGCCCGCTTCGCAGACCGCTGTTTCCTCACGAGGCCTCCCGCGCGCCGCATAGCGGGAGGCCTCGCGCGTTTGCGGGGAGCGGCGGCGGCAGGTGGTGCGTCATTCGGGCTCCGCGGGCATCAGGGCTCCGGCGGCGTCCAGGAACTGCCGGACTACGCGGGCGAAGGTCCGCGTGTTGATCGGCTTGGTGATATAGCCGTCGCACCCCGCCGCTCGCGCATTCTCCTTCTCCGTCGCCATGGCATAGGCCGACAGCGCCACGACGATCACGCCGCGTAGCGAGGGCATCTGCCGTAGCAGGCGCGTCAGCTCGAGGCCGTCCATCCCGGGGAGTTGGACATCCATTAGGATCAAGTCCGGGCGGAAGGTTTCCACGATGGCGAGCGCCCGCGGAGCGTCCTCGGCCATGCGCACCTCGTAGCCCTCGCATTCCAGCAGGATCTGGGTCAGATCCCGATTATCGGCATTATCGTCAACTACCAGAATCGATTCGGGCATCGGTAGCCTTTCCCGTTCTCATCGGGACTCCCAGCCCCGCCAGCGCGGCGAGCAGCTTGTCCGGGCGGATGGGCTTGGTCAGGAAGCCCTGCGCCGGGGCGGGACTCTCCGGGCCGGCCGGCCGGTAACTCGAGATCACGATCACCGGGGTGTTCTTCTGCGTGTCCAGGGACTGGATCTGATGCAGCAATTCCCACCCCGTCCCATCGGGCAGAACCAGGTCGAGCGTGATGGCGTCGAAGGGTTCCAGCCGGCACAGTCCGAGCGCCTCGCTGCAATTGGCGGCGGCCTCCACGAGGTAGCCGTTCAACTGCAGGATATTGGTGAGCAGAAACCGGTCCAGCCCGTGATCTTCCACCACCAGGACTTTGGGTGCGCCGCCACGCGACGCCAGAGGCGCGCGCGGCAGGATGGCGAAAAACGTGCTGCCTTCGCCCACCCTGCTGACCACGCCGACGCGGCCCCCCTGGGCCTCGACAATGCGCTTTGTCAGCGCCAAACCAAGCCCCGTTCCCTGGAAGCGCTTGGCCGTGGTGGAGTCCAGTTGCTGAAACTCGACGAACAGCCGCCCAATGTCCTCTTCCGGGATCCCCGGTCCCGTGTCGGACACCTCCAGGCGAAACTCGGTAGCGTTCTCGGACTTCACCCGGACCGTGACACGGCCCTGGTCGCCGGTGAATTTCAGAGCATTCGAAAGGTAGTTGTGCAGGACTTGCCGCAGCCGGACGGCGTCGATGGTGACCTCATCCACCGCAGCCTCGATTTCGGTCTCGATGCGAATCTGCTTGCTGGCGGCTTGCGCGCCCAGTATCCCCACCACCTCCTGAACGATGGGCGAAATGAGCAGGCGCTCCGGGCTGAGTTCCAGCCGGCCTGCCTCGACCTTACTGAGGTCCAAGACACCGTTGATCAACTGGAGCAGGTGCAGGGCGCTCGAGTGAATCCGCCCGACAAATTCGCGGGGGCGCGCCGCCAGCGCACCGAGTTTGCCATCGTACAGCAATTCGCTGAACCCCACGATGCCGTTCAGCGGCGACCGTAACTCGTGGGACATGTTCGCCAGAAACTGGCTCTTCATGCGGCTGGCTTCCTCGATGCGGCGACTGCGCTCTTCCAGGATCACGTTCTGAACGCGCAACTGTTCCGCCAGGCGCTTGCGCTCCGTGATGTCGCTCAAGGCCGCGAACACCACAGCCTGATCGAGCGCGGGCGTGGCGCATCCCAGCAGCCACTTGCAGGAGCCGTCCCTGGACAGGAAGCGCAGCTCCAGGTCGCGCACCTCGGCACCCGATCTGAGACGCTGGTAGGCCTCCGCCACCAAGCACCGGTCTTCGGGGTGAACGAACCCGGCCCAAGGTTTGGAACAGATCTCCGCGATCGGGAAACCCAGGGTTTTCTCCCACGCCGGGTTTAGCCGCCGCATGAAACCTTCGAGATCGAAGATGCACAGCAGATCCAGCGACAGCGCAAAGAACTGGTCTAACTCGCTGGCGACCTTGCGGTGCACTTGCTCCGCTTCGATACGTTCCAGGGCAAAGGAGACGTCGGCGCCCAGTTCGGCGAGCAGGGCGACGTTGTCGGGATCGAAGAAGTTGGCTTCGGCGGAATAGATCGTAATGGCGCCAATGGGCCGGCCACGGCCTACCACCGGTACCGCCGCCAGGGACCGGAAGAACCGCCCCTGGGCGCGCTCCCGCCATGGAGCCAGGGCCGGGTCGGCCAGCAAATCGTTGCAGACGACGAGGCGGCTTTCCCGGATGGCTCCGCCAACTGGCCCAAGGCCTTCGGGATCGAGCCCCGCCGTGACGCGAATGCCGTTCAGGTACCCGTCCTCTGGCGGCCAACTGGCGCTGGGCGTCACGGCCAGACTGTCCGGGTCCAGCAAACCGAACCAGGCCATTTGAAGGCCGCCCTCCTGGACGATGATGCGGCAAATCTCTTCGAGAAGCCTCGCGCTATCGCGTGTCCGCACGATGGCCTGGTTGGCGTGCGTGAGGACGGAGTACAGCCGGTTCAACTGTTCAATCCGCCGCCGGGCGGCGTGGCGCTCGGTGATGTTTTCGGCGATCATCTCCAGGCAGGCCGGGGCGCCCCGATCGGCGCGCAGGAGACGCCCGGCGAGCCGAATGCGGATACTCGTCCCGTCTCTGCGCTTCCAGTCGACCTCGCACTCCACCTCCCCACCGTCGCGGCCCTTCGCCCGCAAAAGGAAAAGGAGTTCCACCTCCAAGCCGACGGCGCCAGAGGCGCTGCCAGCCAGCAGCTCGGCGGGCGAATCGTAGCCGAGCATCCCGGCAAGCGAGGCATTGGCATCCAGCAAGCGTCCGTCCATGCCGCTCAACCGGAGGATGCCGCAAGGAGCGCTTTGGATCAAAGAGCGATAGCTGGCCTCGGAAGCGCGCAGGCGCTCTTCGGCAAGCTTGCTTTCCTCCTTGAGGCGGACCTTCTCCCGCGCGCGGCGGACGGCGATGGGTAGGCGGCCCAGGCGATCCTTCAGGACGTAATCCGCCACGCCCTGATTCAGGCATTCGATGGCCTTCTCCTCACCCAACGCGCCGGTCACCAGGAGAAACGGCGTTTGGACTCCCGCGGCTCTCAGCGACTCGAAAGCGTCCATACCGGTGGCCCGCGGCATCCGGTAGTCCGACAGGATCGCGTCGTAGGGCACCTGGCGCGCGCGTTCCGTGAGTTCGCCGGTGGTGACGGCCTCGTCCCATGTCACCTCGAAGCCGCCGAACCTGAGCGCCATCAGGGACAGTTCGATGTCCTCGGCGCAGTCTTCGAAGAAGAGCACCCTGAGCGGGGTCCGCGATGCCGGCTCTTCAGCCACGAGACCGGACCTCATCCGGAATGTCTCCCTGGAATGCCACCTGGGGCGGCGGCTGGTTCAGCGACAGCCAGTAGCGCCCCAGGCGCCAGATGGCCGCCCGGAACTGGTCGAAATCGACGGGTTTCTGAACGTAGCTATTGACTCCAAGGCGGTAGCCCCGCGCCAGATCCTGCTCCTGTATGGACGATGTCAGGATGACCACCGGAACGGCCCTGGTGCGCGGGTCGCTCTTGAGCCGATCGAGCACCTGCAGGCCGTTCACCTTGGGGAGTTTCAGGTCCAGCAGGATGAGCTTGGGGCGCATGTCCGGGTCGCGCAGACTGTGCGGGCCGCGGCAGAAAAGGTAATCCAGAGCCTCTTCGCCATCGCGGGCGACCTCCACCCGGATGCCCGAGCGTCCGTCGTTCAGGGAATGCAGGATCAGCTCCACGTCGCCGGAATCGTCTTCGACCAGCAGGATTTCGGCTTGGTCCTCCAACATCGTCAGCCTCCGGCGACCGGCAGGGCCGTCCCGGCCCCGTTCTCCGGCTGCAATTCTTCCGGGGCATCGAGCGTGAAATAGAACGTCGCGCCACGGTCGAGATCCGCTTCCGCCCAGACCTTGCCACCGTGCTTGTGCACGATCCGCTGCACGGTGGCCAGTCCCACACCGGTTCCTTCGAAATCCTCCGGGCGATGGAGACGCTGGAACACGCCGAACAGCTTGTCCGCATACTTGGGACTGAAGCCCACGCCGTTGTCGCGCACGAACAGCACGGGCTGGCCCTGGCGCCGGATCTGGCCCACTTCGATAACCGCGGGCTTACGCGGCCGGCTGAACTTGGCGGCGTTTGAGAGCAGGTTCGCAAATACCTGGCGCGTGAGATTGGGATCGCAATCGACGAAGGGCAACTCGCCGATTTGCCACTCTATATCGCGATCCCGCAGTTCCGGCTTCAAATCCTCCAGCACATCGTCGACCAGGGACTTCAGCATGGTGGGCTGCCGGGTAATCTCCTTGCGCGAGGTGCGCGACAGCTCGAGCAACTCGTCGACCATGCGTCCCATCCGCTGCGCCCCCCGGCAGATCAAGTCCAGGTACCTCCTGGCCGCGGGTGGGATGGCGGTTCCATGCTCCTCGATCAGGATCTTCGAAAAGCCGTCGATATGGCGCAAAGGCGCGCGCAGGTCGTGGGATATGGAGTAATTGAACGATTCCAACTCCTGGTTGACGGCCAGGAGTTCGCCAACCCTGGTTTCCAGTTCCCGGTTTAGCCGCTCGATCTGGGCGTCATGCCGGCGGCGTTCGGTGACGTTTTCCACCATGGCGAGCACGGTGGTCGGAATCCCCCGTTCATCCCGGAGAATCGCGGTGGTCAGTTCGCCCCAGACGATTCCGCCTCCCTTGCGGACATATTTGCCAGTCAACCGGCAACCCGGAATCCAGCCGTCGATCATTTGTTGCCTTAGCGGCGCATCGGCTTGCGGGCAGCCCTGGCACGCAATGTCCTCCCAGGTGAGGCCCTGCAACTCGGCGGCATCGTACTCGAGCAGCGCGCAGAGCGCCTTGTTGACGTGAGACACACGGTGGTCCAGACCGACCAGGGCCGCTCCCAGCGGCGCCTCGTTGAACATCCGGCGGAACAACTCCTCGCTTTCGTGCAACGCCCGGTTGGTCCGCTCCAATTCCTCGGTCCGCTCCTTGACCCGCTGCTCCAGGTTTTCCGCAAGGGTCAGCATGGCCTGATCGACGGCCTTTTCCGCGGTAACGTCGCGGGCCGCCATAAAAATCAACTGGCGCTCGGGAGCCGGAATGGCGTCCCACCTCAGCCAGCGGTAGGTGCCATCTCCCGCCCGGCAGCGGTTCTCGAAGGAGCGCACGCCGATGCCGTCTTTCAGATCCTGAACGACCCTCCCGGTGGCAGCCAGGTCGGCGGGGTGCACGAAAGAGGCAAACGGCTGCGCCAACAAGCGGTCCAGAGGTACCCCAAGCGTCCGCTCCCAAGCGGCGTTGACGCGTTTGAAGCACCCGTCGAAACCCGCGACGCACAGCATGTCGGGCACCAGCGCGAAGAACTGGCCCAGTTCCCGCTCGGCGCTCCGCCGTTCGGCAACCTCCTTTTCGAGTTCCGCGCGGGCTTGCTCCGCCAGATGGGTCTTCACCCGTGCCGCCCGGGCCAGGTGCACCGCCCACCCCAGCAACAAGGAAAGCAGCAGACCCTTGACCAGCACGATCTTCGAAATGGCCGATTCCACGTCCGCCAGCGCAGGGCTTGCCGGCCAGAGCTTCAGGGTCCAGCGGACGTCTCGAATCCGTAGCGGAGCTTGTTGCTCCCACACCACTGCCCTCCGGGCGCCTCGCGGTGCCAGAAGATAGAGTTCCAGGCCGCCGGCGTAGATGCCAGCGGAGTACCCGGGGGCCAGGGTGGGGTCCATCACGGTCTGAAACAGGTCGCGAAACCGGAATCCGGCTACGATCACGCCCTGGAATTCCAGACCCTTGAAGACCGGCACGTAGGCATAGAATCCCGCGCCACCCGCAAGCAGTTGCAGCGGAGGAGTGAGTACGGTACGCCGGGTTTCCCGCGCCAATTCCAGGTAGGCGCGCCGGTTGGCGCCGGAACCTAGAGCGGCGTCCACGAGCGCTTGGTTGCCTTCTTCCGGGCAGACCCAGCGGACGCGAAACTGCGGGTCCACCCAGCCGATTGCCTCGAATCCCTGGATGTTTTTCAGCAGCAGGCCCGCCTCGAACTCCCATTGCTCGCGGTCCGAGGCGCCGGTGCGTTCCCATCTGCGGGCGAACCGCTCCACGCCGCCAATTCGAAACTCCATGTCCTTCAAGAGACTGACACGCACGATTTCGAGCTGACCCGCGACCGCGCGTTGGCTGCGGACGTGCTCTTGCGACACCAGGGCCTGCCAGAGAGAGATTGTCACCACGATAGCGGCGACACTGACCGTCAGGTAGAGCCACGACGGACCCGCGCTCCCTGGGACCACGCTGTCCCTCCAGCAAAGAGCCAGGGTTGCGAGGCTCAGAAGCGTAAGCCCGGCCGATGCCGGCACCGCCATGGGAAGGCACTGGCCCCACCCGAAGGTGGAGAACCCCGTTAGATGCCCGGCGACGGAGACCGCGCCCAGACCCAGCGCCACCGACGCCAGGAGCGGCGCGCCCAGATTCCGCCAACGAGTTCCCCGTGACCGCAACAGGAACAGCACCGCCGTGGCAAGCAGGAGCAGGCAGGTGGCCGTGTTGGGCGCCATCCGCCCGGGGAACCGCTCGCCGGTGGCCTGTTTCATGAGCAGTTCGTCAATTCCCAGCGAAACGCCCGCGACGTATTCGAACAGCGTAAGCAGGGAAGGCAGCGCGCCCAGGACGGCCAGAACGGCCGCCAGCCACCGGCGGCCCAGGTTGGCAGCCAGCAGAGCAGCCCCGAGGGCGGAGATGCCGACAGCCGTGTGACACACAATCTGCGGTCCACCGTCGAGCCACCGGGTGACTCGCGGGAAGCCAAAGTGCCACCCGGCCAAAGCGGTTAGGCTCACCGCCACAGCCGCGGCGCTCAGCACCGCCGAAGGCCATGTCCGGAACCGCGGGGCTGCGGAGTTGCTCCTCGGACTCACCCGCATTCCGCCCGCACCGCTCATGGCAAGTTTATCGGCTCGGCGGGCTAATTACTTTATGGATAGGCAGCCCGTAGCGCCGTCAAGCCGCCACACCGGACACCGGCTCCACGCCCAGCCGCCGCGCGAAGTTCTGTATGGACCGGGAAAACAGGGTGTCGGGACGGCCCAGCACAGTCAATGCCTCGGAATCGGCCCCGGCGTGCAACTCCCCGGCTGGAGGGACTACGGCAAAAACCGGGCAACCCAGCCGCTTGTCGAACTCCGCCGGCGTCAGGAACTCGGTGAACGGGGTCTTGCTGACCAGGACCGCGCAAACGGCGCCGGGACGCGCCGCCATGGCCTGGAGGGCCGGCATCCGGGCCAAGGCGCTGCGCAGGCCCATGCGGCTGCACTCCACGACCAGCGCCGTTAGCGTGGAATGCCGGACCACTTCCTGAACGGGCGGGGCGGATGCCGGCGGCAGATCGATGAGGGTATATTCCGCCAGCGTTCGCGCAAACCCCAGCAACGCGCGAACCTGTTCCGGCGTTGCCGGGCGGTATTCCTTGACCCGCCGCGGCCCGCTTAGTACCCGAAACCCGCAACCCGAGTCCTCCAGGCAGCACGCCAGGGCGTCGCGCGACATGGTCCCGGGCGCGCCCGCGAGCAGGGTCGCGATGTCCCACGATGGCGAGTAGCCCAACAGCCCGGCGAAGGAGCCGAACTCCTGCATCAACTCGATGGCGGTGACGCTCTTCCCGGCCTTCGCCAACTCGGCCGCGAGATTCAGCAGCAGGGTGGTGGTTCCCGCGCCTCCCTTGGCTCCCACGAAGGTGAATATGCGGCCGTTCCTGGCGGGGTTATCGGCGTGCGCGCGCTTGAGCCGGCTTCGCTCGATGGCGTAGCGGATGCGCCGCGGCAACATGCGATTGCGGATATCGCTCTTCATCAGGTAATCGTCGGCGCCAGCGCGCACGCTCTGGACGGCCAGGGCCTCGTCTTCCTGGGCGGTCAGAACGATCACGGCCGCGTCCGGGGCCTGTTGGCGTACCTTGGAGAAGGTATCGAAACCGTCGCTGTCGGGCAGGTTGAGGTCCAATAGAACGGCCTGGTATTGCCGTTGGGCCAGACGATCCAGGCCCGCGCGGAGATCCCCCACCCATTCCAGGGCAACGCTCATTTCGCCCGCCTGGGCCAGAACGTGTTGCACCAGCCGGGCGGCGTCGGGTTCGTCTTCGATCAACAGGACGGAAAGTTCGGGTTCCTGCAACATGAGGTCCTCCCTAAACCGCCGCCGGATGCACCATGTCGAGGTACGACTCGATGCGGCCCAGCAGCTCCTCGATGGCTGCGGCATCGAATTGCCTGGCAGCCGCTTCGATGGCCCTCCCGATGGCGGTGAGTTCTCCAAAACCGTAGGCCGCCCCGGTGCCCTTCAGATTGTGGCCGGCCTTGCCGAGGGCCGCGAAATCGCCGCTCTTCAGCGAGCTTTCCAGATTGCCCAGTTCGGCGCGCCGCCGGTCGACGTACCCGGCGCGCAGTTCCCCCAAGCCCGGGGTGGCATCCGGTTCGCTATCCAACAGTTCCCGGCAATGGTGAATCACCGACTGGAAGCGGCTGCGTCCCCGCGCCGTGGCGGCGCCCGACAGCCGTTCCGCCCGTTGCAGGTAGCCGGCCACCTCGGGATTCCCCAGGTCCCCGGCCGCTTCCGCCAGCCGCGCCAGACTCGGCCGCGTGTCGGCGCTGAACTGCGAATCCGGCAGGCCCGCTTCGATTGCGTCCAGGAGGTTTCCCACCTGAACCAGCCGGTCGCCCGTGTCCGGGAACGAAAGGCCGGCCGGCTGAGCCGCGGGCGGCTGCGAAGTGGAATCGAGCAGGGCGCGCACCTCGGCTGGAAAGGTCTCGGGATTGACGGGGCTGGCTATGCGTCCGTCGAACGGGCCTCCCGGTTCGGGTGTGCGGGCCGCGCCGGGGCCGGTTTCGGCCAGCGCCACAATCGGTATGGAAACTAGACGCGGGTCCGCTAGCAGCTTGCGGGCCAGGGGCGTTCCGTCATCGGCGAGCACCTGCGGGTTCAGCAGGATCAATGCCGGTGGGGAGGCGGAGAGTCTGCGCATAGCAGCCTCGGCCGAGGCTGCCGTCTCGATGCGGCAGGCCTCGCCGGCCAGAGCCAGACGCATGACGCGCTGGCTTTCGGAATCGTCCTCGATAATGAAGACCGTCTTCAGCGCGGGGATTTCCGCCGGTGGGGGTGCCGCAATCGGGGCAACTTCCCTCCGCCAGGCCGGGGTGGCCAGCAGGTTGATCTTCATGGCTGCCTGATGGCCTCGGGGCTGGCGCTGCCGGCCGGGACGCGCGGTCGCGAATCCGGCGCCGCGGCTAGAGTGGCGCCCAGCAGCCGCTTCACCCGGTTCAGCAGCACACCGGGTTTTACCGGCTTGGTGAGATAGTCGTCGGCTTTCAGCGCGATGCCGCGCTTGACATCGGCGGCTTCGTCGCAGCCCGTCAGCAGCATCACGGGCAGCTTCTGCACGCGGGGATCGCTGCGCACCGCTTCCAGTACTTCAAAGCCGTCCATCTGCGGCATTCTGACATCCAACACGGCGAGGTTGGGGGCCAGTTCGCGAGCCATGCGCAGGGCCGCGAGGCCATTTTCCGCCATCCGCCAGGCGATGCCTTCGCCGCGCAGCGTGGCGCCGGCCAGGGCGATCCACTCGGGATCGTCGTCGGCCAGCAGCACCAGCGGCTCGTCCCGGTGCGCCAGCGGAGCACTCCTGGCGGATCCGGAGGGCGCCGTGAGCAGCCGGAAGAGGCGCAAGAGCAGATCGGCCTCGGACCAGGGCTCGTTCATGAAATCGCTGGACCAACTGTGGGCAGCGGCGGCTCCTTCCAAAAGCGCCTTGCTGGGGCAGATGGCCAGTATGGGCACGGGCGAGGTGGTGGCGGCGCGCAACCCCTCCGGGCTCATGCCGGCCAGCCGGATCAGCATGGCATCGCAGACCTCCGCCGATCTGCCCAGCAGCCGCTCGTCGAAGGACATGTAGACCGAGTTGGTGCCGTCCAGAACCCTGGTGATTCTGCGGGCGTCGCCGGTATCGAACCCGCACAAGCCGAAACGCCGTCCCGCGAGTGTCGCGGTGATCTCCGCCGCCCGCGTCGGTTTGGCGTACCGCTCCGGGGAATTCATATAACCTGCTTATCGGCCGAAACGCGCCGCGGTTGAGCGATGGGTGGAACCCGGGTACCGGCTGGCGCTCCGGTTGGGCTAATTCGCGGGCGCCGACCCGCCCGCGATCAGGCTCGCGATGGCATCGTGAAGCTGCTGGTCTTCGAGGATGAAGAAGAGCCCGCCCCGGCCGTTCTGGCTGCTGCCGCAGTTCGATCCCGAAAGCGTCCCCTGCTGGTTCATGTCCCCGAAAATGGTGTAGGGACGAAGGCCGGTGGACACGCCGATTTTGGCGTGGTTCCCATTGGGCGAGGAGATGCCTTCGAGGCCCATCGACTTCCCCGCCCATGTTCCATCCGTGGCGATCTGGACGGCGCCAGGCTTGCCCAGCGAATCGTCCCAGCACCCGATGGCGGTGTCCGCGGCGGTGGTCGGAATCTCGGGCGAAGCCCACCAGCTCGCCACCCTAAGCGGTTCGCCGCCCAACATGGCCGAGACCATCTGCCAGGGCGGAACGTTCATGTTCGACGGTTTGGAAATCAGCGCCACGCCGCTTGACAACGCTTCCCAGGTGGCCGTGGTGCTCTTGGAAACACCGCCCAGGCCGGTGACCAGGCTCTGAATGTCGGCCGGTCCGCCGTTGCGCACCAGTTCCGGCCTGGTCGGGTCGGTCACCACGCTAGAATTTGCCAGGGCTTTCAGAACCGCGACCACGTCGCTCTTGACGAGTTTCAGCGCGAAAAAATGCTGGCTGACCAGAACGTCGTTGTCGGTGACGCATCCCAGCGTGTTGCCATCGGTCTGGCGGGGGCTCTTGGAACTGCCGGAGCCGGGCCAGGAGGGCGTGGACACCTGCAACACGAAGCCGATGCCCGCGGCATTCCAAACCAGCGCGCCTTTGGAATGGCCGGCGGGCGCCGATTCCGTGGCGATGGGGTCGCCGTAGAACTGATCGTTCCACAACACGAAGAAGTACTTGCCCTTGTATATCTGGGCGAAGGTGGCCCCCAGCGGATCGGCCAGCGTGTCGCCGGCGCAGACGCTGCCCTGCTGCAGGGCGTGGTTGGCGCTGCTGGCGTAGACGAACTGCTGGCTAAAGCTGCTGTAGGATTGCGGCGTGCCGCCAAAAAGGCAGGTCACCTTGGCGGAACCGGCGCACCCTGGAAAGGAGGAGGCATTGAATTTGAACACCACCCACCAATCCACCGCCTGCCTGATCTTCAAGAGCGGAGTGGGGACGGCATCGGCCCCCAGGCCTAGCGATGCGGCGCACAAAAACAGGATCAGACACCGCAGCAGAGTCGCCATCCGCCCCTCCTGACGCTCGATATTCGGAAGCCCCGCTTACCAGGCCACCTGGCGGCATTGTACTCGACCGGGCGGGAGTTTGCCAGTTTCAGACACCTTCAGACGGCGGGCCTGCCGAATTGGGTCATCCAGCAGGACGAGCAATCGAGCGTGGGCGCCCGCCGGACGGGGTGAGCCAGCCAGGAGGTGGCTCTCCGGTGTGGACTCGAACCGATCCGGCGGCACAATCCACCGGATTGAGCTCACTGCACAGGCATATCGGCCGTAAATTCATGCACTGCAGGGACAGGACGATAAGTTAGGGTGTGACCCACCTCGTGCGAACGGTGTCCGTCGCCGCCGGGATTGCCGCGTCTGCGGTGGGGCTGCTTACGTGGCACGCAGCGAAGCCCGATCTGAGCCGCACGTATCGTATCGGCTTTCAGTACTCGGCGCCGCGCCACTTCCCGGGTCCCGACGGAAAGCCGCGCGGGTCTGTGGTGGAACTGCTGAGCGAGGCCGCTTCGCGGATCGGCGTCAAACTGGAGTGGGTCTTTGCGCCGGGTGACAATGGTCGGGCCATTCGCGACGGCACGGTATCGCTCTGGCCCCTCTTGGCCCGGTTGCCGGAACGCTCGGACC
Organism: uncultured Solibacteraceae bacterium; assembly: GCA_963807205.1. Lineage (GTDB taxonomy): Bacteria > Acidobacteriota > Terriglobia > Bryobacterales > Bryobacteraceae > CAWCVR01. The sequence continues at coordinate 2,350,519 of CAWEAQ010000002.1, read as the reverse complement.
TTCACATCTCGGAGCCGTATTACGAGTCCAACTACTGGCTGGTGACGCGCGAATCCCCTCTCGCGCCAAGCCCCGACACGATGAGCGGCCGGACCCTTGGAGTGTATGCGCCGCTGGTGGCCTACATGGCCACAAAGCATGTTCCGCGGGCGAAGCAGAGAATGTATGACAACCTGTCCGGGATGTTCTCGGCGGTGTGCAACGGTGAGGTCGATGCCGGTCTGGTGGGCGACAGCTCCGCGTACACGGCGCAAGCGAAGATCCCGGAAAACTGCCCGCTCCGGTTGTCCGCCGTGCCAGGCGGCACTCTCCGTTCCGGCATCGCCGCCGCTCCCGGCGACCGCGCCGCGGCGCAAATCGCGGACTTGCTACGCAGTGAAATTGGAGTCATGGCGGGTGACGGAACTTTTTCGACCATTTCCATGCGCTGGCTCGGATACCTCAGCGACGAAGCGCCCATGGTGGAGAAGCTGTCGCAGGCCAACCGTCAGATGCGGATTCGCAACGCCGGCCTCGCCGTACTGGGCGCCGTCGTCCTCTGTCTCCTGTGGCTGGGAAAACGACTGCGGGCGGCCCGCCGGGCGGCGGACCGGGCGACGGTTGCCAAGTCCGAATTCCTGGCGAACATGAGCCACGAGATTCGAACTCCCATGAACGGCGTTCTTGGGATGACGGAAATCCTGCTGGGAAGCCGGCTGGATGCGGAGCAGCGCGAGCACCTGACGGTTCTCAGAAGCTCCGCGGAATCGCTGCTGACGGTGCTCAACGACATCCTCGATTTCTCGAAGATCGAAGCCGGCAAACTGACGCTTTCTCCCGCGCGCTTCGATCTGCGGGCTTCTCTCCGGGACGTGCTTCACACCATCGAATTCTCGACGCGCGGCCGCGGCGTGGAACTGACCAGCCACGTCCTTCCCGGCGTCCCCGAGGAGCTGGTGGGCGATCCCGGCCGTTTGCGTCAGATTCTGCTCAATCTGGCCGGCAACGCGGCCAAGTTCACCGAATCGGGCGCCATTGACGTGCGCGTGGGCTTGGAGTCCGGCGCCGGCGGCGGCTTCGATCTTCACTTCACGATTACCGACACCGGAATTGGAATCGCGCCCGAGAAGCAGGCGCGGATCTTCGCGGCGTTCGAGCAGGCCAACAGCGAAACCACCCGCAAATATGGAGGCACCGGCCTGGGCCTTTCGATCTGCTCGAAGCTGATCGGGCTGATGGGTGGCTGCATCTGGGTGGAAAGTCCGTGGAGGGATGAGAACACGGGCGCGATGGTGCAGGGAAGCGCCTTCCACTTCACGGCCAGGTTTGCCGAGGCGCCGCAGGCGCCAGTAGACGCGTCCCAGCCCGCTGGCGGCGACACGCCGATTCCCCCGGTCCCCGCCCGGCACCTCCGCATCCTGCTGGCGGAAGACAACGCGGTGAACCGCCAAGTCGCCACTTGCCTGATCGAGAAGCGGGGGCACACGGTGGTTCCGGCAGTGGATGGAGCAGAAGCCCTGAGGCTTTTCGAACAACAGGAATTCGACCTGATCCTCATGGACATCCATATGCCGGTTCTTGACGGTTTAGAAGCGGCGGAGGCAATCCGGAAGCTGGAATCCGGGCGGGAGCGGCCCGTGCCCATCATCGCCATGACCGCGTGCGCCATGGATGGCGACCGGGAACGGTGCCTGCGTGCCGGGATGAACGGGCACATCTCCAAGCCGATTTCGGCCGCAAGGCTCTATCAGTCCATCGAAGAGTATTCCGGGTTCTCACTCGCCGCCAGCCAGCCGGTACTGTCGGCGGACAGAGCCGGTTCCGGTTCATGAACCTCCCGCGCGATAATCCCGCGCCGTGGCGCGGTGGTCCGGAACCTTCCCTGCGGGCAGGCAGGGATGCGCCAACGATCTCGCGGATCGCGACCCGGCGCCGGAAGCGAATGGCGCGGGCAAGCGACAGGCCCGCCAGCGGACCAACGTGGGGAGCGCGGCGGCTGTTTGTGGATTAAATGGAACGGTGCTTGCCTGGCCCCCGTAATTGTTTAAAGCTGGGCGGCCTCGGCCAGGAGTCCCTGCCAGAGGAGAGGTCTATCCAGGTGATAGCATACCCCCATAGGAGATAACTGATGAGACTCATACCGCCGTTTTCCGCCATACTTGTTTGCCTGCCATTCTTCCAGATTGGATTTGCGTTTGCTCAGGAACCGTCCGTAACGCCCCCACAAGCCTTTCCCAAAGTCACGCTTACCAGCTCGGAAGTGAGGACGATGAGGTCCACCGCAACCGGGCGGGATTACGACCTCTACATTCACCTGCCGTCGAATTATAGCCGGGACACTACCAAGAAGTACCCTGTGGACTACATCCTCGACGGCCAGTGGGATTTCAAGTTGATGGACTCCGTGCTGGGAGGCCTGGTCTACGACAAGTTCGCGCCGGATATGATTCTGGTCGGGATTACCTACTCCGGTGAGAACCCGGATTACGAGAGCCTCAGGGCTATGGATTTGACTCCGACGGCGACGCGCGGGGTGAAGGGATCGGGGGATGGACCCAAGTTCCTCAAGTTCCTGAAGTCGGAGCTGATTCCGTTCATCGAGGCGAATTACCGGGCCGACTCTTCGCAGCGAGTCCTGCAGGGCAGTTCCTACGCCGGGCTGTTCACGCTGTACGCCATGCTCTCCGATCCAAGGCTTTTCCACGCATACCTGGCGGCTAGTCCGGCGGTTCCTTACGACGACCGGTGTGCCTTCAAACAGGAAGCCGAATTCGCAGGCGCTCACCAGGAACTGCCGGTGAAGCTGTTCCTGGCCGTCGGAGGAGCGGAAGGGTTGACCGATCCGGTGAAGGAGTTCATGCGGACGCTGCAATCCCGCGGCTACAAAGGCCTGAAGATGGAAACAAGAGTGATCGAGGGCGAACGCCACGCCGGCAACAAGCCCGAGACCTTCAACCGAGGACTGAGGTTTCTGTTTAGCGACTGAAGTCGGCCGTCACGGTCGTAATCGTCCGCGGAAGCCGGCGGCACCGGTTTCAGGCGGGTGGGCGCACCCGTATTGCCTCTCCTTCGTAGACCACGCTGCACGATTTCCGGCCGCTTTCGGAAATGAAGACGATGTGCCATTGGCGCGACTTGACCATCTCGTCGAACTCGCCGGCCCTCGCGGCAATGGTCAGTTCGCCATCGAGTTCGCTCCAGCGAAGCATCACGATCGAGAACCGGCCGGACTCGTAATTGTAGTTGTCTCCCTCGTCCTCGTATAACGGGAAAGCGCCGTCGGCGCCGCGGTACACCCGGATTTCGTAGGGAGCATCGAGCACCTCATCGGCGTACTGCATAACCGGCGACAGCGGGACGATTGCGCCGGCGCGCGCAAACACTGGAATCACATCGAGCGGCGCCGGCGCCGCGACAATTGCTCCGCCTGGGAACCAGGCCTCGTTCCGGAAATCGTACCATCCGGTCCCCGAGGGCAGGTACACCGGCCTGCTTTTCTCCGCTTCGGCGATCGGCTCGGAATTGCGATCGTAGTACATGGGCTTCGTGACGGGGCAGACCATCAGGCCAGGCCCGAACAGATACTGATCGGTAAGTCCGTGGGTCCCGAGGTCGCACGGGAAATCCAGCGCAACCGCCCGTATGATGGTCCAACTTCTCAGGCTCACCTGGGCCGCGACGGAGTAAGTGTACGGCATCAACCGATAGCGGAGCCGGATGTAATGGACGATTGCGTCGTAGAACGCGGAGCCCGGCTCGCCGAAGCGCCAGGCTTCCCGCGGCGCGTCCGTTCCATGCGAACGGAACATCGGTAGAAAAGTGGCGTACTGGAGCCAGCGGGTGTAGAGTTCCCAGTAGCCGAGGTCGGTGCAGCCGGTGTCGTTGGGATCGGGCTCGCGAGCCGAGCTGCTGGTTAGTCCACGGCACCCGGCTTCATAGTCGCCGCGCCAGAACCAATGGTCGGGATCGTTCTTGATGAAGAAGCCGCCGATGTCGAGATTCCAGTACGGTTCCCCGGCTGCGCAGAAGTTTAGCCCCTCGGGAATGGAGCGCCGCAGCGTCTCCCAGGTGGCGCTAATATCGCCGGACCAAGTCGTCGTCCCATAGCGGTGCTGGCCGGCATAAGACGAACGGGTGACATTGACCATGCGCTTGGCGGCCGTCGTGCCGCGTTGGCCCTCGTACATCCCCCGGGAATGCAGCAGCGAGTACGCGCCGATATAACCCGGATCGAGGTATCGCTTGGCTTCGCCGGTGTCGATCGGCAGGCGTTCATGGGGCTCGGGCTTGACCGCGCCACGCCAGTCGGATTCGAACGGCTCGGTGCAGTCGCACCACCAGGCGTCAACACCGTTCGAGAAGATTCCGCGGTTGGCCTGCTCCCAGTAACAACGCCGGGCGTCCTCCCGGAAGGCGTCGTAAGTCGATTGATTTCCCAGCATCAGTCCGCGTTCCAGCATTTCCGTCCGGTTCGGGCCGTCGCCGGTCATTGCCGGCCAAACCGACACCATCAACTTCGCGCCCATCTCGTGCAGCGCGGCGGTAAGCCCTTTCGGATCGGGAAACCGCACGGGGTCGAACGATTTCTGTCCCCAGCCGCCGTCATCGGGCCAGTGTTTCCAGTCCAGCACGATCAGATCCAGAGGGATGCCGCGCCGGCGGTGTTCGCGGACGATATCCACCAGTTCTTTGGCGTTGACATAGCGCTCTTTAGACTGCGTGTAGCCGAAGTACCATTTCGGCGGCATGGGAACCGGGCCGGTAAGTGCATGATACCCCCTGGAAACGTCGTCAAACCGCTCGCCGCGGATGAAATAGTAGTCGAGCTCGTCGACGACGTCCGCCCATAGGTAAGACCCGATAGGGTCGTCGTGAAAAGTCATCAGCGAGTAACAGTCGAAGAGTATCCCGTATCCCCGGGTGGAGACGAAATAGGGAATTACCGCTTTCAGATTGTGCTGATACAGTTCTCTCGACTTGCCGCGAAGGTTGCCGTAGCCTTCTTCGTGGGACCCCAAACCGAAGAGCGCCTCGTCCGGGGCGAAAACGAACTCCAGCTTCGCCTGGAAGGCGTGCCGGTCCAGGACGCGCTCCGATTCCGCGGCCGAAACGCGAACACCGTCAATCCCGTTCGCGGACGTCGCCTCGGAGCCGCTAAAGCGGTTTCTGTAGACGTCGATCGGCGTCAGCCACTTACCTCCGCGCTCGGGCTCGCGCATCAGCAGCCGGCCCGCCGGGTCGAAGTAGGCGATCGCGCCCGTCTTCTTGTCTACGCTCACGGCCACCGACGATGTGGCGACCCGGAATTCAGTCGCATCTTCGTCCATGCGGTAATTTCGATACCAGGAGTTCGCCACAACCGAGAGGCTGGCGCGGTTTTGGAACGGTTGCTTCCCGGTCATCGTCACCCGCACGATGGACTCGCCGGCGAAACCGATCCGCAGGCGCGATGTTCCGGAAGTCAGGACGAGAGATTCGCGATTGCTTTCGAATTGGTACATGTTATGTCTTTTCGGCTGCCGCCAACGCGCGGCGTTCGTCTAAATCCCGGCGGATCCGCGGCTCCATCGCCTCGTACCGGGAATACAGGAGGGTTGGCAGCAGAGCGAGCGCGAAGAACACCGCCGGCAGCCAAATGAATCCGATCTCGATGCCCGCGAGCGACGATGCGGTCTGGCGCACGTTCGGCACGTAGCCGTGAGCTGCCATGGTCCAGGCCGGAAGCGCTCCGCCGATTCCGCTGCCCGCCTTGAAGCAGAACGCCGCGCCGATTGCAGTCAAGAGCCCTGCCGACCGGATCCCAGTCTTCCACTCTCCGTAGTCGACGCTGTCGGAAAGAATCGAGAACGGCAATGTCATGGCGACTCCGCCGGCAATCATGGAAAAAACCCAGCCCGCCATCACCGCCGCGACTGACGGCGCCGCCAAATACATCAGCAACTGTCCGGCGATGGACCCGGCCAGCCCTAGCGCCCACAGGTTCCGTTTCGACATATGGCGGCAGAGCACAGGCAGGAAGACGATGGCGGCGAGCGAGACCACATCCATGCTGTTGACGAGCGGGACCAGATCCTTGCGCCCAAGCGTGTAGGTGAAGTAATAGATCACCGCCGACACTCTGGAGACATAAGCGATCCAGAAGAGGAAGGTGCTCGATGCTATGATGATCCATGGCCAGTTGCCCTTGATCGCGCCAAACGAACCCAGCGCCCGCTCGGGGCTCTTCGGCGCCTCGACGATCTCCTCGAGGTTGCGAAACGCCAGCAGGAACATCGCTACAGCCCCCGCGGCGAAAATGGGCATCGTGAGCATGAACCCACGCTTGTCGTTCCCGTGCCCGAGCAGGGCGACGAGGGGAAGCGCCGTGGCGTTGACGATCAACACGCCAACCTTGGAGCCGACCATGCGGTACGTCGTCAGCATCACGCGCTGGCTCGGGTCCGGCGTGAGCGCGGAGAGGATTGCGGTTATCGGCGTATTGATTCCGGTGTAGAGAATGCCGCAGACGACATAGGTGACGGCCGAGTACCAGACTTTGGCGTGAGTACTCAGGTCGGGCGTCAGGAAAGTCAGTACCCCGAACACGGCGTAGGGCCCGCACAGCCAGAAAAACCACGGACGGTACCTGCCCCACCTGCTGTTGGTCTTGTCCAGAATCATCCCCCAGACCGGCGCGTCGATGCCATCGATACAGCGGGCCACCAGCAGAATAGTGCCGGCGATGCCCACCGGAATCCCATACACGTCGGTATAGAAGTACAGCAGGTAAGTTGAGATGACCGCAAACACGAGCTGTCCCGCGGTGTCCGTCGCCGCATAGCTCAACCGTTTGCTTTGCGATATGGAGTTCATGTAATTGTGGCTGGGGACCGGGCTCAGTTAACGGGCATCAGGGCCCTCCGTGCCAGTTCGTCGTGGCTGGCACGGATCTGCTTCGATTGTTCAAGCGCCGCTTCGGCGGCTTTCACGTCGCCGGCTTCCTTATATAGGCGGGCAAGCAGGTAGTGCACGCTGCCGTCCTGGTCGCTGGCGATTCCCTGAGTCAGCTCTTTCAGCGCCTCCTTCGAGCGGCCGGTTCTCGCTAGTACCTCGCCGAGCAGGGCGTGGGCTCGCGGCAGGAGATCCGGGCGCGCGTGCAGGCTGCGTTGCAGATACGGCTCCGCATCCGTGTACTCGTGTTGCGCCACAAGGATCTCCCCCATCTGGAGATTGATCTCGCTATCCTCCGGGCTACGGGCGAGCGCTTTCCGGGCGTTGACCTTAGCCTGTTCGGGCTTGCCGTCGGCCAAATCGGTTGCGGCTAACCCCGCCAAACCCGCCACGCTATCCGGCGAGATCGCCAGGACCTTCGAATATTCTTCCCGTGCTTCGTCGAACATCCTTCGGCGCCGGTAGACATCGCCGAGCAAAGCGTGTACTCTGGGCGAATCCGGTTCCACCTCACCGGCGCGCGCCAGCGCAGCCACGCTCAGCTTCTGGTTGGCCCGCACCGCCCAGTACCAGCCCGCCGGATCGTTCGGATACTTCTGCCGGAGACGGTCGCCGGCCAGAGCGGTTGTCCGCAAGTCGTCCGCGAAAAACGCACCGCTGGCGCGGCGTTCGAGGTCGTCCTTGGTGAGCCCGGCGAGATCGGGAGGCGGGTTTTCCGGTTGGAGCACGGGAGCGGAACGGACGCCTTCCCGGACCGCCGTCTCCACCACACGGGCGATGGCATCCGCCGATTGCCCGAGCTTGGCGAGCAGCGCATCCAGTTGTTGGCCGTCGAGACCCTCCCAGAAGCCAGGCAGCGAGGCTCTGAAGGCCCTCTGGTCCCGACCCGCGAGTTCGGCCAGCATGGCCAGCCCCTTTTCGCGCTCTCCGCCGTCGAAGAGAAGACGGGCCGTCCCCACGCGAGCCGCGGGGCAGGATGCCAGGTCGCGCTGGAACTCCTGCTGCGCTTCCGCCGCGTCGCCGTGCCTGAGCAGAACGAGACCGTAGGAACTGTGTGAGCACGGGGGTGGAGGATCTTTCGACGCCAGGAGGTCGCGGTAGGCATGAATGGCTTCCGTCATACGCCCCTGCTCGGCAAGCACGGCGGCCGTGAGTTCGGCGTCGTATGCGGATCCGGCAAACGAACCGGTCAGCTTGGCACCCGCCGCATCCGCCAAATTGAAATACGCGAGACCGAGGCCGTACCACGCCTCGCCATTGCGGGGGGACAGCGAGAGCGCCCGCCGATACCAGCTTGCGGACTTCTCCGGTTCGAACAGCGCATGGAAGGCACGTCCCAAAGCCAATGCCGGCTGCGGATCGCTGGGATTGATTTTCCCGGCTGCCAACAAGTACGTAGTCGCTTCCCGCGGGCGGTTCAGTTGCATAAGATCGAGACCGAGAAACAGGTTAGGTACGAACAGCGTCTGATTCAAACGCAAAGCCGTTCGGAATGCCTCAGCCGCCTGGGAGTATTCGCCGGATTGATGCTGCATGAGCCCGAGATTACTCCAGAGCTCGGCGATATCCGGACGAATCGCCGCCGCTTTGCGGTAGCTGGCCGCTGCGCCACGAAAATCGCTCCTGGCCTGGGCGTTGCGAGCTTCGGCCAGGAGCGATTCAATCGTGGCGTCCCCGTCCGGCTGCGCAACAGCCAGAGTCGAAACCGCCAAGGCAATTGTGAATAGAACGCGCACTTACCAGTACAACTTCAACCCCATCTGGATATCGCGCGGGGGCAACGTACCTGAAATTACCCCAAACGACGAGTCTGTAAGGTTGCCATCGGGCGCGTAGAAGTTTACCCGATTGAACGCGTTGAACATCTCGGCACGGAACTGGAGCTTCAGAACGTCGGTAAACTTGAACCACTTTTGCAGTCCAATATCGAATTCTTCCATGCCGGGGGACCGGACATTGCCCATGTAGCGCGGGGCGTTGCCGAAGGTGAACGGCGCCGGTTGCGTAAATGCCTTCGTATTGAACCACTCGTTGATGCTCTTGCCGCTGAGGGTTGGATCGCCCGACAGGTTCGGCCTCTGAGAGCCTCCAAACGAATTGGTGTTGTTGTCGCCGGTCGTGATAGAAATCGGGAAGCCGCTCTTGAAGGTGGCGACTCCCGAGACCTGCCAGCCGCCAATGATCGCATTGGCCACCGGGTTGAGGTTCGTTCCGACCTTCTTGCCCTTTCCGATCGGGAGTTCGTAGATGTAAGTTACAACCAGGCTGTTCGGGGTGTCCGCGGCGTCCAGCGATTTCTCGGCGGCCAGGTTGTAGTTATCGCGAATGGGCGACTGGCCCAACCAACTGGTTGTTCCAACGGTGTTGTCGGTGAACCTGGAGTATGTGTAAGAAGCCAACAGGTTCAGGCCCGAGCTCCAGCGGTGGGTGAAGGTCATCTCGAGCGCGTTGTAATGGGAAAAGCTGCCCAGCGGCTGGGCCACGCTGATGCCGCAGAATTCCGGATAGGGAAGCAGCAACTGCCCATAGGCGACCGTCGGACTGGAGAGCCCGCAACCGCTGCCGGAGATCTTGCCGTAATACGGGTTGTTGACCTGCTGCAACAGTTGGTTTCCGAGCGAAAGGTACGCTGTCGGCAACTGATCGAAGTTCAGTCCGCCTTGGGCCAGCTTAACGCCGTGGCTCGCCACGTAGCTGACATCGATCAGATCGTTCTTGGTCAGTGCATATTGGGCTCCGGCCATCCACTGCTCCATATACGGGTCGGGCCGGACGTGCTGCGCACCGCTCGTGCTGTAGCCGACGTTGGTCGCAGCACCCTGGCTGTTGCCGGTTTGCGGAAGCATGCCATTGGGGAACGGATTGTCGAGGTTGTTCAGCGGCGTGTAATTATCGGACTGGACCGCGTTCCAAGGCGTGCTCTGCCCGTAACCCTGGCTCGGTCCCCCTCCAAAGAAGGAAGGTACAAAGTAGACGCCGAATCCAGCCCTGACGACCAGCTTGTCCGTGGCCTGATAGGCGAGACCGAGCCGCGGAGCGAAGTCGTGCTTGGACGGGTCGTAGAGCCCGCGCCCGGCGCCGCCCGTGCCATTGTAAACCACCGTGCCTTTGAGCCCCGAAATGACCGGATTGGCGGCGTTGAAGTCGAAATAGTTCTGCATATTGAAGCGTTCCACCGGCGCGGACTGGTACTCCCAGCGCATACCCAGGTTCACCGTCAGCTTGGGAGTGATTTTCCAGTCGTCCTGGAAGTGGAGGCCGTAGTAGTGCTTGGAGGTGAACGGGAACGCGGAAATGCCGGTCGAGCCGCCCGGCAGCCCAACTCCGAGAAGGAGCGAGGCGATGGAGTTGCCGCTAGCGTTCGGGTCGGCAGTCGATGGGTTCGGTCCCGCTGTGGAGACGGAACCAAAGTTGAACGTCGTGGGATAAATACGGTTGCCGCCAGTCTGGCTCACTACTTCCATGACGCCCATCGAGAAGGAGTGGGAACCGTGGACCTTGTTGAGGTCGGTCGACCAGGTCAAATCGTTGCGGGGGAAGCCGCCTTGGCCCGCTCCGTTCTCCGGACCCAGCGGAGCATAGCTGCTCACGGACACAACCGGGAACTGGTTCGAGGTTTGGTTGATGAAGGCGGGCAGCCCGAGTGAGGTCATATCGAACGGATAGCCCTGCATCACATTGCCTTCAAACCAGTGATTGTAGCCGGCATTGAGGCTGAAGACCGTCTTCGAATTGATAACCCAAGTCGCACCGGCGGCGCCATCCAGGCGGTTGTTTGGATTCGTCGATCCCGGCCCGCCCGCATCGCTGGCGCCGTAATACGGTGCCTCTTCCACCTTGGACTCGGCCTTATTCGACCAGCGCGCGAAGAGTCGCACGTTGTCGTTAACGTTGTGGTCAAGCCGGATGCCATATTCGTCGGAACTCGCCGCGGCACTGGCTGAGGCCGAGAAGTTGTTGGTCAGTGCAGTGTTCGTCGGGCTGGGGTAATACGTTAGCAACTTGGACCCAACCTTGCTGAACAGGCTGGCCGGAATCTTATTGCCCGCGAACGGCGTACGCGAGAATCCGCCGGCGGTCGCCACCGTGGTGAATGGGTTGTACAGCACCTGGGAGATGGCGGAGAAATCTCCACTTTTCTCGGCCGCTGTCGGCACGGTGGTGAGTGAGGGGACCCGGAGTACCCTGGCGCAGCCCTTCGTAATACGCGAAGAAGAAGGTTTTGTTGCGCTGCTTGTAGAGGCCGGGGATGTAAACCGGCCCGCCGCCGGCAATGCCAAACTGGTTGCGCCGGAACGGCGTCCTTGCGATGCCGTGGGCGTTATTGAAGAAGAAGTTGGCATCCAGATCGGAATTGCGGAGGAACTCGAACGCGTCCCCGTGAAAGGTGCTGGCGCCGGACTTGGTGATCACGTTGTACATGTTGCCGGTACTCCAGCCGTATTGCGAGGTGAAGGAGTTGGTCTGAATCCTGGCCTCCGCCACCGACTCCATGGAAGGCACGTAGATGACCCCGCCCCAGTCGGCCGCGGTGTCCCAGTGGCCGTCGAGCAGGTAGGCGCTGGTTCCAAAGTAGCCGCCTCCAAAGTTGAGGAAGGAGATATCCTGATCGGCGGTCCCCGATTGGCCTCCTCCGTTGACCACCTGGAATTGCGACGCGTTGTTTACCGAGGAGTTCATCAGCACGAGACCGAACACGTTGCGGAAATCCACGGGAAGCTGGTCGATCTGCTGCGTGGTCAAGTCCGAGGAAACGTTGGCGTCGTGGAGGCGAGGATGGGCCCCTCACCGGTGACCGTTACCTCGGCCTGTACCCCGCTCACCTGCATGGCGACCGCCTGAGTTGCGGCTTGGCCTGCCTCCAGGACAATCCCTGCCTGCTTATAGGAGGAAAACCCGCTGGCTTCGACGGTAGCGTGTAGGTTGCCGGCGGCAGCAAGGCGAAGGAGTAACGCCCTTCCGCGTCAGTTGTAAAAGTTCTGGTAACACCTTTTTCCGGGCTCGCCAGGGTGACTTTGGCCCCGGGGACCGCTGCCTCGGATTTGTCGTGGACTACCCCACCCAAGGATGCGGTGAATGCCTGCGTCTGGGCGTGGGAGACCGGACGGAATATCGTGAACGCGACTGCCAAGCCAATTCCGATGGCCAAGCCGCCTCGTGAAGAGTACTTACGCAACATGGAAGACCCCTTTCTTGAGAAAGCATCGAGGCAAAGCACGCACGCTGCCTCTCGCGGGTGTGACTATATTTCTTTTGAATGACTTCCGCAAGGTTCTTTACTGTGCCCTACCCCTAAGGGCGCGTGGTTTCCATAGCTTGCAAAGGAGACCCATGGGGAGTAGAGTACTTGGTAGCTTGGGGGTAGAGCAGTCTGCCGATGATCCCACAAACGAACTCCGAAGTCATTCCGCACGCCGATGCAGTTCGGATCCGGGAAACCCTGGGCGACATACTTCAGAGCGCGCCGTTCCGGACCACGCGTCAGTGCCAAAGCCTTCTGACGTACGTAATCGAACACACGCTCGCCGGTGAAAACGACCTCCTTCGCGAACGGGTTATCGGGACCGACGTATTCGGCCGAGGTCCCGAATACGAGCCCAGCGGGGATCCCGTGGTTCGGGTGCGCGCGGCCGAGGTGCGAAAACGGCTGGCGCAATACTACCAGGACCGGGCCGATAGCCCCGTTCGGATCGACATCCCGCCGGGATCCTACAGGGCGGTCTTCCAATGGAAGACCGGCCAGCTTGCGGTCGCCGGGACCGCCAAACCCAGGTTCGCGGGGGCTCCGATGGCCGTGGGTGCTTGTTGCGGCCGTCGCGGTTGCGGTGAGTGCCGCCGGTGTCATGGTAGTGCGCGGTCATCGCTCCACCCTCTCCCCAGCGCCTTCCGCAATGGACCAGTTCTGGGCACCGGCATTGACCAGCCCGAAGCCGATCCTGGTCTACAACGCCACCACGCCAGTCTTTAGGGCGCCCGACCTTACCGATTCCGCGCACGGCCTCGTACCCGTTCGCGGCCAGTACATGACTATCGGAGACGGGTATGCCAGCGTGGTGCTGACTTCGCTGTTCGCTCGAAGGGGAAAGCTCTACCAGATGCGGTATGGCGCCGATCTCACCTTCGGCGATTTAAGATACCAGCCTTCGATTCTGATCGGCGCCTTCGGCAACGCTTGGACGCTGCAGACTGCGAACGATCTGCGCCTCGTCTTCGACAAGCACCCGACGATTCGCGACCGGCCGGCCAACCGATTGTACACGCTGCCGAACATGACGCCGGATGGACGCACACCCGAAGACTATGCGATCGTCTCCCGCATCTTCGACTCCAACACCGGCGAGCTTCTGATCGTGGCGGCTGGAATCACCCAGTATGGCAGCCGCGCGGCGGGGGAATTCCTCACATCTCCGCAGCTTTTGGCCGCAATGGCAGTGAAGGGGCCAAGCGATTGGCCGAAGAAGAACCTGCAGGTGCTGCTACACACGAAGATCGTCGACGACACGCCCGGGCCTCCGAGTATCGTCACAACTTACTTCTGGTAGGCGGCGCCGCGTGCCTGGGAACGAGCCGGCGATTCACCACGAGGACGGTTGTGCGCCGCATAGCGGGAGGCCGTGTGGTTCTTGCGGGGGACACCTCGAACCGGGAATCGGGTAAATTAGGAAACGTGAGGCGTCTGCGCGCGGAAGAAATCGTCGGACACGAGTGGGCGGAGTGGTATCGACTGAGCCCCGGCGAGCGCTTCCTCGAGTCCGCGAAGCTATGGGAGACCTATCTCGCGCTTGGAGGATCAGTTGAGCCAGAGCCCGATACTCAGAGCCCTTTCTTCGATCCGGCGGAGTGGCGCGAGAACGCTTCTCATGGGCGGCCAGGCGTGCGTATTTTACGGCGCAGCGGAGTTTAGCCGCGACCTGGACCTGCTGATCGTCGCGGATTCGACCAGCCTGACAAACCTGGCGAGAGCGCTCAACGACCTGGACGCGGAAGCGATCGCCGTTCCACCTTTGGAAGAGCGGCATCTCAAGCGCGGGCACGCAGCCCATTTCCGCTGCCGCCGGGAAGACGTTGCGGGGCTACGGATCGACATGATGTCCACCTTGCGCGGTGTCGCAGGATTCGAGGAACTGTGGGCCCGGCGCACGACCATCGAGGTAGCCGGCGAACCCATCGATCTGCTGGCGATGGACGATATGGTGCGTGCAAAGAAGACCCAGTGCGACAAGGATTCGCCGATGATCCGGCGCCTGGTGGAACAGAGCTACTTCGAAAGATCCGCGAACCCGGCGGAGGACCGGGTGCGGTTCTGGCTGCGCGAACTGCGCACCCCGGAACTGCTGGTGGAAGTTGCCTGTGCGTATCCCGAACTTGCGGGCGGCGAGGCCGGTTCGCGCCCGGCGATCGAAGCCGCGCTCGCGGCGCGCGCCGATGATGTGAGCGAAGCCCTGGACGCCGAGGAACGGGAGGAACGCCGCAAGGATCGCGAATACTGGGCGCCGCTCAAGCTGGAACTGGAGGAGAAGCGGTTGCGCCGGAAGAGGCGGTAGGGGCTTCCCGCCCAGCCCCGCCGCCACCGGGAGATATAATTGCAATCGTGGTCCGGTCAGCCTAATTCATGCCCAGTCCGCTTGACGTCATCCGGCCGGGTCGGGGCCTCTCGGACCGCATCGCGGAGCGCATTCAGGCTGCTCTGGCCGCGGTTCCCGATTCCGAAATCGCCCTCCGCTACCTGAATCGCCTGCGGCAGGATGCGCCCGCGGCCTTCGACCGGATCGCCAATTCACCCGCGGCGCTGCAATGCGCCGTGCACCTGTTCTCCCATAGCCGGTTCCTTTCCGAAGCGGCCATGCAGCGCCCGGAGGCCATCCTGGAGGTCGCCAATTCGGGAAGCTTCTATCGCGTGCTCACCGTGGAAGGCTACGTGGAGCGGCTGTTCGAGTTCCTCGGCATGGACCACCTGGGCGTGCCCAGCGCCGTCGACCTGGCGCGCTTCCGCCGGCGCCAGATTATGCGCATCGCCCTGCGCGACGTGCTGGGTGTGGCCACGCTGTCGGATATCACCGGGGAGTTGAGCAGCCTGGCCGACGCCATGCTGGATGTCGCTTGCGCGCGCATTCGCGCCGAACTGGTGGCCGCGCACGGGGAGCCCCGCCTGCCCGATGGCAGCCCCTGCGGCTTCTCCGTGATCTCGCTGGGCAAACTGGGCGGACAGGAGCTGAACTACAGCTCCGATATCGACCTCATGTTTCTGTACGAGGGCAACGGCGAGACCGATGGCCCCGCGCCCATCAGTAACAAGGAGTTCTACAAAGAGGTCTGCAACCGCTACATCGCTCTGCTGTCCACTTACACCGCCGACGGGCAATGCTATCGCGTTGACCTGCGGCTGCGCCCCGATGGCACGCTGGGCGAGATCGCCATTTCGGTTGAGGGCGCCAAGGCCTACTACAGCCAGCGCGCCCGCGACTGGGAGAAGCAGATGCTCATCAAGGCGCGCGTCTCGGCGGGCGACGCGGGGCCCGGCGCGGAGCTGCTGGATTTCGTCGAGCCGCTGATTTACCAAAGCTCGCTGGATTTCCGCGCGGTGGAAGCGGTCTCGGAAACCCGCCAGCGCATTAGCCCGACTTTCGCACTTCAGAGCCCATTTTCCCTGTTAGCATGGCTTAAGTCTTTTGCCTACAATCCGAGAATCTGAAAATCGGTGTGGTGAAGACCTTCCCTCTTCCAATCCGACGGCTTTTCTGGCATTCTGCGGCTTCGATGTTTTTGCGCCGCACGAACCGCAAGAAGGACGGCAAGGACCACCGCTACTTCAGCGTGGTGGAGAACCGACGGCTATCCTCCGGCAAGACGGCGCAACGCACGGTCCTGTACCTGGGTGAAGTCAACGACAAACAGGAAGACGCCTGGCGCAAGACCCTGGACGTGTTCGACGAGCAGCAGCACCGCTCACGCACCCTCAGCCTGTTCCCCGAGGATCGCGAAATTCCAGAAGATTGCGTCGACAGTCTGCAAGTGAGGCTGAGCGGGCTGGAACTGCGGCGGCCGCGCATGTTCGGCGCCTGCTGGCTGGCCTGCGAGATCTGGCGCCAACTGGGGCTGGACGAGTTCTGGCAGCGACGCTTGCCGGACGGCCGCGAGGCCGTAAGTTGGAAGAAGGTGCTGGAGTTGTTGGTGGTCAACCACCTCATCGATCCGGCCAGTGAGTTCCGTGTGCACCGGCAGTGGTTTCTTTCCACCGCCATGGACGAGTTGTTGAACGTCGATTATGCGGCTGCGGAAAAGGACCGGTTGTACCGTTGCCTGGACCGGGTACTGGAGCACAAGCAGGAACTGTTTGTGTGGTTGCGAGGGAAGTGGGCCGACCTGTTTCAAGCCGACTTCGAGGTGCTGCTCTACGATCTGACAAGCACTTACTTCGAAGGCGCCATGGAAGAGAATCCCAAGGCCAAGCGCGGCTACAGTCGCGATGGCCGGCCGGATTGCTTGCAGGTCGTGGTGGCCCTGGTGGTCACCACCGATGGCTTCCCGCTGGCCTACGAAGTGATGAACGGGAACACCACGGATTGCACCACGCTACGAGGGTTCCTCGACAAAATCGAGAAGACCTACGGGAAGGCGAAGCGGATGTGGGTCATGGATCGGGGCATTCCGACCGAAGCGGTGTTGGCCGAGATGCGCGACCCGGCGCGCCAGGTCCTCTATCTGGTGGGGACGCCGAAGAGCAAGATCAAACAGCACGAGAAGAAGTGGCTCGACCTGCCCTGGCAGAAGGTCCGCGACTCGGTCGAGGTGAAGTTGTTTGAACAGGACGGAGAACTCTACGTACTGGCCAAGAGCGCCGGCCGCCAGGCCAAGGAGATAGCCATGCGACGGAAGCGGCTGGTGCGGTTGCTGCGCAAGCTCCGCGCCATGCGTCACAGTCTGCCGGCGCGCGATCAGTTGCTGTTACGCATCGGTGCCGCCAAGACCGAGGCGGGCCGCGCCTTCGGCTTTGTGAAGATCCAACTGCCGGATGCCCGTCAAGCGGTGACGCGCGAATCGTTCCAATTCCGCGTGGATAAGGCCAAGCTCAAAGAGGCGGAACTGCGCGACGGCCACTATCTACTTCGCTCCAACCTCACCGGTGGCGATCCCAGTGTGTTGTGGTCACGCTACATCCAACTGACTCAGATCGAGTCGGTCTTCCGAAGCTTGAAGAGTGAACTCGGGCTCCGGCCGATCCGTCATCAACTGGAGCACCGCGCCGACGCGCACATCCTGGTCGCCTTCCTGGCCTACTGTCTTCAGGTGACGTTGAAGAACCGGCTGATGCTGCACGCGCCGGGGCTGACGCCCGCAGCCGTACTGGAGGCGCTGGCGACGATACAAATGATCGACGTCCATATCCCGACCATCGATGGACGCTGGTTGATTCTTCCGCGCTACACGCAACCAGAGGCCGAAGCCCGCCTCGTCCTCGACAAACTCAAGCTCGCCTTGCCCGCGCAACCACCCCCTCGCATAACCACAGACCCTGCCCTCGGAGCTGCCGCAGCCGCTGGTAGGTAGCCCTGATTTGTGGTGAAGACCTATCCATAGCCTCTACTGATTCTTCGGGACTTAGGCGCCGCTCGGGCCTCGAAGTGCGAAAGTCGGGCTAGCGCCGTAATCGCTGGACTGGGTCCTGGACCGCCTGGAAGATGATCGTGCCTTCTTGCCGCGGGGCGACCTGGTCGCCGAAGAGCCCGTCGAGACGTTCATCGATTACTGGCGGAAGAACGAAGCCGAAGCCGTGCGCCTGCGTCCGCATTCGGACGAATTCCAACGGTGCCACCACACTTGGCGGCTGTTGGGGCGGGTGGTTCGTCCACTCTGCGAGGCGGCTATTCACCACGAACGCTGCGAGGCACTGCATCGCGGGAGTCCGCAAAGTTCCTCCGCGGGGTACCTTTGGACCAGGGAATCGGGAACATCTGGAAGCGTGAAGCCCCTGCGCGCGGAAGAAATTGTTCGAAACCAGTGGGCGGAGCGGCATGCACCGGGCCCCGGCGAGCGCTTCCTTGAGCCAGAAAGGCTATGAGCGTTCAAACCACACGTTTTCAACCAGATGGGTGAACTGCGCAGCGGCTGGGTCCGAGGCAAGCGCAAGAGGGAAATTCGAGTCAGCACGAATTCATCTGCCGGATTTGGGATATTGCAGGGCCTGCCATAATGGCGTTGAAAGGACCTAGTCTGCGCCCAGAGCCCGCGCGGGCGGCACGCCATAGAACCGCCTTTGCAAAACAAAAGGCGGGCGGCCGCTATTCGGGTTTCCGGCTAGCTCGGACGAGAAGCGCCTCCATGTCGGCGTGAGACAGCGTTCCCGGGTGAGTCCATGATACCGTGCCATCCGGGGCGACGAGCATGTAGAAGGGGTACCCCGTTACCCTCAGCGTTCGGGCCAAGCTCTTCGGCGCGAGAGCCAGATTGAGAGTAGTTCGGCCTCCGAATATGGAAACCGCCTCCTTAGGGTCGCCGAGGCTCAAGAAGCGGACCGCCGTGCTCGCATTGGCCAAAGACCGCTGAAGAAGCTCCCACCGGGGCGCATCCGCCTTGCAAGCCAAGCAATGTGCATCATAGAATACCCAAAGCGAATTCTGTCCGGGGACTAACAACGGGAGCGTCCCACCTCCGGGGACAGCGACGCTGGCGGGGGGCGCGAGCCTGTCTCCCGCCCTCGGCGACGCATTTTCCAGCATGGCGTCTAGGTATTTCACCCTGGAGGCGAGGGCTCGATTCGCGCGTGAGTACGACCACAGAAACGCGAGGGCGAGGAAGAAAGCGGTTGCCCAGAGCGCCGTCGAGGACGCTAGCATCCCGAGATGATGCCACGACAATCCCCGAACTCTCTGGTCGGTCCGCTCCCCTTGGGCTCTCGGAATCGCCGAAGCCTCGTTTGGTTCCAGTTCACCGAACTCTCCCGACATAACTCCCCAGCCTACTCAGCTTGGGCAAGCAGACCCCCGATGGTTGCCGCCCTTGACGTGCCGCGCAAATTGTCCCTGGACCTTGTCCCTTGCATCTCAGGGCGCCTTGATGCCGCTGAGGGCGCCCTGAGTAATAACGGCAAGTGGTCAAGTCATAGGCCGCCTGAAGGTCCGCTGCCTTCGAAATTATGGCCACGATCACGACCGACTCCTGTTCGACTGCTCCCCGCGCGGCGCGCCTCTTCCCGAGAGCAGCAATTCCCATCTTTCTGATGATGCCTCGGGCACTCCCAGAGCCACCGGCGGAAATACTGCTCATTCTCCATCAAAACCCGTTCTGTAACAGTTGTACTCAACGCACTGGATCCCACCGCCTTGCATTAGATGAAGGACAGCGTAACTAGTGTTTGGAAGGCTGCACGAGCATTGCACACCCGAGGCACCGTCCCCCCCGTCGCCGTCGTCGGCGAACAATCTGTGGCCAGGCAGTCCAATGGCAAGAACAGCCGCGCACGCAAAGAGGGGACACAGAGTCTTTAGAACCTTCATAAAACCTCCTCGGGCACGATAGCATAGATCTGACCGATAGCCAACTGTTTCCGTCAAGGAATGTTCCTGCCAAGGAATCCCTAGAGCATTCCATGAGCTGGAGCGATCCGTGGATGACATGCTGGCCATCAACCGTGTCCACGTGCACAAGGCCGGTGAGCTATCATACCAATGGGACGGCGCCAGCTATGTAGCCCGGGGGGCCGAGGGCAGACCGCCAGGGCTAAGGTATGTTCGCCACCAGATGGGGACTGGAATCATCCGCTCGGCGGCAGAAATCCGACGCTGCCCAGTCAGGGGCGCTCAACGCAGCCCAGCCTCCCGGCGAGCATCTCACCCTGGCGCTACTGGCCGGGGCCCTCCGCAGGAGCATCGCGGCTATTGCGCAGCCGCGAGCTTTCCGCTAGTTCGGCGTGGGTCTCGCAATGTGGTCGATGACGAGCACCTGGATGGGAGCCTTTCGCGATTCCAGCTTGAGCCCTAGCGTCTGAATGGCGGTAAAGAGCGAGGGACCGGGATCGGCCTCCGGCTCCGCAGTCAAAGGTGCCCATTTCACATCAAAATCGAAGAGACTGGAGATGCCAGTCTTGTCCAAAACCGGACGGTCCAGTTTCCCAGACAGTTGAATGGCGAAGCTTGCCATGGTAGCCTGGGTTGCGCGAACTCCGAGGCCGTTGCCCCATATGCGAATTCCCTCGCCATTCGGTTCTACTGGGTGAATCTTCAGCCCGTTCTTGGCGACCACCAGCTCGTAGCAGGGCAGCGACTGCGTCTCAAAGTGCATCGCGAGTTGGAAGCGGCTGGCGAGCAAGTCCTGGAGCATCAATCGCTGAACGGGATCCGTAACGGGCTCGGATGTCTTGGCCAGAATGTCGTAGAATTCGCTTGCGAGCCAGGCGGGACCGGAAATCTGGTACGCCTTCAACCTGTACGCTCGCATGATCAATTCCTTCGGTCGAACACCATGAAGGGTGATGCTTCGTGGAGTAGAGCTCTGATCGGTCGGGACGCCGCCGCCAACGATCGGGCTGGGCTTAACAGAAGCAACGTCGAACCGGGGCGGCGGCGCCTGCTGATCCCGATCTCTACCCTGCACTGCGCCCAACGCAACAGCGGCGGCGCAAATGACACCGAAACTCGGAAGGGCTTTGTGTCGACTGGATCTCATGTCTCTTTCGCCAGATCACTTCCGGTAATGCGATCCGCAAGTGCTCTCTTCCTCCTCCGGAAGGCAATTTCGGTCGGGAGCCGAGCGGGGTTCCCGGACATCGGCTTTGATCGCGATCAGGCATCCTTCCGGGCTGGCGGATCCCGTCGCCCAGTTGGCCACAATGTTGAGCAGTCGCCTCGCCTGGACAAAGGCGGCGCCCTTCATCTCCAACAACTCGGGTCTCAACTCAGCGGGCCGCTCGGATCGAGCGCCGCGTCTCGTCTTGCCTATACTCCGTCGCTGGATCTCGTAATTGCCTCTGCCCCAATTGACCACTGGAACGCCGTCTCCGCCTGCCGGAGATAGCCGCTGCCACCAGCGCACCACGGTGGTTTCCGGAATCGCGAGTTGCCGCGCGAAGCCGATGTTGCTCAGAGTCGCCGCTCGCGGATACCGGACGGCCTGGAAAATGATTGAGCCCGTCTCCTCTCGTCTCCTGCGGAGACCGTGCGCTGCGTTCGATCCGTAGCTATCCCACCGCGCGTCGCTCAGATTCCCAAGGCGGACCTCCGATACGATCCGAGTCCTTGAACTGCGGTCGGCGGCGGCCAATCGCTGAAACCGGTCGGTAAGCCAGTACTGTTGTCTACCGGTCCAAACTGCTATGGGCGGGAAGGCGGTGCCTTCCCGCTTCAGCGCCACGTAGTCGGCGATAGCCGCCCCATCGGACGCCGTACAATGCTGCGTTTCCCCGTCCGCCCGGACGCCACGAATGGTAGCTTCGCGCTCATCGGTCCTTACCGGCCCGGCACTTCCGCCAATTCCGGAGACAAGATGCTGAAAGAAAGGCCGCGCACGGGCCGCATACCGTCGCTCAGTGAGGCTCATCATGAAACGCGAAAAAGCACGGCTGTTCTCGATCTTGCAAGGCGCCTTCGAACGGCCAACGTTCACCTCGCGCACCCCGGACTCGGTACTACCGTTTCCACCCTGTGGTAGCTTACGGCAGGCTGCTCCCGTTTGCAAGGGCCGAATCCCGCCATTGCCGAATCCCGCCAAGATTCCGGGGCTTCCTGCCCAGCCCCGCCGCCACCGGGAGATATAATTGCAATCGTGGTCCGGTCAGCCTAATTCATGCCCAGTCCGCTTGACGTCATCCGGCCGGGTCCGGGCCTCTCGGACCGCATCGCGGAGCGCATTCAGGCTGCTCTGGCCGCGGTTCCCGATTCCGAAATCGCCCTCCGCTACCTGAATCGCCTGCGGCAGGATGCGCCCGCGGCCTTCGACCGGATCGCCAATTCACCCGCGGCGCTGCAATGCGCCGTGCACCTGTTCTCCCATAGCCGGTTCCTTTCCGAAGCGGCCATGCAGCGCCCGGAGGCCATCCTGGAGGTCGCCAATTCGGGAAGCTTCTATCGCGTGCTCACCGTGGAAGGCTACGTGGAGCGGCTGTTCGAGTTCCTCGGCATGGACCACCTGGGCGTGCCCAGCGCCGTCGACCTGGCGCGCTTCCGCCGGCGCCAGATTATGCGCATCGCCCTGCGCGACGTGCTGGGTGTGGCCACGCTGTCGGATATCACCGGGGAGTTGAGCAGCCTGGCCGACGCCATGCTGGATGTCGCTTGCGCGCGCATTCGCGCCGAACTGGTGGCCGCGCACGGGGAGCCCCGCCTGCCCGATGGCAGCCCCTGCGGCTTCTCCGTGATCTCGCTGGGCAAACTGGGCGGACAGGAGCTGAACTACAGCTCCGATATCGACCTCATGTTTCTGTACGAGGGCAACGGCGAGACCGATGGCCCCGCGCCCATCAGTAACAAGGAGTTCTACAAAGAGGTCTGCAACCGCTACATCGCTCTGCTGTCCACTTACACCGCCGACGGGCAATGCTATCGCGTTGACCTGCGGCTGCGCCCCGATGGCACGCTGGGCGAGATCGCCATTTCGGTTGAGGGCGCCAAGGCCTACTACAGCCAGCGCGCCCGCGACTGGGAGAAGCAGATGCTCATCAAGGCGCGCGTCTCGGCGGGCGACGCGGGGCCCGGCGCGGAGCTGCTGGATTTCGTCGAGCCGCTGATTTACCAAAGCTCGCTGGATTTCCGCGCGGTGGAAGCGGTGTCGGAAACCCGCCAGCGCATCAGCGAGAAGATGGCCGCGCGGCGCGGCTCGAACGGCGGCCTGGACATCAAGCTGACGCCCGGCGGCATCCGCGATATCGAGTTTCTGGCGCAGTGCCTGCAGCGGCTGCACGGCGGGCGCGACCCCTGGGTCCGCCACGGCGGCACGGCACTGGCCCTGTTCCGCCTGCGCGATAAGGGGCTGATCTCTGGCGCCGAGTATCCGCGCCTGGTGGCCGCCTACAGGTTTCTGCGCTACCTGGAGCACCGCCTGCAAATGGAGGAGGACCGGCAGACCCACACCCTGCCCTCCGACCCGGATGCGCTTGAACAACTGGCCGCGCGCATGCCCTGCGACAGCTCGGGAACGCGGCTCACCGCCGTCGCATTGCGCGCCGCGCTGGACGAGCATCTGAGTGCCGTGCGCGAAATCTACGAGCGTGTGGTGTACGCGCAGAAGCCCATGTACTATACGCCGGCAATTGGAAATCTGCCGGCCGGGGCGGAGGGTTCGAGCGTCGCCGACGATGCCGAGCCGCGTCCCCCCTCCGCCGCTCTCGCCTGCCTCCTGGACGAGCGCGCGCCGCAACTTTCCGCGCTGGTGACTTCGAGCGGCATGCGGCGGGGGCTGGAACGCTTCGAGCACTTTCTGGAGAAGGCCCAGACCGGGTCCGATGCCATCGAGCGGTTGAATGGTGACGCCGCGTTGGCCGCCCGCGTAATCGACGTGTTCGAGCACAGCGCCTATTTCGCCGACGACCTGCTGCGCTATCCCGAACTGCTGGACGAAATCGGCGAGCCCTTCCAGTTGGAAGGCGGGACGCTCGCCGACGGCGCCGAACTGCGCCGCTTTTACCGCCGCCAGATGTTGCGCATCCAGTGCGGCAGCATGCTGCACGCGGAGCCGATCTTCGACACGCTGTCGAAGACCTCTGTGCTGGCCGATAGCGTGATCGCCGCGGCCTACCGCATCGCCCTGGCGGAAGCGCCGCCGCCCGCCGACCCCACATACGCGCCCTGCGACCAGATGATGGTGGTGGCCCTGGGCCGCCTGGGCATGCGCGAGTTCGACCTCGGCTCCGACGCCGACCTGGTCTTCGTGATCCCCGACGGCGATTCCTCCGAGCACGTCTTCTGGACCGGCGTCGCCTCGCGCATGATCCAGACGCTGAGCGCCTACACCGGCGAGGGCGTCATGTTCGCCGTGGATACGCGCCTCCGCCCCAATGGCCGCGAGGGCGACCTGGTGCAATCCGAAGGCGCCTACAAGACCTACTTCGCCAGCCACGCCGAGGCATGGGAAGGCATCACCTATATGAAGTCGCGCGCCGTGGCTGGCAACCTGGAACGGGCCACCGAGTTTCTGCACGACCTGCAGGTGGTGGACTGGCGCCGCTACGGCCAGGGCATGCGCTCGCGCAAGGAACTGGCCGAGATGCGCGCCCGCCTGGAACGCGAACAGGGCTCGCGCAATCCGCTCAAGGCCGGCGCCGGCGGCTACTACGACATCGATTTCTCGCTGATGTACCTGCGCCTGCGCGGCGCCGGCATTTTCTACCGCGTACTGAACACGCCGGAGCGCATCGACGTGCTCGAGCGCATGGGGCACCTGGAGCGCGAGGACGCCGACTTTTTACGCGAGGCCGCCGCCTTCTACCGCGCGGTGGACCACGGCCAGCGCGTCTCCACCGGCCACGCCGAAGGCAGCCTGCCCACGGCGCAGGCCCAGTTCGAAGTGCTGACTAGCCTGGTGAACCGCTGGACGCCGGAGCACCTGCACCAATCCCGGCTGGACACCACGCTGCGCGAAATCCGCCAGCGCACGCGCGAGTTCTTCCATCGCCTCTTCGGACACCCATGAGCGCGCGACCTGCCTGGCGTTACGCCGCTTCGCTCGGCGTGGTGGGGGCGATCCTGGCGGTATACCGCACGTTGATTCCCGTCAACAGTACGACGGTGGCGCTAACGCTGCTGCTGGCAATCCTCGGCGTATCGGCGCGATGGGGCCTGGCCGAGGCCACGGTGGCCTCCATCGCGGCGGTGCTGGGATTCAACTACTACTTCCTGGAACCCATCGGCCGCTTCACCATCGACGATCCGCAGAATTGGGTGGCCTTCGGCGCGTTCCTGGTCACCGCCGTCACCGCCAGCCAACTCTCGGCCTACGCTCGGCGCCGTACCGCGGAGGCCGAGGAGCGCGGCCGGGAAATCGAAAAGCTCTACGCCCTGTTGCAAGCCATGACGCTCACCGGCAACGCCCGCCGCACCGTGCGCGAGTTCGTCCACAGCGTGGTGCGCATATTCGAGTGCGGCGCGGCGGCGTTCTATTACAGCCCCACCGGTGATATCGTCCGTTCAGGGCCGGAGAGCGCGCCGGTGAGCGACCACGACCTGCGGGCCGCGGCGGACATCGAAGAGCCTTCGTTCGATCCCCTCGGCAAGCGCTTCACCGCGCCAGTCCGTCTGGGTGGCCGCGGCCTGGGAAGCCTGGCGCTACTGGGGCCGCTGCCCGCCGATGCCACCCTGCGCGCTCTCGCCAACCTGGTGGCCATCACGCTGGAGAAGGCCCGCGCCATCGAGGACGCCAGCCACGCCGAAGCCGCGCACCAGAGCGAAGTGCTGAAATCGGCGCTGCTGGATTCGCTCGCGCACGATATCAAGACGCCGCTCACCTCCATCAAGGCCGCCGCCACCAGCCTGCTGGGCAGCGCGCCCGAGGCGGAACGCGAACTGTTGACGATCATCGACGAAGAAGCCGACCGCCTGAACCGCCTCTCGGCCGAGGTGATTGCCATGGCGCGGGTGGACGCCGGCAAGTTGCACCTAGAGAAGCGCAGCGTGACGGCGGGCGAACTGATCGATGGCGCGATCTCCGAACTGGCCGCGGAACTGCGGGACCGCGAGGTGACGGTGGAGGCGGCCGCGGACCTGCCGCCCGCCGAGGCCGATCCCGAGCTGATGCAGCAAGTCTTAAAGCACTGCATCGAGAACGCCATCAAGTACTCGCCCGAGCGGTCGCCCATCGCTATTTCGGCTACGCTGAAGAATGGAAAGATCGTGATTGGAATCGCGGACCGCGGACCGGGCATCGAGGAAGGCGAGCGCCTGCGCATCTTCGACCGCTTCTACCGCGGCCGCCGGCACCGCTTCGGCACCAAGGGAACGGGTATGGGATTGGCCATTGCCAAAGGCATTGTGGAAGCGCACGGCGAGCGGATTTGGCTGGAGAGCGAGCCAGGGCAAGGCTCGACGTTCTACTTCTCGCTGCCTCCCGGCGGAGCGCGCCCATGAGCGCCGGCAAAATCCTGGTGGTGGACGACGACCCGCAGATCCGCCGCGTGATGAAGGCCACGCTGGTGGGGCACGGCTACGAAGTGATCGAAGCTCGCACCGGCGAAGAGGCCCTTGAAAAGTTTCCCGGCGAGATGCCCAACCTGGTGCTGCTCGACATGAACATGCCCGGCGTCGGCGGTCTGGAGACCTGCCGCTCGCTGCGCCAGGGCTCCGACATTCCGGTGATCATCCTCACCGTCCGCAACAGCGAGAAGGACAAAGTGGCCGCGCTCGACGCTGGCGCCGACGATTACGTCACCAAACCCTTCGGCATCGAAGAGCTGTTAGCCCGCATCCGCGCGGCGCTGCGGCGTTCGCCGTCATCGCCCGAAGCCGGCCCGCGGGGCTTCTCCTCGCCGGGTCTGGAGATCGATTTCGAAACCCGCCGCGTGCGCGCGCAGGGAGCGGACGTGCGCCTCACACCGAAGGAATTCGAGTTACTCCGCTACCTGGTGGCGCACGCCGGCAAGCCGGTGACCCATCGCGAGTTGCTGCAAGCCGTCTGGGGCCCCGACCACGGCGACGAACCCGAGTATCTGCGGGTGTTCATTAACCAGTTGCGCAAGAAGATCGAGCCCGCCCCCGCCAAGCCGCGCTTCATCCTCACCGAACCCTGGGTGGGATACCGATTTCAGGCGCCCTCATAGCTTGCCCGCCCGCCAGGCCTCCAGGATCCGTCCGGCGGCGGGCGCGGCGTCGGCGCCTCCCGAGTAGCCCTGCAACACCACGGCAACCGCCACCTCCGGTGCGCGGCTGGGGACGAAGCCCGCGAACCACGCCAGCGGCACTCCCGCGCCACTGCGAACGCTGCCGGTCTTGCCCGCCACCACAGCCCCAGGGATGCGCGCGCGCTGGGCGGTGCCGTAGGCCACGGCGTCCTCCAGGCCCTGCAGCAGTGGCCGCAGCGGCGCGCTGCCACTCAGCCGCAACGCGAGTTGGCGATAGGCCAGGGCCAGTCCAGCCAGCGTGACGGCGACGCCCTCCTCGCCGAGAGCCTGCAGGCGCGCGCCATCGGGCGGGCCGGTATATCGCAGGCGGCCCGCCACTTCCCTTGGGCCCACGAGGCCGGTGGGCGAGCGAAATCCAGCGCGGTCCAGCTCGTGCTCCAGTTCGCCCGCGGTGAAGCGCTCGGCCATCCGCGCCACGAAACAATTGCAGGAGTATGCCAGCGCGGTGCGCGGCCGCATGGCCTCCGCCAGGCGTGGATGGGCGCAATCGAGCGCGTGGCCGGCGATGGTCAGCTTCCCTGGGCAGGGGAACGATTCGTCGGCGCGCAGCCTCCCCGCATCCACCAGCGCTGCCAGCACGAACGGCTTGACCGTCGACCCCGGCGGCAGCGGCGATTCGCCGGCCAGCGCCAGGTTGTGCGCCCCGAGCAGCCGTCGCGCGCGGACGTCGACCAGTAGTGCCGCGCCGGCGGCCGATTCCATGTACCGGTCGAGCGAGGCCGCGCCCACGGCACGGGCGCCGCGGCCGGCGCCCAGCAGCACCGCGATTGCGTCTCGCCGCGAAATTTCCATCACGCCACGCTCACCACCTCATTCAAGAATCCCACAACGTGCTTCCACACCAGGTAGTAGAACGCGGCCAACAGGGGAAACGCCGCCAGGACTAGCGTGGGCGTGACGAAGGAGATGCCCAGATGCCGCGCCCCAAGCAGACCCGCGGGCATCAGGATCAACGGCAGCAGCGCGCCCCACGCTCCCAGCCCCAAGCGGCCCTTCAACCCCAGGGCCAGGTACAGCAGGTTCCACAATCCCCACAGATTGGGCACCCCGGCCATGGGAAATGCGATAATTCGCTCAACCGGCACGGGAAACCGGGAGACCATTCGGGCGATCACGAACCCGGCCAGGACGATCGCCATAAACCACGTCGGCAGCAGGAAGCCTGCCATGCAGGTGCCCCGATACACATACTGGGTCGTATAATACTCTTGTCGGACCCTTCCTGATCGGGTCATCACCCTATTGCACGGCTTGCAGGGTAGTGTTAACACGGGCTGGTGAAAATGCGAGTGTTCCTTCTCCCTGCCCTGCCCTGGTCATGGGTTTGGCGCTAAGTCTGTTCACGACCTTTGTTGTTGCCGACGATGGCGACGTCGGCGCGACTGGCGGCAGGTGCTGTTCAGCGGACGCCCCGTGTGCCCCGGCCTCATGCCACCCGCTTCCCTCGGGTTGGTCGTGCGGCACTGGCGACTGGGGGATGTGCGGGACCATCACTTACGAGTAGCGGCAAGCTGCGCCTCTGGTATGTCCCGAAAGGCGCGCCGCTCAAGGGGAGTGAACCTTGCGTTGGAGCGCGCTGCCGCCCTCAGGAGTACGATACGGGCGGGAGGACTGCCTGGGTCAGGTCGGTATGCCCTTCGAGCGCCGCCGGTCCTTGGTACCGCCGCAATAGTGTTTTGTCCAGCCGCTCCGTCGGCGGAACGCGGGCCAGATCAAATGTTGGCCCGGTACGAGCGAGTTAAATATTAGATGAACCCATGACTGGGGGGTCGCCGGTCCTGCCAGAAGCCGGTACGGAAGGTATGATTCGCAAATGAGCGCAAAGGGGAAGCTAGAGCTCGTTCTCTGTGGGTTTCTCGCTGCCTCGACTTCAGTCAACGTTTACCTGGCGCTCGGACGCCATCCTAAACCAGCGCCTCCACTTCGCACCAGTCAGCATTTCCCGGCCCTGAGCGGGGGTTCAGTTGTGACTGGTGACTGACCCAACGCCTCCTCTGAACGGCGCCGTGTTTACTACTGGTTCTCACCTGCGTGTCAGTACTGCCAGAAGAACCAGGCGAGCGCTGCACAACTCGCGCGCAGTTTGCCAAAGGGGGAATTCCTCGGAGTCTCTACAGGTGGCAGCGCGTTGAGTGCCTACATTAAGAACCAGCATGTCGAATTCCCAGTTATGGCGCTAAGGGCGGAAGCCTCGGCTGCGGCGAAGCTGGGATCCACTCCTACGACTTTCGTCGTGAACCCACAGGGGGTAATCGAAAAGATCTGGGTCGGCGCGTATGTTGACGCCGCGCGGCCGGAAATCGAGCGCTACTTTAGCGTGTCGCTCCCCAGTATCGGATCGTTCGGAGCCGGTGCGTCGGTACGAGCAACCTCTCGGCCTTGACAGTGTTGTAGCTCTAGGCCGCCAATGCCCCCTCCGGCGGCGACAGTGGTTGACGCGGAGGCTGCTGCTGTTTGAAAGTGGGGTGAGTTTGTGATGCCATGAATTCAAACGCGTTGGACGGGGGCCGGGGCGTATAGGGAGGAATGAACGGTGCATCGAGTTTTCTGGATTCTTGTCGCAGGGTTAGGAGCAGCATTTCTGGGCTTGGGCGAGCAACTGGAGTTTGACGCCGCTTCGGTGAAAGTGGCCGATCTTTCAACCCCGCATCGCACCGCTCCGGGCGGACCCGGAACTAGCTCGCCGGGGCGTTACTCACGGCGCGCCGCGTTGATTGACCTCCTGGCGACGGCTTATGGGATCCCTGACGACCAGATATCAGGGGGGCCCGCTTGGCTACGGTCAAATCCTTATGACGTTGAAGCGGTTATGCCGCCGGACACAACGAAGCAACGATTCCAGGCGATGCTACAGAACCTCCTGGTCCAGCGGTTTCATCTGTCCCTTCACCGCACAACTCAGGATTTCCCGGCCATCGATCTTGTGGTGGACAAGGGCGGCCCGAAGCTTAAAGAGGCCGCAGCTAGCGCCGCGGCGAGTCAGGCGCCTGGCGACGCCGGCCCCGCAGTTGGTTTTCAGCTTCCTGCAACGGATAAAGACGGCTTCCCTGTGCTTCCGCCAGGGCCCCACACGGGGCAGGTTCTCTGGAGAGGCAACCTGCGATACAAGTTCCAAGAGAGATCGATGGCGTATTTCGCCGGTGTCCTGGGAGCAATGATCTACCATGGCGTGGGGCCGGCCTTCGGAACCAAGAGGCCCCGCGTGTTCGATAAGACCGGCCTGAATGGAAAGTACGACTTCACACTAGAGTTTGCCTGCCCGGACTGTGTTGCCTCCACTCGCGCCGGCGACTTCGAAAAGGTAGAACCATTTGAAGGACCCGGTATCTTCCAGGCGATCGAGAAGCAACTGGGGCTGAAGGCCGTTCGGGTGCGGGACGCTCCAGTTGAGGTGATTGTGATCGATCATGCCGACGCGGTTCCAGCGCCGAATTGAGATAGCGGCGGATCGCCCGCCGGCGCCACGTTACGCTCACGCCACGCTCACCACCTCATTCAAGAATCCCACAACGTGCTTCCACACCAGGTAGTAGAACGCGGCCAACAGGGGAAACGCCGCCAGCACGAGCGTGGGCGTGACGAATGTGATGCCCAGATGCCGCGCCCCAAGCAGACCCGCGGGCATCAGGATCAGCGGCAGCAGCGCGCCCCACGCTCCCAGCCCCAGGCGGCCCTTTAACCCAAGGGCCAGATAGAGCAGGTTCCACAATCCCCACAGATTCGGCACGCCCGCCATGGGGAAAGCGATCATGCGCTCGATTGGTATGGGCAACTTGTACACCATGCGGGCGATTACGAACCCGGCGAGGATGATCACCAGGAACCACGTCGGCAACAGGACGCCTGCCATGTAGGCGCGCAAATAAGGATGGCGGTTCATATCGAATCCTTTCTAGAGCTGATACAGCAAGACCGGGATCAGCCCGGGGAAGATCAGAAGCGACGCGCCTACCAGCGCGGCGGCCAGCCAGTCCATCGCGCCGAACCGCCGCGCGGGGGCTTGCGAACTCAGGCGCCGAAGCATCTCCGGCCATAGGTCGCGCTGCAATTCGCCTTCGGCCGCCGGTGCAATCGACGATTTCAATAGCGCGCGCAAACGTTCGTCACGAGGGTCGTTCATGGGTGAATTCCTAACCGTTCCAATTTCTTCCGTAACATACGGACCGCGCGGAAGACGCGGGATTTCACGGTGCCAAGTGAGACGCCCAACGCCGCGGCGATCTCTTCGTACGGGCACTCTTCGACAAGCGCGAGCGTGGCCGTCGCCTGTAGCCGCGCCGGAAGGGTGCGAAAGGCTCCGGCCACGCTTTCCCGCACTTCCCGCTGCCAGACCGGATCTTCGGTCCGGCCGGCGGCAACGTTGAGCGGCAGCGGAACCGTCGGGTGGGCCGGCCGCAGATGGTCGATGGCCGCGCGAGTGGCGATGCGCCGCGCCCACGGACCGAACGGCTTGCTCGGATCGAACCGGTGCCGCCACCGGTAGATGCGCCAGAACGTTTCAATTGTCAGATCCTCGGCCGCGGCCGAATCGCGGACGATGCGCACGATCCAGCCGTAGACTTCGCGCTGGGATTGCCGGAAGACGGTTTCGAAGGCATCCAGGTCACCCGCGGCGAAGCGTTCCAACAGGTCCATGAGCGTCGGTTCCCATCATCTCCCAGACATCGGTTTCGCGTCTTGCTATTGGTATTACCGGGCGAGCGGGGGAAAGGTTGTATGTTTTTTTCGCTGGCTGGCGCCGCGGCGCTCCGCCCCGATTACCGTTCCCCCCGCCACTTCCGCTACTATTAAATGGTAGGACGAACCCGGCCATTCCCCCGCGCGGTTACGCTCGCGCACGAACCCGATAGACGTGATCAATGAAGAGTAGCAATCCAACCATCCGCAACATCGCCATCATCGCCCATGTGGACCATGGGAAGACCACCCTCGTCGACGCCATGCTCAACCAGAGCGGCATCTTCGGGTCCCACGAGGAACACGTGGAACGCGTCATGGATTCCAACGACCTGGAACGCGAACGCGGCATCACCATCCTCGCCAAGATCACCGGCGTCCGCTACCACGGCGTCAAAATCAACATCGTCGATACGCCCGGCCACAGCGATTTCGGCGGCGAGGTGGAGCGCGCGCTGAAGATCGTCGATGGCGTCATGCTGCTGGTGGACGCCTCCGAAGGCCCGCTGCCGCAGACCCGCTATGTGTTGTCGAAGGCGCTCGAAGCCAAGCTGCCGCCCATCGTGGTGATCAATAAGATCGACCGCCCCGATGCCCGCGTGCAGGAAGTGCTCAACGAGATCTACGATCTGTTCATCGACTTGGACGCCACCGATGACCAGCTCGATTTCCCGGTGCTTTACGCGGTTTCCAAAACGGGCGTGGCCAAGCGCACCATGGAGGACCCGTCCACCGATCTGCGCCCGCTCTTCGACGCCATCATCGAGCACATCCCGCCGCCGGTGGGCGATCCGGACGGCGTGCTTCAGATGATCATTGCCAACCTGGATTACAGCGATTACCTGGGCCGCCTGGGCATCGGCCGCGTGTTCAACGGCACGCTGAATTACGGCGACACGGTGGCCATCGCCAAGCGCGACGCGTCGTTCCATACCACGCGCATCACCAAGCTGTACTCGTTCGAAGGGCTGAAGCGGGTGGACGAGACCGTGGGCCGGCCGGGCGACATCATGGCCATTGCCGGCGTCGAGGGCATCACTATCGGCGAGACCGTCACCAACGCCGAAACGCCTGAGCCGCTGCCGCTCATCCAGATTGACGAGCCCACCATCGCCATGGCGTTCACCATCAACACCTCGCCGTTCGCCGGCCGCGAGGGGCAATGGGTGACCTCGCGCAACCTGCGCGACCGGCTCGATAAGGAACTGCTGACCAACGTCTCGATCCGCGTCGAGGAGCTCGGTCACGATACTTTCAAGGTGATGGGCCGCGGCGAACTGCAACTGGCCATCCTCATCGAGATGATGCGCCGCGAGGGCTTTGAGCTGGCCGTGGGCAAGCCGGAGATCCTGACCCGGACCATCGACGGGAAGCTGCAGGAACCGGTGGAGCACCTGGTGATCGATTGCCCGGAGAGCTTCCTGGGCGTGGTGATCGAGAAGATCGGCTCGCGCAAGGGCAAGATGGTGAAGATGGTGAACCACGGCAGCGGGCGGGTGCGCCTGGACTTCACCATTCCGTCGCGCGGCCTGATCGGCCTGCGCAGCGAAATCCTGACCGACACGCGCGGCACCGCCATCATGAACTCGCTGTTCCACGGCTACATCCCGTGGCAGGGCGATATCCCCACGCGCCCCACCGGTTCGCTGATCGCCGACCGCCCCGGCAAGGTGACCGGCTACGCCACGTTCAACTTGCAGGAACGCGGCGAGATTTTCGTGGCGCCCGGCACGGAGGTTTACGAAGGCATGATCGTGGGCGAGAACGCGCGCGACGCCGACCTGGACGTGAACATCGTCAAGGAGAAGAAGCTCACCAACATGCGGGCTTCGACGGCGGACGAAGCCATCCGCCTGGTGCCGCCGCGGATTCTGAACCTGGAGCAGGCCATCGAGTTCATTCGCGACGACGAGCTGGTGGAGGTGACACCGGTGTCGATCCGGTTAAGGAAAAAGGTGTTGAAGGAGAATCAGAGGTAGAGGCGGTACCCTGAGAGTAATGATCCATCGACCTCTCATCCTCGGCGCCAAAGGCACCCTCGGCGGCCAACTTCTGAAGCTCTATCCCGCCGCCATAGGCTGGGACCGCGAAGACGTGGATGTCCTCGATTTCCCCGCGCTGCGCGGCAAAGTGGCGGGGCTCGGCGCGCCCCCTGACGCCATCATTAATTGCGTGGCGTACAACGACGTGGATGGCGCCGAAGACCACCCCGGCCGCGCCTTTGCTCTCAACGCCGATTTCCCAGGCGCGCTGGCAGCCTACGCCGCGGAACTGGGGCTACCCGTGGTCCACTACAGCACCAACTACGTGTTCGACGGGGTGCGCGGCGAGTACGCCGAGGCCGATCCGCCGTCGCCCCTCTCCGCCTATGGCCGCTCCAAACTGCGCGGCGAGCAACTGGTGGCCGAAGCCGGAGGCCGCCCCTACGTGCTGCGCACCGCGGTGATCTTCGGGCCCAAAGGCGCTAGCGACCTCTCCAAGAAGAGCTTCGTCGATCTCATGCTGGACCTTTCCGCGAAACGCGACACCATCCAGGCGGTTTCCGACGAAATCAACAGCGTCACCTACGCGCCGGATCTCGCCGCCGCCACGCGGGGCGTGCTCGAAGGCCTGCCGGCGCCAGGGGTGTACCACGCCACTAATAGCGGTGCGGCCAGTTGGTGCGATTTCGCGCGGGAGATTTTTCGCATCGCCGGGCGGCGGGTGACCGTGCTGCCGGTAGCTTCGAGTCACTTCCCGCGCAAGGCCGCGCGTCCGCCCAAGGCCATTCTTCTCAACACAAAGCTACCCACTCTGCGTCCTTGGACGGCGGCTCTGGCCGAGTTCCTGGGCCCGCACTAGCCCTGTATCGAAGCCCCTAAGGTATAGAAAACCCATGACGTGCCGATAAGCCTAGAGAGGCGGATATGATTGACGCGCCTCGAGAGGGGTAGCTCGTTTCCGTGGCTTCTTCTTCCAAGCATCTTGCGTCCCAGGGCGAAGAGAAAAGTCTTCTGCCAGCCGTTCAGACGCTGGTTCATGGCATCGCCGTCCACGCAGTGAAGGGCGAAGCGGAGGAGGACCGCGGCTTCCGCGCCCGCATGCACAAGATCTCGGAGTCGGTCTCCGAGCAGCCCTCCTGGATGGACGCCATGGCTACGGCGGATTCGGCCGTCACCGCCCTGCGCGACCACAACGACAAGGTCAGCAAGTTCCACCGCGCCCATATCGTCGAGTTGCGCAGCGTGATCGAGACCTTCGTAAACACCCTCGAAGAGCTCACCATCGCCGGCCCCAAGCTGATGAAGGAACTGCGGGAAATCGAGAAACGGCTCGCCGCCGCAGCGGATCCGGAAGTCATCAAGGAGCACAAAGCCAGTTTGACCAGGTGTCTGACCGAAATCCGCGAAGAGGCTGAACGCCACCGCCAGGCCGATGGCGGAAAAGCGTCTCAGGATCCGGTCACTGGCCTGGAGGGCCGGAGCGCAGCCGAAGCCGCCATTGCCGCGGCCTGCTCGTCCGACAGCCCCGTCTGCGCCGTGGTGGTATCTATCGACCGGTTGGCCCTCTACAACCGCCGCTACGGGCGCGATGTCGGCGACAAGGTGCTCCACTTCTTCGTGGAGTTCGTCAAACGGGCCTTCGAAGGCGTGACCATATTCCGCTGGACCGGCCCCGCGGTGGTGTTGATGCGCCACGGCTCACCCGATGGCATCCAGGCCGAAATGCGGCGCGTGTTCGATCCCCGGCTCCAGTTCGAAGTCGATTCCGGATCGCGGTCCATCCTGCTGGCCATCGGCGCGTCCTTTCTAGTGGTGCCGATGATGGTCGATTCCCTGCTCGTGGTGAACAAGATCGATTCCTTCGTCGCCGAGTAAGTCCGCCGCAAGCCCCGCCCCCGCCCCCGCGATATAATCGGAAGCGCAACACCGCACGCCGGGGAGACGCCAGAAAACTCGTGGGATCGACCAATCGCCCATTGCCCGCCCGCGGGGGATCGCTCTCGTTGGCCTCGCGGACCGCTGACCGCTACTTCGAGCTGAAGAGCGAGATTCACCGCAAACTCATCGGCGTGCTCAACCTGGAGCGCGTTTCCTCCATTCCCAAGGACCGCCTGCGCGTCGAGATCGGCCGCGTCGTCGAGCGCCTGCTCGATGAAGAGCGCGTCCCCATGACCACCGCCGAGCAGAGCCGCATCGTCGAAGAAGTGCTCGACGAGGTGCTGGGCCTGGGGCCGCTGGAACCGCTGCTCAAGGAGCCCTCGATCAGCGACATCCTGGTCAACCGCTATAACAAAGTCTTCATCGAGCGCAACGGCAAGCTCTCGGAATCGCCCGTGCGCTTCAAGGACGACGGGCACCTGCTGCACATCATCGAGAAGATCGTCTCCCAGGTGGGCCGCCGCATCGACGAAGCGCAGCCCATCGTGGACGCCCGCCTGCAGGATGGCTCGCGCGTCAACGCCATCATCCCGCCGCTGGCTCTGGACGGGCCGTGCCTCAGCATCCGCCGCTTCGGCCGCCACGTGGTCACCCAGGAGGAGATGCTGGAGTACCACACGCTCACGCCCGGCATGTTGCGGTTTCTGGCCGCCTGCGTGCAATCCAAGAGCACCATTCTGATCTCCGGCGGCACCGGCTCCGGCAAGACCACCATGTTGAACGCGCTCTCCCGCTTCATCCCCGAAGAGGAGCGCATCGTCACCATCGAGGACACCGCCGAACTGCAGCTCCAGCAGCGCCACGTGGTGAAGTTCGAAACCCGGCCGCCCAATTTGAACAAGGAAGGCGGCATCAACCAGCGCGTCCTGCTGCGCACCGCGCTGCGCATGCGGCCCGACCGCATCATCGTGGGCGAGTGCCGCGGCGCCGAAGCGCTCGACATGCTGCAGGCCATGAACACGGGCGTAGAAGGCTCCATGAGCACGGTCCACGCCAACACCCCGCGCGACGCGTTTTCGCGCCTTGAAACCATGGTCATGATGGCCGATCTGGAAATCCCCACGCGCGTCATCCTGCAGCAGCTCGTCAGCGCCATCCGCATGGTGGTGCAAGTGTCGCGCCTGCAGGATGGCAGCCGCAAGATCGTCAGCGTTTCGGAAGTGCTGGGCGTCCGCGACGACCAGGTGGACTTGCAGGAGATCTTCACCTTCGACCGCCTGGGAGTGACCGACGCCGGCAAAGTTCAGGGGCGTTTCCACTCGACCGGCGTCATGCCCAGGATTCTGGAGCGGCTGCGCGTGGGCGGCGTCCAGCTTCCGCCGGCGATTTTCGAAGAAACCGTGAGCGTGAACTTGTGAGCCAGCCGAAATCCCCCGTCCGCACCGCGGCGGTCTTCCACACTGAGTGGTTTGACCTGCTCGCCAAGACCATGGACGAGGGCGACGAGCCCTACTACTCGCTACGCCTGCCCGACTACGCGGCGGTAGTGGCCTTCACCGCCGATGGG
This sequence comes from uncultured Solibacteraceae bacterium, assembly GCA_963807205.1. GTDB lineage: Bacteria > Acidobacteriota > Terriglobia > Bryobacterales > Bryobacteraceae > CAWCVR01. Next base: position 2,313,687 of record CAWEAQ010000002.1, on the reverse strand, counting down.
CGCGTGCTGACGGTGCGGCAGTACCGGCCGGCGGTGGAGCGCTGGACGCTGGAACTCCCCAGCGGCATTGTCGACCCCGGCGAGACTCCCGTTCAGGCCGCCCGCCGCGAGCTGCTGGAGGAGACCGGGTACGAAGCCGCCGAAGTCGAGACGCTGGGCCCCATGCTGCCCGATACCGGCCGTCTGGGGAACGCCATCTGGAGTTGCGTGGCCAGCGGTCTGCGCCGCATGGAAGGCCGCGAACCCGAAGCGGGCATCGAGGTGGTGACGCTGACCGTGCCCCAACTGCTTCGTGCCACCGCCGATGGCGAGTTCGATCACGCGCTGCACGTTGCCGTGATCCTAATCGCCCAACTTCGCGGCAAGTTCCCTGCGATTGGCGGCTGACCCGTCCCCGCCGCACATCAGGTACACTTCCGGTTATGCACTCCTCGCTCGCGGAACTGCTGGATTCGGGAGACTCCTCTCTCTACGCCGTTCGCACCACCGCCCCCGGCCCCGCCGGTCCCCTGCTTGTAACGCCGGAAATGCTGCTACACCGCCCCACCGGCGATCTATTCGGTTGGGCGCAATCCGCCGGCATGGGTTGGGACCCGCGCCAAATGGGCGCCAAGGAATTCCTCATCCTCAGCACCCACGGCGGCATCCGCGCGGCCGATGGCACGCCCGTCGCCCTGGGCTATCACACCGGCCATTGGGAAGTGGGCCTGCTCGTGGAGGCCGCGGCCAAGGAGTTGAAGTCCCGCGGCGCCATTCCCTTCGCGGCCTATTGCACCGACCCCTGTGACGGCCGCACCCAGGGCACCACGGGCATGTTCGATTCGCTGGCCTACCGCAACGACGCGGCCTCGGTCTTCAAACGGCTCATCCGCTCCCTGCCCACCCGCGGCGGCGTCATCGGCGTGGCCACCTGCGACAAGGGACTTCCGGCCATGATGATGGCCCTGGCGGGAACCGGCACGCTGCCCTCCATTCTGGTGCCCGGCGGCGTCACTCTGTTGGCGGAAAAGTCGGAGGACGCCGGCAAGGTGCAGTCCGTGGGGGCGCGTTACGCGCGCGGCCAGATCACCGCCGAAGCCGCTGCTGAAGCTTTGTGCCACTCCTGCGCCACGCCGGGAGGCGGCTGCCAGTTCCTCGGTACCGCCGCCACGTCGCAGGTTATCGGCGAGGCCCTGGGAATGTCTCTGGCGCATGCCGCGCTGGCGCCCTCGGGCCATCCCATCTGGATCGACATGGCGCGCCGCTCGGCCCGCGCCGTGCTCGCGCTGGAAGCTCGCGGCATCGCCATGCGCCACATTCTCACGGACGCCTCGGTGCGCAACGCCATGGTGGTGCACGCGGCCTTCGGCGGGTCCACCAACCTGATCCTTCACCTGCCGGCCATCGCCCACGCCGCGGGCCTGACGCGCCCGGCGATCGGCGATTGGGTGCGCATCAATCGCCAGATACCGCGCCTGGTGGACGCGCTGCCCAACGGGCCGGTGGGCCACCCCACGGTGCGCGTCTTCCTGGCGGGCGGCGTCCCCGAGGTGATGCTGCACCTGCGCCGCGCCGGCCTGCTCGAAACCTGCGTGCTAACCGCCAGCGGAGAGACGCTGGGCGCGGTGCTCGATTGGTGGGAACAATCCGAACGCCGCCAGGCTCTGCGGAGCGTGCTGCGCGAGAGTGACGGCATCGATCCGGACGATGTCATCATGGACCCCGATGGCGCGCGGCGGCGCGGCCTCACCCCGACAGTGACCTTTCCAACGGGCAACCTGGCGCCCGGCGGTTCGGTGGTGAAGAGCACCGCCATCGATCCCACCGTGCGCGATGCGGAAGGCCGTTACCGCAAGCGCGGCCCGGCGCGCGTGTTTCGCACCGAGAAGGCCGCCATTGAGGCCATCAAGGACGGCTCCATTCGCGCCGGTGACATCCTGGTGCTGATGTGCCGCGGGCCCATGGGCTCCGGCATGGAGGAGATTCTCGAGATCACCGCCGCGCTCCGCTACCTGGACTACGGCAAGCAGGTCGCCGTGATCACCGACGCCCGCTTCAGCGGCGTTTCCACCGGCGCCTGCATTGGCCATGTTACGCCCGAAGCACTGGCGGGCGGGCCGCTGGGGAAGGTGCGCGAGGGCGACACCATCGAAATCGAGATCGACTGCGTAAACCTGAAGGGCTCCGTCAACCTGGTCATAGATGGCAGCGTGGAAGCCGGAACCCGGGAACTGGACGCCCGGCCGATGCCCGCCGATCTGTCTCCCGATCCCGACCTGCCGCCCGAGACGCGCCTGTGGGCGGCCTTGCAGGAAGCCAGCGGTGGCACCTGGGGCGGTTCGGTGTTCGACGTCGAGACCATCGTGAAGCGGCTGAGCTGAGCGGCCCGCTACCGCTGGAAGACCCGCAGCGCCTCGGCGGTACCCCGCTCGTAGGCCTCGATCAGCTTGTCCCACTGCGCATTGGCCGCTTCGTCGATCTGCCGCCGCACGGGGTCGGCGTCGAACCACGCGATAGTCCGCCGCATGCCCTGCCCGTATGGCACGGTGGCGCAATAATCCGGCACGAAGCGCTGGATCTTGCTATTATCGAAAACCACGCTGACGGACTTGTCGCCGATCAAGCCGCCGCGCATTTCGGGCAGGCAGGAATCGATGAAGTCGCTGGCCATGTGTACCAGTTGCGGCTCCGCCCCGGCTGCTTCCGCCACGATGCGGTAGAACTGGTCCCAGCACATCACCTCGTCGGAAGTAATGTGGAAGGCGTTCCCGATGGCCTGCTCCAGCCCCAGCAGCCCCACCAGCCCCTTGGCGAAATCGGTGTTGTGGGTGATGACCCACAGCGACGAGCCGTCGCCCGGCACGATCACCTTCTTCCCGCGCCGCATGCGATCCACCACGGTGTACGACCTGACCCAACTGTTGACCGCCAGCGTGACGTGCGTTTCGCCGTAGGTCAGCGAGGGGCGCACGATGGTGACGGGGAAGCCCTCCTCGCGGTACGCCAGCATGAGCCGCTCTTCGCAGGCGATCTTGTTACGCGCGTAATCCCAGAACGGGTTGGCGAGCGGCGTGGACTCGGTGATCAGGTAGTGCCCCGGAGGCTTCTGGTAGACGCTGGCGGAGCTGATGAACACGAACTGCCGCGTGCGTCCGCCGAACAGCTCGATATCGCGCTCCACGTGCAGCGGCTCGAAGGCGACCCAATCTACCACCGCGTCGAAGCGTTGCCCTCCGAGCGCGGCCGCCACGCCCGCGGCGTCCTCGATATCCGCGCCGATGGTGCGCACGCCCGAGGGCAGGTTGGCCGCGTGCTGCCCGCGCGTGAGCACCGTAAGATCGATCCCCCGCTCCGCCGCCAATTGCGTGCAAGCCGTGCTGATGATGCCCGTGCCGCCGACGAATAGTGCTTTCACGCCCTTACTCCTTCCGTGCCCCGGCTGTCCGAAGCCGCAGTTCTTATGATAGCCAAAGGCCGGGCTGGCGCACCCGGCATCGCGCTCGGCTAGCTATGGCACGGTATCGGCGTCCCTAGGGCGGCGTGACCGGAGCCTACGCCGCTGTGAGCCCTCCATCTATGGGTAACGCGACCCCGTTGAGAAAGGCGGCCTCGTCGCTCGCGAGGTGGACCAACGCATTCGCAACGTCTGCCGTGGTGGCCAGCCTCCCGAGGGGCACCTCGCCGAGTCTCTCCGCCCGGCGCGCGGGGTCCTGGAGCATGGCCTGCACCAACGCTGTTTCCACCGTGCTGGGGTGGACGGAGTTGCAGCGGATCTTGTCCTTCGCGTATCTCACCGCCACCGATTTCGTGAGCATCGTCACCGCGCCCTTGGTCGCCGTATAGGCCTCGTTCGTGTACCGGTGGCCGACCAGGCCGCAGATCGAGGACATGTTGAGGATCACCCCCCCGCCCGCGGCTCTCATGATGGGCAGGCAGTGCTTGATCCCGAGGAACGGTCCCCTGACGTTCACCGCAAACATGGCGTCCCACGACTCTACGGGCATCTCCTCGATATTCTTCCGGATGTTGATGCCGGCGTTGTTCACCAGGATGTCGAGTCGTCCGGCCTGCTCGAGGACGGCGGAAAACGCCGCCTTCCAGCTTTCCTCCGAAGCGACGTCGAGCGGCAGGAAACGCGCACCCATCGACGCTGCCGTCTTTTCCCCCTCGACGGAATTCAAGTCGCACACGAACACCGATGCGCCTTCCTCCCGAAAACGGCGAGCGACCTCCGCGCCGATTCCCCCGGCGGCGCCGGTGATCAGCGCGGTCTTGCCCGCCAGGCGGGGCGCGCTCATTGCGCGCCTCCCTTGCGGACCTTCACTCCCGCCAGCCCTTCATAGAACTGAATGAGGCCTCCATGGTCGTCGCGTTGCTTCCCGTCGACCTTGAGGGCCTGCATCATCTCCATCACCTGGCTGGTGAGCAGGATGGGAGCGCCGTTCTCATGCGCCGTATCGAGCGCGTTCTGCAGGTCCTTGATGTGCAGCTCGATCCGGAATCCGGGCTTGTAATTTCCCTGGAGGACCATGGGAGCCTTGGCATTGAGAACGGTGCTTCCCGCGAGGCCTCCCTTGATGGCATCGAACACCCGTTGGGGGTCTACTCCGGCCTTGACCGCCAGGACGAAGGCCTCCGACATGGCGGCGATGTTCAGCGCCACGATCACCTGGTTGGCGAGTTTGGTCACATTGCCGGCGCCGATGTCTCCGCACAGGACCGCGCTCGCGCCCATCTTCAGAAGCACGTCCTTCACTTTTTCGAATAGAGCGGAGTTGCCGCCCACCATGATTGCCAGCGTTCCATCGATGGCCTTGGGTTCGCCGCCTGAGACCGGGGCGTCGAGCATCTCGACTCCCTTTGCCGCGAGTTCGGCGGCCACCTGGCGGCTCGCCAGCGGCGCGATGGAACTCATGTCGACGAGTACGCTACCCGGCTTGGCCCCTTCGATCACGCCGTTCTTCCCCAACACCGCATCCTTCACGTGAGGCGAATTGGGCAGCATGGTGATGATGAGCTCGCACCGCAAGGCCACATCCTTGGGAGACGAGGCCGCGGCGGCTCCGGCCTCTACCAGTTCCGTCACCGGCGCCTCGAGAATGTCGTACACCACGAGCTCGTATCCGGCCTTGAGTAGGTTCTTGGCCATGGGCTTCCCCATGATCCCCAGTCCAATGAAACCGATGTTCATTTCTTTCCTCCAAGAAGAGTTCTTGCCGCGTTGGCGACGGCGTCCGGCGTAAGGCCGAAGAACTTGAGCAGATCGGCATAGTTCTCGGCGGATATGCCGAACGTGTCGGGGATCCCGACAAACTCCACCGGCACGTGCACCGCTCGGCGAAGCGCTTCCACCACGGCCGAACCGAGGCCGCCGATCACGGAATGCTCCTCGGCCGTCACGATGGCCTTCACGCCGGCCGCATAGCCGATCACCGCCTCGCGATCCAGAGGCTTGAGAGTGCTGACGTTGACCACCCTCGCCGAGATGCCCTCTTTGGCTAAGGCCGCCGCGGCTTCGAGAGACCTGGACACCATGACCCCATTGGCGAATATCGCCACGTCGCTCCCATCCCGCAGCATGGTCACCTTCCCGATGGAGTAAGGCTCGTCGGGCGGATAGACGAATGGGACGTCGTTGCGGTTGATTCGGAGGTATACCGGCCCGTTCCAATCCAGCAGGCAATCCATCATTTTTTCTACTTCAATCGAGTCAACTGGACAGAGCACGGTCATGTTGGGGAGCGCCCGCATAAGGGCGGCGTCCTCAACGCCCTGGTGGGTCTTGCCATCTCCGAAGTCGGAAAGCCCGGTGCTCGACCCGCAGATCCGCACGGGCAGACCCGGAATGCAGATGGTATTGCGGAGCTGATCGTAGGCTCTACCGGAGGCGAACACCGCAAAGGAATGAATGAAAGGAATCATTCCGGTAAGGGCGAAACCTGCCGCCGTCGCGGCCATGTTCTGTTCCGCGATTCCCATCTGAAAGTAGCGCTCCGGAAACTCGTTCTGAAACAGCACGGACATCGTCGATTTCCCAAGGTCCGCCTCCAGGGCCACGATGCGATCGTCCTTTTTTCCCAGCCGGACAAGACTGGTCCCATACGCAGTTCTCGGATTCGGTGGTGCTATTGTCGCCATCATTGCAGTTTCCTCCCGGATTCTTGGATTTCCAGTAGCGCTTTTTCGTATTGTTCCCGGGTCATGACGCCATTGTGGAAGGCTGCCGTATTTTCGGCAAAGGAGACCCCTTTACCCTTTATTGTGGCAGCGATAATTACCGTGGGAGCCCCCTTGAACGCCGCCGCCTTGTCCAGGACATCGAGAACCGCGCCTATGTCGTGACCGTCCACGGTCAAAACGTTCCATCCGAACGCCCGCCATTTTTCCGGGATGTTGGGAATGTCGAAGATCTCCTGCGTTGGACCCGTCGCCTGAATCAAGTTGCGATCCACGACGGCCGTGATGGAATCCAGCTTATAGCGCGCGGCGGCCATGGCAGCTTCCCAGAGCTGGCCTTCGGCAAGTTCGCCGTCGCCCATTACGACGTACACCCGGGACGTCCGTTTCGCGATCCGCAGGGCAAGCGCCATGCCCACGCTGATGGAGAGTCCCTGCCCGAGCGAGCCCGTGACCGCCTCGATTCCAGGGGTCATCATATCGGGATGGCCTTGCAGTTTGCCGGCAAGGGTCTTCACCTTCGCGATCTTGTCCCTCGGGATAACGCCCAGTTCTACCAGGGCCGCGTATTGAATGAGAACCGAGTGTCCCTTGCTGAGAACGAAGCGGTCCCGGCATGGGTCCCCAATCGCCTTGGGATCGAAGTGCATCTTCTCGAAATAGAGGGCTGCTACGATTTCGGCGAGCGAACACGAACCGCCGAGGTGTCCCGCCTTTCCGACGCCGATCATCCTCACGACGTCGGCCCGAAGGTCCCATGCGATCCGTTCGAGCCGTTTAACTTCTTCAAGCCTTGTCATCCATGTTCCTTCCGGCGAGAGATTTCCCATCCCCGCCATGTTTTCGTTTCAACCTACGGATGGTGCGCTCCACGTGCTCCTCCATGAGCGATTCCGCCAGGGGACCCTCCCGGGCCTTGATGGCATCCAGAATTCTCCGGTGGTAGTACAGGCCGTCCCTGGAGCCGAGCGAATCCACGATGCCATACATCGAAACTCTCAGGATGTCAGTCAGGACGGTGGTCACCTTTATGACGACCGGATTTCCGGTTGCCTTCGCCAGGACGAGATGAAAGCTCAGATCGGCCTCCGCGAAAGCGCGGGTATCTTTCCTGTGTGCCTGCATGGTGCGGAAGGCCTCTTCCAGTTCTTTTATCTCCGCGTCGCCCGCCCGTTTCACCACTAGGGCCACGATTCCCTTTTCCACCATCTGCCGGTATTCTAGGATGTGGAAGACGTCCGACACATCGAGGGCTAGCATGGGAAGAAGGGGATCGAGGAAGATCGCTCCGGAGTATTCGCGGACATACGTGCCGCCGCCGTGTTGTGTCTCCAACAGTCCGAGGGAGCCCAGCATCTGCAGAGCCTCCCGAATGGAGACGCGGCTCACGCCGAATGCCTCGGCGAGTGCGTTCTCCGAGGGGATCTTGGCGCCGGGCAGCCACGTCCGGCCGATGATCCGGTCCCGGAGTTGCTCGAAGACCTGGCGCTTCACTCCGGCGCGCCGCACGGGAATCAGGGGTGCCCTTTCCACAAACTTGTATGATATCTTACAACTCCGGTGGCGTCAATCCGGTTACGGATCCCCGGTTCCGGATCCACGCGGCGCACGCGGCATCGCGTTCGGGAAACTCGAATGCTAAAATGACGGGCCAGTGGCCGCCTGGCCAGAATGGGTGCCCCATGTCCGACGTTCGCAGAGACTTCTTCAAACAGTTGCTCGCCGCAGCCGCGCTCCAGGGCCTGGTTCCTCCGGCGGGGATCGGTCGCACCGTGGGTGCGCTTCTCGATCAAAGCGGCGCGGAAGCGATCAACCCGGACCCCGACGCGCAGGCCTTGAATTTCTGGTCCGGCTTCTGCTCCTCCGACGCACAACCGGTTGTGGAAGCTGGCGGGCAGCGCCGTGGCGGCCAGTCCCGCCCGGACGATGCGCAACCGGTGTTTCTGCACTACGGTCCCGAAGGATTCCGCAACGCCGCCGAACTGGACAGCAGCAAGCTGATCAGTTCCGGCGACGTGATGGTCAGCGTGAACACCTCGGCCATCAAGGTGGCCGAAGAGGACCGGGCGACATTCAACCGGCTGCAAAACGCGCAGATTCGCGTCGATGTCGCGCAGAAGACCGGAGTCGTCCCGTTTCTGGAAGCCATGGCCTATACCGTGGTGGGGGGCATGCGCTCGCTCGAGACAAAAGGCAAGCCCGCCTCGAAGACCGGGAAGAGTGCGCCGCCATCGGCCGTGCAGAACATCAGCGTCAGTTCCGACGCGGCGTGGCAGAAGATGCAGAATATTCCGCTCCCCACCGGAGAGGGCCGGTGGGCATTGAACCTGGAAGCGCAGCGGAAAGATTCCCTGTTCTCCAAGATCCTACAAAATGTCGTGAAAGAGGCGGGGCTGTTCGTGCCGATGCTCGGTTTTCCGGGGATCGTCATGTCCGCCCTGAACTCGTTCAACATTCTGTACGGGGCGCTGCACTCGGGCACCGTTTCGGTTATCAAGGGAAATCCGGTTCGCGTGTTTGCCACACAAGAGGCGGTGCAGCGCACGGGCGCGCCCGGCGCCGTCACCGGGATCCTGCTGCAGAGCGGCACCTACATCCTGATTCCGGCCAAACAATCGCCACCCGTGGAACAGTTGAAGAGCCTGTCCGTGGTGCAGGGCCGCGTGGTCCCACAGAAAACCGCCGTGGCGGACCTTGACGCGGCCGCCGCGGACACGCTGAAGGGTGTGACCTACGTGACTTTCGATGTCGGGGTAACTCCCACCAACCTGTTTACCGGCGGGGGCAGGAAGTCCGGGTGAAGGGCGGGAAGCCCCGTGGCCCGCAAGGAGGCCCAGCCGTGATCCGTGGAATCGCCTTGTTTGCGGTTGCCTGCCTGGCGCTGGCTGGCCATCCGCAAAGCGCAATCACACTTCTCGAACCCGGCAAGCCCATCGAACGCGAGTTGCGCGGCGGCGAGAAACACTCGTATAAGGTTCACGCCGCCGCGGGCCAGTTCTTTCACGTGGTCGCCGTGCAGGATGGAATCGACGTCTTCTTGGCGCTGTTCGATCCCAGCGGGAAGCAACTCCTGGTGGTCAATTCGATGAACGGGTCGTACGGCCCCGAACCGGTTTCCATGATCGCCGAAGTTTCGGGCGACTTCCAATTGGACGTCGCCCCGGTTTCTGCCGGCGCCCAGGCGGGCGACTACCGAATTCAACTCACCGATCTGCGCGCGCCCGCGCCTGCCGACCGGGTGCGCATTCAGGCCGAGCGGGCCTACACCGAAGGCGGTTTGATCGCCTCGAACGGAGGCGCCGAAGCGGCGAAAGCGATTGTGGCCAAGTGGCAGGAGAGCCTGGCACTGTGGCAATCGCTGGATGACAAGTACGGCCAGGCCCTTTCGCTGTTAAGCATCGGCAGGGTCTACGATACCGTCGGGGAGAAGCCGAAGGCGCTGGATTTCTTCATCCAGGCCCTGCCGTTCTTGCGCGCCGCCGGGGACCGGGAAGGCGAGGCGGGAATCCTGAGCCGCATCGGACTACTCTACGACGCCGTCGACGAGCGAAAGGCGCTCAGCTATTTCGAGCAGGCCTTGGTTCTTGATCGCGCTGTGGGCGACCACCCGGGCGAAGCGGCCACGCTGAACAACGTAGGGACAGCCTACGACGACCTCGGAGAAAAACGCAAGGCTCTGGATTCCTACAACCAGGCCTTGCCGCTGCTGCGTGCAGCGGGGGACCGCGCGGGCCAAGCGGTGACGCTTAACAACATCGGCAAGGTCTACGCGGACCTCGGGGAGAACCCGAGGGCGCTGGATTCTTACGGCCAGGCTCTGGCGTTCCGGCGCGCCGTGGGGGACCGCGCGGGCGAGGCGGTGACCCTGAGCAACATGGGCATAGTCTACGTCGCCCTCGGAGAAATGCAGACTGGGCTGGATGACTTCAATCAGGCCCTGCCGCTGCTGCGTGCCGCCGGGGACCGCCGGGGCGAGGCGAAAACCGTGAGCAACATCGGTTCGGTCTACGCCGCACTCAAGGAGATGCCGAAGGCGCTGGACAACTTCAACCAGGCTCTGCAGCTCCTGCGTGCCGTGGGGGACCGCGCGGCCGAGGCGGCCGCGCTCAACAATATCGGCTCGGCCTACACCAACCTCGGGGAGAAGCAGAAGGCGCTGGACAACTTCAACCAGGCCCTGCCGCTCCATCGCGCCGTGGGGGACCGCGCCGGCGAGGCGACGACCCTGAACAACATCGCCTTGGTTTACGACGACCTCGGTGAGAAGCGGAAGGCGCTCGATACCTACAATCAGGCCCTGCCGCTGCGGCGTGCCGTGGGGGACCGCGCGGGAGAGGCGGTCACGTTGAACAACATCGGTGCGGTTTACGAGGCCCTCGGCGAGAACCAAAGAGCGCTGGACGCCTACAATCAGGCCTTGCCCCTCTACCGCGCCGTGCAGGGTCCCCTGGGTGAGGCCATCACGCTGGGGCACTTGATGGAATACTGGCGGAGCCTCGGGAATCCCAGCCTGGCCGTGCTGTTTGGCAAGCAGGCTGTCGGCCGGTTCCAGCAGGTGAGGCACAACATCGGAGGACTGGACCGGGAACTTCAGCAAAGCTTCCTGAAATCGAAGGCAGGCTACTACCGCGAGTTGGCCGGGCTGTTGGTTTCCGCCGGGCGCCTTCCGGAAGCGCAGCAGGTGCTGGATCTGCTGAAGGCCGAGGAGTATTCCGAATTCACCCAGCGCCGCGGGGACACCGCTTCCGCGGCCAGTCCCGTAGCACTCACGCCCGCCGAGGAAGGCTCGAACAAGGACTACGAGCGGATCACTGGCGAGATCGCCTCCATCGGCGCCGAGTGGACCCAGCTCAACGCGAAACCTTCCCGCACGCCGGACGAAGAGAAGCGCTACGGCGAACTGTCCGCCAGCCTCACCGCGGCGAACCGCCAATTGCAGGCGTTCCTGAAGACTCTATACGACACCTTCGGCAAGGGCGATCGGGCCAACGCCCGCGTGCAAACCATCGACGAGCAGACCTCCGGCTTGCAGACGCTGGCCGGGGAACTCGGCCCCGGCGCTGTCGCGGTCTACACCCTGGTGCTGGACCAGAAGTGCGTCCTGATGGTGATCACCCCGGCCACCCGCGTGGCGCGCGAAGTGGCCATCGACAAGATCGCGCTGCGCGGCAAAGTGTTCGCCTTCGTGCAGGCCCTGGCGAAACCCGGGGCGCCGGAAGACATTCTGCCCAAGGCGCAGGACCTCTACAACGTCCTGATCGCTCCCATCGAAAAGGACCTTCAGGGCGCGCACGCGGCAACCCTGGTCTGGTCGCTCGACGACGTGCTGCGCTACGTGCCCCTGGCCGCGCTGCACGACGGCGGAGGGTACCTGGTGGAACGCTACCGCAACGTGGTGATTACCAGCGCCAGCGTGGGCAACCTCAAGGACAAGCCGCAGGTGAGCAATTGGCGCGGCCTGGCTATGGGTGTTGGCAAGGACTACGACCATCTGGGCAAGCTGCAAGCCGTGGCAGACGAGCTGGATTCCGTGGTGCGCAGCGACCAGGCGCCCAGCTCGCACGGGCCGGTTCCTGGAACCATTCTGCTCGACGATTCCTTCACCGAAACGGGCATGGAGACCGCCCTGGGCCGCCACCCTCCGCTGGTTCACATCGCCAGCCACTACGTGTTCCAGGTGGGTGACGACTCGAAATCCTACCTGCTGCTGGGCGGCCAGAATGAGGGCGGCCAGGGATTCCACCTGACCCTGGCGGACCTGCGCGACGAGCAGCGCATGGATTTCAAGGGCATCGAGTTGCTGACTTTGTCCGGCTGCCAGACGGCCGTGGGCTCGAAGGATTCCGACGGCCGCGAGATCGACGGCCTCGGCATCACCGCGCAAAAGAAGGGCGCCAAGGCGGTGATTGCGACGCTGTGGGCGGTGGATGATGCCAGCGTGGGCCTGCTGATGGCGGCATTCTACAAACTTTGGGTGACCACGCCGGGGATCGAAAAGGCGGAAGCTCTGCGGCAGGCGCAGTTGACGCTGCTGCACGGTGGCGCCGGCCAGCCCGCCGGATCGCCGTACGCCAGCCCCTTCTATTGGGCGCCTTTCGTGCTCATCGGAAATTGGAAATAGCCGGCGGTCAGCGAGCCACGCGAACGGCCTCGCCATACGCCGCGAGCGTCTCGTCCGCCGTCAGCAGCACAAGCTTCTCCACCTGCGCCTGCGCCACCAACATGCGGTCAAACGGATCGCGATGGTGCCACGGAAGCGCGGAAACCTGCCGCGGCTGCGAGGCAGCTAGCGGCAGGCTCTCGAAGGATTCCGCCGCCAGGCGCTCCATGAAGTCTCCCGGCAGCCGCAACTTGCCCAGGCTCTGCTTGAGCCAGATCTCCCAAAGCGATACCGCACTGACGAAGACGGTGTTCTCCGGGTTGCCGATTGCCTCGCGGGCATGCGCCGAGAGCGACGGGCTGTCCTCCAGCCACCAGAGAAGAAGGTGCGTGTCGAGGAGAATCCTCAACCCGGCGATTCCTTCATCCCGAAGGCTTCCGCCATGTCGTCCGGCAGGTTGTCGAAATCGGCGGCGATTGAGATTTCGCCAGCCATCGCGCCGGGTTTGCGGGGCCGCGCCGGGCCGCGAAACATCACCAGCCGCGCCACCGGCTTGCCAGCCTTGGCGATGATGACCTCGCTGCCGCCCTGCACCGCCTCGATGAGCGCGGAGAGCTCGGCCTTTGCCGCGGATATATTTCGTACTACCACAATCAGATTGTACCACAGATCTGGTCTGGTCTGGTCCGTCTTGAGGATCAAGCCCGTCCCATGATATGCTATTCAGCCATAAGGAGGGTTTCCAATGGGATCCATCTCAGTGGCTTGCTTCAGTCCCAAGCCCGGTTGCGAAGAGGCCCTACTGGAGCTGGTTCGCAACCATCTTCCCCCACTGCGCGCCGAAGGCCTGGTTACCGGCCGCGCACCAATCGTGATGCGCACCAAGGATGGCGTCATCGTCGAGGTCTTCGAGTGGGTTTCCCAGGAAGCCATAGCCGGGGCGCACACGAATCCCGCAGTCCTGAAATTGTGGAAGCAGTTCGAAGCGGTGTGCCGGTACGAAACGCCGTCCAACCTACCGGAGTTCCAGAGCATGTTCTCGCACTTCGAGCCGGTTCAGTTCGCGGAATATGGCGCATCCGGCGCAGCCTGATCGCTCGCCAGCGGCCTTCGCTCGATCCTTAGGGCGTGTGCGCAACGGCCGGATCGGAGGGTTGAGGAAAACGGGTTCCGATTCCCAAGCCCGACATCGCCAAGGTGGTCTACGTGCGATTTAGACCGCTTTCCGTTAATTACAAGTACATGGTGCAGGAGGCTCCACTTCTGGTGTTCTTCTCACCCAAGACGTGGCAGTACGCGCTGAAAATAAATGCCACGATGCCGGTCCCGATTTACGATGCGGCGCTGAACGAAGACAATTCACCGGTGGTGTGCGCGGCTCAGTAGGATCCTTGACGGTTCTCATTGCACTTCAACGTTGCAACCCCAACTCCCCGAGATCCGCCCACCCCAGCCTTGCTATCCTCAATGAGGATAGTAGGGGCCACTCTGCCTCCGCCCGAAACGCTCTTCGGAGCCGCAACCGTCAGATAGCGGTTGGCATGTCTTTTTCGAGTCGGCCCCAAGGAGCAGTGAAACGCCTTGAGAGCACTCTGCCGCCACTTTGCCCTGCCGCTTGCCCTGGCCGCCGGAACGGCACTTTGGGGTCAGGACCTGAGCACGCTTGAGAAGAAGGTCACCGAGTTCACGCTCGCCAATGGTGCCCACTTCATTGTCGTCGAACGCCACCAGGCTCCCGTGGTCTCCTTCAGCACCTGGGTGGATGCCGGCGCCGCCGAAGATCCCGCCGGCGCCACCGGCCTGGCCCATATGTTCGAGCACCTGGCGTTCAAAGGCACCGCCACCATTGGAACTTCCAATTGGCCCTCCGAGAAGCAGGCGCTCGATGAGGCCGATGAGCTCGCCGACCGCGTGGAAGCCGAACGTAACAAGGGGCCCAGAGCCGACGAGGCGCGCCTGGATGTGCTCGAAATGCAGGTGAACACCGCCCAAAGCCGCGCCGCCTCGTTCGTCGAACCGGGCGGATTCGCAGCCGCCCTCGAAGCCCGCGGGGCCATTGGGCTGACTGCCCGATCATTCTACGACCACACCGAGTACCATTGCAGCCTGCCCTCTAATCGTCTGGAGTTGTGGTTCTTCATGGAGTCCCAGCGCCTCCTGGCGCCCGTCTTTCGCGATTTCTATAGCGAACGCGCTGCCATGCTGGAGGAGCAGCGCCTGCAGGTGGAGGCAAGTCCCAAAGGCACCCTGGAGCAGGAGTTCCTGGCGGCCGCCTTCGAGGCCAACCCCTATCACCGCCCTGAAATCGGCTGGCCCGGCGATATCGCCAGTCTGCGCCGCGCCGATGCCCGGGCGTTCTTCGACAAGTATTTCACTGCCGCCAACATCACCTTCGCCATCGTGGGCGACGTCGCTCCCGACGAGGTCCGGCGCTTCGCCGAGCGGTACTTCGGTCCCCTGCCCGCGCGCCCCGCGCCGCCGCCGCCGCACACCGCGGAAGCCCCACAGCGCGGCCTCCGCGGCGTCCATGTGGAATCGCAGACCCAATCCATTCTGGCAATCGGTTTCAAGAGGCCCAGCCAGCGCGACCCCGACGACCCGGCTCTCCGCCTCCTGGGTCTCATCCTCTCCGGCGGCCGCACCGGCATGTTGCACCAGGATTTGGTGCAGGGGCAACGCATCGCCATCCAGGCCCAGGCGGTCGCCGCCTTCCCCAGTGGCCGCTACCCCTGCCTGTTCGCCTTTATGCTGGCCCCCTCGATCGAGCACACCGTCCAGGAAGTCGAGAAAGCGGTGGATGCGCTGGTGGCGCGCCTCCAGTCCCAGAAAGTGGATGACGATATCCTGAGCCGTGCCCGCTCGGCGGCGCGGGCCAGGCTCATCTCCCAACTGGAGGGCAACCAGGGCCTGGCCGAGTTGCTCCCTGGCTACTATGCCGCTTTCGGAGACTGGCGCGAGTTGTTCCACTCCCTCGCCGCTCTAGATAAGGTGACCGCCGACGACATTCAGCGGGTGGCGCGCAAGTACCTGATCCAATCCCAACGCACCGTGGCCTACAGTTCGCCGCCCGCGCCGCCGCCCGCCAGGCCCGCGCAACCCTCCGGAGGCCGCCCATGAACCTCTCCCTTATGCGCCCAACGGGAATCCTCTGTCTGGCCCTTCTCGCCGACGCGCAGACCGTGCCGCCGGCGCAGCCCCGCCCCCGTCCGCCCGCTGCGCCCGCCCCCGCGCCGGCGGCATCTTACCGCGATCTCAAGTATCCCCCCCTGCGCCCCTTCGCCGATCCCAAAATCGACACCTTCACCCTACCCAACGGCATGAAGGTGTTCCTGCTCGAGGATCACGAGCTTCCCATGGTCTCCGGCCTGGCCCGCATCCGTACCGGAAACCTCTTCGATCCGCCCGCCAAAGTGGGCCTAGCCTCGCTCACCGGCATGGCCATGCGCACCGGAGGCACCCGCCAGATGACCGGCGATGATTTGGACCGCAATCTCGATGGCATGGCTGCCAGGGTGGAATCCACCGTCGGCGAATCCTCCGCGGAGGTCTCCTTCTCAACGCTTACCGAAAACGCGCCCGATGTCCTGGCCATGTTCCGCGACGTCCTCACCGCCCCGGCCTTCCGCATCGATAAGGTCGATCTGGCCAGGATGCAGTTGCGCGCCTCCGTTTCCCGCCGCAATGACGATCCCCAGGCCATCCTGACCCGCCAGTTCTCCGCCCTCCTATACGGCGCCGGCTCGCCCTACGGCTGGGAAATGCAGCACGATCACCTCAACCGCATCGTCCGCACCGACCTGCAGGCCTTCCACAAGCGCTATTTTTTCCCCAGGAATGTCATGTTGGCCGTGTGGGGCGATTTCGAATCCGCCAAGATGAAGGAGCGGCTGGAGCAGCTCTTTGCAAGCTGGACCGCGGAGCAACCCGCCGTGCCGGAGTTTCCCAAGGTGGAAGCCGCCCCGGCACCCGGCATCTACCTTGCTAAGAAGCTAGACCTCCCGCAGACGTTCTTCGCCATCGGCCACCTCGGCGGGCGGATCGCGGACAAGGACTACGCGCCACTTACCGTTATGGCCGGCATTCTTGGCGGCGGCTCCTCCAGCCGGCTCTACCAGCGGCTCCACATGCGCGTGGGAAACGTCTATACCGTCTCCGCGCAATGGGCTGCGGCCTACGACCACCCCGGCCTCTTCGAAATCTCCGGCAGCGCTAAGTCGCTTTCCACCGTGGCCACCCTCAAGGCTATTCAGGAGGAGTTGGAACGCATTCGCACCACCCCGGTGAGCGACGAGGAACTGCGCGCCGCCAGGGATGGCGCCCTCGAAAGACTGGTGTTTGCCTCCGATACCAGCCGCAAGATCCTCGACCGCATGCTTACCTACCAGTACTTCGGGTATCCCGCGGACTTTCTGCAGCAGTACCAGAAGACCCTCGCCGCGGTTAGCGCCGCCGACGTGCTCCGGGTGGCCAAACAGTACCTCAAGCCCACCGAGCTCACCACGCTGGTGGTTGGAAACCCGGATGATTTCCTGCCGTCCCTCGACACTCTGGGCCCGGTCAAGGAGATCGATCTCACCATCCCCGAGCCAAAGTCCAGCGCGGCCCCCACCGATACCGCCAGCCTGGAACTGGGCAAGCGCATCCTGGCGCGCGTGCAGTCCGCCGTGGGCGGCGCCGAGAAACTCGCCGCCGTCAAGGATTATTGGCAGCTCAGTGAAGTGCGCCTTTCGGCCGCCTCCGGGGGCGAGACCATGCTCGCCACCGACCGCTGGATGGTCTCCGGGATCCTTCGCGAGGACGCCGACCACTCCGGGGTGCACCGCGCCCTCTTTACCAATGGCAAGTCCGGATGGATCGCCCGTGGCCGCCAGTCCGGAGCCCTGTCGGGGTCTAACCTCAAAGGAATGCAGAGCGACCTTTTCCGGGCGTATTTTTCGCTGCTACTTAGCGACCGTGCGGCTGACCGAACCCTCAGCGCCCTCGACGACAACACCGTCGAGATCTCCACCGCGAACGGCCTGACCGTGCAGTTGGCCCTCAACCCGGAAACCGGCTTGCCGCTGCAGATTTCCTACGCCCTGCCGATGGCTTCCGGCCAGCCGGCGCTAGTGCAGGAGATCGTCACCGGGTTTGGGGACGTGGCCGGCGTGCGCGTTCCCTTCAAGATCACCACCCTGCACAATGGCGAGCCCTTCGCCGAGAGCTCCGTCACGAGTTTCGAGGTGAACGTCGGCCTGGTGGCCGAAGAACTGGAGAGACGCCCGTGAATCCGCGCCGCTTTTTCCCGCTTTCTCTGCTCCTCGCCGGGGCCCTGATGTGCGCCAGCGCGCAGCCACAGGAGAGCCGCCAGGATCGCGGCGCCCGCGTAGTCCGCGAGGCGCTCAAGGCCCTCGGCGGCGACGCCTTCCTGGCCATTCAGGATCGCACCGAAACCGGCCGCATGTATTCCTTCGACAACGGCCGATCGTCGGGCCCCGGCCTCGTCGCCACCATCTACTCCCAATACCTGCCGCCCTCGCCCGGCAAGTTCGCCGTTCGCATCCGCCAGAATTACGGCAAGAACCAGGACGAGGGCGGCTACCTCTTCACTCCCGATGGCGCATGGTCGTTCTCCTTCCACGGCGCCATACCGCTCGACGACGCCGAACTTGCCACGTACCGCGACAGCACCCTGCGCGGCATTTTCTACATTCTGCACCAGCGCCTGGACGAGCCCGGCATTTCGTTTTACTCCCAGGGCGGCGACATCCTGGAGCACCGCCCGGTTGAGATCGTCGACATCACCGATGCCGCGGGCCTTACCACCACCATTTACTTCGACCGCGAGAGCTTGCTCCCCGTGCGCCAAAGCTTCCGCCGCCGCAACCAGGAGTTCAACGATTTCGACGTGGAAGCCTCTTCCTTCGCCAAGTACCGCGACATCAACGGCGTGAAGCTGCCCCTCGAAACCCGCCGCGACCGCAACGGCCAGAAGATTTTCGAGATCTTCCTGGAGAGCGTGGAGATCAACAAGGGCCTGCACGACGAGGTCTTCACCTTGCCCGCCAACATGAAGATGCTGCCGAAAGGGAAGTGAATCGTAATGGAAAATGGCGTCTGACACCAATTTCCTTTTTACACACTCAAGTTCGATCCGAATCCGCCGATATCTGAGGGTAGAGCCGTGGTCTGCCCAAGCGTTCGGAAATCGAGGCGTATCTCGCGGAGCCGCCGGTGGCGATGGCAACGGCGAATGCTGCTACTGTGCTTGGTCGCGGGCGCGGTGTGCGTGCAGGCGTTGGTTTACAGCCGCTTGTCGACTCACTGGGCAGCGGGGAGCGGTCCCGCGGACGTGGCGGCGGTGGCGTATGGGAACGAGCCTGTGGCGCGGGCTGCGTCATCGCGGCGCCTGGGGCGGCCTGTGTATAGGTATTCGGTGATACCGGGCGGCGCCTACAGCGCGGAGGAGTTGCAGCAGGCGCTCGATTCCGACGCGGTGGCGGCTCGCCACTACGCGGTCTTCCAGCGGGCGTCGCTGCGAACCGCGCCGTCGGCTTTCTTTCAGCCGGTCTACGTTTCGTACCGGATGGGCGATGCGGTGTATTGGACCAGGCGTCCGGTCGCACTCCCGCCGCACGAGACCTTGCTCACGGACGGCGTCAACTACGCGCGTGCGCGATGCGGCAACCGGGTTTCGGTGACGCCGCAAGGGCCGGTGCAGACTGCGAGCCTTCCAGTGGAAGTGTTCGAGGTTGCCGAACCACCCGCGCCGGAACCAGAAGCTGCCAATCGGGAGGAACCGCTGCTGGCGGCGGAGGTTTTCCCAGTCTTCTTTCAGGACCCGCGGTGGCAGATCGCCGAGCAGGCGCCAGACGGGACAGAAGATACCGCGCCGCGTTCCCCTGGTGGGGTCCCTCTGGAAGACCTTTGGGGTGTGGGGCCGGTCTGGCCCGCGCTACTCGGGGTGCGCATTGAGTTGCCTTTGGTGGCGCCGATCAATGTGGCAGGCGTCAGGCGGGGGGCATTGGGATTGGAATCCGGGTCCGGGACACCGCCGGTGGCGCCACCCGATGCGCCGCCCGACACGCCCATTCCGGAGCCGGGCACGCTAGGGCTGGGGCTGATCGCGGCAGGCGTAGCGGTGGCAGTTCGCCGCCTGAGAGCTAGTTTCCGAACGGCGCTGTGAGCGGGGGCGCTGGGCCTGCTACCATTTCTATTTGACCCCCACTCCACAGATCGTCGTCCTCGATGCTGGCGGCCAGTACTGCCACCTGGAAGCGCGCAAGGTCCGCGACCTGGGCGTGTACGCCGAAGTGCGTCCTAGTGAGACGCCTGCGGCGGAGATCTCCTTCGCGCGCGGCATCATCATCTCCGGCGGGCCGAGCAGCGTCTACGATCCGGGCAGCCCCACGGCCGACCCGGCCATCTTCTCCACCGGCCAACCGGTACTGGGCATCTGCTACGGCCAGCAGCTCATGGCCCACCTGCTGGGAGGGCGAGTGCGCCCGGGTGAGCGCGGCGAATACGGCTTGGCGACCTTGGACATGGGCTCTACAGCCGACCCCATGTTTGCGGGGCTCGACGGTGAGCAGCAGATCTGGATGAGCCACCGCGACGTGGTGGAAGCGCCGCCGCCGGGCTTCCTGGTGACGGGCCGCACCGATACTTGCGAGGTGGCCGCCATGGCCAATGCGGCGCGCGGCCTTTACGGCGTGCAGTTCCACCCCGAGGTCGTCCATACCACGCGCGGCATGGAGTACCTGTCGAACTTCGTCTTCCGGGTGTGCGGTTGCAAGCACGACTGGGACCCGCGCCACCGGGTGCCGCTCATCGAGAGCGAAATCCGCGAGGCGGCGGGCGCGCGCAGCGTCTTCTTCTTCGTTAGCGGCGGCGTGGATTCAAGCGTGGCGTTCGCACTCTGCCGGCGGGCGCTAGGCGGCGAACGGGTGCGCGGCGTGTATGTGGATACCGGGCTGATGCGCGAGGGCGAAACCGAGTTCGTCGAAGGGCTGGGCGGCTTGACCGTGGAGCACGCCGAGCGGCAGTTCCTGGACGCGCTGGCCGGCGAGACCGAGCCGGAGCGGAAGCGCCACATCATCGGCGAGGAATTCGTGCGCGTGCAGGAGCGCATCATCGAATCGCGCAGCCTGGCCGACGAGTGCTGGATTCTGGGCCAGGGCACCATCTACCCCGACACCATCGAGAGCGGCGGCACGGCGAAGGCGGCGGTCATCAAGACGCACCACAACCGCGTGGCCGGGATTCAGAAACTGATCGAGGCGGGGCGAATTGTCGAGCCGCTGAAATCGTTCTACAAGGACGAAGTGCGCGAGATCGGGCGCGAACTGGGACTGCCCGAGGAGCTTCTCGACCGGCATCCGTTTCCCGGCCCTGGCCTCGCCATCCGCTGCCTGTGCGCCAGCGCGGATGCGGCGGTGGAGCGAACGGGCGACGGCTGGATCGTGCCGGTGCATTCGGTGGGCGTGCAGGGCGACTCGCGGACGTACGCTCCGGTGCTGGCCATCGACGCCATGGATCACGCTCGGGCCACGGCGCTGACCAACCGCATTCGCGGCGTGAATCGGGTGATCGCCCAGGTGGACACGGGCGTGCCGGTTTCGGAGATGCGGGTTCGCGCCGCCACGCTTTCGCCTGCGCGGCTGGCGCGGCTGCGGCAGGCCGACGCCATTGTGCGGCGCCTCTCGCACGAGCGCGAGTTCGACCACACGGTGTGGCAGTTCCCGGTGATTCTGATTCCGCTGGGGACGGCCGCTGCCCCGGACAGCGTGGTTCTGCGGCCTGTGGATTCGGTGGATGGCATGACAGCGCAATCGGTAGCCATGGAGCCCGAGTTGCTTCGCTCGCTGTGCGCGGAGTTGATGGCGGTCGAAGGCGTGGCGGGGGTGTTCTACGACCTCACGCACAAGCCGCCCGGCACGATCGAGTGGGAGTAGCCGCGCTCAGACGGAAACCCGCCTCCGAGCCTGCCTTAGTAACAGGACTCCGGCCGCCGCCAGCAGCGCTGCGAGACCAGCGAGCGTTGGGTACCTGAGCGTGGGAACGTTGGGGGAGTTGAGTGACCAGGAGGAACTGGTTCCCGTGTCGCTCAAGCAAGTAAACCCGACGCACCACGATCCGTCGGTCTGCGACCCAAAGAAGTAATTCGGGTTGGTGGCATAACCGCTTACAGTGACCTGCGCCGTGGCGGGCAGCGAAGCCGGCAGCATGCCGAGCAGTGTTGGCGAATTGGCCGCCGTAAGCGAAAAAGTAGTGAGGTTCGAGGTGTAAGTGAAGCTGACGAAATTGGAGTTGGACAGGGATGTGCCCAGCGTGTAGTTTTGCAGTGTCAGCGACGCGGTGCCCGTCCCGGTGCAATCCGAGCACTGTCCGACGAACTGATACGTCACCGTGGTGCTGGGTATCGCAGAACTGGTCTGCAAGGCGCCCAGAACGCAAACCGCCAGCAGAACCGACATCCTGAGAATCGAACGAACGCTGGAACCCGGAAACGGCATATTTCCTCCAAGGCTGAAATCTCCTGGCTGGAGCCATTGTCCGCCTACGGAGCGCTACACAACGGTATCCAGCAGGACATTCGGGCTATTTGCCGAACACAGACTCAAATATGGAACCTATCGTCTATCGGGCGGCAGCTTGAGGGCCGCTCCGGCCTCGCGGTTCAGCCGCTCCGTGAAGGCGCGGTCGAGGGTGGAGAGCGGCGCCTGTTTGTGAGTGTCTCCGCTGGTGAAGTAGTGCAGCGTGTCGCCATCCACCCAGTAAGCCACCGCCGCATAGATGGAGTGGTCCTTGAAGGCGAACAGGTAGCGATCCGGCGCGGGAGGTTCCGCGGCGGGTTGGGCCGCCGGCGTTCCGAGGACCTGTATGGAAGGATGCACGATTTCGGCGGAGACAGGCGCCGGTTGCGAGACGTAGATCACCACGCCAGGCACGGCCGGCGCGGGGGCCGGCGCTGGAGCGGGTGCCGTAGTAGCCGAGGGATCGAACTGCGGAACGTATATGGGATCGGCGTACACGAAGTAAGTGCCCGCGGCGACCCGCTGGCCCGGGCGCGTGGTGGTTCCGGGAACCATGATGCGGGGACGTCCTGTGGGGGGAGCAACGGCAGTGGCCGCACCACGGATTGCGATTGGTTGAGTGTTGCCGCGATCCTGCGCGGGAAGCGCGGCGGCAAACAGAACTACGAAGAACAGGCCACCCAGGGCTCTCATACGGCCATCCCTCTCTGTTCGTATTGTACCGCGGCGGCGGGTGGGGTGGGGGGACGCGGCGCTTCGCTAGAATAGACGGTGACGTAGACTCGGGATCCATGATTCAACTCACGGGGGCACAGAAGCGGTACGGCCCCAAAATCCTTTTTGAAAACGCCGACTGGCTGGTGACTCCCAACGAGCGCGCCGGGATTGTCGGGGCCAACGGCACGGGAAAGTCCTCGCTGCTAAAAGTGCTGGCGGGCATCGAGGGCCTCGACCTGGGCGGCATTTCGGTGCAGAAGGGCGTGTCGGTCGGCTACCTGCCGCAGGAAGGGTTGTCGCTTTCCGGGCGCAGCGTTTTCGCCGAATGCATGACCGTGTTCGCGGGCTTGCGGGCGCTCGAAGAGGAACAGAAACAACTGGCGCACCGGCTGGCGGAACTGGATCCGGAGAGCGCGGAATACGGCCAGGTGGCGGACCGTTTCCACCGCGTGGAAACCGAGTTTCGCGGGCGCGACGGGTACGCCCTGGAATCGCAAGTGGGCGCGGTGCTCTCGGGGTTGGGCTTCAGCGAGCGCGACTGGAGGCGGCGCACCGAGGAATTTTCGGGCGGCTGGCAGATGCGCATCGCGCTCGCCAAACTGCTGCTCGAAAAGCCCAACCTGCTGCTGCTGGACGAGCCCACCAACCATCTCGACCTGGAAGCCCGCAACTGGCTGGAAGACTACCTGGCGGCATACCCGTACGCCTATGTGCTGGTATCGCACGACCGCTTTTTCCTGGACGTCACGGTGCGGAAGACCGTGGAGTTGTGGAACAAAGCGCTGCACTTCTACACCGGCGGCTTCACTAAGTACGAGCAGTTGAAGGACGAGCGCCGCGCGCAACTCTACGCAAGCTATCAAAACCAGCGGGACCGCGTGGAACAACTGGAAGCCTTCATCAACCGCTTCCGCTACCAGGCCACCAAGGCCAAGCAGGTGCAGAGCCGCATCAAGGAACTGGAGAAGATCGAGAAGATCGAGATCCCGCCCGAGGAAAAGAGCATCCACTTCAAGTTCCCGCAGCCCAAGCCGAGCGGGCGGATCGTGGCGGAGTTTCAGAAGGTCCGGAAAAGCTACGGCGATCACACGGTGTTCGCGGACGTGGATTTCTATATCGAGCGTGGCGACCGCGTCGCGCTGGTGGGCGTGAACGGCGCGGGAAAATCGACGCTCATTAAGATCCTGGCCGGGACGGAGACGGTCACGAGCGGAACCTACACGCTGGGCCACAACGCGCAGCCGGATTACTTCGCGCAGGACCAGTACAAGGAACTGGACCCGGCGGCGAAGATGATCGACGACATGGCGACGGTGGCGCCGCGCGCCAGCAACACCGAACTGCGTAGTATCCTCGGCTGCTTCCTGTTTTCCGAGGACGACGTATTCAAGCCGCTGGGAGTGCTCTCGGGCGGCGAACGCAACCGCTACGCGCTGGCACGCATGCTGATGATGCCATCCAATTTCCTGCTGCTGGACGAGCCCACCAACCACCTCGACATGCGCGCCAAGGACGTGCTGCTGACGGCCCTACAGGAGTACAGCGGCACGGTGGTGTTCGTATCCCACGACCGCTACTTCATCGACAAGCTGGCGACGAAGGTGTTCGAGGTGGAGGACGGGCGGCTGCACGTCTTCCCGGGCAACTACGAAGACTACCGCTGGAAGAAAGAGCATCCGGTAGAAGCGCAGGAAGCTGACGCCCCGCCCGAGGCGCCGGTGGCCGTGACGGCGAATCCTCAGCCAGCGGCGGCGGCGGACGGGGCGCCGGCGGGAGACGGGGCGCGGCGGCTGAACCCCATCAAACTGCGGCAGATGAAGGAACGGCGGAGGGAGATCGAAGAGGACGTGACGCGCCTGGAAACGGAGATCGCCGATTACGAGGCGGCCCTGAGCAATTATGTGAGCGCCGAGGAAACGCGGCGGGTAGGCGAGTTGCTGGACGCGCGGCGCAAGGACCTGGAAGGGCTGATGGCGGAGTGGGAAGACGTGGCGCAGGCGATCGAAGCGAACTCGTAGGGGCGGAGAAAGCCGGGACGGCGGCTACTCCTGGGCGGGCATCTGCTGTTCGATTTCGTGCCAGGCGCTGACTTTAAGGCGGCGGCACACCCAGCACAGCGGTTCGTCGCCGGGGCCGGAACTCTCGCCGCCGCACACGGAGCACTTGGCGGGTTTCTTCAGGCCATCGGTGGAAATCGAGCGCTTGGCCTGCTCGAGGATCTCGGCGGCAATTACGGGCTCCGGTTTTAGGAGAGGCTTCCGTCGCATGGCGAACGCTCGTCTGATTCAACTATGGCAGAAAGCGACTGGCAGCACAACCGGCCCCTGTACTAAGGGTATGGGGAGAAGCGGGTTTGGGTGCCAAAGGCCGGGGGATATCTCGTGAGTTGCGCCAGGACGCCGGCGGTGACGCAATTTCGGCCAGACAGCAACTCGCCCAAGCGGTTGTAACCCCTAGTCGATCCCGACGTCCTTCAGCCTGTTCGTTACCGAGCCGACCTTGCCGGAGCCGCCACTCCGTATCAGAGCTTTGACACGGTCCGCTCCAGCCGGAATTTCGAGAGTCCTGGGAAATACCAGTCCGTCGCGCTCAGCCTCCGCGTAGCGTTCTTCGCTGAGGTCAAGCTCCGTGGTTTCGAATTGGAGCGGGTAAGGAGTTCCGGGCTTCGCCGCCACGAACTCAGTCGCCACGTCTATGCTGCCCCGCCATCTGCCGCCAACGTGCGCCAGCCCCAGGCTGCCCGGTTTCGAGCCGATGCGAAGCGTCAGCGCGTTCCGTTTCCGTTCCGCCGTTATTTGTATGGGAATGCCGGTGGCGTCCACGGCCGCTAGCGCCGCCTGCGTCAACTGCGCGTTCAGGTCTTCCGGCGCCGCCGCGTCATGGCCCATGGAATAACCTTCGCGGTACCGTGGTTTCACCCCTTCGCGGTTGACTTTGACCGCGATCTTATTGAGACCCGCGGTTGGGTTGGTCCTGCGGTACGTAGTAGCCGAGGAAGTACGTCACGTTGGAGTCTTCAAGAGTCCGCCTGATCCCGTCGTCCAGATTGTTGCGCCCGTAAGACGCCGTCCAGCCGGTGCGAGAGGCGAACTCATCCATGGTCGGGGTGGTGAGCTGGATCATTGCGCTGCCGGAAAACCTGGGGTCGTCGTAAAGCCCGCTGGCAGGCAGCCCGCGCGCATCCACCAGATATACCGACACTCCGGCGTTGTTCAGCTCTTGGAAAAGCCCTTCGAGATCCTCACTGAATGTCGCCCACGGGGGCTGGACGCCGCCTTCCGCCTCGACCACTACCGTCGGAACGCCGGCCGAGATCCAAATCAGGCTTTTCCGCCCGGGCACGCCGCTCAGATTATCGGCGATGCCGTTAAGCGCATTCAGGGTGTCCCGAATCCGCGCCCTCATTAAGAACTCCGCCTGCGGCCTCGGTATGTCCGGATCGTCGCAAAGCGTTTCCGGCGGAACAGGCCCCAGCTTCATCTCCATAAGCTGCATGGCGTGGCACGGAGACGACCGTCCGCTCAACGAGCCAATGCTCTCAACGATCTCGGACTGGCTGGCGCCAAACTCGTTGACTACCTTGAGCCCCATGAAGTCGAGGCTGTATAGAGTGACTCGACCGTTCGGCTCCAGCCCCCGCAGGACCTTCAGCGCGTCCTGGCGCGCGTCCTGGGTGTTCGGAACGCCGGTGTTGAACCAATCCATCAGTATCACGGAGTATCCGGTCCGCCTGACGCTCTCCCCGATCCGGTTATTGAACGCGTTTGGCTGGGTGGGCTGGGGCGCGGCAACCGGCGCTGGCGCGGTCTTTTCCGCGTTCTCCACCTTTTCCATCGCGAACGTGACAATCCGCTGGAGCTTGCCGTTGTCCGTGACGCTGAACTCCTCCCGCTCCAGATCCTCGACCGGCTTGCCCTGACGGTCTTTTGCAACCACGTCTAGTTGAATTAGCGTGACCTCGGATCGCAGCGTGAGTTCGGGAACCGGCGCGGCCGGCGCGTGTTCATGAACAAGCCCGGAATGGGGGGAACGGGCGGCTCCGCGTATGATCGGGCGTGCGACTACTTCAGGCGGCTTCCGGAATCGGGGAAGATGGAACTGCGGTACCGCGCCGCCAAGGACATCCCCGGTTTCGAGGTGCTGCTGGCCGAGCCCTCCGCGGCCGTTCTGAGCGTCTGGAAGCGCGGGGCGGACATACGGCTGCTGATTGCCGGCAGCGGGCGGAACAGCCAGCCGGTCGATGCCACCGGGCCGCGATGGGTCGCCTTCTCAGAGGGCAAAGCCAGCGCGCCCGCCGGATCCCCGGCCGAGTTTCTTCCGCTGGACCTGCGGCAGGGGCTTCCGCCGAAGATGGAAATCGAAGAGCAGCGTCACGCATCGCCCTGGGCGTTGACCGTGGGCGGCAACACGTACCGCATCGGCACCTGGAGCGGCAAGCGCGGGCTGTGGAAGCTGGCGCGCGGACGCGATCCCGTGCTGGTGATCGAGGGTAACTGCGCGAACCCCGTGATCACTCCTGACGGAAGATGGGCGGTGGTGGCCAAGGCGGACGGCACCTGGGCGCAGCCGCACTCCGTGTACCGTGTGGATCTGGCCAGCGGAAAAATCGGCAAGCTCGACATTCCCGCGGCCGACAGGTTCTATCCCGTGGCCTACGTGCCTTCGCACGGCAAGGTGCTCCTGCTTCGCGCGAGCGCCTCGGAGCCCTATGATGGCCGGAAACAGGTGGGGCCCGAAGGGCCCCAGTACCGGCTACTCGACGCCGCGTCGGGCGCATCCGAAATTGTTACCGGTGAATTAGCGCCGCTGGAATCCCAGAGCATTCGCCCGTTGCAGCCCACAGGGAAACCGCATCAGGTTTGGGCTGCGGGATTCAACAGCGGCACCGGCTCAAACGAGATTGGCAGCTATGACACGCTGGCGTTCGGCTTCCATCCCGCGCTGTCCGTGCCATTGATGCGGTTCGATAGCGTGCAAATGTGGGTTGACGAAGCCGAGGCCAAAATCTACGTGGCTTACGACGGCCATCTGCTTCGGATGGTGCTTCCGGCACAATAAGAGGACACAAGCGCGGACTGCTGTTGGTAGCGGCGGCGGGGGCATCCACCGCTGCGCGGGGCGCGGCCCAAGGGCGCGTCGATTTGAGTAAGTCCGGGATTCGCGCGAAGATCGCCGGCGGGGTGACGTCCATCTCCATCCCGGTTGGCAATACGACGGCCTGCGTACCCGCCGCCCGGTTGCCTTGGGGGGTCCCCAAGTCACGGGGACTGTATGAGTTGCAAGTGGGGCGTGAAGACGAGAATCACCCCGAAGGCCCCAATTTGGTCGGGACCTGGTTTGACCTGAACCGACGTGTTGGAGGAGGGTGGGTCTATGACTCTTTGAGGAATTTGGTCGGGCCGCCGAGATTTGAACTCGGGACCTCTTGCACCCCAAGCAAGCGCGCTAGCCAGGCTGCGCCACGGCCCGATCTCTCCCATTGTACACAATCTCGCGGCTCAATCCAGTTTCGTCCGGCCGCCTGTCCGGCCGCCGGACCGCCCCCCTCTGCAACCGACTATACTGAAGGCGGCGCGGACGCGCCTGTATGAGAACCCGCCGCGCCCCGCGGAGGGCTACATTCCATGAAACTCGCCGGCAGGATGGAGCGCATCGGAGTGGAGTCGGCATTCGACGTCTTGGCCCGGGCCCGCTCGCTGGAAGCTCAGGGCCGCAACGTCATTCATCTGGAGATCGGCGAGCCCGATTTCCCCACGCCCCAGCACATCGCTGACGCCGCCAAGCAGGCGCTGGACGCGGGCTGGACCCACTACGGCCCCACCGTAGGCGATCCCCAATTGCGCGCCGCCATCGCCACGTATGTTTCGCGCACCCGCGGCATCGCCGTGGGGCCGCAACACGTAGCGGTGGTGCCGGGCGGCAAGCCGATCATGTTCTTCACCATGATGGCGTTGCTGGAACCCGGCGACGAGGCCATCATTCCCGACCCCGGATTTCCCATCTACGAATCCATGGTCCGCTGCCTGGGCGCCACGCCGGTCGCCCTGCCGCTCGAAGAGAGCCGCGGGTTCTCCTTCGACCTCGACCGATTTCGCGGCCTCCTCTCCGCCCGCACCAAAATGGTGGTGCTGAACTCGCCGCAGAACCCCACCGGCGGCGTCATCCCGCGCTCTGAAATGGCCGGCATAGCCGCCCTGCTGCGCGATCGCGACCTCATCGTCCTGAGCGACGAAATCTACACTCGCATCCACTACGGAACCGAGCCACCGGCATCCATCGTGGAATTTCCGGGGATGCTCGACAAAACCGTCATCCTGGACGGCTTCTCAAAAACCTACGCCATGACCGGCTGGCGTATGGGCTACGGCGTGATGCCCGAGTGGCTGGTGGACGCGGTCGGCAAGTTGATGGTGAATTCCAACTCCTGCACCGCCAGCTTCACGCAGCGCGCCGGCATCGCGGCGCTCGAAGGCCCACAGGAACCGGTGGAGCGCATGGTGGAGGAATTCCGCCGCCGCCGCGACGCCCTTTGCGCCGGCCTCAACCGGATCCCCGGCTTCCACTGCGCCCTGCCCGGCGGCGCATTCTACGCCTTTGCCAACGTGACCGAAACCGGCATGAAGTCGAAGGAACTGGCCGACTACCTGCTCTCCGAAGGCGGCGTGGCCTGCCTCAACGGCGCCTCCTTCGGCCAGCACGGCGAAGGCTACATCCGCTTCAGCTACGCCAATTCGCTCGCCAACCTGATGGAGGCGGTCGAGCGCATCGGCAAGCTGGCGCCGAACTGGGCGCGGGGCTGAGCGCCTCGACCCTACTGCAGGTTCGCCGTCACCGCCGCCGAGGTTCCCTGCGCGTTGGTCAGCGTCACCGTCACCGACGCCACGCCCTGCACGTTGCCAGTCACCGTGAACGGCTGCACAAAGGAGAACTGGCTGCCAAAGGCGGCCGCCGCCGCGCTCCCGTACCAGGCGGAAAAAAGGCTGGTCACCGGGACCGCCAGCGACGCGGTCTGCAGCGTAGTTCCGCTCGCCGCGGCAAACTGGAAATTGGCTTGCGTCACCTGGCGCGGCGTCGCAAATCCGATCACCGTCACAGTGAACCCGCTCGCGTTTCGAATGGCCGTCACGCTGCTGATGGTGGGCGCGGCCGCCGGGATGCGCGTGATCTGTTGGGGAACGGGTGTGGGCGTGATATCCTGTCCCGCGGCCGAGAGCCGCACCGAAATGGTGATGGTGCCTGCCACCGTTCCGGTCTGCAGCGCCACCCCTCCTACCGGCGTGGTTACCCCGGCGGGAATCTCAATCACCGCCGTGCGCCCGCCCGTCGAGAACTGCACCGCGGGATCGTCGGCTCCCGAATCCGGCGTGAAGACCAGCGTCAGCGTCGCCGTCACGGGCAGCGGATAGGCCGACGCCATGCCCACCTGCACCGCGGCCTGCGTGCCCGGGTTCGCCGTTGGCGGCAGGCTGCCAAGGTTCACGGCCGGCGTGGCCGGCAGCAGTACCGTCATGGCGTAGGTCTGCACCGCCAAGGTGCCGGCCGAATCCGTCACCGTCACCACCACCACCGATGTGCCCGGAGCCGTGGGCATACCCGAAATAGTTCCGCCCGCGGACAGCGTCAGCCCGCCGGGCAGGCCAGTCGCCGACCACTTGTTCGATCCGGCGCCGCCCGTGGCCGCCAGCGTCGCCGTGTAGGCCGCTCCGACCACACCCGCGGGCAGAGCCTGGGTGCTAATCGTCAAAGGCCCCGGCGCGAAGGCCAGAGTGAAGGCTTGTGTCGCCATAGCCCCGGCGGAATCCGTGACCGTGACGGTAATGTTGATCGACCCGGGCGCCGCCAGCGTTCCCGCAATCGTCCCGCCGGTGGAGAATGTGAAGCCGGACGGCACCCCGGTAGCCGACCACTGGTATGATCCCGTTCCGCCCGTGGCCACGAAGGTGAAGGAGAACGGCACGCCCGCCACGCCCAATGGCATCGGCAGGAGGGCGATCGCCAGCCGCTGCACCGCGATGGTCAAGTTGTATGTCTGCTTGGCCTGCGTGCCGGCAGCGTCAGCGACCGTTACCGCGACCGTGAACGTCCCCGCCGCCGTCGGCGTCCCCGATATGGTTCCAGCCGGGGACATGCTCAGTCCGGCGGGCAGGCCGGTGGCCGTCCACTGGTTCGATCCGGCCCCTCCTGCGGCAGTCATCACCGCCGAATAGGGCGTCCCTGTTGCGCCCGCCGGCAGGCCCTGCGTGGTGATTGTCAGAGCCGTTGGCAGGATGGTCAAATTGTAGGTCTGCACCGCCACAGTGCCGGCCGCGTCGGTCACCGTAATCGCCACCACCGACAAACCCGGCCCGGTGGGCGTGCCGGCGATGGTCCCGTTCGTGGACATGGTCAGTCCGGCTGGCAGGCCTGTAGCCACCCACTTGTTCGATCCAGCGCCGCCCGTGGCGGTCACCGTTACCGAGTACGCGGTCTGCACCGTGCCGTTCGGTAGCAACGCGGTCGTGATAGAGATTGGCGCTGGAGCCACGGTGAGGCTGAAACGCCCGCTAGCCGTGGCGCCCTTGGCATCCGTGACCGTGGCCGAAACGGTGGAACTGCTGGCGGATGTGGGCGTGCCGCTCAGAGCCCCGCCCGGCGAGGCCGTAATGGTCGATGGCAGCCCCAGCACCGCCCAGGTGTACGGTACGTCCCCGCCCGAGGCGGTTAGCGAGGCGGCGTACGCCTTCCCGGCCACGCCCGCCGGCAAACTGGTGCTGGTAATCACCAGCGGCGCGGGCGCAATCGTCAACGCATATGTCTGCTTGGCCTGGTTGAGGAATGTGGCCGTCGAGTCCGTGGCCGTGACGGCTACCGTAAACGGGCCGTCCGCCGTGGGCACGCCCCCCAGCAATCCGCCGCTGGACATGGTGACGCCCGCGGGCAGCCCGGTGGCCGCCCAGGTGTACGGCGGCTTTCCGTTGGCCGCATAAAACTGCACCGAATAGGCCACTCCAACCTGCCCATTGGGCAGCGCCGTGGTCAGTATTACGAAGGCCGGCGGCGTGATGGTAATGCTGAAGCTCTTGCTGGCCGTGGCGCCGCCGTTGTCTTTCACGGTCACCGCGAAAGTGTAAGTGCCGGGCGTCGTCGGCGTCCCCGTCAGCGTGCCGCTGCTGCTGAACGTCATGCCCAACGGGATGCCTGAGTCGGAGCTGAACGCGTAGCCCGGGTACCCGCCCATGGCCGTGAAGACGATGGTGAGCGGAGTGCCCGCCGGAGCGCTGCTCAATGCACCCGTGGCGATGGTCAAAAGCGGCGGCACCACATTCAGGGTGTATCCCTGGGTGGCAGTCGTGCCCGCGGAATCCGCCACCTGGAGAATGAACTTGTAGCTTCCCACCGTGGTGGGCGTGCCGCCAATAGCGCCGCTCGGGTAAATGGTGAGCCCGGGAGGCAGCGTTCCGGCGGCGGAATTCGCCGTCACTGGCGCCAGACTGAAGGTGTAAGGTTGCACCCCGCCCGTGGCACTGACACCGCCAGTATAGGAAACCCCCACCTGGCCCTGCGGCAGCGGCGGGCCGATGAATGCCAGGGGAGCGACGTACGGAGGCACCACGTTGAATGTGAACTGCCCGGTCACGGTCCCGCCTCCGGAATCCGTCACCACCAACGATACGTGATACACTCCCACGACGCTTGGCGTGCCCGTGACTTCGCCCGTCGCGCCATTGATTGAAAGGCTGCCCGGCAACCCGCTGGCATAGAAGTTCAGTGGCGGAAAGCCGTTGGCGGTCTGAAACGTGAAGTCGTAAGGCGTCCCCTGCTGGCCTCCCGTCATCGATTGGCTGACCAACTGCAAGGGCTGACCGATGGTGAAGGGGAAATTCGGCGAGGCGGAGTTCAGAGGATCCAGGTCGGTGACACTCACGTTGACCACCCTGGCAGTGGCAACCCACGCGGATATGATGGTGGCCTGCAATTGCGTACTGCTGATGAAGTTGGGATAGATGAGATTGCCGTCGAAGTACACCGACGGGTTCTCTCCAAATACCTGCACGAACCCGCTGCCGTTGATGGTCAGCGTGAGCCCGTTGCCGCCCGCCACGACGCCAGCCGGAGAAAGCGACGTTATGACGGGGCCGGCAATCGTGAACGCCACCGGCGGAGTGTGTACCTGGTTAAATATGATGCTGTAGACGGCGATGGATACGGGCCCCGGCAGTGCCACATCCGCGGCCGGAACCGTGGCTGTCAACACGTTTCCGTTGACCGTGGTCGGCAGAGTAACACCGTTCCAACCTATCGTGGGATTGGTGCCGAAGCCCGTCGCCATGACCGTGAGCGTGAAATCCGCGTTGCCCGCTGGAATCGAGCCGGGGCTAATGCTTGTAATGGTGCCCTGGGCTGCTGCCGGCTGCGCGCCTGCCAGCACCAGCAGCAGCGCGGCTAAACCGCCAGCCAACAAAATCCCTCTCCCTCCGAATCGCGCCTTACCATTCTTCTCGTGCATCATTCGCCCCCGGCGTGACACATCCCATGTTGAATCCGGAACCACCCCATTATCAAGCTTCCGGCACGTCCCGGATCGCTTTCATGTTAGATTGTACACGCTACCGCAGCGTTACAATAGTTGCGCCCCAGCCGCCCGCTTCCGCCGGAGCGTCGCGGAAATCGGCAACGAATGCCGTCCGTCGCAACACGCCCCGCACCATCTCCCGCTGCACGCCGATCCCCCGGCCGTGGATAATGCGCAGCGCCTTCAACCCCAGGCGGTGTGCCTCGGCCAGGTACTCCTCCACCACCGCGGCGGCATCCCGCGGCGGAACGGAGTGCAGATCGAACACGCCGGTGACCGGGATGCGAACCGGCTCGTCTTCGGGCGTCATTTGGAAAGCCCCCAAAAAATCGGAAAGCCCGGTCAGCCTAAGCCGACCGGGCCAATTCGAACACCGCCAAGCAGCGCACCTGACGTTAAGCGACCTGCTGAGACCTCGACTGGCTCAGAATCGCTCCCATCTGATCCTTCAACCGCAATTTCAGCTTCTTCAGCCTCGTCTCCTCGATCTGCTCTTCCAGAGTCAGATGTGGGAGGGCTTCCAGAGCATCCAGCTTGTGTGCGTATTCCGAGTGTTGGCTGGAGAGTCGCTGAAACTCCTCGTTTGTCGCCATCAGATGCGCTTTCAGTTCTTCTTGCGCGTTCCGTTCCATATGGGGCAGTTCCTCCCAGTTCAGTTGCCGCGCCGAGTGGGTTGACTCAGGGACAAGGCTCGACGGGTAACTTCTTCGTGATGTGATGAAGGACGGCATCACCGTCTATCGCAACCTTAACATGAATGAAACTTCATGACAATAGCCGCTTCTGGGGGGTTCTCGTAGTATGCCGGGCGTCGGGTAAACACCTTAAATCCCAAGGACTTGTAGAAGGCTAGGGCAACCGCATTAGACTCCCTCACTTCCAGGTAGACACTGCCCGGAAATTCCTCAAGAAGCTCGGCTACCAGCGCCTTCCCGACCCCCTTCCGCCGACTACCCGGCTCGACCGCCAAATTTAACAACTCCCCCTCACCCGTCCCCAGCGGCCGCGACACCAGGAAGCCCGCAATCCGGCCGCCATTCACCGCCACCCGGAATCCATACGTCAGGTAGCTGGCGGGATCCCAGTGGGCCGCTTCCGGGCTGGCCGCCTGAATCCTGGCGACAGCGGCCAAGTCCTCTTCCGTACCGGGCCGGATTTGTAGCATAGTTGCAGTATGCCGCACGCCCTGATGGCGCTGCTCTTCTTTCTCTCCCAGCCGTTCTGGGAGGCCAAACCGCCCGAACGGTGGAGCGACCAGGAAATCGACACCATGCGCTTCGCCAGCCCCTGGACCCAGTCCACCGGCGGCGACCCCGCAATCATGGTCTACCTGGCCACCGCCGCCCCCATTGAAGAGGCCGAAGCCGAATTGCGCCTCCGCACCCGCCACACCCTGCCCGAACCCGACCCCGACTACGCCGATTTCCTCCGCCTCAACCGCGATGGTGTGCTGGTCCTGGCGATCCCCTGGTCCCAGCCGGCGCGCTTCGGCACCGATGCCGAGCGGAAGCGCATGGTGGAGGGATGCGTCATGATCGCCAGCCGCCGGACGTCGCAACTGGTTGGCCATTTCCCCCCCACCCGAAGCGACCCGGTGCTGCGCCTGGTGTTTCCGCGCGAGGTCAAGCCCACCGACAAATCCGTGCTGTTCCGCCTGTACCTCCCCGGCATCTCCTTCCCCGAGCGGGAGGTCGAGTTCCGCACTAGGGACCTGATGTACCACGGGAAGCTGGAGATGTAGGGGGTGTCGCGGGCGCGCAGGCCAGGCTCCGCCGCGCGCGAGGCCGGGGCAACGGCCGGAAGCATCGCCCGACATTGATGTTATGGCGTGCGATTCCCTCGCGGCGCCGGTCTCTACAAGGAAGCTGGACCTCCCCGGGGTTGGGAGGCCCAGCCTGCCTCAAAGCGCCACTACTGCACAGGGGGTGGCGGGGCTAGGACTCCGCCACCTGCGTTAAGGAGCCCCAACATGCCCAAGAGCGAAACTGTCCGCTGAGCGGCGCCGGAGAGCGTCACCTTGCAGTTCTCGATCCGAGTGTTGAGCAGAGCGAAATCTGCCCCACTATAGTACAGGGTGCAGTTCGCGAATTTGCAGTTAATGAAGTTTCGGTCGTCGAGCGAGACGACCTCGCCGATACTCGTTTTTTCTTCGATGTTAATCACTGTACACTTCCTTTCGAAAAGGGCTTGAAAAACGGAGTGCCAGCGGTTACCATTCAGTTCTGTAAGCGACACTTTGAATGTTCCATACTGGCGCCCTAGGGCGGCTCTACACCGTCCTAGGGTGTTTCTGCCTTCCAGCCACCGTAATCTTGCCCCAATATGTAGTGTGAGGTCAAGATTTTTATCTATACGCTGTGTCTTACGGTTACAGATAAGAAGTGTTAATTCATTCACGTACCCCTGTCAAGTGGTGGCGTATTTTCCTAGAATTCCATTCAGTCTGAGCGTAGCCAGATCCTCAGGCAACGTCTGCATCAGGTCGCGGAGCTCGCGCAAATGCGGGTGAGCATTTAGGCGCGGGTGCCGGCTTCTGTGTAGGCACCGCAACGATATCCCCTACTGCCGTCAGGGCTGTCGCAGAGCGAGGACTCCTGCCCTCTGGATCGCCGAACATTCGGTTGCAGGGGCTCCGTCGTGAAAACTGGTGTGGTCCTCTCCGGGTGCCTGCTTCAGCACCAGCAGGAGGACTTCCAATTCGGCTCAATGCGATTTGAAACGGTGAATCGTCCACAGGATAGGGCCGCGCGGTTTAGCCTTTAGGGGCTTTTGTTCTTGAGGCCTTCGGCTGTTGGCTCTTCGCCGCCTTTTCGATCGCCTCTACGTCGGCGAGGTCTTGCCGCCTGCCGGAAGCGCGTTTTGCCGAAAGCAGGTCCTCTCGGGAAATGGTGTTCGCCCGCATATTGGCTTCCTCGTCGAAAACCGCTTCCACCCGGCGCGGCCATGCGGCGTCAAACTCAACCCCCGGAATCGCCGTGAGAATGTCAACGCCCACCGGCTCGCGCCCCATGCGGAAGAACGGGCCGGGTTCCGCAAAGTCGGCAGAGGTCAGACCTTGCAGTGGCGCACCGAATGCGGCCAAGGCCTCGAAAACGGCCTTTGCGTTTTCGGGATCTGCCTTCACCAGAATGTCGAGGTCCTTGGTGGCGCGGGGCTGCGCATGGATCGCTACGGCATAAGCGCCAACTACAAGGTACTTAACGCGGTGCGCGTTCAAAATGGACAAGAGTTCTGAGTAATCTGAAAGCATCCGGCTTGAACCCCTTCAGTTTGTAGCCTTCCTCGGTCAGTTCCCCCACAGCGGCCACACGCTCATGCACCGGGCGGCTCTGCCAGTAACGATACTCATCCGCCTTCATCTCGTCGAAGTTCGCGTATTTGCGGATGGTCTTGTCCACGCTTCGTTTGTACCACGTGGGGAGCGGCGATTCAATGTTCTACCGACTTCGCGGCGGGCCACTCGCCGGAGCCGGGCGGCAGTTCACAGCTCGTGTCTTTTGGCCTGTTCGGTGATGACCATCCGAGCCTGCTCCGCGCACCGATTATGGTACTATGGCATTATGGCAGCCAGAAAGATGACATTCTCGCTTCCCGCGACCTTGGCCGCCGAGCTGATCAAGACCGTCGCGGCAAGGGAGAGGTCGCGCTATGTCGCCGAGGCGCTCCAGGCGCGGTTGCGTGATCGGGATGAGGCTCTGGCGCTAGCATGCGATGAGGCAAACCGGAGTGAAGACGTTCTCGCGATAGAACGGGAGTTCGACGCCGTTCCAAGCCACATCGTCGAGCCGTGGACCCATGCCCCGTCGCGGTGAGGTCTGGTGGGTCCGGCTGGAGCCCACGCTCGGCTCCGAGATCGGGAAGACGCGGCCTTGTCTGGTTCTCTCCGCCAATATTCTAAACGAGCGCCGTCGAACCGTCGTGGTGGTGCCGCTCTCGTCGTCCCCAAAGCCAAGTCCGCCAATCCTGGTTCCGTTGGAATGCGCGGGCCGGCCGGTCGTGGCCGTGACGGATCAGATCCGCGCGGTCGCCAAGGAGAGGCTGCACAAGCGCCTGGCCGAAGTGTCCGCGTCCGATCTGCTGGCCGTCGAAACCGGCGTTCGCCGCATACTGGAACTGGGCTGACTGCGCATCGGGCCATCACCCCTAATTGCTTTTCACCCCCCTCACCCGCCAAAATAGTCTCTAAGCCGGTCTGTCTGGGTTTCTCTGCATCGATTCGAGGCACCGCGATGAACCTAATTGTCAATGGCGTTCCCTACCCGCACGACGGCGCGGGAACCATCGCCGATCTGCTGGCGGAACATCGCCTCGCACCGCCCATGACGGCCATCATGATCAACGGCGAAGTGGTGCGGCGGAGCCAGTGGGATGCGGTGCGGCTGGCGGAAGGCGACGCGGTGGAACTGATCGTCGCGGCGGCGGGAGGGTAATAATGGACGACGGGTTTCGACTGGGCGATCGCGTGTTCCGTTCGCGGCTGCTTCTGGGCACGGGCAAGTTCTCCTCCACCGATGCCATGCTGGGCGCGGTCCGCGCTTCGGGCGCCGAACTGGTCACCGTGGCCCTGCGGCGCTTCAACCGCGAGCGGCCGGACGACGACCTGTGCGCTCCCCTGGCCGCCATCGGTGGCGTGACGCTCGTGCCCAACACCTCCGGCGCCATGAACTCGCGGGAAGCCGTCCGTGCCGCCCTGCTGGGACGCGAGATCACAGGCAGCCCGTTCGTGAAACTGGAGATCCACCCAAATCCCCACCACCTGCTGCCGGACCCCATCGAGACCTTCGAAGCGGCGGGGCAACTCGTGAAGGAGGGCTTCTTCGTGTTGCCCTATATGCCGGCCGACCCGGTGCTGGCGCGGCGTCTGGAAGACATCGGCTGTGCGGCCGTGATGCCGCTGGGAAGCGCCATTGGCAGCGGTCAGGGCTTGGCCACGCTCGCCATGCTCCAGGTGATCATCCGCGATGCCGGCGTCCCGGTGATCGTGGACGCCGGCCTGCGCTCGCCCTCCGAAGCCGCCGCGGTGATGGAGATGGGCGGCGACGCCGTGCTGGTCAATAGCGCCATCGCTGCCGCCGAGAATCCCGCGCTCATGGCCGGGGCGTTCGCCATGGCGGTCGAGGCCGGCCGCCAGGCGCGACTGGCCGGCCTGATGGCGCGCAGCGACACGGCGGTTGCCACCAGCCCCGCCGGCCCCCTGACGGCGTTCCTGGCCGCAGCGTCGGGAGCCCGCTCGTGATCTCGCCTCTTCCCCTCTGGCTGGACGTCTCCGAGTCGCTTGCCTTGGCCCGCCGCGCGGACCATGGCATGGTCGCGGCGGCGATGGCGGCGCCCAACCCCGGCATCCGCGAATTCGCCACTCTGCTGTCCGATGCCGCCGGCGCGGATCTCGA
Source organism: uncultured Solibacteraceae bacterium (assembly GCA_963807205.1). Taxonomy (GTDB): domain Bacteria; phylum Acidobacteriota; class Terriglobia; order Bryobacterales; family Bryobacteraceae; genus CAWCVR01. The sequence goes on along the minus strand of CAWEAQ010000002.1, from coordinate 2,275,257 downwards.
GCCCCTGGCGGCGCGGGCTCAAGCTCTCACCCGCCGCCACTTCGGCCGCACCATCAGCCTGTACGCGCCGCTCTACCTCTCGAATTACTGCCCCACCAAGTGTGCCTACTGCGGTTTCGCCAGCGACCGCAAAATCCGCCGCCACAAACTGGCCCCCGCCGAGATGGCCGCCGAGAGCGCCGCGCTCAAACGCCTGGGCCTGGAAGAGGTCCTGGTGCTCACCGGCGACCGGCTGGCCACCGCGGACTACGACTTCGTGCGCGCGGGCGTCGAAAGCATGGCTGCGCAGTTCCACACCGTCAGCGCGGAAGTGTTCGCCATGACCGAAGCCGAATATGGCGGACTGGCCGCCGCCGGATGCACGGCGGTTACGCTTTACCAGGAGACCTACGACCCGGCCCGCTACGCCGCGCTGCACACCTCCGGTCCCAAGGCCGATTACGCATGGCATCTGGGCGCGCCCGCGCGGGCGCTGGCGGGTGGCATCCGCTCAGTGGGGCTGGGCGCGCTCTTGGGCCTGAGCGAACCGCTGGAGGATCTGCTCCGCCTGTTCCGCCACGCCGCCTGGCTGCGCCGCCGCTTCTGGGCGGGCGGCGTGGCCATTTCGTTTCCCCGCATCCGGCCGCAATCGGGAGACTACGCGGCCGAGTTCCCGGTGAGCGAAGCGCTGCTGGCGCAGATCGTCTTCGCCTTCCGTATCGCCATGCCGGATGTGCCGCTGGTGCTTTCCACGCGCGAGAGCCCGCGCTTCCGCGACGGCATGGCCGGCGTGGGCATTTCCAAGATGAGCGTCGCCAGCCGCACCACCGTGGGCGGATACGACGAGGACACCGCATCCTCCTCCGCCCAGTTCGAAATCGAAGACCACCGCGGCGTGGACGAGTTCTGCGCCATGCTGCGCACCAAGGGGCTCCAGCCCGTGTTCAAGAACTGGGACGCCGTGTACCGGGCGGCCCATGCCTGACGTCTTCGGCCTCTACCTGGTACTCACCGATCCTGCCACTGGCTACGAGCGAGCCGCAGCCGCTGCCATCGAGTGCGGCGTGAAGTACCTGCAACTGCGCATGAAGGCCCGCCCGCCCGAAGAAGTGCTCGAAATGGCGCGGCGCTTGCGGCGACTCACGACCGGGACCGGCACGCTTTTCATCGTCAACGACGATGTGGAGATCGCCCGCGAGACCGCGGCCGATGGCGTCCACCTGGGCCAGCGCGACCTGCCCCTGGACGAAGCGCGGCGCCGCTGGCCCGTTACGGGCCGGATCTTCGGCCTCTCGACGCACAACGAGCGGCAGGAGGCGCGCGCCCGCGAACTGGCGCCGGATTACATCGGCGTGGGCCCGGTATTCGCCACTCCCACCAAGGCGCAGCCCGATCCCACGATGGGCCTGGAGCGCATGGGTCGCATCATCCGCGGTTCGCCTCTGGCGGCAGTCGCCATCGGCGGCATCGATGCAGGCAACCTGCCCGAGGTGCTGCATCACGGCGCGGTGAATTTCTGCGTGGTGCGGGCCGTGAACCAGGCGCCCGATCCCGCCGCCGCCATCCGCCGTCTGCAAGAGATCTGGCGCGCGCGGTAGGGCACCCCAAGCTGGCCGCGCCTCGCCGGTTTATGGCATAGTGATGGCATATGAGGACTACCATCGAACTTCCCGACGAATTGCTGACCTTGGCAAGAGACAACGCCGCGGCCAACGGGATTTCACTTCGGCAGTTCTTCATTGAAGCTGTCCAGTCCCGGCTGGCTCCGCAGAAGCGGAAGTTTCGAAAAGCGCCCCCTGCTATCGGAGATGCCCACGCGCCTGGCATGCACACACTGACGCGGGAGCAAGTCGATCAAGCGATGTTTGGCTGACGTCAACGTCATGTTGGCGTTGCTGGTGCGCCACCACGAACACCACGATTAGGCGTTGCGCCGGTTCGATGGGCTGGCGCCGGGAGAAGCGCTACTCTGCCGGTTCGTGCAGTTGGCCTTGGTGCGTCTGCTGGGGAACCGGACGATCATGAGGAACCATGCCGTCTCCGCTTCGGCGGCGTGGGACCTGATCGCCGAACTGATGGAGGACGAGCGGCTGGAGTTTGTGGCGGAGCCGCCTCTGCTGGATGCGGTATTTCCGAAGCTGTTGAGATACCCGGAGCCCACCTACAAACTCGTCGGAGACGCATATCTGGCGGCGTTTTCCATCGCCGGCCAAATGGGGCTGACCACCGTTGACAAGGGCCTCGAGCAGTTCAGAGACTTGGACCTCCGGTTGCTCTCCCCCTGAAATCCAGTGCCACCAGCGAACCTTCGGCAATCGAGCCCTTCCCGGTCCGCCGTACCCCTGTTCCTTCGCCCCGCTACGTTAGCGGCTTGACGAACGGAACCCGGAGCAACCAGTGGGCTGGCGGAAGGAAGGGCGGTAGGTTCGAGTCCTGCCTGGGGAGTCACAATTACCGCCGGTTCGAGTCTTTCAGGAACGACGGCTCAACTGCGACAAAAAGCGCGACGCGCCACGGGGGACGGGGCAATCATCCGCTACCGATTCAAACCAGGCCCAATCGCTGGCCTTCGCCTTCCTGAACAGGAGAAGGGCCAGAGCGAGGATTATTCCGGTGGCCATCAACGGGAGGGCCCCCGGCTCCGGGCTTTCCGCTGTAGGGATGTCGTAGGACGTTATTGTGAAGCTTCCGCTAGCGTCTTCGAACGCATAGTCGCCGTTCCCTTCGGGGCTATCGTACCATCCGTAATAAACGGGGCCGCCTCCGCCAACGGAATAATTGAAGAAGATGTTGAGATAATCGCCATTGCCGAATTGGAAGGCCAGGCCGTCTTGGTCCAGATACGTACCGCTAATCTGAAACAGGTCGAGCAGATCGTCGTAACCGAGGCCGCCCACCTGGGCTGAACCGCCGGGACCGTAGGGGTTCGCGACCAGGGAAACGGAGCCGCTGTCGTCAGGGTCGATGAACGTGCCGGTGCCGCTGGTTATCAACCAAGGGTTGCCAGCTCCCTCGTAGGTGCCGGTGAGAGTGCCCGAGCCGGAGACGCCGCCGAGGTCCGTAAAGGTGAATTTGAACGAATCGGCCTTGGCAGCCGGGGAAGTCTCAAGGGCCGCCGCCAATGCGAGTAATGCTAACGGGAACTGCTTCATCTTGCCTCCAGTGAGTCTTCCTAGAATACTACTACTGGGACAGAAAATGCTCGGTGGATTGAATCAAGAGGGGAAACGGTAGCGGAGCATCCCCAATCGACGTTCCACTACGTCCCGCGCATGACGGGGTTTAGCACGTACGGGCGAGCCTGAAGTACTTCCCGGTCGATCGGATCCTCAAGGCGCCAGGCCGTGGAAATGCGGCCTTTCCGATTTCCAACTTCACATTAGCAATTCAGGCCGTCGTCGAGATAAACGCGCGAGCGCGTGTATCTAACCGCGGTCTCGTTGCCTGGGAGCTGGCAAGCCATTCATACTTTGCCTTCACATGTGCGTCCTTTGCCTCCGCATGTGCCTGCTTGATCGTTCGTGCATGGTGCCTCAGCCAGTTTCGGATGTTCATCCTGTATCCCGTTTCGCGAATGCGGTCTCTTCCCGTGGGTCGAATCGCATCCGGCCTGGGTACCCAGTCTGGATGGGAGAGCCCGGTTTGCGCGTACGCCATTGGTACAGAAGCAATTGGAGTGGTTCGAGCGGTCCGCCGTTTAGGCCGCAGAAGTTCGAAACGTATCAGACTGGGGAGCCAATTCTATTTTCTCAGAAAGTCCAGTCCCCAGTAGTTGACGCCAACGCCTCCGTTGCGTCCATCCCCTCCTCGCGGACTATCCCCAATAAAGCCAAATACTTCCGGACGACCCATTCTTCGCGCCGAGCTGCGGAGAGACGGTGGGATCGTCCTGGTGAGTCCATTTTCTCTCCGTCCCACCCGTCTTCTCCCTCGCGCCGGAGAGTGCCCGAACGCGGTTAACGCGTTCGCAGTCTCGGTTTACACTTTTCGAATTCCCCGCGTATGTTTACAGCGGAGCGTGTCTCGCACACTATCCGGACGTGAAGATCCTCTGCATGTCGGCTTATTCGGACGCTCTTTCGCCTGGCGGCCTATATTTCTTGGCGAAGCCTTTCACAAGTGCCGGCTATTCGCGATGGTCGAGAAGGTCTTGGGCGTACAGCCTCCAGTCGCACCCTCCGTCGCCCAAAAGTGCAACCCGAACAACAGATTCAAACTCGACTCTCAATGGGTAGGGTTGCCGTTCATAACCACGCGGTCATCCTGCTGACGTCAATTCCCGTGACCTGCGATAGCTCCGGGGTTACTTTGCCCGCCCGGCCGCGGGCGCTACCGGCTCCATGCGGAACTTGTAGCGGTACTCGCGGCCGGCGGGCAGAGTGTACTCGGTGTGCGGGCGCGCGCCCCAGCCGTCGTCGCCTCCAATCCCCATCTGGCGGTAATCCACGTTCACGGTGATGTCGTCGGAGAAGACGATCTCGGTGGGGTGCTTGCGGCCCGGAACCGAAGGAGCGAAGTGGTCGATCTCGTCGGGGCGAAAAGGCCACGCGCTGAAATCGAAGGTTGGCAGCCCCGTGATCTTCCACCCGAGGCCCTGCGCGTTTGAAAATGCGGCCCAACGGGAGTCCGTCCGGTTGCCCGTCTCCTGCGGGCGCGGGTAGGGATACCACATGTCATCCACGCGCGAGGAATAGAGGCCCACCGCGGCCGAGGTGTTACGATCCCAGAAGGACTCTTGCGGTCCGCGCCCGAACCACGAGACGCTGCGAAACTCGCCGGGAATCCGGAATTGCAGTCCGACTCGCGGCAGGTCCGGTTGCCCCTGCGCGGCTTGGAGAACGCTTTCCACTTCCACCGCGCCGTTGCCATAGACGGAGTAGACGATGCGCTGCTTCGAACCGCCCGCCGGCAGCGACGCGTCCACCGTCACTCTCGCGAGCTTCGGGGAGACGCTCTCGATGGTGAACGACGCCACCGAGCGTTTCGCGCCGGCGTCGTGCCACACGCCCTGGCGGCGCGCCATGCCGTTGCCGCGGTCGTTGTCGGTCTCGCTGCGCCAGTAGTTCGGCGTCAGGGGGCCGGCAAACATCTCCTTGCCGTCGAGCACGTACGATTCGAGGCTGCCGCTGGATTTGCCGAACCGGGCCGTGAAGCGTCCGTTCGAGATCTCTGCGCCAGCGGCGGACTCGCTCACGAGCAGGGACGGCATCGCGGCGGTGTCGAGGCCGGGCGCGGGGGGAACCTTGTAAGGCATCGCAAGCTGATCGAACGCCACCGGGAACCCGGCAGGCGCCCACGACGCAGCCGCGGCCAGCAGGAAACTCACCTTGAGGAAGTACTCGGCGCCTGGAACCAGCTTCGGTTCTTTGACCGCCAGCGTCACTTCCTGCGACTGCCCTGCCTGGGCGGTGAGCGGCGGCAACTCGCCCTTCTGAATGGCGACGCCGTTCTCTTCCAGCACCCAACTGCCGCGCGCATAGGAGAGGTCGCGGAACAGGTTCTTGTTGCGGACGCGGATTCTGCCCGCCGCGAGGTCCGCGGGCTCGGCCTTGATGCACTGGTAGACCTTCTTGACCTCTTCCAGGGCGGGGTGCGGCGAGCGGTCGGAAGCGACGATGCCGTTCAGCACTTGCGTCTCGTCGTTGGGCTTGTCGCCGTAGTCGCCGCCGTATGCCCAGAACTCCTTGCCGTCGGCGTCCTTCTTGCGGATGCCCTTGTCCTGCCAGTCCCAGATGAACCCGCCGTGGAGGTAAGGCAACGATTCGATCTGGTCCCAGTAATCCTGCAAATTGCCTGTGCTGTTGCCGCGCGCGTACGCGTACTCCACCATGTACATCGGCCTGCCTTGCCCCTGCGATTGATACATCTGGGGGATGCTGGCGATGCGCGGGTACATGGGCGAAAAGAAATCGCCGTGGACGCTCCGCCCGGCTTCGTAGCCGATGTAGAACTCGGGGTGGCGCGCCTTCACGAAGTTCCTGGCGGCTTCCAGGTTGCGGCCGATTCCGGCCTCGTTACCGAGCGAGAAGGCGAAGACGGCCGGGTGGTTCTTGTCGCGCTCCACCATGCGGCCGACGCGCTGGACGAGGTTCTCCGTGTAGTCATCGCCCTCCGAGATGCGCTGCCGTTCGTTCGCGCCGTAGCCGTGGGACTCGACATTGGCCTCGTCGAGAACATAAATGCCGTAGCGGTCGCAGAGCGAGTACCACTCGGGCGCGTTCGGGTAATGGCTGGTCCGGACGGCGTTGATGTTGTTGCGCTTCATCAACGTGATGTCCTCAACCATGCGCTCGTGCGTCATGTACTGCCCGGTGTCCGGGTCGAACTCGTGCCGGTCCACGCCCTTGAGGTAGAGCTTGCGCCCGTTGAACAGCAGTTGATCCCCTTTGATCTCGACCGTGCGGAATCCAACTTCCCACGGGATGCTCTCCAGCACCGCGCCGGAAGCGTCTTTCAGGGTGAGCACCAGTTTGTACAGGTTCGGCTCCTCGGCCGACCACTTAGCGGGGCTGGCGACAGCCTGCTTCAGTTCCACCGCCGCTTCCTGGTTTGCTGGGGCCGACCACGCCGCGATGGTCGTCTTCATCGCTTCGGAGCCGCGCGCAGTAAAGAGCTTCACTTCGAGAGTGCCGGAAGCCTGGGCAGCCGAAAGATTGCGCACGCTCGCCTTCACCTGCAGCGTGGCGTCGCGGTAAGCCGCGTCCAGCGGCGTAAGGATCTGAAAATCGCGCACGTGGACCGGCGTGCGCGCGGCCAGCGTGACGTTGCGGTAGATCCCGCTCACGCGCCAAATGTCCTGGTCTTCCAGATAGCTGCCGGCATTCCAGCGGTAGACCTCGGCAGCCACGGTGTTGACGCCGGGCCTCACATAACGCGTGATATCGAACTCGGCAGGAAGGCGCGAATCCTGGCTGTAGCCCACGCGTTCCCCGTTCACGTACAGCACGAGCGCGGAACTCACGCCGTCGAAGACGATAAAGATCTCGCGCCCGCGCCAGTTCTGCGGGATATCGAAGGTGCGGCGGTACGAGCCTACGGGGTTACGCTCGCCGTACGCCGTCCAGGTCTTGTCGTCCGGCTCTTCCATCACGTGCGGGGCGTCGCGCTTGAAGGGATAAGGGACGTTGGAGTAGATTGGCGTGCCGTAGCCCTTCATCTCCCAGTTGGAGGGCACTTCGATTTCTTTCCACGAGGACACCGGGAAGTCGGGCTTGTAGAAACCTGTCGGTCTCTCGGAGGGCTGCTTCACCCAGTGGAATCGCCATGGCCCGTTCAGGGACTTCGTGAAGACGGCGTCCCCCGCGCCCCCGCGCAGCGCGGCCGCTTCGGCGGGAAACGGCGTGAGCGTGGCGTGAGCGGCCTCCTTGTTGACGCCCGTAATCCGCGGGTTCTCCAGTTCGGGCGGGATCGCCGACTGCTGCGCGAACGCCGCGGAGGGCGCGAGCAGGAACAGAAAAAGAGAGGGCCAGATCATGTCTTCAATCCGCGGACAATTTTAGCATTTTCCGCTTGGCCCCGGCGCACGCATTATGGGCTGCGCGCGTGCCCAGGCGTTAGTCCTGGTGTGCCTGCCGAATTCTTTGGTCTTTGAAATCTAAATGTCCACAGCGAGTCTGTTTCGACCGGATACAGACCCGTTGGCACCGATTAGTGCTGCTTCGAATCCTGTTTCTCCAAATTCCGTACGTAACGGGGCTCGTCTTGGGGAGGCGAATTCCAATTTCCTGCCTTGAACCCGAGTTTTCGCTGGCTTTTCGTTGGCTGGCAGAGTTCGAAAGTGCCCAAACGTCATGGGGCGTCTTGAATGCCGTCTCGAACGTTCCAGCCTTCCAGATCGCCTGCTTCATCGAAGCCGTTGCGATTGCCGCTACTGGTGGGGCTCGGCGTCTTCAAAGTCCGACTTCAGGCGCCGGAGGTTAGAGCGATGGGGCAGAACCTCAAAAGTTCCGCCCCACGGGGATTTACTTGAACAGCATCGGCGCGAACTCGCGCAGGCACCGCCGCCAAGTCAGGAACTCGTGAGCGGTCCTCGGGGATACATACGCGACAGCGTTGATGCCGTTCTTCTTCAGTTCGGCTGCCGCGGCCAGGTTCGCTTCGGGCCTTTCCAACTCTCCGCTGCCGAAGAACGCGCCCTTGACCTGCTTTTTGAAAGCGGCCACGTCCTTGATTTCGGCGAACGTGATGTTGCCGCCGCTGAACAAGCCGATATAGGCGAACTTGTCCAGGTTGGCCATCGTGGTGCTCTTGGTCTGCATACCGCCCATGGAGAGTCCGGCCATAGCGCGGTTCGCCGAACCGGGGAGCGCGCGATAGGTTTTCTCGATCATGGGGATGAGATCCGTAATCATCATCTCGGTGAACGCCGAACCGGCGAGCATCCCACCGCCTCCGCGACCGCCGAAGGGGCCACCGGGTCCACGGCCCGCGCCAGGAGCTCCAGCCGGGGCTGCGCCGGGTGCACCGGGTGCACCGGGTGCGCCGGGACCGCCAGGCCCACCGGGCCCACGACCCTGTGCGCCTGCGCCGGGTGCTCCGGTTGGAGGAGCGCCAGCTCCCCGTCCCTGATTATCGCCCAGAGTGCTCAGAACGCCCATGCCCCGGCCCGCCGGAGCCGGGTGATCGCTCGGATCCGGCACCAAACCGCGGCCCGCGAAGAGGGTGGCGCTTGCGCCGGGCTTCACCGCGTTTAGGTTATCCATGACGATGATCATGGGCTTCGCTTTCTTGTCGTAGATCAGGGCGTCCATGATGTAGGGCACCCGGCCCTGGGTGAACCAGGCAGTCTCGTCCTCTCCCCAGCCGTGCTGCAGGTAGAACACCGGGTACTTATTCTTGCCGCCGTCGTAATCGGGCGGGGTATACACGAAGCAGCGGCGCCACTTATCGGTCACGGTGGAGAAATACCACTGCTCGGAGACGCGGCCGTGCGGGATATTTTTGCGTGGCTGATAGAAATCCTGGTCCGGCGCGGGGATTTCGATGCCGCTGTTCCACCAACCGGAGCCGAAATAAGTGCGGGTGGAGGGATCGGACACGGTGGCACCGTCAATGTTGAGGCCGTAGTAGTGGAAGCCTTCTACGACGGGTTGCGCGGTGGTGCCGCTCCAGATGTCGTCGGGCCCTTTTTTTAGTTCCAGGCTCCCTACGCGCACGGAGGTCGCGTTGGGCGCTATCACGCGGTACATCACACGGTTATCGGGATAGATGCAGGGATACTTCGCTTCTGGAATATTGAGCGGATTGGGTTTGCAGTCGGTCGGGGCCTGGGCCCAACAAAATCCCGCGCCCAATGCCAGAAAAATCAGCGTCAACTTCATGAGTTCTCCTTATCGATGAGGATTGCGCGACGCACACCGAGGCGCGCACAACCGCCTTCCAGACCGCGTCCGCATCACACTGCGTGGTGTAACACATGGCCAAGGTATGTGCAAGCTCCTGCATTGCGCCTGCATGGCGCCGCGACGTCTTGGGCGGCACGGCAGACGTCAGCTCGGGCTGGTTCCCGAGAAAGCCTCTGCGTGTACAAGGTGCGAGACGGATCTCAACGCGACGGGAACATTCGAAATGATCGCCTGTGCTTCATTTCTTTCGATTCAGCAAGGTACGAGTTGGAGAGGTCGCTTTATGCCAAGCTTTTTGGGGAGCCAAGCCTTCCCGTAGTCCGCATACCCAAGCTCGGTGTTGATGAACAGTGCTCAACAAGCGGCACAAGCCACAACTGACACGTGCCTGAAAGTGGGCGATGAGCCGGCGACCGGGCAATTAACGGCCGATCAGGTGGAGCCGGCCTGGGGAGGCATCGGGTTCCTCGTTTTGCGCTTCCCGGTCGCGCCCCCTACATCCGCGGCGCAAAATATCCCGGCCGCACGCGCACCAGAAGTTCTTTCCGGCCCTTCACCCGCAATTCGAAGGTGTGATACAAGCCGTCGGTCTTAAGCGGTTCGGGACGGTACAGAATGATGTACTGATGGGTCAGCTCGTTGTGAATGTTCTCGAAGGACTGCTCCAGGTCTTCCACGCGGAACGGGAAGTAGGCGCGGCCGCCGGTCTTCATGGCGAAGTACGTGAGTACCTTGTCGCCTTCCATATTGCTGCGCGTGGTGTTGGTGGAAATGGTGTAGACCACGGTATCGGCGCGCTGCGCCATCTCGAGCGCCTGGTCGCGGGTGAAGTGGCTCTGGTTATCCTCGCCGTCGCTGAGGATCACGATTGCGCGGCGGAACTTGCTCCTCGGCTGATCGATCGCCAGCTTGTCGCGGCAGGCGAAGTATATGGCGTCGTACAGGGCGGTGCCGCCGCCGGGACGCAGGCCGCGGATGGCCCTCTCCAGAATGCCGGGCTCGCCGGTGAGGTCGGAAATCAATTGCGCGTTGGAATCGAAACTGATCACCATGCCCATGTCGAGGCTCGTCCGCATGACGCTCTGCACGAACTGGCTAGCGGCCTCCTGCTCGAACTTGAAGCGGTCGCGAATGCTGTTGCTGGTGTCGATCAGAATGCCGAGCCGCAGGGGAAGGTCGGTCTCCGCGTTGAACTCCTGAATGATCTGCGGGCGCTTGTTTTCGATCAGCTCGAAATCGTCCTTCTGAAGGTCGGTGACGAAGCGGCCCTTGCGATCCATTACGGTGAACAGCATGTCGACGCGGGTGACGTCAACGGAGATGCGTTCCCCAGGCTCCTCGGGCGAGGCAGGTGGAACGGGGTTTTGCGGAGCGGCCCACAGCGCCACCAAAGCGCCGGCGGCCAGCGGAAGTCCCCGAAGTCTCATATGACCCGATTATACAGTGACCGCTCCCGCCTGGCGCCGCAATCGGGGTGTGCCGAACCGGCCCTACGGCCTGTAGGTGTCCCGGCACTCCTTCGAGCAGAAATGCAGCACCTCGCCCTTGACGGTTCGCTTCACGCTGACGGCGCTCGACACGTAAGTGCCGCACACCGGGTCGCGCTTCAGGTCGCCCGCGGATTGCAATTCGGGCGGCCCGGGCGTAACACTGGGGCCTTGCCTTGGGCGGCGCCTGCTCTCGAAGACGCTACGCAGGAACGATCTCGCCAGGAGGAAGAGGAGCAGCGGAAGGAGGAAATCTCTGATGAGAGTGCGAATCATGCGGTCGGGGCGGAGACGACCGTCTCCGCCCCGGAGTTTCCGTTACTTCTTGGTCTTTGCAGGCGGAGCCTTCTTGGCCTTGGGGTCGACATAATTGGTTTCGACCTTGCTGCCCAGGGCTACGATCATGGCCTTGGCTCCCTCGGCGCTGGGTCCGTTGGGCGCCACTTCCAAATACTTCTGGAACGCTTCCACCGTGCCGGGGGCCGGCGTTACCGTCCCATCGGCGGCGGTGGTCGCCTTCATCATCAGCGAGTTCCCAAGCTGGAAGTAGGCCTCCGCGCACTTCGGGTCGCCCGCGATGGCTTTCTGGAATGACGCTGCGGCGGCGTCGTCCTGGTGTGCGTTGGCTTCCACCGCGCCCAGATTGAAGTAATACTTGCAAGCCGACGCCGGTTCAAGCGCCACGGCCTTCTCCAGTTCCGCCTGCGCCTCCGGCAGTTTCTTGGCCTGCGCCAGTGCCAGCCCCAGGTTGTTGTGGATGCCGGCGTCGTCGGGCTTCAGTTCGAGGGATTTTTGGTACATGTCGATCCCCTTCTGAACGGCGGCCAGGAAATCGTCCCCAGTTTTGGTCTTGGCCAACGCGAGATAGGCGGCGGCCATGCTGTTCCACACCGCGATCTGCGCCGGATCCAAAGTGGACGACTCGGTGAAGGAGGCGATGGCGGCGTTATATTGTTGGGCGGCCAGAGCCATCTGTTTCGCGGCCTCGTCGGCATTGCCGGCAATTTGCGCCTTGGTCCTCTCGGCCATGGCCGCATCGCCCGCTTCCTTCGCCGTGGTGCCCTCGTTGTAAGCCTTGTTTAGGGCGGCCCGGGCCTTCCCCTTGGAAGCCTGCTCCTCGATCTGTTTCTTCAGCGCCGCCACCTGCTCGGGCGTCAGGCCCTGCGCAAGTTCCTTGGGAATCTGGCCGGTCTCGATCGCCTTCTGCTGCAGTTCCCTGGTGTTAGCCTGCGACTGCGCCACCTTCGACATGTCGAAGTCATTCTTGATGGGATCGCCCGGCGAGGTTCTCACATGCTTTACCGCGTCCACCTCTTTGCCATCCACCATGAGTGTGATATCGTACGTCCCCATCTGGAGCCCCGTATATATGTAGTGCCCCTTCTTGTCCGTCTTGCAGGTCCAATGGCCCTTGATGTCGGTGCGGTCAATCGAAATCTGCGCATTGGCCATTGGCTTCCCGTCGGTGCCTTTGACGTAACCTTCGAGCGCGGTAATTTGCGCGAACGAAGTGAGGGCGCAAAACAAGAGCCCTGCAGCCGCCAAAGCCGTGTTGCGAATCTTCATAAAACCTCCCACTTGAGTCTTGCGAGTGCGAAACTCCATTATACTGATTCGACCGTCAGGCATCCTGGTCAAACAGGCCAATCTGTTCCCTGGGAACCGGCTTGGCTCTCCGGATCTTGACGGGGCTGCCAACCACCCCCAGCACTTCCACCGATTTCAGCGCTCCCCGCGGTACCCACAACTTCTGGGTATTCCCGAACGGGTCGGGCGGAACCAGGGTGAACCCGTGAGGTTCCAGGGCTAAGAGGTTATTGGGCAGGATTCCCTCCATCCGCTCGCCGTCCAGAAACTGGAAGTTCACCCAGAGTCCAGGCATTTTCGGCCGGGTTTGGAAAACCCGCCGCTCCGTGTCAACCCCTGCTGAAAAATCCCGCACGAACGAGATGGCCTTGATTTCGGCGTACGGAATGACGCTTGTCTGACCTTCCAACGACAGCCATTCTACGCCTGTAGGTTGCAGATAAGAAAAGGGATTCACGTATCCAGCGAGGGTCTCCCGGTCAAACCTCCGGACCATCGCTCTCTTGGTGGTGGACGTCGTCAATCCGGCCTCATCCTCACAACTTTGTTTCAAACATTTCGGCGATTATTGTATCATTGGCACGATGTCTGTAGTGTTCACGGCAGAATCCGGCCCGGTTGGCCAGCACGCCAACCTGTTCCTCGACTTCTGTCGTATGGAGAAAGGCCTGTCTCCCAACTCCTTGGAGGCCTATTCCGCCGATCTGTTGAAATTTATCGCTTTCCTGGGCTCCGCCCCCCTGCCCGATACCGATGGGCTGCGTCATTATCTTGACCATTTATACCAAACCGGCCTCAGCCACCGGTCGGTCGCCCGCCACATTACCACATTGCGCAACTTCTACGGGTTTCTCCTGAGAGAAGGCGTCATCGCGACCGACCCCACCGAGCACCTGCGCACGCCCCGGCAATGGCAGACCATTCCTAAGTTCCTCAATTTAGAGGAGATCGAAAAACTGATACAGGCTCCAGACCTGACCCGGCCCACCGGTCTTCGCGACCGCGCCATGCTGGAAGTCCTGTACGCCTCCGGACTCCGGGTTTCGGAGCTGTGCCACCTGGGCCTGGGAGACCTGAACGCATCCCTCGGTTTCCTCAAGACCACCGGAAAAGGCAACAAACAACGCCTGGTCCCCATTGGCAAGGAGGCGATTCAGGCCGTCGAGCGGTACGTGGCCGAGGCCCGCGGCGCCTTGCTGAAGGGGCGCAGCAGCCGGTACCTTTTTGTCACCGCGCGCGGAGGGTGCCTGACCCGCCAGGCGTATTGGAAATCGCTGGCCGGCTATGGCAGGAAGGCTGGAATTTTCCGGGACTTGACGCCTCACGTCCTCCGTCACAGCTTTGCTACCCATCTTTTGGAGGGCGGTGCGGACCTGCGTAGTGTACAGGTTATGCTGGGCCATGCGGATATCTCGACCACCCAGATCTATACCCATGTCATGCGGTCGAGGCTGCGCGAAACTGTGGAGCGGCACCACCCCAGGGCCTGAGCGGGCCGTTTCCATGGGGAGGCCGCGGGATTTGTCGAATTCTATTCGAGAGCTCTTACGATGAGCGACTACATCTACATGCTGGAGAGCCACCTGAGCCCGGACCAGAACCGGGTGGTGGAAGAAGTCCGCAAGACCGCGGCGCAGGCGAACGTCAATCTGTTCCTCACCGGCGGCGCCATGCGCGACATGCTGGCGGGTTTCCGGATTCGGGACCTGGACTTCGTCGTGGAGGGCCACGCGCTGAAGTTGGCCACCGCTCTGGCGGGCCAGACCGGCGTCAAGGCGCTGTCTCTGGACGAAGGCACTCGCAGCGCCGAGTTGCTGTTCCCGGGCGGCGTCACCGTCGAGTTGGCCGCCTCCCGGCGCGAGCGCACAGCCAAGCCCGGAAAATCCGGCCCGGCGGCCGCCACCATTCAGGAGGACCTGCGCGGCCGCGACTTCACCTGCAACGCCATCGCCCTCTCGCTCAACCGCGCCTCCCGCGGACTGCTGCTCGATCCCATGAACGGCCTCGCCGATATCGGCCATCGCGAACTGCGTGCCATCAGCCCCTACGGTTTCTACGACGATCCGTCGCGCCTGTTGCGCCTTATCCGCTTCCGCGTGCGCCTGGCCTTCACCATCGAGGAGCGCACCGCCATGCAGGTGGCCAATGCCCGCGAGGCGGCAGTGGAGAAGAACATCTCCGCCAAGGCGCTGGGCGAGGAGTTGAAGCGCATCGCCCTGGAAGACAGCCCCTCGGAGATCCTGGCCGGCCTCGAGGAAGCCGGGTTGCTCAAGCTGTTCTCCCCTGTGTTCGCCGGCCCCAAACTGAATCACGCCGGCATCGCCAAGTTCGAGAAGCTCGCCAGGCTTCTGCCCGACGACAACCCTTCCCGCGCCGCCCGCCTGGGGCCGTTCCTCTTCGCCCTAGCCGAGAAGTTCGCTCCCAAGGAGCGTTCCGCGCTGGTGGCCGCGACCGCCATGCCCAAAGCGGACGTGGAACTCTGGCAGAAGCTGGAACCGCGCGCCAAGAAGCTGGAGACCGCGCTGCGTTCGGCGCGCATCCGCAAGGCGTCGCAGGTGTACCGGATCGTCTCCGTGGCGCGCCCCGACGAGGTGCTGTTCCTGCTGTACCACTCCTCCCTCAAACCGGTGCAGGAACGGCTGCGCAATTACTACCAGAAGTACTTGCAGACGGTGCAGGAAATCACGCCCGAGGAATGGGCCACGGTGGAAGGCAAACCGGGAACGCCGAAATACATCAAGGCCAAGGAGGCCTTCGTGGCCAATCGCCTGGACCGCCGGGTGCGCAAGCCGGTTCCCGAAGAGCCGCCTCCTCCGCCCCCGCCGCCTACGAGTTCCTGGACTACACCGCAGACCGCCATGACGCGGCGCGCGCGGTAGACAACGGGCCGCCGCATTGCGGCTGTCCGGTCGGGAGCCAAGACTGCGCGCCGGCAAGAACGCAACATGATTCTTGTCGCTTTCGCGGAGGCTCGGACGCGGCGCGCAAGCCGTCGATCCGTGGGGGGATGAGCGGTGCTGGTTCACCGGGCAGGGTACATGCGGGCCCCTACCCCCGGCTGGGTGTTGTCTTCTATCCGCCTTGGTGCGGGGACGGCGGCTCGAACCGCAGCCTCGGCCGAAGGAGTATCGCGGACCATCCGGCAGGATTCGAACCTCGCGCCGGTGAACGCCAGCACCCTGTCACCGGGCATGAGGGACGAGGCGACGGCGTCTTGGAGGCGCTCGGCGCGATCCGCCGGCCAAGAAAAGAACCTATCGTCGAGGATATCGGTCCAGGGCCCGTATGGGCTGCCGCGACGCACTTCTGTCAACAGGCGGAAGTTCGGTGTGGGCGTATCACCGGCTCCTCGCCGAGAACCGATCACCTCCAAGAGGTAGACGTTCAGGTCTGGAAGAGTTCGCACCCGGCCCGCTAGAACCGAGTCCGGACACCGGTTCGCCTGTCCTTGCAGCCGCGCAATTGTCCTGGCTTCGATGGCCTGCTTGTCCCGCCAAAGGAGCGGCGCAACATCGCGGACCAAGCCGCATCTGCGGAGGTCCCAGAAACAACTGAGATCGAGCTGAAACGCGTGCGAGGCCAGTTCGCGGGGCGCGTCCGGCGTGTAGGCCACATAGAGGAGTTTCGCATCACCGCCGACTCGATACTGGGGGCTCTCATCGTCCGCGCTGCTCACCGGGACTGGAATGACGCGGTGCATCCAGAATCCGTGGGCGCCCCGGACGGAAACCAGTGGGTCGTGCTCCCAGCCGAATAGCATGTCCCTGCCAATAACGTAATGGACACTCGATACCCTTCCAGCCAAGACATACGCCGAAGCACCGAACTCTACATACCGGAACCCCAGCCAGTAAGCTCCTCTGAGCGGCACAGTCCAGGGTTCTCCCGATCCATCCTGCGCGCGCCACGGCCAGAGGAATCGAAACGGAGGTGTGTTAAGCGCTCCAGACAGCCATAGGATCTCGTCTTCGTTCGAGACACGTACATAATAGTAATAGAACCTTTCCGTGCCCGATGACGTGTGCCGCTCGAAACTGCGGCGAACCACGTACGGGACGGTCTTCAGCAATTCCTGTTCGGAAGTTTGATCCACGCGCAGCCGTTCGAGACCGGACAGAACCGCCTGAATTTTGCGCGTCAGCAAGTAGGTGTGAACCCGGAGACCCGCGGTCAACAAGAGGACCGCCAGCAAAGGCAACGCCAGGTAGAGCCGGAGCGCGCGCCGGCCCGTGAGCATTCGAAGCAGTTTCCTCCCGCGCGTGAAGCCCATAATCCACACTCCGGCCAGCCTAAGTAGACACCGGGAATACGCGTCCGGTTCCCGGCACTACGCCTCCAACTGCCGCTTGATCGCCGCCAAATCCTCCTCGTCCGGCTGGAACGGGAAGCTGCGGATATCGTCGCCGGGTTTGCAATCGCCGTAGGGGCGGTTGCAGGCTACGGCGCCGGTTTCGTCCGGGCAGCCGCTGGTCATGAACGGCGCGCCCGTGGCAGTTGCCTGCTCGGCGCGCTGCTGCGCGGCGCCGAACGAAACCAGCCGGCCATGCTCGTCGAAGCGGAATTTGTCCGCGGTGGCGAGGTCTTCGTCGATCAGATACCGCGCCAGTTGCACGCGCCGGTATCGGCCCACGGGCGGCTGCGAGTGCGCGGCCAGGCGCGAGCCGGCTTCGGGGAAAAACGAGAACAGGTGCGTCGACCCGCCGGCCCGGCGAATGCGGCCGATCAGGCGGATCATCTCCTCCTCGGTCTCGCCCAACCCGACGATCAGGTGGATGCCCACGCGGTTCGGGCCGAATACCTCGAGCGCCGCCTCGAAGAAGCGCCAGTAGCGCTCCCAGCGATGCGGCCCGCTCACGTCTTTGGCGCGGTTGCGGTCGAAGATGGGTTCGGTGGCGGCGTCCACGGCGATGCCCAGGCGGTCGATGGGGACGTCGCGGAAGAACTCCAGATCGGCGCGCGTCAGCAGCGTGGGGTTCGACAGCAGCGAGATGGGCACCTCGGGAAGCTCCCGGTGCAGGCGGTCGAGAATCACGCGGGCGTCGCGGGCCACGCGCGGGTGCGTGATCATGGAGAGGCACACGCGCTTCACCACGGAGAGCCGCTCGCGCGAGCGGGCGATCGCCTCGTCGAGCGAAATCACCGGCCAGGGCACGCGGATGAAGCTCTTGCCCTCATAGCTGCCCTCGCGGCGGCGCTGCAGGCCGCAATAGGAGCAGTTGGCGGCGCAGCCTTCGTCGTAGGTCATCAGCAGGTTGATGCAGTGCAGGCAGGCGCCGCGGTAGAACCGTCCTGGAGCGATGCCCAGCGTCATGGCCGCGGCCAGGCTGATGCGCAGGTACTCGGGGCTCTCCTGGTGGGCGGGTTGCGTTGGTGGCGTCATAGGTTCCTTCCGGCGCGGATGGAGCAGCAGGCCTGCTGGAAGCTCGCATCGAGGCCCAGCGAGCGGGCGTACTCGACGGTCTCGTCGGAGTAGAGCGCGATGCGATTCACTCCGGCGTCGAGTGCGATGCGCTCCAGCGCCCGGCGGTATTCGCCGCGCGGGCGGGCGCAGCCGAGCGAAATCTCGCACTCCGGAAACAGCAGGCGCGATTCGCCCAGCAGGCGCGCCGCCTCTTCCAGCGTGGGCGGCAGCACGGCGGCCATAGGCGTGGCGGGAAGCGGCATGAGCACCACCCACACCAGCAGTTTCGGCGGAAAGCGACGCAGCATTTCGAGCGCTCGCCGCTCGCCCACGATGCGCCCCGCGTGGATGCCCATCACCACGTGCGGCACCACGTCCAGCCCGGCCTCTTGGAGCGCTTCGAGCGACTGCTCCAGCAGCGCTGCGCCATCGGGCAGGTGCATCACCTCGCGCCAGGTCTCGTCCGCGCCCACGATGTCCACGTTGGCCTGGTCCACGCCGGCCTGCTTCAGCGCTCGGGCGGTGGGGCCATCCAGCATGCCGCTGTGCACGCTGAGGTGCAGCAAGGTGCGGCGCTTCACTTCGGCCAGGGCGTCCAGGAAGCGGCTCCAGGGCAGGCGGCCGCGCGCGTCGCTGCCGCCGGTGATGAGGAAGCCTTCGGCGCCCGCATCGCGCAAGCGCAGGCATACGTCGACCAACTCGTGCGGCGACCGCGCGGCGGGCATCGACTTTAGGACTTCGCCGCAGCAGTGGTCGCAGCCCAACCCGCAGGCCGGCCCGGTGATGGAGACGGCGGGGTACCGCCCACGCACGCCATCCTGGATGAACATGCCCGGCAGATAGAAGACCACGCGCCGGCCGAAGCGTTCCCAGGAGAGCGCCTGCGCGCGCGCCAGCAATTGGTCGAGAGGCTCAGCGGGCATGAAAACACTCCGGAAATGCAATCCACGTGCGGCGGATCAGGCGCTCGAAACTCCCCTGTCCCCACTCGGCGCATTGCGCGCGGCGATGGCGCAAGGCGCGGCGCAGCGAATGTTCGAACAGGCCGCGCCAGTCCTCTTCATAGGATTCGAGCGAGCCTAGGGCGGCCGTGCCGGCGGCTTGCCCGCACTGAATGGCGGCGGGGATGCCGCTGCCGGTGATGGGGTCGGTCTGGCCCGCCGCGTCGCCCGCCAGCACGCGGTGGCCGCGCACCGTGCGCTCAGGCGGGCCGCCCACCGGGATCAGTCCGCCGGTTCTGGCGCGGGTGGCGCCGGGTGCAACCACGCCGCGTTCGCGGAGGGAGGCCAGAAACCCGTCCAGCAATCGCGGCAGGCGCACGGCAGCGGGACGCGCAACTGCGACTCCGACGTTGGCCCAGGCGCCTTTGGGAAACACCCAGCCGTATCCGGCCAGGAACTCGGGCCGGAAGTGCGCCTCGCTGTGCCGCATGGGCGCCGCGAGCGGAGCTTCCACCTGCAAGCTGTAGACGAACTCCGCGGGTGCGCACTCCATGGAGCGGGCGGTCAGCGATAGCGGCCCATCCGCGCCCACGATCACGCCGGCTTCGATCCGCCGCCCACCCACCGTGACGGCGCCATCCTCCACGTCGGACACCGCGCACCCGGTCCACAGCTTAGCGCCCGCCGCCACGGCGCGCTCCGCCAGGTGACGGTCGAACGCCTCGCGGTTCAGGATGACGCCGGGCCACTCGTTTTCGGCAGCGAGTTCACCGGAGATGTACGTGCGCAGGGTGGCCACCGGTTTCGCTATGGCGGCTTCGGGCGCATCCACCTCCCCCGCGAGGATGCGCGGAATGTACTCGGCACACTGCACTGGGAAGCCTACGCGGCGGCGCCGTTCGACTATCAGAACGCGCAGTCCGGCGCGGGCCATGGGCAACGCGGCCGACGAGCCGGCCGGGCCGGCGCCGATTACGATAGCGTCCCAGCGGGCGGTCATCGCCCAGCCTCGCGCACCGCCAGCAGCTTCTGAAGCAGCGGCAGGTTAACGTTCGTCTGATGCTGGAACCCGCCGTGATATGCGTCGCGCGCCTTGCCCAGGTCGTAGCAGGTGGTGCTGTCCATGCCCACCAGGATGCCGGGCACGCCGGCGCTTTCGAAATCGCGCGCATGCTTGGAGTAGAAGCCCTCGCAGCAGCAGCCGATGAAGCCGCCGCGCTCCGCGACGCGGATGCGCCCGAGTTGCTCGCGCAGGCTCTCGAAGTTCAAAATGGTGACGGGCTTCAGGGAGTGCGCGCGCGCCATGCCGTAACCTTCGCCGATGGTGCACAGGCTGCACTCGTCGCAGCCATCCTGCTGGCGTAGCACGCATTCCAGGTGTTTGGCGCAGTAGGGCAGCAGGAACCAGCCCCACTCCTGCTTCATGATGTCCGGGAGGCTGCCGCACACCGGGAACAGATCGTTGGTCTCCTCGTGGCTGAACCCCAGGCCGAGGTAGGGCAGCTTGTCCAGGGCCTTGCGAAAGACGCCCGCGAAATCGCCCGCACCGAGCGAAGCGAACGGACCGGGGGCGCCGCCGAAAAACTCCGCCAGAATCTGCTCCACCGCGTCCATGCGCGCCGGCGCGTCCTTGAAGCGGCTCTCCAGATCGTAGACGGCGCGGGCCGGCGACGCGAAGAAATCGCCGCGCAGATTGGCCGAGCGGATGCGCCCGCGCGCGGCATCGGCATCCAGCAGCAGGTGGATCACGCCGCCTCGCCCACGGTGAATGGCCTTCAGCATGTGGCGCGAGCTGCCTCCCGTGCGGCGGCCGATCCAGCCCTCGGATTGGAACTCGGGCAGCGCCTCGCGCAGGCGTTCCCGCTCACCGGGCGTCAGCGGGGCGCGCGTGAAGGTGACGCCGAAATCCGCCGCGAAGGCGCGCGCCACGGCTTCCTTGATGGCGGCGGCATCCGGCATGTACCCCAGCTCGGCGCGCATGGTGGTGACGCGCTCCCGCAGCGAATCGATCTCGTGGGCGTTGAGCTTCTCCATGGGGACGCGGAGTGCGCGCAGCATGGTGGGGATGTCCAGGTCCACCAGCAGCGTGCCCTGAAACAGAAACGCCGCGCCTTCGGTGGTGCCGCCGGTGCCGGCGATCTTGCGCCCGCGCACCTCGATATCGTTGCGCGGGCGGAAGGACGCCTGCAGGCCGCAATGCACGGCGAGCGCAGCACAGAAGACCCGCGCGAAGCGCTCGGAGAGGGCCGCCGGCGTCTCGTGAAAGCGTGCGTCGTCGCGGCTGGCGATGATCTCCCACCCGATGTGGCACGGTTCGAAGAGGATGGCGCCGCCGCCGGTGATGCGCCGGTTCACCTCCAGGCCGCGCTCGCGGCAGAACTCCAGCCGCACCTCCTGATCGAGTTGCTGGTGGCAGCCCACCAGCACGCTGGGCGTGGAGAACTGCAGGAAGCGGAGCGTGTTGGGGGATTGGCCCTCGGCGCGGGATTCAAGCAGGACCCGGTCGAGCGCCATGTTTTCAGCCGCGCTCAGGAAGCCCGTGTCCAGGAGCCGCCATTCCAGGTTGGTTTGCATGTGGCGGAGCGGTGCGGCGGCGCGTGGAGTGGCCCGCCGCCGGATGAAACATCAGTATATTCGAAATCGCCCGCAGCCGCGTGTTTGCGCGAGGGTTTGCGGGTGCGCGACTTGGAAGCGCCTTCGGAACCGCGAGCGTCAGCGAGCGGCCCGAGCGGGGGACGAGTCCTCCCGGCATTCCCAGGCTGTGACACCTTGGAGGCGCTGGCATACTGCGACTCGTTCCTGGCGCCGGGCGGCTCGCTGACGCCTGTGGTTCCGGGTGGGACATAGCTTCCTTCCGTGTCGCGCGCCAGGCGGCCAGTGCGCAGCGGCACGCGCCGCGTCATAATAGTCCGGTGAAAGGGGAAACACGATGCGGAGAAGACAGTTCCTTTTCGCCGCGGCCTTGGCGCCGCTGGCCCGGGGCAGCTCCGGTCTGACGCACAAGCAGCGCGTGGACCGCGCCATGAAAGGCGCGGACGTCGACCGGCCGCCTTTCAGCTTCTGGCACCACTTCGGCTTGAAGACGCCCGAGAGCCACGCCCAGGCGACGCTCGAGTTTCACCGCGCGTATCGCACCGACATCGTCAAGGTGATGAGCGATTTCGCTTATCCCAAACCCGCGGGCGTTTGGTACGAACTGAAGCCCGATCCCAACCCGTTTCCGCGGCAGCTCCGCGCGCTGGAGTTGATTCGCGACGGAGTGAACGGCGACGCCTACATCGTCGAGACCCTCTTCAACCCCTGGAATGTGGCGCAGAAACTGTCCTCAAAAGAGGAAGTGCTGCGGCTGAAGAGCGAGAACCCGGCGGCGCTCGAAGCCGCGCTCGATGCCATCACGCAGTCGGAGATCGCCCACGCCCGCCGCGCGTTTCGCTTGGGCGTTTCCGGCGTGCTGCTGGCCGTGGCCAACGCCAATGCGGCCGAGATGACGCCAGAGGATTACCGCAAGTTCAGCCTGCCCTACGACCGCCGCATTCTGGAGGCCCTTTCGAGCGCCCCACTCAACTTCCTGCACGTCCACGTGGAACCGCCCTATCTGGGCTTCTTCGAGGGGCTCCCGGCGCCCATCTTCAACTACTCGATGCACGTTTCGGGCATTCCCATCGCCGACGTGCGCAAGCGGTTCCCGTCGGTGATCGCCGGCGGCATCGACGAAGTGAACTACCGCAAGCTGACCGCCGACGAGATCCGCGCGCAGTGGAAGGCCGCAGCAGCAGCAGCCGGGCCGAAGTACATTTTGACGCCCGGGTGCTCCGTGCCCGACGACAGCGCGCCGGAGGAACTCTCGCGATTGCCGCAGGTGTTGGGCGCCTGAGAGCGCCTGCGCTCACGACCGCGCGGCCACGAACTGGCGCAGTTCTTCCGCGCTGGCGGGGAGCCCGAACAGCTCCCAAAGATTCGTGCGGAACTCCCACAGCACTGGCTTCTCCGCGAAGGCGGTGAGGAGGGACCGCTGTTCCCCGGTCAGCTTGGCGGGAATTTCGGGCACCGCGCCTTCCGGGCCCCAGTAGGCGATTTTCCGGTTGGGGTTCCGGTTGGTTTGCTGCGATTGGCGAATTGGACGGCGCGGGAAAACTGGGGCAGACTTCGGGTTGGGATCGGCGACGTAGGAGAAAGCGAGTTGGCCCCACCCGCTACGCCGGTCGTCGAACACGAAGCGCAGCAGTCGCTCGGCAAGCAGGCGCGCCGGACCGCGGTGGGTGGCGCCATCGAAGGCCAGCCGCAGCGCGGCCAATTCGCGGTCCCTGCCCAGAAGCTGCATGGCGTCCAGAAACTTCTGGCGATGCGGCACGAAATCGGAAGCGCTGGTTTGCAGAAAGATCGCGACCAGTTCGTCAACCGCGGCGGGCTCCGCGGCGGCGGCGGTCTCGCGGATCTGGGCGCAACGCAACGCCAACCGGCAGTTGGTGTCGCGCTCCTTGGCGAGAGCGGCGTCCAGGAACTCGCGCCAATCGGCGATCTTCTCGCGTACCCGCGCCAGGCCATTCAGCAACAGGTAACGCACGCTCGGTTCCGGTTCAGCGAAGTACCGGTTGCGGACCAGTGTCGCTGCCTCGGAATCGGCATCGGCGGACGCGGTCAACAACTCGCCCGCCAAACCGCGTGTCGCGTCCTCCCCGTGATCAAGATCCGCTGCGAACTGGGCGTGGGCTTGCAGAATGGCTTCGAGAATCGCCGCGCCGTGGACACGGCGGCGAGCAAGTCCGGGACCTCGGTCGCGGGGCCGAAGGCGTCCTCGAGTTCCCACCATCGCACCTCGTTCATCGGCTTCATTTCACCAGATCCGCGGCCAGGCTCATCGATTCGCGGGCCCAAATGCCCTTCGGGTCCACGCGCACGGCTTCCTCGAAATGCTCCCCGCCCTTGACCGCGTCGCCGAGCGCCGAGTAGGCCAGCCCGCAATGGCAGTGGACCTGGGCTTTGTAGGAAACCGGTGTCTTGGCGTAGAGGCTCACGGCTTCGGCGCACAACTTCTCGACAGCAGCAGCGTCGTGGGAGTTGACCGCCTCGGCCCAGGCGAGGGTGGCCAGATTGACGCTGAGGTTGGCGTCCTTCGTTTCCGGCGAGAGGCCCGGTCCGGCGCGCTCCAAATCCACCGCCAGGCGCGCGCGCCGCAGCGCCTCCTCGGGGCCGTCGCCGCGGCGCAGCCAGACTTCGGCGAACTCCCGGTTGGTTGAGCCCCGCTCTGGCCACAGGATGGTGGCGTGCTGAAAGCACTGCTGGGCAGGTTCGTAGCGCTCCTGGTGAAGGTACACCTCTCCCAGGCCGATGTTCGCGACGGCCCCCAGTTTGGGATTGGGCGCCGTATCGACGCACTTGCACATGCGCTTCTCGGCTTCGTCGAAGACGCCCATCTGCATGAGCGAGGTGCCGCGGAGGAAGAGGTTCGCGTCCATTTGGAACGCCATCTGGTAGTCGCCCGTTTCGAATGAGTCCCACATCATTCCCCGCGGACCGCGCGTGCTAACCTGCTTCACAAATCCGCGGTACCGGAAATAGGCCTTTAGAATGTTGAACAACGCTTCAAGAAGTCGCATTTCAGCATAGGATAGCCCAGCGCGGCGGCGGCAGTGGCGGCGCGTCCGGTTCGCGCCACGAACGTATTTCCGGCGCCACTTCGCCCAGCGCGTTAAAGCTTCCCGAATCCGGGTCGATATGAATAGCTTCAGTACTAGTACGATCGGCCCACGTCCTTATGCTGGCGCTACTTGGATTGGTTCTGGTTTTCGCAGCCGTACTGGGTGGTTTCCTTTTGGAAAAAGGGAATCCGTACGTTCTGTTGCAGCCGTCGGAGCTGCTGATCGTCGGCGGGGCGGCGGTTGGCATCACCTTGATGGCCAATCCTCCGGCCATGATTCGCCGCATGGTGCGCGGCTTTGGGGCAGCACTAAAGCCTTCTCCCTACACGCCGAAATACTACCTGCTGCACCTGCGCATGCTTTATGAGATCTTCCAGTTCGGCCATCGCGCCGGAATGGCCCTGCTGGAAACCGACGCCGAGTACCCAGAGAAGAGCCCCATTATGTCCCGCTACCCGGCGTTCCTGAAGAACCGCGTGGCCCGCGATTTCGTCTGCGATTCCGTACGCATGCTGGTGATCGGCATCACCACGCCGCACGAATTGGACCGCCTGATGGATCTGGATATCGAAATCCAGCGGCGCGGCGGACGGGAACCGGCGGGCGCGCTCCACTCCCTGGCCGATGCCCTTCCCGGTCTGGGAATCATCGCCGCTGTGCTGGGCGTGGTCATCACCATGCAAACTATCGGCGGCGCGCCGGAAGAGGTCGGGCAGAAGGTGGCGGCGGCTCTGGTGGGAACCTTCCTCGGGATTCTGCTGTGCTACGGCCTGGTGGGTCCGGCAGCCGCCCGCATGGAACACTTCAACGAGGCGCAGAGCCAGTTCCTGCAAGTGCTGCGTACCGCCATCGTGTCCTTCGCCCGCGGCGCCGCCCCGCTGCTGGCGGCGGAGTATGCGCGCCGCTCCATTCCGGTCGAACTGCGACCGTCGTTCGTGCAGATGGAGGCCACCTTCAAACGCGAGGCCAAGATCCCGCCGTTGCCCAAGGTGGGCGAGCCCGTGGAGTTGCAGGAAGCGGAGGCGCCGGTTGGTGAAGCCGTCACAAGCTGAGGAGCCCGCGTCGCTGGAAAGCATCCAGCCGCCCTCGGAGTATCCCCCGTGCCGGGCCTTCGAAGCGGAGCGCCACGGCGGCGCCTGGAAAGTCGCTTACGCCGATTTCGTAACGGCCCTGATGGCGCTGTTCATCGTGCTGTGGATGATGAACTCGAGCAAAGTGGTGCGGGAATCGGTGAGCGGCTACTTCAAGGACCCGCGCGGCTTCACCCACAAGTTGGGTGCAGGCCGCGCCAACGCGGGTGAATCGCTCGCCGCGCGCGCCGGCCAGATTCAGAAACAAATCGAGGAAGCGCTGCGCCAGATGCCGGAGTTCCGGAAGCTAAGCGGCCACGTGCGTTTTAGCGTGACCGGCGAGGGCTTGCGCATCGACCTCATGGAAACCGAGCAGGGTCTTTTTTTCGTAACCGGCAGCCCCTCGCCGACGCCCCAAGGGGAACGCATGTTGTCGATTCTGGCGCGGGAAATCGGCAGAATGCCCAACCAGGTGGTGATCGAGGGCCACACCGACGCGCGCCCCTTCCGCAACGCCGACGCCACCACGGGGTATAGCAACTGGGAACTCGCGGCCGACCGCGCCAACGCCGCCCGCCGCCTGCTGCACAGCTTCGGCATGCCGCCGAGCCAGGTGGTGGAAGTGCGCGGCTTCGCCGATCAGAAGCCGCTGCTGCCGGGCACGCCCGACGATCCGCGCAACCGGCGGATATCGCTGGTGGTCCGCTTCGGCGAGCAATAGGGATCGCTAGCTCGCGGCGCTGGCCTGCTTGCTCATATGAGCTTGCATCTCTTCCTCGGACACGTCGGCGATGTGGGTGCCGATGCACCAGCTTATGCCAGTGGGGCTGGTGACGGCCCCGGAGCGGTCGCCATAGATCTGGTCGGCCGGCTCGTGCACCGGTTTCCCGCCGCTTTTCACGGCCTTGTGGTAGGCCGCGTCCACGTTTTCTACATACATGTAAAGCATAGATGGCACCGGCTTCATGTCGCCCCGCACTTGGCCGAGCATCAGCATTGACGTGCCGACCTTTAGCGTGGCATGCATGATGGAGCCGTCGGGGAGCCGGGAAATGTGGACCTCCTTCGCGTCGAAAGCGGTCTTGGCGAACGCGACTTCCTTCTCCGCGTCGGCCACCAGCAGGTACGCCGTTAGCGTTGTGAACCCCTCGGGAATCGGTTGAACTTTGTTTGCCATAGGGCCATTCTCGCCGAACATGGCGTGCCGGGGATTGTAAAAAAATGCGGGGCGAGCGGGCGGGCGCTCCCGGCCGAGGCACGTTGGCGACTGGGGAGCGCCGACGGCCCGTGCCCCGATGTGGCGGGTTATACTGGGGTTACCCCATGCGAGGCACGCGCTGGCTCCTGCTGGTGGCGATCGCCGTAATTCTCACTGGCGTCGGCCTCAAGTATCGAGCGCTACATAAAAAGATGCGGTTGCAGGCGCCACCCAAGCCAATGGCCCTGCCCAGCGATCTGCAATCGCTGAATCAGGACTTCCATTGGGTGAAGAAAGGCCAGGGCGATCCCTGCGCCCGCGTCGAGGTTACCGCCCGCGAAACCAAGGCCATCCGCGATTCGCAGCATATCGACCTGGCGGACGTGAAGCTCAAGCTCTACAACAAGGCCTGCACTTTCTACGACCTGGTACAGAGCGATGCGGCCACGCTGTTCCAGAATGACCACCGCATGTACTCCGAAGGCGCGGTCCGCATCACGCTCAACATGCCGGCGCAGGGGCAGCCGGAACGCAAGCCGGTCACGGTGGAAAGCTCGGCCGTGACGTTCGATACCGATACCGGCCGCGCCGAGACCGACAAGCCCACCCATTTCACCTTCGAGCACGGAGATGGCCAGGCG
This sequence comes from uncultured Solibacteraceae bacterium, assembly GCA_963807205.1. Classification (GTDB taxonomy): domain Bacteria; phylum Acidobacteriota; class Terriglobia; order Bryobacterales; family Bryobacteraceae; genus CAWCVR01. The sequence goes on along the minus strand of CAWEAQ010000002.1, from coordinate 2,247,970 downwards.
GTGGGCGCTATCTACGACCCCACCGACCGACAATTGGAACTGAAGACCGCGGTCGAAGTGAACTGGTGCCCCGAGGGCCCCAACGCCAAGCCCATGAAGATCGAGGCCGGCAACCTGGTTTACCGCGAGGCCACCTCCGATGTGTTCCTCACGCCCTGGGGACGAATGGTGCGCGGCGGCACTGCCATGGACGGCGAAAACGTGGTGATCCACCTGCTGGTGACCGACGACGGCAAGACGGTCCACCACACCGTTCACCAGATCGTTTCGGAGCACGCCCACGGCACCGAAATCGACGACGTCCACAAACGCAAACTGCACTACAGCGCGGACCACGTGGTGGTGGACTACAACACCACCGGCCTGGTGCAGGCCATTGCGGCGCAGGGCAATGCGCGCCTGGTATCCACCGCGCAGACCGCCGAGACCACGGTCACGGGCGACCACGTCGAAATGGCGTTCAATATTCAGGACAAGGAAAGCTCGCTGGCCCGCGTGGTGGCGAACGGCCATGCCGAAGTCGATGCCAAACCGCTGCCGGTGGCGGGTCGCGACCTGAGCGAAACCCACGTACTGCGAAGCAACAGCCTGGAGGTGCGGATGCGGCCCGGCGGGCGCGAGATCGAGCGCGTGTCCACCAGCGCGCCGGGCACCCTCGAGTTCCAGCCCAACGCGGCCACCCAACACCACCGCCTGCTGGACGGCAGCGCCATGACCATCTTCTACGGGCCCGATAACCGCCTCCAGCAGCTCAATGTCGACAACTCCAAGACCCGCACCGATCCCACCGCCGAAGAGAAGAAACACAACCGCTCCGTCATAACCACGGCCAGCAAGGGCCTGGTGGCGCATTTCGACCCCGCCACCGGCAAGATGACCCAGACCGAGCAGTTCGGCAACTTCACCTACAACGAGGGCGACCGCAAGGCCAGCGCGGCCAAAGCCACGCTCGATAACGATGCCATCGTGCTGGATACCGGCGCCCGCATGTCCGACGGGAGCGGGAGCACGCGCGGCGACCGCATCCACATGGACCAGCGCACCGGCGACTTCATCGCCGAAGGCAACGTGACCTCCAGCCGCATGCCGGAGCACGATTCCAAGAAGAACTCGCAGATGCTGAATGGCGACGAACCGCTCAACGCCCAGGCCAACAAGATGGAGTCGCGCGACCAGAACCACGTGTTCCATTACGAGAGCAACGTGACCATGTGGCAGGGCGCCAACCGCATCACCGCCGACGCCGTGGACGTGGACCGCCGCAAGCGCATCCTTAAAGCCGATGGCCACGTGGTGACCACCTTCTGGGACGAGCCCAAGAAGGATGCCCCGGCGGCCGCGGGCGCGAAGAAGGCGCCGGCCAAAGCGGCGGTCTCGACGGTGGTGCACGCGCCGCACCTGGTCTACACCGATGACGACCGCCTCGCGGTGTACTCCGGCGGCGTCACGCTGGACCACCTGGACATGCGGATCGCGAGCTCCCTGCTGCACGCCACCCTGGCCGATGCCAACGCCGATTCGCGCCTCGAAAAGGCGTTCGCCGATGGCAACGTGAGCATCCGCTGGACGAGCCAGACGCGCAACCGCGTGGGCACCAGCCAGCACGCCGAGTACTACACCGGCGAGCAAAAGGTGGTTTTGAGCGGCGGCCGGCCGAAATTCGAGGATAGCTGCAAGGGCTCGACCGAAGGCCAGAGTTTGACCTACTACTCCAACGATGGTAGGCTGCTGGTTAATGGCCAGTCCGGGCAGCCTGCCCAAAGTCGAATCGATCGAGCCTGCAAGTAGCCGTAAGATGAGCAAGTTGGAGACGGTTGGCATCTCCAAGAGCTATCGCGGGCGGCGGGTGGTGGACGACGTCTCGGTGCACGTCCAGCAGGGTGAAGTGGTGGGCCTGCTGGGTCCCAACGGCGCCGGCAAAACCACCTCGTTCTACATGATCGTGGGGCTCATCAGCCCCGAAGCCGGCCGCATCCTGGTGGACGACCGCGACATCACCGGCCTGCCCATGTACCAGCGTGCCAAGCGCGGCATCAGCTACCTGCCGCAGGAAGCCTCGGTCTTTCGCAAGCTCAGCGTGGAAGACAACCTCATGGCCATCCTGGAGACGCTGCCGCTACGCAGCCGCGAGCGGCGCCAGAAGATGGAACAACTGATTGACCAGTTGGGCCTGGAAAAAGTCCGCACCAGCAAAGCCTTCACGCTTTCCGGCGGCGAGCGGCGGCGCGTGGAAATCGCCCGCTCGCTGGTGATCGATCCCAGCTTCCTGCTGCTGGACAAGCCGTTTTCGGGCATCGACCCCATCCAGGTGCTGGAACTGCAACGCATCATCTTCGAGTTGAAGCGCACAGGAATCGGCATTCTGATCACCGATCACAACGTGCGCGAAACCCTGATGGTGACCGACCGCGCCTACATCATCAACAACGGCCGGATTTTCCGCGCCGGCAGTCCGGAAGCCCTGGAGCGCGACCCGGAAGTGAAGCGCATCTACCTGGGCGAATCCTTCACCCTGCGCATGTGATTTTGCGAGACGACATGAGACCACTATTCCTGCTACTGCTCGCCGCCGCGGCGCTCCCGGCGCAACCCGTTTCCTTCGGTGCGAAGGCCGGAGTTCCGCTTACGGATTTCATCAGCGCGGTTAGTAACACTTCCAATTTGAGCGCCGTGGAACACCCGCAGCGCTACCTGCTGGGACCGACGGTGGAGGTGAAATTGCCGATGAGCTTTGCCCTCGAGGCCGACGTGCTGTACCGGCGGGTGAATTACGAGACCGTGCAATCGGCGAAGGGGACATCGGGCTCCAGCCAGGTCACCAGCAACGCCTGGGAGTTCCCCATTCTCCTGAAGTACCGCTTCAAAGGCACGAAATTTGTGCGCCCATACGCGGACGCGGGCGTGGCGTTCGACCGTTTGCAGGGCTGGAAGGACGTGGCCGTGAATGGCCTCGGCTCGCTGAAGAATTCGGGGACCACGGGCGCCGTGCTGGGCGGGGGCCTGGACTTTCACTTTCTGATGCTGCACGTTGCGCCTGAGGTGCGCTACACGCGCTGGACGTCGCAGCATTTCAGCCTGGCCAACGTGCTGGGGAGCCAGCAGAACCAGGCGGAGTTCATGGTGGGCATCACGTTCTGAGAGCGGGTGGCGGGCGGCAGCGCAAGGGTATCTGCAGGGTCAGGTGCGAGCCCCGCCCTCCGCGCCAGATGACCTCTCAGAAGCGGGTCGCAAGATCACTTCCGTCGGGCTGAACACCCCGTCCGGGAGCTGGCTATAAAGATGATTCGAAACCAGCCGTAGCGGTGCCCTACTGCGTCGCTGACATGGGCCGCAGCGCAACGCTCGCTCGCTGCAACGGGTGAATCTCCAGTCGTTCGGCGTATCGCTCGAATGGCGCCAGGAACTCGCGATTCAGCTTTCGCAGGTCAAAATTGGTAAAGGCGATCACCATGTATCGGCCCGGTGGCAGGTTCCGCTCCAGAAAGGTTCCGTCCTTGCCGGTCAACTCTGCATATATTTCATCCGGACTGCCGTGACCGTCCGGAATGGTCACTACGGTCGCGAGAGGCATAGGCTTACCGGCGCCGTCTGTCACTACACCCCCCTCTGAGCCGCCAGTGAACGAAACAACCGCTTCCAGTCTGCGGTCCTCCGCCGGAGCCACGTCTATCGACCCATCCGTCACTTCCTTGCCTCCCCAGTGCCACTCCTTCAACAACGCCCACTCCTGCAGGTGAGTGATATCTACGGTGTACCTGCCGGGCACGACATTCTCGATCTGGAATGAACCTTCCGTGTCCGATTGGCCTTGCGGCAGCCAGATTGGATACGTCTCAAGGGGCCGCAAGTGAACGATAGCCGGCTCCGCGACTTTCTGCTTTCCGCCCTCCACGATGAACGACCCTTTGACCGTTGGCGACCGTTGCACGGCGAGCGCCATCAAGTCGACATCGGTCTCGCCAACGTCAACGTGAACCCGTGAGTACAACTCGCCCGAAGGACTGACGGCGATGACTTCGTAAGCGCCTGGTTCGATGCCGTCGAATCGGAACTGCCCGGATGCAACCGGCAGCGCGAAGGACAACGTGGACCATATCGATTTTCCCGTGGGCAGCAGATTTACCTGGAAGCCGGATCCCCCCGCAAGGGTGCCATGAACGGCATGGGCAGCCGTAGCGCGCAAATGAATATCGATACCTGCCAGAGGCATTCCCGTCCTGAGAATCAACGGGATGGCTTGCGCAAGAGTTGCAGCGCCCGGGTAATAGGCAAAAACGCTTTGCCGGCTGTCCGGCCCCAGGCCGGCCTTAGCCGCGCTCTGGCCCAGTGGCGGAGCCGCGAGTACGTAGAAGGTGTCGGCGCCAAGATTATCTATGTGGTAATCGCCCTGTGCGTTTGCTGAGTAAGTGCCTTTCGGCGACACCTCCGGGTCCGGCGTGTATCGCTGCCAGGTGAATAACGTGACCCGTGCGAAGGGCAGCCGCTGACCGGATGCATCGAAAACCGTCCCCGCGATGAATGCCGGCGGCAGTAGCTGGACATCGATGCCGGTTTTGGCCTTGCCGGCTTCGACTTTCAGAGAGACTGTCGAGCCGACGCCGCCGTGGGAACCGAAAAACGTAAGGGAATACCCAGCCTTCACTGAACAGAGAATATAGGTTCCCGGCGAAACATCGGCGATCTCGTATGCGCCATCCTTGCCGGTAACGACCTGGTGACTCGCACCTAGGCCGTCCATTGGATTGAGTCCGACCGATGCGCCCACGACCGGATTTCCCTGTGCGTCGGTAATGCGCCCGCTAACGGTGGCGCTTGTCTCCCGCGGAGATGGTGTTGGAGGTTGCGTTGAGGATTCCTGCGCGCCCATCGCCAGAATCGCCGTTAGGACAAGAAAAACCGGGCTCTTCGTCATAGGGTTTATGGAGCTATTATTGCAGTTCTCTTAGCCGGGAGCGTGATTTCACGAACAGAGGAGCCAAAAGACGTGACTTGGGAGGGCTGACTCCGTAGCGAAGAAAACGCGAACTATAATCCTCTTCCTCCGTGAGGCAGTGCCCACGGTCGCTCGTCCGACAAAGACGACCTCAAGGCCGGCGACCGACTTCAGATCGAAGGGCCGCCCAGCCATCTCTCACCTCGCCGGCCTTTTTGGCGCTGGAAACAATTAACTGGATGGACCGCCCCTTTGACGTCGCCGGGCAGCCTGACCCTGATGGGGGCGCGTTGTCTTGGGGGGAGTGCGGGTTTAGAATGCTGGTCTGAGGTCCAAGTTCATCTTAGGTTTGAAATTAGCCATCGCACTACCGTCTTGTGAAGCTACAAACACATCTCCAACGGTTGCCTGATGCAGGATAATCGCTCCCTTCCGAAACTTCTCTTAGTCCTCCCTGTAGTAACCGCGTCTATTGTCCTCCTGGCCGCCAAAAACCCAGAGGTCGCGCGCTGGGAGAGAGAGGCCGCCAGCGTTACCATCGTTCGCGACGATTGGGGCATCGCTCACATCCACGGAAAAACCGACGCCGAGGCGGTCTTCGGCGTGGAGTACGCCCAGGCGGAGGACGACTTAAATCGCGTCGAGACGAATTACCTCATCTCGCTGGGGCGCCTGGCAGAGGCCGAGGGTGAATCGAGGATCTTCCAGGATCTGCGGATGAAGCTCTTCATCGACCCCGCGGAGCTGAAGAAGGAATACGCGGCCAGCCCGCCATGGCTCCAGAAGTTAATGGACGCGTTCGCCGACGGGCTGAATTACTACCTCTACCAGCACCCCGAGGTGAAGCCGCGAGTGATCCAGCGGTTCGAACCCTGGATGGCGCTTTCCTTGACCGAAGGGAGCGTTCCTCTTGGCGGCGACATCGACCGGATCGACCTCAGCCAGCTTGAGGCGTTCTACGGCAAGACTACCGTGAGCCAGGAACCCGCGGTTGCGGAGCACGCCCCCGAGCCCGGCGGATCGAATGGCGCCGCCATCGCACCCTCGAACACGCGCGATCATCACGCGCTGCTGTTAATCAATCCCCACACCTCGTTCTACTTCCGCAGCGAACTGCAAATGACCAGCGACGAAGGGCTGAATGCCTACGGCGCCGTGACATGGGGCCAGTTCTTCGTCTACCAGGGATTCAACGAACGCGCCGGCTGGATGCACACTTCGAGCGGCGTGGATGCGGTCGATGAGTATCTCGAAACGGTCATTAAGAAGGGAGATCGCTACTATTACAGGTACGGGAGCGAGGAGCGCCCCATGGTGACGGCCGGGATCGCGGTGCCGTACAAGACCGGCCACGGGATGGCCGAAAAGAAATTCACCGTCTATCGCACGCATCACGGGCCCGTCGTTCGGGAGGCGAACGGCAAATGGGTGGCCATCCGGTTGATGCAGGAGCCCATCAAAGCGCTGATACAGTCTTTCACGCGGACCAAGGCCAAGGATTACAGGTCCTACCGCCAGACCATGGAACTGAAAGCCAACTCGTCGAACAACACCGTCTTCGCCGATGCCGACGGCGACATCGCCTACTTTCACGGCAACTTCATCCCGCGGCGCGATACCAGCTTCGACTGGACCAGGCCGGTGGATGGAAGCAATCCGGCGACGGATTGGAAGGGACTTCTGAATGTGGATGAGACGCCGCACCTGCTCAACCCGAAGAGCGGCTGGCTTTACAACTCCAATGACTGGCCATGGTCCGCGGCCGGGCCCGGCAGCCTCAAAAAGGAAGATTACCCCGCCTACGTCGAGACCGGCGGTGAATCCGCGCGTGGGCTGCACGCCGTCCAGCTCCTGGGGAACGCGAAGGATTTCACGCTCGACTCCCTGATCGCCGCGGCGTACGACACCTATCTCACATGGTTCGAAAAACCCATCCCTGCGCTGATCAAGGCGTGGGACGGGATTCCGGACTCCGACCCGCTGAAAGCCAAGACGGCCGCGCAGATCGCCCTCCTGCGCAAGTGGGATCTGCGATGGGGAGTGGACTCCGTCCCGACGTCGCTCGCAATCTACTGGGGCGAGGAAGTTCGGCGAAGTTTGGGCGGTGGCACGGGCGCCGGTCCCTTCGCCAGCGTGCCGCCGGAGCAACTCCTGCGCGCCCTGGTGACGGCGTCCGAACGGCTCGCGGCCGATTTCGGGAGTTGGAAGACGCCCTGGGGCGATATCAATCGATTCCAGCGCCTGAACGACGACATCGCGCCGCATTTCGACGACGCCATGCTGAGCATTCCGGTGGGCTTCCCCTCGGGGACCTGGGGCTCGCTAGCCTCCTTCGGAGCGCGCCCCTATCCGGGCACCAGGAAGTGGTATGGCACCAGCGGCAACAGCTTCGTGGCCGTGGTCGAGTTCGGCAAGGCCGTGCGCGCCAAGGCGGTGACTGCCGGCGGGGAGAGCGGCAATCCGGCTTCCCGGCATTTCAACGATGAAGCTCAGCGCTATGCCAGCGGCGGCTTGCGGGAGGTTTACTTTTACCCCGCGCAGTTCAAGGGGCACACCGAGCGCAAGTACCATCCCGGAGACTGAGTCTCCCGATTCCGCATAGACTCCTGCGCCCGAGTGCCCCCGCGCCTCTACCGTCCCGGCACCGGCATCACACCGGACCTCTCCATATCGTCCACGCCTGGCGCCCACGCTTTCGAATATCCCATCACTGAGCCATCGCGCACAGGATCGCAAAATGGGGTTGGCGTAAAGCTCACTCAAGGTCGAGCTAACGAAATGCGGAGACCCGGTGGGGCCTGCCCGGAACGGCCCCGGCCAGCGAACGCGACTTTGCCAACGGAATCGAACCCACGGTAGCCGCCGATATCGCGCTCGATTGGCGAAGAGTTCGGCGCTTCGTTTGTCGACCTCTGCGTTCGATGCGATGCCGGAATCGCGCTGGCACAGCCCGAATCCGGCCAGGGGACTCACTTGGCGCGCCGGTAATAAACGTTCAGGGTCGAGAAGTTTCCGGGCGCCGGCTGCTCCATCCACACCACGTTAATATTGCCGTTCCCGTCAACCGCTATCCACGGAGAAGTGGAGTTTTCACTGTAGGTGAATGAGAGATTTACCGGGACGGACCAGGTGCTGCCTGCGTCAGCGGAACGAGTGAAGTAAATGTCCGTCTGTATCCCCGGGGCTTGCTGTGGGACCCTTGTGAAAACGACGTAAAGCCCGCCCTGCGAATCGACTGCCAATACCGGACTCAAGTCCGAGAATCTCGTGTTCGCGATCTGCGCCGGCGCGGAGAAGGAGGCGCCGCCATTGGTGGAGCGGGCGAACCACACGCCGCTGTTCCCCCAAACCACCGTGATCGCACCGGTGCCGTCCACCGCCATGCTGGCGCAGTTGAGTTCACACCCGCCCGTTTGGCCGACAGTGAGCGGCGTTTGGAAGGTACTTCCGCCGTCAGTCGAGCGCATGAACATAATGGTCGCGGGCGATGCCCCAAGGGGGACCAGCGACCAGGCAAGGTACACATTAGCGCTGCTGGCGGCCACAACCGGTGCGTAGACCGCGGAATTGGAGGAACGCGCATTGAAAACGGAGGTGGGGCCGGTGAAGGACGCGCCCCCGTTGCCCGAGCGGGAATACAGAATATCAAACAGACCATCACTCAGGCTGCGCGCAAGCGTTGTCACAAGATGGACGTTTCCAGCTTGATCGAGTGCCATCTTAGGATCGGCGAAGGTCGATGCCCCATTGCCATAAATGTTCTGGACGATATTCGTGGCATTCACCGGCGAAGAGAACGTCTTGCCACCATCGGCGGACGCGCTTAGCGCAACATTGCCAAACAAGCCCAGGCCGTTCGATCCCACCAACGTGGAGCCCCAGGCAGCGACGATGTTACCACTGGGACCGACTGCCACAGCCGGCTGCCCGGATAAGTTCGAATTAGGCAAAAGGAGTTCCGGAGAGAACGTTACGCCGTCCGGGAATGTGACGAAGGACACGCCCGAACCGCTGGTGGGCGGACCCCAAACCAGATCGACATTTCCGTTGGGAGCGGCGGCAACCATGGTAGACGTGATGTTGCCGCCATCCGTGAACTGCACACCGGCACTCACCACCATCAGCGGCGCGGCGATGCTGCTGACTCCGCCTGCCGACGCGCTGACTTTCGTGGTGCCGATAGTTGCGGCGCTGGCTAACCCCGTGCTCGATATGCTGGCTACACCTGGACTACTCGAAGTCCATGTGAGCGCCACCCCGCTCATGGAATTCCCGGCGGCATCCAGCGCCGTCGCCGTAAACTGAGTGAGCTGGCCCGCCGGCAGGGCAATCGAGGTTGGGGAAACCACGATCGTCGCCGGCGCCGAGGACCGGTTGAATGCCGCGGTAACCGCCGCGCTGGAGATCAATGTCACAGTGCAGTTGCCAGTTCCCGAGCAGGCGCCCGACCATCCGGCAAACGTGGAGCCCGCGTTCGGCGTCGCCGTCAACGTGACCACGGTTCCCGCGGCGAAGCTCAGGCAGCCCGACCCGCACGAGGTCCCGGCGGGAGAAGAGCCGACCGTGCCGCTGCCGGTGCCCGATGTCATTATGGTCAGGGTTGGAGCCGGTGTATTCGACTGCACCGCGATCAGATCCCCCACCGGCGTGATAGCGCCGTTGTAGGTGCAACTGACGGTGTTGTCGCCGTTCGCGGCCGTGGCCGGAATCGTGAGGTTCACCTGGTAGAGGCCGGGGCTGATCACTCCCGCGTAATCCACTGTCGCCGCCGTTCCCCCCACCAGGCACGCCGGCAGCACCGGCAGCGCCCCGGATTGATTCGCCGACCCGTTGACCAATGCGGTCGCCGGCAACCCGAAGCCAACCGCGTACAGAGCGATCTCTTCTTTGGGCGTGGCGGGCGTCGAAGATCCCGGATAGAGACTCGCGGGGCCGACCAGAGTGTAGTTTGCATGCGTCGCCGCTATGTACCCTGCTATCGAAAACAATAGGAACGAGGGCACCACCGCCTGCATGTTGACGGTGAACGCCGGGCTCGAAACCGTTGCGTTCGTCACCACCACGGGCACGGGACCGGTGGTGTTGTCGAGCGGAGTCAGAATGTTGAGCTGGTCCTGCGGGCAGGCCGGGTCCGTGGCGGCGCTGCAAAAGAAATACACGAACGCCGCTTTGTTATTGACCGTGACGCTAATGCCGCCGAGCTGGGTGGGCATCAGTCCGGAAGCGAAGGAGGGAGCGCTGCTCCAGATGGCGCCGCTCGCCGGCGTATTGGCCGGAACCAGGTTCACACCCTTGATGACGATGAAATCGTTCTGCGAAATCGCCGGGCCAGCGTCAGCGGTGGCCACGGAAACAATCGCCGGGCTCGAGTTGCCGCCGCTGCTGAGGATGGTGAACGAAATGGTGTACATGGGCGACGCCGACCCGTCCAGGTAAATACCAAGGGTCCATGAGCCTGCACCGCCGCCGCCGGGAAACAATGACGAGAAGCTTTGGCCCCATGTTCCCAAACTGGATGCCGTTCCCACGCTGGGACAGAACACATAGGTATTTCCTGATTGGAAAGTTCCCCCGGCACAACTCTCGCCGAGCGTGGGTTCTGGGGTGCCGTTGTAACCGAAGGCGAACAGAACTGAGTCCCGCGAAGTAAGCCCGGCAAGTGCTAGCCAGATTGTCATGATCGGATCGCCGCTATGGAATGCGGAAACGGCCGCCGGAGCCGAGAGCGGACAATAGTTGCCGCTAGTGCCGCCCAAGGGGTTCGGCACGCTCTCCGTAAAAACCGGACCTAAAGCCACCGTGACGGTTTGGCTGGGGGCCGCAGCGAGAAACGCCAGCCCGAGCACCCCTGCCCTGAGCCAATATACGAAGCTGGCTGCGAACCCTCTACGGATTCTCATCTTCTTCTCCGGCCTGCGCAAGAACTACGCGAGATCTATTTACGTTTGGCCATTCTGGCTTGCGGCGCCGTACAAGCCGCGCCGCGTAAGCTGATATGGATCGCTCCGCTGCTCACGCGATTGGGCGCGTGAACCATTCGGACGAAGTGGTCCCTGGCAGCCGGACACTGACCGCGCCCAAGCCTAAGGGGACCGGTGAAGGACCGCGGAAGGAAAGCGCTTGTGCCATTGGCCGTGACGCTGGCCGGGGAAGTCGATTGCAGTAATGAAGGGTTTCCCGAAGCCGCCCCCCCATTTCCGGTATTTTTCTCGAACGGCCCATTGCCGGTGGGATGCATGGCCACGCTTGGCCTGGGAGCAGGCGGCTGCATTGCCGATCGAATAAGCGGAGACGGTCTGATATTCCAGGCGGTCAAACCCTGCGGGAAAGCACGCAGCCGGCTCCATTGTCGATTCCTTTTCATCTAGATGGCACGGAGTGAAACCTCCAACAGGTCCGCACCACTCAATGCAGGACACTGAAACCCGAGGTATTGTAACACGGCAAGAAGGTAAACGTGCCCGTTATTCCGTCGGTATTTTTGGTTGCTTCCTAAACCGAACTAGTGCGAACCGCCAAGCAGCGCTGGCACATCATCCCGGAAACTGAGTCTTCCATTTCCGCGCTGTCCGCCCCACCGGGAAGTGGTATGATGGCGCGCAATGGCGATGACCTATTGGCGTTGTCCCTTGTTACTAATTCTTGCGCTCGCCGGCCAAGCCGTCTGGTGCCAGCCCGCGAATCGCGCCATTGTCCTGCACGCCGCCCGGCTCCTGGATGTGGAGACGGGCAGGATGATCGCGCCGGGCGAAGTGCTGGTGCGCGGCGGCCGGATCGCCGAGGTTGGCGCGAAGGTCAACCGACCATCCGAGGCGGAGGTGATCGACCTGGGGGACCGCACGCTGCTGCCAGGATTGGTCGATGCGCACGTACACCTGTTCCTGCATCCGGGCGCGGAGGACTTGCAGACGGTGGCCGAATCGGTGCCGCAGCGAACCATCATGGCGGTGCTGGCGGCGCGCGACGACCTGATGGCGGGATTCACCGCCGAACGCGATATGGGAACCGAGGGCGCCGGATCGGCCGACACGGCGGTGCGCAATGCCATCGACGCTGGCTCGGTTCCAGGTCCCCGGTTGCGCATCAGCGGCAACGCGATCGACATTCTGGGCGGTCATGAAGACGCCATCGGCTACAACCCGGAGCAGCAGGTGCTTCCCAATGCCACCCAGGCCAACGGCGCGGCAGAGTTGGTCCGTGTCATCCGCGGCCAGTTCAAGGAGGGAGCCGATTTCGTCAAGATCTACCAGACCGGCCGCGATACCCTGGTCTCCGGGAAGTTCGCTACCCCATACCAGTACAGCGAGGCCGAACTTGCGGCCGCGGTCGCGGAGGCGGCGCGGGCGGGCAAGCGAGTGGCCGTGCACGCCACTGGCGAGCCCGGCACGCTGTACGCGGCGCGCGCGGGCGTGGCATCCATCGATCACGCCAACCAGTTGAGCGAGGAGACCATGAGGCTGATGCGGGAGCGCGGCATCTTCGCCGTGCCCACTTTCGCCATCGCCGATTACTTCGCCGATCATGCGCCAACGCCAGCCGCGGCGGCGCGGGAGCGGGCCCTGCTGGACTTTCACGCCGCGGAATTCCGCAAGCAGTTGGCGGCCGGCGTGCCAATCGCCATGGGCTCGGATGTGGGGCCGTTTCCCCACGGCACGCAGGCTCGCGAATTCGTGCTGCTGGTGAGATACGGAATGTCGCCATTGGCCGCGATCCAAGCCGGCACGCTGCACGGCGCCAAGCTGCTCGGATGGGAAGGCCAGATCGGCGCATTGAAGGCGGGTTACATTGCCGACGTAATCGCGGTGCCGGGCAATCCGCTCGATGACATAAGCGCGCTCGAAAAAGTCGGGTTCGTGATGAAGGGCGGCGTGGTGTACCGGAAGTAAGACCGCGCGAACGCCCAATCCCGCCATCGCTTGCCGGCGGGCCCGGCAACGGAAGGCCGCTGGCAGCGGTGAAAATCCCGTCTGCAACATCCCAGTCCGCGCCGTGACAATTACCTTGGACGAGACGGCCTCACGCGGATACACTGAACACACGGGTCCGCGCGACCCGCAAGGAGAAACCATGGGCACGACCCGCAGGACATGTTTGACCCTCGCTGGCCTCGCCGGTGGGAGTTTGCTCGCAAAAGCCGCCGAGCCACCCGCTGACGGCGGTCTCCTGGCGCTGTTCGCCAAGAGGCAGTCGGTCCGGCGCTACAAACCGGACCCCGTTCCCGAAGACCATTTGCGCCGCATCCTCGACGCGGCGCGCCGCTCCCCCACATCCGGAAACCAGCAACCCTGGAAATTCCTCGTCATCCGGGATCGGGTCAAAATCGACCGCATGAAGGCGCGCTGCATCGAGCGTGCCGGGTCGAGCCTCAAGGACCGCCCCGCCGCCGAACGGGAAGCCCTCAAGAAGAGGATCGAGGAGGGTATGGCCGGATACTTCTCCGCCCCGGTCTACGTCGTCGTTCTGACCGACTCGCAGTCCCAATATCCCTCCTACAACCACCATGATGGTCCGCTGGCCGCGGGCTACCTGATGCTGGCCGCGCGCGCCCTCGGCTACGGAACCGTCTACATCACCGATGCCATCCCCGACGAGATCACGCGCGAGGTTCTCGCCATCCCGGATCGCTACCAGCGCGTCTGCATCACCCCACTCGGAATTCCGGACGGCTGGCCCGAGCCGATGCCCAAAAAGAAGCTCGAAGATATGGTCGCCTACGAGACGCTCTAGGCACCCTGCCCCACTCGCTGGCGAATATCCGGGATAATACGTTTGAATGTTTGTCGCGAGCCCCGCATGAAGAGATGGCTTGGCCGTTGCGCGCTCGCGGCCGCCGGTTGGACCGCGGTCGGCTGCATCTTCGCTCTTCCCGGCCTAATGGGCGGCGGCAACTGGCGCATCGCTCTTCTGGGTTCGCTCGCGCAATGGTGGTCATGGGGGCTGCTGGCACCACTGATCGTTGCCTCCGACAGCCAATTGCCGCTGTCGGGCAAGCAACTCCCCAAGCGGCTCGCCGCCCATCTGTTCTTCAGCCTGGTTTTCACCGCGATCTACGTATATGTCTTTGCCGCGGTGGTTGCCGCCCTGGGGTTGGGACACTGGCACGCGGTGGTGGATGTACGGACTCTGGCGGGCGCCCTCCGCGGCATGTTTCTGTGGAGCTGGCTGGTCTACTGGCTGGTCGTCGGCGCATGGCAGGCATACCAGTATTACGGGCGGTACCTGGCCGGCGAGCTACGCATGGAAAGGCTGGAGAGACAATTCACGGAAACTCGTCTCAATGCCCTCCGCATGCAACTCGATCCGCATTTTCTGTTCAATGCCCTGAATAAGATCTCCTCTCAAGTGGAACGGAATCCAAAGCTCGCGCGGGGGATGATCGAGCATCTCGGCGATCTTCTTCGCTTGTCCCTCGAGACCAGGGACAGGCGGGAGATTCCACTGGCCGAAGGACTGGCCTTCCTGGACCATTATCTGGCGATTCAAAAGATCCGGTTCGGAGACCGTCTCAAGGTGGAGACGCGGATCTCCAAGGATGTGCGGTACGCGGCAGTGCCGTCCTTGTTCATCCAACCACTGGTGGAGAATGCCATCCGGCACGGCATCTCCTGCCGATCCTCTGGCGGAAGCGTGATCGTATCAGCCGAGAGCGCCGAAAAGCAGCTCCGGATCCAAGTGCTCGACGATGGTGTGGGGTTGCCACCCGGGTGGACACTGGAAGGATCCGCGGGGTTAGGGCTTTCCGTTACGCGCGACCGCATTACAGGCATCCACCCGGACGGACGCGGCTTCTTCGCAGTCCGGCAACGCGCCGGCGGCGGGACCGAAGCGGAAGTGAGGTTGCCCCTGCGGATGACTGGAGAGGATGGCAATGGTGACGCCCCCGCTTGAGCCCATCAGCGTGCTGGTGGTGGACGACGAAGCGCCCGCACGGCAGCGGCTGGTCGACCTTTTGCGTAAGGATCCGCTAGCCGCCAACATTCTCGAGGCGGAGGATGGGCTCCGTGCCGTGGACGCGATTCAGAGCCGGCAACCGGATCTGGTCTTACTGGATGTACAAATGCCCGAGCTGGGTGGACTGGGCGTGATCGATGCCGTGGGACCGGAACGAATGCCGCTCACGGTATTCGTCACCGCGTACGATCAGCATGCCGTTCGCGCGTTCGAGGCCAACGCTCTGGACTACCTGCTGAAGCCGTACAGCGACGAGCGCTTTGCGGCAACCATGGCCCGCGTCAAGTCCCGGCTGGCGGAGCGCAGCGCAAGGGAGTTGGGACAGCGGATCGTCCGAATGGTCTCTGCGATGGTGCCCCGGCATAATCGCTTGGATCGGCTCGTGGTCAAGTCCGCCGGGACCACCCGCTTCGTGCGGGTGGACGAGATCGACTGGATCGAGGCCGCCGGTGTTTATGTAAACCTGCATATCGCGGGCAAGGGGCTACTCTATCGAGCCACGCTAAACGAACTCGATGAAAGACTGGATCCACTGCGCTTCATGCGCATCCATAGGTCCGCCATCGTGAACATCGAGAGCATCGTGCAACTCGAACCCATCTCTCACGGAGAGTTCGAAGAGGTATTGAAATATGGCTCGCGGCCGCGCATCAGCCGGAATTATCGCGCCCAGGTGGAGAAGCGGCTCGGACAATCGCTGTAGGGGCGGGAACTGAAGACGCAACGATGTGCGGCAACGCCGGAGTCCCGAGCCGGACCCGCCCGTGCCCCCGGAGCCACCGGCTTGATCTGGACGCCGCCGTGAAATAGCTTGGTTCTATGGTTTCTGCACCAGAGCGGTTTCAGCGCGGAGCTACAATCGCGGCAGCGCGCCCGGCAACCGCGCTGTTGTTGCCGTTGTTGCTCCTGCAAACCGCGGTACCGGTTCGGGCGCAAGGCAACTACGAGGTGCAGGTGTACGGCTCGGAATTGGTCCCGCCCGCCCGCACCATGGTGGAGTTGCACTCCAATTTCACCTTTGAGGGATCGAAGACCGCGGTGGACGGCGTGCGCCCCGATGAGCACGCCCTGCATGAAACCATCGAGATCACCCAGGGCTTCAACGAGTGGTTCGAAACCGGCTTCTATATCTTCATGAGTTACCGCTCGGGCGAAGGCTACCAATGGGTGGGCGATCATATTCGCCCGCGCGTCAAGGTTCCGGGAAGCTGGCATTGGCCCGTGGATGTGAGTATCTCGACTGAGGTTGGATACCAGCGCCGCGCCTACTCCACCGACACCTGGACCTGGGAGATCCGCCCCATCGTGGACAAGCAACTGGGCCCCTGGTACCTGGGCTTCAACCCCGCCGTGGACCGCTCCTTTCACGGGTCGGAGGTCGCCAAAGGCGTCACCTTCGCGCCCAACTTCAAGGCCAGTTACGACGTGACCAAGAAAGTCACCGTGGGCCTGGAATACTATGGCGCGCTCGGTTCCATCACCGGCTTCGACCCGTTGCGCGACCAGCAGCAGGCCATCATGCCGGCCATCGACCTGAACCTTGGCCCAAACTGGGAATTCAACTTCGCAACCGGCTTCGGGTTGACGGGAGGCACCGATCATCTGCTGGTGAAAATGATTCTGGGGCGGCGGTTCAAGTTCGGCAAGAGATAAGCGCCCGGAGGCGGTTCACTGAGGCAGCCTCTCCGGCGCCCTGATCCGCTGCCAGCCCTCGCCGCTGAGCGATTGCAGAAACTCCAGCAGATCCGCCTTGGCCGGCGCATCCAGAAAGAACGGGGCGATGCGCGAATCCAGGCGCGGGCCCGGCTTGCCGCCTTTCCGATAGAATTCCAGCACCTCGTCCAGCGTCCGGAAGCGGCCATCGTGCATGTAGGGGCCGGTGTGGGCCACTTCGCGCAGCGTCGGCACCTTGAACTTCCCCTCGTCGCGCGGCTTGTGGGTGGCTTCCGCGAGGCCAAGATCGGGCGGCTGGCCGTCCGGGCCGATGCCCAGGCTCGCGAACTTTTCGTCGGTGAAATTGAAGCCGCCATGGCACTCGGAGCATTCCCCGGAGCGCTGGAAAATCTCCAGGCCGCGCCTGGCGCCGGGACTCAGCGCGCGTTTGTCCCCATTCACGAAGCGGTCGTAGGGCGAGTTGCCGGAGACGATGGTCCGCTCGAAGGACGCCACCGCCTTGGCGATGCGGTCGTAGGTAACCTGCCGGTCTCCGAAGGCTTGCTCGAACAGCGGCCCATAACCCGCGATGCCCGCAATGGCGGCCGCCGCCGCTTCGGGTGTCGTACCCATTTCGTCGGGGGCGGTGATCGGGCCCGCGATCTGCGCCTCGAGCGTGGGCGCGCGCCCGTCCGCGAACTGGCTCTTCCCGTATGCCCGGTTAATCACCGTCGGCGCCCGCCTGCGCAGCGGTTTTCCCGTGACTCCGAGGGGCGGCGGCTCGCCACCGGCGAACGCGTGCTCCGGCGGATGGCAGGTTGCGCAGGAAACTCCTCCGTTCGACGACAGGCGGGGGTCGAAGAACAAGTAGCGCCCCAGTTCCACGCGGGCCGCGGAGTAGGGATTATCGGCGGGCCAGACCACTGGTGGCAGACCAAGCGGAGGCGCCGGGGGCAACGCATCCCGGCCAGTCTGCGCCGCCGCGCCTCCCAGCGCGCTCAGAAACAGCAGACGGATCAGGAACGGACGCTCGCAGAGCATTCAGTTGGATCTTGCCAGAACGGCATGACCAACCGCAAGCCGACGTCGGCGGTGCGAAGGTCACTCGCTCTATGCCGGCGCCGGGCGGCTGGTCTGGCCGGTCCGCCGGTGGTCCCCATGCGGAACTACGGTCAAGTCAATTATTCATCTAGGTCCCACCGTATGGACAGTATTGGTAGCCATTTGGACGTTACTTCCGGTTGGCGCTGACATCCGGCGAGGTGCCGAAACGGCTGGGCGTCCCCGAAGCAAGAGAACGGCATTTTGGGGGAGTTTTCCGCTGCGCCTCTACCCATTTCTGCCGATGAGTAGACTAGCGGAAAGTTGCCGGCCTGTGAACTCGCGCCGTGACCATGCCGCAAGGATGAAGACATGCGGGCAGAACAGTATCGTTGGTCGGCACATGCCGGTTGGGAACCGCAGGCACCGCCCGGATCGCTGGGCGAATCGGCTCAGTTGGTCTTGGCTTTCGTCAGTCCCGGATCGGTCCACGATCCATCCTGGTACGGCGTAGTCCGGCGGGCTTATCCTCACGCCCATCTGTTCGGATGCAGCACCTCCGGCCAGATTCGCGGGACCGCTGTCGATGAAGATTCGGTTGTCGTCACAGCCGTCGCCTTCGAGCACACTCGCGTCGAAGTTGCACGTGCGCGGATCTCCGGCCCGGATGGCGGGCATCAGGCCGGCGAGTCGCTCGCCGGCATGCTCGATCCGGAAGGTCTGACACACGCGTTTGTCATCTGCGATGCCATCGACGCCAACGCCAACGACACAGTGTCCGCAATGGCCTCCCTCCTGCCCGAGGGCGCCTGTTTGTTCGGGGGCTGTGCATCGAATGGACACGATCTGCGCGGCACATACGTCATTTGCGACGACCCGCCGGAGCCGGGAGCCATTGCCGCGGTGGGATTCTATGGCGAGCGCCTTAACGTCGGGGTGGGTTCGAGCGGCGGCTGGGATCAGTTCGGATTGGACCGGCTGATCACGAAGTCGAAGAAGAACGTTCTATATGAATTCGATGGCCGGCCAGCGTTGCCTTTGTACAAGAAGTACCTGGGTACGGCGGCCGCGGACCTCCCGGCGAGCGGCATGCTATACCCGGTGAGTTTGCGGATCGGCGATGCGGGCCAAAGCGTTCTGCGGGGAGTGCTGGCGGTCGATGAGCGGGAGCAGAGCATCACGTTTGCGGGCAATGTGCCGGAGGGCGCCCACACCCGCTTCATGTTCGGCAGCGTGGAACATCTGATCGACGGTTCCATCACGGCCCTTCAGCAAGCGCGGAAGGCCATCGACCCGGTTACCCCACAGTTAGTGATCGTGGTGAGCTGCGTAGCGCGTCAACTGGTCCTGAAGCAGCGCACGGCCGAGGAGCTCGAGTGTTTCGAGGATGTCTTCGGGCATCGGCCCACCATGGCGGGATTCTACGCGCTAGGCGAAGTCGCTCCGACTAGCCAGGGAGGCCGTGCCGGCTTCCACAATGAGACCCTGACGGCGGCAGCTCTCGCGGAAGTTTAGGCCGTATGAACGATCTCCACAGGCTACTCCGCCGCCAGTTGAAACGCTATTTCGGCGGCGTCGAAGCGGTGCCGGCCGAGTGCGGGGAGTTCGTAGGAGCCGTCAGCAATGCCTACTTCGAATTCGAGGCGGGAAAACAACTGCTCGACCGCTCCCTGGAATTGAGTTCTCAGGAACTTCTCCAAGCTAACTCCGAACTCCGCGGAGTGCTCGATGTTTTGCCGGATCTCTTGTTCCGCATCGACGCCGCCGGAAATGCCGTCGATCTGAGGCAGCCGGGCTCGGCTCTCTCCATGCATCCGCTCGATCCCCTGCTCAACCAAGCGGAATCGGATGCGGAGGCATCCCGGAGCTTCTCGGAAGCCATCGCCCGCATGCGGCGATCCAGAGCCGCCGCCGGTTTCGAGTACATGGTATCGCGGGATGGCGGCAACCTCTTCTATGAAGCCCGCCTCCTGCCGTTCGGCGATGGCGAGATCCTCGGAATCGTCCGGGACATCACGGCTGCCAGACGCACCCAGGCCGAGGTCTTGAGGGCCAAGGAAGCCGCCGAAGCCGCCGACCGGGCCAAGAGCGAGTTCCTGGCGAACATGAGCCACGAGATCCGCACGCCCATGAACGGCATCATGGGCATGACGGACCTGGCGCTCGATACCAAACTGACCGCCGAACAGCGGGACTACCTGCTCACCGCGAAAGCCTCTGCCGATCAACTGCTCACCCTGCTCAATGACATCCTGGATTTCTCCAAGATCGAAGCCGGCAAACTGGATATCTCGCCGGTGGATTTCCGGCTACGCGACTGTGTCGCCGATGCCCTCCACGCCCTGACAGCGCGCGCCGAAGCCAAGGGCCTGGCCTTGCTTTACCGCGTGGCTCCGGAAGTTCCCGACGAACTGGTGGGCGATCCCGGTCGCCTGCGCCAGGTCCTGATCAATCTGGTGGGCAACGCCATCAAGTTCACCAGGCATGGCGAGGTCTTTGTCGATGTCACGCTCCCTCTCGACCAAGCTGAAGCCGTGACGCTGAACGTGCGGGTGGCCGACACGGGTATCGGGATTCCTTCCGAGAAGCAGAAGGCGGTCTTCGAGGCCTTCGAGCAGGCCGATGCCTCGACAACGCGAAAGTACGGCGGCACGGGCTTGGGTCTGGCCATCTCCCGCCGCCTGGTGGAACTGATGGGCGGACACATCCAGGTGGAGAGTCCGCGCGCCGATCTTCCCCCCGGAGTCCCCGGCCCCGGCTGTGCTTTCCACTTTACTGTTGCCATGGCCCTGGGACAAGTTCCCGCGCTGCCCGCTGCGGTCCCGCTGGAGGGCGTGCCCGTCCTGATTGTGGACGACAATCCCACCAACCGGGCAGTCATGGCGGAAATGCTGAGAGCCAAGGGAATGCTGCCCGTGGCGGTGGACAGCGGCGAATCGGCAATCGCCATGCTCCAACAGGCGTGCGCGGCGGGTTGCCGGTTCCCGCTGGCCATCCTGGATTACCAGATGCCCGCCATGGACGGTTTCACTTTGGCGGCGCGCATCCGCGAGCGTCCGGAATTGCGCGACACACGCCTGTTCATGCTGACCTCGGCGGGCCAGCGGGGAGACGCGGCCCGCTGCAAGGAGGTCGGCATCGAAGTCTACCTGCTAAAACCGGTCAAGCAGTCGGCGCTTCTCGACGCCATAGCGCATTCTCTGGGGCAGCCCGTGGAGCCAGGGGCGGCGCCGCTCACCCGCCACTCGCCGAGCCAGCCGTGCTCCAGGTTGCACGTGCTCCTGGCCGAGGACAACGCCACCAACCGGAAACTGGCTATCCGGCTGCTCGAGAGACGGGGGCACACGGTGGAGGTTGCCTGCGATGGCAGGGAGGCGCTGGCGGCAGTGGCGGGCGGCCGGTTTGACGTAGTCCTGATGGACGTGCAGATGCCTAACATGAGCGGCCTGGAAGCCGCCACGGCCATCCGCGCGCTGGAGTGCGGCACGGGCAGGCACCTGCCCATCGTGGCCATGACTGCGCATGCCATGAAGGGCGACCAGGAGAGATGCCTGGAGGCCGGCATGGACGGCTACATCTCAAAACCCATCCAACCCGGCCGCATGATGGAAGTCATCGCCCAGGTCACCGGGTGCGCTCTGGAATCCGTGGAGCGGGTCCCCGTCGCAAGCTGATCGAGGCCGGACCCTTGTGATGGGTTCTTGACTGCGCCGATTCGTTGTACGCTTTGATATGTGGACACGATTGCTCTCTTGAAGAAGCTTACCGGGGTGTTCGTCCCCATAGTGACTCCCTTCCGCGACGACGAGGACGTGGATTTCGGCGCACTGCGCTTCAACCTGGAGCGGTACGCGGAGAGCGGCGTGCTCGGACACCTGGCGCTGGGGTCGAACGGCGAGAACCGCAGCCTGACGGAAGAGGAGAAGCTGCAGGTTCTGGAGACCATCGTCCGCCACAAGGGGCGCCACCAGGTGGTGATGGCCGGAGCCACTTACGACGCGCAGCGGGCCACCGAGCTGTTCCTGGCGCGGGCGGCCGATCTGGGGGCCGACTTCGGCCTGGTTCTTTCCCCCGGCTACTTCCGCAAGCAGATGACCGACGAGGTGCTCTACCGTTACTTCTCCACTCTGGCGGACCGCGCGCCCATCCCCTTGCTCATCTACAACGCGCCCGGCTTCTGCGGAGTGACCACTTCGCCCGCCCTCATCGGCCGCCTCGCGGCCCATCCGAATATCGTCGGCATGAAGGACAGCGCAGCGAGCGGCATCGAGGAGTTTCTGAAGTTCGAGAGCGAGTCGTTTCACGTGCTGGCCGGGTCGGCGAACTTCATGTTTCGCGCGATGATGGGCGGCGCGGTGGGCGGCACGGTGTCGCTGGCGAACTCATTCCCTGCATTGTCGATGGAACTGTTCCACCTGGGCCAGGCGCGCGACGAGGAGCGCGGCGTTCCGTTGCAGGAGCGGGTCACCCGCATCAACCAGGCGATCGCCGGGAAGTTGGGCCCGGCGGGCGTGAAGGCGGCGATGAGCCTGACGGGCCTTCGGGGCGGTATCCCGCGGCGACCGCTGCTCGCTGCAACGCCCGCGCAGGTGGCCGAAATCGAGCGGGTGCTGCGCGAGGAAGGGCTGCTCGCGTGATGCCGGATATCCTCGCCATGGACGTGGGAACCACGGCGTTCAAGCTGGCGGTCTTCACGCCCGGCCTGGAGAAGAAGCGCGAAGCCACCCGCCCCTACGACGTGCACGTATACGACGGCGGCAAGGCCGACATCGACCCCGCGAAGTGGTGGCAGGCGCTGCGCGAATGTTGCGCGGAACTGGGCGGCGCGCTGGACGGCGTGGGCGTGATTTCGCTCTCGGTCACCACGCCGGGGCTCACTCCCATGGCGGCCGACGGAACGCCGCTCGGTCCGGCCATTCTGTTCTTCGACGGGCGTTCGCACCAGCAGGCGCGCGCCATACGCGGCCTCGTGGGCGAGGAGCGGTTTCTGCGGGAAACCTGCAACCTGCCGGTGAGCGGCGGCTCGTCGCTATGTTCCATTCTGTGGATCCGTGAGCGCCAGCCCGAAGTGTGGGCCGCGGCGGATAAGTTCGGCCACACCAACACCTACATGGTGAAGCGGCTCACCGGAACCTGGGCCATCGATCCCTCGACGGTCTCGATCACGGGGCTTTACAACACCGCGGCCAACGACCTGACGTGGAACTCGGAAGTCCTGAACGCCGCGGGCATCCCCGAAAGCAAGTTGCCTCCCGTGATGCACTCCGCCGAGGTGGCGGGGCGCCTGCTGCCCGGCGTCGCGAAGGAACTCGGCCTGCCTGCGGACTGCGTAGTGTTGTGCGGGGGCAATGACGCGGTGCTGGCCGCCTATTCGGGCGGTGTAACCGAGCCCGGAGCGATCGCCAATGTCTGCGGCACTTGCGAAATCACCAGCGTCTGCGTGGATTCGCCGGTCCGCTCGCCGAATTTCAACGTCCGCTGCCACGTAGTGCCGGGACGCTGGTTCACCTTTTTCGTGCTCAATACCGGGGGCAAAGCGCTGGAGTGGTTCCACTCGGTTTTTCTGCGGGACATGCCGGAGGCGCGGTTCTACGAAGAGTACATCCCCTCCGTGCTGGACGGGTTCTTCGCGGGCGGCGACGCGGACCGGCGCGAGGAATCGCTGCCGGAGTACGTGCCCTATCTGGGGGGAAGCCGCTACACGCTGGATCGCCTCACGGCGGCGTTCTCGGGCTTGACGCTCGAGACCACGCGCGAGGACCTGCTGCTCTCTCTCATCCGCGGCAACGCGCTGTACCATGGCCGCCATCTGGCGGAAGTCGGCGCCATGGTGCAGTTGGGGCGCAAGGTCTCGACCACCGGCGGCGGGGCGCGAATTCCCGGCTACACCGCGGCGAAAAAGCGCTGGACCGGGAAGTTCGAGTACGAGTACCAGGACCAGTCCTCGCTGCTGGGAGCGGCCATGCTGGGCCGCGATTATTTGGGATATCGTTAGACAGGGGGGAGACAATTATGCCAGTAGTTCCGATGCAGCAGATCCTGAAGCACGCCTTCGACAATCGCTACGGCGTGGGAGCGTTTAATATCGTCAGCGACCTGACGATGGACGCCGTACTCACGGCGGCGGCGGAAACCAAGTCGCCGGTCATCGTGCAGGTTTCGGTGAAAACCGTGAAGGTAATGGGCGCGAAACTGATCCGATTGATGTTCCAGGAGATGGCGAGCCGCGTGCCCATTCCAGCCACGCTCCACCTGGACCACTGCCCGGACCGCAAGGTGATCGAGGAGTGCGTCGCGGCGGGCTGGAACTCGGTGTTGTTCGACGCCTCCAAGCTGACCTACGAAGACAACATGGCGCAAACCCGCGAGGTGGTGGCCCTGGCGCACCAGCACGGCGTAGCGGTGGAAGGCGAACTGGAAGCCGTGAAGGGAGTGGAGGACGGAATCGGCGACGAGTACGGCGGGGCCGTGGTGGCGCTCGACAAAGCGGTGGCGTTCATCCGCGAAACCAAGATCGATTGCTTCGCCCCGGCCATCGGCACCGCGCATGGGCTCTACAAAGGCACGCCGCACATCAACTTCGAGCGCGTGTCGGAGATCGTCGCGGCCGAGCCGGTTCCGCTGGTGGTGCATGGCGGCACCGGCCTGTCGGATGAAACCTTCCGCGATCTGATCCGGCGGGGCGCGCCCAAGGTCAACATCTCGACGCAGCTTAAAATCACCATGGCCGACGCCTTCCGCACGTACCTTGAGGCGAAGCCCACCGAGTACGATCCGCTGAAACTGCTGGGCGCAGTGAAGAAGAAAGTGGCCGATGAAGTGGTGCACTTCATGCGGATCTTCGGCAGCGAGGGGAAAGCGGCATGAGCAAGGCGCTCATTTTCGATTGCGATGGAGTGCTGGGCGACACCGAGCAATTCGGGCATCTGCCGGCATTCAACCAGATGTGGAAGGAACTGGGAGTGCCGTGGGCCTGGTCGGTTGAAGAGTACGGGCGCAAGCTCAAGATCGGCGGCGGCAAAGAGCGCATGGCGAGCTTGTTCCGGGAGCCCGCGTTTCTGCGGGCATGGAGCCAGTGCCCCGCCGGCGAGGCCGAACGCAAGGAGACGGTGGCGGCCTGGCATAAGAGGAAGTCGGCCATCTACAAAGACATTATCCTTTCGGGCCGCATCCCGCCGCGCTCGGGAGTGAAGCGGCTCTCGGAAGAAGCGCTCGATGCAGGCTGGCTTCTGGCGGTGGCTTCGACTTCCGCCGAGGAGTCCGTGCTGGCGGTACTGCGCCACGCCATGGGCCAGGCCACGGCGGCGCGCTTCTCGCTGGTGCTGGCGGGCGACTGCGTGAAGGCCAAGAAGCCGGCTCCCGATATCTACCTGCTGGCGGCCGACAAGCTGGGCGTTTCGCCGGCGGAGTGCGTCGTGGTGGAGGACTCCAACAACGGCCTTGAAGCCGCGACCGGCGCGGGCATGAAGTGCGTGGTGACGATGAGCGGCTACACGAAAGAAGAGGACTTCTCCCACGCCGCCATCGTGCTCTCCTGCCTGGGCGATCCCGGCGGCGAAGTCAGCGAAGTGCTGGCGAACCGCTCCCCGGCCCGCCCCGCCGGCAGTTTCCGGCTGGTGGACCTGGAAGCGGTTCTGAAGGGCTGAAGCCGCCCAACGCAGGCGCTACTGTACCGAAACCGTCACGTTGCTGGGGCTGGTGTTAGTACCAACCGATACCGATATCGGAAGGTCGCCGGATGCCACATTCGTGGGAATCTGCACGTTGAGTTGCATCACGCCCGAAACCAGTCCCGGCGCTTCCCCATAGAAGCTAACGTTGGCCGGCTGGCCGCCAATCATGACGGCCACCGCCAGCAACGGTTGGGGCGTCAGGGGACCGGTGGCCGCCACAGTGGTCACTTTTCCCGTTACTCCCGGCGGAGATGTCTGCCCTTCGCCCGTCAGGTACAAGGTAATGTAGCTGCCCTTCGGAGCCGGGCTGTTGGGTGCGTTGTAAGTACCATTCTGGTTCAGTGCCGCGACAGGCCCGCTTCCGGAGCCGTTGAAGGTGAACAGCGCCGGAGCCGCGGCGGCGGCCGTCAGTGCGAAAGCATTCGAAACCTGTCCCTGATACTTCACCTGCACCGTCGGGCTCAAAAGGCCCTGCACTTCGTACGGCACTACAGCGTTGATCTGCAAGGCGCTTACGTACGTCAAAGGCGCCGCGTAGCCGCTGAACAGAACCTGCACGCCGCCTATCTGGGTGGAAACCTTGCCGCTTGAGTCGAGCGCCAATCCCACCCCGGTCGAGGGCCCGAGATTGCTGCCGCCGAGAGTGACGATCTCGCCCGGCGAAATCGGCCCGCTCTGGTAGTTGGCCGCATTGACCAGCGCCGTGACGGTGGGCTGAGACACCGTGGATTGGGTGATGGTCACCGATACTCCGGCGACCACGACCGTCGCGCTCAGGGCCGTGCCGGAGTTGGCGGCGGCCACCAGCGTGACAGTCGCGGGACCGGAACCGGACGCCACACCGCCGGAGATCGTGATCCAACCTGGTAAGCCAA
The DNA here is from genome assembly GCA_963807205.1 of uncultured Solibacteraceae bacterium. Lineage (GTDB taxonomy): Bacteria > Acidobacteriota > Terriglobia > Bryobacterales > Bryobacteraceae > CAWCVR01. The sequence goes on along the minus strand of CAWEAQ010000002.1, from coordinate 2,221,844 downwards.
GAACCGTCCATGGACAGGAGGCGCCGGTTTGGATGCTGACCGACAGGTTGCCGCCGGCAAAAGGCGCCTGCAACGCGGTTGGCGACACCGTGTAGGTGCACGGCGGGCCAGACGGCGTCGCGGCGCGGATGCGGCTGTTCATGGTGTCGGCAATGTAGACCACCCCGGAAACGCTCACGCCGACACCCTCGGGGTAATTCAATTGAGCGGAGCTGCCCGGGCCGCCGTCGCCCGCGAAGCCTTGCGTCCCGGTTCCCGCTACCGTCGTAATCACTCCCACCGCGACCTTGCGCACGGAGTTGCTGCCAGCGTCCGCAATGTAAAGGTTGGAGGCGGTGTCCACGGTAATCCCATTGGGCTGGTACAACTCAGCGTTAGTGGCCGGACCGCCATCGGCCATACCGGGGGGATTGGGGCCGCCTCCCGCAAAGGTAGTGATCACGCCGCCAGAGGCCGACACCTTGCGAATGCGCTGGTTATTGGTGTCGGCGATGTAGACGTTGCCGGCGGAGTCCACGGCGACGCCGGTGGGGTTGGACAATTGCGCGCTGGTGGCGGGTCCGTTGTCGCCGCTAAAGCCCTGCGTCGCGCTTCCCGCGATGCTCGTGATGATTCCGGTCGATACCGTAACCTTGCGGACGCGTTGGTTGCCGGCGTCGGCGATATAGACGTTGCCGGAGGAGTCAACCCCCACGCCCGAGGGGCGATTCAAAATGGCGCTGGTGGCCGGGCCATTATCGCCGAAATTCGGGTCGGCGGGACCGCCGCCCGCAACCGTGGTGATCACTCCGGTTGCGACCGTGACCTTGCGGACGGAATTGGAGCCCGCATCCGAAATGTAGAGATTCCCCGCCGAATCCACGGTGACCGAATTGGGCTGGTATAACTTGGCGAGAGTGGCCGGGCCGTTGTCGGCGTAAAGAGGGGCCTTGCCGCCGCCTCCCGCAAAGGTGGTGATCGTGCCGTTCGAGATCTTGCGGATGAGCCCGTTATTGGTGTCGGCGATGTAAACGGTGCCGGCCGAATCCACGGCCACTCCAGTCGGCTGGTAGACTTGAGCGGCCGTAGCCGGGCCGGCGTCGCAGCAGTAACCCGGCTGCCCGGTTCCCGCTACCGTGGTAATGGTGTAAGTCTGGCCGAACGTGGAGCAGGATACGGCCAAAGTAAGTAGTACGACAGGCAGGAGACGCATCTTCACAGATCCTCCATGTGGCAGCTCGCATTGCTGCCCAACTGCCCATCGTATCGCCATCGCCATTTCACTTCTACTAACTGGAGGCTTACAACGCACCCCGTCTGGACTGAATCATACAAAACGATTCGGAATCCCGCGCTGCGTGCGGACCTCCGGGCTGGCATCCGTCCCATGTTATTCCAACTTTACCCGCAGAATCAGCGGTTCAGCGGGAAGCGGAGGAACCTTGAAGCTTATGGGCTTGCCCGCCTTGCCTACCCGGGCCCAGTGCCGTCCCGCCTCCAGCGTCGGGATCCTGATGGCTCCCGCGCCATCCGAAGTCCATTCCCTAGGCCATAAGGTAGCGTATGGACCTTGCCGATCGATAGTGATGGACATTCCAACCGCTGGCTTCCCGGTCGAATCCTTCAACTCCACACGGGTTGGCGCGCCGGGTACGACTATGTCGAGCATTACCGGCTTCGTCGCATCCCCCGCCACCTTGAGCACGCTGACTCCGGAAAGCCAGATGTCGTCAAGAGCCGCTTGGACATCGTAAACGCCCGGCGTTAGCCCGGCAAGGGTGAAGTAACCGGCGGCATCGGCGGTTGTGTGGATGCTGAGATATGGCTTCAGAAACCCATCGTTCCTATACTCCGCGACAACATGGATTACTCCCGGCCTTCGCAGCGGAGATGACCTTCCCACGGTAACCCGCCCCGAGACTGAGATCGGCGCCGGGAGCACCAGACGCAGCTCCTCACCGGGAGCCGGCAGGGTCTGCACGGTTGCCCCAGCGGCGCCCGGCAGGAATGCCACGACGGTCGGTGTGGCCGGCCCCGATTGGTCTGCGACAACCCCTCCTCCACCACTTTGCCAAAGCCCGCGCGGCTGAAGATTCCCCAGCGCGTCTGCCATTGCCAAAAGCGAGGGAATCGTCTGGCGGGAGCGGAAAAGCAGGACCTGCGCGCCAAGAGCGGGCGTTTGGCCGTCCGCTAGAAGGACCTTCCCCGTGAGCGCCTGGGCGCCACCGGCGCGCGATGAAATACCGCCTATGCCCAGGACCACCGCGTCGGGCGCGACCACTGGAGGACCATTGCGTCCCGCCAAGGTATCTGCGTACTTCGAGGCGTCGATATCGAAGTGAATCGGCTCGCTTCCGCCAGTGACTTTGACCGTCGCGTGATAAGCCCGCTCGGTTGTCCCGAAATACAGACGGACATCTCCCGGCGGAAACGGTCCGGCCACGAATTGGCCGTTCGGCCACGTGCGAGTGCTGGCAATTGACTGCGTAGGAGTATCGAGCCACACGGACCAGTTCGTGGTCTGCCAATCGGCGGGGAAGCGCACGCCGCCATAAATGTACCTCGACGGAGTGGCGCGCAGGACCAACCTGGTTTCCGTATTCGACTGCGCCGTGAAGGTCTCCACCGCGATAGCTGCGTCCGCCCGCATGTTATCCAGGTGCGCGAGCCAGTCGTCTGGGAGATGCCAGAGGTTCTCGTCTGTGATGGGCGCGGCCGATCCAGCCGGGCGGGGGTAGAACTTTTGGCCGGTTGGCCCCAGAATTCCAATTTGATCTGAGCTAGAGAGCCGCACGAAATACTGGACGCCGCTCGTCAGGCCGGCGAAAACCAGTTCGCCGTTCTCGTCCGTAGTGCCCGACCGGGCTTCGCCCGCGGACGACGAGTTCATTTGCACGGTCACCTTCAGCGGCTTGCCGTCCGCGTCCTGTACCACAATCCGGACCGAGCCCCGTTCCACCCGGTGCGCCGTGAACACCGGTACATTCCCGGAACCGAGGTTGGGCGAGGCTGCGACAAAGCCCGCCGCCAGAAAATATGGCTCCGGGAACGGAAAGGAATCTACGGGCGAATCCCGGTACGTGGTGCGAATCTGCCACAGACCGCCGCCGTCCAGATCCCTCTTCCCAAGGCCGGCCGAATCGAACCCCTGGATACTGCTCCACCTGGAGGAATCCACTGGGCCAAATTCGACCGCGGCACTTTCCGAATTCAGAGGTGTGCCATCGGGCCGCATGACTTTGAACTGCACTTCATTCTGCTGCTGGTAAATGTTCATCGCGTGGGTCGACACTTCTCCGGCCCGAACTGGTATGCCGTCGCATTCGGCAGTCAAGCCGCGCACCTGGTTGAAACCTCGAAGCGACGCGCGGACGGCGTCCGCCGTGGCGGAGGCTACGATCCGGTACCGCCCCGGCAAGAGGTTGTCAAACGACGCCACTCCCCGTTCGTCCGTCGTGGACCGGGGATAGACAAGGTCGTAAATCGCGCTGGCGCCCCCCGCCGGCATTGCCCATGTGTCCCGCAGATTCGCGTTTTCCAGGTACAGTGCGACGGCGATTCCAGGCGCCGGCGTTCCCTGTTGAAGCACGGTCACTTGCAGCCTGCCGGATTTCGATGCCAGCGCCAGGTCCTGTGTGGGTGGATTGGCGGCGTCTTGAAACGACGGCCAGGCCCACGCGGGCGGATGTCCCGGCGCGCCCGCCACGACGGTAGCGCTGAATCCCTCCAGCCCGCCTTGGCCGGTGAGTTCGTAATAACCGTCGGCGTTCGTCACCGTTTGGGAAGTTGCCTCGTACATGCGAATGGCGCCAAAGAAGGTCGCCAACGCCATTACCGAAGCACTCGCAATGGGCTTGCCAGCCTCATCCCGTACCGTGCCCCGCACCCAGACGACGGGTTTCTTCGACTCTTCCGGGCTGGCACTCCCACCGGAGCTCCGGGCTGGTGGCTGGATGGATGGAGGGCCGGGCTCGGCCAGGCGCGGTGTAGGCACCGGCTCTAACTTGACGTCGCGGAGAGTCTGGCCAGGTTGCAGGTTGCCCACCCACGATGCGCATCGCCGCTCGCCGGTGAAGGCGTCCAAGCTCACCGGTCCGCCAGGAAGGTCCACCGCCCGGAAACTCCCGGCCACGGCTTTCGAATCGGGCTGGCCCTCACCAGCCACGTTCACATGAACCACGACGTCGCCCTTACAGGTTTCCACGGGCACTGTGCCTTCAATGGCGCCGTACGCGGCCAAACGCGGCATCTGCGGCCGCACCACCGTCCCCGGCGTGTATTCCGTGGCGCCGATGCTCCCGTACCCCATCCCCCGGATTCTGACCGAGATTCCGTACACTCCCGCCGGAGCGCGAAAGCGGGCGATACCGTTGCCGTCCGTGGCGGTGGCGATATCCCTGTCGGCGGCGGGGGCGAACGAGCCGCGATCCCCCAGTTTCAGGTCCACTGCCGCGTTGGCGGCGGGGCGCCCGTCCGCCTGTGTCACGGCCAGTTCTACGTCCACCCACACCGGCGTTGAAGCTCGCTGGGCGAATGCGGCACAGGCCGAGGCCGCCACCAGGAGCGGCAGCCGAAGCTGCGTCAGGTTACGTGCGATGAGTCGATTCATGAGTGGAATCCTGGCTCCGTCAGCCGGCCGATGAATAGCACGGTCCCACTCGCCGTATCGCGAATCAGAAACAGGAACGGGTGATCGGCGCGGAATACGACCGCCGGATCCGGCGCCCGCCTGGCGGTGGTTTCCATGACGATGGCGGTGGCGGCCGCGGCCTCCGTCCCTTGCTCCGCCACATCCACGAATGCCTTGTGGATCACGTCGGAGATCGCCAAACCTTTCTCCGCATCGATGCCGGAGAAATCGGCGCCAGCCGTGAAGGCAGTGGGCATGCCCATCGCCGAGAGCGCCTTACGCAGAGAGAAGCGGCTCTCCACGCGGAATTTCGGCAGGCTCACCTGCACATTTCGCGTGGAGAGCTTGCCCAGCCAGCCCGTCAGTCCATCGGCCGTCAAAGCTTTCTCCAGTTCCGGCAACCCGCCGGGCGTCTTGGGAAGCAGCACGTCGAAGGCCATTCCGGTGCCGGCGTAGGGCAGCTCCAGAATCTGCGCGGATGGCGTCTCGGTGTAGCCGAAGTGCGCAGTTTGGTTCATGAAGCTGGCCTGGACGCTGGCGCCGGGCCGCGGCGTGAAGGGCGCAGGTTGGGTGCGCGACGCGAGGAACGGCTGCTGCCACTTGCCGTAAAAGTAGATAGCGCTGGTAAGCACCAGGCTGGTTTGGCCGTCCACCGAGCCGGGTGGCAGCAGGTCTTTGATCCTTGCCTTGGTGTGTTCCTCGGTCCAACCGTTGATCCGTGCGCGCGCGGCCTCCGGATTCGCCGCGAAATCGAGCGGCGTGAGTGGCGCGCCGTAGTTCTTCGCAAGCGTGCTCTCGAAGGCCGGCTGAATGGCAAACCCGCTTCGCACCCACAGGCCGTTCGCCGTGTGCAATTCGTTGCCGCCGGTGTTGCCCGCCTTGGCCAGTCCGGCCAACAGGGCGCCCACCGCGGCATCGTAGGTGGAGTCGCGATGGGCGTGCAGCACGGACTGGATTTCCTCGGCGGTCTGGCCGCGGGCGCCAGCCAGGACCATGGAGAGCGCCGTGGAGGCGTTGCAGGGCGAGAGGATCAGGTTGCCATCGCCACCCGCAACCTGTTTGTAGGATGCGGTAGTGAATGCGTTCATCGCGGGCGCGATGCGGGAATCGGCGGCCGGCAGCGCGGCGGCGAACAGGGCGGGCAGGACATAGCGTTTCATGGGGCTTCACACCCATGATGCCGCGATTGTGGCGGTCCTTTCAGGGATTTCGCGGAAGCGAGAGTCTTACTCCGGCCAGGGTGTGATCGAAAGCGCCAGCGACGCCGTCTCGCCACGGTTCACGTGCACCGACGCCGCCCGCGCCGCCAGCGTGCGCACAAATGCCGGGTCTCGCAGCGCCTCCACGTCGAGCCGTTCGAAGGCCCAGGCGTAGTAGCCGCCCGGCCGCAGGCTGTCGATCTCGAAACGCCCGTCGGCGCGGCGCAGGGCCTTGGGTACCGCGTCCAGATCGCGGAGGGCCTCCTCCTGCGGCAGTAGCACCACAGTGGTATGATCGCCGCCATCCACCGTGCCGTTCACGCCGCCCGGCAGCGGCCGGAACACCGCGCGGATCTCCGGCGCTCCCGGCGCCAATTCGAATTCCTGCCCCAGAATGTCGCGGCCTCCCAGCATGGCCGCGGCCAGGTAGTAACCCGGTTCGGCGTCGCCCATCGAGATTCTGTAGCGCCCCGCGAACACGTGCTCGAACTGCCGCTGCCCGCCCCGCTCCTGGCTGCGCGCGCCCACCATTTCGCCCACGCCATCGAGGGCATTCAGCAGGATCGACCCCGTGCCGGCTTCCGCCGCCTCGCCGCCCCGGCTCTCGCGCTCCACCGTCAGGCCGACGGCGAACGGTGGCGCCACGCGGATCTCCAGGCCATCCACGTCCCTGTGGCCCACAGCGAGGGTAGCGTAGCCTCGCAGCTTCGTCACCCAGCCGGCAATCACCACGGACGGGCCGTTCGGGGCTTCCGGGGGTCCTCCGGTCTCCGCGGTGCAGTACCACCACCCGGCGACCACCCCCGGAAACTCGAACCGCCCATCGCGGCCCGTAACGGCGATGGCTTCGTTGCCTGCCTCGCCTTCGGTCTTCAACTCGACGCGCGCGTGGGCCATGGGCGCGCCAGCTTCATCCACCACCGTTCCCCGAATCCGGTATGCCGGCGAAGCCGCCAGGCGGAATTCGTATCCCCCCAGGTCGGTCCCCGGCGGTATCACGATGGGCACCGCCAGCGTCCGCTCACTTACGCCCGGGTAGTAAGTGGCCACCCAGCGCATGAGTTCCGTGCCGCGCACCGGCGGCGGTGTGCGCATCTCGCGCGAGTCCTCCGGCTTGGCCGCAATAGTGTACGCCGTGGGCCTCACGTTTTCGAACGCGAACCGGCCCTCGGCGTCGCTGTCGGTTGCGTACACGCCCAGGTAGTGCAGCCGCAGCAACTGCATGTGAATGCCGGGCATGGGCCGGCCATCGGCATCCAGCAGCCGGCCGCGCAGCGCGGAACGCGGCGTCAACTCCACCGCCAGGCGCGCAGTGTCGCCGGAGCCGGAAATGGCGAATGGCAACTCCACATCGTCGTCGCTTTGCGGATCGCCGTAACCGTTGCGCTGGAAGCTTGCGGTGTATTTCCCGGGCGCCAGGCTGGGAACGTGGAAGGCGCCGCCCGGATCGGTCGTAACGCTTGCCAGCGTGGCGGTGTTGCCTTCCTCCGCCGTTACTTCCACCTTGACCCCGCCGATCCCCAAGCGGGTGGCGCTATCGATCGCGCGGCCGTCCACAGCCCCCGAGTTCTGTGCGGCCAACCGCAAAACCGATAGCGCCAACCAACCAATTGCGAAACTGTACTTCTGAAGCTTCATCCGGAGACCCGCGAATTTAATCTTGCGGGCACCGGCCGATAGGGTCAAGACTGTGGAGTTCTAGTTAGGGTGGGGGTCCGGTCCTAGTACTGGGCCTTACTTCACCACATAACTCCTGTGCATCCACGCCCCTTCCTCTCCCTGTTGGCGCGTCTCGAAAAGCAGCGTCTGGGGCGATTCCTTCTTGACCACCGTCACTTGCCCGTTGGCCTGTTTGGATGTTTCCGCCGCCTTTTCGGCTTCGGCCAAAACCGCCTGAACCTCGGCAATTTTGGGGGTATTCGGCGAGGCCTGCGCCTTGGGCCGCTCGCTCAGAGCCTCGACGGCGCTGGCCCGTACCAGCTTCGGCCACATCTTCAGGAAAAGCTCGCGCGATGCGTACACCTCAGCGCTGTTGAGCTTCCCGTTGATGGCGTAGGCATATCCCACCACGTCGCTCCGGCCGTCGACGATCTTCGCCAGATCGCGCAGGTAGACGTCGGTGGCGTCGGCCACGGGTTTGCTTTCCATGGCAATCTGCATGCTGGTGGAAGACGAGGACTGGAGAAGGGTGAACTGCTGCATCCGCTCCCCAGCCGGCGCGGCGGACGGCGGAGGTGCCACCGCTGCCGGGCCCATGCCCGCGCCCGAACCGGTGCCAATACCCGCGCCGCCGCCAGCGCCATTACTGACCCCGCCCACCAAACCAGCGGGCGCCGCCATGGCCAACTCCTCCCGCTCCCGCGCCACCTGGTTCCAAACCTGCGCCTGATCCTTCTTATCCAACACCGCCATCTTAAGCGCCTTCCCGGCCACCGCCGCGTTCGACGAGCCGAACTGGTCCGCCGCCTCGGCGCCCCGCTTGGTCCACCGTCCCTGCTCCACGCAGAACGAGGCAATCGGCACCCGGCCGGAGTGCGCCGGCAACACCAGATCGGTCGATAGCACGCGGTCCTGCCGCCCGCCTTTGACAATGTCGCCCGCCTGAATATAGACGTCCTCGGAAGATTGGTTCTCGATGGCCAACTCGTTCACCGAGCCAGTCTCATAGACCACCGTCTTCTTCTGATCCATGGCTTCCTGCAACGTCAGGAGCTTCTGCCCTGGCGCGTTCCTGGCACTGTGTATCAGGAAGATCGACAGGTTTTCGTGGGTGTAAGGGCCGGTAATCCGCGGATTGCCGGGCACCGCGGGAGCCGTGGCCGTTAGTGCCAGACTGGCCAGGGCGCCGAGCGCGCCCAGGATCGTGAAGATTCTAAGTCGTTTCGACATGAGTATGTTCCTCGCTTCTCAATTCCCTCTGAACCTTGGACACCGCTTGACTGCAAATCGGCACCACAGCGGAAGGCACGCGCGGTTCCAACCCGGAAATGCCTCCCGGCGGACCATCCTTTCGGGGTTAGTGGTTAAAGGCGTTGCGAATCCGGCCGATAAGCAATAATCATGATCATTGCTGCTGTTGTGCTTCTGGCCGTGGCGGGAGTGCCTCTGCCAGCCTTCGCGACCGGAAGCCCGCCTGCTATCGCCAGTTTCAAAGCTACTCCGGCGGCAATTGTCCCCGGCCAGTCCAGCACGCTCAGTTGGACCGTCACGGGCGCCACTTCCCTCGTCCTCAACTCGGGCGTGGGCGCGGTCACCGGGACAACCGTTCAGGTGAAGCCCTCGGTCACCACCTCCTACACGCTGACGGCCACCAACTCCTCCGGGTCGGTGACCGCCACGGCCTTGGTCGCGGTTGGGAACCCGCCCACCATCGCCAGCTTCAAAGCCACGCCGGCGGCGGTGCCCACCGGGCAATCCAGCACCCTAAGTTGGACCGTAACCGGTTCCCCCAGCCTGGTCATTAGCCCAACAGTTGGCGCGGTAACCGGAACGTCGGTGGCCGTGAAGCCCTCGGCCACCACCTCCTACACGCTAACGGCCACGAACACCTTCGGCTCGGCCACCTCCGCGGTATCCGTAATGGTGGGGAGCCCGCCCGCCATCACCAGTTTCAAAGCCACGCCGGCGATGGTTGCTCCCGGGCAATCCAGCACGCTGAGTTGGACCGTGACCGGCTCCCCGGGACTTGTCATCAACCCCGGCGTGGGCGCCGTCACCGGTACGTCGGTGACCGTCAAGCCCTCGGCGACCACATCCTACACACTCACGGCCACCAACTCCTTCGGGTCGGTAGCGGTTGCGGTCTCGGTGACGGTCGGAAGCCCGCCTACGATCACCAGCTTCAAAGCCACACCGGCAACCACCGCCCGGGGCCAAACCGTCACACTCAGTTGGACGGCGACCGGCTCCCCCGGCCTGATGCTCAATCCTGTCGTGGGCCCTGTCTCCGGGACATCCGTCCAGGTTTCGCCCTCGGCGACCACGTCGTACACGCTCACTGCCACCAATTCTTTCGGGTCGGTAACAGCCACGGCTTCGGTGATGGTGGGGAGCCCGCCCACAATCTCCGGCTTCCGGGCCGCGCCGGCGGCGGTGTCGCCGGGGCAATCCACCACGCTTAATTGGACGGTGACCGGCTCCCCGAGCCTGACGCTCAATCCTGGCATCGGCCCCGTCACCGGAACCTCGGATCAAGTGACGCCCACGGCAACCACGTCCTACACGTTGACGGCCAGCAACTCGTTCGGAACGGCCACCGCGACCACCACCGCGACGCTGCTGCCGGCGAACCCTCCGTCGATTTCCGCCTTCGTTGCCATTCCCGCCAGCGCCGGACCGGGTGTGGGCGCCACCCTGCGTTGGTCCACCACCGGGGCCACCAGCATGAGCATCGACCACGGCGTAGGCACCGTTACGGGCAGTTCGGTTACGGTCTATCCAACCGCGCCGACCGCCTATACTTTGACCGCAACCAACGGGGCGGGCAGCGTAACTGCCACGGTGCAAATTGCCTATGTTCCCCTCGTCACACTTAGTCCCCAGCTCTATTACACCGAGCACGCCCTATTTATCGTCCCGACCGCCAGCCAGGTAACCTGGACCGGTTCCAACAGTTGGGGCAGCGTCTTCTCGACCGACAACGTCAACAGCTACGTCTCCACGCTAAAGAACGCCTTCCCGGACGACTACTCCTTCGTGGTGGTGGCGGCCAACAACCTGACTCCCAACTCGGTCCCCAGCGTGGTTCCCTACCGGCGTACGGCCGACGGCATTGGCTTGGGCAGCACCGGCGTCGGCGTGCCCAGCATCTGCCGCTACAACATCGGCGGCGGCACGGTGATCGATGGCGCCTTCGGCGCACTGGATCACGAGATCGGCCACAACTGGGGAATCTTCCTGCAACCGTGGCTTTCCGACAGCAACGGACACTGGTTCTCGAACTCGACCGTCCTGGGCCAGATGGCGGTCACTTACAGCGACGACAACTACTCCACCGACAAGCAGATCTCGGGCGACCCCGTGAAGGGTTTCACCTGGGCCGCCATCGATAACCTCGTGAAGAATGAAACCGACACGTTCGCCGACCAGGACTTGTATCTGCAGGGATTGGCTCCAACCTTCCCGGATACTTATGTTCTCACGTCGCCGGTATACAAGCCGGATCACACCGTGACCTACAGTTCCGTCGCGAAATACGACCAAACCTGGATGACGAAGACGTACGGGGCCCGCAACCCGACCTACAAGACCGGCGTCAAACGCCTCCGAGTGGGCTTCGTCTACATTGCCAGAGATCTGTCCGAAGTGCAGGCGGCGTTTCAACCCATCGAACGCTCCATCAACCACTTCGCGAACGCGGAACTGATCGACACCACAACCTACCGCTTCCAGGTGCCATTTCTCGTGGATACGAAGTACCGCGCCAGCGTCAACGCGCTCTTGGCGGATCTGGACGGCAATCATACGCCCACGCTGACCATCCCTGGCCCCACCGCGCTGACTTCCACCGACGGCACCGCCGCAGTCCTCTTCACGGCAGCCGACGGAAATGGAGCCGCACCCACGGTATCGTGCGTTCCAGCCTCGGCCAATTGCTCCATCGTCGGCACGCGCGTTGCGCTCACGGGCCTGGCATCCGGGACGCACTTCTTCACCATCAAGGCCCAGGACTCCGGAGGAAAGAAGACCTTCGCGCATTTCGTCGTGGACGTGCAGTAACGCGGCCCCGCTTCCGCTCAGTCCTTCGCCGTCTGCGCCAGGAACGCCCTCGTCGTCGAGTGCCGCGGGTCGCCGAATACCTTCGCGGGCGGCCCGCTCTCCACGTCGTAGCCGTCCGCGAACACGTGCACCTGGCTCGCCACATTGCGCGCGAATCCCATCGAGTGGGTCACCACGATCATGGTCTGCCCGTCCCTGGCGAGCCCTTCCATGAGCGAAAGGATCTCGCCCGCCATCACCGGGTCCAGCGCGCTGGTCGGCTCGTCGAAGAGAATGGCGTCCGGCTCCATCACCAGCGCTCGGGCAATCGCCACCCGCTGCTGCTGCCCGCCGGACAGGTCCCTCGGGTACGCGTCGCGTTTCGCCTCCAGACCGACGCGCCCCAGCAGCCGCAACGCCCGCTCCACCGCCTCGGCGCGCTTCAGCTTCAACACCTGCATGGGCGCCTCAATGGCGTTCTCTAGCACCGTTAGATGCGGAAACAGGTTAAACTGCTGGAAGACGAATCCCACCTGGCGGCGCACGCCTTCCAGCAGACGCGCATCGGAGCGCGCGTTCGTCGCGGGAGTCAAAACGCGCTCTCCCACGCGGACCTCGCCGCCCTGGAACGGCTCCAGGCCATTGACGCAACGCAGGAACGTGCTCTTGCCGCCGCCCGATGGCCCGATGATGGAATGCACCTCTCCCTTGCGGACCTCTAGCGTTATGCCCTTCAGGATTTCGTTCGGGCCGTAGCGCTTGGCCAGGTTGGAAATGGTGATCATGCCTGAGCCTCCAGTCCCAGCCGCCTCTCGATCCGCCGCGAGACCAGCGACATGGGGTAACTCATCGCCAGATACAGCACCGCCGTCATCCCCATCAACTCCACCGTCGCCTGCGTGCTCATGGAGAGCACCGAGAACCGCTTGGTAAGTTCCACGATGGTTACCACCGAACACACGGACGTGTCCTTGAACAGCGCGATGAAATCGTTGACCACCGGCGGGATGACGATGCGCACGGCCTGCGGCACGACGATGCGGCGCAGCGCCAGCCCCCGCGACATGCCGAGCGACAGCGCCGCCTCCATCTGCCCCTTGGGGATGGCCTGCAGGCCAGCGCGGTAGATCTCCGATTCGTAGGCCGAGTAGTTGATGGCCAGACCCAGTACGGCGGTCCAGAACGCCGGAACCTTCAGCCCGATCTCCGGCAGGAAGAAAAAGATGAAGTAGAGTTGCAGCATCACCGGCGTGCCACGCAGAAACTCGACGTAGGCTGTGAGCGGCAGGCGAAGCCACGGCCGCCCGTACAGCCGGCCCACTGCGATTCCCAGGCCCACCAGAATGGCCAGCGGAAAGGAGAGGCACGAAAGCACCACCGTCATGCCCGCCGATTGTATGAGGATGCCGCTATACTCTCGCACCACCGCCCAGCCGCGCTTGCGCGTGTCCGCCTTCACGGCGGCCTCGGCCGGCATGCGGTTCGGTTCGATGCGCGCATCGGTAGCCCGGAAGTAGCCGTAGAAGCGCCCCTTGGCGGCTATATCCGCCAGCTCCGCCTGCTGTTCGTCCCAGATGCCGTACTTGCGGTAGATGCGCTCCAGGTCCCCGATGCGCACCATCAGCACGATGGCCTCGTTGAGCGCGGTCACCAGCGCCGTCTCGCCCTTCTTCACATAGATAACGTAGTAGCCCCGCTGCACCGGCTTCCCGATCACGCGCAAGCGGCGGAACCGCGGCGCGTAGAATGAAGCGATCGGCGTGTCCTCGATGGTGGCGTCCAGCTTGCTGGTCTCCACCTCGCGCATGGTGTCGGTGTTGCCATCGTAAGCAATCACCTCGCACAGCGCGCCGCAATAGATTCGCGCGTACGTCTCCGCCGCCGACCCGTTCAGCACGCCGATCTTGACCCTCGCCCCGCCCGTGCCCTTCCGCAAGTCGGCCCACGAGCCAATCCGAGCATCGCCCGCGCGCCCCATCAATTGCAGCCCGTAAACGTAGTAGGGGATGCTGGCATCCATGATCTCGGCGCGTTCGCGCGTGAGCTCGTACCCGTTGACGATGGCGTGGATTTTGCCCGTGCGCAGCATGTCGGGCATCTTGTCCCACTGCCCTTGCGTGAACTCGGCCTTCACCTTGAGATACTCCGCGATGCGGTTGGCGAAATCCACTTCGAACCCCGTCACCCGCGACGGATCGTTCTCCATAGGGAAGACATATGGGCCGCCGCCCTCCTGGTCCCCGCCCCACAGCATCCCGCCCGATTTGCGCATGTCCGCGAGCGCGTCGGCGGAGGCAGCGCCAGGCAGCAGAAGGGCCGCCAGCATGCAGCCAATCAAGGATCCGTTCCGCCACAGCCCCATCGAGCCTCCCGCGGCCAGCGGGCCGCCGGATCATTGTACCGTACCGCGCTAACGCCACGAAGTTACCTCGCCACACCAGGCGTACGCGTCAAAGACGTGAGCGCAGTTGCAATTCCCGGGTTAGGCGGCGTGAATCCGAGCAACGCACCGGTGTCTACGGGCAACCGCCGATCTTGCACACATCGCACGCCCGCGCCGTGCGCAATGACAGCGCGCCGGTGGGGCAGGCCTCGGCGCACTGCCGCGCCACCTTACGCAGGGCGGACGAGAGCGGCTCGCCAAAGGGCACGGCCACGGCCACGTCGAAGCCGCGGCCGATCATGGCAAGGCCCGGCACTTCGCCAGCGGCGGCGGCGATGCGCACGCAGGCGTCGCAACAGATGCACTTGCCGGGCTCGTAGACGATCTCGGGATGCGACAGGTCCTGCGAAAAGCGGCGGCGCGCGCCCGCGAAACGGTATACGTCAACGGCGTACTCGGTCGCCAGGTCCCGCACGCGGCAGCAGTCGGCTTTGCGGCAGCCACAGCTGAGGCAGCGGCGCGCCTCGCGGAGGGCGGCGGCGTCCGGCAGGCGGGCTTCCACCTCGTCGAAACTGGCCACGCGGCGCTCCATCGGGATCTCCGGCGCGCGCACGCGCACGGCGTGTTCGATCGAACGGAAGATAGCCGCGCGCTCGGCATCGTCCACTGGGCGCATGGCGATGCGGGCGGCGTCCGCTTCGCCGGTGACGGGTTCGCCCGCCAGCAATTGGTGGATCGAGGCCGCGGCCATGCGACCCGCGGCTACGGCGCGCACGGCGAGATCCGCGCCCAGCACGGCGTCACCGCCGGCGAAGACACGCGGCAGATTCGTAGCGAGCGTGCGCTCATCCGTGGCGATGCCCCAGGCGGTCACGGCGAGCCCTTCGCGCTCTGCCAGCGAGCGGTCCACCGATTGGCCGATGGCGGCGATCGCGGTGGCGCACTCGATGGTGAAATCGGAACCCTGCACCTCGACCGGACGGCGCCGGCCCGACGCGTCCGGTTCGCCCAGCGTCATGCGGCGGCAGGTGAGCCGCAGCCCGTCGCCGTCCGCTTCCAGCTTCACCGGAGCCACCAGCAGGTCGATGCGCACGCCCTCGGCTTCGGCGGCCTCCACCTCTTCCATCAGGCACGGCATCTCCTGCCTGCCGCGGCGGTAGAGCACGCGTACGCCGCGCGCGCCCAGGCGGACGGCCGAGCGGGCGCAATCCATGGCGGTGTTGCCGCCGCCGACAACGACCACGTCTCCAGCCAACCGCGGCGCATCCCCGCTGGCGACGCGGCGCAGAAACCCCGTGCCCGCCGCCGCGAGTTCCTCGCCCACGCAGCCGAGCCCCTCCGCGCGCTGCGCCCCGATGGCCAGGAACACGGCGTCGTGCCGCTCGCGCAGAGCGGCCAGAGTGAAGTGCTCGCCCCACCGCTCGCCCATGCGCAGGCGCGCGCCCAGCCGCAGGACGGCTTCGATTTCGGCGTCGAGCGAGTCCTTCGGCAAACGGTACGCCGGGATGCCGTAACGCAACATGCCGCCGGGTAGCGGGTGAGCGTCGAACAGCGTGCAATCGTGGCCGTGTTGCAGCAGGTAGTAGGCCGCGGCCAGGCCCGCCGGGCCCGCGCCCACAATGGCGACCGATTTTCCGGTGGAAGCCGCGCGCGGCGGCAGGTAGCTGACGCCATCGGCCACGTAGCGGTGGAGGGCCCCGATGCCCAGTCCCTGGTCGAAATCCGCGCGGCGGCATTCGCGTTCACAGAGGCGCGGGCAGATGCGCCCCAGCGAGCCCGCCAGCGCCAGTCGGCGGGCGATGACCTCCATCGATCGGTGATCGTCTCCAGTGGCGATGCCGTACACAAAGCCCGGAATGTCCAGCCCCGCCGGGCACTGCGCCGCGCAGGGGGCCACGCACTCTCCGGCGTGATCCGAGAGCAGAAGTTCCAGCGCCATCTGGCGCGCGGCGCGAACGTCCGCGCTTTGGGTAGACACCACCATGCCCTCGTTGGCGGGCATGGCGCAGGCCGGCGCCAGCGTGCGGCGGCCTTCGATGCGCACGGCGCAGAGGAAACACGAGGAAGCCGGCTCGATCCCCGGCACGTGACACAGCGTCGGAATGCGGATGCCGAGCCGCGTGGCGGCCTGCAGCACGGTGGCGCCGGCCTCCACCTCGATCCGCCGCCCGTCGATGGTCAGGCTAAGCATGGCGTGGCACCACCTCGATGGCGTCGTCCTGGCAAGCCCGCCGGCACATATCGCAACGCGTGCAGAGCTGGTCGTCCACCTCGTGCTTCTGGTACGGGCGGCGGGCGATGGCGCCCACGGGGCAGGCTTGCGCGCACAGCGTGCAGCCGATGCAATTGTCCGTCACGCGGTAGCGGATGAGCGCGGTGCAGCGGCCCGCCGGGCAACGCCGTTCGCGCAGGTGGGCTTCGTACTCGTCGCGAAAATAACGCAGCGTGGTAAGCACCGGGTTGGGCGCGGTCTGGCCCAGGCCGCACAGGCTGGCGCGGCTGACGGAATCGGCCAGCGATTCCAGCTTTTCGATATCGTCCGCGCGCCCCGTGCCCTCGCACAACCGCTCCAGAATTTCCAGCATGCGCTTGGTGCCGATCCGGCAGAAGGTGCACTTGCCGCAGGATTCGGCCTGCGTGAAATTGAGGAAGAAGCGCGCGATATCGACCATGCAGTCGCGGTCGTCAAGCACCACCAGGCCGCCCGAGCCGATGATGGCGCCGGTCTGGGCCAGGGCGTCGTAATCGATGGGTGTATCGGCCAGCCGCGCCGGAATGCAGCCGCCGGATGGCCCGCCGAGTTGCACGGCCTTGAACGGACGGCCGCTGGGCGTGCCGCCGCCGATATCCTCCACGACTTCGCGAATGCAGATGCCCATGGGGACTTCGATGAGGCCGCCGCGCCGGATCTTCCCGGCCAGCGCGAAAACCTTGGTGCCGCGGCTTCCGGCGGTGCCGAGCGCGGCGAACGCGGCGGCGCCGTGGCGGAGGATCCAGGGCACGCAGGCCAGCGTTTCGACGTTGTTGATGACAGTGGGGTGCCCGCGAAAGCCGCGCTCCACCGGGTACGGAGGCCGCAGTTTCGGCATACCGCGCCGGCCTTCGAGCGATTGGATGAGCGCGGTCTCCTCGCCGCAGACGAATGCGCCAGCGCCCTCGCGGACTTCCAGGCGAAGGCTGCCGAGCAACCCACGCTCCTGCGCCTGGCGGATGGCCTGGCGCGTGTGGAGCACCGCCAGCGGATACTCCGCGCGAATGTAGAGGAAGCCTTCCGATGCGCCAATGGCGAGCGCCGCGATGGCCAGCCCTTCGATCACGCGGTGCGGGTCGGATTCGAGCACCAGACGGTCCATGAACGCGCCGGGATCGCCCTCATCGCCATTGCAGACCACGTATTTGACGGCGTCGGTTTGCGCCCGCCCCAGCGCCCACTTGCGCCCCGTGGGAAAACCCGCGCCGCCGCGTCCGCGCAGTCCGGATTCGGTAATCGCGGCGACGATCTCGTCCGGCGACAGTCCCATCGCCAGGGCGCGGTAGCCATCGCGGGCCAGGTAATCGTCGATATTCAGCGGATCGATGGCGCCGCAATTTTCGAGCACGACGCGGTGTTGCTTTGTGTGGGGCAGGTTGTCAACCCGCGGCGGGTTGTTAACCCGCCTCCGGATGTGCCTGCGAACGATGTCTCTCGCGCTCTCCGCCGTCACGTTGCCATAGATCCAGGACTGCCCGTCCGCATCAACCACTTCCACCAGCGGTTCGCGATGGCACATTCCGTTGCAGCCAACCGTCTTCACGATGCCGCCGGCCGCCCGCACCAGCGCATCGCGAACCGGTTCGCCGCCGCTCGCGATGCCGCAGGAGCCCAGGCCGATCCGGATCTCAACCGCGGGGCGCTTCATTGCGCCACCTTCAGTGCGTCGCAGGCCGTGGCGGGCGTCAGCTTGCCCGCCGTGTGGCCATCCACCATGAGCACCGGTGCCAGGCTGCAACAACCCAGGCAGGCGACCTCGTCGAGCGTGAACATGCGCGCGGCGTCGGTGTCGGTGCCCTTGGGAATATCGAGGTAGCGGCGCAGCTCTTCGGTGATTTGGCGCGCCCCGGAAACGTGGCAAGCCGTCCCATGGCAAACGCGGACAACGTGCTCGCCCACCGGCGAGCGGCGGAACTGGCCGTAGAAGGACGATGTGCCTGCGATTTCGGAGGGCGTGATTTCGGTGAGCTCGCAGAGGCGGCAAAGGGCCTCGTCGGGCAGAAATCGGTAGTGTTTCTGAATGGCTTGCAGGAGCGGAATGGCCGCCTCTTTGCCGCGGCCGAGTTCGGAGACCAGCTTGTCCACGAAGCTCAGGTCCAGCGCGGGCGCGGCGGCCGGGGCTGGCCGGCTCCTGTGTGGGCCAGGCGCTGTCGCCTGGCAACCCTCGCCCGCCTCCTTCGCCTGCGGCACCCACTGCTTGGCAAACGCGAGGAAAGCCGCCACCGCGGCGATCAGCAGCCACCCGAGCGCGTTGTCCCTGGTTTTGCGGGCGAGCCGCGCGGCCGTGACCCGTTTCTGCTCGGCTGCCAGCACCGGCGCGAGCGATGCGTCAGCCTTGGTTTGCTGCTGCAAGCTCTTTATGATCTGCGCGTCCCGCGGCGCGCGTGCGCTGGCTACCACGTAATCCACCAGCAGCACCCCGACGCACAGCGCCACCACCGAGCCCGCAATCAGGCTGGCCGTCCGCGCTCGGTTCATGACGCCAACCTCGCCTTGGCGTGCGCCAGTTCGCCATCGCACGGGCACGAGGAGTAGCATCGCGCGCAGTAGAGGCAATTACGGCGGACGGCCCGCATCTTCTCAATGGCGCCGTACGGGCAGGCTTCGGAGCACAGGCCGCAATCCAGCTCCTTGTTCGGCGTGATGGTGACGCCGCGGCGCGCCAGGCGTGTGCACCACGCCAGCAATCCGCCATAGGGGCACAGGTAGCGGCAATAGGGCCGCCCGACGAACATGCCCACCACCAAAAACGCCCCGCCGATCAGCAGCATGTGCGGCGCGCCGGTGCGCCGGAAGAAGCCGACAAACGGGTCGAAGCGGCAGATCAGAAAATCGCGAGCCAGCGCGGGGCGAACCGCGAAGAGCACCGCCAGGCCGAGGTACACATACTTCAGCAGGCCCAGCGCGCGATCCAGCCGGCGCGGCACCCGCACCGGTCGCAGCACCACCAGTTCCTGAATCGCACCCAACGCGCACACGCCTCCGCAGAAGGCGCGGCCGTAGAACAGCGCCACTACCAGCGGCAGCACGAAGGTGGCCGTCACCACCATGGGGATGGAGTAGCGCGGATCGGCCAGCGCCACCGCCACGTTTTGGATGGAGCCGATGGGGCAGATGCAGCCTTCGCGGTAGAAGCCGAAATAGGCGAGCGACCCGATGGAGAGCGCCGCCAGCCATTTCCGGCTGCGCCGCTTGAGCACCAGCCAGACCGAAGCGCCCATGGCCGCCGCGAGCAGCGCCACATCCAGCACTTGCAGCCAGTAATCGCGAGGCCGCGGCCGTTGCACGTCGGGCGTTTGATAGCCGCCGCCGATGGCGTCCGGTTGCGGCGCGGTCTCCACCGGCCGCGTGTACGGCAGGGCCTGGGCCGGCGCGCGCGGAACCGCGCCTGGCGCGAACAGCAGCAAGCCGAAGACCGCCACGATTGCCCGGCGGTTCATGCTTTTCCGGCCGGCTGCAGGGCCTGGCTCACGGGCACTTGCATCAGGGCATCCCGGGGACACGACTTGGAAATGGAGCAGCGGTTGCAATTCACGCAGCGGTCGTAGCGCACCCGCAGCGTGATCGACCCCAGCCCCAGCGGCTCCTTGCACTTCATGACGCACTTGCCGCAGCCGTCGCACTTCTCTTCGTCGATGACGTACTCGTAGAAGTTGTTGGCGGGGTCTTCGGGGTCCACCTTGCCGATGGGGCGGCGGGCGATGGCGTCGCGCGGGCAGAGCTTTTCGCTGGGCTGCCCCAGTTCGTTCACCGCGCTCGAAATGTTGAAATACGCCGGGCAGATGTTGCAGCGGCCGCACTTGGAATACTCGTTCACGGCGCGCACGGCCGAGAGCGCCACCACGCACTCCGTGGTGCATAAGTTGCACGCTTCCACGCCGAGATCGCCCAGGCGGCTGTTGACGCAGCGCGAGGCGTCCACCTGCCACACCACCTGCCCGTTGGCCTTCTTCACCAGGAAGCCCGCGCCGCCGCCCAGCGCCGCCAGCACCGTGCCGCGCGCCACGGTGGCAAACAAATCGCGCCTTGTGGGGTTCTGGCTCATACGTTCACCCGTTCGAAAATCAGAATGGCTTGCTTCACCGTGTCCACCACGTAGACGCGGCCGCGCGAATCCACCGCAATGCTCATGTTCTTGCAGTTGGGGTCGAACAGATCGGTCGCGATGACGGCCAGCAGCTTGCCGGAGAAATCGTAAGCTTTCACGCGCGGGCCGGCCTTTTCGGTGGTGTAGATGGCGTCGCGGATGGCCAGGTTGGTGGGATTGCAGCAGCCGGTGAAGCCCGCCGGGTCGATGCCGTCGAATCGCCCGATATGCCCCAGCAACTGGCCCGCGGGCGCATAGCGCTCGACGCGATGCTTGCCGGGGTTGGCGGCGTGAATGATGCCTTCAGAGTCGACGGCGAAATCCACCACGCCGTTGGGGATCAGCAGGCCGCCCAGCGGGTTGTCTTTGCCGATGTTGTTGAGGAATTTGCCGTGGCGGTCGAAGCGGCGGATGGCGCGGTCGGCCGAGTCCCCGGCCAGCACGCTGTCCTTAGTCAACCCAATGGCCGTCACACGCCGAAGCAACTTGTCGTCCCGCCAGGTATCGCGCAGTTTTCCAGCGGCGTCGAAGATCTCGATCTGCCCCAGTTCGCCCGCGTACACCGCGCCATCGCCCTCGACCGCGACGGATAGTGCGGGCCGCCCGGTGGGCCATCGCCGCGCGAGGTGGCCCGCCGCATCGAACACCTTGATTTCGGCGTCGCCCGCGGCATAGAGCGCTCCATGCCCATCCACCGCGATTCCGCGTATCGCGCCCTCGCCGTCTATGACCTGAACGTGCCGGTACTGCATAGCCTACCCTCTTACGTCGAGGCAAATCATCTTCGTCAAATCCCGGAGCACCAACTTGCCATCCGATAGCGCCATGGGCCCCCAGACTTCCTCTCCGTCCAACACCTGCGCGCTGGCCAGCTCGTTGTGCCCCGTGACGCTGGCCTCGATCAGCCGCAGTTTGCCCGTGTCGCCATCCAGCACGAAGAACATGCCGTCGGCCAGCAGGAAACTGCCCAGGCCGAAGCTGGCTTTGCCCTCGCTGGTCCACACTTCCTTGCCGTCGAAGCCCAGGCAGGTGAACAGCCCGCGCTTCTTCTTCCCCACCGCGAACATGCGCCCCTTGTAAACGACGGGCGTGTGCACCTCGGAGTTCCACTCGTTGTTCTTGAAATCGAAGACGCTCTCCGCCTTGAATGCGCCTCCGTCGCGCCGCACGCGGACCATCACGCTGCCGGCGTCGTAGCTGGCGGTCATGAAGACCAGTTCGTCGCTGACGGCGATGGGCGATGGCGCCACAGCCACGTTGAACTTGCGGGGGAAGGTCCAAAGCAGCTTGCCATCGGCGGCCGAGACGCCCAACGGTCCGGCCAGCGTTCCATAGAGGTACTGCTTCACGCCGCCGATAACCGCCGGCATAACCGAGGCGTGCGACATGAAGAGCTGCCCCGGATTCGGCGTGCGCCAGATTTCCTTGCCGGTGGCCTTATCGAGCGCCACCAGAGTGGCCGCGCCGCCGGTGGCGACGATCACGCGGTCGGCTTCGGCTAGCGGATTCTGACCGTTGTACCAGGAAGGGATGGTGGCCTTGTATTCCGTCACCAGCGACTTGCGCCAGATCTCTTTGCCGGTCTTGACGTCCAGGCAATGCAGCACGGCTTTGGGGTCGAGCGAAATGACGAAGCGCCCGTCTACCGCCGGGACCGTGCGCGTGATGGCGTGGTTCGGGCGGATCTCGCGGGCTTCGCGGAACTGCCAGATCGGTTTGCCATCGGCCAGCGAGCGGCAGTTGACGATCCACTCGGATTTCTTCACGTCGTAATCGTGGTGGTAGACGCGCCCGGCGACGATGGCCGCACCGGCGTACCCCTGCTCCACCGGAACCGACCACAGACGCTTCGGCCCGGCCGCCGGCCACTTGCGCGCCAGGCCGGTTTCCTTGGAGATGTTGCCGCGGTCGGCGCCACGGAACTGCGGCCAATCGGTGGACTGCGCCGCCGGCAGCAGCGTGGAAACACCTAGTGAGCCCGCCCCGATGATCCAACCGCGCCGTGTGAGCATCCACCCACATTTTACTGCTATTCGGGTCTCTTTGTTGAAAACATCTACAGAGGGGTGGGCGCGGTCACTTGGACCAAGTTGATCCAACTGAAGACAGCCTGCTTAATGGACTCAGTCACTTACACGGGGAGATTGGATCATGTTGGTCCAACTGGGCCGCCGAGCACGTGGTTGGGTGCCCGCCTCGGGCCGCTCGCTCACGCTCGCGGTTCTGGGCAGGGCACACGGAACCGCGAGCGTGAGCGAGCGGCCCGAGGCGAGAAGAGGTCACCTTGCTGGCTATCCCCCGGATACCGTGAACCCCGACGCCAAGGCGTCGGAGTAGAACATCTCCACGGTCTCGATCGAGAACTGCGAGAGATCCTTCCCGACCAGCGACAGCTTCTTGAGAATATCGTTGGTGGCGGTGATGATGTGGCATCCCACGGCGTCGGCCTGGAAGACGTTCAGCAGCTCGCGCGGGCTCGCCCAGATCAGCTCGGTACCGGGGGCGGCGCGCAACACCTCGACCGCGGCGGCCATCATCGGCACTGGATCGCGGCCGGTATCGGCGATGCGTCCCGCAAACACCGAGACGTTGGCCGGCGCTCCACCCACCAAGGCGTCCGTCATCGTCCGGACCTGGTCGAGGGTCAGCAGCGCGGTGACGTTCAGCTTGACACCGTCGTGGCTGAGGCGGTGCACCAGGGCGGCCGCGGACTCGCCCCGCGTGTTGGTGACCGGGATCTTGACGTAGGCGTTCTGGGCCCAACTGGCGATGACCCGCGCCTGGCGCTCCATCTCGGCGAACTCGTCAGCCAGCACTTCGAGCGATATCGGCCGGTCCGGAATGGCCGCCAGAATGTCGCGGGCGAAGGCTTCATAATCGCGGATGCCGGCCTTGCGCATCAGCGTCGGATTGGTGGTGAAGCCGCGAATCACCGGGTTGCGGTACATCTCCAGCATCCCGGCCTTGTCGGCGCCATCGGCGAAAATACGAATCTTCAAATCGGTAACAGACATTATTCCCGGCTCAGTCTATTATCCGCTTTTTGCATGATCCAGGTGACGGCCTCGGCAAGCGAAGTTACACGAGTGTCCGGAGGCGCCGCGGGGCCGCGTTCCGTGTACCCGAAATCCAGGCACGCCGTGCGGCAGCCGGCCCGCTGGCCCGCCTCGATATCGCGCCAGCGGTCGCCGATCATGTAGCTATCGGCGAGCGCAATCCCGTGCTCCGCGGCCGCCGCCAGCAACAGTCCGGGCTTGGGCTTGCGGCACTGGCACCCGTCGCGGTCGTCGTGATAGCAGACGTAGAAACCATCGAGTGGCAGGGCCTTCGCGAGCGCCGCGTGGATCGCCTCCACCGCCGCGCGAGTTTGGGTGCCGCGGGCCACATCGGGTTGGTTGGTCACCACGTACAGGCGAAATCCCGCCTGTTTCAGCGCCGCCAGGGCCTCCGGAGCGCCGGGGAAGACCTGCAGCTCCGCCACGTTGGCCGGCGGATAGGGCTTCCCTTCGCGGACCACGGGCAGGTTGAGCACGCCGTCGCGATCCAGGAAGACCGCCCGCGCGAGGCCGCCGCTCATCGCACCGATTCCCACTTGGTCTGGACCTGCTTGAGCGCCGGATGCGACACCACCAGGTGCCAGACCACGGCCTGGAAGGCTTCCGCATGCGGCGTGACATGCACCGGGTTGACGGTGGGGATGATGACGCAGGCGTCCGTCACCTGGGCGGCGAATCCGCCGTCGCGCCCCACGATGGCCGCGATCCGCGCACCCACCGAGCGCGCATACTGGAGCGCCAGCACCAGGTTCGGGCTGACGTTCTTCTCCAGATTTCCGCCGCCGACGGAGAAAACCAGAACGCAATCGTCGGCCCGTAAGCGGCTGGTGCGCAGCCAGGACTCGAAGACGCCGGCCCAGCCTTCGTCATTGGTACGGGCGGTCAACTCAGACACATTGTCGGTGGGAGCGTAGGCTTCCAAACCGGCAATCTTGCGGAAATCGTTGACCGCGTGGGAAGCGTTGGCGGCGCTCCCGCCAACACCTAGGATGAAGAGGCGCCCGCCGCGCTCGCGCGTGACAGCCAGCGCATCGACAACGCGGTCAATGGCAGCGGCGTCCAATTGTTCCGCCACCCGCGTTACTTCCAGAAGGTATTTCTCGGTGAACTCACTCATGTACGCAACCTCTCGGCGTTGTGCTCATAGCTGCCCGGTTCTTATGTGGGGCTGTCAGGCTGCGGCGGGTTTTCGACCCGCCTTCCGACCCGCCAGGATGCTCGCCACAGGACGATTCATTGCCCGCGCGAGACTGTGGACTTTCAGGGTGGGTTGGGTGCCGCGCGCAGGCGAGCTCCGCTCGCCGGGCCGATTGACAATCGGCCGCAGGTTGACAACCTGCCCCACATAAGCACCGCCCACACGCACTCACACGCCGCCTTTCCGCGACAGGCGTTCCTCGAGCGCGGCGATGCCCTCGAACGATCCGATCTCGTAGAACCGCTCCCCGACCTCGAACGCCGCTAACTGGTCCCGCGCCAGGAGGCTCTGGTAGACCACCGTCAAATCGCAGGGGGACTCCGGCAAATCGGCGAAGGCCGCGCGGTCGAACACCTCGAGGCCGTAATCGATGTGCCGCATGTTGGGATTGGGCTGCTTCGAGTAGGTCACGATCCGGCCCTCGCGGAACTCCACGTTGCTGGTATCGAACTGGCCGTCGTTGCGGAAAACCGTCAGCAGGCCCTGCTTGCCGGCATTGCGGAATGCCCGTTCGGCGGCCCGGTAGTCGCAGGGCAGATAGGAATCCCCGTACATCAGGAAGAACGCGTCGCCCAGCAGCGGCAAGGCCGCACGTACCGCACCGGCGGTTCCCAGCAACTGACCGCCATCGAAGGAGTACTCCACATCCAGGCCGAAGGCGCGCCCATCGCCCACGAATTCGCGGATCATCTCGCCCAGGTAGCCGAGGCACAGCGCTACCCGTTTGATGCCGCGCGCGCGCACCAGGCGCAACTGGTGGGCGATGAACGGTTCTCCGCACACCGGCACCATCGCCTTGGGCAGAGTCTCGGTAAGCGGCCGCAGGCGCTTGGCCAGCCCGCCCGCCAGAATCGCCAATGGCAGCATGGACCGCCTCACGATTGCGCCAGCACGCGCGTCCCTTCGAAATCGAAGCGGAAACGCACTTCGCGCAAACCGGCTTCGCACATCACCCTCCGCAAGCGCGTTTTGTCCTCGGTGTAGAACATCAGGAATCCGCCGCCGCCCGCGCCGATCAGCTTGCCGCCCAGCGCGCCGTGGTCTCTGGCGAGCTGGTACCAGGCGTCGATGGCGCCGTTACTCATCCCGGCGGACCGCTTTTTCTTGTGCTCCCAATGCACGTCCATGATCCTGGCCAAGCCTCGCAGGTCGCCGGCTTCGATAGCCGCCTTGCTCTCATAGCCCAGACGCTTTACGAAGTGCAGGTTATCGGTCATTTCCCGGTCGTTTTGCTTGGTGCGCGTGTCCTGATCGCGGAGGATTTCCGACGCCGAGCGGGAGAAGCCCGTGAAGAACAAGACCAGGTTGTCCTCCATGTTGGCGAGCGTTTCGGCGCCGATAGCCAGCGGTTCCACGCCTGCCGCGCCGTGGGGCGGGAACTCGAGGCAGGTGATGCCGCCGAAGGCTGCGATGTACTGGTCCTGCTTGCCGACCGGCTCGCCGAGGATGTCGATCTCAATCTGGCAGGCCATTTCCGCCAGCGTGCGTTTGGAGATGCTCCGGCGCTTGAGCACGTGCAGCGCGTAGAGAAGGGCGGTGATGAAACTCCCCGAAGAGCCGAGTCCGGTGCCCGCGGGAATATCGGACATGGAAGCGATCTCGAGACCTGGAGCAGGCGTTTCGGTGAGCTTGAGCGCCTCGCGGATGAGGGGATGCGCCACTTGCGCGACCTCGTGGACCTTCTCCATTTCGGAATACTTCACGATGAGGTAGTCGACGAACGTCTCGTGCAGAGTGAGGTAGACGTAGCGGTCGATGGCCGCCGAAATGACGAAGCCGCCGTGTTCGCGGTAATAGGACGGCAGGTCCGTGCCGCCGCCACCGAGCGAGATTCGTAATGGACTGCGAACGATGATCATGACTTTGCCGCGCCCTCCGCCGCGCTCTTCCGGTAGACCTCTTCGACCACCCGCAGCGCCGCCTGCGCGTCTTCGATGCCGGGACTGGGGGGGCGGCCGGTGCGAATGTCCCTGGCGAAGGCCTGCCACTCGCGGCTCCAGGAATCGTCCGCCATCGGATACTCGAAAATGGTGGTTTCCGGCGGCCCCATGGCCGGGAGCATCTTGTAGTGGGCCAGGCGCTCGACGCCATAGCTGCCGCCCAGGCCCGAAATATCGAGCTTTCCGAGCTTGCCGTAGATCTCGAAACTGAAGGTGTTCTTCCACTCCGTGCAACTGGCATGGAGGAAAGCGGTTCGATTGTCCGCCGTGCGCAGCAGGTAGAACGAATTGTCGTCGACGGGCATGTCCCAAAAGTAGGTTGTCGCGTGGCCTTCCACATGCTCGAAGCCGCCCAGGAACCAGCGCGCCAGGTCGATCAGGTGCATGCCCTGATCGATCCCTTCGCCGCCGCCCGAAATCTCCGGGTTGGCGCGCCACTCCTTGTCGTATCCGATGCGCCCGCCGTGACCGTATCGCGCGCGCAGGAACATGGGGTCGCCGAGCGCGCCCGAGTCGAAGATGTCCCGCGCCTTGCGGAAGGCGCGATGGTAGCGGTGATTGAAGCCCACGCGGACTAGGGCCCCGGTGCGGGCCGCCGCCGCTTTGACGGGGTCAAGCTCTGCCGCGCGCCGGGCGCCGGGCTTCTCGATCAGCACGTGCTTGCCGGCTTCGGCCGCCGCTTCGGCCACGCGCGGCAACATGTCGTGAGGGGTTGCGGCAAAGACCAGGTCGACGTCGCCGCACGTCGCGGCTTCCCGCCAATCGGTGGTGGCGCGGGCGCCGTAATCCCTCGCCAGCGCCTGGGCGCGGCTCAATTCCAGGTCGCAACAGACCGCCACGGTGGCGCCGGAAAGAGCTTGCGCGCGCTTGCGGCCGATCAACCCGCAGCCGACAATGGCCACTTTCATGGGCGGTCCCAGCTCTTTCCGCGCTCGGCGGGGACGATGCGCCGTAAGGTGTAGATGTCGCTCGCCATCAACTCGTCGCGCAGCTCCTCGAGGCGCTGCCACGGGTCCCACTGCGCGCTGATGAGCCGGCCGCTGACGCCATCGCCCGCGGTGGAGGCGAGGTGCACCGCGAGATTCGCCCCGAAATCGAGCGGTGTTCCACCGGAATCGCGCTGCTTGAGCGCGGATGCGTAGAAGGCCTTGCCAACCCGGTCCGGGCCCGCCGCCAGCACTTCGTCCAACAGCCGGGTGTTGAGCGCGCCGGGAGCGATCAGGTTCACGTCGATACCGAAGGGCTTCACCTCTTCGGCGAGGGTTTCTCCAAACCGCGCGATGCCCGCCTTGGAAGCCGCGTAGGCGCTGAGAAACGGCAGCGGCTTGGTGGCGCCGCCGCCGGAGAGAATCAGGATCTTGCCGTGCTGGGTCTTCTTGAGGAACGGAAGGAAGGCCCGGCAGCAATACACGGTGCCGATCAGGTTGATTTGGATGGCCCGCACCCACTCGAGCCAATCGACGTCTTCGATGGCTCCCTTGGGCCCGTAAACGCCCGCGTTGGCGACCAGGATATCCACGCCGCCGAGGCGCGATTCGGCCTCGCGCGCCAACCGGTCCACGGCGGTTTCCTCACCGATGTCGCAGACCAGGGCGTGCACGCGGCCGGGCGCGATCCGATCGAGCGACTGGCGCGCGCGCTCCAGTTCCTCCGCGCCACGGGCGCATATCAGCACGCTGGCGCCTTCCCGAAGAAACGCTTCGGCGATCTTCTGACCCAGCCCCTGGCTGGCGCCGGTGATTACGGCTCGTTTGCTGTTGAGTCTCAAATGGCCCTTCCGATCGAATGATATCGAATGCCGGGGCGCGCCCGGAGCGCGGTTTCGAGGAACCGGGCCGCGTCGAAGACCACCGGCGGAGCCAGCTCCGGATCCAGCGATTGGAACTCGGGGCACGGCGTCATCACCACTAACGCTTCGGCGCCGCTCAAGGCTTCCGCGACGCCGGTGCGGAGGGAGATGACCGGCTCCAGTTCCGGCGGTAACTCGCGAATCTGCGGGTCGAAAGCCTGCACCAGCGCGCCCTGGCCGCTCAGCCATTGCGCCGCCTCGACGGACGACGAACGGCGCAGCGTGTTGGTGCCCGGCTTGTAGGTGAGCCCCAGTATGGCGATCTTGCGGCCGGCGAGCGTGCCCAAAACTTCCGTGACGCGGCGCTGGAGCCACGTCTTGTGCCATTCATTGCTCGAGTGGACGCCTTCGATGAGCGGCAGCGGCGCGCCACCGCGGGTACCGAGGGACCGCAGAAACGCGATGTCGCGGGCCAGTGTGCCGCCCGCGATGGGGCCGCCGGCGTGCAGGTATGCCCGTGGGCCGATGCGCTGGTCGGTCTTCAGGCCGCGCTCCACTTCCATGGCGTCGGCTCCGGTGGCCTCGCAGACGGTGGCGATTTCGTTGATGAAACAGACCTCGGTGGCGAGGAACGCGTTGATGGCGTGCTTGGTCATCTCGGCCGACTCGACCGACATCCACTCCAGGCGATCGGTGAAGGGACCGTAGACCACCCGCAGCGCCTCCCGCGCGGCCTCGTCACGCACGCCGAGCACTACTCGATCGGGCCGCAGGAACACCTCGATTGCCTTGCCCAGGCGCAGGTTCTCCGGCGCGCAAGCGAAGCTAATCCGGCGGCCGGCCGCGCGCGGGGCGAACTCGCGCTCCAGCCGCGTCACCGAGCCCACGGGCATCTGCGAGCTGAGCACCAGTACCGCGCCATCCTTCATATGATCGAGCAGACGGAGCGCCCGCGAATGGACGAATTCGACATCGGCCAGGTCGCGCTCGTCGACCGGCGTGTCGTAGGCAACCCAGACGATATCGGCCGCGGACGCGTCTTCAAAGTGCGACGAAAAGCTCAGCCGCGCGGCGGAAAGCCCGAGGGCGATCAGTTCATTCAAGCCCCCCTCGGCAATGGGAGCGCGAGCTTCGGACAGCGCCGCGACGACAGCCGGGTCTTCGTCGATGCCGACAACGGTGTGCCCCACCGAGGCCAGACAAGCGGCGGTCACGGAACCGAGGTGCCACATACCTGCAACGCAGATCACCGACATCTAGCCTCCCACCTTCGGCGCGCCATTGGCGGAGCTCAGGTAATCGACGGTCCTCTCGACGCCCTGCCGGATGGTCAGACGCGGCTGCCACCCGAGGGCGCGGATGCGGCTGCAGTTCAGGAAGATGAACGGGTTGTCGCCAATCCAGCCGCGCTCGCCGCCGGTGTACTGGCGCACCGGATCCAGGCCCAGCCGGGCGGCGATCCAGCCGATGGAATCGTCCACCGCGCAGTACTCGTCGGTCCCCAGGTTGAAGAGGTTCACCTTGGCGGCGGCGCGGTCGAGCGCCAGCAGGATGGCACTGATGCAGTCCTGCACATAAAGGTAGGACTTGCGCTGCTTGCCGTTGCCCAGGACCCGCAGCGTTTCCGGGTGCTCCCGCAACTGCTGGTAGAAATCGACAACGTGCCCGTGGGTGTAGCGCTCGCCCAGGATGGAGACGAAGCGGAAGATCCAGCTTTCGATCCCGAAGGCCTCGGAGTAAGCCGCGATCAATCCCTCGGCCGCCAGTTTGGATGCGCCGTAGAGGGAAGTCTGCACGGGGAACGGCGCGTCCTCCGGCGTGGGGAAGACCTCGGGCTCGCCGTAGACCGAACCGGTGGAGGAGAAGGCGATGCGGCGCACGCCCGTGGCCTTCATGGCTTCGAGGACGTTGGCGGTGGCGATGGTGTTCTGCTCCAGGTCCTTGCGCGTGTGCTCGGGGCCGAACCGCACGTCGGCGTTGGCCGCCAGGTGGAAGACCACATCGCAACCTGCCATGGCCTGCTTCAGTTTCGAAAGGTCGAGGGTGTCGCCCTCACAGAGGTCGAAGCGGCCGCTCTTACGGGCGCTCTCCAGAAACTCCGCGTGGCCAGTGGAGAAATTGTCGTAGCCCATGACCGGATATCCGGCGTCGAGCAAACGGTCGGTCAGGGTGCTGCCGATGAAGCCGGCGGCTCCGGTTACGAAGGCTTTCATAGGGTGTGGCCGTTAGGTCAGTATCCATCATATCGTCTTGGTTGGGAATCGGCTGGTGCAACCGCGCCCGGTCCAGCCTGGGTTACACTGGGTTCTGGACACCCCCGCGTCCGTTGGCAAATCGCACTATGAACACTTCCGCGTCCTTTGAGGACACGCCCATCACGAAGGTAAGCGAGTACTGGAATGCGCGGCCATGCAATGTCCGGCATTCGCCGAAGCCGGTGGGTACGCGCGAATATTTCGACGAGGTGGAGGCGCGCAAGTATTTCGTGGAATCGCACATTCCCCGCTTCGCGGAGTTCGAGCGGTGGAAGGGCAAGAAGGTGCTGGAGATCGGCTGCGGGATCGGCACCGATACCATCAGCTTCGCCCGCGCGGGCGCCCAGGTGACCGCGGTGGACCTCACGGAAAAGTCCCTCGAAATGGCGCGCCAGCGGGCCAAGGTCTTCGGGTTCGAGGACCGGATCCGCTTTCTGCAGGCCGACGCCGAGAGGCTCAGCGAGACCGTCCCGGTGGAGCGTTACGACTTGATTTACTCGTTCGGCGCGATTCACCATACGCCGCACCCCGGCCGCGTGCTCGATGAGATCCGCAAATACACCGGCCCCGAGAGCACCGTCAAAATCATGGTGTACAACCGCTGGAGCTGGAAGGTGCTGTGGATTCTCACGGTCTATGGCAAGTGCCAGTTCTGGAAGTTGCGCCGGCTGATCGCCGAGTATGCGGAAGCCCAGACCGGCTGCCCGGTGGCCTACAGCTACTCGCGCGGGGAGGGACGGCGGTGGCTGGCGGATCACGGCTTTCGCGTCACCAATCTGATGGTGGACCACATTTTCCCTTACAGCATTCCGGACTACGTGCAGTACCGCTACAAGATGGTCTGGTATTTCCGCTGGATGCCCAGGGCGCTCTTCCACGGCCTGGAACGCGCCTTTGGCTGGCACCTCTGCCTCACGGCCAAGCCGGAATAGATGTCCACCGGCGCGCCGTATCTTTCGCTCGTGGTCACCGCCCGCAATGACGATCACGGCGGCAATCCGCTGGTGCGCATGCAGGCGTTCGTGGATGGCTGGATCAGCCAGGCGCGGCGGCACGGCATCCCGTCGGAGTTGATCGTGGTGGAGTGGAACCCGCCGCCGGACCGTCCTCGGCTGCATCAGGCGCTGCGCTGGCCCTCGGATTTCGGCCCCTGCCAGGTGCGCGTAATCGAGGTGCCGGCGGAAGTGCACCGCCGCTACGGCCACGCCGAGGCGCTGGCGCTGTACCAGATGATCGCCAAGAACGTGGGCATCCGGCGGGCGCGCGGCCAGTTCGTGCTGGCCACCAACATGGACATCCTGTTCTCCGACGCACTGGCGGCCTTCTTCGCCGCGCGGCGCCTGGAGGACGGGCGGATGTACCGCATAGACCGGCACGACGCCATGAGCGACATCCCCGCGGGCGCGCCCATCGAGGAGCAACTCGCCTACTGCGCCAGCCACTTGATCCGCATCAACCGGCGGGAAGGCACGTTCGCCGTTTCGCCCGACGGCTCACCTACGCTGAGCCCTGGCGATATCGCTGCGCCGGAAACC
Organism: uncultured Solibacteraceae bacterium; assembly: GCA_963807205.1. Taxonomy (GTDB): domain Bacteria; phylum Acidobacteriota; class Terriglobia; order Bryobacterales; family Bryobacteraceae; genus CAWCVR01. The sequence continues at coordinate 2,189,845 of CAWEAQ010000002.1, read as the reverse complement.
GGAATCCTCTTCGGCAAGGGCTGGCTTCCCGTGGAGCGTTACGTGGCCCAGGAGCCATTCCGGTGGGCGGGGCAGAACTCGGAATTGCTGCTGCGCCAACCGCCCGAGGATGCCGCGGCGTTGACGCTCGATCTGGAGCCGGGTCCGGGAACGGGCGGCGAACCGCTGGACCTGGAGGTGATCGGCGAAGGGCACCGGACGCTGGCCCGCGTGTCGGTGGACCGGCGCAGCCGCCTGCGATTGCCACTCGCAGCGCCCTTTCCGGCGGCGCTCGCATTTCGCGTGCATGGCGGAGGGTTGCCCACCAGCCGCGATCCCCGCGTGCTCAACTTCCGCGTCTTCCGGTTGGAGTGGATTCGCGGCGCCGGCGGCAGCGCGGTGAGCCTGCGGCCCATTCGAGTTCACGGCAGGATCAGCGCCGTGTGGTATGCGGTGCAGCACGTAATCGACCGCCTGGCCAAAGGCGGGCGGCTGGTGAACCTGACCGTTCCGGTGGCGCCGCGGGTGCGCCGGGTACTGAAGCAGTACGTGGAGTTTCGCGGGTTCGTGGGTATGGTGCGCCATGCGCCGCAGTATCTTGCGCGGCGCCGCGCGCTATGCGCGGTGGGCGCCGGTACGCCGGGGGCGGATGTGTTCCAGGCCGGGTCGGGTCTGCTTCCGGGCGCGCGCTGGGGCATGCTGGACGATTACCGGGGCGAGGGTTTTCGCCGCGCCCGAAGTGGCGCCGAGATCGTGGTGAGCGCGGGTGCGCCGGCGGAATCGGAGATCTGCCTGATGGCGGAACCGGCGGAGAGCGGGACGGTGGATCTGCGGATGGTGGACGAAGACGGAGCCACTATGGGCGAGATCCGGTCCGCGGGGTTGAGGTTGTGGCGCGTGCGGTTGCGACGGGTGGCGGGCGCGACGCGGGTTTTCCGGCTGGAGTTCAAAGGTGCTGCCGAGGTCAAGGTGTATCACTGCGGCTGGACGGGCCCTGGGCGCACGTCCGGCCCCGATCTGGCGCAACCCTGGGGCGCCGGTTGGCGATGGGACGCCGCCACCGGCAACATGCAAGCGGCGGGCAGTGCCGAGTTGTTGTTGACCGCATCCGAACAGGGCGCCGGGCCGCTGTTCCTCGAGGTCGAGACCGGCGAGCCCATGGCTTTCGAAATCCGCGACTGCGGAGGCCGACAACTCGCATCATTCCATGCCGAGGGGCGCGGGGTTCATCGTTTGGATTTGCCACTCGAAGCCGGCCGGACGCATGTGGTCACACTCACCGGTGAGGGGCCGTTTCGCGCGTGGCGTTGCGACTGGACCGCAGTGCCGCGTCCCCGCACGCCCACCGGACCGGCGTTCCTTCACACCAACGGCTGCGGAGATTTTACTCTGCTTTCGCGCCGCCAGTGGTTCGATCTGCGTGCCTACCCGGAGTTCGACCTCTTCTCCATGAACCTCGACTCCATCTTTTGCGCGACCGCGCATTTTGGCGGCGCGAGGGAGGAGACGATCGAGGAACCTATGCGCATTTACCACATCGAACACGGTTCCGGCTCCGGATGGACTCCGGAAGGCCAAGCCAAGCTGTTCGAGCGGATTGCAGCACGCGGGTTAAAGTTCGTCGACAACGAAGAGGTACTTATCTGGACCGCTCAAATGGGGCGGCTGGAAGCACCTATGATATTCAATCACGAAGACTGGGGCCTCGATGGCGACGACTTACAGGAAACCGTGCTGCCTTAAAAGCAACTTACCCAAAGAGCCCGCCCGGCCGGGCCAGCTCGTTGGGTAAGTCTGGAAAACCAGTCATGCCGGAGTACCTCCGGCCTATGCTTTCTTCTTCTTGCGCCAGAGCGTCGAGAGTCCGATCAGGGCTCCGCCGAGCAAGCCCATGGTGCCAGGCTCGGGTAGGTTGTTGATGTCCACGGAGTCTCTGACGTTGGAGATGCCTGCCGTGCCACCGGCGACGTTGGACGTCACATTGATGTCTTTGAATACATCGACTTCCTGAAACGGCCCAATTCCCAGCAGGTCCTCGTGCGGGTTGGTGGGTGTCGCCTGGATGGTCGTAAGGAAGGTGCAGCCGGTGCCGACTCCTGTGCAACCCCGATCAGGCCCTTCGGACACCGTCGCGCTGCCGCCGCCAGCTACCACTGCACTCTCCAGCAGGTGGAGACTGGTAATTTCCGGAACCGGGGCTACGATCGTGTAGCTGATGTCGATGTCCTCGGAGCCTATCCCAGTCACATTAAGATTCGGGTTGAACTCGAAACCGTAGATTAACTGGCCGGTCCCCGTGCTGATCCCAGGGTTGTCCAGGGTGTAACCGACCTGCGTGGCAGTCGGGTTGATGCCGGACCCCGTGGCGCTGGGGTTGAAGGTAAAGTTGTCGAACAGCAGCCCGTTGATCAGGCAGCCTGTCGGGTTCAATGCTTCCAACGAAGCGTATGTTCCGCTCGATGGGCAGGCGAGAGCCGAAGCCATGCCCGGGAGCGCAGTTAACATGGTACCTAAGCACACAAACAGCAGTAGTTTCTTCACTTTTGTAATCCTCCTCCTAGTTACCCTAGTGGGTATAGGATGAACTGTACCAGAAGCGGGGTTCCGAAAAAAGGGCGTGACCTGTAAACAAAAATGTTTCAACGTAACACTGCTTACAGTGGTAGGCATGGCAACCGTGTGGCTGGGGTGCCGGCACGGGGCGGCTGCCGCTTACTGGAGGGACCCGGTGAATAGCTGGAACGGAGCCCAATAGTAGGGTTTACGAAATGAAGTGCCGGACCCGGCTAGTTCTAGCTTGGCCAGGTGTAGTGCGTCGGTGGGCGGTGTTCCCCGCTGCAATTCGCGATACATCTTCTCCATGAGCTGTGCGGTGGAGCGGTCGTCAACTTCCCACAGACCGGCTATTACATTGCGCGCGCCAGCACCTAGAAATGCCCAAGCGAAACCGACTAACCCCTCCCCCGCATAAGTCCTGGCTCCGGCGCTTTGGCAGGCGGATATGGTTACAAGGCCGGCGCGAATCGGATGGGTCCGGATATCGCGCGCATACAGCTTGTAAATTCCCCGGCGCGGCGTGAGGACGACGGCAGAATCCAGCGGACTCTCGCGATTGGCGGTAGCGTGGGCCGCGAAGTGGATGATGGAGAAGCCCGAGGGATCGGCGGCCGCATAGGCGTCGGGTGTGGCGTCGGCGCCGGTGCACAGTACGCTGGCCCCTGGCGGGAACTGACTACGAATCCGCTCCATCTCCGAACGCGCACCAGTCAGGCGCGGGAACTCGCCCTGGCCGGCACTGAGCGCGTCGCCAATCAACAGGAGGCGCGGCGGCAGCCGGTAGGCGACGCTCGGTGCGTGCAACAGGACGCCGAGCGACGGCGCTACTGAAACGATGGCATCCTCCAGCCAGTAGTGCTGCCGGCCAGCCGGGACCGGCAGGGATTCGAAGTTGATATCGTACAGCGGCCCGTCCGGGACGATCACTACATGCGCCCCTGGCGGCAAGAGTCGATGGACGGGCTCGATGAGCTCGGCGAACAGCCGGCGGCCGGGGTTGTCAACCGACAATGGGTCACCGTAGCTTTCGATGAACCGGCGGAAGGAATCGGTTAGAGTCTGGATCTCGGCACCGGCCGGCAGGGCCACATGCTCGATTCCAGTGGGGGCAATGGCCCACAGGTGCGAATGGCCGGGCGCAATCCAGTAGAACAGAAAGACCGTGCCCGTCCGGCGAGCGAGTTCGCGAAGCGCGACAGAAGTGGCGGGGGCTTTCGCGCCGTTGGATTGCTCGGCTAACAGCCGGCCGCGGCTCGATTCGGCGACTTCGAGCGCATCGAGCGGACGGTTCCGTCTACAAAGCAGGTCCACGTAGTCGCGGTAGGCCTGAATCAGGGCGGCGCTGTAGGCAATCTTGGAATCGTCGCGCGACAGCTCGGCTCGGGAATCATCCAGGTAGGCCAGGGCGCGCTGGAGGGCACGCTCGGAATCCCGCGGGCGGCCGCGGCGGTCCAGCAGTTTCGCCAGAAGCAGGGTGGCGTCGATCAGAAGCCTGGGCTGGCGGATCCCGGATTCCGCCACGGCGCGGCAAATTGCCTCGGCCTTCGCCAGGTGGCCTCGCGCAGCTTCGATACGGCCGGCATTGAGCTTCATGCGGAGACGGGTCTCGGAGTCCACGCGATCGGTGGGCATGTCGAGTGCCTGGGTGTTGGCGGCCTCCGCGGCGGCGATCTCTCCCATTAGGACCAGCGTGGTGGCGAGGTTGGTGCGACCGTCGGCCAGAGTTTGCGGATCGCCGGTTTGGGCGGCGAGGCCGATTACCCGCTCATAGTAGGAGCGGGCGGCCGGCAAATCTCCGCGTGCAATGGCGACGGCCCCGTTGGCATTCAGGTTGATGGCGAGCGCGCCCCACTGGCGGTGTTTTGTGAACAGTTCCTGGGCGCGGGCGAACAACGCCTGGGAGTCGTCTTTTCCCAGACGGTATTCGCACCAGCCGAGATTGTCCGCGACCGAAGCGGTGCGGATCTCCGCTCCCTGCGCTTCGTAGGCGTGGAGCGCTCGGGCAGACCAGGTGGCGCACTCGTCGTAGTGGGAGTTCCTCAAGTAGAGGAAGCCGATGGCCTCCTGCGCGCGCGCCTGCAAATATGGGTCGCCAGCGGCATCCGCCCGGGCCAGAGCCGAGCCATAGCACTCCTCCGCTTGCGCGCGCTCGCCGAGGAAGAACAGAACGGTGCCGAGACGCACCAGGACCGTGGATTGGAGCGGCGCCAGGCCAGCACTGGCCGCAACCGCGCGTGCACGCTCCAGAAGAGGCCTGGCGTTCGAATACCGGCCAAGCTGCGACAAGGCGTAGCCGCGGACGTAGAGGTAGCTGGCCGTGAACTCGGGGCTACTGGGACAGGGGACCACCGCGGGAGAGTCCAGCACCGCAAGCGCCTGGCCGGGCTTCTCCGCGGCCACCAGCAACTCGACCTTCAACAGCCGGAACCGATGGAACCAGCCGGGATTCTCACGCGACCGGGTGAGGCCCTGTTCCGCCAGCCGGACACCATCATCGTACCAGCCAGCCCGGCCCTTGGCCTGTGCATCCTTATATAGAGGTTGCGGACCGCGTCCGCATGCTACACACAGGAAGAGAAGAAGTGCGGCGAAAGATGCGCCTATGGGGGATGGCCGTTGCCACCCATATCGGGACCCGACGCATCCATATCCACAGGACATCCTAGCTCCGCCCGCAACATCACCAGCCGTCTGGAATACTGCGAGATGACGAACTCGCCGAAATGCAGCGTTCCGAATCCAGGCACGTGGACGGTATTCCCCTCGATCTCGACACCGGGGCCGCCACCTCGAATCTCGCCTATGATCGATCCTACCAGCATGCCTCCCCGCCGGGGATCGGGCGCGCCGTCTTCAGGGACGTGGAACCGGGCGCGCAGGTCCTTGTTTCTGCAGATCTCGGCGCAGAGATCCGTGTAGGAGCAGGCGCGATTGAACAGGTGCACATCGATGACGGGTTTCAGCTCGTAACCGGCCACGCGAATGTTCCCGAACTCACTTCCCACCGGAGTAATCGAAGGTTCATCCGGACCTTCCGTGGGTGGCTCCAGCGGGTGCCTGGACATGAGGCGGCCCACGAGGTAGTCCGCCTTCACCATGTCCACAAGGTTGAGGCCCTCGAGTACGCCACTTACGAGCGTTTCGAAGGAGGCGCTCTTGGGGCTCAAGACGCCGCTGGCCTGGGTGTGGGCGGAGGCGAAGGAGATCAGTTCGCGGTGACGAAAATTGTCGACGCGGGCGCTGGAGTAACCGCCGGTTATTCCAAGCGAACTGGTGGCCTGCCCTTCGACAACCTCGTCGAAGGGCGCGGTGATTCGTGCGGAGAAGCCTGCCGCATGTCCGGTATAGAGAAATTGTCTCGGCATCGATCCTTCCTCAGACTAATCTAATGTACTTCGATTGCGAAGGGGTATTGACCCAATTCGGCACCACCGGCGGCGTTGCGCACCACGAGCGAATACTGTCCGGGGGGCGTCTGGCGCGCGTCGAGCAGGACGCGCAGCTTTCCACCCGGTTCGAGCCCTGGGGCACGGAAGCTGGCGATGGCCTTTCCTTGCGAATTCTGAATCGTGCAATCGTAGCCGCTTGCCGGGTCCACCTCTTCGGCCGCGATCTCGAAGAAGCGCGTGCCCTTGGGCAGCGACACCACCGGAACGGCTCCCCGCACGGCAGGGCGCAAGGCAACCTGGGGCGGGAGCGGGGCAACGGCGACCTCCGCGACCTGGCGGCGATAACCTGGGATCACCAGCAGGTTCTGATAGCCCACCACCGCTACGAGCAGGGCGATGGCAGCCATTAGCGGCGCGGGCGACCACCAACCGGACCAGCCCGCGCGCCGCGAGGCAGCGCGCGGGCTGTCTGGAAAGAGATCGGGGGACCGCTCACGCAACACAGAGCGCGAGTTATCAACCAGGATGGCCCCTATGCGCAAGTCCTCCGAACACTCGCGACAGGAGAAGAAATGCTCCTCGAAAGCTTGCCTGTCAACGCTGGGCAGCTCGTCGAGCAGGTACCGGTCGACTGCCTGAATTCGAATCGCTTCCTTATGATCCATCCCTTGCCGACCCAATCTAGAGTGAAATGAAGCCCCCGGTTCGTTTCATCGAAATCCGCCACCCGCGCCCAATTGTGCCGCGGAATCGCGTTTAACTAATGCTGCTTTCAGCCGCTCGCGCGCGCGGTGCAACAGAACCCGAAGGTATCCGCGGTTCACACCCATGGTGGCGCAGACCTCGTCCTTGTCCAACTCCTCCAGGAATACCATGCGCAGAATGGTTCGATCCTTGCCGGGGAGTTTGGCGAGAATTGCCCGGACCATGCGTCTATTCTCGTCGTCAACCAGGGCGCCTTCGAGGTCGACGGTGGCGTCGGCTGGATCGGCACCGGTCTCGGGGAGTTGCGGGTGGCGGCCCTCGGAGCGGAAGAACTCCAGCATGACGTTGTTGCAGACGCTGTTCACAAAGCCGCCCAGGCGCTCCGGGTGATCGAGGCCGCCGCGGGAACGAAGCTGCTGGAGAACGCGGAGGAAGGTCTCCTGCTTCATGTCCTCCATCAACTGCGCGGAGCGGACGCGCCCGCGCAGTTTGAGAAACAGGAGTTGGCCGAAATGCGCCGTGAAATGTTCTTCCACCGAAGGATCGCCTTCGGAGAGCCGCCGCACATATTCGCCGTCAAAGGTGAATGCTGTCAAGTAGCCTTCCGCCAGATCGTCAGGGACTCTCCTGAACATGATAGTACAGCCGGCCCCTGGCGGCGCGGAGATGGCGAAGATAGGCGCCCTCGGTGACCCGTTTTAATCCACTATGAATAGGTAATATTTTTGCGGATGCGAACTGTTTCAGTGTAACGATCTGTCGCTAGCAGTCACTATATGTCCGTGATGATTTCCCGGATTGTAAATAGGGAAATTGGCACGCGGAGGAATCAATAATGGCGGATCTTTTTTCCCTGGTGGACGACCAGGGCACGAAGCGCGACTCGTTCGGCGCCGGTGAGACGATCTTCGTCGAGGGCCGCGGCCTCCCTCCCTGCACCGCTTTCACTTTTACGCTGGATCAGGGAACGGAAAAACCCGAAGTGTTGGCCCGCTATGTTAGCGACCGCCACGGCTCGTTGCCTGCCACGCCGCTGGCACCATATGTCGGCCTGCATTATGTTACCGGCGGTCAGAGCCCGAGGACTCATGAAGAAGCCGAGCGCGTGCTGGGTGGCAAGAGCTTCACCATCGATGTAGCCGCATCCGATTCCAACAGCCGCGTTGGCGAGACGCTGACCTTCGGCATTCTAGGTGGCAGCCCCTCGAGCCAAATCTTCTCCAGCGATGCTAACGGCCAACTAGTCACGGGATTGGAGGAAGGCGAGGTTGGCGTAACGCTGCGCAACTTCCCCGCCGGTTGTGTGCGCATACTCGTGGTCCGCAGGCAGTTCGGATGGCGCACTGGCGACGCAATCGAACCGGTGCGAACCCGAGCTGGCGCGCCGCTCGTGACCACTGTGCGCGCGAGCGCCGCCACGCAATACGTCCCTCTGGCCGGCGTTGCCGACATCGGCCCCGGCAGCTACCAGTTCATCGCACGCGCCTTTCCCGCCGGCTGGCATGAAGCCAACGAGCCGGTCCTGCTCCGCGGGGACGTCGTCTCCGACCGCCGGTTCGCCTCCCTGGTGATTCGCTCTCCTTTCAAGCAGCGCTATGGCGGCTACAACGGTCTGATCCTGACGCCGCAAATCGCGGGCCGGCCTCTGGCGCACCGCCCGTATTTCCACTTCGTCGACAACTTTCCGAAAGGCACGGACGTCTACGCGGCTCTGGATCCGGACGCGCTGCCAGCCGGCCTGGTGAGCAAGCGCGCCGCGATCTATGTGATTGCGCACAAGTCGCCGGCGGGTTGGGCCGCCAGCAACACGCTGGCGGACATTTCCGGGCCAGGCATGACCTCCGCCGTTAACATCGTCCCCATCGTTCCGGGCTGCATCAACTGGAACTCGACGTTGGTTTGGCCGAACCCCCAAACTCCCGGTAAGTACGACATCGTCATCGACTTTGGGAACAACAACCCGGATCCGACGCAGTTCGTGCCGAGCGGGAAACTCGAGCCGCCCTACGACATGATTGACGGATACGTGCGGGTGGGCTTCTATGTTACCGACGATCCGTCGCTGCCCGGTCCTTACGCGGGATCGATCGGCAGCCACGACTACGCGCAGGGGACGGTCGAGGTGCCGTCCACCGACGCCGGGCCCACTCCGACCGATGCCCTGCCGCTCACCGCGACGATCCGTTATCCCGCGCAACATAGCGGAACGGATGCGCCAGCCGCCGCCGGGGCGTTCCCGCTGGTGGTCATCATGCATGGCAATTCCAGCATGGACACGTCGTACCTGGGATACAACTACCTGCTCGATCACCTGGCGAGTTGGGGGTTCTTCGCCATGAGCATTTACGCGCCTCCGGGCGTGGGAATCGAGACGCGGGCGCGCGCCATTCTGGCGCATCTCGGCATCATGGCGCAGAACAACTCCAACCCGGGGCTCTTCCAGGGCCACGTCGATTTGAACCACATCGGCATCGCTGGCCATTCCCGCGGCGGCGAGGCCGTGGTGCGGGCGGCGCGCATCAACACAGCCGAAAGTCTGGGATGGAAGATTCTGGCGGGCGTTTCCATCGCACCGACCGACTACTACCACTATGGAGATCCGGGTATTCCGTTACTTGTCATTTACGGCGCGAATGACGGCGACGTTTCCGGCTCCTGGCCGGATCGCACGGGCTTCGACATCTACGACGAAGCGGGCCGGCCGCGCTCCTTCGTTTTCGTTTACGGCGCCACCCATGACCGCTTCAACACGGAATGGGCCAGCATTGAAACCACCACGGAAATGACTTGGGACATCGCCCCAAGCGACATTCCTAACCTGATTTCCCTGACCGATCACGAAAACGTCGCCAAGGGTTACATCGCCGCGTTCTTCCAGGCGCACGTGCAGAGTAACGCGGCGCAGATCGAGTATTTCAGCGCCGGTCTGAAGCCCAGTCTTACGAGCGGCGTGCGTACCTACGTCTCGCACCAGGTTACGGGATCCACGGTGCTCGATAAGTTCACGCAACACAACCCCGCCGTGAACGCGCTGGGCGGTACGGTGGCCGCCACGGCGTTGCCGGAGTTCGCCGAGGACCAACTCCGCACGCTCGATACGCATTCGCCTCACGTAACTGCCGGCGGCAATGTCGCATGGCAGACGAGCGCCGGAATCTACCGGTCGAGCTTACCCACCTCGGCCGAGGACGTGTCGGGGTTCTCCATGCTGAGCTTCCGCGTCACTCAAAAGTACGAGAGCCCCCGGAATCCCACCGGCCAACCGCTGGACTTCTATGTGCGGCTCACCGATACGCACGGCAAGTCCCGGGCCATCAGCGTAAGTTCGTTTGCCGAAATCCCGTACCCCTATGTGCGCGGCTATGACCAGCTCGTGAAATCCGCCATGAATAGCGTGCGGATTCCGCTGGCGTCGTACACCATCGCGAACCTGGGCGCCCAGGACGTCGATCTGGCGAACTTGGCATCCGTTTCGTTCGAGTTCGACGCACAGGCCACGGGTGAGATAGACATAGACGACATCGAGTTCAGTAACTGAGAGGTTCGAAATGGCAATACGCGATTTAGTCCTGACCCACTACCAGGCCGAGACGGTTCTGGCGCCCGTGAAGGGCGTGGTTCGCGAAACCGTGCGAATCACCGTCTTCGGTCCGAACTTCCCCGAGCGCGCCGTCCTTCCCGAAATCCTGGTGGGAGAAACGCCCGCCGAGAGCGTCTCGGTGGCGCGCGATCAGGGCAGCATTCGAGGCTTTCTGCCGCAATTGCCGGCGGATGGCGCGACGATCCGCGTACGCTATGGCGACAGCCAGGAAGGCGTGCTGCGCGAGCCGTTTCAAAGAGACCAGGTCCGTGCACTCCCCAAGGAGTGTCAGTAGAGCGGACCGGAGCCGGGGCGTGTCCAAAGCGATTCACGCCGCGGTTGTGTTGTAAGCGTTCCGAATTGAACCATCAAAACTAAACAGGAGGACTGTATCATGCCCGATAACCAACAAGAAGCCGTCTTTCAACAAATTAGTTCACACGCCTTCGGCAACCTCTCCGCACAGCAGAGGCTAACCACCAATCTTTTCCTGGACCGCCGCGTCTATCAGAAGGGCGAGAAACTGGGACCCGAGTTCCAGAACATCGTCGTCGACAAGCCCAGTGTGCTGGTGTTCGCCGACGACCATCCCCTGGCAAACTTCGCTCACGATTGCCGCTACCTGCTTTACGATTCCACGACGGGTACGCTCGACCGCGTGGTCCCTGCGCGCTTTCCGCCATATCTCGCGAAGGTTCCGGAAACCCTGACCGCGTTCCATCAGCCCGTGAGCTTCCAGCCGGGCCTCAGCACCTTCAAGGTCCCGCCGATTCTGCGTTGCCCGGTGCTGCGGCCAGATGGCTCCCGCTACGCTATTCTCTACTCGGGAATGTCCAACAATCGCCATTTGAATGACCTTGAGTTCTGCTACCGCATGCTCATCGATCGGTACGGTTTCGATCCCAAGAACATCTACGTGCTGAACTACGATGGCACCCGCAACACGCAGGAGGGTCCGCCAGCCGTTTGGCCGGGCGACGGAACGGCTTACCGGATCAAGGTCACTGGCGCGGGCAATCGAGCGGCCTTCCAAGCCGCCTTCAGCGACTTGAAGACCAAGATCAAAGCGGCCGACCTGCTGTTCATCCACACCAACAATCACGGCGACAACAGCGGCGGCCAGTCGTTTCTGTGCGCCTATCCGAACTGGGGCGAGTACTGGGCCAACGACTTCTGTACCGACCTCAAGACCCTGCCCAAGTACAAGTCGCTCCTCGTCATGATGGAGCAGTGCAACTCTGGCGGATTCAACGCCCCCGTCGTCGCGGCGAGCACCGCCACCAATACCAGCATCGCCTCGGCCGCCATCGCCACGCAGAGCTCGTGGGCGTCGTCCGACGGCAACTGGGACTCGTTCGCGTACGACTGGATCGCCGCCGAAATGGGCAACAACCCCAACGGCTCAGCCCTCGCCTTCAATCCCGACACGAATGGTGACGGGGTCATCGAGGCAACCGAGGCCTTCAACTACGCGCTGGTGAACAAGAACCCCAGCGACACGCCGAACTACAGCCAGAGTTCCGCGGCCGGTGGGGACATTACGCTCGCGCAGCAGTACGCGCTCTGGTGGTGGTGGTGCCTGATCGTTAAGCCGATCATCGAGAAGTACTACCCGGTGTACCCTGCGCCTCCCGATCCCGAGTTCTGGCTGAAGGTCCAGAGCGTGACCTCCGACCTCCAGCACCTGGTGACGCCGCGCCTGGACGCCGCCGTAGTGGACGTCCGCAAGGATCTCGGCCCGAAGATCGAAGCGGCTGTGGCCGCGGCTTTCAAGGCCCGTTGACCTCTCGTGCGGGGCGGGCCATGCAGCTTGTGGTCTGCCCCGCTTATGCTACGTTGAAGCCGGAAGCATGGCCATGCAATTCGAAGAGTGGGTATCAATTGTGAAGGGACAACTCACGCCGGATGAGGTGCGCCGAGGTGTGGTATACGCAGCCGTCGCTCCGATTCCAGCCGGCGAACAACTCCGCTTCCCTGGTGTAGCTATCGATGTGCCTTGGCCCGCGCACTTGGCATTCGTGGACCGGGAACCGCTGGCGAACTGGGCGCACTCGAGCCGCTACGTGCTGGTTCGCATAGAAACTGGCGAGATCGTTTCGCACGAGGCTCGCCTCCCACCTTCCCCTGTAGGCCAGAATCCCCATTGGCGAGTAGCCTACAAGGCCGAAGGAGTCCCGGACGCCGCCCTGTTACTCGGCCCCTGACTTCGCCTCTTAGGCCGCCGCTTTGTCTTTCGCGAGAAATCTGGCTTGACTCTCCGATCAGACCTGCTGTACAGTAGTCATAGATGCGGCATTTCTTCAGTCGCGGCCTCCTATCGTACCGGCGCTCAGCCGGTCAGTCTTGGTGTCTCTCACTAAGCCTGTAATTTCCATTACAATCACATTTTGAGTTGTACCCGGAAGGCTCGGGTAATTGGTATCCCACTGGCCTGCTAAGCCAGGGTCCCTCGGGACATAGGCGTTCGAGTCGCCTGCCTTCCGCCAGATCTTTGACAATTCGCGATTGGGCAGTTGGGTGAGAAACCGATCCCTGATTGCCCAGTTACGTTCGGGTGGCGCAACCTGGCAGACGCGTGCGGTTGAGAACTGCATTGATGCGAGTTCGAATCTCGCCCCGAACACCATAGGCTCGTAGCCCAACCCCGGCAGAGGCAACGCGCTCAGACCGCGTCCAGTGTCGGTTCGAATCCGACCGAGCCTACCATGTGCGCCCGTAGTCCAACGGCAGAGGCGACCGCCTCAAGAGCGGTACAGTGCTGGTTCGAATCCAGCCGGGCGCACCATACGCCCCGGCCCAGAGGGCACCCCCCGACGGTGAGGCCGGCGGATTCCAAACCCGCCTTTGAGTGTTCGATTCACTTCTGGGGTGCCATGCGCCGCAACAGCAAGTGGTGAGCGGCCGAGCTGCAACCTCGGTGTGCGCGGTTCAAATCCGCGGCGGCGCTCCAAGTTCTTAGTACGGAGGAGTGGACGAGTTGCTAAAGTCACCAGTCCCGAAAACTGGCGTGAGTCCCGTAAGGACCACCGAGGGTTGAATTCCCTCCTCCTCCGCCAACCAAGTGTGATGCCTCGGTGAAGCTCTGACGTGAAGAGTACATTAAAGCTCTTGAAGTCATTCGGAAAGTGGTTTAGGATGTAACTGCGTGACACAGATATTCCAATTCTCGACCGAAGTCAGAGGTACGAGGCGCATGAATCATGATGCGCGCGCGGTGACCTGACCGTCTTGGAATAACATCCCGATTTCAAGAAGAGGGCGGCCACCAAAAATGGCCGCCCTTTTTTTTGTGTTTTGGGAGATTTGAGGCATTCCGTCTAACTTGCTTGGGTTGCAAGCGAGGCGGTAGAGGTGCGTCTCAACGCAGGTCTTTGACAACTGAATAGGTACCAGAAGAAGTGTAACTTGAGCGGGTGTCGCCTATTGGCTGGGCATCGGACCGCCAGTCCGATCAACGGAGTTCGATTCTCCGCACCCGCTCCACGCCGGAGTAGCTCAAATGGAGGAGCGCCGCACCCGTAACGCGGAGGCCGGGGTTTCGAATACCCCCTCCGGCTCCACTATCCCTCGCCCTGTAATCCGGAATAGCCAGGTCGAATCCGGCACAGGGCTCGCACCGGGCCTCGGGGGTCACCCAAATTCGGCCATAGAGGGTCACTTCAAAACCGGCCAACGATAAACCGCTAAACCAGGACGTTAACTCAGGCGCGAGGGCGATTACCCTGCGTCGATGTGAGCAACGTCTTGAACGAGCAAAAGAAACAACAAATCATCGCGCTTGGGCGGCTGGGATGGTCGCTGCGTCGCATTCAGAAGGCCACGGGCGTCCGCCGGGAAACGGCGGCCACCTATCTGAGAGAGGCTGGGGTCGGGCTACGACCACCAGGTTTGTGGGGACGTGCGTCGGCAACCCCAGCCAATGAAGCGGCCAACGCTATTGGCGCCGATGGCGGGCCTCTTCCCGCAAAACCGGCCATAGGGGTGACCACCGACTTTGGCGCGGAGTTGGCCGCACCGGTGGCTTCCCACGAGGCCCGTCCCGATGCCCAGGTGACTACCGGCGCGGCGCCTGCCGACGCCGTCCGCGCGGCCGTCGTCGACCCACCTCCCGCAAAACCGGCCATAGAGGTAACCACCGACTTTGGCGTAGATCCGGTTGCAAAACCGGCGCTGCCGCCGCCGTCGGCCAGCGCGTGCGCGGTGCATCGGGACGCCATCGAGCTGGGACTCTCCCGCGGCCGCAACGCCATGGCCATCTGGCAGGATCTGGTCGACACCCGCGGCTTCACCGGCGGCTATCAGAGCGTCAAGCGCTTCGTGCGCAAGTTGGTCGGCGGTCCGTCCAAGGAAGCTTGCGCTGTGATCGAAACCGCGGTCGGTGAGGAAGCCCAAGTTGATTACGGCACCGGCCCCATGGTCCGCGATCCGCACAGCGGCAAGTACCGCCGCATGCGCCTCTTCGTGCTGACCCTCGGCTACAGCCGCAAGTCGGTCCGCCTCCTGGTGTTCCAATCCAGCACGCAGACCTGGGCCGAGTTGCATGAGCAGGCCTTCCGGCGACTGGGTGGCTGCACGCGAGTCGTAGTCCTCGACAACCTTGGCGAGGGCGTGCTTAAGCCCGACATCTACGATCCCACGCTCAACCCTGTGTACGCCGACATGCTGCGGCATTACGGCGTGGTCGCGATGCCCTGCCGCGTGGCGGATCCGGACCGCAAGGGGAAGGTCGAGAGCGGCGTGGGCCATGCGCAGAAGACACCGTTGAAGGGCATGCGTTTCGAAAGCCCCCAGGAGGCGCAGGCCTACCTGGACCATTGGGAAGCACGCTGGGCCGATACGCGCATCCACGGCACCACCAAGCGGCAGGTTGCGGCCATGTTCGCCGAGGAGCGCCCGGCCTTGCTGCCGCTGCCCGTCGAGCCCTTTCGCTATTACCAATACGGTGAACGCACCGTGCACCTGGACGGCTGTGTGGAAGTCGAAGCTGCCTACTACGGCGCGCCGCCGGGCTGGATCGGCCGCCGCGTCAGTGTGCAGTGGGATCTCCGGCATGTACGCCTGCTGAACCCCAGCACCGGCCAGCTATTGCGCGAGCACCTGCGCCAGGCGCGCGGCGGCCACCGCATCCAAGACCAGGACCGCCCTAAGCATACGCCGCTGGGCACGCAGCAACTGCTGTGCCGCGCCGACTTCGCCGGCGAGCAGATCGGCGCGCTCTGCCGCGGCATGCACCGAGAGCAAGGTGAGACGGCGGTGCGCCGCATTCTGGGTGTGTTGTCGTTGGCCAAGAAATACGGCGTTGCCAGCGTCGACGATGCCTGCGCCGCCGCGCTGGAAGTAGGCTCCTATGAGTACCGCTTCGTGCGCCGCTACCTGGAGCGCCAGCCGCAACTGCCGCTGAGCCTGCACCAAGTCGATCCGCTGATCCGCCAACTGGCCGAATATCGGGACCTCATCGAAAACAAAACCAAAGGAGAGTAAACCGTGAACCTCATCGAACTACAACACGCTCTACGACAACTGCGGCTGGGCGGCATCGCCACCGTGCTGGAAACGCGCTTGCACCAAGCGCAGGCCGAGGCCATGGCGCCGATCGATCTGATCTCGTGCCTGGTCGCCGACGAGCTGACCCGGCGCGGCGACCGCCTGCTGGAGAGGCGGCGCAAACAGGCCGCCTTCCGCGATCCGCAGAAGACGCTCGACCACTTCGACTTCAACTTCAATCCGAAGATGAATCGCAGCCTGGTCTTCGACCTGGCCACGTGCGCCTTCATCGGCAAGCGCGAAGACGCATTGTTTCTTGGCCCGGGTGGCACTGGCAAGAGCCACTTGGCGCAAGCCATCGGTCAAGCAGCTATCCAGCAGGGCTACCGCGTGCTCTATCGCGAGACCCATGTGTTGCTCGACGATCTGTCGGAAGCCGTCGTGGATGGCACGCGCAAGCAGTTCATGGAGACGCTGGCCACCGTGCCGCTGCTCATCATTGACGACTTCGGAATGCGCAAGCTGCCGCTCACCGCGGCCGAGGATCTGCTGGAGATTGTCATGCGTCGCTATGAGCGCGCGAGTACCTTGTTGACTTCAAATCGGCCAGTCGAAGACTGGGGCAAACTGCTGGGTGACGTGGCGGCGGTCACCGCCATGCTCGACCGCATTCTTCATCACGGCCACGTGCTCAAGTGCGGCCCGCGAAGCTGGCGCACCAAGACGGCGGTGGCGGCGGCTAGTGGTGCGCAGTGAGCGTGCCGGGACGCGACGCGGCTACAGCCGCCCGGCGGAGCCCATGCCCGCCCGCTTGCGCAAAACCGGCCAACGCGGTGACCACCGACTTTGGCGCGGAGTTGGCCGGGTACCGAAATCAAAAAGGAGGAGCCCCTGATCGATCGAGTTGGGGACTCTGTCCCCAAACCCCTGGGATTTAGCGCTTTTGCGCCAGAATGGCTAACTTCCGGGGCGGCTGGACGCCGCCCCGCCATTCCGGCACCTGGGTCGGCGCTCGGGTCGCATCCCTGCGTTGCCACTATCCTCCGCCCAGGCGAAGCCAGTATAGCCGGAATGCCAAGGCTCAGCCACACAAATCAAAAACTTCTTGCCGCGGCGGCCACCGACGCGGTACAACAACGTCAGGTCCTGGCTGCGGTCCGTTGGCCGGTTTTGAAGTGACCCTCTATGGCCGCTTTTGGGGTGACCGCCGAGGCCGGGAAGGGCTCAGATGGGTTCGGGCACTCGCTCGTAACCCAAAGGCCGCTGGTTCGATCCCAGCTTCCCGGACCAAGTTTCTGCGGGCAAGTGAACCGGTGTCATGCTGGCCTCATAAGCCATGAGAGTGGCGTTCAACTCGCCAGCCCGCAACCAATTCTCTATGGGGGAGTCGTTCAACGGGAGGACCGCTGGCCTGCAACCAGCAAATGAGGGTTCAATTCCCTCCTCTTCCACCAATTCGCCAGGGAGGCCGTTGCGGTCAAGGCGCCGGTCTGAAAAGCCGGAGAAGCGCGTTCGACTCGTGCCCCTGGCACCAAGTGTGACCGTGGCCGAGTGGCTTAGGCGGCAGACTGTGGATCTGTCCACGAGGGTTCAATTCCCTCCGGTCACCCCACTTATTGGGAGTTCGGTTAGTGGCAAGCCGCCAGTCTTTGAAGCTGGCATCGGGCGTTCGATTCGTCCACTCCCAGCCACAGGGACCTAGTTCAATTGGCGGAGCATCCGGCTCTGACCCGGAAGGTTGCTGGATCGTTGCCAGCCGTCCCTGCCAGGTTCCATGGCCCCTTCGTCCAATTGGAGAGGGCGCACGGCTACGAACCGTGAAATAGGCGTTCGACTCGTCTAGGGGCTACCAGTTCTCCGCTCGTCGGCCAGTTTGGAGAGGCCACAACCCTCCGAAGGTTGGGATCCCAGTTCGACTCTGGGCGGACCAAAGTTAAGGGCGCGTCTTCCAGCGGCCAGGATGGGGCACTGTCTATCCCTCGACGGGGATTCGACTTCCCTCGCGCCCGCCATTTTGAAGTGTCGTAAGGCATGCCGTTGAGCACGAGTGGTCGAGTGCCCGGTCCTTCAAACCGGTGATAGTGGGATCGTTACCCACCAACGGCGCCATGTTTGGGCTGCAAACTTTGATGGCTTGAAGTACCGGTCTCTTAAACCGGAAAGCTGGGTTCGAGTCCCAGGCGGCCCACCAGATCGTTCCCGAGTAGTGAAACTGGTATCACGACTGACTGTTACTCAGTTATTGGCGGTTCGAATCCGCCCTTGGGAGCCAGCACGCGAGTTTGTTCATGCCGGGTTTGTCGTCTGGTGACGGCCCCTGTCCTACAAGCAGGTTCAGCAGAGTTCGATCCTCTGGCCCGGCACCACTCTTTGGGGCTTGTAGCTCGAAGGCCGAGCATCTGGCCTTTAACCAGATGGCGAGAGTTCGATTCTCTCCAGGCCCACCATGGACTTAATATGTCATTAGACCGTTTGACCCTCGTCCTCAACGCGAGTTACGAGGGAGTGAATATCGTTCCCGCACGGCGGGCGCTCACCCTCTTGTTCAAGGGTGCTGCCGTGGTGGAAAAGGTGTCCCGGTACACCGTTCGCACTGCCAGGATCGACGTCCCCGTCCCCAGTGTAATTCGCCTTCTTAGTTATCGGCGCCTGCCACGTCTGAACCGGGCGGTATCCCGCCGCGGGTTACTCCTGAGAGACGGCAACCGGTGCCAGTACTGCGGACAGGTCCGCCCTCCTCGGGATCTGACCGTGGATCATGTCAGACCAAGGTCACGTGGTGGCGGATTCACCTGGGAGAACCTGGTAGCGGCCTGCTTCCCCTGCAACAACCGGAAATCCGACCGAACTCCGGAAGAAGCTGGGATGGCTCTTCTGCGTCAGCCACGGCAACTCACCATCCACACCAGACACCGCATGCTCCAAGGCGACGAGAACGCCTGGAGCGAGTACCTGTTCACATGAGCCTATCGTCCAATCGGGAAAGGGCACAGGTTTCCTAAACCTGGAATCCGGGTTCGAATCCCGGTAGGCTCCCCACGGGCGCGTCGTCCAAGGGACAGGGCACCGGTCTTCTAAACCGGGAATGGCAGTTCGAGTCTGCCCGCGCCTACCACTACTCGCCGGCCCTGGGGGAAATCTGCGACCACTCGATTCCAAAGCGGCCCAGGTATTTGCGCAGGCGATCGGCATCGTTCGCCGTCGTTTTGCGGCCGCGTGAGACGCTGAACAACAGGCGCCCCGCTTCGGAGAGCGACCGGCACTTCCGGCACACCTCGACGACATGGCCAACCTGAACGCGGTCAAATGCGTCTATTTCAGCGAACCGCTCGCCGCCGATAAGGTCGCGGAGCCACGCCCGCGGCTCGTCCGCGCGAGGATCGGCCCATGATCGATTCAGGCGTCCAGTTTCTTCATCCACGATCTCAAGGGAAATGCGGCCGCCGAAGGCGAGGGTGGCCATGCGGGCCACGGCCGCATTCAGATCGCGGAAGTTCCCCTTCCACACGGCGCCGGCGGATAGCGCGAACTTCAGAAACTCCTGTCGCGCCTCCTTGCTGAACGTGACGCGGTTCCCGGTCTTCTGCGCGTATTGGTCAAGCTCGAATTGCAGGTTGGGCTCGATGTCCTCGGGCCGCGCCATCAGGCCCGGCAGCGTGAACGTCCATAGGTTGATGCGCGCCAGCAAGTCCTCGCGGAAGCGACCCTCCCGCACGGCGGCGAAGAGGTCGCGGTTCGTGCCGGCGATCAACTGAAAATCGCTATGGCTCTCGCGGTCCGATCCGAGCGGAAGGAACGTTTTCTCTTCCAGCGCGCGAAGGAGCATGGCCTGCTCGTCCGGCCCAAGTTCGCCGATCTCGTCGAGAAACAGCACGCCCCCATCGGCCGTTCGCAGCAGACCGGGACGATCCTTCAACGCTCCCGTGAACGCGCCTTTCGTGTGGCCGAACAGGGCCGACATGGCGCCATCGCCGCGCAAAGTGGCGCAATTCACGTCCACGAACTCGCCCTTCACCGCGTGGCGCGCTTTCTTGAGTTCATAGATTCTGCGCGCGAGGCGCGATTTGCCGGCTCCTGTCGGCCCCATCAGCAGCAGCGGGTCGCGCGTGGCAATCGCCACCTGCTCAATGCGGTCGATCAGCCGGTTGAACGCCGCGTTGCGCGTTTCGATGCCGCCCTTCAGGTAGGAAACGCCTTCTCGCTGCTCCTGTTGAAAGCGGGAGGCGATCCGGTCGTAGCGGGACAGGTCGAGGTCGATGATCTTGATCTTCCCCGGCGCGCTGCGGTCGCGGTCCGGCGCGCATTGGATGAGTCGTCCCGGCAGCCACCGCGATTCGGTGAGCAGGAACAGGCAGATTTGGGCAACGTGCGTGCCGGTGGTGATGTGGATCAGGTAGTCTTCGCCATCGGTGTCGAAAGGGTAGGCGCGGGCGAAGTCGAATAGCGCCTCGTAAACCTGCTCGAAATCCCACGGATCGCCGAAATCGATCTCGTGAAGCCGCATCGCGGTCTCCGGCGAAACGGTCGAGACGTCGCGGCTCACCAGATTTGCCAAGGCCTTGTCGCGCGAACCGTGAAGAAGTTCGAACCGCTTCACGATCAGATCGGGTTGGCGGCAAAGAGAGACCGAGGGCCGCCAGGACTGCCAGCGGTCGGGCCGTTTGCCCTGGTCGAGGGTCGTGCCTAGCAAACCGATGACAACCGTGGATCTGTGTGGCATAGACGATATTCTAACAAGCTATCCTACCGTATCCGCCGGTGAGCGAGATGGCGGTGCACAACCCTTTACAATCAACAGCCTGCCGTTTGGCAGCCAGACTGCTTTCTTACACGGCGAAAGCGAGGACATGGACGATGGCCAACAAGACACTGTTCGCAAGCCTTCGGGACGCGTTGATCCCGCAGACCAACACGGTGAATTCCGAGAATGCCCCGGCCTACGCGCTCGATCCCAAACAGGCTCTGGCACAGTACGCGGCCACCGGCTGTTTCGGGCGGACCTTCTACGCGACGGCCGACGATCAATTGACGCGCGTCCTCGCCCTGTGCGACGGCGTCGATCCCGAGTTCGTCGCGCGCGTAGCGGTCTACAGCCGGACGCAATCGTTCATGAAGGACATGCCGGCACTGCTCTGCGCCTGGCTTTCGGCGCGCGCGCCGCGGCTGCACGAGGCCGTCTTCGCGCGCGCGATCGACAACACGCGCATGCTGCGGACCTACGTTCAGATTCTCCGTTCCGGGGTGGTCGGCCGGAAGTCGTTGGGAACCGCTCCCAAGCGGCTGGTGAGCGAATGGCTCGCCAGCCGCGACGAGGAAGCGCTGTTCGCTTCCAGCGCGGGGCAGAGCCCTTCGCTTTCCGACGTCGTGAAAATGGTTCACCCCAAGCCGGCGGGACCACGGCGGGCGGCGTTCTACGGCTACATGCTCGGCCGGTCTCACGACGCGAATGCATTGCCGAAACTGGTAATGCAGTTCGAGCAGTTCAAGGCGGGTGACTCATCGGACGTTCCGGATCTGCCGTTCATGCTGTTGGCCGCTCTGCCGCTCGCCAGGAAGGACTGGGTGAGCATCGCGAAGAACGCTTCGTGGCAGACCACGCGCATGAACCTGAACACGTTCGCCCGGCACGGCGTTTTCGAAGAGCCCGGTCTGGCAGGCCTCATCGCGGCGCGTCTGCGCGATGCGGATGAACTGCAGCGGGCGCGGGCGTTCCCGTACCAACTGATGGCGGCCTACCGGAATTGCGATGCGGCCGTTCCCGAGGAGGTGCGGAACGCTTTGCAGGACGCCATGGAACTGGCCACCGCAAACGTGCCATCGATCGATGGCGAGGTGGTCGTGTGTCCCGATGTTTCGGGTTCCATGGCCGGCCCTGTAACCGGTCACCGGGCAGGCTCGACGACGAGCGTTCGCTGCATCGACGTAGCGGCGCTGGTGGCCGCTTCGGTGTTGCGAAAGAACCGGGCCGCGGTCGTGCTGCCGTTCGAACAGGCAGTCGTGCCGGTGCATCTGAACTCGCGGGACAGCGTGATGACGAACGCCGGGCGGCTGGCTTCGATCGGTGGCGGAGGCACGAATTGCAGCGCGCCCGTGCGCCTTCTGAACCAACGGAAGGCCAAGGCGGATCTGGTCGTCTTTGTCTCGGATAACGAGTCGTGGGTGGATCAGGGCCGCGGCTGCGGGACTGCGCTGCTTGCCGAGTGGTCGGAATTCCGGCAGCGGAATCCGAAGGCTCGCCTGGTCTGCCTGGATATCCAGCCGAACCAGACGACGCAGGCTGCCGAGCGGGCGGACATCCTGAACATCGGAGGATTCTCCGACCAGGTGTTCGAAGTGATTTCGGCGTTCGCTTCGGGGAAGCTCGAGGCGGACCACTGGATCGCTCGCATTGAAGCAGTTGCCGTTTGATGTAAGAGGGGCCGAATGCAGGCGGGACTACATCTGTGAAATGTCACGTCTCGACCAGACCTTGTCGGCCCTTTGTGTGTATGTCCCGCGGCGGATGCAGAGGAACTACATGACGCCGCCGCGGGCCGGAGTGGGTTTTCGAAGAGGCCGAATGCCGGAAGGGACTACATTCAACCATGTGCCGTCTCTCCAGATTCCTTGTCGGCCTCTGAGTTTGATTTGCTGGCGAATGCCGGCGGGAGTACATGGTGCTTGCGGGTTCGACCCCCGCTTCCGGGCCGGAAGGTTCGGAAACTCTCGCCAACTCTTGTCGCCAGCGCGGAATGTCCGCGGCGAATGCCGAAGTAACTACATGAGTCCCCGGTTCGAGTCCGGGCTGCTCCACCACGATTACGGGGCGGTAGCTCAGTGGGTAGAGCAATGTTTCTTCACCGTTTGTCGCCGCGGATTGCCAGAATAGAGGAGATCGAAATGTCCGAAACCACCTACAACGTGTTTTCGCCCGAGCGTGGCCTGCCCGTCAAGGCATGGACCAAAGGTGTCCCCATCGAGGACGCGGCGCGCCAGCAACTGCTGAACGTCGCGCAGCTTCCCTTCGTCTTCAAGTGGGTCGCGGCGATGCCCGATGTCCACTGGGGAATGGGTGCGACCATCGGCAGCGTAATCCCCACCAAGGGCGCGATCATTCCCGCCGCGGTCGGCGTGGACATTGGCTGCGGCATGATGGCGGTCCAAACCAGCCTGAATGCGCGCGATCTCCCGGACAACCTGAAAGGCATCCGCTCGGCGATTGAAACCGCCGTGCCGCACGGCCGCACCAACCACGGCGGCGCGGGCGACCGCGGAGCCTGGGGTGACATTCCGGACCGCAACCAGGGCGTTTGGCTGGCGGAGTTGAAGGACCGCTACGAAGCAATCCTGGCGAAGCATCCGAAGCTGGATCGCGGAAACCACGCCAACCATCTCGGTACGCTTGGCACCGGCAACCATTTCATCGAAGTCTGCCTGGATGAGGCCGAGGCCGTCTGGTTCATGCTCCATAGCGGATCGCGCGGCGTCGGCAACCGTATGGGCAGCTACTTCATCGACCTCGCCCGCAAAGACATGAAGCGATTCTTCATCGACCTTCCGGACGTGGACCTCGCGTACTTTCCGGAGCGAACCGAGCACTTCGGCGACTACGTCGAGGCGGTCGAGTGGGCGCAGGATTACGCGCGGTGGAACCGCCACTTGATGATGGAACAGGTGGTCGGCGCCGTCCGCACTTCGAACGGCGTGCCGGAGTTCCAAGCCGAACTCCAGGCCATCGACTGCCACCATAACTACGTGGCGCGCGAATCGCATTTCGGCGAGAACGTCCTCATAACCCGCAAGGGCGCGGTGCGGGCGCGCGAGGGCGATATGGGAATCATCCCCGGCAGCATGGGGGCGCGTTCCTATGTCGTGCGCGGCAAGGGCAACCCGGAGAGCTTCCGCAGTTGCAGCCACGGTGCGGGCCGGGCCATGTCGCGCAATGAAGCCAAGCGACGGTTTACAGTTGAGGATCACGCGCGGATGACGGAAGGCATCGAATGCCGGAAGGACGAGGACGTGATCGACGAGACGCCGGCGGCTTACAAACCGATCGACGCCGTGATGGCCGCGCAGGCCGACCTGGTGGAGATCGTGCACACGCTCCGGCAGGTGGTCTGCGTGAAAGGGTAGACAACTCCGCATGATTCGTATTGACGGATCGTTCGGCGAAGGCGGCGGACAGATTCTGCGCACTTCGCTGAGCCTTTCCCTGGCCACCGGGAAGCCGTTCCATATTGACAACATTCGCGCGGGCCGCGAGCGGCCGGGATTGCTGCGCCAGCATCTGACGGCAGTCCTGGCCGCGGCCGAAGTGGGCGGCGCCGCCGTCGAGGGCGCGACGCTCGGCTCGGCCGCGGTGACGTTTTCTCCCAGCAAGGTGCGGGCCGGCGAGTACCGTTTCGCGGTCGGCACGGCGGGAAGCGGCACGCTGGTGCTGCAAACCGTGCTGCCGGCGCTGTTGACGGCGGATGGCCCGAGCCGCATCGCCATAGAGGGCGGCACGCACAATCCCGCCGCTCCTCCGTTCGATTTCCTGGAGCGCACTTTCCTGCCGCTGGTCGAGCGCATAGGCCCGAAGGTCCGTCTGCAATTCGAGCGCTACGGCTTCTACCCCGCTGGCGGCGGCCGTTTCTGCGCCGAAATCGAACCGGCCCAGGCTCTGATTCCGCTCCACCTCGGCGAGCGCGGCGAGATCCTCTCGCGCCGCATCGTCGCCTTGGTTGCCAACCTTCCTGGACACATCGCTCTTCGCGAGATCGAGACCGCGGCGGCCATGCTCAACTGGGACAAGGACTGCGGCAAGATCGATCAAACCCGCAACTCGCCCGGACCCGGTAACCTGCTCATGGTCGAGATCGCAACCGCGGACGTCACCGAAATCTTCTCGGCCTTCGGGCAGATTGGCGTGAGCGCCGAAAAGGTGGCTTCGCTCGCCGCTCGCGACGCACGCGAATACCTCGTCTCCCGGGCCGTCGCGGGCGAACATCTCACGGATCAGTTGCTGCTGCCCATCGCACTGGCCGGAGCCGGGTCGTTCACGGCCCAGAAGATCAACGCCCACTCGCGGACCAACATGGCCGTGATCTCGGAGTTTCTGCCCGTGCGTTTCGATGTGCAACCCGAGGCTGATTTCACGCGGGTGCGCGTCGCAGCCACGGGACTGGCCGCTTCGTGAGGGCCAGTGGCGTAGCCGCGATCTCCCAAGACCGCCAGCCGGACTTCAGTGACTCCGGATCGGGCAGCCGCGAGCTTCTTCTGTGGCGATGGGGCCCCTAAGAGTCGATTCAGGAGAAAGCGCACCGGGCCGGGCCTCAACTTCACCACCGTCTCTAAGACCGGGAAGCGTCAGAACGGCGGCCACCCCCTTGAATTCGTGTCTCCTCCGAGAGTTAACTTCGCTGCTATTTGATTGATTCTAAAGTTCTCATGTTACCGTAAGACCGCGCACAGTGGAGACGACCCTTGTAGGTGGGGCGTTTTTCGATTGATTGCGCTAGACGTATTGCGTATTCTGAATTGGATATATGCGGTTATCCACTGCGGGAATACTAGCCATCGCCTTGACTTACGGAATGGCCATAGGACAAGTCATCATTGTCTTCCACCCCGGGGACACCCTCACGGCGACGGGGCAGAGCTTTGTTCAGGATAAGGCGACCGCCACGTTCTCCGGCAGCGGGAATCCGGCTGCACGAGCCTCTTGGCTGAGTCTCGATCGCCGTTCCGCCAGCTTCAAGATCCCGCCGGGGGCCACCAGTGGCCCGGTCGCCATCAACTCTGGCTCAGGGACGACCGGCACAATCCAGGTGGAAATCATTCCTGTGAGCAATCCAGTCACAAGCTCCATGCAGGGCCTGTTCACTACGATCCAGGGCAACGTTCTACTCTACCTGATTGCCCTGGCCGGCCTAGGCGTGCTCACGATGTCTATCATTCAGGCGGCCAAATCTCTGTTTCCCTACATTCGCAGGACGTTTCTGAAGAACTTCACCATAGAATGGCTGAAAAACCATGCCGACAGCGTCGGTGCCAAACAAGGCCCGGACAAATCTGGCGATCCAATCGATCTCCACGAGTTCAAGGAATTGGCTGACTCCGTGCTCGCAGAGCAGGAGCTGGTATTGCTCGCTGCGGACAACGACGCTACGGCCCTCTATAACTCGGAGTCCGACGATTTCTGTAAGCAACTTTCCGCGGTCGCCCTTCTGGTAGTGGACTATCCATCCTGCTACCCGGAGTTGTTCACCGTATTGGCTGCTAACGCCGATCCACACGACTACATCCTGGTCATGCGTGGTGGCGGCGCTCCCGCTTCAGGACGAACGCAGGAACTGGCGGACGATCCTACCAACGAAGACGTACGGAACGCGCATGATGGCAAACGCGTGCGTCACGCCAGGGAGCATCCGCCCACGCGCACGGCCGGGGAGCCCAGGCGCCAGAGGTTCGAGGCACTCGCGCAGAGCATGAGGCAACCGGTGGATGATCTGGGTCCCGCCGAGCAGGCGAAAGCGCAAATGAACGCCAAGAACCGCATCCGGCAACTCGTAGCGCAGTCCATGAGCGCTTTCCAATTGCGACTGAACTGGCGGTGGGGAGCTGGACTCCGGTATACCTCGTTCAGCATCAGCTTCGCGATCGCCGCGTTTGCACTGTGGCTAGGCAACCAGGATCTGAATTTCGGCGTGATATTCGTGTCGGCTCTCGGCGCCGCGTTCTTTGCACCCGTGGCACGCGATCTGGTGGCCACGATCGAGAAACTCCGATCGTAACGCTCAAGCCCCGATGGTGAGCTGCGAGTCCTTATAAAGGCTCAGGATATTCTGAAAAGGGATACAGTAGCCGCGATTCGTGCCGTCATCCCCGGCGAAATGCAGACCGAGCACTTTCCGCGAAGCCGTATCGATCACTACCGACCCGGAATCGCCCGCTCGGACCGGTGCCGTGTAGGACACGATCCGAGAGAAATAGAACGTCTGCGTGGTGCCGAAGTTGACCGGGTGTTGATTCTCTATAGCGTCCAGGTTGCCCTTTACGATACCTCTCCGGGAGTGTATTTCGATCGCGGCGCTCGGGTTGGCCTTCAGAAACGTGTCGAAGCTGTCGACAAACGATGGCGTGGCACCCAATGTCAAGGAATCGTTGCGCAACTGGATTGAACCGTCCGCGCGGATCAGCGCGGCATCGACGGTATTGTAGATTGTCGGGTCCAGGATCGACCACGACTCGACTTTTCCGAATGCCTCCTGTCCTGCGTTCTGTACGTCGACAGCCGGGCTGTCCACCCCCTGGCCCGCGGGATGTTTGTTCCATGGCGGCGCTACCACGTGCGCACAGGTCAAAGCGTAACTCGCGCCGGCGCTATTCTGAACGTGCAATCCGAAGGTGCCCGTCTCGCCCAGCCAACTACTGATCGAATCGCCTGCTTCCAGGATGCGGGGACCGAGATCGGAGTGCGCTACCGGAAGCCGTGCCATTTCCACGATGTCCGTTCGCACAGGGGTAACCTTCCTGCCCGCCGGCTTCCAGTTCAGGGCACGCGGCAACCAGTCGTCATAGCGCAACCCGCTGCGCGGCTTCTTCCTTTTCACGTACAGCCGGAGCGCCAATTCACCAGTGCGGTCGCCGTCAGTGAGCTTTTCGGCCACTGCGAAACCCAATAACTCGCCGCTAGCGAATAGGTTCAACAGGCTATTGCTGTGGTTGAGTTGCCCCCCGCGTTCGCACGGGAAGGAAGACAGCGCGCGCAACAACTCCTTCGGCATCGGCATTCCAGACCTAAGCATCACTGGTTGGCGGCCGGTTTCTGATTGGCCCCTCCGGTTCCGGCACCGCTTGCATTGTTGCCGTTCTTGCTTTGTAGTTTCTTGACTGCCGCCATTACCGGAATGTTTATCCCGAACGTCAAGCGCGAGGCATAGCGCTGCTCGAAGTTGGTGCCGGTCGTGGCGCTCGCACCCGGTTTCAGCACGTTGTGATCTGCGAATCCGGACCCCACGAAAAACTGCAATTCGGGAATGCCCCATGCACCTCCGACGAAGAAGCTCTCTCCGGGTCGGCCAGTCAAGCCAAGTCCGGCCACGACGTGCGGCCAATACTGGAGTTTCGTCGATTTCAGATCCACCGCGGGGAGATACAGGTTGAATAGCCCGTACACGGACTGCTTGTTAATCGTCTTGGGCAGATACTGATTCGTATCCTGCGAATAATCGAGAAGCGAAAGTTTGTTGACCGGCACACCCACGCTGACGTCCCAATGGTGTTTCCCCTCATTGTCCAACACGCGCGGGTGTCCGATAATCTGCTGATCCAGGTTCAGGGTCCCGTTAGCGGCGTCGTTGTCCTGTGCATGCATGACACCGAACACGGTAATGTCGCTGGGGTTGGCGACTGGCGCCAGCGTGCCCCAACCCAGGTACGCAGCTTGTGCGAGTTGGGCCCTTGCCTGGCCGAAACTTCCGATGACCTGTAGCAGGCCAAGTAAGTCCTGAACGTTCATCGGCAGCTTGGGCTTGACGATGGCATTGTAGCTGATCGAGGAGAACGGCTGCTGATCCGGATCCGTGGGATCCTGACCGATCGGGAACTGGGCGTTGACGATGACGAATATCACGGAGAGGGAGGTGGTGCCGAGAATCCGGGCATCTTCGGCAAGCTCGACCTTGCCGGTAACTGGCTGGCGGTGCGCCACGACCCAGCGCTCGCCCGGCCCGTTTGAGGAACTCGGCGTCGCAGGCTTCTGAGTCGCTCCCTTTGAGCCATTCTGCCGATTCCCAGCGTTCTGATTGCCACCCTGTGTATTGTTAGCGCCTCGCCCGCCGGTGTTTCGGTCTTTCGTCTGGCCGTTGCCTCCGCGCCCTCCGCTTGCCCCCTGCTGGCCATTGGGGCCGCCCAATTGCTGCTGGTCAGCCGGGGCTCCGAGCGTTTGGGCATCGTCGCCATTCGGGCCTTGCTGGTTAGGTGGTGCCTGTTGTTGACCGTCCTGGCCAGGAGTAGTGGGCCTCTGTCCGGCTGCGGGCTTGACCGTCAGTTTCTGCGCGTCGAGCAGATGGATGGCTACATAGGGGATTTCGCCACTCAGAATTGGTTTCTTCGTATCCGGGTCCATGATGGTGGCCAGTAGCAGTTTCAAGGCCGCCGCAATCTGCGTATCCCCATTACTTCCGTTCTTGAGCGGCTGATTGATCCGTGCGGTCAGAACGTCGCCGATCGTGGAATTAGCCGGGACCTTCATGGGCTGATTGAGAGTGCAGTTCTGCAAGGCCGCCAGAGTCGCCTGTCCCCCTTCGCCCAGGACGGCGCCCAGCCGCTGGGTGGCGATTGTCTTGGAATTGCCGGTAAATGCCGCACATCTGAACACCGCGGCTTCGCGAGCATCGGGAGAATTCAGGAGAGTCGCCGGATCGGGGGCGTCGCCGTTGGAACCCGAGTTGTTGTTCTGAGCGTTGTTCTGATTATTGTTGTTCTGGCCCTTGTTCTGGTTGTTGTTTCCCGTATTGCCGCGTCCGGCATTCTGAGGTGGGTTCTGTCCCACAGGTTGAGCACCAGGTTGCGTGAGTCCTCCTGCCTGAGCGGCCAGACTGGCGTTCGATAACGCAACGGTGAGTATGAATGTGCAGAGGCGCATAAGCATATTCTTAAAGTCTCTCTCTAGTGGATTCCGGGGTGTTAGAATTGTCGCGGAAATCCCTGCGAAAGGCAATACCTCTCGCCCGTTTGGTGGCGAGAAGTAATAACCTTTACAACTGTTATTGCTGGCCGGGATGGATCGCGTAGTTACATTCGTCATGTAATGTGCTGGGCTTCAGATTAACATGGGCGGCCATCCCTTCAACGACCTATTCATCTTGACCGGCACGCATGTGTCTGCGCGCTACCGCATCCGGTTCGACGGCAAATCGGAGAATCACTCATCCTGCGGAATCATCGTGTCCACCGGCGCGGGCAGCACCGGATCGCTGTTGTCCGTTTTCGACGAGCCCCCCCGGCATTCTGTCTTTCCTCGGCGGAGCCCACGCACGGCCCGTGCCGATAACGCGGTCAGCGATGCGTCGGGAAGATGAGCGTCTTCTCTTCGTGGTTCGCGAGCTTCGTGTCAGCCGCTACTCGCAGGTCGGAATCGCCGCTGGAGCCGCTCGTCCCGAAGGGCCGATGGCCCTCGAATCCCGGATGCAGGCCGGGGGCGTCGTCTTTTCCGATGGCGTGGAAGCGGACCGTCTGGCCTTCAAGTCGGGTGCAATCGCAAACATAGTCATCGCCCCGGAGCAGGCCACCCTGTTGGCGGCCTGAGAGAGCCGCGAAGGCGCCGGTCTGCTTGCCGGCTAAAATCGCTTCCGTTGACTCTATGCTCCCGACGCGGTACCGTTTCTAACGAATGCCAAATTCCCCCTCCGCTCCCCAATCCCGCTCCACGCGCCGGCGTTTTCTGCTGGGTACCGGTGCCGCCACCTTGGCCGCGTCGGCACCCATTTCCCTGGCGGGGCCGCAGGAGGCTGCCGGAGCCGTGCCCGTCCGCCCCGACCCAATTCGGCGTACCTGGCGCGCCAGTTGGATCGCCGCGCCAGGTGCTCCGGCTACGGAGTATGGTGTCTACCATTTCCGCCGAACCTTCGAACTGGCAGCCAGGCCGGAGCGGTTCGTGATCCACGTGAGCGGCGACAATCGTTATCAACTGTTCGTGAACGGACGCCGGGTGGCCTGGGGGCCGGCGCGCGGCGACCTGTTCCACTGGCGGTACGAAACGGTGGACGCGGCGCCCTACCTGGAGCCCGGCAAGAACGTGCTTGCCGCGGTGGTGTGGAACTTCGGCGAACTGGCTCCGGAAGCTCAGGTGACTTTCGAAACAGGATTCCTGGTGGACGGAGACACCCCCGCCGAAAGCGTCGTGAACACGGGCACGAATTGGAAGTGCGCGCGCGATGAATCATACGCGCCGCTGCCGGCCCGCGAGGTCCACGCCTATTACGTAGCGGGGCCGGGCGACCGCGTTACAGGCGCGCAGCACCCATGGGGTTGGGAAGGCCGGGATTTTGACGACTCGCTATGGCCGCGAGCGGTGGTGGTGAGCCCGGCGGCTGGGCGTGAAGCCCGCGATGCTCACTCGCGTTGGATGCTGGTGGAGCGGCCCATTCCGGCGATGGAAGAGCGGCCCGAGCGATTGCAGACCATCCGGCGTGTGGCGGGCATCCCGCAGCCTGCCGGGTTCCCCGCCCAACCGGGACCGTTCGAGATTCCCGCACGGACGCACGCGACCCTCCTGCTGGACCAGACCTATCTCACCACGGCGTATCCCGAACTGACAGTGAGCGGCGGGATGGATGCCGTTATCACCCTGGGCTACGCGGAATCGCTCTACCTTCCCGCCGCGCCCGGACGCGGCAGCCAGGAGAAGGGCAACCGGAACGAAGTCGAGGGCAAACAGTTCATCGGCGCCCGGGATCGCTTCATTCCCGACGGCGGAAATCGGCGCACCTTTCGCCCGCTGTGGTGGCGCGCCTACCGCTACCTGGAACTGGACGTGGAGACGAAGGACGCGCCGCTGACCATCGAAGACCTGCGTGCGATCTACGTGGGCTACCCGTTCCAGCGGCAGGCGCGGTTCGACGGTGGCACTCCCGAAATCGACCGGATCCTGGACGTGGGCTGGCGCACGGCGCGCCTGTGCGCCCACGAGACGTACATGGACTGCCCGTATTACGAGCAACTCCAATACGTGGGCGACACGCGCGTGCAATGTCTGGTTTCCATCTTCAACTCCGGCGACGCCCGCCTGGTGCGCAACGCCATCGGCCAGATCAACGACTCGCGCCTGGGCGATGCCTGCACCATGAGCCGCTACCCCACGCGGCTGGAGCAGTACATACCGGGCTTTTCGCTGTGGTGGATCGGAATGGTGCGGGATTACTGGTGGTACGTGGACGACCCGGCCTTCGTCCGCCACATGCTGCCCGGCGTGCGCGCCGTGTTGAGCTTTTTCGAAGGGTACCAAAAAGAGGACGGCTCGCTCGGCGCGCTGCCGTGGTGGCGCTACTTCGACTGGGTCCCGGAGTGGCCCGCGGGCGAGCCACCGCAGGAACCGGACGGATCGTCGGCGCCTTATGATCTGCTGCTGCTGTTGGCGTATCGCTGGGCCGGGGAGATGGAGGCCGCGCTGGGGCTGCGCGGGCTCTCCGAGGTTTATCAGTCGCGCGAGAAGCAGCTTCGCGATACGGCGCAGCGGTTCTACTGGGATGCCGGCAGAAGCCTGTACGCCGATACGCCGGCCAAGCGACAATTCTCGCAGCACACCAACACCATGGCCGTTCTGGGAGAGGTGATCACAGGCGCGCCCGCTCGCGAGCTCATGCTGCGCACCCTAAAGGCGCCGGGCCTCGCGCAGGGGGCTCTCTTCTTCAAGTACTATATGAACCTGGCGTTGCTCAAAGTGGGTGAGGGCGACAGTTACCTGGATCGGTTGGATGACTGGCGGGACATGATGGCGCGCGGTCTGACCACGTTCGCCGAGACAATCGACCTGCCGGACAGCCCGTCACGCTCCGACTGCCACGCCTGGAGCGCGAGCCCGAATATCGAAATCTTCCGGACGGTCCTGGGGGTTGACTCGGCGGCGCCCGGCTTCAGCCGTGTCGTGGTGCGGCCCCACCTGAACAAGCTGAAGTTCGTTTCGGGTTCGGTGCCGCACCCCAAAGGAAAAGTGCAGGTACGGCTGGAACCGCAAGAGACGGGGATGGCCGCGAACATCGCACTGCCGCCGGACACGCCGGGCGAGTTCCTATGGCGGGGCACGCGCCGGTTGCTCGCGCCGGGCGTCAACCGGTTTTCGCTATGACGCCTCCATTCATCCTGACGCGTACCGCTGCGGCCGCCGTGCGAGGTGGCTCCCTGCCGGCGTCGAATTGAGACGTCTATGGCAGGTACTCGGAGCCGAAATCCAGGTATCCTTTGGGGCCGCATTGCTGCGACCAGCGTGGGATCGACTTTTGAATCTCGTGCAAGCATTTGACGAGAGTAGCCACCGGCACCGCCGATTTGACCTCGGCAGTCTCACCGGGGATGGGGACCCGGCCTAAACGCCACTCACAGAACTCCTGGACCGACGGGATGACCCGCTGCGCACGTCCTCCTAGCCTCCTCGCAGGCGGCGTACGCTGCTCCTCCTCGGCATGGTAATGCCGGACAAGGGCGTCGATGGCGTCTTTCGCGTCAATGTCGAGCGGAGACCGATCGGCGCGGTACACCTCAATGATGCCGAACTCGAGGTTTTGGAGCACGTCAAGGTTCTCTTCGCACGGGCATAAGGCCGCCGGCCGGGGAGACGCTTTGAACGGATATCGATTCGCCGACCTGGAATGTGGCCGCCCCTGAGACCATCTTGTACTGGTTGCTGAACGTGGCGTCCACGTGGTTTCCGTTCACCTGTGCGAAGCCCACAGCGTCGCCAGTTGCGCTGAATACGGCGGTGTTTCCTACAGGACCGAACACCCGCGGGTCGAATTCGATCGAGAGGTATCCGGCGGTGACATGCTGAGGAGCAGCCAGCGACGCCTTGATCCGCGCCCACGCCCCGGCGGGCGCGGTTTCCGTGGAGACTACGCGAGGTAGAGCAGTCTGCGCCGATGCAAGCGGCGCCAATCCGAAGACCGCAAGCAGAGGCGCCACGTGCCCCGGAATGCCGCGGCGCATGAGTCGAGGCGGGACGGGGAGGCGGGCAGGAATCATCGCCTGCGAATCTGGAATCGACCCGGTGGCTTCTGCCGTGCAGTTTACATGTCAGCGCCCGAGCCACACCGCGACGGGGCCGGGGAAAACCTGATTCCATTGAGGCACAGTGTCCCAAGGGCGTGTCACGGGGACACGCGGCGAGCTATTTGATGCGATGTAACCGATTTGTTATCATAGAGATCAGTTGGTTGCATGCGTGCTTTTCCCAGTGCCGTGAAGCGATTCGTACCGATTGCCGCTTGCCTCATGCTCGGTTCGATGGGCCTTTCGGCCGCCACTCTGGTACAACTTTCGCTCGCGGACATGATCGGCCAATCCACCGCCATCGAGCGCGCAAAGGTGCTCCGCTCATGGGCGGCGTTCTCCGGTCCGGTCATCTACACCCACTACCAGCTCCAGGTGAGCGAACGCTGGAAAGGGCAGGCAATCGCGGAGATCGTGGTCCTGGGCGGCGTGGCGAACGGCGTCCAACAGTCCTATGCGGGGGCGCCGCAGCTCAAGAACGGGGACGAGTACGTGCTGTTCCTGTGGACCAGCAAGGCGGGAATGACGCACGTGATGGGCATGACCCAGGGCCTGTTCGCGGTGGCGGCGGACGGCGGCGCGGATCCCGGCCTGACGCGGGCGGCCGCCAATGAACAAATGCTGGATGGGAAGACCGGGCGCCAGGTGAAGGACCAGACCCTGACGATGAAACTGAGCGAGCTTCGGGCACGCGTCTCCACTGCGCGGGGCGCCGGGAAGGCGGCGCAGTAATGCGGAAGACGCGGCGCAATCTGCGAATTCTAGCCGCGGCGGCGGCGATCGCCATTCTTGGCGCGCCGGCCGAGGCGTATTTCCACTACACGTACTACTCCGGCCACAGCGGCCCGTTCACCCCCGTCAACGCGCGGTTCGACTACAACAAAGTCACCAATCACACGGTGGTTTTTTGCGTCACCGATTCCGGTCCTGGCAACTTCTACCCCAACGACAGCTTCCCTTCGGTGTTGGCGGAGATCCAGCAGGCCATCGCCACCTGGAATGCCATCCCCAACTCGGCGCTGCACGTGGCGTTCGGAGGCTTGGAATATGGCGCGCAGAGCGCCAATACCCCCGGGGGCGACGTGGTGTTCGAGGACCTGGGCCCCGGGTTCCTGGGCGCCGCCACGCCAAACCTCCCGGCCGTGCCGCAGTTCAACTACTCGAGTGGGGCGCCATTCGTTCCCATTGCGCGGTCCACGGTGATTTTGACGAACAACACCGCCAACCTGCCCGGACCGAGTTACCTGGAGATGTTCTTCACTACCGCGGTGCACGAGTTCGGACACGCGCTGGGGATGCAGCATACCTGGACCGCCAGCGCCATGTCACAGGGCGTGATCCGCAATACTTCGCGGGCGCGGCCGCTGGATGCCGACGATATGGCGGGCTTCCTGGAACTCTACGGCGTGGACGGCTGGAGATTGAACTACGGTTCCATTTCGGGCACGGTGGCGTTCCCCGGCGGCGGCCCGGTATCGCTGGCTTCGGTGGTTGCCATTCCGGCCACGGGTCCGGCGGTAAGTGCCTTGACTAACCCGGACGGGACTTACACCATCAATGGCCTGCCGCCTAATAACTACCTGCTGTACGTGCACCCTCTACCGCCGGATGCGGTTGTGGCGGGCGGAGAGGGGTTGCTGCCGCCTTGGGATCAGGCGGGTGTGCCGTTTGGCGTCAGCGGCAACTTCCGCACGGTGTTCTATCCCAACACGCTCGATCCGAACCAGGCGAAGCAGTTGACGATCTCCGCCAATACGGGCATTTCCGGACGGAACTTCACGGTGCAATCGAATAGCGGCGTACCGGCCTACGACTTCCTGTTTTTCAGTTATGCCGACACTACTCCGGGCGCGCACAATTACACCTACACGCCGACCGCGAACTATCAACAGGTCACGCCGGCATTCCTGAATACATCGCAGGGGGCGGTGATGTTTTCGGCGCGGGCCAACAGCGGGACGACGCGGATTCCGCAAACCATGGCCATTTTAGGAGTGGGGACGGCCGCGAACTGCGCCGCCGCCAACGTGTTTCCCTGCTTCCTGACCTCAACCAATCCGAATTGGCCGCTGTCCGGCTACTTCAGTCTCTCTCCGGCCCAGGGAATGGGACCGCGCCACATGGTCTTCAACTTCGGTAACGACATCTATGTGGTGCCGGACGCCCTGGTGTTCGTAGTTCAGGGCCCGCCGTATATCAACTCCGTGACAGCCAACGGCGATGGAACGGCGACGATTGCGGGCGGCAACTTCGGACCCGACAGCCGCGTGTTTTTCGACGGATTGCAGGCCCCCGCGACGGCCGCGCCCACGGGGAACTCGATGGTGGTCGCACTTCCGCCGGGAGCCAGCGGCCAGACGTCCACGGTTACGGTCTTCAATAGCGATGGACAGAACTCCATGCTGTTCTATACCTATCCGAACCAGGCGCCGACGTTCGCGTTTCCCTGGGTTCAGGCGCCGCAGATCGTGAGCGTCACTCCGGCGTCGCTGCCCGCCGGGACCGGGGGCGCGCCGAACACTGCCATGGTGACCATCGCCGCCTCCAACGCCAATTTCGTAAGTGGCCAGGTGACGGTGGGCGGCGGATCGAGCGACGTGCTGGTGAACGGCGTGTCGGTGATCGATTCCAACCACCTGCAAGTTAACCTGAGCGTGGCCTCGGGCGCGGCGCTGGGGCAAAGCGAACTTAGCGTAATCTCGGGATTCCAGGTGATGACGGCCGGATTCCAAACGACCACGCCGAATGCCATCCTGCCGCTGATATACTTCGTTCTTGTCGCGGGCGGTTACCAGCCCACACTGTATGGCGGCGGCTACGGAGCCGTCTACGGTGCTGATCTGCAGGCGGCCGCGGCTGCCACCGCGACACTGAACGGCGTGCCGGTTCAAGTGGTCTGGTCGTCCCCGACCCAGGTGAACTTCGCCGTCCCGGCAGGCATTCCCACTGGACCGGCGGTCCTGAACCTGTTCAACGGTTCGGCCACGGCCACGGTGGTCGTGCCTATCGGCAACCAGCCGCCCGCGATTCAGCAGATCCTGGGTACCCAGGGTCCGGTGGATGGGGGCCATCCGGCCAATGTGGGGGACGTTCTGAACGTGTTCGTGAGCGGCATCGATCCCAGCTCCGTGCCGGCCCTGAGCCGCATTCAAGTGTCCGTCTCCGGCCTGCCGATGACGGTGCTCGGAGTGGCCTCGGCGCCCAACGGCCAGACCCAGATACAGTTCGTTCTGGGGCAGTCATTCTGCGGGTCGCAAGTGCCGGTCTCGGTTGCGCTCGACGGTTCAGCCAGCAACCCCTACACCATCGCGGCACTCTGAGGTTAATCTCCGCCCGAACTTCCGGAATCCAGCATGGCGCGAACTTTGGCCGCCAGGTCGGCTGGGCGGAAGGGCTTCTGAAGGTAGGCCACTCCGCCGGCAACCTTGGACCGGTGCGCCACCACGTCCTCGGCGTAGCCGGACATCAGGATCACGGGGAGCCGCGGGTGCGATTCCCGCAGCCGTTCCGAGAGGGCTTGTCCGTCCATGCCGGGCATCACTACGTCGGTAAGCAGCAGGTCGATTGGCGCGGCGGGCGCGGTTGCGATCGCGAGCGCTTCGGCGCCGTCGGCCGCTTCGAGAACGCGGTACCCGTGAGCGCGCAGAATCATCCCGGTAAGGCGTCGCACGGCTTTCTGATCCTCGACCACCAGAACCGTCTCATGGCCGCGGGAGGGATTCGCCACGGCCGGCCGGGCCTCCTCCGTCTGCGCGACGCTATCCAGCCGCGGCAGGTAGATCCGGAACGAGGAGCCGCGGCCAGGTTCGCTGTTCACCTCGATCCACCCCTCGCTCTGCCGCACGATGCCGTAGACCGTCGCCAACCCAAGTCCCGAGCCCTTCCCCCGTTCCTTGGTGGTGAAGAACGGCTCGAAGACGTTTCGCCGGACCTCCTCCGTCATGCCGATTCCGGTGTCGCTGACGGCCAGCCGGACATAGCGGCCGGGAACGGCATCCGCGTGGGTGGCAGCGGCCTGGTCCAGATCGACGCTGGCGGTGGCGATTTCGAGTTTGCCTCCGTTGGGCATGGCGTCACGGGCGTTGACGGCCAGATTCATGAGGACCTGATGGATCTGGTCGGCGTCCGCCATCACCGATCCCAGGTCCTGCGCCAGATTGGTCACGAGATCGACGTCCTCGCCAATCAGGCGTCGAAGCATGCGTTCCGCTTCGGTGACGACGGAATTGACGTCGATGGCCTTTGGCGTGATGATCTGTTTCCTGCCGAATGCCAGCAGTTGGGTGGTAAGGCTGGCGGCATGCCCCCCGGCGTTGACGATTTCCAGGGCATAGCCGCGGAGCGGGTCCTGAAGTGGCAGGCTCTCCGAAAGGAGCGCCGCGTAGCCGTTGATTACCGTCAGCAGATTGTTGAAATCGTGCGCCACGCCGCCGGCCAGGCGCCCTACGGATTCCATCTTCTGGTTTTGGGCCAGTTGCGCCTGCAAGAGGCCGCGCTCCTCCTCGGCGCGCTTGCGGCTGGTAATGTCGTTGAAGGTCACGA
Source organism: uncultured Solibacteraceae bacterium (assembly GCA_963807205.1). GTDB lineage: Bacteria > Acidobacteriota > Terriglobia > Bryobacterales > Bryobacteraceae > CAWCVR01. The sequence goes on along the minus strand of CAWEAQ010000002.1, from coordinate 2,151,883 downwards.
CGAGCTTGTCCGCCAGGAAGGCGGCGTAGAGCTCGCAGATGCGCACCGATCCGTCGCGGCAGGTGACCCGGTACTCTCCAGTGTTAACCGCCTGGCCGGTGAGCTGTGCGCGCTCCAAGGCGGGCTTCCACCGCTCGATCACCTCGCGCCGGTACTCGGGATCGGGGTACGCCAACTGGTACCACTCCGCGGCAGTGGGCGCGGTATGGCCGAACAGCGCGAGAGCGCTGCGGCTCCAGAACTCGATCCGGTTATCGTCGACATCCACCAAGGCGACTGGGAACGGCGTGGCGTCGAAAATGGCGCGGAGCCTCACTTCATTGCTTCGCAGGGTTTCCTCGGCGCGCTTGCGTTCGGTGATATCCCGCAGAAAAGCCACAGTCCGTCCGCCTTCGGCGGCGCGGTATTGGGCGCTGACCTCGACGTCGAAAACGCTCCCGTCCTTGCGGCGGTGGCGTGTCTCGAAGCGGTCTTCCCCCAGTTCCAGAAGGCGCCGAATGCGGGCGGCCGTTTCGCCCGGCGTTTCGTTGGCCTCGATGCCGAAAATGGACATGGCCAGCAGTTCCGGCCTGCCGTAACCGGTCATCCGGCAGAGGGCGTCATTGACTTGCATCAGCCGCCCCTGCGCGTCCGTCATTCCGAATCCGTCCATGGCCGCTTCGAGGACGGTGCGGTGGCGTTCCTCGCTCTCCAGCAGCGCCTGCTCGGACTGCTTCCGTTCGGTCATGTCGCGCGAAGAGACGCGCAGGAGCACCCGCCCCTGCCAGACAAAAGAACGGGCGGTGGCTTCGATGGGGAAGAGCGTTCCGTCCTTTCTGCGATGCTGCCGCATGGGGATTCTCAGGATCCGGCCCGGTTCCGCGCGCACCTCCTGGATGCGCCGCCAGGTGGAATCGGGATCGGTCGAGACGTCCATAGCCTTCATGGTGCGAAACTCATCGCGGGTGTAGCCATATTGCGCGGCCGCAACGTCGTTGGTTTCGAGGATCCGGCCAGTCTCCGTATCGATCAGGAAAAGCGCGTCGGAGGACGATTCGAACAGTTCGCGATAGCGGTTCTCGCTCTCGCGCAGAGCCTCCTCGCCGCGCTTGCGTTCCGTGATGTCCTGGATCTGCACGATGAAGTGCAACGGCTGGCGCCGGGCGTCGCGAATCAACGTGCAGCTTACCAACCCCCAAATCACGGTTCCGTCCTGGCGCTGATAGCGCTTTTCGAGATGGAACATCTCGGTTTCGCCGGAAAGAACCTGGGCCACGAGTGCGGCGCCAACCGGGCGGTCTTCCGGGAGGGTCACGTCCGGGAAGGTCTTTCCCAGTAACTCCGCTTCGGTGTAGCTCAGCATTTTGCAGAAGGCGGCGTTGACCTGAAGGAATTGGAAACCGGGCGCCACCAGGGCCATGCCCGCGGCGGAATGCTGGAACATGCGCCGGAACCGCTCCTCGCTGGCGCGCAGCGTCTCGGCCGCGCGGTCTATGGTATCCCCGGCGCGCCGGGCGGTCCAGGCGACGATGCATACGATGACGGCGCCGGCCAGAACCGCCGCCACGGAGTGCCACAGCGCCGGATTGGGGGGCGCCTTAGCCGGGTGAACCAGCTCCAAGCCGCCTTCCAAGAGGATGATCGCCAGCGTAGCCGGCAGGAAGGCGCGCAGGAGCAGCCCGCGCATGGAATCGCCCATCCACGGGCGCAGCATCCGCACCTCGGGCGCCGCCAGCGCGATCTGTCCGGCACCTAACAGAACGAAGGCCACGGCATTGAGCAAAGGCATTGGCTTGGTGGGACCGCCATAAAGCAGCGGAACGCCATAAGCATAGCCTGCCGAAATCAACACGCCCGTCATGGTGCCCGCCAGCGCCAGCAGAGCAGCCCAGGCGGCGGCGAAGCGCCAGCGGGGGGTTTGGAGCAGAAGCAGGAGCGCGGCGCCTTCCAGGAGAAGCACGCCGGAGGTCAGGGGCGAGACCCGAAGCGGCGGGAGATGGCCCGTCAACGAATTGACCCGGGTGATGACCCACTGCATGCCGGGATCGGCGCCGGTGAGGTACTGCGTGAGATTCAGCAACCCCAGCAAACCGGGGAGGGCTGCCAGCCAGGGAGTAAGACGCCGGCTCAACGGATGCCCCGGCCAGCGCGCATGGCTGTAAACCCCACTGCTCAGCAGGAGCAAGGCCAGCGCCGAGACGGGAGCCATGGGGAAATAGCGTCCCCACTGGCCAGCCAGGACCCGCACGCCGGACAGCCAACCCGCCCCAACCATCAGGGAGATGCCGCAGGCCACACCCGCGCAGAGCCGCGTGAAGCGCTGCGGCCGGGGGAGCGGACTTGGATCCCACGAGCCTGGCTGCTTGGGCAATCCTAAACTCTCCGCCCCGGGTGTAGTGCGAGAGGCGCGGGCCTTCCCGGACCGCCCGAGAGCTTGTACCATGATACGCCGTCACGGTGCGTGTGTGGCCGCTCCGGCCCTGTGCTACCTTGTTCCCATGAAACTCCTTGTGACCTTCCTTCTCGCCGCCGGATTTGCTCTGCCCGCCGGAGATCCTCCGGGCTTCCACCAATGGAAAGGGGCGGACCTGAAGGCCATCGCCACCACCATGGCTCCCAAGCTGCCCGCCTCCGGGTACGTCGGCGAATCGTACGGCACTGCCGAGACCTATTCCTTCACCGCCAACCTGCGGCGCGTTTCGGGCGGCGCGGAGATTCACAAGAAGTGGACCGACGTATTCGTGATTCAGAGCGGTGAAGCCACGCTGCTGGTGGGCGGCACCATCCCCGACGGAAAGGAGGGGCGGCCCGGCGAAATTGCCGGCAAGGCGGTGGTCGACGGAGTGGAGAAGAAGCTCGGCCCCGGCGACATTGTTACAATCCCCGCGGGGACGCCGCACCAGCTCAAGCTCGAACCAGGCCAGGAAATCGCCATGGTGGTGATCAAGATCGCCACGCCGTAGGCGCGCATCCTGGCCACCGCCCAGAGAGGACGCAGGCGGCACGCCGATTTCGTATAGAATGAGTGTTCTTACGGAATCGTTAACTTAATCGTCCGAACGCAGGAGGAGTTTCTTGTATACAGAACTGGCAGTGGTGGCTCTGGCCATCGGCGGCATGACGGCAGCGGCAGCGGCGCCCGCAACCAAAGCCGACTTTGGAAAAACGAAAGAAGGTACGCCCGTGGAAATCTTCACCCTCACAAACGCCAAAGGCATGGAGGCGAAGATCATGACTTACGGCGGTATCGTGGTCTCGCTGAAGGCCCCGGACCGCACTGGCGCGATGGCCGACATAGTGCTCGGCTTCGACAGCCTCAAGGAATACGAGGAGAACAACAGTCCGTACTTCGGCGCGTTGATTGGGCGCTATGGCAACCGGATCGGCCACGCCAAGTTCAGCCTCGACGGCAAAGAGTACACCCTCGACAAGAACAACGGCCCAAACACTCTGCACGGCGGGCGGCACGGTTTCAACACCAAGGTGTGGACGCCCAAACAGCTTCCCGATGGCGGCCTGGAGCTGACCTACGTCAGCAAGGATGGCGAGGGCGGTTACCCGGGCACGCTTACGCTGGTGGTGGTCTACCATCTCACGGACGCTAACGAGCTGAAGATCGACTACGCCGCCTCGACCGACAAGACGACGGTTGTGAACCCCACCAACCACTCCTACTTCAACCTCAAGGGAGCGGGCAACGGCGACATTCTGGGCCACGTGGTAACGATAAACGCCAGCCGATTCACGCCCGTGGATGCGGGTCTGATCCCCACCGGTGAGTTGAAGCCCGTGGCCGGAACGCCATTCGATTTCACCAAGCCCCACGCCATTGGCGAGCGCATCGGCCAAGCCGACGAGCAGCTCAATTTCGGCACCGGGTACGACCACAACTGGGTACTGGATGCGGGCGGCGGCAAGATGGCGCTGGCTGCAAGGGTCGAGGAGCCCACCACCGGCCGCGTCGTTGAAGTCCTGACCACCGAGCCCGGCTTGCAGTTCTATTCCGGCAATTTCCTGGACGGCACGCTTAAGGGCAAGGGCGGCAAGGTGTACGGGCAGCGCAATGGGTTTGCCATGGAGACGCAGCACTTCCCCGATTCTCCCAACAAGCCATCGTTCCCCACCACCACTCTACAGCCTGGACAAAAGTTCCACAGCGAGACGGTGTACCGCTTCTCGACGGCGCCCGCCGGTAAGTAATAGAGCTCCGAAGCGCGGGGCGGGTCCACTGCCCGCTCCGCATCCCCACCCCGCATGAACACTCCACCAGCGGCGCCCGGCAAGGAGGAGCGCGGATTCGTGCGCGGGCTCGGTCTGTTCGATTCCACAATGATCGTCATGGGTGTGATGATCGGGTCGGGCATCTTTATTGTGTCCGCCGACATGTCGCGCCTCATCGGCAGCCCCGGCTGGATGCTGATGGCCTGGGTGATCACGGGCGTTCTGACCGTCGCCGCGGCCTTGTCCTACGGAGAACTGGCGGCGATGTTGCCGCACGCCGGCGGCATGTACGTCTACCTGCGGGAGGCCTTCTCGCCGCTCTGGGGCTTCCTCTACGGCTGGACACTGTTCACGGTGATTCAGACCGGCACCATCGCGGCGGTGGCCGTGGCCTTCGCGCGCTATTTCTCGGTGGTCTTCCCACCAGTGGCCGAAGACCGTTACATCGTCGCCCCCATCCACATTTCGCAGGGCTACGCCGTGTCGCTATCCACCGCGCAGTTGATGGCCATTGCGATCGTCGCCTTGCTCACGTGGACCAATTCGCGGGGCCTGGAATACGGCCGCATCGTGCAGAACCTCTTCACCAGCGCCAAGACCGTGGGCCTGGCGGGATTGATCCTGGTGGGCCTGGTGTTCGGGCGGAACGCCGCGGCGCTGCGCGTGAACTTCCACGACATGTTCCGCTTCGGCGCCTTCGATCCGTCGCTGGGCGTGGCCGCGGGCAGCGTTTTCGGGCTGGTGGTGGCGCTCTCGGTGGCGCAATCGGGATCGATGTTTTCGGCCGACGCCTGGCACGATGTCACGCTGGTGGCGGGCGAAGTGCGCAATCCCGGCCGCAACCTGCCGCTGGCGCTGGCGTTCGGTTGCACCGCGGTGGTTTCGCTGTACCTGCTCGCCAACCTGGCGTACCTTTCGGTGCTGCCGCTCGACGCCATCCAGCATGCGCCCTCCGACCGCGTGGCCACCGCCATGGTGGAAGGCGTGTTTCCCGGCTACGGCCCGCTGCTGATGGCCGTGACCATCATGGTGTCCACCTTCGGCTGCATCAACAGCCTGGTGCTGGCCGGGCCGCGCGCTTACTACGCCATGGCGCGCGACGGCATGTTCTTCCGCCGCGCCGGAGAGTTGAACCGGGCCCGCGTGCCCGGTTGGTCGCTCGCGGCGCAATGCTTCTGGACCGCGGTGCTGATTCTGCCGCGTACTTACGATACGGCCACGCATAAGTACGGGAACCTGTACAGCAACTTATTGGACTGGGTGATCTCGGCGGCCTTGATTTTCTATATCCTGACCACCGTGGGCGTATTCCGGTTGCGCCGCAAGCGGCCCGATCTGCAGCGGCCTTATAAGGTGGCGGGGTATCCGGTGGTGCCGGCGCTGTACATCGCGCTGGCGTCGGTGGTGCTGGTCATGCTATTCGCCTACCGCGGGCCGACCACGTGGCCGGGCTTGGTGATCATCTCGCTGGGCCTGCCGGTGTACGCGGTGCTGAGGCGGCGGCATGGATCTCACCACCTTTGATTACTTCCTTCCCGAAGATCTGATCGCGCAGGCCCCGCTGGCCGACCGCGCGGCATCGCGCATGCTGGTGGTGTACCGGAGCGAGGGCCGCTGGGAAGACCGCGCGTTTCGCGAATTCCCCGAGTTCCTGAGAGAGGGCGATTGCCTGGTGCTGAACGATTCGCGCGTCTTTCCGGCGCGCCTGTTCGGGCACCGCGCCGGCACGCGTGCTCTTCCGGTGGGGAAGAAGAATCCCGCGCGGCACGAGTTTCTGACCGGCGAAGTAGAGGTGTTCCTGCTGCGGCCGGTAAGCGCCGATGGCCGCGATTGGGCGGCGCTGGTGCGCCCCGGGCGCAAGATGCGCAAGGGCGAGCGCGTCCGTTTCGGCGATGGGTTGGAAGCCGAGATCGTCTCGCAAGGAGAGTTCGGGGAGCGGGGGATCCGCTTCGCGGGCGATACCGACCTGTTCGCCGAGTTCGAAAAGATCGGCCACGTGCCGCTACCGCCCTACATCAAACGGCGCGACGAGATGGCGGATCGCGAGCGGTATCAGACCGTGTTCGCGCGGGAACGGGGCTCGGTAGCCGCGCCCACCGCCGGGCTGCACTTCACGGGCGAGGTGCTGGACCGCTGCCGCGAGCGCGGTGCGGCGGTGGCATACGTGACGCTGCACGTGGGCCTCGGGACGTTTCAGCCGCTGCGCGCGGAGCAGGTGGAGCAGGCGCGGCTGCACGGCGAGTGGTACCGCATTGACGACGCGAACGCCGCCCGCATGCGCGCGGCGCGGCGCCTGGTGGCCGTGGGAACCACCAGCGTGCGCAGCATCGAAAGCGCGCTACGCGGCGGAGAGATGCGCGCGGTGAGCGGCGAGACCGACATCTTCCTGTACCCAGGCTGCCGGTTCGCCGGGGTGCGGGCGATGCTCACCAACTTCCATTTGCCGCGCACCAGCCTGCTATTGCTGGTGTGCGCCTTCGCCGGCACGGAACTGGCGCTGGCGGCCTACAGGCACGCGGTGGAGCACCGGTACCGCTTCTATTCGTATGGCGATTGTATGCTGATCGTGTAAAAAGGGAAAAGGTGTCAGACGCCATTTTTCCCGCCTGCCCTCACTTCGGAAACCCGCCGGCTTCCCCCAGGGTGGGCAGCGAATTGTAATCCAGACTCCGCACCGTGACGGTCGCACCCTTGTCCTGAAACGTCAGAACATTGCCTTCGGGCATCTCATTGCGAATCGCGAGGTCTCCAAACAACACCAGCTCGTTGCCCTTGCAGAATAGCGGGCGCTGGTCCACGTACGCGATGTCCTGGACTAACCGCCAACCGGGATCGAACACGGCTATGTGGTTAAACCCGCGTGGGCTGCCCGCGGTCTTTCCGATCTGGCGCACGTCCACGACATGAAGCGCCATCCCATCGGCCAGGAGGTCGCAGGTTTCGCTCGCATGTACCAGCACTAAGTCCGGTCGGATGACCTTCGCTTTGTGCAGGACATCCACCAGATTCACGGGCTGGGGCTCCGCGGCGGGCCGTGGGCGGGAACAGGAGCCGAGGGTAGCCAGCGCCAGCAGTGGCGTCAAATATCGAAGCCGGGTCACTACCATTTCCTGGCGATCTTAGTGAGCTTGTCCGCGATCTTAGTCATGTAATTCGGATCGCCGCCGCCGTTGTAAGCCTTGAGCGCGTCATTCCAGCCCTTCCACCCGGCGATCTGCCATTCGTTGTGGGCCTTCTGGAAGTTGAGTTTGTCGCCGGGATGGAGTTTCTTGGCGGAGTCCTGTGTGAGGCCGTTTTGGCTCATCAGATTTTCCACCGTCGTGCCTTCGGCCGCCGCCACGTGACCCAGGGTCTCCCCACTCCCGAGCGTATGGACCTTCACCTGAGGGTCGTCGATAACCTCGACGAATTTGTACTTTGCGTTACAGTGGACGTCGTAAGCCACCCCGGCACGAATGTTGTTCGCCCCCGTCGAATCCTTTGCGATGGCGTCGCGAAGGCTCTTGTCGGTGATCAACTGCGAATGATCCAGACCTCCCTTGATCACTCGGAGTCCCGTATCCGCGGCGAACTTGCCTATCTGCATGGGGCGCGAGGTCCAATCGGAAACGTCCGGTCCGCCCAGGACCTCGGTCCAGACCTGCGCCTTGATGAGGCGCCAATCGAGCGCCACCCACCCCGCCGTACCCGCAAACTTCTTGTTAAATGCGGCGACCTCGGTCTTAATGTCGGCGTCCCATTCGCTCCACCTTGCATCGACGTAGGGATTCCCGGCCAGGCTCTTCATGGTCCCCTTGCCCGGCTCGATCAGCACGTCCTGGAACTTCAGCGGCGCGCCGAGACCCTTGAATCGTTGATACTGCTGAATCATCCTCAGCATCGGGTCGGTGACTTTTCCGTCTACGGCGAGGGCGCCAAAGCCATTCACGGAGCTTTCGCCGAACAATACGGCGGCGTTCAGCAAGCCCTGAACGATCTTGACATCGTCGCTGTCGTTGACCGCCGCGCTGCCGCCTACGGTATCACCGAGCTTGGGTATGCTGAGTTGCGACATTGGTTACTAGAGCAGTCTAAAGCAAATTGATAACTTCGGCAATAGATATCTGCCAGTAATACCTATTGCCGGCAAAGGCGGCGAGGCTGACCTGTGCCGCGGGGCTACTCTATCACCGACAGTTCCACCCACCCCGGCAGCGTCGCCGGCCTGTTGTTGAGGAACACGATGCGGCGCGTTTTCGGGAACGGCAGCTTGGAAGCCAGCGCGCTGTTGTAGAACCCGAACTGCTCCAGGATCTGGCGGTAGTCGGCATTGGTGGCATCCAGCCACGCGCTCTTGGCGCACAGGCCGCCGCCCCAGCCCAGGGCCAGCAGGCACCCGCCCGATTGCCGTGCCGCTTCCAGGCGCTGCTCCAACTCCTCCAGACTCTTGTCGAGCAACCCCATGCCGGCCCAGGAAGCGTACTGGCGGTGCAGCGACAACAGGCCGCCGGCGTAGATGTTGACGGCTTCGAAGATCTTGGCGCGGTTGAAGGATTCAGGCCAGCGCACCGAGCGGCGCACTTCGGGCTGCTGGAGAAAGGTCTTCTCGTTCCAATCGCCGGTGAACGTGGTCCCCGGCGCGGCCATCTCGGCGAACGCGGGGGTGCTGTCTTCGGGACGCGCGCCATCGCAAGCGCCCCGCGGGCTCTGCTTCCAACCCAGCGCGAAGCCGCCGCCGCGCGGCAAAAGAGTGGATGTGCGCAGCAGGTATACCTTGAAATCGCTGGTGGGCACGGTATCGGAATCGCCCGCTCCCAGCAAGCGCATGCGGTTCACGCCGGCCGCTCCCAGCGCCTGCTCTTCGGCGCTCTCGGCGGGCCGCCGCGGCAACCGCTCGCCCTTCACGCGGCTCAACAGGTCCGGCAGCATGCCTTCGCGCCAATTGGCGAACACCATGCCGGTGCGCAGCGCGCCCTTGATGGCGGAACCGGGAATGTACTGGCCGGAGGCGCCCGCGGCGAAGGTGGGGATTTGCAGGCTCTCACCCATGGCGCGGTTCCAATAGGCGGAATAGGCGGCGTTTTCGAAGGGGATGCGCCGGCCGGCGAAGTTCTGCGCGAAGCCTCCCCAGGAGGCGAAGTCCAGCTTGTCGGCCTTCTTCAGTTGCGCCAGGTATCCGTCCAGGCGCGGACCTTTGGCCAGCAGGCGGAAGATGCGCCACTGGTCGAGTACGTTGACGTGGTCCTTCCAGACCATGTAGTCGATGGGGCTCAGTTTGCGGCCGTCGCCCACCAGCAGGGGCGTGAGACACGTGAGGCGATAGCGCATATCAGCTCCTCACCCCGGGCAGCGGGATGGAAACCGCGAATCCGGCGCGGAACACCGGGTGGGCGAAGCCATCGGGTGCGACGTCGGGAGCGGCGCCGGACGGGGCGCCGCCGCACAGCACGGAACCCTCGGCGACCATTTGGACCAGTTTCTTGATCTCGCCCGATCCCGAGGGGCTCTCGACACGGCCGCCGCGGGTGACGACGGAGTAGTTGCCGCAGGTCCAATCCACGGCATCGGCGGGAGCGGGGCTGAACAGCGAGAGCAGCCAGTGCATTTGAACCGCGGCGGCTGCGGGGAGCGGTGCGGCCGGCGGCGGTTCGACGGTGGCGGCGGGTTCCACGCTCAGCGGCGCTACGGCGGCGGGGGCCAGCACGGCGGCCTCGGCGGCGGTGGGTTCGTCCGCGGGCGCAGGCTCGGCTTCGGGCTCCGGGGCTTGCGACGCAGCGGCTGGTTCAGCGTCCGCTTCTGCCGCGGGCGGTTCCTGGGACGGCGCGGCTTCGGCTGGTTCCGCGACCCGGGCCGATTCGGCTTCGGGCTCCGTGACGGGTGCGACGGCGTCGGGCTCTTCGACCACGGCGGGGGCAGCCTCAGGTGCCACGGCGGCCTCCTCGACCGGTGGCGCGGCCTCGGCTTGGGCCGGCGCGGCGACCGGGACCGGCTCCACGCGGGCAGGCACCGGCAGAATAATCTCGGGCAATTGCCCTTCCACAAACTCGGGGGCCTCGGCGCGGCCCCATCCACGCGACCGCTCGCCTCCAAAACCAGTATCGGCCAGCAAACGGAACGCGGCCTTGACGGGCGCGATCCACCGCTCGCGGGCCGCCTCGTCACGGAAGGACGCCACGGTCCACAACCCTGCGCCGGGACGGAATTCCAAACACGCCGTGGCATGGCGCTCGCTGACTCCGGTCAGCCGGTCCACGGCGGCGCTCCAGCGGATATCGATGCGGAACGGTCCGGGCCGTCCGGCGGGAACCAGGCACTGGCTGGGACCATCCACACTCCAGTGCTGCTCGTCGATCTTGCGGCCCGCCAAGAGCGTCCGCACGATGGACAAGGGCACGAACCGCGCGGTCTTCCAACGCACCCGCGACGCCAAAAGGGCGGGAGCCACGGGCGGCCAGATGGTGCGCGGCGGGACCACGAAATCGATCTCGTCCAGGAAGGGGAAGCACGAGCCGAAACACACGGCCGGGGAGGTGGCGCGCGCCGTATCGGCCAGCCACTCGTCGAGCGACCCGAGCCGCGCCATGGCGCTAGAAACCGCGGAGTACAGCGAATCGCTGTGGTAGATGGAGTCCACGCGATTGCGCGCCCCCGAATCCGGTCCAATGCGCCAGGGGCCGGAGGGACGAAGCTTCACCAGCAGTCCCGGATTCATTACTCCTCGCGCACGAAGGAAAAGGCCGACTCGGTGACGGCCGTCTGAATCGCCGCCAGCGTGGCGCCCTGGCCGATCTCTTTCTCGGGCGCGCCGGAAGCGTAGTAATTGCGGCCTCGCCACACCAGGCGGAGACCGGAGAACGCGACGCGTCCGCTGCCGCGCGCGCCGCCGCCGCCCAGCGAATCGTCCTCCAGCAGGCGGAGGCCTTCCAGCACCCGCAGAAACAGCGGGGCATCCTCTTCGCACAGCACGTCCATCACCAAGCGCGTGTGGAACCGCGCGCCGGCGGGCACGCGCTCAAGCGTGCGCGGGTTAGCCTGGCCGGTAATGCGGTCGATGGCGTTCTCGCTCTTCACCTCGGTGAGCTCGTCGTCGAGGTTTTCGCGCATTTGCGGCGTGATGCTCTCGGGATCGAGCGGCGCGTCGAACACTGCCAGGCGCGCCGGGGTGGCCTGGGAAGTGTCCAGCGTCTCGCCCTGCACCCGCTCCATACGGCCGGGATTGCGGCCGAACAGCAGGCAGATCTCGTCGTCGGGGCGGTCGCTCTGATGAATGCGCACTTCCTGCCCCTTGCGGCGCGAAAGGTACACCAACTCGGCCGGAACGGCGAGGCCGGAGGACTGTTCGAGCAGCGAGCGGATCTTTCCGCGCAGCGAGCTGCCCGGCACGTAGGGGCGGCCGAAAGCATCCTTGACCACCGGATTATCGGAGCCGCCGATTTCGAGCGATCCCTTGCCTGCACCCACGTGCAGACCGGTTTGACAGTGCAATTCGCCTTCGAGAATCAGCTTGCCGATGAGTTTCAACTCGGTTTGGGAAGTGTGTGCGCTCATGTCTTACTCGTTGTAGGCCACGATGGCCTCGAAAAGATCCTTGAACCGTTCGTAACCGCGAATGTCGTTCCTGCGGGTCACCTGGAGGAGCAGTTTCTCGATCTGGTCCAAACTGCGCAGACCATGGCGCGCGATGGTGTAGGCCAGGCGCGCGCGCAACATGACGAACTCGTGCTGCCGTTCGCCCTCGGCCGCGCGGACGGCGCGCCGCACGGCGCTGTAGAGGCGGCGCAACTGGCTCTTGGTGCCGGAGTCCATGTCGCGCATGCGGCTCACCACGGCGTGCGCCTGGTTGTCCAGGTAGAGGCTGTCGGAGATCAACTTTTCGAGCTCGATCTCGGGCGGGCCCTCGGGCCTGCCGCGGTCGAATCCCCGGCGCTCGCCGCGTTCGCCACGCTCGCCGCCGCGCTCCCCGCGGTCTCCGCCACCTCCGCCGGCCGGGCGTTCGCCACGCGGCGGGCCGCCCGCGTGGGGTGGCCGCGCTTCCCGCGGGGGACGATTCTGCTTGGGTTGCTCCTGCTCTTGTGCCATGTGCTAGACCTCTGTCACCAATCTGGCCCACTCGAGGGCCACCAGGCCCGCGGGCCGTAACTTCACCTCCGCCGAGCGGCGGCCTGCCATTTCGCCGATCAGGTGGGTGCGCAGTTTCTGAAATTCGCGGTCGCGCGTGCCGCTGAGAATCCGGTTGAAGCGCCGCTGAAAGCGCCAGGTGTGCTGCGTCTGCGCGGCGCCCTCGCCGTAGGCTTCGCGGCGGTAGAAGCTGCGCAGTTGGTACAGGAACTGGCGCGACATGCGGAAGTCGCGAATCAGGCGGGTCACGGTGTCCTTGAGCTCGGCGGCGTCGGAGAGATGGCGCCACTCCAGGATACGGCCCAGAAGATAGATGCAGTCGCGGTCGGAGGCCTTAGCTAGGTCGAGATCGCGGCCGGCTTCTTCATACACCGCGGCCAGCGAATGATAAGGATCGGGCGCCAGGGCGATGGCCATGGAGATGGTCTTGCCCTCGGGTCCTGGGAATTCCTTGAGATTCTCTTCGGTGAAACGGTGGAACAGGCGCTGCACCTCGCGCGCCAGGGCGATGAGCGCGTCCCAGGCGCCATACACCGCGAAATCGTCGCCGCCGGAATAAATAATGCTGACCTTGCGCCAGAACTCGGGCAGCGAGCAGAGCACTTCCAATTCGCCGGCGAAGAATTGCTTATAAAGGACCGAGAGTGGCACGTGCTCTTCGATGGAAGGCACGCGGCGCAGGCGCAGGCCGAAGCTGTCGACGTCGCCGCGCAGCACGCCCCAGATGGAACGGCCCTGGGCGCGGCGTCCCAGGGTTTGCACGGGCGCGGCGCTCTTGCCATCGTCGCTGGGCGCGGCGTGGCGGGCCAGCATGATGCCATCGGGCGAAAGATTCGAGGTCAGGCTCCAGGTGTGTTTGCCCTCGCCGGCAATGACCTTCCCGGGGTCCTCGGGCGACCAGGAGACGTTCGAGGCCTCGCGAATTTTGGCGCCCAGTTCCTTGGCGAAATACGCGGCCGCATCGGGGCGCGCGGGGCGGAAGAACGGTTCGAACGCCGCCGGTTGGCGCGCCAAGGGGGTATGGCGCTTGCGCTGCAATTCGGCGTTCAAACGCTTGCGGATGACGGCCCAATCGCCCAGGTTGTCGGTGACGCCCCAGATGAGGTTGACGGCGCCGCCGCTCAGTTCGGCGATCTGCGCGTTGGCCGCATCGAGGAATGCATCGGCGGCTTCGCGGGCCGAGCCGGGCAGCACCAGGAGGAACTGGCCGCCACCGCTCGAACCGAGCAAGATGCGCGCCAGGCCCAACTCCGCCAGCAGCGCGCGCGGCAGTACTTCGCACAACAGAGTGATCCACTGCGAGCGGCCGGTGAGCAGGTCTTCGCCGGCGGAACGCACGGAACGTCCTTCGGCGGGAGCAGCCAAAAGGAACTCTTCCGTGCCCAGGATTTTGCCTTGCAGCAGGATCTGTTCGGGCATGGTAAGCCGATAAGCCTTGAGAACCCCTAACTTTACCACAGATTTCCGAGAATATTAGGGGGCCCGAGGCACTCCTCGTTGCGTGGGGAGAGTTTCCTGGGTGTTGGCCACGGCGTTGTTCGCGGCCAGCGTGTGGGCCGGAGATCAGCGTCCCACTCAAAATGCTACTACCACGCCCAGCGGCCGGACGGCGGCGTCCGGCGCTGCGGCTCGCGCCGCCGCGCCGCGGTTACCCGATAAGCAACTGGAAGCCGCCATCCGCGCCAAGTTCGCCAAATCCAAGATATCCGCGGACAAGTTCACGGTCCGCGTGCAAGGCGGCGTGGCCACAATCGAAGGGCAGACCAACGTGATCCAGCACAAGGGAACGGCCACGCGCATGGCCAAGACGGCGGGCGCGGTGGCGGTGAATAACCACGTGCGCATCAGCGATGCTGCCAAGCAGAAGGCCGCCGGCAACCTGGAAGAAGGCCGGCGCCGGGTGCAGGTGAAACGGGGGGACGAGCGCAGCGAGCCACGGCAACAGCCCGATCCTCCGGCGGCACAGACGCGGACCCTGAGGCCGTAACCGGCATCTCTCAGACGCGGCGAAAACACAGGCCAGACGGCCCGGTTGTGAACCTGGCTGCGGGTGTGCCGGCGCTGTGTGGGGCAGGATGTCATCCTGCGGCGGGTTGTTAACCCGCCTGGCCGGCCTCATTCAAGGGCCGCCCAGGCGGACTGACAGTCCGCCGCAGGATGACATCCTGCCCCACAAGGCCCCGGCGCCCACGTAAGTGGGAAATCGCGGCTGGCGGCGGCAGCGTGATAAACTGAAAATCACCGCTAAAACCGTCATGAAACCGTTCATTCTTCTCACTTTCTGCGCCGCCGCCGCCTGTGCGCAGCAGGCCGCTCCAACTGCCAGCGCTCCCTGGCAGAAGCTGCCGGACACGGAGGTGATCGCCGTGATCGACGGCCAGCCGCTGACCGTGGGCCAGCTTAAGATCTATTTCGAGTTCATTCCGCCCGAGGGGCAACAGGCGTTGACCGCGAATCCCGAACTGGTGCTGCGCCGGATATACGGGATGAAGAAGCTGGCGGCCATGGCCGTGGAACAAAAACTGGATCAGGCGAGTCCCCTGCGTGAACAACTCGAGTACAACCGGAACGCGGTGCTGGCGCAAGCCGGCGCCGAGTATCTGGTGAAAAGCCCGACGGTGGATTCGAACGAGATTCTGAACTATTACAACGCCAACAAGGAAAGCTTCAAGCAGGTCAAGGTGAAGGCCATCGAGGTCGCGTTCGGCTCCGCGCCGGCGGCGAAGGGTGGCCCCAAGATCCTCACGGAAGAGGAAGCCAAGGCCAAGGCTCTCAAACTGCTAGCCGCCATTCGCGGCGGCGCCGACTTCGTGAAGTTGGTGCGCGAGAATTCCGACGACGAGACCACCAAAGCCCACGACGGCGATTTCCCAAACGCTTTCAAGCCAAGCGACAGCATCCCGGACGGGATGCGAGCCGTGGTGTTTCAACTCAAGAAAGGGGAGACCAGCGAACCAATCCGCCAGGCCAACGGGTTCTATCTGCTGCGGGCGGAGGATGTGACCTACCAGGCGCTCTCCCAGGTCCGCGACCAGATCTTCGGCAAGATCAAAGAGGGTAAAGGCGAGGCGCTGCTGATGAAACTGGACAGCGAGACCAAGATCGAGTTCCCCAATCCCGCGTTTCCGGGCAAGCCTGCCGCGCCCGCTCCGGCCAAGTGACTGGCGGGGGCCACTCTCTACTTGACGGTGACCGTGATGTTGATCATCGCCTGGTTCTCGAGGACTCCGATGATCAGCGCTCCGCCCGTGGCCTCCGCACCGGTGGCATGAATCGATAGCACGGCTTTCTCTCCGGGACCAATCCGGGGACGGTCGAAGGCCGCGTCAATGCCCCGGAGTTTGCCGAGCAGAAACAGGGTCATGGGCGCGGGACTGGCGTTCGAGACGGTGACCGTCTCGGTGCCCAGCCGTTTCAGGGTCACAGACGACCGGTCCAGGCTGAATTCCGGTTTCCCGGCTCCCGCGGGCACCATCGAGGTGATCGCCTGCGGGGTTCCCAAGCCGGCCGGCAGATTCATGTTGGCAGGCAGGGACGGGTTGGCGCCCTGTCCGCCCGGCAGTCCCGGGATAGCAGCGCCGGGGTTGAAGCCCGGTGGCGCAACGCCTCCTCCCAGAGCGCGGGTAAGCTCCAGGGCGTCGATCTTCTTTAGCGACCAATACCAGGCGCCGTCGATTAGGCGCCAGATGCTGGGGGTCGGAATGGGCGTGGTCGCCGGAATCATGGGGTGGATGGGCGGCATCCTGGTTGTGACCACAACGTCGGCGTGCGTGAAGTTCTCGGAGTAGGAGATGCTGGTGATCTCGAAGCTGGTGTAGCGCGGCTTGTCGTTCTCGTAATAAATGTCCCGGTAGTCGGGGGCCACAAACTCCTCGGCCTTGCGGTATTGGCGCTCCACCAGCAAGCCGTAGAACGCCTTGATGCGGGCACGCAGCGCGGAGTCCACCTCCGCGGAAGGTTGCGGCGCAGCCGGCGGGGGAGCGGCCGATTGCGCGAACGACACCGTGGCGAGCAGGACGACGAGGGAAGTTCTCAGCATACCCCGATTGTAAATCGCTGGCGGGTAGGCACGCGGCGGGCGTCCCCCGCGATTGGTGGCCGGCCCCGGCGCCGGCCTTAATGACAGATATGCTGTCAAAATTTCCCTAGTTCATCTTTTGTTTTCAATGCCTTACAAAAGTCCGCGATCGAAGGCCGGTCATTTTGGGTCCAGCGCACAGGCCACCTTCGCGTAACCGGCTACCATACTTAGAGGAGAGCCCATGCGGGTTTTACTCTTCGGAGCGACAGGTATGGTGGGGCAAGGAGTGTTGCGCGAATGCCTGCTCGACCCGCGGGTAGACGCGGTGCTGGCGGTCGGACGGAACGCCACCGGGCAGCAGAACCCCAAGCTGAGCGAACTGGTGCGGGCGGACCTGTTCGATCTGCGGGAAGTCGAAGGTCAGCTCGTGGGCTTCGACGCGTGCTTCTTCTGCATGGGCGTGTCGTCGGTGGGCATGACCGAGGAAAGCTATCGGCGCGTTACTTACGACCTGACACTCGGGGTGGCGCGGACTCTGGCGAAGCTGAACCCTGGGATGACATTCGTCTACGTGTCGGGGATGGGCACGGATTCGACCGGGCAGGGCCGCACGATGTGGGCGCGGGTGAAAGGCGAGACCGAGAATTCGCTGTTGCGGCTGCCATTCCGCGCGGCCTGGATGTTCCGCCCGGCCATGATCGTGCCGCTGGACGGTATCCGCTCGAAGACCCGGCTGTACCGCGCGCTCTACACCGCCACCGCGCCGCTGCTGCCCTGGCTCTACCGCTCGTTCCCGAAGTACGTGACCACCACGCGGCAGGTCGGGCTGGCGATGATCGAGGTGGCCCGGAACGGCGCGGCAAAGCCGGTGCTCGAGAACGCGGATATCAACGCGGTGCGGAGCACAGGCACGTAGGCTACTCGTGCCGCAGCGCCACCGCCGGGTCCACCCGCAACGCCCGCACGGCCGGCGCGATGGTGGCGAGCGCGGCAACCACGGCCAGGCCGCAGCAGACCGCCGCGAAGTTCCATGGGTCGGTGGCGCTAACGCCCGGAACTAGGAATATGGAGAGCGGGCGTATGGCCAACACACCCAGGACAAGCCCGATGGCGGCGCCCACCGCCACCAGGCGGGCGCTCTCGCCGGCCACCAACCGCAGGACGTTGCCGGGGGTCGCGCCCAGCGCCAGCCGCACGCCGATTTCCGGAATGCGCCGGCTCACGGTTTGCAGCAGCACGCCGTAAAGTCCGATGGCCGCGATAGCTAGGCCGAGCAACGCGGTCGCCCCGAACACTCCCGCGCCCACGCGGCTGGGCAGCAACGCCCAATCGGCCGCCTCCCGCATGGGGCGGATTTCCACCGCGTTGTCGGGGTTCGGTGCGGAGAGTATGCTACCGATCCGACGCAGGAACGGGCCGGGGTCGCCGTGTACCCGCAGGAACAGCGCGGCCGCCCTGCCCACAATTTCGTCGGACGCCGCGGGACTTCCTGGCTGCGCAAAGGGCCGGTACATCGCCAGCACACCCTGCTCGCCCAGCGCGATGTACTTGCTGTTGCGGGCCACGCCAACCACTGTGGAGTCGCGGCCGGGGGCAAGGCGAATGCTGTGGCCCACCGGGTCCGCAGCGCCAAACAGCAGCCTGGCCAGGCTCTCATTGAGGATGACCACGGCAGGGGCGCCCGCGCGGTCGGTCTCGAGAAACGGCCGCCCACGAAGGATGGGAATATCGAGCACGCGGAAGTAGCCGGGGCCGACGCTGTTCGAAATGTACTGCGCGTGAATCTCGCGGTTGGCGGTATCCGGCTGGATATCGCTCGAGGTCATGCTCAGCGCCATGAACGGATTCAACGGAATGGTGGTGGCGGGCGAAACGTCTTCGACGCCGGGCATCTGCTGTAACCGGGCGGCCGCGTCGTTCAGCAGAGCCTGGAAGCGCTCTAGGGTGTAGGCGCCGGGCTGGGTTTTCAGGGTGGCCACGATGGTGTGCGCGGCGTCGAAACCGGGGCGCGCCGAAGAGGCTTCCAGCAGGCTGCGCAGGAAGACCCAGCCGCCGCTGAGCAGCAGCACGGAGACGGCGATCTGCGCCGATACCAGTGCCCCTCGCAAACTCCAGCGGCGCTCGCCGGCGATGTGTTCGCTCTGCTTGAGCGTGCCGCTCAGCGCGTGGCGCGTCCCCCGCAACGCCGGGGCGAGGCCGGCCGCCAGCGTGATCACGAAGATGATCGCCGTGGAATAGGCCAGCAGCCGCCAGTCCGGCCGGATCAGGAATTCGACGGGCAGAGGCGTCGGTATGCGAAAGCCGCTCGCCAGGCGCGTCAGGGCCAGGTTGAGCCCCAGGCCGGCGCCGGTGCCGCACACCGCCAGCAGCAGACTTTCCGCCAACAGTTGGCGCACGATGCGGCCGCGTCCGCCGCCGATCGACATGCGAATGGCGATCTCGTGCGAACGGCTGAGGGCGCGTGCCAGCAGCAGGCTCGATACGTTGGCGCAGGCAATCAACAGGACCAGGCCCGTGACGATCACCAGCATCGCGAAGAAGGCGACGATGGGCGCGGCCGGAACGCCCGCCGCCGCCAGTTGCGCCGAGCCGCCGACGGAGGAGAGGCTGAGTCCGCGCGTCCAGGTGTGCTGCGGGTTCGGGAACACGCGGTCCATTTCGCGGCCCACGGGGGCCAGGCGCGCGTACGCCGCCTGCCGGGTCATGCCTCGCGGGAGGCGGGCGTACACCGTGAAATCCATGCTGTCCGGGTATTCCGCAATCGTCTTGCTGAGGTAGAGATCCGGAGAAAAGCTCATGCCGGCCAGCATGCGGTGATCGTGCGGCAGCACGCCGACGATGGTGTAACTTTCGCCATCGAGCAGCATGGTGCGGCCAATCGATCCGCGGTCCCCCACCTGACGCTGGAAGCCATCGGTGAGCACCACGGCGTGCGACTCGCCGCGCCGGATCGGGCGGCCGCTTGCTACGGGAATGCCGGTCACCTCGAAGAAATCGTCGGTGACGTGCATGGAGGCGATCTTGCGGCTTCCACTGCCGTCGCGCCAATTCGCCGGTACGCCGATGTTGATTCCGGCCACCCCGCGAAGCACGCCCGAATCCTGAAGGAGGCGCAGTTGCGGCGCCATCACCCAGCCGTTGCCGGCAACCGAGAGGTGTACCAGCGATTGCGGGTCGCGGCAGGATGGCTCGCCCATGAGAATCTCCACCGCGAGACTGAACATGGTGGTGTTGGCGCCCACCGCCAGCGCCAGGCAGACGATGGCCGTGGCGGCGAATCCGGGATTGCGGCGGAAGGCGCGCGCCGCGTAGCGCAGATCCGCGGCCAGGTCTTCCAGCCAGAGTAACTGCCAGGCGGAGCGGCACTCCTCGCGGGCGCGGAGCGGCGGGCCGAACTCGCGGCGCGCCCGGCGCAACGCCGCGGCATGGTCGAGACCTTCGGCAACGAGTTCGTCCGCGCGAGTTTCGATGTGGAAGGCGACCTCGTCGGCCAGTTCCCGTTCGAACCGGCGCCGCCGTCCGAGGTATGCAATGTGATTTGCCGCCGTTTTCCAGAAGGACATGTCACCCTCCAAGCTCACGCCGTACGCATCACCATGCGGATCGCCTTGGCCAGCCGCTCGAATTCCCCGGCCTCCAGTTCCAACCGCTTGCGGCCCTCGGGAGTGAGCCGGTAGAAGCGCGCCTTGCGGTTGTTCTCGCTAGTGCCCCAGGACGATGCCAGCCACCCTTTCACCAGCATGCGGTTGAGGGCCGGGTAGAGCGAGCCGTCCTCGATATTGAGGCACTCGCCGGAGGCTTCCTTGATCCGTTTGGCGATGGCGTACCCATGCAGCGGCCCGTGCGAGAGCGTGCGCAGAACCAGCAGGTAGAGCGTGCCGGGCAACAGCTCGGGGGCGGATTCGTTGGCCATGGCTTCCCTTTCCGTACTAGGTATAGCCTGGAATAGGGAGGAAGTCAAGATGTGGCGAGGCGTCAGGCCCCGCGCCGCTGCCCCGCGACGAAAAACTTCCCGAACGCCGCGATCACGTAGTCGATCATCTCCGGAGTCAGCCCCGGGTATACGCCGATAAACAGCGTATCGCGCATGATGATATCGCTCTCGCGCAAATCGCCGTGGACGCGCTTCTCGATGTTCAGGAAACCGGGCTGGCGGATGATGTTGCCGCCGAACACCAGACGGGTTTCGATGCGGGCGTCCTCCAGGTGGCGTACCAGGCGGCCGCGGTCCAGGCCGGGGCGGACGGTAATGGGGAAACCAAAGGGCGACGGGTTGGCGCGCGGGTCGATGCGGGGCAGGATCAGCGAGTCTTCCCACTCTTTCAAGCCCTGCTGCAAGTGACGGAAGTTGCGGCGGCGCGCTTCCACAAAAGTCTCGATCTTATCGCTCTGAGACAGGCCGATGGCCGCCTGCATATCGGTGGCCTTCAGGTTGTAGCCGATGTTCGAGTAAATGTACTTGTGGTCGTAGCCGCAGGGCAGCTCTCCCAACTGCCAGCCGAAGCGGTTGCCGCAGGTGTTGGATTTGCCGGGATCGCACCAGCAATCGCGGCCCCAGTCGCGGACTGAGCGGACGGTCTTCTGCAGGCCAAAGGCGTTGACGTTGACGCCGCCGCCCTCGCCCATGGTGATGTGGTGGGCGGGGTAGAAGCTGAGCGAGGACATGTGGCCGAAGGTGCCCACAAGCTGGCCGTCGAAACTGGCGCCGAGCGCGTCGCAGCCGTCTTCCAGCAGCCAAAGGTTGTGGCGCGCGGCCACTTCGCCGAGGATCGCCATGTCGCAAGGATTGCCCACCGTGTGGGGCACGAAAATGGCGCGGGTGCGCGGGCCTATGGCGTCCTCGACAAGGGTGGGGTTGACGTTGTAAGTGCCCACTTCGCAATCCACGAAGACCGGCAGGAGGCGGTTCTGCACAATGGGCGCGAGGGTGGTGGGGAAGGTGACGGCCGGCGTGATGACCTCGTCGCCCGGAACGAGCGGCGGCGGGCCTCCGCGCAGATCGGCGGGCAGGCTGGGGGCGCACAGCGTGGCCAGCATCAGCAGGTTGGCGGAGGAACCGGAATTGACCAGCACGAAATCGCGCGAGCCGAAGAACTGGCGCATGCGCTGCTCGAAGCGCTCGGCGAAGGGGCCGGAGGTGAGCCAGAAATCCAGGCAGGATTCGGCCAGCATGGCCATGTCGCGCTCGTCGTAGACGCGGCCGGAGTAAGGGATGCGCGTCGAGTTCGGGTCGAATGCGGGGCGCTGGTGGGCGGCCTGGTAATACTGGCGGACAAGGTCGAGAATCCGCTCCTTGAGCGCCTTGGGATCGATTGGCTGTTGCATGTTACCGGTGCCCGTACGCGCTGGGCCGGGCGCCGCCCCTTCCGATGGGATAATAGCGGACCTTGGCGGGCAGCGGCACGCCGCGCAGAATGTTGCGCCCGTCGATGAGGATGGGCTGCCGCATGGTCGCCGCCAGCCGCGCCCAATTGGCGGTGCGGAATGCCGGGTCGGCCATGGTGATGAGCGCGGCATCGGCGCCCGCGAGAGCTTCCTCCAGGCTGCCCGTGCACGGGCCGCTCAAGCCGGCGGCGGAGGCGGACTCGGGCGAAACCAGAGGGTCGTATGCCGCCACGCGCGCCCCGGCACTCACGAGCGCGCGCCAGATGGCGAGGGCTGGCGAGCTGCGCACGTCGTCAGTACCGGCCTTGAAAGCCACGCCCAGCAGCGCCACGGTCTTCCCGGCCAGGCCACCTGTAGCGGCTTCCGCCATGGCAACCACCTGTTCGGGGCGGCGCGCGTTGACGTCCATGGTGGCGTCGAGCAGCGGCGTGGGGGCGCCAATCCGTTTGCCGTATGCCCGCAGCGCGGTAATGTCCTTGGGGAGGCAGCTTCCGCCGAAGCCAATGCCGGCGCGCAGGTAGCCGAGGATCTCAGGGCGGATGCGCTGGCCGTCCACGCGGGGCGAGAGCCGGCGGTCCAGGTGCAGCCCCCGCATGATGGTCTCGACATCGGTGCCTGGCGTGGCCTCGCACAGCGCCGCCAACTCGTTGCTATAGGAAACCAGCACGCTGAGCAGGGCGTTGGAGGCGTACTTGATCAGCTCGGCCTCCTCCAGCGAGACGCGCGGCTTTTCGCAATCGAAACCGCTGTAGACCTCTTCCAGAACGTCGCCCGAGGCGCTGTCCACCTGGCCGATGACGATGCGGTCGGGATCGCGGAAGTCTTCCACCGCCGAGCCCTCGCGCAGGAACTCCGGGTTCATGGCGAGGCCGAACCTGCCGGGCCGCAGCCCCGATTCCGTCTCCAGGCACGTGCCCACGATGTTGCGGGTGGTTCCGGGCATGACGGTGCTCTTCACCGCAACTACGTGATACGGGGCGGTGCGGCGCAGCAGGGCGCCAATCTGGCGGGCGGCGGTTTCGAGGTAGGAGAGGTCCTGGTCGTCGCCCTTGGCGGGTGTGCCCACGGCGATCAGGGACAGGTGGCTGCCCGCGATGGCTTTGCCAAGGTCGCTGGTGACGGACAGGCGGCCGGCGGCCAGCACCTCGCGCAGCAATTCATCGAGGCCCGGCTCAAAGAATGGCGCCTTGCCCGCGCGGATCAGCGCCACCCGTTCCGGCGAAACGTCTACCGCGCGCACGGTGTGGCCGAGGGACGCGAGACATGCGCCCGTTACCAAACCGACATATCCGGTTCCCACCACGGTTACGATCATGGAGTTACTCCGTAAAGCTCCTGCCGGCTGGGGCAATCGCGGGGGCACTGCGCGCAATGGACCTTTTCGGCGCTGGAGGGAAGCTTGAGTCCCAGCGTACGGCACGGCCGGTCCACGATGCGGCGGACGCACACGCCGGCGGGGATAAGGGTCAAATCGCCGGGTTCGAAGCGGTGCATCGCCCCGGTTGCGGCTTCCACATAGGATACCGCGCCTTCCAGCACATACTCATACTCGGTAACAACGGCGTGCCAATGATACAGGCCGCCGTCGCCCGCCTCGTACTTACAGGCGATGATCTCGAGGCGCGGTTCGCGGAAAAACGGATGGGGATTGGGCTGGCGCAGATCGCCCACCAGGAACAGGTGCTTGGCCGAGGCGAAGTGTCCGGTGTACTCCGCCGAGCGGATCGCGGTCACGCCGGTGGTGGGGATGCGTTCCATGGGTGCTAGCCAGCCGGCGCGGCGGTTTCGCGATACGCCCGCAGGGTTCGCGCGAGGCCTTCGCGCACCATGACTTCCGGCCGCCAGCCGTCCAGGCTCTTCAGCTTACTCAGGTCCGGGCAGCGGCGTTGCGGGTTGTCGCGAAGATAGTCGGCCTCGTGACTGGTTTCGAAGCGGATCGGCAACTCGGGCGGGCCGTCCATCGCGGCGACGTAACGCGCCAGGTCGCCCACCGGGATCTCTTCGTCATTGCCCACGTTGAAGGCTTCGCCTGCCGCCTCCGAGAGCAACACCAGGAGCATGCCGCGGATAGCGTCGGCGACGTAGCAGAAGCTGCGGGTGGCAAGGCCGTCGCTGTAGAGCACGATTGGCTCGCGGCGAAGGGCGGCGGACATTAGCGAGGGGATGATGCGCCCATCGTCCAGCCGCTGCCCCGGCCCATAGACGTTGAAGGGGCGAATGGCTTTGACGGGGACGCCGTAGAGCCGGTGGTAAGTTGTGGCCAGGGTTTCGGCCAGGCGTTTGGATTCGTCGTAGCAGGCGCGCGGGCCGGTGCAGGAGACGAAGCCGCGGTAATCTTCCGCGGTGGGAATGTGCGCGGGGTCGGGATCGCCGTAGATTTCGCTGCTGCTCAGGCATAGCATGCCTTGGCCGCCGCGGCGCAGCAGATCGAGCATGTGGCGCGTGCCGTTCACGTTGACGTCGATGGTTTCGAGCGGAAAGCGGCGATAGGCCGGCGGCGAGGCGATGCCGGCACCGTGGATGATCCAATCGACGCGCTCGCCGGGGTCGAATGGCATGGAAACGTCGCACTGGCGCAAAACGATATCGTTGCGCCCGGCCACCCAATCGAGCCGTTCGGGCAGGCCGGTCTGGAAGTTGTCAAGCGCCAGCACGCGGCATCCGGGGTTGGCGGTGCGGTTGAAGGCGGCCACGGTTTCCAGGAAGTAACTGCACAGGAAGCCGCTGGCGCCGGTGACCAGAAGCGTGGTTCCGTTCAAGGCGGCGATGCGCGATGACAACCTCTCGCACACCCATTGGGCGTCTTCGCGAATCACGGACGAGGTGGGTGTTGCCTCGCGGTTGCCGCTCATGGGCCCATGGTAGCAAACGTCCGCGCGGGAGAGGTTTCGGGTTAACCGGTGGAATCCGTGGCGGCATCCCGTTTCACGAGCACGATGGTGACGTCGTCTTCATTAGCCTTCGCGTCCACTAACGATTTGAGATTCGCCATCGAGCTTCCCGAACTGCCAGCCAACGCATCGAGCAAACGGGCTTCGGGGTTGTCGCCAGGGATGGAATCGGTCAGACCGTCCGTGAAGAGGAGGAGAGCACCGCCAGGGCAGAGAGCGGCGGTGCGCGCTTCATACGCAGCGCCAGGGAATAAGCCGAGCGGCATGCCGGTGGCTTCGAGCGTGGCCGTCGCACCCCGGTCGAACATGATCGGAGCATTGTGGCCGGCATTCACAGTAAGTCAACTCTCCCGAATCGCGGTTGAGCACGAGAAACACCGCAGTCGCAAAGCGATCGGCAGGCGTATATTTGGTAAGGTGTTGGTTAATCTGCCGGGCCAACGTCAAGGGATTTGCCTCGACACCGGCGATGCTTCTCACCAGCGCCTGTATGTTCGCCGCCAACAGCGCCGCCGGCATTCCTTTCCCGGACACATCCGCAACCGCGAACAGCGTCCGGTTCTCCGGGAGATCGATCACGTCGAAGTAATCGCCGCCAACTTCGCGCAAGGGCTTGTAGTTGGTCTCCACTACATAGCCTGGAAGCTCCGCCAACTCCTGCGGGATAAGCGTCTGCTGGATCTGCCGGGCGGCGATCTGATCGGCCTCCAGTTCGGTCTTGCGGACAAATTCCGAGGTCAGCATCCCGTTCATCAGGCCGGCGCCGAAGAGGTAGAGTGCCGACACACTTGCGTAGAGGGCGATCCCATCCGGCCACATCACGGGCCATATCAGGGACCGCGTCCAGAGGGAATAGATACCGTACCCCTGGATCAGCAGCCCAGCCCAGGTGATGATGCGCTTGGACCGCGGCATCTCGCGGGTCCAGTCGTAAAACGCAAAGTGGCGCATGCGGCGAATGGGGCCGGTGAATTTGTCGCGCACAGCCTGCCGGGTGCTGGGGGGCATTGCCCGAGTCTAACAAGAGCGGAATGCCGATTGAAAGGAGGGCTGGGCTTCCCGTGGAGGCCGGCCCAGCACGTTGGCAGGTGGCGTGCTGGAACGTCCTCATGAGCCAGCAAGCCAATGAACAATTTCGAACCACGCTGTCGTTTTGCCCACGAAGAACCGCGGCCAATCCGGCGATACTCAGGGACTGCAGGCGGTCGCCGAGGCAGGTTCGGAGAGCGTCGCGGAACTCCTGGATGCGGGCCAAGCCTTCGAGGCCGAAGCCATCGGCGCAGTAGAAGGCGCACCCGACCCGGACGTGGCCGAAGTTCACACGAGACAGTTCCGGGAGGACGACGTACCTTTGGAATACCAGGGCAGCGATTAGGCCGAGGGCGCGTAACCCACGGCTGCGACGCCAAGCGCCGGATAATCCGTGTAACCCTTTTCGGCGCCGCCGTAGAAGGTGGATACGTCCGGTGCGTTAAGCGGCGAGTTTAACTGGAACCGCTTGGGGAGGTCGGGATTGGCGATGAACAGCCGCCCAAACGCCACGGCGTCGGCTGCCCCGTCGGCCAGCACTCGCGTGGCCGTATCGCGGTCGAAGCCGTTGGCCACGATCATCGGGCCATGAAACTCCCGCCGTAGCGCAGCCAGGTCCACGGGCACCGCGCCATGCCGCAGGTCGTCTTCGGTGGACACGATCACGTGCGCGTAGGCGAGGCGGAAGCGATTCAGCTCGTGCAGCACGTAGCTGAAGGTTTCGAGCGGGTTCGAATCGTGCATGTCATTGAAAACGCCGCCGGGCGAGAAGCGAATTCCCACACGGCCGGAGCCCCAGACTTTCGCGACGGCGTCAACCACTTCCAGCGTGAGCCGGGCGCGGTTCGCCGCGGAACCGCCATAGCCGTCGGTCCGGTGGTTGGTGCCATCGCGGAGAAACTGGTCCAGCAGATACCCGTTGGCATTGTGAATTTCCACGCCGTCGAAGCCGGCGAGTTTGGCGCGGGCGGCGGCGGCCGAGTATTGCGCCACCACGCCCGGCAACTCCCCCGTTTCCAGGGCGCGGGGCGTGACGTAGGGTTGCATGCCGGTCTCCGTCATAGCCTGGCCGGAGCGCGGAGCGATGGCGCTGGGCGCGACCGGCAACCCGCCATCCGGCTGAAAGCTTGGGTGCGAGATCCGGCCCATGTGCCAGAGCTGAAGAAAGATGCGGCCGCCGGCACGATGCACCGCCCCGGTCACGACTTGCCAGCCGTCCACCTGTTCGGGAGTGTAAATGCCGGGCGTATTGGGAGAGCCCGTGCCCTGCTGGGAAACGGCGGTAGCTTCGGTGGCGATCAGGCCTGCCGTAGCCCGCTGCGAGTAATACTCGGCCATCAACGCTGTGGGCACGCGGCCGGAGCCGGCGCGCATCCGCGTAAGTGGGCACATGACCATGCGGTTGGGCGCATCGACCGCGCCGAAGCTAATGGGGGTGAAGAGAGTCGGGGGATTCATCATAGTAGGTATCGTTTCTAAGCGATGTGTTCACGTCGCGAGCCGGGGGTACAATCGGGCGTCAATGAGGACCGGGACGGTGGCGGTGAGCAGGATACCGGCGTAATCCTTGCCAGTCAACGAGCCATCGACGGAAACCGCTTGATGCGTGATGGAGAAGCCGGCCACGCGCGCCTCGCCCGAGGTGGGCGGCAACAGGGCGGTGAGCATCTTGATGGTGGTGGTCTTACCGGCCCCTTTGGAGCCGAGTAAGACGAAAACCTCACCGGCATTGACCGGGAGAGTAAGCGCGTCGATATCGAGAACGGTTTCGCTCACCTGAGATCCACCACCATCTTGCCGGCGTTTTGCCCGTGGAACAGGCCAATGAAGGCGTCAACGGCGTGGTCGATTCCCTTCACGACGGTCTCCTTGTGGATCAGTCTGCCGGCTTTGAGATAGCCGCCCACTTCCTTTTCGAACTCCGCCCGATGGCCCAGCGAATCGGAGACTATGAGCCCCTTCATGGTGAGCCGCTTGCCGATCATAAGGAACAGATTGGAAGGTCCGGGCCGCGGTTTTACGTCGTTGTAACCTGAGATACTGCCGCACGCGACGATCCGTCCATGCACCCGCAGAGCCGAGAGAGCCGCTTCGAGCGATTCGCCGCCCACGTTGTCGAAGTAGACGTCGATGCCGTCCGGCGCCGCCCGCATTAATTGATCGAGAACCGGTCCGGATTTGTAATCGAAGGCGCTATCGAAGCCGCACTCTTCCAGCAGGAAACGGACTTTCTCCGCCGAACCGGCCGAACCGATCACCCTGCACCCGCGCAGTTTCGCGAGTTGCCCAGCCACATTGCCGACGGCGCCCGCGGCTCCCGAGACGTAGATGACGTCGCCGCCCTTGACTTCGACCAGGTTCAGCCCGGCCCATGCGGTCAAGCCCGGCATTCCGAGCGTGCCTAAGTACGCCGAGAGAGGCTGAATGTCGCGGCTAACCGGAAGTAGGCCGTCTGGCGGGGCGATGAAATACTCCCGCCAGCCGAGGCCGGAAGCGACGGCATCGCCGGGATTGAGCCCCGCGGCGCGCGACTCGACCACCTCACCGATGGCGCTGCCGTTGAGCGGTTGGCCCAACTGGAATGGAGGCACGTAGGATTTCGCGTCGTTCATGCGGCCGCGCATGTAGGGGTCCACCGACATGAACAGATTGCGAACCAGCACCTCGCCATCTTTCAGCGGGGGCAGCTCGGTCCGGGCCAGGATGAAGTTAGCGGCGGTAGGGGTCCCGCTGGGGCGGGATGCCAGACGAATCTCCAGACTCGAAGTGGTTGGCATGATGAGTATAGGATGTCGCCCGACTGAGTCGAGTACCACGGCGGAGGCGCGAATTTACTCCTGGGGCGTTTCGCAGCGGCTCCGCAACTCCTGCGCGGCGCGGTACCAGTCTTCTTCAGGCGATCCATCGGGACAGCCTCTGGCTTGCCACAGCGAATGAGCCAGTGCCGCGATGTCCTCGTGCCCGAACATCGCAATCCCATGTTCATTCAGCAGGCCCTGATGCGCCTGCCCGGTATGCTGGTGCGCCTCCTGGGAGTGCTCCAAAGCCTGCCGGGTGCGTTCCTGCCCGGTCTCGTGGTCCTGCTTTTCGTGGGCTTCGGCAGCGGTACGGTGGGAGTGGGCGGCGAGGTCGTGCAGCTCGGCGGCCCGTTGGTGGTTCTCGTAATGCGATCCGTGATTGTAACGAGTAGACATTTAGAGACTCACTATCTCCCCAGACTTGTTGTGGGCTTCCCTTGCGAGCTTAAAGGCGTGATCGGAGTACTCCAGCGCGCGCTCCGAATGCCAGGTTGCCGCCGAGTAATCCCCTTTTTCGTTATGCTCCGCGGCGGTTCGATGGGCTTGCGCCGCCAGTTCGTGCTGTTCGGCGGCTTTTCGGTGCTCCTCATGCATGTTCCGTCGTCCCGTGGAGATGTTCGGCAACGATTCCCACTATGCACGATTCGGGCCAATCCGCTGCCGCGGCCCCGACAGTCGGGCGATCTGGCGGTGGGATTTCGCCGCGACAGCGGCGGGGCGGCGTGGACTCGAGTCGCGGTGTGGTCTGCCAGGTGCGGAAGTTGCCTGTCCGTCGGCAGATTCTGCACCGCGGCAGTGGATTGCCGACGCCCGGCGGTATCCTATCTTGCACTCCGATACCAGTAACGTAGGTGGCCAGTGTGTGGTCGGGATGAGTCCGGTAGGTGAGAACGTACTCCGTCCGGGGGATTCCGCCCGGATCGCCGCCCCGCTGCCGGCCCTCCTCATGCAAGTTCAGACACTGAGATCGATACTACACGCTTGCTCTCAAGCAGTCCGGCCGTTCTGCCCGCGACTCGTGCGCAGCACCTTGCCGGCGGCCCTGGCGGTCAGCCTGCTGCCGGTCCGAAGCACAAATACCCCGCGCTCCCTGCGAAGCCGCGTCGGGGGCCGTAAACAAGACAACTTCTTCCGAGT
Source organism: uncultured Solibacteraceae bacterium (assembly GCA_963807205.1). GTDB lineage: Bacteria > Acidobacteriota > Terriglobia > Bryobacterales > Bryobacteraceae > CAWCVR01. Next base: position 2,122,325 of record CAWEAQ010000002.1, on the reverse strand, counting down.
TTTTGCGCTGCTCTTCATTTTCGTAGCCCTCTTTACCCCTTCGGCAGCGGATACAGCGACAACTCCGCCATCGGGAAGTCCTTAGTGTTATCGGTGAGCAGGACGAGATCGTTGTGGATTGCCACGGCGGCGATGATCGCGTCTCCGAGGTTGAGCGTGGTTCCCTTGCGGGAGTGTTCGCGTTTCAGCCCGCCGGCCAGGCGAGCCGCCGCGGGCACGATTGGAAGGTACTGCAGACTCGCGAGGAACGCTTCGGTGGCGGCCTCTTCCTTGGGCCGCATCCCAGCGTAAACCTCGGTGATGTTGATGGGACAACAGGCCAGAACGTGCCCGGACTTCACCAGCCCCAGCAGCAGCGCCGCCCGGCCGCGCTTGCCGTTGAGGGCGTCGATTATGACGCAGGTGTCCAGCAGGAGGGAGGCCATGTCAGGGGGTGGCTGTCTTGTCGAAGCGCCGGTCGTATTCGTGACGCAGTTTCTTCACCCATTTGGCCGCTCCATCCTTGAGTTCCGGATGGTCTCTATCCTTCCAGGAACCGGCCGCCGATTCCAGGGCGGCGATCTGGCGCAGCCGCGTAAGTTCCTTCTCCGCGGCTTGGGTCAGAAAGGCGCTACGGCCCCGCTTGCCCACAAGGGCGTCGATCCCGGCCACCAACTCGCTGGGGATCACGATGTGAGTGCGTTTGGCGTTCACATTGGGCCCACTATAAGTTTAACAGCTTATGGGACTCCGGCGGCTCTTCCCCCGCCTGCTATGATGGAGTTCCATGTTCAAAGCCCTACCCACGGTTGTGATTGTGGGCAGGCCCAACGTCGGAAAGTCCACTCTATTCAATAGGATTACCGGACAGCGGCGCGCCATTGTGGGCGATGAGCCCGGGATCACGCGCGACCGGATTCACGGGCTTGCCGAACACGATGGCCGGCGATTCGAGTTGATCGACACCGGCGGCATCCTCATTCACGACCAGGAGTACATCCCGTCGGAGATCCTCCGCCAGGCGCAGTTGGCGCTTCGCGGCGCGGCCCACATCATCTTCCTGGTGGATGGCAGAGCCGAGATCACCGGCTCCGACCGCGACCTGGCGCAAATGCTCCTGCGCCTGGGCAAGCCGGTCTCGCTCGCCGTCAACAAGGCCGAAACGGCCGCCCAGCGCGACCTGTCCAGCGAGTTCAGCGAATTGGGAATCGCCGATATCTTCCCGGTTTCCGCCGAACACGGCACCGGCATCGACGCCCTGCTGGACCGCGTCACCGAAGGGTTTCCGCGCATATCCGAAGAAGAGGCCGCGGCCGCCGCCGGACAGCCCGCCGCCATCAAGGTGGCCATCATCGGGCGGCCCAACGTGGGCAAATCCACCCTGCTGAACGCTCTCACCGGCCAGGACCGGGTCATCGTTTCCCCCGTTGCCGGGACCACCCGCGACGCGGTGGACGAAACCGTGATGCACGACGGCGTCGAGTACGTCTTCGTGGATACGGCCGGCATTCGCCGCAAAGGCAAGACCACCGAGATGGCGGAGAAGATGAGCGTGGTGATGGCCCGCCGCAACATCCGCATGGCGCACGTGGTGCTGCTGCTGGTGGATGCTACGGGCGACGCGGGCGGCGTGGGCCTGGACGCCACCATCGCCGGATACGCCCACGAGGGCGGGCGCGCGGTGATCGTCTGCGTCAACAAGTGGGATGACGTGAGCGGCCAGCGGGGCCAGAAGAGGAACGAGTTCGAAGCCGAATTCCGTGACCGGTGCAAGTTCCTGGACTACGCCCCCATGGTCTTCCTCTCGGCCAAGACCGGCGCCGGCGTGCAGAAGCTGTACCCGTTGATCCGCGAGTGCTTCGCCTCCTTCACGAAGCGCGTTACGACCGGCGAGCTGAACCGGTTCGTGGAGAACCTGCACTTCGAAGAGCGGAGGATCTTCTACATTACGCAGGCCGGGATCCGGCCCCCCGAGTTCGTGGCGTTCACCAGCCGGGGTCCGGCGCTGCACTTCTCCCATGAGCGCTACCTGATTAACCAGATCCGCCGGCAGTTCGGCTTCCGGGGGACGCCGGTCCTGCTCAAGACCAGGGCCAAGGGGGGGCGCTGATTGGAGGCCCGGGGGTTGCCCGGGAAGAAAATGCGGCGGCGATTGCCTTCGGACGCCACATGCCTATAGACTAGAGAGGCGGTACCATGAATTCTAATTCTGATACAGGAGGGCGGCCACATGTGGAATAAAAAACGGGACGACGAACCGCCAAAGCCAATCGCTCCCGCCTATCATGCCCCTTTGGCGCCAAGCCCCGTCGAACCGAAGAAGGAGTCTACGCCCATGTCCAGCATTCCCGGTGGCAGGTTTGAGCCGGAACCGCGTGGCGGAATGGCCACGATCGGCAAATCCGTTAAGGTTGTCGGTCAGATCTTCAGCAAGGAAGATCTGTACGTGGATGGCGACCTCGAGGGTTCGGTGGAAGCCTTGGAGCACAAGTTGACGATCGGCCCCAACGGAACTGTTCACGCCGGAATCAAGGCTCGCGAGGTATTGGCGCTCGGCACCATCCACGGCAACGTGGAGGCCACCGAGAAGATCGAGATCCGCAAGGACGCCAAACTTGTCGGCGATATCCGCACCGCGCGCATCATTATCGAGGATGGCGCATATTTCAAGGGCAGCATTGACATCGTGAAGCCCGAGCCCGGGAAGACGCCGCACAAACCGCCGCAGCCGGCCCCGGCCGCAGCCGCGGTGGCCACTCCAACCGCGGTAACCCAGGCACCCGCTCCGGATGGGAAACGCTAGCTGGCGGGTGTCCCAACGTTGCTGCCTGAAAAGCTGAGAAGGTTGTTACGCGGTACACCGGGCAGTCCGGCGAACCGGGACGCCGGGGTGTACCCGAACGCTACCGTACGCTCGTCCGCCGACCAACCCATCGTCACGGTACGGACCAGCCGTGGCCTGGAGGAGTTCTTCAACTACATCCGCGGCCAGTCGGGACTGAAAATTCTCGATCTGGGCAGCGCCAACCAGCAGAACGTCACCTTCATCACCAACCTGGGCCATCGGCTGTACTCGGAGGACTTCCTGCGCATCCTGCAGGAAGTCTTCGGCACCGAGGACACGGTCGACCAATCCAACCCCGGCCGCATCGACTACTTCCTCAACCATGCGCTGGATTACGGCGAGGACCAGTTCGACGGCGTGCTGGTATGGGACACGCTGGAATACCTGTCGCCCACGCTGCTCACGGCCGTGGTGGACAAATTGCACGCCATCGTGCGCCCCAAGAGCTACCTGCTTTCCTTGTTCCATTCCGACGACAAGCTGGAGGCCGTTCCGCGCTACAGCTTCCGCATTCAGGACCTGAGCCAGTTGCAGGTGACGCAGGAGGGCATGCGCCACCCTGTCAAGCTCTTTAACAACCGCGGCCTGGAGAAGCTGTTCCACCGGTTCGATTCGGTGAAATTTTTCCTCACCCGCGAGGGGTTGCGGGAAGTGATCGCCAAGTCGTAATCGCACGGCGAGCGCACCCGCCCGTCAACTCCCTTCGTGTTTCCGCAGTTGAAACGTGATGGTGCCGATGGCCATCTGCATGCGGACGCGGATCTGCACGGGAAGCCGGCGGCGGTCGTCGGTCAGCCAGATGTTGAGGTGCGCGGAGCGGCGATACAGGACGTCGTTGAACAGGTAGGCTTCGTAGCGGATGGTGTGAAACGTGCCTTCGGGCGTCTTGATGTCCTCGCGGGCCTGGGCTTCCACCTTGGCCATGACGCTCTTCTTGCCATCGGTGATGGGAACCATGGTGCTCTTGCCGGGGTCCAGGTTGAGGGTGCGGAGCAGCAGCATGGAGCCCATCACGTCGTGGACACACGCCGGGATTTCCAGATCGTGGTGGTTCAGAACGGTGTTCTTGATGCGGTCGCGCTCGTCGTACGTGGCCCGGTGGGCGGCGGAGTTGAAGGCGATCTTGGTGTCGCGGAAGCGGCTGCCCTCGTGCGAAACCTGCTGCAGGCTCTCGGCGCACAAACTGGGGCTGAGGTAGGCGAAGTAATCGTCCTCCACCTTATATAGCGTGGAAACCATCCCGGCCGAATCCAGGCGCACGTTGACCTGCCAGTCGGCATTGGGACGGCGGACGTACTCCATCTTGGCGCGGCCGGCGGTGATGAGCCGCCACTCAATGTCGTAGTAGAAGGTCTCTTTGGCCGGCAGACTGCCAATTGAGACGCTTCCGCCCGGTAGATTGACCCCTTGCGGCGGCAGGAGGGACGCGGTGGTCAGGAGCATGAGCGCCAGCTTCATATAGAGACAGTCTCTCAGAAGCCAGCGGCGCGGTGCAATGAGCGGGAACATTCCGCGTCTAATGTTCGTTACCTGGCATGGCGGAGCGGCGGCGAGGCCGCGTCCGGCAAGGGATAATACGGAAGACATGTCAATTGGCACAATCATGCGGCGGCCGGCGGCGATGCTGGCGGCGGGGCTCCTGCTGGTGGGCGTGGTGGTGACGGTGGTGGGGCGGCTCGCCAACGGGCCGCAGCGCGAACCGAAGCGCACGCAGTTCACCAGCGAATCCGGCGAGCACGCCTGGCCTGCGTTTTCGCCCGACGGGAAGCTGGCGGCGTACAGCGCCCGCGGGCTCTCGAAAGACGAACCGTTCCACGTATTCGTGCGGGCGTTGGCCGGCGAGGCGCCGCGACAGGTTACGAGCGGCGATGGAAGCGACATCGGGCCGGTCTGGAGCCCGGATGGCGGCCTGGCATTCCTGCGGGTGGAGAAAGACGCGTGGCGGATCATGGTGATGCCGGCGGCGGGCGGCGAGCCGCGCAAAGTGATCGAGTTCGCCGCCGTGGGGGAAGAGGAGCAACCACTGCCCTCGGCGGCTTGGGCACGCGATGGGAAATCGCTGGTGGTGGCGGGCGCGCGGAAAGGGCAGCCATCGGCGCTTTGGACGGTGGACGTGGATAGCGGAGTGGCGCAGCAGATCACCCACCCAGGCGCGGGGTCGCCCGGCGATTTCGGCCCGGCGGTGTCTCCCGACGGCGCAAGCGTGGCGTTTGTGCGCGGCGAGGACTCCGAAAACAGCGGGAGCCGTGTTGTCTGCATTCGCGACCTTTCCAATGACAGATTGCGCCGCATCACGTTCGACGATCACCCGATCCGCGGCATCGCCTGGACGCCCGATGGCCGCGAACTGGTGTACGCTTCGGACCGCGGCACGGGCTGGCGGCTGTGGCGCTTGGCAGAGTCCGGCGGGGCCCCGCGGGACTTGATGATATCGGGCAACCGGCTCGAGTCGCCCGCAATTTCGCGCGACGGCCGCCTGCTCTTCACCGAACGGAAGGAGACCGCTTCCATCTGGCGCGCGGAGTTGGGCGCCGCGGATGGCAAGGAGAGGCCGCTGATCGTCTCCCAGAACCGGGAGGTCAACCCGTCCATTTCGCCCGACGGCCAACGGATCGCCAACGTCTCCGAACAGGGCTTGGACCGGCAGATCTGGGTGGGCGATGCCGACGGCGCCGGCGGGCGGTATCAGGTGGCCACTCTGAGCGGCGTTTTTCGTCTGCGGCGCTTGCGTTGGTCGCCCGATGGGACGCAACTGATGTACGAGTTGCTGTCGCAGCGCGGATTGGAGACGTACCGCGTCGAGGTGAAGCCTCACGCCCAACCGGTGCGGTTGCTGGAGGCGGCGGGCGGCGCTTCGTGGTCGCACGATGGCAAGTCGATCTACTTCGAGTCGCAGGGCCGCATCTGGAAGGCCGCGGCCGATGGCAGCGGGACGCGGGAACTCGCCCCTAGGCGCCGCGGCGACTGGCCGGAGGAGTCGGCAGACGGCCGCTACGTTTACTTCAGAAGCCGGCGAGCCCTCTGGCGGATGCCCTCCGAGGGAGGCGAGCCGGAGGAGGCCATCGTGCCCACACGCGACATGGCCCACCCGGGCTGCCAGCCGGTGAAGGATGGCGTGTACTACCTGGAACGGGACAACGAGGAGCGAGCCGCGGTGCTGATGTTCTACGATTTCGCGGCCAAGAAGGCCACCGCCCGCCTGACGATCAAGGATGCCGATACGAGCGGCGACGCCATCCGCGTCTCGCCCGACGGGAAATACGTGCTGTATTCTAAGACGAACGGCAACGAGACGAATCTGATACTGCTGGACAACTTCCGGTAGGACCATGAAGCAGGAAGCATCGTTTTTCGAAGGCAAAGAGCCGGTTCTGATTTTCATCGCCAAGAAACTGCGCGACGCCCTGCGGCTGGAGGGCGTGCTGGGGGATGCCGGCGTCGATTACGGCGTGGAAACCGACGAGTACTCGGGCGGCGTGATCTTCAAATCCGTGCGCGCCGGCGCGTTCTTCTATGTGCTGCCGGAAACCGTGGACGCGGCCCATGCGGCGATGCAGCAGCACGGATTCAAGCCGCAGGCGGGGTGACCCACCCGTGAAGAAATGGACTCGGGTCGATGAGGCACTTACACCCGATGGCAAGACGATTTCGCTCGACGAGCACGATGGCGACTACACCATTCGGGTGGATGGCTCCCCGCTCATGTCGACGCGGCAGCACGGCTCCGAGGAGAAACTCGCGGAGTTGGCTTGCGCGCGGCTGTCTGGCAAACGCGGCGCGCGCGTTCTGATCGGCGGGTTGGGCTTCGGGTTCACCTTGAAGGCGGCGCTCGGAGCCGTTGGTCCCGACGCCACGGTGGTTGTGGCCGAGATCCTGGCCGCGGTCATCGCCTGGAATCGAAACCCAGCTTTCAAACTTGCTGCCGCTGCCATGGCGGATCCCAGGGTGACCGTCCGGCAGCAAGACGTGATGGACGCGATGCGCCAGGAGCGGGGCGGTTTCGACAACATCATCCTCGACGTGGATAACGGGCCTGCCTCACTGAGCACGGAAGGCAACAGCCGGCTCTACAGCCACGCCGGATTGCTGCTGGCTCGTGGCGCTTTGCGGCCCGCGGGTTGCCTGGCGGTCTGGTCGGCGGCTCCCGATCCGGCATTCCAGGAACGGATGACCCGAGCGGGATTTGCGGTGGATGTGCGAGGCTGCCGGTCGCGCCGGAGTTCCGGGGGCAGGCACACGATCTTCCTCGGTTGGCAACCGGCGTGACCCAAGTTGGTCGCGGCGAAGGGTCGATTTTGGGTAAATTGCCCAAAACCAGCGGCTAAGTCCTTTGTTTCTCCCCAAATTTGGGCGATTTACCCAAATCGCACTTCTCGGCGCGACCAAACCGACCGCGATTCTGCCTGGTTTCGCGAGTGTCCGGCGTGCGCGACATAGAAGTGGATCTGCGGGAGCAGAGTGGGGCAGGCTGTCAGCCTGCGGCGGGTTGTTAACCCGCCTGGTCGGCTACGTGCAAGGGCCGCCCAGGCGGACTGACAGTCCGCCGCAGGCTGACAGCCTGCCCCACAAGGACCTGCCGCCCAGCTACGCTCGCGTTCATGCAGTCGAGTGCGCCGGGACGGCGTGAGCTATGCTGATGTTTTGATCACCAAGCTTCACGCCCTGATCGCCTGCGCCGCCGTCGCCTTCTCTGCGCTGGCTGCCGCCGAGCAGCCCTCCGCGGATTCCTGGAAAGGGATTCTGCGCGATGCCCTTGGCGCGGCTATCGCAGGCGCCGTGGTGCGCGTGCAGTCCGCCGGCACGAAGGCGGCCGCTACAACCGGCAAGGACGGCCAGTTTGCGTTTGCCGCGCTGCCCGCCGGCGACTACTCGGTCTCGGTGGAGTACAAGGGCTCTACGGCAACGTGCGCGCGGCTGGTACGGCTGCCGGGCGGCACGGAGGCTGCCGTACTGGAGCTATCCGCGGACGGCGCGCTCACGCTCCCCGGCGGCTCGACAGGCCGCGAGGGCAGCGGCGGTGAGCAGTTGTCCGCCAAAGCCGTTACGGCGATGCCCCTGAACAAGCGCGACTTCAGCCAGTTGCTGCTGCTGGCGGCGGGCACCATGACGGACACCAACGGCGCGTCCAATTTCACCCAGCAGTTCGCGGTGAACGGGCAGCGTGGCACGGCGGCGGTTTTCGCAATGGATGGCGCCGATAGCACCGATCCCGAAATGGGAGGCGCGACCTTCACCAACTTCAACGTGGATGCGGTGCAGGAGATTCGCTCCAGCTCGGGGTGGATGCCCGCCGAAATCGGGCGCGGCGCGGCCGGCTTCACCGATATCATCACGAAATCCGGCAGCAACTCCGTACACGGCTCCGCGTTCGAGTTTCTGCGCAATGCCGCCCTCGATGCGCGCAACTACTTCGACCACGGCCCGCCGGGCAACCCCGGCCGCATTCCGCCATTCATCCGCAACGAGTTCGGCTTTACGGTTGGCGGCCCGGTCGGGATTCCGCAGCTCTACAACGGCCGCAACCGGACCTTCTTTTTCGCCGAGTATCAGGGGTTCCGGCAGGTGCTGAGCGCCACCGAGGTGCTGCCGGTCCCGACGGCCGCTGAACGCCAGGGCCTGGACACCACTGCATTCCCCGGCGATACCTTGATAGTTCCGGTGGATTCGCGCATTGCGGCGGTACTGGCGCGCTACCCTCTGCCGAACCAGCCGCAGGGCCCTTACGGCGCGCGCACCTGGGCGGGATCGTCGAAGGTGACCACCGTGGCCGACCAGTTCTCCGCGCGCATCGATCACACATTGTCGAGTAAGTTGAAGTTATTCGGCCGGTTCACGCTGGATAACATCACGGGCCCGGACACCAATCCCGACCAGACCGCGCTGGCCCGCGAATTCGGCGTGGGCTTTCTTGATAATCAGCGCAATGCCGTCGTCACTCTGGTGAGCACGCCAACGCCCACATCGACCCAGGAGATCTCGGTTAGCTTCACACGCGCCACGCCATCGTTTCCCACGCCCGACCGCACCGACCCCTCGCTGATCTTCGGCGACGGGCTCTACGAAGCCTTCAACGCCGCGGGCGGTTCCGTCATGGCGTCGTACGGCAATCTGTTTCAGGTGCGCGCGAACTTGACGCGGGTTCGAGGGAAGCATACTTTCAAGGCCGGCGGCGAGATCCGCTCCAATCGAGACACCACGCTGTTCGGAACGGCTCCCAACGGCCAGTTCCAGTTCGGCGGCGGTGTAGCGTATTCGCCTGTCGAGGTGCGCTCGCTGAGCGGGGCTCATGACATCCACGTGGGCGATGCGCTGCCTGACACGCTGACCGGCCTGCTCACCGCCAGCGCCTTCACTTACACCAACGGCGTGGCGCCGCTGATGTTCGCGCAGGGGGACTCGATCGGCGATTCGGCCATTCACCGCGATTCGTACAACGCCTATTTCGAGAACAGTTGGAAGGCCGGCGCCAAGCTGACGCTGAACTACGGTCTGCGCTACGAAATCACTTCGCCCATTCGCGAGAGCCAGAAACGCACCTCCGCGCCGGTGCTGATGGGCGGAGCCGGATCGCCGGGCTCGGAGATAATCGTCAACCCGCAGCCGGGATTCAAGCTCGACAAGAACGGCTGGGGGCCGCGCGTGGGGGCGGATTGGCGCGCCGCTTCTAACACCACCGTGCATGTGGGCGGCGCCATCACCACGCTACTGATCAATCTCTGGCAGGACAATGCGCTCACCGGCGGCACGCCTTTCGTGGTCTACCCTCGTTTGACTGCCGCGCCCGGCCAACCCATTCGCTACGGCATGACCATCACGCCGCAGCAACTGCCTTCGGTCTACACGCCGGACGGGCAACTGGTGTTCGCCACGGGCGATTCGAAACAGGTGGCCCCCAACACCGCCATGGACGTGCTGCGCTTCGAGAGGGACCTGGCGGCGCTATCGCCGGATCACCAGATCACGCCGCTGGCCGTGGCCGGCATCGAATCCAGCTTCACCGGCGGGTACGTGGGCACGTGGACGGCTGGCGTGGAACACAAGGTCCGCGGCGTCACACTGAATGGAGCCTACGTGGGAACCGCGGGCATCAAGCTGCCCGCCATGGATTTCCTGAACGGCTTTCCGGGAGCGAGCGGCTCCTTCGCGCCCTACACGCAGTTCGATTCCGCGGGACGGGTGACCGGCGGCTACGGGCCGCTCGTCGAGATGACCAACCGCTCGCACTCCACCTACCACGCGCTGCAACTGTCCGCGCAGAACAATCTGACCGCTTCCGGCCTGGGGTTTCAGGCCAGCTACACGCTGGCGAAATCGCTGGACGATTCGAGCGCGGTGCTTGGCGGCGGCGGGACAACGGGCGCCGTGGCGCAGACAGCGCCGATGGATCCATTCCATCCGGGCGTGGACAAGGGGCCATCCGGGTTCGATATCCAGCAGGCGTTCAGCTTCAGTGTTTTCCAGGATCTTCATGTGGATTCGCTGGGTTTGCTGCGGCCATTGGGAAAACGGCTCACCGGCGGCTGGCAGGTGCTGGCCATGGGGAGCGTGCTCAGCGGCCTTCCCTTCACCGTCTACTCGGGCGTGCAGCAGACCGGCGTTGGAGCGGGCGGCACGGACCGGCCCGATCAAGTGGGAGTCCCCGCATTCTCCACCAGCCGCACTATCCGCGAGGACTACTTCGGGCTGGGCGCGGACAACGCCACGCTATTCCACGTCCCAGTGGATGTGCCCGGCGGCACCGGACCGAACCGCGGGCGCTTCGGCACGCTGGGCCGGAACACCTTTCGCGGACCGGCGCTGCGGAACGCGGATGTGGCCCTGATCAAGGACACGCCCATCGGCAAGCGCGGGGCGGCGGAACTGGCGACGCTGCAATTGCGCGCCGAGTTCTTCAACTTGTTCAACATCGTCAACTTCGGTCTGCCCGCCAACACGGTGATGGGGCCCGGATTCGGCATGGTCAGCCGCACCGCGGGAACGTCGAGGCAGATACAGTTCTCGCTCAAGCTGATCTACTGAAGAGTTAATGAATCTCCGCGGCGGGCCCGGGCGCCCCTTGCCGAAAGGAGAAGTGTGCATGCGAAAGCTATTGGTATTCGGCTCCCTGGCCGCAGTCGTGGGCCGCGCCGGCAGCGGTGTGATGAACGACACGGAGCGGGCCTATCTGCTCGACCAACTCGAACAATCCCGGAAGGGGGTTCTGGCAAGCATCGACGGCCTCACCGAAGCGCAATGGACCTTCAAGCCGGCGCCCGATGTATGGAGCGTGCAGGAGTGCGCCGAGCACATCGTTTTGGCCGAGGGCTACATCTTCGGAGGCGTCCAGGAACTGCTGAAGACGCCGGCGGTGGAGCGCCCCGAAAAATCCAATGCCGAAGTTGACCATGCACTCGTGGCAGGCGTTCAGGATCGCAGCCACAAAGTTACCGCACCGGAGGCCATCGTTCCCGGCCGCAAGTTTGCCACCCCCGCGGATGCCGCGAAGGCGTTTACGGCTGCGCGGGAGAAGACCATTGCCTATGCGCAGCCCACCCAGGACGACCTGCGGACCCACGTGGGACCAGGGCCAATGGGACCAATGGACGCCTATCAGGGGCTGCTGCTGCTGGCCTCACACTCGGCCCGGCACACGGCTCAGATCCTGGAAATGAAGGCCAACCCGAACTACCCTAAACCCTGACGGAGTGGCTGCTGCGAGCGCCCGATCCTGCCCAGCAAAGCTCCCGCGGCCCCGGCGATCGGCACCACGGCGGTGTGCCAGAGCATCAGGTGCGGAGCCTGGAAGTTAGGGCAGTGGAACTCCAGCATGGCGACGCCGGCCAGGCCCGCTAGCGTACCCGCGACCAGCCCGGCGGAAACGCGATTCACCGCATAACCCCGCCGCACGATCAGCCAGATTCCGAGGGCTGCCGGTGCGGCTTGGAGCAGGCCCGCGATCAGGCAGGCGGCGCCCTGCGGCAGGAAGCGGTCGGTGCGGTAGTCGCGGAACAGGATTGCGAAAACCGCAAGCGTGGCCAGGCTGCCGGCCCAGAGCAGCACGCCTGGGGCGACGCGACGGCGGCTGCCGGGCGTGCGTTCCCTAACGCATGCGATGGCCGCCAACGCGAATTGGATGGCCAGCACGGGGAAGATCAGCGCCCGTTCCAGCGCCGTCATCTTCTGAATGCCGTGCAGGCCCAGCAGGTCCGCTCCGGCGAAAGAGACTGCGGCGCAGAGTAGAACCAGTCCGCCTGCCAGCACCGCCGGCGGGCGCAGTGGACGAACCGGGTGCAGGGAGCGGCCGACCGATCCGGCGATGCGATCGAGCAAGGCCGGGTCCACATCGTGGGGAGCCATCGCGGCCTGTTTCAGGATTCGGTCGATCTCGGCGTCCCTCACGAGATACCTCCCGGGCCCTTTGGCCCCATCGCACTCAGCCGGTCCCTCAGTTTCTCATACGCCCGGTGGGCTTTCTGCTTTACCGAACCCACGCTGGAAGATGTCGCGCGCGCCACCTCTTCGAGCGACATGCCGGCGATCTTCAGCATTTCGATGACTTCGCGCTGGCTCGCGGGAAGAGGGGCCAGCAACTCCTCCAGATCGGGCCCTCCGGCGGGCGCGGCTGGAGGTGCGCCGGGCACCTGGGGCATCTCGTCAAGAGATTCTTCGCGGACCGATCGGCGCTTCACTTTGCGGTAGTGGTCCACGCGGATGTGCCGCGCAATCGCGAAGAACCATGGTAAGACGGGTTCGCCAGGGCGGTAGGTGTGCCGCGCCTCGTGAATGCGCAGCCAGGTTTCCTGCAACAGGTCGTCGGCATCGCTCCGGCCGGCGGACTCGACGGAGAAGAAACGATGGAGCCGCGGGCTGAGGCTGTGGATCAGGGCCGCGGCCGCATCGAAATCGCCCTGCTGATAGCGGAGCATCAGGGCGCTGAGGTCGCTGTCCGGGCACATAGGCGAGCAATGGCTCACCCAATTATCGTCAAATTCGGCCCCCGGGCGCAGCGTGGCGGGCAGTTTCGGGTGCGCGACACAGAAGTGGGTGCGAAGGCAATCCACCAAGGAAACTGTCTGAATCCGAGCGTAGGTGGGCGCTAGGTTTTTGTGGGGCAGGCTGTCAGCCCGCGGCGGACTGTCAGTCCGCCTGGGCGGCATACGCAAAAGTCCGAAGAGGCGGGTTGACAACCCGCCGCTGGCTGCCAGCCTGCCCCACATAGCGCCGCCAGATCCACTTCTATGCCGCGCACCCGGCAGTATCGCGCCGATGCCCCCGGGGGGCCACTCCGTGAGAGTCCTCACACCTGGCATACGATGGCCGCGCGTGGAAAGTTACGGAGCGGTGACATGTAAACAGTGGGATGTTTGGCAAGCGGCCGTAACTTCCCTCTTGCCCGAAACGAATGGACAGGTGAAGCATTTCTGGTCCGGTACTAGCCGGCCACACCACTAATAGAGAGGGGAAAGATACATGCTACAGAGAAGTACTGGAAAACCGTTGAATAGGTTGCTGTCGATGTGCGCCGTTGCGGCACTTGCCGTCCTCGGCGCGGATGGGTTGAGGGCACAACGCCTGGGAGACGGTGGGCGCGCCCCGTTGTTTCTCACCGCGACCAATGGGACCGCCGGAAACTACCTGGCGGTGGTCAATACCCGGACGAACGAGGTGGATTACATACCGACCGGCGGCACCGGCGGGGCCAGCGGGAACGCCGGCGGTGTGGCCGTCGAGGGGGAACTCGCGGCAGTCGTCAACTACAGCTCCTCCAACGTGACCATCTTCGTCCGGCAGGGTGACGCCATGCAACCTACTCAAGTTATCAAGACCACTTCGAAACCGTTGTCCGTGGCATTTGGGCACGATCATCTGGTGGTCTTGGGGACCACGACGGCGGAATCGTTTCCGGTGTACGGTAACACCGTCTGGCCAAACGACGGCATCGCTTCGCTGCAGATTGGCGACGGGAGTTCTGCCCAGATCGTCACGTATTCCGGCGGCGCCGTGTACACGGAGAAGACCGGAGGCATTGGCGAATTGACCATATCGACGAATGGAGCGCCGGGGATTTCCGGACCGGGCGTGGCCGTCGCGCTCCCCGCGGCCCCGAACAACAACACGCCGTTCGGGCTCGTCGGCCGGGGCGCAAACGTGTATGTGACGATTGCGCACTCGGACCTGGAAGTGCTGGTGGCGAACGGCCAGATCGTTTCATCGGCCGCCGGCCCCACCCCCTACAAGGACCAGTCCGGCAACATCATCCACGCGCCGTGCTGGAACACCCTTTCCGGGCAGTTCCTATACTCGGCGGATAGTCCCGGCAAGCAATTGCTGCGATATCTGGTCAGCGACACCAATATCTTCTTCGACAAGGCGGCCGTAGCCACGCTGGCGGGTTCGCCCACGGACCTGGCCGCGAGCGGTTCCCTGCTGGGGGTCATTGACGGTGGCGATGGCGTAACTTCCAACCTATCGGTGTTTAGTATCGACTCCGAGGGCGAACTTACTTTGCGCTTGACCCGGCCGATAACGGGTCACATCAACGGGGCCGCGATCATCCAGTAACGGCCCGGCAGACCGAGGGCTCGCTTCGATTGGCGAGCCCCCGCCGTGCGAGAATTAGGGGGTTGTGAGCGAATCGCGCAGAACCTTCCTCCGGCTGGCGGGCGGGGCCGCGGTGGCCCGTTGGGCGATGGCAGCCGAGCCGCCGTCGCCGCGCGAACTGGCCGGCATGGACGAGGTGGCCTCGGCCTTCATGCGGGCGCACTCGGTGCCGGGGCTCTCGGTGGCATTGGCGCGGGACGGCGAGATCCTATTCCAGCGCGGCTTGGGATTCGCCAACCGGGACACGGGCGAAGCGGTGACACCGGCTCACCTGTTCCGCATCGCAAGCGTCTCGAAGCCCATCACGTCGGTGACGTTGTTCAGCCTCATGGAAGACCGGCGTCTCAGCCTTGAGGACACGGTTTTCGGCCCGGCTGGGATCTTGGGGACCGGCTTCGGCGCGCCGCCGTACCCGCGGTGGGTGGAGGACATCCGCGTCGTCCACCTGCTGACGCACACGGGCGGCGGATGGCGCAACGATAACGCGGACCCCATGTTCCGCAACACCGAAATGGACCATCGGCAGCTAATCGCCTGGGCTATTAAGAACGTGCCGCTGGAGCATCCGCCGGGTGAAAACCATGCTTACTCGAACTTCGGGTTCTGCGTCCTGGGGCGCGTCATCGAGAAACTGACCGGGGTGCCATATGAGCAGTATGTGCGCGACGTCATTCTGCGCCGATGCGGGATCACGGGTATGCGCATCGCGGGGAACACGCTGGCCGATCGCGCGCCGAATGAAGCGGTCTACTACGGCGGCGGGGGTCAGAACCCGTACGGCATGAACGTGCGCCGCATGGATTCGCACGGCGGATGGCTGGCCACGGCGCGGGACCTGACGATGTTTGCGAGCCATGTGGACGGGCAATCCCCGGCGCGTAACATTCTGAGGCCAGCGTTAATCCGCGAGATGACCACGGCAAGCGCGGCCAACGCCGGTTACGCCAAGGGCTGGGCAGTGAACCGCGTCCCCAACTGGTGGCACACCGGCAGTTTGCCCGGTACGGCGAGCATCATGGTGCGGACGGCCAGCGGATTCTGCTGGGCGGCCCTGGCCAACACGCGGGAAGCCTCGGCCGATACCAGCGGCGCTATGGACCGGATGATGTGGGACCTGGTGCGCCAGGTGCCGGGTTGGAAGGCGTGAGGGGCTGGCGGCGGCATATTACACTAGACGTTTGAACCCACTAACGGCACGCTCGTCGCTCCCCGCCCTTGCGGCGGCCCTCTGTTTCACCGCCGGTTGCGGGTACATCGGCTCGCCGATGCCGCCCTTCGCGAACGTGCCGGCACCCGTGAGCAACCTGGCGGCCGTGCAGCGCGGGGACAAGCTCATCGTGCAGTTCACGGTTCCAACACTCACTACGGAGGCGCAACCCATCAAGCCGCCGGTGACGCTGGAGTTGCACATCGGCGACCGCCACTTCACCCCCGTTGCGGTGACCGGCGGAATCGCCCGCTACGAAATTCCTTCCAAGGATTGGGCCGGGACGGAAGTTGGCATCACGGCGCGCGCCATGGGCGCCAACCGCAAAGCCTCGGTCTGGTGCGCGCCGTTCAAGGTTTTGGTAGTTGCGGCGCCCGACGTGCCTCACAACATCGCGGCCGAATCCACCGCTAAGGGTGTACGGCTCACCTGGCAGGCCAAGGGCGGCCACTTCCACGTGCTGCGCCAGGCGGCTCAGGAGAGCGGGTTCACGGTGGTTGGCGCCGACGTGGCGCAAACCGAGTGGGTGGACGCCACTGCGAATTTCGGCAAGCCGTACTCCTACCTGGTGCAGACCTTCGTGCCGTTGCCCGGCGGCAGGGAAGCGCAAAGCGATCTGCCGGAGGCGCTGAGCGTCACTCCCGAAGCGCCGTTGCCGGGCGTCCCGGCGGGCCTGCGGGCGGTGCCGGGGGCTGTTTCGATCGAACTCTTCTGGGATACGCCTGAAGACATTGCGCCGGCGGGCTACCGGGTCTATCGCGCAGTCGGAGACGGCGCGTTCGCGCGAGTCGGCGAGGTGGGCGCGGCGCCTGCGTTTTCCGACCGCGCGGTGGAGGCTGGCAAGGTGTACCGTTACGCGGTGTGCGCCATCGACGCAACCGGCCGCGAAGGCGCGCGGTCCGCGGCGGTGGATGCCAGTCTGCAATAAGGCAGGCGCGGCTTACAGCCGGTTGATCAGGCTGGCTACGTAGCCCGCTCCGAAACCGTTATCGATATTCACCACCGTCACGTTGCTGGCGCAGCTATTCAGCATCCCCAGCAGCGCCGCCAGGCCGTTGAAGCTGGCGCCATAACCCACGCTGGTGGGAACCGCGATCACCGGGCAGGAGACCAGGCCGCCCACCACGCTGGGCAGCGCGCCTTCCATGCCGGCGCACACCACGGCCACGCGCGCTTCCGTCAGCCGCTCGCGGAAATGCATGAGGCGGTGGATGCCGGCCACGCCCACGTCCTGGATGGAATCCACTTCGTTCCCCATGGTTTCGGCGGTCACCTGCGCTTCCTCGGCGACGAAAATGTCGCTGGTGCCGGCGCACACCACGGCGATGCGGCCCTTGCCGCCGATCGTGCGGTCGCGCCAGAAGCGGATGGCCCCGGAAAGCGGAAAGTACTCGGCCTCGGGCAGGCGCGCCAGAACCAGATCGGCGCACGCGCGGTCGGCGCGGGTGATGAGCACGTTGCTCGATTTCTCCAGCAGCCGCGAGGCGATTTCGGCCACCTGTTCCGGCGTCTTCCCCTTGGCCAGGATCACCTCCGGCATGCCGTGGCGCAGGGCCCGATGGTGGTCCAACTTGGCGAATCCCAGGTCTTCGAACGGCATGTGGCGCATGCGGCCGACGAAGGCGTCGGCGTCCACGGCGCCCGAGCGCACCTGGTCGAAAAGCGCTCGCAGTTGGTCCTGATCCATGAGGCCAGAATATCAGGTGGCGGAGGGGCGCCGCCCGAGCCGCACCCGGATTAGCAGGTCGTTCAGGGCGTCGCGCGCGGTTGCCTCAGTGGGCAAGGTGGAGTCGGCCGCGGTTGCTTCCAGGGCCGCCAGCAGCCTCGCGTATTCCGCCGCGTGGAAGTCCCGCTCGCGGGCGTCCAGCGGCGCGTCTTCGCTTCCGCCGATTTTCCGCTCGACCAGTTCCGCGATGTAGGGCAGGCGCGCGTCCTCGTTCAACGTGAGCAGATTGGCTTCGATCCTGCCGGTGCGCATCAGGTGGATGCCCGTCAGCAGCACGCGGTAGACGTACAGGAGCGGCTTGACCCGCGGCGGGTTCTCCTTCTGGAACAGTTGCCACTGCGTCGCCGAGAAGCCCATGTAGTGGTGGCTGTGATGGCGCGTGATGCAGCCGGCGGCGATGGCCTTGAGCTCGTCATGCTCCGGCGTCGAGTGCGCCACCAGCGGGGAGTAGAGTTGCTCCAGCACGTAGCCATTGCGCTTGAGTAGCATCTCGAAGAACTTGAGGGCGTCGTGGGTGACGAGGTCGATTTCGACGCCGCCGCGCCACCCCGACACCACCACGGTCTCCTGTTTGGCGAGGAGCCCGACGGCTTCCTCCGCGGGGAGGATGTGGACGCCGCGCAGGTCGTAGTCGGAATCGGGCGACGGGAAACCGTACAAGTGCGCTCCGCTGATGGTGGCGAATAGGAGCGGGTATTGGTGGCGGGCTACTTCGGCCCGCAAGGGTTCGTAGTCGATCATTGCGCGTACTCCGGCGTGGAGGCCAGGCGGCGGGCCCGGATCAGGAAGGCGTTGGCGAGGGCGTAATCCGGGTGCTCCGGCAGCGCGGTGGCGCCGAGGGCGTCATCCAGTTCCCGGTGCAGGGCGAGGCGCCACATCTCGACGCGCTCCCACGGCTCCTCGCCGCGGCGGATAGCCAGCAGGCGGTCGCGATACTCGTCCACGCGCAGCGGCACGAAGCCGTGCTTGAGAACCTCGACGCCCGAAAGCAGCAGGCGGATGAGGTGCATCACGTGCTTCCAGCGGATCTGGCCGCTGTTCCGCAGGTCCTGCTCGATCTTCTTGAACTGCGACAGCACGTAGGCGTTGTAGGTTCGATGGACGTGCCGCGAGAGGAAGATGCCGCGCATGTCCACCAATTCGCACGCCAGCGGGCTGCAGGTTTCGACCAGCGGCGAGTAGAGGCACTCCAGCACGTTGGGGTTCGCTTTGAGGGCCAGGCGGATGAACTTGCCAATCTCCCAGTAGACCTCTTCGTCGTCGGTTTCCAGTTGCTCGGGAACGCCGGTCAGAGACCATTCGGCATCGGCGGGCGGGAGGTAGAAGCCGCGGCGGTCCGTGTCCGAACCCTCCTGCGCCAGGCCATACGCGGTGGACCCGACGATGCAGCGGTAGATGACGAAACGGTAGAGGTCCGGCGAATCCGTAGCGCCGGAAAGCTCGGCCTGGGCCTGCTTGAAGATGGTGAGATCGGCCCGCCGGTAGCTCCGTTCCGGGCTGTCCGCGAACCGCACGCGGTAGCCGTGGTCCGGCTCGGCGGGCGCGTGGGTGACGACACCGACGCGTCCTTCCGGCCGGGTGAGGACCTTCGTGCCCGTGGGGATGACGAGGTGGAACTGGGGATCGCGCGTCACTTCTCTGAGCTTACGATGTTTCGTACGGTTGTGCTACGATTGTTCTCGGTAACCGAGGACAACTACTCATGAGCAAGCCGGCCGACTTGGTGCAGGGCACGCTGGATCTGCTCCTGCTCAAGATACTGGCGCTAGGGCCGATGCACGGCTGGGCCGTCAGCCAGCGGTTGAAGCAGATTTCCGGGGAGGTGCTGGCGGTCAGCGACGGATCGCTCTACCCCTCGCTGCACAAGCTCGAACAGGAGGGCTGGATCGAGGCCGAGTGGCGCACCAGCGAATTGGGGCGCCGGGCGAAGTTCTACTCGCTGACGCGGCTGGGGCGGCGCCATCTGGACAAGGAAGCGGCCAACTGGGAGCGGCTGTCGGCGGCCATCACCCAGGTGGTCCGGTTCGAGGAGGCGTGATGCTGGCGCCGCGGCACTGGCCCTACCGGTTGCGCTTGCGCCTGCGCGCGCTCTTCCGCCGCCACGCGGTGGAACGGGATTTGCACGACGAGATGGCATTCCACCTGGCGATGCAGGCCGAGGCGAACCGGCAGGCCGGCCTCGCTGAGCGTGAGGCGCAACGTGCGGCCCGGCGGCAGTTCGGCGGCGTGGCCCAGCAGCAGGATGCCTGCCGCGACCACATCTTCGGGTCGCTGGAATCCTGGGGACGCGATCTGCGGCACGGGGCTCGCGCGCTACGCCGCTCCGCGGGCTTCACCGCGATCGTGGTGCTCACGCTGGCTTTGGGGATCGGCGCGGTAACCTCGGTCTTCTGTGCGATGGACAGGCTGCTGCTGCGGCAGTTGCCCTATCCGGCCGCGGACCGCCTGGTGGCGCTGCACGAAACCCAGGCTGGGCGGAGATTTCGTCCCGTGTCGCTACCGAACCTGCTGGATTGGCGAGCGCGGTGCACGGCCTTCGATGGCGTGGCCGGGTACATGACGCGCAGCTTCGGCCTGCGCGGCGGGCGGGGCGACGCGGGTACGCCGGTCTCGGTGATCATGGCCGGGATAGTGACCTCGGACCTGTTCCACGTGCTGGGCATCGCGCCGCGAATTGGCCGCACGTTCACGGAGCAGGAGGAGGCCCCCGGCCAATCGCTGATCGTGCTCACCGACGAGCTGTGGGCGCGGCAGTTCAACCGCGCGCCGGATGTCGTCGGGCAGATGGTCTCGCTGAACGAGCAACCGTACCAGGTGATTGGAATCCTGACACCGGATTTCGCGTTTCCCGATCCGGGCACCAGTGTGGACGCCTACATCCCCATGAACCATCGCGATTACAGCGGCCGCGGGACCCGCGTGCTCGAATCCATCGCGAGGCTCAAACCTGGGGTTGGCTTGGCCGGCGCGCAAGCGGAATTGCGAGGAATCGGCGCGAACCTGGCCGCGGCGTTCCCGGCGGAGAACCACCTTGGCGGCGCGGCCGCGGAGAGCCTCGACGAGGCTTGGAAGGGAAACCTGCGCCGTCCGCTGATGCTGCTTGGCGCAGCGGCGCTACTGCTGTTGGCGATTGTCTGCACCAACGTGGTAAATCTGATCCTGGCGCGGTCGCTGGCACGTAGCCCGGAGATGGCCATCCGCGCGGCGCTGGGCGCGGGCCTCAGGGCGCTGACGCGTCAACTGCTCGCGGAAGCGCTGCTGCTGAGCGCGGCTGGCAGCGGACTGGGCCTGCTTCTGGCATTGGCGATCCTGCGTGGGCTTCCGGTGGCGATTCGCCTGGCGGGAGCCCTGCAGCCGTTCGCGAACCTCGCCATCGATGGGCGGGCGCTCGCGTTCGCCGCGGCGCTGTGCCTGCTGGTCACCGTGCTTTGCGGGATTGCCCCGGCGCTGTTCGTCCGCCCAGCGCGCCCGCGGCGGCGGCGGTATCGCACGGGGCAGATTCTGGCCACGGCCCAGATCGCACTCAGCCTGATGCTCCTGATGACTGCCGGCGTGTTCCTGCGCGTCTTCCTCAAGCTGGCCAGCCGGAATCCGGGATTCGAAACTTCCCAGGTCTACTACTTCGGCTTCGGCCTGCCCGACGCCCGATACGACGACCGGCAGGCGGCCGAGTTCCACCACAAGCTGAGCCAGCGGCTCGCCGCGATTCCGGGTGTGGAATCGGCCGGGGCGGTATGGCGTCTACCGCTCGATGGCCGCGACCGCACCACCACGTTCCAGTTCGAGGGCGCCGGATTGCCTTCCTCCGAATGGTCCCAGGTGGCGTGGAATTTGATCGATCCCGCGTACTTCCCGGCGCTGCGCATTCCGCTGCTGAAGGGCCGCAACTTCTCGTGGGACACGGACCGGCCCGGCAGGCCGCCTGTGCTGGTGGTGAACCGCGCGTTCGAAAGGCAGTACGGCGGGCTCGGCAAGCGAGTGCAGCTTCGCTTCTGGAGCGAGCTTGCTCCGAAGAAGCAAACATGGCAGATCATCGGCGTGATTGGCGACACCTTCCAGGCGGGATTGGATAGAGCGATCCGTCCGCAGATTTACATCCCGGTCAGTCAAGCGGGCTTGGACGGCGGCTCGTACGTCATCCGCACGGCACACGCCGATGTGGGTCTGGCTGGTGCGGTCGCGGAGGCGGTCCGCTCCGTCGATCCGAACCTGGAGCGCATCAACCTGCGAACGCTGGATAGCACGGTGAGCGAAAGCCTCGGCGCCAGGCGCACGCCCGCGGTGCTGACCGGCCTGTTCGCAGGTGTGGGCCTGCTGCTGACGGCTCTGGGCCTCTACGGCACCGTGGCGCTGGAGATCGGGCAGCGGCGGCGCGAGATGGCGATCCGGGTTGCACTGGGGGCGGGCCGCGTCCGTATCACGGGCCTTGTGCTGGCGCGCGGGCTGCTGCTGACCGCGGCGGGCGGCATCATCGGCATGCTGGGGTTCCTGGCCAGCGGACGGGTGATCGAGAGCCATCTCTACGAGGTCGCGCCATGGGACCCGGCAACTCTGGCGGGCGTGACGCTCATTCTGTTCGCGTGCGCGGTGTGCGCCTGCCTGCGGCCGGCCTGGGAGACGCTGCGGCTACAGCCGATCCGGATTCTGCGCGAGATGTAGAGCTTCGGGCGGCGACAGAAAGTTGATCCTGGGCGGGCAGGTTGCTACTCTGATGGTGCCTTTAGGGATCGAGGAAGGATCCCGGTTTCATGACGTCTCGGTTTCGAAGGCACCTATTGAGCGCGGGGCTGCTGCCGATACTGTGTTCGGCCGCGTCCGCCCAATACGCCATTACAGAGTACTCAGCCGGCCTTGCGGCGGCGAGCGAACCCAACGGGATTGCAGTGGGGCCCGACCAGGCGCTTTGGTTCACGGAAGTGGGTTCCGGCCGGATCGGGCGCATCACCACCGCCGGCGCAATCTCAGAAATCGCCGCCTCCTCATCGGGCAGTGCGGATATCGTGGCGGGTGGGGATGGCGCCTTGTGGTTCACGGCCAGTGACAAAATTGTGCGCCTCACCACGGGCGGGGGCACGGCCAAATACCCCTTGACCGCGCTCAGCGGCCCGGGCGGCATCCGAGTGGGACCGGACGGCGCTCATTGGTTCGTCGAGCAACTTGGCGACCGAATCGGGCGCATCACCACCCGCGGCGCCATGAGAGAGTACTCACTAACACCGGGGGCAGGCCCCATGGGAATCGCAGCGGGAGCGGACGGAGCCATGTGGTTCACCGAGTATGGCGGCGACCGGATCGGGCGCATCACCACCCGCGGCGTCATCACTAACTACTCCGCCGGCCTGACGCCGGGAAGCCGCCCCTTTTTGATCGCGCCTGGACCGGACGGCGCCCTATGGTTTAGCGAACGTCCTGGCAACCGCATCGGGCGCATCACCACCGCTGGAGTTATCACCGAATACTCAACGGGCTTGACGGCGGGAAGTTCTCCCTGGGCGATCGCGGCGGGACCGGACGGTGCGATGTGGTTCACGGAAAACTCCGGCAACCGCATCGGGCGCATCACAACTCAGGGCGTCATCACCGAGTACTCTTTGACGGCGGGTTCGGCTCCCGAGGACATCGTGGCGGGACCGGACGGCGCCATGTGGTTCACAGAATTCCTCGGCAACCGCATTGGGCGCATTACGATCCCCGCTGCCCAGTCCGTACCCGCGCTGTCCCAGTGGTGCCTGCTCTTGCTCGCCGGACTCCTGGCCGCCGCGGCAGCGGTGGGCTTAGGCCGCCCTACCGCAACATCGCTTCCACCAAGCCGTCGATAGTGAAGGTACGCGCTTCAACCGCGACCTCGATGCCCAGTTCGCGGGCCGTGCGCGTGGTGATGGGTCCGATGGATGCCACGCGAACGCCCGCCAGCGACTCCGCGCCTGCCACGGCGACGAAGTTCTGCACGGTGGACGAGCTGGTGAACGCGATCCAATCGGGCTTGGGGCCAGCGGCGAAGACCTCGTGAGCGCGGGCGGCGGCGTCCGGCGGCACTATCGTGCGGTAGGCCTCCACCACGTCCACCTGCGCGCCGCGGCGGGAGAGTTCGGTGGGGATCAGGTCTCGGGCCACGGCGGCACGCGGCAGCAGGATGCGAGCACCCGCCAGAGGGTGGCCCTCGAAGGCCCTCAGCAGGCCCTCGGCGACGTACTCCGCGCCCATGAGGTCCACCTTCAGGTGCAGCGACTCGATGGCGGCACGGGTGGCGGGGCCGATGGCGCAGATGCGGGCGCGCAGGGAACGCAGGTCGGCCGCCGAGCCGTCCAGGCGCTCCACGAAGACGCGCACCGCGTTGGCGCTGGTGAAGATCAGCCAATCGTAAGAAGCGAGGTTTGCGATGGCGTGGTCAAGCGGGCCGTAATCGGCGGCGGGCTGGATCTCGATGGTGGGCAGTTCGATCGCCTCGGCGCCCAGAGCCACAAGCCGCGACGCGAGCGCCCCGGCCTGCCCAGCGGCGCGCGTCACCACGATGCGCTGGCCGAATAGCGGCAGACGCTCGAACCAGTTCAGCTTCTCGCGCAGGTGTACCGTTTCGCCCGCGATGATGGTGATGGGCGGTTTCATGCCGGCCCGTTCGATGAGCGCGGCCAGCGTGCCAGTCACCGCCTCCTGGCCGGATTGCGTGGCGCGGCTGACCGCTATTGCGGGCATATTGGGACCGCGCTCGCCCGATATCACCAGCGATTCGGAGGCGAAGGTAACCGGGGGAGTGAGCGGGACCCCGGTGTATGCCGCGGCTCCCTGCGCCACGGTGATACCGGGGACGATTTCGAAGGGCACGCCGGCCTCGGACAGTGCTTCGGCCTCCCCGGCGCAGGGGCCGAACAGGAACGGATCGCCCGCGGTTAGGCGGACCACGTTGCAGCCTCGGCGGACGCGGTCTATGAGCAGGGCGCAGATCTCGTGGTGCGGCGTCGTAGCAACGGGGATGCGCTCGGCCTGAGCGGGCGCTAGGGCGAGCAGTGCGGCGGGCAGCGAGCCGTCGAACAGTACGGCATCGGCGGATTCGAGGGCGCGGCGGCCTTTGACGGTGATGAGATCGGGATCGCCCGGGCCGGCGCCCACCAGGTAGACCTTAGTCATAGGGCGTGGCCTTGTGGGGCAGGCTGTCAGCCTGCGGCGGGTTGGTAACCCGCCTGTTCGCGCCCGTAGGGTGGCACCGCAGCAGCCGAATCACGCGGGATGTAGTGGGCTTTCGAGGCGAGTTGGTTGCCCCGCGCTGGCGAGCTCCGCTCGCCGGGCCGATTGCGGGTGCCCTCTGGGCGGGGCCGCAGATTGACAACCTGCCCCACATAAGACGCGGCGCGCTCATACTTTTTTGTAGACCGAGTCCAGGATCGGGCGGGCTCCGGAGGAAAGGAGGCGCGCACCTAAATCTTGCCCAATGCTCGCGGCGTCGGCGGCCGCACCTTCGGCTTCCAACCGGATTAGGGCATCGCCCTCGGGCGATGCTACCACCGCCAGGAGACGCAGCCGGCCGCCATCGACTACGGCGTGCGCGCCGATGGGTACCTGGCATCCGCCGCCCAATGCAGCCAGCACGGCGCGCTCAGCGGTCACCGCTGCGCGCGTGGCGGCATGGTCCAGCGCGCGCGCCGCATCGAGGCCGGCGCCGGCGGCGCGCGTCTCAATGGCCAGGGCGCCCTGCCCTACGGCGGGGCACATGGCGTCCGGCTCCAAGAACTCGGCGATGCGCCCGCCCCAGCCTAGGCGCTTCAGACCGGCCGCCGCCAGCAGGATGGCGTGATACTGGCCGTCGTCCAGCTTGCGCAGGCGCGTGTCCAGGTTGCCGCGCACCGGCTGGATGTCGAGGTCCGCACGCAGGCGGCGAAGTTGCGCCCCACGGCGAAGTGAACTGGTGCCGACTCCCGCGCCGTGCGGCAAGTCCGCTAGCTTGCACCCCACCACGGCGTCGCGGGCGTCTTCACGCTCGGGCACGGCGGCCAGCACCAGGTGCGAGGGAAGCTCGGTCGGGAGATCCTTGAGGCTGTGCACGGCCATGTCGGCGCGCTTGTCCAGCAGCGCCTCCTCGATCTCTTTGGTGAACAAACCCTTGGCGCCGATCTTGGCGAGCGGCACGTCGGTGATTTGGTCGCCCGCGGTCTTGACGATTTCGATGCGGCACTCGTGGCCCAGCACCGTGAGCCGCGCGGCCACGTGGCGGGCCTGCCAGAGAGCCAGTTGGGAGCCGCGGGTGGCGATGACGAGCATATCAATCCTGTAGGTGGAACGCCTTGCGGATGGCGTCGAGCACGTGCGCGCCCTCGGGTTGTCCGGCGTGGCTGCGGATTTCGGAAATGGGGCCGTGCGCGATCTTGTTGACGATGCCACGCGTGAGCGATTCTAGCGCCTCCTCCTGCTGCGGGGTGAACGGGCCGAACTTGTGGCGGACCCGCTCCAGTTCCCCGGCGCGGATCTGTTCCAATTGCTCCTGCAGACCCACGATGAGCGGCGCCACCTCGGCCACCTTGAGGCGCGCCATGGTACGGTCCACTTCCTCGGCCACCAGGCGCTCGGCGTGCTCGGCCTCCTTCATGCGCTCGCGGAGGTTGGCGTTCACCACTTCCTGCAGGTCGTCGATGTCGTAAAGGAATACGTTGTCGATCTGGTTGACCGAGGGCTCCACGTTGCGCGGCACGGCGATATCGATGACGAACATCGGCCGGTTGCGGCGCGCGGCGATGGCGCGCTGCATGTCCTCTTTGTGGAGTACGTACTCGGGTGCGCCGGAGGAGGTGATGACGATGTCGGCTTCCGGCAGCATGGCGACGAAGCGCGAGTATTCGACCGGCGTGCCCTGGAACAGCGCGGCCATCTCAACCGCCCGCTCGTGAGTGCGGTTAGTCACAAACACGTGCGACGCGCCGGAGCGCCGCAAGTGGCGCGCCGCCAGCTCCGACATCTTGCCCGCGCCCACGATCATGATGGTGCGGCCGCTGAGCGAGCCGAAAATCTTGCGCGCCAGTTCCACGGCGGCGTAGCTCACCGAAACCGCCATCTGCCCGATGCCGGTTTCCGTGCGAACCCGCTTGGCCACGCGGAACGAGCGCGCCAGAAGCGTTTCCAGCCAGCCGCACACCGTGCCGGCGCTTTTCGCGGCGCAGTAGGCGGCTTTGAGCTGGCCGAGGATCTGCGGCTCGCCCACCACCATGGAGTCCAGGCTTGCGGCCACGCGGAACAGATGATGGATGGCTTCGCGGCCCTCGGTATGGTACAGGTGCGGAGCGATGGCGCGCGGATCGACGCTCTTGCGCTCCGCCAGGAAGCCATCCACCAGGGCTTGCGGATCGGCCGAATCGTCGGTGGTGATGGTGATTTCCACGCGATTGCAGGTGGAGAGGATCAGGGCTTCGGTGACGCCCTCGCGGCGCTTCAGGTCGGCCAGCGAGGCCGCCAGCGTGTCCTCGCGAAACGCCAGGCGCTCGCGCACTTCCACGGGGGCCGTCTTGTGGCTGACGCCTGTGATCAGCAGCTTCATGGCTTGAGAATGGTCCCCAGCCGCACGTGTGCCACCCAGGTGAGGGCGGAGAGGCCCAGCACGGTGACGGTCATGATGGCGGCCTTGCGCCCGCGCCACCCCGCCGCGGTGCGCAGGAACACCAGCGCCATGTAAGTGCCCCAGGTGAAGAAGGAGATGGCGATGCTGGGCTGCGCGATCCACGCCCGGCGGTGCTCGATGAAGGCCCAGGTGCTGGCGGCGATCACGGCCAGCGTCATGAGCACGAAGCCCGCCGACATGGCTTTGGAAATCAGTTCGTCCAGCGTGCCCAGCGGCGGCAGGCGGTAGTAGAAGGTGTGCGGCTTCTTGCTCTTCAGCTCGCGTTCCTGGAACAGGTAAAGGATGGACGCGCCGGCGGTCAGCAGCAGCGCGGCGTACCCCAACAGGACGAGAACGATGTGGGTGGTCAGCCAGGTTTTGCGCATCACCTGGCTGCTCCAGGAGCCGACGGGGTTGCTCATGGAGGCCACCATGACCATGACGAAGACCAGCGGGAAGATGAACACGCTGAGGCTCTCCAGCCGGTAGCGCCAGTGCGCGCCCAGGTACAGCACCACCACGAGGAAGGCGCACATCGAGAGAGTCTCGTAGAAGTTATTGATGGGGCAATGGTGGCGGAAGATGCCCTCTTCCACGATGGAAACCAGGTGGAAGACCGACCCGAGCCCGAACCCGGCCAGCGCCACGCGGAAGAGGTGTTCGCGGCGGCGGACAAGGGTGAGGATAGCGTGCAGCAGGCCCAGCGAGTACAGCGCCGCGGCCACGCGCAGCCAGATAACGCTCATTTCAGCCATGTGCGATCCGAAGACTTGGGGGCCCGAGACTTCAGTATATCGTGGGTGGGGAAAGGGAGGCTTCGGATTCGCGCGGGGCGCCGAGGGTCTGGCGGAGGAAGAGGGATTCGAACCCCCGAGTGAGTCACCCCACTAACGGTTTTCAAGACCGCCGCCTTCAACCGCTCGGCCATTCCTCCGTCCCCTATATTATACGGGTTGCCGGGCCACCGTCATGCGCTGGATACCCACGCGCGAACCCTAGTATCCCCGAGAGCCACGGGCCATGGGAACGGCTGCTCGCAGGCACGACAGGGCCGATTGGTTCGATCTGTCCACCTTTCTGACCATCCCAAACCCTATGCCATCTCGCGCGGATTGGTCCTGCCACTGGCCTATGAGACGCACCGGGACGACCACTCCCAAGGGACGCGGGCCTCCTCAGAGTAAGCCGCCCGCGATCCGGCGCGCCTAGCATCCAACCGCAGACATCGTCTTGATCGACAGTGTTAGTCGAGGGGACACGCGCGGTGAGCACTAGCTTCTCGCGGCGCACTGGAGTCCCAAGCCGCGCCAGCGCCTTCCGCGGGCTGTTAGAGTGCCCCCGCCCGTAGTATCCCCAACACCTGCTGGGAAAGGGACTCGTCGAGCTTGCCTACAAACACGGTTCTGACGATTCCCTTCTGGTCGACAATCAGCAGAGTTGGCGTGGCGCTAAGACCTGGGATGTGCGTTGACAACTTATACACGCCATCTACAGCGACCTGCTGCTTTGCGAGATAGGGCTTCACGACTTCCGCAGACTCGGTCGATAGTGCCGAGAAGGTAATGCCAGCCGGACGCTCCTGGCGGACACCTGCCACCTGCCTGTAGAATGGCATACTCGCTTCGCAAAAATGACAGTGTGTGTTAAGGAACACTACCGCGTTTGTCCGGGATGCCCTCCATTCGTTCCCGAGTGCATCCAGGTGCTTTCCAATCATCGCCTCAGGCCGCTGAGCAGCCGGATGGCCGAAATCTGAATGAACAAACCGGCGCTCTAGCAACAGCGCCAAGGAAACCACGCAGACGGCTATCAGGCACAGATGGGTGACGCGTTCGAGTTTTGACAATGAGGAAAGTATACGCGATAGACCGGCCAGCTTACAATCGGGGATTTTCCCTATTCAGGCCTGATTGCCTTCTGTCTGGCCGAGAAGCCGAAGACGGCTTGGCAGGTTCGGGTTTGGGCTTGGTCGGAAGGACATCCGAAGTGACGGAGAGGCTGAACACCGCGCGGCGTTGCATCGGCGCCACCAAGCTCAAGGCGTCATCGGGGTATATCCTGTTCGGCGATTGCCCCCGCTGCGGCGCCATGGCAATTACTGTGTAGCAGAACGTACGTCGCAGCAGAAAGTATCCTCACCGATTCTCCTTGACTCCATGAACTCCAGACACTACAATCTGCACCATGACGATACGAACCGCAACACGGTATGCTTTGCTCTTGTCGGCGGCAACGGCTCTTTCGGTGGCCGCCATGGTCGCCGATCCCGCTGCCAACTGTATAAGTGACACCTCTTATGACCAGGGCGATACGTCGAGCGGCTATCACTGCGCGTGGTCCAGTACTATTTGGGTTTGCGATAATGGCTTTTGCCAAGTGAACAGCACGTCCGCCTGCTGTGACCAAAGCGATACCAGTAGCTGCAGCATAGGGAGCGGGTATAGCGCCTGCGAATGAAGCATAACCGCGCCGCCCACATGCCACTTTCAGTTAGAGGATTGCTGAAGGTCGCGCGTTATATGGTTCCACGAAATTTCGGCCTTGCGGGGATGCGTACCGGAACGCTCGTATGCCTCGGCGTTTGCGGCCAGTTGGTATCGCTGGAAGCGCAGGGTCAGACACCGCGCCCGAGCTTTGAGGTGGCAGCCATCAAACCTGTGAAGCCGGATGAACAAGTGGCCCATCGGGACATGTCGCAGGAGGCGCTTGATAGCATGATGCCTCCTGGTTGGCTACCAGTAATGCACGACCGGCTGACGATTACGGATAGGTCGCTGCGAAACCTGATCGCGCATGCTTACCGCGTCCATACTCGCCAGATCTCAGGCCCGGCATGGTTGGGTGAACTCAGGTTTGATGTCATGGCTAAACTGCCCGCCGACGCGTCCTCGCGCAGTGCCAACGAGATGCTACAGTCGCTGTTAGAGGAAAGATTTGGGCTTCGGCTGCACCGTGAGTCCAAAGATGTGCCTGGCTATGAATTGGTCCTCGGGGCCGGGGCAGTTCGACTCAAGCCCGCAGCGCCTGCTGACCTAGGCACATCATCACCTCAGGAATTGGCGAATAGGAAGCTAGCGCTGGCGAAGAACCCAGGTACGGCCGGGGTCCGCTTAGCAGAGCGACGACACTATTCTAACGTTACAACAACGGTGCTCGCCGAGACCCTTACCCAGGCGCTAGATGCCCCAGTCGTTGACACGACCTCGCTCCAGGGAAAATTTGACATAGAGCTCAACATTCCCGCGCCCGAGTGGGAGGACGATGCTATTGACCGCCGCCTCTCCGAGGCTCTCAGCCCATTGGGACTGAAGCTGAAACGGGCTAAGGTCCGCACCGAGGTTCTTGTCATCGACGCCATCAACAAGACACCAACACCGAATTAGTCCGCTGTTTGTTTACGTTCTCTACGAATTGTGGGCATCAGACCCGGGATTCTTCAGACGGAGTCACGCGGACGTAGGACGGCACGAATTGGACGGCGACATTACCATTCAGTCCAACCGTATCCGTCTCGGCTCTTCGCTATCAGGCGGGTATTCGCGACGGGATCGAACGGCTTGTTCATCCTGGACAACGAGGACACCAGACGAGCGGCTTCCGCAGGGAGTCTAAAAGCCCAATTCTCGCAGGCCTGCTGCATGTGCCAATGGACGCGGTGGAACGGGCGTCGGATGGCTTGCCTCCGATCCCGCCCCGCCTCGCTCTGGTCGGTTGCTCCCTGACCGAGGGCGGAATCGAGCTGCGGCACCCGTCGTTCTGGAGGTGCCTGCGAAGCGGAAGGGCGTCAGGCGTTCACGAGACCCAACTCGCCTGTAAGTGATCGCCGTGCTGCTCGCAAAACAAACGGCCGGAAGCCGTTCCGGGCCATCCGGAACAGGTCGAGCGACACGGCGGCCAACGTCCACCTTCTTCTGTACCCAAAAGCCGTTCTTGCATCGGCACTGATCGAGGCGCCCAAGCTCTATTCGGCCGGTCTCGATCAACTGCGAAACATTGACACCGATGCCTTTGCCGATGAGGGCGGAGTTTAGGGCGGCGGGCT
Organism: uncultured Solibacteraceae bacterium; assembly: GCA_963807205.1. Classification (GTDB taxonomy): domain Bacteria; phylum Acidobacteriota; class Terriglobia; order Bryobacterales; family Bryobacteraceae; genus CAWCVR01. The sequence continues at coordinate 2,091,366 of CAWEAQ010000002.1, read as the reverse complement.
GCACAAAACGGAGCCAAGGGAAATCGAGCGAGTTCCGCTTGGGGGATGTGCTGGTTTCCTAGACGCATCCGGCCCTGGCGGGGGCCACGTGGGGCTGCCATTTAATGCAAATCAGCTAAAGGGAATTTGGGGATGCCCCGGCCTTCTGCTGCAACAGCGCGTCCAGCTTGCGGCTCAGTTCGTCCAGCCGCTTCATCACTTCTGCGTGCGCCACCTCATCGGCCGGCGGCGATTTCCGCTGGATGTAGAACGTGCCGCCTGGCTCCAGAACGCATCGCTCCACGTCCTCGATGTCGTCGAAACCCTGCCGGTGGAGCACCGTGATCAGCTCCGAGTGGGTCAACAGTTCCTTCGCCAGTGCCTTCCGCGAGAGGTGGCCCTTCTCGATCAGCACCGATGGCTTGCCCTCGAACACCTGGTCGAGCCGGCGGTGGCGGAACAGGAAGCGCACCACCAGGTAGTTGACGCCCAGCAGCGTGAAGGCTCCGATCAGGCCGCCGCTGAGCGAGTTGTCGTTGCCGATGATGGCATTCTGCACGGTGTTCGACAGCGAAAGCAGCACCACCAGGTCGAAGGGGTTGAGTTGAGCCAGTTCGCGCTTCCCGAACGCCCGCAGCAGCGCTACCAGGGCGAAATAGACGATGACCGGCCGCACCATCTTCTCCACCACCGGCGCGCCCACCACGAAGATGTCGTGCCACATACCGCTCGAAGCCAGCCAAAGAGGCATCCGATATTCCCCCACTGCCGATTGTGCCCCAAATCTGATAAAACATATAGAGTGGATTTTGGTTTGGCGCCGAAACCCAAACCGTAAAGGCGCGAGAATGTCTGTGCATGCGCTAACCGTCTTGAACCCACCGTCTGCGCGGCGGCTTCCACGCGGCTGCTACGGAGATCCACAGGGATTTCCACAGGGAGCCGTTGAACCCCGTGCCTCGCGACGGTATCCTGGTCCATTCGTCTGATGCCCGTCCAGAACTCCATCGACAAACGTCTTCCCACCAACGAGGACGCCGAGCGCTTCGTTCTCGGCAGCATCCTGCTGGACCATAGCCTCTTCGTGCAGTGCGCCGGCAGCATCGAGCCGGACGATTTCAGCCTGGAGAAGCACCGCCGTATCTTCCGCCGCATGGGCGAACTGCACGAACGCGGCGAAAACATCGACCGCATCACCGTCGCCAACGAGCTCATGAAGTTCGGCGAGCTGGAAGCCTGCGACGGGCTCAGCTATCTGGTTTCGCTCGACGACGGCCTGCCCCAGATCCCCAACGTCGATAGCTACGTCCGCATCGTCAAAGACAAGGCCCTGCTGCGCCGCATGATCTTCGCCTCCCAGCACATGATGCAACGCTGCCTCATGGACGAGGAGGAGCCCGAGCAGATCCTCGCCGGCGCCGAAGAGACCCTGCTCAAGCTGGGCGAGGCGCGGGTCAAGAGCGGCCTTCTCACCCCCAGCCAGATCCTGGAGAGCTACGAGGGCGGCATCAACGCCTTCCTGGACCCCAGCAAGCGCATCAAGGGCATCTCCACGGGGTTCGCCAAGCTGGACGAGATGACCGGCGGCCTTCACGGCGGCGATCTGTGCATCATCGCCGCGCGCCCGTCAATGGGGAAGACCGCGCTGGCGCTCAACATCGCCCAACACGTGGCGCTGAAGCTGAAGCAGACGGTGGCCATCTTCTCGCTCGAAATGTCGAAGGAGTCGCTGCTCACCCGCATGCTGTGCGCCACGGCCCGCGTGGACAGCCAGCGATTCCGCGCAGGGTACCTGACCCCCGAGGAGCGCCGCAAGCTCAACCACGGGCTCCATGAGCTCGCCGAGGCCCCACTGTACATCGACGACACCCCCGGCGTTCACCTCATGGACATGCACGCCAAACTGCGGCGCCTGCAGGCGGAGTGCGCGGCCCGCGGCAGCAAGGTGGGCCTGGTGATCGTCGACTACCTGCAGTTGATGACCGGGCGCGGCCGCTTCGAGAACCGCAACCAGGAAGTCAGCGCCCTGTCGCGCGGCATGAAATTGCTGGCCAAGGAAATCAACGTCCCCATGATGGTGCTCTCGCAGTTGAGCCGCGCGGTGGAAACGCGCCAGGGCGACCACCGCCCGCAGCTCAGCGACCTGCGCGAGAGCGGCTCCATCGAGCAGGATGCCGACCTGGTGGGCTTCATCTTCCGCGAAGAAGTGTACCATCGCGACCGCGAGGACCTGCGCGGACTGGCCGAGTTGATCGTCGCCAAGCAGCGCAACGGCCCGGTGGGCACGGTGAACCTGGTGTTCCTGCACGCGCAGACCAAGTTCGAGAACCGCGCCGAGGATACCGGCGAGCTGCCGGAGGAGTGACCGCGCCCTACCGCTCCGCGAACAACTCCGCCCGCGTGAACGCCTGCGCCCGGACCCGGTCGCGCAGCGCGCCGGAGCGAGCTCTGCCCGCCGCCTCCCGGATCCGCGCGGTTTCGGCGGGCGAGAGCGCACGGACATAGTGGTCGGCGCGGTCGCGATAGGAGTATCCAGCGTAGTCCGCCTCCCGCTCGCCGGCCACTGCCATCAACTCGTGCCAAAACGTACGCCGGCTGAACAAGCCGTGGCGTGCGGCGTCCTCTCGAAGAACGGCCACCTCCTGCCGCCCGCCCGCGAGGACCACGCGCGTGCACCGCTCGGCCAGGAACGGCCGCGTGGGATCGGGATCGGGAAAGCCGGCCAGCAGTTGCCGCAGTTCGCCCGCGTCCGCATCCCAGCCGGCCCAGCGGAAACGCGATGCGCCAATCGCCACGGTGCCCCGCAGCAGGATCCCGCGAATCCGCGTCTCGTCTTTCCCCGTCACTGCAAGAAGCTGCTCGATCAACTCGCCGAGCGCCAGGTCCTGCGCCACCACCGGTGAGAGGGAGATGAACCCGGCCGCCTCCGACATCAGCTTCACGCGAATGGTTTGCGGCAACGCCATGGCTTGCTTTCACGCTAGCATGGGAGCGTATGCGGCAGACAGGCGGTCCGTTGCAGGAACTGCTGGCCGCGGAAATCCTCCGCGACGGTCCCATTCCTTTCCGCCGCTTCATGGAAGCCGCGCTGTACCACCCGGTCCACGGGTACTATCGCCGCGACCGCGACCCGTTCGGCAAGGACGGAGACTATTACACCGCCGAGCAGGTGCAGCCCGTCTTCGGGATCCTGATGGCTGCGCGCGTGCGCCAGTTGTTCCGCGAGATGGGCGAGCCGGCGGACTTCACCGTGGTGGAGTTGGGCGCGGGGCGCGGGGAGATGGCAGAGGCGTTCTCCGAGTGGCGCTACGTTCCTATCGACATCGATTCGGGCGAACTGCCCGCGCGCTTCACCGGTGTGGTCTTCTGCAACGAGTTCTTCGACGCGCTGCCGGTCGAAGCTGCCATCTACCGCGAGGGCCGCTTCCACCGCCAGTACGTCGCCTGGGTGGACGGCCGCTTCCGCTGGACCATCGGCAACGAAGTGCCCGCCGATGTGGACCGCTATCTGCGGCGGTACTTCCCGCCCTCCGAGGAGGATCGCCTGTACGAAGCCAACCTGGCCGCGCTCGAATGGATCGAGCGCATCGGTCGCGCGCTCGACAGAGGCCACGTGATTGCCATCGATTACGGCTACACGCGGGCCGAGTCCATTCGCTTTCCCGGCGGCACGCTGATGGGCTACCATCGCCACACCGCGCGCGAAGGGGTACTGGAAGACCCAGGCGAGCGCGACATCACCGCCCACGTCAACTTCACGGCCATTGAGGAGCGCGGCGCGGAGGTCGGACTTCGCCGTGTGAGTTTCGAGACGCTGGCGGGTACGCTCGTCACCGCGGGCGAGCCCGATAATTTTTTCGCCGCGCTGGGTTCGGACCCCTCCACCGAGCCGCGGCGCCGGATGCAGCTCAAGACCCTGCTCTTTGGAATGGGCGAGACCTTCCGCGTGCTCCTGCAGTCGAAAGAGGGGTGAGTGGAGAGCGGAGGGAGGCGGTGGAGGAGGGAAGAGAATCGGAGGGAAATGCCTTAAACAATGAAAAAGGCCCCGAAAACCGGGGCCTCAAAGTGAAACCTGTTTGGTAGCCCTTCTTCAGGGCTCGCCCGAGCTACTTCTTTTTCTTCGGAGCAGCCTTCTTCTTCGGGGCGGCTTTCTTGGTTGCGCTCTTCATCGTGTGATTCTCCCTAACATCAAATTTTGCGACTCGAAAATCGCAATGTGATCCATATATAAGATTCTTCGCGAAAAATGTCAAGAGAAAAATGCATTCGAGGTCTCTTCCGGCACCTCGATTGAGGTCTTCACGGAACCGCGACCGTAAGGGAGCGGCCCGAGCGGAGTGAAAAATCCCGCGTGGCATCCCGAGTGACGGTAGTGCACCCACTTTCCGCTCGGGCCGCTCGCTTACGCTAGCGGTTCCGGGTGTGACGCCCGCGCTCCTACGCCCAACGCCCCGCCAGTGGGGCGTTCGGAGAGGCGATCGATTGGAACCGAACCACCTTCACGCGGTCCGTGTCCTTCAACGACGCCAGCGGAATGAAGCCGCGCCCGATCAGTAACTCGGCCGCTTCCTCCGTCATCAGGACTTCGGCGCAGGGCTTCAGATGCTTCTCGCCCTCGCTCTCGTACAAGTGCAGCGGCAGCCCGTCGATGTCCCGCAGCACTCCGGGGCGCATATCCCAGCCGTAGCGGCTGAACGATTCGCCCAGCAGGTACGCGCAGGCGATCGCCGGGTTGCCCCACAGGTAGCGCTCGTGCTCCGCCGGGTCCGGCATCTCTTCGAAGGCGAAGGTCTCGGTCTCGTCCGTCTGCTTCCCATACGGAAGGCGCAGCAGGAAGCGCGGCATCGCCAGTCCCACCCAGCGCGCCACCGGGCTGCGGCGCAACTCGTCGAAGACGCCCTTGAGCCCGACCACCGACTGCCCCAGGCCCGAGAGGAACGGCGCACCGGCCGCGCGCGCAATGCCGGCGATCTGCGCCAGCACGCCTTCATGCTCGCCACTGAAGGAGTACATCCCGGCGATCACAGCCCATGGCGGCACACCGATGGTGCCGGCTCCCTCGTAGACCGCCACGCGCCGCAACGCGCCCAGGCCGCCAGAGGTCAGCAGCTCCTCGGGCGGCAGATCCAGGAGGAAGATCTTGAGGGCCTCGCCCGTCTCCAGGCGCCGCACCAGGAAGTAGAGGCCGCGCCAGGCGGCTTCCAGGGCTTGAAACGCCGGATGGTGCAGAACCGCGCGCATCTCACCCGTGATGGCGGCGTCGGTTTGCGCGATCAGTTCCGGCTGCCGCGGATCCGGCTTCGGTACCGTGTATTTCGACACCATCTCGCCCAGCATGCGGTCCCAATCGCCACGAGCCCGCGGTGGGGCCGGCGCGCGCGGCGCTTCGCCCAACATGGCGCGCAGAATGTCGGCGTCCTCGGGTGGCGGCCCGGCGGGTTGCTGCGGCGCCTCGGGCGGCAGCATCTGGGCCGCGGCTTCGCGGAACGTCGAATCGTCCGCCAGGCGGCGCCGCAGCGAGCGCAGCGCCTGGAAGGGAGGCAGCCGTTCGAACAGGCGGTCCGGGTGGAAGTCATCCAGCTCGCAAAACTCCAGCGGCTCCTCGACGCTGCCGAACGGCAGCCGCAGCGCCGGCGCCAGGCGCGCCATCACGGCGTCGAAATTGTCGCGGTCCACCTCGATGGCCCGCCGGGAGCGGCCGCTTCCGCCGGTGAAGTCCCCCGCCACCAGAATGCGAAACTGGGTGTCCGGTTCCGGTCGTGGCAGTTCTTCCGATTCCTCGCCTACGTCGATTACCACGGATGCAAGTGAGCTGGCGCGTGACATCGTATCTGCAACTGTAGCTCAAGCGGGCTCCGGCGGCAATCGGGAAAAGATACCGCCCCGCGGCTCCGCGAACCCTACCGGCATGCCCCCGGGGGGCTACGGCGCGTTCAGGTACGCGATCAGGTCCGACATCTCCCGCGCCGTGAACCGGGGCCACGCCATCTGGCGCTGGGTCATCTGGTCGAGCATCCTGGGGCCGTGCTCCCATAGGATCGAGACCACCGTGACGTCGGTGTAAGCGTCCTGGCCCTTGGACAGCTTGGGCGCGCCGCTGGACGGGTCATTGTGGCAGGTGACACAGCCCTTGGCGCTGAATACGGCACGCCCGCGCGCGGGGTCGCCCTGGCCGCGGAAGTACTGCCGCGCCCAGATGTATCCCAGCAGCTCGCTCATCTCCTCGGACGTGAACACGGGCGCCGGCTGCTTCATGGCGGGCTGATGGTTCCACATGTCCACGGCGATCTCCGTCAGCGTCTGATTGCGCAGCCGGTCTTCCAGCGCCAGCTTGCCCGTGTGGCAGCCCGCGCAGCCTTTCGATTGGAATAGCTTCTCGCCCGGGCCGGACGGCGGGAACTGGAAGTCCCGCGAAATGCCGCGCGTCTCCCGCAGGTTTTGCAGGTACACCAGAATATCTGTCAGCTCCTGCGCCGTGAGTTGGCCCCACGCCAGTTTCCGGTTGGAGAACTCGGCGCGCATCTTGGCCCCGTGGTTCCACATTTGCTGCGCCAGCACCAGCGGGTCCGCCAGCGATTCCCACTTGGCCACCGGCGGCGCCGCGGCTACCGGCGACGAGGCGATCCCGTGGCAATCCGCGCAGTGCCGCGCGCTGAAGGCCAGCTTGCCGCGCCCCGCGTCGCCGGGCTTCTCGAAGTACCGCGCCGAGACGAAGTAGGCGAACAGATCGGCCGCGCCTTCGGGACTCAACTGCGCCTTCACGATGCCCTGCTTCTTCATGGCAGCCCACATGTCGGGCGCGTGGTTCCACATCAGGCTGGCCATCACCGCCGGCGTAAAGTCGCGGTCGATGCGCTTCGAAAGGTCGCCGCCCAGCGTGCCACCGGCTCCGCCCACGCTGTGGCACTGGACGCACTGCTCCTGCCGGAAGAGCTCCTCGCCCCGGCGCGCCACGCCGGCTGGCGGACTGGCCGCCTTCAGAGCCCCGCAAATCATTACGGCCGCCGCGATCCACCGTGCCATCGCCATCGCAGATCTCCTATAGGGTTACCCGGAACCCGCTCATGAAGATGTTCGCCCGGAACGCCTCGTACACGTAGTAGGCTTCGCCGTACCCGTAATACTTCCACTCCGTGTTCCAGTTCAAACGCTTCCCCACCGGCACCGAAAGCCGCATCAGCGGTTGGTAGTAGCTGGTGGTCCGAGTGCCGCTCGAGAGGAACAGCGAGCCGCCCAGCACCAGTTTTGCCGCCGCGTATCCGGGCACGGCCAGCGTCAGCGCCGAGGTCGCCGTGTGCGCGTTGTCGCGGTAGGACGAAATCCCGGGCGTCAGGAAATTCCCCAGGTAGGCGATGTCGGAGCGCATGGTCGAGCGGTCGTACTCCGCCATCAGGCCGATTCGCTTGCCGCCGTTCGGGTTCCAGTAGACGGTAAGGGCGTTGTCGCGAACCCGCGCGTCGTAACGGATGCTGGGATCGGGGTTCTGGTTATCGAGCACCTGGAAGCGCGCCTGCAGCGACAGCGTGCCGGTCAGCTTGTACTGCGCCCGCGCCCGCCCGCGCTGGTAATCGTTCAGGCTCGTGCGGAAGTAGACGTTGTCGGACGATGCGCCTTCGTAATCCAGGTTCAGCGAGAGCTTCTGGCTGGCGCGATAGACCAGGCCGGCCAGCGCCACCTCGCGGTGCAGTTGGCCGCTGGCCAGGCTGCCGGTCTGGCTCAACTGCCCGGCCAGCACCGAGGCATCGCCCCACACCCAGCGGTATCCCTCCGCGCAGCGTCAACTTGGAGGTGGCCGTGAAAATGAAGTCGAGTTGATCCTGGTTGTAGTTCACCACCTGGGCGTAGTTCAGCGCCGTTACGGATTGCGGCGTGGATGGCGCGATGCCCAAGTAGCTCTGGGTGACGAAGGGCGACGCCGCGTCGTGATAGCGGTCCGTCATCCACGATTCGATAATGCGCAACCGTCCCAGCGGCCGCACCTCGAAGCCGAGGCTGGCCGTAGTGTGCGGCTGGTTGGCGCTACCGGTGCCGAGGTTCTGCTGCTCGCCATAGAACAGCAGCGAGCCGAGCAGGGCGAAGTTACCGGTGGCCGCGTCGCTGTAGTTGACCGTGGTGCGGGGCTCGCTAAACACGAACTGGCCGTAAAGGTCGAGCCACGGGAGCGGATTAGCGGTGACCATCGCCTTGCTATAGACACTGTCGCCACGGATGCCGTAAGCTTCCCGCAGGCTGGTGAGCTGCAGCGTCTGGCCCAGCAGTGTGCCGGTACGGTCGCCGGGGGTAGGACCGGTTTCCGCGGCCTGGTCGTCGTCTTTGAACGTGGTGCCGCCCTGTTCCAGCGTGGCGTGGAAGCGGTGGTACTCGAAGCGCACCCCTCCGCGGTAATTGTTGGTGCTGTCACGGAGCAACGTGGGCACGGCGAACTCGTCGTTCTGATCCGGAACCCACTCCGTGATCCCGTGCCCGTAACCCGAATTGCGGTCGAAGGCCAGGTAGGGAATGATGCGCTTCCCCTGCCGCAGCTCCAGGTCGGCGCTGAGGCTCCGGCGGTGGATGTCGAAGGACTGCTCGTCGAACCCCGCCGGCGCGGTCGGATTGGCGAACGATGGCGTGGCGTTGAAGTACGCCATTTTCCGGTAGTCGAACCGAAAGTCGTACACGCCCGCCTTGCGCGCATCCACGTGAGCCGTTGTGTACGGGTCGCCGCCCCATCCGTAGCCGCGTGCGTTGAGCCGGTCGAAGAGCCGCTTCTGGGGATCTACGATGCTGAATTCCAGGCCCGTGAGCTTGGGCCCCTCGCCCAGGTTGACGACGCTGCGGTACTCGGCGGTGTCGCCGCCCTGGTTCAACAGCCAGCGATAGCCGAAATCCGCGCTGCCCGCGATCCACTCATCGGTGGATGGCTTGGGGCTAGGCACCGGAGCCTCTTCGGCCTTGGCCGGCTGCTGCGCGGCGGGCACGGCCTGCTGCGCCGGAGCGGGTGCTGGAGCGGGCGCCTCCTGCGCGAACGCTGGGCTCAGAAAGAGCACTGCAAGCAGGAGTCTCATCTTAGGAAGTCCCGGCTCACGTTGGAGCCATGCACCTTCTGGTGGCACAGATCGCAGTTCTGAAAGCGTGTGTCCCTCAGGTTATGAAACGCCGGCGGCGAGGTGCCCAGCGTGCCGTTGGCTGGCAGCGCGGTGGATGGCAGGTTCGAGTGGCACTCCAGGCACACGTAGCGCACTTCCGCCCGCATCAGCATGCGCGGATTCGACGAGCCGTGCGGCATGTGGCACGCCGTGCAGCCTTCCAGGCGCACCGGCGGGTGCTCGAAAGCGAATGGGCCGCGCTTGTCGCCGTGGCACTTGATGCACGCGGTTTCGTTGCCGATGGCCGCCTGCACCGTGCGCGCCGTCGAGTTGCCGTGCGGGTTGTGGCAATCCGTGCAACTCATTGCCCCTTCCGGCAGGCGGTGCTTGTAGGGCCGCTGGAAGCTGGCCCAGATATCGGCATGGCAGCCGGCGCACTGCGCGTTCACTTCCGCCGGCTTGCGGGGCACCAGGCCGTTGGGCCCGTTCTTGTGGATGGAGTGGCACGCCACGCAGCTCACCTGGTTGCGGGCGTGGCTGCGAGTTGATGCGCCCGGCGTGGGCGGGCTGATTGAGGTGGCAGGTGAGGCACAGGCGGTCCGCCTCGGCCGGCTTCATGGACGGCGGATTCAGGATGTCGGCGGCGCTCATCGAGTCCATGTGCTTGCTGCCCGGCCCATGGCAGGCTTCGCACGCCTTGGTTTCAAAGTGCCACTTCTTGCCGGCCTCGACTGCGTGATGGGGATTCTTGTCGAAGGCCTTGCTGATGTCTTCGTGGCAGGCCGCGCACATTTCCGAGCCGATGTACTCGGCGGGCTTGGCAGGGGCCGGTGCGGCCGGCGCGGTCGCGGGCGCTGGTGCCTTGTCTTGAGCGCCACCGGCGCTTACCAGGGCCAGTAGCGCCGCGGCTCCCAGGCATGCGGCCCGCGGCCCGTGCGGCAGCGGCAGTCCGAGCATAGAGGTCGTCTCCCGTTTCAGGATGATACTAGCTTACTTCCCCGCATGTACCTGTGTCGCGGCATAAGCCGCGCCCGCGCCGTGGCAAACGTCACAAGACTCACCAAACTTCGGGTCGGTATTCTGCTGCGCGTGCGCCAGGGTGGATAGGTCCAGGTGGCACGCCGTGCACGCCGACGTGGTCGCCGGAGCCGGGCTGAGCAGCCCCTGCGTGTCCAGAACCGCGTTCTTGCCGATGGGCAACACCTGCTCGGTACCGTTCACGTGGCACATGTAACATTTGGCGGTGTCGCCGGTAGCGCCCGTCGGCCCCATGGTGGGATAGAGCACGCCGCTGAAATCGTTGTGGCTGCCGCCGAATCCGACCACGACATAGGTCTGGTTGAAGGTAGCCAGGTTCACACCCGTGTGGATCTTGTGAACCAGCAGCGTGAAGTTCACGCTCTGCGGTGGCAGCGTTTTGTCCGATGCCACGGTGGAAGTGGACCGCACCGAGGCGTCGTTCTCGGTCGGGTTGTGGCAGAGGACGCACATTTCGATCTGGTTGCGGTTCTCTCCATGCAGCGACAGGCGCACGTGGCAGTTGTTGCAGTTGCTGATGGAGACCACCGTGCGCCGCGGCACCACCGCCGATCCGTCCACCGAAAAGTAGAAGACCTTGTTAGTGGCGCCGTACTCTGTGGCGGGCTGGTTGTAGGACGCCGGGAAGGTCAACCCGCGGCGGCCTTCGATGCCGATGGCGTAGGTCCCCGTGGCCTTGGCTGGAACCGCGTGCGTGAAGGTATAGGTGCAGGTGCCATCCGAGCCGCAGCTTGCCGTGGGCACGGGGTTCTCGGAAACATACCCGGGCGTGGTCACATCGGAGCCGAAGCTGGTGTACCCGTAATCGGACGTGGGCCCGGCCATCACTAGCGCCAGGCGGTTCGAGCCGCCCGTCATGGCGCTCATGGGAATCCCCGCGCCGCTGTTGTCCTTAATGGTGAACGTGACCGTCGGCGCTTTCCCGGGAGTGCCGTTCGTAACCTTTGTGATTGCCAGGTTGATTCCGGGAGCCGTCACGGATTGTGTCGGTATGGTATGCGCCCCGAGGATGGACGCGTCGAATTCCTGCGTGCCCTGCGGAATGTGGCACGTGGCACATTGCGTGTCGTCGGCCTGCGGCAGGCTCTGGTGATTCACGCCGGTGACGAAATTCACGTCGTCGTGACAGGCTCCGCAAGCCGCGCGGTTGGGCGTGGTCATCCAGGCGTTGGTCTGCGCCGCGCCGTTCTTCGGGTTGTGGCAAGTCTGGCAGCGCCGCACGTCGGCGGGATACACCACGGTGGAAAAGTCGTTGACCGAATTCTGGAAACCGACAATCTGGTACTTGCCCCCGGCCACCACGCTGGGCAGCGAACTGCCCATGTGAATCTTGTGGATCAGCACCGGCATGTCCAGCGTGTTGCCAGTATTGGGATCGACGGTCTGCGGCTGGTGGCACATGATGCACAGTTGCACGCTCTTGCGCGACCCGCCGTGCTCCGCGAGCGAATCGTGGCAGGAGTTGCAGTCGGGCGTCCGCACGATGTCGCGAACCACGGTGACCTTGGCGCCGTTGGGGACGAAGTCGAAAGTGGCGTCGGCGTAGTTGGTTCCCAGGCCCCAGGTGGTGAGGTTGCGGGAGCCGTAAATACCCACGCGGTGCGTCAACGCGGCGTTCGCGGTGGAGGCCTTGCCCTTGTAAGTGTAAATGTACTCGCCCAATGCCACGGTCTTCAGCGTGCCGCCGGAGTCTCCAGTGGCCTGGGTAGCGGTGGCGCCGCCGGTTGCGGCGGTCACCGTCCGCGTGAAGTAGGACGTGAACTGGCTCTGCCCGGCGCCGATGTAATCCGCCAGGTAGCTCACCGATACCGTGCCGGGCGTCACCACACCGGTGATGTCCAGGGGCGCGCCGTTGGGATCGGTCACCTTGTAGTCCACTGCGATCGTCCCGTCCGCCGCCACCGTCGCCGAGACGATGGTGAACATCAGCCCGGGTTGCACATACGCTACCAGGTTCGGGCTGGCGTAGTATGCCTTCTCGTGAGGCGAGTAGGAGGGCTTTCTATCCCCGCGCATCAGCGCCGCCGAGCCGGCGATCAGCGACAATACCGCGACGTAACGCCCTACGGCGAAAACCGAAATTGGAATCCGCATACGTTTCTCCATTAGGAAACCGTTGCCATCGTGCGCCGGGGCTTACAATCCGGCGTGTACCTGGGTAGCCGCGAAATCCGCGCCGGTGCCGTGGCACACCTGGCAGCTCTCGCCGAATTTCGCGTTGGTGTTCTGCACCGCGTGCGCAAAGGCCGAAAGGTTCAGGTGGCAGGCCGTGCAGGCGGCGGTGGTGGCCGGCGACGGGCTCAACAGGCCCTGCGGATCCAGCACCGCGTTCTTGCCGATGGGCAGCACCGATTCCGATCCGTTCACGTGGCACATGGCGCAATCGGTGGTGTCGTGCACCGCGCCCGAGGGGCTCATCGCCGGGTAGCGCACGCCACTGAAATCGTTATGGCTCCCGCCAAACCCGACCACGATGTAGGTCTGGTTGAAGGCTGCCAGGTTCACGCCGGTATGGATCTTGTGAACCAGCAGCGCGAAGTTCACGCTCTGCGGCGGCAGCGTCTTGTCCGCCGCCACGGTGGACGTGGAGCGCACCGAGGCGTCGTTCTCGGTGGGATTATGGCACAGCACGCACATCTCGATCTGGTTGCGGTTCTCGCCGTGCAGCGATAGCCGCGCGTGGCACTTGTTGCAGTTGGCGACGGCAACCACTGTGCGCCGCGGCACCACCGGCGAACCGTCCACTGAGAAGTAGAAGACCTTGTTGATAGCGCCGTATTCCGTGGTCTGCTGAATCACCGTTCCGGCGTCCAAGGTCAGCCCCCGGCGTCCTTCGATGCCTATGGCGTAGCTTCCGGTGGCGGCAGCGGGAATCGAGTGGGTGAAGGTGTAGCTGCAGGTGCCGTCCGATCCGCAGGACGCCGTTGGCACGGGGTTCTCGGAGACATACCCGGGTGTGGTAACGTCCGAACCAAAGCTGGTATAGCCATAGTCCGAGGTAGGCCCGGCCATCACCAGCGCCAGCCGGTTCGATCCGCCCGTCATGGCGCTCATGGGAATCCCGGCGCCAGAGTTATCCTTTATTGTGAAGGTGACGGTGGGGGCCTTTCCGGCAACGCCATTGGTCACCTTAGTGATCGCCAGGTTGATCCCCGGCGCCGCGGCCGATTCCGTCGGAATGGTGTGCGCCCCGGTTATGGACGCGTCGAATTCACCCAGCGATGGAATGTGGCACTGCGCGCACTGCTTGTCGTCCGCCTGCGGCAGGTTGACGTGGTTCTGACCAGTGGCGAAATTGACGTCGTCATGGCAGGCGCCGCAGGCTGCCCGGCTGGGATTGGTCTTCCAATTGTCGGGTTGCGTGGCGCCGGCCGTCGCCGTCGATTGGTGGCAGAACGTGCACCGCTCCGGGTTCGAAGGCAGAACCACCGTGGACCAGTCCGTCGAGCCCAAGGCGTAGCTTCCGCCCGCCACCACGCTGGGAAGCTGGCTTCCCATGTGGATCTTGTGGATCATCACCTTGAAATCGGCGGTGTTGCCATTCGTGTCCTGCGTCTGCGGCTGGTGGCAGATGACGCAGAGTTGCACGCTGCGCCGCGAGCCGCCATGGAACGCCAGCGAGTCATGGCACTGATTGCAACTGGCCGTGCGGACCACGTCCCGAGTAACCGTCACCTTTGCCCCGTTGGGGACGAAGTCGAATGTGGTGTCGGCGTAGCTCGTGCCCAGGTTCCACGTCGTCAAATTGCGCGACCCGTAGATCCCCATCCGGTTGGTGACCGTGGGGTCGAAGGTCGTAGGCACCTTGTTCCCGAAGGTGTAGATATATTCGCCAACCGCGACCGTCTGCGACGTACCACCGGTATCGCCCGAGGCCCGTGTGGCGACGAACCCGGTTGTGGCATTTGTCGACGAACTTTGCCAGTAGGATGTGAACTGAGTGCTGCCCTGGGCTATGTAGCCGAGCACAAAGCGCGGGGAGATTGCGCCCGGCGTAACCACACCAGCCAAGTCCAGAGGCGCGCCCGTCGGATCCGTAACCTTATAATCTACGGTTACGGTGCCATTGGCGGCGATACTTGCAGAGACCACCGAGAACGCCAGGCCCGGCTGCACGTACTCGATCACCGCGGGGTCGGCGTAATACGCCTTATCGTGCGGTGAAAAACTTGCCTTCCTGCCGGCGCTCACCAGCGCCACCGACGCCGCGATAACAACCAGCGCCAGGGCCAACCGTACTAACGGATACGCTGAGATTCGAGACCGCATGCTTCATCTCCAATAGCAATAAAATACGCCACATTCCGGGAGCACCACCATCGGGTGATAACCCGAACCGCAGTGCACCGCCAGCAGGTTCTGACAAAGAGCGCCCCACGTGGGCGTGGATTCACCCTACCACCGCAAACTTCTGGTGATACTGGTCGTTTCACTTAAGCACTCCGCCAACCAAATGCCACGTGGTGGTAATTGGCGGTGCAATCCTTGTGTTTTCTATATGTAGGAAAATCCTGCACGAGATCTTGGATTTCCCAACATGGCTGGGATGGGTGAAAAGACTACGAGCTATTGGGTGAAATTCCGCCTTTGACCCAAGGCCGCAGGTAGCTCTCGCGCAGCCCCGTTCGCCAAACGGGGTGTCCAGACTTTAGTGTTGCGCAGCGGCGGTGCTAGTCAGATTTCGCTCGATGGCGAACTTCACCAGGCCCACCAGGTCATGGACGTTTAGTTTGCGCATCAGACTCGCCCTATAGGTATCCACCGTCTTGGGGCTGATGTCCAGCAACTCGGCGATGTCCTTAGCCCGCAGCCCGTTCACGAGGTAGGAAAACACTTCCATCTCGCGGGGGCTGAGCGAAGCCATGGGGTCGCTTTGCACGCGCCGTTCGGCCCTGGTAAACAGGCCCGCGCCGCGCAGCAGCGGCGAAACGTAGACTCCTCCGTCGCGAACGAAGTTGATGGCGTCCAGCAGGTGGCGGAACGGGCCGTCCTTCAGCAGGTACCCGTCGGCCCCGGCGCGCAAGGCTTCCATCACCATGGCGTCCTCCTGGCTGAAGGAGAGGACTAACAACTTGCCTGGGTATGCCGCCTGCCGCAGCCGCCGGATCACTTCGGAGCCAGTCAAGCCCGGCATCAGCAGGTCCAGGATTGCGAAATCCGGCTTCAGACTCAACACCATCTCCAACGCCTGTGTGCCATCCGCGGCCTGACCAAGAACCCGAATCCCGTGGTCCCGGCACAGCGATGCAATGCCCTCCCGCACGATCGCCTGATCGTCGGCCAGCACTACCGTTGCATCCATCGCTTCGACCATCTATTCTCCTGCCGCCATCTGCCGGGCACAGCGCCCTCGTTTGCGGTCACCGAGCAGATATGCGCGAAAACAACAGGTTTAGGGCCATTCCTGGCGATACGGAACCGAAAGCGTCAGTTTCGTGCCTTGTGGTCCGCTTTCCACGTCCAACGTGCCATCCAGACACGCCGCCTGTTCCCGGATCGAACGCAGCCCGATACCGGCTGCCACGCTTGCCGGCGCCGCCTCCAGGGCTTCCACATCGAACCCCACTCCGTTGTCCTCTACCGTCAAATACAACCGGCCATCGCCGCTCTCCAAAACGGCGTTCACCCGGGTTGCCTGCGAATGCCGCACCACGTTCGAAAGCGCTTCCTGCAGCGCCCGGTAAACCAATACCTTGACCGGCAGGTCCGGCTGCTCCGGCAACGCATCGATCTTCATCGACCCTTGCCGGCTTTGCGGAATGCCGCTCAACTCCCACAATTGGCGCACCGCTTCCTCTATCGTCAGCCTCTGCCATTCCGGTGGGTGCAGCCGCCGCGAAACGCCGCGAACCTGCCCGGCAGCGTCGAGCACCAACAATGAAAGGCGGTCGAGCGCGGCCTGCGCCTCATCCGGAGGCTCGGGAAAGTGCCGCGCGATGGTTTCCAACTGCAGGCGCATCGCCGCCAGTGTCTGCCCTACGCCGGTGTGCAACTCCCGCGCCAACCGCTGCCGCTCCAGTTCCAACTGGCGCAGTACGGCGGGCCCGCGTCGCCGTTTCGCCTCACCCGATACCATGCCGCCCATCGCCATCTGCCAGAAGGAACCTCACTCCCAGAGCCAGCCATCTAACCGCGCCAGCCAGCGCCCGGCCCATTCGGCCATGCGAACCGGTTCTCCCCGCGAGACAAGTTCCGCTAGCCCTTCCGACGGTGTAACCCGACTTCCGGCGGAACCGGCTCTCTGTGCCTGGTCCACTCGGATGTCTCCTTTCCGCATCAGGATCTTCCTCACCTGAAATTCCAGTATAGACCCTCTTTCGTAATCCTGAGCCACGCCCTCTGCAATACTTATTGTCCTTACTTCGGATAACCTGTTTCAAAAGCCGCAGCTAGGGGAGTCACCGATAACTGATGGCAACAGAAAGCGGCTCCACAAGTAGTTTGACGGGTTTGGAGCCCCGGCAGTTCCCAGCAGGACTTCCGCCTCATACGCGTTCCGCTCCTCGGGGGACGGGTGCATCGGCGTCAAGCCGGCGGCACCTCCCTGGTCGGCCAGCCGGTTTTCCCCGATTTGATTCTCACGCGAAACGTTCTATTCTCATGGAACGACCCATGGATTTGGAGAAGGTTTTGACCCAATTGCGCGAGGAGTTGGCAAGTTTGGACGCGGCAATCCTAAGTTTGGAGCGCCTGCAGGAGATGAGTGGCTCGACGCGCCGCCGCAAACCCAGGGCCCGGCGGAACCCGCCCGAAGCCGCTCCGGCCGGAGACGAGCATGAGTGAGCATGAATGAGACCTTTTCCCACGCCGCGTCCGCCGGTATACTGTTCGCATGAAGACGCGCCGAACCTGGCGGGAGAAGATGGAAAATCCGAACCTGCCCAAGGTGGTCGACATACCACCAGCCTTGCAGAAGAAGAGTGGTCCGGGCAGCATGCTGCTCCCCAGCCCGCGCCAGGTCGAGGCAGTCATGCGTAAAGTCCCCAAAGGGCGGGTCGTCACCGTCGGCGGCATCCGCGAAATCCTGGCCGCCGAGCACATGACCAGCATCGCGTGCCCTCTGGTAACCGGCCTCTTTGTGCGCATCGCCGCCGAGGCCGCCGAGGAGGATGCGCAAGCTGGAAAGACTCGTATCACGCCCTACTGGCGCGTGGTGAAGGACGATGGATCGCTATACCTCAAGTTCCCTGGCGGGGTCCGCCGCCAGGCCGAGAGACTGCGCGCCGAAGGCCACACCATCCTGCCCGCGAAGGGGAAGCGCCCGCCGCGCGTGGTGGCCGCCTAGCGTGCCGTGCAACCCTCTCTGCTGAAGTCAAACCGCACCACGCGGGTGGCGCCGCTGTCGCCGGGCTTGAACTTCCAGCGCCGCGCCGCCTCAACTGAAACCCGGTCGAAGTACACACTGTTCGGGCGCGAGTCCAGCGCCGCATCTACCACGGAGCCGGACGGATCTAGCGTCACCCGCACACTCACCGTGAATCTGCCGGTAATGGTCGCGAAGTAGGACGCGGGAATCTCAGGCATATGGCGGATGATTCCGTCCCCGGCCTGGCTATCGCCCACTGGTGCGGATGCCGTGGGAGCGGGCTTGGGTGCGGGTGCAGGTTCGGGTGCGGCGGGAGGCTCCGCAGCCGCCGGCGCGGTGGCGGCCGGCGCTATTTCCCCTGCGGCCGGTGCTGGCGCCTCGGGCGGAGTGCTGACGGGCTGCACGGTTTGCGGGCTCGTGGCCGCTGCCGCTTCCTGGGCCACAGGAGGAGCAGCCGCGGTCCCGGCGGATGAGTTCTCAGGCTGGAGGCGCGTCAGGATCGCCCCGGTCACGAACACGCCTGCCAGGACGGCAACCGCCACTGGCAACAAATACTTTCGCTTCCGGGTCCCTTCCGGTGCCGCCGGCTTGGCGGAGGCAGGCGCGGCTGTGCGGCTTCGTTCCGGCGTCGCGGGCCGCGCCGGCTGCAAGGCCTGCGATATCTCCGCCAGCGTGCAGCGCGACCGGGGATCGGTACGCAGGCACCGGCGCGCGATATCGCGGAATGGCGCCGGGAGCGTTTCGGGCACGGCCGGGTCATCCGCCCGTTTCGGGTCCCAGGCGGGCAGATGTTGCGTCAATGCCTCAACCAGGGTCATGCCCAGCCACCACACATCCCCGGCCGGAGTCATGCCGCCGTGGCTCTCGGGTGGGTCGTTGGGATTGAACTCCCAGAGTTCGCCGCTGGAATCTCCGGCCCGCATCAACCCGTCGCTCGAAATCTTGATCCGGTCGCTGGCGGCCATGAGGTTGGCGGGAATCAGGCGGCCGTGCACGAAGCCCTTCCCGTGGACGTACTTCAGAATCTCGACCACGGCCAACAGCAACTCGCGCGCCTCGGCCACGGTCAGCGGCCGCGTGGGAATCACCTGCGACAGATCTTCGTCGCTCTGCTCCATGACAACGTAGGCGCAGACAGTGTCGTCGATGCGGCAGGTGCCGAAGCTATATATGGACAGCAGTCCGGGATGGGACAACTTCGCCGCCAGTTCCCGCCGCAACGTCCACGCATCTGCGGTGCCGGAATCGGCCGGCACGAGCTTGACCGCGGCCTTCCGCTGCGCCCCGTCGCCAACTTCCGTCAGGTACACTGCGCTGTGCGGGGAGCCGCCCAGGTACTGGCGCAGGAGGAACCGACCCTCGATGACGCGGCCTTCCCACTGCTTGCGTTCCACTGCGATATTCTCCTGGAGTATGATATACACCTTCCGCGATCCCGCCGGGAACAAATATGGTGACTTCGTCCGCGCCAGAAGTCAACGTTGCTTCTAGTAATTCGGGTGGTGCTTGCTGGCGTGACTCGGATTTTCCTGATGGCGAGATAGATGGGCTGCCTTACGGACCGTTGAGATTTGCTATATTGACTTCAACGGGTTGGTGACACAAACTAGTAGGCATGAATACCAACGAACAAGTCCGATCCTATCTGGAACAGCCTTTTCGGTACTACAACATCGATGGGCTCGGCGAAATCGGCATCGGCGTGATGATGCTGGGCTACAGCCTGAACAGTTGGATGCAGGCATTTACCACCAGCAAATCCGTGTGGCACCAGGTCTGGTTCCTGATGCTGTACGTGGTCTTGATGGTCATCGTGATCCATTTCGGAGCGAAGTTCTTGAAGCAGCGGATCACCTACCCCCGTACGGGCTTCGTCGAATATCGCCGGGACGCCAAGGCGAGGATCGCGCCGATGGTACTTACCGTTGTGACCACTTCCGCTGTTGTCACTCTGTTGATCGACCGCCATGTCAACCCAGCCGCCATGATGGGGCTGATCCTCGTGCCCACGTACGCCTACGGTATTGGGAGAATGGCGCAATGGAAGTGGCTGGTGGCCGCGGTCCTGGCTGCCGGTTCCCTGGCCGTCGCGAGTCTTCCAACCGGGGTGCTGGAATCGATCGCCCACGATTCCGCCGCTGGTCTGAGGGTTCCGCCAGGCACGGTTGGGTCCTGGCTGCTGGAGTCATTGTTCGTGGGCGCAACCTTACTCGTTTCGGGCGCGATCACTCTGTGTCTGTACCTGAGCCGCACCCAGGCCCCCGAACAGGCGGCGGAATGAACAGGGCGATCCAGAATATCGCGGACCTCGACCGCGTGATCCACGAACCGGGCCGGCTCATGATTGCCGCGCTGCTCTTCGCCGTGGAGCAAGCCGACTTCCTCTATCTGCAGCACGAGACGGAAATGAACAAAGGGACGCTATCGAGCCATCTCTCGCGCCTGGAGGAAGCCGGCTACGTGGAGATCACCAAGACGTTTCGCGCCAAGATCCCGCAGACCCTGCTCAAGCTGACTCCCGCCGGGCGGCAGGCGTTCGAAGGCTACCGCCGGAATCTGAAAGCGGCGCTGTAGGCCGCAGTTAGCGCCGGCTGGCGGCCGAGTAGCCTAGAACGGTACGTCGTCGTCCGTGATCCCCTGGTTGAAATCGTCGGGCGGAGCGGCGGGCGAAGCCGTGGCCGCGGCTGGTGGCCGGGAACTGCGCGGCGCCGATACCGGACGCGGTTGCTGATCGAACTCTCCCGGAGGCCCGCCGGAATCGCCGCGGCCGCCCAGCAGGATCAGGTCGTCCACGACCACTTCCGTGGTGTAGCGCTTCTGGCCTTCCTTGTCCTCCCAACTGCGGGTCTGCAAGCGGCCTTCGATGTATATCTGTTTCCCCTTGAGCAGATAGCTGGAGACGTTCTCGGAGCGCCACATCACCACGCGGTGCCACTCGGTCTCCTCCTTCCACTCGCCCGATTGTTGGTCTTTCCAGCGCCGGGATGTGGCCAACGTAAAATTGGTGACCGCAACTCCGGACGGCGTGAACTTGGTCTCGGCGTCCTTGCCGAGATGCCCAAGCAGAGTTACTTTGTTGACGCTTCGGGATGCCATATTATCCTGAACTGTAGCACAGGTGGACCCGCGCGGCTGCGGCATTTCCGCGGCGATGGCTGGAAACGTTGCGGGCAATTCCTGGCAGCGCGGGTCCGGAAGGAACGAAGGAGGACCGATGCAGTACACCGTGATTTACGAGAAGGGACCAGCCTCCTGGGGGGCGCACATCCCCGATCTTCCAGGCGTCATCTCCGTTGGCGATTCGCGTGACGAGGTGGAACGCCTGCTCCACGAGGCCCTCGAGTTTCATCTTGAGGGCATGCGCGGAGAAGGCCTGGCAATTCCCGCGCCAGTGAGTTTCGCGGGGGTGGTCGAAATTGACCCGGCCGGCTGAGGTGGGATACGGCCACTTTCGACATACTTGCCGCCGCACCGCAGGCAAGTGGCCGCGTGATTATTCGCGCGCTTGCAGCGGCGCCAAAACCCGCGTACCATAAAGACAATGGAAGTCCAGTTCACCCCAGACCAAGCGGCGTTTGCCCGGCTGGCAATCCTGAGCGGCCGCCTGCATGCCGAAGAGGACGCCGTGCAGGAAGCCTTGGCCCTATGGGAAGAGCGTGAGCGCACCCGTCTGGAGATCCTCGCCGCAGTCGATCGGGCCGAGGCTTCGCTCGCCCGCGGTGAAGGCCGCATCATCACGGAAGAGTCCGTGCGCGACCTCGCCAGCGAAGTGAAGCAACGTGGACGCGCCCGCCTTGCGGCACTGCAAGCATTTGCCCGCTGATGGCTCACCGTCTCGCACCGGAAGCCGAAGCCGAGCTTGACGGCATCTGGTGCTACATAGCTGCGGAGAGTGGGAGCATTGACGTTGCCGACCGCGTGATCGATTCCATTACCGATAGATTCGCCGTTCTGGCCCGCTTTCCCCATGCTGGGCGCCGCCGCGACGGGGATTTACGCCCGGGCTTGCGCAGTTTCGTTGCGGGGGAGTACGTCATCATCTACCGCGTCGATGATGGGGATGTCTTGGTGCTCCATGTGGTTCGCGGCAGCCGGGAGATTGAAGCGCTGTTCAGGCATTGAGCTCGGCGCGCCGCCCGTCGCGGTGGAAACCGGCCCGGTCGCCTTATAGACTCGGAGTGTGCTGATCGAACAGAAACTTGTCCCGAGTTGTCTCGTGCTGGCCATCTTGGCTGCCGTGCCGCTGGCTATCGGCTTAGGCTGCGGGACGCGCGGCCACCAGCGGCCGAAGCCGCAGCCCACCTTTGAGGACCTCCTCAAGAAGTTCACAGCGGCGCCACCCTACCTTTGCAGCGATCAAGGGGAGGACTTCAGTGACCTCGAGTATCAGGTCTTTGAGCGGGCGAGAGATGCTGTGGCCAGGGGACTCAACGGGAGCTCCGGCCCGGACCAAGCGCACGGCGGTCCGCGAGCCCGGGCAATCGGGGCACTTGAGAAGTTGCAGCGCTTGAGCGCGGCGGCCAACAAGGGATGGCCCGAGGAAAAACGCTTCCACTTCGAGGTGCTCAATCTGCCGCCCGCTCTGGCCGTGAAGATGACCTTTCGCAACCGGGCCACGTTCGCCTTCTTCGCAAGCTTTCAGAACCGCGCCACGAGCACACGCTCCGACCGATGGCAGTATGTCGGGGCGGAGGACGACCACCTGTTCAAGCCAGGCGAAGGCATGCTCGACTGGTTAGAATTGACTCCCCTTGAACGCGGCCCAGCTAGAAACCCACGCTTCCTGGCCGAGTTCGGCACTCTTGGCTGCGGCAATGGTCAGGCGGTCGGTTACTACGCCTACGAGTGGAACCCTCAGTCAGAGGAGGCCCTCGACGAGTTCATCAAGCTCGAAGGGAACCCGAGCCAGCCCGGCTTGACCACTGATAAGCCCGAGGAAGAGTTCCCAGCGGTTGGCGAACCTCAAACCCATGGCCCACTCCTCTCGCTGCCATATTGCTGGCATTCCCCGCTGGACACTTGGGACCACCCGAACCTTTGCGCGGTCAACTCGTACGATATCTCCGGCGACCGCGTACACTTCACGGGCACTGTCTTCAGCCGCCCGGATCTTGTGCCCATCGCAAGGGTGATCGAGCATGCTCAGGCACGCGACTACCCGGCCGTGCTCGCCTATTGTGGATCGCCCACCGTGGCTCAACTGATCGTCCGCGATATTCCGCCCTATTTGTCGGGTGTGGCAGGCCTTGAAATCAAGCGCGCCAGCGCATCGCGGAAGCGCGTGGAGATAGGAATGGATCACATCTTTCAATTTGACGTCGAGCAGCGCGTTGATCGCTGGCTGGTGGTTGGATTTGCGGTGAAGTAGGCACCGCCACAAACGGCAACCGCTACGCCGTAGCGGTCCGTTCTCTGAAGAATCAGTAAGTTAGCGTCGAAAACCGCTCTGCGCGTAGCGGTTTTGCCTACTCCGCTTCTTCCTGCCCCACCTTCAGCACCGCCAGGAATGCCTCCTGCGGAATCTCGACGCGGCCCACGCGCTTCATCCGCTTCTTGCCTTCCTTCTGTTTCTCCAGCAGTTTCCGCTTGCGCGAAATGTCGCCGCCGTAGCACTTCGCCAGCACGTTCTTGCCCATCGATTTGATGGTCTCGCGCGCCACAATCTTGTTGCCGATCGCGGCCTGCAACGCCACTTCGAACATCTGCCGCGGGATCAGTTTGCGCAGGCGCGAGATCAGCTCCTTGCCGCGGTCGTAGGCGAATTCGCGATGCACGATCAGCGACAGCGCGTCCACCGGGTCGCCCGCCACCAGCACGTCCAGACGCACCATCGGCGATACGCGGTAGCCGGACAGGTGGTAGTCCAGCGAGGCGTAGCCGCGCGAGCAGGATTTCAGGCGGTCGTAAAAATCCAGCACGATCTCATTCAGCGGCAGCTCGTACACCAGCATCACGCGGCCGCCGCCCAGGTATTCGAACTTCTTCTGCGTGCCGCGCTTTTCTTCCAGCAGCTTGAGGATGCCGCCCAGGTACTCCTCGCGGGTGATCACGGTGGCGTCGATGATGGGCTCTTCGATCTGCTTGATCTCGCTCGGGTCGGGAAACTTGGTGGGATTGTCGATCTCGATCACGTCGCCCACGGTGGTGGTGACGCGGTAGCGCACGCCCGGCGCGGTGGTGATGAGGTCGATATTGAACTCGCGCTCCAGGCGCTCCTGCACGATCTCGAGATGCAGCAGACCCAGAAACCCGCAGCGGAAACCGAAGCCCAGCGCCACGGAGTTCTCCGGCTCGAAGTTGAAGGCGCTGTCGTTGAGCCGCAGTTTTTCGAGCGCGTCGCGCAGCAGCCCGTGCTCGTGCGATTCCACCGGGTACAGGCCCGCGAACACCATGGGCTTGATCTCTTCGAACCCGGGCAGCGGCTCCGAGGCGGGGTTCTCGTCGTCCATGATGGTGTCGCCGATCTTGGCGTCGGACACGGTCTTGATGTTGGCGGAGAGGAACCCCACCTCGCCGGCCGAGAGCTCGTCGCAGGGCGTGGCCTTGGGCGCCTGGTAGCCCAGGCGCTTCCACTTCGTAGATCTGGCCGTTGCGCCACAGGCGGATCTTCTGTCCGATGCGCAGCCGCCCGTCCAGCACGCGCACCAGAATGATGACGCCGCGGTAGGTGTCGAACCACGAGTCGAAAATCAGCGCCCGCAGCGGCGCATCGTAGGAACCCTTGGGCGGCGGCACCAGGTGTACGATGGCTTCCAGAATCTCGTGCACGCCGATGCCGGATTTGGCGCTGGCCATCACCGCGTCGCGCGTGTCCAGGCCGATGATGGTCTCGATCTGCTCGCTTGATGCGCTCCGGTTCGGCCGCCGGCAGATCGATTTTGTTGATCACCGGAATGATCTCGAGGTTGTGGTGCAGCGCCAGGTAGGTGTTGGCCAGCGTCTGCGCCTCCACGCCCTGCGAGGCGTCCACCACCAGCAGCGCGCCCTCGCATGCCTGCAGGCTGCGCGAAACTTCGTAGGAGAAATCCACGTGGCCGGGCGTATCGATTAGGTTCAACTGGTACTGGTTGCCGTCATCGGCGCGGTAGTTCAGGCGCACCGCGTGGGCTTTGATGGTGATGCCGCGCTCGCGCTCCAGGTCCATGGTGTCCAGAACCTGCTCCATCATTTCCCGCTGGGAAAGGGCGCCGGTGGTTTCGAGAAGCCGGTCGGCCAGCGTGGATTTGCCGTGGTCGATGTGGGCAATGATAGAGAAATTACGTATGAATTCGCGGTCCATCTGTCGTGGGGGTGCTCATCCGATTATCCCACAGAGGCTGATGTTACACTGATCCTACGTGGGGTACCACTATGTCCAAAGTGTTTGAAGGCCAGCTTTCGGCCGCGGGATTGCGATTCGCCATCGTGGTCAGCCGCTTCAACAACTTCGTCTCGGAGCGCCTGCTAGCCGGCGCCGAAGACGCGCTTGTCCGCACCGGCGCCGATCCGGAGATGGTGGACGTCGTCAAGGTCCCCGGTTCGTGGGAAGTGCCCATGGTGGCCGGCGAACTGGCCCGCCAGCACCGCTACGATGCGGTGATCTGCCTGAGCGCGGTGATCCGCGGCGAAACGCCGCACTTCGATTACGTTTCCGCGGAGGCGGCCAAGGGGATTGCCCACGTCGCCATGGAAACCGGCGTGCCCGTGGCGTTTGGCGTGCTCACCACCAACACGCTGGAACAGGCCATCGACCGCGCCGGCGCCAAGGGCGGCAACAAGGGCTTCGACGCGGCCATGAGCGCCATCGAAATGGCCAACCTGATGCGCAGCCTGCGCCAGGCAAAATAGGGATGCCCGCCCGTAGCAGGTCGCGGCAGCGCGCGCTCCAGTTGCTGTTCCTATGGGACGCGCGGCGGCAACCGCTCGAAGAAGTCTATAGCGCCTATTTCGACTCGCTGTATTCCGAGGAGCATCCCGGCCGCGACTCGTTCGCGATGGAGCTGACCAGCGGCGCCGTGGAGCACGTCTCCGCCCTTGACGAGCGCATCGCCAAACATGCCGACAACTGGCGGATGGAACGCATGCCCGCCGTGGACCGCAACATCCTGCGGCTTGGGGTGTATGAGATGACCTATGCCGGAACGCCAGCCGCGGTGGTCATCGACGAGGCTCTGGAACTCGCGCGCAAGTTTTCGGGCGAAGACTCGGTGCAGTTCGTCAACGGCGTGCTGGACGCCATTCACCGCGAAAACGGCCCGGCCCCCGAGCCGCCAGCGTAGATTCTACTACTATCCAGCAGTTTCTGCGCATGCCGCGCCGGTTGTTTTGTGGGGCAGGCTGTCAGCCTGCGGCCGATTGTTAATCGGCCCAGCGGGTGAGCAAGCGACGCATTACCGCCGGGCAGTTCCGAAGAGGCCCGGGAAGGCGGGTTGACAACCCGCCGCAGGCTGCCAGCCTGCCCCACAACAATCCCGTCCGCAGGGGGATGTTATCCTGAGTTCTTGGCCTCCCAAACTGCCTTTCGCCTGGCTCTGATCGTTGCCGGGGCCTTCCCCGCCGCCGCGCAGACCTCCGTCCTGCTGGACGCCATGTCCCAGGAACTGAACCGCAACTTCTCCGTCTTGAAGGAGAAGGCCGAGGCTCCGCCGTACTACATGAGCTACGAGGTGACCGAGGGAGAATACCGCTCTTTCGCCGGGTCGCTGGGCACCATCGAACCGCTTTCGCAGGGGAAGAGCCGCATACTGGATGTTTCGGTGCGGGTGGGCTCGCCCAAAATGGACAATTACCACCGCGCGCGCGGACAGGGTGGCGGCGCCCAGGGCCAGTTCACTTCGGGCTCGCTCGTGAGCTTCGAGGATTCCGTCAACTCCATCAAGCGCCGCCTGTGGCTGGATACCGACCGCGCCTACCGCATGGCGGCCGAGCGCTTCATGCGCATCCAAACCAGCTCCCAGGTGCGCGTGGCCGATGCCGACGATTCGGACGATTTCTCCACCCAACCGCCATCCGTGATGGAAGAGAAGCCGGTCGAGTTGAAGTTCGACGAGGCCCTGTGGCGCGAACGCATCCGCAGGCTCTCGGCGCGCTTCAAGGACTATCCCACCGTGCTGACCTCGCACGTTGCGGTGACGGCGCAGACCGACACGCGCTACTTCGTCAACACCGAGGGGTCGCGCCTGCGCCATGGCCGCGGGTTCGCCGGCGTGATGATTAGCGCGTCGGCCAAGGCCGGCGACGGCACGGATCTGATCACCTACGAGACCTTCCAGGCGGTGGATGCGGCGGGGTTGCCCGACGAGAAGACGCTGATGGCCGCCATCGACCGCGTGGCCAGCGACCTCACCAAGCTGCTGACCGCGCCCGAGGCGGAGCCTTTCGTCGGCCCGGCGATCTTCTCCGGACGGGCGGCGGGCGTGTTCTTCCACGAGATTTTCGGCCACCGCATCGAAGGCCACCGGCAAAAGGACGAGAGCGAGGGCCAGACCTTCACCAAGAGCGTGGGCGCCAAGGTGCTTCCCGATTTCCTCTCGGTGGTGTTCGACCCCACGCTGCACAAGATGGCGGCCGTGGATTTGAACGGCTGGTACGACTACGACGACGAGGGTGTGAAGGCGCGCCCCGTTACGGCGGTCGAGAACGGCGTGCTGAAGACGTTTCTGATGTCGCGGTCGCCCATCAAGGGCTTCGACAGTTCCAACGGGCACGGGCGCCGGCAGCCGGGGTACGAGGTGGTCTCGCGGCAATCCAACCTGATCGTGAAATCCACTAACGCCGTGCCGGAGGCCAGGCTGCGGCAACTGCTGCTGGAGGAAGTGAAGCGCCAGAACAAGCCCTACGGCCTGTACTTCGAGGACATCACCGGCGGGTTCACCACCACGCAGCGAACCGGGGTGCAGGCGTTCAAGGTGATACCGGTGATCGTCTACCGCGTGTACGCCGACGGGCGGCCGGACGAACTGGTGCGCGGGGCGGACATGGTGGGCACGCCGCTGGCGAGTTTCAGCAAAATTCTGGCGACGGGGGACAAGGCGGAAGTGTTCAACGGATATTGCGGGGCGGAGTCCGGGGAAGTGCCGGTGTCGGCGGTATCGCCGGCGATTCTGGTGTCGGAGATCGAGATCGAAAAGAAGGCCAAGTCGAACGACCGGCCGCCGCTACTTCCCGCGCCGCCGCTCGAGGAGAACCAGGGAGGCCGGCAATGAGGATCGGCAACGGAACCGGTTGGCAGGCGGTAGCGCCTGCCCCACCTCCCCGCGGCAATGTGGGACAGACGCTTTCGTCTGTCAAGCGCGCGGCGATAGCGGCAGCCTGCGTTTTCGGTTTGTCAGCCGCGGCCTGGGCGCAGAGCCCAGCGCCACCGCCCGATCCGCTGTTCCGCGCCATGCGCGACGAACTCGATCGCAGCCGCAAACTCTCGCTCCCCAACCTGGAGCCGCCGTACTTCATCCAGTACGCCATCGACGAGCAGGAGACGTACGCCGTGTCGGCGAGCCTGGGCGGGTTGCTGTCGCGGCACCGGGACCGGTTCCGCTCGCCCGAGGTGACGGTGCGGGTGGGCGATTACAAGTTCGACAACTCGAATTTCGGCGGAGGCGGCGGTTCGCGCTACGACCTGGGACGGTTCCCCGAGGAAAATGCCTACCCGGTGATGCGCCGCTACCTGTGGCTGGAATCCGATTCGGCCTACAAGGGCGCGGTGGAAGCCCTGTCGCGCAAGCGCGCGGCCATGCGCAACATCACCCAAAACGAGCAGATCGACGATTTCGCGCACGCCGAACCGGTGCACTACCTGGGCGAGTTCAAGCCCCTGGTAGTGGATGAAAATGCCTGGGCCAACCGCGTGCGCTCCCTTTCGGCGATCTTCGCGCAGTTTCCGGAAGTGAAGTTTTCGACCGTCGATCTGGAAGCCAGCCGCGGCGGCCTCTACCTGGAGAACACTGAAGGCACCGAGGCGAAGATTCCCGAGGACGTGACGGTGCTGCGCATCCGCGCGGCGGCCCAGGCGGCGGACGGAGCGACGGTGCGCAATTTCGCCTTTTACCACGCCCAGGATGTGGGCGGCCTTCCTGAAGAAGCGGAGTTGCGCCGTGCCACAGAGGCTCTGGCCCGCAGCGTGGTGGCGCTGGCGCAGGCGCCCAAGGGCGAGGACTACAACGGCCCGGTGCTATTCGAGGGCACGGCGGGCGCGCAATTGTTCGCCCAGGTGTTGGGCGAGAACCTGACGCTCGGGCGGCGTTCCGAGGGTGGGCGCGGCGGCAGCGTGCCAGCGGGCGATCTGGAGGGGCGGCTGGGAGCGCGCGTGCTGCCGGATTCCTTCGACGTGGTGGACGACCCGGCGCGCAAAGAGTGGAAAGGGCAGCCGCTGTTCGGCAGCTACGACGTGGACCGCGAAGGCGTGCCGGCCAAACCGCTGCAAGTGGTCGAAAAGGGCGTCATCAAGAGCTTCCTGCTGACGCGGCAGCCGGTGCATGGGTTCGCGGGCTCCAACGGCCGGGCGCGCATGCCGGGCCGGGGCGGCGCCAGCGTGGCCGCATTCGGCAACCTGATCGTGACCTCGTCGGAAACCACGCCCGCCGCGGATTTGAAGGGCAAGCTGATCGAGCTAATCAAGGCCCGCGGCAAGCCATACGGCTTGCTGGTGCGCAAGATGGACTATCCCTCGACGGCCGCCACCGAGGAGGCGCAGCGGGTGATGATGGCGCAGCAGGGGAGCGCGCATCCCGTCAGCCTGCCGCTGCTGATCTACAGAGTGTACGCCGACGGCCGCGAGGAGCTGGTGCGGGGCATGCAGTTCCACGGGCTCAACGCGCGTTCGCTGCGCGACATTCTGGCCGCCGGGGACGACGCCGCGCCGTTCGCCTTCATGAACAGCTCGACTCCCTTCGCCCTGGTGGGCTTCGGCGGATTTGCCACGGAGGCCTGCGTGGTTGCGCCTTCGGTCCTGATCGACGATCTGGAACTGCGCGCGCTGGACGATGAGCAGCCCAAGCTGCCGGTCGCGCCCGCGCCCGAGATTTCGCGTTAACCGAGGCCCCATTTTGCGTCTGCTCGGCCGTTACATATTCCGCGAAGTGGTTTCCAGCGCCTTGTTGGGAACGCTGCTGGCCACCTTCGTGGTGTTCCTGCAGAAGCTGGAAGCCATCTTCAAAGTTTTGGTGGGCAGCAATGCGGAGCCGCGAACCGTGCTGGCGCTGTTTTTGTGGGCGTTGCCGCCGGTGCTGCCGTTCACCATTCCGTTCGGCGTGCTGGTGGGAATCCTGATCGGGCTGGGGCGCCTGGCGAGCGACGGCGAAATAATCGCCATGCGGGCGGCGGGCGTATCCAGCCGCAAGGTGATTCTGCCGGTGCTGCTGTTCGCCGGGCTGGGGCTGGGCCTGGCGGGCTTCTCGTCGCTGCGCCTGGCGCCTCTGGCGGTGCGCGAGAGCACGGCCATCATGCGGGCCATCGAAGCCACCAAGATTTCCGCCGATATCGAGCCGCGGGTGTTCGACGAGAACTTCCCGAACCACATTCTCTACGTGGGCGAGGTGAAGGCGGGCGACTCCGGCCAGGCGCGCTGGTCGCCGGTGTTCCTGGCCGACGTGACGCCTCCAGGGGAGCGGTCGAGCGGCATGAAGGCCAAAGCCAACGGCCCGCTGATCACGGTGGCGAAGCAAGCCATCGCGGTTTCCGAGCCGAAGGCCAACCGCATCCAGCTCACGCTCAGCGGCGTGGCCACGCACGAGATGGGGACGGACTCGGTATCCAACGACAGCGAGAGCAAGGCCAGCCAGCAGGTGCTGGACGCCAAGCCGCCCAGCCTGGAATCCTTTACCGCGCAATCGATGAACACGCGGGAACTGCTGCGGTACCGCGGGCCGGAGTGGGTGGAGATGGGGATCGAACTGCACCGCCGCTTCGCCTTTCCGCTGGCCTGCATCGTGCTGGCGCTCGTGGGCATTCCGCTGGGGATCGGGACGCGCAAGGGCGGCAAGTCGGCGGGCTACGTGAACGCCATCTTCCTGGCGTTCTTCTGCTACTACGGGGCGTGGATCTGGCTCTCGGGAATGGCGAAGAAACAGATGCTGCCTATCCCGGTGGGGGCCTGGCTGCCAAACGTGGTGCTGGGAGCGGTCGGCTTGGTGTTCGTGGCGCGCATGGAATTGCCCGGCGACAGCGACGTGATGGACGCATTTAAGCAGTGGATCGGCACGCTGACGGCGAAAATCCGGCGCAAGGACGAGGCGGCGGGCGAGGCCGCGCGGCGCCCCGCGTGGAGGGTGCCGCTGCTTCCCCTGATCCTGGATACCTACATGCTCACCAACTTCCTGTTCTACCTGGCGCTGGTGGCAGCCGGACTGGTGTCGCTGATCCTGATGTACAACTTTTTCGAGCTGATGGCCAACGCGTTCAAGTACAGCACCTTCACCAAGCTGCTTACGTATCTGCTCTTCCTGACGCCGCAACTGATCTACGACACGCTGCCGCTGAGCGCCCTGGTGGCGGTGCTGGCCAATTTCGGCGTGCTCAGCAAGAACAACGAGATCACCGCGTTCAAGGCCTGCGGCGTGAGCCTGTACAGGCTGGCCCTGCCGGTGGTGCTGGGGAGCACGCTGTGCGCCGGGGCGCTGTTCGCCTTCGATTACTCCTACCTGCCGCACGCCAACCAGAAACAGGAGAGGCTGCGCGACGAAATCCTGGGCCATCCCAACAAGACCTACCAGCAGACGGACCACACCTGGATGATGGGACGGAACCAGCCGGGCCAGCCTTCCCGGATCTACTATTACGATTTCTTCGACACCACGGCGGTGCAGATGAACGGCGTAAGCGTCTTCGAGTTGGAGCCGAACACCTTCGCCCTGACGCGCCAGATCTCCGCCGCCCGCGCCGTTTGGAGCCCGTCCCTGAACGGCGGGTCGTGGATCTTCGAGGATGGCTGGAGCTGCGTCTATAAAGGCCTGGGCTGCGACAAGAACACGCCTTTCCAGGGGAAGACCCAGACCTTTCCGGAACTGACGGAAGGGCCGAATTACTTCCTCACCGAAGGCGTGCGTGACAAACAGATGAATTTCCTGGAGTTGCAGGCGTACATCCGCAATTTGAAACAGCGGGGTTACAATGCCACGCGGTTCCAGGTGCAGTATTACCGGAAGTTTGCGGTGCCGCTGGCGGCCCTGGTGCTGGCCATGATCGCCGTGCCATTCGGGTTCATGGTGGGGAGCCGTGGGGCCATGACGGGGATCGGCGTGAGCCTGGTGATCGCCATCGCCTACCGCGGGACGGAGCCGCTGTTCGCCAAGATCGGGGAGGCTGGTTTGCTCGACCCGGCCATGGCGGCCTGGGCGCCCGATGTGATCTTCGCACTGGTGGGAATGTACTTCCTGCTACGGATGCGAAGCTAGGTAGCAAGTGTAACCAGCCGCAAGCCGCGCTCGCCTATATCAGTGCGAGCCAAGTTGAACGCAAATTCGCAGGGCGGACAGGCGAAGCCACCCAGCGTTCAGGCTCAGCCCAATCAGGTCGATAAGTTACGTAGGAGAACTTCGTCATGAAGAAGTCCGTAAGATTTAGGGCGGCAAGGCTCTCCCCATATTAAGGTAGAGAGCACCGCTACGTAGCTCAAACACACCCGGATCGAAGGGGCTGCCGGTGGCCACGGCAGCGCACTCAAGACCATCCAGTTGGGCGGGTTCAGCGCCCAACTCAGGTTCTAATTCGCCGGTGCCATTCGAAACGATTTTACACTTGTTGCGTCAATACGTCATAAGGAGAATTTTGTCATGAAAAAGACCGTATTTCTAGCTGGAATCCTGGCGCTTGCTTCGATGTCAATCGCCTTCGCAAAGTCGTATGAGGTGAGTTTTGGTCGCGTTATGCAGGCGGGTACCGTCCAACTGAAGCCGGGTACCTATCAACTGCAGGTGACGGGAGACAAGGCCACTTTCATCGAGGTCGAGCACCGCAAGAAGACCACCATTCCCGTGAAGGTAGAGAACGCCGCCAAGAAGTTCGACACGACCCTGGTCAACTCGACCCTCGACGGTAATGTCGGCACCATTAAGAACATCCAGTTGGGTGGGTCCACTACCCAAATAGATTTCTAGGTTCGCAGCGGACCAACGGAATGCCCCACCAAGTGCCGGTCTCCCGAGGCCCCCTTTCCCACATCTCAGTCGATTCTTCGGAACGGAACCTGAAGCGTGAGGGAAAGGGGGTCGGGGGCCTAAGGGGGCGTGTCCGCTGGTGGAGTTCCAGGTCCCTTCCCTCCTACCCGATCGCCTCCGTGCAACTTTCTTCCGCCGATTGACTTCCGCGCCCTTGCCGCCACGCTGCACCGCATTCCGTTTGTGGCTTCTCCCACGCTGCCCACCGGCGCCCAATCCGGATCTGCCCAATCCGGATGGAACACTCCGAACCGCATGGTGTAGACTATGCCCATTCGGCGGTGTGCCGCCGAGGAGGGAAATTAGGATGTCTGGGATGTTCATGGTCCGTCAAGGGAGCCGGTTCGCCCTGGCCGGTCTGATCTGTGTGGCGCTACACGGCGCCGATGGCGGTTTTCCCGCCGCGGTGCTTTCCACCCGTCCGGTGGCCTACTACCGGCTCGATGGCACGCAGGGAATGAGCCTGGCCGGCGCCACGGAGTACAAGGCGTCGGGCGGCGTGACGAGCGGTGCGCCCGGCCCTCCGACCGGGGGCGCCAACAGCCGCTACGCCAACCTGGACGGACACGACGGCTACATCGTCGCCACTCAGGCCGGGGGAGTTGGCGCGGCCGCCAGCATGATGGCGTGGGTCAACCTGGCCACTCTGCCATCGGCCGAGGGTCACTTCTTCTATGTGGAGGGCGAGTCGCAGAACGGCAACGATCTCGACCTGCAGTTCGAAACCGACAACGCCCTCAGGTTCTACACGGCTTCCGGAGGCCATCTCAGCTTCGCCCCGCCAATCACCATCCTGGTCAACCAGTGGCACATGATCGTCGCCACCATGGACGCGGTCTCGCAGACCCGCGTGATCTACTGGGACGGCAAGCCCGTCGCGACGGATAAAGGCGGCGGACGGGCGGGCAAGACCGGCACGTTTTCGATGGGCGCGAGCACGGTTTTCGGCGGGCGATTCTTCAAGGGAGGCATTGCCGAGGCCGCGCTCTGGAACCGCGCGCTGGCGGCTGGCGAGGTGGGCGCGATCTATGCGGCATCGAAGGGTGCGGCCGCACCGGCGTCCTCCGGACCCTTTGCCACCACCGCCAAAGTGGAGGTCGGGGACGAAAGCGGCAAGGTTCCCTTGAAGCGCGAAGAGCAGATCGCCATCCTTTTCCTCACGGCCATGCAGACGATCGAGGGCGATTGCCAGATGAACGCGAAGCGCGCCTGCGCGTTGGATCAGGTCCTGAGCCGGCTCAAGTTCGATCCCAAGGCGGACCCCAACTACACCTACACGCTGGCTGCGTCCGGCCTGGCGTGGGAAGCGCACGCCAACGCGAAGAAACAGGGAGTGGCGGGTTTCTGCTTTATGAGCAGGAGTTACCCGCAGGTGACCGTCACCTACAATCGGTCCGGGACCGCGGGCTTCATCGACACGGAACTGGGCACCCGTTCCATCGAGGGCGACTCGTTCCAAGCGCGGTGAGGCTGGCCGAAACGGCACTTCGATTCGGCTCCTGAAACTACTTCCAGCCCATGCGCTCGCGCAGTCCGGCGATGTGCGCGTGGTGATGCCGGCTGTGCCAGGCGTATAGCCCCACGTATTGGTCCAGCCTCAACACCCCGAGTTCCGGGTGCCGCAAGGTGCGTGCGAAATCGGCCTCCGAAAAACTGCGGAGCAGAACGGCCAATCGTTCGTGCAGGCCGTCGAGCAGCCCCAGCGACACCTCGACCGGCAGGATTTTCGCGTCGCGCAGTTCCGCCCACTTTGCCTGGTCGTACGGCTTGATAGTGGGCGAGTCCTCGGTCATCGCCAATCGGAACCGGATGTAGGCGTTCATGTGGCTGTCGACGACGTGATGCACCACCTGGCGAACGGTCCAACCACCGGGACGATAGGGCGTATCGAGCTGCCGGTCGTCCAGGCCCGCGACCGCACTGCGAAACCGCTCCGGCGCGGCGGCAATCACCGCGATGCCCTCCCGCAGGCGGTTCGGATCGACCGCGGTCGTGGCGTCCAGCTTGCCGGCGAATTTGCCGACAGGGTAGCTGAGGTCCATCGAGGTTGTGTTAGCGGAGGTCCAAGGGTAACTGGCGCTCATAAGGAAATGTTACCAATTGCGCCGGCGCCACGGATGCGCGGTTGGCCGGCCGTCCCGCCCCCTCGCCCGGCGCCGAATTCCCTTACGAACCGATCAGGGTCAAAGCACGCCGGGGCAGGAATCCATGGCTGACCGCGCGTCGGCCTTGGGAAAGTAAGGCGACACCGCTGCCAGGGATTCGCCCAGGAGTTTGGGCGAGACGCTGCACGCCCCTCCGGCCACCGCGGCCAGGTGGCGCCAAGCCACAGCGTCGGCGCGCAGATCGTTGGGGACGCCGGCGTTCAGGGCGCTGGAGAACTCGTCCTCGGCGCGGGAAAAGTCCTTGCGGCGATAGAGCAGGATGCCGCGATAGAGCCGGGCTTCGCCGGAGACCAGGTCCTCGGCCCCCGCAAAGGCCGTTCGCACCGCCAAGCCATAATCGGCGGTGGCCGCCTCGGCCTGGCCCGCCAGTTCTTTTGCGCGCCCTCTCAGGTAGCAGGCCCTTGCGTTGCGAGGCTCGGCATCGAGGGCCGCGCCCAGCGTGGAAACCGCGGCGGACGTCTCGCCCGCCAGCATCTGGGCGCCCCCTAGATCGGTCAGCGCCGCACCCATTTGCGGTTGCGGACCCAGGCGCGCAATCCAATCGCTCTTCGACCGCGCCTGCCGGTTCCGCCACAGTTCGAGCGATGCGCCGTATTCGATGGCGGCATCGCGATAGCGGCCCTCCGTGAAGGCGCGCTTTCCCTTTGCCCAGTGGGTCCAGAAGGAGTCCGGCTGGTCCGCCAGGAATACCGCGGCTTCCTTGACGTCTTCCCGCCGCAGAGCCATCCATCCCAGCCACTCGCGGCCGAGGCGGAAAACCGCCTGGCAGGCGCCCGCGGTCAGCACCTCCGGCGAACAGGTGTTCCTGGCGACGCCTACCACCATGTCGTCGCTGGTGCCGCCGTCCTCGATTCCGGCCAGCAACCGCGCGATGCCGCTCAGCGCCATCAGCACCGAAGGCCCCGTTTCCGTCGCCGCGCCTTTCGCGGTTTTCACGCGCCCCGGCCAGGTGGAGACGGCCTGATCGAACGCCGCGGCGGCATCCTGGAACCCGGCGGCGTTCTCCGCCAATGCCGCGGCCATCAGCCCGCAGTAGCCTTTGCGGAAGTGGACTACGGGAGCGTCCTCACGCGCGGCCACCGGGAGCAGAGCCGCCTGATCCTGGACGCACTGGATGGCTTCGGGCAACGCCGGCTGGGCGGTAGCCATCACGCGGTCAAACGAGGATTTCGCTTTTCGCTCCAGCGCGGTCTGCTGTTCGTCCGCGCCCGCCGCCAGCGTCGCCGCCAGCAGCACCAGAATCCCCGCCTTAGCCATTCACTTCCTTATAGCACGGGGCGGAAAAGCGGTCGGACGCCGCGGTCCCTGATAGCCTGGGTCCCGGAAGGGCAAGACGGCGTCGTTGCCCGGGAACATCGCCACTCCCGGCCGGAAGACCCTCGCCTCGAGCGGGGTTTGGCGGCTTATCGGTTCAAGGTCGAAGACCTCGCTAGGATTTCCCCGGTCTTACGATCAGCATCGGCACCGCCAGGTTATGCCGCACCGGGTTGATGGTGTTGCCGAAGATGAGGTCTTTCAAGCCGCCGTGACCGTGCGCGCCCATGATCACAAGGTCCGGGCGCACCTGCTCGGCGTAGCGCACGATCGCCTTGCGCGGGGACGACGAGTGCACGATGGCCGTTTCCACCGTCACGCCCCGGTCGCGCAACGACTGCGCGATGCGCTCCAGGTACTGCTCGCCCGCTTCCACTTCCGCGGTGGACGCCGCCTGGCCGTAGATCTGGCTGGTGACGCCCTCCTCCACGTGCAGCAGGTAAACCTTCGCACCGTAAATCCGCGCCATGGCGGCGGTGTGATTGACGGCCAGGGCATCCAGAGCCGTGTGGTCGAGCGGCAGCAGGATGGAATGGTACACCGGTACGGCGGCGGGATCGGCGGCGACCATCGCGGGCAGCGTGATAGTCGCGCGCCTCTGCCGGCGCCGCGCCATCCGCGGTTCCAGCGCAACCCACACCATCAAGCCCACCAGCGCGATGGCCAGTGGTACGGCCACGCACCAAATGGCGGTGCGCCACGGGCCCGCGGTTTCGAGCCAATCGGCGATCGACATGTAAGCCAGGCGCAGGTTCAGCCCCACGATGATCACCGCCGTTATCCACGCCAGCGTGCGCAGCCAGGCCGGGCTGGCGAAACTGCCCATGCGCTTCCGATCACTGGTGAAGTGGATTAGCGGGATGATGGCGAACGGCAGTTGCATGCTGAGCACCGCCTGGCTCAGCAGCAGCAGTCCGAAACTGGCCTGGTTGCCGGCGAAGTAGATGGTGAGGGCGGCTGGAATAATGGCCAGCGACCGCGTGATCAGCCGCCGCAGCCAGGGGCGCATGCGGAAATCGAGGAAGCCCTCCATCACCACCTGGCCCGCCAGGGTTCCGGTGAGCGTGGAAGATTGCCCGGAGCAGATCAGCGCCACCGCAAACACCGTGCCAGCCAGGCCGGTGCCCAGGATTGGCACAAGCAGTTGGTGCGCCTGCTGAATCTCCGTGACCACAATGCCGCGCTTGAAGAACACCGCCGCGGCCATCACCAGGATGGCGATGTT
This sequence comes from uncultured Solibacteraceae bacterium, assembly GCA_963807205.1. Classification (GTDB taxonomy): domain Bacteria; phylum Acidobacteriota; class Terriglobia; order Bryobacterales; family Bryobacteraceae; genus CAWCVR01. The sequence continues at coordinate 2,054,143 of CAWEAQ010000002.1, read as the reverse complement.
CACCAGCATGGCGCCGTTGAGCGCCACCACCGAATCGATCAGGTTATAACGGCAGGCGGAGCGCTTGGCTCGCTCGTCCCGCCCGATGCTGCGGGTCTGCACCAGGGCGGAGTGCAGGTACATGTTGTGGGGCATCACCGTGGCGCCGAGGATGCCGATGGCGATGTAGAGCGTGTCGCCGTTGAGCCGTGGAATCAGCCCCGTAACCATCTCGGAAACCGCCGGCCGCGCCCAGAAGATCTCCACACAGAAGCACGCCGCCACCACCGTAATCAGCGCCATTATGAAGGCCTCTATGGTGCGGATGCCGAAACTCTGGAACCACAGCAGCAGCAGCGTATCGGCCGCGGTGAGCAGTACCCCATACAGCAGAGGAATGTGGAACAGCAGGTTGAGCCCGATGGCCGTGCCCAATACTTCGGCCAGGTCGCAGGCCGCGATGGCGATTTCGCACAGCACCCACAGCGCCAGGTTGATGGAGCGCGGGTAAGTTTCGCGGCAGGCCTGGGCCAGGTCGCGGCCGCTAACGATACCCAGGCGCGCGCTCAGGTTCTGCAGCAGGATGGCCATGGCGTTGGACATCACCAGCACCCACAGCAGCCGGTAGCCGAAGCGCGCGCCGCCTTCCAGGTCCGTGGCCCAGTTGCCGGGGTCCATGTAGCCCACGCTCACCAGGTAGGCCGGGCCGGCGAAGGCGAACATGCGCTTCCAGAAGGATACCTGCGAGGTTCCGACGCTCGAGTGAACGTCGGCAAGAGAGCGGGATTCCTGGCGCACTTCGCCCGGTGAAGCCATGGCCCTTCACTATATCCGATTGGGCGGGCGCCGCGAAAGTCAGCCCCGGCGGATGGTGCGGACGGTTCCGATGCCCGCCACGCCCAGCGCGCCCACGAGCATCGTCAGCAGCGTGCCCGGCTCGGGCACTTGGTCCAGGCTCCAGGTGCCCTGAGCGGATTCGTAGAACACGGATGGATCGCTTAAGGTGAAATCCGCTCCTTGGATCTCGTCCTGCGCGATGCTCGATGGGGAAACTTGGACTCCAAGGATGAAGAACAGTGTGGAGTAGCTGGCACCATAGTACGTCCCTGACCAAACGAACGACGGGGCGTCGCAGCCAGTGACGCCCTGGGTCAGAAGCGCGAATCCATAGGCTTGGCCGGGAACGGCGGAACTGCACCCCGTCACCGGATCGGGGGCCAGGGCGGGCGAGTTTGCGCTCGATGTGAAGTCGTAGGTCGCGTTGCCCCAATACACCACGAAATTCGAGAACTCCGAGCCCACGTTGGCCGGGTCATACGTGAAGGAACCGAAGGGGGCGTACAGCCCCGCGATGTAATCGCCCGAATAGTCGACCGCCTCCGTAGCGGTGTAAGTGAAGGTAATGGAGTAAGTGATTGGCGCTGCGGGGGCTGGAATGGCAGCGGCCAGCAGAACCAGGGCGAGAACCTTCATATGTGCCTCCGGAACCCGCGGACGGATACGACCGTTTCGCAGCCGGCCGCGGCACGAAAGACGATCTTACCACGCCATCGGGTCTCTTTATCTACATATTCAACGCCGCTCGAATTCGCCGAACCGGGCTTCCAGGTCCTTCAGCAGCCGCGCCTTTTCGGGCTCTTCCACGAAGGCGTAGCGCAGGCTATTGCGCACCATCTCCTTCAACTCCGCGTAACTGAGTTTGTAAGTAAGTGCCGCGCGCAGAAACTCCGCGGTCAGGTGGCTGCGCGCCACGCCCTCGTCGTCGGTCGAAAGCGCCAAGGGCACACCCGCGCGGCGATACGCCGGCAGCGGATGGTCCGCGCCCCGCACACCCAGAATCTGGTCGTTGCTGGTCAGGTTGATCTCCACCGGAATATGCCGGTCGCTCATGCGCCGCAGCAGGGCGGCCGAATCCGTCTCGTACAGAATGTCCACGCCGTGCCCGATGCGCTCCGCCCCGGCCACGTCCACCGCTTCCCGAATGTGGAAGCGCAGCGCCTCGGGCGGCACCAGTCCGGGCGCCAGTTCGCCGGCGTGCAGCGACACGCGCACCTTGGGATACTGCGTCCGCGCGTAGCCCACCATGCGCATCTGCAGCGAGTAATCGCGCATGGATACCACGCCATCCTCCGGCTGCACCAGGTTGATGCCCACCACCAGCGGCTCCATCGACGCCAGCCGGAACCCGGCCATCAACTGGGCGAACACCCGCTGTTTGGGCGATTCGCGAGTCACCTCCAGCATGTAGCGAACCGTCACGCGGCAGCCGGGCGTGTCCGCCTTCGCGCCGCAGCCCAGGGCCGCCACGCGCGCCCGTTCCATGTCGGCCACGCGCGTGCGCATGCGTTCCACCACGCCCTCCAGGCCGCCTTCCACCAGCCGGTCGCGAGTGCGGTCGAAGCTCTCGTCCAGCCCGGCCTTGTCACCCAGTTCGTTGGCCAGCCGGCAGCTCATGCCCATCAGCTCCAGGTACGATTCGTTCTGATCGGCCGCGCGCCGCGCGATCTCGGCCAGGAATTCGCCGTGGTGCTCCTCTTTCCAGGGCCCGAATTTGTCGAAGGCGGCGAAGAAATGGTCGTGGGCGGATTCGCGTCCCGCCACGAAATTGCGCATCGAGAGGCTGTCGATCAGGGCGTTGCGCAACGCGTTGTCGCTTTCGGCGCGCGCCGCCGGCACGTTACCGCCGCAGCCGCCGTTGGCATCGGCAGCGACGATGGCGCCCGCGCGGGTGTCCGCGCACAGTCCGTCCGCCGCCGCCGCGCGCAGGTAGCTTTCCGCGTAAATGGCGCCGCTCACGTGGTTGTGCAGGTCGCCGCCCTTGGGCATGCGCAGCAGAAAGGCATAGAGCGATGGCGGATCGTTGCGCAGTTGGGCGAAGCGGGTCTCGATGGGGTTGACGGCATCGGCCGCCATCGCAAGCATGGGGAAGAGCAGCGCCGCTATCGGGCGCAGGCGCGAAGAGGAGAGTTTCATATTGGCTCCCGCGGGGGTTCTCTGTCACCCTAGCACGGCTGGATGCGGAAGTGGCCGCGCCGCTCTTCCAAAATCCGCCGGGCTGTGTCACAATGCGGCCAAGAGGAGCGGGAACCGCCCGTCGCGCAACCCATGACACCAAGAACGAAATGCCTGTATAGTCCGCATCCCAGCGTGGCGATGGTGCGCAAGTGGGTGGCGGAGCTAAGGGAGAAGACCGGGCGAACGCTGGAGGAATGGCTCGATCTGGCGAGGAACTCGGGCCTTGCGTCGGAGACCGAGCGCCTCGACTGGCTCAAGCGGAAGCAAGGATTGGGTCACAATTCCGCGTGGTGGATCGCCAGGCGATCGGCCGGTAAGCGCGAGGAGTTCGACGATCCGGACGCCTACCTGAAGGCCGCCGAAGGCTACGTCGAGAACATGTTCAGCGGCAAGAAGGAAGGGCTTCGCCCCATCTACGACAAATTGCTGCGGCTGGGTCTCTCGCTGGCCAAGGATGTGAAGGCCTGTCCGTGCGAGACCATGGTACCGTTGTACCGCCATCACGTCTTCGCGCAGATCAAGCCCTCCACCCAGACCCGCATCGACCTCGGTTTCGCGCTTGGACCGCTCAAGGCCGAGGGCCGCCTGATCGATACCGGCGGCTTCGCCAAGAAGGACCGCATCACGCACCGCATCCCCATATCCTCGCTGCCGGAAATCGACCACGAAGTGACGCGATGGCTGCGCAGGGCGTACGATAAGGACGCCCGGTAGCGAGTCATGCCGGGGATGCCGGTTGCGCCGCCAGCCCAGGACCGTCCCGGCACCCGCCTCCGGCACTTCCCCCCTTGCGCCAGCCCCCCGGTTTCGTGATAATACGGCACAGATCCCGGGATTCTCGAGGCTGTGTCACTGACAGGAGATCCGCATTGCGAAATGCCCTGGTAGCCGCGCTGGCCGGTTGCGCCGGTAGTCTCCCGTCGCGATGGCGGACGCGCCGATTCCTCACCGGCCTATCCTCCGACGAACTGCAGTTCATCGCCGCCCATTTGGGGCTCCGCATCCTCAACCCGTCGGTCCGCCCGCGCACCTGGACCGCCCCGCCGCCGCAAATCGTTCCAGACGGGTGCGCTGGCCCCTCCGTAGCGGACCGCTGCTCGCACGATTGGGAACATAAGGTGATTCTGCTGATGGAGTTTCTGGGACGCAGCGGCATGCGCTACACGCCGCCACGCGCTCCGGCCGCGCGCTGGAACTGATCCGCGCCCGCCGCCCAGCTTACTGAACGATCGAGGCCCCGCCCTGTGGCTCCAGCTTGATCTCGCCGAACGCCGTCTCATACTGCGTCACGTTCTGAGACAGTACGTTCAGCAGCGCCTTGGCCTGCTGCGGGCTTACGTAAATTCCCTGGAAGTTGTGGATCGCCACCGAATCCGGCGCGACCTGGTTCACCCGGCCAAACATGAGGAAGAAGTCCCACAGATTCACCCGCACCTGAACGCTGTTGGCGTAGTTCTCCCGGTACTCGGCCGTGTTGACCAACTGGATCTTGGGGGCGGTGGGCTGCGTCATAGCTTCCAGGGTAGCACCGCTGCGGCGGAGGCCTGCCGCTGGCAGAAGCGCAATTCGCAGAGCTATCCAAGGCGGCGGGCGGGCTTGCGGCTCGACACCCGATTGGGGAGCCGTCAGAATCGCCCTCTAGCCGTCTGATCTAAGTCGGATCTTAACGAATGCGTCGCATTTTGAGGCTTTCGGGGAGCTTTCGTTTGCGGGAAAGCCTGATGGATAAGTTCATCGAGTTGCGCGTCCACGCGATCCAGGGAAGCGCGCATCGGGAAGGGCAAGACGGCGTCGTAGCCCGGGGACATCGCCACGCCCGGCCGGAAGACCCTCGCCTGCAGCCTCGCCGGCGCCCTCTCACCGTCTTCGTTAACGGCCGGTTGCACCGCGCGTGGGATGCTGTCGCCGCTCAAGCCGCTGTCGTGGCTTTGGATAATCCCTTGTTCACGCCGAAGTCCTTCGGGTTGCGGGTGTTCCCTCCGTCCGGCAGCCGCGCCCTTCTTCGAAGTACTGCTTCAGGTCGAAGTTCTTGTAGCCGATGTGCAGGCTCGGATGCACGCCGTTCTGGATCACGCGCGTGCGGAACTCCCCCGGCGTTTTCCTGGTCACCACGCCGCGTCAAGCTCGCTTCTCAGGAGGTGCCCGGGGTGGGGACGTTTTTCGTTCGCGGTTCGCCCCTCGCCCTGGCGTCCGGCTTCAAGAGCGTTTGGAAGACGCAGCCCGATCCGCGCGCTGTGCGTCCGTAGGAGCCAGCCCGTGAGGCCAAGGGGCGGCAAACTCTCGGCTATACTTAGCTGGGACGATCCAGGAGGACCACATCGTGAAACGTCGTATTGAGCGGCTGTGCCTCGCGTTGCTGATCGTGTTGATTGCCGCGAGCGCCGTGCTGCTGCTGAGCCCCTCCCTGAAGACGCGTAGCTATTTCGCTTTCTACCGCACGTGGCACGCGCATTGGCCCATCGCGGCCGGCAAGCGGCTTCCCGACCACTTGTCGCGGGTCTTCAGCCCGTTCGTGCCGATCTGGGTCCAAGTGGAGCCGGGCATGACCATGCTGCTCGATCCCTACGACGAGTTGGGCGGCTCCGTGCTGGCGTATGGCAGCTATGAGAAGTCCACGGTGCAGGAGCTGTTGCGGCATATTCCCGCGGGCGGAACGGTCATCGACGTGGGGGCGCATATCGGGTGGTACTCCCTCAAGGCAGCCAATGCGGTCGGACCCAAAGGGCACGTCATCGCGGTGGAACCGAACCATGAGACGCTGAACTGGCTACGGAACAACATTCGTGCCAGCGGTGCGGGCTCGGTAATCGCCGTCGCGCCGGTTGCATGTGCGGATTCCGAGACCACCTTGACGTTCTATGCCGCGTCGCATCGCAACACCGGGGAGAGTTCCCTGTCCCAAACCAACGCCTCGCAAGATGGCCCCGTCTCCGCGTCCTATCCAGTGCGTGCCCGCAGGCTGGACGATATCGTGAAAGATGCCGGGCTCGACCGCGTGGACGCCATCAAGATCGATGTCGAGGGCGCCGAGTTCATGGTATTGAAGGGCGCAACGGAAACGCTGGACCGCTATCACCCAGTTGTAGTGGTGGAGCTGGTGGACCGGCAATTGAAGGCCATGGGGTCCGGCGTGGATGAAGTGGTGGCGTTCATGCGCGCTCATGGGTACCCGCCGGGACGGATGTACGAAATGAACATGGTGTATCTTCCGGCTGGCGCGCGGTAGCCAGGCGCGGCGATGGAACCAGCGAGCCGACGATCGCGTAAATTAGAACTATGCGCTATCTGAAGCTCGCCGCAGCCGCACTCCTCCTCGTCGCCTCCGCGCATGCCCAGACCACCAGCGGCGTGGTCCGAGGGACGATAACCGATCCGAATGGCGAGCCTATACCGGGCCCGAAGGTTACCTTAACGAACCTGGAAACCGGGGCGAAGCTGGCTGCGGTGGGCGGCGGGCGCGGAGACTTCACGATTGCTTCCGTCGCGCCAGGTGAGTATCGTCTGAGAGCGGAGTGCCCCGGCTATAAGGTATACGAACAGAAATTCACGATTAGAGTCGGCGAGCAGATACGAGTCGCAATCGAACTGCCAATGTTCGACCCGCAGCTCATCTTTGAGCCCCGACTCCCGCCCATGGTGCGCGCGGATTCGCCGGCCATGGGTGGCGTGATCGACAACCGCGAGATCCTCGGCCTGCCCCTCGACGGACGCAATTTCTACCAGCTCAGCCTGCTGCTGCCCGGCGTGCTGCCCGCGGCCGAAGGCTCGGCGGGATCGGTCCGCGGCGCGTTTTCCATCAGCGTCAACGGCGCGCGCGAAGATGCCAACGGCTTCCTGCTGGACGGCGCCTATAACGGCGATCCCAAGCTGAACGGCGTGGGCGTGACTCCGCCCCTGGATGCTGTCCAGGAGTTCGAAGCCGGCACCTCCACCTACGACGCCAGCTTCGGCAGGAACGCCGGCGGACAGATCAGCGTGGTCCTGCGCAGCGGCACCAACCAGTTCCACGGCGCCGCCTACGAGTTCTTCCGCAACGGCGCGCTCGATGGCGCCAACTTCTTCGCGCCTTCCGATCAGCCTGCGCCCGCCTATCGGCGCAACCAGTTCGGCGGCGCCCTCGGCGGCCCGGTGGTGAAGAACCAAACGTTCTTCTTTGCCAACTACGAAGGCACGCGCCTGGCGGCCGGGCAAACGCTGATCTCGAACGTTCCCACGCTTGCTGAGCGTGGCGGCGATTTTTCGCAAAGCGCTCTGCCCGCCATCGATCCAACCACCGCGCAGCCCATCCCAGGCGGCAAGCTGCCGCAGTATTATCTGAACCCCATCGGCCTTGGGCTGGCGGCGCTCTATCCGCAACCGAACCGCAATGTGCCCGGCGCGAATTTCGTGTCCTCGCCCTCGCTCACCGACGGCTTGAACAAGTTCGATGCTGCACTGGACCAACGCCTGGGGGACCGGAGCAGCGTCTTACTGCGCTACAGCTTCGCGGATGACGCTCTGTTCGAGCCGTTCGCCGGGTCGTCCGGCGACCCCGCGGTGCCGGGTTACGGCCTGCGCATTCCGAGCCGCTCGCAGAATGCCTCTCTGGGCGAGACGCGCGCCTTCTCGCCTTGGGTGAACAACGACTCGCGGCTGACCTTCAACCGCGTCTCGAATGGCGACTACCCACAGGGACAGGGAACCAGCGTCAACCGCCAACTCGGCCTTCCGGAGCTTTCCGCAAATCCGCGCGACTGGGGATTGACGTTGACTTCGGTCAATGGCTACTCGGCCATTGGGAACGAGCCTACCAGTCCCGAGCACGGAACCACCAACACCTATCAGCTTGCCGACACCGTAAGTTGGGTGCGGGGCCGGCACCTCGTGAAGTTCGGATTCGATTTCCGCCTGTTGCAACAGAATGCCTACCGCGACATTGAAGCTCACGGGTTCTTCAACTTCACCGGGCTGCTGCTGGGCAACCCGCTCGAAGAGCTTCTGCTTGGCGCGCCCACCGAAACCGGCGGCGCCACGGAAAACAATCCGCAGCACCTGCGCACCCACAGCTACGATTTCTTCGCGACGGATACCTGGCGCGTCCGCCCGAGCCTCACGCTGACGGCCGGCATGCGCTACGAGTACAACTCGCCGGCGGTGGATGCCGCCAACCGCGCCGCCGTATACAACCCGGCCTCGGGTTCGCTGGTGCAACTCGGCCAGAGCGGCTTTCCGCGGGGCGGTTACGATCCGAGCTACCGCAACTTCGCGCCGCGCGTCGGTCTGGCCTGGTCGCCGGGCGGGGGTGACACCTCCGTTATCAGGGCGGCGTACGGGATTCACTACGACCAGTCCTCGCTCGCGCCCGGCGAGGGCATTTACTTCAGCGCGCCTTACTATGACTTCAATGTCTATTACCCGATTCAGGGATTGGTCAACCTGTCTCTGGCGAACCCGTTCCCCAGTAACTTTCCGCTTCCCTATCCGGGCTCGGCCATCGCCTTCCAGCGTAACCTCGGCGCGCCCTACATGCAGCAGTGGAATATCGGCTATCAGAGGCAGCTTGGGAGCCCGCGGGTCATCGAGATCGCCTATGTAGGCTCGAAGGGAACGCACCTGGTGGATTCGCGCAACATCAACCAGCCGCGGCCTTCCGTCAACCGGCAGAACCCGGGGCCGAACCCGAACTTCTCCGAGATCGACATCATCGAATCGCGGGCTAACTCCACTTATCACAGCCTGCAGGCGCGCTTCCAGCAGCGGATGTCGCGAGGGCTGTCGGTTCTCGGGTCCTACACTTATTCGAAATCGATTGACGATGCTTCGGGGTTCTTCGACTCGACCGGCGATCCGAACTTCCCGCAGAACGCCTACGACCTGAGCGCGGAGCGTGGCCGCTCGGATTTCGACGTCCGTCAGCGTTTCTCGCTGAGTTATGGGTACGATCTGCCGAAGATCGCGCGCTACGCCCGGCTCGGCGGGTGGCAGACCTTCGGCGTGCTCGCGTTCCAGACTGGCCGGCCATTCACCGTGGCGCTGCTGCCGGATACCGACAATGCCAACACCGGCATTTCGCAACTGGGTTTCGGCGCGGGCGACCGTCCCAACGTGGTGGGCAACCCGAAGCTTGCGAATCCCTCGGCGCGCGAGTGGTTCAACACCGCGGCGTTCGCCGTGCCGCCCTATGGCCAATTCGGCAACGCCGGCCGCGACCTACTGGACGGCCCCGGTCTGGTCTCCGTGAACCTATCGATTGTCAAGAACACCGCTATCACCGAGCGGCTCGACCTGCAATTCCGCGCGGAGTTCTTCAACGCCTTGAACCGCGCGAATTACAACCTGCCGGATAACTTCGCCGGGTCGCCTACCTTCGGCCAGGTGGTCTCCGCGCAGGACCCGCGGCGGGTGCAGTTCGGTTTGAAGCTGCTGTTCTAGGATCTCGCAGGGGCTTTGGGTCCGTGGAGAGTGGGCCCAGCCGTCCGGCCTTGCCGCATTCTCGATGCGCCGTGCTTCCGTTTCTACGATTTTACCTGCGAGGCCACGTAATTCCAGTACGACTCGCGAGCCTGCGGGTTGGCGTCAGCGGCCGACACCAGTTTCGCCGGCAGCACTGGTGCGGTTATGTATAGCATTTGCCGCATGCTGGGACTGACAGTCTGAGGCTGAGCGAATTGGAATCCGAACACCACGCAATCTGCGCTGCCGTAGAACACGCTCACACCATTGATGTGAATGCTCGACAGTATCTCGTTCTGGAAAGACCAACTGAACGGGCCGCCGCCCGGATAGTTGCCGCCGAGCGTGTTGGAGGTTGAACCATCGGCGAACGTGAACGACATCGCGTTGAGAATATCCCCGGAGGCTCCCGAGGCTACGACCACGGGGTTGTCCGACACCTGGAACACTCCGCCATGCGGCGGCGCGTCGCTATCGGCCTTAGTGCCCATGATTGGCGTCGTGGTGACGCCTCCCGGTCCGCCCCCCGCCGGATACGAGACCTGAACTCCGTCGACCCGGTCCCCACCCCAAACTGTAATCTGACTGATCGGTTGTGTAGGCGGAGCCGGCAGCACGATAGGTCCCGTGTCATCGCAAGTACCTTGGGGATCGCTGTAAACTTCGCGGTCCAGAACGACAGTCGCTCCATTCGGATATTTCGACACGTCAAAGTACTGCCACAGGTTCATGAAGTCGAGCACCATCAGAGTCATCGACCGGACCCAGCCATTCACCGTCCGGAAGGGCTCGGAGTTGTGGTTATTCTGAAAGGTGTTTGCCTCGACCACGATTAGCCCGCTCTGGTAGTACAACTGTGCGTACTTGGTGTAGGCGGCAATGGCATCCGTCAGGTCGATTTGCGTTTGGGCGATGATAGCCGGCGTCCAGCCCCAGTTACTGCCGCCGATAACGCCGTCCCGCAGCAGGCTGAGGTGCATGTTGGCGAATTGCGCAAATAGCGGGAGCAGCAGAACCTGGTATCCGGCGAGTTGAAACGTCGGCAGTTGCTGGAGGAAATCCCCATTTGCGACATTCCATTTCTCGGAGATGTACGAAGGATCCCCGGTGCCGTCCTGCAGGGCGACAAGGTACGAAGCGATGTTATTCTTCAACCCCTCAAGGCTTGCGGCGACCTGGGTCTGGACCAGTTGGCTCAGATCCTGCTGGATCAGTAACTGAACATAAAGCTCGATCTCGCCCCAGACATCCACCTGCGTCGGCGGCCAAAAGATGTAGGCGAGAGCACTGAGGATTGGGCCCACTTCGGGCACCAATCCGAGCAGCCCCGCGACGGATTGTTCCGCGGCATTGTTCCAATCGAAACTGAAGCCGCTCAGCGCCGCGGTCTGCGGAGCTCTTGCTGGGTGCATTTTACATTGCCTCCTAAAAGGTGTCCCGAATGCCCGGAACGCAATTCCGCTCGATTCGGAGTCACCAATGAATCGAATAGTGGGAGTATACATCAACTTACTGTTGATATTCCAGCTCAACTTGTAACGTGTCAAGGTTTTACAGGAGGCTATATTACAGGATGCTTCCCTTCCGCCACCGAAGGGGTCGATCGCGGCCCAAGCGCCGGACTATTGGCTCAACGGGTTCACCCACCGCAGACCGTCGAATCGCGCGAAATCGCCGTCGGTCGAGCAGAGATCCAGCCCGTGCTCGATCGCCAGGGCCGCCAGACGGGCGTCTGGAATCAGTTTCGTCCCGCCGCCCAGCTGGAGCAGCAGGCGTGCAAGTATCTCCCGGTGCCCGGCGCCAGGCAACGGCACCCACGCGTTGCGGGCGCTCAACCAATGCTCCACCTGCTTCCAAGCCACCTCAACCTGCGCCGGTCTTTCGAAGATTCGGGGATTGGTGACCACCCGCATGAAGCCGAGCAGGCACTCCCAGGGAAACCCTACGCGGGTGGATCCACTCAGTTTCCCATCCAGCCACCGCACCGCCGGTTTGTGCCAGGGAGACCTGCGGTCCCATGCGTAGACCATCAGGTTGACGTCTACCAGAATCATCTGCCGGTCCAGCTTCGTTCCGCTTCATCCAGGACCTCCCACACATTGTCCAGGTTGGGGTAGAAGCAGTTCCCCAGATCGACCGGTTGAGTGCGAAATGCCCGGGTTTCGGCGGGTGCACTCAATCGCGCCAAGCCTACCCGCAGGGCATCGTTCACCACCTGTTTGAAGGTGGCTTCTCGCGCCTTCCGCACCTGTTCCAGCAACGCTGTAACGTCGTCATCCAGGCTGAGCGTGGTCCTCATACATCAAAGCATAACACGGTTGATGCGTTGATGCTCCCGCCTGATTCCGGCCGAGCTCCACGCCGCGGCGGAACGCACCGCGGCGCCGCCGCCATCGCTACTTGCCAGCCGTCGAAGCCGCCCGCCCAAACGCACCAACCAGGCCGGAGAGTGCCCCCACAAGGCGCTCCTGGGTCAGCGCTTCCGGCAGCGGTATGGAGAGGACAGGCCGATTCGTAGCCGCATCCCGCGTGAACAGGCCGGTGAACAACCGTTCCAACGGACTGCCCGAGGCCCCCGCGGAGCCGGCTTCGGCACTCTCGCGCGCCAGCGATTCGAGAAGCTTCACGCCCGCCTCCAGCAGACCTGCCGCGGCGGTTTCGACGCTGCCCGCGCCCGACGCCGCCACCTGCCCTGCCGCTTGCGGCGCCCCGGCCGGGGCCACTGGCTTCACCGGAACCGGCGCGGCCGCATCGATAATGGGCTTCGGCCTGGCGGGCTGCTCCGCGAAGATCTCCTTCACCGCCTGGAGCACCGACTTCCTGCCCAGTTTGGCGAAGCTCACTTCGCCCGTCGGCGAGTCGAACACTCCCTCGAATAGCGACTTCTTCAGCTTCAGCGTCTCCCACACGCGCTCTTCGATGCTCTCCGATGTCAGCATGTGCACCACGTGGACCGGCCGCGCCTGCCCCATGCGGTGCACGCGCCCGATGCGCTGCTCCAGCCGGGCCGGGTTCCATGGCGGCTCGAAGTTCACCACCGCCGACGCGGCTTGCAGGTTCAGCCCCACGCCGCCCGCATCGGTCGACAGGAACACCTTGCATGCAGGATCGCTGCGAAACGTCTCCATCAGGGCGCCGCGTTGCCGCGATGGCACGCCGCCGTGCAACGAGACGAAGCCGATCCCCAGTTTGCCCAGCTCCTCGCCGGCCAGCCGCGTCATGCGTTCGTACTCGCTGAACACCACCACCTTGCGGTTCTCCTCGATGGCCAGTTCGCGGACGATCTCGCGAAATTCCTCCAGCTTGGGCGAATGGTGCGTCTTCTTGTCGAAAAGAAACGTCGAATTGCACAGCATTCGCATGTTCTGAATGCAGCACAGGATGCGCTTCTGGTCGATCTCCGAGAGCCAGCCCTGCCGTTCCCATTTCCGCATCAGCGCGGCCAGAATGTCGCTCTGCTCGTAGTACGGCTCGGCCTGCTGCGGCGTCAGGGACACGCGGAATACCTGGTCGGTGCGCTGGGGAAGATCCTTGAGAACCTCGGCCCGCGTGCGGCGCAGCAGGATCGGCGCCAACTGATCGTGAATCCGGTCAAGGCCGCGATACCCCAGCAGGTGGCCGTTCTCGTCCTCCATGCGGTGCTCGTGCAGGAAGCGGAAAGCCGGACCCAGCCGGCGGCCGTCCACGAACTCGACCACGGAAAACAGCTCCTCCAACTTGTTCTCGATCGGCGTGCCGGTGAGCACGAAAGCGTAGCGGCTCTTCAATTGTTTGATGGTGCGCGCGGTCGCCGTGGACCAGTTGCGGATGCGCTGCGCTTCGTCCAGAATGATCAGGTCGGGCTTCAATTCGTGCATGTGCCGCACGTCCTTGAGGACCAGTTCGTAGCTGGTGAGGTTGAAGAACGCGGGCGCGGCGTATAGCGCGCGCCGCCTGGGCAACAACCCGTCGATCACCTGTGCTGAAAGGCCGGTGAACTTCTCGATCTCGGTTTTCCATTGGTACTTGACCGAGGCCGGCGCCACCACCAGCACCCGCTCGATCCCCTTTCGGCGCCGCAGCAGTTCGGCCGCCGCCAGCGCCTGCACCGTCTTGCCCAAGCCCATGTCGTCGGCCAGCACCACCCTTCCGCGGCACGCCGCGAACAGCACGCCGCGCATCTGGTAGGGCAGCAGCTCGGTCTTCAAGACGCCGGCCAGCGGATCCCCGCCGCGCTTCAGCTTCGCCAGCAGTTTGCGCTCCTCCTCCAGCCCCTCGGCTAGTTCGTTCTCCCGATCCACGTATTCCAGAACGTCGCTGTAGACCACGGCCTGGTCGTCGGCGTTGCGCAACGCGTCCAACACCTGGGCGAAGCGCCCGTAGTGCTCACGCCGCAAGAGCCCAGCCTCATCGAACGATTCCGCGGCGAGCGCCAGCAACCCCGCCGAGGGCGACGCCGGCAGATGCAGCCGCACCTCGATCGAGTCGCCGTATTGCAGCGCGATGGAAGCGCGCGTGCGTTTGTAAGTGGCCGTCTCCAGCGCTTTCCGCCGGCGTTGCCGCAGTTGCCCCAGCATGCCCTCGATATGTTTGCAGGTCCCCAGCGTGTTAACGGCGAAATCCGGGCACGAACAGTAGTTATCGAACAGCCCCGGCCCGCGGAGAGCCACGCGGTAGGTGCGTCCGCTGCCGCTCTTGATCTTGTAGTCGCCGTATGGGCTGCCCGTGGGCTTCGTCAGGATCTGCGCCACCGCGCTGCTGGCCCTTTCCTGCCGTTCGGCAATTTGCTGTTCGACTAACATGCGTGCGATTCCTCCTGTGGCCCGCCAAGAAGCAGGATCATAGCAGAATTCGTTTGTGCCGGCGGAAGACGCAAGAGAAAGCCGGACAGTCCACATCCCCGGCTTCCTCTTAGCCTTCCGCTTGCGAGACAGGGTGCCGCAAGGGTCTCGCCTCCCAGTTGGTCCCGATAGCCTGGTACCATAAGCACCACTATGGAGAGGTGTTTGTCATGAAAACCTTCAGACGAGTTCTCCTATTCACTTGTTAGCAAAGACGCTACCTCCAAAATTAGTAGCGCTTTCCTCTTGATTCGCTGTCATCCGACATCGTAGGATGCATTTAGGTACTAGTACTATAGGTACCTAAAGGCGAATCAGTCCGACCCGCACCCCCGCTCCCAGTTCCAGTTCCAGTGACTCCCGGGAAAAGCCGGCTACGGAGCAGCCGGGGATACAGGTCGGCTAATCGCTAAGGAGTCGCTGTGAATTCAGAATTGCATCGTGCCGTTCCCGCCAACACGCTAAGGCAGGCTAGCCTCTCAATTCTCCTCGCCGCCCTGGTTCTTGCGGCCGGCGCCGGGCAGCTTTTCGCGCAGGCGCCCGCGGCTCCAACCGGTCTCATGGCGATACCCGCAAGCGCCTCGGTTTCGCTCACCTGGAGCGCCAGCAGCGGCGCCAGCGGCTATCACGTCAAGCGCGCCACGGCCAACGGAGGCCCCTACACCCAGATCGCCGCGCCCACCGTGGCCAGTTACACCGACAACGGCCTGAACAACGGCACGCCGTATTACTACGTCGTGACGGCCGTGGACACGGCGGGCGAGAGCGCGAACTCCTGGCAGGCTATGGCGACTCCGTCGGCCGGTCCGTTTTACAGCCTTCCCGCCAATCGCGGCGCTGTATGGAATCCGGGCTTGATGTCCAAGGGCGGAGTACCGTCCGCGAACTGGCCGGTTTGCACGGCCATCGCCACACCCCTCACCCCATTAGGGAACAATCAGGACGACACCGCCCAGATCAACGCCGCGATCCAGGCCTGTCCTGTTGGTTCGGTGGTGACGCTGGGAACCGGGACCTTCCTGATCGACCCTGAAGACAAAGGAAATAACTTCGTTCTTATCAACAAGGGAGTGGTTCTGCGCGGTCAGGGAGCGGGCAAAACGATTCTCAACAATCCGAACAATATTCCTACCACACCGACCAACAATGTTAACGGTAACCCCACCGACCCATACGCCCTCATCATTGTTGGCCCTGGCGAGTGGGTGAACCCGGACGGAGACGCGCGCTGCATGGGCCCCACGGCGTATCAGACCAACTACATGCAGTTGCTATCGGCGAACGGCGTGCAGGGTTCCTATTCCGTCACAGTTGCCAACGGATCCATCTTCAGGGCAGGGCAGTTCGTTCTTCTGGATCAGACCTCGGGCGCCAGTTGGCAAACGGACGTAACTGGGAACGAAACCTCCGTATGGGCCTCGCCCAACTACGCCGTTCAGTGGGAGGTACATAACCCCGCGCCAGCAAGTGGCGACGATCCGGTCCAGACGGGCGTGACTCCGGGCACGGCGAATAACTTCGCTGGCAGCGGGAATGGCGCTGACGCTGCCTGCTGGTTCTCGCGGCAAGACAGACCGCAGAACGAGATGAAGGAAATCGCCAGCGTGAGTGGCAATACCGTCACCTTCACTTCGCCTTTAACGATGAATTACGCGACAAGCCAGCACGCCGAATTGACGACGTACACCGGCGGTAACCTGCCGGTCACCTACGCGGGCGTCGAGAATATGACCTTGGTTGGCGGCGGCAATGGCGCCGTGGAATTCACGAACACCGCCTATTCCTGGGCGAAGAATATTGAGGTGACGAACTGGTACGAAGGTGGCGTCAGTATTTTGAACTCCTTCCGGGACGAGCTCCGCGACTCCTACATTCACGATGCTGGCTTTGCCGAGCCGGGCGGCGAAGGATACGCGATCAATCTTCAGAGCGGGGCCTCGGAGATCCTCGTCGAGAACAACATCTCAGTGAAGGCCAACAAGGTGATGGTGGTCAGGTCCTCTGGCGCCGGCTCGGTCGTCGGCTATAACTACATGGACGACGGGTACATCGCCACCGACGAGAACTTTATCGAGATCGGCCTGAACGCTTCGCACATGGTTGGGTCGCACCACATGCTCTTCGAAGGCAATCAAAGCTTCAACATGGACAGCGACGACACACACGGAAACTCGACCTACATCACCTATTTTCGCAACTACGCAACGACCACGCGGAACGCGTTCACGAGCGACTACACGGGAGACACGATCAACGATGCGGCCGGTACGATTGCCGGTGCGTCCGCATCCATTGGTCCAAAGCGCGCTGCCGGAGCGATGACCTACTCCTACTGGATGAACTACGTGGGCAACGTGCTGGGAGTGCCGGGGGTGACAACCGCGGCCAACGGTTACGTCGATGACGAGACTGCCACGGCCGGGGAGTTGCACAACGAAATCTGGCTGATGGGATGGAACGATTGGGGATCCTATAAGGCGGATCCAAACGTCGCCGCCACGGCAATTCGCGATGGCAACTGGGACTGGTACCTGGGGCAGCAAACCTGGCTCACGACCCCGTCGGCGGCCGGGACGATCCCGAACTCCTTGTACCTGCCCGGTCCGCCGGCGTTCTTCGGCTTCGATACCTGGCCCTGGGTTGACCCAACCACGGGGACGACTTACACCTTGCCCGCCAAGACTCGCTACGACGCATTGATGGGCGCCCCCTCAATCGCGACGCAGCCGCAGAGCCAGACCGTGACGGTGGGGCAGACGGCCACCTTCGGCGTGGCGGCCAGTGGAACCGCGCCACTAAGCTATCAATGGAAGAAGAACAACACGGTGATCGCCAACGCGACCTCCTCCAGTTACACCACCCCGGCGACGGCCGCGGGGGACAACGGCGCATCGTTCACCGTCACGGTGACCAACACCGCCGGCAACACAACCAGTAGCGCTGCTACCCTGACGGTCAACCCGGCCCCGCAAACCATCGCCTTCACTAATCCGGGGACGCAGAAGGTTGGAACGCCGCTGACGCTTTCCGCCACGGCTAGTTCCGGTCTCACCGTATCCTTTACCTCCACCACGCCTGGCGTCTGCGCGGTGAGCGGCGGCACCGCGGCGTTCGTCGCGACCGGCACATGTACGATCCAGGCCACGCAGACGGGCAACAGCACGTACGCAGCCGCCACGCCTCTGCCGCAGAGCTTTACCGTGAACGCGAACGCGGCCGGACCGCTTACCATCACGACCACGGCCTGCCCGGGAGGAACGCAGGGGGCGGCTTATGCGGGTTGCACCATCGCGGTGACGGGCGGCACGGCTCCGTACCAGTTCTCTCTGGATGCGAGCGGCAACTACCCGCCTTTGCCGGAAGGCCTGACACTGAATGCTTCGACCGGCGCGATTTCCAGCTTACAGATCGGCGGGCAGGGCACCTACATGCCCGATATCATCGTGAAGGATGCGGCGGGAACCCAGGCGACGGCGCAGATCGCGTTCGCCATCAGCGGCAGCAATGCGTTCGCAGCGAATATCTTCCCGGCCGGGTCGATCTTCCATCACAGGGTGGACGCGGCAACGACTGGTCTGCCGGTGGATTCGTCTCCCGCGGGGCCGATATACAGCGCGTATCTTACGGAACATATCCGGGTGTTCTTCGGCAACACGTCGGGCGCGCCGTTCCCCAACGGCATTCCGATGTTCCAGGTGCCGTACAACCAGCCGAACGTGGCGGTTTCGACGACGGTTTATCAGTCCTACTACACGTCGGGGCCGATTCCGGCGAATGCGCCGGTTGAAGGGACCAGCGCCGCCATTCCGAGCGGTGGGGACATGCACGTCCTGATCTATCGGCAAGCGGGTGGCGGCAATCCTCCGGCCCTGTATGAAATGTGGCAGGGCATCTACCAGGGCGGCCCATGGACCGACTCGTCCAACGCGCTCTGGACGGACGTGACCTCGACCGCGATGACCCCGCAGGGCGGTGGGACCACCGACGCGGCCGGGCTGCCGGTGGCGCCGCTGGTGGTGAACGCCGATGAAGTGATCGGCACGGGCACGCCGGCCGCCCCGAACGGCGTGGTGCAGCACCCGATCCGGTTTACGTTGAACCACATGTTGAACTACTGGGTGTGGCCGGCAACCCAGACGGCGGGCACCGGCAGTTGCAGTTCCGGAGGGAATTCGATTCCCACGGAATCGGAAATCTCGCAGGCTACTCCCCCCACAAGCTGCACCATGTCCGGCGCCGCGGGCGAAATATACCGGCTTAAGGCCTCGGTGGCCTCGCCCGCCTGCGCCGCCACCAGCCCGCAGGCGAATATCATCATCACCGGCTTCCGCAACTACGGCATCATCCTGGCCGATAACGGAATGAGCGGCGGCCTGATCGGCACCCCCGACGCGCGCTGGAACGACAACGACCTCTCCTGCCTCGCCAACATCAGCCTGGGCAGCTTCGAACCAGTCAACGTCTCCAGCCTTATGGTGAGTGACGACAGCGCGGCAACCAAATCCCCACAGACAATTGCCTTCGCCAATCCGGGAGCGCAGACGGCTGGAAAGCCGCTGACGCTTTCCGCCACGGCCAGTTCCGGTCTCGCCGTTTCCTTTGCCTCCACCACGACCGGCGTGTGCACCGTCACGGGCACGACGGCGGCGTTCGCCGCCCCCGGCACATGCACCATTCAGGCCACCCAGCCTGGCAACGGCGCGTACCTAGCCGCTACGCCGGTGCCGCAGAGCTTCACCGTGAATTCGGCATCGCAATCCGCGCCAACGGGTCTGGCCGCGACCGCGGGCAATAACTCGGTATCGCTGACCTGGACCGGCGTTAGCGGTGCAACCTCTTATAGCGTCTATCGCGGCGCCACCTCGGGCGGCGAGAGCACCACGGCTTTGGCGACGGGCATCGCAACTGCACACTACACCGACAACACGGCGGCCAACGGCTCGAAGTACTACTACGAAGTGGCTGCGGTCAACGGCGGCGGCACGAGCGGAATGTCCAACGAGGCCTCGGCCACGCCGGAGCCGCCCGCGCCATCCGCGCCAACGGGTCTGACCGCGACGCCGGGCAATAACTCGGTATCGCTCACCTGGACGGGCGCCAGCGGTGCAACCTCATACAGCGTCTATCGCGGCGCCACTTCGGGCGGCGAAAGCACCACGGCCTTGGCGACGGGCATCGCAACTGCACACTACACCGACAACACCGCGGCCAATGGCATGAAGTACTACTACGAAGTGGCCGCGGTCAACGGCGGCGGCACGAGCGGAATGTCCAACGAGGCCTCGGCCACGCCTGAGCCGCCCGCGCCAGCCAGTATCGCCGCAACCGCCGGCGGCGGCCAGAGCGCGCAGGTGAATACGGCGTTTCCTTCGGCGCTCCAGGCCACCGTGAAAGACTCCGGGAACAACCCCGTCGCGGGCGCAACGGTTACGTTCACGGCCCCGGCTTCGGGCGCAAGTGGCGCGTTCGGCTCCCTCTCATCGGCTACGGCTACCACCAACACGCAAGGCGTGGCTACCGCGCCGGCCTTCACGGCCAACGGGATTACGGGATCGTACAGCGTCACCGCCGGCGTTTCCGGCGTGGCATCCACGGCCAGCTTCGCCTTGACCAACGCGGCCTCGGGAAGCACCACGCAGGCCGGCAACGCTCCGGCAACGTATTCGCCTTCGGTCCAATCGGTCAACTTGACGGCCACGATCACCAGTAACTCGGCGCCGGTCACGGGCGGCACCGTCACCTTCACGGTTGCGGTGTTGGGCTCGGCCACGGCCACGGTAAGTGGCGGACAGGCTACCGCCTCACTACAGATTCCCGCGGGGAGTCAGGCCGGAGCGTACTCCATCTCTGCCAGTTACTCGGGGAGCGGCAGCGTCGCGGCGAGCACGGGCGGCGCCACGTTGAGCATCGACAAGGCAAATCCGGCGCTGACGTGGAGCAATCCTGCCGACATGATCTTCGGTGGCGCGTTGGGACTGGGCCAGTTGAATGCCACGGCCAACGTTCCGGGATCTTTCGTCTATACGCCTCCGGTGGGGACGGTGCCGCCGATCGGCACCGACTCGTTGCAAGTTACTTTCACTCCCACGGACACCACGGATTACAACGCCGCGGTCAAGACGGTGACGGTTAACGTTACTCAGACCTCGCCTCCTGGCGGTCCCAACCTGATCGCTACGAACCTGCTCGCGCGCGATCCGGCCACCAACGACGTAATCGTATACGTTACCGTTGCTAACTCCGGCTCCTCACCAGCCAACAACGTACAGGTCACGAAGGTTGCGATCGGGACGACGGCGGCGGTAACTCCACTCCCGGTCTCCCTGGGGACGATCGCCCCCGGAGGGTCGGCAAAAGCGAAAGTCCAACTGGCAGGCCCAGTGGGTGCTTCGGGGACGCGTGCGGTCTTGACGGTGATCGGCACTTGCACCGGAGGCCAGTTCACCTCCGGCGGCAGGGTAATTCTGCCATGAGAGGGCACCGTTCTTTTTAGAAGCGATTCTATTCGGAGACGTTCCTATATGATGAAAACGACGATCCAAATGGCGGTGCTTGGCGCAGCATTCGGACTGCTGAGCCAAGCAAGCCCTATAGTCAATATCGAGTTGACGGTCACTACCCAGGACGGCCCGCCGGGCAGCGTCTTGACGTTCAGCGGCACTCTTACTAACGAAACGAGCGACGTCGAGTACCTCAACAATCTGAACTTCTTCGACGCCGGCTTCACCGACAGCGAGGATCCCTTCCTCAGCAACGCCCCCCTGTCCCTCGACGCGAATGAGAGCAGCGGACCCTATGATCTGTTCACCGTCACCATCCCTAGTTCGTTTGCGCCCGGGTCTTACCCCAGCACCGTCGAGCTAGTCGGCGGAACCGATCCCTCCGACAACAACGAACTCGGCTCGGCAAGCTACACCGTCCAGGTGGATTCCTCCGGCGCTCCCGAACCCGGCTCCGCGGGACTGCTGCTAGTGGGGTGCGCTCCGCTGGCGCTGCTCGCCTGGCGGCGGTTGAAAGCCAAGGCCAGCCGATCATAGCTACCAACGCGGGCGCACTGCCGCGAGGCGGCGCGCCCACCGTTCGCCAGAATCGCGCGGGTTGACAGGATCGGTCTGACGAACCGCCCCTTTTGACACCGCGGCTTCCAGCTACCCCCGCCACGCCGTCCAGGCCGCGGGGGTTAGCTCGGCGCGCCGCTGGATGTTCACATCTGCAATGCCTGCCAGAACCCCGGCCAAGTGCCCCCGGACGGGAATCTCCAATCGTCGGCAGGTCTCCAAGACGGTGCCCGCGCGCCCAACTCACGTTTGGCATGCTTCGTGAGCGTGGGCAGATGGGATGTCGGAATCCGGAAGCCGCAGCGGTCCGCGGAGCCCTCCGGAGCCGCGCGTTAGAATGGAGCGGTGTCCGCTCCTTCCCGTTCCTATGTCCTCGTCTCCCTCGGTCAGATAGCCCGCAATTATCGCGCGGTGCGTGAACTGGTATCGCCCGGCGTGGAAGTCGCCGGCGTGGTCAAGGCCGATGCCTACGGCCACGGCGCCATCGAAGTCTCGCGCGCGCTGGTGGCCGAAGGCGCACGCTGGCTGGCGGTCAGTTCGGTGGACGAAGGCGTCACCCTGCGCGCAGGCGGCATCCGCGCCCCGCGCATTCTGGTCATGGGCGGATTCCTGCCGGACGAAGGCGCGCAAATGGCCGGGTTCGACCTCACCCCCGCCGTGCACTCGCTAGCCGACATCCGCCAGGTGGACCGCCTGGCGCAAGCTGCCGGCAAGCCCATTGCCTATCACCTGAAGATCGATTCCGGCATGGGCCGCTTGGGCACGCGCGCCTCGGCCTCCGAGATCCTGGCCGTACTGAACGAGACGCGCCACGCCCGCCTGGAAGGCCTGATGACCCACTTCGCCTCGGCCGCCAACTACGACAGCGCGCAAACCGCCGACCAGCTCGACCGCTTTCACGCCGTGGCCGCCGAACTGCGCGCCGCTGGAGTGGACGCGCCCATCCTCCACACCTCCAGCACCATCGCCGTGGCGTACGGCCGCCGCGAGGGCTGGCACAACATGGTGCGCGCCGGCCACGCGCTCTACGGCTACGTATCGCCCGCCCGCGGCAACGCGCCGCCGCAACTACTGCAAGTGGCCCCCGCCCTCACCTGGAAGGCTCGCCTGTTGGAGGTCAAGGAGCTTCCCGAAGGCGCGCTGGTGGGCTACGGCGGCACCTTCCGCGCGCCGCGCCCCATGCGCGTCGGGGTGGTGGGCGCGGGCTACGCCGACGGCATGTTCCACCGCCTTTCGAACCGCGGCCAGGTGATCGCCGATGGCAAGCTGACGCCTATTCTCGGCACCATTTCGATGGACCTGACCACCATCGACCTCAGCCACACCACCGCGCTCGGGCCCGGAGACCCGGTGACGCTGTTGGGCCGCGAAGGCGAGGCTGCGCTCGACGCCCAACAGCTCGCGCGCGTGGCCGGCACCATCTCCTACAACATCCTGTGCAGCATCAGCGCGCGGGTGAAGCGGGTGTACGTGGAATAGGGTGGGGCATGAGCGCCAAGCCACACAGACGCGCGCTGGCCCGGTTCGAAGTTGTCGGGCTGGACACTGATCGCGAGCTGATCCGCTCGCTCGCCCGGCGTCTCGCGGAGGGCGATGCCAGTTCGGCGCGGATTCGTGCCACGGTCCGCCGCGCGCTCGCCAGGCAACTCCCGAAGACAGGCGGCGTTCTAAGAGCATTGCGCCGGTCCCCTCTGGTTGGCTCCAACCTGAACCTACGCCGGCCGTCCGCACCGGTGCGGCCCCGTCCGGCCTGATTGCGTTTTTACATTTCCATCCCGCCCCCGCCCTCGCATTGCCAGCCCCGCCGCTATATATTAGGGCCATGTACGGAATCAGAATGCTGCCCATCGTGGCCGGGGTCTCGCTGCTGCTCTGGGCAGCTTCGCCGCTCGGTTCCCAGGAGCCGCTGCCCGGCTCCGCGGTCCGGAAGGTGGTCGAGGGGGTTTCCGAGCAGCGCATCCATGACATCATCGCTAAGCTGGAAGGCTTTGGCACGCGCCATACCATGTCTTCCCAGGACGATCCTCAGCGCGGCATCGGCGCCGCCCGGAAATGGATCCTGTCGGAGTTCCAGAGCTATAGCCCGCGGCTTCAAGTGCGTTTCGACCGCTACCGCGTCAAGAAGCAGGGTGAGCGCATCTTCGAAGACGTGGACCTGTACAACGTTGTGGCCGTGCTCCCTGGGGTCCGGTACCCGGAAACGCAAATCCTGATCAGCGGCCATTACGACTCGCTGAACCTGGGAGACGCGCCGCCGGCTCCGGCCAGCGATGTGGTCGGCGGAAGGCCGGCGATGAATCTGGATGACGCCCGCCGGAACGCCAATCTGCCCGCCCCCGGGGCCTGCGACGATTCGAGCGGCGTCGCCGCGGCCATGGAACTGGCGCGCGTCATGAGCCAGTTCGAATTCGATAAGACCCTTGTCTTCGTGGCCTTCGCCGGCGAGGAGCAGGGACTCTTCGGCGGTTCGCTCCACGCCGCGAAGGCGCACCGCGAGGGGCAGGACATTGAGGCCGTGTTGAACAGCGACATCATCGGCACGGCCGAGGCCGGCAATGGCCGAAGCAACAGCAACGCCGTCAGCGTGTATAGCGACGAGTCCGCGGATTCCGCATCGCAGCAGTTGGCCCGGTTCTTCCGCGAGGCCGGCGAGCGCTACGTCCCTTCCATGCGGGTGAACACCGTGTCCCTTCAGGACCGGCTGGGCCGGGGCGGCGACCACACCCCGTTCCAATGGGAAGGGTACGCCGCCGTTCGAATCACCACGCCGAACGAAATCTTCGCCAACCAGCACCATGCCACGGACACGCTGGCGAACATGTCCGTGCCGTACACGGCCCGCGTGGTGAGGATTATCGGTGCCGTGGCTGCCAGCCTGGCCCTCGCGCCGAAAGCTCCGGTGGTGACGCGCGAGCGGCAGGCGACCTCCAGCCCCGAATCCGACGACCGGCCGCTACCCATGATTTCCCGCGGCCACGGATACGATACGGTCCTGCGTTGGAAGCCGGCCGGCGCCCGCGAGAGCATCGGTGGTTACGCCGTGGTGATTCGGTCCACGCTTGCGCCGTATTGGGAGCGCGAGATACCGGTCGGCAATGTTACCGAGTACACGCTGGCGGATGTCTCCATGGACACGCTGAAGTTCGGAGTCCGCGCCATCGGCGCCAACGGATACGCGGGGCTAGTCAGCCCATATCTGTACCCCGCGCGGCGCAAGCGAGAAGTGGAAACGGTTCCGTGAAGCCGGCCTCGGGCGAAAAACGCCTGTGCGGACCGCCCCAAAGCCACGACGGGGTGCCCTGGACCTGGAGTAGTGTCCCGGCAACGGCACCAAACCACGCGGTCGAAGACCCGGCTAGTGGTCTGCGGCGAGCAGGTTAACCATTATCTATCACGGCGCGGGCACGCTTGACCCTCTCCAGGATGCCGGCTGCCTTGGCTGTCCAAACGAATGGTTTGGGCTTGTCGCTGTGGTCGTCGATGTAGTCGCCAATCGCCATCACCAGTTGCTCGACATCGGGGTACGGCCAGGCCGCTGCGCACCTTTCTCTAACCCGGCCAGGCCCACTTTCAAAAACCGCTTCCTCCGGCGAGCCGCTTTCTGGTTGCCGATGCCTATTCGGCAGGCAAGCTGGCCCGCCGAAGTGGTAGACTCGATTCCGACTGGAAGATAAACCTGGGAATTCCGGATCATGCCGCCGATTCGTCCCGCGGGCGTCACTAACTCCCGAAAGAGAGCAATGATGACCGCCGAGGGCTCGCTTCAATTTGGGTATCTTCACTGGAGCATTGTGAACTTGTCCCGTGGGCCCGCAACATCGCCGCAAGCCAGGGGTTTCCCACGTATGTTCTCATCAGGCAAGACCTTGATGCACCTCTACCGCGACATTGCCTATGTTCTTATCCTCACTCTTACCACCGCAACCATCCTGGCTCAAACCAACCCCTGCCGCACGGCCGAGCCTGTATCCGTCCTGGGATCCACCGTCGTGCCACAGGCCCAGATTGTGTACGACCCCAATCAGAGCGTCTGTTGGCTCGCCAACGCAAATCTGGCAGGAGATCCGAATATGCGGGCGAAGTTAGGGGTCGCGGGAGTCAATCCGAATGGTTCCATGGACTACTCCACCGCGCAGCAATGGGTCGCGGCATTGAACGCATATAGCAACGGTGCCGGGTACCTGGGCCAGAATAATTGGCAGTTTCCGGCCGCTCCGCTGGTGGACAGCACTTGCGGCGCGACCGGCCCGGGTGGCGCTTCGTTTGGTCCCTTGTGCTCCGGCAGCGCCCTATCGAACCTCTATTCAGCCGGCCTCAAGCTGAACTTCCCCTCCAGCGTCACGCCCGGTTTTAGCGCCACAGTCGGACCACTCCATGACCTGAAGTCCTCCTATTACTGGGCACAGCAAAACGACGCCGTCACCGGCAATGGTGAGCAGGAAGTCTATTCCTTTGCCAACGGCGTCCAGGGCGGCGTGACGACCACTTACAATTACTTTTACACCCTGCCCATGATCCCCGGCGCCATCGGAACGCCCCCCACCTGTTCCGCCGGCGCTACCGTCATCCCGTATACCGCGGGACCCGCTGCCGGGAACGCCGTTTACGATTGCCAGACGGGATACACCTGGGCCGCCGATGCCAACCTTGCTGCCTCGAACACGTTCGGCGTCGCGGGCAACGTAACGATCTCCGCTTCCTTGTCACGCACGATTGCCGCGCCCAAAATCAGCGGCGGTGCGATGTTGTTAGATACGGCCACGCAGTGGATACAGGCCATGAATAACAGCCGGTACCTGGGTTCTTCCGCCTGGCAACTCCCCGCGACATCCAAAGTCTTACAGGATTTGTTCGTAGACTTAGGTCTGGTGCAGGGCGATAGCAGGTTCATGTCGACCGTTACTTCGGGACCATTCCAGGGTCTCCAGCCCTTCTACTATTGGGGGTGCCAGCGCGATCGATCCGGAAGCAGCCAGTCGCCCTGCACCGGGTACGCCCCCGGGGACCTTCAATGGACCTTCAATTTCGACGCCGGGTTTCAGCCGACCAGTGCCCTCATCCAACAGTTCTTCGTTGCGGTCTATTACCCGGTCGCCGCCCCGGCCGGGCCCATCGTCTCCCTGGCGGTAAATGCCGAAGGCGAGGCGATCGCCATCGCACCCAACACCTGGGTCGAAATCAAAGGCTCCGGCCTCGCGCCCCAGGGCCACACCCGCATCTGGCGGGACTCCGATTTTGTCAACAACATAATGCCCACCCAACTCGACGGCGTCAGTGTCACCGTGAACGGTAAGAGCGCCTATGTCTACTACATCAGCCCGACGCAGATCAATATTCTGACGCCCGGCGACGGTCTACCCGCCGATGCGCAAATTGTAGTCTCCAACAACGGTGCCACGAGCGCGCAATTCACCGCGATCACGCAACCGCTGTCGCCATCGTTTTTTGTGTTCAGCGATGGTCTGCACGTAGCGGCCGTCCACCAGGATGGAACTCTCGTAGGCCCGGCGAGCTTCTCCGTGCCCGGTTACACTTTCTCGCCGGCCCAACCCGGCGAAACGATCTCCATTTACGCGAACGGTTTCGGTCCGACTTCGACTCCCGTGGTGCCCGGATCAACCACTCAAGGTGGAACGTTGTCTCCGTCGCCGGCCATCACAATTGCGGGCCGGAACGCCACGGTTCCGTTCGCCGGACTGGTCTCGCCGGGTTTGTTCCAATTCAATCTGACCATTCCTGACTCCGTTCCGCAAGGCGATCTGGTCATAAGAGCAACCTACGGTGGCGCGGTTACACAACCCGGCACTCTCCTGGCGGTACATCCGTGAACTCGATCTGCCTGACAGCGAAAGAGCTTGGGCGAAATGCTCGGTGACGCCGGAGTGGTTGTCGTGGACGGAGGCTGGACCACCGGCATTCATCCCTGCGACACTGCAGTGTCGGTTCCGTGTGAAGTGGCCTCGGTCCGATGATCGACAGTATCTCGCCCGCGGACTACTAGAAGATCAGCTTGAGAGCCACCTGAAGCTGCCGCGAAGAGCCGGAGTCGCCGATCGGGAAGCGCGTAGCGGTGATCTGTCCGAAGCTGTTGCCGGCCGCCGTACTCACCACGCGATTCGGTATGGCGAAATTCGGATGGTTGAGGAGGTTGAACCCGTCCACCCGAATCTGCACCTTGGTTCGCTCGGAGATCTTAGTGTCTTTGTAAACCGCCATATCCACGTCCTCGAACCCCGGTCCGATCAGCACGTTCCTTCCCATGCTGCCGATCCCCGCAGGCACCTGGAACACGCAGCCCGCCGTAGGCGCGGCCGCCGTACATGACGCGGCATTGAAGTACTGCGGGTTTCCGTTCGCGGCCGACCCGATGCCCACCGGAACCGGGCCGAGCAAGTTCGGCCGGATCGTGTTCGCCACGCCGTTGAACGTGCTGGTGGTATATACATTGAACGGGTTCCCGCTCTGTACCTGGCTGATCAGGGCGAACTGCCAGCCTTCCACCGCTCGTCTGCCGCGGAACGGAAGCTGGTAGATGCCGCTGAACACAAACCGGTTGCGCACGTCGAAATCCGATAGCCCGCGGTCCAACCGGAGGTTGTAACTGTCCTGCATCGGCGCGGTCGAACTAACTGCATTCTGCGTGTTATAGGAAGTGTAATCGATAGACTTTGACCAGTTATACGAACTCTGGAATTGCAGGCTGCGGGATAACCGCTTGGTGACGGTCACCCACAGGGCGTTGTAATCCGAATTGCCGATGCCCTCCCACTGGTACACGTTGCCCAGCGCCGCTCCAGGCAGGATGGGCGAACTCGCCGATAGCGTTGGATACGGCCGCACCGTGCTCGTCCCCGGCAGGTATTGATTGACGTTCAAAGCGGTTCGCAGGTGCGTCCCTTTGTTCGCGAAATACCCCGCCATGATTCCAAGATCGTTGGTCACCTCCTGCTGAACGTTGAAATTGTAAGACTGCACGTACGCGGTGTGGTAATCCGACGCTACACTGGTAGGCGCCAGAGACCCGGCGGCCTGCGCCGCGGTAAGTGCGTTGGCGAAGGTCACGAAAGGAACCGCCGCGGTGCTGGCATAGGTCACCGGGGTGGCGAAGGGCGGATTGGTCGACAGCGCCCCCACCAGTCCGGCCACGGGTTGGTCGGCCAGGATCGCGTAGGCCGTCCGGACTACCGTCCTGCCATTGTGAAACACGTCCCAGGCGACGCCCACGCGCGGCTGGAAGTTCTTGTCGCTCTGCAGGTAGGGCTGGTGGACGCGTACCAGGGAATCCGTTGACGCATCGAACTCCACGTAACGGTCCTGCGCCTCGGCGGGCGTGCCGAACCAGTCGTAGCGCACACCCAATTCGAGCGTGAGCCCGGCCGCGAGTCGGTATTTGTCCTGTACGTAGGCTCCCACCGCCAGGACGTAGATGCGCGCCGGATTGCTGGTGGGCAGCGCGGTGAAGGAGGCCGCCTGGCCATTAATGAAATCGTTGACCGTATTGAATGCGAACGTTCCCGGGGTCGCCGCATAGCTGTTTCCGTCGTAGCGGCGGACCTCGCCTCCGATTTTCAAATCGTGCTTACCCCGAACGTAGCTGACCGTGTCCGACCCCACGGCAGTGTAATCGCCGCGGCCCTGCGGAAAGCCCGATGGACCACCGAAATTCAGCGCGATATCGCGCAGGGTGATTTGCGGAAGCCCCCAGGGCGAGTCAACACCCACGTTCATTCCAAAATCGGCGGGATTCAGCGCCGCGTTCGGCACGAAGTCGATTTTGATGCGGTTATAGCCCAGGCGCGCTTCGTTCACAAGTACCGGCGAGAAAACGTGGGTTTCGTTGATCGTCATGATCTGGCGGTGGCTGGCGCGCGTGTCGCCGAAACCGGGAATGTTGTTGCCCTGCAGCGTCGGCTCCTGTCGCTGGTCGCGCTGGAACGCGAAGTACCAGTTCAGGCGATCGTTGGAACCGAAGTCCTGATTGAGGTTGGCCGTGCCCTGGTCGATGTTCACGGGCGCCGTCGCCGAGCCTACAAAGAGGTTGCCGCCCGCGTTCGCCGAGGGGATCAGCGGCAGAAGCTTGAGAACGGTCGGATTGCCGATCGCGAGCGCCGCTTGCCGCTGCGCATCGGTCAACACCGGCTGGTTGATGGTGATTCCCTGCCGTTGTCGCAGTCCCTCATAACTGAGAAAGAAGAACGTATGATTCTTCCAGATTGGGCCGCCGCCGTCCACGCCGAAGTTACTCCGCTTGAACGGCGATTGCAGCGTTCCTTGCCGGTTGAAGTAATTCCGCGCGTCCACGTCGTTGTTGCGCAGGTACTCGAAGGCCTCGCCGTGATATTCGTTGGCGCCCGCCCTCGTCGCAATGTTCACGATGGCTCCGGAGCTGCGTCCATACTCGGCGCTGAAGGTGGAGTTATCCATCTTGAACTCCTGCACCGTGTTGATGGACGGCTGGAAAGTGATCTGGTTCTGAGCCATGTCGTTCAGATTGATCCCGTTAATCATGAAGTTCGTGGTATCTTCCCGGTTTCCCGCCGTGAACACCGCGAACGACCCCTGCCCCCGTAGAGGCGCCGTCAAGTAACCGCCGGATGGCGGAGTTACCGTACCGGGCGTAAGCATGCCGAGATCCACAAAGTGCCGCCCGTTGAGCGGAATGTCCTGAACCGTGCGTTGATCGATTACACTTCCCACGGTAACCGTTCCGCTCTCGATTACCGGCGCGGACGCCTCCACGTGCACGGTTTCCGAAACATTGCCGACCTGCATTTGAAAGTCCTGCTGCACAGCGCCGCTGACTTCCAGGAGCAGCCCGGCGGCCCTAGCCGTCTGCAGCCCCGGCGCGCTGACGGTGACATCGTAACTGCCCACGGGCAGCGACGGCGCCACGTACCGGCCGGAATCGGTGGTCAGCGTCGAACGGTTTTCGCCGGTTGAGCCGTTGTGCACCGTAACCCGGGCGTTGGGTATACCGGCCCCGGTCTGGTCGGTCACCTGACCCTGAATGGTGCCAGTGGATTGCGCCTGCAAGGACGCGCAGACAAGAAACAAACCCGCGAGCGCGAGCGGCGCGGCGTGAAGTACACTTATCCTCACCTTCATGAAACCTCCTCTAATCCCATTATTTTTGAGCGGGACACCGCAACTTCAAGGTTGAGGTGGGCGACCCGGACAGACCCGTTTGTTCTACTCAGTAGATGAGGCTGGCGAGTGGAGCGAGCTTGTCAGAAGAGTTAATTTGCAAACCGGAATGTTCGGGATCGGGCCGGAGTGTACGAACGCTCGCAGTTCGGGTTGGCGCAGGGGCCTTGCTACATCACCACGCGCCGCAAGTCGGGCGGTGGATGGCCAGACTCGGCCGGCGGCGACCTGTTCATCTGCTTCGATGGTGGCTGAAGTCCGGCGCTGGTTGCTGGAGTTGGCTGCCGGGAAGAAGTCCAAGGCACCGGATCGTTGGTTTGCCAGTCTCGATAGTCCGATGGCGCTGTTGGCCGGCCGAGCGGCCGGTTAGACGAATGACTGCATGGTTGTCAAGGACAATGAGCGGGACTTCGCGGGACTGAAGTTCGTCAACCCGTTGCGCGTCGAGCGCTCAAACCGATACCCGCCGGCAGCGAAGCTTATGCCGCGCTGTCGGACCGTACCACCGACACCTTGACCCGGTAGCCCAGTGATGCCAGGATCCGGATCAGCAGATCGCTCGACACGTGCTCCAGATCGTCGTTCAGGATAGCGGTCACGCGGGTGCGCGAGGTGCCCGCGCGCCGGGCGATCTCGGCGTGGGTGACCTTCTGCCTCCGCGCAATCTCCTTGAGGCGCTTGACCAGCATGTGCTGAACCTGCCACTCCTTTGCCTCGGCGGAGCAGAGCCCCAGCGTCCGGGCCAGATCCTCCGGGGTTGCGGCGACAACCGGTTTGATTCTATGCATCGAGAAGCTCCTTCAGATGTTTCCTGGCCAGCTCAATTTCGAGAGGTGGGGTCCGCTGGGTCTTCTTGACGAACGCGTGAAACACCAGCACCCCTTGCTGCGCCGCAACGTAGTAGAACACCCTGAAGATGCCATCCTCCCCGCGAATACGAAGTTCCGACACCCCGGCGGCCACCGATGGCATCGGCCGGGAGCTCGGCATCGAAATCCGCTCGCCCAACTGGAGGCGGAATAGACCCCGGCCCAGCCGTACCCTGGCGTCTTTCGAAAAGCGGCGAATCGCGTCCCGTGCTCTGGGATGGAATACGATCGGGCGCACAGTTTCAGTGTATCAAATGTGGGACATCGCGCCGGACGGCCAGCCGGCCGATGGGCGATCAGGCGCACATAGGTCCCGATCGTTCCCACGCGGTTTTCCCGTGGCCGCCCGATCCCGGGAGCCCGGCTGCTTGACCGGGAGAATGGAATCGACGTGGCTGGAGGCTCCTGGGTGCGTGGGGATACACGTAGTCATGCAGGCCACACTTGACATGAATGTGAAGTCCGGCCAGTTTGTTAACATATGGCCGTCAAGGAAGGCATGCAGTATCACCGATCCCGCCTTTCGACCCCGATGGCCCTCTGCCGCCGGACGGCTACGAGATCCCGTTCGATGAGCTCTGGCGTTCCCGGCGCAGCGGCCAGCCGCGGGCATCGTGAAGATCGCGTATGGAGGTCGACCATGATTCGCACCGAAACCGAGTACCAGGAAGCCTGCGCCCGCCTCGGGGATGAGCGGAAGCGCCTCGCCGAGCATCGGGCCAGGCTGAAGCCGGCGGGCCTCGGCCGCTACGAGATCAAGCGCGTCATCGACCCGATGGAGTCGTTTCATCTTCAACTCAAGGAAGAGGTCGAGAGCTACGAGCGGTTGAAGCGCGGCGAGTTCGAGGAGCTCGAAAATTTCCGGGGATTCGGGCAGTTGCTGATCTCGCTGCGCATCGCCCAGGGAGTCTCCCAGCGGGAACCGGCCAGGCGGCTCAACGTGCATGAGTCGCAGGTTTCCCGCGACGAGCGGAACGAGTACTTCGGCATCACCGTCGAGCGGGCGGTCAAGATGCTGGACGGGCTCGACGTTCGGCTGCGCACCACGGTCGAGATCGCGCCGCCGCGGACGATGGCCATCGCCTGACGCCCGCGGTGTGGCTCACGCCGGTGGTGGAGGCAGGTGCCGGGACTCTCGTATCCGGAGAGCCCAGATGAACGGCAGACACCCGCAGAGGAGCGGAACTCCGAACATTCCAATGGCAGCCAACCCGTCAAACCACGTGAACCTGTACCTCCGGTACACATCGTCTATCCGTTTTAAGCTGAGTTGGATCCTCATCTTGGCCGCGGCATCGCGGAGACCCTCATACCTTGGGTAGTCCCCGCGTTCTCCGGTCGTGGTATCGAGCAGAAAGTAGTAGACGACCGCGTCGTAGTCTGTGGGGCCGTGCGGCCCATCGCGTCTGCAATCGGCGCCGCCAAGGATGTAACGGTCGGCAAGTTGCATGACACAGACTCCGGACGGCGTCCCTTCCGAGTTAATATTCTGCGTTTTCGGATTTTACGGTTCCTCTCCGAAAAGTGTAATTGAGGTCGAAGCTCCGCGGATGCATGAAGTTGCAGGTGGGGCGTGGTGAAATGAGCACCTCTGGCCGATCTCGTTGTTGTGTTCTTCAGGCCCAACAACGAAGGGATCGGATTCAAGGTGCTCATCCAGACATTTATCAGAAAGCAACTGCGATTGAAAGTCCATACTGTGACTAAGGTGGTGGAACGAGAAGGCGCGATGGTGATTTACCTCGACCATCTCGGCCATCGTCTGTTGCGTTGTGGAGTGTGCCGTCATCGATGTCGGCAAGTGCACAGCGTGCGGCCAGAACGGGAATGGCGCGATCTGTCGATGCGGACTCTTCCCTTGAAACTGCGCTACCGCCCGCGTCGCGTGGAGTGTCCCCGGTGCGGGGTTCGGGTGGAGGACTTCCCGTGGGCCGAACCGTGGGCGCGCGTGACCATGGCGCTGTCCAACGCCGTGGCCGTGCTGGCGCGCGAGTTGAGTTGGCAGGGCACGGCGCGCCACTACGGGCTGAACTGGAAGAGCGTGGCCACGATAGTGAAGCGCGCCGTGGCTTACGGCCTGCGCCACCGGAAGCGCCCACCAGTCCACGTGATTGGCATCGACGAAGTGAGTCGCCGGAAGGGTCAGGTTTATCTCACGGTGGTCTACGATCTGGAACGGCGGGTTCTGCTGTGGGTCGGCGACGACCGGATCGAAGAGACGGTGAGGCCGTTTTTCACCCAGGAAATGGGCCCTCGGCGCTGCCGGACACTGCGGGTGGTGTGCATGGATATGTGGGCGACATACGCCAAGCTGGTACGGGAACACGCGCCCAACGCGCAGATCCTGTTCGATCGGTTTCACATCGTCAAGCATCTCAATGAGGCGGTGGATGCGGTCCGCCGCGAACAGTGGCGGCGGCTCACGGCCAAGCAGCGGGTGCCCTTCAAGGGGACGCGCTGGCTGCTCTTGAAGAACCCCTGGAACCTCAAAGATAGCCAACAGGAGCGCCTCTCTACGCTGGTCCGCTGGAACACGCCGCTGGTCCGCGCCTGGTATCTGAAGGAAGCCTTCCAATTGTTTTGGACCTACAAGCAGCCATGGAGGGCCGAGCAGCATCTGAGCAAGTGGATTCGCTCGGCGATGCGATCGAAACTGGAGCCGTTCAAGAACTTCGCGCGGATGCTGCGAACCCATCTCGACGGCATTCTCCCCTGGACCACGATCCGGCTGTCGAACGGAGCCGTCGAAGGTATGAACAACAAGATCAAGTCAATCAGTCATCGTTCGTTCGGATTCCGAACGGCTGAGAACTTCATCGCGGCCATCTACCATTGCTGCGCGCGTCTCCCTCTGCCGGTCGTGCGCTAATTACACTTTTCGGAGAGGAACCGATTTTACAAGGAGCCACTGAAGGTCACGTCCGTCATTTCAAGAGTGTATCCGTTGGGCAGCGGGCACCACCAGCCGTCCCCCAGGCCTGGGTCGCGATGAAAGACGGCATCGTTCACGACGGCATATAACACAAAGACGCCCGCCGCCCATCCCAGACAAGCGAACGGAAATAACCGGGTGGCGAGAATGAACCTTCGGCGGCGTTCGCCGGCGCCCTCGGTGAAACCGGACGCCATGACAGATAGAATGACCGAGCCGAGAGTGGCTCCGATGAGGCCCGCTACGCCCCAAAAGAGAAGGACTATGCCGATTCCCATCGCGCCTGCCAGCTTAGCATGTGGGCCATCTTCGCCAATAGCGCGGCGGCGCGGAAGCCCCAGCGCAAGCCGTCCCCTACAGCACCACCCCCATCTCAAATCCCACTCGCCGCAACTCGCAGTGCAGCCTGAGCAGGGCCGCTTGCAGTTGCGACTCCCAGACCAGCGGAACCTCCGCCTCCCTCCGTAGCCGGTTGACCGCTCGGAACTCGGCCAGGATTTCCGTGACGTGGTGGTTGAGGGTGGACAGGTGTTCGGCGGGAGCGGGCGCGGGAGCCGGTTCTGGCGGCGCTGTCCCGGCGGCCTCGGCGGGCGGCATCAGCGCCTTGCGCGAATCCCGCACGGACTGGGCAACCTTCTGCACGTTGGCGGAGTTCAGCTCCAGCGTCTCGCCGTCCACGTGCAGCGCTTTGTCTTTGATGAACGGCGCAACCAGGCGATAGGTGCTGGCCGAGATCCGCACGCTCTGCGTGTGCTCGAAGTAGTCCGGGCCGAATTCCTCCAGCAGGCTGATGAACACGTCAGCCTGGGCGCCGCTCATCTTCAAGTGGCGCGGACAGAACTCCCGCCATGTGAGTCCCAGGCTCATGTGGATTTTGTCTTTATGGGCCTGCCGGATGGCGGCCGCTTGCGCCGCGGAACAGCGTCCCACGATGGTTCCGAAGGCAATGCTCTGGCCCAGAACCTTTCCCAATTCGAACGATACGCCGTCAGCCGGCGCCCGCACGATAGCTACGTTCTTCATTCTTGTCCCTCTGCCGTTACTAGAATCCAGTAACGCAACAAACTTGTAAGTAATTGACTCCAGGAGGCTTGTCGAAAAATCGCTACTTGACTCTAGTAACGTCGCCCCCTCGATTCCACCTTCTCACACACCCTCCAAAAAACCGGGTCTCGCAGTGTTCCGGAAGTCCCGCAACCACTTGATGGAGCAAGGGATAGAATTATTTCCGAACGGTGTGACTGAAAAAGGTCTCATCGCTTTCGCGGCGCATTTTGCCCGGGGAACGCACTCCGTCTGAGGCCGCGAAAGTGATGAGACCGCGCGTTGAACTAAACCGCAGCGTGGTGCCGGGTTATGGGGATTGAATCCCGCCGTCGAACCCGTAATGCCGCCGATAGACGGTCTTTCCTCATCCGGCCGTGTGGACTTCGCGCGAGGCAAGGGGCGGCAGGGGCCGGATCCGCGGTAACCCCGCGACGCGAGAGCCCGATATGGCGCGTTCCGCCACTCGGGACGCACCGCGGCGGTCCGTTGCGGAAGGCAGCGCAGGGGCCGTGGATGGATTCGAGCTTCATGAGGTGTCCGGCGGCGCCTCCGGCCAGCGATATGCCGGTAGGATCGTCGTGTGGAGCATGACGCCCGCTCCGCACTTCGGACAGCCGGCGGGTGGCGGCGCCAGCGCCTCCAGAAGCAAGAGGCATTGTGCCGGGCTGGGCAATAGTCCTGTGACCGGTGCGTTGAGCAGTTTGCGGCACAATGCCAGCTTCTCTTTGCGGAAGCGGTTCGCCAGGAAGCCGAAGTGCCGGATGCGTTGAAACCGGGGCGGCAGAACGTGGATGAGGAATCGGCGGATAAACTCGCCGGCGGCGAGGGTCATCCGGCGCGAGTTCCGTTTGTGCTTGTGACGGTAGTCTTTCCACTGGAAGGTGACCTCGCCCTGGTTCACTGCCAGTAGCCGGTCGTTGGACAGAGCGGCGCGATGAGTATAGCGTCCGAGGTACTCCAGCGCTGCTTGGGCGCCGCCCAACGGCGGTTTGGCGTAAACCACCCATTCCGGCCGCCGTAACCGGTCGAGCGATTCCAGAAAGGCCGGCTCTTCCTTCAGCGGTTCGATTTCGCCGGAAAAATGAAGCTCCCCCTGCTGAAACGCCCGTTGGAGCGCCTCCAGAAAGAGGCGGCGGAACAGGCGGGAAAGAACCCGTACCGGGAGAAAGAAACCCGGCCGGCACGCGATCCAGCGTTCGTAATCCGGGGAGAGTCCGCCGCCGGGGACTACGCAATGAACGTGCGGGTGATGCAGTAAGTTTTGTCCCCAGGTGTGGAGAATGGCGAAGAAACCGAGTTCGCAACCGAGGTGCCTGGGATCGCGCGCGATCCTCAGCAGGGTTTCCGAAGCGGCGCGGAAGAGGATGCCGTAGACCGTCTCCCGGTTATAGAACGCGATGCGGGCGGCCTCCTCCGGAATGGTGAAGACGACGTGAAAGTATTCCACGGGCAACAGTTCGGCCTTCCGGCTCCGCAGCCACCCGGCCCGTTCCCGGTTCTGACACTTCGGGCAATGCCGGTTGCGGCACGAATTGTACGATATGCGAGTGAAGTCGCACTGGGGGCAGGTTTCGACATGGCCGCCGAGCGCGGCCGTGCGGCAGACCTCGATGGCGCGCATGACGCGCAGGGATTCGCGCGGCAGGCGATGCGCCCGGCGGTAGGCCGCGCCGTGTTGTCGAAAAATGCCGGCCAGTTCGAAGGCTGGCCGCGGCATGCGCGGCTACTTCTTGCGTGCGGGGCGCGCGGCCCCCAGGGCGTCCAGCGGACTGAGCGTACAGGCGACGACCTGCGGCGTCACCGTGGCGTATCGCGCCGTGGTATCGATGCGGCTGTGTCCCAGCAGCACCTGGATCACCCGGATATCGGTCCCGTTTTCCAGCAGGTGCGTCGCGAAACTGTGGCGTAGCGTATGCGCCGTAATGCGCTTTGGCAATCCCGAGCGCTGGGCCGCGTCGCGGCAGGCTTGCGACAGGGAAGCGATATGCATATGGCGCCCTTCGCGCCAGGACGGGAACAGCCAGTGTTGGGGGCGCGCTGCGCGCCAGTAGGCGCGCAGTACCGCCAGAAGCCTGGGCGAGAGCATGGCATAGCGGTCTTTGCCCCCTTTGCCCTGTTCGATGCGAATGAGCTTGCGCCGGGAATCGATGTCGGCGATCTTGAGAGACACGGCTTCGGAGATGCGCAAGCCGGCGCCGTAGCAGGTCATCAGAGCGGCCCGGTATCGCAGGCTGGGAACATGGCGGAAGAAGTGCTCGACTTCTTCGGGACTGAGGACCACGGGAAGTTTATGCGGCCGGCGCACGTGCGGAAAGCAGGCCGAACCCCACGGCATCTCCAGCGTCTGTTGATACAAGAACTGGATCGCCGAAACGAAGGAGTTGATGCTCTCCGGCGAGAGCTTCTTCTCGTTCAAGAGGTAGAGTTCGTATTGCCGGACGGCTTCCAGGTCCAGATGCTCGGGACTGGTGCGATAGAACATCGCGTAATCGGAGACGTAATGGAGGTAACTTCGTTGGGTGGTGGGCGCGAGGCCGCGCAACTGCATATCCTCGATGAACCGTTGACGTAGCGGCGTCATGGAATGCTCCTTCGGATTGGTTTGCGGTTATGGCGATAACCGTCTCCCAGTCTGAAGCGCCCTTGCGCCCGCCGCCACTGCCGGAGCGGCTGGCCGGCATGCCGGACGAGGCCGCCGCCTGGATAGCGGCCTCGCCCGATCAGGGCCTCCGCGCCGAATCTCGGAACTAACCCTTTCCTTCGCAGCGCATTACCGCGAAGCGGTTTAGTTCAACGGCCATTCCGGGCGCCGCGCTCGAAGGGTGTTAGCCCCCATACCCGTGTCGAGATTTCCACATTGACAACCCCTGCCTCCGGGAGCATAGTTGAGTTGGAAGCGGGCAGTTGGCGCTTTCAGTTCCCCATCCCTTGAGAGGGAACTTGACGAGATCCCCTTAACGGGGGAGCCACTTGACAAGGAGGAAGTGCATAGAACCAGTCCACTTCAAGCGGGCGGCTTCCGGCTTCCTCGGCTGGCCGGCTGTGAGTCCTGACGCGCAACTTGGTTGATTTAGGTTAGCGCCGCGGTTTAAATACCGCATTCCCATCGGCTCACGGGTACGGTTCATTCAGGAGGTGTCGGCGGTCGCCCGTTCGCGTTTTGCCGCCTGCATTCCCTTCCTCCACCGACTTCCGCTACACTGGTCTTTCTCTCTCACCGTGAATGCCGTTGAGTTTCAAGGCGTTTCCAAGAGCTACGCGATCTACGACGCGCCGGGCCACCGCCTGACGGAATTGTTGTCTCTCAACCGTCTCAAGCGCCATCGCGATTTCCCCGCTCTGTGCGACGTCAGTTTCACGGCGCGGCGCGGCGAGACCTTCTGCATCGTCGGCGAAAACGGCTCCGGCAAGAGCACCCTGCTGCAAATCGTGGCGGGGATTCTGCGGCCTTCGAGCGGCACGGCCAAGGTCAACGGGCGCGTTTCCGCGCTGCTCGAACTGGGCGCGGGATTCAACCCCGAGTTCAGCGGGCGCGATAACGTCTACCTCAATGGCTCCATCCTCGGCCTCACCACCCGCCAGATTGAGCAGCGCTATGCCGAAATCGAGGCCTTCGCCGAAATTGGCGAGTTTATCAACCAGCCGGTGAAGACTTACTCGAGCGGCATGGTGGTGCGGCTGGCCTTCGCCGTCGCCATTAACGTGGACCCCGAGGTGCTGCTGGTGGATGAAGCCCTGGCCGTGGGCGATATCTACTTCCGCCAGCGCTGCATGCGCAAGGTGCACGACCTGCGGGCGCGCGGCGTTACTATCCTTTATGTGACGCACGCCACCGCCGACGTTAAGAGCATTGGCGACCGCGCCTTGTGGCTGGATCATGGCCGCGTGGTGGAACTGGGCGAGCCCGGCCAAGTGATCGCCAAGTACACCGCCGCCATGACGGAGAAGGATTCGGCCTACCGGCTGGCGCGGCCCGATCCGGCGCCCGCGGCGGACGGTGGCGGCGCGGCGCGCGAAGAGGCGGCTTTCGAGATCGTCGATACCATTCCCAATATCGATCACCGACATGGCGATGGCCGCGCGGAGATTATCGGCATCGCCGTGCTGGACGAAGATGGCCGCCGCCTCGACATGCTGGAGCCCTGCACCACGGTTTGCGTGCGGGTGAGCGCGCGGGCCAAGGAAGGGCTGGCCATGCCCAACGTCGGATTCATGCTGCGCAACCAGTTGGGCATGGATTTCGCCGGCACCAACACGGCTCGCGAGGGCCACCCGTTGCCGCCGCTGCGCGCCGGAGAAATCGTCACCGTGGATTTTTACATGGACCTGCCGGAGTTGTATGCCGCGGCGTTTTCGTTTTCCCCGGCCATCGCCGACGGCCCCCTGGAGGACTACCGCATGTGCGATTGGATCGATAACGCGCTGGCCCTGCAGATGTCCCGGTCGCCGCAGGGCACCTACGGCTACATCCACTTTCCGTGCCGCGTGGAGGTGAACCCGCGCGCGAGGGCGGGCGCCGGCGGGAGTGCCGGGGGGCGGGCCGCGGGAGTGAACCCGCGGGTTGCGGGCGGGGATGCCGGCGACGGCGCCGCGGGCCGCGCATCGGAGGTCCGCCATGGCTGAGTTCACCGGTGAGCGCCTCGTGCCCGGCGAGGTAGATGTCGATCTGCTCAACGAGCACCTGGCACGCTACGCCTTCGCGGCGCGCCTGGCGCGCGGAAAGCGCGTGCTGGACGCCGGCTGCGGCGCGGGTTACGGCTCGGCCGAACTGGCCGCGTCGGCGGAATCGGTGGTGGGCGTGGACGTGGCGCCCGAAGCCATCGCCTTCGCCACCTCGCATTACCAGGCTCCCAATCTGCGCTTCGAACAGGCGTCCTGCACGGCTCTGCCCAACCCCGATGGCGCCTTCGACCTGGTGGTGGCGTTCGAGATGATCGAACACCTCACCGACTGGCGCGCGTTTCTGGCCGAGGCCCGCCGCGTGCTGGCGCCCAACGGGCAACTGGTGATCTCCACGCCCAACCGGCTGTACTATACCGAGTCGCGCGGGCCGGATGGCGCCAATCCGTTCCACGTTCACGAATTCGATTTCGCGGAGTTCTCGGCCGAGTTGCAGGCAGTCTTCCCGCACGTTTCGCTGTTCCTCGAAAACCACGTCGAAGGCGTCGCCTTCCAGCCGCATACCGCCGGCAACACCATCGAGGTGCGAGTGGATGCCGGCGAACCCGCGCCGGACGAGTCGCATTTCTTCGTGGCCGTTTGCGCTCTGCGGCCGCAGCTCGGCAACCCCACCTTTGTTTACGTGCCGCGCGCCGCCAACGTCTTGCGCGAACGCGGACGCCACATCGCGCTGCTGGACGGCGAAGTGGCCACGAAAACCAAGTGGCTCGATAAGGCTCAGCAGGACCTGGCGGAATTCGACCGCGAGCACCGGAAATTGCTGGGCATGTTCCGCGACCTCGAGGGCGAGATGGAGCGCTCCAACCAGTGGGCCGCCTCGCTCAACCGGGAAGTGGAACAACGCGACGCGCGCATTGTCGAGTTGCAGGCGGAACTGGCCGCCGAGCAGGCCGCCGCGCTGCGGGTGGCCGAGAACTGCTCCGCCGAAATCGAGCAAGCCAATCAGTGGGCCGCCGCGCTCAACCAGGAAGTGGAGGAGCGCCGCGCCCGCGTAGTGGAAGTGCAGGAGGAGCTGGCCCGCGAGCAGGCCAACGCGCGCCAGGCGGTGGCGGAATTGGAAGCCGACATCGCCGCCAAGACGCAATGGGCCGCCGCGCTCAACCAGGAAGTGGAGGAGCGCCGCGCGCGCGTGGTGGAATTGCAGGCCGAACTGGCCGGCGAACAGGCCAGAGGGCGCGCCACCGCCGAGGGCTACGCCGCCAAGGTGATGGAACTGGAGGCCGACATCCGCGCCAAGACGGAATGGGCCACTTCGCTCACCGCCGAAGTCGCGCGGCAAACCGAAGCGCTCTCCGTCGCGGTGGCACAATTGCATCTCACCGAAAAGGAACTCAGCGAGCGCACCGCCTGGGCGCTCCAGTTGCAGGAGGAAGCCCGCGTTCTGGGCGAACAGCTCGCCCTGTTGCGCGCCTCCCGTTGGGTGAAGCTGGGCCGCAAGGTGGGCCTGGGCCCGGAGCTTCCGGCCGGTTGACATGGCTTTTCTGAAACGCCTTCTACGGGCGCTCCCGTTGCTGCTGCTCTCGCCGCTGCTGGTGGTGGCGGCCGCGGTGGCATTGGCCGCCGCCGACCTCCTTTGGCGGTTGCTGCACTGGGGGCGGCGCACGGTTGCGCCCGCGATGCCCGAGCGGCCGCGGCCCACCGCCGCCAGCGTGGTCATCCCTAATTGGAACGGCAGGGAACTGCTGGAGAAGTTCCTGCCCTCGGTGGTGGCCGCCCTGCGGGGCAATGCGGAAAACGAAATCGTGGTGGTGGATAACGGCTCGTCCGATGGCAGCGCGGAGTTCGTCCGCACGGCATTTCCGCGGGTGAAGCTGCTGGCCCTGCCCACCAACCTGGGCTTCGGCGGCGGATCGAACGCCGGCTTCCGCGCCGCCAAGAACGATGTCGTGGTGCTGCTCAACAACGATATGCGGGTGGACGCGGGGTTTCTCGATCCGCTGCTCGAAGGCTTCGCCGATCCGCTGGTCTTCGCCGTTTCCTGCCAGATCTTCTTCAGCGATCCCACCCGGTTGCGCGAGGAGACCGGGCTCACGCAGGGCTGGTGGGAGGATGGCGGATTGCGGGTGCGCCACCGCATCGACGAAGCCGTGGACGGCCTGTTCCCGTGCTTCTACGGCGGCGGCGGATCGTGCGCTTTCGACCGCGCCAAGTTTCTGGAGCTGGGCGGATTCGACAAACTGCTGGCGCCCTTCTACCTGGAAGATACCGACCTGGGCTACATGGCCTGGAAGCGCGGCTGGAAGGTCTACTATCAGCCGCGCAGCGTGGTGTACCACGAGCACCGCGGCACCATCGGGAAGCGTTTCGGCGAGGCGCGCATCCAGGCCGTGCTGAAGACCAACTTCCTGCTTTTCTGCTGGAAGAACATTCACCAGTGGCGCAAGCTGGCGGCGCATTTCGCCTTCGCCTGGGCGGGCGCCGTGCTGGCCGTGGTTTTCGGCGACGTGCAGGGGCGGCCCAACCCGGCGGCGCTGGGGCGGGCGTTTCTGCGGCTGCCGCGCGCCATCGGCTCGCGCTGGCGGGCGCGCACGCTGGCCCGCGTTTCCGATACCGAAGCCTTCCGCCGTCCGCTGGGCGGCTATTTCCGCGACCGCTTCGCGCTCATGGAAACCGCGCCCGAGCGCCTGCGCGTCCTCTTCGTATCGCCCTACCCGATTTGCCCGCCGGTGCACGGCGGCGGCGTCTTCATGTATCAGACGCTCATGGAGATGGCCAAGCTGGCCGAGGTCCACGCGGTGGAACTGCTGGAGGACGCGGCGCAGGAACGCGACAACCAGGAACTGCGGCGGGTGTGCGCGTCGGCCGAATGGCTGATCCGGCCGAGCGGCATGCCCCGCGGCTTCGGCGACCTGCTGCCGCGCGCGGTGCGCGAATTCTCGAACGGCGATTTGGAGTGGCTCATCCACCGGCAGTTGTACGCCAAACGGATCGACGTGCTGCAACTGGAGTATACGCCGCTGGCGCAGTACCGCGGCGAGTACCGGCGCATCGCCACGGCGCTGTTCGAGCACGACGTGTACTTCCAATCGATCAGCCGCGGCCTCGAGCACATGGCTAGCGCGGTGGGCGGGATGAAGGCGCGGGTCGAGTATTTGCGGGCGCTGCGCTACGAACTGCGGGCGCTCCCCGGGTTCGACCAGGTGCAGGTGTGCACGCCGGCCAACCGCGACTATCTGCTGGGCTTCCGTCCGCGCCTGGCGCCGCGGTTGCGCGCCGGGCTGCGGGCCGGCATCGACTCCTCGCGCTACCGGTTCCAGGCGGAGGGCCGCGAGCCGTTGACCATGCTGTTCCTGGGCGGCTTCCGTCACGAACCCAACCGCGTGGCCATGGAGTGGTTCGCGCGGCAGGTGCTGCCGCTGATACTGGCGCGGCAGCCGCAGGCCCGGCTGGCGGTGGCGGGGAGCGATCCGCCGCCGGAGCACGCCTACGCCGACCTGGCCGCCAACGTGGAGATGCTCGGCTATGTGGACGATGTGCGCGGACCGCTGGCCCGCTACGCGGTTTTCGTGTGCCCGATTTTGAGCGGCTCGGGTGTGCGCGTGAAGTTGCTGGAGGCTTTCGCGGCGGGGATCCCGGTGGTTTCGACCACGGTGGGCGCCGAAGGGCTGGCTGCGCAGGATGGCCAAATTTGCCGCCTGGCGGATTCGCCCGCGGAGTTCGCCGCGCGGGTACTGGAGTTGTGGGAAAACCCTGGCAAGGCCGCGGAGCTGGCGCGGCATGCGCGCGCTGAAGTGGAAGCCAACTGGGACATGGCGGCCATCACCGGCAAGCTGGTGGAGAGCTACGGGGAGATGGTGCGGGGGAAGCGGGAAGGCCTGAAAAACTC
The DNA here is from genome assembly GCA_963807205.1 of uncultured Solibacteraceae bacterium. Lineage (GTDB taxonomy): Bacteria > Acidobacteriota > Terriglobia > Bryobacterales > Bryobacteraceae > CAWCVR01. Next base: position 2,010,341 of record CAWEAQ010000002.1, on the reverse strand, counting down.
AATTGGGCCGCGGATGAACGCAGATGAACGCAGATAACCACAATCTTTACGATCAGCGTTCATCCGCGTTCATCTGCGGCAAACCATGCTTTTGGAGCTTTGGGCGTCGCTACTTCTTTTTCAGGTCTTTCTTCAGGCGGGCGACAATTTCGGAGGCGGTGCGGTCCAGTTCCTTGCTGGCGATGCCGCGGGAGGGCGAGTACGTGGACCACAACACCTCGCGCGATTTGGCGTCCACTAAGAATATGGTGCCCTTGTTGCGCGCGAAAGAAGACATCGTCCCAATCACAGGCGCGGCGCCATTCACCGGCTCGGAGAAGAACGGGTTCGGCGGAGGCGTCTGCTCTCCGGCCTTGGCATCCTTGGCGGGCTCGGGGGGCTTCTCGGGTTCCGCGGGCTTCTCGGGTTTGGGAGTGGGCGAAATGGTCTCCAGCTTGGCCTGGAACCCTTCGCCAACCTGCTCGGTCAAAATGACGTCGGCCAGTTTCGGATCGGTCACCACCTGGAGCACGTGCTCGTTGGTCAGCCGGTTGGCCAGGTACTGGTCCAGCCCGCGCGACATCGAGAGGACGTACACCGTCCGCGCGGTGTCCAGGCTCGCGGCGCCCAGGAGCGCGGCGGAACCGCATAGGAGTAACATCAACCGCTTCATTGGTCTCATGATATCAGCCGCCCGCGGCGGCATTCTCTCCCTACAGACGCGGCCGGGCGGGGAAAAGTCGGAGGCGCGTGTATAAAGGACAGTCCATCACCGTCATCATCCCCTGCCTGAACGAGGAGCAGGGCATCGAGAACGTGCTGCGCGCCATGCCGGAGTTCGTGGACCAGGTCATCGTGGTGGATAACGGCTCCACGGACCAGACCTCGGATGTGGCGCGCAGGCTGGGCGCCCAGGTGATCCGCGAGGGCGTTCGCGGCTACGGCCGCAGCTACAAGCGCGGGTTCGCTGACGCCACGGGCGACCTGATCGTCACCCTCGACGGCGACCACAGTTACCCGGTGGACGCGCTGAGCTACCTGATCGAGGCGTTCCTGCACCTCAACGTGGATTTCCTGAACGCCTCGCGCTTCCCGGTGCGCGACCGGCGCGGCATGAGCTTCCGCAACAAAATGGGCAACCTGATCCTGTCGCTGGCCGTGTCGGTGCTGTTCCTGCACTGGGTGCGCGATTCGCAGTCCGGCATGTGGGTGTTCCGCCGGTCCATTCTGAAGGACATGAAGCTGGTCTCCGATAGCATGTCGTTCTCGGAGGAGATCAAGATCGAGGCGCTGCGCAGCCCCACGATACGGTTCGGCGAGATTGCCATTATGTACTCGTCGCGGCTGGGCGAGTCGAAGCTCAACCCCTGGAAAGACGGCCTCGGGAACTTGTGGTTCCTGGTGAAGAAGCGCTTCTTCCGATGAGCATCAGCGTTATCGTCCCGGTGTGGAACGGCGAGGATCTGCTGCGCCGGATGCTGGCGTCGTTGGCCGCGCAGACGCTGCCGGCTGCCGAACTGCTGGCGGTGGATAACGGGAGCGAAGATGGCGCGCCGGAAGCGGCCCGGCAGGCGGGCGCGCGGGTGATCCCCATGGGCCGCAACGCCGGTTTTGCGGCGGCGGTGAACCGCGGCATCCGCGAGGCGCGCGGCGAACTGGTGGCGGTGCTCAATAGCGACGTGGAACTCAGGCCCGATTATTTCGCGCGGCTGGCGGAGGCGATGGAGGAGACCGGCGCCTGGTTCGCCACGGGGAAGATTCTGGCGGAGGGATCGGACGCGCGCCTGGATGGCACGTTCGACGCCGTCTGCCGCGGAGGCACGGCCTGTCGAGTGGGCCATGGGCAGGCGGACGGACCGGCGTTCGGCGAGCGGCGGCAGATCTGGTCGGCGCCATGGACGGCGGCGCTGTTCCGCGTGGAGTTGTTCCAGCGGCTTGGCGGGCTGGAGGAGAGCTTCGAATCGTACCTGGAGGATGTGGACTTCGGGCTGCGCTGCGCGCGGTTGGGCCTTGCGGGGCTCTACGTGCCCGAGGCTGTGGCGTGGCATCGCGGCAGCGCGTCGCTGGGGCGCTGGCACCGCGAGACGGTGCGGCGCATGGCGCGCAATCAGGTTTTTCTGTTGGCGCGGCATTATCCTAAGCGGGCCCTGCGGCGAAACGCGTGGGCGATCCTGGTGGCTCAGGCGTTGTGGGGCGTGCTGGCCGTTCGGCACGGCGCCGGGACGGCTTGGCTGCGCGGAAAATGGCAGGGCTGGCGCGGGTTTTCCACAGCGCGCGGGGCGGAGTTGTTCCAGTGCGCCGAGTTGGACGCGCTTCTGCTAGAGAACGAGCGGGTGATTTGTGAGGCACAGGGTGTCGAGCCTACCATCGGGCCGCTCGCTGACGCTCGCGGTTCTGGGGGAGCTGGCACACGGAACCGCGAGCGTCAGCGAGCGGCCCGAGGCGAAGGAACGCCGGACTGGTACTGGCGAACGTACTTTCTTCTGACCACCACTGGGGCAAAGTGACACATGCCGGACTGCGGAATCGTCATCGTCACCTATAACTCGCAAGGCGTGATCGGCGCTTGTGTCGAGGCGGCGCTGGCATCGGGCGCGGATGTGGTGATTATCGACAACGCTTCGGAAGACGGGACGCTGGCGGAGATCGAGCGCATAGGGGCTGCGGGGCGAGGCGCTCGGGTGATCGCCAATACATCCAACTCCGGCTTCGCAGCCGCTGTGAATCAAGGGTTTGCGATGCTCGCCTCGCCGTATGTGCTGCTGCTCAACCCGGACGCTGAGCTGCGGAGCGGCCTGGAACCGCTGATCGAGGCGTGCAATCGGCCGGGCGCGGCGGGCGCGGGCGGGCGGCTGGTGGATTCCGGGGGGCGCCCGCAAACCGGTTTCATGATCCGGCGGCTGCCCACGGCCGCGGCCCTGAGTTTGGAAGCTCTCTTGCTGAACAGGATCTGGCCTGGCAATCGGATCAACCGGCGGTATCGGGCGTTGGACCTTGACGATTCGCGGCAACTCGAAGTGGAGCAGCCGGCCGGGGCATTTCTGATGGTCCGCCGGGAGGTTTGGAAAGAGCTGGGTGGCTTCGACGAGGGGTATTTCCCGCTCTGGTTCGAGGATGTGGATTTCTGCCGCCGCGCAATAGACCGTGGTTATCGACTGTACTATAACCCACAAGCGGTGGCCGAACATTCCGGGGGGCATTCCATCCGGCGCCTGGGACTGGAGAAGTGCCGGTTTTATTGGTATCGTGGTTTACTGAAGTATTCAGCCAGGCACTTCCGTCCGATGGCATTCCGGGCGGTGAGTCTGGCGGTTGTAACGGGCTCCATTATAAGGGGTGTTGTGGAATCGGCCTTGTGCCGGAGCCTGAAACCCATGGCCGCGTACGGGAAGGTCGTGCGGCTCGCCTGCCGGTGCCTGTTGCTGGGCTGGGCGGAGTAGTGGCGTAGCAGTGGATGCAAGGTACGGAACGGTCACTGGGGTTTTAGTACATGGCGCAAAACGACTGCATCTCAGTCACGATAGTCACCTACAACAGCGGCCGTTTCATCAAACGCTGCATCGAGAGCGTGCTGGCGCAGCGCTACCCGAACAAAGAGATCATCGTCGTCGATAACGGATCGAGCGATGGCACGGTCGATATCCTGGAGCAGTTCGAAGACCGCTGCCGCGTCTATTACAACGACGACAATGTGGGTTTTGCCGCCGCCCAGAACCAGGCCATCCGGCTGTCCAACGGCGACTGGGTGCTGACGCTGAATCCCGACGTGCTGTTGCTGCCGAACTTCATTCAGGCGCTGATCGACGCCGGGCAATTCGATCCGCGCATCGGCTCGGTCTGCGGGAAACTGCTGACCATGACGTCGCACTTCGAGATCCCCGAGAAGCCGGTAGTGGATTCGACCGGCATCTACTTCAACCCCATGTTGCGCCACCTGGACCGCGGCAGCCAGGAAGTGGACAACGGGCACTATCTGCAATACGAGTACGTTTTCGGCGCCACCGCGGCCGCGGCGCTGTACCGGCGCAGCATGATCGAGGACATTTCGCTGGACGGCGAATTCTTCGACTCCGATTTCTTCGTCTACCGCGAGGATGCCGACGTGGCCTGGCGGGCGCAGTTGATGGGCTGGAAATGCCTCTACGCGCCCTATGCGCGCGGTTATCACGTGCGCAAGGTGCTGCCGGGCAATCGGCGCGCACTGCCACCCGAGATCAACATGCACTCGGTGAAGAACCGGTTCCTGATGCGCATCAAGAACATTTCGCCGAACCTGTATTTCCGCAACTGGCTGTCTATTACTACGCGCGATTTGCTGGTGGTGATGTGCTGCGTGCTGTGGGAACACACCTCGCTGAAGGCGTTCTGGCTGCTGCTGAAGAACGCGCGCCGTGTGCTGGCCAAGCGCCGCGTGGTGCAGGCGCACCGCCGGGTGGACGACGAATACATGGCGAGCTGGTTCCAATACGCGCCGGTCAGCAAGCAGGCGCCCAAGAAGATGGTTCGCATGCTGTCGCGCTCGGAAGCCGCGCGCACCTAGCCCGCCGTGCGCATCGCCCTCCTCGGCACGCGCGGGATCCCGGCCAATTACGGCGGATTCGAAACCTTCGCCGAAGAACTGTCGATGCGCTTGGCCGCGCGGGGGCACCTGGTGACGGTCTATTGCCGCGAGCGCGCGCCCGAGCCGGTGTACCGCGGCGTGCGGTTGCAGTATCTGCCCACCATTCGCCATAAATACTTCGACACGCTGGCGCACACGTTCCTCTCGACGATCCACCTGCTGTTCCACCGCGCCGACGTGGCACTGTACTGCAACGGAGCCAACGCTATCTTCACGCTGGCGCCGCGACTGCTGGGGATTCCGGTGGCGCTCAACGTGGACGGCATCGAGCGCCTGCGCAAGAAGTGGAACCGGCTGGCCAAGGCGTGGTACCTGGTGTCCGAGTGGCTGGCCACGCGGTTCCCGACGGTGGTGGTGACGGACGCCGTGACCATCCGAACTTACTACCGCGAGCGCTATGGCAAGGACAGCGTCTTCATCCCCTACGGCGCGCCGGTGGGCAAGGTGGACAGCGCGGAGGTGCTGCCCGGGCTGGGCCTGGAACCCGGCCGCTACTTCCTATACGTGAGCCGCATGGAGCCGGAGAACCATCCTCTCGAAGTGCGCGAGGCGTTCGAGCGGGTGGACACGCCGCTGAAGCTGGCGCTGGTGGGCGACGCGCCCTACGCCGCCGGGTACATCGGCCGTGTGCGGGCGACGGCCGATCCGCGCATTGCGATCCCGGGAGCGATTTACGGCGCGGGGTATCACGAGCTGGGCTCGCACTGCTTCGCCTACATCCACGCCACGGAGGTGGGCGGCACGCATCCGGCGCTGATCGAGGCGATGGGCCGCGGCGCGCTGGTGCTGTATCGCGACACGCCCGAGAACGCCGAGGTGGCGGGCGGCGTGGGGATTCCGTTCGAACCGGCGGAACTGGCGGCGAAACTGCAGGAAGTGGCGCGGATGGGCGAGGCGGAGCGGGCGGAGTATGGGAGGCGGGCGATGGAGAGGGTGCGGGAGAGGTACTCGTGGGATCGGGTGACGGATGAGTATGAGGGGTTGATGCGGGGGATGAGGGGGTAGGGGGCGGGCGAGCGATGGCTTGATGGAGGCAGCGCGCTGTATGCGGAGGACAGGACCTCATCCTCTGGAGCTAGGGCTCCCTGCTCGTGAACGGGCATTACCACAGCTCCGGTCATTTTGGGGCGTCAAAATCGGATAAGGATAGGCCCTGCCGTTCTAACTCCGCTTTCTGCACCGCTTCGAACTTTTTGTAGGCGGCGCTGAATTCCGCTGAGAGTTGCTTCGCCCGGGTAAAGCGAGTGTTGAACTGATCGCGGAGCGACGGATCGGCAATGACGATGTGCCCGCCGCGAACGGAAATATGATTGAGGTTCTCGGCGCCAAATTGGTAAACGTCGATCTGGGCGTTGATCAGGTTCTGCTGCGCGGTCTGGACTGAGCGACTCCGTGCGGCACCTTTCTCGAATCCGGTTTCCACATCCTTTAGATACGACGTGTAGCGGCTGCCCGAGAGGCGGGCTTGCGCTTGCTGGAAGTGCTGGCGAACCGCGCCAGGAGCCTCGACCAGCTTTGTGTACGCTTGCTCCAGGGAGCGAAGCTGGGTTAGCGTCGTTTCGACCGACTCTCGGGTGGAAAACGAATCGGCCGTGAGGAGGCGCCCCATTTCTGGAGTCTTGGCCGCGGCGACCACATCCAAACCCTGCTGACGGACTGAGATCATCTCTCGAAGAAAGTCGCGGAGCACCTTTGTCTCGCCAGTCTCCGGCTTGGTTACAGGCGCGCGTCCAGCAGCTTCCGCGAGTAAACGCTTGAAGTCCGTATCGGGCAGGCCGGGGTTGTGGCGAAAGGCTCCAATCCAGAAAGTCCATAGACAGATGCAGACAACAAGCCTCCGTTTCTCCCATCCGGGTTTCCGAAGCTTGTAGTATCCAGTGACGATGAGGACGCCAGCAGACAGTGCGGCCAAGCTCACTTCAAGCGCGGTGATTGGGTTGCGATACTCGGTCAATTGCAGCAGGTAAGTCAGCGGGAAGAGGACGAAACAGAAGATGGATGCGGCCACGCGACCGAAGGGGCCAAGTGCGAGATAGAGCAGGTAGGCGCCACCCGCGTAAAACGCCGCGACCGAAAAATTGTATCCGTCTGCCTCGGCGCCGGTGCCCGTGGTGAAGCCGAAATTGGGCGACGCAATGTGAGCCAGGATGAGGACAAGACCGAAGACGCCCTTCACGGCGCTAGTCCTTGGAAGGGGTGGCGGCGTTGCTCCGGTTGTGAAGTCATGGCCGCAGTCGCATCGGATAGGATTATTCGGGTTGAGTGACTTGCAGTTTGGGCACTCCACGAAACTGGCAGAGTATCACGTGGCGGGCCGGTTGGGGGAAGGAGCGGACCTCTGCTTGGCCGGAGGAAGAAGATGCGACGGTGATTTGCGGTGGCGTAAGGAGAGAGGGCACCCAGACTGGTACAACTAACGAAAAGGACGTACACCTTCAATCATTTGGTAGAATGCCCGCAGGTCCTCTTGGCGGCCAGAGAATCGCGCACAAAATACCCCCTGGGGCGCAGTCGCCGGAGTCCAGCAGTCAACGGACCAAACCCACCAGGTTACCGGCCAGAACAACTGATGGCGCGGCAGCCGGGGCCGGTATTGCCGGCAAGTGAGTGAGACATTCCCAGATCGAAGCTCCCGGGTCTGCACCTCGGTTGCTCCTTTGGGGGGCGCCTCCATGATTCCGGCGTAGTCAAAACTGCCGGCATTCGAGTTCGACATTAAGGCAAGATATGAAACTGGTTGCGGTTCGAGCCAGAAGGGCACCACAGGGAGGTGTGTCATTCCGAATCGTCCCTTACCGCTGCTGCTGTAGATCACATCGACCCCACCGTAGCCGGCTCCCGGCACCATCCCTGGCGAGACCGCGAACGTCCACGGTATTGGGACGCGATAATCTCCAAAATATTGCGAACGGGGCTGAACCAGATGGGTCGCCACGGGGAGAAAGAACAGCACCAGTGCGGCAATAGCGCTGGGGACCCAGACGAGAATCTGCTTGGCTAGTCGGTTGCATCTAGCCCGAGCGGGATGGAGTCTTCGCTCAGCTTTGGTGAGCGCCCAGCCGGCAGCATCGTATTTGAATCTCCATGGCCGGGACCGTCGACGAATCGCCGCAATGCCCGCACCGGTCAGGAGCAGGCCGGAAAGGAGCCCTACTAGGAAGATAGTGTTACTATCGCGATCCATCGAGAGGGCGAATGCCAAGAGGAAGGAGAAGAAGAAACCAAACACGAGTACGCAGAGTTGGCCGGCCAACATCAATGCTCTCTTGAGCAGGCGCATAGGCGAATTGCGTGCATTGTCTCGGTCGTTCATAGACTCAGTGGGACACACCTCCAGGGCCACCTCCACTCGGCACTTGCGTGGCCGTGGACTGCCTTGTGACCAACAATTGTAGCCCCGAAGGGCGCTTGCCGGAATCCGGCTCTAGGCGGTGTTCGCGGGAATCCCACCATGCAGCCCACTTGACCGCTGCCGCGAACCCCTGTCGCGGTGCTGGTCGCGCTCCGGCCCGAACGGCCTAAATCCGATCTTCAGGCGCCGGATCGACCGCTGGCGCCTTGTCCGGCGCCGCGGCAGCGATCCGTTCGACCGAGACCCGCGCCCGTACCGCTATCTCGGCCAATTGCTGGTACAGGGCGTCCGGAATTGTCACACTGAGGGTCATGATGCCACTCCTATTGTGGCAAGAAACTCAAACTGGGTGGCGGTGCGAATACCAAAACGGTTGGCGTTAGACGGGCACATGGAAGCAACCCGTGATCTCGGATGCGACCTTCAGGACTTCCGGCAGAGCCTCGCGCGGGAACGCGGAATCGAAGGAGTCATCGATCTCTTTCTGGGTCATGCCAGCGGCCAGGCATTCGAGAATCAGCAAGACGGCCAGCCGGGTGCCGCGAACGGCGAGCGCTCCGCCCAAGAGGTTGGGGTCGTTACGATCAACTGGTAGTTCTTGAAGGCGGCAGGTTGCCAATCCGGCACGGTGGTCACAGCTTCATTCTACATGTGCTGTGGAGTAGACTGCGGTGTAGGACCACAAGGTGTAGGCCCACAAATGGTAACGATCCAGTTCTCTCTCGATACCGAACTGCTGCTGGCGGCGAACCGCGCCGCGCGTCTCACCAGGAAGAGCTGCTCGGCGTTGAATCGTGACGCGCTTCGCGAACACCTCCGCGAACTGGAGACCCGCGCCATGGAGGATCGGGACCGCGAAGCCTACCAGAAGCAACCCCAGGCTCGCGACGAGGCGCTGGTTTGGGAAGCGGCGGCTACGTGGCCCGCCGATTAGTCCGCGCCGCGAACGGCGCAGCTTGCTATTGTGGTCTCGGGTTCGCTGAGGAGGTCCGGGATGGACACGAATCGGTCTTCAATAGCTTGCGCGGGCGCGTTAGTCCTCGCAGGTTTCGCGGGAGTGGCTTACTCACAGCCGTCCGCCGCCCCAACAACTACGGTCTTGGCGCCCGCAAACATGCCGCGCGCCGGCACGGTGGACGAGCGCTATCAGTCGTATAACATCGAGATGGTCGAAGTTACCGGCGGGCGGTTCTGGAAGCCTTACGGGACGGCGGTTGACGCTCTGCTGAAGGCGCCTGCGGCGGGGCCGGTGGGCATGGACCCGGGGCTCTACCAGCAGCGGGCGCCCATCGATCTGTCGAACGCGCGGCTACGCAAGCTGGCCGCGGCGCTGGGTCCGGCTTATGTGCGGGTAAGTGGCACGTGGGCCAATACGACTTACTTTCAGATCTCGAACGATGCCGCACCGGCATCGCCGCCCGCGGGGTTCAACGGGGTGCTGACCCGGCCGCAATGGAAGGGCGTGGTGGATTTCTCACGCGCGGTGGATGCCCGCATCGTCACCTCCTTCGCCACCAGCGCGGGGACGCGCGATGGCGCGGGCGTGTGGACTCCGGCGGTGGCGCGGCAGTGGCTCTCCTATACTAAGTCGATCGGCGGCGGCATGGCGGCGGAGTTCATGAACGAGCCGACGTTCGCGGCCATGGGGGGCGCGCCGCCCGGTTACGACGCGCAGGCCTACGCGCGCGATGTCGCGGTCTTCCGGGCGTTCATCAAAGAGGCTGCGCCGGGGATGACGGTGCTCGGTCCCGGCTCGGTGGGCGAGGGGGTTTCGCTGGCGCCGGCCAGCATGGTGAAGGGTCAGCTCAAGAGCGAGGACCTGCTCGCTGCCGCGGGGCCGGCCTTCGATGCGTTCTCTTACCATTTCTATGGCGCGGTTTCCAAGCGGTGCGCGGGCGCGGCGCCGGAAGCGGGAACCAGCCCAGAAGTGGCGCTCTCCGAAGAGTGGCTGGGGCGGACGGGGCGCGTCGAGGCGTTCTACGCCGGGCTGCGCGACCGGTTCGCTCCCGGCAAGCCGCTGTGGGTGACCGAAACGGCGGACGCGGCCTGCGGGGGGAACCCGTGGGGCTCGGCGTTTCGCGACAGCTTCCGCTATCTGGATCAACTTGGACGCCTGGCCAGGAGCGGCGTCCAGGTGGTGGCGCACAACACGCTGGCGGCCAGCGACTATGGCTTGCTGGACGAGAATGGGCTGGCGCCGCGGCCTAACTACTGGGCGGCTCTGATGTGGCGAAGGCTGATGGGCGCGGCGGTGCTTGACCCGGGGCCGTCGCCCGCGGCGGGGCTGCATCTTTGCGGCCACTGTCTGCGCGGGCAAGCGGGAGGCGTGGCGCTGCTGGCGATCAACACCAGCCCCGCGGCGGCGCAAGCGGTTGAGTTGCCCGTGGCGTCGGAGCGCTACACCCTGACCGCGGCGAACCTGGACGGCAAGCGGGTGGATCTGAACGGGAAGGAACTCGGCCTGGGCGCGGGCGATGAGTTGCCAGGGATTGGCGGAGTGGCCACCCAGGCCGGGCGAGTCACGTTCGCGCCGCTGAGCATTACGTTTCTGGCGATAGCGGACGCGGGCAACCGCAGTTGCCGATAGGGGAACCGCGGCGGCGTTTCCGGTGTCCAACTCTGGCATATGGAAGCGAGCGAAGACAAGAAGGGCAAGCTGACAGCGGCGGCCCTGTTTGTCTGCGCGGCGGTGAGCATTGCGTGGACACTTCTGAGCCCGACGAACGTTGCCTCGCTCGGTGGCGGGTCCAGTTGGGACCGCCCGCTTGAGGTTGTGGCCGATGCGAGTCCGCTGGCGTTTCTTTGCGCCGCGGTGTTGCTCTTCTACCGGCCGCGTTTCGGATACCATCTGGGCTTGGCCGCCGGATTGATGGCCTTGCCCTGGTTCGTTCTGACCGAGGTCTCGCTCCACTGGTGGAACTCCTGGATCTTTCTGAACAGCGAGGAGGCGATGAATGCGGGGGGCGCCTTCCCGGCTGCCGTTGTGTTGAGGATCCTGTTCGCCGTGTTCACTGTGTGGGCCGTGGCCTGTTCTACGCTTCGCCTGCTCGCAGCCAGATGGCTGGCGTGGAAAGCGCGCACCTGGCCTGCCTTCGCCGCCGGTCTCCTGGTGCAGGCGGTGTGGTTCGCGGGCTCGGTGATACCGTACAGCGTCCCCGGCTTCGACCACCCTGCGCATGCTTGGCTTCGGATGCTGCATGTTCAGAAACGCGGATTGCGCTTCCAGGAAACTACGGCGAGTCTATTCAGAGACGGGCGAGTCTGGATTCTGCGGACCGACCGGCGCCTGTTTCAGTACCGGTTTGAAGGCCAAGCCGGCGTAGCGGGCATGTGGGAGGTGTCACAAGCCTGGCGCGACCGCGGGTTCGCCCTCGCCCAATCTCCCGGCCTCTGGAAACTGCGCACGCCGCCCGCGAAACCTATGCGGGCGTGGAATGCGGAGGGCTGGTACGTGGTCCTCAAGGACACGCGGTTGCTGGCCTTCACAACCGAGTACGGAACCGTGCCGCCCCGCGAGGTGACGGACCTATTCCACGAGATCGAGCAACTGCCGGTCTCGGAGGAGCGGCCGTTCGCCGCCCGCGACGTTTGCCTGGGATTCTGCTACGACCCCGTGGCCGCGCTCGGCTTCTCGGTGTTGCCCCAGCGGACGAGGCTGCTCCGCTCCGAGGCTTCCGCCTCCTCCGGTGGCTTGCGGGGAGCGGCCGGTTCCCGGTGAGGCTCGAACTGGAAATAGGAATACCACTTCGACGTCGACCTGACGCTGCCCATCCCCTCGATTCCGTAAGCTTCCTTGAGCCCGCGGCTCTCCGCCTCCACGGCTAGCAGGTAGGGGTTGTAGACCGCCTCGCACACCAGATCGAACTGCGGGTCGAAGCGCGGATAGTGGCTCTGCCAGTGGCCCTCGAGATCCCGGCTGAGGCCGCTGAAGTGGAAGAAGATCAGGGGGCGGCCATCCACGGCGACGCCGCCGCCATCGCGTTCCAGCAAATGGGCATCCACGTTCCAGGGCGCAAGGTCCGCGCCGGGATGACTGAGAATGTGGACTCCCTGGTATCTCTCCGGCCACCGGTTTAGATAGCCCTGGTTCATGAAGCGGCCGTCGGGGAGGGTCTCCTCGGAACACCACGACAAGCAATCGTCGCGCCAGTCGGCGAGGCAGCGGCGGCCGGTCTCGTCGTCGCGCCAATAAATGCAGCCTGCGTTGTATTTTCCATAGATGACCGAGTGCTGCAGGGATGGCGGGAAACGGTGCGGCGCGATGGCCACGGAAGCGGCGCCAATTTCGGCGAACATCAGGGATGGGTCGCTGAAGAACCAGGTATCCGCGTCGATGCACACGATGGATTCGGGCCGCGGCGCGCGCTCCATCGCGAATTGCAACCAGGCGGCCTTCTGGGTGGCGTAGTATGCCCAGGGGCTGCGTTGGCTCCGGATGGCGCGCAGTTCGGGGATGGCGGCGTGCAACGATTCGGTTTCGATCACCGTGAGATCGCTCCCGAAGCGGCCGCGGAGAACCCGCGCGCACAATTCGTCCAGGGCCAGCACCAGGATTCGCGCGGCCGGATCGTGAAGCCTCAACGAGCGCAGCATGGCGATTCCGCGGGCCATGTAGGCGGAGTCGAAGTAGGTGCACCAGGCGTGGGACGCGGTCGCGGCAGATGGGGAAACCGTCATTGCACTCCGCCGTTCAGGATGCCGTCCACCAAAGAGGCCGCGTCCAGGCCGCTCAGAACGTGCAGATAGGCGCGGTCTCCGCAGGCGCGGCAGAAGCGGTCGGGGAGCCCGAAGCGTTGCACGGACCTCTGTACGCCGCCATCGGCCAAGGCCTCCAGCACGGCGCTGCCCAGCCCGCCGGATACGAAATGCTCCTCGAGTGTCACGATGCGGGGAAATGCCGCCGCCAGTTCCAGGAAGCGGCGTGCGGGGAACGGCTTGAGCCGGAAGACGTCCACCACGGCGGCATCGATAGAACAGGCCGCGAGCGCTGTGACGACTTCCAGGGCGCGCGGGACCATGGGGCCGGTGGCCGCCAGCAGCAGGTCCCTGCCAGGGCGCAGCAGCGCCAGGCCTTCGCTCAGATCGGGGAGCGCGCCTGGCGGGTATGCCTGGAACTCTTCCGCGCGATGGAGCCGGAGGTACGCGGGCCCACCGGCCTGAATGCAATGCCGCACCAGGGCGGCGGCCACGGCCGCATCGGCGGGGCTCCAGATCGTCATCCCAGGTAGAGCCCTCATCAGGGCCAGATCCTCCATGGCGTGGTGGGACGGCCCGAAGGCGCCGTACTCGATGCCCGCGCCAATGCCGGCAAGAACCACGCTCAGGTGCATGGCGCAGACATCCAGGCGGACCTGCTCGTAACAGCGGAACGAGTTGAAGGCCAGGATATTAAAGATGAAGGGCCGCCGCCCGGAAACGGCCATGCCGGCGGCCACGCCCACGGCGTTCTGCTCGGCGATGCCGGCGTTCAGGTACTGGTTCGGCAACTCGCGCTGGTAGGCATCGCAGTAGTAGCCCACGGTATCGGGATTGACGAGGAAAATGCGCGGGTCGCGGCGCGCCTCACCGAGCAGCGCTTGCAGGAACTCCTGTCTCATCGCGCGTCCTCCATGCCCAGTTCCCGCCGCGCGATGGCGAGTTCCTCGGGGCCGGGAACGCGGTAGTGCCACTCGGGCCGGCCCTCCATGAAGCCGACGCCCTTGCCTTTGACGGTGCGGGCCAGGATCGCGAGCGGTCGCTCTCTGGACGGGTCCTTGGCGCGGCGGAAGGCCGCCAGCAACTGCGCGATGCTGTGGCCGTCTAGCGTGATGGCCTCCCAGCCGAAGGCCTGCCACTTCTCGCGGAGGGGTTCCACCGCCAGGAAGTCGCTCAGCCGCTCCGAAGCCGAAAGCTCGTTGCCGTCAACGATCGCGGTGAGGCCCGTTAGCCTGTGGTGCCCGGCGAACATTGCGCTCTCCCAGATGGAGCCCTCGTGACATTCGCCATCGCCCAGCAGGACGAAGACTTGGTGCGCGGCGCGGTCCAGTTTGGCGCACAGGGCGATGCCGCAACCGAGCGGAAGACCGTGTCCCAGGGAGCCGGAGAAGACCTCTAGACCGGGGATCCCGTCGTCGGCATGACCGCCCAGGCGGCTTCCGTTGCGGCAGAAGGTGTCGAGTTCCGCGGTCGAAAGGAAGCCGGCATCGGCCAGCACCGGGTAGAGCGCCAGGGCGGCCTGGGCCTTGCTGAGGATGAAGCGGTCGCGCTCCGGCATCTTGAGCGCCGACGGATCGAACCGGAAGGAACCGCCGAAGTAGAGCGAGACCAGGATCTCGACGCAGGAAAACGAGGACACGATGTGCCCGCCGCCGGCGCCGCACGCCATTTCGAGAATACGCTGGCGGACCCACAGAGCTTTGGCCTGGAGGTGCGCGGCAAGCTCCTCGTGCGATACGGGTTGGAGTATTGGTGTCATTCGGCGTGGTCTCTTGCGTACACGATTGTCCGGCGCAAACCCTCCTCGAGCGGGACCTGGGGGCGCCAACCGAGCAGCCGGGTGGCCAGAGAAATGTCCGGGCAGCGGGAGCGGCGGTCGGCTTCGAGCGGGGGGCCGAACTGGATCGGGCTGGCGCTGCCGGCGAGTTCGACGATCAGGCGCGCCAGAGAGAGGATCGATATCTCGCGCGGGCTGCCGAGGTTCACCGGTCCGTGGTGCGCGGAGTGGAAGAGGGCGAGGACACCGTCCACCAGATCTGAGATGTAGCAGAAGGCGCGCGTCTGCTCGCCCGATCCCAGCACCATGAGCGGCTCGCCGCGCAGGGCGTTGGCGATGTAGACGGGGATCAGGCGGCCATCCAGGGGCATGCCCTCTCCGTAGGTGTGGAAGATCCGCGCAATTACTGTGTCCACGCCCCATTCGGCGTGGTAGGCGCGGGTCAGGCTTTCGGCGAAGCACTTCCCCTCATCGTAACAGCTTCTGGGTCCGACGGGGTCGATGGTTCCCAGGGTGGTCTCGGTCTGCGGGCTCTCGAGGGGCTCGCCGTAGACGGTGTCGGAGGAGGCCAGGAGGAAGCGGCAGCGGTGCTGGCGAGCCAGGTCCAGCATGGTGGCCGTTCCCAGAGCCGCGGCCCGGGCGACCTCCACGGGATGGGTTTGGAACAGCCGGGGACTGGCCGACGTGGCAAGGTGCAGGACTCCGTCGAGGGGCGGCTCCACTTCGAGCGGCATGACCACGTCATGGTCAAGCAACTGGAAATTCGCAAATTGTGCCAGGCGTTCCACGCTGCGCGGGGAAGAGGAGGACAAATTGTCCACGGCGATTACGCGGTGTCCATGCCGAAGGATGGCCTCGCAAACGTATGAACCTATGAACCCGACGCCGCCCGAGACCAGCAGGCGCAGCGGGCGGGGCGGCGGCTCGGAACCGGGTTGTGGGGCCACTTCCACGCCCTCAGAATCGCTCAGTGATTGACGCAACGAAGAATCTCCGCCATGCCTAATTGTGATCCGCTAAACCAGGACTGTCATCGGAAAACGGGCATCGGACGAAGCGCAGCAGGAGCATCGGCCACTGACCCCAGTTGCCCAAACACTGGCCACGCCCAGAAGTTCCGCGTGGGAAGCGCCCGCGCCAGGGGTCGCAGGCGATCCAATTTGTAACAAATATCCCGATCATCACCGGCTTTCTTAGACGACGCGAAACTTCGATTGTCTCATTTTGTGCAAAGAAATGGGAAAGGAAATTGCTGCGGCCCATGACCTGTCCCCGGGGTTCCGGGCCGCCGGGTCCGCCCCCGCACTCGGGCTACCGGAAACTGAGAAGAACGGGGTCCACAAAGCACCATCATCGGTAGAGGAATCCAGGAATACGGGTGCGTTCTTCCCCGGGGCTATGCGCCGGTTCGAGATGAGACATTTCTTACACGGCTTTTCGGTGATTGGCCAGTGCGGGCTGCTACTGCTTGCGTGCGCCGGTCTTGCCCAGCCCACCAGCGAATTGGCAACGCTGCGGGGCAACGTCCACGCCTTGGCGCGGCCCGAAAGCGATGTGGGGCCGGCCGATCCGCGGCGCGTGCTCAACCACATCTCCATCCATTTCAAACCCAGCCCGGAGCGGCGGGCCGAGTTGGACCGGTTGCTGGCGGACCAGCAGGATCCCTCCTCGCCGCGGTTTCACGAATGGCTGACCCCGGAGCAGTTTGGCGAGCGGTTCGGGATGAGTCCGGCAGATTTCGACGGCGTCTCGCGGTGGCTGCGCAGTGCCGGCCTCCAGGTGACCGCGGCGGCCGCGGCCCGCAACTGGGTGGCGTTCGATGGCTCGGTCGATAGCGTGCAGCGGGCCTTTCGCACCCAAATCCGTCAGTATAGAGCGGGCGGCGAGACGCACTTCGCGAATGCCTCGGAGCCGTCGGTTCCGGCGGAGTTCGCCCCATTGGTCACCTACATTTCCGGACTTAACGATTTCCACCTTACGCCCGCGGGAGGGCGGATTCAAACGCGGGAGAGCGATTCGCCGGAGTACACGAGCGGCATTTACCACGTCATGGTGCCCGACGATTTCGCGATGATTTACGACGTGCAGCACCTCTACAGCGGCAGTTGGGATGGCACCGGGCAGAGCCTCGCGATCCTCGGCGAGAGCGATATCTCGCTGGTCGATATCACCTCGTTCCGCACGGTGACGGGGCTTCCTACCATTCAGTTGCAGCGGGTGCTGGTGCCTGGCGTTCCCGATCCCGGGCACGTTGTGGGGGCCGAGAGCGAGGCGGATCTGGCGCTGGAATGGTCCGGCGCGGTTGCCAGGAACGCCAACATCGTCTACGTTTACGCCCCCAATGTTTGGGATGCCCTGCAATACGCGCTTAGCCCTCCTCTGGGGTCGGCACTTCCCGGAACGGTTGTCGGCATGAGTTACGGGGGATGCGAAGCGCAGAACGGCGGGATGCTGCCGGCGCTCGAATCACTGGTCATCCAGGGCAACGCGCAAGGCGTAACCTTCATCGCCGCCTCGGGCGATTCCGGGGCGGCGGGGTGCGATCGCGCGGGCACGTCTCCGGTGGCCGTTGGAGGCTTGGCGGTGGAGGTGCCGGCTTCGGTTCCGGAGGCGACCGCGGTGGGTGGGACGATGTTCAACGAGGGAATCGCCATCTATTGGAACACCAGCAATTCCTCCACCGGCGAGTCGGCCTTGAGATACATACCGGAGATGGCGTGGAACGAGTCGGGCGCGGGCGGCCTCAGCGCTTCGGGCGGCGGCGTCAGCACCGCCTACGCGAAACCGGCGTGGCAGGTGGGCGTGGCGGGCGTTCCGGCGGCGAACTTCCGGGCCGTTCCCGACGTGGCCATAGCGGCGGGCGCGGCGCATGACGGCTACTTGTGGGTGTCCTCGGGAGACCCCGCCAAGCCGCAGTGCATGTCGCCGGTCAACCGTTGCTCAAGCGGCGGAACCTCGGCGGCGGCGGCGGCGTTCGCGGGAATCGTGACCATTCTGAATCAGTACGCCGCGTCCATGGGACCGCCGTCGCTGGCTGCCGGGCTGGGGAATATCAACCCGGCGCTCTACAAGTTGTTCTCGACCACGCCCAATGCGTTTCACGATATCGGCGGGGGGAACAACCTGGCGAAGTGCCAGAGCGGCTCGACGGGGTGCGGCCCGACGGGATCCTACGGTTACAACTCGGGTGTGGGCTACGACCTGGTGACCGGGCTCGGGTCGGTGGACGCATACAACCTGGTCACGGAGTGGTATGGGAGAACCGTGGCGCCCTCGACCACCACCCTCACGGCCTTCCCGACAGCCTTCCCCGCGGAGGCGAGCACCACATTGGGCGCAAAGGTCACGGGCGGAGGCGGCACCCCATCGGGCACCGTAACCTTCCAGATGCCAGGCAAGACGCTGGGCACGGCGACCCTCTCGGCAGGCGCGGCCTCGCTGAACGTGTCCGGCAGCCAGTTCGCCGCGGGACAGAACGCCATAGCGGCGATCTACGGCGGGGACGCCAACTTCGGCGGGTCATCGGCTATGGCAACGGTAACGGTGACGGTGCCAGCCAATGCTTCGGCGGTGGTTCCGGTGGTGGGGCCAAACCCGGTTCCGCTGACGCCGAACGCCACGGGGAGCGGGTGGTTCTTCACCATGACCCTGGCGGAGACGGCGGGAAAGGCCACTACGCTTACCGGGCTATCCATCGGCGGCACCGACTACACGCCGCTCATCGCCAGCCTCTTCGGAACGGCGAGCATTGGCGCCAAAGGGGCGATCTCCGCCTCCACCTCGTTGGCGGCGAAACTGTACACGCCGCCGGCCACCGTACCCTTCGTGTTCAGCGGGGTGGATTCGGGCGGGATGAAGTGGACGCAGTCGGCATCGGTCACCTTGGTGGGGCCGCAGGCGCAGGCGGCGATGTCGCTCACGAGCGCGCCCGCCACGGTATATCAGAACCCCGCCAGTGCCAATTGCCCCTGGCCCCAGAATCTGCAGGTGCAGGAGCTGAATGGATACGGCGTGTCGCTGACCCGCTTCCTGGCCGCGGGACAGGACCTGAGTCCGCAGATCCTCACCTACTTCGGCTCCACGGGGCTGGCGCCATTCGGTTCCCTGCAGGCCTACATCTGCTGGCCGGGAATTTCGCCGCCGCAGACTATGAGCTATGAACTGGACGGCGTGGATGGCAACGGCAATGCCATCAAAGGCTCGGGATCGGTGGCGTTCGCAAGCGCTCCGCTGGCTACCAGCGCGCTGGCTCTTTCCAAGAGCAGCCTGGCGTTGCAACTCGCCAGCGCTTCGGGGACCACGTCGGCAACCATTGCGGTGAACGTTCCGTTGGGCGTGGCGTGGTCCGTCGCCACATTCCCGGCGAACCAGGGGACGGCTTGGCTGACGGTGGTCCCGGCGGCGGGATTGGGCCCGGGAAGCGTGACGGTCACTGCCAGCGGCTCAGGCCTCTCGAACAGCGTGTTCAACGCCATGCTGGCGTTTCAGGCGGCGCAGGCCGTGCCGCCGTTCCTCAACGTTCCGGTCACGTTGACGATTGGAAGCCACCCGGTGGTCATCAACGTGGGCGGCGTGGTTCCGGTGGATAGCGGGTCGAGCACCATACAGCCCGGCTCGTGGGTGTCGATATACGGGAAGGGCCTGGCCGCCGGAACCGCCGTGTGGAACGGCGACTTCCCCACCACTCTGGGCGGCGTCAGCGTGATGATCGATGGCAAGGCGGCCTACCTCTGGTATGTGAGCCCCACGCAGATCAACCTGCAGGCGCCCGCCGATACGGCGACGGGTCCGGTTAACGTGCTGGTGGTGAATTCGAACGGCAGCGCGACGGCGACCGTGACGCTTTCGCAGCAGGGCCCGGCATTTCTGCTACTGGGCGACGGCGCGCACGCGGCGGGCATCATCTACACGCCGAAGGGCGGCGGCAGCCAAGGCGGCGGGACCTACGACGTGCTGGGCCCATCGAGCGCCGGCGGCGGTTTCCGGCCCGCAAAGGCGGGTGAGACGATATCGCTCTACGGAATCGGATTTGGCGCGACCAATCCTGCGGTGGCGCCAGGGCAGACGTACCGCTGCCTGGCCACGTGCGCGACCATGGTGACGAACCCCACGGTCACGGTGGGCGGAGTTACAGTGCCACTCCTCTTCGTGGGCATGGTGTCGGCGGGGCTGTACCAGTTCAACCTCACGCTTCCCATAGGCCTGGGAACCGGGGACCAGGCGCTCGAGGCAACTGTGAACGGGGTGCAGACGCCCGCGGGCGTGTTCCTGCCGCTTCAGTAGGGCGGCGTCTATTGAGTCGCGGGCGCTGGGGCAGATTAAGCGGCTCGGCGGGTAGCGGCGCCGGCGAACAGGTCGGAAGGCGGGTTAACAACCTGCCCCACATAAGACGGGCCATAGGAGCATCGCCAGTAGGGACAGCGCGGCGAGTGCGCTGAGGGCTGCGCAGATGTGGCGCTCCGCGCCACCGGAAAACACCAGGTCCATGGTGGTGCGGCCAGGGCGATCGGGTTCGATTACTATTAGCCCGAGTGCGTCGGGGCGCACTTTCAGCGGGCGGCCGGCGGCGCTGGCGCGCCATCCGGGATCGTAGGGCACTTGCACCGAGATGACTTGGCCCTCCGCCAAATCGGCCGCGATCCGCCCCTGGTCGGGTGTCTCCCACTGGAGCGAGGCCAGTGGCAGGGTGGGGTCGTCGAGCGCCGCCACGTAGGCCCGCGCGGGGTCCAGGTCAAGGCCGTGAATGGGACGGCGGACGGCCACGGCGGAGCGCGGGATCGCGTGCGCCAGCGATGGCGAACGCAACGGCACGGAGTAGATGGAGTCCGGCCCCTCGCGCCAGATCAGCGGTAGCACGCCTTCGAACTTGCTGGGATTGACAATCGGGTGATAGGGATCGCTACTGCCGGGGCCGGGCACGGTGATGGCCGCGCACCCGAACACCTTCATCCAGAAGATGGAGATCTCGGCGTCGCGGCTGCCAGCGCCCTGGCCCGAGTAGATGGTGTAGACGGCCACGCGCTGCATCCAGTTGGGATCGGACGGTTCGAATCCGCCGCTCAACTGAGGGTTGTCGGCGAACAGGTTCAGCCACAACGACAGCTCGCCCGAAGCCACGACGCGGACGCCGGGAAGATGTTCGCCGATCCAGCGTGACTGGCGGTAGACGGCAGTGTGGGCGAGGTCGGGGGCGGGCCGGATCAGGCGCCGGGCAAAGGCGTAATCCTTGGCGCCTACCCACAACAGGAAGATCGCGCTGGCGGCCAGGGCGGCGATGGCCACGGTACGCGGGAGACGGCGGGCCACGGCTTCGATCGCGAAACCAGCTACCAGGCAGACGCCGATTTCCAGTTCCAGATGATAGCGGTCGGGCTGGGGGATGAAACCGAGGCCGCAGGCTCCCAGCACGGGGATTCCCCCGAACCAGGCGAGGAACAGAATCGAAAAACGCGGAATGGTGCCGGCCATCCGCCGCGTCAGCCACCACAGAACGGCCATGGCCAGGGCGCAGGCCGCTGCCAGCATGGTGGTGCGGGAGGTGAAGCGGAAATTGCCGCCGACTTCCTGGGAGTTGGTTTCAATCACTTTGACGAGCGAAGGCGGCAGCACGCGGCAGATGAGCAGGTAAGCCGCCGCGAGGATCGCGCCGAGGGAGAGGAAGCGGCGCCAATCGAGGCGGTCGCCGGATACCAGCAGCAGAAAGGCCGAGACCACCACCAGCACCACGCCGAAGGCATTAGCCACCATTACGGCGGCGAAGGCCAGGGCGGCCGCGGCGAACCTGCGCGGCGCCGGGGCGTCCAGATAGCGCGCCAGCATCAGCAGCGCCAGCGGGACCAGCGCGATGGCCACGTTGTGCGGGATCTCGCCCCAGTAGACGATGTTCTGCAGCCGCCGCAAGGCCCACGGAGACCCGGTATCGAGCAGGATCTGCGGCAGCATCACCGAGGGCGAAAACAGGGACCACAAAAGCGCCGCCGCAAACGCGCCGGTGAGGCGGCCGGACACGCGGGCCGCGAAGGCGAACAGGCCGACTGGCGCCAGGCAATAGGCCAGCGCCGCCACAATGTGGAAGACCAGCGCCGGGGAGGCGTGGGTGAGCCAGGCGCCTAGCGCGGTCAGCGTGTGCACCAGGGGCAGATAGGCCGCTTCCATGGGCTTGCCGGCATCGAACCAGGGCAGCCAGGCGACGTGCGGCCAGTGGGCGTTCAGGAACCGGGCGCAGGCGATCCAGTAGCCTTCGTTGGATTGGAACGCGTCCAGATACTCGATCCGGAACAGCGGAAGACAGAAGAAGGCGTTGAGGGCGAACAGGGCGAGCGCGGCCAGCGTGCGGCGGAGCGCGGGGGATGTGCGGTCGGTGGGCGGCGGGTTCGAAGGCGGCGTCATCTTTGCTACACTAGATTAAGTTATGGCAATTGCAAATGTGAAGCGGTTCCGGCCATTTTGCCCGACCTGCAACGAGAATTACACTCTGATGGCGGTGCTGCCCAAGGACGCCAACGTCGAAAATTACCTGGCTGACGCGGTGAAGCGCCACGATCACAAGGCGTTCCAGGAAGCCAAGGTTCTGCACTTCAAGGTGCGCGTCGGCCAGCAGAAGCAGAAGAAGGCCAAGTAGGAACGCGGTTGGCAGGCGGAAGCGCCTGCCCCACCGGTTTCTTCAGCGCCCCTGCAATACGGTTGCCGCCCGGACGGCTTCTTGCGAAACGGCCGGGTCCGGATCGTTCGCCAGTTGTTTCAACGGCACGATGCTATCCTTGTCTCCGCTGCGCGCCAGCACTCCGGCCAGGGCAATTTTCTCTTCCTTCAACCCGCTCAGCAGCGGTCCGTAGAGCGCCTTGCGGACGGCCGGTTCGCGCGCCAGTTCCACCAGCAGCGGAAACGCCGCGCCCTTGTACATGGCCGAATTCAGGTTGTTGACGAGGAAGATCAGCGGGCTGAGCATGCCGGTCTCGGTGTGCCCGTCCATCACCAGGGCAAAGCACAGCGACAGGCGCGGCAGCGGCTTGGGTTCGATCTTTAGCGCCTTTTCGAGCATGGGGACGTCGGCAGGTTGGCGCAGGCGGCCGAAGCCTTCCGCCGCCGCCGAGCGCATCCTCTCGTCCTTGTCGGTCAGATAGCGAGTGAAGATGGACCGGCTCTGTTCGCTGGGCAGCATGGCGAGCGAGGTCAGGGCGGCGCGGCGCACTCGGTCGTCGTGTGCGTTGTAGAGCAGGTCGATGAGATCGCCGATGGCCTCGCGGTTGAGCAGCAACCCCATGGCTTCGACGGCGGCGACCTGCACCTTGGGATCGAGGTCGCGAAGGCGGAAGCTGATGCGCGGGCCGGCGGAGGCATCGCGGATCTTCTGCAGGGCCACGATGGATTCGTAGATAACGTCCGTATCCTTCGAGTGGACGCCTTCCACCAACTGCGGCACGGCGTCGCGCCCGCGCAGGATTCCCAGCGCGCGCGCGGCGTTGGCCTGGGCGTCGGTGGATGCGCCGCCGGTCACCACTTTTCCGAGCGCGGAGATCACCTCGGCGCGGGGCGTGATGTAAGGATCGATCACCTGGTCGTTGGTGTCGGTGAACCTGGCCTTCACGGAATTGCCCACGGCGCGCAGGGTGCCGGCGAGGCCGTTCTTGACGTACCCGGGGAGATAGAAGTTGACCAGGCCGTCGGTGGCCAGCATCTCAACGCGCACGTCGCGGTCCTTAGTGGCCTGGATCAACGGGTCGAGGCTGCGGCCGGTTCCGATTTCGGTAAGTTGGCGGACCACCTCGGCGCGGATTTCGGGGTTGGGATCGCGCAATAGCTCGACCATTTTGGGGATGGCCCCGGAGCCGCCCTTGGCAAGTTCGCGGACGTCTTTCGGCTGGATGGGTTTCTGGGCTGTCAGCGGCGCCAGCAGTAAGGCCACGGCGCACGCCGCTCGATACACGCGCATATGCTTCTATGCTAGCGTGAAATGCCGCCGGGGCCGCGGGTGTTTCCGTACGCAACGACTGCGAAGGATCGCCGGGGCGGCTGACAGGGGATGGCCGGTGGCTTTACACTCAGTGAGTGCGGCCATTCCTTCTACTTATTGCCATCGCCGCGGCTTGGGCCCAGCCGGGAGGCGCCCCGCCGCGCGCGGCCATTCAGGACCTTTCGCACCCCAGCCAGGTGCTGGGCGGCGAGCGTGCCTACCGCGTGTATCTGCCGCCGGCGTACGCCACGGGGCAGACGCGCTATCCGGTGATCTACTGGTTTCACGGGTACGAGCAGGCCGGCGACATTAGCGCGTACGAGCGGCAGATCATCGACTACGTTTCGGCGCACGATGTAATCGTGGTGAACTCCGGGCCGGTCGAGACCACGGGGGTGTACCCGCTGTACTTCCCGGAACTGGTGGCGCGGATCGACGGCACGCTGCGCACCCTGGCGGACCGCGAACACCGCGCGGTGACGGGGTATCTGGCGGGCGGGTTTTTCGCGTTTCTGATAGCGGGCAAGTACCCGGACCTGGTGTCCAGCGCATCGAGCTTTCTGGGACCCACGGAGTACTCGGTGGGTCCGGCGGGCTTCGACGAGGAGTATAAACTGGACGACTTCTACGCCAACTACGGCGGCGTGCGCACGCGACTGGTGACCGAGACCGGCCACTTCCTGAGCTTCTACCATCGCCGCTTGAACTCGGTGTGGAACTGGGCGCGCGGCGGGCACGAGACCGAAAATTTCCAATCCACCGAAGGCGCGCCGGAGCTGGCCAAGACCTTCGACTTTCACGGCCGCGAGTTTGCCAAGCCGCAGGCGATGCCCGCCGTGTTCAGCCATGCGGACGTGTACCCCAACTTCGCGGTGTGGGGTTGGGAGGTAACTTCCACGCGGCGGCGGCCGGGCGTGACGGTGCTGGAGGACGTGTCCAGCACGGGATTCCGGTCGGCGGTGCGGGAGTGGATTCCGGGCGGCGCGCCGATTCCCGAGGTGAGGCTATCCATCTCGTCGGCGCCCGTCTTCGCGCCGGGGAGCTCGCACATGGCAACGTTCCTGCGGCTGCGGGACGGCGTGGCGCGGCGGGTTCCGCTTAGGGCCGACGCGCAGGGGCGGGTGAATTTCGAGCTGGACGGCGACGCTTACCAGGTAGGCTTCTCGGCCGCGCCGCTGCTGGCGGTGACGGGGTACGAGATCGCCGATGCGGCGTGGGCCACGGCGGGCGAGCCGGCGAAATTGCTGGTGCGGTTCGCCAACGTGGGCGCGGGACCGTCGCGGCCCACGGAGATCCGCTGGGAAGGCGCGGACGCGGGCGTGACGTTCGACGCGCCTTCGGCCGCGCTGGGCGCGCTGGCGCCGGGGGAGACGGCCAGCGTTCCGGTGACGGTGAAGGCTGCCGGCGCGGGGCGCGGGTTTGCGAGGTTCGCCGCCATTGCCGGAGAGGCGCGGATGGAGTTGGGCGTGCCGCTGTTTCCGCACGCCGACGCAACGAAGGTCTTTCAGATTGCCGATGGCGCCACGGTGGAAGTGATGCGGCGTGGAGTGGCCACGGTCGAGCGGACTTTCGGAGAAGGCAATCGCGACGGGCACGCGGCGCCGGGCGAGAGCTTCGCGGTGCTGGTGCCGGACGGCGAGGTGCTGCGCGCGGCCGAACTGTTCACCAACGACCGGTGCGTGGACAACACGGTGCGCGGGTCGGACGATTGGAGCGATTACGACCACAGTGGTGCGTCTGTGGAGTACTCGCTGCCGCGGATTCGCCCGGAGTGCCAGCCGGGGCACGTGGTCCATTTCCTGGCGCGGATACTGCTGCCGCGCGCGCCGGAGCACCAGCCGTGGTACCTGGCGATCGAGGTGCCGGTATGGTGGCGGCCCGGGGAAGGGCCGAAGCAATAAATGGCGTCTGACACCTTTTTCTAGTTCGGCGAGGGCACGCGGTCGATGTGGTCGATCACCAGCATCTCAATCATGCTCTTGCCGGGGACCAGATCGCACTCACCCATTATTCTCGTACTGTGACAAATAGGTTACGCGGAATAAATGGCGTCTGACACCTTTTTTCGTATGATTGAAGAATGCCCCGGTACGCGGCAATCGATATCGGCAGTAACTCGGTGCGCATGGAAGCGGCCGAGATCGTGCCGGGTGAGTTGCCGCGCGTGCTGGCCTCGGACCGCGAAGTGACGCGGCTGGGGGAGAGCGTGTTCCGCCATGGCTCGGTGAGCGAAGAAGCCATGCACACCACTTGCGCGGTGCTGGCGCGGATGGCGGCGCTGTACCGGCGCCTGGATGTTGTGGGGGTGCGGGCGGTGGCCACCAGCGCCATACGCGACACGCGCAACCGGAAGGAGTTTCTGCAGCGCGCGTCGGAGGCCGCGGGCACGCACGTGGAAGTGATCTCCGGGCGGGAAGAGGCGCGCCTGATCCACCTCGGCGTGGAGAGCACTTGGCCGCAACCGGGCAAGCGCGTGCTGCTGGTGGACATTGGGGGCGGCAGCGCGGAGATCGTGGCCGCGGGCGACGGCGTGCTGCGCGAGGCTTTTTCGCGGCCGCTGGGGGCGGTGCGGCTGTACGAGAACTTCCTCAAGGACGATCCGCCCACGCCGCGGCAGTTGCACCAGATGCACGAGTACATCGGGGAGAAGCTGGGCACGGCGGTTCGGCGGCTGGCGGGTTGGCGGTGCGACCGCGCGGTGGCCACTTCGGCGACGGCCGCGGCGGTGGCGAGCGCGGTGGGGCGGGTGCCCCGCTCTAAGCGCGAGGATATCGACCGGTTGCGGGTTTCCACCGCCCAGGTGCGCGGGCTCTATGGCACGTTGGCGGGCCTCAACCTGGCGGGGCGGCGGAAGGCGACCGGCATCGGGCCGCGGCGCGCCGAGATCATCGTGCCGGGAGTGGCGGTGCTGCTGGATTTCCTGCAGGCTTTCCGCCTGCCTGCGGTTTACTACTCGCGCGCCGGCGTGCGCGATGGCATCATCGCCGATCTGGCGGCGCGCAACGTGGGCGCGGAGCTTTCCCGCTTGAGCCGCGATCAACGCCGCGAAGTGGAAAGCATGGGCCGCCGCTACGGCGTGGCGCTCGATCATGCCCGCAAGGTGGCCAACATCGCCAACCTGATGTTCACGGCGCTGCAGCCGCTGCACCAGTTGCCGCCGGGTTGCGGCAGGTTGCTGGAGGCCGCGGCGTATCTGCTGGACGCGGGGCATTACATCAGCGGATCGAGCCATCACAAGCATTCCTACTACGTGGTGTCCAATTCCGACATGCCGGGGTTCACGGAACGGGAGCGGCTGCTGATCGCGCATCTGTGCCGCTACCACCGGAAGAATATGCCCAACCCGCTGCATAGCGCCTACCAGGGCCTGCCCGCCGAGGATAAGCGGGTGCTCATGCTGACGATTCCGTTGCTGCGCCTGGCCGACAACCTGGACCGCAGCCACGAGCGGCGCATCGACAACCTTGAGTGCAGGGTGCGCGACGGGGAAGTCACGCTGCAGGTGACCTCGCACGGCGATATCGACCTCGAGGAGTGGGGCGCGGAACAGGCGGGCGAGGTGTTCCGCCAGGTGTACGGACGGCAGATCGTGCTGAGCAAGGCGCGCGAGGGGCGGGGCGCCAGGGCGTGACCATGCGGGAGTACGCGCAAGGCGAGACGGCGTCGCTGCTGGAACGGATGGCGCGGCAGGCGCGGCTGGCAGCGCAGTCGGCCGATGCCGGCTCGATTCACGATCTGCGAGTTACGATCCGCCGGTTGAGCCGGTGCCTGCGGGTGTTTGCGCAGTTCTACCCGGACCGCGGGTGGAAGAAACTGCGCCGGCGGCTGCGCGGCCTGATGGACGCGGCGGGCGCGGTGCGCGATCTGGACATCGCCATCGGCCTTCTGGGGGAAGCTGGCGTTCCGGGAGGCGCGGCTGTGGTGGTGCGGCTGCGCGGGGAGCGGCGGAAGCGAGGGCGCGCCCTGCTGGCCGAGGTGCGGCGATGGCGCGGGCGCAGGCTGGAGCTGTAGGCGGATGTCCAAGCTAGCGTGGAACGAGCGCGTTGGGCCGGCCGAGAATGCGCGCCGCGAATTGCCGCGGTTGACGGCGGAGTTCTTTGCGCAAGTTCGGGCGGCGCTAGCGGCACGTCCGTCTCCGGAACAATTGCATCGGGTGCGGCTGGCGGCTAAGAAGTTGCGCTACACGCTGGAGCTGTTCCGCCCATGCTACGGTCCCGCGCTGGAGGCTCGCATCGAGCGGCTGCGCGGCTTGCAGCAGGTGCTGGGGGAGATCAACGATTGCGCCGCCAGTGCGCGGCTGCTGGCTCAGCGTGCGCCGGATGCTCCGCAGCGCGAAATGGTGGATCGGTTTCTGGCGGGGCGATTGCGGCGCAAGACGGCGGAGTTGCGGCGTGTATGGAGAGATGCGTTCGATGCGCCCGGAGAGGAGGAGGGGTGGGCGCGCTACTTGACGCGGAATGCCTGGGCGCCCCGCACGGCAGCCGTTCAAGGCGGTCCTAAGCGTTTGCCAGCCCACCGCCATGGCCGGGGCTTTTGAATATAGAGGGAGAAGGCATTCTAAGGCCATCCTACAGAGGCCCCGAAGTATTCTTTTGTGTGTTCTCTTGGGATAGGGCCAAGGTAAATCAACCCGGTCAGCCTCTTGCGTGCTTGTGATATTCAACTTCCGTGGCTGCGGTAGCTTAGGCTGAGGGTGAGTCTTGCAGATGGCAGCATTTTGTTTTGGTAGAATAGCTTCTAGTATTTCCTTTTCTTCCGCGACCGCTGCGAGTATAATGACAGTCGGTCATGACGCCGCACAATCTGCCAGAGCCGGTGGCGAGTTCTGTGGATGCGGACAAACTGCGGAAGGTCATCGATGGGTTGAGCGCGCCACGTGCTTCAGTGGTCAGCCTCGTCGGCCCACCGCGAGTTGGGAAGACAGCACTCGCGTTGGAAGCGGCCAAGCAGCTCCTCCAAACCGAAGGATTCTCAGACGGCATTGTTTGGATCGACTGCACCCGAATTCGGACACTTGAGGCGATTCTGACGGCAGCCCATGGAGCGCTGATGCTGCCCGCTGCTCCGGATCTCGGCCACCAAGTCCAGAGTTATCTGGACTCGCACCGCTGTCTGGTTGTGCTCGACGCTTACGATGCCGTAGAACCGGATATTGAGGCCTTATATTTCCTGAATCGTTTTGGCCGTCTGGGTAGGGCTCCCGGGCGGGTCCTTGTGACTACGCAGCGTCAGCTTTTTCTGCAATCGGAGACGGTGGTGGAGGTCGGGGAGGCAAGGGATCTGGGGCTGGAACTGACAATATTTCCGGTCGAGGATGGGATGCACCTGGTCGAGGCCGACGGCGAAAACTGCGGAGACGCCGATTTGCGCGAGTTCTCTGGAGGCGACCGATCGAGCCGCATTTTCGGGGATCCCGTTTCGTATGGCCGGCGGCTGTTCGAAGCAGTATTCCGCGATGGGAGTCCGGCGCGGCGGCGTCTGGACGCGTTGCCCTCCGAGCCGTTCCATCCCGCCGCCCGCATCTTGATCGTTGCCGAGGATCGGGAGGCGCAAGCCGTGGCATGGGAGTATCTGCATGACGGGCGCAGGTATTTGGCGAGCGAGTACCAGTTCGCGCGCGGGATTACGCGCGCGCGACGCCGGGCTTGCGGCCGGCAGCGGGCGGCGGGAGCGGTTCCCGTGCTGGTGGTGCCATCGAACCCGCTGATTCATAACGGTCTCCCCGTTCGAGAGCTCGATCTGGAGCGGGAGCTTGGTTTTCTGCGTTCAGCGGTTCTGGAATCGGAGCAGCAGTTCGAGGTAAAGACTCTCCGCCCGGCCACGCTGGAGGCCATGCAGGAGCACTTGGCCGGGTTGGCGTCGCCGGCGGTTCTCTACTTCATGGGACACGGCTGGATGGATTCGGGCGGGGCCTACCTGCTGTTCGAGGATGAGACCGGCGTCGGCGTGCAGGCGTCGGCGGAGGACGTGGCCCGGATCACCGGGGGACGGGTGGCGATTTCGGTTCTGAACTCGTGCGAGTCAGCCGCCGTGCCGGACTACTCGGCTAGCGCCATCGGGCTGCAACTTTGCCTGGGCGGCGTCCCATACGCTCTCGGAATGCAGGCCAGTCCGCCGGAGAGCGTGTCACTGCTGTTTTCGAGGATCTTCTGCCGGTATCTGTTTTCCGGCAACCCGGTGGAGGAGGCTCTACGGCAGGCGCGCCTTTCGCTGCTGACCTCGCCGGACGGCGATCAGCGGGGTTATGCTGCTGGGCTCCCAGTGCTGTACACGAGTTTGTCGCGCGGCTCGATCTCGTTGGGTGCCGCCCCCGGCAAGGCCGCAATTTCCGACATGCAGCCCCCGATGGAGTTCGACCCGCCGATTAGGGCCGCGGAACGGTTTCGCGGGAGGCGGGCGGAACTGGTGGAGATCGGCCGACGGCTTCGAGAAGGCGCACGGGTGATCGTGCTGCTGGGGCCGGCTGCGGTAGGCAAGTCGGCATTGGCGCGCGAGGCGGCCGCGCGTTTCTCCTGGCGATTCCCCGACGGCCTTTTCGGCATCTCGCTGGAACGCCCCCCATCGAGGGACTATCTTGTGTCGCGGTTGGCCCGCTTGATGGGGCTGGTGGGCCGGGACTACCTGTTGGAGGAACTGGAGCGAGCCGTTATCAAGACCTTCCGGACGTCGCGGATGCTGCTGGTGCTGGACAACTTCGAGTCGCTGCTGGCTCACACTTCTCAGGATTCCGTGGCAGACCTGACGGGCCTGATCCGGTCGCTGGCCGCCGAGAAAGGAAACGGGGTCCTTCTCATAACGACGCAGGATAGCGCTGTGGGTTTGGCCGGGGCTGCCGAACCATTGCAGATTTCCGGGCTGGACCGGATTGCGGCCCTGGAGGTGTTTTGGGATCACGCCCAGCGCCGCTTCGGCTCAATGGAGAGGAGCGCACTCGACAGATTCCGGGAGGCGGAACGAGAGGGTTCGCTCGGCTGGTGGCTGGGCAGGTTCGATTCATCCCCGGTTGGCCAGTTGACCGGGGCCGTCGAGCGCCACCCGCTGGCGGTGGCGCTGCTGGCGGAGACTTACGATTCGGGACAGGACTCGCTTCAGGAGGTTGTCGAGTTCTGGAAGCGGAATCTGGGCGTTTCGGCTCTTCCCAAACTCGGGCTGCGGCCCCTGGCGGCCTGTTTCGAATGCGCCTACCGGAAGCTGCCCGACGATTGCCGGGAGTTGCTGCTCCACCTGGTTTGTTTCCAGGCTCCGTTCTCCGCCGATGCCGCAGCGAGTGTGCTAGGCGTGCCGCGGGAAGAGGTTGTGGCCAGGCTGGACCGTCTAGCGCGCTCTAGCCTGCTGGAGCGCCAGGAGTCGCCGGCGCCGTACTTCCTTTCGCCAGTGGTGCGCTGGTTCTGCGAACAGAGGCCTCCAACGGGCCAACTCGAGGACGCCCGGCGGAGGATGGCCAGGTACTACCTGGGGTTCCTGAGGGACGCATCGCAGAGGATCGATAGCGCACAGGCCAGCGTTGCCAGCATGATCCTTCCGGACCTGCGCCGGGGCCCCGATCTGCTGAGCGGAGGGGAGCGTAGCGAGTACTCGCTTCATCTGGGGCGGCTGCTGCTGGGTTTCGGGGAACTCGAGGCTGCGGCCGGACTGTATGAAACTGCCCTGGCCGCCCAGGATAGCGACGCGCGCCAGACGGCCCGGGCGCTGCTGGCAACAGCACACGTTTATCTGGACCTCGGCAAGGGGGATGAAGCGGCGCTGGCTTGTGAGAAGGTGCTGGAACGATTCGTGGATGACCACGAATTGCGAGCCGAAGCGCTGCACGCCAAGGGGCGTATCGCTCAGGCGCGAGGCGACCTGGACGAGGCACTAGGGCTTCACGGCGAATCGGTGCAGTCGTGGGAACGGTGCAACCAACAGCAGGGAATCGCCATCGCGCTGCACGAGATGGCGTACGTTCACCGCGCCAAGGGTCAACTGTACTTAGCTGGCGAGTGTTGCCAACGGGCGCTGGAGATCGACCGCGAGTTGGGGAACGACCATGACCGGGCCACAGTGCTTCATCAGCAAGCCGGAATTCTGGCGGCCCGCGGCGATTTCAACGGTGCGCTACGGCTGTTTGGCGAGTGCCTGGCGCTGCGCGAACAGGTTCACGACCGTCAGGGCAGGGCAGCAAGCCAGTTGGAGATGGCCAGCCTGCACTGTGCCCGCGGCGAGCTGGCTACGGCTCTGGAGCTATGCGAGGAGGTTCTGGAGGTCGAGAGAGAGATCGGCTATCGCCAGACACAAGCCGCCGCGCTGCATTGCCGGGGCCATATACGGGAGATACTCGGCGATCCCGCAAGCGCACGAGCAGACTATTGCGAATCGGTCCGGATCAAGGCGGCGATGCGGGACGAACTGGGCCTAGCGGCCACGTTTCGAGCCCTGGGCCATCTGTCCGCCAGACAGGGACTTCTGACCAGCGCGAAGGAGTCTTTTCGCGACGCGCTAGAGATCGCCGACAGACTGAAGGCCAGTTCGGCCAGGGCGGAGGCCCTGCTCGGGCTGGCGCACTTGCATCGCATCTGCGGAGATTTGGGCTTGGCGCGTCAGTTCTATGAAGATGCGGGGCGCGAGGCGGAACGTGCCGGCAACGAGCAGTGCCGGGCCGCGTGCCTGGAGGGATTCGGCTACGTCGCGCGGGTGCATGGCCACTTTGACGAGGCGGCACGCTGCTACGAGGAGTCGCTTGGAATCTGGGAACGAGCCGGCAGCCTGCGCGGCCGCGCCAGGCTGCTTCACGAAATGGGCGGTATCGAAGTGGTACGCGGGGAGATGGATCGCGCACTGGCGAATTACGACGAGTCGTTGGCGTTGTGGAGACAGTCTGGCGACGTTTGCAGTCGCGCACTCACGTTACACCAGGTGGCCTACATCCGCCGGGTTCGGGGCGAGTTGGACGAGGCGGTCCGGCTGTGCCGCGAGTCGTTGCAACTCGACGACCGTTTGGACGACCGTCAAGCTCGGGCCGCGACACTGCACTCCATCGCCTGGGTTCACTTGGCCCGCGGGCAGTTCGCGGCAGCGGGCGAGATGCTTCAGTGCGCCCTTCAGATCAACCGGGAGTTGGGCAACCGCAAGGCCGAAGCGGCGGTCCTGACTTCCACGGGCGCGTTACGGCGCTTAGAGGAGCGCCTTGAGGACGCCGCCGACTTGTTCGACGACTCGCTGCGTATACGCCACGAAATTTCGGACGTGCCGGGGCAGATTGCCACGCGAATCGAGCGCGCGAATCTGGCTCAGACGTGCGGCAAGCCGCACGATGCGCTGAACCAGTTCGAAGGATGCCTAAAGGATGCCGAGAACCTGGGTGACGTACCGCTGGTGCTGGCGGCGTGGCAAGGTATTGCGGCAGCCCTTCTGCGCCTGGGCCGGCATGGGGAAGCGGAGACGGCGAGCGAGAGGGGACTGAAGGTGGCCCAGCGGATGGGGGACGTTGCGGCGTCGGCGGCGTTACGGGTGGTCCGGGGATCGTGTCTGTCCTTGCGGGGGCAGTCGCCCAGCGCACTGCACGAATTGCTCGACGCCTTCTTCGATCTCAACCGGATGGGCATCGCGGCGGTAGAGGATGTGGCCACCTTGCTGGGAGAGTGGGAGGGAACTGCAGGCACCGGATTCGAGAGTCTACTGCTGGCAGCTGCGGGTAACCGGGAGATGCCGGAGTGGTTTGAAATTTGGCGGCGGAACCCGCGGCGCGGGCGTCTTGTGCGGCTCGAAAGGATGGCTGAGACCGAAGAGAGCGGCGACCTGCAGTCGGCCATTGCGACCTACTTGCAGGCCATCGCGGTGGTTGAGGCGTGCGAAGGACTGAAGCAGGACGTTGCCTGCCGTCTTGGCTTGGAGAAACGTCTGGCCGAGTGCTGCCTGCGGGTGGGACAGCACGCAAGGGCATTGGAACACTTGGAGTTCGTGCATCGCAACTGCCTCCTGACTAGCGATGTGGAGGGCATGATCGAGGCGATACGTGGAATCACGCGGGTACACGTGGCGGCGAAGGACGCCGACAGGGCGCTGCTCTCGCTCCGCGAGGAGTACCATCTGGGCGAACGGAGCGGGAGGCTTGACGTGGCCATCCGCGCGGCGGAGGAAGCCGCCAGCTTCAGCGTCTCTCGGGGACATGTTGGCGAGGCGTTCAAGGATCTCAGGAGAGCGCTGCAACTCCTACGAAGAAATGGCGACCGGGAGAACGCCCAGCGCGTTTACGCGAAGGTGAAGGCCATTCGGCGGCCGGCTGGCCGGGCGTTTCCGGCAGCGGTGTCGAGCGCCGACGGGACGTCGATGACGGCCCGCTTCCTGCGCTACGCACCCTCGACGCCGCGCCTGCGCGATGCAATCGCCGTGCTGTCCCAGCTCGACTCGGAGGGCCTGGAGACGGCGATCTGGGACCGGCTGGCCGGAACTTCGAGCGGGCAGCGACTCGGGCGACTCGGGCGCGAGGAGGAGCCCGCCGACATCTTTGTGGACCTCATGTTGGACGACCCGCGTGAAGGCTGGCGCCGTCTCATCGGCGAAACGTGCAGCCGACTGCTGCGGCGCGAGAGCCTAGGCAGGATGGCCCAAGCCGACGCCCTCAGCGCTCTGTGCTATGTGGCGGCCTCCTCCGGCTGGGTGAATCTTCACATGGTCATGGCTCTGCAGCGCATCTGCGAACGTCAGAGAAGCGAGCACACGCTGCTCGCGAACGGGGAAACGCTGCTGTCGGGGGCCTTGCGCGCCCTGGTTGGGGCGATTCCGCGCTGCCCCGATTCGAAGACCGCCGCCGGTTTGTTCGATCTACTGGAGGGGTTGCGGGCAGAACCGGAGTTGCGGCTGCTTGCGCTGTGCGGGTTGATCTGCCTGTTGCCCGACCGGAAACGGACCTATCGAGACACGCTTGATGAACCAGGCCGGCAGCAA
This sequence comes from uncultured Solibacteraceae bacterium, assembly GCA_963807205.1. GTDB lineage: Bacteria > Acidobacteriota > Terriglobia > Bryobacterales > Bryobacteraceae > CAWCVR01. The sequence continues at coordinate 1,976,041 of CAWEAQ010000002.1, read as the reverse complement.
CTAGACTTGGCGCTGGAGTGGGTCGGCTTCGGCGCCCCGGTTGGCGCCTCGCCGGGAACGCAGGCCGTGTCCCAGGGATTGGCCGCCGGCGCTGCGGGGGGGTGGGATTGAAATTCTTGCCATACTGCCGGAGTCATCTGCCGGGCGCGTTTAACTTGGCAGCGTGGCATAAGGCGTGTGGGTGCATCTCCGAAACGCCGCTGATGCACCGCAACCTAGACCGGGAATGCGATAGGCTAGACATCAACCATACGATTTGGCGGGAATTCCTGAAGGAGATTGACGGCCAATTCCGCCCACCGGATCCCTCCCGCACGATCGAGGAAGTTATGGAGAAGCTGCGGCGGCGGTTCTTCCTTCCCGGACTTGCCATCCACCCAGTCCCGGATCGTCTGTTCCGGTACATGCGGTTGGACCAATTCGTGCGCTTTCACCTCCGCATGCCCATTCCACCCGCCACGCTGAAGAATTTTGCTATGGTGCAGCGGAGCATCAGCAGCGGTCGGGCCAAGATGAAGCCCGGGCCCTTCGGCAAGGCGGAGCGTCCGCTTTGGTGTACGGACGGCTCCTTGGAGAAAGAGAACAACGCAGGAACCATCCGGAACGCCCTGGGGTTGTACCATGTGCACGGCGGATACTTGGTCGAGGTGGCATATGACCGCAAGTTGCTTGAGAAGCAGGCCGATCCGGCTCTTCATGCCCCGACCGTCATCGATGGGTTGGCTGAAGACGCCCGGAACTGGGTCTTCGTCAAAAACAAGAATCCCGGCGGGCCGGATTGGGGGTATACTATGCGTCTGACGGGCGATGGTATGGGAAAGGTTGGCGTTCCAGAGGCCGTGCACGCTCCCCTGGTTCTGACGGACGATGACATTTCCCACGTCTCTCTCAGAGTGGTTGGCCCTATTGGTAGTACGCCACCCGCATTAGACTTCAAGAAAATTGTGAGTAATTTTACACTATAGATCCGGAGAAGCACGGCCTGGACACTGGATACTGGGATTAACTTCCTTTGGAAGCAAGGAGTTAGAGCGGAATGTAACCGAGTGGAGCTGGCTCACATCTGAGCTAGTGGACGGCCACGAGTTGGTCGATCTGAAGTGCAAGACGGTACTATGGGAATTCGAGTGACAAGCAGTCGATCATCAGGCCTTGCCCGCATGCACCGCAGGGCATCGTTCAGTCCAGAGGCATCCTTCCTGGTTGGGCTGGATACTCAGAGGCTTGCGAATGTGGTTTGGAATCGCCTTGTGGGAAATCCTCGACACGACCCCTTGCACCGCGTGGGGCGTGGGGAGGAACCTATCGATGTGTTCGTGGACCTCGCGCTGTCGGAAGGACCAAGATTTGCCGGGCGCCTGCGGCAGGCGTGCGCCGAACTGATCCTCCGCGAGGCAGAGACACGCGAGAACATAGACGCGCTGGGGGAGCTTGCCGCGTTGTGTGCGGCAGCAGGCTCCGCGGCCAGCACTCCGGCACTGCGCCGCCTGGCTTTGCGGCCCGACTCGGGGTCGCTCATGTTGTGGAATGGCGAGAGTCTGCGGGCTAGGGCGTTGCGCGCGCTAGCGGGACTGGTTGGGTCAGATAGCGAGCCATCCACGGTCGAGGACAAGCGGGTCCTCAAGCAGTTTCGAAGCGAACCCGGTTGCGAGTTGCTGGCTGACTGTTCTTTGCGCTGAGAGCGCGAGAGTAATCGGTCCGCTCGGCGACGGGTGCGGAATCGGACCGTCCCGTATCTGAAAGACTTAGCCCGAGGTTCGAGCACTCACCAAGCGGGAACAGGCGGAATTGGGCGGGCCACGTGCGGCGGCATTTATGGGGGGCGGGCGCCCCGCACGGCGAGGCGCCCGGCCGGAATCAGAAAGTGAGCCGCCCCGAAATCTGCAACTGGCGCGGACCCCACATCAGGTTGCTGGTGGCAGTGGTAGCCAGGAACGGAGTGGAAGTGTAGGGTGTGAAGCAGGCATTGGTGTGGCCGGCGCAGACGCCGGACCCGGCCGCGACATAGGAAAACGCGGTATTGCTCACGCTCGAGACATTCGTGTGGTTGAAGAGGTTGAAGGCTTCGCCGATGAGCGAAAGCTTCACGCGTTCGGCGAGCGAGAACTGCCGGCCCACGCGGAAATCCACATTGTGAAAACCGGGAGCCCGATAGGCGTTGCGCGGCAGCCATCCAGCGCGGCCCTGAGTAGGAGAAGCGTAGGCTACGCCCCCGGTGACGCCGCCATCCAGCGGGCTGGGGGCGCCGCTGATATAGGGCGTTACCGGCTGGCCGGTGGACATGGTGACGATGGTGGAGAAGGCCCAGCCATCGAGAACCATCCGTGCGGACCGGTTCGGGAGGTCCTTCAACGAGGGCATCCACACGGCGTTGGCCACGAACCGCTGGCGCTGGTCGAGATCCGAAGGCGCGTACTCGAGCTTTCGGTTGTAAGGATCGATGGGGTAGTCGGTGCCGTTGAAGGTGCCGCCCGATCCCGCCACCTGGCCGCCATCGAACGCCTTGCTCAAGGTGTAGTTCGCCGTGAACTCCAGGCCGTGGCGCATGGGCCGGCGAATGGTGATGACCATCGAGTTGTACCAGGCATTGACGTCGCTGTAGCCGACGAAAACGTCGCCGGTATTGGTGTTGATGCGGCCGGTATAGAACGGAACCGTGTAAGTCTGGAGGGTCTGACCGTTGCTCAGGATGTCGTAGCTCTTGGTGGTCGAGGAGGGAGCCAGGTTGGCATCGACAAAGATGGGCAGACGCAGGCTGCGGCTCACCACGTACGAGACGGAGCCGCTGAGTTGGCCCGGCAACTGGCCTTCCAGGGTGACTTCACCTTCGTGGGTTCGCGGATTGACCCAATCGGGCGACATGCCGCGCGTCACCTGGGAGGCGGCGGGCGGGGTGAAGGTGACCACCTGCGGCGTCAGAGCGCCCTGGAACGGCGCGGCCATCGCCGGGCCGGGCGGGGCCCAGATCACGTTCGGAAACGTCAACTGCGGGCAGTAATTCGAATTGGTAGCGACCGGGCTGCAGGTGAACGTTTGTTGAAACACGCCGTTTTCCACGCGGGTAGCGTAGTAGGTGCTGTTAGTGCTCTTGGCGTAGAAAATGCCATAACCGGTCCGCAGCACCATCTTCGGCGTCAACTGCCAGGCGGCGCCCAAACGCGGCGCGAACTGGTCCTTGGGGATGTTGATGGTGGACGTATAGAGCGTGGTGAGCGGTGTCAGCGTGTTCGGCTGCGGCGGTGCCGGGATGGTGGAGACATCGTAGCGCAGGCCCATGTTCACCGTCAGTTTGGAATTCGCCTTCCAGGTGTCTTCGAAGAAGGCGGCGTAATCGTTGTTGTAGAAATCGTCCTTGCCGACATGCGTAATGGGGTCGTTCACCTGCGTGAAGGTGCTGTAGTGCTTGCCCGTCAGGCCATCCCCAGTGTTGATTCCGAAAGTGTCGAGCGCCCAGGAGTTGAACGAGGCCTGCGCGGTCGAGCCGCTGTAACTGTACTGGCCGGTTCCGTTGTACAGGTTGATCATGATCTCGTGGATGAAGTTGAAGTCCACGCCAGTCTTGAACGTGTGGCGGCCGTGGATCTTGGATAGGGTGTCCGAGACCTGGAGGCGGTGTTCGTCGGGTTCGGCAGTGCGCGGCAGGGCGTAGTTCTCACCGTAGGTCATGAGGTTGGCCAGATTCACGTAGGGTGCGGGTGCGTTGGAACCGGCCACTTCCAGGTCGCGGCCCCACTGGAAGCGGAGGTTATTGACGGCGGAATTGGAGATGGTGGAATCCCAGTTCGCCACAAAGATGCGCTCATGGAAAACGTAGCTTCCATTAGTGCCGAGCGAGCTGTTGTTGACCGATGGCGAGGTGCTGTAAGCATTTGGCGCGCGGTAGTTCATGAAATCGAACGAGCCGGTTACGTGGTTGCGCGCGTTCACGTTGTAATCCAGCCTGCCGAAGGCGACATCCTGGTTGGTGTTGCGAGGAAAGGTGCCCTGCTGGCCGAACAGGAAAGCATTGGCACTGGCGCACTGAGTGGCGGAGAGTTGCGCCGGGCAGGAAAGCGCGCTCACGGTGGAACTGTACACGCTGCTGGTGTAGGCGATGGGGTTGACTTTCCGTGAGCCATCGTAGGTGGCGAAGTAGAACAGCTTGTCCTTGATGGCGGGGCCGCCAACGCTGGCGCCAAACTGCTGCCATTGGTGGATGGGCTGGCTATAAGTGCCGCGCGACTTCGGATAGGAATCGAGCGCGTTGAACGAGGGGTAGCGCAGGTAGTAGAACAAGTCGCCATGCAGCGCGTTCGAGCCGGACTTGGTGACGGCGTTTACCACGCCGCCGGCGGCCTGACCGAGTTCCGCGCTGTAATTGCTGGCGCTCACCTGGTACTCCATGATGGAGTCCATGCTGTAGACGTAGGCGCCACTGTTGGCGCGGCCGCGCGCTTCGGAGAAGAACGCCTGATTGTTGTTGGCGCCGTCCACGGTGTTGGAGTTATAAAGGCCGCTGATGCCGCGGTAGGAGACCAGTCCGCTGGTGCCATCGGTGGTGACATTGGGGGTGAGCAGGACGAAGCTGTCCCAACGCCGGCCAGCGATGGGCAGGTTGGTGACGGCGGCTTCGCTGACCACTTGCGAGACCTCCGTCTTGGACGTGTCGACCACATCGCCCTCGCCGGAAACGGTGACGGCCTCGGCGGCGGCTTTGACGGGCATGGTGAGGTCGATGGTGAGCGATTGTCCGACTTGCAGATTCAAATTGGTGCGGACGATTTTGGCGAAGCCCGTCTTGGCGGCGGTGATTTCGTAGTGTCCCGGCTGAAGGAAGGGCGCGCTGTAGAGGCCCACGTCGTTGGTGGTAACCACGCGTTCGGTGGCCGTATCGGTGTGCTTGATGGTCACGGTTGCGCCGGGCACCACGCCGCCGCTCGGATCGGTCAACGTCCCCGCAATCAGACCGGATCCGGCGGTCTGGGCCCAGGCCGCACCGCCGAAAGCTACCAGTAAAGCGATCGCCGCGAGAAGGACCACGACGACGCCGGAAGTTGGCGAAGACTTGCAATTGGACAGACGCACAAATTTCTCTCCTTAGCGATATTCGAGCACTTCGATTTGGGGAGCAAGAGCCCCCCGTTCGCCCGCGGACCAGGCGGGCAAGAGTTCCAGAAAAGACTGCAACCTCGTATACCCTATATGATAGCCGAATTCCGTTACAGAGCGATGTAAAAGCCAGGGTTTTACAGCCCGCCTAATCCTCCAGAATCACGTGCGCCATGCCGAGCTCGGCGGTGTGGGTGAGGGAGAGCGCCACGTTGCGCACGCCCAGCGTCCGGGCGATTTCCGCAGCCACCCCGTGAAACCGCAGCGTGGGTTTGCCGCTGGGGAGATTGGCGACTTCGATGTCCTGCCAGGTGACCCCGCGCTTCCATCCCGTGCCAATGGCCTTCATGCCGGCTTCCTTGGCGGCGAACCGGGCCGCGTAGCGCTCGAAGCGGTTGGCCTTTTGCTCGGCGTAGGCGATTTCGGCCGGGGTGTAGATCCGGTCCACGAAGCGCGCTCCGAAGCGTTCGATGGACGCCCGTACGCGCGATACTTCCGCCAAGTCCACACCCGTGCCAACGATCATTTCAATCCCGCTCCCGAAGTAGTAATGGTCAGGCGCCCGTGCTTGACCCCTTTGGTACCGATCAGGGTATCCGCGATGCCGCGCACCGCGGCCGATTTTCCGCGCACCACCAGTACCTCCAGGCAATTGTCGTGGTCCAGGTGGACGTGCAACGTGGAGAGGATGGAACGGTGGTGGTCGTGCTGGATGCTGGTGAGCTTCTCGTTCAACATGCGAACGTGGTGATCGTAGACCAGCGTCACCGTGCCCACAACCTGGCTATCCGGAGACTCCCAGGCCTTTTCGACCAGCTCGTCGCGGATGAGATCGCGAAAGGCCTCCGAGCGGTTGGTATAGCCGCGTTGCTGGAGCAGGGCATCGAACTGGGACAGGAGGTCGCTGTCAATGGCCACGCCGATGCGGCTGAGGCTGCTCATGCGTAATTCATGTTATCACCGCGAGTTGGGGGCGGGGCGGGCGGGCCAGGCGGCACGGTGGCACGAATCGAGGAATCGTGCTACCTTGGGTGGCGAATCGTGCACATCCCCGACGGATATCTTTCCACACCAGTTTGGATCGGCATGGACGCGCTGGCGGCGCCGGCGGTCATCGGCATCGCGCGCCAGGCGCAACGGCGCTTCGACGACGCCAGGGCGCCGCTGCTGGGCGTCATGGGTGCGTTCGTGTTCGCGGCGCAGATGATCAATTTCCCGGCGGGAGTGGGCACGTCCGCGCACCTGCTGGGCGGCGCACTGCTAGCCATCACGCTGGGCGCGCCTGCCGCCACGGTGGTGATGAGCGCCATCATCGCCATTCAGGCGCTGGTGTTTCAGGATGGCGGCGTGTTGGTAATGGGCGCGAACATCATCAACATGGCGGTGGTGGGGGTGTGGGCCGGATACCTGCCGTTCCGATTTGCCGCGGCCGCGCGGTGGCGCAGCGCGGCTATTTTCGCTGGGGGCGCGCTGTCGGTGCTGGTGAGTGCGGTTTGCGCGCTGGCGGAACTGCGGTTGTCGGGACTTCCGCCGAAGACGCTGGCGGTTTCCTCGGTGGTGTTTCTAATCTCCGCGCCGGTGGAGGGCGCTATCACGCTGGCGGTGGTGAAGGCTCTGGAAGCCATCCAGCCGGGGTTGATTCACCGGCCCGAGCCGGGCCGCGGACTTCACGCTTCGGTGGCGGCTATCGGCTTAACGGCGGTACTGCTGGGCGCAGTGGGTGTGCTGTTTTCTTCCGCGGCGCCGGATGCGATCGAGAAGTTAGGCTTGGTTGCCGGCTTGTCCGGGCGGGTGAAGGTTCTTCTGAGCACGCCGTTGTCGGGTTATGAAGCGTCTTTCTTCGCTTGGCCGTGGATGCGTAAGGCGGCCGCCGGGCTGGCTGGGTTAGCGCTGATTTACGGCGTCTGCCTGGCGATCGGACGCGTGGCCGCGGCGCGCAAACGGAGCGTGTGAGTTGCATCACGTGGTTTTGGAGCGTTGGAGCCGCGGGTCCAGCCCGATGCATCGCGGCGATCCGCGCGTGAAGGTGGTGAACTTACTGGTCTTCCTGGTAGTTCTGGCGACCACCCATAGCCACTTGTTACCGGTCGCCGGGGCGCTGGGAGTTCTGCTGTGCTGCGCGGTGATGTGGGCGCGCCTGCCGCTGGCCGGGGCGTTAGGTAGGGCTGCCGCGGTACTGCCCTTCTCGCTGGCGTTCGCCGCGGTGTGCTGGATTGCGGGCGACCCGGCCCGCGGCGTTCAGTTAGCGGTAAAGAGCTATCTATCGGCACTGGCGGTGCTGCTGGTGGTTTCTACTACTCCCCTTCCGGCGCTGCTTGGCGGACTCGGTGCCATGGGCGCCCCGCGATTTCTGCTAATGGTGACCCAGTTCCTTTATCGTTACCTGTTTGTGATATCCGAGGAGGCGCAGCATATGGCGAAGGCCGCTCAATCCCGCGGGGCCACGGCGGGCGGGATGATAGGACGGCCGGCGCGATTCCGGGCGGCGGCGGGCGCCCTGGCGGTGTTATTCGCCCGCTCTTACGGGCGCGCCACCGACATTCACCGCGCCATGTTGGCGCGCGGGTTCCAGGGACATATCGGGACCGCGGTGGCCCTGCAATTCCGAAAGGCGGACTTAGCGCTAGCGGCCGCCGGATCGCTGTTGCCGGTGGCTTTGAGGCTGGCGATGGAGAGGTTAACTTAGTGCAACCGCTGATCGAGGTGCTCAACCTGCGATACCGCTACGAAGATGGAACGGTGGCGCTTAACGGCGTGGATTTCCGGCTTGAGGCTGGCGAATCGGTCGCCTTGCTAGGAGCCAACGGCAGCGGTAAGACGACCTTCGTGATGCACCTAAACGGGCTACTGGGCGCAGAAAGCGGAGACAACCGGGGCAGCATCACGGTGTGTGGAATGCCAGTCGAGAAGCGTAACCTGGCGGCGATCCGGCGCAAGATCGGGATGGTGTTTCAGGATTCCGACAGCCAGCTTTTCATGCCCACGGTGCTGGAGGACGTGGCGTTCGGCCCGCTGAACCTGGGGCTCGAACCGGTAGCCGCGGCGGAACGCGCCAGAGCGGCGCTGGACCGCACAGGCATGGCCGGGGCCGCGGGGCGGGCGCCGTATCATCTGAGTGCGGGGGAAAAGAGGCGGGTAGCTATTGCAGGAATTCTGGCCATGGATCCGGAGATCCTGGTGCTGGACGAACCTACCACCTTTCTGGATCCGCCAGCGCGGCGATCACTGGCGGAATTACTTCAAAACCTGCCGCAGGCCAAGATCCTGGTGACCCACGACATCTCCTTCGCGCGGTCAATCTGCACACGCGCGGTCTTCTTCCTGAACGGAGCCGTAGCGGCAACTGGCTCCCTCGGAGATGTCGTAGACCAATTCGGATGGGGCTTCGACCCGTCCAGGAACGTTTCCGGGCGATAGCTCCTGCTGCCCGGACCGGGGGATAGTCACGCCGATGGTCCGCGCTGGATTACGCTTCCTTGGCAGCGGCTGCCATGCGTTTTCTGTGCTCGGCCCAGCGCTTCTTCTGAGCGGCTGCAATGCGCTTGCGCGCTTCGGGGCTGAGGACGCGCTTTACCACGGCCTTCTTTTCCGCGGCCGCCGCCGGCCCCGGCGTGTGCTTCCCTTTCAACTTGGCTTGAATCTCGCGGATGCGATCATCAATCTTCTGACGCTCCATCTCGTAACCCACAAGCGCCATCTGTAACGTGCTGAGATCTTCGAGGCTTCTCCTTGCCATGGTCTCTCCCGGCATAACTATAACATAAATGTGTCAAAATCGAGGTACTCCAGTTGGTCAACATCCGGTACTGGAGACTCGCTCCGGTGAAACAGCCATGAAAATTGTCATTCAACGGGTGACAGAAGCGCGGGTAGACGTGGGTAGCGGTACCATTGCATCGATATGCAACGGGCTATTAGTATTTCTTGGTATTTCAAGACAGGATACCCCTGCCGATGCGGATTACCTGCTGGACAAGATCCTCGGGCTGCGGGTGTTTCCCGACGAGTCGGGCAAGATGAACCGCGATATCCGGGAAGCCGGCGGCTCGCTGCTGCTGGTATCGCAATTCACGCTGTACGGCGATTGCCGTAAGGGGCGCCGGCCAAGTTTCGATCGGGCCGCGCCGCCCGAACAGGCCCGCGAAGTGTACGACTACTTCGTCGAACGCGCCCGGCGGGGTCCGGTACCGGTTGAGACCGGCGTGTTTCAGGCTATGATGCGGGTTCACCTGGTGAACGATGGGCCCGTCACTATACTGATCGACTCCGAGACCCGGGCGAGTAAGTCGGCTGGCGGTTCCTGAAGTCAGGGTGCGGCCGATTTATGGCCCGTAATAGCACTTAACGCAAGTTAACAAGGCCCCAGGGGACTGTGAACCTCGCAGCGCTCCAGAGGGCTCCGAAAATCAAATTACGATTCATATGTGTTTCCTTTTGGCCCGCGGTTGGCAGCGTAGGGTAGTAAGTACGGCTTGGCGGCGACAGGCCGGGCGCATCGGAGGAGCGCCCGGTGGCGTATCCTCTTTCGTCCCCCGGGAGCCGTATACTGAGATTTGCCAAACTCCGACGCAATCCGCTACCGTGACGCAGGCGTGAACATCGATGAAGGCGATCGCGCCGTGGCGTCCATCAAGAAAATGGCCCGCGGGACGTTTACCCGGGGCGTATTAACCGATATTGGATCGTTCGGCGCGGCGTTCCAGTTAGCCGGATTCCGCAAGCCCGTGCTGGTCAGCTCCGCCGACGGTGTCGGCACCAAGCTAAAGGTTGCGTTCCGCACCGGCCGGCACGATACGGTGGGCGAGGACCTGGTGAACCACTGTGTCAACGATATCGCGGTGCAGGGCGCGCGGCCGCTTTTCTTCATGGACTACTTCGCGGTGGGGAAGCTGAACGCCGATGTCGCCGCCGCGGTGATCTCCGGCGTGGCGCGCGGATGCCGGGCCAACGGCTGTGCGCTGATCGGCGGGGAAACCGCCGAGATGCCGGGCCTGTACGCCGACGGCGAGTACGACCTGGCGGGCTTCATCGTGGGCGCGGCGGAACGTAGTGAGCTGCTCACCGGCACTAAGATCCGGGCGGGCGACGTGCTGCTGGGTCTTCCGTCCACCGGTCTCCACACCAACGGTTATTCGCTGGCCCGCAAGTTACTGTTCGAAGTGGCGGCGTTCGGGGTGGAAACCGTGTTGCAGGAAACCGGCCTATCGGTGGCCGATTCGCTGCTGGCGGTACACCGCAGTTATCTGCGGCCGATTCGCGCCCTGATGGACGCCGGTCTGCTGCGCGGTGCGGCCCACATTACCGGAGGCGGCATCACCGACAACACGCCACGCATGTTGCCCAAGGGCATGGCGATCTCCATCGACACCGCCGCCTGGCGGATTCCGCCCATCTTCGAAGCGCTGCGGAGAATCGGCAACATTCCGGAGGACGACTACCGGCGGACCTTTAACCTCGGGGTGGGAATGATCCTGGCAGTTCCGGCGCGGGGCGCCGCACGCGCGGAGCGTGTCCTCGCCAAGGCAGGAGAACGGGCGTTCCGCATCGGCTCGGTGGTGGTACAGAAGCGCGGCCACCCGCGCCTGGAGTATCGATGAAGCGGCTGGGTATTCTGATTTCCGGACGCGGATCGAACTTCGAGGCCATTGCCAATAACATCGACGCCGGGAAACTCGACGCGGAGATCGCCGTGGTGCTTTCCAACCGGGCGGCAGCCGCCGGCCTGGATATCGCCCGCGCGCGCGGTTTGAACGCCGAGTGCATTCCCTCCAAAGGACTGGACCGCGAGGTCTACGACCGTATGCTGGTGGAATCGCTGCTGCGCAACCGCGTCGACCTGGTTTGCCTGGCTGGATTTATGCGCCTGTTGAGCGCATGGTTCATCCGCCAGTTTCCCGGCCGCATCCTGAATATCCACCCGTCGTTGTTGCCGGCATTCCCCGGGCTGGACGCGCAGCACCAGGCACTGGCACACGGAGTCAAGATCGCGGGCTGCACGGTTCACTTCGTCGATGAGGACCTGGACGCCGGCCCAATCATCGTGCAGGCCGCCGTTCCGGTGGAGGACGCGGATACCGCCGAGACGCTTTCCGCCAGGATCCTTCGTGAGGAGCACCGCCTATACTCGGAGGCGATCCGCATCGTTCTGGGAGGCCGCTACCGGGTGGAAGGCCGGCGCGTAGTCCTCGACTGAAGATATTCGGATAGTTTCATGGGCGGCCCGGGACCCGTATCCATCTGCTTCTGCACAGCGCGTTCGTATTGTTCCAGCAATTGACGCCGGCGCTTGGGTTCCAGTTGGCAGCATTCCAGATCCAGCAGTAACTCCACCTCCCATGGCGCGAAGGTGTTCCGCCCGAGCGCACCGCGCTTCAGGTCGCTCATCAGCCGCAGGAAGCGGTTGCGCATCAGTTCGAGCTCGACGATCTCGTCCGCTGGCATTCCATAAAGGAGATCGGCGGAGCGGGGCGGAAACTTTATACCCCGCGAAGGCGCGCAGCCAGGGCCTTCCGATTTCAGGCTCGCCGGTTGTTATCATTGTCGGCACACTGCGCCATGTCCACTAAACCTCAGGCATCCACCGGCTTCAATGCGTCATCCTACCTTCCTTTGCTTCTGATCCTGTTCGCCGGGAGCGGCTGCTCGGCGCTGATCTACGAGATTGTCTGGTACCAGTTGCTGCAACTGGCCATCGGCTCCACTTCGATCTCGCTGGCCTTCCTGCTGGCGGCGTACATGGGCGGCCTGTGTCTGGGCAGCATCGGGTTGCCCCGGCTGCGCACCACGCGCCATCCGCTGCAGATCTACGCTTTCCTGGAACTGGGCATCGCCGCGCTTGGCCTGCTGGTGTTGGGTGGGCTGCCGCTGATCGACCGCATCTACGTCGCGGGCGCGGAGCACGGCCTGCCCGGCATGCTGCTGCGCGGGTGCATCGCGGCCGTATGCCTGGTGCCGCCCACGGTCCTGATGGGGGCGTCGCTGCCGGCCATCGTCCGCTGGATCAAGTCCACGCCGCGGGGCGTCTCGTGGTGGGGGATGCTGTATGGCGGCAATACCGCGGGCGCGGTGTTCGGGTGTCTGCTGGCGGGGTTCTACCTGCTGCGCGTGCATAACATGGCGGTGGCCACTTACGCCGCAGTGGCGATCAACGTGGCGGTGGCGCTGGTCAGCTTGCTGGTGGCCGCGCGCACGCCAGCCCAGGCATCCGCCGGCGACACGGCCGAGCCCGAAATCGCGGCCGAGCCCGCGAGCCGGCCCAGCCGCTGGCCGGTTTACGTGACTATCGGGCTTTCCGGCGCCGGCGCTCTGGGCGCGGAGGTGGTGTGGACGCGCCTGATGGGCATGATGCTGGGCTCGACGGTGTATGTGTTCTCGATCATCCTGGCGGTCTTCCTGACCGGTCTGGCGCTGGGCAGTACGGCGGGCTCCTGGCTGGTGCGCTCCGTGCGGCCGCGAGTGGCCCTGGGATGGTGCCAGATGCTGCTAGCTCTGGGTATTGCGTGGACGGCGTACATGATCGCCAATTCGCTCCCCAACTGGCCCATCAACCCGCTGCTCTCCACCAGCCCCTGGTTCACGTTCCAACTCGACATGGTGCGCTGCCTCTGGGCAATTCTGCCGCCCACGCTGCTGTGGGGCGCCAGTTTTCCGCTGGCCGTGGCTGCCCTGGCCGCGCCCGGCGAGGACGCCGGCAGGGTGGTGGGCGCGGTGTACGCCGCCAACACCGTGGGCGCCATCGTGGGCGCGCTGGCGGTGAGCCTGGTGCTGGTGCCGTGGATCGGTACGCAGAACTGCGAACGCGTCATCCTGGTGGTCTCCGCCGCCAGCGCTCTGTTCGTGCTGTGGCCTTACGCGGCCAGGAGTTCTTCGAAGATTCCCGCAGCCGCCCTGACCGCGGCGCTGATCCTGGCCGGGGTACTGGCCAAAGGCGTGGACGCCATTCCGGGGAAGGTCATCGCTTACGGCCGCCGCATCATGATTTCGGCGCCCAACTCGAGCTTGGTTTATACCGCCGAGGGGATCAACTCGTCGGTGGCCATCACGCGCTGGAACGACGGGGCCACGGAGGTGGACGTGAACGGGCACGTGGAAGCCACCACCGAACCCTACGACATGCGCTTGCAGCGTATGGTGGGGCACCTGCCGGCGCTGCTGCACCCCCGGCCCAGGAACGTGCTGGGGATCGGATTTGGCGCGGGTGTCTCGGCCGGGACGTTCACTCGTTACCCTTCGATCGAGCACATAACGGTGTGCGAGATCGAGCCCATCATCCCGCCGACTTCCACCCGTTACTTCGCGCAGCAGGATTACGACGTGCTTCATAACCCGCGCACGCGGATCGTCTTCGACGACGCGCGGCACTATCTGCTGACCACCACCGATAAGTTCGATGTGATCGCCAGCGACCCATTGGATGTCTTCGTCAAGGGTACGGCCGCTCTGTATACCAAGGAGTATTTCGAGGCCGTGAAGCGCCACCTGAATCCCGGCGGCCTGTTCACGTTGTATGTGCCGCTTTACGAGAGCGACGTGCGCACGGTGCAAAGCGAGCTGGCTACTTTCTTCGACGCGTTCCCCGAGGCCACTGTGTGGGCCAACACGGTTAATGGGCAGGGCTACGACATGGTTTTCCTGGGAACGGCGGAGCCCCTGAAGATCGACCTGGACGAGATCCAGGCCCGGCTGGACCGGCCGGATTACGCTCCGGTCGCGGAGTCGCTGCGCGAGGTGCAGTTCCCCTCCGCGCTGGATCTGTTCGCCACCTACGCGGGACGAAAGTCGGACCTGGGCGAGTGGACCGCCGGCGTCGAGCTCAACCGCGATGGCGACCTGCGCCTGCAGTATTGGGGCGGATGGGGCATCAACTCCGCGCTGGAGGATGTCATCTACCAACAGATGCGGAGCCACCGGCGCCCGCCCACCGGGCTGTTCTCGGGACCGGCTGCGAAGATCGAGGCGCTGATGAACGCGATCCGGCAATAGCGGCGCCGGGTCAACCAACTCCGTTGCGCGAGGACGCCGTCCCGTCCACCATGGCTTTCAGGCGGACCACGCCGTTCTCCACGGCCGCGGTTTGGCTTAAGATTTGCTCTCCAACGGTCGTCAGATCCTCTCCGCTGCGCAGTACCTCGTGAACCTGCTGCTCCATCTGCCGGACGGCGCGGGCGATTTCCTCGATCCCCTTGGCCTGTTCCTGGCTGCCCAGGCTGACACCGTCAACCAGCGCCTTGGCCTCCGTGGACCTGGCCGTGATATCCTCAATCGATTTGATTACCTCATCCAGGCGCGCCCTGCCTTCGAGCGACTTGGCGGCCGACTCATCGATCAGACCGCCGGTGTCCCGGGCCGCGTCCGCCGAGCGCTGCGCCAGGCCCCGCACCTCGTCGGCCACCACCGCGAAGCCCAGGCCCGCTTCGCCGGCGCGGGCCGCTTCCACCGCGGCGTTCAAAGCCAGAATGTTGGTCTGAAAGGCAATTCCATCGATAACCTTGATGATCCCGGACACCTTGCCGCTGGAGGCGGCGATTTCGTTCATGGATGCCTGAAGGGAACGTAGCGTCAAGTTGGCGGCTTGCACGCCCTCCTCGACGCGGGCCATCAGTGCCGCCGACTGGTTGGCCAGTTCGGCGTTTTTCTGGGTCATGGCTGCCAGTTCCTCGGCCGTCGAGGAGGTGGTTCCCACGTTTTGCGATTGCCGTCCAGCGTTCTGGGCCAGCGCCTCGCTCGCGTCCTTGAGGTGTTTCGCGCCGGCTACCGCCTGCGTGGAACCCTCGGACAACAGCGTCGTGGTTTTGCGGAGAGATTTCGTGCTGCGGCGCACCACCCGAAGGATCCACGCGCATAGTACCAATGCCAGCGCTCCCAGGCCGATGGCAAACCACTGGCCGCGCGCCACCGAGGCTTCGACTTCGCTGGAAGCCGCCGCCAGCGAGTCCCGCTGCATCTGTGCCAACCCTTCCGATGCCAGCTCCATTTGGCCGTGTTGCTGGTTACCGCCGTCCATGCCGGCTGCGCCTGGTGTATGGCACTCGGCGCAGCGCACGGTCAGGTCCTGGTGATTGGCGTCCCAGGACTGGTGCGCTTTGGTTAACGACTCGAGCAGTTTCCTTTCACGCGCTTCCGTCACCAACGGATCGAGAGCCGCCAGGAGCCGGTCCACTTTGCCGGACCCGGCTTTCAGCAGCGTCCGCCGCTGTTCCGCGGTAGACGCATCGCTGGCTATCAGGAGTTGGCGGGCACCTTTCATCTCCGCCAGAGAAGTGGTCAACTGACCGATGAGGTCCGTCCTTCTGGCGGAGGCACGCACCTCCCTTTCCAGGATGCGCTGCAGATCCCGTGAGTTGACAATCAGGAAGCCGCCCAAGAGCGCCGTGACGGTCACCATTGCGGCGAAGTTTGCCGTCAGTTGCCTTCCGAGCGCCATGCGATTCTTCATACTGGTCCCTTCCGTACCGGCACAACACTTCTATCGGCCACACGGGCGTTTTCCTTCACAGGCCCTCCGCTTTGTTCTCGTTCGTGCCCTCGCTTGCGGCGCCCGGTCACGATAGAATGAACCCGTAATGCAGATCTATCTCCTGCGACATGGCATTGCGGAAGACGCCCGCCCCGGGCTTCGCGATTTCGACCGCGCGCTTACTCCCGAGGGCAACGAGAAGCTTCGCCGGGTTCTGGCTCGCGCCCGGGCGGCCGGCGCCGCGCCCACGGCGATTCTCTCCAGCCCGTTGCGCCGCGCCGTTCAAACCGCGCAGGCCGCCGCCGAGATTCTGCGCTACTCCGGAAAGATCGTTCAGACCAGCGCCCTCATCCCCGACGCGCCGCCCGCGGGGGTCTGGGACGAAATCCGCGACCGGGGCGGGGAGCCCGCGGTCCTATTGGCCAGCCACGAACCTCTCATGAGTTCGCTGGCGGCGTTCCTGCTGGATAGCCCCACCCTGATCGTCGACATGAAGAAGGCCGCGCTGGTGCGCATCGATTGCGAACGGACGGGCCCGGCGCCCTCCGGCGTACTGAAGTGGATGCTGACACCCGCAGTGGCGGGAGATTAGCCCATGAACATCCACAAAGCTACCGACCGCTATGAGGCCTGGCTTGCGCGCCACCTGAGAATCGTCAAGCAGGACCTCGATTTCAAGCACCAGCAGATGCGGAGCGCGCCATTCCCCTTTATGCGCGCCACTTACTACCGCTGGGCGCAGATCTTTCCCGAGGTCTGCGAGGACGAGGCCCGCGCGCCCAAGGCACTTGCCGTAGGCGACCTTCATGTGGAGAACTTTGGGACGTGGCGGGATGCGGACGGCCGCCTGGTCTGGGGCATCAACGATTTCGACGAGGTCTGGCAACTGCCGTACACCCACGACCTGGTCCGCCTGGCTACCAGCGCCTTGCTCGCCGACCTGGACAGCGACGTCAAGCGTGGCGTTGACGCCGTCCTCAAGGGGTATCGCGACTGCGTGGAAGCCGGCGGACGGCCGTGGGTTCTGGCCGAGCATCACGCCCCGCTGCGGCTCATGGCCACGGCCCGCCTCCACCGGCCCGAGCAGTATTGGGACAAGTTGCACTCGTTGGCGGAAGTCCGGGAACCGCCGCCGGCCGGCGCCCTGAAGGCCCTGGCGAGCCTCATGCCCGTGAAGGGTTTGACGTGGCGGCTGTCGCACCGCGTAGCCGGCCTGGGCAGCCTGGGACGCCAGCGCTACGTGGCCCTGGCGGATTGGTGCGGCGGCTCGGTGGCGCGCGAGGCCAAGGCTCTGGCACCCTCGGCGTGCGTGTGGGCGGAGAGCGGCAAGGGAACGGCGCCCATCCTCTATCAGGAGGCCATCGACCGCGCCGTGCGGTGCCCCGATCCCTTCGTGCACCTGCGCAAACGCTGGATCGTGCGGCGGCTGGCGCCGGATTGTTCGCGCGTCGAACTGTCGGCCCTGCCCAAGGAGCGCGACGTATTCTATCTGCTGCACGCCATGGGTTGGGAAACCGCCAACATGCACCTGGGCTCCGTGAAACCACGCGTGCTTCTGAGCGACCTCGCCAAACGCCCCGCGGGCTGGCTTTTCAAGGCCGCCAATCGCATGCGGAAGGCGGTTCTGGAAGATTTCAAGGAGTATTCCAAATAGCGATTGGGAAGTAGTGCCTTGGCCGCAGGAAACGGTTCCTCTGCCTCGGGCCGCTTCGTCCCGCGAAGTGCACCCGGGCACAGCTCGCGCGCACTCTCATGGGATCTTGCAGGCCGGAGGCCCATGGGCCGCTCGCTCCCTCTCGCGGTTCCGGAGTGGCGCACACAGAACCGCGAGCATGAGCGAGCGGCCCGGCGGAGTCACGAAAACTGCCGATCCTTCCCGCTTCAGCTTCAAGAATGGGCCGTCCTCTCAGGCGCACATCGCGATCTAGCTGTGAGACCGGTTCCAAATCCGGAAAGTCGTGCCACCGTCTGGTTCCGCCAGCAGCAGGACGGCTCGAAAACCTTGTCCATCGACAGTCAGCAGAGCGCTGCCGCGGCACGCGGATAGTCTGCCCGCTCGTTTTGGCTGGGAGCGTTGCCCAGATGGTGTAGGCCGCCTGCACGTCCGTTGCCAGTCCTCCATTAGGCGGGCTCCTCGATCCACCGTGGTGTATGCCAGTCCCCAGGAAGAAGCGTCTTGACAGGCCCGATCCTTAGTGGTACAAGTTGTACCATGACAAGATGTGATTCATCGGGCATGCGGGTGCGGTCGCCGCTCACCGAGCTGGAAAACGACGTCATGCGGGCCGTGTGGGACTCCGCGCCGTGCACCGTCGAAACGGTCCACCAGGCGGTGGCCCGCGGCCGCAGCATCAAGGAAACCTCCGTCCGCACGCTGTTGCGGCGCCTGGAGCAGAAGGGCTACCTGCGGCATGAAGAGGACGGTCGGGAGTACGTCTACCAGGCCGTGGAGCCGGCGCGTAGCCTGGCGGCGCACGCCGTGCGGCAGATCATCGACCGCTTCTGCCAGGGGTCGGTGGAGGAACTGGTTTCCGGCATGGTGGATGCAAAGGTACTGAGCAATCGGGAAATGGGGCGGCTTGAGGAACTGATCCGCAGCCGCAAACAGGGAGGCAAGTGATGCAACTGATTCTGGAATGCGCGGTGAGAGCGCTTCTTCTCGCCGTTTGCACGGGCGCGGCTCTGCGCCTTCTGCGTGTCAAAACCGCGCGTGTGCGCCACGGCTTCTGGGCAAGCGTGGTGGAATTGATGCTGGCCTTGCCCGTGTGGGCTGCGTGGGGGCCAAGGGCGGTGGTGCGTGTGCCGCACCCGGCGCCGGCGCCAACTGTCAGCCACTCCGCCGTGCCCGAGGCGCTGCCCGAGGCCGTCCCTGCCGCAACGCCCGCGCCGCCGGTGCGAAGTTCGCCGTTCACCTGGCGCAATTGCCTGGCCGGGTTGTATCTGCTGGGGCTCGGCGCTCTGCTAGCCCGGCTGGCCACCGGCACGGTTCGCGCTCGCATGCTGGTCCGGCGGGCCGCCCGTCTTGACGGCCGGCTGACCAGCGATTCCTGCGCGGTGCCCGTCACCGTGGGTTGGCTGCACCCCGTCGTTATCCTGCCTAAGTGCTGGCGCCAATGGCCGCGGGAGCAGCTTGACGCCGTCCTGGCGCACGAGCAGGAGCACACCCGGCGCCGCGATTCCCTGGTGCAGTGGCTCGCGCTGCTGAACCGCGCCGTCTTCTGGTTCCACCCGCTAGCCTGGTGGCTGGAACGGCGCATCTCGGCGCTGGCCGAAGAGGCCTGCGACGCGACCGTGATCGGCCGCGGCCACGATCCCCTTCAGTACTCCGGCTACCTGCTGCAAATCGCACGAGTAGTGCAGCAAAGCGGCGCGAGGGTGCGCGCCGTGGGGATGGCCATGCCGGGCTCCTCGCTGCCGCAACGCATCCGCCAGATGCTGGAAGCCGGCCCTGCGCCGCGGATTTCGGGCGCACGTCTGGCGTGCGTGGCCTTAGCTTGCACCGCGATATCGATGGTGTTCACCGCGGGCGCGGTGGGCTACACCCCGGCGGCGGCCAGTGCCCCGCTGGTCGTCAGTCCCACGGCCATGGCCGAATAGCCCAAGGTGTTGGTCGCCCAGACCCAGCCAACTCCCGCAAGGCCGAGCCCGTCTGTGATCGAGCCCGCTCCGGCCCGCGGATCTCTTGCGGGCACGGTGGTGGACCCCAGCGGCGCGAGCGTGCCCAACTGCACCGTCACGCTGGCCAGCCGAAGCGGCGGTAGCGTGGCGCACGCGGTCAGCGATCTGGCGGGCAAATACGAGTTCCCGTACCTTCCGCTCGGCCACTACAGCATCGAGTTCAAGTTGCAGGGGTTTGCCCCGCACACGGCGTACGTCGAGATCGCGGCAGGCAAGCCGGCGCGTCTCGACGTGACGCTCGAGCTGGGCCAGATGACGGAGAGCATGACGGTCACAGCGCCGAAGCCCGCAGCGGCAGTCCCAGCGGCGCCATCGGCCGGAAAGCCCGCCACCACCCCGGAGCGGATCCCCGTGGGCGGCAACGTGCAGCCTGGGGGCCTGATATTTGGGCCGCGGCCGGTCTATCCACCCGAACTGAAAGAAAAGGGGATGGAAGGCACCGTAGTCATCCGCGCCGTGGTTTCCCGCGAGGGGAAGCCACTCAATCTCCGCGTGCTCAATGCCGGTGAGGTGGACCCGAAAATGGCCCAGGCCGCCCTGGGCGCCGTGAGCAAGTCGCGCTACAAGCCATTGCTGTTGAACGGCAACCCGGTGGAGATCACCACCACCATCAACGTGGAATTCCGCCTGGAGAACTGAACCCTGGCAGTGCGCTGGAAGGCCGCCGTACCCTATCCGCGGCGGCCTTCCGAATCCCTGCGGGCCCGCCATTCCGCGGCCGTGATCTCCCAGATCTCGGTTGGAAGCCGCCCGCCCACGTAGTCCCGCTCCTCCACCGCCACAACGCGCATCCCCTGCTTTTCAGAGATCCGCCTGGAAGCTGTGTTCGCCACCGCTTTCGGCACGCGCAGAACCGGAAAGCCCAGCTTGTCGAACCAATAATCCGTTGCGGCGTCGGCGGCCTCGGTCATCAGGCCTTGCCCGTGCCACGGCAACCCCAGCCAATAGCCGCGGTTGTTATTCTCTGTCTTCATGAGCGAGACCGCGCCGATGAGCTGGGCGGGATCGCTCTTCAACCGCAGCGACCATTGCCACTCC
This sequence comes from uncultured Solibacteraceae bacterium, assembly GCA_963807205.1. Lineage (GTDB taxonomy): Bacteria > Acidobacteriota > Terriglobia > Bryobacterales > Bryobacteraceae > CAWCVR01. Next base: position 1,955,781 of record CAWEAQ010000002.1, on the reverse strand, counting down.
TCGCCGCTCTCCATGGCCGGAAGCGCGTGTTCGCGGACGTAGGTCAATGCACCATCATCGGGGTATGGCCAGGGGACCTTGGTGTCCAGGAACCGGACGATCTCCCACTGGGGAAAGAGTCGCTGCTCCTGCTCAGCGTCGGCCAGTTCCAGCGGGCGCAACTTCAGGCGGGGCGTATCTAGCGGAAGTACCATTTGGAGATGTTAGCAGAGGCGGGGGCGGAGGGGCGGGTGCGATCAGCGGGTGAACAGCATCACCCGCGCGCGATGCCCCATCGAGAGCTTCTCATCGCAGGTGTAGAGGACCGAGCCGGTTGCTTCAGCCAGGGCGATGTAGGCGGCATCATATGCCGTGAAGTTGTGGCGCAACTCCCAGATGCGTCCCAGCAAAGGGGTGTGGGAGTAGCGCTCGGCGGGAAGCGCCTCCAGGCCAGCGAGAAAATCCTTACTGCGGCGAGCGTCAATGCGCCGGCCCGCAGCCAGATTTCGAAGGGCGCTGGCAACTTCCACGTCGAGAAGGTGAGGGACGAGAAACGACTCCTCGCTTCCCGCTAACTCACACCTGAGGGATTCGGCCAGTGTCCCATTGGTAAGCAGTTCCACCACCACCGACGCATCCAGCACGATCATCGCGAATCCCGCAATTCGCGCACGATCCCGGCGGCGCTCCGTTTCGCCGGGATCGGCTCCGCCTGCCGGGTCGACTCCAGCCACTCCCGCATGGTCGGCCGCTCGGCCACATGCTCCAATTCCCGCTTGAGGTAATCGGATAGGCTCATGCCCTCCTGCGCGGCGCGGACCTTCAGGGTGGTGTGAAGCCTATCGGGAACGTCCCGGATCTGAATCATGGTGGACATGCTTTAAGCATACAAACATGTGCGACACATGTCCAGGACCGGCGTGGCTCCTCCGGGCCGGCCACCGGTATGAGTAGTAGGATAGTGAAGTGCGAACGTCGTGGAACATGCGTTCTTTGCTATGGCACAGCCCCAGGCGAGCGAACGGGACCGCCTTACGCAGCGTCACATGCGACGATTCCGGCATTTCCCAGGCTGTCTGGGAGAGCGGCCGGGAAGTCCGGAAGCGGCCCGCTTGGGACGAGGTCGGTCGGGTTTTCGGCTACTATCGATATTGTGGTCAGGCCTTCGGGCTGATCAGCGTGGCGCTTACCGACCGGGACGGCACGCTCCGGGTGACGGTCTCCGAGGAGGATGATGGATTTCGGACGCTAATCGATGAACTGCCTAGCCACGTTGCGGGATGCCTGGCGCCGGACGAGTGGCTGGAGCGGGTCGTCCGCCCCGCGGGCAGGCTCGATCCCAACATGATCGAGCTGAATGCTTGACCGCTGCCCCCTACCTCTACGGCTCGCCGGTGGCCGGCAGGCTATGGCACGCGCTGCAATCGCCGTTGATCGACTCGCAGTTCTTGGCCGTGTGGCCGCCGGAGTTAAGTCGCTTGGTTAGCCCCGCGGCGGCAGAGTTCGATAGGCGTGCTGCAGGGCCCTTCTGATATTGAGACAATGGGTAATGGGAAGATGATGACGATTCAAATCCCAGACGACGTCGCGCGTGGGCTGGAGGGACTTGCTGCCGCACAGCGGAAGAGCGCCGAACAAGTGGCTCTGGAAAGCTTGCGTTCTCTTGTCGACCGGGCAAGTTCGCCCGCGGCTGTGTTGCGAGCCGTTCGGGAACTCCCTCATCCCAGCTCCGAGGCTATCGATGATTTCGATGCCGCGATTGCCGCTGCACGGCTGCCGGTAAGCGACTGCGGCGTCTTCGACCGGTAGCCGCCCTGTGACGTACTTACTCGACACCAACGCGATCAGCGATCTGATGAGAGCCGCCCCCAGAATCGAGGTCTGGATGGCTGGTCTGGACGAGCGAGATCGGGTGGTTACCTGCACCGAGGTTCGCGGCGAAGTACTGTTCGGAATTGCCCGGCTTCCGCACGGCAAGCGTCGCACGGAGCTGGAGGAGGCAGGCCGCCAGTTTCTGGCGGTGTTCCGCTGCGAGCCGGTCCCGGCGAGAGCCGGCGACACTTACGCGGAAATCAAACTGGCTCATCAGCGACGGGGCCTCGCCTTGGACGAAAACGACCTCTGGATAGCGGCTACCGCTCTCGCTCTCGGCGCGACGCTGGTCAGCCGCGACAGCGATTTCCGGGGTATCGATGGGCTGCCGGTTGTTGCGTTGGAGTAACGGGGTCGCGGTGTGGATCTACTGAGGCGATTCCGGCTTTCGTGGCGCGCCCTTCGGAGGATGCGGAAAGTCGTGTCCCGCTCCGTCATCTGCGACGATCTCGGCGTCACTCAATCCGATTGGACGGGCGACCGGGTACTCCAGGAGCGGCGTGGTCCGCGTGGATATCTCGGTGGAGGATGCCGGATATCGGATGCTGATCGAAGAGCTACCTCGTCGGATAGTGGGCTGCTTGAGCCCGGATGAGTGGTTCCAGCGCGTGGCCCACCCCGCCTTCGAGACCAACATAACCGAGTTATACCCGATACCGTCCGCCCCTACCTCTTCGGCTCCGTAATCCCCAACTCCGTCAGCACCTTCGGATTCGGATCGTCCGTCGCCAGCAGGCTATGGCACGCGCTGCAATCGCCGTTGATCGACTCGCCATTCGCCGCCGTGTGCCCGCCGTCGTGGCAGCGCCAGCAGCCGGGGAAATCGGTGTGGCCGATGTTCACCGGGTACTTGCCCCACGTCACCTTCATCTCCGGGAAGATATTGCGGTTGTAAATCGCCAGCACCTCGGCCGCCGACGAAGTTATCTCCGCCTGCCGCGCGGCCCAAACAGCCGGGTAACCGTGCTGGTAGAACCTCGTAAAGCTGGCCGGAATGCGCCTGGCGGCTTCCTCGCGCGTGTGGTAATCGCCCTTAAGAATCTCCAGCGCCGTCTTCTTGGCGAACGGCAGAGTGGCTGAAATCAGGCCCGCGTTCATGGCCTTATCCAGCGCGCGGTCCGGCAGGTCGTAACTGTGCGACGGGCGGTTGTGGCAATCCATGCAGTCCATCTCGCGCACCGGGCCGTTGGCCGCGCCCTCGGGCTTCGCCCCGGCGGCAAGGTACACGGTCTTCTTTCCCTTGTCGTTGTATTCCACCCACGGAATCACCTGCCGCGCTTCGTCGCTGTGCGCGTAGCGGATCACCACGCCCTTGCCCAGGTGGGTGCCGTGGATGCCAATGCCGCGGTTGCCGCCGCCAATCTTCACCAGCACCACGTTCTTGGTTAGCGTATTGGCTTCGTCCTCGGCGTACTTGGGGAATACCAGCAGGCGGTCCTCGCCGTATTTCTGCGGCCAGTGGCACTCCTCGCAGGTTTCGCGCGCGGGACGCAGGTTGTGCACCGGCGCCGGAATCGGCCGCGGATAGGTGTTGAACGCCACCGCGAAAACCTGGCCCACGCCGCTCAACTTGCTGCGCACGAACCAGCCCGTGCCCGGTCCGATGTGGCAACTCACGCACGCAACCTTCGAGTGCGGCGAGTTCTGATACGCCGTGTACTCCGGCTGCATCACCGTATGGCAGGTCAGGCCGCAGAAAGTCACCGAATCCATGTAATTGATGGCGCCGAAACTGAGCTGGCTGGCGATGCCTATGTTGATCACCGTGGTCGCGCCCACGAAGTAAGCCAGCCGCCGCAGTTCCACGTTGTGCCACGTCAGCGGCGGGAAGTAGGGCGGGTAAATGCCCGCGTGACCGGTCTTTTTCCGCTTCCGCCAAATTCCCAGCGGAATCAGCGCCAGGCCGCCGAAGAACGGCACGGGCAGCACCATGAAGACCAGGATGCCGATGTACGGGCTGGATGCCTCGCCGCGCAGCGTCACCGGCAGCAGGAACAGCCAGAAGATGGTCGCGGTGGTTACCAGGATCACGCCCGCCAGGCTGATCCAGTTACTCGACAGATAGATGATGGGCGCCAGCCAGCCGCGGCCTTTTGCATTGTTCGGAGTCATAGGGGATTCGTCAGTCTCCGGATTTAGGTTCGGGTTCGGTTTCAGGTTCCGGTTGCGTCTCGGGGTCTTCCTCCGCGCCGCCCTTCTTCACCGAGCGGCCCGTCAGAAACGCGGTATTCAGCGGATACACGTCGGGATCGAAAATCACCGAGTAGAAGTGCCACACCACGATCGCCAGCGACGCCAGCACCGCCTCGTAGAAGTGTACCGAGGTCGCCACGTCCAGCCAGACCTTGGGCAGAAACCGCATGGCCAGGTTGTTGGCCCATAGCAGCAAGCCGCTCCCGGCCATCACCACCGCGCCCCATACCACAGCCCAATACTCGGCCTTCTCGATGTAACTGTGCGGCGACCGGTGCGGCGGCGCGTCGCCCAGGCCCAGGTTGTAAGCGAAGCCGGAGAGCGCCTCGCGCCCGTCGCGCATCTTGGGAATCATCTCCAGCCAATGCGTGCGCAGTTTGCGGCTGACGATGAGCGAAACCACGTGCGCCGCCGCCACCGCCATAAACACCACCGCGGCCGTGCGATGGATCAGGCTGCGCATGCTCCGCGCCCCTTCCATCAGCAGCAGCGGGCGCGCCCACCACTGGTCCGGGTACTTGAGGGCGAAACCGGTCCACACCAGCACGATGAACGAGGCCGCCATCACCGCATGTTCCAGCCGCTCGAAGGGCAGCATGCGCACGCCGCCGTGCCCCGCCGTGGAGCGCGCTATCCCCTTGCCGAAGCGCACGCGCAGCAGCTTGCGCAGGAAGTCGCCGCCCTGGTGCAGAAGCATCAGCCCGATGGTTACCGGGATCATCAGCAGGTAGAACTCGCGCACCGCCCGCAGAATCACCGGCTCGGCGCGCCCTTCGGCCACATGCACCTGGCTGATGGCGAACCGCGTGCCCGCGCCCGGGTGGCACTGCCCGCAGGTCTTCGGCAGGTTCTTCGGGTTGATGGTGGATTTCGGGTCCGACGAGGGCAGGATGTTGTGAACCCCGTGGCAACTGGCGCAGTTGGCCACCGTTTGCGAGCCAGCTTTGGCCGCCAACCCGTGGAAGGACGAGTCGAAGCTGACCAGGCGGTCCGACGGCAGCCCGAACTTGCGCGTCAGCCGCACGTCGCCGTGGCAACTTCCGCAGGTGTCGCGAATGTGCAGGCCATTCACCGGCGAGGCCTCGCTGGTGTGCTTCAGGATCTTGTGCTCGCCGTGGCAATCCGTGCACAACGGCGCCTGGGTGATGCCACGGGCTAGCGCCTTGCCATGCACGCTGGCGCGGTATTGCTCGGCGATATCGGTGTGGCACATGCCGCAGGTATCCGGCACGGCCATGCGAAACGCCTGCGATTTGGGCGGCAGCAGTTCGTGCGCGCTGCCGTGGCACAGGCCGCAATCGGGCGCGCCCTCGTTGCCGTTCTTACGCGCCTGGCCGTGTACGCCAAGGGCGTAGTCGCCGGCCTGGCCGGGATGGCAAGTGGCGCAATCCGGTTGGGGAATATTGGCGGGATGGGGATACTGCTCGTGGGAATCGTGACAGACCTCGCAGGGCAACCCCGCGTGCGCGCTCTTGGCCAGTTTCGGCCCCTGGTCGTGGCAGGACGAGCAATCCGCGGCAGGGTCGGCCGCGCGAAGATCCGCGCCGGCCGCTGCGGCCAGCAGGCCCATCAAGGCGTAACCGAGCCGCGGGCCCAGGTGGGAGAGTGCCCGGTTCGTCATCGTCAATGTGCGCTCCTATGCTGGAACTCGCGGTCCACTTCTTGTAGAAGTATACGCCACCGCGAAAACCCGGGGACAGACGGAACGTTCACCTGATTTCGACAAGCCGGATGGGCAAAGAATCCGGCGAACGTTCCGTCTGTCCCCGTATTAACACGGAGACTCGCCTGTCTGCCAAAGCCTGCGGGTTCTGCCGGGGTGCGTGCCATGTCGCGGCTATCTGCCTGGAGTCGCTGGCACTGCACGCCAAAGTCCACGGCGGACGGGCGCTATCTTATTGAGTTTTGCAGCGCTTAAGCCCCGAACCGTGCCTCTGTGGGGAAATTGACGCAACATCGGGACTTAGAGTGGGGGAATTCTCGCCTGCGTCGACCGCGGCGTGGAAATGTGCAACACGAAGGGCAGCGGCCATAATGGCCAGCAAAGCGGTACTGATGGGATCCTCTGCGGAGATGACGGAGACGATACCGGCTTCCCACGCCTCCGCCAGAACCTGCGGGTTCTTGCGGGCGATCAGGACGATCCGCTCGGGGTTGGATAGCGGGAGGGGCAGTTTCGCAAAAGCGAACTCGTCCAGCACCAAAACACACTGCTGCGTGGCATCCGGGCAATCGACCGTTTCGACGTGCCAGGCGCAACTGCGGGACAGGGCTTCCCGAATGGCCGTGGCGTACTGGCCATCGGCTATCGAAAGCTGAACTGTCTGCATGGTGGACAACTCCCGCTCACTCTCACTGTGTCGCTACTTCTTCTCGACGTAACCGTCCAGGGTCTTCTTGTCTTTGTAATATTTCCCGGCGTCGGTCAGATTGGCCTTCATGGCGGCGGCGTCGCCAGGGACATTCTTTTCATGGCAGTACGTGCAGGCCTTCTTGGTCGCCTTGGTGAATTCCGGCTTGCCGTACGTGGCCAGCGAGCAAATCAGAAAACCGCCCAGCAGGATCGCGGCGGGCGCAATAATCTTCAAACGGGACATAAAGCCTCCAAACTGGGAAGTAGCAATTGCATCGCCATGCCGCCATGCCGCCAGTTCCACGGGGTTTACCTCGAAATTTGCCCCCATCGAGTGGGGGCATTCCCCCCGCTGGTGCCCTGGGTTGGGCCAATTAACCCAAGAATGGGCTGTTATAATCGGGTTAGCCCAAGTTCAATGTCGAAGCTCACCCCAGGTTGGCAGCAAACCAGCGTATTGGAACTGGTGTTCGACCAGCTCTCCGACGCCCTGGTTTTGTACGATCCCGAATTCCGAATCACGGGCGTCAACCGTGCGGCCGAGAAGCTTTTCGGCATGGCCTCCGAGGAGATGCTCGGCCGCCACTGCCAGGACGTCTTCAAGTGCTCCGTGTGCGAGCCCGGTTGTGGCGTTCTGGTGGGCCTCAACCAATCCCCGGCCGCTCCCAATTGCACCGTTCGCCTGAATACCAGCAACGGCCTGGAACGCCTGGTGGTGATGCGCACCAACCAAATGTTCGACGATGCCGGCCATCTGACGGGCGTGGTGGCCACCATCAAGGACATCACCGAGGAAGCCGCCCCGCAGAAGCGCGAGGTGATAGCCGAATCGGGGCCCATGCGCGAAGTGCTCAACTTCGTGCGCCGCGTGGCCGCCAGCGAGGCCACCACCATACTGCTCGAAGGCGAAAACGGCACCGGCAAGGACCTGGTAGCCAAGACCTTGCACTACCAGAGCCTGCGCCAATCCGAACCTTTCATCGCTATCAATTGCGCGGCCATTCCCGAGACCCTGCTCGAAAGCGAACTGTTCGGCTACGAGAAGGGCGCCTTCACCGACGCCCGCGCCCAGAAACGCGGCATCTTCGAACTGGCCGACCGCGGCACTCTGTTCCTGGACGAGATCGGCGAAATCCCCCTCATGCTCCAGGCCAAGCTGCTGCGCGTGCTCGAGGAGCAGAGCTTCCGCCGGCTGGGCGGGCTTAAGGACATCAAGCTCGACCTGCGCGTGGTGGCCGCCACCAACAAGAACCTGCGCGAAGCCGTCAAGGAAGGCGCCTTCCGCCAGGACCTGTACTTCCGCCTCAACGTCATCCAGATTCTGATTCCGCCCCTGCGCGAGCGCGCCGAGGACATCGTCCCGCTCACCCAGTTCTTCATCGAGCACTACAACCGCAAGTTCAAGCGCAATATCGAAGGCGTAAGCGATGCCGCCGCCAAGCTGCTGGAGATGCACGATTGGCCGGGCAACGTGCGCGAGCTCCGCAACGCCATCGAGCGCGCCATGATTCTGGAGGAGTCCGCCCGTATCACCCCGCCCAGTCTGCCCCTGGCCATTTCCCGGCCGGATGTGGTCGTTTCCATGACCGTGCCCATGGGGTCGGAGATTCCCACCGACGGCCTCTCTCTGGAGGACAACGAGCGCAGCCTGCTGGCGCGCGCCCTCGAGAAGACCAACGGCAATCAAACCCAGGCCGCCCGCCTGCTGCGCGTCACCCGCGACACCCTGCGATACAAGATGAAGAAGTTCAACCTGCGGTAAGCTGCGCGCCCGCCAAATCGCTTCCGCCACAACCTCTCTGTGGTGACCACCCTAAAGACCTGCCGCCAATCATCCGATATCTGGTCTTGGAGGTTGTGACTGTCGGCCCGGGCGACCGGGTCGCAATCCGCAAAGGAAGATGCAGATTACTGCCGATGGCTCCGGCGGCGTTCTGAAGATAGCGGGAGCGCTCGATATCTCCGTAGCCGATGAACTGCGCGATTCGCTGCGGGACTGGCTGGCCCGCCAGCCGGACCTGCGCCTGGACCTGTCGGAGGTCGAGTCGCTGGACACCGCCACCGTACAAGTGCTGCGCTCGGCGCGTAAGACCGCCCTGAAACTCCGCAAGCCATTCATGGTGCTCTCGATTTCCCCCGCTGCTTTGGAAACCCGCACCGAGCTCGGGCTTACCCTGGAAGACCCGGCTCTGGAGGAGAGCCCCGATGCAGTTTAACCCCGCCGATACCTACCTCCAGGAAGCCGAAGAACTGCTCGCGCAAATCGAGGAGACGGCGCTCTCGCTGGGCGAAGAGGATCCCGGCTCCGAACGGATCAACCGCCTGTTCCGCGCCTTCCACACTATCAAGGGATCGGGAGCGATGTTCGGATTCACCGAGGTGGCAGAATTCGCGCACCACGTGGAGACCCTCCTGGACCGGGCCCGCAAGGGCATCGTCCCGCAGTCGGAGAAGATGGTGGAGGCGGTCCTTTCTGCCAAGGACGAAATTCGGTTGCTGCTGGCGGCCGGGAAGCAAGGCGAGGCGGCCCCGCGCCAGTCCACGCAGGACCTGGTTGCGCTTCTCGAGGGGCTCGCCCAAGTGGGCGCCGCCGCTCCAGCGGCCACCCCGCCGCAACCCGCCAACGCATCATGGGAAGTCGTGTTCCGGCCCAGTCCGGATCTCCTGGCCTGTGGCGGGAATCCGGTTCTGCTGTTCCGCGATTTGCGCGCGCTCGGCGATTGCCGGATACTGGCGCACACCGCGGGTGTACCGGATCTAGACGAACTCCAGACCGACCACTGCTACATGTGGTGGAGCATCACGCTCACAACCGCTGCCGGCCGGGACGCGATTCGGGAGGTGTTCCTATTCGCCGAGGATGGCGCAACCCTGGAAATTGAGCCTGCACCGGAAACGTCAACGGCACAACCGGACTGCGCCCCGTCCCGGCCCCGGCAGGGCGCCGATACCTCCAACTCCCTCTCCAAGGAGTCCACGGTAAGGGTGCCCTCGGCGCGGCTGGACCGGCTGGTGGGGCTGGTGGGCGAACTGGTGGTGAACCAGTCACGGCTGACTCAGGCGGCCTCCCACGTGGACGCGCCCGAGCTCGCCAGCCCAATTGAGGAGATCGAACGCCTGGTGGCCGACCTGCGCGACGACGTGCTGGGAATTCGCATGATGCCGATTGGCGCCATCTTCGGACGCTTCCGGCGCCTGGTGCACGACCTGTCGGCGGAGCTTGGTAAGCAGGTCGACCTGATCACCAGCGGAGCGGAAACCGAGCTCGACAAGAGCATTCTGGACCAGATCGGCGAACCCCTGGTGCATCTGCTGCGTAATTCGATCGACCACGGAATCGAGGCGCCCGCGGAACGCGCCGCAGCGGGAAAACCGGCCCGCGGCGTCATCCGGCTCAGCGCCGAACACACCGGTTCGGACGTGGTGGTGAGGGTGGAAGACGATGGACGCGGGCTCGACCAATCCGGTATCCGCGCCAAGGCCGTGGAGAAGCAACTTATCGCCTCCGACGCCAATCTCACCGACACGGAAGTTCTGAATCTGATCCTCCTTCCCGGCTTCTCGACGGCCAGCAGTGTGACCAGCGTCTCGGGCCGGGGCGTCGGCATGGACGTTGTGAAGCGGCAAATTGATGCGCTGCGCGGCTCCATCTTCATGGCAAGCGAGCCCGGCAAGGGGACGGGCTTTTGGCTGCGGCTGCCCTTAACGCTGGCCATCATCGAAGGGTGGCTGGTGGAGGTCGCCGGGGATCGATTCATCCTCCCCCTGGCCTCCGTGGCGGAGAACATCGAACTGGACCGCGTCGCGCGTCTCCGGAAGAACGGCCGCAACATCGTGGCGGTGCGCGGGGAGCTGATTCCCTACATCGACTTGCGGGAAGTCTTCTCTCTGCCGGGCAGCCCTCCGGCGGCCGAGAAGGTGGTGATCGTCTACCACGAGGAGCACCGCGTGGGGCTGGTGGTGGATCGCGTGCTGGGCACGCACCAGACCGTGCTTCAATCTCTCGGCCGGTTCCTGCGGAGCGTCGACGTGGTATCGGGCTCCACGGTAATGGGCGACGGAAGCGTGGCGCTCATTCTGGACATTCGGGCAATCGTGCAATTCGCGGAGCGGCAGGCTTCGGCCGCCCGCGCAGGACAAGGACAATTATGAAAAACTGGAAAATCGGAACGCGCATCGCCGCCGGCTTCGCCGCGGTGATTGCCATCGCCGTGGCGCTCGGCGCCTTCGCCTACCTCCGTGTGAACGCCATCGAGAAGAGTTCGGGCCTGGTGGTCAATGGAGCCGTGCCCGGACTGTGCGCCATCGCGCAGGTGCAAGTGAACCTGGAGACGGCTTATTCCACGCTGCTGCAACTCGTGATCTCCAAGGACCGCCAGGAGGTAGCGCGGTTGGAGGGCGAGGTGCAGAGCATTCGCACCAACAACAACGCCCTGTTGGTGGAGTACCAGAAGACCATCGTGACGCAGAAGGGCCACGAACTGTATGCCGCCTTTCAGGCTGCGCGCGACTCCTATCTGCCGTCGCTCGAGGAATCCCTGCGGTTGAAAGCCGAGTCCCGGGACCAGGAGGCTCTGGACACCGTGGAAAAGAAACTGAAGCCGGCGCTCGACCGTTACCAGGCGACGGGCCGGCAGCTCATGGAGTTCCGCAAGGGCTATGCGGAAGAGATGGGACAGGCCATCGAGGATTCCGTCTCGAGCGCCAAAACCGGCGTCCTGTTTGGACTTTTGCTGGCGGTCGCGGTGGCCGTGGGGATCACATTGGCGGTCGTTAGGAGCATCACGCGTCCGCTCTCCACCGCCGTTTCCCTGATCCATACCGTGGCCGACGGCGACCTCCGGAAGAAAGCCGAGGTGACCTCGAAAGACGAACTGGGAGATATGCTTCAGGCGGTCAACCGGATGGTGGATAACCTTCGCACCACCGTGGGTGGCGTCGCCGCGTCCTCGCTCAACGTTTCCAGCGGTAGCGAGCAGATGAGTTCCACGGCGCAGCAGCTCTCGCAGGGTGCTTCCGAACAGGCGGCTTCCGCGCAAGAGACCACTTCCGCCATGGAGCAGATGGCAGCCAGCGTGCAGCAGAACGCCGACAACGCCCGCCAGACTGACAAGATCGCGTCTAAGGCCTCCGGCGACGCCCGCAACAGCGGAGAAGCCGTCAGGCGGACCGTTCAGGCGATGAGCGAAATCGCCGAGAAAATCGGCATCATCGAGGAGATCGCGCGCAAGACCGACCTGCTGGCGCTGAATGCCGCGGTGGAAGCGGCGCGGGCCGGCGAGCACGGCAAGGGATTCGCCGTGGTTGCCTCGGAAGTGCGCAAATTGGCCGAGCGCAGCCAGACGGCGGCGGCCGAAATCAGCCGCCTGACCGCCGGCGGCGTGCAGACCGCCGAGAGCGCCGGACAACTGCTCGAAAAACTGGTGCCGGACATTCAGAAGACCGCCGAACTGGTGCGCGAAATAGCCGCCGCCAGCGGCGAGCAGAGCACCGGCGCGGGCCAGGTGAACAAGGCCATCCAGCAACTCGACCAGGTGATTCAGCAGAACGCCTCGGCATCCGAAGAAATGGCAGCCACCGCCGAGGAGCTCTCCAGCCAGGCGGAGATTCTTCACACCACCATAGCTTTCTTCAAAGTTGACGACAGCGCTGGCGTCCAGCCGAGAGAACGGAAGCGTGCCGCCGCACCCCGCCCGAAACCGGGAAGCCGCCCGCAGCCCCCAGCCAAGGGCCTGCTGCGGATGAATCAGGCCGTCGAATCCGGCGGGACCGCCATCGATCTTGATGCCGATTCCGCCAGCGCCGACTCCCGCGACGGCGAGTTTACGTCCTACTGATCCCGATGCCGGCAAGCGAGCCTCACGATGATCACCGAAACGTGTAACTACATTACCTTCAAACTCGGCGGCGAGCTCTTCGCCGTCGACGTCACCCAGGTGCGCGAGGTGCTGGAGGTCTCGCGGATCACCAGCGTCCCTACCGCCCCGGCGTATCTGCGCGGCGTCGTCAATGTGCGCGGCAAGGCCATCCCCGTTGTGGACCTGCGCCTCCGGTTCGGCCTCCCCAAAGGCACCGATACCGTGAACACCCGCATCGTCGTCCTGGAACTCGATCTAGACGGCGAGGCCGTAGTGCTAGGCGGCCTCGCCGACAGCGTGCATGAAGTCATCGAGATCGAACCGGGCAACATCGGTCCGCCACCGCGCATCGCCATGCGCTGGCGCAGCGAGTTCATCCGCGGGATGGGCAAACGCGGCGACGATTTCATCATCATTCTCGACGTCAACGCCGTGTTCTCGTCCGAGGAGCTGGCTCTGGCGGGCGACACCGCCGCGGCAGGCGGTACCCCGGCGGGGGACGCCGCGGCCTAGATGCCCTTCTCGAGAAAAATCCGCGTGCTGGTGGTGGACGATTCGGCTACCGTCCGCCAGACGATGAGGGATCTCCTGCAAAGCGACCCTCAGATCGAGGTCATCGGCGTGGCCCCCGATCCCTACGTGGCGGTGGAGCGCATCCGGGCATGCACGCCGGACGTCATCACGCTCGACATCGAAATGCCCCGCATGGATGGCCTGACCTTCCTCGCCAAGATCATGTCCCAGCATCCCATCCCGGTGGTGATCTGCTCCACCTTGACCGCCGACCATTCCGAAACGGCCCTCGATGCCCTCGAAAAAGGAGCCGTGGAAATCATCACCAAGCCGAAACTGGGAACCCGGGAGTTTCTCGAGGAATCGCGGGTGCGGATCTGTGATGCCGTGAAATCGGCCGCCAATGCCCGGCTAAAGGGCCGGCCACGCGTCCCCGTCATGACTGTTGACCCCAAGCTGACCGCCGACGCCGTTCTCCCAAAACCCAACTCCCACGCCATGATCGAGACCACGGAAAAGGTGGTAGTGGTGGGCGCCTCCACCGGCGGCACCGAGGCCCTCCGGGAGATGCTCCAGGCCCTGCCGCTCGATGCCCCGGGCATTGTCGTGGTGCAGCATATGCCGGAACAGTTCACCGCCCAGTTTGCCAAGCGCCTCAACCAGATCTGCCGCGTCACCGTCAAGGAAGCTGAATCCAACGATTCCGTAATCCGCGGCCAGGCCCTGATCGCTCCCGGAAACCGGCACCTCCTCCTCAAACGGGCGGGTGCCCGCTACTTCGTGGAAGTCAGGGATGGCCCCCTGGTAAGCCGCCACCGTCCATCGGTGGACGTGCTCTTCCGCTCGGCCGCGCGCGCCGCGGGAAGGAACGCCGTGGGCGTTATCATGACTGGCATGGGAGATGACGGCTCCAAGGGAATGCTGGAGATGAAGGAAGCCGGCGCCTACAATATCGCCCAGGATGAAGCTTCCTGCGTGGTTTTCGGAATGCCCGCGGAAGCCATCAAACTCCACGCCGTTGACCGCATACTGCCCCTCGGCGGCATCGCCCCCGATGTCGTGCGCCTTTGCCGTTAGTCCCCGTCACCCACCACCTCGCTAATAACTATTGGCAACGTCGGTTCCATCTCTAAATACGGGATAGAGTACGTCTTATCACTATCCGACTATCAATTCAGCCGGCACGATTGTCCGACGCCGGCATTTCATAGGCGAGGCCGTCCAAACGTGAAGGTTGTCATCCTCTGCGGCGGGTTAGGTACGCGACTTCGCGAAGAAACCGAGTTCCGCCCGAAACCCATGGTGGAAGTGGGCGGCCGGCCCATCCTCTGGCACATCATGAAGACCTATGCCCACCACGGCTTCCGCGACTTCGTCCTGTGCCTCGGCTACCGCGGGAACGATATCAAGGACTACTTCCTCAACTACGAAGCCATGAACAACGACTTCTCCATCTGTCTCGGCCAGAAGTCGCAGATCCAATACCACGGCTCCCACGAGGAGCAGGGCTTCAAGGTCACCCTGGCCGACACCGGCGTCGACAGCATGACCGGCGGCCGTCTCCGCCGCGTCCGCCGATACGTCGATGACGAAACCTTCCTGCTCACCTATGGCGATGGCGTCTGCGACGTCAACATCCGCCGCCTGGTGGAGTTTCACCAGGGCCACGGCCGCATCGCCACCGTGACCTCCGTGCCGCCGGTGTCCCGCTTCGGCATGCTCGACCTCGCCCCCGGCGACGCCGTTCGCAAGTTCGCCGAAAAGCCCCCCACCGATGGCTGGATGAACGCCGGCTACTTCGTCCTCAACCGCGGCGTCTTCGACTACCTGGGCGGCGACGATTGCGTCTTCGAGCGCGAACCCCTCGAGCGCCTGGCCGCCGACGGCCAACTCATGGCCTTCCGCCACAGCGGCTTCTTCTACGCCATGGACACCATCCGCGAACACCAGCACCTCAACGAACTGTGGGACAGGGGCGCGGCACCCTGGAGGGTGTGGGCGTGACCAGCGGCCGCTAACATGCCCAACCCGCTTGCCGACGATCTGGACCGCGTTCTCGCCCACACCAAAGGCGTGTGGGACGAGCTGTGCGAAGCCCGCCTGTTCGTCACCGGCGGCACCGGCTTCTTCGGCTGCTGGCTGCTCGAGAGCTTCGCCTGGGCCTGCGATGCCCTGCGCCTGGACGCCTCGCTCACCGTGCTCACCCGCTCGTCCGATGCCTTCCGCCGCAAGGCCCCCCACCTGGCGTCCCACCGCTCCATCGCTCTGCTCCAGGGCGACGTCCGCACCTTCCCGTTCCCCGAGGGCCGCTTCACTCACCTGATTCACGGCGCCGCCGACGCCAGCGCCGCGCTCAACCGCGAGCAGCCCCTGGTCATGCTGGACACTATTGTGGATGGCACCCGCCGCGCCCTCAATTTCGCTGTCCACTGCGAAGCCGGGCGCTTCCTCTTGATCGGCTCCGGAGCGGTTTATGGCGCCCAGCCGCCGGCCCTGGAGCGCGTTCCGGAAACCTACGAAGGAGGTCCCGTCCCGACCGATCCGCGCTCGGCCTACGCCGAAGGCAAGCGCCTGGCCGAGTTGCTCGGCACCTTGTATGCCACCCGGCACGGCTTCGCCTGCCCCATCGTCCGTCCATTTGCCTTCGCCGGCCCTTACCTGCCGCTCGATGCCCATTTCGCCATCGGGAATTTCATCGCGGACTGCCTGAGCCGCCGGCCCATTGAAATTCGCGGCGATGGCACCCCGTTCCGTTCCTACCTCTATGCCGCCGACTTGGCCATCTGGCTCTGGACCATCCTGCTTCGCGGCCAATCCTGCCGGGCCTACAACGTCGGCTCGGAGGAGGCCGTCAGCATCGCCGGCCTGGCCTCCACCGTGCGGAACACGCTCGCCGCCGCCGAGCCCGTGCGCATCGCAGGCACCCCGCGCCCCGGCGTTCCCGCCGCACGCTACGTCCCCGACACGTCCCGCGCGCGCTCCGAACTCGGCCTTCGCCAACTCACCCCTTTGGACGAGGCCATCCGCCGCACGGCCGCGTGGCACCGCCCGCAACCCGCGGAGGCGCACGCATGACCGGCCCTGTGCACTACTACCTGTCAAATGCCTCGCACGCCGCCCTGGTCCTTTTGTGGGGCAGGCTGTCAGCCTGCGGCGGGTTGTTAACCCGCCTTCCGACCTGTCAGCCTGCGCCGCGGGTGGGGAGCTGCGATTGCGGCAGCACCGCCCTGCCGGCCAGGTTCTCAACCTGCCCGGCGAGCGAAGCTCGCCCAGTCGATCGCGAAGCGGCTCTGCGTCGTGTTGCGGCTTGCTGTCCTCTGGGGCAGGTCCTCAGTAGTTGGTTTCTTGGGGGAGCGCGCCAGCGGCTCCCAGCGGAGACCCGCCCATGATCAAGCTCTCGGACTACATCGCCCAACGCCTTGCCGGCTGGGGCGTCCGCGACATCTTCCTGATCTCCGGCGGCGGCGCCATGCACCTCAACGATTCCTTCGGCCGCGAGCCCCGCATCCGCTACTGGTGCAACCACCACGAACAGGCCGCCGCCATGGCCGCCGAGTGTTACGCCCGCGTCACCGGTCGCACCGGCGTCATCAACGTAACCACCGGCCCCGGCGGCATCAACGCGCTCAACGGCGTTTACGGCGCCTGGACCGATTCCGTGTCCATGCTGGTCCTCTCCGGCCAGGTGAAGCGCGAGACCTGCCTGGCTACCACCGGCACGCGGGGCCGCCTTCGCCAACTCGGCGACCAGGAAGCCGACATCATCCCCATGGCTTCCGGCATCACCAAGTACGCCGTTCTGGTTGACGATCCCGCCAGCATCCGCTACCACCTGGAGCGCGCCTGGTTCCTGGCGGCATCGGGCCGCCCTGGGCCGTGCTGGCTCGATATCCCCGTGGATGTCCAGGCCGCGCGCATCGACGCGGAGACGCTCCCCCCCTACGATCCCTCCGAGGACACGCTTCACTGGAATCCGCAGATCGTGGCCGATCAGTGCGGCGAAGCCATCGCGCGCCTGGCAGCGGCCAAGCGTCCCGTATTGATGGCCGGCACCGGCGTCCGCGCCGCCCATGCGCTCGATGAGTTCCGGGAACTGGCGCGCCGCCTGGCCATCCCCGTCACCACCGCCTGGACGCACGACCTGATCCCCACCGCCGACCCCTCTTCTGCGGCCGCCCCGGCACCATCGGCGAACGCGCCGGCAACTTCACCGTGCAGAACGCCGACGCGCTACTGGTGTTGGGTTCGCGCCTGAACATCCGCCAGGTGAGCTACAACTGGGCATCCTTCGCGCCCGGCGCCTTCCTCATGCAGGTGGACGTGGACGCCGGCGAGCTCGACAAGCCCACCGTGCGGCCGGACATGCCGATCCGCTGCGACCTGAAGGTCTTCCTGCGGGAGATGTTGCGCCAGCTTCCGCAATCCTCCTACCGCCCCGCCGCTCACCAGGGCTGGCTGGCATGGTGCCGCGAGCGCGTGGCGCGCTACCCCGTGGTGCAGGAGCGGCAACGCGCGGCCGTCTCGCCCATCAACCCTTACCACTTCGTCGAGCGGCTGTTCGCCATGCTCGCCGCCGACGATGTGGTGGTCTGCGCCAACGCCTCCGCCACCATCGTGTCCTACCAGGTAGCTAACCTGCGGGACGGCCAGCGCCTGATCTCCAACTCCGGCGCCGCCTCCATGGGCTACGATCTGCCCGCCGCCGTGGGCGCCGCCGTCGCCCGCGAGGGGCGGCGAGTCATTTGCCTGGCCGGCGACGGCAGCATTCAACTCAACATTCAGGAGCTGCAAACCATCGCCCATCACCGCCTGCCGGTGAAGATTTTCGTGCTCGACAACGGCGGCTATCTCTCCATCCGGCTGACGCAATCCAGCTTCTTCGGGCGCATGGTGGGCGAGAGCCCCTCGAGTGGCGTCACCTTCCCGGACATGGTCAGGATCGCCGAGGCCTACGGCCTGCCCGCCGTGCGCCTGGAAAACACGCGGCAACTGGCCTCCATGCAGGCGCTATTGGACGCTCCCGGCCCGGCGCTCTGTCACGTGCGGCTTGACCCGGCCCAGGAATTCGAGCCGCGGGTGAAATCCCGGCAACTTCCCGACGGAAGCATGGTTTCGCCTAACCTGGAGGACATGTACCCGTTCCTGCCGCCCGAAGAGCTGGAAGAGAACCGGCTGGGCGCCGCCGGGGAGAAACCGTGAGTTCCCCGCGGCACGTCGTTTTCGACCTGGATGGCACGCTGGTCGATTCCATGCCCGGCATCGCCTGGAGCGTGGATGCGGCCCTGCGGTCATGCGGCCTGCCTGCCTTGCAACGGGACCTGGCGCCGCTCATCGGGCCGCCCGTGCGCGACATCCTGGCGCAGGTTTCGGGCGCCGCGGATTCGGCCCTGTTGGACCGTCTCGAGTGCGCCTTTCGCTCCAGCTACGATTCAGCGGGATGGCGCCTCACCGTCTGCCAGCCGGGCGTCCGCGACGTGCTCCCGCAACTGCGCTCCGCGGGCGTGGGACTGTGGCTGGTCACCAACAAGCCAGCCCTCGCCACGGCCATGATTCTGTGCGAGCTGCATCTCGACGGCTTCTTCCGCGAGGTGGTCTCGCGCGATTCGCGGGTGCCGGTCTACCCTTCCAAGACCGAAATGCTGATCGAACTTCTCGATCGCCGCGCGCTGCCCCGGCCCCGGTGCCTGCTGGCCGGTGACACCGCCGAGGACTGGCGCGCCGCGGAGGCCGCCGGGATCGCCTGCGTGCTCGTCCCCCACGGCTACGGTGGCACGTCGCTTCCCCCGGGTTGCCGCCGCATTGGCGGTTGGCGGGAGATTTTGGAAATGTCTGCTGACACTGGCGCGCCCACCCCACCGGCGCGCACCGAGGTGAACGTATGATCGACCGCGATATTTTCGACGAACTGCTGGTCCTGGAAATGGCCAACAACCACTTGGGCCGCGTCGAGCGCGGGCTCAAAATCGTCAACACGTTCGCCCAGGTGGTGCGCTTCAATAACGTGCGCGCCGCCATCAAACTGCAATTCCGCGACGTGGAGACCTTCGTCCACCAGGACTACGTCCGCCGTACCGACATCCGTTACATCAAGAAGACCATCGACACGCGCATGCCGCGCGAGCACTTCGCCACACTTGTCCAGGCCATCCGCAAGGTCTCATGCCTGCCCGTCGCCACGCCCTTCGACGAAACCTCCGTCGACCTGTGCTGCGACCTCGGCCTCCCCATCCTCAAGATCGCCAGTTCCGACCTCAACGACTGGATGTTGCTCGAGAAGATCGCCAGGACCAAAAAGCCCGTCATCGTCTCCACCGGCGGCAGCTCCGTCAAGGACCTGGACGACCTGGTGACCTTCTTCCACAACCGCGGCATCCCCATGGCCATCAACCATTGCGTGTCCCTCTACCCCACCGAGGACCGCGAACTCGAGTTGAACCAGATCGATTACCTGCGGGCGCGCTACCCTTCCAACACCATCGGCTTCTCCACGCACGAGCACTCCGACTGGACCGCTTCCATGCTGATCGCCTACGCCAAAGGCGCGCGCACCTTCGAGCGCCATGTCGATATCGAGGACGAGGGCGTTCCCGTGTCGCCCTACTGCTCCAAACCCGAGCAGGTGGACGCGTGGTTCAAGGCGTTTCACAAGGTCAAGGAGATGTGCGGCGCCCCCGGCACGCAGAAGCGCATGCCGCCGGCCAAGGAAATTCAGTATCTGGACGCGTTGGTGCGCGGCGTCTACGCCCACCGCGATCTGCCCGAGGGCCACATCCTGGCCGACGAGGACGTCTACCTGGCCATCCCGCTCCTGCAAGGGCAGATCTCCTGCCGCGAGCTGATGCGCGGCGAGGAGCTGCTGCACCCGGTCGCGAAGGACGCGCCCATCCGCATCGACGATATCGACAGCCCCTACGCCAGCGTTCCCTCGCTACGGGAGCTCATCTACCAACGCGGATTGCCCGAGCCGGCCGCCGCCGCCGCGGAGCGAGGCACGTCGGACGGCAGCGTGGTGCGCGAGTTCCGCCCCGCCGCCGGTAAGTGAGCCCTGGAGCCGTTCATGAAGACCATCAGCGTAATCACGGCGTGCTTCGACGAAGTCGATAACGTGGAGGAGCTCTACCGCAGGGTGCGCGACGCCATCGCCCGCGCGGGCGACTACCGCTACGAGCATATCTTCATCGACAACGCATCGCGCGACGGCACCGTCGCCGTTCTCAAACGCATTGCGGCCGAGGACTCCAACGTCCGCATCATCGTCAACGCGCGCAACGTGGGCCACATCCGCTCGCCCATGCACGCCTTCCGCCAGGCCACCGGCGATTGCATCGTCAGCCTGGTGGCCGACCTGCAGGACCCTCCGGAAATGATCGTGGACATGCTCCGCGAATGGGAAAACGGCTACTCGATGGTGCTGGGAATCAAGCGCACCAGCGAAGAGAACCGGCTCATGTTCTGGATCCGCAAGCAGTACTACCGCCTGGTGAACCGGCTCTCCTCCATCGAGACCTTCGAGAACTACACCGGCTTCGGCCTCTACGACCGGCGGGTGGCGGACCTGGTGAAGGCCATGGACGATCCGTACCCCTACTTCCGCGGCATGATCGCCGAAATCGGCCTGCCCCACAAGGAACTGCCCTACGACCAGCCCGTCCGCAAGCACGGCATCACTAAGAACAACTTCTACTCGCTATACGACCTGGGGATGCTGGGCATCATCAACCACTCCAAGGTGCCTCTGCGGCTGGCGGCCTTCGCCGGCTTCATGGGCGCGGCTTTGTCGTTTCTGGCGGGCTTCGGGTACCTGGTTTATAAGTTGTTGTTTTGGACCCGCTTCTCGGTGGGCATGGCGCCGGTGGTGATCGGCATCTTCCTGATCGGCTCCATTCAACTGATGTTCATGGGAATGCTGGGCGAGTACGTGGGCGCCATCCATACCCAGGTGCAGCACCGGCCGCTGACGGTGGAGTTAGAGCGCGTCAACTTCGAGCACGAGCCCGGCCCGCCGAAGGTCGACCGGGGCGCCGCGCCGACCTCATGACCCGGCGGTCTTATGTGGGGCAGGTTGTCAACCTGCGGCCGATTGTCAATCGGCCCGGCGAGCGGAGCTCGCCCGCGCGCGGCAACCAACCAGCCCCGGTAGCCCGCTCACTCACGCGCGGTTTGGTTGTGGCCCCGCCGCGGCCGCCTGGGCGGTCACAGCAGCGCCAGCATCCCCGCGTTCTTCACCGGCGATCCAAACCACAACCCATGCCGCAAAATGGCGGCTCGCGCGGCCAGTGGCCCGGCGGAGAGCAGCCCTGCCAGGGCGTCGAGCGCCGCCTCGTCGCGCCGCGCCAGCCGGCCGCGGTACTGGCCCAAGAAAGCCCCAGCCTGCGTCACCGCTTGCGTCAGCACGTTCCGCAATCGCCGCCGCGGCGCTCCTGGCGCACTCAGGGTGCGGCGGAGCGCGCCAGTCAGCCCGCTGCTATAGGGATCGGACGTGGCATTGGAGGCGTGCCTCCGGTAAAAGATGGTGATTTCCTCCAGCGGTACGAAGCGCCCGAATGCGGCCGCCGCCAGAGCCAGCCACCAGTCCTGATAGGTGGCGCCCGCCGGTATCGGCAGCGCCACATCGAGCAACGCGCGGTTGAACAACATCGTGGAACCCAGGGCTACGCTCTCGACAGCCACCCGAGGCAGCGTCTGGCGCGCCGGGTTCATGCGCGACCATTGCCAGTAGGAGGGCGCCACGTCGTGTCCTTCGGCGTCGATCACGCGCGCGTCGGTGCACAGCGCCATTGGAACGGCGGGGTAGAAGGTCCGTACGGCTTCCAGGCTGCGGCGAATCTTGCCGGGCAACCACACGTCGTCCGGATCGGCCGACATCACCAGGCCGGATTCCGTGGCTCGCAGAACGGCGTTGTAGTTTCCGACGACGCCCAGGTTCCGCCCGCCTTCGAGAACCACCATCTGGAAACCCAGGCGGGATTGCCACGCCGCCAGCTTGCGGGCCGTGTCGTCCTGGGACGCGTCGTCGCGCGCCACAATACGCCAATTGGTGTAATCTTGAGCCAGAAGGGACTCGAGGAAAGCGTCCAGCCAGGGTGCGCAGTTGTACGTGGGCAGGGCGATATCCATGCGATCCCATTATCCGGTATGAGGGGGCAGCCATGAAATCTCCAGCGGACATGAAGGTTATCCAAATCGAGATGACCAACGCCTGCATGTACACTTGTTCGAACTGCACGCGCTTCTGTGGCCACCACCCCAAGCCGTTCTTCATGGAGCCGGAAGTCTTCCGTCGTGCGGTCGATTCCATGGCCGGATTCGAGGGAATCGTCGGCATCATGGGTGGGGAGCCGACTCTGCACCCGCAATTCGACGAGCTGATCGAGTATTACGCGTCGAAGATCCCGGAGCCTCGCCCCGCCGCCTTCATCGATCAGCCGGTCGATTCCTTCTCCCCCTACGCGCGCATGCTCAAGTATCAGCGGGGGCGGCACCGCGGCTTGTGGAGTTCGCTCGGCAACGGGTACTACCGCAACCTCGAACGGATTCTGGACGTTTTCCCGTACCAGAACCTCAATGATCATCGCAGTGTCAACACCCACCAGGCCATTCTGATCACGCGCAAGGAACTGGGCATCCCCGACGAGGAGTGGTTCCGCCTGCGTGACAAATGCTGGATTCAGAACCTATGGAGCGCTTCCATCACACCCAAGGGCGCGTTCTTCTGCGAAATCGCCGCCGCGCTCGACATGCTCTTCGATGGACCGGGCGGCTGGCCCGTCGAGCCCGGATGGTGGAAGCGCACTCCCGCCGAATTCGGCGATCAATTGCAGTGGTGCGAGATGTGCTCCGTGGCCCTGAAGGTCCCTACCATGGACGCTACGCGCCAGACCGATATTGTGTCCGCGGACATGCTGAAGAAGCTCAAAGCCGTGGGCGGCCCGAAGGTCCGCAACGAACGGTTTGTGGTCTTCGACCCAGCCGGCTACGATCCATCGAAGTACGGCCACGCCGACGACCCCATCTGGTACTTCCAGGATAAGGGCGACGAGGCCCGCGTGTCGCCCACGCAAGACACTTTGTTCCCCCGCCGCGTGGATGTGGCCGTCCGGCAGGGCGATTCGTCCGATGCCACGCTGAGCCTGGAGAAACTGGCGGCTCTGGACTTCCCCGATTGGGTGGCAGTCTTCCGCGACACGGCGGCGGTGAACCGCGAGTTCCTTGCGCGCATTCCGCGGTGCATTCTGAATCCGGGCTGCTTCTACCACCGGGACGGAGTTTGGTTGTTTCACCGGCGCGCCCGGGCGCTGCGCGGCGTGGACTCGATTCGCCTGGACGACGGTCTCCCGGCCCTGTGGGAAGCGCGGAAACGGGTGGCCCTCAGGAACTACCCCTACGTGGGCACGCCGACCCGCGGCGAGAAACTCTCACTGCTGATCAAGCAGGCCCGCAACCGAGGCGCCTTCCTGCTGCCGGTGTTCCGCTGACCGGTGGCGCAAGCCCTGCTTGACAGAGCCCCGCCCAGCGCACCAAGCTGAAGTGTGACGCTCGAAGCCTACCTGGCCGACTCGGCCGCCCTGATCCGCGCGACGATCAACGCCGTCTCCGAAGCCGGGATGAACGCGGCCATAGACACCGTAATCTCCGCCCTGCGCGCCGGCAAGCCGCTGCTGGTCTGCGGCAACGGAGGCTCGGCCGCCGACGCCATGCACCTCACCAGCGAACTGGCCGGCCGGTTCCTGCACGAGCGCCGTGCCTTCAAGGCGTACTGCCTCAGCGCCAATCCCAGTGTGCTCACCGCCTGCGCTAACGACAGCGGGTTCGAGACCGTCTTCTCCCGCCAGGTGGAGGCCTACGGCGAAGAGGGCGGTGTGCTCGTCGGCATCAGCACCTCGGGCACGTCCCCCAACATCGTCGCCGCCCTGCGGCGAGCCCGCTCCATGAATGTGCGCACCATCGCCCTCACCGGAGAAGGCGGAGCGGAGTTGGCCCCGCTCGCCGATCACCTGCTCGCGGTTCCGTCGCGCCACACGCCGCTCATTCAGCAGGCTCACCTCTGCCTGTATCATTACCTCTGCATGAAGGTCGAGGAATGCCTGATGGAGGCGCAATCCGGATGATCGAAGTCTCCAAGTGCGTGGTCTGCGACGGCGCCATCCGCCGGCTCAAGCGAGCCTTGGTGGCGCCCTTCCTGGCCAGGCGTATCTGGGGCCGACCTGCGTTCTGCGTGGACCTCGTCGAGTGCGGGGCCTGCGGATTCGCGTTCTACAACCCGCGCCTCGACGATGCCGAGGCGGCCCGCCTCTATGCCGGCTACCGTTCGGATGAGTACTGGCGAATGCGGCATGCCTTTGAACCCTGGTACACCAGGAGCTTCCATTCCGGGCTGTCTTCACCAGATTCGTTCGAGAACCGCCGGCGGGCGCTGGCGGCGCTGCTTCGCCAGCAAATCGGCACACGAAAAGTCCAGCGCGTTCTGGATTTTGGCGGCGACCGCGGCGATCTGGTGCGCGGGTTATTCGACGGCGCCGCCGCCTTCGTCTACGATATCTCTGGCGTGCCCGCCGTCGACGGAGTGGCCGCAACCGCGGAACCGGTCGCTTGCAATGCCGACCTGATTATCAACAGCAATGTGCTGGAACACGTCGGGTTTCCGCGCCGCGTCGTGGAGGCGATCCGGGAAGCAGCGCCCGCCGGCGGAATGGCGTTTCTGGAGGTGCCCTGCGAATCGCCGGTCGCATTCCGCAGCGTTTTCAAGCGAGCCGCGCAGGCCGGAATCATGGCTTTGGCGCGGCCCGCTCTGACGGCATCGGTCGCGCGCCCAGCCAGCCTCTACATGATGCACGAGCACATCAACTGCTTCACGGTACGGTCGCTTACGGCCCTAATGAGCTCTTGCGGATTTGAGGTGATCGCGGCGCGCGCCTACTCGATGCATGGCTGGCACGGGGAAGGAGACATGGCCTGGTGCCTGGGGACGGCAACCTAGCGTCCGGCGGTTCGGAGCGGGCGCCGCGCCAGGCTTCGCCCGTCCGGCGAATGGCGTATTGGGCCGCATCCATCCTGGTCTCCGCCTCCCTGCTTTACGCCGCCCTGCGCGGCGTCGACTGGAGCCGCGTCTGGAACATCATCGTCCACGCCAATCTGCGCTACATCGCGGCTGGCACGGTGTTCACCTGCTGCTCGTTCTTTCTGCGCTCCCTGCGCTGGCGCATTCTCCTCAATGCCGAAGGCCGCCTGGGCGTCGCCAGCGTCTTTTGGGCCAACATGGCCGGCTACCTGGGCAACAGTTTCCTGCCGGCCCGAGCCGGCGAAGTGGTCCGCAGCCTCCTCGTCAGCGCCCGCAGCGGCCTCAGCAAGACCTACGTTCTCACCACCGCCCTCGGCGAGCGCATGATGGACGCCGTCGCGCTGGTGTTGTTCGCCTCCATCGTGCTATTGGGCGTGAACCCCAAGCCCGCCTGGTTGCGGAACGTTTCGGGTGGATTGACCGCGGCTGCGGTAACTGGCGTGCTGCTGGTGATCGTGGTACCCCACTCCGGCGGCCTGCTCGCCTCCATCGTGAAGCGAATCCCGATCCCGGCCGCCATCCGCGCCAACGTGCTCGAACTGGTGGATCAAATCCTGTTGGGCGTGCGCGCCTTCCACGATTGGCGCCGCCTGACCGGGTTCTCCGCCCTGACCGCGGCCGTCTGGGTGTCTGACGCGCTGGGCACTATGACAGGCGCCTACGGCCTCGGCCTACACATTCCGTTCCCGGTCGCCATACTTTTGCTGGCGGGCCTGGGCCTGGGCAGTGCGTTGCCCTCCACACCCGGCTACGTGGGTGTGTACCAGTTCGCCGCCGTCACCATTCTCACGCCCTTCGGCATCTCCCGCGACGGCGCTCTCGCCTTTATCCTGATGGCGCAGGCCATGAGCTATGCCCTGGTCCTTGCCCTTGGGCTCCCCGGATTCTACCTGGCGCGCCGTATGCCGCGCCAGTGAGCCCGGCCGCCGCGTCCCACTCCCGCCCTGCCCGCCCCGCCCCACCGCACGGTTGTGCCGTAACCACCCCCTTCGCTAGACTCGTCACATGGCGCTTCTCAAAGGGTTTGGCATTGGCTTGCTGGTGGCGTGCGGCGCCGCCCTTCCTCAGCAGAGCGATATCCCCAAAAGCTTCGCCCCCTCCACCGCCGGCTACGACTACGTCAAGCGCGAGGTCATGATCCCCATGCGCGATGGCGTCAGGCTCCACACCGTAATCGTCGTGCCCGCCGGCGCGAAGAACGCCCCCATCCTGCTCACCCGCACGCCCTACAACGCTTCCCACCGCGCCGCTCGCAACGATAGCCCGCACATGCAGGCCACCCTGCCGCAGGGCGACGAGGTGTTCGTGGCCGATGGCTACATCCGCGTCTTCCAGGACGTGCGCGGCAAGTACGGCTCCGAGGGCGACTACCAGATGACCCGGCCCGTGCGCGGCCCCCTCAACCCCACCACCACCGACCACACCACCGACGCCTGGGACACCATCGACTGGCTGGTGAAGAACACCCCCGAGTCCAACGGCCGCGTGGGCATGATCGGCTCCTCCTACGAAGGCTTCACGGTGGTGATGGCGCTGCTCGGTCCGCACCCCGCGCTGAAAGTGGCCGCGCCCGAAAGCCCCATGGTGGACGGCTGGATGGGCGACGATTGGTTCCACTACGGAGCCTTCCGCCAGACCAACCTCGATTACTTCACTTACCAGACTACGCACAAGGACGAAGGCGCGCCGGTTCCGCGCGGTAACTTCGACGACTACGAGGAGTTCCGCGGCGCCGGTTCGGCCGGAGCCTACGCCCGCGCGCGCGGCCTCGATCAACTGCCCTGGGCGCAAAAGGTCGTCGAGCACCCGGCCTACGACGCCTTCTGGCAAGGCCAGGCGCTCGACAAACTCGTAGCCGCGCGCCCTGCCGCCGTGCCGACTATGTGGATTCAGGGACTGTGGGACCAGGAGGATATGTGGGGCGCCATCCACTGTTACATGGCTCTCAAAGCCAAGGGCCAGGCGGATCATAACTTCCTGGTGATGGGTCCGTGGCGCCACAGCCAGGTGAATTACGATGGTTACAACCTGGGCCCGCTGAAGTGGGACGGCGACACCGCCCTGCAATTCCGCCGCGACGTGTTGAAGCCGTTCTTCGACCGCTACCTGAAGTCCGATGCGCCCAACCCCGATACGCCGCCCGTCTTTATCTATAACACCGGCGCGAACCACTGGGACCGCCTGAAGAGCTGGCCGCTCGCCTGCGAACGCGATTGCCCCGCCCCGCTGGCGCCGCTCTATCTGCGCGCGGGCTTCGGGTTGGGATTCGATAAACCCGTTGCCGCCGCGGCCACCGCCGATTCCTACGTGTCCGACCCCGCCAAGCCCGTGCCCTACGTCCCGCGCCCCGTGCGCTTCGCCGATTCCGACCGCTGGAAGCAGTGGCTGGTGACCGACCAGCGCGGCGTCGAAGACCGCCCCGACGTGCTGGTATACCAGACCGCGCCACTCTCTGCGCCCGTCCGCATCGCCGGCGCCCCCGTGGCCGACCTGTTCGCCTCCACCACCGGAACCGACGCCGACTGGGTGGTGAAACTGATCGACGTGTACCCGCCCGAGGTCCCCAGCCAGCCCGAGATGGGCGGTTACGAACTGGCCGTCTCCATGGACATTTTCCGCGGCCGCTACCGCGACAGCTTCGAAACCCCGTCGCCCATCCCCGCGGGCTCCCCGCAGCGCTACCACTTCGCCCTGCCCACCGCCAACCACGTCTTCCTGCCCGGCCATCGCATCATGGTGCAGATACAATCGAGTTGGTTCCCGCTCTACGACCGCAACCCGCAAACCTACGTACCGAATATCTTCTTCGCCGGCCCGGAAGATTACGCGAAGGCGACGCAATCTATCTACCGCTCGACCGAGCGCCCCAGCGCCGTATGGCTACCGCTCGTGCCGTAAGTGCATTTATGTGAGGCAGGTTGTCAACCTGCGGCCGATTGTCAATCGGCCCGGCGAGCGCAGATCGCCCTGTAGATCGCGGTCCCAGAGAATGCCACGAACAGTTACTAATGTCAGAAGCCGACCAATTCGAGCCCACGCCGGAACCGCCCGACACGTCCGCGCAGACCATGTCTCCCGCCGAAGCGGTGGCCGATATCCGCGAACTGCGCAAAGGTCTGACGCTCGGCGGTCTGCGCGTCAAGGATCTCATTAACGAGGGCCGCAAGCACTAGGGCCGGCGTTCGTGGCCGGTACGGCAAGCCTGCTCAATCCGCTCCGCCAGACGACGGGCCTCGCGGTCGCCCTCGACGCGCAAGGCTCGCGCCACCACCAGGGCATCCTCAGGCGCAGGCTCCTCGATCATCCTCTTATTCCACAGAGCCCGTGTGCCATATTCGGTGAACGCCCGGCGGTAGAGGGTCGCGAAGTCCGCCGGTTCGATAGTCCGTCCGTTCCCAAAGTCCTCGCGCATCTGCGGGGCCTCGTCCCGGCGATCCGCCAGGAACTCACCGGGCACATCCGCTTCCTGCCTGGCCTCGAAGAAACTGTCCCAGGGCTCCGGACGGCGCGGAGAAATCGCGTCTTCCGTGATTGGGTCTTCCAGGCGATCAAGAGGCGGTTTTGCGGCGTGCGGCACCGGGTCCTTCACCAGTATACGCACCAATCCCGCCTGTCCGCCCCCGCCGCGCGTTATCATTACTCAGACCCCGTGCTACTGCGCTTCCTGCTTCCGCTTCTTGCCCTGGCCGCCCTGCCGGTCCGCCCCCAGTCCCCGGCCCAGATCCAGGGCACGGTCGTAGATGCCCGCGGCGGCGAGGCCCTCGCTAACGTCGCCATCGAACTAACCGGCGCGCCCTATCGTGCCACCACCGATTCCGCCGGCCGCTTCCACATCTCCGGCATCGCCCCCGGCGACTACACCGTCAACGTCTCCACCGTGGGTTACCGCCTGGTGAAGAAGGCCTTCCACCTCGACCCGGGCGAGACCAAGGAGTTCGAGGTGGTCCTCAGCGCCGACTCCTTCCACCAGACCGAAACCGTGGTGGCCCGCGCCGATCCTTTCGAAACCACGCGGCAGGACGCCCCATCTTCGCTGGTGCTGGCCGGCACCGACGCCAAAAACCTGGGCAGCGTGCTGGCCGACGACCCGCTGCGCGCCGTCCAGGGCCTGCCCGGCGTCAGTTCCAACAACGATTTCGAAGCGCGCTTTTCCCTCCGCGGCGCCGACTACAGCCGCGTCGGGCTGTTCATGGATGGCGTGTTGCTCCACGCGCCGTTTCACACCATCGAAGGGACCTCGGTCAGCGGATCGGGCACCGCCTTCGACGCCAACATCGTCGAGGAAATGGAGCTGTACGAAGGCGCTTTCCCGGCGCGTTACGGAGATCGCAGCGCCGGCGTGCTGGATGTCACCACCCGCGACGGCAACCGCTCGGACTACGCCTTCCGCGCCGAATCCAGCATGTCCAACGCCGGCGCCATGGCCGAAGGGCCGTTCGGCAGGAACCACAAGAAGGGCTCGTGGCTGGTGGCCGCGCGCAAAAGCTACCTGCAATACCTGCTGGCGCGCATCGCCCCCAACAACTCTCTGGTATTCAACATGGAGGACGCGCAGGCGCGGCTGCAGTACGATCTCAGCCCGCGCAGCAGCATCACTATGTTTGTGCTGGAGAGTTACTCGAACCTGGACCGGTCCAGTTCGAAAAGTACCCTCGGTATCAACTCACTGATGGAGTCCGGCTACCACTACACCCTGGGCAACCTCGGCTGGCGTTACTCGCCCACCGCCAGCCTGCTCATCAGGAACCATGCGGCGTGGATGCGCGAGAAGGCCACCGGTTCCAACCCAACCGCCCAACCCCTGGGCGCCGGCTATTACGGCGAGTGGGTGTGGAATACCGACGTCTCCTGGATGTGGAATTCGCGCGCGCCCCTCGAAGCCGGCTGGAGCGTGCGGCAACTGCGCGACGAGGGTTTCACCTATCAATACCAGACCAACCGCCCGCTGCCGCTGGTAAAGGACCAATTCGACGGCAACGCCACGCGCTCCGGCGGTTACGTGCAGCAATCCTGGCTGGCCTGGAGCGGGCGGCTGCGGCTGAACGCCAGCGAGCGCTGGGACCGCAATTCGCTCGATCACATCTCGACCACCGCGCCCGCCGCGTCGCTCGCGCTGCGCGTGGCGCATGGGACGCACTTCGACCTGGGATGGGGCGAGTACGTGCAATTCCCGGAGCCCTCGGTGCTGACCTCGACGCTGGGCAGCCGCTCTCTGCCGCCGGAGCGGAGCATTCACGCGGTGGCCGCGCTGGAGCAACGCCTCACCGAACGTACGCGCCTGCGCGCCGAATTCTACGACCGCGCGGACCGAGACATGCCGTTCCAACCCACCTTCGACCCGCGCCTGCTGCTCCCCAAGCTTACGGTCTTCGCGCCGCCCTCGAACCCGCTCTACGCCGCGTCCCTGCGCGGGTACTCGCGCGGCGCGGAGTTCTTCCTGCAGCGCAGTAGCGCCAACCGGTTCACCGGCTGGGTATCTTACGCCTTCGGCCGCACCGAAATGCGCGATGGCGTTACTGGCAACCGTTTCCCGTCGGACTTCGACCAGCGTCACACCGTCAACGTCTACGGCGGCTACCGCCTGCGCCCCACCGTGAACCTGAGCCTGCGCTGGAGTTACGGCAGTAACTTCCCGGTGCCGGGCTATCTAACCAAGGTGGGCCCGCTCTATTACCTCACGACCGTGCGCGATCAACTGCGGTTACCTTCGTACCAGCGGGCCGACTTCCGCGTTAACAAGAGCTGGACGCGCAAACGCTGGCGGGTGGCGCTCTACGGAGAAGTGGTCAATCTGACAAACCGCACCAACTACCTGTTCGATAGCTTCAACGGCTACACTACCAGCACCCACCAGGCATACCTCACGCTCGATAAGATGTTTCCAATCCTGCCCAGCGTGGGAATCGTGATGGAGCGGTAAGCGGGGGGCTTGACTTCGGCCGCCCGAAGCGGAACCCTTAGGCATGCGCATAGCCCTCCTAGCCCTCGCCGGCGCCACGGTCCTCTCCGCTCAACCCGAGGTCACCTACCCCCGCGCCATAACCAATCCCGAACCGCATGAGACCTTGAACTTCGACGTGCGCCTGTCGCTCACGGGAAGGGTGCTGCTGGACGACCGCCAACTTCCTCCCGAACCGGTTCCGGTCGAGTACTCCTGCCGCGGCGACAACCGGACCGCGCTGACCGACGGCAAGGGCCGGTTCTCGATCCCGCTTAGTACCCAGCGGGCGGTGCGGTCGGACGCCCTTACCACCGTCCTCGACATCGAAGGATGCCGCGTGCAGGTCCGCATACCGGGCTTCGAGGAGCTGGTGACCGCCCTCGCCACGCCCCACAGGGTAAGCGACCTGGCGCTCGGAGACCTCACGCTGAAGGCCTCCGGCCCGCTGGCCAGCGCGTCATTCAGCGAGACCGGGCGGAGCGCCCCCGCCAAGGCCCGCGCCGGTTACGTTCGCGCCATTGAAGCGGTCAACACCGGACAGTACCCCGATGCCCTTGCCGCCCTGGATAAGGCCCTGGCCGCTTACCCGAAGTACGCCTCGGCCCTGCTGATCAAGGGAGTGGTCCTGGAGCGCATGGACAAGCGGGACGCCGCGCGCGAGGCCTATGGGCAGGCCGCGGCGGCGGACCCCTACTACGCCAAGCCGCTATTGCAATTGGCGCAGATGGCCGCCGACGACCAGAACCCCACGGACACCGCACGCTGGGCCGCCGCGGCGAACAAACTGGTCCCCGGCGCATTTCCAGGCATGTACCTGCTCGAAGGCAGCTCGTACTTCGATCTCAAACGCTATGACGAAGCCGGAAAAGCGGCCCAGGCGGGCATCGACGCCGACCCGCAGTCGGTTTACCCCGCGTTACATAAGTTGATGGGCGAGGTGATGTATCAGAAGCGCAACTATCCCGCCGCGCTCGATCTGTTCCAATGGTATCTGAACGCGGCGCCGCACGCCTCCGATCTCGATCCGGTCAAGGAGCGCGTCGAGACTTGCAAGCGGCTCGTCAAGATTGCCGCCAAATAGCGCTCACCTCGCCGCCGCGGGCCACGGCGAAACCGGCCCCGCCCCGTCCACGTAGAACCGCCGCCCGTCCGTCCGAATGCTCACCAGGCCGCTGCGGTCCGTGCGGTACACCACGGTCTGCCACGACGTCAGCCGCTCCAGCACTTCGCGGTTGGGATGCCCGTAGCTGTTGTCCATCCCCACCGAAATCACCGCGAATACCGGCTGCACCGCCTTCAGGAACTCGGCGGTGCTGGAAGTCCGGCTGCCGTGATGCCCCACCTTCAGCACGTCCGTGAGTTGCACCCCGCCGTCCTCCACCATGCGCCGCTCCACCGGCTTCTCCGCGTCGCCGCACAGCAGGAACGAGCGGCGCCCGTAGGTCAGCCGCAACACCAGCGAGTCGTTGTTCTTGGGCGTGTCCCCCGGTACGTAATCCGCCAGCGGCGCCAGCACTTCCACCTCCGCCCCGCCGAACGCGAAGTGGCTGGGGGCTTCGAGCGGCTTGATGCGCACGCCGTCCGCCACCGCCGTGTCGCGCAGTTTCCGCCACAGCGGATCGTCGGGCGTCGCCCCCGTCCACAATTCGCGTGGATGAAAGTCGGCCACCACCGCCGTTAGGCCGCCGATGTGGTCGGCGTGCGCGTGCGAGAGCGCCACCACGTCCACGCGGCGGAATTCCCGCTCCCACAGGTACGGTTCCACGACGTCCTCGCCAATATCCATGCGCGTCTGCGCGCGGTTGCTGCCGAACGTGGGAATGCCGCCGCCATCCACCAGCAACTTCTTGCCATCGGGGAACACCACCAAAATGCTGTCGCCCTGCCCCACGTCGATGGCGGTCATCTCCAGTTGCCCCAGGTGCACGTCGGGCGGAAACGGCTGCCAGATCAGCAACACCAGCGCCGCCGCCACGCCCAGTCCCGTAATCGCCCGCCACCACTTGCCGCGCGCCAGAGCCGCCGCCACCAGCGCCGCCGAGAACGCCACGCCCAGCCACACCGGCGGCGTGGGAACGCGCAGGTGGGGCTCGATGTGCGCGTGCCAGGCGACGATCCAGTGCGACAACTGCAACAACAGTCCGCCGAACCGCGCCACCCATCCCCACCCCGTGAACACCGCCACGAAGCCCACCGGCACCGCCGCGCCCATCACCGGAACCACCAGCGCGTTGGCCGACAGCCCGGAAATCCCCAATCGGTGGAAGTACACGATCATGGGCAGCGCCAGGCCGATTTGGATGACCGCCGAAATCAACGCCATCTCATAAAGGAAGAACAGCACCCGCAGCGGCACCGTAACCATCCTGCGCGCCACGCCGGCCGGCAGGTGGAAGATGCGCTCCACGGTTTCCACCAGCAGGCGCATCTCCACGCGGAACTGTGCGACGGCGGGCTCCAGATGCGGGTCGCGGTCGACATCCCCCAGATCCGCCAACGCCCGCGACCGCGGCCCCGAGGTCGCCCGGATCAGCGGCGTCGCAAACGCTCCCAGGAACGCCACCGCCAGGAAGCTGAGCTGGAAACTCGGGTCGAACAGGCTGTCCGGCCGCAGCAGCAGGAACCCCAGCGCCACCGCCGCCAATAGGTTCAAGGGTCGCCGCTGCCGGTAGAAGTAGCTGGCGATGGTGAACAGCGTCAGCCCTGCGGCCGACCGCACACACGGCGCCCCCCACCCGCTCACCAGCGCGTACAGCCACGCCGCCGCGACGGTCAGCGCCAGCGCCGCCTGCTGCGGCACGAAGCACAGCCGCAGCAGGAACAGGAAGAAGACCACCAGGATGGCCACGTGCGTCCCCGAGATCACCAGCACGTGGAAGGTGCCGGTGTTGCGGTACTCCTCGGTCCACACCCGCTGAAGCTGGTAGTTCTGCCCCAGCAGGATGGCCTGCATCATGCTCGTCTGGTAGGCGTTCCCGCGGTACAGCCGGGCGATGCGGTCGAGCCCATCGGCGCGCAGGTCCATCACGAACTTGCCGAACCGCGACCCGCACCGCCCCGGCAGCACGCGCACCGTTTCGGCCGCTCCCGACGCCGTCCAGTAAATGTCCTGCCGCGCCAGATACCCCACGAAATCGAACGCCCCCGGGTTGCCGTAATTGCGCGGCTTGCGCACCTTGGCGTCCAGCTCGATGTTCTGCCCATAGCGCAGCGGCGGCAGCGCCTCGCCTTCGGTCTTGGTATAAAGGGTGACCTCTGCGCGGGCGCCCGGCGCCAGTTCCATCAGAAACCGTTCCCGCGCCCCCGAAACCGCCGGAGGCTCGATGACGCACCCGCCCAGGATGGCCACCTCGCGCCCCTCCACGTTGACTTCCGGCGGCGGCCCGGGCAGGTTGGCCACCCACACCAGCGCGCCCGCGAAGAACAGCCCGAGGCAGCAGCATATGCCCGCCAACACCCCGGCCTTGCGCCAGGTAGCCACCACGCCCAGCAGCAGGAAGCCGGCGATGGCGGCCATTAGCTCATGGGGCGAAAACGGCACGTAGCGGGCGGCCAAAATCCCCGCGGCGATGGCTGCCAGGGGTGCGATCAGCGGATCTTTCACGCGCGAGACTCCGCGTGGTTAGTGGCGCGTGCGGGCGGGTGTTCTTGGGTATTTTGGGTAAATTGCCCAAAAAAATTGGGTTAAGTCGTTTGTTTCTGGCCGGAGTTTGGGCGATTTGCCCAAGATGGCGGCTTACCGATGCCGCGCGGCACGCGCCCGGAGACTCGGGAAGCTATACTCAGTAATTTGGAATTCCAATCGCGAGCTCCCGAGGTTCCGATGCCGCTCCGCTTGCTCTCCGCCGTGCTCTTTGCCGTCGCTGCCTCCGCACAGCCGTACACCATCTCGACCTTCGCCGGCGGCGGACTGCCGGTGAATGTGCCGGGGACGTCGGCCAGCCTGTACTATCCCTATGCTTTGGCGACTGACAAGGCAGGGAATGTGTTCTTTGGGGACTGGAACTCCATTTTGCGATTGGACGCCGCCACGGGTGTCCTTACGCTGGTGGCGGGACTTGGGACATGCGGCTTCAGCGGCGATGACGGCTTGGCCACTAGCGCCCAACTGTGCTGGCCGCTGGGAGTCGCCGTGGACGACGCCGGCAACTTGTACTTCGTCGACTCGCACAACTACCGCATTCGCAAGGTCTCGAATGGGGTGATCACAACCGTCGCCGGTAGCGGATCCTGGGGTTTTGGCGGCGATAATGGCCCCGCCACCAGCGCCCAGGTGGACCCTTGTGCGGTCGCAATTGACCGCGCTGGAAACCTCTATATCGCCGACGGCCGTAACAACCGAATCCGTAAGGTCTCGAACGGGATAATAACCACGGTTGCGGGCACCGGGACGGATGGCTTTAGTGGCGATGGCGGCGCATCCACCGCAGCCCAGTTGTCTGGGCCTTCAGGAGTGGCGGTGGATTCCGCCGGTGACCTGTACATCGCCGACACCGCCAACCAGCGCATCCGCAAGGTCTCAAACGGTCTGATCACCACGGTCGCGGGGAACGGAACGGCAGGTTCTGACGGCGACAACGGCACGGCAACCGGCGCCGAGCTGTTCTGGCCGACTGCCGTCGCTGTGGATTCCAAAGGAAACTTGTACATCGCCGGGTCGTCGCCCGGTTACGTGCGCAGAGTCTCAAGCGGAGTGATTACTACCGTTGCCGGGGGTGGCCAATCGCGGGGCGAAGGTGGTCCCGTCACAGCCGCCGCGTTTGGCGAGATCGGTGGTATCGCCGCAGATTCTGCCGGCAATGTGTACATCGCCGATACGGACAACACCCGCATCCGCAAGGTCGCGAGCGCCGTGATCAGCACCGTTGCGGGGGGCGGAGTGTCTAGCTTGCTTGGCGACGGCGGCCCGGCCACAAGCGCCCAGTTGTGGTCGCCCAACGGGGTCGCGGTGGACTCCGCCGGCAATCTGTACATCTCAGACTGGGGCAACAACCGCATCCGCGAGGTTTCGAACGGATTGATCGCAACCGTCGCTGGTGACGAAGCGCCAGGATTCAGCAGAGCCAACCACCAGGCTGCCAGAGCCCAGTTGGTCCGGCCCATGGGCCTCGCGGTAGGCATCGCCGGCGATATCTTCGTCGCCGATGATGGTAACTACCGCGTCCGCAAGGTATCGAGAGGAGTCATCACAACCGTGGCGGGAAACGGAACGTACGGCTACAGCGGCGATAATGGCCCGGCCACCGGGGCGCAGTTAATAGGCCCGGCGGGCGTCGCGGTGGACTCCGCTGGGAATTTGTATATTGCCGACGAGGGCGCACACGTGATCCGCAAGGTCTCGAACGGAGTAATCACAACCGTGGCAGGGAACGGAACGTCCGGCTACAGCGGGGACGCGGGCCCAGCCACCAGTGCCCAGTTGAACATCCCCATGGGCGTTGCCGTGGAGTCCGCTGGCAACCCGTACATCGCTGACTTCGGCAACAACGTCATTCGCAAGGTCTCGAAGGGGGTCATCACGACCGTGGCGGGGAACGGGACGGCGGGCTACGACGGCGTAAACGGCCCAGCCCCAGGCGCCCAGTTGAACGGGCCTGAGGGTGTCGCTGTGGACAATTCTGGCAGCCTGTATGTCGCAGATGACAGCCGCATACGCAAGGTCTCGAACGGAGTGATCACGGTTATTGCGGGAGCTTGGATACCCGGCTTCGTCGGCGATGGCGGTCCCGCCATCGATGCGGGATTGAGCCTTCCTTGGGGCGTCGCTTTCGACCCGGCCGGCAAGGTGTACTTCTCCGACTCCGGCTACAACCGAGTCCGCGTTCTCACCCCCGGCACCGCCCCCGCCATCTCTCCCAACGCCACCCCAGTCCAACCCGGCTCCTGGGTTTCCATGTACGGCACAAACCTCGCCAGCGGCACCTCGCTATGGAACGGCGACTTCCCCATGTCCCTCGGCGGCACCAGCGCGTCCATCGATGGCAAGCCCGCGTTCCTCTGGTAAGTCAGCCCCACGCAGGTCAACCTGCAGGTGCCCGACGATACGGTTACCGGCCCGGTGAAGGTATCCGTCACCACCGCTTCCGGAACCGCGACGTCCACCGTGACACTGGCGCCGTACAGCCCCTCGTTCAGCCTGCTCGGCGACGGCAAGCACGTAGCCGCGGAAATCGCCACGCCCACCGGCACTGGCGCCTTCGGCGGCGGCAGCTACGACTTACTCGGCCCATCCAACACGTTCTCTTACAGCACCCGTCCCGTGAGAGCGGGAGAGATACTGGTCGTGTATGGCGTCGGATTCGGGCCCACCTCGCCCCGCGTGCCCGCCGGACAGCCCTTCACCGGCACCGCGCCCACCACCGGCAAGGTCACCATCACCATCGGCGGCGTCCCGGCCAGCGTGGCGTTCTCGGGCATCTCCGAAGCGGGCCTCTACCAATTCAACTTGACGGTCCCGGCGGGCCTCGCCAGCGGCGACCAAGCGCTCGTCGCCACCGTGGGCGGCGTGCAGACCCCGCCCGGCCCGGAGGTCGCGGTACAGTAAGTCAGTGGCCCCACGGGACGCAGCCGTCAAGGTGCAATCAGTCGGGCTAAAGGCAGGCGAGGAGTCGGATCTTGTCTGGCTGCATCTCTTAGACGAGGCGGTGCTCCCGGTCAATCCGCCTGGACCAGCACCCCTGTGATTCGCGCTTCAACGGAGCGATCATGCCCGACCCACCACGCGGAGTCCACAAACCCGGCGGCGTGAAATTCCAAGTTCCGCAACGGTCCCGCCCAACGATAGGCCCTGCTGGCGGTCCTTCGCCTCGATCAGACGGCGCTTCATCGATTCCGATCTCAGAAGATAGGCCGTTTCCGGTTCGGACGCGATGCCGCGCCACAAGGAGATGGGCACGATCACGGCAGTTGGCTCGCCGCTCTCATTGGATACGTATTGGATATCGCCTTCCGCCATTGACTGCGGTTTACTCCGATCCGGCGCCGGGGAGCGCGAAGGGCACGCTCCGCCGGCCGCCCCGCCGCCCCCGCCGGCTTGCCAACCGCCCCCCGCACCCCCGACAATATCAATCATATGCGTGCAACCCTTACCGCCATCGCCGCCCTCCTGCTAACCGGGGTGTGCAGCTCCGCCCAGCCCTACACCGCGAACCAGGTCGAAGACCACGGCGTCTCCGTGGTTCACCTCGCCGACGCGGCCAGCGGCGTCGAGGTCTCGGTGGCGCCGTCCATCGGCAACATCGTCTACGAAATGAAGGTGCACGGCCAGAACATCCTCTATTTCCCCTACGCCGATATCGGCGCGTACGCCGCCCGGCCGCAGCTTAGCGCCATACCTTTCCTGGCGCCCTGGGCCAATCGCATGAGCGAACTGGGCTTCTGGGCCAACGGCAAAAAGTACGCCTTCAATATGACCCTCGGCAACCTGCGCGGCGACCTGCCCATGCACGGCTTGCTGCAAAACTCGAAGCTCTGGCACGTTACCGAGGTCGCGGCCGACGCCACTTCCGCCCACGTCACCAGCCGCCTGGAGTTCTGGAAGGAACCCGATCTCATGGCGCAATGGCCCTTCGCCCACGAGTACGAGCTGACCTACAGCCTGGCCGGCGGCGTCCTCGAAGTGCGCCTTACGGTCGCCAACCTCAGCTCGCAGCCCATGCCGCTCGCGGTCGGCTTCCACCCCTACTTCCGCATTCCCAACATTCCGCGCGACGAGTGGGTGGCCCACATCCCCGCGCGCCAGCACGTGGTGGCCGATTCGCGCCTTATCCCCACCGGCGAGTTGCAGCCCGCCAATCTGCCCTCGCCGCTCCCGCTCAAGGACCACACCTTCGATGACGGCTTCACCGATCTGGAGCGCGATTCCACCGGCCGCGCCCACTTCTCCATCGAGAGCGCGGGCCACTCGGTCGAGGCCATTTTCGGGCCGAAGTACACCGTATCCGTCATCTATGAGCCCGCCCCGCCGCCCGGCCGCCCCCGCGATTTCATCTGCTTCGAGCCCATGACCTCCATCACCAGCGGCCCCAACCTGGCGCACGATGGGAAGTATCCGGACCTGCGCACCATCCCCGCCGGGACGCGCTGGACCGAAAGCTTCTGGATCCGCACCAGCGGATTATAGAAGGCGGCGCGTTCCACCACGAGGCGGCGGTGTCAGCTAAACCACTCACCACCCCTGTACGCATGTACTAAGGTCTCTCGCGAACATACATCGGAACGTCATCTAAGTAGACTTTCCGCTTGCGCCCCTCTGCGCATGGCGTGAAATTTGATGGTGACTATGGGATGCTACCCATCTCCGGTGCAACAGGGCGACGTGGATTCCGCGGTTGTCTCTCACTGCCGGCGCGTTGCGGCGCTGGCCATGGAAGTCTGCCACCTCGGCACCTTCGCCGCGCCCCACGCCCTGCGGCAGGTTGAATCCGTGGCGGGCGCCGTGCGGCTCTGCAGCCTGGTGGACGAGCGGCTCGAATCGCTCCAGTTCGCCTACCAGGACGTCGATGCGCTCTTCGAGGCCATCGAGCAATCGGCCCCGCGCGAGGCGTTCGACCCCGCCCTGGTGGATCGCTTCCGGCAAATGCGCTGCCGCGACCTTCCGCCGCAGATCACCCGCGGCGACGGCCTTCCCGTGGAAGCGCTCGCCGCGCGCGAGGTTTTCTACCGCCTGGGCCAGGACCGCGAGTACGAAGTGCGCGAACTGGCGGCCACCGCCTTGCGCGACCCGGTTCTGGCCGCCAGCCTGCTCCGCGTGGCCAATTCGTCTCTCTACTCGCCCACGAACAAGGTCTCGGCGGTGAGCCAGGCCATCTCTTACATCGGCACCGTCGAGGCGCGCAAGGTGATGCTGGCGGACGCGCTGCGCCCGCTGTTCGCCTCCGCCGGCCTGGTCCGCCTGTGGACCCACTCGGTAGCCGCCGCCCAGTTCGGCGCCTCGCTGGCCGCGCAAACCAGCTTCATCGGCCCGGAGGACGGCCTGATCCTCGGGCTCATCCACGATTTCGGAAGGCTGGCTTTGCAGTTCGCGCCCCGCGAAACCCGCGAGCTCGGCGCCCGCCTGGTGGAACGCGGCTGCCCCGCCACATATGTGGAGCGCCTGCTCTTCGGACGCGATCACGGCGAAATCGGCGCGGACATTCTGGCCCGGTGGGGCTTCCCCAGCCACGTGATCGAGGCGGTGCGTTTCCATCACCAGCCCGAACGGTCCCGCGGCGCTTCGGCGGCGTTCGTATACCTGCTTGAGTTCTGGTCTGGTTTGGACGAAGACCTGCCATCGTTCCACCGCGTGGAGGATTGCCTGGCCCGCACCGGCCTGTCGATGGACGCGCTGACCGGCAGCGCCACGGAAGACGGCAAA
This sequence comes from uncultured Solibacteraceae bacterium, assembly GCA_963807205.1. Taxonomy (GTDB): domain Bacteria; phylum Acidobacteriota; class Terriglobia; order Bryobacterales; family Bryobacteraceae; genus CAWCVR01. The sequence goes on along the minus strand of CAWEAQ010000002.1, from coordinate 1,915,659 downwards.
CTCAAGACGCTCCGTTCCTTCGCCTGACACCGCCCCTCCCGCATCGCCAGCCGGACGGGGTATGTTGAGAGCATGCCTGCTCCGCGGCACGATGACGATAAGGAACGGCCCGCCGACACGTGGGCACCGCGGGCCCGGCAATGGTCGCACGCGGCGCTGGCGCTGGCGGTGCTCTTCGCCAGTTGGCCAATCAGCAGCCGGCTCCTTCTGGGAAGCTGGGGGTTCGACGGCGCTTCCGGGTTAGCGGCTCTGTGCCTGGTCGCGGCGGCCTATCTTCATCTTGCCGGGCGGGAGAGCCGCGGCCCCAGCCCCGATCCCGCCGCCATCCTGAACCAGGCCATCTGGCTGGCCGAGTCTGGCGACATCGGCGGAGGAATCGCACTGCTCAACGAGGCGCTGCGCCTCAGCCCCCGCTTCTGGCAGGCGCGGCAGTACCGCGGCCAGATCCGCCTCGACCAACCGGGCGCCGCCGGCAGCGCGCTCCAGGACTTCACCGAAGCGATCCACCTTGCGCCCACCGAGCCCGACCTCTACGTCCTCCGCAGCCGCGCCCACGCCTTGCTCGGGCGGGAATCGGATGCGCTCGCCGACCTCGATGCCGCCGCCCGGCTTCAAGCGGAAGCCGGCGCCAGCCCCGTAAACATTCGGTAAGGCCGGTTGCTACAATGGCCCCGAGTCGTGAATATGACCACTCAACGCTCCAACCCCCGCAGAGATTTCCTGAAGACCTGCCTGCTGGGCACCTCCGCCGCCCTGGCTGCCAAAGCCCTTCCCGCGGCCGCACCCCGGCCCGCCGCGAAGTTCAACGCCCGCGTCTCGCTGACCACCGGCGAGGACCGCGCCAATCTGGCCTTCCAGGCGCTCGAACCTTTCAAAAAGGAGATCGCCGACGCCATCGGCACCAGTCGCGTCATCCTCAAGCCCAACAACGTCATGATCGGCCAGCCGTTGTGCGCCAGCCACGCCGACAACCTGGAGGGCATCCTCGAGTTCCTCAAGTCCATCGGCAAGACCGACGTGGCCATCGCCGAGTCGCCCGCCTCGGGTTCGGCTCTCGACGGCTTCTCCAGCTACGGCTACACCAAGTTCGCCGGCAAGTACGGCGTGAAGCTCATTAACCTCGACACCGGGGGCTTCACGGTCCTCCAGTGCATCGATCAGAAGGACTCCCAGCCGCACGCCTGCCGCGTGTCCAAGCTGCTGCTCGATCCCAACAACTTCGTCATTTCCGCAGCCAAGCTCAAGACCCACGAACTGGTTGGCGTCACGCTGTCGTTGAAGAACATCGTGGTGGGCGCGGCCATCAAGGAAGCGGGTGGATTTCTGGGCCTGGGCAGCAAGTCCGACAAGCCCCTTATCCACGGCGGCGGCACCCGCGGTATCAACCAGAATCTCTTCACGCTCTCGCAGCGTCTGCACCCGCACCTGGCGGTGATCGACGGCTACGAGGGCATGGAAGGCAACGGCCCGATCAACGGAACGCCAGTGAAGCATCGGGTCTGCGTCGCCAGCCTGGACTGGCTCGCCGCCGACCGCGTCGGCGCCGCGCTCATGGGCGTGGACAACAGTAACATTGGCTACCTGACCTACTGCACCAAGGCGGGCGACCGCGGCGAAGGGGATCTGAGCAAGATCGAAATCGTCGGCCCCGCGCTGAAGGACCACGTCAAGACGTACAAAATGCCCCGAACCTGGAACCAGATCATAAGCTGGCAGAAGCCGGCGTAACCGACGCTACTCACGGCCGGCACCCAGCAGCCGTGCCGATCCGCGAGAACCCGGGCACCGACCCACGCCTCACGCCGACGGAGGGTGTAGTTCAACGACGTATCCCCGGGATGCCGCGTATTCCTTTACCCTCTGTCGTGCCACCCTGGCGCGTTCGCGCTGGACTTCCGTCGCGCACGCAAGAACCCTACCGTCTCGATCGAACGGCTGGCGCCCTAACTCCAAGCTCCATTTTCCGCCCGGTTGTCCCTCAGCAGGGCTGACGTCGAAGGCAAAGCAGATCGAGCCCTCGCGATCCTCGTATACGAGTGTTCGCGCTTCGCGTCCGAAGCGACTTTGTACCCCAGGTCGTTCCTCATAGCTCAAGACGCCATTTCTAGTTCACACCGCAGCCCGTAACAGAAGGCGTTTTGATTATCCCATTCCGTCGATCCTTCAGGAGCTCCGCCTGACCCGCACGAAGGAAGATCGCTCCCTGCCCACCCTAAGGCCCCATGGTCCCCGCGGAAGTCCTAGCGGTCGGAGTAGCCCCCGGTGATTTTCGCCCTGTCTGCGAACTTCCGCTTCCCGCCCGCACCGGGTTCGACGCTCCTCCCTCCGCAGTGGCCCCCCTTCGCGCGGGGAGGTGCTTAACGGTGTTGGGGGAAATCGCGAAGAAATCACTGGGCCACGGATGCACACGGATTCACACCGATTCAAAACAAGACGCTTATCCGTGTGTATCCGTGTGCATCCGTGGCCAAAACGGTCTTTTCCCCAGATCGGTTAAGCACCCCCGGGGGCGGCGCCGGGCCCGCCGCCCCCGCCCACCCTCCGGGGCGCTACGATTGGAGATGCCGGTGCTTGCCCATGAGACTGGGAATCGATTTCGGCACCACGCGTATCGTAGCCGCCGCGGCGGACCGTGGCAACTACCCGCTGGTCGGTTTTGACTCGCCCGATGGCCAGACGCGGGAATGGTTCCCGCCGCTGGTTGCCGTGCGCGCCGAGGAGCGCCGCTTCGGCTGGAGCGCCTGGGAGGTGCAGGGCGACCGCGATTGGACCGTCTTGCGCTCGCTCAAACGCATGCTCAAGCACGCCGGCCTCACTACGCGCCTGGACCTCGCCGGCTGCGCCGTGCCCGTCATGGAACTGGCCACCGGCCTGCTCTCCGCCCTCTATCGGCACTTGCGCCAGTCCTCCACCCTTTCGCCCGATCCCGCCGAACCCCTCGAGGCTATGATCGGCGTCCCCGCCAACGCCAACGGCAACCAGCGATTCCTCACGGCGGAGGCTTTCCGGGCCGCGGGCTTCCATGTGCTCGGCATGCTCAACGAGCCCTCGGCCGCCAGCGTCGAATTCGGCCATCGCGAGCGGGACCGCCGCAAGGGACAGCCGCGTCGCTCGCTGCTGGTTTACGATCTCGGCGGCGGCACCTTCGACGCGTCCCTGGTCGAGATGGAGGACGACACTCACACCGTGGTGGCCAGCGCCGGCCTCGCCGATGTGGGCGGCGATGATTTCGACGAAGCCCTCGCCTCGCTCGCCCTGGAAGCCGCCGGCTGTACCGATGGCCGCGCCGCGCTCTCCGATTCCGAGGCCTTCCGCCTGCTGGAAGAGTGCCGCGAGCGCAAGGAAGCCATCAACCCCAACACCCGCCGCATTGTCATCGACCTGGAACGCGTGCGCCCCGGCCTGGGCGAAGTCTCCATCACCGTGGCGCCTTTCTACGAGCGCTGCCGCCCGCTGGTGGAACGCACCGCGCAGGTGGTCGAGGAACTGCTCGCCGCCAACGCCGGCCGCCCAATCGAAGCGCTCTACGTCACCGGCGGCGGGTCCGAGCTGCCCGCCGTGGCGCGCGTTCTCAAGGAGAGTTTCGGCCGCGCGGTACGCCGCTCCGCCTACATGCGCTCGGCCACCGCCATCGGCCTGGCCATCGCCGCCGACGCCAGCAGCAACTACGTGCTGCGCGACCGCTTCGCGCGCCACTTCGGCGTATGGCGCGAAGCCGACCACGGCCGCGCCGCCGCCTTCGACGCCATCTTTCCCGGCGGCCTGGAACTGCCCCGCCGTGGCGCGCCCCCGTTGCGCGTGGTGCGCTCCTACCGCCCCGTCCACAACATCGGCCACTTCCGCTACGCCGAGGCCGCGCGCATCGGCGAGGACGGCCAGCCCTCCGGCGACCTTACCCTCTGGGACGACATTCAGTTCCCCTTCGACCCCGCTCTGCGCGCCGCCGACGACCTTGCCCAGGTGGGCGTCAGCCGCGCGGGGGATGGCGCCGGCTGCGAAGTGGAAGAGGAATACTCGTGCGATTCGAGCGGCATCGTGAAGGTGACCATCCGCAACCGCTCCGCCGCCTATCATCGCGAGTACACGCTCGGCCGCTGGTCCGGCCGCGCGGATTCCATGCCCCTGCCCGGCGCCGCCCGCCGCTGGTCGAAGAGCTCGTAGAGCATGATGCCAGCGGCCACCGCCGCATTGATCGAGTCGCCCTGGCCAACCATCGGGATGCGAATCGTGAAGTCGCACGCCTCCGCGAGCTGGTCCGATAGCCCGTGTTTCTCGCTCCCAACGAGCAGCGCCGCCGGCCATCGGCATCGGAAGCCCCGATAGTCGAGCAACCCCGCCGGCGAGGAACCTACCAGCGCGACGCCGAACGATCTCGCCCAGTCTGTGAATTCCCTCACCGAACAGCGCACCAGCTTTTGCGAGAATAGCGACCCCATGCTCGCCCGGATGGCCGCCGGATCGTACGGGTCGGCGCTGCCGCCGATCGCGACGATCCCGCTGACGCCGGCCGCCTCGGCGGTTCGGATGATGGTGCCCAGGTTTCCCGGCGAGTCGATGGATTCCACCGCGACCCACAGTGAACCCGCTCCCGGCCGGACATCCTTTATGGGAGTCCACTGCTGCCGCACGACGGCGCCCAATCCCTGAGGCTCCGCCGCCAGAGTGAGGCCGCGGTAGAGTTGCGGAGCGAGCCGCTCGCTGGGGATTCCGCATTGACACAGCCGCCGCGCCAGCTTCTGTCCGAACGGATTAGTCAGGCACTCGGGCGAGAGAAACAGTGACTGGATCGCGGCGTGTTCCTCGGCCACGCGAGCCACGTGCCGTATGCCTTCGATCAGGTAAGTACCGGTGCGCGACCGGCCTTGAGGAGTCTGCAGAGACCGCAAGTGTTGGAACCTTGGGTCGTTTGCGTGTTGGATTAGCGATTGAAGTGGTTTGTGATCATGCATGGCCTCCGCGCGGCGAGTGGGGCCGCGGCCATAAGTGGATTTGAACTACAGCCAAATTGTCGCACACTCCGCGAGGCCACGTTGCGCGCGCTTCCCATTTCGGTCATGATTGTTCCACGAGCCAGCGCCATGGGGCTTCCCTGGCCGGCTTGAAATGAGAGGAGACGATATGCACTTTCTGATGTTCCTGTTCATCGGCGCGGTCGCCGGTTGGATCGCTGGCCAGTTGATGAGAGGCAGCGGCTACGGCCTTTTGGGAGACTTGGTCATAGGCATAATCGGCGCCTTCGTAGGCGGCATACTTTTCGGCATGCTCGGCATCTTCGCCGGCGGGCTGATCGGCCGTCTGGTCATGTCTACGATTGGTGCGGTGGTGTTTCTCTTCTTGATCCGTCTCATCAAGCGAGCGTAAGTCCGCCCTCCGCGGAGGAGTAAAGAGAATTCCAGTGCGCACTGCAATCCCACTAACTTGTCTTCTGGCCGCATCGGCCGTCTTGGCCTGGGCGCAACTGCCCCCGCCCGCCCGCGAAATCCCGCTCTATCCCGGCGTGGCGCCCGGTTCGGAGAACTGGAACTACCCCGAGATATCCGGAGGCACCGCGGACCGCCCGCAGGCGCAGAACGTCTCCCGGCCCGTGCTACTCTACTATCCCGCCGATAAGTCGACGGCCGTGGGCACCGCCATGATCGTCGCGCCCGGCGGCGGCTTTTGGACGCTCATGATGTCCTATGAAGGCGTGGATGTCGCCCGCAGCCTGAATCAAATGGGTGTAGATGCGTTCGTCCTGAAGTACCGCACCGCATATGTCGATCCCGCCGTGCCGCATGCCCCGTCCAACGGAGGTCCAGCCGCCACCGGTCCGCAAGCCGGCCAGAACGTGCGCGAGTTGGGCGGCGCCGATGGCCAGCAAGCCGTGCGCCTTCTGCGCCAGCGTGCCGCCGGGTTCGGCGCGCTTCCCAACCGCATCGGCATCATCGGTTACTCGGCCGGAGGCGCGGTGGCGCTCTCGACGGTGTATGGCCCCGCCGATGGCCGCCCGGATTTCGCCGCCCCTATTTACGCCGCCGGCGCCAGCTCGGCCCCGCCGCCCGAAGGCGCGCCGCCGCTGTTCATCGCCGTGGCAGCCGACGACCAATCCGTCGGATACCAGGGCTCCATCGACCTCTTTGGCGCCTGGCGCAAAGCCAACCTGCCCGCCGAGCTTCACGTCTTCCAAACCGGCCAGCACGGCTTCGGCAAGAAAGGCGGCGGCGCCGACCATTACCTGGACCGGCTGGAGGAGTGGATGAAGGTAAATGGTTGGCTAACTAAGGCGGCGAAGTAACTAAGCCGCGGCTCCCGGTGTTACCGCTTCAGGACGATGGACCAACGGCCGGTACCGGCTGCCGAAACCGACACTACCTGCCAGCCATCCGCGGCGGTCGAATTCAATTTCGCTTCCAGTCCGTCCTCCGGACAGGTGACTAGCTGATATCTCTCCGCTGCGCGCGGACCACCCAGCCGCCGCCCGTAGAACACGACCAGCAGCAGCGTTCCAAAGACGAAGGTGAGAACCTGTGCGGCGGCGGGTCCTCTGGCGCTGAACCCAAGCGAAGCCGGAAATGCCGGCTGCGCGTCGCCCGGCATGATGGCGCCGGTGAGGGCCATCAGGTGCCAAATGCCGAAGACGATCGACGCCACATGCAACCCCCACGCAAACTTCAGCGTGGCGATCTTGGAATCCCCGGCCCGCCCCAGAACCTCCTTGCCGAACGTAATGCTTAAACCAAGCAATCCGGTGGAGAGCGTGATGAGCTGCGTGCTCAGCTCTTTGGCATAGCTCAGTCCCAATTCAATCGGCGTCATGGTTGTCCGGCCTAGCCGTTAGCAAAACGGATACAAGGGGCACAGGGCGCTCTTGGTCTTGGCGAATGCCTCGTCGTCGATGACCTTGCCCAAGGATGGCATTCGTTCCTCGATCATCTTGTTTGCGAACCTCCGTATGTTTGCCCGCGCCTCCGGTAACTTCGCCTGCTCTTTCTCCTTGAACATCCTTGCAACTCCCTCCCGCACATACTCGCGCAGCCAGTTCCGGCATCGACTGGTCAGGCTATACCCCTTCGATTCCAACACCGAATTAGCCTGTGCCAGCAGCCCATTCGTAACATCGTCGACGTCCTCTTGCGCTAGTAGCGGAACCGCGAACACAGCCGTCAACACACCCGCGAATTCAAGGCGGCTATAGGTATTCTTCATAGGGTTCTCCAGGATGATGAGTCCGAATATACCCCGTTCCCCGAACGAAATGCAATTGCCATCGGTAGCTTGACTCCCCGGCGATCCGCTTCATGCCGCGGACCGGGACTGGCGTTTACACGGGTTAACCCGGCCGCTCCAGCGCCGCATTTGTTTCCGGTCCTGCCACGGCCTATTTTGGCGGCAATGTGCCATTAAAACTGAGCGCTGCCGCCAGTAGCTTACGCCGTAAGTTGTCATCGCCCCACGCATCCGCGGAAGCTCTCACCCATCCCTGCATTCTCTTGCCTCTCGACAGCATCGGCACAACGCCCGGAATACCCAACGCCCAGGCCTCATTGCCTTTGCCGAGTCTGGCCAGCATGCCGTCATCGCGGGCTCCGCACAGAAGGTTGCCGTACACTAACCACGCCCAGCCGCCGAACATGGCCTTCTGGCTCAAACCCGGAACCTTCGCGAGATCGTCGTTCAGCAGTTCCTCCAGACCTTTGTCACGCGCCATTCGGTTCTCCCCATTAACCGTTGTGCATGGTTGCGGCCGGCCCGTCCGGTCACTTCGGCGTTTCGCCCGCGGAACTGTCCGTCTACCACCAGACGATCTTTCGAACAATTTCGGAACCAAATCGGCTGTGCGGCGTATATATAGTATGCTTGACAGGTAGACCATCGACTGGAGTATACTGCGGAACATGCCAAGGCGCGAATCCCCCCTCCAAAGCGAGATGCTCCAAGGAACTCTCGACATGCTTGTCCTTCAGACCCTCATCCTGGGTCCGGCCCATGGTCACACCATCGCGCATGTCATCGAGCACGATTCGGAGGATGTGCTCCAGATTGAACACGGCTCCTTGTACCCCGCCTTGCACCGGCTTGAGGATCGCGGCTGGGTCGCTTCCTTCTGGGGGACTTCGGAAAGCAATCGCAGGGCCAGGTATTACCGGTTGACGCCGGCGGGCCGGGAACAGTTGAACACGCAGACCGCCCGTTGGGAGCAAGTGGTTCGAGCGATAGGCCGCATTCTGAAACCGGCCGCGGAGCAATAGCGATGGGCTTGGGACGTTTTTTTCGACGGGCGAAATGGGATCGGGAGCGGCTCGAAGAGATCGAGTCGTATGTGCGGATCGAGACGGACGAAAACATCGCGCGTGGAATGCCGGACGGCGAGGCTCGCGCCGCGGCCCGCCGCAAGTTAGGGAACGGCGCACTGATTCGAGAGGAAATTTACAAAATGAACACCATCGGTTTCCTGGATACTATCGGCCGCGATGTCCGCTACAGCCTGCGCACCCTGCGCCACAGTCCGGTGTTCACGGCGGTCGCCCTGCTCACAATCGCCATTGGAATCGGCGCTAACACGGCGGTCTTCAGCGTCGTCAGTAGCGTGCTACTGAGGCCGCTGCGCTATCCCCACGCGGAGGAACTCGTGGCACTCCGGCAGATCGCTCCGGGCGCCGCCGGGCTGGCAAGTTTCTCCGACGGACTGCGCCTCTCGCCTTCCATGTACTTCACTTACAGCGAGCAAAACCGGACGTTTCAATCGTTGGGCGTGTGGGTCGCCGGCACGGCGAACGTCACGGGGTTAGCGGAGCCGGAACAGGTTCGCATACTTGCCGTCAGCGATGGCGTTTTGCAAACTCTCGGCGTCCCACCCTCGGCCGGGCGTTGGCTCTTGCGCGCCGATCAACTTCCGCACGGCCGGGAAACCGTGATGCTCAGCTACGGATATTGGCAGCGGCGCTTCGGGGGAGACCGGTCGGCGATCGGGCGCAACATTACCCTCGATTCGCGCTCCCGCGAAATCGTCGGCGTCATGCCCCGGGATTTTCGCGTCGTCAACGCGGATGCGGACCTGATCGTTCCTCTAGCCTTCGACCGTGGGAAGGTGATTCTGGCTGGCTTCGGGTTCCAGGGGATCGCAAGGCTCAACCCGGGAGTAACCATCGCGCAAGCCAATGCGGACCTGGCACGACTGGTGCCCGTCTGGATGGATTCCTGGTCGAACGGCCCTGGCACCAATGGCCGATTCTATGAGACCTGGAGAATCGCGCCCGCCCTTCGTCCCCTCAAACAAGAGGTGGTGGGGAACGTCGGCAACGTCCTTTGGGTGGTCATGGGGACCATCGGCCTGGTGATGCTGATTGCCTGCGCCAACGTAACCAATCTGTTACTGGTGAAGGCGGAATCGCGCCAGCAGGAGCTGGCCGTCCGGGCCTCGCTGGGCGCCAGTTGGATGCGAATCGTCCGCGTGCTGCTGCTCGAAAGCACCTTGCTCGGACTTATGGGCGGCGTACTCGGAATAGGACTCGCCGTCGAGGGACTGCGCCTTCTGGTGGCGATCGGTCCGGCGAACCTTCCTCGCTTGGGCGAAATCTCCATGGATGCGCGGACGCTCTGCTTCACGCTGGTTCTCTCCCTGCTCTCGGGTCTGTTCTTCGGGCTGATCCCGGCTCTCAAATACGCCGGCCCGCGCATCTCCGCGGTTCTCCGCAGCGCGGGGCGGACGCAAAGCGTCAGCCGGGAACGCCATCGCGCCCGCAATCTTCTGGTCGTCACTCAGGTTTCGTTGGCGCTGGTACTGATGGTCAGCGCTGGCTTAATGATTCGAACCTTCCAGGCACTGCGAACCGTCGAGCCGGGCTTCGCCGACGCCAGGCATCTCGAAACGATGCGGGTCTCCATTCCCGAGTCCCTGGTCGCGAGCCCGGAACAGGTTACCCGCATCCAGAACAACATCGCGGATAAGTTGGCGGCCATTCCCGGCGTGACCTCCGCCGGATTCTCGAGCGCCATGCCCATGGAGGGGTTCGACTCCATGTGGAACGAGATTTCTGCCGAGGACAAGGTGTATCCCGCCGGCCAGGATGCGCCACTCCGCTTCTTCAAGTATGTCTCCCCCGGCTTCTTTCACACGGCCGGCACACGCATCGTCGCAGGCCGGGAATTGACATGGACCGAGGTTTACGGCCAACGGCCGGTCGCGATGGTGTCCGAGAATCTGGCCCGCGAGTTGTGGGGTACGCCACCCGCGGCGGTGGGGAAGCGAATCCGTGAGTTTCCGGCAATGGCATGGCGGGAAGTGATCGGCGTCGTGCAGGACGTCCGCGAGAACGGAGTCCAGGAGAAGGCGCCCGCAATCGTCTACTGGCCTTCGATGATGGACGACATATACGGTCCTTCTCCGCTGAACGCCGTCCGTACGATGACGTTCGTCGTCCGCAGCGATCGCACCGGAACCGAGGGCTTTCTCAACCAGGTGAGGCAGGCCGTTTGGTCGGTGAATGCCAGTCTGCCGGTAGCGTCGGTACGCACCATGCAGGAAATCTATGGTCAATCCCTCGCCCGAACTTCCTTCACGCTGGTCATGCTGGGGATCGCGGGTGCGATGGCGCTGCTACTCGGTATCATCGGCATCTACGGTGTGATCTCGTATACCGTCTCGCAGCGGCGCCGTGAGATCGGAATTCGCCTGGCGCTCGGCGCCCAGTCAGGCGGGTTACAACGCATGTTCGTGCGTTCCGCGCTGGCATTGGCGGGAATCGGCGTAGCAATCGGGCTGGGAGCGGCATTGTGCCTGACGCGGTTGATGAAGTCGTTGCTGTTCGAGATTAGTCCGCTGGATCCTCTGACTTATGCATTAGTGCCGTTCGTACTGATGGTATCGGCGGCGCTCGCCGGTTATCTGCCGTCGCGGCGGGCGGCGTCCGTGGATCCGACGGAGGCGCTTCGGGCCGAGTAGTGCCGCTCTTGTGGCCTGCCAACTGGAACTGCGCGCCCATCCGGTAAACCCGCCCGCATCCCGGGCATGGTCGCAGGCGGCCCACGAACGCCACTGGAAGAGTAGTGCGTGACACAAGAGTTACCCGGACAAATCACACGCATGGCGTGGCGTTTTCGGGCAAGTGTTCGGGGCGATATGATTTGGTGGATGAACGTCGCTCCGCCCGAAATCGTCACGCCGAGACTGTGGTTACGCCAGTTCCGGCCCGAAGACGCAGACCCCTTTGCGGTCATGAACTCCGACCCGCTGGTAATGGCGTTCTTTCCGCGCGTACTCTCCCCCGACGAAAGCCGTGCCGCGCTCATCCAACTCAGAGAGGGATTTCATCACCGAGGTTTTGGTGTATATGCGGTGGAAGTACAAGGCGGGTTCGCGGGCATCGTAGGTTTGTCTGTTCCGGAATTTCAAGCGCACTTCACCCCTTGCGTGGAGATTCTCTGGAGGCTTGTCCGGTCCTTTTGGGGGATGGGGCTGGCCTCCGAAGCCGCAGCCGCCGTTCTCGCTATGGCATTTCAGAACCTGATGCTGGAACAGGTTGTCGCCTTCACGGCGACGGCCAACCTTAGGTCGATCCGGGTCATGGAGAGGATCGGAATGCGCCGAGACCTGGAGGGTGACTTCGATCATCCCTGTGTCGAGGAGCCAAGACTGAAGCGTCACGTGCTCTACCGGGCACCAACTCCGATCGCGCGCCCCTGACAATTGGCGCGTTCGACATCGGTTTGTCGTATCGCGTTAGCGCTCAATCAAAAGGCGCCCGGCAGGACAAGCCCTCTCCGCACTCACCTCATCACCGCGCTCCTACACTCCCTCCACGCATTCCCTCATCCGCCGGAAGTGTCCGCCTTTCCAGTGAACCCGCCCATATCCCGGGCACCGCGGAATCTCGCCGCGCAGCGCCGCCAGGCGCAACCGCCGTTCAGAAGATCGGATTCAGGACCATCCGGCCGTACGCGATGAACGCCATGAGGAGGCCCAGCCCGCCGCTCAAGATGATGGACGTCATCTCGCGGTACTTGGCGTGCACCCCGATGAACACCAGGCTCTCGACCGCCAGGACCGTGGCGGCCACCGCCGTGAGCCCCGGCTTCCAGTGGAAGGCTGCGGGCACGATCAGACCGGCCGTGCAAACGAGTTCGAGGATGCCGAGGGCCATCCAGGCTCCCTGCGGCAACGCACCGAAGGACGGGACGTCCTTGCTTACCTTGTCGAACATGAAGACCTTCATTACCCCCGACGCTCCGTACATCAGCGCGGCGAGCGCCTGCAGGATCCACAACAGGATGTTCATCGTTTCCCCCTCCCGGTTTCCCGGCCGGCGCGCGCAGGGCCGTTTCTCCCGGCGCGATCCATGTTCTGAGCCCAGATCCAGTGACTATGGATACCACAATATCCAACCCTTCGAGGGAGACCCGGAGGTAAATCCTCGTGCGCTATCCACACGCCGGATTAGCCGCCCGGCTCCCGATCCGGAAGCCATTGTCCATTCGTCCACCAAAGTGCTTGCCCCCGTTCGACGGTCAACCAGTTGCCAAATCTGACGCCCAGCTTCCTGACACCCTTGACGCACCGTACTCCCGCAGCCAAGTCGGCGCTTTGGAGACCGCAATCGGCAGGCTCGAATCGCGCGCGGAAAACGTTCGTAAACGCTGAGCGAATAGCCGAAAGCTATACTCTGCGGGTCCAGCCCGACGGTGTCACCCAACTGAACTCGCCTCAACCATCGGCTTGCATATATTCGGGGGGATTGTCACCATGGATGCATGCAAACTGTCTTCGAGGCTGCGGGTGGCAACGACGGATTGCGCCGTCTTGCCGACGCCTGGCATCGTCGGGTGATGGCCGACGACGTGGTCGCCCATGCGTTCAGCCACGGCTTCCACCCGCAGCATGTCGAGCGACTCGCCGCTTACTGGGCCGAGGCACTCGGTGGTCCGGCCACGTATTCCGATGCCTATGGTGACGAGACCACCGTTGTCAAGATGCATAGCGGGAACGGGGAGCACGATGAAATGGATCGCCGCGCGATTGCCTGCTTCGACCAGGCTCTGGCCGATGTCGGACTAGCCAACGACGCTGTTTTGCGGCAAGTGCTGCACGACTACTTCGCCTGGGCGACCACTACAGCGATGTCCCGCTACCACCGGTCCGCCGATGATGTCCCCTATGGCCTCGGCATCCCACACTGGTCATGGGACGGACTCCAGGCGTGAGAATCCACGGCTCACCACCGTTATTAGCCGCAACCTCGAACCTTCATTTCGATCCGGGCGTATCTTAACGACCATCGTCCGCCGCATGTTCACGCTCGATATGGCAGGTTCGATGCCACTGTTAACATCGGCACCCTGAAGGTGATCGAAGGCCAACTGCCACGCCGGGGTTGGACAACAGCGGCCCGAGCGATCTACGCTTTCGGATGAGGCTATCTGTTGTTGGCAGGCGCCCTTCTGAAACTGGCGGGAGGAACAACCATGTCCAAGTTACAACTGCGTCTTGCTTTGGTTACCTGGCTTTCTTGCACGTCACTGGCGGCCCAAGCTCCGGACAACGACAAGATCTGGCGCGAGCTCATTGACTGGGCAACTGCGCCAACAAACACGGCTACCTCGCTGCAGGACTACCGCCCCAAACTGATCGAAAGCGGACTCACCCCGGCACACGCGGATGCGCGGCTCGCCCTCATTCCCAAGCTGACTAACGAGAATCCCGGGCACCAGCGACAAATCTCGGCCATTGGCTTCAATCGGCTCAACCGCGCTCCGGAACAGGATCGCTTCACGCTCGAGCCGAACGCGTTCCTGGTCTCAACCATCAAGGACCTCAAACCCGGAAAGGCGCTGGACGTAGCCATGGGACAGGGCCGCAATGCGGTATGTCTGGCGGGACGTCACCGGATTCGACGTGGCGGAGGAGGGGCTGAGAATCGCGGAGGCCAATGCCGCGAAGGCCGGCACCCACATCAAAACGGTAAAGGCAAGCTTCGAAGATTTCGATTACGGGAAGGAACAGTGGGACCTGATCCACTTTGTCTATACGGACGCCCCCACAGTGGATCCGAAGTACGTTGCGCGTCTCCGGGAGGCGCTCAAGCCGGGTGGCCTTCTGCTGCTCGACCGGCCTTACCGCCCGATTACCAACCCCGAGCCCGGATGGCGGGAAACGGAGGAGGACAAGGTCAACGCCTACGCCAAGGCATGGGCGGTGGACGGGATGCAGATCGTGTTCTACGAAGATGCCGCTCGAATCCGCGCGGTCCGTGGGGTTGACCCGCAATCCAGACACCAGTCCTGAACATCGGCGTTGTGTCCGGGATTGCGTGTTATGCGGGAGGTACTCCGAGGCCCTGGCTTCCGTAGCTGCCGCCTACAGGCCTCGGTGTCCTCGTTCTTGCGCCATGTCCCCCAATCACATATGTCCACCGGTGGATGAGGGATTCGTTCTGTTGCTTCGATATGTCGCGGCGATGTCCTCCAGACTTCGAGCGATGCTCGCGAAGGCGCTGACAAACTGCCAAGCCAGCCAAAGCCCGAATCCGGCCACGACGACATAGATGAACAGGATCAGGAACGGCAGGAACGAAACTAAGGGCAGTATCGACATTTCGAGGTCCATTGTAGGCGCTGCCGCTGACGAAGGCAAATCATGAGACCACGGGTAAGCACCCCATCACCGCTCCGGTATGCTTCCTTCCACCCACTCCAGCGCCGCGTTACATTTCATATACCGCGAGAACGGCTTCATCAGCCGCGCCAAGTCAAACCGCTCCACCACCTCCGCCAGTTGTTGCCTCGCATGAGTCGCCCGCACGTAGTGCCCGTGCGTAACCGCGCCACGCTTGAGTAACCCCAAGTCGCGGGTCAATAGAATCCGGTGCTCCGCGCGCGAGACCTCTGCCAACCGCTCGTCCGCGCACTCCCGCCAATACAGCGTGTCGAACCCCAGCATCCGCAGATACGCTGCCAGCCGCCCCAGGTGAACGTCCAGCACGAACCGCGGATCGCGGAGCGGCTCCGGCCTCAGCCGGCTCAGCCCACCGATATCGAACGCCTCGAAAACCGGGTAGACGCTGATGCGGTCGCCGTCGCGCACGCGGTAGGCGAAATCCACCGGCTCGCTGTTCGCCAGGATCAGATCGACTTCCGTGTGCGGCACGCCGAACGATTCGATGCGGTCCTTCACCGCCGCCACGTCCAGGAAATCGTACGCGAACTCCGCGAAGCGGCGCTCCGGCGGTAGGAAGTCGTTAAGTTCGGCGTAGAAGCGAAAGTGCGCGACAAGCATCGTGCCGGCCACGCTCCGAGTGTACACCGGGCGCGGCGCCTCAGTCCCCTGAGCCGAAATCGACGTCGTCCGGCAACTCGTTCGTGTCCCCGCCGGCCTCGCGAGGGAAGTGCCTTGCCAGGTCTTCGCCAACCGCTTCGATCCCAGCCACCAGGCCGCCCGTTACATCTCCCGCTTTGAACTTCTCCGTCACCGTGCGGACCACGTGATGCCAGAACTCCTGGCCAACCTTCTCGTGGATGCCGCTGTCGCCCACCACCACGAACTTGCGCCGCGCCGGCACCACGAAGAGCAATACGGCGTTGCGATGTTGCGTCGCGGTCATGCCGAGCCGCTCGAACGCCTTCTCCGCGGCCCTCCGGACATCGCCCCAGAATGGTCCCGACACGGACACGCGGATCTCGCCGCTAGTCCGCCTCTCGGCGTTCTGAATCGCCCGCTTGATCCGCTCCTTGTCGATGCTCACCATGATCCGCTCGCTCCCCCGCCGCCGGACCGTCCGCCGCCGCCGCTAAATCCACCACCGCCGCCGCCCCCTCCACCGCTCCCGCCGGAAATGATGCTGGCCAGGAGGTAAAAGGCCAGCGTCGGGTGGGTAATCGCGAATGCCAGAAACAGGATCGCGAGAATACCGTAGACGAACCATTGAAACAGGCTCAATGGTCTGGACTGTGCCCGCTGCCCCGCTGGCGTTGCCGGCGGCGAACCAGCCTGCCCGCCGATGGTTCCGATAAGCGAGTCGATAGCCGCCGTCACCGCCTCGTCGGGGTGGCCCGCCTGAATTCCAGGTGCCAGCACCTCGTTGATCACCCGGGATTCGATGACGTCGGGCACCACGGCTTCCAGCCCGTAGCCCACCTCGATCTTCATTTTGTGGTCCCGGGCCATGATGAACAAGGCCAGCCCGTCGTCCAGCCCCTTCCGGCCCACCTTCCACTTGGCGAAGGCGCGGACCGCCCAGTCCTCGATCGGCGCATCGCCGGTCGTAGGACTGATGTAGACGAGCAACTGATGCCCGGTTGCCTGCTCGTAAGCTGCGAGCCGGGCGTCCAGTGTGCGCGCCGTCTCCGGCGATAGGAAGTTCGCGGTGTCCGTCACCCATTGCGCTGGCGATGCGGGGATAGGCGTCTCGGCCGCGTAGGAGAGCGCGACCGAAGCCATGGCGAGAAGGACAAGCGAGCTTCGTCGCGGCATCAACTTAGAACTTCACCTCGGGCGCCTTCTCGCTACCCGATTGTGCCTGGAAGTAAGGCTTGGTTGCGAACTTATCGCCGAAGAAGCCTGCGATCATCACTGTTGGAAAACTGCTCCGGCGCGTGTTGAACGCTTGGGCCGCCTCGTTGAACCTCTGCCTCTCCACCGTAATGCGGTTCTCCGTGCCCTCGAGTTGCGCTTGAAGGTCGCGGAAGTTGGCGGTCGCCTTGAGCTGAGGATAGTTCTCGGTAACCATCAGCAAGTGAGATAGCGCCGAAGACAACCCCTGCTGCGCCTGCTGATACCGCGCGAAGGCCCCCGGATCTTTGGTGATATCCGCCATGGCCGCTGGCGTAACCTGGCCAACCTTGGCGCGCGCCTCCGTGACCGCCGTCATGGTGCCCTCTTCGAAGTTGGCGGCGCCTTTGACGGTTGCCACCAGGTTGGGCACCAGGTCGGCGCGCCGCTGATACGCGTTCTGCACCTGAGCCCACTGCGCTTGCGTGGCCTGATCGAGTTGCACCAGCGTGTTGTAAGTCCCGCTTACGGAAACCGCCAGGATCAACACGAAGAGCACTGCCAGGCCGGCACAACCTATACCTATCTTCTTTCCCATTTACGCTCCATTCTTGGCCCCCTTGTGCCGGCGGCGGCCCTTCCTGGCACGCCGCCCCGCCGGCCATTCTTCGCTTGCCGATGTTCAGGCCTTCTTGCAGGACGGGTGTGTCACCCGGCACAAAACGAGTCCGGTCAGAAAGCCGATCCCGGCCGTGGCTACCACGGTGCCAGTCAGATGCCGCCGGCCGAACCTCCGTAAACCAGCATACATCTGTCCAAGATCGTGATCTTGCACATAGGACGCCGTCGCATCCAGCCGGTTCGCCGTCCCGGTAGCCAGGTCGTCTATCGCCTTGGAACCCCTGCGCCCCGTATCGCGAACGGACGAGGCGGCCGAGTGGAGCGCGTCCCCCGTCTCGTCCCGCGTCTTGTCCATCCTCTTTCCTGCGGTCCGGCCCATTTCCTCGATGGATTCTCTAGCCTCTTTACCAAACTCCGAGGCCGTTTCCGTAAGTGTCGTTAGTGTGCTCAAGATGTTCTCCAATTTCCGAAATGGCCTGCTTGTGCATGCCCCAACTGTAAACTTAGGGCACGTTCACCGCCATTGCGGATCCCCAGACGAATAAACAGAGTCACCGCGCGATGAGGCGCTGAAGCGGCGAAAACTGCACCATTGAAGGCATTATCTGCACCGGGCTGCCCCGCCGGAAACGTGACGTTTGTCACCGCCGCCGCCTGACACTCCCCACTACCCGCCGCGCCGCCCTCATGCGAACCTG
Source organism: uncultured Solibacteraceae bacterium (assembly GCA_963807205.1). GTDB lineage: Bacteria > Acidobacteriota > Terriglobia > Bryobacterales > Bryobacteraceae > CAWCVR01. The sequence goes on along the minus strand of CAWEAQ010000002.1, from coordinate 1,897,881 downwards.
AGTCATGAACCAAGCACTCTCCACCTTGCTCGTCTGCACCGTCTCCGCGGCCGCCGCCATGGCGCAGCCCGCACCCCAACCGCTCCTCATCGAGCACGTGCGCGTGTTCGATGGCGCCCGCACGCTCGATAACCGCAGCGTCCTGGTCGAGGGCGGCATCATCCGCTCCGTGGCCGCCGCCATCCCCCGCCCGCCCGGCGCAACCATCGTGGATGGCTCCGGCAAAACGTTGCTCCCCGGCCTCATCGACGCCCACACCCACACCCTCTCGCCCGCCTCGCTCGAACAGGCGCCCATCTTCGGCGTCACCACCGATCTCGACATGTTCACCGACGCCGCCACCGCCGCCGGCATCCGGAAGCAGCAGAGCGAGGGCGCGCTGCCCAACTACGTCAACCTCCGCTCCGCCGGCTTCCTGGCCACCGCGCCTGGCGGCCACGGCACCGAGTACGGCATCAAGGTCCCCACCCTCACCCGCCCCGAAGAGGCGCAGGCATGGGTGGACGCGCGCATCGCCGAGGGTTCTGATTACATCAAGGCGGTCTACGATGACGCCCTCGAGTATGGAATTCCGACGCCCACGCCCACGCTGTCGAAGGCCACCCTGAAGGCCCTGGCCGATGCCACGCATAAGCGCGGTAAGCTCCTCGTGGTTCACATCGGCACGCTGCAGCAGGCGCTGGACGCCATCGATGCCGGCGCCGATGGCCTGGCGCACCTGTTCGCCGGTCCCGCCTCCAGCCCGGATTTCGGCAAGGTCGCCCGCGCGCACCACATCTTCGTCGTCCCCACGCTCACCGTCCTCAACACCATGTGCGCCACCAGCTTCGACGCCGATTTGGCCAACGACGCGCGGCTCAAGCCCTACCTTCCCCCCTCCGAAGTCGCCGCCCTGCAGGCCCATTTCAACCTCCCCGCGAAAGTCAGTTGCGATGGCGCCTCCGATGCCGTCCGCCAACTGAAGGCCGCCGGTGTCCCCATCCTCGCCGGCACCGACGCCGGCAACCCGGGCACCACGCAAGGCGCCAGCGTCCATGGGGAACTGGAACTTCTGGTCCGCGCCGGCCTCACGCCCGCCGAAGCCCTGCGCTCCGCGACCGCCGCTCCCGCCGCCGCCTTCCACCTCGATGACCGCGGCCAGATCGCGCCCGGCAAGCGCGCCGACCTCGTCCTTGTAAACGGCGACCCCACCGCCGATATTCGCCAGACCCGCGACATCGTGGCCGTGTGGGAAGCCGGCCAACCCATCGACCGCGCGGCGTGGAAAGCGTCCGCCGCCAAACAGTTCGCCGACCAGGCCGCCGCGAGGACCGCCCCGCCGCCCGCAGGCTCGGAATCGGGGCTGATCGCCGATTTCGAACAGGAGGACGCACCGCAGGCGCGCTTCGGCGCCGGCTGGTCCCTCTCCACCGATGCGATGGCCGGCGGCAAGTCCACGGCGAAAATGGCAGTGGCCGCGGGCGGCGCCGAAGGCAGCAAGAGAGCCCTGCACGTGACGGGCGAAGTCACGCAAGGCTTCGCGTACCCCTGGTCCGGCGTGATGTTCTCGCCGGGCGCCGCGCCCATGGCGCCCGCCAATCTCTCCGCCCGCAAGGCCATTCAGTTTTGGGCCAAGGGCGACGGCCAGACCTATCAGATCATGCTCTTCTCCCAGCGCTTGGGATACCGCCCCGCCACCCAGACCTTCGTAGCCGGCCCCGAGTGGAAGCAGGTCACCATCCCCTTCGCCAGTTTCGGCCCGGTTGACGGCAGCGACATCATGGCCATCGTCTGGTCCGGCGGCCCCAAACTCGGCGCCTTCGATTTTTCGCTCGACAACATCCGCCTCCAGTAGCGTGTGGGGCGGGTGCGCGATCCGCCCGCGACGTAGGTTGATCCGGGTTATCATCGTACCCAATGACCCAGATCGGCAGCTCGCGTGTCACCGTCGCCGCGGGCCTGGCGGCGCTGATCGCCACCTGCCCGGCCGCCTTCGGACAGCCGGAAGTTATGGCGTGGGGCAACCTGACGGGCATCCGCGTGGACGGCCATCTCCTGGAATTCGGCACCAGCATGTGCGTGGCCCAGCCGGAAATGGCCGGCGTCAGTTGCACGGGCCGCGAGCGCCAGACTAACAGTTACAACCGCAACGGCAAGGTCGAGACCGTCACCGTCCAAATGCGGACGCCCAAGGAATTTCGCGACCCGCAGGAAATCAACAATTGGGTGATGTCCGCCAAGGAAGTGGTCGAGGACACCGGGCCGGGGACCGCGAAGATCCATCTCGAGTTCACCGCTCCCGAGGACGCCGCCATCGGCGGAGCGTTCCTCGGCATTCAACTGCCCGCCGAGGTTTTCTCCGGCGGCGCGGTCGAGCTGATCGAACCGGTGGCACCGGCCAGGGCGCGGACATCTCTCGCGCCCGGTGCGGAGGAGCAGAACGAGTACCTGCGGGCCACCGCTACCGGCGCGCGGTTCCTTTCCCGCACACGGCAGATCGAGGTGACGTTCAGCGAGCCCACGCAGATCATCATCCGGGATGACCGCCGCAAAAACAACTTCGACGTGCAGGTGCTGCTGACGCTGATCTCCGGCAAAGCCACCGCTGGGCAGACGGCCGGGAAGACGTTCTCGTTCAAGGTCACGGGCGAACCAGACCGCGGCCCCGTGCCGATTGCGCTGGATGCCACCCATCCGGGCCAGCTCTTCGATGGCTTCGGCGGCAACTTCCGGCTGCAAAGCCGGCTCGATACCCAGGTGGCCGATTACAACCTGGAGAACATGCGCGTGGCGTGGGGGCGCGTGGCGATGCCCTGGGCCTTGTGGCAGCCGGACGAGACCACGGATCCGCTGGCCGCTGCGCGCGCCGGGAACCTCAACCCCAAGGTCCAACAGGCCATGGAGATGGCCCAAAAACTCGCGCGGAAGGGAATGCCCATTATCGTCAGCGCGTGGTCCGGGCCGGCGTGGGCGGTGCTGGGCGTTATCCGCGGTGGAGCGCCGCAACAGCCTGGTGAGCCACGCGGCAATCCGCTGAACCCCGCCAAGATGGAACGCATCCGCGAATCCATCGCCAGTTACCTGGTGTTCCTCAAGGAGAAGTACGGCGTGGAAGCGGCCATCTTCAGCTTCAACGAATCCGACCTCGGCATCGACATCCGCCAGACCCCGCGGGAGCACGCCGGCCTCATCGGGAAACTGGGCGCCACTTTCGCCGCCAAGGGCCTCGCCACCAAGCTTGCGCTCGGCGATACTTCCGACGCCAACGCCATCGACTTCATCCAGCCCGCCCTGCACGATCCGGCAGCGGCCAGGTACATCGGTATCGTGGACTTCCACTCCTGGCGCGGCTGCACCGACGAGATTCTCAAACAGTGGTACGAAGCTGCCCGCGAGTTGAACGTGCCGCTGGTGGTGGCCGAGGGCAGCACGGACGCCGCCGCCTACGAGTATCCGCGGATCTTCGCCGAGCAATCGTTCGCGCTCTACGAAATCAATCTCTACCTGCGCATTCTGGCCATCGCCCAACCCAGGTCCATTTTGCAGTGGCAACTCACCGCAGATTACTCGGTGCTGACGGGCGGCGGCATCTTCGGCGACGACGGTCCGCTGCGGCCCACGCGCCGCTTCTGGAATCTGAAGCAACTGGCCTCGACGCCGCCGCGCTCCTTCGCGCTGCCCGTGAACTGCGGCAAACCCAACGTCACCTGCGCCGCGTTCGGCAACATCGCCGAGGGTGCGTACACCGTGCACATCGTCAACAACGGCGCCACGCGGCCCGCCACGCTGACCGGTCTGCCCGCCGGCGTGAAGGAGATGCGGGTGTGGGTCACCGACAGCCAGCGCGGCATGCAGGAGGGCGCGCGCGTGCCGGTCACCGATGGGAAAGCGGAGTTCCAACTCGACGCCACCAGCTTCACAACGCTCTTGGGCGTGGCGAAGCCGTGACGCGACTAACCCGCGGGGGCGTGGCTGCTCGCGGCCAATTAAGAAGAAGGAGCTGATATGAAGAAAGCATTGCGGACGGCCGCGGTTGGCGGCGTGGTTCTCTTCATCTGGACGGTGGCGCACCTCGTGGCGCAGCCCGCGGGCGATCCGCTCATCGAGGGGCTGAAGCTGGTCGAGGTGGCGTCCGTCTCCGACGCCATCGAGCAGATGTACCATCAGCGGGCCTACATGTCGCACGAGATGCGGGCGCTCACTCCGACGAAGTTCGCGGGGCCGGCGGTCACCGTGCTGCTTAAGAAGGAAGAGCACCAGGAGGGATCGAAAGCGTCGGAGGGCATGCTGGACGCCATCGACAATGGCAAGCCCGGTTCGGTGTACGTGATGGTGCTGGAGGATGGCGCGGACTACGCGGGCATCGGAGGGCTGATGGCGACGGCTATGAAGGCCCGCGGATTCGCCGGAGCGGTGATCGATGGCAGTGTGCGCGACACGCCGCAGATTCGCAAGATACAGTTTTCGGTGTACAGCCGCGGCGTGGTGCCTTCGACCACGATCAACCACTACCGGATCGGGGGCGTCAACGTTCCGGTGACGTGTGCGGGCGTGAGAGTGAATCCGGGCGACATCATCAGCGCCGATGAGGATGGTGTGGTGGCGATCCCGCGCGCCAAGGCCGAGGAAGTTCTGAAGAAGGCGCAGGCGTTGGACGATACCGAGCACAGCATGCTGCCGTTCATCGAGAAGTACCGGTCGATCAAGGAGGCGGTGGCGAAGTTCGGGAGGATCTAGCGGGGGGAAAACCCGGGGACAGACGGAACGTTCACCTCGTTTCGATGAGCGGCCGGCTGGAAAATCAGGTGAACGTTCCGTCTGTCCCCGGGTTTCGGGCATCACTCCGACCTCAGGGCGCCTAGTAGCGGGGCGCGCAGGGCTACGGCGGTGGCGGCGGCGGACGATGCGATTCCGGTCGCCGCTACCAGGGCCAGCAGAACGGCCAGCGAGGCGACGGGCACGTGTCCACCGCGGGCGAAGACGGCGGGCGCGGTGGCAAGCGCGGCGCAAAGGGCGCCGGTGGCCAAGCCCATTAATAGAAGATAGGCGTTCTCGGCCAGCACCATGGTGAACAGGTGGCGGCGGCGGTAGCCGGCGGCGCGAAGGAGGGCAAGTTCGCGCCTGCGCTCGAGAACGTTGCGCATCAGCACGGCGGCAAGCCCCACGGTGCCCAGAAGCAGGCCCAAACCGCCGAGCGAGCGGAACGTCGCGAGGTAGGTGTTCTCCACCTTGTGGTAATTGGCCAGAAGCGCTTCGGTGGATTGGACCGTGAATCCGTAATCGGAGAGCGCGGCGGTGAGCGAGCGCGACACGGCGCTGGCCTGGCCCGGCGGCGCGTCAATCAGGAAGAAGCGGTAGCCTTCGGCGCCGGGGAACAGGCGGAGGAAGTTCTCTTCGGAGACGATCAGCTCGCCTTGGAAAATGCTGTCCTGGAGCGCGGCTACGATACGGTAGCGGACACCGGACATTGCGAATTCTTCGCCCAGCTTGCGGTGCAAAGAATACTCAAGCGAGTTGGCGTCGGCGATGGCGGGGATGGCGCCGCTCGCGGGTTTCGATTCGAGCAGAAGCCAGGGATCCGGTGTGCGGCGGAGGAATGAGGGCGGCGGCGCAAGGATGCGCGGGTTGCGGGGTTGGTAGAGGTTGAGGCAACTGGCGTCGTCGCCGGCACGCATGCGGAAGGGGACGAAGTGGACGCCGGGGAGCGGCGGGAGATTCAGCGCGGCGCGGCCGGATTCGGTGTTGGGGTCGTGGATCGACGGAAGATCGGCGGTGGCAACCAGAGAGAAGCCGGCGGTGGCGGCTGGAGTGGCATCGCGGCGGAAGGCGTCGAGCGAGGCGATCACGAAAGTTGCCGAGGCGATTAGGGCGATGCACAGCACGCTGCGGCCCGGACGGTAGCGAACTCCGCGCAGACCGAGCGCGATGAGGCTGCCGATGACCGCGGGACGGCGCGTGTGCAGCCAGGCGGATTGGAACAGCAGCGCGGAGATGAGCAGCAGCGTGCCCGCGCCGAAGAAGCCGGCTGTCTGGCCGAGCGAGGCGGAGACGGCGGCGAGCAGTGTGGCGGCGCATGCGGCCAGCCAACGCCATCGAGCGGGCTGGCTCTTCGAATCGCCCGCAAGCAGGCCGCGAGGTGTGACGGCGCGCAGGCCGCGCAGGGTCCACGCGATGGAAGCGAGGCCGGCGATCACACCGGCGGCGGCGCCGATCGAGAGCCCGGGCGCGGAGGCGTGAAGCGAAAGCAGGCGCGTCCCCACGGCGTCGAACCACCAGGTGCGCAGGCCCAGCAGCACGAGCGTGCCGTAGGCCAGTGCGAGGGCCACGCCAGCAACGCTTCCGGCTACCGAAAGCACGGCGCCTTCGAGCAGGAACAGCCCGCGGATGCGCGAGGGCGAGAAACCGAGCGAGCGGAGCACGCCGATTTCGCGGGTGCGCTGCTCGATGCCGAGCTTGAAGAAAAGGCCGGTGAGCAGGAGCGCGGAGACCACGAGGAAGAAGCTGAAGTAGATGAAGTACTCGCCGAAATCGGTGGCGCCCTCGGCGGCCTTGAGGCTCTCGGCGCGGATGGGGATGACGGTGAGGCCGGCTTGCGCGGGATCGAGCGCAGTGCGCAGCGCCTCGGCGAAGGCGGGGGTTGCGGGGAAGACGCGGATGGAGGTGAGGCTGCCGAAGCGCGTGCCCCAAAGCTCGCGGCCACGGGCGAGGCGGATGAAGGCTTTGGGCGCGGTGCGGTAGCGGTCCCAGTACTGCTCATCGGCGGGGCGGATGCGGGCGAGATCGAGGGGGAACGGCGGGTCCCAATCGGCGAAGCTGCGCGACTGGGTGATGCCGGGGTATTCCGGGGCGAGGTCGCGGTCGGCGGCGTCACCGGCAAGCGGGACGATGCGCTCGAGGCGGAATTGCGTGGTTTCGGTGTGGAGGCGGGAATCCGAGCGCCAGACGTAATATTCGAGGGTGACGGTGTCGCCGACGCGTGCGCCGAGTTCGCGGGCGGTCCAATCGTTGAGCACGATGCCGTCTTCGGCGGCGGGGGCGAGCGAGGAATCGAGCGCGGTCGCGACGGAGTAGGGGACCTCGCGGTTGCCGATGCGGATGCCATTAACAAGGTAGGTGAGGATGGGTTGGGTGCGGAAGGGGAGCGACTGGGCGGCGGCGGCCACGGCGTCGGGGATGAGCGCGCTATCGCTTTCGAGCGAGAGGCAGGCGGGACTGGTGAGGGTGCGGAGGCGGAGGCCGAGATCGGCGAGGGTGTAGTTGGCCTTGAGGCGGCGCAACAGTTCGGTTGGCGAGGGATCACGGACGGGGCGCAAACCGGGGGACAGACGGGGCCGTCCACGCGGCGCAGGGGATGCGGAGTACTGTTGCGGTGTATCGTGCGCGCCTTGGGACGGTCTCGTCTGTCCCCGGGTTTGCGCGATTAGGATCGTATTCACTTTGCCGGGTTGATTGAGGTCGCGCTGGAGGAGGGCGAGGGGGACGTAGGCGGCGCGGACGTCGCCTTGCTGCGGGCGCAGCGAGAACTCGCGGATGGGAGCGGTGGGCTGAGCGACGGTGAGGCGGATGGTCTTGCCGACATCGTCTTTGCGGCCGTGCAGGGTTTCGAGGGGGATGGCCGAGGGCTTGGGGATGCGGAGCAGGATCTCGTCGCCAGGCTGGGCGGCGAGTTCGCGGAGCAGGGCTGCGGAGAGCAGGACCTCGTGGCCGCGCGGCGGTGCGGGGCAGAAGCGGGCGTCCACGCCGTAGACCTCGGCACCGGGGGCGCGGCTGCCGGTTCGCTCGTCCTGTACGATGCCGCCGAGCGAGATCACGGGGACGGCGGGCTCGAGGGTGGCGGCGAGATCCTCGCGGAAGAAGCCGTTGCGGGTGACGACGGAATCGGTGCCGCCGAGACGCGAGAGGACCAGATCGCGCAGGGTGGCGCGAACGGATTCGCCCACGAGGGCCGCGCCGCCGAGCACGCCCGTGGCGGTGGCGACGCCCAGCAAGACGGCCAGGTTGGTGCGCCAGTACCAGGCGAGATTACGCGCCAGCAGGGTGTAAGTTCGCATGACGCAGCTCGTATCGTTTGGAGAATCGCGCGGCCAGGGCGGGGTTGTGGGTCACTACTATAAGGATGGTCTCCTGGCGGGCGTGCAGCTCGAGCAAGAGGGTGGCCACCATTTCGGCGGAGGCTTCATCGAGGTTGCCGGTGGGTTCGTCGCAAAGCAGCAGGCGTGGGCGGAGGATGAGGGAGCGGGCGAGCGAGACGCGCTGCTTCTCGCCGCCGGAGAGTTCGGACGGGCGGTGATCGAGGCGGTCGGCGAGGCCGACCTGAGAGAGCAGGTCGCGGGCGCGTTCGGGCAGGCCGGTGCGGCCGGGGGCCACCAGGGTGGGGACGAGGACGTTTTCGAGGACCGAGCACTGGGGGAGCAGGCAGGAATCCTGAAAGACGAAGCCGACCGTGCGGTTGCGAAACGCGGCTAGTTCACGCTCGGGGACGGTGTAGGGGTTGACGCCATCGACGGTGACGGTGCCGGAAGTGGGCGGTTCGAGGGCGCCGGCGATGTACAGCAGCGTGCTCTTGCCGGCGCCGGACGGACCGGTGATGGCGGCGGCGTCGCCGCGGTTCAGCGAAAGCGAGACATCGGAGAGCACGGTCAGAGGGCCGCGCGGCGTGGGATAGACCATGGCGACGCTGGAGATTTCAAGCATGGGCAGGCTCCGTGGCGATGGCCTGGTAGGCGGCGATGGCGCGGGCGGCCATCTGCGAGGCGGTGTAATGGGCGCGCACGCCGGCGGCGCCGCGGCGGCCGAGGGCGTCGGCCAGGGCGGGATCTTTCCAGAGGCGGTAGATGCCATCGGCCAGGCTGGTGGCGTCGTTGGGCTCGACCAGGATGCCGCCGCCGGTCTTGTCGATGATTTCCGGATAGGCGCCGCGCCGGGGTTGGACCACGGGGACACCGCTGGCCATGGCTTCGAGAACGGAGAGGCCTTTGGGTTCGTCGCAGGTGCTGGGGACGCTGAACGCGTCGAGGCCGCGGAGGAAGGCGATCTTGGCGGGGCGGTCGAGCTCGCCGTGGTAGTGGAATTCGTGAGCGAGGCCGGCTTCCTTCAGGCGGCGCCCGATGGAGCGGAGGTAGGCGCGGTGCTCAGGCGCAAGGTAGCCGGCGGCGGCGAGGGCGGAGGGGCCGAAATCGGTATCGCGCCGCAGGTGAATGTAGGCGTCGGCCAGAAGGTGGAGGCCTTTTTCGGGCGCAACGCGCGCCAGGAAACCGATTCGGAATGGCGCGCCGGGGGTGCGGGCGGGCGGACCGAAAACATCGGGGTTGATGCCTAGCGGGACCACGTTCATGCGGCGATCGGCGATTCCGAGTTGACGCTGCCAGTAATCCGCGGAGAAGTCACTAACCGCCACGAAGCCATCGACGTCCGCCGTCTTAGCGCGGATCAGGTCGAGCGCCTGGGTGCGGTGAGGCTCGGGTAACTGATCGAGGAAGATATCTTCGCCCTGGAGGGTGCAACATAGGGGGCAGCGCAGGGCTTCTCGGAGGGGACGCGCCAGGCCGATCAGGAGCGAGTTAGGCAGAGTCACTATGTCGGGCGGTGCCTGGGTGGCGAGGCGCGCGGTCAACTTATGAATGTCCTTGAGCTGGTTGCCTTCCTCGCCGCGCAGCATGGAGACGGTCATGGCGCCGAGGGTGTGCGGGTCGACGCGGATGGAGGATTTGGAGGCGAGGTTGAGCATCCAGGGGGCGTCCCAGATGCGGTCGAGCAGGGGGCGCGGACGGCGGAAGAAGGCGGCCTCCTGGGAGAGGCAGACGCTGATGCCGTTGAGGGAGACGCCAGGGGAGCTGACGTTGGGCTCGTCGGTGCGGGTGGGGGTGTAGAGGGGGAGCAGGGTGACGGCGTGGCCCTGGCGCAGGAGCTCGGCGGCCAGGGCGTTGTCGCGGAGGCAACTGCCGCAGTACATGCGGGCGGCGCCGGCGGTGAGGGCGAGGATTTTCATGAGCGGCGAGGGGCGGGCATGGGGATGTCTCTTAGTGTAGACGCAACCGGCGGGGTAGGAGTTCGGGGGGTGTGGCAGGGCGCGCGCGGCCGGCGCCCCCCTTAACGCCGATCCACCTGGAATTCGCCGAACGGCTCGATTTGCGCGACGTCGTCGTCAATCGACAATTGGCCACCGCAAATAGTACGGCTGGGCGCCGTCTGCACCAGGTGCGCCTGCGGCTGGAAGGCCGCCGAGCCTCTGAAGCCCGTGGATCCCGACAGCCAGGTATAAGTTGCCAATCCCGCATCGCGCATGGCGCTGCACACCAGCCCCGACCCGTAGACGCCCACAAGGTAATGCATGGGCGCAGCCAGGAACGCCCGCGCGACGGCCCGGAAGTGGTCGGTCACTGGGCCGCTCAGTTGTGCCGGCGTGGGGTCGAAATCCACCGCGAAATAGATGGCGCTTCCCGCCGGTTGGCCCGTGGCGGCGGCCTGTTGGAGCGCCCGCGTGGCGCCGTCGGTCCCCTGTTCCGCGCTGAAGTACTGGACATCGTTGTGGATGTCCTGGTAGACCACGGCCACCTTCAACCCCGCCTGCGACAAGGCCAGCGCCTCCCGGCGGGTGAGGGCCTTTTGGGCGTACTTCGAATAGTAGCGTGCCACGAACTTCATGCCTGCCTCCGCGATGGCTGCGGCGAAGGGCGAGCAGTCCATGGCGGCGTCCATTCCCGGCGAGGTCCCTTGGAGGCCGTCGCGCGAGGCTTGCGAATAGGTGGCCAGGCCAACGACGCCATCGGAGGAGAGGCCGCGGCGAGCCTGGTAGGCGCGCGTGGCCTGGGCGGTCGCAGGGCCGTAGACGCCATCGATGGCGCCAGAGTACTCGCCGCGGGTGGTCAGGAACTGCTGCCACCGGGTAACATCGGAGCCGCTCATTGGCGGCGTTAGTAATTTGAGTGTTCGCATCGCATCCTCTATTTGTAACCAACTACTTGTTGGCAGCATCGTCCTATGCGGGGCAGGTGGTCAACCCGCGGCCCGGCCCGGCGAGTGAAGCTCGCCTGTTCGGGCGGCCTTTGCACGGGCTTCTGAAGGCGGGTTACCAACCCGCCGCAGGTTGACAACCTGCCCCACATAAGACCGCCAATACCCTACAGTCTTACGTCGATGGTGATAACTCCGAGGCCGGCGGCGGCCTCGCGCATCTGTTGAAGCACCAGCGTCAGCATCAGTCTTTGCCGCGTGTCGGGCTGGCAAGGCGGTTTGCCGATCAGCGTCAGGGCGGCATCGCAGGCGTTCAGTACGGCGTCGAAGGACTTGCTCTTCGCCGCCGGTTTTGCGCGCTTCCTGCGAACCGCGGCCACGGCGGCGTCGAGTTTGTCCTTGTTCTCCGGTGCGATGGCGACCACTTCGCCCGCAATCCTGACTCCCTCGGCGCTGACGGCCGGGGCGATCTGGCGGTACTCATCCGCCGTCACGTGGGTGAGACGGGAAAGGTCGAAGTAAGCCGGCCCGAACTCGTCGAGGCGGCGAATCAAGCCGTCAATCTTTCGGCGGCTCGTGTGTAGTTCCGTGCGGCAGAACTGATCCCAGTTCGATGCCGCTTCCAGGTACAACCTCTCGTCACGGATTTTCTTGAGACATGCGGCGTCCACTCCCGAACAACCGCGTGCCACCATCTCCAGGGCTTCGTGGCGTCCCAGCCACCTACCCACATTGACCTTGTTCTCGGCTGTTTCCTCGGGTGCCGATTGCCCGGTTTGTGACAGCTGCTTCACCGGATCTCCTGGGGTCTTGAGCAATTTGCCCAAAAATCTAACTAAAACAAAGGGGTTAAGTGCTAATCCTTGGGCAAATCGCCCAATAGCTCTCCCCTCAACCACTATCTTCCTCCGCACCCCGTCAAAAACAGGTCCACGGGGCCAGCGGTTTCCGGCTAACTCGATCACGGTCTGGGACTTAAAAATATTTTCGGATTTTGTGAATGAAAAAGGTCTCATCGCTTTCGCGGCGCATTTTGCCCGGGGAACGCACTCCGTCTGAGGCCGCGAAAGTGATGAGACCGCGCGTTGAACTAAACCGCAGCGTGGTGCCGGGTTATGGGGATTGAATCCCGCCGTCGAACCCGTAATGCCGCCGATAGACGGTCTTTCCTCATCCGGCCGTGTGGACTTCGCGCGAGGCAAGGGGCGGCAGGGGCCGGATCCGCGGTAACCCCGCGACGCGAGAGCCCGATATGGCGCGTTCCGCCACTCGGGACGCACCGCGGCGGTCCGTTGCGGAAGGCAGCGCAGGGGCCGTGGATGGATTCGAGCTTCATGAGGTGTCCGGCGGCGCCTCCGGCCAGCGATATGCCGGTAGGATCGTCGTGTGGAGCATGACGCCCGCTCCGCACTTCGGACAGCCGGCGGGTGGCGGCGCCAGCGCCTCCAGAAGCAAGAGGCATTGTGCCGGGCTGGGCAATAGTCCTGTGACCGGTGCGTTGAGCAGTTTGCGGCACAATGCCAGCTTCTCTTTGCGGAAGCGGTTCGCCAGGAAGCCGAAGTGCCGGATGCGTTGAAACCGGGGCGGCAGAACGTGGATGAGGAATCGGCGGATAAACTCGCCGGCGGCGAGGGTCATCCGGCGCGAGTTCCGTTTGTGCTTGTGACGGTAGTCTTTCCACTGGAAGGTGACCTCGCCCTGGTTCACTGCCAGTAGCCGGTCGTTGGACAGAGCGGCGCGATGAGTATAGCGTCCGAGGTACTCCAGCGCTGCTTGGGCGCCGCCCAACGGCGGTTTGGCGTAAACCACCCATTCCGGCCGCCGTAACCGGTCGAGCGATTCCAGAAAGGCCGGCTCTTCCTTCAGCGGTTCGATTTCGCCGGAAAAATGAAGCTCCCCCTGCTGAAACGCCCGTTGGAGCGCCTCCAGAAAGAGGCGGCGGAACAGGCGGGAAAGAACCCGTACCGGGAGAAAGAAACCCGGCCGGCACGCGATCCAGCGTTCGTAATCCGGGGAGAGTCCGCCGCCGGGGACTACGCAATGAACGTGCGGGTGATGCAGTAAGTTTTGTCCCCAGGTGTGGAGAATGGCGAAGAAACCGAGTTCGCAACCGAGGTGCCTGGGATCGCGCGCGATCCTCAGCAGGGTTTCCGAAGCGGCGCGGAAGAGGATGCCGTAGACCGTCTCCCGGTTATAGAACGCGATGCGGGCGGCCTCCTCCGGAATGGTGAAGACGACGTGAAAGTATTCCACGGGCAACAGTTCGGCCTTCCGGCTCCGCAGCCACCCGGCCCGTTCCCGGTTCTGACACTTCGGGCAATGCCGGTTGCGGCACGAATTGTACGATATGCGAGTGAAGTCGCACTGGGGGCAGGTTTCGACATGGCCGCCGAGCGCGGCCGTGCGGCAGACCTCGATGGCGCGCATGACGCGCAGGGATTCGCGCGGCAGGCGATGCGCCCGGCGGTAGGCCGCGCCGTGTTGTCGAAAAATGCCGGCCAGTTCGAAGGCTGGCCGCGGCATGCGCGGCTACTTCTTGCGTGCGGGGCGCGCGGCCCCCAGGGCGTCCAGCGGACTGAGCGTACAGGCGACGACCTGCGGCGTCACCGTGGCGTATCGCGCCGTGGTATCGATGCGGCTGTGTCCCAGCAGCACCTGGATCACCCGGATATCGGTCCCGTTTTCCAGCAGGTGCGTCGCGAAACTGTGGCGTAGCGTATGCGCCGTAATGCGCTTTGGCAATCCCGAGCGCTGGGCCGCGTCGCGGCAGGCTTGCGACAGGGAAGCGATATGCATATGGCGCCCTTCGCGCCAGGACGGGAACAGCCAGTGTTGGGGGCGCGCCGCGCGCCAGTAGGCGCGCAGTACCGCCAGAAGCCTGGGCGAGAGCATGGCATAGCGGTCTTTGCCCCCTTTGCCCTGTTCGATGCGAATGAGCTTGCGCCGGGAATCGATGTCGGCGATCTTGAGAGACACGGCTTCGGAGATGCGCAAGCCGGCGCCGTAGCAGGTCATCAGAGCGGCCCGGTATCGCAGGCTGGGAACATGGCGGAAGAAGTGCTCGACTTCTTCGGGACTGAGGACCACGGGAAGTTTATGCGGCCGGCGCACGTGCGGAAAGCAGGCCGAACCCCACGGCATCTCCAGCGTCCGTTGATACAAGAACTGGATCGCCGAAACGAAGGAGTTGATGCTCTCCGGCGAGAGCTTCTTCTCGTTCAAGAGGTAGAGTTCGTATTGCCGGACGGCTTCCAGGTCCAGATGCTCGGGACTGGTGCGATAGAACATCGCGTAATCGGAGACGTAATGGAGGTAACTTCGTTGGGTGGTGGGCGCGAGGCCGCGCAACTGCATATCCTCGATGAACCGTTGACGTAGCGGCGTCATGGAATGCTCCTTCGGATTGGTTTGCGGTTATGGCGATAACCGTCTCCCAGTCTGAAGCGCCCTTGCGCCCGCCGCCACTGCCGGAGCGGCTGGCCGGCATGCCGGACGAGGCCGCCGCCTGGATAGCGGCCTCGCCCGATCAGGGCCTCCGCGCCGAATCTCGGAACTAACCCTTTCCTTCGCAGCGCATTACCGCGAAGCGGTTTAGTTCAATGAAAAAGGTCTCATCGCTTTCGCGGCGCATTTTGCCCGGGGAACGCACTCCGTCTGAGGCCGCGAAAGTGATGAGACCGCGCGTTGAACTAAACCGCAGCGCGGTGCCGGGTTATGGGGATTGAATCCCGCCGTCGAACCCGTAATGCCGCCGATAGACGGTCTTTCCTCATCCGGCCGTGTGGACTTCGCGCGAGGCAAGGGGCGGCAGGGGCCGGATCCGCGGTAACCCCGCGACGCGAGAGCCCGATATGGCGCGTTCCGCCACTCGGGACGCACCGCGGCGGTCCGTTGCGGAAGGCAGCGCAGGGGCCGTGGATGGATTCGAGCTTCATGAGGTGTCCGGCGGCGCCTCCGGCCAGCGATATGCCGGTAGGATCGTCGTGTGGAGCATGACGCCCGCTCCGCACTTCGGACAGCCGGCGGGTGGCGGCGCCAGCGCCTCCAGAAGCAAGAGGCATTGTGCCGGGCTGGGCAATAGTCCTGTGACCGGTGCGTTGAGCAGTTTGCGGCACAATGCCAGCTTCTCTTTGCGGAAGCGGTTCGCCAGGAAGCCGAAGTGCCGGATGCGTTGAAACCGGGGCGGCAGAACGTGGATGAGGAATCGGCGGATAAACTCGCCGGCGGCGAGGGTCATCCGGCGCGAGTTCCGTTTGTGCTTGTGACGGTAGTCTTTCCACTGGAAGGTGACCTCGCCCTGGTTCACTGCCAGTAGCCGGTCGTTGGACAGAGCGGCGCGATGAGTATAGCGTCCGAGGTACTCCAGCGCTGCTTGGGCGCCGCCCAACGGCGGTTTGGCGTAAACCACCCATTCCGGCCGCCGTAACCGGTCGAGCGATTCCAGAAAGGCCGGCTCTTCCTTCAGCGGTTCGATTTCGCCGGAAAAATGAAGCTCCCCCTGCTGAAACGCCCGTTGGAGCGCCTCCAGAAAGAGGCGGCGGAACAGGCGGGAAAGAACCCGTACCGGGAGAAAGAAACCCGGCCGGCACGCGATCCAGCGTTCGTAATCCGGGGAGAGTCCGCCGCCGGGGACTACGCAATGAACGTGCGGGTGATGCAGTAAGTTTTGTCCCCAGGTGTGGAGAATGGCGAAGAAACCGAGTTCGCAACCGAGGTGCCTGGGATCGCGCGCGATCCTCAGCAGGGTTTCCGAAGCGGCGCGGAAGAGGATGCCGTAGACCGTCTCCCGGTTATAGAACGCGATGCGGGCGGCCTCCTCCGGAATGGTGAAGACGACGTGAAAGTATTCCACGGGCAACAGTTCGGCCTTCCGGCTCCGCAGCCACCCGGCCCGTTCCCGGTTCTGACACTTCGGGCAATGCCGGTTGCGGCACGAATTGTACGATATGCGAGTGAAGTCGCACTGGGGGCAGGTTTCGACATGGCCGCCGAGCGCGGCCGTGCGGCAGACCTCGATGGCGCGCATGACGCGCAGGGATTCGCGCGGCAGGCGATGCGCCCGGCGGTAGGCCGCGCCGTGTTGTCGAAAAATGCCGGCCAGTTCGAAGGCTGGCCGCGGCATGCGCGGCTACTTCTTGCGTGCGGGGCGCGCGGCCCCCAGGGCGTCCAGCGGACTGAGCGTACAGGCGACGACCTGCGGCGTCACCGTGGCGTATCGCGCCGTGGTATCGATGCGGCTGTGTCCCAGCAGCACCTGGATCACCCGGATATCGGTCCCGTTTTCCAGCAGGTGCGTCGCGAAACTGTGGCGTAGCGTATGCGCCGTAATGCGCTTTGGCAATCCCGAGCGCTGGGCCGCGTCGCGGCAGGCTTGCGACAGGGAAGCGATATGCATATGGCGCCCTTCGCGCCAGGACGGGAACAGCCAGTGTTGGGGGCGCGCTGCGCGCCAGTAGGCGCGCAGTACCGCCAGAAGCCTGGGCGAGAGCATGGCATAGCGGTCTTTGCCCCCTTTGCCCTGTTCGATGCGAATGAGCTTGCGCCGGGAATCGATGTCGGCGATCTTGAGAGACACGGCTTCGGAGATGCGCAAGCCGGCGCCGTAGCAGGTCATCAGAGCGGCCCGGTATCGCAGGCTGGGAACATGGCGGAAGAAGTGCTCGACTTCTTCGGGACTGAGGACCACGGGAAGTTTATGCGGCCGGCGCACGTGCGGAAAGCAGGCCGAACCCCACGGCATCTCCAGCGTCCGTTGATACAAGAACTGGATCGCCGAAACGAAGGAGTTGATGCTCTCCGGCGAGAGCTTCTTCTCGTTCAAGAGGTAGAGTTCGTATTGCCGGACGGCTTCCAGGTCCAGATGCTCGGGACTGGTGCGATAGAACATCGCGTAATCGGAGACGTAATGGAGGTAACTTCGTTGGGTGGTGGGCGCGAGGCCGCGCAACTGCATATCCTCGATGAACCGTTGACGTAGCGGCGTCATGGAATGCTCCTTCGGATTGGTTTGCGGTTATGGCGATAACCGTCTCCCAGTCTGAAGCGCCCTTGCGCCCGCCGCCACTGCCGGAGCGGCTGGCCGGCATGCCGGACGAGGCCGCCGCCTGGATAGCGGCCTCGCCCGATCAGGGCCTCCGCGCCGAATCTCGGAACTAACCCTTTCCTTCGCAGCGCATTACCGCGAAGCGGTTTAGTTCAATGAAAAAGGTCTCATCGCTTTCGCGGCGCATTTTGCCCCGGGGAACGCACTCCGTCTGGGGCCGCGAAAGTGATGAGACCGCGCGTTGAACTAAACCGCAGCGCGGTGCCGGGTTATGGGGATTGAATCCCGCCGTCGAACCCGTAATGCCGCCGATAGACGGTCTTTCCTCATCCGGCCGCGTGGACTTAACGGGAACCTAGCGTCCCCGAAAATAGCGCCAGGCGAGGGCTAAGTTTCCGGCAAACATGCTGAACTCGTTGCGCGCCTCGTGCAGGAATCCGAGCACGCCATAGTAGGGCGCCTTCATCAACGTGAATGGCCCCAAGGGCCGCCCCAGCAACACGGGTAACTTGGTAGTTAGCAGAGCGACGGAGATCACCGCGAAGAGCGCCACGGCCGCGTATCCAGTCGCCAGGTTGAGCAACAGAGCCAGGCCGCCAGCCATTTCCACCGCGCCCACGAACGGACCTAGCACGCCGGGTATCGGAAGGCCTATGCGGGCGAAACGCCCGGCGCCCAGGTCCTGCGGGTACACGAACTTGAGCAGGCCTTCGGTGAGGAACACGATCCCCACCAGAAGGCGGATCAGATCGAGAGGCTCGAACTTGCGGGTCATCAACGGGCTCCTTCGATACTCGAGACGATGTGGCGCCGTCCGGAAGGATTCGCCTGGTACTACATTAGTACGCCTGATGGTGCGCGGGTTCACAAATAGCCGCGTTCGTCCGGTACGATGGTGGTTTGAATATGAGAGCTACTGTACCATTTCTCGTCCTGGCCGCCATCGCCCTGACACCCGGCGCGAAGGCGGGAACCGTCGTTTTCGACAATATCAGCGGCATGACGTGCAAGTGCGCGTGGCCCGGCGCCGCCACCTACGCCGGGCAGTTCACTCCGAATTCCGATTACTCACTGCTGGATGTGGCGGCATTGATGGGGACCGAGGGCTCCGCGTTTGATGCGAGTTTCTATATCCTGGCGGATTCCGGCGGCCTTCCAGGTGGCGTTCTAGCACAACTGTCCGCCTCGATCCCCGATGGGAGCCTTTCGTCGGTGAATGGGGTGTTTACGTCCGGTTCGCCCACTACCCCGCTTACCCTGCTTGCCGGCACCCCCTATTGGTTGGCGCTTACGCTCCCGCAGGACGCCTATTGGTACGATGCGGGCACTTCCTTCCTGCCATTTGCATCCGCCAGCGCGGTCGGCGGACCATACACGGCGGATGACCCCACAGCACTCCAGTTCGAAGTGGACGGCGACCCGGTCACTGCGCCCGAACCGGGGGTGATCCCGCTGGCCGGCCTGGGCCTGGCTCTGCTCGCCGGCTTGAAACTCCGTTGAAGTGGATTGCTCCATGACCTTCACGATTAGCCGGGATGGCCAGCAACTCGGGGTTTACTCCCCTGAAGAGGTGCGGCGGGAGCTCAATGAGGACCGGCTGCGGGAGACGGACCTGGCTTGGTTCGAGCAGGAGCGGCGCTGGCTACCGGTTGCCGATCTGCTGGCCGCACCAACGCCGGACTCGCCCGATGAGTTGGCCCTGAGCGCCTTCGTTGGCAGGAAGTATTCCACTTACTACAAGGCGAAATGGGCGGGTTTCGATGCCCGGCACCGGACCGCCTGGAACTGGGCGGCCTTCTTCGCCGGGCCGTTCTGGTTCGCCTACAGGAAGATGTACGCCGTCGCCTGGATTTATCTGGGTTTGGCGGCTGCTGCGGACCTCGCGGAAGCGGTCTTGAACCTTGGTAGATTTTCGACTAACGGCATCTTCCTGGTGCTCGGCATAATGATCGCGCGCCAAGGGAATTACTGGTACAAGGATCACGTGACCAGACGCATTGCCGCGGCCAAGCCGGACGATCCGCAGCGGCTCGCGGCCGAAGGCGGCACCAGTTCGCTCGCGGTCGTTGCCCTGGCTGCGGCACTGGTGGTGTATGGGGTCGCATTCGCTCTCCTGACGAATTGAGGCCACCTCAGGTGCGCGGCTGGCGGTGCCGGAACCAGTCGCCCAGGTTGCCGTAAGTCCCGGTGGTTAGCTGGTAGCCCACGTAGAAATGGGCCTGGCGCTCGCCCGCGACGCTGTGTCCCAGGCTGAACAGGATGTGGTGCTTCTCCGATAGGTTCACCTGGCCGCCCGCATCGAAACCGGTGGACCCGCGTCCGCCCACGACGACCGCGGTATTGTAAGTGGCCTCGGCGCCCAGCGTCAGGTGCTTGCCCAGATCGCGTTGCACCAGCCAACCCAGATAATTCCAGTTACGATTTCCCGCGCCGGGATTCCGCCACCAGCCATAACCGCCGTAAGTGGTCCACGGCCCCCAACTTTTTTGCGCCCAAACCGGCAGGTAGATTTGCGTGTGTCCGGCGCCCAGGCCCTTGGCCGCATTGCCGCTGGGGATCTCCACCAGCGGGAACGTACCGATCTGCGGACGCGTGCCGGACTCGGAGATGAAGCGGTACTTGATCCCCACCTCGATATCGCCCATGCCACCCTCGGCTGGCGCGTCCGGCGGGCGGTTGAAGGCGTAGGGGACGATGACGTGGAACTGCGTGTCCTTCAGGATGCCGTAGTTGAACTCGACCGCCGGGCCGAGGCCGGAGGTCGCACCGGAAATTCGGTCGCCCAGCGAGAAGAGATACAGCTCCAGGTGGCCCAGGTCGACCGGTTCCGGATCGTCGGTTTTGAAGGGCGGGCCGGCGGAGAGCGGAACACATATGGCAGCGAGCAGTAGCGCCGCGGGAATCTTCATGGGCTGTCGATCCTAGTATTGTTGACTCCGCGGCGGGCAGGCGGGGTTCAAATTCCCGGGAAAAGTGCCGGGAGGCTTGGCCGCATCCGCGCCTCGGCCCATTCACAGAACCGCGACCGTTAGAGAGCGGCCCGAACACCGGGGAAGGCCCCGAGCGCCATCCCGCGGCATCTCCCGCCGGAAGGTACGAAGGCGTAGGGCGTCCCCGTCCCCGCTCGGGCCGCTCCCTAACGGTCGCGGTTCCGGGCAGGCCGAACGGGCGTGATGGGCCGGCGTGGTGAGCGGGCATGACAAGCCGACGTGACGAAAGGGGAGTGACGAACGGACGTGACGGGCGGATGTGACGGGCGGGCTTGACGAACCGGCGCAACGGCCGGATGTGGCAGACGGGCGTGACAGGCCGGCGTGACGAGCAGCCGACGGGCTGGCGGGACGCGGGCGAGGGACGCCCGGGCCGGCCGCCATAGGGCGAGCGCCCCATCGCCAACCGTTTCTGTTACTTTATGACAAGCGAGGGGAGTATGAATAACGCATTGACTCCGCAACGGGAACGCGAGTTTCTGGAGCGCGGCTTTACCCGCCGGTCGTTGGGGCGGATCGCCGCCGTGATGGGCGCGGGCGCCGCCGCCTTGCCCTTCTTCAACGAAGCCGCGCTGGCCCAGCTTTCCAAGGTGGACGCGCCGCCGGACGCGGTCATGATCAACGCCAATGAGAACCCGCTGGGGCCGTGCCAGGAGGCGCGCGAGGCGGTGGCCCGCATGATCCAGTACGGCGGGCGTTACCGGTACTCGGAGGCGGACCGCGTGCAGACGCTGCTCAGCCAACAGGAAGGGCTGCGGGCGGATTACGTGCGCGTCCACCCCGGGTCGAGCGGTCCGCTGCACCAGGCGGTGCTGGCGTTCACCTCGCCCACGCGGCCGCTGGTGGTCGCCGATCCCGGTTACGAAGCTGGGGCGCGGGCGGCGGCGTTCATCGGCGCGCGCGTCATCAAGGTGCCGCTGACGGCGGCATATGCGCACGACGTGCGGGCCATGGCGGCGGCCAGCCCGGAGGCGGGGTTGATCTATATCTGCAATCCCAACAATCCCACCGGCACGCTGACGCCGCAGGAGGACATTCGCTGGCTGGTGGCCAATCAGCCCAAGGGGTGCGTGACCATGATCGACGAGGCCTACACGCACATCGCCGGCGCGCCATTCAATTCGGACCTGGTGGCGGCGGACAAGGACGTGGTGATCCTGCGCACCTTCTCGAAGATTTACGGCTGCGCGGGGCTGCGGGCGGGCGCGGCGCTGGCGAGGCCGGATTTGCAGGCGAAGATCGGGGGATTCAGCATCACCATGATGCCGATCACCGGGATGGCGGCGGCCAGCGCCAGCCTGGAGGTGAAGTCGCTGGTGCCGGAGCGGCGCAAGTACATCGCGGACGTGCGCGAGGGAGTGTTCGAGTTTCTGGAGAAGCACGGCTTCGGCTATGTGAAATCGGTGTCGAACTGCTTCATGCTGGATGTTGGGCGGCCGGGCGGCGATATCGTCGCGGGTCTGCGCCGCGAGAAGGTCTACGTGGGGCGCACCTGGCCGGTGTGGCCGAACCACGTGCGGGTAACGGTGGGCACGCGGGAGGAAATGGCCGCGTTTCAGGCGGCGCTGCTCCAAGTGATGGCGTGATGGCGCGGGCGTCTTGCCCGGCTAATGGCTGCATTCGGCGGTAGCGGTCCGCCGTTCATCGAAAAGCGCGGGCGCGGGCGGGGCGTCCAGCCTTACTCTGGACACATGCAACAAGGCTATCAACCCTCTTACAACGCCGACCCCGGCTTCGGTTCTCCGCGGCGCTGGATTCCGGCCATCATTCTGATCGGCGTCGGCGTGGTGTTCCTGCTGGACAACCTGAACATCGTGGCCTTCGACCAGATCATGCGGTTCTGGCCGGTGGGGCTGATCGCCCTCGGGCTGTTCCTGCTGATCGACCGTACGGTCTGGCATGGTGGCATAGGGCGGTACTCCCGCGAGGAGTTCACCGGCCCGGCTGGGCAGGGGTATCGCCTGCGCGAGTCGGCGGTCTTCGGAGGCGGGAAGCGCCGCATCAACACGCAGGATTTCCAGGGCGGCAAGATCGAGGCGGTGTTCGGCGGCTACGACGTGGATCTGCGCGAAGCCTGCATGCAAGGCGATTCGGCCACGATCAACGTCGACGTGGTGTTTGGCGGCGCGGAGTTGCGCATCCCCGACACCTGGAGCGCGGTGGTGCAGGGAACCGGCGTGTTCGGCGCTTTCGCGGACGGCACGCGGCAGCCGGACCCGGCGCGGACGCCCAATCCCAAGCGCCTGATCGTGAGGGGCAACGCGGTGTTCGGCGGCGTCGAAGTGAAGAACTGAGCGCGCGATGCATCCGATTTTCGGCGGTGGCCGGCGCTTGTTGGCGTACATGCTGGCGTGGCTGCCGGTGCTAGCGCTGCTGGCGTTCGTGGCGAAGGCCGCGGGCGGGTTGGCCTGGTGGCGGGAAGCCATTCTGCTGACGCCGGCCTGCGTGGTTTTCGCGTTCGCCTGCCTGTCGCCGTGGTACCTGTGCCGGGCCCTGCCGCTGCACCGCGTGGGATGGGTGCACGTGCTCTCCACCTTCGGCGTGGCGGCGGCGGCAGGGAGCCTGGTTTTCGTGGGGAGCATCAAGCTGGTGGCGCTGACGGTGGGGGAATTCGCGCCGGCGTGGGACCCGGGGAGCGCCGCGGATAGGCCGCTGCCGCTGCTGTTTGGCGTGGGCGTGCTGCTCTACGACTTGTCCAGCGGGTTACATTACGCGGCGCTGGCAGCGGCGGACTCGCGCGCCGCCGAGAACCGAGCGGCCGAAGCGCGCACGCTGGCACGCGAGGCGGAGTTGCAGGCCCTGCGCATGCAGATCAATCCGCACTTCCTCTTTAACAGCCTGAACTCCATCGCGGCGCTAACTACTCAGGACGGCCCGCGGGCGCGCGACATGTGCATCCGGCTGTCCGATTTTCTGCGCAGCGGGCTGGGGCTGGGCGACCGCGAGTCGATTGCGCTGCGCGAGGAGCTGGCGTTGGCGCGCAGCTACCTTGATGTGGAGCGCGTGCGGTTCGGCGACCGGCTGCGGGTGGAAGAGGCCATCGACGCGGATTGCGAGGATTGCGGCGTTCCCGCGCTGATTTTGCAGCCGCTGGTGGAGAACGCCGTCAGGCACGGCATCGCCGGCTTGGTGGAGGGCGGCTCGATTCGCATCGAAGCGCGGCGGCAGCAGGGCGGCGTGTGCATCGCCATCGAAAACGCCTTCGACCCGGAGGCGCCCGCGGTGCGGCGCAATGGTCTGGGCCTGGCGCACGTCCGGCGGCGGCTGCGCGTGCGGTACGGCGAAGCGGCGCTGTTCGAGCCGTCGTCGCACGAGGGCGTTTACCGCGTGGTGTTGCTGTTGCCTTGCGACTCGCCCATGGCTTCCATCAGCCGGGCGTAGCCGGCGCGGCTCACCGCCAGGCGCGTGCCATCGGACAGAATGGCCACGCGGCTGTCCTTGGCGTAGGGCTCGATGCGCGCGATGCGCTCCAGGTTGAGGATGGTGGAGCGATGCACGCGGACGAAGCGCACCGGGTCGAGCAGACTTTCGAGGGCGGAGATGGGCTGCTGCTTCAGATAGGAGCGGCCGGCGGAATGGAGCGCCACGTAATCGCCCTGGGCCTCCACGTAATCGAGCTTTTCGAGCGGGATGACATGGACGCGGGTGCCATCCTTGACCACGATGCGCTGGGGCTGCTGTTCGGGCGCGCGGGCGCCGGGGGGCATGGCCGCGGGCGGAGCGTGCTGGCGGAGGCGGGCCTTGGCGCGATCGAGGGCCCGCTCGAAGCGATCAAGAGAAAAGGGCTTGAGCAGATAGTCCACCGCGTGCGAATCGAAGGCGCGCATGGCGTACTGGTCGTAGGCCGTGACGAAGATGACGGCGGGCGGGTTGGGGTTGCCGGTGGAGATGAGGTCGAGGACCTCGAAGCCGTCGAGCTTGGGCATCTGGACATCCAGGAACAGCAGGCCGGGCGCGGTTTCGGCGATAGCTTTGACGGCCTCGAAGCCGTTGGCGCACTCGGCGGCGATTTCGATTTCGGGATGCGCGGCCAGCATTTCGCGCAGGAACCCGCGGGCCAGCTCTTCGTCATCCACGATGACAGCGCGGAGTTTCGATTCGGCCATCTGGAAGTCACTGTAGCACGGGCGGCGTTGGGGCGCCGGGGTGGCTGGGCGGGGCCTTGGCCGATGTGGAATGTACGTAATAGTACATAAATGTAGATGCTCCGCCGTTCGAGATGTGTGCGAGAATGAATGACACTGGGAATTAGCAAGACCACCGAGGGATCGGGTAGGCGGTCGGAAAGGCGTGAACGTGAGCGATCAGTCCGAGACGCCGTTTGATAGTATCGAAGGCTCCCACGAGTATGTAGCCATGCTTGCGGAGGCTGTGGACGAAGCCCGGCGCGATGTGGAGGCAGACATTGCAGCGGCCGATCATGAAGGTGCGGATCGCCGCAAGGAAGCGCTGCTGTTGATTTCCTTCAACCTCGCCAAACTCAATCTTCACATCACCACTAGCCGGCGGATTTTGAACGACCTGCGTTCCCTGCGGCGTCTGCTGCTCAATGAGCGGACGGCGCCAGCCGGGAAGGAAAAGGCAATGGCGGCCGGGGATTAATCGGCGGTTGCCATTCGAGCACTTGCGGGCAGTGCTGGCAGGGTTTACACCTGCCGGTCGTGTAGTGTGGTTTTTCGCGCAAATACGACCCACCTCCAGGCTTGGCGAGCCGCTTTCGTCACAATGACGTAAACCTTGTTAAATGAATGTGATCGTACGTGGTTCGCTTGACAGCGCCCCCTTGCAACGGTACCATTCAAGAGTTGTCGCACCATATCTAGCGATAGCACCTGACAGCGGTGGTTTCTGGGGGACCCCGTATGACTTTTCAGATCGGCGACAAGGTGGTTTATCCTAACCAGGGCGTTGGGACCATCGAGAATATCAGCACCCGATCCTTCGGTTCCGATTTCAAGAAATTTTATCTTTTGCGCCTGGGCTGCAGCAGCATGACGGTGCTGGTGCCATTTTCCAATGTGGCGGACATCGGTCTGCGGCGCGTGACGAAAGACCGCGAGATCTCGCGCGTGCTTTCCTACCTGTCTAACGGATGGTGCACCGTGCATCCGGATTGGAAAGTGCGCTTCCGCGAGAATTCCGGCAGGATGCAGAGCGGCAACCTTCTGCAGGCGGCCGAGGTTCTTAAAGGGTTGCTGCAGCTTCACGCCGAGAAGCCGCTCTCGTTCCGCGAGAAGCAGATGCTGGAGCGCGCGCGGCACATGCTGATTTCGGAGATATCGCTGGCGCGGGGCGTGCCGGAAATCCACGCGGCGGGCATGCTGCAGAGGGCACTGGCCAAGGCAGGCTTGACGCTGCCGGCCGCGAGTTGACACGCTGACAGCAGTGAGGTGACGGAATGAAGCTCAGATTTCAGGTTCTGATTGCGGCAGCGCTGGCTGCCCTGGCTCTGGGGGCTCAGGATGGCCGGACCGGTCCGGCGATACTGCACCCCGAGATGGCCGTGCAGACGGGCTCCTATGACAAGCCCTCCGCCACACTGGGCGTGAAACCCGCGGAGCCATGGACCGCCACGACCATCGAAGCCGCCGTGAACAAGACGCCCAATGCGGGCAAGCCGGTTACGGTGGTGGGCGAGATCCTGGACCTGTCCTGCTACCTGCAACTGGGAAAGCACGGTGAGGCCCATCGCGCCTGCGGTCAGAAGTGCGTGCGCAATGGGCAGCCCATCGGCCTGCTGGCGAAGGACGGAACGGTGTACATGCTGATGCCCGAGGAGCACCACCCGCGCCGCGACGGCGGGGTGGACGCCAAGGAATCGGCCGCGGAGCACATGGGCCATATCGTGGAAGTGAATGGCACGGAGTCGATGGTGAACGGCGTCCGCGCCATTTTCGTGCAGGGGTTGACGAAGTAGGGGCGCACCGGCGGAAGTGCCCGGACGGGGCCGATGCTGTCCTACGGAATCCGCACCACGGTGAAGTTGCTGACGGTCAGCGTGTCGGTGGCCACTCCAACCGAGCCCAACAGGGTGATGGTGAGGCCGCTTGAATAGCTGTCGGTGGCAGTTCCCGCAGTGGCGCCAAAGGCCAGCACGGTACCCCAGGTCTGCGAACTGGTCTGCGCTCCGGAGGATAAGATCGAGGCGTCCACGCGGCCGCTGACCGCGGTCTCGGTAGAGGTGGCATCGCGGTGGACTACGGTTGTCGAGCCCCAGTGCGCTTCGAGCGAGAATCCACCTGCGGTTCCAGAGTGCGCCAGATCGAACTGAAATTCCACGCGGTCGCCAGCGGCCAGGACACCCGCCGCGATGTTGCAGGTGCCGACGGCCACCAGTGTCGTGGAGTTGGTATTGGCGCCGCTCCCGCTGCACAGCACCTGCGGGGCGACGGCGGTGGTTGGGGCGGATTCGGTCGCCGGGATGCGGTAGCTGGCCAGCAGCGTGTCACCGGGTTGCGGCGTGGAGGCGGCGAGGAAAGTGACGGTGCTTCCGCTCAGGGTGAAATCCTGCGTCGCCTTCTGGAGGACGCCGTTGCGGTAGATCGACAAGCTGGCGGCGGGCGTAGGAGCGGCGGTCAGAGTGAACGTGGTATTGGTGCCGTCCACCAGGCCTGCAAGCGTATCGCCGTCAACGAAACTGGCGGACGACCAACCGCAGCTTCCCGACGAACCATCCACGTGGACGCAGTCGCTGGGGTTGCCGGTCACCACGGCCAACAATCCGCTGCCATCCACCATGGCTACGCTGCCGTTGGCGAAATTCGGGCCTTTGACGGGGCGGGCGCCCAGGTCGGCAACCAAGCCGATTACCTGCGACTCGGGCAGCGGGGTGGTGGTGCCTCCGGTATCGGCGGCCGAGACGGTGCCGGTGGAGTTGGCACTGGCGGAGCTGAGGCGAACATCGTGGACCTTGAGGATCTGAGCGGTGGCGGGCACGGCCCACACTTCACGGAACTGCGCGCGCCCGTTGCTGGTGTAGGTGACGTTGTAGGTGGCCACCGGAACGGCGCTGGTTGAAGGAACCAGTTGCACGCGAAGATAGCCGTTCGTAACCGTCACGACAGTGCTTCCCGACGCGACGATGGCGGTGCTGTCCGCCGGCTGGAAACTGTTCCAGGTGATGGTCAGGGTGCCGTTGAACCTGGCGCCATCGGCTTTGTAAAGAACGTCCTGAATGGTTGAAAGCGGCGGTGCCGCCAGAGCGGAAGCGGCCAGCCACGCGGCGGCCACGAGCAATCGTCGAAACATGAACCCTCCCAAGAAAGCAAAAACCCGCGCCCAAACGGGAGCGGGTTGACGGCGGAACTCTCCAGCCGTTTTCAGTGTACAGGCCGCACGCGCGGGTTTCGCCCGGCATGCGCGCCCCTCGGAATTGGAACCGATTGATAAATAGCGGTTTAACCTGCAGAAGATTTTTCGAAAACTGTTGTGACCGGGTTTTTGGTAACCCCAGATTCACTGCAAATAAGGCGGCGCCGTGCTATATTCGTGGAAATTGAAGGTACGGGTCAGGAATCGAACTCGGGATACCGTTCTGGGCGAGAGCGTGGATGTCGCCGACACCAGCGCCAAGCGACGGACAGGGCTCTTGAAGCATGAGCGGCTGGAGCCTGGGGAAGGTTTATGGATTTCCCCGTGCGAGTCGGTCCACACGTTCTTCATGAAGTTCGCCATCGATTTGGTCTACGTCGACCGGAAGCACAAGGTGCGCAAGGTGCGGGGCAGCGTGCCGGCGTGGCGGCTGTCGGCTTGTCTGCCGGCTCATTCGGTGGTGGAATTGCCCGCGGGAACGGCCGCGCGGACTGGCACGCTGGTTGGCGATGAACTGGCGTTCGACAAGGTGGACGAAGCGGCGGGATAGTGGCTGGTGCTCGATGGATTCACGGCTGGCAATAGCGGTGATGGCGGGTTTGAGCGTGTCCTGTGGGGGCGGCGTTCACACGGCCGCCAACCGGGCGCCGACAACGCCGGCTCCGGTTACGGTGAATGCGTTCGAGCGGCAGGTGCGCAACGCCCGCGACGCCGGCGATGGCGATTACCCGTTGAACCAACTTCGCCAGCGTGTGGCTGCCGAACCCGAGAACATTTCGGCGCGCCTGGCGTTGGCCACGGCATACCGCGAGCGCGGCTACACCGATGTGGCCCTCGAGATGGACCGCCTGGCGGTGGCGCGGTTCCCCGAATCGGGGGATGCCGAACTGGCACTGGTGCGCGATCTGCACACCCTGAAGCAGCGCGGGGAAGCCATTGCCAGCATGGAAGGGTTCCTCAAGGCCCATCCGCAAACGGCGCCGGAGTTCGAATCCTGGCTGGGGATTCTGCTGGACGAATCGGGGCAGTGGGCGGCGGGCGAAGCGCACCATCGGCAGGCGATCGAGATGGCGCCGGCGCGCGATTCGCTGCACAACAACCTGGGCTACAACTTCCTGATGCAGAAAAAGCAGGCCGAGGCCACGGGAGAATTTCGCGAGGCGCTAAGGCTGAACCCGGCATCGCAGATTGCGCGCAATAACCTGGGATCGGCGTTGGCCACCGCGGACACCGCCCAGGCCGTGGCCAGCTTTCAGGCTGCGGGCGATGCGGCCACGGCCCACAACAACCTGGCCGCGGTGCTCATCGAAAACGGGAACTTCCCCGAGGCGCGCCGCGAACTACAACTGGCGCTCAGCTATAATAAGTCTCACTCGGCCGCACTGAAGAATCTGGAATTGGTGTCGCAGTTGGATGGCCGCGACGCCACCCTGCCCGCGCCGTCTCGGGAAACGCGCTGGCATCGGCTGAAGACCGGTTTGGCCCGGCTCTTTTTCGGTCCGTTGGACCGACCCGAAACGGGAGCGGCGAACGCGCCGTCCGCGCATTAGGCAAAGAGGAACGATGAAGAAACTCGCGATCGATTTCATTCGGGATGAGCAGGGCCAGGACCTGGTGGAGTACGCCCTGATTGTGGCCGCGGTCGGATTGGCCCTTATCACCACGGTGCAGCAGCTCTCCCAAGCAATCGTCAGCCTGTATCAGAGCATGACGGGAGATTTGGCCAGTATCGGCACGCCCGCGACGTAGCGCCATGACGGCGGGGTTTGGGTGCCAATTCCGGGCGGCGCCAGCAGCCACGCGGGGATTGGCGCGCTGGTTCCTGCCGGACGTCGCTATGGCGGTGGCCTGCATCACTCTGTTCTACTGTCTGTTCCTCTACCAGGGGTACGGCAGCCTCTTCCGCGACTCCGACGCGGGCTGGCACATCCGCAGCGGGGAAACCATGGTGCGGACCTTGCGTTTGCCCCGCAGCGATCCGTATTCTTTCACTCGCCTGAGGACACCGTGGTTCGCGTGGGAGTGGGCAGCCGATGCGGCGACCGGCGCCGCGCACCTGGCGGGCGGCCTGGGCGGAGTGGCACTGGCGTACGGCGTGGCCATCGCCGCGGGGGCCTGGCTGTGGTTCCGGCTGCACTGGGCCATGGGTGGCGATTTTCTGCTGGCCTGCGCCATGGCGCCGTTGATGCTATCCACGTGCAGCTTGCACTGGCTGGCGCGGCCGCACGTCATCGGATGGCTGTTTCTGATGGGCGCGGTGTGGTACGCGGAGGTGCGCGGACGGGGCGAAAACACCTTCAGGTTTTCGCGGAGTGTCTCGACGACTGGTTTCGGCTGGCGCGATACCGTTTTGATCGCGGGGTTCACGGCCTTGTGGGCGAACACGCATGCCAGTTTCTTCCTGGCGCCGGTGGTGGCGCTAATCTACGCGGCGGGCGCGGCGGTGCGGCGCGCGCTGTGGGGATCCGCCGATGGGGCGGGCGCGGGCCGGTATCTGCGCGCGGCTGCCGTGGCCGCCGCGGCGGGGCTCGCCAACCCGTACGGATGGGGGCTGTACCGGCACGTTTTCGACTATCTGCGCGATTCCGAACTGCTGGGGCGCATCGGGGAGTTTCAGAGCTTCGATTTTCACGCAGCGGGCTCCGCGCAGATTTTGGCGGCGCTCGTGATCGGCATGGGTGGAGGAGTCCTGGCGCTGGAGCGGAGGCGGCCGGAACATTTCGCGCTGGCAGTGTTGTTTACGGTGCTGGCATTGCGCTCGGCGCGCGGACTGCCGATCGCGGCGCTGGTGCTGCTGCCCATCGCGAATGGCGCGATTGCGGATGCTCTGAAGGGCGCGGCCAGCGGGCTCACCGAGAAGTGGCGGCGCGGATTGGAAGCGTACCTGGCGTACTCGGGCAGGCTGCGGATGTGGGACCGCGAGTTTCGCGGGCTGGCGCTGGCACCGCTGATGGTCTGCCTGTGCTGGGGAATCCTGCGCATGCCGGCGATGCGCGCGGCAACCGGCTTTCCAGCGGATCAGTTTCCGGTGGCGGCGTACTCCCATATTCCGGAGGGCGCGCGGCTGTTTGCAACGGACAAATTCGGCGGGTACCTGATCTACCGTTCGGCGGGCGCGCGCAGGGTTTTCTTCGACGGCCGCAGCGACCTTTACGGCGCGGAGTTCCTGAAGAGCTACGGGCGCATGGCGCAGGTGCGGCCGGGCTGGCGCGAGATCTGGGACGGTTACGGCTTCACCCACGCGCTGCTGCCCACGGATGCGCCGCTCGGGGCGGCCCTGCAACAGGCGGGTTGGCAGACGGTGTATCGCGACGGCACCGCCATGCTGCTTTCGGCGGGAGGAGTTTGGTAGTGTACGCTATGCTACAACAGGACATCGGCAGAATATGGACCGCCACAGGACCATTCTGATTCTCGGAGCCGCCTGGATCGCAGCGGGGCTGTTGAGCTGGTTCGTCTACGCGACGGCGGTGGCGCCCAAGGCCGAGCCGCAGAAGCTGGTGGTGGTGGCCGTGCGCGACATGGCGCTGGGCACCAGGCTCGCGAAGAACGATGTGAAGCTGGCCAGCCTTCCCGAGCGGACAGTGCCGAAAGGCGCGGTGGCGCAGGTGGGGGACGCCACGGGCCGGGTGCTGCTGGCTCCCGTCAGCATGAATGAGGCGATCCTGGCGACGCGGCTCTCCGCGCCGACCTCGAGCGAGGGCGTGGCTTCCACCATCGATTCAGGCTATCGCGCGGTGGCTGTGCAGATCACTGACGTGACTGGCGTGGCCGGGTTGGTGCAGCCGAAATCCCGCGTGGACGTGCTCTACACGCGTCCGGGGCGGATGGACGAAGCCAGCACGTCCACCATTCTGCAGAACGTGCAGGTGCTATCGACCGGCCGCCTGGCGCCCGCGGGACAGACGGCGCAAGCGGCCGCCGCAGAGGCCCGCACGCCGCGCGCTCCGGTGGTGACGCTGCTGCTCACGCCCGACCAGGCGCAGGTGCTGGAGTTGGCCAAGAGCGAGGGGAAGATCAGCCTGTCGCTGCGCAATCCGCTGGATAGCGCCATGGTGGAGACCGGCGAGCCCATCACGACGGACGTGCTCGACCCCACGTACAGCGAGCGCACCGCCCATGGAAGGCGCGCACAGCCCCGCAGAGACACGGCCGGCGAAGCCGCCGCCCTGGCGAAACTGGAGGAGCTGCCCAGGAAACTGGAAGCGCCACGGAAGGAACCGGAGAAACCGCGCGTGGTGGTGGACGTTTTCCGCGGCGACAAGCACGTTCAGGAACAGTTCAAATGAGAACCTCCGGCACATTGCGGCGCTCGCTGGTGGCGGCCTGCGGCTGCTGGCTGGGGCTCGCGTCGGCCCAAACCCAGCCGGCGCGGGCGCGCGATATCAAGTTAGTGGAAGGCCACGGCGAATTGCTGCAGTTTCAGCGGGACGTGACCAAGGTGTCGGTGTCGGAGCCCAAGATTGCCGATGCCGTGGTGGTGTCGCCGCGCGAGATCATGGTGAACGCCAAGGCGCCGGGCGGCACAACGCTGATCGTCTGGGAGACCGGCGCCGAACCCGCGCGCTACGAGGTCTCGGTGGTGAAGGACGATTCCGAGTGGGATGGCTTCCTCAAGCGGATTCAGGAATCGGGCGGCGCGACCGTGACCGCGACGGGCTCGCCCGAGACCATCGTACTGACGGGCGCGGTGAAGAGCGCCGAGGAGTCCAAGCGGCTGGCCGGCATGGCGCAGGCGCGCGCCAAGACTGTGGTGAACCTGCTGACCACGCCGCCCGCGCCCGAGCCGCGGCAGATCCTGTTGCAGGTGAAGATCGCCGACGTGGACCGCACGGCGCTTACGCAGGTGGGCTTCAACCTGTTCAGCACCAACCCGACGACGTTGGGCGTGATCGGCACGGAACAGTTTCCGGGGCCGCGCATCGGCGCACTGCAAACCGGCGGGCAGGGCACGGGCACGTCGGTGAGTTTCTCCGATCTGCTGAACCTGTTCGTGTTCCGGCCGGACCTGAACATGGGCGCCACCATCAAGGCGCTGGAGGAGAAGGACCTGTTGCAGATTCTGGCCGAGCCGAACCTGATCGCGCTGGAGGGCAAGGAGGCCAGCTTCCTGGCCGGCGGGTCGTTCCCGTTCCCCACCATCACCACCACGCCCACTGGAGGCGCCACGGCCCCGGTGGTCACGGTGCAGTTCAAGCCCTTCGGCGTGAAGTTGGAGTTCACACCCACGGTGACGGCGCAGGGCGCCATCGACCTGAAGGTTTCGCCGGAAGTGAGCTCGCTCGATTTTTCGAACGCGGTGACCATCGAGGGCGTGACGATTCCGGCCCTTTCGCAGCGGAAGACCGAGACCGAGGTGATTCTGAAGGATGGCGAGAGTTTCGCCATCGCGGGACTGATCAACGACCAGGTGGTCGAGACCATGGAGAAGGTGCCGGGGTTCGGCGATATTCCGCTGTTGGGGCGGCTGTTTCGGAGCCGCAGCACGCAGAAATCGAAGGACGAGTTGCTGGTGGTGATTACGGCGCGCTTCGTGCGTCCGCTGGGAGCGGAAGAGAAGGCTAAACTACCGGATATGCCGTCGGCGTTTTTGCCGGCGGTGGCGCCGGTGAAGGGGAAGAAGGGTAAGGCTGCGAAGCCGGCGCCTGCGGCGGGACAGCCGGAGTTTGTAGGACCCCGTGGGCAACAGATTCCATAAGAGGCTTGGTTGTGTGGGGCAGGTTGTTAACCTGCGGCGGGTTGGTAACCCGCCTGTTGACGCCCGCACGGAATCTGCCCCGCGCGGCTCTGTGACCGCTACGGGATCAGTTGCGGGACATCGGACTACAGGGCGAGCTCCGCTCGCCGGGCCGATTGACAATCGGCCGCAGGTTGACAACCTGCCCCACATAAGACAGGCGTCGGGGGCGGTGTCGTTGCAGATGGCGGTGATTCTGGTGCCGGTGATTTTCGGGTTCATGGGGTTCGCGGTGGATGTGGGGCGGCTCTACCTGATCCGCGGGGAGCTCAATCAGGCGGCCGATGCCATGGCCCTGGCGGCGGCGCAACAGTTGTTGGGCGCAACAGCGTCGAATGCGCTGGTGGCGAACGCGCTGCCTCCCAACGGGCCGACCTACACTTACAATTTCGGCGCGCTTACGCTGGGTGCGAACAACGTTACGCCGCAGTGCTTCGATACGGTGATGGATGCCGTCGCCAACGCCAACGGCTCCGCCGACTGCTCCACCGCGACGGCCGTGCAGGTGTCGGTGACCGCCGATGCGCCGCTGGTGTTCTTCGGCTTGCTGCCGGTGGCACAGGCGCGATCCACGCCGGTGGCGGCGCAGGCGATCGCCGGCGTGAGCGCGCCGCTCTGCACGGGATGCGGCATCGTGCCCATCGGCGTCCCCGCGCTGAACTCGGCCGACACGGTGGACTTCGGGTTCGACGCGTCGAAATCCACCGTCTACACGCTCTACTACTCCTGTTCGGGCACACCGGTGCCGGCGCCGCTCGCTGGGGCTTCGGTGGCTACCCCCTACGTGCTGATCAGCCGCTATAACACGGCGTCGGCGCTGGCCGAGGGCGACCAGTTGTTCCAGTACGCGGCGCAGGGGATAACGGCATCGCTCGATCCTACGCCCAACACTTGTACGGCCGCGCCCACTACGCCGTTCGCCTGCGTGAACGTGGGCGATTGCGAGACGTTTTGGGCGAGCGCGCCCGCGCGGTCGTGCACATCCACCGCGCCGGCGCCTTCGGTGGAGGCGGCGCTGTGCGGGCTGTACTCGCGGCTGGACAGCCCCAGCAGCGTGGGCATCTGCTCGACGGTGGTGCCGGACCTGGCGGCGCTCGATGCCTACACCGAACCCGACACGGACGTGACTCCGGGCGAGACGCCGCCTTACAACGGGTACCTGGGCAACGGACGCCGCCTGATCACCGTGGCCATCGTGCAGGGCGCGGGAAGCACCATGACGGTCTTGGGATTCCGCCAGTTTCTGATACAACCGAATCCGGACGGCACGTATTTCAACCCCGCCGACGCGAGCGGGCGCTTCCCCGCGTTGTACGTGGGCAACCCGGCGCCGCTCGCGCAGGGGTGGTTCGACACACGCTACGCGGGGGCCATGTGCCCGGTGGGTTCGTTCAGCGGGCCGGGAAAGGTGGTCCTGCACAAATGAGGCGGGCGCGCGGGCGGCGGGGCAGTGCGGTGCTGGAGTTCGCGCTCTGGTTCCCCGTGCTGCTGTTGCTGGTGGTGGGCATGATCGAGTTCGGAAGGATCGAGTATTTGCAGTACTCGCTGCGGAAGGCCTTGTACACCGTGGCGCGCACGCTCTCCGCGCAGCAGGGGTTGAATTTGTGCGATGGCGATGCGATGGGCGCCATGGTGCAGAACCTGATCGTCGATCCCACCACGCAGCAGCCGCTGATTTCGAACCTGACGGCGGACATGATCCAGGTTTCGAGCGTGTGCTCGGACGGTGCCGGAAACGCCATCGCCTGCGACACCACTGGCTGCTCCGGCATTGCCGCCACACCGCAGCAGCCCGCGTTTCTGACGGTTTCCATCCCCGCCGGCTACCCGGTGCAATTGCACATTCCGTACACCCAGTTGGTGGCGACGCCGCTGTACCCAACCGTCACGGTTCCATTCACGGGGAGCGTGCTGTGAAGCGGCGCAACCGGCAATCGGGCCAGGCGGCCACGGAGTTCGCGCTGCTGTACATAGTGGCCATCGTGCCGCTCACGTTCATGATTATCTTCGTGGCCGAGATGCTGTGGATCTGGCACAGCGCGGTGGATTTCACGCGCGAAGGCGCGCGCTACGCATCCACCAGTTGCTGGGCATTGGACGGCGGCGCCGGCAACGTGCTGGCGCACATGCAGACCGTGGAGCCCAATGTGATGCGGCATTTTCAGAGCGCCGGGGCGCAGGTGCAGGTGGCTTACTATACGCAAAACCCGGACCTCAGCCTGACGCCCTTCGACGCCTCCACTTGCACCGGCGGCATATGCGTGCCGGACGCGGTGAGCGTGGGCGTATCGAACTACCAGTTCCTGCCGTTTTCGGGATTTATGAAGCTGCCGCCCGTCACCATGCCGCCGTTTACCACGACCGTGCCCATGGAAAGCGGCGGGTACCAGGACGATTCGGGCGTTTGCGTTTCGCCATCGTGAGAGAGGATGACAGTGCCTAATACCGCCCTCATGGTCGCTTCGAGCGACGAACATTTCCGCGAGATGATTCGCGACAACATGCTGAGCATGCCGGAGGCGAAGATCGTCGCCGAGTACCGCGAGGTGACCGCCAACCTTTACATCCGCGTGTTGCAGGACCTGGAGCGGCACCCCAACGCCGGCCTTATAGTGGATCTCTCGGGCGATCCCGAGGGCGCTATCAAGGCCATCGAGAAGATCAAGCAGGCCGCGCCGTACCTCTTCGTGGCTGCGTCCAACTTCCATGCCGACGCCGAGACCGCCATCGCCTGCATGCGCGCCGGCGCCAACGAGTTTCTGCTGCAACCCATCAAGCGCACCGAGTTCCGCGACGCCATGGGGCGGCTGGACCGCGCGCCGCGGCAGACGGTGGGTGGCGAGAGCAAGCTCGGCAAGGTCTACACGTTTGTGGGGACGCGCGGCGGCGTGGGGACCACCACGCTGGCCGTGAATTTCGTGTCGGTGCTGGCGCAGCGCAAGCAATCGAGCGTGATCCTGGACCTGGATTGGATCGGCAACGACGTGGCCATGCAGGTGGGCGCATCGCCGCAGTATACGCTCGCCGAAGTGGCCGAGAACATGGAGCGCATGGATCAGGCGCTGTTCGAAGGATTCGTGACGCGCGATCCGCTGGGCTTCTTTTTGGTGGGACCGCCCGACGCGCTGGAGAGCCGCGCGCAATTCAGCGAGCACCAGTTCCGCGAGTTCGCGGCGTTTCTGGTGGAGAAGTACGACGCCATTGTGGTGGACGGCGGGCGCGCCATCTCCGACGAAACGGTGATGGCCGCGGCGCAGGTTTCGGCCGCCGTGTTCCTGGTGATCGACCAGGAGTTTCCATCGATTCGCAACGCCCAGCGGTACATTTCGTTCCTGATGCGCATGGGG
Source organism: uncultured Solibacteraceae bacterium (assembly GCA_963807205.1). Classification (GTDB taxonomy): domain Bacteria; phylum Acidobacteriota; class Terriglobia; order Bryobacterales; family Bryobacteraceae; genus CAWCVR01. The sequence continues at coordinate 1,861,521 of CAWEAQ010000002.1, read as the reverse complement.
TTCAACCAGGACCAGATCCGCGTGGTGGTGAACCGTTACACAAGGAAGCCGGGGCCGACCATAGCGACGTTGGAGCAGATTCAACAGACGCTGAACCAGCAGGTGTTCTATGGGATTCCGCAATCGCCGGCGGTGATCGCGTCGATTAACAAGGCGCGGCCGTTCGTGGCGAATCGGGAGGAAGCGGGCGAATTCGACCGGGTGTTCAGGGCGTTTGTGGACAAGGCCACGGGCGCGAAGAAGGCGAAGACGGCATGAGGAGGTTAGTTCCAACTACCTGTTCACTCCTTGGCTCGGCTTATGTGGGGCAGGCTGGCAGCCTGCGGCGGGTTGTTAACCCGCCTCTTGACCGGCGCACTGGTGCCGTGGGTGACCCCAACCGGCCCGCGCGCGAGACACTGTGCTTCGGCGGCAGTTTGGTTGCCCCGCGCAGGCGAGCTTCGCTCGCCGGGCCGATTGACAATCGGCCGCAGGCTGACAGCCTGCCCCACATAAGACGCAAAGGCCCAGGGTTATGCAGGCTGGCGGGGCTGCCGCACGCCATAATGGTCCATATGCCATCGGGAGGGTTTCTTGGGTAGCCGATCCCTGCTACGTCCGGGCACTGGCGCGGACCGCTGGTTCGAGCTGAAGACGCACGTCCATCAGAAGCTCCTCAACTCGCTCACGCCCGATCAGCTTAAGGACCTCAACAAGGACAGCGTCCGCGGCCAGATCGGCGCGGTGGTCGAAAAGCTCATCGTAGAAGAGGCGCTGCCCATGACCGTGGCCGAGCGCGAGAAGCTGATCGAAGAGATCCTCGACGAGGTCTTCGGCCTGGGCCCGCTGGAGCCGCTGCTCAAGGATCCCACCATCAGCGACATCATGGTCAACGGCTTCGATAACGTCTACATCGAGCGCGCCGGCCGCGTGGTGGAGACCAACGTCCGCTTCAAGGACCAGGCTCACGTGCGCATGATCATCGAGCGCATCGTGAGCGCGGTGGGGCGGCGCATCGACGATTCGTCGCCTATCGTGGACGCGCGCCTGCTCGACGGCTCGCGCGTGTGCGCCGTGATTCCGCCGCTTTCGCTCATCGGCCCGGTGCTTTCCATAAGGCGCTACGGCAAGAAGGTGCTCTCCACCGAGGACCTGTTGCGCAACGAAACCTTCACCACCGGCATGCTGGATTTCCTGAGCGGCTGCGTGGAGGCGCGCCTCAACATCGTGATCTCCGGCGGTTCGGGCTCCGGCAAGACCACCATGCTGAACACGCTGTCGCGCTTCATTCCCGAGAGCGAGCGCATCGTCACCATCGAGGACACGGCCGAGTTGCAGCTTCAGCAGAACCACGTGGTGCGCCTGGAAACGCGCACGGTCAACATCGAAGGCGTGGGCGCGGTGACGCAGCGCGACCTGGTGATCAACACGCTGCGCATGCGGCCCGACCGCATCATCGTGGGCGAATCGCGCGGCGCCGAAGCGCTAGACATGCTGCAGGCCATGAACACCGGCCACGACGGCTCCATGACCACGGTGCACGCCAACTCGCCGCGGGACGCGTTTTCGCGCCTGGAGACCATGGTGATGATGGCGTCGCAGCACATCCCGGACAAAGTGATTCGCCAGCAACTGGCCAGCGCCATCAACGTGGTGGTGCACTGCGCGCGCCTCAACGACGGGTCGCGGCGCGTCACCGCTATCGGCGAGGTGACCGGCGTGGAGCACGACCGCGTGAGCATGCAGGACATCTACGAGTTCGAGCGCACCGGCGTGAGCGCGCACGGCAAGGTGCTGGGCCGCTTCCGCGCGACTGGCGCCAAGCCCGCGTGCCTGGAGCGCCTGAAGGCATACGGCATTCATCTGCCCGCTTCCATTTTCCACGAAGAGCACGAGGTGAAGGACCGGTGATTTTCTTCCTGGTGGTGGCGGCATTGTTTTCGGCGGCGACGCTGGTGGCGGCGCACTACATCTGGGCAGTGCCGGAGCGGCAGGCCGCCCGCGCGCTGGGTCACCGCTTGCGCGAAGTCCGCGCCCACGCCCGCGGCAGGGCGCGTAGCCGGCCCGAATTGCTGCGCCGAGAGCATCGCGGCACGTTCGCCTTCCTTGGCGACCTGGTGACGTGGGTGGGGCTGTTGCGCCGCTTGCAGGAATTGATCGAGCAGGCCAACCTGCGTTACCGCGCGGCCGACGTGTTCGGCGTGTGCGTGCTGTGCGCCGCGGCGGTGTTCGGTGCGCTGGCCCTAACCGGCGCGGGAAACTGGATGATGTGGCTGATCCTGGCCGCGATCGCGGGGTGCGGGCCGCTGGTCTACATCCTGCGCGTGCGGCGGCGCCGCCTGCGCAAGTTCGAGCGGCAACTGCCCGACGCTATCGACCTGTTCACGCGCAGCATGCGCGCCGGCCACAACCTGCATAGCGGCCTGGAAACCATTGCCGCGGAAACCGCCGACCCGGTGCGCATGGAGTTCCGCAAGATGATGGAGGAGCTGGCGCTGGGCAGCCAGGTGGAGCCCGCGTTGCACGGCCTGGGCAAGCGTGTTCCGCTGATCGACCTCAAGTTTTTCATCACCAGCCTGATTCTGCAGCGGCAGACCGGCGCCAACATGGTGGCCGTGCTCGAGAACCTGGCGACGCTGGTGCGCGAGCGCCTCGACATGGCGGAAAAGCTGAAGGCCCACACCGCCCAACAGCGCTTCTCCGCGTGGCTGCTGTGCGGCCTGCCCGCGGTGGTCGGCCTGGGCTTCTACATTCAGAAACCGGAGTACGTGCGCATGCTGTGGACCGACCCGACCGGCTCGAAGTTTCTGCTTTACGGCATCGTGTCGGAGATCGTCGGCATCCTGATCATCCGGCGGATAGCGAGCGTGCGCGTATGATCTCGCTCGGCCAGTTCGCGTTCTTCCTGGTTTCGGGCGGCGTGTTCAGCCTGCTGATCTGGAGCACGCTCGAAGTCTTCCGCACGCGGGAGAACCCGCTCGACAACCGGCTGGAGGAACTCAGTTCGCAGGCGATGGTATCGACCACGCGCGGCACGCGTTTCACCTCGGGAACCACGGGACTCGGCCGCTTCCTCTACATCGTCAGCCTGGTGCCCGGCGCCGCCGGCTGGCTGCACGATTCCGAGCGCCTGCTGCACCGCGCGGGTTTCCGCAAGAAGGCGGCGCTGGCGGTCTACGTCATCATCTTCCTGGTTTTCGTGACGCTGGTGCTGGGTGGCATGGCCTGGCTGCAGCGCGGCAACGATCTCTACAACGCCACTCTCGCCATGGGCGCCGCGCTGGTGATCGCAGTGATGGCGCCGCGGATGACGCTCGAGCGCCTGGTGAAGCGGTATCGCCGCAAGCTGGAAGAGGCCCTTCCCGACACCGTGGATTTGCTGGGCATCGTGCTGGGCACCGGCCTGGCGTTGGACCAGGCGATGATGCGCGTCAGCGAGGAGATGCAGTTCATCTACCCCGAGCTGGCCACCGAGTTCGCCACCGTGGTGATGCAGGTGCGCGCCGGACAGGAACGCTCGACGGCGTTCAGCCAACTGGTGAGGCGCACTGGCATCGAGGCCATCAAGTCGCTGGCCGCGATGATTATTCAGAGCGAGAAGTTCGGCACCAGCCTGGCCTTGGCGCTGAAGGTGTACGCCGAGGACCTGCGCAAGAAGCGCATGCGCAAGGCCGAGGAAGCCGTGGCCAAGGCCGGCATCAAAATGCTGTTCCCGGTGCTGCTGTTCATTCTGCCGGTGCTGTTCATTATTACGCTGGTGCCGGCGGTGCTAACGGTGATTCGGAATATGCAGATGTTGGGGGGGCCGAGGTAGGGGGAGTGCTGGCGCGCGTGGAACCGCTGTCAATCCTTGAAGAGGGAAAGCAGACTATCGAACTGAACCTTCTCGATGGTTGGTGGAGTCCTCGTTCCCGGGACTCGACCAAAGATCGAGATCAACTGGTCATCAGTTATCGCGTGCGGGCTGTTCAGATCCATAGCCAGTGTTCGGCACACAAGAAACGTCCCGTGCTTTCGGACTCTTCTGTGGTACCCCAAATCCCAGCGCCGGACGTCATCGTTGGATCGATCCGTATGGTCAATCGAGAGCGGCGGGTTTCCCAGGATCAAGCAGTTGCTTGGAATGGGCAAGCCCGTTTCGGAATACCACTCGCGGGCTTTCCGATGCGTCTCGAATCGATGAATCACTTCGAGGGCGGCTACCAAGTGCCTGACACCTCGCGGCGTCTTCTTGGTCATGTAGATTACTTGGTCGCCTTCGTGAAGACGCGGCGCGAACATCCGTCCCCGGCATAGCGCCGAGATTGAAGGATACGGGGACTCCAGATCGGGTTCGCGCCGGCAGGAGGCGTCCACGAATGGCGGGTGATGATAGACTTGGCATGCCTCGCGGCCGAAGCGGTTGTGACTGAGTGGTGTATAGCTATTTAGATACCACTTCATTGGACGAGCCATCACCACCAAAGCTACTCGGTTTCAGCGCGGCCAGACGCTTGGCCAAAGCGGACAGCTCGGCAGCGGCGTTCGGCGGAAGCCGGCGAAATGCTTCCACCAGCGTTGCTTCCCGCGAGTCCAATTGCGTCTCCATGTCCCCGTAACCAGTATACGACTGGCTGGCAAGTGGATTCCGTCTTCTCTGAACTACTCGGTCGCAGCGCCCACGAGTCGCTGATTGGCAATGCGCTTCCTCGGCGCCGCTGAGGCAGTCCCGAGTCCCCAGGGACTAAAATGGAAGGCGAGGATTCTCCCCTGCCGCGCCAATTCGACATCGTGATTGAACGGGATGAAGAAGGCTGCTACGTTGCTTCCGTCCCGGAACTCCCTGGATGTCACACGCAGGCGAGATCGTTGGACGAGGTCACCGAGCGGATTCGCGAAGCCGTCGAACTGTGTCTCGATGCGACCGGTGCGCCTGAACGCACGCTCGAATTCGTCGGCATTCAGCGCATCACGATTGCGGTCTGAGCCTGGCACCGAACTGCACACCGGACGAGCAACGGCGGCCACGTCGCCGCACGCGAGGCACCCGGTCAGCCGGCCTTCCTTGGCCGTGACTTCTTCTCCCGGTCTTCGTTCAGCGCCCGCCCTAGCAGTGTCTTGATCACCGCCTGGCGGCTGATATTGAGCCGGGCCGCCCGTTCGTCGAGGTCCCGCAGCATGCCTTGAGTCAGATCGACGTTCACGCGGCGCACCGGTCTGACTACCGTGAAGTTGTTAGTGAAGTAAGCGGACACGTCCTCGCCACGAGACGCCATCTCTGCAATCTCGTCGGCAGTGGGCGCCTTTTTAGACGTTTTCGGCATAGCTTTGCTCTTCCTCTTTGGTCGATTTCCACGCGGTAATGAGGCGGTAGTACTCGCCGACGGAGTCATGCTTAATCTCCAAGATCACCGAACAGAGGCGTCCACGGCACCAGCCAATCGCGCGGAACTGCTCGGGGTCGTCGCTCTTCTGGTCGACAATATAGACCTGATCGAAGATCTCCTGCGCTTCCTGCAGGCTGACGCCGTGCTTCTGCTTGACGATCCGGCTCTTTCTCCTGTCGAACTCGAACCGCGCCGCCATATACCACTGTTATACCATCGCGAAGTGGCCGGGAATTCTTGCCCCGTTGGCCCCGTCGGTCACGCCCCGTCGCGGTTCAAGCCCAGCACCTGTGCGGCGGGCGCGGCGGTTTCTTCGAATCGCACTTCGGCATCCTCCTCCCTGGCTCTGGCGGCGGTTCGCCACCGCGCACCGGCCCACACCAGGGCGAGGCCGATCAGCGCCGGGATGAAGAGGCGCGGGTCTTCCAGCGCCTGGCGCTCGTACTTGACGCTCAGGATGACGAACCACAACAGGAACACGGCGCCCAGGATCGCCAGGTTCGCTTGCGACTTGCCGGGGAGGTAGGAGCACGTGAATGGGATCTTGTGGAACCCGTGCAGACACAGCTCGGCGAGGATCAACCCCAGGGCCGCGAGAATCGCCAGGTGGCCCGCGGCCGCCAGCCACGGCCATTGGCGGAAGGCGAAGACGGCGGCGACAATCCACACCGGCGTCGCGGAGAGCAGGAGGAGCGAGCGCCTGGCGCCGCTCAGGCACTCGGGCACGCTGCGTGCGCCGGTTACGCGGAAGATCCAGTTGGCGCGCAGGTCGAGCGGGATCGAAAACGCGACGCGAATGCCGACGACGGCTAGGCCCATCATGGCGATGCCGGCGGCTAGCATGGGGACGGTCACCTGGCTCCACGGGTCGGCGGCCGGTGCGTCGGCCGGTGGCGCGGGTTGCGGCGCCTTCACCAGAGCAATTGCGATGGCGAATCCCACCCCCAGATAGAAGGCCACGAGGATGCGGTGCAGGCGGCTGCGCATCAGCGTGCGCACGCTGAAATGGACCAACGCGGTCTCGAGCGCACCGCCGAAGCGCGGCAGCCACGTGCCGCGGCGCGCGGCAGGGACGATGTCCGGCTCCTCGACGATTTTGCGGAGCGTGCGGAAGTAGGAGAGCGCGTACGCGATGGTTGTGGTGGCGAGGGCGGTGCACAGGCCGATCCACGCGCGGCGCGCCAGAACTGCCAGCGCCGGCGAGCCGTTCAGCCACTGCCAGAGGCCGAGGAACCAGTACGAGGGCGACCACGCCAGCAGTCCGCGGCCTGTGGCTTCCACCAGCGCCTGGGGCGTGGCCACCATCGGCTGCAGGCAGTACACGCATACGATGGTGCAGAAGGCCGCCAGTTGCAGGAACGAAGACGCGCGCAGGAACAGGCGGCGCGGCAGCAGTTGCGCAGCGATCCCCTGGAGCGCCAGCACGGCGCAGTAGACGAAGGCGCCGGCCAGGAGCATGATTGCCCAGTATGCGACGAACATCCGCGCCATACCGGAAGGGCCGCTGTCAGCAGGGACGGTCACCATGGCGAGCGAGATGGCCGGCTCGCCCGCCAGCCGCTGCTGAACGTACAGCGGGAGAAGCGCGGCGGCGGTGGGCGTTCCCTGGTTTGCCAGGACCACGCCGCCATATCCCCCCTTGGGATTGAAGAACGCGAAGCTACAGTACTCGGAGATTCGGCCGGAGTGCGCGTAAGTTCCGGTTCGGTCGTCGTACATCCAGGCCAATGCGATGCGGTGGCCCGGGGAGACGGCGGCGCGAAGCTGTTGAGATAGGCGCACGGCCGGCGAATCGGCGCGCAGTTGCGCTTCCAGATAGGTAAGTAGGTCTCCAGCCGTGGAGCTGACGGCTCCGGCGGGAGCGAACGCATCGAGGTCCCACGGCGGTTCGGGTTGGTGATGGTCGTTGTACGCCTGGATCAGGCGGCCGCGGGATTCGGGAGGCAGGCCGATGGCTGTGTCGCGCATCCCAAGCGGGCCGGTGATCCGTTGCGCAACCAGGTCCGCGTACGACATGCCGGCCCGCACGCGCAGCGCCTCCCCCAATAGGGCGAAACCGAGGTTGCTGTAGTCGAATTCCGGATTGCCCGTGCGGGCGACACCGTGCTTCGCGATGGAGGCGTAGAGATCGGCCGCGTGGTAGTTGGCGAATCCGGCGGCCGGGTTGGGGAAGCGGCGGCTGTTGAAATCGTCGGGCATCGGCGGCAGGCCGGAGTGGTGCGTCGCCAGATCGAGCAGCGTGATCTCGTTGCCGCCGGGCCTCGCCACCGCGCCTGGGGGCAGCAACTCGCGCACCGGTTCGTCCAGGCGCACCTTACCTTCGACGGCCATCTGCGCCAGCAGGAGGCCCGTGAAGGTCTTGCTGATTGACCCAATCTGGAAGATCGAATCCGGCCGCGCGGTGCCGATGGCTACGACGCGCCGCTCGCCGAGCGTGACGACTCCGACGACCACCCCCGAGTCGCGCGGCAGACCGGCTGGCATGTCGCGCTTCAGGAGCTGTTGAATGGCGGCTGCGTTCACCGGCGGCATCGCGGGAAGATACCCCAGCGCCGGCATCTCAGCCCGTTCCGTCCTGGATGCGCCGAGCGCCAGGGGGCCCAGCAAGCCCGCCACCGCGTGCAGGAAGACCACCGTGAGGCTGAGCGCAGTGGCGGCCGCCGCTACCTTCGCCAGGAACATGGTGCGCGCCCGCACCGGCAGCGGCGCCCGCACCAGAACGTCGCGCCGGTCCGGAAAGGTGGAGTCCCAACTGAGCACCGCGAACAGGCCCACGGTCAACATAGTGGTTGCGATCAGGAAATGCTCGACGCCCCAGACCCCGAACAAGCGCATCTCCGGCGGCATGTTGGCCGGGCCGGCGCCGGCGCCCAGGGCGGGAAAAGTTAGGCCAATGCTGACGAAGATCAGCAGCGCGGCGAACTGGCCCAGCAGCTTGTTGGAATCGCCGAGCGCGTCGGCCGAGAGTAGCTCCAGATCCACCAGGCGGAAGAGGAACTGGCGATAGAGCACGCGGAATTGGGTCGTCTCCATATCGAGCCTCATGCCCGGATCAGGTCGGCGATCTGGCGCGAGATCGCGGCGGTGTCCTGCTCCACGGCGAGTTGCGAGAAGATCGCTTCGAGCGTGGGTGCGGCCATCAGGGTGCGCAGGTGCTCGATGGAATCGTCGGCGACAACTTTGCCGCGATGCAGGATCACCACGTGGGAGCAGACGCGTTCCACGGTTTCCAGCTCGTGCGAGCTGAACAGCACCGCCTTGCCGCGCGCTGCCAGTTCCTGGATCAGGCTGCGGAGAACCAGCCCCGTGCCCACGTCGAGACCGCTAAAGGGCTCGTCGAGCAGGATGAGGTCGGGGTTGTGCAGCAGGGCGGCCGTGAGCAGCACCTTCTGCCGCATGCCCTTCGAGTAGGCGGAGATGGGCACGTGCCGGTCGCCGTGCAGCGACATCAGGCGGAGTAGGCCGTCGATGCGGTCGGCGGTGGGTTTGGCGGGCAGGCCGCGCAACTGGCCGACCATCGCCAGGTACTCGATGCCGCTCAGGTGCCCGTAGAGATGCGGCTCCTCGGGCACGTAGCCCAAGCGTTGTTTGAAGGCGACAGGGTCGCGCCCGGTGCGTTCCCCGTTGAAGAGGATCTCGCCGGAGGTAGTCTCGAGGAGCCCGGTGATCATCTTCATGGTGGTGGATTTGCCGCTTCCGTTGGGGCCCAGGTAGCCGGTGACCTCGCCCGGCCGAGCGGCGAAGCTGACGCCATCCACGGCGGTGGTGCCGCGGAACCGTTTGACGACATTGCGCATTTCCAGCATGGCTGTCCCTACTATGTAGCAAAATATATAGGGCTGTCAAGTAGCATCCTACATAGGGTATAATTTCCCCATGGTAGCCGAGCCGAAGCTTTCCCACACCGCCGCGCTGGTCCTGCAGGCGATTCACGCGGGAGACGGCTACGGCTTCAGCGTGATGGAAATGACCGGCCTTCCCAGCGGCACGGTCTATCCGGCCATGCGCCGGCTGGAGCGGGATGGCCTGATCCGGGGGCAATGGGAGCGGCAATCGATCGCGGACGCCGGGCAGCGGCCGCCGCGCAAGTACTACAAACTCACCAAGACGGGCCAGGCGGTGCTGGAGGCTTCGCAGAAGCGCTATCCGCTGCTGGCCAAGCTAACCGCGGTGGAGGTTGACCGGCCATGAGGATATACTTCGCGATTCTGTGGAGCGCCGCCCGGCTGGTTCCCACCGAGGAGCGCGGGGAGTGGTTTTCCGAGTGGAGCGCCGAACTCTGGCACGTCCGCCGGAGCGGCAGATGGCGGGCGGCGCGCTTCTGTCTGGGTTCGTTCCGCGACGCGCGGTGGCTGCGGCGGAACCTTCCGGCGGACTCGCGGCCCTGGTTGCGCCTGGATTCGCCGTGGCGGTGTCTGGGATTCCTCGCTATGGCGCTGGCCGTGTGCGTGACGCTCGCTCTGCGCGCCCATCCCCCCGAATCCCCGCTGTGGCCGGTGGGACCGCCGCTTCAGCTAATGCTTCGGATGGCCGCGATGTCACTGCCGGCGTTGCTGGCGACCACCTCCTTGCGTTTGGGGGATTATCCGGTGAATCACTACGGTTGGCGCTGGGCATTCCTGGCCGGCAAGTTCGCGCTTCTGCTGCCGCTGGTGTTCTTCGGCGCGCTGGCCATGTGGCCGCTGGTCGGGCTAATGCTCGTGCACTGCATGTGGATCGGGTACGTACTGGCGCTCCGCTGGGCGCTCGTCGACCAGCGCCGCCGCTGCCCGCAGTGCCTCCGGTTGCTACAGCACCCCGCGCCCATCGGCGAGCCTTCGCACATATTCCTGGAATGGTACGGCACCGAGTTCGCCTGCGCCAAGGGCCACGGCCTGCTGCACGTCCCCGAGATCCCCACGGTTTCCTTCCGCACGCAAACCTGGATGCGCCTGGACCGCTCCTGGCGCGCGCTGTTTTCGTGAGTGGCGCCGGCCCGCCGAGACCTTTCCCACCGCGCGCCGTCTATGCGAACATACTGCCATGAGACTCGCGTGTCTGGTTCTCTTGCCTGCATTGTGCTGGTGCCAGTCCGCCTCCCAGCAGGCCCCCAAGGATAAAGCCACTTTCGACGGCGTAGTGCTCAACGCCGTCACCGGCGAACCGGTGCGCAAGGCGAAGCTCACGCTGCGCATCAACGTGGCCGGCGTGCCAAACTACCCTGGCGCAGGTGCGCGCGGGGTGCCCGCCATCCGTCCAGCGGTGGCGACCTCCGACACCGCCGGCAAATTCGCCTTTACCGATATCGAGCCCGGCAACTACCAACTGGCCGTGACGCGCGACGGCTTCGGTCCGGTGTCCCTGGGCGTCCGCGGCGCCAGCGCGAAGTTCGAGCCCCTCACCTTCGCTCCCGGCGACCACCGCACCGGCTTCACCGTCAAGCTGACGCCGTATGGCGCCATCGCCGGCCGCGTCTCCGACCAGGATGGCGATCCCGTGCAAGGCCTGATCGTATCCGCCATGAAGTACCGCTACACCACCCGCGGCCGCGAGTTGGTTGACGTCAAGAACGCTACTTCGGACGACCTCGGCGAGTACCGCATCTACGACCTGGAGCCGGGCAGGTATTTCCTCAAAGCGGCTCCGCGGCCGCTGCAGATGCGCATGGGCGGCGAGCCGGCGGACGGCTACGTCCCCGTGTTCTATCCTTCGGCGGCAGACGCCTCCAGCGCCGCACCGGTAGACCTGACTGCCGGCCAGCAGTTGCGGGGGCTCGGGTTCGCCGTGCGCCTGCAGCACCAGGCCTCCATACGCGGCCACGTGTCGGCTCCGCCGGGAACCGCCGCGCAAGTCGGCCTCATGACCATTTCGCAGAACGGTTCCTCCTCCACGGGCCTCGGCATCACCGATAAGGACGGGAAGTTCGAGCTGACAGGGATTGCTCCCGGCGGGATCTGGGTCACCGGCAGTTACAACCAGAATGGACAACTTGCCCAGACGCAGGTGTACGTGACGGTGGGTACCGAGGATATCGAAGGCTTGGAATTGCGCCCGATTCCCCCATTCGACGTTCCCGGAACTGTCCGGATCGATGGAACCACTACGGTCAAGCCGGGCTTGATAGGAGTTCAGTTACAGGGACAGTCGCGGGGCGCATATGCCAGGGCCAAGGACGATGGCAGCCTGCTTTTCGAACGAGTGTCGCCCTTCGTCTACCGTGTCGGCACGAGCGCGATCGGAGACCTCTACTTGAAGTCCGTGCAATGGGGAACCAGCGACGTCACCGACACCGAACTGGACCTCACCTCCGGCGTGCCGCCCAGCACGTCGCTTTCGGTAGTGCTGGGGGCGGACGGTGGACAGATTGAAGGCCACGTAACCAACGACAACTCCGAGCCCTGCGATTCCGCCGTGGTGACCCTGGTTCCCACCGGCGTCCACCACTCGGCGCCCTTCCACAAGTGGGCCACGACCGACGAGAAGGGCTATTTCCTCATCAAAGGCGTGGCGCCGGGCGGTTACCAGATCTACGCCTGGGACAAGGTGGACACCAACGCCGTCATGTACGACCCGGATTTCCTGCGGCCCTACTTGACCGACGGGCAGACGGTGGAGGTTTCGCCGAACGACAAGAAGGATCTGAACCTGAAGCTGATCCTCAATAAGCAGGCGCAGTAAGGCGCTTCGAAGGGGACGCTGTCGCGGCTAATTCGCCGACGGCTTCGCGGCGTGTTCGATCACGACGGTCTCGATCGGTCCTTTGGACACTTCCAGCTTCAGCCCGAGGTCCTGCACGGTGGCCATCATCATCGAGATCACGTCCGGATCCGGGCCGTCAGCCTGGTATTCGACCTGGAAATCGTAGGATTCCGCAAGTCCGGTTCGGTCCAACACCGGGCGCCCCAGATACCGGCTGAGCCTCCAGGCCAGGTCCGCCATCGATTCGTTGATGCCCGCGAGACCGTCGCCGACTATCATGCCACCGTGAAGACTTCCCGACCAGGGATAGGCACCCTTGTCCTTGGAATCCTCCATCCGTAGCTGCTTCTTGCCTCTGACCAGCAAGTAAATGGGGCCTTCCTTGGTTTCGCGATGGTACTGCAATTGGAAGCGGTCCATCAGCAACGATTGCAGCATCTGCCTCTGCTCTTCATTAGGGGGCGCCTTAGCAGAGGGTGGGTTCGAGTGGCTGGACATCGACGATGCTGGCGGCTTGGCCTCGATATCGTAACGGTCGGCAACCATCCACGCCGGCCCGCCCGCCAACTGAAACTCCTGAAGGTCAAAAGCCTTTTCAAGTAGGTACTGCAGCATGCAGCCGCGGCACCCGACCCTTCCCCCCGGGTAGGTGTAGAATCCATTCAATTCCCGGCTCGTCGCCGGCTTCACCGAGACCACCTCGAACTCCGGCCTCGCTGTGGCGGAGGGCTGCTGCGCACGGCTGAATGAGGCAACGGTACAGATGGCGAGGAAAGAAGCTGCGCGTCGTAGACCAGTCATTAGGGCCAGTTTATCCCAAAGCCGCAGCGCCTTCCGCGAAGCCGGCTCCGCGAGATCTTGACATTCTCCTGATCATGGACGAAGACTTCGAAGTCGATGGGCTCGCCGCCCCAGCACAAGCCGTTTTCGATTCGGTGCGCGCCAGGCTTCAGTTCGAATCCGATGTCTTCTGGGCGCGGTCTTCCATCGGCCCGGAAGTGCTCGGTCTTTGGCTGGACACCTACCAGACGTCCAGGAGCTTCCGAAAACGCGGTATCGTGGAACTGGAGCTGCCGTGATTCAAACCGACGACCAGGTGCTGCTTGCGCAGGAATGCGTGGCCAACCTTCGGAGAATCCTCATGGAGGCGCGCAAGGTTCATTCGCCGCAGGACTACGCCCGCATGGCTGAGCCCATCCTTCTTGAGGTTCAACGGCGCGAACAGGAGATTCTCGAGTACTTGAGCGGTGCCGTGGAGCAGCCGTTGGCGAGCTAGGCTGCTGCCGCGACCCCTAGCATAGCGCCGGGTAAAGAAAGTCCTGTTCCCTCGCTGCTCTCAACGTCGCGACCGGTTCCGGCTCGCCCTGCAGGCACCGCTCCAGAAAGTCGCTGAACATGCTCCCTCGGTGCCGCGTGCCCGCGAAGCCATACCGTTGGGAATCGAGCGCCGCGATGGCGCCCATCCGCTCTCTACGCCACAAAAAGCCGTCATCCAGGTTCTGGTTGAGGTCCGCGATGGCGCAATCCGGCTGATACTTGGCCTCGGGCGCGCAGTAGTTCCGCCCGTCGGCGCCCACCTGCATCAGGAAGTGCGCCGAGTGAAACGCCGAAAAGCGCAGCGGATACCTGGTGTAGCGTTCCTTCGGGATCTGCACCTGCACGCCCCACGGAACTTCAGCCTCGATGGCCGCGACCGCCTCCAGCACCCCTTCCTGATTGTCCTGCACCGGCTTGGCCCGCTCCCAATCGGTACATAGCGGATGAAAATACACCCAGTGGCAACCCGATCCGGCCGCAAGTTTCGCCGCCGGGATGAGCCGCTCCAGCCTTTGCTGCGACGTCAGCATGGCCACGCCGATCTCGAGTGTGCTTCCCTCCGCGTCGATGCGCTTGCGCAGCGCGGCCACTTTCGCAAGTTGGTCGAAAAACGACGGGGCCGGCGGAGACGTCAGATGCCAGTCGTACAGAGAGACCCGCACGCTGGTGGCGTGCTGCATCAGCGCGTCCTGGATTTCCGGGCGTCCTAACTCGCTGCCGTTGGAGATGACCGCAACCTCCCGGAATCCGCGCCGCCGGGCGATGCGCAGCAACTCCACAAAGTGGGGCGAGAATGTCGGCTCTCCGCCGCTAAATATGACTCCCCGTGTCTCGCCTTCCACCACCCCGAACAGCCGGTCCACGAACTCCGGCGTGAGGGTCATATGCGGCAGACGGCTCCCGGCGGAGGGACACAAGGGACATTTTCGCGTACACCGCGTGGTCACATCCATTTCTATGGTCCGAGGAAAAATATTCTTCCCCGAAAGAAACGCGTCCACCTGCGCCAAATTCAACGCAATCTTGTGGTTCGCATACATTCGCTGGGTCGCGGCTGCCGGCACCATTCCATCTTATTCTATTGTGGCGACACCGGCGAGAGTCCGCAACTCGTGGATGCGCTCGACGATTAGCGCCCCTTCCTCGGCGCTGCTGCGCGGCGGCGGCCCACCCCGCAGATGCTCGACGAAAGCGCGCAACTCGCGCAGCAGCGGCAACTCGCCCGCCACCGCGCGGCGTTCGATCTCCGGTGCATCGGCGCCGGTCCCGTCACCGCGGGCCAGTTCGATGTGGCTCCCCCACGCGTCGTCCAGCCACGCCACACCCTCCTGACAGTGCAGGCGGAATTCGCGGCGTTTCATGGGCGTCCGTTCCGAGACCGCCAGCGTAACCCATGGCTCGCCGCCAAGCAGGCCTTGCATCGCCACCACTCTTCCGTTCCACCGCTCGGCGAACGCCCCCTTCACGGCGGGCACGTCGCCGAGCACTTCGAGTACGATGGCCAGGCTGTGCGGGAACAGAGTCCATGCCACGTCCACGTCGCGCTGCGGCGAACCCCAACCCGCCTGGCAAACCGACATCCCCAAGGCGCGGCCCAGTTCGCCGTTCTCCCGTATGCGCCGCAATTCCTCGATGCCGGGGTGATAGCGCCATTTGTCCATGACGAAGAGGCGGCCGGATGCGCGGGCCGCCAGAGCCCGCGCCGCGGCCAGGTCGGTGGTGAAGGGCTTCTCCACGAACACCGGGACGTCTCGGTCGAGCGCCTTTTGGATGGCCGCGGCGTGCGTCGAGGCCGGCGTGGCGATTACGATCCCGTCACTTGCCGGCAGGTCGTCCAGGCTGGCGGCCACCCGATGCGCACCCGCAGTGGCGGCAGCCAGGCGCGCTTCGGCGTCCACGTCCGCTACCGCAACTGCGCAGCCGAGAGCGCACAAGTCCCGAAGAATATTCCGTCCCCAGCGGCCACAGCCGATCAGCGAAATTCGGGTCACGTGGAAACCGCCGTATCCCCGGGAGGCAGCGGTTCCAGTTCGATCCAAGCGATGCAGACGCCCAGCCAGCGTTGGTCCGGGCTGGCTCCGTCCGATTCAAAAAACGGGCAGCGGAGACGCGCCACCTCGATCGGCACGCGCAGGGGTCCCGCCGGGGGCTCCGCCAGCAACACCAGCGCATCGAGAAGCACCGCCGGTCCGCCTTCTTCATAGCAGTTGAAAGCGACAGGCCGGCCGGCAATCGTGAGCGCTACCTCGCGCGGTATGTCCGCCTGAAGCCAGTTCAGCACCTGCAGCCGGAGCCGGAAGCGCGCGGGAACCCGAACCGGCAGAACCATGACGGCGACGGGCGATGGGCCGCTCCATCGGAACGTCCCCCACTCCGCGGAACGTTCCACTCCGTGCCACTCGAGGGCGGACGATTGATCCTCAATCGAGAACCGGCTCACCTCCGTAAGTTCCCGGACCTCGCCGTCTTCCAGGCCCCGATTGCGCATGTACTCGTGGTAGAAGTGCCCTGGGGAAGCGACGCCGGCAGGCTGCATGTGCGTCTCAATCAACCGCTTTTCACGCATGGCGCGCATCAGGCCCGCCCATTCCTCCTCGGCGCACCTTCCCGGATCGGCCGTCAGCCGCTCCAGCATCCGCCGCTGTTCGCTGGTGTCGCGGCGCAGATAGCTATCGCGGCGCCAGGCCGAGTTGAACTTGAAGACCGTCAGCCGCTCGGTCGAGTGGGGCCGCGCTCCGGCAGCGTAAGCGCGGCGGAGCAGGTCGCCGTCCACGGGATCCCCAACTTCTTCGGGGTTCGGCCAGGGGCCGATCCTGTCGATGAGCGATCGCCGGTGCATGATCGACGAAGGCGGAACGAAGTCATCTATCCTATGGCGATTGCACACGAAGAGGCCCGACAATCCGCGAAACCCGGAGCCGGGAGGACCATACATCACCGTCACGCCGCAAGCCATTTCCGCGCCCGTTTCCGTAATCTTCTCGACCAGCGACTCCAGGTGGTCCGGGTGCCAGACATCGTCGTGACCCAGATATGCAATCAGGCTCCCGGTGGCAATCGAGATGCCGTGGTTGTTGGGTCCGCTTTGGCACTTGGTTCGAACCGCGAGATTGTGCCACCGCACGCGGGAATCGCCGAAGGACAGCGCGACCTCTTCGGAATCGTCGGTGCAGCAATCCCCAATCACCAGCAACTCGAAATCGCGGTAGGTTTGTGCCAGGGCCGAGGCGATGGAGAAGCGTAGCGCCTCGCTCCAGTTGTAAGTCGGGATGATAACGGTTACGCTTTCAGCCACTAGAGGGCCCTCACCTTTCCCGCGGCTCAGTCTAACTTACCACGAGGAAGCCAAGCATCTGAACCTGAGACTGCACATCAACAGGCAAACTCTGCAGGGGATCCAGGAGGACGACAGCGGTTGTGCGGGCGCGCGACCACGCTCATGGCTTCACGCGCCCCACGGTCCCTGGGACGTCCGCCGCCGGCTGCTGGCACGGCCATCCATTTCAGGGCTAAAATGAAATTGAAGAAGCTTGCACACGCGGTTCTATGTCGACCCTGTGACCGGCGCGCCACATATTCACAACCATGATGTGGCCGAGGATGAAGTCATGGAAGTTCTCGATAATACCGGCGAGGATCGGGCGGGCAGTGGGGGTTCAAGGGTCGCTTTGGGCCAGACGGCTTCTGGCCGGTACCCGCGGGTAATCTATGTCCCGGATCCGGAGCCGGACAGCGTGTTCGTGATAACCGCCTACGAGTTGGGTGGGGAGCCTCTTTCGGCCTATCGCAGGCGCAGAAAGAAGAAGCATCAATGAGCCAGAACAAGTTCCCCGACGGATGGGACGAAAGCAGGGTGGGGCGCGTACTTGCCCATTACCAGGAGCAGACCGAGGACGAGGCGCTGGCCGAGGATGAGGTTGGCATCCAGCCGTCCGAGACCGTTATGAGCGTACCTCACGATCTGGTGCCCAAAGTACGGGAACTGATCGCGAAACAGCATGGCTGATCGCGAGCGGCTCTTCAGCCGGGGGCAGTGGCTTCGGCTGAGGCTGGAAATCAGGCTAGCATCAGCCGAAATCGCCAGCCCGATCCTTTGTTACGGCAGATGACGAACTGGCGAGTGCCCACCGTGCCTACTCCCGGCTCATACGACATTCGCCCGCGACACGCCCGAGCCACCCAAAGGTAATTGATGGCAGGCCTCCTGCTTGTCGCATGGTGGCGTTACTGCAAGGGGCGGAAATCGAACCGGCTCCCCTATCCCGACACTATTTGGGCCTGCTGCCAAAATATTGGCACTTTCTGTCCACCATTTCCCAATAGAATCAACCGCTTACGTTCGGAATGGCACCTGCCAATTCTCCCATCGACATGTCCCACAAACGGATGACTCCAGGTGTCCTCCTGCTGCTCGGGTTGGCCGGTGCGGCGCTCGCGCAAAATGCCCAGACGCCCGGGCAGGCTCCGCTGCGGCTCACCCTCAAAGAAGCCGTCCGGATGGCGTTGCAGCAGAACCCCATGGTGATTCTGGCCAACCTCGACGTCCAGCAATCGGCGCAGGACAAGCTGATTGCGCGCTCGGATCTGCTGCCCCAGGCCGGGGGCGGCACGTCGGAAGCCCGGCGCCGCTACAACCTGCCGGCGCAACTTGGGCTGCCGTTCCCCGGTTACCCCGAACACGTGGGGCCGTTCAACGTGTTCCAGGTGGGTATCGGGGTTAACGCGCCGCTGTTCGATCTAACCCTGTGGCGCCGCTACCAAAGCTCCAAGCTGGGCATCGATGCCAGCCTCGCCGGAGAGCGCACCGCCCGCGAACAGAGCGTGCTGCTGGTGGTGTCGCAGTATCTGGGCACGCAGCGCGCCATGGCGGACATGGCCGCGGCGCAATCGCGCGTGGAACTGGCGCAGGCACTGTACGACCAGGCGGCCGACCTGCAGAAGAACGGCGTCGGCACCGGCATCGACACCCTGCGAGCCAACGTGCAGTTGCAAAATGAGAAGCAGCGCCTCATCGTGGCGCGGACCCAACTGGAGACCTCGCTATTCGCCCTCGCGCGGCTGTTGAGCGTGGACCCGCAGCGCAAAGTCGAACTGGCCGATGGCACCAGCTTCTTCGAAACACCCGAGATTGCGCTCGACCGCACCCTCGATCAGGCCTACGCCGCGCGGCCCGAGCTGAAGCAGGTTGCAACCGAGCAAGCGCAGGCGCAACTGGGCCTGAAGGCGGCCGGCGAGATGAAGCTGCCCAAGGTGACGTTCAGCGGCATGTGGGTGGAGCAGGGCCTGGCGCCCAACTCCGCCATCCCGGTGTATCAATACGAGGCAGATCTGAAGTTCCCGCTGTGGGTTGGCGGCCTCATCCATGCCGAAGAGGCCAAGGCCGACCTGGCCATTCGCCAACTTCGCCAGAAAGAAGTCGAAACCCGCAACCGCATTTCGCTGGAAGTGAAGACCGCCGTGGCGCAGCTCGATGCGGCGCGCGGCGAGGTGGAAGTGGCCAACCTGGGCGTGCAGCTTTCCAAACAGGAAGTCGACCAGGCGCGCGACCGCTTCCAGGCGGGCGTGGCCAACAATATCGAAGTGATTTCCGCACAGGATTCCCTTGCTCGGGCCAGCGACAACCAGATCGCGGCCCTGTACCGCTTCAACCAGGCGCGTGCGGATGTGGCGCACGCCATGGGCCAGATGGAGGCGGTTTACGGAAAATAGCGCCCATCTGCACGACGACCGGGGCCAGTGGTCGAAGGACGGCGTCAACCCGTGGATCATCGCCATGACGGTGATGCTGGCGGTGTTCATGGAGGTGCTGGACACCAGCGTGGCCAACGTTTCGCTGAACAACATCGCCGGCAACCTGTCGTCCAGCATGGACGAAGCCACCTGGGTGCTGACGTCGTACCTGGTTGCAAATGCCATCATCCTGCCCATGGGCGGGTGGTTTTCCATGCTGATGGGCCGCAAGCGATTCTACATGGTTTGCGTGGCCGTGTTCACCGTCAGCTCGTTTCTGTGCGGCTTCGCTCCCAGCTTGGGATTGCTGGTGTTCTTCCGCGTGCTTCAAGGGCTGGGCGGCGGGGCCTTGCAGCCCATCTCGCAGGCCATTCTGGTGGAGAGCTTCCCGCGAGAAAAGCACGGCATGGCGATGGCGGTGTTCGGCATGGGCGTGGTGGTGGCGCCGGTGATCGGGCCCACGCTGGGCGGCTGGATCACCGACAACTACTCCTGGCGGTGGATCTTCTACATCAACATCCCCGTGGGCATCCTCTCGCTAATTCTGACGTGGCTCATTATTCACGATCCACCTTATATGGTGCGCAAGGGGTTCGCGCAGGGTCTGAAGATCGACTACATGGGCTTTGGGCTGCTGGCGCTGGGCCTGGGCTCTCTCGAAGTGGTGATGGACGAAGGCCAGAAGTACGACTGGTTCGCGTCGCATTTCATCGTGGCGTTCACCGTAATCATGGTGGTTTCGCTCGTCTCGGTGGTGTTCTGGGAGCTGCGGCACGAACACCCCATCATAGATTTCCACGTCTTGAAGGACCGCAACTTCACCCTGGCCACGCTCTCCATGCTGGTGCTGGGATTCGTGATGTATGCGAGCACGGCGCTGCTGCCAATGTTCATGCAATCGCTGCTGGGCTACACGGCCATGTTGAGCGGCATGGTGCTCTCGCCGGCGGGGCTGGTAGTGATTGGGTTGCTGCCCTTGGTCGGCACGCTGATGAAGTGGTTCCAGGCGCGCTGGCTGGTGGTGTTCGGCGTGCTTATATCGAGCTTTGGGCTGCTGCTGATGTCGCGCTTCACCCTCGATATCGATTTCAATACGGCCATGTGGGCGCGGATCGTGCAGAGCGCAGGAATGCCGTTCCTGTTCGTGCCCATCAGCGCCGTGGCGTTTGCCTACATCCCGAAAGAGCGCACCAACTACGCCGCCGGGCTGTTCAACCTGGCGCGCAATATCGGTGGGAGCACGGGCATCGCCACCGTGACCACCATGCTGGCGCGGCGCTCGCTCTTTCACCAGCAGCGGCTGGTGGAGCATCTCACTCCCTACGACGCTTCTTATCGCAACGCGGTGCAAGGCGCGGCGCAGATGATTCACGCGCGGGGAGCAAGCCTCGCCGACGCCACCGGGCAGGCCCAGGGGATGATCTACGGCTCGATGATGCGCCAGTCGGGCATGCTGGCATTTGCGGATGCATTTGCCATGATGGCGGTGGTGTTCCTCATCGTGATCCCGCTGATGCTGCTGATGAAAAAGATCCGGCCGGTCAAAGGCCCCATGGTAATGGAATGACGGAAAGGAAATGACTACAGTGTCTACAACAGCGGAATACCCAGCGGCTCCCCCGGACGGCGAAGCGCCCCCGCAGAAGGGCTCGGGCGGCAGGATTGTGGTGTTACTGGTGCTGCTCGCGATCGCCGCGGCGGCCGGCACTTGGGCGTACTTTCACTACCGCGACCGGGTGTCTTCGGACGACGCCGAGGTGGATGGCCACATCGCCGCGGTGGCGGCCAAAGTGGCAGGCAACGTCGTCGAGGTTCTGGTGAACGACAACCAGCCGGTGAAGACCGGAGACGTGCTGGTGCGCATTGACCCGCGCGATTTCCAGGCGCGTGTGGAGCAGGCCAAGGCCGCGCTCGCGCAGGCCGCGAGCCAGGTTCAATCGGCGGAACTGGTGGTGCCCTGGACCACCGAGAGCACGCAATCCGGCTCGGAAGCTGCCGACGCGCAGTTGGCCGGCGCGCGCGCGGAAGTGGAGCGCGCCCGGATCGCCTACGAGCAAGCGGCCGGCGCTGACCTGGCCTTCGCCGAAGCCAACGTCCGCACCAAGCAGGCCAGCCAGGAGCGCGCTCAAGCCGACTTGGCGCGCATGAAACCGCTGGCCGACAAGGCCGAGATTTCGCAATTGCAATATGACGGATACGTGGCGGCCGCCAAAGTGGCCCAGGGCGAGTTGGATGCCGCGCGCCAGAAGCTGACGTCCGCCCAGAATGAAGCGGCCATCCGCAAGGCGGCGCTGGAAACGGCCGAAACGCGCATTAGCCAGGCGCAGGCAGGCGTGGCTTCATCGACAGCCAACCGGCGGCAGGTGCCCATCAAGGACTCCGACGTGCGGACCGCTTCGGCCGCGGTGGCAGCCGCGCGCGCCAACCTGGAAGCCGCCGAACTGCAACTGAGCTACTGCACCGTGACCGCTCCCATCGACGGCATCGTCACCCGCAAGAGCGTGGAGCAGGGCCAGATCGTACAGCCCGGCCAGGGCCTCATGGCCGTCATCCCGCTGCAGGACACCTGGGTAACGGCGAATTTCAAGGAGACCCAACTGGCCGACGTGCACCCCGGCCTGCGCGCCGAAATCCACGTGGACATGTATGGCAAGAGCGTCGGCGGACGCGTGGATTCCATTGCCGGCGCCACCGGATCGCGCCTAAGCCTGCTGCCCCCCGAGAACGCCACTGGCAACTTCGTCAAAGTGGTGCAGAGGATACCCGTCAAGATCCTGGTGGACCCCCAGCAGGACCTGATCCTGCGCCCCGGCATGAACGTAGATGTAACGATTTTCACCAAGTAAACAATTGAGGATGGTCATATCTCTTTTTGGCTGCCGGGCGATTTCGGAGTATAATGTCTTGATATATGCCTTCCGTCGTCAGGCGCAGCCATTCCGATGGCTGTACCCGCACCGGTAGCGCGAAGAGCGTCGTCCAATGGTACGGGTGGGACGCGCCGAGTCGCACATGGCACGGTCCCAGCCAGTTGGGCCTCGCCGCTCTGCGCAACCAGCGGCTCGAAGACGCGCTACTCGCATCCAACGGCCCCTCCTGGTTCGGTCCGGTCACTTGCTCCATTCCCGGCGAACCATCCGCTCGCTTCTTCGTGGTGGTCAACGATCTCTCCGATTGCGCCGTGGCCACCATCTACTGCGACGAATCCAAAACCGGTCCCGTCGAAATCGTCGCCGTCATCCCCGCCGAGCGGCGCTCCCGCCTGCGGCCGGAATTTGCCTTCGAGTTCCTGGCTTTCGCCGGCTTCCTCAGGAGCTTGGGCGATGGCGTCGAGTGCGAAGTGAGCGAAGCCATCGGCGCCGCCCTTGCCGAGGCTCCCGTTTCGGACTCTCTGGTCATTTCCGTCACCACCGGCCTATGGGCCGGCGACCTGGATTACACTCTTGCGCGCTCGGTCGAGCAGACCGCCATGGCGGTGCTGCGCTGGCTGGCCCGCTTCATCCCTGGCAGCCGAGCCTGAGGCAGGCGGCGCGGAAACGCGCGTGGCGCTGCATCAGGCGCAGGTAGCGGGCTTCGTCACCCGAATTCTTCGCCTTTAGAATGGCGATCAGGGCGGCCTTGTCGGCCGCGGGCCAGCGCTCCAGACCGGGGATCAGGCTCGCCACCAGCGCGAGCGGTGAACTGGCAGCGCCCACGCGCCTCTCGGCCCACGCGGCCATGCGCTCGGGATCGCCCCCGTGGCGTGCTGCCGTAGCACGCGCAACCGCCAGGCCGAGATTGCGGATCTGAAAGCGGTCCCACGCGCCCGCCACCGCTCCTTGCCCTTCCAACAGCACGCTCCCGGCCGCCAGCCGCCGCAGCGTCGCGGCGGAACTGCGCGTGCCCGGCGTCTTACGAAGATGGGCTTCCTCCGCTTCCGTGCGGCGGGCGATCTCCGGATCGGCCGGCCGGAAACCCAGCTTGCGGTAGAACCAGAAGGCACCCGACTCGATAGCCTCTTCGTTCTCGTGCCCGATCTGGTAAGGGTCCACCGAGAAGGTGTTCACGCCCAGAACCTGCTGGAACAGCCGCAGCCACCGCGCGTAGATCCACGCCGACTCGCCCTCGCGGAAAGTGTAATAGAGGTTGAAACCAACCTCCGCGCGCTCGAACACCGAGAGCGTTTCCACGTAGCCGGAGGGAATTCCGTTCTTGAAGAACATTCCGGCGTGGTAAGCACGCAACGGCAGGCGCCAGGCGGGCGGCACGCCGAAGAAATAGAAGTCCACGCCGCGCCCCGCATCCGCGTGGAAGACCCGTTCCACGTCGGGATGCGAGAACCCGTATAACTCGCGATACCGCATGGCGGAAGCTTCCAGGATGAGGTCCATCACGCGCGCCGCCTCGCGGGCGGGCACATGGCGGATGGGTAGCGGCGGACCCTGCAGATGCTCCGCCAGCGACACATCGCGGCGCGCGATCAGCGGCTCCCGATGGCAATAGAGCGGACGGCGCGGGCGCGTCGCGAGCTCCAACCCGGAGCGAGAGCGCGCCGCGTCCGGGAAGCTCAACTGAAGCGGCAGTTGCAGGCTGTCGTAGAGATCGCCGCGGTCCCGCTCGCCCAGGGGCAACGCGGAGAGCCGCTCCAGCAGATACCGCAACCCGTTCCGCCCGCGCGGCCGCGCTGCGTCCAGCCACTGGCGAAACGGCAGGTGCGCTTCCACGGGCCACTCTTCGGCGAGCAGCGGGATGAACCGGCGTCCCACCGGACCGCCCCTGTCAGGCTCGTCCCAGGCATCCCAATCGATTTCGACGTCGGGATGCCGTTCGGCCAGGCGGCACGCCACCGGGTAACTGAACACCGCCGAAAAGGCTGTGCCGGCAATGCCGGAAACCTCCGGATCCTCGAACGGCGATAGGTCCGCATCGGTGCGCCGCAACGCTTCCACGCGGCCTTCCATAGACGAGAGAATCTCGTCCGCCATGCGCGCCACCTCAGGCTCGCGCGGGTAGGCGCGCAAAAAAAGCACGGCTTCATGAAGGCGGATCAGCTCGGCCGAAGAGCGGAACCGCGCGCGGCCGATGCGAGCAAGCAGACGCGGCAGGTCTGCGTCCTCGCCCGGTCCGAAGCGCAACTTCCAGGCGTCGAGGCGGTCGAGCAGGGCTTGGAAGTCGGCCGGCATGATGGCGATGTTATCAGGAAACGGGTTGGCGCGTTGACTCTTCCCACACACTAGACCGCAACCAGTCCAATATGGTATGGTATGGATCAATGCCCTGGAATTTCGCCCTGTCGCCGGATTCCGAAGTACCGCTGTATCGCCAGTTGTACGAGCAAATTGCGGGCCGCATCCACTCCGGAGAATTCGGCCAGGGTTTCCGCCTCCCAGCCACTCGCGAATTGGCTGGTCTACTTGGACTGAATCGCGCCACCGTCTCCGCCGCCTATGAACTGCTCGATACGGAAGGCCTGATCTCCGGCCAGGTGGGCCGCGGCAGCTATGTCACCGCTGGCTCCAACCCCGCCGCGGCCCTCGACTGGGACTCGCTCCTCGAACAGGGCGAACCCGCCACCTCGGGCGCCACCTCGGGCTTGGGAGGCGAGGCCATCAGCTTCGTCATGTCCCGCCCGTCGCAGGACCTTTTCCCGCTCGAGGATTTCCGCGCCAGTTGCGCCGCCGTTCTGGCCCGCGCCGACCTCGCCGCAATCCTGCAACTCGGTTCCCCCAGCGGCTACGAGCCGCTGCGCCGCCACCTGCTCGAAGACGCCCGGCGCCAGGGGCTGGCCGGCCCGGCCGACGACCTCATCATCACCAACGGCAGCCAGCAGGCGCTCGACCTGTTGGTGCGCGTGCTGGTGCGGCCCGGCGATTCCGTGGTGACCGAGGACCCCGTCTACACCGGCCTCAAAAGCCTGGTGGCCGGCGTGGGAGGACGGCTCATCGGAATCCCAGTCGCCACCGACGGTATGGACGTGGCGCAACTCGAACGCGCACTGGAGCGCACCCGCCCGCGCTTCGTTGTGGTCACGCCCAATTTCCAGAATCCCACCGGGGCCACGCTGCCACTGGCGGCGCGCCGCGCGATGCTCGAAGCCACTGCCCGCGCCCGCGTGCCGCTCATCGAGAACGACGCCTACGGCCAACTGCGCTATTCGGGCGATCCGCTTCCGGCGCTGAAGCAATTGGACGAACGCGCCGGCACCGTGCTGCTGCGCAGCTTCTCGAAAATCAGCTTCCCCGGGCTGCGCGTTGGATGGGCGCTGGGACCCAAGCCGCTGATCGACCGCCTGCGCCACGCCAAGGAAGCCTCCGACCTGCATACCGACCAACTCTCCCAGGCGGTGCTACTGGAGTTCGCCGAGTCCGGCCGGCTGGCTGCCCACTTGGCGCAGGTGCTCCAGGCCGGGACAGCTCGCCTGCGCGCCACCCTGGACGCCTGCCGCGAGTTTCTGCCGGCCGGCACGCGCTGGACCCGGCCCGAGGGCGGCATGAATGTTTGGGTGCGGCTGCCGGAGCCGCTGGACGCCGAAGAGCTGCTCCCGCGGGCGCGAAAAGAAGGCGTGGCGTACCTGCCGAGCCGCCTGTTCTCGGTATCGCGGCGCGAGCCGGGGACGCTACGATTGAGTTTCGCCGGCCTCGCGCCGGAGGCCATCCGCGCCGGTCTGGAGATCCTGGGCCGCGTCTTTTCGGGGGAAATGGAAGCGGCATCGAAGAACCTGGGGCCGGCGCAAGCCATGGTGTAAGCGCCGGCCGCCACACATATTGAGGAGAAGGTTATGTTTAATCTTACGAACGAGAAGTTTCGCGTGAAAGTCGGCTTGGCCGAAATGCTCAAGGGCGGCGTTATCATGGACGTCACCAACGCCGAACAGGCCAAGATCGCCGAAGATGCTGGCGCCAGCGCAGTCATGGCGCTCGAGCGCGTGCCCTCCGACATCCGCAAGGAAGGCGGCGTGGCCCGCATGGCCAACATCTCTATCATCGAAGAGATCATGAAGACCGTCACCATTCCGGTGATGGCCAAGGCCCGCATCGGCCACTTCATGGAAGCGCGCATTCTGGAATCGCTGGGAGTGGATTTCATCGATGAGAGCGAAGTCCTCACCCCCGCCGATGAAGAGAACCACATCGACAAGTTCCACTTCAAGGTTCCGTTCGTGTGCGGCTCGCGCAACCTGGGCGAGGCCTTGCGCCGCATCGCAGAGGGCGCGGCCATGATGCGCACTAAGGGCGAGGCCGGCTCCGGCAACATCGTCGAGGCCGTGCGCCACATCCGCACTATCGTCAAGGAGATGAAGCAACTCACCGTGCTCGGCGCCGAGGAGCTGGTGCACCAGGCCAAGAACCTGGGAGCGCCGCTGGAGTTGGTCGAGTGGGTGGCCAAGCACGGCAAGTTGCCGGTGCCGAATTTCTCCGCCGGAGGAATCGCCACGCCCGCCGACGCAGCGCTGGTGATGCAACTCGGCGCCGAGGCCGTCTTCGTAGGCTCGGGCATCTTCAAATCCTCCGACCCCGCCGCCCGCGCCAAGGCCATCGTCAAGGCCGCCAAAAACTTCGACAACCCGGAATTGCTGCTGGAAGCCAGCCGCTCGCTGGGCGATGCCATGCCCGGCCTGGAGGTCTCCAAGATCCCCGAAGGCGAGCTCTTGCAGACGCGGGGCTGGTAAGGGGCCGCTAATGAAAAAGGTTGGAGTGCTTTCGCTGCAGGGGGATTTCGCGGCGCACGGAGACTCGCTCGCGCGCGCCGGCGCCGAGCCGGTGTTCGTTCGCGACGCCGCCCAGCTTGGCTCGATCGACGGGCTCGTCATTCCCGGCGGCGAAAGCACCACCATGTTGAAGCTACTCCGCTTCGAGGACTGGCTGGACAAACTGGCCGAGTTCGGCCTCCGCAAGCCCATCTTCGGCACCTGCGCCGGCGCCATTCTGCTGGCCCGCGAAGTGTCCAACCCGGCGCAGGAAAGCCTCGGGCTGATGGATATCGGCGTGGAGCGCAACGCCTACGGCCGCCAGGTGGACAGCCGCGTAGCATCGCTCGACCCCGGGCCCGAGTTCGAGCGGCGCACCGCGCCCGGCAAGCTGGAAGCCGTCTTCATCCGCGCGCCCATCATCCGCCGCGTAGCCGACGGCGTCACCGTGCTGGCCAGCTATGCGGGCGACCCAGTGCTGGTGGAGCAGGGCCGCCACCTCGCCGCCACCTTCCACCCCGAGCTGACCGGCGATTGCCGCGTCCACCAGCTTTTCCTGGAGAAACTGTGACGCCGCCCGCAACCGATGGCCCCAAGGTTCGCGTGCTTTTCGTGTGCATCGGCAACGCCTGCCGCAGCCAGATGGCCGAGGCTTTCGCGCGCTCCTACGGCGGCGACGTGCTGACGGCCGCGAGCGCCGGCCTGAGCCCCGCCATGAGTGTGGCGCGCGACACCATCCGCGCCATGGCCGAGCGCAACCTGGACTTGCACGACCATTTTCCCAAGAGCATCCGCCACCTGGGCCGCGCGCAGTTCGATATCGCCGTCAACCTGAGCGGCGCGCCTCTGCCCCCCAGCGTGGCGCCGCGCGTGTTGGAATGGGACGTGGAAGATCCCATCGGCATGCGCTATGAAGATCACTGCGACGTCCGCGACCATGTCGAACGGCTGGTCATGAAGCTGGTGCAGGAACTTCGCCGCGACCGCAACGTGCCCCCATTGCGCGGCCAGGGTTCCCGATTCCGGCAAACCTAACCTGGAGGAAATTTGGCACACCTCTTGATCGTCGATGACGACGCCAACACGCTGGCCTCGCTGGCCCGCGCCTTCCGCATGGCCGGGCACGAAGCCACGGTCTGCGACAACGCCGGCCGCGCGTTGGACCTGGTGAAGTCGCAACCCTTCGACCTGATGCTCTCCGACGTGGTCATGCCCGGCAAGGATGGCCTCACACTGCTCGAAGAGATCGGCGCGCTGGGCATCCCGCTGCCGGTGGTCATGATCTCCGGCCAGGCCAACATCCAGATGGCGGTGCGGGCCATGGGCCTGGGCGCCGTCGATTTCCTCGAGAAGCCGCTGTCCACCGATAAGCTGCTGCTCACCGTGGACAACGTCCTCAAGTTGAAGCGCCTGGAGGAGGAAAACCGCGACCTCCGCCAGCGCGTAGGCAAGCACGAGATCGTCTACACTGGCGAAACCATGCGCCGCGTGATGGCGCAGGTGGACCGCGTGGCCGCCAGCGAATCGCGCGTCTGCATCCTGGGCGAGACCGGCACCGGCAAGGAACTGATCGCCCGCGCACTCCACGAGCGCAGCCAGCGGCGCGAGGGCCCGTTCGTCACGCTCAACTGCGCGGCGGTCCCGGGCGAGCTGATCGAGAGCGAGCTGTTCGGCCACGAGAAGGGCTCTTTCACCGGCGCCGCCTCGCGCCACACCGGCAAGTTCGAACAGGCCAACCGCGGCACTCTCTTCCTGGACGAAATCGGCGACATGCCCGTGGTGATGCAGGCCAAGCTGCTGCGCGTGCTCGAGGAGCGCCAGGTGGAGCGTGTGGGCGGCGACCGCTCCATCCCGGTGGACGTGCGCGTGGTTGTGGCCACCCACCGCAACCTGGACGAACTGGTCCGCAAGGGCGGGTTCCGTGAGGACCTCTACCACCGCCTCTACGTTTTCCCTCTGCTGCTGCCCGCGCTGCGCGACCGCGCCGAGGACATCCCCGCGCTGGTGGCGCACTTCGCCGCGCAAGTGGCCGCGCAAAACGGCTGGAAGCCCAAGCCCATCGAACCCGACGCCATCGCCGACCTGCAACGCTACCCCTGGCCTGGAAACGCGCGCGAGCTTCGCAACGTGGTGGAGCGCCTGCTGCTGCTGGCCGATGGACCGGTGGACCGCGCCGCCGTCCGCCTGGCGCTGCCGCAAGTAGCCGCGGCCTCGGCGGCCGAACCCGGCGCCGCGGCGCGCCTCGACGGCCCGCTGGCCGACCGCGTGTGCGCCTTCGAGCGCGAGCAGATCCTGGGCGAGCTCAAGCGTCACAACCAGCGCATGACGGACACCGCCAAATCGCTCGGCCTGGAGCGCAGCCACCTATATAAGAAGTGCCAGGCGCTAGGCATCGATTTGCGCGAGTTGCGGAAACCGGCGGAGTAGTTTGTGTCCGGACAACCGGGTGCGGTACATTAATTCACGACTGGACACATTATCCGATGACCACATCCTCCACTCATAAACGTATGGGCAGCCCTCTGTCTTTTGGGCTGCTGGCGTTCGCGTTGCTGCAAACCGGCGTCGGCACGGCCGCGGAGCAGACAATCCAATCCGCAACCACGGTGCTCAGCCCGGACGGCAAGGTGGCGGCGCGCGTTGGCGTCCTGTCCTCCGGCCGGCTGGCCTATGAGGTTTCGCGGGCCGGAAAGCCGGTCCTCGCGCCTTCGCCACTGGGGGTACTGGTGGACTCGGCGGATCTCGGCCAGAGCGTGAAGCTGGACAAGCCGCGCACGCGGAAGTTCAGCGAGACTTACCCAATTCCCGGCTGGCATGGCGTCGCGACTAACCGTTTTTCCGAAGCCGTCTTCCATGTGACCCAGTCGGCCGGCGGCCAAACCTTCGAACTCGCGGTGCGCGTATTCAACGACGGCGTCGCGGTGCGCTATCTGATTCCGCTCGCTGGAAGACATCAGATCGACGGCGAAGCCACGGCTTGGCAATTGGCGCCTGCCGCCCAAGCCTGGTGGTCGCCACTCGACGCCTCCTACGAAGGGTTGTATCGCGGCACTCCCGCCGATGCCGTCACCAACCGCGCGGATCTGGAGACGCCCGTGACCTTCCGCCTGGCCGGCAGCGGAGTGTACGTGGCCTTGTCCGAAGCGGACTGCGAGAACTATCCCGACATGGCTCTGCAGCGCGACGGCGACTCATACAAGCCGTTTTTCTGGGCGAATAAGACCGGGTGGACGAACGAGGGTCCGTTGACTTCACCGTGGCGCGTCACTTTGATCGCGCCGGATTTGAACGCGCTGGCGAACACCGACATTTTCACCAACCTCTCTCCGCCCCCCGCACCGGAACTGGCTCGCGCGGACTGGATCCGTCCCGGCCGCGTGTTGTGGCAGTGGTATAGTTCCGGCTCGCCCAAACTCGACGAGCAGCACGCCTGGTTTGACGCCGCCGCCAGGCTGAAGTGGGAATACTACTTGATCGACGATGGCTGGCGGACCTGGCACGCCGAGGGCAAAGACCAGTGGCAATGCCTCAAAGATGCCATTGACTATGGCAAAACGGTGGGCGTCGCCTCCATCGTTTGGGTCAACTCCTCGGAGATGCGCGACGCCACCAGCCGCCGAGCCTATCTCGAAAGGGTCAAGGCTACTGGCGCCGCGGGCATCAAGATCGATTTCATTCCGCCCGCCACGCCGGAGATCATGCAGTGGTATGTCGGCGCTCTGCGGGACACTGCGGATTTGAAGCTGCTCTGCAATTTCCACGGCTCCGTCAAACCCACCGGCCTGCGCCGCACCTGGCCGCATGAACTGACCCGCGAAGCCGTGCGCGGCCAGGAGTATCACATCACGCGGTTCCGGCGCACCATGCCGCTAGACACGGATACCATTATCCCCTTCACCCGATACCTGCAAGGGCCGGCCGATTACACGCCGATGGTTTTCGACCCGAAGCAACTGCGCGGCTTCACTTGGCCGCGCGAACTGGCGTCCGCCATCGTGTTCACGTCGCCTTTGATGCACTACGGCGACAGTTACCTGCAATATGTCGGCAATCCGGCGGAGGATGTGTTGCGCGTCCTGCCCACGGTTTGGGATGAGACGCGCGTGCTCGAAGGCACCGAGATCGGCAAGGTGGTGGCATTTGCCCGGCGCAAAGGCAACGACTGGTATGTGGCCGTGATGAATGGCGCGGCGGAGACTCACCTGACCGTGAATCTTTCCTTCTTGAAAAAGGGCCAGTGGCATTGCGCCGAGTTCTTCGATGTGCAGGGCAAAGACGATGCCTTCGACCGGCAGGAAAAGTCGGTGAGTGGGAGCGACACAATTCCGCTGACACTCCGCCCAGGCGGCGGGTTTGTCGCCCGACTGACCCAGTAAGAGGCGCAGGACGGCGGAGCGAGCCGGCGGAGTAGGCGGCGGCTCAGGCTGCCTTCTTGATTTTCACATCGACTCGCAACCCCGCGGCGGCAAGCAACCCGACCAGGTTGTCGATAGAGAAAAGGTGAATCTTGCCCCGCATCAGGTCCGAAATCCTCGGCTGGCTGATGCCGAACACCTTCGCGGCGCGCGCCTGAGTCAGTTCGCCCTTCCTGATGAAGGCGACGATGGCTCGCATCATAGCGGACCGGATTCGCAGATTCTCCGCCTCGGCGGCACTGAAGCCGAGATCGGAGAACACGTTGCTGCCCGGTTTGGTTTTTTCCACGCGGCCTGTCATTTCCCGGTTACCTCCCTTTGCAGCGCTATCTTGAGACGAAGCCTGGCCATGTCGATATCGCGCTTCGAAGTTTTGTTTGCCTTCTTCTGGAAGGCATGCAGGACGTAGACTGCACGCCGGAACTTCGCAACATAGATGACCCGGTGCTCTCCATCGCCGTGAACGCGGATCTCACAAACACCCGGCCCGACCGTTGGCATGGGTTTCCAATCGCTCGGTTCCAGACCGTCTTGAACCAATTCCAACTCATACCCAACCTGCTGACGGACGATCTTGGAAAAGGACCGCAATTGCTCAAGGCTGTCGCCCAACCAGGCAACCGGCTTGAGTCCTTCCTCCACTGTTTCAGTATACAAGAACGCGTATATCGCGCAGTAGCGACCGGGGGCGCGTCGAGGGCTGAAATCGAGCCCATCGATCCAAGGCGGTCTGGAGCACAGCCGCCTAGATCACAAAACGTTGAACATTGGAGGTCGAGCTTCGGCAACTCCCAGAGCCGGCAATCCCGATCGCGTCTGAGCCTAGGCTGCGGCGCGTGAGCTGCAACTGCGGTGTCAGAGCCTGGGACAATCCGGCGCTAGGTACAGCGGGCAGCTTCAGCCGGACCGCACCCTATCAGGAAAGATCGTCCGTTTGATCGAGGTGCAGAGTGACTCCAGATCACCGTAGACCGATGCATGTTTGATCCCCATGTCAGCAAGACTATCCCGAAGGTCCTGAACGGAACCCGGATCTATCGGGATGACTCTAAGGCGCTTCCTGTGAATCTCCATCTCATCCAACGGCCTGATGTAGTTCCGGCCATCCTTTCGGACGCAGATCGCATGTGCGGTATGCCATCCGGCTTGAAGAGCCACGCGAACGCTATGCCAACTTGGTTGGAACACTTTGGTCTGCTTGATCCTAAAAGGATTCAGTTTGGCGTCCGTCTTCATGTCTTGCGTTACGATTGTCTCGCTGGCTGGCCCTGAATGGTACCGGTAGAGGGTCACTTTCGAACTTTAGGCCGTTGACTTCGGCGCCCGTGCTGCCATACTGAAGGCATTATGCCCGAGCAATCAAAGACACGCGATCTGCGCCCGCTAGATCCGACTCAGCGGGCGCTCCAGATAATCCTCGAAGCCATGGGACAAGCCCCGAAAGCAGACGCACCGGCCGAATCGCCGAAGAACTCCCACGCCGTAGACCTGGGCCGTCCTGGTGGCATGAGGGGTGGCATGGCCAGGGCAGCATTCCCGGACTTTCCGAAGCACCACCAGATTGCGGCGAATTCGGCGACGCAGCGATGGGGGAAGAAATGACCGGATATGTGTGGACTACGAGTCCCTTCGCCGATTTCCCAAGCCTGATATGGGTTGTGCTGGCTGAATCGCCGGCGGAAGCGGTTGACAAGTTGATCGGCAAATTGGGGGCACACGGGGCTTTCACTGACTCTCAGCTCGGTGCGATGAAATCCAGTCTCCTGGGGGTTTCGCCCCAGATCTTAGATATGTCCGGCGATGTGGGGCTATTAACGCTCGGTCATACAAGCCTTCAACTACAGCCCTAGCGAACACCTCGCCGCTTCTTGAAAACAACAGACCCAAACCGTTATAGTCAATCGTCTTGACGCGCGCGGTGGCCGCCGTTCATTGCGTTTACTACATCCTCGTCACGGTTCACCAGCCCCTCCGGGCAACTCCAGCGACGGCTGCTGGTGCAACAAATCTGCTGTGGCCGACTGAAGACGTGATTGCCCTGGTTGCATAGCCAGGCCCTGAAACGCATCAAGAAGCGTGCGTGCGTTTTGGTCAAGCCCCAGCCGCGTTCGTAGGTTTATCATTGCATCGCTAAACGTAAATAGTTGATCGTTAAACTTATCGTCGTCCTGGGTGATTAAACTGAAAAGCAAGCCCCAGGACTTGTCATTGAAGGACCGGAAGGTATCTTCCAGCTCCCTGGTCTTCTCCCAAGAGAATCCCTCTATCTCCCCATTCGCATGAAGTGTGACTATGTTCGTCTGCCCACTGCAGCCGTCAACGCGGGCCTTGGCTTGAGCGACGGCATAGGTCGCCATGATTCTGGCCGCCTGGACGTTCATCGCTGGGCTGAACATCGATTCAATCAAGTATCGCCCTAGATAAAACCCGCTACCGATGCACTCATACGTGTCGCATTCATGAATTGTGCCCTGCCACGTCGTGTAGAGGCCGGGTCCGTCCGGTCCATCATGCGGTGACCAGGCGGCCATCAAAAGTTGATAGACACTATCGCCCTGTGGGTCTGGATTCGCACAGACGTGCTTCCTGTACTCGATGTCGATGATTTCCTCTACCCTTTCAGCGATGTCATGGTGGCCTTGAATTTCCGACTTCTCTGTGCGCCGCAGAGCTGCGACACACTTCTGAACCGCGGCCTTCGCAAGCTGTGTGCTAGATCCCGAGAGAGAGAAGATCGCCCTTCCATGGTCGAAATCCACTGGGATGAGTTTGGAATCGTGGGTGACTATCCCACCGGAGGAGTGTTCTGTATCGGCGCACAAGACCACACCGCCCAGTACCTTGAACCCAGCCGCGATTGTCATCAATGCCTCCTTGGACTCCAAGGATAGCGCCGTTGCTCGACAGGATGCTGAACGGGCGGACCGAATACAAGATCGAACTCAGAGTTCAGATCTCCTTCTGCCCCCGCATCAAATACCCCACCATCGTCTTAGCATCCTCTATCTTCTTCGTCCGGATCATCTCCGCTATCTCGCGCCTGCTGCACCATCGTGTCTCGATCCGCTCATCTTCCATCGGCGTGGCCTCGCCCGCGGTGAGCCCTTGCGCCAGGAAGATGGTCATCCGCTCGCCCACGTACCCAGGGCTCACGAAGAACGACGCCAAGCGGGTCCACTTCTTCGCGCGGTACCCGGTCTCCTCTTTCAACTCGCGCTTGGCCGCGGCCAGGGGCGTCTCGCCGGGATCCAGCCTGCCGGCGGGCAGTTCCCACAAGTACTTTCCGGCCGGCAAGCGGAATTGCCGCACCAGCAGGATCCGCCGCTTCTCATCCTCGGCCAGCATCACGGCCGATCCGCCATGGCGAACCACCAGGCGCTTGATGACGAACCCGCTCTTGGGCTCCACGGCGCGGTCCTCGGTCACGCGGAAAATGCCGCATCTGTAAACTTCTCGGGAAGAGGTGATTTTCATGATGTCCTTGCGCGCAGGGCGGCCTCGAAGCCCTCCAGCGGCAGCGTATTGAGAATGTCGCCGGCCCCCAGCCAGGCGCGCCGCGCGGTCAGCACGCCGTAGCGGATCTGCGCCAGTTGCCGCGGATGGTGGGCGTCGGTAGAAATAGTGAAGCGCGCGCCCTTGGCCTTGGCGGCGCGGGCCAGCACGGCGTTCAAGTCCAACCGCTCGGGGCTCGAGTTGATCTCCAGACGCACGCCGCGGCGCACGGCCTCCGCCACCACGCGGTCGAAATCGAAGGGGAACGGTTCGCGGTGCAGCAGGATGCGCCCGGTGGGATGCCCCAGCACGCGCAGGTGCGGGCAATCGAGCGCGCGCAGTAGCCGGTCGGTCATCTCCGCCGCCTCCATATTCATGTGGCTGTGGACGCTGCCGATCACCAGGTCCAGCTCCGCCAGCGCGTCCTCGGCCAGATCCATCGCCCCGTCGCGCAGGATGTCGCATTCGATGCCGGAGAAGATGCGGACCGCCGCGCCGTCGCGGTTGCGCTGCCGCACCTGCCGCGCGAAAGCCACCACCCGCTTTTCGTCCAGTCCGTTGGCCATGGCCAGCGCCTTCGAGTGGTCGGTGATGGCGATGTACTGGTAGCCGCGCGCCACCGCCGCCTCGGCCATCTCATCGAGCGACGCGCGGCCGTCGGTCTCGGTGGTGTGCATGTGCAGGTCGCCGCGGATGTCGCGCTCCTCCACAAGGCTGGGCAGGCGGCCCTCGGCGGCGGCTTCCACTTCGCCGGAATTCTCGCGCAACTCGGGCGGAATCCAGGGCAGGCCCAGCGCTTCGTAGACACCGGCCTCGGTTTCGCCCGCCACCCGGACGTCGTCCGCCTGGCGGAAGACGCCGTACTCGCTCACCTTCAGGCCCATGCGCACGGCGCGGGTGCGGATGGCCACGTTGTGTTCCTTGCTGCCCGTGAAGTATTGCATGGCGGCGCCGAAGCTGGCGGGCGGAAGCGCGCGCACGTCCACCTGCAGGCCCTCGCGGCCAACCTTGGCGCTAGCCTTGTTTTCGCCGTGCCCCAGCACCTCGGTGACGCCGCTCCAGGCGACGAAGCGGTCGAGCGCCGCCTCCGCCGCCGGTCCCGTGACCAGCAGGTCCAGATCGCCCACGGTCTCGCGGCCGCGCCGCAGGCTACCGGCGGGGGTGATGGCCTCCACGCCCGGCGTCTCGCCCAGCACCGCGGTCAACTCGGCGGCCATGGCATCGGCGGTGCTGATCAGGTAGCGCCCGCTGTGCATGCGGTACTGGGCGATGCTGCGCAGCACCTTCTCCTCCAGCTTGGCGCCCATGCGCGGCAGCACCCGCAGTTTCTGCTCCAGGCACAGGCGCTCCAGCTCGTCGATGGTGCTGATGCGGTAGTGCTGCAGAATCAGGGCGATGCTCTTGGGGCCGAGCCCCTGAATCTTGAGGAATTCGAGCGTCGTGGGCGGGAAGCTCTGCAGCAGCGCATCGCGGCGCTCGCAACTCCCGCGCTCCACGATTTCGCCCACCGCGAACGCCAGCCCTTTGCCGATGCCGGGAATGGCGGTGACCGAGCGGGCGGGGTCTTTCAGAATATCGACGACGCGCTCGGGGTACCCCTCGATGGCGGCCGCGCCGTTGCGGTAACTGCGAATGCGGAACGAGTCCTCGCCCGCGATCTCCATCAGATCCGCGGTTTCGTGCAGAATGCGCGCGATTTCCTGGTTTTCCAAGCCGGCTCCTGGAACAATTGTACGGTGCCGGGAGGCTCGGCCGGAAGCCGGGGTGGATCCGCCGCCTACTGCACCGCGACCCTTACTCCGGCCTGGCTGCTCGCGCTGCCAACCTTAATCACCAGCGAAGCCGGTCCCGAAGGGGTGCCCGGCGGAATGATCAGGTTCACCTGCATGATGCCCGATACGATCCCCGGCGCCTCGCCCCAGAAGACGATGCTCGCCGGTTGGCCGTTCACCTGCGCCGCCACCGGCAACACCGGCACCGGAATCTGCGCCAGCGTGCACGGCGAACCAGCCGGGCAGTTCACCTGGCCGGTCACGCCCGCGGGCGTCGTCTGCCCTTCACCCGTCATGTAGACCTGGATCACCGAACCCGCCGCCGCGGGCTGGAATCCCGCCCCGGTTCCGTTGTAGCTGGAATCGCCATTCAGGATCGCCCCCTGCCCGCTGCCCGCCGAGTTCACCGTAAAGATGGCCGGTGCCGTGGCTGCCAGGGTCAGGTTGTAGGCGTTGGAGGGCTGGCCGGCGTACCGCACCTGCACATACGGGTTGCTCACCTGCGCCAGTTCGTACGGCACTAGGCAGTTGATTTGCGTGGCGCTCACGTAGGTCAGCGGAGCCGCGTATCCGTTGAACAAAACCTGCACGTTGCCGAGCGTGGTGGCCACCTTGTGGGTGGTGGGGTCGAGAGCCGTTTGCAGCGCCGCGGCCGGCCCCAGGCTGCTGCCGAAAATGGTGACCATCTCACCCGGCGACACCGTCCCCGCGGGCCCGTTCGCCAGACTTGCCGCGCTCTCGAC
Organism: uncultured Solibacteraceae bacterium; assembly: GCA_963807205.1. Classification (GTDB taxonomy): domain Bacteria; phylum Acidobacteriota; class Terriglobia; order Bryobacterales; family Bryobacteraceae; genus CAWCVR01. Next base: position 1,824,363 of record CAWEAQ010000002.1, on the reverse strand, counting down.
CGAAGTAATGGTCGGGAACGGAACCGTCACCGTCAAGGTCACGCTGATATTAGTCGGGCTGGATGCCGCCGCCGCGCCGGTCCCCTGCACCGTAACCGTGCCCGTGTAGGAAGCGCCGGCCGCCAGGCCCGACGGGCTCACCGACACGCTGATGGTGTCCGGCGCGGTCCCGCTTGTCTTGTTCACCGCCAGCCAACCGGTTCCACTCGTGGTTGCCACCGTCACGCTGTACGGCAGTCCCGCCGTGCTGCCGCTCACCTGCACGGTTTGCGGCGCAGGAATGGCACCGCTCAGTTGGTAGCTAAAGTTGAGCGTGAGCGGCGATGCCGTGACGGTCGCGGTCGAGGCCTGCTGCACGGTCAAGGTAACCGGAACGGAGAGAACGCTCCCGCCCGCCGGTGTGATGGTGACGGTTCCGGTGTAGGTTCCTGCCGCAAGCGAGCCGGGGATGACGCTCACCGCAATCGTGGTCTGGGTCTGCCCAGTGGTAGTGCCAACGTCGCCATTTACGGCCGCCAAAAGCCAGTTGGCGGCATTCCCGTTGACCGAGGTCTGCACCGCAAAGGCAATCGGCCCGGTGCCGGCAACCTGGTTGGAGATCAGCAGATTCTGGCTGGCGGGTAACGCGCCCGCCTTCTGGAACGTGAAGGTCAACGAGGCCGGGCTGGAGACCACGTTTCCGCCGCCAGTCCCAGAAGTGCTCACCACGAAGGTGATCTGGGCGGATACTTGGCTCCCTCCGCCGGTCACGGTTACCGTGCCGTGATATGTCCCGGCCAACAGGCCGCTGGGGTTGGCGGTCACCGAAATATAGCTGGTGGTGGCGGAGGCGGTCCCTGACGGCGTCACCGAGAGCCAATTGACAATGGTGCCGCTCACCGACGCGGTAGCGGTGAATGCCGTCGTAGTGCCCGAGGTCACTCCCAGTTGCGCGGAAGCCGTGTTCCCGCCCACCGCGCCGTTCAGGGTGAGCGTGGATTGCGCCAGGTTGATACCGCCCGATACCGAGTTTCCGGAGACAGCCAGCACCACGGGAACCGTAAGCGGCGAATTCCCCGCCCTCGAACTTGTGAAGGCGATCTGCGCTGTGTACAACCCGTTGGCAAGATTCCCCGCGTTAAACCCCAGCGAGAACGGTTGAGGCGGGGTGGTGGATGTGTTCCCCTCCGTGGAGTTCAGTTGCAGCCAGGACGGCGCCCCGGCGAGGCTGGCTTGCACATCCATGACCGAGCCGTCGCTCGCGAAGACGTACAGTTGCGGCACCACCCCCAGGCTGCCGCCGTATTGTGTGACGTTGACGCTTCCCGCGCCTCCCAAGCCGTTGATACTGGAGTAGATAACCGGGGTGCTATAGACCGTCAGGGACACCACCACCTGAGTAGTGCCGGAGGCCGATTGGATCGACACGGTCCCGGTGTAGGAGCCGGCGGACATGCCCGCCGCATTGGGGATCACCCGCAGCAACGCCGGGTTCGAAAGGCCGCCCGAGGTTCCCCCGGACCCGCTCAGGTTCAGCCACGGCGCGCCGGAGGTCACCGTGGCCGTGTAGTTCCCCGCGTCGGCGATGGTCACCAGTTGCGCGCCGGCAGCCGAGGGGTGGTTGATGTCCACGGCGAAGGCGAGCGAGGTGGGAGCCACCAGCACGCCGCCAGTGATCGTCAAGCTCACCTGGGTGGTCCCCTGGTAAATGGTCCCGGCGGCGTTAACCGAAACCGTCAGCGTGGCTGAGTATGTCCCCGCGGTAAGCCCGAAGGGGATCCCGTTGACCACTACCGCAACCGGCACTCCGGCGATGACGCTGCCTGGAGCGGACAGGGTGAAGCAGGCGGTACATGTGGCGCCCGAAATGGCGGCGGACAAGTCGCCGCTCTCGGTCGAGTTCACCGTCACGCTGGTCTGCACGCAGCACGAACCGTTGAGCGCGGCGCTCATCGCCGCCGGGTTGGGCGATAGCGTCACCGCGCCGCTTCCGTTGAGCGGAATTCCGTTGTAGGTGACGGTCAATATCGACGAATGGCCGTTCGCATCCGTTACGGTGACGGTACCCTGGGTGCCCACCTGGGGAACGGTTGCCGCGGGGTTGTACTTGGCCACGAAGCCGCCCGAAGTCTGGACATTGTAAAGCGCGGGCACGGCATAGTTGGAGGGCGCGCCCGCCCAGCTCAACAGGATCCACGGGTTGGACGGGTTCACCACCACGGTGATGGTCGGCGTACCGGCCGCAACCGTCACCGCCGTCGAGGTCGTGGCCCCGCTCCATACCGCGGAGTATGGCGTGAGGGTTACGACATTGCTGGCAAACACCGTGTAGGTGACCGGGATCGACAGCACCGACGACACCCCGTAGTTGACCGTGATGGACGCGTTGTATTGTCCCGGTGCCAGGCCGGCCGAGTTGAACGACAAGATCAGCGAGGCATTTAGCCCCGCGGTCACCGCCGTACTGTTGGCCGTCACTTGCAGCCAGCTCGCCGGGTTATTGGTGCCCAACGAAAAGGGAACGTTGCCGGGGTTGGCGGTGGACAGGGTAACCTGCTGGGTTGCGGTGGGATTCGAAGAGTTGTCGGCCGAAACCGCGCCTGGGCTGGCATTAATGGGGTAAGCGCCAACGCAGTTGGTGATGCAACCGCCCGGGGCGCTATAGTTGACGGTCACCGTGAGCGTCGGCTGACAATAACTCTGGAACGTGACTGTGGCTGTGGTGTTGGCCGGAACCAGCAGCGCCTGAAGGCCCACCCGCGCCGGAGTGGAGAGCCCGCTCACCGTGGTGACGGAGGTTGCCTGGCCGTTAATGGAGATCCAGGGCGCCTGGCCGGCTGGATAATTCGCATTGGCTGAGAACACCCGGGTAGTTCCGGAAATTGAGCTGACGTTTACGTTTCCGCCCTCAGCCCCGACCAGGCTAACCCGACTTTCGCACTTCAGAGCCCATTTTCCCTGTTGGCATGGCTTAAGTCTTTTGCCTACAATCCGAGAATCTGAAAATCGGTGTGGTGAAGACCTTCCCTCTTCCAATCCGACGGCTTTTCTGGCATTCTGCGGCTTCGATGTTTTTGCGCCGCACGAACCGCAAGAAGGACGGCAAGGACCACCGCTACTTCAGCGTGGTGGAGAACCGACGGCTATCCTCCGGCAAGACGGCGCAACGCACGGTCCTGTACCTGGGTGAAGTCAACGACAAACAGGAAGACGCCTGGCGCAAGACCCTGGACGTGTTCGACGAGCAGCAGCACCGCTCACGCACCCTCAGCCTGTTCCCCGAGGATCGCGAAATTCCAGAAGATTGCGTCGACAGTCTGCAAGTGAGGCTGAGCGGGCTGGAACTGCGGCGGCCGCGCATGTTCGGCGCCTGCTGGCTGGCCTGCGAGATCTGGCGCCAACTGGGGCTGGACGAGTTCTGGCAGCGACGCTTGCCGGACGGCCGCGAGGCCGTAAGTTGGAAGAAGGTGCTGGAGTTGTTGGTGGTCAACCACCTCATCGATCCGGCCAGTGAGTTCCGTGTGCACCGGCAGTGGTTTCTTTCCACCGCCATGGACGAGTTGTTGAACGTCGATTATGCGGCTGCGGAAAAGGACCGGTTGTACCGTTGCCTGGACCGGGTACTGGAGCACAAGCAGGAACTGTTTGTGTGGTTGCGAGGGAAGTGGGCCGACCTGTTTCAAGCCGACTTCGAGGTGCTGCTCTACGATCTGACAAGCACTTACTTCGAAGGCGCCATGGAAGAGAATCCCAAGGCCAAGCGCGGCTACAGTCGCGATGGCCGGCCGGATTGCTTGCAGGTCGTGGTGGCCCTGGTGGTCACCACCGATGGCTTCCCGCTGGCCTACGAAGTGATGAACGGGAACACCACGGATTGCACCACGCTACGAGGGTTCCTCGACAAAATCGAGAAGACCTACGGGAAGGCGAAGCGGATGTGGGTCATGGATCGGGGCATTCCGACCGAAGCGGTGTTGGCCGAGATGCGCGACCCGGCGCGCCAGGTCCTCTATCTGGTGGGGACGCCGAAGAGCAAGATCAAACAGCACGAGAAGAAGTGGCTCGACCTGCCCTGGCAGAAGGTCCGCGACTCGGTCGAGGTGAAGTTGTTTGAACAGGACGGAGAACTCTACGTACTGGCCAAGAGCGCCGGCCGCCAGGCCAAGGAGATAGCCATGCGACGGAAGCGGCTGGTGCGGTTGCTGCGCAAGCTCCGCGCCATGCGTCACAGTCTGCCGGCGCGCGATCAGTTGCTGTTACGCATCGGTGCCGCCAAGACCGAGGCGGGCCGCGCCTTCGGCTTTGTGAAGATCCAACTGCCGGATGCCCGTCAAGCGGTGACGCGCGAATCGTTCCAATTCCGCGTGGATAAGGCCAAGCTCAAAGAGGCGGAACTGCGCGACGGCCACTATCTACTTCGCTCCAACCTCACCGGTGGCGATCCCAGTGTGTTGTGGTCACGCTACATCCAACTGACTCAGATCGAGTCGGTCTTCCGAAGCTTGAAGAGTGAACTCGGGCTCCGGCCGATCCGTCATCAACTGGAGCACCGCGCCGACGCGCACATCCTGGTCGCCTTCCTGGCCTACTGTCTTCAGGTGACGTTGAAGAACCGGCTGATGCTGCACGCGCCGGGGCTGACGCCCGCAGCCGTACTGGAGGCGCTGGCGACGATACAAATGATCGACGTCCATATCCCGACCATCGATGGACGCTGGTTGATTCTTCCGCGCTACACGCAACCGGAGGCCGAAGCCCGCCTCGTCCTCGACAAACTCAAGCTCGCCTTGCCCGCGCAACCACCCCCTCGCATAACCACAGACCCTGCCCTCGGAGCTGCCGCAGCCGCTGGTAGGTAGCCCTGATTTGTGGTGAAGACCTATCCATAGCCTCTACTGATTCTTCGGGACTTAGGCGCCGCTCGGGCCTCGAAGTGCGAAAGTCGGGCTAACGGTATTCGTATCGGCTTGGAAGTCGACAACCTGGGCACAGACTTGGCCGTTTGCCGGAGGCGGCGCCAGCAGCACCAACGCGGTCAGGATGGGTAGAGCGATCTTCGGTATCCAAATTGGATTGCGCACGGCGTCCTCGAAAACGGGAGTGGAGCGGGCGCCGTGACGTCCGCTCCATCCCTCCGTTTACTGTACTGCGATCGTGACCCCGGTCTGGCTGCTCACGCTGCCAACCTTGATCACCAGGGAAGCCGGGCCGGACGGGATGCCCGGCGGAATGATCAGGTTCACCTGCATCACCCCCGAAACCAACCCCGGCGCCTCGCCCCAGAACACGATGCTGGCCGGCTGGTTGTTCACCAGTGCCGCTACCGGCAGCAGGGGCACGGGAAGCTGGGCGATGGTACACGTCGAGCCCGACGGGCAGGTCACCTTGCCGGTAACGCCCGCCGGCGAGGTCTGCCCTTCGCCCGTCATGTACACCTGGATCACCGATCCCGCCGCCGCCGGCTTGAATCCCGTTCCGGTTCCGTTGTAGGTGGAATCGAAATTCAGGATGGCCCCCTGGCCGCTGCCCTGCGCGTTGACTGTGAAGATGCCTGGAGCGGTAGTCGCCTGCGTCAGGTTATAGTCGTTGGACCCCTGGCTCCCGTAGCGCACCTGCACATACGGGCTGGTCAGTTGCGCCAGTTCGTAGGGCACCACACAATTGATCTGCGTGGCACTGACGTAGGTCAGCGGCGCCGGGTATCCGTTGAACAACACCTGCACGCCACCAAGGTTGGTGGACACCTTGTGCGTGGTCGGGTCGAGGGCCGTCTGCAACGCCGTGGCCGGTCCCAGGCCCGTTCCGAAAATGGTGACGATCTCGCCGGGCGAGACCATCCCCGTCGGTCCGTTCGCCAGGCTGGCCGCGCTCTGCACCAATGTGATGGTCGGGTACGGAGCCGTCACGGTCAAGGTCACGCTGATGTTGACAGGGTTGGAGGCGGACGCCGTTCCGGTTCCCTGGACCGTAACCGTGCCGGTGTAGGTAACGCCCGGCGACAAGGCGGCAGCGCTTACCGACACGCTGAGCACGTCCGGCGTGCTTCCGCTGGTCTTGTTCACCTGAAGCCAGCCGGTTCCATTTATGGTGGTTACCGTCACGCTGTACGGCAGTCCCGCCGCGCTGCCGCTCACCTGCACGGCTTGGGGAGCGGGAGCGGTTCCGTTCAACTGGTAGCTGAAGTTCATTAGGAGCGGCGATGCCGTGACGGTCGAGGTCCCTTGCACGCTCAGCGAAACCGGAATGGAAAGAACGTTCCCGCCGGTCGGCGTGATGATGACGGTCCCGGTATAGTTTCCGGCTGGAAGCGAGCCGGGGGTCGCCGTCACCGCGACCGTGCCCTGGGTCTGCCCCGAGGTGGCGCCAGCGACGCCATTCACCGCCGCCGAAAGCCAATTGGCGACATTCCCGTTCACGGAGGTCGCCACCGTGAAGGCAATCTGTCCCGTGCCGGAGACCTGGTTGGAGATCACCAGATTCTGGCTGGCTGGTAAGGTGCCGCCCTGGTAAGTGAAGCTCAAAGAGGTTGGGCTGGAGACCACATTTCCCGAGCCACCGCCCGATATGCTCACCACCAGGACAACCTGTGCGGAAGCCTGGCTCCCTCCGCCTGCCACCGTAACCGTGCCATAATACGTCCCGGCCGAGAGACCCGCCGGATTGGCGGTAACGGTGATGTAGCTGGTGGTAGTGGAAGCCAGCCCCGAGGGCGTCACCGATAGCCAGTTGGTGCTCCCGCTGCTGACGGTAGCCGTGGCGGTAAACGACGTGGTCGTACTGGAGTTTACCCCCAGTTGCGCCTGGGTGGAAGCGCCGTTCACGGCCGCATTCAGGTTGACGGTCGATTGCGACAGGGTGATCCCGCTCGCGGCGCTACTCCCGGAGACCGCCAGCACCACCGGAACCGTCAGCGGCGAATCCTGCGCCGTGGAGGTGGTGAAGCTGATCTGTGCGGTGTACAACCCGTTGGGCAGATTTGCCGCGGTGAACGCTAGCGAGAACGGTTGTGGCTGGGTATTGGAGGTTATGTTCTGGGTGGAATTCAATTGCAGCCAGGACGGCGAACCGACGATGCTGGCCGACACGTTCATGGCGGAAGAGTCGCTGGCGAATATGTACAGTTGGGGCACGGAGCCCAGGTTGCCCGCGGTTTCGAGGACGTTTACCGTTCCGGCGCCTCCCAGTCCGTTGATGCTGGCATAGATGGTGGGGGTGGTATAGATCGTCATGCTCACGGACACCTGGGTGGTGCCGGAGGTGGATTGGATCGAGATCCCGCCAGTGTAGGAACCGGCCGACATACCCGCCCCGTTAGCCACCACCCGCACATACTGAGGGTTCGCAAGCCCTCCCGAGGTCCCGGTCGCCCCGCCGAGAGTCAGCCACGGCGAACCGGAGGTGACGCTGGCCGTGTAGGTTCCCGGGTCGGCGACGGTTATGATTGCCGGACCGAGAGATGCGGGGTTGTTGGCGTCGACGGCGAACGTCAGCGCGGTGGGAGCCACCACGGCCCCGCCGTTGGAGGTGTTGCCACCACCTATGACCAGGCTCACCTGCGTAGTCCCCGTGATGGGCGTGGTGGTTCCGCTGGGGGTCACGGATACCGTAAGTGTAGCGGTGTACGTTCCCGTGGCAAGCCCGCTGGGGTTCCCCGTGACCGCAACAGTGGCGGGCGTTCCGGTGGTGACAGTGGTGGGTGTGGACAGGCTGAAGCAATTCGTACAGGTGGCGCCCGAAATGGCGCCGGTCATGGCCCCGCTGACGGTTGAGTTAACCGTCACATTGGTCTGCACGCAGCAACCTGCGTTGAGCGATGTACTCATGGTCGCCGGGTTGGGCGTAAGGGTCACTGTGCCGGAGCCGCCGCCGGGATTGGTGACTCCGTTGTAGGTGATCGAGAGAATCGCCGAATGGCCGTTGGCATCCGAAACGGTGACCGTACCCAGGGTACCCGTCGCGGGCGCGGCTACCAAAGAGTTGTACTTCGCGATAAACCCGCCGGCAGTGGTCACGCCGTAAAGCGCGGAGGCCGAGTAGTCCGAAGGCTCGCCGGCCCAGGTCAGTCGTATCCACGGGTCGGCCGTGTTCACCACCACGGTCATGGTCGGCGTGCCGGCCACCACCGTCACCGGCGTCGAGGAAGTGCTCCCGGCCCAAATGGCGGTCGTCGGCGATAGGGTAACCACCGTGCTGGCTATAATCGTGTAATTGACCGTGATGGGCAGGGTGCTTGAGCTCCCATAATCGACGGTAACCGTTGTACTGTAACTTCCTGCCGCCATGCCCGCGGAGTTGAATGACAACGTCAGCGTCGCATTCGTGCCGGAAACTACCGCCGAGCTACCGGTCGTGACGGTGAGCCAAGTCGCCGGGCTGGCCGAGGCAATGGTGAAGGGAACGCTGGTAGTGCTGCTGGTGGACAACGTCACTTGTACGGTGGCCGTTGGATTGGTCGAGTTGTCCGCGGAAGCCACGCTTGGATTGGCGTTGATAGTTACGCCGCCGCCGCAGTTCACGGTGCAACCGCCGCCGGCCGAATAGGTGACGTTAATGGTCACGCTCTGCACGCCGGCGGGTGAGGTCGCTTGGAGGGTGACCGTTGCCGTGGGGGTCGCAGGAGACAGCGCCGCCTGAAAGGTTACTGGCGTCGGCGTGGACAAGCCGCCCACAGTGGTGATGGCTGCGCTTTGGCCGTTGACGGAAAGCCACGGCTGGCTGGACGTGACCACGGCCTGGAACTGAATCGTAGATCCGTCGCTCGAGCTGACGTTCACGCGCCCGCCCTCCGACCCAACGAGAGCAACGGAATTGGTGTCCAGTACGAAGGATGTGGTGGCGTTTCCCAGCGCTGGCAGTAGCAGCGCGACGGCCAGAACGAGGAGAGCGATCTTTAGAATCGAAACTTGGTTGTGCACGGCGTCCATGGTGGGTTCCCTCTTAAAGACAGCGTATTGATGCGCCATCAAGTGACTGAGAAACAGACATCTCTCCCAACTTTCACAATAGCAGGGGAGATGGGAACGCGGCGATCCCATTATAACTCTATTTTTTCAAAATGCGATACAGGTTGCTGTAGTCATCCGTCCACAATCGCACGGTTCGGGTGGACGCAATTTCCGCCGAATGGGAAATCACCTCGGAATCGAACCCCGGGGAAGGCGCGGTCACCAGCACCCAGGTGGCCCCGAATACCTCGATGATGGTATCATCCGCCGTGTCCACTAGCCGCGCGACATGGCCCGTGGCCTGGGTCTCGCCCAGCATCACCGGCGCCAAGTCCAGGTAGCGGTTGGAGATGTGGACCGCCAGAATGCCGTCGGGCTTGAGGTGACGGAAATACAGTTGCATGGCTTCGCGGGTGAGGAGGTGGACCGGAATGGAGTCGCTGGAGAAGGCGTCCACCGCCAGCACGTCGAAGTTCTGCGGAGGCTCGCCTTCGAGCGACAGGCGGGCGTCGCCTCGGACAACCTGCACCTGGCACTGGCAATCGCTCAGGAATGTGAATTCGCCCGCGGCGCCGGAGTTCGAAATCCGCAGCACCAGCGGGTTAATCTCATAAAAGCGGTAGTAATCACCCGGGCGGCCATAGGAAGCGATGGTTCCGGTGCCCAGGCCGATCACGCCCACGCGGACAGGACGCGAGCGGCCCCGGTCGCGGATGGCGAGGCCCACGCCCGAATCGGTCCCGTAATAAGTGGTAGGCTGGTCGCGCCTTTCCTTGTATAGGAACTGCTCGCCGTGGTTGATGGTTCCGTTGGTGAGGCGGCGTACGGAGTAGAACTCCAGCGGCGAGCCGGTGTCGGTGACCTTCAGCCCGCCGTAGAAGTTGCGCAACATCAGTTTGTGGCCGGTGGTTGACTCTCCCACCTGATAGGCCAGGTAGCCAACCACGGTCATCGCCAGCACCTCCATGGCGAAAGTGGCGCGCCCGGCGCTGACGCGCAGCCAGCGGAATCTCCAATCGGCGCGGAGCACCGCCAGGACAACAATCGAGACGCTCACCAGCGCCACTTGGATTGCCGTGGTCTCGAAACTCTGGGGCGGCATCCATCTTGGGGCTACCCAGTGGGACAGGTCGTGGGCCAGGTCGGTCACCGAGAAGCGGTCGCGGTTGGCATACCCGAGAAATCCGGCCGTCGCCGCCGCCACCGTGGCGGCCAGCGTGGGCAGAGGCGGCAGGAGTTCGCGGAACCACTTGGGATCCGGACCGGCCCGCAGCACCAGAAGTGTCAGCACTGCGCACGCCATGAGCGCCAGAGGAAACTCGTAGAAGCCGTTGAAAACATGGGGGGCCACGAAGGCCACCAGCAATCCGCCAAGAGCTCCGCCTGCGGAGATGGTGAGGTAAAAGTGGGTTAGGTAGCGGGGATCGGGCTTAAGGCGAACCAGTTCCCCGTGGCAGACCATGCAGCAGGAGAACAGCCCCAGCAGGAAGATTCCAATCACCTTATAGATGGCCACCTTGTCGTAGCCTTCCATGGCCATCGCCATGGCGCCGAGCGATACTACCAGCACCGGGAGGTAGGGGAACCGGGCGTACCAGCCGCGGCCCTCGAAGCACAGAATGAAGCTCAGCAGATACAGGCTGAGGGGCGCGATCCAGAGCAGCGGTATGGCCGCTATGTTCTGTGAAATGTGATTGGTAACGGCCAGCAGCAGGGCCGAGGCGCAGGCCGGCAGAGCCAGCCAGAAGACGTATTGGCGCGCGGTGGGAGCGGGTACCGGATCCTGATCGGCAGCCTCAACCGATGCTGCCGCCTGAGGCGCCGTGCCGGAGCGAAATGCGGTGAAGGCGCACAGCCCGAGAAACAGGCAGTAGCCAGCCGACCACAGCCCGGCCTGCTGATGGGAGCCGAACACGGGTTCAAAGAGGAACGGGTAGCTGAGCAGGGCGAACATACTCCCTACATTCGAAAGGGCATACAGGCGGTAGGGCATGGCGCCGCTGTGACGGCGGGCATACCAGGCCTGCAAGAGGGGTCCGGTGGTGGAGAGCAGGAAGTAAGGTAGGCCGACGGTGGCGGCGAGCAAACTTAGGATTCCCCAGGTGGGATCGGCTGTGGGCGAGGGCTTCCAGGCTGGCGACGGGTACACCGGCAGCACGGCGAGAGCCAGCAGGCTCAACCCCAGGAGGCCGATATGGAGGTGCATCTGGCGCCGTGGCTTGAGGTAGCGGATGGAGGCGTGGGCGTAGAGATACCCCAACAGGAGGACCAACTGGAAGAAGAGCAGGCAGGTGGCCCACACGGCGGCGCTCCCGCCGAACCACGGCAGGATGATCTTGGCGATCACCGGCTGCACTTGAAATAGCAGAAAGGCACTGAGCAGGATGGTCAGAGCGTAAAGGAACATGGAGCCTCGCTTGGATGGAGGGTGAGTGAACGGCACAGCCGCCACGGCCCGGGGCGGGTAGCCAGGGTGGGCCGGGTGGGCCGTGCGGCCCGGCTGAAACGGGCGGCATCCGAACTGAACCGTGGTCTCATTGCAGGATCTGGAAGAGGTTGCTGTAATCGTCGGTCCACAGGCGGACGCGCCGGGTGGGAACGATGGGGCGGGAACGAGCCTTGAGATCCCCGTCGAACCCGGACGCGGGCACCAGCACCCACTCGGCGCGCAGGACAGCGCGGTTCTCATCCCCCGGGTTGGCGACCAGGCGCGCGATGTGGCCGGTGGCGAGGCTGACGCTATCCACCACCGGCGCCAAATCCAGGTGCCGGTTGGAAATGTGCACGGCCAGGATGCCGTCGGGCTTGAGGTGGCGGAAATAGAGTTGCATGGCCTCGCGGGTGAGCAGGTGGACGGGGATGGAGTCGCCGGAGAAAGCGTCTACGGCGAGCACGTCGAAGTTCTGGGGCGGCTCGGATTCGAGCGACAGGCGCGCGTCGCCGATGGTGACCTCGGCGCGGCAGGGGCAGTCGCTCAGAAAGGTGAAATCGCTGGCGGCGATGTCGCGCACTTGCGGGTTGATCTCGTAGAAGCGGTAGTCGTCTCCGGCGCGTCCGTAGGCGGCGGTGGTCCCGGTGCCCAGGCCGATGACACCGACACGCATGGGACTGTCCGGCCGCTGCTTGTCGCGGATGGCCAGGCCGACGCCCGATTCCTCGGCGTAGTACGTAGTGGGCCAGCGGCGGCGCGCGGGGATGAGGAACTGCTCGCCGTGGTTGATGGTGCCGTGCAGCAGGACGCGGGTGTAATCCAGGTCTTCCGGCGAGCCTATGTCGCTGACTTTCAGCGTCCCATAGAAATCTCGGGCCATCCTGCGATAGCCGGTGTTGGCGTGTCCCACCTCGTAGCCAAGGTAGCCGATCAGCATCAGGGTCAGCAACTCCACGGCGAAGGGCATCATACCCTGTTCGGACACCCAACCCAGACGCAGGCCCCGCTTGAGGACCAGGGAGGTGCCCGTCAGCCAGAGCAGAATCAGCAGCAGCATGGTGGTGTCGAAATCGCCCGAAGGGAGCCAGTTTCGGGCGAACAAGCGGACGGCGCCGTGGACACAGGCGAGGAGCTGGTCGCGGTAGAGCGAGCCGAGATATCCCAAGAGCAGCAGGGCGAGCGAAACGGGAAGCAGTTGGAGGCCAGGCACCAGGTGGCGCATCCAGCCGGGCGAAGGCTGGTTGGCCAGGGCCGCGAGCGAGACGGCGGCGCACAGGGCCATGCCCACTGCCAGCTCGTAGTTGGAGTGGAAGAGGCGGGGGGCCACAAAGCCTACCAGGAATCCGCCCAATGCTCCGCCCGCGGAGATGGTGAGGTAGTACTGGGTCAGGTACCGCGGGTGGGGCTTCAGGTGGGCCAACTCGCCATGGCACACCATGCAGCAGGCGAACAGGCCGAAAGCGAAGAGGCCGGCCACGAGTTCGATGGCAGCGTTCTCGATTTCGCCGAGGGCCAGCGCCATGCCCGCCAGTAGGATCGCCATGAGGGGCAGGTGAGGGTAGCGGCGATAGCGGAACCATCCCCGGCCGTCAAAGCACAGGATGAAGCTCAGGATGTACAGGCTGAGCGGTAGGACCCAAAGGAACGGTATGGCGGCCACGTTCTGCGAGATGTGGTTGGAGATGGCCAGCAAGAGCACCGAGGCGCAGGTGGGCAGGAGGAGCCAGAAAGCGTACTCGCGGGCGCGCGGCGCGCCGTTGCCTATGGCGGCCTCGGGCGCGGGCGCCGGTTGGGGCGTTTCGACCGCCCGGCCGGCGCGGGCGGCGGTCCAAATGCACAGGGCGAGGAACCCGACATATGCCGCTGACCAGATGGCGGCCTGCTGGTGGCTGGTGGTGACCGGCTCAAAGAGGAACGGGTAGCTCAGCAGGGCGAACATACTCCCGGCGTTCGACAAGGCGTAGAGCCGATACGGAACGGCGCCCTGGAACTGGCGCGCATACCACGCCTGAAGCAGGGGCCCGGTGGCGGAGAGCAGGAAATAGGGCAGGCCGACAGTCACCGCCAGCAGGCCCAGAATGGCGAAACCGGGATCGGCGGTTCCCGAGGGTTTCCAGGACGGGTTGGGATACACCCGCAGGGCGAGCAGGCTGGCCGTAAGCAGGGCAATGTGGAGACCGGTCTGGGCGCGGGGCTTGAGGTAGCGCACCAGGAGGTGGGTATAGAGGTAGCCCAGCAGGAGAACCACCTGGAAGAACAGGAGACAAGTGGTCCAGACGGCAGCCGATCCTCCGAACCAGGGCAGGATGATCTTGGCGATGACGGGTTGCACCTGGAAGAGCAGGAAGGCGCTGAGGAGGATCGTGACTGCGTAGAGGGACATTAGCGGTGCGCGGCGGTGCGATCTACCATTTGAACACAGGGAGGGGAGATGGGAGCAGGCGGAGGTATTCTGTCCTTGTGGACGTGCAAAGGAGCTACGACAGCGTGGCCGCGCAGTACGCCGCCGAGTTCCAGGATGAGATGGACCGCAAGCCGTTCGACCGCAAGATGTTGGATTGGCTGATCGAAAAGGTCGCGGGGCTGGGGCCCATCTGCGACATGGGGTGCGGGCCGGGACAGATTGCCCGCTACCTGCGAAGTCGCGGCGCGGAGGTTTGCGGGATCGATCTTTCGCCGGAGATGGTTCGGGAGGCGGTGCGGCTGAACCCGGCGATCCGGTTTCAGCAGGGCGACATGCTGGCGCTGGACGGCGTGGCGGACGGCGCCTTCGGGGGAATCGCGGCGTTTTACGCCATCCACCATTTTGCCCGGCCGGAGGTTGCGCGGGCCTTCGGTGAACTGGCGCGCGTGGTACGGCCGGGCGGCGTGCTGCTGGTGGCGTTTCATGTTGGCAACGAGACGCTCCACACGGAGGAATGGTCGGGCAAGTCGGTGGACCTGGACTTCACCTTCTTCCAAAGCGCCGCGGTAAAGGAGTGGATCACCGGCGCGGGGCTTGCGCTGGAGGAAGCGATGGAGCGCGACACCTACAGCGGGGTGGAGTTCGGCAGCCGGCGGGGATATGTATTCGCCCGTAAGCCGGCGGCGGCGGCATGAGAGTACCAGGACGGGTTTCTTGTGAGAAAGCGCGGGGCGCGGGCACTATGTGTTCGCAACCATGCGAGCCGCACTACTACTCGCGGTTTGTGGCCTGGCCCTGGCGCAAGCGCCCGACCCGGCTTACGAACCGCTCGCCCGCGCTTACGCAGCGCTGAGCGCAAAGGACTACCAGGCCGCTATCGACGGTTTCCAGAAGGCCATTCTGGCGGCGCCGGAGCGGGCCGCGATCCGCAAAGACCTGGCCTACCTTTACTTAAAGATCGGCGAGAACGATCTGGCGCGGGCACAGTTCCGGGAGGCCATGCGGTTGGCCCCGGACGATGTGCCGGTGGCCATGGAGTACGCCTTTCTGTGCTACGAGGGTAAGGATAAGGATAAGGCCGAGGCGCGCCGCATCTTCGACCGTCTGCGCAAGGGCGGGAGCGGGGTTGGCGGGAACGCGGAGGCCGAGCAGGCGTTCCAGAACATCGACCGGCCGCTGGCGGAGGGGATTGCGCGATGGCAGGAAGCCATGCGTAAAGGGGCGGACGATTTCGGCGCGCACTTCGAGCTGGCAACCCTGGCGGAGCAGCGGGACAGCCTGGATTTGGCGGCCGAGCACTACCGCCGGGCCTGGGAACTGCGGCCGGACCGGCGTTCCACTCTGGTGGATTTGGGACGGGTGTGGAAGGCCATGAACCGGCCGGGGCAGGCGATGGCGGCACTGCTGGCAGCATCGCGGGCGACGGAAGCGCGCGCTGCCGAAGCGGCGCGGGAGTTGCTGCCGGCGCGGTATCCGTATGTCCACGAATTTCGCGCGGCGATCGAGCTGGATGTGCGGAACGTGGAGTTGCGGCGGGAGTTGGCGTACCTGCTACTGGAGATGGGCCGCGAGGGAGAAGCCGAAAGGGAGTTTCGGATCCTGGCCGAGGCGCCATTTCACGACGCCCTGTCGGCCACCCAACTTGGCTTGCTGCTACATGAGCGAGGGGAACGGGAAGCGGCCAAGGTCTTGCTGGACCGGGTGCTGGCGGGGCCGGACCAGGACCTGGCGAACCGGGTGCGGGCGGTGCTGCGGTTGCCGCAGAACGGGCACCTGCCGGCGGAGGGGGCCAAGGCCACCAGTCCAAAGGAGATGGCGGAGCTTAGCATCAAGGCGGGCTATATAGAGGATGCGGTGCGGTACCTGAAACAGGCGCACGAAGCCAGCCCGGCAGACGACGCGGTGGTGCTGAAACTGGGGTGGGCTTGCAACGTTCTGCACCGCGATGACGAGGCGTTCCACTGGTTCGGCCTGGCGCGCGGGAGCAGCGACCCGAAGGTCGCCACGGCCGCCGACAAGGCGTGGCACAACTTGCGGCCCACGCAAGAGCGGGTGCGGATCTCGGGCTGGGTGTTTCCGCTGGTTTCCACGCGGTGGAAGGATCTGTTCGGGTATGGGCAACTGAAGGCCGAGTTCCACAGCAAGCTTGCGCTGCAACCTTATGTAAGCATTCGGCTGGATGGCGATGCCCGGAGTAGCGCGGTGTCATTGCTGTATTCCGAGACGTCGGTGATCTTCGCGGTGGGGGTGCGGACGCAGCAGTGGCACGGGGTAAGCGGGTGGTTCGAGGCTGGAAACGGAGCTAACTATTTGAATCGGCACATGCTGCCCGATTACAGGGGCGGTGTGAACGCGATGCGGTATCTGGGGCGGCCGCTCGGCGGGGAATCGAAGGGGTGGTTCGCGGAAGGAACGGTGGACGGGGTGTTCGTGAGCCGGTTCGGCAACGATTTCATGACATACCTGCAATCGCGGGCTGGCTACGTGGTGGGGCCGAAGTCGCTGCGGAGCCAACTGTACTGGAACGGCGACCTGACGTTCGACACTACGCGGCAGACCTGGGCGAATTTCGTGGAGACGGGGCCGGGGGTGCGGATTCATGCGGCGGTGATGCCGCCTTCGATGTACTGTGTTGTCAATGTGTTGCGCGGTGGATACCTGATCCATGACTATTTGCCGCAACACCGTGCGTACAACGACTTCCGGGTGGGGGTTTGGTATGCATTCGTACATTAGGGCGGCGGTGCTGCTGGCAGCTTTCGTTGGGCGGGCTGCGGAACTACCGTATTACAGCGTGACGCCGGAGGGTGGGGCGTGGGCGAAGATCCTATCGTCGATCGGGTTCGAGCGGCGGCCGGAGGCTGCGGCGCGGGTGGTAGTGTTCCGGGGGGGAAAGGCGGAGGTTGGGGACTGGGCCAGGAAGGTTGTCGGGGGGGTGATCCTGTGCCTGGAGGGCGGGTCGGCACTGGCCGAATCGTTCGGCTTCCGGCCAAACGGCAGGACGGTGCGGGTCACGAGCGTCACGGACACGTACCGTCCCGAGCTGCCAATCATCTGGGAAAAGAGCGTGGAACTGCCGGTGTTCTCGGTGCCGGCAGACGCGCGGGTTTTCGCCAAGGAGCGGTGGACTGGGGCGCCGCTGCTGGTGGGATTGCGAAGGGGACGGGGTGCGGTCTTGTGGGTGGCGACCGACCCGGGCGAGCGGGGGTATGAGCGGTTCCCGTACCTGCTGCAGGCGTTAGCGGATCTGGGGCTCGAGGCGCCTTATCGGTCCGCCCGGCTGTGGGCTTTCTTCGACTCGTCCTACCGATCACGGGTAGACGTAGACTACTTCGCGGCGCGGTGGCGCGCGGCCGGGATATCCACGCTGCACGTGGCGGCGTGGCACTTCTACGAAGCGGACCCGGCGCAGGACGCGTACCTGAAGAGGCTGATTGAGGCGTGCCATCGCGAGGGGATTCTGGTGTACGCCTGGCTGGACCTGCCGCACGTGAGCGAGAAGTTCTGGGCGGATCACCCCGAGTGGCGCGAGAAGACGGCGTTGCGGCAGGACGCGCAGCTCGACTGGCGCAAGTTGATGAACCTGACCAATCGCGAGTGCTTCCGCGAGGTGGCGAGGGGCGTGGGGCAGTTGGTGGACCGGTTCGATTGGGACGGGGTGAACCTGGCGGAGCTGTACTTCGAATCGCTGGAGGGGATGGACAACCCGGCGCGGTTCACGCCGATGAACGACGACGTGCGGGCGGCGTTTCGCAAGCAGGGCGGGTTCGATCCGCTGGAGCTTTTCGCGGGCCGGAAGGACGCAGTGTCGCGGCGGGCGTTTCTCGATTTCCGCAGAACGCTGGTGCAGAAGATGCAATCGGAGTGGATCGGGGAGATGGAGGCGATCCGGGCGCGGAAGACGGACCTGGACCTGGTGTTGACACACGTGGACGACCGGTTCGACACGCGGATGCAGGATGCCATCGGGGCGGACACGGCCAAGGTGCTGCCGCTGTTGGAGAAGCACCGGTTCACGTTTCTGGTGGAGGACCCGGCCACGGTGTGGAACCTGGGAGCGGAGCGGTATCCGGCGATTGCCGGGCAGTACCGGGCGCTGACCAGCCGCGAGGGGGAACTGGGGATCGACATCAACATCGTGGACCGCTACCAGGACGTGTACCCGACCAAGCAGCAGACCGGGGTGGAGCTGTTCGAACTGGTGCACTCGGCAGCGGCCAGTTTTGCGCGGGTGGCGCTGTACTTCGAGGCGTCACTGCTGGGGCCGGATCTGGCGCTGCTGCCGGCGGCGGGGTCGGCGGTGCTGGGGATGGAAGCGGCGGGCGGCGGGGTGCGCGTGGATTCGGCGGTCCCGGTGGGAGTGGCATGGCATGGGGCGGCGCGGGTGGACGGGCACGCGTGGCCGGCGTGGGACGGCGAGACGGTGTGGGTTCCGGCCGGGGTGCATACGGTGGAGGCGGGCGAGGCGGCGGGGCCGAGGTTGCTGCGGCTGAATGGCGAACTGAAGAGCGCGGCGGCGGCGGGCGCGGCGGGGATCGAATTCAAGTACGCGAGCACGGGGCGGGCGATCGCGGTTTTGGACCGGGCGGTGCGGTCGGTGCGGGTGGACGGCGTGGCGGACACGGTACGATTGGCGGGGCCGAAAGCGGTTCTTCTGCCCGGCGGTGAACATTTCGTGACAATAGGAACCGACTGAGATAGGATGTCGAATGACGAATGACGGACGTCGCATTACTCCCTGGGTCGCCCGAGATCCCGGATAAGCTGTATTTCAAGATTGGCGAAGTCAGCGAAATCCTGGGGCTGGAGCCCTACGTGTTGCGGTATTGGGAAAGCGAGTTCCCGGTGCTGTCGCCGAAGAAATCCGGCACCGGGCACCGGCTGTACAGGCGCAAGGACGTGGAGTTACTGCTGCGGATCAAGCATTTGCTGTACGAGCGGCGGTTCACGATTGAGGGAGCGCGGCAATCGCTACAGGCAGCGGCGAAGGGGCCGAAGCCGGTGGTGGCTAAGCGGGTGCAGCAGGAGCTGTTCTCGAACGACCCGTTACCTGAAATACGCAGAGAGCTCGAGGATATCTTGAAGGGGATGAAGTAGGGGGGAGCGCGGCATCATGCGTCCACCTATTGTGTGCCCTACGTGGGAGTCGCAAGCGACGCGATTCCGGGGTGGCGGGCGGTACGGAGTCACGCATTTCGCCTGTGGCACGTGTGGGACCCAGGTTGCGGTTCCGCTGGATGTCTGGCGGGCGATTGGGTGTGACAAGGATCCTGCGAACTTCATGTGCGAGCCGTGTGCGGCGTTATTTGAGGCACATCCGGACTTGGCGGGGACCAGGAAATAGCAGGGGCAAAGTAGGCCGACGCACTCGCGAATCGGCATCGTTGGGCAAAAAGGGGGACAGGCACGAATTTCGCAAGGGCGGCGAAATTCAAGCCAGTCCCCGTTTTTGCAGGGTGTCTATGGTTCGCCAACGATAACGGCGTAAATGCGGTCGAGGTCTTCGGCGGAGTAGTATTCGATCTCGATGCGGCCTTTCTGCTTGGCCTTCTCGATGATCTTCACCTTGGTGCCCAATACCCGTGACATTTCCTCGATGGCGGCCTTGACGTTGGGGTCGGTTTCGACCTCGTCGGCGTGCTTGGGTTGGCGGCCCTCGGTCATCTTCTGAGTGGTGCGCTCGAGTTGGCGGACGCTCCAGCCCTGGGCCACGGCCTTCTCGGCGACTTCGCGCTGGAGGTCGGCGGTGGGGAGCGAGAGCAGGCAGCGGGCGTGGCCGGCGGAGAGACGGCGCTCGGAAACGAGTTGCTGGAGGTCGGCGGGCAGGTTGAGCAGGCGGAGGGCGTTGACGATGGTGGTGCGATCTTTGCCGGTGCGGCGACCGATTTCCTCGGCGCTGAGGTTGAGCTCGGTGCTGAGGCTGTTGAAGGCGTTGGCCGTCTCGATGGGGTTCAGGTCCTCGCGCTGGATGTTCTCGATGAGGGTGATTTCGAGGAGGCGGTCGTCGGGGATTTCCTGGACTACGGCTGGAACCTGATTTAAGCCGGCTAGCTTGGCGGCGCGCCAGCGGCGTTCTCCGGCAACGAGTTGATAGCGGTCGCCGGCTTTGCGGACGACCAGGGGCTGAATGATGCCGTTGGCGCGGATGGACTGGGCCAGTTCGGCAAGACGCTCGGCCTGGAAGACGCGGCGGGGCTGGATGGGGTTGGCGTCGATGGAATCGATGGCGATGGTGCTGGAGGGCTGGTCGGGCGGCGGGCCCTGCGGGGGTTCGGCGGACTGGAGTTGGGGCGTGCGGGTTGGCAGGAGCGCACCGAGGCCCTTGCCGAGCGCGCGGCGGGGGTTATCCGGCTTGTTCATTGTCCAGGATCTCCTTGGCCAACTGGATGTAGCTTTCGGCACCGCGGGAGCGGGGGTCGTAAGTGAGGATGGGCTTGCCGAAGCTGGGGGCCTCGGCGATGCGGATACTGCGCGGGATGACGGTGCGGAAGACCTCGTCGCCGAAGAATTCCTTGAGATCGTTGGCGACCTGGCGGGTGAGGTTGGTGCGGTCGTCGAACATGGTCAGGAGGATGCCGGCGATCTTGAGGGGGTGGTTAAAAGACTCGCGGATGCGGCGGATGGTGTCCATGAGTTCGGAAATGCCCTCGAGGGCGAAGAACTCGCACTGGATAGGGACGAGGACGGCATCGGCGGCCAGGAGGGCGTTCAGGGTGAGCAGATCGAGTGCGGGGGGGCAGTCAATGAGGATGAAGTCGTAATCACTGCGGATATCGGTGATGCGCTGGCGAAGGCGGAGTTCGCGTTCGTCAAGGCCGACCAACTCGAGATTGGCGCCGACGAGGTTCTTGTCGGCAGTGATGAGGCTGAGGCCCTCGAGTTCGGTGGGAACGATGGCGTCTTTGGGGGGGACGTCGCCCAGCAGGACGTGGTAGAGGCTGGGGTGGGTTGGGTCTTTGGCGACACCGAGTCCGGTGGTGGCGTTGCCTTGGGGGTCGGAGTCGATGACGAGGACGCGAAGGTCGTTGGCCGCGAGGGACGCGGCGAGGTTGATGGCGGTGGTGGTCTTGCCGACGCCGCCCTTCTGGTTTGCGATGGCGAAAACTCTGCTCAAGCGGACATAGTAACATGGCTGGGTTGGGAGGCCGAAGGGTGGGGCGAGGAAAATTTGGGGGTGGGGAGTTTTTGGTGAGGAAGGGGACAAGGTGACGGAACGAAGCCAATTTAGGGGAGGGATTGGAGGGGTGCGGCGGGATGGGTTTGGGGGGGTGAGGCGAGCTTTTTGGGAGGGTCTGGAAGGGGGCGGATGGTCAGGGTGACGATTCGAAGCCAATTTTGCGGTTGGGGGTGGCTGGGTGGGGGGCGTGAGATGGAACATGAGGGAGGTGCTCGTATGTTTCACGTGAAACAGGCACTTGCTGGATTTGGCCTGTTTCACGTGAAACAAGCTGCCCGAGCGGCGAGGGCCCAGATTGGGTGGAAGCGCGAGAAAGATGGTTTGCAGGCGGGAGTCCCTGCTGTGCCTGGCGACAGCCGAAAATGAGGAACATGAGCGGCGCGCCGATGGGTGGGGGAGTGTCTCCTCTTTGGCAGGCGAGGTTTGCTGGCGGGCGGGTTGAAGACGCGACAGACAAAACGGCACGAGGGAGGCGGGTGCATTCACTTGTGGCCCTGGCTGACAGGTCGGAAGGCGGGTTAACAACCCGCCGCAGGATGAATCCTGCCCCACAAAAGGCCTCCTCAGTGCATAGAGGATCTGGCAGGGAGAGGATTCCACAGAGAGAGGATCTGAAGTGCACTGAGGATCTGGCAGGGGGGATCTCGCAGGGAGAAGATCTGAGCGGGAGTGGTGGAGAGCATCCATGCACTGGGCGGGATCGGGAAGCGGAAGAACAGGTTGGGCAGGCGGGAGGGCCCGCCCAACCTAGGCGGAAGATTCGGGCTGCTGCATTACCTTCGCGCGCCCGATTCGGAGGACGCGGTGCTTTCCCCAGGGGAGGGGGATTGCCGGTTGCCACTCGATTGGCATCGAATCCGGTGGAGCATCCACACCGCTTAGTAGATCGGCGTTTTCGGCCAGCAGCATTAGGGGCTTCAACAAATCTGCATAACTAACGGCGCGCGAGATGGCGTGGTCGAACGTCTGCGTCACGGATTCGGCCCGCGCGGCCAGGACGCGGATGTTCGGAACGGCGCGGCTGGCTTCCCGCAGGAAGACGGCTTTGCGCTGGTGCGACTCGATTAACGTCACCTGGCAATCGGGGCGCGCGATGGCGACGGGGAAGCCGGGAAAACCGGCGCCGGATCCGATGTCGGCGATTCGGAGGGAGGCGGCGGGAAGGTGCGCGGCCAGGAACAGGGCTTCGCAGTAGTGGCGCTCGACGGCTTCCTCCAGAGTCTCGACGCGGGTCAGATTCAGGGTGCGATTCCACTTCAGGAGGAGTTGGTAGTGGGCGTCCAGCGCCGACACCTGTGCCGCGGAAAGATCGGCGATGCTCGCGAGGCGCGCGCGGAGGATGTCAGCAAACACGGCCAAGGCTCAAGTAGATGTCCAGGATGGCCACGGCGGCGGGCGTGACGCCGGGGATGCGCGCGGCCTGGCCGAGCGTCCCGGGGCGCACGCGGCTGAGCTTCTCCTGAATCTCGCGCGAGAGGCCGGGGATGCCGGTGTAGGCGAAGGCTGACGGGATGGGGCGGCGCTCGGAGTCCTTCACTCGTTCCATCTGGCGCTCCTGTTGTGAGATGTAGCCGCAGTACTTGGTTTCGGTTTCCACGGTGGCCAAGACGCCGCGGACCGGGTCCTCGCCGAGAACTTCGCGCACCCATGGCAGCAACTCGCCGATTGACGCTTCGGGGCGCTTGAGCCACTGGCCGTTGCGATGGTGCTCGAGGGCTTGCGCAAGGCGGGCCTTTTGGGTTTGTTTGCGGGTGAAGACGGCCCAGCGCTCGTCGGTGACCAAGCCGACGCGGCGGCCCATGGGCGTTAGGCGCTCGTCGGCGTTGTCGATGCGGAGGTGGAGGCGGAACTCGGCGCGCGAGGTGAACATGCGGTAGGGCTCGTCGGCGCCCTTGGTGACCAGGTCGTCAATGAGGATGCCGGTGTAGCCCTCGGTGCGGCCGATCACTACCGGGTCGCGGCCGGCGGCGCGACACGCCACGTTCAGTCCGGCCACCAGGCCCTGGCAGGCGGCCTCCTCATAGCCGGAGGTGCCGTTGATCTGGCCTGCGTGATAGAGGCCCGTAATGGACTTCACTTCGAGGGTGTGGGCCAGTTCGCGCGGGTCGATGGCGTCGTACTCGATGGCGTAGCCGGGGCGGATCATCTCGGCCTCCTCGAGGCCGGGAACCGACGCGACCATGCGGGCCTGCACGTCGATGGGCATGCTGGTGGACATGCCGTTGACGTAGACCTCGTTGGTGTCGAGGCCTTCGGGTTCGAGAAAAATCTGGTGACGCAGCTTGTCGGGGAACTTGACGATCTTGTCTTCGATGGAGGGGCAGTAGCGCGGGCCGACGCCTTCGATCTGCCCGCTGTAGAGCGGCGAACGCGGAATGGCCTCGCGCAGGATGCGATGGGTCTCGGCGGTGGTGTAGCCGATGTGGCACTGGATCTGGAGGCGGTCGATGGCCTCGGTGAGAAACGAGAACGGGGTGGGCACGGCGTCGCCGGGCTGAGGCTCGAAGCGGGACCAATCGATGGTCCGGCCGTCGAGGCGCGGCGGCGTGCCGGTCTTGAGGCGGGTCCAGTGCAGGCCGAGGCTGCGCAGTTGCTCGCCCAGCAACTGGGAGGGTGCCTCGCCGTTGCGGCCGCAAGTCTGGCGCTGTTCGCCGACGTGGGCCAGGCCATTGAGGAAAGTGCCGGTGGTGATGATCACGGCGTCCGTGGCGACAGTGCGGCCGTCGCGAAGGTGCACGCCGGTGACGCGGCGGCCATCGAGCTGGAGCGCGGCAACCTCGGCTTGCTTGATGTGCAGGTTGGGCTCCTGCTCCAGCACCTGGCGCATGCGGACGCGGTACTGCTTCTTATCCATCTGCGCGCGCGGCGACCAGACGGCCGGGCCGCGGCTAGTGTTCAGGAGGCGGAACTGGATGCCGACGGAATCGGCGAGCTCGCCCATGAGGCCGCCGAGCGCGTCGATTTCGCGGACCAGGTGACCCTTGGCGATGCCGCCGATGGCGGGGTTGCAGGACATCTGCGCCATGAGGTCGAGGTTCATGGTGACGAGCGCGGTCTTCACGCCGAGGCGCGCACAGGCGCGGGCGGCCTCGCATCCGGCGTGACCGGCGCCCACCACCACGACATCGTAGCTCTCTGCCATCCGCTATCATTGTATCGACAATGAAAATCCTGGTTATCGGAAGCGGTGGACGCGAGCACGCGCTGGCGTGGAAACTTGCGCAGTCGGACGGGGTGTCGGTGTATGGAGCCCCGGGCAACCCTGGATTTGCGAAGATCGGACCTTGTATTCCGATGAGGAATGCGGACCCGGGATACTACCTGGCGGTGGCCGATATGATCGGCGCGGACCTGACGGTGGTTGGGCCGGAGGCGCCGCTGGTGGACGGGGTGGTGGATGCGTTCCGTGCGCGCGGGAAGCGGATCGTGGGGCCGGTGCGCGAGGCTGCGCAACTGGAAGGCAGCAAGATCTTCGCAAAGAACTTTTTCGTGAAGAGTAATATTCCGACCGCGGCCTTCGTGACCGTCGAGAACGAGGCGGAGGCGCGGCGAGCGCTCAACCGCTTCGGCTATCCGGTGGTGCTGAAGGCCGACGGATTGGCGGCGGGCAAGGGCGTGGTGATCGCACAGGACCGCGCGGCGGCGGAAGCGGCGCTGGCGGAGCTGAAGTGGCCGCTGGTCATCGAGGAATTCCTTCAGGGGGAAGAGGTGAGCTTCATCGCGCTGTGCGACGGCCGCAACGTGCTCCCGCTGGCGGTGACGCAGGACCACAAGGCAGCGTACGACGGCGACACGGGGCCGAACACGGGCGGCATGGGGGCGTATTGCGATGACGCCATCCTGACCGAATCGCAAGTGGGCGAGATTCTCACGCGGGTGATGCAGCCGACGGTCGAGGCCATGAAGTTTACCGGCTTCCTGTACGCGGGGCTGATGATGACCTCGGGCGGACCGAAGGTGTTGGAGTTCAACGTGCGGCTGGGCGACCCGGAGACGCAGCCGATCATGCACCGCATGGCGTCGGACTTCGTGCCGGCGCTGGTGGCGGCGAGCGAGGGCAAGCTGGGCGGGATGAAGCTGGAGTGGCAGCCGGGGCCGAGCGTGTGCGTGGTGATGGCCTCGGGCGGATACCCGGGCGCGTACCAGAGCGGCAAGGCGATCGGCGGGATTCCGTTGGCGGAGGCTACGGGAGCAAAGGTGTTCCACGCGGGGACGCGGCTGGGCGCGCAGGGGATCGAGACGGCCGGCGGGCGCGTGCTGGGCGTGACGGCGGGCGGGCGCGACCTGGCGGGGGCGATCGGGGCGGCGTACCGCGCGGTGGGGGAGATTCAGTTCGAGGGGATGCACTTCCGCAAGGACATTGGGCAGAAGGGGCTTCGGAGACGGGCCGTCTGAGGGTACAATGGGGGCAGAGTGGGCACGTAGCTCAGTTGGATAGAGCGGCCGCCTCCTAAGCGACAGGTCGGCAGTTCGAATCTGCCCGTGCCTACCACACCTTTTGCAGGGCCAGCGCCTGCCCAAAACTCGGATTCCCCCGCGGCGACTCTCCCTAATGGGTAACGTGGCGCATTCCCAGGAGCACTCGGGCCGGCCCTCACGTTGGGTGCCCTGCCAGCTCCGTGGGCGCACCATTTGCGCGCCTATTTCGAGCTCGGCTTCCGGATTTCAGCAAAGGAGGTCTGGGTCGTTTGTGTGGTATCCCGTGTCCTCGCAAAGCGAGGGCAGAAGGGAAAGCGCAAGACAATGATGAAGGTACCAATCAATTCCCGGATGCGGCTGGTCGATTTCGCCAGAATCGCCCGCATTCTCAACGTGCTCCAGAGAATTTCGGATGGGACGACCCCGGCGGGCACCGCGGAGTTAGCCAAGGCGATGAGGCTCACCCGGAATCTCTACAGGGATGCGTCCCTGAGGAGGCGTTCACCGAAGGCGTGACGTAGGGGCGTGGAAGGCTCAGCCCTGCGGCCGAGCCTTCCAAAATGGAGGTTGACGCCGCCCGGCAAAATGCTACGCTTTCATCTGTAGCCCTACGGAATCAGCGAAAACAATGGCCAAGAGAACGCTGACCGCGGTTCAGGTGATCCCGGTCGAATTCATCGAACGCAGGATCTATCTCATCAGGGGCCACAAGGTCATGCTCGACAGCGACCTGGCCGAGCTGTATCAGGTGCCCACCAAAGTCCTCAACCAGGCGGTGCGCCGCAACCTCGACCGGTTCCCGGCCGACTTCATGTTCCAACTGAACAGCGAGGAACTCGAGAATTGGAGGTCACAGATTGTGACCTCCAATTCGGGGGCGAAGATGGGGCTCCGCCGGCCGCCGTATGCGTTCACCGAGCATGGCGTCGCGATGCTCTCTTCCGTCCTCACGAGCAAGCGCGCCGTGGGGCTGAACATCTTGATCATCCGGGCATTCGTCCGACTTCGGGAGTACCTGGCCACCCACAAGGACCTGGCCCGCAAGCTGGAGGATGTTGAGCGCACCCAACAGGAGCACAGCACGCACATCCAGCAGATCTACGACTACATCCAACGGCTGGCTGAACCGGCTCCGGAACCCCCGAAGCGCCGCATCGGATTTACGGCGCGGGAAGAATGACTCAGCATCCTCTTTACAGTACGCCAACGGGTGCCGACACGGAAACGCCGGAAATGCGGGCGCTTATCAATGATTTCGCGGTCCGGAGTTTCCGAGACACCGCAGACGGCGACTATATCGTCGCCCGCATGGCGCACCGTGCGGGCCTTGTCCCGCAGTTTCTCTGGTCGAGCCTGCAAGCCATTGAGAAATATCTCAAAGGTATTTTGCTCCTCAATCGGGTCCCGTCGGTAAAGGCTACCCACAGCGTAGCCGACCTGATGGAAAAGGTGGAAGCCATCAACAAATTGCGCCTGCGGCTGACCAAGCACAGCAAGAAATTCGTCTCATACTTGGATGCGTACGGGAGGTTCCGCTACCTTGAAGTCTCGTACCACGCTGGTGGGAAAGATCTGGTTCGTCTCGATCAAGCGGTCTGGGAGATTCGCCGATATTGTGCAGTCCTCGATTACTCGCGCATCAAGAACGGGGAGCCGATCTCAATGCTAGAGAACGAACTTCGGCGGTTGGAGCAAGCGGACGCGAATCCGAGAGGATTCCAACTCCTCGGCGGCCATCTGGAGGAGATCATCAGCGACCCAAAACATCCCGCGCGAGCGGCGCTCCTCTGGAAGAACCTGTTGTTTGGGCCCGGCAAGCGACGGCAAATCGAGATCTCGGATTGGTACATGAGCGTCAACGCTCCTCTGGCTCTCAACCCCGAGGTTTTCGCCGAGGTCCGAAAGTACGTGTACCTACCGAAGCCAATGATCGAGGAATTCGAACGGCTACTCAAGACGCACCCGCCGCTCTGACGAAGTCGCTACAAATTCTGCGCTTCCGATCTGGTCCGAGCAAACCGTCAGAGTGGTACAGATCGCTGGAAATCCGTCCAGATCCCTCCCAAACCTGATGTGCTCGCGCGGTCCGCACCCGACCCGTCCCCACGATTCGCGGCCGTGGCCGTGACCACTGGGAGTGACATGGCCCTCTTCGTCAGCTCTGGACCAGCCTCAAATTAGCACGGCCTGACCCTCCGAAAGCAGTAAAATAGTGGGTCCGGCCGCTAAGCGAGGAGCCGGCCGAGCGATGTCCTTCGTCCACCTGCACTGCCATACCGATTATTCGCTGCTCGACGGGGCCTGCGATATCGACCAGTTGATGAAGATCGCGGTCGAACAGAAGATGCCCGCGGTCGCCATGACGGACCACGGGAACCTCTTCGGCGCGGTCAAGTTCTATAACGCGGCCAAGGCGGCAGGGGTGCACCCGGTGATCGGGTGCGAGATGTACGTCTCGGGGCAGGGGCACAAGACCCGCAGCGACACCGACCGGTATCACCACCTGGTGCTGCTGTGCGAGAACCAGGAAGGCTACCGAAACCTTATTAAGCTGGTCTCGACGGCGTACCTGGACGGGTTCTACTACAAGCCGCGGGTGGATATGGACCTGCTGTCGCGCCACTCGAAGGGGCTGATCTGCCTTTCGGCATGCCTGCGCGGCGAGATCCCGGAGACCATTCTCGCAGACAAGTACGACGAGGCGCGGCGCCTCGCGCACACCTACGCGGACATTTTCGGGCGCAACAACATGTTCCTGGAGGTGCAGGACCATCACCTGGAACAGGACGCGCGGCTGACGCCGGAATTGAACCGGCTGTCGCACGAAACCGGGCTGCCGCTGGTGGCCACGAACGACTCGCACTACCTGCGCAAGGACGATGCGCGGGCGCACGAGATTCTGCTGTGCATCCAGACCGGGAAGTCGTTCAACGACCCGAATCGGATGCGGTGGAACACGCCGGATTTCTACCTGAAATCGCGCGCGGAAATGATGGAGCTGTTCGGCGAGCTGGAAGACGCGGTGGACCGCACGTGGGAGATCGCCCAGCGGTGCCAGGTCAAGCTGGAAAAGGTCGCTTCGCCGTTTCCGAAGTTCGACGTGCCGGCCGAGCACTCGGCCGATACCTATTTCGAGTACGTGGCGCGGCAGGGGTTCGAGAAGCGGCGGGTGCGGTTGGAGGCAATGCGCGCGGCGGGCGGGCTGAAGCACGACCTGGCGGAGTACGCGGAACGGCTGGATCGCGAAATCCTGATGATCCAGAAGATGAAGTTCTCGGGGTATTTCCTGATCGTCTGGGACTTCATCCGCTACGCGAAATCGAAGGGGATTCCGGTGGGGCCGGGGCGCGGATCGGCGGCTGGCAGCCTGGTGGGCTACGCCATGGCGATCACCGATATCGACCCGTTGCAGTATGGGCTGCTGTTCGAGCGGTTTCTGAACCCGGAGCGCGTCAACTTCCCCGATATCGACGTGGATTTCTGCATGAACCGGCGCGGCGAGGTGATTCAGTACGTCACCGAAAAGTACGGCCGCGAGCAGGTGGCGCAGATCATCACCTTCAACACGCTGGGCGCGCGGGCGGCCATAAAGGACGTGGGGCGCGTGCTGGAGATGCCGTTCGCGGACGTCGAGCGGCTCACCAAGATGGTGCCGGGCGTGCTGAACATTTCGCTCGAAGAAGCCTTCAAACAGGAACCGGGGTTCAACGAGGCGGCGAAGAAG
The DNA here is from genome assembly GCA_963807205.1 of uncultured Solibacteraceae bacterium. GTDB lineage: Bacteria > Acidobacteriota > Terriglobia > Bryobacterales > Bryobacteraceae > CAWCVR01. The sequence goes on along the minus strand of CAWEAQ010000002.1, from coordinate 1,795,284 downwards.
GACCCGCGGGTGGACGACGTCCTCAAGGTGGCGCTGCGCCTCGAGGGGCTGGCGCGCAACTGCTCGGTGCATGCCGCGGGCGTGGTGATTTCGCCGCAGCCGCTCACGGACCTGATCCCGCTGTACAAGACGAACCGCGACGAAATTGTGACGCAGTTCGACATGAACGGGCTGGACAAGCTGGCGCTCCTGAAGATGGACTTTCTGGGGCTGACCACGCTCACGCTGATCCAGGACGCGCTGCGGTTGATCAAAAAGCGGCACGGCGTGGATGTGGTGCCCGAGGACCTGCCGCTGGACGATAGGGGCACTTACGAGATCTTCTGCAAGGGCTTCACCAGCGGGGTGTTCCAGTTCGAATCGTCAGGGATGCGCGATATTCTGCGGCGCTACCAGCCGAACCGGCTCGAGGACCTGACGGCGCTAAACGCACTGTACCGGCCGGGGCCGATTCAGGGCGGCATGGTGGACGATTTCATCGAGCGCAAGTGGGGCCGGCGCGCGGTGCAGTACGACCTGCCCGAGCTGAAGGAACTGCTGGAGGAGACCTACGGCGTCATCGTGTACCAGGAGCAGGTGATGCAGATCTCCAACCGGATCGCCGGGTATTCGCTGGGCGATGCGGACCTGCTGCGGCGAGCCATGGGGAAGAAGAAGGCCGAGGAAATGGCCAAGCAGCGCGAGCGTTTCGTGCAGGGCGCGCTGGAACGCGGGTTCCCACAGAAGAAGGTCGAGAAGATTTTCGACCTGATGGAGCAGTTCGCGGGGTACGGCTTCAACAAATCGCACTCGGCGGCGTACGCCTACCTGGCGTTCGTGACGGCGTATCTGAAGGCGCACTACCCGGTGGATTTCATGGCGGCGCTGCTGACGTCGGAAACCGGCAACACGGCCAAGGTGGTGAAGTACATCAACGAGTGCCGCGAAATGGGGATTCCGATTCTGCCGCCGGACGTGGACCACTCGGAATGGAGCTTCACGCCTGATGGCGCGCCACAGACGGGGAAGGGGATCCGCTTCGGATTGGGTGCGGTGAAGAACCTCGGGCAATCGGCGGTGGAGGCCATTGGGAAGGCGCGCGAGCAGGTGGGGCATTTTGCGTCGCTGCACCAGTTCTGCGAGACGGTGGACCTGGGCGCGGTGAACCGGCGGATGATCGAAAGCCTGATCCGCGCGGGCGCCATGGATTCCATGGAAGGCACGCGGTCGCAGAAGTTCGCTGCGGTGGAGAGCGCCATGGAGGGCGGGCAGCGGGTGTGGCGAGACCGCGAGAGTGGGCAGACCGGCCTGTTCGGAGGCATGGTGGACGACGGGCCGCACCACGTGGAGCTGCCCAAGGTGCCCGATTGGGGCGACAAGGAGAAGCTGGCCGGCGAGAAAGAATTGCTGGGGTTCTGGGTAACCGGGCATCCGCTGGACCGGCACGCGGACAAGGTCGCGGAACTGGCGACGCACGACACCGGAAACCTGGAAGGCCTGGCGAAGGGCGTGGAGGTGGCGCTGTGCGGCGTCCTGACGGGGATCGCGCGCAAGCGCAACCGCGAGGGCAAGCCATGGGCGGCGTTGACCATCGAAGACCGCAACGGCAGTGTGGAGGCGATGGTGTTCGCAGCCAGCTTCGAGCGCCTGGCACAGCAGGTGGTGGAAGACCAGGCGGTGCTAGTGCGCGGGCTGATCCTGCCGGAGGAAAACGCGCCGCCGAAAGTTTCGGTGCAGGATATTCTGCCGCTGGAAAACGCGCGCGTGGACATGCCGGCGGTGATTTCGATCCGCGTCTGGTTGGGGCGGAACGGCGAAGTGGACCGGGCGCAGGCGCTGCACGAACTGTTCCAGCGCAAGCCGGGGCCGACCCAGGTGCGGCTGCGGCTGGAGGCGCCGCGGGACTTCTCGGTGCTGCTGGATGTCGAGGCGAAGGTGCGGCCCGACCGCGAGTTTCGCGCGGCGGTGGAGGCGATTTGCGGGGCGGAGTGCATCGAGCGGGTGGCGGGGTAGGACGACGTCGGCGCGGAGCTGGGGCAATTCCATCAAGCCACCCCAGACATCCACGCGGTGCCGAATTTCCCACCCGGTTGCCGTCAGCCCCCGTCCTGTCAGGTGGAAGACCGGCCTTCCCTACGCTCTTGGATTGAACCAGAGACCGCTCCTGTAACCAAGTATTTCCTTGTTGTTAATCTATCTGCGTTTGGAGAATGCTACGCTCCCTCTGGTTGAACGCCGTGTCCCGTTCACGGGGCACACAAGGGGCCAGACATCTCGACTGTAGGTGGAATTAGAGGATAACTCAAATGAGATCAACGTGCATGATGTGGTCAATCGGAGTCTTGTTGGTTCTTCCAGTTTCGGCGCCCGCTCAATACAGCACGGTTAGCGCCAGGGCGCGGGCGGAGCTAGCGAAAGTGCTCGCCATCCAGCGCGTGGACATAGGGCCAACCCGGTTCTCAGCCGAGGGGAAGGGATACGCCCCGGTTACCTTCCAGCTCACAAACATATCGCCGAAAGAGGTCTACGCCTACGGTTTCACTTTGACCGCCAACTATGCGGATGGCTCTACTCGTTATCAGCCCGGCCGCGGCACCGATCTGCTCCGGCACTACTACCAGGCTGGTCTCCTGCCCGCGTCCCAGCAGCGGTCGAAGTATCCCCTGCTTCGCCCTGGCGAGACCTACACCGATTCGATGGCGACGTTCCCGCTGGGTGAGAACGCCGCTCCACCCGTCATGGTAAATGCCGAAGTTACCATGGCAATCTTCGAGGACCAGACGGCAGTGGGCGACGCCGCCGACATTCAGCGCGTGTTCAACGGCCGGAAATACCAAGCCGAAAACACTACGGGGCTCATTCAGGATCTGAAGGCTGTGCTCGTGGCTGATGACCCACGGAAAGCCGGCGAGGCGCGCGCCGAAGCCCTTGCCTCGGGGCGTGCCCTTGGCAAGGACTCGACGCCTGAGGGACTGATCATCGTGAAAGATGCGCAAGGCAAGGAGGTCGGTAGATCGTATTCACAGCAGACGCGGGCGTCATATCTCAAGTCGGCGCTCGTCGGGACGGAAGGCGACAGATCCAGAATCCAGCAGAGGATCGCCTCAAGCGAAGAGTACCTGGCAGTGCTGAAGGTCCATTCCGTGCGTGTGGAGGCTGGCAAGTGAGACTCATGATCGCTTCCTGCCTGGGGCTTCTTGCTACGGCGGCGGTGCGCATGCCTCCTATGCAGCTCACCCTGCATCCGGAGACTGCAGCGTGAAGATCGGGGGCATCCTCCGGCAGGGGCGTTGCCGCCCATCCGGAAACAGAGGCCGGACGGATTCTATCGAACCGCGAGTTTCGCGCGGAGGGGGAGGCGATTTGCGGGGCGGAGTGTATCGAGCGGGTGGCGGGGTAGCCCCTACCTCACTCTTGTGAGGATACTCACAAAAGGCCGCCTTCCCTCAACGCGCATCACCAACAATCAACCAAACGTGCATTCCCTCGTAACGCCCCGCTGCTAATCTCGACAGGAAACACTCAGCGCCTTGAGAGAAGCAGCCCGGCATCGGGCGAGTCCTCGATTGTACCAATTGCACCGTGACGCACCCTTTGCGTCGGCGGAATGGGAGCCCTGTCCATGACCTACGGTAAGACTCTGCATTTGAGTTGGCCGCGCGACGCCGCGCTTGCCATGTTTCTCGGGATCTTCTGCGCCGCTGGCGCCCACGCCCAGTCGAACGCCATCGACGCGGCCATTGAGGGCTACGTGCGCGACGCGTCGGGCGGCGCGATCGGGCGGGCGGCGATCACGGCTCGCAACACGTCCACCAACGTACAAACGGAGACGCTGACGAACGCGGACGGCTACTTCCGGTTCCCGCTCCTCCAGGTGGGCGAGTACCGGCTCACGGCCCAGGCGGAGGGATTCAAGGCGCTGGCCAAGCCCGGCTTCCCGCTGGTGGCGGGCCAGAACGTGCGCGTGGATTTCGACATGCAGGTGGGCGCCAAAACGGAAACCGTGGAAGTGACCGCGGAGACTTCGGTGGAGCTGGCGGATACGGGCTCGTCGGCGGTGGAGGGCCTCGTCAGCCGCAAGGAGGTTGAGGACCTGCCGATCGTGTCGCGCAACATTTATAACTACCAGTTGCTGGCGCCGGGAGTGCAGGGGCTGTCGAGCCCTACGTTTGGCACCACGCAATTCGCCTTCGGCGGCAACGAGCGGTCCAGTTGGAACCTGGACGGGCTGGACAACACGCAGCGCGCTTCCAGCCGGCAGATTCGCATGGTGATCACGACGCCGGAAGCGGTGGAGGAAGTGCAGGTGCTTTCGAGCGGCTACTCGGCGGAGTTCGGCCGCGCGGCGGGCGGACAGGTGAACGTGATCCTGAAATCGGGCACCAACCAGTATCACGGCTCGGAGCTGTTCCTGTACCGGCCGACGGACTGGCAGGCGCGGCCGTCGCTAGCGGCGATCAACCCGCCGCTGCACTGGTGGGACGAGGCCGTGACTTTCGGCGGACCGATCCTCAAGGACCGGCTCTTCTTCTTCACGCAGTTCGAGCACAACCCGTACACGCGTCCCAACGCGCTCACCATCCTGCCGGCCAATGCCACGGCGCTGAACCTGCCGGCCGACCAGCAGACCATCGCGCCCTTCGGCGAAACCTACGACACCTACGTCGGCAAGTTGAACTACCGGATCAACGACCGCAACAACGGCTACGTGCGCTACGCCCGCTTCACCAACCACCAGCCCAACGCCGCCAGCGGTTTGACGATTCCCGATCGCGGCACCAACTTCGACGATCACATGAATGGCGGCGCGGTGCAGCTTGCCAGTTCGCCTTCGGCGAACCTGTTGAACGAACTGCGCTACGGAGCGATTGAACGGACCCAAGCCAACTATCCGGTGGGCAAGCCGAATCCCTACACCGCGGCCGTGAACATCACGGGCGTGGCGAACATCGGCTACAACCCGCTGGCGGGCACCTACACCACGGAGCTTGCCAACCAGGTTGTCGACAACGTCACTTGGACGCACGGGCGTAGCACGTGGAAGACCGGAATCGACTTCCAGCGGACCAACTTCGATATTCTCAAGGCGCGAAACTTGGCGTACACGTTTGGCGGCCTGTCCGCGGCGAGCCCGGCACGCGGCGCGGTGAGCGCGCTGAACCAGTATCTGTACACGGTGCAGGGCCTGACCGATCCAGCCACCAGCAAGCTGTACACCTACAGCACCTTCGCCGAAGATGGCGGCAACCCGTACCTGAACATCTCCTTCCAGTTCTTCAACTGGTTCGTGCAGGACGAGTTTCGCGTGAACCAGCGGCTCACCATCAATGTCGGCGTGCGCTACGAGAAGATTCTCTTCCCCGGCCTGGACCCGAATGCGCCATATCCGCTCTCGCGCAAGATCGACGGCGACAGCAAGGATCTCGCTCCCCGCGTGTCGTTCAACTGGCGCGCCACTAACGACTCCAAGACCGTGGTGCGGGGCGCATTCGGAACCTACTACGATGTGCCGGGCCTATCCATTTTTTATACTGCCGCGCAGGTCAACGGCGACCGCTTCCTGAGCTACCAGGTGGCGGGGACGGACCCGAGAGCGCCGGTGTTCCCGACGGTGCCCTCGCTAAGCGACACCGCCCTGGTGGTGAAGCCGAATATCAACGCGTTTGCGCCCGGATACAAGAACACCTATCAGATTCAGAGCAACCTGCAAGTGCAGCGCGAACTTCCCGCCAAGCTGGTATTGACCGTTGGGTACAACTACGCGGCACAGCGGCACGGGATCTACTCGGAGAACATCAATCTCGGGGCGCCGGTCAGTTACCTGGCCGACGGGCGTCCGGTGTTCGGCAGCGCGGCGCTGCATCCCAACCAGTCGTTCAACCAGATCAACCTAATCGAATCGGGCGCCAACACCAATTACAACGCGATGTTCCTTCACTTGCAGAAGCGGCTCAGCGCGGGCCTGCTGTTTCAAGGGTCCTACACGTGGTCGCATGCTCTGGCGAACAACATCGGCGAGGGCGGCGCCATCACCGATCCCACCAATTTGCAGCGCGACTACGGACCGGCGGACAACGACCTGCGGCACTATTTCGTAGGCCAGTGGCTGTATGAGCCCACCTTCAAGACGCCGGGGGCGAAGTGGATCAACGGCCTCGAGCTGTCGTCGATGATCTTCTCTAACAGCGGCTACCCGGTGAACACCGTTTCGGGCATCGACCTCAACAACGACGGCAATAATAACGACCGGCCGCTGTTCCGGGGCCGCAACGACCTGACGGGCCCGGGCCTCATCCAGATCGATGCCCGCCTGCAGCGCACGTTTGCGATCCGCGAGCGATACCGCCTGGTGGGTCTCTTCGAGGCCGAGAACGCGTTGAATCACACCAACGCGGGATGCAGCACGGCAGGCGGATGTACCGGCGCGGTGATCAACACGGCGGGCGCGGCGGATTTCGGACGCATCACCAGCGCGCGCACGGCGCGCAACGTGCAATTCGGATTCAAGTTCCTTTTCTAGAGGCGAAATCATGAAGACTCTCCCCGCCCTTCTGGTGTGCGGTGTCGCCATCCTGGCCGGCGGCTGGGGGCCGCGTGGACATCAGAACGCCAACCGCGCGGCGGTACGTGCGCTGCCGGCCGACGGGCCGGTGTTTCTGAAGGAGTACGAGGACTGGATCGCCAGCACGGGTCCCGTCCCGGACTCCTGGCGCGGCAGCGGCGAACCCTACTCGAAGATCTTCGAAGACCCCAATCACGGGTGGTTCAAGGAACAATTCGCGTTCCTGACCGCTATACCGCGGTCGCGCTACGAATTCGTGCTGCGTCTTTACGACGAGTACCTGAGGATTCGCGAGAAGGACCCGGAGCGGGCCGCGCTGACCAACGTGCGCTGGACGGGCACGCTGCCGTATGCCGCGATGGAGAACTACGACCGCATGAAATCGGCCATGCGGCTCTACCGGCGCGCCGCGGCCGGCGACTCCGCCGAATCGCGGAAGCAAGTCAGGTACTTGGCGCAGGATATCGCTTTCTACATGGGCTGGTTGGGCCACTACACGGCCGATGGAGCGCAGCCCTTGCACGACACGATTCACCACGATGGCTGGCAGGGGCCGAATCCGAAGGAGTACACCACCGACCCGCGGATCCACGGGCGCTTCGAGAGCGGGTTCGTCGACCTCATCCAGTTGACTGACGCGGATTTGATGCCCTTGATGGAGAAACCCCATGCGCTGGACGATCCGTTTGCGGCAATTCTCGCGCACCTGGACGACGCCGCCTCGCACGTCGAGGAGGTTTACATTCTGGATAAGGCAGGAGCCTTCGCGGACAAAACCAACGAGCCTGCCACGCGGTTGGCGCGCGGGCAACTTGCCAAGGCGGCGGCATTGCTGCGGGATCTGACGTACACGGCGTGGCTGGAGAGCGCCAAACCGGCGGCGCTTCGCGGCGCTATGGCGAACCCGGTGAGCCGCGGCAATCCGCAATACAACCCGGAGACCGGCACGGCTGCGCCGGGAGCGCCGGTGAGAGCGGGCCGGCCATGAAGCGCGCGGCGGTCCTCTTCCTGATCGGCGCGGCACTGGCCTTCCCGCAAGCCAGAGAAGCCGCGCATAGGCCGGTGGAGCTAGCGTTTCCGGTGCAGGACAAGAACTTCTACCTGCTATCGGCCCTGCAGCGCACGCCGGGCGTCCACGACGCGGTTAAGAACGATTCCGTCCTGGCGCGCATCGCCGCCGGGCGGCTGAGCGCACTGGACCACGCGGCCAGCGCCTGCAAGCTGGACATCGAATGCAACGCGGCGGCGTTTGTTTGGAGTGACACTCAGATAGCGGAAGCCGCGCACGCCCTGGCGGCGTTGTATGGGACCTCGCCGGAGCTTCGCTCGCTCACCGACGGGCCGCTGCGCGCCTCCGGAATGTACGTGCGGCACGCAGGCCTCGCCGGCGGCGAACTGCTCGAGCGCGCGTTTGAGGAGTGCATGCGCGGCATCAACCGGGCCATCGGCGTCTACGCGCTCGGCAAGGCGCCGCATTACGCGCCGATCGACTCCATTACCTACGACCCGAAGAGCGACACCTATCGCGCCGTGGTGCGGCATCTCACGGCGGTGCTCGAGGACGACCGCGCCAGCCTGGATCTGGCGTTTTCGGCGTCCTTGCGATTCGCGCTCGAACTGATGCTGTTCAACAATCGCGACGAAGCCGGCCGGTTCGAGCCCATGGAAAGCGGCGAGAACCGGGCGGCGGTGCAGCGAGCCAAGACCGTCGATTGGAGCCGCTACCCCTACACGGCAATCGTGGTGCCCGGAGCTGGCAACGACCGGCCCAACGTGCGGCTTTCCCCGCACGGCAGACTGCGCGACGAGATCGCCGCGAAACGGTTCCGCGAAGGCAAAGCGCCGTTCATCCTGGTTTCCGGGGGATTCGTTCACCCCAACCAGACCGAGTTCGCGGAGGCCATCGAGATGAAGCGCGACCTGATGACGCGGCTGGGAGTTCCGGAGGAAGCCATCCTCGTGGATCCGCACGCCCGCCATACCACCACCAACATGCGCAACGCGGCGCGCCTGCTGTACCGCTACGGAATTCCGTTCGACCGCAAAGCGCTCGTTAGCACGGACCCGGGACAGAGCGAGTACATCGAAAACCCGCAGTTCGCCAAGCGTTGCGTGGACGAGTTGGGATACGTGCCATGGCGCTCGCTGGGCCGCGCGTCTCCCTTGGATCTGGAGTTCCTGCCGGCGGCCGAGTCGCTGCACGCCGACCCGCAGGACCCGCTCGACCCGTAAAGCGCGGGCCGCAAGCGGCAACCGACGAGAATTGCGTTTTTGGATTAGGAGCCACATTCATGAACAACAATGAGCGTCTCAAATCGAGTTGGACCGTTTCCGGTTGCCTCGCCGTACTTCTGCTGGCGGCATTGGCTTCCGGGCCACTGTTCGCCCAGTCCGAACTAGCGACTCTTTCGGGGACGGTGACCGACCCCAGCCAGGCGGTGCTCGCGGGCGTAGCGATCACGGTGACCAACGAGAACACCGCGGCCGCGGCGAAATCCGTCACCAATCAAAGCGGGTTGTACGTGGTCCCGGAATTGCGGCCGGGAGTCTACACGGTGCAGGCCACGCTGCCGAATTTCAAGCAATTCAAGCAGTCCGGCGTGACGCTGCAGGTGAACCAGTCCGCGCGGCTGGACATCTCGCTGGCCGTGGGCGACGTCACCGAGCAGGTGCAGGTCCGCTCGGAAGCGCCGCTGCTCGAAGCCGACACTTCCAGCCGCGGTGCGGTTATCGACGGGCTCAAGATTGTTGAATTGCCGCTCAACGGCCGCGACTACAACCAGCTTGCGCTGCTCTCGCCAGGGGTGCTGATGGCCACGCCGCGGCTCCTCTCGGTCGGATTCACGGGCGTCTTCAACATCAACGGGAACCGCGCCACGCAGAACGCCTTCGTGCTGGATGGGGTGGACAACGTCTCTTACGCCACTTCGTACCGGGGCATGAATATCCAGATCGTGCAGCCGTCGGTGGAAGCGCTGGAGGAGTTCAAGGTGCAGACCAACGCCTACTCGGCGGAGTTCGGCCGGAGCGCGGGAGCGCTGGTGAACGCGGTGATCAAGTCCGGCACGAACCAGATCCACGGCTCGGCATACGAGTTCCTGCGCAACCGGGATCTGGATTCCACCAACTTCTTCTCCAACAAATCCGGCGCGGTGAAACCGGCCCGGCTGCGGAACCAGTTCGGCGCGACGATTGGCGGACCGATCGTCAAGAACAAGACCTTCATCTTCGGCGACTACGCGGGCCTGCGCGACCGCGTCGGCACGGTGCTGTTCAGTTCGGTGCCGCAGCCGGCCTGGATACAGGGGCGATTCACCATGCCGATCTCGAACCCCTTCGACCCGGGCGACACCGGCCAGGATTTCAAGCAACCGGCGACGGCCGACTGCAACGACGGGAGCGGCCACTGCTGGATCGTTCCGAAGAGCGCCATCGACCCGGTGGGGCAGAAGTGGGCGAATGTGGCGCCGCCTCCCAACACCGGCGCGCCGGGCCAGATCGACAATAACTACGTGGGCGTTCCGGTCACCCGCAACCGCACGGACCAGTTCGACATTCGCGTGGACCAAAACCAGTTCCACGGGTTCAACCTGTTCGGCCGCTACTCTTTCGTGGACACCAACAAGTTCCAGCCGGCGCCACGCCCCGGTTTGGCCGAGGGCTCCTACAACGACACGTTCGGATCTGCGCTGCTGCGGTCGCAGGGCGTCGCGGTGGGGGCGACGCGGGTGCTGAGGCCCACGATGGTCTCCGAGACGCGTTTCGGTTACTCGCGCGGCGACTATGTGCAGCTTCCTCCCAACGCGGGCGACGGCTGCCCCGACCAGTTGATCGGCCTCACGGGCATCACCAGCGACCCGTTCCTGTGCGGAGGCCTCCCGCCCATGAGCTTGCCCGGCGGGAACTTGCGGCGCCTCAGCCGCACCACGTCGGTGCCGCAGTGGCAGTATCCGAGGTCGTACGATTTCCGCCAGTCCGTGAGTTGGTTTCACGGCACGCACTCGATGAAGTTCGGCGGAGAGTATCTGCGGACCACAGTTTCCGATCTGGACATCGGCAACCTGATGGGCAACTTCAGTTTCAGCGGGCGGTTCGCGGGCGAGAACAACCAGTATCAAGGCGGAATCGCGGACCTGCTGATGGGCCTGCCGAGTTCCTATGCGCAGGACACCAAGACGCCCTTCAACCTGTACCAGTACATCGCCTCGGTTTTCGCTCAGGACGACTGGAAGGCGACGCACAAGCTGACCGTGAACCTGGGAGTGCGCTACGAGTTTGCGCCGCCGCCGCGGGACTCGGGCAGCCTGATGGCCAACTTCGACCAGGCGACGCAGTCCTACATCACCGCCAAGAGCGGCAGCATTTTCGACGAAGCGCTGGTTCACCCCGATTGGTACAACTTCAGCCCGCGCGTTGGCCTGGCCTACTCGGTTCTTCCGCACACGGTTCTGCGCGGCGCCTATGGCATCTTCTTCAACCACTCGAACCGGCAGGGCCGCGAGGCCATGCTGGGCTTCAACCCGCCATTCGAGTTGCAGGCCAGCGCCCAGGCGCCGGGCAGTGGGGTGCTCACCGCGGCCAACGCTCCGTTCCGCCTGGAGAACGGCGTGCCGGCGGGTTTCGACACCGCCGCGGGCGTGAACATGGCGACGGTTTCCCGCAAGGCGCAGGACATGAACGAGAAGAACCCCTACGTGGAGCAGTTCAACGTCACGCTGCAGCAGCAATTGGGCGAGCACCTATTGATGGAACTCGCCTACGCGGGCAACCTGGGCCACCGCATGCCGGCCTTCAGGGATCTCAATCCCTTCATGTACAGCTTCAACTCGCAGGGGGCGCCGGTGGTGGGCGCGCGCGAACTGGCTTCCGTGGGGATCAACGGCGATATCGAGTACATGGCGTACACTGGCATATCGAACTACAACTCCCTGCAGGCGCGTTTGGAGCGGCGGTTCGCGGGCGGGTTCACGGCGCTGGTTTCCTACACCTACGGCAAGGCACTCACGGACTCGCCGGACCATCTCTCGACCAGCGGCACTGGCAACGGCGTAGATGTTGGGGAATACCGCCAGCCGCAAGGCTACGGGCTGAACCGCCTGGAGTCGGAGTATGGGCCCGCCGAGTTCGACGTGAAGCAGCGGCTGGTGGCTTCCGGAGTTTGGCAGATCCCGTTCGGCCAGGGACGCGCCCACGACCTAAAGGGCAACCGCGCGCTGGATCTGGCGCTGGGCGGGTGGGAGTTCTCTCCGATCCTCACGGTTCAGAGCGGGCTGGCTCTCACCGTCGGTCAGGGTTGCTCCACGGGCCTGGGCTCGGAAATGGTCTGCCGTCCCAACCGGCTGGCAAGCGGCGTGCTTCCGGACAGCCAACGCACGGTTGACAACTGGATCGACGTGACCGCCTTCCAAGCCATCCAGAACGACCCGACCAAGGCGGGGTTCACGCCCTACCAGGTTTTCGGCAACTCGGGCATCGGCATTCTGCGCGGGCCTGGGCTGGTTAACTTCGACTTCAACCTGAACAAGACGTTCGCGATTACCGAGCGGCAGGGCGTACAGTTCCGCGCGGAGTTTTTCAACGCCATGAATCACGCCAACTTCAGCGTTCCGGGAGTGCTGCTGGGCGCGGGGTTCGGGCAGGTTGTGAGCACGGCTACGGAAGCGAGGATCATCCAGTTCGCGCTGAAGTACCGGTTCTAGGGCCATGACCGCTAGATGCCAATCCTATGCCGCGGGCCGCTCCCTCACGGTCGCGGTTCTGGGGCGGGGCACATCGAACCGTGAGCGTCAGCGTGCGGCCCACCAAACGCACCGAGCCACGCGGAGGCGCGCCGCTTCCGCAGTCCTTCTCTCGCTGGCCGCGCTGCTGAGCGCGGTGGGCGGGTACGCCAAGGATCCCGTCAAGATCATCGCGCACCGCGGCGGCGTGGTCGACGCTAAGCGGCCCGAGAACTCGGCGGCGGCGCTGGAAGAGGCCATCCGGCGCGGCTACTGGATGGTCGAAATGGACATTCAGGAAAGCAAGGACGGCCGCCTGGTGGTGCAGCACGACGACTTCCTGAAGTCTTACGGCGACAAACGCTCGCCCGGCGAAATGACCTGGGAGGAGATTCGCAACCTGCGAGCGCTGGCGGACGGCTCGCGGCCGCTGGAATTCCGCGAGTACGCCGCGCTCTGCCGGGGACGCATGCGGCTGATGCTGGACACCAAGGAGCCGAGCCATCCGCCGCGCTTCTACGAGGAAATGGAACGTGCTCTACAGGAGAACCGGTTGCTGGATGAGGCGCTCTTCATCGGCACCGCGGAGGCGCGGGCTTATTTCAAGGGCAAGGCGCGGATCAGCGTGGAGACGACGGCAGATCTACGGAAGTTGGTGGAGGCCGGAGAGCCCGTTTCCAAAACCTACTTCCTGTTCGAACACGGCACGACGCTCGGCGCGGAGGGCATCGAACTGGCCAGGCGCGTGGGTATTCCGGCGGTGGTCTCGATCAACGAATTCCACTATGCCGGCCTGGACCACATGAAAGCGGCGCATGCCGACATCGTTCGGCTGGGCGAACTGGGTCTCACCTACTTTCAGATCGATTCCTGCTACGACCACTGGTTGAGGTAGCGGGCTCTGGCCGCGGGGGCTGACTGTACAATGGTGCAGGATGCTGCACGTAACCCACGATCCCTCGGCCAGGCTTACCATTGCCGTGGTCGCCTATGGGATCGTGAACGTAGTCCTGTATGCTGGTCTGACACCCCTGTGGGATGGCTTTGACGAGCCTTTCCATTATGGGTACGTGCAGTATCTGGAGCGGCATGGCGCTCTACCGGTGCAGGGGCGGGCGGGGCTTTCTGACGAGATAGCACGGTCGCTCGCGCTCGCGCCGGCCAGCTACTTGGTGAAGAAGAACATCCCCAGTGTGATCTCGTTCGAGGAGTACTTTCGCCTGCCGCGGCAAGAGCGCCTGGCCCTGCGAAGCCGGTTGGAAGGACTGCAGGCGGATCGAAAGCAACCCGAAACGGGCGGCTTGAATTATGAGGCCCAGCAGGCCCCGCTGGCGTACTTGGTCCTGGCGCCGCTGGATTGGCTGCTGTCCCGGATGCACCTTCCGTCGCGGGTGCTGGCGCTGCGTCTGGCCATCGGCATCGCGTCGGTGCTGATGACGGCCCTGTTTACACTCAGGCTTGGCGGGCAACTCGGGTTGGCGGATGTGGCACGGACTTCGGCGCTCTTCCTTGTGTTTTCGTGCCAGATGTTCTACGCGAGCGTTGCCCACATTGCCAATGACTGGCTGGCGGTGCCGCTATTCGTGCTGGTCGTGAGTTGCGCGATCTCGGTCTACGTACGCCCCGGGCGAGCGTCGGTCCTGGCCCTGGGGCTGGCGCTGGCCGCCGGATTACTGACGAAGGCATACTTCCTTTCCGCCGTCCCCCTGGCTTGCGGCGTGGTGTTGGTGCTTTGCCTGAAGCGCCGGTTGCTTGTCCGCCATGCGGTGCTGCTGCCGCTGGTTTGCGGGGCGCTGGACGGGCCGTGGTACGTTCGCAACCTGGCCCTGGGAAACCTTGCGGGTATGCAGCAGAGCGTGGGTGGCATGCCGTTTCGCGAGGTCTGCGCCGCGGCTATCCATTTCCCTTGGGGGCGGTCGGCACTGACGGCGGCGAGGGCGGCGCTGTGGACGGGGAACAACTCGGATACGGCTTTCAACGCCACCACCATCGACCTAATGCTGCTGCTGGCGGTGGCGGGCCTGTGTCTGCGCGCGTTTAGCCGCCGCCCCACCGTACCGGAGCGCATCGTGATTGTCGGACTCCCAAGCTACTCGGCGGGCCTGGCATATTCCGCGGTGCTGACGGCGGTCTCTTCGCAGGGAGCAGGCATAGCCCCATGCCCCTGGTACTCGCAGCCGCTGTTTCCGCCAGGACTCTGCTTGCTGATGTTGGGGTTTTCGGTGGGTGGCTGGGTGGGCCGCGCGCTGTGGGCCGCCACGCTGGGACTGTGGGCGTATGTCATCTCCGCGACATACCTGGCGAAATTGCTGCCATTATACGGGGGCTTATCTTCCGGGCCGACGCGGCTGGCGGCGCTGCTGCCGGCGTATCGCAACTCGATGGGCCGGTTATACGAAAACCTGGGAACGATCTCGCTCATGCCCGCGGGTATGTTGCTGTGCTTGACGGCTCTGGTGGTGGCAGGCGCATGGTGTCTTGCGGCGAGGTTATCGCTTCACCTGGTGGGTGCCGGAGGGGAACGCTCCGCTTCGGGGACAAGGTTAGGCCTCAGTGCGGGCTCACCGGTTCAGATATACTGATGGAAATCCGGCGCTGCCAGAGCCAGACGCGTTTCCCTTGGCCGGCACGACCGCAGGATTCGGGTACTGAAGGAGGGAGCCCATCATGAAGAAGACGAAACCACTGTCTACGCACTCGCAAAGCCGGCGGATATTGTCGAGCCGCACGGCATCCGTTGCGGGATTACTACTTTTCGCGACTCTTTGCCGTCCGCCAGCCAAGGCCACGGAAGTATACGCCTATCAAGGGCAAGACTATACATTCGCTACCGGCGGTTACACCACGGCGGACTACATATCGGGCGATTTCACTACGCCGACCCCACTCGCAGCGAACTTGACCGGCCTCGGCATCGTCCCACAGACGTATTCATTTGCGGACGGGTACTTTGACTGGACGAACACCGATAGCACGATTCAAACCTTCACGGTCACAACCGACGCATACGGCACGCTCGCTAGCGCCGACATTCAACTATCGCAACTGCATGGATCCGATGCCTCGTATCTCTATATCACTCCGGGCGGAGATAGCGTCGCAACTGGCCTTGACCTGCATCCCGCTGGCGACGCAACCAACTCCACAGCAGGGATCTGGGGCCCCGATTTCGACCCTTTGCCGCCAGCGGTACCGGAGCCGGCGTCAGTCTTTCTAGCTTCGACGGCTCTGGTGGCGTTCGCATTGCGGGCTGGAAAGCGGATAGGACGCGGTGTTGGACGGGGCTGAAAAGACTGGGCGAGCTTCACTCGCCGGGTGGGTTGACAACCCGCCGCAGGCTGACAGCTTGCCCCACAAAGAACACTTGCTACACGTCGAGATTCTTCACGTCTAGCGCGTTTTCCTCGATGAACTTGCGGCGGCTTTCCACGTCCTCGCCCATGAGAGTTGAGAAGATCTCCTCGCTCTGCACGGCGTCCTCGAGGCGCACTTGCAGCAGGGTGCGCTTCTCGGGGTTCATGGTGGTTTCGGCCAACTGCTCGGCGTTCATCTCGCCCAGCCCTTTGTAGCGCTGCACGCGGGCGTCTTTCTTGCCCTCGGTCATGACGTACTCCAGCAGGTCCGTCCAGTTCGGCTGGGATTCGCGGTGGTCGTTCTTCACCACCACGAAAGGCGGGTCGTTGAACTTGGCGATGGCGCGTGCCAGGCTGCGGAAGCGCCGGTACTCGGGCTGCGCAGCTAGAGCAAGCCCGATGGAGCGCTCGGCGTTGGTGGAATCGCGGAAGACCACGGCGAAGGAGGAATGCTCTTCGTCTCGCCGCATTTCGGGCTTCACGCCCAGCTTGAGCAGCGCTTCGAAGACCGGCTTGAGATTGGCCTCGTCCTGGAACTCGCCCTTGTGGTCCACGCGCAGCTCGACGTTGGAGAGGACCTCGGCCACCCGCGCGTCGCGCAGGCGGCGCTCCACCTTGTGGAACATCTGCTGGTATTCCTCCAGCGCCAGCAAGAAGGTTCGCAATTCACCGCCCTGCAAAGTGGATTTCGCGCCGGCGCCGTTGGAGTGGATCTCGAGCGTCAGGTTCTCGGTGGCCCGGCGCATGATCTCCTTGGTGTATTCTTTTTCGTCCTTGATGTACTTCTCGCTCTTGCCCTTCTTGATGAGGTAGAGCGGCGGCTGCGCAATGTAGACGTGCTCGCGCAGAATCAGCTCGTGCATGTGGCGGAAGAAGAACGTCAGCAGGAGGGTGCGGATGTGGGAGCCGTCCACGTCGGCATCGGTCATGATGATGATCTTGTTGTAGCGCAGCTTGGCGACGTCGAAATCGTCCTTGCCGATGCCGGTGCCGAGCGCCGTGATCATGGCGCGGATTTCCTCGTGGCCCAGCATTTTGTCGTAGCGGGCCTTTTCGACGTTGAGGATTTTTCCCTTGAGCGGAAGGATGGCCTGGAAGCGGCGGTCTCGGCCCTGCTTGGCGGTGCCGCCGGCACTTTCTCCCTCCACCAGGAATAGCTCGCAGCGTTCGGGATCCTTCTCCTGGCAATCGGCCAACTTTCCGGGCAGGCCGCCGGAATCCAGCGCTCCCTTGCGGCGGGTGAGGTCGCGGGCCTTGCGGGCGGCCTCGCGCGCGCGGGAGGCTTCAATCGCCTTGCCGACGATCTTGCGGCCGATGGTGGAGTTCTTGTCGAAGTACTCGCTCAGCTTTTCGTTGACGAACTGCGTCATGTAGCCGGCGATGTCGCTGTTCAGCTTGCCCTTGGTCTGGCCTTCGAACTGGGGCTGCGGGACCTTCACGCTTACCACCGCGGTGAGGCCTTCGCGGACGTCGTCGCCGCTCAGGCTTTCCTTTTCCTTGAAGAGGCCCTGGGCCTGTCCGAAGGAGTTGATGGTGCGGGTGAGCGCGGTGCGGAAACCGGTGAGATGCGTGCCGCCGTCGACGGTGTTGATGTTGTTGGCGAAGCTCAGCTCGTTGACGGAGTACCCATCGTTGTACTGCAACGCCACTTCCATGGAGAGCGTGCCCGCGGCGTTGGGCAATTCGCGGTCGGCTTCAAAACTGATGGGCTTCTCGTGCAACACCTGCTTGCCGCGATTGAGATGGCGGATGAACTCGGCGATGCCACCGGTGTAAATGAACTCGGTAATCTTCTCGGGTTCGACGCGCTCGTCGGTGAGCGTGATCTTGAGGCCTTTGTTGAGGAACGCGAGTTGGCGGAGACGCTGCGCCAGCGTGTCGTAGTTGAACACGCTTTCGGTCATGATGGTGGTATCGGGCTTAAATGTGACCCGCGTGCCGGTCTTCTTCCTGGCCGTGCCGACTTTGGTCAGCGGCCCTTTCGGGATGCCGCAAGCGTACTCCTGCTGCCAGGTGTAGCTGGGCCCCTTATCGCCTTCGGGCCGCCAGATTTCCAGCTCGAGCCGCTCGGAAAGCGCATTCACGCAGCTCACGCCCACGCCGTGCAGGCCGCCGGAAACTTTGTAGCTTTTGGAATCGAACTTACCGCCGGCGTGCAGCTTGGTCATGACGACCTGAGCGGCCGAAACGCCTTCCTCCTCGTGCATGTCCACGGGGATGCCGCGGCCATTGTCGATGACGGTGACGGAGTTGTCGTCGTGGATGGTCACCGAGACTTCGGTGGCATAACCAGCCAGCGCTTCGTCGACCGAGTTGTCGACCACCTCATAGACCAGGTGGTGCAATCCGATTTCGCCGGTGGAACCGATGTACATGGCGGGCCGCAGGCGCACCGCCTCGAGACCCTCCAGCACTTTGATGCTAGTGGAATCGTAAATATCTCCTGAGGGCCCGTTAGCCGGTTTCCCGTTCGGATCCTTCGGTCGTGCGTCTTCTCTATCTGCCATTCATCCTCAAATTCGCATGGGCATTACGACGTAGCGGTACTGGTCGGCGATGCCTTCGCCGGCCGGCCGCATTTCGCCCGCGCTCTTCTGATCTTTCAACTCGAAGGTAACCTGGTCCTGTGGAATCACCCGCAGAAAGTCCAGCAGGTATTGGGCGTTGAATCCGATTTCCAGCTCCGGCCCGGTGTACTCGCTGGATACGGTTTCCTCGCTCTCGCCGGTCTCTGCCGAAGACGAAAAGATGCGCACTTCACCGCTGGCGAACTGCACGCGGATGGCGCGCGATCGCTCGTCGGCAAACTGGGCGACACGTTCGATGGCGGCCTTGATCTCGTCCTTCTGAAGCTTGGCCGTATGCGAGTGGTCTTTGGGGAGCACGCGTTCGAAGTCGGGGAAGTTGCCCGTGAGTTTGCGGGTAATCAGCAGACGGTGGCCCACATGAAAGAACAGGTGGTTCTCATCGTCACCGAAAACCGCTTTTCCATCGAGCTCGGCATCGTCCGCCAACTTCACCAACTCGGCCATGGCCTTTCGCGGAATCAGGACGCGAAATTGCTGGTTCGCCGAGGTGCCCTCGGGCAGCGGCGCCTGCACGAAGGAAAGACGATGGCCATCGGTTGCGACCATCGTGAAACCTTCTGGCCGCATCAGGAACAGCGCACCATTCAGGGTGAAGCGCGATTCTTCGGTGGAGATGGCGAACGAGGTCCGCGCGATCATGCTGGCCAGCAGCTTGATAGGCACCTCCGCCACCGCGGCCGGCATTCCGGGAAGTTCGGGGAAACTCTCGCGCGACATGCCGGCAATGCGGGTGCGCGAGCGGCCACTAGTTATCGAGGCCCACTGGTTCTCCTGAAACTTCATGGTCAGATCGCCTTCGGGAAGAAGACGCGTGAAGTCCAGTAACTTACGCGCTGGAACGGTTCCCGAACCCTCTTTTTTGATGCGCGCCGGACAGGAGCAGCGGATGCCCAGTTCCAGATCCGTGGCCGTGATGGTGAGGCGATCATCGGCCACTTCCAGCAACACGTTGGAAAGGATCGGAATGGTGGTCTTCCTCTCCACCACACCCTGGGACAGACTCAGTTCCCGTACCAGATCGGACTTGCTGACAGTGAATTCCATTGAGCTACTGCTCCTATCCTGATGTTGACTGTCTAAACAGTACTATTCAAGAACCGTATTCATCGGGTCTGTGCAAATTGTTGAATACTCTCTAAATTATACTAAACTCAACCACTTTTGGCCACCGCAAAGTTGCGAACCGCGGCGTATAACGGGAGTGGGAAAGGCGCAAAACCGGGGTTGCAACCGGATTTGAACAGTTTTCCTCGGCGATTTGCAGCGTGCTTTGTGCAAAACGGTGCAAACTCATTGCAATGAGTCCATTAGACTGTGCAGCAACCTGTTCAAATCGGCATCATGGTGACGCGACTGGTCGATCTTGTTTATGGAGTGGATGACGGTGGTATGGTGCTTGCCACCGAAGGCCCTACCAATCTCCGGCAGGGAGGCGTCGGTCAACTCCTTCACCAGGTACATAGCCACCTGCCGGGGGTGGACGATCTTGCGTGTGTTGCTCTTCTCCTTGAGCTGCGACTGCTTAATGGAGAACCGCTCAGCCACGGCCTTCTGAATGGCGTCGATGGTCACGCGGCGGTCCTGCACGTGGACCAGGTGTTTGAGAACCTGCTGGGCCATCTGAAGGTTGATGGGCGTGCCTGTGAGCGACGAATACGCCATCAACTTGACCAGCGCGCCTTCCAGCTCCCGCACATTCGATTTGGTTTTCGACGCCATGAAGGAGCGGACTTCGTCGGGAAGCTTCATCCCCTCGGCTTCGGCCTTCTTGTCGAGGATGGCCATTTTGGTTTCCAGGTCGGGCGGCTGGATGTCGGCCAGCAGGCCCCATTCGAACCGCGACCGCAGACGCTCCAGCAGCCCTGGAATGTCTTTGGGAGGGGAATCGCTGGAGATGACGATCTGCTTCTGGTGGTCATGCAGTTCGTTGAAGGTGTGGAAGAACTCCTCCTGGGTGCGCTCCTTGTTGCCCAACAACTGGATGTCGTCGATGAGCAGGACGTCGGCCGCGCGGTAGCGGTGATGGAACTGCGGCATGCGGTCGTTGCGGATGCAGGCGATCATCTCGTTCATGAACCGTTCGCTCGAGGTGTAGATGATGCGCATGCTCTCGAACCGGGTCATCAACTCGCGGCCGATGGCGTGCATCAGATGGGTCTTGCCCATGCCCACGCCGCCATACAGAAACAACGGATTGTAGCTGCGCGACGGGTTGGCGACCACGGAACGCGCCGCGGCGGCGGCGAACTGGTTGCAGGCACCCACTACGAACGAATCGAACGTGAATTTGGGGTTGAGAATCTGCGCGGCGCCTTCAAGGTCGGCCCAGGGCTCGGCCTGGGGAACTGCGGAAGACCGCGAGCCACCGGGGGCCGCAACTTCGTAGGTGACTTGGCGCACCGGGAGCCCCAATTCGCGGATGGCATTGCGCACGGCTGTGGCAAATTCCGCCTCCAGCCATTCGCGCGTACCGCGGTCGGGCACGGAGACGAAAATGGTCTCGCCTGAAGCTCCTGCAAACGCCGTTCCTTTCAACCAGTTATCGTAGTTTTCAACGCTAACCAGCGGCTGGATGTGCTGGCGTATTTGGTCCCAGAGATTCATCGTAATCGCACACTGACTCTTGGCGTTTTCCACAACCTTTTCCACAACAGCGTGGGAATTCAGGATGCCCGGCCCGGAAGAACTGCGCGCGAGCCTCTCGGTCAACTGAGACAGTAGTCTAGCACAAGGGAATGGCTTTGCCACAGTTTTATAACTCTTCTGTTATCAACGTATTACACAGAACGTTTGACACCGGCATTGTTTCTGAAGGAAAATGTAGATTCCCCCAACGGGCGGGAGTAACTCAGTTGGTAGAGTGCGACCTTGCCAAGGTCGATGTCGCGGGTTCGAATCCCGTCTCCCGCTCCAGCATCTTCTCAAGTGCGATGAAGCATAGCGCACTACTCCTCACCGCCGCCTTCGTGTTTGCTTGCGGCTTGCAAGCTCAAGGATACAAACTGGAACCGCTAACCGCCCTGCCCGCGGACTTGGCGGCAGCCTACGCTTCGCTGATTTCGCCCAACGGCTATCGCATCACGGGGCCCACGGGGCCGAAGTGCGAGATCTGGTTTCGGAAGCAGATTCCCGCCGCGTCGCAACCGGCCGACCCGAGCGTCGTTTTCGGTGTCGCTCAGGGCACGCTGTTGGGGGTGATCCGCTTTCCTGTAAAAGGCGAAGACCGTCGCGGCCAGCTTATCAACCCGGGCCTGTACACGCTGCGATACAGCAACTACCCGGTCGATGGTGCCCACCAGGGTGTGGCACCGCAACGCGATTTCGCGCTGATGACGCCCATCGCCGACGATCCCGACCCCCAACGCTGCCCGGCTTCAGCGCGCTGGTGGCGATGAGCCGGAAAGCCTCGGCATCGCCGCACCCGGCGGTGCTATCACTCGAAAGCCCGACCGGCAGCACCTTTCCCGCCTTGGTCAAAGAGGGCGACACGCCCGACTGGGTCCTATGGGTTCAGGCCGGCGACCTGAAGATCGCAATCATTCTGCTGGGAAAAGTTCAGGGCTGATCGGTCCGGTTCGCCGCGAATTCCCGCGGCCGCATGGCGTGAGCGACTTCCTCAAGTCTCTCGCTCAGCTTGTTGAGCGTGTAGTCGATCCGTAGCATAACGCCGCAAAACGCGATGACGATCAGAAGAAACAGTATCTCCATGGAACCAATTGTAGGACGAAAGCCGGACGGCCTAATGCGGTAGACGGCTTGCCGCGCACCTTCACCAAATTCTCCCTAAACGCTTCCGCGCCTGCCGGAGTTATATGAGTAGGAAAGGATGATGGCTCTGGCATCCCCGGCAATGACTCAACCGCTGGACGGCACGGAAGCCACGGGCCAGGCCATCCAGGCGGCCAGAGCGGGCGATCTTGCCGCCTTCGACCTCCTGATGCGGCGGCACGAGCGGTTGGTGCTGGGGACGGCGTTGCGGCTATTGGGGAAGATGGAAGACGCCCAGGATGCGTCGCAGGAGGTCTTCCTCCGGCTCTACCGGAACCTCGGCAAACTGCCGGCCTGCGAGAATCTGGCTGGCTGGCTCTACCGGGTGACGGTAAACGTATGCCACGACGCGCGCGCCAAACGGCGGGACGAGACTTCGGTGGATGATGCGGGCGCGGAACTGGCGTCGCCGGGAGCGGATCCCCAACAGGCGGCCACCCGCAACGAGCGGCAGCGGGTGTTGGAACTGAGTCTGAGGCTGCTTTCGGAGAAGCAGCGGGTGGCGCTCGTCCTGCGCGACCTGGAAGGACTGCCGACAGCGGATGTGGCGCAAATCCTGGGCACCAGCGCGGCGACCGTCCGCTCGCAGATCTTCCACGCGCGGATCAAGATCAGGGGTTTTGTGGAACGCTATTTCCGGGGGCGGGTATGACCTGCAAGGGCTGGGAAGAGCGGATTGCATTGTGGACCGGCGGCGATTTGGACCCCGTGGCGGAAGCTGGGGTGAGAACACACCTGGCGGAGTGCGCCGCGTGCCGCAGTTTCGCAAGCGAGATGGAAGACACCATGGGGCGGCTGCGGGCGGCGCATCGGGAGCCCATCGCGGCTGGCTACTACACGGCGGTCCGGGCGCGCGTGCTGGACCGGTTGGCGAGAGAGCGCAGCCCGCGGCGGATGTGGGCGTGGGTGGTTGGCCTGGCGGCGGCGCTGGCGCTGGCCGGGGTGTTAGTGACCAGCCGGCCGGCGGAGAGGCCCAGGGCTCCGCTAGCGGCAGTGCGGAGGCCGGAGCCGCCCATCGTTGAGGCGAGGGTGCCGGAGCCTGTGGCGCCGGCGGTCCCGAGCGCCAGGGAAGCGCCGGTGGCCCGCTCCGTACCGAGCCCACGCGTCGAGGTTGCCGCCCTGGAGGAGCCGCTGGTAGTGAGGCTCGTCACCGACGACCCGGACGTGGTCATTTACTGGATTGCAGACAGAAAAGGAGAAGCGCAATGAAACGGATTCTACTGACGTTGACGTTGTTGACGATGCCGCTGGTGGCACAGGATCAGAAGGCGGAGGCGCCGGTCAAGGCCGTGCCCAATCAACAGAAGGTCTTCATACTCAAGTACGCCGACCCGGAGAACATGCGGATGCTGCTCAATGTCTTCGACGCGAGAATAACCCCTAACGCGGAGATGCATGCACTGGCGGTCTCGGCTCCGCCGGCCACTATGCAGGCTTTCGAAGACGCCCTCGCCAGGTTGGATGTTCCGTCGGCCGCGCCGAAGAACCTGGACTTCACCATCGACCTGGTGGTGGGGACCGACGCGGAAGACCCGGTGTCCGCCGCCGTTCCGAAAGAACTGGACAGCGTTATCGCCCAACTGAAGGGGGCGTTTCCGTTCAGGAACTACCGGTTGCTCGATGTCCTGACGGTGCGAACCCGCGCAGGCAGGCGGGCGAGCACGCAAAGTGCCGGCGGAGTCGTGCGAGTTGGAACTGCGACCGAGCGGGCGAGCAGCAGCTTCGAAATCTATTCCGCCAGCCTGGGAGTGGACGGCACGACGGTTCACATCGACCGGTTCGCCAGCCAGACCACGTACCCTTACGAGGCGTCGCCGGGGAAGACCAGCGTGGAGCAACTCAAGCTGAACGCGGACCTGGACGTCAGGGAAGGCCAGAAGGTGGTTGTGGGGCGCATGGGAATGAACAGCCAGCAGGCTCTGTTCCTGGTGTTAACGGTGAAGGTGGTGCAGTAGGGGTAGGCGTGCCGCCGGCCTATCTGACCTTTTCGTCCTTCTCCACTTTGCCGTCGCGGATATGAATGACGCGGTGGGCGTGGAGGGCGATATCGTGCTCGTGGGTCACCAGCACGATGGTGTTGCCGCGTTCGTGAAGCGTCTCGAACAGCGCCATGATTTCGTTTCCGGTGGCGGTGTCGAGGTTGCCGGTGGGTTCGTCCGCCAGCAGAATGGAGGGGTTGTTGACGAGCGCGCGGGCCACGGCAACGCGCTGGCGCTGTCCACCGGAAAGCTCGTTGGGTTTGTGGTCCATGCGCTTTTCGAGGTCCACCTGGCGCATGGCCTCCTTGGCCCTCACCAGCCGCTCGTGAGAGCCCATGCCGGAGTAAATAAGGGGCAGCTCCACGTTGTGCAGGGACGTGGCGCGGGGCAGCAGATTGAAAGTCTGGAAGACGAAGCCGATTTCCTTGTTGCGAATGCGCGCCAGCTCGTCGTCGCTCATGTCGCTGACCAGGTTCCCGTTGATATAGTACTGGCCCTTGGTGGGCGTGTCCAGGCACCCGATCAGATTCATGAGGGTGGACTTGCCGGAGCCCGACGGTCCCATGATGGCGACATACTCACCGCGTTTGATCTCGACATCCACGCCGGAGACGGCATGGATCTCCTCGTCGCCCATGACGTAGGTCTTCCACAGGTCGTAGGTGCGAATTACGATGCCGTCCCGTTTGAGCTGTTCGCCGCGCTCGATGAGCGCTTTATCCGCCGCCGCTGCCATGCCGTTCCAACCTCGTTTCTAGGTACTGCTGCCGTTACGACTTTTGTTCCACGACGGGCGACTTGTTGTCCACCTTGACCTGGGTCTCATTGCGGATGGTCCGAATCACCTGGTAACTGCCGGTGACGATCTGATCGCCTTCCTTCAAGCCGCCGGTCACCTCGATGTCGGTGGCGCCGGTGATACCGGTATCCACTTTGCGGAACTGCGCCTTGCCGCCTTCCACCACGAAGACGCCCGTCAACTCTTCTTTCTTTGCTTTCTGAGCTGTGGCGTCGAGCTTCGCCGGGGGATCGGCGGCGCTCTTGCCGGTGGGCTGGACTTCCAGGTCGCCCTTCTGGCGGACCGTAAGGGCTTGAATGGGGATGGTCAGCGCGCCAGTGCGCGTGGCCGTAGTGATCTTGGCGGTGCAGGAGAGGCCGGGGCGGATCTCGTCGGGAGGGTTGTCGAGCGCGATCACCACCTTGAAATCCTTGGCCTCCTGGCTGGAAATGGCGCTCTGCGACGCCGCCACACCGGTGGACCGCAGAATGGCGGTGTCGCCGATCTCAGAAACATGTCCCTTGAAGGTCTTGTTGGGAATGGCGTCGATGGTGATATCGGCCACCTGGTTGAGTTTGATGTTGACGATGTCGGTCTCGTCCACCTTGACCTCGGCGGTAATGAGGGACATATCCGCGATGGTCATGATGGTGGTGCCGGTCTGGCCCTGCATGCCCGGGACGACGGATTCGCCCTGCCGCATGGGAAGGTTGGTGACCACTCCATCGAGAGGGGCATAGAAATTGCGCTTCTGCAATTGGTCGTCGTAGCTGGCCAAGCTGGCCTGATTCATGGTGACGCGCCTCTTGGCTGAGTTGAGCTGTGCAGCGGCCTGCTCGCGTTGGCTCCGTGCCTGGGTCAGCCGGGTTTCGGACTGGCGAATGACCGCCACTTGTGCCTCATAGGTATAGCGCTTGAGGTCGAAATCCTGCTTGGCGAGGAGCTTCTCGTTGAAGAGCTGCTCGCTGCGGTCGAAATCCGCTTTCATGCGATCCAGGTCGGCCTTGTCGTGATCGAGCCCCGCCTGCAAAGTCCGGACGTTGTCGTCGGCGGCTTTGACGGCTGCCTCGGCGGCGGCGGTATCGGCCTCGGCCGAACCGATAGTGGCCTTCTGAACGGCCACGGCTGCCGCCGGTTGAACATCCTCGAGCTTCGCAAGCAACTGGCCCTTGCGGACGCGGTCGCCCTCCTTGACCAGGATCTGGGTGATCTCGCCCATAGCGTTGGCGCCGATGTTGATGTAATTCTTAGGCTTAATCTCGCCCGAAGCGGTGACCTGGCTGACCAGATCCCCGCGCACCACCTGTCCTGTCTGAACGGTAACGATGCCGCGCTTGCTATAGACGGTGCTGGCGTAAACGCCGATTGCGAGCACTGCAACGGCCGCAATCGTTATGACAATCTTCCACTTGCGCTTCACGGCTTCAAGTCCCCCAAACTTTCGTTATCGCCCTAAACATACGCAGATCTGCGTGCAGGGGTTCGCTTCATTTTACCGCTTGCGATCGGGAACGCGGAAACGGGGCGGAGCACAGCCCCTAACGATAGACGAAATCGAGTCCCAAATATTACGCGAAGAAATTGCCCATTTTGCGAAATTTCTGGTAGCGGTGGGTTACCAGTTGCTCGCCCGTCATGTTGGCCAACTCACCCAAGCACTCGATCAAGGCCTGGCGCAGGGTCTCGGCGGCGGCCGCGGGATCCTCCTGGGCGCCGCCAGGCGGCTCGGGCACGATGCCATCGATCAGGCCCAGGGACATCAGATCCTCGGCGGTCATGCGCAAGGCGGCCGCGGCCTGCTCGGCCTTTCCAGCGTCCCGGTAAATGATGGCCGCGCAGCTTTCCGGAGAGATGACGCTGTAGACGGCGTTCTCCAGCATGAGGACGGTGTTGGCCACCCCCAGGGCGAGCGCGCCGCCGGAACCGCCTTCTCCGATACACACGGCGATCACGGGGATGGAGAGGCGCGCCATTTCGCGAAGGTTGCGGGCGATGGCCTCGGCCTGGCCGCGCTCCTCGGCGTCGATGCCGGGATAGGCGCCGGGCGTATCGAGGAAGGTCACCACGGGGACGCCGAACTTGGCGGCGAGTTGCATGATGCGCAGAGCCTTGCGGTAGCCCTCCGGCTTGGGCATGCCGAAATTGCGAATCACCTTCTGTTTGGTGTCGCGGCCCTTCTGTTCGGCCACGACCATGACGGAGCGGCCCTCGAACCAACCCATGCCGGCCACGATAGCGGCGTCGTCACCGAAGAGGCGGTCGCCGTGGATTTCCTGAAAATCGGTGAACAGGCGCTCGATGTAGTCGAGCGAATGCGGCCGCTTGGGATGGCGGGCGAGTTGCACGCGCTGCCAGGCCGGATGCGGTGCGGCGGTTTCGGCGGGCGTTACAGTTTCGGGGGAATCCACTCCGACTATCCTAACAAAGGTTAATGGGGGGTGCGGAGAGGGCGATCGCAGAGGAACAAAGTGCGGGCCGAATCTGGGCTACACTGGAACGTTTAGGCTGGGTAAGCTTTGATCGATCTGCACTCACACACCAATGAATCCGACGGGACGTGTTCGCCCGCTGAACTGATCGAGGAAGCCGCGGGATCGGGCGTCACGGTTCTAGGCATAACGGACCACGACACGTTTGCCGGGTTCGACCAGGCGCGGGCGGTGGCGCGCGGCCGCGGCGTGGAATTGGTTTGCGGAATCGAGCTCTCCACCAAACTGCACGGCCACTCGGTGCACCTGTTGGGGTATTTCCTGAAGAACGGCGGACCGGCCGATTTCCGCGACTGGATTCTGGACCTGCAGGCCTCGCGGCGCGAGCGCAACGTGAGGCTGGCTGCGCGGCTGCGCGAGTTGGGTTTCGACATCACCATCGAGGAAGCCGAAGCGCGCGGACGGGGCATGACGGGGCGTCCGCATTTCGCGGAGATCATGCTGGAGAAGGGCTACGTGTCCAACTTCCGGGAGGCGTTTGACGACTACCTGGACGAATCCGCCATTGCGTACGTGTACCGGCGCGAGCCGGAGTTTGCCGAAGGCGTGGAGCACATACGGAACGCCGGCGGGATCGCGTCGCTGGCGCATCCCATTCGCGTGAAGGGCGATGTGCCGGCGCTGATGCCGGAGTTGGCCGCGGCGGGGATGAACGCCATCGAGGCGTACCACACCGACCACACTCCCGCCGAGACCGAAGCCTACGTGGCGCTGGCCAAGCAGTACGGAATGCTGGTGACCGGCGGTTCGGATTTCCACGGCAAGGTGAAACCGGGCGTGAAGCTGGGCACCGGCGCGGACGGAAACCTGCATGTTCCCGAGGATTTGCTGGAGACGCTGAAAAATGGCGTCTGACACCATTTATTTCTACTTTGAGTACTGGGCGATAACGCGCTCGATGGCGCGGCGGCAGACGGCGCAGAAGCCGGCTTCGTCGCGGGTGAACATGATGCAATCCTGCTGCGGGCGGTAGTAGCCGGTGGCCTGGTACGCGGCGCCTTCGAAGGCTCCCACCTTGCCGGCGTTGGGGCCCGAGGAGAGCAGCTTAGTGTCGGCCACGCGCTCCTCGCGGAAGAGCGCCTCCATGACGTCCTCGGCGGCGTGCTGCGCGCGGATCTCGCGGCGGCGGGCCTGGGTCGCCTGCTGCGACTTCTCGAACTCCAGCTTGGGCCAGGGCGTCGGAAGCGCCACACCCGCCGTCAGCAGGTCCTGCCATTTGGCGGCGTGCGGATCGGCGGTGACGTTGGGTTCCCAGGGTTCGAGGCGCTCAGTGGGGCTGCCGTAGGCCACGTCGGAGGTGTAGTATTCGTCGGCCAGCCCGGCGAAGTGATGGCCGAATTCGTGCACCAGCACGTAGGGCGTGAAGGCATTGCGGGCGGAGACCGTGGCGAAGGCGTTGAAAATGCCGCCGCCGCCGTACTTGCGGTCGTTCACCACGATCTCGATGAACTCATACGGCGCCGCGGCGGCGATCTCGCACAGGCGCCGGTTGTCCATGGTCAAAATGTAGCGCTCCGAGCCGAAGGCATCGTAGGCCGCGCCCAGCGGCGACCGCCGGTACACGTTGTCGGAAGGCCGGGAGACGCCGCTCTCGTCGGCGGGCGTGTCGATAGCCCAGACGTTGAACTGCGCGCGGTGCTCGCGGAAGGGCGAGGCGGCCAGGAGCACTTCAGCGGTGCGGCGGGCGTCGGCGTGCCACTTCTCCATTTCGGCGGCGGTGTAGCCATCGCCGAGCAGCAGCAGGTCCACCTTGTCGCGGGGCGGGCCGTTGTGGACCACTTGCCACACGGCCAATTTGGGCGGCGCGGCGCGGTCGATGGTGCGGTCGGCCGGGTCCACGCTCACGGACCAGATCTGCACCCACTCGTTCTTCGGGCCGCGCTTGCGCAGAAGGACCTGCACGGGCGTGGCGGGCGCGGGGAAGCGCAGGCTCTCGTGCAGCGAGCGCCACTGCTGCTTGGCTTCGCCGGTGGTTTCCCATTCGCCGTAAACGCTGGCGAAGCCGCGCGAGTAGATGGGGCGGCCGGTCGCGGCGTCCCGCACTTCGAACTGGTACTTGCCGAGGTTGCTCGCATCGATCCAGCGGTCGAGCGGGCCGGGCCATTCGCCTTCCAGCGCCACGCGGTCGAGGGCGAAATGCTCTTCGGTGGCCGTGCCGGAGTGGTAGTAATCCACGCGCATGGTGCGGGGCGCGGGCGATTGAGCGGAGGCAGCGAGGGCCGCCGCTAGAAGAAGCAGCGCGGTTCGTTTAAGCATGGCTAAGTCACCAGGACGGATTGCTGTCCGGCATTCAGCGCCGTGCCGGGTTCGGCGAATTGCGAGCGGACGCGGGCCAGCGCCACCACCTTGGCGGCGCGCGGCGAAAACACCCAGGATGTGATCTCGCCGGCCTCCTCGCCCTTTGCGGTAAGTTTGAGTCCAGCGGAGACGGGCGCGGAAGCCTCGATCTCCACCCGCACCAGCTTCCAGTTCAAGCGCCCTTGGGTGCGGATGCGCTCGACGATCTCCTGCCCCAGGTAACAGCCCTTGGTGAAACTCACGCCGCGCAGTTGGCCGGTCTCCTGCGGCAGCGAAGTGTCGCGGATATCGTCGCCGTAGCGGGGCTTGCCGTTTTCGATGCGCACCAGGCGCGCATCATCTTCGGTGGCCGGGTGAACGCCCGTGGCTTCAAGTTGCGCGATCCATTCCGCGCGGTGCCCGGCCGGGCCGTACAGCCGAAACCCCGGTTGCCCGGTGAGGCTGACGCGGGCCACGGTGCACTCGCCCCAGGCGGCGTGCGCGCAATCGGCGGCGGGCATGGGTGCGCCACACGCGGCGAGCGCGGCCTCGGCGCCGGGGCCTTCCACGGCAATGGAGGCGGTGGTGTCGGTCACGTCATCCAGGTCGATCTGGTCAGCCACCTTGTACTTCAGGATGAGGCCGGGGAGTTTCGCGCGCAGGTCGGGTTCGGTGTCGATGAGGAAGCGGTCAGGGAAGCAGAACAGGTGCAGATCGGCCTGAATGCGGCCCTGTGCGGTGAGCAGGAAGGCGTAGCAACCGGCGCCCGGCGCCATCTTCTTTACGTCGTTGGAGGTGATGTTGTGGAGGAAGCGGGCGCGGTCACGGCCACGCGCTTCGAAGCGTCCGCGGGTGTCGAGTGCCAGCCACGCCGCGGAATTGCGCAGTGCACGGTAGCCTTCGGTCATGGTTACAGTTTAGTAGAACTGCCGCAGCAAGGCCGAGAGCAGTACGATCACGAGGCCGGAGATCGCCACCCCGGTCGCCTGGCGCGCGCGCCGCTGGTTCCTGGGCTGAACGATCAGGATAGCCGCGGCGAACACGTGCAGAGCCAGCAGCATCTTAAGACCGAACAGGATGTGGTGGCGCGAGGAATGGCCGGTGCTGGAGTAGAACTGGTAAACGCCCGAAACCACCAGGCAGAGGATGGCGCCGATCGCCAGCGGGCGGCAGGCCACGGCGGCCGCACTCTCCGCCGCGTCGCGGGCCTCGGGCGGCAAGGCGCCCCGTGAGCGCGCCAGCACCAGGCGGGCGATAACCGCTCCGCCAACCAGCACCGCCATGGAGGCCAGGTGCACCCACCGCATGAGCACGGTCAGAGGCGTGAGGTTGAACATAGCCTCTTGAGTATACAATCGGCGTATGATCCATGAAGTCCTGCCGGTGGGAATGCTGCAGTGCAACTGCTCCGTTTTTGGCGACGAAACCACCCGCGAGGGCCTGGTGGTGGACCCGGGCGACGAAACCGGCCGCATCCTGGAGGTGGTCGCGCGGCATGGCCTGACGGTGAAGGCCATCGTGGTGACGCACGCGCATATCGATCATATCGGCGGCGCGCAGAAGCTGCACGTGGCCACTGGCGCGCCGGTCTACATGAACCTGGACGACCAGGCGTTGCAGGACATGCTAGAGGTACAGGCGCGGTGGCTAGGCGTGGAAACGCCCGAGGCGGTCGCGATCGACGTGCCGGCGAAGGACGGGGACCGGCTGCTGGTGGGCTCGACCGAGGTCCGCGTACTGCACACGCCGGGGCACACGCAAGGGAGCATCAGCCTTTGGATTCCCGGCGAACGGAAGCTGGTGGCGGGGGACACGCTGTTCCGCGACAGCATCGGGCGAACCGACCTGCCGGGGGGCGACGGGCGGCAGATCCTGCAATCCATTCACGGCAAGCTGATGGTGCTGCCCGAGGAGACCGTGGTGATTCCGGGGCACGGGGACATGACCACCATTGGGCGGGAAAAGGAGCTGAATCCGTTTCTGCAGGGGCTGTGAGGCGGGCGCCCTCAATCCTGGCTGGTGGTGCGGCGGGTCGCCCAGAAGTCCGCGGAGGTGAGGACCGGAACGACTTCGAAATCGACCAGATCGTCCCAACGGCCGATCCACCGATCTACCAACTCGCGGTCTGGCGCTTCCATGACTTGGTAGCAGCGGGCGCCGCTGCACTCCACCCAGCTTGCGAGGTACGCGAGTCCTTCGGGCAACATGCGGCCCATCCGCTCGAAACGCTCGCCGGCCGGCATCGGGTCTGCGTTCTTGAATCGTTCGATCACCAGGAAGAGCATGATGGCTTCGCTGCGGCTGTCCGGGATTCCAGTATATCGGTCCTGGCAAAGACAACTTGCGGGTCCGAAAACCTCGGACGCTCGCATTGGGTCTGAAGCCGCCGGTACTTGCCGCGGATGATATTCTGTTAGCCATGTCCCAAGTTGAAAAGGCACTCACCCTGTTTGAGACCTACAATTGCGCGCAATCGGTATTCGCGGCCTGCGGAGCCTGCGGGGGGATGAGCGAGGCGGCGTGCCTGGTGGTAGCAGGGCCGTTCGGAGGCGGCATGGGCCGCATGGGCGAGACCTGCGGTGCGGTGACCGGCGCCCTGATGGCGTTGGGCGTGCGGCACGGGCAGGAGATGGCCACGGATCCGGTGCACGCGCGCGGGCCTCTATACGACCGCGCGGCTGCGTTCGTGGCGGCGTTCCGGGAGCGCCACGGAGGCTTGACGTGCAAGGCGTTGACCGGTTGCGATTTGCAGACGCCCGAGGGCCAGGCGAAGTTCAAGGCCGGCGATCTGCACCACACGCTGTGCGACAAGTTGGTGGCCAGCGCGGTCGAGTTGGTGGAAGCGCAATAGGGCCTGGGCCTTAGCCCCCACGTACCAGTTAACTTTTGATACCATTGTGGAGGCCGCAAGGCCCCGGACCAAATTCGGAACCTGGGGTTTCCTCATATGTCATCTGTCTTTGCGTTCGCGTTTCTGGTCACCCCTAGCGCCACGGACCGGCTGGTCCAGCGCCTCTCCGACAACACCTTCGCGGGAATCCATCAACTGGCCTGGTTCGACTGGGCCATGCTGGTCCCCTACTTCAGCGTGTTGGCCGTCCTCTCGGTATACGGCATTCACCGCTACGAGATCATCCACACCTATTTCAAGCACCGCAAGAAGGCCACCAGCGAGCCGCCTAAGCGCTTCGAACAGCTCCCCAAAGTTACCATTCAGCTTCCGCTTTACAACGAGCGGTATGTTGTCGAGCGGCTGATCGAAGAAGTGGTGAAGATCGAGTATCCGCGGGAACTACTGCAGATCCAGGTGCTCGACGATTCCACCGACGACACCGCTCCCTTCGCCGAAGCCCTGGCGGAACGCTACCGCGCGCTGGGTTACCCGATCGATTACATCCACCGCACCAACCGTCACGGTTTCAAGGCCGGGGCGTTGCAGGAAGGCATGCAGAAGGCTACGGGCGAGCTGATGGCCGTGTTCGACGCCGACTTCCTTCCTCCCGCCGATTTCCTGATGAAGACCGTGCACTACTTCGCCGACCCCATCGTTGGCGTGGTGCAGACGCGCTGGAGTTACACCAACCGCGATTACAACTTCCTCACCGAAGTGGAAGCCATGCTGCTGGACGGCCACTTCATCCTGGAGCACGGAGCGCGGTCGCGGGCGGGTTACTTTTTCAACTTCAACGGCACGGCCGGGATTCTGCGGCGCGCTATGATCGACGATGCGGGCGGCTGGCAGCACGACACGCTGACCGAGGATTCGGACCTGAGTTACCGCGCGCAGTTAAAGGGCTGGCGGTTCGTTTATATACCCGGACTGGAATGCGCGTCGGAGTTACCTGTCGAGATGCACGGCTTCCAGGTGCAGCAATCGCGCTGGGCCAAGGGGCTGACGCAGGTGGCCAAGAAACTGCTGCCGTCTATCTGGAACGCGGATATCCCGGCCCGCGTCAAGGCGGAAGCGATCATGCACCTTACGCCTAACATATCTTATCCGCTGATGATCGTGATATCGGCGCTGATGTTGCCGGTGATGATCGTGCGGTTCTATATGGGTATCTGGCAGATGGTGTTTATCGACCTGCCGTTGATCGCGGCGTCCTTCTGGTCCATCTCGCTGTTCTATGTGGTGGCGCACCGCGAGCTGTATCCCAGGAACTGGAAGCGCTCGGTGATGCTGCTGCCGATGCTGATGGCGGTGGGCGTGGGGCTGACGATCATCAACACGCGCGCAGTGCTGGAGGCGCTGTTCGGCGTGGAGACCAGCTTCGTGCGGACACCGAAGTTCGCCATCGGCGGCGGAGCGCGGGTCAACCTGGAGACCCGCAAGTACCGGCGCCGCAGCGGCTGGCTGCCGTATGCCGAGATTCTGGTAGGCACTTACTTCCTGGGCATGGTGGTGTTCGCCTTCGAGAGTTACAACTACCTCACCATTCCGTTCCTGGCGCTGTTCGTCTTCGGTTACTACTGGGCTGGATTCGGCACGCTCTATCAGGAGCAGCAGAGCCGGCTACGATGGATGAAGCAGCAGCGGATGCAACTGGCACGGCCGGCGTAGGCTACTGCACCTTCACCTCGAACGCCTTTGAGGCGGACTCGCCGCTCGCGCTTTCGGCCGTGAAAGTATAGCGGGTCGTCTTGGCGGGGCTGACGTTGAAACAGCGGCTGAGAGCCGGCCAGACGTCCTCCACCGGCGGATCGAGCCTCACCGATTTCGCATTTACCACGCTGTAGCAGAGGAGCGCGTTCGCGCCGCGCGAAATCGAGGGCGTGCCGTAGAAATCGAGGATCCTGAGGCGGTCTCCATACGCCAGCAGTGGGTCGGACTGCTGCGGAACGGGCCGCGGCGTCAGTGCGGCCGCGTGCCGCTGCCAGACGATCCAACCGGAGTACGCCACGACGAGAAGTACTGGAACCCAGGTGACGCGCAGGATTTTGCGGAGCACGCACTCATGGTAACGCGGCGGTAGAATGGGTGTGGTATGGCAGGCTTCGACGAGGGTGTGGAAGGGCTGGTCGATTACTCCGAAGACGGCGAGGATCTGACGCTGATCCGCTGGATGCTGTCGCTGACGCCGGAGGAACGGCTCAGGAACATGCAGGACTGCGCTAATTCCATCGAGGCGATTCGCGAACAAAATGCCGGGATTTGACTACCTCGCCCTTCTTCGGGTGTTGGCACAGAACGAGGTCGAGTTCATCGTCGTCGGCGGCGTGAGTGCGGCTCTCCAGGGCGGCCCGACCAACACACTCGACCTGGACATCGTGTACCGGCGGGACGCCGCGAATATCCAGCGGATCCTGGTGGCATTTCAGAGCTTGGCCGCTCGTTTCCGTATGAGACCGGAGCTGTCTCCCAATGTTTCGCATCTGGAATCGACGGGGCACAAGCTCCTGATGACGAATCTCGGTCCCCTCGATGTCCTCGGTACCATCGGCAAACAACTGGCCTACGAGGATCTCATCGAACACACTATCGAGATGAAAGTCGATGAGGTCCGAGTCCGCGTGCTACAACTCGAAACCCTCATCCAACTCAAGGAAGAACTCGGCCGCGACAAGGATCTCGCGGTGCTTCCCACGCTCCGCCACACGCTTGAAGAGAAGCGCCGCCTCAACCGATAATCTGCCCGTCGCGCATGTTCACCGTGCGGTGCCCGTACGCCGCGGCTTCGGGGTTGTGCGTGATCATCAGAATCGTCTGCCCCAAGCGCTCGTTCAGCCCGCGCAGCACTTCCAGCACGGCTTTGGAATTCTCGGTGTCCAGGTTGCCGGTGGGTTCGTCGGCCAGCAGAATGGCGGGGTGGTTCACGATGGCGCGGGCGATGGCGATTCGCTGCTGCTCGCCGCCGGAGAGCGCGGCGGGCTTGTGGTCCAACCGCTCCGACACTCCCAGCAGCCGCAGCACTTCCTCGAACTGGGGGTCCAGCGGGCCGTTGTTGCCGGCGATGAACCGCGCCACGGCGATGTTATGCCGAGCCGTCAGGTTGGGCAGCAGGTTGAACTTCTGAAACACGAAGCCTACCGAGCGTTTGCGCATCCGCGTGCGGCCGGCGTCGGTCATCGCCGCCAAGTCCTGCCCGGCCACGCGCACCTGGCCGCCGGTGGGTGGCGTGAGGCCGCCGATGATGTGGAAGAGCGTCGACTTGCCGGAGCCCGAGGGCCCTACGATGGAGAGGAACTCGCCCGCCTGCACGGTGAGATCGACGCCGCGCAGCGCCTGCACGTCCACCTTGCCGACGCGGTACACCTTGCGCAGTTCGCGGGTTTCGATGATGGGGCCGTTACTCATAGGAAAGCGCCTCGATGGGGTCCTGCCGCGCCGCGCTCAGCCCGGGGTACAGCGCGCCCAGGCCGGCGCCCAGCAGAGTGATCAGGCCCGCCGTGGGCCACCAGGATTGCACCACGATCATGGGAATCGAGGCGGGCACCAGCGTTCGCACCAGCCAGCAGGCGCCGAAGCTCATGACAATGCCCAGTATGGTGCCGCCCACGCCGAGCAGCATGGCCTCGGCCTCGATGATGGTCAGAATGAATCCCTTGGTGGCGCCCAGCGACTTCAGAATGCCGATCTCGCGCGTGCGTTGCAGCACCGACATATACATGGAGAGACACACCACGCAGAACCCGATCACCACGCCAATCACCATAATGACCATCGTGAATTCCTTCACGCCATTAAACTTGCCGGGAGTCCACATGGCCATGTACTCTTCCAGGGTGTTGATCTTGTAGCCCGATTCCAAGCCGTTCAGCTCCTGAACGACCGCGTCGATGTTGGCGGGGTCGTCCACCTTGACGTAGATCTGCCCCACCTTGCCGGTGGCCGCGTCCAGATCCTGGAGCACGCTCAACTCCACGGCGATGCGCGCCAGTTTTCCCGGCTCGATGATGCCGGCGACGCGCCAGGCGTGGTTCAGCAGCGTCACCGTATCGCCCACCGTCTTGTGCACCTGCGCGGCATAAGCTTCGTCGATCAGCATGTCGTCGGGACCTTTGAACGGTCCGCCCCGCTTGTAGACGAAGCCGCCGCTCATGCGGTCGAATCGCGCCAGGTCCACGCCGGTGACCACCAACGGCAAGTCGATGTTGTGGTTGAGCACGCCCACGGCCAGCTTCACGTGAAGTTGCTCCTCGATCTTGGCCACCACCTTTTCCGGAATGGTCGCGCCGCTGAAGTTGACCACGCCGCTCGCGGTGGACGCGCGAATGATGATGTCGGCCCCGGTCCCCTGCTGGCGCCGCTGCGAATCCTGCAGCAACCCCTGGGTCAGCCCGACCAGGGCGAGGATCAGGGTGACGGGAACGCCCATCAGCATCACGCTGAGCAGGCTGCGCATGGGGCGGTGTTTGAGGTTCTCGAGTACCAGGCGACCCGTCACGGGTTGCTTCCTTCGGGCTTCCGGCCGATCACCTTGAGCGTAGTCCCTTCGGGCTGAGTGAGCACAAATTTATCATCCGATACTCCTTTATTAATGTCCATTTTGACCACGTCGATGGTGGCCCCATACTCTTCGCGCGGGCGGTGGATCTCGATGTGCTTAGGGAAGGCCACGTTCTCGAACACGTGCCACTGGGAGTAGCGGGCGTCGGTGACGATGTTGCCGATGGAATCGTAGATGATCTGGCGGGCCAGCCTGAGGTCCAGCCGGTTGAACCAGATGGTGCGGCTCAGCACCAGGCGCCCGTGGTCCTCGTGGATCAGGTGGACGATGTAATAGAAGTACTCCTCGTCCGTCAGGTTCTCCATGAGGGGCTTGTCCACCGCCGCGTCCAGCGGATGGACGAGGATGGCGTCCAGGAAGTGCTGCGGGCGCAGGTTCTCGAGTTGCTTGGGGGACAGCGTCTGGATCTCGTTCGGTCCCATGGTGAAGCTGTTGTCCTTGGGCACGTAGAGCTTGAAGTTGACGCCGTCCGACACCATATCGAAGGCGGTGGTGCGGATCACCGGATACAATCCCACCAGGTGCAACTCGGCGGGCTTGCGGAAGTAGAGGTACGCGCGGACGTCCTTGTACTCCACCATCTGGTTTTTCTCGGAGCTTCCAACCAGCGCCGCCATGTCCACCGTGGCGCTGAAATCGCGCACTGCTTTGTATTGCCGGGTGACGCTTTCGAGCAGGGATTCCAGATCGGCCACCTGCAACTTCTGCGTGGTGCTGCCGCCCTTCCTGGCGATGGCGATATGGTGCGAAAGGCACCCCGAGAGCCCCGCGGAGAGCAGGCAGAGAAGCACTCGTGCGACTTGGACGGGCCTCGACCGCATTTTCCCATTGTAGCCATAAGCCTGCCGCCAATCGGGCGCCGTGCCGCCTGTGATACGCTGTGAATCGACGACACCCATGCGCGACGCGATCATCATCGGCTCTGGCTGCGCCGGAAACACGGCGGCCATTTACACTGCGCGGGCCAACCTGAAACCGCTCGTGGTGAGCGGCCACGAGGCCGGCGGTCAACTCTCGCTCACCTCTCTGGTGGAGAACTTCCCCGGCTTTCCCGAGGGCATCAACGGCCCCGAACTGGTCGAGAACATGAAGCGCCAGGCGATTCACTTCGGCGCCGAATACCTGGACGGGGCCGTCGTCGATACCGACCTGGCGGCGCGCCCCTTCCGTGTTTCGGTGGAAGGCGAGTGGATCGAAACGCGAACCCTGATCGTCGCATCGGGCGCCTCGGCGCGCTGGCTGGGCCTGGAGTCGGAACAGAAGCTGATCGGCCACGGCGTGAGCTCCTGCGCCACCTGCGACGGGTTCTTTTACCGCGGCAAGAAGATCATGGTGGCCGGCGGCGGCGATTCCGCCATGGAGGAGGCCAACTTCCTCACGCGCTTTGGCAGCGAGGTGGCGCTGGTGCACCGCCGCGACGAGTTCCGCGCCTCGAAGATCATGCTCGACCGCGCCCGCGCCAATCCCAAGATCAAGTTCCTAACCAGTACGGTGGTCGAGGAGCTGTCCGACGTGTCGAAGCAACTGGTCACCGCCGCGCGCCTGCGCAACGTGAAGACCGGCGAAGTGTGGGAACAGCCGGTGGACGGCTTCTTCGTCGCCATCGGTCACATCCCCAATACCAAGATATTCAAGGGCCAGATCGAAACCGACGCCGACGGCTACATCGTCTCCAAAGGCGGCGCGCGCACTAGCGTTGCCGGCGTGTTTCATGCCGGCGACGTGCAGGACCGCGCATACCGCCAGGCCATCACGGCCTCGGCCGCCGGGTGCATGGCCGCCATGGAAGCGGAACGTTACCTCGAAGCGGAAGGACACTAACTCATGATCGAGCGCGTATCTCCAGCGGGCGTACCGAGCCCCCGAGGCCCGTACTCTCCGGCCGTCAAAGCCGGCGGATTCATTTACGTTTCCGGTCAGATTTCGGTCGATCCGGCCACCGACAAAGCGCACCTTGGCGATATCGCCACCGAGACGCGCCAGGTGCTGACCAACATTCAGACCAACCTGGCGGCCTGCGGCGCTACCATGGCCGACGTGGTGCGCTGCACGGTGTACCTTACGAACATGGCGGATTTCGCCGCTATGAACGCGGTCTACGCGGAGTTCTTCGGCAATGCCAAGCCCGCGCGCACCACCATCGGCGTGGCGTCGCTGCCGCTGGCGGGAGCGAAAGTGGAGATCGACGCCATCGCTTACAAGGCCTGAGCGGCGGCGCGGCTCGCAATTCCGTGCGGGATACCTACACGTTTCAGCGGGTGTAGCGGAACTCGAACCAGCCAGTCTTGGGGCCGGCCGCGCCGCCGGGTCCGATTGCCCAAACGCGCCATCTGCCGGGCTGCGCACCCACGAAGTCAAACTTGTAGCTCAGACCGTTCACTACGGCCGAGCGCACCCTGCCGTCGGCATCCGAGCACCACTTGCCAGTTTGACAACACTCGTAGCAATCCACGTCAACCCCGTACTGAACCGCGCCCGGAACCGCCGACCATTCCAGGCTGGTCGTGCGCGGATACGTCGAGAAGGCGCATCCATTGGCGGGAGAGAGTTGCGTGGGCTGGGCGAGATTGCCCGTCGTCACCGGAGAAGCCGGGCCCTGCAACGTCAGCATCTGAACTTTGTGGAAAGGTAAGCGGCCGCTGGAATCCGTGAAAAGAACGAAGTTCTCAACTCTCAGGCGACCTCCATCCTCGGGGTACACGACCAGGAGGGTGCGCGAGAAGGTCGTCACGTACTCGGCAGACAATACGTCCCGCGGGACTCGGGGTCGATCCAGTGGCCCTCAAAGCGGCTCGTGTCGCCATGCGCCAACGAGGCGTACCCAAGTATGCACACGCTAAACCAGATCGAGAAGTTAAACTTCATGTCTACGCTCCCTGGAACAGCCGGCTCTTGCTCTTGTTACGCGCACAGTATACTGCGCACTTCCCGAACGATCAATCCGGGTAATTCCCTCTACTCCAACTTCCCCAAAAACTCCCCATCCACCTTAGCCTTCACCGTCCGCCGATCCAGCCCCAACCGCCGCGCGGTTTCCTCGTAACTCCCTGTCCTGTGATACACAATCGTCACATAGCGGCTCAGCAAATCTTCCGCCGTCACGCCCCCGCCGCGCACCTTGCCCAGAAACTCCTCCACCGGGTCCTCGCTCGCCCGGAACGATGGCCGGTAGTTGCGCCGGATCAGCACGTTCTTCACGCACTGCTCTAGCTCGCGGTAATTGCCCGGCCAATTATATTGCGTTCCGAGTTTGTTTTCGATCCAATCCAGCACCTCGCGCGCCAGTTCGCCGGCCTCCTCGCCGGCCACGCGGCGCGACATGTGCAGCACCAGGTCGCGCAGCACGGCGGGGGAATCGGCCAGTTGCTCGGCCAGCGACGGCGTCACCACTTGGTCGGAACACAGGCGGTAGTAGAGGTCCTCGCGGAACCTCCCATCGCGCATCAGCGTGGCCAGGTCGCGGTGCGTCGCGGTGATCAACTTCCCGAGGAACTGGCGGCCCGCGGTATCGCCCACGGGATGGAAGGTGCGCGTCTCGATCACCCGCAGCAGCTTCACCTGGATGGCCGGGTCCAGGTCGCCCAACTCGTCAAGAAACACCGAGCCGGTTTCGGGGCAGGTTTCGAGCCAGCCCTTGCGGTCGCCCACCGCGCCCGTGAACGCGCCGCGCCGGTGGCCGAACAGTTCGGACTCCACCAGCGTCGGCGACAGCGCCGAAATGTTGATGGCGAAAAATGCCTCGGCGCC
This sequence comes from uncultured Solibacteraceae bacterium, assembly GCA_963807205.1. Classification (GTDB taxonomy): domain Bacteria; phylum Acidobacteriota; class Terriglobia; order Bryobacterales; family Bryobacteraceae; genus CAWCVR01. The sequence goes on along the minus strand of CAWEAQ010000002.1, from coordinate 1,754,599 downwards.
CTCGTCGGGGAACGTCAGCCGCTGGTCATCGAATGGCAGGTAGCGCGATTGCGCAATGGCCCGCGCCACCAGTTCCTTGCCGGTTCCCGAGGGGCCGGTGATGAGCGTGGCGAATTCGCCCATACGCGCGTAGAGCGTGCGCCGGTAGCGCCGCATATCGTGGGTGAAAATGGATTGCCAAATGGACGCCCGCAGCCGCGCGGCCGGCAGCGAGCCGCCGATGATGTCGCGAAACACCTGTTCGAAGGCGCGCTGAATCTGCCGGAAACAGGCGAAGGTGTGGCGCGGCTCGTGACCGCCGGTGAAGCGCACGCCTTCGATGGCGAAAAAGTGCTGCCAATCCGCCAGAAACTCGCGGTAGAAACGCCACCTCCCGGCGCCATCGCCAGCGGCCGAGCCGAACCCGGCTTCCAGGAACCGGTGGTAGTACCGGTGGTAGATGAGGAATAGCACCGCGTCTTCGTACAGCGTTAGGTCGCGCAACTCTGGCGCGTCCGACTCGGACAGTTTATGACGCATTTTCTCCGCCAGCGGCTCCAGTAGCGCGACAATTCGGGTCACATTGGCGCGGGGCCGGTCCGGCTCGTCCACCGGCTGGCTCCAGACCGCGTCGCCCTCCACGAAATCCAGGCCCAGGGCTTCGAGTTCCCATTCCACCCGCTCGGGTAGGAACGGATTGCAATAGCCCAGGTGGGAGACGGCCTCCAGAAAGGCGCGTTGGCTGGTCAAGAGCGGTGTCATGCGCCCCATTGTACATTCTGCGCCACGCCGCATTCCAAGAATGTATGGATAATCCGCGTGACTTTGTCTGCCCGTGCCCCTAAACTATTGAGACAACGCCCCTTGGGTGTCGGCAGGCGGAATGCACTCTAAGCGCTTCCGAAGGGACCAGACCAATGGCAAACGGCGGCTTCAAAGATGTTCTGAAAAACGGCGGCTTTCAGGCGTTCCTGTGGACCCAGTTCCTGGGGGCCTTCAACGACAACGCCTATCGCATCATCGTCTCTCTGCGCGCCGTCGACCTGGTGAAAGACCCGGCCGTCCGCGACGGCTACCTGGCGGCTGCCGTGGCGCTGTTCGTCCTCCCGTCGCTGTTCTTCACCGGTTATGCCGGCCACCTGGCCGACGCCTTCAGCAAGCGCAAGGTGCTCATTGCGGTCAAGGCGTTCGAAATTCTGGTCATGGCCGCGGGCATCCTGACCCTCCGTGCCACCAGCGTTCCGTGGATGTTCCTGGTTCTCCTGCTGATGGCCATACACTCTACCGTTTTCAGCCCCGCCAAGTACAGCATCGTGCCGGAACTCGTTGAAGAAAAAGACATTTCCAGAGGCAACGCACTGCTCGAAATGAGCACCCTGGTGGCTATCATCCTGGGCATCTACTGCGGCACCAGCCTCTATTCCCAGTGGAAGTCCGAGGCCTGGATGGTCGGCGTCGTCCTACTGGGAATCGCCGTGGCTGGGTTCCTGGTCAGCCTGCGCATCACGCGCGTGCCGGCTGCGGGCGCCCGCGAGCCGTTCCGGATCAACCCCTTCACGGAAATCGTCACCGGCACGCGGCACCTGCTGCGCGACCGCCCGCTGTGGCTGTCGGTCCTGGGGATCTCCTATTTCTGGTTCATCGGCGCGTTGTTCCAATCGGACCTTTTGGTCCTGGGCAAGGACACGCTGCACGCCACCGACACCCGGGTAGGTCTGCTTCTAGCCTGCATCTCCCTTGGCATCGGCGCCGGTGCCATGCTGGCTGGGCGGCTCTCCGGCGACAAGGTGGAAATCGGCCTCGTCCCGCTCGGCTCCATCCTCCTTGGCGCGTTTTCCGTGCTGGTCTGGGCAGCCAGTGGGTCGTACGCGACGGCGCTCGCCGCGCTGTTCCTGCTGGGAATCGCGGCCGGCATCTTCTTCGTGCCCCTCAACGCCTTCCTGCAACACCGCGCCGGCGAGGCTGAAAAGGGCCGCCTGATCGCCACCAACAACGTCTACAACACCATCGGGATGCTGCTGGCCGCCGGCGTATTCTGGGTGTGCCGCACCTGGCTGCACATGACCCCGGCGGGCATCATCCTGGCCTTCGGCCTGGTGACCTTCCTGGTCACCATCTACATAGTCACGGTGGTGGACGAGTACCTGATCCGCTTCGTGCTCTGGGTGCTCACCCACAGCATCTTCCGCATTCGCATCGTGGGGCAGGATCACGTGCCCTTTCGCGGCCCGGCACTACTAGTGTCAAACCACATGTCCCACGCCGATGGCTTCCTCATCGGCGCGTGCGTCCAGCGCTTCATCCGCTTCATGGTCTGGAAGCCTTATTACGATATGCGTAGTTTAAATTGGTTCTTCCGCAAGACCAGGGCGATCCCCGTGGGCGCCACATCGCCGCGCGAAATGGTGCACGCCATCCAGGCAGCGCGCCGAGAGTTGGCGGATGGCCACGTGGTCTGCATCTTCGCCGAGGGCGCCATCAGCCGCACCGGCAACATGCTGCCCTTCAAGCGCGGCATGGAGAAGATCGTGGAAGGCTTGAACGTGCCCATCGTCCCGGTACACCTCGACCGCCTTTGGGGCAGCATCTTCAGTTTCGAGCGTGGCCGCTTCTTCTGGAAATGGCCGCGGCGCGTGCCCTACCCCGTCACCGTCTCTTTCGGAGCGCCCATGCCGGCAAGTTCGGCGGCCCATGAAGTCCGCCAGGCGATTCAGGAGCTAGCCGCTGCCGCCACGGCTCACCGCCAGACCCGCCGCGACACCCTGGGCCGCCGCCTGGTCGCGACCGCCCGGCGCAACTGGAGCCAATTCGCAATGGCGGATTCCACCGGCCGCGAGCTCACCTATGGCCGCATGCTGACCGGCGGCATCCTGGTGGCAAACTGGGCGCGCCGCGCCTCGGCGCCGGAGGAGAAGATCGGCATCCTGCTGCCATCGACCGTAGCCGGAGCCCTGGTGAATATCGGCGTCACCCTGGCCAGACGCACCACCGTGAACCTGAACTTCACCGCCGGCCGCGAAGGCATGGCTGCCGCCATCAGCCAGTGCAACATCCGCATCATTGTGACCTCAAAGGCCTTCCTGGCCAAAGCCAAGCTGGAAACCATGCCCGGTATGGTGTATGTCGAGGACATCCTGTCACACATCAGCCAGGTGGCGCGGGTGCGGGCGCTCGTCGCCGCCCGTTTAGCTCCGGCGCGCCTCATCTGCACAAAGGCCCGGCCGGACGCGTTAGCCACCGTGATTTTCTCGAGCGGTAGCACCGGGCAGCCCAAAGGTGTCATGATCTCCCACTACAACGCCCTGGCCGATATTGAGTCGATTGCCCAGCTCTTCTGGATCGAGTCGAGCGACCGCATCGTGGGCGTGCTTCCGTTCTTCCACTCCTTCGGCTTCACCGTGACCATCTGGTTCCCGCTCATCGCCGGCTGCGGCGTGGTTTACCACCCCAACCCGGTGGACGCCAAAGGGGTGGGCGAGATCACCCGCAAGTACCACGCCACGCTGCTGCTCTCCACTCCCACCTTCTGCTTAAACTACATCCGTAAGTGTTCGGTTGAGGATTTCGCCAGCCTGCGCCATGTCCTGGTGGGCGCCGAGAAACTCCGCCCGCCCGTGGCCACCGCCTTCCGCGAGAAGTTCGGTCTGGATCCGCTGGAGGGCTACGGCTGCACCGAAATGTCGCCCGTTGTGGCCGTCAACAGCCCCAACTTCGACGCTGGTAGAGATACGCAAGTCGGCAACAAGTCCGGAACCGTTGGCCACCCCCTGCCCGGCGTGGCGGCGCGCATTGTCGACCCTGCTACGTTCGCTCCGCTGCCCGCCAACAACGATGGCCTGTTGCTGGTTTACGGTTCCAACCGCATGTTGGGATACCTGGGCCAACCCGAGCGCACCGCCGAAGTCTTCCACGGCGACTGGTATATCACCGGCGACATCGCCCGAATTGACGACGAAGGCTTCCTGCACATCACCGACCGTCTCTCGCGCTTCAGCAAGATCGCCGGCGAGATGGTGCCGCACCTCCGCATCGAAGAGGCCATCGCCGCCGTGATTGGCGACGCCCCGTGCGCCGTCGCCGCCGTACCCGACGACCAGCGCGGTGAGCGCCTCGTCGCCATGTACATAAAGCCCGAAACTCGTCCCGAGGAGTTGTGGCAAAGCCTGGCAGCGACGGGCCTGCCGCGGCTCTGGCTGCCCAAGGCGGAGAACATCTACCAAGTCGAAAGCCTGCCGGTACTTGGCAGTGGTAAGCTGGACCTGCGCGGCGTCAAGAACCTGGCGCTGCAACTGGCCAGCGCAGGCGTAACCGAACCGCGTGTGTCCCAATAGGAGCCTCTTGTGGAAGAGATCGTTGGACTCATAATAGCGGCAGCCGTAGCCGTCCCCATCGTGGGTAGCATCCTGCTCGTGGTGCTTTGGAACCGTCTCGGTCGAGCCAACGAGCGCCTGGCCCGGCTTGAGGCGAGGGCCAACCGCCTGGAGGAAGCGTCTATTCGGCAAACGGAAGCGCTGGCCAAGCTACGGGCCTCCGCACTTCCGGCCTCGCGCGAACCGGCGGCGCCACCGCCACCTGCGGCAGCCGCCGCACCAGCACCTTCACCTGCAGTGGCGCGCGCTCCGGAGGCCCAGTCCCGTCCCGCACGTCCCGAGCCGCCAGCCCCGGCTCCTATTCCGTCGCCGGCTCACACGGCGGCGCCCCCGCCGCCACTGGTTCGCACCCCGGTCCCACCAGCGGCCGTGGCGCCTCCGCCGTTGCTCGCTCGCGCCGCCGCCCCTCAACCGTCGGCGCCGCCTGTGGCCCCGGCACCGCCTCCACCGGTCAATACTCCGGTCCCGCAGCCACCGCCCACACCCATGGCGCAACCCTCGCCAGTTGCCGCGCCTAGTTTTACTACAATCACCGTTTCTCCGTGGGCCAAATCCGCTCCGGAGCCCGCCACCGAGCCTGCGCCAAGCCGGTCGAGCGCAGATTGGGAGGCCCTCATGGGCGGTAACTGGTTCGCCAAGATCGGTGCCCTGGTGGTGGTGATCGGTTTGGCCTTTCTGCTCCAGTACTCGTTCACTCACATGGGCCCTGCCGGGATAGTCGCCATCAGTTTCACGGGCAGCATCGCGATGCTGGGCACCGGAGTGTTCTTCGAGCCGCGCGAACAGTACCGGATCCTCGCCCGGGCGCTCATCAGCGGGGGATGGGCTGGGCTCTACGTCACCGCATATTCTATGCATGTCGTAGATGCGGCGAAAGTCATCGACAACCCGTACACGGCCGGCCTCGTCCTGATAGCGGTGGCCGCCGGCATGATCGTGCACACCCTCAAATACCGGTCGGAAGTCGTCACCGGGCTGGCCTACTTCATCGCCTTCTTCACCCTGGTCATCACCCAGATCACCTCCCTGTCGCTCATCGCACTGATTCCGCTGGAAATCTCCATGCTGTTCATTGCACACCACTTCCAGTGGCACAAGATGGCGCTCGGCGGGCTCATAGCCACCTACGCAACCGTGGCTCTCCGGCCCGATAACGGCGCTCAGCTCTGGGAGGCACAGGCCATCTTCACGGTCTACTGGCTGCTCTTCGAAATCTTCGACATCCTTCAAGCCGATACCTGGCTGCTTCCACTGAACGCAGCGGGATTCCTAGGTTTGTCGTTGATCAAATGGCAGCGCGCCGATCCAGAACACATCTGGAAGCTGTTGGCGGCAGCGGCAGCCGCATACCTTATTAGCGCGGTGCTGCGGTCCCGCCGCGGTCGGTGGCACGGCGCCGCCTTCCTGACCGCTGGCCTGGCCGCCGCCGCCATCTTCCAGCGTCTGGACCACCAATGGATAGCTTCGGCGCTGGTCGTGGAAGCCGAGCTATTCTACCTGGCTGGCTTAAAACTACGTTCGTCATATATACGCTGGTTGGGTACTGGACTCTTCGTCCTGGAAGCCTGCCGACTGCTGGCCGATATCTTGGGAGTGCCCGATATTGGCCTCCCGCCTCTGCCGGTGGACACCTGGGCGCCGGTGGCTGCGCTCGACGCCGTGGTGTTCTACGCCAACCGGTTCCTCTGCCCCGCCGACCTCTTCTACGGTTACGCCGGAGCGGCTGCCGTGGCGCTGGTCGCCGGGTTCAAGGCGCCGGGCCGCTACCGGGCTTGCTGGTGGATGGCGCCCGCTGGCGCGGCGTTCGCCTTCGGCTGGTGGCGGCGCCACTTCGACATCCGTCTGCAAGGCTATCTGCTTTGGGCCTTAGGCCTGATCGGGGTGGAGTGGTGGCTCGGCACCGTGCCGCTATCCTCCGCAGCCGCAGTGAGTTACGGGTTGGCGCTGGCCGCGCTATGGAGCCAGGATGACCGCATGAGGCGGGACGAGCGCGACGCCCTTCGCTTCCTGGGCTCGCTGGCCGCCACCGCGGCGTTGGCGACGCTGACCTGGCGCCTGGTGGATGGCCAATACCTCGGAATCGCCTGGATCGGGCTTGCGGTAGTGCTGATGGAACTGGGCATTTTCGGCTGGCCCAAGGAAGTCCGCCGGTTCGCCTTGGGGTTGGCAGCCCTGGGCGCCGGGCGTATGGTAATCAACGACATCATCCCAATCCAGAACCACGGCCCGTGGATTCCGCGCCTGCTGCCAGCCATCGCCGCCGTGCCGGCTTATTGGATCGCCTACCGCTCCCGCAAAGCCGAGCGATTCGTCGTCTCCCTGGCGGCGTGGACCGGCACTGCGTTCGTGACCGTATCCCTATGGGCGGCGCTGGGGCACAACGCCGTTCCGGTCGGTTTGGAAGCGTTTGCGCTGGCCCTGTTCGCCTTTGGCTGGTGGTGGCGCCAGCCCGAAATCCGCCTGCAAGGCTATGTGCTCTGGGCTCTGGGGGCGATCGGCTTGGGGTGGGGCTTGGAAGTACCGCCGCTCACCGCCATTGCCGTGGTGAGTTACACGCTGGCGCTGGCCGGGCTGTGGAGCAAGGACGACCGAATGGGGACCGAGGAGCGCGACTCCCTTCGTTTCTTCGGCTCGCTGGCCGCCACCGTGGCCCTGGCGACGCTGGCTTGGCGCGTGGTGGATGGTCAATACCTCGGAATCGCCTGGATCGGGTTGGGTGCGGTGTTGATGGAACTGGGCATTTTCGGGTGGCCGAAGGAAGTCCGCTGGTTTGCCCTGGGGCTGGCAGCCGTGGGCGCGGGACGCATGGTAATGAACGACATCATTCCGATCCAAAACCACGGACCCTGGATTCCGCGCCTGCTGCCGGCCATTGCCGCCGTGCCGCTCTACTGGATCGCCTATCGCTCGCGAAAGGCCGAGCGATTCGTCACGTCCCTGGCGGCGTGGACGGGCACCGCGTTCGTGACGGTATCACTCTGGGCGGTGTTGGGGCACAACGCAGTTCCGGTCGGTTTGGAGGTGTTCGCGCTGGCCCTGTTCGCCTTCGGCTGGTGGTGGCGCCAGCCCGAAATCCGCCTGCAAGGCTACGTGCTCTGGGCCCTGGGGATGGCCGGCTTGTGGTGGGGCCTGGAAGTGCCTCCGCTATGCGCTATTGCCGTGGTGAGTTACGCCCTGGCGCTCGCCGCGCTTTGGAGCCAGGACGACCGCATGAGGCGGGACGAGCGCGACGCTCTCCGCTACCTCGGCTCGCTGGCCGCCACCGCGGCGCTGGCCACGCTCGCCTGGCGGGTGCTCGACGGCCAGTATCTGGGGATCGCCTGGCTCGGCCTGGCGGTGGTGCTGACGGAACTGGGCATCTTCGGCTGGCCCAAGGAAGTCCGCTGGTTTGCCCTGGCATTGGCGGCAGCGGGCGTGGGGCGCGTGGTGATCAACGACACGATCACGTTGGCGAATCACGGCCCCTGGATTCCGCGGCTCCTTCCCGCCGGCGCCGCCGCGCTGGTCTATTGGATCGCCTGGCGCTCCCGGCGCTTCGAAATCTGGCTCGCGCCACTCGCCGCGTGGATCGCCACCGGTTTCCTGGGGGCATCCCTGTGGGCCGCGCTGCCGCACGACGCGGTTGGCCCGGCTTGGGCCCTATGCGCTGTGGCAATCCTGGCCGCCGGCTTCCGCTGGAATCGGGAGTGGCCTCTCTGGCTGGCCGGCACGCTGGCCGCGTCCGCCTACTGGTGGTGGGCGGAGGATCTCCTGATGACGCGCAACGCCGCGGCCGTTCCGCTCTCCGCGCTGGTGGGCTGTTCCGTCACCGTCGCCTGCTATTACGCCGCCCAGTTGCTTTCGCCGCGCGGCCACATCGTCCGCCTCTGCGCCTCGCTGCTGGGTACCACCCTGCTTTCGCTGCTGCTCTACGTGCAAGTCTCCGGCAGCGTGCTGACCGTCGCCTGGGGCATTCAGGGCATGGCCCTGTTGGCGGCGGGCTTCCCCCTGCGCGACCGCATCCCGCGCCTTTCCGGCATGGCCATCATGCTGGCCTGCATTCTGAAGCTATTCCTGCACGACCTGAACTACCTGGAGGGCCTGCCGCGCATCTTCTCCCTGATCGCGATGGGACTGATCCTGATCGCGGTATCTTGGGTGTATTCGCGGTTCCGCGACAAGTTCATGGGCAACCAGTGAGATGAAGAACATCCTCGCAATCCTTCTGCCTGCCACCGCCGATAACGCCATTCGCGGAGCGCGGCTGCCAGTTTACGCATTCGCGCTGATCGCCTGCATCAGCACCGTGCGGAGTTGCATCCACCTGCTGGCGCCCAATGGCGGCGCGGGCGGCATCGTCTTCGCCTTCGCGCTGTGGGGCAGCGCCAAGTAGGTTTTCGCCCTGGTGCAGCTTGCGGTGGCATTCCGATACCGCTCGCTGGTGCCCTGCATGTACCTGCTGCTGATCCTGGAAACCCTGTTGCGTCAATTGGTTGGAAACGCGAAACCGGTGGCGTTCCGGCACACGCCATCGGGCGCCATTGGCAACTGGGTGATCCTGCCGTTAGCAGTGCTGATGCTGGTGTGGTCGATTTGGAGCCATCTGGAGGATGCGCCAGCAGACTCCGCGGATGCCCGCTGGGGACTATGACTGCGAATCAGGCTCTCAGCGGCGTCACGCGGACCGGGCCCATGTTGCGGCGTGGCGATCCGCCGCGAGGCGGGAACGGCGCTTCCCCGCGCCGGGCGGGCCCCGAAGCATCATACGATGGAAGCCGGGATACCCGCGCTGTGTATAATATTGCGAGATGCAACACGCCAGGCGTGCCGCCTTGCGACCTACTGCCCAGGAATTCGCCCTTAGCCAGCCATGACAAACCATCTTTCGCGTCGCGGCCTGCTTGAGGGGTTGGCTCTGAGTTGCCTGTCCGCAGCCTCCGCAACCTCGCCCCCTCCCGCTCAGCGCTGGCGCGGCTTCAATCTTCAGGAAAAGTTCACCGACAAGCCCGACGAGTGGGCGAAGACGGACGCCGAGTGGGGCCGCCACAACGAGCCGTTCCTAAAAGAGCGATTTCGAGTGGATTGCGGAGCTGGGCTTCAACTTCGTGCGCTTGCCGATGTCCTACCGGTGTTGGACGGACGCGGCCGACCCCTACCGCCTGATCGAAGCGCCGCTCAAGGACATCGACAATGCGGTCGAGTGGGGGCGCCAGTTCGGAATTCACGTATGCATCAACTTCCACCGGGCTCCCGGATTCTGCATCAACGCGGGCCTTTCGCCCGAGCCATGGAACCTGTGGACCGACGATCGCGCGCTCGACATTTTCGCTTTCCACTGGGCGCACTTCGCGAACCGGTACAAGGGGATTCCGAGCGCCAACCTCAGCTTCAACCTGCTCAACGAGCCCAACGGCTGCACCATTTCGCAGTACGCCAAGGTGGTGCGCCGCGGCGTCGAGGCGATCCGCGCGAAGGACCCCAACCGGCTGGTTGCAATCGACGGCACCTTCGGCGAGGTGATGGAGCCGGTGCCGAGCCTGGCAGGTGTGCCGAACGCGGTCCATTGCACCCGCGGATACGCGCCCTTCGCCCTTTCGCACTACCTGGCGCCCTGGGAGGGATGTGCCCACCTGGCCCACGACGGTTGGCGGTCAGGTCATCTGGGACCGGGACCGGCTGGAACAGTACTGTATTCTGCCGTGGCTGGGGATGCAGTCGCTGGGCGCCCGGACGTTCGTAGGGGAGTGGGGCTGCTGGAACCGCACTCCGCACGCCGTTGCCCTGGCGTGGATGCGGGATTATCTGGACCTGTGGAAGCGGGTGGGCTGGGGGTGGGCGCTGTGGTGCTTCCGGGGATCGTTCGGCATCCTGGATAGTGGCCGCGCGGATGTGAAGTACGAGAACTTCCACGGCCACAAGCTGGACCGGAAAATGCTGGAGCTGCTCAAGGAAGCCGGGTGAGGGCCTTGCGCGCGGTGGTGCTGAGAGGGATCCCGCCAAGCCGCTCGATGGGGAACCACCGGAACCCCCGGCCAGGGCTGCGGACGCTGGCGAGGTGCACCTCGAAGGTATAGCGGTGGTGGGTAATCGAGTGGCGGAACCGGCCGCGGCATTCCCCGACCCGCGCCGCGGGCAAGTCCTCGGGCGAGGGCAGTTCCCAAAAGCCCGCCATGCGGCCGGCGTCGTCCGGGCGCTGGCGTAGCAGGACCTTGCCGCCCCGCTGCACCAGCAGCAGCGTCGCCAGGATGCGCACCGGCTCGCGCGGTCGCAATTTCACCGGCAGTTGCGCCTCCCGCCCGGCCTGCCGCGCCGCGCACACCGCCGCCAGCGGACAACCGGGGCACTGCGGCTTGCGGGGAAGGCAGACCGTCGCGCCCAGCTCCATGAGGGCCTGGTTGAAGGCGCCCGGCTTCGCCAGGTCAAGGCACGCCCGGTCGAGCCACCGCTGCGCCACAGTGCGGAACCGTTCGCGGGTGCGCGCTGCGGCGATATCGGCCGCATCGTTTTCCACCCGCGCCACCACCCGAAGCACGTTGCCATCCACCACAGCGTGCGGCAGTCCAAAGGCTATGCTGGCGATGGCCGCGGCGGTGTAGTCTCCCACTCCCGGCAGCGCGCGAATGGCGGCGTACTCGCGGGGAAACTCTCCCGCGGCCACCACCGCCTGCGCCGCACGCTTCAGATTGCGCGCCCGCGAGTAGTATCCCAGGCCGCTCCATAGGGCTAGCAGATCGCTCTCCGCCGCCGCGGCCAAGGACTGCACGGTGGGAAAGCGCTCCAGGAACCGCGCGTAGTAGGGAATCACCGCCTGGGCACGGGTCTGCTGCAGCATCACCTCCGACACCCAGATGCGGTAGGGATCGCGGGCGCGCCGCCAGGGCAGATCGCGATGGCCGGCGTCGTACCAGGCGAGCAGCCGCCTGGCTATTACTCGATCACGCGCAGCCATTCGGCGACCACGGCAAAATCCCGCGGCTCCACGTCCCAGGGCTCGAACTCGGGGTTGAGCGGCTCCAGGCGGATCTGCTCGTGATGCCACTCGTCTTCGCCGGTCTGCACCTTCTTACTGGTGTACCGCTTGATGGTGTAGCGCGCGGTCTGGTCCATCACGCCGAAGCGTTCGATCAGCAGGATCTTGCCCTGGCGCGAGCCCACCGGGTGAAGGCGGAACAGGTTGAGGCTGCCATCGGGGATGCGCGGCTCCATGGACCGTCCCACCACGTGGGCCACGAACAGGTCTTCGGAGAGCCGCAGCCCCTCGGGCGCGCGCACCCAATCTTCCTCGGACGATTCCATTTCCTCGCCCAGGCGCCCCGCCGCCGCCCGCAGGCTGTAGAGCGGCAGGTGCGTGTGGAAGGGCAGAACCTTGGTCCTTTCGACGTGCTCGTCGTACAGCTTGTCGAGCACGCGGGTGAAGGCATCCACCTTCACGGCCTGCCGTTCTCCCACCCGTAACACATTGGAAAGGCAGTCTTCGAGAGAAGCTACGGTGGCCTCGGCACCAGCTTCCGACAAGCGGTCGCGGAGATCGGTTTCCAGGGCCTCGAGGACCTCGGCGTCTTCGGGCTCGGCCAAGCCGTCGAACCGTTCGCGCAGCCGCACCCATCCGCGGTCGGTCGAGGGATCGAAGAGGATCAGCCCCGCGGGCACTGGCGCGCGTCCGGGCAGAGCGGCCTCCAAGAGCACATAAGTGCCCTCACGCCTACCGGATATGGAAATCACGCTGGCCGGCATCGCTTAGCTAATCTCAATCCTACTCTACCTTATCGGGCGGGAACAGAGTTTGTTCCGCGGCAGGCAAAAACAAACGCGCTCGCAAAGACGCAAAGCCGCCAAGAAAACACATCTTACGTTCTTTGCGCCTTTGCGTCTTTGCGAGCGCATTCCGTTTCTGTTGCCCGTACTAGAATGGGGCATGGTGCGGCAGCGTCTGGGCGCGGCCAGTTCCGTCGAGCGGCTCTTCCAGTTCTCGCTCCTGGGCCTGGCGGCCAGCGGTTTCCTGGCAGTGGCCGGGTCTGGCTACCTGGACGCCCCAACTATCGCCTTGGCCGGCGCCGCGCTCGTGCTGCGTGCGGTCCTTCTCGTTCGCGGCCTGGACTGGCGCCCCACGCCCCACGCCATCGCCTGGGGTCTCCCCGCTCTGGGCGGTTTCCTGCTGGCGGATTACCTGGCCATCTCGCGCCAACTGGCGCCCGTAACGGTGCACGCGGCGGTCTTTCTGGCCGCGCTGCAGGTGGTCACGGCCACCCGCCGCGGCGATTATCTGGCTACGGCCGCCATTTCGTTTGCCGGGTTGGCGGCGGGGGCGGTTCTCTCGTTGAGCCCCAGCTTCGTGGTGGCGCTGGTGCTGTACCTGGGGTTTGCGGTGGCAGTGCTGATCGGCGCCGAAATCCGCCGCTCTTTGCGAAAAGCTCCGGCCGCGGCCCACGGGGGAACGCGCGGGTTGGGAGTGCGCCTGGCGGTGTTGGCGGCCGGCATGGCATCGGGGATCGCGGCGCTCACGGGCGGCATCTTCCTGGTTTCCCCGCATGGCGCGGGATCCGCCTTGGGCAGCCTGCTGTTCCACCGCCAGTCGCTGCCCGGTTTCTCGCGGCGCGTCAGGTTGGGCGAGATCGGGCGCTTCCAGGCCGCGTCCCGCGCGGCCCTGCACGTTCGCCTGTACGCCGCCGAACCCCCCGGCGGCCTGAAGTGGCGCGGCGGCGCGCTTACCAAGTTCGACGGCGAGCAGTGGTCCAACCCCCCGGCTGCCGACGACAGGCTATACACCGAGCAGGGACAGCTCGACCTGGTCCCCACCGCGCGCCGCCGGCCGGGAAAACATATCGTCTACGATGTCTTCCTGGACGCCATCGATAGCGACGCCCTGTTCTTCGCGGGCGTGCCAGAGCACGTACAATTGCACGCGCCCTACCTGCTGGGCAGCGCATCCACGGGTTTTCGTCTCGAAGCCCGGCCGCCCCAGGGTTTCCGCTATGAAGCCTACGGCCTGCTGGAAGACCCGCCTTCCGCCGCGGCGCCGGTGTATCCGCCGCCGGAACTGGACCCCGTGGAGCGCGCCCGCTGCCTCGAACTTCCCAAACTGGACCCGCGGATCGGCGCACTGGCCGCACGCATCGCCAGCGGCGCCGCCACCGATCTGGAGAAAGCCCGTGCCGTGGATCGACATCTGCGCACCGCATATGGCTACACGCTGGACCTGCCGCGCCGCCGCCCGGCCGATCCGCTGGCAGAATTCCTGTTCAGCCGGAAGAAGGGGCACTGCGAGTACTTCGCCGCGTCAATGGCCGTGCTGCTGCGCACCCAGGGAATTCCCGCGCGCCTAGCCACCGGCTTCCAGGGCGGCACCTTCAATCCGTTGACGGACCTGTGGCTGATCCGATCGAGCGATGCCCACGCCTGGGTGGAAGCCTGGATTCCCGGCCGCGGCTGGACCACCTTCGACCCCACGCCTTCCACCGCACCGGCCGCCGCCACCCTGGCCACCCGCCTGGCGCTCTACCTGGACGCCGCCGACGGCCTGTGGCGGGAGTGGGTGGTGAGCTACGACCCCAGCCACCAGGGTTCGCTCATGGACCGCGCGCAGCACGGCCTGGCGCGCGTCGGTATCCGCTGGTTCGATACCCTCTCCGATGCGCAGACCCTCTGGGACTCGCGGCGCGGGCGGTGGCTGCGCCGCATGAGCCCGCGCCTGCTGGGTGCCATGGGACTGGGTTTCCTGCTGTGGCTGGCGGTGCCGCCCGCCATCCGGGCGCTGGACGTGCGCCGGCGGGTGCGCCGCGTGCGCCAGGGACGGCCCGCCGAAGGGGATGCGGCGCTGCTCTACCGCCGCATGCTGCGGATTCTGAAGCGGCGCGGCTATCAGAAACCGCCGTGGTTTACGCCTACGGAGTTCGCGACATCCCTGCCCGCCACGCCGTTGGGGAAGGCGGCGGGAGAGTTTACCCGGGCTTACAATGCCTGGCGTTTCGGCGGACGCACGGAGCTGGCGCCGCGGCTTTCGGCGCTGCTCGAGGAAATGCGGCGGGCCGGGTAGCGGCGGTCTCTCTCAAGCGCGCGGCGCTTCGCACATGAGCGCCAGCAGATTGCCGTCCAGGTCGCGGAAGAACGCCATCCACAGATCGTGATCCGGCATGCGCGCGGTCAGATGCGGTTCGCGTTCGAATGCGACACCGCGGCCGGCTAAGGCCGCATGGGCCTGGCGGATGTCGGGGACCTTGAAGTAGACGATCGAGCTGTAGCCCTCGCCGGGCTTTTCGGGCTTCGTCAGCATCAGGAGCACGCCGCCGCAGTCGAAGAAGCCCAGGCCGGGGAACTGGAATAACAGCCGCATCCCCAGAGTATCGCGGTAGTACGCAATCGCGCGATCCACGTCTGCGACGGTGATGGCGATCTGTCCAATGGCGGAGAGACCGGGGAATTCGGCCACTGCCGAAGTTGCTGAACCCATTGGGGAATCTTATCGCAGTCCTAATGATCCGGCGGTGCCGTGCCGATAAGTTAACAGGAGCCCGCATGGTCCGGCTGACACGACTAAACCACATACCTATGGTGCTCAATTCGGATCTGATCGAGCACATCGATGTAACCCCGGACACGGTGATTACGCTGACCACGGGCCAGATCTTGCGCGTCCGGGAGAGTGCCGACGAAGTGGTGAGGCGCATCGTGGATTATCGCCGCCGCATACTCGACCCGGTATTCGCGGCGGAGGCGGAGCCGGAGGACGATGCTGGCGAGGGCGGCGCCGAAACACAGACGGAACCCGGGAGTAACGCGTAGAATCCCATGGCCGAAACCACACCCAAAGCCGCGGCCCAGCCGGCCCCGGTAAAGAAAGCGAAGTCGGGTTCCTCAAAGACGCTGGACCTGGCGACTCTCGGCGGAATTGCATTGGCCCTGTTCGGAATCGTGGGGGGCCTGGTGCTCGAGAAGGGTAGTATCCAGGACATCGCGCAGGGAACCGCGGCCATGATCGTCTTCGGCGGCACTTTTGGCGCGGTATTGGTAACCAACCCGCTCTCGGTCGTGCTGCGCGCGTTCGCCGGGTTCAAGAGCATCCTGATCGAAGAGACCATTACGCCGGACGCTACCATCGAGTTGCTCCTTGGGTACGCCACCAAGGCGCGCAAGAACGGCATCGTGAGCCTGGAGACCGAGGCGGCCTCAATTACCGACCCGTTCCTGCGCAAGGCCCTGGGAATGGCCGTGGATGGCACGGATCTCCAGGAAATCAAGAAGATGATGGATATCGACGTCAGCCTTTCGGAGCAAAATGCCGAGGCGGAAGCCAAGGTATGGGAGGCGGCCGGCGGCTACGCGCCCACCATCGGAATCATCGGCGCGGTGCTCGGTCTTATCCAGGTCATGAAGCACCTCGAGGACATCAAGGAAGTGGGCCACGGGATCGCCGTGGCATTCGTAGCCACCGTGTACGGCGTGGCTTCGGCCAACATTCTCTTCCTGCCCGCCGCCAACAAACTGCGCGCGCGTATGCGCCAGGTCACGCTGCTGCGCGACATGACCATGGAAGGGGTCATCGGGATCGTGGAGGGCTTGAACCCCACGCTCATCCGCATGAAGTTGCAATCCTTCAACCAACACCCCAAGAAGCCGGAACCCGCCAAGGGGAAGGCTAAGCCCGCGCCCGGCGGAAAGCCGGAGAAGGCGCCGCAAGCCGGGGCGGCCAAGGGTTAGCATATGCGAAAGAAGCACGCCGCCGCCCACGAAAACCACGAGCGCTGGCTGGTTTCCTATGCCGACTTCATGACCCTGCTGTTTGCTTTCTTCGTGGTGATGTTCGCTTCCTCGCAGAAGGATAAGGCCAGCGCGAAGGCCGTCTCGGATTCGGTCAAGGACGCCATTGAACACGGCGGGATGAGCAACATGATGGCTATGGTTTTAGGCCGCGGCAGACACGAGAACAGCAAGGCCCCGCAGAATCCCGAGAGAGTGAAAATCTCGGAAAACCAGCCGGCTCAGCTCGGCAACCCCACCAACCCCCATCCCGAAGACCTGGCAAAATCCATGCAGAAGCTGGCCAAGGGACTGGACGCTGAACTGAAAAGCGGAAAGATCCAAATCAGCCTGGAAGCGCGCGGGTTGGTCATCAGCCTGCGCGAAGCCGCGTTCTTTAAGTCCGGGGACGATTCCGTGGAAACCGCCAGCTTCCCCATGCTGGCCAAAATAGCCGAAGTCATGAAGGGCCTGCCCAACTCCGTGCGCCTGGAAGGACACACCGATTCGCGTCCCATCCACACCGCGCGCTTCCCCAGCAACTGGGATCTCTCCACGGCGCGGGCGATCGCCATGCTCGAAGTACTCAACCAGCGCTACGACGTCCCCTACGAACGCATGTGCGTGGGCGGCTACGCCGATAACGCCCCTACCGACACCAACGACACCGACGAGGGCCGCGCCCACAACCGCCGCGTGGACGTCGTGCTGCTGACCGCCGAAGGGCAAGCCTCGGAACCGAAGAAGAAGTAGCCGGGCGTGGGAGTGCGCCGGCCGTGCGCTATTTTCGGGGCTCCGGTTGTACCGTCTCCCGCATGACAAACATTCGCCTGGCTGGGTCGAACGTGACGTCCTCGTTGAGGATCTTGTCCGATCCGTGGCCTGGACCCCAGCTAAACTCCCAATTGCCAGGCAGAACCGGCTCGGTCGAGAAGATCTGCCAAACCCATGACTCGATATGCGTTCCCTGTTCGTCATGCACCTCGACGGGGTATTGTAGGACCCGGTCGGAACGCCGATCATACCCCAACACGCTTCCGGAAGCGATGCCACAGGCGTCGTACATGAAGAGGGCGAACTCCGTGGCGATGCCATCCCCCGTGAAGTCCCGAAGATGGAGAATCTCCGGCACGCCTTTGCCCGCCGAATCGGGATGAGGCACGTGGTACACCGCATCTAAGACGTGGGCCGGCAGCCGAAAATCGTCTTGGTCCACGCCATCGGGGCCGCGCCCAGGGATGCTTATGGTATCAACGATCCGTGGAGCCGCCGGATCGACCAGAGACAGCCGCACTGACCCTTCGTAGAAGTAGTCACCGTGAACCACGGTTCCGCAGTACTCCTCCCCACCCCAGCGCATCTCTCCGTGGGACATCCATAGCACGAGCTTCCGCGGTTTCCCAGCGATCCGGGTCAAATCAGAGGTTTCAATGATCTTCGCCCCTGCGGGAAACAGCTTCCGGAGTGCGTTTGGAGGTTGAGGCTGGGCAGCGAGGACGGATAGCGAGAGCAACGGCAAACAGCACCGCCACGGCCGAACACCGTAAGTAATCCTGCTGAATCGGTCAGGCATCACGCACCACTGTCACAATCATACGCGACGGCGGCGCCGCGGGAAGGCCGCCGCCCTCACCGCGGATCGGGGCTCCCGAAGCGGTACAAATACCGGCTCGGAACGTACTAACATATTGGATCTTGTCAGAGAGATCCGCACAAGGAGCCGAGCGATGAGAAGTTCCGTGGTTCTGTCCGTGGCCGCCGTCATGGGATGCGCCGCGTATGGTCAAAAGCCCTCCCCGCAGCCTGCCTTCGAGGTCGCGTCGGTGAAACCCGCCGCCGTGCGCGAGGAGCCGGCGGGAATGTCCCGATCGACAGGTATGCCTCCGCAGGGCTTCAGCAACCCGGGCCTGGTCAACTATTCCAACGTGAGTCTCGACGGCGTTCTGTCCAGGGCGTACGACCTGCTGCCAGGCAAGATCGTGGGACCGTCCTGGCTCGATACCGAGCGCTACGACATCGTCGCCAGGGTGCCGAAGGATGCCCCGGCTGGGCAGATTCCATTGATGTTGCAGAACCTCCTGGCGGAGAGATTCCGCATGCGCGCGCACTGGGAGACCAAGCAGACCTCCGGGTTCGCGCTGGTGGTGGGCAAGTCGGGACCGAAACTCACCAAGAGCACCCTGGAAGACCCGACCCGGCATAGTCTCATGGTCAACGGGTCCGGCCACCTGGCATGGAAGGGGGAAACGCTGGACGGCTTTGCGAACAGCCTGTCCGTCGACCTGGGTAAGCCCGTTGAGAATAAGACCGGGATAGAGGGCATTTTCGACATCACCATAGACGCCGCGCCGGACTCGCTGCCGGGACTACACTTCGGCACACCCTCCGAGGAGTCCGCCTCGCTGCCTTCGATCTTTGCCGCGGTGCGAAAGCTGGGTCTGGAGCTGGAGCCCCGGCAAGTAACCCTCAAGCAACTGATCGTCGATTCGGCGCAGAAGATCCCCACGCCGAACTGAGGCGGGAACCCGGCTGGCGAGGCGCTACCATGCCTGCGGCTGAACCGCCGAATCCACGACCAGGTATTCCAAAGGGCGCCGCGCCGGCGCCAGTTCGAGCCCCAACTGAACGCGAGCCGCCTCCACCAGGGACTGCGGGTTCCCGGCGTCCCACTTCAGCTCGAAATCGAACCGGCCCGCCAGTCCAGTCTCATCCACCACCGTCTTCCCGAGCAACCGCCCGGCATCGGCGGCGATGCTCGCGAGCGGCATGGAGACCGCCGTTACGTCTCCGGGATTGCCCCAGTGGCTGGAGGTCCTCAGAGCGGAAGGCCGCAACTTCGATTGCATTCCGGGGACGATGCGAAGCACGTATACGTCCGACTCGCGGGATTCCTTGTGGACCTTGAGTTGGAACGTTTCCTCCAGCGTCCGGCGCAAGAGCGCCAGCCGGCGCGGCTGGTTTAGGTCCGGCGCGGCCAGGGCGACATCGTGGGCCACCGAGGCGGCCCAGGCCGGCCCCTCGATGCGGTTCTCGGGGACTTCGTACGCGTTGGAAAGCAACCTCCGGAGCCCAGCTCCCCAAGTCTCCCAGGTCTTTCCGGTCTTCCCGGTGGTCGCGCCCGATGAGTTCCCCGTCACCTCCACCGGACCCGCGGGCCGCACCATGGTCTGGAACAGAGGTGCCGGCAGAGCTTGAAGCCGGGCCACACCCGCTTCCCTCGAAAAGGCGACCGGCTTTCCGGCTAGCAAGTTCTCCAAGGTCTCGCCCGTCAGATCGGAGGGATTGCCGATCCCGCGAAGCACGCCCGCCGCATCCACCAGGACCGTGGTCGGCCGGCCGTTAATGCCATATCGCTTGAACGTCTGGGCGTTGGAATCCAGGCCGACCCAGCCTGAAATCGGATAGTCCTTCAGGAAGCGCTGCACGATGCCGGGTTCCTCGTCGGTGAGCGAGATGAAGCGCACGGGGTGGTTCCGGAATTGCTCTTCCAGCCTGTTCAGATGCGGGATCTGCTCGCGGCAGCCGTCGCACCAGGTCGCCCAGAATTCCACCACCACCACGTTGCCCCTGAGGGCATCCCAGGTGGTATCCGTCCCCGAAGGCGCCTGCATCAGGCTGGCGAGCGTCAGCGGCGGGGCCGGGGCGGTGACCTTCAGACCGGCGGCTCCGCACAAGCCCGCGCAGGCGAGAACCGTCAGCAACTGTCTCATCGTGTCCTCCAGCAGACAAGACGGCTCGCGCCAGCGGAGTGTTGATGAGGATTCCCCCTACGCCAGCCCCGACCTCACCAGCAGTGCGTTCGGGTCCGGCTCCCGCCCCATGAAATCGCGGTACAGCACTGCCGGGTCTTCGCTGTCGCCCTTGGCCAGTATGCGCTCGCGGAACTGCATGCCCACTTCGCGGCTGAAAATGCCCTCGGCGCGGAAACGCGTGAAGGCGTCGGCGTCCAGCACTTCGGCCCACTTATAGGAATAATACGCCGCGCCGTAACCCACGGGGCTGGCGAAGAGGTGCGTGAAGGCGGCCACCATGGCGTGCTGCGCGGGCAGCGGCGCGGGGCTGAACTCCTGGATCACGCCGCGGCTGTAGGCCACCGGGTCGCCATCGCGCGCGGCTTCGTAGCGGGTGTGCAGCAGCAGGTCCACGAAGCCGAAGCCGAGTTGGCGCATCTGCGCGTTGGCGGCGCGGAAGGTGCGCGCGCGCTTCATCTTCTGGAACAGGTCCTCGGGCAGCGGCTCGCCGGTTTCCCAATGGGCGGCGAACAGGTCCAGCGTCTGGCGTTCCCAGCACCAGTTCTCCATGATCTGCGAGGGCAGCTCGACGAAGTCCCACGCGGTGCTGGTGCCGGCGAAACTGCGAATGTCCACGCGGCTGAGCAGGTGGTGCATGAGGTGCCCGAACTCGTGGAAGATGGTCTCGACCTCGCGGTGGGTCAGCAGCGCGGGCCGGCCGTCGATGGGCGGCGTGAGGTTGCCGCAGATCAGGCCCAGGTGCGGGCGGAACTCGCCGGGCGCGGGGCCGCCGGTTATCAGCGCGTCCATCCAGGCGCCGCCGCGCTTGTTCTCGCGCGGGTACCAATCGGCGTGGAAGCCGCCGAGCAGCGTGCCATCGGCGTCGTGAACGTTGTAGTAGCGCACCTGCGGGTCCCACGTCGGCACGTCGGTTTCCTGCGTCACGCGAATGCCGTATAGGCGGCCGGCCAGCGAGAAGAGGCCGTCCACCACCCGGTCCAGCGGGAAGTATGGGCGGAGGGCCTCTTCGTCGAAATCGTAGAGCGCGGCGCGCTGCTTTTCGGCGTAGTAGGCGACGTCCCAGGGTTCCAGCGCGGGCGCGGCGGCGCCTTCGATGGAGCGGCGAAATTCCAGCAGCTCCTCGTTTTCGGCGCGGAAGCGGGCTTCGGTCTTGGTCTTCAGGTCTTCCAGGAAGGCCAGGGCGCGGGCGCCGTCGTGGGCCATGCGGTCTTCGAGGATTAGGTCGGCGAAATCGCGGAAGCCGAGAATGGCGGCCTTGGCGCGGCGCAGTTCCAGGATGCGCGCCACAATGGGCCGGTTGTCGCGCTCCGCTTCGGTGGCGCGGGTGGTGAAGACCTCGTAGAACTCGCGGCGCATGGCGGGGTTGTCCAGGTAGGTCATCACCGCCAGGTAGTCGGGCGCCTGCAGGGTGAAGCGCCAGCCGTCCAGGCCCTTGCGGGAGGCGCTGGCGCGCGCGGCAGCCAGGGCGGTGGCAGGCAACCCGGCCAGCTCGGCCTCGCTCGAGAAGACGCGTTCGAAGAAGTTGGTGGAGTCGAGCACGTTCTCGCCGAACTTGGTGGTGATGGTGGTCAGCTCGACGTCGATCTCCTCCAGCCGCTTCTTTCGCTCGGCATCGAGATCGGCGCCGGCGCGGCGGAAGGCTTCGACGGTCTTGACCACGAAGCGGCGCCGCGGGCCGGTGAGCGCGGCGCTTTCGGGAGTGCCGGCGTAAGCCTTGACGGCCTGCCACAACCCGGCGTGGAGGGGGATTCCGGCATAGAACGCGCTGATCTCGGGCTGCACGGCGTTCAGGGCCGCGCGCAGCTCGGGGTAGGTGGCTACGGATTCCAGATGGCGCACCAGGCCGAAGGCGAAATCCAGCGGCTCGGTGAGCGCGTCCAACGCGCCCATGGTGTTGGCCCAGGTGTGCTCGCCCGGTTGTGCCGCAAGGGCCTCCAGGCGCGCGCGGGAGCCGCCCAGCAAGGTGGCGGCGGCCGGTTCCACGTCGGTGGCGCTGATGCGGTCGAAGGGAATCCGGAAGCGGATTTCGAGAAGCGGATTGGTCTCTTTGGTGCCCATCTACTTGAGAGTAACAGGCGCGGCGGGCCGGGCCGAACCCCCGATTTGAAGATTCCCCTGAGCGGAAGTCGCGGAAACGGCTACCATATAGTGAGGATGGATTTGGATTCAACATGTCAGCCAGGCGCAATTCCGGCCGAGGAACGCCTTAACGTATTCGCCCTGGTAATCTACATACCGGGTCCGCTAGGCTTGTTTCTCGACCAATTGCGCCGCGAACTGGTGCCGGACTACGACCCACATGCTCACGTAAGCGTGCTTCCGCCGCGAACTCTGGCGGTGGGATGGCAGGTCGCCTCCGAAGAAGCCGCGGCAATTACCGCCAGCCGGCCGCCGTTCGACGTTGAATTGACCAACGTGTCGGTGTTTCCGGTGACGGGCGTGGTCTACATCGAGATCGGCGAAGGCGGCGACGAGTTGCGCCGCATCCACGCTGCCATGAACTCCAACACCCTGGGGTTTGAAGAGCCGTTTGCCTACTATCCGCATGTCACGCTGGCGCAGGAACTCCCCACGGAGCGCGTCCCCGAGGTTTGCGAGTTGGCCGCGAGACGTTGGCGCGAATACCGGGGCAGCCGCACCTTCCGCGCCGATCGCGCTGTTCTGGTGCAGAATACATTGAGCAATCGTTGGATAGACCTCAGAGCCTGCCTGCTGGGGCGCAGGAATTCTCAATAATTCCGCCGCCGGGCGCTCCGCACTCCGGAACCGATTCTTGAGACATCTGGTTCCCACTGACACTACTTAGTTCCAAGGTGCCTGCCGATAGAAAAGCAGCGGGAACGACCCACACGAATTGGTGAACCAGTGGAAACTATTGCGATTTGCGATACCGAAGCAATTGCTATCGAGGGGCTCCGCAGCATGTTGGAGCAGACCGAGGGGTTGCGCGTTGTCGCCGCCGAGACCTCGCTCGCCGACGGCATGGACGCGGTACGCGACTTGTGCCCTTCCATCCTGCTGGTGGATAAGGCATTCGGCGCACACGCGATTATCGACTGGTTGGCCGCCATGCGCTCCATAGGGCCAAAGTCGGCCGTAATCGTATGGAGTGGCGCCATTTCGCAACCCGAGGCGCTGCGCTTTCTGCAGGCCGGTGCGGCGGGAGTGGTGCGCAAGACCGCGCCGTTGGCCACCATCCTGAAGTGCTTGCGGACGGTAGCGTCCGGCGCCAACTGGATGGAAGAGGAATTGCTCTCGGAAGCCGACCGGCCCGTGCGCATGGGACACTCGCCGCTCACCTCGCGCGAATCCCAGGTGATGGAACTGGTCGAGCGGGGGCTCAAGAACAAGGACATCGCCAGCAACCTCGGCATCCGCACCGGAACCGTGAAGATCCACCTGAAGCACATCTTCGAGAAGACCGGCATCCGCGGCCGCTATGGCCTGGCGATTTCGGGTCTCAAAGAGAAGGGCCTGCTAACCAGGGCATCTCCGGATTGACCGCTCCGCGCCGCAAAACCCGTCTCCGCTTCCAACCCTCCGGCTCTTTGTGCGGTTTGACAGCCGTCCCCCGCACCGGCCCGGCGCCACCCCGGTCTCGCGGTCACTCCAAGGCCTGGGCCGCTCCGTTACCGTCGCGGTTCCGGGTGGGATTTCCGATCGGCTTCGTGCCCCGGACACTCCGTTCGGTTTGACACCCGTCAACCGCCAGTGATAAATGTAAAGGTCTTCGTCCACTAGGAGAACGAATGGCCGACGAGCAAAAGCCGGGGAGCTCGGAGTCGCCTCAGCCCGGAGGGGGAGAGACTGTCCTATCGCCGGCGGCTGCCAAGCTGGCCGCTCCCAAACCTCCCGCCGCGCCTCCAGCGCCGAAACCGCCCGCGACCATGGCGGCGACGCCGTGGGATGGCGAACTGCCGCGCGAACTGAAGGACCGCTTCGCGACGGACATCGTCGAAACTTCCACCTACCTGGGGCAGAATTTCGCGGTGACGAAACCCGCCGCGGTCATTCCGGTGCTCGAATACCTCAAACTGGAAGCCGACTTCGACTACTTAGTGGACATCACGGCGGTGGATTGGCCCAAGCGCGCCGACCGATTCGACCTGGTCTATATTGTTTACAGTTTTTACCAGAACCAGCGAATTCGTATCAAAACATACATTCAGGATGGTTTTCAGCCGCCGACCGCCGTGGGGGTGCATCTAACGGCTAACTGGCTGGAACGCGAGGTCTTCGACATGTTCGGCATCGCCTTCGCCGGCCACCCGGACATGCGGCGGATCCTGATGCCGGAAGACTGGCAGGGCTATCCCCTGCGCAAGGACTACGGGATCCTCCAACAGGACGACCGCTGGGTGCGCGAGAACCTGGGAATCGAGAGCGGCCAGTAACGCCATGCCGGATAATACTTTCCTAGACTCCACCGAACTGGTCCTCAACATGGGGCCGCAGCACCCGTCCACTCACGGCGTGCTGCGCGTGATCCTCAAACTGGACGGCGAAAAGGTGCTGGGCACGGACTGCGTCATAGGCTACCTGCATCGCGGCGTCGAGAAGATCGCCGAGAACCGCACCTACGCGCAGTTCAACCCCTACGTGGACCGCATGGACTACGTGGCCGCTGTGTCAAACGGCCTGGGTTACTGTCTGGCGGTTGAGAAGTTGCTGAACGTGGAGGCCCCGCCGCGCGCGCAGGCGGTGCGCGTAATTCTCACGGAGTTGAACCGCATCGCCAGCCACCTGCTGTGGCTGGGCACGCACGCGCTCGATATCGGCGCCATCACGCCGGTCTTCTACTGCCTCCGCGAACGCGAGGAAGCGCTGAAGATCCTCGAGAACTATTGCGGCGCGCGGCTCACCACCCACGCCTTCCGCATCGGCGGGCTGCAGTACGAGACCTACGACAACTTCGAAAAGGAGTGCGAGGCCTTCTGCGATTGGTTTGCGCCCAAGGTGGACGAGTACGAAGAACTGCTCAGCAACAACCGCATCTGGCGGGGCCGCCTGGAAAACGTGGGCGTGCTGAACGCCGACGAGTGCAAGGAATTCGGCGTCACCGGGCCGGTGCTGCGGGCGGCCGGAGTGAAGTGGGATCTGCGCAAAGCGCAACCCTACTCGGGCTACGAGAAGTACGACTTCGAAATCCCCACGCGCGAAAACGGCGACACCTTCGACCGGTACATCGTGCGCATGGAGGAAATGCGGCAGGCGGCGCGCATTGTCCGCCAGGCGGCAGCGTCCATTCCGGCGGGGCCCATCATGGCCAAGGTGCCGAAGGTGATCAAGCCGCCGGTGGGTGAAGCCTACGTTTCCATTGAGGCGCCGAAGGGCGAACTGGGTTATTACGTGGTGAGCGACGGTTCGACCCAGCCTTACCGCGTGCGTGTCCGGCCGCCTTCGTATGTGAATTTGCAGGCACTCGACCGGATGGTCCGCGGCGGCCTGATCGCGGACGTGGTGGCGATCATAGGAACGTTGGATATCGTATTGGGTGAGATCGACAGGTGAAGTGGATGGGCCGGTGCCAGGCCGGGCCGCTCCCTTACGGTCGCGGTTCCGGGGCGGGTTGGCAGCACCGGGTGGGGCCGGCGGGGCAGGCATGCGGGGCCCGGTGGGCAAGGCACAGGCAGCGGCCGGCGGCAGGTACGGGCAGGGCTCGGGTGGACCTCCTCACGGAACCGCGAGCGTAAGCGAGCGGCCCGGCGGCGGCACTGGTTGGCGGTAAGATTATGGGCAAGTTTCTCAAGACGATCTTCCTGGTGGACTTGTTTCAGGGACTGTGGGTTACGTTCCGGAACCAGCCCACCAAGTACATCTACACCGAACAGTATCCGGCCGACCGGCCCAAGGTCGCTGAGCGGTACCGTGGCGCGCCGCGGCTCAACATCAACCCCGATAACGGCGAGACCTTGTGCATCTCCTGCAACCTGTGCGCGCTGGCCTGTCCCGAAGCCCTCATCGTGGTAAGTTGGGACCGCAATGAACAGACCAAGCGCAAAGACCTTACCACGTTCACTTACGATACCTCGCGCTGCATGTTCTGTGGGTTGTGCGAAGACGCCTGCCCAGTGGACGCCCTGGAATTGACACAGGATTTCGAACTGGCTACTTACACTCGCGAAGGGCAGATTTGGGACCGGCAGATGCTGGAAGAGGGGCCCAAGCCCACTCGATACAAATGCTGATGGATACGGTGTTCTTCTACATTTTCGCCGCTATGACGCTGGGCGGCGGCATTTTCACCATCACCCGGCGCAACCCGGTGCACAGCGCCATTTCGCTGATCGTCTCGCTGCTGGGCGTGGCCGGGCTGTACCTGTTGCAGAATGCCGAGTTCCTGTTCGCCGTGCAGATCGTGCTTTACGTGGGCGGCATCATGGTGCTGTTCCTGTTCGTTATCATGCTGGTGAATCTCGACAAGGCCGCCACCGAAAAGGAGTTCAGCGGCCAGTGGCCGGTGGCGCTGGTGGCCGTGGCCGCGGTAGCGGCGGTGGGCGCCTGGTTCCTGTATCACGGGAGAAACGCTTTTCAAATCGCCACGCCGGCCTATGGCGCCATCGCCACGGGCGGTGCGGGCAACATCGAGCGGCTGGCCGATTCGCTGTTTCAGGATTACCTGCTGCCCTTCGAAATCGCCTCCCTCCTGCTGCTGGTGGCGGTGGTCGGCTCCGTCATAATGGCGAAGAAGAGGATCTGACGATGCATCCAATTACCCCGGTCCATTACATGGTGTTGAGCGCGGCGCTGCTGGTCATAGGCACGGTAGGCGTGCTGACGCGGCGCAATATCGTCGTCATTCTGATGTCCATCGAGCTGATCCTCAACGCCGTGAACATCAACCTGGTGGCCTTTTCGCACGCTTTTGGAACGGACCACGTACAGGGGCAGGTGTTCGCAACCTTCGTGATCGCCGACGCGGTGGCGGAAACCGCCGTCGCCCTGGGCATTCTGATCGCGCTGTTCCGGAACAAGGAAACCGTGCAGGCGGACGAAATCGACTTACTGAAGTGGTAGGAGAGCCGTGAACTTCTTAGACCTGATCTGGCTGATTCCGATATTCCCGCTGTGTGGCGCGGCGCTGATGCTGCTCGTCGGCAAGAGACTGGACCCGCAGCCCGCGTCCACCGTGGCCATCGCCCCAGGCGTTGGGCCCGCGGGCGACAGCCACAGCGGTGGTGGCGTGCAGGCGCACGATCATGCGCACCCGCACTCACCCCTCAAGTTTCTTATCGGCCTGATATGCCCAGGCACTATCCTATTATCTTTCCTGCTCTCTGTGGGCGCCGTCTGGCAGCTTTCCGGCTTGACGCACAGGACTCACGAAGTGATCCAGTTTTCCTGGGTGGCTGGCCTGCCCTTCCATCTGGCCAACGGCCAACTGGGCACGTTCCAGGCGGATTGGGGTTTCCTGCTCGACCCGCTCAGCTCCGTCATGATCCTGGTGGTCACCGGCATCGGCTTTCTGATTCACGTCTACTCCACCGGCTACATGGCGCACGATAACGGCTACTACCGCTTCTTCGGCTACCTGAACCTGTTCGTGTTCTTCATGCTGATGCTGGTGCTGGCCAACAACTACGCGCTGCTGTTCGTGGGTTGGGAAGGCGTGGGGTTGTGCAGCTACCTGCTGATCGGCTTCTACTATCACAAGAAATCGGCGGGCGATGCCGGCAAGAAAGCTTTCATCGTAAACCGGGTGGGCGATTCGGGCTTCATCCTGGGCATGCTGCTGATGCTTTCGGTGCTGGGCACCCTGCGCTTCACGGATGTCGCCAAGGCCCTGCACAGCGGGCAGTTCACCGCCGAGACCGCGGGTTTCGGCGTCCTCAGCGCCATGGCGCTGTTGCTGTTCATCGGCGCAACCGGCAAATCTGCGCAGATCCCGCTCTACGTCTGGCTGCCCGACGCCATGGAAGGCCCCACGCCGGTTTCGGCGCTGATCCACGCGGCCACCATGGTGACTGCGGGCGTGTACATGGTGGCGCGCTCGGCGCCGCTGTTCCAGTTGACGCCCCAGACGTCCGGCATCGTCGCCATCGTGGGCGCGGGCACGGCCATTTTCGCGGCCTCCATCGCGCTGGTGCAGAACGATATCAAGCGCGTGCTGGCTTACTCCACGGTCTCGCAGCTCGGCTACATGTTCCTGGCGCTGGGCGTCGGCGCCTATTGGGTGGCCATCTTCCACCTCTTCACCCACGCCTTCTTCAAGGCCCTGCTCTTCCTGTGTTCCGGAAGCGTGATTCACTCGCTGGGCGGCGAACAGGACATGCGCAACATGGGCGGGCTAAAGAACAGGATTCCGGTGACGCACTGGACCATGTTCGTGGGCTCGGTGGCCATCGCGGGCATCCCCGGTCTGGCGGGCTTCTTCTCGAAGGACGAAATTCTGTGGCAGGCCTTCAGTTCGCCGCTGGGCTCGAAGGCGCTGTGGGCCGTGGGCCTGGCCACCGCGGCCATGACAGCGTTCTACATGTGGCGGCTGATGTTCCTCACGTTCTATGGCAAGTCGCGCGTGAAGCCCGAGGTGGAAGCGCACATTCACGAATCGCCGCGCTCCATGACCGTGCCGCTCACCGTGCTGGCCGCGGGCAGCGTGCTGGCCGGCTGGCTGGGCACGCCCAAGCTGTGGAACCTGCCGGAGTTCTTCCGCGGGTTCGAAGGTTGGCTGGCGCCGCTGTTCGGTGCGGGTGAGGCGGCGGGCGAAACCGCGCACAGCGCGGGCACCGAATGGGGCCTGATGATTCTCTCGGTGCTGATCGCCATCGCCGGAATCCTCCTGGCGCGCTTCCTCTATCTCATGAAGCCGGAAATCCCGGGCCGCATCCAGGCCGCGGCCGGGCCGGTGTACAAGTGGGCTTATAACAAGTGGTACATCGACGAACTGTACGATTTTCTGTTCGTCAACGGCCTGGGCAAGGGCGGCGCCAAGGTGTGCGGCGCCTTCGATAGCGGCGTGGTGGATGGCGGCGTGAACGGCGCGGGCTGGCTGACGCGCCTCAGCGGCAGCATCTCCGGCTGGTGGGACACCTGGATTATCGATGGCGCGGTGCGCCTGGGCTCCTTCCTGGTGAAGATGCTCTCCTATCCCGTCTGCCTGCTACAAACCGGCCGCGTGCAATCCTACGCGCTCTTCGTGGTGCTGGGAGTGCTGGCATTCTTCTGGTACTTCGCGAAGCACGTGACCCCGTAACCATATGGACCGGCATCTACTCAGCGTCATTCTGTTCACACCCCTGGCCGGGTTGGCCGTGCTGCTGTTCCTGCCCGCCAAGAGCAAGCTCCTGATCAAGATCTGGGCCAACCTGGCGACCCTGGCCGGGTTTCTGGTGTCGCTCCCGCTGCTCTCGCGCTTCCAGACCGGCCTGCCCGGTTTCCAGTTTGTCGAGAATGCCCGCTGGATTCCGGCGCTGGGCGCGCACTACGCCATCGGAATCGATGGCATCAGCCTGCTGCTAGTCATGCTCACCACGCTGATGGGCTTCATCGCCTCGCTGTGCTCCTGGCGCGCGGTGGACGATCGCGTCAAGGGCTACTACGCCATGTTCCTGCTGCTGCAGACGGGCATGATCGGCGTGTTTATCTCGCTCGATTTCTTCCTCTTTTACATCTTCTGGGAGTTGGTGCTGGTGCCCATGTACTTCATCATCGGCATCTGGGGCGGCCCGCGAAAACTCTACGCGGCCATCAAGTTCTTCCTCTACACCCTGGCCGGTTCGGCGCTCATGCTGCTGGGCATTTTGACGCTCTACTTCGCGCACTTCCAGCAGTTCCACTTCTACAGTTTCGAGATTTCGGAATTGCTGAAAGTGCAGCTTCCGCAGGGTTGGGCATTCGGTAGCGAGCAGTGGGTTTTCTGGCTGTTCTTCGTGGGCTTCGCCATCAAGGTGCCCATGTTCCCGTTCCATACCTGGCTGCCCGACGCGCACGTGGAGGCGCCCACGGCGGGCTCGGTGATCCTGGCCGCGGTCCTGTTGAAAATGGGAACCTACGGTTTCCTTCGCTTCTCGCTGCCGCTGCTACCGCGGGCTTCCGCGGACCAGACCATCGTGCAGACTCTGGCGGTGCTTTCGATTATCGGCATCCTCTACGGCGCGCTGGTGAGCCTCAACCAGAAGGATTGGAAGAAGCTGATCGCTTACTCCTCGGTAAGTCACCTGGGCTTCTGCACACTGGGCATTTTCTCGCTCACGGCCAACGGCATCGCCGGCAGCGTGTTGCAGCAGGTGAACCACGGCATCTCGACCGGCATGCTGTTCATGATTATCGGCGTGATCTACGAGCGCCGCCACACGCGAGAGATCTCGCAATACGGCGGCCTGGCGCACGTCATGCCGCGCTTCGCCACCATTTTCGCAATCGCCATGCTCAGCTCCGCCGGCCTGCCGCTGTTGAACGGCTTCGTGGGCGAGTTCACCATTCTGCAAGGCGCGTTCGAGGCCAACCGGGTTTGGGCGGCGTTCGCCGTGCCGGGCGTGGTGCTGGGCGCGGCCTACCTGCTGTGGCTCTACCAGCGCACCATGCTGGGGCAGGTGACCAACAGCAAGAACTTGGGCCTCGGCGATATGACTTTCCGCGAGGTGGCCATGTTCCTTCCGCTGATCGCCTGGGCCATTTGGATCGGCGTCTATCCCAAACCGTATTTCGATATCCTGCGCCAACCCGTGGCCCAGATCGTCGAGCGCATCCATCCGGGCGCCGACCCGGATTACCGGCCCGTCTTGCCAATTGGCGATAGAGCACTCCTGGGAGGCGGACGATGAGCCAGTTCTTCACATCCACCGATCAATTCGCCATCACGCCCGCAATCGTTCTGGCCATTTTCGGGTGCGCCCTGCTGTTCGATTTCTGGATCTTCCCGGAGCAGCGGCAGAAGCGCTGGTCCCTGTTCTTCGTGGCGGTGGCCGAGGGGCTGGCCTGCTGGGGCCTGTGGAACCAGTTCAAGTTCCTGACCGGCGGCAATACCGAACTGACCGCGTTCCACGGCTCGGTAACGGTGGATTCCAACGCCATCTTCTTCAACTGCATTTTCGCCATCGCCGCTCTGATCGTGGCCGCGGGTTCTTACAAGTACCTGGAAATTTCGGACGAGCACCACAGCGAGTACTACTCGTTGATCCTTTTCGCACAATGCGGCATGTACTTCCTGGCCACCGGCACCGACCTGGTGACGCTGTTCATGGGCCTGGAACTCATGGCTCTCAGCTTCTACGTGATGGTGGGCTTCCTGCGCTCCGACAAGCGCTCCAACGAGGCCGCCATGAAGTATCTGCTGCTAGGCGCGTTCTCCACCGGCTTCCTGCTCTATGGCTTTTCGATTTTCTACGGCATTGCCGATTCCACCAAGCTGAGCGACATCGCCTTGAAGATCGCCGAACGCCCCGCCTGGGACCCTATGGTTCTGCTGGCGCTGGCCACCACTTCCGTGGGTCTGCTCTTTAAGATCTCCGCCGCGCCCTTCCACATGTGGGCGCCGGACGCCTACGAAGGCGCGCCCACCACCGTCACGGCGTATCTTTCGGTTGCTTCCAAGGCCGCGTCCATCGCTTTTCTGCTGCGCATTTTCCTGGGTCCGCTGGCCAGCGCGCGTTCGGTGTGGGAGCCGATGCTCTCGGTAGTGGCCGTGGCCACGCTCACCATCGGCAATCTGGCGGCCATCAACCAGACCAACATCAAGCGCCTGCTGGCGTACAGCTCCATCTCGCACGCAGGGTACATGATGCTGGGCCTGATCGCCGGCAACGACCCTGGCATCCTGGGAGTCACCGGCATCCTGGTCTACGTGATGGTGTACACCTTCATGAACCTGGGCGCGTTCCTGGTGCTTGTGTCGCTGCGGCGGCAGAGGATCATCGGCGAGGATCTGGACGATATCTCCGGCCTCATGCACAAGAGCCCCTTCCACGCCGTGCTGATGCTGATATTCCTGCTCTCGCTGGCGGGCATTCCGCCCACCGCCGGCTTCTGGGGCAAGTGGTACATCTTCTTTGCGCTGATTCAGACGCGGCACTTCACCCTGGCGGCCATCGCGGTGCTGTACGTGGCCGTGGCGATCTACTACTACTTCAAGATCGTGGTCAGCATGTTCCTCGGCCCGGAAACGGAACCGGTGCCGCTGGCATCGAGCTGGGGGTTGCGAATAGCGCTGGGTGTGACGGGATTCCTGACGCTGGCGATTGGCGTTTATCCCCAGCCGTTCCTGATGCTGGCGCAGACGACGCTCGGGAAGTAAGAACCATATGGACCAGATCCTCTCAAACCCGCTGTTCGTGCCCATCGTGATGACGCTGGTCATCGTGGGATTCGTTCCGCTGATCGCCGGCTACCTTACCTTGGTGGAGCGCAAGGTTCTGGCGGATTTCCAGGTCCGCCTGGGCCCCATGCGCGTGGGGCCGCATGGCTTGCTGCAACCCATTGCCGACGCGCTGAAACTGATCCTGAAGGAAGACATCATTCCCGCCGACGCGGACAAGGCCGTCTTCTGGATGGCGCCGGTGGTTTCCACCGTGACGGGTCTGGCGGCCTTCGCGATGTTGCCGTTTTCCGCGAAGCTCTATGTGGCGGACGTGAACGTCGGTCTGCTGGTGATCTCGGCCATGTCGGCCGTGGGCATTTTGGGGATCATTCTGGGCGGCTGGGCGTCCAACAGCCACTACTCGCTGCTGGGCGCGCTGCGCAGCGCCGCGCAGTTGGTGAGCTACGAAGTGGCGCTGGGGTTCGCGCTGCTCTCGGGCGCCATGTCGGCCGGTACGCTGAGCATGCAGGGCATCGTGCGCTCGCAACTGGACCGCAACGTGTGGGGCGTTTTCGACAACTACTTCTTCATGATCGTGCCCTTCGCGCTGTACGTCATCGCCGCAACGGCCGAAACCAACCGCGCACCGTTCGACCTGCCGGAAGCCGAATCCGAACTGGTGGCCGGGTTCCACACCGAGTACAGCGGGTTCCGCTTCGCGCTGTTCTTCCTGGCCGAGTACGCCAATCTGATCGTGGTTTCCGCTGTGGCCGTCACGCTGTTCTGGGGCGGCTGGCTGCGGCCCTTCCCCAACGTCGATTGGCTGGAGACGCCGCTCAACGCGGCCTTCCCGGTGGTCTTATTCGTGGGGTCGGCCGGGCTGACCATTCCCATGGCCAAGAAGCTGAAGGAACGGTGGCACCAAGTCGGGCTGGTTGTGGTCGCGCTCGCTCTCGCCGCGATGGGCGGGTTGTTCATCGCGCCGGCGGTCAATCACGCCATCATCGGCCTGTTCTGGTTCTGCTTCAAAGTCTCCACGCTGATCTACCTGATGATCTGGTTCCGCGGCACTTTCCCGCGTTTCCGCTACGATCAACTCATGAACATCGGGTGGAAGATCGCCATCCCCGTAGGCATGGCCGCGGTGCTGATCAACGCCGTGCTGGGAACGATTAAGCACGGGTGAGGACCGACGCCCAGGGACCCCGCGCGGGGGTCGCAGCGCGCAACGCAACAGTTTCGTTGACTCCGCAACAGATGTGTTGTATCGTCGCATTATGACGAGCGCCCAGTTGAAACGGTGGCTCGAAGACCGGGGCTGCACGTTTGAACCCGGCAAGGGCGGCCATCTTAAGGTCTTCCTGGGCGAGCACACTTCGGCACTTCCGATGCACGGGTCCGCCAAGGAGATTGGCAAATGGCTGGAGCATCGAATCAAGAAAGATCTCGGATTGAAGTAGAAAGAGAGGAATCGAAACCGTGTTGCGCTATGCCGTGAGGCTCTTGAAGGACACCAACGACACCATCCTGGTGGAAGCTCCCGACGTACCGGGGGCGCACACCTTCGGAGATGATCGGGAAGAGGCGCTGCTGCGCGCTCCCGACGCTATTGAGACGATGTTCATGTGCTACATCGACCTGCGCCGCGACATCCCCATGCCGCGCCCCGGCCGCAGAGGACCATTCGTAACGCTTCCGGCGTTGACAGAAGCCAAGCTCGGCCTCTACACCGAAATGCGCGCGGCGAAGGTTGGCAAAGCGGAACTCGCGCGCCGGCTTAACTGGCACTTGCCCCAGGTGGACCGCCTCCTCGACCTCCGCCACAACTCGCGGCTGGACCAACTCGAAGCTGCTTTCCGCGCTCTCGGCAAGCAGATTTCGGTGGAGATTTCCCCGGCGGCGTGAGGCACATCCGGGCCAAAACCGCTACGCCGTAGCGGCTCTAGCTTGTAAGTGGCTTGGAATCAACATCAACAGTCAGCAACCGCTACGGCGTAGCGGTTTTACGCGATCCCGCCCCGCAGCAGCGACGCCGCCGTGGGCGGCGCAACGGCTCTGGGCGCCCCTGGAACATCGCCCGCTTCCGGCTCCTGGTCGCACTCGCCGGGGGCCAGGAACAGGTTGGCGTCCAGGCCGTGCTGGCGGGTGTAGAGGTCGTAGTAGCGGCCGGCTTGCGCGTAGAGCGAATCGTGCGTGCCGCGCTCCACGATGCGGCCGTCCTCCACCACCAGGATCTGGTCGGCGCGGCGGATGGTCGAAAGGCGGTGGGCAATCACGAACGTGGTGCGGCCCTGCATCAGGAACGCCAGGCCGTGCTGGATGGCGGCTTCGGATTCCGAATCCAGGCTGGATGTCGCCTCGTCCAGAATCAGGATGCGAGGGTTAGCCAGGATGGCGCGCGCAATTGATACCCGCTGACGCTGCCCGCCACTGAGCTTCACGCCGCGCTCGCCCACGATGGTGGCGTATTTCTTCTCGAAGCCCTCGGCGAACTCGTCCACGCGGGCGATGCGGCAGGCCTCCATCACCTGCTCTTCGGTGGCCGCGGGGCGCGCGAAACTCACGTTCTCGCGGATGGTGCCATCGAACAAAAACGTGTCCTGCAAGACCACGCCGAGCTGCGTGCGATAAGCGTCCAGCCGCAGCGTCGTCAGGTCCCGGCCGTCCACCCGGACCACGCCCGCGGTGGGCTCGTGGAAGGCGGCGATGAGGTTGATGATGGTCGATTTTCCCGAGCCCGACGGGCCCACCAGCGCTGTCACCGTGCCGGGGCGCGATTCGAAGCTGACGTCGTGGAGCACCTCCTTGCCGGCGTCGTAGGCGAAGCTGACGCCCTCGAAAGCCACGTCTCCCTGCAGCGTCTCCACCCGCTCCCTGCGCCGGCTGTCCTCGTCCTCGGGCCGCTCCGCCAGGACCTCCTGGGTGCGGTCGAGGCCGGCCAGCGCCTCGGTGATCTGCGTGCCGATCGCCACCACCTGGAACATGGGCGCCACCAGGAAAGCCAGGAACGCGGTGAAGGCCATCATGTCGCCCATCGTCATGCGCTGCGGGACGGCGAGGATCTCGCTCGCCCCCACGTACATCACCGTGGCGCCCACCACGCCCATCAGGAACGTGGCCGAAAGGCTCATCAGCGAAATGGCCGTGAGGCTTTGCAGCACGTTATCCAACAGGCGTTTCACGCCGCCCGCGAAGACGCCGGCCTCCTGAGCTTCGGCGTGGTAGCCCTTCACCACGCGGATTCCGGCGAGGGATTCGGTGAGGCGCCCGGTGACTTCGGCGTTGATCACGGAGCGCTGCCGGAAGATGGGGCGGATCTTCTTGAACGCGGTTCGTAGTGTGAGCGAGAACAGCGCAATGAAAAGCATGGCCAACCCGGTGAGCAGCGGGCTGATGCGCAGCAGGAAGTAAAGCGATCCGATGGCCGTCAGAATACCGCCGGAAAACTCCACCAGGCCCGTTCCGATGAGGTTGCGGATGCCTTCCACGTCGCTCATGATGCGCGACACCAGCACGCCCGAGCGGTTGGCGTCGTAGTAGCCAATGGGCAGGCGGCCGACGTGTTCCTGCACGCGGCGGCGCAGTTCGGCGATCAGCCGCTGCCCTTCCTTGGAGAGCACCTGGGTGAGCGTGAAAGAGGTGATGCCCTGTATGATGGTGGCGCCGAGCACCGCGAGCACCAGCGGCTGAAGCAGGTCGGCGCGGTGCTTGCCGATGACGCCATCAATGAGGTATTTGGTGGATGCTGGCAGCACCAGTCCGCACAGGCGGTTGACCACCATGAGCACGAAGCCCAGCGCCAGCAGGCCGCGCCGCGGGCGGATCAGGGACTTCAGCAAGGGAAGGACGCTCTTCAGGTGGTCGGAGGGCTTTCCCTTCGCCGGCGACGAATCCCGCCGGCTGCCAGGCGCTCGCTCGCCACGCGATGGAAATGGAGACATCACTCACAGAGTACAACGCGCCGCAACCGGTCTGGGACCTCGGCGGGGCCGCGCACATGTAACACTTCAAAACCGGCCGCGCGGCCCGAGGCGATTCCCGCTTCGGAATCCTCCACCACCAGGGGCATGCGCGCGTCCAGGCGCGAGGCGGCCAGCAGGTACGGTTCCGGCGCGGGCTTGGGCTGGCGCACCTGATCGCCGCCAACGACGATGTCGAAATGGCGGCGCAGTTTGCCGGCTTCGAGCACCAGTTCCACCTCCGGGCTGAAGGTGGAGCTCACCACCGCCAGTTTGTGATGCGCGTGCAATTCGGCGAGCAGGCCATCGAGGGCGGGATGGAATGCCGGGGCCGCGGCCATCCGCTCGCGGAACAACCGCCGCTTGGCTGGGAACTGCGCCCACAATTCGTTCCAATCGCGCGGCGGATCGCAGTGCGCGGCCAGGTAGCGCAGCATTTCGGGCTGGATGACGCCGACGAAGTGGTCGCGGTAGAACTCCCAGGTGAGGTGGATGCCCAGTGGCTCCAGCACCGCGGCCCAGCAGGCGCAGTGGACCGGTTCGCTGTCCAGCAGGACACCGTCGAGATCGAAGAGGATGGCGTCGAAGACGGGCATACGCTAACTACACCGCGTTATGTGGGGCAGGATGGCATCCTGCGGCGGGTTGGTAACCCGCCTGGGCGGTCTTGTACCGAGGCCGCCCAGGCCGAGTACCACTCGGCCGCAGGATGCCATCCTGCCCCACATAGGATCTATCATCTGCCCAGCACGGCACGCCGCAACAACTCTGGGACTTCGGCCTGGTTGGTCACCTGCAGCACCTCGAAGCCGGCGGCGCGGCCGGAGGCGATGCCGGGTTCGGAATCCTCCACCACCAGCGGCGTGCGCACGCCCAGGCGCTCGGCGGCCAGCAAGTACGGCTCCGGCGCGGGCTTCTGGCGGGTCACCTGGTCGCCACCCACCACGGTATCGAAATGATGGCGCAACCGGCCGGCCTGTAGTTGAAACTCGATGGCCGCGCTGCCATCGGAACTCACCACCGCCAACTTGTAGCGCGCGTGCAGTTCGGCGAGCAGACCGTCGAGCGCCGGGTCGAATCCCGGATTGGCCGCCATCCGCTCGCGATACAGATCCCGCTTGGCGGGAAGCAGGGCGCGAAGGGATTCGGGGTCGCGCGGCGGATCGCACTGGACGGCCAGCGTGCGCAGCATCTCGCGTGCGACCACGCCGATGAAGTTGCGGCGGTAGAACTCCCAGGTGAGATGGATACCGGCGGGCTCCAGCACCGCGACCCAGCAGGCATAATGGATCGGCTCGCTGTCCAGCAGGACCCCGTCGAAATGGAACAGGATGGCATCGAAGGCAGGCATCAGTTCTCCAGCACCGCGCGCCGAAGCAAATTGGGGACTTCGGCCGGGCCGGCGACGCACAGCACTTCGAAGCCGGCGGCGCGGCCGGAAGCGATGCCGGTTTCGGAATCCTCTACCACCAGCGGCGCGCGCACGCCCAGGCGCTCCGCGGCCAGCAGGTAGGGTTCGGGCGCGGGCTTGTGCCGCGTCACGCTATCGCCGCCCACAACCGTATCGAAATGACGCCGCAACTTGCCGGCTTCGAGCAGCGGCTCAATCTCCGGGCAGCCGCTGGAGCTCACTACCGCCAGCTTGCAGCGCGTGTGCAACTCCGCCAGCAGGCCGTCGAGCGCCGGGTGGAACGGCGGATTGGCCGCCATGCGTTCCTGAAACAGCCGCTTCTTCTCGGGGTATAAGGCCCAGAGCCGGTCCCAGTCTAGCGGCGGATCGTGCCGGGCGGCGAGCATTCGGATCATCCCGCGATCGTCGATGCCCACGCAGTGGATGCGATAGTAGTCCCAGGTGAGGGAGATGCCGAACGTACTCAGAACCTCGGACCAGCACGCACAATGCACCGGCTCGCTGTCCAGGAGTACGCCGTCGAAATCGAAAAGTATGGCGTCGAAGGAAGACATGCGGAGGGAATACCCCAGCGTAACATGGCGAGGTGTGGTATCACTATGTCTATCCATATGTCTGCCGAAGAAGATCTGAAGAAAGAACTTGAAAGATTGCGCGCCGAGAACGAGGCGCTGAAGAGGCCCGGGCGCAACCAACTGTCGCTGAAGGTGAGCGAGAAGGGCGCCCTCTCGGTTTACGGATTGGGAAAGTTCCCGGTGACGCTCTACCGTGAGCAGTGGGTACGGCTCCTGGCAATGGCGGATGATATCCGCAAATTCATCGAGGCCAACGACGCGTCGCTGAAGAAAAAGGAGTAGGCCACGCCGCCGCTCCGTGCCATACCGCTGGCCGCGTTGGCGGCCCTCTGGTGGCAACTGATGGTGCCTCCGGTGCCCGGCATCGCCGATAACGGCGATTTCGGCAAGATGATCGGGCGGTATGGGCTGGGCTCCGGCGCGGTGTTCGAGTACGCCAAAACGAAGTTCTACTTCGACGGGAAATACCGCTACAACCCGGGGTACCAGTCGTCGGAGATTCTGCTGATCGCCCCGGCGGTGGCCCTCGGCGTGGCCATCTCGCGGGACGGCTCGGTGGATCTGCGCGTGATGGGCGCGCTTCACACGGCGCTCCGGGTGCTGGCGCTTTTCCTGGCGGTTCCACTACTCGGCCGCGCCTGGCTGGGCTTGGTGGCGGCGTTTCTGTTCTGCGACTTTATGTACGCCGGGTTCCTGAACAGCTTCTACATGGATGTCGCGGCGCTGCCGTTCACGCTCCTGGCGGCGGCGTTTTACTTGCGTGCCATGCGGTCGGGCCGAGTTTGGGACTCGGTGGCGCTGGCGGCCGCCGCGGCGGGGACGCTGCTGGTGGCCGCGTGTATCCCGCCCCGGTACTTCGTCGCGACGGATTACGCGGGCCGGAACCCGTTCAACATAATCTTCAGCCAGATCGTACCGAACTCGGCGGCTCCCGACGGGGCGCTGGCCGAACTGGGCCTCGACGCCTCCTACCGGCGCTTCAGCGGGATGACCGCGGACTGGAGCGAGGTGCCCTGGGGAGATGCCGAATTCCGCCGCGAGTTCACGCGCAGGACCGGGTACCCGGCGATCCTGCGGTTCTACATGCGCCATCCGGGCGACGCCTGTAAAGCGTTGCGCTCGTCGCTCGACGTGTCGGGGCGTTTCCAATCGCCCTTGGGGAACTTCGATTCCGCGACGGGGATGAAACCGCCGGCCAACTATTGTGAGCGGTTCCGCCTGGCTAGCCGCCTCAAGCAGTACATATTCTTCGGGCACGGAGCCCGGCTGTTCTGGGCGTATGCGGGACTGGCGCTTGCGGTGCCGGCGCTGCTGGTGTGGAAGCGGCGGCAATTGCCCCTCGGGTCGGTGGCGGGCGGCATCGTACTGGCGGGTGTGGCGGAGACCATGCTGGTGGCTTCGGCGCTGGCGGACGTGTTCGACCAGTTCCGCCATGAGCTGGTGGCCTTCGCACTGTTCGACATGCTGCTGCTGGCGCTGCTGTGGGCGGCGGCGGTGGCTTGCGCTACCATCAAGACATCGCAACCGCGGACTGGAAAGACAATCTCCACGTAGTGATGGTGGCCACACGCAACCCGCTGAACATCGGGGCGGCGGCGCGCGCCATGGCCAACTTCGGGTTCGCGCGGCTGGCCGCGGTCAACCCGTATGACGTGGCATTCCGCGAAGCGCGCTCGGCGGTGGGTGCGGCGCCGCTGCTCCAGCGGGCGCGGGACTACCCGACCGTGGACGCGGCGGTGGCCGATTGCCGCCTGGTGGTGGGAACCACGTCGCTGGGCCACCGCGAACTGCACCATCCCATCCGCCGGTTGGAGTATGGCGGGCGGCTGATCCGCCGCATGCTGCCGCAGGCCAAGGTGGCGCTGCTATTCGGGAGCGAGAAGTTCGGCTTATCGAACGACGACCTGAGCCACTGTCACTGGCTGATGCGCATCCCCACCGTAGACCAGGACCTCTCGATGAACCTTGGCCAGGCCGTGGCGCTGTGCCTGTACGAACTGGCGCGCGATCCGAAAGCCGCGGCGGCGCGTCCGGAGAAGGTCCGCGCGGCGACGGCGGGCGCCACCGGGCAGATCGCCGCCCGGCTGGTGGAGGCGCTGCGGCGGAGTGGCTACATCAACCCGGCCACGGCTGCAACCACGGAAGAAAAGATCCGCCGCCTGGTATTGCGGCTGGACATCGGTGCGCGCGACGCCCCGGTGCTGTTGGGGATGCTGCGGCAGATCCTTTGGAAGCTGGGCGGGCCGGACCAAATGTAATAGGTGAACCAATGACGATCTCTCTAAGAAACCTGCCTGAGAAAGTCGAGAAGGCGATTTTCGAAACCAGCCGCCGCCAAGGAATCAGTCTGAACAAGGCCACCCTGCGGCAGCTGGAAGAACGACTGCGCAGGCCGGCCCGGAACGACGATTTCGAGCAGTTTTTCGGGGCATGGTCAAGCGCGGAGGCCGATGAATTTGACGCGGCCTTGGCCGGGATGCGTCAGATCGATCCCGCGGACTGGGAGCCGACCGAGTGAACATGCTGCCGCAGACGTCCGCCTATTCGACATCGAATTGAGGGCACCAACCGGTGCTCGACGTGATGCGTCGCTCCGAGACGGTTGCCGTCTCCGCCGTCGTCTTGGGCGAGTTGCGCAGCGGATTCCG
This sequence comes from uncultured Solibacteraceae bacterium, assembly GCA_963807205.1. Lineage (GTDB taxonomy): Bacteria > Acidobacteriota > Terriglobia > Bryobacterales > Bryobacteraceae > CAWCVR01. The sequence goes on along the minus strand of CAWEAQ010000002.1, from coordinate 1,713,958 downwards.
GGCCGGAAGCCGCTCAATGTCTGGAGAATTGCCGGGGCGTCGAATTGGCCAGACAGTGACTGGCCAATTCGGTCCCGGTTCTGTAAGTAGAACTGCCGCATGGACTTTAGGTTCGACAGCGAAAACCGTCTGCCGAATTCGCCCGTCAGGCGCTTTGCCAGCGCACGGACGATCTCTTCTCCATAAGCGGCCCGATCCTTGCCGCGCAACTCTTCCTCGAAAATGCGCCGGCCAATCTCAAAGTTGGTGTGGACCTGCACCAAGTCCACGCCGCGGCCTACGGTGGTGAGGGCGCCAGAGATCAACTCGCGATGCCTTCAACGAACAGGGGCGCGATCTTCACAGCAGCCTCCGTATGGTACGCAACGCCTCCGAGCATTCAGCGTCCACCGCGGCGATTTCGTTCAGGATTTCCTCGGGGCGCGAACTGAGCGCCGTAGTTAACGCGCCAGGGCGGGAAGGCCGGTGGCCAAATCCTCGCGCGCGTCGGCGGTCTTGACCGCCCGGCGCTGGGCGGCCACCTGGAAGGCGGGCGCCAGCGCGAATGCCGCCGCTATGGGAAGCTGAATCGCGGCCACCAACGCCGGAAGCATTAGCGACCGGGGAGAGTAGGGGGCGGCCCACTGAAGGGCTTCAGCGGCGCCAGTCAGCAGAACTCCCCAGACCAGCGCGAGCCACACCCTGGCGATGGGACCGTGCCCCATGCGCCCCACAGCCTGCCGAAGCAGCATGGCTTCCAGCACCAGCACGCACAGGATGGGGAGCCCGGCAAGCGAGACCCACTCCTCGAAACCGATAGGGGCGCCCGTTAGCGATGCCGCGCCGGCCACGCAAAACCGGCACAGCGTGAACAGGCAGAAGATGGCGAAGACGGCATGGTCGGAGGCGCTGGGGCGCTCCCAGAAACCGAACTTCCGCAGCATGCGCAGCACACCCAGCATGGCCGCCGCCAGCAGGACCAGCCGCAGCGGACCGCCGGCAAGGAAGGCGAGGCTCCGGGACTGATCCATCAGGGTGGGCGTCGCATGGCCCGTCCAGACCAGCGGATTCAGAAACGAGTAGGTACCCAGGACGTGCGCAAGCACATTCGACAAGGCGTTGGACGCGGATGCCAACGCGAAGAGAATCCACGCCGGGCGTAGCGGCGCGCGCGCCGGGAAACTGCGGAGAACCACCAGGGAGAGCCACAAAGCCACGGCGGCCATGCCGGCCATGGGCAGCGAGGAGGCGCCAGCAGCGGCTGCCCGAAGCGAGAAGACCCTGCCCGCCGAGTTCCAGAAATTCAGCACCAACAGTTGGACGACCAGATGGACACCCAGGAACATGAAGATCCATCGGGGCGCCGCCTCGATTCCATCCAAGACACTTCGTCGCGTCATCGGAATATCTCCGCCCAGTCCAGTTCCCGGAAAACGTCGTCTCGCACGGCCTCCGCCGCTTCGGGTCCGAGAAAGACGTCGAACATCTCGCCTACTCTGCCGAGCAACTCTTCCGGCGTAGTGCCGGGGCGATCCACCACAAGAATAGCAGGAGAACCGAAGTATGTCTCCACCTGGCTCCGCAGACGGCTCTTCAACTCGGTGGCCACGCCCTCGGCCCGGCCTTCCCGCCAGGCGGCCATGGCTGAGCGCACACCCGCCAGATCCTGCCCGCCATCGGGCTCTTGCGCCGCGGTGCAGGCGGCCAAGTCCTCGCTTTCGGCCCGGATTCGCTTCACCTGCTCGCGGCAGGCTTGGCAGCCCGACAAATGGCCGGCGATGCGGCGGTCCTGCTCCTCCCCGGCTTCCCCATCGCAGAAAGCGATCAGCGTGGCGGTCCTAGGATGCATAGCGCTTCTCCCTGGCGGCGGCCCGGATACCGCCGCGGCTCTTGTTGGCGCCATCGCCCACGGACTTCCGGATCTTGCCGTGCGCCCTGGTGAGCAAGGCGCCCACGGTGCCCGCCTGCAAACCCAGCACGCCGGCGATTTCCTCGTAACTCAGGTCTTCGGTGCGCAGCCTGACGCACTCGACCTCGCGGGGAGACAGGCCGATGCCGTGGAGCGCGTCCAAGAGGTTGGAAACCGGGCCGCTGCTCTCCGAATAGCTTGGCTGGCTAAGCGAATTGCTCACCGACTCCATGCCGACCTGATTGCGGCTGGCGGCTTTCCTTTGATCGAGGACGTAGTTGCGGGCCACCCGGAACAGCCAACTCCGAGGGGAACGGATCTCCTGACCGGCCGAACGGCAGACGAAGAAACGGAAGAACGCCTCCTGCAGGGCGTCGTGGGCGGTCTCCGGGCTGTCGGCAAGCGAAGCGGCGTAGCGCAGCAAGGCGGCAGCTTCAGAAGCGTAGACTTCCACGATTTCCTGCTCGATACCCGCCGCGGGCGGGTTGGCGGACATTTCGTCCATTGTCAGGAATTCTACAGCCGCGCGTCCATCCGCAGATAGCTGGCCATTGAGCAGCACGCCGCCCGCCAACTTTGGTTAACCCACTCCCAGCAACGAACGATAGCAGCGAAAGGCCTCATGTACGAATGATAGCAGCGGAGCGCCAACCTAGGTGTCGTAAAGAAAAATCGGCGCCCAATCGTCGTTCATGTATGATGGCAAAAAGCGGTTTCGGTCAGGTAGCCATCCGAGCATTATTATGACGAGAAAACGATCGGCCAATTGGTACAAGCGTCGGGGTGCGGAGTTGATAGAGTTCACGTTCGTATTCATTCCCTTTCTCGGGTTCACGCTCCTGTTAATCGACTTGGGCTGGATAATCTACCAACGTACAACGCTGCAAGGCGCTGTTCGCGAAGGCTGCCGTTTCGCCATCACGAACCAGACCATGCCGGGCGTGGACTCTGGCGGCTTGAAACTGGGCGTCGTCGCTTCGATCAACTCGGTGGTGCAGACCTACGCCCACGGAATGCTAGGCACGAAGACGACAGATCCTGGCTATGCCATGATCAAGGTCCGGTACTACGATCCTAACGCGAGCTTGACTTCGGCACTTCCGGTTCCCGTGAACTGCGCCGACAAGACGGTGGCGCCCAACCAGGGCGGTAACATCGTGGAGGTTTCGGTCGAAAACTTCCCGGCCGTTCCTCTGGCGCCCATCGTCGGTCAGAACTTCATAATCCACGCACCACTTTATTTCGTTGCGCGATCCTCGGATCGCATGGAGGGCAACCCCATAGGCGGGGTTCCGTTGGTCTTCGACGGAACGTGTCCTTAATGGACGGGACAAGATGCGTACAAAGAGAACTCACGGCGGCGCGGCGATAGAATTCGCCTTCATGGCCCCATTCATGGTCAGCTTGATTATTGGGACGATGACGTACGGCACGGAACTCATCAAGGAGATGGAGTTGCAGCAGATAGCCCGCGACACAGCCAGCATGACCGCCCGCGGGGTCAACTTCAATGCTGCGGCGAACCAGGCGATTGTTGCCCGGTTGGGGCAGGAACTGAATTGGCCGGTCACCGGCCTGGTGGCAACCAGCCCGGGCGTGGTTTACGTTTCCACAATCGAGTATCTGGATGCCACCTGCAACGGGAGGAGTCCCGTATGTACCAATGCGGGATATTGGGTCTATCTTAACAGCGTGGCGTTCGGCAACACCAACTTCAGGAAGAGCAACATCGGTGCGCCCGCGTCCTGTTTGACGGGGTGTCTCGACACCAGCCAGGACAACGGTGCCCTCACGAGCGACGCTACGTTGAACAATACCGGCGCGAGGGTCATGACCTTCAGCCTGTTGAGTCCGAGCACGGGGACGGCCGGCTTTCAGCCGGGACAACCCACGTTCTTAATAGAGGCGGCTGCGAATATTTCATTTTGGGGCACGCCCGGCTACGCTTATGCGCTTTTCTAGCCGTTTGCCCCTGGAGAGAAAGATATGCCCCGAATGAGTGCGTCGAGAAGATCGCAAAGCGGTCAGGCGTTAATCCTGTATTCCTTGATGAGTTTGTTTCTGATCATGCCCATCGTGGGGTTGGCGATCGATGGCGGCCGCGGCTATCTTGTCCGGCTGAAGCTCTCTACCGCGGTCGATGGCGCTTCGCTTGCGGCCGCCCGCCTAATGGGAACGGGCGCCACTGCCACCATCCAGCAGGCAAATGCCGTAGCTACAGCCACGCAGTTCATCAACGCGAACTTTCCAGCCGGTTACTTCGGAGCGAAACTGTCGACCAGCGGCCCCAGTGCCTGCGTGGATCCTGGAACCGACACGACTGACCCCTGTAAGTTGAATAGTAGCGGCGCTTCGATCACAACGTACCACGTGCGCAGCGTGCAGTTGAGCGCCCAGGCGATCATGCCTGCCATGTTTATGGGGTTTATCGGAATGCCCACCTTGAACGTCGGGTCCAGCGGACTAGCTCAGCGGCGCGATGTGCGCGTGATGCTGGTCATGGACCGGTCGGGGTCGATGGGCGCATATTACACCGGTATCAACCAGACACCGCCCAGCATCAACGACCTGGCAATTCAGTTCGTGAGTGGCTTTTCCGGATCGGGCGATCTGGGTGGAAGAGACCAACTCGGCTTGGTGGTCTTCGGTGACAGTGCAATTATCGCGTATCCCCCCCGCAACGTCACGCAGGACTACACGAACTACGCCACGTTTACGCAGCCGGACAACAATTTTAAGCTGCCTGGGAACGTGCTGACGTACCTCGGAGATTTGAAGTCGGGAGGCGACACGAACACTGCGGAGGCGCTGTACCTTGCCTATATGGCGCTACGGGCGGATGCCGCAACGAATACGTCACTCTCCACCCAGTTGAACGTGATCGTGCTCTTCACCGACGGCCTGCCAAACGGCTACACGGTGTCTGCCAACGACTGGTACCAGACGCAGCAAAGTAACAAGAATTTCCTTCTCACGTCCTCGACCAACTGTACGGATCTGGGCAAGGGAACAAACCCGGTTCCCTTGGTTAGCCCCACGAACAACAACATGATCGGCTGGATATCGCAAAGCGCCAAGAACGGTTGGTCGTCTCTAAACAGTAAGGATGGGGTGACCGGCCTGGGCAAGCTGATGATGGCAACGCCGTACTCCGGTTATTCGGGGGCTGGCAACGATATCGACGCCTATATGCAGAACCCCGGCGGCGATAGCGCAAACATTCCCCAGCAGGTGTCGGGGGGTTGCACCGGCCACATTAGTAGCGCCATCAGCTCCACTTACATGCCCAAGCTCCCCTTATACGATCTTTATGGGAACTACACCGATCTCAGCCAGGTGCCGGCGGTGACCGGGCTGACTCCGTCGAAGCCACCGCTTGGCCCCTCCAACCAGCCACTCTACAAACTGGGCACCGTTTATAACAACAGCAGCTACTGCAACGGCACCGCCTACACCGGGCTGAACACGGACGGTTGCCAGATGGGTCTCGCCGAGTTAGCGACCGCCACCCACCAGGCGTGGAAGATCTGGAACCAGGTCATCTGGGACAAGTCATCGCAGTCAAACATCGTGGATCCGGCGCCAAACATGTCGAACCCGGTCATCTTCACCATCGGTTTCGACCACGACCCCCAAACCCCGGTAGACATGGGGCTGCTGCAGATGATCGCCAACGATCCTTCGAGCTCCGTTTCGTTCTCCTCGCGGATCAACGGCAGCGCGTACCGGGCCACGACCACGGATGCCGTCAAGGCCGCATTCACGAGCATTGCCTCGGAGATCCTGCGTCTTTCCCGGTAAGCATCGCCGCGCTCGAACAAGTGCATTGGTTTGCCGGCCCGCCAGAACCACTGGCGGGCCGGTTCTGTCTCCTCCCTCCGCTGCGCGGCGGTTGCAAGCTTGACCTGCCGGATGCCTGTCGATATAGTGGCCCTTCGGTGAGGAGATGCCATTGAGCGATACGACGAAGCCCATGATTCTCGAAAAGTACAGCGTAGGGGTGGGCGACCGGTTCGCCCACCAGGCCCGGGCCCAGTTGGCCGCTTGCATCCGCGCCGAAAACGAGGGCGCCACGGTGATTCCGGTCTGGAATAAGTCCAATCGCGAGCACAAGATCGTGGGCTCGGTCCCGGCCAGCACGAGGGCCGCGGCCGATGCCGCCGTCCGCGAACTGGGTTGGAAGCACCCGTACCACGTGGATGCCGACCACATCAATTTGGATACCGTGGGCGGGTTCCTCGAGGTTTCCGACTTCTTCACCCTGGACGTGGCGGATGCTATCGGGCGCCCCGCGGCCGCCGGCGCGGCGGAGAGTTTCCTGGGGCGCCATCCGGAACTGACCGGGCGCATCCGGATCGAAGGCATCGCCGAAACGTTCGAGATCTCCCGCGAAACCGCCCTGGCGGCGGCGTCCAAGTACCTGGGCGCGGTGGCCGAGGCCGGGCGCATCTATCGCCGCATCGCGGAAGCCAAGGGCGCCGGACGATTCGTTACGGAAGTCTCCATGGACGAGACCGACAGCCCGCAGACGCCTCCCGAGTTGTTGATCATCCTGGCCGCCATCGCCGACGAGAAGATCCCCATTCAGACCATCGCCCCCAAGTTCACCGGCCGGTTCAACAAGGGCGTGGACTACGTCGGCAACGTGGAGCAGTTCGAGCGCGAATTCGCGAGCGATATCGCGGTCATCGCGCACGCCGTGATGGCCTACTCGCTGCCCGCCAATCTGAAGCTCAGCGTACATTCTGGCAGCGACAAGTTCTCGCTCTACGCGCCCATCGCCCGCTCGCTGCGCAAGTTCGACGCCGGCGTGCACGTCAAGACGGCCGGTACTACTTGGCTGGAAGAGCTGATCGGGCTGTCGGAAGCCGGGCCGGAGGGGTTGGCCACCGCCAAGGAAATTTACCGCGAAGCCTTCGCGCACCGCGAGGAGCTGTGCGCCCCTTACGCCACGGTGATCTATATTGACCCGGCCAAACTGCCACTGCCCGCCGCCGTGGACGCGTGGACTGCCGAGCAGTACGCCGGAGCGCTGCGCCACGACCAGAAAAACCCGCTCTTCAACCCGCACCTGCGGCAACTGCTGCACGTGGGATACAAGATAGCCGCTAAAATGGGCGGCCGCTACCTGGACATGCTGGTGGCCTGCGAATCGTCGATTGCGCGCAACGTCACTGGGAATTTGTATGAGCGGCATTTGAAGCCGCTGTTTCTGAAGGGGTGAGGGAATGACGGCTGAGGTTTGGTATGGGGGGGTTCGCAGGCGCTTCCGCCTGCCGACCCAGCGGCCCGCGATATTGCTGGCGCTGTTGCCCATGGCGGCGTTGGCTCAGGACACCCGCGTGGTGACGGAACCCATCATCCCTCCCGTGTGCGCGGCGCTGGGCGCCAAACTGGCGGTTCTGGACGGGCGCACGCTGGCGCCGGACGACGAGCGCCGGGCAGACACCGCGCGCATCCAGCAGGCGCTGGACGGCTGCCCCGCCGGCCAGGCCGTGGAGTTGCGGCCCGATGGCGCTTTCGCGGCGTTCCTGACCGGGCCCTTGCAGTTGCGCTCGGGAGTCACGCTGCTGGTGGCCAAGGGCGCGGTTCTGTTCGGCTCGCGCGACCCTCGCGATTACGACGTGTCGCCGGGGTCCTGCGGCATCGTCAACCAGAGCGGACGCGGCTGCCGGCCCATGATTGCGGGCGATGGCGTTGCGGGCGCGGCGGTCATGGGCGATGGCGCGATCGATGGCCGCGGCTGGGCGCCGCTCCTAGGGCAGAAGGTCTCCTGGTGGGACCTGGCGCAGCAGGCCAAGGTGCGGAACGCCAACCAGAACTGCCCGCGCATCCTGGTGTTGCAGCGCTGCGACAACTTCACGCTCTATCGCATCACGCTCAGGAATTCGCCCAACTTCCACGTGGCTTACAACGGCGGCAACGGCTTCACGGCCTGGGGCGTGATCATCCGCGCGCCCAAGGAAGGGCGCAACACCGATGGCATCGATCCCGGCAACTCGACCAACGTGACGATCACCCACTGCTACATCGACGCCGGGGACGACAACGTGGCGGTGAAGGCCGGGCCGCCGGGACCGACCAGCCACATCACCATTTCGCACAACCATTTTTATGGCGGCCACGGCGTTTCGATCGGCAGCGACACCGACGGCGGCCTCAGCGACATGCTGGTGACGGACCTCTCCATTGACGGCGCGGACAACGGCATCCGCATTAAGAGCAACTCCAGCCGCGGCGGCATGGTGAAGAACGTGGTGTACGAGGACGTTTGCATCCGCAATACCAGGAACCCCATTCTGATGGACACGCACTACTCGTTCCGCGGCACGGCGACGGACCGGATCCCGTGGTTCACGGACATCGTGCTGCGCAACGTGCGGGTGTACGGGCCGGGGAAGATCACGCTCGACGGCTACGACCGGGAGCACCGGCTGGGAATCGCCTTCGACAACGTGGTGATTGGCGACCTGCCGGGGACGAAGTTCGCAGCCGGCCACGCTACGGTGAAGCTGGGGCCCGGACCGGTGAACTTCAGGCCGGGGGGCGAGGACGTGATTGTCGAGGGCGCGGCGGGCGCGGGCCGGCCCAACTCCTGCCAGGGGAAGTTCGTGCCGATGCCGGGGAAGTAGAGCCGCGACTGCGAGGTGACGTTCCTTTGCCTCGGGCCGCTCGCTAACGCGCGCGGTTCAGGGGCAGGCACACGGAACCGCGAGCGTTAGCGAGCGGCCCGAGGTCAACGCACCATATCGCGCCGTCAGAAAACTACCGCGGGCGGTTCTTTTCCGTTGCGCTCCACTGTACTATCAGTAATAATACGGTCGTGATCCCGTTCCGCCTGGTCATCCAGCCCGGCGTGGCTCTTTCGGAGCAGATCGTCTACGCGGCCACCAGGGCCATCGTCAGCGGCCAGCTTCGCCCCGGCGATCCCTTCCCGTCCGTCCGCGCGCTCAGCAAGGAACTGAAGATCAATCCCAACACGGCCCACAAAGTGGTCATGCAACTGACGGCGCAGGGGCTGGTGGAGGTGCTTCCCGGCATCGGCACGGTGGTGGCCCGCACGCTCCCCAAGGCGACCGCGGCGGCGCGTGCCGGCCTGCTGGGCAGCGAACTGGAAGGGCTGGTGGTGGAAGCCAAGAAGCTCGGCATGCAACTGGACGACGTGCTGGCCGCCGTCGCCCGCCATTGGCAGCGCCTGGGAGGGCGCAACCCCCATGAGTAACCCCATCCGCACGCTCAATTTGTCGAAAGCCTTCCGCGGTACCGAAGCGGTCCGCGCGTTGACAGTCGAGGTCCCCGAGGGCAGCATCTTCGCGCTGATCGGCCCCAACGGCGCGGGGAAGACCACCACCATCAAATTGCTGATGAACATTCTGCGCGCGTCCGCCGGGACCGCCGGGGTTCTGGGCGTGGATTCGCGGCGCCTCTCACCCCGCGAGTTCGAGCGCATCGGCTACGTCTCCGAAAACCAGGAGATGCCCGAGTGGATGACGGTGGGATATTTCCTGGCCTACCTGAAGCCCTTCTACCCCAAGTGGGACGACGCGCTGGCCGCCGACCTGGTGCGCCAGTTCGAGTTGCCGCTGGACCGCAAGCTGCGCCACCTCTCGCGGGGCATGCGGATGAAGGCCGCGCTGGCCTCGTCGCTGGCATACCGGCCCGAGTTGGTGGTGCTGGACGAGCCCTTCACCGGCCTGGACGCGTTGGTGCGCGACGAGTTCACGCGGAGCCTGCTGGAGCGCGCCGAGGGCACCACCATACTGATTTCGTCGCAGGACTTGGCCGAGATCGAGAGCTTCGCTAGCCACGTGGGCTACCTCGAAGAGGGGCGGCTGCGGTTCGCCGAGGAGATCGGCACGCTGGGCGGCCGTTTCCGGCAGGTGGAGATTACTTTCGACGGGCCGGTGGTGCTACCCGCAAGCGTGCCCGAGGGGTGGATGCGGATCGAGACCTCGGCAGCCATGCTGCGATTCATCGACAGCCGCTTCGACGCGGAGCGCACGCCCGCCGAGATCGGCCGCGTCTTCCCCGGCGCGCGCGGCATGGAGTTCCATGCCATGACGCTGCGCGAGATCTTCGTGGCGCTGGCGCTGGCCGGGCGGCAGGCGAAGGCGGCGTGAGCATGAGGCAGGCCATCCACATTTTCCGTAAAGACGCGCGGCGGTGCTGGCCATACATCGCCGCGGTGTTGGCGCTCACGGCCCTGAACGCATGGCTGGCGTGCCGGGACGCGCTGCGCGGCCGAGCGGGCGCCGAACAACTGGCGCTGTCCCTGATGTCGCTGGCACGGTGGTTCGCTGTCGCGGCCGTGGTGCAAGGGGAGCGCCTGGTTGGCGAGCGCCAGTTCTGGGTGACGCGGCCCTACTCATGGAAAAGCCTGCTGGGGGCCAAACTGCTGTTCCTGGGCGTGTTCGTGGGGCTGCCGGTCCTGGTATCCGATTGCGTCATCCTCTACGCGGACGCCTTCAACCCGTTCGCGCTGATCCCCGGCATGATACTGCGGCAATGCTGGCTGGCGGGGGTGCTGGCGCTGCCCTTCGTCCTCGCCGCGCTGACCACGACGATTTACGATTTCGCGCTGGCCGGCCTGGCGTTCTTCCTTTGCTACTTTCTGGAGGGGTTTCCCTTTGCCCTTTGGATTGGCCGGATGCCCTTGGGACCGACATGGATCCTGGACGGAATGCAGTGGCTGTTGCCCGTGGCCGGAATCTCTCTAGCCGCGTGGCAGTACGCGCGGCGGCAGACTGCCCGGGTACGTGTGGCGGCCCTGGTCCTGGCTGGATTTGCCCCACTCTGGACTTTTCCGGCGCTGGACGTCCGCAACGGGCTCCGCGTGCCATCCGTGCCCCGGAATCAGAACGTCACGATTCAGTTCGATCCCGGCCGCGGGCATACCCGCGCCGGCGGTATCCCGGGCCTGTTCTATATCCCCGTCAAGATAAGCGGCTGGTCCGAGGACCTGGTCGAATGCCAACCGCTCGGTGACGCAACTTACCGCGGAGGCCTGTACTGCGTGACTTCCGCCCCGGATGGAGGCGCATGGCTGGGGTTCGACCCGGTCCGCTGGCTGCCCGCCGAGGGCCACCTGTCGCTCTTCATGGAACTGGACCTTTACGAAGAGCAGCCCAGCGTGAACCTGCCACCCGATGGCGGCTGGGTCCTCGTCCCCGGCTTCGGCTGCGTCAGGCAGCGGGAGGACGCGAACGGAGAAGTCATCGTGGCCCGCACCGCGCTGAAGCCTGCCGGGCCACAGTGGACTTTCCGGCTCAGCCAGGGCGGAGGTGGCTCGTGGAACTACCTCCCCACCGACAACGCAACCAAAAACCCAACGCCCATGTCGTTCCGGGCCGGCAGCGTATGCCTGAAGGAAAGCAAGGTTTACCCGAAGGGCACGCTGACGCACCCGGTCCGCTTCACCGCCCGGCGCCTGGCCGGCGTGATTCAGCGTGAACTGAAGATTGCCAACATCCGGTTGGCGGACTACCAGTGCAAGGAACCGTGAGGATCGCTATGCTACAGACACTCCACATCTTCGGCAAAGACGTCAGGCGCTGCTGGCCGTACCTCGCCGCGGTGCTGCCCTTCACCGCGGTGTACTCGTGGCGGGAGGCCATGGAGGGCGCGGATTCCGCGAGTGTTATCACACAGCAACTCCTGACCCTGTTCTCGCTGGCGGCGACGGCAAGTTGGTGGCTGGCCATTAGCGCCGCAGTCCACGGGGAGAGCCTGGTGGGCGACCGCCAGTTCTGGTTGACGCGGCCTTATTCGTGGAGGAGTCTGCTGGGGGCCAAGTTGCTGTTCCTGGGCGCATTCCTGGCGTTGCCGATGCTCCTCTCGGATTGCTGGATTCTGGCGGCGAGCGGCTTCAGCCTGACCCCTCTGATCCCCAGCCTGCTCTTGCGTCAATGCGAGGTGGCGGCCACTCTCGTCCTGCCATTTCTGATAGCCGCGCTCACCCGCAACACTCGCGACTTCGCTCTCGCCGGCGTCGGCTATTGCGTCTACTTCCTCTTTGGCCTGGCTGCGATTGTGCCCCTCTGCATCTACGGTGCGAACCCGCCCCTACGCTTCGAAAAATCGTGGCTTCTTGACGCGGCGCCGTGGCTGCTTTGCGTGGCTGGATTGTACCTGGCGGCATGGCAGTTTCCGCGGCGGGGGACGGCGCTGATGCGGACGCTGGCGATTGCGCTGGGCGCAGTGCTGCCGGTCCTGACGATTTCGGCCCTTTACTCCCAGCCCGACAGACCCCCGTTCCGCCTCCTCCCGCAAGACCCACGGTATCCGAACATCGCGGTAGAGTTCGCCCCCCGCCCAACAGAGGACCACCCCGGAATCCCCGTGCGGCTGAGTGGCTGGCCTCGGGAACTCCTGACCTACCAGCGCGCGGCAGTGTCCCTGCTTGGGCCGAAAGGGGACGCGGCGGTTTCCAACAGCGGCGATCTGGTCCCCAGCACCGATGGCCGCGAATGGTTGGTGTTCCGCAGTGACGAAATGGAACGGGCGGCCGCGGTGGGCGGATGGAAGGTGAGATTGGAATTCGACCTGGTGCTCTACGAACGGCAGGCCACCGTGAACCTGAGCCCCGGCGGAGGCTGGATCAGCGTCCCGCGCCTCGGCAACGTGAGGCTTCTGGACAACGCCTGGGGCGGCCACGTAATCTTCTGCACTGCCCTTAGTCCTCTAGAACCGGAATGGGCGTATCGCTTCGACAGTCCCGGCTTCTTCCAGGGCATAACCCCGTTAGGAGATGGCGCTCCCGCGCTGGTTTCGCCTCTGCTGTTCAAAATCAGTCCAGTGTTTACCTATCCGGTTGGCATTGGAATCGTCGGATCGTCTGGAGTCTTCACCGTCGCCCGGCAGGCCGCCACCATTCGCCGCCATGTGAACCTTCCGCCGATTCGTCTGGCTGATTACGAAGCGCCGCGGTGACGCACCCGCGCCCTACTTCTTGAAGCACCAGAGCCAATAGTCCTGCACGCCCGCGCCGCGCTGGTGGCGCAATTCGAAACCGGCCCTCTCGCAAACGGCCTGCGCATACTCCGGTGTAAACATGACTCCCACCCAGGTATCGGGTTCGGCGAAGTAGGACTCGGGCGGCGGGACCGGGGCTTCGATCTCCTGCGCGGGCTCCGTGGGGCACGGGCTCTCGGGCGGAATGTTCAGCATCCAGCGGCGGATGGGGCGCAGGAATCGTTTGCGGATCGGCAGCGGAATCTTGCCGGTCAATCTCCAGTGCAGCGGAAGTTCGGCAGGCGGCGCGGGCTGCGGCTCCGGTTCGGGCGGGGCCGGTTCCGGCTTCGGTCGCGCGATCTCCGGTAGCCCCTGCACCTGCACTTTGAACAGCGCGCCGGGCCGCAGCAGCCGGGAGATTTCGCGGAAGTAGTTCTCAATCACGCCACGGCTGGGGATGTGCTGGAAGACGATCACCGAGAATGCGAAATCGAACGGCAGGTCTGGGACCACCGACAGGTCCATGCCATTGTTCTGGTACACGAACGCATTCGGCATGCCCGCCACGGCCTCGCGCGCGCGGGCTACCATTTCGCCGCTCACGTCCACCGCGTGGACTTCGGCGAACACGCGGGCCAGAGCGCGCGTCACCCGCCCCGCGCCGCAGCCGACCTCGAGCACGCGCATGGCGGCCGGGTCCTGGCCGTGGCAGACGTTGCCCATGTCGGTGAGCACCGACTGCTGCACCTCCAGCTCGCCGGAGGCGAAGAAATCTTCGTCGGTCCATTCCGAGCGATTGGTCGCCACGTAGTAGCGGGCGTTCTCCCGCGCGCGGCGGTCCCAATCGTCGCGCATCGAGCGCAAGGTGGATTCCAGCCTGTCCTCGCCCATTTCCAGGCTCTGATCGTAACACGTGGAAACCGGCGGCAAATCCGTCCGGCCCCTCTTCTGTTGCTAAACTGAAATACAACGCCCCCGATGATTGCAGCACCCACACTCGCCGACGAGATCCTGGATCTGAAGAAGCAGCGCCGCGCCATCCTGCTGGCGCATCACTACCAGGAGCCCGAGATTCAGGAGTTGGCCGACGTGATCGGCGACAGCCTGGAACTGGCCCGCAAGGCCCGCGAGTATGACGGCGACGCCATCGCCTTCTGCGGCGTGTGGTTCATGGCGGAGACGGCGAAGGCGCTCAACCCCAGCCGCGTGGTGGTGGTGCCCGACCGCGAAGCCAGTTGCAGCCTGGTGGACAGTTGCACGGCCCCGGCGGTGCGCGAGTTCCGCGCGAAGAACCCCGGTTACACGGTGGTCAGCTACATCAACACCTCCATCGAAGTGAAGGCCGAGAGCGACATCCTGTGCACCTCGCGCAACGCCGTCAGGATCGTCAACTCCATTCCGCGCGAGACGCCGGTGCTGTTCCTGCCCGATAGCAACCTGGGCGCCTACGTGCAGAAGGAAACCGGCCGCGAGAACATGCAAATTTGGCAGGGCTCGTGCATCGTCCACGCCACGTTCCCGGCACGCCGTCTGGCGGCCGCTATGGCGGAGCATCCCGGCGCGAAAGTGGCGGCCCATCCGGAGTGCCCCGAATCGGTGCTCGGGATGGCGGACTTCGTCGGCTCGACCTCGGCCATGGTGGATTGGTGCGCCGCTAGCCTCGCCCGCGAGTTCATCGTCATGACCGAAAGCGGCATCCGCTTTTCGCTCGAGCGGCGCTGCCCCGGCAAACGGTTCCACTTCGTGGCCAACGAAAACTGCAATTGCAGCGAGTGCCCGTACATGAAGCGGAACACGCTCGAAAAACTCCGCGACTGCCTGCTCAATCTGGAGCCGCGCGTCGAACTGGCCTCGGGAATTGCGGCGCGCGCCCTGCGCCCCCTCGAGAGGATGCTGGCTGTGAAGTAATGGCGCCGCTTGTCGATTCCTTCGGCCGCTTCCACGACAACCTGCGCATCGGCGTTACCGACCGCTGTAACATTCGTTGCTTCTATTGCATGCCGGAAGACGGCGTGAAGTTCGAACGGCGCGAGGAGATCCTGAACTTCGACGAGATCGAGCGCTTCGCGCGCATCGCCGTCTCACTCGGCATTAGCAAGATCCGCGTGACCGGCGGCGAGCCCCTGGTGCGCCGGGATCTGCCGCAATTGATCCGCCGCCTGCTGGCCATTCCGGGGGTTACCGACCTGGCGCTCACAACCAACGGCGTGCTGCTGCCCGAGCTCGCGCGGCCGCTTTATGACGCCGGTCTGCGGCGGCTCAACGTGCATCTGGACACGCTCGACCGCGAGCGCTTCAGCCGGATTTGCCGGCGCGACGAGCTGGACAAAGTACTGGCGGGCCTGGCGCTGGCACGCGAGATCGGCTTTCCGAGGATCAAGCTGAACGCCGTGGCGGTGAAGAACCTGGTCGAGCCCGACGTCGTGCCGCTGGCCCGCTACGCGCGCGACAACGGCTTCGAGGTGCGCTACATCGAGTTCATGCCGCTGGACGCGCAGGGCCTGTGGGACCGCGCCAAGGTGCTGACCGCAGATGAGATCGCCGCCACGCTTTCGCGCGAGATTTCGCCGCTCATCCCGGCGCCGGACCCCGACCCGCGCGCCCCCGCCAGCGAGTACGTTTTCGCCGACGGCATCGGCGGGGTGGGCTTCATCGCCAGCGTCAGCCGGCCGTTCTGCCTGAACTGCAACCGCATCCGCCTCACCGCCGATGGCAAGCTGCGCTACTGCCTGTTCGCCATTGAAGAGGACGACGTGAAGGGGCCGATGCGCGCGGGTGCGACGGACGAGGAGATCGCCGCGCTGGTGCGCCGCAACCTGTCGCGCAAGTGGGCTGGCCACGAGATCGGCGCCACGCAGTTCGTGGCCCCGCCGCGGCCGATGTACTCGATCGGGGGGTGAGCGGGCTCACGGGCGGTTTGCCTGCGGACCGGCATCTTGCACACTCACCTTTGTGCACCAGCGGCAGAAGGTACACTTGACTATCCCGCTGGGGCCGCTCACTTCCACTGGATACCAGCGGTGAAACCCCAGCGCGCATATGGCGTCTTTCATCCAGTTGGATTCGTGGGTTCGATTCGGCCACAGCCTTGCTAGCGAAGCCAGGTCCATGGGTGGTGCCGTGTCCCGCCGTTCCATTCCTCAATCGTAGGACGAAGACTGGAGACTTGGAAGCGGTGTGGATGGCGCGTTTCGGGACCGGCCAGACCCAGCCTCAGGCAGCCCAGTTCTCCACCTGCACGGCCAACCGCAGATGCAGTCCCTTCAGCGCCGTTTCGATCTGATCGAGCCGGGAAGCGTGTTTAAGGTCCAGAAGGCGGTCCATCTGCGACTTGTGCCAGCCAATGCGCCGCGCCAGGTCCGCCTTGCGAACGCTCTGGGACCGCATCGCTTCATACAACCGCACCTTCGCCTCCGACAGAGCCGGGAGCACAACCAGGCGCAGTCCTTTGCCGCGCGCCTTCCCGGGTTTCGGAATGTCGAGGCGGCGCTTGATGTAGTCCGAGAGGATGGTTTCGAGCGCGTCCACCGCGTACTCCCTGGCTTCCTCTTCCGAATAGCCGCACGTGATGGCCTCCGGAAGATCGGGAAAAGTGACGTTGATGGCCTTCTTCTCGGGATCGAAGTTCGCGGGGTATGCCATCATTCTTGATGCCTTCGGCGGTCATCTGTATACCGCGGTCAAGAGGCTTGCCCACGGTCAGACGCGGTTGGCCGTCATGTTTGGCGCCGGACACTGAA
The DNA here is from genome assembly GCA_963807205.1 of uncultured Solibacteraceae bacterium. GTDB lineage: Bacteria > Acidobacteriota > Terriglobia > Bryobacterales > Bryobacteraceae > CAWCVR01. Next base: position 1,697,380 of record CAWEAQ010000002.1, on the reverse strand, counting down.
CCATGACATAATTATGGCATGAGCGTCCGAACCACGGTCGATATTCCCGACGATCTCCATGCCGCGCTCCGGCAGCGCGCGGCAGCGGAGCATACCTCGATTCGTTCGCTGATTACCGGCGCCATCGAGAGCAGATTCCGGCCGCTCCCGTCGCGGCGAGTTACAGGACCGCTTGTGGGAAAGAAGGGCAAGTCCGGCGCCGGCAGCCCCGACAGGGAGAATCCCTACGACGTCTTATTTGCCTGACCTGAACGTGTGGCTGGCCTTGAGTTGGGCCAACCACATGCACTCCGGCCCCGCGTGGGACTGGTTTTCCCAGCAGGAGGACGACCGCTTTCTCTTTTGCCGGTTCACGCAAATCGGGCTTTTGCGGCTGCTGGCAACGTCCGCGGTGATGGGTAAGGATGTGCGGACCGTCGGCGAAGCCTGGAAGGTGTACGACCGGTGGCTTGAGGATTCACGAGTCGGAATCCAACAGGAGGCGTTTGAGCTCGACGGGGCTTTCCGTGTGGCGACCCGGCCGGTTTCCCGCCTGTCGTCGCCGAAGGCGCTCGGCGATTGCTATCTTCTCGCGGTCAGCCAGGTTGCGGGCGCGACGCTCGTGACGTTCGACAGGGGGCTGGCATCCGCATGCCAGAAGGCCCGTCAACGAGTGGCGCTGCTGCTTCCTTGAAAATTGGCCGATATTCCTCGTGGACGGATCACGGTCCCGGCACTGCCCGAATTCCGGATGACCGGACTCTCGGGAGAGAATAGGGTCATGCGGAGATTCCTTCGATACATCACCAACAACGAAGCCACGTCCCGCCACGAAGAGATCTTCGACGGGATCTTCTGGATCATAGAGACTCTCGCCCTCACGTTCGGGATTTGGATACTTCTGGCAAAGCACCTCGGCGAATGGATACCATTCCTGGTTATCGAGTACTGTTGGGCGATGGACAACTTGCGGCACAACCGACCATGACGGTCGCCGCGATTTCATGCAAGCGGCGGCCCCGCACGTCAAGCGCCTGGCTGCGGAACATCGCTAACCCCCGAAAACTATCGAAAGTGGCTTGCTAAACCCCAAAACCTTGCTCTAGAATGAGCCAGGGACCGTCCTAATGCCCGATTTCTCCGCCATGCCCGAGGTTTTCGTCTCCAATGCGGAGCTCGCCTCCGCCGTCTCCCGTGAGGTCAGGAGCGGAATCCTGCGCAAGCTCGGGTCGCGCCTTTACACGCGCAACCTCAAGGACCCGCCAGAGCAGGTCGTGCTTCGCAACCTTTGGCCGCTGGTGGCGGCCTATCTGCCTGGCGCCCTCATCGCCGACCGCACGGCGCTGGAAAACCGCCCGGCGCCGGACGGTTCCGTGTTTCTCGTTGCCGATCACAAGCGCGACATCGTTCTGCCGGGAGTGACCCTGCGGCCACGCAAGGGAGCGCCACCCCTGGCGAGCGACCGGCCTTTCATTGGCGGTTTGCGCCTCGCTTCCCCAGCGCGGGCATTTCTGGAGAACCTGCGGGTGTCTCGCGCGCGACGCGGCGTTGCGCGAACATTGCCCAGGCGCGATATCGAAGAACGGCTGGAGGAAATGCTCCGGCGCGGCGGGGAAGCCTCGGTCCAGCGCCTGCGAGACGAAGCTCGCGGAATTGCGGAGGAACTGGACCTCGGAAGCGAATTCCAGGGCCTTGACGCGCTGATCGGGACTCTTCTCGGCACTCGCCGCACGCATCTGGAATCGCCCGTGGCCCTGAGCCGCGCCGCCGGCTTGCCCTACGATCCGCTGCGGCTCGACCTGTTGCAGCGGCTGCACGCCGAACTGGCCGGCGCCGCGCCGGTGACGCGCCTGGCGCGCCCCACCGACGGCCCCGCGCTGCCGTTTTTCGAAGCCTATTTCTCGAACTACATCGAAGGCACGGAGTTCGCCGTGGAGGAAGCCGCGGACATCGTTTTCAAAGGGCACATCCCGAGGGGGCGCCCAGCGGACGCTCACGACGTGCTCGGCACTTGGAAGGTGGTTTCCGACCCCCTGGAAATGTCGCGAATTCCCCGATCCGTCGAGGAATTGACGGCGCTGCTCAAGAGCCGCCATGCGTGGATCTTGGAAGGCCGGCCCGATAAGTCACCGGGACACTTCAAGACCGAGGCCAATCGCGCCGGATCCACAGTCTTCGTGACTCCGGAACTGGTTGAGGGCACCCTGGTCAAGGGCTTCGAAATCTACCGGAGTCTCGGGAGCCCTCTTCATCGCGCGATCTTCATGATGTTCCTCGTCTCGGAGGTCCATCCATTCCTGGACGGGAACGGCCGCGCGGCCCGGATCATGATGAACGCGGAACTCGTGGCGGCGGGCGAGAGCCGGATCATCGTGCCCACTGTCTACCGCAACAACTATCTTGTAGCGTTGAAGGCGCTCTCGCAAAACGGCATCCCCGGCGCCCTGGTGCGCATGCTCGACTTCGCGCAGCGTTACACCGTATCCGTCGACTTCGCGGCGCTGGACCAGGCGCGGTTCATCCTCGACCGGACCCATGCGTTTGCGGACCCCAACGAGGCCGACGCGGCGGGCATCCACCTGATCCTGCCCACTCCGGAAATCCTCGCGGACGCTGAGCGGCGGTGAGGAGCTAACTGGCTGAACCGCCGCGGGAGGGCTACTCTTCACCTCCAGGAACGGGCAATTCCCGGCTGTCGCCTTCCCATTCCGCTCCCTCTTCGTCCTGGCCGGACAGGTGGACCCACAGGTGTCCGCCCTGGACCCCGAAGTTCAGATGGAAGTACTTCCCGCCGGCTTCCAGTCCCATCCACCAATGATCGTGGGCCATCTGTTCCAGGTGGACGAAAGCGCCGTGAGCCACGATCTCATCCAAGGCGGGCCGTCCATCCGGCAACTGGCCCTGCGTCCGAATCTCCAGCGAACTGCCGTCTTTCTCCCAGGTCATGCCACCATGTTAGACCTATGCCGGCTCGTAGAGAAAAGGCGGAGTCGGGCACTGGCGCCGCGAGTTCATCTTGATGCCGGAAGCTGTACAATTACCACGAGGACAGGATCATGAACCGCATTGCCTCGACATCCGCTATCCTCCTTGCCGCCCTGGGTGCTCTGCATGGGCAGGAACCCGCGCGGCAACATTACTTCCCTCCGGATATCGGACCAGCCACCATTACCATCACTGGCATCGGCGGCAAGACCGCCGAAGTCACGGCCGGCGACCTATTCAAGCTGCCGCAACAGACCGTGAAAACTACGGACCACGGAACCGCGGTAACATTCGAAGGCGTCCTCCTGGCGGATGCGCTTGCCAAGGTGGATCTGCCCTTGGGCGAGAAGTTCCACTCCACCGCGGCGTCGTACTACCTTGTGGTGCAGGCCAGGGACAACTATCGGGCCGTGTTCGCCTGGGCGGAACTGGATCCGGGCTTCATGGACAAAGCCATCTACCTGGTGATGAAGCGGGATGGCAAGCCGCTTTCCGAGAAGGACGGTCCATTTCAGTTGGTCGTGCCGGGCGAGAAGCGGGGCGGAAGGTGGGTCCGGCAGGTGACGGCGTTGCAGATCCGCCAGGCGAATTGAGGCGGTAGGGCCGCCTGGGCCTAATTGGCGGACGGCTTCTCCGCACGGTCCACAATCAGCATCGCGATCATGGCCTTCTGGGGCTCCAGCTTCAGGCCGAGTTGCTCCTTAACCGCCGTGAAGATGTCGATGTCGCTGGGATCGGGTTCGCCTTCGCGGCTGGCCCGGGTTCTGGGAGTGTAAGTCAGATTGATGCTGTAAGCCCCGTGAAGCCCCGTCCGGTCCACTATCGGGCGGCCCAGGGACAAGATACTACCGAGCATCTCGGTCAGTTCGGCCAGGGTGCCCTTCGCCATGGCCACGCGGTCATTTCGCGGGTCGTGTATGATCTCGGCGAGGGGGCTGGCCTCCAGGGCGCTCTCCTTGAACTTCGGCCCGCTCTTGCTCACCACTACTGCGTACACCGCCATCTCGCGCGACTCGCGATGCACCGCGAGCTGGAAGCGGTCGGCCAGCAGCGCCCGCAGCATCTGCCGGAATTCCGCGTTGCTCGGGACGGCATCGCCCTCGGCCTTGGCGGCGATATCCCAGCGCGTGTCTTCATCTCCGAGAAGCCGCGCCGTGCCGGAGACCTGGAAATTCTCCACGTTGCACGCCCACATGACGAGCCCCCGCAGGTTCACGCCGATTACGGTGAGCCGCAGGCCGGAGGTCTGAACGCCCATGTTAGGAGTGCGCCAGTCGTGCGGTTTCACGGAAGCGACCTCGAACGTCCGGACCGGCGGCGCGGATTGGCCAAACGCCGCAAACGCGATCAGCAGGATCACGCCGGCATGGCGCATGGCTACTTCCCCGCTTCCGCCTTGGCAAACGCCTTGGCGAATTCCGCCAGTGGCAGAGCGCCTTCCACCACCTCGCCATCCACGCCCGTGGGCGTGGTCTTCCCCACCACGAACGAGGGCGTTCCGCCGATGCCAAACTTCAGGGCTTCGAGCAGGTTGGATTGCACCGCCTCGCGGTACTTCCCACTCTCGACGCATGCGCGGAAGGCGACCGTATCCATTTTCAGGGATGCCGCGTCGTCCACCAGGTTGGCCAACTCCAGCTTGTTGGGATTGGTTCCCATGATATCGCGCAACTTCCAAAACTGCCCCTGTTCGGCGGCACAGCGGGCGCCCATGGCGGCGCGCATGGCGTTGGGGTGGATGGAATCGAGCGGCAGGTCGCGGCTGAAGAACCGCACCTTGCCGGTGTCGATGAAGAGCTTCTTTATGTTAGCGAACGTCTCAAGTTGGAAACGCTGGCAGAAGGGGCACTGGTAGTCCATGAACTCGACCATGGTGATGGGCGCGGTGGGCGAGCCCAGCATCTCGGCGCCGTTCAGATCGAGCTGCGCGCGCACTGGCTCGGGCGGCGCCTGAGGTTTCTGCTGCTGCCGCTCCAACAACTGGCGGATCTGGCGCAACTCATCCAGAATTTCGTCGGCCTGCTCGCGCGTGATGCCCTGTTCCTTGGCGGCATCCGGCTTGGGCTTATCGGCGGCCGGCGCCGAGGGAAGCATCAGGACCAGCGGCAGCGCCACCGCTCCGGCAAATCGCAAAAGGGATTTCATGTTTTCCTAACTCTTTTCGAGGATCAGCATGTACTCGACGTTCTTGATCCGCTCCCGTTCCTCCAGGAGGTGGAAGTGGTTGGCTTCGACTTCCTTAATAAGGTCGGGCATGTCCAGCCGGATATGGGTGAGCGCGGTGCCATTGGCCATGGCCCCTTCCCGCTTGTAGTACTCCACGATCACCAGTTTGCCGTCGGGCCGTAGGGCCTTGCGAATCCCCGCCAACATTTTCTCGGGGTAATCAAAGTGGTGGTACACGTCGAACACCAGGACCATATCGACGCCGGCTTCCGGCAGCATTGGGTCGGTTTCGTTCCCCTTGACGAAGGTCACGTTGGTGAGCTTCTCGGCCTCGACCGCTTGTTTGGCCGCCGCCAGGAAATCGTCGAAAATGTCTTCGGCGATCACGTGGCCCTTCTCGCCAACGCGGCGGCTCAAGAACGGCAGCAGGTGCCCGACGCCGGTTCCCACGTCCGCCACGGTCATGCCCGGCTGGAGCCCCATCTGGACCATCAACTGTGCGGGCTTCTGCGCCTGGTCGCGGTGAGGGTCGGCCAGATTCCTGGCCATGTTCGCGCGGTCTTCGGGGGTCTGGTATTTGGAATTGGCTCCGGTGGCCACTTGTGCCGGCAGCCAGCCGGCCAGCCCCAGCGCCAGGGCGCCGCAAACCACGAGCTTCTTCATAACGCCGTCTCCATGGGAAGCGCCAGAGGGGCGTCCGTCAGGAAATCGAGCCGCGACATCTCGGCCACGGCCTCGCGGATGGATTGCTCCGAGGTGGGCTCGACGGTTATGACAAACGGCAGGTCGTGCTTGCCGTCGTAGGGTTCCTGCAAAATGGCCTCCAGGCTGATGTGCTTGCTGGCCAGGATGCCCGCGAGTTTGGCGATGATCCCGGGGCGGTCGTCCACCCGGAAGCGCAGGTAGTAGGCGCATTTCTGCACCTCGATGGAGACCGGCTTGGTTTCGCCCAGGCGCTCGTGGGCGAAGGGCGACACGCGCTGCGGACTGCCGCTGCGGATTTCGCGCGCCACCCGCATGAGGTCGCTGACCACGGCCACACCGGTCGGCAGCGCCCCCGCGCCGCGGCCATAGTAGAACGTATCGGAGCCGAACTTCCCCTTCACCCACACCGCGTTGTAGGAACCGTTCACGCCCGCCAGGATGGTGGAAACCGGAATCAGGGCCGGCCGCACGAACAGGATCAGCCCATCGGGCGTGGCGCGCGCGCCGCACACCAGGCGGATGGTGTGTTTCAACTGCAGGGCGTAGCGGTAGTCGATGGGGGTGATGCGGCGGATGCCCTCCATGAAAACGTCCGACGGCGTGATGCGCTCGCCGAAGGCCAGGGCCGCCAGCAGCACCAGTTTGCTGCGCGCGTCGAAACCGTCCACGTCAGCGCTGGGGTCGGCCTCGGCGAAGCCCAGGCGCTGCGCCTCGGCCAGCACCTCTTCGAACGGCGTGCTGCGGCGCTCCATTTCGGTGAGGATGTAGTTACAGGTGCCGTTGAGGATGCCGTAGAGCGCCGTGACGCGGTCGCCGGAGATGCCCTCGCGCAGCACGGTGTGGATGGGAATGCCGCCGCACACGCTGGCTTCCATGGCCACGTTGACGCCGGCCGCGATGGCGCGGTCCCAAATGTCCGGACCGTGGATGGCCATCAGCGCCTTGTTGGCCGTCACCACCGACTTGCCGTTGGCGATGGCGCCATCGATGATCTCGGCGGCCACCCCGGTACCGCCCACCAGTTCAACCACGATCTGCACGTCGCGATGCGCTACCAGCTCGCGCCAATCGGTGGTTTTGAAAACGGGACCGAGCCCCTCGGGTAGCTGCTTGGAAGCCACCAGGAGATCGGCCACGGCAGCTACCTTGAGGCGGAAGCCGAGCTTCTCGGCGATGTTATCCCGGTTTTCGGCCAGGATGGCCAAGGTGCCCGAACCGACCGTGCCCAGGCCTACGATGCCAATACGAACTTCTTCCATTTGACTATGATAGCGTCAAAGGCAACTTGACTTCAGACAGAGGGACTGCGGACCGCTACCTTGCCCCAACGCCGGGGCCACGGCATGCGTCGCGTCTGGCGTAAATCGGCGCAAGAATCCGAGGTGATGGAGGTCGATCAGTAGCCTATGAGGAGGATGCCCTTGAGAGGGAGTTGGAGCCGCCCACTAACATAGAGGGTCTCAAGAAAATTCTCGACCTTGGAAAAGTCATCCGAGTTGCGGTAGTTGTTGCGGACGGCTATCGCGAGGTTAAGGACGTCATGCATCATGCACGCCTGGAAAATGTCCTTCAGAAACTGGTTGTTGTCAACGGCGCGACCTGCCTCCACCTCAAGCACCCAACCCTCGTAGCCAGCGTGCGCATCGGCGTTGAAACACTTCAGCACCTTTCCCTTGCGCCCGAACAGGACAGGAACGACTATCTTGTCCTCGGCTGTCTTTCCCTTCTCGACTCGAAATCCGAGCGTCTCCAGACCGGGCCGGAGCAGCGCCATGACGGCGTTGCTGTGTTGGCCGACTCTCGTGCTGGAGTCGATAGCGTCTGCGGCTTCTTCGAACAGGGAGACGATACGAAGGCCGAATTCAGGCGGAGGCGAAGACTTGGGGAAGTACACCCAGTTGATCCCGGTGGTGTCACTCATCGAATATCGAAGTTCCCAAACTTCGCCTCGAATCGGCGATAACAACAGGCGGACGGCGACCCGTTATCATGATCAACCTTGCTTGAGCTAGAACAACCCTCAGTTTACTGGCGGAGTTCGATGGGAGTCAACGCCGGGAACGCGGCGTTCCCAGCAAACTCCCTCGGCGGCGCACCGTTTCCGCGCCTTCCCGGCCCGGTTGGGTGATATGACCCTATCCGCCCCTCAACACGGCCCATAAGCTGCTGATTCTAAAGCTCACTTCTTTGGAAAACGGGGTGCTCTGTGAATCATTCCCTCGATACGGAGCCGGATGTTTCGATTCGATTCATTGATCCGCCGCGATATGACCGCCCGTGACGCAAGGCAACGTCGCCCCGAAACCGCTTCCGACTCCTTCATCGAGACCATGGCTCGCGCGAGCGGGCACAATTTCCCGGACGTGGTGGATGCTACCGAGCAGACCGCGCCCGGCACGAGTTCGGATACCCAAAAACCATGTCAGTAAACAAGGCTTCCCGCAAGAAAATGCAGCGCCGGGGGAAACAACCCCTGGACGTGTTCTTCTCTCCCAAGACCGTCGCCGTGATCGGCGCTACGGAGAACCCCAATACCGTGGGCCGCACGTTGCTGTGGAACCTGGTCACCAGCCCGTTCGGCGGCACCGTGTACCCGGTGAACCCGAAACGTCCCAACGTCCTGGGAATCAAGGCTTATAAATCGGTGTCGGAGATCCCCGAGCAGGTGGATCTGGCGGTGGTGATTACCCCGCCACCCTCCATCCCCGGAATCATCAAGGAGTGCGGGGAGTGCGGCGTGCGCGGCGCCGTGGTCATCTCTGCCGGATTCAAGGAAATCGGCGAGGAAGGCGCGATCCTCGAGCGCAAATTGCTGGAAGAGGCGCGGGCGGCCAACATCCGCATCGTCGGCCCCAACTGCCTGGGCGTGATGAGCCCGCTCTCGGGTTTGAACGCCACCTTCGCCACCACCATCGCGCGGCCCGGTTCGGTGGGCTTCATCAGTCAGAGCGGCGCCCTGTGTACCGCGGTTCTGGATTGGAGCCTTAAGGAACTGGTGGGCTTCAGCGCGTTTATTTCGGTGGGTTCGATGGTGGACGTGGGCTGGGGCGACCTCATCTACTACCTCGGCAACGACCCCAAGACCAAGTCCATCGTGATCTACATGGAGTCGATCGGCGACGCCCGCGGGTTCCTCTCGGCGGCGCGCGAAGTGGCTCTGAACAAGCCCATCATCGTCATCAAGCCCGGCCGCTCGGCGGCTGCCGCCAAAGCCGCGGCATCGCACACGGGCTCGCTCACCGGCAGCGACGAAGTGCTGGAAGCCGCCTTCCGGCGCAGCGGCGTGCTGCGCGTCAGCAACATCGCCGACCTGTTCTACATGGCGGAAGTGCTCTCCAAGCAGCCCAGCCCGAAGGGCCCGCGCCTGACCATCGTTACCAACGCCGGCGGCCCGGGCGTGCTGGCCACCGACGCCCTCATCATGGGCGGCGGCGAGCTTTCGGAGTTGAGCCCCGAAGCCATGGAGGCCTACAACGCCGTCCTGCCCCCCACCTGGAGCCACAACAACCCGGTGGACATCATCGGCGACGCCTCCCCCGAGCGCTACGCCAAGGCCCTCGACATCGCCGGCAAGGATACCAACAGCGACGGCATGCTGGTGATCCTCACGCCGCAGGCCATGACCGACCCCACCCAGATCGCCGAGCAGTTGAAGCCTCTCGCCAGGCAGGAAGGTAAGCCGGTGCTGGCAAGCTGGATGGGCGGCGTGGACGTGGCCGCGGGCGAGGCCATTCTCAACAAGGCCAACATCCCCACCTTCCCGTACCCCGATACCGCCGCGCGCGCCTTCAATTACATGTGGCAGTACAGTTCCAACCTGAAGGCCCTCTACGAGACGCCGGCCTCGCCGGAAGATTCCGGCTGGCTGCCCGACCGCAAGCAGGTCGAGGGCATCATCGAGAAGGCCCGCGGCGAGGGACGCAGCATCCTCACCGAGTTCGAGTCCAAACAGGTGCTGGCTTCCTACGGCATTCCCGTGGCGCAGACCGTGATCGCCGCCGGTTCCGAGACCGCCGTCAAGGCCGCCGATCAAATGGGATACCCGGTGGTTCTGAAGCTGTACTCCGAAACCATCACTCACAAGACCGATGTGGGCGGCGTGGCATTGAACCTGGCCAACGCCGAGGCGGTGCGGCACGCCTTCGCCGCCATCCAGACCTCCGTCACCGATAAGGTGGGCGCCCAGCACTTCCAGGGCGTCACCGTGCAGCCCATGATCAAGCTCAAGGACGCCTATGAGCTGATCCTGGGAGCCAGCCTCGATCCGCAGTTCGGCCCGGTCCTGCTGTTCGGCACCGGCGGCCAGCTTGTCGAGGTGTTCAAGGACCGCGCGCTCGGCCTGCCGCCGCTCAACAGCACGCTGGCCCGCCGCATGATGGAGCAGACCAAGATCTACAAGGCCCTGAAGGGCGTGCGCGGCCGCAAGCCGGTGGATATGGTGGCGCTCGAACTGTTGATGGTCCGCTTCAGCGCCCTGGTGGCGGAACAGCGGTGGATCAAGGAAATCGACATCAACCCGCTGCTGGCTTCCCCCGACGGGCTTATCGCGCTCGACGCCCGCGTGGTGGTGCACGGTCCCGAAGTCTCCATAGACCAGGTTCCCAAGTGCGCTATCCGCCCGTACCCCACCCGCTACGTGGCGCCGTGGACCGCGAAGGACGGCACCGCCCTCAACATCCGCCCCATTCGGCCCGAAGACGAGCCGGCCATGGTGCGCTTCCACGAGACCCTCTCCGAACGCAGCGTGTACCTGCGCTACTTCCACCTCATCAACCTGGAACAGCGCACCACGCACGAGCGGCTGACGCGCATCTGCTTCATCGACTACACGCGCGAGATGGCGCTGGTGGCCGAGCGGATCAACCCGCAGACCGGCCAGAGCGAAATTCTGGCGGTGGGCCGCATGATGAAGATTTTCGGCACCAACGAAGCCGAAGTGGCCGTGCTGGTAAGCGACCAGTGGCAGGGCCGCGGCATCGGCAAGGAACTGCTGGCGCGGCTGCTGATCATCGGCCGCGATGAGAAACTGACCAAGCTGACCGCCGACATTCTCCCCGATAACCGCGACGTAATGCGGCTATGCGAGAAGCTCGGTTTCACCCTCACCCACCCGGCTGACGACGACGTTGTCCGCGCCGAGTTCCCGCTGTAAGAAACCTCAAGCGCCGGCGGCTCGATAGCGGGCCGCCGGCGCCCACTTCTGTCCTGCACGGCCCCCCTAAGATAGCGTCCCGGCTGCAACTTCGCCCCTGGCGCGGCCCGAGCAGCCGCAATCCGTTCCTGCCGGCGCAACCGCGGCCGGTTGGACACTGCCCGCCAAGCCGCTCACAACTTCCTCTATCTTCTCTTCGGCGGTGCGCTTGATGTGGCGGGCGATATCGATGGCCACCTGAATCTGCGCGGAATTGGCGCCGCTTTCGAGTGCCGCCTTCAGGTGTTCCTGCAAATCCGGCACCGAGTTGACCGCTACTGCCGTCGCGAGAGACGTCAATTCCACGATCAGCCGCTTCTGAGCGCGGAGTTCGGCGCTCACTTCCAGCCTGCCACCCTGGCATCGCTCGGCCCATTCGTCGATGGCGCCGGTCGCGCTCTGGCGTCCCGCCAGGGCGGTCTCTACTGCGAGCGACAGGCCCCGGTCGCAGGCACCCGCGGCACGGGCAGCCCGCAAGTGGTACGCGGTGCAGGGTTGACATCCGGCGCCAATCGATGCGCCCAGGGCGATCAGCGCCCGTTCTTTCTCAGGTAGCACATCATCGATTTCCATCGGTAGTCCTTTCGTCTGTTATTAGGAGATGAGATCGCGCGCGATACAGCTTCGCGCAGCGGTCCCGCTATTGCCGGCCGATCCGGTCGATCTCGCTTTGAATGACTTCTTCCTCGAGCGTGGCCAGTGGCAACGAGAGGAACAAGCCGATCCTGCGATCCAAAATTGTGAACGCTTCGAAGAAGGCGCGCTCAACCTGTTGCGGTGTTCCTTCAACCGCCGCGGGGTCGGACACGCCCCATCGGGCCGTCAGGGGGTGTCCCGGCCAGACCGGGCATACTTCGCTGGCCGCGCTGTCGCACACCGTAAACACGAAGTGCATCGTGGGGGCTCCGGGCGCGGCGAACTCATCCCAGCTCTTACTGCGAAAGCCGTCCGTCGGCAAGCCGGCACCCGCTATTTGTTTGAGCGCCTCAGGGTGGACGCGGCCGGCCGGGTGGCTCCCGGCGCTATAACCAGTGAAGTTCGGGGAACCCTTCCGATTCAGGATCGCCTCAGCCATGATGGAGCGGGCCGAGTTACCTGTGCAAAGGAACAGAACGTTGAAATGTCGTGGTGTCATATCTTCCTCCAGCGCGGGGCCTGTCCGATCCCGCAAGTTGACAAAAGGCGTTTCTACTCTTCGGGAAACCAATGCTTCGTCCGGTTGCAGAACGAGCAGACCGACAGCATTACCGGAACCTCAATCAGGACACCTACCACCGTGGCCAGCGCCGCTCCGGACCCGGGCCCAAACAGCGCGATGGCCGTGGCAACCGCCAGTTCGAAGAAGTTGCTTGCGCCAATCAGCGCTCCCGGCGCCGCCACGGCGTGCCGTACCCGGAACAGCCGCATAAGTCCATACGCCAGAGAAGAGTTGAAGTAGACCTGAATAAGAATGGGCACCGCGATCAGCAGAACATGAAACGGTTTGCCGAGGATGTTATCGGCCTGGAAAGCGAAAATGAGCACCAGCGTGGCCAGCAACGCCAGGGTACTCACCGGAGCGAAGCGCGGAAGGAGCCGTATTTCGAACCACTCCGCACCGTGTGCCCGAATGAAGTATGCCCGAAGAGCGGCGCCCGCGGCGAGCGGAACAACAATGAATATAGCCACCGCGTACAGCAGGACGGCAATCGGAACGTGGAGCGAGGACGCCCCGTTCACCAGAAACCGGACGATGGGAGCGAACAGGAAAAGCATAATAAGATCGTTCACCGACACCTGAACCAGGGTGTAAGCCGGATCGCCATCGGTCAGGTAGCTCCAGACGAAAACCATCGCGGTGCACGGTGCGGCGGCGAGAATGATGCAACCTGCGATGTACTGGCCGGCATCGGACGCCGAGATCCAGGCCGCGAATACGTACCGGAAGAAGACCCAAGCGATGAACGCCATGGAGAATGGCTTCACCAGCCAATTGACGAAGAGGGTCACGAACAGCCCTCGAGGCCGTTTGCCCACCTGCCGGATCGAGGCGAAATCCACCTTCATCATCATGGGGACGATCATTAGCCAGATCAGAACCGCGATGGGGAAGTTGATCTGGCTGCCCGCTCCGAATTCCACTCGACGCAGAGCATCGGCTGCGCCGGGCATCGTTCGTCCCAGCAGGACGCCCAAGATCATGCAGGCGGCCACCCAAAAGCTGAGGTAGCGTTCGAAGAAGTTCAGGCGCTTGGACGCCGTTACCTGCGTCATTCTCCCGGTCTCCCGATAAATCGAATATCGACGATTGACGATATCGCGAGCACAAAAAAAGAACCTCCTCAGATGATGGCAACCAGGGCTTTCAGGCGCCGCAGACCATCGAAATTGATGCAATAACCTGCCCCTGCGCCATCCGGCCCGCAGCGTATCAGGCCGGCCTCTTTCAGAATGCGCAGATGCTCGGAAACGGTCGATTGCGCTAGCGGCAACTCATCGACAATCTGGCTGCAAACGCGCGCTTCTTTGCGCGACAGCAGGCGGAGGATGCGGACCCGCGCGGGGTGTCCGATCGCCTTGGCCAATTTGGCCAGTTCCTCGTCGGCTTCCGCTCCTTCGAGTGTTTGCAGACTCATCTCGGCCGCCGGCGCGCCCGGCGGGCAGCACGGATCACCGGTCAATCGCTTACCCATCGTCATCGTCGATTGACGATATCACGGACAAATCCCGCCTGTCAAGGAAAAATGGTGTCAGACGCCATTTTCCGCCGCCGATTCCCGCTCAAGTTGAGCGGATGCCCGTATTGAAACTAAACCACTTGCCAGCCCAAGTCCGCTCGGCTTGAGCGGGATAAATGGAAAATGGTGTCAGACACCATTTTTCTAGCGCGTCACCGCGTCGTAGACTTGCCGCTTCGACAAGCCCCGCCGCCGCGCCACCTGTTTAATGGCGTCCATTTTCGCCATGCCGCCCGACACCAACGCCTCGACCGCCTCGGGCAGCGGCGTGTCGTCGGGCGGCGGCGCGGTGGCTTTACCGATGAGCAGCGTGATCTCGCCCTTCACCGCGTCGCGGGCGGCCAGTTGCGCCCGCACTTCCTCCGCCGTGCCCCGCAGGAACTCTTCGTGGATTTTGGTAAGCTCGCGCGCCACCACCACCGGCCGCGGCCCAAGCGCTTGAGCGATGGCTTCGAGCGATTCCAAAATGCGATGCGGCGCCTCGTAGAAGATCGCCGTCGCCTGTTCATCCGCCAGCGATTCCAGCAGTTTCAGCCGCTGCCCCGGTTTGTGCGGCAGGAAGCCGCCGAAACTGAACGCGTCGGTGGCCAGCCCGGAGGCCGCCAGCGCCGCCAGCGCCGCCGATGCGCCCGGCACCGGTTCCACCTGGATCCCCGCGTCGATGGCGGCGCGCACCACCCGGTACCCGGGGTCGGAAACCAGCGGCATGCCGGCGTCGGACACCAGGGCCACGGACGCGCCCCCGGCCAACCGCGCCACCAGTTCACCGGCCCGGGTAGCCTCGTTATGCTCGTGGTAGCTGATGGTGGGCTTCTGGATGCCGTAGTGGTCCAGCAGCTTGCGGGTTTGCCGCGTGTCCTCGCAGGCGATCAGGTCGGCTTCGCGCAGCACCCGCACCGCGCGGTAGGTGATATCTTCCAGGTTCCCGATGGGGGTGGCCACCAGGCGTAGCACGCCGGACATTCCTTGAGTATAAGTGCACGCGGCGCGACTGTACCGTACCCCCCATCCCCAGCCCCCGGAATCGCCTACAATCGTTTAGGACGGACTATTGCCCGATGACCGAAGGTCCCAGCGAATACATATTCGGGACGTGGGCCCCCGCCCAATGTCCCTTCCGGGTCGCCTACTCCCTCAGGGCCCTGGATGACATTCGTCTCGCGGTGGTGGACGCTTTCTTCTCCGTCCCCCATGGCGGCGTGGAAATCGGCGGCATCTTGTTGGGCAAGCGGGAGGGGATGACCACCACCATCCTCGACTTCGCCCCGCTCGATTGCGAACACGCCTTCGGCCCTTCCTTCACCCTTTCGCCCAAGGACGTGGACCGCCTGACGGCTTTGCTGGAAGCGGCCCGCAAGGACACGTCCGGCTTCCAACCCGTGGGCTGGTACCATTCCCATACCCGCAGCGGAATCTTTCTGTCGGATGTCGATCTCGACATCCACAAACGCTTCTTCCCTTCGCAGTGGCACGTTGCACTGGTGCTCAAGCCACATACGTTCCAGCCGACCCGGGCCGGCATCTTTTTCCGCGAGGCCGATGGCAGTGTCCACTCCCAGGCGAGTTACCTGGAGTTCCCTGTGGAGCCGCTTGCGGCGGGTGTCACGGGGAGTTCCGTGCGTGCCGATGCGCAGCCCGGCCCCGCACCGGCGTTGGCCGTCATGCCCTCGCCATCAGCCGAACCCGAACCGGAGCCTGAGCCCGAGCCCGCCAGCACCCCCGAACCCGAGCCCGAGATCGCCACGCCGCCACCCGCCCCGCCGCCCATTCGCAGGCGTGAGCCCGAGACGCCAACCCGCGTTCCGGAGCGGCGTCCTGTGGCCATCGAGCCCAACTTCCGCTTTCTGGAACAGGAACCTTCCCGCCGCTGGCCGGTCAAGTCCATTTTGGCAGTGGTCATCTGCCTGGGACTCGGGATTGCCGGCTACGAAACGCGCACAGCGTGGTTGCCTGGCCTGACCAGCCTTTGGCCCCGCGCCAATACCGCTCCCATGAGACTTCCCGCCGCCCCGTCGCTGGGTCTGACCCTTGCCGACCGCGAGGGCGACTTGAGCATCACCTGGGACCACACCGCGCCTGCCACGCGGGCCGCCACCAGCGGCACAATGGAGATCTCCAGCGGTGGCGGCGCGCCCATGGCATACCCGCTGGACGCCACCCAATTGCACTCCGGTTCGCTCACCTTCCGGCGGGAAACCGAAAAGGTCGACGTCATCATGAGCGTCGATGGGCCGGAAGGCCGTTTGGGTCGCCAATCCAGCAGCTTCGTGGGAAAGCTTCCCCGTGCCCCAGCCACGGACAACGACTCGCCAGCGGCTCGCGAGCGTGACGTAATGGCCGCCGAAGTGGAACGGCTGAAGGGCGAGATCCGGACGCAAGCCGCTCATAATAAGGAATTGCAGGATGCCCTGGACAAGCGCGCCGCCACGACCGCCGATTCCGACCGTCTGAAGGCCCAATTGAACGCTCAGATTGCCCGATCCCGGGATTTGGAAAAGACCTCGAAGGCCAAGGACGACCAGATCGCCAAGCTGAAAAATGACCTCAGCGTGCAGCAATCTCACGCCAAAGTGCTGGCGAAATCCGTGGACGATTTGCAACTCCGGCTGCAGCAGATGAAGCGGCTCAACAACCAGAACGCCGATCCGTCGCGGCCCTAGCCCCAAGGCGCCAGGTGCCGTTCCATCGCTTCGGGCCGCTCCCTAACGGTCGCGGTTCCGGGACGGCAACCGGGCCGCGGGGCCACAGAACCGCGACCGTTAGGGAGCGGCCCGAGGCCGTACTGGCGCGCGCCTCAGCGGCCGGGCCGCCCGATGGACATCAGCGGGTCGCCCAGCACCACCCCCTGCCAGCTTAGGAACGGCAGCCCCAGGTAGACGCTTTCGGCCAGGTTGCGCCCTTCGAAATACGCCGGCAGGACCAGGTCCGGCCGCGCGCAGCCCGCCAGAAACGGTTCGTAGACGTTGCCGGAAACCCCGCTGGCTCCCTCGTGGATCATGTCCGCGCTCAGGTCCTGGCCCGTCCCCGCGAACCAGTCCTTCGGGTCGGAGCCGATGTTCCAGTTCTCGGGCGGCCGCTTCAGCGTGCGGGCGTTTGTGGAGACGAACTCGGTGGCGATGGCGCCCGGCAGCCATTGAAAGCCCAGCCAGCGGCGCTTGCGGTTGCCATCGTTCGAACCCCAGGAGGCATACCCGATCACGTCGCGTTGGTCGTAGAGAACCTTGTTGGTTTCATCGATAATCACGCGCTCCGCCGGCAGCAGCATAGCCGCGTTGCGCAGCCAGTTGTTGGCCCCGTTATTCGGGTTGGCATCCAGGTCGATGACGAATTTCCCCCGGTTGCGGGCGTACAAGGAGCGGTCGATCATGCCCTTCACGTCGTTGAAGTCGTTGCCCCCTAGACGCGTCACCAGGTAGATAGGAAACAGCGGGTGCTTGAAGGGCGTATCGCGCTTCATGAAGAAGGGATTGGGCACGGTTCCCGGGCGCGGGTACGTGACCCCTTTCAGCTTTCCGTAGAGCAACGCCAGTTCGGAATCCACCGAAGAATGTTCGGAGACTTCGATCGATCCGCCCATCCCATCCACTCGGAGCGGCACCCCCATGGTCAGCGCGATGTAGAGCACCTGCTCGGTCAAGCCGCCCGCCTTGAGACAGTCGCCCACGGGCCGCTCGATTTCCCGCTCGTAAGTGCGCCAGAGGATTTCCTCATCGGGGGCGGTATCGATAGTGCAGACGTTTTTCGCTGGGACCAGGCGGCGCGGCTGGTAATAGGCGGCCACCTGCGCCGACACCGGATCCCGGCGGTTCACCACCAGGAGCACGTTCTCGCCGGTCTGCGCGAATAGACCCGGCATCGAGACCGCCAACAGCATCCAGCGCACCATGCCCGAATTATACCGATAGTTTCGGCCGCGTCTGGCCCAAAACCACCAGCGCGGTGGCGAGCGGCCAGCGTTGGTTGCGGCGCGGCCTTTAGATTCAACGTACTACGCGTGGCAAGGGATTTGCATTAGAAGGGGCGTAACCGCTAAATGAGAAAGCGGTACTTGGAGGAAAAGATGAAAACCAAATTGTTCGCCCTGATCGTGCTGGCCGGAAGCCTGAGCGCTCTGGCGGCTGCCCCGCGCGTGGTGGTGAGATTCGGCGTGGGCTTCGGCGTCCCCGCGCCGGTGTACTACGCTCCCATGCCGGCCCCACGCGTGGTGGCCTATGTTCCACCCAGCCCCGGTCCGGGCTACAGTTGGGTGGCTGGCTACTGGTATCCCGCCGGCCCCAGCTACGCATGGCGCGCCGGCTACTGGACACGCCCCGCCTTCGCTGGCGCTGTCTGGGTCAGGCCGCACTATGAAGGTCATCGCTACTTCGGCGGATATTGGCGCCGCTAGCTCCGCTCGTTCCCCTGCCCAAATCCCGCCTTCAAATCCCGCCAAATATCCCCGCCCGGCGCAAGCCGGCACACGACGAGTCCGTGGCCCCCACGGACTCGTTCCTCATTTCTAGCGAGTACCCACGGCAGCGAGGAATCCATCGCCCTCCCCCGCCAGTAGGGCTTGCAGCCGGTCGAACTGCGCTCGGATTGTGGCCGGAGACCAAATTAGTTCTCGGTCGGGATCCGCGACGCGCTATCGACCACCAAAACCTCTACCGGAGTTTTTCGCGGCTCAAGTTTCAGCCCGAGCTGCCGATCAACCGCCTCAAAAATCTTCGGCCCGAGATCGGCGACACTAGGTGTGGAGCCATAGTACTTCAGATCGAAATCGTAGGCCCCGGCAAGTCCGGTTAAGTCCACAACCTTCCGGTCGATACCGTCATAAGCGATACGGACACCAAGCAGGCCGGCAAAGTCGGCCATCGTCATGTTCTTGCAGCCAATATGTGTCGGAGGCAGCGTCTCTCCGGAGTTAAACTGCTTCACGTACTCCTGCATGGTCTGTTCGATATGCTTCAACTCCGGTTCACCGGTTCCCTCGGCGGCGCGGAGCTTGTGTCCGCCCTTCTGCACTACCATGGCGAACACCGGGAGCGTTCTGGTTTCCCGATGCGCCTTCACCTGGAAGCGCTCCGCGAGCAGGCTCTGAAGCATTGACCGGAACTGTTCCTTTGTGGCGCCTTTTGGAACCTTCGCGACGATATCGAACCTGTCGGTGTCGATCCAGTCCGGGCCAAAGATCTGAAAGCGCTCCAGACCATAGGCACGGATCAGGACAAGCTGCAGGTTGGTGTTGGAGTACGAGATGCGCTCCGGGTCGTCCGAGCCTGGGCCACCGCGCAACGAGGCTATGCCGACAGCCATCGCACCGAGAGGGCTGCCGGTGGCCCTGCCCGTGTCGGCCCTCTTGACCGAAGCCACCTCGAACAATGACGCCCCATCGGGAGTCTGCGGGAAGCAGGCCCAGGAAAGCGCCAGGACCAACCCGCAACGGATCGCTGCACGAAACCTCTTCATCAAAACGCCACCCATTTTGCCTGCCTCTCGCGATTTCACGAATGTACCATGGCGCCAACGCGCAGCTCATCGCAAGCCGGTCGTGAGGGGGATGGGCGCCACGGATCTGCCCGCTCCGTTTGGAGGGTCGTCCGGAATTAC
Organism: uncultured Solibacteraceae bacterium; assembly: GCA_963807205.1. Taxonomy (GTDB): domain Bacteria; phylum Acidobacteriota; class Terriglobia; order Bryobacterales; family Bryobacteraceae; genus CAWCVR01. The sequence continues at coordinate 1,678,048 of CAWEAQ010000002.1, read as the reverse complement.
TCAATTCTCCGGCAGCCGTTCCAGATGGTCTATCACGACCGATGGCATGGGATGCTTCTGTTCCTCCAGCTTGAGCCCGAGCTGCTTGTCGATGGCTTCGAAGAGGGTCATCTCGCCGGCCGGCGTCGAGGCCTGGGCGATCCCGTCCGCCTGGGCACCCTCATTTCCGCCGCGGCCGGCAACGGCCTGCAGGACGCGCTTCGGGGTCCAGACCAAAGTGAAATCGTAGGCGCCCTTCAGCCCGGTCAGGTCCACCATCGGATGGACGATGTAAGCCGCCGCCACCGAGGGCAGGCGCTCGGCCAGTTGCGCCATGGTGGTGTTCTGGCAGACGTAGGTTCGCCCCTTCAGCTCAACGCTGATCTTGCAGTCCGAACGCACCGCGCCGCCGGACTCCTTGAGCTTCGCGCCACGCTTTCCCACGGTCAACGCGAAAACCTCTAATGGCTGGTCATCGTTGTGGACCGCCAGCTTGAAGCGATCGACGAGGAGCGTCTTCATCATCCTCCGCAACGCGTCGAGAGGCAGGTCCTTCGGCGTCTTGGCGATCACGTCGAAGCGGTCGGAATCCAGCCATTTCGGGCCACCCGCGATCCTGGCTTCATCGACCTCGAAGGCTATCGACATCAGCCGCTTCACCGTGTAACCCTGCAGGTCGAGCCGCCCGTTCTGCATCCGGGTTGTTTGCTCTGTCGCGCCGGGCTTGGACGGCCGCACCTCCGCCACTTCGAATTCCGTGGGAACGGCTGCGGCTCTCGCCGCCGCTACGGGCGGGTTCGCCGTGGGTGTCCGGTTCACGCTGTCCACTACCACTACTTGAGTGGGGTGGGTTCCCGGTTCCAGTTTCAGCCCGAGTTTCTCAATGGCGTCGAATATCGAGACCGGCTGCGGACCGTCGCCGGGATTCTTCCTGGCGGCGAAATACTGTGCCTTGCCCATCCAGTCCAACTGGAAATCGTACGCTCCCGTGAGCCCCGTCTTATCCACCACCGGATGGTCAATGTAGACCCCTGCAACCTGGGGCAGCAACTCAGCCAGCGCGGCCATGGTGTAACCGTTGCAGACGCGGTGAATCACGCCCGCTGTGCCGGCCACTCTGGAGGAGTTCGGTGTGCCCGGTTTGTCCGCCGGCTGAAGCTTCGGACCTTTCTTCCCCACCGTCAGGAAGTAGGCCGGCATGTCTTTCATCTCGCGCCGGATGGCCAGCTTGAAGCGGTCCGCCAGCAGGGCTTGAAGCATGGCGCGCTTGGTCTCGGGCGATGGTGTTGGGTGTGGCGGCGTGGCAATCACATCGAACCGGTCGGAATTCAGCCAGGGCGGGCCGCCCAGGACCAGGTCCGTATCCACGTCATAGGCCACGGCAATGAGCGACAACAGGGTTGCGCCGCGCATGTCGAACCGGCCCCCGCCAGTGAAACCGCCGCGCTCCTCGGTGCCCGGCGAACTTGAGTGGACATCGGCCGTCTCAAACGCGGATGGTGTGTCCGCGTCCTGCCCGGATGCCGCACCCAACAGGATAACGGCCAGGCATGCGCCGGCCAGAGCTCGCTTCATAATGGGCCTCCCACAGCGTTACGATACTTCTTGCGCGCTTCCACCCAAGCGGGGAAGACTTCCGGGTTCTCCAGCCACACCAGCATCCACTCGGCCATTTCGAGCTTGTCGGCGGCGGTGGCTGGCGCGGCGCGGGGCGTGGGGCTCTCGGCCCTCGCAGGCGCGATTGGCGGGGTGGTGACCTGGCTGGGCGCCTCGGCTGCCTTCACCGCGGTTGCCAGCGCGGCGTCCGGCCCGGGCGCCTCGGCCATCCCCGCCCCGTTTGCCGGAGGCGTGTCTTCGCTGAGGGTCTCGGCCTTCCCAGACGCTGTGCGGCCCCGGCGCGCCTGAAAACGGGCGCGGTCCTTGGCGGCGATCACCTGCTTCCGGCAATAGCGGGCCAGCTTGCGGTCCCCCGCCGCCATGGCGGCGGAGTAGACCTCCAGCATCTTCCGCAGCGACTGCTCCAGTTCCTCGAAGGAATGTTGCCGGATTCCGCAGTAGGGTTGGGCAAAGGGCAGGCCGGTGGCCCGCAGCAGGTCCCGCAGGTAGCTTTCCGATACCGGAGCAAGGCGGCCTAGGAGCCCGTGCCACACGTCTTCTGTGATGGCCGCGGGACGCTCCTCGGCCAGAATGGCGCGCAGGCGCTGCTTAACGGACGGGTTTGGCGAGGGCACGGCGATAGATCTCGACCGCCTTCTGGTGGGCGGCCACATCCTTGGAGAACTCATGCGAACCCGAGCCGTCCGGGTGCGCCACGAAGTAGAGAGCCTCGGTCTTGGCGGGATTCATGGCGGCGTGCAGGGAACCTAAACCGGGGCTGGCGATGGGCCCAGGCGGCAGACCAGCGTGCTGGTACGTATTGTAGACGTTGCCGCTGTCCAGATCGGAGCGGTGGATCACGCCGCGGTAACGGCCGTCGAGTTCGGCGGCGTAGATGGTGGTGGGGTCGCAATCCAGCTTCATGCCGATGCGCAGGCGGTTGGCGAAAACCCCGGCGATCATGGGGCGTTCCTCGGAGAGCTTGCCTTCCTTCTCCACCAGGGACGCCAGCGTCACCACGTCGTGGGGGCTGCCGGCCACAGCCAGGCCGCGCCAAACCTCCCGGAAACGCCCCGTCATGAGGCGGCACAGGTCCTCGGGCGAGGCGTGGCGGCTCAACTTGTAGGTATCCGGAAATAGGTAGCCTTCCAGACTGGGCGCTTTGGGATCGAGGTCGCGGATCAGGGCCGGGTTGGAGGCGGCCTTGACGAACCGCGCGGCGGGAAACAGGCCAATCTGGTCGGCGGCGGCGCCGATATCGAAGATGTTCTTACCCTCGGGGATCAATAGAGAGTAGCGGAAGGAGTCGCCACGGGCGATGCGGTCGAAAACCTCCATGGCGGACGCCGGGCGGTCGAAGCGGTATTCGCCGGCCTTGGGTGCGCGGCTCCGGCGAGCCAGGCGCGCGGCCACGTATTCCCAGCGGGAGCGAACCACTCCGGCGTTGGCCAGGCGGCCGCCAATCGCCATGGTGGATAGTCCGCGGGGCAGATCGACGAAGATCTCGCCCTGGAATCCCTGGTAGGGCTGGTTCAGGCGGTACAGCCCGAATAGGCCGGCCACAAGTGCCAGCAGGAATAGCAGACCGGCGGTGCGCATGCTGCGTATCATTCCACCCTCCCGTACGTCAGAGAATCCAGGTAACTCTGCAGCAGGATGACGGCGGAGAGGCGATCCACCGCCGCCGCGCGCTTCTCGATGCTGATGCCGCTCGAACGGAGCACGCGGCCGGCTTCTACGCTGGTGAGCCGCTCGTCCCAGAACTTGACGGGAAGACCGATGCGCTCCTCGATGGCGCCGGCGAATTCCCTGGCCCAGCGGGATTGGCGCCCCTCGGCCCCGCCCATGTTCTTGGGGTTGCCCATGAGGATGAGGCCCACCTCGCGCTCGCGGGCCAGGCGGTCGAGTTCGGCCAGGTCGCTGCGCTTGTTGATGCGGTTCAGATTCGGAAGACCCTGGGCGGTGATGCCCAGCGGGTCGCTGATCGCCAGGCCGATGCGCTTCTTGCCTAGGTCCAGCGCGAGGATGCGGGCTCCGGCGGGCATGGCTGCAATTTCATTATAGCCGGGGGGTTCGCGCGCGCCGGGGGCATGTTACAGTCGAGGAAAGGTTCCTCCACAGTGGCCCTCGCGACTAAGCCAACGGCCAGTACCGCCACCTCGGCGCCGGAGACGCACCACCTGGCCCTGACGGTGGTGGGCCTGGGAGTGGCTGTGGCTTTGCTGTATTTCGGCCGGGCGGTGTTCATCACCATCCTGGCGGCGGTGACCATCGCCTTCATTCTGGAGCCCTTGGTGGCGCTGCTGATGCGCCTCCGCCTGCCGCGCAGCCTGGCGAGCTTCGTGGTGTGCACGGTGGCGCTGCTGGGGGTCTGGGTGCTGGCCATGGGGGCCTATTCGCAGCTCACCGTGCTATACGAAGACCTGCCGAAGTACGGGCAGCGGATCGGCGACATTGTCGATGGCATCTCGCAGCGGATCGCGGAATCCGAAGACCGCACCTTGAAGGTGTTCGCTCCGGGCCGCGTGCGCGAAGAACAGGCACGGCAGAAGGCCCAGCAGGAGGCCGCCGCAAAATCGAAGCGGCCGGCGCGTACGGCGCAACCGCAGCCCTTGTCGCTCGGCCCGGACGGCATTCTGGAGGTGCGGATCCACACCGAACCGGCCTCGGTGGGCGCGTTCGTCACGGCGCGCCTGGCCTCGGTTTACGAGATCCTGCTGATGGTGTCGTTCGTGCCCTTCCTGGTGTATTTCATGTTGAGTTGGCGCGACCACATCAACCGGAGTTTCCTTCAGCTCTTTCACGGCGAGGACCGGCTGGCGGCGGCGCGCAGCCTGCAGGGAATCGCGGATATGGTTCGAGCCTTCGTGGTAGGGAACTCGTTTCTGGGCGTGTTCCTGGCGGTGGTCAGCACGGTGATGTTCTGGCTGATGGGCCTGCCGCTGGCGCCGCTGGTGGGGCCGCTCAGCGGCTTCCTCAGCCTGGTTCCGTATATCGGATTGCCGCTGGCGCTGCTGCCGCCTCTGTTCGCGGCGTTGCCGGAGAACTCCGTCTCGACCTACGTGCTGGTGCTGGTATCGGTGTCGCTGCTGCACCTGTTGGCGCTGAATCTGCTCTACCCCAAGGTGGTAGGCTCGCGCGTGCACCTGAACCCGCTGGTGGTAACGTTTTCGCTGATGCTGTGGGGGTTTCTGTGGGACGCGCCGGGGCTGCTGCTGGCCATCCCGCTGACCGCGGGGCTGAAGGCGGTCTGCGACAACGTGAAGGATTTGCGGCCGATCGGCAAGTTCCTGGGGGACTGAGGCCGCGGGGGCTCCTGGCATGACCATCGACCTGAATTGCGACATGGGCGAGATGGAGGATGCCGCCCACGAGGCCGAGTTGATGCGGTGGATCGGCTCGGCTAACATCGCCTGCGGCGGGCACGCCGGCGACGATGCCACCATGGAGCGGACTGCGCGCCTGGCGCTCGAGCGCGGCGTGCGCATCGGCGCGCATCCGGGCTACCCCGACCGGGCCAATTTCGGGCGCATCGAAATGGCCATGACGGCGGAGGCCATCGCGGACACGGTCTTCGAGCAGATCCGCCGCCTGGAGGCAATCGTTGCCCGGCTGGGGGGCGAGATCGGCCACGTGAAGCCGCACGGCGCGCTCTACCTGGTGGCGGCGCGCGACCGGGCGGTGGCTGGCGCCATCGGCGAAGGGGTGGCGCGGTGGAAGCCGGGCGTGGCGGTGTTCGGCCTGGCCGGTTGCCGGGCGCTGGAGGTGTGGCGCGGGATGGGCCTGGACGCGGTCCCGGAGGCGTTCGCCGACCGGCGGTACGAGGCGGACGGGTCGCTGCGCGCGCGCTCTCTACCCGGTGCGTTGATCGCCGACCCCGTGGAAGCCGCCGCGCAGGCCGTCCAACTGGCGCGCCAGGGAATCGCCCGAACCATCTGTGTGCACGGAGATACGCCAGGCGCGGCCGCGATACTCAAGGCATGCCGGGAAGCGCTACTATACGAAGCATGAGATGGTTGTTGCCGTTGGTGCTGGCGGCTGCCGGGCCGTTGCTGGCTCAGCAGTCCGGTTGCGTCTATTCGCTGGATCCGGGCCCGTATTTCCTGCCCGGATCGTCGTCGCAGACCATTACCGGCGCGATTACCGTTCAGGTAACCGCCCCCGCGGGCTACAACTGTAGCTGGTACATCTACGCCATGTCGCAGTGGATCCACGTTACCTCGCTCACCATTACCGGTGGCGGCATTGGGTCGATCCCGTACACCGCGGACTCCAACCCAACGGGGGCGATGCGGAACGATGTCATCTACTTCCAGGCGGCGGCAACCTCGTATGGAGTTCCCAACCCAGTGGCGCTGCCGATTTATCAGATGGCCGCGAACTGCGCTTACGCCTTCTCGCCGCCATCGGCGGAGATCCCGGCAGGCGGCATCACCGGCGCTCCACTCCAGGTGGCCACGGCATGCGCGTGGGGGGTGAACAGCAACCAGAGTTGGCTCAGCTTCACGCTGGACGCCGGAAACCTGGTCAGCTCGGCGAACACTCCGGCTAATAGGAACTCCGGAGCGATCAGCTACGGAAACGGAAAACTCACTTATTCGGCAACGGCGAATCCCTGCGCGACATCGCGCAACGGAACCCTCTCCTTCGCAACCGGGGCCGCGGGTGTACCGCCGTCGGTGGTTATCACCCAGGACGGTTCGCCCGCCAACCTGACGTTGGCGCCTGCCACGTTGACGGTGGGATCGAGCGGCGTCACCGGGAACCGGCTAACGGTGACCACGGGCGCTGGCTGTCCGTGGTCCGCGGTCAGCAATGTGGGCTGGCTCGGGTTCACTGGCTCGCCCACGGGAACCGGGTTCGGCAGCTTAGTATACAATGTACAGCCAAATACCGGCCCGGAGCGCACGGGCACGGTTCAGGTTGGCCCGCAAACGTTCATGGTGACGCAGCAGGCCGCCCCGGTGCCCGCGCCCCAGCTCACGTTAGTGGAGAACGGGGCCAGCGACGCGGTGGGGGTGGTCTCGCCGGGAGAAATTGTGACGTTGTGGGGCACCAACATGGGGCCTTCGCCGGGCGTTCCGTTCCAGCTCAGCGCGGATAAGAAATCCATCCCCAACTTGCTGGGAGGCGTGCAAGTGCTCTTCGACAGCACCCCGGCAACGCTGCTGTACGTGTCGGCGGCGCAGATCAATGCCATCGTACCATACGGTGTGGCGGGGAATCCGAGCACCGCGGTTCAGGTGCAATACCAGAAGCAAACGTCGAACACCATGAGCGTTCCGGTGCAGGCGGCGGCGCCGGGGATCTTCTCGCAGGACCAGAGCGGCACCGGGCCGGGGGCGATTCTCAACCAGGATTCCAGCCTCAACGCGTCGCTTTCGCCGGCTGCGGTGGGAAGCGTGATCCAGATCTTCCTGACGGGCGGAGGGGTCACCAACCCGGCGCAGACGGACGGAGCGCTGGCGCCCGTGGTGGAACCCCTGCCCCGGCTGGTGACGCAGCCGGTGGTGACTATAGGTGGCTTGGCGGCGCAGGTGACCTACGCGGGCGCAGCGCCCGGGCTAATTGCCGGGCTGACGCAGATCGACGCTTACGTGCCCTCGGGCGTGAAACCGGGGCTATCGGTACCCGTGGTGGTGCAGGTTGGAAACTACCAAAGCCAGGCAGGGCTGACTATCACCGTGAAGTAGCCTCGGCATGCCCACTCTGACCGATTGTCCGCAGAGCAACGCCGGCGAATGGAGCTTCCGGATCTTCGGCGTGCCGGTGCGTGTCAAGTTCTGGTTCTGGGCGGCCTGCCTGCTGACCGGAGCCAACCAGGAAGAAACCAGCGCCATCCTCATCTGGGTGGCGGTGTGTTTCACTTCCATCCTATTGCATGAGTTGGGCCATGTTTGGGCGTTTCGCCTCTTCGGGACGAATGCGGAAGTGGTGTTATACGGATGGGGCGGGCTGACCGCTCCCCGGCGGGGTGTGCGCAGCGGCCTGGCACGGCTGACGGTGGCGCTGGCGGGTCCCACGGCCGGCTTTTGCGCCGCCGCGGCGGTGGCGGGGGTGGCATGGTACACGGGGGCTCGCATCAGCCTGGGATGGTATCTGTTTCTGCCGTGGCTGAGGGCGGTTCCGGGCGCCTCAGCGGCTATTCCGGGAACGGCTTCCTACCTTTGGTACGTGCTTGCGAACGACCTGCTCTTCGTGAACCTGTACTGGGGCCTGGTGAACCTGCTGCCAATCTATCCTCTGGATGGGGGCCAGGCGTCGCGAGCGCTCTTCGAACAATCCGATGCGGCAGGCGGACGGCGGAAGTCGCTGATTCTGTCGGTGGCCATGGCAGTGGCCATCGCCGTGGCGGGGATCTTTTCGAAGAGCGGATACATGGTGGTTATGTTCGCCGTTCTAGCGGTTGCGAGCCTGCAGGCCCTGGAAGAGGAGCGCGCCCGGCCCTGGAACCGGCCCCGGAACTGGTAAGGCACCGGCGGTGGCTGTCCCGCAAGACCAGCGCCCGGGGACGGGGCTACCCGGCGAAGTCCATGGTCTCGACGGGGGCTCGCGAAGATACGGGAGCCGGAGCGGATGGTGCGGCTGCCCGGCCGGCCGCCTCTGCCATATAGAGCAAGGCTTGGCGGGTCAGCTCGGGGACCGAGGGATCGGGGTGGCGGAGGAGCTGAACCAGGGTTCGGATCCAGCGTAACTCGTTGGCATTGATTCCGATCACGGAAACATTTTGGGCCATAGCAACCTTCATGGAGCTTTTCGTCCACGGCGGCGATTTCTACAGGGAAGAGTGGTTTTATAGGTTCCCCAATCGTTGCCGATAAGTTAGGTGAGCAGAAAACCAGTCAGGATGGCAGTGGAATCTGCTTTGAAGGGGGCGTTATGGACATAGCACCAGTAGATCGCACCTTGGTAGTGCCCGCGCCAGCGGCAAACACGGCGCCGGTCGACAAGGCCGCCGGGAACCGGGAAGTGGTTCAGGCGGTGAAGGCGCTCAACGGCACGGAGATGTTCGGCGATAACGAACTGGACTTCCAGCGGGACCCGCAGACCCACCGCATGGTAGTCAGGGTCTTGGACCGCAAGACAAAGGAAGTGATCTCGCAGATCCCGCCGGAATACGTACTGCGCCTGGCCGAGGACATGAAACAAACCATGACCTGAGGGCTCCAGAAGCCGGGAGGCGGACCGATAAGGGTCTTGGAGGCAGTTGAATGTGGCAGAACGCGCATGACGCGTACCTCGAGAGCCGGGTCCTTTCCGCCGAACCACTGCAATTGGTGAAGATGCTGTACCAAGCCGCCATCGGAGCGGTGAAGGAAGCCCGGCGGCATCTGGCGAACCGCGAGATTGCGGCGCGCGCACGCGCCATCACCAAGGCTTGCACAATCCTGGCGGAACTGACCACTTCGCTCGATCACGAGCGCGGCGGGGAACTGAGCCTGGGACTGGCGCGCCTGTACGACTACATGAGCCGCCGGTTAATCGAGGCGAACTTCAAGCAAACCGACCAGCCTTTAGAAGAGGTTCTGGGACTGCTGTCCACGCTGGTGGAAGGTTGGGAAGGGATACAGCCGGGAGCTACGCCCGAAGGGCAGGCGGCTGCCGCGGAATCGCGCGAAGTCACTCCGCAGCCTTGGGCGGTTACGCCCGAACCAGCCGCAGCCACGCCGGGCGCGTGGGCGGTTCCAGCGGAGCCGCGGACCGCCTCGCCAAGTCCGTGGGTGACCTCCTCGGAACCGCAGCCACTGGCAACCGGTTCATGGGCGGTTTCAACGGAATCGCAACCAGCCATACCAGCAACTTGGGTGACCTCGCCGGAACCGCAACCAGCGACTCAAGCGCCATGGGCGGCGTCGACGGAAGCGCAACCAGCCACACCGGGGCCATGGGCCATTCCAGCGGAGCCGCAAGCACCCGCTCCGTCGCCATGGGCCATTCCACCGGAACCGCCGGAAGCGACACCGGGACCATGGGCATCCAGCCCGTGGGCCCAGGCGCCGTCCGAGGCACCTTCCGAGCGCAGTTCACATGCCTGGAGTTTCTAGGAGACAGCGGTCTTCAGCCCCCGCTGGCGTGCGGACGGGGAGTCCCGCGCCGGTTTAGAGAGCAACCCGGCAAGGCCGCGCGGAGAGATCCACCAGAGGATTCCGCTACCGGGTACGCTGCAGACCTTTGGTGATCAAGTCCGTCAGACCAAAGCCGCCATTGCGTGCCATGCTGAGCGCCAGTTGTTGTTCCGCGAAACCGCCGGCGCAACTGCTGGATGAATCCTCGCCACTACCCAGCCAGCCGCCGTCACCATGCGCGCTCTGAAGCACCTGCTCGATAAGGATGGCCTCGAACTGCTGGGCGGCGTCGTGGATCTTGGCCGGATCCTCGGCCTTGCCGGCCTTGGGCGCGATCCCTGGAAGGGGTGGAACCACGGAGAGGCTGACATCGCTCATGGAATCACATTACCTCGACGTCGGCTTCGAGCGCACCCGCCGCACGCAGGCTTTGCAGGATGGCAATCACGTCGCGAGGCGTGGATCCGATGGCGCCGAGAGCGCGCACCAGGTCCTCGACCGTGGCTCCCTGCTTTAATAAGACGTTGCGGGCCTTCTCTTCCTTGGCGGCGACGGAGGTCTTGGGAACTACTTCGGTGGTCCCGTTCGAAAGCGGCTCAGGCTGGGAGACCGTGAAACTGGTCTGGATTTCGACATTCAGGTTACCGTGCAGGATAGCGACCGGAGCGATGTGTACATCGTTGCCGAAAATGATGGTCCCGGTGCGTTCGTTGATGATCACACGGGCGGGCCGGTCGGCTTCCACGGTGAGATTCTCCAGCTCGGAAAGAAAGGCGGTGGTGCGATCGGCATAGGCTGGCGGGATTAGCACGCTGACCAGCCCGGAGTTCTCGGCCTGCGCGGCCGCCGCCTTACCGCCGGCCGTCCCGGCACCGAACTTGAGGTTGATGGCGTCCGCGATGCGCATGGCGGTGGTGAAATCGGCCTGCTGCAATTGCAGCCGCACCACCGTCTTCGGCGCCACTGACGGTGCCGGCCTCTCGACCGTGGCGCCGTTGGGCGCGCGGCCCACCGTGGGATGGTTGACGGTCTGCGTGGTGCCGCGCCGGCCGGCCGCGAATCCGCCGGTCACCACCGGGCCCTGCGCTACGGCATAGACCTGGCCGTCGGCGCCGCGAAGCGAGGTGAGGACCAGGATGCCGCCTTGCAGGTTGCTGCAATCGGCGACGGCGGCCACGGTGGAATCGATGTGCAACCCCGGCTGGGCGAAGGGCGGAAGGGTCGCGGTCACCATCACCGCCGCCGTGTTCTTGACGCGAATCGCGGTGGGACTCACGGTGACGCCCATCCGCTCGAGCAGGTTGGTCAGGCTCTGGTTGGAGAAGACGGTCTGCTGGGTGTCGCCGGTTCCGGCCAGTCCGACGACCACGCTGTAACCGATCAACTGGTTGTCGCGCACTCCCTCGACGCCCACCAGGTCCTTGAGGCGGGCCGCGCCCGCGGAACATGCGAGCAGGGCCAGGAGTGCGATCCATCGCAGATGGGATGTCGGGGTCATGGTCTAGAAAGGCAGTAAGCCGAGGAGCAGGCGATACAGGATGAACGGCCGGTGGATGGCATCGCCCACCACGCCCTTGCCGTTCACGCGCACGTCGAGTTCCGCCACACGGTTGGACAGAACGCTGTTGGATGTGTCGATGTCGGCGGGACGAACCACGCCTCGGATAGTAAGGATCTGCCGCTCGCCGTTGATCTCCACGCTCTTGGTGGCCTCGACGACCAGGCCTCCGTTGGGCAGCACGTGAGTAACCCGCGCGGTCAGGGTGGCATTCAAGGTGGTGCTTCGGCTGGTGGTGCCCTGGCCGTTGAGGCTCTGGTTACCGCCAACGTTGATCAGGTTGGTGAGCGCGGAGGCGGTCTTGGGGATACCCGGCACGCTCGCCAGCGAACCGGTGGCGCTGGAGGTGCGCTGGGTCTTGGTAGTGCCGGTGGATACGGCCGAAGCCGCCTCGGCTACCACCACAGTGACAATGTCGTCCACCTGGCTGGCGCGCATGTCGCGCGCGGAATCGGCCAGACGGGAACCAGGCTGCCAAATAGCGCCAGGGGTGGCCAGCGGGACCACCGCTGAGCGCGCATCCGCTTCCGAGACATAGCGGTCCAGGGGGGACTTGCCCGGCGCATCGGGCTTCTTTTTGGCCGCCACGAGCGGCGAAACGGCGACGAGGAAAACACTTATCGATATCAGGGGCTTCATGGCTTGGATCCTGTGGGACTCTGTGCGGCATCCACCGAAACGCGGCCAGGGGCTTCCACGCGCGCCCGGAAACGCTTCCCGGAGGACGGATTCCGCATGGAGACGAATTCGCCAACGGTTCCCGAGACCTCGGCGATGGCGTCCAACTCGAGGCGGGCGGCTCCGTTGCGCACATCCACATGCACGGTGCTGCCACGCATCACTTCGCGGGGCTGTTCAAGTTGGTCGGTGCGGATCTCGGAACCCGCGCGGATAGGAAGGCGCGGCCACCGGCCGGCAACCTCGCCGGAACTGAGTGCGAAGGGAGCGGCCGAGGGGAACTCCTCGCGAGTTTCCGCAGCCAACTGCGCCGCGGCGATGGGCTGACCTGGACGGAGGTCCGCCACTGCCAGAACCCGGGGAACCGTGACCCGGACAATGACCGTCGCCCAGATGGCGAAACGGCGGGTCCCGGCGTAGAGTACGGCGCCGTTCCAGAGAGCCGTTCTGGGCCGGCTGCCCGGGACGCCGGTAGAAGTGGCATGCAGGCCGGCGGCGGGGAACTCGATCTCGCCGGAAGGCGCGGGCTGCCGGCTAAACTCCACGATCTCGATGCTCGCATCGGGCAGAGTCTTACGCATGGACGCCAGCAACTTCGGCGCGTCGAGAGGAGCCACGGGACGTTCCACGCAAATGGGCCCAGCGGCCTCCGGCACGGCGTCCAGATGGAAGCGCTCCGCAAGCAGTCGCAGATCGGAGGCGCGAAACACGCGCGCCACGCCGGGCGCGGGAGCCAGCGCGATCTCGGTTGAGGGTGGAACGGCCGCTAGCGTGGGAAAAGCCGGCGCCAGGTCGCCCGCCAGGATGCGATCCGCGCCCGGCTCGACGGCCAGGCAGGCCAGCGCGAATACCATGGGTAGGATCATCGTTTCCCCGTCATCGCGTGATGTTGTTGACCTGTTGATACATATTGTCGGCGGCCGTGACCACCTTGGAATTGGCTTCGTACCCGCGCTGTGCCTGGATCAGGTTGATGAATTCGTCGACGATGGAGACGTTGGACTGCTCGTAGTACCCCTGCAGAAGCGAGCCCATGCCTTCGGAGCCGCCGGGTGTTCCGGTGGTAGCGTCGCCGGAAGCGTCGGTGGGTGTGTAGAGCCCGCTCCCGAGGCTGTTCAGTCCGGCGGGATTCTGGAAGTTGGCGAGCATCAGTTGCCCAGCCTGTTGCGCGGCGCTCTGATTGGGCAGGGTATAGGAGACGGTGCCGTCGGCTGCCACGGCAATGGTCTGCGCGTTCGGGGGAAAAGTAATTTGCGGCTGCACCATGTTACCGCTGGCGGTCACCAGATTGCCGTTCTTGTCGAGCTGGAATTGGCCGCAGCGGGAGTAGGCCAGTTCGCCGCTGGGCAGGGTGATCTGGAAGAAGCCGTTGCCCTGGATCACCAGGTCGAGGGGGTTGTCGGTTTCGGAAAACGATCCCTGGGTGAAGACAATCTCGTTGGAGGTGGGACGCGAACCGAGCCCCAGTTGGAGCCCGGCCGGTACCACGGTCTGCTGCCCGGCGGCCGTGCCCGGCTGGAGAACGCTCTGGTACATCAGGTCCTGAAACTGGGCGCGGCGCGACTTATACCCGGCGGTGTTGGCATTGGCCAGATTGTTGGCGATGTTATCCACGTTCATTTCCTGCGAACGCATGCCGCTGGCCGCGCTGTAAAGTGCTCGAATCATGGCGATACTCCTGTCGTTACGAACCTGTCGTCACTAACCCACTTTGGCGACCTGTTCGATCGCCTGCTTGCTCATGTCGGAGCCCAGCGTCATAGCCTTCTGGAGCATCTCGAACTGGCGCATGATGCCCACCAGGCGCACCGCCGATTCCGCCGCCCCGCTGTTGGAGGCTTCCAGGCTGCCCTGTTGCACGGCCACCCCCGCGGCCGGCGTCGGTTTGACGGTGGGGTCGGAAACCCGAAAGTAATTGTTGCCCTGCTTGCTCAAAGCGCCTGCACCGGTAAAATCGGCAACTTCGAGCTGGCCGATTACAGTACCATCCTGAGTTACCGTGCCATCCTTGGAAATATCGATCGGCCGCGATGGGTTCAACGTCAGGGGCGCGCCTCCCGCACCGCGAACGGCGTTGCCGTCGGCGGTCACCAGTTTCCCGTCGGCGGCCAGGCGGAAACTCCCGTTGCGGGTATACAAGGTTCCGCGCTCGGATTGCACGGCGAAAAATCCTTTGCCTGAGAGAGCCACGTCAAGGGAATTGCCGGTTTGCTGCATCAACCCTTGCGAGTAATCCGTCCATTGCTTCTCGATGACCGGCATGGTGGAGACTGGGTCGTCGCTGGAGGCTTCGGGCGCGACATACAGGCCGTAGAACTCGCGGTCGGCCTTGTATCCGCCCGTGGAGGCGTTGGCCACGTTGTTGGCGAGGAGGTCGAGCGATTCCATGCGGGCCCGCATGCCGCTGGCGGCAAGTGCCGAGAGTGGATCCATGGCGATGAGGAATATGCATGTGGCGTGCCAAGCGGGGAAAGGCGGAGGAACGTTCAAAACACGCGCACCGCAGCCGATATGGAAGGATAGGAGAAGGCGCGCCGAGACAAAAAAATGCCGCGAGACGGGGCTGGAGACAATTCTCTGGCGCGGCTGGCGCGGTAACCCTTTGAGAATCGGCTGGCGGGGTTTGGTCTCTGATCTGCAATTCCCCCGGCGTGACCGCCGCCCGCCCGCAAGCCGCTCCGACCGACCTCGTGGCGCTGTTGGCGACAGCCCCTGCGCAGTCCTCCGGCCGTAGCCAGACCAAGACTGCCAGCCATCGGGGGGACACGCAGAGTTCGTCCGAGACATCGTTTCCGGCGGTGCTAGATTCGGTGACGGATGAGGAGTCATCGGACCCTACGCTGCAAGCCGGGGGCGGGAACGGTCCTGGCGCAGTGCCGCAGACCGGGATGGCCAGAGCCGCCGGGCAGCCTCCGGAACTGCCCGCGGCGGCGTTAGCGGGGGGTTTGCGCGCTGCCCTCGTGGGCGCGAATCCCCCCGATGCGGAGCTTCAACCCACGGTAGCGGACGCGGACCATGGCAGCGCGCCGCTGCCCCAGCCAGCCTCCCCCGCAACCGGGACCGGACCCGCGGATGGGGTGCCATTGGCTACGGCCCAGACTGCGGAAACCGCTCCTCCCGAGGTCACGCTGCTGGCCACACTCCGGCAAACGGCGCGCGGCGCGGCCACTTCACCGCACACACAGGCGCTGCGGAAGCACTTCTCCCAGACCAAGCCGGAGCGCAGCACCGCGGAGTCCACTCCGGCGGGAGCGTCCGCGCCCGCCCCGCCAGAGCTTCCGGCGCCCTCGGTTGCCGAGCTTCGGCCGGCGGCGGTTTCCCTGGGGCAAGCTGTGCAGCCAGCGGCGGGCAACCTGACGGTGGAACCAGCGAACTCCGCCCGAAATAGCGGACCAGGGACCGATCCCGCGGTCGAAGCCGCATCCACCAAGCCGCCGAGATCATACACGACGATGGAGATCAAGCCGGCCGGCCTTCCGGTGGCTACGGCCCCTCCGGA
The DNA here is from genome assembly GCA_963807205.1 of uncultured Solibacteraceae bacterium. Classification (GTDB taxonomy): domain Bacteria; phylum Acidobacteriota; class Terriglobia; order Bryobacterales; family Bryobacteraceae; genus CAWCVR01. The sequence goes on along the minus strand of CAWEAQ010000002.1, from coordinate 1,662,672 downwards.
AGGTGCGCCTGCCGAGCGCCAATCTGCGACGCCGGAAGAAATGGTGGCCGCTCCCGCCACTCCAGTTCTCACCACGCAACCGGACCCGCAGCCAACTTATCAGAAGTCCGGCGCCATCACGGAACCGGTACTCCCAAGTGGCCGCCCAGCAGTTCGCGTTGCAATGAGTACCGGAGAAGAAGACACGGGCGTGGCACCCGGCATCCCGATTCCGCGGGCAGCGGCACAGCCCGCACAGTCCCCGGTTGAAACCGTGCCGCCTGACGCGCCAGATAGCCAGGACGTGATTCCCTCTGGATCTCCCCTCCAAACCGGAATGGCCGGGAATGCCAGTGTCCTGGCAAGCGCGGCGGAAACCGAACCCGCCGGGCCCGCGGGCGGGCGGATTGCGGCGCCGCCAGCGGGCAGGCCGCAACCCGCCAAAGTGTTCGCCAGAAACAGCGGGAATCCATCGATCGCGTCGGCGGTGCCGTGGGTTCCACCGGTGCCAACCGCCGCGCAGGAAGCCCTGGCTAACCGGATGACGCCCCTCCAACAGACCTTGTCCGCGCCACTGCCAGCTTCGCCTCAAAGTCCCGGCGCGGACGTGGAACTCACCGTTTCCCCGGCGAGCGTGTCCCCGGTTTCCGCCGCCCCGCCGGCTGGCAAGGCAGCGGCACGGCAGGCGGGTGGGGGTCCCAAGGCAACACAGCCCTTCCCAGCCGCGGAGGACGCCGCATCCGCCGGGGCTCTGGAGCCGCTGGATCAGGCGGCGCAAAGCGATTCGCTGGCAGCGGCCCAACCTTCGCCCATGCCGGTTCCGGCCAACATCGTAGCGGCGCCTGCCCCCGTTTTGCCTTCCGTGCCAGACACCCCCACAGTGCCCCAGGACCGAGTAACAGCGGCGCGCTTACCAGGAGCGGAGACTACCCGCGCTTCCCGCGGTCTTGAAGGCGTGGTACTGCCTGGCTTAGCCAGCTTCGCGGATCGCCCGAGTGCAGGCGCCCCGGCTGTGCAGCCGGCCGCCGGACCGCCCGCGTTTGAGGCTCTGCTTACGCCCCAACCGCGGGGAGCTTCCGCGGACGAGGGCACGACGGCACCGGGAAGCACGGCGCCAGTGAGCACAGCTTCCGCCGCAACGGGCCGCGCCCCCGTGGGCATTGAGGTTCCGACGGCGGAGATCGCTCCGCGGATCGCTCCCTCGGAAAGCCTCTCCGGACAGGCGGCCACCGGCCAGCCGGGTGGCGGCGACAGAGAGCCAGCGGCCGAACAGACGCCACGTCCGACGTCCCGGGTCGAGAAGGCCGACACCACTGCGCGGTCCGAGGCTGGCCGGAAGCAGGCGGCCTCTCCCGCCGACTCGTCCCCCGCCGCGGCGTCTGGAGCCGGATCGGCGGCGGCAGTGCGTCCCACGCCCGTCGCCGAGCCGGCGAACGGTGAAACCCGCGCCGCCGCGACAGCGCCTCGCGCCCCCGAAACCGCGGACCGGGCGGCGGATGCGAACCTGGCGCCGGAAGCTCCCAAGCCATCGGCCGCGGCGCGGAATATGCAGTTCTCCCTGGGCGCCGGAGACCAACGGGTAGAGGTCCGGGTAGCGGAGCGCGACGGCGAGTTGCACGTGGCGGTGCACACGCCCGACCAGCGCCTGGCGGGCAACCTGCGCGACGACCTTCCCTCGCTGGCAGCCAGGTTGGAATCGGCCGGCCTGCGCACCGAGACCTGGCATGCGGGATCGTCGGACGGCGCCGGACGCCAACGCCTGGTGGAAACCTCCAGCCAGACACCTTCGCAGGATTCACAGGATCAGCCGGGGCAGGATGGGCGCCGCCGGCAGGACGATCCTCCGCCGCAGCGGGCCAAGCGGCCCGAGGACTCATCCCATCCCCAACGCGACCAAAAGGACTTCCAATGGCACTTAACGTCTCTTCGATAAATCCAATGCAGACGGCGAATCGCGCGGCTTCTGCAACGTCAACGGCGCGGCGCACATCTACCCAGTCCACGCTGGCGCGGCAGGAACTGGCACAGACCGTGGCGGCATCCAGAACCGTAGCCGTTTCGGCGAAGACCACGGCTGCGGCCTCGACGGCGAGCGGGGCCGGGACATCCAGTGGTAACGCGCTGTTCCCAGGTGCGGTTGCCGCGCCGGCGGCTGCCCCAACCCCAACCGCCCCGGCGGCGCCTCCCACCGCGCAATCCGCTTTCGGGGCGAATCCCTGGGAAGGGGCGCCTACGGGATCGGGCCCGACTGGCACCTACACATACAACCAGTACTACTTCGCGACGCCGCAAACCGCAGCCCAGGTCGCCGCCATGGTGGGCGGAACGGTGGTGGCCGTCAATGCTCTGGGCGGCCCGGCGGGGAACCCCTTTGTCCAGAACCAGCCAAACGAGATGGTGAAGTTGTCCAACGGCGCCATGATCAATCCCGGGCTGGTGGCTTCGTTTTACACCCACGGCTATCCCCAGTCGATGGTCGACCAGATGGTCGCCAACGAGGTAGCCAACGTCAGCAAGGGAGCTTAGGAGAAATTCCATGATCGCACCAATCGCAAACGTATCCGGATCGTCAACCAGCGGGAGTTCGCAAACCTCGTCCTCCAGCACCCCCGCGGCGACCCAAAGCATGTTCCTGCAGTTGCTGGTGGCGCAGCTCCAGAACCAGGACCCGAGCAACCCCATGGACGGCAGCACGTTCGTGACGCAACTGGCCCAGATGCAGCAACTGGAGCAGTCGGTGAACAGCGGCCAGGATATCACCGCGATTCGCAACGACCTGGACACTCTCGTGGCCAACCAATCGACATCCACTTCCCAATCCTAGACGGAGAGAATCTATGTTTACTTCCTTTTCGACAGCGCTATCGGCATTGAGCGCCACCAGCACGGCCATCGATGTGGTGGGCAACAACCTGGCGAACATGAATACGCCGGGTTTCAAGACCAGTGCGGTGGACTTCCGCGATCTGGTGACCCAGTCGCTGGGGGCCGGTCTCGGCGACACCCAGGTTGGATTCGGCACCGGCCGGCCGTTGACCGTCCGGCAATTCACCCAGGGCGCCCTGCAGACCAGCAGTGGCCTCCTGGACGCCGCCATCCAGGGCGACGGCTTCTTCGTGGTTCACGATCCCTCGGGCAACACGCTCTACACGCGGGCTGGCCACTTTCAGACCGACACATCGGGCAATCTGATGACGGATACGGGCGACAAGGTACAAGGATGGACTACGCTCACCAGTTCCGGCACGGTCGATACCAACGGACCGTTGGGAGACATCGTGGTTCCGGTGGGTTCCCTCAAGCCTCCCGTGACCACCACCACCATGAGTGCCGATCTGAACCTCAACTCCAACTCCACCTCCGACTCCACCTCGGCGTTCTCCGAGCCCGTGACGGTCTACGACAGCCTGGGGACCTCGCACGTCCTGACAATCAACTTCCAGAAGACCGGCGCCAACCAGTGGAGCTATGACGTGACCATTCCGGGAGAGGATGTCAGCGGGGGCACGGCGGGAACGCCGTACGACACCGGCGCCAGCGGCACCTTGACGTTCGGCTCGAACGGCCAGTTGACCGATCCGGCAGTGGGCAATCCGATTTCGATTGCGGTCGCCGGGTTGGCGGACGGGGCGGCCGACATGAGCATCTCCTGGGGCCTCTACAACAGCTCGAACGCGGGGCGCATCACGCAATTCGGACAGCCGTCGCAATCCTCCGCCAGCGCGCAGAATGGCTCGGCGGCAGCCGAACTGGACCACGTGGGTCTGGCCGACGGCGGCCAGATCCTGGCCCAGTACACCGATGGCACGCAGGTGGTGGTAGGCCAGGTGGCGCTGGCTTCGGTGCGCAATCCGGACACTTTGATCGCCTCCGGCAACAATGCCTACCAGCTCAGCGCGCGGACCGCCAACCCCTCCATCGGCGTTCCCGGTACGGGAGGCCGCGGCAGCATCGTGGGCGGCTCCATCGAAGCTTCGACCGTGGACATCGCCTCGGAATTCACCAACCTGATCGTCTACCAGCGGGCTTACGAGGCCAACGCCCACGTGGTGACCACGGCTGATCAATTGAGCCAGGACACTATCAACCTTATCCACTAATCTGCCGATGAATCCTCAGGAAGAAATTGCGCCGCTGGGCGAAGTCCCGGTGGATATCGAAATCGAACTGGACCGGCTGGTCATGACGACGCACGACGTCCTGCAGCTCGAGGAAGGCAGCGTGATCAGCACTACGCGGTCGGCGGGCGAAAACATCGATATCTACATAGGCGGCGTGTTGTGCGGTTCCGGTGAAGTGGTGGTAATCGAGAACACCCTGGGGGTGCGCATCACCGACTTCCGCGACGACTGAGGAAGGTGGTATGGAACTGATCGGACAGATGACGGCGGTAGCGGGGGTTCTTACGCTGCTGATCGCGGTGTTGTGGTGGTTGCGCCGCCGCGGATACGCCCAACTGGGGGTAGTCCGGCCCGCGCGAGGCCGCCGCATGGAGCGGTTAGAGCGATTGGCGCTCTCGCCGCAGCACACGCTCCACCTGGTTCGCCTGGGCGATACGGCGCTGGTAGTGGCGGCTTCGCCGGCCGGCTGCTCGTTGATCCGGAGCTTGCCTTGCGCCGCCTTCGAGAAAGACGCCTGGAAGGCGAACGCATCCGGGTTGGGAGCGGCTCAATGAAAACCATCCGTTGGCTGGCATTGCCGGCGCTGGCAGTGCCGAGCATGGCCGCCGCGAGCGATCCGCTTTCCATGCTGGGCGTAAGCGCCGGGAAGAACGGTTCCACCCTCAGCATGCCGATCCAGATCGTGATCCTGCTGACGCTGCTGACGCTGCTTCCGGCGGCGGTCATGTGCGTCACTCCGTTCCTGCGCATCACCATCGTGCTGCATTTCCTGCGGCAGGCCCTGGGTACCCAGACCGCGCCCTCCAACCAGGTTCTGGTCGGTCTGGCCCTGTTCCTGACGATCCTCATCATGCAGCCAGTGGCCGCGGACATGTACCACCAGGGGTGGGAACCGATGGAATCCGGGAAGCTGGACGCGCAGCAGGCCATGGACGAGGGGGCGAAGCCGTTGCGCGCGTTCCTGGTGCGTTTCGCGCGCGACAAGGACATCCGCCTGTTCGTCGAGCTGGCGCATCAGCCGCTGCCGCACACGCCCGCGGACCTCGACCTGAAGATTCTGATTCCGGCCTACATCCTGTCCGAACTGAAGACCGGGTTCCAGATCGGCGCGGTGCTGTTCCTGCCGTTCCTGGTGATCGACCTGGTGGTCGCCTCGGTGACGCTTTCGGTGGGCATGGTGCAATTGCCGCCGGTGATGATTTCGGCCCCTTTCAAGATCCTGCTCTTCGTGCTGGTGGACGGCTGGAACCTGGTGGTGGGGTCCCTAATGAAGAGTTTCTACCAATGACGCCGGAAACCGTGGTTGAGATCATGCGTCACGCCATGCTGATGGCATTCTGGCTGGCGGCTCCGCTGCTGGCCATCGGCTTCGTGGCGGGGATCGTGGTCAGCCTGGTGCAGATCGCCACGTCAATGCAGGACAACGCCTTCAGCACGATACCGCGGCTGCTGGCATTTCTCGGCGGGTCTGCTGATTCTGATGCCGTGGATGTTGCAGAAGAGCATGGCGTACGCGGTTTCCCTACTGGGCGATCTGGGCCGCTATGCCCGTTAGCCTCACACTCTCGCTGGGAACGCTGTTGGGCTTCCTGCTGGTGTTGACGCGCGTGGCGGGCGCGCTGGTATTCGTGCCGCTGCCTGGCCTCAGCAGCGCAGTTGCGCCGGTGCGGGTGGCCTTTGCCTTGGGGTTCACGCTGGCATTGTCGTCGCGTTGGCCGGTGGTCGTGGGCGGAACGCCTTCACTGGGGGTGATGGCCGGCTGGATCGGGGCGGAGGCGGCCGCGGGAATCGCCATGGGAGTGTCGGTCGGAATCGTGATCGAGGCCTTCACGGTGGCGGCCCAGGTGCTGGGATTGCCGGCCGGCTACGGCTACGCATCCACCGTCGACCCGACGACCCAGGCCGATGCGGGCATCCTGCGTCGTGGTGGCGCAACTGGTGGGCGGGATGCTTTTCTTTTCGCTCGGTCTGGACCGGGAGATTCTCCGGCTGTTCGCGGAAAGCCTGGACCGGGCGCCGGTGGGCACCTATCTGCTCAGCGCCAACTCGGCGGCGGCGATGATCCATCTCGGGTCGAATCTCTTTTCCGTCGGGGTGCGGCTGGCGCTGCCGGTGGTGGCGCTGCTGGTGATGGTGGATGTGGCGCTGGCGCTGATGGGCCGGCTGAACGCGCAACTGCAACTGCTCTCGCTGGCGTTCCCCGCGAAGATGCTGGTGGCGCTGCTGGTGCTGGCTTGGACCGCGCCCTTGTTTCCGCGGGTTTTCTGGGAACTGAGCGGGCACGCCTGGGCCACGGCGCGAAAGCTACTGGGGATGTGACGAAGGGGCTATGACGGGCGATGGCGGATTCCGGAAAGACCGAGCAACCGACACAGCGGCGGCTGGACAAGGCGCGCGAGGAAGGACAGTTTCCCGCCGCGAAAGAGTTCGTGTCAGCGCTGCAGTTCATGGCCTTTCTGGCATTGCTGTCGATGGGCGGCGCGCATTGGTTCGAACAGTTTCGAGCCACGGCACGGGAGCTGTTCGCCATGGCGTTCAGGCCGCGAACTGAAGCCGGAGGACCTGATGCACATCGTCTGGCAGGTTACCTACCGGCACTTTCTGCCGCTGGCACTCGGCGGAGCTGGCGGTGGCGGGGGCGACCGTGGGGTTTCGGTTGCTGACTACCCGGTTCGGGTTGAGCATCAAAAAGCTCACGCCCGACCTGGCCCGGCTGAGCCCGCTCTCCAAGCTGAAGGAATTGCCGCGCCAGAACCTGCCCTCGCTGATTCAGGCGCTGATCCTGCTGCCGATGTTCCTTTGGGCCGTCTACGTTGTGGCGCGAGGCAAGATCGAGACTTTCCTGACGCTGCCACTGCAGAGCGTGCAAAGCGGCTGCGGCCTGATCGCCTCCTCGCTGATGGAGCTGTTCTGGAAGGCCAGTGCGGTGTTCCTGGTGTTCGGAGCGGTGGATCTGGTGCGCCAGATGCGGCGCTACAAGAAGGACCTGCGGATGAGCAAGCAGGATATCCGCGAGGAGATGAAGGACGTCGAAGGCAATCCGCAGATGAAGGCGCGCATCCGGCGCATGCAGCGCGACAACGCCCGGCGCCAGATGATGAAAGACGATTCCCAAGGCGACCGCGGTGGTGGTCAACCCCACGCACTTCGCCGTGGCCATCCGCTACAGCATGGAAGAGCATGGCGGCGCCCACGGTGGTTGCCAAGGGGAAGAACTACCTGGCGCTGCGCATCCGCCAGATGGCCGTGGAGAACCAGGTCCCCATCGTGGAGAACCCGCCGCTGGCGCAGGCGCTGTACAAGTCGGTGGACGTCGGCCAGGAGATTCCGGCGCACCTGTACCGGGCGGTGGCCGAAATCCTGGCCTACATTTTCAAACTGATGAACGGGAGATTGCCGGGATGACGACCCCAGGGGTTAACGCATGACACCAGCCAAGGCGCTTCCGCTCCCGGCCGCGGTGCCCTGGCTGGGGGCCGGTCCGCGCCGCCTGATCGCCGACATGGCGGTGCCGCTGGCGGTGCTGGGAATCGTGATCGCGCTGATCACGCCGCTGCCCGGCTTCGTGCTGGACCTGCTGATCGTCACCGACATCCTGATGTCGGTCACCGTGCTGATGGTCTCGCTGTACCTGGTACGGCCGGTCGAGTTCACCTCGTTCCCCACCACCCTGCTGCTGCTGACGCTGTTCCGGCTGGCGCTGAACATCTCCTCGTCGCGGCTGATCCTGCTGAACGGCAACACCGGCACCTCGGCCGCGGGCGAGGTGATCGGCGCCTTCGGCAGCTTCGTGGTGGGCGGGAACTACATCATCGGCGCGGTGATCTTCCTGGTGCTGATCGCCATTCAGTACGTGGTGATCAACCACGGCGCGGTGCGCATTTCGGAAGTGACGGCGCGCTTCACCCTGGATGCCCTGCCCGGGCAAGCAGATGTCCATCGATTCGGACCTCAACGGCGGGCTGATCGACGAAGCCGAGGCCAAGCGGCGGCGCAAGCAGCTCGCCACCGAAGCCGAGTTCTACGGCGCCATGGACGGCGCCTCGCGCTTCACGCAGCGCGACGCGGTGGCCAGCATCCTGATCACCAGCATCAACATCGTGGCGGGATTCCTGATCGGCGTTCTGCAGCACGGCATGGATTTCCTGAAGGCGCTGCGAAACCTACACCGTCCTGACCATCGGCGACGGCCTGGTAACGGTGATCCCGGCGCTGATGATCTCGATATCGGGCGGCCTGATCGTGACGCGCGCCAGTTCGGACGCCCGTCTGGGGGCGGAGTTCCAGCGGCAGATCTTCGGCAACTCGCAGCCGCTGCTGCTGGCGGCGGGCGTCCTGATGGCGCTGGCGCTGCTGCCCGGCATGCCCATGCTGCCGTTCCTGCTGTTGGGGGGCGGAGCGGGCGCGGTGGGCTGGAGGATGCGGCGCAAGGAGGTCCTGCCCGCGGCGCCCGCGGACAGCCAAGCCGGCGCCGGCGAAGGAGAACCTCGAGGCGCTGCTGCGGGTGGAACCGCTGGCTATCGAAGTGGGTCTGGGGCTGGTGGGACTGGTGGAAGGCGCGGCAGGATTCGCCGCTGCTGCGGCGGATCGCGGCCATACGCAAGCAACTGGCCTCCGAACTGGGGTATCTGCTTCCCCCTGTGCGGGTTACGGACAACCTATCGCTGCGCAGCCGGGAGTACGTAATTCTCGCTGAAGGGCGTGGAGATCGCTCGCTATGAGCTGCCGCAGGGTTGTGAACTGGCCATCTCCACCGGGGAAGGTAGTCCGCCGCTGGAAGGCCAGCCCACGCGCGAGCCGGCGTTTGGCATGGCCGCCTTCTGGATCCCCTCCGACCGGGCGGAACGGGCGCGCAATTCCGGCTACACGGTGGTGGACGGGGTCAGCGTCCTGGGCACGCACCTTTCGGAACTGATCCGCCGCTACGCCCACGAGCTGTTCTCGCGGCAGGATGCCAAGCGGCTGCTCGACCGGGTGGCGGTGGAGCACCCCAAAGTGGTCGAGGACCTGGTACCCAAGGTGCTGCCCCTTGCGGTGGTGCAGAAGGTCCTGCAGAACCTGCTGCGGGAGCGCGTTTCGATCCGCGATGCGGTGTCCATTCTGGAGGCGCTGGGCGAAGTCGCCGGCTCCACCCGGAATCCCATCCTGTTGACGGAGTATGTGCGGCAGTCGATCCGGCGCGCCGTGGTGAAGCCGTACCTGAACCGGGCGGGCGAGTTGGCGGCCTGGTTCCTCGATCCTGGCGCTGGAGCAGGCAGTGGAGAATGCCGCAGAGCACGGCGAGCAGAACAGTCATCTGGCGCTGGCGCCGCAGACCATTCGCGAGATTCTGAACCGCATTTCGGCGCGGGTGAACCAGCCGGAGACGCCGGTGGCGGCGATCACCTCCTCGGGCGCCCGCTATTTCCTGCGGCAGATCGTGGAGCCGGCGTTGCCCAACCTGTTCTTCCTGGCGCACAACGAGGTGCCGCCGGGGCTGCGGGTGCAGTCGCTCGGGACCATCCAATGAGGCTACAGCCGGGGGCGAAAACCGCCGATAGACGGTACGTGCCCGCAAACGCTCGTCCGGATCGAGAACCTTGGGAAGGTGGAGATGAAGATCAAATCCTATTTCTCACGCACACCGGAGGCGGCCCTGGCCCTGGCCCGCCAGGAGATGGGGCCGGAGGCCGTGCTGGTGGACAGCCGCAAGGCTCCGCCGGAGTCCCGGCACCTGGGCGAATACGAGGTGGTATTTGCCGTCGACGCCCCGCGCGAGGAGCACGCGCCGGCGCCAGTCTCCGACCGGCTCTCCTTCGAGGTGGTGGAACTGAAGAAGGAACTCGAGGGGATGCGGCGCACGCTGACTCGTACGGCTTTTGCGCCGGCCAATTGGCTGGGCGCATCGGCCAGCCTCTCCGATGCGTATGCGATTCTCACGTCCAACGACGTGACGCCGGAACTGGCGCGGGAGGTGGCCCAGGGGGTCGAATCGCGGCTGGCGGCCTCTACGGCCAAGGCGCTTCCCATCGCGGCCCGCCCGGCACAAGGGCAGGGGCGTCTGCCCGGCAAACCGTCGATCGAGCAGGCGCTGGTAGAAGAGTTGGAGTCCCGCTTCCAGGCCGAGCCGGTGCTGGGCAGGGGAGAAGGCAGACCGCGCGTGGTGGCGCTAGTGGGTCCGCCGGGCGCGGGCAAGACCACCACCCTTGTCAAGCTGGCGGTCAACTACGGGCTCGCCAGCCGCCGTCCGGTCATGCTGCTTTCCGTGGATACTTACCGGGTAGCGGCAGCGGAGCAACTGCGCGCCTTTGCGGCCATCCTGGGCGTTGGGGTCCAGATACTGGAGACCGTTACCGCGGTGGCGCAAGCCATCGAGGAGAACCGGGGCAAGGAACTGATTTTCATCGACACGCCTGGCATGGGCGCGAACGATCTGGAAGACTCGGCGGGGCTGGCCAGCTTTCTTTCCACCCGGCCGGACATTGACACGCAATTGGTCCTATCGGCGTCGATGAAATCCGCCGATCTAACCCGTGTGGTGGACTCCTACGAGGTTTTCCGGCCGCAGCGCCTGCTGTTTACCAGGTTGGACGAGACGGCCACCTTCGGTTCGATCTTCAACGAAGCGGCGCGCACGGGTAAGCCGCTTTCATTCTTCACGAACGGCCAGCGGATTCCCGAGGACATGGAAGCCGCTACCCGGAACCGGCTTAGCGAACTGATCCTGGCAGCGCCCTCCGGCCGTGCCCGGACCGGGGGAGCGGCCAGGCTGGGATAGGGGAAGCGTCAAACCATGGCGGAAGCATATGCACTCTTACGCGCCATCTGAAAAGATCGCGGAAGGCGAAAGGGAACGGCTCATCCTGGAACACCTGCCGCAGGTGCGGTTAATCGCTCGGCGGATCCAGGAACGGTTGCCGGACAACATCAGTCTTGACGACCTGGTCTCGACCGGCATTATCGGGCTCATCTCGGCCATCGACAATTTCGATCCCAGCCACAACGTCAAGTTGAAGACGTACGCGGAGTACAAGATCCGCGGCGCCATTCTCGACAGTCTGCGAGGATTGGACTGGGCACCTCGGCAGAAGCGGCGCCGGGCAAAACAGATCGAAGCCGCCATCTCGGCGGCGGAGCAGCGTCTGAAGCGATCGCCCACGGAAGAGGAGATCGCCGGCCAGTTGGAAATCCCTATCGACGAGTACCACGGATGGCTGGTGGAAATTCGCGGATTGAATATCGCCAGCCTGGAATGTGCCGGGTACGATCAGGGCAAGGACCTCCTGCACTACATTGCGGACGGACAGGACAACTTGCCGTCCACTCTGCTGGAGCGGTCGGAGCTGGAGCGCCTGCTGGCCAAGCATATCGGCGAGATTCCCGAGATCGAACGGACGGTACTGAGCCTGTACTACCAGGAGGAGATGACGCTGCGCGAGATCGCGCAAATCGTGAACCTGCATGAGTCGCGCATCTCGCAACTGAAATCGCAGGCGATCCTGCGGCTCCGCGGCCACCTGGCCGCACAGTGGCCGGCGCCGAGGGGGGCTCTAACGGCATGAGCACGGGCGAGCGGAGCGGATCTGTCCGGCTGGACTCGGAGGAGTCCTCGCGCCAGGTTCTGGATCAGTGGGCCGAGACCCTGGCCCAGGTTCTTGAGTCCATGACCGACCAGCGGCCGGCCGTGCATTGGCAACCAGCCAGCGGAAACCTGGCGGAAGTCGCCCCCACGGCTGCGAGCGCGGAATCCGAGGTTCTCTGGTGGGAGCAACCCCTGCAGATATCCCCCGAAGCGATGGTCTGGGTGGCTGCGCCGCGCCTCACCTGGGAACACGCCGGTACGCTGACGCTCAAAGCGGCGGGCCTGGAAACCGTCGAGGCCAGCGAGGCCAGGAACACTTGGCTGGAGATTCTCGGGCAGTCGCTCTCGGCGTTGGCCCGCGCAGTGGGCGGCCTACTGGGCCGCGAGGTCACCTGCGATGCCGGCCGGGAACACGAACCGGGCGCCGACACGACGGAATGGGCAGTTGTCACCATGGCGTTCGGGGAAGACAGCCTGCCCCCGTTGCTGGTGGCGTTCAGCTCCAAACTGCAGGAACTGATCGTTACGCCTCCGGCAGCGGCGGCTGAGCCACCCGCCCGTGCCCCCCGAGCCGACGCCGGGAACGAAGCGGCCCCTGCCAGCGTGGTCCGTTCGCGAACCATGGAGCTGCTGCTGGATGTGGATCTCCCGGTCAGCATCTCCTTCGGCAGGACGCAGCTTCCCATGAAAGACGTTCTGAAGCTCACGACCGGATCCATCGTGGAACTGAACCGGGGCGTCAACGAGCCGGTGGAAGTGCTAGTCAACCGGTGTCTGATCGCCCGCGGCGAGGTTGTGGTTGTGGATGGTAACTACGGCGTCCGGATACAGGAAATCGCCAGCCGGCAAGACCGCTTGCGGAGTCTACGATGACGGGCATCGCGATTATCGTTCTCGGGGCGGCGGTCCTCTCCTTGAGCGGCCTCGCGTTAGGCCTTTTTGCGGTGTGGCATGTGCGTGCACTGGCGGGCTCGCTGGAATCCGGGATTGAGGCCGTTCGCTGCGACTCGGAAGCGACGGTCGAGAGCCTGCGGGAACGGCTGGAGGTGGTGACCGCGGAACTCCGGGAACTGGAGCGGCAACCGGCGGTCACTTTGACCCCGGGCGTTCCCAAACCGGGCATGAACGTCGTGAAGCGGTCGCAGGCGCTGCGCATGCACCGCCGCGGAGACCGCCCCGAGCAGATCGCAGCCACACTGGAACTGCCCCGCCAGGAAGTCGACCTCCTGCTGAAGGTCCACAGCATCGTTATCAGCAGCATTTGAGCGGGCCCGTTTCCCGCCGCCGCGCCCCTCTTGCGCGCCGCCGAAGCCCGGTTAGTAACTCAATCCGAAGCCGTAGGCGAACTGCGGTTGGGAGCCGCCGCCGGGCCAGGCGTGTGAGAGCTTGCCTGTGGGCTTGTAGGCGCCGAACAGCACGTCGGCGATTCCATCGCCCTCGGTTCCCGGAAGCCATGCGGCCACCACGGCGTCGGCCTTTTCGAATACCTCGCCAAGCACCATTGGACGCCCCGATATAAGAACCGCCACCAGCGGGATACCGGCGGCCTTCAAGTTATTCACAGCCTCCACGTCCTCTGCGTCCAGTTTCAGTTCGCCGCGGTCGCCCTGGAACTCCGCATAGGGCTTCTCGCCGATCACCACCACTCCGAAACTGGCTCCAGCGGCGCCGGTTCCATCCTTGGAGAAGGTTACAGCGGTGTCCCTGCCGGCGGCTTTCCGGATAGCCTGCAGCACGGTAGTGCCGCCTGGCGTCAAGGCACCGCTCTTGCCTTGCCAATCGATGGTCCAGCCGCCGCACTGATTGCCGAGATCGTCGGCGCTCTTGCCGCCTACGTGAATGCGTTTGGCGCTATTCGAGAGCGGCAGAGTGTGGTTCGCGTTCTTGAGCAAAACCAGCGATTCACGCACGGCCTGCCGGGCCACCTGCCGGTGCTCGGGCGAGCCGAAGGACTTTTGCAGCCCGCGATCCGCCAGTTGCGAGCGGCCCGGGTCCATCATGCCCATGGCGAACTTGACGCGCAGGATGCGCGTGACGGCGTCGTCGATGCGCGACATGGGCACCACGCCCTCATGCACCAGCGCCTTCAGGTCGTCGATGAACTCGCGGTAGTGGTCGGGGACCATGACCATGTCCATGCCCGCGTTGATCGAAATGCCGACGGACTTCTTATAGTCGGGGTCGATCTGGTCTATAGCGTTGTAGTCCGATATCAGGAAGCCCTCGAAGCCCAGTTCCTTCTTCACGATTTCGGTGAGGAGCCGCTTGCTGGCCGAGCACTTGACCCCGTTCCACGAGCTATAGGACGGCATGATCGAGCCCACTCCGGCCTTGATAGCCGAGATGTACCCGGGCAGGTGGAGACGGCGCAGAGTGGCTTCATCCACCCGCGTGTCGCCCTGATCCAGGCCCTTGCCGTCCTTGGTCGTGCCGAAAGTCGTTCCGCCATCGCCCAGGTAGTGCTTGGCGCAGGCCAGCACGGAGAGCGGATTGGCCAGGTCCGGGCCCTGGAAGCCGCGCACCGCCGCTTCGCCCAGTTGCTCCACCACTTGCGGATTCTCCGAGAAGCCTTCGTACGTTCGGCCCCAGCGAACGTCTTGCGGCGCGGCGACGCATGGCGCGAAGGTCCACTGAATGCCGGTGGCGCGCACTTCCTCGGCGGTGATGCGCGCCGCCTTCTCCACTAGCGCGGGGTTGCGCGTGCAGCCCAGGCCCACGTTGTGCGGGAAGATCACCGCGCCCAGCACGTTGTTGTGGCCGTGCACAGCGTCGATGCCGTAAAGAATGGGGATCTTGAGGCGCGTCTTGGCGGTGCGGGCTTGCAGGCGGTCGTAGAGATCTGTCCAGTTCTGAAGGGAATTGCCTTCCTTAGGATCGGAATTGCCGCCGCTCAGGATGGAGCCGACCATGAGCGTCTCGACATCCGAGAGGTCCTTGATGTTCTCCTGGTCTGGCTGAGTCATCTGCCCGACCTTCTCCTCGAGAGTCATCTTCGCCACCAGCGGACCAACCTGGGCGTCAAAGGACGAGAGCGGTTTCGGCTGCGGCCCGGCCGACTCGGCCCGGCGCCCGATCAGAAGAGCGGCGATAACCGCCAGGCATAATAGCCCGGCGAAGCGGAGGCTTCGGATGTGGTTCATAAGAACTAACAGTATCAGGATGTGGAACGCTTTGGCGTGGCCGCCGAAACAATCTTCCGGCGGGACTTCAGCTACCATGAGCGCAGATATGAATGCGCTTCTATTGACCGAATACCTGCGCCTGGAACTGACGGCGATGCCGGAACCTTCGCCCGGCCCCGAGGACGTGCTGGTGAGAGTCCGGGCCTGCGGCATCTGCGGAAGCGACGTCCGCGGCTTCGACGGAAGCACCGGGCGGCGGATCCCGCCGCTGGTGATGGGGCATGAAGCCGCGGGCGAGGTGGTGCGAACCGGCGCGGCGGTGACCGACCTGCGCGTGGGCGAGCGGGTCACGTTCGATTCCACCATCTCCTGCAGACGGTGCGCCTACTGCGCGGCCGGGGAAGCCAACCTCTGCGACGCGCGCGAGGTGCTGGGTGTGTCCCCGGGCCCGTACCGGCGCCACGGAGCGTTCGCCGAACTGGTGGTGGTGCCGCGGCGCATCATTTACCGCTTGCCAGAGGCCATCGGCTTCGAGCAGGCCGCCATGATCGAAGCGGTTGCGGTGGCCGTGCACGCGGTTGGGCTCATCCCGGTGCGGCTGGGCGAGACGGCGGTGGTGGTGGGCAGCGGCATGATCGGCCTGCTGGCTATTCAGGCGGTGCGGCTGGCGGGTTGCTCGCGCGTGGTTGCCATCGACATCGACGAAGACCGGCTGCGTCTGGCGCGGCAACTGGGCGCCACCGACGCGCTGAACGCGGGCGCGGTGGATGCCGCCGCCGCAGTGCGCGAACTGACCGGCGGGCGGGGTGCGGATGTAGTGTTGGAGTGCCTGGGCGCGCCAGGGACGGTGCGCAACGCAATCTCGTGCGTGCGCAAGGGCGGAACGGTGGCGCTGGTGGGCAACGTGGCGCCGGCCGTCGAGGTGCCGCTGCAGGACGTGGTGACGCGGCAGATCCGGCTGCAGGGTTCCTGCGCTTCGAACGGCGAATACCCCGCCGTGATCGAGCTTCTGGCGAGCGGCGCTATTCGAGTGGACCCGCTCATCAGCGCGGTGGCGCCGCTTGCGGAAGGGCCGGCGTGGTTCGAGCGGTTGTACCGGCGCGAACCCGGGCTTAGGAAGGTGATCCTGCGCCCGTAGAGTCCGGGGCCGGCGCGGTAACTTTAGGTTCGTGTTTCACGGGAAACGCCACGGATCGGGCCAGGAAGCAAAAGCCGTGGGCACGGTCGTGAAGCGCCACGGCTTCGGCGATTCGCGCAGCGTCGGTGATGACCATCCGCGGACGCAACACGGCGTGCACGAACTCTCCGGAACCGTCCGGATGCAACACCATTTCCCCCACAGCTTCGTCGGCATACTCGGTTACGACGATTCCCGCATCCGCGCACAAGTGCAGAACCCACAGCATGTGGCAGGAGGCCAGGGCGCCCAGAAAAAGCTCCTCGGGGTTGTAGCGGCTGCCATCGCCGCGAAACTCCGGGTCGGCGGAGCCATGCAATGTAGTGGCCTTGCCGGGCGCGCTCAATTCGTGATCGCGGCTGTAAGCTGTGTAATTCGCCGTGCCGGACCCGAGGTTGCCGAGCCAGCCGACGGTCATGCGGTAGCGATGCGTGCGATGTCTGGTCACGAAGTGGACCTCCCGGCTCTTTGATCATAACTGGGGGTCGCGGTGGCCCGCGCTCTGAATGACGGTTGCAACTTCGCGATGTCCCATCTTCTCCGCCCACGCGAGTGGTGTCGCCCAGGGCTCGGCGTCCGCCTCCACAGGGTCGGCACCCCGGTCCAATAGAAGCCTAACCATCCCGATCCTTCCCCAGCGGCACGCCCATCCGAGCGGAGTGCTGCGGAGTATGTCGTCGCGCACGTCGACCCGCGCACCCGCATCGAGCAACACCGCCGCCAAGACCTGGCTCTGCTCATCCGTGTTCTTCAGACCCAGACCGGCTACATCGTGCAGGATGGTCCGGCCGAACCGGGGATGGCGGAGGTTGGGATTGCAGCGCGCCAGAAGCAAAGCGAGGCACTCCGGACTGCCCGCCCAGACGGCCTGCATCAGAATCCAGAACCAGCGAGGATCTTCGCCGGACCAATCGACGCCCGGCAGGGCCATTCGCACGATCTCGGGATCGCCGCCATCGGCCGCACCCCGCAACAAGTCTTCGGACACGTTCCGCCCTTCGAGAATCCCAGCGGGCAGCCGCCGGCCTTCCGCCTCACCGGCGAGCATTTGCTTCGCCAATTCCCGCTCTCGAAACAACCCTATGGAAACCGGAGGGAGCACGCCGCCATGACGCTCCAGCAGCTCTATCATTGCCCGGTCTTTCCCGTGGAAGGCTCGGTGCACGGATGGGCCGCCAGCGTAGACGTGCACATTGGGGTCCGCGCCGCGTTCCAGTAGCATCTCAGCCATCGCAATCTTGCCCGCGTCGGCGCAGTGCCAAAGCGGCGACCCTTGCGAGTAAACCGGGTCGTCCATCTCGAAGCGAAAGGTCTCGTTCGGATCGAATCCAAAATCGAGCAGTAGTTTCAGGATCTCCGGCCGGTCGTGCTTCACCGCCAGCGTGAGCAGATCGCCGCCCCGCCAATCCCGCGGCTCCTTGATCTTGCCATCGCCGTGCCGGGCCCTCAACCAATCGGCGTCACCCAATGCCACGGCTCCGCGCGGCGTCATCCCGGCCCCATGCTGGCGCAACAACAGCGCGACACGCTGGCCCTCCAGTCCCGCACGCGCCGCATGATCGAGCGCCGTGAGACCGTCCGGGCCGCGAGCGTTGACGTCCGCGCCGTGAGCCAGCAGCCACGCGGTCAACCGGTCGTTTGCCATGGCCGCGGCGATGTGGAGTAGCGGCCGCCCATCGCGGATTCGTGCGCCGGCGAGCGCAGGGTCGCTTTCGAGCATGGCGAGCGAGCGCGACTCATCGCCAGCCAGCATCAACCCGGCCAGTTCGTCCGGGGCCGGAGTGGCCGACCCACGCCTGCGCGCTTCTTCCTCCTCAATGATCGCAGCGATCTCGGCGTATCCACGCTCCACTGCGACGGTGTGCGCGGTGGTTGCGCGGCGGTGGGGGTAGATTCCCGCGCGGGCGTCGGCGCCGTGTTCCATCAGAACCCTCACCATCTCCGGCGAGCGTGCGAAGACGGCGTAGTGGATGGCGCGATGCTCATCGTTCTCGGCCATGTCCATATTCACCAGCTCGGGACGGACCCGAAGCATGGCCCGCACCCGCCCGGCGTCGCCGGCACGGACGGCGTCGGCCAGACGCTTGACGTTGACGCCATCCACATAGGCCTTGAGCTTTGGCCAACTATCGAAGCCGTAGCTTCGAGCGAGCACGAGTTGAGCGTCATGAAGCGCGAAATCCGCGGGATCTGGCTTGCGAAAGCGGGCATTGACCTCGGCCGTGGGATTAGCTTCGCCGGCGCGGAATGCTTCCAGCAGTTCTTTGGCTTGCCTTCGCAGTTGTTGCAGATCGGGATGCTCGCCAAGCACGCGATTGGAAGGTGGATGTTGCACAATGACCTCCTTTCCGGCTGCGCGAATATCGCGTCAGCGGTTGCGCCCGGTGTCCGCTCGCTCGGGCAGAAAAGAGTTCATCGAAAATCAACTCCGGAAACCGACTCTCTCAGGGGGACGCAGTCCTTCCCGCGGACACGGCGGCGTCCTGTGGCGCCATGGACAGATTACCACACCTGAATCATGGCGCTTGGGACAGTCGGCGTACGTAGGCTTCCCGCGCAGCTTGGGGCGCCGTGGGCCGGACTGGTGGTCCTCCGCCTACCTGTCCGGCCTACCTCCGATCGGGGATCTGGCCCCCACGGCTACACGGAGTAAAGCAGGCTGGGTGCCAACGCGGCGGCCTCGGTAAGATGCGGTCTATGAATAACTTGCGGTCTTGGCAGGGGTGTCAACCCTATGGACTGACGTCCAAGCGGTGGACAGACTGTCCACGTCGTGGACAGCGCGCGGAGAATGGGATAGACTGAATCGCCATGGGACCCACTGGGACGCTGGAGCTCGACGACAGGCTGGCGGCGATTCTCGCCATCTGCCAGAAGATGAACAGCGAGCGGGACTTGGGCGGCTTGCTGGACCTGATCGCACGCGAGGCCACGAAGCTGCTGGATTGCGACCGGGCGAGCATCTTCCTGCTCGACCGCGAGCGGAATGAGCTGTGGTCCCAGGTGGCGCTGGGCAGCATGGAGATTCTGCGTTTCGCCGCCACCGAGGGGATTGCCGGGCAGGCGGTGCAAACCGGCGAATCCGTCAACGTGGAAGACGCCTATTCCGACCCGCGATTCTACACCGCCATCGACGGCAGCACCGGTTACCAGACGCGGACCCTATTGGCCGTGGCGGTCAGGAATCAGACCGGGGAGATCATCGGGGCGTTCGAAGCCTTGAACAAGCGGGCTGGGGTGTTCACCGCGCGCGATGAACAGGCGCTCGGCGCGCTGGCGCTGCACGCGGCGACGGCCATCGAGACGGCGCAACTGGTGGGCGAATTGCGCCGCAGCCAGGACGAACTGGTGCAGCAGAACGCGCATCTGTGGCGCGAGGTGGAGAGCCGCTATGCCGCGCATGGCATCATCGGCACGGGGCACCGCATCCAGCAGATCGTGAGGCTCATCGAACGTATCCGCGACAGTCACGTGGGCGTGCTGATTACGGGCGAGAGCGGCACGGGAAAGGAAATGGCGGCCAATGCCATCCACATCACCAGCCAGCGGGCGCGGCGGCCCTTCGTGGCGCTCAATTGCGCGGCGCTGCCCGAGACGCTGCTAGAGAGCGAACTCTTCGGCATCGAAAAGGGCGTGGCCACGGGGGTGCAATCGCGCATCGGCCAGTTTGAGAAGGCCTGCGGGGGCACGCTGTTTCTGGACGAGATTGCCGACCTGAGCCTGACCGCGCAAGCCAAGATCCTGCGCGTGCTGCAGGAGCGGGTGCTCGAACGCGTGGGCGGCCGCTCGCCCATCAACGTGGACGTGCGCCTGCTGGCCGCCACCAACAAGAACCTGGATGCCGAGATCGCCAAGGGAAGTTTCCGCGAGGACCTGTACTATCGCATCAAGGTGGTGCACATCCACATGCCGCCGCTGCGCGAGATCCGCGAGGAGATTCCGCTGCTGGCGCGGCACTTCCTGAAGGAGTATTGCAGAGAAAACGGGCGGGGCGCCATGGAGTTTGCTCCCGAAGTGCTGCGGCGGCTTTGCGGGGCGGATTGGCCCGGCAACGTCCGGCAGTTGCGCAACGAAGTGATGCGGTTGGCGGCATGCGCGCGGCAGGACGTGATCTGCGACGAGGAGGCCTGGGAGGAATTGCCCGCTCCCATCCTGGCGGGCGGCGAGCCAGTGGCGGGGCCTGCGCGGGCACAGTCGATCAAAGCGGCCGTGGAAGAATTGGAGCGGACGATGATCGGGGACGCACTGCGCGCGACCGGCGGAAATCAGCAGCAGGCCGCACGCGTACTGGGCCTGAGCCGCCAGGGGCTCATCAACAAGATGAAGCGGTATTCGTTGGGGGTGTGACCCGGCCGGACCCGGAAACCCAGAAAACTACGCGACCTTCAGAACCTTGCCGGCGCGGATGCAGGACGTGCAAACGCGGATGCGGCGGCCAGCCCCGTTCACCAGGGCGCGAACCGACTGCAGATTGATGTTCCAGCGGCGCTTGGTCACGTTGTGGGCGTGGCTGATGCGGTTCCCAAATTTAGGGCCACGGCCACAGACTGCGCAAATTTGAGCCATAACGACAGAGATCTCCTACGGAATTCCAAAAGAGAATTATAGCACAGGGGGAACGCGCGGGCTGCCGCGGTGCTTCGGTGCTTGGGCCGTTCGCGCCGGACTCCGCGATTTGATCAAGCCCGAGATGGCATTCATCTGACTGCGCCCAGATCACAGAGATCGGGCACTGCCTGGCCAGGAGCCAACCGCTGTCGGATACTCACCACGTCACCGACCACGAACACGGCCGGTGCCTGCACCTCGATCCGCCCCGCCGCCACTTCGGATAGTTCGGTGACCACGACACGCTCGCGCGGCGTCGAGCCGTTTTCGATGAAGGCTGCCTTCGTCTCCGGATTGCGCCCCGCGGCGATGAGCTGTGCCGCAATATGCGCGCGGTTTTTCACGCCCATCAGGATCACCAGGGTATCCACGGCGGCGAAGCGGCTCCAGTCGGTCCGCTCGCCCTCGAGGCAATGGCCCGTCGCCACCGCAAAGGAGGCGGCCACACCGCGAAAGGTCAACGGGATTCCGGCCAGCGAGGGAACCGCCACGGCGGAGGAGATGCCGGGCACGATCTCGGTTTCGATTCCGTGCGCAACCAGAAAGGCCCACTCCTCGGCGCCGCGCCCGAAGACCATGGGGTCGCCGCCTTTGAGGCGCACCACCCGTTTCGAGCTACGGCCATGTTCGAGCAGTAGGTCGAGGATGCGATCCTGCGTTTCGTGCTGCTCGCCTTCGCGCTTTCCGGCGTAAATCCGCTGCGCGCCGGGACGGATCAGATCCAGAATCTCCGGGCTCACCAGGCGGTCATAAATCACTACGTCGGCCAGTTGGATCGTGCGCCAGGCCTTGACGGTCAAAAGATCGGGGTCGCCGGGACCCGCGCCAAGAATGTACACTTTTCCCATTTCGGCTAACCAGTCCTATCGGTCCGCGGCTTCGGTGCCGGTGAATGTGTGGATGCCGCATTCCAGTTTGTGTCCGCCCCAGCGGCCGGAGCGCGGGTTGGCGGCGTCCAGCGGCTTCGATGTGCAGGGCTCGCAGCCGATGCTGGTGTACCCCTGAGCATAAAGCGGCAGGGCCTCGATGTCATGCGCGTCCAGGTAGCCGGCCACGTCTTCCCACACCCAATCGGCGATGGGGCTCACCTTCCAAAGCGGCTTGCCGTCCGGCAGCAGATGGCGCTCGATTTTGCGCAGGTTGGCCCGCGTGGGCGATTGGTCGCGCCGCAGCCCCGTGAACCAGACGTCGAACGGCGCCAGCCCCTTCATCAGAGGTTCCACTTTGCGCAGTTGGCAGCAGCGCGCCGGATCGGTTCGGTTCAATATGCCAAACTGGGCTTCCTGCTCGGCCACGGTGGACGCCGCCGAGAGATTCACCACGTTCAGGTTCCACAGCTCGGCCATGCGGTCGCGGTAAGCCAGCGTTTCGGCGAAGTGGTAACCGGTCTCCAGGAACAGAACCGGAATGCGCGGTAACAGGCGCCGCAGATGATCCAGCACCACCATGTCCTCGGCCTGGAAACTGCACGTGATGCAAGCAGACCCGCCTTCGAGCGCCAGCCTGGTCAACTCGGCGGCGTCGAGCGCGTCCTGTGCTTCCGGGTCAAAATCGAAAACAGCCATGGTTTCATCCCCTCGCTCTAAGACGCTTCCACCAGCGCCCGCAATTCGGCGCGCGCGCCATCGGTGTCCCCGCCGCGGATGCGCTCCAGGCTGCCGGACTCCACCAGCCGGCTCCAAAGTTCTTTGCGGCGGCCGAAATCGGGTACGCGCGCCGCGATCTCCGCGCGCAGTTCTCCCAGCATCCGCGCCAGCGCCGCGTACTCCGGCCCCACTTCCCGCTCGATTTGCCGGCGCAGTTTCACTCCCAGCGCCGGGCACTTGCCATTGGTCGAAACCGCGATGGCGATGTCGCCCTGGCGGTGGATGGACGGGTAGGCGAAGCCGCAACGCGGCGGGTCGTCCACGGCGTTAAACAGAGTGCCCCTCTCGACCGCTTCGCGCCATGGCGCCTCGTTGCGGGAGCGGTCTTCGTGAGTCGCAACCGCGAGGTAGAAGCCCTGGAGATCGCCGGCCTGGTACTCGCGCCGCTCCCAGCGGATTGCGCCGCTTGCAGCCAGCGTCGCGATTTCCTCGGCGGCATCCGGCGCCAGCACCGCGACCTCGGCGCCCGCTTGCAACAGGCCGCGCACCTTTTCGGGCACTGACCAGCCGCTCCCAATCACCAGGCAGCGGCGGCCCTGCAGGTCCAGGAAGACGGGAAAGCCCCAGGCCATGCTCACTCTCCCCCGCGCGCGCGAACGGCGATTCGCAACCGTTCTCGCGCATCGCCCAGCCGCTCCAAATTGAACTCCACGCCGCCGTACGTGGCGGCGAGAGCGCTCTCGATGGCCGGCTTCAGCGACTCGAATGCCTCGTCCGTGTTGGGAGCGAGCGCGCGGTCGTTGACGGTGATTTCCAGTTCGTGCGCCGGGCCGAACTGCAGACTGCCCTGAAACTCGGGCTCCGTTTCCAGCCTGCGGCACGCCTTGAGCGCCGCGCCGAGAGCCTGCGCCACGTTCTCCTCCGCGCTGCCCTCGATGGGGGCTTTGCGATTGTAAAGGAGGCCCAAGCGGCCGCCGCCGTTGTCCAGGCTGTAATTGGCCTCGTGGCCCACCAGGACCACGCCCGGTCCGGCGGGCACGTGGCGATAGTCCGCCACGTCGATCAACAGCTCTTCACAGACGCTCTCGCGGATCCAGCGGTGAAACACGACGGGCACTGCGGCCAGAAGGGATTCCGCGGCGTCTCTCGGAAATACCTTCACGTTGACGTGTCGTATCATGGCGATCCTTCAGGCGACGCCCACAGCAGCCGGTGCGCCGTAGCAGGCGTGGCACGCCTCGATGAAGAGCTGCGCCTCCTCGATGAGTTGGTGGGCCGCCTCGGCGGTGTGGGCGCTTCCCGCGTTTTCGTGCGCCTTGAAGAAGTAGTTGCTCAGCGCGCCGCCGCGGAAGCGGTCCCAGAAGATGCGCGTGTCCACTAACTCCGCGCGGAACGTCGCCGCGATTACGTCCGGCGAGTCGCCGAACGCAACCTCTCGGTGCCGCAGCAATGCGGCGGCGCCGTGAAGCATCGCCTCGTAGGCCTGCCGGGCCGCGGCCTCCGTATCGCCCCGCTCCAGTTTCAATTGCGCCTCGAAGGCTTCCCGCTCGCACGCGGCCAACTGGAACTCCACCTGCGGCACCACGGCGCCGGCGCACTCTCCAGCTCCGAGGTCGCCTGTGGTGAACTCGCGCGGGTCGCCCCAATCGCTGTAAAAGGACGCGTCGGTTTCGTGGGACGGAATCTCCGCCAGGTCTTCCAGCATGCGTCTGCACTCGGCCTTGCCGATGCGCGCGATGAATGCCTGGAACGTCTCGCCGCGGCTGCGCTCGCTGACATAGCGGCTGGTGATGCGGTCCACCGCCTCGGGGACTCGCTTGGAGGGAATCGCCGCCACGGCGAGGCCGTAGGAGGCCGCGTTGCCCGACCATTGACCGCCCAGCACCACCTGGAAATGCGGCACCGCGTACTCGGCCTTCTTGCGGCTCACGCCGTAGAAGCCCAGGTCGGCCACGTGATGCTGGCCGCAGGAGTTGAAGCAGCCGCTGACCTTGATCCGCAGGTTCTGCACGGCTTCGTCCAACTCGAAAGCGCGCGTGGCCAGACGCGTCCGCAACTCGGCCGCCAGGCCGCGCGACGACGAAATGCCCAGCTTGCAGGTATGCGTGCCGGGGCAGGAGGTCACATCCAAAATGGTTCCGGCGCCGGGAGCCGCAAGGCCGGCCGAAGCGAGAGCGGCGCGCAGTTCCGGAAGATCGCCTTCGCTCACCCAGCGCAGCACGATGTTCTGCTCCACCGTGGTGCGGACGGTGTCCTTGATGAAGCGGCGGGCGATATCGGCGAGCGCGCGCAACTGGTCGGCGGTGATGTCGCCCAGCGGCAGCGCGACGGTGACCGTGCTGTAACCCGGTTGCCGCTGCGCGTAGACGTTGGCGGCCGCCCAGCGCGTGAATTCGGCCGATGCCTCGCCGATCTGCACCAGCGACGGCGGCTTCAGGCGCGGCTCCCCGGCGTGCTCGACTTCCGCGAGATACTCCGTCCAGCGCTTATCGAAGGGCAGGACTGCGCGCTCCTCGGCCACCAGGCGGCGGAATTCGTCGATGCCCAATTTGCTCACCAGGAATTTCATGCGCGCGGTGTTGCGGTTTTTCTTTTCGCCGAGGCGCGCGAAAACACGGGCGATGGCCTGCGCCACCGGCAGCAATTCCTCTTCCGGCAGGAACTCGGTGAAGAGCCTGGCCGGTTGCGGCACGGCGCCCAGGCCGCCGCCCACCCAGAGCTCGAAGCCGCGCTTCGGCTGGCCATCGATCACGCGCTCCACCGCGATGGCGCCGAAATCGTGCATGTGCGCGAGGCCGCACGCTTCGCCCTGGCACCCCGAAAAGGAAATCTTGAACTTCCTTCCGAAGGCCTGCGCGTCGGGATGGCCGAGCAGGAAATACGCCAGCGCCTTGGCGTAAGGCGTCACGTCGAAAGCCTGCGTGCGGCAGACGCCCGCCACGGGGCAAGCGGTCACGTTGCGCACGGTGTTGCCGCAGGCTTCGCGCGTGGTGATGCCCACCGCGGCCAGGCGCCGCATGATGGATGGCGTGTCGTCGATGTGAACGAAGTGAAGTTGAAAATCCTGCCGCGTGGTGACGTGCGCGATGCCGTCGGAGTACTCCTCCGCCAGTTCGGCCATCGTCTCCAGTTGCCCCGCCGTCATCCCGCCGAATGGGATCTTGATGCGCTGCATGCCCGGCGCGTCCCACAGCGTATGCGGCCCCTTGGTCGGCTTGTCTTCCGGGTAAGCGAGCTGCCGCGTGGCGCGGCCGTCATGGCGCTGCCCGTTGTCGTAGCGCTGGCCATACACGCCGCGGCGCAGGCGGGTTTCGGCGATGAGCGCCTCATCAAGCTTGCCGCGCTTGCGCAGCGCCAGCTCATTTTCGAAGACGTCGATTTCCTGAGCCAGCTCCGCGGGCATTTCCCCCAGCAGCCGCTCTCTCCACAGGCCATTGCTTGCCTTCATGTCAAATGCCCTCACCACTACCGAATTCCGCCGCCGGCCGAATGATGGCGCGCCCTTCCAGCGCCCGGATCACACGCTCCGCGGCCGCTTCGTCGCCTGCCGCGAGCGATCCCGGTTCGAACTCGAAAAACCTATTGTCGCCGACGTACTGCTTCGCCCGGTCGCGCTCCTCATCCATCTCGGCTCCGGCCGAGCAGATCGCTATGGCGCCGGCGCGGTGAAGCACTTCGGCCAACTCCGGCAGGATGCCGCTCTCCACGCGGTCCGCCAGCACCTGCGCCAGGCAGCCGCGGTCGAACAGTTTGCGCTCCAGCAGATGCGCCAGGTCGATGCGCGCCGTCAGCCAGACCGTTGCGGGCTGATGGCCCAGCCGGGCAATGCGCTCGGCGGGCGTGACCTTCACCGCCCCGGAATCGAGATCCTGCAGCGCGGTCTTCGCTACGCTCGTGGCGGGTTCGGGATGGCGCCGCTCCAGGATCATGCCCGCTCCGGCCGTCCCGTTGCTAACCGGGTCGATCAGGATAAACGCCCCCGTGGACCGGTTCCGGCGGTAGCTATCGAAAAACAGCGGGCTCGAGGTTTCGAACACCACCGTCCCAATTTCGTTCAGACCCAACTCGCCCGCGTCCTCGCGGGAGAGATCGTTCACGTTGGTGCGGTGCACCACGCGCACCACTTTGGCTTTGGTCAGTTGGGTGGTGTGCTTGAGCAGATACGGCGCGTCGCTGCGCAGCGGCGTGGCGGCCATCCAGACCACCTCGGCCTCGAACTGGCGCGACACGTGGGGCAAGCTGGCGGCGTGCGCCAGCATGTCTCCGCGGCTGATGTCCAGTTCGTCCTCCAGGCACACGGTTACGGACATGGGCGCGTGCGCGGCATCGAGATCGCCGTCGTAGGTAACGATGCTCTTCACCCGGCTGGTCTTGCCCGAAGGCAGCGCCATCATCAGGTCGCCGCGCCGCACTTCGCCCGAAGCGATCTGCCCGGCGAAGCCGCGGAAACTCAAGTCGGGCCGGTTCACCCACTGCACGGGAAAGCGGAATTCGCGCTGCCCCAGGCCTATCGCGGCCGGAACCGTCTCCAGGTATTCGATCAGAGTGGGGCCTTGATACCACGGGCAGGCGGCGCTGGCGGAGGCGACGTTATCGCCATGGAGCGCGCTCAGCGGGATGAAGGTGGCCAGCGGCGCGCCGATCTGCCGCAGATACGCGGTGAACTCCTCGCGCACTTCGGCGAAAACTTCCTGGCTCCAGCCCACCAGGTCCATCTTGTTCACCGCCACGGCAAGCTGGGGAATGCCCAGGAGGTTGGCGATGTAGGCGTGACGCCGGGATTGCGCGAGCACCCCGTTGCGCGCGTCTATCAGGACCACGGCCACATCCGCGGTCGATGCTCCTGTGGCCATGTTGCGGGTGTACTGCTCGTGGCCGGGCGTGTCGGCGATGATGAACTTGCGGCGCGGCGTAGAGAAGTGCCTGTAGGCCACGTCGATGGTAATGCCCTGCTCGCGTTCCGCGCGTAGCCCGTCGGTGAGCAGCGAAAAATCCAGCGGCCCGGCGGCGCGGTTCACCTTGCTCGAGCGAATGGCCGCCAACTGGTCCTCGAACATGCCATTAGCGTCGTACAGCAACCGCCCGATGAGGGTGCTTTTGCCATCGTCCACGCTGCCGGCCGTGGCCAGGCGAACCAGGTCCTGCTCCTCGGCCTGCGCCAGGTACTCTTCGATCGCGAGCGGACGCACCGCGGTTTCCTGAGCCGGCGCCATCAGAAGTACCCCTCGCGTTTCTTCAATTCCATGGACCCTTCCTGGTCGTAATCGATGGCGCGGTTCTCGCGCTCCGAACGGCGGGCGGCCAGCAACTCCTCGATGATCTTGGGGACGGTGTCGGCATCGCTTCGCACCGCGCCGGTGCAGTAGGTGCATCCCAGGGAGCGCATGCGGCACATCACCATCTGAGGCTTCTCGCTCTCCAGGCGCGGCGGGTTGTGTTCCAGGGGCTGGAGCGTCCCGTTCCGCACCAGCACTTCCCGCTCGCGAGCGAAGTATAGCGGCACCACGGGAATTTTCTCTACATGGATGTAGTGCCACACGTCGATCTCGGTCCAGTTGGAGAGCGGGAACACGCGGATGCTCTCGCCTTTGTCGATGCGGCCGTTGTAGAGATTCCACAACTCGGGCCGCTGGTTCTTGGGGTCCCATTGCCCCAGCGGATCGCGGAACGAGTAAACGCGCTCCTTGGCGCGCGACTTCTCTTCATCCCGCCGCGCGCCCCCGAAAGCCGCGTCGAATTCCCCCTCGGTGAGCGCGTCCAACAGGGCCTTGGTCTTAAGCTGCCCGCAGCACTTCTGCGTCCCCAGCACGAATGGGCTGGCGCCGTCGTCGATGGCCGCGCGGTTGGTGTGAACGATCAACTCGGCCCCCACTTCGCGCGCGTACCGGTCGCGGAATTCGATCATCTCCCGGAACTTGTAGGTGGTGTCGATGTGCAGCAGCGGGAACGGCAAGCGGCCGGGATAGAACGCCTTCTGCGCCAGCCGCAGCATCACCGATGAATCCTTGCCGATGGAATACAGCATCACGGGGCGGGCAAACTCGGCCACCACCTCGCGAAGAATGTGGATGCTCTCGGCCTCCAGCGCGCGCAGACGTGAAATGGTTTCGCCCCCCATAAGATATCGATGATTCAGCGTAGCAGTGGGATTCCCCTAATGGCAATAGAGATTAAGTACATGCCCGTGGGTACTTGGGCGTTTGCCCCGAGACAATGCCGACGTTCCGTCATAGTCCGGGCAAGCTAAAGCATGCCCTACCCGTAGGGCATGCTTTAGCTTGCCCAGGACCACCCGCAGCGTCCGGAATAGATGACGCGCCACACTAAATCGAGTAGTCCTCCGTAAACACCCGCGCCTCGCGTAGCGCCACGAACACCTGTTCGCCAGCCTGGATGCCGCTCTCGCGGAACTGCTGGTGCGGCATCTCGACGACCACGGCCTCGCCAGTTTCGGCCTGCAGCTCCACTTTCACTTGTGGGCCGGCGGCCTGAATTCGCAGCACGCGGGCGCGCAGGCTCGAAGCGCCACCGTTGTTGCGGTGGATGTCGAGGTCGTAGGGACGCACGAACAAGCGCGCGGTCTGGCCCTCGGCGGTGCCGCTTGCCGCGTGGTCCAGCACCAGCGGCCCGAACACGGCCTTGCCGCTTTCGATGCGCCCGTGGAAGAGGTTGACGCTGCCCATGAAGTCCATGACGAATTCCGAAGCCGGGTGATGGAAGACCTCCTCGGGCGTGCCAGCTTGCTCGATGTGCGACTGGTTCATCACCACCACGCGGTCGGCCACTTCCAGGGCCTCTTCCTGGTCGTGAGTGACCAGCAGACTGGTGACGTGCATGGTATCGTGCAGCCGCCGCAACCACCGCCGCAGCCCCTGGCGGACCTTGGCATCGAGCGCGCCGAAGGGCTCGTCGAGCAGCAGCACCTTGGGTTCGATGGCCAGCGCGCGTGCCAGCGCGACCCTTTGCCGCTGGCCGCCGGAGAGCTGGTTGGGGAAGCGGTCCGCCAGGTTTTCCAGTTGGATTAGGGCGAGCAACTCGCGCACCCGATCGCGGATGGCGCCAGGTGACGGACGCGCCTTGCGCGGGCGGACGCGCAACCCGAAGGCGACGTTTTCGAACACGGTCAGGTTGCGGAACAGCGCGTAATGTTGGAAGACGAAGCCCACGCGGCGTTCGCCCACACGCTCGCGGGTGACGTCGCGGCCTTCGAACAGCAGGGCGCTGGCCGGGTCTGGGTCCGGCACTTCAAGGCCGGCGACGATGCGCAACAGCGTGGTCTTGCCGGAGCCGGAGGGGCCGAGCAGAGCGACCAGTTCGCCATCGTTGACCTTCAGGCTCACGTCGCGCAGCGCCACGAATTGGCCGAAGGTTTTCGAGATGTGCAGGGCTTCTATTGACATTTCATGTCTCCGGTAGCGCCGCTTCGCGCAATTCGGAATAGACGCGGCGCACCTTCCACTCGAGCAGGCTCTTTACCGCCATGGTCACCAGCGCGAGAAGGGCCAGCAGGCTAGCCACCGCGAAGGCGGCCACGAAGTTGTACTCGTTGTAGAGCACCTCGACGTGCAGCGGCATGGTGTTCGTCTCGCCGCGTATATGCCCGGACACCACCGAGACCGCGCCGAATTCGCCCATGGCGCGGGCGGTGCACAGGATGATGCCGTAGAGCAGGCTCCACTTGATGTTGGGCAGCGTGATGCGGTAAAGCACCTGCCAGCCGCCGGCGCCCAGCGAGATGCCGGCCTCCTCTTCATCCGTGCCCTGGCTCTGCATGAGCGGAATAAGTTCGCGCGCCACGAAAGGAAACGTCACGAAGATGGTGGCCAGTACGATGCCGGGCACGGCGAAGACGATGCGGATATCGTGGGCGTCCAGCCAATCGCCGAACCACCCGCGGGCGCCGAAGACCAGCACGTAGATGAGGCCCGCGATCACCGGAGACACGGCGAACGGCAGGTCGACCAGGGTGATCAGGACGTTTTTGCCGCGGAACTGAAACTTGGCGATAGCCCACGCCGCCGCGACGCCGAAGGCCAGGTTCGAAATCACGGCGATGGCCGTCGCCAGCAAGGTGAGCTGTATGGCCGAAAGGGCGTCCGGTTCGCGGATGGCCGCCCAGTAGGCCGCCCAGCCTTTTTCGAGGGCCTGTGCGAAGACCGCCGCGAGCGGCAAGGCCACGAATAGCCCGAGAAACCCCAGCGCCAACAGAGTGAGCCCCCAGCGAAGCGGCGCGGGATCGCCGGTTGAGTAGCTCCGGTCACCGCTCATTGCGCCTCCATATACTTCCGGCTGTGAGAGCCGAGTACGTTGATGGCGAGGAGCAGAACGAAGGACGCGACCAGCATCACCACCGCCAGCGCCGCGGCCCCGGCGTAATCGTACTGCTCGAGCTTGGCGACGATCAGCAACGGGGTGATCTGCGTTCGCATGGGCAGGTTGCCCGAAATAAAGATCACCGAACCATACTCGCCCAACGCGCGCGCGAACGCCATGGCGAACCCGGTCAACAGCGCCGGCCGGACGATGGGGAACACCACGCGGCTGAACACCTGCCAGCGGCTTGCGCCGAGGCTGGTGGCGGCTTCCTCGATATCGCGGTCGGCGGCTTCGAGCACCGGCTGCACGCTGCGCACCACGAACGGCAGCCCGATGAAGATGAGCGCCACCAGAACGCCCAGCGGAGTGAAGGCCACGCGGATTCCCAAGGGCGTAAGGTACCGGCCCACCCAACCGCTCTCGGAATAGAGTGACGTGAGGGCGATGCCGGCCACCGCCGTGGGCAGGGCGAACGGCAGGTCCACCAGGGCGTCCACGAGCTTCCTGCCGGGGAAGCTGTACCGCGCGAGCACCCACGCCACCAGGAAGCCGAAGACGGCGTTGACCAGCGCCGCTCCCAGCGACGCGCCGAACGTCAGCTTGTAGGACGCGATCACGGGCGGCGAGGTGACGGCGTCCCAGAAGCGCGGCCACGTCATGCCCGCCGCCTTCAGGAAGATTGCGCCCAGAGGGACCAGCACGACCATGCTGAGGTACAGCATGGAGAGCCCCAGCGACCCCCAAAAACCCGGCAGAATGCTATAGCGTCGAAACCTGGCGCCCCTCATGTCACCTTCCCGGCCGGTAGATCTGGTCGAACGTTCCGCCTTCGTCGAAGTGAGTCTTCTGCGCTTTCTGCCAGCCGCCGAACACCTGATCGACGGTGAAGAGCGTCAGGTGGGGAAAGCGGCTGTCGTATTTGGCCGCGACCTCTTTCAGGCGAGGGCGATAGTAGTTCCGCGCGGCGATCTCCTGCCCTTCCGGCGAATAGATGAACTCGATGTAAGCCTTGGCCACGGCGGCGGTGCCGTGGCGCGCGGCGACCTTATCCACCACGGCGACGGGCGGTTCGGCCAGAATGCTCACCGAAGGAACCACCAGTTCGAGCTTGTCCTTGCCCAGTTCGTTGATGGCCAGGAACGCTTCGTTTTCCCAGGCGAGCAGGACGTCGCCGATGCCGCGCTGCACGAAGGTGGTGGTTGCGCCGCGCGCGCCGGAATCGAGCACGGGGACGTTCTTGTAGAGCCGCGTCACATCGTCCCGGGCCTTGCTTTCGTCGTTGTTGGACTGGCGCAAGGCATAGCCCCACGCCGCCAGATAGTTCCAGCGGGCGCCGCCGGAGGTTTTGGGATTGGGCGTGATGACCGAAACGCCGGGCCGAATCAGGTCGCCCCAGTCCTTGATGCGCTTGGGGTTGCCGCGGCGGACTAGGAAGACAATCGTCGAGGTGTAGGGCGAGCTGTTATCGGGAAAGCGGCTTTGCCAGTTCCTGGGCAGGAGCCCGGCCTTATCCGCGATGGCATCGATATCGTAAGCCAGCGCCAGGGTGACCACGTCGGCCTGCAAACCATCGATCACGCTGCGCGCCTGGCTGCCCGATCCGCCGTGCGACTGGCTGATGGTGAGGTCGGCCCCGGTCTTCGCCTTCCATTGCTTGATGAATGCGGCGTTGATGTCCTGGTAGAGCTCGCGGGTGGGATCGTAGGACACATTGAGCAGTTTGACTCCGCCCGCCGCTAAGGAGGCGGACCCGGCCGCGATTATGAGTAGTGATGTAAGCCTCACGCCAAGACCCTCAGTTGTCGAGACACCCATTCGAAATCCGCTCCCAAAAGAGAACTCGTGGATACTGCACTATGACGATAGAAAACATCGTATACGCCTGTGTGGTGGATTGTCAAGTAATACTATCTAGATTGGGGCCATTCTGAGCGCGCAGGCGGCGCTTGTTGATCGCGAATAGTGGTAGGTTGAGATCTGATTCGCCCTCGAAAGGATACCGGATGCATCTGCTTCACCAGGCGGCACGCTGCTCTCGCTATTGCTTCTTCCTCTCCTCCCTGCTCTTCGTGGCCCTGCCGGGGAACGCACAGCCGTCCGGCGGACCCTACGGTCCGATCGGTCAGCGCTACGAGACCCCCAAGGCCGCGCAAGTCTACTACGTCGCTCCCGACGGTAAGGCCGACGCCCAGGGGACGACGCTGGAACAGCCGACGACGCTGGAGGCGGCAATCGAGCGGGTTGTCACGGGTGATGCGGTGGTGATGCGCGGGGGGACTTACCGGACGGGCGGTCTGACCCTCAACCAGGGGATCACGCTGCAGCCGTACGCCGGCGAACGGCCGGTTCTGAAAGGCACGCAAGTGGCAACCAAGTGGGAGGCGCTGCGCAACAACGTGTGGAAGACCTCCTGGACGCGGCTGTTTCCGGCCGCGCCGTTGGGCTGGTGGCAGCGCAACCGCGAGGGCATGCTGACGCCGCTGCACCGGTTCAACGCCGACATGGTGTTCGTGGACGGCGAGCGGCTGAAATCCGCCGGCTGGGAAGGCGAGCTTGACGCGCATTCGTTCTACATCGATTACAAGAGCGGCAGCGTGTACATCGGGGTCGATCCCACGAACCGGCTGGTCGAGATCACGGCTTTCGACAGCGCGTTGGTGCGGACGAGCGGCCCGGTTCACGGCAAGACTTCGGATCGCAAGGGTCCGGTGATCCGCGGGATCGCGTTTACACAGTACGCCTACCGCGCGCTGGAAGTGGAGGGCAAGAAGCACTTCACCATCGCCGACGAGCCCACCGACGAGCCGGTGGGACTTTCGGACCCTGCCACCTTTGGCAAGGAGGTGACGGGCACGGTGCTGGAGAACGTGACCATCACCCAGTGTTCGCGCGTGGCCGGCTATTTTCGCGGCGACGGACTGACGATCCGGAACTCGCTGGTGAGCGACACTTCGACGGAAGGGATCTACGTCATCGGGTCGTCCGATTGCCTGTTGGAAAGGAGCATTTTCCGGCGGAACAATATCGAGCAGCTTACCGGCTACTACCCGGCCGCCGTAAAGATTTTCAACCAGACACGCCGGGTGACGTTTCGTGACAATCTAGTGATCGACCAGCCGAATTCTAACGGCGTCTGGTTCGACGTGGGCAACCACGACGGCGTGATCGTTGACAACTGGATCGAGGGGGCCATGGACGGCTTCTTCTTCGAGATCTCGCGAGGGGCGACGGTGGCGGGCAACGTGTTCGTCCGCTGCGCCAGGGGTGTCCACGTGCTGAACTCCGCTGGCGTGCGCGTCTATAACAACACGTTCGTGGATACCCCGGCGCTGTTCGAGCGCAACGAGAGGAGCGCAACGGGCGACCACTTCGGCTGGCATCCCTCCACGGGTCCGGACGTGGACCGGCGCGAGGGCCACGTGTTCGCTGGCAACCTGATGGTCGCCAGCGAGGCGTACCGCGGGGCTCTGCTGCAGTTCGGGCAACCGGCGTCGCTCTGTGCGAAACTGCCGCTTTCCCAAGTGAAACAGGTTGGCGGGAATGTCTATGTGCGCGCGGGCTTGCCCGGTGCGGCGGATGCGCCGCCTCTCATTGCGTGGAGCCCCGCGGCCACGGATAGCTGCGTCATCAGGCTCGGGTCGCTCGAGGAGTTCCGCAAGCTGGTGCCGGCGTTCGAAGCCGATGGGCGGCAGCTTGATCGCACTCCGCAGACGGTCTTCAAGGCACCGGACCTGGGCCGTTACGAACTGCTGGAGGCGCTTCCGGGGATGGCGGGAGGGGCGACTCTTCCCGCGGATGTGCGCAAGCTCCTGGGCTGGAGCGAGGAGGACGCCCGGTCGCCGGGCGCGTACCCGTTCCGGCACTAATGGCGCCGGGCTGACGCGCCGTCTATCGCCCGGCCGAACTCGCCATGGTACAGGGCCACGGACGCGGATCCCTGGCCGAATCCGCCGCCGTGTATCCACAGCAGAACGGGCCGCTTCCCGGCAGTGCCCGCAGTCCAGACGTTCAGAAAGAGGCAGTCCTCGCTTCGCTCGCTCTGGTCCATGTATTCCTCGGTCCAAGGGCCCATCGAGCTCGGCGAAGCCTGCATGCAGGATCGCGAAAAGTGGTCCGCCTTCAGGACTCCACTCCACGGCGCGGCCGGCTTGGGAGCGCGCCATCGAAGATCGCCAACCGGCGGCGCAGCGTAGGGGATCCCCCGGAACGCCCGATACCAAGCCGCGGTCCGTGCGGACGGCTTGCGCTGCGAGCGCCGCGCCGCACGCGAGCAAAGAGACACAGACGATGCGAACCAGGGCAAAGATACCGTTCGTCGGCATTTCGATTCCATACCCTAGGAAGTACGCAGGACCGCGGCACGGACCGAGTGCGTTAGCCGGGCGTTTTCCGCTTCACCCCCAGCCGGAGAACGGTACCCAGCCATAGAGTCCATCGCGCAGCCCGCACGCGCTTTGCAATAATCAATCCATGAACTCCCATCATTGGCCGCGGACACTGGCTGCCGCCGTGTTCTGCGTAGTCGCGGTGGCCCAGACCCCGCGCCCCGCCGAACGCAGCCTCGAACTCGAGTCCTCACTCTTCGTGCAAGTTCCGGGAGGCAAAATCACCCCTGGTGCCGTTCAACTGGTCTGGATTCCGGAGCCGCTCGAAAAATACTGCATCGGGAAAACCCACGACCAATGCGCCTCCATGGACTATTGCATTCGCACCACGACTAAGAACGTCTCCACGTGCCGGAACCTGGCCACGGATCTGGCGCACTTGCCCGCTTACCCTCCGGACATGCGTCCCAGGCGCATGCTCACCGTCGTCCTCTATCCCCCTACCACAATGAAAGGCTGGGACGAACTACAAGACTATGTCGCGCGCGCGCCCAGGGACCGGCTCGAACACTTTTCCCCGCTGGCGCGAGTAAGGTCCAAAGTCATATTCACCCGAACGCCCGATGACGATGGATTTCGAGTTGTCGAAATTCTGTCCGTCCCCAAACCCTAAGACTGTTCGATAAATGCGCAAGCTTCAACGCTGCAGCGAGGAGGATGCCCAGTCGCCGGGCGCCGCAGATGGCAACCGGTTGCGGACACGGCACGCCGCTTCCGGGGCCCGGTCTGATTTGGTCTGCCGTCGGCGCCACGCAAACACCAGTGCCACAATCATCGCGGCCATGCTGACGGTGCGAGTGAGCAGTTTCTCTGTGCCGCCCGTATAACGCAGCGAAATATCGCAAGGGCCCTGGCAGTCAGTTTGGATCGCCATCTGGCCTATCGAGTCGCCGCGGATCCGCTGCGGCCGGCCGTTGGCCCAGGCTTCCCAACCCCGGTCATAGGAGACCTGAACCGCAACCACCTGCCCGGGTTCCACAACCGCGTGGATATCCGCCTCGCTCAGGCTCTTCCAGCGAAATGTGGCGGGCGGATACCTGGGATCGTCCAGCGCCGCCACAAAGGCCGCCACTGGTTCCGTGTCCAGGCCATGGATAGGAGGGCGCGCTGGAACGGCATTGGCCGGAATTACGTGAGCGAGCGACCGGGAGCGGACCGGGACCTCGTAAATGGAATCGTCTCCGTCGCGCCACAGCAGCGGCAGTACGCCTTCGAATTTCCGCGGGTGTTCAAACGGTTTGTAGGGATCGCCGCTATTCGGTCCTGAAACGGATATCGCGGATGCCCCGAAGGCTTTCAGCCAGAAGACCGAGATTTGGGCACCGCGATCGCCGGCGTTCATGTCGCTGAAGATCGCAAACTCCACGGCCATGAGAAACGGATTCAGCATGTGCTGATCGTGTCCACCCTTGAATTGCGGATTGTCGGTGACGGTGTTGTACAACATGGAAGCGGACCCGCCGATGAATGCCCGCTCGCCGGGCCGGTTCACGTCCATCCATTTCGCGATCTTGTACTCGCCGAGGCTGGCAGGTTCGGCCGACCGAATCAGGTGGCGCGCGTAATGCATGGAGTGACGAGTCTGAGCCGCCAGCAGAATCAGGACGGCCAGAAAGACGGCGGATCGCGCCGGCTTGGGAAATCGCTCCAGGATCGCCGCTCCGATGAAGACCACGGCCAGAATCAGCGCCAGGTCCATCTCCAATTGGTAACGGTTGGGCTGGATAACGATAGATACGCCCCACGCATGCCAAGCCGCCACAATTCCGGCGGGGAGATATCCGAACAGAACGAAGAAAGTCAGGTGTGGCGACGATTTCAAGTATCGCAGCGCAAGGCACAACAGCGCATAGCCGCAGAGGAAAACTCCCAGCGTAAACCAACACGCCCCTGTGTAGCGAAAACCTGCGCCAGTGTTGGGAGAGGCGGCCCGTATGGCCCGAAGCATGGTGGGGCTCAGCCAGGGGCTGATCCAACAGTAGCTCAGGACGCCGATGGCGGCGATGGTCAGGTAGGCTTTCCACGACCGTTCGAATCGAAAAGCGAGCAGCCAACACAGCAGCGCCATGGCGAGCACGACGGCGCCGAAGGCACTCGTCAGAACCACGAAACCGGACAGCACGCCGGCCAGGATCTTCCATTTGATTGCGTTGGTAGTAAGGGCGCGATGAAAGCACACGATGGCGGCGGGGAGCAAAGCCAGTTCCACGGTATGGGGGCCTTCGCCCCATAAGACCAGCACCTGAAGGCGGCGGAGATTCAGGGCGCCGGCTGAATCGGCCCGGATCTCGGGCACCAGCAGGTTGCAGGCGGAGACACACGAGTAGGCCAACGCGGCGACGAAACTGGCGGCTAACTTCCGGCTCAGAGTCAGGGCCATCCAGAACACGGTCACCGCGCCGAGCGCATAGAATCCCGCGGTCACCATGTGATACGAGCGGGGAGCCGAGGCTCCCGTCAACAACCGGAAGGCCGCGACCATCCACTGGGTGAATGGCAGGTACGCGGTCTCGAACGGCATACCCCCGTTCCAAAACGGCCACCAGCTCCATTGGCCCGGATACTTCGCCATCAATCGGGCCATAGCGATGAACGTCCCCTCAACGCTTCCGTTGTACACCGAATACTCCACGCCAAATTGCCGTGCCGCGATCGCGAGGTTGGCGATCAATACGGTGGCGGCGCACAGCAGCACCCGCCAACGATGGGCGAACACGGAGCGGTCTTGGGAATCCAGAATTTGCCGGAGAGGACTAGCCACGTCTCATGCTACCAATCAGGAACCAGCCGCGGCGGACGCGCACGTCAGTGGGAGGAACTAACGCCAAGTCATTCGGCTTAACAGCCCCTGCCAATTCCATGTGGCATGTTTGTTTGTCGGCCAGGTCGGGTGGAAGCCGCTTGGCGCGGGGCTATCGCACCAGCTATCGCCCGGCCGAACTCACGGATCGAGTGACAATTGCTTCGAGCAACTTCAACTGCGCGGCATCGGCGATCGGCCGCGCTTCGAACCGGTCGCCGAGTTCCATCGTGACGGGAACCATCGCGTCGAAGGCCGGCCACTGCGGAAGCCCTTCTCCGTTGGGATTCCCCGCCTTGACGAAATTGGCCCAGTAACTCGCCGTCTTCTCCGCAATCGGGTAATCCGCCGGTTCCCACGGTCGAATCCCACTGATCAGGTTATTGAACATGTACGGAAGCTCCGATGAGTGGAACGCCTGGTACAGGTCCCGCTTCGGCCCCGGCAGCGGATGATCCCACAAGTACGTGTAGACCGGTGTCTTCGAATTCGCCGCCCGCTGCCTCGCCCAGAGGAACGTGGACACCATATTCATCGCCCGGGCGCTCTCGATCTGCGACTGGCCGGGCGTCGAGGCAGGGTACAGCTTTAGAAACTCGTCCGCCAGGTCGCCCGCCGGTGGCCGCCGCGCTTCACGCTCAAATTCTTCGGGCGTTCGTTTTCCATACTTCGGAGCGTTACTGCCTTCATCGGCGCACCAACCCGTCAGTGTCGCCACGTCGTTCTGCTTGCCCTGCGCAAAAATCGCGCTGACGGTATCGGGCAGCAGAGACCCGTCTACCACGGGGCCCCACCGGAATGTCGCACCCTCGGCCTGCGCCATTAGTTGGTACACCGGCATGGCGCGCAGGTCCTTCAGCGATTTGGCTCCCTTGGCAGCCTGGAACTTCACGCCGTCCTGTTCCGCGTCTGCCAGCGGCCGCTGCATGTTGCCGATCCTCGTGCCGCTCTGCGTGATCGCGCCGTGAAACAGCCCTTTCGCGAGCGGCGATGCCAACAGAGCATGGACCGCCATTGCCCCTGCCGATTGCCCGCCGATAGTCACCCGCGCCGGATCTCCGCCAAACGCCGCGATATTAGCCTTCACCCACTGGAGCGCGGCAATCGCGTCCATCAATCCGTAATTGCCGGACGAATGCGTGGCGGATTCCCGTGTGAGTTCGGGATGCGCCAGAAACCCGAAGATCCCGAGGCGGTAATTGATCGTCACCACCACGATCCCCTTCCGCGCCAGATTTTCGCCATTGTACAGGGCCACGGACGCGGATCCCTGGTCGAATCCGCCGCCGTGAATCCACAGCAGAACGGGCCGCTTCCCGGCGGTGCCCGCAGTCCAAACGTTCAGATAAAGGCAGTCCTCGCTTCGCTCGCTCTGGTCCATGTATTCCTCGGTCCAAGGGCCCATCGAGCTCGGCGAAGCCTGCATGCAGGATCGCGAAAAGTGGTCCGCCTTCAGGACTCCACTCCACGGCGCGGCCGGCTTGGGAGCGCGCCATCGAAGATCGCCAACCGGCGGCGCCGCGTAGGGGATCCCCAGGAACGCCGTGATGGCGCCATCGTTGGTGGGAACGCCCGATAGCAGGCCGTGATCCGTGCGGACGGGTGGCACTGCGAGCGCCGCGCCGCACACGAGCAAAAAGACACAGACGATGCGAACCATGGCAAAGATACCTTTCGTCGACATTTCGATTCTATACCCCGGGAAGCGGGAGGGAACGCGTAATCCTGTGGTGTCCGAAAGTGCGATCTGTCCGAAAGCGCAGGTCACTCGGCAATTGGCAGACCGCACGGAGGGTCCGGCCAATCTCGAGACGGCAGGGGGGCTGGGGTCTTCGCCGGTCGTACTCGGCCCGTTAAGCCACCCCACTTCTCAGACTCGAATTGCCGGGCCACTCGGGGACGGCGATGGGCACCTGACGGGGGCAGCCAAACGCCGTTGCCAGCCGCCATAGCGGACGTGAGGAGTACTTGCCGATGTACGAGGACGCCAGGACTTGCTGACGGGGCTGGACAACTGCGCGCGGGGTATGCGGCCTGCAATGCGCCGGCCCGCGCGCAATCGACAATGAGCCCATTCTTCCGGCCTGAGACGAACGCGGCGGCGCTGGTGCCGGTTCGAGTAACCCGCGGGCGAACGCCAAGACCTAACTATTACTCGAAAGGTCAGGGCCGGTGGAACTCCTTTGCTCTTCTCACCCTTCATAAAGCGGCCGCTAGAGAGTTCAGGAAAGGCTTATGATTCGCGCTCAGGCTCGATGGCTTCCATAGCTTCTGAGGAACCCGGACGTGTGAGATCATTTTAGTATTGGCCCACGCCGCTCATTTCGTCGAGCTGCACCACACCGGCTACCGCGTGGCGGAGATGGAAGACTCGATCCGTTACTGGGTAGACACAGTCGGAGCGGATGTGGAGATGCCGCCGACCGTCATCTCGGCCGACTCGGTGCGGGTGTGCTTTCTCAAATTCAACGGCGGACGCGTGGAACTTGTAGCTCCGATCGACGAGTCGAAGCCCGCTCCCGGATCTGCCCCAGGCGGCAGGCCCGACCATGTGTGTTTTCTCTGCGGTGATTTCGACCGGCGCGTGGAGAGCGCCCGCGACGAGGGCGGCGTGGTCGTCCGTCCGCCGGTTTCTTCCGAGGCATTCGGCGGAAGGCGCATGTGCTTCGTGCTGTACCGCGACGTGGGACTCATCGAGTGGGTGGAAAGATAAAAGCGCGTCTTGGAATCATCGGACCGGCGACATGGGAGCCGTTCCTGCCCCTTCTCCGCTCGGCGCTGTCGGTGCACGGGATCGCCGATGAACCGGCCGCTTACGGGTTCGGAAGGGAGGTTCAGGTTCTCGCGGGAAACGACGCCGATTTCGAGGCCGACCCGCCGCGCGGCGCCGTGCTCTTTCTCGATCCACGCTCGCTCTTTCAGGAATATATCGCCAACCCGCGATCGAGCCTTGCACCGGAAGAAGCCGCTGGCCGGGCATGCGGCTTCGTCATCGGCGCGATCGAGAGC
The DNA here is from genome assembly GCA_963807205.1 of uncultured Solibacteraceae bacterium. Taxonomy (GTDB): domain Bacteria; phylum Acidobacteriota; class Terriglobia; order Bryobacterales; family Bryobacteraceae; genus CAWCVR01. The sequence continues at coordinate 1,622,008 of CAWEAQ010000002.1, read as the reverse complement.
CTTGCGGCGAAGCACCGCGAGACGAGCTGGATACTGGCGACACTCGATCCGCCGCTTCCCAACTCCGGCGACGGGCTCGCCGATGCCGCGGAGGATCCGTTCACGCGCGCGGCGACGCTGTTCGACGATGCGATCCGCGCGGCCAGCCGAAGTCACGCCGGCTGGAGCTACTTCGACTTCGGCCGCCTGGCGCGTCTCCACGGCCATCGGCAAATGTACGATTCCCGTCTCGATTTGCTCGCGCGCCTTCCGGCCTCCGCAAACGGGATGCGCTGGCTCGCCGAGCGTCTCGCGGCTCACTGGGCGGCAGTGGCCGGCAAGACCAGGAAGGTCCTCGCGCTCGACTGCGACAACACCCTCTGGGGGGGCATCGTCGGCGAGGATGGCGTCGACGGAATCCAGATCGGCGATGACGGCGCGGGCCGCGCCTATCTCGCGTTCCAGCGGGCGGTCCTTCAGCTTGAGAGCCGGGGCGTGTTGCTGGTGCTGTGCAGCCGCAACAACCCAGAGCAGGTCGAGGAGGTTTTCGCGAAGCGGCCCGAGATGGCGATCCCTCGCGACCGGATCGCCGCAGTGCATATCGGTTGGGGACGCAAGTCGGATGGGCTTGTGGCGCTCGCTAAGCGGCTCGACCTGGGCCTCGCCAGCTTCGTTTTTGTCGACGATAACCCGGCCGAGCGTGAGGAGGTCAGGCAAGCCCTTCCCGAGGTGAGCGTGCCTGAATTCCCCGCCGATCCTGCCGATCTCGCCGCGTTCGGCTATGCTCTGGGCTGGCAGTACTTTTATCGGATCTCGCTTGGCGAGGAGGATCGCTCGAAGACCGACCAGTACCGCCTCAAGACGAGTATCGATGCGCATGCCGGGAAGTTCGCGGACCATGACACATTTCTGAAATCCCTCGGAATGATACTTACCCTCGCCGTAAACGACCTACGGCTCCAACCGCGGGCGGCGCAGCTCTGCCAGAAGACCAATCAGTTCAATCTAACGCTGAACCGTTACACCGCTAGCGAGCTAGGGGCGCTCATCGGAGCGAAGGACACGTTTCTGTTCCTGGGCTCACTGGCCGATCGCTTCGGCAACCATGGCTGGACCGCGCTCGCCATCGTGAGGCGCGGGTCGAAGCCCGACGCCTGGATCGTCGACAGCTTGCTCATTAGCTGCCGGATCTTAGGCAGGGGAGTGGAGCAGGCGTTTCTCAAGGCTTGCCTCGAATACGTGTGTCGCATCGCGCGGCTCCCCGTGCGGGCGAGTTTTGTCCCGGGGCCCAGAAACTCGCCAGCCTCGGAGTTTCTGCCCGACGCGGGCTTCACCGAAACGGCGAAGACCCTGGACGGGCGGCGCGAGTTCGAGTGGACCGAAGGGGAATTGCGCGTGTCCCAGGCAGCCCACATCGAGGTTACCTGGAACGCGGAGGAGAGATGAAATGAAAGACCGGCTCTGTGTGACCATCGCGAGGGCGCTGGGCCTTTCGCCCGATGAGGTCTCCGATGCTACGTCGCGAGAGAACTGCCAGAAGTGGGATTCCCTGCAGCATTTCGTCCTGGTCCTCGCCGTTGAACAGGAGTATGGGGTGCGATTTCCGTCGGGAAGAATTCCCGACCTTACCCGGGTCTCCGCCATCCGGGAGGAGATTGACCGGCTGAAAGCGGGGCAGTCATGAACTATACCGTCGCCGAGCTCGAGCAACTCGGAATACGCTTTGGAGCGAACCCTAGCATCCACAAATCGGTCCTATTCTTCAATCCGGAAAAGATCGTCATGGGCCACCACGTGCGGATCGACTGCATGTCGATGCTGAGCGCCGGCGACGAGGGGATCGAGATCGGCCGCAACGTTCACATCGGCGTGGCCTCGCTAATCTTCGGCGGGGGCGGCCGGGTCGTTCTCTCCGATTTCTCGGGACTTTCCGCCAGGGCAAGCCTATTTACCGCGACCGACGACTACTCCGAAGGGTATCTCACCAATCCAACCGTGCCGGAGCGCTACAAGAAGGTTATGCGCGGCCCCATAGTTCTTGAGCGGCACGCGCTTATCGGGGCGGCAAGCGTGGTCCTCCCGGGAGTTACGCTTGCGCTGGGCTCCACGGTCGGGGCGATGAGTCTCGTCCACCGGAACGTCGGCGAGTACGAGGTGGTATTCGGAATCCCTTTCCGCGTGATCGGCCGCCGCGACCCGAACAAGCTGCAGGATCTGGAAAAGGCGTATCTTGAAGGTGAGGGGCGAGTTGTCTAAGCCAAGGAAATCAGGCAGGAGGCACGTCGCCATAAGGTAATAATATGAACTGCACGATTTGCGGCTGTTCGATGGCATTCTTCTTATCGAAGCCTTTCTGGGCTCATGGCTTGGAAATTGTCGATTACTGGCGGTGCACGGAGTGCGGTTTCGTGCTTTCGAAAACCCACGTTGAGATGGACCCCGATACCTGGGCGAAGGTTAATTATGAGTTCAATGCATCCTTCCAGGGAAAGGAGTCATGCTCCATCGATCCCAAGTGGATTCCGCGCCTGCAAAGCCAAAGTCGAGTGATCCACGATGTGGAGGAGATCGGCCTTCTGAACAAAGATGACCGATGGCTCGATTACGCCTGTGGCGACGGCAAATTGTCTGCGCTCCTTCAATCCCAATACGATCTGAAGCTGCTGAAGTACGAGCACTACATGCCAGGTGGCGACGACTATTTGAATTACGGGGAGCTTTTGCCTGCCAGCTTCGGTTTTGTCATAACGACGTCCGTCTTTGAGCATCTTACGCGAAGGGACCAATTCGACGCTGTCAACGCGCTTGTTTCGGGAGACGGAGTCCTCGGGCTTCACACTCTGGTATGCGAAACGGTTCCATTAGATCCGACATGGTATTACATGAACCCAGCCCATTGCGCATTTCACACAAACAGGAGCATGGAGATACTATTCGGCCAGTGGGGTTACCGGTGTTCGATCTATAACGTCGACGCACAACTGTGGTTCTGGTTCAAAAAGGCCCCGGATGATATCGAAGACATCATTCAACATGCCAACGCTCGAGTGAATAAGCCGTCTTACGTTTTCAAAGCGGGGTTTGTCGACTACTGGAAGTGCCCCCCTTACCGCCAGCCGCAAGTGCCGGCTTGCATCGCCGACACGCGAGATGGTAGCCGATAGGGCTTGATCCTGCTAGATCGGGTTTACGCGGCGGGCGACACCAGGCTCGCGAAGATACTGGGAACTGTCCCGGCAAAGACGCTTACCTTTACGTTGAGGACTGACCGCCGCTTCGCCCGCCGCCCCCGCCAAGTGCTATAACGGAATCGGAATCGTCTATTCTCACCGGCGGGGGCGAACGTTGCTTGCGGAACGAAAATCCGGCACCACTCGCCGCGGCCTGCTGCGCGCCTGTCTGGCCGGCGCACTGGCCAGTCCCATTTCCGCGCAAGCCAAATCCAAAGTGGTGATCGCCCGCGACGCCGAGAACGCCATCGATTCCGCCCACCTGCTCAAGTTGCTGGACCGCGCGGTGCAAGGCGTCTGCGATGCGGATTCGCCGCTCGAAGCGTGGAAGAAGATCGTTCGGCCAGGCGAGGTGGTGGGTCTGAAGGTGAACTGCCTGGCGGGGCGCGGCTCGGCGTCCACCAGCCCCATGCTGGTCGAGGCCGTCTGCGAACGGTTGCAACAGGCCGGCATCCGCGCGGGCGACCTGGTGGTTTGGGACCGCCTGGACGCCGATCTGGAAAGCGCCGGCTTCCACCCCTCCACGCGCGCCGGCCACATCCGCTACATCGGCAACGACCAGGCCGGTTACGAGAGCGACCTCGCCATGTTCGGCGAGGCAGGCAGCCTGCTCTCCACCACTCTGACCCGCACCTGCGACGCCATCATCAACCTGCCGGTGCTCAAGGATCACGGCATCGCCGGCGTCACCATGGCCCTGAAGAACTTCTTCGGCGCCGTGCACAACCCCAACAAGTATCACTCCAACGCGGGCGACCCCTACGTGGCCGACGTCAACATGCTGCCGCCCATCCGCCGCAAGGTCCGGCTGCACATTTGCGACGCTGTGGCGCCGCAGTACGAAGGCGGACCGAGCTTCATGCCGCACTGGTCCTGGCCGTTTCGCGGGCTGCTCGCCTCGCACGACCCTGTCGCGCTGGATTTCACTGGCTGGCAGATCGTCGAGCGGAAGCGCGCGGAGAAGGGCCTGCCTACGCTGCGCGCGGCCCGCCGCGAACCCTCGTACATTGCCCGGGCGGCCGACGCCCGGCACCGGATTGGAACCGCCGATCCGGCCGGTATCGAAACGGTGGAGATCTGATCGCATGGATCGCCGGGAGGCATTGAAGACCATGGTTACGCTTCCGTTGTTGGGCGCGGGCGCTGCCGCGGGCGGTGGCGCCGCCGCCGAGGACGCGCGCTTCGTCGTCGAGGCCCGCTTCTACGAGAAGATGCCGTCGCGGCGCATCCGCTGCAAACTGTGCCCGCGCGAATGCGTGATCGACGACCGGGAACGCGGCTACTGCGGCGTACGCGAAAACCGCGGCGGCACGTACTACTCGCTGGTCTACGCGCGGGTCTGCAGCGCGCACGTGGACCCGGTCGAGAAGAAGCCCCTGTTCCACTTCGCGCCCGGGTCGCTGGCGTTTTCCATCGCCACGGCCGGCTGCAACGTCAACTGCAAGATGTGCCAGAACTGGGAACTCTCGCAGGCGCGCCCCGAGCAGTTGCCCAGCACCTTCATGCCGCCGCGGAAACTGGCCGGCCTGGCGCGCGACTCGCACGCCGTCTCCATCGCCTACACCTACAACGAGCCGGTGATCTTCTGCGAATACGTCCTGGACGCCGCCGATGCCGGCCGCGCCGCGGGCGTGAAGAGCGTGGTCGTCTCCGGCGGTTACATTCAGGACGAGCCGCTCAAGGAAATGTGCCAGCGCGTGGATGCCATCAAGATCGACCTCAAGGCGTACTCGCAGAAGTTCTACCGCGAAGTGGTCAACGGCGACCTCCCCAGCGTGCTGAAGACCCTGGCCGCCATCCGCAAGTACGGCGTGTGGAACGAGATCGTCTACCTGACGATTCCCACCTTGAACGATTCCGACGACGAGCTCAAGGGCCTGGCCCGCTGGGTGAAGGGCGAACTCGGCCCCGATGTCCCGCTGCACTTCACCCGCTTCCATCCCGACTACCTGCTGAAGAACCTGCCGCCCACGCCGGTCGCCACGCTGGAGCGCGCCAAGGCGATTGCGGACGCCGAAGGTCTTCACTATGTCTACATTGGCAACGTTCCCGGCCATCCCGCCGAGAACACTTACTGCCCCAAGTGCCGCCGCGTGGTGATCGAGCGCGCCGGCTTCACCATCGCCGCGTCGCATCTCGACCGGGGTAAGTGCCATTTCTGCCGGCAGCCCATTCCCGGGGTTTGGGAGGGAATGTTACAGCTATGAGATCTTCAGCTATGGCCGCCGCCGCGGGCGTCCTGTTAGTATTGTTACTTCTCTTGATCTTCCCAAAGGATGTCACCCGCGGCGCGGCGCCCAAGGTCAGGCCGCCAGCGGTGGCCGGGTCGTTCTACCCCGCCGATCCCAAGAATCTCGGAGACATGCTGGACGGTTTCCTGGCGCAGGCCGACCCCGCGCCCGTCCAGGACCTGGTGGCCGTGGTCGCGCCGCACGCCGGATACGTTTACTCCGGCCCGGTGGCAGCCTATTCGTACGCGCTGCTCAAGGGACGGAAGGTGGACCGCGTGGTGGTCATCGCGCCGTCCCATTACGAAGCCTTCGGTTTCACGTCGGTGTACGATGGCGAGGCCTATTCCACGCCGCTCGGCCAGGTTCCGGTGGATCGCAAATTCGCCGCCAAGCTCGCCGGCATGGACCCGTCCATCAAACTCTCCGGCACCGGCCACACGCCCACCGACGACCGCCCCGAGCATGCGCTCGAAGTCCAGTTACCCTTCCTGCAACGTACCTTGGGAAACGTTCCCATCGTGCCCATCGTAATGGGCGATCAGAGTTACGAGAACTGCCGCGCGCTGGGACTGGCGCTGGCCAAACTGATTCAGGGCACGCACACCCTCATCGTGGCCAGCAGCGACCTCTCGCACTACCACACCTACCAGGAGGCGTCTTCGACCGACCACAAAACCCTGACGGCCATCGGCGAGTGGGACTATCTCAGCATGTCGCGGAACTTCGCAATGCGCGTGTGGGAAGCCTGCGGCGGAGGTCCCATCATGGCCACCATGATGGCCGCAGAGCGGTTGGGCGCCAACGAGGCGAGGGTGCTGAAGTACGCCAACAGCGGCGACACGGCGGGCGACAAGAGCCGCGTCGTCGGCTACGGCGCCGTGGCCCTGCTGAAGAATCCGGCCGCCAGTGCCGGTGCCGGAAGAGCCTTCTCGTTGAGCCAATCGGAGAAGGACGAACTGATGGGGATCGCCCGCCAGTCGGTGGAGACCGCCGTCCGCGACCGCAAGACTTACGACGCCCCGGCGCCCACGAGCGAGGCGCTGACTCACGAGCGGGGAGCCTTCGTCACGCTCCATCTGCGTGGCGGCCTGCGCGGCTGCATCGGCTATGTCGCGCCCATCAAGCCGCTGTATCTCACGGTGCGCGACGTGGCCCGCGAGGCCGCCCTGCACGATCCGCGCTTCCGGCCCGTCTCGACCGGCGAACTGCCAGGTCTGGAGTACGAGATCTCCGTTCTCTCGCCCATGCGCCGCGTGCTGGACGTCAAGGAAATCCAGGTGGGGCTGCACGGACTGCTCATCCGCCGGGAAGGCGTCGAGGGTCTGCTGCTGCCCCAGGTCCCCACCGAAGAGGGCTGGGACCGCGACACGTTCCTGGAGCAGGTCTGCCGCAAGGCCGGGCTGCCGGCTGGCGCGTGGAAAGACCCCGCCACCGACCTGTTCCGCTTCACCGCGCTGGTCTTCGAAGAAAGGAAAGCGCCGCCGACAGACCCGCGGCCAGACATACCAGAGCCATCAACAGCCCGGTTCTGACGAAGCCGAACACCGGAATCAGGAAGACGCTGAACAGCGCCGCGCCCAGGCAGGAGCCCGCCAGGTCGAGGGCGTAGAGCGTTCCCGCGCCGCGCCCGCTTCCGGAGGCGAAGATGCGCGCCGCCACGGGAAACTCGAACCCGCCGAGCGATCCCGCCACGAAGGCCATCGCCAGAAACCACACCCGGGAGGCAACCGGCATCCCGGCCACCAGGCACACCAACGCCGCGGTCGCCTGCACGGCCGCCAGCCGAAAACCGGCGCCTGAGCCCACGCTGCGCAGGCCTAGCCAACTGCCCGCCGCTACGCCCGCCATGAAGGCCGCAATCAGCAGCGCCAACTCGGCGTACACATATCCGTAGACCGCCTGAAAGCCGAGCAGTAGCAGGATCTCGAGGCCGATGGCGGCGAAGCCCATCGCCAGGGTGCAGAACCCCGCGCTGGCGCGCCGCCGCCGATCGCCCGGCAGCAGCCAACAGCCAGCCGCAGCCAGCAGCGCCAACCCGCCTGCAACTCCGGCCGCCGTACCAAAGCCGGTCTTCGCCAGCGCGCCGAATACCTGGCGGTAGCCCTGGTGGAACTGGCTGCTCCACAGCGCCACGTCGAGGTAATACGCCACGGGGACGGAGTCGCGGTTGACTGGCGTCGAGTGCAGCGGACGGATCTGCGCTTCCAACTCGAGCACGCGGTCCGGCGCCATGCGAAACGGGACATAGTATTCGCGCACGTAGCGCGTGCGCAGCCCGCGCATCCGCAGCCTTGCCAGCAACTCGTCCGGCCCCGCCGCCAGCACGCCGCGCCGCCTGGCCGCGAAGAAGTGGATGGTCTCTCCCGGCATGGCTGCCACTTCCGGGAAGACCGACCGCGCCGTCCGGTTCATGCATCGCAACAGCTCGGCCAGGTTCTCCGCAATGTAGTTCTCCGAGCCCGGCAGGGTGAAGGACAGAACTCCGGCGTCGGTGAGCCGGGCGGCGGCCTCCCGAAAAAACCCGGTGGTGAAGAAGCGATTCAACTGCGCGGTCTGCGGGTCCGGCAGGTTGACGATGATCGCGTCCCAGCGCGGGGCCGCGGTCTTGACGAACAGCCGGCCGTCTATGGCGTGGATGCGCAGCCGCGGGTCGGCACGCAACGCGGCCCACTGCGCCGGGAAAAAATCGCGGGCCATGTCGAGGATGGCCGGGTCGATCTCGACATAATCGAGCCGCTCGACGCCGGGGTGGCGCAGCACCTCCGCCGCGCTGCCATTCACGCCCCCGCCGATCAACAGCACGGCGCGGGGCAACGGGGTTTCGAGCAAGGCGAACTCCACCGCCTCCTCGGCGGCTTCCGCGTCGGGTACGGTGGAGAGCCGTAGGCCGTTTTCGTAAGTGCTGCGTGCCCCTTCGGACTCCACCACGGCCAGGCTTCCATAGACGGAGTTGCGGGTGGCCACCAGGTGGAATCCCGGCCACATGCGCCGCTGGCTCGCGGCGTCCCACTTGGTCAGCATGCCCGAAAGGGCACACCCGATCAGAACCAGCGGCGCCGCGGCCACTAGCGCAGATCCGCGCCACCGCGCCAGTGCCGCAAATCCGCAGGCGGCCATGCCGCAAGCGAGACCCAGTCCCCAGGCGATTTCGATGGGGCTGAACCGGCGGATCAACACCAGCCCCGCCACCAGGCCCCCGGCCGAGGCGCCGATGGCCTCCCACAGATACGCCGCCCCCGCGGCGCCGCCCTCCTGGCGGTGCGAGTAGAGCCCGCTGGCTGCCGGAAACAGCGCTCCCGAAAGCGCGCAGCACATGCTCAGCGTGGCGAGCGAGATGAGGACCATGGAGCCTGGTCCGAAGCTTTCACCGGGGGTGGGCCGCAGGGCCGCGGTGGCCAGGCGTACCCCCAGCACCGTTGCTGGAATGGCCAGGGCCAATAGCGCCTGGATCGCCGCCAGCAGGCGGAGCGGCGCGACACAGCCCACGGCGAACCGGCCCGCGGTGGCGCTGCCCAGGGCCGTCCAGAAGAGCCAGGCGCCGAGCGCCAGGCCGATGGAGATTTCGTTCCCGCGGAAAGCCACCATCAGCTCGCGCATCAGAACGATTTGCGCGCAAGCGGCGGTGAAGCCCGCCAGGAGAAGAGCCGACCGAGCTACGCCTTCGCCATCCACCATCCCAGCATAAGGCCGCCGGGGTCCGCGCGGCGGACGGATGATTGGACCGACTCGGTCCAATCATCCGTCTGGCGCCCCGGGCTAGAAGCTCGCCGCCACTCTGCTCCGCGGCTGTGCCTGGCGGGTCTGGTATCTTTGCGCCACGGCGATCTGGTTGAGTTTGGCCTGCGCGTGGGCGCGGGCGGAGAGGGCCGCCATGCGGGTCCATGCGGCAAGTTCGCGCGCCTCGTTGAGGCGGCTCTCGGGCACGGGGCCGCGCAGAATGTCGGCGCGGAACTGTGCCCCGTATTCTTCCCAGAGCAGGCGGGCTTCGGTGAATTCGCCCGCTGCCACCGCCTGGCGGATGCGCCGCGGCAACGTGCCGGGTTCAGGGGGTTGGCGCGGAATGGGGTCGCTCACAGGGTCATCTCTTGGGCTTGCATCTGCTGCGCCTGGAACAGTTCGTTCATGTAGTTGTACTGCTGTTCCGAGGAGGACAACAGGGCGTCGGCGGCGGCCATCTGGTTAGTCAGGTTGGTGGTCATCTGAGTCACCTGGTTCTGCTTGTTGGTGATGTTGGTGCCGATATCTGTGATCTGGTTCTGCAAGTCGGTCTCCGTAGTCTTTACGATTCCGGTTGTCGCGTCCTCCAGACCGCTGAGGGCGTTGGTGGCGGCTTGTAGAAACCCGGAGCTGGCGCTATTCCCCAGGAAGGCGTCCACGGCCGAGGCGTTGCCGATATCGGCGCCGGCCAATTCGAGAGAAGTGAACGTGAGGTGGCCATCTCCGTTCACGTCCAGGGCCAGTCCCAAATCGTTCAGATTGTTAATTGCGCCGTCCGATGTGCTGTAAGTGCCAAGCTGGCTGAGCATCTGCGAGATGCTCCGCAGAACCATGCTTCCCTGCAGCGGCCCGGCGTTCTGGCCGCGCTGCTTGGCAACCTCGTCCACCACCGCGTTATAGTCGTTGGCGAAATTGGAAAGCGCCGTGGACAAGGTCGAGTCCGGCCGTGTGACCGTGACATCCACCTCGTTTCCAGCCGACGCCTTGAGCAGGGTCAGGGTGACGCCCGGAGAAATTGTCACCTGCCGGGAACTGGTGTAGACCGGGGGCGCACCGGTGCCCGGGACGGAGTACTCCGCCTGAGATCCGGCAACGGTTTGGCCGGACGGGCCAAAGAGGCTATTGCCGTTGGAGTCCTGGATGTCCAGGGTCTGCTGACCGAGTGCTGTCGCCTGGAGGGATATGCGCGTATCGGCTGCCGACCCCGATCCCACATTGAGCACCGTGGCTTGCACCACGTTGCCATACTGCTGATTGATGGCGCTGGCGATTCCGCTGGCGCTGGTGTCGCTGCTGGTGATCGCATACGATTTTCCGTTCACCATCAGGTTGAATGTGGTGCCCGTGGCTGGAGTCACCCAGTTGCTATCCGTGGTGCCCGAGGCGTACGCGCCGATGCTGTCCACCTCGATCGGGTAGACGCCTTCCGCCGCTCCATCGGCCAAGGTAGCGCTGACCACCGTCGGATCGGAAATGTCGGCCGTGTAGGAGGATCCGTCCATGGCCTGCTGGACCGACTGCACGGAAGATTGTAAGGTTGTCACAAGACCATCCATGGTGGTCAGTTCGTTGGACTGGTTGGTCAGCGTGGTCTGGTTGCTTTGCAGCAGTTCAATCGGCAGGTCGGCAATCTGCACCGCGCGGTTGATGACGTTCTGCAGATCTTGCGAGTACTGGCTAGTGCCCGTAAAATTGCTGGAAGCCGAGCTCGACGAGCTGGAGCTGGAACTGGTGCTCGAACTGGTGCTTGACGACACTGGCGGCGTCGCCAGCGACGTTGCGGAACTCAATGCGCTATTTACGGTGCCCATAAACGACTCCAGGGCCGGACGGGACTAAATGTCCCATCCGGCCCGAAGGTTCATGCCGGGCGGGGGTTTAGGCCCCCGCCATGGCGGGTTTCAGTTAGCCCTTCAGCAGCGAAAGCACTGCTTGCGGAGCGGAATTGGCCTGGGCCATGGCGGCAATCGAAGATTGCTGCAGGACCTGTGCCTTGGAGAGGTTCGCGGCCTGCTGGGCCACGTCGGCGTCGCGAATCTGCGATTCGGCGGCCGAGAAGTTGGTGATTTGCGATTGCGCCAGGTTCAGAGCGTAACTCAACTGGTTTTCGCCCTTGCCTACCGCCGCCTGGGCCGTGCCCAGCGAGCTAACGGCGTTTCCGATGGCCGTGATAGCCGCCTGGGCGCCGCCCTGCGTGTTGATGGAGATGTTGGCCGAGGTGCCAAACGTCGAGGAATCGACCTTGGCCGCCGCGCCGTTGTTGATGCCGTCCGCATTGGCCGTGCCGGATATGCCAACCGTGAAGCCGGTCAACTTGCTGATGAAGTTGATCTGCTCCTTGGTGCCGGTGGCATCGGCCTGCTTCACGGCAACGATCTGCTGCAAAGCCGGCTGGTTGGTGCTCGCCTGGAGTTGCGAGTTGATGTAGGCCACCGCGCTGTCGATGCTGACGCCCGCGCGGTTCGTGCCGGCGTTGTTGGCGAGCGTGATGGTCTTGGTCTCCAGATTCCCGTTGGCATCCGAGGCCGAAAGCGTTATGGCTTGTTTGTCGCTGCCATAAACCATGGCCTTGAAATCGAACGCCGCCGCGTTGCCGGTGCCTGCCGTGTTGCTGACGCCGCCGGCAAGCTGCGTGCTAATGGCCGTTGCGGAAGACAGGTTGGTCGAGAAGCCGGTGCCGGCCGTCCCAAACCCGATGTCCGCTACGGCGGTGTTCTGCGCCGCGCCTGCGCCCGTGCCGCTGGTCGTGGTAATGCCCAGGAAAGCGGCCGCGCCTGCGCCTGCCATGGTCAAGGTGGATTGCGTGCCGCTGCTGACGGCAGTGAAGGTCAGGGCGCCCGAAGTCGCGTCCCATCCCGCCGTCACCTTGCCGTCGTCGGCCGATCCCGCGATCGCCGTCTGCACGGCGGCCAGTAACAGGTCCGAGTTGGCGTAGGCTCCGGTCCCTATCGTCACCGCGTTGGCCACTCCGCCATCCACATTCAGCGTGAAGGAGTTGTTGGCGCCCGTAACCGTGTACGGTCCGGCCATGTCCTTCTGAATGCTGGTCGAAGCCAGGCTGGCGCTGGTGCCGACGGTCCCGCCGCCGATCGAATTCAGGCGGAACTGCGTCCCGTTGTTGGAGGAAATGGAGATGTAGCTTCCAGCGGGGTTGGCGTTGCCGCTGGAATCGGTAATCGCCGCGGTCAAACCGGCAGCCTGGTACGTGCTGCCCGTGAACTGCGAGTTGAGATTGGCCACCACGTCGCCGATCGAGCTATTGGTGCCGGTCCCGCTCAGGGTGGTCAGATTCAGAGTGTTGTAGGCGCTATTGTCGACGGCGTTGAGAACCACCGACGAGTTGGCGCCCTTGCTGGCGCTGGCGATGCTGAGTTCGTTGTTGTTCACGGACACGACCGCGCTGGCGCCGAAAGCGTTTTGCATCAGGGTGGCGATCGACTGCAGCGTGGTGGGCGCGTCGTTGGTGCCCCGGTGGATGCCCGTGCTGAAGCCCATGGTATTGAGACCCTGGCTCGTCAATGCCGTGTTGGTGTTGGTGGCGAAACTCATGGTCCCCAGGCCTTGGTTGGTCAGAACGGTGTTGCCGCCCGTGCCGAAATCCATGGCGGCGAGAGAGCCGTTGGTGAACGTGCCGGACGAACCCGTGCTAAAGTCCATGGTCCCCAGCCCGGTATTGAGCGTGGCATCCGAACCGAAGGAGGTGGACGGGCCAGCCGGCAGGCCGCTGAAGCCAAAATCGCTCAGGAACGTGCTGGTACTGTTCTGGCTAAGGTTGATCGACGCGGCTCCGCCTGTCGCGGTAGTGGTCAATTGCAGCATACCGCCAGGCCCATCGAAGGCCGCGGTCACTCCGGTGAGGTTCGAATTGGAGCTGATCTGGCTCTTGAGATCGGCCAGGAAGGAGGCTCCCGATTCGCCGGCTGAAGTGCCCATCGTGATGGTATACGACTGCCCGCCATCGAGGGCGATATTGAACGTATTGTCGCCGGTCCCCACGACAATACCGCTGCTGGCCACAGTTAAGCCGCTTCCGCCCGTCGTCGAGATCTTTGCCGCCGAGGAGTAGGTGGATTGGGTGAGGCTCACCGAGGAGCTGGCGCCGGTGCTCTTGGAAACCAGGGTCACCTCGCCATTGTTCGGGGCGATGATCGCGCTCAGCTTGCTGCCGAGGCCGGCAGTGGTGATTGCACTGCTCAGGAGGCCCTGCAGCCCGGCCGCCGAATTGTACGTCGAGCCATCCGTCACCGTCAGCTTCACGGCCGGCCCGCCATCGATCGCAACCATGAAACTGTCGTTGTGGTTGGCGGCCGAGATCGTGACCGTGCCAAACGTGCCGCTGGTGGCCGCCGTCGACGCGCTCGCGCCCGACACGATGTTGCCTAGGACCACGGAGGAATTCGCGCCTATGGTGGCCGAAGTCAGGGACACCACGCCGGAAGTCGGATCCTGGGTCGCGCTCACCTTGCCGACGAGAGCCGAATTGGCGCCGTTGCTGGCGATCTGGCTATTGATCAGCGCCGCGAGGCCGGCCGCCGAATTGTAGGTGCCATCCACCGTCATGGTCTGGGTGGCCCCGCCATCGAGCGTGATGTTAAAGGTGTCGTTGTGGTTGGCGGCCGAGAGCGTCACCGTGCCGAAGGTGCCGTTGGTGGCTGTCGTCGAAGCTTGCGAACCCGACGAAACGGCATTCAGAAGCACCGAAGAAGCCGCGCCGGTACTGGTGGAAGTCAGCGACAGCACGCCGCTGGTCGGGTCGACGGTTGCGCTTACCTTGCCTACCAGGGCCGAATTGGCGCTGTTGTTGGCGATCTGGTTATTGATCAGCGCCTGGAGGCTGGCCGCCGAATTGTAGGTGCCATCCACCGTCATGTTCTGGGCGGGCCCGCCATCGAGCGAAATGCTGAACTTGTCGTTGTGGTTGGCGGCCGACAGCGTGACCGTGGCAAACGTGCCGCTGGTGTTCACCGAAGAGGTGGTGGAACCCGACGCCAGGGCGGCGAGACTCACCGAAGAAGACGAGCCGGAATTGGCGGATGTCAGCGACAGCACGCCACTGGTCGCGTCGACGGTTGCGCTCACTTCGCCGACCAGGGCCGAGTTGGCGCTGTTGTTGGCGATCTGGTTATTGATCAGAGTCTTGAGGCTGGCCGCCGAGTTGTAGGTGCCATCCACCGTCATGGTTTGGGCCGCCCCGCCATCCACCGAGATGCTGAATGTGTCGTTGTGGTTGGCGGCCGATAGCGTGACCGTGGCAAAGGTGCCGCTGGTAGCCACCGAAGACCCGCTCGCGCCGGAAGTAAGCAGCGTGTTGGGGGTCAACGCAAAGGCCTGATTGTCGACAACGCCATTGTTGATGACCGTGACGTTGAGGTTGGCATTGGCCGCCGTAATATTGAGGTTGGCGGGGGTGACGCTGGTGCCGCTGGTGACGGTGGCAACCGTGGCATGGGCGCCCGCGGTCAGGTCGATGGCAGCCAGCGAGAGGCCGGGCTGTCCGTTGATGGAAACCTGCAGGTTCGCGGATTGGGCGGTAGTGGTCGCGCTACCCGTCACAGTCGATGCGCTGTAGCTGCCCATCGTTATGGACGTGTAATCGGCGGTTTTCCCGGAATTGGTCAGGAAGGAGCCGAGCCCAAGGAGATTCTGGGTGTCGCCGGTCACCTGCACGTTGAACGACTGGCCGGTGGCGCTATTGAAGCTGAGCGTGCTGCCGACAACGTTGGAACCGGCCATGCTCAGGCCCGCGGCCTGCAGCGCGGCGTTGCCGTTGAACTGGCTCTCCAGGGCCGTAATGGCATCGGTGGTCTGCACGCCCTGCGCGGCGCTGGTATCGAGAGACAGGGTCACCGGGTTGGCCAGTCCGCCTCCGTTGACCACCATGAGCACGGTCTGCCCGGAAGTGAACGTGCCCGCTGTGGTAGCGACGCCGGTCACGGCGGTGGCGGCGCCGGTGACGGCTACGCCCTGAGACGCGCCGTTGGCTTGGCCCGCGGCGGAGAAATTACCCATCAGGGCGTTGGCCATCTGGTCGCCGGCTTGCACCTGGAACGCCGCCGTGCTGGATGAGAACGCCAGTGCCTGGCCGCCTCCCGAAAGGGTAGCTACGCTGGCGACGATGTTGGCATTCGCGAAGTTCGTGGCGGACGAGGTGCCACCCTGGCCGGCGCTCTGGATGGCGCTGTTGACGGCCGAGGCCAAAGTCGAGACATCGGTCACTCCCGCCAGGTTCACCGATATGGTCTGTTTGCCGGCATCGGAGAAGCCGGCTCCCGAGAACTGGAAGGAGGCATGGCCCGACACGGCCTCCTGGTTGGCCCAGGTACCGGTGGTATCGTTGACGATATTCTGAACCGAATTGCCCGAAGTGGTGCCGATATCTTGAGTACCGGTCGCCTGCATGCCCTTCATACCCAAGGCTTGCGTATCGACCGCGGAGTTCGCCAGGTCAAGGCTCACAATTCCGTTCTGCAGCGACTGGCTGCCGCTGCCCTGGCCCAGATAGACTTGCAGACTCTTGGCGAACGATCCGCCCGTGTCCAAGCCGATGGACTGCGCCTGGCGGTCGATTTCTCCAAGGTCCGTCTGGAACTCGCTGTTCAGGGTGACGCGCGTGGCGTCGCCTCCCGAGAGGGTTCCGGACGCCGATTGCGTCGCCAGCGTCTTCAGCCGGTCCAGGATCTGCGAAATGTTGCTCATTCCGCCGTCCATGATCTGCAACTGAGCCACGCCGTCGTTGCCGTTGGCCACGCCCTGCGTCAGTTCCGAAACGCTGTTGCGGTACTTGTTGGCAACCGCCAACCCCGCCGCGTCGTCACCGGACGCGTTGATGCGGTAGCCGGATGTCAACTGCTGAATGGTCTTGCTTTGAAATTCGTTATTGATGTTCAGGTTCTGCTGAGCAATCAATGAGTTTACGTTGGTTTGGATGGAGAGCATGATGAAATCCTTTCAAGTTCGGTGCCGGCATCTTGCCGGTCAATGCTCATATCGGCTACCCCCCGGCCAACTTGAATGGATGCTTCCCGCCGCTTTGTCTGGGTGGAAGACCCGTTTTTTGAGATTTTTCCGCCTTACTCCCACTCTCTCCTCAGGTGCCTAAAGCAAAGACCAGCCGGACCGCGCCCGGCCAACACAACCCTCCCACGCCCAGTCCGCGCTCCGCTGGAGCCGTGGTCGCCGAAGCCATCGGCCTGGTTGCGGACGGCGACCGCGACCGCGCCGGGGAGCTCTATCGCGAGGCCATCCGCATCGATCCCCACCTTCCCTCGGCCTGGCTCGGTTTGGGCCTGGAGTTCGCCCTAAAGGGCGATGTCTCGGAGGCTTTCCGCTGCTACACGCGGGCCATTACCGAGACGGAAAGCCGGTTGCGCAGGAATCCCGTCGACCGGGCCTCTCTGGTGGCCCGGTCCATGGCCAATATCGCCATGTACCGCCCCGCCGAAGCCGTCGAGTTTGCCCGCCGCGCCATCGCCATCGTGCCCGACCGCAAGCTCCACAGCGACATATTCTTCCTGATGAACTTCCTCGAGGGAACCACGCCCGAGTCCCACTACGCCGAAGTCTGCCGCTGGTACCAACTCTATGGCGCTCCCATCGCACAGCCGGCCCCCACCTTCGCCAACGTTCCCGATCCCGCCCGCCGTCTCAAGGTCGGCTACGTGTCGGCGGATTTGTACGATCACGCCATCATGAAGTTCCTGCCCCCGATTCTGGAGTATCACGACCGCTCGCAGTTCGAAGTCACCTTGTACTCCGTGGGCACGAAGACCGATTGGTGCACCGAGATTCTCCGCAACCTGACCGATAACTTCGTGGTTTGCGGGGAGAGTGGCTGGGCGCTGGAGGAGCGCATTCGCGCCGACGGAATCGATATCCTGGTGGATCTGGCGGGGCACACCCTGCCGCTCGAAGCTCTCCTGGTATTCGCCCACAAACCCGCCCCCGTGCAGATCACCTGGATGGGATTGTTGAGCAGCACCGGGCTCCCGCAAATGGATTACTTCCTGGGCGATCCCGATATACCCTGTCCCGGCACCGAGCACTGTTTCAGCGAAACCGTCTACAGGCTACCCCGCGCCTCGGCCTGCTACCGCCCCACCATGGATGTCCCGCTTTCGCCGTCGCCATGCCTGCAACGCGGCTACGTTACCTTCGGGTCGTTCAACAACCCTGCCAAGATCGGCCACAACCTGGTCAAGGTCTGGGCCCGCATCCTGCACAAAGTACCGCGCAGCCGCATCCTCTTGAAGTACCGGGGCCTGGACACGGACGTCCTGGGCGACCGCTACCGGGGCTGGTTCTCGAAGGAGGGAATCGCCCGCGAGCGCGTACAGTTCGCCGGCGTGTCTCCGGTGAGGGACTATCTGGAGGCATACGGCGAAATCGATGTCGCCCTCGATCCGTTTCCCTACCAGGGCGGCAGCACCACTCTCGACACGCTCCTGATGGGCGTTCCCATCGTATCCATGACCGGCCGGATGCCGGTGCAGCGTTGCAGTTGCAGCCTCCTGAAGCCCATTGGATTGGACGAAATGGTTACGGATACGCCCGAGCAGTACGTCAAAGCCGCGGTGTTTCTGGCGGACGTCGTGGGGAAGATCCCGGATATCCGCGAAAACGTGCGCAAGGCGTTTCTAAAGTCCCCCTTCAGAGACGAGAGGGGGATCACGCACGACGTGGAGGCGGCCTACCGGGATATGTGGCGCAAGTGGTGCCTGAGACGGCCCGTCATCGGTCTGCCGCCAGCCTAGGGGCGTCCGCCGCCCAACCCGCCACGCCTCGGGCGGCTTCTTGAGATTTTTCGGCCGCCGCCGCACTCCCTTCTCAGGTGTCCAATGCAACCACGGGCCGGAGTGTGCCCACCCAGCAACGTTCTCTGCCGTCCGCCGAGGCTGCGGCGGCCATGGCCTTCGAAGCCGCCAAACTGGTGGCCAGCGGAGAGCGAGCCAGCGGCGAAGAACTCTATCGCCAGGTCACCCTGACCGACCCGCACCTGGCCTCCGGCTGGCTCGGTTTGGGTTTGGAGTACGTCGAGAGACGCGACTACGCCGAGGGGTTCCCGTGCATCCTGCGGGGCATTGCCGAGGCCGGCCGGAAACTGCGGAAGCAACCCAACGACCGGCCGTCCCACCTGGCGCTGTACCTGGCTCACGCGAACCTGTACCGCCCCGAGGAAGCTGTCCGCAGCCTCCGCCGCACCCTCGATCTGGCGCCCGACCCGAAGCTGCATCGCGAGCTAATGTTCCAGATGAACTACCTCCCGGAGACCACGCCGGAGGACCTCTATGCCGAGGCATGCCGCTGGTATTCGCTGCACGGCGCTCCCGTGGCGCAGGTGCCACAGCCGCACAGCAACGTGGCCGATCCGGACCGCCGTCTCAAGATCGGTTACGTGTCGCCGGATCTGTACGAACACCCGGTCATGAAGTTTCTGCCGCCGGTTCTGGAACACCGTGATCGTTCGCAGTTCGACGTTACACTTTACTCCGTTGGCCGGAAGAAGGACGCGCGCACCGCTCAACTCCCGAACTTGGTGGAGACCTTCGTGCCCTGCCCGGAATCCGGAGCCGCGCTAGAGGAGCGCATCCGCGCCGATGAGATCGACATTCTGGTGGATCTGGGCGGGCACACCATGCCGCTCGAATTCTTCCGGGTGTTCGCGCGCAAACCCGCCCCCATCCAGGTTTCCTGGCTGGGGTTGCTGGCTTCTACCGGGCTCCCGCAGATGGATTACTACCTGGGCGACCGGGAGATGCCTTGCCCCGGAACGGAGCACTGCTTCAGCGAAACCGTGTATCGGCTTCCGCGCGCCACGGCGTGCTACCGGCTGACGGTGGACGTGCCGGTGGCGCCATCGCCGTGCCTGGAGCGCGGCTACATCACCTTTGGATCGTTCAACAATCCCAACAAGATTGGCCGCGAGGTAGTCAGGGTGTGGGCGGAGGTTCTGCGCAGCGTCCCCCAAAGCCGCATCCTGCTGAAGTTCTGGGCCATGGATACCGAAGCGTTGGGCGAGCGCTACTTGGCTTGGTTCTCGCGAGAGGGGATTCCGGCCGGCCGGGTGCGGTTCGAGGGACCCGCGCCGACCGGTGAATATCTGGCGGCCTATGGCCAGATCGATATCGCGCTCGATCCGTTCCCCTACCAGGGCGGCAGCACCACGCTGGACACGCTTCTGATGGGTGTGCCTGTCGTGGCCATGGCCGGCAGGCTGGCAGTGCAACGGGGCGCATCCAGCATCCTGAAATCGGTTGGCCTGGGGGACATGGTCACGGATTCGCCGGAGAAATACGTCCAGGCCGCGGTGTTCCTGGCCGGAATCGTAAGCAAGATTCCGGACATCCGCAAGAACGTCCGCCAGGCATTCGAAGCGTCGGCCTTCCGGGACGAGCCGGGTTTCACCCGCGATCTAGAAGCCGCCTTCCGTGACATGTGGCGCACTTGGTGCCGGAAACGGGCGGCTACTGGCCCGGCACCTGCACTGCGGTAGCCGGGACCGCGGGGCTTGGCGACGGGGCGTTGAGCGGGGAATCCAGCGCTTCGGCCAGGTGGATGAGTTCCACGCCGCTCAGGATATGGCAGGCATCCGCGGCGGCCCGCGCCACCTGCTCGACATCGGCTTCCTGCATGGCGGGAAAGTGCGGCAGACCGAGAACGCGGCCGCCCAGGTCTTCGGTAACGGGCAAGGGCCCCCGAGGGCACTCCGCAAATGCCGGCTGTAAGTGGCAGCCCTCGCCCCACCAGGAGCGAGTCTCGATTCCCCGATTGAGGAAAGAGACCGCCGCCTGCTGGGCGGCGTGCGGCGGCAAGGCGACGCTAGTGGTGCTGGTTGCCCATCCGTCTCCGTAGCCCGGTTGCAACGAGAACCCATCCAGGCCACCGATGTGGCGGCGGTACCAGCCGGCGATGCCGATGTGCCTGGCGCGCAGGGCAGGCCAGGAGGCCAGGCTGGCCAACGCCACCGCTGCGTGATACTCGCTCATTTTTGCGTTCAAGGCGGGGAGCAGGGCCGAACGGGTGCCCAGGAAGCCGAAATTGCAGCACGCCTGCGCACGGTCCCGCAAGGTGGAATCGGTGGTTACGATGAATCCGCCCTCGCCGGCTCCCAGGATCTTGGTGGCGTGGAGGCTGACTACCGAGGGAATGCGGCTCGGCCGCACGGTATCGAAGCCCGCCGCCGCATCCACCACCACCGGGATACCGGTCAGTTCCCAGAAGGCTTCCCAAGCGCCCATGTCGAGGGGCGCGCCGAAGGGCGATACCACGATCACGGCGCCCACCGGCTCGCCAATCCCCTTAAGGGTATCGAGCACCTCGCCAGGATCGAGCGCCCAGGTACGCCCATCCACGTCGTGGAACCAGGGCTGCATCCCCGCGGCGCGGGCGGCGTGAGGCGTGGCGGCAAACGTCCAGGATGGCATCAGACAGTAGCTTCCCGCGGGCGCGTCTAGCGCCAGCAGCGCCGCGGTGATCCCAACCGTGGCATTGGCCAGAGTCACCACCCCGCCGCTTGCCAGGCCGAGATGGCGGTGAAGTTGCTGTTCCAGCAGTGTGACCAGCGGCCCGCGGTTCGAGTACCACTGGCGTTCATCGATAAGCTGCAGGTACGGCAGGATATCGGCGCTGGCAGGCAGGCGCGGCCTCAGAACGGGCATGAGATCCGGCATCGTCTTGTGCTCCTGCACATTCAATCGGCTGATTTGGCGGATTCCTGTAGACTCCCGGCCGCCGGTTCCGCCGCTTGGGTATTGGAAGCGGAGTTGAAGGAGGTATTCGGGCCGGTGGGGAAGAACGTCAGGGTGGACAAGAGCTGCGCGCGGTTCGGAGCGGAGCGGATCCATCTAGAGTCGAACGTCCGCATCGACTGCCAGACAGTGCCGAGCGCGGGGGAAAACGGCATCTTCATCGGGGACAACGTGCGCATCGCCGTGTGGGCGGGCTTGTTCGGAGCTAGCGGAGGCATCCGGAGCGAGTCCTTCCGCGGCGTTTCCGTGAGAGCGGCGCTGTTTACGGGAACAGACGATTTCGCGCTCGGTTTCCTGACGAATCCGACGATCCCCGCCAAGTACCGCCACGTCAAATGCGGCGGCGTGGTGCTGCGCAAACACGCGCTGGCGGGCTGCCGCCGGTGCCCTTAGCTTCGTGAACAGGGACGTGGGCGATTTCGAGATCGTCAGCGGGCGCCCCGCCGTCAAGGTGGGCGTGCGGCACCCGCGAATCCTGGATCTGGAGCGGCAGTTCCTGGAAGAGCAGGCCTCGGCCGGCTGACCCGCCATCCTCAGTCGATGGCGGCGGCGGACACCCACCGGACCATGCGGTCGATCACGTACACCCCGTCCCAGGGGGAATCGTAGAGCGACATGCGGCCCAACTCGGGGCAACGTTCGACGCCGTGGGCGGTGAGCGAGTCCGCCAGGCGCAGGCGCCGGTCCCCTACGGCCAAGCCCGCGGTTTGCGTGCCGGCCGAGCAGAACTGCACCACATCGAAGACATCGTCCACCGGCCGCACGAACAGCGTCCGGCCGAAGACCAGCGGCGGCAGCCCGCGATCTTCTTCGCTGAAAAGCACGCTCCAGGTGACGGGCTCGGGGTACCATGCCTCGCCGCGCATCTCGTATTCCGCGCGCAGACCCACCACTTCGAAGGCCTCCGGAGCGGTGAGCGCGGGCGGCGGCAGGCGCTGGCACAGGGCGCCCAACTCCTAGCCCAGCAGGGCTGCGAAGGCGGCCGGCGAAACCTCGCCACCGCGCTCCACGAAAACCGCGTGTGGCGAGTTGCATCCCCGCTGATCGAGGGCCACGGTATCGAGCGCGGCCATGCGGGCGGCGCGGCGGGCTGCGCCTTCGTCGGCCAGGGTCTCCGCACCCACGATGGCGAAGGACGTCTTGGGGCCGAAGACCAGGTCTTCCGTGCCGAACCGCCGCGGCAGGTTCATGATGGCTTCCACGGCTTCGCGCCCGCCCCAGGCAATCCGCAGATCGGCCAGCACGGACATGGCGCGCGCCGTCTCGCTATCTTCGCGGGATGCATATACCACCCGGATGGCGTCGGTCAGCACGCGGCCGTCGATCCGCTCGCCATTCGAGAGGGTGTAGGAGACGCGGCTCAGCGCATCCAGAAAGAAGGGCAGGACGCCGGCGTTGCGCCGCGCCACTTTCACCAGGTTGGCGTTTTTGGCCAGCAGACCCTGCACAATCGAGATCATTCCCAACAAAGGGACGTTGCCGGACAGCCAGTGGACCAGGAGTCCGCGCGGCTGGGCGCGATGCAGGATTCTGGCTCCCGCGGGCACCGGCACGAAGCGGTCAACCACACACCGGTTGCCGCGCAGCGCCAGGTCGCACAGCACTTCCAGGTTGTGGCGGCGCAGCCAGAGTGGCAGGAAACCCATCGAGAGGCTGGCGAGGGTCCTGGCGGCGGGGTGCCCGGGCTGGACCCAGGCCTGCCCGGCGGCGTCCAGGAGGCCAAGGATACCGTCGATAGGAACGCCGCGCAGGCGCTCCTGCGCCACTCGCAAAGCGGAGGCCAACTCTTCCGGGGTTGCCCGCACGGTGCAGGCGGAGGGCTCTCCATCCATCGGAATGTTGGCGCCGTGTTCATCGAAAAGGACCGGAATCTGCATGTTGTCACACACGGGTCTGGTATACGGTTTCGGTCAGCGTATCGCCGCGGCCGCGGATCTGGGCGCCCTTGGCGCGGCCCAGCACTTCGAAGCGCGTCCTGACGCTGCTGTCCACTTTCTGGTAGCGGGGTGATGAACTGGAGCGGGCCGGGCGAGTCCCCATCCGGTATATCCCGCAGCATGGTGTCTCCGCCTGGGATGAAGCCGCCGTTGAGTTCCACCAGGTTGCCAATTGGGCCGTAGATCACACTCTCCATAGGCTCTCATCAACCTGCACGAAGAGTGCGCCGCCAGCCACGAATGCCACCCCCGCCCTGAGGCCGCACTCCTGGCAGAACTCGTCGGCGGCGACGGCCGGGCCGTTGCCGAACGGCCAGTGATAATCGTCGAAGACGATCCACCCGCCGGGCCGCACAAAGGCCCTCCAGGCGGCGATGTCAGCGCGCACCGCATCGAGCGTGTGATTGCCGTCAATATGCAGAAGGGCAATCCGGCCCTGGTATTCGGTCTCCCCGAAATCCTCAGTCGCTACCCGTCCTTTGCGCCGGTAGGCATCGGCGGCCTCGACAGAGGGAAGGCGCAGGTAGTTCACCCATCCCTGGAATTCCGCGAGGTTGACCCGGAACGCGTCGAAAATCTCGTCGATGGGCAGCGCGTAGAAGGCGGCGTCCACTTCGGCGATCGACTGGTGCAGTCCCTGGCTGCGCCACGGGTCCACACACAGCAGTTTTCCGGTTTCGTAGTGGCGGGCGAGAAATGCCAGTGCCGCCGCCGAGCGGCCCCATAGCGAGCCGACTTCTACGAGATCCCCCGGGGGCATGCGGCGGAACACCGCCAACAGCGCTTCAAGCTTGTCGAAGTCGGACTGGCCGGGCACCAGTTGGAACATCCGAATCAGGCTGGCAAGCTGCACCAGCGGCAGGGGTGGGGCGCAGACCGGAGCCGCAATTTCGAGCGGCCGCTCCAGGAACGTCCTGGCCTTGGACCAGTAACCGCGGTAGTTCATGAAGTCGGAATCCCACGGTTTTTCCGACTCGAGGCGAGTGTGTCCGGCCACCTTCGGCAGCAGATCGCGCAGTAGCGGCCAGACCACCGGGTGGGAGGTATACACCGCGTCGATGTGCTTCTCCTTCAGGCAGCGGCCCAGAGCCTCACCGAACTCCGGGTCGCGGATCCAGGGCAGAAACGTCCACTCGGAGTAGCGGTCCCTGGCGGGATCGAAGGGTAGCGAGGATGCGCCCACCACGCGGATCCCCATGGCGGACGCCTGGAGGGCCCATTTCAGGGAGTCCGGCATCCCCGCGGGGAATACCAGAACCGACTGCGCGTCATTCATACACTACTCCTGCCTTTCGCCCCTTCGGAAACAGTGCCGCCACCGGCGGCGGATTCTCTCCTGGTTGCCGGATTTCCGCCGTCACGCCGCCCGGTGCGGAGCGCATTTCCAATAATCCACAAATCCCCGTTTGAAAACATAGGCCGGCGGGGCCGCGCGGCGGTTCGCCCGTTCGATGGCCGATTCCACTTCCCGCAGGCCGCTCTTGAACCAGAACCACAGCTTCGCATCGACGCTGTACACCGAACAGCGGTAGCCCCATTGCCGGAACAGGGCGTCCATGCTTCGGTTCGTGTGAAACGTGCAATGAACCGGCAGCAGATAAAACCACGAGGGATCGCAGGGGACGTCTTCGCACACCAAAGTGTGAGTACCCAGAACCCCATTCTTCGAGACCAGCGCGTCCACGGAATCGAACTGTTCCCTTCGGGCCAGGTGCTCGAAAACGGAAGTAGTCACGACAAAATCGAAACTGCCGGGCAGCAGGCCGCTTTCCTCCAGGTACCCGTCCCGCTTCCGCATGTAGCGCTCATGACCGGCAAGGCTCAGGCCGTAACGGGTTCGTAGGAGGTTCGAGAGCTTGCCGTCGCCGCAACCATAGTCGAGCCAGCGGCCCTCCTCATTCAGAAGCCCAATCCGCTGGAGATCGCCGATGGCGCGGGCCTGGCTCTCAAGGCGCGCCCGCCATTTCGGGTCGCTGGGATCGGACTCCGTTCCCTGATAGGCCTCATGCCACTCGCGGTTAAGCGTGTCCCATTCCTCGGGGGCCATCTCAAGATGCGTCCTGGACGCCACGAACCCGCATGCGCTGCAACGCCAGTACTCGGCTGTGTCCAGACCGCGCAGGCGGAACCGCTTCGAGAAGAAGAAACTCATGGGCGATCCGCAGACCAGGCACGTGGCGCCCGGCTGGCCTCCGCCGGGCATCATGTTGGATTCCCTGCTTTGGGCGGCGGCGGCTTCAAGCGCGCCACCAGATCCGTTACCGCCGCGGGCGATCCTCCGGCGACCGCGGCCGCACGGTTTTCCTCGCGCACGAGCTTCACTTCGCGGGCGATAACCGGCATCTCCCGCGGCGCGCGGATGCCCACACGCACGCGCGTACGGCCGATGTGCGCAATCACGATCTCAATGGCATCGCCGATCAGGATGGTCTCTCCTTCACGGCGCGACATCATCAGCATGCGGCCGCCATCTCCTCTTTCCACAGAGGGTGCTGATGCGAATAGCCGCCTTCCTGCGCCACGGCCTGTACGGCCTTCAGGTTCTTCAGGTTGACGATCACCGGGGCTAGCAGATTGGCGGTCGTGCCCGCCTCCCGGACCGATAGCACCGCCAGGCAATGAATGTCATCCCCGATGCGCGGCGCCCGGTCGGTGGGCAGGCCCACCAGAGCCAGGTCCTCTTCGCTGACCGAAACCCGGTAATCGGGCTCCACTGCCCGAACGGGCAGGGTGATGAAACAAAGCGCTGCATCTTCGGCGCTTTGCAGAAATATCAGCGGATCGGTATGGCCAAAATGCACCGCTACAAACCGCCGGCGATCTTCAAACCCGGGAAGCCCGCACGGAAAGTAGATTTCCGCGGCCGGTTCCCAGGAGATCGCTCCCAAGTTCTTCGTATCCAGATACGGCATGCCACCTCACTCATCCCGAACATCGGCCAAATCGGGCGGAAGCTTTAGGGTGGGTGCGGATTCCGTTCCCAAAATGTGGAAACACATGGTGGGCGACCGGTGCCATGTAGGGCAAGTTGTCAACGCGCCCTGGCGCGCCGCCCTGCTAAAATTGGACGTCCCGCATGCGCCTACGTCCCGCGAGCCGTCGAGCCTCCGTTCCGCGGACTCCGCCGCCGATTCCCAAGGCACTGCGGCCCGCCGTGTTGACCGTCATCGCGGTGTTGCTTATGGGCTGGTTCTCAACCGCCGTGGCCAATCCCGACGCCTGGTGGCATCTCGAAACCGGCCGCTACATCGTCCAGCAACACCAGCTACCTTCACCCGATCCATTCGGCTTCACCACTGCGGCGGCCAAGCCCGCCTACCACGGCGAAGAAGCCGTGCGCCGCTTCAACCTAACGCATGAGTGGCTGGCGCAGGCTATTTTCTATCTCGCCTGGGCAGCCGGCGGTTTCCCGGCCCTGATTCTGCTGCGCGCCGCCATGCTCACGGCCTTCTGCGGGCTCGCCGGCTGGCTAGCGTTCCACCGCACCGGCGGATTCTACCGGTCCCTGACCGCCGCCCTGGCGACGGCGGCCATCGCTGGCAACTTCGCCGCCGACCGGCCGTTCCTCTTCAGCTACCTGCTGTTGGGCGTCACCATCTACATCCTAGAAACCGCCAACCGCCGAACGTTGTGGCTGCTGCCGCCGCTGTTCCTCTTATGGGCCAATTGCCACGGCGGTTACTTCCTGGGCTGGGTCGCGTTGGGGGCATATTGCGTGGCCGCCCTCGTTCGGCGCGGGGCCGTGGATGCGCGCACGCTATGGGTGTCGAGCGCCCTCTCCGTGCTGGTGTCGGGCGCCAACCCCAACGGATTCGCGGCGCTGTGGGTCACCCTGGCGTACCGCTCCAGCGCCATGCAAAGCTCGCTATGGGAGTGGCATCGCCCCCAGTTGTGGCCGCCCGATCTGTTCGCGGCTGTGCTGTTCGCCTCCGCGGCCGTGTTGCTCTGGCGCTTCCGCCAGGTCCGTATCTCGGATTGGCTGCTGTTCGCCGCCTTCGCCGCGGCATCGCTGCTGGCCATCCGCAACACCATCCTGATCGCCTGGCTGGGCCCGGCGCTGATGGCCGCCTATTTCCCATACGCACCGGCCCTACCGCGATGGGCGGAGTACGCCGCGGCCGCGCTAGGGCTCGGGGCGGCCGCCGCCGGCATCGTCTCCGGTAACGCCTTCCAACTGCGCGCCGAGGAGTGGCTCTACCCTAAAGGCGCCGCCGATTTCCTGCTGGCCCACAACATACCGGGGCCGATCTTCAACACCTACGAGCACGGCGGCTACCTCATGTGGCGCCTGTGGCCGGCGCAGAAAGTCTTCATCGACGGCCGCGCCCTCAGCGACTCTCTCTTCCACGATTACCTGCGCATGCTGTACGCCCTACCCGCCGATGCCGAAAAGAGCGGCCTCGACCTGCTGGACGACTACGGCATCCAAACCGTGGTGGTCAACGGCTTCGAGTACGGCTCCGGCGCCGTCTACCTTTTGCCCGTGGCGCTGGCCGGCCAGCCGCGAGGCGAGTGGCAACTGGTCTACTCCGACGCCCAAGCGATGGTCTTCCTGCGCCACCCGCCGCCCGATGTCACACCGCTCGATTCCGCCGCAGTGCCCGCCGGCCTGGAAGCCGAATGCTCCGCTCACGTGACGCAAATCCCCGGCGAGCCGCTGTGTGCGCACTATCTAGCAGTTCTATTTACGCGCAGCGGCCAGATCGAGCGCGCACGCCGCTGGGAGACAACCTTCCAACAATTGGCCGCCGCAGGCCGCTGAGCGCGCCTGAACGCCTGTCTTCGTTTGTGTTCTCTTGTCTTCGGTTGACGCCCCCTGTGCCGGATGCTACTCTTATGGCCGTAAAGACTGCCAGTTCCTCCTTAGATATCACATGGATGCCACGCTGCATGCCCTAGGTGGGATTCTGCTGAGAGCTATCCCAACCTTCCTGCTGGTTATCTTTCTTCATTGGTACTTGAAGACGATGTTCTTCAAGCCCCTGGAGAAGATATTAAAGCAGCGGTACGACGCTACCGAGGGCGCACGAAAACTTGCCGAGCAGAGTTTCGATCGCGCATCGGCGAAGACCGCGGAGTACGAAGCCGCCCTGCGCGCCGCGCGGGCGGAAGCGTATCGTGCGCAAGAGGCCCTGTTCAAGGAACTGCACGAACGCGAGGCCACGGAGTTGGCCGCCGCGCGTGCGAGCGCCGAGGCTGCCATCAAGCAAGCCAAGGAAGCGCTCGCCCGCGATGTGACCGCCGCGCAAGCCAGCTTGGCGCAGGAGAGCGAGGCGCTGGCCGGGCGCATTGCCGACGTCCTTCTGAAACGGAGCGCCGCATGAAGCGCCTGGCATTTGCAGCCATAGTGCTGGGCCTGGCAGTTGCGGCCCCGGTCCGTTACGCCCGCGCAGCCGAAGAGGCGCCCGAATCCGGCGCCAGCCAGGAAAAGGAGCCGTCCCAGGTCTGGATGTGGGCCAACTTTTTGTTGCTGGCCGGCGGCTTGGGCTACCTCATTGCGAAGAACGCGCCCGCGTTTTTCGCCGCCCGCTCGAAGAAAATCGTCGAGGACATGGAAGCCGCCCGCAAGCTCGGTCAAGAGGCCGAAGCGCGTGCCGCCGATGTGGAGCGGCGCCTGGCCAACCTGGAAACCGAGATCGCGGCCATGCGCACCGAGTCCCAGGCGCAGATCGCGGCCGAGACGGAACGGCTCAAAGCGCACTCCGCCGCCGAAATCGTCAAGGTCCAGGCGCTGGCGGAACGGGAAATCGAATCCGCCGGGAAGGCCGCCCGCATGGAGTTGCGGCGCTTCACCGCGCGCCTGGCGGTGGACTTGGCGCAGCGCAAGATTGAAGCGGGTATGACGGCCGACACGCAGAATGGCCTGGTAAGCGGCTTCCTGCACGATCTCGGCAATCCGCCATCCGGCGCCCGGAAGAACTAGACCCATGACACTCTCCGCCGTAGCCACCCGATACGCGAATGCCCTGGCGGACGTCGTCACCGCCGGCGCTTCGGCAGTTAAGCCCGCCGAAGCGGTCGCCGAATTGCAATCCTTCGCGGCGGCGCTGGCCGCTTCCGACGAGTTGCGCAACGCCCTCGGAACGCCCGCCGTGCCGGTGGGCCGCAAGCGCGCCGTCATCGCCAAGATCGCGGGAATCCTCAAGCTTTCCGGCATTCTGCGCAACTTTCTGTTTATTCTCGTCGACCACCGCCGCATTGCCGCCCTGCCGGAAATCGTCCAGAGCTTCGAGTTGATCGTGGACGAGCGGCTGGGGTTCGCGCGCGCCGAGGTTTCTTCGGCGCGGGAACTTACCGAAGCGCAGCGCCGCGCGGTGAGCGCAGAACTCGAGCGGTTGACTGGCAAGCGCCTGCGCTCGCGCTACGGCCTGGACGAGTCGCTGCTCGGCGGACTGGTGGCGCGCATCGGCTCCACGGTCTACGACGGAAGCCTGCGCGGCCAGTTGCGGACGCTGGAACATCGGCTGGGCGGCCAAGTATAAGGTAACGGAAAAATTTATGGCTCAAATTCGAGCGGACGAAATTACCAAGATTCTGCGCCAGGAGATCGAGAACTACGAGCGGGCCATCGATGTATCCGAGGTCGGCTCGGTGATCTCCGTAGGCGACGGCATCGCCAGAATCCATGGCCTGGAAAAGGTGATGGCGGGCGAGCTGATCGAGTTTCCGCACGGCGTCGCGGGCATCGCTATGAACCTGGAGGAAGACCAGGTGGGCTCGGTGCTGCTGGGCGATTTCGCGGAGATCAAGGAAGGCGACGAAGTGCGGCGCACCCGCCGCATCATGTCCGTCCCGGTGGGCGAGGCGCTCATCGGCCGGGTGGTCAACGCGCTCGGCCAGCCCATCGACGACAAGGGGCCCATCGCCACCAGCCAGTTCTACGCCGTCGAGCGCCTGGCGCCCGGCGTGGTTGCCCGCCAGCCCGTGAAGGAGCCGTTGCAGACCGGCATCAAGGCCATCGATGGCATGGTCCCCATCGGCCGCGGACAGCGCGAACTGGTCATCGGCGACCGCCAGACCGGCAAGACCGCCATCGCCATCGACACCATCATTAATCAGAAGGGCGGCGACGTCATTTGCATCTACGTCGCCATCGGGCAGAAGCGCTCCACGGTCGCGCAGGTGGTGAAGACCCTGGAAGAGCACGGCGCCATGGATTACACGATCATCGTGCTGGCGTCGGCTTCCGATCCCGCCCCCATGCAGTACCTCGCGCCCTTCTCCGGCACTGCCATGGGCGAGTACTTCCGCGATAACAAGCGCCACGCCCTGTGCGTCTACGACGATCTTTCCAAGCACGCCGCGGCTTACCGTGAGATTTCGCTGCTGCTGCGCCGCCCGCCGGGACGCGAGGCGTTTCCTGGCGACGTGTTCTACCTCCACAGCCGCCTGCTGGAGCGCTCCGCCAAACTGAACGACAAGCTTGGCGGCGGTTCGCTCACCGCGCTGCCGTTCATCGAAACCCAGGCCGGCGACGTTTCGGCGTACATTCCCACCAACGTCATCTCCATCACCGATGGCCAGATCTTCCTGGAGTCCGACCTGTTCAACTCCAACGTGCGCCCAGCCATCAACGTGGGCATCTCGGTGAGCCGCGTCGGCGGCAACGCGCAAACCAAGGCCATGAAATCGATCGCCGGCAGCCTGCGCCTCGACCTGGCGCAATACCGGGCACTGGCGGCCTTCGCACAATTCGGCAGCGACCTGGACAAGGCATCGCTCGACCAACTCAACCGCGGCAAGCACCTGGTGGAAATCCTGAAGCAGGGCCAATACCAGCCGCTGCCAATCGAAAAGCAGATCGCCATCATCTACGCCGGAACCAAGGGGTACCTGGACGATGTCGCCGTGGAGCTATGCCGCAAGTTCGAAGATGGGCTCTACCGCTACATCGACAATAGATGCCCCGGACTCTGGGAGGAGATCCGCACCAAGAAGGTGTTGGACAAGGAACTGGAGCCGAAGATAGCGGCCGCCATCAAGGAGTTCAAAGCCAGTTTCGTGGCGGAGCAGCGGTAAAACTATATGCCCAGCCTGATCGACATGCGGCGGCGGATCCGCTCGGTCAAAAACACCCAGCAGATCACCAAGGCCATGAAGATGGTCTCGGCGGCCAAACTGCGGCGCGCGCAGACCCGCGTGGTGGCTTCACGGCCGTACGGCACGCTGCTGCGTAAGGTGCTGGCCAACGTGGCCGCAGCTGCGCCGGCGGGCGGCGAGGGCGAAGGCTCCAACCCGCTGCTGGAACGGCGCAAGGAAGACCGTGTCCTGTTGGTGGTGGTGACCAGCGACAAGGGCCTGGCCGGCGCCTTCAACGCCAACCTGATCAAGGGCGCGCAGCACTTCATGAAGGATCGCACAGGCGCCGCCGTGCAACTGGAACTGATCGGCCGCAAAGGCCGGGACTTTTTCCGCAAACGGCGCGCCGACATCCTGGGTGAGCACATCGGCCTGGCGGCCAAGTCGGCTTACGCCGATACCGCCGCGATTGCCCGCAAGGCCGCGGACCTTTACCGCAACCAGGAAATTGACGCCGTCTACCTGCTCTACAACGAATTCAAGAGCGTATCTTCCCAGAAGATGACGGTGGAGCGCGTGCTCCCGGTCGAGATGCCGGAAACGGCCACTCCCGTGGACTACCTGTTCGACACCCCGCCCGCCGAGATGCTGGAGGACCTGCTTCCCCGCTACGTTGAAATGGAGTTCTACCGCGCGCTGCTGGAATCCACCGCCTCCGAACACGCCGCGCGCATGATGGCCATGGAAGCCGCCACCTCCAACGCCGGCGAGATGATCGAGAAACTGACATTGTTCATGAACCGCGTGCGCCAGGCCAGCATTACCAAGGAAATCATCGAGGTCGTAAGCGGCGCGGCCAGCGCGGAGTAACTAGTTAAGGACTGATATGGCAACTACCAACGCAATGGTTACCGGCAAAGTGGTCCAGGTGGCTGGACCGGCTGTGGACTGCGAGTTTCCCGAAGGGCAGATCCCCCTCATCTACACGGCCATCCGCGTAACCAGCGAGGGGTTTGACGCCCCCGATCCTATCGACATCATCTGCGAGGTGGAGCAGCACATCGGCGAAGGCCGCGTGCGCACCATCGCGCTTCAGCCTACCGAGGGCTTGGTGCGCGGCATGAAAGCCATCAGCCTGGGGCGCCCCGTGGAAGTGCCCGTGGGCCCGGAAACGCTCGGTCGCGTGCTCAACGTCATCGGCCAACCGGTGGACGAAATGGGACCGGTGAACACCAAGCTGCACTATCCCATTCACCGCCCGTCGCCCTCGTTCGAGGACCAATCCACCCGTCTGGAAATGTTCGAGACCGGCATTAAGGTCATCGACCTGCTGGAGCCGTACCTCCGCGGCGGCAAGATCGGCCTGTTCGGCGGCGCGGGCGTGGGCAAGACCGTCATCATCATGGAGTTGATCAACAACATCGCCCAGAAGCACGGCGGCGTTTCGGTCTTCTCCGGTGTTGGCGAACGCACCCGCGAGGGCAACGACCTGTGGCTTGAAATGCAGGAGTCCGGCGTCATCAACCCCAAGGACTACACCAAGAGCAAGTGCGCCCTGATCTACGGCCAGATGACCGAGCCCCCCGGAGCGCGCCTGCGCGTGGGCCTCACCGGCCTGACCGTCGCCGAGTACTTCCGCGACGAAGAGCACCAGGACGTGCTGCTGTTCATCGACAACATTTTCCGTTTCACCCAGGCCGGATCGGAAGTGTCCGCGCTG
This sequence comes from uncultured Solibacteraceae bacterium, assembly GCA_963807205.1. Classification (GTDB taxonomy): domain Bacteria; phylum Acidobacteriota; class Terriglobia; order Bryobacterales; family Bryobacteraceae; genus CAWCVR01. Next base: position 1,589,431 of record CAWEAQ010000002.1, on the reverse strand, counting down.
CTGGGCCGCATGCCGTCCGCCGTCGGTTACCAACCCAACCTGGCCACCGAAATGGGCGAGCTGCAGGAGCGCATCACCTCGACGAAGAACGGCTCCATCACCTCCGTGCAGGCCATCTACGTGCCCGCCGACGATTACACCGATCCCGCCCCGGCCACCGCCTTTGCCCACCTGGACGCCACCACCAACCTCTCGCGCGATATCGCGTCGCTCGGCATATACCCGGCGGTCGATCCGCTGGCTTCCACCTCGCGCATCCTGGACCCCATCATCCTCGGGCACGAGCACTACGACGCCGCCCAGCAGGTGAAGGGAATCCTGCAGCGCTACAAGGACCTGCAGGACATCATCGCCATCCTGGGCATCGACGAACTTTCCGACGAGGACAAGCTCATCGTGGCGCGGGCGCGCAAGATCCAGCGCTTCCTCTCGCAGCCATTCCACGTGGCCGAGCAGTTCACCGGAATCCCCGGCAAGTACGTGAAGCTCTCCGAGACCATCCGCGGCTTCCGCGAAATCGCCGAAGGCAAGCACGACGACGTCCCCGAGCAGGCGTTCTACATGCAGGGGACCATCGAGGAAGTGCTGGAGAAAGCCAAGGCCCTGCAGGGCTAAGGCGAGGCACCATAAGCCATGGCCGAAACCATCGAGCTCGAAGTCGCCACGCCCGCCCGCCAGGTGGTGCGCGAGACGGTTACCGACGTCCAGATCCCCGGCAAGGACGGTTACCTGGGAATTCTCCCGGGCCACGCCGCCCTGCTGGGACTGCTGGGAGCGGGGACGCTCACCTACACCGCCAGCGGCGCAAAGCAGTACGTGGCGATACAAGGCGGGTTTCTGGAAGTGAGCGAAGACCACGTGCGAGTGCTGGCGGATGTCGCCGAACCCGCCGGCGAGATTGACGTGGCAGCGGCGCAAGCAAGCCTCAGCCGAGCCCAAGCCGAAGAGACGGGCGCCGATCCCGAGACCGCCTTACAAGCCGTGGCTCTGGCCCAGGCCCGCATCGAAACGGCGAAGCACGCCGGGTAGGGCGATTTCCCCCAAGCCTCTCGAATTCCCCACGTCCGGGTAGACCTGTACCCCCAACTCGTCAAGTCAGCCCACCGGATTTTGCTGTAAGCAAAATGAGTAACACACGGAGTACTTTGGCCATCAAATTGCACTTACTCTATTCTTGTGTCTCCTGACCCCGGCAGCAATCCACCTTCCCGGCGATCCCTATTTCGCCTGAGAGTGGGCCGCCTCGTGGCGACTTACGTCTCCGTCGCCCTGATTTGGACTGTCCTCAGCCACTACGCCGTGGATCTGTTTCACGTGAGCTACCTGCCGGCCGTCGAGGGCACGGTGTTCGTGCTCGTGACTGGCGCCTGGCTCTACGCCGTGCTCTCCCATGCCGTGGAGTCGATTCGCGCTTCGCGGGTCCGGTTGGAGGCCAGCGAGGAGCGATTTCGCCGGGTGGTGGAATTCGCGCCCATCGGAATCTTCATCGAAACCGGAGGCCGGTTCCAGTACCTGAATCCCGCCGCGCTGCAGATTCTGGGCGCGTCCTCCCAGGAGCAGCTTCGCGATACCGAAGTGCTTGATCGCGTGGATCCATCCTGCCGCGCGGCCGAGGAGGCTCGTCTGCGCAGCGTCGCCACGGAGCACTCGACCGCCCATTTCGTGCAGGAACGCTGGCTACGCCTGGATGGGGCCGCGGTGGATGTCACCGTTTCAGCCGTGCCCTTCTCCCGCGACGGGGAGCGAGGTGCACTGGTCTTCTTCAACGACGTTTCCGAGCAAACCCGCGGCGAGGCCGAGAGGCGCATGCTGGAGGAGCAATTCCGCCAGGCGCAGAAACTGGAGAGCGTCGGCCGTCTGGCCGGCGGTGTAGCCCACGATTTCAACAATCTTCTCACCGTCATCTCCGGCTACACCCACATGGTGCAGGAGGATATCGCGCTCGAAGACCGCCTTCGCGAGCCGCTTGAGCAGGTGGCGCGCGCCGCCAGCCGGGCCGCCGATTTGACGCGCCAGTTGCTCACCTTCAGCCGCAAGCAGATCAGCGCGCCGAAAAAGGCCGCCGTCAACGAGTTGCTCGGTGGCGTAGAGAAGATGCTGCGGCGCCTCATCGGCGAGGATATCCGGCTCACACTTTCGCTCAGCCCCGACGCGGGCGCAATCTCCGTCGATCCCGGCCAGTTCGAGCAGGTGATCATGAACCTCGCCGTCAACGCCCGCGATGCCATGCCCCAGGGCGGCAGGCTAGCCATCGAGACCGCCAGCGTGGTGGCCGGCGACGCCTCCGCGCACTCCCCGCTTGCCATCCCTCCCGGCGTGTACGCGTCGGTGACCGTGTCCGATACTGGAACCGGAATGTCCTCCGAAGCCATGGCCCATGTCTTCGAACCATTCTTCACCACCAAGGAAGCGGGCAAAGGCACCGGACTGGGGCTTTCGACTGTGTACGGCATCGTCAAACAGAGCGGCGGTTTCATCTGGGCCGACAGCACGCCGGGAATGGGTTGCGTCTTCCGCATGCTCTTTCCCGCGGTCGAGGCCGGCTTCGAGGCCGCTCCGGAGCCCGCACTGGCGGCGAACCTGTCGGGCACCGAGACCATTCTGTTGGCCGAAGATGAGCCCGGCGTTCGGAAGTACGTCCATCAGGCCCTGGAACGTTATGGATACACCGTTCTCGACGCTGCCAACGGCCGCGAGGCTCTCGCCTGCGCGGAAACCTGCGGCCGGCCGATTCACCTTCTGTTGACCGACTGCGTGATGCCGGAAATGGGGGGCGCCGAACTGGCCGCCGCATTCCAGTCCAGGAACCCCGGGACTCCCGTCTTGTGCATGTCCGGATACACCGACCGGCCGCGGGTGCCCTCCTCCGCGGGCGTGCATCATATTCAGAAGCCCTTCACCGCCGGCACGCTGCTGGGCCGCATGCGCTCCATTCTCGAAGCTTCGCAGGCCGCCTGCGGCTGACGCGGAGGCCATCGGCGTGCAATGATCGGGGTTATGCACATGCCCATCGCCGCGGCTGCCGTTCTCTGGCTGCCGCTCCTGTTGCAGGGTCAGAACGCCGCCAAAGAGCCTCCCAAATCGTGGATCGATCCCGACACCGGACACCGCGTCGTCAGGCTCACCGAAGAACCCGGCAGCGCCAGCCTGTACTTCAACCAGAACGCCTACACCGCGGACCACAAGAAGATGGTGTACACCACCGCGGCTGGCGTCTCCGTTCTGGACCTGGAGACGCATGCCACCCGCCAGATCGCCAGCGGCAGGGTGCGCGCCATCATCGCCGGCTTCCGAACGCGGAACGTCTACTACAGCAAGGACAACACCACCGTCTGGGCCGCCAACGCGGATACCGGCGAGGCGCGTCAGATCGCCACTCTGCCAAAACTCGGAACCACGGCGTCCATCTCCACCGTCAATGCCGATGAAACCCTCCTGGCCGGCGCCTACACAGAACTGAAGGGGCCGGACTACAACCCCAACCGCCCGCCGGCGCCGCAGTTGCTAGACCAGCCCGTGAACAAGGGGCAAATGATGGAAGACCGCCTGGCGGCGCACTACCCCATGGGCATATTCATCCTCGATATCAAGACCGGCCAGTCTCGCGTTATTCACACGGGTACCGACTGGTTGGGACACATGCAGTTTTCGCCCACCGATCCCACCCTCCTGCTGTTCTGCCACGAGGGCCCCTGGCACAAGGTGGACCGCATCTGGACCATTCGCACCGATGGCAGCCACCTCACCCAAATCCACACCCGCACCATGACCATGGAGATCTTCGGCCACGAGTTCTGGGCCCCCGACGGCAAGACCATCTGGTACGATTTGCAAACGCCCCGCGGCGAGGTCTTCTGGCTGGCGGGCTACGACGTGGAAACCGGCGCGCGCGCCTGGTACCACTTGAGCCGCGACGAGTGGTCCATCCATTTCAACGTGACCCGCGACGGCACCCTGTTTTGCGGCGATGGCGGGGATACCGGCCAGGTGGCGCACGCCGCCGACGGCCGGTGGATCTACCTGTTCCGCCCCGAGCGGCTGCCCAACCGCGATGGCATTCGCCTGCCGGGGTTCGTGGATGCGGGCGTTTTCCACTCAGAGCGCCTGGTGAACATGTCCATGCACGCCTACCGCCTGGAACCTAACGTGAGCTTCACGCCCGATCAGAAGTGGGTGGTGTTCCGGTCCAACATGTTCGGCCCGACCTACGTTTTCGCCGTCGAGGTGGCCAAGGCCAAATGAGCGCCAGCCGCCCCATTCCGCCGCGGGCGGTGGCACAGCCCGTTGCACCCTGTTCTTAACGCCGCGCGATTGCGGGCAATGCTACCCTTGTGGGATGCCTCCGTACAATTTGGAGCCCGGCCCGCGTCGGCCCGGCCTACGCCTTATCTGGATCACGCTCGGCATAATCCTGCTCGCGCTGATAATCGGCCCGCGCACCTTGGCCTCCTACGCCATTGAAGTCGAATGGCGCAAGGAACTGGGCCAGTTCAACACCTGGCTCCGCATGCTCCTATACGGCGCGGTGCCGCAGGCTGTGGCGACACTGCTGGCTCTGGGGGCGCTGGGGACGGCGCACGCCCGCGCGCTGCGGTTCGCCAAGACCTCTCTCCGCCAAAACCCCATCTATGCGCGCATCAGCGCACTGGCGCTGCTGGGAGTGTCCTATGTGGTGGCGGCGGCCTCCATCGACACGTGGACGGTGGTGCGATACGCCGGTTCCCGCGGCCTTCCCGAAGCGACCTCCTGGCACGACGCGGTCTTCGGAAAACCGCTGTCCTTCTATCTTTTCGACCTGCCGTTCTACGACCTGTTGCGCGGCTACCTGCTGGCCGTGGTGATTCTGTGCATCCTGGTGTACTGGATAGCGGCCCGCGGTTGGCAAATCGCGTTGGACCGGGAAGCTTGGGTGCAGCGCATGCGCAATCCGGACCGGACCGCCAACGAACTTACTCCGGGGCTGTTTCGCCTGGAAGGTGGATTGGAATCGAAATTCATGCGACTCGCCGCGGCGGCGTTTCTGCTGGCGATGGCGTGGCGCTACTTCCTGGTCCGCTACCAGATGGTTTACAACGAGCACGGTTCCTTCCTGGTGGGTATCGACTACGTCGATCGGAACATCGGGATTCCCATGCAGTGGCTGCTGATCGTGGCTTGCGTGGCCGCCGCGATTCTCGTCCTGCTGGGACGCTGGCGCTGGGCGGCGTATATGGCGGGTTCGCTGGTGGTGGCGTTTCTCGTTCCACACGCGGTGTCCGCCTTCTACGTGACGCCCAACGAGATCTCGCTGCAGCGCCCCTACATCGACACACACATTCACGCGACCCGAGCCGCCTACGGGCTGGAGAACAAGACCAGGGAAATCGAGTATCCGGTCGAGCCCGAGGCCTACATCGACGTGGCGCGCAACCGCCCGCTGCTCGATAACGTCCGCCTGTGGGACACGCAGGCTTTCAAGGACACCATCACGCAGCGCCAGGCCCTGCGCACTTACTATACCTTCCATGACGCCGACGTGGACCGCTACACCATCGACGGCCAGTACCGCCAGGTGCTGATCTCGCCGCGCGAACTGGATATCCGCCAGTTGCCCGAGGCAAGCGCCAATTGGAACAACCCCGCCTTCATTTACACTCACGGCTACGGCGTGGTGATGAGCGAGGTAAGCAAGATGACCTCCGACGGTCTTCCCGTGCTGGCCATACAGGATGCCCCGCCCAAGATCGATGCGCCCGGCATCAAGCTCACCCGTCCGGAGATCTACTACGGAGAAGTTACTCACGAACCGGTGTTTGTGCACACGGCGCTCGAGGAGTTCAATTACCCCGCCGGCGAATCCAACCAGAAATCGCGCTACGAGGGCAAAGGCGGCTTCCCGATTTCCTCCTTCGGCATGCGCCTCGCCGCCGCGCTCAACGAGGGCGAGTTCAAGATCTTGCTGGCCGACTACTTCACGCCCAATAGCCGCATGATGATTCGCCGCAGGGTGCGCGACCGTCTGGAAAACCTGGCGGGATTCCTGCAATGGGACGCGGACCCCTACCTCGTCATCACAGATGCCGGCCGCCTGGTGTGGATGGTGGACGGGTATACCACCTCCGACGCCCATCCCTACTCGCGCGCCGTCGAGCCCGCCGACATGCCGCGGCTAAACTACATCCGAAACGCCGTGAAGGCCACCATCGACGCCTACGACGGCGAAACCCGGCTCTACATATTCGCCCCGGACGACCCGCTGATCGCGGCCTATCAGCACCTCTTTCCCGATCTATTCCTTCCGGCCTCCGCCATGCCGGCTGACCTGCGCGCGCACGCCCGCTATCCGGAGACGCTATTCCGCATCCAGGCGGAAATCTATCGCACTTACCACATGCTGGACCCACAGTCGTTCTACAACAAGGAAGACGTGTGGGACCTGGCGTCTCACGCTTCCAGCCAGGAGGGCGGAAGCGAGCCGGTTACCCCCACTTACATCAACACCGCGCTCCCTCGGGACAAGTCGGAGCCGGGCGAGCCGCAAGCCGAGTTCGTGCTGATGATCCCCTTCACGCCGCACAACAAGAACAACCTCATCGGCGTGATGGCGGCGCGCTGCGACGGCCCCCACCTGGGCGAGACCGTCGTACTGCTCCTCTCGAAGCAGGTGCTCATTCAAGGGCCCATGAACGTCTCGGCGTCCATCAATCAGGACCAGACGATTTCCAAGGACCTCACCCTGTGGAACCAGCAAGGCTCCAAGGTGCTGCACGGCCAGATTCTGGTGCTGCCCCTGGGCAACAACTTCCTCTATGTGGACCCCATCTATATCCGGTCCAACCAGGCCAGCATGCCGCAGTTGAAGAAGATCGTGCTGGCGGTGGGCAGCCGCCTGATCTACGCCGACACTTACGACGAAGCGCTGGCGGAGTTATCGAGCGCCGGCCAGCAACTGGTCAAGCAAGCCAGCGCTCCCACGCCCGCCGCCGGAGCACCCCCGGGAGCGCCTGGCTCCGACGCCCGACTGACCCGTGTCCGCGACCATCTGCGCCGCTATCGCGAATTAGCCTCGCAAGGCAAGTGGGCCGACGCCGGTAAGGAGTTGGAGGCCATCGAATCCGAAGTGAAGTGAAAAATGGTGTCAGACGCCATTTTCCATCTGTGGCAAAAGGCGACATGCCTGCGGAGCGTTGACACGCCGGCCGCAGCGGTGGCGCTGTGAAATAGCGCCTTTCTGGTGGCCCCGAAATTGCCTCGTTGGATGCGATGCGCCTTGCCCGCTCTCTCATCCCTATCGCATTCCTGCCGCTGGCCTGGTGCCAGACTCCCGGTCTGGTCTATTCGCGATCGCTAGGGGTGCTCAACGCTGGTGACTCCGTCTCCGGCATCGTCAGCGCCATCGCCGTCGATGCCGCTGGCAACACATACCTCGCCGGATCTACACAGAACGCGGGGTTCTACGTCACGCCAAACGCCCCGCAGACAACTTTCGGGGGCGGAACCTGCCTCGGAGGCACTTACAATCCGTTTCTCCCTCCCTTAACCTATCCTTGCGACGATGCCTTCGTCCTCGAGCTCGACCCCAAAGGCAATGTACTTTTCTCTACGTTTCTGGGTGGATCCGGTGCGGACATTGCCACCAGCATCGCGGTGGATTCCGCCGGTAACATCTATGTCGCCGGGAGAACCGCCTCGACGGGACAGGCTGCGGGCCATAACTTTCCCACCACCGCGGGCAGCCCGTTCGGCGACTCCGCAACCGCGTATGCGTTCCTGACCAAGATCAACCTCAAGTCCGGGTTGGTGTATTCGTACCTGCTCCCCGGAGTGGATGTTAACGTACTGGTGGCCGTCGATTCGCAGGGCAGCGCCTATTTCGCGGGCAATAGCATCGGCTTTGCGGTTACATCAGGTGCCCTCCAGGGAAAGGGCGACGTCGTGGTCGGCAAGCTGAACCCTGCGGGAACCAAGCTGCTCTACGGCGCGCAGTTCGGCGGGGCTAACGGGATTATTGGCGACGGGCCGACCGGCTTCGCCGTGGACGCCTCTGGCAACGCCTACATCACCGGCTCGACATTGTCCAGCGATTTTCCGGTCACCGCCGGTGCGTTTCAAACCGCCGCACCGAACCTCCAGGAGACCGGGTTTGCCGCCAAGCTCAACCCATCCGGAACAGCGCTGGTCTATGGCACCTACCTGGGCGGAAGCAATTTCGATTTCCCCCTGGGGATTCGCGTAGACGCGCAGGGCAAGGCGTACGTCTTTGGCGAGACGTATTCATCCGACTTTCCGGTCAGTCCCGGCGCCTACGGGTGGGACGCCACGAAGCCCGGCGAGGCCGCGTTCCTTACCGTGCTCCAGCCGGACGGATCGGCCCCGGCGCTCTCTACATTTGTCGCCAGCGCTCTCGGGTATTCCCCCGTGACCACCGACCAGTTATTCGTCAACGCCATCGACATAGACGGCTCCGGCAACATCTTTCTAGCCGGCAAGGCGGGGCCGGGGCTTAGTGTGACCGCGGGCGCCACTCAATCGTGCGCGGGAGGAACTGGTTTCAACATGTTCGCCGCCCAGCTTACTTCGCAAGGTAAGATGGCGGCCGCCGCGTATCTGGGCGGGTCTGGCTATGACTCGGCGAACGTCGTTGCCGTGAATCCGGATGGCACCGTGACGCTGGCGGGATTGACGCAATCCGCCGATTTCCCACTCACCGTCAGTTCCGGGAACTACATCGATTTCGTGGCGGCCCGGCTGCAGATCGCCGATCCCACCCGCCCCGACGCTCCCTGCATGGCGCTCGCGCCCCAAAATGCCGCCAGCCTCGTCCAGGGGCCCGTGGCGCCGGGAGAGTTGATCACGCTGAGGGGAAATCACTTCGGTCCGGACGCCGGGGTCGCCGGCACCGTCGATTCCTCCGGCTTGCTGCCCACCTCGCTCGGTGGCGTTCAGGTCTTCTTCGACGGCACACCCGTACCGCTGCTGTACGTGCAGTCGCAGCAGATTAACGCGCAGGTGCCATTCGAACTCGCGGGCAAGCAATCCACCGCGTTCCACGTGGAGTACCAGGGCGTGGCGACCAAAACCGCGCAGGCCCTGGTGCGGGACGAGGCGCCGGACCTCTTTCGCAATCTACCTTCTTCGCAAGGCGTGATCTTCAATTCCGACGGCTCACCGAACTCGCCCGCGAATCCGGCGCCGGTCGGCTCCGCGGTGTGGGTCCTGGGCACCGGCGGAGGTCTGTTCACGCCGCCGCTTCGTACCGGAGCCATGACGCCCATCGCCCCCCTATCGCAACTTGTGACGCAGCCGGTGGTGCGGATCGACGACGCCACGCCCGCGCAAGTGCTGTACGCCGGCTCGTCGCCCACCGCGCCATCGGGCGTTTTTCAGATCAATTTCGTGATTCCACCGATGCCGACATACCTGGCCACCCACACCGTAGATGTGGCCTTCGGTCCCATTGCCACAGATCCCTTCCAGACGGTTTCGATCGCCATCAAGCCTTGAGCGCGTCTTTCAGGTCGGCGTGGTCGAAGGCAGACGCCATTCGGTCCATCTCCATCTTGCGTAGCCCCAGGCGCGCCGCGGCCTGGCGCCAGCGCGAGACCGCGCGGCCGGTCTCGCCCGCGATCTTCCGCGCTTCGCCGGACGCCAGCGTGAAGTAATCCGCCACACCGTACGCCAGTTCCAGCGACGCCGTGGGGTCGCCCGCGTCGATCGTCGTAGCTAGGACTCGCGGCCCAACATCGGCCGGCACCGGATTCAAATCGTACGCCGGGGACAGCCGCCAGCCGTCGTTGCCCACGTAGAGGAACGCGTGGTTCCGCAGGTGGTCGTCGGTGTTGGAAATCAGAATGGTGAAGACCATCCTCCGCCAGAGTTGCCGCAGGTCTTCGACCGGCGAGGCGCCATGCTGGCGGATGGCGTCGGCAATCTCCAGGTAGCTGTGCGGCTCGCGGTCGCTGGCGCCCAGCATGCTCATGGCGGAGAGGAAAGGGATGCGCTCGCCGCCGTCGCGGTCGAACCGGCGCAGCAGCAGCACCGCGCGATCCGCCACCGTCTCCACTCGCCACGCCGCCACCGCGATACCCGCTGTCACGGCCAGCTTCAGCGCTACCGCTTCCCAAAGCACGGCGCGCGTCTGGTCGGTCTTCTGCGGGAACTTCGCCACCGCCAGAGCACCATCGCGGTCGCGCACCGAGGCCTTGGGCCGCGCGCCGCCCAGCGACGAGCCGGGCGCCAGCAACAGCCGCAGATCTTCTGCCGTGGCACCGGCGGAGGTCTGTTCACGCCGCCGCTTCGTACCGGAGCCATGACGCCCATCGCCCCCCTATCGCAACTTGTGACGCAGCCGGTGGTGCGGATCGACGACGCCACGCCCGCGCAAGTGCTGTACGCCGGCTCGTCGCCCACCGCGCCATCGGGCGTTTTTCAGATCAATTTCGTGATTCCACCGATGCCGACATACCTGGCCACCCACACCGTAGATGTGGCCTTCGGTCCCATTGCCACAGATCCCTTCCAGACGGTTTCGATCGCCATCAAGCCTTGAGCGCGTCTTTCAGGTCGGCGTGGTCGAAGGCAGACGCCATTCGGTCCATCTCCATCTTGCGTAGCCCCAGGCGCGCCGCGGCCTGGCGCCAGCGCGAGACCGCGCGGCCGGTCTCGCCCGCGATCTTCCGCGCTTCGCCGGACGCCAGCGTGAAGTAATCCGCCACACCGTACGCCAGTTCCAGCGACGCCGTGGGGTCGCCCGCGTCGATCGTCGTAGCTAGGACTCGCGGCCCAACATCGGCCGGCACCGGATTCAAATCGTACGCCGGGGACAGCCGCCAGCCGTCGTTGCCCACGTAGAGGAACGCGTGGTTCCGCAGGTGGTCGTCGGTGTTGGAAATCAGAATGGTGAAGACCATCCTCCGCCAGAGTTGCCGCAGGTCTTCGACCGGCGAGGCGCCATGCTGGCGGATGGCGTCGGCAATCTCCAGGTAGCTGTGCGGCTCGCGGTCGCTGGCGCCCAGCATGCTCATGGCGGAGAGGAAAGGGATGCGCTCGCCGCCGTCGCGGTCGAACCGGCGCAGCAGCAGCACCGCGCGATCCGCCACCGTCTCCACTCGCCACGCCGCCACCGCGATACCCGCTGTCACGGCCAGCTTCAGCGCTACCGCTTCCCAAAGCACGGCGCGCGTCTGGTCGGTCTTCTGCGGGAACTTCGCCACCGCCAGAGCACCATCGCGGTCGCGCACCGAGGCCTTGGGCCGCGCGCCGCCCAGCGACGAGCCGGGCGCCAGCAACAGCCGCAGATCTTCTGCCGTTTCGTCCTCCTCTTCAATGTGCGTGCTGGCGGTGAGCAGGCGCGGCAACTCGACCAGCGGCGGGATGGACCGCTGCGTGCCCGCGCCGAGGAACGGGCCGCTTTCGCTTTCGGCGAAGCGCAGCGCGCCCTGGCGGGCGTGGTCGCTCACTAGCAGCAGGTAGTCGATCTCGCCCAGCGCGCGTGGCGGGCGCTGCTCCTTCGCCGCCCGGCGGCGTTCGGCGCGGCGCATCAGCAGCCGTCCCCAGCGGTCCGGAGCGGAATCGCCGATGGCACCGAACAGCGCCTTACCGGCGGGCGTGTGGTGCGGCCCAGGCCCCAGCGTGAGCGCCGGTTCCAGCGGGAACGCGTCGCGGCTACGAAGCCAGCGGGGATCGTACTCGAAAGTAGCCGTCTCGGTCCCCTTGCGGGTGCGCGCCCACAAGCGCCCCACCGGTTGCGCTGCGCCCGCCAGATCGGCCGAGACCAGAATCGCGCGGTCCATGTTAGTGCCTCCCTGGGGGCTTCCGCGGCTGCGTGCGCCGCGATTTGGAGCGGATGCGCTTGGGAAGCCTCTCCTCATCGAGCAGCAGGCCGAGCGCATCGGAGCGCACGTCCGCCAGTTCCGCCAGGCGCTCCGTAATCCCCAACACGAAGAGCACCGTGGCGTAAGCGCCCATCGATACGGTGGGATCGCCGCGCTCGATCTTGTGCAGGGTCATGCGCGATACCAGCGCGCGCTGCGCCATGATGGTGGTCGAGATGCGCCGCCGCAGACGGGCGTCGCGCAGGTCCGCGCCCAGTTTGCGCAGGGCGGCGCGGACCGGGACCGGCAAGGCGCGGGGCGTGGAGTATTGGCTCATTTTGCGACCATCTTCATTTACAGTATAGCATATTCTGTCTACTTTAAGATACCGTAAGTGCAATCAGCGAAACCATGGAAGATGCCGTGACTGTCGGCTCCATACCGTAATACGTATCCCATAGTAGACGCTATCGACATTTCTGTACACCATAGGAGACATTATAAGAAGGGTTCTGCGCCGCTGCCGTCCTCGCCAAAGCCCCCCGCAACCCCCTGCTACAATTAACTTTCACACTCATGCTCGAAGATCCCTTGCAGGAACTGGAGTCCCGTTCCCTGGCCCGCATCGCCGCTGCCTCATCCGCCGAGGAGCTGGAGGCTGTCCGCGTCGAGGCCCTCGGCCGCAAAGGCGCGCTCGCCGCAGCCGGCAAGGACATGGGCAAACTCGCGCCCGAGGAACGCAAACGAGCCGGCATGCTCCTCAACGCCGTCAAACAGAAGCTTGAAGGCGCTTTCGAAGCCCGCCAGCGGGAGTTCGCCGACACGGCTCTGCGCGCGCGCCTGGACGCCGAATGGCTGGATCTCACCCTGCCGCCGCCCCCGCCGCGCCGCGGCCATCTCCACCCCATCACGCGCATCCAGCGGGAACTGGAAGACCTTTTCGCCTCTTTGGGATTCGCCGTGCTCGACGGCCCCGAGGTGGAAACCGAGTACTACAATTTCGACGCCCTGAACATCCCGGCCGATCACCCCGCGCGCGACATGCAGGACACCTTCTGGCTGGATGGCGGCAACCTGCTCCGCACCCACACCTCGCCCGTTCAGGTGCGCGGCATGGAGCGCCTCGGCCCTCCCCTGCGCATGATCGCCCCCGGCCGCGTCTTCCGCAACGAGAGCGTGGACGCCAGCCATGAGCACACCTTCTATCAACTGGAAGGCATGATGGTGGACCGCGACGTCAGCGTGGCGCACCTGCTCTACTTCATGAAGACGCTGCTCGGCGCCATCTTCGGCCGCGACGTCACCGTGCGGCTGCGCCCCGGCTTCTTCCCCTTCGTGGAGCCCGGCTTCGAACTCGACATCCAGTGCCTGATTTGCGGCGGCCCCGGCTGCCCGGTGTGTAAGCAGAGCGGCTGGGTGGAGTTGCTGCCGTGCGGCCTGGTGAACCCCAACGTGTTGCGCATGAGCGGTATCGACCCGGACCAGTGGGGCGGCTTCGCCTTCGGCCTGGGCCTCACCCGCCTGGCCATGATGCGTTACGGCATCGACGATATCCGCCACCTGCAAGGCGGCGATTTGCGATTTTTGGAGCAGTTCTAAACCCGATTTCGAGGCAAGCTTGAAGTTCTCCTACAACTGGATTCGCGAACTGGTCGAGGGCCTGGATTGCGCCCCCGGCCCCCTGGAACGGCTCGTCACCATGAAGACCGCCGAGTGCGAAGGCATTGAAATCGCCGGCGAACTGCTGGACCGCGCCCGCGCCGCACGCGTAGAAACCGCCGAGCCCATCGCCGGGACGCACCTCTCGGTGGCCACTATCGATGCCGGCCCTCTTGGCCGCCGCACGGTGGTCTGCGGCGCGCCCAATTGCCGCGCCGGGATGATCGCCGCCTACGCTCCCATCGGCAAGAAGGTGGTCCACGGCGTGGAAAGCGACGGCATGCTGGCCTCGGCCGCGGAACTGGGCATTAACAAGGACCACTCCGGCATCATCGAGCTTGACGCCGCCATCGGCGAGCCCGTCCCAGGCTGCGCCGCCGACAGCATCATCGAGATCGATAACAAAAGCATCACCCACCGCCCCGACCTGTGGGGCCACTTCGGCATGGCCCGCGAAGTGGCCGCCATCACCGGCGGCAAGCTCAAGGACCCGGTCCGTATCGACCTGTTGCCCTCCGGCCCAGCCGCCATCAAGGTGCAGATCGAGGACCTGAACCTCTGCCCGCGGTACAGCGCCCTGCTGTTCGAAGGCGTCACCGTGAAGCCCTCGCCCTTCTGGTTGCAGGCGCGGCTCTCGGCCATCGGCCTGAACCCCATCAACAACATCGTCGATATGACGAACCTGGTGATGGCTGAACTTGCCCAGCCCATGCACGCCTTCGACGCCGACAAGCTGCGCGGCGATACCATCTTCATCCGTCCCGCCCAGCCCGGTGAGCGTTTCCGCGCGCTCAACGGAGAGGAGTACACGCTCGGCCCCGCCAACCTCGTGATCGCCGATGCGGGCGGCGCCATCGCGCTGGCCGGAGTGATCGGCGGCGCGGGTAGCGCTATCAGCGAAACCACCACCCGAGTGGTGCTGGAGAGCGCCTGCTTCCAGGCCTCGTCCGTCCGCAAGACTTCGTCGGCCATCAAGCTGCGCACCGACGCCTCCATGCGTTTCGAGAAGGCGCAGGACCCCGCCAACACCGTCCGCGGCATCGCCCGCGCCATCGAACTGCTGAAGGGCATCTCGCCCGGCATCCGCACCGTCGGCGGCGTGGCCGATCCGCACCGTGACCTGTTGCCGCCCGCGCCCATCGAGCTGCCGCTGGCCTGGCTGGAGCGCAAGCTGGGCCGCGCCATCACCGCCGCCGAGACGCGCAACATCCTGGAGAGCCTGCAATTCGGCGTCACCGAGCCGCGCCCCGGCGTGTTCGCCGTGACCGTGCCTTCCTGGCGCGCCACCAAGGACATCTCCGTTAAGGACGACCTGGTGGAAGAAGTCGGCCGCATGGTGGGCTACGATTCCATTACACCCGTGGCGCCGCTGGTTCCAGCCAAGGTGCCGCCCGCCAATCCCGAGCGCCGCTTCCAGCACGAAGTGCGCAGCGTGCTGGTGGAGCAGGGCTACAGCGAGGTTTACAACTACTCGTTCCTCAGCGAGGAGGCGGTGCTGGCGTTCGGATTCGACCCAGCCGCGCACCTGCGCGTGTCGAACCCCATCGCCAGCGACCAGGCCCTGATGCGCGCCTGGCTGCTGCCCGGCATCCGTAAGAACGTCGTCGAAAACGCCAAGCACCGCGAGAGTTTCCGCCTGTTCGAAATCGGCTTGGAGATTCACAAATCCGCGGGCGGCGCGCTACCCGACGAAGTGCCACACCTGGTGGCGGCGGTTTACGACCGCGCGGGCGATGGCTCGGCCGGCCTGTTCGAAGTCAAGCGCATCGCCCTGTGCCTGATGCCCGGCGCAGCGGCACGCCCGGCCGCCGCCCGCCCGTTCGAACACCCCGCGCGCGCTGCCGAGTTACGGTGGCGCGGCCAGGCGGTGGGCCGCATGTTCGAGTTGCATCCAAGGCTGGTCGAGACCGGCCGCGCCGCCATTCTCGATCTGGACCTGCGGGTGCTGCGCTCGCTCTCCACCGCCGATTTCAAGTACACCCCCGTCCGCCGCTATCCCGACAGCGCCTTCGACCTCTCGGTGATCTGCGGCGCGCGCGAGTTGGCAGGCACACTCGAGACCGCCATTCGCGGCTTTGCCGGGCCGCTGCTCGAATCCATGCAATTTCTGCGGCAGTACTCCGGCCCGCCGCTTGAAGAGGGCCGCAAGAGCGTGTCGTTCCGCTTGACCGTCGGTTCGGCGGACCGCACCCTGTCGCTCGACGAAGTGGGCGCCATCCGCTCGGCCATCATCGAAGGCATGCGCGGCTTGGGCTACGAATTGCGGGTCTGATGCGCTACTTCCTGGACTGCCGGATGCCCGCGCCGCGCTCCATTCTGCTGGTGGAGAGCGGCACGCGAAGCCTGGTGGAAGGACTGCTCCCGAGCCTGCGCGCCACGTGGGTGGGAGCCGGCCGGGTCGATCTGGTTTCCTGTTTCCGCGCTCTGCCGCGCGGGTTCGAAGCGGGAACCACGCGCATCTATTGCGTGGGCGATTACCGCGGCCGCGCCGCCCGCCGCGCGCTCTACCGCGAGCTGGCCGCGAACGGCTACTCCCACATGGGCGTGATCTGTTCCGGCGAGCCGCTGATGGCGCGCTGGAAGTGGGCGCTGGGCTGGCAGGTGCCCGCCAAGATTTTCGTCATCAACGAGAACGGCGACTACTTCTGGCTGGAGCGGACCCAGTTCCGCATCATCCGCAAGTTCGTCCTGCAGCGCACCGGCTTGGCGGGTTCGGGCGCGGTACGCATGCTGGCGGGCGCCATCGCCTTTCCGTTCGCCATGATGTATCTATTGTTGTATGCCGCCGTGGAGCACGGCCGCCGCTCGCTGCGAGGCCGGTAACTCGGCTTCCGGCCGGTGCGGCAGGACCCGGATGCGGCCCACCTGAAATCTCTCAGCGGGCCTCTGGTAAGCTGATGTATTGATCCTAAAATCCCAGGAACGTCCGGCCTCTCTGGGCTAGCGCCGGTTCCGTATGGGGAGGCTTGGTTTGCCGTCCGCGTCTTTTAAGAAGATACTTATCGCCAATCGCGGCGAAATCGCCGTCCGCGTGATCAGCGCGTGCAAGGAATTGGGCATCAAGACTGTCGCCGTGTATTCGGAGGCGGACCGCTACAGTTCCCACGTTCGCTTCGCCGATCAGGCCATCTGCATTGGGCCGGCCAAGAGCGCGCGCAGTTACCTGGACGTACCCTCTATTATCAGCGCGGCAGAGATTGCCAACGTCGATGCCATTCACCCGGGCTATGGGTTCCTGAGCGAGAATGCCAGTTTTGCGGAGGTGTGCGAGACCTCGGGCATCAAGTTCATCGGGCCGCGGCCGGAGGTGATCCGCATGATGGGCGTGAAGGAACGCGCGCGGGCGTTCATGCGGGAGATGGGCGTGCCGGTGCTGCCGGGGTCGCCTGGGGTGCTGGCTACGCCGGAAGAAGCGCTGGAACTGGCGGAAGAGATCGGGTACCCGGTGATCCTGAAAGCTTCGGCGGGCGGCGGCGGACGAGGGATGCGCGTGGTGGAGCGGGCGGAGGACCTGCCCTTCCTGTACTCGCAGGCGCAGAACGAGGCGGGTGCGGCATTCAGCTCGGCGGACGTGTACCTGGAAAAATTCGTGGGCGCGCCGCGGCACATCGAATTCCAACTGCTGGCGGACGAACACGGCAACGTGGAGATCCTGGGCGAGCGCGAGTGCAGCATTCAGCGGCGGCATCAGAAGTTGCTGGAGGAATCGCCCTCGCCGGCGGTGACGCCGCAGATGCGCACGGAGATTGCGGCAGTGCTGGGCAAAGCGATCTCGAAGGCCGGCTACAGCAACGCGGGGACGGTCGAGTTCCTGATGGACGAAACCGGCAAGCTCTACTTCATCGAGGTGAACGCGCGCGTGCAGGTGGAGCACCCGGTGACGGAGTTCGTCACGGGCATCGACATCGTGAAGAGCCAGATTCGCATAGCGCAAGGGGAGCGGCTGGAGGAGATTCTGCCGGGGCCGGTGCAGTTGCGCGGCCACTCGATCGAGTGCCGCATTAACGCGGAGAACCCGGTAACGTTCGTGCCGTCGCCGGGACGGATCACGGGGTTCCACCTGCCGGGCGGAATCGGGGTGCGGGTGGACACGTGGGCCTACACGGACTGCGTGGTGCCGCCGTACTACGATTCGCTGGTGGCCAAGCTGGTGGTGTACGGGAACGACCGCATGGAAGCCATACACCGCATGCAGCGGGCGCTCGATATGTTCATCGTGGAGGGCATTCACACGTCGATACCCATGCACCAGCGCATCATGGCGGACGCGGATTTTCAGGCGGGGACATTCGACACCAACTTCATTAAGAGGTTTATGCCGGTGGCCAAGGCGGCGTCGGCGTAGGGCGCGGCACCGTCAGTCCAGTTCGATCTCGGTGAAGTTGAGGGGGCGGTCCAGAACCATTTCCACCGTGGCGCCTTTGGGCAGGACGGCGTCGGGTCCGTGCGAGGCCAGAATGCCGATGAGGCCGGCGGCGGCGCCCATGCCGGCGCCAAGACCCATGCCGGCGATCGGCGCATTGGAAGCGGATCCGGCAATGCCGCCGACCGACGCGCCGGCGCCACCAGCGTCCGCCACGGTGCGGGCATCGGCGGAGCGGCTGGACTCGGCGGTAACCTTCCCCTCGGCGCGGTCCACCTTCGCGTCCACGGTGCCATCGAGGCCGCCAATGCGGGCGTTGAAATGGCGCGATATGCCGTTGGGGAGCTTGAGCTCCTCGAAGCGCACGTACAACTCGGCGGGGCCCTTGGAGCGGCTGGGGCGCTTGACTTCGGTGACGGTGCCGGTGACGTAGCTGCCGACTGGGATGACGATGCGGCCCCGCACCAGCACGGGAAAGGAGGTCTGCAGGTAGACGGTGTCGCCGGTTTCGGAGTGCTTGGTGCTGATGCTGTTGAGCAGGGTGAGGAGAATGCGGGTCCCGGTCTTCACGGTGTAGATGGTCAGCCTGGGGGTGTCGGCTTTGGGAGGCTCGACTTTGGCGGGGGCGGGAGCGGCCGGTGCGGGTTTCGGTGCGGGAGCGGCGGGAGGGGTTGGCGCGGTCTGCGCCGCGGCCAGCCCGGCGAGCAGGAACATCGTCAGCGATGACCGTGGCAGCATGCGAACCTCATTCCATATGGTACCCGAGTTTGGCGCTGGTAGACCTGGGCGGAACGGCGCAAACTGATCGCACGCGCGGGGTCAGGACATCCGAGGGCGGCTGGTTGCCCCGCGAAGGAGAGCTCCGCTCGCCGGTCGGGTTGACAACCCGCCGCAGGCTGACAGCCTGCCCCACTCAACGGCGGGCGGGAACGCCGCCTACGGGGCAACTTGACTGGAGGTCAACGCGCGAGTTGCGGGCTCGCGGCAGGTCCGAATCCGCGGTCAGGTCACATTGCTGGAGTAGCTTGAATTTGTCGGCGGAGAGCATGTAACCGCTGGAAGCCGGGTTCTTGCCGGTCACGGTGAGGCGGAGGAGGTGGTCGCCCGCGGTCAATGTGATGGGGCCGAAGGCGGTGGTTGGATAGGATTGCGCCGCGGAATACTGGTCCAGGTGGTTTCCCAAAGTGGCGCCATCCACCGAGAGGCTGAGAATGCCGCGGTTGGTGTTGCCTTCCCACGCCATCAGCAGTTGATAGGTGGCGGCGGGGATGTCCGGCAAGGTGAACTCGACGTAGGCGCCGGCGGCGGTGGATTGCAGTTCCACCCAGCGGCCGGCACTGGATTTGGCGTCGGTCAACACGCTGGTGACGGCGCCGGTGGGGGTGTAGGGGATGCTCTCGGCCTGGATGTCCCAGGTGCCACCGGAGGCGGGCTGGACCTGAACCAGCTCGATGCCATGGCCGGTTTTGAGGTTGCGGCTATACTGCTTGGCGGTCGAGTTGTTCCAGTGCTCTTCGACGCCGAGGCTGCCGAGGTAGGCGCCGCTGCCCGGGTCGGGCTGATAGACGTAGCCGGAGAGTTTCTTGCCATCGGCGCCGGGGATGGACGCGGCCTCGTGGAGGTAGTAGTCGGAGTTCTGGGGCAGGTTGTACTCGGCGTTCAGGAAATCGAAGCCGACCGAGTCGATGGCACATGGATCCTGGGAGAGGAACACGCTGCTGGGCCAGGCGCCGTTGAAGGGACTGGTTTTCCATTTGACGGGAGTACTGTTGGCGCCGGGGGCGGCGTACAGGGCGTCGATCATGAATAGCAGGGTCTTGCCGCCCAGGTTGGAGTTGCCCATGGGGGGAATGAGATTGGAATAGTAAGCGGGGGTGCCGTTGCCGAAGATGGGGCCGTGGCGCTGGCCGTCGACGGCGCCGTAGAGGTTTTTGAAACAAAGCGTGGGGCCATCGCCGTGGTCTTTCATGATGGCCATATTGATGAAGAAACCGGCGTTTAGGATCTGCTGGCAGATGCGCTTGCCCTTGGTGGTGCTTTCGCCGGTGAAGTTCTGGGTGTAGTTGATGGAATTGGCGGTGGGCCAGACCGCCAGCTCGCGGCCGTTGAGGCCCACGCCATCGACGAAGTGGACGGCGGGATAGCTGGCGTGGACGTAGTTGTAGATATTGTCACCGATGGTGCGAGGGCCTCCCCAGCCGTGGTTCACACCGGAGGCATCCAGGACGGTAATGTCGGACGGGTCAACCTGGGCGTCCACCAACTGCCTGACGAGAGCGAGGATGAGGTGAGGGTTGGCGGTGATGGTGTACTCGTTGCCGGAGGTGCCGGAGTCGCCGGTGACGCCGTTCTTGGCGTAGTAGTTCTTGTCGTCCTGATTGCAGGGGTTCTGGTTGATCTTGATGGCGATGAGTTTGTTGGGCGACTGCCGGTAGCCGATGGCGCCGAGGCCGTGGGACTGGTTGAAGCTGCGGAAGAGGGCATCCCAGGCGGCGGAATCATTGGTAGTGCCGGTGAGGATGCGCAATCCGCTGGAGAGCATGGCATCGACTTTGGCTTGGTCGGTCATGGCGGGGTCCCACCAGTGGGTGCCGTCCTGATTGCCGCTCCACAGGCAGGCGCCGGGAGCGTAGCCCCAAACCACGCGGCCTGGATTGATGCCGCGTGGAATGCCGATGGGAGCGTTGGGAGTGGCGCCGGTGCTGGCGCTGGCAGCTGGTTGGAACGGCCTGGACACCACCGCCGCGCAGACCAACCCGGCAGCCAGGCAGACGGCGGCTAGCGAGTAGCGGTGTTGCCGGGAAAGGCGCCTGGCATGGCGGTATGCGGATACCAGACCGAGCAGACTCAGCCAGTAAAATATGCCACCGAGGGCGATGGGTGCGGCCAGCCGCTGGCAGGGATAGGACGCGCGTGAAGGCTTGGGGACGACCCGAACTAGGTACCAGATCAGCGCCAGTAGTCCGGCAATGGGCCACAGCCACCTGGTGCAGCGGCTCTTGGGAGGGAAGGCGACCGAGCGGGGGTGCCTGCCGCAGAAGTGGTTTTCCTCTGGCATCTGGAAGTGAAGGAAGTATATGGGGTGGGCGGGGACCCGGTCAACGTCCTCTTTGGTGATTTGGCGAATACCTACCAGGGGGCGCTGGCGGGGGTTTGGGCATAGGCGTTAAAACATGCCCGGCTGGACTGTGGGCTGGCATTCGCCAGGCAGACTGGCCATCCCCAATCCGATTCAACAACGCACCGCGAACACGGGCTCGCAGCAGTTTCCGAGTCGGCGACCATACGGACGAAGCCAGCGGGCAAATCCCGCACAGCGCGTTCTGCCTTAGGTTGATCTCACCTGCGTCGAGCCAGAATAAGTAACTCGGGTCTTAGCAACGGTCGTGTGCGAAGCTTACCGAAAAAGATGACTCTTTCGGCGCAGCCGCACTTTTTGAACCTTAGGGGATGGACCTCCGTTTGCTTTACGTTCAGTATATCGCGCATGAGACTTCAACTTCTTATTTCGCCTGCGCTAGCCCCGCAACAACTGCGTCGACCTTATCGAGTATCTGGTTCCAGCCTTCGAGCTGACCGCTATTTTTGGCGTGCTCCATGGTTTCGTTGCCAATGACGGTGAGCTTCGTCTGGCCGTTTCCAAAATCCTCAAAAGTAATTACGTCGTGCGCATCGGCGATAGCCTCATGTTCGATTCCATATTGCGCAGCTTCGACCTTGTTTCCATCCGGGTCGGAAAAGTACATGGAGGAAACGATCTTCTCATGCAGAACAATCTCGTGGTATTCACCACCATTCCAGAACTCCTGCCCATCCGGCGCTCTCATGCCGCAGAGGAATTTTCCTCCGACGCGAAAATCGATCTTGCAGAAAGGGGCAGTAAAACCCTTCGGTCCCCACCATTGCATCACGTATTTCGGGTCTGTCCACGCCTTCCAAACCAATTCGCGTGGAGCATCGAAAACTCTTGTGACAACCATCCGTTCTGTCCCGTTAACCGTGGCTTTTGTCATCTCTGACCTCCGTTTTTTTCATTTGATTCACAACTACATCCAGCTTGTCGAAACTCTCTTCCCAGAATCGGCGATAATAAGCCGCCCAGTCGCTGACTGTCTTTATCGCCTCTGGCCTAAGCGTGCAAACACTCTCTCGTCCACGCTTCGTCTTGATCACAAGCCGTGCCCGCACCAGGTAGGCAATATGTTTTGAAATCATCTGCTGCGAGAGTGCAAACGGTTCCGTCAATCCATGCACAGAGGCAGGACCATGTGAGAGTCGTTCGATCATCCCCCGCCGGGTTGGATCAGACAAAGCAGCAAATGTTGTACCCAACCGATCCACAACCATATGGTAGTGGATTGTCCTATCAATGTCAAGTGCGAATTCTGCGATTCCTGATTTCTGTTCCCTGATCTCCGAACCCTGACACCCGCGCTAATTTATACTCCCCCCTGAGCGGTGCCATCGCAGCTGGGTGCATGGTTTGGGAAATAGGATTCCTCGTGCAATAACTCATTAACCTGACGATAAAAGTGCACAGCGCAACCTGCGCAAGGAGCGCGAACCGGCAGGGTTGAAGCGCTGGCATCAGGGGCCTGGGGAATGCAGATTGACCCTGGAACGTGTTCTGGATGTATCACTCGGAAACAGGCCGCCGGCTGAGGACCCGCGGCCGGACAAGCACCGAGAAACGTGTCTGGGTTCGGGAGTCCGCCATTCGCTCGGCGGTACCGTCCATCCGGCGAAGTGCTGACGGTCGGGAGCGCTGCGAGGAATGCACTTTGGCCCCGCTAGGGCGACGCGCGCTTATTCTAACGCCAATGGGGGGTGGGTGCGGCGCGGGTCGGAAGATGGCGCATCACCGCACGGCCAGGAGGCAGTTGGCGGAACTGGTTTGGCCGGCGATGGAGACTTGCAGGACGGGATCGGTGCCAGGACTGGCGGGCAAGACGATGTTGATCTGATATAGGCCCGCGGAGCCGGGAGTCAGCCCGGCGTAGAGGATTGAGGACGACGGCAGAGGTGTGCCGCCGATGGTGACGGTCAGGGTAGCCCAACTGGTTTGGGTGATGGGAGACGCGTAGGGCGTCAGTTCGCCGGAGTAGGTAACCGGGGTGACGGCGCCCAGCCCGGTCAGGTAGAGGATCACGATATCGCCGGCGTGGGCAGGCGCGTCGGGAGTGATGATGCTGTAGCCGGAGGTCCAATCCTGCGCGACGGCGTAGCCGGGGTAGCCGCCGGTGTCGTAGGTGAAGACCTGGGGAGCGGCGGCAACCAGGGTGACGGTTACGGTGGGGCCGTACACGCCCTGCCGTACCACGGTGACCTGGGCGGGGCCGGCGATCTCGGTGGTGGGCACCAGGAAGTTGATCTGCGTGGCGGAGACGTAGAGCAGGGGGACCAGAGTATTGTCCATGTAGACCGAGACGCCGGCCACCTGGGTGGGGAAGTAGTTGCCCAGCATCAGGGACGACGTGACCGCCTGGGGGCTTTGGAATGAGAGGTTTAGTCCGAACAAGGAGACGGCGGAGTTGGGCGCGAACGGACCGGGGGCGAAGTCCGAGGCGTTGACGATGCTGTCGGCGGAGTAGGACGGCGCTTGTCCCCTGGCCGCACCTATGAAGAGAAGAGGCAGCGCCAGCCACGCTCGCGACACAGCGTAACGTAGTGCGGGCGCGGGGGGAATGTGCTCAGGTTTTTGCGGCGGAGGGGTACTACCGCGAGAAGAAACACGGTAACCTGCGGCGAGGTTGGTGCCCCGAGCAGGCGAGCTCCGGTCGCCGGGCCGAGTGCCACTCGGCCGCAGGATGCCATCCTGCCCCACATAAGACGGTTATGCGGGCAGGGCTACGGCCAGGCCGTGGATGACGGCGGCGATGCGCACGGCGGCGACTACGGTTTCGGCACTGGCGCCTTTCTCGCGGAGAGTTTTCTCGTGGGCGGCCATGCAGGCGCCGCAACCAGTGACGGCGGATGCGGCCAGGCACCAGAGCTCGAAATCGAGCGGGTCGCTGCCGTGGCTCTTGATGGCTTGCATGCGCAGCCGGGCGGGCTGTTGGCCGTACTCCGGGTTGTCCACAAGATGGCGGAAGCGGTAGAAGACGTTGTTCATGCCCATCATGGCGGCGGCGGCCTTGGCGGCGAACAGGGCCTTGGGGTCCAGGTGCCGGGCGGCCTCCGCCTCGACGGCCTGGAGGAGAGACGCATGGCGAGCGGTCATGGCACAGCAGACGGCCGTGCCCCAGGCCTGCTGCTCCGACAGTTCGGACTGGCGGAGCAGGTTGCCCAGGTTGATACGCAGGTCTTTGGCGTAGTCCGGAAGGGACTCCAGCAGCTTTTCGAGATCCATGGGAGATTTAGACCGGCGGGTTGAGGACGGCTTCGCCCTTGTGCCAGTTGCAGGGGCACAGCTCGTCGGTTTGCAGGGCGTCGAGCACGCGGATCACTTCCTCGGGGTTGCGTCCCACGTTGAGGTCGTTGACCGAGACGAAGCGGATGGTGTGGTGCGGATCCACGATAAAGGTGGCACGCTGCGCCACTCCTTCCTGGGGATCGAGTATGCCCAGGGCGGTGCACAGATCCCGCTTCACGTCGGCGAGCATGGGGAAGGGCAGATCCTTCAGATCGGGGTGATGCTGGCGCCAGGCGAGGTGAACGAACTCGGAATCGGTGCTGCCGCCCAGGAGCTGCGCGTCGCGATCCTTAAATTCCCGGTTGAGTTTGCCAAATGCGGCAATCTCCGTGGGGCAGACGAAGGTGAAATCCTTGGGCCAGAAGAAGAAGACCTTCCACTGCTCCTTGTAGTCCTCGTCCGTGATCGTTTGAAAGGCCTTTCCCTTTTCAGTGCTCACCGTAGCTTGCACGGAGAAGGCCGGAAATCGGCTTCCTACTCCTAACATTTGTTACCCTCCATGAGTTGATTTCTGATTACCCAATTACCGTAAGCGATCGATTTTGGCCGCCAGGATGAAATCGCTTTCCGTCAGGCCGTCTATCTTGTGGGTCCAGATCTTGACATCCACCTTTCCCCACGCCAGGAACAGATCCGGATGGTGCCCTTCAGTTTCCGCCGCCTGGCCCACCCGGTTCACAAATTCGAGCGCCGTCCGGAAATCCGGAAAGGCGAAGGACTTCCACAGATGGTGCCCGTCCACCACCTGCCAGTTCATGATCTGGGCTTCGAACTTCTCCAGATCCTCGCCCTGCAACGGCGGCACTCCGCCGCTGCAAGGCACGCAACTCTTGTCGGCCAAGCTCATCATCTCTCTCCCTTCGGCGGATTACAAGACCCGCACGTTTGGCAACGGCCGCGAAAGACGATCTCGTAGCGGCGGACTGTGCGGCCGCGGAGTTGCGGCTTCCCTGTGCCTGCGGGAAGGTCGAACCAGGCGATATCCTCGATGGCGCCGCACTGGTCGCACACAAAATGGTGGTGGCGATGGAGGCGGGCGTCGAAGCGCGATGCCCTGCCCTCGGAGACCATTTCCCGCACCAGACCGCTGCGCTCCAGGTCGCGCAGGTTGTTGTAGACGGTGGCGCGCGACGCCCGCGGATTCGTGCGGTTGACGGCCCGGTAGATCTCCGCGGCCGTGGCATGAACGGGGCGGCGGGCCAGGAACTCGAGCACGGCGAAGCGCTGGGCGGTTGGCCGAAGGGCCACGCTGCGGAAGGCTTCCCGAAGCTCGGCGGCTGAATTAGACACAGTCTATATTTAGAGTAATTCGACCCATATGGTCCTGTCAAGGGGGCATCGGTAGGAACGTGCGGCGGGGGGCGTTGGCGGGGGAGCGGACCGGCGGCGTCCGCGGTCCTACGGCTCCAGCGGCAGGCCGGATTCCTTGAGCGCCCGCCAGCCGCCATCGAGCGAAATGGCCTGGGCGTAGCCCATCTTCTTCAGATTGTCGGCCACCAGGGCGGAGCGGTAGCCGCCGCCACAGTAGAGCACCAGTTTGGTGGCGGGATCGGGCACGCGGGTTTCGATGTCGCGCTCGATGATTCCCTTGCCAAGGTGGACTGCCCCGGCGACGTGGCCCGCGGCGAATTCGCTCTCCTCACGCACGTCCACGAGGTTGTGCGGTTCGGCGGCGGCCACCATCTTGAGATAGGCGGCGATGTCGATTTCGGGGATGCGCGATTTTGCGTCGTTGACGAGATTAAGGAAGGCGGGGCTGTGTTTCATAGGATGAACGGATTCTCTCACAAATGGGGACCGGATCGCCGCGCCCAAGTCTTCCCGGTCCCGGTATCGGGGTGGCAGCTACCCTAGCCGGGTGGCCACGGACTTCGCCTGCAGGAATAGCAACAGGTAGTCGGGGCCGCCGGCTTTGGAATCGGTGCCGGACAGGTTGAACCCGCCGAACGGGTGGGCGCCTACCATGGCCCCGGTGCACTTGCGGTTGAAGTAGAGGTTGCCGACGTGGAAGCGGTCGCGGGCTTGGTTAAGGTGCTCGGGGGTGTTCGAGAACACGGCGCCGGTGAGCCCGTAAACGGAGTCGTTGGCCAAGTCGAGCGCGTGCGCGAAGTCGCGGGCTTCGGTCACGGCGAGTACTGGGCCGAAGATCTCCTCCTGGAAGATGGTGGCGCGCGGGTCCACGTCGGCGAAGATGGTGGGCGCGATGAAGAAGCCACCCTCGGGAACGGGGGAATCGCCCGCCACCATGCGGCCTTCGCGCTTGCCGGTTTCGATGTACTGCAGAATTGTGCGGCGGGCGCTATCGCTGATCACTGGGCCCATGAAGTTGGCGGGGTCGTCGGCCATGCCAACCTTGATGTTACGGGACTTGGCGGCCAGGCGCTCGACAAACTCGGAGTACACGGCTGCGTGCACAATGGCGCGCGAACAGGCGGAGCACTTCTGCCCCTGATAGCCGAAGGCGGAGGCCAGCACACCGTCGACAGCCTTGCCGAGATCGGCAGTGGCATCGACCACGATGGCGTCCTTGCCGCCCATCTCGGCGATCACCCGCTTGATCCAGATCTGGCCGGGGCGGTGGCGCGCTGCCAGTTCGTTGATGCGCAACCCCACGTCGCGCGAACCGGTGAAGGAGATGAAGCGCGTGCGGGGGTGCTCGACTAGGGTATCGCCCACCGCGGCGCCGCTGCCCACCAGCAAGGTGAAACTGGTCTCCGGGAAGCCGGCTTCGCGTAACGCCTCGGCGAATTTGGCGGCGATGGTGGGAGTCTCGCTAGATGGCTTGATGACCACGGTGTTGCCGGCCACCAGCGATGCCACGGTCATGCCCACGAGGATGGCCAGGGGGAAATTCCACGGCGGGATGACCACGCCGGCGCCGAGCGGAATATAGATAAGCTCGTCGCGCTCGCCGGGGAGTTGGGCGACGGGCTGCGGGCCGTCCAGCAGCTCCATGGCAGTGGCGTAGTACTCGCAGAAATCGATGGCTTCGCAGACGTCGGCTTCGGCTTCCGGCCAGGTCTTGCCGGCTTCGTAGACCAGCCAGGCGTCGAACTCGAACTTGCGCTGGCGGACGATGCGGGCTACTTCGCGCGTCAGGCGAATGCGTACCGTGGCGGGAGTGCGGCTCCATTGGGCGAAGGCGGCGTCGGCGTTCTCGACGGCGCGGGCTGCGAGGGCGGGCGTGGCTTTGTGGTGGCGGCCGACAATTTGGCGCGAATCGGAGGGATTCACGGAGGTCAGCAAGTCGCCGGTGGAGACTGATTCGCCCGCGAGGCGCAAGGGGTACTCGCGGCCGAATTGGGAGCGGACCTGGGCGAGCGCCGCTTCCATGGCCTGCCGGTTGGCGGGAGCGGAAAAGTCGGCGTAGGGTTCGTTGCGGAAATCCGCGAGGGATGCGAGTGCCATGACTTAATGGTAGCCCCGGCGGGAGCGGGCGGCACTCTTCGGCGCCACAAGGCGCCGGCTAACCTCAGAGGAACGTGTCCGCGGAGCCGGTGGTCGAGGCGGGTTCCGCGAACAGGCCCTGAACCTGTTGGAGGAACATAGCTTGGTTGTTGATGGCGGCGTTCTCTTGCGAAGTGGCATTGGTCAGGTCGGCGGAGGCCACGCCGGGGAGAATTTCGGTCGGCGATGTGGAACTGGTAGCCGCGGGAGCCGCGAATGGCACTACGGGCATGGCGGGAAGCGTGGTCTGGGAGGGCGTGGAGGTGCCGAATAGCCCCTCGGCTTCCTGCATTCCGATAGCGGCCATGCTGAGATTTACAACATCCTGCGGCGGGGCCGACTTCAATTGGGCCGCAGTCATGCTGGACGACAGGTTGGAGAGTGGTCCTCCCTTCTGCATCAGGTAGGACAGGCCGCTGAGAGAGTTCGTAACGGATCCCATAAACCTCACCTCCAATATCTCTTCGGCCGGGACGCCGGCTTCTTTAGCGGGCGGCCCGGATAGGGTGCAACTGCCGCGAAACTCCGCACGTTTAAGGAAGTTGATGCATAGAACAAAGATGTGCACGTGGATGGCGCTGGCGGCTGGCAGCGCGGCGGTGGCGGCCGGGGGCCAGGTGTGGAAGGACAAGCTGATCGCCGAATGGACCGCCGAGGAGGCCCGGCAGGTGCTCACCGAGTCGCCGTGGGCCAAGAGCGTCACCCCGGTGCCGGCGCCGGTCGCGAGCGGATCGGGCGGCGCGGGGCAGCAGCGGGTGGGAATGAGCGCGGGCGGAGTGGGGATCGGCGGAATGGGAACGGGGCGGCGGGGCGGGCGGGGCGGTGGCGGCGGTCGCGGCTCCAGTGGCGCGGCGAGTGCGGACGCCGGACAGATGCCGGTGCTGACGCTGCGATGGGCCAGCGCCATGCCGGCGATTGCGGCGGGACTGATTGCGCGCGAAACAAACGCGCCATCGGTGGATGAGGGGCACTACGGCATCGCGGTGTATGGCATGCCTGCCAGCATGATCCGCGGCGATCCCAACAAACTGGGTCCGGATCTGAAGCAGCGCGCGGCCATCAGGCGCGAGGGGAAGAAGGACATGAAACCATCCACCGTGCAGGTGCTGCTGCACGATGAGGGGCCGGTAATTCTGTACCTCTTTCCTCGCAGCAATGAAATTACCCGGAAGGACAAACAGCTCGAGTTCGATGCCGAGATCGGTGGGCTGAAGTTGACCCAGAGTTTCGTCCCGGACGAGATGGTCTACCAGGGCAAACTGGAGCTCTGAGGCGCAGGTTCGCCCCTATTGCAATTCGCGGAAGCCGCCGATGATACAGGCGTGCGACCGCTCACCTGTTTCCTCTTCTGTGTGCTGGCTGGCGGGAATCTGCTGCCTCAGGATGGCACGCACGGACGGGTGGTGGAGAGCATCGTGCCATGGCTGGCGGGGAATTCGTCATGCTGGTCGGCGGTGGAGCTGGAAAACCTGGGGGATCGGGAGATCGCGGCCGAGGTAGAGGCTCACAAGAGCAGCGGCGCGCTGGCGCCACTATTGGGACATGGTGGAATCCAGGTGCGGCTGCGCGCGGGCGAGCGGGCCGAGTACAGGCTGGATTTGCGGAAGGAGACCTCCGGGGCGTGGGTGCGCGTGCGGGAGATCGTTCCATCGCCGCAACTTTCGCCGGTGCTAGCGGTTAGCGGCGCTACCGAGTGCCTGGGGGGCGAAGAACTGGACACCACCGTGCGCGAGGTGGCGTGGCCGGTCCGCAACCCGTGGTTCAACGGCGATGTCAGTGAAGGCGACGACGGCGTGGTGGCGCTCATCAACGTGTCGGAACGGCAGACGCGGGTGTGGGGTTGCTACTCAGCGGGCGTGCTGTACTCGGTGCCCGGCGGCGACCGGCCCGGGGAACTGACGCCTCTGTGTACCGGAACCATCGACGAGATGGTGCCGCCCTTCGGAACGCGGCAGTTTCCGGTGGTTCGCGGCGGGAATTCGCATTTTGCCCTGGCGGCGCGGGGAGATGCCATCGTCATGCAGATGCTGCGGCCGGCGGGAAGCAGCGTTAAGGTGTTCCGGGTGGACTCCACGATCACGTTTGGGGAAGAGGCGCCGGGCGCGGATGCCAACCGGAAGCGGTGACGTGAACCGATGACTAGCGGATGGAGTGGAGCCAGCGGAGGGAATCGAACCCCCGACCCGCAGTTTACAAAACTGCTGCTCTGCCGACTGAGCTACGCTGGCCGGTCCGGCAATTTCATTATAAACGGAATGGTGTTGCGGGATACCAATGACCCGGTGCCGCTGTAGGCGATTTGCCTGCGCCGCGGGTCTTAGAGTCGATGAACCCGTTTTGGAAGAGTCTGTGGGTTGCGGTTGTGGCGGTGGAATGGGCTGCGGGGCAGCGGCTGTCGATCGGCATTGAGGGCGGCATGCCGCTCACCGCGATTGCACAGAGCTCCGGCTGCTGGGGTTGCGGCGGGGTCGATATCAATCGATATAGTGCGGGCCTAACCGGCGAGGTGCACTTGTACCGCCGCTTCAGTCTCGAAGTCGAAGGGCTGCTGCAGCGGATACACGCCGACTACTACGTCGGCGTGCCGCACTTCCCCGTCTACACGGAAGGCCGAGTGGCGGGGTACGTGTGGGAGTTCCCGCTGGTTCTGAGATATTCCGTGCGGCGCTCGATGCTCTCGCCCTTTGCCGATGCAGGCTCGACCATCCGGCACGTCGGGCAAATGCATGGCCCTGGCAGCAGCTATGCCAACTGGTATGCGCAGAACCCGGAACCGGTCCAAATCGATTTCGATCCGGGCAAGCCGTTTGGCGTGGGCGTTTCCGCGGGAGTGGGCGTGGCCAAGAAGGCCGGACCGTTCCGTCTTGTGCCGGAGCTCCGCTACACGCGGTGGACCGAGGGATTCTATCAGCCCAACAGGAACGAGGTCCAACTGTTCGTGGGGATCGTGTTTCCGTAGCCCGCGGTGTACGTGCGCGTCCACGCCACCGGGATTCGCGGCGCGGCTGGCTCCACGGTGTGCAAGGTGGGCGGGGTGACGGTTCCGGTGACCGACGCTGGGCCGCGCGGCATCTAACCCGGTTCGCTTGGCGCTCGGTGGCCGATGTGCGGCGGCGGGAAACCAGACAATAGATCGTGCTACGATATATTTGTGAGCACGGAACGCGATCTTACCGCGGACCAGTATCGCGATCTGGCGGAGTTCCGCAGGCAGATCCGGCAATTCCTCCATTTCAGCGAAGCGACGGCGAAGGAAAATGGGATCGAGGCGCAGCAGCATCAACTGTTGCTGGCGGTGCATGGCCTGCCGGCGGGCGCCAAACCGACCATCGGGGAAATCGCCGCGCGGCTGTTCATTCAACATCACAGCGCGGTGGAACTCATCGACCGGTTGGAGCGGCGGGGGGCCGTCGCCAGGCTCCCCGGAATCGAGGATAAACGCGAGGTGCGTATCAAGGTGACGCCGGCTGGCCGGGCGATTCTGCGGCGGCTCGCGGTGGCGCACCGGAATGAGTTGCAGCGCACCGGCCCCGAGTTGGCGCGGGCGCTCGACTCCGTTCTGCGGCACGGCAGGAGGAGGGCGGCTCCATGAGAGGGCGGCGCCCAGGCCACCCGCGGGAGTTGGGCGATTTCACGACCACGGCACGCGTGATCCCGCTATCGGCGCTGGCGGTGGGCATTGGCATACTGAGTACGTTCACGGCGTGGGCACTGCTTCGTCTGATCGCCCTCTTCACGAATGCCTTCTACTTCGGCCGGGTGAGCACGGCGTTCGTCTCTCCGGCAGGCAACCGCCTAGGATGGGCGGCGGTGTTGGTCCCCGTGGCGGGCGGTCTGATCATCGGTCTAATGGCCCGATACGGCTCCGAGCGCATCCGCGGCCACGGGATTCCGGAAGCGCTGGAGTCGATCCTGATCAACGGAAGCAGGGTGCAGCCCCGGTTGGCGATTTTGAAGCCGGTATCCTCGGCGATCTCGATCGGGTCCGGCGGTCCGTTCGGCGCCGAAGGCCCCATCATCATGACGGGCGGGGCGCTGGGGAGCGTCATTGGGCAGGTTCTTCGCCTGACCGCCGCCGAGCGGAAGACGCTGCTGGTTGCGGGCGCGGCGGCGGGCATGAGCGCAACCTTCGCGACCCCCGTCGCCGCGGTGCTGCTGGCGGTTGAGCTGTTGCTGTTCGAGTGGAAGCCGCGGAGCGCGATCCCGGTGGCTTTGGCGAGCGCCGCGGCGGGCGCGGCGCGGCGGTACCTGCTCGGGCTCGGCCCCCTGTTCCCGGTTCCGCGGCACGCAATCTTCATCGGCCCGGAGGGTCTACTGGGATGCGTGCTGGCGGGCCTGTTGGCGGGCGGTCTGTCCGCGCTTCTCACGCTGGCCGTGTACGGGGCCGAGGACACCTTCGCGAAGTTGCCGGTTCACTGGATGTGGTGGCCCGCGATCGGCGGTCTGGCTGTCGGATTGGGCGGGATGATCTTTCCGCAGGCGCTGGGCGTCGGCTATGACACGATCGGCTCTCTGTTGCAGGGCGATGCGCCGGGCAAGATTATCGCGGGGGTACTGCTGGTGAAGTCGGCGATCTGGGCGATTTCGCTGGGGTCGGGAACTTCCGGGGGCGTGCTGGCGCCGCTGCTGATGCTGGGGGCGGCGCTCGGCGGCGTGGAAGCCGGTTTTTTGCCGAATGAAGGCGCGGGGTTCTGGCCGCTGGTGAGCATGGGCGCGATTCTGGGAGGCACGATGAGGGCTCCGTTCACGGCGATTGTCTTCGCACTGGAACTGACCCACGACGTGAACGTACTGCTTCCCCTGCTGGTGGCGGCGATGCTGGCGCATGCCACGACCGTGCTGCTGCTGAAACGCTCCATCCTGACGGAGAAGGTGGCGCGCAGGGGATTTCACTTGACACGGGAATATGCGGCCGATCCGCTGGAGGTCCTGTTCGTGCGGGAGGCGATGCGAACCGAGATCGTCGCGCTTCCGGCCGAGGCGGCCATAAAGGATTTGCGGGACATCGCTCTTGGCGAGCCGGCACGGCGCGGACAGCATCTCTTCCCGGTGGTGGACGGCGAGAGACGCTTGAAAGGGGTGGTCACGCGCCGGGAGTTGCGCCGGTTGGCGGAATCGCCCGGAAACGGGGTCTTGCTTGCCGAGATGTCGCGGGAACCCGTGGTGGCGTACGCGGGCGAGCCGTTGCGGGCCGCGGTCCTTCGCATGGCCGAGACGGGCCTGACGCGGTTGCCGGTGGTCGATGGAGACAGCGGCGAATTGGCCGGGATGATCTCGGTCTACGATCTGCTGCCAGCCCACCTCCGGGATCTGCATGCGGAGAAGGGCCGGGAGCGGGTGCTGCAGCCGCGGCTACCGTTCGGAGACCGCGCTCGGGCAGGACGGAATTAGGGGCGCCGGTGCGTTGGGTACAATAGGCTGCGTGACGGCAGATCGCGCGGACCGTGTGCGGACGCTGGCGAAGGTGGCCATCTTCTCCGGCTTGACGGATGCGGAGCTGCGCTTCCTGGCCGACCGGGCCGTACCGCGCGAGTTCGCTCCCGGGGAGATGCTGTTCGCCGAGCGAGATGCGTGCTCGGGCTTGTACGTGGTGGAGCGCGGCAACGTCCGCATTTATAAGACGTCGGCCAGCGGCCGCGAGCAGGTGCTGAGTATCGATGGGCCGGGCAGTTCGGTGGCCGAGGTGCCGGTGCTGGACGGCGGCGGCTACCCGGCCTCGGGGGCGGCAGTGGACCACGCCACGCTGCTGTTCATCGGGAAGCAGGATTTCCAGGCGCTTTGCCTGGCGCATCCCGAGGTGGCCCTCAAGGTGTTGCGTGTAGTGGGCGCGCGGCTGCGGCGGCTGGTGGAGATCATCGAGGAGCTGTCGTTCACAACCGTGCGGCATCGCCTGGCGTCCTTTCTGCTGCGCCTGGCGCAACGCGAGGGAACGCCATCGGACGCCGGCATGGAATTCGCGCTGCCGGGCAGCCATCAGGAACTGGCCGCGCAGCTTGGAACCGTTCGCGAGTTGGTATCCCGCAACCTCTCGCGCATGCAGGCCGAGGGGCTGCTGAAACTGGAAGGCCGCCGCGTGATCGTCGCCGATCTCAGGGCTCTCGAAGCGGAACTGGAACCAGGCGGGTAGCGGAGGCCGGCCCCCAAAGGTTTACCTCTCCCGTGACTTAAGTCATAGGCAGGACATGCCCGCGCGGAGTACTCTCGGAACATCGAGGAGAAACGCGATGAGCCCCACGACGGAAAAAACGGTTGGTCAATTGGCGATGGAAAACCCGGCGGCGATGCAGGTGTTCGATGAACTGGGAATCGACTACTGTTGCGGCGGCACCAGAACGCTGGAACAAGCGTGCCAGGCAGCCAATGTGCCCATCAGCCGGGCGGCGGAGGCGCTGGCAGCCGGTCGCCGCGAGCCCGCTTCGGCGGACGCACGGAACTGGCGGATCGAGCCGCTTTCGGAGTTGCTGGCGCATATCCAAACCACCCACCACGTCTACACGCGCGAGGCGATCGCGCGCCTGGGCCCGCTGTTCGAAAAGGTGTGTTCGGTCCACGGCGGGAACCACCCCGAACTGCCGCGGCTGCGCGAGATCTTCAGCGGCCTGGCCGCCGAATTGACCACTCACCTGATGAAGGAGGAGATGGTTCTGTTCTCCAGCGTACTGCGCATGGAAGAGTCGGCGGCGGCTGGCGAGCCAGTGCCGCCTTCCCCCTTCGGCAGCATGCGCAACCCGATTGCTATGATGACGGCGGAGCACGACGGGGCCGGCAATGCGCTGCGCGAAATGCGCCGGATCGCTGGCAACTATGTGCCGCCGGCGGATGCCTGCGTCAGCTTCCAGGCGCTGTACCAGGGCCTGGCGGCTCTCGAAGGCGACTTGCACCGGCACATCCACCTGGAGAACAACGTACTGTTCCCGCGCGCGGTCGAGATGGAAGAGCGGCGCTGAAGAGGGGCGGACAGTGACGGGCCACCCGCGCGGCGCGAGGTGCGCGGGCGGTGGCAGGGGAAAGGATCCGACGTGAGTTACAGAAAGCTGTGGCTGGCTCTGGGTTTGGTGATGGCGGTATCCTTCGCCGTGTTGGGTGGCGTGGGGATTAAGATCCTCAAAAGCGCGCCGCCCATTCCGTCGCGGGTTGTGGTGGCGGGAGGGCCGGTGCTGTTCGAGGGCGCGGACATTCAGGACGGGCAGGGCGTCTGGCAGTCCATCGGCGGCCAGGAGGTGGGCACGGTCTGGGGCCACGGTTCTTACGTGGCGCCGGATTGGTCCGCCGACTGGCTGCACCGCGAGTGCACGTTCATCCTCGACCGCTGGGCGGCGGCGGCTGGCGCATCGGGGTACGCGGCGCTGGGCGTGGAACAACGGGCGGCGTTGCAGGCGCGTCTCGAAGCGCTGATGCGCACCAATACCTACGACCCGGCGACGGGCGCCATCTCGCTCGACCCGGTTCGCGCCGAAGCTTTCGAGCGGCTGGAACGGCACTATGCCGACGTCTTCGCGAACGGCCGCAGCGAGTATGCCATTCCGCGCGGCGCGATGAGCGATCCCGCGAAGCTGCGTGAGTTGAGCGCGTTCTTCTGGTGGACGGCGTGGGCCGCCTCGACCAACCGGCCGGGATCGGGCGTCAGCTACACGCAAAACTGGCCTCACGAGCCGCTGATCTCGAACCAGCCGACCAGCGGCACCGTGGTGTGGAGTATCGCGAGTTTCGTTCTACTCCTGGCGGGCGTGGGCGGCATGGTCTGGTACTTCGCATCGCAACCGCGGAGCGTGGCGGAAGAACTTCTTCCGCAGAGCGACCCGTTGCTGGGGCTGAAGCCCACGCCCTCGCAGCGCGCCACGGTGAAATATTTCTTCGTAGTAGCGGCGCTGTGGGTGGTGCAGGTGGGGCTGGGCGCGGTGGTGGCGCACTACGGCGTGGAGGGGTCCGGCCTGTACGGAATCCCGCTCGACCGCGTGCTGCCATACAGCGTAGCGCGCACCTGGCACCTGCAACTTGGCCTGTTCTGGATTGCGACGTCCTGGCTGGCGGCGGGGCTCTACGTGGCCCCGGCGGTCAGCGGCGCGGAACCGAAGGGCCAGCGGCTGGGCGTCAACCTGCTTTTCGGCGCACTGATTCTGGTGGTGGTGGGATCGCTCGCCGGCGAGTGGATGAGCATCCAGCACAAGCTGGGCAACCTGTGGTTCTGGTTCGGCACGCAGGGTTACGAGTACGTAGATCTGGGACGCTTCTGGCAGATCCTGCTCTTCATCGGCCTGAGCTTCTGGCTGTGGCTGATGTGGCGGGCGCTTAAACCGGCGCTCCAGCGGCGCGATCAAAACCATTCTCTGCTGCTGATGTTTCTGCTGTCGAGCATCGCCATCCCGCTGTTCTACGCGGCCGGACTAATGTACGGACAGCGGAGCAACCTGGTGACGGCGGAGTATTGGCGCTGGTGGGTGGTCCACCTGTGGGTGGAGGGCTTCTTCGAAGTCTTTGCCACGGTGGTGATTGCGTTCCTTCTAACCCGGCTCAAACTGCTGTCGGTGGTTACGGCCACGCGGGCGGTTCTATTCTCGACGGTGGTGTTTCTGTCGGGCGGGATTATCGGCACGTTCCATCACTTGTACTTCGCCGGGACGCCCAACATTGTCCTCGGATTGGGGGCGGTCTTCAGCGCCCTGGAAGTGGTGCCGCTGGTGCTGATCGGTTTCGAGGCGTGGGAGAACATCCGGCTGGCCCGCTCGCGCCAGCAACACATCTGGGTGGCAGCGTACAAGTGGCCCATCTACTTCTTCGTCGCGGTGGCCTTCTGGAACTTCGTGGGCGCGGGCCTGTTCGGATTCCTCATCAACCCGCCCATCGCGCTCTACTACATGCAGGGGCTGAACACCACGCCGGTGCACGGTCACACGGCGCTGTTCGGAGTGTACGGCATGCTGGGGCTGGGCCTGATGCTGTTCTGCCTGCGCGCGCTGCGGCCGGGCAAGGCATGGAAGAACGGGCCGCTGGCGCTGGCCTTCTGGGCGATCAACGTCGGCCTCGCGCTGATGGTGCTGCTCAGCATGTTGCCCATCGGCCTGGCGCAGACATGGGCCTCGGTGGAGTATGGCACCTGGTACGCGCGCTCGGCCGAGTTCCTACACAGCGGGCACTTGAACCAATTGCGGTGGATGAGGATGATCGGCGATAGCATCTTCGCCGTGGGCGCGCTGGTGCTGGGCTGGTTCGTGCTGGGCCTGGTGACCGGCCATTCCTACGAAGTCAGCGGCACGGTGGCCGAAGGGGAATGGGAAGTGAGGCCGCGGGAAGGCGCGGCGCCGCTCAGTTAGGAGCCTCCATGGCAGCCATTGCCGCACCTCCGGTGAAGCAACGCAAGAAGCTCGGGAAGCGCGCCGCGCGGGACCGTTCGCAAGCCCTCCGGCGCGCCTTACAGCTTGCGTTCCTGGCGCTGAACCTGTGGATCGGCGCGGAGTTCTACCTCTTCGTCCGCTACTACGAAACCGGCGGCCGCTCGCTGTTGGCCTCGCGTCCGCCGGGTGTGGAAGGCTGGCTGCCCATCGCTTCGCTGATGAACCTGAAGGTGCTGCTGATGACGGGCGGCGTGCCGGCGCTCCATCCCGCCGGCATGTTTCTACTGATCGTATTTCTCGGGGCATCGTGGGTTTTTCGTAAGAGCTT
Organism: uncultured Solibacteraceae bacterium; assembly: GCA_963807205.1. Lineage (GTDB taxonomy): Bacteria > Acidobacteriota > Terriglobia > Bryobacterales > Bryobacteraceae > CAWCVR01. The sequence goes on along the minus strand of CAWEAQ010000002.1, from coordinate 1,552,098 downwards.
CTGCGGCTGGCTGTGCCCGGTGGGGACGGTCTCCGAATACCTGTGGCGCATGGGGCGGCGCGTCCTGGGCCGCAACTGCCGCTTGCCGCGGGGGGCGGACATAGGGTTGCGAAGCTTGAAGTACGCGCTGCTGGGGCTGTTCCTTTACGCCGTTTGGTCGATGCCCGTGGCGGAGATTCGGGCCTTTCTGGGCGGTCCTTACGGCATGGTGGACGACGTGAAGATGCTCAACTTCTTTCGCTTCCTGGGCTTGACGGGATGCGTGTTGACTGCCGGGCTGGTGCTGGCTTCGGTGTTCGTCCAGAACTTCTGGTGCCGCTACCTTTGCCCTTACGGCGCGCTGATGGGCGTGGTCTCGCTGGCCAGCCCGTTGCGCATCCGGCGCGAACCCGGTGCGTGCATCGATTGCGGGAAGTGCGCCAAAGCCTGTCCGGCCGCGCTGCCGGTGGATCGCCTGTTTACGATCAAGTCCGCCGAGTGCACGGCTTGCCTGGAATGTGTGGCGGCATGCCCGGCTGCGGGCGCGCTGAGCCTGGCAGCGCCGCTCGGTAAACGCGTGCCGGCGTGGGCGGTGGCTGTGGGAATCGCGGCGCTGTTCGTAGGCGTTTGCGGATACGCACGGCTAACCGGGCACTGGCACACTGATCTTCCCAGTAGCACCTACTTCGAGTTGATTCCGCGCGCCAACGAATTCACGCATCCGTGAACGGGAATCGGCGGCTGGCCGCACCCACGCCCGCGTACTATGATGGGTGCTGCGAGGCCGGACCCAGATCCGGCCTTCCTCGCCCTGAGAGGTGCCCGATAATGACACGCCGTGGCGTTCTTGGCGCCGTCGCAACCGCCGCTGCCGTGCCTGGCGTACTGTCCGCCGCCACCAGGCCGTTTCCCAAGGGCTTCCTCTTGGGAGCTGCCACGGCCGGCCACCAGGTGGAGGGCAACAACCTGAATAGCGATTGCTGGTTGCTGGAGCATCTGCCTGAGAGCACCTTCGTGGAACCGTCCGGCGACGCCTGCGACCACTACCATCTCTACCCGCACGACATCCGCCTGCTCGGCGAACTCGGCTTCAATACCTACCGCTTCTCGCTGGAATGGGCGCGCATCGAACCGGAGGAAGGCTACTTCTCCCGCGCGGAATTGGAACACTACCGCCGCATGCTGGCGGCGTGCCATGAGGGTGGCATCACGCCGATGGTCACCTACTCCCACTTCACCGTGCCGCGCTGGTTCGCGCTGAGGGGCGGTTGGGAGAAAGCGGACGCACCCGGCCGGTTCGCCAGATTCTGCGAGCGCTCGACGCGCAGCCTGGGCGACCTGATCGATTACGCGACCACGCTCAACGAACCCGATATCGCCGCCCTCGTCGATTGGATGGCGTTGCCCGATGGCCAGAGCATCGGCGCGAGTATCGGGGCCAGGCTGCCCGTCATTCGCAAACAACTCGGCGCGCCGGAGTTTTCCGGTTTTCTGTTCGGGGACAAGCGCCGCACCATCCCCAATTTGGTCCGTGCGCACACCGAGGGCCGGGAGGCTATCAAGTCCGCGCGGGCCGGTATCCCGGTGGGTCTCAGCCTGGCGATGCCAGACGACCAGCCGGCACCATCGAATTCGCGCGTCAAGCAGAAGCGGGCCGAGGTGTACGAGCCGTTTTTGGAAGCCGCCCGCAAGAACGAGTTTTTCGGGGTACAGACCTACTCGCGTGCGATTGTCGCCGAGCGGGACCTGCCGCCACCCAAGGATGCCGAACTGACGCAGGTCGGGTGGGAGTTCTATCCCGAGGCCTTGGAGCACACCATCCGCTACGCCGCGCAGAAGACGGGCGTCCCCATCGTGGTCACCGAAAACGGCATTGCCACGGAGGATGACTCGCGCCGCATCGAGTACATCCGCCGCGCGCTGGCGGGCGTGCAGCGATGCCTCGAAGACGGGGTCGACGTGCGCGGCTACATCCACTGGTCCGTGATGGATAACTTCGAATGGAACCAGGGATTCAAGCCCAAGTTCGGGCTTATCGGCGTGGATCGCGAGACCCAGAGGCGGCGCGTCAAGCCGAGCGCCGTTTACCTGGGCAACATCGCGCGCAACAACGGACTATAGCGGTGCCGATACCCGGCGCTGCGCACCCTCCCGTCAGACTGCCACGAGCCTGGCGCTTGCCCGAAGGGATTCGAACGCCGATAATGTTTCTTTCAAGGAGGGAGCAGAATCGATGAAACTGGTGAGGGCCGCTTACATAGTCGCTTTCGTGGCGGCGGCGCTAATAGTCGTCTCGGCAATTCCGAACAATTTCATTCGCTTGCCATCTGCCGCGATCTCGCTGATGGCCGGCATCGGTATCGTGCGTGGACGGGTATGGAGCGCCTACGGATATGCCCTATATCAACTAGCGGGGCTTCTTGCCATCCCGATCATCCTGTTCCGGTATGGCATCCCGAATCTGCTTTTTGCGCTAGAGTTCGTGGCGGGCGCCGCGCTCGCCATGGCCCTGGCCGTCCTGTTCGTCCTGGCTGGCAGATCGCTTGAGGCTGCCGGCTCCAAACGAGGCTTGGCCTCCCCCTGGATCGCGGTTTCGGCTTTAAGTTCGTTGCCGCTGATTTTCGTGGGGGCATTCGTGATCCCGTCGGCCGCGATGGAAAACACACTTCTGGTTGGCGATCCCGTCCTCGTTCGATGTCTGCCAAGGGTAACGCCATCGCGCGGCGATATCATCGTCTTCCGCGGCGCAGCGGACAGAAACGAGGATTTCGTGAAGCGCGTCATCGGCGTGCCTGGAGACCGCATCCGAATATCGAACAAGGTGGTTTACCGTAATGGGAAGCCGCTTCAGGAGCCGTACGCCATCCACGTAACCATGTATGTGGATTCTTACCGCGACAACTTCCCGAGCGTAACCAATGCTCCCCTCCCAAGCCAGGCCGTAGACATGCTCGCCAGGCATGTGGTCGATGGCGAAGTGGTTGTGCCCGAGCAGAACTACTTCGTTCTGGGGGACAACAGGGACGATTCGCTGGACAGCCGCTATCAGGGGTTTGTTCCGGCCGAGGACGTGCGCGGCAGGCCGCTTCTAATCTATGACTCCCTGGACCGCCCGGTGGATCTCGATGGAAAGCCCACTGAGCCCGTCCGAAGGCGGTGGAATAGGCTCTTCAAGCTCCTCTGACTTGGCTCGCGACGCGCGCTGAAGCCCGCCAATTTCACCTTGCGTTGAAACTACAGTTGCGTGAAGCCCCCATATGTTTGTATGCTGGTAGTTTCCCCGTACTGTGATTCTCGCTTCGGTGGGATTTGTGCGGGCGGATGTACTGGACGGGTGGCCGAGCGGTTAATGGCAACAGGCTGTAAACCTGTCGCTCCTTGGAGCTACGGAGGTTCGAATCCTCCCCCGTCCACCAGAAGTTTCGTACACTGTTGTTAACGGGCCGTTGTAGCTCAGTTGGTAGAGCGCGTCCTTGGTAAGGACGAGGTCACCAGTTCAATCCTGGTCAACGGCTCCAGATTTTCTCCCCGGGGCGCTGGACGGACCCGGCGGACCTCCTGTAAGGAAATCCGTACAGAGAAGGCATAAGCATGGCAAAGGAAAAATTCGACCGTAGCAAGCCGCACGTGAATATCGGAACGATCGGGCACATCGATCACGGCAAGACCACCCTGACGGCGGCCATCACCAAGGTGCTGGCGAAATCCAACCCGAAGATCAAGTTCCGGAGCTTCGACTCCATCGATAACGCGCCGGAAGAGAAGGCCCGCGGAATCACGATCGCGGTGGCGCACATCGAGTACGAGACGGTCAACCGGCACTATGCCCACGTGGACTGCCCGGGACACGCCGATTACATCAAGAACATGATCACCGGCGCGGCGCAGATGGATGGCGCCATCCTGGTGGTCGCGGCCACGGACGGCCCCATGCCTCAGACCCGCGAGCACGTGCTGCTGGCGCGGCAGGTGGGCGTGCCCTGCATCGTGGTGTGCATGAACAAGGTCGACATGGTGGACGACCCCGAGTTGCTGGATCTGGTGGAGCTGGAAGTGCGCGAGCTGCTGAAAAGCTACCAGTTCCCGGGCGACGAGCTGCCGGTGGTGCGGGTCTCGGCGCTGGGCGCGTTGAACGGCGAAGAGAAGTGGGAGAAGACGGTGCTGGAGTTGATGGCGGCCGTGGACTCCTACGTACCGATGCCGGAGCGCGTGACGGACAAGCCGTTCCTGATGCCGATCGAGGACATTTTCTCGATCCAGGGGCGCGGGACGGTGGTGACGGGGCGCATCGAGCGGGGCATCTGCAAGGTGGGCGAGGAAATGGAAATCGTGGGTTTCCGGCCTACGCGGAAGACGGTTGTGACGGGCGTGGAAATGTTCAAGAAGCTGTTGGACCAGGGCATGGCCGGGGACAACGTGGGGCTTCTGCTGCGCGGGGTTGAGAAGGACGAAGTGGAGCGCGGGCAGGTAATTGCGAAGCCGGGGTCGATTACGCCGCACACCAATTTCAAGGGCGAAGTGTACGTATTGAGCAAGGAAGAGGGCGGGCGTCACACGCCGTTCTTCAAGGGATACCGGCCGCAGTTCTACTTCCGGACGACGGACGTGACGGGAGTGGCGCAGTTGCCGGAAGGCACGGAAATGGTGATGCCGGGGGACAATGTGAACCTGACGGTGGAGTTGATCACGCCGATCGCCATGGACAAGGGGTTGCGCTTCGCGATTCGCGAAGGCGGCCGCACGGTGGGCGCCGGCACGGTCACGGAGATCATAAAGTAGCAAAAGGGGTTAGGGAACACCATGGCTCGCGATATCATCACTTTCCAGTGTCAGGAATGCAAGAACCGGAACTATTCCTCGACCAAGAACAAGAAGACCACGACCGAGCGCCTGGAGCTTAAGAAGTTTTGCCGGCACTGCCGGAAGCATCAGCCGCACAAGGAAATCAAGTAGAATATAGGTGCCCCCCAAGGCATTCGGGGGGTGCGCCACAGGGGCGTAGGTTTAACGGCAGACCAGCGGTCTCCAAAACCGCGAGTGGGGGTTCGAATCCCTCCGCCCCTGCCAACCACCCCTCACGGAATTGGGAGTAGAGAATCATGGCCGAAGAGAAGAAGAATTGGATCAAGGGCGTAGCGGATTACTACAACGAACTGCGGATGGAGATGCGCCGCGTCACCTGGCCCAACCGCAAGCAGGTGGAAGGTACCACCGCCGTAGTGATCGTCACGGTGTTCGCCTTTGCGGCGTACTTCTTCGTGGTGGATTCGGTTCTGCAAAAGGGTATCACCGCGGTTCTTACGTTCTTCAAGACCAGGTAGGCGGCGGAAGCAGGCAGTGATGGAAGCGGAAGACAACAACCAGTTCGAAGAGCGGCCGGATAGCCAGGAACCGGGCGATGTTCTTGCCGCCGAGCCCGTGGCCGAAATCGAGGAAGTAGCGGAAGCCGATGCCGCCCACGATGCGGTCGACGCCCTCGCCGCACCCGCCCCGGTTGAAGCTGTGCCCGAGGCCGCAATCGGCGCCCCGCCGAAGAATTGGTACATCATCCACACTTACTCGGGGTTTGAGAACAAGGTGGCGGAATCGCTGCGCACGCGCTCGGAAGCCTTCGGGTTCGCGCACCGGATCGGCCAGGTTCTAATCCCCACCGAAGAAGTAGTGGAGTTGCGTAACGGAAAGAAGGTCACCAGCAAGCGCCTGGTTTATCCGGGGTACGTGCTGGTGGAAATGGAAATGGACGACGCCCTGTGGCACGAAGTGAAGAATACGCCGCGGGTGACGGGCTTCGTGGGAGGCGGTAACTCGCCCGTGCCGTTGAGCCCGGACGAGGTGAATTCCATCCTCAACCGCCAGGCATCGTCGGCGGAACGGCCGCGCCCCAAGATGACGTTCGAGAAGAACGACCCGGTGCGCATCGTGGATGGTCCGTTCGCGAATTTCTCGGGGAAGGTGGACGAGGTCAACGTGGAGCGCGGCACCCTGCGCGTCATGGTGACCATTTTCGGGCGCGCCACCCCGGTCGAGTTGGAGTTTCTACAGGTAGAGAAGGCATAGCAACGCGCGGAACGGGTCCAGCGGAAAGCGGGGCGCTGCGGAGCGCGAAAGAGGATTCCAGGTATGGCAAAGAAAGTTACGGGTTCGGTCAAACTGCAAATTCCGGCTGGCAAAGCGACGCCGGCGCCCCCGGTTGGAACGGCGCTTGGTCCACAGGGCGTCAACATCATGGACTTCTGCAAGGCGTTCAACGCCAAGACGTCCGCCAAGGACCAGGAAGGGTTGATCATCCCGGTTGTGATCACGATTTTCTCGGACCGGTCGTTCACCTTCATCACCAAGACGCCGCCGGTGCCGGTGCTGATCAAGCGGGCGGTAAATCTGGCGAAGGGATCGGCCGAGCCGCATAAAACCAAGGTGGGCAAGATCACGAGCGCGCAGATCGAAGAGATCGCCAAGATCAAGATGCCCGACCTGAACTGTTTCGATTTGCAGGCGGCCATGCGTTCGGTGGCCGGAACGGCGCGCAGCATGGGCGTCGACGTGGTATAGGTTAAGTAGAGTTTCCTGCCGAATATGCGGATGTGGCGGAATTGGCAGACGCGCTAGATTCAGGTTCTAGTTCTCGCAAGGGAGTGGAGGTTCAAGTCCTCTCATCCGCACCAAAATAAGACGCCAAAGGCAGTTCTGCGCGGCGGTGGGAAGACCGCATCTGGCCGCGGCAGAATCGCCTCCTGCCGCAACCACCTTCATGAAATAATCCCTTTCCTCACGGCGTACAAAATCAACTCCGGTACGCTATGCATCCCCAGTTTCTGCAAGATGTGCGTGCGGTGCGTCTCCACCGTGGTCAGGCCAATGTTCAGCAGGCCCGCGGTTTCCTTGTTGGTCCGCCCTTCGGCCACCAGTTGCAGCACCTCGCGCTCGCGGTCCGTCAGCAGGTCGTAGCTGTCCTCCACGCCGCGTCGCTGCATCAGGCTGATGTAATCCTCCTGCAGAATGCGCCCGATTTTGCGCGTCAGAAACGGGCGGCCCTGTGCCACGGCGCGGATCGCTTCCACTACTTCCGTGCGCGGCGAGTCCTTCAGCAGATACCCCTTCGCGCCGGCCTTCAGCGAGCCCAACACGTAGCTCTCGTCCTGGTGCATGCTCAGAATCACTACGCCGCAGCGCGGATTCGCGGCCAGGATGCGGCGCGTGGCCTCCATGCCGTTCAGGTTGGGCATGGCGATGTCCATCATTACTATGTCGGGCACCGTCTCCTCAGCCAGGCGGATGCACTCCCGGCCGTCGGCGGCTTCGCCCACCACGGCCATGCCGGATTGCTTCTCGATCAGCGCGCGCAGGCCGTCGCGCACCATGGCGTGGTCGTCAGCTAGCAGGATGCGTATCGGGGTCATGTCCGTTCTTTCGGGCCAATTCCGTTAGCGGCAACTCGGCGGCCACCAGCGTGCCGCGGCCAGGCTGCGAATCGATGCGCAGCGTCCCGCCCAGGCGGCGCACGCGCTCCTCCATGCCCAGCAGGCCGAGGCCGCGGACCAGGCGCGTCTCGAAGCCGGCGCCATCGTCCTGCACGGTGAAGAACACGCGCGCGGTTTCGCGGCGCACAGCCACCTCGATGGTGCGGGCGCTGGCGTGCCGCGCGGCATTATTCAGAGCTTCCTGCACCAGGCGGTAGATGCAGGTGCGGTGCTCTTCGGGCAGGTCGCCCGCCGCCTCGTCGGCGGAAACCACCACGTTCAGGCCGGTGCGCTTGGTCATCTCGCGGGCGTGCCAGTTGAGGGCCGGAACCAAGCCGAAATCGTCCAGCATCGACGGGCGAAGCAGCAGCGCCAGGTCGCGGACTTCGTTCACGGTTCGCTCGGCCGTGGCGCGGATCGAGGCCAGGTGCTCGCGGACCTCGGCCGGCGTTTCGGCGCACTCGGCGCTCTCCGCCTCCATGCGGATCGCGGAAAGCGATTGGCCCACCTCGTCGTGCAGTTCCCGCGCCAGGTTGCGGCGCTCGATCTCCTGCGCGCGCACCAAGCGGGCCGAGAGCTCCCGCAAATCGGCGCGCGCCGCGGTGTTCTCTTCCAGGCGCCGCTCCAACTCGCGTTCCAGGCGCATGGTGTAGCCGGTGGTCGCTAGCGCCAGCAGCGCGCCGCCGCCCAGCTCGATGCCGAACACAATCATCAGCGAACGCCGCAGTTTCAGGGATGACTCCGCCAATTGCTCTTCGGCGCGGTTCAGCCCGCGCTCGTTCACCGTGGCGATGCGGTCGGCGATCTGCAGCATGGCCGCGCGGCGCGGCACCAGTTCGTTGTAGAAGAACGCGTAGCGCAAACGGTTGCGTTCTTCGAGCGACCAGCCCTCGGTCCTGTCCAGCACGCGCCAGTAGTCTTCGATCTCGGATCGCAGGTCGCGGAACGGAGCGCGCTCCTCGGGATCCAGGCTCCGCGCGTAGGAATCCAGGGCCGTGTGGGTTTCGCGTTCGAGCGCGGCCAGGCGCGCGGTCTGGGCCGCGGCCCCGCTCGAATCCGGCGACAACAGCATGTCGCGCACGTAGGTGCCCGAGAGGTAGATCTGGCTGCGGATCTGATTCAACGAGCCCAGCCTGTCCAGGAACCGCTTGCGCGCCTCGGCTTCGTCGTGCCGCACGCGGTCCAGCACCAGGAACGTCCCGGCGGCCGCCCCGGCGATGCAGATCAGCAGGCCGCCGAAGCCCAGCGAGAGCACCACCCACGGCGCCTTCGGTGCGCGCACTTCGCCTCCTCCTTCACCAGTGTAGTGAAAACGGTCTCGCGGCGAAATCCTGCGAGGACAGGATTTTGTCCGTGGCCCCCGGCGCGCTATCATACGGTTCGCACGTGTGCGGCGGATGCCGCGGTACGCGAGGAGCGGACGAATTGACGAAGTGGAGCGGCCGCGGGATCGACCAGCGGCACGAAGGCAAAGTTCTGCTGCTGTTGACGGTGATGATTGGCGCCGTCATCGGCCTGGTGGTGGTGGCCTTCATTCTGGTCACGGAGAACCTGGGAGCGCGCATGTACCCGGCCCATGCGGCGGCGTGGCGGCGCTTCTCCATTCCGGTGGCCGGATCGCTGGCCGCGGGCTTTCTGCTCTGGCGTTACTTCCCTAACGCGCGCGGCAGCGGCATCCCGCAGACCAAGACCGCCCTGTTCCTGAATAGCGGAATCATCCCGTTTCGCACCGCCCTTGGCAAGTTCGTCTGCTGCTCCATCACCCTGGCCAGCGGCCTCGCTCTGGGACGCGAGGGGCCTTCGGTGCAAATCGGCGCCGGAATCGGTTCCACACTGGGCCGCCGCCTGGGCCTGAGCCCGCGATCGATCCGGGCGCTCGTCCCTATCAGCGCAGCCGCCGCTCTGGCCGCCGCCTTCAACACGCCCATCGCCGCCGTATTCTTCACCCTGGAAGAAATCCTGGGCGATCTGCATGCCCCCGTGCTCGGTTCCATCGCGCTCAGCTCGGCCACCGCGTGGACCGTCCTGCACATGCTGCTGGGCGACGAGCCGCTGTTTCACGTGCCGGCCTACGAGTTGGTTCACCCGCTCGAATTCGTCTTCTATGCCGTTCTCGGCGTGGTTGGCGGGTTCATGTCGGTCGGTTTCGTGAAGCTGCTCCTATGGCAGCGCGCGCGCTTTCTGCGCATGCCGCCGAGGACGGTTTGGATGCAACCCGTGGCGGGCGGCCTGCTGGTGGGGATCCTGGGGTGGAAGGTGCCCGAAGTCCTAGGCGTGGGTTACGGCTACGTCGGCAAGGCGCTGAACGGCGAGATGGTGCTCTCCACCATGGCTCTGCTGGTGCTGCTCAAAGTGGCGGCCACGGCCACTAGCTACGCCTCCGGTAACTCCGGCGGCATCTTCGGCCCCTCGCTCTTCATCGGCGGCATGCTGGGCGGGGCGTTCGGCGGCGCGGTCCATATGCTGCTCCCCGACTATAGCGGCAGCATCGGCGCCTACGCCCTGGTGGGCATGGGCACCGCCTTCGCCGGAATTGTGAGGGTGCCGCTCACTTCGGTGATCATGATCTTCGAGATGACTCGCGACTACACCATCGTGGTGCCGCTGATGATCTCGAACCTCATCGCTTACTTCATCTCCAGCCGGTATCAGGAGGAGCCCATCTACGAGGCTTTGCAGCACCAGGACGGCATCTACCTTCCGGCCGGCGCCCGCGACCGCGAAGAGGAGTTGATGGTGGGCCAGGGCAGTTGCGCGCCCGCGGTGGTGCTCTCGCCCCGCGAAACCGTGGCTGCCGCCTTCGAGCGGGTGGAGCTGGACGACGAGGCTTGGCCCGTTGTGCAAGACGGCAGGCTGCTGGGCATGATCACCGTGGCGCAACTGAGCCAGGCATCCGCCCTGGGCTTCGAGCGCGAGACCATCGAGGCCCTGCTCAACCCCGGCGCCACCCCGCCCGAGAGCGTCTTCGCGGACGACTCGCTCGATACCGCCATGCGCCGTATGGCCGACGCCGGCGTGAAGGTGCTTCCCGTGGTGAGCCGCAGGGATCTGCGCCAGCTCACCGGCGTCATCACGCTGCCCGGCATTCTGGCAGCCTACGGCCTGGAGAAGAGCGGACCGCGGGCCGCGGGGGCGCGGGTCGAAGAGCCCCCGCCCGCGCCCGTGACCAGCCTCACGCGCATCGCCATCGCCCTGGCGCTGGCCATCGGCCTGGCAGGATTCCTGGCTTACTACTACCGCTCCGGCCGGATCGCCCGCGGGCAGCGCCAATACCAGCAGGGCATCGAGTTGGAGACTGCCGGCCAGTTCGAGGCCGCGGTCGGCAAGTTCCGCGGCGCGCTTTCTATTTCGCACGGCGGCGAACAGCGGCTGGCGCTGGCGCGGGCGCTGACCGAAGCCGGGCACCTGGAAGAAGCCGCATCCGCCTTCGACACGCTGCTGCGCCAGAATCCCACTAGCGGACCGGCCAACCTGGGGATGGCGCGCCTCAATGTCCAGCGGAATTACCTCCGCCAGGCGGTGGACGATTACCGCCGCGCCATTTACGGCTCCTGGCACGGGGCTGCGCGCGCGGAGCAGTTGCAGGCTCGCAAGGAAGTGGCCGCCCTCCTCGACCGCCTCGGCGAACGCGAACAAGCCCGCGCTGAGTTGATGGCTTGGAAGAACGATGCCCCCTCCGATCCCACGCCCTGCGCCGCGCTGGGCGAATCGTATCTGGCAACGGGCGATTTCCCGGCAGCCCAGATCCAGTTTCGCCAGGCGGCGCGCCTTTCGCCGCTTGATGCCAGCTATCGCGCCCGCCTGCGGCTGGTGGATGACATCCTTGCCATGGACCCATCGCTTGCCGGACTGGCTGCCGCCGAACGCGTCCGCCGAAGCCTCAAATTGCTCGAAGCCGCCGCTGCGGCGCTCGACCGGCGCCTGGCCGGCCGGAGCGGTTTCGACGACCTGGCCGCTCTCTCGAAATCCGCCAAGCGCCGCCTGCAAAGCCCGGCGGCCCGTGTGTCAAGCGAAGCCAACATTGCCACGGCGGAACAGTTGTGGGAAGCCGCGAACAGCGTGGGCGGCGACTCCACGCCCGGCGATGAGCCTCTTAACCGGCTGATGGCGCAGTTGACGCACTGAGCGCGCGCGGCGGAGCGCCACAGTAGAATGGTCTGATATGGAACGCCCGGTTGACCCCTCGTTTCTCGAAACCACGCCGATCGAGATCACCCCTTCGCCGTCTTCCGTCTCCCGCGATTCCTCGTCTCCGGCCGCCGGGGATGGCCGCTTCGTGCCCGGCACGGTACTGGGCGGCCGCTACCGCATCATCGGCCTGCTGGGGCGCGGCGGCATGGGCGAAGTCTACCGCGCCACCGATCTCACGCTCGATCAATCGGTGGCGTTGAAGTTTCTGCCCGCCGAAATGTCGTCCAACCCCGGCCTGCTGGCCCGCTTTCACGGCGAGGTCCGCATCGCGCGCCAGGTGTCGCATCCCAACGTGTGCCGGGTTTACGACATTGGCGAGGTGCAGGGGATGCCCTTCATCTCCATGGAATACGTGGACGGCGAAGACCTGGCATCGCTGCTGCGGCGCATCGGCCGCCTGCCCGCGGACAAGGCCATGGAGATGGCGCGGAAGCTGTGCGCCGGCCTCGCCGCCGCCCACGACCGCGGCATCGTCCACCGCGACCTCAAGCCGCAGAACGTCATGATCGACAAGCGCGGCGAAGTGGCGATCATGGATTTCGGCCTGGCCGCCATCGCCGGACAGCTTTCCGGCGCCGAGGTCCGCAACGGCACCCCCGCCTACATGGCGCCGGAGCAGCTCAAGGGCGCCGAAGTCACCCTCCTCAGCGATATCTACTCGCTGGGCCTGGTGCTCTACGAACTCTTCACCGGCAAGCGGCCGTACGAAGGCCGGAACATGCAGCAACTGCTGGCGCAGCAGGAAGCCGCGCAGTTGACTAGCATGACATCGATCGCCGTGGACATCGACCCCGCGGTCGAAAAGGCCATCCGCCGGTGCCTCGATCCGGATCCCGCCAAACGCCCGCCCAGCGCCCTCGCAGTAGCCGCCGCTTTGCCCGGCGGCGACCGTCTGGCAGCGGCCCTGGCGGCGGGCGAAACGCCCTCGCCCGAACTGGTGGCCGATTCCGGCGATACCGAGGGCTTGAAGCGGCGCTATTCGGTGCCCTGCCTCCTGGCCATCCTGGCGTGCCTGGTCATGTGCATCGGACATCAGGCCAAATACGGCGCCATGGTGAACACGCCGCTGGAGGATCCGCCAGAGGTGCTGGCCCACAAGGCCCGCGAACTGGCGGCGTCGTTCGGCTATCCCAACAAGCCCAAGGATAGCTCCGTCACGATGGCCGGGGCTTCTCTCCTGGAACACCTGAAGAAACTCCCGGAGCCGCGCAAATGGAAGGAATGGTTCGCTTCCGAAGCGCCCATTCGCGCCGAGTATCGCGAGAGCCAGTCGTGGCTGGTGGCGCAGCCGGTAGGCCAGGTTACCGATGACAATCCTGCGCCGATACAGCCCGGGATGGTGCGCGTCAACCTGGATGGCGCCGGCCGCCTGCGGGAGTTCGTGGCTGTGCCAGATGCCTCCGCGGAGCCGCTGGCTGCGCCCGCGGATCCAGCGGCTGTGTTCAGCGCCGCCGGCTTGGACATGGCAGCGTTCCATGAGGCGGCGCCGGCCTTCACTCCGCCCTCCGCGGCCGATCGCCTGCTTTCCTGGAAGGGGCCGCATCCCAAAATCCCGAATCTGGACCTCACCTTGAATCTGGCCACCTGGAAGGGCCGCGTGACCAACGCCGCCGTCGTGTTCCATTGGAAGGAAGCCGGCGCGGCAGGTCAGCAAGAGACGTTGGCCGCCATCCTGCGAGGTCTTGTCCTGCTCGCCTTCTTCGTCTTCGGCGTGATTGCAGCCCCGGTCCTGGCGCGGCGCAACTGGAAGCTGAACCGGGTGGATCGCAAGGGCGCCATGCGTTTGGCCATGTTCCGGTTCTTCCTCGGCATGGTGGTCTGGCTGGGGACGGTGCATGCCGTACCCGAGGGTTACACCGCCAACATGTTATGGCACGGCGCCGGGGAGTGGATGTTGTCAGCGGCGGTGTTATGGCTGATGATCCTGGCTCTCGAGCCCAGCGTCCGGGCCTACTGGCCGCATTCCCTGGTCACCTGGAACCGCATCATGGCTGGCCGCTGGAAGGATGCCCAGGTGGGCTCGCACATCCTGATCGGCGCCGCTGCCGGCTCGCTGATCTGGGCCCTGGGTGCGCTGCGCGACAGCCTGATTCAACCCGAGATGAAGGAAGCGGCCGGACTGGCGGCCACTCTCGGAACGCGCCAGTGGCTAGCCACTCATGCGGGCGCATTGTCGGGCGCCCTATCCATCGGACTGATCATTTTCTTCGCACTGGCCGGACTGCGCTACCTGGTTAAGAGAGACGTCCTGGCGGCGGTGATCGGCGCGCTCGTCCTCTCCATGGCCGACAGTTTCCGCTCGCCCCACTGGCAGGTGGAACTTGCCTTGCGCGTGATCGTCTTCGCCGTGCTGGTTTTCGTCCTCCTGCGCTATGGGCTGGTGGCCACCGTAGCGGCGGTGTTCTTCGACAGCGGATTCGACAACCTGGCTCTCGGCGCGGACTGGAAGGCGTGGTACGCTCCCGCCGGCCTGGCGACGCTGGCACTGCTGGCGGCTATCGCCATCCTGACCTTCTGGCGATCGCTGGGCACGCAGGAGCTGTTCGGCAAGGGCGGGGAGGCCTGAGCGGTTCCCGCCGCTACGGCTCTCCCCCGAGCGGGCGCTGCATCAGCACCGTGTCCACCCAGCGTCCCGATTTGAAGCCCACGCTGCGCAGCACGCCCACGTGCCGGAAACCGAGCGCCTGGTGAACGCCGATGGACCCGGCGTTGGCCGAATCGCCGATCACCGCTACCATCTGCCGGCTGCCCGCCGCTTCGCAGCCCGCAATCAGCTCCGTCAGCAGGAGCCGTCCCAGCCCCTGGCGCGCGTGTTCGTGGTGGATGTAGACCGAGTCCTCCACCGTGAAACGGTAGGCGGGCCGCAGCCGGTAGGGCCCGGCGTAGGCATATCCCGCTACGCACCCATCCACTTCAGCAGCCAGGTAGGGCAGCCCGCGCTCAAATACGTTCTGAAACCGGCGGGACATTTCCGCCACATCGGGCGGATCCGTCTCGAAGGTGGACAGGGCTGTCCGGACGTAATACTCGTAGATGGCGGCGATCTCCGGAATATCGGCGGCGCGCGCGGCGCGGACCACGGCTGCGGTGGGTTTCACGGAGCGGTCTGGCGGCATTGCCCAGGATTGTATCAAGGCGTGCCACTCCGCTGCGCCGCCGCGTTTGACGGAACTTCCGGCGGCCTACCCACCCCGCCTCACTCCATCACTTCTCGAACCTTGGCGGCCAACTCGGATGGCGTGAAGGGCTTCTCCAGGTAGTTGACCTCGGCATTCATCAATCCGTGGCGGAGAATCACCTCGTTGGGATAGCCGGACATGAAGAGCACTCGAATCTCCGGCCAGCGCGCGCGCAGTGCCTCGGCCAATTCCTTGCCGGACATGCCGGGCATCACGACATCGGTCACCACCAGTTGGCAACCGCCTCGTACGGCCTCGGCGAGATGCAGCGCTTCGGCCCCGCCGGCGGCTTCCAGCACGTGGTAACCGCAGGCACGCAACGCGTGGGAGGCCAGGCGGCGCACGCTGTCCTGGTCTTCGGCCACCAGCACGGTCAGTTCCCGCTGGGGTTGCGGCGGATCGAGCGTCAGGGGAGCAACCGGTTCCGCGGGGCCCGCGGCGCACGGCAGATGGATTTCGAAGCGGCACCCCTCGCCCGGCGAGCTGTGCACGCGGATGGAGCCGCGGCTTTGCTGGACCACGCCGTAGACGGTCGCCAATCCGAGACCGGTTCCCAGGCCGCTCGGCTTGGTGGTGAAGAAGGGTTCGAAGAGATGCCGCATGGTCTCCTCGTCCATGCCGGCGCCGGTATCGGCTACCGTCAACCGCGCGTAGGCGCCGGGCTGGCAACCCGGAGGGGCGCTGTCCTGGTCGAAGCGGGCGGCGGCGGTGGCGATGACGAGCGTGCCGCCGTCCGGCATGGCGTCACGCGCGTTGATCGAGAGGTTGAGCAGAACCTGGTGCATCTGGCCCGGATCGGCCTCGACCGCTTCGAGCGCCGGATCGAGGCTGGTTTCGAGCACGATATCCTCGCCGATCAGCCGCAGCAGCATGCTCTCGGCGGCGGCAATGAGGGCGTTGAGATCGAGCGCGCGCGGACGGCTGATCTGGCGCCGGCCGAAGGTTAGCAACTGCTTGGTGAGAGAAACGGCGTGCTCGCCGGCGTCGCGAATTTCCATGAGTGCGGGCCGCTCGGGATCGTCTTCGGGAAGATCCTTGAGGAGCATGTCGCTGTAGCCGTTGATGACGGTCAGCAGGTTGTTGAAGTCGTGGGCTACGCCGCCGGCCAGGCGTCCGATGGCCTCCATCTTCTGCGCCTGCCGCAACTGTTCCTCCAGTCGCCGGCGCTCGCTCGAATCGCGCAGGATTCCGTGTACGGCCGCCGGGCGTCCGTCTTTGCGCAAGATGCTGAGGTTCACCTCGACGGCTAGCAACCCGCCACCCTTGACTTGAAAATCGCACTCGAGCGGAGCCGGAGACTCGCCGGCGATCAAATGCCGCATGTGTTCCCGTGCCGCCTCCCGCTCGGTGCCGGGAAGCAAATCCCACATGTTCCGTCCGATCAGTTCTCTCTCGGTGTAACCCAGCAGAAGCTTGGCGGCTGGATTGGCGGACGTCAGGTTGCCACTGAGATCGGTGGCGAAGACGATATCGGGGGCGTGGTCCACCAGCGAGCGGTAGCGTTCTTTCTCGTGGGCGATGGCGCTGGTCTGCTCGCCCACCCGCCGGCGCAGCATCAGTACCCAGGCGAACACGCTGAGGGCCACCAGCGCGACCAGACCGAGGGCAATGAGGGCGCGTGCCGGCGTCCACCAGGGAACCTGCTTTACGATGGCCACATCGCGCGCCGACCGCAGCAGGATGCGGAACGATTTCGCGGGCTCGCCGCCCGTACCCGCCGTCTGTTCCGGGGCCTCGAATTGCAGCGAGCAGATTCCCGTAACCCTGAGAATCGAACCCGGCTTCCAAGGGATCTCATCGTGCGGGAAATCCGGAGGCAGAACGGCCAGGAAGACGGAATTCTCCGACGACAGCACCAAGGCCTGATCGTCGCCTGAACGGCTCTGCCCGATCAAACGCCCCTCCATTTGGAGCAGCCCGTTATCGAGCTCCCCTCCGAGCGCCTGCGCGGAAGTGGTAATACGAGGCTCGGGCGGCTTACCGCCGCCCGCCCGGCGGAAAGCCGCGTCATACAGCGCCGTCGAGTCTCCGTTCGACGGGAACCCTACCACGTCGACCACATCGCCGGTTTCGAGCTTCGACGATTGAGCGGCCTGAACGCATAACCCGTGGTTCCGATCCTCGATGCACAATGTCCGGCCGGGCCAGTATAGCGTCACGTGGCCACGCACGTGGACCCGGTGAAGAAACTTGAGGCCCGGCGAGAATTTCAGTACATCAGCCGCTGGAACCGTGGCCAATGTAAATGGATCCGCCGGCCCGGCCTCCACGATTGCCACCTGAGCCAGGGTCTGGAAGAAGACTCGCCCGCCAACGGTCACGCGATTCCCGAGATACAATGGCGCGGCATTGCCGCGGACGCGAACCTGCGCGTCCAGCAGGCGCCCGTAATCGGCGCCTGGCTCTCGCACGGTTGTCGCGCTCACCAGGCTGCCGCCGGCATCGATATCGAGCGTGACGTTCTTGCCGAGTTCGCGCACGCGGCGAACCAGCCCTTCAACCTCCACCCAAGCGCAGTCGCTGGCCCCGCCGTGCAATTCCGAAAAAGCGACGCGACGGGCCTCGGGCAGCCCCAGATATGCGCCGGTGACACGAACGGCGGCGCGCGTGACAATCGGTGCGAAGTCTCCCGGACCGCTGACGCCCTCGATGTCGATCTCCGATCCGGCGCGGATCGGAAGCACCGGCCGCGCCGGCACTGCGACGAAAACACAGCCGGTCGCATCGCACACGAACAGCACCCCGCGGCGGGAGTCGATGTCGGGATCGTAGTAGGTCGCGACAGCCCGCAGGTGCACGGGGTAACCACGGGAGCTTTCCTCGGCGGTCATGTCGTGAGCCTTTCGCGCCGAAGTCAGGACGGGTAACCCGGCTGGACTGGCCGTGCTGGGCTGGGCGTGGGCGGCGGCTCCCGCCAGCAGCAGCGTGACGGTTGCAAAAAGCCGGGAAGTGCCAAACGCCACGAACTCGCGCCTCATCGCATAACCTGGCGGACCTCGGCCGCCGGCCTTGGCCTTCATCAATCCGTGCCGGCGTGCCGTAGGATCACCTCATTAGCATATCCGGACCTGAAGAGAACGTCCATTGGAAGCTTCGACCGTGAGGGCGACCGCATGGGCCGGGCGTCTTGGGGCAGGTCCGACCGCTCAATGATGGATTGGGCCCGCGGCCATGGCCACTCCGCCGCGCTCTCCGGTAAGCTGGATTGAGGTTCGAACCAACCCGAGCCCACGGAAAGGAAACCGATGATGCGCTTCCGCTTCCTCCTCGTATTCGCCGCGCTCGCCGCGCAGGCCCAGCAGTACACGCTTGGTGTGGGGGTTTACCCCGGCGATCCCCGTGAGAACTTCGCGCCCTCGCAGCGGATCGATTCCACCACCTACCGCAACCTGGCGCTGCACCGTCCCGCCTACCACTCCTCCAGCTACGATTACAACCTGACCGCCCAGTTAGTAACCGATGGCATCAAGGAGACCGCGCTGCCACGCTGGGTCGTGACATCCACCAGCGTGCAGGGCGTTCTGCCCAAGAACGAGCGCGAGCGCTTCCTGGACGGCAACTGGGTGACCGGCGTCGATCTGCCGGGCACCGACGCCTGGGTGCAGATCGAACTGGCGGGCGGTGCCGAACCGCTCGAAGTGGACCGCGTCGAGGTGGATGGCACCGTGCAGTCGCCCTCCTTCGAGCCCGAAATCTGGGCGTGCGTGGTCTCCGGTTCGGACGATGGCGCGGCGTGGCGGGAACTCGGCCGCGCGCAGGGCATGTCACGGCCCACTGGTGAGATTCACCCTGCCGTCAAGTTTGCTGCTCCCTCGCGCAATCGCTTCTACCGGCTGACGTTCGTCGACCCCCGTGCGCGCTCCTGGCGGGTGGCCGAGGTCGCCCTGTTCCGCGCCGGTAGCACCGTCCACGTGGGCGGTCCGTACAACTTCTCCAGCGCCTGGAAGAGCGCCGGCACTGGCGTCGAGTGGGTCTACGTCGATCTGGGCGCGGTCTGCACCTTCGACCGCGTGGCGCTGGATTGGATCCGGCGCGCCACCGAAGGCAGCATCCAGGTATCTGACGACGCGGCCACCTGGACGGATATCGCCGGCCTCACCGGCTCCGGTCCGCACGACGACCTTCGCCTGGCAGCGCCCGCTCGCGGCCGGTACGTTCGCGTCCTCTTGCGCAAGCCCGCAACGCCCGACGGCTACATCCTCAGCGAGTTCGAAGTCTTCGGCCGCGGCGGGCCGGTTCCCGAAGCCAAGCCGGCCCCGCAACCGTCCGGGACGCGCGCCGAACTCTCCGGCGGAGCCTGGCTCGTGGAGCGCGATTCGCTGGTTAAGGCCGATGGGCCGGCGCTCTCGAAACCCGGCTTCGACGATTCCAAATGGGTGGTGGCCACCGTGCCCGCTACCGTCTTGACCAGTTACCTCAACGCCGGCGCCATCCCCAACCCCGACTACGCCGACAACCAGTTGATGATCTCCGACTCCTTCTTCCACGCCGATTTCTGGTATCGCAATGAATTCAGCGTACCGCCCGCGTTTCACGGGAAACGGGTGTGGCTCGACTTCGACGGCGTCAACTGGAAGGCCGAGGTCTTCCTCAACGGCCAGCGGCTGGGCCGCGTCGATGGCGCCTTTCTGCGCGGCCGTTTCGACGTGACCGCGAAGCTTCTCCCCGGCGCCAAGAACGCGCTGGCGGTGCGCATTCTCAAGACCGCCACGCCCGGCAGCGTTAAGGAGAAGACCGCGCAATCCCCCGACAAGAACGGCGGTGCGCTGGGCGCCGACAGTCCCAGCTTCCACGCCGCCATCGGATGGGACTGGATTCCCACCATTCGCGGCCGGGAAACCGGTATCTGGAATCGAGTGTACCTGGAATCGACCGGCGCGGTGACGCTCGAAGATCCGTTCGTCCGCACCACGCTGCCGCTGCCCGATACCACCCACGCCGAGGTAGCTATCGAAGTCACCGTTACCAACCACGCCGCCGCGCCCGTTTCCGGAACCCTGCGCGGCCGCTTCGGCGACGAGGCGTTCTCAGTGCCGGTGACGCTCGAGGCCGCGAAATCGAAACTGGTGAAGCACACCCTGCAACTGGCCAACCCCAAACTCTGGTGGCCCGCCGGGTACGGCCAGCCCAATCTCTACGACGCCACCCTGCAATTCGAAACCGCGCCCAACGCCGTCTCCGATTCCAAACATTTCCAGGCCGGCGTGCGCCAGTTCACCTTCAGCGAAGAGAACCACACGCTACGGATGTGGATCAACGGCCGCCGCTTCATTCCCAAAGGCGGCAACTGGGGCTTCGGCGAATCCATGCTGCGCTACCGCGCGCGGGAGTACGATGCCGCGGTGCGCTACCACGCCGAGATGCACTTCAACATGATCCGCAACTGGGTCGGCCAGATCGGCGAGGATGCGTTCTACGAGGCCTGCGACCGCCATGGTGTGGTGGTGTGGCAGGATTTCTGGCTGGCCAATCCGTGGGACGGTCCCGATCCCAACGATCAGGCGCTGTTCCTCCGCAACGTGAAGGATACAGTGCTGCGCATCCGCAGCCATCCCTCGGTGGGCCTCTACGTCGGGCGCAACGAGGGCTACGTGCCGCTCACCATTGACGAGGGCATCCGCTCCACGCTGGCGGCCCTTCACCCGGACCTGCACTACATCCCCAGTTCCGCCGACGACGTCGTGAGCGGCCACGGCCCTTACCAGGCGCAATCGCCCAAGTTCTATTTCACCGAGCGCGCTCCGGCCAAGTTCCACAGCGAAATGGGAATGCCCAATATGGTGACGCTCGACAGCCTGCGCCTGATGATGCCGCCGTCCGCCATGTGGCCGCCCACGGGCCCGCTTTGGGGCATGCACGACTTCGCCACCGAGGGCGCGCAGAGTGGCGGCAGCTTCCGCGCGCGCATCGAGAAGAGCTACGGCCCCGCCGATAACGTGGCCGACTGGCTGTGGCTGGCCCAGTTCGAAAACTACGAAGGCTACCGCGCCATGTTCGAAGCGCAGAGCAAGAACCGCATGGGGTTGCTCATCTGGATGAGCCATCCCTGCTGGCCGAGTTTCGTGTGGCAGACCTACGATTACTACTTCGAACCGACCGCCGGCTACTTCGGCGCGCGCAAGGGTTCCGAGCCGCTGCACATCCAGTGGAACTCGGCGACCGACGATATCGAAGTGGTCAATTACAGCGCCGGCGCGGCCGCTGGCCTCACCGCCCGCGTGCAACTGATCAATTCCGACGGCGCCGTGAAGTGGGAGAAATCCGCCTCGCTCTCTAGCGCAGAAGATTCGACCGCCGCGCCCTTCCACATGGAGTACCCGGACGGGCTCACCGCCGTGCATTTCATCCGCCTGGAACTGCGCCAGGGGCCGAAGCTGGTGTCCGAGAACTTCTACTGGCGCGGCGTGGAGGAGGAGAATTACCGCGCCCTGCGCTCGCTCCCGAAGGCCGAGGTTCGCGCCATCACCGCCACCGAACGCCGCGGCGACGTCTGGTTCCTCTCCACCACTCTGACCAACTCGTCCGCCACGCCGGCACTAATGGTGCGTTTGAAGGCCGTGCGCGAGAAGACCGGCGACCGCATCCTGCCGGCCATTTACAGCGACGGTTACGTGTCGCTGATGCCCGGCGAGCAACGCGTCGTCACGACCGAACTGTCCGATGCCGACACGCGCGGCGAGGCGCCCGCGGTGCTGGTGGAAGGTTTCAACGTTGGCGGCAGGTAAGCGTCGACCGCGTGCCCGCTAGCTCATGACTTCGCGAACCTTGGCCGCCAGTTCGGATGGCGTGAAGGGCTTGCCTAGGTAGTTTATCTGGCCGTTCATCAACCCGTGGCGCAGCAGCACCTCGTTGGGATATCCGGACATGAACAGCACCTTCATGGCGGGCCAGCGGACGCGCAACTGCTCGGCCAGGGTTTTGCCGCTCATTCCGGGCATCACCACGTCGGTCACCACCAACTGGCAACCGCCCTGCACGGCTTCGGCCAGCCGCAGCGCTTCGTCGCCACTGGCGGCTTCCAGCACGCGGCAGCCGCAGGCGTGCAGCGCGTTGGAGGCCAGGCGGCGCACGCTGTCCTGGTCCTCCACCACCAGCACGGTCAGGTCCCGCTGGCCCTGGGCCAACTCGAAAACCGGCGGAGTAACCGGTTCGGCGGGGCTGGCGGCGCATGGCAGGTGAATCTCGAAGCGGCAGCCTTTTTCCGGTTCGCTGTCCACCTGGATGAATCCGCCGCTCTGCTTGACGATGGCGTACACGGTGGCCAGTCCGAGCCCGGTTCCCAGGCCGCTGGGCTTGGTGGTGAAGAAGGGCTCGAAGAGGTGTTGCCGGGTTTCCTCGCTCATGCCCACGCCCGTATCGGCCACGGTCAACTTCACGTAGGCGCCGGGCTGGCAGCCGGGAGGAGCGTTATCGGCGTCGAAACGGGCGTTGGCGGTTGCGATCACGAGCCTACCACCGTCCGGCATGGCGTCCCGCGCGTTCACCGACAGGTTGAGCAGCAACTGGTTCACTTGGCCCGGATCGGCCTGAACCGGATCGAGTGCCGGATCGAGATTGGTCTCGAGGCGGATGTCCTCGTCAATGAGGCGCTGCAGCATGCGCTCGGCGCCGCGGATCAGGGCGTTGAGGTCCAGCGGGCGGGGCGAACTGATCTGGCGCCGGCCGAAGGTGAGCAACTGCCTGGTGATGGCGGCGGCGCACTCGCCCGCGTCGCGGATTTCCTCCATCCCGGGCCGCACCGGATCGTCCTCGGCGAGGTCCTTGAGGAACATGTCGCTGTAGCCGTTGATGACGGTCAGCAGGTTGTTGAAGTCGTGGGCCACGCCGCCGGCCAGGCGCCCGATAGCCTCCAGTTTCTGTGCCTGAAGCAACTGCTCTTCCAGGCGGCGGCGCTCGGTGGCATCGCGCAGGATTCCGTGCAACGTCACCGGCTTGCCGTCCCTGCGCATGACGCTGAGGTTTACCTCGACCAGCAGCATCCCGCCGTTCTTGGTCCGCATCTCGCATTCCAGCGGTCCGGGAAACTCGCCCGCAATCAGGCGCCGCGCGTGTTCCCTGGCCGCTTCGCGCCGGGCGGCGGGGAGCAGGTCCCAGATGTTCCGCCCCAGCAACTCCGCTTGGCCGTATCCCAGGAGAACTTCGGCGGCGGGGTTCACCGAGGTCAGAGTACCATCCAGACCGGAGGCGAAGATAATATCGGGCGCGTGGTCCACCAGCGAGCGGTAGCGCTCCTTTTCGAGGGCTATGGCGGCCGTCTGTTCCCCTACGCGCTTGCGCAGCAGCAGCACCCAGGCGAACACGCTCAGGACCACCAGCCCAAGAGCCGCCAGGGCAGCCAGGGCGTTTGCCCCGTTCCACCAGGGTGCCTCTTGAACCGTGACAATGTCGCGAGGCGACCGCAGCAGGATGCGGAACGACGCGGGCTGCAACACTACCTCGCCCAGCGCCATCTGCTGGGTATCGACCCGCACCGAGCAGATTCCCGTGACTAGCAGCGTGCTTCCTTCGCCCAGGCGGGGGGCAACCGCGCCGGCCAAAGCTTTTGGCAGAACTGCGTCGAACATTATGTTCCCGGAACGGATGGCCAGCCCTGGAAATTCTCCGGTCGCGTCCTGGCCGATGAATTGGCCCTCCACCTGGACCAACTCCGAGTCGTGATCGCCCCGCATCGCTTCCTCGGCCGTAATACGCATGGGAAGTACCGGCTGGCCGGTCCCCGCTCGCCGGAACGAGGCGTCTGTCATGGTGGGAGTAAACCCGCCGCCGGCCGGGAAACCTGCCACGTCGGCCACGTCTCCCGCGGCGAGCTTTGCGGTCTGGGTGGTTTGGGCGCAGAGCCCCTGGGTGGCGTCCTGAATGCAGACAGTGCGGCCGGGCCAATGCAACGTCACTCGCCCCCGCACGTGCACCCGGTGCCGGAACGTCGTGTTCGGCTCAAACCGCAGCAGGCTGCCAATGGTCCGCACGGGCAGAGCGAATGGGTCGGTAGGCGGCGGCTCTTCGACGGCCACCTGATCCATGGACGGGAAGAACAGGTGGGCGCCGGCTATTTGAAGGTGGGCATTGAAAAACGGCGCTACGTTGGCGTGAATTCTCACCTTGGCGTCGATCAACCGGCTGTAATCTTCTCCCGCTTGCTTCACGGAAGTGATACTCACCGCCCCGTCCGTCAGCACGAGCGCCAAGGTGACGTTGGCCGCGGTCTCCTGGATCGAGTGGACCACGCCCTCCACCTCCACCCATTGGCCATCCATCTCCCCGGTCATCATTTGCCCGAAGCTCGCGCGGCGAAGCTTCGTGGGAAGGCTGGACTCTCCGATTATGCGCACGCTCGCATGGTCCACTATCGGCGCGTAGTCTCCCGGCGCGGTCACGCCGCGGATTTCGAGTAACGTGCCTGCGTGGATGGGCAGCACGGGACGCAGCGGCAAGGCGACCATGATGCCGCCGGTCTCATCCAGCACGAACAGCGGGGCGTGCCGCGGATCGATATAGGGATCGTAGTAGGTGGCCACCGCCCGAAGAAGCACGGGGTAGCCGCGGGCGGCTTCCTCCGCGATCATGCTGTGGGCCGCGCGCGTCGTAGTCAGAAGCGGCAACGAGGCCGGCTGGGGATTGGGTGGTTGGGCGTGGACGGCGAACCCCGCCAGCAGAAGCCACACGGCAGCCGGACCGGGATGTAACCGAAGACCCATATGTCCCTTGAAATGCCAGACCGCGGAACCGGGCGCTTACCCAACTCCCATATATTGGCACAGGATCGCATTCCCCATCACGGTTTTCTTCGAGTATTCCGGCGGGATTGGGGGGAAGGGATAATCCCTTTTAGCTGCCGTTATGTATCGGGTCAGACATTCGCTTCCCCCCGCACCGCCGCCCCCACCCGCCTCCGCACCCGCAGAATGTCCCTCAGGTTCCGCAGATTGCCGCGCACCAGATCGAGCCGGCTGTCGCCGTCGTCCCGCCAGCGGATGGGAACCTCGCGCACCCGGTAGCCCAGGTACTGTGCCAGCAGCAGGATCTCCACGTCGTACATGTACCCGTCAATACGCTGCAAGCGAAACAGGTGCCGGGCCACGTCCCCACGGAAGAACTTGAAGCCGCATTGCGTGTCGGCAATCTCCCGCAGGCCCGTCGCGGCGCGCATGACAACGCCGAAACCCCTGCTCCCGAGCCGCCGGTACCAGGGCTGCGACCGGAGGATGGTGGCCTTCGCCAGCGCCCGCGAGCCGATCACGATGGGGGTTCCGTCCGCCAGCAGCGGCGCGAGTTTGTCGTACTCCTCGATGGGAACTTTGTTGTCGGCGTCGGCGAATCCGATGATGGACCCCGCCGCCATTCCCACCGCCTCGCGAATGCCGCGGCCTTTTCCCCGGCGCGCGGGCTCGCCGAACCCGCGAATGGCCGGATCGCTGCGGCCCAGATCCGCCACGATTTCGCGGGTGCCATCGTTGCCGTCCGCCGCCACCAGGATCTCGTAGGTAAGCCCGCGGCTCCGGAGATAGCTCACCGCTTCGGCAATCGTCCCGGCGATGCAGCCGGCTTCGTTGTAGGCGGGCAGGATGAGAGTGATGTCTATGGGCACGGGTTCTACCATAGTAAAACGCTTTTGGCGGGCCGGGCTTTCGCGGTGCTCAACTCCAGGCGCCCCCATGGGCCGCGCGCTTCACATAGCGGCCGCGGCCCGGCTTGCCCAGAAAACGGCCGCCATCCACGATGACCTCCCCGCGCGAGAGAACCGTCCGCGCGTTGCCCCGCACCTGGAAGCCTTCGAACATGGAGTAATCCACGCGCATGTGGTGTGTCGCCGCGCCAATGGTGTGGAGAGCGTCGGGATCCCAAACCACCACATCGGCGTCGCTGCCGGCCGCGATCTCGCCCTTCCGCGGATACATGCCGAAGATCCGCGCCGGAGCGGTGGAGACGATCTCCACAAACCGGTTCAGCGAAATCCGCCCCGAGTTCACGCCGTGGTGGTAGATCAACTGAAGCCGGTGCTCGATACCCGGGCCGCCGTTGGGGATCTTCGTGAAATCGCCGCGGCCCAGCGCCTTCTGGTCCGCGAAGCAGAACGGGCAGTGGTCGGTTGCCACCACCTGGAGATGATCGTGCTTCACCCCGTCCCACAACTTGGGCTGGTGCTCGCGGGGCCTCAGCGGCGGCGTGAGGACGTACTTGGCGCCTTCGAAATCCGGCCGGCGCAGATCGTCGATGGAGAGCAGCAGATAGTGCGGGCAGGTCTCGGCGAACGCCGGCACGCCGCGGCTGCGCGCCTCGCGCACCTGGTTAAGCCCGTCCTCGGAGGAAAGATGCACGATGTAAATCGGCACGCCGGCCATCTCCGCCAGCGCGATGGCGCGGTGCACCGCCTCGCCTTCGGCCAGCGGCGGGCGCGTTAGGGCATGGTACACCGGTGCGGTGTTCCCTTCGGCCAGGGCCTTGGCGATGAGCACGTCGATCACGCCGCCGTTTTCCGCGTGCATCGCTATGAGAGCGCCGTTGCGGGCCGTCCGCGAGAGCGCCCTAAAAATGGTGGCGTCGTCCACCATGAGCGTGTTCGGGTACGCCATGAACAGCTTGAAGCTGGTCACGCCCTCGGCCACCATCTCGTCCATATCCTCGAGGCCGCAACCCGCCAGATCGGTGACGATCATGTGCAGGCCGTAATCGATGGTAGCGCGGCCCTCGGCCTTGCTCCACCAGGCGTCGAGCGCGTCGCGCATTCGCGTCCCTCGCGGCTGGGTCGCGAAATCCACGATGCAGGTGGTCCCGCCGAACGCCGCGGCGCGCGTGCCCGTTTCGAAATCGTCGGTGGACGAAATGTCCCCCAACGGCATGTCGAGGTGCGTGTGCACATCGATGCCGCCCGGCATCACGTACATCCCGGTCGCGTCGATCACCGTACTGCCGGCTTCTTGCGCCAGCCCCTCGCCCACTTGCGCAATGCGCTCGCCTTCGATCAGGACGTCGGACCTGCGCGTTTCCGCGGCCGTGACCAGGGTGCCATTGCGGATCAGCGTGCTCATCAGTTCTCCACGCAGGCCGCCAGACTCTTGTCGAGCAGACTGAGGAACTGGTCCACGTCCGCGCGCCCCACGTTCATGGGCGGCGAAATGCGGATCACGTTGCCGTACAGGCCTCCCTTGCCCACCAGCAGCCGGTTGCTGCGCGCCGCCTCCAACACCCGTGACGCGGCGGCCGGCGCGGGCGCGCGGGTCTGGCGATCTTCCACTAGTTCGACGCCCTGCATCAGCCCCATGCCGCGCACGTCGCCGATCACCGCGTGCTTTCGCCGCAAGTTCCTCCAGCCCGGCGCGCAGGTAGGCGCCCGTCTCGGTGCAATTGGCCAGCAGGTTGTGCTCCTCGATGAAATCGATCACCGCCTTGGCCGCCGTGGTGGCAATCGGGTTGCCGCCGAAAGTGGAAAGGCTCAGCCCCGTCATCCCGTCGGCGACTTCCGGTTTGGCCACGGTCAGCCCGATGGGCGCGCCGTTGCCCAGCCCCTTCGCGCCGGTCAGTATGTCGGGGACCACGCCATAGTGTTCGATGCCAAACCAGTTCCCTCCGGTACGGCCCCACCCGGTCTGCACTTCGTCGCTGATAAACAGGCCGCCGTGGTTGCGGACAATCTCCTCTACGATCTTGAAATACTCCTTTGGAGGCGTGACGTATCCGGCCACGCCCTGTATGGGCTCCGCGATGAACCCGGCGATCCGCCCGGTGGTGGTGGTGCGGATCAGCTCCTCGACGTCGCGGGCGCAGCGCACCTCGCAATCCGGGTACTTGAGCCCGAACGGGCAGCGGTAGCAATAGGCGCTGTGGGCGTGGACGATGCCGGCCTGCGGCGGTCCCAGCCGCCACACGCCCTGCCCGGTGAGCGTCATCCCCATCGCCGACCGGCCGTGATAGGAATGCCGCAACGCCACGATTTCGGTGTTGCCGGTGTAGCAGCGCGCCGTCAGGATGGCCATTTCGTTGGCCTCGGTGCCGCTGTTGGTGAAGAACGATTTTGTGAGCCGCCCGCCCGGCGTCAGCGAGGCGACCTTCTTCGCCAGGGCAGCCTGCGGTTCCGTCGGGAACAGGGTGGAGACGTGCTGCACGGTGTCGATCTGGCGGTGCAGTTCGGCGTTCACCTGGGCGTTGCAGTGGCCCACGCTCACCGTGACGATGCCGCCGAAGAAGTCCAGGTACTGGTTGCCATCGACGTCCCACAGGTATTGGTCTTTGGCGCGCGCCACCACCAACGGCTCCTTGAAGAAGTGAAAGACCGCGGGGAACAGAAACTCCTTGCCTGCCAGAATGATCTCGTCTTTAGTCATGGGGGTGCGGGACATGTTTTCTCCAGGCGGCCGGGGCCATTATAGACCGTTGGCGTGGGGGACCGCGAACGCCGCCCGCACCTCGCCGCTGACCGCCGCCGGCCGCAGCATGCGGGCGTCCACGGAGCACCACATGGTGCGCGCGGCAGCCAGCACCACGCCGTCCTGGGCGCGCCGCAACTCCGTGAACCGTTCGAACTTCACCCGGCTGGCCGACCCCACCCAGGTGCGCGCCACAACCGTGTCGCCAAGCCGTGCCGGCTGTTTGTAGTCGATCTCGTGCCGCAGCACGATCCAGAGAGTGCGCTCCTGATCCTCGGGCGCCGCCTCGGACTTCCAGTGGGCCGCCGCCACTTCCTGCACCCAGCGAACGTAGGTGACGTTGTTGACGTGGCCGAGCCCGTCGATATCCTCGGGGGCCACGGCGATTTCGAGCTCGAACGGGGACGCCATCTCCTACAGTATGCGGCTTTCGGGGGCAGCGGGGTACGGGGCGGGCTGTCAGTCCGCACCACAAACAGTGGCGAACCCCGGCGGCTCACGGCGCTAGTTCGTCGAGCGCACGCAGCAGCCGCGCGGAGTCCCCGGCGGTTACGTGCAGGTACGGCGCGATCCGAATCGAACTTCCCCGCTGGCTGATGAAGATCTTCCTCTCCCGCAGCCGCCCCACCAGATCCGCCGGCCACCCTGCGGGGATCCGTGCACCGAAGAAGTGCGGACATCGCTGCCTCTGCTCCGGCAGCAGAAACCCGAGCCGTTCCAGGTGCCCGGCGATGGGCTCGTTGATCCCCGCCAGCGTCGCGGCGATTTCGGCCACACCCCAGGCCTTGAGCTGCTCCAGGGCCGCAATCGCGCCCGGCAGAATCGTCGGCGTGCATTTCTCTCCAACGTCGAAGCGGCGGGCGCCGGGCATATAGTCGGCACTGTAATTGGTCAGCGCCGTGAAGTCCTGGGCGTTGGCCCGTGCCTGCCAGGTTTCTTCCAGCGGACGCGAGTTGCGCCAGCGCTCGGCAACGTACACCAGGCTGAACCCGTACGGCCCAAGCAGCCACTTGTAGCCCGCCGCTACCAGGAAGTCCGGTTGCACTTTGTCAACGTCTAGCGGCACGGCGCCCAGCGATTGCGTGGCGTCCACCACCAGCGCGCTGCCAACCTCGCGGCACGCGCCGCCAATCGCCAGCAGGTCGATCTGCGCCCCGTTGGTCCAGTGGCAGGTCGAAATCGACACGACTTTCACTCCCGTATCTATGCGATCGAGAATCGGCTGCGTCCAGCCTCCGCGCTCGGGCGCCGGGATGGTGGTCAGCACGGCGCCGGTTTCCTGGGCGACGCGCTGCCACGGCAAGACGCTGCTGGGAAACTTGTCGGCCACCAGCAAAATTCCATCGCCGCGGCGGAGTTGCGGTTCGACTGCGCGGGCCGCGGTGCCCAACCCATAACTGGCGGCGGGAACCACGGCATATCCGTCGGCATCGCCGCCGAAGATCTCCGACGCCAGTCCCCGTATGGTGTCCGCGTCTTCGAAAAAGTCCCGCGCCGTACGCTCCCACGGGTGGCTCTTCGACCCTGCGCCGGCCAGCAGCCGCCTGCGCGATTCGTTCAACTGGGGCGACTGATAGGCGCAATTGAAATAGCCAATCTCATCGGGAATGTCGAACAAGTGCCGCTGCGATGGCATACTTAGCATTCTCCACCACCGCTCGTTCCCTGGCACCGTGCCGCGGCGCGCAGGATCGCGGCAAGGCTCGCCTCCACATCTTCGCAAGTGGTGGCCCACGACGAAACGCTGATGCGCATGGCTGCGCGCCCCTGCCACTCGGTTCCGCCGCACCAGCAAGTCCCCTCGCGCTGCACTTCCGCGATCACCGCGCGGGTCACCTCGGGCGCACCAAAAGAGACCAGCACCTGGTTGATGGCGACTTCGTTTAGTACTTCATAGCCGGCGTCGCGGAGCCCTTCCGCGAGTCGACGCGCGTGGGCGCAGGTCCTCTCGATCAACTCCGCAAGGCCGCTGCGTCCCAGCGACCGCAGCGCCACCCACAGTTCGATGCCGCGCGCCCGGCGCGAAAGCTCCGGCGCGTAGTGCGAGGGCTCTCGCCGCTCGCCGTGAACCAGGTACGGCGCGGAAACGCTCATGGCCGCGCGAAGCGGTCCTGCATGCCGTAGCAGTGCAATGCCGCAGTCGTACCCCACGTTGGGCCATTTGTGGCCGTCGGTGGCCCACGAATCGGCTTGCTCAAACCCCGAGGTGAGATGGCGATAGCGGGGCGATGCCGCCGCCCACAATCCGAACGCCCCGTCCACGTGAACCCAAGCGCCGCGCTCCCGCGCCCGCAGGCAGATTTCTCCGGCCGGATCGAACGCGCCCGTGTTGACGTTGCCCGCCTGAATGCAGACGATGGTCCGGCCGTCGAGCGGCGGCAGCGCCTCCGCCCGCATTCTCCCCTGGCCATCGGCCGGCACGCGGAGAACGCGTCGCCGCCCGAGCCCCAGCAGGCCCAGAGCCTTGAGGACGGAGCTGTGCGCTTCGTCGTTCACTACCACCGTTAGCGGCGGCGCGCCGGGCAGGCCGTCATTCTCCACGTCCCACCTGGCACGCTCCAGGAGCGCATGGCGGGCCGCGGCGAGTGCGGCGAAGTTCGCCATGGAGGCGCCGGTCACGACGGCGCCATCGCCCCCGGCGGGTAGCCCGAGCAATTCTCGAACCCAGCCCAGCGCCACTTCTTCCAACTCGGCCGCGACCGGTGAGGTGGCGCGCATGCCTGCATTCTGGTCCCACGCGCCCGCCAGCCAACTGGCAGCCACCGAAGCCGGCAGCGCACCGCCGATTACGAAACCGAAATACCGCCCGCCGGCCGTCGCCACCGTCGCCGGAGAGCCAACCCGGTCCAGCAACTCCAGGACGGCATGCGGCGAGGATGGCGCATCCGGCAGCGCTCCGTCAAGCTCGTCCAGCGCCTCTAGCGCGGCCGGCGATGGAGCCACCGGGCGCGCTGCCACCGCTTCCAGATAGGCGGTGGCACGGCGCGCGACATCGCTCAGAAGCCCGGCATCGGTGATCGGCGGTTGGGTCATGTGATCCAGTTTCTCCGAAAGTGGACTTGAATAAAAGATCCACTTGCGCAAGAATTGGACTGCCATGGAAGTCGACTCACTGGTTCGCAGCCTGGGCCCTTGGCCATCCGGGAAAGGCCCGCTTCAGCAGAAGCTTGCCCGTGCGCTAATGCGGGCCATCCGCAACGGGACTGTCTCCCCGGGTTTGCGCGTGCCATCGGAACGGACGCTGGCGCAGGCGCTGACGCTCAGCAGGACCACTGTAATTGCGGCATATGGCGCGCTGCGCGAGGCGGGCTGGCTGGAGAGCCGCCCGGGCAGCGGCACCTGGGTTTCCGCCAGAAGCCCTGCGGTGGCGGCGGCGCGTGGCGCGGCTCACCTCAGCGCGCTGGCCTCCAGCCCCCTGCTCGGGTTGCTGGCGCATCGCGAGGAAGACGGCCTCATCGATTTCGCCCTGGGCGCTCCCCTGCCGCTGGCCGAACTGCCCGCGGAACTTTTCACGCTCCCGGCGGATCAGTACGCCGCGTTGGTGCGCGACCATCGCTACTACCCGCTCGGCCTGCCCGCGCTTCGCCAAGCCGTTGCCGCCTATTACAGCGCAGCCGGCCTCGACACCAATCAGGAACAAATTCTCATCACCAACGGCGCCCAGTTTGCCATTGCGCTCTGCGCCGCTTCGTACCTGCAACGCGGAGATTCGGTACTGGTCGAGGACCCCGCGTACTTCGGCGCATTGGACGCGTTCAGCACTGCTGGTGCGCGCGTTTCGCCATTACCCGTGGGCGCCGACGGCGTCGCGCCCGCGCTGTTACGCGACCGCATCGCCGCCACCGCGGCCCGCCTGGTCTACCTCTCGCCCACCTTTCAGAATCCTACCGGGGTGGTGATGCCCGCGCAGGCCCGCAAGGAAGTCGGCCGGATCGCCCGCGAGTTCGGCGTGCCGGTAATTGACGACCGCACCTTCGCGGAAATCGCTCTGGATGGCGCCGCGCCTCCGCCACTGGCCTCCTTCGTACGGGATGCGCCGGTAATCACCATTGGCTCCCTTAGTAAGCTGTTGTGGCCCGGTTTGCGAATCGGTTGGGTGCGCGCCGCCGAGCCCGTCATCGAACGGCTCGCCCGTTTGCGAAGCGCGCTGGATCTGGGTTCGCCCCTGCTCACGCAAGCCATCGCAATCCGCTTGCTGGGGTCTCTCGATGAGGCCCGCCGCCTTCGCCGTGCCCAGTTGAAGCCGCGGCGCGATCTACTGGCCGCTCTGCTCCACCGCCATTTGCCTGAATGGAAGTTCCGGATTCCGGGCGGCGGGTTTTTCCTTTGGGTGAAGCTGCCCGATGGCGACGCTCGCGAGTTCGCGCAGACCGCCCTGCGCCACGGCGTTGTGCTTCTCCCCGGCCCATCCATGTCGGCAACCGGAGGCTACTCCCGCTTTTTCCGCCTGCCGTTCCTTGGCGAGCCCCAGACGCTGCGGACCGGCGTGGCCTGCCTGTCCGCGGCATGGCGCGAGTACCAATCCGCCGATCGCCAGGAGCAGCGGCAAAGCGTTGCGATTGTGTGATCCGGGCTGACAGCCTCGGTCCCGGAACTGTATCATGGAATTTCGCACCAAAACCTACTGAGGAGAACCAATGTCCAATCGAGTTGCCTTCATCACGGGCGCAAGCCGCGGAATCGGCCGGGCGACGGCGCTTACGCTCTGCCGCGCCGGCTTCGATATCGTGGTGGCCTCGCCCGAAGTCGAGAATAACGAGGCGGTCGCGGCCGAGATCCGCTCGAGCGGCGCACAGGCGATCACGCTCGATTTCGACGTAACCTCGCCCGAATCCGTCAAGGAAGGCGTCGCCAAGGCCATCAAGGAACTGGGCCACATCGACGTTCTGGTAAATAACGCCGGCATCACCCGCGACGGCTTGGCCATCCGCATGAAGCTCACCGACTGGGAACTGGTGCTGAAGATCAACCTGCAGGGCGCGTTCCTGTGCAGCCAGGCGGTCTTGCCCGGAATGATGAAGAACCGCTGGGGCCGCATCGTCAACATCGCTTCCGTGGTCGGCCAGGCCGGCGCCGTCGGGCAGGCCAACTACTCCGCCTCCAAGGCCGGCTTGATCGGGCTCACCAAAACCCTGGCGCAGGAGATGGCCAGCCGCAACATCACCGTAAATGCCATCGCCCCCGGCTACATCCAGACCGACATGACCGCCGTGCTCCCCGAGGAGATCAAGGCCAAGATCCTGGCATCCGTGCCGCTGGGCCGCATCGGCAAGCCCGACGACATTGCCAACGCCATCAAGTTCCTGGTCGGCGAAGACGCCAGCTACATCACCGGCCACGTGCTCGCCATCAACGGCGGGATGTACATGTAGGCGCCGCTACCAGCTCGAAGCGCCCGTCGGGCAGCAGATAGTACACCCGCCCGCGCCATTGGATGGTGTTGCCGAAGAAGCCCGCCACCCACATCGCGAAGGATGCCAGGTCCTGCAGCGGCGTCAGCCACCACAGCCGGCGCGTCAGCGGATCGCGCAGCACGTGCCCCGCCGCGGCCCAGCCCGCCGCCGCGCGCAACACCACCGCCGCCAGCACCACCGGCCACCACTCCGGCCGCGCCACCCCGAGCGCCAGCGCCAGCGGCAGCGGGTTGGTGAAAAGCTGCCCCACGTAGCCCCACGGCCGCGACCGCCGCGTGCTGCGGCACCAGCGCAGGCGATGCCGCAGGTTGGCTCCGAACCCCTGCGAGCCAATGCGGTGCTCGATCGCGTATGAGGACAGGATCACCCCGAAGCCCCGCTCGGCCGCCAGATTCCCCATGACGAAGTCCTCGGCCAGGTAGTCCTTCACCGCGTCGAAACCGCCGATGCCCGCCAGCACCTGGCGCCGCGCGGCGATGGTGGGGCCGAGAGCGAACTTCATCCCGTCCAGCATGCGCGCCACCAACACGCCGCCCAGGAATTCGGTGTTAAGCCCCAACGCTTCGAGCGTCGACCACACGCTTCGCCCCGGCACGGCGCGGTATGGGCAGGTGATCATGCCCACACCAGGGTCGGCGAACTCGCTGGCCATGACGCGCAGCATGTCCGGCGTCACCCGGATATCGCTGTCCGACATCACCACCAGTTCGAACCGCGACGCTGCCAGCATGAGGTCCAGGCTGAATACTTTGGCGTTGGGGAAGGGCGACTCGCCGGTCACGATCAGCCGCGCCTCGACCGCCGGGTACCGCGTGCGCAGGCGCTCCACCACGGCCACGGCCGGGTCCGCCGCCTCGCGCACGGCGAAGAGGATCTCGAAAGCGGGATACTGTTGTTCGAAGAAAGTGCGCAGGTTCTCTTCCAGGCCGTCGTCCACTCCCGCCAGCGGTTTGAGCACGCTGATGGGCGGCCACTCCGCCGGCTCGGCGGGCCGCACCGCGCGGTAGCGTACCGCAGCCACCACGGTCAGTACGCAGTACACCATCGATCCGGCCACCAGCGCCAAGAGGAAAAGAGCGAGCACCCCCTCAATTTAGCCCGATTTGTCCCGGCGGCGGGAAGGCCGGCTACGGCCCGATCCCCGCGTGCATCCCCGCGTGCATCCCCGCGTCAATCTGTTGACCCGAGCGCTGAAGCGTGTTTGAATACGTCCGTTACGTTGTTGTTGTCTCAATCTGCGCAGAGTTTGGAGAAGATGACATGGCTCGCACGAAAAGAAACGGCTGGATGCTGGCTGGCATCGCCGCGGGTATCTTCGCTAGCTCGATCCCCGCCGGCGCCCAGACTTACGTCAGGACCATCAGCGGAAGCGGCGGCAACGCGCTATCCGGCCCCATTGGTGTCGCGGTGGACACGGCCAATGGGAGCAACGTCCTGGTCGCGGACGTCAATAACAACCGCGTCCAGGTCTTCACCGCGGTCGGCGCCTATGTCCGGACTATTACGGGCAGCGGCGGCAATGCGTTGAGCCAGCCCAGTGGCGTCGCAGTCGACACCCTCAACGGCAGCAATGTGGTGGTCGCCGACGCCGGCAACCACCGCGTCGAGGTCTTCACCGCGGCCGGGACCTTTGTCCGCAGCATTACGGGTTCCGGCGCCAACACGCTGTCCGGGCCCTATGCTGTCGCAGTGGACACGGCCAATGGCAGCAACGTGCTGGTCGCCGACACCGGCTGCCCCTGCGTGCGGGTCTTCGACGTGAACGGCAACTATGTCCGCAGCATTGCCGGCAGCGGTGCGAACGCGCTGGTGGAGCCCTTGGGGGTCGCCGTGGACACAGCCGACGGCAGTAATGTGCTGGTGGCCGATTACTCCGGGAACAATGTCAAGGTTTTCGGCGCCACCGGTGGTTACGTCCGGACCATTGCTGGCGCCGGCGCCAACGCGTTGTCGTGCCCCATTGGCGTCGCGGTGGACACGGCCAATAGCAGCAATGTGGTGGTCGCCGATACCTGCAATGACCGCGTCCAGGTCTTCGACGGCAACGGCAACTATGTCCGCAGTATTGTGGGCACCGGCGCCGGCGCTCTGCTTGCCGCCACTGGCGTCGCCGTCGACCCGGTCAATCGCACCGTGCTGGTCGCCGATGGGACCGGAAACCGCGTCCAGGTCTTCACCGATCAATTCTCTAACGCCCCCGTGCCGGCTCTGGGCGCTTGGTCCATTTTCGCGCTGGCTCTTCTGTTGGGAGGCGCCGGCTATCTCGCGCTGCGCCACCGGCACGCTTAGATCGGCATCACCGGTGCTTTGCGGATGTCAGCCCAGGTTGCTCAGCACCTGCCCGGTTCGCACCACCGTGCAATACTCGCCGTCCAGATTGGCCAGACTCATGGCGTGAACCTCGGCGGCGGTTCGCAGTCTGCCTTCCCAATCGGCGCGCCCGAAAGTGAACGCCGCGTCCTCGACCAGAAACGTGTCGAAGCCCAGGTTGCCCGCCATCCGCACGGTCGCTTCTATGCAGTTGTTGGTGATCACTCCAGTGACCAACAGCGTGGTGTGGCCGGCGGCTCGCAACCGCGATTCCAGGTCCGTCCCTATGAACGCGCTGTTGGAGCGCTTGGCGATCACGGTCTCTCCCGGCGCGGGCGCGGCCTCCGGCTTGAATTCGTGTCCCGGCTGGCCGGGACGGTAGTGCGAGTTCGCAAAAGTGGAATCGTGGCGGACGTGGTAGATGGGCCGCCCGGCAGCGCGCCAGGCTCCCAGCAGCGCGGCGATGTTGCCCTCCGCCCCCGGGTTGTTGCGCTCGCCCCAGCTTGGGTGGTCGATGGCCTTCTGGACGTCTATCACCAGCAGGGCGGCTCCGGGGGGCCAAGGGTCCGGTAGGTTGTGGCTCACCGTCCGATTTTAGCGCGTTCCCCACTGCCACATACCGAACATGGCGCTTTGCGACACCGGGTGTCCAACCTGGCGGGCCAGCATGATCATCTGGCCCCGGTGATGGGCGTCGTGGGCGAACAGGTAGGCTACGAAGCTGCCGGCATCGGGTTTGAAGCCCCGGATGGCGCCGTCGCCCGAAAGCGAGGCGCGCAGCAGGTTCTCCAGAGCCCGCCAGCTCTCATCAAGTGCGCGTATGGTGTCGTCCTTCGTGCAATCCTCGCCTTCCAGTTTGGCGGGAAGTGGGGCATCCTTGCCGCCGCTCTTGAGCCACATCACGCGCACGTTGTGGATGTGGGCGGCCATCGCCGCGATGGTGCGGCCTTTTCCTCCCGGAGGTGTAGCGCGCCATGCCGCATCGGGCACGGCGCGGATCAGAAACTCGTTGATGCGATTGTTTGTGGCGAAGGCGGTCAGCAGGGAATCCACGACGGCAAACGGTTCAGGCGCTCTTTTGGGCTGCATCCGATTGAGATGCCTGGAATCGCCGGCGGATTCGCAAGAAGGAGCGATGGCCCGCGGGCTACTTCGCCTTGCTTACCAGTTTCTGTAAGTCCAACAGGTGTTGAGGTTTATACGCCCGTTGAGACCAGTGGGAATCGGCCTCGAATTCCACCCCAACGAAATACCCGATCTCCCGGTAGACGCAGTAGCGAACGTGCCCGCTGAACTCCTGCTTGGGGCTGGCCCAGCGGATCTCGGCGCCTTTGGGCACGGCGGTCTCCAGTTGCAGGCAGGCTCCGGACACGGAGATGTCCTCCAACAAGCCTACCGCCCGCCTCCGCTTCCCCAGGGCGTCCTTCCAGGATACCTTCACCATGTCCGCGCACAGCATGCGAACTTCACAGCGCCGCTCTTGCATAATTCTCATATCGGCGGAAATGCCGGGTCCCTTTACTGGAGGTACTTCCCCGGGGGTATCCATGCGCCAGCCGCCTCCGCTGAAAATCCTATCGGATTACGTGAGATTCCGCAACATCTTTGGTTACGGACGCGTTTCAATCCGTTCGAAACTGGCACACGGAAGTTAGAATATCCCCGATGACGGCTTTCGGGCGGGCTGAACTGACGTTCCAGGAACTGCAGGACGAACTGCGATTCCGGGTTGACCGCGAAAATGGCTGGTTCATGCTCTGCGCGTTTCCCGGTTTGTCTTTTGCCGCCCTGCTGGTCGCGTTCGCGGTGCCGGACCGCGGAGCCGCGTTCGGCATTGCGATCACGGCTGGCACCTGCCTGCTGGTATCGGTCATCATGGCTGCCGCCGCCCTGAAGCATAGCATCCGGACGACCACGCTCTCCGTGACAAACCGGGCGTTCGAAGCGAGGGGTGCCGGCCTGGGGTGGTTCCCCGCATTTGGGGAGTCCGAGGTAGCAGTACCGGTACCCGAAATCACCTCGTTCGGGTATTCCCCGAGCACCGAGGACGAACCTTCCGGATTTGAAGTACGCTGCGGATTCTGGAAATGCGTGATTCTTCTGCCCGGTTTGAGTCTGGAACAGACCAACTCCGTGACCGACGCTATCCTGCGGAAGTTCCCCGAGATAGGTGCCAAAATACGGCGCAGGACGTGACCTGTGTAGGAGTCCGGCGCCTGCCAGCCACCCAAAAAAGGGAGTAAGAGGCCTTGAACTAGGTGTATAATCGACATCGGCTGGGGAAATCCCCAGTCGAATTCACTTTGCCATTTCTACCGGAGATTTCGTAATGTCCCGACAGTTCCGACGCGCGATCACCATACTGGCGCTACTGGCTTCCCTAGGGGGGCTGGCGAGCGCTCAGGGCCTGGCTGCCAGAAAGCTCGGTCCAGATACGTTGAAGTCGATAGGAGAGGCGAAACTGGACCCCGCGTTTCAGACAACCAAGTTGGATCGCGTTGCGCTGCTGCCGTTCGCAAATGCCGGACAGTATAAGGACGCCTCCAGTATCATCTCCAAGAATTTCGTATCCCAGTTGTCCCAGATGCACCCCGAATATAAGTTCGTTTCGCCCGAAGAGATGATGAACTTCATCAGCAATGCCGGCATGAACGATGAGTTCAACGTCTTCCTGGGCGATTATCTGGGTTCGAACGTGGCGGACAAGAGCTTTCTCGACAGCTTGCGCGACAAGGTCCACGCCGACGCGGTGCTGGTCGGGCATGTTACCAAGTGGGGAG
Source organism: uncultured Solibacteraceae bacterium (assembly GCA_963807205.1). Taxonomy (GTDB): domain Bacteria; phylum Acidobacteriota; class Terriglobia; order Bryobacterales; family Bryobacteraceae; genus CAWCVR01. The sequence continues at coordinate 1,513,427 of CAWEAQ010000002.1, read as the reverse complement.
AAGAAACGGTGTCGGTGCTGTTCCTCGGGAGGCCGATGCCGAGGAAACTTACGGTGGTTGGCCTGGACATGAGTTTGTACCGGACGACGGATGGCCGTTGCGTCTGGTATGGAAAAGATTTGATCGCGGCGCCGAACAAGACCAAGCTGCAGGACGCCGCCGAGGCGATTAGCGAAGTCTTCGCAAGATACTTTGGGAGGGTTCCATACTAATGGCGACCAAGCGCACATTGCTGTTTACGGCAACTATCCTCGTCTCGATCGCGGTCGTCGGTTCGGCGCAAAAGCGGATCGGGCCCAAGAACCGGGAGAACATTCTCGACGCCAGAGTCGATCCCGCCTTCTCATCCGCAACCACGAACCGGCTCATCATGCTGCCCTTCGGAAACGAACTCGATTATCCCGAGGGCGGCATGATCCTCACGGAGAACTTCATCGGCGCCATGCACCAGAAGCACCCCGAAGTTGTCATCGTGCCTCCCACCGAGACCAAGCAACTAATCCAGGATCACAACCTTACAATGGACTACCGGGCATTTCTGGGCAACTATGCGACAACCGGTGTCGCGACCAAGGGGTTCCTGGAAGCCCTCGGGCGGGTGGGCAACGCCGATGGCATTCTGATTGGCCGGATTCTGGGCTTTGGCGTGGTCCGGGATACCGTCACTTTTGGCGGGATTTCCTGGGGTAAGAACAAGGCGATGGTCGGAATGGAGCTCTCGTTATTGCGCACCAAGGATGCCCGTGAATTGTGGTGGGGCACTCACGGAGTCCAAGGCGAAAAGGGAGAGAATGTCAGGGACCTCGCAAAAGTAGTCGGCGACGTTTTTGGCACGTATTTTGGCCGGCCGCCGTACTAGCGGCAGGCTGACGCCGCGGCCCCGCCCGCTCGTGCCATAATCGATCCATCGATGCGGAGAATCGTTGCCGTGGTGGCCGCCTGTGCCGCGCTGGCGGGCTGCGCCCATAAGAAAACGACCGGCCCGACACCGGCCATCCCGGTCAAAATCGGGCACACCGAAACCGGCATCGCCAGTTGGTACGGCCACCCCTATGACGGCCGGCAGTCGGCCAGCGGCGAGATCTACAACATGGAGGCCATGGTCGCGGCCCACCGTACCATGCCCTTCGGCACCTGGGTGCGCGTCCACAACCTCAGCAACGGCAAGACCGTAGAGGTACGCATCATCGACCGCGGGCCGTTCGTGCACGGCCGCATTATCGATCTTTCGCACGCCGCCGCTGGAGCCATCGACATGATCGGTCCCGGCACCGCGCGCGTCCGCCTGGAAGTGATCAAGCCGCCTAAAGTCGTCCCTGTCGAGGCGTTTGCCGTCCAGGTGGGGCAATACCGCAGCCGCGAGGCGGCCGAACGGGTCCGCGCCCGGATGGCCGCCGACTTCGGCACCGCCAGCGTGGTCCGGCGGCCGGGCAACCCCGAAACCTGGCGCGTGCTCGTAGGTGCCGAGCCTGCCGAGGACGCCGCCGAGGCGCTGGCCGAACGCATCCGGGACAAATCGGGTGAGAGAAACGCCTTCGTCGTCCGACTAGATCCGCAGCAGTGACCACCTCATGAATCCCGCGCTTGCACCGGCGGCCCGCCCCCTGGTGGGAGAGTCTCCGCAAATGGCCTCGATTCGGAGGCTGATTGGGAAGGCCTCGCGCAACCGCTTGCCCGTACTGTTGCTGGGCGAAACGGGCACCGGAAAAGAGGTGGTGGCGCGCGCCATCTACGATGCCAACCCGTGCGGCCGCTTCGTGCCCATCGATTGCGGTTCGCTGGTGGGCACCCTCACCGAGACCGAGCTGTTCGGTCACGTGAAGGGCGCCTTCAGCGGGGCCATCGACACCAAGAAGGGGTTGGTGGAGATGGCCGATGGCGGCACCGCCTTCTTCGACGAAATCGGTGACCTGCCCCTGGAACTGCAGGTGAAGTTGCTGCGCCTGATCCAGGAGAGCGAGTTCCGCGCCGTGGGCTCCCTGCAGTGGCGCAAGGTGGACCTGCGGATCGTCGCCGCCACCCACCGCGATCTCAAGGCCGAGGTTGCCGCGGGCCGGTTCCGCCAGGACCTGTTCTATCGCCTCAACGTGATGTCTATCCGGCTGCCCGCCCTGCGCGAGCGCATGCAGGACCTGGACCAACTGGTGGAGCACTTCCTGGACGAGGCGTGCGTTGCCGGCCTGCCCAGGTTTCAGCCCAGCCCCGAGCTTCTGGACACCTTCCACAGCTACGCCTGGCCGGGCAACGTCCGCGAGCTGAAGCACTGTATCGAACGGGTGGCGGCGCTCAACTCGGACGGCGCTCTGCAAATGGCCGACCTTCCCTCCGCCCTGCAATACCAGCGTTCGGCCAACGGCCTGACGGCGCTCTCGGCGGCCGCTTCCGTGCAGGATGCCGGCTACCTCCTGCCGGAGGTCTCGCTTGCGCCGGACTCGCCGGTCATCTCCCTGCCGGAGAGCGAACGCAAGACCATTTCCGACGCGCTTACGGCCACCCACGGCGAGCGGTCGCAGGCGGCGCGACTTTTAGGTATCGGCCGGACCACGCTTTATCGCAAAATGAAAGCATACCGACTCGTCTGACCATCGCGCTGGACGCCACCTACAGCATCGGGGATGCTCTGTCCGGCGTAGGGGTGTACTCGCGCGAGATCCTCTTCGGCTTGGCCGCGGCCCACCCCGAGGTGGATTTCCGGTTCTGCTACCGTCCCCATCGCTACTTCCGCTCCTGGCGGGAAAGCATGCCGCCCAATGTGCGCCGCGGACTGTTGGCCCCGCCCTTTGGCCCGGGTGGCGCCCAGCTTTTCCACGGCCTGAACCAGCGCCTGCCGGAGAGGGCCCTGGCCCGCTCGGTGGCCACGTTCCACGACCTGTTCGTGATGACCTCGGAATACTCCACGCCGGAGTTCCGTGCCCGCTTCACCGCCCAGGCGCGCGATGCCGCCTCGCGCGCCACCGCCGTGATCGCCGTTTCCGAGTTCACCCGACAGCAGGTGATCGCTCATCTTGGCGTGGCGCCGGAGAGCGTCCATGTGGTGCACCACGGTGTCCGCGCCACTCCCCTGGCCGGTGGTGCGGAGATGCGGCGCGGGCGGGTGATTCTGAACGTAGGCGCCATTCAGAAGCGCAAAAATATCGCCCGCCTGGTGGGCGCTTTCGAGCGGGTGAGCGCGGACTGGCGGCTGGTGCTGGCCGGTTCGGCGGGCTACGGAAGCGAGGAAATTCTGGCGCGGATTGCCGCCAGCGCCGCCGCCGGCCGCATCTCCGTGTTGGGCTACGTTTCGCCCGCCGAGTTGGCAGGCTGGTACGCCCGCTCCTCCGTCTTCGCGTTTCCCTCGCTTGACGAAGGGTTCGGCATGCCAGTGCTGGAAGCCATGGCGGCAGGGGTGCCGGTGCTGACGTCCAACCGCTCGGCGCTGCCCGAAGTGGCCGGCGACGCGGCCCTGCTGGTGGATCCGTACGATGGAGAAGCTATGGGGGCGGCGCTACGCGGGTTAACGGAATCCGAGGATCTGCGCCGCGACCTCTCCCGCCGCGGCGTCTTGCGGGCGCAGCAGTTTACTTGGGAAAGAGCCGTCGAGGCAACTTGGGACGTCTATAGACAGGTGCTAGGCTGAGCTTCGGGTGTTGGCTTAAGCCTTGTCGAATCAGCGATTTTCGTCGTCCACCGAAATCTTGAGCGCTTTCAGGAAGCGTTGATCCTGGCTGGTGAGCTTGATCTTGCCGGTGGTTTCGAACTTCCGGATCTTGGGTTCACTCGGTTCCGAGCCTTCCATCTCCTCCTCGTCATCGCCACCATCTTCATCCCTACGGTTAAAGCCGATGGTCGCTTCCAGCACGAGGAAGACGTCGTAACCGGCTCGCTTGATCTCGCCGATCGCTTCCGCGATCCGGTCGGACTCGGAAAGGGAATCGTTGATCGCGTTCCCCAGTTCCTGCACCAAGTGCTTTAAAGGCTCTTCCACACCGTTCTCCCTCTACTACTGGCAGACGCATCGGAGACAACCGGCGTTCCGCATCCACTACTTTCGATTGTAGTGGAGGCCAGCCCGGTTCACAACCAAGCTTCTACCTGCACATCTATCGGCACGTCCGCATGGTAGCATCATACCCGCTGCCCTTCTGTTACGATCAGAACGTGTGGCAGCGAGCAACCCTGAGAGTCGTCCAGAAACAAGGCCGCGGTTTCCTTCAACACATCGTTCCGGCGATCATTAACCCTCTTCGATCCCTTTGGAATCAAGTAATTGGCTTCCTTTTCCTGTGTATGGGGACGGCTTTCGCGTTCTCCGCTTTCCGTTCTCTGCGGGCCGGGGACGACGTTCGCGGTCTGGTAATGTGCTCGAGCGCCGCCCTCATGGCCTGGTTCGGCGTATCTTCCTTCTGGCGGGCGCGCAAAATCTCGCGATTCTGAGCGGGCTGCGACACCCGCGGCAACCCGCCGCCAGCAATGATGAATCCCGCCGGGACTACGCCACAGCCGCAGTGGGCGCGGGCTGGCCCACCAGTGGGCTCTGCGCGATCCGGGTCCCGTAGAGCACGTCCTGAAGGCGGCGCCGGTTCTTGCGGCGTTCACGCAACCCCAGGCGGTGCATGATCCGGCCGACGTGGTCGGGGTCGTAGTGCACGCCGAAGCGGGTCTGGATGGCCTCGGCGAAGCGCGCCGTGGTCCAGCGGTCCGCATCGAATCCGCAGACCCGCGGGCCGGACCTGTAAACTTCTGCGACCATGCGGAGTTGTTCCGCGTTGAGGCGGCTGGGACGGCCAGGGGCACGGCGCTTGCGCAATCCCTCGACCCCCGTGCCGGTCAAGGCGCGGCACCAACGCGACGCAGTCGTTCGCGTGACCCCGAACTTGCGGGCCACCTGGGACTGCGAAAGCCCCCGTTGCAGGTCCTGTGCGGCTAACAGGCGCCTGCTCTCCATTTCATCGCGAGTCAGAATGCCTTGTGCGGCTGTTTCCATACACCTCGCGCGGTTCGAATTTCCAGAGCGACTCCAGAATAGCAAAAAACATGATTTATGCAAAATGTTTTTTTGCGGCGAGCCGCCAGCGCCCTGGTCGGTGTAGGAAATCGCACATAGCGGCGACAGCGCGCGCATCGCGGCAGGCTGGCGCGGGCGGTGTCAAACTGGGGTTCCTCATCAATCGATAGACGTGCGTTCGATGGTCACCGTCGCACCGGAACCCGGACCGACCTCGACTTCCTTAGCGCGGGAACGCGCCAGCCTTAACGCACGCATGCCTTCGGGCGTCTTCCTAAGCTCCGTGTTCAACGCGAGAACGTAGTACTTCCCCGGCCGCAGCGCGCTCGACGTGTAGACGCCATCCTCGTTAGTTTGACCGGTCTTCAGGAACACCGAGAGGTCCGCGTCAGAGACGGAGTCCGCAGGCATCAAGTAGACGGAGGCGTCAGGAATGGGCGACCCCTTACTGTCCACGACCCTGGCGCTAATGGTCCCACCATCGCGTGCTACAACCACCCGCAATTCCGCTCCTGCTATGGCTGCGCCGTAATGCATGCCGCCGTTGAGCACGCTCACGCCGCCATAAGTCACATCCGCGACATAAAGGTCACTGGGCAATCCGGATACCCGAACGCCATAATGGTCAAGGAAGACGTCTGAGAAGGAGAACGAACCCGGTATCGAAGAAGTTGCCCTAGCTCCGGTAACACCGGTCAGGCTCTCCAGGTCCACCCGGATGCTTGAATCGGGGGGCTGAACCGGCTGTTGGTCTTTCCAGACGACCTGGCCGCCAAGGTGGTTCCCGGGCTCGGCGTCAACCCTGACATTCCTCACGTCGGAATCCGTGACATCGACCATAGCTTTGCCCAAAAGCCGGGAGTTGGCACCCGCCACACGGCTTGAAGCCGCCAGGCGGTAGCGGCCGGGAGGGACGTCGCAAATGCAAAACCTGCCGTCCGGGCCGGCCTTACCGTTCGGCATCGTGCGCATCGAGCCCATGCCATTCGCAGGATGCTCGGTGGAAAACTCGAAACCGACCGGTCCCGGCACGCCTGCCGAGGTCAATGTGCCACTGACGCAGTAGCCTGGCACGTACGCCGCCCGAATGTCCATTCCTTCGAGGTGCGTGCCTGGCCGAACAGACACGAGTGCCGCACCCTCGATGGAGGTCGAGTTCGGATAGTAGGAAGGCGCAAAGACCTTCTTCCTCTGCTTCGGGTCGGGTTGTGGCCTGGCCGAAGCGTCCAGGCGGATCTCAGCGCTCCGGGCTCCGATCACGTACGAATAGGTTCCCAGATTGGGCTCCGGCCTCAGGACGTATTCGCCCCTGTCATTGGTCGTTGCCTGGTCCCGCTGCCCATATCTCAAGACGCCATATTCATGTTCCCTGGCAATCAGTTGCACCAGCACGCCCGCCATCGGTTGCCGATCCTCGTCGAGGACCCTTCCGGAAATGGTTGCGGATTCGGTCGCCAGCGGAATGTCGAAATCGATGCCCGCGACCTCGGCGCCCGCATGGACCGTCACGCTCTTGGACGCCTCAATGCCGCCTGTAAATCTCATTGAAGTCGTGGTTTGAATGGACGTTCTCGGGCTTTGAGCGGAAACCCGATAGATCCCGGCAGGAACGCCGCTCAGCGTATACTTTCCCTGAGCGTCAGAGGTGGTTGTGATCTGACGGCGCGTTGCGCCCGTCAGGAAGTCCACGAGGACCCTTGCGCCGCCGATCGGGGATCTCGTCCCGGCGTCACGAACAACGCCGCTGATGGAGCCACCGGTAGTGGCGGCCGGGGGCGTTTGCGCGATCAGCGCGTTACCAATACAAAATACGAGGGCCAGAGCCTGGTTGCTTTTCGTTATCACAACACCGTTCCTCTCTCACAAAAATCACTCCGCTCCGGACGCCGGGAGCGCCAGATCCAGCTCCGTGGTCGTCCCGCCGCGCACCTGCACCTCGCGCTCGGTTCGCTTCTTCAACGTCAAGCGCTCATCGGGTCCCTTCAACACGGAGCGAACTCCGATGAGGTATCTGCCGGGGCGCACCGTGGGGAATTCAAAGGCAAAGCCGGCATCCGGAGCGGCGACTCGAATGGTCTCTTCCCCACGGGATGGTTCCAGAGGCGTTAGAGTGATGACGAAGCCGACGTCCGGCGATCCCGCGGGCCCCTTCAATTGGCCGCGAACCAGGCCCGCTTCGGCGAGCTGGACTACGGAGCGGCCACTTACGGCAGTTTCGGAGAAATCGAAGGCCGCGGGCGCGCCAACATAGCACCCGCCGGGCGCCCCGGATGGCAGGTTGACTTCATACGGCCCCGGAGCCAGATCCACCAAGTTCCGCTCCTCACCCGGCTTAGCTTGGACTGAGTCTAGAAACGCAGGCCAGGATTCTCGAGGCCGCAACTCGATGCTGGCCGTGGCGGAACAAGGCCTGCCGGCACCTTCCGAGCTTGGAGCGCGGATAGACAGGACGGCTGAGCGGCCTGGCCCCAGCGGAACCGCCACGTCTGCCATATCCCGAAAAACGGTGATCGGAACCCGACCGAATTGGGGATGGTCGCGCTCACCAGCGGAATCAGCGGCGGGAAACGCACGCGGCGGCAACCCGGTCGCTAGGATATCGTACGATCCCGAGGCAACTCTCCCGAATTGAAACTTGCCGTCGGCGTCGGCGCGCACTCTGGCCACCGCAAGAAAAGGAAACTCCCGTGGAACCAGGGCCAACTGCACGATGTCGCCTTCCCGCCCGGAATCCACCCTTCCCGCCACGCTGCCCCCGTCGAGTGCTCCTACAATCAGGTTGATATCGCTATACTCGTCTCCTCCGGTTACCGTCAGAAACTGTGGTTGATGATTGTCCGGATACAGGACGGCGCCCGACCCAAGACGAGGATTGGCGTACAACACAGCGATGGCGTACTCGCCGGGCGGCAGGCCGTACAGGCGGTACCGCCCGGCGCCATCAAGATTCGCCGCGGCGGAACGCCCCTCGGCATCGTAAGGGCGCAGCCCTCCAGCCGTGCCCGTCCTCACAAGGGGAAGCACCACCGCATCGTGGACGGGCATGCCTTGCAAGTCGGTGACACGGCCACTGATCGCTCCACGGCGCACGACAGGTATGAGCAGGAACGAATCCGCGCGCGCGTCAACCAGCGCAAGGGCTGAAACATAGTTGGACGCCGATACCTGAACCTGGTACTGACCGCTAGGCAGCGCTTTGAATTGAAAGGCCCCTTCGCGGTCAGTCTCCTGGGCCATGACAAGGCTGGATGTGGCAACTGAGAGGACGCGCACCTCTGCCGCGGCAAGCCCGGTTCCTCTACTATCGTCGACAACGCGGCCGCTGATCGTCGCGGCTGGGGTTGAGGTCACGGCGCCTACGCCAGCCAGTAGGACCACGATCATAACCCTGAGCAACCTTCGCATCGTGGCTCGGCGCGCAGCGACCGAAGGCGCCATGTCAGATGTGCTGGACATGTTTATACGGTAGTACTCCTGGCTGCTTCGGGCAACGACAAGTGTCTCTGAGACCGTTCTGGGCCGAGGCGCAACAGGCGCTGCGCCTCAGGTCAGGATTGGGGCAGCCCCGGCAGAAGGACTCCGAATTCGGTCTCCACCTCCCTCTGGGTTTTGTCGTGGTAAGCGCCAACCCAGGACTTGAGCACCTTGCCTTGAGGCGAGATAACGATGGTCTGCGGAGTCGGCCCCAAACCCATCATTTGGGAGATCCTCTTGTCCACTCCACGATACACAGGGAATGCCAAGCGGTTCTGCGTGACATACTCGGCTACTCCTGCATCCGCGAGCGACAACCCGATGAATCTGTAGGCGGAGCCACGTGCCTCCGTTACAGAGCGAATATTCGAGAGGTTACGCTTGCACCACATACAGGTAGGCGTAAACACGTAAAGCACCGTAGGCTTGTCGACCGATGCCCACTGAATGAGCACCTGCCTTCCGTCTAACTCCTGAGCGGGTAGGTTTGGTATCTGAGCCCCCGCTTTGAGCTGACGCTGCTGACGAACGCCACCCCCCGGGTCCCCGCGAACACGCAAGCCGAGGTAAACATTGAGCGACAAAGATGCACCAAAGAGCAGAAGCAAGAAGACTGCATGTTTGTTTGCCGCTAAACCTCTGAGAAGCCTCTGGACTATGAGCACAACTAACTCCTAAACAAGTCGCTGAAAATACCTGTGCGAGCCGATCACGAGGGGCTCCACCCTTCTGCTTCGTCGAGAAGCCCGACGCCTAGCAGGCTGGCCGGCACCACTTGGCTACCGGCCAGCCCAGCCCAAGGGTCACTTCGAACCGTTAGGCAGTGTACTAATTATCGTGCCCGTGCCCCCCCGATGGCTGCACCACGTAGAGCGGCACATTGTCTCTCGGAGCCTGCCGGGTACAAAATCCCCACGACGGGCTCTCGCGGTCGATTTACGAGCCAACCACGAGATGTTGGGATCAATGTGGCCAAGAAACGCTCATTCGAAACAGCTGTCGCTTCCTCGGTATTGCTCGCACTCCCCCCCCATTGCGCATCCGCAATAAGATGTTCCGCCCTCGACGTAGTATGCGTTGGTGATGCAGCTAAAATCCGTCGTGTCATATCCGCCACAAAACACGGCACAGCAGGCAATGTAGCCAGTTGCGTTATTGGCAGACGCCACGCCAGGAAGGGCAAACAGGTACACGCTCACCGCTACGACGACCATGATCACGCTAATTATCTGGCACTTCCGAGTGTTGACGAATTGCATAGGTTAATCCTTATGTTCGTTGATCGTTGGACGCGATCTGGATCGTCACACCATGCGCAACCAGCCGCCAGGGAGGACGTGTCCTTCACAGGGCAGAGTACCAAGTCCTTGGCAAGCCTGCCAAGATGATGTCAGAGCGATTTCGCACAATTATCACCGAATATCTTTGATCGCCGCCAGTCGTAACTGCGGCTCGCAGCCCGGGGCGCCTTCCGCGATCCCGGTGCGAAGATCCACGAGGGTCAACGCGCATACCACTGGCGATCCGGGTGCAAGCCGCCGAGCCAGTGCCTCTTTTCATGGCCCCAAACAGTAGGAGAGGGCCTCGGTTCAGTCCCCCGGATCTGTTGCCATATCAGGCACAGCGCCTGCTCGGTCTGCCGTCCCGGAGGAGGCGAATTCGGGCGTGCCCTGCTGCGCCCCGGGGTGTTCGGACCGCTGGTGTCGAACCCATCGATCAGGACTATGGCGTATCCGGCCCGCGTCTCCACCCGGTCCGGTCATTGGACTCACTCACTGGGTAGGACGCCGGAACGAAGAAGCGTCCAACGCTGTCTTCTCGACTTTTCCCACCGTGTGCGTCGCGAACTGCCGGGGCCGGCATCGGCGGTCTCCTGCCGCAACATCCACCTGAATCTGCGTCAAACCCGACCGCAGCGTGAATCCTGGACGGGCGCTGACCGGTGGCGGATCTGGCGCTGGCCGCACTCCGCCTGCCCCCATGCCCGTGTGGGAAACCGCACATCGGGATCCCGCGGTGGCCCCGCAGGGGCGCCGCGCCGCAGCCACCCCGGAATGCCGCCATGTATAATGAGCCTTTGCGCCGGCGGCCTCCGCCGCGTGACTTCCTAAATTTCCATGTCCAGCCAACCTCCGCCATTGGACTCCACCCCCCGGCGCCACAGCGCGCGCCGCCTCGTGCTGGCGTGTCTCGCCGCGTGCGTGGGTGTTGTCGGCCTCGATTCCCTGCTATTCCGCACCGGCTTCTACTCGACCATTCTGGAACCGGATTCCTCCACCGGGCTCTTCGAGATGATCCTGCGGCGCGAGCAAGGCGCGCAGGAACGCAGCGGCGGCCCCATGGTGGTGACCTTCGGCAATTCGCGCTTTGCCTGGTCTTCCAAGGTGGTGGATCACCGGCCGGGCATCCACAAGTTCGCCCTGCGTAGCGCCGGCGTGGCGGGAAGCGATGCGCGGGCGTGGTACTACATGCTCCGCGATCTGGACTCCACCGCGCGGCGTTACAAGGCGTTGGTTTTCGGAGTGGACGATTACGACGACGAGGACCGCTACTACAATCCCAACGACGACGTTCGCGATCTCCACTACGTGATCTGCCGGCTGCGCCTCACCGACGTGTTCGAGTTTGCGCGATCGTTCGATAGCCGCGAGTTGCAGATCGCCGCCCTGCGCGGCGGCCTGCTCAAAGGCATCATCTTTCAGAACGACCTGCAGGCGTTTCTGGCCAACCCTGGCAAGCGGCTGGCTTACGTCGAACAGTGCGATCGCGATTGGAATACCTGGCAGTACGATTTCGAGGAAACCACCGACAGCATGGCGGGCCTGCAGATCGACTACTCCACCCTCAAGGTGACTTTCCCGCCGGGCTCAAGCGCCGACCAGCGCGCCACGGTAGAGGGTTTCCTGGCGCACCAGCCCGAGCCGCAGATCGGACGGTTCGCGAAATTCCAGCGCACCTGGTACGGCCGCATCATCGACCGCTACCGCGGATCGCCCACCAGGATCGTCTTCCTGCGGCTGCCGCGCGGCCCAGTGCCGCGGCCGGGCAACCTGACGCACAAGCTCAGCTCCTCGATCCGCGAGATGGCCAGCCGGCCCAACGTCATCCTGATGGACGAACACGCCTTCGAATCCCTGGAGCGGCCCGAACTGTTCCGCGACGGCATGCACCTAAACCGCGAAGGCATCCGCCTGTTCTCCGGCATGCTGGAGGATGAAGTCGCGCGGGTGCTGGAAGGGGCGGGGAGGTAAGTCGCAATGCTCTTCAATACCACCCACTTCTTCCTGTTTCTGGCCGTGGTGCTGGTCCTTTTCTACTCCAGCCCGCGGTTCCTGCGGCGCTACATCCTGCTCTTCGCCAGCTACTTCTTCTACGGAAGCTGGAACGTCAAGTTCATTCCGCTGCTGTTGACGCTCACGGTGATCGACTACACCGCGGGCCTGTGGATCGAGCGGACGCCGTTCGGACCCCGGCGGAAGGCTCTGCTGATTCTGAGCCTCTCGGCCAACCTGGGCTTCCTGGGTTTCTTCAAATACTACAATTTCATCGCCAGTAATCTGTGCCTCCTGCTGGGCAGACCCACTAACAGCTTCTTCTGGGACATCGTCCTTCCGCTGGGCATCAGTTTCCACACGTTCCAGAGCATGTCGTACGTGGTGGACGTGTACCGCGACAAGCAGAAGGCGGTGCGCGACCCCATCGATTACGCGCTGTTCATCTGCTTCTTCCCGCAGTTGGTGGCCGGCCCCATCGTGCGCGCGCGGGATTTCTTCCGCGACCTGCTGAACTGGCACGCGCCCTCTGGCGACGACGTCTCGCAGGGCCTGCTGCTGGTGGTGTTTGGCCTGGTCAAGAAGATGGCCTTCGCCGACCAGTTCGCCAAAGTGGCCAACGGCTATTTCGCCCATGTGGGCGACTTTCCCGGATGGCACTCCGCCTGGAGCGGCGTGATCGCCTTCGGCATGCAGATCTACTTCGATTTCTCGGGCTACACCGACATGGCCATCGGCATGGCGAAGCTGCTGGGCTTCCATTTCCCGGTGAATTTCCGCAGGCCTTACCTGGCCAGCAGCATCACGGATTTCTGGCGGCGCTGGCACATTTCGCTCTCGAGCTGGCTGCGCGACTATCTCTACATCTCGCTGGGCGGCAACCGCAAAGGCAACTGGATGACGTACCGCAACCTGGCGCTCACCATGTTACTGGGTGGCCTGTGGCACGGCGCCAGTTGGAACTTCCTGATCTGGGGCGGTTATCACGGTGGGCTGCTGGCGGTGGAAAAGGCCATCCGCGGCGACCGGCCGATCAGCGACAAGTGGGACTGGCTGTATCCCTTCAAGGCCGTGCTGACGTTCGCGCTGGCGATGATCGGCTGGGTATTCTTCCGCGCAGCCGACCTGCCTCAAAGCCGTCAGGTACTGGGCCAGATGTTCTCGCATCCCAAGGGCCCGGACCTGCTGACGCCGTGGCACTTCGGGCTGATCCTGGTGGCTCTCCTACTGGCCGTGGGGGAAGAGAAGCTGGATTGGTTCGACCGCGTGGCCAAGGCGCCTGCCCTGGTCTACGCGTCCGCATTCGCGCTGATGTTCTTCTGCCTGGAACTGTTCGGCGTCATCGACGCGCAGATCCCGTTCATCTATTTCCAGTTTTGAAGGGCGGGCGTCCGCCGGCTCACCGGCTCCATCTGGTTGCCCCGCTCCGTTCTGGCCGCCCCGGCGCCATCTGGCGGCTTCGCGCTCCCTCACGGAACCGCGAGCGTGAGCGAGCGGCCCGAGGGGTAGGAGAGTCCTCCGGCGTCCGCTGGTTCCCGCAGGCGGCCATCTCCGGGCGATCATCTCTCGCGCAGGAAGCGCCCTCACTGCGCAGTTCCTCCACGCCGCTCGGGCCGCTCGCTCACGCTCGCAGTTCCGGGCCGTGCCGTGCCGCGCTGGCCAAGCCGCCCGACCCGCCGCCGGGCCAGCGCCCAACATATATGATGATTGGTCTATGCCCACCGCGCCCCACACTGAATCCCACTTCCAGGCCTCGGATACCGTCCGCGACATCGTCATCGGCATGTCCGACGGCCTCACCGTGCCGTTCGCCCTGGCGGCGGGGCTCTCGGGCACGGTCTCTCAACCCGGCATCGTGGTGATCGCGGGCCTGGCCGAGATCGCCGCCGGCAGTATCGCCATGGGCCTGGGCGGTTACCTGGCCGCGCGCACCGACCGCGACCATTTCCTCTCCGAGCGCGCCCGGGAGTACCGCGAAACGGAGGTGGTGCCCGACCGTGAAATCGAAGAGGTGGCCGACGTCTTCCGCGGCTATGGCATGGCGGAAGCCGACGTGGCGCCCGTGGTTCGCGCCGTCTGCTCCGACCAGAAGCGCTGGGTGGATTTCATGATGCGCTTCGAACTGGGCTTCGAGGAGCCCGACCCCAAGCGCGCGCGCAACAGCGCCGCCGCCATCGCGGCATCGTACATCGCCGGCGGCCTGGTGCCGCTGGCGCCCTACATGCTGGCGGGCGATCTCTACACCGGCCTCAAAATCTCGGTGGTCGTGACGCTGGCGGCGCTGTTCGCGTTCGGATATGTGAAAGGCAGGATGACGGGAATATCGCCCTGGCGCGGTGGCCTGCAAACCGTGACCATCGGCGGACTGGCGTCGGCCGCGGCTTTCGGCCTGGCCAGGTGGATCGGCCATTAGGCCGGCAGGCCGCGAAGACGCTACGAACCGCGCCGCCGCGTAATCGGCGCCGGCTAGAACTCCACGCTGACGCCCACGGCCGGCAGGATCTTCAGGAACGTCCCAAATCCCGCCTCGATGTAGCCGTAGCGAACGTAGTCGGGAACGAACCCCCAGTACTGGTAGTTGGCGTAATTCGTCAGGTCCGTGATTTCCGCGTAGAGCGTAGTCTTGGAACGCTTGCCGTGGAATGCCTTGTTGACTCGAGTGTCCAGCCGGAAGTAGGCCGGCATCCGCACCTGGTTGGGCACGCTGGCGATGGGAAAGTACATGTTTCCAGACGTGACGGGCGTGCCCAGGTAGCCAACGATCGGAAAATTGCTGCCGTACCGGGCGTTGGCGCTCACGTTGACGCTCTTGCTCACGCGATAACTCCCAAAGATGTTGACCGTATTTCGCTGGTCGAAATCGCTCCAGAAGTGCGCGTTGGTGGCGGCGTCCACGGAGCGTGCATACCCCAGCGCATAGGAGATCCAGCCGCTCAGCCGGTTGGCGCTGCGCCGCTGGAGCGTGAACTCGAGTCCGCGGGAGTAACCGCGCAGCGAGTTGCCAAGCACGGGGCCGAGTTGCGGGTACAGTATGGGCCCGCCCGGGCTGGCGAGGCGAAACTCGCTGGCGGCGGAGTAGACCGCGTCGCGAATCCGCCGGTCGTACGCCTCCACCCGGAATCGAATCCGCTCGCCCATCGACTGCTCGAATGCCAGCGAGAGGTGGGTGACGCGCTCGGGCCGCAGTGTGGGCGTGCCGAACTCGCCGAACAGATCGAACATGTCCGGGAACTGAGCGTACTGGCCGGCTGCCGCGGTCAACGTGGTCCCGCGAAGCGGCGATACCGACAGGCTGACCCTCGGCAGAAAAGTCTCCTCGGCGTTCTGGCTGAAGTGGTCCCAGCGCCCGCCCACCACCAGGTTCACGCGCTTTCCGGCGAGCGAAACCGTGTCCTGAAGGTACGCGCCCGACTGGGTCACGGCCTTGGAGAACAGCGCGGTTTCGAGGAGCGTGGTGGAGAGTTGCTCCGTCGAGTAGTTCCACGGTTCGTTTTTCAGATAGTCGCGATCCAGCCGCCGGAAAACCGCCCCCGCCTGAAACTTGTTCCAGTCCCCGGTTTGGTGGGTCAGATCCTCGCGGAGGCCCAACTCGCCGCCGCTCGAACGCTCCAGCAGGTCCGCCGACGAATCCTTGTCCCGCTCCGAATCCCTGGTGCCGTAAACCTGGGCCCGTGAAACGGTGGCCCCGTCCGACCACGTCCAGCGGAGGCTGGCCAAGCCGCTGCCGGTGTTGCCGTCCTTCAACCCGTCGAGGCCGAACACGCTGCCCGCGTCCTTGGAAATTGACGTCTCTCCGTAAATGGCGCTGAGCGAGATCCGGTTGCGCTGGGTAGGACTGTAGGTCAGGTTACCGTGCGCGTCATAGAAGCTCAGCCCCAGGCCGCTGTTCCGGCCCACCAGCAGGTTGACGAAGTCCTTGCGCACCGAGACGAACCAGGTGGCCTTCTTCGAATCGCTCAACGGCCCTTCGGCGCTGAACGACGCCGCTATGGTGCTCACGTCGGCGCGATACGACGTGCGGTCGGCGTTTCCTTCGCGGCTCTGCACGTCCAGAATGGAGCCCGTAAAATCGCCATACTGCGCCGGGAAGTTTCCGCTGAGCAGCGTCATCGAGCCGACGAATCCGTTGTCCAGCAGGCCGATGGAGCAACTGTTGCCGCGGTCGTCCAGAATGCCGTGGAACGGGGCGCTCAGGAGTGCGCCATCCACGAACACGCCGATTTGCGCCGGTCCGGCGCCGCGAACGGCGAACTGCGCGTACCAATCGTTGTCGGCGGCCACTCCAGGCATTTTCTGCACCGCGCGTATCGGATCATCCAGCATCACCAACGAGAGATTCTTCAGCTCCGTACTGGTGATCGAGTGCTCCACGGGGGCTTCCGCCACTGCCGGCGCAAACGGAGTGGCAGTCACCGTGATCCGTTCGGTGTGCTTAAGCGCCTCCTGGCCGAGAAGCAGCTCCAGTTCGGGGTTCTCCGCGGCATCCACGTGGATGCGTTGCTTCAGCAGACCGTAATCCACGGTACTTACGTAGAGGTCGGCATCGCCCGGCGAAACGTTCGCCAGCTCGAACCTGCCCTTCTCATCCGTGGCGGTCTGCAGATTCTGGGCGCGGATGGAAACCAGGGCCTTGGCGATCGGCTCACCTGTCTTGAGGTCGATTACTTTTCCCCGCAACGTGACCGGATTCGCCACCGGAACGTTCGGTTGTGCCGGCAGCGCGGCCATGGAGAGCAGGCAAACGCAGAGGGAACGAATGACCAACCGGTTCATGCCGGGTTACCTACCATTCCGGATGCGAACATCCTGTTCACTTCTATAGGACAGAGTATAGTGCCATTTCCTGTAGAAGCGCAAGGGGTAGCCACGACGCATTCAAATTTTCGTCCCGCTCACACGGCGCGCAATGCCGCCGCGGGCTCGATTGCCGCGGCCCGGCGAGCCGCCCGGAATCCCGCCAGCGCGGCCACTGCGGCTACCAGGATTGTCCCGGCCATGAGCGCCGGGTACTCCTGCCTGAAGTCCGGTCCGCCACCCGAAGGGAAGAGCAGCCCACAGACCAGGGGCGGAAGGAACAGGCCGGCAGCGCCGCCAAGCGCAATGATCCGGGCGGCGTCCTTCATTACCATCCCCACCACGCCCGCCTGTGTCGCGCCCAGGGCAATTCGAACGGCGATCTCCGGCGTCCGCCGCGTCACCACGTAGGCCGTCACGCCGTAAACGCCCACCACCGCCAGCGCCATCGTTAGCAGACCGAGGGCACACAGCACGGCGGCGAGGACGCGCTGCGGGTGAGACCCTTCCGCATCCATGGCATCGATGGTCTTCAGATCGAACGCCGGCACGCCCGGCGCTTCGATAGCCGCCAGTTCCTTAACGGCGGAGAGCAGGACAGCGGGTGGCCGGGTGGTTCGAACGTAGAACCCGGCCACGGATGCCGCGGAAAACGGGCAGTACACCGCGGGCACCGGTGAAGAATATCCGGGCAGCACGCGGTCTCGCACCACCCCAACCACCTCGGCCCACCGGCCGGTGCCGCGCAACCTCACGTGTTGTCCCAAGCCGCCACGGTCCTCCAGCAGCCGCTGCCGGAAGACTTCGTTCACCAGGACGGCACGGGGCGGCCACTCGCCTGCCGGATCGAGACCGCGGCCCTCTACCAGCACACCGCCCGAGGCGCCCAGGAACCCAGGCGATATCTGGAGCCAGAGGGCATGGTCTTCCTCCGGCGCGCGCGGCGTACGGCCCTCTATTTCGATCCGCGCGTCATCGCCGATCTGGAATCCCGCGCCGCCCGCGCCTGGCATGCCCGCCAAAGCTCGTTCCAGGCGTTGGAACAGGCGCGCCGCCCTGGGTGCTTCATATCCCATGGCGCCCGCGTCGAGGAAGAAGACAATCGCATTCGACCCTCCCGGCCCCCGGCGTTCGACATTCTCCCATAACACGGTGGGCAAAAACGAGAAGGCGCCGAACATCAGGGATGCCGAAAACGCCACTTGCGCCATCACCAGCGCCTTTCGAACGCGGGCCTGGCCCAAGCCAGGCGCGGTATTTCCGCCGCTAATTGCGCGCAATGGCCTGCCCTGCGCCGCCAGAAGCGCAGCAGCCGCCCCGAAGAGAATCGTCACCGCCGCCTCCGCCGCAACGGCCAGGAGCACGATCCCCGCGTCCGGAGCGGGAGAGAGCATCCGCGCCCGCTGCTCGCCCAACAGCATTCGTGGAACGGCGCCGGCAAGCCCCAGAGCGGCGGTGACTCCCAGCGAGCCGCCCGCGGCCGCCGGCAACAGAAACTCCGCCAGATGCTGCCGCCCAATGCGAGCGCGCCCCGCGCCCAGCGCCACCCGGATGGCGATCTCCTTCTGCCGCGCCGCTGCCCGGGCCAGGCATAGCCCCGCCAGGTTCGTGCAGGCGGCAACCAGCACGAAGGCCGCGATGGCGGCGAAACTCACCAGGATCCAATCGGCGCGGGGCTCGATGTCCCGTCCCGCGGGAATCAACTCCAGCCGCGGCGCCGCGGGGGAAGCGGATTCCGCCGCCAACCTCGCTTCCGCGCCCTCCCGCGCCACGCCCGGCTTCAGCCGGCCGGCCAGGTTCATCCAGGAATACGCCCGTTCCCGCAGCAACGGATACGCCGGCCAGATCGCTTCCTCGCTCTCGACGGGCACCAGCACGTCGGCCGGCTGGCCCGGCATCAAGCTCTGCAAACCAGGGGCGGAAACTCCGAGTATGTTCACCGGGAGGTTGTTGAGAAGGATGCTCCGGCCCACTACGGCCGGGTCCTTTGCGAAGCCGCGAACCCAGTACTCGTGGCTCAAAACGGCGGCCGGCGGCGCGCCCGGCCGTCCCTCGTCCGCCTGCCGGAAGAGGCGGCCGGCGGCGGGAACGACGCCGAAAACCTCGAAGTAGTTCGCCGAGACCAACTCCACCGGCACGTGCTCGGTCCGCTGTCCGGCGGTCACGTAGGCGGGCAGATTCGCGCGCGCGGCTAGACCGCTGAAGACCGCATTCCGCCCGCGAAGGTCAAGATACGCCGCGTAGGAGAAATACGCCGAGCCGCCACTCCGCAAGCTCACCAGCCGTTCGGGCTGGCTCACCGGCAGCCGGCGATAGGCCGACTGGCTGAGCAGCCAGGCCGCCACGGTGCTGCATCCGGCGCCCAGAGCGATCGACAACACGGCCACCGCCGCAAATCCCGGCGCCTTGCCCAGCAGCCGCGCGGCATAGCGAAGATCCTGCCAGAGCCCATCCAGAAAGGCGACGCCCCGGGCATCGCGGCATTCCTCTTTCAACTGCTCCAGGCCGCCGAAAATCAGCCGCGCGCGGCGGCGGGCCTCATCGGGAGCACAGCCCAGTTCGACGAATGCCTCCACCTGGCGGTCGAAATGGTACTGGAGCTCCTCGGCGAGTTCGGCCTCCATGCGGCCGCGTCGGAAGATGGCGCGAATCCGGTATGCGAGATCGCCGCCCATCGAGGCTCCGTCAAGCCGTTCCGAGAACTTCGGAGACGGCCGTCACCAGTCTTTCCCAGCCGGCCTCTTCCGCCGCCAGGCGCTTCCTACCCGCCGCCGTCAGTTCGTAGTGGCGGGCGCGGCGGTTGTTCTCCGAGGGGCCCCATTCGCTCTTGATCCACCCGCGCCTCTCCAGGCGGTGCAGCGCCGGGTACAAGCTGCCCTGTGGGACCTGAAGCGCATCCCGCGAGACTTGCTGAATCCGCTGCGCGATAGCCCACCCGTGCACGGGACCGAGGGCCACCGTCTTCAGGATCAGCAAATCGAGAGTACCTTGGGGCAAATCCAGCCTGGTTTCGGCCATGGTTTCCTGGTTTCGCAGCTACAAGAAGCATAATGCCTTTCCGCCGTGTGGCACAAGCGGACACCGGCGCCGCAGCCGCGCTTCGGTTCACTGACGCCCTGCCTGAATGCTTTGCCCGGCCCGTGCCAATGCTAAACTAAAGCTTCTCGGGCCATGCTGTCGATTGTCATTCCGGTGCACAACGAGGAACGCTCCATCCTTCCGCTCTACGACCGCCTGACGTCGGTGCTGGAAGCGGTGAAGCGGCCCTACGAGATCCTGTTCGTGGACGACGCCTCCACTGACCGCAGCTTCGAGCTGCTGTCCAACCTGGTGGAGACCGATGGGCACCTAAAAGTCATCCGGCTGCGCCGCAATTTCGGCCAGACGCCGGCGCTTTCGGCGGGGTTCCACGAAGCCCAGGGCGAGGTGATCATCGCCATGGACGGCGACCTGCAGCACGCGCCCGAGGACATTCCCGCGCTGTTGAAGAAGATTGACGAGGGTTACGATATCGCCAGCGGCTGGCGGCAGCACCGCGTGGACAACGCCATCATGCGCAAGATCCCCTCGCGCATCGCCAACTGGCTAATGGCCAAGGCCTCGGGCATCGAGTTGCGGGACTTCGGCACCACTTTCAAGGCCTACCGCGCGGAGGTGCTGAAGGACGTGAACCTGTACGGCGAACTGCACCGCTTCATTCCCGCGCTGGCCAGCTTCTACGGGGCGCGCATCGTGGAGGTGCCGATCCGCAACACACCGCGCGCGGCCGGCGGCTCGCATTACGGCATCGGCCGCACCTTCCGCGTGATGTTCGACATACTGACTATCAAGTTTCTGCTGAAGTACTTCACCCGCCCGATGCACTTCTTCGGCCTGCTGGGCCTGATTGGGACGACGCTCGGCGGCGGCATCATGGCCTTCCTGCTGGGCGACAAGATACTGGGGCACGACATCATTGCCGACCACGGTCCGCTAATGGTGGCGGGCGGCCTGCTGCTGCTGGCCGGGCTGATGATGTTCAGCACGGGGTTGATGGGCGAGATGATGATGCGGACTTACTTCGAGAGCCAGGACCGCCGCATTTACGCCGTGCGCGAGATACTGACTAAGAAGCAGCGGGCGGCGGGGAATCCGCGGTAGAGGGCGGGAGCGGCGGTTCGCGGGAGTTGCGGGTCTGAACCGCCGCCACTCGTTCCGAGGCTGCCGCCCGGCCGACGACGGACAAGTCTCAGTGGGCTGCACCAGTAAGTTCTTGCCAACTGGCCAACTGGCTAGCTTGCACAACGAAATGGTTTGGGTTGATACTGTATCGGGACATGACCAAGGACGAGTTTGCCCTGAGCTACCACGAGATGAGGCTGGAGCTGGAACTTGTCCGCCTCTCAGGCCGGAGCTTTCAGGATTTCTTCGAGCGGATCATGCAAAAGGCGGACGCCTCGTTCCACATGGTCAAGCCCATGGGAAGGGAAGGAGACTGGAAAGCGGATGGATATTCGCTGAGCAGCGCGACGGTTTATCAGTGCTATGCCCCTGAGGGCTTGACGGGCGCGGAGGCGGCGCGAAAGATTAGGGAAGACTTCGACGGCGCAAGACGTCGTTGGATTGACAAGATGGCGCGCTGGATGTTCGTTTGGAGTTCCGATCGGGCATTGCCGCCACATGCCGTGGCGGCTTTGGCAGAACTGAAGGCCGCTAACCCCGGGCTTGAGATCGCCAGTATTGGCCGTGACGGCCTTTGGCGGATTGTTCGGGACCTTGCACTCGCCGACCGCGAAGCCCTCCTGGGTGTGGTGCCCAGTCAGACGGACGCGCCGATGACGACGGCCGCCGAGATTCAGGTTCTCGTGAAACACCTTGGCTGCCGGGGCACGGCGAGCTCGGACACCGTCGATCTGAATCTAACGGCCATTTCGGAGAAGCTCCAGCGGAACCGCCTTTCGGAGG
Organism: uncultured Solibacteraceae bacterium; assembly: GCA_963807205.1. GTDB lineage: Bacteria > Acidobacteriota > Terriglobia > Bryobacterales > Bryobacteraceae > CAWCVR01. The sequence continues at coordinate 1,491,959 of CAWEAQ010000002.1, read as the reverse complement.
CCGTTACCAGCATGGTCAGGCCCGCTATGCCGGTCGCGAGGCTAGTTCGCGAGTTCGTCACGAGCATGCCCGACCCAGGGTTCTCGCAAACGATAGCTGCCGATCTGGCAAGAAGGTATCGTGAACTTGCCGCTTCAACCGACGATCCCGACAAGATCTTCGGCGGTCTTGTCGAGTACGTTTCAGGCGAACATCGTGCGGAACCTAGGTATTTTTGGGCGGCGGCCGGAATCATTGTGCACTATTTTGAACTCTGTGAGATCTTCGAGCGTTGAGGAGTATCGCCATGGTCCTGCCGAACAAGCACCTACCTCTGAACCGGTCGCTCCTCGCCGTCGGCGGAGAGATCCTGGAGATCCTAAGTGACCGCCCGCGTTCCGTATCTGCCACATGGGAGCAGCTGAGTCTCCAGGATCACAAGACGTCGTTCGAGCAGTTCACGCTCGCCGCCAGCTTTCTCTTCTCGCTGGGCGCTTTGGGGTTCGACGGGGAAGACCTCCGGAGGATTGAACGATGATCCGCGCGATTCGCTGCGATCAGCCATGCTTTCGAGAGATCGAATTCAAACCTGGATTCAACGTCGTGCTCGCAACCCGTACTCTGGCGTCGACCGACAAGGACTCTCGCAACGGGGCGGGCAAGACCACTCTTGTCGAGATTGTCCATTTCTGTCTGGGGTCGAAGGCGGATAAGAAGAATCGTCTGATGGCTCCCCAGCTTCGCGGTTGGACGTTCACGGTCGAGTTGGACCTTCGGGGAAAGCCGTATCGAGTCAGCCGGGACACTGCGCATCCGAACAGGGTGGCACTCGAAGGCGACTTCAGAGACTGGCCCGTCAAACCGAAGAAGGACAACGAGTCGGGCTCATTCGTCGTTTCGGCGGGGCAATGGGCCGATCTACTGGGTTTTTTAATGTTCGATTTGGCTCCCCAGGCCAAGACTGATGCTTTCGAACCAACGTTCCGCAGCCTGTTTTCCTACTTCGTTCGCCGGGGACGCGATGCCTTTTCAATTCCCTTCGAGCACTACCGCAAGCAGAAAGACTGGGACAAACAAGTCAATACTGCGTTTCTACTTGGCCTTTCGTGGGAGTACCCCGCAAAACTCCAGAGGCTGAAGGACCAGGAAGGGGTTGTACGCCAGTTTCGTTCCGCGATTAAGGCCGGGACCTTCCCCAACCTCCTTGGAACCGTGGGAGAGCTGGAATCGCAGAAAGTAAGGCTTGAGGAGATGATCGCGCGCCGTGGCGAGGAGTTGCGTACTTTCCGGGTCCACCCACAATATCGTGAATATCAAGATCGAGCCAACCTGCTGCAAAGCGCCATCAGGCAACTCAACCAGGAAAACACGACCGACCAGGCAATGCTTTCCTTCTATAGGGAGAGCCTGACTCAGGAGCGTCCGCCGGAGGCAGACACCCTCGCCGAGATCTACCGGGAAGCGGGGATCATCTGGCCGGATGGAGTACAAAAGCGGATCGACGACGTCCAGGCCTTCCATGCCAAATTGATCGTCAACCGGCGCGCCTTTCTGGAGACGGAGATCTCCCGACTCTCGCAGGCATCGGCGCAACGAGCTGAGGAAATCCGCAGGCGAAGCGACGAGCGGGCGGACCTGCTTTCAGTTCTGAACACCCACGGAGCCCTAGCTGAATATGCGGAATTGCAGCGGGTGCAAAATGAGAATATTGCCAAGCTTGGCGCTGTGAATCAGAGGGCCGCAAATCTTAAGCGGATCGAAGAGATCAAGTCCCAGACGCGGATCGAACGCGAGCAACTCCAGATTCTGGCGCGTTCCTTTTATGACGAGCGGCGGTCCGTCCGGGAGCGGGCCATATCGCTCTTTAATGAATTCTCGCAGGCGTTATACAGCCGGCCCGGAGAGCTAGTCGTCGACGTTTCTGATGGCGGGTATCGATTCAATGTCGACATCGAGCGCCAAGACAGCCAGGGAGTCGAACAGATGAAGGTATTCTGCTACGATTTGATGCTGAGTACTCTGTGGGCGGCGAAGCGCGTTAGCCCCGGGTTCCTGATCCACGATAGCAGCATCTTCGCAGATGTCGACGAGCGCCAAAAAGCCCACGCTATCGAATTGGCCGCGGCGACGGCGGACGCGCACGGATTCCAGTACATCTGCTGCCTCAACTCCGACGGCGTTCCCGAGAGTGATTTCAGCGGGGGTTTCTCTCTACAGCCATACGTTCGAACTGAGCTCACGGATGAAGGGGAGAGTGGCGGATTGCTCGGGATCCGCTATTGAGACTATTCTGCCGGCTGGTCGGATAGGGCAGTTCCGTGGTGGCGAAGGTGGGGGTCGAACCCACACGCACAGTGAAGTGCGCCAGATTTTGAGTCTGGTGCGTCTGCCAGTTCCGCCACTTCGCCACGGCTGACGGTTCTATTCTAACACTACCTCGGCGCCCCGCCTTCCCCGCTATACTCAAATGTGAGCCATGAGTAGCGAATGGGTATCGCCCGACGAGCGGGCTTACGGGAACGCCCTTCACCAGGCCGCGGAAATGCGCAATATACAGGCACGTAGGCTGGTCCACGCCGTAGACCGCGCCGTTTCCGCGCTGGAGCGGCAGCAGCATCCCGACGGTTACTGGTGCGGCGAACTTACGGCCGATTCCACGCTGGAATCCGACTACATCCTGCTGCAACTCTGGCTGCATCCGGCTTCTCCGGATTCGCCGGTGTGGCAGCCGCCTTCGCGGGAGCGCATCGATAAGGCCTGCCGCTTCATCCTGGCGCGGCAGCTTGCCGATGGCGGCTGGAACGTCTTCCCCGGCGGAGGCGCCGAGGTGAACGCCACGGTTCGCGCTTACACCGTGTTGAAGATCGCCGGCCACGAGTTGGACGCCCCCTACATGGCGCGCGCCCGGCAGCGCATTCTGTCGCTAGGCGGCCTTCAGGCCTGCAACAGTTACACCAAACTCAACTTTTCACTGTTCGGCTTGTATCCGCGAAAGTTCGTTCCCTCGGTGCCTCCCGAAATGGTGCTGGTGCCGGGCGACCTGCTCTACGAGATGTCGTCGTGGACGCGCGCCATTATCCTTCCACTGTCCATCGTGCAGGCCATTGGCAACACGCGGCCCACGCCCGGCAACCTCAAGGTGGAGGAGCTGTTTGTTCCCGGCAAGCGTCTGTCGCTGCCTAAGCGCGACGCTGCCGGCCTGCTGTTCAACCAGGTGGATCGCGCGGTCAAGATCTGGGAGAAGCGCGGGCTGCGGAATATTCGCGCGCGGGCCATCCGCGAGGCCGAACGGTGGATCATGGAGCGCACCCATTACTCCGACGGGCTGGGCGCCATCTACCCATCCATGATGTATCTCATCATGGCCATGGATTCTCTGAATTACGCCACCGACCACCCGGACTTCGTCGACGCGGTGGCTAAGTTCGAGCGCCTTATCACCGAAACGCCCACGCGCTTTCAATTTCAGCCATGCTTCTCGCCCGTCTGGGACACGGCCATCTGCATGTTCGCCATGGGCGAGGCGGCATCTTCCGCGCAGCAACTCACCAAGGCCGCGGATTGGCTGCTCACCCAGGAAGTGCGGCGCAAGGGCGACTGGAGCATCAAGCGGCCCGACCTGGAACCGGGCGGCTGGGCATTCGAGTTCGCCAACGAGTGGTATCCCGATATCGACGACACCGCCATGGTGCTGCTGGCGCTGCGGCACGCGCGCGCGTCTTCGCCGGAGCGGCAGGCGCGGGTCGAGCGGCGCGCCGTCGGCTGGCTGCTCGGCATGCAATCGGAAGATGGAGGTTGGGCGGCGTTCGACGTGGACAACAACTGGCGGCTGCTGAACAAGGTCCCCTTCGCCGACCACAACGCCATGTTGGACCCCACCTGCCCGGACATCACCGGCCGTGTGTTGGAGGCTCTTAGCCGCTGCGGTCTGCCGCCCACGCACGATGCCATGGTGCGCGGCGCGCGTTTTCTGCAACAGTCGCAGGAGCGCGACGGGTCGTGGTTCGGGCGCTGGGGTGTCAACTATATTTACGGAACGTTTCTAGCGCTGCGCGGCCTGCGTGCCTGCGGGTTCGCGGCGGGACACTCGGCCATCGAGCACGGCACGGAGTTCCTGCTGAGCGTGCAGAATCGCGACGGCGGATGGGGCGAAAGTTGCCTCAGTTACGAACACAAGCGCTATGTCCACGCCGCATCCACCGCCAGCCAGACGGCCTGGGCGCTGCTGGGGCTGGCCGCCGCCGGCAAGCGCGACCTGTCCGCCGCCCAGCGCGGGTTGGAGTTCCTGCTGAGTACCCAGCGGGCCGATGGCACGTGGCCGGAAACCGCCGCCACGGGCACCGGCTTTCCGGGCGTCTTCTACCTCACTTATCACATGTACCGTAACTACTTCCCCCTGTTGGCCCTGGCCACTTACGGGCGGTCAACGGCAGCCCACGAATGAAGAAGGTTCTTCTATCCTGGAGCAGCGGCAAGGACAGTACCTGGGCTCTGCACTTACTGCGGCGGGACCCGGAAATTCAAGTGGCCGCGATGGTCACCAGCTTCAACTCCGAAGCGAATCGCGTGGCCATGCATGCCGTGCGCCGGGAGTTGGTGGAGCTTCAGGCGGAGCGCACCGGGCTTCCGCTGTGGGCCGTGGATCTGCCCAGCCCGTGCTCCAACGCGGTATACGAAGAGCGCATGAGCGCGGTCTGTCAGCGCGCGGTTTCGGAAGGATTCGCGGCGGTGGCGTTCGGGGACCTGTTTCTGCAGGACATTCGCGACTACCGCATCCGCCAGTTACAAGGGACCGGGCTGGAACCGCTGTTCCCGCTTTGGTTGATTCCAACGGCCGAGTTAGCCCGGGAGATGATTGCCGCGGGCGTGAAGGCCACGATAACTTGCGTGGATCCGTCGAAGTTAGGGCTCGTGCCCCGGCGGGGCCGCCCGCTCACGCTTGCGGCCCCGCCCGGAACCGCGAGCGTGAGCGAGCGGCCCGGCGCGGAGAGACACTCCCTTGCGGCTCAGGAAGTGGCGAGGTCCTATGTAGGATGCGACTTCGACGACAACTTCCTGGCGGATTTGCCGACGGGAATCGATCCGTGCGGCGAGAACGGCGAGTTCCACACCTTCGTCCACGATGCGCCGCCGTTTTCGAGCCCTATCGCAGTCCGCTCGGGCGAAGTGGTCGAGCGCGACGGGTTCGTTTTCGCGGACGTCCTGCGGGCGTGACCGCGCGCTACTTCTTTCTCACCGTGGCATCGAACTCGCCCTTGGCCACGCGGACGTGGATGCGCGAGCCGGCGGGCGCGTCGGCTGGCTCCTTGACAATCCCGCTCTTGCCGGAGACGATGGCGTAGCCGCGCTCCAGAATCAGCAGCGGGCTCAACTGCGACAGCTTGGCCGAGAGGCGGTCGAGCGAGCCGCGCTGCCGCGTCAGGCGCAGGGCGAGCGATTGTTCGAGCGTCATCCGCGCCGCTTCCAGGCGCCTCCGCCCGGCCGCGAGTCGCGGGCGCACGTCGAACCGCCGCAGACGCTCCTCCAGCCCGCGCCGCCTCCGCTGGCGCGTTTCGAGCGCGTTGCGCAGGGCCTGGCGCAGGCGGTAATCCATCTCGTCGGAGCGCTGCAGGCCGCGGCCCACGCGGCGTTGGAGCAGCCCCAGCGCGCGGTCGATGCCCTGGCGGCGCAGGTTCCGGTCGAGCATGGCCAGGCGATAGCGCATCGCCTGCACGGCCTTGCCGCGGGCGTTCGAGGCGCGCTCGATCAGGTCCTCGCGCGCGGGCACCACCAACTCCGCGGCGGCCGATGGCGTGGGTGCGCGCAGGTCAGCCACGAAATCCGCGATGGTGACGTCGGTCTCGTGGCCCACGGCGGAAACCACGGGCACGCGGCAATCCGCGATGGCCCGCGCCACGGCCTCTTCGTTGAAGGTCCATAGGTCTTCGAGCGAGCCGCCGCCGCGCGCCACGATCACCAGTTCGGCCCAGTTCGAGCGGCTGAAATGGTCAATGCCGCGGCAGACCTCTTCCACCGACCCCTGGCCCTGAACGAGCGCGGGGAACACGCGGATCCACACCCCCGGCGAGCGGCGCGAGAGGATCTGCACCAGGTCGTGGATGACGGCGCCGCGCGGCGAAGTGACGATGCCGATGCGCTGGGGGAAGCGCGGCAGCGGGCGTTTGCGCTCGGGTGCGAAAAGCCCCTCGGCCGCCAGTTTCTTCTTGAGTTGCTCGAAGGCCAGTTGCAGCGCGCCCAGTCCCTGCGGCTCCAGCATTTCGACTTGCAATTGGTACTCGCCGCGCGGTTCGTAGAGGTCCACGCGGCCGCGCGCCAGCACCGCCAGGCCGTCGCGCGGTTTGAACTTCCAGAAGCGGGCCGCCGAGCGGTACGCCACGCAGCGCACCTGCGCGTCCTTATCTTTGAGGATGAAATAGTAGTGGCCGCTGGTGGCTAGCTTGAGGCCGGAGATTTCGCCGGCGACCCATACGTCGGTGAACTCGCGTTCGATCACGGCACGCACCGCGGCGTTCAATTCGCTCACGGTGAACACGCGCCGCTCGGGCACGAGATCGAATACAAGGTCGAACTGCTCCACCGGACTATCTTACCGGATTGGCGGCCGCGGGCGGTTCGGGCAAGCTTTCCACCTTGGCGCCAAATTCTGGAACCGCGCCGCGGGATTTGGTCTATCATTAGTGAGTCCATGGAAACGGCGTTTTTGCTTTTCCTGCTGGTGTTGGGGGCGGGGGCGATTTGCGGGATCATCGTCGTGCTGGTGATGTTGGCGCACAAGTCCATCGCGCCGTTGCCGGGCGGTTTCGGCACCGTCGTCGAACCGCAGGGCCAGCGTTTCGCGCGGCAGACCATCGCCGTGGGCACGGTGCGATACCGCCGCTGCGCCACGGTAGTCATCGCCCAAGCGGGCCTATACATGAAGGCCTGGGGCCCGGCGCAACCGTGGCTTATTCCGTGGGCCGCAGTACAATCGACACGCGAGACGCGGCTCTACTGGCGCCCGGCGATGGAGTTGGTGCTCGCGCTGCCGGGCGCGCCGACGGTGACCGTGCCAGTGGCGCTTTTCGAGCCGATGCGGCCGTACCTGGACGCGGCGAGCGAAGTGGCGCCGCACGCGTCTTAGCCAAGAATTCCGCTTGTGGCCGGCCTCCGAGAAGCCGCTCGCTCTTCCCGAACCATGTTGTCGTCCCCTTCTCCGGACTACTCGTTGTGGAAGATCTTGTTGAGTTGGCGTTTCCAGGACTTGCGCTGAACTTCCGTCATGTCAGCAAGAGCGGGATTGGTATCGAACATATGCTTCGCTACGGGAGTCGGAGCATCCGGCGGCTCGCCGCTACGAAAGAGATCGAAGTATGTCCAAAATGCGGTCAGGGAGCGTTCTTGATTCCAGAGGTTCTCAAACTGGATGATTCGATACCAGGGCCGCCCGAGCGCCCAGGGGCAGCGCGCATTCAGCCAGGACTGGAAGTTCTCAAGCAGGGCTTCCGTAGATGACACTCCGGTATGCGTACGCTCCGCTTCCATGACGCCGTTAAGGAGCGCGACGAGGCAGGCCATCAGATCCGGGGTCCGGTTGAAGTACATATGCGGGCGCTGGCGAACGGCTTCCAGCATCTGATCGAGGCTAGCCGTTCCGCGCGGGTTGGGCTCCAGTGGTTGGGGCGGGTTGGCAGCGAAGTAGTCCCGTCGGAGTACCAGGAAGAGATCGAAGGCGTGGGCATCATCGGGCCCCAGAAAGTGGACATAGCAGGTGGCGGATAGGTGCTGGGGCCACCGCTCCGGCGCGGGAAACCGTTCGCTCACGAATTCCTCGAAATCAGGTGCGGGCAGGTCCCGGAAGCTGGCACCAGCAGGAAGGCCGGTTTCGTAACCGAAACGGAAGGGTTCAAACAACGGGAATGACTTCGCGCCAAGGTATCGAACCGGATCTTCGGCAACATAGAGAAGCAGTTCGAAATCGTTGGATGGCTTCTGGACGCTCATTCTGCTTACACCGAGTCTAGCGACGCGGAGTGCCCTCGGCAACTCCCCGCCGAGAAGCGGGTTATGTGCGGACAGAACGGCCACGGCCTGGATTGGCCCGATCCTCACCGGGACTTCGTTCGGAGCGGGACGTTCTAGAGACCGCGCCGTAACGCCGGACGGCGGGCACGGCTTTTCAGGATGATTCCCGCAAGGGCGCGCAACGCCTCGTTGGCCTCCCCAGAGTTTGGGAACGCGGCGGCCACATCGGGTTCCAGTACCACCACAGCACTTCCCGCGGCATACCGCGACGCATACTTGTTGGGCGATGACCGGCTGAAATCGTACTCCGGGAGAATCTCGTCTCGATCGGCCCGGCCCGCAGTCTTGCGTTTAGTTGGCAGATTCTTCATAGTGTTTTCGCTCACCCCGCGTGGCGCGTCGAGCGCTGATGATTCGAACGGCCTCTCCACGATCCGCGTACATGACTGCAAGCAAATGCTTGGCCTCCGAAAGCCCCAGTAGCACCAATCGTTCCTCTTCGGAAGAATGGCGCGGGTCTTCCACGATCCTGCCCAGTGGGTCGCCGAAGACCGTTGCGGCGTCCTCGAACGAGACTCTGTGCTTGGCCAGGTTTGTCGCGGCCTTCTTCGGATCCCACTCGAACTCCAGCGCCAACTTTCATTATACCGGCGCATCGAAGGTCCCGGTCCGCCTAAATCCGCCGCTTCTTCCCCGCCTTTTCCGCCACCTCGACCGCCTCTCGCACCGCCTTTGCAATCCGCCTTGCCTGCGCCCCGGGCTCGCGGTAATAGAAGATGCCCATCAGGTGCCCGCGGCGGCGCGCCGGCGACATCAGGTCCCAGCCCACACGCGCGCGCCGGTCGGGAGCGAAGGCCAGGACGATGGCTGGCGGCAGCTCGATCTCGGCTTCCATCGTCGCCAGTAACCGCTCGGCAAGCTGCATGGCGCGGCGCGCGCGGGTCTCGGGGCTCTTCACTTCCTCGATCCAGTTGGCGATGTCGTGGCGCGTCGAGTAGGTCAATCCGTGGTACCAGCTCAACAGCTTGGGCTCTCCCGATAGGATGCGCACCAACTCCGGCGGGATCGGGGCTGTGCGTTCGTCGAGGTCGGGCTCCAGACGGAACCTGGCGGTCTCACCGAGTTTCACGTGTCCGCCGGTCTGCATGCGCTTGTTGACAAGCAGGTAATGCGCGCCACCGCCGGCGGAGAATAGCGAACCGCGGAACGGGAAGCCGTTAATCTCGCCCTTCACCTTCAATTGGCCGCGCGTTCCCCAGACCTTCGAGACGTCGAAGGGAATCGGCGCTACCACCCAGTTCAGACGCGAGGCCATGCGCTCGAGCGTGGCCTTGAAGGATTTCGAAACGGCTGCGGCGGGCATACGAATTCCATTATGCCCCTTCTTGCAGTGCGAAGAACTTTGTAGTACAAAGAGCTTATGCGACGACCCTGGATGCCCCGCGAGATGCTCCACCCTCCCGTTCTGGATGACCGCCTTACCGCCGGCGCAATCCAGCCACGCTACGCACTACTGATCAACCCTTTCTATCCCAAGGACCCCAACGCCAGCTTCGGCAAGCACGTGCTCACGCCCACCCTCGCACTCACCAGCTTCGCGGCGACCACGCCGGAGCACTGGCGCGTCGAGTACTGGGACGAGAACCTGCTCCACGGGCGGCCGCCGTGGCAGCCCATGCCGGAAGTTGTGGGCATCACCGTCCACCTCACATTTGCGCGGCGGGCGTTCGAGTTGGCCGCCTGGTACCGGCGGCGCGGGTGCAAGGTCATCCTCGGCGGGCTGCATGTGATGTCCTGCCCGGACGAATGCGCCCCGCACGCCGACGCGCTGGCTCTGGGCGATGGCGTGCAGCTCTGGCCGCGCTTTCTCGCCGACGTCGAAGACGGGCGCCTGCAGCCGCGCTATTCGGCCACCTATGAGAACCCCTACCGCGACGACCCCGCGCCGCGCCGTTCGCTGCTGCCGCGGCGGAGTTTCCTGACCACCAGCAGCCTCATCGCCACGCGCGGCTGTCACAACCGCTGCGGCTTCTGCTACCTGGCCACCGATGGCCTGCGCATGCCCTACCGCATGCGCGACCCCGCGCAGATCGCCGCCGAGTTCGCCGCCGACGATCAGCCCTACGGCGTCTTCACCGACAACAACCTCGGCTCGAATCGCGAGTACCTGCGCGCCCTATGCTGCGCACTGCGGCCGCTGAGCAAGATCTGGAGCGCGGCCGTTTCTATCGACGTCACCGACGACCCCGCCACCATTCGCGAAATGGCGCTAGCCGGATGCACCGGCGTGTTCGTGGGGTTCGAATCGCTCACCGACGCCAACCTCGCCGACTCGCGCAAGCGGACGCCCAAGACCGCCGACTACGCGCGGCGTGTCCGCATCCTGCACGACCACGGCATCCAGGTGAACAGCTCCTTCGTGCTGGGGTTCGATCACGACCGCGCTGACGTCTTCGCGCGCACCGCCGAGTGGGTGGAGCGGAACCGCATCGAGTGTTCCACGTTCCACATCCTCACGCCGTACCCCGCCACGCCGCTGTTCCGGCAAATGGAGGCCGAGGGACGGCTGCTGCACCGCGATTGGAGCCTCTACGACACCTCGCACGCCGTCTTCCGCCCGCGGCACATGACGCCCGATGAACTGGAAGCGGGCTACGCGTGGACCTACCGGCGCCTCTTCTCGCACGCCTCCATCTGGCGCCGCCGGCCGGAGGATTGGAGGGCGGTGCCGCCGTACGTGGCCATGTCCTACCTATATAAGCGCTCCAACCGGTTCTGGCACCTGCTCATCAAACACGATCTGGTGCACGCCCTTTGGCGTCCGCTGGTGGAACTCACCCGCATTCGCCATCTACGGTTTCGCGAGCAACTGGCCGCGCAAGCGACACGCGCCGCCGCGTCCGGCTGCGTGGTGACGGCGGGGGTGTGAAACGCCGCCACACCCGCCTCAAAAGGGCCACCGCGCTTGACATCGGCCGTGCCGATGAATACGATAAGGGACTTGCCAACATTAATCCAACCCCTCGCCATGCTGCAAGCCAGCTCGCGCTTGCTGTCTCTTTCGAGCGTTGACCTCGCGATCATTATTCTCTATTTCATCGCCGTGCTTGGGATCGGCTTCTATCTGAAGAGCTACACCAAGACCGGCGAAGACTTCTTCCTGGCTGGCCGCGAAATGACGGCCTGGATCGCCGGGCTGAGCTTCCTGGCCGCCAACCTCGGTTCGCTCGAACTGATGGGCTGGGCCGGGGCGGCGTATCAGTACGGCATCCTGGCTGCGCACTGGTATTGGGTTGGCGCCATCCCCGCCATGCTGCTGCTGGCCACGGTGATGATCCCGTTCTACTACATCTCCAAAACCCACTCGGTGCCGGGCTACCTGCAGTTGCGCTTCGGTGAGCCGGCGCGGGCGCTCTCGGCCTTCTCGTTCGGCTTCATGACCGTGCTCATGAGCGGCATCAATATGTATGCCATGGCCGTGGTGCTGAAGGTGGTGCTGGGCTGGGACATCTCGGTGAGCATCTGGGTTTCGTCCGTCACCGTGGCTCTGTATGTCGGGTTGGGCGGGCTGCTCTCGGCCATCTTCAACGAGGTTCTGCAGTTCGTGCTGATCTGGCTGGGCGCGCTGTTGGTTTCCGTAATCGGATTGGTCGAGGCGGGCGGCTGGAACGGCATGGTGGCACGCATCCACGCCAATTATCCCGGACAGAACTTTACTCACCTTTGGGGCCCTCTCGGTTCGTTCACGGGTAACCCCATGGGCATCCACTGGGTGGCCATTGTGTTCGGGTTGGGTGTGTTCATTTCGATGGGCTACTGGACCACGGACTTCCTGGTGGTGCAACGCGTGATCTCCGCCAAGGACCTCCGGTCGGCGAAGCTGGCTCCCATCATCGGTGCCGCCTTCAAGATGGCCGTGCCGTTCATCGTCATCCTGCCCGGCCTGTTGGGCCTTGCCGTCCTGCCGAAGGGCTTCCTGGTGGGCGAAAACGCCGTCAGCGCCCTGCATCCTCACAGCTACAACGAAGTGCTGCCGATCATGCTGGCGCGCTACTGCGGACCGGGCCTGATGGGCCTCGGCATCACCGCGCTGATCGCCGGTTTCATGTCGGGCATGGCGGGCAACGTCAGCGCCTTCGCCACGGTTTGGACCTACGATATCTACCGCGCCATGTTCCGCAAGAACGCCGAAGACCAGCATTACGTGAGCGTGGGCCGCTGGTGCACCATCCTGGGCGTGCTGGTCAGCATCGGCACGGCGTACCTGGTGATGCACTTCAAGAGCATCATGGACTACGTGCAGGCACTGTTCAGCTTCTTCATCGCGCCGCTGTTCGGTACGGTTCTGCTGGGCATGATGTGGAAGCGCGCCACTCCCAAGGGTGGATTCTGGGGCCTGCTGGCAGGCACGGTGTCCTCCATCGGGATGTACGCGTGGGTCGTGAAGGATCCCAGCGCCCTGCAATACATCGCCCTGTCCCCGAACGCCAAGGACATGGCCGAGAACATGTTCCGCGCCCTGTGGTCGGGACTCATCTGCGCCCTGGTGACCGTGGTTGTCAGCCTGCTCACCAAACCGAAGCCCGAAAGCGAGCTGGTTGGGCTAGTCTACGGTTGCACGCCGATTCCCAGCGAAGGGAACGTGCCGGTGTACAAGCGGTCCATCTTCTGGGCCGGCGTGGTGGCTGCGGTATTTGTCGCAATTCAAATCATCTTCTGGTAGGTAACCGATGCAACGTTCGGGCATGATTTCGATCTGGTTTTTCATTGGCGCCTTGCTGCTGGTCTACGGAATTCTCATTTGCGGCGCCGGAATTTACGATATGACCTATCCTTCGGCGGCGGCCGCCGCCAGGGCCGAGGCCAACCTGCACTGGGATGGCGTGGACAGCCTGCACCCCGGGATCTGGTGGGGCGGTCTGTTGATTATCATGGGGGCGGTCTACACCATCAAGTTCGCCCCGCGAAAGGGGCACTAATACTATGAGTGAAGCGAAGCGCAAGGTAACGTTTGGAGTAATTGTCGGGAACCGCGGGTTTTTTCCGGACCATCTGGCCAAGAGTGGGCGGACGGAAATGCTTGCGATTTTGGAAGCCGCCGGTTACGGCGCCGTGGCTCTGGGGCCAGAGGATAGCAAGTACGGAGCGGTGGAAACCCGCGCCGAAGCGGTGGCCTGCGCGGACCTCTTCAAGAAGCACCGCGACGCCATCGACGGCGTCATCGTCACGCTGCCGAACTTCGGCGACGAGCGCGGTATCGCCGACACGCTGCGGCTGGCCGGTCTCAACGTGCCGGTGCTGGTTCAGGCCACTCCCGATTCGCAGGGCCGGATGACCATCGCCGACCGGCGCGACAGCTTCTGCGGCAAGATGTCCGCCTGCAATAATCTGAAGCAGTACGAGATTCCCTATTCGCTCACCTCGCAACACACCGAAGCGCCCGATTCCGATGTCTTCCGCAAGGATCTGGACTGGTTCGCGGCTACCTGCCGCGTAGTCCGTGGCCTGCGCAATCTGCGCATCGGCGCCATCGGCGCGCGGCCGGCGGCGTTCAACACGGTTCGCTACAGCGAGAAGCTGCTGGAAGCCGCGGGCATTTCGGTCGAGACCATCGACCTTTCAGAAATCCTGGGCCGCATCCAGAAGATGGCCGATTCCGCACCCGCTGCGAAAGCCAAGCTGGAGGCGATCCGAAAGTACGTCTCCACCGAGCAGGTGCCGCTCGAAGCCCTGGTGAAGATGGCCAAACTCGGCGCCGTGGTCGACGAGTGGATGGCGCAGACCCAGACCACCATCAGCGCGGTGCAGTGCTGGACTTCGATTGAAGAGTATTTCGGCGTGGTGCCCTGCACGGTGATGAGCATGATGAGCGAAAACCTCATGTCCAGCGCCTGCGAAGTGGATATCTGCGGCGTGGTGGCCATGCACGCCCTGCAACTGGCATCGCAGACTCCCAGCGCCCTGCTCGACTGGAACAATAACTACGGCGAAGACCCGGATAAGGCCGTCTGCTTCCATTGCAGCAACCTTCCCAAGAGCTTCTTCCGGGAAACCAAGATGGATTTCCAGGCCATCATCGCCGGCACGGTGGGCCGCGAGAACACCTACGGCACGTGCGTGGGCTTGGTGAAGCCCGGCCCCATGAGCTACGCGCGCTTCTCCACCAACGACAAGGAAGGCCGCATTCAGGGCTACGTGGGCAACGCCGAGTTTACCGACGATCCGCTGGAGACTTTCGGCGGCGCCGGCGTGGTTCACATCCCGCGGTTGCAGGACCTGCTGCGCTTCATCTGCCTGCACGGTTTCGAGCACCACGTGGCGGCCAACCTGGCCCCCGTGGCGAACGCCGTCCGCGAAGCGACCACGCGGTACATGGGCTGGACGGTTCATCAGCACAGCTAGTTGGCGCTTCTACCGATCAAGCTCTCGCTACGCCGCGAGGGTTTTATGTGGGGCAGGCTGTCAGCCTGCGGCCGATTGTCAATCGGCCCGGCGAGCGAAGCTCGCCTGCGCGGGTGACCAAGCGGAAGAATCGGCCTCGTGCAAGCCCCCGGAAGGCGGGTTGGAAACCCGCCGCAGGCTGAAAGCTTGCCCCACATAAAACCGCGGTAGTAGTGCACAGGTCTTCGGAGGTTCTCATGAGTATCGTAGCCGGTGCCGATTTCGGCACTCTCAGCGTTCGCGTTTCCATCTTCGATAGCGCCAAAGGCCGCCTGGGTTCGGGCGTCGGCGAGTACCCGCTGCTTCGCAAGAAGGAAGATCCCGACCACGCCACCCAGAGCCACGCCGACCACATGAAGGCCCTGACCGGGGCCATGCGCGCCGCCATCCAAGCCGCCGGCATCGACGGCCACTCCATCCAGGCCATTGCCCTCGATACCACCGGCAGCAGCGTGATTCCGGTCGATTCGCGCATGCAGCCCCTGGACGATTACTACCTCTGGTGCGACCACCGCGCCTGGAAGGAAGCCGCCGAGATCACCGCCGCGGCACACGAGCAGCACCTGGAAGCCATCGATTGGTGCGGCGGCATCTACTCCTCCGAGTGGGGCTGGGCCAAGCTGTTGCACTGGCTGCGTCACAACCCCGCCAAGCGCGACAAATTCGCCAGCGCCTTCGAGCATTGTGATTACGTAGCCGCGGTGCTATGTGGCGTCACCGATCCCGCGCAGGCGCCGCGTAGCGTGTGCGCCATGGGGCACAAGTGGATGTGGCGCGCGGCCGGAGGCGGTCTCCCGCCCGAAAGTTTCCTGACCGGCGTCGATCCGCTGCTGGCCGGCGTTCGCGACAAACTGGCAGGCTCGTACCAGACATCCGACAAGATCGCCGGCCATCTGACCGCCGACTGGGCGGAAACGCTGGGGCTACGCGCCGGCATCCCCATTCCGGTGGGCGCTTTCGACGCGCACTGGGACGCCCTCGGCGCCGGCGTCCGCACCGGCGACGTGGTGAACGTAGTGGGCACGTCCACCTGCATCATGGCCATCGGCGAAAAGCCCGCGCTCATCCCTGGCGTTTGCGGCGTAGTGCCCGGCTCGATTCACCCCGCATTCGCCGGCATCGAAGCCGGCCTTTCCGCCACCGGCGACATCTTCGAAGCCATCGCGCGGCGCGCCGGATCGACCGTGGCGGAACTTTCGCGCGGCCTCGATCAATATCGCGCCGCCTCTACCGGCCTGCTGCGCCTCACCTGGGACAACGGCGACCGCACCGTGCTGGTGAATCCCGAACTGGGCGGCGTCTGCCTGGGTTGGCGCCTCACCCACACCGCGCAGGACGAGCTGTTTGCCGCCATCGAAGGCACGGCCTTCCACACCCGCGTGATCCTGGAGCGGTTCGAGGAACACGGCGTGGCCGTGCGCCGCGTCATCAACGGCGGCGGCATCCCGCAGAAGAACGCAGTATTGAACCAGGTGTACGCCAACGTGATGGGCAAGCCGATTCTGGTTCCCAAGGGCGAGGTCACCAGCCTGGGTTCGGCCATCGTGGCGTTCATGGCCGCGGGGGCGTTCCGCTCGATCGAAGAGGCGCAGGACGCGCTGTGCCCCGGCTTCGCGACGGTCGAGCCACAACCCGCCGAGTCCGCCCGCAGCGCCGAAGTATTTGCGCTGTATCGCAAGCTGTACTTCGCCCTCGGCCGGAAAGGCTCCGAAGCCGCCGCCATCGGCGACGTGCTGCCCGAGTTACGCCGCATTGCCGCCCAGGCGCGCGCGTGAGAGCATAAGACCATGCTGGAATCCCTGAGGGAAGAAGTTCTCGAAGCCAACCTGGAGCTGGTGCGGCGCGGCCTGGTGATCTACACGTTCGGCAATGTCAGCGGCGTTTCGCGCGAGCACGGCCTCATCGTCATCAAGCCCAGCGGCGTGCCGTACCACCGCATGACCGCCGCGGACATGGTGATCTCGGATCTTGACGGCAAAATCGTGGAGGGCAAGCTGCGCCCATCCTCGGACCTGGCGACGCACGCCGTGCTCTACCGCGCCTTCCCCACCATCGGCGGCGTTGCCCACACGCACTCGAGCCACGCCACCGCGTGGGCGCAAGCCGTGCGCGAGATCCCATGCTTCGGCACCACTCACGCCGACTACTTTTTCGGCGCCATCCCGGTGACCGCGCCCCTGACGCGCGAGGAAATCGAAGGCGAGTACGAAGCCAACACCGGCGAGGCCATCGTTCGCGCCGTTGCAGGCCGCGACCCGCTGAGATGCCCCGCGATGCTGGTAGCCGGCCACGGCCCATTCTCCTGGGGCAAGTCCGCAGCCGATTCCGTGCACAACGCCGTGATCGTCGAGGAGTTGGCCAACATGGCGTGGCAGACGCTGGCCATCAACCCCGCAGCCGTCCCGATTTCCGGGGACCTGCGCAAGCGGCACCACTTCCGCAAGCACGGCCCCACGGCGACTTACGGGCAGGTGTGAGACCCCGAGTCCTGCTGGCGCTGGCGTTCTGCCTGGCAGGCTGCGCGTGCAGGCAAGCGGGAGCGCCGTTCAAGCTGACGTGGACGGAGGGCCAATGCGACTGGCGCCAAGTAGCCACGGATCTCCGCGACGTTCAGTTCGTCAGCCGTAGGGAAGCGTGGGGAATCGTCTTCAGCGCTCCACCTCCGGGGGCACAGGGCACGGGCGATTACGTCGTGGCACATACCACGGATGCCGGGCGCACCTGGAAGGAAGTGCCACAGAGCCCGCAGCATGCGGTGGCTCCGTCGTTTTGGTTCGTGGATTCGACGCACGGCTGGTTCGGCTGCTGGAACGTACCCTGCGCAGTCGCAGAGACGAAGCTGTTCCGCACCACGGACGCCGGTGGACACTGGGAGCAGGTTTCTGATAGGGCTACCGCCTTGAACATGGCCTTCTCCGACGAGACTCACGGTCTAGCTCACGAATTCGGCGCCGGCGATTCCGGCGGCATGGTGCGCACCTCCGACGGCGGCCGGCACTGGGCGAAAGTGGAGATTCCCAATCGGCAGGCAATTGATCGCACCGTCTTTCTGTCAGGACAAATCGGCTGGGTCAGCGAGCGCGACGATGCCGGTGTTCTGCTGTTTCGTACCGTAGACGGCGGCAACTCCTGGACGGAGTCTCGGGCCGCTCTCCCTCCCGACTGGCCAGAGGTGCGGGAGATCTCGTTCCTCGACCGGGACCATGGCTGGCTGGTTCTCAAGCACAAGACCGACGGTCAAATCCGCATCCTCGCTACCCTTGACGGCGGAAGGGCGTGGTCACGACTTGCCACTCCATCCCTGCGGACCACCAACCCGTGGCCAGACGTCGTGCGTTTCGTCTCGGCGCGAACTGGCTTCATTTTCGTAACGGAACAGGCCAATCCCAAGGATGAGGGCTGGGGAGAACAGAAGGTTCTTTACACCGCGGATGGCGGGGAGCACTGGCTGAAGTACCCGCTGCCGTATTCCATCGATAGTTGCCAGGCCTTCGAAGGCGACCTGCTATGCAGCGCCAGCAGCCCGCACTCGCGAATCGGGGTGTTGACGCTCCATCCTAAATAGTGTGGGCCGATGCGGGCACATCGGGGACGGTGGATTTCCGCTAGCAAGCATCCTCCCCGGAAGGAATCCGGCCATAGAGCCCTTCGCTCGCTTCGGCCTACGCCAGTTCGCGGAGGGACTGGCGGCGGACGTATAACTCTGGAGGCTCAGCGGTGAGATCCATGGGTGCGGGTTCAGCCTCAGGCAGCATAGACACAGATGTGCTCCATGGAGGAATCGAAGTGTTGAAACCCGGCCTTACTGAATCTCGGTTTGCGGGCTCATCCTGTGGGCCAGAACTCCGACCACCGTCGCCATCTCGGAGAGGGCGCTGCGGGCCTGGCTGGGAAGAACCACATTCATAAACCGGAAGTACCACTGCATGATCTTGTAATCCAGGATCAGCAACTGGTCTTCAAAGGAGCCGGATTCCAGACTGGCGGCGTGCTGCCGAACATAGCTGAGCACGCGGAAATCCTGGTTCAGGAGAGAGTGCAGAGAACCCAGCTCACGCTCGGTCTTCAGCATCGTTTGCACTTGCGCGAACCGGAACTGGTCGTTGGCATTGACTGGCGCGGTTCCGGTCTGTTCCGCGTGATTCCGAAGCAGCAACTGGCAGGTTGCGCGGAACCAGTATACGAACAGCACCAAAGAAAACGCGATAATCAAAATGCTAGCCAACATCGACCGTTTCCTAATAGAGGGCCCGCCCTGGTACTAGCCCATCCATGACGAGTCTAGCACCCCCCAAAATTGGAATCAACCCCCTAAATGAGGGTACCTTCATTCAGATCTTCCCTAGTACATACGTACTTTTCCCAGGGGCTTCCTTATAAGGTTGGGTCAGCCAGCGCCGCATCGATATTGCGCCCCGGGTATTCATAGTCCTGGAGCTTTCCAGATAAGTAATTCTCGTAGGCGGCGAGATCGAAATGTCCATGCCCACTGAGGCAGAATAGAATCACCTTCGAACGGCCATCCCTTTTGGCTTCAAGCGCTTCGTCCACTGCGGCGCGAATGGCGTGAGACGATTCCGGCGCCGGGAGAATGCCTTCGGTCCGCGCGAACTGCACCGCCGCATCAAATACCGGAAGCTGGGTGTACGCCTTGCCGTCGATTTCCCCCAGGTGTACAAGGTGGCTAATCAGCGGTGATGCCCCGTGGTATCGCAGACCACCCGCATGGATGCCGGGCGGAACGAAATCGTGCCCTAAGGTGTACATTTTCACGAGTGGCGTGAGTTTGGCGATATCGCCGTAGTCGTAGGCGAAACTGCCGCGCGTCAGGCTGGGACAGGCGGTGGGCTCGACGGCCACGATCCGCGGGGCTTTCCGACCGTCCTTGCGAGCCGCCAGCCGGTCCAGCACGTAGGGCAGCGCCAAGCCGCCGAAATTGCTGCCGCCGCCGAAACAGCCAATCACCACGTCCGGCTCCTCGCCCGCCATCTTCATCTGCAGCTTGGCTTCCTGGCCGATTACGGTCTGGTGCATCAGCACGTGGTTCAGCACGCTGCCCAGCGAGTAATTCGTGTCGGAGTGGGTGGCCGCATCCTCCACCGCCTCGCTGATGGCGATTCCCAGGCTCCCCTGGGAATCCGGATGCGCCGCCAGCACCGCGCGGCCGGAATTGGTGTGCTCGCTGGGGCTGGCGAACACCTCCGCTCCCCAGACGTTCATCATCATGCGGCGGTAGGGCTTCTGGTCGTAGCTCACCCGCACCATGTAGACCGTGCATTCCATGCCGAAAAGCTGGCACGCTAGCGCGAGCGCGCTGCCCCACTGGCCGGCTCCCGTTTCGGTGGCCAGGCGGCGGATGCCCGCGCGCTTGTTGTAATAGGCTTGCGCGATGGCCGTGTTGGGCTTGTGGCTGCCCGCCGGGCTGGTGCCCTCGTACTTGTAATAGATGTGCGCGGGCGTGTCCAGCGCCTTCTCCAGTTGCCGCGCGCGGTACAGCGGCGTCGCCCGCCACAACCTGTAGATGTCCATCACCTCGCCCGGGATATCGATTTCCCGCTTCGTAGAAAACTCCTGCTCGATCAGTTCCATCGGAAAGATCGGCGCCAGGTCTTGCGGCGCCAGCGGCGCGCGGGTCCCGGGATGGAGCGGCGGAGCCAGCGGCTCCGGCAGATCCGGCAGCACGTTCACCCACACCGGGGGAATCTGGCTATCGGCGAGCAGAAATTTGGAATGTTCGGACATAACGGAACGCTTATTGTAATACCAAGGGAACGATTCCACACTGGCGGGCGTATAGTTTTTGGAGGTTGCGCGATGAATTCCCGACTGCTCCCGGCCCTGGCCGGGGTCCTGGGTCCGTTGCTGTTGCTTGCGGGCTGTGCCGTTTCCGTGGACGGCACCGGCCCTACTCAATACGATTCGCGCTCCTTCGAGCGCGCCGGCGTCGAAGAGCTTCATCTGAATCTGGAAATGGGCGCCGGAGAGATGAAAGTCGGCACGGGCACGCATAAGCTGGCCCAGGCATACTTCACCTACAACATCGCGGGCTGGAAGCCCGATGTCCGCTACGACTTGCAGGGCGCCCGCGCCAATCTCACCATCGGCCAGCACGGCCACAACGGCCCCAAGTTCGGCTCCACCAAGAACGATTGGGACCTCCGTTTTAGCCAGGACGTCCCTCTTTTTGTGACGGCGAACTGCGGAGCTGGCCACGCCGAACTGGACCTGGGTGGCCTCTCGTTGCGCGATGTCCAAGTCAACATGGGCGTGGGCCAACTCGATCTGGACCTGCGCGGCGACCCCAAGCACGACTACGCCGTCCATATCAGCGGCGGCGTGGGCCAAGCTACCGTGCATCTGCCATCCTCGGCCGGCGTCTACGCCGAAGCCTCCGGCGGCATCGGGTCCATCGAAACGCCGGGGCTCCGCAAGGTAGGGGAGCATTGGGTCAACGACGCCTACGACAGCGCCAAAGTGCGCGTTCACGTCACCGCGGAAGGCGGCGTGGGGGCGATCAAGCTGATTGGCGAGTAGCCCATTTCTCCCAATGCGCGCCGCATCGCCGCCAGCAGAGCCTGAACATCCCGCGGAAACAGCCGCCCAATGGTACCGATGCGGAAGCACGCCTCATGGGTCAGCTTGCCCGGATAGATGACGAACCCCAGGTCGCTGAGCCGCGCGTAGAGTTCCTCGAAGCGGAAGGCCGGGTGCTCCGGGTAGCGGAACGCGGTGATGATGTGGCTCTGCAACTCCGTGGGGAGGTACGCCTGGAAGCCTAGCTCCGCCATGCCCTCCATCAGCGCCGCGTGATTTCCGGCGTAGCGCGCGCCGCGTCCCGCGACCCCGCCTTCGCCGTCCAGCTCCAGTAGCGCCTGGTGAAACGCCAGCAGCGCGTGCGTGGGCGGGGTGAAGCGGAACTGGCCATCGGCTTCCAGACCTGCCCACTGCGCATGCAGATCCAGGCTCAGCGTGCGCGCGCGTCCCTGGGCTTCCAGCAACCGTGCGCGCCGCGCCAATACGAAGCCGAATCCCGGAACGCCTTCGATGCACTTGTTGGCCGAGGAGATGAGGAAGTCCACACGCGCCCCGGCCAGGTCCACGGGGATTGCCCCGAAGCTGCTCATGGCGTCCACGATATAGGCCGCGCCCGCGCTCTCCACCGCCGAGCCGATGGCTTCGATGGGATTGAGAATGCCGGTGGTGGTTTCGCAATGGACCACCGCCACGTGGGTGATGCCGCGCGACGCCGCCAGCCGCTCCGCCAAGGCTTCCGGATCGATTCGGCGGTCTTCGGGCACCTCCACGGCTTCGGTTTCGATGCCGTGCACCCGCGCCATCTTCGCCATGCGGCGCCCGTAGGCACCGTTCACCAGAACCAGCAGCTTACCGCCTCGCGAGATGGCCGAGGAAATCACCGACTCAATCGCGAAGGTGCCGCTGCCCTGCATGAGCACGCATTCGAATTCGCCGCCCTGCCTCGGCGGGGAAGCCCCGCCGAGCGCCAGCAACCGCTCGCGTATGGCCGCCACGGTTTCCAGAAACTCGCGGTCGCGCGAGCCGGCGTCGTGCAACATGGCGGCCTTCACCGTGGCACTGGTCGAGAGCGGTCCGGGTGTGAAAAGTAGCTTACCACTCGTCATGTTCGAGGTTCTCGCTTTCATCGCCATCGCCGTAATCGATGGCATCGTCGTAGTGGTGCACGACGGCCGTCATTTTGGCCGGCGCCTGCCAGGCGTTCTTCCCGCCCACGTAGGTGGCATCCACCACGATGTCTTTAATGGAATCCGGCGGCACCTTGCGCGGGTCCTTGCGCAGCACCGCGAAATCAGCCAGCTTACCGGCCGCGATGGATCCCTTATTCTGATCTTCGAACGTGGCGTAAGCACCGTCGAGCGTCCACACCTTGATGGCCTCTTCCACGCTGACGCGCTGATTGATGCCGTAGCCCACGCCGTTCTCGCCCTTGCGCGTGACCATGTCCTGGATGCGCAGTAGCGGGTCGGCCGCCGACACCGTGGAATCGGAATGCCCGGCCACGTGAATTCCCATGTCAATGGCGGTGCGGTAGGCGTGGATCATGGCCAGGCGCTTTTCGCCGTAGGAAGCCAGCTTGTCGCCGTGCTCCCACATGTAGGAATGGAAGACCAGGATCACGCCGGCCTTCTTGGCGCGGTCGAGCAGCGCCTGGTTCATGACGCTGGCGTGCTCGATGCGGTGGCGCGCATCCGGCCGCGGATTGGCGGCCTGGGCGCGCTCGATAGCGGTGAGCACCATGTCGATTTCGCGGTCGCCGTTGGAGTGCGTGGCGATCTGGAACCCGGCCTTGTGCATGGCTTCGAACGACTTGTCCAGAGCGTCCTGGGTGCGCGCCGGCGGGATGCCGAAGTAACCCGGCTGGTCGGAGTACTCTTCCGACAGCCAGCAGGTGCGGCCGCTCATCGAATTGCCGTGAAACACCTTGAGGGACGTCATCCGCAACATGTCGTCGCCGAAGCCGCTCTTTAGACCGACGGCCTGCAAGGAGGAAAAGCTGCCGGCGGAGTACATGAAGCCGATGCGAACCGGACCGCCGGCGTGCTGCACGGAATCATACATGCGGAAGGATTCCGGGCTGCCGCCGGCGACCCCCACGCTGGTGATGCCGCGCTCGGCATACTGGCGGAAGCAGCGCAGGTGGGCTTCCAGATTGACCTCCGGCGGAATCCGGCTTCCCTCGCCACCTCCACCGCCGCCGCGCCGCAGCAATCCCCCCGCGGATTCGCGAATGACGCCGTTCGGCGTGCCGTCCGGATCGCGGTCGAAGGAGCCGCCGGGCGGGTCCTTGGTGTCCTTGGTGATGCCCGAGGCGTTCAGGATGTACGAATTCACCACGGTGATATGGCCGGAGGAGTGGCTGATGCTGATCGGGTGCTCGGTGGAAGCCTTGTCGAGATCGTAGCGCGTTGGGTGGCGGCCGAGCTTGGTGTCCTGATAGCGTGTGCCCCTGACCATCTGTCCCTTGGGCGTCCTATCCGCCTTGGCCTTGAGCGCCGCGATCAGCTCATCCATGTTGTGGACCTTCTCCGGTCCCAGCCACGGCGTGTAGTAAGGCGAATCCTCGTCGAAAACCGCGGTCGGATGCAGGTGGACGTCGTTGAAGCCGGGCGTCACGGTCATGCCCTTCAGATCGACCACCTTCGTCGCCGGTGTCGCCAGTTTGCGGATTTCGGCGTTGCTCCCCACGGCGGAGAAGCGCCCGTTGGTTACCGCAAAGGCCTCGGCGTAAGGTTTCGCGGGATCCACGGTGATGACGGTGCCGTTGACGTAGATGGCGTCCGCGCACCAGGCGGCGGATGCCAGAAGCAGAAACGAAGCGATGCGATGCATGGAGTCTCCTTAGGGACCGGTTAGAACTTCAGCCGCAGGCTGAACTGCACCTGCCGGGCCGTATTGCTCTGGCTCAGCGTGATTTTCCCGAAAGTGGATGACGTGATGCTGGTGGTGGGCCCCGAGAAGTCCACCGTGTTTAAGGCGTTGAACAATTCCGCGCGGAACGTCAGATTTACGCCCTCCCGGATCTGGGTGCTCTTTTCGATCAGCGCATCCAGGTTCCCCGCCGGCGGATTGTACAGGCCCGGAACGTACCGGCTCACGTTTCCGAAAGCGTACGATGGCGTTTGCGAAAACGCCGCGGTATTGAAATAGAGGCAGCTATTGCAGATTTGGGGGCCTCCCGGCAGTACCGCCGAAACGCCGGTCGCCATGGGCCGCATTCCCGTGCCGCCGCCCAACGATTGCGAGTTGTTGGTCGAGGAAACGGCGATGGGACGTCCCGAATCCAGTATGTAGACGCCGCCAATCGCCCACCCGCCGAGGGCCCTTGCGCCAAGGCCATGGCTCAGCATCGCCTTGTGCGGCCCGAACGGCAGCTCGTAGTGCATCATCGCGCGCATCGAGAAGGGCTCGTCCTGATCCGACACCGAGCGGTCGCAAGCGAAGCAATAGTTGTCCTGGAATCCGTTGCGCGTGCCGGCGACGCTGGTCATCTCGCCGACGTTGTCGATGGCCTTGCTGCGCGTGTACCCCACCAGCAGTTCCAGGCCCTGCGAGAAGCGCTTCTCGAGGTTGGCCTGCAGGGCATTGTAGTCCGAGTGTCCCGCGCCCACGTTGATCGGCTTGAAGTTCAAAAACTGCGGGAACGGGCGCAGCAACTGGTTATACTGCACCGTAGCCAGGCTCAGGGTGGAACTCGGGTCGGTGATGACGCCGTAGAACGGATTCGTCACCACGCTGATGAGCTTCGATCCCAGCGCGAGATCCGAATCCGGAATCTGGTTCATCTGGATCGGCGTGAACAGATGCACGCCCACATTGCCGACATAGGCGGCGGTGAGCACCATGCCGAACGGCAACTGGCGCTGCACGTCGAAGCTCCAGTTGGCCTGGTACGGAGCGTCTTCGGTGTGCAGCGGACCGGCTACGTTCTGCCCCAGGGAAATCCCCAGCCCGGCCGAGTTCCCGTAAGGCGTCGGCAGGCCTTGCGGAAACGGGTTGCTCAAATTGAACAGTGGCATTACGCCGTTGGATTGCGCGACGATCGAGTTGGAGGAGCGCGTGACTCCCAGCGCGTTGGGGTACTGCTCCCAAGCCGCCTGGGGATGGTGGAAAATGCCGAAGCCGGTGTGGATGACGGTCTTCGACGTCAATTGATAGGACACGCCCAGGCGCGGATCGAAATGCACGCCCCGCGAATTCTGCAGCAGGCGGCTGGTGCCGTTCAAGCCGGGGATTCCCACGCCTCCCACCAGATTGGGGAACCCGGGAACCTTGCCGGCGATGGGCGAAGGCGACGTGAGGTCGAGATAATTCAAGTCGTTCTGATCCTCCACGTCGGCGGTTTCGTAACTGGCGCGAAGGCCGAACGTCAAGGTCAGCTTGGCCGTCGCGCGCATGGTGTCCTGCGCGTACCAGCCAAAGTAATAGTGGTGCGAGTGCGTGGGCGGCGCGTACCCGCTGTTGATGCCGACGGCTCCGAGCAGCAGGTCCGCGACGCCGGCGCCGGAATTGGAAGCCTGCGAAGTCGGATTCGGCCCGCCGGTGAAGAGCTGCGAGTTGGAGCTGATGCCGAGCTGCTGCGGGTCCCAAAGCTGCACCGGATACCTGCGGGCGTCGTACCCGAACTTCAACGTGTGGATTCCCTCGAGCCACGAAATGTCGCCCGCGTACTGGTACACCGAGGACGCGTTTCTTTCGAAGGGATAGCTGTTGCCCAAGCCGCTGATGCGGGACAAGGACACCGCCGGCGTCATCTCCCCAGTGATGCCCGGCGCCGCGGCGACCGGGAATCCGAGGTCCGCCGCCGTAACGTGCACCGGTTCCTGGCGGTTCGATTCGCTGTGCGCCCAGGAGAGGTGATGGTCGAAAACCAATGCGGGCCGAATCGACCAGGTGTGGTGCAGCATCACGTTGTAGCCCGGAACCTGATCGTTGGCCATGCTCGTCTCCAACCAGTTGCCGTAGTAATTGTTCTGAATGATGTTGTTCGCGAAGAAGTCCATGTGCGCGTAGACCAACTGCCTGTCCGAAACGCGTTGATCCAGGCGCACGTCGACGCGGTCGTTATTGTTGGTGCCTGGCGCGTTCGAAAAAAAGTTGCTCGTGTTGCTCAGACCCACGCCCGCCTGGTCCGGCTGCGGATAGTACGACAGCAGTTTCGTGGCGATGGGGTTAATTTCGTTCGCGGGCACGATGTTGCCGGCGAACGCCGTGCGGATGTAGCGCGTGGTGCCGGCCGGCGCGCTCGGATCCGGTATGGTCGTACTGGGATCGTATATCACGATCAGGTTGCCGTTGGAATCCGTGGTCTTCGAAAAGTTCCCGGTGCGCTCGAGCGGCGTCGGCATGGTCCCGGTGTAGGATCCTTCCGTGGAGTCGCGCAGCAAGTCGTAGGAAACGAAGAAGAACGTCTTGTCGCGCCCGTTGTAGATCTTGGGTATCCGGATCGGGCCGCCGAACGTACCGCCGAATTGGTTGCGCCGGAAGTTGCCGATAGGCAGCCCGGCCTTGTTGGCGTTGAAACCGTCGGCGTCCAGATCGCTATTGCGCAGATACTCGAAGAGAGAGCCGTGGAATGCGTTGCCGCCGGAGCGCAACGCGAAGGCCACCGTGCCGCCGCTGGTGTGCCCGAATTCGGGAGCGTACGCGCTGGTGTACACGCGATACTCCTGCACCGCGTCGATGCCCGGAATTCCGGCGGCCTGGTTGTAGTAGGCGGTGGTGTCGGTGGCGCCGTCGATGGCGATATCCGTGGTGGATCCTTTGGCGCCGTTGATGCGGAACGTGTTGGTGCGGCTCTCGCTGCTGCTGTTCTGTCCCGAAAGACCGTCGTCGCCCTTGGTCACGGCCGTGCTGAAGTTGATCATCTGCAGCGGATTGCGAATATTCACTGGAACTTCGCCGACGAAGTTATCGTCGATGACCACGCTGCGGTCGGGACGGTCGGTGGTAAGCTCTGGCGCCGCCGCGGAAACCGTCACCACTTCCTTCACCGATGCCGGCTTCAATTCGATGGTCACGACCTTCGATTCGGCTACTTCCAGAGCGATGGCCGTGACGTGCGCGGTGGCAAAGCCCGGGGCCGACGCGCTGAGTTCGTACCGCCCCGGCGGGACGGGCGGCAGCAGAAACTCCCCGCGCTCCGTGCTGACGGTGCGGAATTGGCCGTCCGTGTCCAGGTTGTGGAGAGTTACTTCGGATCCCTTCACGGCGGCCTGGGTGGAATCGACCACCTGTCCGCTCACCCGTGCGCTCTGCGCGTTCAGGTGCAACCCGGCGGCTAGACAAACTACGATAATGGCGAGAAGTCTTCGCATACCTTACTCCGTTCCTGTGTTGGCAAATTGCGGTTTCTCGCCGGCGGCGAGCCGGCGCTCAATATCGTTCAGGATCTCAGTGCAGCCGGCCAGCGAGGAGGCCGTGAAGTGCGCGCCCGCGTCCATCAGGCGCCGCGCCGCGCTCAGTTCCAGCGTTCCCCGCTCTTCTTTCGGCATGGCCTCCCATTCGTCGAGCGGGAGGCCGATCTCGTTGCCCGACGCAGTCAGGGCGATGGTCCACATACCGGCGTTCAGGCCCTCTGCGATATCCACTGGCGTGTCGCCGATCTTCACGCAGTGCCACAGCGGGAACGCGCCCAGCAGGATGGCATTGCGGTAACACATAAATGGCTTGGGCCGCCCGGCGCCCACTTCATCGGGAGTGACACTCGCCTCGGGCCGGTATCCCAGCCTGGCCGCTTCGGGAAGCACCACGTCAAGCAGGTTTCGGGTGTACCCGGTGGTCGAGCCGATGCGCAAGCCGGCCGCCTTCCAGGCTTCCACCGTCTCGCAAACGCCCGGGATAGGGGCGCTGTATTGGACCAGGATCTCCGACTGCCTGGGCAGGAAGTCGCCGAACAGGCGCTCGACATCGCCCTCCGACGGCGGCTGGCCGTGTTGCCTGGTCCATTCGGCGCGCACGCGCCCTGTCGCGCAGATGCTGCGGATCTGATCCTTCTTCAACACTCCCATGTGCTGGCGCGCTTCGGAGACGGTTATGGGCACCCCGGCGGCCTCGAACACGCGCTGTAGCGCGGCCACCGGAGCCAGGCTGCCAAAATCGACCGTGGTTCCGGCCCAGTCCAATATCACGGCGCGGAGAATTTCGAATTTCACGTTCGCTCCTTTTCAAATCCTTTGTTCCAGCGCAGCGTCAACAAGCCTCCCGCGGCGGCGGCGCACACCAGGAAGAAGGTGAATAACTGGTCCCAGCCGAAGCGGCTGACGATAACGGCCACCACGTACGCCGAAACCAGTTGTCCAAGCGAGCCGATTCCGTTGACGATCCCAAGCGCGCGCGCCACGTGGCGTTGGCCGACGGCATCCACGCTGGCCGGTCCGGACATCAGCAGATCGGGCCCGTAGACCAGAATCCCCAGCAGGGAAATGCTGCACCCCATCGCCACCGGACCGAGCCGGCCGATCACCGGGTGCATCAGCAGCGCGGCTGCCAGCAGAAACAGCATGGTGGCACCCACCGGATACCGCCTGCCGTTGAGCAGGCGGTCGGAAACATACCCCGCGATCAGCGCTCCCGAGAAGCCCACCAGTTCGAAGAGCGACGACGTGTATCCGGCCTGCGCCTCGTTGTATTGCATGCGCTGCACCAGATACAGCGGCAGCCAGAAGAGCAGCGAGTAGCGCGTGATCTTCAGGAAGAAATACATGCCGGCGAGGATCCAGACTTCGGGAGTGCGCGCGGCTTCCCACCAATCGCCGCTATCGGCTGGTTCCGATCCCGCGGTTTCGGCGGCCGGCAGGGATTCGTCCCGCGGCAGGTTGCGCGCGCGGATGGCGAACCAGAGCGCTCCCGAAGCCAGGACAATGGCGGGGAACAGGAAGCCGCGGCGCCATCCCATCGAGGGTGCGAGGAACATCTGAGTGGCCGCGAAGGTGGCGAAGACGGTGGCCAGGAATCCGCCCAGAACGTAGCAGGTGCCCCACCACGCCATCACCGTCCCCCGTTCCTTGCGCGCGAACCACGCTCCCAGAATCTTGAGGCACGCCGACCAACCGCAACCCTGGCCCAGCCCGTTACCGATCTGTAAAAGAACGATCGCCTGGTAACTGCCCGTGAGCGCCATGGCGGCCGTGCAGGCGGCCGAGAGGAATCCGCCGGCGCTGCCCACCAGGCGCCCGCCAAACCGGTCGCCGAGCGCGCCGGCGATGAATTGGCCCGCCGCGTAGGCCAAGCTGAAGACGAAGACCGCGTGCGCCAGATCGAAATTGCTGTAGTGGCTGGTGCGCGCCATCATCGGCATGACAACGCTGAAATTCTTGCGGCAAAAATAGTAGCAGGCGTAGAGCACCCAGGCCGCCACGAAGATGCGGAATCGCCAGTACGACCAGCGCGCGCGCAGTGGGCGTTCACCGCCGCCGGTTGCCGCCTGTTCGAGAGTTGCCGCGGAAGAGTGCATGAGGGTGAAGTTGGAAGGTACCGCTTTCCGCCGCCTCCGGCCACGTTCCGAACGGTTCAGCTTTCACGCAACTGACTGAGGACTAGGGCATTTATCGGAAGCCCCGCGAGTCTTTGTAATCGTAATGAAACCCTTCGGTCATGAACTATTTTCTGGTCTGCCGGGCCGCAATGGCGCTACTCTGCGGATTAGCCGGAGTTTCGCCCATGAACGCAGTTCTCTCACCCGCCGAAAAGCCGCGTCTCTTGCGGGCGGGGGTGCAGCCAGGGATTGCGGCGGGCGATGACGAGTTTTCAGCCGCGGTGGCCTTCGAGCTGATCTCGATCCTGCGCGGCCCATCGTTCCGCCTCAGCCCGCGCAGCACGGCGTTTCTGCGCTTCGTGGTGGAGGAGGCGCTGGCCGGGCGGGGCGATCTACTGAAGGAACGGACGATAGGCGCGGCGGTGCTCGGAAAATCGCCGGACTACGATACCGGCGCGGACTGCGGTGTTCGCGTGCGCGCCAACGACGTGCGCAAACGCCTGGCCGGGCACTACGACACGGAGGCTCCGCGGGCCGGCATCCGCATCGAGTTGCCGCCGGGAAGCTACGCGCCGAGATTCGTGCCGCTGGTGGCGCAACCCGAGTCCGGCTCCGCGGCTAACCTCGCCGCCCCGCCCATGCTCCTTTGGCAACTGGCCGCGCCCAGCCTGATCGCGGCATTTCTGGCCTTGATCGCCATTCGCGGCGGCATGGAACAAAGCGATGCGTTCTCGCAGTTCTGGAATCGCGCACTGGCCGGTCGCACCGCTATCTCCGTCGCCGTGGATTCCGATGGTCCCTCTTCGATATCGTTGGCGCTGGCCGATGCGGCGATGCCGCTGGAATCCCTGGCGACCGCTTTCCAGTTGCCCGTGCACATCGTGGCAGAGGGGAGCAAGGCCGCGGACGCACGCGCGTTCACCATTCGCCTTTCGACGCGGCAGAGGCCTTCCGGGCCGGTGCTGCTCCACCTGGGTGGCGCCGAGTTGTTCGAGGGACCCGATGGCTCCGCGCTGTGGTTGTGGGCGGACACCCCCGACCGGCTACGAAGCGCAGCGCAGACTCTGGCATCGCGCCCGGACTTCCCGGAGATTCACTAGGCTCGGCAGTGCCGCTACGGCTTGCCGAGTTCCCCGATCAGCACGTCTAGCCCCTTGCGGTACAGCTCCGTCAGGCGGAGCACCTCGGCCGAAGGCGGCAATACATTGCGCAGGGCGGTCTCATCCAGGTTCTGGCGGCTGGGAACCCATACCTTGCCATCGGTGAATTCCACCTGGCTGACGAAGCCCACCATGCCGCGGATCTCCAGCGGCTGCCCGTTGCGGGAGAGTTTCATGGAGGAGTCCTGGGCGAAGCTGGCCGTGCCGCCGGCAGCCAATTGCAGATCGGGCTGCGAGGAGGGAACCGCCGCCGCCAGGTATTGGCGGCCCGAGGGGTCCTTCACCAGCCATCCGATTTCCACGTGCCGCACGGCCACCGATCCGCGGTTACGCACCTCAATGTGTGGGGCGCGCACCTGGTTGCCCATCACCATGGCCGTGCCGTCCACCGGTTCCACCGGCGAATTCGGGAACTCGACGAACGCGAACCGCTCGCTGCGTTCACCCGAGGCCAGTGCGGTCGAAGTGGCGGCGGGCGTGCGCAGCATCATGGGCCGGTCGAGTTGCGGCCGGTCCATCTCCCGCAGGATGGCCTGTTGCAAGCCGGTGCGGCCGGAGCGAGCCAGAATCCGCTTGAAATACTCGCGGTCGCGCTGAGCTTCCATTTCCCAGGCGATCATGTCGCGGCGGGAGTGCAACTGGTCGGGACCCCAGAAGGAGAGGTCCTGGAACAGCACGCCGTCCAGGCTCACCTCCACCATGGGGCCGCCAGCGAAGGCCGACGGACGCACCAGGTGCTGCACGATGTGAACCGGAAACGTCTCGCCAGGGGCGACGTTGAGCCGCGGAATGCACACCGAGGCCCGGCCGCCCATGGCCACTTCCTGCGACACCACGCGCAGGGTGATGCCGTGAATGCCGCGCAAGCCGGTATTGCGCAGCGTGAGCAGCGCGTCCAGATCCACCATGATGGCCCCGCCGCGCGCCGTGAAGCGCGAATCGCGCGGGTCCAGCCCCAGCAGCGTCACCGGCGAATCCTTGGAAAGGCTGATCCTGATGGCCGTCGAGGGAAGCACGGTCTCCTGCGCCAGCCCCGCGGCCACGCTCAACGCCCCGATTCCCAACCACCGCACCGCCAATCCGCTAGCCATGGTTCTCACCATTCCCTTCTGATGGTCACGTCGCCAGTGACGGGATCCACAAAGCTATCCCCGGTCGAGCCCTCCGCGCTGGCCGAGTAAGTCACTTCCTCGATTGAAGCGTCGCGCCGGGCATACGCCGCGGCTGGTGGCACGGCTCGGTTCCCGGCTGCCGGAGGCCGTTGCAGCATCAACCCCGCGGCCACCACCACCGCCAGGCTGGCCATCGCCACGGCCGCGCGCAAGCCAGGAAAGCGCGCCGGCATGGCTTCGGTTTGCGCCTCTTCCCCGCCTACGCATTCGCCCGCCGCCAGGCCCAGCCGGATGTTGGCCTGCATCTCCGCCGCCAGCCGGCTCCAGGGAATCTCCGGCATGTTCGAGAGATCCGCCGCCATCCGCCGCGAGCCTTGGAACGCCGCAATTTCTTCCCGGCAGGCTTCGCAGCGCTTGAGGTGGCGCGCGCAACGCCATCGGGCGATAGGACCGAGGTCCCCGCCCGCGTGCAGCGCCAGCGCCTTTTCACTGGGATGCTTGATGGCTCTCATCGCTTCCGTCCTTCCACGTACTTCTTCAACTTCGTCCGCGCGTTGGCAATGTGCGAACGCACGGTGGCCTTGGAACAACCCAACCGGCGGGCCACTTCCTCCGCCGGCAAATCCTCCACATCGCGCAGGATCAGCGCCGCGCGCTCACGCGGGCTCAACAGGCGCATGCCATCCGCCAGGTAGTCCCGATGCTCGCCCCGCAGCACCAGGGTCTCCGGGCTGTCCTCATGGCTGGGCGAGTAGTCGTCAATCTCCGTTAACTGCACCCGCCCGCTTCGGCGAAGAAAATCGATCGCCGTATTGGTGGCAATTCTTGAAAGCCACTGGACGGCCTTCTGCCCGTCCTTCAATTGCTCCCGCCGCTGCAACGCCTTGATGAAAGTTTCCTGCGTCAGATCCTGGGCATCGGCGACGTTCCGGACAATCCGGTAAACCTGCAGGAACACCCGGCGTAAGTGCTCGGAAACAAAATGGTTCTGTCGGTCAAGGAGCTCCGGACCGGGCTCGACGGCGTCGCTCATCAGGCTCGCAACTTCTGCCGTTTTCACAAGTTCCTAACTGAATGACGCGGAAACCGGGAAAACGTGCATAGGATTCACAGGTGTGGGTAAACCCGGCGGTACCGGCCGCCAAGCCCTACGCAGACGATTATACAGAAGGGAGAAGGGTAGGCGCCCAAAGGGCAGGCAAAAGGTGGTTGGAGGGAGAAGCGTCAGGTTGCCTCGGATAGGGTATCGCACCGGTTTTGGGCGATTTACCCAAAAATAAGCCGTAAGTCCTTTGTTTTGCCTTGATTTTGGGTAAATTGCCCAAAAATCGACGGGCCGCGCTCCCGGAAACGTGCTTTCGAGTGGCCGCTACGCCGCAGAAAGCCCGCGGTTTACGAAGATGCGCGGAAGTCACCGGATGAACCGGGGGCTACCCTGTTCACCGCCGTCAAGAGTTCCTGGGGCGTGAAAGGCTTGCTTAGAAAAGGAAAGTCCGCGCGCCCCTGCTTTGCCGCTCCCGAATCCGCGAAACCCGAGACCAGGACTACTGGGATAGCCGGGAACTCATTGCGGACCGCATATGCCAGGTCGAAGCCGTCCATGTCCCCTGGCATGGTAACGTCGCTCACGATCAGGTTCAGACCGCCATTGAGCTTGCGAACCATCCTGAGCGCTTGAACGGCATTCTCGGCTTCAACCGTCAGGTACCGTTCCCGCCGGAAGATCGCCGCCAGATAAGCGCGGATTGCCGGTTCGTCGTCAACGATAAGGCAGGTCCTTTTCACAATCTCCCCCGTAGGCCCTCGATCTGAGCTTGCAGGTTAGTGGCCATAGCATCTCAGTTTGCCGTCTCCCCTGCCACGGACCTGGCCAGTTCCTGGGCGGCCAGAGAGGAATTCGCGTCCACTTGTTCGGCGTCGATGCGCAGTAGCCCGGCGCAATATTGACGGGGCATCGCCATCAGCACGCGCAATACGAAACAACGGCGAAGCAGCGGCGACAGACGCAGCACCCGCGCGAGTTCGAGCGGAAGCGCGGCCGCCGCTTCGTCCGCCGTCTGGTCCGCCGCCCGGCCTTCCCGCATGAGCGCGGCATCGATCGCCTTCCAGGAAAGGCGCCCGGCCCGGGTCGCATCGGTGCCCAACCGCCGGATGCTCTCCGACACCGCGGCTTCGGCTTGTTTCGCGCAGCCCGTGAGCAGGTAAGCGGCGACGAACAGTCTCGAAAGGCTGTTATCGATCGCCACCGAAGCCACCCACCCGGCGGCGCCGCCTGTGTCCGTTGCACCAACCAAACCGCGCGTTGGGCAAACCGGGACCCCGAAGTCTTCATCGGAATCCAGTAACTCACCGGCCTTGCTTTGACCCGGCGTGCCAGACCCCTCCATGTTGTGCACCATCGGGGCTGGAGAGTGAGGTCCGGTTGTTTTGTGCATCGATCGCACCATTGGTAGCGCTTGTGAATACTCCGGGTTCCTAACGAATGCTTTGAGGCTGACTCACCACGTTGCCGTCAAACCGCAAAGGTCCGTGGACGGGGATTGCGGCTGGCGGGCAATCGCCAGGGACGAGTGTGCGGGCTTTGTATTCCTCGAGTCCGGGCATCTCGTCGTCCCGCGGTTCCCGGCTGGCCATCCATTCCAGCATCGCCACCGCCAGGTGCTCGAAGTGCGCCGACAGCACAATGCCGGTATCGGAGCTCAGTTCCGCCGTTTCCACCGCGAAGATCTGCGTAGCCGACGGTTCCGCCCGCAGGGCCGCTTCGATGTAGTCGTTGATCTGGAGTTCGCAGCCACTGTTAACGGGTGAGCCGAGAAAACTGACGATGGTCATCAATTCGAAGGCGAAGTCGTCCCTTAGTAGCTTACGCCGGTCGCGGGGGACGACCGCCAGAATCCCGACCGGCCCGTCGTGTGAGCCATCCAGGTGAACCATTGCCAGGCCGGCGTCTCTGAGATCGTAAGCCGTTGTCTTGAATTCGACACAGGGTAGTCCGGGCACGGAACACGGTTAGGCTTCGCAAATAAATAAACTTTACAACTGGTGTTTCTTGGATGGATGAATCGTGTAATTCCATTCGCCGTGGAATTCGTCGGGCGTCAGGTTCACGTGCGCGAGTTCTTCGTCCGTGATTCGGCGCCCAACCGGGTATCGGCGATGATCCAGACGGCAGGTCACTTGCAGTCCCTTGGCGGTCGTTGTCCCTGCGATCAGCCGCACCACCGTCTCGTAATCGCGCAGCGGCTCGCCGCGCCAGTTGGACGAGATGAAGGAGAACAAACGGTGTTCCACTTTGTTCCACTTGCTCGTGCCCGGCGGGAAATGGCAGACCGTCAGCGCCAGCCCAGTCTGGTCGGCCAGGCGTTGCAACTCCCACTTCCACAGCCGCAGCCGCCAGCCGTTGCTGCCACCGCCATCGGCGGTAATCAACAGTCGCCGTGCGGGCAGGTACAGACGGCGGCCTTCTGCACGCCACCAGCCGCGAATCGAAGCCACCGCAAACGCGCCCGTGTCATGGTCCGTGCCCACGTTGACGAAGCCGGTGTTGCGCCCCAGGTCGTAGATCCCGTAGGGAAAGGCGCGGGGCACCTCGGGACCGGGAAAATCATGTCCGTTGACCTTTTCCGCGGTCCCTGCTTTGCGCCACTGGCGGCCCTGGTTTTGGTAATTCCCGATCAATTCCTTCTTCTTCGTGTCCACGGAAATGACCGGCTCACCCGCTCGCAAAGCGCCTTTGACGGCACGGTTGATGTGCTGGAACTGCGCGTCGCGATCTGGACGATCGTCCCCCTCCTCGGTCTTCCGGTTGCCCTGCAGGCTGTAGCCATCCTCCCGTAGGAGTTGGGTGACTTTGGTGTGGCTGACCGGGTGGTGCCGGGCGCTCAGTTCGGCCCCTAGGATGCGGGCGCTTTTGCAGGTCCAACGCAGGGGCGACTGCGGGTCGCCACGCGCCGTAGGCTCGACCATACCGTCCAAGGCGGGCGCCAAGCCGGGATCGTTGAACGTCAACGCATGTCGTCCGCCGCCCGCGCGGCGGATCCGGCCCGGGGCCGGCGGCGCGGCCTGCAATTCCTCCACGCCCTTGATCAACGTGACGCGCGACAGCCCGCAGGCGCGGCTGACTCGCGAAACGCCGCCATAACCCAGTTCCACGGCTTTGCTCGCGGCCACCACGCGGCGCGCGTGTTCGTCCAGATGCGGCCACATCCCCGCAAAGTACTGGTTGAGTTGGGCGTCCGCGTCCATGCCCAACGTCATAACACATTCGGCGGTACTTGTAAAGTTTATTTATTTACGTTGCCTAAATGGTTGCCCCGGCGGCCCAATCCAGCGGCGCGCGCAATCCAAGCTTCAAATGAAGTTCAACCGGCTTTCCCGCCGGCAGATGCAACCCGCAGTCGGCCACGCCCCGCCGGGGGTTCGCCGCCAAAACCCCCGGGGAGGCGGAAATCGCTTCGATGCCATGCCGGGCAATCAGCGTAACATCCTGCTTTCTTGCGGAGGTGATCGTCAAGTCCGCGGTCCGGGCGTCCATATCCCAGGCCAGTTTGTCGAGCTTCGCAAACGTGCGGAGCAGCATGCCGCTAATCGAGCCCTTTACCAGCGGCCGTGGAAGGGCGGGAAGCACCTCGATGACGCCGGGCCGCGAGTAGGCCAGCATTTCCATGACGATCGCCGGAATTCCGCCGTGCGCATCCGGCACCGGCTGGCCATAAGGCTCGCGCGAACACCGCAGCCCGCTGCTGACGTAGCCCTGCTCCATCAATTGACGCAGTTGCACATCCACGATGACGTTGTCCTTGAGCCGCGCCCCAACCAGTGCGCGATGGCAGCGGCTAAAAGCCGGCAGAGTTTCGCCCGCCACCGCCGTGGCTAACGCATCGACCGTGCGCCTTCGGCAGGCTATGTCCGCGGCGCGAGCCAGTTGTGGCGTGCGATCGGGATCGATTTCATCGCCCGGCCAAGCCCCGTAGAGATGAGAAACGTGCCGATGCGTGTAATGCTCCTGCAACGTGGGCCAGGCCCATTCCTTCAGGGTGCCGTCCAGTTCCAGCAGGTAGGGGGGCATCTTGGCCAGCATCGCCTGCCATTTCGGCACGCTGCCCGCGTCGGCGCCCAAAATCTCCGAAGCCTGGATCAAATTGGTCAGGACTTCCCGGCACACCGCGATATCCATGGTGGCGTTGATCAGCGTAGGCCCCGACGGGTCCGTGGTGCCGGGCACGTTCTCCGGCGAAATGGACGGGACAAACATGTAGTTCCCATTCTTGTCGGTGGCCGTCAGGAAGTCTTCGTAGAATAGCGCCAGCTCTTTATACACCGGCACAACGCGATCACGCAGAAATTCCACGTCTCCGGTAACCAAATATTGGTCCCAGAACTGACGTGCGCACCAGCCTCCGGCGGAAATCCAGTAAGGCCAGATTCCGATGGTAGAGTTGGCGGTGTAATAGAAACTGGCGCCGATCCCCTTGTCCGGAAAGAGAGGATACGACGCGCCGCGAAGGCCGAAGATGTTCCTGGCGTTGACCCGGCAATCCGGCGCCAGGCTCTCCATCCATTTGAAGTAGGCTTCCAAGCCCTCCCGCAAGCCGCCCTGCGCCGCGCCCGCCGTTTGCAGGTCGATGGTCGAGTTGATCTCGGCCGCTATACTGGGATACTTGCCAGTGTTGAGGATGAACCAATGGCGTCCCATGCCGAAGACTTTTTCCAGCAATGCGGGCGAGTAATCCACTCTCGACCGCTGATTTGCCAGAAGCTCCTCCGTGGACATGCCATATTGCGAGGCTCCGCCGAAGTCCACCGTGACGCGGTTGAAGGCCTCGGCCTGAACCTTTTGTTGCCGGTCAAGCAATGCCGCATAATCCGGGGTGAGTCGATCCACCGCCCGCCGCAGCGCGTCCACTTTGTCCTCGCTGTAATCGGCGAACCATTCGATGCGGGTGAGAAGCATCACGGATGACGCATTCTCGACCACCAGCGTGTCGCCGTCGATCCGGGCCGATCCGCCCTTGCGCACCACGCGAACCACTCCGGCGTAGCCGCTGTTGTCCACGGAGGGATCCAAATGGCACTTGTAAGTCAGCCGCTCTTCGTTGACGTCCTGCCGGACCTCGTTGGCTTCGACGCCCTTCGGGGCGGGCACTTGGGCGGGCGATCCCGACGCTCCCGGGGTGTACGCTCCCCGGTCGGGCGCGGTGGCGCCAATTCCCGAGTGGCTGCCCCAGTCCATCCCGGAAAGCATGCT
Source organism: uncultured Solibacteraceae bacterium (assembly GCA_963807205.1). Classification (GTDB taxonomy): domain Bacteria; phylum Acidobacteriota; class Terriglobia; order Bryobacterales; family Bryobacteraceae; genus CAWCVR01. The sequence goes on along the minus strand of CAWEAQ010000002.1, from coordinate 1,454,009 downwards.
CCACTCTGCGGACTTCTGCAAGGAGATGCGGACGTTCACCGTCTGCCCCGCGGGCGCGGCGAGCCATTGAACCACGGCGTTATCGGGCCGGGAAGCGAACGTCTGACGAAGCCAGTCGCCGCGCTCGTCGGTCCAGGCGACCTTGATCTCGCCGTTTTCGAAATTGACGGTGCGGATATAGTTCTTCGCCGCCGCGGCTTTCGGAAGATCGAGCTGCATCAGGAACGCCGGGACGGTGAGGTGCGGCTCGGTGTCCTGCTTAATCGGGCCATCATTCATGTGCTGGAGGGCGAGCGCCATGGCCTCGCGGTTCTTCCCGTCCAGCACCATTTGCCGTACTTGCGGGAAAATGCTCGCGACATTGGGGGCCTCCACGGGCTTCTTCCACGGCATGAGCAGGCTCTCGTGGTGGAACAGGATCCGCTCCGCGTAGGGATCTCCCATCAACTCGACGCTCATCGCTCCATTGCCGGAGGTGAGACTCTCGCTGACCACGCTGCCAGGCGCGATGCTGCAGAAGCCCCGCTGCGGAACGATCTTTCGCCGGAGCCGTTCCGCCAGCGGCATCGGCGAAACCGGGTACGGTCTCGTGGGCGCGGGCGGCTTGGGCAGGAACGCATCCCCCCGCGCGCGCTGAAGATATTCGGCGGGACGATTGTCCGCCGGCGGCACTCCCGTTTGCGCCGATGTTTTTGGAGGATCGCTTTCGGCTGCGGCGAGCGTCGGCGATATCTCCAGAGAAGCCATCAAGCCGGCGGCGGCGCTTGTCTTAAGAAGATCTCTGCGTTTCATAGTTTCCTCCATCAGGCAACCCAGTTGACCCATTCCAACGGATTGCGCCGTCCCAGCTTCAGATGAACTTCCACCGGCTTTCCTTCCGGTAAGTGCAGGTCGCAGGCCGCCTTCCCAGCCTGTGGCTTGGCCGCCAAAACTCCGGGCGAAGCGGAAACCGCTTCGATGCCCTGCCGCGCAATCAACGTGACATCCTGCTTCCTGGCCGAGGTAACCGTCAAATCCACGGTCCGGGCTTCCATGTCCCAGGACAGTTTGTCGAGCCGCGCAAAAGTGCGCAGTAACATCCCGTTGATGGATCCCTTGAGCAGCGAGGGCGGAAGCGCCGGAAGTACCTCGATCACTCCGGGGCGGGAGTAACCCAGCATCTCCATCATGATCATTGGAATCCCGCCTTGCGCATCCGGCATCGCCCCGGCGTAGGGATCGTGGGAACACCGCAGCGTCGAGCCCACGTTGCCCTCTTCAATCAGTTGCCGCAGTTCGCTATCCACCAGGTAGCTGTCTTTGAGCCGCGCCCCAACCAATGCGCGATGGCAGCGGCCATGAGCGGCCAGCCGCTCCGGAACGCGGTGACGGTCGGCGATCAACGCGGCCTTTGCCAGCATCGGCGTGCGGTCGGGGTCGATTTCGTCGCCCGGCCAGGCGCCGTAGAGATGAGAGATATGCCGTTGATCGTTACGCTCCGCCAGCGAGGGCCAGGCCCATTCCTTCATGCTGCCGTCCGGTTCCATCAGGTAGGGCGGCAACTTGGCCAGCATGGCTTTCCACTTCGGAACGCTCGCGGCCTCGATACCCAGCAACTCGCAAGCCTCCACCAAGTTCGCCAGGACCTCGCGGCACACCGCAATGTCCATGCTGGCGTTAATCACTAACATGCACGAAGGGTCCAGGTTGCCGGGATTGTTCTCCGGCGAGAAGGATGGGACGAAGATGTAATTCCCATTCTTGTCGGTGACCGTCAGGAAATCTTCGTAGAATAGCGCCAGATCCTTATAAGCCGGCACCACGCGCTTGCGCAGGAATTCCAGATCTCCCGTTACCAGGTAGTGGTCCCAGAACAGGCGCACGCACCAACCTCCGGCGGAAAGCCAGTAGGGATGCGGCCATACCTCCTTGGTCGAATTAGCTATGTCGTACATCTTATCGACGCCCTCGTCCTTGGTTGGCGTGAGGGAATAATGGGCGCCGCGCATTCCGTAGATGTTCTTGGCGTTGGTGCGGTAGTCCGGGTACAGACTCTCCATCCAGTTGAAGTAGGCGTCCATGCCTTCCCGGTGATCGCCCTGCGGGCCAGGGGCGATCTGCAGGTTGATATTGGCATTGGTCTCGGCCGACATGGTGCAGTACTTGCCGCTGGTAAGGATGAACCAGTAGCGGCACATTTCAAATAACTTCTCGAGATAAGCGCCCGAATAGCCCGCGCTCGACCGCTGATCGGACAGAAGCTCCTCGCTGGACATGCCATGTTTCGAGGCGCCTCCGAAATCCACAGTGACGCGGTTGAGCATCTCCGACTGCACCTTGCGGGCCCGCTCCAACAGCGCCGCATAGTCCGGGGCGATCCCTTCCACTGCCTTCCGCAGCGCTTCCACCTGCTCCTCGCTGTAGTTATCGAAAGGCTCGATGCGCGTGAGCAGCATCACGGACGACGCATTCTCGACCAGCAGCGTGTCGCCGTCCATGTGGGCCGAGCCGCCGGTGCGAACCACGCGGGTCACGCCGGCATAGCCTTTGTTGCTCACCGAGGGATCGAAGATGCCTTTGAAAATCAGGCGCTGTTCGTTGAAGTCCTGGTGGGCGTTGCCTGGTGTGGCAGGTGCCGCAGCGGCGGCCGGCGCGCCTCCCCGCCCGCCGGCTGCGCCCTGCAGGCCTCCTCCTCCCATGCCGCGGCCACCCCCCGCCGACCTTTGCATCGCGATTCGGACATTCAGAGGCTGTCCTTGCGGCGCGGTGAGCCACTGAACCACGACGTTATCGGGCCGGGACGCGAAGGTCCGGCGAACCCACTCGCCGCGCTCGTCGGTCCAGTGGACCTGCAACTCGGTGCTTTCGAAATCCACGGTGCGAAGATAGTTCTTGACCGACGCGGTCTTGGGATACTCCAGGCGCATCGAGAATCCCCCGCCTCCGCCGCCAAATCCACCTCCCGTTATGGAGGTCTTGTGCCACTCGTCGTAGCCGAGTCTCGCGGCTTCGTGGTACTTCCCATCCAGCAGCAACTGCCGCACCTGCGGGAGAATGCTCGCGATGTTGGGCGCCTCAAAGGGCCTCTTATGCGGCGTGAACAGGCTTTCGTGGCGGAAGGCGATCTGCTCCGAGTAGGGATCGCACGCCGTCTCAATACTCATCGCCCCATTGCCGGAGATGAGCAGCGCATCGCTGGCAGGCGCGATGCTGCAAAAGCCCCGCCGTGGCACGATGTTCCGCCGGACCCGTTCCGCCAGCGGCATCGGCGAGACAGGTACGGGCCCACTCGATTCCCGCTGCACCGCGGGCTTCGGCAGATACTTGTCCTGCCTGGCGCGTTGCAGGTACTCCGCGGAGCGAATCTCCTGCTGCGCGGGCTTCGGGGCAGCGTCCTGAACCGCCTGTAGCGGTTCGAGCAACTTCGTGGAACTGGCCAGCCCCGCGGCCACCGTACCCTTCGTAAGAAAATCTCTGCGCTTCACCGTATTCTCCTTGCGCGTGCCTCTTGCCGCGCGCCCGCATTCCTCGCCGGAACATAAGCTGCCGATCAATCCAGGTCCTCGACCGCGTGGTTCTGTGTCTCCGCCGGGCCGCTCGATTACACTAGCAGTTCCGCGCAGAACCGCGAGCGTAAGCCAGCGGCCCGGCGGGAAAGGAACTGAACCTTGCTGTCTAGGCACTAGCCAGCCGCTTTAACGGTAACTTAGCACGATTGCGCCACGGATTCACGCGCTCCAGGCGAGGGCCCCGACGGGGTCAAGCCGGGGCCAAGTCGTGGCCAGGCTCCCAACCCGCGTCACTCCACTCGAAACAGCTTGACCCGCAGCATGCCGATGACGCCGTTTCCTGGAAGGCCCCGGCCGGCTTCGTCGCCGTTGAGCCTGCGGCCGGCGATCCACTTGCCGTTCTCGTAGTGCCCCTCGTCCTTAGAAGCGACCACGGCCCGCCCGGGACCCGATTCCAAGGCGAAGCTGGGTGTACAGTTGGAGCCCACGAACAGGAACTCATCGGGCGCGATATTCGCTATGAGCGCGAACGGCCGGGTCTCGGGCGTCTCACAGCCGTTAAAAGCGCCCACGCAGTTCTGGCCAATCGGTGCCGGAGGCGCAGCGCCTGCGGCTGCACCGCGCCCTCCGCGGCCAAACCCGCCGCGGCCGATGGTAATCCTGTATCCGCCCAAGGACGCGGTCTCGGGTTGGTCGCCATCCACCAGCAGCGCGGTCACCTTGCCGGCCGCCTGCCATGCGGCCAACTGGGCGCTGAATCCTCCGAGAAGCTTGTAAAGCCGCGCGAACTGGCCGTCGGCGGACGCATCGTCGACGCCGAACGGGGACACCCCCAGCGCCGCGTGCCTCCCCACCGCGTACAAATAGTTGGCCGGTGAGTTCCGCGATTCGGGGAAGAACAGCGGATTGCCCGCGCGCGTGTAGAGCGCGCAGATCTCCTTGAACTCCTTGTCGTAGATATCCGGTCCGATGAAGTCAAACGCGGGCGCCGCGGCGCGGTAAATATCCATGACTCGGGCCACCGGGCCGCCGCTGGGATATGTCCCCGGATTGGGCGTTCCGGTCACCGAGTATATCCACGCATTCGCGTACATCGGGATGTTCAATTCCGCTTTGCCGGCCTGGACAACCCGGTTCAGGTACCGGCCGATGAAATAGGCCATGAAGATTTCGTCGGCGCGCGCGTCGTCTCCGAACACCTCGGCCCAGGTACCGGAGGTCTTGTAACCGTTGCGTCCCCAGACTTCCTGCAGTTCGGGCAACAGGCCCGCCTTGTCTTTCGTTAGGAAGGTCATCAGATCGCCCGGCACGGGCTTGGCCCAGGCGGCTTCCGCCAGCGGCGACCGGTCGCGGCTATCGCCCGACACGCCGGGCTCGTTCTCCACCTGCATCAGAATGACGGTGTGCTGCGGATCGGTCTCGCGAATATGGCGCATCAGCGCGGCGTAGGCCCGCGCATCGGCCGCCACATTTTGCCCGGCGAAGGCGCTCAGCGAACCTTCGTAGCGGTCGCTCGCGCCCGCGCCGCCACGGCCTCCCGCGGCGGGGTGGATCACGAGAAGCGGAAAGCGCGCGGGGTCCTTCTTAATCCACACCGGCGCCAAACCGGAACTCACCTTCCAGGAGCCGAACCAGATGAGCGCCAGGTGCAGGTGACGCTTGCGCGCCTCCTGGATCTGCGCGTCCACCAGGCTGAAATCGAATTTGCCCTCCTCGGGTTCGGTCAGCTCCCAGGTCACCGTTCCAATCACCGTATTGAGATTCATCGCGGCCAAACGATCCCAAATGGGCTTCATGTACTCCACGCTGGAAGCGCTGGAGTTGTGGAGTTCACCCGCCAGCATGAGGAACGGTTTTCCGTCGACGAACATCTGCTTGACGGGCCCGTCTTGCGCGATGCGGGGCAGCGGCGCGGCGGGCTTCGCTGGGGAACTCTGAGTCTGTCCCCAGAAAGACCAGGGGATGGAGAGAATCGCGATGACGATGGGATATCTCATACCTATGCGAATGACATCGTAACACCTGGACCCGAACAGCCCCACCGCCAGGGCTGGCGCGGGCGGCCTCGCCCAGTGCCGACGCCGCCCGCACCCAAGAAGGCCAAACGGGAAAACCTGTCGACCGCCTGGCACATCCCGACGATTACGCCGGCAAGGCGGCGCAGGTGAAAGGCAAGATCGCCGCGGCCTGGCAGATGATGGGCAGTTGGATGGACATCGCCAACGAAGACGGCCGCCGGCGCGGTAATCGCGTAGAAGTAGCGCGCCCCGCTACCGCTTCTTCCAGGCCGGCTCGTCCACCAGCAGCCGCTTGGCCAGCACGCCGAAACTGAATTCCGAGATCACGCGGTGTTGCAGGTATCGCGAGACGTCCTGGCGGCGGTGCGGGTTGGTGAGGTACTCGTCCACCAGGCGGTTCAGGTGGTCCAGGTCGCGGTACATCACCTGGTCCGCCACGTCGCCCATGATGCGGCCGAAATCCTCTTTGTAATCGAAGAGGATCAGCCCGCCCGAGGCGAAACAGCCCATGATCTTGGGCGAAACGCCGGTGTTGTAGCCCAGGTTGACCACGTCCACGATCACGTCGCTGTTAATGAACAGGATGGGCAACTCGGTGAAGTAGTCCAGGCACTTGAGGAAGCGGACTCGATACTGGTCGCGGAGGCTCGCCACGCTCTTGGGCTCCATGAAGTTGCCGTAGAAATCGAACTCGCGCTTGAGTCCCGTGAGCACCGCCAGGCGCACCTGCGTGTTGCCCACCAATTCGATCTCCTCGTGCATGAAGTTCCAGAAGAAGGTGGAGTTCCGGTCGAGGCTGAGCCGTTTGCGGCCGGCCGGGCCGAGCGTGTGGATCTCGGCCATTAGCAGGTCCCAGAGGCACTTCTCGAGGTTCGCCTTCTTGGCCTCCACCACGCGCGATTCGACGCCGGCGAGGAGCGGGTTGTTGCGGAAGGGCAGGTCGTTCGCAGCCTTGATATACACGTTGCCGGCGAAGGCCACCCGGCTGCGGAAGGTGTTGCGGGGCGGCGTGCGGTAGCCGTAACGGACGAAATTGGGGTAGGCCGGCTGCAGGAAGAACCGCACGTCTCCCGCCGGCACCACACCCAACTGGTCGAGCGCGGCGATGTGGCCCTTGTCGGGGGAATAGTGCAGATACAAGGGGTGGTTGAGCACCCGGCGGATGCGGCGGATGGCGCCCTTCTGCGATTCCTCCGGCGTGGTGGGATTGTGGTTCAGAATCTGCCGCGGAAGCTGCAACAGGCCGTGGTCCCACAGCATCAGCGTGGGAACTTTCAGGATGTCGCGGAAGATGTTCTTCTGCTCGCGCGTGGCGCAGAGCAGGATGTAGAGCGCGTTGGGCAGCGAGACGGCCACGTCGGGGCGAAAGGCCTTGAGGCCCTCGATGACGCTGGCGATATAGATCTCGTTCTGGCTGGTGAAGCCGGCCACGTCCACGTCGAACACCGCCGCGCCCAACAGGCGCAACTCCTCCGACATTTCGATGGCGAAGTTGTAATCCACGCCTCCAAACCAGCCGTGCGGGGGCAGGGTGATGGCGATGCGCAAGCCCGCCAGGGGCAGATTCTTTCCGGCAACGACGTTCATTTCAGATACCTCGCGGCCAGGATGCGCGCCACATGAACGGCATATCCGGGCAGGCCCAGAATGCGCTGGTACATGGGACGCTCGCGGCCCACGGCCTTGAATTTGGGGATGTCCACCTGGTTGCGCCCGATCACCGCGCGCGCCAGTTGAAAGCCCAGCGGCCGGGCGTCCGCGCTCCAGCCCAGCGATTGGGGCGAGCGCGGTTCGGCGATCTCGAACGCGATGGCCAGTTCCGGCGCCGCCGCAACCACGCAGGCGGGGATGGTGGCGAACTGGAGGTGCGGCCGCCGGTTGTCCAGCACCCACTCGGCCACGGTTTGGCCATTGGCCTTGACGGTCACGGGCAGTTTCGGGGCCTGGCCGGAGAGCATGCAACCAGAGACCACGAAGGCGCAGGGCAGATCGCCAGAGACGGGCTCATCGAAGGGCACGCGGAAGCCGGCCCTGCCGCCGAGCGTCCAGGAACCGCGCGCGCCGGGCAACGACCACTCCGCGCCCATGGCGTCTCCCATGAAGACCAGGGAATCGCCGCCCTCAACAAAATCGATGGGGTCGCCCAGCCGGTAGTTCAAGCGCCCGGCAGGAGCGATGCGCAGCCGCGCGAGGCGGAAACCCAGTGGGCGGGTGTCCTCGGTGGACCAGCCCAACTGTACCGGCGTGCGCGGAGTGGCGATTTCGAAGGCGATGGTAATCGGATCCGCGGTGAGCAAGGCGCCGGGGGGCAGCAGAATGCCGAACTCGCCCATATCCCGCGCCGGCCCGAAGGTCCAATCGGCCACATGGCGGCCGTTGAACGACACGCGTACGGCCGCGGTGGGATACTCCTTGGCGACGGCGACGTCGTTAACGGCGACGATGAGCTGAGCGCGGCGGTCCATCGGCCCGCTGGGGATCAGCGTCAGGGTGCTGCGCCCGCCGAAGGTCCACGCGCCGAAATCGTCGGGCAGCGACCAGCACTCGTTGGTGTGCACGGTGCCGTTGCCGCTCCTGGAAAAATCCAGCGTCTGGCCGGGTTCGTAGCGAAGCGCATCGCGGCCGAGGAACAGAATGCGCTGCACCTTGATGCCCAGCATGCGCGGGTCATCGCCAATTACCTGCTGCCCCTTGGCGATGGCCGCGCGCGCCACGGATTGCGGATTTTCCACGTGGAGCTCGAGCCGGCAGACCGTCTTCCCTGCCAGCGACTCCGCCGGAATGGTGACCTTGGCATCTACCAGTTCGAATTGGGCGAAGAAGCTCCAATGGCCCAGCCGGGCTCCGTCCAGCAGCACTTCTAACTGGATCGGGTCGCCCTCCGGCCCGATGAAGGTCTCGTTCACCCGCACCGAGACCATCACGTCGCCCGTGACCGCCGGCGGTTGGAACATGAAAATGGCGCGGTCGCCATCCGTCCAGGTTCCGGTGTAGTCGGTGGCGCCCCAGTGGCCGTCCTTGAACCGCGCGGGGTGGCCGGAGGAGGTGAAATCGAGGCTCTGGCCCAGCGCTACGGAAGGCACGGAATCGTCCTCCACGTCGTAGCCGAAATACGAGCGCAGTTCGTCGGCCGCGTACTTCCAGATGTTCGACCGGTAGAGGCGTTCGTCGTCCACCCGCGGCCGCCCTTTGCGCACATGGGTGGCATAGGGCGTGTCGGCGAGCAGCAGAAACTGGCCCGCGAAGTTGCGAAACGTATGATGATTGGCGTTGATCGCCAGGACCTCGGGGACGCGTCCACCGCCCGCGCCGGCCCGTTCGGCACAGGACTCCAGGCAGCGGGCCACCGCGCCCAGACTGTAGCGCAGATCGCGCGGCCAGTCCGTGAGGCGCTCGCCCGGCTTCCCGCGGAGACCGTCGCGGTCCAGGCTTAAATCGAAGATGAGCAGATCGTAATCCGCCAGCAGCGCTTCGGGCAGCGAGGCGGCCGCGATGGGCTTTGCGCCCTCCGGCGGCGGGCCGCTCTTCAGAAGGGCGGCGGCGTACTCCAGCGGATTCTCGAATCCCAGTTCCGCCACGCAACGGCCGATGAGCGATAGCATGTGAGCGTGGTTTCCGACGTAGGCGAAGCGGGCATGGCGCGGATATACCGTCAGATCGCTGGCAACATAAGGCAGCACGTGTTCCGCCTGCACCGAAACGAAATTGCGCAGTCCGATGGCGTCTGCTTCGTAGTCCGCCTGTTGCGGTGCGCCCAGCACACGCTCGACGGCGGCGGCGTAGCGCGCGTGCGGGTCGCGGGCGAAATCCAGTTCCTCGATGGGCTCGTCCGGCAAACCCCAGGTCTCGGCCTGGTGGCGGGCGTATGGATCGTCCACGGAGAAGACGAACTGCAGGACGTTGTTGTCGAGCCGCATGTCGAACTGGTGCATTCCGGTCTGCACGCGGGTATGATCGCAATGGTAGCCCTTCAGACGGTCCGCCAGACTCCCGGTGCGCCCGCCGTAATGAAGGTACAAGCGCCGGCAGACGTTGGAGTCGCAGTGCCAGCCGTAGATCATGCGCTCGTCGAAGCCGTGGATGTCCCACAGAATCTGGCGCGGGCAGAGCATGAAATCGCCCACCTGGTCGAAGCGGCTGAAGGGAAACGAGAGGGTCACCTCGTCGAGGTGCAGGCGCGGGCCCAGGTCGCGGCAACTTTCCAGAATGGCGCCGGGATTGTCACGCTGAAACGACTCCCACAGCGGCTCGGGCAGTTCGAAGCGAGGCAGCGTATAGAGCCCGTCGGCCAGATCTCGTACCACCTCCGTCAAGTCGCGGAAGCCGGGACGCGGCACCAGCAGGATGTCCGTGTTGGTATTCAGTACCCAGCGGTTGCGGGGATTCGAACGGCGCAGGGCGATGTTGCGCGGGGGCGGTTCGACCACCATCAGGTGGGTATGGCCGCCAAGCAGGCGCTGGTGAAGCTCGGGGCGCACTCGCAAGACGCGCAAACGGGCCTTCGCCTGAGTGGTCAGGGTGTCGTAGATAGCTTCGACGAAGGTGGGAATCTCGTCGGGTGTGTTGCAGTCCACGAAGAGAATCTCGTCGTCGGGGTCCGACAACTGCGCGGCCAGGCAATTCAGCGAGATGGCGCCTCGCTTGTGGAGATTGTAGCCGTAGGAATCGTTGCGGCCATAGAGGATTACGGAGATCATTGGAGGATCCTCCGCGCCAGGATTCGCGCCACGTGCAGCGCGAACCGGGGCAATCCCAAAAGGCGCCGGTACATGGGGCGCTCGCGGCCCACGGCTTTGAATCTGGGGATTTCCACCTGGTTGCGGCCGGCCACGGCCCGCGCCAATTGAAAGCCCAGCGGCCGGGAATCCGCGCTCCACCCCAGCGACTCCGGCGAACGCGGTTCGGCAATCTCGAACGCGACCGTGAGTTCCCCCGAACCAGCCAGCACGGCGGCGGGGATGGTGGCGAACTGGCGATGCGGGCCGCGCTTTTCCAGAACCCACTGGGCCACGGCCTGGCCATTGGCTTTCACGGTCACCGGCAGCCTTGCAGCACCGGCGGACACCATGCAGTCGGAGATTACGAACGCCATGGGCAGATCGCCCGAAACCTGCTCCTCGAACGGCACCCGGAAAGTGGCCCTGTTGCCGAGCGTCCATGACCCGCGAGCGCCGGGCAGCGACCATTCCGTTCCCGCGGCCTCGCCGGCATAGAGCAGAAAGTCCTCGGCATCCACGAAATCGATAGGCTCGCCCAAACGGTACTTCAGCTTTCGGACCGGTGCGATACGCAACTTCGCAAGCCGGAATCCCAGCGGGCGCGTATCCCAATTGGACCAGCCGAGTTCCACCGGGGTGCGCGGCGTGGCGATTTCGAAGGCGAAGGTTGAGGGCTTGTGGGGGGCCAGCGCGCCGGGGGGAAGCAGGATGCGCAATTCGCCCACGTCGCGCGGCGGCCCTAGCGTCCAATTGGCTACTGGCCGGCCGTCGAACAGAACGCGCACGGTCTGCGACGGGCAGCCTTCGCCGATGGCGAGGTCGTTCACCGTAAAAGTGGCGCGCGCGTGTTCCATCGGCTGCGAGGGCAGCAGGGTCACGGTGCCATGCGGGCCGAGTGTCTGCATGCCCAAATTGTCGGGGAGCGCCCAGCACTCGTTGGCGTACATGGCGCCCGTTCCGCCGGCGGTGAAATCCAGGGTCTGACCGGGATTGTACAAGCGCCGCTCGCCGCTCAAGAAGATGATGCGCTGGACCTTGAAACCCAGCATGCGCGGATCGTCGCCGATGACCTGAACGCCCTGGGACACAGCCACGCGCGCCGCCGATTGCGGGGTTTCCACGTGAAACTCGAGCCGGCAAACCGGCTTCCCGGCCAGCAATGCCGCGGGAATGGCCGCCCGTGCATCCACCATTTCGTAGCGCGAGTAGAAGCTCCAGTGGGCCAAACGGGCTCCGTCCAACAGTACCTCGACCCGCATCGGGTCGCCCTCCGGTCCGAGGAACACCTCGTTGACGCGCACGCAGACGAGCAAGTTGCCCGCGGCGGGAGGCGGCTGGAATACGAAGACTGCGCGGTCGCCATCGGTCCAGGTGCCGGTGTAATCGGTGGCGCCCCAATGGCCGTCCTTGAAGCGGGCGGGATGGCCGGCGGAAGTGAAATCGACACTCTCGTTCAACGCCACAGGGGGCGCCGAATCGTCTTCTACATCGTAGCCGAAGAAAGCCCGAAGACTGTCTTCGGTGTACTTCCACGTGTTGGAGCGCGAGCGGCGCTCCTCGCCCACCCGCGGCCGCCCTTTGCGCACATGCGTGGCGAAGGGCGTGAACGTGAGCAGGAGAAACTGGTTCACGAAATCGCGGAAGGTATGGTGATTGGCGTTGATCGCCATTACTTCGGGGACGCGCGCGCCGCCCGCGCCGGCGCGTTCGGCGCAGGCTTCCAGGCAGCGCGCCACGGCGCCCAGGCTGTAGCGGAGCGGGCGCGGCCAATCGGTGACGCGCTCCACCAGTTTCCCGCCCAGCAGGGCGGCGTCCAGGCTGAGGTCGAAGATGAGCAGGTCGTAGTCCGCCAGTAGCGCGCCGGGAAGATCCGCGGCTTCGATGGGTCTGGCTCCATCCGGCGGCGGCCCGCTCCTCAGCAGGGAGGCGGCGTAGGCTAGCGGCGTCTCGAATCCCAACTCGGCAATGCAGCGGGCGGCAAGCGATAACATGCGCGCATGGTTGCCAATGTAGGCAAAGCGCGCGGGACGGCGAAACACCGCCAAATCGCTGGCCAGGTAAGGCAGCACGTGTTCCGCCCGAACCGGCACGAAGTTCCGCATGCCGATTGCGTCCGACTCATAAGGCGCCTGCTGCGGCGCGCCCAGGGCCCGTTGCACCGCGACGGCGTACCGGGCCTGAGGATCGCGGGCGAAATCCAGCTCTTCGACGGTCTCATTCGGCGCGCCCCAGGTTTCGGCCTGGTGGACGGCGAACGGATTGTCCACGGCGAACAGGAACCGGTTTACGTCGTTATCGACTTTGCGGTCGATGCGGTGCGCCCCGGTGGCAACGCGGGTGTGGTCGCAGTGGTATCCCTTGAGGCGATCCCTCAAGCTGTGGGTGCACCCGCCATAGAAAAGGTGCAAGCGCTTGGCGATGTTGGAGTCGCAGTGCCAGCCGAGGATCATGCGCTCGTCAAATCCGTGGATGTCGAAGAGGGCCTGGCGCGGGACAAGCTGAAAGTCGCCCACCTGGTCGAAACGGCTGTAGGAGAAGGAGTGTGTGACCTCATCCAGGTGCAGGCGCGGGCCCAGTTCCCGGCACGCGCGCAGGATAGTGGCCGGATCCGCGCGGGGAAACGATTCCCAGAGTGGCTCCGGCAGTTCGAAGCGTGGCAGGGTGTAGAGCCCGTCGGCCAGTCCCGCCACTTCGCCATCGATATCGGAAGCGCCGGAACGCGGCACAAAAACCATGTCGGTATTGGTGAGCAGGATCCAACGGTTCCGCGGCTTCGAACGGCGTATGGCGATGTTACGCGAGTGCGGCTCGAGCGCCGCCAGATGACTGGGGCCGGCCAGCCGCCGGTGCAATTCCGGGCGCACCCGCAACACTCGCAGGCGCGCCTTTGCCCGCTGGGTCAGCGTGTCGTAGATGGCTTCCACGAAGGTCGGCAGTTCGTTGGGAGTGTTGTAATCGACGAACACGATCTCGTCATCCGGGTCCGTGAGAACCTCGGCGAGGCAGTTCAGCGAAATGGCGCCCCGCTTATGGAGGTTGTAGCCGTAGGAATCGTTCCGGCCATACAGGATTACGGAGATCATCGGTGATTGGGCGCGTCGGCTTCGATCCGATTAACGAGTATAGCCGACCGCGCAAAGCGGCGGATGGCGTGGCCTAATCGCTCCGGCGAGTGAAGCCCAGCAAATGATACCGCGTCGAGATCTCGAAGATCGCGATAGAGGCCTTGAGCAAGTCCGCGATGCGCAGTTTCGAAACCCCTTCGTTGCGCCCCACGTAGATGGAGGGAAACTCCACGATCCGCATCCCGAGGCGCATCCAAAGCGCCAGGATCTCGGACAGGTAGATCGGACTGCCGTAGCGGTACGTGTGGCCGGCAGCCAGGCGAGCGGCCGCCCTGGTGTAGAAGCGGAATCCGTTGCTGTAGTCGCGGATGCGCCGGCTGAGCAGAAGCCGCACCGCCATGCTGCATACCCAACTCACCCCGCGGCGCCCGGCTGGCCGATTGACCACCTGGCTTCCTTCCAGGTACTTGGAGGCGATGGCAACGTCGAAACCGCCCCCGGTGACCAGTTGAATGCCGGTTTGAAATTCCTCGGGACGGTGGGATAGGTCGCCATCGATCTCGATGACTGTCTCGTGAGTGGTGTTCTCCAGGCCCCAGAGCATCAGGGTGCGCAGGGCCCCGCCCCGCTGGGAAGCGCGGTGAGTCTTCTTGCGGCAGATCGCGTGCAGGCGATGCTCCGGAGCTTTCGACCGGTCCTGCAAATACTCGACGGTTCCGTCCGTGCTGCCGTCGTCCAGGACACCGATTGTGTAAGGGAAGCCTTCAAGCGCAGCCGCAATCCGCCGCAACAGCTCATCGATGTTTGCAATCTCGTTCAAGACGGGGAGCAGGACAAATACTCCCTGGGAAGATCCGCAAGCTCGATCCGGGATGTGGTCAGGCTCCTTCAAAGGGTACAGGCTCGATGTTGCAACTGCACTGCCAGCGAATCAGCCGGGCCGGCGCTCTGCAATAATGCCATTCCCGCGGGCACCGCTCCATAAATGCGCCCCAGGCCGGCAAGGCTGGCCGGGTTGGGGTACTAAACATGTTGGGGCGGAAACAGCTATTCCATCGGAACCGTTTTGCGGCCGCGAATGACCAACGATAGCATACGTCCGGAGGAGTACACAGCCGATTCCATATTTGGGTGTCCCGCTATAAACAACCCCGCCCGGCTCCCGGCGCCGGAAGATCTCGCGCAGAAACCGCGCCGGTATCGCACCCCACGTCGAGCAGGCGCCCGCCGCGGAGGCGACCCACATCGACAGCCGCGGCCAAGTGAGAGAGGATACTCTGGCAGGGCCGCCGCCGATGGCCATCGCGGATCGCGGGCTGTTCCTCGCCGGTATGGCGGGGGAAATGTACGGCAGAGGAAATAGGCCCGGGCGCGGCTATGGCGCGTCCTTCCGCAGCACCATCGCCGCAACGTCCAGGATCTCGGCCTGAGAAGCGGACCCGACGCTTCCGTTGAATACCACGAAAGTCTCGCCGCGGCTCAGATCGGGAACCGGCAATGCCGCGTCCACCGGCTCCGCGGTCGGTAGCAACCAACGGCCGGTGCGCGCCACAATCCCGCTCCTGGCGCTGGTCACGGCCAGGCCGATGCGCCCGGACAGCACGCGCAACCGCACCTGGACCCAGGCCCTGGTCGCAAACCGGCCCGCGGTGTGAAGCGGAAAGGCCGCGCTGAAAGCGCCGGGCAGGTCGGGCGTGGTCACGCGCAACTGCGGAAGCCACTCGATCCGCGCCGTCTGGTACGCGGCCTGGGCTTCGGAGAGTTTCACGATCGAGTCCAGCCGCACGGCGCCCGCGGGCGGGCGGAGGTCGTCGGGAACTCCCAGCGCTACCGAAGCACCGCGCGCTTCGATCATCCGCCGGTAGACGAGCGAATCCGCGCGCGACGCCAACGCCAGGGCATCCAGGACGTCCACCTGGGCGCCGCCCGCCCGGTTGTTGTAAAGGACGATGTCATCGGCAAGAGTTGGATCGGGGAGTTTCAACGCGACTTCGATTGGCTCCGGGGTAGGCAGCAGCGGACTACCACGGGCCACGATGTTCCCATCCCTGGTGGTCGCGGCCAAGCCCACCCTTCCCGACAGAACCCGCAGACGCATCCGGACCCAAATGGGAAATGCGATCTTGCCGGCGGCGTGCAACGGAAAATAGGCGGCGAACGCGCCAAGCGATGCGGGAGTGGTCACGCGGACCCCTGGCGCGCGCTCGACGTGGGCAGCCCGGCCGTCGGGTTCGATTTCCGCCAGGTTTACCGCTCCCTCCAGCGGCACCAAGGAATCGGGCACAACGGCGTCGCCGGGCAGGCCGGCTCCCTGGAAGCCGGGCACGTCCTCGACAGTAGCGCAGAAGCGAATCGGCGTGTCCTCGCGCCGCAAGGCCGCGATCAGCGCGGACGGATCGGCTTTGGACACCAGCCCTGGCATGCGCCCCACTTCGGCGCACGATCTGCGCAACAGCCCCGCCGGTTCGGCGGCAGCGCGCGGGGCGAGGACCGTCACAATCACGGCGGGCGGTCGGGGCAGGGACTCCGGCAGGTTCAGCACGCCGATCGAGGCCTCGGGGTACAACTGGACGAAGCGGCCGGGTTCGAGCTCCGCGAGGGCCGGGCAGGTGGCGGTGATCACCTCATAACCGCCCGAAAGCGCCTCCTCGAAACGATAGAGCGCCCCGTTGCGGCCGGCGTAGCCCACCACCTTCGGCGGCCGGTTCACGCTGGTGAACACCAGGCTGATGTCGCCCGCCTCCTGTGCGAAGTAGAAGCCGCGAAGTTTGAGCAGGCCTGTGGAGTACCAGTAGGACAGCGTCTTGTGTTCCGCGTTGAGGCTGTCGTTGCCGCTGAAGTGCAGGTAGTCCGCGGCAGCGTCGAAGTTCTCCAGATAGCGGACCGGGTCATAGGATTTGGACTCGGGCCCAATCAGATCGTGGTAGTGCTCGTGCCAGCTATCCGCGCCGGAGGTGTACCACGATCCCATTCGCCCCACCACGCGGGCATGGGTTCCCAGGATCTGTTTTGAGGCGGCACGCGCCAAGTCGCCGGGGTGGACCTGCGCATGGCTGAAAGTTACGGCGGCTGCCTGAGGCGCGAAGCCGATGACCAGACAAACGCACAGCAGCGCGGCGGCCAGAGGCATGGCGATGCCCCGGGTCCAGACCGGGAGTTTTGGCCGGCTCGCGAGCCAGTCCGCCAGAGCCACCACGCCCACCGCCAGCGCCGCCGCGAACAGAACCAGTTCGTGGATCAGGTAGCCGGGTTGCTTGTGAGTAGCGAAGAAGAAGATGCCGAGTTGCAGGGGAAGCGACGCCAGCGCCATCCCCCGGGTGGAGCGGACCGACGCCAGTATGGCCGTGGAGAACACCATCAAGGGGACACCCGGCCGCAGGGCAATCCACAGTACCGCCGGGAAGCCGGTGTGCCCGGCCCATTGGCGGTACAAATCGAGATGCTGGGCAATCGCCGAAGGGCCGCCGCTGGTTTGTGACTCGCGAATCGCCGCGGCGATGGCGTGCCAGTTGGGAGCGACGTAGAACGCCAGGTACGGCAACCCGAACAGCACCGCGCCGCACGCCAGAGCGAGCACTCGCGGCTGGGAGTCCTTCCACCCAAGGCTGTAGACAGCCCAGACGATGTAGACGGCGAGCCCGCAGACGGCAGGGGTGGCGTAGTAGTGGACGCTCGATGCCCAAGCGAGCAGAAACGCACCGCCGAAAATGCGCGCGCGGTTCCAACCGCTCAAGCGGCCGGACTCCAGCAACAGCAGAGCAGCGAACCAGGCGGCATGCAGATGTCCTTCCGGACGCGTACTGAACCAGGCGACAGGCAGGTCCCGGGCGATCATCGGGAATCCGATTCCGGCCAAGAGCCCCAGCTTCACCGGGGTTGGAAAGGCTCCGCGCGCCACGATCCAAATTCCGAGTAGCAGGAAGAAAGCGGTGGGCGTGCCTTCGGCGTAGTACCAGGTGAAACCCAAGCGGCACAGCAATCCGATCAACCCCACGTGAATGGGAGGATGAATGATGACCGGCAGGTTGTCGTATCCGTGGGTCGGATACGTGAGCTTTCCATAGTGAGCCACCATATATGCCGGGTTGAACAGGCCCATTTCATCCATGTACGCCGGCCGGTTGGCGCCGCAGTAGGCGCTCAGTAGAACGGCAAGCGCAACCAGCCCTGCAAACACCGCGACCGCGATTTGTTCCGCCCGGCTTCGTGTCATTTGCGTGCTACACCGCGCGCAGACGCTCGGCCGCGGCCTCGGGCGTGATATCGCGCTGGGGCATGGCCAGCATCTCGTAACCCACCACGAACTTGCGCACCGTGGCGGAGCGCAGCAGCGGCGGGAAGAAATGCGCGTGGAAGTGCCACTCGGGGTGCGGCGCGCCATCGGTGGGCCGCTGGTGGAATCCCAGCGAGTAGGGGAAGGACACGTTGAAGAGCCGGTCGTAGCGCGCCGTGGTGCGTTTCAGAATGTCAGCCAGGCCGTCGCGTTCGGAGTCCGAAAGGGCGTCGAGCGCCGTCAGATGGCGCTTGCTCACCACCATCGTCTCGAACGGCCAGATCGCCCAGAAGGGCACCACCGTCGCGAAGCTATCGTTCTCCTCGATGACGCGTTCCCGCGATGCCAGCTCCAGTTTGGTGTAATCGCACAGCAGGCAACTGTGGCGCCCGTTCAACCAGGCCAATTGCGACGCCTGCTCGATGGCCACCTCGTTGGGCACCGTGCGGCTGCTCCAGATCTGGCAGTGCGGGTGGGCGTTGCTGCACCCCATCATGGCGCCGCGATTTTCAAAAATCTGCACGTAACCGATGAATTCGCGGCTGCCGAGATCGACGAACTGCTCGACCAAGGTGTCCACCACGCGGCGTAGGCCGCCTGGATCCATGTTGGCGATGGTGAGGTTGTGTTTGGGCGAGAAGCAGATCACGCGGCAGATGCCGGGTTCCGATTCGGCGATCAGCAACCCGTCGCGCTCGAAGCGCTCGACCGGCGTGGAGGGCCGGAGCGCCGCAAAATCGTTCTCGAAAACGAAGGTGGTGCCGTAGACGGGATTGCGGGCGCCGCCCGCGCGCGAATTGCCGGGGCAGAGGTAGCAGTCCGGGTCGTACTCGGGCTGCGGCGGGGCGTCGCCGGATTCGGTTTGTCCCTGCCACGGGCGCTGGGTGCGGTGCGGCGACACCAGCACCCATTGGCCAGTGAGCGGGTTGAAGCGGCGGTGGGGATACTGTTTCCAATCGAACATGTCCTTCATATGGTAGCGGCATGGAGGGGGTGAAGGTGGGCGGCGAGCCAAAACTCGGCGGATCGCAGGAAGGCCGCATGGTATATACTTGCCAGGAGCCTGGTGCCGGACTCGGGACACGGGCCGGCGGCACAGGCCCAGGCTTGAGGGAGGCACTTAGATGACGATGATTCCCGCGTTATTCTTGCAAGACGATTCCAGCGGGGCTGGAACTGGCGGTCTTTTGGCGATGGGCGGCATCATGACGCTTGTGATCCTGGCCATATGCGTGGTGTTCATTATCGGCATGTGGAAGGTATTCGTAAAAGCCGGGCAGCCCGGATGGGCTGTCTTGATCCCGATTTACAACGTCTACATCCTGTTGAAGATTGCCGGCCGGCCCGCCTGGTGGATTCTGCTCTGCTTGATTCCGCTGGTCAATATCGTAATCGGAGCCATTGTCTCAATCGATATCGCGAAGTCCTTCGGCCAAAGCGCGGTATTCGGGGTGGTCCTGTTGTTTCTGCTCGGCGGCATCGGCTACCTTGTCCTGGGATTTGGGAACTACCGCTACGTAGGGCCCGCGGCAGCCGCGGCCCAGTGAGTTTGAGCGCTGCGGCGTGACTTGCCGGGACGGCCGGCCGGGTTGGCCCCTATAAGCGAAGCTACCTCGCCTCCCCCACCGGCCGCAGTTCGCGGTACACGTCGCAGATAGCCCGCACGCGGGCTTCGGGCGAGTGGCGGGCGGCGGCGATCTCACGGCCGCGCGCGGCCAGCCGTTCGGCCAGCCCCGGCGAGGTCAACACGGCGTGGAGTGCCTCGGCCATGCGCGCGGGATCTCCCGGCGGCACCAGCAGCGCGCTTTCCCCATCGGTTACGATCTCCGGAATTCCGCCCACCGCCGTCGCCACCACCGGCACGCCCCCGCCAATGGCCTCCAGCACGGCGTTAGGCGAGCCCTCGACCACCGAAGACAGCACGGCCACGTCGGCGATCCCATAGTACGGCTCGGAAGGCTCCCAGCCGGGGAGGATCACCTGTCCGGCCAAATTCAGGCTGGCAATGGCGGCATCGATATGCGGCCTCTCGGGGCCGTCGCCCAACACGATCAGGCGCGGCGTTTGGCCGTGTTTGGCGCGCAGATCGGCCAGGGAGCGCAGGAGCGTGGCGTGGTCCTTCTCGCGCGATAGGCGGGCGGCGATCAGCAGCACTTTCTCATCGGCGCCGATGCCTAGTTTGGCGCGCAAGGCCGCGGCCGCTTCGGGTTGGCGGGCGGCGGCGGCCCAACGCGGGCCGATGGCGTTGTGGACCACGGCGATGCGCTCGCGCGGAACCCACTGGCGCACCAGGCGGTCGCGGAACTGGCCGGTCACCACCACCACGCGCTGGGCGGCGCGCAGCGACCAGCGGTCGAGCTGGTTGTAGAGGGTGTTGCGCAGGTTGGTGGCGGTGTAGCCGTGCTGGAACGCCACCCAGGGATAGCGGCGATGGAGCCCGCTGTAGCGCACCAGGAAGTGGCTCTTCACGGCGTGCGATTGCAGGATATCGGGGCGCTGGCGGCGCAGCAGATCGGCCAGGGCGGGCAGCACCGAGCGGTCGAAGCGGCCCTTCTCGGGGATGCGGTGCACGGTGACATCGGCGGCCGCGGCGGCGTCAAGGAACACCGGCGAATCTCGCTCGCGCCAGAAGACCGCCAGTTCCAGGTCCACGCGCGGGGCGCCTTCCACGCCCTCGCGGGCCAGTTGGGCGAATTGCAGCAGGTTTTTGGCGGGCCCGGTGACCTTGGTGGTTTCGATCAAGGCCAGCACGCGCAGCGTGTCCCTCATGGGATTCCTTTCCACCAGCGCGCCAGGCGCCCGGCCAGCGCGCCCAGCGGCGTGGTGGCCAGCAGCGAGACGAAGCGCAGCGGCTCCCAGCGGCACCGGGGGTGGGCGAAGCGGCGGCGCAGCGCGGCGCCCTCGCGCCAATGTCCCCAATAGGCCAGCGTGCAGGAGGTTTTCAGCGCGCGCATGCACAGGAAGCCCTCGAGCAGATCGCGCAACGGCTCCGGGCAGACGCGGCGCAGGTCATCGGGATCGGTCAGAAACGGCTCCAGCGGGCGCATGGCGCGGCGGTTGCCGCTGAGCGAGGAGGCATTGCGGTAGAAGTGCGCCGCCGGCTGCAGATCGAAACGCACCGGCTCGTTCAGCAGCACCTTGACGAACAGGTGGCCGTCCTCGCCATAGCGGGCACCCTTTTCGTAGAAGCCTCCGAAACGGCGCACCACCTCGGCTCGCACCACGGTGGTCACCGGCCACATCAGAATAATCATGGCCACCATGACGGACGGAGCCAGTGTGGGCGAAATGGGTTGGATGCCGCCCACCAGGCCGCGGCGCTGAAGTGCCGGGACGCAAGAGACGCCAACCGGCTGGTCCACCCAGGAGAAAGTGATGGCGGCGATTTCGGGCTCGGCGTCCAGATGGCGGATGGCTCGCTCCAGGTAATCCGGCATCCACTGGTCGTCGGCATCCAGGAACGCCAGCAGGCCGCCGCGGGCTTCAGCGATGCCCCGGTTGCGGGCCGCGCCCGGTCCGGCGTTCTCCTGCTGAATCAGGCGGATACGGGGATCGGGGAATGCCCTGACAAGGGTTGGCCCGGAGTCGCGGGAGCCGTCGTCCACCACCAGAATCTCGAAATCGGTGAAGGTTTGCGCCACCGCGGACCGCAGGGAGGCTTCCACCGTCCGCTCTTTGTCGAAAAGCGGTACGATCACCGATACGCGCGGCTGTGTGCGGTTGATTTCCTTTGCGTCCATGGGCCCGGAGCCTTATCATTGTAGCGGTCCGCAAGACGGGATTGCGGCGTGGGCCGGGCTTTTGCGCGATATTTCGCCGCGCCCGGACCGGTGTGGGGGTAATATGTATGGAGGTGTCTCATGACGATGAATAAGAGGGTCCTTTTGACCGCAACCGGCATGGTTGCCGCTCTCGCGCTTTCCGCCTGTTCGGAGTCTCCGAAACCAGCGACGAAGGCCGAGTCTGAAGCGCCGAAGGAAGTTGCCAAAGCCCCCGAGGCCGTTGCCGCACTTACCGCGTTCTACAAACTCTACAAGCCGGCCCGGGACTGGGCCGCCGATCTGCTGGTGCTCAGCGTGACCAGCGGCGAAGTGCCCAACATTAAGAATGAGGACGGCAAGGCGGGGCTGTGGACCGTGGTGTTCGTATCCCCCAGCCGCAAGGAGGCCCGCAGCTTCACCTGGGCCGTGGCCGACAGTGGAAAAGACATAGTCAAAGGGCTGAACGTGAGCAACGCGCTGCCTTGGACCGGCGCCACGCCCACCAGCAAGACCTTCGCGGCCACCGAGTTCGTGGTGGATTCCGATGCCGCCTACAAGACCGCGCACGAAAAGGCGGCGGAGTGGCTAAAGACCCACCCGGACAAGCAGGTTTCGCTGCGGGTGGGCGACGCCGCGCAGTTCCCGTCGCCGGTGTGGTACATCATGTGGGGTTCCACCAAGGAAGGCTTCGCGGCGGTAGTGAACGCCACCACTGGCGTACTGATCAAATAAATAGTGTCAGACGCCATTTTTCGCGGCGGCCAGTAATGCCAGGCCGCTCACCAGGGCGGCCCAGTAGAGCGTGACGGGAATGAACCGCATCTCCACGGCGTGGCGGCCGGCGGGGATGCGGATTCCGCGAAAGCCCGCGTCGGTGGGGTAGAGCCGGGTGGAACGACCGTCAATAGACGCGCGCCAGCCGGGATAGTAGCTTTCCGCCGCCACCAAAAACGCGGGCGAGGCGGATTCGGTCTCCAGGCGAATTTCGGTGGGCTGGTAGGACTCCACCCGCACCGCCCCCGGACCCGGCCCGGCCGGGAGCGATGCGGACGGCTCGTCCGGCGCCTCGATCACCGCCTCCGCCGACGGGTCGAATCCCGGCGCGCGAACCAGCGGCCCCGCCTCCGCCAGGTTAGCCACGCTTCTTAGGCGGCCCACCAGGAAGAAGCGCGGCAGCACGCGCAGGTTCTCGTAAATCTTGTAGCCCCCGGCCTCGCCCGCCAGACGGAATCCCGGTGCGTCCATGGCTTCCAGAGAGAGCAGCGCGCGCGTGTTCATCAATCCGACTGCCGGCGAGGCGGCGTCCACCACCTGGTAGCAGGTGCCCCAGCGCGGTCCCGGAGCGAAGGCGCGGCGGACCTCGATGGTGCGCTCGGGAGCCAGCGGATCGCAGCCGTTGGCTGTGGGGATGCCCAGTATGGGCGCCGAACTGGACCACGTGAAGGGCACGCCGGGACGCGCATCGTAGCGGTACTGCGGCACGGCGGCGGCCGCGAGCGCGCGAAGTTTGCCGGCCAGTTCGCGGCTGCCATCCGCCGTGGTGCTGCTGAAACCCGGGTCACGTTCCCGCGACGCCATGTTCATGGGGCGGCCCGAGCTGACCAGGATGAGGTCGCATGCGATCGCGACGCCCACGGCCACTTGCAGCCGCTCCGAGCGTAGGAACCGCGCGGCGCCCAATCCAGCCAGCACGGCCAGGGCGAGCGAAAACACGCAGAAGAAAAACTCGGGGTGGATGCCGATGCGGATGAAATCCGGCAGCGCCACGAGCGCGGCACGACCCGGCGGCGTCTTGTCGCCCAACATCAGGAACGTGAAGACCGCCAGCAGAATCGCGAACGGCCGCGCCCACGCACCCGGCTTCCACACCGCGACGGCAACGGCCAGCAGCAGCCCGAGGATGCTGGAGTAGAGGTACAAAAACGTGGGGTCGGTGGGCCCGTGGAACTGCGAGAGGTCGAAGACGCTCCAGTAATTGGGCGCCACCAGCGTAAGCAAGGCGGACGGCACGATGCCGCCGCCGCTGCCCAGCCACTCCGCGCGGTACTTGGCCACGCTGTTGGCGGTGAGTTCCGCGGTGGGGATGAATTGCACGGCGGCGATGGCCAGCGCCCACATGGAAGCCAGGGCCACGCCCGCGGGCAGCCGCCAACGGGCCGCGCCGGCCGGCGGCGCGAGCAACGCCAGAACCATCGCCGAGAGGAAGGCCGCCACGGCCACTTGCGGCAGCCCGGCCAGCACCGTCATGCCGAGCGCGCCGGCCAGCACGGACATCCACCGGCGCTTCCACTCGCTGCGCAACTCCACCACGGCCAGCCACACCAGCGGCAGCCACACGGCGCCCTGCATCGCCCCCATGTGCTCCGCCTGGGCCGCGAAGAAGCAGCCCAACTCGTAGACCGTGGCGCCCACCCAGGCGGCGGCCGGCGGCGCATCCAGGCGCCGCAGCAGGGCGAAGGCGCACCATCCGGCGAACACCACTTGCGCTACCACCGAAATGGCCAGCAGGCGCGCCAGAGAATCCGGCCCCAGCCACGCACCCAGCGCCGCCGCCGCCATCGCCGGCGGATAGAACGCCGCGGCTTGAATGTTGGCCGAAATCGGCATGCCGCAATACGTGAACGGGTCCCACAGCGGCCAGCGGCCATGGCGGAAGGAGTCCGCGATCAGCGTCGCCAACGGCAAATGCACGGCGCGAAAATCCCAAGGGAACAGGTAGCCCGGATAGAAGAGAACATGGCGGTGGAAGAGCAGCGCCTCCACCAGCAGCGCGACGCGAAACCAGAGCGCGCCGCGCGCCCGGCCCGCGCCCGTCAGATTCGGCATATCAGTTTGGCGCCGCCGCGCGCGCGAGCCTCCAGAAGCAGGCGCATCAGCTTCACCGCATCCGCCGATTCGTTGGGCGGGCAAAGCTCGGGGGGCGAGCCTGCGCGGCAGCAGGTGGCGAAGTACTGCAACTCGGCGCGGTAGCCATCGCCACCCGCCAGTCCCAGCACGCGCCCGGCGCCGCCGGCGGCATAGAGCGTGGGCGCCCGTCCGGCAGTCGAGTACTCGATAACGCCGTCCTCCATCGCGACGCGGTATCCGGCCGACGAAGGGAAGCCCGCGGGCTCCAGCCATCCGCCCGAAATCTGCACCACGCCGCCGCCTTCGTACGTGAGCTGCGCGTTCAGGAAGTCCGTGCCCCGCTCCAGGTCGCAGTAGCCCGAGGCGCCAACGGCCTTGGGCTTGCCGAAGGTATGCAGGCAGAAATCCACGTCGTGGATGAGCAGGTCGAAGGCGCCGCCGCCGCTCTTATCCGGGTCCCGCCACCACTCGCCGTGCGAGGGCGCCGCGCACCAGCGCTGGAATACCGCGAAGCGCAGGCGGCCCAGTTGCCCGTCCAGCACGGCCTCGCGCAGCGCCGCGTATTCCGGGCTGAAGCGCAGCACGTGCGCCGTCATGAGCACGCGTTTGTAGCGGCGCGCGGCGTTCACCATGCGGTCGGCGCCGAAGCCGTCGAGAGCCATGGGCTTTTCAACCAGCGCGTGTTTGCCGGCGCGCAGGGCCTCCACAGCCACGACGTCGTGAAGGTGAGTGGGCAGGCAGATATCGACCGCTTCCACGGCGGGATCGGCGATGGCCCGCTCGATCTCGCGGTAGGGGCGCGCGCCCGAAATGTCGATCAGTCCCTCGGAGTTGCCCAGGGCGTCCGGGCTGCCGGAGAGCTTGCGCTCGTCGCTGCTGTAGAGGGCCGCGATTTCCGCGCCGGGAACGCTGCGGAGGGCCTGAAGATGGGCAACGCCCATGTGGCCCAGTCCGAGAACGGCAAACCGCATGGCCGTTACGCCCCGCCGGCGGCGTGCAGCCGCGACCGCTGCGCCACGGTCTCCATCAGCTTGTCGAAGGGCTTATTGAACTTGTCGACCCCTTCGTCCTCGAGCTGCTGCGTCACCTGGTCGATGCCGATGCCCAATTCCGGCAGCCGGCGCATCACCCAGCGGGCTTCCTCGACATCCTGTTCCAGCCGCACCTGCGGATCTCCGTGGTCGCGGTAAGCCTCCAGAGTTTCGAGCGGCACCGTGTTGACCGTGTCGGGACCGATGAGAGCCTCGACGTAGCGCACGTCGCTGTACTCCGGGTTCTTGGTGCTGGTGCTGGCCCATAGCAGCCGCTGCGCCTGCGCGCCCCTGGCAGCCAGCTTGCGGAACCGTTCGCAGCCGAAGACTTCCTTATAGATCCGATAGGCCAGCTTCGCGCTGGCGATGGCGACTTGCCCGCGCACCCGCCTGGCAGGCTCCTCCTCCGCGCCGCCCGATGCCACGAGTTTCTCCAGGCGCCCATCCACCAGCGTATCGATGCGGCTGATGAAGAAGCTTGCCACCGAAGCAACCCGGTCCACAGGCTTTCCCTGGGCCGCGCGCGCCTCGATGCCATCGATGTAGGCTTGAGCGACCTCGCGGTATCGCGGCAATCCGAACAGCAATGTCACGTTGACGCTGATGCCTTCGGTGATGAGCTGCCGGATGGCGGAGAGGCCCGGGGCCGTTGCCGGGACCTTGATGAAGACGTTGGGCCGGTTCAGTGCCGCCCACAAGCGGCGAGCCTCCTTCAAGGTTCCGTCGGTATCGAGCGCCAGGTGGGGATTGACCTCCAGGCTGACGAATCCGTCCTTGCCGCCGGTCGCATCGTAGACCGGCCGGAACTCATCGGCGGCCGCGGCGACATCGCGCTGGCTGAGGGCGTCGTAGATCGCCTCGGGGCCGCTGCCGGCGAGCGCCATGGCGCGTATGTCCGCGTCGTAGTCGTGACTGTCCGCGATGGCCTTTTCGAAGATGGATGGGTTCGAGGTCATGCCCCGCAGCCCGTCCTCTTCGATCAGGCGCCGCAACTTGCCGCTCGATATCAGGTCCCGCCGGATGTAGTCCAACCAAATGGACTGCCCCAACGTTGCCAACCGTGTCAAAGGGTTGTCGCTCATGATTCGGCCTCCAGCCTAGCCATTCTATCCAAACCGGACGCCGCGGTTGTGTGGGGCAGGTTGTCAACTTACGGCCCGGCCCTGGGGGCACCCCGCAATCGGCCCGGCGAGCGAAGCCCGCCTCTTGACTTTGTACATTTTTCAGGCGGCGGCAGCGGCGGTGAGCTTCCGATCAGTGGGGTTTAGGCCGCGATGAGCGACCCTGTCGGGGTGTTCCGTCATTTCCGTAGTAGCGTGATCAGATCCAGCGCCGAAGGCCGGGCGGCGCGGCGGCGCCATTTGGGAAGCGCAGCGTAGGCTCGGCCTAAGGAGGCCAGCAGCAGTGCGCTATAACCGGCCACGGCGAAAGCGGGCTGTTTGGGAACGGCGGTAACGTTCCGTAACTGAGCTTGGCCAACGCCCAGGGTGTCCTTCTCTTCGCGGTGGTTGACCTCAATCTGCCAACGGTCGAAATAGATCTGGAGGAGTTGGCGCACCGTCCCGCTGACGACCAATGTACAAACTCGAGAGGCCGAGTACCACTCGGCCGCAGGCTGCCAGCCCGCATAAGAATCGCTCATCCCAGCACCTTTCGTAACGCCTCGGCGGTGTAGCTCTTCTTCGACCGGCTCACCTGCTCGGGTGTGCCCGCGGCCACTACCCGGCCGCCGTATTCGCCGCCGTCCGGGCCCAGGTCGATAATCCAGTCGGCGGTCTTGATCACATCCAGATTGTGCTCGATCACCACCACCGTGTTGCCCAGGTCCACCAGCCGCGCCAGCACGTCCAGCAATTTGCGGACGTCGTCGAAATGCAGCCCCGTGGTGGGCTCGTCCAGCAGGTAGAACGTGCGGCCCGTCTGCCGCTTGCTCAACTCCTTGGCCAGCTTGATGCGCTGCGCCTCGCCTCCGGAAAGCGTGGTGGAGGATTGCCCCAGGTGCACATAGCCCAGCCCCACGTCGTAGAGCGTTTGCAGCTTGCCGCGGATGTGCGGCAGGTTCTCCATCAGGGGCAGGGCCTCTTCCACCGTGGTGTCCAGCAGGTCGGCGATGGAGCGGCCTTTGAATTTCACCTGCAGCGTCTCGCGGTTGTAGCGGCGGCCCCGGCACACATCGCAGGTAACGTAGACGTCGGGCAGGAAGTTCATTTCGATGCGCTTGAGGCCGTCGCCCTCGCACGCCTCGCAGCGCCCGCCTTTCACGTTGAAACTGAAGCGGCCGGGTTTGTAGCCGCGCTCGCGCGATTCCGGCATCATGGCGTAGAGGTCGCGAATGGGAGTGAAGAGACCGGTGTAGGTGGACGGGTTCGAGCGCGGCGAACGGCCGATGGGCGCCTGGTCGATGCGGATCACCTTGTCGATGTTGGCGATGCCTTCGATGGCATCGTGCTCCCCCGGCTCTTCGTGCGAGCCGTAGACCTCGCGCGCCAGCGAACGGTACAGAATCTCGTTCACCAAAGTGGACTTGCCGCTGCCCGAAACGCCCGTCACCACGGTCAACAGGCCCAGCGGAATCTCCACGTCCACGTTCTTGAGGTTGTGCTGGCGCGCACCGCGGATGGTCAGGCTCTTGCCGTTGCGCGCGCGCCGCGCCTCGGGCACGGGGATGGAAAGCTCTCCCGAGAGGTACCGCCCGGTGAGCGAATCGGGGTTGGCCGCGATCCCCGCCGGATCGCCCGCTGCCACAAGTGCGCCGCCCAGGCGTCCCGCGCCCGGGCCCAGGTCCACTACGTAGTCGGCGCGTTCGATGGTCTCGGCGTCGTGCTCCACCACCAGCACCGTGTTACCCATGTCGCGCAGGTGGGTCAGGGTATCCAGCAAGCGGCTGTTGTCGCGCGGGTGCAAGCCGATCGAGGGTTCGTCCAGCACGTACAGCACCCCGCGCAGTTTGGAACCGATCTGCGTGGCCAACCGGATGCGTTGCGCTTCGCCGCCCGAGAGTGTGGCAGCCGACCGGCCCAGGCTCAGGTAATCCAGCCCCACGTTGGAGAGAAACTCCAAGCGGCGCCGCACCTCGTCCAGCACCCGCCCGGCAATCTGCCCTTCGCGCTCGCTGAGTTCCCAGCCGCGCACCGTCATCAGCGCCCGCGCTACGCTCAGGTCCGTGAATTCCGAGATCGAGAAGTTCTTCACCCGCACCGCCAGGCTGGAGGCCAGCAGCCGCTGGCCGTGGCAGGTGGGGCATTCGGCGGGCGACATGTACTCCGTCAGCCACTCCCGGTAGCTGTCGACGGTGGCGTCGTAGATTCCCCGCAGAATCCCCAGAATTCCCGGCAGATCGCCGGCGCCATCCAGCAGGATCTCGCGTGACTTCTTCGTCAGCTTCTCGAACGGCGTGGCCAGGTTGACGCGGTATTTCTTGGCCAGCATCTGCAACGGCGACTGCACCGCGACGGAACTCCCGCCCGGCCCCAGGCCGCCATCGAACAAGGGACGCGCCGGGTCCACGATCACCTTGGCCGGGTCGAAGCTCCACGTGCAGCCCAGCCCGTGGCAATCCGCGCAGGCTCCGTATGGGCTATTGAAGGAAAATGACCGCGGCTCAAGCTGCGGAATGCTGGTGCCGCACTCGGCGCAGGCCAGTTTGCGCGAGTACAGCCGCTCCTCGCCGCCCACTACCGCGATCAGCACCAGACCGCCCGCCAGCTTGGTAGCCGTTTCGATGGAAGCCTCCAGCCGCTTCTCGATCCCCGCCTTAACCAGCAAGCGGTCCACCACGACCTCGATGGTGTGGTTCTTCCGCTTGTCGAGCGGGATGTCTTCGTCGAGCGAGTGCAGCACGCCGTCGATGCGGGCGCGCACAAATCCCTGGCGGGCCAGTTTCTCCAGGTCTTTCTTGTACTCGCCCTTGCGGCCGCGCACCACCGGCGCCATCACCATGATGCGGTCCTCGGGCTTGAGCGCCAGCACGTGCTGCAGGATCTGCTCGGTGGTCTGGCGGGAAATCGGGTTTCCACAGACCGGACAATGGGGCACGCCGATCGACGAGTACAGCAGCCGCAGGTAATCGTAGATTTCGGTGATGGTGCCTACGGTCGAGCGCGGGCTGCGGTTGGTGGTTTTCTGCTCGATGGAAATGGCCGGACTCAGCCCGTCGATGGAATCCACGTCGGGCCGCTCCATCTGGTCCAGGAACTGGCGCGCGTAGGTGGAGAGCGTTTCCACGTAACGCCTCTGCCCTTCGGCATAAATCGTGTCGAAGGCCAGCGACGACTTACCCGATCCGCTCAGCCCGGTGATCACGGTCAGAGTGTTCCGCGGTATCTCGACGTCGATATTCTTCAGGTTGTGCTGGCGCGCGCCATGCACCGATATACGGTCCAGCATAGTGGGAAGCGGGTGGTTCGGGCGTCCCTCTATTGTGGCGCGGCTTGTAACCTTAATGCAATTGCGCTATAACGATGCCAGGAATGCTGAAGTGCAGCCAATGCGGAGGGCGGTTGCGGCGGGTGCATCGGACCCTCTTCGAGCGGTTCCGCTATTCGTCCGTATACTACTGCAAGCAATGCGATAGCGAGGAGTACGTGCCGCGGCTTTTCCAGTACCGGCTCGGCCCATTCGCCCGTTGCCCGCGGTGCGGCACCTACCGGCTGGCCAAGTTGAAAGAGCGGGATAGGATCGACAAGATGCACACCGGGATGATGAACCTGGTGGAGAAGGTATCCGGCGGCAAGCTGTTCCATTGCCGCTATTGCCGGGTTCAGTTCTACGACCGGCGCGCCCGGGCGTCGGAGAGCGGCGAAGAGCACGCCGCGGTTCAGCCCAAGCACGAACCCGAGCCCCACACCGGCGATGTCTGAGCCGGTACCCCAGGCCTTGCGCTTTGCGACAGATGCGGACGATGCCGGCAAGCGCCTCGACCAACTGCTGCACGAGCGGCTGCCCCAATACAGCCGTTCCCGGCTGCAGGAGTGGACCCGCGCCGGCCGCGTCCAGGTCGATGGCGTCGATCGCCGCCCATCCTACCCGCTCCGCGCCGGCGAGACCGTGGATGTTGCGCCCGCCGGGCTCACCCCGCTGCGCGCCACCGCGGAGGAGATTCCGCTCACGGTGCTTTACGAGGATGGCGATGTGGTGGCCATCGACAAGCCCGCCGGCATGGTGGTGCACTCCGGCGCGGGCGTTCACACGGGCACCCTGGTCAATGCCCTACTGCACCGCTTCTCAACGCTGTCCGGCGTGGGAGGAGACGAGCGCCCCGGCATCGTCCACCGCCTGGACCGCTTCACCAGCGGCGTGCTGCTGGTGGCCAAGCACGACGACGCCCACCGCCAACTGGCCGCCCAGTTCGCCGGGCGGCAGGTGGAGAAGATCTACCTGGCGCTGGTACACGGCGACATTCGCGGCGATCGCGGCCGCATCGAGCGCCCCATCGCGCGCGACCCCGTACGCCGCACGCGCATGACCGCGCGCCTGGATTCCGGCCGCGCCGCCTGGAGCGAGTGGACGGCGTTGCGGCGCCTGGGCAGGTTCACCTTCCTGAGCGTGCGCATCGGAACAGGCCGCACCCACCAGATCCGCGTACACCTATCGAGCATCGGCCATCCGGTGGCGGGCGACACGCTCTACGGCGCGCCGGCTAAGGTGGAAGGGAGGCCGCCGCTGGGCCGCTACTTCCTGCATGCCCACCGCATCCGCTTCCGCCAGCCATCTACCGGCGCGGAGATCGAGGTAGTGTCGCCTCTGCCGCGGGAGTTGCAGGAGTGGATGGATCTGGCGGGTTGAACCCCCGCCCAGCGCGAAACGCTACATGCCGCCTACGGTCGTGGTTATGACCTCGGGAATGTCGGGCCTTGGGGCGGTTAACTCGTAGTGCTGCTGCGCCAAGCTCCTGTAAACCGCGCCGGCTACCGCCGATGCCGTGGCGCCGCTCACGGAGTGGAACGGGCTAGTAAGCATCACCACCACCACCAGCTTATGCGGCTGGGTGTCCAGGAAGGAGCCGAACCAACCCATATACTCGCGCGCGCTGTAATCCTCGCAAGTTCCGGTCTTCCCAAAAAGCGGCTCGCTGGGATCGTAATTGGCCAGCCGGGCGGTTCCGTGATCCACCGCGCCGCGCATGCCGATCTTGATATCCTCGATGCCGTTCGGGGCGAGTTCCAGTGGCCGCTTCACCTTGGCGCCGAAGTGCACGATCTCGTCGGGTGTCCGCGGGTATTGCAGGTAGTACAGCGTGCCGCCGTTGGCGATGGCCGACACTATCGCCGCCAGTTGCAGGGGCGTCACCTGGAAACCCGACCCGTAGGCCGTCAGCAGCCCCATGCTGGTGCCCTTGGGGGGCACGCCCGGTAGTGCGCCGGGCCGCTCGCCGGGAATGTCCAGACCGGCCGCTTCGCCCAGGCCCAACATCTTGGCGTAACGCGTCACCCGGTCGAAACCCAGGCGCTGTCCCAACTCGCCGAAGTACTCGTTGTTGGAATGGGCCAGGGCTTCGTCCAGGCTGAAAGTGCTCCTGCGGGAAACGCGGATGCTATCGTCGCGCGCCACCACGTGCTCGCTGAGCGCCGCCAGCGCGGTCACCAGCTTGATGGTGGAACAAGGCGTGAAGCCGTTGGAAAACGCCAGCTTCTGGTTGACCACGGAGAGCACCCGCCCGCTGCCGGCATCCACCACCACCACGCTGCCGTTCTGCGCGCCGAGGGCTTCCACAGCCGCGCGGCGCACCGTGAGATCGTCGCCATCGACGTTATCGCCCAGGGTGGGATCCACCGCCGGGGTCCTCCGCACAGGCGCCCTCCGTCTGGCTGTGGGAGCCAGAGCGGGTTTCTTAGACTTGGATTGGGCGCCGGCGGATTGGGGGCACTGGAGGAACCCCGCCAGCAACAGGACTGGGAAAACAATTCTACTCATTCGCGTTCCGTCGGCTAATGCAGTAGTGTCCGCGGCGGAGCACCTTTCTCGATTATAAGGCGGCGGAGCGCGATTTGGGAAAAGAATTCGGCCCACGGCGCCGCCCGGCGCCGCCCGATACCCCCTTTCCGTTCCACCCTACCCCGCATTGTGCTTCAATTTAGGGTTCACCATGTCATTCATCCACGAAGACTTTCTGCTCTCGACCAAAGCCGCGCGCCGGCTCTACCACGAGTTCGCCGAGGACCAGCCGATCCTGGATTACCACTGCCACCTGTCGCCGCAGGATGTGGCCGCCAACCGCCGCTTCAGGAACCTCTTCGAAATCTGGCTGGAGGGCGACCACTACAAATGGCGGGCCATGCGGGCCAACGGTGTAGACGAGGCCTATTGCACCGGCAACGCCGCCCCCGAGGAGAAGTTCCGCGCTTGGGCGGGCACCGTTCCCCACACCCTCCGCAACCCGCTCTACCACTGGACCCACCTGGAGCTGAAGCGCTACTTCGGCATCGACGAGCTGCTGGACGAGTCGAGCGCTCAGCGCATCTGGGACCGCGCCGGGGAACTGCTCGGGACCGATGATCTGACTGCCCACGGCATCCTCGCGAAGTTCAAAGTGAAGGCCGTCTGCACTACCGACGATCCCATTGACGACTTGGCCTCGCATCGGGCGCTGGCGGCCTCCGGTCTGGCCACCAGGGTGCTCCCCACCTTCCGCCCGGACAAGGCGCTTAACGTGCACCTGCCCGAGGCGTTCAACCCCTGGGTGGCCCGCCTGGAGACCGCCAGCGGCATCAATATTGGGAGCTACCAGGCTTTCGTGGACGCCCTAAAAAAGCGCCACGAATTCTTTCACTCTCTGGGCTGCCGTCTCTCCGACCACGGCCTAAACCACGCCTACGCGGATTTCTGTCCCGATGCGGACGCCGCCGCCATTTTCGAGCGCGCCCGCGCCGGCAACGCCGCCACGCCGCTCGAACAGAGCCGCTTCGCCTCCAACCTGATGCTGCTGTTTGGACAGTGGGACGCCGAAAAAGGCTGGACCAAGCAGCTTCACCTGGGCGCGCGGCGCAACAACAACACCCGCCGTATGCGGGAACTCGGCGCCGACACCGGCTTCGACTCCATCGGCGACTGGCCGCAGGCGGATGCCCTGGCCACCTACCTCGACCGCCTGGACCGGGAGAACTGCCTGCCCAAGACCGTGATCTACAATTTGAATCCGGCCGACAACTACCTGCTGGCCACCATGATCGGCTGCTTCCAGGACAGCTCCGCCGCAGGCAAGATCCAGTTCGGCAGCGGCTGGTGGTTCCTGGATCAGAAGGAAGCCATGACCTGGCAATTGAATGCGCTCTCCAGTTGCGGGTTGCTGTCCCGTTTCCTGGGGATGCTGACCGATTCGCGGTCGTTCATGTCATATCCGCGGCATGAGTATTTCCGCCGCGTGCTGTGCGACCTGCTGGGGCGCGACATGGAATCCGGCGAGATTCCCGATAGCTACGAACTGGTGGGGCCGATGGTTAGAAACATCTGTTACGGCAATGCCAGCCGGTTCCTGGGATTGGGAGTCTAAGCTAACTAATGCGCGGGCGCGCGGGAGGGTTGATGGCCGGAGTCGCCTGACGCCACAGTGCGGTTCACACTACCCCAAATCCCGTCAATGCCGCCCGATACTTGAAAGATAATGCCCAGGGCAACCAGAGCCACTAGTCCCGTTAGCAGACAGTACTCCGCCAAGTCCTGCCCTAGCTCGTCTTTGCCGAAGAACTTCAGAAATGCTCGAATCACAGCGTGTACCTAGGGATAATTCTAGTGGCACGGCGCTCCGCGAAATATGATCTCTTTCGCTTGCTCTCCTTCGATAGGGCGTGTCGGAAACGAAACGCACTACCACTCGACAACCAGGCGGTGTTAAGTGTAGCCATAGGTGCGCGAGCGGCGGTTGGCTTGGAAAGCCCTAATCATTTGAGCCCAATGAGCCGATAAGAAGCAGAGAGGAAAATGTCGGCACAAACGGCGTACCCCCATCCAACGGTTTGGAACCTGCCTCCGCTGATTCTTCATCCGTTCAACGAGCAGGTTCCCCCGGCGAAACTGCTCGAGAATTCCAAGGCGGCCCTGATGCTATCGGGTCTGGTTCCCTCCGACGGAACCGAAGAGGAGGAACTCCACCGGCGGGTCATGACTGGCCGCTACTCCGAGGTGCGCATGCTCTTTTTCCTCGGAAAGGACGTTCTGCGGTGGCTGGATCATTGCCTCGATTCCATCGCCCGCGACCCTGAAGTGCTGGCTTCCGGCGTGAAACGCCAGAGTTTCGCCAGCCTTTTGACCGCCCGGCCGCCCGCCTCGGTGAAGGAGAAACTGGCCAAGTGGGGGGTCGCCGACTACGCGTCCATTTTCTCGCGGGCCATCGGTCTCAACATGATGTTCGCCGAACCGCCGGCGCGCAACGCCTTGTCCGAAGAGTTCCTCCGCAACTACCATCGGTACGCCGATTCGCTCTATCGCTGCTACCTGGAATCCGAGCCGCACCGTTCCATCAACCCGGCCGAGTTCCCCTTCGAGTTGTACGCTTCCGGCGAGTATTCGCGCATGCTCGAAAGCCAGTGGGAAAGCGGCGAGCCGCAGTAGCGGCGGTGTGCCGGGGATGCCTCGCCCCCACGTACTGTTTTCCACAGTGTTCGCGGGTAAAATAGACCTACAATGGCATCCTCGGAATCGAACCCGCCCGGCGGGGAGTGGGAAAAGGTCAAGAACCTCGTACTAGCCGCGCAGGATGAGTCCCCCGACGATGTGGAGACCTGGCTGGCGACTCATTGCCCCGATTCCTCCACGCGCGAGGAAGCCTCGCGCATCTTGCGCGCCGCCGCTGGCGCCGGCGATTTTCTAGAGGGCTCGGCCAGCCAGAAGCACTTGGGATTGCGGGCGCCCCATCCCGCCCGCATCGGCCGCTACCGCATCGTGGAAGAACTGGGAAGCGGCGGCCTGGGCGTGGTCTACTCGGCCTACGACGACCTGCTGAAGCGCCCCGTGGCGCTCAAAGTTCTACTGGCGCCGGAGTCCCCGTCCTCCGAGTTGAGGAAGCGCCTGCTGTGGGACGCGCGCGCGGCCTGCTCGCTGCAACACGTCAACATCGTGGTGGTTCACGACATTGGCGAAGACCAGGGTCTCGACTACATCGTCATGGAACTGGTGAACGGCCAGACCTTGACGGCTTGCCTCCCGCCCGATGGAATGGATCCCGCCCGTGTGGTGGCCATAGCGCTGCAGATTGCGAACGGCCTCGAGGCCGCCCACGCCGCCGGCATCGTTCACCGAGACCTCAAGCCCACCAACATCATGATCTCGGAGGGCGACTCGGTCAAGATTCTCGACTTCGGATTGGCCAAGCCCAGCACCGAACTGTTGCGCGACTCGCAAACCCCACTCACCATTGAAGGCCGGTTCGCCGGCACGGTTGCCTACGTGGCGCCCGAACAGGCCGAAGGCCAGGGAGTGGACGCCCGCGCCGACATCTTCTCGTTTGGCTGCGTGCTGTTTGAGATGCTCACCGGGCACCAGGCCTTCGAGGGCAAGTCCGCCATGTCGGTGGTAGCCAAGATCCTTCACCAGGAGCCGCCCGCGGTGGAGCACCTGGTGCACGGGCTCGACCCTCGCCTGGCGGAGATCGTTGGCCGCTGCCTCCGCAAGAAGCCCGGCGACCGGTTCCAGAGCGTGTCGGAATTGAAGGCGCGTTTGAGCGAATGCGCCGCGCCTGTGTCGCTGGCCGCCCCGCGCATCACCCGGCGCTGGGGTGGCGGGCTAGGCTGGGCTGGTTGGGCCGCCGCGGTGGGTGCCGTGGCCATAGCGTCGGCGCTAGCATGGCAGGCGGCCAGCCGGTACCATAGCCGCTACCTGGAGGGCTCCTATTCCCTAACACGCCTGGCGGCCGATGGCGGGCTTACGGAATACCCGGCTTTGTCGCCTGACGGGAAACTGGTGGCCTTCGCCTCCGACCGCGCCGGGCACGGCAACCTGGACATCTGGGTCCAGCCCGCCGGGGGCAGCGATCCCGTGCAGCTTACCTTCGGACCGGCCACGGCTTACCAGCCCGTCTTCTCCCGCGACGGCACGCAATTGGTCTACCGCTCCGAGGAATCCGGCGGCGGCCTGTACACGGTCTCAATTTTCGGCGGAAAGCCCCGGCTGCTGGCGTTCGGCGGCCGGGATCCGAGCTTTTCCCCCGACGGCCAGTGGCTGGCGTTTTGGGTCGGCAACCCGGGACATTCCCTGCTCCCCGGCTCCGCGCAGGCGTTTGTCATTCCGACCGCGGGGGGCGCGGCACGGCCCATCGCCTCGAACCTGGAGGCATCCAATACCCCTGTCTGGGACCCCGACGGTCAGAGCCTTCTATGCGTGGGCCGTGGAAAGGGAATGGGCGGGCTGGGTTGGTGGATTGCCGACTTCAAACGCCAGTCCGCGCGGCCCACTAAGCTGCTGGACCAATTGAGACGCCTGAACCTGCGGGAGCCCCAGGGGAGCGAGTGGATCCGGCCATTCGCCTGGTTGCCGGACCGTACGCTGCTGATCTCGGCCAAGCAGGGCGACTCCAACAACATCTGGGGAATGCGCGTCGATGGCGATGGAACGATGCTGGAATCGCCTCGCCGCTGGACTGGCGGAACCGCCCTGGAGTTGCACGCCAGCGCGGTAGTGGCGCCGGACCACAGTCTCCGTCTGGCCTACGACGCGCTGCAAATCGCCACCAGCGTCCGCAGGGTCGCGCTCACGCCCGGCGGTGAGCGGGCAGGCCCGCCGGAAGTGCTGTTGGGCGAATACGACAGCATCGGGTCGCCGTCTCTCAGCGCCGATGGGAGCAAGCTGGCTTTCTCCACCCTGCAGCCGGACCGCCTGTTCCTCCGCGTTATGGACCTGGGTTCCAGGCAGGCCGCCACGGTCGCCACCGTCAGCAGCGGGCGCTTCGCGCGGCCCATCCTGAGCGGGGATGGCCGCATGCTGGCGTATTGGAACGACAACTTTGGCTACCTGGTCTCGTCCAGTGGAGGCGTCCCCGAGGCCGTATGCAGCCACTGCGGCCCGCCCACGGATGTCGCCTTCGACGGCTCGGCGGCGCTATTCGAGTCCGGCGGCACCACCAATCAGTTGCTGCTTTGCGCGCGGCAGGCCGAGGCCCGGCCCGTCGCCAGAATCGTCGATGCTCCATCGATGTACGTCTCGGCGGGCCGCTGGTCCCCGGACCGGCGCTGGATTCTATTCTGCGGCGTCCGCAACCGCCAGAAGACCGTCTACCTGGTCCCAGCCGCGCCCGACGGAACCGCTAAGACCTCGCAACTGATTCCCATCTCCGGCGACGGTTACGACGCCTGGGAACCCGCCTGGTCGCGCGATGGGAGGCACGTTTACTTCGTCGCCAAAGCGGACGGGTTCGGATGCATCTGGGGTCGCAACGTCGACCCCGGCACGGGCCGGCCTTCCGGACCCGTCTTCAGCGTGGCTCACTTTCATCGCGCGCGTGAGGCGGTCCAGGGGTCGGTCGCCAGCCTGGGTGAAATCGGCCTCTCCGCCTCACGGCAGTTCCTGGTATTCTGCGTGACAGAGACTACCGGCGAAGCTTTGCTCCAAACTCTTCCGCCATTTGACGGGCGGTAGACGCCCCACCCCCGGCGATCCCCGCCGTTTGGCAGGGTAGTCGTTTGGGGCGATTGTTTTTCCGCTGGCTTGCGAATTGGAAATAAGGTACGATCTCTTTTGTACCTCAAGCCATGACCTCTTGCGACTTACCAGGTGCGCTGCCAGCAACACCACGAATCAGCGTGGTGGTGATCAGCCGCAATGAAGGAAACGAACTTGAGGCCACGGTAAGAAATCTATTTCAGACCGCGCCATCCGGCCGGTTGGAACTTATTGTCGTGGATGATGGGTCCGAGGACCAATCTACCGGGTTTCTCGACGCCATGCCGAACGTCACCGTGTTGCGTTCCCCCGGGTTGGGCGTCGCCCGGGCGAGGAATCTGGGGGCTTCGCATGCCACCGGCGACATCGTGCTTTTCGCCGATGCTCATGTGCGCGCGCCCGAGGGCTGGCATGTCCCGGTCGCCGATGCCTTGCGTGATGAGCGCGTGGGTTCCGCCGCACCCGGCATTTACAGCCTGACCGATCCCGAACGCCGCGGCTTCGGGATGAGCCTGGCCGGGCCGGACCTGCGCGTTCCCTGGCTGCGCAAGAACGGGAGCGAGCCCTATCCCGTGCCGGTTCTGCCAGGAGGCTTCCTGGCAATGCGCCGGGAAACTTTTCTGAAAACCGGGGGATACGATCCCGGCATGCGGCAACTGGGCGGCAACGATGCCGAACTGAGTTGCCGCTTGTGGCTCAGGGGTTACGAGCAGAGGGTGATCCCGGCTTTTGAAGTGGGCCACTTGTTCCGCTCCGCCGCCCCGTATCCCGCCAAGTGGGTGGCCCTGTTGCACAACCGCCTCCGCATGGCGATGGTACACTTCCACCCGGAGCGGGTGGAGCGTGTGGTGCGCGCCTTGCAGGTCTACGAGGCTTTCCCTGCAGCCGTGGCCATGCTGGTGGATACCGATGTCCAGGAGCGCCGCACCCTGATGGCGAAAGCCCGCAGTTTCAACGACGATTGGTTCTTCGAACGATTCTCAATTGCATGTTAAAGGAGCACTGCACAATATGACGACCGAAACCCAGCACCCTCTTCCACCGGACGTTTGGAGCGATCCCCCGTTGGCTCCATATCAGCCGGGACTCGAAGCTTCGATGTCGAACACAACCGCAAACATCGAAAAAGACACCGCCGAGCCGTCTCTAAACTAGCCGCCTCGCCCGGTCCGCCTAGGAACCGCTGAAGGCCGGATTGGCGCCCGCCTCGCGTGTCAACTCCGCGAAGAGCCACGCGCGGGCGACGCTCCATTCGCGCTTCACAGTTCGAACCGAGATACCCAGTAACTCGGCTGTCTCTTCTTCCGTGAGGCCGCCGAAGTAGCGCAGTTCCACGATCTGGCTCTGCCGCGGATCGAGGCGCTCCAGTCTGTCCATGGCTTCGTCCAGGGCCAGCAGCTCCTCGGTGTCGCGCACTGGTATTATGGCCGCGTCCACGGAGTCCAGCCGCTGCCAGCCGGCGCCTCGTTTTTGCGCCTGCTTCCGGCGGCTGTGATCCACCAGAACGCGCCGCATGGCGCGCGCTGCCACCGCGAAGAAGTGGAAGCGGTCGCACCACTGCACATCGTGGTCCTTGATGAGGCTCAGGTAAGCGTCGGTGGCCAGAGCGGTGGCCTGCAGGGTGTGGCCGGGGCGTTCCGCCGACATGATGTGGCGGGCGATGCGCCGCAAATCCGCATACACCAGATCCGCCAGCAGTTGTTTGTCCGCCAGCGAGTCGGAGTTGTTCAGCAGTCTGGTTATGTCCCCAGGAGCGGTACCGGCCCCGGTTTCAGACGATGGCCCCATGGCGAATCAGCTCCCGGACTGGCTCTCCGCATCGCCGCCAGCCGCTCCTCCCATCGCCCGTTCCATACGGAACCGCGTCCAGTACCGTTTCATACGGGCGGAAACCTCCTGCCGCTCTTCGGGCGGCATGGGCTTCCTGCCCTTCCTCTTAGCCGCCGGAATCTCGGGAATTTCCACCGCATTCCGCTGCAAATCCTCGAGGGAGGCGATCACGCGCTCGATCTTCTTCTTGTCCTCCAGTAAGTCCTGAATAATCCTGGTCAGATCCATGGGTTTCCCCCTCAGTGCGGCGCGAACTTCCACTCTCTCCCGTTACCGGCTGGGGGGCCTCCGGTCCGCACGCAATTCAAATTTGGACTTCAGCAGCAGTCTAACACAAGCCGGGCACTTCCGGCCCGCACACCGCCGAAAAACCCTTGTACGGCCACGTCTTCCCGCGCGGCGCCGCGATCCGGGGGACCGCCCGCGCCGTTCCGAAACAGCCCGCGGGCCTGACGAGTGCGGTGATTAGAATTCGGGCCCTTCGGAGGGCCTCCGTGGGCGGGAAGACAGGGGCTGGCTGGGGATGAGATCCGCCTCCGCGGCAGCGGAGCCCCAGCCGCCCCCCGTTGCTACGCCACCCCCGCCCGATCACTGCTTGCCGATCTTCCTGCCGATGACTTCTCCCGAGACGATGATCTCCACGCGCCGGTTCTGCTGGCGCCCGGCCGCGGTGCCGTTGTCGGCGACTGGCATCGACTTGCCGAAACCCGTGGCAGTCAGGCTGGCATCCGGCAATCCCTGTTCGATCAGGTAACCCCGGACCGAGTCGGCCCGCTGCTGGGAAAGTTTCTGATTTAGCTCGTCGCTGCCGGTGCTATCGGTGTGCCCCTCAATATCGAGATTCAATCCCGGATGAGCCAGCACGATGCCGGACAGCCTGGCCAGTTTTTCCCTGGCGACGGGACGAAGGTCGAATTTCCCGGTATCGAAGAGCACGTCGGCCATGTTGACCACCAATCCGCGCGGCGTGTCCCGGGTATCGAGGATGCGGTTGAACTGGTCGAGCAACTGGGCGCGGAGAGCCTCTGCGGCCTGGCGGGCCTGTTCGGCTTCGGCCCTGGCTGCTTCTTCCTGGGCCCGCAGCGCCTCTGCCTCGGCTTTCGCTTTGGCGTCCCTCGCGTCGGCTTCGGCCCTGGTTCGCGCCGCCAGTGCCTCGGCGTCCGCTTTGGCTCTGGAAAGCGCATCGGCCTGGGCTTTGGCTTTGGCCGCCTGCGCCTCCGCTTCCATCTTGGCTTTCATGGCGGCGAGTTCCGCTTCCGCCTTCATGCTGGCCTCGCGGGCGGCAGCCAGTTCGGCCTGGCGCTGCACTTCCGCGTCGGCCCTCCTCTTGGCTTCCGCCGCATCGGCCGCCGCTTTGGACTCGGCTTCGGCCCGGGCTTTAGCGGCCGCCGCCTCGCGCTCCTGAGCGATGCGCTCTTCCTGCTGGCGTTGAACGGCCAGGGCACGGGCGTCTTCAGCGAATTCCACCGCCTGTCTGGCGGCCGAGATAATCTCCTTGCTCCCCGCCTTGCGTGCCAGAGCATCTTCGGCCTTCTGCAGGCTGGTGCTCAGCGTGGCGAAAATGTCCGGCGCGTACCGCTCAGCGCCATGTGACCTGGCAATCTCGGCCGCGTTGCGCGCTTCATACATTTCCAGGGGAACGTGCTTGAGGTCGACCGACAACGCCAGCGGATTCCCCAGTAATTGATACTGGGCGCGCGCCATCAGCTTGTACTCGTGAACCGGCAGGACCTCGCCTTTCGTGTTCTTGCGGATTTCATTATCGAGCACCACGATCTCGCTGGGCTGGTGAACCGCGAAGTAGGGTTCCGCGGTGACGAACAGCGAGAAAGCCTGCAACTGAGTGCTGGTGCTGAGCTTGCCTTCGCCTGCGCTGCTGATGCGGATTTCGCCGAGATTGTAGGTGCTTCCCTCCGGGGACACCGCCCACAGCACATACGTTAGAAACGATGCTCCGAACTTCGTCGGCTGAGGCAGGCTCCTGATGTCCGCTTCGACGGACGTGGCCCCCCGCTTGGCATCCACTGTGGCTTCGCCGGTAGCTTGGGGGGCGGCGCCGGTAGCGATCAGGGCGACTTTGGTCGCGCCTCCACCGGCCCGGTAACTGATGGCCTGCACCGGCCGATCAGGTTGATCGGCTGCGGGTGCATTCTGCGGGGTCTGACCAGCGGCGGCCCCGATAAGCAGGATCTGTAACAGGGATACGGTCGCGCTCTTCATGATCGTCTCCTCCTGATTCGAGAGGCTTTCGGAAGGCTCAGACGGCCCGTGGGCTCAGGTACCGATAACCCGCCCCACTCTGGCCGCAACAGCCTTTCGAGACCCCATTCTATACATAATTTCCGTTTGCCGCACTCGCCGCCGTGCCGAACCCTTGATCCGCGCCGGAATCCCTCGCCGCGGCGTTCCCGCTCATGGCGCATTTGAAAATCGGCGTCCCGTTCAGCGTTTCGATACGGACGGCAGCTCCGCTTTCGCCTGCGTGCGCACCCGCGCCAACCGCGTGGCCGCAAAGCCATACTCCGGCCAGGAAGACAGATTCGAATCCAGAGCGAAGCGATAGTACTGCGCGGCAGCCTTGGGATCTCCCGCCACTTCCGCCCACAGGCCGCGAGCGGCGCCCAAAGTGACGATTTCCGCCGGATGCCGCAGCGGCTGAGCCAGGGCCTCCTGCGCTTGTCCCAGGAGATCGCGTGCGATTCCCGGATACCAGGGCCAATCCCCATGGCTGGCGATGTCCTGCAATTGAGACCTGGCGGCGCCAGCCTGGCCTTGCGCCGCTAATGCCTCGGCTCTCAGGAGCCAGGTGGACATACTGACCGCCGCAGGCCGGTGCGCGCGCTGGGCGAAAAGATCGAGCAAGCTCGAGGCAACCGGCCATTCTCCCGACGCGGCAAGACGGTATGCCAGTGCATTGAGGATGTAAGAATCGTCCGGGTCCGCCTGGAGTTGCCGCGCCAAGGCGGCAATCTGAGCCTTGTCCGGTAGTTGGTCGAGATCCTTCGACGAGAGCAAGTGCACCATCCGGGAGCGCAAAAGCTGTTTGAGTTCATCGGACTCTACGGTAGCGCGAGCGCTGCCTGCCAGCCCGCCGGTACCGGCGAGGGAAGTGAGCTCCGCCAATGCGAGCAAACGTTCGGAGGTACCGGGCTCAGCCTCATCTACGGCGAGGCGCAGGAGCCTGACCGCATCTGCCGGCCTGCCCGCATGGAGCCTTCGGATGGCGACGATCCAAAGCAGCATGGCCTTTTCCGAAGTGTCTTCCCAGGCCTGCAAAGCGCTTTGCTCGTCGATCTCGCCGCGCATTACGCGATAACAGTACCGGTTGAACGCCCGAGGCGAATACCAGGGCGCGTCCAGCGTGGCCGGGTCCTTCAATTCCAGTCCGGGCGCGCCGCACCAATCCACCGCGAAGCGCAACAGTCCCGCGGGCGCATCTCCCGGCATCTCGGAAATGGCTTTATCCAGCCACCGGCGCGTTGCCTCCATGTCGCCACTGCCGTACTGCACCAGCGCCGCCAATTCCAGCAGCTTCGGATCGCGGTTTCCGGCCACCTCGCCAGCCACCTGTCCTAAGGCCGCGCTCCAATTGCCCTGTTCGGCCAACTTCGCAACCCGGGCACTGAGCCGCGGCAGATCATAGTACGGAACGCCGTCCCACTTTGGTTCATCGCGCTCCAGCGCCGCAAGCAGAGGGAGCGCCTTTTCCACGGGCAGCACCATTCCGAAATCCGACAGCCCCCGCTCCGACTGATCCGCCGACGAAGGGTCTCTTGCCATGCCCGATGCAATGCCGAGCAGACGGCCATCGGCATCGATGACCGGCCCTCCGCTGTTCCCCGGATGAATGGATGCGCTCACCTGGTGGACATTCTCGAAGCTCCGCCGGATATTGCCGATGGTCGCACTGGCAACCAACTCGGGTGCCAGGTTCTGGTCCGAACCGAAGGGGAAACCCAGCACCAGGACGGGATCGAGGGTTTTCAAGTGCGGTTCTCCGGGGCCAGGCAGCGGAATGGGCAGCACGCCGGCAGGGGCATGGTCGAGTTTGAGGAAAGCAAGGTCGTCGCCCAGGGGCGACCGCATTCTCTCCCTCAGCGTGTGTGGCAGCGGCAGGATGCCCGCGATGCGCACGCCGGGAGACCCGTTGGAACGGTAGGCATTTTCGACGAAGTATTTGTCTTCGAGGAAATCGTCGATTCCCATCGGCGCGCTTGCCGGCTGGCCTCGCCGAAGGGCCTTCTGTCCGTCAAACCAGACCAGGATGCGGTAGTCCAAACGCAGTTGGCGGTCATGGTCCGGGTGCGCATCCTCCGCGTCCGCCGCTTTGGCATCTTCCAGCCAGGGGCAGGCCACGTGGCGATTGGTTAGCAGGTAGCCCTTCTCGCCGACCAGGAAGGCGCTTCCTTCGCTGAGGCCGCCTGCAACATGGTGGCCATCGGCTTCGATCGCATAGGCGACGGCCACATAAGCCACGGCGCCGCGATAGCGCTCGGCATAGCGGCCGAGCCGCGTGCTGGAATCGCGCGTGAACACACCGTAGCGGATTTGCAGGAAGAGCACGGCAGCGCCCGCCACCGCGAGCAGTGCCAGCAACCACAGCGCCAGCCGGGGGCGCCCCGCGGAACGCGCGGAGGCTCGCTCCGCCCGAATGCGATCGGCGTCGTCAATAGCGGCCTGGCGCAGCGTCTGGGCCACCACGGAAGCGGAGGCGGGGCGCGCAGTGGCATCGTCATCCAGCATCTGGCGGATCAGCGCTTTCAGGCGCGGCGGCGCGGTTGACGCCCGCAGCGCATCGAGCGCGGCTTGCGGATGGTCTTCCCCCGTGAGCAGCCTGGCGAAGAGCAGGCCCATGGACCAGGTATCGCTGCGGAAGTCCAGCGGGCGC
Organism: uncultured Solibacteraceae bacterium; assembly: GCA_963807205.1. Lineage (GTDB taxonomy): Bacteria > Acidobacteriota > Terriglobia > Bryobacterales > Bryobacteraceae > CAWCVR01. Next base: position 1,409,502 of record CAWEAQ010000002.1, on the reverse strand, counting down.
CCGCTACGAATATCGGGATGTACGGCCAAGAGAGCCGCCAGTTCCGGCCGGGGATTTGGAAGGCTGGGATTGATGAACCGCGAGAGTTTATAGTCGATCCAGACCGACACGCACCCGTCCGGGCCGCGAACAGGCAGAAGGTCGTGCAGCGTCAGGTGGGGAATCGCGCACCCCAATTTGTGGATCGCCTCCATGTCTTCGGCGACCGTAGCCAGAAGCCGGGCCGCCTGCGCGTGGTTCAGGAAGTAGCCCGAGGCGACCAGGTCGCCCCAATTCACGGCATCCACCCACTCGCTCACCCGGTACCACAGACCTTCGGCGGACTGGCGTAGTTCCAAGTGACGGACGAAGCGGCCCGATGGCAGGCTTCGCAACAGTTCCAACTCGGCCCGCAGACGCTGGGCGGTCTCCTCCGTTACGCCGGCTTCGGGCTTGAAGAGGCGTATGAAGACGGGCTGCGAGTGGCCCACGCGGTGCGCCTTGTAGGACCAGGAATCCGGCCACTCGCTGATGAACGAATCCACCCGGTATTCGTCCAGACTGGTGCGGCTCTTTTGCAGGGCGCTTCCGCAGACGGGACAGACGGAAAGGCCTTCACTGAGGAGCTGCTGGCACTGCGGGCAATTCCTCACGGCCTGACTCTCCTCCCGAGGCGATCTGACATACAAGGCTCATGATAAATGAAATCGCGGGGAAGAGACCGCATCGGCGGGGGTGTACGAACCTATCGTGGGCCGTTCGCAACTGGCGCGACGCCCGCTGCGGGACCGGCAGCCACCGCGGCGCCTCGGCAAGCGAATTGGCATATACTGAATGGGATCTTAAACTCCACAATGGACACTCCGGTTAACGCTGGATGGAGCCTGGAATCAAGGAGAGCACACCCCTATGTTCGATAACTTCCTCGATGCTGCTTCGCATGAAGGCACGCCGCAGCGGCGGCTTCTCAGGTTCGGGATCGCGGCGGCTGCCGCTGTTTTCGCGATTCTGGTGATCTGGTGGATTGGTAGTACCAACGTCATTACGCCCGCCGGGTACGTGGGCTATATCACACGGGACGCGGTTTTCGGGCGAACCACTTTCTACGGCCTCCAGACGGGGCCCACGTCAACGGGGATGGGCTGGATGCTGCGGGGCAAGAACATCAGCGTGACGCCCTTCAACTTCGAGCGCGACTTCAGCCTGGAAGACGGTCCGCTGAGCCTCGACGGGATGCGCGTGAAGTTCCACATCGGGGTTGCCTGGAGGATTCGAGCCAGCCAGACGAAAGAGTTCGTGGAGAAGTACTCCACGATCGTGGGCGGCGAACGGCAGGGCGGCGACATCGAAAAGGCCGCTTTTGGCGAGTTCGTGGCGCAGCGTCTGCTCACGTTCGTGCTGGAACAGATCCACAAACGGCGCTACGCGGAGATATCGGACCAGATCGGGCTGATCACGGACGATCTGAAGACCGAGGGGTCCAAGTATTGCGAAAACACGCCCTTCGAAATCCTCACCGCCAACGTCAACAACGTACAATTCCCCGAAGTGGTTTCCAACGCGGCGGCGGCCAAGATTGCGCGGGAACAGGAGCTGCAGCAGATGGACAGCCGGCTCCAGATCGCGCAGAAGAACGCGCAGATCAAGGTTGCCGAGGCCAACGGAATCGCCGAGGCGCAGCGCATCATTGCCGGGACGCTGACACCGCCTTATCTGACCCACGAAGCCATCCAGAACCAGGAGAAGGTGATCGACTCGAAGACTACCACGGTCATCTACATCCCTGTGGGCAACAACGGAATTCCGCTGGTGAACAGCGTCTCGCCGAGATAGGCGCCAGCGGCGGTCTGCGACGGCCTATTTGCTTTGTCCGTGTGCTTCCAGCCAGAGCAGCGCTTCCAGCAGGTAGTAATCGCCGTAAACCAGAGTCACGTCGGCGGGACGGGTACTCGATCCGTGCCGCAGCACCCCGGGCGGTGTGCTGTCGGCGGGGCCAACGGGGGCGAGATAGCGGTCGATGAGCGATTGCGCGATCTCGGCGCCCTGCCGGCGGTAGCGTGCGGCGCGGGCGGAATCGTGGGACAGCTCGGAGAGATGCAGCAGGGCGGCGGCCAGTATCGCTGCCGCGGAGGAATCTCGGTTGCGGAAGAACACGCCCTCATCGGCGTAGTCGTACCAGGGCACACGGTCGGCGGGTAGATGGGCCACGGCATAGCTCGCGGTCTTTTCGGCCACCGCCAGCAGCGCGTCGTCTCCCGTGGCTCTGGCTGCTTCGGTGAAACCGTACACGGCCCACGCCTGCCCGCGCGACCATGTGGAATCCGCCGAGAGCCCCTGGTGAGTGTGGGTGAAAACCACCTGGCCCGGCGGCGTGGTATTGGGGAAGTCCACGGACTGGCCGCCGGAACTAAACGTCTGGCGGCCGTCGCCCGGGTCGTAGTGCACCGATTGCATGGCGGAGCCGTCGGCGCGGATCAGCCACTCCGCGGCGCGCAACGCATGCCTGCGGCCCAGGCCGGCCCACTCGGGGTCGCCGGTCTCTTTCGAGGCCCACCACCAGAGTTGCAAGTTCATCATGGTGTCGATGATGGTGTCGTCTCCGCTGGGGCCCCAACTGGCCACCAGATTGGTGAGCGGGTTGAAAAGAACCTTCAGGCGGGCTGCTGCGCGCAGGCCCTCCGCGCGGTACGCCGGGTCCCTGGTCGCTTCGTAGCCCAGCACCGAGGAGTAGTAGTTCAGAAAGCCGGTGTCGTGATTTTGCTCGTCTTCCATCCCCATGATGCGGGAGGTCCACAGCCCGGCCCACTCTTTGTAGCGGGCGTCGTGAGTGATGCCATAGAGCCTCCACAATTCGCCGGGCCAGAATCCCCCGGTCCAGAAGTAGCCTTTGCCGGCGTTCCACTCTCCGGTTACGCCATCGCCCTCGGTGAAGAAGCCGGCGCCCTTGGATTTGGTCACGGTGCCGGGCGGCGATTGCTTCACCAGCGGTTCGAAACGGGCTGCGGTGCGGTCCGCGGCCTGGCGGAGCAGCGCGATGGCTTCGGCGTACGAGCGCGCGGCCGGCCCGGCGCGCAGCGTGTCGGCAGGCGCTCTCTCGGGCAGCGCCGATGGCGAGAGAATCTCCACTTTTGCAGGGGAATTGATGCGGCTGGCGATGGCCTTCATATACGCCACAAAGCTGTCGCGCGTGGGGCGCGGGGCCGCGGGCGAGAGGGTGCCGCCGTTATTGCGCGAGGCGGGTTGGGCGGCGTTCAGGATCAGCCGTTCGGAGTTCTCCTGGTCCCACATCGCCGCGCCGTAGAGGTGCGCCACGCCGTTTCGCGGGCGCAAGACCAACAGGCGATTGGCCTCATCCGCGCTAGCCGCGCCGGCTTCCTCGCCCGGCACCAGCACGGCAACGCCGAGGTTTTCGTCCGGCAGATCGACGGGCTGCGCCTTGGCGCCGGAGAGCGCCACCTGATGGCCCCAGGTGGCCACAACGCCCGCGGGCGCGATGGCGGCCTCCAGGTTTTCGGTGCCGGGCTTGTTGGGGATGCCCGTCACGAAAGTTACGCCCTCGCCGTTCCGCACCGTGATGCGGTGTTCGAATCCGTGCTCGCCGGCCCACTGGGTGATGCGGCTCACCAGGTCCACCGCGTGCGGTCCAATCTTCCAGCCGTTGTACTCGAACTCCAGCACGGCGCGCACGGGACCGGAGGCGATGATGCGCCACTTGCGCCCGGCGACCTCGGCCACCGGCGTCACATTACCCTCCACCAGCGCGCCGATACCGGCCACGCCAAGGGCTTTGCCAATGCCATAGATGTCGCGGCCGAAGGGGCTCTCCTGGTGGTAGCCGTATTCCGGCGAAGCGAACATGTCCAGGTACAGGCCCGGCCGGCGCTTGCCGTAAAGATCGATGGCATTGCGCTTGTCGAAGTAAATCCGCCAGGCGGTCTCTTCGGATTCCCAGCCTGGACCTTCGTAGTGCACGGCGAACCTGGCGGCGGTCCGCTGCGGGTACTGCGAACGCAGACGCTGGATGGCGGCGGCCTCGCCATAGGCCAGCGTGACGATGCGGGTCTGATGGGGCTTGAGATCGATCTGAAAGACCAGTTCGTCGTACTTGCCATCGCCATCCAGGTCGTCGGCCTGCGAGGGCAACTCCCTGGTCTGGATGGTGAGCGAGTCTTGCTCCAGGCTGGCCGCGTCGCTGGTGGTGACGATGACATTGCCGGCCGCCAAATCGGGGGCGATGCGTTGCAGGCTGGCGACGCTTAGCACGATGTTCTCGGCGGCGCGCGTTTCCGCGGTCGGATTCGTGACGGCGAGCTTGAGGACTTTGATGGGCGCGGCGGCGCACGCTGTAGCGAGAAGGGCCAGCAACCAAACGCCGGTGATGCTGCGAGGGATAGACATGATCATGCTCGTATGGCGTGGAAAGCGGTGGGCACTCCATCCACTACGGCGCTCACCACGGCCTCGCCCGCGGGAAGACGCACGCGGATCAGGGCGCGGCCATTGTACATTTCCACCTGGCGCGAGCCGCTGGTGGTGCCCAGGTTCTGAATCAGTTGGCCATCGCCCGCGAGTTTGAAGCGGATCACGTGGCGCGCGTCCAGACAGGGCACGTTGCGGGCGTCCAGCAGGCGGGCTTCGAGTGTGATTACGCCACCGGCGCGGCCGGCCTCACCCAGCGCCAGTTGCGCGGGCTTGTCCCACCTCTCGGTTTGATAGCGGAAGCGGATTTCGTCGGTCACCTCGACGCCGCCCTTACGGGCCACCACTCGCACGTGATTCTCGCCCGGTTGGAACGCCACCTGCCACCGCAAGCCGGCGGCCGGAAAATCCTGGCTGTTGCGCTGCTTCACGCCGCACGATCTTCCATTGACGAACAACTCGGCGGCCGGGCAGTTGGAGTAGACCTTGACCATCCTGCTTTCGGCGGGTTGGCCCCAGCGGATGGGCCAGGAGTGGCCGTAAATGTGCGCCATGGGCCGCTCCCCCCAGTAGGCCTGAAAAACGTAGTAGCCCTCCTTGGGGGTGAGGTCGCGTTCCAGCAGGCCCTTCTGGTTCACGCGGGGAAGAGGATTGCCGGGGCGGCCGGGCGCGGAGAAATCTTTGAAGACCCACTGGGCGGCGCCAGCCAGCCACTCCATGGTCTCCTGCTCCTTCAAATGCCAATCGAAGAGATTGCAAATGTAACTCTCCGACCAATCGCCGTCGCGCGAGGCGCGCGCCTGGCCGCCGGTGAGCAGGTAGGCGCGGTCTTTTTCGTCCACTCCCTGGCCGGTGGAAATCCGGGCGATCACGCTATCGGGGTCTTCGGAGTGGCGGCCTGCGTGGCTGTCGCCGCCCCATTCCATGTGCAGCATGCGATCGACTGCGGCGGCCTCTTTCGCGGCGGCGGCTTTGTACTCGGTGTAGCGGCCGCTGTACCAGCCGGCCCAGATGGAGGGCGAATAGACGTCCGGGACGTCGCAGGCGAAGGGGCAGCGGCGGAGAGCGGTCATGCGCGAGGGATCGGCCTGGCGGGCAATGCCGTTCAGCTCGGAAGCGAAGGCGCGCACGGCTTTTTGATCGTAGACCGCGAAATCGCCGGGCCAGTCATTCTCATTCCCGAGGCCCCAGAAGACCACGGAGGGGTGGTTGCGATGCTGATCGATCATGTTGCGCAACATGCGGCGCGCCTGGTCCTTATACGCGTCGCCACCTACACCGCCGCGGCACCAGGGAATCTCCTCCCAGACAAGGATACCCAGATCGTCGCACAGATCGAGCACCAGCCGCGATTGCTGGTAGTGCGCCAGACGGATGAAGTTGGCGCCCACGTCTTTGACGAGCCGCATCTCCTGGCGGATGAGATCTTCGGTCATGGCGGCGCCCAGACCCGCGTGGTCTTCGTGGCGCTGAGTGCCGCGCAGGAAGAGCTTCTCGCCGTTCAAATGGAAGCAGCCGTGTTTGGGAAACTCGAAATAGCGGAGGCCGAACCGCTCCTCGACGCGGTGCTCGCCATGCGGACTCTTTAGGGTGACGATGCAGGTGTATAGATTGGGATTCCGGGGCGACCAGAGCGCCGGCGCAGGCACGGCAAATGACGCGATAGGTTGCGCGCCCGTCCATGGCGCGAGCGACGTAGTGGATGAATGCACCATCTGGCCCGCGGGGCCGGTGACCAGCGTTTCGATCCGCAGAGTATCGCCGCTCGCGGCAGGGTTGGACAGGCGGGCGGTAACGGAGACGGTGGCGCTGTCCTCGGTCACGCAGGTGCCGATGAGAACCCGATCGAGCGAGACGGCGGGCGCGTAGACCAGGTTGACGTGCCGATAGAGGCCGCCGTAACGGTTGAAATCGCTCTGGTCGGAGGGGATGCTCTCGGCGCTGCGCGAGTTGTCGCAGAGCACGGCCAGTTGCACGCGGCCATTGGCTCCGGGCCGCCCGGCGGAGCGTGCGGCGGCCTCGGTAATGTCGAAGGTGAACTCGTCGTAACCGCCGGCGTGGCAGCCGATGCTCTCCAGTCCGATGAAGACTTCGCTGTTCTGGCCGGCGCCTTCGAAGTGGAGCAAGGTACGGCCATTGGGATACGGGTTGTCGAGCGCGAACGTGGTGCGGTACCAGCCGGGGCCCTGGTAATAGGGGCGGTCCGGATCCACCGCGTCCCACGCGTTGAAGCAGTGGGGCATCGCCACCTTGCCCCAGGTAACGTTGGCCGCTGCGGCGTCACCGCGCCAGACTTCCCAGATGCCGGCCAACCCGGCGCGATAGTGTTCCCATTCCCCATCCAGCCGGCGAATGGTGGCGGCTGGCGGCGCGGCAGCGGCGGCGCGCGGGGCGAAGGCGGCTCCCGCTACCGTGGCGGAAGCCGCCTGCAACAGTTGGCGGCGCGTCAGCATCGGGGTCAGAATCTCAGCCGTAGGCCCAGTTGCATGTTGCGCATGTCCGCCGCATTTCGCACCTGGCCGAACAGCGCCGAGCTGAGGACCCCGGCGTTCAGGTTGGCCGTAGTGGCAAGCGCGGTGCTGGGCAGGGAGAGGCTGACCAGATTGAAGGCGTTGGTGGCTTCGCCACGCACCTGCAGGTTGATCCGCTCGGTGATCCGGAAGACGCGGGTGACGCCCAGGTCCACGTTGCGGAAGCCGGGGCCGTCGATGATGTTGCGGCCGGAGGTGCCATCCGTGCCGGCGGGATTGGCCACGAAGGCGGCGGTGTTGAACCACTCGGCCACCACCGCGGAGCGGGATCGGTGGGGATCGAGGTAAGGGTCGCCCACCAAGTTGGCGCGGTCGTTGTTGTTACCGTCGAGGTTGTTGTCTTTGCCGCTGGTGACAGTGATCGGATACCCGCCGCGGAAGGTCACGATTCCCGAAAGCGACCAGCCACCGGCGATAGCGCGCAGCGCCCGTTGCGAGTGTTTGAGGTAGTCCAGGTCCCAGACGAAGGAAGCGACGAAGCTGTGGCGGGCGTCGAAATCGGCGCGGCCCTTCTCTTCCCAGAGGTAGTTGAAATCCTGCGCCAGACCCTGGGTTGTGTTGTTCTGCAGTTGCGCTCCGTCCAGGCTCTTGCTGTAGGTGTAGAAGGCCTTGAAGCCGAGGTTATGGGCTAGATGCCGTTCGGCGGTGATCTCCAGTCCGTTGAAACTCGCGGTCATGTTGGACTGCATGGAGAGGATGGAGCCCAGCGTTCCGGTATCGATGAAACGCCGGTTGTTGACGTTGGTGGAAGTGGCTGTCGAGTTGTAGTAGGGGTAATTGACGTCCACCGCGAAGGGCAGCCGGTGCGACAGCGAGCCCACGTAGGCGGCCGTGAAACTGATGTCCCTCACCTGGCGCTGCACCGAGAAGTTGAGTTGGTAGGTGTAGGGCCACTGGAAGTCGGGGGCGATCACGAAAAGACTGGCCGGAGTTATGAACCGGGGGTTGGCTGGGTTATAGGAATACGGGAACGGCGAGGCGCCGCCCGGCAGGTTGCCATAGGGATTGGTCAGCGATTGGACGTTGCTGAACGTCTGGCGTACGGCGAAGGGCTGGAAGTTGGAGGGGGTGTTCCATTCGTTGCCGGAGACGCTGCCGTAGAAGACGCCAGCCGCGGCGCGTACGGAGGTTCTGCCGTTGCCGAAGGGGTCCCAGGCGAAGCCTACGCGGGGCGAGAACTTCTTCCAGCGTATGGGGACGATGCCGCGGGTGATGCCGGGGTCGCCGGGGAAGAGCATGCCCAGCGGGGCGGACGGGACCACCTTGGACTGAACGCCCGTCTCGAAGGTCATCTCGCGGTTAAACGGATCGGTGGGCGGCGTCTGCAGATCCCACCGCAGGCCGAGGTTGAGGGTGAGACGCGGGAGCACGCGGAAATCGTCCTGCACAAATGCCGCGTACGACCAACTGTTGTCGAGCGCCGTGACCGGAGTGTCCTGATTCATGGAAGCGGGCGTGCCCAGCAGGTAATCGGCGAGCGCGTTCTTGGTGAAGGTGCCGCTGAAACTGAAGGTGCCGTAATTGTTGAGCAGGGTTTGCTGGACGTCCTTATTAAGCGACACTTCCCCGCCCAGCTTCAACGTGTGGCGGCCCTTGGTGGTGCTGATCATATTGCGCACGGAGTAATTGTTGGTGCCGGCCACAGGACCGGCGATGGCCTGGCCCAGCGTGAAGAAGCCCGACACGGTGATCTGCGGAAGCGAGGGCGTTCCCTCGATCTGGAAATTCGAGCCCAGGTCGCCCAGCGACGTCGCGGGCAGGTTCAGGCGGCCGCCGATGTTGCGGATGTAGGTGACCCACATCTGATCCACGGTGACAGGGCTGAGCATCCAGGTATCGCTGGTGTTGAGGTTCTGCTGGCGCCAACTGAACTGCTGGGTGGACCACGGCAGATTGCCCACGGGGACTCCGCTACTGTTGAGCGGAATCAGCGTATTGTTGCCGGAGGTCTCGTAGTAGCTGCCGGTAAGGCGGTTGTTGACGCTGAACGAGTGATCCACCTTCATCAGCACTTCGTCGCCGCGATAGGGGCTGGGGATCTGCGTCTGAAAGGCGCTCTGCGCTTCGTTGGCCAAGGGGATGTACTTGTTGAGGATGTTGAGAGCCGTGGGATCGAAGCGGGTGGCCGGAATGATGCCGCCGGGGAAGGCCGCCTTGGTGCTGGGATCGGTGGGTTGGGTCTTGGACTGCGAGAAATTTCCCGTGCGTTCGAGCGCGGTGGGAACGACGGCGGTATTCAGCAGCGTGCTGGTGATCTGGCGCAAGCCGGAGTACGTGCCGAAGAAGAAGGTCTGGTTGGGTTTGATAGGGCCGCCCAGCACGCCGCCGAACTGGTTGCGGCGCAGAGGCGCCTTGGCGAGTGTGCCACCGGGCGCCCAGACGTTGGCATTGAGGAGGTCGTTGCGGAAGAACTCGAACAGGGAGCCATGAAAGTCGTTGGCGCCGGACTTGGTCACCACGTTGATGACGCCCCCGGACATCTTTCCATATTCCGCGCTGTAGTTGTTGGTGATGACGCGGAACTCCTCGATGGCGTCGGGATTCGGGTTGATGTTGCCGGTGTTGCGCAGACCGGTCATGTTGTTGCCGCCGTCCAGGTAGTAGCTGACGGAGCCGGCGCCGCCGTCCACGCCGCCGTGGATCAGGGTGCGCTGTTCGGGGTAGCCCAGCACGATGCTGTTGGCCGAGGACTGCACGCCCGGCGTAAGCGAGAGCAGCGTATATACGTTGCGGCCCACGATGGGAAGGCTGTTGATCTCCGAATTGGCGACCGTGCGGCCGAGCGAGGCGTCATCGGTATTAACCAGGGGAGCTTCGGCTGCCACCTGGACCACCTCGTTGGTAGCGCCGATTTCCAGAACGGCGTCCACGCGGGCGACCACGTTGAGTTCCAGCACCACGCCGGTCTGGCTGAACTTCTTGAAGCTGGACGCCGCAACTTCAACCCGGTACTGGCCAATGGGGAGAAATTCCATGCGGTACTCCCCTTGGGCGTTGGTCTGAGTGGTGCGGGTAAGGCTGGTGTCGATGTTGGTGGCCGTGACATCGGCCGACGGCACGCGGCCGCCGGTCTTGTCACTGACGTTGCCAAATAAGGTGGTGGTGGTCTGCGCTTGCAGCAGCGAGGCGGCGAACAGCAGAATGACGGATGTAGTTCTCATGAGACCTCTCAGGGCGCGACTGGCGCCTGCGGAAACAGGCTTTACCTGGCCTGAAGTTCGATTACATGGTCACAATAGGGCGGCGGCCTTAGGGGGCGCAAGTTCGCAACGGTTCGGAACCGTTACAGGCGGGTTGGCGAACCCGGTTCAGGGCGGTATCCTGGTACCAGTGGACGAACCCCAGCCTTCCAACCTCGATCAGGTGCGCCTGGCCGTGGAGGAAGTGCTCTCCAGCGCGACCTTTGCGCGGTCCGATCACCTCCGCAGCTTTCTGCGCTACGTCTGCGAGCGGTCCATGGCCGGAAAGGGCAAGGAGATCAACGAGTACAGCGTGGCGGTGGAGGCCCTAGGCAAACCGACGGAATTCTCCTCGGCCGAAGACTTTTCGGTGCGGCGGACCGCCTACGAGTTGCGGCAGAAGTTACAGAAGTACTACGAGTTGGAGCAACCCAAGACCCGGGTACGGATCGAGTTGCCTAAGGGATCGTACGCGCCAAGATTCCTGGAAGGGCAGCCGCCCGCGGTCCAGAGCAATCCGGCTGGCGTCCCGGAACGGCGGCTGGTGAAGATGCTGGCGGGCGCGCTGGTGGTGTTCATCCTGCTCGCCGCGACGCTGGCGGCGATGCTGCTGCGGGGCGGCTCGCCCATCAACCCGATTGTGCGCGAGGCGTGGAGCCCGCTGACGTCTTCCGGCGACAAGGTGCTGATCTCCATCGGCACCATGCTCCACCTGGTGGTCCGGCCCTACATGACGGTGGTGGCCGAGGGGCTTCCCAAGTACCCGGCGCCCCCCGAGTTGTACCCGCTTTTCCGCCAACATCGGCCGCTCGACGAGGGAGTGGAGCTATCCATGCATCCCGTGGACAACTCGGTGCAACTGGGTCACGCGGAGACCACCGCGATCGCGGCAACCACGTTGTCGCTAATGGGCGCGTCCTACCAGATCCTACCCGAGCGCAGCGCGCCCGCCCCGGCGCTGCGCGGCCGGAGCGTGGTGCTGATCGCCGATCCGCAGAACAGCAATACGGCGGCGCAGAGACTGGAGCACACGCCGGTGACCCTGGTCTTCGACCCGGCACTTCAGGATGTTGTGGTGCGGGAGCGCACCGGGGCGCAGACGGTGTGGGCCGGCAAACGCGGGTCCGACAAGCGCTACACGGAGGTGTACGGTCTGATTACGGTGCTGCCGGGCGAAGGAGAAGCGGCGGGCCCGCATCACGTGCTGATTCTCTCCGGGCTGACTTCGGTGGGCGCCCAGGGTGCGGCGGAGTTTTTCTCGCGGCCGGAATCGCTACGTGTCTTGCGGGACCGTTTGGCGGCGGAAGGCTACGCGGGCTTCCCGGCGGCGTATCAGGTGGTGGTCCGCTGCGTCAGCAACGACACGTTGCTGCTCTCGACCGAATACGCCGCGCACCGCGTGATCCGCAAATAGGGACGGGCCAGTAACAGCCACGGCAGCGGCTGGCGCACGGGAGGTCGCGGCGCCGGGAGGCGCGGGCGGAATTGGCGGTCAACGGCGCGTGGTGAGCGATCGCGGCTAGCTTCGGCTGAAAAAGTGCCGCGTGAGGTAAAAGAACACCGGCGCCGAAAAGCAAAGCGAGTCGATGCGGTCGAGGACCCCGCCGTGGCCCGCGATCAGCCGGCTCCAGTCCTTGATGCCGCGGTCGCGCTTGATGGCCGACAGCACCAGCCCGCCGGCGAACCCCAGCAGCGCAATCACAAACGCCATCAGCCCCGCCTGCCACATCGTGAACGGCGTGAGCGGCCACAGTAGCGCACCCAGCAGCGTGGCGCTCAGCACCCCTCCCACCAGGCCCTCGACGGTTTTCGAGGGCGACAGGACAGGCGCCACCCGCCGCCTCCCGATCAACCTGCCCCAAACATACTGCAAAATGTCGCTGGCCTGAGCCACCAGCACCAGAAAGACCACTAGAATGGGCGTGCGGCGCTCGTAGCCCGGGATTCGTAGAGTCATCAGCGCGGGGATGTGCGAGATCGAGTAGGCGCAAACCATCAGCCCCCACAGCGTCACGGCGGCGCGATCGGAAAACTGCCGGGTATCGGAGAACAGCGCAGCCACCAGGGCCACCGCCGGAAGGCAGAAGACCGGGATCCAGACGGCGAACGCCCCGTACCAGCCCAAGCCGGCCAGCGCATACTGCACCGGCAGCGCCACCAGGATGCACACCCAGTGCGTCGCGCGGTCCGCCCCGCGGGCTCGCGGCAGGAACTCGCCGAGGGCCAGAAACGATAACCCCGCAAACAGCACGATGACCGCGATACGCCCGGCCAGCAGCGCTCCGCCGCCTACCGCAATCAGAACCCACCACGACCGGATGCGAGCGTTCAGGTTCCCCATCGCCGGGTCGGCCGGCCGGCGCCGCGCGAGCGCGTAGCCGATCCCGCTCGCCAGCGAGGCCGCCGCCAGCAGGCCACCGAGTATCCAGTAGATCTCGCGAATCCGTGTCGTCATTGCGACCTCGCGCGCAGGTCTTCCAGGGCGGCGCGAACCGCGGCCAGGAAATCCTCCTGCCGCTGCCCCGACTGGTACCGCAAGGCCGCGCCGAAGGTGACCGAGCACGGCAAACGCGAGGGGATTGCGAAGTTCTTCGGTAGAATGCGGAATGAACTGTCGATCCACACTGGCACAATATCGACATTCGGGAACCATTTCGCCAGCAGGAAAACGCCGGGTTTCAGAGGCAGCAGCGTCCCTCCCGGCCCGCGCGTTCCTTCCGGAAAGAGAATCAGCGAGACGCCGGAATCGAGTGCGGCGGCCGCCGGTTCCAGCGGGCTGAAACCGCCGGGTTCGCGCTCGACCAGTACCCCTCGGAAGACGGAATGAATCAGGCACCGGCGAAGCGGACCCGCGCTCCAATACTCGGCGGCGGCCAAGGGGCGCACCCGGCGGCGCACGCACGCGGGCAGGGCTGACAACAAGAGCGGCGCATCCAGGTGGCTCGAGTGGTTCGCGACGTAGATACACGGGCCAGTCGAAGGCGCGTAGCCGCGGTACATCGGCGGCGCTCCGGCCACCAGGCGCACCGAGGCGATCGCCAGCCATTCCACAATCCTGGCAATCATGCGGTCACGATCCCGCCGTGCGGCGGCCTGCACCGGGAGCACCCCGCTGCCAGCGGCCAGGCCGGCCCCGCCAGGCGCCTCATCAGAGGCCGCATCAGTCCCCGAGAACCCGGCTTGAGTTTGTACAGGGCCGGCATGCCAACCATTCCCATCTATGTATAATAATGAGATTCCTTATGCAGACGATACCCAGGCTATGCTACGCTATCGTCCTAGCCGCTCTGGCGCGGCCGCTTCCTATGACGGCACAAGACGATTTGCACCAACAAGACCGGCAGGCGCTCCTGAAAGTGCTGAGCGACGTGGAAACCGCCATCAACGCGCAGGACATCGACGGCATCCTGGCACAGATGCGCGCCGACTGTACCGTGATCTGGTGGAACGCCGAAGTCTCGCGGGGCCAGGACGAGATCCGCGCCTACTACCGGCGCATGGTCAAGGACAAAGGCCGCATCATCAGCAAGTACTCCACACGGGCGAAGCTCGGAGCCCACGCGCGCTTCGTCGGCTCCGCGGGCGATGTTGCGCTGGCCGAAGGCAGCATGGAGGACGAGTTCTTTCCCATCATTCGCGGCCCGTTCCGGCTGGACTCGCGGTGGAGCGCGACCGTGGCGAAATCCGGCGGCGAATGGAAGATCGTCAGCCTGCACCTGTCGTCCAATGTGTTCACGAACACTCTGACCGCTGAGCTCGAGCGCAGCCTCATGTACGTTGGCGGCGCCGGTCTCCTCGTGGGGGCCCTGGCCGGATGGCTGATTGGCCGGCGCGCAAAGCGGGGAGCGAGATAGCCGGGCCCCAAGCAAGGATTGCTCGTAGCCCGGCGGACGTGCGAAATCAGGCGGCGCGGACGATACAGCGTTCGAGAACGGCTTGGAGCGCCGAAACCTGGATCGGCTTGCTCACATAGTCGTCCATGCCCGCGTTGAGACAGTCCCTGTGATCGGAGTCGAGCGCATTAGCCGTCATGGCGACAATGCGTGGTCCGGTGGAGGCCGGATACTCCCGGCGGATGCGGCGTGTCGCTTCGATTCCGTCGAGCACGGGCATCTGAACGTCCATCAGGATCAGGTCGAATGAGGACCGGCGGAGTGCGTCCAGCACATCTTGGCCATTGACGGCGAGTTCCGCCCGATAGCCGAACCTTTCGAGGACCTTCAAAGCGACTATCTGGTTGACCGGATTGTCTTCCGCCAATAGGATGCGCAATGGAATGCGCCGGGCGAGCCCGGCATCGAACTCGGAATCGGGACGGGCTGGCGGCTGGGCGGCGGTCGAATGCGGCTGGCCGCAGGTAACGCTGAGGGCGTCGAGCAGACGGTCCAGCTTCACGGGCTTGCCGATGATCGTCTGAAACTCGGAACGCTCGCCGGGTGAGGCCGAACGCGGCTCGGTTGACAGCAGGATCAGAGGCAGGCTGGACAGCCTGGGAACGCCGTGCAGCGCGAGAGCGAACTGGAGACCGTCCATGCCGGGCATGCGTTGATCGACGATAACGGCATCGAAGGCAGCGGCTGCGATTTCCGCGAGCGCTTGCGCGCCATTGGAGAACGTCTCCATCCTCGCGCCGAGGGCTTCGAGTGCGCCGGCGAGAACGCGGCGGTTGGTCTGGTTGTCCTCGACGAGCGCGATGCGTTTTCCGGCCATGATCGCCGGAAGGGCTTCCTCTTTGACGACGGGCAGGTGCAGTTCAAACTCGAAGACCGTCCCTTCGCCAAGCGTGCTGGTCGCCGAGATGCGGCCGCCCATGAGTTGGCATAGGCGCTGGCTAATGGCCAGGCCGAGGCCGGTGCCGCCGAAGCGGCGCGTGGTGGAACTATCGATTTGGCTGAAGGACTGGAAGAGGCGGTGCAAGCGGTCTGCCGGGATGCCGATGCCGGTGTCGCGTACCTGGAACCGGAAGCTACCAGGCTGGCGGGAAACCGAGATCTCGACCTCGCCGAGTTCGGTGAACTTGATGGCGTTCCCGGCGAGGTTGATGATGATTTGGCGAAGGCGTGTGACATCGCCGAGCACCGTCGCCCATATGCCCGGCTCCAGCGAGCAGATGAACTCGATATTCTTCTCGGCCGCCTTGGCAGCCAACAGGTTCACCACGTCGTCGACGCAGCGGTCCAGGCGAAAGGGCGCCCGTTCGAGGTCGAGTTTGCCGGACTCGATTTTCGAGAAGTCGAGAATGTCGTTGACGGTCGACAAGAGGACCTCACCGCTGGAGCAAATGATGGATGCGCACTCGCGCGCTTCCGGGGAGAGTTCCAGATCGCGAAGCAAGCTTGCCATGCCTAAGACGCCATTCATCGGCGTGCGGATCTCGTGGCTCATGTTGGCCACAAACTCGCTCTTGGCGGAATTGGCCAGATCGGCCGCCGCCCGCATCCTGCGCAGGTACCAGGCCAACCACACCAGCGCCACAAGGGCGGCGGCAAGTCCCAAGAGCGCCAGACGGAGGGTCCTCGATTGCCGCTCGGCTTCGACCAGTTGCACGATCAGCCGGACCTCACTCAGGCCCACCCAGGAGTACTTGCCCAGAAGGCTTCCCAGCCGTCCGTCAGCCGCCATCTTCAAAACTTCCGAGCGGAGCAGATCCGCGACCGCCGCGTATTTGGGCGTAGACGCTACTCCCAGCCGAGTCGCGAGATCCGGCGTGTTGTACACCCGGAAGTCTTCGGAAGGACACTGGCGGATGACTTGCGGCATCAGGTTGTTCGCCTGGTGGACCGAAAGAAACAGGTAGTCGAAAGCGCCATTGCAGTACGGAGCGCTCAAATCGGCCCCGGGAGAGATCGCGACCGTATGAACCCCCGGCCATCGCTTCCGCATTAGTCCCACGTAAAGATCCGGCCCCGAGTAGTGAATGGTTCCCCGGAAATCGGGGCCGGGGAGGCGCCCCTGGCTTCCGCGCACCATCAGGTAGTTGTCCGAGACCATCCAGGAATCCGAAACGTAGGCGAACGAGCGGCGTTCGGGCAGATCCGCGATTACGGGCCAGAGGTCGACGGACTTGTTGCGGAGCGCCGTCAGGTCGAACGTCGGATCGAACACCCATTGGAGCTTCACGCCCGTGCGGCGCGCGGCCTCCGCCACTGCCTCAACGGCGAAGCCCGTTGGCTGCCCGCCCGCGGTGCGGATCTGGTACGGCGGGTTGTCGTTGTAGCCGATCCGGTAGACGCGATTTAGGTCCACGCTTGGCCACCAGGCGAGGACGCTGGCAACTGCCGCTCCGGCGCCCGCGACCAGAATCGCGATCCAGACGGAGCGAAGCTTGAATCGTCTCGTCATCGCCTGTTATCGGTGATCGGCCGGCCGCAAATGCGTTCCGCTGCGCCACCGGAGGCTGATAAGGACATGGCGCCGCAGGACGGGCGTTCTTGCTGGTTTCCCGGGCACAGTCCCGCAACATACCTCACACGTAGCTTATCGGATGCCCGAACTGCTTCTTGAGTGAAACCAAACGGCTTGCCCTGGTCCCGCAGAGCCGGCTAGCGCACCAGGCGCTCACTGAAGCGCGATGGCCAGTTTGTGCCCGCTGTACTGCACGCGTTTGTCGTTCGACGCGCCGGTTCCCGCCAGATGGACGGTGAACTGGCGATTGGCGATCATGCCGGGATAAGTTCCGGTCCGGTCCCCGATGGATAGTGTGTGCTGCCGGTCGTTCCAATGCAGGGGGATGGTCGAACGAGCACCCTTCTCGTAGGCGTAGTTCACCCCTTCGTCCTCGTACAAAGTGAAATCCGCATCGGCTCCCGGATAGACGCGCCATTCAAGCTCTCCGGTTTTGTCCTCGCCCGCATACTGCTGAACCGGACCCAGTGGCACGATGCTTCCCGCCTTGACCAGCAGCGGGACTTTCGCCAGCGGGGCATCCGTGGCCGCGGTCTTTCCGCCGCTCACTTTGTTCTCCGTCCACCAGTCGAACCAGCCGCCCGGAGTGGAGGGCGCGTACACCGGCCACTGCCGCACATCGGGCTGCAGGACCGGCGCCACCAGCAACGAGGGGCCGAACATGAACTCGTACTTCTGTGCGAGCGCCTGCTCGTCTTCCCGGAAATCCATCACCAAAGGACGCATCAGGGTGGAACCGTGGAAGGTGATTCCGGCCGCCTGGCTGTAGATGTAGGGCAGCAGCCGGTAGCGCATTTCGAGATACTGGCGTTCCTGGGCCTCGAGGGCGGGGCCGTAATGCCAGGGCTCCGTCTTCGTCTGGAAACCGTGGACGCGCATCAGCGGCGTGAACGTGGAGAACTGCAGCCAGCGCAGGAACCGCTCCTGGTAGGCGCTATCGGTGTACTGCTTTTCGCCGGGACGGAAGAAGCCGCCGGTGTCGGTGGTCCAGTAGGGCAGCCCGCTAACCGAGAAATCCAAGCCGGCCGCGACCTGCCGGCGGAGCGTCTCCCAATCGTTGCCGATATCGCCCGACCACGTGGCGGCGGCATAGCGTTGCTCGCCCGCGAAGGCGCTCCGCGTCAGGATGAAAACGCGCCGGCCGGGTGCGTCTTTGCGCTGTCCTTCATAGACGGTCTGGGTGACGAACAAGGGATAGACGAGGCGGAAACGGTCTCCGGGACCGGCGAAGGTCTTCTGTCCGGCGAGGGCGTCGTTCTCCGGTTCGGTGGCATCCTGCCACCACGCGTCGATCCCCAGAGACAGCATGCGGCTGGAGAATTCCTTCCAATACAGCGCACGCGCCTCGGGATTGAAAAAGTCCACCCACTGGGTTCCAGGCAGATACATGTCTTTCGCGGCAAACTCCTTGCCCACGGTCGATTTCGGATCGATCTTCGACCAGACGGACACCATGAACTTGGCATCGAGGCCGTGCAACTGGCGCACCAGGGCAGCCGGGTCGGGATAGTAGGCTTCATCCCACTGCATGGCGTTCCAGCCATACTTGCCCCAGTATTGCCAGTCCTGAACCATCACATCCATGGGAAGCTTGCGCGCGCGGAACTCGCGGGCGTTTTCGAGAATGTCGTCGCTGGATGTGTACCGTTCGCGGCATTGAATGAAGCCATATGCCCAATTAGGCAGCAGCGGCGCCTCACCCGTGAGTTTGCGATATGTTGCGATGATCTCGTCGGCCGAAGGGCCCGCAAATACCACGTAGTCGATTCCGTCCGAGACCGGCGAGCGCAGCACGGTTTCGGCGGCCGACGGTCTCCAGTAGAGCGACGGCTTGTCTTGCCCGCTGGCTTCCACACGCACCTGGTGCTTTCCCGGCTTCAGTTCCAGAAGCCAGCTCGTGGTCGGAGGCAACCACATGTTTGCGAAATCGACCACGGTGGCGCCATCGATCTCGACATGGTAGCGGTGCGCCATCTCCTGGCCTATGTCCAGCATCATCGCGTAGCTTCCGGGCACGGTGGTTTCAAATTCGCCGAGGAACACCGCCGCGGTGCGCCGCACGTTGCGGGCGCCCTCGGCGGTGGTAACGGCGGCAGTGGTGGTATTGCCGGAAGCTTCGCGAGCCAGCGTCAGGCGCTCGCCGGCGGGATTGAGATCGGTCAGCCCGTAATTGTGCCAGAGCAGCCCGTAGCCCTTGCTCGAAAGCAGAAATGGAATGGAGATCTGACTGTTGACCTGGGTAAGCCGCCGTGGCAGATCGCGAATGTCCAGATACCCGTCCTGAAACTGGCCGGAGCCGAAGATGTGCTCATCGGCGGGCGAGCGGAACCGGTCCTCGGCAGTCAGTGTCGGCTGCCCTTGAACGCTCGATGGCCCCACGCGCCGCGAACCGGGCAGCTCTTCGAGCAGCAGTTTCCCTTTCGCGTCGGAGAACCGCAGCACTCCCGTCTTCTGATCGTAGGTTGCCGTCAGCCGGCCGGTAGCCAGAGTGACGGAGGCCGCGGTTCTGCGAATGGAGAAGCGGACATTGGTTGCGGGATGAATCAGCACCAGGCTGGTCGAGTCCGCCGCCGGTGCGGGAGCGCACCTGACGCGTAACGCGCCGTCCGCAATCGGCACCACGGTAAGAACCCCGCAGTCGGCCTTAAGCGACAAACCCTGTGGTGCCGCAGCCGGCCGGTCCGTAGCCGCAAATACGCTGAAACCGGTTAGCGTCGCGATCAGTAGAAATCCACGTCCAATAAAATACGATTCTTGCAACAAGAGCATCTCCTTAGGTTCGCCTGCACGGCCCGCTAGCCGCCGCTTTTCGGCTCCGCAGGAACCATCACAACACAATTGCAGGGAGGCCAAGGTGGCAGGTGCGGCAATCGCGCCACGGATCAGAACAACTGCGGCGCGAATTCGATCAGGTAATTCCGCCAGTTAAACCAAGTGTGCGCTCCAGGGCTCTCTTTCAGTACCGGCTGGAACCCATGCTTCTTCAGGATCTCCGCCGTGCTCCCGGTACTGGCGATAAGTCCGTCGTCCACGCCTGTGCTCAGCCAAAGCAGCTTCGTGCCTTTCTTCAGGGCGGCGTTATCGAGGCCGCCTTTGTGCGTGGTTTCCCAGTCGGGCTGGGCCGGAGCAGCGGGAGCCGGTGTGGGTTGCGCGCCCGCGGCAGGTGTCGCCGCCTCACGACGCCCGCCGCCACCCAACGTCGCACCGGAGCTGAAGACTCCGATCTGGGAGAACTTGTCGAGATGGCTGAACGCGATATCCAGCGTCTGCATGCCGCCCATGGATAGGCCCGCGATAGCGCGGTGCCGCCGGTCGTTGATGGTGCGGTAGTACTTCTCGACATACGGCATGATATCGGTCATGAACTCGCTGGTGAACGGATTCACGGCGGGTGCGCTTCCGCCACCCGGCGCCGTTCCCATTCCCGGAATGCCACTTTGGCCCGGTTGGTGGCCCGCAGGCATCACCACGATCATCGGCCGGATTTTCTTGTCGGCCAGCAGGTTATCCAAAATGAACCCGGCGCGGCCCACCGAGGTCCAGGCGTCGTCAGTATCCATGGCGCCGTGCAGCAGATAGAAGACCGGGTACTTGCGGGTTCCCGCTTCATAACCCGGCGGCGTGTAAACGTGCATGCGCCGCGTGGTTTTGAGAACCTGCGAATAGTAGAAGACCGCCGCTACCGCCCCATGCGGCACGTCCCGGGTATCCATGAGCGGCGACCCCGCCACGGAAAACATGCTCCACACGTTGGCATTCGATTCCGAAGTGTGAGTGTTCACGGGGTCGAGAACGCGCACTCCGTCCACCTGGAACACATAACGATATGCCCCGGGCGGCAAAGGGCCGAAGGCCGCTTCCCAGATCCCGTTCTCGTTCCTGGCAAATACCAATCCACCCTGCGGCAGCTTCAACCCAGCCGGTACCGCTGGGGTGGTGGAACCCGCCAACGGGCCGGGACCGCCGCCCGATAGCATGCCCCCAATATCGCTGTCCTGTAGCGTCACCTGCTGGGAGTTGGGAGCGAGGATGCGGAAGGTGACGTGTCCGTCAGCCGTCACTTCGGGTGAGACTACTCTGGGACCACCTCTGCCTCCCCGCCCGGCAGCCGGTTGGGCGATGGCGATAGACGAACCAACCGCGACGCCAAGCAGGACCGTGGTCAGGATGCGAGCGCATTTCATAGTTCGGACTCCTGTTCAGCCGCGGAGTATATCACACGGCCATATGCAGAGCCGGGCGGCGCGCCACAGAACCGCGATCGTAAGGGAGCGGCCCGGCGGAGGCGCGTCATCTCCAGCCCCTAGTCCCATTTCTTGATCTTGGGCCAGAGCTCGCCCATGGTCATCTTCATTCCCTGGCAGTAGAACACGTCGAAATGCTCGTAGGGCATCGAGTAGGGGTGGTACACATGGGCAACCTTGCGCACGTCGCGGAAAAGCTGCTTCAGGCGCTCCTGGCGGTCCGCCATGACGATCATGCTATCGCCCGTGTAGCCCCGCGGGCCCCACAGGAAGTAGCTCTGATGGCCGCTGATGGCGGGCGGCAGGCCGTACCTCGGGCCGAAGAAATCGATGGCGCTGGCCTGGCCGTAGACTTGCCCGAAGATCGCCGTCTTCGAGCGGACGTCCGGCGGCAGCGCGTTAAAGGCGCCAGCCACGGTGGCCGCCATCTCCTCCCATCCGAACTGGTCGGCGAACAGTTGCGGCAGCGGTCCAAGCTCGTGGGTCTCGATGCGCGGCTGCTGCAGGTGCGTGGCTTCGGCGTAACGGATGTAGGTCTCGGGTGGCAGGAGCGGAATCAGCGTGGGCGCCAGCAGCGCGCCCATCAGGATCATCAGCCCGGCATAAACCGGGCCAACCCATCGTACCCGTGGCGCCCCCAGCCAGCGTTCCCACAGGACGGCGCCGCCGGCGAAGAGCAGCGGAAACGCCGGGAACAGGTAGTAGACGCGCGGGTTCATCGCCATGATGATGCCGACGGTCGCTAACCACGCCCATCCCAGCAGGCGAAACTGCTTGCCCTCGCGGTCGAAGAGCAGATACCACAGGCCGGCGAGCCACACCGGCAGAGCCAGCGGTAACATCGCCAGCGTCTCCTGGCCGAGGAACGTGAGGGGCGAGAGTGCCACGTCGCGACCGGAGCGGTGGATATTCCGCTGCAGTTCCAGGAACGGAAAATGGTGCCGGATGTTCCACCAGAGATTCGGCAAAAACAGCAGAAAGGCGATGCCCGCGCCGGCCCACAGCCACGGGGACCGCAGCCAGCGGCGCTGGCGCGTGAGCACCAGCCCGAGGGCCACGCCGAATCCGAAGATCAGCATGGAGTGCTTGTTTTCGAGCCCCAACCCGGCCAGCGCGCCGAACCATAACCACAACTTTCCGTTTCCGGTCCGCACGATGCGGATAACCAGGTACGCGCACCCCATCCAGAAGAGCGGCTCGAACGCGTTCATGGTAAAGAGGTGATCGAAGGCAAGCACGCCGGGAGCCAGCAGCACGCACAACGCCGCCAGCGCCTGGGCGAGCCGGCCGCCGCCCAACTCGCGGGCCAGGGCGCCGGTGAGCACGACGGTCGCAGCGCCCGCTATGGCGGGCAGCAGCCGGATCGCCGGGAGCGAATCGCCCAGCGTGAGCCGCACGAGCTTGGCCACGAGCGCGATCAGCGGCGGCTGGTCCACGTATCCCCAATCGAGGTGCTGCGCGCACGCCAGGTAGTAGAGCTCGTCGACGAAGAAACCGTAGTGGCGGCCGGCGTAGAGGTGGACCAGCAGCTTGACGAGGGCGATGACGGACACCGCGAGGCCCGTGCCTAGGAGCCAGGGCCTGCGCGATGGAGCGGGAGTCGGGGCCATGCGGTCAGTATCTCACCAGTTCCTCGATATCCACATTGCCGCCCGAAAGCACCACGCCAACCGTGCCGATCCCCGCCGGCAGCTTGTGGAACAGCAGGGCCGCGGCGGGGACTGCGCCGCTCGGCTCGACCAGGATCTTGAGGTGCGTCAGCAGGAACTTCACGGCTTCGCGGATCTCGGCATCGGTCACCAGCACAACACCCTCCACCAGTTCGCGGATCACCGGGAACGTAAGCTCGCCGACGCAGGGCGTGCGCAGGCCATCGGCGATGGTGTTGGGGTCGGGCACGGCAACGCGCCGGCCGGCTTGTAGCGAGAGGAAGGCGTCGTTCGCGCCCTCGGGTTCGGCTCCGAAAACGCGGATGGCGGGGTGCGTGGCGCGGGCGATGGTGGCGCAACCGGAGAGCAATCCGCCGCCGCCCAGCGGCGTGATGAGCGCGTCCAGCGGGCCGGTTTCGTCGAGCAGTTCGAGCGCGGCCGTGCCCTGGCCGGCCATGATGAGCGGGTGGTCGAAGGGTGGCACCAGCACGCCGCCGGTTTCCTTCAGGATGCCCGCGGCGATGGTCTCGCGGCTCTCGCTGAGGCGGTTGTAGGTGACGATGCGCGGCCCGTGCGACCGCGTGGCTTCCATCTTCGACCGGGGGGCGTCTTCCGGCATGACGATGCAGGCCTGCGCGCCCACGTGTCGGGCGGCGATGGCGACGGCCTGGGCATGGTTGCCCGAAGAGTACGCGACGATGCCCCGCGCCAGGGCGGCTGGCGGGAGCGACAGGATCAGGTTCGATGCGCCGCGGATCTTGAAGGCGCCGCCGCGTTGCAGGTTCTCGCACTTGAAAAACACGCTGGCGCCGGTTGCGGCGTCGAATGCGGCGGAGGTCAAGACGGGGGTGCGGCGCGCCAGCGGGCGGATGCGGACGGCGGCCGCGCGCACGTCGTCAGCCTGGATGGCCAGGGGCATTCTTTGACTATAGGGGACTGGGGGCATCGGGTGAATCCCGCGAGCCGTTTTCAGATGTTACCATCTATCTTTGGCCCCCCTCGTGCGGGGTCACACCCGATTCCATCAGGAGGGTTTTTCATGGCCAAGGGCTCTGTCGCTATCAGCGTAGAGCGGTGTAAAGGGTGCGGTTTCTGCGTGGAGTTTTGTCCCACGCATGTTCTGGCTCTCTCATCTGCTTTTAATTCAAAGGGTTATCACCCGCCGAACGTAGTCGACAGTCAGAAGTGCAGCGGCTGCGATCTGTGCGGGATGTTCTGTCCGGACTTCGCCATTTTTGGAGTGCGCAATGCAAGCTGATCCCAAAGGCGTGTTAACAGGTGTTCACTTTATCGACGGCGATCACGCCTGCTGTGAGGGTACTCTCGCAGCCGGTGCGCGATTTGCCGCAGGCTACCCGATCACGCCATCCACCGAAGTAGTCGAACGGTTCGCCTCGCGGATCCCAACCGTCGGCGGCATCTTCATCCAAATGGAGGACGAACTGGCCGCTTCCATCGCCATTCAAGGGGCGGTTTGGGGTGGCGCCAAGGCCTTCACCGTGACCTCCGGGCCCGGTTTCTCGCTGATGATGGAGCATATCGGTTATGCCGCCATGACCGAAACGCCCTGCGTTTTCGTGAATGTGCAGCGCGGCGGCCCGTCCACCGGATTGCCGACGCTGCCGGCGCAGGCCGACATGATGCAGGCCAGATGGGGATCGCACGGGGACTACGGCGTTATCGCGCTCTGCCCCAACTCGCCACAGGAGTGCTTCGACCTGACGGTCACGGGCTTCAACCTGGCCGAAGAGTTCCGCGTCCCGGTGATGATGATGCTCGACGAATGCGTGGGGCACATGACCGAGAAAGTGGTGATTCCCGAAGCAGAGAAGATCGAGATCACCCCGCGGCGCTTCACCAAACTGCCGCCCGGCGAGTTCCACTTGTTCCAACCCGAAGCCGACAAGGTGCCGGACATGGTGAAGGCGGGCGATGGCTACCGCTTCCACGTCACCGGGTTGACGCACGACGAGCGCGGCTACCCCAGCATGAACGTCGACACGCAGGACCGCACCATCCGGCGGCTGCAGGAGAAGTTGACGCCGCTGGCCAACGGCCGCGCGCTATGCGACACGCAGTACCTGGAGGACGCGGAAGTGGTGGTGGTCTCCTACGGCATCACCTCGCGCGTGGCGCAGCGGGCGCTGCAAATGGCGCGCGACCAGGGCATTCGCGCCGGCAGGTTCCGCATCATTTCGGCGTGGCCGTTCCCCGAGCAGCGCATCCGCGAACTGGCGGGCCACGTGAAGGCGTTCGTGGTGCCGGAGTTGAACCTGGGGCAGATGGTGCTTGAAGTGGAACGGGCGGCGCAGGGCCGGGCGAAGGTGATTCCGGTGTCGCACGCGGGCGGCAGCGTACACCAGCCGGCTATCATCCTGAAGGCCATTGTGGAGGCAGCGCGATGAAGGAAGCGACTATAGAAAAAACCACGCTGGAGATTCCCATCGAGATTCCGGCGGGCGCCGTAAACCCGGTGGAACCGTTCCTGCGCATGGACCGCATGCCGCACATCTGGTGTCCGGCGTGCGGCATCGGCACCACAGTGAACTGCTTCACGCGGGCGCTGCTGGCCTCCAAACGCAATTTGGACAAGGTGGCCATCGTATCGGGCATCGGTTGCACCGGGCGCGTGGCGGGCTATGCGGCCCTGGATTCCTTCCACACCACCCACGGCCGGGCGATTCCATTTGCCACCGGGCTGAAGCTCGCGAACCCCGAGTTGGACGTGGTGGTCTACTCGGGCGATGGCGACCTGTTCGCCATCGGTGGTAACCATTTCATCCACGCCGCGCGCCGCAACATGGACCTCAAGGTGATCTGCGTGAACAACCTGACCTACGCCATGACCGGAGGCCAGACCGCGCCCACCACGCCGGGCAAGGTGATCAGCGCCACCGCGCCCTACGGGGTGTTCGAGCCATCCTTCAACCTGGTGGCGCTGGCCGAGGCCGCGGGCGCCGCCTACGTGGCGCGCTGGACCACCTATCACGTCAAGCAACTCAGCCGGGCGATGGAAGAGGTTCTGACCCGCAAGGGCTTCTGCTTCATCGAAGTGCTGTCGCCGTGTCCCACGCTTTACCAGCGCCGCAATAAGATGGGCGACGGTCTGGACGCCATGAAGTACTACAAAGAGGCCAGCAAGATCCGCCACGGGGCACGCGCCAGCGAGTGCGACCTGACGCGCGACGGCGAGATCGTAGTGGGCAAATTCGTGGATCGCGAGCGGCCGGATTATGGCGAGCTGTTGCGCGCCCAGATGACCGAAACGCTGGGCGATAAGTACGCGGAGCCGGAGGTGTCATGTTGCAGCGAGTGCTAGGCAAGGGAGGCCACAAGGTGTTCAGCGAGATCCGCATCGCCGGATTCGGCGGGCAAGGCGTCATTCTGGCGGCGGCAGTGATCGGTAAGGCCGCGGCGATTTTCGAGGGCGGTTACGCCACCATGACGCAGAGCTTCGGCCCCGAGGCGCGCGGCGGATCGTCCAGCGCGCAGGTGATTCTGTCGAGCGAGCCGATTCTCTACCCCTACCTCACGCGGCCGGACATTCTGGTGGTGATGTCGCAGGAGGCCTACACCAAGTTTTCGCCCGAGCTAAAGCCGGGCGGCATTCTGATCACCGAGCAGGACCTGGTGCGGGTGGGCGAAATCCCCAGCGGCGTGAAGGCTTATGGCGTGCCTGCCACGCGCTTGGCCGAGGAACTGGGCCGCAAGGTGGTGCTGAACATCGTAATGGTGGGCTTCTTCGGCGCCGCCGCGAAGCTGCTGGACCCCGACGCGCTGCGCAAAGCCGTGGCCGATT
This sequence comes from uncultured Solibacteraceae bacterium, assembly GCA_963807205.1. GTDB lineage: Bacteria > Acidobacteriota > Terriglobia > Bryobacterales > Bryobacteraceae > CAWCVR01. Next base: position 1,383,297 of record CAWEAQ010000002.1, on the reverse strand, counting down.
CGGTCCCGCCCGCCATGCAGAAGCTGAACCTGCAAGCCTTCGACAAGGGCTTCGAGTACGGCAAGCAGTTGATGGTGCGGTTGGCGGAGAACGGCGAGTCGGACGCGGTGGTCGCAACGCTCGAAGGGGTGTAGAAAAATGATAAATGGTGTCAGACGCCATTTATCGCCCGCGCAAATCCAGGCAGCGAGCGCTCCAACTCGTCCCGCGCGATGGTTAGCGATAGCCGCATATACCCCCCGCGTCCAAAGCCCGAGCCGGGCACGGCCAGAATCCCCTCCTTCATCAGGCGGCGGATGAACGCCACGTCATCGGGAATGGGCGTCTTCGGGAACACGTAGAACGCCCCCTGCGGGCGCGGCGCGTCGTAGCCCATGCTGGTGAGCGCGTCGCACAGCAGGTCACGCTTGGCCTGATATTGCGCCACGTCCACGGTGGCATCGGGCACGGCCGCCACCACCCACTGCCAAATGGCGGGCGCGTTGATAAATCCCAAAATGCGGTTGGCGAAAGTGGCGGCGTCGCGCAGGGCGGCGATTTCGGCCAGGCGCGGCGACATCGCCAGGTAGCCCACGCGCTCCCCAGGCACGGCCATGGCCTTCGACCAACTCCACGCCAGCACCGAGCGTTCGATCAGGCGCAGCGGCTCGGGCGGGGTCATGCCGTCGAAAGTGAGTGGCCGGTACGGCTCGTCGCTGATGACGATGATGGGGTCGCGCACCAGCGCGTTCAACCCGCGCAGCGCGGCCTCGGAGTACATAGCGCCCGTCGGGTTGTTGGGCGAATTGAGGATGATCGCCTTGGTGCGCGGCGTGATCGCGGCGGCGATGCGGTCGAGATCCAACTGGAACCGCTCGTCGGTTTCGGCCAGCACCACTTTGCCGCCGTGGTTCTCGACGTAAAAGCGGTACTCGGGGAAATAGGGGTTGAGGAGGATGACTTCGTCGCCGGGATCGAGCACCGATTTAAGAAGGATGTTGATGGCCCCGGCCGCGCCCACTGTCATGATCACATCGGCGGCGGCGAACGGTAGCCCGGTGCGGCCGGCCAATCCGCGGGCGAGAGTTTCGCGCACCGCGGGGTAGCCGGCGTTAGGCATGTAGGCGTGGCTGCGCGGGCGGTTCTCCGTGGCCACGCGGCGAAGAGCTTCGATGACCGCGGCGGGCGGCTCGACATCGGGGTTGCCCAGCGAGAAATCGAAGACGTTCTCGGGGCCGCGCTCGCGGCGCAGTTCCAGGCCGGCTTCGAACATGCGGCGGATCCAGGAGGAATGCTCCATCTGCTCGGAAATTGCTCGAGAAATGCTCATAAGGCGATCCTGAGGAACGAAGCCCGATTGTAACCCGGCACTGCCGCGCGGGGCAGCCCGTGCGCGGCGTAATGCGGCTATAATCGTCTCTCCTATGACAACCGCCATCGACAGGCCAGCGGCCTCCCGCTACCGCTGGACCATTTGCGCGCTGCTGTTCGTCGCCACCGTGGTCGCCTATCTTGACCGCGGCATCCTGGGATTCCTGAAGGTGGACCTGGGGAAGCAGATCGGCTGGACCGACGTCACCTATGGCAACATCGCGAGTGCCTTCAAGTGGGGATACGGTTTCGGCATTGCGGTGGCGGGGTATTTCACGGACTGGCTGGGGACGCGCAAGGCATTCGCCATCGCCATCGTGCTGTGGAGCCTTGCGGCCATGTCGCCGGGCATGGCGAACTCGGCCTTCACTTTCGGAGCCGCTATGTTCCTTCTGGGAATCTGCGAGGCCGCCAATTTCCCGGCCTGTCAGAAGACGGTGGCCGAGTGGTTCCCCAGGAAAGAGCGCGCCTTGGCGACGAGCCTCTTTAACTCCGGCGCCAATGTCGGTAACATGCTACCCGCGGCCGTGGTACCGGTCCTGGTCATGGCCTTCACTGCCTCCTTAGGGAAGGATGCGTGGCGCGGCTCATTCGTAGTCTGTGGATCCGCCGGGTTCATCTGGCTGGCGTTCTGGCTACGGATGTACCGCAAGCCGGAAAGCCACCCGAAAGTCTCGGCGGAGGAGTTGGCCTACATCCAGAGCGATCCCGCCGAGCGCACGGAGAGAGTGCCCTGGGCCAAATTGCTGCCATGCAAGGAAACCTGGGCATTCGGCGGCGCCAAGTTCCTTACCGACGGGGTTTGGTGGTTCTACTCGTTCTGGCTGCCGGGTTATTGGATGAAAACCTTCCACCAGAAGTTGGGCGGCACCAGCCTTCCGCTAATCATCGCGTTCGGCGTTTCCATCCTGGGCGGCATCGGCGGAGGGTACCTCTCGGGCGCCCTGATCAAGCGGGGCTGGAGCGTCGGCGCGGCACGCAAGACCGCCATGCTCATCTGTGCGCTTTCTGCCTTGCCGATCATACTGATGCCGTACGCACCCAGCTTGTGGTGGGGGGTGGCGCTGGCCGCATTGGCCATGGCGGCGCACCAGGCCTTCTCGTGCAACCTGTTCACGGTGCCTTCGGACCTGTTCCCGAAGGTGGCGGTGGCCTCGGTCATCGGAATCGGCGGTGCGTTGGGAGCGGCCGGGGGCGGGCTGCTCGACCAGTTCGTCAGCCACATCCTGCTCTGGACGAACAACAGCTATGTGCTGGTCTTCGCGTTGTGCGGGTCGGCTTACCTGCTGGGACTGCTGGTGCTCCACGTGCTGACGCCGAAGTACGCTCCGGCGAATCCGAAATACTGACGGTGTTACCATTTCCTTACCGTGACCCTGCGGCCGGCCAGCGACCGATCGCTCCTCGTCTCATTCGGCGATGAGATTTCGCCCGAGGCGCATCGCGAGGTGGTGCGCCTCACGCGCTGCCTCGCGGGCGCGCACGGCATCCTCAATCTGCATCCCGCATTCGCCAGCGTGCTGATCGATTTCGATCCGCGGCTGCGCGATCACGCCGCGGTGGCGGCTCAAGTGCGCGACCTGTTGGACGCGCCAGCCGGCGGCGCCGCCGGGGAACCGCGAACCATCGAGATCCCCGTGCGTTTCGGCGGCGATGACGGGCCCGACCTCGACGACGTGGCGCGCCACGCGGGCCTCGCTCCCGAGCAGGTGATCGAGCGCTTCTGCGCCGCGCGGTTCGAAGTCGCTTTCGTAGGGTTCGCGACGTGCTTCCCCTACCTCGCCGGCCTTCCGCCCGAACTGGCCACGCCGCGTCTCGCCGCCCCGCGCACGCGCGTTCCGGAGGGCAGCGTCGCCATCGCAGGCATGCAGGCGGGCGTGTATCCGCTGGCGTCGCCGGGCGGATGGCGGCTGATCGGGCGCACCCCGCTGCCGCTTTTCGACCGTCACTCCGAACCGCCTCCGTTGTTGCGCATGGACGACCGCGTGATCTTCGTTCCGGAGGGCCGCCGGTGAACCGCATCCGCGTGGTCTCGCCCGGGCTGTTGACCACAGTGCAGGACCTGGGCCGCTTCGGCTGGGCGCACTTCGGCGTGTCGGCATCGGGCGCGGCGGATGCGCTGGCGTTGCGCGCCGGCAATCTGCTGGTGGGCAACGCCGAGGGCGCCGCGGCACTGGAAATGACGCGGTTGGGCGGCGCGTTCGAGTTCGAGGCGCCCGCCGTGATAGCTCTTACCGGTTCGGATTTCGGTGCGGGCCTGCCGCTATGGAGCGCGGTCGCGGTGCGCGCCGGCGACATCGTCCGCTGCGGCCCCACGCGCTCCGGCGCGCGCTGTTACCTGGCCGTGCGCGGCGGCCTGGCCGTGCCGCGCGCCATGGGCAGCGCTTCGGTGCACGTGGCCACCGGCGTTGGCGGCCGCCCGCTGCGCAAGGGCGACGTGCTGCCCATTGGCGAAGAAGCCGTGCGCCAACCGCACGCCGGGCAATCCGCGCCACCCGAGTGCGAACGTGCCGGCGCATTGCGCGTGACGCCATCCGCGCAGGCCGAGTGGTTCGGGGACGAGTTGTACCGCGGCGCGTACACGGTGGTCGAGGCGTCCGACCGCATGGGCCTGCGCTTGCGCGGCGTTCCCATCCCCAGCCCCGCCGGCCAGATGCTGACCGAGGGCGTGCCGCTGGGCGCGATCCAGGCGCCGCCCGACGGCCAGCCGATCATTCTGTTCGTGGAGCACCAGACAACCGGAGGCTACCCCAAGCCCGCCGCAGTGATCTCCGCCGATTTCTGGCGCCTCGGCCAATTGCGCCCGCGCGACCAGGTTCGCTTCGAGCGGGTCAAGATGGAGCGGGCCGCTCAACTGCTGCGCGAGCAGGAGCGATGGCTGCGCGGGCTGGTGTAGGCGGCTCGAAATACCGGACCCGGGCCTCTACGCCGCCTGGTTCACTTCGATCTCTTTAGCCAAACTCGTCGGCGTGGGAACGGGTTCGCCGAATTCCGCAAGAGCCCGGAGGTGTCCCTCAATCGCCTCGCGGATGTTCCGCTCCGCATCTTCGACGGTTGCGCCCGTGGTGATGCAGCCAGGAAGATCCGGGACGTAAGCCGCCCAGTTCGCGTCGGCCTGTTCGAAAATCACTGCGTATTTTTGGCTCATTGCCTGACCCCCAATCCAGCGGCCTTCAGGATCGATTGTACTGGGCTGGCGGGCACGTCGGGGCCGGCGAGCGATGGGGGGCAGCCCGTCGCGCCCTAGTCGACGGGCGATGGCGCGGCGCCGATCAGGCTGCCCGCCGCGAAGCCCGCGGCCGCCGCGTGGCCCCGAACGGTAGCAGCAGCCAGCTCTTCACCTGCTGCAACCGCGCGCAATCGGAGCAGCCGGGGGCGCAGTTCTGGGTGGCGTGATCCACGAGGTAATCGAGTTGCTCGTGCAGGATGTCGCCCAACGGCGCGGCTTGCACGAAATCCGCTGCACAACCGGTGCCGGCTGGATTCGCGGCCAAGGATTGCGTTCCGGTATCGGACATCGAGCGATCACGACTCATAAACTTGCTCTCCCCTCGAAATACATATCGGCAACCGCGGGACGGTTTGTTAGGGTTTTCCTAAGAGGGATTTAGCCGTCGAAAATGGGGGGATTCCCCGGACAGGGGATACCCGCAGTACCAGGAACTGTCTCCGGCATAATGCACCCCGGCCGCCGGACCCCGCCAGAAGTGGCCGCGCGGCACGTGCCAGTATGCGCGCCCCGCCGCCCGCCGCTCCCCCTCACCCCGAAACCGGCGTTTCCGGGGCAAATCGCCGCCGCATCCTATTTAATACCTCGCTCCCTGGCCGAAGGGGGGGCGTGCACAAAAGATTTCGAGGTGTTATTATCCTATTCGGAGGTACGATGGTACCCACTCCAAGTCAGAGCGTTCTGCCTTTAGAAGAGCAGTCGTTCATCGATCGCGTGATCGCCGCGCACAAGGGCAAGCCCGGAGCGCTTCTGGGGGTCCTGGAGCGCGTCCAGGAACACGAACCCCACAAATACCTCTCTTCCGACGTCCTGGAATACATCGCGGACCAAATGGATCTGCCGCTGGCGCAGATTTTCAGCGTGGTCACGTTCTTCGCGCTGTTCAACCTGGACCCGCAGGGGGATCACACCATCTCCATCTGCCGCGGGACGGCGTGCCATACGCGCGGCTCGCGCAATCTGCTGCAGCGGCTACGGCTGGAGCTGGGCTTGCCCGAAGAGAGCGAGGAGGGCGCCGACAAGCTGTGCCTCACCACGCCCGACGGAAAATACTCCATGCGCACGGTGGCCTGCTTCGGCCAGTGCGCGCTGGCGCCGGTGGTGGAAGTGGACCACGCCGTCTTCGGGCACATGAACGAGCAGACTCTACACCGGGAAATTGAGCACCTGAGCGGGAGGAAGGCGTGACGCGCATCCAGGATATCGGTTCCTTCAGTTTGGTCCGCGAAGCGGGCATGGCAAAACTGCTGCCGCCGCGGGCGCGGGTGGGCGTGGGCATGGGCACCTGCGGAACGGGTAACGGCGCCGAAGGCGTGTACCACGCGTTCGCCGAAGCCATCCACAACCAGGGCCGCGACGTGAAGTTGGCCTCGGTGGGGTGCTTCGGTTTCTGCGCGCAGGAGCCGCTCGTCAACGTGCGCCTGCCCGGCCGTCCGCTGGTGATCTTACGGAAGGTGCAATCGAGCGACGTCAACCGCATTCTGGATGACATCGCCCGCGGCACCCTCCCCGAAGACCTGGCGCTCTGCAAGATCGAGGAGTGGGACCACCTGACGGCCCACATCAGCTACGGCACCGGCTTCCCCAACATTCCCAACTGGAACGAAGTGCCCTTCTTCAAGCCGCAGAAAAAGATCGTGCTGCGCAACTGCGGCCTCATCAGCCCGGACGATATCGAAGAGTACGTCGCGGTGGGCGGCTACCAGTCCCTATATAAGGTGCTGATCGACGCCAATCCGGAACTGGTGGTCGAGCAGATCAAGGCCTCCAAGCTGCGCGGGCGCGGCGGCGCGGGCTTCCTCACGGGGTTGAAGTGGGAGTTCCTGCGCAAGGCGGTGGGCGAGAGCAAGTACATCATCTGCAACGCGGATGAAGGCGACCCCGGCGCGTATATGAACCGCAACGAGATCGAAAGCGATCCGCACGCGCTCCTCGAAGGCATGATCATCGGCGGCTACGTGATGGGCGCCACCGAAGGCATCATCTACGTGCGCGCCGAGTATCCGTTGGCGGTGCACCGCCTGGAGCGGGCCATCGACCAGGCGCGGCAATCCGGCGTGCTGGGCGACAACATCATGGGGCGAGGCTTCCGCTTCGATATTCAGATGGTGGAAGGCGCGGGAGCGTTCGTGTGCGGCGAAGAGACGGCGCTCATCGCCTCGCTCGAAGGGTTCGCGGGACGGCCCCGGCCGCGTCCGCCATTCCCCGCCCAGAAGGGCCTCTACGCCGCGCCCACCAACATCAACAATGTCGAGACCTGGTACAACGTGGCGCCCATCGTGGCCAAGGGCCCGGGCTGGTTCAGCGAGACGGGCAGCGCCAAGAGCGCCGGCACCAAAGTGTTTTCGCTGGTAGGCAAGGTGAACAACACAGGCCTGGTGGAGATGCCGCTGGGCACGCCGCTCAAGACCTTCATCTACGACGTGGGCGAAGGCGGCAGCGACAACAAGCCGGTGAAATCCGTGCAGACCGGCGGACCCTCCGGCGGCTGCATTCCCCAGGAAATGTTCGATACGCCGGTGGATTACGAAACGCTGGCGCAGCTCGGCTCCATCATGGGGTCCGGCGGCATGGTGGTGATGGATGAAGACAACTGCATGGTGGACGTGGCGCGGTACTTCATCGAATTCACCCACTCGGAATCCTGCGGCAAGTGCATCCCCTGCCGCGTGGGGCTGGACACTTCGCTGCGCATCCTGAACGCCTTCACGCGGGGCAAGGCCACCGAAGAGGATCTGGACCGGCTGGACGAAATGGGCCGCATGATCCGCGACACCTCGCTGTGCGGCCTCGGCCAGACCGCGCCCAATCCGCTGCTGACCACCATGCGGCACTTCCGCCACGAGTTCGAGGACCACATCCGGGCCAAGCGTTGCCGCGCGGGCGTGTGCGAAGACCTGGCGCTCTCGCCCTGCGAGAACAGTTGCCCGCTGCACATGAACATTCCGCGCTTCCTGGAACTATACAAGGAAGACCGGCTGGAAGAAGCCTTTGAAGCCGTGGTGTTGGACAACCCGCTGCCGGCTTCCACTGGCCGCGTCTGCCAGCATCCCTGCGACAACCGCTGCCGGCGGCGCTCGCTCGATAGTTCCGTGAACATGCGCGACGTGCATCGCTTCATCGCCGATTCCATCTATCAGTCGGACAAGTTTGACGCCATGGCCGCGCGGATCGTGGCGCGCAGGCTGGATGCCACTGGGCGGAAGGTGGCCATCGTGGGCGCCGGGCCCACGGGTCTGGCAGCCGCGTTCTACCTGGCGCTGCTGGGCCACGACGTAACCGTCTACGATCCCAACCAGGAGCCGGGCGGCATGTTGCGCTACGCCATCCCGGATTACCGCCTGCCAAAAGACATCGTGCGCAAGGAGATCGAACTGATCCGGCGCATGGGCGTGAACTTCATCTGCGGCGTTTCGGTGGGCACGGACATCACCCTCACCGACCTGGACAACCAGTTCAACGCCGTGTTCCTGGCCATCGGCACCTGGAAGGAAGCCTGGGTGTACCTGCCCGGAACCGAACTGAAGGGCGTGGTTCCGGCCCTCACCTTCCTGGAAGGAGTATCCAAGGAAGAGCCGGCGCAACTGGGCCACCATGTGGTGGTGATCGGCGGTGGCAACGCGGCCATCGATTCGGCGCGCACCGCGCTACGCATGGGCGCCGAAGTGACGGTGATCTACCGCCGCGAAAAGAAGGACATGCCGGCCATCCGCGAGGAAACCGATTCCGCCACCGAAGAGGGCGTGAAGTTCATGTTCCTGGCCACGCCGCACCGCATCGTGGGCGACGAAGCCGGCAACGTGAAGGCTATCGAGGTGGTGAAGACCAAGCTGGGCGAGTTCGATTCCTCCGGCCGCCGCCGCCCGGTGCCCACCGAAGAAATCCGCCGCGTGCAATGCGACACGGTCATCCTGGCCGTGGGCGAAGCGGTGGATCAGGACTTCGTCCGCGCGGCCGGCCTGCGCATCAAGGAGCACGGCACGCTGGAAGTGGACCGCTACTCGCTCGAAACCACCCGCAGCAAGTTCTACGCGGGCGGCGACCTGATTTCGGGCGCGTCCAACGTCAGTAACGCCATGGGTTACGGAAAGAAGGCGGCGCGCAACATCGATCAGCGGCTGATGGGTACCGGGCGCTGGGAACGGATCGGAGCGGAATTCAGCTACAGCAACGTGGCCCCGGCCGAACCGAGCGGAAGCGGGCGGCACCACGTGAAGGAGTTGCCGGCGGCGGAGCGCGTGGAAAGCTTCGCGGAATCGGTAATCGGCCTCGAGCCCGAAGAGGCCTGGGAAGAGGCGGCGCGCTGTCTGCGTTGCGACATCAAGGATCATCACTAGGCAAAAGCATGAATGGCCACGGATGGACACGGATGCACACGGATAAGCCCAACGCTATCGACCAGTTGGTTTTATCCGTGTGCATCCGTGTCCATCCGTGGCTCAGAAGTGTTCTAGGGGATTTAGGAGCGACGAGTGCCTGACAAAATTTCGGTTCGCATCGACGGCGAATACGTGGCGGCCCACGCGGGGCAGACGATCCTGGAGGTGGCGCGGGCGGGCGGGAAGTACATTCCGACGCTCTGCTGGCTGGAGAACATTCCGGCCGTGGGCGCCTGCCGGCTGTGCATCGTGGAGGTGGCCGGCATCGGACGGCTGCTTCCGGCCTGCACCACGCCGGTGCAGGATGGCATGAGCGTGACCACGCAGTCGGAGAAACTGACGGAGTACCGCAAAATCGCCATCGAGTTCCTGTTCGCGGAACGCAATCACAACTGCGCGGTGTGCGTGTCCAACAACCACTGCGAGCTGGCCGATATGGCGCAGCGGTTGGGCGTCACCAGCATTCGCTACCCCTACTCCTATCCCAAGCTGCCGGTGGACAGCTCGCACGAGCGCTACGTGCTGGACCACAACCGCTGCATCCTGTGCACCCGCTGCGTAAGGGTGTGCGCGGAAGTGGAAGGCGCGCGGGTGTGGGACGTGAGTTCGCGCGGCATCCGCTCGGCCATCATCTGCGACATGAACCGCCCCTGGGGCGAATCGCAGAATTGCACCAGTTGCGGAAAATGCGTGCAGGTTTGCCCGACCGGCGCCATGGCGGAAAAGGGCTTTGCGGTGGAGGAAATGGTGAAGCACGATCGCAACGTTAGGCGTCTGGCCGCGCGGCGGGGAGGCCAGCTATGAAGAGGGTGCGAGTGGCAACCGTGTGGCTGGACGGCTGTGCCGGCTGCCACATGTCGATACTCGACATGGACGAGACCATTCTGAGCGTGGCCAAGCGGATCGAAGTGGTCTACGGCCCGCTGGTGGACGCGCAGGAATTCCCCAAGGCGGTGGACGTCACCCTGGTCGAGGGCGCGGCCAGCTCGCAGCACGACGTCGAGCAGTTGCGGACCATTCGCCAGCGCAGCAAACTGGTGATCGCTCTCGGCGATTGCGCCGTCACGGGCAACGTGCCCTCCATGCGCAACTCGCACCCGGCGCGCAAGATGCTGGAGAAAATCTACGTGGAAGGCGCGTCTCCCAGCATGGGCGTGCCCTCGGACGGCGTCCCCGCGCTGCTGCGCCACGCCGTGCCGATACACGAAGTGGTGAAGGTGGATCTGCACGTGCCGGGATGCCCGCCGGCCGCGGGGGGCATCGTGTACGTGCTGACGGAACTGCTGGAAGGGCGCATGCCAGATCTGACGTCGAAGGTGAAGTTTGGATAAGGCCATGATGAAGAAGATCACGATCGATCCGGTGACCCGCATCGAGGGCCACGCCAAGATAGACATCTACCTCGACGGCGACGGGCGCGTGTCGGACACGCAGTTTCACGTCACTCAGGTAAGGGGATTCGAAAAATTCACCGAAGGCCGGCCTTTCTACGAGATGCCTTCGATCACCGCGCGCATCTGCGGCATCTGCCCGGTGAGCCACCTGCTGGCTTCGTCGAAGGCCTGCGACGCCATCATGGCGGTGGCGCCTCCGGAAGCCGGTTTCAAGCTGCGCGACCTGGTGCACTGCGCGCAGTACGCGCAATCGCACGCCCTGAGCTTCTTCCACCTCTCGGCGCCCGACCTGCTGCTGGGATTCGATTCCGACCCGGCGCACCGCAACGTCTTCGGCCTCATCGAACAGCATCCCGAGATCGCCCGCATGGGCGTGCTGCTGCGCAAGTTCGGGCAGGACGCCATCGAAGGGCTGGCCAAGGAACGCATCCACCCCTCGTGGATCGTGCCCGGCGGCGTGAACGCCCCGCTGGCCCCGGCCGTGCGCGACCACATCCTGAAGGGATTGCCCGAGGCGCGCTCGCAGGCCGCCAAGACCATCGAGTTCTTCAAGAGCATCGTCGATAAGTTCCCCGAGGAGATCGGCAGTTTCGGCACCACCCCGACCATGTATGCCGGCCTGGTGGACGCGGGCGGTGGCCTGCAGTGGTACGACGGCCGCCTGAAGTATAAGGACGCCGAAGGCAACACGCTGGCGTCGGACATCCCGGCGAAGGACTACGCTACATACATCGGCGAAGCGGCGCTCAAGGATTCCTATCTCAAGGCGCCCTACTACAAGCCGATCGGTTACCCCCAGGGCGTGTACCGCGTTGGGCCGCTGGCGCGGCTCAACGTGGCGGACCGGACGGGCACTCCAGAAGCCGACAAGGAGCTGGCGGAATACCGGCAGCGCTTCGGACCGGTGGTGCACAGCTCGTTCCACTATCACTACGCGCGCCTGGTGGAGTTGACGCACGCCCTCGAGAAGATGGAGCGCCTGCTGGCCGACCTGGCGATCCTGGACACGCACGTGCGCGCACGTGCCGCGGTGAACTGTCTGGAAGGCGTGGGCATGATCGAAGCGCCGCGCGGCACGCTGATCCACCATTACAAGGTGGACGAGAAGGGCGCCATCCGCTGGGCCAACCTGATCGTGGCCACGGGACACAACAACCTGGCCATCAACCGCAGCGTCAACGAAGTGGCGCGCCGCTTCGTGGTGGGTGCGAAGATCCAGGAAGGCATGTTGAACCGCGTATCGGCGGTGGTGCGGGCCTACGATCCGTGCCTGAGCTGTTCGACGCACGCCGATGGCACGCTGGCTATGGAAGCGCGCCTGATCGGCCCCGGCGGCGAAGTGCTGGACACAGTCCGGTAGCCGACGAGCCCGCTGGGAACTCCAAAGAATGAATGGCCACAGATGAACACAGATAAACACGGATAAGCAGAAGAAGGTCTTATCCGTGTTTATCTGTGGTCATCTGTGGCTCAAAACCGCGTTCGACTCGCTACCCAGCGGCCTCCGATTCAACTTCCTCGCCGGTCCCCCAAAATGACGGCCGCACATCTCGCACACCCATGAGTGGTCAATAAGGTCGTCTGGTATAGTAAGACTCCATTCCACATCCACGGCGCTCCGGGGTTCGTTTTTGGGAGTACAATTGGGTTGAAATCGGGACCGCGTTCCTTGGCAAAGGAGGTATTCGGCCATGCTCGGCGCGTTTCATCACTCACCCCACCGGCGGCCCGGCCGGGAACCCATCACTCTGGAACACTGGCTGCTTACGGCCGGTAGTCTGCTCATCACCGTTCTCACCATCGTGGTTCTGTTGCTGGTGATCTTCGTCAGCCGCGCCGCCTGAGGCAGTTACTCGCGGTAAAGGACCGGGTGGGCGTCCTTCATCTCGCGGGCCAGCGAGTCGGCAGTTTCGAGCTGCACCAGCGGCCCAGTGCCGATGCCGGGACAGTAACTAGCGGCCTTGTGCCATTCCCCCCAGATATAAATCAACTCCGGCCAGAATGGAAAGGTCCGGCATTGGGTTGGCTTGGCGGGATGAATCGAGCAACCGCCATTGACCAGAAAGTGGCAATTGGATTTCGCGGGCACGCGCAGGCGCATGCGGCGGCGGGTGCGGTAGACGTAGCGCTTTTCGAATTCCCGCGGCGTCATCGAAAGGAACGCGGCGGCGCGGGCCACGTCCGCCTCGCTCACGTAGACGAATCCCTTCCGCTCGCAGCAGATGGTGCACCCGGGTCGACACTCGAACCGCATGCCGTCGCTCATTTGGATGCGATCCATTTCTGAAAACGGCGTTTCAATTCGGGCTCCTTGGCGAAGAAACTCAAAAGGAAGTAGCGGCGCTCGGTCAAATCCCGGGGAATGCAATCCCCCTGGGGCTCGCCAGGAAACCGGTTCAACACGCTGGAGTAAAACTCCGCAAGCGCCGCGGATTGTTCCGAGCCGCCTTTCAGCCACGACTCCACCACACGGCGGAACCGGGCGTGCGTCGCGGGGCCGTATCCTCTACGGAAGAGGTTGTGCGCTTCGCGCTCGATTCGAAGCCGTTGGGTGCTCGCGACGTGCTCCGACAGACGGATGCCTCTGTCCCGCCATGTCACACGCGGCCGGCTTGGCATCTGCAAGACTTCTTCCGGCTGCGAGGCCAGCAGTTGTCTGGATGCCCGTCTGACTTGCTGCCAGCCCGCCGCCTTCACGCGGGGCCGATTCTTTCGATCCGCGTGCGGATACTCGCCGCGGTCCACCCGGTCGCGCTCGTACGACTGCTCCTTCTTCTGTTGCGGCGTTCTGAAACCGGCCATCCCTCTCACCACACGCGGCAGGAATCGGCATGCACCATCGGCTGGCCGGCCTTGCAACTGAAGGCCTGCTTGAACTCGGGCATGTTGACCACCGTGCCGTTCACGCGGAAGCGGCCGGGCGAGTGCGGGTCGGTCACGGCGCGGCTGCGCAGTTCCTCGGGGCGGATGTTCTCGCACCAGACTTGCGCGTAACCCAGGAAGAACCGCTGCTCCGGCGTTAACCCGTCCACCTTCTCGTGCTTGCCGTTGAGCGCAGCCTCGAGCGCCATGTAGGCTATGCGCACGCCGCCGTTGTCGGCGGTGTTCTCGCCCAGCGTGAGCCGGCCATTGAGCTTGATATCGTCCACCGACGTGAACCCGGAATACTCATCGGCAACGCAGGCGGCGCGCTTTTCGAACTCCGCTCCATCGGCGGCGGTCCACCAGTCGCGCAGGTTGCCGGCGCCATCGAACTTGCGGCCCTCGTCGTCGAATCCGTGGGTCATCTCATGGCCGATGACCGCGCCGATGCCGCCGTAATTCACGGCCGCGTCGCGCCGTGCATCGAAGAACGGCGTCTGCAGGATGCCGGCGGGGAAGTTGATGCTGTTGAGCTCGGGGCTGTAGAACGCGTTGACCGTGGGCGTGGACATGCTCCACTCGGTCCTGTCCGTGGGCTTGCCGATCTTGACGATCTGCCGCTGGCGCAGAAACTCCGCGATGCGGGCGGCATTGCCGTAGAAATCGTCGCGGCCGATGGCCAGGTTCCCATAGTCGCGCCACTTCTGCGGATACCCCACATTGTTAGTGATGGCGCTGAGCTTGGCGATGGCGGCCTTCTTGGTCTCCTCGCCCATCCACCCCAGGCCGTGAATGTCCTCGGCCATGGCCTTGTCCAGGCCGCCCACCAGTTCTGAGATGCGGGCCTTGGCATCGGCGCCGAACGCCTTCTCGACGTACAACTGGCCGAGTAGGTCTCCCAATCCGCGGTCCACCATCTGCACGCAGCGGACCTCGCGCGGCCGCGGCTGCGCCTGGCCGGTGAGGGTGCGCTGCCAGAAATCGAACTCCTCATCCTCGAACGCCTTGGTCAAACGGTTGGCGCGCGCGTGCAACAGGTGGTACTCGAAGTAAGCTTTGAACGCGTCCAGACTATTTCCGGGCAGGGTCTCGCCGATCTGCTTCAGGAAATCCGGCTGGCCCACGTTGAGCGTGTCGAACGCCGGCGCGCCGATGGCATCGAAGAATAGGTCCCAATCCATGACGGGCAGCAGCTTGGCCAATTCCGATTTCGGCATGACGTGGTAGTTCTTGTTCGGGTCGCGCAGCGTGACGCGGTCCACCGAAGCCGCGGCGATGGCGGTCTCGACCGTCAGCACCATTTGGGCGTCCTGCGCGGCCACCGCGGCGCTCTCGCCCGCGAGCTGGAACATGCGGGCCACGTGCTCCACATAGTGTTTGCGGATTTCCACGAAGCGCGCGTCGGTCTTGATGTAATAGTCGCGGTCGGGAAGGGACAAGCCGCCCTGGCTGATGGTGGCTATGGTCTTGCTCGAGTCCTTGCCATCCGGCTCGGAACCGAAGCTGAAGACCACCTGGATTCCGGCGCGGTGGAGGCGGGCCAGCTCGGCCATCACGCTGGGATGGGACGATATGGCCTCGATCCGCTGCAGCTCCGGCTTGATGGGGTCCAGCCCCTTCTTCTCGATGGCGGCGGTATCCATGCAACTGGCGAAGGCGTCGCCGATCTTCTGTTCCGTGGGCGTGCGGTCAGCCTTGGCGGCCGCGTCCTTCACGATGTCGAGCAGCACGCGCTCGTTGCGGTCCTGCAACTCGGCGAACCGGCCCCAGCGCGAGCGGTCTGCAGGCAGCGGATTCTTCGCAATCCAGGTGCCGCAGGCGTACTGGTTGAAGTCCACGCACGGGTCGATGGACGGGTTCATAGCCGCCTTGTCAACGCTGGCCATGGGCGCATCGGCTGCGCAGAGCAGCGCGGGAATCGCAAACATGTAAATCAGTCGCATAGTGAAATGTACCGGCAACCAGATTCTATCGCACCACAGGTCGGGGGTGGAGCGGCACGCACCGCAAACCGGGGACCGACATGAATTCCCGGCGCAGTTTGCCGGAAATTCGCTGTCTGTCCCCGGTTTGCCCAACGGTACAAGCTCCCCGTTATCCTTATCCCCCAAAACGCACCCGAGCCGCACCGGCCCGCCGCTCGGGTTATAGTGGAACTTCCACACCACCATGGGGCGCATCCGCATTCTTCCCGACCAGGTCGCCAACAAGATCGCGGCGGGTGAAGTAGTGGAGCGGCCCGCCTCGGTGGTCAAGGAACTGCTCGAAAACTCGCTCGACGCGGGCGCCCGCGAGGTTCGCATCGAGGTGGAATCGGGCGGCCGCCGGCTCATCCGCATCGTCGATGACGGTTGCGGCATGCTGCGCGACGACGCCCTGCTGGCCTTCGAACGCCACGCCACCAGCAAGCTGCGCGACGTCAAGGACCTGCTCTCCATCGCCACCCTCGGCTTCCGCGGCGAGGCGCTGCCCTCCATCGCCTCGGTCTCGCGCCTGCTTCTGGAAACGCGGTCGGAGGAGGAGACCACCGGCACGCGCATCGAAATCGCCGGCGGCAAGATGCTGCGCTGCGAGGAAGCGGCGCTGGGGCGCGGCACCTCTATCTCCGTGCGCGACCTGTTCTACAACGTGCCGGCGCGCAAGAAGTTCCTGCGCACGGAACAGACCGAGCTGGCCCATGTGGCCTCGCTGGTGACGCACTACAGCCTGGCGCATCCCGATAAGACGTTTCAGCTCACGAGCGGCGCTGCCGAGTTGCTCTACGCCACGCCCGTGGCTACGCGGCGCGAGCGCGTCTATCAGGTGTTCGGAAGCCAGACGCTGGACGACCTGGTGGACATCGGCACCCGCGAGCGCGACCTGTTCGTGCCGGACCCGGAAGCGCCCTCGCGCGACGCGGCCGGCGATCCGCCCACGCGCCGCTTCAAGCTCACCGGCTTCTTCTCGCGCCCCCAGGTGCAGAAGGGCAACCGCAACTCGATCTACATTTTCGTCAACGGCCGGCTCATCCGCGACCGCCTGCTGCTGCACGCCCTGTCGTCGGCGTACCACAACCTGATACCGCCCTCGGCGTACCCCTTCGCGCTGCTGTTTCTGGAGTGCGCGCCCGAAGAGGTGGACGTCAACGTGCACCCCTCGAAGACCGAGGTGCGCTTCCGGCACGGCTCGTTCGTCCACGATTTCGTACGCGACACCCTGCGCGAGCGCCTGATGGAGGCCCGCCCCGCTCCCTCGTTCTCGCCCGCGCCGCGCCCGGCGGCTGCCGGACAACCGGTAGCCCGCCTGCCCTACTCCGAGTTCAGCCAGATGCTGGAGAACGAAGCGCCGCCCGCGGAGAGCCTCGACGCCGCCCCAGCCGGGCCGCCCGCGCCGGATCGGCAAGACCAGCCGGACGCGCCGCCGCCCGACGACGAAGTGCTGCCCGATTTCGTGCTGCGCCCCGCCCCGCCGCCCGCCGCGCGCCTCGATTTCAGCGCGCCGCCCATCGAAGTGGCGCCCGGCCCGCCGCCCTCCGGCAAGCTGTCGCGGCGCCTCGACATGCATGGCGAGTTCCCGGCCGAGGCCATTCCGCCGCCGGAGTTTTCGCTGTCGGTGCTCTCGGACCTGCGCCCGCTGGGCCAAATCCACGAGAGCTTCATCGTGGCCGCCGGCCGCGACGGCCTGTGGATCGTCGACCAGCACGTGGCGCACGAGCGCATCCTCTTCGAGCAGGTGATGCGCCAGCGCGCCGCCGGCCGCGTGGAGATGCAGCGGCTGCTGCTGCCGCTGGTAGTGCAACTCACCGCCGGCCAGCAGATCGATTACGCGCGCATCGCCGACGAATTGCACGCCTCGGGATTCGAGACGGAGCCCTTCGGCAACCGCACCATCGCCGTGAAAGCCGCCCCCGCAGCCGTAGGCGCCGCCGACCTGGAGCGAATCCTCTTCGAGATCCTGGAGATCGCCGATGGCGAACTGCGCGGCGCGTCGCTGGACGACATGCGCCGCGGCATCTGCGCGTCCATCGCCTGCCGCGCCGCCATCAAGATCAACACCCGCCTGGACGCCGCCAAAATGGAATGGCTGCTGAAAGCCCTGGCCGCGACGGATTGCCCCATGAGCTGCCCCCACGGCCGCCCCATCGCGCTGCACTACTCCACCAGGGAGATTTTGAAGGCGTTCCATCGGATGTGAGGGGGACTAATGTCAAGTCCGACTGGTCGAACGCCCTCCGTGTTTCGACCCTGCCAATCTCTCTCGGCATCCTCGTCTTCAGTATTCAACAGAACACCGGCGGCATCAGCCGGGCCGATTTACGCGGACCACTTGGTTCGTCATTTCGGGATTGGCCGCAACTGAAGCGTCAATTCGCTCCGCCTGTCTCCCGAAGTCGGGATCGAAGGTACACAGCACGATTCCTCTATGATCCCCGGTTCTATGATGATGAAGGCGGAGGAAGTGCCGGCGGTTGTACGTCAAGAGAATTCGGTCTTGTGCCACGGCGAACGCCAGAACCTCCGCATCAGGCACGGAAGCGTTGGCGTTTCCAGCGTCCAACGAGGTCAGTACGTCGTGCCCCATCCGCCGCAGCTCCAGAACCACCTGGGCCGGGGTATTCTCGTTGGTGTAGGAACGGGCCATCCTCTACGCGGTCTCGTTATCGCGAATCTGAGACTCGATTTCCCCGGCATGGGAGCGCGCGTAAGCCCAGGCATTCACCAGATCCTCGGCGCGAAGCTGCGGGTAGGCTGCCAGCAAGGCCTGTTCGCTCGTACCCAGGCGCCGGGCTTGTTCGAGCAGCCAAACCGGTATGCGGGTTCTCACCAGGCAGGGCTCGCCGCCGCAAACATCCGGCCGCGAGTCGATGCCCGGAAAGGCTTCGTCCAGATCTTGAACCACCCACTTGAGAAGCTGCGCCTTCTCGCCGCGCGACATGCCCGGCAATAGTCGTTCGAAATCGCTCAAGCTCGCCATGGCATTCCTCAATTCATTGTCGCCCAAGCCGCACGGCCACGCTACGGGGGCCGGGGTCACGCGCCATTCGTTTTCCCCGGAGACTTCCTGTTCCAGCTCCCGCCAGCCGAGGCTGACTTGTTGAGGTTTCAATCTGAAACCTCAAACACCGGCCGCGGCGGACGGCGCTATCTCCCAAACGTCTTCACCGAGCAAGGCATTGGCAAACTCTCGAGCGCGTTGAACGGCGACCGGGCGGCGCAAGTGAACATCGCAATCATGCGAGCCTTCGTGAAGCTTCGCGGAATCATGGGCACGTACGCCCACTTTTCGACAACCTCCACTTTCCGCTGACTGATCCGCAGTGCGCTAACATCGGGCTTCTCAAATGACCTCAACCTTCGCGGTATTTCGCGCCTGCCTGCTGGCAGTGGCGATTCTGCTTGCTATCGCAGGACCACCGGCATGGTGGTACTGGCATGGCAAGAAACCCGGCGAGAGGCGGGAGAAGAAATGGGGCGCGATTCTGTTAGGAGTTCTCGTAATTGTCTCGATAGGCTACGTAAGGCCCACGTCTGAGTGGTTCGGGTGGCTGGCGAATGTCGGGCGTCTGGTTGCTGCGTGTTGGATTATCGCGTGGGGGGCAAAAGGGGCGCGGACATGAGCAGTTACCGGTGTCCCTAATCATGGGAAGGTGGGAGGCAATCACGAAAAGGACCCTTGAGACACCGGGCCTGCAATCACCGCCCTAGAACGCTGCCCTCCGGGGCCACCTACTCGAACGGAATCTCAACCCCCGTATGGCTGCCCGGCGTCGCCGCGTTTACCGCCGCCGCAATCCTGTCGAGCCGAACCCGCACAATGCGCCACGCCGAGTTTCCAAGCACCACGATGGCGATCTTTCGGCCCTTCAGATTCTGTTGGTAGCGTATGTTCTTGTCCGTCGTTAGCAGCACTTCGAACCCAGCCGCCTCCGCTGCTGCGAGCAACTCGCCGTTCGAAATCCTGTCCCAACCGCGCTCTATGGCCTCGGTGACCTCGTGACCGGCAAGCGACCGTGCTATGCCGCTTGGCGTTCCGTGGTCAAAGAGAATGCGCATCGGTCCAAGTGGTTGCGGCGGCGGGAATCGGAGGCGCGTCCAGACTGCGTGCGGCGAATTCTAGAACGACTTGAACCTGTTCCCGCGTCACGTGAAACTGTTCGACGATCTCCTCGACGTCCGAGCCCGCTTCGAGGTTCTCGAATACCGTGGCAACCGGCATCCGGGTGTTCTTGAACACCCAAGCGCCGCTGCGCCGGCCCGGCACGCTCTCCACCGCCGGGCACTGCGACCAATCCAGGGTCCCTGGTACCATCGTCCGCCCTCCTTTTCTGAGCATACCCCGCCGCCTCAATCTTCACCAGCGCGCCCGCCGCTCCATGCTATACTGGTGTCGTTCTGTCCGGCCCTTCAGGCCTCCCTTATGTTCCTTAGTGTCAAAGAGTTGGAGCTGCGGAAGCTTCGTTTCGACGAGACCTTGGCGCCGGGGCAGATCGATTTTTCGGGCTGGTATGTGGTGGCTTCGTCTCCGTTGCGTGCCTCGGGCGTTGCCGAGCTGGTGCCGCAATCGGATGGCGAAATTCGTATCCAGGGGCGGTATGCCGTCGAGATTACGGCGCAGTGCGACCGCTGCCTGACGGGCGTGGCGCGTCTTCCGCTGGATGCCAGTTTTGATTTGTTTTACCGGCCCGCCTCCGCCGTCGCGGTCGAGGAAGAGGAAGTCGAGATCGACGATAGCCAGGCGGAAATCGGCTTCTACGAGGGAGCCGGCCTGGAACTGGAGGACGTACTCCGGGAACAGGTGCTGCTGGCTTTGCCCATGCAGCGGGTTTGCAGGGAAGATTGCCCGGGGATGTGCCCGGTTTGCGGCGGGAACCGCCGTGAGACGCCGTGCGATTGCAAGACCGAAAAGTCCGACGATCGCTGGGCGGGGCTCCGCAATCTGCAACTGTAGGCCGGTTGGAAGTACTCCGCGCGATGCGGAAGGAGATTGATTGAGGTAAGTATATGCCGAATCCGAAACGCAGACATTCCCACCAGAGGACCCAAACCCGCCGCGCCCACGATGCGCTGAAACCGGCGGGGCTCTCGGAATGTCCAAATTGCCATGAGCCCAAGCTCCCGCACCGCGTCTGCCCGCACTGCGGCCAGTACAAGGGCCGCGAAGTGGTCGAAGTCGAACAGGAGTAGCTCCAGCCAAACATGCTGACCATTGCGCTCGAAGCAATGGGCGGTGATCACGCCCCGAAATCCGAAGTTGAGGGCGCAGTTCAGGCCGCCAGAAGTCTGGGTGTCAAGGTTATTCTGGTGGGCCGAACGGACGTCGTCCGCCAGGAACTGGAGAAGTATCCCGACGGCTTCGATCTTCCCATCGAGATCGAGCACGCCGACGAAGTCATCACGATGGAGGACCACAGCAACGCTGTCAAGTCCAAAAAGAACAGCTCCCTGAAAGTGGCTTCCCGCCTGGTGCGCGACGGCCGCGCGGCGGGGCTGGTCTCGGCCGGTAACACCGGCGCCATCATGGCCACCGCCAAGATCGTGCAAGGCGTGGTGCCCGGCGTGAAGCGGCCCGCCCTCGCCGGCGTGCTGCCCACGGCCAAGGGCTCGCCCTGCGTGGTGGTGGACGTGGGTGCCAACGTGGATTGTTCCCCGCGCATGCTGGCGCAGTTCGCCGTCATGGGCGAGATCTATTCCAGCATCATCCTGCGCCGCCCCAAACCGCGCGTGGGCCTGCTCTCCATCGGCGAAGAGGCGCACAAGGGCAACGACCTGACGCGCGCCACCGCCGAGTTGCTCAAGACCCTCAACCTAAATTTCATCGGCAACGTGGAAGGCCGCGACATCTTCACCGGCGACGTGGACGTGATCGTCTGCGATGGCTTCACCGGCAACGTGGCGCTCAAAGTGAGCGAGGGCGTGGGCGAGATGGTGAAGACGCTGCTGCGCGATTCGCTGGAATCCACCATCACCGGAAAGATCGGCTACGCCATCTCCCGCACCGCTTTCAGCGAGTTCAAGAAGCGTCTGGATTATTCCGAATACGGCGGCGCGCCGCTGTTGGGAGTGCGTGGCGTTTGCATCATCTGCCACGGCCGCTCCAACGCCAACGCCATCAAGAACGCCATCCGCGTGGCGGCCGAGTTCGCCGCCGGCAAGGTCAACCAGAGGATCGAAGAAGAGCTCGTCGTCGGAGCGTAATGCATGACAGGCTGCAGCCGGCTCTGGGCCGGTGCGCTGATCTTCGCGGGCTGTGCGTGGGCTCAATCCGCCGAGCCGTCGCACTGGAGCGCGCTCGCGGATAACTCCTCGGCCGCGCCCGGCGGCAAGGCGCTCATCCGCGTCACGGCGCGCATCGACGCGGGTTGGCACCTCTACGCGGCATCGTCGCCATCGGGAATTCCGGCATCTTTTAAAGTGGGGCCGGATAGCGTCATCGAACGCGTGCGCGTGCTGCAGCCGCCGCCCACGAAAGTCTTCGACCAGATCGCGGGCGCCAACGCCGAGATCTACACCGGCCAGGCAGTCTTCCTGCTGGAATTGGCCGTGCGCCGGGACGCGCCCGCGGGCGTGGCCGATCTCAAGCTGGCGGCGCGCTACCAGACGTGCAGCGACACCCGCTGCGTCCCCGGCCGCTGGGAAGGAACGGTGGCACTGCGTCGCGATCCCGCGGCCCCACCCGCTCCCGCCATCCCCGCCGGCTTCAGTGAAGCCATCGCGCCCGCGGCCCCGGCGGCCCAGTCGGATGCGGGCTGGCTGGCTTTCCTGCTGGTGGCTTTCGGCTTCGGCGTGGCCTCGGTTTTCACGCCCTGCTGCTTCCCCATGATCCCCATCACCATGTCGTACTTCCTCAACCGCCCCTCCGGCGGGCGGCGCGACGCGGTGATTCAGGCCACGGTCTTCTGCCTGGGCATCGTGGTGCTGTTCACCGGCCTGGGCCTGGTGGCGTCGGCTTCGCTCGGCCCGGCGGGCGTGAAAAATCTGGGCAGCAGCCCGTGGGTGAACGGTTTCATCGCGGCGCTGTTCGTCGCCTTCGGATTGAGCCTGCTGGGGGCCTTCGAGATCGCCATTCCGTCGCCCATTCTGACGCGGCTAAACCGGTCTTCGAACGCCGGCGGCTTCATCGGCACGCTGCTGATGGGGCTGACGTATTCGCTGTCTTCTTTCGCTTGCGTGGGTCCGTTCGTGGGGACGCTGCTGGCCGGAAGCGTGCAATTGGGCGCGCTTCGGCCGCTGGTGGGCATGGCGGTATTCTCCACCGGTATGTCGCTGCCGTTCTTTCTGCTGGCGCTGTTCCCGTCCTATCTGAAGCGCCTGCCGAAAAGCGGCGGATGGCTGGTGCGCGTCAAGGTGGTGTTGGGCTTCGCGGTTCTGGCGTTTAGTCTGAAATATCTGGCGAGCCTCGATCAGGTGCTGCAGTGGGGCCTGCTGCCGCGCGAGCGCTTCCTGGCCATCTGGGTAGTGCTCTTTGCCCTGGCGGGCGCGTACCTGCTCGGCTTTCTGCGTCTGGAAGGTGTCAAGCCCGACGAACCGCTGGGCCTCGGCCGCCTGCTCACCGCCGCCGCCCTGCTGGCGTTCGCGCTCAGCCTGCTGCCCGGCATGTTCGGCGGCAATCTGGGAAGCCTCGAAGCCTTCGTGCCCATGGCCGCCAACCCGTCGCCGGGTGCCGGCAACTCCAGCGCGCTGGTCTGGATGAAAGACCAATACCGCGAAGCGCTCGACCGCGCGCGGCGCGAAGGCAAACCGGTGTTCGTGGATTTCACCGGCTACAACTGCGCCAACTGCCACTGGATGCGCGGCAACATCCTCAACCGTCCCGAAATCGTGGCCGAGTTGGAGGGCTTCGTCCTGCTGGAGTTGTACACCGACGGCACCGACGCCGCCTCCGCCGCCAACTCCAAATTGCAGCAGGAGAAATTCGGCACCGTCTCCGAGCCGTTCTACGTGATCCTCTCGCCCGATGAGCGCCTCGTCGCCAAATTCGACGGCCTCACCCACGACGCCGCGGCCTTCCTGGCGTTTCTGAAAACCCGCCCCGCAGCAGCAGCCCCGGCCGCCGCCGCCATCGCCCCGTTCGACCCCGCCGCGCTGGACGGCAAGCCCGCCGTCGTCAACTTCTGGGCCACCTACTGCGTCCCCTGCATCGCCGAGTTGCCCGCCTTCAACCGGGTCTACCACGACCTGAGCTCCAAGGGCCTTGCGATGGTGGGCGTCGATATGGACGACGACTCCGCCGGCGTGCCGGAGTTTCTGAAGAAGCACCCCATCGACTACCCCGTGACCGCGGGTTCGGCGGACACCTGGAAGAAGTACCAGATCGAGGGCCTGCCAGTCACCCTGGTGCTGAACCGCGCCGGAAGCGTAGTGCAGCGCTTCGACGCCGGAACGCCCGAAGCCGCCCTGCGCGCCGCGGTCGAGAAGGCGCTGCGGTAGAAATGGGCCGCTCCGTCGAAAGTGATCGCCCCGTCCCGCGAAAACCGGCCACCGCTCGCGCTGGTTCTCATGCAATTTTGCGGGCCGCAAGCCCATGGCCGCTGGCTTACGCTCGCGGTTCTGTGGAGCGCGCCGTGCCGGACCCGGAACCGCGAGCGTCAGCGAGCGGCCCGAGCAAAGAGGACTAACGACCCAATGTTACCAAGCCTGCCGACGCGTGCCCTGTTTCTCCTGTTTGGACTTTCCGCCGGGCTCGTCCTCGGCGCGCAGCAGGAAACGCCGCCGGACCCTGAAACCACCTCCCGCAGGAACGCGGCCGAGGCCGAACTGCAATCGCTCGCCATCGTGGAGCGCAAAGTGATGGTTCCCATGCGCGACGGTAAGCGCATGGCCACCGACGTCTACCTCCCCAAAGACGCCTCGCGCAAGTACCCCGTCATCTTCGTGCGCACGCCCTACAATTTCAACTTCTGGGACACCCGCAGCGGGGCGCCGCGCGATATGAGTCCGGAACTCGACGCCATCAAACACGGCTACGCTTACGTGGAGATGAGCGAGCGCGGCCACCTCTTCTCCGAAGGCAATTACGACATTCTTGGCGCGCCGATTACCGACGGCTCCGACGCCATTTCCTGGATCGCCGCGCAGCCGTGGTCCAACGGCAAGGTGGGCTCCATTGGCTGCTCCTCCACCGCCGAGTGGCAACTGGGCGTGGCCTCGCTGGGCAACCCCGCCTTCGCCGCCATCGTCCCGGAAAGCTTCGGCGCGGGCGTGGGGCGCGTGGCCCCCTATTTCGAACAGGGCAACTGGTACCGCGGCGGAGCGGTGCAAATGCTCTTCATCGCGTGGCTCTATGGCGAGCAGAACCAGGTGCGCCCCATGTTCCCGCCGGACACGCCGCGCGAGGACCTCGTCCGCGCCTCTAAGCTTTTCGACCTGGTGCCGCACATGCCGCCCGTGGATTGGTCGAAAGCCCTCTGGCATCTGCCCGTCATGGACATCATCGAAGCCGTGGGCGGCCCGCACGGCATCTTCGCCGACCCCATGGACGTCCCCACCGGCGGCGCCATGATCCGCCGCACGCCCAACGATCCGGCGTGGTATCGCGGCGGCCTCTGGCACGATAACATGCCCATCAACGTCCCCGGGCTGTGGCTCATGTCCTGGTACGACGTTTCGGTGGGGCCGAACCTGGCGGCCTACAACTACGTGCGGCGCACCGCGCGGCCGGAGATCGGCGCCCAGCAGTACGCCGTGATCGCGCCCACCATGCACTGCTCCTACAAGCGCGCCACCGCGGAAACCGTGGTGGGCGAACGCGACATGGGCGACGCGCGCTTCAATTACGACGAGCTCACCTGGGGCTGGTTCGACCATTTCCTGAAGGGCGCCCAAAACCGCATTCTCGAAACGCAGCCCCGCGTGCGCTACTTCACTATGGGGATGAACCGCTGGCAATCTTCGGACATGTGGCCGCCGCGCGGCGCCCAGCCTATGACGCTATATCTCTCGAGCGCCGGCCGCGCCAACACGCTGGATGGCGATGGCTCGCTCGCCGCCGTGCCGCCGCCTGCCGACCGTGCGGATTCCTTCACCTACGACCCCATCGACCCCGTGCCCTCCCACGGCGGCAACGTCTGCTGCACCGGCAACGCCATCGCGGGCGGCGCCTTCGACCAGCGCAGTGTGGAAGCGCGCCGCGACGTCCTGGTCTATAGCTCGGAGCCGCTGAAACAGGGCATCGAAGCCAGCGGCCCCATCGACGTAACGCTGTTCGTTTCGTCAAGCGTGAAGGACACCGATTTCACCGTGAAGCTGCTGGACGTCTACCCCGATGGCACCGCCTACAATCTGGACGAGACCATCCAGCGCATGCGCTATCGCGAGGGCTACGAAACGCCGCCAGTGTGGATGGAATCCGGCCGCGTCTACAAGGTGGCGTTTCAGCCCATGAACACCAGCAACTTTTTTGCGGCGGGACACCGCATCCGCATCGAAGTATCCAGCAGCAACTTCCCCCGCTTCGACCGCAACCTGAACACCGGCGGCAACAACTACGACGAAACCGCGGGCGCCGTGGCGCACAACTCGGTGCACCATTCCGGGCAGTTCGCGTCGATGGTGACGCTCACGGTGATGAAGCGGTAGGGCGGCCGGGCGCCGCGCCTGGGATCGGCGAGCGTAAGCGAGTGCCGGTGGCGATACCCGGCCCCGCCGCATCGGAATAGAGTCAGATGGTATTGGCGATCAAGTAGAATCTTCTTCACGCGAGCCATGGCCAGATTCTGGTTTAGATGGCACGAGGATGAAGCTTGAGACTCGGGGCTGTCCCGCGCCTTGCGAAATCGGCCTTCTCATGTACTGGGCTGGCCTGCCGTAGCCCGAGCACTTCGGGAACGCTGCGACAGATTCGGCAGTCGCGTGTTCGATGTCAACCCATTTGCCAAGCTTGCTAGTCCAGCGTCCTGAAACCAATTGACGTGCCGCGTGCGTCGGCTTACCGCTCAGAGCATAGATCGCGATCTTCTCAAACCCCAGTTCCGCTACTCCATCGGCGCAAGGCTCGTAGCCGAGCGTTTGGAATGCCTCTATAAACGCGGTGACGGTGGGCTCTCTCGGCGCTCCGTCAGGCCAGTACGCGGTATGTTGAGAGTCCGGCCACCATGCGCGGTGCGATTCGCCAGCCGCCCAAGCGATGCAGTTATAGGCGGTCGATTCCAGGCTGGTAATACTGAAGTCGCTCACCGGCAAAGTCCGTGCAGCCTGCCCCAATCGAGCCAGCGCTCGGTCATTTGGGCCATTTGCCCGCGCTCCGCCGGAAGTACGGGATCCTGGCCAGTAATCGCTTTGAGGGCCCAGAACCAGTAGTCCGGCTCGGCCTTCAATTCTTCGAGAAGCCAAGGGAGAACTCCGGGGCCCATGCCGATGATGCGCTGATACGCAGGATGTAGCACCATTTCTTCGGCTGAGGAAAGACTGATCGTTTCCTCCTTCCACTGCCTTACAAGGTCGCGAAACAAGTCCGCATCGGGTTCGGCGGGCGCTTCCCTGGCAAACGCCACGTCCTCATGACGCAAGAGTCGTCCAACGCCGAGATCCCTCACGGCAGAGGTGTTCCAACCACGCCGGCTAATCAATCGACCTCGGCGCGCGTATTTGATTGTTGGAGTTTTATGCGCGGTGGGAGTCAAGGTCTTTCACCCCAGCCCTTTCAAGTAGCCCTTCGAGCGATCGCATCTTCCCAAGCGCCCTCTCAATGGACTTCTTGAGGTCGCCAAGGTCTTCTTCGTCCAATGCGAAGTAGATTTCCTTCACGTCCGAACCCTGGACATAGCTAATCCGCAACTGGTGCGTGATCACGGCGCCCTGAATGTCGTTGGGTGCTTCTCCGAAAACAGTCCTAACGTCTGTCAAGATGCGGGCGCGATCAAACACGCGTTCATGCTCAAACTGGAGTTCCGTAGCCTTCGAGGCCAACCGGAGCGAATCGACGGCCATTAGTACGGAGAGACGGCGCTGCAGCGTCTCGGACTCGGCGCCGTCGATTGCAGGGCTGTTCCCATCGGTGACACGCATCGTTTTGCAAACATCTAGCGTGAAAGTCGCCGCTGGGATCTCGTTGGTAGAGCGCACGGTGTAAAGCGCAACGAGAGTGTCGAAGATGCTGTGAATGTCAGCCTTTGGCAGTGAATCCGTTGGCTCGATTCGATCGGCTATTCGCCGCGTCGGTCGAATTGCCGTGGCGTCATCAAGGGCCGTAACCAGGACGTTCGCATCCGCATCGGAGAGTCTAGCGATCCTAGCCAAGCCCTCCCGGTGTTCCTCGGGTATCTTCAGCACGGTTAACAACACTCCAGGGTCGTACATCCAGACTAAGCGAAATCGGTCGGCGTTTGGGCAGATAATTCGTGCCCGCAATCCGCCCTAACTACGGTAACAAGAAAGTGATTCAACAAGCCCCATAACGGCCCATGCGACTGAGTGGAATGCCGCGGGATCCGTGGGTTTGACGTTCTCGGGGCGGGTGTAATAGTCCGGCAACACTGGCCGGTAGAATAAGCCGGAGCCCAAACGTCCGGGGAAGATGGGCATTTCAAGGAATCAAAGCCGTAGCATCCTTGAACCCTCACGCCGCGATGATACCATGAATCGCGCCCTTTGTGTCCCGCCATGTCCCGACGAAGGGAAGTCACCGGCCCGCAAGTTCACGTTCACCGCTGCCTTATGAGCGAACGGCCCGCGACCGAATCGCGGCTGAAACGGGAACCATTTCGCCCGTGCGGGTTCTCCCGGTCTCACGCTCCCGCGCGCAGTTCCAACACGTAGTAGCGGCAGGGCGTGGCGCCCACGTTGCGGGCGTTGTGCATCTGGTTCGAACCGAAGTATACCACCGAACCGGTTTCCGCCACCTCGCTCTTGCCCTCGTTGGTCATCTCCAACGTGCCTTCCATCACTACGATGATTTCCTCGTGCTCGTGCTTGTGCGGCGGGTGCGTCTCGCGGCCCGCGCCGAGGATCGTCTCGTGCATCGCAAGGTGGTAGCCGGTGTGGGTCTTGCCGTCGAAGAACTCGCGGCCCTTCTTCTTGTCGTCGCCGGTATAGGCGATCCGCTTGTCGTGGTAGACCTTGGTATCGAGCGTGGCCAGCGCCGGCGCCTGGGCGCGCGCCGTGGCCGCCGCCAGCGCCGGAAGCAGCAGACTCAAGTCGCGGCGGGAAATCGGTTGCGTCACTATTTAGTGTCCCCGTACTTGATTGTAGACTCCCCGGTGTACTTGCGGTAGTTGCGGAAATCGATCTTGTTGAGGCTGCAGAAATCCGTGCCGCGCTGGCAGGACAGGATCTCGGAATGCACCGGCAGCAGATACTGGCGGGCGTCGCCCAGGCGGGTGTATTCGTAATCGGTGGCCGATTCCACGTGGTCGGTGGGGAAGTCCTGCGGAAAACCGTAGGCGCTCATCTCGATGCGCAGCACCCGCGCCGTCTGCGGGTCGATCCACACCGAACCGCGGTACGCCGGGCTGTAGGATTGGCCGCCCATGCGAACGTTCCACGCCGAGTTGGCGTGCTGCACGGTGAAATCGTACATCTTCGCCATCACGCCGCCGGAACGCGAATCCTTCTTGTAATGGAAATCGGCCGCGGTGCCAGGCGAGAAGAGGTTCACCAGCACGGTCCCAAACTCGCCCGTGGACCAGGAGCCTTCCATTTCCTCCATGGTCTTCTTCACCGGTTTGCCGTTGACGGTGAGGTTCCTGTAGCTCTCGACGTGGTTTTCATAAATCACGTCGGTGGAAACGATGTCGACGGCTTGCCAGTTGGGCGTGTGAGTTTCGCTCTGATAGCGCGCGATGGCCTCTTTACAGACGTAGTTGGGCAAGCCCTCGGTGAAGTCCATGGCGGCGTCGGTGGCGCGGCGGATCAGGTCGTCGCCGCCGCGGCGCGAGATGGGGGTGTCGTCGTCGGTGCGGTAGGCGGGCACGGCGGGCACTGCGGCTTCGGCTCCGGGAGGCGGCGGTGGGGGATTGGCGGGGCCGGTGGGCGGAATGTCGGGCTGCGGCGCGGCGTGCTCGCGATGGATGTCGGAGGGCGCGCCGTGACGGAGGGTGGGCGGCCCGGGATCGTCGGCATCGGGCTTGGCCGGCGGCGGCGCCGTGCTGGCGACAGAAGTGGAACCGGCGGGTTTGGCGGGCTGCGGCGGCGGTTGTTGCGCCGATTGCGGCGCGTCTTTCCAGGCATCGTGGACGGAATCATCCTTCTTTCCGGCGTCCTTGTCGGCGCTGGTGGCGCCTTCGGCGGCTTTCTCCCAGTACACGTTCACCGCCAGCATGTAGCCGTTGCCATACACCGGGCCCTCGATGGAAAGCTGATCGCCCACCGCGAACTTGGGCGTCTTGATCTCTTCGCCGCCCTTGTAAAATTTGGTCTTGGCGTCGCGCTTGAAGATCAGGTCGCGGTCATCGGGAAGCGTCAGGGTGAGCCCCTTGTCATCCATCGCCTTGAGCTTGCCGCGATAGTTGGGCAGCGGCTGTTTGGGGTCGGCCTGCTTCTGCCCCTTGCTGGGGATGGGGATGCCGGTGCCGCGTCCCTGTGGGTAGCCGCCTCCTGGGTAGCCGCCGCCGGGATAACCTCCGCCGGGGTAGCCGCCACCCGGGTAGCCTCCTCCGGGATACCCCCCTCCGGGGTAGGTCTGAGCCAGAACCGCGCTGGCGGCCAGCAGGAGCGTTAGAAAGCATCTTGCGCCGGCCGGCGCCGGGAATGCCCGGCCAACGCGAAGGACACTACGGGCAGGGTCTAGGTGGTCCATGACGTATGGTGAGATGCGTGCCGGGGGGTGGAGGTTACCGAATCCCGCGTGGCCCGCGCGAGGCATTTGACTGGGGGTATCGTGCCTCCACCTCGGGCCGCTCGCTAACGCTCGCGATTCTGGGGCTTGACACACGGAACCGCGAGCGTTAGCGAGCGGCCCGAGGTGGAGGAAATTTACCTCACGGCCACGGCACTAACGTTGTCTTCGGCCTTACGGCTTGGCTGCGGAATCGCTGGCCGTACCCCCACGCCTGGCAGCCAACGTCGGTTAGAGTAGGAATATGGAGTTGCCGTGAGCGCTCAACGCCTCCTGGTTGTCGATTCGGACCCGGCCGTCCACGAACTGCTGGCCGGTGCCTTGCACGGCGGCGAGTGCAGCATCCAGGACATTCCCAGCGAGCAGGAGGCGGTGGCCAGCCTGCGCCATGCGCCTTGCGACGTGCTGGTGGCTGGCCCCGGCCACAACGGGTTCGACGGGTTGCGGCTGCTGCGGCAGGTTCGCAACGTGGCGCCCCGGGCGCGCGTCATCCTGACCGGCGAGCCGGACGCGGCGCGGGTGATTGGCGCCATCCGCCACCGCGCCTACTCCTACTTCCGCGCGCCAGCCACGGCGGGGCTGTTCGCCGACATGGTGCGGCAGGCGCTGGAGAACCCCTCGTGGAGGGACGACATCCGCCTGGTTTCGGCGCGTCCGGAATGGGTGACGCTGGACGTCCGCTGCAAGATGGAAGCGGTGGAGCGGACCACTCAGTTCGTCCGCGAAATCGAAGGCGGCCTGCCGGCGGCCACCCGCGAGGACGTGGCCTCGGCGTTTCGCGAACTGCTGATGAACGCCATGGAGCACGGCGGCCACGGCGACCCGCGCAAGCGCGCACTGGTATCGCTCATGCGCACGGCCCGCGCGCTGGTGGTGCAGATCCAGGATCCCGGCCCGGGGTTTTCGCTCGATAGCCTGCCGCACGCGGCCATCTCCAATCCCGCCGATTCGCCCACGCATCATGTCGAGGTGCGCGCCGAAGAAGGCAAGCGCCCCGGCGGTTTCGGCATCATGCTGGCGCGGAGCATGGTGGACGAACTGCTCTATAACGAACGCGGCAACGCGGTGATGTTCGTGAAGTATCTGGACAAGCGGCCGGCGGCGCGGGGATAGCAGCGCCCCGGGGCAGCGCCAAAGACCGTTCACAACTATTTTCGAGTTTCTTTGCACGCCGCAAGCCGCTGTGTGCAAGCAGGTTACGCGTGGCGGGCGCGGCCGCTGCGGGCGGGAATCGGGGAGTGCAAAGCTAATATAGAGGTGGAGACAGGATCGGTTGGAAGGGCGAACCGCTACACGTGTAGCGGTTTTGTTTTTGTAACCGGCTGATTCTTAGGAGTTTACGACTTTCAAAACCGCTACGCGTAGCGGTTTTTGCTTTTTGAGGGGGGATTCATGGACACTAACAACCTTGAAGATGGAATAAACTTGGGGGCCTGGCTGGGACGCAAGCAGGCATTCAGTGGCATGGCGGGACGCTGCTCCGCGGCCGATGCGCACTGCCTGCTTGTCTTGAGAGAGGAGAAAAAGTACAAGGCAACTGGTCTGACATGGGATGAGTTCTGCGCGCAACGACTGGGCATCAGCCGGGCGCAGGCGGACAAGACGATCCGGCAGTTGGAAGAGTTCGGCGAAGCGTATTTCCACCTGACCGGCATGGTACAGATCTCACCTCAAGACTATCGCCTGATCGCGGGAGCAGTGAGCGCCGACGGAATCGAGCACGGCGGAGAGCGTATCGCCATCGCGCCGCAAAACGCGGTCAAGCTGGCGAAAGCGGTAGACAACCTCAAGCAGAAGGCCCGGCTGGCGTTGCCCGCGCCGCCGCCCGCCGCCGCTAAACCCGCCACCGCAACCGAGGTTGGCGACCCTATGGGGAAAATGGTCGACCGGCTGCAAGATGCGGTCGAGGGGATGGAGCGGCTGCTGGCCAACGGTCCCGGCGACTATAACCGGTCGCTGCTGATGACCGTCCTGGGAGGCAGCGCCCGACGGCTCGACCGGCTGGATAACAATCTGCGGGCGTAGGGCGACGGCGGCCCGCCCAGGAGCGACAATAGAACGGTGAAGTCCTTTCGCAAAGAATTGTGGTTCGAGGTCCCCGGCCGCCGCGCCTTCGTCAACATCACCCGGGAGGTGGAAGATTGCCTCCGGGAAAGCGGCGTCAAGGAAGGTCTGGTGCTGGTCAATGCCATGCACATCACGGCCTCCGTGTTCATCAACGACGACGAATCGGGCCTGCACGCGGATTACGAAAAGTGGCTGGAGAAGCTGGCGCCCCACGAGCCCACCTCGCAGTACCGGCACAACCGCACCGGCGAGGATAACGCGGACGCCCACATGAAGCGGCAGGTGATGGGGCGGGAAGTGGTGGTGGCCGTCACCGGCGGCAAGCTGGATTTCGGACCGTGGGAACAGATCTTCTACGGCGAGTTTGACGGCGGGCGCAGGAAACGCGCGCTGATTAAGATAATCGGGGAATGAAGAAGCCCCTCTGCTTCGGGCCGCTCGCTAACGCGCGCGGTTCTGGGACAGGACACACGGAACCGCGCGCGTTAGCGAGCGGCCCGCCGAAGGTCTAGCGGCGCCGGCGTTTTGCCCAAGCCAGAAGACCCATCCCAGCGCCCAGCAGCGTCCACGTTCCCGGTTCCGGCGTTCCCACGGTGAATTCGTCCAGAGCGGCATATTGGCCGCCGGAGGATATCGTCATCCACGTGATGGGCGCGCTGAATGTGTAGCCGGTGAAGGTGGTGGTCGAAGTCGTGGTCGAGATGGTTCGGACTGAACCGTCCGAGAAGGTCAGAGTGTCGGTGGCTGCCACGGCTTGTGCGAGCCAATTCACGGCGTAGAAGTCCGCACCGATTGCCGAGACATTGGGGCTTGTGAACGTAATCGTAATGGTGCCGGGGGACGTTTCCTGCAGCCGCCCGTAAAGCGTCTGCAGTAAGTTGCTATCGCTGGCTCTGTAGGAATAGCCGTTGCCTCCCGAATAGCCGAGCGACATTGCGGATCTAATCGTAGAGAAAGCCTCGTCGTAATAGCCAGGCTCCTGAGCGGCGTCGAACGAAGCCTCGGTGTTGTAGGTTTGCAGGATGCTAGCGTTGGCGAAACCGGCGGCCAGGAGCATGAGGGGTAACATCAGCGGGGAGCGTTTCATAGGCCAAAGAACATAATAGCCAAAAGAGACCCGAAATTTACTTTTCTATTGCGTGTAGGGTACTAGGGGTACGTAATGTACCGCCGGGCGGGCATCGCGCAAAGAAGGGGACAGGCACGAATTTCGCAGAACCCGCGAAATTCAAGCCTGTCCCATTTTTGCTAACCTGTTTTGCGCGCTACCACGATCAGCGACAGGCCGCGCCAGGGCATCAGGCGGTCGAGGCGGCGCCAGATCCACACCGTCTTGTCGAACACCTTCAGCACCGGCTTGTTGATCTTGCGCGATCCCAGCAGACGGCTATAGAGGAACCACGGCGGAGCGCCTGCGCGGTTGAAATTGTAAGTGCGCTCCACCGTGAAACCGCGATCTTTCAGTTGTGCGATCAACTCCGAGGCTTTGAAGCGGCGTTTGTGTCCCAGGCTGCGATCCAGGCTGCCGAACAGTCCTGGCCCCTGCGGCACCAGCAGGATCAGCGCGCCGCGCGGTTTCAGTGTGGCGGCCAGCGAGGCGATGGCATCGCCGGGCGAATCCAGGTACTCCAGCACGTTCAGGCACAGCACGGTGTCGAACTCGCCCGTCAGATCCGCCAGGTCCGGCGGCGATTCCGGGTCGATGCGCCGCACCGTCACGTTGGGCGTGCGCAGGAAACGGTTGCGCAGCGCGTGCAGGTGCAGCGGGTCGGTCTCCGCCGCCACGTACATAAGGCGGCGCGACATCAGGCGCGCGGAGAGGTTGCCGATGCCGGCGCCCACTTCGAGCACCGTGTCGCCCACGTGTGGCCGCAGCGTACGGGCCAGCCAGGCGATGTAGCGCGGGGTTCCGGTGAGATTGTTGAGCACACCGCGGCCGTAGGGGGTGGCGTACAGGTCGTCGATCAGCCAGAAGCGGAAGACCGCGCCCAGCGCCTGGAAGCCGTCCTTCCAACCGATCTTCTTACCTTCCTCGTAGGTGCGGCCGTGGTAGCTGATGGGCACTTCGTAAATGCGGAACTGGCGCTTGGCGCTCTTCATGACGATCTCGGGCTCGAACCCGAAACGGTCGCTGCGGATGGGGATGCTCTTCAACAGGTCCGTGCGGTACACCTTGTAGCAGGTCTCCATGTCAGTGAGGTTGAGGTTACTGAACATGTTACAGATGCCGGTGAGGGTCTTGTTGATCATGGAGTGCCAGAAGGGCAGCACGCGGGTGAACTCGCCGGCCAAATAGCGGGAGCCGAAGACGGCGTCGGCGTGGCCATCGAGCAGCGGGCGCAGGAGGCGGGGATACTCGGAGGGATCGTATTCCAGGTCGGCGTCCTGCACGAGGGAGAAATCGCCGGTGGCCTTTTCGATGGCGGTGCGGACGGCGGCGCCCTTGCCGCGGTTCACTTCATGGCGGTAGAGCTGGATCTGCGGGTGGGCCTGCGCCAGCCGTTCCAGAATGGCAAAGGTGCCGTCGGTGGAGCGGTCGTCGACGATCACCAGTTCGCGCTCCATGTTCTCGGGCAGCGGCGCCCCGAGCACCAACGAAACGCAACGTTCCACCACGGTGCGCTCGTTGTAGACGGGCATAAGGAGGGAAAGCTTCACGGGAACTACGAGTTTATCAGGTTGGCGGCGGGGGCCGGCCGCCAACCCGATAAACCGCGGCGGGCGGATCTACCGGTGAGAAAGGATGGGCGCGATCAGGCGGTGCGGGTGCGCATCCACCCCAGGCCCGCCAGCAAAAGCAAACCGGCCAGCGCGACCATGGCCCAGGTGCCCAACGCAGGTACGGCCGCCGCAATCGTTACCGTGACGGTGATGTCGCCGGAGTTTAATGTGTTGGCGCCATCGTGGTCGGGGCCCAGCGCCTGGATGTTGAAGGTATCGGTTCCCGTAAAGCCGAGGGCAGGCGTGTACGTGGCATTCAAGCCCGAGAAGGTCAGCGTCCCGTGAGCGGGGTGGGTGGTTCCGACTTTCCCTCCGGTTACGCATCCATACGTGGCGGGACACGGCGTGACCGAACCGGCGGGGATGGGAATCTGTACGGCGGTGGCGTATTGGGTGCTCGCGGCGATGGTGGAGGGCAGTACATTAAGGGTGACCACCACGGTTCCCGCGCCGCCCGAGAAATCGCCCGGACCGCCGGGGGTGTAAGCGGCCGATGTGTCCACATGAATCGAAAAGGTATCCAGGCCGGTGTAGTTCGGGTTGGTCGTCACGTACACGTAGTTACTGGCTCCATCCGACGTCAGGGTGCCCTGGGTGGGTTGCACGGTGACATTGTTGTTGTTCTTGTCGGAAGTCGGGCTATAGCAATCGGAGTCCGTCGAGAACACGCCGGTGGTTCCATTGACGATCAGAAACGTGCCGGTTTCATTAGGCTGGCAATACAGAGGCTCTCCCGGATTGGGTGTCGCACCCATGGCAGAGTGCGGGAGGAACAGCGCGCCCAGAAGGAACAACAGGGCAAGTCTACTACTCGGGGCCAGGGGCACCCGCGACGTTGGAAGCATGCAATACACTCCTTGTCCGCTACGGATGGCAGCGCGGCGCTATGCGCCTCAGTCTGCCGGAATTTTCAGTCAAAACTTCGAGATGCCCCCCAGTATATGCCTAACTGGCCGCTCCGAAACCGGACACAGGCAGTTATTCTGTGGGTGTAGCCTCTGCCCTCAACGGCGGGCAGGTTGATACCCGCATCACCCTAAGACCGGAAGCTACATTTATTAGCGCGAGCACAAGCGGCGGCGATGACTGCCGGGCGAGTGGAATATGGAGGCCCGCCACATCGTGGATTTGGGGGACGGGGTACAGCAGCGGGCAAGAGCACTCCCGCGCCGGCGCGGGCCGATGAAGCGATCTCCGCTCCAAGAGCCCAAATGGCCGCGTGGGACAACCGGGACATGGAAGGGGCACTTTCCTAATACCGGGCCCCCGAGCGGATGACTTGGGTGAATTGCACGGGCATAAGTTTCGGCATCGCCGGTTAGGTCAAGGTGCCGCACTCGGTAAAGCTCACTCCCGAACCGGTTCCGCTCGTGCTTGACTGGCGGATTGTGGGCGCCGAAGGGAAGAAGCCGATGGGGGGATTTCCACGCAACTGTGGCGAGAACTGCCCATCGGCTGGAAGGCTGTCTTCGAACACGCGAATTGAGCCGGTTCCGGATTGCGGTGGGGATTTTGTGGTACGCCCGAGTGGATTCGAACCACCGACCTTTTGCTCCGGAGTGTAAACCATACGAGTGCAACGACGTGTTTTCTATGACTTACATTGGCTGATTAGCGGAGAATAACGGAGTATTCGGGGCTAAGTGGATACATTTTTGGATACACTTTTTCCTGGCGAGTTTATAATCGCGCCGCAAGCCGCGCAGTCGCCGTTCCGCACCGTCCTACCACCCGGTTGCGCCGGGCAGCACTGTGGCGGCGGGGGCGCAAATGGGGCCGTTTCTTAGGAGCGGGACGGCCGCGAACCAGGATAGGTCACAGCGTCCGGACAGGAAATCTTTTTTGCATTTTGGATGATATTGGAGGGTCCGGTCGTTTAGCGGCGAAGGCACTCCAGATCCGCGCATCGGCGACATTACGTACGGGTGAATTCGGAGAAGCGGAAAGGGCCCAGGCCGGCGCACGAAAATGATGCAGGGCCTGGAGACTTTTCAAGCTGCCTTCGTCTTGACCGTCAGGCCGGGCTTGCTCGATGGTTTCATTCGGATCTCAACATCGATCCCCGTTAGCCGGGCAAACTGGAGCAGTTTTTCCAGCGAGAACTTTCCCAGCCGTCCGCGGGCCAGATCGGACACCCTTGGCTGCGCAACTCGCAGAAGCGCCGCCGCTTGCACCTGGTTCAGTCCGCGCGCCGTAAGGATTCGGTTGACCTGGCGAGCGATCTCCGCCTTAGCTAGCGCCTCCTCTGGATTGGCCAGTCCGATATCCGCGAACACGTTGCCGCTACCCTCCTCAACCAGTGTTCTTTTTGGCATGTTCATTTACTCCTCTCTCGCAACCGTAGCATTGAAATGCAACTCGGCCTCGGCGAGTCGCCGGCGAATTAATTCCAAGTCGCGTCTTGGCGTTTTTATACCAGCTTTGGATTTCTTCTGGAAGCAATGAAGCACGTAGAGGAAGCCCTTTAGCCGAGTTGTGTAAATGCCTCGGTAGGTATCCCCGCGATAGTCCGAAACGATCTCAACCGCGTTCAGACCCTGCATGGCACCTGCCGACGAGTGGGGCTCGCCAAGTTCCGCCTGATAGAGCGCTTGGCCAATCTCAAACCGAACGGCATCTGGAAATTCACGAAGCCGTTTCCGGGAGTCGCCCATCCATCTGACCGCCTTTCGCTCCATCCACTCCAGTATATATCAGTATTGATATAGGCATGCGGCAAGCCCGCGTCCCGGCTTGTCCCACAAAGAACCCTTGGGGAGACATCGGCTCGTCCACATGCCCGTATCACGCCCGTTGCTGACATTTGCAGGGATCCGCCCTGCCTGACCGAGCGTTTACGGGAGGGAGCAACTGGTTCAAAAGGCACCTGGCTACGAGCAGCAAAGAGATGAAGCCCGCACAGACTCGCGGGCTGAAGCGAGCCGGGCTTCCGCCGTCATTGGAGCGTAACAGTGACCCACAGATTCCTCCGACGAGGGACATTTCTGGATACACTTTTTCCTAGCGGGTCTATGATCGCGCCGAAAAGCCCGGCCGCCGCGCCTGGCACCGCACTACCACTCCGGTGGCGGCGGGCGGCACTGTGGCGGCGGGGGCGCATACGGGGGCCATTTCTAGGCGCGGGACGGCCGCGAACCGGGATAGGTCACAGCGTCCGGACAGGAAATCTTTTTTGCATTTTGGATGATATTGGAGGGTCCGGTCGTTTAGCGGCGAAGGGACTCCAGATCCGCGCATCAGCAACTTCCCGGCCGCCTTTTGAGCGTATTGAATCACCAGCGCCGACGCCGCTTCGCCGGGCGTCAATGCCCGCACGCAGACATTCCTCGCGGTAGTGCCACGATCTTGAACACTATTGCCGGGATCTGAACGGCTGTCCCCGTTCCCCCTGGGGAAACGTCGGCCACTGGCAACGTTGATGGGGCTCTTCATTTTCGCTTGGGTTATAATTCCCGAAAAGGGAGCCGTTTGGAGCGGAAATCGCTGGACGGATTGGTCCTGTTGACCGCCCCCCGTGTGGGCGGCCGGGAAGCTTAACGGTTCCTATTATCGGCGTTTACTTCGGGATCCGGCGATTATTCGAACAGAATGCACTCAGGTCTGCCGATCAAAATCTCGGGATTGCTCCTACTCGCGGCTGCGGGAGCGCATGGACAGAATCAGTGCGTCCTTGAGTTGGCAAGCCAATCGGATAAGGGGCCCTCGGGATTTACCCTCTCTCTTTCGGCGGTGGCGGACTCCAGCGGAAATTGCCAACTCGGCTCGGTCATGCTTGGCCTTAGTGTGGGCGACGGGAAGTCTCTTCATACCGTCCAAGCTCCCTTTTCCTGGCAAACCGGGGTCGTCTACACAGTCACGGCTGTGATCACCGGCGCCGGTCCGCAGCAACTCTCGATCAACGGACAATCCGCGGGATCCGTCGTTGGCGCGTTCACCCCGGCGCAAGGGACACTGTACGCTTCCAACGCGGACGATTCCGGCACGGCAACCGAAGCCTACATCGTGACGCAAATCTCTCTTCAGGTCTCCAACGGATCGAACACCGTTACGGTAGCGCCGAACGGCAATGCGCCGGTTCCTTTGCCGCTCGTCCTGCTTGGCGGCGGTCCGGTAACGTGGCAGAATGCGCTTACAGTCGATCCCATAAAAACGACAACCGTTACGGCGACATTCCAGTTCAACGCCACGGTCGCGAACCCCCATCAGTTCGACCCCTACGTCGATATTTACGGTCAGGCGATTGCGGCGTCATGGCCATCGAAGATTACATCGGACAGCGACCTACAGACCGCAGCCGCGCAAGAGCAGGCATGGCTTGCGAGCAACCCCCCGGTTGCAGCGCTCGATCAGTATGGCGGCTCGGCCATCGCCGGA
The DNA here is from genome assembly GCA_963807205.1 of uncultured Solibacteraceae bacterium. Taxonomy (GTDB): domain Bacteria; phylum Acidobacteriota; class Terriglobia; order Bryobacterales; family Bryobacteraceae; genus CAWCVR01. Next base: position 1,344,172 of record CAWEAQ010000002.1, on the reverse strand, counting down.
TGGACGGGCAAGGTGACGGGCTACTATTACGCGGCGTTTCACAACAGCCACTGGTATATGATCTCGCCGCTTGGCAACCCGCTGTTTTACCTGGGCCTAACCTCCATCGGCGACGGCCCCACGGCGATTACGGGGCGCGAATCGATGTTCCAACTGCCTCCTCAGAGCGGAACTTCTGCGGCGGCGTACACTACCGCGCAAGGGGTGACGAGAGTATCCTTTTCTATTGCGAACCAAATCATCAAGTACGGCAGTTCCTGGAAAGCCATCGGCAACACCCTGTTACATCAACGGTTCCCTAGTTGGGGCTTTGTGGGCGGAGGGAAGTTCGGCACGTTTCCCTCCGACCTGCCTTCTACTCCCGTACTGACGCATAGCGATGTTCCAAATGCTGTGCCGGGCGGCCATCCCGACGCTTTCGATCCAAATATCGTCAGTGAACTGAAGAGTTCACTCGCTGTCCAGATGGAATCGAGCGTCTCCAGCCCTTATATCGTCGGGTGGTCCGTGGGCAACGAGATCGACGAAATCATCCAATCTTCCGAGGTGACAGCAATTCTCGCCCTCGGCCCGTCATCGCCGGCCAAGACGGCGTTCGTGAATCAGGCGCTGAATGTTCTGTACGGCGGAAGTGTGAGTAAGCTTGCCGCGGCCTGGAAGATCTCGGCAACATCCATGGCGGGCGTTTACGCAGCCACGAACGCGCAACCGCCTGCGAGCGATGTCGAATCGCTTCGCCAATTCTACGAAAGCACCTATTATTCGATACTCTACAAGACCGTAAAGTCGATCGATCCCAATCACCTGTACTTCGGGATCTGGATTCTCGAGGAGAACAACAAAGATTGGCCAGTGGTGGCCGCCAACTGCGACGTGGTTGGTTTCGACGATTTCAACCCCAGCGGGCTCACCTCAGATGTGTTGGCCTTATTCACCAGCACGAATAAACCGGTGATGATCGGCGCCTGGGTCGCCGCCGCGGATTACGGGGGCACGCGGGGTTTCGGGTGGCTCCCCGACAGGGTCATGGCGCTATCGGACTCGGCTGCGGGCGATGCCTACACGCAGTTGCTCGCAATTTTTGCCGCCAATCCTTATATGGTTGGCTCAATGATCTTCCAGTACGGCGACGGGCCGCTTACCGGCACGGGGGCTGTTAGCGGGAGTGCTTTGGATATCGGTGGAGGCGACATCGCATGGGGCATGGTGGACTTGACCGACACGCCCAAATACGACCTCGTAAATAAAGTTCGCGCCGCGAACATTGCAGCGCTCCAGTCGCTCCAATTGCTCGGGACAGTGCCGGCCTTGACCTCGGCGCCGCAGAACGGCGCGACCTATCTTACCGGCGGATTGGTGCCTGGCTCGTGGGCGCTGGTGAAAGGAACCAACTTGTCGGATGTGACCCGGATATGGAATAGTGCGGATTTCGCCAAGCTCGGACAGGAGCTTCCTACGGTTCTCAGCGGCGTCCAGGTGTTGGTAAATGGGACCGCTGCGGCGGTCTATTACATCAGCCCCACGCAGATCAGCTTCCAGGTGCCTGCTGGAATCTCCGGAACCGCGAATGTGCAGGTGATCCGCGATGGAGTGACAAGCAACACCATGAGCGGGACCGCCGTCTCGAGCGCGCCCGGCATTTTTCCCGTCATCGTCAACGGGATCAATTACCCGGCCGCGGTTTTCCCCGACGGAATGCTTGTGGGCGATCCGTCTGTAAGCTCGTCGTTTCGAAATGCGAAACCGGGAGACACGCTCAGTCTGTTCGCCACCGGTCTGGCGCCATCACCTGCTGGAACCAGCGTTGGCGTCACGCCTCTCACCGGCGTCACGATCAGCATCGGAAGCATCACGATCAACGCCAGTTTCGCGGGTCTGGTGGCCGTGGGCGAATTCCAGATCAATTTCACGGTGCCGCAGCAGCTTGCCAGCATGCAAACAGCGAACTATCCGATCACGATTTCGGTTAACGGCGTATCCTCGCCGACAACCATCGGCTCCAATCCGCCTGGACCGATCGTGCTGCCGATCCAACAGTGACAAGACGTGGCCGTAAAACGCCCGTTGCTGACATTTGCAGGGATCGGCCCTGCCTGACCGAGCGTTTACGGGAGGGAGCAACTGGTTCAAAAGGCAACTGGCTACGAGCAGCAAAGAGATGAAGCCCGCACAGCTTCGCGGGCTGAAGCGAGCCGGGCTTCCGCCGTCATTGGAGCGTAACAGTGACCCACAGATTCCTCCGACGAGGGGAAAAGAAGACCAAAGAGGAGGATTTCAGTTTGCCGCGCCGCGCGGAGTGTCCGCCGCCAACCCGCACTTGGCGTCGTACAGGATCTCCAGAGCGTCGATGGCCATCCGCGAGCCGTCCGGAATTTCGCGCATATAGACGCGGAGCGTTTGATCGGGCGAGGCGTGGCGCATCGCGCCCTGCGCATCCTTCACACTTGCGCCCGTGCGCTGCATCCATGTCCCGTACGTGCGCCGGAAAGCCTGGAAGTTCACAGCGGTCGCCTTGTCGCGCCTTGGATCGCCCTTCTTTCGATCCTTGGCGAGCTTGGGCATAATGCCTGCGCGGATTGCAGCCGGGACGAGCACATCGCGTTCGAAGTTATGCGCCTCGATGGGCTGACCGGTCGCGGTGGGAAACACAAACGCCAATGGAGACGTGTCGAGCTGCTTCGCGCGCCAATCCTCCATCTGGGCTGCCATGCGTGGCGGCATGTGATGGTATACGTCGGAGGCGCGGGTTTTCGGCGCCATCATGCCGTACTGGGTCGCGCTCTCATCTATGCGGATGCGGCTGCCATCGATATCGTTCCAGCGAAGCGCGAACAGCTCGCCGGGCCGCAGGCCCAGCTTGCAGAATAGCCAGATGATCAAGCTGTCGCGAGAATCCACCTGCGCCAGCAGCGCGTCTAACTCCTCCATCATCAGAAACCGCCCGCAAGGCCGGCGCGTATTGGGCATCTTCACCCGGCGCGCCGGGTTCTTTGCGATGAGATCCTGCTCGAGTGCTTCCTCCAGCATCCCGCGAAGCTGGCGCAGCACCTTCTGGACAATCGATTGGCTGTAACTCTCGGCAAGCGCGTTCACGTGCCTCTGAATCGTCAGCTTATCAAGGTCCACGAGCTTGGTCGTGCCGAACTGCGGGAGTAAGTGGCGTACGATTACGTTAGTCACCGTTGCTTTCGTCGCAACACTCCAGGTGCGCGACGGCAGGTAGGATCGCTCCCAGAACTGCTGCAACGTCGGATCGCCCTCGGGGCAGCGAAGCTGCTGCTCGGTCTTTTTAGCGATATGCTCGCGCAGTGCGTCTTCCGCCTGCCACTTCGTCATCTTGGCCTTCTCGCCAAGCACGATGCGCGCCGTCGTGCGGACACCGTCGGCGCGGTACGGATGCCATTTGCCGATCCACTTTTTGGTCTTCTTGCCGGCTAATCCAACCCAGCCGTCTTGGTGTTTTTCGCGTGGCACTTACTAAGTAGCCTCCTTTGGCACCCTGGACCTTACCTCTGGTGGACAAGAGCGATCAAGCGCACTCAGGCGGTTATACCGCCCTGCGCTTTCCGGACGCGCGCTGGCTTTGAATGAAGTGCTCGATGTCCTCGACGTGGTAGCGCAGCAGCCTGCCTATCCGGGTGACCGGCAGCCGCGGATGCAATCGCTCGGAGTGGTCGCGTACCCAGGCGACCGAAACTTGCAACCGCTCGGCTACTTGCTGACCTTGACCATTCCTGCCGGCCAGACGGCAGTGGTTGCCACTCCGTCGCAGATCGGCGCTCTTACCGAGATCCCGGCGAACACGGCAGTCTCCATCGGAATTACGGCAGTCGGCACAACGTTCCCCGGTTCGAACCTCTCGGTCTTCATCTACTCGTGATCCAGAATCGCACCACGTCAACCCGACCACCTGAGTGCGCCACAAGTGCGGCTCTGGCATTTTGCGTGATAGCGCCATCCCTCGGCGGGCGTCGGCTTATTGCAACCGAATTGTCTTCGAGCGCTTTACGCTGCCAGCCGACAATAGCGCGGGTTGCTCGCGAAGTTACCCCAATGACCGCTGTGCCCGCACTGAAGGTGACAAGGTCCGCACATTTCCTTGGCCTTGCTATTGTCGGCCCGGCCGCCATAGTGATGCAGTTGCGTTTTCGGGAACTGGTAGCCGCAGCACTCGCACCATCCGGTCTTCTCGAAATCCCATGAAAAGTGCTGGCGCTCGCCGACATGGGGACAACGGGCAACGTTGTGGCTCTTGCTGCCACATGCGGAACATCGCCGCCGCTGGGGTTCGGGTTCGCATAGTTTGTAAAGTGCGTAGCCACCGAGTGCAACCAGAGCTGCTCCCACGAGAAACTCCCCAAGTGTCGGCAGCGTGTTGACGACGGGTTGCTGGTAGGGCGCAAACTGCGAGAGATCGAGGTAAACCCGCTGCTCCGGGACATAGAAAGTATTGGGCTGCTGTTGGATAAACCTGGAATCCATGATCGCCATCGAATCTCTCCTTCCCATGATTGTATCGCTTCGATCACCCCAGACCCCGAGAAGCATCGCCATCACGGATGTAGCGACTGCGCCACGCTTTCTGTGGTCCAGTAGTTAAATCATAAGTCTAAATCATCCGTCTAAATCGACCGCTGTTACGGGGTGCGACTGACGTCGAGGCGACCAGTCAGCCCGAACCGGATCTGGAGCAATAGAGGCCGTTCGATGGACCAAATCTACAAACTGCAGCCGCATCGCACGGTGCACTTGCAGGGCTTTGACGATTACGGCGCGGCGGCAGCACTATGGGGTGCGTCCGATACCGGCTTCACCGTCTCGGGCGTGTTCCGCGATCTGGCCGATTTCGCCGTGCTGGTCCTGTTCCAGAAAGACGATCCGTTCGGCCACCCGCTGTTCTCGTATCTTCCGGACGGCGATCTCACCGGCCTCGTACTCGACTTCGACATTACGTGGCAGGGCATTCAGGCATGGGAATCGCTGAAGAGCGCCTGGACCGACTGGAACACGCTCGACTACTCCGTCAACGGCGTCGGCCACACGGACGTGAAGTGGATCGGCACGCCGGGCATCACGATCACGTGCAACACGACGGGGCGCGCGGGGGCATCGGCCACCTTCACGCTCAATCAAACCAGCGCGCAGGCTGGCGACAAAGTCACGCTGTGGTATCAGAACCAGTCGTTCATCAGCCCGGCGATCATTCCCGGCAATCCGACCACCGACCAGGCTCTGTGGTGGCAGGGATCGGTGGCGACTACCGACCAAGCGCTGTGGTGGCAGGGGAACGCGGCTTATAACCATTGGGTCAAGATCGGATCGAACACCTATTCCTGCCTCGAGGGATCGCTGAACAGCGCGGGTGTCGCGAGCAACGTCGCCGCCCAGATCAATGCCTCCGATCCAAATTGCTCCTGCACCACGGGAGGCGCGTATGGCAACGAGATCTTCATTGCGCTGAGGTCCGGTGAGTACGGCCCGGTGGCAGTTTCCAGCTCTGACGGTTCCGGGGGCGCCACGCTGTCGAACTACCAGCACTGGGTGAAGATCGGCAGCGTCACGTATTCCTGTTACGAAGGATCGCTGAACAGCGCGCAGATAGCGGCCAACGTCGCGGCGCAGATCAACGCTACCGACTCGAACTGCACGGCCACGGTGGGAGGCCAGTACAACAACGAGATCCTCACTACGCTAAAGGCCGGCGTCGCGGGCCCAGTTGCGGTGTCGAGTTCGGATGGCTCCGCGGCTGCGTCGCTGACCCCAGGCACGGATGCCGCCACCATCCTGAACAACATCGCCAACCAGATCAACGGAACGAACTGGGTGCAGAACGGCCCCGCCGTGCTCGCCGCCGCAGTGGTGTTGCCGAATCAGTTGGTCGTTACGGCCGCGACGGGAGCCGACGGCAACATGGTGGCGTTCTACCAGACCGACAACAACAGCAGCAGCCGTCTGTACTTCACCGCGAGCAACTGGAACCTGTCCGGCGGTTCTTCGGACAACGTATCGTGGCACGTTCACATCGATTTCACGGCGCTCGGTTGGAGCAATGTCGATAAGGTCTGGTGGACCATCGCTCCGGCGCTCCCGAATAGTCAGGCGTACCCGTCCACTGAGTGGAAGATGGTGGTCACCAATTGGACGGTGACCAGCAATCCCGCCGGTCAGCGCGCGCTCAAGGTGGCTGGGCCGGGATCGGTCCGCATCGAGGAAGACAGCACCTGGGTCACCACGGCCGGATACTGGGAGCCCGCCCCCGGCAACGACCCCGTGAACGGCGCATTCGCCTTCTGGAGCCAGGGGCGGGCGATCCGCGCGGCGGCTTCCGGTGCCAGCGTCACCGTCGAGACGCACTGCCAGTACACCCACGCTATCTACGTCGGCACGCGGATAGATACCACCTGCGGCATCGTGACCGCCACTCTGGACGGCGGCGCGTCGGTGACGCTCGATTGCTACTATCCCACGGCCGCCACCTCTCAGACACGACGCCTGCTCTTCTCCGGCGTCGCAGCAGGGCAGCATAAGGTGGTGATCACGCTTTCGGGCAACAAGAACGCGTCGAGCCAGGGCTGGTACTTCTATTTCGATTTCCTGGAATGCGCGGTCCCGAGCGACGTCCCCGATCCGGTGGCGACGACCACCGCCGTGGCAGTGGCCACCGACTTCGACACGGACAACACCTACAAGCTGTCGCCGCAGAGGTTGGTGTGGAACATTCAGAAGCTCGGGCTGCTCGGCGAGATCGACCACTACTGCGGCGTCTTCTGGTGGAAGCAGTCGGTGGCATCCAACCCCGCCTTCCCCACATGCACGGTCACGTTCTCCGGCAATTGGAACGACCAGGATGTCGTCTGGCTACATATCGGCGCCTCGGCTATCGGCAAGACGGTGTTCGGGGGGCAGGACAGCAGCAATACCATCGCGCGGCATTTCGCCAACTTCATCAACGCGATCTTCGACGGCGTCTGGGCCTCGGTCTCCGGCAGCGTGCTGACGATCACTTCCCATTCGTTCGCGAGCGGCTGGCAGTATCACGTCTACACGGAACTGCCAGCGTCCAATACCGGCAGCGGCCACGCCGCGGTGACCGGCGATATGCAAGGTGGCACGTATGGCGTAAAGTGGGTGATCGATCCAACACAGACGCCGGTGCTCAACCGGGCGTTCCGCGATTGGAACACGGATTTCTTTAGCCTGCTCAAGGCGAACGGCATGAGCGCCGTCTGCTCGTTTTCCCAGGAACTGGTGCAGCCGCCGGATAGTCCCGCCGGTGGCGCAGTGTGGGTTCAACGCTTCCCCGACGGCACGGCGGTGGAGACCGCCACGGGATTCGGCACGTTGAACAGTTCGCAAATCGCGTTCAGCTCCGGGCCGCAGAGCTACATTGGGCAGGCCTTCGCCGCGATGGCGGCCCTGATGCTGGCGGCAGGACTGACGCCCAAACTCCAGTTCGGCGAAATCCTCTGGTGGTTCCTGGCGAACGCATCCGGGATGGCGTTTCACGACGCGGACACGCAGGCCGCCGCACAGTCGGCACTCGGCCGCGCGCTGGCGACCTTCCACACGCCGAACGACGATCCGTCGATCAACAGTTACGCCGACGCAAACTTTCTGCGGACGCGCCTGTACAACTACGTGGCCGCCATCCAGAGCTACGTTCTCTCGCAGTGCCCGTCCGCCGTGTTCGAGCTGTTGTGGCCGATGGACGTGAACGACCCAGATACCTGCAAGCTGCTGCGGTACATCAACCTGCCATCGCAATGGACCGCGCGCGCGGGCTCCGGCTTCGACACGTTCCTGATCGAGGGTTACCAGTATCCGGGAATCAATCACGACCTCGACCAGGCCACCCGTTGCGCGTCGTACCCGTGGAAGGAACTCGCTTGGGACCAAGCTCACTGCCGTTATCTGATGGGCCTCTATTACGGCACCTGGCCATGGCTGAGGGAGTTCGTGAATGCCAATCGTCTCGGGCTGCCGGCCATCAAGCTCTGGGCTTACGACCACGTGTGCCTGTTCGGATGGCCGATACCTCTGCCTAAGAGCGACGACAGCTCGTTTATCTATTGAAGTTGGCTGTGTCTGAGGGGATGCAAGCGGGAAGGAGGAATTTCCGGGTTGCGCGTTCGGTTTCGGATGGCCCGTTGCGCGTCATGGGGCGTCATTGGGCATTTCCCGTAAGTCTATGAAAACATGGTAGCGCTAACGGGAATCGAACCCGCCAGCCGCCAGTTCAGTCCATCTGGGGCCAGCCGTGATGTTCGCGGCGCATAGGTTCCGGGCGAACGTCCGGAAGTGCCGTTTTTCTTCGGCGTCCAGGATACCGCCGGTTTCAAGCCTGTTTTGAATTGGATACAAGTGGATACAAATTTCGGCTTCGCCCTTCTGGCCTCGTCGCGTATCTCTTGTGCTTTCTGTGGTTTATGTGGTACGCCCGAGTGGATTCGAACCACCGACCTTTTGCTCCGGAGGCAAACGCTCTATCCAACTGAGCTACGGGCGCACACCGGGTGGAACTCCACGATCATTGTACCGCACCCCGGGATTCGCCGTGCCAGCGGTTTTGGCGGGCACGCCACCGGGCCGGCGGCGGACGCCCCTCGGGAATTTTCCCTATTTCAGACCTGTTAACTTAACACTGGCTGCCGGACTATAAGCCGGTTTCTGTACCCTTGCGGGCGGCGGTCATTCATCTGGGCCGGCCATTGCTGGCCGGCTCTAGCAACCTACCCGGAAGTTCATCGGAGCGGGCCGCTCCTCCTCCCCTATTTGGTCTTGCTCCGCGTGGGGTTTACCCTGCCAGCGGGATTACTCCCGCCGCGGTGCGCTCTTACCGCACCATTTCACCCTTACCGGGCACCTGTGAAGCCCGGCGGTATATTTTCTGTGGCACTTTCCGTATCCGTTTCCGGACCCCGGCCGTTAGCCGGCACGCTGCCCTGTGGAGACCGGACTTTCCTCCCCCGTTGCCGGGAGCGACCACCCGTCCGGCAGCCAGCACCCAATTATTATCGCATCGGCGCCCGGCAATGTGTACTGACTAATACCGGTTTCGGAGAGTAAACCCATCGACATCTTGCATTTAACCGCCCATTTCGGTGTATGCTATTGTTGAACTCCGTGTCTGGGCCGCACGCTGGCCCGGCACAGGGCGGCCCGGTTTCGGAGCGGGCTGAGGTAACGCCGCGCGCGCCGCGTTGGTGGCGTGGGCGCTCCGTTGCCACGGACATTGTGGTCACGAGTACATGTTGTTCAACCTGAGGAGATGGACAAGACAATGAAGACACTAGTTGCGATCGGCGCAATAGGGATGTTGGCGTCGGGACTGTACGCGCAGGGAACGAACTTCGACGGCCAGACCAAGGAATCCTGGGAAGAGATCAACTTCGAGTTCAATTCCTCGATCCTTTCCGACGGCTATCCAAGCTTGCTGCGCTTGGCCGACCTGCTCGGCCAGCACAAGGATTACCGGGTCAAAGTGACCGGCAATACCGACTACGTCGGCTCGGCCGCTTACAACGAGAAGCTCGCGCTGCAACGCGCCGAAGCCGTCAAGGCGTTCCTGATCAAGTACGGCGCTGCCCCCGAACAGGTCACCACGGCGGGCGATGGCAAGCGCGATCCCGAAGTCGATAACTCCAGCAAGGAAGGCCGGTTCATGAACCGGCGCGTCAAGTTGGAGGTTCGCGACGGACAGGGACGAGTAATTGGCGACGGCCGCATCAGCGACATTCTGCCGGGGTTAGCCGGTCTTCAGGAAGCCGTCAAGCAGAACGCCGATTGCTGCGCGCAGATCCTCAAGCGCCTCGACAAGTTGGATGATATCCTGGCCGCGCTGAACGGCCTGAAGGGCGAGAACGAGAACCTGAAGTCCCAGATTGCCGAACTGCGCAACCAGCAGAACGCCCTCCGCGACCAGGTCAACAAGCCCCTCACCGGCAAGGAGACCGCCGATATCGTCCACAAGGAGGCCAATGACGTTGCCAACGCCGCCATGGATGAGGTTGCCAAGCGCAACCAGAAGCTCTCCATGCTGGCCATCAACGTGGGTCCGAACCTGGGCAAGCTCAAGGGCGGCGACGCCAGCGTCAACGCGCGCGGCCAGTTCTTCTCGCCCTTCGGCGGCGAAGGCACTTCGGCCGTACAGGCGCAGGGCGAGTTCTTCTACAACTCGGGCTTCAGCTCGGAAGGCCAGTTCGACCTCGGTCTGGTTCACCGCATGGGCCAGGTGCAGGCCGGAATCTTCGGCAGCGTGAAGTACCTCAGCCTCAGCCAGTACCAGCAGGGCGGCGCTCTGGCGCAGGGGTCCATGATGATCGACTACGTGTTCAAGGGCGGCCGCTTCGGCGTCTTTGGCACGCAGGGCTTCAAGAACTACGCGGTGCTGAACAACGCGTATCTGTACACCGGCGTTTACAACCAGACCTACGCCCGCATCATTAATCAATACGGCGTGGACGGTTTGATTAACGTCTGGGGCAACGCTTACTTGCAGGGCAACCTCGGTGTCCTGCGGCGCCACATCGGCGGCGGCACCACGGCCGGCGGCGAAATCCGCCTGGTGCAGCCCCTCTCGCAGCACGTGGCATTCACCGTGGAAGGCGATTTCAACGAAGCTCTGGTGGCTACATCGGCCACCGGCCGCCTGGCTTTCGGTTTGCAGGTGGGTAACTTCACCAAGCCGAAGGAGTACGCGGATAGCAAGTCGCCGGTACCCATGGAGGTTCCGCGCATCCGTTACGAACTCGGCACGCGCCGCGTCGGCACGGCGGCTCCCATCGCCGACGCCGGCCCGAACCAGATCAACATTCCGGCGCAGGTGGTTACACTGGATGGATCGGGATCCTACGATCCGCTGGGTGAGACGCTCACTTACCAGTGGCAGCAGGTTAACGGACCCACGGTTACTATCGCGAACGCCACGTCCGCCAAGGCCACCTTCACTGCCGTGGCCGGTAACTCGTACGGCTTCCGCCTGACGGTCACTAACACCGACGGCCTGAAGGGAACGGCCACCACGGTGGTCACCACGGCGGCGGCCACTCCGGCTACGATCACCCAGTTTATTGCCAACCCGGCGTTCATCCAGCCTGGCGCCAGCAGCACGCTGCAGTGGATCACGCAGAATGTGACCTCGGTCAGCATCGCTCCTGGAATCGGCGCCGTTAACTCGGCTGCTTCCGGCTCGGTTGCGGTGACGCCCGCCACCACCACCACTTACACCCTAACGGCCACCGGCCCGAGTGGCACCGTTACTCAGACCGCCGTCGTTACGGTGGGCCCGAATGCTCCGGGGAATCCGCAGATCGTGATGTTCACCTCGAACCTGGCGAGCATCCAGCCGGGTCAGCAGGCCACCTTGAACTGGACCACCACGGGCGCGACCGCGGCCACCATCAGCGGTCTTGGCGGCGTGGCGCTCAACGGCAGCACAACCGTGACGCCGACCGCGACCACCACCTATACCCTGACGGCCACCAGTTCCGACGGTAAGTCGGTCACCGCGGCCCTAACTATCAGCGTGGTCCCGCTGCCGGTCTCCGGCCCGGGTAACCCGCAAATCCTTCTGTACAACGCCAGTGCGACCAACATCCAGCCTGGACAATCTTCCAGCTTGAGTTGGAGCACCAGCGGCGCTTCCACCGTCACCATCAGCGGCGTGGGTAGCGTGGCACTGAACGGCAGCACGACCGTGTCGCCGACCACCACGACTACTTACACTCTGACGGCCAGCAGTTCCGATGGCCATTCGGTCACTTCGTCGATCGTGGTCACCGTGACCGCGGCGGTTACGCCCGTGGGCAACCCGCAGATCCTGCTGTACAACGCCAGCCCGATGACCATCCAGCCCGGACAGCAGTCCTCCCTGAGCTGGAGCACCAGCGGCGCTTCCACCGTCACCATTAGCGGTGTGGGCAGCGTGGCACTCAACGGCAGCACGACCGTGTCGCCGACTGTCACGACCACTTACACCTTGACGGCCACCAGTTCCGACGGCAAGTCGGTCACTTCGCCCATCGTCGTCGCCGTGGTTCCCGCGACGGTGCCGCAAATCAACGCCTTTACGGCGGTCCCGACGGTCATCACAGCCGGCCAGTCCTCGCAGGTTTGCTGGCAGGTGACCAACGCCACGTCGATTTCGATCACGGGCATCGGATCTAACCTGGCTGCCAATGCCTGCTCGGCGGTTTCGCCGTCGGCCACCACCACTTACACGTTGACGGCTACCAACGCTTCCGGCACCACTTCCGGCAACGTCACGGTCAGTGTCGGCTCGCTCCAGATCCTGTCGTTCACGGCGACCCCGCCGTGGAACCCGCAATCCGGGAAGCCCATCACGCTGTCCTGGACGACTCAGGGCGCCACCTCCGTGGTCCTGGTGGGCGGCAACCTGTCGGCGCAGAGCAATCTGCCGGTCAACGGCAGCCTCACCATCAACCAGGTGTACGACGAAACGTACACTCTGACGGCTTACGGGCCTGGCGGTCAGACCGTCAGTACCACGATATCCGTGGCCGTGCAGTAAGTCAGACCCAGTAGCGCAGTTCACGGCCGGGCGGCGCAAGTCGCCCGGCCGTTTTTCGTTTCCAGGAGCCCCGCTGCCAGCATGCGGCCACTAACGGATATCTCCACCAACCTCGAACCGTCTCCCGGTGGCGTGTGGACGGCGCGCTCCGTATCACAGGTTTCGTATCCGGAATCCGGCAACGACCTCTACTTCGCCGTGGAGGACGCCTCATTCTGGTTCCGCCACCGCAACGCCTGCATCCTGGAGGCGGCGCGGCTGTTCCCGCCGCCGGGCGCCATCTTCGATGTGGGGGGCGGCAACGGTTTCGTGGCGCGCGCCTTGCAGAATGCCGGATGGGAAACCGTGCTGGTGGAACCCGGGCCCATGGGCGCCGCCAACGCCGTGGGGCGCGGCGTTCGCCATGTGGTCCGCGCGGCCTTCGCCGACGCCGGATTCAAGGCCTGCGCCATTCCCGCTATCGGACTCTTCGACGTGCTCGAACATGTCGAGGACGAGCGCGGTTTCCTGGCGTCGATCGAGCGCTCGCTCATCCCCGGCGGACGCCTCTACATCACCGTGCCCGCGCACCGTTGGCTGTGGTCGCGGGAAGATCCGGATGCCGGGCACTTCCGCCGCTACGGGTTGGCGGACCTCTCGCGGGCGCTCGAAGCCGCCGGCCTGACGGTCGAGTTCGCCACCCATTTCTTCGGGTTTCTGACGGTGCCCGGTTTGCTGCGGCGGGCGCTGCCGTACCGCCTCGGTTTCCGCGGCTCGCCACCCACGCCGAAGCGGGTGCGCGCCGACCACCAGGCCGCCGGAGCCGCGGCGAACCGCCTGCTGGGGTTTTTAACCGGCCGCGAGTTGCGCCGTCTGAGCCGCCTGCAGCCGCGCCGCTGGGGGAGCAGTTGCCTAGCCGTAGCCCGCAAAGCCTGCCCTGCCGCCGCCGAAGCGCCTACTCCCGGAACAGACCGGACGGCCGCCGCGCCACCTTCCCCTCCTGGTAAATGACCTCTCCGCGCTTCATGGTCAGGTGTACCAGGTTGGCTCCCAGTTGCAGCGGCAGGTCGCGGTAATCGGAGATGTTGAGCAACAGCAGGTCCGCGGGCTTGCCGGATTCGAGCGACCCCGCCCGGTCCGCGCACCCCAGCGCATGGGCGGCGTTGATGGTGGCCGCGGAGATGGCTTCCGCCGGGCTCAAGCCCATTTGCCGGCAGGCCAGGGCGATCGCGGTCTGCATGCTCAGCACCGGGGAATCGCGCGGGTTGAAGTTGGTGGCCAGGGCAACCGCCGCGCCGCCATCCACGATAGCGCGTCCCGGCGCCGGTTGGGCGCCCGAGCAGAAGGCCTCGCAGGGCAGCAGAGTCGCCACCGTCGGTGAGCGGGCCAGCAAGCCCAACTCGACGGGGTCGGCGCGCCCCAGGTGGTCGACGCTGAGCGCTCCGTTCTCCACCGCCGTCAGAACCTCGCCCGATGGGGCGGTCGGTCCGGTGTGGACCTTGCGGGCGAACCCCATCACCCGCGCCGCCTCCAGGTAGTGCACGAACAGCGGATACATGGTGGGATCGGCGTCCCATACCACGTCGGCGATCTGCGCCATTCCGCGGCGGTGGATTCTTGGAAGCAGATCCGTAGCCGCCCAGATGGCCGCCGTACGTTCCAGCTCGGTGGCATTCGCCGCGCCGGGAAGCCGCAACAGGTAGGTGGGCGCCACATCCACCGGGGAGATGCGCAACTCCGCCAGGGCGCGCAGGATCTTCACATCGGCGGTTTCGTCCTGGCCACAGCCGGTCTTGACTTCCACCATGGTGGTGCCGTGCCGCGCCATGGATTCCAGGTAGACCATGGCCCTGGCCGCCAGCAGCTTGGCGGAGCAGGTGTGGATGGCGCGCACCGCGCCTGCCAGGTCGATGGGCCCGGACCCAGCGGGAGGAAACGACAGGTGGGTGTGGCTGTCCACGAAGCCCGGTATCACCACGCGGCCGGTGGCGTTGATTTCGACCGCGCTGCGCGCTTCGGTGAGGTTCTCGACGCGGCGGCTGAGTCCCACCTCCCGCAGCACGCCGTCGCGGATGAGCAGGGCGCCATCGTGGATGATGCCGAGTTCGTTGAGGTCTCCGCCGCGCCGGGGGCCGCGGGGGCCGCGCAACGTTAGGAGCTGTCGCGCGCTGCGGATAAGTATGGTGCCCGTCGCTCTGTCCCCACCATACTGTACCATCAGAGTTCGGAGCGCCCGCTTCCGCCCTCATGCGCCATGACACCAGCCGCGAAACCGCATCGCCCGCCACGCTGGACCGGGCGTTTTCCAAGGCTGGATGGGGCTCGCGAACGCAGGCACGGGAGTGGATCGAGGCGGGCAGAGTTCGCGTAAATGGAAAGGCCGTTCGCAACCCCGATCACTGGGTGGACCTCGTCCGCGACCGCATCGCGCTGGATGGCAGGCCACTGCGGTCCGCCGCCAGGCACTATATACTGTTGAACAAGCCCAGAGGAATTCTCACCACTCGTAGCGACCCCGCAGGCCGGCCCACCGTTTATGACCTGATCGGGGAAGTGGACGAATGGCTTTCGCCGGTTGGCCGCCTGGATCTGGATACGAGCGGGCTGCTGATCCTCACCAACGACACGGCGTTTGCCGACCGCGTCACCAGCCCGCGCCACGAGGTGCCGAAGACGTATCGGGTGAAGACGGCGCAGACGCTAACCGACGAGCAGGTCGAGCGGCTGCGCCAGGGGGTGCAGTTGCGCGACGGGCCCACCCGTCCGGCCGAGGTGAGCCGGTTGCGGGACGGGCCCGGTTACACCTACCTGGAGATAACCATCCGCGAGGGCCGCAACCGGCAGGTGCGGCGCATGATCGAGGCGGTGGGAAGCAAGGTGCGCCAATTGGCGCGCACGGCCATCGGGCCCATCGGCATTGGCGATTTGGAGAGCGGTAAGTGGCGGCGGCTCACGCCGGGCGAGGTGGCGGCGCTGGGAGGAAAACCGCCCGCCCTGTGACGCAGCGCCCCAGTGTGCCGTCTCCGCACTCTGGTAATCGGCGCCTTGGAGTGATACTCTCTCTCCCAAGTAGGTTAGTAACTCGCCTAACCGGCAGGATAGTGAGGTCTTTCGATGCGACTTACTCTCGCAGTAGGCCTATTGTTGTGTTCGGTTGATGCGGTGGCGCAGGTTTCGGTCGTGGAACCGGCGACTCGGGCCGTCCTGGTGGACGGGCGCACCACGATATCGCTCGCCGTCAGGAATGACGCTTCCCAGGCGCTGGATGCGCGCATCAGGCTGCGGTGGCTGAACCCGGCCGGAGAAGTGAATGGGGAAACGTGGCGCAACGCCACTCTCCCGCGAGGGGAATCGGCCGTTTCCATCGCACATCCGCTGTGCCGGAAATGCGAACCCATGGCGGAGCGGCTGGAATACGCGGTCTATCCCGGCGCGCGGAATTACACCGCCTTCGCTCTCTTCACGGGCATGCTGAGTTTCCCGCGCATCGCCGATTACGCGTTCACGCTGGGCGTGCTGACAGCGGGGATGCCGCGGCCCAACCGGCCATTTGAGGTTCGTGTGCTGGCGGCGAACCCTGTAACGGGGCGGCCAGTGCAGGGCGTGACGGTTGAGACGGAGAAGTCGTCGGCTATCACGGACCCGGACGGTGTCGCGCTGCTGCGCGTCCAGCGGGAGGAGGACGACGACACCATCGACGTGACGGCGAAAATCGGCGACTTCACGGCCACCGGCTCCTCCACGCCGATGCCGAATCTCCAGGACACCATCCACGGCTACACCGACAAGCCCATCTACCAACCCGGACAGACGATGCACGTGCGGATTCTGGCCGTAGGCGGCGACGGCGACGCCAAGGCCGATGAGGATTACGAAATCCGCATCGTGAACGATTCGGACGACCTGGTCTTCAGCGCCCAGGTGACGACCTCGCGGTTTGGCGTGGCTTCCACGGATTGGGAGATCCCGGACAATGCGGAATCGGGGAAGTACGAAATCCGTCTCAAGACGGATGACACCGACCGTTACTTCCTTCGCGCCGTGAGCGTCCGCCGCTACGAACTGCCGTCGTTCCGGGTGACGGTGGCGCCGGACCGGCCGTTCTATCTTCCAGGGCAAACGGTGCAAGTCGAGGTTCGCGGCGAGTACCTGTTCGGCAAGCCGGTGACAGGCGGAAAGGTGCGCATTGCGGAGGCGGACGACGAAGAAGAGAACGTTGCGGAAGGGACTCTGGATGCCAACGGCCACTGCACCGTAACCTTGAAAACCAAAGTTGAGATCGATGAGAACAGGAAGTTCGAGGACCTGCACTTCATCGCCTTCCTGACCGATCCATCCACGAACCGGACCGAGCAGCGCAAATTCGACGTCCGGGTTTCGCACGAACCGGTGCATGTCTATGCGGCACGCATGGAAAGCAACCGTGAGGGGCGGCGGCTGTACGTGACCACTTACTCGCCCGATGGCAAGCCGCTGCGCAGCGATGTCGAAGTGGCGAACAAGGGTGCCGTGCTAGGCACTGGGAAAACGAACCGCTTCGGTGTGACGCGAATCGATCTTCCGCCGGCCGATGATACGGAGGATTTGGAGGCGCGCGTGAGAACGGCGGACGGGCTCCGCGCGCGGCTGGACTTCTCCTTCAACCTGCCGCAGTCCGCCATCTGGCTGCGAACCGCGCGCACTCTGTACCGCGTGGGCGAGGCGGTGAAGTGCTCTATCGGGAGCGCCGTGCCGGACCGGCAGGTTCATCTGATCGCTGCTAACCAGCGGCAGGAGGTGGTGTTCACGAAGAGCCTGCGGCTCACGGGCGGGCGGGCTGAGGTGGAGATCCCCTACGAGAAACGCTTCGGGCGGGCGCTGGATATAGGCGTGGCGTCGGGCGCTGAGAGCGAGACGGCATCGCGCAAGGTGTACTTCCCGGGGCCGGGCGACCTGATGGTGAAGGCGGCGCCGGCCAAGGCGGAGTATCGCCCCGGCGACACGGCAACCATTCAGTTTCAGGCATCGGCGGAAGCTGCCCTGGGAATCGCAGTGGTGGACCAGAGTGTGCTGGAGCGGGCGGCCACGGACAGCGCGCTCGGCCGGCCCGGCTGGTTCGAGGATTACGACCAGCGGGACTCGGGCATCGGAGCAATCACCGAAAGCGATTTGGCGAACCTGGACCCGGCCAAGCTCGATGACGACCTTCAACTGCAGGCAGAAGTTCTCTCACAGTGGTGGGGGCAGTTCGTGAACAGTTCGGATGACGCGATGGAAACAGCCCGGCAGGCATTCGCCGCGGCGGGAGCGAAAGCCCTGGCACCGGTGGCGAGCGCACTCGACCGGCACTATCTGGAGACGCTCGAATACCCGCGCGACGACGCTTCATTCCAGCGAATAGCGGGCTACAACTTTAGGAGCGTGTTGGACCCGTGGCTGCAGCCGTTTTACACGCGGTTCTCGATCGAACGCACCGATGCTGTCCTGAGCTTCCTGAGCGCCGGTTCGGACAAGAAGTTCGGCACGGCGGACGATTTCGAGGTGCTCTCCGTGCGCCGCAGGTGGTTTGCGGCATATGAGTCGCTGATCCGCCAGGCGTTGCGCCCCTACAAGGACTACCCGGCTTCGCCCGAGGAGTTCCTGCGCGTGGTGGAGAGCGCCGGCATTCGCTTCGAGGCGCTGCGCGACCCCTGGGGCAGCGCCATGCGCGTGGAGATTGCGTATTCGCAGCAGACGCGCCAGATCCGCGTTCTCAGCGCGGGGCCGGACCGCGCGTTCGGGACGGAGGACGATTTTCTGGTGGCGGAGTTCAGCGGTTCCTACTTCGCAGCCACGGAAGCGGCCATCGACCGGATTCTAGAGGCCGCGCCCGAGTTTCCGCGCACCGAGGAGGAGTTCCGCGCGCTGCTTTCGAAGTCCGCGGTGGATCTGGATTCGCTGCGGGATCCGTGGGGGCGTGCTTACTATCTGGTGTTTCGCAACGACGACTCGTTCACCGATCAGGTGCAGGAGTTCAGCTATGCGGAGTTCGGCGGCGCGACCGAAAAGCGCAAACAGGTGACGCCCATCAAGCTGACCAGACTGACACTGGAGATTCGGAGCATCGGCCAAGACGGTGTGAGGGGAACTTATGACGATTTCGCCATCGCGGTTTTCCGCCGCCTTGTGCGCACGCCACAGCCGGCGGAGCCCGCGATCCCCGAGAAGGCCGCGCAACCAGCGGCCACCTTGAGCGGCAGGGGGACGATTGCGGGCAAAGTGATGGATCAGGCGGGTGTCGCGGTCCCCGGCGTGGAAGTGAAACTCGACGATCAGTACGCCGCGCGAACGAACCAGTCAGGCGAATTCATCTTCCGCGGGGTGCCCCCGGGGAAGTACCGGCTGTCGTGTAACGTAGCCGGGTTTCAGAAGACGGTGCTCGATGCCATACCCGTGGCTGATAGGCATGTCACTCGCGCCGACCTCGTGCTGCAGCTCGGCACGGTCACGGAAACAGTCACTGTCGAAGCGGCGACCGTCTCGCTGCAAACCGAATCTGCGAGCCTCTCGAGCGTTGTGGGCGGCACGCTCTCCACGCCCCGCGTCCGCGAGTATTTCCCCGAAACCCTCTACTGGCAGCCGGAGTTGGTCACGGACGCCGCCGGGCGCGCTTCGGTCCGCGTGAAGCTGGCGGACTCGGTGACCACCTGGCATGTGGCCGTGATCGGTTCGACGCTCGACGGCCGAATCGCCGAAGGCTCCGCCGACATCCGCGCGTTCCAACCGTTCCTGGCGGACCTGGACGTGCCGCAAATGCTGACCGCGGGCGACGAGATCTCGCTGCCCGTGCCGATCCGGAATTACCTGGACCGCGCGCAGAAGGTCAGCGTGACGGCGCAGGTGCCGCCCGAGTTGCGTCTGCTGGAAGCGGTGCGGCAACCGGGCGTGGTGGCGCCATCGTCTTCCGGTAATGCGGTATTGACGCTGCGCGCCGAAGCGGCGGCGAAGCGCGCGTTGGTGCGGGTCACCGCAGTGGGCGGCTCGGTGTCGGACGCCATCGAGAAGCCGACCGGCATTCATCCCGATGGCGAGCGGCGGGAACTGGCCGCCAGCGCCGTGATGGAGAGCGGGCGCGCGCTGCCACTCGCGATCCCGGCGGGCGCGCTCGCGGGCAGCATTCACGGCGAACTGAAAATCTACCCATCGCTCCTGGCGCGGATACTGGAGGCGATGGAGGTGCTGTTGGAGCGGCCTTGGGGCTGCGGCGAGCAGACCATTTCGTCCACCTATCCGAACCTACTTCTGCTAAAGGCCCTCAAGCAAGCCGGCCTCGAGGACGAACCGCTGAGCGCGCGCGCCGTGAAGAACCTGCTGGCGGGCTATCAGCGGCTGCTGCGGTATCAGGACGATGATGGCGGCTTCACCTATTGGGGGCACGGCGATGCCAATCTGGCGCTCACCGCCTACGCCCTGACCTTTCTCACTGACGCGCAGGCATTCATTTCCGTGGACGAGGACAGGGTGGCGAATGCGCGCCAGTGGCTCGCGAAGCGGACCGCCGCGGACCCGGCCGGGGCCGCGGTGCGCATGCGGGCGCTGGCTCACACGCGTCCGAAAGGCGCGGAGGACCCCGACCTGTGGCTGGGCGAGCTGGCGCGGAAGGCCGCGGAATTCGGCGACCCTTACGCCATGGCCACGTACGCCTTGGCGGCGATCGAGGCCAACAAGCCGGAACTGGCCGGCCCCACGGTGGATCAACTCCGCCGCCTGGCGCAGGACGAGCGCGGCGCGGCGTACTGGGCCCTCAGCGCCAACACACCGTTCCACGGCTGGGGCCGCTGCGGCCAGGTGGAGACCACGGCGCTGGTGGTATCGGCGCTGGCGCGCTGGCGCAAGGCCGGCCACACCGAGGCGGCGCTCGACACGCTGATCGACCGGGGCGCGCTGTTCCTTCTGCATAACGCCGACGCGGGTGGCGCGTGGGGCACGTCGCAGGCCACGGTGGGCGCGCTCACGGCGCTGCTGGACACCTGGAGCAACGACGATGGCGCCAAGGCCGCCCAGGTGGACGTGCGAGTGAACGGCGCCAGCGCCGGCAAGGTGACGTTGCCCGCGGGGCGCGCCGTTCGTGCGCCGCTGGTGGTGGACGTCTCGCGGCTGATGCGCGCCGGCGACAATGAAGTGACGCTCGCCGGTTTCGGTCCGCGCGCCCTGCAGGTGCAGTTGACGGCGGTTTGGTACGAGGCGTGGGTCCAAAAGCGGCCGGCGAAGGATTTCGACATGCGGGTGCGCTTCAACGCGCTCGCCGCCGCGGTGAACCAGGCAGTTGCGTGCGACGTGACCATATCGCGGCCCGCGTTCCGCGGCTACGGCATGATGATCGCCGAGGTGGGCCTGCCGCCCGGCGCGGAGGTGGACCGCGGCGTCCTCGAAGAACTGATCGAGGATGGGAAGAACGGCGTGGATTCCTACGAGGTCGCTCCCGACCACGTGACGTTCTACGTTTGGCCGCGCGCCTCCGACGTCAAGTTCAGCTTCCTGTTCCGGCCGCGCTACGCGATGAAGGCGAGGGCGGCGCAATCGGTGGTCTACGATTACTACAACCCCGACGAGCGCGTGGTGCTGGCGCCGGAGAGATTCGCGGTGGGGCAATGACCTCCTGGCCCTCGAATTGCTCTACGCTTCGTTACAATAATGCAAGTGCAAGCTGGCAGCGGTCTCTACTTCATTTTTCTCGTTACGGTCTTCTTTCTGTACTGGGGTTGCACCGGGTCGCGCCTGGCGCGGCTGACCGTCATCCTGGCGGCCAATTTCCTTTTTCTGGCGCGCTACGGTCTGTTCTACATCCTCCTGATTCCCGCCTGCGCCACCATCGATTACATGGTGGGCCTCGGCCTCATGCGCTCCGAACGCCCGCTGGTGCGGCGCTTGCTGGTGGGCGTGAGCGTCGTCCTCAACCTGTCGCTGCTGGTGGGCTCCCGGCACTTGGGCTGGTTCCTGCGCCCGGGCTGGGACTGGGTGTTTCCGCTGGGCCTCTCCTTTTATACGTTCCAGGCGCTCACCTACACGCTCGATCTCTACCGCCGCGACGCCGAGGGCACGCCCAGCCTGCTGGCGCATCTCTCCGCGGTTTCGTTCTTCCCCACGCTGCAGGCCGGCCCCATCACGCGCGTGGCCGAGTTGGTCAAGCAGTTTGCCAAGCCGCCCAGGCTCGACCGCGCGACAGGCGGACGCGCTTTCTTCCTGATCGGGCTCGGCTTGCTGAAGAAATCCCTGATCGCCGATTTCCTGGCGGACAACCTGGTGAATCGCGTCTTCGACACGCCCAACCTTTATAGCGGTGCGCAGGCGCTGCTGGCGGTCTACGCTTACTCCCTGCAGCTCTACTTCGATTTCTCCGGCTACACCGATATCGCGCGCGGCGCGGGGCTGCTGCTGGGCGTCGAACTTCCGCGCAATTTCGACCGGCCGTATCTCTCCGTCAACATCGCCGAGTTCTGGCGCCGCTGGCACATCAGCTTCTCGAATTGGCTGCGCGACTACCTATACTTCTCGATCCCCGGCAAGCGCACCAAGGTGATGCCCTATCTGGGCCTGGTGATCACCATGCTGCTGGGCGGCCTGTGGCACGGCTTCACCTGGACCTTCGCCATCTGGGGGCTGCTGCACGGCTGCGCGCTGGCGGTGGCGCGCTGGCGTCAAGTGCGCCGCTCGAAGATCCGTCCGCAGCCCCAGCCCAGCCGCATCGGCCGCGCCCTGGCCATTTTCGCCACCTACCAGTTCGTGTGCTTCGCCTGGATCTTCTTCCGCGCCGGTAGCCTGACGGAGGCCGGGCAGGTGCTGCAGCGCATCGGCTCGCTGACGCTGGGCCTGGAGGCCGTTTCGCCGTTGCTCGCGGGCTTGGTGGCGCTAGGGGCGGCCACGATGTTCGTTCCCAAGGAGTGGTACCAGCGCGCCATGGACCGCTTTGCCGCGAGCCCCTTCTACGTGCACGCCGTGGCTCTGCTGGCGGTGGTGGCGGTGATCCAGTTACTGGGCGGCCAAGGCAGCGTGGCCTTCGTCTACTCGCGGTTCTAAGCCATGAAAGCCTTCCCCATACAAACCGCCCTCACCATCCTGATGCTGGCCGCGTTGCTCTACGGCGCGCGCCGGGTGCAACCGGCCATACCGGTGCCCACGCCGGCGCAGTTCGCCTCTATCGTTGATCTCGACCCGGCGCGCTCGCCGCTGAGCCCGCTGGTGCGCCACGAAGATCCCGCGCCGCTGCTGCCCGAGCCGATCTTCGGACGCCCCGGCGCGCCCTTGCTTCTGGAGGACGCATCCGGCGCGCTCGACCAATTCTACGCCGCGTTGTGGCGCACGGAGAAGAAGGAGCCTGACGCCGTCACGCGCATCGTCCACTACGGCGATTCGCCCACGACCGCCGACCTTATCACCGGCGACGTGCGCACCATTCTGCAAAGCCGCTACGGCGACGCGGGCCACGGCTACATCCTTATAGACCGCCCGTGGGCCTGGTATCAGCACACCGGGGTGAGCGTCTCGGGCTCCGGCTGGGACATGAGCCGCGCCACCAGCTACGAATCGCGCGATGGCCTGTTCGGGCTGGGCGGCGTTTCGTTCGCCGCGTCGGGCGGGGCCACCAGCAAGATCGTGTACTCGAACCCGGGCCACCGCCATTTCGAGGTCTGGTTCCTGAAACAGCCCGGCGGCGGCCTGCTCGACGTCTCAGGCGATGGCAAGCACCTGGGCACCATCGATACCAGCGCCGATAGTAAGACCCCGGGCTTCGTCGGCTTGCTGTCCACCGCCAGCGTCCGCACGCTGGAACTGCGCGTGGAACGGCCGCCGGTGCGCGTGTTCGGCGTGATCGCCGAGAAGCCCGGCCCCGGCGTGGTCTACGACACGCTCGGCCTGAACGGCGCTTCTATCAACGTGCTGGCGCTGATCATGAACGCCGACCACTGGGCCGCCGAGTTGCGGCAGCGCCATCCCAACTTGGTGATCGTCAACTACGGCACCAACGAAGCCGATTTCGGCGCGTTCATCGACAAAGGATATGAGAAAGAATTGCGCGAGACCATTCGCCGCATCCGCGCCGCGCTGCCGGACGCTTCGATCATGCTGATGAGCCCCATGGACCGCGGTAAGCACTCGGGCGGCGAGATCGTCACCATGCCGACGATTCCGAAGCTGGTGGACATACAGCGGCGTGTGGCGCGGGACACGGGCTGCGGTTTCTTTGACACGTTCCACGCCATGGGCGGCGATGGCACCATGGCCCGCTGGTACAACGGCCAGCCGCGGTTGGTCTCGGCCGACCTGATCCACCCCGTCCCCGCTGGAGGCAAAATGATCGCCACGGTGTTCGCGCGCGAACTGGCGGCGGGATTGAATCGGTATAAGTTGCGGCAGGTGCTAAGGACGGCGGGGGCTAGGTAAGAGCGCGGCGATGGCGGGGATGGTCGGGCCGCGCCCGGCCCAGCCGAAGCCGCATAGCCAATGTGCCGGTAGTTACAAATCGTCGCCATATTCTTCTTGACATTAATATTTTAATACCCTATTCTCATGATTCTCGCCAGATGCATAGTAGTACTGGAACCGCGATCATGAAAGCTCATCCGCCTATGACCGAATCTCACCCCCCCCCCCCCGAAGTGCATTGATTGTATGCCGGAGCGGGCGCAGCCTCCGCTCTCTAATCGCCGGCCTGCTTCCGATTATGGGCGTGGCCCTTTACCTGGGCACGGCGCCTAGTCTCGCCGCCCAGACCTGCACCGCACCCGTGCCTACCGGATCGAACTGTACCTGCGATGGGACGATCAACCCCGATGGGTGCAGCAGTTGCCTGTTGATGGCAATAGTCGAATCACTGAGTTGCTCGCCGTCGAGGGGGTGCACGTTGCAGGGTATCTACGACGACCTGAACAAGTGTCTGGCGAACCTGACTCCGCCGCCGCCACCGCCGCCCACGCCGGTATCCTGTCCGCTTGCGTGCGGCGGGGAGGGCGAAGTCGTGGCGACGCGCGGCCGTGAACTGCAGTCGAGATTGCCGGGCGCCTTGGGCGTGACGCCTAGGAGTGCCTCCTCACGTTCCTGCACGGTCGACTTCCTCGATCCGGTCAAACTCAATGATGTGGATAAGGACCTGATGGATGGCAGTTACGTCACCGCGAATATCGCCCGGCTGGCAACCGACGGTCGACAAGTCCAAGCAATCGCCGCTGACAACGCTGCCAGCGTCGTGCTCCGGATCGCTGCCAACGAGGTTGGCGAGAAGCTGACGATCGCTGGGTATCAACAGGCCACTCCCTCCAATTATCCAAATCTCGGCGGACTGTATGACCCCCTTAGCAAGTACGGCCCGAATCTCGGGACCACGCTGACACTGGAGGTCACAGCGCAAAACGGGCCGAACGGACCCGTGGCGTTTGCGGTATACCGGGCCCCGCCCGATTTCGTCCGCATCAACGGCGCAATTTACGATTGCGACACGACCGACTGCGGCAGCAATACCGCGGTGATGCGCTGTATCAACTTTCAGGTGACGACGAACCTGTCAGCCACGTATCCGAATTACAGCCCGACAGGGACGTTGAATATCGTCCGGCCGCCTCTTCTCGCCGTGCATGGGGTCTGGGATAGCCCGAGTCTGTTCGACAGTTTCAAGGCCAGCCTGCCGCCAGTTCTCTCGCCGGTGTTCAGTACTCTCAGCTACGCCGGATCGCTGAAGGGCCAAATATCGGCGGTTGATACAGAACTGGGCGGGTACGATCCCCCTCCCGCCACCCTCCCTAGTTCCAGGCTGGATCATGCTGACACAAATCAGCTTGGCTTTGCGTACAACGCCCCCGCCGTGCTCAAGCAGGCCAGGGACGCGATAAAGGGCTTCCGCATTTCCGGATTTCCGGGCAGCTACCCGACCGCCGCGGCACAGGCAGATGTGGTGGCGCACAGCATGGGCGGTCTCGTGACGCTAACGGCGAGCTACCTGCCGGACTACCTCGGCGACGGGCGCTCGTTCGGCAAGGGGTTGATTCATAAACTGGTCACTGTGGGCACGCCCCACTTCGGCAGCCCGTTCGCGGTGACCGCGTTGTGGGACGGATATCGGCTCGGGCGGTTGTTGGCCCTTAGCGGCAGGCTTGCTTTTGGCCAGGCGGTTACCTTCGTCGACGGAAGCACAACCACTGGCGCGGCGTTCGACCTCCAGGGCAGCGAGAACGGCGATGCGAGTGGCCTGAGCCCAGCCCTTCTCCAGTTGTACCAGAGCAACGTGCTCATGCCGATGCATCAGGTCGCCGGGCAGATGGACACGACGAACTTGAGTCCGTCGCTCCTGTCGGCGTACAACAAAATGATCTTCAACGGGAACGAGAGCGACGGGGTTGTGGCGGTTACCAGCCAACTTGGCCGGACCAGCCGGCCGGACACACAGATGGGAGTGCTCCACTCCGGTGCCCTGCTTATGGCGGGATTCAAATCCTACGGCTTTCATGGGCACTTCGAGATGGATCCGACCGGCCCCGTCGTTCCCCGTGTCCTCTGGCTACTTCAGCAGCCAAAGGCAGCCGACAGCACGCTGTTTGCGCCGCCGCCGAATTGAGGGCGGCGCGGCGAGCCGGCACGTGGAGGCTTGCGCTCCTTCGCTGGTTCTTCTGGGACCAAGCTTCGTTACTTCAGGCTCGACTGTGGTGCCGTTCGATCAGGCGCCATGCGGGCTGGGGGCTATTACAGATGAGCACTAATGCCGGTAGGAAATTCGACAGGGCCCGCCGCTTGGTGTTGGCCGGATTCATGTCTCTGATCCCCGCGGGCTTTTCAGGGGCACTGTTCGCGCAGGCGATTCAAATCACGTCGCCCGTGGATGGCTCGGTGGTCCACTCGGGTCGAACGTTGACCGTCGCGGTGAAGGCCGACCCCTCGGCGTTCCAAAGCATAGCCCTTGTGGCCGGAGGCAATGACCTCGGCGGCGGAACCCCGCCGAAGACTGTGCCGCCGTACCAATTCTCGATTCCGATACGACCCGGTGCTGAGTCCGGCCATTACCCGATTGCCGCAATTGGCGTTCCGACAGCAGGTGGGGACCCAGTGTTCAGTGCGGGCATAGAGGTGGATATCGAGAGACCCGATAGCCCGCAGCAACTGCAAAACGAGAGAGGATCTGTCAACTTCAGTTACGGTGGCGAGAAGCTGCCACTCGCGGTGATTGGGACCTTCGCCGATGGCTCGCAGGTGCGCCTCAATCGGTCCACCTATACAAGGTATTCCTCGGACACCCCCAGCGTAGCCACCGTGGATGCAGAGGGCTGGGTGACTTCGGTTGCTCCAGGTCACGCGAAGATCACCATTACGTACGGCAATGCTTCGATTGGCACCACCTCGGCTCAGGTCCCTGTTTACGTCCAAGTTCCCATAGAAGTCAACCCTCTGGCCAGTTCCCTCTACGTCTCGCAAAGCGAGAAGTTCGCGGCGACGGTGTCCATGGATTACAGGCTCAACCAATCGGTGATGTGGTCGATCAAGCCCGCACTGGGCAGCATCGACCAGACAGGTTTCTATACGGCACCGTCCGCCGTCACTGGACGGCAGAGTGTCACAGTCACGGCAACCAGCGTGGCAGACCCCACGAAGAGCGGTTCCGCCGTGGTCTGGATTCTCCCGCGCCCGGATCGAAAACAGTAGAAGCGCTTGGCCGCACTCACAGAGAAGGGGTAAATACGATGGAAAGTCCGGCGCACCAGCCGCAGAGGAAGATGAATCGACGCAGGGGCTCTTCGCCCTGGATCGGCGCAAGTTGCAGAGCAGTGCTGCTCTTTGCGGCCGTTTGCGGCCGGCTTTTTGGACAGACTATTCAGATCACGTCACCGGCCGACGGCTCAGTGGTTTACTCCGGACAGACCCTGGTGGTTACGGTCAACGCCGACTCGTCGGCGTTCCAAAGCGTGGCCTTGGTTGCTGGAGGCAACGCGCTTGGTGGAGGAACGCCGCCGATGACCGCTTCGCCCTACCAATTCTCGATTCCGGTGCCACCCAACGCCGAGTCGGGACGTTGCCTCATCGCCGCAATTGGCGTTCCTACAGCAGGTGGGGACCCAGTGTTCAGTGCAGACATAGAGGTGGATATCGAAAGACCAGATAGCCCGCAGCAACTGCAAAACGAGAGAGGATCTGTCAACTTCAGTTACGGTGGCGAGAAGCTGCCGCTCGCGGTGATTGGAACCTTCGCCGATGGCTCGCAGGTGCGCCTCAACCGGTCCACCTATACAACGTATTCCTCGGACACGCCTAGCGTAGCCACCGTAGATGCCGAGGGCTGGGTGACCTCCGTTGCTCCAGGCAACGCGAAGATTACCATTACGTACGGCAATGCTTCGACTGGCACCACTTCGACTCAGGTCCCTGTTTACGTCCAAGTTCCCATAGAGGTGAACCCGCTGACCAGTTCCCTCTACACGTCGCAGTCCGAGAAATTCGCGGCGACAGTGTCCATGGATTACAAACTGGATCAATCGGTCACCTGGTCGATCAGCCCCCAATTGGGCAGCATAGACAGCACCGGCCTATACACCGCACCCTCGACCCTCTTGTCGTGGCAGGGCGTTACCGTCAGGGCTACCAGCGTGGCCGATCCCACGAAGTCCGCCTCCGCGCAGGTCTGGGTATTTCCGCCCGTTTCCGTAACCCTCGCCCCTTCAACCGCGACGTTGACCGCCGGCAACGTTCAGACCTTCGCCGCCACCGCGCTGAACGGGAGCGGGAACGTCACGTGGTCGACCAACCCGGCCACGGCGGGCACCGTCCAGACAGTCCAGGTGCCCAATCCGAACAACCCGTTCGGTCCATTTCCGGGTCTCGCTATCTACGCTCCCGCGGCGATCACTACGCCGCAGACCGTGACGATTACCGCGACCAGCGTGTACGACACCACCAAGAGCGCGTCCGCGCAGCTTTCCCTGGCGCCATCGGTGGCGGTGTCGGTCAGCCCGAGCAGCGCCACGCTCAGCGCCCTCCAGTCCCAGCAGTTCGGGGCCAGCATCAACTACGGTTCAAACGCGACCCCGGTGTGGTCTCTCAACCCGAACGTTGGCACGATAAGCGCCGCCGGCCTTTACACCGCGCCCGCAACCGTCACGTATCAACAGACGATCGCGGTGATCGCCACGGGCCCGGATATCGGAGCGGGGCCGTGTTCCGGAGCCGCCGCAGTCACGCTCATGCCGCAGATATCGTCCTCTATCACGGCGCCCACGGGTTTGGCGGCCACGGTTCCCTCGAACTCGGAGATCGACCTCTCCTGGACGGCCTCGACGAAGAGCGGAGGCAGCATTGCCGGCTACAACGTTTTCCGCAATGGAACATGGGTTGGCTCGACGGCGGGCACGTCCTTCGCGGACCTTGGCCTGGTCGCAGCCACGCCCTACGCGTACACGGTGGCGGCCTATGATGCCGCACAAACGATGTGCTGATAATTACAAATTGCACGGCATTCTTCTTGACATTAACATTTTAATACCCTATTCTCATAATTCTTGCGAGATACATAGCAGTACTGGAACCGCGATCATGAACGCTCATCTGCCTATGCGACAATCTACCCTCCCCTCGAGTGCATCGAGTGTATGCCGGAGCCGGCGCAGCCTCCGCTCTCTAATTGCCGGCCTGCTCCCGATTATGGCCGTGGCCCTTTACCTGGGCACGGCGCCCGGTCTCGCCGCCCAGACTTGCACGCCACCCGTGTCTCCCGACTCGAACTGTACCTGTGATGGGTCGATCAACCCCGATGGATGCAAGAGCTGCCTTTTGATGGCAATAGTCGAATCACTGAGTTGCTCGCCGTCGAGGGGGTGCACGTTGCAGGGTATCTATGACGACCTGAACAAGTGTCTGGCGAACCTGACTCCGCCGCCGCCACCGCCGCCCACACCGGTAGCCGGCTCGCTTTCCTGCGGGGAGGGGGGGTGAAATTGTGGTGGGGCGCGGCCCGGCGCTGCAGTCGAGATTGCCGGGCGCCTTGGGCGGGACGCCCAGGAGTACCCGGTCCAGGTGCGGACTTACGTTTCTCGACCCGGTTCCGGATCTCCTGGCGGGATATGGCATTACGGCCGACGGTAACAAACTCACCTCGATGGGCAGGCCGGTCACGGGAATCGCCGCCGACGGCGTGGCCCGCGTGGTGGTCATGATTCCGGCACAAACAAGGGGAGACACTTTCAAGGTGACTTTCACTGGAGGTACGACGCCGGAGTCGACTGGGGGACTCTACCAAATTGGCGACCCCGGTTTCGGTGCTGTCACGCAGCCGACCTTGACCGTAACCGCAAACTACAGGGATTCGCAGGGGATCCCCTGGGCGGTCGCAGTGTACCGCGCGCCGAACGATTTTGTCGAAGACGGGCTTCCGCCGTCGGCGGACGACGACTACAATGCGGCGACGCGGACCGTGAACTTCCAGGCCCAAAATGGGACGACCTTCCAGTTCGGCACGCTGAGCATCGTCCGGCCTCCGGTGGTGCTGGTGCATGGGCTCTGGGATAGCCCGGCGGTTTGGAAGAATCTTCTCAGCGACGCGAACAAGGACCCACGGTTCCCTGAGGTGCACAAAGCCAACTACAGCGTCAACCTGAGTGGTGCGATCTCATCGAGCAGCGATTGCGTCTTCTCCGGGTGCGGCGCCTTCATCGCGCCTCACGCCAACGGGAACCAACTCGGATACGCCTACAACGCACCGATCGTGATGAGCGATATCAAAACGGCGATATCAAATCTCCGTATGGGCACGAACAATAATGGCATTCCGGTGGCTGCCGCTCAAGCGGACGTGGTGGCCCACAGCATGGGCGGGCTTGTTACGCGGCAGGCGGAGGGTCTGCCCGGCTTTGCCGATAGTTCATCCTTCGGGGCAGGCAGCATCCACAAGCTGATCACTATTGGAACCCCGCACTTCGGAAGCCCCTTTGCGACTAGATTGCTGCAGGAGAGCTGCATGGCGTTTCTGAAAGACCTGCAAGGCTACCTGGTGCTCGGTCAGAACGTCAGGTTTGCTAATGGCTCCCCGTCCGCGGATGGCGCGGTATTTGATCTTCAGGGCACTCCCACCGGAACCAGTCCGGGCCTCAGCGGGGCGCTGCAACAGCTAAACGGTCGCGCTGGGTTTGGGGTCCAAACACACCTCATAGCAGGCAGCATGACTTCCGCCAACTTCGGCCCAAGCGGAGGGTCCGGTCCTGCGCTGGCCACCGCGGACCTAATCTGCAACCACATCAACCCGATCAGCCTGTTATACGGTTCCAGCCCCATGGCAGAGTCGATGAAGTCGTATCAGGGTTGGCAACAGATCTTCAACAATGCCCCCAGCGATGCGATCGTCCCGGTTGCCAGCCAGTTGGCTGGTCAGAGCTCGGGAAACAACACCGACACATTCTCCGGGTTAATTCACTCGGATGGCGCGGTGCAAGCTATCGACATTCCCCAACTCGGTCTACAGGTCAATTTCGGCCTGATAGGGCCATGGGAGATCGATCTGTCGGGCGGCAGCAAGATTCCGGCACGAATCACCCAGATGCTTCTGGCGCCAGTTTCCGGGACAGGCCTATTTCAGCCGATTCCCCAGTGAGAGCAGGAGGGTGAATATGAGGACCGTCCTTACGATCATTTTGACATCGTTATCCGTCCTGTGTCCGCTTGCCGCCCCGGGGTCGGAAAAGGCCTCGTTCGTCAGGATCGTATCGCCAAAGAGCGGTATTGTGGTCCGTCCGGGCGAGCATGTGACGATTACGGTTGATGCCACTCCCAACACCTTCGCCGAGGTGATGTCGCTACCTTTTGCGGCCTGGTCGCTCTCAGGGCCGCCGTACGAAATCGCGATTTCGTTGCCATCCAAGATTGACTCCGGACCCCTTGAGGTGGCCGCAATCGGCGTTCCCCCGTCTGGTCTCAAGGGCATAGAGGAAAAGGACATCGTGCAAGACAAGATAGAACTTGACGTAGAGCGCCCCGACAGCCCGGTGAGCATCTCGGGACAGCTATCGACCTTCCCCCCCAGAGAGACGGAAGGTTTCAGCCATCTCGGAGACAAATGCCTGCTTTCGGTAACCGGCGTGTTTGCCGACGGCACAAGGGTCGAGCTTCGCCGGTCCAAGCTAACCAGCTTCGTATGTAGCCCGGCGTCGGTGGTGAAGGTGGACGAAATCGGACTGGTTACGGCGATCGGCCACGGGGCGGCAAAGATCACGGTGAGAAACGGGAACGCGACCGCGGTGGTTCCGGTCTCGGTTCCCTAGGGTGAGCTAGTCGTAGCGTGGCCGGAATGGAAGGCAAGGGATTTGCCTTCCACATTGATGCGACGCCCTGTTGGCTGAGTGGCCTCTAAGAGGTCCGCCTGTACGAATGCAGTACCGCGCGGGCAAAGGAAGCAAGATGAATAGACGGCTGGTGAAACTTTCCTGTATCACTCACGCAGCAGCGGCATTGGTGCTTTTGGCTTCCCCCAGGGGGCTCCTCGGGCAGGCGCTGCAGATCACTTCGCCGTCAAATGGCGCAGTCGTCACCCCCGGGCAAACTCTGGCTGTGACGGTCTCGGCCGACGCGTCGGCTTTTCAGGGCATCGTCGTAATCGGACAGACCGCCCTGGGGTTGACCTCCCCGTTGACCGCTCCACCTTATCAGTTTAGCATCTACATCCCGGCCGACGTAGCGGCTGGTAACTACACCCTGACTGCGCTTGGTATCCCACAATCTGGCACCGGCCCTATCGTCAGCACGATCACTATCGATATCGAGCGATCGGACATGCCCACCCAGATATCATCGGACCCTACAGCGATCCCGTTCGGCTACGCTCGTGCCACCGGTTATCTGTTCGTCACCGGATCGTTCACCGACGGCTCGCAGGTTGACCTTACGGCGTCCGCTCAAATCGCCTATTCCTCGGACAACCCCGCCGTCGCCACGGTGAGCGGGCACGGCGTCGTGACGGCTGTCGCACCGGGTACCGCCAACGTCACTGTCACATACGGCAACGCGACGATTGGACAGACCTCAATTCAGATTCCCCTGACCGTTCCGCAGCCGATTACCGTTAATCCGCCCACAGTTTCCCTCTATGCTTCGCAGACGCAGGAATTCACGGCCACGCTGGCCATTGACCCAGCGCTCGACCAATCCGTGACTTGGTCGATCACACCGGCGCTGGGCAGCATCGACAGCACCGGCCTATACACCGCACCCTCGACCCTCTCGTCGTGGCAGGGCGTTACCGTCACGGCTACCAGCGTGGCCGACCCCACCAAGTCCGCCTCCGCGCAGGTCTGGGTATTTCCGCCCGTTTCCGTAAGCCTCGCCCCTTCAACCGCGACGTTGACCGCCGGCAACGTTCAGACCTTTGCCGCCACCGCGCTGAACGGGAGCGGAAACGTCACGTGGTCAACCAACCCGGCCGCGGCGGGCACCGTCCAGACAGTCCAGGTACCAAATCCGAATAACCCGTTCGTTCCATTCCCCGGTCTCGCGTTCTACGCTCCCGCGGCGATCACTACGCCGCAGACCGTGACGATTACCGCGACCAGCGTGTACGACACCACCAAGAGCGCGTCCGCGCAGCTTTCCCTGGCGCCATCGGTGGCGGTGTCGGTCAGCCCGAGCAGCGCCACGCTCAGCGCCCTCCAGTCCCAGCAGTTCGGGGCCAGCATCAACTACGGTTCAAACGCGACCCCGGTGTGGTCTCTCAACCCGAACGTTGGCACGATAAGCGCCGCCGGCCTTTACACCGCGCCCGCAACCGTCACGTATCAACAGACGATCGCGGTGATCGCCACGGGCCCGGATATCGGAGCGGGGCCGTGTTCCGGAGCCGCCGCAGTCACGCTCATGCCGCAGATATCGTCCTCTATCACGGCGCCCACGGGTTTGGCGGCCACGGTTCCCTCGAACTCGGAGATCGACCTCTCCTGGACGGCCTCGACGAAGAGCGGAGGCAGCATTGCCGGCTACAACGTTTTCCGCAATGGAACATGGGTTGGCTCGACGGCGGGCACGTCCTTCGCGGACCTTGGCCTGGTCGCAGCCACGCCCTACGCGTACACGGTGGCGGCCTATGATGCCGCACAAACGATGTGCTGATAATTACAAATTGCACGGCATTCTTCTTGACATTAACATTTTAATACCCTATTCTCATAATTCTTGCGAGATACATAGTAGTACTGGAACCGCGATCATGAAAGCTCATCCGCCTATGACCGAATCTCACCCCCCCCCCCCCGAAGTGCATTGATTGTATGCCGGAGCGGGCGCAGCCTCCGCTCTCTAATTGCCGGCCTGCTCCCGATTATGGCCGTGGCCCTTTACCTGGGCACGGCGCCCGGTCTCGCCGCCCAGACCTGCACCGCACCCGTGCCTACCGGATCGAACTGTACCTGCGATGGGACGATCAACCCCGATGGGTGCAGCAGTTGCCTGTTGATGGCAATAGTCGAATCACTGAGTTGCTCGCCGTCGAGGGGGTGCACGTTGCAGGGTATCTACGACGACCTGAACAAGTGTCTGGCGAACCTGACTCCGCCGCCGCCACCGCCGCCCACGCCGGTATCCTGTCCGCTTGCGTGCGGCGGGGGTGAAATTGTGGTGGGGCGCGGCCCTGCGCCAATGTCGAGAGGCCTGGGCGCCTTTAGCCTGGCGTCCCGGAGTGCCGCCCCGGCTCCCTGCTCGGTTACCTTCCTCGACCCGCTCCCGCTGAACCCGGGCGATAGCAGCCTGATGAACGGAAATGCGATAAATGGATCGCCTGCCGTGCTCGGGCAGGGTGGGAGGCCGGTTCAAGGCATCGCCGCGGATGGAGCGGCGCGGGTTGTAATCCGCATTTCTGCCAGCCAGGTGGGCGAGAATTTCAGCTTGACCGTGGTTGATGAGTTTGGAAGATCAGGCCAGCCGTACCAGCAGGTCGGCTGGCTGAACAGCATCAACGGTTCGGAGGGCTCGGAACACGCCGGAAGCCTCACCATCGTGGCGAAGAGCGCCGGCGGTTCGGCCATGGCCTTTGCCGTCTACCATCCGCCGACGGACTTCTCGCGCGGCACGTGGGACGATTCCAAAGACAACCGTTTCGTGACGCTTCAGGCCAACTCGCTTTTGTATCCGGACTACACTCCGAGCGCACCGTTGAATATCTTCCGGCCTCCGGTGGTGCTAGTGAATGGGCTTTGGGGTGAGCGTTCCGACTGGGCCGCTGTCACGAATCCCCCCAGCGGTGCCTCATATTCCTTCAAGCAGTTCAGCGTGACGCCGATCTTCTACGATGAGCCCCTCAAGATATCGTACTCCATCCCCTGGTACAGCCAAGAAATACTCGGAAAGGCCAGGGCCAATTCCCTGGGATTCAGCTACAACGCGCCCAGCGTACTAGCAAAGATTGCAGAGGTTATCAGGCGGTTCCGCAACGGCGGTAACGCGTTGGCAAACCAAGCGGCCGGTACCCAGGTAGATGCGATCGGGCATAGCATGGGAGGCCTGGTAACGAGAACCCTCGAAAAGCTACCTGCGTTCGCGGATCAGTCTTCGTTCGGGGTGGGTAACGTGCACAAGCTGATAACCATAGGAACGCCGCATCTGGGAAGTCCGCTGGCTGCAGAACTGCTGCTTTCAAGCAACGATTGCGTCCGAGGCAAACTCGCCGGTGGAGGCAATATTGCATTCTCGTCGGTGACTCTTGCGGGATCGTCGAATTCCACGACCGGCGCCGTTTTCGACCTGCAGGGGGATGATCATCTGTCCAACGTCCCAATGAGCCCCGCCCTGAAAGCCATCCAGGCTCCTGCAAATCCGAAGGAGGCCCAGACGGCGCTGATCGCGGCCAAGATGAGCCAAGCCAACCTCGATGGCTTGAGCTGCGTCCTAACGAACTCATCGGGAAATGTCTGCAGCTCGACCTTCCTGCAGTCAGTCTTTCTCTGCAACGGTAGCCCGCTTGCGATGAGCCTCACGGTCTCCCAGTACCCGACAGTGTTTGCCGAGCCAGACGGGACCAATGACAGCGATTCTGTCGTCTCCCTCACAAGCCAACTCGCCGGGGCGGCAAGCCACACGGGGTCTGTATTCCCTGGCGTAATCCACTCATCGGGAATGGAGAAGCTCGATTTTGTGGGCCCGGCTGAACTCGATTCCGGCAGCGGAATCCCGGCGCGTCTGCCCGGCCTCCTGAATGCGCCCCTGGATCCGGCTCCGGGCGACCCGCGGGCGGGAGCCTTCACGTTCTATCGCCTTTCGCAGTAGCAGTGAGGATCGCAATGAATTCACGACTCCACGCAATTGGGAGATGGGCGCGTTCCGGCGGGCTGTTGGCCGGGCTGTTGGCATCACCGCTCTGGGCGCAACCGAAGATTGCCATCACTTCGCCAAGCGACGGCGCTGTGGTGCGCCCCGGCAGTTCGGTCACCGTCATTGTTACCGTTTCGCCGCCGGGGGGCCTCCGCGCGGTGACGATCTTGCCCGAGCATCCCTTGAAGGTAAAGGATGCCAAGTTGCTTGATGCGCCGCCCTATCAGTTCACGGTTGAGGTTCCACGGGAGATCTGGGCGGACCGATTCATAATGTCCGCAACCGGCAACCTGACATCGGGCGGATACCTCATCTCCGAGCCAATTGCCATTGACATCGAGCGGCCCGACCCTCCGCTGCGGCTGGAGGAGGCGCTGGGATCGCTCCCGTTTGGTCGAGTCGGCGAGACCAGCGCATTGCTTGTCTACGGCATCTTCGCTGACGGCTCAAAGATCGATCTGACGCACTCATCCCTAACCAAATACATGTCGGCGTCGGAGGCAATCGTAAAGATCGATGAAAGCGGGGTGGCCACGGCCACCGGGGTAGGCTCTACCAAGATCACCATCGAGAATAATGGCGCAAAGGTGGTAATCCCAGTATCGGTTCCTCGCGGGGCGGCGCCAGCGGACGGCAAGAAGTAGACGTATGTCGCCTCACGCTGAACCACCCAGCATCGAGAATGGGCGGTGGGTTCCGGGAGCCTACCTGGTTAGATGGTCTGCCGGCAAAAGGAATACAACTACATGAATTAGGTTGCTTCTAGTTTCCCAAGATCTCTCCGAGGCTACGCCCTGTCGGTGTTCCTCTGTCTCTCCGCCATATCGCTGGAGGCGCAAACCCTACAAATCACATCGCCGTCCGATGGTTTCGTGGTTTATACCGGCCAAACGTTGAGCGTGGCAGTTTCAGCGTCAGGGGCGTTCCAGCAGGTTGCTCTTTTGGTGGAGCATCCACTTATGAACGGGCAACTGTTGGCCGCGCCTCCCTATCAGTTCACCGTCCAGGTGCCAAGCACCATTACGCCGGGCAGGTACGGGTTGACGCCCACCGGGGTTACTGCGTCCGGTCAAGTAGTAGACGCCGATCCGATTTTGATCGATATTGAGCGGCCAGACCAGCTCCAGCAACTAACGACCCAACTCTCTGAACTCTTCATGGCTTACAACGGCGAAGTCGGAGGTCTGATAGTCTACGGGCAGTTCGCGGACGGATCGACCACCGATCTGACTTACTCATCCCTGCTCACGTATTCCTCCGACACTCCTTCGGTCGCCACAGTCGACACGAATGCCTTGGTAACCGCTGTCGCGCCTGGGACCGCGAACATAATCATCACCTATGAAGGGATTTCCATTAAGGTCCCCGTTTACGTCATGGGGTCCGCCATTGCCCCCAGCACTTTCTCGTTGTACGTATCCGAGGCGCAGCAGTTCGCCGCACAGATGGCATTGTCGCCGGACGTCGATCAGTCCGTCATCTGGTCGATCAGCCCCCAATTGGGCAGCATCGACAGCACCGGCCTATACACCGCACCCTCGACCCTCTCGTCGTGGCAGGGCGTTACCGTCACGGCTACCAGCGTGGCCGACCCCACCAAGTCCGCCTCCGCGCAGGTCTGGGTATTTCCGCCCGTTTCCGTAAGCCTCGCCCCTTCAACCGCGACGTTGACCGCCGGCAACGTTCAGACCTTCGCCGCCACCGCGCTGAACGGGAGCGGGAACGTCACGTGGTCGACCAACCCGGCCACGGCGGGCACCGTCCAGACAGTCCAGGTGCCCAATCCGAACAACCCGTTCGGTCCATTTCCGGGTCTCGCTATCTACGCTCCCGCGGCGATCACTACGCCGCAGACCGTGACGATTACCGCGACCAGCGTGTACGACACCACCAAGAGCGCGTCCGCGCAGCTTTCCCTGGCGCCATCGGTGGCGGTGTCGGTCAGCCCGAGCAGCGCCACGCTCAGCGCCCTCCAGTCCCAGCAGTTCGGGGCCAGCATCAACTACGGTTCAAACGCGACCCCGGTGTGGTCTCTCAACCCGAACGTTGGCACGATAAGCGCCGCCGGCCTTTACACCGCGCCCGCAACCGTCACGTATCAACAGACGATCGCGGTGATCGCCACGGGCCCGGATATCGGAGCGGGGCCGTGTTCCGGAGCCGCCGCAGTCACGCTCATGCCGCAGATATCGTCCTCTATCACGGCGCCCACGGGTTTGGCGGCCACGGTTCCCTCGAACTCGGAGATCGACCTCTCCTGGACGGCCTCGACGAAGAGCGGAGGCAGCATTGCCGGCTACAACGTTTTCCGCAATGGAACATGGGTTGGCTCGACGGCGGGCACGTCCTTCGCGGACCTTGGCCTGGTTGCAGCCACGCCCTACGCGTACACGGTGGCGGCCTATGATGCCAGTTCGAACAGTTCCGTCCAATCGGCTGCCTTCACGGTTTCCACGCTGTCCGTGGTAGTTCCGAATCTGGTTGCCCGCTACACCTTCGGCGAAGGCTCGGGCGCGGTCCTGCACGATTCATCCGGGAATGGCCTGAATGGAGCGATTTCCGCAGGCGCCTGGAGCCCGTCCGGAATCTCGGGAGCCGCTCTTGTCTTTGACGGCGCCAACACGAATGTCGCCGTGCCCAATTCAACCCTGCTGAACCTCACTACGGGGATGACCCTGGAGGCTTGGGTGAATCCCGCGCAGTTGGTACCTACGGGCTCGTGGGTTGATATGATTGCCGAATACGGGGACAATTATTGGACGCCCGCCTACATCCTGGGAGCGGAAGGCAGCGGACCACACGTAATGGCGGACATCTCCGGCAACTACATGTCTCTGGCAGGGGCCGGCCCGCTGGCTCCCCACACGTGGGTTCATCTTGCAACGACTTACGACGGCGCCGCGCTGCAATTGTTCGTGAACGGCGTTCAGGTGGGCAGCCAGCCGGCATCGGGCCCGATCGCGGCTGGAACGCAACCGCTATATATCGGCTGCGACCCGAACTGGAGCAACTACCGCCCCCCCGTCAATGGAATGATGGACGATGTGCGAATCTACAACCGGGCGCTCAGTCAGAGCGAGATCGTCAGTGATATGACGGCGTCCGGCAGTATCGGCATCAGCCTGGACGTGATAAGCGCGACGATCAATCCACTCCAGACGCAGCAGTTCACGGCAACCGTAAGCTACACCGGCAATACCGCGGTGACGTGGAGCTTGAACCCGAATATCGGAACGATCAGCGGCACGGGACTGTATACCGCGCCGGCTACTATCGACAGTTTGCAGACGCTACAGGTGACTGCCGCGAGCGTTGCATATCCCGGCAGGACCGCCGTGGCCACGATCACGCTGAATCCCGAGCCTACCCTGTTGTCCGTCAATCCGCCAAGCGGAATCCAGGGGCGCGTGGTTGTTGTCGATTTGACGGGTACCAACTTCGATAGCGAAACCATCGTCACGGCCAGCAATCCAAAGGTGGTGTTCGAAGAGATGGACCCCCACTCCACCTCGACCTTAGCGATGCCATATCTCAACATCGCTCCTGACGCAGCCTTGGGTCCAACCAATCTTACCGTGACGACCCACGGCCGGACGAGCAACCCGGTTGTCTTCACGGTTACTCCGGGTGTGCCGTGGTTGGAGAGCATTGATCCGCCAAGCGGCGCTGCAGGCAACTCGGTGTCCGTAACTATCACGGGAACGTACTTCTACCCTGGCGCGACGGTTGCGGTCCTGGGCTGGGTGACACCGAACGTCTGGACCGTCTTGAGCGATGTAACGGTTGTGAGCGACACCAAGGTTACGGTGACTCTCAGTATTCCCGCCGGTGAGCAGCCAGGCGGGTACTACGTCAAGGTGACTAGCAGCGGCGGGAGCAGCGGCGGATACGACGTGTTTACTGTGACCGCTCCCCCGGTCTCCGTCCCCAACGCCCCCACCGGTCCAACGACCGGTGTTTCGGGCACGCAGTACATGTTCACCGCAAGCGGCGCGGTTTCGAGCCTCGGCGATTCCGTTCAGTACCAGTTCAACTGGGGCGATGGCGGCCTGTCGTTTTGGACCCCGAAGGGCGTCAGCAGTTCGATCCACGTCTGGCCGGCGCCGGGCGTGTATGTGGTCACGGTTCAGGCGCGCAGTACCACGCAGCCGGCGCTTGTGTCCGCCGTTTCAGCGGGGCTGACGGTGACCATTACGGGAGAGAGCATCTCGGCGCCCAGTACTCCCTCCGGGCCCGCGAGCGGCGTGACGGGGACTCCTTACACGTTCGCAACGGGCGGCGCGGTATCGAGCCTCGGGAACCAGGTGTTGTACAACCTGATCTGGGGCGATGGCACGTATTCGGGATGGCTGCCGGCCGGGACCACCAGCGCGTCCCACACCTGGATGGGGCCGGGCACGTGCACCGTGACGGCGCAGGCGATGAGCGCGGCGAACAGTTCGGTGCTGTCCCCGGTTTCGAGCGGGGCGGCGATTGTGGTGGCGGCGGGAGAAACCATCTCCGCCCCTGCAGTGGCCAGCGGGCCGACAGCCGGCGCGGTGGGCACCAGTTACACGTACACGGCGGGCGGCGCGGTTTCCAGCACCGGGAATCCGGTCAGGTACTTTTTCGATTGGGGGGACGGGAAGTTCTCAGGTTGGCTGGGGCAGGGTGTGACGGCCGCGTCGCATGCCTGGACCTCGGCGGGGAGCTATGCGGTGACGGTGTATGCGGCCGATGCCACGAACCTGTTGATTCAGTCGGGGGCTTCGGGCGCGCTGACGGTGCAGGTACAGTAGGGCGGGGGCGGGCGACGCCTCGTCCCGCCCCATGACAGACGCCCCGCACTAACGCTACCCTGGTAGTGACCATGGGAAGCCGCCAGCGCGCGATCACCGCCCTCTGCCTGGCCTCGAGCGTGTTCGCGCTGGTGGCGCAGGTTCAAACTCCCCGCAGGCGCAAGGCCCGGCCGGCGCCGGTTCCCAAGGCCACGGCCGCCCAGCGCAGCGCCGCTGCCGCCAAAGTCGAGCAGTATCTGGAGGATTCCGCCGGCCATGCTCTGCTGCAGCCGGGCGCGCTGGTTCCGGTGTTCGAACAGCTTGCCCGGCTGAGCGCGGGGCAGGAGCCCAAGAGCGTCCACATGATGCATTTCGGCGACTCCCACACGGCGGCCGACGAATGGACGGGCGGGCTCCGCGAACTTCTCAAGGCGCGCTTCGGCGATGGCGGCGCGGGCTTCGCCGTGGCGGGGCACCCTTTTCCCGGCTATCACCGCTTTGACGCGCCGGGCGGCGCGTCGCCGCTCTGGCACACTTACGGCGGCCATCTGGGCGTGGGCGACGGGTACTTCGGATTGGGCGGCGTGGGCATTTACGCCGCGCGCGCGGGCCAATCGGTGTACCTGGACGCCATGTGCGACCGGCTGGAAATCGACTACCTTACGCAGCCGGGCGGCGGGACCCTGGCCCTCTTCGACAACGAAATTCGCGCGGGCGATATCTCGACCGATGGCGAGACCGGCGCCGGTTCGGTGGCTTACCAGATCGCGCCGGGGCAGCACCGGTTCAAACTCGTCACCCTGGATTCGCGGCCGGTGCGCCTGTTCGGATGGGCGGCCGACCGGACCGAGGGCGTCACCTACGAAGCGCTCGGCCTGAACGGCGCCGAGGCCGTGGTGATCGAGCACTGGAACGAGGCCATGACGGCCACTTACTTGCAACATAGGAATCCGGGATTGATCGTGCTGAGCTACGGAACCAACGAAGCCACGGATTCGAGCTGGAGTGTGGACGGTTACCGCCAGATGTTGGGCGACGTGCTGGACCGGCTGCGCCGCGCCGCGCCGGCGGCTTCGATCATGCTGATCGGCCCGGCCGACCGCTGGCGCTACTCGCAGCGGAAGTGGCAGGTGGTTCCGGGCATCGACAACATTATTGAAGCCCAGCAGGCCGCCTGCCGGGAGCACGGCTGCGCGTACTGGAACACGCGCGAACGCATGGGCGGCGCGGGCGCCATGCGCGAGTGGGTGTACGCCGGCCTGGCGCAGTGGGACTACGTGCACTTCACCGTGGCGGGTTACAAGCGCCTCGCGGCGGTGCTATTCACGGACCTCATGCAGCAGTTCGAAGTCTATCAGAAGACGCGGAACGAGATACAAGGAACGGCCGCTCAGGGCCAGACAAATCATGGACAGACAGACACAAATCGTTGAGATTTTGAAACGCGTGGCCGGCAAGCCCATCGACCCGGCGCCGGACGAATCGCTGTTCGAATCCGGTGCGCTGGATTCGTTCACCCTCGCCGACCTGGTGACGGCGCTCGAAAAGGAGTTTTCCGTCAAGATCCCGGATTCCGATCTGACGCCGCGGAAGTTCGATTCGGTGGAGCGCATCGAAGCCTACCTGCAGAGCCGGAGCTGACCATGGCATGGCTTCGCGCGCTGGGATCGTACCTGCCCGCCCGCGTGGTTGGTAACGCGGAGCTGGCGCCGCTGGTGGGCGCCGACGCCGCCTGGCTGCTGCGCTCGACCGGCATTGAGGAGCGCCGCTTCGCCGCCGCGGATGAGACCGTCGCCACGCTCGGTATTGCCGCCGCGCGGGATTGCCTGAATGCCGCCGGTATCGCCGCGGCCGATGTGGGCATGCTGATTGCTTCGAGCGGTTCGGCAGAGCGGCGCTTCCCCGGTCCGGCTTCGGCCATCGCGGCCGCCCTGGGCATGGCCGGCAAGCCCGCTATCGACCTGCCGATGGCCAGCGCTGGCGGACTGTTCGGCATCGCCCTGGCCGCGGAACTCACTCGCGCGCACGGCAACGTGCTGGTGGTGGCATCGGAGATCATGTCGCGCGCGGTGCGCATGGACCCCGACGGGCGCGACACGGCTATCCTCTTTGGCGATGGCGCGGGCGCCTGCCTGGTGAGCCCCGAGAGTGGGTTCGCCGAAATCGTGGATGCGGTGCTGGCGACCGATGGCGAGTTCTCCGAAGCCCTGCGCCTGGAGTTCGGCGCGCCGCTGCACATGGACGGCCGCGCCATCATATTGCAGGCCTCGCGCAAATTGCCGCGCGTGATCGGCGAGGTGTTGGAGCGCAACCACGTGCAGCCCACCGATGTCGTAACCTACCTGCTGCACCAGGCCAACCTGAACCTGATCACCCGCGTCGCGCAGGCCGTGGGCGCGCCCGAGGACCGCTTCTACCGCAACATTGCGCGCTACGGAAACACGTCGTCCGCCTCGCTGCTGATTGCCGCGGCGGAGTGGTGGCGCGGCACGGGCGGCACGCTGCCCGGCCCCATCGTGCTGGCGGCTTTCGGAGCGGGGTTGAACTGGGGCGCGGTGCTCGCCAGGTAGAGCCGATTCCCCCAAATAACTGCTAACTATCTGAAAACATGGCGACCAACCGGTCGAACCCGTAGCCCCAACTTTCCTCTTGCAATCGTGAAATCACGGTGATATCATTCTGATGTCAAGGAGATTTCGATGCGCGAAATAGAGATCAAAGCGATTTCCGGTTGGGCCATGGTGGTCATCCTGGGGGCGACGTTCATCGCCTCGGTTGTGGGACTGGTTCGCTCGGGCCAGTCCGAGGACACCTGGTTCATTGCGGCTTTGGCCTTGGTGGCCATGCTCAGCGCCGCCTGCCTGTTCGGACTGGTGGTGGTCAATCCCAACGAAGCCCGGGTGGTGCAGTTGGCGGGCGTTTACAAGGGCACGGTGCGGCAGCAGGGGTTCTGGTGGGTCAATCCGATCACCTCGCGGCGGCGGGTTTCGCTGCGCGTGCGCAATTTCGAAAGCAACCATCTGAAGGTGAACGATCACGACGGCAACCCCATCGAGATCGCGGCGGTGGTGGTGTGGCGGGTGGTGGATACGGCCGAGGCCATTTTCCAGGTGAACGATTACGAGAACTTCCTGCGCGTGCAGACCGAGTCGGCGGTGCGCGTGCTGGCAACGGCCTACCCTTACGACGCCCACGAGGAAGGGCAGATCGCGCTGCGCATTTCGGCGGTGGAAGTGGCGCACAAACTCCGCGAGGAGATACAGGAACGCCTGTCGCAGGCGGGCATCGAGATCATCGAGGCGCGCATCAGCCACCTGGCTTATGCCGCGGAAATCGCCAGCGCCATGCTGCGGCGGCAGCAGGCCAATGCCATTATTGCGGCGCGGCAACGCATCGTGGAAGGCGCGGTGAGCATGGTGGAAATGGCGCTGGACCAGTTGAGCGCGCGCCACGTGGTGGAGCTTGACGAAGAGCGCAAGGCCGCCATGGTAAGCAACCTGTTGGTGGTGCTGTGCGGCGACCGCGACCCGCAACCGGTGGTCAACGCGGGGACGCTTTACCAGTAGCCGGAGTGACGGGCCATGGCGCAACGCAAACCATTTCTGCTGCGGCTGGACCCGGCCACCCACCAGGCGC
The DNA here is from genome assembly GCA_963807205.1 of uncultured Solibacteraceae bacterium. GTDB lineage: Bacteria > Acidobacteriota > Terriglobia > Bryobacterales > Bryobacteraceae > CAWCVR01. Next base: position 1,300,000 of record CAWEAQ010000002.1, on the reverse strand, counting down.
TGGAGCGCTGGGCCAACGCCGACCTGCGCAGCCTCAACGCGCAGATCGAGTTCCTGTTGCGCCGGGCGCTTCAGGATGCGGGGCGGCTGCGCCCCAGCGAAGCGACGGCGCCGGACGCGCCGGACGCCGCCCCCGCGGGCGAGGAATAATGGAGGAATCGCAATGGAACCAAGCAACCTGTCGAAACTGTGGGAAGGCTGGACGCCTCCCGAAGGGCTCAATCGAAGCCGGCCGCGCGAGGTGGTCCTAAACGGCCGCGGCATCATGCTGTACGTGATGGCGGCCGTGATGGCGGCGGGCGGCGTCTTTGGCGCGGTCTTTATCGCCAGGGCGAGCCGGCGCCAGCAAGCCGAGACGCGCCACTTGCTGGCGGAGGGCCGCGAGGCCGAGGGCGTGGTGACCCGCCTGTGGCGCACCGGCGATGGGGAATCCCATGAGCACCACGTGGCCTATCGATTCCCGGTGGACGGACGGAACCGCACTGGCCATGCCACGGTCGGGAACGGCTACTGGGACAGCCTGCGCGTGGGATCGACCATCGCCGTGCGCTACCTGCCCTCCGCCCCGGCGCACAATTTCCCGGCCGCCCATCCGCCCACGCCTCCGCCCGCCTGGCTGCCCTTCCTCTTGGTCGGGGTGGGCTTGGCCGCGGGCGTCACGATGCCTCTCCAGGTGCGCCGGCAGCGCCGCCTTCTGGAGGACGGCCGCCCGGCGCCCGCGGTGGTCACAAGGCGGCGCCTGTGGCACACGCAACACGGCGCGCAGAACCTGATGTACTACCAGTTCGCATTGCCCGACGGCGGCGTCTGTAAGGGCTGGGCGAATTTCCATGGCAGGAACGTGCCCGCGGTGGATGCGGTGATCTGCATTCTCTACGATCCGGACAACCCCCGGCGCAGCGCTCCCTACCCAATGTGTACAGTGAAACTGGCCACGTACTGACTGTAAAATGTTTTCAATATGTCCCCATCGAAACCGCCGGAAGGTTGGAGGCCTCCCGCGGAACTTGACCGCCCCGTGCCGCGCCCGATTCGCCTGACGCGCGCCGGCATTCTGCTCTACGTTCTCTCGGCGCTGCTGCTGGCGGGCGGATTCCTGGTAGCGGCATGGCTTTCCGGGGTGGTACGTGCCGAGCGGGCCGAGGCGCACCGCTTGGCCGTGGAAGGCCGTTGGGCCGACGCGGCGGTGACGCGCCTTTCGCGCAGCGGCGAGGACGAAGGCGACTACCTGGTGGACTACCGGTTCGCCGCGAATGGCCGCGACCATTCCGGCCAGGTGAGCGTCGATGGCGGCCGGTGGAAGCGCCTCCACGTCCTGTCGGCGCTGCTGGTGCGCTACCTTCCTTCCGACCCGGCGCACCATTACGTGACCGAATTCCCGCCGGGCGTCACACCGGGCTGGCTACCGTTGCTTGCGGGAGGGGCGATCGCCGGCGCCGGCGTGCTGCTTCCACTCCAGGTGCGGCGCCAACGCCGACTGCTGAGGGACGGAAGCCCTGCGCTGGCCACGGTGACGCGTGTGCGACCGCGGCGGCAGCGGAATATCGTCCACTACCGGTTTGATCTGCCGGGCGGCGGCTGCTGCGAGGGCCGCTCCACCATGGGCGGCAAGGCGATGTCCAACGACGACGCGATCTGTGTTCTCTACGACCCGCACCATCCGCGCCGCAACGCCGTGTATCCGTTGAGTGAGGTGAGGGTGGCGGAATCCGCCTGAACCCGATTGCCCGCGCCCGGGTAGTACCCTCCGACAGCCCACAAATCTCATGCTGGAGCCCTAGAAAGCCCGGATTGGGCCGATAAGCAAAGAAGAGGCAATGGCCTTCAAGAGGTGAACCTTGTGTCGGGAGAGTGACAACGTTGACCGGTCCGGGCTGGCCGCGGCGGTGGAGCAGTCCGCCGATGGCATCTTTGTCACGGACATCGATGGGGTGATCCAGTATGTAAACGCCGCCTTTACCGCCATGACCGGGTATACCAGCGAGGACGCGGTGGGGCAGCGCCCGAACATTGTCAAGTCCGGGCTCCAGTCCAAGGCCTTTTACGAAGACCTCTGGAGCACCATCCGCGGCGGGCGGGTCTGGCAAGGCGACCTGGTCAACCGGCGTAAGAACGGAACTTTGTATGACGAGGAGATGCGCATCGCTCCGGTTAAGGGCACCGACGGCGAAATCACCGGGTACATTGCCATTAAGCGGGATGTGACCGGGCGGAGGGCGGGCGAGAAAGCACAACGACTGTTGGCGGCGATTGTGGAAAGTTCCCAGAACGCCATCTTCGCGTGCACACCCGGGCTCATCATCCTTACCTGGAACGGCGGCGCGGAGGCTATCTTCGGCTACTCCGCGGACGAGGCGATCGGGAAGCACGTCTGGATGCTGGTGGCGCCCGAACGGATCAGCGTCCTGGGGGCTCAAGTCGAGAAGGTGTTAAACGGGACGGGATCCGCGCAATACGAGGGATTGGGCCGGCACCGCGACGGGCGGCGGGTTCCGGTGTCCGTCACGGCGTGTCCAATTAAGGATGCCGCCGGCCGCGTGATGGCCATATCCGTGGTTATGGCGGACGCTTCGGAGCGGCAGGAGGCGGAGCGGGCGCGGGCGCTGCTGGCGTCCATCGTGGAGTCTTCCGACGATGCGATTCATTCCTCGACGCTGGATGGGACCATCGTCACCTTCAACCGTGGCGCCGAAGCGCTGCTCGGGTACGAGAGCCAGGAAGTCATCGGAAAGAACGTTGCCATGTTCGCCCGGCCGGAGCGCCGTGAGAACATTCACGAGAACTTCGAGAGGATCCGGGCGGGACTCCGGGTCAGCCCTATCGACACGGTTGCGCTCGGGAAGGACGGGCGCGTCATCGACGTTTCGCTCTCGAATTTCCCGTTGCGGAATGCCGCCGGAGAAGTGGTGGGCGTCGCCAGTATCGTCCGCGACATCACCCGGCGGGTGCGCGCCGAGAGAATGCTTCGGGACACCGAGGAGCGCTTCCAGAACGTCTTCGAAAACGCGCCGCAGGGTATCTACGTGGCCAGGCAGGACGGGCGCATCGTGCAGGCAAATGCGGCGCTGTGGCGGATGCTGGGGTATTCGCGGGAAGAACTGGTTTCCATGACCTGGCTCGAAATGACGCACCCCGACGATCGGGAAGCCGGAGTCAAGCGGTTGGTGAGTCTGCGATGGGAGCCGGGCGAATGCCTGAGTGGGGAGAAGCGCTGCATCCACCGCTCTGGCGCCGTGGTGTGGGTGCGTTTCCAGTTCTCGGTGATCCGGCATGGCGGCGACGGCGGGCTGTACACGGTGGTCCACCTGGAAGACATCACCCAGAGCAAGCAGACCGAAGAGGCTTTGCGCGCCAGTGAGGAACGCCAGCGCATGCTGGCCCACGCGCTCGAAAGCGCGGGCGAGTGCGTCAGTATCACCGACACCGAATATCGCATCCGGTACGTCAACAGAGCGTTTCTGCAAACTTACGGCTATGCGGAAAGCGAACTGATCGGGCGCCACATCGCCATGGTCCGCTCGGAGCGCATACCCGACGGCGTGCACCGCGAGATTCTTCCCGTCACGCTCGCGGGTGCGTGGCACGGAGAGCTGTGGAACCGCGCCAAAGATGGACGGGAATTCCCCATCTCGCTGGCCACGTCGCCGGTATGCGACGAGCAAGGGCGAAGGATCGCGCTGGTGGGCATCGCCCGCGACATCACGGAGCGCAAACGTGCCGAGCAAGCCCTGCGGCAGAGCGAGGAGAAGTTCCGCCAGTTGGCGGAGAACATGCAGGCAGTGGTTTGGATGATGCCCCAGTCAGCCGGCGAGGCGCCTTATACCAGCCTCGCGTATGAGCGGATTTGGGGCAGGAGCGTCGAGAGTGTCATAAGCAACCCCATGGCCTGGCTGGAGGCAGTCCACGCCGACGACCTGGAAAAGGCGCGGGGAATGTTCGCCGCCGAGACCGAGTTGCGCCCCGCCGAGGCGGAGTTTCGCATCCGGACGCCGGAAGGGCAGGAGAAGTGGATTTGGAATCGGGCCTTTCCGATTCGCGACGATGCCGGGCAACTGGTGCGGATCGTCGGCATTGCGGAAGACATCACCGAGCGGAAACACCACGAGGCGGAGCTGATCAGCGCGCGCGAAGGCGCCGAGGCCGCCAATCTGGCCAAGAGCCAGTTTCTGGCCAACATGAGCCACGAGATCCGCACGCCCATGAATGGCGTGCTGGGCATGATCCAACTGCTTCTGGAATCGGACCTGACCTCCGAGCAACGGCGCTACGCGGACGTGGCCCAGGAAAGCGGCTGGGCTCTGCTATCCCTCATAGACGGCATCCTGGACCTATCCAAAATCGAGGCGCGGAAGGTCACGCTGGAGAAGGTGAGTTTCGACCCACGCCGCGCCATCGAGGATGTGGTGCAGCTTGTGCGCGTCAAGGCGAAAGCCAAGGGGCTGGACGTTAGCTGGGGCGTGGCCAAGGAAATCCCGGCCATGCTGCGGGGGGACGCCCACCGGCTGCGCCAGGTGCTGACCAACCTGTGCAGCAACGCCATCAAGTTCACCGAGCGGGGGGAAGTGACGCTGGATGCGGCGCTGGACAGCCTGGGCGACGGTACAGTGACGGTACGGTTCAGCGTAGCCGACACGGGCATTGGGATACGGCAGGATAAGGTTGGGTCGCTGTTCTCTCCGTTCGTGCAGGCGGACGCCTCCACTACGCGCAAGTACGGCGGCACGGGGCTGGGGCTGGCCATTTGCAAGCAGCTTGTGGAGATGATGGGGGGACGGATTGGCGTTACCAGCCGGGAAGGCCACGGGTCCACCTTCTGGTTCACGGCGGTTCTGGAACTGGCCCCCGGGGAGCCGGCTCCCGCCGAGCGGCCACGGGCAGGCGGGCAGAGAGCGCGACCCGCGGCGGCCGGCGCCGGGTGCGGCGTGCGCATCCTGGTGGTGGAGGACAACGCCACCAACCGCGACGTGGCCCTGGCGCAACTCCGCAAGCTGGGGTACGAAGCGAGCGCGGTTTCGAACGGCGCGGAGGCCATCGAGGCGGTTCGCAAGGGCCGCCACGGCCTGGTACTGATGGACTGCGACATGCCGGTGATGGACGGTTTCGAGGCGACCCGCCGCATCCGCGAGTTGGTCGATCCGGGTATCCCGATTATCGCCATGACGGCCGACGCGATGCCAGCCGACCGGGACCGGTGCCTGAGCGCGGGAATGAACGACTATCTGTCGAAACCGGTGGATCTGGACCGGCTGGCCGAAGTGCTGGCCCGGTGGCTTCCGGCATCCTGCCCGGACGGCGCGGAGCAGACTTCCGAGCCGGCTCCGGACGGCATGGCGCGAACGCCTGTGCCGGCCGCTGGCGAACCGGCCCGGGGCGTCTTCGACGAAAAGGCGCTGCTGTGGCGGCTGATGGGAGACCGGCAACTGGCGGGTATCGTCCTTAAGGGGTTCCTCGACGACGTCCCCTCCCAGTTGAACAACCTGCGCCGGGCGCTGGACGCGGTGGACGCGCAGGGCACGCGGTCACAGGCGCACACGCTCAAGGGAGCGGCCGCCACGGTGGCGGCGGAGGACCTGCATGCGGTCGCCCTCGCCATGGAACGGGCGGGGGCAGGCGGGCAGTTGAGCGAATGCGGGGAGCTTCTGCCCCGCGCCATCGAGGAATTCGAGCGCTTCAGGAGCGCGCTGGGGGCGGCTGGGTGGGCGTAGACTTGAGTAGGGTTCCGGGTAACAAGGACGGTGCGCGATGAACAACCTTGACGAACTGGCGGCGGAGTACCTGGCGGAATGCTGCGAGCACCTGGCGACGGCCGAGACCGGGCTGCTGGCTATCGAAAAGAGCGGAGCGGATATCGACCCGGAAGTGGTGAATCGCGTTTTCCGGGCGATGCACTCGGTAAAGGGCGGAGCGAGTTTCTTTAACCTGGTGGCGATCCGCGACCTGGCGCAGCGGACGGAAGATGCGCTGGCGCTGATTCGCTCCCGTGCCCTGGTTCCCACGCCGGAGCGCGTTCGGGTACTTCTCGGCGCCGCCGACAGGTTGCGGGAACTGATCCAGGACCCCGACCAGAGCAACCAGGCTGACGTCTCGGACATCATGGCTGCCGTGGCCGGGCTGTCCGCCGATAGCCGCGCCGCCGCCGGGAAAAGCCGCGCGACGGCAGGCGGCTACCCGTATCCGGGCGGCGCTCCCCTACGGTTGCTTCTGGTGGAAGACGATTTCGCCAGCCGGCTGGTGCTGCAGACCTTCCTCACGCGCTACGGCGAATGCCAGATCGCCGTGAATGGCAAGGAAGCCGTGGAGGCGTTCCGCTTGGCGATGGAGCGGGGCCAGAAATACGACCTGATCTGCATGGACATCATGATGCCGGAGATGGACGGCCGCGAGGCGGTGCGGCAGATCCGGGGAATCGAGGAAGCCCACGGCGTTATCTCGACTTACGGCGCCAAGATAGTCATGACGACGGCCGTGGACGATGTTAAGGACGTGATCCGCTGCTTCCGCGAATTGTGCGACGCGTATCTGATCAAGCCCATCGATTTGACCAGGCTGCTGGGCCTGATGAACTCGTTCTTTGTGGACCTGCGCAAGGTGCGGTGACGGTTGGCGCGGGCGAGGTTACCGGGCGGCCGCCACGGCCTGAGCGCGGCGCGGCGTGGTGCAAGAGTCGCCAATAGCGGCTCGCGGCGCGGAATCGGCGCCCGCAACCGGCGGCAGGCTGGCGCCCGGATCGCGCGCCAATTGCGCAATCTGGGTCTTGAGTTGCTCCGCGCCGGCGAGGCTCACCTGCTGGCCGTTGAGAAATACCGTGGGCGTCCCATGCACGCCGTTGCGGGTCGCGAATGCCACGTCCGCGTCGACCGTTGCGGCGGTTCTCCGCTCGGCGACGCAACTCTGGAACTTCGCGGCATCAAACCGGGCGAACTTGCGGGTCTCTTCCGTTAGCCGCTGCTGTAGATTGGCCGCGGTCAGTTCCTTCTGGTGCTGGAAGAGGAAGTCGTGCACCTGCCAGAATTGTTCGTCGCCCTGCTCCCTGGCGCAAGCGGCGGCCTCGGCTGCCGGACGCGCCCAGTCGTGCATGGGGAGCGGCATGTAGCGGTAGACGGCGCGCACTCGGCCAGCCGCCGCGGGAAGCACATCCTGCTTCAGCATGTTGGCGAGGCGTGCGCACCAGGGACATTGGAAATCGGAGAACATGACCAGCGTCACCGGGGCGTCGCCGGGCCCCAGGGCGGGAAAGCCGCTGCCGGTCAGGCCGGAAGTAATCGTCCGGCGCTTCTGCCGCTCTTCGGTTATCGGGTCGACCTGGGAGTCCATTACTTCGCGGCTCAGGAAGCGGTAATCCGGGGAAGCGACAAGCTCGATTCGGAAAGCCGATAAGTCGCGGGGCGCCTGGAAGAGTAACCTGTCATAACAGCTCGATCCCACGCGCGAGACCTCGCTAACTTCGAGGGGAACGCCCGCCGGCACTTTGTACTTCTTCTGTACGTAGTCGGCCAGCCTGGCCTTGGCGCCGGATCCCAGCGGTGCGCACGCGTTCCTTCCGCGCGACCCGCACCCGGCCATAAGGAGAACGGCCGCGGCGGCGGCCAGAGAAACCCGGCGAATGGTCATATGTTAGTGTCCCTGCCCGGAGTGTTGGCCCTGCACCACGAGAATCGCGTCGTAGATAGCCGCGGTGGTCTGGCCGTTGACGGGCTTCTGCCAGACGATCTCCCCCTTGTAGCGGAACTGGTTGCCGTAGACGTCGGTCCATTTCTACTCGGTGGCGACGACTGAGATTGCCTTGACGCCGGCCTGCGCCAGCGTGATGAGCTCGCTGGGCTGAGAGACGCCGTCGTGGTTCGCATCCACCCAGATCCGCAGTTTCGAGTACACGGCGTCCTTGGCGGTGATCCAGCCGTCGTGGTTCCCACCGCTGGCGGGTTGGTCGAACACCGCGAGCGCGGGGAAGCCGTACTTTTTCTGCTTGGTGCTGGGCTGGGGCGAGATGTTACTGAAGAGTTCGGCGCCATTGTCTATCTTCCCGTTGCCGTTGCGGTCGAGCACCAGGAAGCCGACGCTAGAGCCCTTCGCCGTCCAACCGTACTGGTTCGGTTTGCCGTTCGCCTGGAAATCGAACTTCACGCCGTCGTTGGCGCTGGTGAGTGGGAATCCGGCGCCGCTGAGATCGATCATAATGGGGTCGCCGCCCTCCGGCCCGCAAGAAGAGGGTCCCAGCACTTGTCGTAGGGACCGCACCCGCAACTGCCGTTGCAGCAGTTTCCGTAACAGCAGTCGCCGTCGGTGTAGCAACTGTCACCCTGCTGACCGCATCCTCCACCCTCGGGAGCGCAGCAATTGTCGAAGCAGTTCTGGGAAGGACACTCCCAGTAGTCGCTGCACGTTTGCGCACCGTTGCAGGGGTCCGCGCAGGGGTCGGAGCACACGCATTCGTTGGCGGCGTCGAGCGAATAGCTCCCGCAAACCCCGCAGGAACCTTCGCAGGTTGCGCCGGAGGACGAAGAAGGACAAACCCACTGGTACGACAGGTCGACGAGTTGGCACGCGGGCTCGGCTCCCCCGGGGCAGTTCGGCTGCGGTTGGCCGCTGCAGTTGCTGGAGCAGCAGTAGTTCTGGCACGTCTCACCCGACGAGCAGTCGGGGAAGGTATGGTGGCAGGCTGGGAACCCGAGGCATCCGCTGAATACGCAACTGTGGGTCACGGCGGTATCGCAGTGTGTCGTGATGTCAGTGCAATCATCGTCCGTCCTGCACTGAATGTCTTGGCACGTGTAACGAAGGCCTCAGGCTGAATTACCGCTGCTGTCCGGCAGGCAACAGAACTGAGTGGTGGAGCAACCGCTCGGATCCGTGCACTGCTTCAGCGCGCATTTCCCGGTGGAGCAGTAAAGGGTCGGGTCCCCGCACTCCGCGTCGCCGGAACAAGCGGACCCGACTGTTGCAGAGTTGCAGTGTTCCCAGGAGCAAGCACTTCCACAACCTGAACCGGTGCAACCGGTGCCCGGCTGATAGTAGCCATCGTACCGATTATTGCTTCCGTTCGAGACCATCGTGCGGTACAATCCGGTGCAGTCTTGGGTATTGCACACGAAGTCCCCACCTTGGGCCCAAAAGCTTCCAGAGCAGTTGGTCTGCAAGCACAATTGCTGGGCACTGGCGGTGCTCTCGAAGAGTGAGAGAAGGCTGCCAATGAACCCGCCGCCCCGCGCGCCCCGGCAGCGCGGTCCGTTCTTCGCGGCATTGAGGGCCGCTTTCGCATCCCATCGCCGGTCGGCTGGAATCCCCTCGTACAGGCTGGTTAGACGGCGGTTGCCGGAGGAAACCAGGACGGTTTCGCGAACGCGCTGGGCTCGAAAGCGCCTCGATAGGCCGCTGTAGTCCGCTAGCGTGGCGACCACCCAGGCCACCACCGCAATGCCGAGGAATAGGAGCGTACGCTTCCATCGCATGCTGACTAGGATCTCCTCTCAACGAAATGTTCACCAGACTCTGGACTTCGAATCGAGGCAGCAGGCGTTCAGCGGCTGCCGGTAGCTGCGGCATCCGTTCCCCAGCCAAATCGCCTCAGCTTCCCACTGCCGGGGTCATGGGCGAACGTGACAAGGGAGAGCCCATCGAAACCGAGAATCAAGTGCCAGTTGCGAGCGGCATCGGTGGGCACCGGAACCGGTTCCCATGTGCGCTTCGCTCGGTTTAGCTCCAGCGGCGCAAACGGTGTGTTCCGCTTCCCGCCAAGCACCACGCTGTTTCCCGCGCTAAGCGCCACCCCGTCCATGTCTGTGCCATCTAGCATCCCGGAGGGACAGTTGTAGCGGCCCAACTCGTTCGCGTCGAAGGAAAACTCGATGTACTCGCAGCCGCCGGTAAGCCATCCGATCCGGTCGCTAGATGCCATTAGTCTCGATGCGGATGAGACCTCCACCAGGTTGCCGTCGGGCCTGGCGTTGACGCTGGCCGACGCCAGCAAGTGCCCCGACGAATCGTAGTGCCGAATGACGTTGGGGTCGGGAGTCGCGGTGTTGTAACCGTTCCTGACCGGTCCGACGGTCCAGATCGTGCCATCCGTGGCCACCGTCACCTTAAATGGCAGGTAGGGCCAGGTTCGGGTGACTATCTGGCGTTTCCTGTCGGGAGAGATCCATGCAATGAACGAGGCCATCCGGGAATCGTCGCTCATCCCAAATCCGACAACCACCAGCGCGCCATCGGGCCCCGAACCGATTCCACCAACGTATATGTACCCCGACCCCGGGAGTTCGAACACTAGTTCGTCGCGGCGGTCCTGCCGGTCGATCATATACAAGATAGGTTCGCGGGCTTGGCACGGGTCGCAACCAACCAGGAGGCTACCGTTCCATTCAGGGACCCGACCAATGGGTGCCCCTGGAACCCACGCCTCCCTCTCGTAGACCAGCGCCCGGGGGGCTTTTGGGGCTTGTGCGTACAAACCGCAATTGAACAACAGGACGGCGAACAAAGTGGACCCACGATGCCGCATTTGAACTTCTCCAATCATGCACTATGGCAGCCAGCACATCAAGGCGCATGCCAGTAAGTCAAGGCGCTCGCCAGTAAGTCAAGGCGCTCGTGGATGATGATGCTACAGACTGGCGGAGGCGTCAAGTTCTTTTCAAAGTTCTTTCTTGCCGTACTTATCGACACCGAATTCTTGTCGCGTGTTTACCGGAGTATCAGGGATCGACCCGATGACGGGAACGATCTGCTGCCCTCGGATTACGCCCCCCAGCGCCCGCATCGGGCGATGCCCAGCCGGGCCTGTCGGGCGACTGGTGGAACGCGCGGCCCCTCCAGACTTGTTTGGGCTGCGCATGCGATCCCGATGCAGGATGCCACCAGGTGTGGGGTCGGCGCTCGCGGGCCTTCCAGTCCCCTCGGGCCAGATGAGCGCACGTGATCGCCGCGGGAGGCCGGGCCTACCGCCTTCGGAACGCCACCACCGCCAGCGGCGGCAGCGTCACGGAGATGCTGTTCGGGCGATTGTGGCGCGGAATCGGGCGCGACGAAACCAGCCCGCCGTTACCCAGGTTCGAGCCGCCGAATAACTCCGAATCCGTATTCAGTATCTCCTCGTAGAAACCCGCTTCCGGCACGCCGAATTCATACTTAGACCGCGGCACTGGAGTGAAGTTACAACAGAACAGGATGGTATCGGCGGGATCTTCGCCGCGGCGCAGGAAAGCGATGACGGAGTTCTCCCAGTCGTGGAAGTCCACCCACTCGAAGCCCTGATAGCTGAAGTCCACCTGGTAGAGCGCGGGATTGGCGCGGTACAGGCGGTTCAGCTCCCGCATCAGAGTCTGCAACTTGCGGTGCAGTTCGAACTCCAGTAACTCCCAGCGCACTCCGGCATTGTGGTTCCACTCCTCGCGCTGGCCGATCTCCTGGCCCATGAACAACAGCTTCTTGCCGGGGTGGGCCCACATATACGCCAGGAAAGCCCGCGCGTTGGCGAACTGGCGCCACTCGTCGCCGGGCATCTTATTTATCAGCGATGCCTTGCCGTGGACCACTTCATCGTGCGAAATGGGGAGGATGAAGTTCTCGGTGAAGGCGTAGAGCAGGCTAAAGGTTATATCGTTGTGATGGAACTTGCGGTAAATGGGATCGTAGCTGAAGTAATCCAGCATGTCGTGCATCCATCCCATGTTCCATTTCATGGTGAACCCCAGCCCGCCCAGATACACCGGCCGGGAGACGCCATTGAAGGCGGTGGATTCCTCGGCGATGGTGAAGGCGCCGGGGACCTTGTGGGCCAGTTCGTTGAAGCGGCGCAGGAAGTCGATGGCCTCCAGGTTTTCGTTGCCGCCGAACTGATTGGGGATCCACTCGCCCGCCTTGCGCGAGTAATCCAGATACAGCATGGAAGCCACGGCGTCCACGCGGAGCGAGTCTATGTGGTACTCCTTCAGCCAGAAGAGCGCGTTCGAGATAAGGAACGTGCGTACCTCGTTACGGCCGTAGTTGAAGATCAGCGTGCCCCACTCGCGCTGCTCGCCCTTGCGCGGATCGGCGTGCTCGTAGAGCGCCGTGCCATCGAAGAACACGAGGCCATGCGCATCCTTGGGGAAGTGCGCCGGCACCCAATCGACGATGACGCCGATGCCAGCCTGGTGGAAGCAATCCACCAGGTACTTGAAATCGTCGGGCGTGCCGAAGCGCGAGGTGGGGGCGAAGTAACCGATCACCTGGTAACCCCAGGATCCGGAGAACGGATACTCCATGACCGGAAGTAACTCGACGTGGGTGTAACCCATGTCGCGCACGTACTCGACCAGCTTCACGGCCATCTCGCGGTAAGTGAGCGATTTCCCCTGCGGGCCGCGCATCCAGGATTCCAGGTGCACTTCGTAGACCGAAACCGGCGATTTCAGCCAGTTGGTGGCGGCGCGGCGCTCCAGCCAGGCGGCGTCGTTCCACTGATAGCGGTCGATGTCCCAGACGACCGATGCCGACTTGGGCGGCGTCTCGCACAGGAAACCGTAGGGGTCCGCCTTGAGTTGCTGGTAGGCGGCCACGCGCGACCGCACGTTGTACTTGTAAGCCGTACCCTCGCCGAGGCCGGGGAGAAACAGGTCCCACACGCCGCCGCTACGCCGCCGCATGGGGTGGCGGCGCACGTCCCACTCGTTGAAATCGCCGGCCACGGTGACGGCTTCGGCGTTGGGCGCCCACACGGCGAAGCGCACGCCCTTGACACCATCGCTCTCGGTGAGGTGCGCACCGAGGGTGCGGTAGGCTTCGTGCAGGGTGCCTTCTCCGTGCAGGTAGAGGTCGGTATCGGAGATCTGCGGCCCGAAGCGGTAGGGGTCTTCGATCTCCTGTTCGCGGCCGTCCCACAGTTTGATGTGGAGGGTGTAGTTTTCCTGGTTACCTTCCAGCGTGGCGCAGAAGAAGCCCTGCGCGTTGAGCCTTCCCATAGGCGTGCGGCCGCGGCTGGTCGAGACCTCCGCGGACTCCGCCTGCGGCAGGAACGCGCGCACTTCCCAGCGGGGCTGGCCGCCCTTCTTCTTCGCAGCGTGCGGCCCGAGGATGCGGAAGGCGTCCCCGTGGTAACCGCCGCTGATCGCTTCAATCTCTTCAACGGTCATGAGTGTCTAATTAGGATAGCGGTAATCCCGGCGGCGGGTGGGGGCCGTGGGCCGGTCCCGGTCCGCCGGTCCGGGGGCTACATAATCAAGTATGGACGATTTCCCGCTCGATTTGCCCAAAGCGGAGCTGCACCTCCACCTGGAGGGCTCGGCGGAACCGGAAACGCTGCACGAACTGGACCCCGCGACGCCGGTCGAGGAATACCGCGCGCTCTACCGCTACGCCGATTTCGACGCGTTCCTGAAGGCCTTCGCCGCCATCGGCAAGTGCCTGCGGACGCCCGCCGATTACGCGCTGGTGGCGCGCCGGCTGCTGGCCCGCCTGGCCGACGAGAACGTCCGCTACGCCGAAATCACCCTGGCCGCCGGCGTGGTGCTGTGGAAGGGCCAGGAGTTCGCGCCCATTTTCGAAGCGGTGAGCGAGGAAGGCGCGGCCAGCCCGGTCGAGGTGCGCTGGATCGTCGACGCGGTCCGCCAGTTCGGTCCGGAGGCCGCGCAGCGCGTGGCGGAACTGGCGGCGGAGCGCGCGGACCGCGGCGTGGTGGCGTTCGGCCTGGGCGGCAGCGAGGAGCGCGGCCCGGCATACTGGTTCGGCGACGCGGCCGCGTGCGCGCGTCTGGCCGGGCTGCATCTCACCGTCCACGCGGGTGAGACGGCGGGGCCGGAATCGGTGTGGGCCGCGCTGCGCCTGGGCGCCGAGCGCATCGGCCACGGCATCCACGCCGTCGAGGACCCCGCGCTGGTGGCCCATCTGCGCGACCGCCACATTCCGCTTGAAATCTGCATGACGAGCAATCTGGTGACCGGCGTGGTGGCGCGCCTGGAAGACCACCCCGTGCGGCGGCTCTACGACGCGGGCGTGCCGATCGTGCTGAACACCGACGACCCGGCCATGTTCGGCTGCACCCTGACGGGCGAATACCAGCTTGCCGCGCGGGCCTTCGGCTTCAGCGAGGCGGAGTTGCGGGGGATCGCGGAAAATGGGTTCCGCTACGCGTTCGGCGGGGCGGGGAGGCCGGCATGACCCTCGAAACCGCACGCCTCATCCTCGCCCCGTGGCAGGCCGTCGATTGGACGGCGTTCCGTCCCATCGCCACCGACCCGGAGATGATGCGCTACATCACGGGCGGCGTGGCGTGGACCGACGAGCAGATCCAAGCCTTCGTCGGGCGGCAGTTGAAGGCGTACCGCGAGCGCGGCTTCTGCCGCTGGAAGCTGATCGAGAAGGCTTCTTCGGAATTGATCGGCTTCTGCGGCGTGGGGTATTGGAAGAACTCGACGGAGGAGGAGATGGGCTGGTGGGTGGCGCGGCATTTGTGGGGCCGGGGCCTGGCGACCGAAGCCGCAACTGCCGCGCTCGGCGACGCGTTCGAGCGCGTAGGGTTTGACCGGTTGATTGCCGTGGCCGACCGCGAGAACGTCGCCTCGATCCGCATCATGCGGAAGCTGGGGCTTACCTTCGATCGCGAGTTCGAGGCCGAAGGCTGCCAGCTCGTGAAGTACGCCATGGACCGCGCGCAGTGGGCGGCAAGGTAGGCGGCGCAGTTCGCGAAGTTACGCCACGCCGTCTTCGCGCGAAACCCGCTCCAGTTCGGCACTCACCATAATTAGTGTGCTGCGGAACATGGACTCATACGTCGGCCGGTGGTCGGCCACGCGGCAGTCCCTGGCCATTTCCCGAAACTCGGCGGCGATAGCCATGCCGCGCTGGTGGAGCGCTTCCAGCCGGTCGAGGAGCGGCGGCACCACGGCGAGCGCATCGGGCGCGGGCGCGGCGGGCGGCGGCAGCGCGTGCTGCGATTCGCGCACGGTCGATGCAACCTTGAGCACATTTGCGGAGTTCAGCTCCAGCGTTTCGCCCTCCGCGCACAGCGCCTTGTCCCGGATGAACGGCGCAACCAGCCGGTAGGTGTCGGCCGAGATGCGCACGCTCTCGGTGTTCTCGAAGTACTCCGGGCCGAACTCGTGCAGCAAGCGAATGATCTCGTCCGCCTGCGTGCCGCTCATCCGCAGATGCTCGGGGCAGAACTGATTCCACGTCAGCCCGAACCGCCTGTGGACCTTCTCGCCGCGCGCCTGCTGAAGAGCCGCGGCCTGCGCCGCCGAGCAACGTCCAGCGACGGTTCCAAAGGCCAGGCTCTGTCCCAGAGTCTTTCCCAATTCGAGCAGCGCCTCATCGGCCCGCGCCTGTTTGACAATCGACTTCTTCATTCACCCTCCTCCGTCCTGGCAGGCGAGCCTGCCAAGAATCAGACTGTAAGTTGTTGAAAATGCTAAACTTGATGATGCGTTCGATGGGAAACCTGCCGTTTCCCTTCCTGACTCCACCATCTCACACGACCCCCGAAAGGCGGGGTGCGGCGGTTCCCGAAAACCCGCGCGTGCCGTGCGAAACCTTCCCGCCATGGCGTAAGCTCGAAAGAGGCCACCCGGCTTCCCAATGACACGCAAAATCCATCCCGCCCAGGCGCTCTCTGGCGCTGTCCACTTACCCGGCGATAAGTCCATTTCGCACCGCTACGCCATGATCGCCTCCATTGCCGAGGGGCCCACGCGTATCGCCAATTACTCGACGGGCGCGGACTGCCACTCGACGCTCGGCTGCGTGCGGGCGCTCGGCGTCGAAGTGACGGGCGAGGGCACGGAGTTCGTCATCCACGGGCGCGGTTTAAACGGGCTGCGGCAGCCGGCGGGCGACCTGGACGCGGGCAACTCCGGGTCCACCATCCGCATGTTGTCCGGCATCCTGGCGGCGCAGACGTTTCCCACGCGCATTTTCGGCGACGAGTCGCTATCGCAGCGGCCCATGCAGCGCGTCATGAAGCCGCTCGGGGACATGGGAGCGTCCATCCGCGCGCGCGACGGCAAGTTTCCGCCGCTCGAAATTCACGGCGGACGGCTGCGGCCCATCGATTACGCGTTGCCGGTGCCCAGCGCCCAGGTGAAGACCTGCGTGCTGTTCGCGGGCCTGTACGCCGATGGCGAAACCGCGGTGACCGAGCCGATGCGTTCGCGAGACCATACCGAAATCGCGCTGCGCGAGTTTGGCGCGTCGCTGCGCGTCGAAGGGCGCAGGATCACGGTTACCGGCCGGTCGAAACTGGTGGGGCGCGAGGTGACGGTGCCGGGCGACCTGTCTTCGGCGGCGTTCTTCCTGGTGGCGGCGCTACTGGTGCCGGGGTCGCGACTTTCGATTGCCGGCGTGGGACTGAACCCGACGCGGTCGGCGCTGCTCGATTTTCTGAAGGGGATGGGCGCGCAGATTCGCCTGCCGCGGGTGGCGAGCCACTGCGGCGAGTTGGTGGGCGAGATCGACGTGGAGTACTCGTATCTGAGCGGCGGCACCATCGAGGGCGGGATGACGGCCGCGCTGATCGACGAGATCCCCGTGCTGGCGGTGTTGGGCGCGGCCACCCGAGAGGGCCTGGTGGTGAAGGACGCCGCCGAACTGCGGGTGAAGGAGACCGACCGCATCCGCACGATTTGCGAAAACCTGCGCCGCATGGGCGTGGAGACCGAGGAGCGGCCCGATGGGCTGGTGGTGCCCGGCCATCAGCGGTTCCACGCGGCCGAGATCGAGAGTTTCGGCGACCACCGCATCGCCATGGCGTTCGCCGTGGCGGCGTTGGCGGCCGATGGGGAATCGGCGATTCATGGCGCGGAGGCCGCGTCGGTTTCGTTCCCGCAGTTTTGGGACACGCTGGCGGCGGTCAGCGGGCGGTAATTCGCGGCGCGGCGGGCGGCATGAGGATGACCTTGGCGTGGAGGCCTTGAATCGTGTCCATGGCCCGCGCGGGGATACGGTACTCCAGCTCCGGGTCGGCTTCGAGATACACGAACCAATCGGGGCGGCGGCTGAGTGACTTCTTCAATGCGGCGGGGAAGTCCTCGGGAGTAATTGGCTCGCCGTCCAGAAACCAGCGTTCCTCGGCGTCGATTCGTAGCACCAGCGGCTTGAGCCATGGGTCGAAGCTGATGGCCTTCAGGTTGCGGGTGGTGGTCAGAGCGGGGATACCCACCGGGGGCTTCCTCCAGAGTTGGTCGCCACTCACCAGCGCCATGAGCACTGCTAGCACTCCGAAGATCGCGAAGATTCCATAGGGCTGCGGCATGCAGATGAGCCGGCTTCGAAGGAGCCGTGACGAGTGCCGGATGGTCATGGCGTTCGCCGCGGCCGCGCAGCGGGCGGCATGAGGATGACCTTGGCGTGCAGGCCTTGAATCATATCCATGGCCCGCACGGGGACACGGTAGTCAAGATCGGGGTGCGCATCGAGATACACGAACCGATCCAGACGGCGGCTGAGCGACCTCTTCAAGGCGGCGGGGAAACCCTCGGCAGTAACCGCTTCGCCGTCCAGAAACCACAGTCCCTTCGCGTCAATTCGTAGAACTGGCGGCTTGAGCCGCGGGTCTACGCTGAACGCCTTCAAGTGCTGCCCGGTGGTGAACGCGAGAATACCCTTCGGCTCCTCCGTCCAGAGCGCCACAGCTATGACCACCGCCAGCACGCCGATCACACCGGCGATTCCGTGCGGCTGCGGCATCCAGATGAGCCGGCGTCGAGGGACCCGTGGCTCCCCAATCCGCATCGCACTCACCGTGGCCACAATGAGTAGACTCCGCGGGACGGAGCGAAGTTCCAGCAGTGCGCCAGTAACGCAACTGGCCGCGGATAACCGTCGAAGGGAACTGCTCATCGGCGCTTGTCTGTGGCCCGTTGTTTCCCTCAGGCGCTACACTGTCAGCATGCACCTGGCGCGCATTCACCAACACGGCGGTCCGGAAGCGCTGACTTACGAGACGGCGCCCGAGCCCGCCATCAAGGCCAACGAAGTGCTCGTCCGCGTGCGCGCCTGCGCGTTGAACCACCTCGACCTGTTCGTGCGCGCGGGCATCCCTGGCATGCGCTTCCCGTTGCCGCTGGTGCTGGGCAGCGACATCGCGGGCGAAGTGGTGCAAGTGGGCGCGCTGTGCGAACGGGTGCAGCCGGGTTGGCGCGTGCTGCTTTCGCCGGGGCTCAGTTGCCGGCAATGCGAGGCGTGCCTGCGCGGCCACGACACGCTCTGCCGCCGCTTCACGCTGTTCGGCTATGGGCGCGACGGCGGCTACACCGAACTGCTGGCCGCGCCGGAGTACGGCGTCATCCCCATTCCCGATGGGCTCGATTTCGAAAGCGCGGCCGCGGTCCCGCTGGTGTTCCTCACGGCCTGGCACATGCTGATGACGCGGGCGCGCCTGGAGCCGGGCGAAGATGTGCTGGTGCTGGCGGCTTCGAGCGGCGTCGGGTCGGCGGCCATTCAGATCGCCAAGATGTTCCACTGCCGCGTCATCGCCACCGCGGGCGGCGAGGCGAAGCTCGCCAAGGCGCGCGAACTGGGCGCGGATTTCGTCATTGACCACTACCGCCAGGACATTTCGGCCGAGGTGCGCAAGATCACCGGCAAGCGCGGCGTGGACGTGGTGGTGGAGCACGTGGGCGCGGCCACCTGGCCCAAGAGCCTGGAATCGCTGGCTCCGGACGGGCGCGTGGTGACTTGCGGCGCCACCACTGGTTACGACGCCAAGCTGGACCTGCGGTACCTCTTCAGCAAGCAGTGGAGCCTGCTGGGGTCGTACCTGGGGACCATGGGCGAGCTGCACCAAGTGTTGAAGTTCGTTTTCCGCGGGCAACTGAAAGCGGTGATTGACCGGGTTTATCCGCTGGCGGAAATTGCCGCGGCGCACCGCCGGCTGGAGAACCGCGAGCAGTTCGGCAAGGTTGTGGTGGTGCCGTAACCGTTAGCCTGACTGCGCGATTTGGTGCGTTAGCCGGGCCGCTCGCTAACGCTCGCGGTTCCGTGTGCCCCGCCCCCGGAACCGCGAGCGTTAGCGAACGGCCCGAGGCAAAGGAACGTCATCCAGCGGTCACGGTGTTGGCGCGCCTCTACCGCACCACTTCCCGCCCCACCGCCAGGTCCATCTGCGCCGCGGCCGATAGGTACGCTCCCACCAGGTTGAGATAGGCGACGTAAGTGGCGCGGTAATCGCGCTGCGAATCGAGGTAATCCACCAGCGCCGCCTGGCCGTGCTGGTAGGAGTACTCGGTGGTATCGCGCACGCTCCGGGCCATGTCCAGATACTTCGCCTTGTAAGGCTTGAGTAACTCGACGGTACTGGCAAGCGTGGCGTAGGACGAATCGACGTCGGCGTAAACCTGGGCTTCGGCGGCGGCCTTGAGTTTCTCGGCGCGGGCGATGTCCAGTTCGGTGCGCAGTTTTTCGCCCTGATTCTTGTCGAAGATGCGCAGCGGGATCTGCACGCCGAAACCGATGTAGCCGTCGAGCGGCGGGTTGTGGCCTACGTCGAAGGTGAAGGTGGGGTCGGTCGAGCCGTTGGCCACGGCCAGTTTGTGATCGGTCTTGGCCATCTGGATAGCCTGCACGGCGGCCTTCAGATCGGGCCGCGCGTCCAGCGCCTGGGCGCGGAAATCTTCGAGCGGGAGGACGCTCTCGTTGAACTCGAAGGGGCCGGAGACGTCGAAGCGGTCCACCGGGGTGCGGTCGTCGATCAACTGCAGTAACTGGATCTTGGCGGTTCGCAGGTTCACTTGCGCGGTTTGAAAATCGGATTCGTATTGCACGCGCTGCAATTCCAGGCGGTTCAAATCCACCTGGGCGATGTCGCCAACTTTGAAGCGGTCGCGGCTGATGACCAGTTCCTTGTCGAAGTATTCGAGGTTGTCCTTGGCCAATGCCAGCACGGCCTTGGCCTGCAGGGTCTGCACGAAGGCGCTACGCAGGCTGAAGAGCAGCGTGCGGATGAGGTCGGCCTGTTGCGATTGGCTGATGGCGGTGGCTTCCTGGGCGCTCTCCCGCCGCAGCTCGCGCTTGTGTTCGCGCTCGTGCAGGTAGTTCAGAGTGATGAGCGGGAACGCCGCGGTGAGCGGCCGGTAAGGGTTGAACGAGAAGGGCTGAAACTGATCCACGCTGAACGCCGCGCCCGGATTGGGACGGAGATAGGCCGTGATCTCGGCCGCCTTGGATTCGTCGATGTTGATTTCGCCCGCCCGCAGCGTGGGGTTGGCCGCGGCGAAGCGGGCTCGCACCCGCGGCCAGTCGATGGCTGGTTGCCCGGCGGCGAACCCCGCCACGGACACGAGTGCCAAACAGCACCAATAGACTCTTCGCATGGGTAACCTCATACCTTTAACGTATCCCGGTCGCGCGCCACGAGGGCGTAGAGCACGGGCGACAAAAAAATGGAAAGCAGCAGCCGCGAGGCCAGACCGGCCACGATCACGATGGCGAAGGGCTTCTGCGAATCGCTGCCGATGCCCGTCGACATGGCCGCCGGCAGCAGGCCGAAACAGGCCACCAGCGCGGTCATCATGATGGGACGCAGGCGCAACATCGAGGCTTCCAGCGTGGCGGTCAGAATGTCCTTCCCTTCCAGACGCAGCTTGTTGATAAACGAGTACAGAATGACGCTGGTTTGCACGGCCACGCCCATCAGCGCCACGAAGCCCAGCATGGAGGACACGCTGAAATTGGTGTGCGTGAGGCGCAGCGCCAGCAGGCCGCCCACGGGCTCGGTGACCAGCACGCTCAGGAAGATGATCACCGGGAACTTGAAGTTCCCATAGAGCGCGAACAGGATGCCGAGAATCAGAATCACGGTCATGGGCAGAATGACCTTCATCTGGGCCTGCGAGGCCAGATACTCCTTATACTCGCCGCCCCAATCGAACTTATACCCGACGGGTAACTTGACGGCGGCGTCCACGCGCTTGCGGGCTTCGGCCACGGCGCTGGCCAGGTCGCGGCCCTCCACGCTGAACTGCACGCCGATGTAGCGCGAGTTGGATTCGCGGTAAATGAGCGAGGCGCCGCTCTCGACGCGGACGTCGCAGAACTGGCCGAGCGGCATGTACTGGCCGTCGGGCGTGGCGATGAGCATGTTGCGGATGGCGTTCTCGTCGCTGCGGAAAGGCTCCTGCATGCGCACCACCAGATCGAACTGGCGCTCGCCCTGAATCACCTGGGTTGCGGCCTGGCCGCCCATGGCCGTGCCGATGAGTGTATTGATGTCGCTCACGTTCAGGCCGTAGCGCGCCAGTTTGGCGCGGTCGGGCGTGACGATCAGGCTGGGCTGGCCGGTTTCGCGCACCACGGTGATCTCGGTAATGCCGGGCGTCTTCGTCAGTATATCCTTCACCTGGGTGGCTTTCTCGCTCAGCAGGTTGAGATCCCCGCCGAAGATCTTGACGGCGAGCGCGCTCTTGAGGCCGGTTTCGGCTTCGTCCACGGCGTCTTCGGCGGGCTGGGTGTAATTGAAGATGACGCCGGGGAAGGCCGCCAGTTTCTTCTGCACGGCCTCGATGAGCAGCGGCTTGGTGTGCAGTTCGCCCTGCCAGGCGGGGTCGTTGTAAGGCTTCAGTCCCACGTAGAATTCGTTGTTGTAGAAACCGGTGGGGTCGGTGCCGTCGTCGGGGCGGCCCAACTCGTTGGCCACGGTGGTCACCTGCGGGAAGCTGAGCAGGATCTCGCGGATCTGCGGCGACAGCTTGGACGCCTCTTCGAAGGAAATGGTGTAGGGCGTGGTGGCGCGCACCCACAGCGCGCCTTCATCCAGGTGGGGCATGAACTCGCCGCCGATGGAGGGGATCAACAGCAGCGAGGCGCCGAACACCGCCAGAACCGCCGCGACCGTCGCGAAGCGGTGGCGCAGGCACCAGCCCAGCATGTGGCCGTAGAGGCCGCGAATGGCCTCGTATATCGGCACGCGCGGCTCGTGCACGTGCTTGCGCAGGAAGTAAGCGCACAGCACTGGCAGCACCGTGAGAGTGCACAGCAGCGCGCCCACCAGCGCAAACGACATGGTATCCGCCATCGGTTGGAACAGCCGGCCGGATGGGCCGCTCAGCACGTAGATGGGCAGGTAGCCGGCAATGATCACGGCAATGGCGTAGAAGATTGGCCGCTCCACATCGCGCGCGGCGGCGCGGATCACCGCGACCAGTTCGTAAGGCTCGTCCTTGCGGGCGGCCAGTTCTCGGAAGATGTTCTCCACCATGACTACCGACCCGTCCACGATGATGCCGAAATCGATGGCGCCGATGGAGAGCAGGTTGGCGGGAATGTGTTGCCAATCGAGGCAAATGAAGGAGAACAGCAGGGCGAAGGGAATGGTCACCGCCACGATAAGCGCGGTGCGCACGTTGAACAGGAACAGCCCCAGGATCACCAGCACCAGCAGCATGCCGCGCAGCAGGTTGTTTTCGACCGTGGTGGTGGTCTCCTCGATGAGGCCCTGCCGGTCGTAGTAGGGCACGATCTTGACGTCGGGCGGCAGCACGTGCTCGTTGAGATCTTTGGTCATCGCCTCGACGCGCTTGAGGATCACCTGGGCCTGCTCTCCCACGCGCATGAGAATGACGCCCTCGACCGCCTCATCCTGGTGCATGTAGCCGAACTGGCCGAGGCGCGGCGCGAACCCGATCCGCACTTGCGAGAGGTCCCGGATGCGTACGGGGATGCCGTTTTTTTCCTGCACGATGATGTTGCCGATGTCCTCGGTATTGCGCACCAGGCCCAGGCCGCGGATGTAATAGAACTGGCCGCCCTGGGTGTAGAAACCGCCGCCGGCGTTGGCGTTGTTGTTGCCCAGTTGCTGGAAGATCTGCGGCACGCTGACGCCATAGGCGAACAGCTTGTTGGGGTCGAGCAGCACCTGGTATTGCATGGTGGTGCCGCCGAAGCCGGAATCGTCGGCCACGCCCTGTATCGAGCGGTAGTGGCGTTCCAGCACCCAGTCTTCGAGCACTTTGAGATCCTGCGGCGAACGGTCCGGGCTCTGCAAAACGTAGCGGTAGATGAGGCCGCTGGGGCTATAGAGCGGCGACAGGCTGGGCGTGAGGCCGCTGGGCATTTGCGCGCCGGCCATGCGCTCGAAGGCCTGCTCGCGGACGAAGTAGGGGTCCGCGCCGTACTCGAAATTCATGGCGATGAAGGAGAGGCCGTAGAGCGAAATGGAGCGCAGCGAGTCCAGCCGCGGGATGCCGTTGAGTTCGATTTCGAGCGGAATGGTGACCAGGCGCTCGACTTCCTCGGAAGCGTGGCCGGGCCATTGAGTGATCAACTCGACGTGCGGCGGGGAAAGGTCCGGGTAAGCGTCGATAGGCAGCTTCTGAAACGAATATGCGCCCCAGATCATCATGGCCAGCGCCGCCACCACGATGAGAAACGGCTGCTTGAGCGCGAAGGAAACGAGTCGTGCGATCATGTGGGGGCTCTATTGGATGCTGGTGGCGAATTGCACGAACAGGCTGCCATCGGCCAGTACGCGGTCGCTTTTGGCGAGGCCGCCGCGGATCTCGACCAAGCCTTCCTGCTGGGTGCCGATTTCGACCGAGCGCTGCGCGAACTTGCCCGGCTCGGCTTCCACGTAAACGATGGGCTCGTTCTTATCGTCGCGCAGCACCGCGGCCAGCGGCACCGCCAGCACGCTCGAACGCGTGAAGGTGGAGATGGTGGCCTCCACGAACATGTCCTTCTTCAGCAGGCCATCGATGTTATGGGTGACGATGCGCACCGGGGTGGTGCGCGTGGCCGGGTCCACGAAGGCGCCGACGTAACTCACCGTGCCGCGGAAGGTGCGCGCGCTGGCGGGGTTGGTTTCCTCGACGGGGTCGCCCGTGCGGACGAGCGGCAGGTCACGGTCGAAGATGTGGCCTTGCACCCAGACGGTGGAGACGTCGCTGAGCATGAAGCAGACGGTGGCGCCGGCCTGAATCAACATTCCGGGCGAGACCAGTTTCTGCACCACCACGCCGGCAATGGGCGCGCGCACCGCCAGTTCCGTGCCGATGGTGCTGCCCTGGCTGCTCGGCCTGGTCGATTTCGTGCGCGCGTGATGCCGAAGATGCGCAGCGCCTGCAGGCTGGTCTGCACGTCGGTCATGGCGTCGTTGTAATCGGCCTCGGCGCTTTCCACGTCCTTTCCGGCGACGGCGCCGCGCGCCAGCAGATCCTTCATGCGGTCCACGATGCGCTTGGCGAGCACCTCGCGGTTGCGGGCCTTGCGAAATGCGGAAATGGCGTTGGCGACATCGGGACTGGAGACGTAGAGCAGCGGATCGCCCGCTTTGACGGTGGCGCCTGTGTCCACCATGATGCGCGTGATGGGGCCGTTCACCTGGGTGATGGCCTGGGTGGTGTGGTCGGCATCCCAATCCACAGTGCCGGTGGTGTGGACGGCCACCTGCCAGACGCGGCTTTCCACGGGCACGACTTTCAGATGGGCCATCTGGTCCTGGGGAACGGTGAACAGGGCGGGGCTGACGGCCGCGGATTCAGAGGCGGGCTTGCTCTCGACGCTCTTCAGCGTTCCACAGGCGCACTGCGAAATACCCAGCGCCAGCGACAGCGCGGCGGGCAGCCACGACTCCCTACGGGTCGGCATTGAACGATTGCCTCCATGGTTCCTATTGATTGATCGATGCGCGAACGGCGGCATGCGTTGCCGTCGAACCGCGAACCCTACGAATGGAGGGAGGCGGCGGGAGGCGCGCGGGAAGAACCGGTTGGGAGTGCGACCTGGTGAAATGGCTGAAACTCGGGAGCGGGCTCCAGATACACCGCGGAGAATACCGGGGTGATGACGATAGCCGGCTGCGTGTGCAGGAATGGCACCGGGCCCACATGGCAGAGGGCGCAGCAGTGGCCATCATGCTGTTCGTTCTGGGAAACCAGAGCGGCGGATTGGGCGGCAACTACCAGGCACAGCAGCAACAACAGCGCTGCAAACCGTACGCGGGCGCACACATCCGGGGCCATCTGTGTCCAGTATAGCGGGAAAGGGCTGGGCGCGGGCAGGTGCGCGATATGTGAAGTGCATCCCCGGCGCTATGTGGGGCAGGATTCATCCTGCGGCGGACTGTCAGTCCGCCTGGGCGGTCCTTGCACGATGCCGCCCAGGCGGGTTAACAACCCGCCGCAGGCTGACAGCCTGCCCCACAAAACAAACAGGGCCCCGGAGGGCCCTATCCCCGTTTGTTGGACTGGAAAACCGCGTCAGACCTTCAAGACGTTCTCGGCTTGCAGGCCTTTCGGCCCCTGCTTGACCTCGAACTCCACCTCGGCGCCTTCATCCAGGCTCCGGTAACCGGCAGACTGGATTGCGGAAAAGTGGACGAACACATCGTCGCCGCTCGCCCTCTGGATGAATCCGTATCCTTTGGCGGCATTGAACCACTTCACAGTACCTTTTTCCTTCACTACAGCTTCTCCTATGACTTGTTCGTCGTGCTCTTGGGTTCCCACGAGGAAAGCGAACTTCCGTGGCTTACTAGCAAGGATCCAGGCGCGGCAAAACAACCTATTGTTCGAACTGCGTAGGTATTCTCTCAGATGGCATGGATGCGGTCAAGTAGGGAATGTTACGGTGATACCATGGCCAGCGAGCTGGAATTGGTGGAACGCATCCGGCGGCGCGCGTTTCGGGCGCCCTCGGCGGAGTTGGTGATGGGCATCGGCGACGATTGCGCGGTGTTCCGCCCGCGCGGCTCGGCCGAGGATCTGCTATTCACCACCGATCTGCTGGTGGAAGGCACGCACTACCTGCCCGCCACGCACACTGCCGAAGACGTGGGATGGAAAACGCTGGCCCGCGGGTTGAGCGATATCGCCGCCATGGGTGGGGAGCCGCGGTTCTGCCTGGTATCGCTAGTACTGGCTCCCTGGCAGACGGAAGAGTGGGTGGACGGCTTCTATCGCGGATTGCTGCGCCTGGCGCGGCGCGAGATGACGCCGCTGGCTGGCGGCGACCTGGGACACGGGGCGCTGGCGGTGTGCGACATCGTGGTGTGCGGGGCGGTGCCGCGAGGTAAGGCACTGCGGCGCGGCGGCGCGCGGGCCGGGGACGCCATCTACGTTTCGGGCAGGCTGGGCGGATCGGCACTGGGATTGGCGCGCGGGCCCGGCCGGGCGCGTCGCGAGGCCGCGTGGAAACGGCATGCGCGCCCCGAGCCGCGGCTGGCGCTGGGACGCTTTCTGCGCGAGCGGGTGCGCGCCACCGCCGCCATGGACCTGAGCGACGGGCTTTCGCTCGACCTGCGCAGGCTGGCGCTGGAATCG
This sequence comes from uncultured Solibacteraceae bacterium, assembly GCA_963807205.1. GTDB lineage: Bacteria > Acidobacteriota > Terriglobia > Bryobacterales > Bryobacteraceae > CAWCVR01. The sequence goes on along the minus strand of CAWEAQ010000002.1, from coordinate 1,273,779 downwards.
GGAGTGAGCGCCGAGATCGAAGCCCCGCCGCGCTTCGCCGGCGCTTCGCTCGAACAGACCCTGCACGGCGGCGAGGATTACGAGTTGCTGTTCACGGCGCAGGCGCGCACGCGTGTTCCTGCGAGCTTCGAGGGAGTGGCGCTGACGCGCATCGGCAGGCTCCGCAAGGGCCGTGCGGGTGACGTGATGCTGGATGGAACACCGCTCCCGCCGCTTGGGTATGATCATCTGCGGAAGGAGTGAGACTCAGATGAACCGAGTGCTAATCCTCCTTGCGATGACGGCGGCCGCGGGCCGCGCGGATTCGGCCAAATTGCAGGAGTTTTATATTGTTACGGCGAGTTCCACGGATTACATCCCGGGCGGAGCCGATACCTTGTTACACGCGTGGCAGGACGGAGTGGACACGCTGGTCCGTTACGTCAACATCGAGTACGTCAACGCTTCCACGCCCCGGCCGCTGGTTCAAGCCGCGGAAACGCGGATGCACAACATGTCTCCCGCCAACCTGGTCAAAGGAGCTTATCTCTGTGCGGTGAACCAGGGCACCCTGGACGCCGCGGTCAAGAAACTCGGTAAAACACCCTTCGGCGGGGTTGAATACACAGGTCTCGGCGTGGTGGCGCGGTGCGGCACGCGGTCCGTGGTGCTCCGGCTGCCATCGAAGTTGCTCGTGGACCAGGAGCGTCTCGCTCAGGCGTATCCCGGGTTCGCCCGGCTGTGGAAACTCGACGGGGAGATCATCGAGGCGGCGTTTGGTTCCGGGCACATTTTCCATGACTCGGCCGGGAAGAACAACCTTTCTCAACAGGACGAAGGCGAGAGGCTGGTTCCCGAGTTGAGATCCGGGCTCCACGATGCCGGATTGGCGGTGGCACGGAAGGCCGGCACGGGGAACCCGGCGGATTCGACCTTCCGGTTCCTGTTAGAGCACTATCGCGGCCCAGTTACTCAGGAGGACACGGAGAAGCGGCCGGTTCCGCGGCTGGTGGACGCCGATGCATACCGGTTCACGCAATTCGCGGCGCCGCAATATCCGGCCAACGCCATGCAGCCGCGAGTCGAGGGGAGAGTCAAACTGCGGCTTACGGTGGAGCCGGCAACGGGCGAGGTGCGCGGCGCGTCGGCCGTTTCGGGCCATCCGTTACTGTGTCCCAGTGCCGAGGAGGCCGCGAAACGGTGGCGGCTGGAGCCGGGTTCGGTGAGCGCGGGAACCGTGGAGGTGACTTTGGAGTACGCGCTCTGGGACTGAGGGCGTGAAGCCCCCTCCGCCGTGGTACAACTTGCGTATGCCCACGTTTCGCGTCGAAACACCGCAGCGCTGCTACTCCGCCGTGGTGGAGCGCGGCCTGGTGGCCCGTGCGGCCGAGTACCTGCCACCTAAGGCCGGCCGGATTTTCGTCGTTTCCACGGAAGACGTCTGGCGGCACGTCGGCCACGCGCTCGCCGTGGCGCTGTCTGCGGTGCCGCACACCGTTCTGCATCTGCCCGGAGGAGAGGAGAGCAAGCGCCTGGGGCCGCTCGAAGCGCTGGCGGAAGAAATGGTGCGCGCGGGCGGCGACCGCACCAGCGTGGTGATCGCCTTCGGCGGCGGCATCGTCACCGACATGGCGGGATTTCTGGCCGCCATCTTCATGCGCGGCATTCCGGTGCTGCAAGTCCCCACCACGCTGCTGGCGCAGGTGGATGCCTCGATGGGCGGCAAGACCGGGGTGAACCTTGAGATCGGGAAGAACCTGATCGGCAGTTTCCATCAGCCGCTGGCGGTGCTGATCGATCCGGGGCTGCTCCGGACGCTGCCGGAGCGCGAATACCGCTCGGGCCTGTGGGAGATCGTCAAGGCGGGCATCATCAGGGAGCCAGCGCTATTCCGGTTTATGGCCGAGCGGAGCGACGCGGTGCTGGGGCGAGAGCACCACGCCGAGGACCGCATCATCGCCGACTCCGTCCGCATGAAGGCCGAGGTTGTCTCGGCCGACGAACGGGAAGGCGACCTGCGGCGCATTCTCAATTTCGGCCACACCTTCGGCCACGCGCTCGAAGCCGAGACGCGGTACACGCGATTCCTGCACGGCGAGGCCGTCGCCTGGGGCATGCGCGCGGCGGTGCATCTGGCCGAGATGACGGGGCATCTATCCGCCGAGGACGCGGTCGAGATCATCGAGATGCTGGGCACGTACGGCCCCATCCCGCCAGTGGACGGCATTCCTGCCGAGCACCTGTTCGAGCGCCTGGTGCACGACAAGAAGACCGTGCGCGGGCAGGTCCATTTCGTGCTGCCGGTGCGCATCGGCGAGGTCACGGTGGTCTCGGGTGTGGACGAACTGGCGGTGCGCGAAGCCATCAAGCTGGCGCTCGAATGAGCGGGGCCAACCCCACGGGCACTACGCCCGAGGGCGCGCGCACGGAGCGCGAGGCGGCGCGCTGGGTGCGCGACATGTTCGGCCGGGTGGCTCACCGCTACGACCTGGCGAACCACCTGCTGAGCGGGAACCTGGACCGCTGGTGGCGGGCCTACACCGTGCGCCGCGTGCGGCACGCGATGGAGCGGCCGGGCGCGCGCGTGCTGGACATCTGCTGCGGCACCGGCGACCTGGCGCTGGCTCTGGAGAAGCGCGGCGGGGCGGGCGTGCGGATTCTGGGATCGGATTTCTGCCACCCCATGCTGGTTCCCGCGCAAGGCAAGATCGCCCGGCGGCGCGCCCGCGTGGCGCTGTTCGCTTCCGACGCACTGAACCTGCCGCTACGCGACGGGTCGCTGGATCTGATCGCGGTGGCTTTCGGATTCCGCAACCTGGCCAATTACCGGGCGGGCCTGGCGGAGATGCGCCGCGTGCTGCGGCCCGGCGGGGTGGCCGCCATTCTGGAGTTTTCGCAGCCACCGAACCGCCTGTTCGCAGCGGTCTACCATTTCTATGCGAGGCGGGTGCTGCCGGTTATCGGCGGGGCGCTGTCGGGCAGCCGCGACGCCTACGCGTACCTGCCGGAATCGGTGCGCAAGTTTCCGGGCGCGGAGGCGCTGACGCGGATGATGCGCGAGGCGGGGTTCGCGGAAGTGCGCTACGAGTATCTGACCGGGGGGATCGTGGCTCTCCATTTGGGGACGGCGGACGCCCCGGAATAGCGAGCCGGGCGTCCCGGGGGGCGGGCTGACAGATCGGAAGGCGGGTTGACAACCCGCCGCAGGCTGCCAGCCTGCCCCACATAGGACGAGCGAATGTCAGCCGCCGTACGGCATCGGGGGGACTTTGCCGAGTTCGCGGGAGTAGACGGTCAGGGCGCCGCGATGGTGGGCGGTGTGTTCGACCATGGCCCATACGATATCGCTGATGGGTTGGCCGCCCATGACGGGGCCGGGTGGGAGTGGCTTCGCCAGATCCGCGGGGCTTTGCGAGCGGAGAAACTGGACGGCGTTGGCGTAGGCGGTTGCCAGCCACTTGCGGGCTGCGTCGAGCGAAGTGACGGCATCGATGACGGCGGCCATCTTCGCGAAATCCAGGTCGAAGCCTTCGGGCCGCGCAGCGCCTTCGATAAACCACTCGATGGTGTGGGCGGTGTGTCCGACGTGTTGCGCCACGGTCATCATTCCTTCCCGCGGACGGAACCCGGAGTCGGCCTCTTCGAGGACGCTGGTGGACCGCTGGAAGAAATCCTGACTGGCGAGAAGTTGGTTGGCAAAGTCGTAAGGTTGCAGTTGTGGGCTCATTTACGGGACTATATCACAAGGCGAACAAAAAGGGAATAGCGGAATGTAAAGAATTGCGCGGCGCGTGGGAGTGTCCACAAAACCGGTGCGGCGGGCGTTTCCCTGGTGAGAGCAATGAGTAACCAGCGGCAGTGGGAATACGAGCAGTTGATCGCGCCTATCGAGGACCGGATGATGCGGGGCGTATGGCGCATCGTGAGGGATCCGGGCGAGACGGAGGATGCCTTCCAGGAGGCCTTGCTAACGGTCTGGAAGAAGTGGGAGCGCATACGGGCGCACCCCAATCCGCAGGCGCTGGTTCTGCGCATCTGCATCAACGCGGCACACGACGCGCTGCGGCGCAAGGTGCGCAGAGGGAAGTGGGTGGACGCGGCGGCGGTGGCGGAAGACCTCGCGGACTCCGGTGCGGCGGCCAGCGAGGCCGTAGCGGGCGCGGAGCGGGACGCCCAGGTACTGCGGGCTATCGGGCGCCTCTCGAAAAACCAGGGCCGCGCGATTCTGATGCACGCGGTGGAGGAGATCCCCTACGCCGAGATCGCGGCGGCCATGGATTGCCGGGAGGCGACGGTGCGCAAGCATGTGGCGCGCGCCCGCGCCAGGCTGCGCGAGTTGCTCTCGCACTTGATTCCAGCGATACGCAAGGAGGAGGGCAGTCATGCTTGACCGGAACGCCAACGACGAGGTGGACGAACTGATGCGCGGGAGCACGCAGGGGGAGATTCCGGCCGCCGTCGAAGAACGGCTGCGCCGCAGGCTGAGTGAGTTCCGGGGCAGGGTGGAACAGCGGCCGCCCAACCGGTTGTGGGTGCGCGGGATGGCCATGGCCGCGGTGCTGGTGGCGGCGGCGGTGGTGGCGCTGGTGCTAATTCCGCGTGAGGACGGCGCGGCCCGGGTGTACGCGGCCGCAGCGGAGCGGCTGCGGGGCGCTACGTCGATCGGCTACACGGTGGTTCTGAACACGGCGCCGGATGTCTCGGTGGATCTCAGCTTCCTCGCTCCGGGATACCGGCGGATCAATTGCTCTTGGGGCATTGAAATTAGGGCGGACGGCACTAGCGGTAAGCAACTCGTGCTGTTTCATGCCAGCCGGACCTATCTGGCTGAGGAAGGCAAACAAGTCGAGAGTGTGGCCCAGCAGGAGGAGTTCCTGAATCGTCTGAGGTCGCTTCCCCAGAGCGCGGACGAGTTGCTGGGCGAGCAGCGGGCCGGCGGCAAAAGGCTGCTGGGCTATCGCTTGCGCAAGGCGCCGGACAACACCGGGATTTCGGGGGTTACAGCGTTCGACCTTTGGGTTGACGCGGGAACGCGCGAGGCGGACCATGTCGACATCGCGGTTCAGGAAGCGGGCAAGCCGGCCCGCCAGATGCACATCCGCAACATCCGCGTGGATAAGGACGTGGATCGCGCTCTGTTTGACTTGACTCCTCCGGCGGGATACACCTCCATGGTGGCGGCGGGCCGAGCGGCTTCGCAGGCGCCGCAGGCTATGCGTGTGCAGATCGCGCAGGCGGGCGCAAGAACCGCGGTGGTTGCGCCGATGACGGGATCATACGCGCAGGCACCGGCCGCGCTGCAAAGAGTGGCGGCGTTTTTGAATACGCAAAGGGTGGCTCCGGCTGGTCCGCCGATGGGGCGCTTCTGGGATGAGGGGCATTGGGAGGCCGGATATCCGGTGGCTGCGGGCACGCAGGCCGAGGCGCCGTTCGAAGTGGTGACCTTGCCGACGGGGTTGGCGGCGTCGGCCGTGGTGAAGGGAGCGTGGGGAGCGGACTCGGGCGGGCGCTGGGTGGCATTCCTGAAATCGGTGGTGGAGCAGGGATACATGCCCGCCGGGCCGGCGATGGAGATGTGGTCCGGCGAGGAAGGCAAACCGGCTGCGCAGTTCACGGAAATGCGGATGGCGGTGGAGAAGGGGAAGTAGGCGCGGCGGGGCGGCGCACTGTATCATCGGTATTAGGAAGCCATGCCCATATACGAATACCGATGCGATGACTGCGGCACGAAGTTCGAGAAACTGGTGCGCCGCTCCGACGTTGCCGAGTTGACCTGCCCCTCCTGCGGTGAGAAGCATCTGCGGCAGGAGCTATCGACGTTCGCGGCGCACTCGGGCGGGAGCAAGTCCGCCGAGGCGCCCATGTGCCCCAACGGCGGGCGCTGCAATCCCGGCATGTGCGGAATGAGCTGAAGCGGCGCGGGCCGGCGCATTGCATGTTTACACTTGTGGCGCGTTATTCGTCCCCGGTTTTCCGCATATCCGTGTAGAGAGAAGACCCCGATAACGGGGCGCAAGATTCTCGACTCGGAGGGGCGGATTATGCAGGCAGGGAATTTCCTTGCGGCGGTTGTATTGGCGGCCGGCGCGGCGGGCGCCGGCACCATTTCCTACACTGGCACGCTGGCGTCGCCACAAGACGACTCCACTCAGATCACGGTGACACTGGCAAGCGCCGGGAACCTGTCCTGGCAGACCTGGGGATTCGCCGCGGGAGGGTTCGATCCATTCGTAGGACTGTTCTCCGGCACGGGCGATGGCGCAGTATTCATCGACGGCACGTCCGACGATCTTAGTAACTTCACGGCTAACCAGGGCTGTCCGCCCGCGGGCACGAGGACGATTGGCGGCGCGGCGGAATGCGGGGACGTTGCCATGTCTTTCGCGTTAACCGCGGGTACTTACACCGTGCTTCTCACCGACGGCGCCTACATTCCCAGCGCGGCGATCGGCTTCGGAACCACGCTGGGTGACGGGTTCACGGATCTCACCAGCGGATTCCAAACCTGCACCGACGAGACTCACTGTATCAGCGATACGGCCAACTGGGCGCTGGATATCACCACACCGGACAGCGGGACGGCGACGCCCGAGCCCGGCGGATTGTGGATGTGCGGAATCGGCGCGATAGTCTGGATCGCGGCGGCACGGCGGCGGCGCCCACGGATCTGATCCGCGGCGCGACGTACTCAGAGACTAACCACTAGGAGAGGGACAACATGAAACGATTGGGCAGGATTTCGCTCATGACGCTGAGCGTCATCGGGCTGAGTTTGATTCTGGGCGTGGCCACTTCGCGCAGCGTGCGCGCAGCGGTGAGCGCCCTGGTTACCGTGGCGAACACATCGGCGAACCCGGTGCCGACGCAGGGGGTGGACGCGAAGAACGCGTTTCAGACGAGTTTCAACCTGCAGCTCAACCCGCAGGCCATCACCATCCCCGCCGGGCAACGCCTGGTGGTGGACTTCATCACCGTCAGCGGCATTGCGGACTCGCTGAGCGGGCCGATTCAGCCGACCATCATTCTGCAGTCGTCGCTGAACGGGGGCGGCTCGGCCAGTTACTATCTTGACCCGGCTCCCTCCCCAGTGAACATTCCGGGCGCCAACCAACTCTATCTGGCGAAGGGGCTCACGGTATATGCCGACTCGCTGACGGTGTCGCCGGCGTACGCCGGTTTCGCGCCGTTCACTTTCACCTTCAACGTGTCGCTCTCCGGGCACCTGGTGCCGATGCCGTAGGGACAGGTCGGTAGCGCGGATCGGCAAGAATACTGAGCCACCGATAAACACCGATGAACACCGATAAGAAGTTTTTCGCTTATCCGTGTTTATCGGTGGCTTGACGTGCCTTCTCGGATCCTCCCGTCACGGAGACCCTGGGCGCGCCCAAAATTGGCGTTGCAGCGAGCGCCGCGATGCTCTCGCGGGGCCAAAGTGCATTTCTCCCGGCGCAGGCAGTGGACCAGGGAGCAGTCTGCCCGTAAGCTACGCTAAGGCAAGATCGAACGTCGACTCGCGTCGCCGATACCCAAGAAGATACGGACCACGACTTTCTCATGAGTGCGCTTCCAGTCATTTTTTCCGCCCTCCTGTAGGTGATTCTCCCCTCCCCGGGGTCTTAGAGTCGACACAATGCCGGGCCGCTACCTCGCTGTCATCACGTTCCTGCTCACCGCCAACGCCACGGCGTCAAGCCTGCCCGAAGGCGCCCGGACCGTTTCCGACGCTTCCGGCTACATCTACGTCTTTGGCGTATCCTCCAGCCCGCCCGCCGCCACACCGGGAGCCTATAAACCTTCGAACGTACCATCGAGCTGCGGCACGGTCTATAGGCCGATCTGGGACGGCGGCAGCTATCCCATACCCTGCAGCATCACGTATGTCCGGAAAATCAGGACAGCCGGCAATTCGACGGTTTTCGTCGCCTGCCTCTCCTATGGTCTAAATGAGAGCATCGTGGATCTTGATGTGGATTCGTCCGGCAATATCTACGTCACCGGCCGTACTGCTGACGCAGCCCTCCCCACGCCCGGGGCGTTTCACACTCAGCAGGGCAACCTGTTTGTCGCCAAACTCTCCGCCGATGGCTCAGCCCTGTTATATGCCGCCGTATTTGGGGGTGAAAGCTCCGATTTCCCCCACGCCATCCGCGTAAACGCCGCCGGCGAAGCCTGGATCGCGGGCGAAACAGGATCGTCAAAGTTCCCCACAGTCAAACCACTGCGGTCCACCTATCGCGCTGGGACGCAGTGCGGCTACCAGCCCGTCACCTCGAACTGCGCCACAGGATTTGTCTCAAAGTTGAATGCCGCCGGAACTGCACTCGAATTTTCGACCTATCTCGGCGGCAGCAGTACCGATGCCATTTTCAGCCTTGCCCTCGATTCCACCGGCGCCGCCTACCTCACTGGCCTGCGAGGCTCTTCCGACTTCCCCTTCACCCCAGGAGCATTCTCCACCGATGGCGGCGTCTTCGTCACCAAAGTCGCGGCCGATGGATCGGCCTTGTTGTATTCCACCGCGCTCGGCGGCACGGACGCCGCGGTGACCAACGTCACCTTCTCTCGCGTCTTTGACGGGGTCGGCTGGGAGGGCGGCACGGCCGTTGTGCCCGCCGGAGATGGCAGCGCGGTTGTCGTCGGCCAAACCCACTCCGCCGATTTCCCAGCCGGGGACCTCTCCCAGCCCTTCCTGGCTGATACTCTCTGCGATGAAAGCCTCATTGCCAAGCCGACTGGCGTCTGTCCATCGGGGTTCGTGGCAAAACTCAACCCTGCGGGATCCGGGCTCGTTTATTCCACTCTCCTCGGTGGCCACGGCTACAACGTGCCGGGCGCCGTGCTCCTGGACTCCACTGGCAACGCATACATCTCCGGGTCAACCACAGCCACCGACTTCCCGGTCACCACTAACGCCTTCCAACCCTGCAATGCAGCGACGTGGTATGCGGACCAATTCTCCGATGTCCTGACCGAGATCGACCCGCGAGGTAGCCTGATCTACAGCACCTACTTCGGCAGTGGCCCTGAGTCCGCGAGCCTTCGGCTTTCGGTCGACGCGTCCGGATCCGTGTCAGCCACCGAGTACCTTCTCAACGGCCTCAGTACCAGTCCTGCCGCAGGTCATCCGTTTCAACTCCACTTTCCAATCGACCAAACCCCCGTCACGTCGCCCCAATTCTTCGCGGGCTGCGTACTCAATGCAGCCACCCGTAACTTCCCTGGCGACGTTGCGCCCGGCGAACTGCTCACGATCCGCGGCGCCGGGCTCGGCCCCACCGGCGGCGTCACCGCCCAGCCGGATGCTCATGGGCGCTACCCAACCAACTTGGCCGGCTCGCGCGTCTTGTTCAATGGCATCCCCGCGCCCGTTCTTTACGCGCAATACGGCCAGATCAACCTGGTCGCTCCCCTTTCTCTAGCCGGCAATTCGACGACGCAACTGCAGATAGAGGTGCAAGGCCAGGCAACGCCAGCCGTGAGCCTTCCCGTGCTCGCGATGGAGCCAGGAATGTTCACCCGGAACTTCTCCGGCAACGGCCCCGCCGCCGTGCTCAATCAGGATGGTTCCCCCAATTCCGCTGACAATCCAGCGCTGCGCGGGTCCGTAGTGAGCTTCTTCCTCACCGGCTATCTACCCGACAAATCCATCGCTGACGGCCAGATCGCCACCGCGCCAACCGCCACCCCTGGCAACCCCCTCACCGTGTACTTTGGCGTCTCCGGTAATCCTGGCGAAACGCTCTACGCCGGCCAGGCTCCCGGATTGATCAATGGCATAGCTCGACTGGACGTCCGCATCCCCCCCGACGCTCCCACCGGCGCCCAGGTCTGGGCGTCGGCCAGCGGAGTAACCTGGGGCATGGCTTTCAACTACATTTCCATCCGCTAGGCTTACTCGCCTGACGAGCCTCGCATCCAGGTGCATAGTCGCCAATCCGGAAACTGCTACTGGCCCCGTTCGCGATGTGTTGAATCGGATTGGCGGCGGCGAGTCTGCCTGGCGAGTCAGTGCAGTCCGGCCTGTTTCAAGCCTAAGGCCGCCCCAAGGCTTAAGATCCTCTTTACTTTCCCTTTTTCTTCGCCAATAATAGGAGCTGTATGGCTCTTACCAAGCGGCAAAAGCAGGTACTTGATTTCATCGCGGGGTTCCAGGAAGAGAATGGCTACTGCCCCAGCTTCCAGGAAATCGCCGGCGGTTTGGAGTTGGCCTCGCTGGCCACGGTACACAAACACATTCTGGCGCTGGAGGGGAAGAACTACCTGAAGCGCGGCTTCAACCAGAGCCGGTCGCTGGAGCTGGCGCCCAAGTACCATCAGGAGACGCGGCGTCCGCGGGCGGCGGGGATGGAGGTGCCTCTGCTGGGCAGGATCGCTGCGGGGGCTCCGGTGGAGGCGATCGAGCAGAAGGAGACGTTGAACTTCGGGGATTTCACGGGCAATGCGAACGCGTATGCGCTGGAGGTCCGAGGGAACTCGATGATCGACGACCACATCTGCGATGGCGACATGATTCTGCTGGAGCGCACGGCGGAGGCGCGGGACGGCGATATCGTGGTGGCGCTGGTAGCGGGGAGCGAAGCCACGCTGAAACGCATCTACCGGGAGGGCGAGACAGTCCGCCTGCAGCCGGCCAATGCGGCTCTAAAAGCTATTTTCGTTCCGGCGCGGGATGTGCAAATTCAGGGCCGGTTGCTCGCAGTACTGCGGAAGTACAAGTAGCGGAGGCGATTAGCGGCTCGTAAGAAGTTGCCGCTCGGCTTCGAACCAATCTTCTTCGGGCGATCCATCCTGGCAGCCGCGTTCCACCCAAATGGCGTAAGCAAGGTTGGCGATCTGCTCGGTAGTGGGCGGTTCGGGCACCGGGACGGGGGTTTTGGTTGCGGAAGCTTTGGCGCGGCGTGGCGCGGTCAGAACGGGGGAGGGTTCCGCCTTCGAGACAACGGGTTTCTTCCGCGTAGTGGAAGCAGGCTTGCGGCGGGCAGTGACAGCGGCTGCGGCGCCAGCATTGACGACCAGTTCATTTCCGGAAGTTCGCTTTGTAGGCATATTGCTTAGATCTCTCCAGCGATCTTAGCTCTATTGTAACGGATGCCAGGTTCCAGACACATAAAATGTTCCTATCATTAGGATGACAAAGGCCCATTTGCGCCGAGTTGGCGCGAAGAGGGCCGGGGCAAAGCGGACTTCCCCACGCCGGCAATTTCAGTCAACGTTGTCTGAACGGTGTATATTTGAGCTAGATTGCGGGGCTCAGCTATCGTCGCGTTCGTCCTCACCCTGGCGGCATGGGGGCAACCCGTGCCGCCGGCGCCTAAGGCGATTTCCGTGGACGTGGATGGCGTGGTCCACCCCATCACGGTGGAGATCGTCAACGGCGCATTGGCGCGCGCCAAGGAAGAGCACGCCGCGCTCCTGCTGGTGCGGCTGAACACGCCGGGCGGATTGATGGACGCCATGCGCTCCATTATTCAGGCGTTCGACTCGTCGCCCATCCCCGTGGTGACCTACGTGGCGCCCAGCGGCGGCCGCGCGGCATCGGCGGGGTTCTTCCTGCTGGAGGCCGGCGACGTGGCCGCGATGGCGCCGGGGACCAATACCGGGGCGGCGCATCCCGTGGCCATGGCCGGAGAGATGGACGCCGTCATGAGTAAGAAGGTGGAGAACGACGCGGCGGCGTATCTGCGCAGCATCTGCGACCGGCGCGGGCGCAATAGCGAAGTGGCCGAGACGGCGGTGCGCGAGAGCAAGTCCTTCACCGAAGGCGAGGCGCTGAAGCTGCACCTGATCGACCTGGTGGCGGGCGAGCGGGAACTGCTTGCGGCGCTCGACGGCCGGGTGGTGACGCGCTTCGATGGCTCGCAGGTGACGCTGCATACGGCGGGAGCCGTGGTGGAGCCCTACAGCATAACGCTGCGGCAGACGATCATACGGGCAGTAGCCGATCCCAATATCGCGCTGCTGCTGCTGGTGATCGGCGGGCTGTGCATCTACCTGGAGTTTTCGTCTCCGGGGATGATTGCGCCCGGGGTGATCGGCGCCATTCTGGTACTGGTGGGACTGGCCGCCATCTCGGTGCTCCCCATAAACTGGCTGGGGGTGGCGCTGCTGGCGCTGGCCTTCACTCTGTTCGCGCTGGAGGCCAAGTTCACGGCCCACGGTACGCTGGGCGCGGGCGGGGCGGTTTCCATGGTGCTGGGGGCGGTGATGCTGATCGACAGCCCCTGGCCGGCGTTGCGCATTCACTGGGCGACGGCGATCGGGCTGGCGTTGCCGTTTTCGGCGATCACCTTGTTTCTGCTGACGCGGGCGTTGGCGGCGCGGCGCAATAAGGTGGTGACCGGGATCGAGGGCATGATCGGCGAAGTGGGGACGGCGTTGACGCCGGTCGCGCCGCAAGGTAAGGTATTCGTCCACGGGGAATACTGGGACGCGGAGTCGTCCCAGGCGATTGCGGCCGGCGCCCGGGTGCGGGTGACGGCCGTCGTGAAGCTGAAACTCACGGTTGAGCCGGTCACGGACCGGAAGGGAGAATGACATGGGCGACCTGACGACTGTCGTTACAGTAGCGGTGGCGATCCTGGTGATTTACCTGCTGAGCTCGATCAAGATCCTGCGCGAGTACGAGCGCGGAGTCATTTTCCGCCTGGGCCGGTTGCTATCGGCGCCGAAAGGGCCGGGGATTTTCCTGGTTTTCGCGCCGCTCGACCGCATGGTGCGTGTTTCGCTGCGCATCGACACGCTGGAGGTGCCGTCGCAGGACGTGGTGACGCGCGACAACGTCACGGTGAAGGTGAACGCGGTGATCTTCTTCCGCGTGGTCGATCCGTGCCTGGCGGTAGTGAAAGTTTCGAACTTCCTGTACGCCACGTCGCAATTGGCCCAGACCACGCTGCGCAGCGTGCTGGGCGAAGTAGAACTGGACGAGTTGCTGAGCCAGCGCGAGAAGCTGAACGTGCGGCTGCAGTCCATTCTGGACCAGCACACGGCGGAATGGGGCGTGAAGGTGAGTGTGGTGGAAGTGAAGCAGGTGGACCTGGCGGACCAGATGATCCGGGCTATCGCGCGGCAGGCGGAGGCGGAACGCGAACGGCGCGCCAAGATCATCCACGCCGAGGGCGAATACACGGCGGCGGAAAAGCTGGCCATGGCGGCGGAAGTGATCCAGAAGCAGCCGGCGGCGATCCAACTGCGGTACCTGCAGACGCTGGTGGAGATCGGAGTGGAGAAGAACACTACCATCGTATTTCCGCTTCCACTGGATATAATTGCTTCTTTGGGCCGCGCGCTGGACAGGGCGGCGGGCGATCCGGGTGGGGGAAAACAGTAGCGCATGAGAAACAAGGACACGGGCGAGTTCGAGCTGATTGTCGGCAACGGCCAACTGGTGAGCGGATTCTTCATCGTGATCGTGTTGTTCGCGGTGGGCGTTGCCATGGGGTACATTCTGGGGCAGAACTCGGAGAAGTCCGCGAAGACCCAGCAGGGGGATGCGCAGCCGTGCGTGGCCAGCACGGACGGGCGCCCGCAGCCGGCGCAAGCGGCGCCGCAGCAGCCAGCGCAGGAACCGGCGGCGCAGCAGCCGGCACCGGCCACCGATACACCCCCGGCGGCAGCACAGGAAGCGCCGCCCCAGCCCACCACGCAGCCGGCCAAGCAAGCCGAGACGGCGCCCGCTCCCGCGCCGGTGACTAAGCCTGCCGAGCCGGAGCCGGCCAAACCCGCTCCGCCGAAAGCGCCGCCGGCCAAGAGCGCCGCGGCTGCCGACGTTCCATCGGGGTTCTTCTGGCAGGTTACGGCAACCACCAACCAGGAGTCCGCCAAAGCCACGCTAAAGGTTCTGAAGGAGCGCGGCTTCTCCGCCTATCTGACGCCGGGCCCCAACAATTTCACGCGGGTGGTGGTGGGTCCGTACAAAGAGACGGCGGCTAAGGCCAAGGCGAAGACGGATCTGGAAGCCATGGGGTTGAAGCCAAGAAGACTGGACCGTGAGTGAGCCGCTCGTCCAGATCGCTGCCGCGCGGCCGCGGCTTCCGGCGTGGGCGCGCCGCAGCCACACTCACTTCGAATCGCTGAACCGCCTGAAAAGCGGGCTGCGCGGGTTGAACCTGCACACGGTTTGCGAATCGGCGCGGTGCCCCAACATACACGACTGTTTCCACCGGTCGGCGGCGGCGTTCATGATTTTGGGGAACCGCTGCACGCGCGGGTGCGGGTTCTGTTCGGTGCCCAAGGGCCGCCCCGACCGGCACGACATGCGGTTGGACCCGGACGAGCCCGCCAACCTGGCGCGCATGGCCGCCGAAATGGGCCTGCGCTACGTGGTGATCACCAGTGTGAACCGCGACGACCTGGCGGACGGCGGCTCGCGCCACTTCGCCGAAACCGTGGCGGCGGTGCGGCGGGCGCTGCCCGGGGCGCGCGTCGAGGTGCTGACGCCGGATTTCCGCGGCGACCTGGATGCCGTGGCCCGGGTGCTGGACGCGGGGCCGCACGTCTTCAACCACAACATGGAGACGGTCGAGCGGCTCTACCCGCGCGTGCGGCCGCAGGCGGACTACCGGCAATCGCTGGCGGTGCTGAAATTCGCCCGCCGCTATGCGCCTGCGACGCTCGCGAAATCCGGCATCATGGTGGGCCTGGGTGAGACGGATGGCGAAGTGCGGGCGCTGTTGCAGGACCTGCGCGCGGCGGGCACGGAGGTGGCGACCATCGGCCAATATCTGCAGCCTACGCGCCGCAATCTGCCGGTCGAGGCATACATCGAACCGGCGCAGTTCGACGCCTGGCGCGACTACGGTCTGGCGATCGGCTTCCGCGCGGTTTTCAGCGGCCCGCTGGTACGCAGTTCGTACATGGCCGACGAGACGTTCGAACAGGCCGTGAGCGCGCCGTGCTGAACTGGGCGCTGGCGCTGACTACGTCGGCGCTGCTGATCCTGACATTCCCAAAGGCCAACCTGGCGTGGCTGGCGCCGGTGGCCCTCGCGCCGCTGCTGGTCGCGGTCGCCCGCGAAGGGCGGCTCTTCCGCCGCTACCTGTTGGGCTGCGGTGCGGGCGTGGTCTATTGGCTGGGGATCTGCTATTGGATCCAGCACAACCTGGCGGCCAACGGCGGCGTGAGCGAGACGGTGGCGTGGGCGCTGCTGCTGCTATTCGCGGTGGCGAAGGCGCAGCACCTGGGAGCGTTCGCGCTGCTGGCGGGGTGGCCGATGCGGCGCTGGTGGGCCGCGCCCGCGGTGGCCGCGTTGTGGGTAGCGGTCGAGGCCACGCACGGACCGCTGGGATTTGCCTGGCTGACGCTGGGCAACGCTGGCATCGACATGGGCATTCCCATGCGCCTGGCGCCTTTCACCGGCGTGTACGGCCTGTCATTCTTGTTCGCCCTGATGGGGGCGGCGGTGGCGCTGGCGGCACTGCGGCGTCCGCGGCGGGAGTTGCTGTGGCTGGGTCTGGCGCCTCTGGTGATGCTGCTGCCGAGCCTACCGGACGCGCGGCCGGGCGAGGAAACCGCGCTGCTGGTGCAGCCCAACCTGTCGGAAAGCGAGGAGTGGACGCCGGAATCGGTGGACCGCATGAAGCAGCGCCTGGTGGAACTGTCGCTGCGCGGCGTGCTGGCGGACATCGCCCATCCGCCCGCGCTGGTGGTGTGGCCGGAGATGCCCGCGCCGCTGTACTGGGAGGAAGACCCGCAGTTCCGCAAGTACGCCGCGGAGTTGACCGGCGCCACCCACGCCTACCTGCTGACAGGCCTGGTGGCGCACACCGCGAAAGGCGCGCCGCTGAATTCGGTAATGCTGGTTTCGCCGGCGGGCCGCGGAGTGAGCCGCTACGACAAGGTGAACCTGGTGCCGTTCGGGGAATACGTGCCGTGGCCCTTCAGCTTCGTGAACAAAATTTCGACCGAGGCGGGCGACTTCGCGGCGGGCACGCGGGTGGTGGTGGCGCCGGTGGGCGAACACCGAATCGCTACGTTCATCTGCTACGAATCGGCATTTCCAAACTACGTGCGGCAGTTCGCGCACGGAGGCGCCGAGGCGCTGGTGAACGTGTCCAACGATGGCTGGTTCGGGCACAGCGCGGCGCGGCGGCAGCACCTCGAACTAGCGCGCATGCGGGCGGCCGAGAACCGCCGCTGGCTGCTACGGGCGACCAACGACGGCATCACGGCCACCATCGACCCGGCCGGCCGGTTGCGCGGAACGCTGCCATCGTACATCGAAGCCACCTCGACGACGGGTTTCAGCTTCATCGCCGCCGAGACCGTATACACGCGCTTCGGCGACTGGTTTCCGCTGCTGTGCGCGGTGATGGCGGTGGCGTGTTTGATTGCGGAGCGGGCGCTGTAGGGGAGGCTTCGGGCGGCGTGGGGTTGATCGCGACGCGGCGCGAAGTCCGGCTTGCGGGTGGGGCGTGGGGGCTTCCGGGGGCTGCCGGTTCGGGTTGCATGGAAGCGGGATTGTCCCGAGGTGTCTCGGAAGGGGTCCCTTGAGAGATAAGGGGTTTTCAGCGCTGAAAGGCTGAAAAGTGCTACTTTACGAGGCATGAGACCAGACTTCCACGCCAAGACCGCGCCCGCCTTCATGGTGGTCGCACTGATAGTGATCGTTCCAACTGCCGTGCGGAGCCAGACTTCGAAGCGAAATGTAGCGAACGTCCAATCCGCGCCTGGAGAAATACGGTTGGCACCAAATGCAGATGCACAGGCGGCGGCGCGTTATGTGTGGGACAGGCTGGTAACCAAATGCGGTGAGTCGTGGGTCTACAATGGGTCGACTCTCCGGGCCGCCGACGGCAAGGAAGACGAGGTCGAGAAGAGCATTGAATATTTCCGCCACACCGGCGCGAGAAGTCCCGATGACCTTGTGGATCCCCTGATATATGAGTACAAGGGCGTCACATTTCAGCTCATTCCTGAAAGCCTCTCGCCCGCGGACAAGCTCAATGGTCTAGAGTGGCGGGGAATCGCGCGGCTCTCCTCGACGGTGTGGAGGATGGGCGACTCCCGGGTCAGAAGTTTGGGGAACTGGCAGGATACCTACACGGGCCCCTCGCGTGCTCTCGGGCCGGAACGCGGCGGATATTTGAACGTGTACATGAAGAGGCTGCGGGGCCGATGGCTGTATTCGGAGCTCATTATGGGGCCTGATGGTATTCCGGCCGAAGAGCTCGGTTCCTTCAAGAAGCTTTCGTGCGATGCCCTGCAGAAGATGAAATAGAGGAACCGTGCTGTCTCAGAAATGGTCCCTTATGAGACGGGCCGCAGGGCGGGGAACAACCCCAATTTCCGGTATCGCCACCCGGGAGCTTGCCACATTCCGAAAACCTACGTACGCTTGCCGCGTCTCCGCAGCGTGCTCGACGTATGCACAAAACGTCCGTGCACTGAAGGTGTGAGTTTCGAGTGGGACGAGGAGAGCAAAGCCGGTCTCACTTTTCGGAAACACGGCGTCCGGATGCCTGAGGCGATTCCGGCGTTTGACGATCCCAACGCCATCACTATCGCGGATGACGAATCGGAGCCGAACGAACGGCGATTTGTGACCCTCGGCATGGGTGCGGCAGGCCGTTTTCTCGTGGTTGTCTATACCTGCCGCGGCGAGAACATCCGAATCATATCGGCGCGGCCCGCCGCACCGCATGAGAGCAAGCAGTATGGGGCAGAACTATGAAAGATCGATACGATTTCAGCAAGGGGAAACGAGGCAGAGCCCTTCCGCCGGAACCTGAGGCCGAGGGCAAGACCCGGATCACGATCCGGCTCGACCAGGACATTGTGGATCGATTCTTTGCGATGGCGGAACGAACCGGGGGAGCGACTGGCTACCAAACCCTCATCAATGCAGCTCTTCGGGAATACCTGGAAGGAAGGGCGCCGAAGATCGAGGATACGCTGCGACGAATCATTCGGGAGGAACTGAAGTCAAACGCGGCATGAAGATTGCCCTGCGGCAGCGACGCAACAACGGCCTTGGCCCATCTGCCGTCAACGATGCGGATCTGCGACAGAGTGGTCCCGGATCGCCGTGGCGCTGAAGGAGCTGCATCCGCGCCCGGCGGCGCAAGAGGTGCATTGCGCCGCCACCCCATCCTCACCACATGCATGTGCATGCATGTCATAATGGAGGCGATGCGAACCACCATCGAGATGAAGCCCGAACACCGCGCGCAGGTTCTCGAACTGGCTGCCAATAGAGGTGACAAGGGATTCTCGGCAGTCGTGGCCGAAGCGCTGGATCTCTACCTCGAAGCTCAGAGGAGCCGGACGAATGCCATCCGGAGCGCCCTCGCTCTAAAGGGGTCCATGGGCGAGAAGGAAGCCGCCGGTCTACTGGCCGAGACGCAAAGAATCCGGACGGACTGGCGATGACTATTGCTGACACCGATGTCCTCATCGATTACCTCGCGGGCAAAGGCGAGGCTTGTGCGGTGGACCGGCTGCTCCGCCGCGGCTCGATCAGAACGACGGTCATCAGCCGCTTCGAGCTCCTCTCGGGCGCCAGGAGCCCGGCGCAACTCGCTCGTTTAACCAAGTTGCTCGATGCGGTGCCATCGCTCGCGCTGGACGATGCGGCCGCCGACGCCGCCAGCGGGATCCGCAGAACGCTCGAAAGATCGGGCAATCCAATTGGGATGGCCAACAGCCTGATCGCCGGCATCGTCGTCAGCAATGGCGGCACGCTGCTGACCCGGAACCGCCGTCAGTTCGAGCGGGTCCCGGACATTAGGCTGGCCTGAGCAGCAGCGGCGCTCCCTCCCTGCTTCCGCACCCGCAGGTAGCCCACGTGACCCTGAAACTAGATCCAAGGACGAATTCGACCACGGTGGAAGTCCAGGCCCGTACCGCCATGATAATCACCGGAAGCGGGATGGCTGCCAAAGTGGTTGACCAGCGCGAGATCCAGGACAATTCCCACCGCGGGTTCGAGAGTTAGACGGATTGTCCCCATCGCTTCCCGCCACTTCCGTTGGTTGGAGCCAACTCTGCGTTCCCCGCTCACCGGGCTACCGGAACAATCGCGGGTCGAGGCCGTGGCTAAGGGTACGGACGACGCGGATCTGTGCGGCGTCCGGGTGCCGTGGGTTGATCAGAACGTTCCAGGTGGCCGGGACAATGACCGAGGGAACGCGGAGCAATGCGGTGCTGCCAGACCGTAACCACCGATCACCGGCCCGGCGGGTGGCCAGCAGATCCGTCCGCCACGAATCCGCCAGCGCGCCCGTGTCCAGGTCTTCAGCGGCCAGCGCATCGGGAGCCTCTATCTCCAGATACCGGAAGTTCACGGGCACATCGTCAATGTCAATCTCGGTGTGCACCAGCACTTCCAGAAATGCCGTGGCCGGATTGGGCGCGCAGTACACGATGCGTTGGCCCGCGGTGTGCCAGCGGCCGGACGAGCTTAGACCTCCGCCACCGTCCAGGGAGGAGTAATCGCCGATACGCCAGAGGATCACGCGAAAATGCCGTGCTCGATCTGCCCGATCATCTCATCCACCAGGCGTGCGCCAGCTTCGGTCGCCAGCATCTCCACGGGCGTCTTGCCGGCGAACCGCCGCTTCGGTTTACGCAGCCAGCGCCAGGCGCGTTCAGGTTCTCCAAACGCCTGCTCGGCCATAGCGGTGATCCGGGCCACGCGCACCGCCTTGTCGGATTCATCCGTGGAGAGCGATTGATGCTTGGCGAGCCGGTGCGCCAGGGTCCTGCGGGGGAGAATCAACCGGTAGACCTCGGCATCGGAGAGCCCGCCGCGAACCAGCGCCTTGACGGCCGTGGCGGGAAGCCGCTTCTCGACGAGCAACGCGAGGTCTTCGCCGGATCGAATCTTCGGGACACCGAGCTTGCCGCCCATCAAAGAGTAGAACGCTCCTGGCGGGGCGCCCGCCCGGCCCGGCTCGGCGGTCTGGTTCAGTTCGGCCATGTGGGAACGCTCCTTGGCAATCTGCCACCATTATACGGGCATTCTGCACTCAGTGCAAACGGCCGTTTCGCGCGCTCCCGGGTTTCGCGCAGCCAGCGTGCGACCATGCCACAATAACGCGCCGGAACTGCGTGGACAACCACCCTGGGCGCGCACTGAAGAAACAACCGCTTAGCACGCGCCCATACACCTCGCCACGGCCCGGTTCGGGTTCCATCTTACGGGTGCCGCAGCGGATGTTGAGGACCGTGGGCTGGCGTAGCTAGGGGTTTTTCTCGTTTCGCATTGCCAAACGGAGAGCGCTTCAGAACATGCGCGCGAGCCGGGCTGAGATCCCGCTTCGGGAAACCCGGCGGTCTCGAAGCCACGGCCAAACCCCCGCCCAAGAGTGAGTTCCGGGAGGGACCGGCCGAAACGTGGAAATAGTGCGCTTGGCGTAGCAACCGGCCCTGGGGGAGATCCCCCAAGTAATGCTTGCATCCTGTTGTTAATAGTGAAACCATAATCCAAATCTCTCCCTAACGGGGTGAGAGAAATTGCGCCGGGGCCGTACTGTGCTATGTGGCCGTGCAGACCCGGAACTTGTTGCTTCTGGAGGTAGTAATGAAGATTAGAATTCTCGTGTTGGTGTTCCTGTTGTGCGCCGGCTTGCTGACCGCGCAGACGAACCGGGGTGGCATCGCGGGCACCGTGCTGGACCCCACGGGCGCGCCGATTCCGGGCGCCACGGTAATCGTCAAGAACAGCGGCACCAACCTGGAGATGCGCACCAAGACGGCTTCGAACGGATCTTTTAGCGTTTCCAACCTCGATCCAGTGGTTTATAGCGTCGCGGCCGAGGCGGAAGGGTTCAAGAGAGAAGTTCTAGAGAACGTCAAGGTGGACACGGCGCAGGTGGCCGGCGTCACCCTGAAACTCGAGCCAGGCACGATTACGACCACGGTGGAAGTCCAGGCCAGTTCCGCCATGATAAACACCGAGAACGGGACGACTGCCAGCGTGGTTCACCGGCGCGAGATCCAGGATCTGCCGCTAGAAAACCACGCGGTGCTCGATCTGGCCCTCACACAGGCCAATACGTCGGGCGACACGGGCAGCGAGTACGGCATCCTGACCAGCCTCACCACCTGTCCGGGTTGCAATTTGAGTATCAACGGCGGCAGGCCGCTCAGCACGCTTTATATGGCGGATGGCGTCAATAACACGGGCGTGAGCCTGGCGCGCACCATGATTAGTTTCTCGCCCGAGACGGTGCAGGAATTCACAGTGCAATCCAGCGCGTTTTCGGCCGAGTTCGGGGGCACCGGCGGCGGCATAATCAACGTCACCACGCGGTCTGGCGCGAACCAGGTAGAAGGCGCCGCGTTGTGGAACAACCGCAACCCCGAGTTCGCGGCCGCACCATTCACCTTGGCCACGACAAACCGGTCTCCACCGACGCAGAAGTTCAACTACGGCTCGTTCACCATTGGCGGTCCGGTTTACATTCCGCACGTGTACAACGGCAAGAACAAGACGTTCTTTTTTGCGGCCTACGAGCCCAACTGGCGCCGGGACTTTCTGGCGCAGGACGCTTTGGTGCAGAGCCCCGCGGAACGCTCGGGCGACTGGAGCAATACGATCGTGACCGCCTCGGGTACGCTTCCAGCCGACGTGGCAAGCCAGTTCGGGCTCAAGAGCAACGGCAACGATCCGACGATTTACGACCAGTACGCCCTGGTGAACGGCAATCAGTTCACCGCCAACCCGACGCCCGCGAGCGGCCAGACGTACGCTCCGTTCCCGAACAACATCATTCCGCCATCGATGATCGATACGACCTACCAGAAGTCGTTGAAGTACTACGCGCCCGCCGGCAGCTACTACATCGGCTCCAGCGGCAACGTGATGAACCTGCCCAATCCGCGCCTTCTGCGGGCTTTCGAAGGACGATGGATGATCAAGTTCGACGAGATCGCGACCGACCGGGATCACTTCAGCTTCCGGTTCTCATCCACCCCCATCATCAAGACGCAGTTGACGCCGATTTCGCCCACCTCCAACCAAGCCGACTACAGCTATGCCAAGCAGGCGTTGTTCACCTACACCAGGATCATCTCGCCGACCATGCTGAACGATTTCCGGCTGGACTTCACCCGCGGCAACTTCAGCAACACCGCCGCGCCTCAATGGGATCCGCAGACGGGCGAGAACATGAACACCGAGTTGGGGCTGCCGAGCCTGTTCCATGGCGGGTTGCCTTCGCTGCCGGATGTTGGCGGACAGTCATCCACTGAGAACCAGGATCACGAGAACCGGTACGGGTTCAACGACATTGCGACCAAGACCGTAGGCGCGATGAGCATCAAGTTCGGCGGCGAAGGCGCGAAATCGCAGCAAAACGTGATCCCGATCTATGCGGGTATCGGCGGCGTCTACGCTTTTCAGCCGTACCAGACCAATGCCACCGGCGCTACCAACGCCACGACGGGCGGAAATGCTTTCGCCTCTTTCGAACTCGGGGTTCCCAACGGCATCACTATGCGGAACGCGGTAGTTCCGTACTACTACCGGTGGAACTCGGCAGGCGCATTCATCCAGGACGACTGGAAAGTGACGCCTACCTTGACTCTCAACCTGGGCTTGCGCTGGAGCCTGGAGATGCCCCGCACGGAGAAGTACGACAACCAGGGAGTTTACCGCCCGGACCTGGCGAAATCCTTCCCGCTGGCGACGCCCCTTACGATGGCGGATGGCAACACCCTGACCTCCATAAACGTGCCTCCGTTCGCCTACTCGGGCCGCGGCGGCAATTCACGATACATGGTGCCGCCGGACTACAGGGACTTCGAGCCGGTCTTCGGTTTCGCCTGGAGCCCCAGAGCTTTGGAGCGGCGCCACGTCACGATCCGCGGCGGCTACCGCCTCACGCATGCACCGCTGGGCGGCGCCAACCGCTTGCCCTCACCCGATTTCAGCTACACTTCCTCTGGCTTTAGCCCGACCAGCGGCCAGGCAAACAGCAGTTACATCATGCGGCTGGGTGAGAACCCGCCGGTGCTCAACGCGCTCAGCCCAACCCAGTCGGTGGGCGCTCCGGCCGATGGCCTGCTGTACAACTCCACCACCAACAGCAGCCTGAACATCGGCGGACTGGGTTACGCGGTGCCGCAGAACTTCCACACGCCCAATGTCCAGGACTGGAATTTCACCATTTCCTGGCAATTGAACAGCTCGACCACGATCGAACTCTCCTATGTGGGTCTGAAGGGCACGCACCTGTTCGAGCCGGGAGAGAACATCGATCCGCGCAACCTCAACCTGATAAACCTGCAGCAGGCGCAGGGCATCAACTCCGGATCGGCGACCGTGGCCGATCCGCTGGGTCGCGTCGGCAGCAACGGCAAGGTCATCAACATTCAGCCGGGAACCGAAGAAAGCCCCTTCCCCGGTTTCGCCAGCCTGTACATGAGGTATGACCCCTCCGCCAACAGCCACCGCGAGGCGGGCACGGTGACGCTCATTCACCACGGCGGCCACGGCCTTACCTCACAGCACAACTTCACGTGGGGCAAGTCGATCGACGACGCTTCCAGTTCCGGCGGCGACAAGAGCGTTCTGGTCAACGTGGGCGGACAGGTGGATGGCCTGATCGCATTCGGCGCATCCCGCAGCCTGGACCGCAGCGTATCGAGCTTCGATCAACGCTTCGTGTTCAACAACACGCTGCTCTACGACCTGCCCTTCGGGCGCGGCCGGCAGTACCTGACGAGGCTTTGGAAACCGTTGGATTACGCAGTCGGCGGATGGACCTGGTCTGGCGCAGTTCGTATGAACGGCGGTTTCCCGGCGACGGTTACGATCTCCGACAATAACGGTCTGGGCGACCCGACCGAAACGCACACCGCCCGGCCGAACCTGGTTCCGGGCGTTCCGCTGATCAACCCCCTGTGGAACCGCAACTGCCCCGAAGGGACCGGGTGCCAGCCGTATCTGAACCCGTTGGCTTTCGAGCGGCCGGTTTGGGGCCAGTACGGCACCGCGCCGCGTACGCTGGATGGCGCCCGCGGGCTTTTTGCCAACTCCTACGACATGTCCATGCAGAAGAACTTTCAGTTGGGCGAAAGCGGCAAATGGAGGCTGCAACTTCGCGTGGATGCGAACAACGTCTTCAACCATCCTATTTTCCGCACGTACCCGAACAACAACACCGGCGTGGATTTCATGAGCCAGCCGACCACGACCGCGCTCACCACCGCGAACTACAACACATGGGCGACGGCCAACGGAAAGCCGGCTTACAGTTCGACCGTGGGCTCGCCGGGTTACGTTCTATACAACCAGATAATTGCCAACATCGCCACCTACCGCAACTCCAGCGGCGTGCTGCCGAATAACTTCTACACCATGCCGCTGCCCGCCAACTTCTGGGCGTCCACTGCCACCTCGTACGACATAACGACGACTCAGGGATACCAATACTACCAGTTGAGAAGCGCTTACGCGGCGGGGTTTGGCGAACTCTACAATGCCCCCGGTTCCGGTGTCTCACCGCCGCGTTTCCTGCAGTTCGGTTTGAAGCTGATCTTCTGAGCGGCAGTCGCCTGTGGGGTGGGGTTTCGGCCCCGCCCCACGGATACTCTTCCTCCCTCGATTACCCGCAAGGCTTCCCCGGAAATTGCCCCACCATGGGGCAAACTTCCGAGTTAAGCAACTGATTTCATTGACTTAAACCACCAAAATTGCACCAACCTGGTGCAACTGGGTGCCGTGCGTGCCGGGCAGCCAGTCGCCTCCACTCAGCTTGGGGGGGACGGCGAACTCGCGGGGTCAAAACGCATGCCGCCCCGAGCTCTCAACCGTTGCGGCCAGCTTCGCCGTTTACGGGTTGTATCTGTTCCCGAGTACCAGTTTGTCGCCCGAGTCATCCACTTCCCAAAGCTGCGGTTTGCGTGGGCCGTTGCTTTCGGCGTGGTGGACGATAAATAGACGCTTGCCTTCAAATGTCGTGAACAACATTCCGTGACCGGAATTGTCCCCTTTGAAGGCTTCTTTTTCCTGTACCCACGGGCCTTTGATGCTCCCTGACGAGGAATATGCTATGCCCTGGGCATACCTGTGTTCTCCCCAGCTCGACCATAACATGCCTAACTTCCCGGTCTTGGTTCTGAACATTTCCGGTCCGTCGGTGACCCATCCTGGCATCTTCAAACCAAAGGTAGCTTCGCCGATGCCATTCATCTCCTTGGACCATGCGGCTTCGCTTGCGCGGAAAATGGTCGTCGGCTCGGCAGTCCGATGAGTCAGGTCCTTGGAAAGCGGCATGTAATCCATGGTCCCATCGATCAGTTGGGTCCATTCATGAACGAACACCAAATATGTAACGTCATTCTCTACATAGAGCGTGCCGTCAATGATGTCCCAATCTTCAGGTCCCAGACAGAATTCATGATCGGCGACCAGGGGCTTGAAAGGCCCTTCGGGCGAATCGGCGACCAAAAGTTGAGTCTGATTGCGCGGCACATTGTATCTGCGCGGAACCACCTGTATCAACGTGCCGTGGTCGCTCCACGTCCCGGCGTAATAGTACTTATTCCCAATATGGTGAATCTCGGCCGCGGCAACAAAGAGTCCCTCCATCCACGTCCCGGAAAGGTCAATGATCGGGTACGGACCCGTCCATGTCTTGAGGTCATTGCTTCGGTACTGGCTGCCACCCGTGCCGGTCAGGTAATAAACATGGTTCTTCTCGTCAGGATAGACGTAGGGATCGCTCATGGAAATCGCGTCCAGGGAAATCGTCTGGATTGGTGGCGCCGGCCGCGGCGGCA
Source organism: uncultured Solibacteraceae bacterium (assembly GCA_963807205.1). Classification (GTDB taxonomy): domain Bacteria; phylum Acidobacteriota; class Terriglobia; order Bryobacterales; family Bryobacteraceae; genus CAWCVR01. The sequence goes on along the minus strand of CAWEAQ010000002.1, from coordinate 1,248,072 downwards.
TCGGTGGCCGTCTCTGTCCGCCAGCGCCCGCTCCGGGGCCCATTCCGCCGAAATTCCTCTGCCCCGGATTGGCGGGCGGTGCTTGTTCGCCCGGGACCAGCGGCTTTCTAGTATTCTCTTGAGGCTGGGTTTGCGCCAGGGAAGCGCTCGAGCAGCAAGCCATCAGCATGGCAATGCAACCGCCAGCAGCCAAAGCGTGCACGTAGTTTCGACAATTCGTCATGATCCGATATTTAGCCGGGATTTCCATTTTTGGTTTTCCGTTCCCGGCCAGTATACACCAACCGCTTCACTCCGAAGCCGGAGTTCGGGTCCCCTCAGAAGACGCAATATGGCGTACGCCAAGCCGCGAGGTTATCCCAACGCCAGTGACAGGTATGTTCGGTTGCCCCGCTTTCTATGGAGAAGCTGCAACCAGGAGCGGGCTGACGTTTTCGTGTTTCAATAGGGGGAATTCTTGTACTGGTGCCGTGTCTGCTATCAGTCGCCGGATGCTCGGCACCGACCCCTTCCCCACGCGCGACTAAGGAGCCGCTCGATGTTGGCATGGTGGCTCTGCTCAGTTCTCCGGCGAAGCTTGCTGGCGGGCACATCCGGACCATGGGCTTTCTTGTTGTCGAGTTTGAGGGGAATGCACTCTACCTCCATGAGGAGGATTACCGTTTCGCCCTGACCGGGAACGCGATCGACATCGCTTTCTCCAAGCCGCGGGAGGAGCGGTTCAAGAGGTTGAGCCTCACACACGTCCCGATCGAAGGGACCCTTGTGGCTGATCAGTGTTCCGCCGGGCCAGGCCGGTGCGGTGCGCGCATCAGGGACGTTACGCGGCTTGAGCCCTGGCCCTCATATGGTCATCGCTGACGGGATGATCCGGTTGCCCCGTCCTCCGTGGAGAGGTCAAATCGCCCTCCCAACCGCTCTTTCAGGCCCTAAAAACCTGATACCATATCCGGTTAGAGGGGGTGTAGTGTTTCTCATCACTCGTACCAAGCAATTCGGCCCGGTTACCTTCCTTTGGGACGTAAAAGCACCTGATGTGGCCCGCGCCGCCCGCCCCGGCCACTTCGTCATGGCCCGCATCGACGAGTTTGGCGAGCGCATCCCCCTCACCGTCGCGGATTTCGACGTCCAGCAGGGCACCGTCACCGTGGTCGTTCAGGCCGTCGGCAAGACCACCTTCGAGATGATGGCCCTCCGCGCCGGCGATACCATCCTGGATTTCATCGGCCCCCTCGGCCTCCCCAGCCACATCCGCAAACTCGAGGGCACCGTGGTCATGGTGGGCGGCGGCCTGGGCGTCGCGCCCGTCTACCCCCAGTTGCGCGAGTATAAGCAGACCGGCAACCGCACCATCTCCATCGTGGGCTTCCGCAGCAAGGACCTGGTCTTCTGGGAAGACCGCTTCCGCGAGGTCAGCGACGAGCTCATCGTCACCACCGACGATGGCACCTACGGCCGCAAGGGCTTCGTCACCGCCGCCCTGGCCGACGTGCTTGCGCGCGCCAGTGACGTGCGCGAAGTGGTCGCCATCGGCCCCATCCCCATGATGAAGGCCTGCTGCGAAGTCACCCGGCCCTTCGGCATCCCCACCATCGTCAGCCTCAATTCCATCATGGTGGATGGCACCGGCATGTGCGGCTCCTGCCGCGTCACCGTGGGCGGGAAGATGAAGTTTGCCTGCGTGGATGGCGCCGATTTCGACGGCCACCTGGTCAACTTCGACGAGCTTTCCCTTCGTCAGAAGCGCTTCCAGCGCGAGGAGAAGGCCGCCCTCGACCGCTACCGCAACGAGAGCGCCCAGATGGCCAGCCTGGCCGACGCCGGCTCTTCCGCGCTGGTCCGCGCCGTGCCGCTTTCCGCCGCCTGCCTCCCCGAGGCCATTCCCGAAGAGCCCGGCCCGCGCGTGCCCAAGAACATCAAGACCATTCCGCCCGAGCGCGCGCCCATGCCTTCGCAGCCGGCCGAGGTGCGCGCCCACAATTTCGAGGAAGTGAACCTGGGCCTCGACATGGCGGGCGCACTGCACGAGGCCGAGCGCTGCCTGCGCTGCAAGAAGCCGCGCTGCGTGCCCGGCTGCCCGGTGGGCATCGATATCCCCGGCTTCATCTCCGCCCTGGCGCGCAAGGATATCAAGCAGTCGTACCAGATTCTGAAAGCTTCGAACGCGCTGCCGGCGGTGTGCGGCCGCGTCTGCCCGCAGGAGTCGCAGTGCGAGGCCACCTGCGTGGTGAGCGCCAAGTTCAAGCCCGTGGCCATCGGCCGCCTGGAGCGGTTCGTGGCCGATTGCGGCATGGGCCGCGGCTGGGACGAAATTCCCGCCGTCAAGCCCGGCCAGAAGAAAGCGGCGATCATCGGCAGCGGACCCTCCGGTCTGGCCTGCGCCGGCGACCTGGCCCGCAACGGCGTGGGCGTCACCGTCTTCGAAGCGCTACATGTGGCGGGCGGCGTGCTGAAATACGGTATCCCCGAGTTCCGCCTGCCCGACGTCATCATCGACGCCGAAATCGACAACCTTAAGAAGATGGGCGTCGAGGTCCGCCTCGATACCATCATCGGCAAGCTCTTCACCATTCCCCAGCTCGTGAGCGAGATGGGCTACTCCGCGGTCTTCGTGGGCACCGGCGCCGGATCGCCCAAGTTCGCCGGCATCCCCGGCGAAGCCTTCAACGGGGTCTTCTCCGCAAACGAATTTCTGACGCGCGTCAACCTCATGCGCGGCCATCGCCAGCCCATTTACGATACACCCGTCGGCATGGGCAAGCGCGTGGCCGTGGTGGGCGCCGGTAACACCGCCATGGATTCCGCCCGCGTGGCCCGCCGCATGGGCGCCGAGGCGGTGACCGTGGTCTACCGCCGCTCGCGCCGCGAATCGCCCGCCCGCGTCGAGGAGCTCGAGCACGCCATCGAAGAGGGCATCGAGTTTCTGTGGCTCACCAACCCGGTCGAAATCACCGGCAGTTCCGAAGGCTGGGTTACCGGCATGCGGGTGCAGAAAATGGAGCTGGGCGAGCCCGATTCGAGCGGCCGCCGCCGCCCCGTGCCGGTCGTGGGCTCGGAATACAATATCGATGTCGATACCGTGATTTACGCCCTCGGCACCACCGCCAACCCCATCATCGCCCAGACCACCCCCGGCCTGAAAGTCAACAAGTGGGGCTACATTGAGATCGACGAACGCACCGGCATGACCTCCATTCCCGGCCTTTTCGCCGGTGGGGACATCGTTACCGGCGCGGCCACCGTGATTCTGGCGATGGGCGCCGGACGCCGCGCCGCGCAGGGCATGCTAGAGTACATGGGGATTCTCGCACCGCCAACCGAAACAGGGAGCCGCTGATATGCCATCCTCTTGTCCGAAGTGCCATCGGGTTGTGGAAGAAGACGAAATCTGCTGCTCCCAGGTGCGCTACACCTGGCGCTGCCGGAGCTGCTTCAAACTCACCAGCGGGCTGGCCATTCCCTATGGGAAGTGCTTCCTGTGCGGTGGCACCCTGGAACTCATCCCCAACCGCGATCTGGGCGACTCCATGCGCTTCCAGGCCATCCGCGACGCCGTGCAGTTTGAGTTAGACTCATTCCATTTCTACAAACTGGCCCGCGACAAAGCCAAGACGCCGGAACAGCGCGCCGTGCTGGAGCGGCTCTACGAAGCCGAGCTGGACCACCTTCATGAGCTCGAGGAGAAGTATCACGCCCACCTCGACCGCGAGGTGGTCGATCTCTCCAGCGACGAGCAGGCCCTGCTCGATAACTGGCTCTTCCGCGGCATCCACGTGACCGCGGAATCTGGCATCGGAGACCTCTACCAGGCCGCGCTCGAAATGGAGCGCCGCACCCGCGACCACTTCCGCAAACTTGCTACCACGCTGCCGGATGGCCTAGAAAAGGACCTGTGCGCCGAACTGGCCGCCGAGGAGGAAGAGCACGTTGCCATGCTCGAAACCGAACTGGAATTGCTCGGGTAGGCTGATGCGGCCGAGTAAAGCTATCCTGTTAGCTAATGTCGCGCAAGGCGGACCGCAAACGAAAACCGGGTGCTCCGGTGCGCCGGCCCGCGGCCCCCACGCCACTGCCCGCCGAAGCCCCCGCCTCGCAACCCACTGAAGCCCCCGGCCCCCCGGCTCCCGTGCCGCGCGAGAAAAGGCGCATACCTCTCCGCCCCTTGGCCTGGACGCTGGGCGCGGCCCTGTTGAGCTTCTCGATTTACCGTGTCGCGAACTTCCAACTGGAGCCACTGGACGGTCCGCATACCTTGCGGCCCTATCTGCTCGCCGGGTTCAACCGGTTTCTCGCCTGCTACCGGCATTTCGAGACCGCCGAGTTGCACTGGCTCATCCTCTGCCATATCGCCTTACTCATACCGGCGGCGCTGATCCTGTGGAACTTCTGCTGCGCGATCGGACTCTTCCACACGCGGCCGATGCCGGCGCGCATCGCATGTTCGCGAGTCACCCTGTTCGCATTCGTCGCCGCCGCTCTTCTGGTGTGCCGCTTCCCCCTCCTGCTCAAAGAAGCGTCCAACCCCGACGAGCACATGCTCCTGGCCGCCGCGCACAAGCTATTCTTCGACCCGGTGTACTTTCGCGCGGTGGATTGCGGCACCTCGGGGCCGCTCAACTCCTTCCCCCTGATGCTTCCCGCTTTGGTGGGCATTTCTCCCGATTATGCTACCGGGCGCCTGATCGCCATCCTGCTCATCTTCGCCAGCCTGTACATTCTCTATCGCGCCGTCGCCCAGGTGGGCGCAGATCACGTGGCGCGCATGGCGATACTCCCCGGATTAGGGTTCTTTGCCCTCGTGACCAAGACGGATTTCCGGAGCTACAGTTCGGAGCACGTGTCTTTGCTGCTCGTCTCGCTGGCCATGTACGCCTGCATGCGCATTGTTCGGGATCCGCGGCGCAACACCTGGCCGCTGGCCTGGCTGGGCGCGCTGGCGGCCCTGGCGTATTTCGCCAAACAGCAATCGGTTCCGATCGTCGCCGCGGCCGCGGCAGTGGCTTTGGCCTGCGTGTACGTCAACCGCCAGGCCGGGCGGTGGTGGCGGCCCATCGCGCTCGCCGCCGCCGGGTTTGCGCCGCTGCCGCTTCTGAACGCCTGGATCTGCGCCGCCACCGGGACCTGGCACGACTTCCTGACGTGCTACGTCCTCGGCAACATCCGCTACGCCCAAACCAGTCTGAAGCTCTCCGATGAGCTTCGCCTCCTGGCCGCTTTCCTGCCGGACACGCCGGAGTTCAAGCACCTGTTCCTAGCGTTCCTGGTGCTGTGCGCGATATCGGTCTACTCCTCTTTGACCCCGCCGCCGAAGCGCGCTTATCTGCTGTTCGCCGGGATCGGCACGGTCGGAACGGCCGTGATTGGCGCTTTCGTCTGGTTCGTATCCTCGGGCGGCCTGTCCGGCCGCTGGCTCTGCGCGGTTCCGTACTGTGCGGCCGCTGTTTCGCTGGTTTTCCTGTCGGTCAGGGCATTCCGCGGCGACCGGAAACTGCTATGGCTGGGGCTCCTGTCAACCGCGGTTGTGGCGGCTTCCGCCTATTCGGTCTACAGGGCCCACCACATGTTCCCGCACTACATTCTTCTAGTGGTAATTCCGCTCTGTTCCGCCATGGGTTGGATGCTGCTGCGGCTGCCCTCCTCCGCACAGCCATGCCAGCATTTGGGGGCGCCTGATACGCCGTCCCCCCGCCTGACTTTCGCGCTGGTCATCTGCGCCCTGTTCACCGGCTGCGCCTGGCATCTTCTTCCGAGCATCGCTCTAAACTTCGAGACATATCATCCGCCTACGATGGCTACTCCCGCGGGCAACCTGATCCATTCGCTGACGCGGCCCGGCCCCACGCTGGAGGCATGGGGCTGGTACCCCGCCCTGTATCTCCAGTCCGGCCGGCCGCCAGCCCTGCGCGATGCCACAATCGGAACCGCGTTCGTTTCCGACCCGGGTGCGGCGTACTACCGCCGCCGGTTCCTGCGCGAGATGCGGCAGTACCGTCCCGACATGTTCGTGGACGCCCGAAAGCCATCGTGCTGCTTCGTTGCCGATGCGTCGAACAGTTTTGAACTGGAGCCCTCCATCAAGTCCTATATAGACTCCGATTACATTCAGGTGGCCGACCGCTGGGATCTGCGATTCTTCCTGCGCCGCGATCTGGCGGGACTGGGAAGCGGCGTATCCTGCGCGGGCGGCGCCCTCCGGTGCTATCTCGCCACCGCGGGTCCTCCAGTCCCCTTGCCTCCGCTTCAGATGCCGAAACACGCCCGCATAGACGCCGAGTTCGTACCACTATTGCGGCAGGAGGATTCCGCCCTGGTGTTCGGCAACGCACCGCCTGACGGCACTCCACGGGGTTTCCGGTTCCAGTCCGCCGGTCCGGACAGGTACCGGCTTTCGGTGGGAGCGGGGGGACGCTGGGTGACTTCGCCCGAACTGGTCTTGCCCGCAAGGCGGAAGGTCAGCCTGTCCATTGAGATCCTGGGGAAGGCGGTCACCATCTTCTGCAACGGCCAGCGGTGGGAAGAGATGGAACTTCCCGGCGCCATGTCCGACGCCCCCGAGCCAATCTCCCTCGGTTCGGGAAAGATTGGCGATGGTTTCGTGGGCGCCATCAATTCGTTTCAGATCCGCGATCTCGACGCCCACCCGGCCGCCGGCGGCCACCAACCCGAAGTTTCCCGGCGCAGAATGGCGGGGCTGCAATGCTTTCGCCGGCGGGATGAATTCCGTTACTGACGATCATGGCCAAGCCGCCGGAGAGCGTCTGAAAGCTGTGCACCCTGGCCCCCTCGCTACTATTTTCCGGCAATGCTGATGGTCGCCTGCTGGGTGAGGCCTACGTTTGATATGTAGATCTCGAGCGGCACATCGCCTGTATCCGGCGTCTGCGGCACCACCGCGTTCACCTGGTAGAGCCCTGCAAATCCAGGCGCGAGCCCGGAAAAGGACGCTGTGGCAAGCTGGTTGTCGATGAACACGTAGATCGTGTTGTTAGTCTTGCTGAGGGGACTGGCGGGGGCGGCAGCACCGTCGGGCACGCTAGGTGTCACCAGTCCAAGTCCGGTCAGATAGATCAGCACGGTCTCGCCGGCCACGGCGGGATGAGCGGCGTTCACCAGGGTGTAGTCGGAGTGCAGCATGGCGGCCTCTCCGGTTCCGTTCTGGAGCGTCGTGAAGATACCGGGCGCCGCGAAATTGGTGCGCACCATCGCAGCATTAGACTTGACGCCATTGTTCACGACCTGGAAGGTGGCCCACGGGGCGTTGCCGGGCTGGCCCGCGTGAATGGCCGCGGGGACCAATGCGGTAATGTAGGTCGGGCTAACGTAAACCAGGGGAGCCGCCGTGCCGTTGATCAACACCTGGCTTCCCGCGAGGTTGGTGGGCAGCGGAAAACCCGGAGCCTGAGCCGAGTCGGATGACATCCCCGATCCAAACAGTGAGACCATTTCGAGCGGAGCGATGGGATTGGTAATCGGTGCGAAACTGGCGGAGTTTACGATGCCAAGCGGCTGCAGGAACACACCCGTTCCATTCCAGGTGGGAGCCTGCAACTCGACAGCCAGCTCATAAAAGCCGTACCCGCCCAGGAGAAACGCCGCCTGGCCGTTGGCTCCCAGGACGAATCCGTCGCCGGCGCTGGTAAAGAATTGGCCCGACGCGGGAACCATGTACGATTCCGAAATCGTGTAATCGAAAGCGCTGGTAAACCCGCTGGAGGTCTCGTTGAAGCGCCAATGAGTGAGTGCCAGGCCCTGGAGTGTCGCGGCGGTCGATCCGTACCAGGCGCCGACAGCATTGGCCCCCCCGATCGAGGCCGGAGAGTTGTCCAGCATGCCCGCGACAAAATAGTCGCCCTGGAAGGTGGCATTCGAGGCTGGAGCGGTCAGCGATCGCAGGGCGATAAAAATGTCGAAGTCATTCGGGGAGCCGCCAAGGAGCAGGTTTCCGTCGGCCGATACGGCGAACGACTGCGTACCGCTCACGAGCTGATTCAAGGAGGTGGCCCCGAAATTCAGGGTTCCGTTTGCATTGGCTCCGAGCGAATACGTCAGGCCGGAAACGGATTGGGTGAGTGGTGTGCTGCCCAGATTGGCGGCGCTGCCGGTGGCGGACGTGGTGGCGAAGTTGCCGTTTCCGTCGGCATTCAGAATAAATGCGCACTGGCGGACGGAGTTGACATCGGCCTTCGGAAAAGCGAGATACGCTGCCGTGTAGCGGCCGCTGAGGCTGGCGTTGGTGGCATTCGCCGAAATTGGGATTCCGACGAAGATGTCGTAGTTCTGCCCCTCGGTCGCGCTGGCCACGAATGCGGCGGGGCCGACAGCGCCCACGCCGCCAAATTCGGCGTTCGTGGCGGCCAGGGTACCCGTACCGTAGATGTTGGGGAAGATGCTCGTTAGCTGCAACAGATTATTGGCAGAGACCTTGTAAGTCCCGGTGACAGAAGTTGTGGAGGCGCCGCTGCCGGAGGTGGAATCCATCACCTGCCCACTGAAGGAGTAGTTGCCATTGCCGTCGAAGGCTACCGTGCCAACCGCGCTCTGAGCCTCTCCGATGGCGCCCTTTGAGCTGATCTGGGTAAACATGACCTCGCGGACGAAATAAGTGCCCTTCAGGAGGCCATTTCCGCTGTTGTCAAAAGTCTGTGCTGCGACTGTCAGGGCGCCGAACATAGCAGTCAGGAGGCCCAGCAATGTTGTCCGATGAAGGTGAAGCATCAGTCCTCGCAGTTCGCCGAAAACAGGAGTCGGTGGTCGAGAACTATTCTAACCGGAATCGGGTGTGACCAGGGTCTCGTAACGAGCGCTTCACTTCAACATCGCCGCCGATTTATCCGCGAACTCCAGCACCCACCCCGGGAACAACCCCAGCGCCAGCGTGCCCACCGCGGGGAGTATTAGTGCCACGCGGAATGCCGGCGTCAGCGGTTCCACCTCGGAGGCGCCCTCGGCGGGTTCGCGGAAGTACATGGTCACCAGCAGCCGCAGGTAATAGTAAGCCGCCACCGCGCTGTTCAGCAGCCCCAGCACCGTCAGCCAGTACAGGTTCGATTCCAGCGCCGCTTTGAAGATGTAGAACTTGCCGAAGAAGCCCGCCATCGGCGGCACGCCAATTAGCGACAGCAGGAAGATTCCCATCATCGCCGCAGTGAACGGTTGCGTCTGTCCCAGGCCCGCCAGATCGTCGATGGACTGGAGCTTCTCCCCGCGGCCCGAAATGTGGCCGATCACGGCGAACGCGCCGATGTTCATGAAGGCGTACGCGGCCAGGTAGAACATCACCGCTGCCACGCCCTCCCCCGAGCGCGCGCGCAGTGCCACCAGCACGTAGCCGGCGTGCGCGATCGAACTGTACGCCAGCATGCGTTTGAGATTACCCTGCCGCAGCGCGGCGAAGTTCCCGATGGTCATCGAAACCAGCGCCGAAATCCACATCGGCAAATCCCAGGCCGCGCCAAGCGGTGCGAAGGCCGTCATGAAGATGCGCAGAAACACCGCGAATGCGGCGGCCTTCGGACCCGCCGACAGAAACCCGCTCACCAGCGTGGGCGCGCCCTGGTATACGTCTGGCGCCCACATCTGGAAGGGCGCGGCGGAAACTTTGAACCCCAGCCCCACCATCATCAACGCCGCCGCGGCTCCCAGCAGCATCCGCTCGGGGCGCACGGAAGTGGCCAGCAGGGCATGCACGTTGCTCAGGTTGATGGTGCCGGTGCAGCCGTACACCACGGCGACGCCGTAGAGGAAAAACGCCGTGGCGAACGACCCCAGCAGGAAGTACTTCAACGCAGCCTCGCTGCCGCGCTTGTCGTCGCGCAAATACCCGGCCAGCACGTAGCTGGCGATGGAGGAAATCTCCAGGCCGATGAAGATCACGATCAGGTCGTTGGCCGCCGCCATCATGCACTGACCGGCAATCGAAAACAGCAGCAGCGCGTGGAACTCGCCCGCCTCGGCCTGCTGCCGCTTTAGAAAGCCGTACGATGGCATCACCGTCAGAATGCCCACAGCCATCACCAGGACGCGGAAAAACGTGGCGAACCCGTCCACCCGCAGCATGCCGCCGAATGCCAGGCCGCCGTTCGCATTGGCCAGCACCGCGCCCGCGATCCCGGCCGCCAGCGCGGCAATACTCAAGTGGCCGAATGCTGCCGGCCGGCGCTTGCCGAGCACCGGATCGAGCACCATCAGCAGCGTGCCCGCGGCCGTGAGAATGGTCTCCGGCAGGAAGCGGATCAGGTCGCCGCTCGTGAACCCAAGCACGGCAAGGTCAGCGGACACGCGCCACCTCCGCCCGCTCCCGCAGCCCTGACCGGTAAGGGACATTCACCCAGGATTGATCCAGCACCCGTGCCGTCACCTTGCCCACCGCGGGCAGGAAGGTCTGCGAGTACACGCCCATCCACACCATCATCGCCAGCAGCGGCACCACCGCCGCCCACTCGCGCGCGCGCAGGTCAGTGACGTGCGACCGCACCTCGTCTCCCGCCACGCCGTAGAACACCCGCTGGTACAACCACAGCATGTAGCACGCCGAAAAGATCACGCCCAGCGACGCCCACACGGCCCACGGGAAATTGGCGATGGCCGTGCCCTGCAGCACCAGAAATTCGCCCACGAAATTGTTCAGCGTGGGCAGGCCGATGGATGCCAGCGTGGTGATCAGGAACGCCGTCGAAAGCCACGGGGCCGCCGTGGCCACGCCGCCGTAATCGGCGATCTCCAGCGAGTGCCGCCGATCGTACAGCAGCCCCACCAGGACGAAGAGCGCGCCCGTCGATATACCGTGATTCAGCATCTGGTAGACCGCGCCATCCATCCCCTGTTGCGTGAACGAGAAGATCCCCAGGACCACGAAGCCCAGGTGGCTCACCGAAGAGTACGCCACCAGCTTCTTCATATTGGGCTGCACCATGGCCACCAGAGCGCCGTAAATAATGCCGATGATGGCCAGCGTCGCGATCCACCCCGCCGATTGGCGCGCCGCGCGGGGGAACAGCGGCACGCAGAAGTGCAGGATTCCGTACGTGCCCATCTTCAGCATCACCGACGCCAGCATCACTGACCCAGCCACGGGAGCCTCCACGTGCGCATCCGGCAGCCAGGTGTGCAGCGGGAAGAGCGGCACCTTGATGGCGAAGGCCACGAAGAACCCCAGGAATAGCAGCATTTGCTCCTGCTCTCCCAACCGCGGATTTCCCGCCGACAACTGGTTCAGAATGGCGGCATAACTGAACGTGTGGAACCGGATGTACAGATAGACGATGGCGGCCAGCATGAGCACGCTGCCGGCCATGGTGTACAGGAAGAACTTCACCGCGGCGTAAATGCGGCGGTCGTGGCCCCAGATGCCGATGAGGAAGTACATGGGCACCAGCGAGACTTCCCAGAACACGTAGAACAGGAACAGGTCCTGCGCCAGAAACACGCCGATCAGGCCGAATTCCAGCAACAACAGGAAGGCGAAGAATTCTTTGACGCGTATGTGGATGGAGCGCCACGAAACCAGCACGCAGATGGGAGTGAGCAGCGTCGAAAGCAGCACCAGCCACAGGCTGACGCCGTTCACCGAAATGGCGAAATGGATGTTGGGCGAGGCGATCCAGGCGACGTCGGTGCCCAGTTGCTCGCCGCCCGCGGCGCGGTCGAACCACACCAGCAGCCCGAGCGACGCCACGAACGTTAGCAGCGAAACCGCCAGCGCGAGGCGCCGGCTCAGATCCGGCGATCTTCGCGGCACGAACAGTGCGGCCAGGAATCCCAAGAGCGGAAGGAATAGGACCACCGTCAGGAGGTTGGCGTTCATCGGATCAGCCCTCCCGCCAGGCCCATCGCGGCGATCAGCATCACGCCGCCCAGCACCACCCACGTGGCGTAACTGCGGATGTTACCCGACTGCATGCGCTGCAGGATGCCGCCCACATCGCGCGCCCGCGTGCCCATGCCGTTCACCATGCCATCGATCACGGCGGCATCCATCAGCTTCCACAACCCTTCGCGCGACCCTTCCACCAGCGGCCGCACCACGGCGGCATCGTATGCCTCGTCCACGAAGTACTTGTTGTAGACCCACCGGTAGAGTCCGCCGACGCGGCCCGCGAAGGCATCGGCCATGCCGGGCTTGAACAGGTACATCACCGTGGCGAGCGCAATCCCGATCAAGCCCGCCGCCACTGAGATGGCCATCAGAGTGGGACTCTCCGCCGCTTCCCCGGCATGGAAAAACTCGCGCAGGAAGTCTGGTACGCGGAACAGCATCCCGCCCACGAACGACAGCAGCGCCAGCGCCACCAGCGGCGCGAGCATCACCGGCGGCGATTCGTGCGGATGCCGGTCCCCGCGGTACTCGCCGAAGAACGTCAGGTACATAGCCCGGAACACGTAGAACGCCGTCATGCCAGCGGTGATCACGCCCACCCAGTAGATCCACGGCGCCTGCTGGTAGGCCGCGAGCAGAATTGCGTCCTTGCTGTAGAAGCCCGCGAACGGCCACACGCCCGCAATCGCCAGCGACGCACAGGCCATCGTGCCGAATGTCCACGGAATCTTCTTTCGCAAGCCGCCCATCCGCGACATGTCCTGCTCACCGGAGAGTGCGTGGATCACGCTGCCCGCGCCCAGGAACAGCAGCGCCTTGAAGAACGCGTGCGTCATCAGGTGGAAGATGCCCGCGGAAAACGCGCCGCTACCAATGCCCACGAACATGTAGCCGAGCTGCGAAACCGTCGAGTAGGCGAACACCTTCTTGATATCGTTCTGCGCCAAACCAATAGTCGCCGCGAAAAACGCCGTGGCGATGCCTACAACCGCGATCGTCTGCATGGCCGCGGGCGCGTGCGTGTAGATCACCCACGACCGCGCCGTCATGTAGACGCCGGCCGTGACCATGGTCGCCGCGTGGATCAGCGCGGAAACCGGCGTCGGGCCTTCCATGGCGTCGGGCAACCACACGTACAGCGGCAACTGCGCCGACTTGCCGCACGCCCCCAACATCAGCAGCAGGCCGATGGCCGTCAGCGTTCCCACCGGCGCGCCCGCCGCCTGCCCAAACACGCTTGCGAAATCCAGCGAGTGGAAATTGACGAAGATCAGGAACATCGCCAGCGAGAAACCGAAATCGCCGATGCGGTTCACGATGAACGCTTTGTTCCCGGCATTAGTGGCGCTCCGCCGGTCGAAGTAGAACCCGATCAGCAGGTAACTGCACAGCCCCACGCCCTCCCAGCCGACGAACAGCAGCGCGAAATTCGCCGCCAGCACCAGCGTCAGCATGAAGAACATGAACAGGTTCAGGTAGGCGAAGAAGCGGTAGTAGCCGCCTTCGTGGGCCATGTAGCCAATAGCGTAAATGTGGATCAGCGAGCCGATGCCCGTCACCACCAGCAGCATCACCGCGGTGAGGCGGTCGAGCGCGAAATCGCAGCCAATATCGAGCCCGCCGCTCCGGATCCAGGTGAAGTAGTGCTCCACGTGGGCCGTCTGCAAATCGCCCGCCACGTGCAGCGCGCGCAGCACCCACGCGAAGCTGAGCAGCACGCTCGCGATGGCCACCGCGTTGACCGCGCTCTTCGAGAAGCGCCGCCCAAACAGGCCGTTGATGGCGAAACCCGCCAGCGGCAGCAGAGGTATGAGCCAGAGTTGCATCAGTTCTTCATCGAATCCACGTCATCGATATTCAGCGTTCCGCGGTTCCTATACACCGTCAGGATAATGGCCAGCCCCACCGCCGCCTCGGCCGCCGCCACCACCATGGTGAAGAAGGCCAGGAGGTGCCCGTCCACCACCGGTCCACCGGCCTGGTTGAGCTGGTAGGTGAAGGCGATGAAGCTCAGGTTCACGGCGTTCAACATCAGCTCGATGGACATGAAGACGGTGATGATGTTGCGGCGGAACAGAAATCCCGCGACGCCCAGCACGAACAGCGCCGCGCTGAGCATGAGGAACCAGCTAGTTGGCACCTGCGACATCTCAGTCCATCTCCTTCCGCGCCAGCACCACGGCGCCGATAATGGCGATCAGAATGAGAATCGATGTAGCTTCGAACGGCAGCAGATATGTGGTGAACAGCGCCCTGCCGATGGCCCGCGCCGTGCCGCCCTGGAACCCTCCGAAACGCACCGCGGCATCGCCCGTGTACATGTGCCGCGCAATGATCCCGAGCACCAGCAGCAGCCCCATCAGCGCCGGCGTACCGAGCAACTGCACCATGAACGACCCGCCCTTGGGAGTTTCCCTGCCCGCGTTCAGCAGCATGATGACGAAGACGAACAGCACCATGACCGCGCCCGCGTACACGATCACCTGCGCCGCGGCGATGAACTCCGCCCCAAGCAGCAGGTAAATCATGGCCAGCGACCCCATCACGCCAATCAGCGAAACCGCGCTCGATATGGGATGCTTCTGCAGCACCACATTGAAGGCGCACACCAGCACGATCGCCGCGAATATGAGAAAGAGGATCAGGTCCATGGCAGCACCCGTGCGCTAATACCTGCCTTGTCCCTGTCACCCCGCGCGGACACTGTGCGCTTTGTACTTCTACCTGTCAGATTCCCCGCACGCCGCGCCGGTTCTATTGTGGGGCAGGCTGTCAGCCTGCGGCGGGTTGTCAACCCGCCTTTCGACCTGTCAGTCTGCGCCGCGGGTGGGTAGATCGGGTTGCGGTCGCGCCGCCCCGCGAGACAGGTTGTCAACCGGCCTGCCGGTGCTTGCAGACGGCCGGCTTCACCCACCGGTGCCGCAGCGAGAGCACGCCTCAGGCTATAGGCGTTGGGCAGACATGAGCACGCGCGTAGAGGCGGGTTAACAACCCGCTGCAGGCTGACAGCCTGCCCCACATAAGACCGCGCTGCGAACATGTTGTTGTGAGTGCCCATATCAGCTCACCAACGCCACGGCCAAACCCGTAATCAGCAAATTCGCCATGGCCACCGGAAACAAGTACTTCCACGCAAATCCCATCAACTGGTCGTAACGGAACCGCGGCAGCGTCCCCCGCACCCACATGAATACGAACAATATCCCACCCGTCTTCGCGCAGAACCAGAACAGCGGCAGCAGCCAACTCTGCACCATGGGCAACAGGAACACCGCCGCCACGCCCAGGAAGACCACGCCCACCACCGGGAACGACATCCTATCGCGCCGCCGCATCGTGTTCACGCCGTGATACAGCGCCACCGCCCCAGCGCCCCCAAAAATCGCCACCGGCACCAGGCTCGACCCGTAATCCGCCGGCCACGGCGCCACCCATCCGCCCAGAAACAGCAGCGTCGCCATGCAGCTCACCGTCACCATGTTGGCGTACTCGGCCATGAAGAACGACGCGAACTTCATGCTGCTGTACTCCACGTGGAACCCGGCCACCAGCTCGTTCTCGGCCTCCGGCAGGTCGAAGGGCACGCGGTTGGTCTCGGCGAATGCCGCGATCAGGAACACCACGAAGCTGACAATCTGCGGGAACGGCCCGCTCAGCACGTTCCAGTGCAGCATGTTCCCGGATTGCTTCTCCACCAGCTCGCGCAGGCTCAGCGTGTTCGAAAGCAGCAGCGGCGAAGCGATGGCCAGCGACATGGGCAGCTCGTAGCTGATCATCTGCGCCGAACTTCGCAGCCCGCCCAGCAGCGCGTACTTATTGTTGGAACTCCATCCCGCCAGCGCCACGCCATACACGCCCATCGAAGATACCGCCAGCACGAACAGCACGCCGATGTTGAGGTCCGTGAGCTGCATGTAAGTGCTGTAGCCGGCCACCTTGATTTCCGGGCCGAAGGGGATCACCGATATCGATAGCAACGCCATCGTGATCGCCAGGAACGGCGCTCCCACATAGAGGAACTTATTCACGTAAGGCGGAATCAGGTCTTCCTTGACGATCAACTTGATCACGTCCGCCAGCGGCTGCAACAGCCCGTGCGGCCCCACGCGGTACGGCCCGGGCCGCACCTGGATGTGCGCGATCACCTTGCGCTCCACCCATTGCAGGTAAGCCAGAGTGGTCATGAGCACCGCGAAGACCACCGCCGTTTTGACGAGGCTGATGACGAAGAAGGATTCCATTTACCGGCCCAGACGGCTTTCCACCACCGAACTCAGTATCTTAGAATACCGCCCGAGAGTGCCCGAGGCGAACAGGCCGTTGTGGACGGAGCGCACTGCGTCCGGTCGCGCGTCCACGGGAATGCGCCCTCCCACGTACGCCGGCACGACGTTGCGAATCTCTGCCGCCACCGCGTCCGGCGACCACGGCCCCAGCACCACAGCCACGCCCATCTCCCGCGCCAGGAATCCCATGATCTCGAGATCCGTCTTTGCGCCCATGGTTTCGACCGCGCGTTTCAACCGCTGCACTTCGCCGGTGACGTTGGTCACCGTGCCGTTCTTCTCGTACGCCGAAGCGGCCGGAAGCACCACATCGGCCTGCGCCGCCGTCTCCGTTAGGAACAGATCCTGCACCACCACGAACCCGGCCTTGCGCGCCGCGCCGTTCTTCAGCGGATTCGCGCCCACCACCCAAAGCACGTCGAGTGGCGCGGCGATCATCTCGTCCACGCACATCCCAGGCTGTCCCGAGGGCTGGTAACCGGGCAGCAACTCTGGCATCGCGCCCATCTCGATGGCGCCGCGCGAATTGGCGTAATCCACCAGGCAGACGTACTTCACCGGAATGCCCAGCGATTCGCCGAACTCCACCAACTCGCGCACCGCGCCGCCCTTCACCGAGTCGTCGAACAGGATCACCAGTTCGGGCTCGGCCTTCAACCGCTCGGCGAGCGACGCGTAGTCCGCGCCGCGCACCACGGCGGCCGCGTAATTGTCCTCGCGCACCGGCCGCGGCGTCACCACGTAGATGCGCGCCTGGTGGTGCCGGTAGTTGGCGCGAATCTGGTAGGAGAGCAGCGGGTGCTCCAGCGCCAGGTCCGCGCCCAGGATCAGGAACGCCTTGCGCTCGTAAAGATCGGCGAAGGTGGCCATCTGCCCGGTCCTGGGGGCCAGCGCGTCGAGCAGCGTCACCACGTCGCCCGTGCGGTGATGGTCGATGTGGTTCGTCTTGAGCGCCTGCCGCGCGAACTTCTGCAGGTAGTAATTCTCTTCGTTGGTGGTGTGGCTCGAGCCCACCACGCCAATCGTGCCGCCCGCCGCCACCGTGCCTTTGAACTTCCCGCCCACGGTCCCGAGCGCCTCGCTCCAGGAAACCTCCTCCAGCTTGCCGTTCTTGCGCACCAGCGGCGACTGCAGCCGCTCGGGGTCGCCCTGGAAATCGAAGGCGTAGCGCCCCTTCACGCACAGAAACTCTCCGTTGATTCCCGCGCGGTCGCGGTTGTTCGCGCGCACGATGCGGCCGTTGCGCGCCCCCAGCGTAGTGGTGCAGCCATCGGCGCAGTGCGTGCAGATGGTGCCCACGTGCTCCATTTCCCAGGGCCGCGTCTGGTAGCGATACGCGCCGCTGGTGAGCGCGCCCACCGGGCAGATATCGATGCACGCGCCGCACTCGTCGCACTCCAGGTGATCGCCGTGGTTGGGCGCGATTTCCGACACCGCGCCGCGGTTGATGACGCCCAGCGCCTTCACTCCCATGCCTTCGTCGCAGATGCGCACGCAGCGGAAGCACAGAATGCAGCGCGGCGCATCGTAAAACACCACCGGCGAGAATTGTTTTTCGGGCGTATGAACCTTGACCTCGCTGTAGCGGCTCTCGCCCGCGCCATAGCGGAACACCATGTCCTGCAGCTCGCACTCGCCGCCCTTGTCGCACACCGGGCAATCGAGCGGGTGGTTGGTGAGCAGAAACTCGAGCATCTGCTTGCGCGCCGCGGCCACCTGGGCCGTGTCGGTCCGCACCACCATGCCTTCCGACACCACCAGCGTGCACGAAGTCATGAGCTTGGGCATCTTCTCGACTTCCACCAAACACATGCGGCAAGCCGCCTGCAGCGACAGCCCCTTGTAATAGCAGAAAGCCGGAATCTCGATCCCATTGGCCCTGGCCGCCTCGATCACAAGCGTCCCCTGCGCCGCCTGCACCGCCCGCCCATCGATGGTGAGCTTGACCGGATCAGCCATTCAAGCCCCTTTGTAGAAGCCCAAGTCTGTGAGCAAGTGCCTTTGTGGGGCAGGCTGTCAGCCTGCGGCGGGTTGTTAACCCGCCTTTTGATCGATGAGAGAATCCCGAACCCGCGCGCACTATTCCTTCGTGCCCCGCTTCCACGAACGCCGTCTCCCGCACCTCCACTCCGTCGGCCATCCCATCTTCCTGACCTGGCGCCTGTTCAACAGCCTCCCCACAAACCGCACCTTCCCCGCAGTGACCACCAGCGGTCAAGCTTTCGTAGCCATGGACCGTCTTCTCGATACCGCGCGCACCGGCCCCCTGCATCTTCGCCGTCCGGAGTTCGCCGAAATGATGGTCGAAGCGATCCACTACCGCGAGCGCGAGGGGGTCTACACGCTGCACAGCTTCGTGGTCATGGCGAACCACGTGCATCTGCTGGTCACGCCGCAGACCGAACTCCCCAGGCTGACGCACTCCCTCAAGGGCTTCACCGCCCGGCGGGCAAACCAGATGCTGGGCGCCACGGGCCAACCCTTCTGGCAGGACGAGAGCTATGACCGGTGGGTGCGCGATGCGGGAGAGTTCGAGCGGATTGCTAACTACATCGAGAAGAACCCCGTTAACGCCGGGATGTGTGCTTCGCCGGAGGATTTCCCCTGGTCCAGCAGTAGGCGGGTTGACAACCCGCCGCAGGCTGACAGCCTGCCCCACGGAGCAGAAAGCAGGAGCACTCATGCCGTCACCCCTTCGTAAGGGCACGGCTTCCCGTTCAGGTGATCTTCGAATTCCCCCCGGAACTTCTCCACAATCGAAATGGTCGGCATGGCCGCGGCGTCGCCTAGCGGACAAAACGTCCGTCCCAGCATATTCTTCGCCAGATCGCCAATCAGGTCGATGTCGCCCCGCACCCCGCCGCCTTCATGGAAGCGCGTCAGGATCTTCTTCAGCCAGGTGGTCCCCTCCCTGCACGGAATGCACCAGCCGCAACTTTCGTGCGCGTAGAACCGCATGATGCGCAGCGCAGCCTTCACCATGCACGTGTCTTCGTCCATGACGATCACGCCGCCCGAGCCCAGCATGGTCTTGCGCGCCGCCATGGAATCGTAGTCCATGTTGGCGCCTTCGAGCTCCGCCGCCGTCAACACCGGGCACGAACTTCCGCCGGGAATGAATGCCTTCAACTTCCTCCCATTGCGGATGCCCCCGCCCACTTCTTCGATCATCTGCCGCACCGGAAAACCCAGCCGCAGCTCGTACACGCCCGGCTTGTTGACGTGCCCCGTCAGGCAAGTCAGCTTGGTGCCCCCGGCGCGCGGCACGCCCAACGCCGCGAAAGCCGCGCCGCCATCGCGCAGAATCGCCGGCACGGCGCAGTACGTCTCCACGTTGTTCAGCACCGTGGGACACTGGAACGCACCCACCACCGCCGGAAACGGCGGCCGGATGCGCGGCACCCCGCGCTTGCCCTCGAGCGATTCCAGCAGCGCGGATTCCTCGCCGCACTCGTAAGCGCCCGCGCCTGTGTGCGTGTAGAGGTCGAAATCGAACCCGGTGCCCTGAATGTTCTTCCCCAGCCAGCCGCCTTCGTACGCCTCGGCGATGGCCTTATCCATGACGTCGATCAGGTAGCGGTACTCGCCGCGAATGTAGATGTAGCCCGCGTGCGCGTCCACCGCCAGGCCCGCGATCAACACGCCCTCGATCAACTGGTGCGGATCGTTTTCGATCAGCACGCGGTCCTTGCACGTGCCCGGCTCGCTCTCGTCGCCGTTCACCACGATGTACTTCGGCTTGGGCGAAGTGCGCGGCACGAAGCTCCACTTCAACCCCGTCGGAAAGCCCGCGCCCCCGCGGCCGCGCAGGTTGGACGTCTTGACTTCCTCAATGATCGCTTCCGGCTTCATGCCCGCGGCCTTCAGGAAGCCCTGGTATCCCTCCGTGCGCAGGTATCCCGCCAGCGTCGCAGAATCGGCGTTACCGAAGCGGCGCGTCAGCACCTTCGTCTCGAGCGGGCTGGGTTCGTTGTACAGCATGGGCTACGGCCGCTTCCTCAGTTCGTCCAACAGCGCATCCAGTTTCTCGGGCGTCATATCGTGATGGAAATCGTAATTCACCTGCACCGCCGGGGCCCACGAGCAGGCGCCGATGCACTCCACTTCCTCGATGGAGATCTTCCCGTCCTCCGTGGTCTCCTTGTGCCCCAACCCTAGCTTGCGGCAGGTGCGTTCCCACAACTTATCGCCGTCGCGAAGCTGGCAACTGATGTTGGTGCATACTTGCACGTGGTACTTACCCAGCGGCTTACGATGCAGCATCGAGTAGTAGGTGAGCACCTCGTTAACCTGCAGCGCCGTCACGCCCACCCGCCGCGCCACTTCCTCGATCAACTCGTCGGAAACGCAGCCCAGCTCGTCTTGCGCGTACATCAGCATGGGGATCATGGCCGCGCGCTGGCGCCCCGCGGGATAGCTCTTCAGGAGCTTTTCGAACCTGGCTTCCAGTTGGAGAGAGAAAGTCATCACCTGTCCACGTCGCCCAGAACGAAATCGGTGCTGCCGATTGACGCGATCACGTCGGCGATCAGCGAGCCTTCCACGATCTTCGGTACCGCCTGCAGGTTGCCGAAACTCGGCGTCCGCATGTGCACGCGGTACGGATGCGCGCTGCCATCGCTCACCACGTAGTATCCCAACTCGCCCCGCGGCGATTCCACCACCTGGTACACCTCGCCCTCCGGCACGGCGAACCCCTCGGTCACGATCTTGAAATGGTAGATCAGCGCCTCCATCTGGGTCTTCATCTTCTCGCGGTCCGGCAGCACCACGTGCGGCGCATCGGCCTTCCACGGCCCCTCCGGCATGCCCTCCAGCGCCTGCCGCACTATGCGCGTGCTTTGCCGCATCTCCTCCACCCTCACCTGGTAGCGCGCGTAGACGTCGCCTTCGGTGCGCGTGGGCACTTCGAAATCGAACTGCTCGTAGCCGCTGTACGGGTCGTCCTTGCGCGCGTCCATCGCCAGGCCCGCCGCGCGCAGCATCGGCCCCGTGACGCCCAGGTCCAGCATGTCTTCTAACGGAATCCCGCCCACCCCGCGCGTGCGGCCAATCCAGATGCGGTTGTTGGTCAGCAGCTCTTCGTACTCGTCGATGCAGCCGGGGAACCGGTCCACGAAATCCTTGACCCGCTTCTCCCATCCGCGCGGCGGCTCCAGCGCCAGCCCGCCCACGCGGAAGTAGCTGGTCATCATCCGCTGCCCGCTGAACATTTCGAAAATTCGCAGAATGTCCTCGCGCTCGCGGAAGCAGTAAAGGAACACGCTCATGGCGCCGATATCGATGGCGTGCGTCCCCAGCCACACCAGGTGGCTGTTGAGGCGCGTCAACTCCGTCAGCATCACCCGCATCCACTGCGCCTGCGGCGGCATTTCCAGCCCCAGCAACTTCTCCACCGCCAGGCAGTAGCACAGGTTGTTGGAGAGCGGTGCCAGGTAGTCCACGCGGTCCGTCAGCGTGACAGCCTGCTGGTAGGTCTTGACCTCGAATTCCTTTTCGATTCCGGTGTGCAGGTAGCCGATATCGGGCTGGCAGCGCACCACGGTTTCGCCGTCCAGTTCGAGGCGCAGCCGCAACACCCCATGCGTGGACGGGTGCTGCGGGCCCATGTTGAGCACCATGCGGCGCGGCCCAGTGGCGGTTCGCTCGTCGCTCATGGCCTAAACCCTCGACCCCGTGACCGGGTAATCCTTGCGCAGCGGATGGCCCTCCCAGTCTTCGGGAAGCATGATGCGGCTCAGGTCCGGGTGCCCCGTGAAGTGGATTCCGAACAGATCGAACACCTCGCGCTCGTACCAGTTGGCCGAGCGCCACACAGTGGTCACCGTCTCGATGGCCGGCTCCGTTCCCGCCAACCTGCACTTCAGCCGCACCCGCAGGTTGCGTTCGACCGAATGCAGATGATAGACCACCTCGAACCGAGGCTCGGCGGGATGCCGGTCCACCGCCGTAACCGAGCTCAACCGCGCGAACTTCTGATCGTACTTCAGATAGCCGCACACGCTCACAATACGCGCCGGCGCTATCTCCAGCGTCACCTCGCCACGGTCGAATTTTCCGCCTTGCACGGCGGTGGCGTCGAAGGCTTCGACAGCCAGTGCAACGCCACGGTCTCGCAAACTGTCGGGTAGCATCTCGAAATCGTCAGGGCTTGCGGCTGGACGCGTTGCTTCCGGACCAATCCAGGGCACCCTTTTTCCAGATGTAAAAGAAGCCGGAAAGTATCAAAAAAACGAACACCAGCATTTCGGCGAACGCCACCAACTTCAGCTCGCGAAACACCACCACCCACGGATAGAGAAAAATGGCCTCGATGTCGAAAAGGATGAAGAGCATCCCCACCAGGTAGAATTTCACGCTGAAGCGCTGGCGCGCGTCGCCGGTGGGCACGATGCCGGATTCGTAGGGCGTGTCTTTGACGGCGTTGCGCAGCCGCTTGCCCAGCAGCCAGGAGACCGTCAGCAATCCCGCCGCCAGCGCCATCGCCACGAGCGCCTGCACCATGATCGGGAAGTACAGTTCCGTATAGGACGAAGGGTCAGGCATGGGATCGGGGACAACCCGTCGGAACTTTGACTATATCGAGTGCCAAAGAGGGGTGTCAACCGACCGTTCGTGTGGGGCGGGCCGTCAGCCCGCCGGCCCGCCCCCACCCGTGCCTACTGGAAGCTGCGAACCGCCGCCGCTTCGTCTTCGTGTACGTCGAAAACCGTGTACAACTTGGTGATCTGCAGCAGGTCCTTCACGCGCTTGGCCAGGTTCAACAGCTTGAGCTGTCCGCCGCTGTTAGTCACCGTCGTGAAGCCCGACACCAGCTCGCCGATCCCCGAGCTGTCGATGTAAGAAACCTCTCCCAAGTTGAGCAGGATCTTCTTCTGGCCGCCCGCCACCAATCCGCGCATGGTGTCGCGCAAGGCGCTGGAGCCTTCGCCCAGGGTGATCCTCCCCGCCACATCCACCACGCTCACGTCGCCCACCTGCCGAGTATTCAAGGTTACGCTCACTAGATTTTGCCTCCTGGCTGAAACCAGCCTCTCTACTTTGACACCAAATGCTTCCCCATGGTTACTTCCGTCCCGCCCCGTTCCAGGCGCCGCATCCGGAACTCGTCCATGAACGACCGGATCAGGAAGATCCCCCGCCCCGAGGTGGCCATCAGGTTCTCCGGCGCCAGCGGGTCGGGTAAATTCTCGAAATCGAAACCTTCGCCCTCGTCGGCGATGGTCACCTGCAACAGGTCCGCCCCGTGCTTCACCGTGAGGTGGACCTTCTTCTGGCCGCTGTAGCGGTTCCCATGCACCACGGCGTTGACCATGCACTCGCGCACGGCCATCCCGATCTTCATCAGGTCGTCCTCGTCGAAGCCCGCGCGCTGCGCAGCGCCAACGGCCAGTTCCTCGGCGCTATCCACGCTCTCCAGCGTCGAGTCCAGGGCCCGCTCCAGGGTTTCGGTCACGCGATGCCGTTCCTCCCACATACACTAACTAGCCCGCCCGGCGCGGCCAAAGCGAACCTGAAGAATAATTTACCGAGGCTGCGAAAGTCAAGGCGCCAGCGGTTTCGTTGTCGAGCCTCGATCGAAACGCCCCCCTGCTTACCTCGATAGAAGTGACCCTTTATCGGTAGTCTTTCCGGCGGTCTCAGCGGGGCTGGGGAGCGGGGGAAGGGGCCGGCGGTTGAGGCCCCTTCCGCATTGAGGTCCCGAAACGGCTGGTGCCGGAGCTGCCCCCTGTGAGCAGATAGGCCTTCGCGTGCAACCCCTGAACAATGTCCACGGCTCTCGCGACCCAAAGCCATTCCAAGTTGGGATCGCCCTCGACGTAGACGGGCCAATCGGGCGGGCGCTGGGACGCCTCCTTTTGGAGCACGGCGCTGAGATCTTCCCATTCGACCGGCTTCCCGTTAACAAGGAGGAGGTGAGACCCGGAAACCTGGACGACTATCGGTTGAATGCCAGGGGCGCGTGGGGTAGTGACGCCCAGTCTCAGCAGGTGGACAGGCAGCCCCTCGGGAGTCCAGCGAGAGAGATACCCAACCATAAGAGCCATCCAGACCGGCACGAGAGTGAGCGTCGCGATCAGGCCGAGATACCGCGGGCTGGAGAACAACTGGGCCTTCGGCGGACGGCGCCCCCAGTGAAGGTTACCCCGAGCGACTCTGTCACCCAGGAGGGGCGCGACCGGCGGGGACGAGCTTCGGATGCGCTCGACCCCTCCCATCGCAAGCAGAGCCATGCCCGCGCCCGCACAGATCGCGCTTAGCACTAAGAGCAGTGACGCAAGGCCATCGCCGTCGCTGATCAAAGCAGCGGCCCAATGCCAGTTAGCGGCAAAAGCGACCAATCCGGCAAGGACCAAGGCGGCGCCAACCCGAGTGGATGCCGTTAGCCGGGACTCCGTCGGAGCGACCGCCGCCACTGGATCCGTCCGCAGGTTGCGCGGCTGCGGCCCTGGCTGAGTCAACGTCCAGCTCCGCACCAGCGCCGCCAACCTTTCCCGCCGTCGCTCACGGGCGAAGCGAACGATCAGGTAAATGCCAAGGGAAACCAGGATCAGGCACCGGAAAAAGATCGTGAGCCCCGTGTCGTTGGAACGCCAGTGCTCGTATCCCGACTCAAAAACCACCACCCGCGCCGTGCCGCCGAGCGGGCGGCTTCCGTCTCCCGATAAATCCAGATCCAGAACGTAATCGCCCTTTCCCGCGTCGAAGCTGCCCACGGGGTCATCGCCGCGGGAGATGTCACCTCTGGCTACAACCCGCCCTCCAGTCGACACAGACCACGACATGCCGATCATGGTAGGGCATCGGTAGCCGACCGGACAGAGTCCGCCCCCGCCAATCGCCTCCAGTTCAGCATCGATCTGGAACCGATACGCGCTCTCGACGTTGATCCGGAACTCCGGCGTTCGGATATGGCCGGCGGCCAGCGAGATCGGGATGTCCAGCGGTACCCAGATCCGGGTGGACTCCCACCAGGTCCAGCCGCCAAACCAGACGATTCCGGTCAGGATCAGCGCCAGTCCGATTCGGACACTCCACGGCATGCGGGCGGTCACGTTACTTGGACACCGCCGCGCGCCGAAAGTGCCCGCCTTCCCGGCCCGCGCCGCCGCTAATTCTCGCTGGGCTTCTCGAAAGTATCGATCACGATGACCGGCTCGGCCCGCTTCTTCTTCTCCAGCTTCAAACCGAGCTGCTTTTCGATTGCCTCGAAAATGGTCTCGCCGCCAGCCGGCTCCGCCGCCGATGGAACCGCGCTCCCACCGGGGCCTGGGTCCGGGCCGGGCCCGCCGGTTCTCATCGCCACCATGGGACTACGCGTGAACGTCAGCGTCAAATCCCATCCGCCCTCGATCCCCGTGGCATCCGCCACCGCCCACGCCAGTTCCGGCGTCAGGTTCTGCAGGCGCTCGGCGAATTGCGCCATGGTGACGTTCCGGCACGTCAGCGCCGTCGATCCCGGCGGCGCGCCGGCAGGCGAGTTGGCGGTCTTGCAGGAAGCGCGGCTCTCCGGGTCGGCTTTCTTCATCTTGGGCTTCCCGGCCACCAGGGCGTACGCCGATACCTGCCGGTCTTCCTTGTGGTAGGTCATCTTGCACCTCTCCGCCAGCAAGGCGCGCACCATGGCATGCACCGCTTCGTCGTCCACCTGTGCCCCCGATCCAGCGCCCGGCGCTTTGGCAATCACATCATATCGATCCGTGTCCGTGAACTTCGGCAGTCCCACCACATACTCAGGGTTGTTGGTATTAAAGGCCTGGTAGACCAGATACCGCAACGGCATGCCGCGGGAAGTCAAGCGCCCTCCGGACTCTGTCCGGGACATTCCCGACATCACACCCGGGTCGCTGGGCTTGATGGATGCCACCTCGAATTCAGTGGGAACGGGAATCGGAGGCAGGGCCTCGGCAACGCCCGGCGGGTTCGCGGTCGGCTGGCGGTTGACGCTATCCACCACGATGACGGGCGCTGGAACGGGCTTCTCCTCCAGCTTCAGCCCGAGCTGTTTCTCGATAGCATCGTAGAGCGAAATCCGGTCGCTGGCGCTGCCCGGCATACCGCCGGAAAACGACATGGAATACCTGAGGTCGAAGTTCCATTTGCCCTCCAGCCCGGTGTCATCCAGGATCGTTTTCGGACCCAGGTTCGTTCCCATCAGGGTGTGCAGCCCATCCGCAAATGCCGCCATGGTCATATTGCGGCACTGATACTGGACCGTCATGCCGGGGCCGAGGACGATCCTGGTTGGAGCCGCCCCACTCGATGACGTCGTCATCATGACGACACCGCTGCCGCTCTCGGGCGGCGAGCCCGAATCGGAATTCACCTTGCACCCGGACGGCTCCGTGCCGGCGGCTTCCTTGAGCAGGGGCTTCTTCCCCATGCTCAGTACGAAGGTTGGAACGGGCTTGGTATCCTTATGGACCACCAGCTTGAAGCGGTCCGCCAGAACGGCCTGGAGGATATCCCTGCGCGATTCCGTGGTGGAATCCGCGGGCACCTTGGCAGTCACGTCGAAGCGGTCCAGATCGAGCCAGTTCGGGCCGCCCAATACCCTGTCCGCCGTTACGTCATAGGCGATTCTGACCAGATCCACCATGGTGGCGTTCCCCACTTCATAACGGCCGTCATGGACCGGTCCGGTATGGACATACTGATCGGCGGTTTTCGAGCTGACGTAACGGATGTCGGCGATTTCAACTTTGGCCGGGGCCTCGGGGGTCTGGCTGGCAGCCAGGCAGGCGGCACAGGCCGCCAGCAGGATCCACGCGATTGCTCGGTTCATGGGCGCGCACTCCTTTGGTTCGAAAATACTATGACGCGCTCAGGGCGAGGTTCGTTAGGGTGGATTCCGCCGGGGCGCGGTCTTCGTGCCCGCCCCGGCGCTAATGTCCAGCTGTCCGAGGGACAACGGCCTCCGCCCTACTGTCCCGGGTTGATAATCTTCAGTAGGTTGAAGTCCCCACGGATAACGATCTGAGTGCCGCTAGGTACGGGGTTCGACCCGAAGCCTCGCTCATGCTCCACCCCGAAGGACACCGTGTACGGCTTCGACGCAGTCGTGTCGGAACGGTGGTCGAAGATTTTGATGCCGTTCACCATGAAGCGGAAAACCAGCCGGTTTTGCGCCGAATCGAAGCCGACCGTGCCGGGATCCGGCTTGAAGCGGTTGTCGCGTTTGTAGAATATCCCCGCTTCGAAAGCCGGGTCGAACTGGCCTTTCTCGGTGTGGATGACCTCGAGCGACTTGCTGAAGTACTTGAATGTAAATCCGCCTGCCCAGAACCAGGACAGGCTGTCGGCGCTGTTGCTGAGCGGAATCTCTAGGGTGGCATTGGCGCCGGAACCGGCAACGGTGCCGCCATTGCCGGCCAACAAGCGGATTTGCCCCATCTTGCCAAATCCCGAGAACTCCGAATTGCTGCCGATGTGAAAGTTGCCGCTGGCGTTGAGATCCCACACGAAGGCCGACTGATATTGCGAAGCTGTAGCTGTAGCCTGGGTGGAGGTGGTGGTGGCTGCCGCGTTCGCCGCCGGCGTGGTTGCCGCCGGTGCGGTGGTGGCGGCAGGCTGGTTGGTGAGCAGCGTCAGAGCGGGCTGAACCCCGAACGAGCCGCCGAAGCTGAAGTCGGCTGGCCCGAATCCCTCTGCGCCGAAGTGTTTGGAACCCCACTCGATATGAGCCAGCGCGGTTGCGGTGGAACTCGAGGGCGTCGTCGCGGTGCCGGAGGTTCCACCACTGGTGCCGTTGCTTCCGGTGCCGGCAGGCGTCGCGCTGGATGCCGGCTTGCCTGCATTGCCAACGACGGGTCCGGCGACCAAAGCACCGGCGAAGGGGTCCATCAGTCCAATGGCGCCCATCAGGTCATGAACGCTGTCGTCCACGGAAGCCAGGGTGGGACATGGCTCTTTCGTAGGATCGGCGTCCTTCTTGTCGCAGCCGGCCCAGTGTTCCAGTAGTCTGCTCTCGTAGTGGATCTGGATGAGAATATCTTGCTGATCGTCGGCATCCGGGTGACTCGTCTGAAAGGCCTTGAGTGCGGCGGTTATCTCAGGCTTGGTGCGTCCTCCAGTGCTCTGGATCTTCGGCATCAGGCCGTCGGCGCAATCCATCAAATTGTCGTTATGGATCGGGTCAAGCGCCGACAACGCCTTCTTGTACTTGACCTTGAAGAAGTAGGTGCAGGCATTCGGGTTCGTCACCCCGAGGGCTCGCATCAGGTCAAGGGCGCTCTTGTGCAAGGCGACCAGGGCGGGGATGGATCGGTTGAGGAGCCCGTCGTGCACCCGGCCCACTCGGCCAGCAACGTGCTCGTATCGCGGGTATCGAGGAGAACTTTCTGCAGGTCGGCGGGATTGAGTTTCTTATCACTCAGGGCTTTGAGCGCGGCGGACATCTCGGCCGCAGTCCCTTTACCAGTGCCGGGAATCCGCGATTCCAAACTAGTCGCGCACGTCGACAAATCGCTTGTCTGCTTTTGGGTCAGCTTAGCGCCGCTTGTATACGGAGTGTTGAAGAAGTAGTCGCACTCGGGCGCAGCCGTCTCGGGCGTCGTTCCGGCGGTTGGAGGCGCAGTTGCGAGGGTTGTTTGGAGTCTCTTAAGGCTGATCTGGGCGTTCAGGGCCACGGGACTGATCGCGGAAATCGCAAGCAAGGTGAATGTGAATAATTTTCTCATTTGATAGTTTCCTTCGGTTGAGGGAGCGGTGGATGTTCGATGGGCAGCCGAAATGGGTCTGCAACAGGGAAAGAGCTCAACGGAGCAATCTGCGGTGACTTGACGAACTTGGTCTGCCAACGTGGCCTGGGAGCCCTCGCTCGCCGCGCCGCAGCCCCGGACAGATCTCGCAATTCCAGTCGGCACCATGGGAGTGCGAAGATCTTATCATTACTAGCTAATTCTTTTCAAGTAAACTTAGTTAAATTTCTGCCGCCGCCCTGCTACAGAGACAAGGCGAACCGCTAGCCCTCGACTGGGCGAAGCAGTGGGTGATCGGACCCCGGAGCCGCACACGTCAGTGGACCGCGCTGGAGCCGCGGCAGGCGAGTCCCGGCCGGTAGCGGCTGCGAAATCCCCCTGCCGCCAGCTTGCACTTGCCGGCGACAAGCCAATCGCGGCAGGTGCTCCGGTGGAACCAGCAGGCGGATTGATCGGGCCTGCCCAGGGGTCCTTTCGATCAGGCCGTTGCGCTCCAGGGTCTTGATCATGTCGTGGATCGCGGGCGGGGAAACCCGGAAGTAACGCTCCAGGTCCGACTCGGCGGGAGCCTGGCGGTGTATCTTGGTGTAGTTGTAGGTGAAGGCCAGATACTGGCCTTGTTTGGCAGTGAACGACGGTGCAATCGATGGATCGAGCTTCGGGGCCGGATCCATGCTTACCTCGAAGGCATCCCCGCCAAACCTATCGAACACGCGGACCTTGAGAATGCGAACCCGTCCACCAATGACACTGCGAAAGGGCTTTTTGGCGGCTGCGTGGAGATTCCTCAGCAGTTCCTTCGCATCGGCGCTGGACCGTGCCCAGTTTGCGATCCCGATGCGCGAGGCCCCTTTATTGAGGAAGACCCACTCCCGCCCTTCTTTGCGCTCCACCTCGACCGACTCGGCATCGAATGAGAGTGAGTGGGCGCATATCCTCTCGAGCAATGTCACCGGTCTGCCCATATGTCTGCTTTCTGAGAGAGCGCGAAGCGGCGATTCCCGCCCCGCCTACCCAAACTGCTCCGTGTCGGTCGTCCGCATCTCGATCCACCCTTGCTGCGGCACCGCGTCTACCGGCAGCCCTCCCTGCCACAGCGACACGGCGAAACGCAAGCCGTCGCCCGGGCGCAGGCCGAGGGCGGCCAGGCCGATGCGGGCCTCCATGACGCGCGCGAAAGCGCATTCCACTGGCGATTCGATGCCGAGTGCGGCCATTACGGTCTCGCTCGCCTCGGCGCCGCCGCCGATGAAGCGGATGGTCACGAAACTGGAGCGCGAAGCGTCCATCGATTGCAGCTTCACGCGGGCTTCCATGCCGGCAATCTCCTGCTCGAAGCCGCGATGGAAATCCAGGCGCAGGTAGAAATTCGCGGCGTCCACGCCGTACTGCACTTCCTTCACCAGGAACTTCTTTCCATGCATGGAGCCGGAGGTTTCGCCCAGGCGGCAGACGCCCGCGCCGAGCCACTCGAAGAACGAAATCACCTCGCCATCGATGCGCGGCGTAATCGGGCCCGAGGGCTCGATGCGGACCTCGGGAAGGGCGATGCGCAGAATGGGGCGCGACAGTTCCTCGGGCGGGTTCAGGTTCAGGAAGCGGTAGACGTTGGCCAGGTGGCTGCGGTAGAGCTGGTCGAACTCCACGCGGTTGGCGGAATCGTGCTCCGGCCCGTACCACCAGCACCAGTCGCTGCCCTCGGCGATCATCAGCTCCTCGAAGGCCAGGTTGCGCCGGTCCTCGGGGACGTTGGTGGCCGAGTCGTAAGTCTGGCGGGCGCGCAGGAGCTGCGTCCAGGCGTAGTTGTCCTCTTCGGCGCCGATCCATACGTCGAAGTTGGCGTTGATCCACGACCCTGGGAAGATGTGGTCCAGCGACTCCGGTTCCAGCAGCGCCAGCCCTTCGCTCACCGTGACGGCGTTGAAGAGGGCGTCCTCGGAAATGCGGCGGTAGAGCTCGCGGAGGAATGGGCGGCCGTTGTGGTCGTAGTATTCCCAGGCGTTCTCGCCGTCCAGAATGATGGGCACCAGGGCTTCGCGGCCGCTGGCCAGCAGGCCGCCGCAATTCTCGCGGATTCGGTGCAGGAAATCGCCCGCGGCCGCCGCGGCGTCCATCTTGGAATACACGAAGCCGATCAAATCGCTCATGTAGTGGTCGCGGAAAATCACCCCTAGCGAGCGCCTGCCCTGGCGCCAGCGGTAGGGGCGGTACAGGCCCTCGGTGGGTATGGAGCGTGAGAGCGTGCGGTTCAGGACGCCGGAATCGGTGGCCGCCCACTCGAATCCCAAATCGACGGCCAGCGAGAAGACGTCGTCCGAAACCGAGCCTTCCGAAGGCCATAGCCCGGCCGGCGCCACGCCGAAATTCAAAGCGCAGTAATCGCGCGCCAGTTCGAGCTGGCGGCGGGCGTCCTGCGGGTAGCGGAAGCGCGGCGGCAGCGGCACGCCGGCGTGGGAAACGCTGGCGATATCGGAATCGCACAGCAGCGGCAGAATGGGGTGGTAGTAGGGCGTGGTGGAGATCTCCACCTGCCCTTCGGCCGCCATCTTGCGGTACTCGGGCATCACCAGCGCGACGATCTCGCGCTGCTTCTCGCCCATGCGCCGCTGATCGGCGGCGGTGAAGTTGCGCCCGCGCTTCACCCACTCGCGAACCTCGGGATCGGAGACGTGGAACTCCTCGTCGAACCAGGCCAGTTGCGACCACATCTGCAGGTCGCGGAAATCCTGGTTGCCGAGCATGTTGGGCGCGCCGGCGCCCTGCTGGCCGCGCCAGGCGTCGTAGAGCTCGCCGTAGCGCGGGTAGCGGCGGATCATGCGGTCGGGATCGGAGTAGAAGGAATGGCGCAGCAGGAAGGCGCGGTCGCCATCGGTGAGGGCCTCGGCGGGCTTGAGGGCCAATTCCAGGAACGGGTCCCGGGCCAGCCCCACGGCGTACTCGGCCACCTGCGCCATCATGGAAGGCACCAGGTTGAAGGTCTGCCGCACCTTGGGAAACTCCTCCAGGATGCGCACCATGCCGTAGTAGTCCTTGAGCGCGTGCATGCGGGTCCACGGCAGTTTGTACTCGCCGGAGGCCAGGTCCTTATAGAAGGGCTGGTGCATGTGCCACAAAAAGCAAAGATGGATGCGGGCCATTCCCCTTTAGTGTAGTCGGAGGCGTGCCACTCCGGCGCCGGTTTTCGCGGCGGGGTCGCGCACCGGGCTGGTGCAACCGCCGGGTATAATGTGGACTTACACGGCCTTGGGGCGGTCCCGTCCGGATGATTCGCTTATTTCGAGTTTTCGTGCCGGCTGGCACGCTCATGCTGCTGATCTCCGAGACGTTGTGGGTGACGGCTGCCTTCGTCGCGGCCACCTACATCGCTTTTCCCACCGACCCCGAACTGTACCTCTTATACGAGAACGGCATCCCCAGCATTCTTATGGTGGTGCTGACCATGGTGGTAGCGCTGCACTTTCACGATCTGTACGCGGTGCTGTACGTGAAATCGCGCATCCGTCTGTTGCAGCAGCTCGTCGTCGTGGCCGGGATTACCCTCCTGTTGGAGGGCGCGATCAGCTACGCGCTTCCCTATTTACGGCTGCCGGTGAACGTCATGGTGCTGGGTTGCGCCCTGGCGATCCTCTTCATTTTTGTGGGGCGCCTGATCTTCGGCGCCTTCGTACTGCGCATAGTCGGCCGCGACCGGGTGCTGCTGGTAGGAGCCACGCCGCTGCTAGCCGAGATCGGCCGGCACATGCAGGCCCATCCCGAGAAAGGCTCGCAGGTGGTTGGGTATGTGACGGGCGATAATCCGCCCGGAACCCTCCTGCCCGGCGGAGAGGTTCTGGGAGGATTGGCCGAGCTGGGCCAGATCGTCGAAAACACGCGGCCTCATCGCATCGTGGTGGGCGTGCCGGAGGGCCGCGACGGTCTGCCAGTGGCCGAGTTGCTGGAGCTGCGATACGCCGGACAGGCGGTGGAGGAAGCCTCCGCGGCGTACGAGAAAGCGGCCGGCCGGGTTTGCCTGAAGGCGCTGCGGCCCGGTCAGCTCATTGCCTCGGGAGAATTCGCGCCGCACAGCGCGGACATCCTGTACCAGAGTGCCGCCAACCGTCTGCTGGCGCTGGCTGGATTGCTGGTGGCATTCCCCGTGATGCTGGCGGCCGCGGTGGCCGTGCGGCTGTCCTCGCCCGGGCCGGTTCTGAACCGGCACAACCGCGTGGGGCGGAACGGGCGGCGGTTCACGCTCTACAAGTTCCGCTCCATGCGCGGCCCGGCGGGCGAGGCCGGCGTTTGGGCGCCCAGGGGCGATCCGCGGGTCACCCGCGTGGGCCGGATCCTGCGATTCACCCGCGTGGACGAGTTGCCGCAATTGTTCAACGTGCTGCGCGGCGACATGGCGATCGTCGGTCCGCGCGCCGAGCCGCCGGAATTCGTCGAGAGGCTTACGGACCTGATCCCTTGCTATCCACAGCGCCTGGTGGTGCGGCCGGGAATCACCGGCTGGGCGCAGATCAACCTGGAAACCGGCGAGGTGCAGGATGCCATCGCCCGGCTGGAATACGACCTGTACTACATCAAGAACATGTCGGCCAGTCTGGATACCTTCGTCCTGCTGCACACGGTGAAGGCGGTGGTGCAGGCCCGCGGAGCGGATTGAGGGCGGGTGGCCCGCTCAACTTGAGCGGACTTATTTTCGTAACTTTCTGATTTAAAAGGCCAACTGCTCGACGCGTCCGCTCAACTTGAGCGGGCCCCCGCTGCGTCGGCCAATTTCGCCGCCACCTCCGCAATCTGCGCGGGCTCGAGTTCGGGGTAAATCGGCAGCGACAGGACCTCGGCGGCGGCCTGCTCCGCTACCGGGAAATCGCCCCGGTGGTATCCCAGTCCGCTCCAGGCCGGCTGCAGGTGGACGGGCGTGGGGTAGTGGATTCCGGTTTGGATGCCGGCCGCGTGCAACCGCTCCCGAACATCGTCGCGCTGCGCCACGCGGACGGTATAAGCATGGAACACGTGCCTGGCCCAGGGCATGGTAATGGGCAGAGTAACCGCGCTCCCCGCCAGCAACTCGGCGTACCGTGAGGCGTGGGCGATGCGGGCTTTGGTCCAGGCTTCCAGGTGGCGCAGCTTGACCCTCAGAATGGCCCCCTGAATTCCCTCCATGCGATAGTTGTATCCGCGCAGCCGGTGCTCGTATTTGCGGTCCGTGCCCCAATCGCGCAGCAGGCGGACGGCGGAAGCGTCCCCGGCCTGGCTGGTTGCCACCAGGCCGCCTTCTCCGCACGCCCCCAGGTTCTTGGTGGGGTAGAAACTGAAGCAGGCGAGTTCGCCCAGCGATCCCGTGCGGCGGCCTTTGTACTCCGCCAGGTGGGCTTGCGCGGCGTCTTCGATCACCACCAGGTGGTGGCGCCGCGCGATCTCCAGGATCGGGTCCATATCGGCGGGCTGGCCAAACAGGTGGACCGGCACGATGGCCTTGGTTCGCGGGGTGATGGCTTCCTCGATCCGCACGGGATCGATATTGAAGGTGCGCGGGTCGATATCGGCCAGCACCGGCGTGGCGCCGGTATAGCCGATGGCGGCCACCGTGGCGATGAAGGTGAACGGCGTGGTAATCACTTCGTCCCCGCTGCCGACCGCCGCGGCCATCAGCGCCAGGTGAAGCGCGCTGGTGCCGGAGTTCACGCCGATGGCGAAAGCCGCGTCGCATGCCGCGGCGAACTCGCTTTCAAACACGGCCACTTCGCGTCCCAGGATGAAGGCGGTGTCGTCGAGGGTCTGGCGCAGGGCGTCGTCAATCTCCGCGCGGATGGCGCGGTGCTGCGCCTTGAGATCGATGAAGGGGACCAAACCTCATGGTATCGCACGGCGGCGCGGCAACCTTGTGGGGCAGGCCGGCAGCCGGCGGCGGCATAGGCAGACGATCGCGGAAGGCCGGTTGACAACCCGCAACGGGCCACCTGTCATCCGCCGGCCGACTTTGCCATACTCGTAACTTATGGCGTACCGCGACCTGCGCGAGTTCATCCGCGCGCTGGAAGACCAACGGGAATTGAAGCGCGTCACGTGCGAGGTGGACCCGATTCTGGAAATCACCGAGTTCGCCGACCGCGCGGTGAAACAGGGCGGCCCGGCGCTGCTGTTCGAAAAGCCCAAGGGCTACTCGACGCCAGTGCTCATCAACGCATTCGCATCCACGCGGCGGATGGAGATCGCGCTGCAGGTGGCCTCGGTGGAAGAAGTGGCCGCGCGTATCGTGGAGTTCCTCGAGATGCGCATGCCCGAAGGGATCGTCGGCAAGCTCAAGATGCTGCCCAAACTGGCCGAAGTGGGCGGGTTCTTCCCGAAGGTTGTGAGCAAGGGGCCGTGCCAGGACGTGGTGCGGACCGAGGGGTTCTCGCTGCTCGATTATCCCGCGCTGCAATGCTGGCCGGAAGATGGCGGACGGTTCATCACCCTGCCGCTGGTCTTCTCGAAGAACCCCGACACGGGCAAGCGCAACTGCGGCATGTACCGGATGCAGGTGTTCGACGAGCGCACCGCGGGCATGCACTGGCAAACCCACAAACAGGGCGCGGAGCACTTTCGCCGCGCTGGCAGCCTGGGCCGGCCGCGGCTGGACGTGGCGGTCGCCATCGGCGCCGACCCGGCCACCATGTACTCCGCCATTCTGCCGCTGCCGCCGGACCTGGACGAGATGATGGTGGCGGGCTTTCTGCGGCAGAGCCCGGTGGAAATGGTGAAGTGCCAGACCAGCGATCTGGAGGTGCCGGCGCAGGCCGAGATCGTGCTGGAAGGCTACGTGGACGTTGGCGAGCTGCGAACCGAAGGACCGTTCGGCGATCACACCGGCTTCTATTCGCTGGCGGACGAGTACCCGGTGTTTCACGTCGCCTGCGTAACCCAGCGTAAAGACCCGATCTATGCGACCACTATCGTGGGGCCGCCGCCCATGGAGGATTACTACATGGGCAAAGCCATCGAGCGCATTTTCCTGCCACTGATGCGCCTGCAACTGCCCGAGGTGCGCGACATCGCCATGCCGGCCGAGGGCGTGTTCCACAACCTGATTCTGGTGGCCATCCGCAAATCGTACCCTGGGCACGCGCGCAAGGTGATGCACTCGATTTGGGGCACGGGGCAGGCGATGTTCTCAAAGTGCATCGTGGTGGTGGATGAAGATGTGGACGTTCAGAACGCGAGCGAGGTGGCCTGGAAGGCGCTGAACAACATCGACCCGGAGCGAGATATCGAGTTCGTGCACGGGCCGGTGGATTCCCTGGACCACGCCAGCCGCCTGGCGAACTACGGATCGAAGATGGGCGTTGACGCCACGAAGAAGTGGCCGGGGGAAGGATTCACGCGGCCATGGCCGGGCGTAATTACGATGACGCCGGAGGTGAAGGCGCGCGTGGATGCGCTCTGGAA
This sequence comes from uncultured Solibacteraceae bacterium, assembly GCA_963807205.1. Lineage (GTDB taxonomy): Bacteria > Acidobacteriota > Terriglobia > Bryobacterales > Bryobacteraceae > CAWCVR01. The sequence goes on along the minus strand of CAWEAQ010000002.1, from coordinate 1,211,857 downwards.
ACAGGCGGGGTTGTAGCCCGCGGTGCAGGATCTGCACAAAGCGTGCGGAATCTGCCTTGGCCCATCCGCTCATAACCCTAGGATTCCGCCCGAGGGCGGCAGTGGTCGCAAACGTGCCATTACCTTCCTGGTGAAAACCATGACACCACCAGAGGCAACGCGCCGGCTGCGGAGCCTTGGGGCCTCAGCCGTTCTTGGATTGTTGTTCCTTACGCAGGTCCCAGCGGCGCACGCATATTCCGTTCTCACCCACGAAGCCATCATCGATTCCACCTGGGACAGTGCGATCAAGCCGCTATTAGTTAAGCGGTTTCCGGCTTCCACGCCGGACGAGTTGAGGCAAGCGCACGCATACGCCTACGGAGGGTGCATTATCCAGGACTTGGGATATTATCCGTTTGGCAATAAGTCGTTCAGTAACCTGACACATTACGTCCGGAGCGGCGATTTCGTTCTCAATCTAATCCGCGAGTCCCAGGACCTGAATGAGTATGCATTCGCGCTGGGAGCGCTATCGCACTATGCCGCCGACAACAATGGCCACCCAATGGCCGTCAACCGGGCGGTTCCCATGCTCTACCCGAAGCTCGGGCGAAAGTTCGGAAAGCTGGTGACGTACGCGGACGATCCAAATGCCCATGCCAAGACGGAGTTCGCCTTCGACGTCTTCCAGGCCGCCAAGGGCCGCTACGCCTCCGCCGCGTTCAAGAGCTTCATCGGATTTGAGGTGGCAAAGCCCGTGCTTGACCGGGCGTTTCAGGATACCTATGGAATGCGGCTGGAATCCGTGTTCATGAGCGTCGATCTCGCGATCGGTTCCTATCGCCGCGCGGTCGGCACGGTACTTCCGGCCATCACCAGAGTTGCCTGGCAGATCAAGAAACAGGAGATCGGCAAAGAGGCTCCCAGCGTTACGCGCAGTACCTTCATCTACAACCTGTCCCGTTCCAGTTATGAAAAGAACTGGGGCGCAACCTACAGCGGGCCGGGCATCCGGTCGAAGTTCCTGGCCGCTCTGGTGCGCTTCGTGCCAAAGGTGGGCCCGCTAAAGCCGCTGGGTTTCGAGAAGCTGACGCCCGAAACCGAGAAGATGTACATGGCAAGCTTCAACTCGACGATAGCCAGTTACCGCGAGCTGCTTATGGAGGTTGGCGCGGACAGGCTTAAGCCGTCGAACGAGAACCTCGATGTGGGTGTCTTCACCTCCGCGGGAAAGTATAAGCTGACTGACTCAGCTTACTCGGAACTGCTGCACAAGCTGAAGGACCACTACGCGGAAATGCCTCAAGAACTCCGAACCGACATCCTGGCCTTCTACCGCAACCTGGACGCTCCCTACTCGACCAGGGCGGACCACGGCGAGTGGGCCAGGGTGCTTGAAGAGCTCGACCGATTGCGGGCCGTTGACGCGGATGCGCGCCGTCCCGCGGTTGCCGTGGCGGAAGCGCCTCTTCCCAGGTGAGCGCGGCCGGCGGCCGATTTCCGTGTGCGAAACTGGATGGAGCCGCACTTCGGCCAAAGCAGTCCCATGCTGCGCACCATCTTTCTGGCGACAATCCTCGCGGCCGCCGCGCCGTGTTCGCCCTTCGAGGACGACCAGTCCAAGCCCCCGCAACCCGAGATTCACGGCACCGTCACCGAGTTGGGCACCCACGCACCGGTCGCCGACGTGGAGGTCGCGATCTACCGCTGGCCGGATGAGGGTCCGCGCGTCCACGGTCCGAAGCACGAGGGCACCGTCACCGTCCGCACCGATGTCAATGGCCTGTTTCAATTGGGGGCGGACCAGCTCGGCGACTATTCCGTGGAAATCAAGAAGGACGGTTGGGGCGCCGCCGCGGCATTCAACATGAGTCTAAACACGTCCGCCGAGGTGAGCCTGACCAAGGCACACCCGAGCCGCGAGGTGAAGTTCCAGATGGCCCGCCCAGGCGAAATGTCCGGCCGGGTGGTGGATTTCGAGACTGGCAAACCGGTCGCCAACCTGCATGTTTGGGCTATCCAGACGATGTACTCAGGGCGCCAGCGAAGCCCCTGGCCGAGCTTCCAAGACGCCGCCACCGGCGAGGACGGCCGGTTCGTTATCCAAGGGTTGACGCCGGGCGACTACGTCGTCCAGGTTCGCCGCACCGAAATGAAGGAGAGCGGCTTGCGGTTAGAGTTCGCGAAGAAAGATCTGGAGACAGTGGAGCACGGCTACCAGGAAACCTACTGGCCGGGCGGCGGCGACATGTCGGTGGCCGCGCCGGTCCCGGTGGGTTCGGGCGCGCATGTTTCGGTGGGCGAGATCGCGGCGAAAAAGGCGCCGCTCTACCGGATTCACGGCTCCATCGCGGCGGGTGGATGCGCGCCGGGCGACAAGGTCAACCTGACCGAGGTGACGCAAATGTACGGGGTCAACCAGCATCACTACCTTGACAGTGTGCCCTGCGGCAAGGAGTTCCTGCTGGTAGGCAAGGAACCGGGGACCTACTGGCTGAATGCCTCGAATTCGACCTCCGGCCACCGTGGGTTTGCGCCGGTCACCATCACGGACAAGAATGTCGAGGCGGCTATCGTACTTGGGCCGGGCGTCGCGGTCGACGTGAAGTACGTGGTGGCGGAAGGCAGCAGGCGACCGGATTTCAAGCCTATCACGCTCAGTATGCGCCCAGTGGAAGGTGCCGTCATGGGCGCCGACCCCCCGAAATCGCCGGACGCCGATGGCCGGCTCCGCCTGGCGGGAATGCCGCTTTGCGACTACACAGCGACTTTTTTCGGCATACCCACGGGCTTCTACGTCCGGGAGCTTCGCTACAATGGCAGCGCGCTTTCCGGATAGGGGGTGCCGCTGAATGGCGAGGCCATGGCCCATAACCTGGAGGTCGTGCTGGACGACAAGCCAGCCGCCATCAGCGGGGTTGTGGGCGAAAGCGACCATCGGGCCGCCAATGCCGCGGTGGTGGCGTTCAAGTGCCCGATCACGGATGCGGCCTACCGGAAACCGTCCCGTGCCGTCACCAACAACGAGGGCCGGTTTCAGATTGGCGGCCTGGCCCCCGGTACCTATCGCCTGTTCGCCGTGGAGCGAGCGATGGTGAGCGACCTCGACAACTTCTACGTCCTGGACCGCATTCTGAAGGGCGCCAAGGAAGTGACTCTCGACGTCAACGGATTCCAGGATGTGACGCTGGAATTGGCGGACACGCGCAGATAGCGTCTCACTCGACGGTCATGCCCCACGCCGCGAGCGTGCTTCCCACGGTTGCGTGGTACCGCGATACGGCCTTGCCCAGCGAGGCTTCCGCGTCCACCACGCGACGGCGCGCAGCCGAGTACTCGTTCTGCCGCGTGAGCACCAGGAAGTTCGTGGTTCCCCCGGCGGCAAAGAGCCGCGTCTCGCTCGCAAGTTTGTCGCTGGAAGCCCGCGCGGACGCTTCCGCCGCGCGCATGCGCTGGCGCGCCGTGTCGAGCGCCTGCAGCGAGTCGCGCACCTGCGCTTCGATGGACTGCTCCGCGCGCACCCGCATCAACCGCAGCCGCTTGCTGGCGATCGCCGCCTCTGCCAGGTTCGCTTCTGCCGCGCGGTTGTGGACGGTGAGATCGAGCGAGACCCCGACCTGCACCGTTTGATAATTCCCCCGGAACAGGCTGTTGAGCGAGCCGCCCAAGCCGCCCGCCACCGAAGCCGGCAGCGTCGTGCCCGCCGGCACAGCCACCGCCGGGAGCCCCGCCGCAGCCGAGAGTGCGTCCACCCGGCCGTACAGCGGCGTCAGCGCGTCGGTGAACGGGTCGCCCGCGCGGATGTGGCCCGCCAGTCCTGCCAGTGTGTAGCCGGCAACCAGATCGACGCGCGGCTTCATCAGGTCAGCGTTCTGGCGGTTCACCACGTCGTTGGCCGCCTGGTTGGCGTCGAGTTGCTTCAATTCCGGGCGGCGCGTCAGGGCTTCCGCCTCGGCCTCCGCCAGTTCGATCACCGCGGGCAGATCCGCCGAACGGCCCTCCACGGGCACAATCTCCTCGTCCCACAGCGGGTCCTGGCGGTCGCGGGCCAGCAGCGTTTTGAGCACGTCTTCGGTTTCGGTCACCTGGCCGGTGCCGCGGTACAGGTCGTCCAGCCGGCTCTCCAGTTCGGCTTCGGCTGCGGGCAATTCCACGGGCGGCAGCGTTCCAGCGGCGATCATCCGCCGGTTCTGTTCCAACTGCGTCTTGGCCAGGTCGGCGGCTTCCAGATCCACTTCCACGACGCGGCGCGCGGCCACCAGGTCCCAATAAGCCTGCTCCACGCGGGAGGCCACGTCCATGGCGCGCGCTTCCAGTTCGGCCGCGGACGCAGCGCGGTCGTGGCGGCGGATCTTGATGAGCGCCCGCTCGCTATCGACGGCGCGCCCGCGCAGCAGGGGCTGCGTGACGGTGACGGCGAGGTCGGTCGTGTAGAACGGGCTAAGCGAGACGTACGGGTTGGCCGAGGTGGTGCGATTGGCATCGAATTCGGCGTCCACCGTCAGACCGTTCCACGGCGTCTTCTGGTGCCACCCGAGCGTCTGCCCCGCGGAGTGCTGCGTCAGGATGCCATCCGGCCCCTGCAAAATAGAGGGCGACGGCGTGTTGGAATCGGCCGCCTGGGATTGCCAACGCATCACCGGGTCGAAGCTTCCGCGCGCGCCGCGGAGTGCCTGATCGGCAGTGTCCACGTTGGTCCGTTCGATGGCCACGTCGAGATTTGAGCGGATGGCGATCTCGACCGCTGCCCGCAGCGTCAAACGCCGTTCGACGGCCCCTGCACCCAGCCGCCGCGGAGCGGTGACGCCATCGCCCGCACTCGCGACCGCCGCCGCCAATACCAGCAACACGGATACGCGCCGCATAGAGCTACCTCCCACCGGCTTCCAGGAACGAATCCACGCGCAGTCCCGGAGGCAGCGGCGGGTGGCCGTCGAGGTCCACCAGGGTCTCCAGAATCTTGGTGTCCAGTTTCTCCGCTGGAAGCCCGGTCTCGACGTTCTTGGGCCCCAACTCCGACCCGATGCGCGCCACCCGGCCCCAGAACCGCTGCCCGCCGAACGCCGCCGCGGTGAAGTAGGCGCGGCTGCCCACCTGCAGTTTGGCCACATCGGTTTCATCCACGTCCACGCGCACGCGCAGCCGCGATTCGTCGCCGAAACTGACGATGGGCGTGTCTCCCTTGTCCGACACGGTTTCGCCGGCCTTGCGGTAGCGCTTCAGCACCGTGCCGGTGAAGGGCGCGCGCACGACGGTCTTCTCCAGCAGCGCCTCGGTTTCCGCCAGTTGCGCCTTGGCCAGATCGAGGGCGGCCTGAGCGCGGGCCAGTTCGTCGGCGCGGGCCGGGGCGTTCACGAAGGCGTAGTGTTGAGACGCCTGGCTGAGGCGCGCTTCGGCCACGTCGAACTCGCGCTGGGTGCGTTCCCAGTCGGAGCGCGAGATGTCGCCGGAGTGGAACAGCGAGCTGCGGCGGTCCAACTCGGATTTGGCGTTGGCCAGCACTGCCTTGGCCTCCTCTATCGCCGCCGCGGCCTCGCGCCGCTCCTGCTCCCGAGCGCCGTTCACCAGGCGGTCGAGTTCGGCTTGCCGCAGCGCCAGGGTCGCTCCGGCCTCGGTCACGCGGGCCCGGAAATCGGAGTTCTCCACGCTGGCGATGACCGCGCCCTGCGGCACGCGCTGGCCCTCCTCCACGGCAACATCGCGCAACACGCCGGGGATTTGCGAGCCGATTTGAATGGCCTCGGAGACGGGCTCCACGCGGCCTGCCGCGCAGATGAGGTTCTCCGCCGGCTCCGCCGTGGCCGCGGGGACGCCGCCGGGCGCCGCTCCGGCACCCTTATGAATCATGGCTGCCACCCCCAGCACGGCTCCGAGAACTACCAGCGCCACATAGACGATTCGCTTACGCATGGGTCTCCTCCAATTCCTCCGCGCCGCTCACGCGGCCGTCTTCGATCTTCACCACGCGGTCGGCATACTCCAGCACGCGGCTGTCATGGGTTACAATCACCACCGCGCGGCCCTGTTCGCGAGCCAACCCGCGCAGCATCCGCATCACCATGCGGCCGCTGTCCTTATCCAGCGCCGCGGTGGGTTCGTCGGCCAGTACGATGTCGGGCTCTCCGGCCAGCGCACGGGCGATGGCCACGCGCTGTTTCTGTCCGCCGCTCAGGTCGGCCGGGAACGAGTCGTATTTGTCGCTCAGCGCCATTTCGTCCAGCAGCGCGCGCGCCCCGCGGCGGGCTTCGGCGCCGCGGACCTTTTTGAGCTTCAGCGCGAGCTCGACGTTCTCCACCGCGGTGAGCGTGGGGAACAGGTTGAACCCCTGGAACACGAACCCGATATGGCGCAGGCGCACGGCCGGCAACTCGCGCTCCGCCAGGCGCGTAATCTCGCGCCCAGCGATCTTGACGCTTCCGCTCGATGGGCGCAGGATCGCCCCCATGATGGAAACCAGCGTGGTTTTCCCGCTCCCCGACGGCCCCATCAGCAGCGTCACGTCGCCCGCGTAGACGTCCAGGTCCACGCCATCGAGAGCGCGCGCGGCGGCGGCGCCTTCGGAATAGGTCTTGGTTAGTTCACGGACTTCAATTGCCGCCATAGCGTCCTCCTACGCTTTGAACACCATTGCCGGATCGATCCTTGTCGCCTTGTTGATCGACACCATGGCGGCGCTCACGCACATCAGTAGCGTGATCCCGAACAGCCCGGCGCGAACGCTGGTGGGCAGCACGATGTTCGCCCCGCTCAAACGGCTGGAGACTTCCACCATGATCGCCAGCGCAATGCCCACCGAGTAGCCGATCACGGCGCTGACCGCGGCCTGCTGCAGGATGATGCGGTAGATGTAGCCGTTGGTGGCGCCCATCGCCTTCAAGGTTCCGAACTCGCGGATGTGGTCGATGGTGGCCGCGTAGATGGTCTGCGCCACCACCACCACGCCTACCAGCAGGCCCAGCACGGCGGCCGAGAGCACCATCACGCCGGCGCCGGTTCCGAACATCCAGTAGCTGGTCGTCTGGGCGCTGAATTCGGACGTCGTCAGCACGTCCACGTCGGCCAGCCTCTCGGTCAGCGCCGCCCGCAGCCTCGGCAGATTCGCGCGAGGTGCGGCTTTCACCAGTAGGTAGGTCGTTTCGTCCGCCTTCACGTCCGTATACTGCAACGCGCCGCGGTACGACGTGAAGACCAGAGGCGCCGTTGTGAAGGTGCGAATTCCCGCGGTGAACCCGACCACCCGCGCCCGCACGCCGCGGATTTCCACCGCCTGCCCCAGGTGCGTTACACCCAATTTCGGAGCATAGAAGCGGTCGATCATCACCGTATCCGGCAGCTTCAGATCGTGTACGTTGCCTTCCACCACCCGCCACGGCGCGCCCATCCGCGTGTCGGGGTCGAAACCCACCACCTCGCAGCTTTCGTTCGACCCGTCAGGCCGCTTCCACTGTCCGAAGCGCACGATGTACTTCTCGGCCTCCGCCACGCCCGGAATGGCGCGTGCGTGATACAGCTTCTTTTCGGAGAACGGCACGCCCACCTCGATGTACTTCACGCCCTTGGATGCGACCCAGAAGTCCGCGCCGGAGTTGTCGATCACGTTTGACGTGGTGGTGGTGAAGCCCAGGAACATCCCCGTCTGGACGGCCACTAACACCACCGAGAAAACAATTCCGGTCAGCGTGACCGCCAAGCGGACTCTGTCGTGGAACAGATTTCGAATCGCCAAAGACGCCATCAGGTGTTCCTTCTTGTAACACTGCTCATATACGTAACAACGTTAACCAAGGTTCAAAAAAAGAGAGCCCCCGCTTCAGCGCAGGAACCCCGTCACCGCCGCATCGATCGTCATGGTAATCAGCCGGTCCCGGTCGATCCACGGGAAACAGTCGCGATGGGTGATCTGCAAAGCCGTCAGACCGTGAAGCATGCACCAAAGCGCCTGCCCGATGGCGTTGACATCGGTTTCGCGAAACCGCCCCGCTTTGACGCACTCCCCGATGCCCTTGAGCAGGAATTCAAATGCCGCCCTGCCTGGGCTGCTCCTGTGCACCCGGGAGTCGAGACCCTCGTGCTGCGTCAGAAACGTGGTTCGATAGTGATTGGGATGATGGATGCCGAAGTCCACGTAGGCCCGTAGCCCCCGTATCAAATTCTCTACCGGGTCGCCACCAACGCTCAGCGCCTTCTCGATCTTCTTGGTCAACAGCGAGAAAGTCTCGTCGCACAGTTCGTCGATCAACTCGTCCTTGTCCCGGAAATACAGGTAAATGGTGGTGGGAGAGTACTCGATCTTCTGGGCGATCCTCCGCATGGAAACGCTCTCGTATCCTTCCTTGGCGAACAACTGGCGGGCCGCCGCCAGGATCTCCTGGCGGAGAGCAAGCTTCTCCCGTTGTCTACGGTCCGCGACACTCATGCTGAACAGTAGTAGAATACTGTACACTGTTAAGTGAAGTCAAGTAAATTCGGCGCCGCGCAATAAAAACGCGCCCACACCCTTCCCCGGGGTGCGGGCGCGTCCTCCGATTAATCTGGCGATTGGCCGCCTATTTGTTTTTTGCTTTGTAGATCTTCCCGCTCGCGATGTTCTGCTGCTGGTTGACTTGCTTCTTCTCGGCGCCGGTCAGTTTACCGCCGTTCAGCGAGCGATCCGTGTGGACTTCCTGGTTGATGGCGGATTGGCCCTTCTCCAGGCGGGAAGCTTGCGCGGCGTTCAGCTTGCCCGAAGCGATGCCATTGGCGATGCGGTCCTGCTGGTTTTCGCGGCGCGCATCCACCTCGTTATTGCCGTAATGTTGGGTGGCGGCGTTGTGCTTGTCGGCGTAAATCTGGCCGCTGAGCTTGTTCTGCTGCTGGTTCACCCGCGCCTTTTCGGCGGTCGTCAGCTTGCCGCCGTTCAACGCGCGGTCCGCCTTGACTTCCTGGTTCACGGCGGATTCCTTCTTCTCCAGGTTGGCCGTCCCAGCCGCGGTCAATTGCCCGGATTGCACGCCCTGCGCGATCCGGTCCTGTTGGTTCTCTTCGCGCTTGCCCACCTCGCTCGTCTGGGCCAACGCCGCCGCTGCAAACAGGGAAGCGGCCAACACTCCAAGCAATACTCTCTTCATCGGTCTGTCCTCCGTTACCGGCCTTAGTTCGGCCGCTTTCGTTACAACTGATCAAATGCGGAAGCGCGGAAGAAGTTGCGGTGGGCTCGGTTAAACCTGGTTCATCCTCGCGGCCGGTTCAGCGCGCGGCGCCGGCCCGCCAGCGTGCGGCCGCGGCGGCCAGACGGTCCACGGCATAGCCATAACCCAGCAGAGAGATCCACAGGATGGGGTAGCGGTAGCGCGGCTCGGCAACCACCACGTAGTACATGAGCGGGTAGAGCGCGAACACGGCGGTCGAGAATGCGAAGAACAGCGGATGCTGGCGGCGCAGCAGGAGGAGGCCGGCCACGCCCGCGCCCGTGATAAGCCAGCAGACCGCAGCGTAGGCGCGATAAGCCGGTGGCGGGAACCAGAACTCGGCGACGCGGGCCGCGGTCAGGCGGGCAAATGCCGCGCGGTGGCCGGCGATCCAGCCGAGAGCTGCGGCCTTGCGGGAGCGGTCGTAGGCCGCCTCGCCTAGCATTCGCAGATCGCGATTTTCGACGAAGCTTCCGAACGGGTTGTGGGTGATGTTGCAGCCGTTCGCCATGCTGTCGAAGTACGATGGGCTGGCGCAATCGTTGTTGGCGGCATATAGGGCGAGGCCGAAATTGGTCTTGAGCGAGGGAGTGGAAAGCACCAGCCAGTTGCGCGCCATCCATGGCGCCATCGCCGCCAGCGCCGCCGCGCCGAATACGGTCAGCGCCAGCAGGCGGCGCGAGTTGCGCCACGCCTGCGCCAACGCCAGCGGCACGGAGACCAGCAGCGAGGAGGGATTCAGCAGCGCCAGCAACCCGGCGAACAGTCCGCATGCGGCCGGCGCTATCCAACCCCCGGCCTGGCGCATTCGCGGCGCCGCCAGCGCGAACAGCAGCAGCCCGGTCGCCGTGGCCATGGCATCCCAATGCGGCACCCATAGGAACACTGGGGCCAGGATGCAGGTGAGCGCGGCCCACACACCAGGCCGCCGCGTCCCCAGGAACTTCTCCGAAACCAGCGACAGCAGCGCGGTGTGCAGGCCGTAGATGGCGCAGCAGGCAGCGGTGAGCGGCAGGAAGTAGCCCTGGTCTCCGAACAGCCGCACCCACAGCGAGAGGAAGAGCGGGTAGAGCGGAGGCACGAACGCGGTGGGCCCGGTCGCGCCGGTCAAGGGGAACGGGTTGCCGAAGAAACCCTGGTGGACCAGGGTGAGCGCGACCGCGTCCATTTCGCCGCGGGTCACCGGCACGGGTTGAAAGAAGAGCGCCCGTACCGCCGAAGCCAGCGCCGCGGCGGCGAACAGCAGCACCGGATCGACTGCCGCAAGGCCGTGTGTGCGCTGATGTGACGGATTGCTAGCCGGGTCCACGGGTGTCGCCAGCTTCGATTGTAAACGGAGCGGCAGGTCCGCTCTTGACAAACTAATGTCTTCGTAGTAACGTCTTCGTATACATGAGCGGAGACACTCACACCCCGGCGCGGCCCACCGACGCGGAACTTGAAATCCTGACGATCCTGTGGAGCCGCGGCCCCTCCACCGTGCGCGAGGTTCACGACGCCATCTGCCAGCGCCGCCAGACGCAGTACACCACGGTTCTGAAGTTCATGCAGATCATGGCCGAGAAGGGCCTGGTGCGCCGCAATGAAGAGCAGCGCGCGCACATCTACGAAGCCACCCGTCCGCGCGAGTGGACCCAGCGGCAACTGGCCGGCGACCTGTTGCAGCGGGCCTTTGGCGGTTCGGCCAAGAGCCTGGTGATGGGCGCGCTTTCGGCTCGCAAGACATCCCGCGAAGAGCTGGCGGAGATCCGCAAGCTCCTGGACCAGTACGAAAAGGAGTCGCGATGAACACCCTGGCAGCCTGCGTGGCTACGCCGTTGGCCAAAGCCCTCGGCTGGACGCTGTTTCATTTCCTGTGGGAAGGCGCCGCGATTGCGGCAGTGCTGGCGGTGATGCTCTACGGGATTCGCCCGGCGGCAGCGCGCGTGCGGTATGGCTTGGCCTGCGCGGCGCTCGGGGCGATGGCGCTGGCGTTTGCCGTCACGCTGGCGGTGTCCATGCCGTCTCAGCCCGCGCACTCCGTGAAGCTTCCTCCCATCGAGCAGCTCCGCGATTGGGCCGTGGCACCCGTGGACAGCTCCGCGCCGCCACCCGTCGCCCTGGCCGACCGCCTGGCGTGGGCGTCTCCGTTCTGGCTGGCGGGCGTTGTTGGTGTGTTCCTCTACCGCTCGGCAGGCTGGACGGCGGCCCAGCGCCTGCGCCGCGTGGGGACGGTGGCCGCGCCGGAACGGTGGCGGCTGCGCCTCGAAGCGCTGGCGCGCGACGCCCGCATTGCGCGCCCGGTGGTGCTGCTGGAATCCTGCCTGGTTGAAATCCCCGCGGCGGTGGGCTGGTTGCGGCCGGCCATTCTGACGCCTCTCGGCATGCTCGCAGGGTTGCCACCGGAGCAGGTGGAGGCCATTCTGCTGCACGAACTGGCACACATCCGGCGCGCCGATTACGCCGTCAACCTGCTGCAATCCGCCATCGAGGGGCTGCTGTTCTATCACCCCGCGCTGTGGTGGGTTTCCGGCTTGGTTCGCGCCGAGCGCGAGCACTGCTGCGACGATTGGGCGGCCGGGCGGCTGGGGAGCGCCCACCAATACGCCACGGCGCTCGCTGCCTTCGAGAGCAGTCGCTGGCAGGCTCCCCGCGCCGCCATGGCCGCCGACGGGAGCAACCTGGCGCGGCGCATCCGCCGCCTGCTGGTGAAGCCCGAGGCGCACGATCTGGCCGTGCCGGTGGCGCCGTCGCTGCTGCTGGTGGCGCTGGCGGGCGTGGCTCTGGCAGCTTGGCCGCAGCCGCAGCAAGAGCCGGATCGGAAGCCCGTGCCTGCTGCGCAATTGGTGGGGCCGGCGCCGGACCAGGTGCCGCCCGCCCCCGCCGCGCCGCCGCGAGCCCAGGCGCAGCCAGCCCCCGCGCCAAAGGACCGCGACGTTCGGTTGGCGTCCGTCTATTCGAAGTGGCTTAACGAAGACGTCGCCTACATCATCACCCCAGAAGAACGGGCGGCATTCGCCAAGCTCGAAGGCGACGCGGAGCGCGAGAAGTTCGTCGAGCAGTTCTGGGAGCGGCGCAACCCGGAACCCGGCGTGATCGAGAACGCCTTCAAAGAGGAGCACTACCGCCGCATCGCTTACGCCAACGAGCACTTTGCGGCTCCCGACGGCCGGACGCCGGGCTGGCGGACGGCCCGCGGACGTTTCTACATCACGGACGGGCCGCCCGACCAGATCGAGGACCACACTCACGATCCGGAGCCGTTTCAGATGTGGAAGTATCGCTACATTGAGAGAGTCAAGGGCCAGATGGGAGTCCGGTTCGACATCGGCAAGGACGGTTTCATGCTCTCGGTTCCTAAGCCTCCCACGCGAGTCTTCTACGGCGAACCGGACGGCGAACCGCTTCCCGGCGGCCACGTCTCCGTGCGCGCGTACCCCAGCGGCGGCGAGGAGATCTCGATTCCACTCAACTTCCTCGCCGGCCCGCTCCGCGTCGAGGGAATCGTCCGCCCCGCCAACGGCCGGGTAGTCCAGTCTTTCGTGGTGACGTGCGACCCGCACGATACGCCAGTCGTCTCGAAGTCCTATGTCCTGCCACCGGGTTCGTATGTTCTCACCGTCGCGGTGATCGCCAACGGCAAGACGTACGGCGAGAAGCTAACGTTCGAGGTGAAGTAAGACCCGCTACTGCCCCTTCACCAACTGGCTCGGCTCCCCGGAGTAAGCCCGCGCGTCGGCGCCGAACTTCTTGAGGAACTGCGGCACCGCATCGCCGGGCGTGGTGATCAGCGTGTCGCTGTTCGAGGGCTGTGTGGACAGCGCCTGCCTGGCTTGGTCCTTGAGCCAGTCCGACTCCAGGTACACCCATTTCAGCGTGCTCGCGGAGGGCCACAGCCGCACCACCAGATGAACCGGGACGGCCAGGTCATGGCTCTCGGTGTTGACCACGTCCATCAACTCGGCATCGCCTACCCGCGTAAGATGGCCTTGGAGGATTATCGGCTCATCCATACCCTCGAAGCGGATGACGTAAACCGAGCCCTGCTGCTCGATCACGATGCGCCCCTTATCGTCCTTGTCGGCGGTCTTCCAGGTCCCCACGATCGCCGGGTCGGAGACGGTTTGAGACGCAGCCACGAACGGGTTCAGAGAGATCAGCGTGGAACACCCCGTGAGCAGCACGGCGCCGATGAGCGCCACAATTATAGCCGGATATCGCATGGTTTCATCCTCCACTCAAGCATAGCGGCATTGCGTGTCCTACTGCGCGCGCACCCACCGCTTCATTTCGCCGGAGTAGGCCTTCTCCTCGGCGCCGAACTTCTTGAGGAACTCGCCCACCGCGGCGCCTCTCGTGGTGATCAGGGTTCGATTGTCAACGGTCTCGATGCCCAGAGTCTGTTTGGCCTGGTCCTTAAGCCAGTCCGCATCCAGGAACACCCAACGCAGCCCGCCGCCCTCGGTCCAAACGCGCGCCACCATGTGAGCGGGAATGTTGAAGGAGGTGTCGTTGGTGCTGAGAAGGTCCATCAACTCGGCGTCGCCCACGCGCATAAGGTGGCCCTCGAAGCCCAAAGAGGCGTCTTTGTCGTCGCCGAAGAAACGGATAACGTAGGCCGACCCTCTCTGCCGGATCACCACGAAGTCCTTGTCGCCGTTGCCGCCTTCCTGCCAGAGACCGACCAGGCTTGGGTCGCTGACCGCCTGGTCCTCGGGCACGAATGGATCGAGCGAAACCAACGAAGAGCACGCCGTGAGCAGAAGCGCGCTGACAACGGCAAGAATCATGGCCTGATAACGCATTGTCTTGTCCTCCATTAGAGAACAACGACATTAGGCGGCCGGGATTGCACTACCGCCGCAGAATTTTCGCCGTCCGCCCCAGCGCCACCCGCAAGGGCGCATAATTGGCCGCCGCCAGCATCAGCGCCAGCCCCGCGACCACCAGCGACACGGGCCAAAAGGCGCGGCCGGGGAAGATCTCCTGCTGCACGCGGTAGACTCCGACGGCCAGAAAGATCATGCCGCTCACGAAGAAGTTCTTCATCTGCCGCGGAATGCTGCCGAACACGAACGCGGCCGCCGCGCCCACCAGCAGCCATTCCAGCAGGTGCCGCTCCGTCACCGGCGCCGTGTCGCTGAGGCCCAGCAGCCAGAGCGAGACCAGCACGTGCCCCGCGATCAGGAAGCGGAAACTTCGGCCCACCGTGCGCACCTGTTCGGATTGGAACAGCTCCGCCAGACGATCCAGCGCGAAGTAGATGCCGGCGTTGATCAGGAACAGGTACTCTTCCTGCCCGCGGGTCCACGGCGCCAGCCCTAGCAGCCAATCGGCGTACGGTTTGTGGAATCCCGCCACGCCGCTCAGCGCCGCCCAAGTGAAGGCCACGCCGAAGGGGTAGAAGTAGCGCGAATCGTCAGATTGGCGCAGGCGCTCGAAAACGTAACCGGCAACCAGGAACAGGGCCGCGCCGGGGATCAGGCGAATGTAGAAGCGGCCGGGATCGCGGTCCAGGCAATCCAGCAAACCCAAGCGCAGCAGCGTGGCCAGATACAGCAGCGCGGCGCCCGCGGCGAACATCAGCGAGAACACCGGCGCTCGCGTGAACCGCCGCATCCCCCAACACACCGGCAGCCCGGCCGCGAGCGCCCACCACAACTGCGCGTTGGTGGCCTTCTTGGCGGCTTCCAGGCGGTAGAACAGCTCGAGGGCCGCGCGGCCCTGCGTCAGGCCGGTGAACAGGCGCAGCTCTTCCAGCGTCACCAGAGCGGCCACCGGTGCCAGCACGCAGAAGGCCAGCAAGTAAGCGATGGCCACGCGGTAATAGCCGCGCCGCCAGGTGCGCACGCCGATCCACGCCGTGGGCGCGGCGGCCGCCCACACCGCCAGCACCTCCGGCGCGCCGTGTAGCGAAGGGTACGGGAAGAAGGCCACCAGCGCCGCGCCTACCGCCAGGATCCACGCGCCCAGGTAGAGGCTCACCTGCGGCAGCGTGAGGCGGCGCGCGGCCATGATCCAGGCGTCCTCGCGCTCCAGCAGCCGCTCGTAGCGCTTGCGGAAGCCGCTGTGTTCCTCGCCGGAGATGATCTGCTCCTGCCGCCAGTCGTCCAGGTCGCGCAGGTGCTGCCCCACCTTGCCGCTCATCAGCCGCGCGTAGGCGGCCGGCTCGGCGAGCGCGGCTTCGCCCGCCAGGTAGCGGCGCAGATCGTCGGCCATTTCGCGCGCCGAACCGTAGCGGCGGGCCGGCTCTTTCTCCAGGGCCTTGAGGCAGATGTTCTGCAGATCGCGCGGAATGGCGGGATCGATGCGCCGCGGCAGCACCGGGTCCTCTTCGCGGATGCGGCGCAGCAGATCGCTCACCGTGCCGCCCTGGAACGGCGGCTGGCCGGTGAGCATTTCGTAGAGCACGGCGCCCAGCGAGAAGACGTCGCTGCGCGCGTCCAGTTGCGGCTCGCCCGCGGCCTGCTCGGGCGAGAGGTAACCCGGCGTGCCGGCCACGTCGCCGGCCCGCGTGAGCCGCTGGTTTGCGCCCAGGTCGAGCGCCAGTCCGAAATCCACCAACTTGGGTTCCAGGTCCGCGCCCACCAGAATATTGCCGGGCTTCAGATCGCGGTGCAGGATACCGCGCGTGTGCAGGAACTCGACCGCCAGCGCCACCTTGCGCATCAGTTCGGCACGCTGTTCCCAAGTGAGGGGTACTGCGGCGCGCGCGAGGGGCACGCCTTCGACGTACTCCATGACGAAGTGCGGCGGCTCCTCGGGCGGGCCCAGGTTGTAAATGCGCACGATGTTGGGGTGGTTCAGTTTGGCCGTGGCGCGCGCTTCGGCCATGAAGCGCTCGCGCAGGGCCGCGTCGCCGGCGTAGCGCTCCCCCAGGGTCTTGATGGCCACCGTGCGGCTCAGCGCTTCGTCCACCGCCAGCAACACGCGGCCCATGCCGCCACTGGCGATTTCGCCCGCGATCTTGTGCCCCGACAGGCGCTCGGGCAGCGGCGCCGCGGGCTCGATGGCGCGGTCGATCTCCGCCAACGCCGCCAATTCCGGCGCCAGTTCCGGCGGCACGCTCTGGGGTTTGCCGTCCAGCAGATCGGCCAGCGCATCGGCCAGGCGGCGCTCGCGATCGGCTTCGTTCATGGCTCGGCCGCCTCGCAAATCGCCCGGAAACGCTTCACCGCGCGGTAGACCAGCAGCGCCACGGCTTCGCGCGGCTTGCCCAATTGCTCCGCCATTTCCGCCGTGGAGAGCCCTTCGATCTTGGCCATGAGGATGGCCCGGCGGTAATCTTCCGGCAGCGCGTTCAGGCGGGCCAGCAGCCGCTCGACGGCTTCCTGTTGCGCCAGCAGGCGGCTGGGAGTTCGGGTATCGAGCGGCTCGGGGCCCAGCGGATTACTCTGCGAGCGGAACGGCACCTCTTCGCCCGCCCGCTTGCCGCGCCCCAGGTAGCGCGCGCGGTCCACGATTACGTGATCGGCGATGGCGGACAGCCACCGCAGCAAGCTGCCCGGCGACTCGTAGCGGAACTGCCCGACGGCGCGGAAGGCCCGCAGGTAGACCTCCTGCACCACGTCTTCGGCGTCTGAAAGCTGCGGCGCCCGCGGGCCCAGCTTGAAATGCACCAGCACGGTAAGCCGCCGCCGGTTCCTCTCGAGCGCCTGCGACAGGGCTTCCGCGTCGCCCGCCTGGGCCTTATCGATGAGCGCGGAAGTGGAACTGGCGAAGCGCATGCCGCCGCGGCAGTAGCCGCGCCCGCTACTTCCCGCCCTGCTCGGCCAGCAGCCGGTCGATGGCGCCGTTCAGCCCCTTGCCTTCGAATACGTCGCGCGTGGTGACGTCGTAGGTGTAATCGAACCGGATGATTCCGCGGCCATCGATCACGTAGATGTGCGGGAAGGTGATCTTCGGGTCCATGGTGTAGGAGTACATCATCTGGCCGGAATCGAAGAGGATGGGGTAATCCACCTTGTGGCCTTCGGCGTAGCTCCTTACCGTATAATCCTTCTCGGTCTGCGTACTCACCACGGAGACGATCTGGACCTTGGAACCGTACTGCTGTTCCACGGCGCGGAGCGTATCGGCAGCCGCGGAGCAGTGCGGGCAGTTGGTCTGCATGAATTCCAGGATCACGATCTTGCCGCGGTAATCGGCCAAGTCGTATACCTTCATCTTCGAATCGGTCAGAGCCCAGCCGGGCGCCCGGCGGGACAGTTGGGCACTCAGAACGGCGGCGGTACAAAGCAGAATGGTCAGTATTTTACGCATCGATTTCACCTTAACATGAGCGTCCGGCGGACTGCAGCAGCGGCCGATTCACGCGCCCGCCAGTTTCCGCAAGGACTCCCCATACGGCGCGCGGGCCACGCCCGCCTCTGTGATGATGGCGCTGACGTAACGCGCGGGCGTCACGTCGAAGGCGGGGTTTTCGACCGCGGTTCCTTGCGGCGCGACCTGGTGGCCGGCCAGGTGCGTCACTTCCGCCGCGGCACGCTGCTCGATGGGAATGCCGTCTCCCGAGGCCAGCTTCAGATCCAGCGTGGAAATGGGCGCAGCCACGTAAAACGGCACGCCATTCTCCTTTGCAAGCACGGCCACCGAGTAGGTGCCCACCTTGTTGGCCACGTCGCCATTGGCGGCGATACGGTCGGCGCCCACCACGAC
Organism: uncultured Solibacteraceae bacterium; assembly: GCA_963807205.1. GTDB lineage: Bacteria > Acidobacteriota > Terriglobia > Bryobacterales > Bryobacteraceae > CAWCVR01. Next base: position 1,194,071 of record CAWEAQ010000002.1, on the reverse strand, counting down.
GCAACCGATGCGGCCCGACTTCAGAAAATGTCCGGCCATGTTGTCTGTGATGAGCGTCACCGGAATCGAATCCTGCTGCAATTCCCACACCGTCAGGCGCGCGCCCTGCAGGAAGGGCCGCGTCTCGTCGGCGAATACGTTCACCTTTTTGCCGCTCTCGACCGCGGCGCGGATCACTCCCAGCGCCGTGCCATAGCCCGCCGTGGCCAGCGCCCCGGCGTTGCAGTGAGTCAGCACCGTCTTGCCATCGGGCACCAGTTCCGCGCCGTTGTGTCCAATGGCGCGGCAAATGGCGATGTCCTCCTCGCGCACCCGCAGCGCTTCCTCCACCAGACGCCGGCGGATTTCGGCGGGCGCCCGGCCCGCGAGCGAGCGGTACAGGTTGCGCATGCGGTCGATGGCCCAGAACAGGTTGACCGCGGTGGGTCGCGTGGCGGCGAGCATGGCGCAGACCGTCTCCATCCGCGCGTCCAGTTCCGCGTCGCCCGCGTTCAGCGCCCCCAGCGCCACGCCCATGGCGGCGGCCACTCCGATGGCCGGCGCTCCGCGAATGATCATGTCGCGGATGGCCGTGCCCACCTCTTCGGCCGTGCGGCAGGTTACGTAGCTCTCTTCCAGCGGAAGGCGGGTTTGATCGATCATCACGACCGCGCCATCCACCCATTGAATCGTCTCTACCATTAGTGGTGCTGGTTCCTTTCGGAGAACATGGCGATTGCGAGCAGCAGGAACAATAGGCCATTGTACGATGCGTGCATGATCACGGACGCCTTGGTCGATTTGGTCGCGTGGCGCATCCACCCGAAACACGCGCCAGCTCCGCTCAACACCAGCGCGTGCCGCCAGGAATCGCCGTACTCCCGGAAGTGCAGCAGCCCGAAGGCCGCGCCGGCCAGCAGGATTCCGGCCGGCGCTCCGAAGCTGCGCGACAGCAGCGGCTGCAGCAATCCGCGGAACGCCAGCTCCTCGCACAGCGGGGCGACCGCCACTCCGAACAGCGCCATCAACAGGACGGCCATATTGCCCTGCGACAGCACCTCCGACATCTGGTTCTCTTTCTGAGGCAGGCGGATGAGCCACCCGGCCAGCATGGCTGCCACGGCCGTCGATGCGCCCACCGCCGCGACGTACGGTAACGGAAGCGCGAACGGCTTCCAACCCAGGGAAGACCAGAAGGGGCGGTCATATTGCATGTGGAACATCAACTGGAGCCCGCCGAAAAGGACGGCGTATGTGACCATCTGCGCCGGCAACAAGGCGGCCACGGGAGCCTTCGTGAAATGAAAGACCACCGACTCGATCTTCAGGACCGCGGCGCCGGCCAGCAACCCAAGCACCCCGAAGAAGAGGAAGAGGCACAGGTCGGCGTATCCCCAGAAGACCTCGGGCGCGGGCCCGGGCGGCGGCAGCGCTTCCGGCGCGCAGGCGGCCGCGCTCAGTGCCTCGGCGGGTTCCGCCGGCAGCCGGACGTTCGATTCGTTAGTCGGTTCGGGGCTATCCATCGTTTTCGATCAGGGCTGCCGCCAGCAGCGGGATCATCAGCTCGTGATGACCGGTGATGGCGTAGCCTTTTCCACTGGATTGCGCATGCGGCCGCTCGACCACGTTCACGCGCGGACGGTAATGCTGCACGAAGTCGAAATTGGCGGTGGTGAACCCGTTCAGCGGATGGCCCAGATTGCGCACCGCCGATACGGCTTTGAGAAACACCTCCGGCAGCACCACGGCCGACCCCACGTTTAGATAGACGCCGCCCGAATCCAGATCGGTCAGGCAGGCCGCGAAGAGCCGGAAATCGCGCAGAGACGCCTCGCCGATAGCCGCGCCATTGGCCGCGGGGTGAGTATGCGGCGTGTCCGTGCCGATGGCCACGTGGACCGTTACGGGCGTCGCATTGCGGTACGCCCGCAGAGTCAGACTGCTTTCGCCGTGTTTCGGGTGGGCGCCCAGTTCCAGCCAGCGGCCCAGAGCTTCGCCCATCCCCAGACCTTCGCTCACGCCGCCCGCGATGGCGCGGTTCATCTCGCGCCCGGTTTCTTCGGCGGCGCCGAAGCGGCCATCGGGCAGCACGGCTTCCACGTCCTCGCTGGTGTGGCCGGCGAGCGCGATTTCGAAATCGTGGATGCTGGCCGCGCCGTTCATGGCGAAGGAGGTGGCGTAGCCGCGCCGCATGAGGTCGATCAGCACCGGCGCCAGACCGCACTTGATCGCGTGTCCGCCCAGGCCCCAGACGATGGCTCGCTTTCGCCGCCGCGCCTCGCCGATGGCATCCACCACGGCGCGAAACGAGTTGCCCGCCAGGATGCGCGGCAGCGACTCGATCAGCCCCCGGATTCCGGCGCCGCGCTCGTAGGCGAAGGCGAAGTCGGCAGTCTTCACCTTGCCGCCGCGAGCCTGCAACCCGACGGTGCGAAGGTGGTCGAAATCGAGAGGGAGCTTATCGTATTTCGTCATGGGAGCCTTATGGGGCAGGTTTTCAACCGCTAGTGTCCAAATTAGCTTTTGGTTTTCAGGTGGAAGGTCCGCTGAATTGGGATCCGGGGTTGCAAGCCCAAGCCAAATCCAATCGAACGGAGACTTCCACCATGAGTTCAGTATGCAGCATTTTCGCCCGACTTCCGCGGCTGTTCCCCCGCGCGGACTTCGAACAGGGAGTGAAGGAGCACAGAGCCGAGCGGCATGCCCGCGGCTTCACCTGCTGGGGACAGTTCGTGGCCATGCTCTTTTGCCAGTTGGCGCATGCGAACCAGCACCGGCCCTGGAGGCCGTACTGGCGGTATACGACTGGGCGCAGCACAAGCGGACTAAGGGGGCGGTGAAGCTTGACGTGGTTCTGGACCACAACGGGTAGCGGGTGAAGGCGTTCGTGGGCACCAGTTCCAATGCGCTGCACATTCAGGTCTGGACAGCGCTCATCGCGGTGCTCCTCCAGAAATACATGCAGTTTCGGGCGAGTGCAGGGCTATCGTTGTCCAACCCGGTGGCGCTATTGGGGCAGCAGTTGTTTGTCTATTGGATAGCAGCGGTCGGATTCCGGCCCGAATGGGGCACAATTGGAGGGATTGACGGCGGCGAATTTGGACAGCAGTGGCTGAAAACCTGCCCCACAAAGCTACAGCTTCACGGCCGGATTGCGGTTCGCGATGGCGGTCCCGGAAATGAACAGAATCGCCGCCAGCGGGACCAGGAAGCTGATCTGCACGGTACTGTGATCGGCCACCAAGCCCATCAACGGCGGCAGGAACGCGCCACCTACGATGGCGGTCACCATCAGACCCGACAGCTCGTTGGCGCGGTCCGGCAGGCTCTCCACGGCCAGCGAGAAGACCAGCGGGAAGATGTTGGCGAATCCCACGCCGGCGAGAAAGAAACTTGCCGCGGCCACGTAGCCGGACGGCACGAACAGCCCCAGCAGGCCGAGGATGGACGCCGCGCAAGTTACGACGAAGAACTTGCGCGGCGGCATCCAGTTGAGGACGATCCCGCCGCAGAGGCGCCCAATCGTCAATGCCAGGAAGAACAGGCCCGTGCCAAGCAATCCAACGTGGCTGATATCCAGGTTGAACCGTTCTTTCAGAAACAGCGGAATGCCGGCGCTCAAACACTGCTCCGCCCCCACGTAAAGAAAAATGGCGGACACCATCGCGAGAATGTAGCCGTTGCTGAGCAGCGCCAGGCAGGAGCCCATGGTAGCGGCCTGGCGCTCCGGCTCCTTGCGGACCACCCGCAGGACGCCCACCGCCAGCAGGGTCACCGCGACTGCCACCGCGTAAATCGGGAAGATAACCTTCCAGCTAACGTCGAAATAACGCGCGGCCGCCACCGGGATGAGCGGCCCGGAAAGCGACCCGATGGCCTTCACGAACTGGCCCAGCGTCAGGTTGCGGGCGAACATCCCCTCCGCCGACACGTCGCGCATGATGGGGTTGCCGGCCACCTGAAGGATAGCCGCGCCCGCGCCGATCAGCAGGATCGTGAACAGAAAACCGGCGAACGTGCCCAGCCCGAAAGTCGCGTTGAGCAAGCCGGCCAGAATGACGGATAGGCCCGTCATCAGCACGAATTTCTTGCCGCGCTGGTCCTGGAAAACGCCTACGGGCACGGAGAGCAGTCCGAACATGATGAAGCCCGCGAAGGGGATCAGCGTGGCGAGCGTGTTGCTCAAGTGGAACTCGTTCTTGGCCAGGCCGACGAAGGGGCCCACGGCGTCGCCGAAGCCCATTGCCAGAAACGCCAGAAAAACCGGTAGCGTTCGAAATCGCATGACTATCCCGTACCTATTGAACGTTGAACCCTTCTATCACAATGCGCGGGCGCTCGCCACGGGTGTCGGCGTCCTCCACTTCGGTGCGGATGCGCCGGCGCTCGCCGGGCATCAGGGCGATGTAGTTGTCGGTCGAGATGGCCGGGAGGATGCGATCGCCGCTGGTCGAGCGCACGGCCCGCACGCGGACCATAAGTGCCGGCTGCTGGCCCACGTTGCGGAGTTCCGTCTGCATCACCCAAAGGCTGCCTTGCCGCTCCACCGTGGTAGCGGCTTCCACCTTGACATTAGGGAGCGTGCGGATGGCTTTGAGAACATAGCCCGTGAAGCTGGGCGTAGCCGCCGGACCGCCCGGCCGCGCCGCGGAGGGTCTCTCTTCCAATCCCCGTAAGTAGGTGTTCTCGGACACTACCGGATAGCTGCGGGTGAGTCTTGCCGCCTCCCGGGCGGTGGTCGAAGACAACGCCAGTGCCTCGCTCCCGCGCGTAAGGCTGAGCCGGATGAAATGCACCGGAGTCAAATCCGCCGGAAACTCGAGCCGGATGGGCGACGCCACGCTATCTTCGGGGCTGTCAAGCACTGCGTACGTCTCCCACTTCAAGTCCCCGTTCATATTGCGGATCTCGGCGTGCGCTATCAACCAGCGGGCGTCTCCGCCGTTGTAATTCACCACTTCGACGGTATCGCTCAGAGGATTCCACTGAATATGCAGCGGCTCGGCGCCCTTTTTCGCGCCATAGTAACTACCGCCGGCATCGAAGTAATAGTCGTAAGTCTGCCACACAAACGACGGCCAGCACGGATGGCTCATCCACAGCAGCAGCCCCATGCGGTTCTTACTCTGCGCTTCGAACATGGCGCGGTACGTATCGTAGCCGATGAACTGCGATAGCTCCACCCACTCGCGGACGTCAGTGGCGCCGCCGTAGTTCCTGTCGATGGCTTCCAGCCAGGCGCCTCCGCCTTGCGCGCCGGTGCGCGTGAAATCGTGGATCCCCCAGACGTCGCCCTGCGGCCAAAGGGCTTCTTCCGGGATCATCTGGCGGATGCTGGCCAGCGTGGGCACGTTGGGCGCGCCCAGTTCGCTATGCAGCTTGACGGTGGCGCGCGCCTGGAAATACTGTTTGGGCGGAAGCGTGCGATAAGGCCCGCCGCCGCCCACCAGGCCCTGGCTGGAGCTTGGAATATAGCGAATGCCGGCGTGCAGGGCGTCGAGTTGCGCCTTCAGCCCCTCGTTAATGGCAATCGGCGGATTGCCCTCGTTACGGCCGCAGTAGATCCCGATGGACGGGTGGTTGCGAATGCGCAGGATGAGGTCCTGGGAGTTCTTCAGGAATAGGTCGTTATCGGCGGGGACAGGGCCGTCGGCGGGTTCGCCAGCCAAAAATCCTGCCACACCACGATGCCGTACTTATCGCAGGCGTCGAAGAACTCGTCGTCCGGCGTCTGCCCCACCCAGTTGCGGATCATGTTGAAGTTCAGGTCCTGGTGGAGGCGCACGGCCACGTCGTACTCGCGCGCGCGGTAGCGCAGGTTGACCTCGGGGAAGCCCCAGTTACCGCCGCGGGCGATGAACCGGCGGCCATTGATGAAGATCTTCAGCGCGCCGCCCTCTTCGGTGTAAGTGAACTGGCGGATGCCGTAAAGGAAGGACTTGCTGTCCGATACCTTCCCGTCCTCGGTTTCGAAGGTCAACTCCGCCTTGTTGAGATTCGGTTCGCCATATCCCGCCGGCCACCAAAGCTTGGGGTTGTGGTTGATCAGGTGCGGGAAGTGGGTCTGCTCGCTCAACGCCGGGAGGGTTATCGGCACTTCGAACCTTATGAAGCCAAGATTGCCGCGGAGGACTCCCGACACGGGCTCAGAATCGTGATTATGCATCGTCACCTGCACGATCACATCGGCGCTCGTATTGTCGGGCAGGTGTAGAGTGGTCGACACATATGGATTGTCGATGGTCACCGGGCCGGTCGAGTCAAGGTAGATATCGCTCCAGATGCCGATATCGCGTCCGCGTACGGAAGGAATCCAGTCCCATCCGGCGGTGGCGTGGTAAGTGGGGTCGTCGGCGCCAATCGCCCCTCCGTTGGCATCGGGGCTTTCCCAGGTCTTCTCCTTCACGCTGCCGGGCGTGGCGTTCTTGCGGATGCGCACGGCGATGGCGTTCTTTGCGCCCGGCCTGATGGTCTTCGTAACATCGAACAGGCCCCGCATGAATCCGCCGTCGATGTGGCCCAGTAATTCGCCATTGAGATACACGTCGGCCTTCCAGTTGATGCCGCGGAAATGCAGCCATGCGTGGCGGCCGGGGGCCAGCGCGGGCGCCACAAACTCGTTGCGGTACCAGAAATCGGCGTAAAAGAAGGAATCCGAGATGGTGTTCAGGTTGTCGCCGTAGTTGGGGTCCGGGATGGCCCCGGCGTTCCAGTAACTGGACAGAACCGTGGCGGGCACGGTGGCCACCAGCCATTCCTTGTCATCGAATCCCGGCCGCGATAGCGCCGCGCCGTCGGCTGCAACCAGCGAATCGCGCTGCAGGCGCCAGCCACCGCCGCTGAGCGTAAGGCGTCCGCTGGCATCGGGTTCGAGCGCCGCGTGGGGCTGCGGAACCGGCCCGCCGCGCCCGTAGACTTCGAGTTCGCTAAGCAGGTAGCCGTCGGGCGTGGCCGGTTTGGTGAGCAGCGCACGGACATAGCGGCCGCGCGCCGGCGCCGTCAGCTTGATATCGTCCACCGCGTCAGCGGAGGCGGGAAGCGCCTGGAGGGTGCGCCAGGCGTGGGCGTCATCCGAAACCTGAATCGAGCCTTCGGCGGCGCGGCGAATCCAGGCGAGCACCACGCGGTCGAAGGTGCAGGCTGCGCCCAAATCGACGTAGACCCATTCCGTGCCGTTGCCCGCCGGCTTCCAGGCGGAGGTGAAATAGTAGGGGCCGCCGATTTCCACGCGCGCGTTGCCGCGGTAGAACGCCAGTTCGCAAACGCTCCATCGCCCGCCCGTGGCGCCTTCGCACACCACGCGGAAGAAACGGGCGTGCGAGGGCGCGGCGAACTTCACCGGGATGGGCGCCATAAGCGAACCAGATGGCGCGGCCGGGGCGCGGCCCAGCTCCGTCCACCCCTGCCCGTCATCGAAACCCGAAACCACCAGCACGCTGCCGGGCGGCCGGCCGCTAGCCAGCACGTCGATTCGGTCGATCTCGAAGGGCGCCTCGCCGCCGTGCAACTCCACCTGAATCCAGGGATTCGCCCCGCCGATGTTCACCCACGTGCTGGTGTTGCCGTCCACAGCATGCTCCCGCTCCTGCCGCGAGAGCGTGCCGCGGTCGCTGGTGGAAACCGAAATCCACCGCGGCATGCGCGTATCCTTGATCCCGTCCGTGACTAACTGGGCGGTGTGGTAGAAGTCGTAACTGCTCGACTGGTAGGCCGCGCGGTGCAGCGCCAGGTTTCGATAGCTGGCGGCGTCCGGGACCAGCGCCGGGGCGAAGTCCTGCCGGGGATCTCCGGGATAGACTCCCACGCCGCGGGTGTATTGCTGGGCTTCAAGCATGCCCAGGAATGGCAGCAACAGAAGGGCCGTTCGTCTCATGAATCCACCCAGAGGGATGATATCAGGTGGTGCAGAATCGGGGGGCGCCAGCAGGGCCGCAAGACGCGGGAACAAACCAGCCTCCCATGTCGTATCCTGGTACAGCTAAGGACCGCCATGCATCACAAGCTTGCTCTGCCCGCTATTGCCGCGGCGTTGTTCTTCCTCGCGGCCTGCGATATCGAGGATTTTTCCGGGGAGCGCTACAACCGGGATTTCCACTACAGCTTCCCCTTGAAGGCCAACGGACGGCTGACCGTCGAGTCCTTCAACGGATCGATCGAGGTTTCCGCTTGGGGCCAGGATTCCGTCGACATCAGCGGCACCAAGTACGCCAACACCCAGGAACGCGCCGACTCGCTGAAGATCGAAACCTCCAACATGCCCGATTCCGTCACGGTCCGCGCCATCCGTCCGTCGGAACGGCACGGCAACCAGGGCGCGCGGTTCGTGGTCAAGGTCCCGCGATCCACGCTGCTCGATCGCCTTTCCACCTCCAACGGCTCCATCCGCACCACGGACGGCGCCGGGCCGGCGCGCCTGCGCACCTCCAACGGTTCCATTCGCGTGCAGGGTCTTCGCGGACCGGTTGACGCCCAGACGTCCAACGCGTCCGTGGACCTGATCGACGTGGAAGGCGAGGCCATCGCACGCACTTCCAACGGCCACATCCATGCGGAAGACCTGCGCGGCGGGCTGGATGCGAAGACTTCCAACGCCAGCGTGCATGCCAGTGTTGCCCGCGTGGACCGCTCGATCCACGTCGAATCCAGCAACGGCGGCGTGGAGTTGACGCTCCCGGACGGTATCTCGAACGATGTCCGCGTCCACACCAGCAACAGCGGGATAACGGTCCGGCTACCCGCGGCGGTGAAGGGGCGAATCGTGGCGCGAACCAGCAACTCGTCCATCTCTTCGGATTTCGACCTCAGGATGCACGGCGAGGTAGGGAAGAACCACCTGGATGGCGAGATCGGCCCGGGCGGCGGTCCGCTGATCGATCTGGAGACCTCTAACGGCGGCATCCGCTTGATGAAGATGTAGCACCTTTGCATCGGGCCGCTCGCTCACGCTCGCGGTTCCGTGCACCCTACCCCAGAACCGCGAGCGTGAGCGAGCGGCCCGGACAGAGCGCCAAATCACGCCGTCGAAGACGTAGCTTGGATTCGGTTCACTCATTCCGCAGCGCGATGACGGGGTCCACGCGGGCGGCCCGGCGCGCGGGAAGGTAACTTGCCAGAAACGCCACCCCAGCCAGCAGCGCCGGCCCGGCGATGAGGCTGACGGAATCCGTGGGGCGGACTCCGAAGAGCATGTCCGCCATCAACCGCCCCATACCCAGCGCTGCCGCGAGGCCGATGGCGATACCGGCCAGCGCCCACAACATGCCCCGGCCCACCACCGCTCTCATCAATTCCGCCCGGCCAGCGCCCAACGCGGCGCGGATCCCCAGTTCGTACGTCCGCAGCGACACCGAGTACGACATCACACCGTAGATCCCCGCGGCAGCCAGCAGCAGCGCCAGGCCCGCAAAGACGCCCAGCAGGACGGTGCGGAAACGCTGCGGCCCCATCGAGTCCCGCACCAGGCTGTCCATGGTGTGGACGTCGAACACCGGGACGCTCGCATCGAGTGCCTGCACTTCCCGCTTCGCCGCGAGCGCCAGACCGAGGACGTTGCCCCGCGCGCGAATGACGACAGTTTCCCGCAAGCTCCCGTTGTAGCGAATGTAAACGGTCGGCCCTGGTGTGCCGGCGAGCGACCCGTGAAGCACGTCGCCCACCACGCCGACAATCTGGCAGTGGTACGTCACGCCGAAATCGATGGACATGTGTTCCCCTAGCGGATTCTGACCGGGAAAGTACGTTTCCGCCAGTGACCGGCTGATAATCGCTTCGCCGCTGCCACCATCGGGGCCGCTCTCGTTGGAGAAGAATCGCCCCTTCAGGAGCGGGATACGCATCGCCGCGAAGTAGCCGTTGCTGACCTGCCGGTCGTCGGCGTCGGGACGCGCGCTGGGTGCCACCGGGGGGCGGCCATCGATGGTGAACCAGGTGTCGTTCATTTGTCCGCTCAGCGGCAACTGCGAGACCAGGCCCACGGACTCGACGCCCGGCAGTGCCTGCAAGCGTTGCAGCAGGACCTGCCAGAAGGCGGCCTCCTTGCGGTTCAGGGAATCCTGCGCGGCACCCGACGCCGGTCCCGGCATGGGCAGTTCCACCCGCATGGCCAAGACGTTGCGCGTGTCGAAGCCGGGATTCACGTTCTCCAGGCGCTGGAAACTGCGCAACAGGAGCCCCGCGCCCGCCAGCAGCACCACCGCAAACGCGGCCTCCACCGTGACCAGGACGTTGTGCAAGCGGTGATGGCCGCCGCCCGCCGAGCCGCCGCGGCGCGAATCCTTTAGCGCTTCGGTGAGATTCGGCCGCGCCGCGCGCAGGGCCGGAACAAGCCCGAATAGCAGACCGGTGACGACCGAAAGCCCCACCGTGAAGGCCAGCACGCGGGCGTCCAGGCGTACCTCGTCGAGGCGCGGCAGGTTGGCGGGGTGCGGCAGCATCAGCACCCGCAGTCCCCACGCCGCCAGGAGGATCCCGAGCGCGCCGCCCATGGCCGCCAGAAGCAGGCTCTCGGCCAGCATCTGGCGCAGCACGCGGCCGGCGCCCGCTCCCAGGCTACAGCGGATGGCGATCTCCTTCTGCCGCGCCGCCGCCCGCGCCAGCAGCAGGTGGGCCACATTGGCGCAGGCAATCAGAAGCACGAAGCCCACCGCGATCATGAGCAGCCGTAGCGTGGGCCGCAGCGTTCCCACCGTCTGATCCAGGAGGCCAACCACCGCCGAACTGCGCCCGCTGTTGGAATCCGGATAGGTTCGGGCGAGGGTTGCCGAGATCGATTTCATTTGCGCATCGGCGTGCCCGACGGAAACGCCCGGCTTCAACCGCCCCACGATGTGCATGAAGTGGAACCGCCGCACCTGCATCTCTGCGTATCCGAAGGGCGCCGGCTGCCAAAGCTCGGCGCCCTTGGGGAAGTCGAAGCCGTCCGGCATGACGCCCACCACGACGACGCCTTTTCCATCGAGATCGATGGTCCTGCCGATCACGCCGGGGTCGCCGGAGAACCGCCGCTTCCAGAGCCCGTGGCTGAGGATGGCGATCTGCGGCCAGCCTTTCCGCTCGTCGTCCAGCACGTTGACGCGCCCCAGTAGCGGCCGCACGCCGAAGGTCTCGAAGAAGCCCGATGAGACGGCCGCGGCCGGAATGCGCTCCGCGCCGCCCGAGCCGCCGAGCGTGACATTCATGTCCATGAACGCGGACAGGCGGTCGAACGCGGTGCTTTGCTGGCGGAAGTCGAGGAAATCCGGCGGGCACATTGCGCCCTGACTCGCCTGCCCGGTCTGCGCATCCGCCGGCCAGACCCAGACAAGCCTATCCGCCGCGGGATACGGCAGCGGGTTCAGCAGAACGCCGTTGAGCACGCTGAACACGGCCGTGTTGGCGCCGATGCCCAGCGCCAGAGTGAGCACGATGACCGCCGTGAGGCCGGGGCTCCGCGCCAGCGCGCGCAGGCCGTAGCGCAGGTCGTGCAACAGGTCCGCGGCGAAGTTGCCCTTCCCGCCCGCGCCAGCGCCCAACACCGGCGGCGGAGCGGCCGGTAGCGCCTCAACCTCGCTCAGGTGTTCCGCCAACAGGGCGTCGCCGCTCAGGTCGGCAAGCACCGACCGCCGGGCTTCAGCTTCCGTCGCGCCGCCGGCCATCAGTTCCTGGTAGCGGTCTGCGAGGTGCTGCTCCAGCTCTTCGACGATCTCCCATTCCCGCTCCGGCCGCAGGCGCAACCCCTCGATCCGCCGGGCGATCTCCTCGCGCCATTCAGGCATGTTCGGCCCCCGTGATGCGGCGGATGGATTCGACGAACGCGTCCCACCCGCGCCGCTGCGCCGCCAGCACCTTGTGACCCTCGGCGGTAAGCCGGTAGTACCGCCGCCGCCGCTGCCCCTCCTTTTCCACCCAGCGCCCCTGAATCCAGGCGCGCTTCTCCAGCCGGTAGAGCAGCGGATAGAGCGAGGCAACGTTGAACCGCAGGGCGCCCTCGGAGCGGTCCTCGATGAGCTTGCCGATTTCGTACCCGTGGCGCGCGCGGGTTTCGACCAGGGAGAGGATCAGCAACTCCGCGCTGCCCTTCTTGAGCTCGCGCTCGAACATTGCCGATGCCATATGTGCCATAGCAATATATTATACCGCGGGCAGGGGAATTGCAAACGCGCTGCCGTAAACTTCCGTCCTGAATTGTTAACAGCGTAATAGGCATCGCGGAATCCGGCTTAAAAGTTGCGGTCCCGGTGAAACGCTTCGACCGGTTTCCGCACTATACGGGTAGAGAGGGGATTCCATGCACGACGAGATCAAACAGCGAATTCAGCAGCACATCAACGCCCACCCACGGGGACTCATACGCCGCGGCGCCGCTCCGCAACCCGAAGACCATTACGCGGCGCTGCTTGCCGCACATGCCAAGACCGCCTTGGAGCAGGTGTTGCGGGGACGCCCCGTCTCCAAGATGGCTGGCGGCGGATCGAGCGACCCCGGCAAGCCATCTCCGCAGGTCCGGGCGCAGCTCAGTGCGGCGCTCGACAACTGGCTACTCACTGGCTCGCTGCACGGCGCCCCGGGGCCCAGGTTCGACATCGTGGTGAATGGCGGCAGCAGCATTGTCGCGCCTCCGTACGATTTTGAATGGGCCATCGGAAGGGGCCTCGCATTTGGGTCCAAGCTGGACGGCAAGTTCCTGACCGTGAATCAACCGGTGGCCAGCGGCGAATCCTGCGCCGGTGTGGGTATGATTCTGAGGCCGGAGGTGACGCTCCTGGCAAGTATCACGCCGCAGGGAACGTATAGCGCCTCATGGTTGGCGGTGGAGAATCTGCCACCGGGTTCCTGGACCACCGGCGGACTGGGAGTACAGGTCTACGATGCCAATACCGGCGCGGGCGTGGGCGGCAGTATCATCACGCTGTGGACCGCCTACAATATGACTCAGTTTACTGGGGCGACCACGCAGGGACAGCTTGCCACTGCGTCCAGCATTGCGCCATCCGGTCCCTTCGGCCCACCTACGCTCGGAATTACCGTGACGTTGGAGGCCGGCGTACCTTACGTCTATTGGGTCTGGGCGTGGCAAGCGGACAACGCGCCCGATAACGCCGGTTTCCTGGCGATCGAAAACGTGACGTTGAGTTTTGTCTCGATCAACGCCGGCCCTCCGCCAGTGATCCACTAACTCCGCGTACGCAGGTTGCTCGCCGCCTACTGCTTCGTGAAATCGAACGTGCAGGGGCGGCCGATGACTCCCAGGCCCACGTCACGCGTGCCCGTTCCCGCGGCATCCTGGAACTTGGCCTTGATGTTGTAGCTGTACTCCTCCCCCTTGTGGGCGAGGACGCCACGCGCGTAGTTTCTGGATTGGACGATGCCAGTTGCCGTCAGCTTGGCGCTGCCGTCCTTAGCGATCTTGCCTTCGATCAGCAGGTAACCGGGCTCTCCCGCGGTTCCATGCTCTCCGCGAAAGACGTTGTTCTCGATGACGCTCGAAAACTGCCAGGTGTAGCCCTCGGTGTTCCCTTTCGCGGGGCAGGCCATCTTCGTGAGCCACTTGCCATCCAGGCTTGGCGAATCTTGGGCGAAGGCAATCGACCCGACCAGCAGTGCCGCTGCCACCCGGAGAGCCGCCCGGGCGATAGAAGTGATATGCATATCGGTGGGAGGTTCAAGCATTCCGGCGTCCAAACCGCCAGGCGCCAACCGCACCAATGACGTGCGTGTTCCGCGTTATGCCGGCGCTGTCCAGTCGCCGAAAGCACTGCGCCTTTTGACTCACCCAGAGCGTTCAGACGCACGTGTAGACGCAGTGCCCTGCGGCGAAGCCACCCCGCTCACCACAATCCCGGGAAGAGCCGGTACCGCGTCCGGGCGGCGTAATCGGCGTAACCAGTGAGCTCGGCGCGGAGCGTCCGGTCTTCCAGCACCGTGCGCCAGATGAAAAGCGCCGCGATGACACCGGCGGTTACCAGCGCCCAAACCGACCCCAGAACAAGGGCGGTTGCGACGTACATGAGGATGCTGCCCACGTACATGGGATGCCGCACCACCCGGTACGGCCCCGATGTGATCGCGATGTGACCCCGGTCCGTCTGAATGCGGACGGAGTTTTCCGCGAACCGGTTGACGGCCAGAGACCACCCGATCAACGCCAGTGAAAGAAGAAACAGCAGCGCACCGGAATAGACGGCCCAAACAGGCATAGACGACCAGCGGAACCGCACCGCATCCAACCCGCCAACTAGCATCTGAAGGTAAACCAGGGGGAGGAACGCCGAGATGAAAACCTTGTCAAAACGCAAGGTGTCCGGATGGAGCCACTTCTTTCGCGCTTCGAATACCGGGGCGTTAAAGCGCTTGACGATTCCACTCATCACCGGCATGCCAACTGCGTACAGCGCGACACAAATCCAGCCACGCCCCCAGTCCAGGCGTCCCGCCCCGGCGAAGGGCGCGGCGATCCATGCCAGGATAACCATAGCGGCTAGGAGCGCGGTCCGGAGGCGTTGCCGCGGCATGTCTCAGGACCTCCTCCCGTTTCGAAAGCAGCCCGTCAAATGATCGTCCACCATTCCCGTGGCCTGCATGAAGGCGTAGCAGATCGTGGAACCCACGAACGTGAAGCCTCGCTTCTTTAGGTCTTTGCTCATCGCGTCGCTCTCGGGCGCGCGGGCGGGCACGCCCACCATACTCTTCCAGCGGTTCTGCTTCGGGGACCCTCCCACGAAGCCCCAGATGTAGTCGTCGAAGCTACCGAACTCCTTCTGCACCGCGAGGAAAGCGGCCGCATTGCGAACGGCGGCGCGAACCTTCAAACGGTTGCGGACGATGCCGGGATTCTCCAGCAGGGCGGCAATTTTGGCCTCGCCATACCGCGCCACCTTGCGTGGGTCGAAGCCGTCAAACGCAGAGCGGTACGCGGCCCGCTTCTTTAGGATGGTGGACCAACTCAGCCCGGCCTGCGCGCCTTCTAAGATCAGAAACTCGAAGAGCAATCGGTCATCGTGAACCGGAACGCCCCACTCCCGGTCATGATATTCCACCATCAGCGGATCCGTTCCCGCCCAGGGGCAACGCAGGATTGCCCGGCTCATTTCCCCTCCAGCGCCGCGGTCACGCGGCATCGCGATCTCGCGTATCATTCCGGTTTCACAGGCGGCTTGGCGGGCTGCTTCATGGCGCGAATGCCCTCGGCGATCTCCGAAGCCCGCGCCCGCGCCGTGTGCATGTAGTTCTCGTTGGCCACGATGCGGTCGAGCAGCGGCAGAAACTGCTCCGGCGCCACCACGCGGTCGCGCTCCAGCGCCGATTCCAGAATCGCCAGCGCATTCACCACGCCCAGCCGGTCGTACTTGGCCGTCCGTTCCAGTTCCGTGAGGTGCTGCGCGGACTCGGCCATGCGCTCGAACCAGTCCTGCAGCGCCTGCGCATCCTTGTTCTCGGTGTAGTTGTACTTGACCTCGGTCTTCCCGGCGCCGTCCTCCAGACGGAAAGTCTTGGTCCCCATGAACGCCACTTTGAGCTGCGATTCCAGCGGGCGCTTGAAACCGTCCAGCTTGCCGGCCAGGCCGTAAACCTCGTCCACGCACTCGGGCGGCAGTGTGAACTTAACCGGCAAGTCGTCATCCACCGCCTCGCGGTACTCGACGTCGCCGGTTTTGGTGAGGGTCACCTGGATGTAGTCCGGCTTGCTGCCGGGGAACTCGCGCGAATAGAACAGCCGCCCGTCGGCCGCGAAGGCGGAAACCGCCAGGAGCAGGATCGGGAGCCGCTTCATTGTGTGTGCACCAGCCTCCGGGCCGTGGATTCGCGAGTGGCGTGGCAGATGGCCGCGGCCAGGGCGTCGGAAGCGTCCTCGGATTCGATGGCCTCGGGCAGCCGCAGCAGCGACTGCACCATCATCCTCACCTGGCACTTCTCCGCTCGCCCGTACCCCACCACGCTGGTCTTGATTTCGAGCGGCGAATACTCGGCCAGTTGCATCCCCGCCTCGGCCGCTACCAACAGCGCCACCCCGCGCACGTGCGAAAGCTTAAGCAGGGTCTTCACGTTGACCGCGTAGAAGACCTCTTCCACCGCTGCCGTTTCGGGCGCGTACTCGCGCACCAGGGCGCGCAACCCCTCGGCTATCTCCAGCAACCGCTTAGGGAACAGTTCCTTGGGGCTGGTGCTAATCACCCCGGCCTTGAGCAGACGATGCGTCGAGCCATCGCTATCGATCACGCCGTAACCGGTGCGCTGCGAGCCGCAATCGATACCGAGCACGCGCACCTTACTGCTCGAGGGCCTCCAACTCCTTCTCGTCGATATCGAAGTTGGAGTAGACGTTCTGCACGTCGTCGTGGTCTTCCAGCGCTTCGTACAGCCGCAACATGCCGCTGGCGCTCTTGCCTTCCAGCCGGATCAGGTTCTTGGGAACCATGGCGATGCTGGCTTCCGAGGGGGCAAGACCGGCGGCCTCCAGCGCCTTCAGCACGGCTTCGTGCGCTTCGGGAGGCGAGAGGACTTCCCAGTTATCGCCGGCCGGCCGCAGGTCGTCTCCGCCCGCGTCCAGAATGATGGCCATGAGTTGGTCTTCGCCGGCCTTCTCGACCGGCACCAGCACCTGGCTTTTGCGGTCGAACATCCAGGCGACGCTGCCCTGCTCGCCCATGTTCCCGCCGTTCTTGGAGAAGAGATGGCGGATGTCGCTGACCGTGCGGTTGCGGTTGTCCGTGGCCACGTTCACCAGGACGGCGGCGCCGCCTGGTCCGTAGCCTTCGAACATCACTTCGTCGATCTGGCCGCCTTCCAGTTCGCCGGTGCCGCGCATGACGGCCTTCTTAATGTTGTCCGCAGGCATGCTGACCGCTTTGGCGGCCGTGATGGCGGTACGCAGACGAGGATTCCCGTCCGGGTCCCCGCCACTGCGCGCGGCAATGACTATTTCCTTGATGATGCGCGTGAAGGACTTTCCGCGCTTGGCGTCAAGTGCCGCCTTTTTGTGCTTAATTGTGGCCCATTTGGAGTGGCCCGACATGTAAACCTCACGGGTAGGCCCGGCCACGCACGGCCGGGAGAGAAATGCTAATGAATTCGACCTATTGAGGATAGCAGAATCGGCTAGACCGCTCAAGGCTTTATCGGCGCTATTGGCCGGACGCCACTCCGCTTACCGGATCAGCTCCACCCGGATGGTGGCTCCGCCTATCACCGTGCCGTCCAATTCCTTCCACCGGCGGTCGGCCGTGACCGCTACGGCTCCGGGTACCGCCGCGGCCGCCAGGCACACGCAGTCGCCCAGGGACAACCCGAGGTCGCGGCGCGTCCCCAGCAGCGTGCCGCAGAACTCCGCCTGCGCCGTGCTGAACCCTTCATCCACTTCCAGATAGAGCCCTGCCAGGATCTCGATGGCCTTTTCCGGCGGCATCCCCGTCCGCACCAGCCGTGCAATCACTTCCGCCAGGTTCACGGCGTGGATCTGCGTACGTTCCACAATCTGGTTCACCCGGGCTTGCCCGGGCTCATCCAGCAGAATGCTCAGCAGCGCCGAGGCATCCAGCACGTACCGCTCTTTCACCTGCCGGCGGCCTCAACGTTCTCGGCTTCGGCTTCCTGCTTGCGGTCCTGGATCAGTTCCTCGACCAGGTCGCGGCCGGGCGGGACGAAGTTCCGGAGCTCCTGGCGCGCCTTGGCGAGGGCCTGGGAACGGGAGACGATGCCTATTGTCCCGGATGACTCGACTTTCATCACCACCATCGAGCCTTCGGCCAAGCCCAGGGTGCGCCGAACCGTGGCAGGTATCAGTATGCGGCCGGATTTCTCTAGACGTGCAGCGTAGGTTTCCACGTTTTCATCATAACCCAGAACACGGCAATTGTCAACATATGCCGTATTGCCGCTCAATGCCGTATTACGGCAGTTTACCGCTTCGTCCGGAGACGGTCTTGCAAGCTCGCCAACTGGTCCTGCATAGACGGCTTCTTCGCCTGCGCCTTGGGCCGCGCGGCGGGGGCGTCCAGCGCCTTCATGGAGAGCGCGATTCGCTTGGCCTTCAAATCCACGCTAAGCACCAGCGCCTTAACGATTTGCCCCACCTTCACAACGTCGCTGGCTTCCTTCACGTAGCGCGCGGCCAGTTCGCTCACGTGTACCAGACCGTCCTGGTGAACGCCCACGTCCACGAACGCTCCGAAGCGGGTGACGTTGGTGACCACGCCTTCCACCACCATGCCGGGCTGCAGGTCGGCTAACTCCTTGACGTCGTCCCGCCAGTGCGGGGCCACGAACTTGTCGCGCGGGTCGCGGCCCGGTTTGCGCAGCTCCTCGCGGATGTCGCCCAGCGTGTACATACCCACGGTTTCGGTGGCGAACCCCTCCAGCCCAACCTTTTCAATCAGCTCCGGCTTGGCAATCAGTTCCGCCACGGTGGTGCCCAGCGACGCCGCAATCTTCTCCACCACCGGGTAAGACTCCGGGTGCACCGCGGTCATATCGAGCGGCTGGTCGCCGCCGCGGATGCGCAGGAAACCGGCGGCCTGCTCGAACGTCTTGGGGCCGAAGCCGGGGACGGCGCGCAGGTCCAGCCGCGAACGGAACCGCCCGTGCTCGTTGCGGTACTGCATGATCTGCAACGCCGTGCGCTCGGTGATGCCGGCCACGTAACGCAACAGCGCCCACGACGCGGTGTTC
This sequence comes from uncultured Solibacteraceae bacterium, assembly GCA_963807205.1. Lineage (GTDB taxonomy): Bacteria > Acidobacteriota > Terriglobia > Bryobacterales > Bryobacteraceae > CAWCVR01. Next base: position 1,175,450 of record CAWEAQ010000002.1, on the reverse strand, counting down.
AGGTCCACGCCCACGCGGTTCACGCAGCTCTCTACCGTTGCCTCCAGGCCCTGTTTGAGCCGGCGCTGATCCACATCGTGCTGGTATTGGCCCACGCCGATAGCCTTGGGGTCCACCTTCACCAACTCGGCCAGCGGGTCCTGCAGGCGCCGCGCGATGGAGATGGCGCCGCGCACCGTGAGGTCGAGATCGGGGAACTCCTGCCGGGCCAGGTCCGAGGCCGAGTACACCGACGCGCCGGATTCGCTGACGCTAACGCTGAACACGCTGGTTAAGCCCGCGTCGCGCAGGAAACTCGCCACGAACGCCGCCGATTCGCGCGACGCCGTTCCATTGCCGATGGCGATGGCCTGCACTTTGTGGCGCGCCATGAGCGCGGCCAGGGCCTTGCGCGAGCCGGCTTCATCCTTGCGCGGTTCGAAGGGGTAGATGACGGCGTGTTCCAGGAACTTGCCGGTATCGTCCACCACGGCGATCTTGCAGCCGGTGCGGATGCCGGGGTCGATGGCCAGCACGGTCATGCGCCCCGCGGGCGGCGAGAGCAGCAGGTTCTCGAGGTTTTCGCGGAAGACCTTGATGGCCTCGTCGTCGGAGCGGTCCTTGAGCTCCAGGCGCACTTCGGTCTGGATGGATGGGTTCAGCAGGCGATTGTAGGAGTCCTCGACGGCGCGCTCCAAGTGCGGCGTCCATTCGCCCGGCACGCGCTGCACCTGCGAGTTCAGCCAGGCCAGCGGGCCGGCGGCGTCGAGCTCGATTTCGAACGTCAGCACGCCTTCGGTGGATCCGCGGCGAATGGCCAGCATGCGATGCGACGGGATTTTGGCGGCCGGCTCGGTGTACTCGGCGTACAGTTTGAACTTGCCTTCGGGGTCCGAGGCGCCCTCGATCGCCCGGCTGGTGACGCGGCCCTCGGCCAGCATCATGGCGCGGATCTGCTTGCGGAACGCGGCGTTCTCGTTGACCATTTCGGCCACGATGTGGCGCGCGCCTTCGAGCGCCTCCTCCGCCGGCATGTCGAAGCGACTCACGATCTCCGCCAGCGGCGTGGGGTCCGCCTGCTCCCACAGGTACATGGCCAGCGGTTCCAGCCCCTTGTCGCGGGCGATGGAAGCCTTGGTGCGGCGCTTGGGCTTGTAGGGTAGGTAGAGGTCTTCAAGCTCGGTCTTTTCGAGCGTGGCTTCGATCTTGGCCTTGAGCTCGTCGGTGAGTTTGCCCTGCTCCAGAATGGAGGCGAGCACCGTCTCGCGGCGGTCTTCCAGCTCGCGGAAGTACTCGAGCTTTTCCTGGATGTCGCGGATCTGCACTTCGTCCAGGTTGCCGGTAGCTTCTTTGCGGTAGCGCGCGATGAAGGGCACGGTGGCGCCATCGTCGAGGAGTTCGATGACGGCCATGAGCCCTTTCATGGGCACATTCAGCAACTTGGCGATGTGGATGAGTACGGTCGGGGAAAGAGTCTTGAGTGCGGGCATGGTCCTGTGGAACTTCCATGATGGCACAGGGCGCGGGGGAAGCGCGCTACTCGGAGTCTTCTTTTTCTTGCATTCGAGCACTCGCCTGGAATATCATGAGGAGTCCATCTTCTTCGCTAGCTTCTTCGCCTAGTTAGTCCGCACAGGTTGCGAGCCCAAGTAAGTTTGCGCTCGTGGCCACTCGAAACCTTCCCAAGAACGGCACCGATAGGTCTGCACACTCGAAGTTCCGTCCTTCACGCCCACCTGCGTGGATGAAGGGGTGGATGCGCGTCCATTGTGCGTTCTTAAATCAATTACCCGCCGCGGCGAGGCCCATGCCTCGTATGGCATAGCTACTCTATTTGTGACTTAGTCGATGAATTCATCCGTAACACTTACGCAAACGCAACTTAGCGGCTTTCTGCTGAACGTAGCGGTGGCACGGCCAGTCTTCATCTGGGGACCGCCGGGCATCGGGAAGTCAGCGCTTGTCGAGCGGTTCGCGGTTGAAGTCGGACTGCCGTGCGTGTCTCTGCTGGGCAGCCAGCTTGCGCCGGAGGATCTGATTGGCGTGCCGCAGATCGTGGATGGTTGCAGCAGGTTCTGTCCGCCGGTTTCGATTGCGCGGACCGATCCGTATTGCCTGTTCCTGGACGAGTTGAACGCCTGCTCGCATGAGGTGCAGAAGGCGTTCTACAGCCTGATCCATGAACGGCGGATCGGGGAGTACCGGCTGCCGGAGGGTTCGGTGGTGGTAGGGGCCGGCAATCGCGCGCAAGATAGCGCCATTGTGAAGCCGATGTCGTCCGCGCTGATTAACCGCATGATCCACGTGCATCTGAAGGTCTCGCACCGGGACTGGCTGGAATGGGCGGGCGCTAACAATATCCACCCGCTGGTGATGCAGTACATACAGAACCGGCCGGACCATCTTTGGGTGCAGCCGCCAAAGCACGAGCAGACGTTTTCCAGCCCGCGGTCCTGGCACATGTTGAGCGACGCCATGCACGAATACGGAGACGGGCTGGACGATCAAACGCTCGAGGTGCTGGCGTTTGGCTGCGTCTCTTCGGAACACGCGGGGCAGTTCAAGGCGTTCGCCAAACAAGTCCGCAGCCGCTACCGGCTGAAGGCCATTCTGGATGGCGACACAGGCTGGCCGGCCGAGCCGCGGGACCGCGATATCCTCTACTTCCTGGCGCAATCGTTCCGCGCCCACCTGGTGAAGGAGTTGCCGGTGGACCGCTCCACGCTGAGCGCGGCGCACAAGGAACTGGCGCACCGCGGGAAGGCGCTGCTGAAGGAACTGGCCGCCATCAGCCTGGAGATGGCACAAATGGTGGCGAGCGATGGCGAAGGCGAGTCGCTGCCCAACTGGCTGATGGTGGAGATCGTGCGCGATCTGCCGCGGCTGGTGATGAAGAAAGCTAACTGAAATGGCACGCCAGAAGCCGTGCGCACCGGCAAAATCGCGGGCGGTCGAGAACTTCAACAAGGGTTACGGAATGGCGCGGGAGCATCCGTTGTTCGGCCCCCTGCTGGCGCGCGCCACCGTGGTGCGCAACGAGGACGGGCCCTACCCACGCGAAGGGTGGGCCAGGGTGGCGGCGGATGGCACCATCCACGTAAACCCGAAGCGCGGAGGCGAGCCGGAGGAGTGGCTATACGTGCTGGCGCACTGCCTGCTGCACCTGGGCTTCGGACATTTCCAGCGGCGGTTCCAACAGAGGGAATGGGAGACGGCGTGCGAGTGCGTGGTCTGGCAGTTCCTCGCCACGTTGAAGCTGGGCAAGCCGCCCGAGCCGCTTCGCAACCTGCCGGAGCTGGGCGGTCCGGAACTGCCGGCCCGCACCGAGGAGGCGTTGTTCCGCTACTTCTGCGACGAAGGGATGGCGGCGGACCTGGCTTCGTACAGCCTCACGGGCACGTCGTTCACGGACATGATCGAGGGCGCGGCGAAGCCCCCAAGGTACGGGTTCGGTGGGGCGCGGGAAAGCTGGGAGAAGATCTTCGGATACGCGCTGGTACAGGCGGTAACAAGCGCCATCGGCGTGGCGGGCGGCGAGGAGCCGATCAGCGGGCGGGAGGGTAAGCGGGCAACCCCGGCGCGGCGGGCGCGCGATTGGTTCGTGAGCAGTTACCCGCTGCTGGGCGCGTTGGCGGCCACTTTCAAGCTGATTGAAGATCCGGCGCTTTGCGGGCGCATGCAGGTTTCGATCGCGGCGGTCAGCGAATATGGGAAAGAGTTGTACGTAAACCCGGCGGCGGGACTGACCGAAAGCGAATGCCGCTTCGTGATGGCGCACGAACTGCTGCACGTGGCGCTGCGGCATTCGACACGATGCCGCGGGCGCGATCCGTACTTGTGGAACGTGGCATGCGATTTCGTGATCAACGAGTGGCTGGGGGAGATGGGGATTGGCACGGTGCCGCAAGTGGGGCTGTTGCTCGACGAAAGCCTCAAGGGACTGTCGGCAGAGGCGGTTTACGACCGCATCGTTACGGACCTGCGGCGGTTCCGCCGGATGGGCACCTTCCGCGGAATCGGGCTGGGCGACATTCTGGACGCTCCGGCGGCGGGCTGGTGGGCCACGGGAGCGGGGATGGACCTGGATGCGTTCTACCGCAACTGCCTGGCGCAGGGTTTACTCTATCACCACGAGCAGGCGCGCGGCATGCTGCCAGCCGCGCTGATAGAGGAGATTCGGGCACTGAGCCAGCCGCCCATCCCCTGGGACGTGGAACTGGCGCGCTGGTTTGACGATTGCTTTCCGCCGCTCGAAAAAGTGCGAAGCTATGCGAGGCCGAGCCGGAGGCAGAGCAGCACGCCGGATATTCCGCGTCCGCGGTACGTGCCGGCGCCGCTTTCGGTGGAGGGGCGGACGTTTGGCGTGGTGCTGGACACGTCGGGATCGATGGACCGGTCGCTGTTGGGCGAATGCCTGGGTGCGATTGCGAGCTACAGTGAAGCGCGCGAGGTGCCGGCGGCGCGGGTGGTGTTCTGCGACGCCATAGCCTATGACGCGGGGTACATGCGGCCCGACGAAATCGCTGGGAGAGTTAAGGTGCGGGGACGAGGCGGCACGATTCTTCAGCCGGGCATCGAGCTGCTGGAGCGGGCGGTGGATTTCCCGAAGGCGGGGCCGATTCTGATTATCACGGACGGGTTCTGCGACAACTTCCGCGTGCGGCGCGAGCACGCCATTCTGCTGCCGGAGGGGCGCGCGCTACCGTTCGCGGCGCAGGGAAAGGTGTTTCGGATTCGAAAGAGATGAAGAACAGGAACAAGGACGAACAGGAGCTTAGAGCGGATGAGTCAGTGCCGCTGCCGGGCCGCTCGCTCACGCTCGCGGTTCCGAGGGGAGCAACAAAGGGGAGCCCTCAAGGGCTGGAGCCGCCAGCGGAAGTGCGCGTGATCACTTCGCCTGCCAATTGGATTGAAGGCACGGCCGAGCAGCAGTTGAAGAAGACGGCGGCGCTGCCGGGAATGCGGCTGGCGGTGGGATTGCCGGATCTGCATCCGGGCAAGGGAAGCCCGATTGGCGCGGCGTTTGCCGTGGAGGGCCGGCTCTATCCGGCACTGGTGGGCAACGATGTGGGCTGCGGCATCGGGCTGTGGCGGACCTCGCTTCGGGCGTCGAAGACGCGGCGCGAGGCTTGGGCGGACAGGCTGCGTGGGCTGGACGAAGCGTGGGATGGCGACGCGGTGGCGTGGCTGGCGGAGCGGGGCGTGCGGCCGAGCGGGTTCGAGCTGTCGCTGGGGACCATCGGCGGCGGGAATCACTTCGCGGAATTGCAGGTGGTCGAGCGAGTGGAAGATGCTGCGGCTTTCGACGCGTTGGGGCTGAGCGCCGGGCAGGTGTACCTGTTGGTGCATAGCGGGTCGCGGGGATTCGGGGAGGCGATTCTGCGCGAACACGTGGATAGGTTTCGCTTCGAAGGGTTGGCGGCCGGTAGTCCGGAGGCGGCGGAGTACCTGACGCGCCATGAGCATGCCAGGCGTTGGGCAGAGGCCAATCGGGCGTTGATCGCGGAGCGGGTCACCGGGCGGCTGGGCACGGAAGGGCAGCGGCTCTTCGATGAGTGCCATAACTGGATCGAGCGGCGGGAAATCGGCGGCCGGGATTGTTGGCTGCACCGCAAAGGGGCGGCGCCATCGACATGCGGGCCTCTGGTGATTCCAGGCTCGCGCGGCGCGTTCAGTTATCTGGTTATGCCGGCGGGCGAGGCCGGCGAGCGGTCGGCGTATTCACTGGCGCATGGCGCGGGCCGGAAATGGGCGCGGACAGACTGCCGGGCGAGGCTTGAGAAGCGGTTCAGGGCGAAGGACCTGGTGCGCACGGACTTGGGCGGCCAGGTGATTTGCGAAGACCGGGAGTTGCTGTTCGAAGAGGCCCCGCAGGCGTACAAGAACATCGCGGTGGTGATCGGCGACCTGGTGCGCGAGGGACTGGCGCAGGTGGTGGCGCTGCTGCGGCCAGTGGTGACGTATAAGGTGAGGAGGTAGGGATTGGAACGCCAGGAGGCTTGGCTGCAGGTGAGCGCGGGACACGGTCCAGTGGAGTGCTCGTGGGCGGTGTTGAAGGTGGTAGAGAGGATGCGGGGCGAGGCCGCGGCTGCGGGGATCCAGATGGCAACGCTCGATGTGGAAGCGGGGCCTGAGGCGGGCACGGCGCAATCGGTGCTGTTGTCGCTGGCGGGCGCGGTGGGCGTGCACCGGTTCGGGGTGCGTGGTGGGGGACGGTGCAGTGGGTGGCGCGCAGTCCATTCCGGCCGGAGCATAAGCGGAAGAACTGGTACGTGGGAGTGGAAGCGCTGGAGCCGCCGGCCACCGCGCGGTTCGATCTTCGGGACCTGCGCTTCGAGACCATGCGGGCGAGCGGGCCGGGCGGACAGCATGTGAACCGGACCGAATCGGCGGTGCGGGTGACGCATGTGCCGACGGGCGTGCAGGCGAGCGCGTCCGAGGAACGCTCGCAGCACCGCAACAAGCGGCTGGCGCTGGCGCGGGTGGTCCGCAAGCTGGAAGAGCGGGAGGAGCGGGAGCGCGGCGAGGCCGAGCGGGGACGGTGGCAGGCGCATCAGGCGCTGGAGCGCGGGAACCCGGTGCGGGTTTTCCGGGAGGGGTGAGGCGCAGAGGACAAGAATGACGGACGAACAACTACTGAGAGTGATCGCGCGGGCGGCGGAAGAGGAGGTGGCCGAACTCGATTTGAGTTGGCGGGAAATTCGCAGCCTGCCGGCGGCTATCGCGCGGCTGACGAAACTCGAGATGCTGATGCTGGGTAGCAACTGGCTGCGGGAACTGCCGCCGGAATTGGCGGAGCTTCCGCGGTTGAAGGTGCTTGACGTATCGGACAACCTGTTGGATGGCGAGGTCCCGGCAACGATCCTGGCGATGACGCAGTTGGAGGAGTTGAATATTGGCCGCACCAAATTTGAAACGCTGCCGGAAGGGTTCGCCCGCCTACGGAGTCTTCGCAAGCTTGTCTTGGAGATGGTAGGCCTGAAGACCTTTCCTCGCGCCTTGTGCGCTCTTGCCGAGTTGAGAGAACTGGATCTCTACGGCAGCGCCCTGAAGGAACTGCCGGCAGACATCGGGCGGATGACGGGGCTGAGGTGCCTGACCCTGGAGTCCAATCACTTGTCCGTCTGGCCAGAGGCCGTCGGGCAACTGGTTGGGTTGAGAGAACTGGTGCTGAAGACGAACGACCTGACCCATGTGGGTCCAGGGATTGGCGGGCTTCGGGAACTGAGGGATCTCGACCTTTCTTACAACCAACTGGGAACGCTGTGTCCCGAAATCGCGAGTCTGGAGCGGCTGGAAGATCTGAATCTCAGCGGGAACCGGTTTGCCGAAGTTCCGCCCGAGGTCTTTCGGATTCGCAACCTGCGCACACTGGACCTGTCTGGCAACCCGCTGCAATCGCTTCCGAACGAGGTGTGCCAGCTTGTCGAGCTGTCCAAGATCTGCCTCGGACACACGGGCATTCGCAGCTTGCCGGACGAGTTTCCGCGACTGGGGAAGCTGAGGAAGCTGTACCTCTGCTGCAACGAACTCCACGCGATACCGCCCGAGGTGTTCTGCCTTGCCGATTTGGAGAAGTTGGGTCTTAGCGCCAATGAACTGGAGGAGGTGAGCGGCGAGATCAACCGGCTCACTGGTTTGAAGGTGCTGGACCTATCCAGCAACGAACTCGCTGCGCTTCCAAGTCTGGCAGCGCTCGCGGGGCTGACCGCGCTCGACCTCGAGTCCAACGAGTTCCGGCAGTTTCCTGCGTCAATCCTGGAGTTGGGCGCTTTGGAGCGGTTGAATCTGAGCCACAACCCGTTGGCGGACGTTGACGCCGACTGGGGCCGGCTCCCGGCTTTGACGGAGCTATCGCTTGCCGAAAGCGAGCTTCGAGAGATTCCACGCGCCCTCGGCGAACTCCGGAACCTTACGAGGCTGGATCTTTCCCGCAATCAACTGACAGAGCTGCCGGTCGAGATAGGGCGGTTGGATCAACTTAGGGAACTCGATCTTTCCGGCAACCAAATCACGAGTCTTCCCGAGGAGATGAGGGGGCTTGCGCATCTGGAAGGCCTCCATCTGGACTGCAACCAGCTCACAAGCTTGCCCGCGTGGATTGGTGGGTTGGCGAATCTGCGCCGGCTGGACGTGAGCAGAAACCGAGTGCAGAGTATTCCGCCCGAGATAGGCTGCCTACGTAAATTGGAGGCGCTGTGCGCGAACAAGAATGGTCTCACAGAGCTTCCGCGCGCGATCACGGGGCTGGTGAAGCTGGAGAGATTGGATGCCGCCGACAATGAACTTGCGGCTTTACCCGAAGACATCGGGAACCTCAGCGACTTGCGGAGCCTCGATTTGTCCGGTAACCGGCTCACGAGTCTGCCGAGAAGCTTCTGTGAGATTGCGAGTCTGAATGAGCTTGGGTTGGCAGAAAACCCATGGCCCGAGCCACTGGCGGGATTGGCTACACAGGCGAGTTGCTCGGGGGCGCTGGCGGAGTTGCACACGTACTTGATGGCCAGGTGATTTGGTGCCTGCGCCGGGCCGTTCGCTTACGCTCGCGGTTTCCATGAGAAGGCCGGTCTCTGTCAAGAGAAATGTTTAAGGTTTGGAACTCGCCATTTTTCTGCGCTCCCCGGGGCCGACCAACGGGAGGCTAGACAAGACGGCCGCTTCCAGGGGCCCCCTTTCCCTCATCCCAGTTGATTCTTCGGAACGGAAGGAATCTGTCAAGGGCGCGCGGTTTTTGCGCGGCTTGCGAACCCTTGACAGATTCCTTCCGTTCCGGAACCTTGAGCCCGAGGGAAAGGGGGCCGGGGGTCTCAGGGGGCTTGCCCCCTGGCGAAGTTTGAGGCAGCGCCTCAAGCGCGCCTCCGGCGCGCCGCGCCCACCAGCCGATCCCTTCCCCCGTTCTCGACCGTCTCTTTGGAATTGTCTTCTGCCTGCTGACTCCCGCGCCCTTGTCGCCTGGCTTCCATCCGCACTCTGTTTGTGGCCGTCGCCACGGTGCCCATTGGTGTTCTCAATTCAAGGGGTGCTGCTATCTCAGGGACGATCCTCGGAGAACCAGTCGCCCGGTTCTCGACGATCCACCGCGAGCCCGCAGTCACCCTAACTCGGCGCTTACGCATGCCAGCAGAATCCAATCCTCTCTCGAACCCTTACGCCGCTACTTTGACCTTGCCCTTGCCTTGGGCCGCTGCCTCTACCGCCTTGCGGTTGTAGAGCGGATCGTAGACTTCTCCCGTCACCCACAGCCGGTGCAGCAGCACCGCCAGTTTGCGCGCCACCGCCACAATCGCCCGCCGCTTGGCTTTCTTGCCGCCACTTCCGGCCTTGGCCAATCCCCAGATTCGCAGGTCGCTTTCCGGCGACCCCTTCCGCAAGATGCAGTGCGACGCCTGTACCAGATAGCTCCTCAACAGCCGATCCCCCGCCTTGCTGATTCCCAACTCCGGCTGGCTCTCGCCGCTCTCCCGCTGTCTCGGCTGCAGTCCCAAATAGCACCCGACATCCCGGCTGTGCGCGAATCGCCCCGCGTCTTCAATCGTCAATATGAAGGTCAACCCGATCAGCGTCCCTACCCCGTAGACCTGCTTCAGCAGCGCCACTTCCGGGTACCGCTTCACCATTGCCTCGATCCTCTCGTCGTACCCGGCGATCTCTTCGCTCATCGCCTCCACGATCTTCAGCAACGGCTTGATGGTCCGCTGTACGGCTTCCCCGAGTCCATCCGCCAGGGCTTCCTTCACCTGATCGGCATCGCATGCTCTTAGCCTCTCTCCCATCGGCTTCGCCAATCCTCGCGCGCTGTTGATCAGCTTGGTTCGGGCTTCCATCAGCTCCGCGCGCGCCCGGATCATCGCCAGGTCCGCCTGCGCTTCCTCCCCGCGATGCCGTATCGGCGACAACAGTTCCGGATCCACTCGCGCCAGCCACGCCAACTTCCGCGCATCGATCCGGTCGTTCTTCCGAACGCTCCCAGTGATCAGCCTCACCTTGTGCGCATTCGCCACGATCACCTGATGCCCCAGGGCCGCCAGTTGCCGGCTCACCCACGGCGAATGCGTCCCCACCTCCAGCGCCACCCGGCTGGAGGGCATCTTACCGAATAGCGAATCTAGTCCGCCCTTGGCCGTTGGCACCGAGTTCTCGCTCACCACCTCGCCCGCTTCGTCCACGATGCAGTAGCGGCTGGTGCGGTCTCCGAGGTCCAACCCTATGGTTAGCCTCTGCTTCGATGCCATGGCTCGGATCTGCTGCTTGTCACGCCTCGTCGGTGTTTTTTGGTTCTTCTTCGAAATGGTATTCTTCTTCATAAGCCGGTCTCCTTTCTGCACCTCATCGAGTGCGCCTAACGGGAGCTTACCGCATCCCGAGGGGGACCGGCCTTCTCATACCATCTCCGGGCGGGGGCTGTATCGTTGCCCGGAATGCGCGGCGGGCCGCTACAGCCAGCCCTTCTGGCGGGCGAGGCGGGCGGCTTCGATGCGGTTGGCGGCGCCCAGTTTGCCGATGGCTTCGGAGAGGTAGTTGCGGACGGTGCCTTCGGAGAGAGCCAGGCGGGTGGCGATATCGGCGCTGGATTCGCCGTCTCCGGCATGGCGCAGGACCTGGCGTTCGCGGTCGGTCAGGGGGTCGGCTTCGGTCCAGGCCTCGGCGGCGAGTTCGGGGTCCACCACGCGGGAGCCGGCGCGGATGCGGCGGATGGCGTTGGCGAGCGTGGCGGCGGGGGCGTCCTTGAGGAGATAACCGGAGACGCCGAGATCGAGAGCGCGGCGGAGATAGCCGGGGCGGGCGAAGGTGGTCAGAATCGCCACGCGGACGGGCAGTTTGCGGCGCTGGATTTCGGCGGCCAGTTCCAGGCCAGTGGCCTCGGGCATCTCGATATCGGTGAGGAGGACGTCGGGGAGCGTGCGCAGGACGAGATCGAGGGCTTCGCGGCCGTCGCGCGCTTCGCCAGCGATTTCCATGTCGCTTTCGATGGCCAGGAGCGCGGCCAGGGCTCCGCGGACCATGGCTTGGTCCTCCGCGATCACTACCCGAATGCTCATACGGGGACCCGCACGCGGAGGGAGGTGCCGGCGGAGGTGGTGCACTCCACGCCGCCGCCCACGGCCTCGACGCGCACGCGCATGCCCCGTAGGCCGCTGCCTTCCCGCATGGGGCCGCCGCGGCCGTCGTCGGCTACTTCGAGTTCGCAGTAGGCGCCGGACTGGCGCAGGGCGATGCGGCAGACAGAGGCGTGAGCGTGGCGGACCACGTTGGTGACGGCCTCGCGCAGGGCGAGCGCGACCACGGTTTCGCGCGCGGGCGGGAGGCCGGGAGGCTCGACTGTGGCTTCCAGTTGGATGCCTGCGGCTTCGAGAGCGGCGCGGGCGTTGCGCAACTCGCCTTCGATTCCGGCCAGGTGGTAGCCGCGCACGGCGGCGCGCACCTGGACGAGGGCTCCGCGGGAAATGGCCTCGACGTCGCAGATTTCCTTGCGGGAGCGCTCGGGGTCCGCGGTGAACAGCTTGGATGCCAGCTCAGCCTTGAGGACGATTACGGAGAGCGTATGGCCCAATAGGTCGTGCAGGTCGCGGCCAATGCGTTCGCGCTCGGCCACGCGGGCCAGGTGCTCGATTTCCTCCTGCGCCCGCAGAAGTTGGCCCGTGAGGCGCTTGCGGTGGTACTGCTGAATGAGCACGGAGCCGACCAACGCGGAGAAGATAATGGCCGGGATCCAACAGCCCATCGTGTAGTGGAAAACGCCCGCTTCGATCCCGATCAGGGCGAGCAGCGCGCCCAGGTACCACCATGCCCGCGGCGGTTCGAGCGCCTTGCCAATGAAGCTGGCTGCGTATATGAACAGCACCGAACCCGCGGGATTGCCGGGGCTCAACAGGCTGGCCAGCACTACGAAGCCGCCGATGACCCAAAGCACCTTGTGCCCGCGCAGCCAGTATCCCCAGAAGTACAGCGGCAGGGCGACCGCCGTGCCCGCCGCCGCCGCGGCCTTGTCCCACGGGGAGGACGGAAACACAAGGGGCAGCGCCAGGACCCACGGCATGTAGACCAGGTAAACGTAAGCCGTCCAGTCCTGGTCTTTGGGCAACAGGCGCATCGATTTAACCATACATCTTCTCGCGGTCCCGCGAATGGCCCAGCCAAGCGATGCCGGCGAAGATCAGAGTCAATCCGGCGAGCGCGCCCACGTGGGTAGCAACGGCGCCCGCGGTGGGTCCTCCCAGGACCCGCAGGGCGATTTGCGAGAGATGGAAGGAGGGCAGCAGCGGGGCGATGGCCTGGATGCCCTTGGGCAGGAACTGAAAAGGTATCCACATGCCGCCGCAGAATGCCATGGGCAAGTAGACCATGTTCACCGTGGCGGGGGCGGAATTGGGGCCGGCGAAATTGCCGATGGCGAGGCCCAAGGCGCAGAACGGGATGGCGCCGACGATCAGCGTGCCGGCCAGTGCCAGCCACTGCCAGACGGGCATGCGGACATCTCCGAAGGCAGCGCCCAAGCCGAACAGCGATGCCACTACGATGGTTCCGAAAGACAGGCCAACCGCCGCCTTTGCCAGGAAATATGCCGCCGGGGGCATGGGGCTGGCGCGCTTCACCTGCAGCCAGCCGAGGCCGCGTTCGACGGCCACGCCCACGCCAAAGGCGAACAGCGTGGCGCCCATCACGCTGAATGCGCCGTAGGTGGCGAGAGTGTAGCGCGCAACGGAGACGGAGCCCAGGGACTGATCCTTCCCCATTGAGAGGGCGAAGAAGCAGTAGAACATAAGCGGGAACAGGATGGTGGAGAGCGAATACGACTTCATCCGGAGCGATTTCAGGAACTCCATTTTGGCTTCCAAAAAGTAGACGTTCGACATTTCAGGCAACCTCCTCGAGAGAATTCGAATTTCCGGTGATGGCGAGAAACGCGTCCTCAAGACCTTCCGACGCGCCCTGATGTTTGATCTCGGCCGGAGTTCCCTGGGCCACGATGAGGCCGTGGTGGAGCACGGCGATGCGGTGGCTGAGGGCATCGGCCTCGTCCAGGTAGTGGGTGGTGAGCAACACGCTGCCGCCGCGTTTAACGAAGGCGCGGATGCGGGCCCATAGGCCGCGGCGGGCTTCCACGTCCAGGCCGGCGGTGGGTTCATCCAGGCAGAGAAGTCCGGGATTGCCGCAGATGGCCAGGGCGAACAGGACGCGCTGCTTCTGGCCGCCGGAGAGTTCGCCGAAGAAGCGGTCGCGGATGTCCGAGAGGCCCGCGGCCTCCAGAGTTTCCGCGATCGGCAGCGGGTTTTCGTAGTAGCTGGAGAAGAGCTGGATGTGTTCGCGCACGCGCAGGGTTTCGGGCACGCGGGCCACCTGCAACTGGGCGCCGCGGCGGAGGCGGGCGTACTGGCTGGCGGGGGGATGGCCGAACACCTCGGCGCGGCCGGCGGACGGCTGGACCAGCCCGAGGAGGATGCGGACGGCGGTGGTCTTACCGGCGCCGTTTGGCCCCAGCAGAGAGACTACTTCGCCGGGCTCAATGGCGAGATCGATGCCGCGAAGGGCGGCGATGGGGCCGTAGTTCTTACAGACGGCGTGAAGTTGGGCGACTGGCATGTTGGCTCCTTCACTTGCGATGATGCGGCGTGTGGAGTTTGCGTGCCAGTGGAGTTCGTCAGCCGGGTGGGATGACAGATGTCATGGGCAGGTGGCTCGAAAGGGGGGTGCCGGGAGCCAACGCGGGCCAACTATAATGAGATCGTGCCGAAAACCAGAGAGTTGGAAGCGCGTCTCGAACGCACCGAGCAGCAGTTACGGCTCTTCCAAAAGATCAGCCGGTTCATGGTCCGCGACATGAGCCTGCCGGAGGTGCTGCAGGGCGTGGTGTCGCTGGTGGTGGAGTTCACGCAGTGCGACTCGTGCCTGATCTACCTGCTGGCGAACGACGAACTGGTGCTGTGCGCATCGAACACGCCCCATCCTTCGACGATCGGCAAGGTGCGGATGAAATCGACCGAAGGGCTGACGGGATGGGTGGCGAGGGAGCGGCGGTTGCTGGCGATCTCGCGCGAGGCATACAAAGATCAGCGTTTCAAAACCTTTGGCGAACTGCCGGAAGACACCTTCGAGGCTTTTCTGTCGGCTCCGGTGATTGCGCGCAACCGGGTGGTTGGGGTTATCAACGTGCAGCACCGGCTTCCGCACCAGCACACGGGAGGCGAGATGGAGGTCATCACGACGGTCGGGGAGCAGATCGGATGCGTGTTGGTGCTGGCACGGATGAGCCCAGCGGCCCTGGAGCAGGTGGACCACGTGGAACTGGTGCTTTCCTCGGGCCCGGTCGCGATGAAACAGTAGAATCCCGTGACTAGGAAGCCAATGCACAGCCACTCGACATGGTTCCTGCCGGCCCTGGCAGGGATAGCAATACTGGCGGGGCCAGTAGCCGCGCAGGAGGCGGAGTGGAAGAGCCAGTATTTCTACGACCAGGCGCAATCGTCGTTCACGATTATGGATCTACAGTTCGCGTCGGCACAGCGCGGAGTTGCGGTGGGATTCGTTCTGAAGGGGACTCACCGGCAGCCGGCGGAGGTGGTGACGAGCGATGGCGGCGCACACTGGGATCTGACTAAGCCGGCGGAATTGCCGGTCTCGCTGTTCTTCCTGAACGAGGGTCTGGGGTGGATGGTAACGGAAAACAACTTGTGGAAGACCACCGAAGCGGGCCGGAGCTGGACCAAGGTGGGCGGGCTTCCCAAAGGGCGCATCCTGCGGGTGTACTTTCTGGACGCGCAGAATGGCTGGGCAGTAGGAGCCCGGAAGACGGTTCTGGAGACACACGATGGCGGTGTGAATTGGTCTCCCGTGAGTGCCGCGGCGACGCTGCCAGGGGAAGCGGCACATAGCGTGTACAACTTCGTAGCGTTTGCCACTCCGAAATTCGGGTTGATCACAGGGTCCAACGCGCCGCCGCGCAGGGGGCCGGCATTTCCCGATTGGCTGGATCCCCAAGGGGCGGCCAGCTATCGCGACGTTCCCCACCTGAACTACACGCTGGAGACACGGGATGCCGGAAAGACCTGGCAACCGACATCGGCATCCCTGTTCGGGGATACCACCAAAATTCGGTTCCTGCCGGACGGGTCGGGAATTGGTTTGGTTGAGTACTCGCGATACTTCCGGCTGGCCAGCGAGGTGTTCGCGGTGAACTGGATGAACGGGAAGAGCGAGTCCATCTACAAGGATCCGCAGTTCGGCGTGACGGATGCGTGGAAGATGGCCGATGGCACGGTGTATCTGGCTGGCGTGCTGGCGCAGGGACGAATGCGTAACCTGGTGGAGAGCAAAGTGCAAGTGCTGACGAGCCGCGACAGCAAGAAATTTCAGCCGATGCCGGTGGACTATCGCGCCGTGGCCAACCGGGTCAGCCTGGCATGTCCGGACGGAAAGAACCTGTGGATGGCGACGGACACGGGCATGATTCTGAAGCTGGTTACGCCCGAAGCCTCGGGGCGCTAAAACAGGATTTCCGGACTCCGGTTTATTCACAGGTCATCCACGGAGCAATTTCTGTAACCTGTTCGAAACAAAAGCCCACGTTTCTGAGGAAAAGTACCGCAGGCGGGAAAATTTGCAATTGACGGGAAATGGGAATCCGGGCATAGTGAGGGAGGTTCCAAGAGGTTTGAGGAACAGCAAGCCTCCGGAAACGTAGCGGACCTGGAACGGAGATCCGTGGCTCGAGTCGTGAAAAAGCGAGGGCTGCGGGGAGCGATGGGAGATCGGGCGGATTCGGAAGGCGGGCCGAAGGGCGGCGGAAAGGGCTGAACGCTTCGATCCCGACGGGGGTAAAATCCCGAAAGGGGAGCGGAGGCCGTGGAAGCAGTCCGAGGCGCCCGAGGGCGGAGACGCAACGGGCCAGACGCAAGGAAGCCGCCGCGACCGGGGCGAACCGGTAGCGGGGGTGGAGCGGGTGGCCGAACGGGCGAGGAAGCCTGAAGGTGTGGCAGCGAAGGAGTAGGCCAGGACTGTTGACCCTGGAATGGGGGCGTCGAGAGGCGCCGTTGTTGCAGGCGAGGGAAAGGCTGGTCCGAGTTGCCGGTCCCGTCAGGGAGAGCGAAAGCAGGCTGCGGTGCGCTGGGAGGCTTTGATCCCGGTGCCGGCGAAACCGGTGCCAGGGGAGCGGAACAGCGAGGCACCCGGCGCTTCCGGACGCGGTGTTCGGTGCGGTGCATGCCCGCGGCGAGCCAGGCTGGGAATCGAGTCACTTGGAACCATCTTCTTTTCGGGAACCCGGGTTTTTGGGGGCCTTCAAAATCCCATTCACACCAAAGTCGATTTTTTTTGAATTTTTTCATCCCACTGAAAAATCAGAAGCTTAGGTCCTGTTGCCGGAGCTGTTCCGCGACCTGGGTGGCACGAAACCCGGAGGGTCGCATGCTAGCCTCTAATCGGAAGAGGAGTCATGCACAAGCTACTTGTGATGGCCCTAATGGGGCTAACGGCAACAGCACAGACACAGATCGATCTGGTCACCCAGGCGAAGCGAGTCGATTTTTCGGGGGCGAGTTCCACGAAACCGCTCCAGACAGGTACGACTTTGCCATCCGCATGCTCGGTGGGACAGATGTTCTTCAAGACAAATGCGTCGGTGGGGACGAATTTGTATGCCTGCACCGCGACCAATACCTGGTCGGTGCAGGGAGGAATCACCGGTACCAACTGTTGGGCGGACGCCAGCAGCCAGACCGTCAGGTGCCAGGATCCGAGTGGCAACGTATACACGGTGGTGGAGACGGCGACCGGCGCGACCGCCAACGAGTGGGTGGACTACATCGCCGCGAACGGCGTGGCTCACACTTCGCAGCCCACGCCGGCGGCGATTGGGGCGGTGGCGGATCCAGGGAGCAACGGGATTCCCTACCGCAGCGGAGCCGGCACGGCAACGGCGGCTAGCGCCGACAAGATGAGCGGACCGTTCTCCTGCCAGGACGGGGGTTCGAGCGGCGCTTACAGTTGCAGCCTGGCGCCGGCCATCACCGCATACACGGCCGGCACGACGTACTGGTTCCGGGCGAACACCGCCAACACGGGAAGCGCCAGTCTCAATCTGAACGGGCTGGGAGCGAAGACGATCGTGAAGCAGTCAAACCAGCCGGTGGTAACGGGCGACATCCGCGCCGGGCAGTGGGTGATGGTGACGTACGACGGCGTCAACATGCAAATGCAGAGCCAGACGGGCAATGCGGGCGCCGGGGGCGTGGCGTCGGTTTTCGGGCGGGCGGGTGCAGTCGCGGCGCTGACGGGCGACTACACGTTTTCGCAAATTGGCGGAACGGTGAGTGCCGCTCAACTGCCAACGGTGACAATGCGTACCGACCAGGGAAACACGGTGACGACGGGGACCCAGGATTTCAGCCAGTCGGCGCATACGCTGCCGATGAAGTCGGGGACAACATCCGCAATTCCGTTAACCTGTTCGGTAGGGGAAACCTACTTCGCGACGGACGCGGTCGCGGGCAATAATATGTTCGGCTGTACGGCTGCGAACCAGTGGTCGCAGCAGGCGGGCAGTTTCTTCGCGATGAAGGCCAACGGGACACTGGTTGGGTTGCGAAACGTGCTCAACCTGATACCGGGTACGGGGCTGGCGCCGATCATAACGGACACGGGAAGCCAGATCAACTTCCAGATGCCGATCGATACCGCGGTGGTGGAAACCCGGGTGAACGAGGCATCGGGAGCCGACCAACTGGTGGCGACGACGAGCAACTCCGGGACTGCATACGCAGGTTGCCCGTCGGGTTTGACGCCGCCGCTCGCAGCCGGGATGGTGGTACATCTGGTGCCGGATCACGGTTCGTCGGGAGGCGTGACCACGTTTAATTATTGTTCCACGAGCGCGGCGGCATTTCGAGAGGCGGATGGCGTGACCAATCTCACAAACACGGACCTGGTCGCCGGGCGCATGTACAACATATGGTACGACGGAACCATGTGGCGGCTTCTGGCGGGATCCGGGGGCGGCACGTCGGTGGCATCGTACGACAACCCGGCATTCGTGATCTGCACGACAACTGGATGCCAGCCCGAGACCACCTTCAACAACTACTTCATATCCTCGCCGAACGGCATGACGTTCGACGAATGCGGTATCGCGCTACAGACGAATCCTACCGTGCAGAGCGTCATCGTGGACATTCAGACGGCGGCGGGAGTGTCCATCTTCGGCAGCACGAAGCTGGTAGTTCCGGTCGCCAATCCGGTAGGTACCACCATTTTTCAATCCACGTTCGCCAACGCGACACAGACGGCGGCAAAGGGCACGCAATTCAAGGCCGTGGTCATGCAGGGCGACACTGGCGGGGCGGCGCTCGGCGGATACGTGAAGTGCCGGGTGCATTGAGGAGGCCATGATGAGAAAGTTACTCTTGGCGTTTCTGTTGGCGTCGACTCCGGGCTTTTCCCAGGCAATCCAGGCATGGAGTAGCGGGCTGAACCCGGCTGGCGGGGGCGCACCAGCGACGGTGACCCTGACATCCTGCTCCACGCATCAGGCGTACCTGTTAGTGGCAACGGTGTTAGGCGGAGGGACGATCAGCAGCACGTCGATTCCCTCCGGGCAGTGGCACGCCGGGACAATCAACCCGGCTGGCCAGACGTTGGTCTATGCGTATTCGACGTCGATCGCCGATTCCGAGGTAGTTACCTATCAGGGCGGCTGGAACATGAGTCTGGGCGTGCAGTGCTTCAGCGGAGTGCGCTCGGCAGCTCCACAACTGGACCAGTCCAGTGTCACGTACTGCACTAACGGAAGCAACTACTTCGGTGGGCCTTGTACGGCGAACAGCGTAACGCCTACCCAGGGTGGAGAGTTGATCGTAGCATCCAACTACACGGCTAATATTGCTTCCGTGAGTGGATTTACGTTGTCTCTTGGTTCCGGAGTATTTGGCCAGTCCATGGCTTATCAGATCCAGACCTCACCCACACCCGTAGCGCCGGCATTCGTCTTTTCCGGCGGAGGGTGGTTTCCGGATGGCGTGAATGTTATGACCTTCTTTGCGCAGAACCCGCCTACGAACTACACCGCAAGCGGGCCGGGTAGTGGGTACGTCTTCACGGCAAGCACCAACTTTACGGTCACGAATCCGAATGGTAACTTTAACGGCAGCCAGACCATCACGATCTCGGACGGGTCGCTGGGCGGCACGATCACGCCAAGCGTGGGATCGGCCGCCACTTCATCGTTGACCGTAACACCCACGAATGGCTCCAATTCCTTTCGATTCACGTATACGCCCGCGACCACCGGGACGATCACACTGACCTTCAGCAGCACGGGGATGGGCGGGCAGAACCCCTCGACTTTGGGGTACATAAGCAACCCGTTCCTGCTCGCACTCTCCTGCGCTTCGGGCACGGGGCTCCTCGGCGTGGCCTCGGGAACCTGCACGGTGAATCTCACCGGAGGCACTTTCAACGGATCGCGTGCCGTTACGCTGTCCGACAATGGCGAGTCACCGGGCGGCACATTCACTCCCAGCGTAGGGAGTGCGTTCACATCATCGGGCTCGGTCACTCCCGCCAGCGGTACCTCGTTCACCTTCACTTACACCCCGGCCGGACCTGTAGGAACGCGCGCTCTAGCTGTCACCAACAACTTTCTTGCAAGCAATCCGAGCAGCGTTGCCTACACGGCCACGTCCGCAGACGCTTGCACCTTCACGGCGAAGGCTAACGGGAACTGGAACGCGGCGGCGACATGGACGGTCGCAGGCTGCACCGGCATCGGCCACGCCACTCCCTTAACAGGCGATTCGGTGAGCGTCACCGGCTATCACGTGACCTGCTCGACAGGCACGTGCTACGTGGGCACGGCGCCTGCGAACAACACAACCTATGACCTGACCATAGCTCAGAGCGGGTCTACCTGGGGAGTGCTGGAGGTTGCCTCCGGCGCGACGCTCTGGCTCACCGGGAACTACAGACTCAACGGCGCTAACGCCGGCACATCGGGCGGGAAGTTGATTATGGACACCGGTTCCACGTTTGCCCATGACAATAATAACAGCGCGTCCGTGTCCTACCGCGGCAGCGGGGGAAGCAGCAACAATCTGAACCTGATCCAGGCGGGCTCGGCAGGTGACGCCTGCACGATCACGGGAGCGTTCACTTACTCTTGCAGCACCAACTATTCGGGTGTCAACGTCGGTGGCGGTGTTTATCCCCGCCTAATGGCACCGCCAACCGCAGCTTCGGTCTTCTCCATCACGGCCTACGGGCTGGGAGTGACGGATTGCGGTACTGCCGCGGCCCCGTGTATCGACGTAGCTGCCAGCACGCTACCCATTACCGTCGATATCGAGGGGAGCGTGTTCTACCAGACCTTGCCGCTGGGGAATTCGTACGGCTCCACAAATGCCACCAGCAGCTTCACCTGGAAGAACAACCGTGAAGTGTCCGATCTCGCGGGCGTATTCTCGGTGGACAACGGATCTTTCATGACTAACATGGCTGCCTGCGTTATCAGCGGAAATTACTTCGACGGGACTTTCGCCATTGGTCAGGGCGATCCCTTTGGCGCGTGCCAGTTTACTTACAACGTCTTCGCAGGCGCCCAATTAATGGGAGCGTCGAGCTCTCACCCCTGGGGGCAGTTTTCGGGCAACGTGCTCATCCAATCGCAGACCCAGGTGATCGATACGCAGGCATACCTTCCCATAGTGGGGAATTTCTTCCACCAGATTCTGACGGCCAGCGGCTCGGCCCACATGATCGCTATGCCCGCGGCGGATTTACGCTATACGGGCAATATCTGTGACCGGTCCGGCGGTTACCCGACGGAGTCGCACTGCTTGCTGACTTTCAACGGCGGGGCGCACAAAGTATTCGTAATAGACAATCTGGCGACCATGACCTCCGCGGGGGATCCCGCCGGGATGTTCTACCTGATGGCCAATACCAGTTCGGGACAGCCCGGGGCACTGCTTTATGCCGATCACAACGGCGAGAACGGGCTGGCGTACGATGGGTGGCTGGGAGCGGCTGGCCACGGCGGCTGGAACTACCAGACCAACACCGCACTCGGCTCGATGCGTGCGAATATCGGATGGTCGCCCAGTTCGGGTACGGCGAACTACCTCTGGGCGGATTGGATAGGTACCGCACCGGCCACGCTGGTCGATGTTAACTCCGTCGTGAACTGGAACAACACGGTGAACGGAAGTGTCTCCAGCATGTACCCGTCTTCGACCTTCAACGGCACGGCATACGAGATCAACAGCAGCACGGCGAGTCCGGGCAGCCATGAGACGCACTTGGCGCCCAAGTATATCGATACCGGGCGGCGTGGTGAGACATGGGCCTCGCGCGTGATGGGACAGGCGCAGAGCGCCGCCGGCCTCAAGGCGGCCCTGTGGGGGTGCCCAAGCATCGCCAACTGCGTAGGAAACCTCATGGCATGGGTAAGCCGAGGCTGGCAGCCGACCAACCTAGCACTCAGAGGCGCGGCGCCGGACGGGAAGATCATCGGCTTCAGCGGAACGTACGGGAGCGGCTATTCGGGGACGTGCGGCGTAACTATCACGCCACGCGATAACTGGGACCTGGGCGGAAGCGTGGCCTCCATGCAGGCGTCGGCGAGTTGTACGTTTGTTGGCGGAGTACCGCAGGTTACTCTTACCAACGGCGGTGCCCACTACCGCATTGCGAGTCCGGCGACGGTGGCGATAACATGCGAGGGCTGTACACCAACGGTGGCGGCGTCCTTGACGCCGATCATTCAGCCGTCGGATATCGGACCGGTACCGATGGTGCTATTGCCCTCCGCGTTCTAACGGACACGGCCTCCCAAGCGGAGCCGTCTGCATCCACTAACAAATTACGTTACGAGCCCGGACGCGTTCGAGTCGCCGGGACTTGGAACAACAGGAGCTGGCAACGGGCGAGCGTCACAACGCTGGGCGGCCCGAATGGGATATCTACGTATGCGAAATTCACTTCTCTTACTCTTATGTGCGGCCTCGCTTGAGGCAGCCACGCAGTACTCCGTTAAGACGACGGGACAAAGTGGGCCGCTGACGGACTCTCTGGGCGTCCATGTGGGCGATCCCTACAATGCGGGTACGCGGCCGATGCGGTTCGAGGTGCGGGTGCACAACTTTGGGAGCAGTCTGATATCGAGCAACCTGATGCTGCGGTTGGGGGAGTTCGGGGTCGCCGGCACGTGGGGAGGGCTTCTGTATCAATCCGGCGGCTTCGGGTTTTCTCCGGGAGATGTCCAGCCGGAGGGTGAATCGGGCTTGGAGTGTTGTCTCACGGGTGTGACCGGGAGCAATGGGGACATCGTGCTTCGAATCCAGCGCGACACGGCGGGCGTGAGTTGCGGCGGGAGCGCATGCGTGACGTTCGAGGTCTGCTTTACGGCCGGTGGATACTGCGGTGTTTCGACGTCGCCCCTCACGCTGGTCTCGTCATGGGCGACCGGTGCGGATGTGGCAGTAATGTCGGCGGGGTTCGATGTGGCGTTCATCCGATGGTTCCCGACCGTTGTGCAGGCCGGGGCGGTTGGGACATCTCTGCTCAACCCGATCCAACTGGCGCCTCCGGCGAATCCATCGGCCTTGACGGGGGACTGGGAGTTCGAGAACAATACCAGCGATGCGAGCGGAAACACGGGGGCGCTGACCGACGGCCCGTCCTCGACGCATTCTTTTGAGGCCACGCCGATCTACCCTCCACAGTGCAGCGCCGGTCCTTCGCAGTCCGGGCGCGCCGGGGGCTCAATCGCGTTGAGCACGGCCGGCTCCCTTCCTCTGGACGGCGGTTCCATGCTTATGCCGGTATGGCAACAGATGCCCGGCGTTTCTCCCGCGCCGGTTCAATGGCTCGGCAGCCAGACCATTGCAAACCCGGCTGTCATCGTCCCGCAGTTCGGCTCGTACGATTTCCAGTTGACTCTTACGGACGGAAGTGGACAGTCGGCCACATGCGTGGTTCACGACGGGGCGGCGCCGTCGGACATTAACGGAGTGTTGATCTACCCCTCGGGCGCGTTCTTCTCCGCGGCCAATCAATTCCTTGGGCCGCTAATCCAGTTTGGAAAGAACCCATGGCCGTGGTATGACGCGGACCATCAGGCGGCAGCGGATATTAACCGGGTGTCCCTGGGACCACCGGCTGGGAAGGGCCAGATGGTCACGGTGCTGACGGCGGCGCTCGGTGCCTCGGATACAACGCTCACAGTGGCCAGCACGGCCAGTTTCGGGGCAGGGTCCGCTGTTTTGATCGGCGCGGAGCAGATACTGCTTGGGCCAAACACCGACGCAACCCATGTTACGGTCTGGCAACGCGGATATCGGGGAACCACACCAGCGGCGGCGCCGGCCGCTGCGGCGGTGAACCAGTTCTACTACTGGGATTGGTACAACTACAACGTAGGGCCGGGAACGGTGACGGCGACGCCGGGAAGCGCAACCCTGACAGGTGTCGGCACCGAGTTCATGAGCGGCGGCCAATACGCGCTTTGTGACTACAGCGGCAACCCCTTGCCAAACATCAACCTCGTGATCTGGCACCCCACCGACACCGCCAGGACTGGCAGGCTGCTGACTTCGGTCAGTGGGTGTACCAGCGATACCCAGGCCACTCTTGCCGGGACTTTTGGGATTCCCCAGATGAGTACGGGAATGCCGGGCGGCCCGGGCGTTCCCGGCGGGAGCGGACTCACATACAGTATTGCGACGTCGTCCGAAACCATGTGGTTCGATAGACAAGGCAGTAGCCGCAGCATCAACTACTACGACAACGTGGTGGGCTATTATCTCCTGTGGTTGCGTTCTGGCATCGATAGCTACCTGATCGCCGCCCGGCAACTGGCGGACTTGTTCTACTTCGGCCCGAACTTCAACCAAGGCTACGATGCGAGCAACCTGATGGGCGGCGCTCCCGGATACCCGGGGAGAGGCAGATCCGCTTTGGGCCTCTGGCTTCGTTCGAAAGACTCCCCCCAGGTGGATATGACCACCGGACTAGAGCGTGCGGCCACTTATGCGATGTATGTCCTGTCGGTCTGGAATGAAGGCTATCAGACGGTTGGCGACACCCGCGAGTCCGGATATCTGCTGTCGGAGCTTGCCTACACGGCGGCGCTCGACACCAGCACGAAAACCTACAACCTGGGAAACCTGGTTCCCGGGCAGACGAACTCCACGTACTCTCACGCGGCCGCCACGGCTATTGCCGAACTGGTGAATCCGACAGGAACCGCCTCCTGGAACGGCCTGCAAAGCAATTACTGGTACACGACGCAGGACTCCGTGGGCAATTGGGAGTTCAACCTGAATGGCTCCGGTTACGGCAGCGCGGGCGGGAGCGGCACGGTATCCTTGGTGAACGGCTCACCGGCCGTCACGGGCACGAATACGGCGTTCAATTGTGCGGATCCAAGCGGGGCGCTTTCCGCTGGATCGCCGATATGGTTCTGGCATGGAGCCCCGGCCACTTTTCCCGCCAGCAACGCGGCGGGCGACCCGGTAGCCTACACCATCGCTTCCTGCACCGACGCCACGCATCTGACGCTGACGGCCAACTACGGGGGAGCGGCCTGCGCCGCTTGCGGGTACGAAACCGTAGCCGGCGGCGGCGGCCAATACCTCGGATGGGGCGGCTACGGCTACATGATGGGAATTGCCACGCGAGGCATGAACTACGCAGCCGGAGCGATTGCCGGGAGCGACCCGGCTGACTCCGCCTATGCTCGAGCGCTGGGAGTGAAAGCAGATGGCTGGCTGGTGAACCATGCCTACAGGCCGGACACCCATAGCTTTAATGCCGGTGTGGACTTCGTCGACTGCCAGGTCCCGATACCCTGGAGTAACGCGAACTGCACGCAGGCAACCACGATACCTGAATCCCTGGGTTGGAGCGCGGAGGGTCTGGTTGGGCTGATGTCGACTTATGCGTACAACGGCGACGCGGCTACTAAAGCCGCCGCGGACGCGATGTACAACCAGATGTGGGCCAACCCGAACGTGCCGTGCTCGGCTCCCTGCGACAACACCGCGACGGCGGGCGGGAACTACATGACCCAACTGGACGCGAGCCTTGGCACCGGAACGGCATTCATGCTTACCGGGACGCCTCCGTCCCCCAAGTGGTTTGGGCAGTACTTCGGTTTTGGCGACTATTCCGCGTGGCCGGCCGTGCGATTGGGCGGCGTGGCACCGGCGGCGTCCCGGCAGGTCTACATCGCCTACTCGCTGGGAAGCGTTCCCAACGCGGCGAAGGTCGTGGCTGTGGTGACGGCCCCGGATGGGTCGAGCACATCGACAACGTGCACCAACTCGCCTTGTGTGGTCACCGTACCCAGGGTGGACCAGCCCGGATACTCGATCCAGACGCAGTACCAGTCCGCGGGTGGAGCTGTGCTGGCAGCATCCAGCCAGCCGGTAATAGAAGTCCAGTAGGCGATTGACTCGTCCTGCCGAGGGCGGCTGGCTGGCTGGTACGCCGCCGCCCGCTAAGGCGTCCCCTTCACCGCTATGCCAACCTGGGCCAGTGTCAGGCCGATCATGACGATGACTGTGAGCCAGGTAGCCAGGTTGAACCACCTCGAGTTGACCCATTCGCCCATTAGGTCCGACTTATTGATCAGGATGACCATGAAGATGAGGACCAGCGGAAGCAGTACGCCGTTGAGAACCTGCGAAAGCAGGATCATCCGCACCAGCGGGAAGTTGGGGATCAGCACCACCGCCGCCCCCACGACGATCAGCGCCGTATAGAGGAAATAGAAGATGGGCGCCTCGCGCATGCTCCGGTTGACGCCCGCTTCGAACCCCAACCCTTCGCACACCGAGTAGGCGGTGGACAGCGGCAGGATGCAAGCCGCGAAAATCGAGGCGTTGAACAGCCCGGCGCTGAACAGCAGGAAAGCGTACTGTCCGAAAGGCTTGAGTGCCAGGGCTGCCTCCTTGGCATCCTGGATGTCCTTCGGAGCGATGCTGTAAATGGCGCCCGCGCAGGCCACGATGATGAAGAAGGCGATCACGTTGGTCATGATGCAGCCCACCACCACTTCGACCCGCGATGCAGCATACTCCTTGGCGGTGACGCCCTTCTCCACCACCGCGGACTGGAGGTAGAACTGCATCCACGGCGCGATGGTGGTTCCCACCATGCCGATCAGCATGTATATGTAACCGGAATCCAACAGCAGGACCGGCTTCACGCTGTAGATGGCCGCCTCTTTCCAATCGGGATTCACGAGGAAACCGGAGATGATATAAGTCACGTACAGAACGCACGAGAAGAGGAAGATCTTCTCGACGCTGCGGTAGTTCCCCTTTACCACAAGAAACCAGACCGCTACCGCGGATAACGGAACCGAGACATAGCGGCTCACGTGAAAGAGCTCGAGCGAACTGGCAACCCCCGCAAATTCCGCCATCACGTTGGTCATATTGACGAGCACCAACAGCGCCATCATGATAAACGTGATCCGCAGGCCGAACTCCTCGCGTATCAGATCGGAAAGCCCCTTGCCCGTGACCGCGCCCATGCGCGAGCACATCTCCTGGGCGATGATCAGCACGACGGTGATGGGAAGAAGCGTCCAGAGCGGCAGGTACCCGTACTTGGCCCCGGCCGCGGAGTAGGTGTAGATACCGCCGGAATCGTTATCGACCACCGCTGTAATGAAGCCGGGTCCGATGACGGCAAAGAAAATCAGCAGGTGATAACGAAAACGGCCGAGAAATTTCCGCATCCGCTATTTCTTCCTCAATATGGAGATGATGTCGTCGGCTGTGATCACGCCGGCGAGTTTGCCGTCTTCGTCTACCACGGGCAAGGTGAGCAGGTTGTACTTGTCGAATAACTCGGTGATGCGGTTCTGCGCCTGGTCCACCCCGGCCTGAATCAACGTCTCTGCCGCCAGACTTCGGAGTTTGGCGTCGCCCGCCGCTACGAAAAGGCGCGCTAGCGGCACGGAGGCGATCAGGCGCTCTTCGCCGTCGATAAGGAACAGCGTGTTCAACCCATCTAGCAGGTCTTCGTTGCCTTTGAGCGCCGCCATGGCGTCGTCGACCGACGCGTTTTCGTGCAACGCCACGAACTCCGTGTTCATCAACCCGCCCGCCGTGTCCTCTTCGAACTCGAGCAGTTCCCGGACTTCGGCCTTCGGTTCCGAATCCATCTCCTCCAGGATCTCTTCCGAGGCCCCTTCTTCCAGTTCCGAGAGGATATCGGCGGCTTCGTCCGGGGCCATTTCCTCGACGATATCGGCGGCCTTCTCCGGCTCCAGGCCCTCCAGGATGCTGGCTTGCATCTTGGGATCCTCGACCTCCGACAAGGTGTCGGCGGCCACTTCGCTGTCGATGGTTTCGAAAATGGCTCCGCGCTCGGCGGGGCTAAGGTCCTCGACGATGTCCGCCAGATCGGCGGGGTGCATCCCTTCCAGTTTCTCGTAGGAAATGTTGAGCCGCACGCGCCGCAGGGGGTCCGGTTCGATTACGTTGGCAAACTCCCAGCGGATGGAATTGGGCGGGATCCCCTCCTGCAGCCTTCGAATCCAGCGCGGAGGCAGAATGCCCTGCAGCAGGTTGCGGAGGACGCTGCGCAGGCCGATATCCACTTCCAGAACCGCCAGCCAGTCCTGCGCGCCATCGTTCTGGATTCCCATCGTCACGTCGTTCACACGCACTACCTTGCGCCCGGTGACATCGATGATCTGCTGGTCGAGTAGATCGCGCCCGATCCGCAGCATATACTCATCGTCGTGGTAGGGCGTGAGAATCTCGTCGCTTAGTGCGAGCCCCTCGTCGAGCGAAATGGAACGCACCTGATCCCAGCGGATGGTCAGCCAAGTGAGTCCGCCGGTCACGAGGAAGCGGTCGATCCGCGACGCGTGAACCAGGGGCACCACGGCGGCATCTTTCACCCTGCCGATGCGGCGGCCCTTGAGATCCAGGACCGGCATCCGCAACAACTCGCTGAAGAACAGGAGATTGTCCGCCATGGCAACGCTCTCGCGCCAGACATGGAGAGCGCCACCGGGCGGCTTTCGGCGCGGCCCCCGGCGGATCTACGATAGTTAACTACGGTTCGCTCTACACGACCCTTCCGACGTCACCTTCAATATGGCGCATTCGTTTAGGAACCCGCAAGCGAAAAGTGGTGGCCGGGCGGATGGAACGGCACCCTCCGCGGCGGCGTTCCGTAGATGCCCGCTAGAGCGGCGACGGTTCGGAATCCGGCGGTAGTGCTTCGTTCGAAGAGTCCGCTGCAAGTGCGGGCTCCGGTTCCAACTCCGGCTCCGCGCCGGGGACTTCCGGATCGCCCGCAACGGGACCGGCCGCGGGCCGCGCCAGCGCGTGCGCGGGGGCGTCGAGCGCAACCTCGCATTCGCAGCAATCGCTGCACCGCCCGCATCTGGCGCAGAGATGGTTGTCGCACGCATCCTTGGTGCACCGCACGCAGATCCGGCTCGACTCTTCTCCGCAAATACTACACGCAAAGGGCATAGAGAATCACTTTTTCCTCGTCGGTTTGGAGGTAGTGGCCGATGGCGCCGTCACCAGGCCGCGGCACCGTTGCGCCTCCCTGTCCATCACCGCCAATTCCCGTTCGCGAGCGCTCGCCAGGCTGACGATGTAGCGCTGGAAGCGTTCGCGGCTGGGGCCATTCTGGGCAACCAGTGCCGCCAGCGCCTGGGCGGCCGCGGGCGTCTGGTACCTGCGTATGCCGTCCTCCAGCGACAGCAGCATCACGTCCAGGCTCTGCAGCCGGATAAACAGGTCGATCGAAGAGGCCAGCCGCTCCGGGTTTCGCGCCAATTCGCGCGCGGTATCGCCCACTACCCGCGTCTGGTCCTTGGCCGTCTGAAGCAGTTCCGCGTACGTCTCCGAGGCATCCTGCTCCACCCACGCGCGCGCATCGATTCGTTCGAGCGCCGGCAGAAGCCGGCCCGAGTGTTCGCCGATCTCCAGCAGCACGGGGGCGATATCCCACTCGGCTTCGAGGCCCGGCGAACTGGATGGCGGCTGCTGGGGAGCGGCCTGTGGCGGCTGAGCGGCGGCCATGAGAACCGAAAGGAGCGCTGCGGCGCACACGCGGTGCATACTTCATCCAATCTATCATGGGGGCGATAGGCCTAAGCCGCCCTTGGATTCCGCGCCAATCCGCGCTAGTGTCCGCCGCTCGATGATGGTCCGGCTGGAGGCGCGGAAGGTCCCGCGGGAGGTGCGGAGGAACCCGTGCCCGTTCCGGTTGAAGAACCGGTTCCACTACCGGTCCCATTCTTGCCTCTATCGCCTTGCGGACCACTGGCGCCGCCAGGCAATCCTACGCCGCCCGGCATTCCTCCGCCGCGCTGCGCCATCACGCGAATGGTATCCTCTGCAATACGCATGACCGCGCGTATCACTCCCTGGTGATCCACCAGTTTGGCGAGCAGGGGTTGGCCGCGGTATACGCGGATGGCTTCGCCGGGCTTGAGCAATGGTTCGGCGCCCGGAGCCGTAAGATTGCGCACCTGCACCAAACCATCGTCCACGGCCACAACCGTGGTCCCTTCGTCGTCCTCGACCTCCACTACGAAGACCGTTCCGCGAACCGAGATCACCGCCGTCGGAGTGGTCACACTGTTGTAGTTGGGACCGTTCAGATGCTGAATGAAAACCTTGATGCGGCCAAAGACGACATCGAGCAGATCCTTATAGGTTGGCGTCGGATTGTTGTGGAAAACTACTTGCGAATTGGGGAACACTTCGAAGGTGCTGCCATCGGCTACTTCGAACCGCGCATAGCCGTCCCTTCCCGTGACAATGAGATCCTGGTGCTTCACACTGTCGCCTACGAAGAGGGCTTGCGGCACGCCCCGCATCACCGAAACCTGGCCGGTCTCGAGAACTACCCTGGCGAAACCATTCCGGATCGGCTCCGTCGATACAGACACCATGGTCAGAGCCGCCAGCAGCAGCATCTGAACGGTCCGCGTGAGCACAGAGTACCGGAGCATATCGCCTTTCAGGAGCCCGGAGTCCAAACCCTGGCCCCTGTGCCAGGACACTTTTGAGTCTAGCACTAAACTTGCAAGCAACTCATCGACCATATGCGGCGTTTGGCTACAAGGCACGTGATTTCAGCAGGTTGTTGGAATCAGGGGCGTTGGAATTAGGTTAGAATGAAACAAGCGGTGTGTCATTTGGGAACATCTCGTACCGTTCGGTATACAGCCGCCATGGTGCTGGTGGCCGCCGCCGCCTTCGCCCAGGTACGCGCGCCAAACTGGCGGCCTGTGGGCGGCCCGGCCGTCGATTTGAGCCTGGCATCGCCCGCCACCGGCGCCGTTGACCAAGTGTGGTTCTCCGCCGACAGCAGCATCCTGTACGCCCGCACCCCTTCTGGCAAGGTGTTCGCGACCTCCGATTTCGATGCCTGGCGCCCGGCACCCGACGCTCCCGCGCCGCCGGACCCGGGCACGCCCGTCCCGGCGGTTCGCCTGCCGGAAGAGGGCGCGCGCCTGGTTTCCGCCTTTCCGTACAGTTTCCAGTTCGCCATCGGCCGCCATCTCTCCCGCAGCGACGATGGCGGCCGTTCCTGGACCAACCTGACCGCCTACAAGTCCCAATCGGTGGTTGGCTTCGGTCAGCGCAGCGTGGCCGTCTCCCCCACCAACCCGGACCAGATTGCGCTTGCCAACGATTCCGGCGTGTGGCGATCCATGGATGGCGGCCTCTCCTGGACGGGCCTGAACCAGACGCTGCCCAACCTCGCCGTGCGGCGGATTCTCTCCACCCCCACCGGCGCCTCCGGCGTTCGGGTGCTTGCCGATGGTCTGGGACCGCTGGAATTGCCGCCCAGCGGCGCCGTCTGGGAACCGGTTGCAAGCGTTCCCACGGATGACGAAACCATCCTCGCGCAGAAATTGTCCAAGCTCCTCGCCGCTGAAATTGCCGCTGTGACCGTGTCCGGCGAAACCGTGATGGCCGGCACCGCCGATGGGCGCATCTGGTGGTCTCAAGACGGCGGCAAGACCATGAACGTCTCCCTCATGCCGCCGGGGATGGAGGCGAAACCTGGCATCCGCATCGAGCGGATCTGGGTGGATCCCACCCAGCCCCAGGTGGCCCTGGCCGCGCTCAGCGGCCCCGCGCCGCACGTACTGCGCACCACCAGCCGCGGGCAAATCTGGGACGCGCTCGATTCGGCCGGCCTACCCAGCGGCGTCTGGGCCGTTACCGGCGACCGCCCCTCCGGCGCCATCTACGTGGCCACCGACAAGGGCGTTTTCTACGGCCATACCGACCTGGAATTCCCGGTGCTTGCCGCCATCGCCTGGCAGAACATCACTCCCGCGCCCATGCCCGAAGCCCGCGCCACCGATGTCCGCCTGGATCCCTCCGGCGTGCAGCTCTACATCGCCCTCGACGGCTATGGCGTGTATCGCGCCCCCGCGCCGCACCGCGCCGACGGACTGCGCATCGTCAACGCCGCCGATTTCAGCAACCGCGCCGCGGCTCCCGGTTCGCTACTCAGCCTGATCGGCGCGCCCGTCAGCAGCGTGCGCGGCGCCAATCTCGACTTCCCGGTGCTGCAGGTCCTCGATAGCGCCTCGCAGATTCAGGTTCCTTTCGAAACCGTCGGGCCCAACGTCTTGCTGACCATCCAGACCGCGGCCGGACCGCAGATCCGCGGCATCGCCGTGCAGCCCGTCTCGCCCGCTCTCCTGACCGGCAGCGATGGCGTCCCGGTGGTGGCCGACGCCGATAGCGGCCTGGCCATCGACGGCCGCAACCCCGCGCACTCCAACGCCCGGATTCAGATCATGGCCACCGGCCTCGGCAAGGTTCGGCCCGAGTGGCGCACCGGCGTTCCCGCGCCCGCCGACGACCCGCCCGAAGTGGTCGCCAGCGTGAAGGCCTTCCTGGACGGCAAGCCGCTGCAAGTCACCCGCGCCACCCTCGCCCCTCTGTTTGTGGGCTTCTACGTGGTGGAGATCCAGCTTCCGCCCGTCACCAACGCCGGCGCGTCCGTGCTGCACATCAGCGCCGACGGGCAAGAGAGCAACCGCGTACAGTTGGTGATAGAGCCGTAACTACTGGCATGCCGACCGATGTTGCGAATCGGTCCCGATCCACACGCCCCGCGCCGGGCGCGGCAAACCCTCTCCCCCCTGCCGGTTTCGGCTTCACCCGCTTCTCCCGCACGGCCATTTGAGCATCGCTGCTAAGCCAATCGAAGTTTACAACCGTCGCGTCCCAGCCACGGGCGGCAAAAGCAATAATGGAGCAACGGAGGGAAACCATGTGCGGAGGGCGAGTAGTTTCTAACGCCTGGCCGAAGGGGCGCCACAACATCGGTAAACCGCTGCCGTGGCTGGCCTTTCTCGCCGGTTCGGCAGCCTGTGCCGCGGCTGGCACTCTAGCCGTCCCGGCGAATGGCGTTTATCTGGGAATCTGGGCCAACCCGGCACTAGGATCTCCCGAGGCGGCTATCGAGGCCCGCGAGGGACCGGCTCCGAACGGCATCGGCCGGCGCTTCGCGCTGCACCTTCACTATACGAACTGGACTGATCTCTCGCAGGAACTGGACAGCGCCGGAGTATTTCATCCGGACTCTGACCTGCAGGGCGATATCAGCCATGGGCGGGTGCCGGTAATCTCCTGGGTTTGCGACGGCAAGATCGCGAACTCCGACCACGTCGTTGCCGGCGGCGATCCGAATGAGGACGCCGTGATTACCGCTACGGCTAAGGCACTGGCCCAATATCCCGGCCCCGTCATACTGCGCTGGTTTTGGGAGTTTAACGTCTTAACTAAAGATCAAACCTGCCGCGGCGACACCGGCGGCGCGCCCACCCAACAGGTCTACACCGATTTCATCGGCGCATGGCGGCACATCCGGAGCTTGTTTCAAAGCGCAGGCGCTACCAACGTGGTCTTTCTGTGGAATCCGGGCCACTACGCCGCGGACGGCAACAACGACGATCCGCATGGTTTCTATCCGGGCAATGCCTACGTGGACTGGATCGGCGTCGATACCTACCAGCGCGCCAGCCCCGAGACCTTCGACGACGATTTCAGCCTCTTCTACGCCGATTTCGGCAACAGCCAATACGGGAACAAGCCGCTGATGGTCGGGGAAAACGGCTCTCAGAGTTACGCGCAAAACAGCGCCGAGTTGCAGTGGACGTATCTTCAGGGTCTGCTCGCCGATATACAGGCCAACCGTTATCCGCTGCTCAAGGCTTACGATTACTTCGATGCGCCAGGAAACACGTCCGGGGGTTGGGTTCTGGACGACAACAACGGGCAAGGCAACGGTGGCCTCGCGGCAATGGCGAACCTCGCAGCGAGCCCGTCGTTCCTGGCGCCGTCGATTTCCGGGGTTGTGAATGCGGAAGGCGGGGGCGCGGTCATAGCGCCGAATACTTGGGTTGCAATCTACGGGTCGAATCTCGCGCCCGCGGGCGACTCGCGGGTCTGGCAGGCAACCGACTTTGTCAACGGCAAGATGCCGGCCGCCCTCGACGGCGTCAGCGCCACCGTGAACGGGAAAAGCGCCTACGTGTATTACATCAGCCCGACGCAGGTGAACATCTTGACTCCGCCAGATTCCATGACCGGCGCACCGCAGGTTATCGTGACTACTAATGGGTCCGCCAGCGCAGCCTACACGGCCCAGGAGCAAGCTGCTGCGCCGTCGTTCTTCGTGGTCAACGGAGGGCCGTACGTGCTCGCGCAGCACCCCGCCGGCAACAGCCTGGTCGGGCCACCCAGTCTTTATGCAGGCTACACAACGCCCGCTAGGCAGGGCGAAACCGTGGTGCTTTACGCCAATGGCTTCGGAGCGATTTCCCCGGCGGTGGTGAGTGGCGCGTCCTCGCAAACGGGAACGCTCAACCCGCTGCCCACCGTCACAATCGGCGGGATCGCAGCCGTTGTCGCATTTGCCGGCATCAACGGCCCACCCGGCCTATTCCAGTTCAACGTGGTCATTCCCGCCGACGCGCCGGCCGGCGACAATACGCTGTCCGCAACTTACAACGGCGTAACAACGTCGCCAGTGGCGCTCATCACCGTACAGAGTTCCGCACCCGCAACGTCGGCCACCTACTATGTCGCACCATACGGAAACGATTCCTGGAGCGGCAACCTGGCCGCGCCGAATCCCGCCAGCACCGACGGCCCGTTCGCCACCTTCGATGGCGCCCGGTCCGCGGTCAAAGCCCTCAACAAAACCGGTCTCAGCCAGGTTACCGTCCAATTCCGCGGCGGGACTTACTCCCTGCCGGCAACCGAGATGTTCGCGGCGGCCGATTCGGGTTCGGCCACCACCCGCATCGTGTACCGGAGTTATCCGGGCGAAACGCCGGTCTTCAGCGGAGGCATGCGCGTCGAGAACTGGACCAACGTAAGCGGCAACACGTGGAAGACCACGCTACCCGCATCCACGCGGTATTTCGAGAACCTGTTTTACAACGGTGCGCGGCGGCTCCGGCCGCGCCTGGGTGGCGCCCTCGGCGCATACTACCGGATCGCCAATACCGTCTACCTGCCGGCGGCCGCGGCCAATTGTCCGGTGAATATTCCGGGCAGCGGATGGGAGTGTTTCGACCGGTTCCAGTACGATCCGGCGGATCCGATCGCGAGTACCTGGAAGAATCTCGCTCCGGCCGCAAACAACCCATGCAACCAGCCGGCCGGCAACCAGGCGATTGCGGGTGACATCGAGGTGCTGGACTTCGAGCAGTTCAGCACCTCCAAACTCCGCATTAGTTGCATCGATACGGCCAACCAGATCGTGTATCTGACCGGAGCCACGCCCGCTCCGCAAAACAACGCGAAAGAGACCGGATTCATCGCCGGCAACCGCTATTTGGTGGATAACGTTCAAGACGCGCTCACCCAACCCGGGCAGTGGTTTCTAGACCGTTCCACGACACCGTGGACGCTCACGTATCTGGCCAACGCGGGCGAGAATCCGAATTCGGACAACGCGATCGTTCCCCAGTTGGCGCAATTGCTGGTAGCGTCGAATCTGCAATACGTCACGTTTCAGGGGCTGACCTTCGAGCACGATAACTACACGATTCCCGCCGCCGGCCATCAGTCGGTCGAACTGGAACCCGACATCGGCGCCGCCGTGTCATTCCAGAACTCGCAGCACGTCACCTTCGATTCAGGCGTCGTGACGCAGACTTCCGGCACCGGCATCGAGATGATTCCCTGCATTAACGGGTCGTCGCCGGCTTACTGCGTT
The DNA here is from genome assembly GCA_963807205.1 of uncultured Solibacteraceae bacterium. Lineage (GTDB taxonomy): Bacteria > Acidobacteriota > Terriglobia > Bryobacterales > Bryobacteraceae > CAWCVR01. The sequence continues at coordinate 1,140,239 of CAWEAQ010000002.1, read as the reverse complement.
TCCACCAATAGCAATGCCGCGGTCACCGGCAACGTAATTGAGAACAGCGCCTTCTACGACATTGGCGTTGTGGGAATACGGATCGGGAATCCGTTTCAGCCCACCGACACCGACGCCAACGTGCCGCAGTCAACTACCGTCCAAAACAACGTCGTGGAGGGTTACGGGCGCACCATCCCGGCCTCCTTCGGCATCGGCCAGGGCATGGGACACGACAATCTCTATACGCACAACGAGGTCTACGACGGTTACCACTGCGCGATCTCGACGTCCCAGGGCATCGGGGACGACACCGTGCCGAGCGGCATCGGGAACGCCAACAATGTCATCTCCTTCAATCACGTCTACAACCTGTTGCAGGGAATCATGAACGACGGCGGATCGATCCGGATCGATGGCGGCAACTCGGTCTTCACGGCCGCCGGCAATAAGGTCCTGAATAACAAGATCCACGACGTGACCGATGCCTCCATCATGGATTCCAACGGCTACGGCGGCCACGGGGTCTATCTGGACAACGACACGGGTCTGGTGGACGTGGAGAATAACCTGATCTATCGCGTCTCCGGTTTCGATGTCTACACTCCGCACGGTCCGGCCGCGCCCAACCAGGCCAATATCGTAAGGAACAATATTCTGGCATATGGACGTTCCGCGATGGTCGGGGTCAACTTCCCGTATGGAAATGGCGTGCCATCCACCATCCCGCAGGTCTTTGCCATAACCAACAACCTGTTCTATTTCGACCGCAACATGACATCCACGCCGAAGTTCCTGGTGCAAGGCGGGTGCTTATACTCGGGCGGCGCCCCGTTCCCGCAGTTTCAGGAGTGGAATAGCAACATGTACTGGCGCATCGATGGAGCGTTCGCCAGCTATGCCAAGGCCTTCGCGGTGCAGCCCAGCCCTGGCACTGGCGCCGACGCCCCGTGTAACGGCAACGCCAACAACTACACTTTTTACACATTTGCGGGATGGCAGCAGACGGTAGGAGAGGACAAGCAGAGCACCGTACAGAATCCAGGATTCAACAACCCAACCTATCCCACGGATGACTACTCGCTTCCCAACGGGTCGCCCGGCGCGGGATTCGTCGTGTTTGACCCAAACCAGGCGGGCAGGACAAATCCTGTCTTGAAGCCTCCAGCGGTTCCGGCGACGTTCCCAACGATGCTCTTCAACCCGGCGGCGGATTACTAGACCAGGCCAGTATAGCGGGCGCCGTGAAGGCTCCCCTGCTTTGGAGGAACCGCAAATGATTGCTTACGCACGATCGGCCCTCGCATGGCCGCTCTTTCGAAGGCCGTTTCCGGAATGGGTGCGTTTTCTGGGAGCCGCCGTTCTTGGTGCATGCGCGGCGCCAGCGCTCGCGCAGACTAGCGCTCCCGTCGCCGCCGCCATCGACATCGACACCAGCATCGCAACTCCGGTTTCGCCGGGTTTCTCCGGTGTCAGCACCGACCTCGGATTGACCGTCGAATATTGGGACTACCGATTCAACACCCTGGCGGCAACCATCGGATTCGGTTGGGTCCGCTTCCCGGGCGGTACTTCGAGCGATATATACAACTGGCAAACCGGCGAGGAGGACGCGAACTGGTTCTCGCAGTTCCCGGCCAGCTCTGGTGTCGGCGGCGATTCGACGGTGATCGCAAGGGTGGCGGGAAGAGGAGGCGCGAGGCTTGTCGACGCCGCCAATCGCGCCAATTTCCTGGGCGCTTCCCTCATCATTTGTGTCAACGGATACACCGACACCGCCGCCTCCGCCGGCCAACTGGCGGCTTACGTTAAGGCCAACCACATTCAGGTGGCGGCGTGGGAGTTGTCCAACGAGCCCTACCTTTACCCCACTTTCTTCGCCACCGCGACTGCCTATCTGGACGCCATGAAACCGTTTCGCGATGCCATCAAGGCCGTGGATCCGAACGCGATCATGGCCATCTTTGTCACCGATCAGGCACACGCCGGAGCGGCGGCGAATGCTTGGAATGTCGCTATCGCTGCGTATCCCAACAAGTATTGGGACGCAATCGCGTATCATCATTATCCCCCGCAGAGCAGCGGAGCCTTCGCACAGTGGATGGCGGACGAAAGCGCGGTGCTGGCCACCAGATCCACCGCGGTGATTAGCAGCCTTGCGCCGCTCGGTCCATCGGGCGTCCTTTTCTTGAATACCGAGTTCGATCCCTCCATACCGAACGATGCCGCGACCGGGAATGGGTCTATGACCGACGGGACGGTTTGGGGCGGGATCTATTCGGCCGAGTACGTCATGCGCATGTCCACCGTGCCCACGGTGTTGCACGTAGGTCCCAGCGAAATCTCCTACAACGCCGGGGTGTTCGCCTCCAACGCTCACCAGTCCGACGTGGAGGCTGCGGCAGCCGCCAACATGCCCATCGATACTCTGTCGCTGAACTACGGGTTCTATGTTAGCGCGCAGGGCCTCGGGCTTTCCGTGCTGAACGGCGTCATTAACCGCGCGGTCCAATCGAACCAGACTGTCGTGACTGGCGGCGCAACGGTGCCCGCTACTGGCATTGCGCCCATTCCAGCGCTTTACGCAATGAGCTACTCCAACGCGCAAGGGGGCCTGTCGGTGGTAATTACCAACAAGAGCGCCACGCCGCACCAGGTGACGGTGCGCGTCAATGGCGCCGCGGCCGCCGGTACGTTCCCCATGCAGTTCGTCGCTGCCGCCGATCCCAGCACGGCAAACACCTCGGCCAGCAAGAACGCGATCTCAGTTCAGACCGCGAGTTCCGCCAATCCCATCGCCGTGCCACCGTACAGCGTATTGCGCGCCGACCTGAACGTGCCGCCCGTGGCGGCGTTCGTGAATTCGGCCAGTCTCCAGGCGGGGCCTGTCGCGCCCCAGCAATTGGTGACGGCATTTGGCTCGGGCTTTGCGCCGCAGGCCCTCGTTGCTCCCGGCCAGCCGTTACCGCTTGCCCTGGGTGGCACCGCCATCGCGATCACGGACAGTAAGGGCGCCGTCAGCGCGGCTCCGCTCTATTACGTGTCTCCCGGTCAGGCCAATTTTCTGATCCCCAGCGGCGTTGCGCCCGGCACGGCATCCGTGAAAGTGACGCGGAGCGGCGCGACGGTTCTCACAGGCTCGCTCACCGTGGCGGCGGTTTCGCCCGGTCTGTACGCGGCGAACGGAAATGGCGCTGGCGCCGCCGCCGCATTGGCCGAGCGCTTTTCGGCGTCCGGCACGGTCACCCCTCTGAACGTGTTTTCCTGCCAGAGCGGAGTGCCGCTCAGTTGTCTATCGTCGCCGCTCAGCCTGGGAAGTTCCACCGACACCCTATACGTCTCGCTTTACGGGACGGGCATTCGAGGCGCGGGAACGGTTCAGGTGTACCTGGCGGGTCAGCCCGTGCCGTGGCAGTATGCCGGCGCGCAGAATCAATATCAAGGCCTCGACCAGGTGAACGTGGCGCTTCCCCGGAGCCTTTCTGGCGCGGGCGAGGTGAGCGTCTACCTGGTGGCGGATGGCGCGGTATCGAATATGACCACTGTCAACGTCCAGTGAGAACCCGCGACTGCCGCGGCCTACTGCAAGCTGATGACGACGCCCGGAGGCGTTTGCGCGCCGCCCACCGAAGCCTGCAGGGAGACGTCCCCGGTGCCGAGTCCGGCCGGAACTTTCAGATTGATTTGATCCAGTCCAGCACCCGACAAGCCCGCGAATGACGGTGTCACGCTCACGTTGTTTATGCGGACCGTGACAGGGTTTGCCGCCGGCGCCGCCCCCATAAATGGCTGCCCCGCCGGCACCGCCGGGGTGGTCGGCCCGAATCCCGTGCCGAACAGTTCGACGATCTCGCCCGCCTTCGCCGCCACTGTCCGGTAGCCTAGCGACGATCCCGTCGGTCCTAGGATGTCGTAGCTCCCTCCGCCATAAGCTCCCGACCCGTCGGTTCGCAAAATAATCCCAGCCACGTGCTTCGCATCCAGCAGCAAGAACGAAGGCGCGACTGAAGCCAGCGTCACGTTCGAGGTCGCCGTCCCGAAACCGGTCGTCACCACTACTTCCACGTTTCCGGTCGCCGCATCGCCGGGCGCCTGCAGGTTGATTTGCGCCGGGCTCACATAGGAAAGATACGCCGGCTTGCCGTCAATCGTCACACTCGTCCCCGCCAGCGTGGCCGGAAAATTCCCCGTCCAGGTAGCCGTTGCGACGGCCAGGTTATTCCCGTATATCGAAACCCACTCGCCCGCCTGAATCGTCCCCGCCGGACTTGCCGCCGGCACCACGCCGGCCGGCGCAATCGACGGCGAAGGCTCGCCGATCATGAGCAGCTTCGTGCTCGCCAAATTCAGCAACGCCTGCGCAGAGGTGGAGACCGTGGCGCCGCCTTCCACTACCTGAGCCGGCGCACTGGCGTTCGACTGCGAGTATTGGATGTCGTCCGGGTAGACCTGCAGGTAGTTGAGGGGCGTGGTGCCCTGGGACGCGCCGAACGAAGAAGCGGCCGGGGTTCCATCGAAGTACAGATTCAGGAGGTTGTAGAGCGCCTGCTCCGGCGGTATCAAATCCGCGTTCGGGACATTCCCGGCTGTCTTGAAGCTCGCAATACTCGCCGGAGTTACGCCTGGCGCAAGGCAAGCCTGCGGGATGCACTCCACCGGAACGCAATTATTGGTATTGCAACTCGCTGGAATGGTGCATCCCGCGGGCGTGTCGCTCGAGTTGGGAGGAAACACGCTGGTGCAGCCTTCGGTTAACGTCGCCTTCGAAAACGTCGTGCTGAATTGCGACCCGCCGAGGACCTGCGCCGTGGGCGATGTCAACTGCGCCGTCATTTGCGAAAGTTGTTTCACGCCGGGTACGCCCAGGTCGCTCGCCACGCGCGCCGCCGCAAACCCGCTATCCTGCGTGGCTTTCCCGTTGGCCCCTCCCACAGTTGGCTGCATGAAGTACTGGAGAATCGTGGTCGCCGCGGCGCAAGCCAGGTCGGTGTGGCTCGCGCAGTCCGCCTGGAACGCGGCCGGGACCGTAACGGTAGCGCCAAGGAAATCGGGAAATCCGTTCCCCGTGGTGGCCACCAACGTGATGCCGCTAAAAACCCGGCCGAAGGTGTCGATCGCATTATTCCACTCATCGATGAACGCCTGGTTCGTTCCCTCGTACGCAGCCTGACCCGCATAGTGGAACGCCTGGAGCTGAATCCACATATTGCCGGGTGTGATGGGGGTACCGAACTGCGTCTGCGGCTTATTCGAGTTCCCGTCGTTGGGCAGGTCCATCTCCGCCGAAGCCGCCGTCGGTCCCGTCACCGCGATCGACACAAACAGCGGATTCGACCCGTACCGCGCTTCGAGCGCCGTCAGAAACGTCTGCCATGCGCTCTTGTATACGGGGTTCCACGGCAGCGGAAGAACGTCGCCGTCGGTCGCCTCCGAAAACCCCGTAAATGTCGCCTTACCGCAAGTGCCCGGTGGCGTCACCGCCGGCGTCTGAAACAGCCCGTCGCAACTCGGTATCTGATTCAATACCCATTGCGGCGATTGGAACCCCGGCGTCACAATCAGTTGAATGGTCTTCGGCGCCTGCGCCGGATTTTGTGCATTCCACGCCGCCGCCTGGGTGAATGCGTCGTCCACCAGATTCCAGTAGTACGCGTTCGCCGCCCCCGGCGGATTCGGATTCAGCGTATCCCAGTGTGGCCGGATCGCCAGCCCCGCTATCGCCGGATCGCTCAGCAGGCCCCGATAAAAACTGTCGAAGCCGGCGTCCAATTGCGCGGACGTGATCGACGGATTGCCCGTCTGTAGCGTCGAGATCTCATTCTCCACGTCGACGACGGCATAGAGTCCCCGCGGCCTGCGTGGCGCCGGTTGCGCCAGAAGCGCGGGTGCAAGAAGAAGGCACGGCACAAGTGCGCGCCTCAGTGATCCACCCATAGTTCCCTCCACTATCCCGATGACCAAATCCTACCACCCCGGCCTCCATTGCGGCGCCCACGAACCGGACTGGCCGTCACCGCAACCGGACCGCGCTTCCCAAAGCGGGACACCAGGCCTTGAAACGCGTGCACTGATATACAATCGACGGTGGCCGGGAGTGCACGTCCCCGTCTATACAGGAGATTATCGATGGCCTTATCTTCCATACGCGTTCTGGCAACTCCGCTGGGGGCGCTCGCGCTGGTTGGCGCTTCCGGGGCGCTGTGGGCCCAACAGCCCGCCGCGCGCCCGGCGTCGCCCGTGATCGGCAAGTCCGCGCGCTACTGCAATCCGCTTCCGCTCGAAGCCTCATCGCGCGACGGCTCGCCACAGGGCGTCAGTCTCGGCGACGTCACGGTGGTGCGCGAGGGCGACTCTTACTACCTGTTCGGCAGCGGCGGCGGCGCCTGGGTCTCGAAGGACTTCATCGACTGGAAATACAATGCCGTGGAAGTGCGCGGCGGCCGCCTCCCCGTCGCACCGCACGTCTTCAAGTACAACGGCGCTTTCTATATGTCCGGCAACGACGCACCCTTGTACAAGGCGCCCAACATCCTCGGGCCATACGAACTCCTCGGTCCCTGGAAAAACGAAAAGGGCGAGCCGTGGACCATCACCTTCAACGGCAGGACCGCCGCCGGAGCCTTCGACGTGGACATCTTCGTCGACGACGACAACAAGCCCTACATGTACTTCCCCGGCCGCTCGACAGCCGGTATCTACGTGGCGCCGCTGGACCCCAAGGACCTCACCCACCTCGCCGCCGCGCCCAAGCACCTGTTCGGGTTCGACCCATCGCACGTTTGGGAGCGCTGGGGGGAACGCAACGAGTACACGGGCATCGCCTGGATCGAGGGCCCCTGGATGTTCAAGCGCAACGGCACTTACTATATCGAGTACAGCGCCTCGGGAACGCAGTGGCTATCGTACGCGAGCGGCATCTATTCGGCGAAGAGTCCCATGGGACCGTTCACTTACTCTCCCAGAAACCCGCTGCTGCGCAAGACCACCGGAATCGTCACCGGTCCCGGCCACGGCTCCGTCGTGAAGGGGCCGGACGGCTTCTGGTGGGTCTTCTACACCATCGTCACCTCGAATCCGCCGGGCGGCCGCCGCATTGGCATGGACCCCATCGATTTCGACGCCAACGGGAATCCGTTCACGCGCGGTCCCAGCGAAACGCCGCAGTGGGCGCCGGGCCTGGTGGCCAATCCGGTGCGAAGCGGCGACTCGGGCTCGATCCCCGTCAGCGTCAACAAGCTTCGCGCCATGCATTCGCAGAGCTCTTTCTCCAGCGAACGACCCGGTCACGAAGCGGCGTACGCCATCGATGACTCGAACGGAACCGTGTGGCAGCCGGCCGAGAATGACGCGCAGCCGACGCTCACCATCGACCTGGTTGCCCCGACCGAGTTCGAGACCAATCAACTGTTCGAGATCGATTCCAGCCGCCTCGAGTTCGCGACCGGCGGCGGCGGCTTCGGCGGACGTGGCGCTCGCGGGGCGGCAGGCGCGCCTCCCGCCGCCGCACCCGCGCCTCCGCCTGCCCCGGCCCCCAACGCCACCATCGCGTTCCGCTACAAAATCGAGGCGTCGATGGATGGGAAGCAGTACAACACCGTCGTGGACAAGACGAACAACAACGTCACGCGGTACACCGAGTTCGACGAGATTCCGCCCACGCTTTGCCGTTTTGTCCGCCTGACCATGATGGATTGGCCGCGCCGCGGGACTACGCCCCTCGGCATCACCGAGTTCACCGTCTTCGGGAAACCGATTGCGACGCCGATGCACTGAGGAGGACTATCGGTTCGCCCCGATGGGGGGACGCGATCAATTTGTCCGGCCTTAGATAGGCCCGACTAGATTGTGGGCTAGCATTCGCCAGGCAGACTTGCCGTCCCCAGTCCGGTTCAAGAGATCACGGGTACGGGCTCGCGGCGGTTTCCTAGTCGACGGCGATCCACCCGGAGGTGAAGGGACACTGCTCCGAACGCCGTTACCGACCGTTATCGGAAACTCTCGCCTGGCATACAGTGGGCGCGGCCGGGTTTCCTCAAGCGGTGGGTGCACCACGTAACCGAACAGTCGATGAGGCGAAAGCGCCGGTCGTACTTGAGAGAGCGTCTCACCGGCGCGCCACCAGCGCCAAACCTGCAACTGTCGTCATAGTTATGTGGTGCCTCAATCGGATTGCAGTCCTGGCGACAGCAGTCGAACTTCAGGTGCCCGCCGATTCAACGCGGGCGGGGGCGAGGAACGCATTTCTAGCCAAGATCTCGCCGCAAGCTACCGGACCGGCGATTGCATTGAGCGGGGTGGCAAGCGCGGCCAGCTACGCGACAGTGGCTGCGCCGTTAATTTACGTCTCGCCAGTCCAGATCAATGCCCAGATTCCATTCGAGACGGCGGCGGGCACGGCGCTGGTGAAGGTCAGTTCCGGCGCGGGTACGGCAACGCTGAGCGTGCAGGTGGCCGCGGCGGCTCCGGCCATTTTCACTCTGAACTCGACGGGCAGCGGAGCGGGGGCGATCGAACACGGCCTTACGGGACAACTGGTGACGGCGGCCAATCCCGCCGCTCCAGGCGAGATCGTCGCGGTGTACTGCACGGGTCTGGGTGCGGTAAGCCCGGCCGCGGTCACGGGCGCGGCTCCTTCGACGCCACCACAGCAGACGGTTGCGGCGGTGCAAGCGTACGTTGGCGGCGCGCTGGCTCAAGTCACCTATGCGGGGCTGGCTCCGGGTTTCGCGGGGCTGTATCAAGTGAATGTGCAGATCCCGCCGGGCACGGCTTCGGGCACGCAGAGCCTTCAGGTAGTGGCTGGGGGCGCAGGGAGCAACGCGGTCACAATTGTTATCCGGTGAGGCTGGGAATCCACCCCCGCCCCGCAAATGCGAAAATAATGGCATGGACAAGCCTTTGGCCAGCAGCATGCCCGAACTGTTTCTTCGGGTGGACGATTACGCCTCCGCCAACGCCGAGGCGGCGGCATCCGAGGGGATCGTCTTCACCACGCTCGATAGCGCGGTCAACTGGGCGCGGAAAAACTCCATATGGCCCATGTCGTTCGGGCTGGCCTGCTGCGCCATCGAGATGATGTCGATGGGGGCCTCGCGGTTCGATATCGCGCGCTTCGGCGCCGAAGTGTTCCGCGGGTCGCCGCGGCAATCGGACCTCATCATCATCGCCGGCCGGGTTTCGCAGAAAATGGCGCCGATCATCCGCCGCCTGTACCAGCAGATGCCGGAGCCGCGCTGGGCCATCTCCATGGGCGCTTGCGCCACCTCCACGGGCGTATTTAACAACTACGCGCTGGTGCCGGTGAACCAGGTGATCCCCATCGACGTGTACGTGCCGGGCTGCCCGCCGCGGCCGGAACAACTCATCCACGCGCTCATGCTGCTGCAACAGAAGATCCAGGGGCAGAGCGGCACCGTAAAGCAAATCCTCAACCTCGCGTAAGCTTCCATGACCCTATCCAAACTGCTTCCATTGGCCGCGCTCGCGGCCGGCCTGCTCCCCATTCGCGCGCAGCAGCAACCGTTCACCGGCACGCCGGAGCTGGTGGATTCCCTCGCGCGGCTCAATCAACTGGGCAGCGTGCTGATGATCGCGGCGCACCCCGACGACGAGCGCACCGGCGTGCTGGCGTACTTCGCGCGCGGGCGGCACATGCGCACGGCGTACCTTTCGGTGACGCGCGGCGAGGGCGGGCAGAACCTGATCGGCCCGGAGCAGGGAGCGGAGCTCGGCGTGATCCGCACGCAGGAGATGCTGGCGGCGCGGCAGATCGACGGCGCGGAGCAGTTCTTCACCCGCGCCATCGATTTCGGTTTCACCAAGACGGCGTCGGAGACGATGCAGAAGTGGGGGCACGACCGCATCCTCTCCGATATCGTGTGGGTGATCCGCCGCTACCGGCCGGACGTGGTCGTCCTGGTTTTCAGCGGCACGCCCAGCGACGGGCACGGGCAGCACCAGGTATCGTCCATCCTGGGGAAAGAGGCGTTCACGGCGGCGGCCGACCCGAAGCAGTTTCCCGAGCAGTTGAAGTATGTGGCGCCGTGGCAGGCCGTGCGGCTGGTGCGCGCGGGCGGGTTGTTCTTTCCCCCGGGGGCGCGTGCCGGCGTGTCGCCGTTCGCCTCGTTGCCGCCTTTGCCGCCGGCGGGCGAGGTGGATACGGGAACCTACGATCCGATCCTGGGCTATTCCTACGAGGAGCTGGCGACCCTAAGCCGCAGCATGCACCACAGCCAGGGCACCGGCGCGGCGCGACGGATTGGCGCGAATCCGGCGCCGTTCAGCCTGCTGGAGGGAACCGCGGCGCCCACGCCTAAGGACCTGTTCGATGGCATCGATACCACCTGGAACCGGCTGCCGGGAGGCGCCGCCATCGGGCCCATTCTGGAGCGGGCCATACGCGAATTCGAGCCCGAGCACCCGGAGAAGGCCATCCCGGCGCTGGCGCAGGCGAGGCCGCTGATTGCCGCCATCGCCGATCCGCTGGCGCGCATCAAGCTGGCGGAGCTGGATGAGGCCATCGTGCGGTGCGCGGGCCTATGGGCGGAAGCGCAGGCGCGCGTGGCCGAAGTTGCGCCGGGGGCGACGCTCACCGTGACCACGACGGTGTTGAACCGCTCGGCCGCGACGGTGTCGCTGGATGGGGCGCGCGTGGAAGGCATCTGGAACGAGGCGCTGGAAGCTGGTGCGGCGCGGCTGGGCGTGAACCAGAGCGCCACGGTGGAGTTTCAGCGCGCCGTGCCGGCTGGGCAGCCCTACTCGCAGCCGTACTGGCTTGCGAAGCCCGCGGCGGGCGACGTGTACACGGTGGACGATCAGGAATTGATCGGCTTGGCGGACACGCCCGCGGTGGCGCGCGTGAGGCTGCGGCTGACCATCGGCGGGGCGCCGGTCGAGATCGTGCGCCCGGTGCACCACCGCTATGGCGACCACGCGCTGGGCGAACGCACGCGGCCGCTGGTGGTGGTGCCGGCCGTGGCCCTTGAACTGCCCGCGCGCGTGGCCGTGTTCCCAACGGCGGCGGCGCGCGCGGTCCACGTTCTGGTGGCGGCCAATGTGGCGGATGCCGCTGGCGACTTGCGGCTGGACCTTCCCGCTGGGTGGAAGGCGGAGCCGGCGAAGCAGTCCTTCCGCATCTCGGCCGTGGGCGAACAGCGCGAACTGCTCTTCACCGTGACGCCGCCCGCGGCCGAGACCACGGCCACCCTGCGCGCCGTGGCCACGGTGGGCGGGCGGGAGATTTCCTCCGGCATAGAGACGATTGACTACCCGCACATCCCGCCGCAGACGCTGTTCCCCGATGCGGCCGTGAAGCTGGTGCGCGCCGATATCCGCGTGACGGCGCGCAAGGTGGGCTACATCATGGGCGCGGGCGACGAGATGCCCGAGGCGCTGCGGCAGCTTGGCGTCGAGGTCACGTTGCTGGACGATACCGAGCTGGCGCAGGGCGACCTGGCGCGCTTCGACGCCATCGTGGCCGGCGTGCGCGTCTACAACGTGCGGGCCGGCGTGCGGGCCAACCAGGCGCGGCTGCTGGAGTACGTGCGCAACGGCGGCACCTACGTGGTGCAGTATCAGACGGGCGACAACTCGCTCAACGTGGGGCCGTACCCGATGACGATTCCCACCGGAACGCGGTACCGCGTGACAGTGGAGGAAGCGCCGGTCGCGCTGCCGCACCCCGAAAGCCCGCTGCTGCGCGAACCCAACCGCATCGACCCGGCGAAGGATTTCGAAGGGTGGATTCAGGAGCGCGGCCTATACTTCGCGACGCAGTGGGACCCGAAGTACCAGACGGTGCTCTCCTCGCACGACCCCGGCGAGGACGCGCTCGAGGGCGGCGAGTTGTGGACGCGCTACGGAAAGGGCGTGTACGTTTTCACGGCGTACGCCTGGTTCCGGCAATTGCCCGGCGGCGTGCCGGGAGCGTTCCGGCTATTCGCCAATTTACTGAGCGCGAAGTAGGGAGCGAGATGCGCGCCTCAAGCCGCCAGCACTTCCAGGTCGTACATGCGCTGGCGCAGATCGCGGGCCAGGCGTTGGATGGTCTGGCGTTCGTAGCCGTAACCCGCATCCTGGCAGACCTGGCGCAGTTCGGCGTCGAGAGCGTAGGCGCGCCGCTCGAGCGCGTTGATGCGCTGGTCGAGCGTAGGCGGTGGCGCGGGTGACTCGGGCGGCGCGGGCGCGATGGCCGGCTTCGGCTCGCGCTTCGGCACGGCCGCCTGGCGCAGCGCCTGCACGGCGGCGGTAACGCGCTGCGCGTTCTCGCTGGTGAGCGGGATGACCTCGCCGTTGTACTCGATGGTCCTGTCCTTGACCGCGTGCGCGATGGCGCGGTAACTCTCGGGCGAGATTCGCACAACGCGAGATAGGTCGAAGTACGACTGGCCGAATTCCTCGAAGCGGTTAATGATACGGTCCGCGTCGGTCTTGCTGATGTCAAGATACTGCGGGCAGAACTGCGCCCAGTTAAGTTTCTTGAGCCGGTAGAGTCTCTCATCACGGATCCGCCGCAGGCACGCGGCATCGGCGGCCGAGCAGCTATCTGCCACCCGGCTGAACGCGCGGCGCTCGCCCAACAACTGGTTGAGTTGGTCTTCGCCCGCGTGTACGGCGGGCATGGGAATTAAGGCGTCTTTCATGGGTTCCCTCCAGGCCGTTGCCCCAGGTTGGGGCAGTGGCGGCTCGCATCCTACTGAATCCAATAGGGCATGCGTCGGACAATTGCCCCAGGTTGGGGCAACTCCCTAACTCCATCTAAGCAGACGCCCCCGGAAAACCGCGCCGCGCGGCCTCCGCGAAGCCCCGCAAGCAATTGATGGGTGGGGAGTTGGAATTATTTTCGAAAAGTGTGAATGGGACCGGGGGCAATCGAAGCCACGGCGGGGTTCGAATCATCGATAGTAACCGGCGAGGACGGGAACCCCGGCCAGAATTCGCCGCTTCCGCCCCCCAACGCGACGGCCGAAAGGGTGAGGATGGTAGGGCTGGCCTGGGTGTTGGTCTCGAGCGTTGTGCTGGAGTAGTAACCGGAGGAAATCCCGAGCGCGGTGGGCACGATCTGGACCACCGTCGAGGCGTCGGTATGACCGGCCATGGACGCCGTGAGGGTCACATCGGCGGGGCCGCCGATAGCCTGAACGTAGACCGGCTGGTAAGCCACGCCGGTATAAGGGGTGGCGGCGACGCTCATGACGGCGGTCGAATTTCCCGGATCGGTGCGCGTGGCGGAGACCAGCAGTTTGGACGAATCCGCACTGGCGAACGAGATGGGCGGCAGCGGCGACGGCGGCGCGCCCTTTGGAAACTGCGTGGAAACGGGCAGTTGCAGGTACTTCCCAACCTTGACCGCGGAGAGTGTGAAGGGCGGCAAAGTGACCGTCACGCGCAGCGCATGGCGGCCGGTTGGCACGATGCAACCGGGCGGTTGCAGAATGGCGATCTGGGCCGTACCCACGCCGGCCGCGGTCAACGGCACCGGGGTTGCCAGGGAATTCGCCGACAATGCCACCGAGGTGGAAGCCAGGGTCACCACGGAGCCGCCGGGAATCTGGAGGGAGACATTCCCCACGGAGGGAGCGGCCATCTGCGCTACCACGGGCGCATAACTCGTCGCGTCCAGCAGGTACCCCTGGATGGTGGGCGACGCCGTATCGGCGGTCGTAATGTTGAGCACCTCGCCGGACCAGGCGAAGCCCGAGGGCGCCAGGTGCACCGTGGCGTGGACGGACGGCACACCCGCCAGAGTGGCCGAGACATCCACATTGCCCGAGCCCGCCAGGGCCTGGGCGTATACCTGGAACCCATACTGGCTCGGCACGGTGACGCTGGCCTGTCCGGGCTTGGTGGGATCCGTGGAGAGCACCAGCCGCGAGGGATCGGCGCTGGTCAGCGTCACCGCGGCGGGCGATTTCAGGGAGGGCAGGGTAACCGCCAGGACCGCTTGCAAGTTGACGCCGATGGTGGCGGAACCGAGGGTGAGCTGGTTGGAAGAAACATCCACCCGCAGCGGTTGGGAGTTACCCGCGGAAGCCGCGATGCTCCACTGCGCCGATATCACGCTGCTGCCGCCCGCCACGGCCGAAAGCGATTCCGGACCGGTCACCAGAAGGTTGCCGGGGGCGATCGCCCAATCCTGCAGCGAAGTGGAAACCGCGGAAGGGTTCGAGTTCGCGGCGCGGATCTGGAGCGGCGCCGCGCCCACCCGCAGATACGGCCAGTAAGCGCCGTAGGAGATGGCGGCGGGCGGGTACGCGGTGAACTTCAGCCAGGCCTGGATTGACCCGCCCACCGCTAACGAGGACTCCGATAAGAGCCTGCCGTACTGGTCGAAGAAACCGGCATTGACACTGGCGAACGCGACGGGCACGGTCACGGGATCGCCACCGTCGATCGCCGCCGTCAAGCTGGCGGGGCCGCTGTCGTCCAGCACCTCGATGTAAAACGGGACGGACCAACTCGAGCAGCAGGCCATTGCGAGTCCTCGCTACCCGGAGGCAAGGTCCAAATGGCCACCGATATTGCAGCCTACGGGGGACCGTAGCCGAAAGCCGCCCTTACTTCGCCGGTTTCAAATCCGCCAGCACCGTGGCCGAGTCCGCCGCGGACAACTGGCTGATTTGCGGCGTCACCGGCTTGTCCAACTGGAAATTGCTGGACAGCACGGCGTGCGACGGCATCTTGATGTACAGCAGCAGGTCCTGTTTCAATCCGTCCAGCGACTGCCCGTACACCTGCTGCACCGCCGCGGCCGAATCTCCATCGCAAACCGCCCCCACAAACGCGCCGAACTTTGGGCTGTACTCCTTCTTGAACATCAGCATGTGCGTCAACTGCCACAGCAGCACCGGATAGTCTACCGTGGTGGTAGCCGCCATGTTGGCCATGTCCGCCCCCACCTTCGCATTGGGGACGCCGCTCTTCGACGACTCCGTGTAATAGTCCAAAGATCCCTTGTCGCGGCTGAAGCCCCCGTTCAGGGAGAACATTACCGCCATGTCGAAGTCACTCGGTATCGTGCTGTGAAAATCCCGCGCCGGCTCGGACCCTAGTTTTATCTGGCCATTCTCCTCGCGCACGGTGCAATACAGTTCCGCAAAACCCGTCTTGAGCCAATACGGCATCGTCGGCGCAATCTTGATTAGAAACGCCTTGAGATATTCCCGCACGCCGTATTGGTAAGTTTCCTTCCTGAGGGTCGCCATCACAATGGTGACGCGCTCCGCGCCGGCCTCCGAGAACGCCTTGCTCGCCAGGTCGCGGTTCTTTGGACTATATGGCTCGTACTCCCCGGCGGATTTGAATCCTACAAGCCGCACAGGCGCTCCGAACGGGTCCTTGGCGTGGAAAGCCCGCAGCACAAAGCTGCGCACGGTCTCGAAGTGCGTCAGAGCCGCTTTGGCCGCGGCGTCGTTGTCGGTGGTATAAAGCTCGAAGTGGTCGGAAGCGGCCTTCACCATCTTGGTGCCGGCGGCAGAGGAACCGGCAAGCGGAAACAGGCTCGCCAGAACCAGGGTCATCGTAGGGTAGCGCGTACGCATTTCAACTGTCTCCGTTCGAACTTATTCGGACATCCGAGTTTCATTTTCGCACCAAGCAGGGGTGCTCGATCACCAGGATCTCGCGGATGCCGCGGAACCCGGTTTACGCCAGGGATCTTCGCTCGGCATCGAAGAGCGGGAAGGTGGCTCTCTCCGGGCCGTCCAGGTCGTTCTGGAGGACCGCAACCCCCAACGCTCCCTTGAACAGAGAGTGCGCGGTCCTCTTATCGCCCGAACATGCCTGCTCGGCCCTTTCCGCCAGCAGAGCGGCCCGATCGATCCACTGCGCGGCGCCGCCGTGACGAGCGAAAGCGAGTAGCGCGTACGCCCGGCCAGCGTAGCCGCAACACAGGCTGCCGATGGTGTCCGTCGCCTCCCAGGCCGTCCAGGCGGCGCGCTCGGCGAGTTGCAGGTATCGGCCATCGCCCGTCACCCGGTACGCCCTGGTCCAGAGGTACACGTAACCTGGCGAACCGTGACACCAGCTCTCCATGAACTCGGCGTCACCACCGGAGGCGTCCCGGACCCGCGTCGGCCACCGCAGGCCGCGGCCATGCTGCCGCGCCCTATCCCCGAGCTCGTCGAGAGCCTGAACCACGCCCTCAACCAGCGGTTCGCCGGACACCTCGCTCCAGGTCAGCGCCGAGTAGCAGATTCCCGCAAGCCCATGTGCGATGCCGAGGTAATCGCGGCCGGTAGGACCGGGCGTCCATATGCTTGTGATCGCTTTTCGCCCGAATTCCGCGATGAGCCGCGCGGAATCCGACTTCGCGGGGTGGCCGCATGGGCTAATGGCGTCGAGAAGAATGGCGCACCCCAGGAGCATTCCGGCGCGGCCCAGCGTCAGATCGTCCGAGACTTCGGGGACGCTGCACGCCTCGAGATAGCGTTTCACCGCCGCCGTGAACGATGCCTGGTCGCCCATTGCCCAGGCGATTAGCCCCTGAACCAGGTAGATGCCTGGACGGCCAAAATATACCGAGGCGGGGCCTATCTGCCGCTCGCTCACGTTTACCGCGCTACTGGCGAATGCTCCAGAATCCTCCATCGACGATTCGGCGCGCACCGCCCAGGCGTCCGCGGCCGCGAGCAGCCCCGGATCCTCTCTGGCGCACGCCAGGGCATACAGCCCGTAGGCAATGCCCGCGGCGCCGTAGGTGACCGATGCGTGCGGAAGGCCGGGGTCGAGCTCAATCGCATTCGGGTCGCCGTGGGCCATCGCGCCAACCAACCCATCCAACGAATGCGTCCGCGCCGCGCGAACTCGACGGGGAGGTTCGGCGGCGGGAGGCAGAGCGCCGCCCAGAGCGTCCTCAAACTCGTCAAGCGTGGCAAACCTGTTCTCGGGACGCTTGTCCAGCGCGCGGCGCAAGACAGATTCGAGCTTCGGCCAGGAACCGAGACCCCGCTCGATGAAGGCGGCCGGCGAGTCTTCGGCAATCTGCCGCAGCATTCCTTCTTTATGAGCGGAAAACCGGAGATAGGGCTCGCCCGCCGCCAGCAGGTAGAGCAGCGCTGCGATGGCATACTGTTCCGCGTGCGGGGTGTACTCGGGAAGCGTGGCGCCATTTAGCATGGCGCGCGCCAGTTCCGGCTCGTAATATTCCGGCACGCCGCACCGCCGGCCACGGGCGGAGTGACGGGCGTCCACCAGCCGCGCGAAGCCGTAATCGAGTATGGAGATCGCGTTATTCGAGTCGCAAAGTACGTTCGCCGGATAAACGTCCCCCTGAAGAACGCCTTTCCGATGAAGCCGGCGGAAGGCGCCGGTAACGGTGACACACAGGTCGAGCAACGGGCGCCGCGCATCTCCCCCGTGAAGCTGCCGGATCTCCGCGGCGGCGCGCGTGACCGGCAGTCCGGCACACCAGCTTGTGACCAGGTACGGCATGTCCTCGTGCCGGCCCTCGGACAGGAACCGCGGAGCTGGATCTCCGTCAATGTGGCGGAGCACTTTCCCTTCATGTTGAAGGACCTGAATCAGCGTGCCGGAGGCGCCGCGGCGGATGAGCTTCAATGCCGCGGGGCTGCCGTCTTCCGATTTGACCTGGTACACATCCGTATCTTCCAGGACCCGGATGCAATCCACCACGCGGTAGCCTCCCACCACGTCGCCGGGCCGGACCAGCGATTCAATCCGCCTCGCCTCTTCCGATCTGGCGGGAACCAGCCACCTCGAAAGGAAAAACGGCCGCAGCGTACTGAAGACTTCCGGCAAGGCGCTTTGAGGATCGCGCTGCCGGGCGTTCGCGAAGGCAATAGTGGCGTCCACGATGGTGGTGGGTTTTTGAAACAATCCGAGGAGTGCCGCTACGTCGCGGTTGACGACTCGGGACTGGGAGCGCGAGCGCGGCCGCGTGACGATAAGGTCGTCCTCCGAACACTGGTCGAGTTTGGCTCTTATTTCCGGAGCCACCTCCCTCGGCGATATGATTATCACATCGGGGGCGAGCACCATCGGTTCAGTTACCTGATAATCCATGTTCTGTCTCGATTGGCGGGCCGGTACGGGGCGGCCTCGGTGTCCAGGTACGCGGATCGACTCCAGCCAGCCAAGCTGCCGCCAGAGCATACTCCCAACTCTCGTGGCGGCCTGCCGACCGCTTCGCCGGAAGCAGCGCCGCCGCCAGCCGGTTACAGACCCGGATCCGCCAACTGTCGTCGACATAAGTGCCGCCCGGGAAACCGTCGCGAGGTGGGTCGAGGCCCCAGGAAACCAGCCCGGGAGCGTCGATCTGCCCAGTGAAGGGAACTCCGTGGGCTCGTATCCCGGCCATCTCGAGCAGCAGACGGCGGGAGAAACTCTCCGAGTCTTCCAGCGAATCGAAGTAAACGATCATCTTGTCGGGCCTGAGAAGTCCGTGGGCGTTGGGACCGATCTTGAAGCTCGCGGCTTCCGAAGACGGGAGTAAGCGGACGACTAAGTGGAAAGCTGCCCTGAAATCCTCGGGGACTGGGCTGACGTATATCTTGTACCGTTTACCGCCAGTTCGCTTTTGCGAGCCTCGGCCGCGGCGATGCCAGACCAGCCAATCGTCGGTTGCCGATTGGCTGTCGGAAGGGCGGAACGAAGATAGCAGTGACAACCGCAGCGCCCCTCCGGGAGCGATGTCGAGATACTCGGTCACCGCCTGGGAGTCGGGCCACAAGTCCAGCCATCTCCGGGTGGCCGGGATTCGATTATGAAAATACATGCGGGCGGCCAGCGTATCGGCGCTCTCTATGCCGATCCTGGCGCCATGGCGCAGAGCTTCCAGAGATAACTCCGCCAGCCTGCCGGTTCCGGTCCAGCGGGCCTGGGCGGCATCCTCAAAGAGCGCTTCAAACGCCTCCACGCCGGAGACATAACTCCGCCCGAACGAGATCTCGAGAACCCCCTCCAGCACAAGCCTGGCCACGGTTTCGTCCCGCTCGCCTCCGGAATGGTCCGGAATGGCGGTGGAAACTGGAGCGGGGGATCGAAGCCGCTCGAGAAGTTCGCTGGAACTCTCGGACAGAGACTTGATACTAAGGCCGCTAGCCTGGGATGGGACCAAAATGCCGTCGACCGGCGAATGAGCGGATATCTGGCCCGTAACTGAGATTCTCTGATCCGGCGACAACCCTTCGAGCGGAACGAAGCTATACGCCGCGTTTGCCCGGATGGTTGCCGCCGACAGATCTCTTACGATGCGTTCAATCGCTGGATGCAATGTTCTATCAACCTACCGTTCCGCGTGGCGCCCCAAGCCGGTTCGCTCAAGACGCGCACCGCGAACGCCGGTCTGGCCTACGGTTTGTGTGCCCGCAGCGCCTCGAGCGCGGCTGTCAGATGACTTTCCAGCATCTGGATTTCCGCGGCGGATTTCGGCCGCAGAGATTCGTGAACCACCTTCTCACGCGCCTCCACCATGGCCAACTGCATGGTTAACTGCGCTTTTAGCGCCGCCAATCTCTCCGGGTCTACAATGTCGTTCCACCAACTTTCCCCGGGTGTCGTCGTGGTACATTTCGAACAATCCGAGCAGGGGGAGCAACCCCCCGTACAAGGAGTACAGGTGCAAGCGCAAGTTGGGCCTGCATCGCACTCGCCTCCAAACGATCCGGGTTTGAAGGGAAGTACGCTAATCATCAGATCTTTAACGATGAACTTCATGAACAGTCCTCCTTAGCGAGTCTATTCCTCGCTCCAATCCAAATTCTCCACTTAGTGGGCCAACGCATTGCCCAGTATATGACCAAATAAGGAATTCGCATATGACTGACTGAGGCGGAACGTGTATTCCATCACTAATGCCCGTGTTAATAAATGTTACTAAACCGCCGGTTACGTTTTTCCGCTGGACGCTGCACGGCGCCGAGATGGTTGACCTGTTCGTAACACTCGGCCAGACCTACGAGCTCTTTGGCGCCAGTTCCGGCCCCGGCAGGCCGCTATTCAGCGTGCGTTTCCACCGCTGGACGCGCTCCAGGCTTGCCAGCAGGCCGGCCAGATCGGCGCCGCGGCGCAACCTGGCGAAGGTTGCGGGCGTCACGGCATCGATGGACACGGTGAGCGGAGCGAGTGGAAGACGCACCATGGCTTCGGCCCACTCCTCGCCGAGCAGCGTGCCGTTGGTGCTCACGCTCAACAGAGGGCGCCGGACGGCGGAAGCCAGCTCCTCCACCAGGTCGCGGAAGCCCCGGAACGCGAGCACTTCCCCGCACTGCACCCGCAAGCCGGTCTGGCGAGGACCGGAGGAGGCGGACCGGGTTACTGACGCGCCAGCGGCATGCGGAACGCGGCCATCCGCTCGCCGTTGCGAACCAGCAGGACGCCGCCGGCCAGCACCGGGTGGTTCCAGGTTTTGCCCTGGATAGCCGGGAAATGCGCGATCTCCTTGAACTGGCCGGGCGCTGCCGCGACGAGCGCGACTTCGCCTTCCTCGGACAGCACCAACAGCGCGTCCTGATCGGGCAACAGGAGAATCTGGCCGTTGCCGTAGCGGCCGCCCTTCCATTTGCGCTTGCCGTCCTCGAGGCCGATGCACGCCAGGATGTCGCCGTCGAAGCCGAAGGCATGGCCGTTGTGCACGACCAGGTCGTCGAAGTAGGGCTTCAAGCCGATCGAGGTCCAGCGCTCCTCCGCCGCCCATCCGCCGGGGGACTGGGTGACTGAAAGCAGGCGCGTGCCCGTTCCTCCCATCATCGATCCGGTGGTGATCAGGACTCCGCCGTCCGCCATCAGGGCCGGCTGAAGGATGGCGGCGCCGGGCCATGGGTGCTTCCAAAGCACGCTGCCGTCGCCAGGCGCGACGCTGACGGCTCCAGTGTCGCTCAGCAGCACGACCTGTGGAACGCCACCGATGGTCAACAGGTGCGGGGAACCATAGCTACCGCCGCCGTCCGGGCCGAGCCAGCGCGGCGCTCCGGTAGAAGCGTCGTAAGCGGCGAGCCGGCCGGCGAGGGCGGCGATGACGGCATCTCCAACCACCAGCGGCGAGCCCGCGAAGCCCCATTCCGGGACCCGCTTGCCGGCGTCGGAGGCGGCGTTGCGGCTCCACGCCACGGCGCCCGTGCGGGCGTCCAGCGCGTTCAGAATTCCGGTTGCACCGAGCGTGTAGACGCGGCCGTTGGCCAGCTCCGGCGTGGCGCGGGGACCGGGGCCGGCATTCGACTCCCAGAACCGCGCCGGGTCGCGATGCTTCCACACCGGCTGACCGGTGGCCATGCTGTAACAGGTGACCATCTCATCGCTGCCGCGCTGCTCCTGGGTATAGAGGAGACCGCCGTGGACCGCGAAGGATGACCAGCCCGGCCCGACCGGCCGTTGCCACAGCTTGACGGGCGGCGAAGCGGACCAGTCGGTCTCGATCCGCACGCCGGGGACGATACTGTCGCGATGCGGTCCGCGGAAGCCCGGCCATTCGGCGCCGGTTTCTTCGGCCACTGGGGTGGGCGCCGCGGCAGTTGGCGCTGCTGCCGTTGCGGCTGGCGCTGGCGTTGCTGCGGGTGGAACGGCCGCCGGTTCGGTGGCGGTTTGGACTAAGAGGCGCTGCTCGTGGGTGGGGGCCCATCGCCAGGCGAAATCCGAACCGTTGATCGGGGAAATGCCGTTGGTCCGAATCAGCGTCCAGACTCCGCAGGCGAGCAGGATACTGGCAGCCAGGACTGCGCGCCGGGGCCCGGCGGCAAGGCGCCCGCCGGCCACCGCTCCGGCAACTAAGGCCAGGCCCAGGAACGGGATGGCATAAAGGTAAAACATCAGCCCCATCATCCCGGTCGCAATGGAAGGGTCGAGGAAGTACCTTGTGGCAGCCACGGCGGCGATCAGCAGGACCACGACGCCCAACCGCTCGATGCCGGGCGCACGGCTGAAAAGCGCCCACCACAGAACGATTACGAGGGCGCCCAGAACTCCGCCAAACACCGGGATGGCACCGGCCGAGGGGGTGAGCACTGGCAGGAGAAACCTGACAAAGCAGAGCAGCACGGCGGCTGCCACGCCGGGCCACAGCCGAAGCGGCTTCTGGCTAACCGGTTCGCCGGAACGAGCGAGGGTCATACCACAACGATACTGCCCCCGTGGAGAATTTGTTCGGACTATTTCGCCAGGATGGCGGGCGGGGCGGCCGAGGTGGGAGTACATACCTGGCCTAATCGAGCCAGATCCCAGTCCGGACCCCGCACGGCCAGGGCGCGAATGGTGCGCAGGAGCTCTTCGATGCGCAGCGGCTTGCCCAGGTGCCCGTCCATGCCCGATTCGATACAGGCGGCCCGGTCGGCGGGCATCACGTTAGCCGTCAGCGCCATGACGGGAATGCGCGGCCTGCCGGTTTCGTTCTCCCAGCGGCGGATCATGCGGGTGGCTTCCAGGCCGTCCACGTTGGGCATCTGCATGTCCATCAAGACCAGGTTGAAGGGCTCGGCGCGGAAGGCGTCAAAGGCCTCGCGGCCATCGTGCGAAACGCGCACCGAAAGACCCTGGCGGCGCAGAATGGCCTCCACCAGGCGGCAATTCATGGGGTTGTCCTCGGCCACCAGCACGCGCAGGGGCGGCAGTTTTCCCGGGGCGGCCGCGATCGAAGGAGCATCACCGGCTGGCGTTTCGGCAGCGGGCAGCCGCAGCGTGAAATAGAAGCGGCTGCCGGTGCCGGGTTGGCTCTCGACCTTCAACTCGCCGCCCATGAGTTTCACCAGGCGCGCCGAAATGGTGAGGCCCAGCCCGCTGCCGCCGAACTTGCGCGTGGTGGCGCCATCGCCCTGGGAAAACGCGTCGAAGATCTCGCGCTGTTTCCCGGGCGCGATGCCAATGCCCGTATCGGCGACCTCGAACAGCAGCAGAGAGGGGTCGTCTTTCGACGGGGTGACGGCCACCGTTATGTTGCCCTGGGAGGTGAACTTGACGGCATTGCCGGCCAGGTGAAAGAGCACCTGACGAAGGTGGCCCGGATCGCCGGTCACCATACGCGGAAACTGGCCGGCGTCGGCTACGGACATCCCGATCCCCTTCCCGGTGGCTTTCAGTTGGAAGGTGGAGACCACTTCGCGTAGCACTTCCCCCAGCCGGAACGGAATCCGCGCGACCCGTATCTCTCCCGCTTCGATCTTGGAGAAGTCCAGGATGTCGTTGAGCAGCCGCAGCAACGTCTGGCTGGAGGTGTAGGCGTGGCGCAGGAACTCGCCCTGTTCGGGAGGCAGCGGAGAATCCATCATCAACTGCAGCATTCCCATCATGCCGTTGAGCGGAGTACGGATCTCGTGGCTCATATTGGCCAGGAACTCGGCCTTGGCGCGGGCAGCGGCTTCGGCGCGGGAGTTCTCCTCGTGGGCCAGCCAGTAGCTGCGGTTGAGCGTCTCGATCTGCACCCAGCAGAACCCCGCAATAACCAGGCACATGACTGCGAGGTGCAAGGCGTGCGGATCGCTGACGAACAGCGAAGTGACAATGGCGGGCCCGAGCAGAGAGACGGTCAGGGCCCGGCATAGAATGTGATCGGCGAAGAAAGCCACTACGTAGCCGCAGCAGATCGAGACGGCCATGAGCGTGACCAGCAGACTGACCCAGCCCTTGTAGTCGTAAAACACGATGGTGGCGGCGAACACCAGGCCCCAGTTGAGCCCCATGCCGACGGCCAGGGCGAAATGCAGGGGCCGCCAGTGCGGGCGGTGCCGTCCGGCCGCCCGCTGGGCGCACAAGCGGATGCGAAAGGCCACGGTTGACAGGCCCGCCACGGCGCTCAGGTAGAAGACCGCGGGGTGGTCCTTGGCGAAGCTGGTCGTAAAAAACAGCAGCGCCCAGCAGACCGGGAAGGTGTACAAGCCGGGGCGCGCGCGGAGCGCGAGATCGCGCTCCTGCTTACCTATGTAGACCGGATCGGCGCGCAACGCGGACACGCGTTCCTGTAGCGGCCGCGGGCGTGAAGACATACGTTTCTCATATCGACCCCGCCGCCTGGAAATTGAAGGAAGGGTGGCTTCCGGTACGGCTCGCAGACGCGAACCAGCCCGTTCCGCGGTGCCACTCCCGGCTCAGGACACCTCTTGAACCGTTCCGGACCGGACCGCTTCGATGGTGGCGAACAGGAGTTCGGGTTTGATGGGTTTGGAGACGTAGGCGTCCATCCCGGCTTCCAGGCACCGTTCGGAGTCGCCCTTCATGGCGTGAGCGGTCATGGCCACGATGGGGAGACGCCGGCCGGCGCCCACTTCGAGGGCCCGGATGGCCATGGTGGCTTCCAGGCCGTTCATCTCCGGCATCTGGACGTCCATGAGGATCAGGTCGAACTCCCGCTCCCGTGCCAGACGGACCGCCTCGCGGCCGTTGGCGGCGACGCCGACCGTATGCCCCCGCTTTTCGAGTATGGCCCGCGCCACGCGCTGATTGACGACGTTGTCCTCCGCCAGCAGGATGCGCAGCGGGTGGCGCGACTCGGCGGCGGCCGTCGCGGCCGCGCCGCCCGAGGGCGCGGCGTCCGCCGTCCCGCCGAGAGCCGCCAGCAGCGCAGCCTTCAACTCCGCCCGGCGCAGCGGCTTGGTGAGACACGCCGCCACTCCCTGCTGCCGGAACCGCGCGGCGCCGTCCTTCTGTTCCGTACAGCTCAACATCATGACGATGGAGCAGACTTGCCGGCTGTGCTCCTGAATAGACCGCACCAGGCCGCTGCCACTCAGCCCCGGCATCTGGGAATCCGCCACCACCAGTCTAAAAGCCCGGTTGGCCCGTTCCGCGCGGCCGATCTCAAAGATCGCCGACACCCCGTCGGAGGCGGCGCTGGCCTTCATGCCCCACGCGGAGAGCCTCTCCACCAGGATGCGCCGGCTGTTCCAGTCATTGTCGACAACCAGCACGGGAATGCCCCGCAGAGGCTCCGTTTCCACACACACAGCGTCCGCCGGCGCGACCACTTCGGCCACGGTTGTGAAATGGAACTGGCTGCCTTTCCCCGGTTCGCTCTCGACCCAGATCCTCCCGCCCATGAGCTTCACCAGCTTGGAGGAGATCGTCAAACCCAGGCCCGTCCCTCCGTACCGGCGCGTCATGGAGCCGTCTTCCTGCGCGAAGGCATCGAA
Source organism: uncultured Solibacteraceae bacterium (assembly GCA_963807205.1). GTDB lineage: Bacteria > Acidobacteriota > Terriglobia > Bryobacterales > Bryobacteraceae > CAWCVR01. The sequence continues at coordinate 1,115,190 of CAWEAQ010000002.1, read as the reverse complement.
GATCAGCCCCTGCTTCTCGACGGGGATGCCGATGCCGGTGTCGGCCACGGCGAAGTGCAGGGTGGCCTTCCCGGCGTCAAGGCCCTCCAGGAAGACGCTCACCGCAACCTCGCCCTTTTCGGTGAACTTCATGGCGTTGCCGAGCAGGTTGACGATAACCTGGCGGAGACGGATGGAATCGGCGGCGATTCTCTCCGGCACGTCAGTGCAGACTTCACAAGTGAGCTCGATACTCTTTTGCGCAGCCCGTAGCGCGAAAGTGCGGACGGTTTCCTCCAGCAGCGCCGTCAGATCGAACTCGACGGGATCCATTTGCAGCTTGCCGGCTTCGATCTTGGAGAAATCCAGAATGTCGTTGACTACCGTCAGCAGCGCGTCCGCGGAGGTTTTCGCGGTTTCCAGGAACTCGCGCTGTTCGCCGGTCAGGCGGGTGTCCAGAGTCAGGCCGATCATCCCCATCACGCCGTTCATGGGAGTGCGGATCTCGTGGCTCATGTTGGCCAGGAACTCGCTCTTGGCCTGGCTGGCGGACTCGGCCGCTTCCTTAAGCGCGTCGGTGTCTCTCAGTTGGCAGCCAATGACCTCGAGTTGGGTGCCTATGAGTTCGCTCTGGCGCTTGACGCGGCTTCGCAGGATGATCACCCAGACCAGCACGCCGAGGGCGGCAGCCAGCGCCAGCGCCAGGACCAGGAGAGCGTGGGCGGGACTCCACCAGGAGGGTCTGCTAATCACCACCACATCGGCGGGCGAGCGCAGCAACAGCCGGAAGGACTTGGTGGGGACAGGCCCCATCCTCAAGATGGTCGGGGCGGCATCGCCCTGCTCGGCGCAGATTCCCGTCACCCGAACCGTGCTCCCCACGTCCCAAGAGGGCAGCGTCTGCCCCGGAGGCTGGCCGGGCAGGGTCGCGGAAAAGACGTGCTCCCCCGAAACCAGCACGATCACCGGATTCGGAGGCTTCCGGATCCCCCCGATTAGCCGCCCCTCGATTGCCACCAACTGGGCGTCGTGTCCCCCTCGCAACACTTCATCGGCGGTGACCGCCAGCGGAAGAGCGGGCTGCCAACCACCCACCGCCCGGTAGGTGGCATCCGCCAGCGATGGGGATACTTCGCCCAACGTCGGGAAACCGATGGCGTCAATCGCTTCCCCCGGCCTCACAGGTGTGGTCTGAGAGGTGGGCCCGCACACGCCCCGCGCGCCATCCTGAAGGCACAGCAGGCTGCCGGGCCAGAGCAACGTTACCGTCCCCCGAACGTGCGAACGATGGCGGGAAGCGGAGTGCGGAGAAAAGGCCAGCAAGCTGCCGATGGGCTCTGTCGGCTCCGAGAAGGGATGTGATGGCGCCGGCTCCTTCACCTTCACCGCGGCCATGCCGGGGAACATGATGTGCGTGCCGGTGAGCTGCCGCTGGCTATTGTAGGAGGGAGCCGCAATGCCGCGAAGCTCGACGGTAGCGTCGATCAGGCTGTCGTACGTGACGCCTGGCTCGGTAACGGCAATGGCGCCGATCAGGCCGTCGCTCAGCGCCAGTTTCAGGACGGTCGTATTCAGATGGTAGGAGACCGAATGCACCACCCCTTCCAGTTCCACCCACTGCCCTTCGTCGGCGCCAGTCAACAACCGCGTCAAATCGACCCGTGGCGCGGCGGAAGGCAACTGAGATTCGGCGACCACCCGCACGAAGGCGTTCTCGACGATTGGGGCGAAGCCCCCCGGGCCGCTCACGCCCGCCACCTCTACCAGTTGGCCGGGCACCAGGGGAGCCGCGGGAGTTGTCCCAAGCTCCACGAATATGCAGGCCGTGGCGTCGCAGAAGAAGAACGCGGCGCGCCAGGGATCGGCGCCCGTCCCATCGCCGATCATCTCGCGATCATAGTAGGTGACCACTCCCCGCAGCCGGACCGGGTAGGCGCGCCTGGATTCTTCCACGGGCAGTTCGTGGGCCGCGCGGGCGGTCGTCAGAGTTGGCAGAGCGGCGGCTCGGCCGTTCGCCATCAGCAGCAGGCCGAGGACGAGGAATGCGAATCCGCCGGACCGGAGCGGTAGGGTCCGTAACCCACTTCCTTGGCGATTGGACAAGACACTCATGGCCGGCGCCGGAACGAATCCTCTAGTTGCTTATCGGCACTCCTTAGAGTTTCTGTAAACCCGCCAGCCGCCAATTCTTAGCGGACTTCCGACGCCGCCGTATTCGAGGGTGCAGGGGGACAGGATCGAGCCGAAGCCGTGATACACTGGGCGCTCCCAAGGATCCGCCAGAACGTGTCTTTGGTTTTGCCAGCGGTCCGGCGGCGGGACGCACTCATGACTTCTCAGATAGCCCGGGCGGCGGTCGATTTCGTGTTTCCCGGCGTGGCCATGGTGGCGCCCGGCTGGCTCTACCTCTCCGAACTGGGCATCCGCTGCCGGTACGGAATTGACCGTCTGCTGGCGGCGGTAGGGTGCAGCCTGGCCTATCTTGGAATCGCGGTCATGGTGGTGGCCTATCTCGGAATATATAACAGAGCGGCCGGCCTGATTCTGGTCCGTGGGCCGCTAGCCCAACCTTTGCAGATGGGCGCGCGTTCCGGGGATCTCCTGGCCGGGCTTGCCTTCGGCTGGCCGGGCTGACGCGGGTGAGCCGCTCAGACCTGCCGCAGGCGTACGGGTGTGATACGCTGAGACTGGCTCAGACAGCAAGGCGAACCGGGAGGCCCGCTGGGTTGCAGTCCCCGGCATCGGAGTAGAGTCCGCAGGTAGCTTTTCGCCGCAAGGACAGGTGCCATGGTTCCTCTCCCGGATTCGAGTCAAGCCGAAGCCAACCTTTCCGCCTTGATCGAAAGCAGCGACGATCTGATCTGGTCGGTGGACCTCGACTACAGGCTGCTGACGTTCAACACGGCATTCCGGAATGACCTCGACAGCACGTTTGGCATACAGGCAGCGGTGGGCATGCGCCCGGAGGACTGGCTTCCCCCGGAGCGGGCGGCGCTATGGCCGCCGATGTACGATCGGGTGCTGTCGAAAGGACCGTACCGGGCGGAGTACTTTCTGTTCAACGGCCGCACAGTGGAGTTGTCGTTCAACCCAATTCGCCGGGACGGCCGGGCGGTGGGCATCTCGGTCTTCGGGAAGGACATTACCGCGCGCAGAGCGGCGGAGAGAGCGCTGCGGGCGGCCGAGAGCAGGTACCGGGGCATCTTCGAGGGAGCGCTCGAAGGGATCTTCCGGACGACGCCCGAAGGGAAAGTACTGGCTGCTAACCCGGCACTCGCCGCGATGCTGGGCTACGATTCGGTGGAGGAAGGCATAGCGGCCATAACGAATTCGGCGCATCAGGTGTGGCTGCATCCGGAAGAGCGCTCCCGTTGTCTGGAATTGGTCGAACGGCACGCGGCGATTCGCGAGTTCGAATGCCAGCTCAAGCGCAAGGATGGGACCGCGATCTGGGTGTCGCTGAGCCTCCACAAAGCCGCCGGTCCGGGTGAGGAGACGGCCTATTATGAGGGCTTCGTCGAAGACATCACCGAACGCAGGCGGATGCAGGAAGCGTTGCGGAAATCCGAGGAGAAGTTCGCCAAGGCGTTTCTATGCAGTCCCGCGATCATGGCACTCACGGATCTCGCCGAAGGAGGCCGCCTCATCGATGTCAACGGCACGTTCGAACAGGTCACCGGCTACGGGCGGGAAGAGGCCATCGGGCGCACGGCGGGCGAACTCGGACTGTGGGTGGACGCTGGCGAATTCGAGGAGAGCGTAAGGCTTTTCGGGGACTCTGGACGGCTCAGCGGTTTCGAACGCCGATTCCGCACGAAAACCGGCGAGATTCGTAGCGGTCTGACCTCCGTGGAGCGGCTGGAACTGGACGGCAGACCATGCGCGATTTCGGCAACCATCGATATCACGGAACGCAAAGAGGCACAGGCTCGCCTGGAGGCGCAGAAAGCCCGGTTTGAAGGGATCATTGAACATAGCGACGCCGGGTACTTCAGGATCGGCGTGGACGGCCGTTACGAGGAAGTCAACCCCGCGTGGCTGCGAATGCACGGATTCGCCGTTAGGGAGGAAGCCATCGGCCTGCACTTCTCCGCAGTTCAGGTTCCGGCGGACGCTGCCAAGGCGCAAGAGACCTTCGATGCTCTCGCGGGCGGCGAAGCGGCGGCAAGCGGCGAGTTCTCCAGGCTGCGCCGGGACGGGACGATCGGCTACCACACGTTCTCGGCGAACCGCGTGGCGGAAGGCGGCCGGGGCGCCGGTATCGAAGGCTTCCTGGTTGACATCACCGGCCGTAAGATAGCCGAACGGGAAAGGCACCAAACCGAGCAGCGATACAAGGCTCTTTTCGACTCCATGCAGGAAGGAGTAGCCATCCACAAACTAGTCTACTCGGGTGGCGCTTCCGAGAACTACGTTCTATTGGAGGTGAACCGGCGCTACGAGGAGATTCTGGGATTCAGGCGCGAGGATGTCGTGAACCGGCTGGCAACCGACGTTTATGGAGCTCAAAACGCGCCGTACTTGAAAGAGTATGCGGCGGTTGCCGAGACGGGGACGCCCCTTCAGTTCGAGACGTATTTCCCGCCGTTGGACAAGTACTTCATCATCTCTGTGGCGCCCATGGGCGATGACTGCTTCGCCACCATATTCTTCGACAATACCGAGCAGAAGCGCACCGAAGAGCGCTATAAGCTGGTTTCCGAGAATGCCGCCGATGTGATCTGGCTCTGGGACCTGGTGCAAGGGCGATGTACTTATATGAGCCCATCGGTGAGGCAACTGAGAGGCTTTTCGCCCGAAGAGGCCCTGCCGCAACCAATGGATCAAGCCATGCCGCCGGAGGTGGCCTCGAGGATAGCCGCCGAGACACAGACCCGCATCGCCGCAGTCGAGGGCGGCGACGAAACCGCGCGGATACGGACGAACGAAGTAGAGTATCTTCGCAAGAACGGGACAGCCGTATCCACGGAAACGGTCACGAGGCTCCTTTCGGATGGCTCCGGAAAAGTCACCCACATGGTTGGCGTAACCCGCGATCTCTCGCGGCGCAAAGAGGCCGAGAAGAACTACCGGGACATATTCGAAGGAGCTTTGGAAGGCATCTATCGAACCTCTCCCGAAGGTAAGAATCTGGCCGCCAACCCCGCTCTGGCGAGGATGCTGGGTTACTGCTCGCCCGAAGACATAGTAAGTGCGGTCGAGGATTCCGCCCACCAGGTGTGGCTGGACCCCGGCGACCGTTCGCGCTACACCGCGCTGCTGGAGGCCGAGGGCAGCGTCCGCGGCTTCGAGTGCCAGTACAGGCGCCGGGACGGCAGCGCGATATGGGTGTCGATTAATGCCCGGAAGGTGTGCGGGGTGGATGGAAAAACCCTCTACTACGACGGCTTCATCCAAGACGTCACCGAACGCAAACGGGTGGAAGGCGAGAAAGCCAGGCTGGAAGGCGAACTGCGTCAGGCGCAGAAACTGGAGAGCATCGGCAGGCTAGCCGGCGGCGTGGCGCACGATTTTAACAACCTTCTGACGGTCATCAATGGCTACAGCGGGTTTCTACTCAAGGGACTGAAAGCGGGCAATCCGTTGCGGTTTTACGCCGGCGAGATCCGCACGGCCGGGGAGCGCGCCGCCAGCCTTACCAAACAATTGCTGGCATTCAGCCGCAAGCAGGTTATCGAGCCGAGGGTGTTGGATCTGAACGAGACGGTTCGGGAGTCCGCGCCGATGCTGCAACGCCTGATCGGCGAGGACGTTACTTTGGATACGCGTCTGGACGGTTCGCTGGGGCAGACGATGGCGGACCCCGATCAGATTCATCAGGTAATCATGAACCTGGCGGTGAACGCCCGCGACGCCATGCCCGAGGGAGGGCGCCTCGTCATTGAGACGGGCAACGTGGAACTAAATAGCGGAGATACCGCCGCCGCTCATCCCGAGGCAAGGCCGGGCCCGTATGTTGTGATGACATTTACGGACACCGGCCGCGGAATGGACGAGAGCGTCCGGCGCCAGATCTTCGACCCGTTTTTTACCACCAAGGAAGTGGGCAAAGGAACCGGGCTGGGGCTGTCAACGGTATACGGCATTGTGCGGCAGAGCGATGGGTGGATCGACGTGTCGAGCGACGTGGGGATGGGAACCACTTTCAGAGTGTATCTACCGCGGATAGACGCTGGGGCGGTGCCGGAGGAAATGGCGACCGTCCCCGCCGCGGAAGGAGGCAATGAGACGATTCTTGTGGTGGAAGATCAGGACTCGGTTCGGGTTTTCGCCGCGGCGGCGTTGAATCAGCACGGGTACCGCGTCCTGGAATCGCCCGATGGCGATGATGCGATTGCCTTGGCAGCGCGCCATCCGGAGCGGCTTGACCTATTGGTGACGGACGTCGTGTTGCCGGGAATGAACGGCAAGGAACTTTCCGAACGGCTGACTAAGGTACGCCCGGATCTAAAGGTGCTGTTCATTTCCGGATACACGGCGGATGTTATCGCCGAACGTGGCGTACTCGAACGCGGAGTGGCGTTTCTGCATAAGCCGTTCACTCCGGAGGAGCTAGCTGCGAAGGTTCGGGAAGTGCTGGTCCCGCCCTCCGCGCCGGCCGCGGGGAGCTAAGGCGCCAGGGCTTCGTCCACAGCCGCGACCAGAGACTCGGGAGAGAACGGCTTGGCGAGAGTGGCAACGGCACCGAACAGTTTAGCGGTCGGCAGCAGGGTACCGCCCATGAACCCGGACATGACGATGATTTTGGGTTTCGGCGACCGGACGCGCACCACTCTCAGAAATTCGAAACCGTCCATGTCGGGCATCGACAAGTCGAGCGCGACCAGGTCGAAGGCGGTCAACTCCAGGGCTGCCACGGCTTCCTTGCCGTTAGCCGCCTCTGCCACGGAGTAGCCGGCCTCATCGAGGGCCGTCCGGCATACAGTTCGCAGTTGCGGGTCGTCGTCAACCACTAAGGTAGTGCGTTGCATTTCGGGCAAGCCCCAGCCGACTTGAGTGTATCATGCGGCGTGGGCGTTCGCTCTAGTCCTGCTCGACGATGGCCACGCCCCAGGGATCCAGCGCCAGCGTGCCGCCCTGAGGCACGGGACGGTTCGCCAGCAGTTCCGTGCCGGCTCCATAAGGATAGACCACGCGCTCCGGCGCCGCCGAGAAGTTGAAGTAATAGTGGAACGCTTTTCCCGCGCGGCCAACGCCATGCTTCACGCGGACGTTGGCAGGCAGTTTCCGGTCGGGACCGGGCAGCCCGGCACGATCCAAAACCCGTTCGAGTAACTTCTGCTGGAGAGCGGCACTAAGGACCGTGCCCTCGTATGTTACGGTTCCCTTGCCGAAACGGTTCTCGGTGACTGCGGGGTACTTACCGAAGAACGGGTGATCGTACCAGGCCAGGGGCTGGGCGGTGTCGAGGGCCAGCATCTCGGCCCAATCGCTGACCCGGTTCTCCGAGCCAGCCCCAAACGGGTCTCCCTTAAGCGCCACCGGTTTGGCCAGGTTGGAAAACTCCTGATAGTGGATGCCCGCGGCCTCGCGCAGCGGACCGGGCGCCATGACGGGACGGACGGTCGAGTACTCGTCGCAGAAGCCGCTCTTCGGGGTCAGCACCAAATGGCCGCCGGCGCGCGCGTAATCCGCCAACCGTTTGAGCGTGGCATCGCTGGCAACGTACAAGGGCGGGACCACCACCACTTTGTACTCGCTCAAGTCGGCGGTCTCGGGGAACACGAAATCCACGCCAACATTGAGGCGGTAGAGAGCGCTGTAAAGCCGCCGCATCTCCAGTTCGTAGCCGCCCGGGTGGCTCCAAGGCATTTCGCCGGAGGCCGGCCCGACAAGAAAGGGCATATACTCCGTGGCGCGGCGGGAATCGTTGCTATAGAGGATAGCCACTGGGTGGGACGCCTGTAAGTTGACGATGCGCGAACCGATACGCTGTAACTCATGCGCCGTACGCGCCACTTCGGCATACGCGCGGCCCGGTTCCAGATCGTGCGAGAGGACGCCTTTCCAATACGTCTCCTGGCCATAGTGCAGCGAGTGCCAGTGCCAGTATTCCACCATGTTGGCGCCGGTGGCGGCCATCAGGTAGACGTCCTGGCGGAGTTGCCCGTCGTAGGGAGGAAACTGTGTCCGCGAGTCCCACCCGATGGTCTGGGCATTTATCTCGGTGACTAGATAGTTAGTGCGCTTCAGGGAGCGGGCGAAATCGCCGCCGTAACTGGAACCTTCGCCATCGTACAGGTCCTGGGTCGCGTGGTAGGGGTTGATGGCGGCAATGTCCAGGTGCTTCGAGGTCGCGAATTCGTCGACGTCGGATCGGGTGGCGCCGCCGAAATCCTGGGTGACGAACTGATCGGGGCGCAGTTGCTCGCGCACCAGCGCCGCCTGCCAGGCGAGGAAGCTGGTCGTGAGTGAGTCCTGGTAGCGGTCCCACTCCAGCTTCCAGCTATCCTACCAGGACTGCGGGTCACGCCGCTAGTCCCGCCCTCCGCCGCATCAGGTCTTCGCGCGGCTGGGCCGGAGCCGTCCCCGAGCCGCCCGCCCGCGCTCCCGGTTCCGTGTGCCCAGCACCGCGAGCGGGGTACCCTCTGGGTCCCGGGCGGCCCGAGGCCAGGAAGCGCTACCCTGCGGCCACGGAGCTAGTGCATTTATACGATAGAAATCCACAGTTGGGGACCTTAATATAGTTGTTCATGAGGTGGGTGATCGGGGCGGGGGCCTTCGCGGTGTTGGTTACACTCCTGGCCGGACAAGCCAGTCGGAGTGGTCTGCCTCCATTTGTTTACACGGCGGCGGCGCGGTACGATGCGGCGGCCTGGAACCGCGGCGCGGAGCTCTTCGCCGACGGCGCGCACCTGGTTCTGGCGACCGGGGAGGCCCGCCGCGACGCCGTCCAGGGCTTCTTCGCGTCGGCGGACGCCGCAGTTTCCTACGACGGCCAGCGAGTTCTGTTCGCCGGCCGGCCCACCCGGCAGGACCGCTGGCAGATCTGGGAAGCCGCTCTCGCCGGAGGCGCGGCGCGCCGGGTTGCGGCCACTTCCGACGCCTGCATTCGCCCGCTGTATCTGCCCGATGGAAGGGTGGTTTACACCCGCATGGGACCGGCGGCGTCGGATATCGTGGTGGTTTCGCCCGATGGCGAAAAGTCAGACGTGTTAACTCACGTCCCCGGCCGCTATCTTACCAGCGACATCCTTCGCGACGGCCGCATACTGTTTGAGTGGCGGGACGAATTGTACACGGTGTATCCCGACGGGACCGGCGTCGAATCGCTGCGCTGCGATCACGGGCCGCGGCGCTCCGGCGGACGGCAGATTTCTTCCGGCGACGTGATCTTCGGCGTCGATGGCGGCTTGGCCCGGTTCACCTCAGCGCTCGCGGTGCAAGAGAAGTTTCCGGCCGCGGACTTGGTGACGATGGGGCCCGTAGCCGAGGTCGAGCCCGGCCGCTGGCTGGTGGCGGCACGGCCGCGGTCCGGCGGCGCCTTCGCTATTTACCAGGGTGGACCCGGAGTGCGGGCCTTGGAACCCGTCGAATCTCCGCGCGGGCTTCAGGCCGTCGAGCCGGCAATCGTCGCGCCGCGAGTGCCGCCGCGCGATTTTCCCTCCGGCCTGGTGACCACTCGAACCACCGGCAATCTGCTCTGTCTGGACGCGCGCGAATCCAAGAGCCCCATTCAGGGAGTGGTTCACTCGGTTCGAATCTACACCCAGGATTCGGCCGGCAGTCCCCGGGAACTGGGGCGGACGGCCGTTGCGGCCGATGGATCCTTCTACGTCGAGGTGCCCGCCGACCGGCCCATTCGCATCGAATTGACGGATGCCGCGGGAACGCGCCTGCGTGCCGAGGAGCACTGGTTCTGGATGCGCCCCAGCGAACAGCGGATTTGCGTGGGTTGCCACGCGGGACCCGAGCGCGCGCCGGAGAACAAGGTCCCCGAGATACTCAACCAGATACTAACCCCGGTGAAGATGCTGGGAGACCACGGACAAACTCAATGATTTTGCGATCCGCCCTGTTACTCTTGCCCCTGCTGGCTGCCGGTGTCCTGAACGCCCAAAAGCCCAACCCTATCCGTTTTGAAGATGCCACCGACCAATCCGGGATAGGCTTCACGCATTCCTTCGGGGCGGAGAAGCTGGGTTCGCTCCTCGAGAGCACCGGCGCCGGGTGCGTCTGGTTCGACTACAACGGCGATGGCAAACCGGACCTCTTCGTGGTTAGCGGCCGGCCGCTGGGCCCCGAAATGCACCCGTATCCGCTGCGCAAAGCGCCCGCCGAGATGCCGCATAACCACCTCTACCGCAACGACGGCAACGGCAAGTTTACGGACGTGACCGAACAGGCCGGGCTGGGCGGAGACGGCTTCGGCTTCGCCGCCATCGCCGCGGACTTCGATAATGACGGCTTGGTGGACCTGCTGGTGACTTACTACGGGCACGTCACCCTCTACCGGAACAAAGGTAACGGAACCTTCGAGGACGTGACCGCCAAGGCCGGGTTGGATGTGAAGGGATGGGCCATCGGCGCAACGTGGCTGGATTACGACAAGGACGGCTGCGTCGACCTGTTCATTGGCCGCTACGTCAAGTTCGACCCCACGTACCGGTCCTATTACGCGGCGGACAACTACCCCGGTCCGCTCGATTACGAGGGCGACACCAACCTGCTTTTCCACAACACCTGCCACGGCACTTTCGTCGATGTGAGCGAAAAGTCGGGTATCTCTAAATTCAAGGGCCGCGCCATGGGCGTAACTGCGGCCGATTTCGACGGCGACGGCTACCCCGACATCTACGTGGCCAACGACAAAACCGAGAACTTTCTCTTCCACAACCTACGCAACGGTACCTTCGAGGAGATCGCGCTGGATGCCGGCGCGGCGTTCGGGCAAAACGGGGAATCCACTTCGGCCATGGGCCCGGTCTTCTTCGACTTTGACGGCAGCGGCCGCGCCGGTCTGTGGGTGAGCGATTCCAAATACAACCGCCTCCTCTCTAACTCGGGCAAGCTGCCGTTCACCGACGTCACGCAGCAGGCCGGCATTTCGCAACTGGCCGCGCAATACACCAGTTGGGGCACTGGCGCATTCGATTTCGATAACGACGGCTTGACCGACCTCATGATCTTCCACGGCGGCCTCATACACTTGATTCCCCAGGAGCATTCCGTCTTCCGGAACCTGGGCGGCGGTAAGTTCCAGGACGTCTCCGCCGACGCCGGCCCGTACTTCACCACCAAGACAGTGGCCCGCGGCGCATGCTTCGCGGATTACGAGAGCAACGGCAAGGTGGGCGCCTACCTGGTGAACCTGGGCGCCAAGGGCGTGTTACTCAAGAACGCGTCGCCCACGGCTGGGCACTGGCTGGCTATCAAGCTGGGCGGGGTCAAGAGCAATCGCGATGGAATCGGCGCCAAGGTGGAAGTGGAGGCTGGCGGGTCGAAACAATGGGCGGAGCGCGTTGCGGGTTCCGGGTATCTTAGCCAAAACGACGGGCGCCTGCACTTCGGCCTGGGAGCCAACGCCAAGGTGGACCGCATTACCGTCACCTGGCCCAGCGGGACGCGCCAGGTGGTGCCGGGCGTGGCCGCCAACCAGGTTATTACTATCACGGAGAAGTGAGCATGCGACGGGCGATCTGGGGACTACTTATCGTTGCGGCCGCCGGCGGACAGACCCGCTACCGGAGTCCGGACGACCTGGCTCTGTCGCCCGACGGTAAGCGCCTGTACGTAGTGTGCAGCGGCAGCGACGAGGTGCTGGTGGTCGACACCGCCGTCCGCGCCGTCGCCGGGCGCGTTCCTGTTGGCAAGGTCCCCCGCGGCATCGCTCTCGCTCCCGATGGCAAGCGGCTCTACGTGACTAACTCCTGGGCTGACACGGTGAGTGAGGTGGATACGGCTTCGTTGCAGGTATTGCGAACCCTCCCCACCGGCTTCGAGCCGACCGGCGTGGCGCTGGATGCGGCGCACGGCATTCTGTACGTGGCCAACCGGCTAAGTGACGATATCTCGCTGATAGACTTGGCGGGCGGTGCCGATGTACGGCGGCTGGCGGCTGGCCGTGGCGCCAGTTACATTGCCGCGTCGCCCGATGGAGCACACATCTACGTCAGCCACATCTACCCCCAGATCGGTAAGTTCCGCGCGGCACCGCGGTCGGAGATCACCAAGGTGGACGCGGCTCACCAAATGGTGGAGGACCGCCTCGCTCTGAACAACGTGGCCGGCGTGTTTCACGTGGACTTCTCCCGTGACGGCCGCCTCGGCATCGCCGCCGAAATGCGGCCCAAGAACCTGGTGCCGCTGGCGCACGTGGAGCACGGCTGGGCCTTTGGCAACTCGCTGGCGGTGTTCGGCGATGACATCGGCGGCGTGGTGCAAATGCCGCTTGACGAAATCGAGAGCTACCCTTCGCTGCCGTTCGGAGTTGCCATCGCGCCCGATAAGTCGCGGGCTTACGTTTCGGCCAGCGGGTCGAATGAGGTCCTGATCGTGGACTTGGCCAAACTCGCCGCGGCGGCGCGCCAGCCCAACTCCGCGCGCCTGGCGAACGATCTCTCTGCTTCCGCCCGGTACGTGGTGGCGCGAGTCGCCGTAGGCCGGAATCCGCGTAATATCCGGCTCTCGCCCGATGGAGGCTCGCTGTATGTGGCGAACCGGCTCGATGACACGATCACTGTCGTGGACACCGCGCGTGCCGCGATTGCCGCCACTATCCCGCTCGGCTCCGAAACGCCACTGACGCCGGAGCGTCGCGGCGAGCGGCTGTTCTACTCCTCTATGTACTCGTTCGGCCACCAGTTCGGTTGCGCCAATTGCCATATCGACTCCACCTTCGACGGCCTATCCTGGGACCTGGAGCCAGACGGTTTCGGCATAGACATCGTCGACAATCGCGCCCTCGAAGAGATCAAGGACACAGCACCCTATAAGTGGAACGGCGGGAATCCCGACCTGCAAACCGAGTGCGGACCGAGGACGGAGCGCTACTTCTACCGCTCGCAGGGTTTCCGCGGCGCCGACCTGGAAGACCTGGTGAAGTACATCCAATCCATTCCTCTGCGCCCCAACCGTTACCGGCTGCCCGACGGAGACTACACGCCGGCGCAGGAACGTGGCATGGCGGTTTTCCAGCGCACTACGAAGAAGGATGGGACGCCCATCCCCGACGAGCTGCAGTGTTTCGTCTGCCACTCCGGACCGTACTACACAAACACCCGGCTGGCGGATGTCGGCACAGGCAAGGCATCGGACCGGTCGCCGAAGGTGGACGTGCCGCAGTTGACTAACGTAGTCAACAGCGCGCCATATCTGCATGACGGGTCGGCGCGCACGTTGGAAGAGATCTGGACGGTCTTTAATCCCAACGACAAGCATGGTGTGACTAACGACCTATCCAAAGACGAGTTGAACGACCTGATCGAGTTTCTGAAGACGATATGAGAGGGGCCAAGATGCAGACACCGAAATCACTCACTATCCTCTGCCTTTCCGTCGCCCTCCTGGCCGCTTCCGCCGCCGCGGCCGACTTACCGCGATTCCGCTGGCAGAACTTCACCGTGGCCAACGGCCTTCCCGACAACCGCGTCTACTGTGTCGCCGTGGATGGCGATCGCGTGTGGGCCGGCACGGACAATGGCCTCGCTCTCTACGAGAAGGGCGCCTGGAAGAGCTTCACCGTGGCCGATGGCCTGGCCCACCGCGCCGTGCTCTCGCTGGCCCTCGACAAGCGCAGCCACGACCTGTGGATTGCCACCATGGGCGGCCTCAACCGCTATTCCGCCGGCCGCTTCGATACCTTCACGCAACTTACCAGCGGGCTGCCGAACGACGTGGTCTACGGCGTCTCGGTATTCGGCGATTTCGTCTGGGTGGCCACCGCCGCCGGTGGCGCGCATCTGAATACCCGGACCCGCGAGTGGAGCCTCTACAACGAGCGCAATACGCCAATGTACGAAATCTGGACTTATAGCGTGACCGCCGCGGAAGATAAGGTCTACTACGCGGTGTGGGGCGGCGGCGTTCTCGAATTCGACGTGAAGACCGAACGCTGGAAGGACTACAACGATCCCGACGGCGAGACCGAGATCGTGCTTTTCAAGGACCAGGGGCTGATCCACGAGATTACCACATCGGTCAGCTACGTGAACAAGATCCTGTGGGCGGCCACTTACTTTGGCGCGTCCCGCTACGATGGGCGCAACTGGCGCAACTTCCTGGATAAGGACAGCGGCCTGCCCAGTAACTTCCTTAACCAGGTGAAGACCGTTGACGGCACGCATACCTGGTTCTCCACCGACAAGGGCTTGGCCTATTACGACGGCGAACGCTGGGCCACCTATCGGCCGGCGCTGGATACTCACGCGCCGGAAATGCTGGTGCGCGACGAGCAGGGCGCGGTAACGCGCGTCGCCGTGCAATCCTCGCCGGCCCATCATTACACTTTCGCAGTGGATTTTCAGAATGACGACATTTGGGTGGCTACCGCTAAGGGGATCAGCCACGGAATTCGCATTTCACCAGGAGACTCCGGCCGATGAACACATCAGAACTGATCGAGAGAATCGCGGGCGCAACCGCGGTGAAGAAGCGCGCTATCACCGACCTTTCGGTTCTCAACGAGGCTTACGATTACGCCAAACCCAGTTCCTTTTCGCGCGGGCTGCGCATCGACCTGGGGAGCGTCGCGATCCTCCTGATCTCCGGCACCGCCAGCATCGACGAGAACGGCGAAAGCGTTCACATCGGCGATTTCCGCGCGCAACTCCGCCGCACCTACGCCAACATCACCGGCCTGCTGGCGGCCGAGGGGGCAACCTGGAAGGACGTGGTCCGCACCACTTGTTACCTGCGCGATATGGAGCGCGATTACGCGGCCTTTAACGAGGGGCGCACGGAGTTCTTCCGTGAGCAGGGCCTGGATCCGCTGCCGGCATCCACCGGCATCCAGGCCATTCTGTGCCGGCCCGAACTGCTGGTGGAGATCGAGGCCATCGCCATGATCGTTCCGCCACGCGAGGAATCGCCATGCAGTGGCAACTGATCGCGGCGGCGCTGGCGGCGCCGTGGTGTCTCGGTGCGCAGGCGCAGGCGCCGGCTTGTGCCTGCGGCGCGCAGCCGCCGGGTCCGCCGCCCAGCCGCACGCTCGCGCCCTACGGCAACACCCCCGAGGATCTGCGGCCGTTCTCGAAGTTCACCGTTCCCTATTACGAGCACTACACCAAGACGCCGGAGTACAACGGCGCGGCCGCGGACACCCGCACCGTTCCGGTGTCTGAAGTTAGTGAAGTGCCCATCGCGTTCCTGGGCCCCGTTTACGATCACAGGGACATCGCCCTGGGGCGCGCCATGCTGCACGGCGCGCAACTGGCCCTCGACGAAGCCAACGCCCGCGGCGGGTACGGCGGGAAGCCGTTCAAGCTGATCGTTCACAATGACGCGGCAACCTGGGGCGCGTCCAGCAACGAGATCGTCAAGATGGTCTACGACGAAAAGGTGTGGGCCATGATGGGATCGAGCAGTGCCGATTCCACCCACATCGCGCTGCGCGTTTCGCTGCGCGCCGAACTTCCCATCGTCAACAGCGCGGCCACCGATCCCACCATCCCCGAGACCATCATCCCCTGGATACTGACCAGCATTCAGGACGACCGCGTGCAATCCTACACCCTGGCGCGCCGCATTTACACCGACCTCGGTTTGAAACGCGTGGCCCTGCTGCGCGTCAACGAGCGCTACGGCCGCTTCGGCGTACTGAAGTTCCGCGACGCCTCGCGGCGGCTGGGGCACCCGGTGGTGATCGAGCAGAAGTTCGACCCCGCGGACCGCAGTTTCACGCGCCAACTCCGCGTGATCAACGATTCGCGCGTGGACGGCATCGTGCTCTGGTGCGACTCCGCGGTCGCCGGCACGATTCTCAAACAGATGCAGGAAATGGGAATGAAGCAGCCGGTTTTCGGTAGTGCGCGCGTGTTGGGCGATGGCCTGCTCCCCAGCGCCGGATCGCCCGCCGTGGCCGAGGGCTTGGAGGTGGTCTACCCGTTTGACCCCAACCGCGACGACGCCAAGTGGCTGGATTTCCAGAAGCGCTTCGACGCGGCCTATCACGCCAAGACCGACGCGTTCTCCGCCCTGGCCTTCGACACCATGAACATCCTGCTGGACGCCATCTGCCGCGCCGGCCTGAACCGCGGCGAGATCCGCAATGCGCTTTACGGTCTCGAGCGTTACCGCGGAGTAACTGGCGAAATGGTGTTTGACCCCAACGCCAAGAACATAGCTCCGATGTATCTGGGCAAGTTACACGACGGCCAGTGGACCTTCCGCCGCTATACCATGCAGAAACCGTACGCCGAAGTCGGCAGCACGGGCGTGGAATACAACGGCCCGGCCGGGACGGTGATGGCGGGTGCCCAGCGCAAGATCGCCTTGTTCGGTCCGGGCGCCGCCGCGCTGGCCGCCGGTCTGAGCCGCCCCGGTTACGAAGTGGTCGGCATCTCGTCGGAGGCCGCCTGGGGCAAGGCATCGACCGAGTTAGTCAAGCTGGTGTACGACCCCGACGCCATCGGCATCGTGGCCACCGACCGCGCCTCCGCGCACCTCGCCGAGCAGATTGCCGTGAAGGCGCTGATCCCGGTGGTGGCCATCTCCGGCGACCGCGCGCTGACTTCGACGAACGTCCCCTGGATCTTCCGCCTGGATGCCGGCACGCCAACCGCCGATGCCATCCGCTGCCTGAGCGAGGCCGCATCCCGCGCCGGTGGTAACCGTGAACGCATCCGCGCCTACCTGGCTTCCGGAGCCACGGTGGCCGAGCGGTTCTCGTTCGCCTCGACAGGGGAACTGCGGTAGGAGCGCGCCGGAAGGCGAATATGAGCCGGTGGCGCGAAAAATGGCGTCTGACACCGCTTTTCTCCGACTCCCATTCGCTGTCTGACCGAGGCCGCCCATCGAGTTTGTTCGCGCTGTCTGCCTGTACGCGGCCTGGTGTGCCGGAGCGAAGGCCCAAAGCACGCGAGAGGCCGCTGCATCGACTTCTACGAGTATCTTCCCAAGTTCGCACTGCAGTGCACGGACTTCAATTACAGGCGACTTGTCCGGGACCTTGTCGCGAATCTTGGAATTGCGGAGGTCGAAACGATGGGTGTGAGCATGGATTCAGCGGACGCCAAGAAGTTCCTGGGGGATGTCCGGCAGGCGGATGATGAGCGCCGCCGGCGTTCGCGAAAGAAATGATCGCGTGGCCTAGCGGTCCCGCCCACTTACTCCAGCAGTACAATCGGACATGCCCGAATCGCCTGACCCCATCCTGCCCGGCCGCCGCCGCCGCGTAGCTCGCTGGGTTGCCTATCCGGCCGGCCTGTTGATCCTCCTGGCCTGTACCGGGGCACTCTATCAATGGATTGCTGGCACGCTCGACCGCCGTTCCAATCCCCCGCCCGGACGATTCGTGGAGGTCGACGGGCTGCGCATGCACCTCGTCTGCATGGGTCAAGGTTCGCCCACCGTCATCCTGGACTCCGGCCTGTCGGATACCTGGCTGCATTGGTACAAGGTGCAGCCCGAAGTCGCCAAGTTAGCCCGTGTCTGCGCCTACGACCGCGCGGGGCTCGGCTGGAGCGATCCGCGGCCCGGCCCGCGCACCAGCGGAGTCATCGCCAAAGAACTGCACACGCTGCTGCGGAATGCCGGCGTTGCGCCGCCGTTCGTTCTGGTTGGCCACTCGCGCGGCGGACTGGATGTGATGGTCTACGCCAGTCTGTATCGCGCCGAGGTGGCCGGAATGGTGCTGGTGGATTCCTCCCATCCCGATCAAAACCGCGTGCTACCCCCGGAATGGAGGTTCAGCGGAGACCGCTGGCACAGCGACATGCAGCGGGACCGCGCTCTGATGCCGTTCGGCATTCCGCGGCTGCTGGGCTGGTGCGGCACTTCTCTTCCCGACAGGCAAGCCGCGTTTCGCGCCTTCGACTGCACGGTGCAACAGAAGCTGGGAACCATGGCGGAAATCGAGGGGTTCGACGAAAGCCTCGAGCAGGCGCGCGCCGCCGTTTCGCTGGGCGACATGCCGCTGGTCGTCATCTCCGAAGCGCCTTCGGATCCGGCGATGAAGCGGTACATCGCTCTGTTCGAGCCGCTGCATGACGACATGGCGCACCGGTCCTCCCGCGGGCGGCGCGTAATCGCCGAGGGGAGCGGCCACCAGGTCCACCGCGAGCGGCCGGACCTTGTGATCGCCGCCATCCGCGACGTAGTTACGAGTTACTCGCCAAGCATGCCGTCGCCGCCGCCCGGCTTCAACTCTTCGCGATAGCCCACGAACCCGACGAGCCCGTAATCCTCCCAAAGGAAGTACGAGAAGCGGAACTCGCGGGACCCATCGTCGTGGGGCAGCACCTCACGCCGCTCCTTGTATCCACGGCCGGATGAGTGCAGGCGTTGGTCCGGATCGATCGTCGCTTCGAAGAAAGCCACCACGCCCTTAAGATCGTCCCCGGTGCGGAAGTAGTATGCGTTCAACTTGTGCGCGTCATTATCGACTTCCAGACAGGCCGTCTCCGAGCGGTTAGGGTATAGCAAGTGGCGCGGAATCGCGGAAAGGTCACACTCCTGCAAGGTAATCCTGGCGCCCACGGCTTCGGCTTTGGGAAAGAGGACTCCCTGTTTGAAGCCGGGGAGTTTGATCCAGTACACCGGTACGCGGGCAAACTCATCCACGATCCGTAAGTCGGGATTGAGTTGGTGGAGTTTCTGGTGGAGCGGGTCCCTGGTAAGTCGTTCCGGGTCCGCGACGTTTCGATGGCTCCACTTGGCGTACAGGATCAGGCCGAGGAAGAACACCGTGGCGATAGCCGGAATGGCGAGGAGTAGCTTCCGAAAAATGGCGTCAAAATGGCGTCTGACACGTTTTTCCCCCATAAGTGTCTACGGCTCACAAATTCGTTTTGACGGGACACCTGTCATTTCGACCCCGGCGCCACCGGCCGCAGCAGCCGCAACGCGGGGCGCGTCAGGTACTCCCGCGCGTACGCGCGGTGGGCTTCATCGTCCGGGTAGCGCTCGCCCGCCGGGTACGGATAGCGGCTCATCGCGTGGAAGGGCAGCGGCAGCACCGATTGCGAGAAAGCCGTGTTGGCGTCGGCGTCCTTGGCCCAACCATCCACGGACAGCAGGTAATCGCGCATCCAGCCTTCGGGCAGCGCGGGCAGTCCGGCCGAGGCGAAACGCATGCGGATTTCGTCGCCCGAGCCGAGGATGGCCAGGCGGTCATCCACCTCCCGCAGTAACTCCGCCACCGGCCCGTAGCGCGTGTAGTTACCGGGCGTGGGGTTCCACATGGTTGTCGGGCTGACCACCTGGTAATCGAAGGATTCCGGCTGCTTCCGCGCCGGGTCGATGGTGGCGCGCGAGAAGCCGCGGAAGTGCAGATCGGCGGATGTCATGGGGATCTCGGTAAGCCGCGCCGGGGGTGGGGCGTTGCTATCGAGTAAGTAGATCTCGTCCCAGTAGACGCACAGGTTAGTTACGATCCGCACGTCGCGCGACGCCGAGAGGAACTTACCGGTCAGGTCCACCGCCATGGGCTTCGGCTTTCCCGATGGCATACCCATGTCGTCGATCACGGTCTTCCAGTTCCCCTGCTCGTCCTTCACCTGAAGGTACGGAAACACCAGGTCGCGATGCGCCTGCGTTGCCGAAAGGAAGGTGCTGCCATCGGCCCAATCCACCCAGCCATAGAGCACGAGCACGGCCTTGCCATCGGGGGCCGCGCCCGCGAAATTCAGATCCAGCGTGTGCAGTTCCGCCACGCCGGCATGGTCGCGCTGAAAGGCGTCCGGATAGCGCCGGTCGCGCGCCAGAAGCGTCGACCTTACGTCGGTTCCCTGGCCGTCCCGCGCCGATGTGGGATAAGTTCGCCGATTCCCGCCATACAACCGGAACTCCGGAAACGGCGGCGACTTGAACTTCTCGTTGGTGACGATCTCCGTGTCGGACGGGTGGTCCAGCGCCATCAACTTGATCTGGTCGATATAAGAAACCTCGCGCAGTTCCTCGGTCATGCGGACTTCGTAAGCGCCGTCGCGCGCCTGTAACATGGCGGCGGGGATCGTGACCCACTCGACGTGATCCACCGGGAAGTACTGCCCGTCACCGGAACTCGCGCCCAGGGGCGCCACTCCCAGCACGTCGGTGATGAACTGAAACTGCCGGCCGTTCCAGGTGAAGATCATGGGGCAGGAGCCGGCCAGGCGCGGAGCTTCCTTCACCACCACCACGCGGTTCACCGGCTGCTTCATTTCGTTCTGTATCAGGCCGTTCGGCCAGGTGATACGGACGGTATCCACGCTGGTGCGGCTACCCAGGCGGAACACCAGCGGGACACCGGCGTAGGTCTGCTTTTCGTAACTGGCACCGGTCTTTACTTCCACCTTGGCATTCATCGAGAGCTTGGCGTTCTTGACGCCCACCAGCGCCATTTCGATCCAGTTGCCATAAGTCGGAGTAACGTCGCGATTTAGAACTAGGGAGCCGTCGCTTTGGATCGCAGCCCAGTCCAACCGCCCTTTGCCGCTGAAATCGGCAGCGGCCGCACCGGCGGGAATCGCCGCGGCGCCAGGCCGCGGAACGGTTCCCAGCACGCCCGCGCGGTTCAGCAGCCGCCCGCCGGGCTCGAAATCCAAGTCCGTGAAGCCGGTGTGTTCGAAGTCTGAGGCGACCAATTCGTGGGCGCCTGCCGGCAACTCGGGCAGCGGCACGGCCTGATATGTCCCGCCCAGCTTGTCGCGATACAGCACGCCGCCGCGGTCGGCATAGGAGACCACCAGGTCGAACCCCGGCGTGTCCGGTTCCAGGTCGAACGGCACGGCGTCCAGAGCCCGCCCCGCGGCAAACGGAAACCGCTTGGTCTCGTCGCTGAAACCGGCCTCGCCGTTGTTGCGCATCAGGCGCGATTCGTCGCCGATCAGAATCAGGTCTTCGTCGTAATCGTGGTCGTAATCGATCCATACCGCCTTGCGGAAGTTGCCGGCCGCCAGATCGGCTTGCTTCACGAAGCGGCTTCCCGTGTTGCGGTAGAGCGTGGCGCCCTTGGCCGTTAGCACGCAGAGATCGGGGAGCCCGTCGTTATCGAAATCGCCCGGCGCGATGAACTGCACGCCGCGCAGATCTTCGAGCCCGGTATTGGCCACCAGCGTGCGGCCGTGGCGAAACAGGGCAACGCGGCCCGCCGACCAGGCAATCAGGTCCGGGCGCCCATCGGCGCCCACCAGCGCGGCAACTCCCGCACCGGGGCCACCGAAACCGTCGGCCAGTTTCTCTCCGCCCCAGACAGGCTGGCCAGGAGGAGCCGCGGGCGGGGCGTCAATGGGATCGTACAGTTCGGCGTACTGGCACCATTCCATGTCTTCCGGAACCGCCGCGCCTTCCTGTTCCTTCTTCAGTGCCTGGAAGACGCGCAGTTCCTCGGCGGCCGTTTCGGCGCGGCCAGCCTGCCGGTACAACCCAAAAAGCTGAAAGTGAGGCGCGGTCAGCCGCGGCGAAAGGTCGCGCGCGGTCTCGAATTCCGCCATGGCCGCCGCCGGGTTGTCCTTCAACTTATAGACCGCTCCTAACTGGTAGTGCGCCACTGGTTCCGTGGGAACCAGTTTGACTAACTGTTGGAACTGCGCGAGCGCCTTATCGATCTCGTTGTCCTTCTTATACACCAGGCCCAGGTTGAACCACGTGTGAGGCAGCTTGGGATCGCTTTTCTGAACCTTCTCCAGCTCGGCCGTGCCGCCCTTGACGTCGCCCGTGCGAAGCAGCGCCAGGCCGTAGTTCAACTGCTCGCGCACCGAATCGGGCGCCAACGCCAAGGCCTGCCGAAGTTCCTGAACGGCCTCTTCGTGCGTGGTGGGGTTCTCGTAGAACGCCTTGCCCAGGTTGCGGTGCTGCCAGACCCGGTCGTCGTTGGAAGCCTGGCCGAAAACCAGCCACCCCGCGCCGCCCACGCACGCTAGCAGAGCGGCCCACGCGAATCCTCGTAGTTTGCTGCGCATCCTACTGCCAGTATGCCAGCACCGGAGCGCCCCGCGCCTAATAGATTTCCACTAGCTTGACACCGCCGCCGATGGGCGAAAATGTTACATGGCCCCGAATCCTATTCCCACCCGCAGCATTCTGGAGCTTTCCGCCCTGGAGCAGGCCCGCCTGATCCGCGAGCGCGCCATTTCCTCCCGTGAGTTGATCTCCGCTCACCTGGAGCGGCTCGCCGCCATCAATCCCGTGCTCCACGCCGCCGTGGAGGTGCAAGCCGAGCGGGCACTCGAGGACGCCGCCGTGGCTGACCGCGAACTGTCGGCCGGCTCGCCGCGCGGCCCGCTGCACGGCGTCCCGTTTAGCATCAAGGACTCCATCGAACAGGCCGGCTTCCGCTGTACCGCCGGCACCTGGGGCCGCAGAAACGCGCCGCCATCCACCGCCGATGCTACTCTGGTGGCGCGCCTGCGCCAGGCCGGCGCCATCCCCATCGCGCGCAGCAACCTGCCCGACCTGCTGTTCGCCTTCGAAAGCGCCAATCTGATCTTCGGCACCACTAACAACCCCTACGACACCGCGCGGACCAGCGGCGGCAGCAGCGGAGGCGAGGCCGCGCTAATAGCCGCGTGCGGCTCCCCGCTCGGCTTGGGCAGCGACGCCGCCGGCTCCGTCCGCCTGCCCGCCGCGTTCTGCGGCATAGCCGGCATCAAACCGACCTCCGGCCGCCTGCCGCGCACTGGCCACTTCCCGCCCGCCGGTGGATGGCTCGAAGCCGTGTGGCAGATCGGTCCTATGGCCCGGCGCGTGGAAGACGTAATCGCCGCGATGCGGCTGCTGACCGGTTCCGACGGCATCGATCCCACCGTTCCCGACGTGCCCTACCGCGATCCCCAGGACGTGGAACTGGCCGATCTGCGTGTCGCCGTCTACACCGACAACGGTTTCGCCGCCGCCGATGCGGAAGTCTCCTCCGTGGTGCGAGCCGCGGCCGATGCGCTCTCTGGCGCCGTCCGCTCCGTCGGGGAAGCGCGTCCAGCCTGCCTGCCCGCGGCCTACGATCTGGAGATGAAGCTGATCGGCCCAGATGGCGGCGACGGCCTTCGGGCTTACCTCCGGGACATAGGTTCGACCGAGGTTCATCCGCTGCTAACCGGCTGGCTGGATAAACTGGAGCCGTACCGCACCGATCTGGCCGGCTTCGCGCATTACTGGTCCGGGTTAGACGCCTACCGCACCGAGATGACTCGCTTCCTGCGCAGTTACGATGTCATCCTGTGCCCCGCTTACATCCACCCCGCGCTGCCTCACGGCGAATCCATCCGCGACGATAACTTCCGCGGCTTCAGCCACACCATGGCATTCAATGTGGCAGGCTGGCCGGCCGCAGTGGTTCGATGCGGCGAATCGTCCACAGGACTGCCGATTGCGGTGCAAGTGGCCGCTGCACCGTGGCGCGAGGATATCGCACTGCGGGTGGCGTCGTGGCTGGAGGAGGAGTTTGGTGGCTGGAAACCGGCGGCCCTTTAGAACTTCGCGCTACGGCAACGGGCTGAGCCCGCGCCCCTCATCCACCAGCACCCTCTGGTTGGCCGCCACATTCGCGAACTGCTGCTTTGCCCCGCTGGGCCAGAGTACTTCCACGCTGGCCGACGCGTCGGCGCCCAGGCCGAAGGTCAGCGCCAGGTCGCTTTGCGAGCAGTAACTGGACCCGCTGCGCACCATATTCCATTGCTTGCCACCGGCGCTGCTAATCCGAACCACGGCGCCGATGCCGTCGCGGTTCGAGCGCGTGCCCGCCAGCCGGATGCTCAGCCAGTGGTTGCGATTGCCGCCGTCGTTACGCAGCAGAACGGCCGGGCCGTTGTTGGTCGAAATCAGCACGTCCAGGTCGCCATCGTGGTCGATATCGGCGTAGGCCGCGCCGCGAGCCACGCGGGGCTGCGAGAAAGCCGGGCCTGCGCTGGCACTTACGTTGTCAAAGCGGCCGTTCCCTAAGTTGCGGAACAGCAGCGGCGATTCGCGGTAACTCACCTTGGGCTGCACGCGGCCAATCTCGTCTTCGATGTGGCCATTGGCGGCCAGAATGTCGGGGTGGCCGTCGAGGTCGTAGTCGAAGAAGAAGGTACCGAAGGTGAGCGACAGCAGACTTGCCCGGCCCACGGCGGACGACGGCGCCTCGTCCACGAACAGGCCGTTGCCCTCGTTGTGGTACAGGCCCAGCATCTGGTTCGAAAAGTTGCCCACCAGCAGGTGCGGGCGGCCGGAGCGGTCGTAATCGGCGGCGTCCGCGCCCATGGCGCCGCGCGCGACGCCGTCTTCGCCATAGGCAACGCCGGCCGTCATGCCCTCTTCCTTGAAGGTGCCGTTGCCCAGATTGCGGTAGAGCTTGTTTGGCTGGGTATCGTTGGACACGAACAGGTCCGGCCAACCATCGTTGTTATAGTCTAGCACGGTCACTCCCAGCGACTTACTGGTCGGATCGCCCAGGCCGGCCTTCTCGGTAACATCCTCGAAGCGGCCATTGCCCAGGTTATGGAACAGGCGCGATCGCGTGCCTTTGTAGGATTCGGGAGTGCAGTACGACTTAGTCGAGCCGTCCAGCGAGCACCACAGATCGGCCTGCGCACTCCACTGCACGTAGTTGGCGACGAACAGATCGAGCTTCCCGTCGCGGTCGTAGTCGAGCCAGGCGGCACTGGTTCCGAAACTGGCGTTCTGGATGCCGGCGGCGCGGGTTACGTCGCGGAACTTGCCGTGGCCCTCGTTGTGGAACAGGTGGTCGCCATCGAGCGCGGTGATGTAGATGTCCTCGCGGCCGTCGTTATCGTAGTCGGCGATGGCCACTCCCATGCCGTACATCTCCACGTCCAGGCCGCTTCCGGCGGTCACGTCGGTGAAGGTGCCGTCGTGGTTGTTATGGTAGAGCGCGGGGATGGAGCGGCGGCCGCGCGGGGAGAAGTCCTTGCCGTTGATAAGCAGGATATCGGGCCAGCCGTCGCCATCGTAATCGAAGAACGCGCAGCCGGCGCCGAGCGTTTCGGGTAGATACTTGCGGCCAGTGCGGCCGGCGTTGTGGGTGAAGTGGATGCCGGCCTGCGCTGTGATATCGGTGAAAGCGACTTCAGGGCGCGGAGGTTTGTCGGCGAGCAGGGCACCGGCAACGAACAGAAGCAGCGCCCACGCCACGTGCTTATGTGGGGCGGGTTTGTAACCCGCCTCTTCGCGCGTCTGGCGGGCCGGCTGACCGCTCCGGACTTCTGTGCGGCTCATCGGACCACAGGGCGAGCTTCGCTCGCCGGGCCGATTGACAATCGGCCGCAGGTTGACAACCTGCCCCACATAGCACGGGCGCGCTCTCACTTACCCTCCCCAATCCGCGCGCTCTCATGATCGTGTATCGGCTGCCGCTCGTTGTTGTCTTCCGGGCTCAAGCGCCGGCGCTTCTCCGTGATGGCTTGCGAGCTTTCGTCGGCCTTGAACCGGCGGAAGAGCGCCTCCTCGCGCGCGGCGGCCGGCCCGTCGCCCAGGCCGCGGTAGCACAGCATCAGCGTGTAGTGCATCTGTAAGTCCTCCGGGTCCACGGCATCCACGGCCTTCAGAGTCTCGATTGCTGCGGCGTACTGCCTCTTCAGGAATTGGATGCGCGCCAGTTGGTTCAGTGCCACGCGATCGCGCGGATATTGCGCACGGACGGCGGCAAGCGAAGCTAGCGCACCATCGTAATCGCCATCGGCCTTCTGCACCGCGGCCTGGAAGAACAAGGCGCGGCCGAGTTGCGGCCGAATGGCCAGCGCCTTCGCCAGGTATGGTTTTGCAGCGTCGGTTTCGCCCTCCTGGACTAGCGCGCGCGCCACGTTGAGCCAGCCATCGGCGTAAGTGGGCTCGGCCTCGGTAACTCGCTTGAACGCATACTCCGCGCCTTTCAGATCGCCTTGCAGCAACAGGCCGATGCCCCAATCGTTCCACCGCTCGCGATCCTGTTTCCGCACCACTGGCGTCCAGTCCGAGCGGCCCAGCGGTACGTTGGCGCGCGCCTCCGCCAGGGTCACGATGGGCAGATCCGGAATGCGCCCGCGGATCTTGCCACTTACGTTGGCCGGTATCGACGCGGGAGAAAACGCGTACTCCAGACCGTTGAACTCCTTACTAAGCAGCGCCGGATCTTGCCCGGGCATGGGCACGCCGGCATAGGCGAATTGCGTGTAGTACCACGAGAACTTACGGTAATTCAGCCGCGCTGTGAGGTGAATCGGGCCCTTCGCATCGGCGGGCGTCTTTACGAGGTAATGCACCACGTCCGCCGCGCCCGGCGGAATCAGGCGCACGTAGAGCACGCTGCGCGCCTGCCAGGCATTGCGCTTGTTGATCGGATTTCCGGCAGCGTCCAGTTGATACGAGCGGTACATATGTGCCCCCGCTTCCACCGGCCCCTTGCCGTTATCTTCCACCTTGCCACTCCAGAAGAGGATGCGGCCAGCGTCGTCGGTGGCCTGCAACTCCAACCAGGTGTCGAAGGCGTCCACGGTTCCGGCGGGGAAGAAATGGCCGATCTTGCGGGTTCGCACTACCACGTCGACGCGCGCCGTCGAACCAGGTTCGAGGCGCGTCTCGGCCGCACCCACCGGGGCCGATAGCTTGCCCACCTCGCGGATCAGCGCTGGCGCAGAGGCTTCGGCCTCTTCGCCCACAGCGAAGGTCGAGTTGGCCTGGAGCGTTTCGGTCCGTCGCAACATCGCCGCCTGGCCGCGCGCCGCCTCCACCGGCGACACGGCGAAAATGTCGACCGTGATGAAACCCGATTTGAGGAACTTCTCCGTGGCTTCCAGTTGCTCGCGGTCTTCGCCGACATATGGCACGGCGGTGTTAGCGGCGGCGAACCTGTGCGAGTGGATCTTACCATCCCGGTTGCCCGCGTCGCCCGATGCCACCAGCGGCATATGGCAATCGGCGCAGGCCGAGGACTTATCGGGGTAATAGAACGAGCGCGCGCCCTGGCCGGAAACGCCGCTGGCCTGCCAGTTATCGTAGTCGTTAAACCCGCGCGACCAGCGGTAGTTATTCACAGGCACGTCGAGATGCACTTTGTGGCAGGCCGAGCAGAACTCCGCGTCCCGCATGAACGGCTTCAGAAAGGTCTGGCGGTGCGGCTGCGGGTTCAGATAAGTCAGAAAGGAAGCCGCCGCGTGGACCAGCCGGTTGTGGCTCGAAGCCAGTTCGTGCAGCGCCGGATACTCGACCGCGAAATCGGCGTTGCCCATGGTACTGCCCACGTGCACGATTGCGTGGCAGGACATGCAGCCCAAGCCCGCCTGCGCCTCGGGCGTGTCGATCTGCTCGGAGATGGGCCGATCGAATCGGCCGTTGAAAAACACCGCGTGATCGTGGCATCCGGCGCACCACTTACTGCCGTGCGTCCCGGTGACGCTCTGCATATACTCGATGGATTTCCGGTAGAACTGGTTATTGAACGATGCCATGTGGTGCATGGAACTCTTCCACTGCTCGTAAATGTCTTTGTGGCATTCGCCGCAGGTCTGGGAATCCATAAAGAAGTTCGAAGGGATGGTGCGCCCGCTGGTGGTACGCGCCGATGACGGCGCAAACGGCGAGTGCGAGCCCAGGCCCTCCTCGTCCATGGAAAGCGGCGCCGACGGGGGGTTAACGATCTTCCCGCTCGCGTCCGGGTGGACCCGAGTCCACACCGCCGCCGTCAGCGGCAGCAGCACGGCGATGGCGCAGGCCGGGGCCGCCAGTGGGATTCGCCCCCGGAACCGCCACACCACCAAGACTGCCGCGGCCACGCCCAGGCCGATGTGCAGCCACAGAATGGCGCGGTGATCGAGCGTGTTGCCGCGAACTGCCAGGTACAGCGCCGGCACTCCGGCCGCCACAAACGCCCCGCTCTCGCGCGGATACCGCCGCACTGCGCCCGCGGCTGCCACCATCAGTAGCAGGCCCACCGTTAGGTGCGCCACGACGTTGCTCATGTAGAAAAGAGACGCGGTGGGGAATGCTGCGATGTAACCGCTGTTAACCAGCAACAACGCAAATAGAACGGCGGCAAGACGGGCTTTCAGCGTGGACTTCGCGGCATCCTGCAACCCAGTAACCCTCCGAATGCTTTGAGGAGAGCATACTACACGCGAACTGTGGCGACAATAGTGAGAAGATATTAGCCATGCCGCACTTCGGCCGGACTGGCTCTCGATGGGCCGACCCCTGCTTCGTCACCCCTTTTGCTCTTGCCAAGGCCCCATCCCTCTGTTCGCAACTGGGAAGATGCCAGTGCGGACGGCAGCGAGGACCAGGAGGAGCAATGCCATCCCCGCCCGAGGTCATAATATGCGCATAACTATTGTCACACTCGTTTTGGCGGCGCTCGAAGGCGTCTGCTTTTCGCAATCGCAAAACGGCGGCTCACCGCCCGCCGGTCCCGCCACCGCTGGACCGCTCGAAATTGCCTGCCCGGCGACCGTCGATGTGGATCAGAAGTTGAAGGCGCCCGTCGACGGCTGGACTGGCATCGTGGGCAACTCGCCCAACCGTCTGGCCAACGTCGCGTTCTACGATGGCCCTCCTGGGGAATTGGCGTCGCTGGTTCCTACCAAGGAAGGCAAGCGGAACGGCCGGGAGTACGCGACCTGGAACTTCCAGTCGGCGGACGAAGTCCCCCGGCCGGCTTGGATTGTCTGCGAGTACTCCGATACCCAGGTTGCGCTCTACCTCCAGTTACCGGGAAGCGTAACCGAGTGTACCGTGACTTACAATCCGCGGCGCGGTCCCAGCGGATATCCTGGCGTCGAGGGCATCGTGTGCCAGCAGGCCACGAAGCGTGGGGAGATCGAGCGCCCGGCCAGGAAAGCGACCCGGCAGCCCGCGGAACGCGAGTTTCGCGCGGCGGGTGAGGCACCGCCGATCCCATTCCCATCCCCGCGTGGGGCCGATTCCGCCAGCGGGAGCAAGCGGCAACAGTGAGAAGATATTAGCCGTGGTACGAGGCCGCACTCCCACATTCCGGTTGCTGGCGGGCCTCGGCGTGACGCTCTCCGCCGTGGCGGTGTACTCCGCCTATACGGTCTCGCAGTTGCGCACACTCGAAAGTTTACAAGCCGCCACCATCGACCGCAACCGCATCGATTCGCTCCTGCTGCTGCGCATTCAGAACAACCTGAATTCCGTGGCGCTCACCCTGCGGGACATGCTGGACCATGCCGAGCCATATCCGCTGACCGCGTGGCGCGCACCGCTGGAGCGCATTCGCACGGACCTCGCGGATGCCGTAGAGCGCGAGGCGAAGTATTCGCCCTCGACCGGATCCGCCGACAGCCGCACCTATCTGTCCTCCAGCATGCAGCAGTTCTGGGACGCCCTGGACCGCGTCTTCGCCCTCGCCGAAAGCGGCCAGAACGAGAAGGCCGCCGACACCATCCGCCTTTCGTTGCAGGCCCGCCAACAGGCCCTCACGACGGCGGTGGCGCGGCTGCTGGTGCAGAACAACGAAAGCGAGGAGCGCGCGGCCGAGGACACGCGCCGCATCTACCAGCGCGCTGAGCGCAACGTTTACGTGTTCCTGGCGGCGGTTCTGGTGGTGGTGGTGCTAACCAGCATCTACCTCTTCATTCACAACCGCCGCATGTTCGAGCGCGTGGAAACCTTGTCGCACCGGCGCAGCGAACTGGCGCAACAGTTGATCTCCATGCAGGAGAGCACTTTCCGTTCCATTTCGCGCGAGCTGCACGACGAGTTTGGCCAGATCCTCACCGCCATGGGCGCCATGCTGGCCCGCGCACAACGGCGCACGCCCGCCGAGGCCGGCGCCGATAAAGACGACCTTCGCGAGATTCAGGAAGTGGCGCAATCCACGCTGGAGAAGGTCCGCTCGCTCTCCCACGCGCTGCACCCGGTGGTGCTGGACGACGCAGGTTTCGAGGGCGCCGTGGACGCCTACCTGCCCGCCTTCGAAAAGCAGACCGGCATCTCGGTCGAGTACGAGAAGAGCGGCGCCGTGCGGGAACTGGACCGCGGCGTCACCATCCATCTTTACCGCGTGATGCAGGAGGCGTTGAACAACGTGGCGCGGCATTCCAAGTCGCCTTCGGCGCAGGTGCGCCTGAAGTATTTGCCCGACACGGTGGTCCTCGAGGTGGAAGACCGCGGCGTCGGTTTCGGCGAGGGAGATGGCAAGGGGATGGGGCTCATCTCCATGCGCGAGCGCGCAGAACTGGTGGGTGGCCGCGTCGAGGTGGTGAACGTGGACGGGTCGGGGACGCTGGTTCGCATGACGGTGCCCTGCGGCTAGCGATTCCGGGCGCGGGTGCGCCGGCGTGCCTCGCTGCCTTAAGATAAGGAGGAACCAAACGCATGCCCGACGCTCCCATTACGGTCCTGCTGGTGGACGATCACAGCCTGGTGCGCCGCGGCTTCCGGCGGCTGCTGGAGGAAGACCCGGGCCTCTCGGTGGTCGGCGAAGCCAGCGACGGCCACGAAGCGGTCGAGGCCGCCTGCCGTCTGCATCCGCGGGTCGTGGTAATGGATTTCGCCTTGCCCAGCATGAACGGCGCGGTGGCCACCCGCCACATTCTGAAATCCTGCTCGGGCATCGCCGTGCTGGTGCTCAGCATGCACTCCGAGGTGTCCTACGTCCGCACTTGTCTGGAAGCCGGCGCCAAGGGTTACCTGCTGAAAAACGCCATGGACCTGGAACTGGTGGCCGCCGTGAAGCGCGTGGCGGCGGGCGAGTGCGTGCTCGACGCGCGCCTCGGCTCGCTGGCCGCCCAACCGGAGGAACAGCCCAGCCTCACAACCCGCGAAATGGAAGTGCTGCAACTCATCGTGAACGGCCGGTCGAACAAAGAGATCGCCTCCATGTTGGGGTTGAGCGTGAACACGGTTTCCGTGCATCGCGCCAATATCATGCAGGCCCTGGGGATGCATAACACCGCGGAGTTGGTGGTCTACGCCATCCGCCGCGGGCTGGTGAGCATCGCGTGACACGGCGTTCGCTCCTCGCTGGTGGGCTGGCGTCGCTGCTGCGGCCGCCGCTAGCCGCGGGCGCGGGGCTGGGCTTCTCGCTCACCGATGTCACCTCTTCGGCCGGCATCGACTTCCATCACAACAGCGGTGCGTTCGGCGCCAAGTACCTGCCCGAAACCATGGGGCCCGGCTGCGCCTTCCTGGATTACGACGGCGACGGCTGGCTCGACATTCTGCTGGTGAACGGCATGGACTGGCCCGGCCACAAGCGCCAGCGCAGCACCCTGAAGCTCTATCGCAACAACCGCAACGGCACCTTCAGCGACGTCACCGAGCGCGCCGGATTGGCGCTGGAGATGTACGGCATGGGCGTGGCCGTGGCGGATTTCAATAACGACGGCTTCCCGGACATCCTGATCACAGCCGTTGGCCAGAACCGGCTGTTTCAAAACACCGGCACGGGACACTTCGTGGATGTCACGGAAAAGGCCGGCCTGGGCGGGCGCAACGGCTTCAGCACCTCCGCGCTCTGGTTCGATTTCGACCGCGATGGCTGGCTGGACCTTTTGATCTGCAACTACGTCAAGTGGTCGCCGCAACTCGACGTGTTCTGCAGCGTGGACGGCAAACGCAAGTCCTATTGCACGCCGGAGGCCTATCACGGCGACACCTGCTGGCTGTTCCGCAACCGCGGCAATGGAACCTTCGAGGATGTCACGGCGAAGAGCGGCATCTTCGACCCCACCTCGAAATCGCTGGGCGTCGCCCTGATGGATTACGACCGCGATGGCTGGCCGGACGTTCTGATCGCCAACGACACCCAGCCCAACAAGCTCTATCGCAACCTGCGCAACGGCACGTTCGAGGATGTCGCCGTGCGCGCCGGCGTGGCCTTCAGCGAGGACGGCAAGGCCCGCGCCGGCATGGGTATCGACGCCGCCGATTTCGACAACTCCGGCGTGGAAGGCATCGCCATCACCAACTTCGATAACGAAATGATGGCGCTCTACCGACCCACCCGCTCCGGGATGTTCGCCGATACCGCCATGACCGCGGGCGTGGGCCAGGCCTCGCGCGATAGCCTGGGCTTCGGGTGCGCTTTTCTCGACATCGACCTGGATGGGCGCCTCGACCTGGTGGCGGTGAACGGCCACATCGACGAAACCGTCCGCCAGATCCGCGGCAACGCCGGATACGCGCAACCGCCGCACCTGTTCATGAACCGCGGCGGCGGTCATTTCCAGGACGTGGCCGCGCAGGCGGGCGGCGGCTTCGCCACGCCCAAGGTGGCGCCGCGGCCTGGCCTACGGCGATTTCGACCGCGATGGCGACCTGGACCTGCTGATCACCACCAATCAGGGCGCGGCGCACCTGTACCGCAACGACGTGGCGGCCGGAACCCGCTCGCTGCGGCTGCGGCTCACCGGCACGAAATCCAACCGCGACGCCATCGGCGCGGTGGTCCGCCTCACCACGCCCGATGCGACGCAGATGCGCACGGTGAAGACCGGGTCGAGCTACCTTTCGCAATCGGAGCTGACGCTCACCTTTGGCCTGGGCCCGCGCGATGCCGCCACGCGCATCGTGGTGGACTGGCCCAGCGGCGCGGTGCAGGAATTTACCAAGGTATCCGCCGGCGTATGGGAGTGCGCGGAAGGCGCGCAGTTGCGGCGGGCGCAGTCATGAGGTGCGGCGCCGCTTACTCCCGCGGCCTAGCCCCCAGGCTGGCAAGCTTGTTCAGCCCGTCGATATAGGCCTTGGCGCTGGCCTCGATCACGTCGGTCGATGCGCCCCGGCCCATCACCCGGAGTTCTCCTTCTTCCAGGTGCATGGTAACTTCGCCCATGGCTTCGGTGCCGCTGGTCACCGCGCGGATCTCGTACCTTGCCAGCTTGGCCGCGGTCTTGGTCACCGCCGAGATGGCCTTGCAGGTGGCGTCCACGGGCCCGTCGCCGATGGACGCGCCCTCGCGCGATTCCTCCGCCACACGCACTCGCACGGTAGCCGTGGGGATGGCGGCCGTGCCGCTATATATGTGGATGTAATCGAGCTGGTAAGTCTCGGGCACCGGGTGGATTTCGTCGTGTAAGATGGCGATCAGGTCTTCGTCGAACACTTCCTGTTTCTTGTCCGCCACCGCCAGGAACCTATGATAGGCCTGGTCCAGTTCCTGTTGCGACAGCTTATAACCCAGCTTTCCGAGGCGGTCGGCGAGGCCGTGGCGCCCAGTGCGCGCGGTCAGCACCACGCGGCTGTCCCTCATGCCGACATCTTCCGGCCGCATGATTTCGTAAGTCTCGCGCTCCTTAAGGAATCCGTCCACGTGGATTCCCGAGCTGTGCGCGAAGGCGTTGCCGCCAACCACCGCCTTGTTAGGCGGAACCTTCATCCCCAGCATGTCGGCCACCAGGCGGCTGGTCTTGCACAACTCGCGGGCGTCGATGCCGGTGTCCAACCCGAAGTAATCGGCGCGCGTGCGCACGGCCATCACCACCTCTTCCAGCGCGGCGTTGCCGGCCCGTTCGCCGATCCCGTTGATGGTGCCCTCCACCTGGCGCGCTCCATTGCGGATGCCGGCCAGCGTGTTGGCCACAGCCAGCCCGAGATCGTCGTGGCAATGCACGCTGATGGTGGCGCGCGCGATGTTAGGAACGCCCTCGGAAATCGACCGGATCAGCGAGCCGAACTGCTCCGGGATGGCGTAGCCCGTGGTGTCGGGGATATTCACCACCGTGGCGCCGGCATCGATGGCGGCCTGCAGCATTTCGAAGAGGTATGCCGGATCGGCGCGGCCGGCGTCTTCCGCATAGAACTCGACATCGTCGGCGTACTGTCTGGCCAGTTTCACCGCGTCCACAGCCATTTGCAGGATCTTGACCTTCTTCTCGCCAAGCGTCTTGCCGTAGCGCTCGTCCTGGAACTTGCCGCGGATATGGATGTCCGACGACCCGATGCCGGTGTGGATTCGCGGTCGCCCGGCCTTGGCCAGCGCCTTGCCGCAAGCCTCGATGTCGGAGGCCACGGCACGCGACAGGGCGCAAATCGCCGGGCCCTGGATTTCCTGCGAAATGCGCTGCACGGACTCGAAATCCGCGGGCGAGGACGCCGGATAGCCGGCCTCGATCACATCCACGTTCAACAGCGCCAACTGCGCGGCGATCATGAGCTTCTCGCGGGTTCCCAGGCGGGTCCCGGCGGCCTGCTCGCCATCGCGCAGGGTGGTGTCGAATACGGCTACTCGTTCGGGCATACTACTGCTTTTGTAGCACGTTCCCGCGCGGCATCAGTGGCCGCCCTGCTAGCGTTGCACGGCGATCAACGTCCCGGCCTGCGTGGTCAACCCGTTGTATGTCGCGACGATCGGTTGATCCCCATTTGCCAGCGACGCCGGCACGGTCACATTCAACTGAAACTCGCCCGGGGCGACCAGGCCCGCGTACTGCACGGCCGCCGCCACGCCCCCAATCGTAATCGCCGGCAAAGGCGACAGCGTTCCGGATTGCACCGGCGAACCGCTCACCACGGCCGGGGACGTCGGCCCGAAGCCGTTGGCATAAACGGCGATGGTCTCGCCCGGTTTGGCGGGAGCCGACGAACCGGGAAACAGGCTCGCGGGACCCAGCAGGCTTCCATCGCCGTGCGTGGCCGCCACATACGGACCGCCGTTGAACATGAAAAAGGATGGAGACTGCGCCATGGCTTGCGCGGTAAACGGCGCGCTCACCGCGCCTTTGTTCGTGACTTGCACCGGCACCGCTCCCGTCATCGCATCCGGCGCGGTCAGAACGTTCAGTTGGGTGGGACTGATGTAGTAAACGCAGGCCGGCTTACCGTTGAAGGTGGCGCTGACGCCGTCGAGTTGTACCGGCATGTTGCCGCCCACGAAATCGGAGCTCTGCCAGATGCGCGAATCGCCGGCCGGCGCAAGATTCGTTCCCTTGATTTCGACCCACGTATTGGGCGCGGTCAGAGGGCCTTCGCTTGCGCCATTCGCCACGCCCGAGATCGTGGGCCGCAGGCTGCTAGCGGCGATGGCGGTCGCGTCGCTGGCAGTGGCGGTGGCCGAACCGCCGCCCGAAACCGTCACCTGGTTCGTCACCTGCGATGGAGCGTCGGATGCCAGGTTCACCGTCACCGTAACGGCCGGGTAGCTGGATCCGGGATTCAGTGCGTCCGTGCGCGCGCAGGTGCTTCCTCCGCTTGGACACGTCCACCCAGCGCCCGCCATGGACACCAGCGCCATCCCCGTGGGGACGGTCTCCGTCACCGTGACTTGGCCGCTAGTCGGATAGGCAGCCGAGGCATTGCCCACCGTCACCGTGTACGCCGCGCCACTCTGCCCCGGAGTGAAAATCCCGGTGTGGGTCTTCGAAATGGTCAGCACAGGCACCGGCACAACCTGCGTGAGATCTTCGGAGCCGGCGGAAATGGCGCCCCCTCCCGACACCGCCACCAAGTTCGTGACCTGGGGCTGGGTTGCGGCGTCCACATTCACCGTCACCGCGATGGGCGGGTAGCTCGACCCCGCGCTGAGCATGTCGCTGCGGGCACAAGTATTTCCAGTGCAGTTCCAACCCGAGCCCGACATCGCGGCCAGCGTCAAGCCGGCCGGCAGAGTCTCCGTAACTGTAACCGCACCGCCGGTTGCACCCGCCGTGGCGGCGTTGCTGACGGTCACGGCATACATACCAGTCGATCCCGCCGGGAAGTTGCCTGAGTGCGCGCTCCGGACGGTGAGAACCGGTTGTGTGCCGGCCGGAGTCAAGAGCCGTACGGCGTTGTTACCCTCGTCTACGACGGCCACGTTGCCCGAAGCATCCACGGAGATGGCGTACGGAAGCGAGAGGGCCGCTCCGGTTGCCGGACCGCCATCGCCCGAGTAGCCGCTACCGCCGTTACCGGCCACCGTCGTGATAATTCCGTTGGAGGTTACTTCGCGGATGCGGCCATTGCCGGTATCCGCAATGTATAGGTTGCCGGAGGCGTCCATTGCCACTCCTTGGACGCTCGATAGGTTGGCGCTGGTTGCCTGGCCGCCATCGCCCGAGAAACCGTAGGTGCCGTTGCCTGCCACCGTGGCGACGATCCCGCCGGTGGAAACCATGCGGACGCGGTAGTTGTAGCTGTCCGCAATATACAAGTTTCCGGCGGCGTCGACGGCCATGCCGAAGGGATACCTGAATGCCGCGGAGGTTGCCTGGCCGCCGTCGCCCGAGTAACCGTATGTGCCGTTGCCTGCCACCGTCGTGATGGTTCCCGAAGCGTCCACTTTCCGGACCACGCTGTTGTTCCAATCGGAGATATACAGGTTCCCGGAGGAATCCACGGCCACGCCGTAGGGAACGCCGATCTGCGCCCTGGTGGCCGCGCCGCCATCGCCCGTACGGCCGCAGCAACCCCCGTTGCCCGCCACCGTGGTAATGTTCCCGGATCCGTCTATCTTCCGGATGCGCCGGTTGTTGGTGTCCGCTATGTAAAGGTTGCCGGATGCGTCCAGCACCAGACCGCGCGGGTTATTTAACTGCGCGCCGGCCGAGGCGCCCCCATCGCCAAAGAAGCCCGCCACGCCCGTGCCCGCAATCGTGGAGATCGTCCCATCGGCTGCCACCTTGCGAACGCGATTGTCGTTGGTATCGGCAATATACGTGTTCCCGGAGTTGTCCCTGGCAACTCCGTAGGGCTGATTCAAGAAGCCGAACACCCCCAGGCCGCCATCCCCCAGGCCGCCGCCCGCGAGGGTACCGATGACGCCGGCAGCCGAGACCTTGCGAATCCGCGCGTTCCCCGTGTCCGCAACATACAGGTTGCCGGAGGCATCTGCTGCCACGCCTTCGGGGAATGCGAGTGCGGCGCCGATGGCGGGAATGCCATCACTCGAAATGCCGTACGTGCCGTTCCCCGCTAGCGTGGTGATCGTCCCGCCGGGGGTTACCTTGCGGATGCGGTAGTTATAGGTGTCGGCAATATACAGGTTGCCGGAGGCGTCCACTGCCACGCCTTCGGGTTCGGAGAGCCGGGCGCTGGTGGCCGGGCCGCCGTCTGCGGAGTAGCCATATACGCCAGTCCCCGCCACCGTGGTGACGATACCGCCGGCCGATACCATGCGGACGCGGTAGTTGTAAGTGTCCGCGATGTAAAGGTTGCCAGCCGCGTCCACGGCCACGCTGTAGGGATCCTTGAATTCGGCGCTGGTCGCAGTTCCGCCGTCCCCCGAGTAACCGTACGTGCCGTTGCCGGCCACCGTGGTGATGACTCCCGAGGCGTCCACTTTGCGGACCACGTTGTTGCTGGTGTCGGAAATGAACAGGTTCCCGGACGAGTCCACCGCCAGACCGTAGGGAGTGCCGATCCGCGCACTGGTGGCCGAGCCGCCATCGCCCGTGAAGGTGCAGCAGATCCCACTGCCCGCCACCGTGGTAATGTTTCCGCTTCCGTCCACCTTGCGGACGCGGAAATTGCCGGTGTCGGCGATATAGACGTTGCCGGATGCGTCCACTGCCACGCCATTCGGGCGGCTTAATTGGGCGCTCAGGGCCGGGCCGCCGTCGCCGAAAAAGCCCGCGACGCCGGTGCCCGCAATGCGCGTCACCACGCCGTTGGGGTCCGCCTTGAAGACCGCGTTCAGGATTGGAGTGGAGAAATACACGTTGCCGGACGCATCCGCCGCAACGCCGTATTGCACCGCAACCGAGACCGAGGCTCCCGGCGCCGCGGTGGCAGGCATGGCTCCGCCCGCCAGCGTCGCGATCAGCG
This sequence comes from uncultured Solibacteraceae bacterium, assembly GCA_963807205.1. Classification (GTDB taxonomy): domain Bacteria; phylum Acidobacteriota; class Terriglobia; order Bryobacterales; family Bryobacteraceae; genus CAWCVR01. The sequence goes on along the minus strand of CAWEAQ010000002.1, from coordinate 1,077,465 downwards.
GGGAGGCCTGCGTAACCGTGAAGGTCTGGCCCGCAATTGCGATCGTGCCCGCGCGCTGTGCGCCCGAATCGGCAGTCGCCGTGAAGCTGACAGTCCCGCTGCCGCTTCCCGAGGCTCCCGAGGTGATGGCGATCCAGGTGGCGTTGCTCACCGCCGTCCAGGAGCAGCCATCCGCGGCGGTCACCGGAATGGTGCCCGTGCCGCCGGACGCCGGCACCGTCGCGCTGGACGGATTCAGCGCCGCCACGCAGCTCGTGGTGAACGACCGCGCCGTGGAGGCATTCGCGCCCAGTGCGTTCCTGGCTCCAATGGCCCAGTAATAGGTAGTCCCGGAGCTTAGCGTACCGGGAGCGTAATCGATGCTCGTGGTGTTTGCCACCAACGGGGGCGCCGATACCGTGCCGAAGTAGACGTCGTAAGATGTGGACCCGGCGGAGGCGTTCCAGGTCAACGAAGGCACAGGCGGGACGCCCGTGGCCCCATCGGCCGGCGATACCAGCGTGGGCGCCGCCGGTGCGCTGGGAGGCACAATGTAATCGACAAAGGCGTTCAACAGATTGAAGGCGTTCACGGTCCCAATGCCTGTGGCGAAGTCCCACCCCGGGGCCGCTGCATACGCGGGATCGTACGAAGTATCCGAGGCCGACAGCACACCGAGCCCGCCACCGCCGAAATAGCAGTTGAACGCGCCCGCGCAGGGAACGTCAATGCTCCCCTTGGTGACGTCGTGGAAGCTGCACGTGGAGGCCGGACCGGCGCTGGAATCGCAGGCGGCCGCGCCCGCCGGGCTCCCGTACTCGCTATTGCCGATCTGATAATAGACCGGATTCGGGTTGCCGACGTTGTTCGTCGCCAGCGCCTGGTTGATCAAGGCTTGAATCCCGGCCATGATCGGGGCTGCGAAAGAGGTTCCTCCGGCTCCGGGCCATGTGGAAGGCGCGCCCTTGCAACTCGCTCCATCGGTGATACAGAACACGTAGTAGTGGCCCCAAAGCCCGCTTGCCGAGAAAAGGGAAACATCCGGCAGATCGCGAACGCCGTCGCTGGGGTTGCCGAAAATCGATTGCCAGGAAGGTTTGGCGTATCCCGCGCAAGTCCCGCCGACCACTCCCGTAAGCGCCGGCGTTCCGGTGGCGCACCCGCTTGGCCCTCCACTGCCGCCGACGGTACGGAGCAGGTTGTACGAGCCATTGCAGTAACTCGAAGGGCCATAGGCCAAGCTGAATCCTCTGAAGCTGGCCAGGACCGGGTCCGCGCAGGATTCGTTCCACGGGATCTCCGGAACGTAGGACTTGGCGGAATCATAATAAGCGCTATTGGCTGAGTTCCAGAAAGTAGCGGTGGACGAAGATGCGGTGTCGCCGAAGTCCGTGCCGCCGACGGCGACATTGTATATCGTGGAGGCGAAGCTGCTGACGCTGATTCCGTGGATCGCCACCGGGGCCCGGTGATCGGTCTCCGCGGCGGCCTCATCGCCGGCGGATACGAACACCGACAAGCCCGCGGCGGCGGCGGTCTGATACAAGGTATTGATATAACTGTTGAACGCGGTTCCGCTATCCGTTTCCGACTCGCCATAGCTGATGCTGACAACGCCGGGGAGCGGGCCGCCGTTGGTCAGCAGATTCTGAAGAGCGATGAATCCGCCGAAGTTGGTCGTATCGGCGCAGGATGCCATGACAATGGCGGCATTGGGCGCGGCCGCGCTCGCCCATTCGACGTCAATGGCAGCCTCGCTTTCGGCCCCATTGATTCCGGGGGCGATGCAGGCGCCGCCTTTCCCGGGAGCCGGGTGGACCTGCGTGAGCGAACCGTTCGGGTACTGATTCAGTCCGAAGGTGTTGCGGAAGACGTTCCAGTCGCTAGTGCCACTGTAAAGGTCCGTATCTTCCAGGACGACGATGGTCTGTCCCTGTCCGGTATATCCGCCGGAGAACGCCGGGGTCAAATTGTAGATGGTCGCCAGGTCGCCTGGAACGATGGGCCAGCTATATGCGCTCGCAGTGTATTGCGTCCGCGACACCAGCATCGGATGCGGCATAAAGTCGTTGAGGGAGACGACTCCCGTCACCGCCGGCAGCAGGGCGGCGGGAATTTGCGGGTCGCTCATGTTGGCGAAGTGACGCTTCCCCGCGACCTCGAGGTTGTGAATCCCGGTGTGAAACGCCGCGCGCACCTGGCCCGCGTTTCCCGAGAAATCGATCACCATGTTGTTGGCGGGAACGCCGTTGACACTGAACCCGTGCGATTCCAGCCAGCGCGAAACGGCCTCAATATCGCCGGGAGCCGCGCCGAACCGCTGTCCGAACTCCGCCGCCGCGATCCACTTGTGGAAGTTGCCGGAGGACTTGTCGGTGAGCGATTCGACGAACTGTCGAGCCGCGAGGTCCTGCTCCGGCGAACGCTTCAACTGAAGGTACATGTCCAGGTGCAGATCGTCGCCGGCAAGCCCCCGGTCGTTCTGTTTGTTCGCTTCGGAGCGCGTGTTGCCCGCCAAAGTAACCAGCTTGCTTTCGTCGATTGCCTGGGTGATGAGAGCGGTCGGCCCCGCCATCTGCGCCCAGCAGCTTACCGTGAACACGGATATCAAACCGGCTATTGCAAGCGCACTCATAAAGGACTTGCGTCGCATTTTCAAATCCTATTCCTTCCGTTTAATGAGTGGCCGCGCCTTGGTTCGCGAAATCGCGAGTCTCCATGGTGCATATTGCATGATACCCCCAGGACGACGGTCCGGCCACACGGCGGTTCGGCGCCGGCACGGGATATCGCGGCCATTGCGCAAGCACGTCAGTTGCCAATGACCGTTGGCGGGAGGTTCGTTATCACCGTTATGCGTTAATCCAGTGATACTATGGTTAGCAGATGAGCTTCCTGTCGCCAAGACTCCAACTCAAGGTTGCGCAGAAGCAGATTCTGACCCCGGGCCTGGTTCAGATGGTCACCGTGCTGCAGCTTAACCGGCTGGAGCTGAAGGAGATGATCACCCAGGAGATCGTCAAGAACCCGGTGCTGGAAGAAAGCACCGAGGAGTCCGGCGAAGAGATCACCCCCGAGGAATTGCAACCCCTGCTCGAGGCCGAACCGGTCATTGACCCGGCCGACAAGCAGCTCCTGGAAGCCGCCGTACTGAGCGACGCCAACGCCGTGGATGGCATCTCCGGCAGCGGCCCCATCAACGGCAACCTGTTCCCCGATGCCGAGGAAGCCGCCGCCGCGGTCGCCGAGCCCGACGTCCCCACGTCCAACGACCCGGCCCTGGACACCCCCGCCGCCACCGACCCCTTCGACGAAATCGACTTCGGTTCCTTCTTCGACGACTACCTGGACCCTGGCTATAAGAGCCCGGCCGCGGAATCCGTCGAGAAACCGTCCTTCGAGACGTTCCTCTCCGCCCCCATGACCCTGGGCGACCACCTGCGCTCGCAGTTGAGCGTCAGCGTGGTTTCGGGCGGCATCCGCGACGCCGCCGAGAGCATCATCGGCAACCTGGACGAGGACGGCTACCTTTCGGCGTCGCTCGACGAGATCGCCGCCGCCGGCGAGCACAAGCCCGAGGAGGTCACCGAAGGCCTGAAGTTCGTGCAGTCGCTCGACCCGGCCGGCGTGGGCGCGCGCAACCTGCAGGAGTGCCTGCTGCTGCAGATTGAGAGCCTCAACGGCAAGGGCGGCGTGGCCTGGCAGATCGTCACCCACCACATGCGGCTGCTGGAGACCCGCCAGTACAAGGAAATCGCCCGCCTGTTGGGCCGCCCCATGCAGCACGTCGAGGTGGCCGTCCACGTGATCCACCACCTCAATCCGCGGCCCGGCCTGCGCTATTCCGGCGCCGGCGCGCGCGTGGTGGAACCGGACGTTTCCTTCATCAAGGATGGCGACGATTACATCATCCAAATGAACGACGAGGACGTGCCGCAGCTCCGCCTCAACGCCCAGTACCGCCGCATGCTGGACCGCGAGAACGGCGCCACCAAGGAAGTCCGCGATTACGTCCGCGAGCGCTACACCTCCGCCATTCAGCTCATGAAGAACATCGAGCAGCGGAAGCAGACCATCATGAAAGTCTGCCAGGCCATCGTGCGGCGGCAGATCGAATTCCTCTCGCACGGCCTGGATTCGCTGAAGCCCATGATGATCAAGGAGGTGGCCGAGGAAGTGGGCGTCCACCCCTCCACCGTGAGCCGCGCCGTGGCCGGCAAGTACGTGCACACGCCGCAGGGCGTTTTCGAGCTGCGCTATTTCTTCTCCGAAGCCGTGCAGGGCCCGTCCGGCGGGGGCACGCCGCTGCTGCTGCTGAAGCGCATGGTGAAGAAGATGATCGAGGACGAGGACCGCTCGAAGCCGCTGACCGACGAGCAGATCACCGCCATGCTGCAGACCCAGGGGATCAACGTGACCAGGCGCACGGTGGCGAAGTACCGCGAGGATATGAAGATCCCGTCGACGCACCAGAGACGGGTGCGAAACTGACGGCGGTTATTTCCTTTGATCACCGCCCTCAGCATGCTTCAGTAGCGGTAGAATGGTCATCAAGATGGAACGTGTGCCGTCACAGCCTGTCAAGGATCCGCCTAACCTCGTTCGGGCATGCCCGTTCGATCTCGACCGGCTGTTGAGCCACATCGATCCTGGACCTGCCGAAGAATCCGAAGCCTACGTAGACCTCGTCTATGAGCAGCGCCGTTCTGACCTCTCCTCCAAACGCAGCGGCAAGACTGGTAGTTGACACGGACGTTGCCAGTTTCATTTTCAAATGGCACCCCGTGTTTGCTCCGAGGTATGTGAGCATCATCCGTGGCGCCGAGTTGATTGTCTCGTTCATGACATTGGCGGAAATGCGCCAAGGTGCGTTGGACGCGAATTGGGGGCAACGCAAGCGGGACTTGCTGGAGGAATATCTCGCGGATTTCTCAGTCCTGAATTCGGACAGTCTGCTATGTTCGACCTGGGCACAGATTCGAAACGAGAGCGTGAGGAAAGGGCGCCCCATGAGCGGGGCCGATGCGTGGATTGCCGCCAGCGCTCTGGTCCTGTCCGCGCCACTGGTTACGAACAACCCCAAAGACTACCGCCACTTGGGCAGCCTCCAACTCGTTTCCGCAGCAGCCTAAACCGACGGCATTCGAGGGCTGATCGCAGCAGGCCAGAAGGCCGGTCCTGTGTAGTCGCCCAGCCCTAACCGGTCCCGCCGCGGCCGGGCGACTTCCGCGGCACGGGTGGCACCGCGCTGGCGCCCCGGGGGCGGGCAGCGGCACGCGGTCGATGACTAATCCGCGCCAGCCAGTTGTCGGATGATTTCCTTCCTTCTGGCCTCGGCCGTATGGAATTCGTCGAGCGATACCTTGACCTGTTTCGATTCTCCGCCCCTGGCGAAGCGAGCAAAGCAAGATGTACTGCTCTGGTCGCACCAGGCCGCATGGAGCCTCCAAGCTGAGCCAGATTCGTCAATCACAGCACCGACTTCGTCCCTCCACTGTTGTTCTAACATTTCGCACCTTCTGCGGCCAAGTCTACCATGTGTGGTTACCGACAGCCGCAGGCGAAGGGAAACGCGCTATTCTGTACCCGTGAAGGCTGCAGTCCTGCTCTTCGCGCTGGGCCTGCCAGCTTTGGCCGACTTCGGGGCCGGGCAGCGCGCATACCAGAACGGTGATTACGCCACGGCCCTAAAGGAGTTCCTTCCTTTGGCGAGGATGGGTGACGGTGCGGCGCAGTTGAACCTGGGCACCATGTATCGCAAAGGCGAAGGTGTCCAGCAGGACTACAAGGAGGCCGCGAAGTGGTACCGTTTGTCGGCGGGCTAAGGAAACGCGCGGGCGCAGCAATCCCTCGGCGCTATGTACCTTGAGGGTCAACTCCCGCAGGACTACAAGGAAGCTGCGAGGTGGCTCCGTTTGGCAGCGGAGCAGGGAGACGAGTACGCACAGGTCAACCTGGGCGTCATGTACGCGAAGGGCCAAGGGGTCCCTCAGGACTACGGGGAGGCCTTGCGGTGGTCCCGTTTGGCGGCGGAGCAGGGAGACGCGCATGCGCAGGTCAACATAGCTACCGCGTATTACTTTGGCCAAGGCGTCCCGCAAGACTACAAGGAAGCCCTGCGCTGGTACCGTATGGCGGCGGACCGGAACGCGAGTGCGCAGTTCAGCCTCGGCCTCATGTATGACCAAGGCCTGGGTGCGCCGCAGGACTACGGCGAAGCCGCGAAATGGTACCGCATGGCGGCGGACCGAGGAAACGCTGAGGCGCAGTTCAACCTCGGCCTCAAGTACGCCAACGGCGAAGGCGTCCCGCAGGACAGCAAGGAGGTCACGCGCTGGTATCGAATGGCGGCGGATCAGGGCGAGGCGGCCGCGCAGTTCAACCTCGGTTCCATGTACTTGAAAGGCCAAGGTGCGCCGCAGGACGATAAGGAGGCTTTGCGGTGGCTCCGTCTGGCGGCGGATCAAGGACACGCGTCGGCCCAGCACAACCTCGGTGTCATGTACTGGCGGGGCCAAGGCGTCCCGCAGGACAACGTTCAGGCGCACATGTGTTCAATCTTGCGGGCGCCGCCGGTGTGGCAGAAAGCATCAAGGAACGGGACGTCGTTGCCGGGGAGATGACTCGGGACCAGGTCGCCGAGGCACAACGCTTGGCCCGGGAATGGAAACCAAAAGCGGGCCCGAAACAATAGCGCCCCGCGTACGAGGAGGCTGGCCCTCCGGGTTAGAACGGGGTACGGATTAGTACCCGGGAGAGACACTCGTGCTCACCGCCCTGTTGAAGCAGAACTGGATGGCGCCATGCAGCCTCATCATATCGGCCCTTGCGTTCGTGCTTTCGTATAGGCGGTTCAAGCACGATACTCGCCCTAAGCTGATTCTGAGCGCCGTCCCAGAAGGAATCGAAATCGAGAATGTCGGGCAGGTCGTGGCGGTGAATATCACGCTGACGCTCGTTGAGCGAGTAAAGCGTCCGAGCGGAAAACTAAGTGTCTCCCACGCATTGAGACCGGGCGACAAGGCTACCGTCGGCGCATCTGATTGGACCGATGCACTGACGGCCGAGCTAAACCGCCACACCCTGGAGCCCATGTCGGAGTTCGTGCTCAGGTCGTCGGGCCGGGCGGTGCGCCCTGCGGGCGCGAGGGTTGCGTTTTACCTGATGGCCCGTGAGAAGACAACGGCAATCCTGAGGTTTCGGGCCGCCGACGGGTCAAAGACTTTTGTGCGGTTGATCTCGGCGAGGAGGAATCAGGAGGGCTTTCCAGAATTCGTGCCTGCCTGGAGGCCACTGGGGAATCGTCTGTCCGCCCTCATGATTGAGAGGTGGTACGCGAAGAACGCGGAGATCGCGCCGCCGTCTAGCCTTCCCCGGCTTGAAGCAGGGGCAAGCGACCCCACTCCAGAGAGCCGTTTGGGCAAGTAGTCAGCAGAGCGTCCCCCGGTTTGCGGCAATTCACGCCAGACACCGGGCACGGAGGGGCGCGCGTCTACCCGACCCGCGCCGCCGCCACGCGCGGAATACCCGCCAGATCCGGCACGATCCGCAGATCCCGCCAGTCCGCCAGCAGCCGCTCAACATGCTCGTGGCAGCCGAAGCCCAACTCCATCACCAGCCACCCTCCCGGCCGCAGAACCCGCGGTGCGTCCGCCACGATGCGGTCGTAGAGGTCGAACCCGCCCGCGCCCGCGAATAGCGCCACGTGGGGCTCCCAATCGCGCACCTCGCGTTGCAGACCCTCTTTGGCGGTCACGGGCACGTAGGGCGGGTTGGATGCCACCAGGTCCATCGAGCCCGGCGCCACGGCCTCCATCAGGTCGCACACCGCGATGCCCACTCGCGCTCCCAGCCGCGCCGCGTTTCCGGCGGCTACCGCGGCGGCGGCCGGCGAAATGTCCGTGGCCCACACCTCGGCGCCGGTTTCCAGTTGCAGCGTGACCGCCAGCGCGCCGGAGCCGGTGCCCACATCCAGAATCCGCCGTGCACCGCGCGCCACTTCCAGCGCGGTTTCCACCACGTGCTCCGTCTCCGGCCGCGGGATCAGCACTTCCGGCGTCACGCGGAACTCGCGGCCATAAAACTCCTGGCGATGCGTGATGTATTGCGTGGGCTTGCCCTGCATCCGCTCATGCAGGTAGCGACCGTAGTGCAGCCACTCGCTATCGCTCAACTCCCGCTCGGGATGGGCGTAGAAATGTTCGCGCTCGCAAGCCAGCGCGAAGGCCAGCAGCACTTCCGCGGTAAGCCTTGGCACGGCGACACCGGCATCTTCAAGGACCTCGGTCCCCTGCCGCAGCGCCGCGCCGGCGGTCATTCCGCGGGCGGTTTGCCGCCGCCGCTCGATCCGTTGCCGCCCGCGGTGCTGCGGTAGTGGGCGATCAGGGCGTCGATCACCGGCTGCAGCTTGCCGTCCATGATGGCATCGAGCTGGTGAACGGTGAACCCGATGCGGTGGTCGGTGAGGCGGTCCTGCGGGAAGTTATAGGTGCGGATCTTCTCGCTGCGGTCGCCCGTGCCTACCATGCTGCGGCGTTCGGCGCCGACCGTGGCCTGCTGCTTTTCCAGCTCCAGTTCGTAGAGTCGCGAGCGCAACACGCGCTCCGCCTTGGCGCGGTTCTTGATCTGCGATTTCTCGTCCTGGCAGGAAACCACCAAGCCGGTGGGAATGTGGGTCAACCGCACCGCCGAGTAAGTGGTGTTCACCGATTGCCCGCCGGGGCCCGAGGAGCAGAACGTGTCGACGCGCACGTCCTTCGGTTCCAGCTTCACCTCCACCTCGTCGGCCTCGGGCAGCACGGCCACCGTGATCGCCGAGGTGTGCACGCGGCCCTGCTGCTCGGTCACCGGAACGCGTTGCACGCGGTGCACGCCGCTCTCGTACTTCAGATTGCGGAATACTTTTTCGCCGGTCACCAGCGCGATCACTTCCTTCAGCCCGCCCGCGGCGCTCTCGCTGCTGGACATGACTTCCATCTTCCAGCGCTTGCCCTCGGCGTAGCGCGAGTACATGCGGAACACCTCGGCGACGAACAGCGAGGCCTCGTCGCCGCCCGTGCCGGCGCGGATTTCGAGCACGATGTTCTTATCCTCGTTGGGATCCTTGGGCAGCAGGAGGATGTTGATCTCCTCCTCGATGCGCGCCAGTTCTGGCTCGAGTTGGGCGATCTCCTCCTGGGCCATGGCGCGGAGGTCGGCGTCGGAGTCGCGCAGCATGGTGCGCGCTTGTGAGAGTTGGCTTTCGGCCTTCTTCCATTCGCGGAACTTGCTCACCGTATCGGTAAGTTCGCTCTGCTCTTTGGCGACCTTGCGGTATAAGTCGGAGTTGGCGATCACCGCCGGATCGGCCATCTGCCGGGTAAGTTCATCGAAGCGCTTTTCAAGAGCTTCGAGTTTCGGGACGGATTGCATGGGATGAGTTAGGCCGCTTATCCGATCACCAACTCGCCGCCCTGGGCCTTTTCGAGCGTCATGGCGTGGTTGAGCGCGTGCACGGCGACCTCGGTCTGAGTGTCGGACGGCGGCTGCGTGGTGATGCGCTGCAACCACAAACCGGGCGCGGTGAGAACCTTGAGCAAACCGCCGGGATGCTTGGCCGCATAGCGGATCATCTCGTAGCAGACGCCCACGATCACCGGCACCAGCGCCACGCGCATCAACAGTTTGGGCAGAAAACCGGTGAACGGAATGAACACGTAAAAGAACATGGAGACGAACATCAGCAGCATCAGGAAGCTGGTGCCGCAGCGCGGGTGATAGGTGGTGAACTTCTGCGCGGCCTCGACCGATACCGGCTGTCCGCTCTCGAAGTTGAAAACCACCTTATGTTCCGCCCCATGATACTCGAACAGCCGCTTAATATCCTTCAGCCGCGAAAGGACGATCATGAACGCCAGGAAGATGGCGATGCGGATGGCGCCGTCCATGAAGTTGAACGCCAGCCCCGACGCCAGCGCCGGGTAGAACTTCCCCAGCCGCGTCGCCAGAAACAGCGGCAGGAACTTATAGAGGAACAGGAACGAGCCCACCATCACTACCAGGTTGGCGGTAAGCACCCACTTAGGGAGCTCCTTCACGGGCTTGGCGTCCGGGTTCTTCCGGCACTCCGCCTGGGCTTCGTCTTCCACCGCGATGTTGGTGGAGAATTGCAGCGACTTGATGCCCAGCTTCATGGCCTGAAACAGCGTGCCCATGCCGCGGAAAATGGGCAACTTGAAGATGGGGTACTGCTCCGACATCCGCGGCAGGTTCATTTCTTCGGTGACGATCTCGCCGCTCTTCTTGCGCACCGCCACGCAGTAGCTGTGCGGGGCGCGCATCATCACGCCCTCCATCACCGCCTGGCCGCCGACGAGGGTCTCCTCGCCGCTTTCCAGAACCGGCAACATCAGGCTATGAGTGAAATAACGAAGGCAGGCGCGTGGAACCACAGAACCTCTCACAGATACTTCTATTATACGCCAGGAGCGTTGTGGGGCAGGCTGTCAGCCTGCGGCGGGTTGTTAACCCGCCTTCTCGATCATCGGTAGAGGCTGCCCAGACGAGCGAACACTCCCCCTCACGCGCGGAGTCGTGTCTTCCGCGGCAGGTTCGCTGCCCCGCGCTGGCGAGCTTCGCTCGCCGGGCCGAGTGCCACTCGGCCGCCGGATGCCATCCTGCCCCACACAAAACTGTCACTTCCCGGCCAGCGCGCCCGCCAGCAGGTACACCAGCGCCGCGTTCCAGTTGATGGCCACTTCGTTGGCGGCGTAGGCCTCCTGGTCGTCCAGGTACATCTTGGCGGGGGGCAGGCCGGCGGGCAACTTCTTCGGGTCGCGCATGGCCTCGTCCTGCCGCGTGCGGTTGGGGCCGCCTACCAGCAGGCCCGGCCACGGCGCGTCGATGCCATCGGCGCCGCTCGGCCGATGGTGCGGATGCAGCACCGGGTTGGCTCCCACCTGCGTCACGAACGAGAGCGAGAATGTGTTCCGCCCCAGCAGGTAGTGCAGGTTCTCGATGGCCGTCTCGACATACCGAGGGTTGGCCTGCAGGGCGTTGGCCACCAAAAGCTGCATCCCGTAATTCGCCACCACCGAGTTCGACCCCCAGACGTAATTTCCCGTGGCCATGCTGATGCGGTAGGGGTTGGCGGCAGTGCGCGTGACGATCTCGTCAGCGGCGCTCAGGGAATTGCGGCGGATTTCGCCCGTCACCGTGGCGTCCGGGCCGCCGCCCAGCCCGTAGGTCCACAGCGCCAGGTTGGCGACGTTGCCCCAGCTTTGCGGATTGGCGGGGCCGATGGCGTTGCGGAAATCCGGATACAACTCCAGGAAGGCGCGCTGGTAGGCTTCGTCGCGCGTGGTTCGCCATAACTCGGCGGCTGCCCACAAGCGTTCGTCGGAGCAATTGCCATCGCCGTAGGCGCCGGTGCCGACGCCCGCCGGATTGCGGAAGGTGACGTTGGGGTGCTTGGCGAGCCACTCGAACCCCAGCCGCGCGGCGCGCAGGCAGCGCTCGGCGTAGACCGGGTCGATGGGCTTGAACACCCGCGCCGCAATGGCCGCCACCGCTACCAGGTCGCCCGTGGCGCAGCTACTCTTGAAAGGCTCCTGGCCGGTGCCGATGACGAAGCTCACCAGCTTGTCCTTCTCCGGCATGATGAACGGGCAGAACTGCTCGCTGGTCTGCTTGTGCCAAACGCCGCCATCCTCATCCTGCATGGAGAGCATCCAGTTCAGGTTCCAGCGGATCTCGTTGAGGATGTCCGGCATGCCGTTGCCGGATTCCGGAAGGTTGAGCTTGATGCCGCGAACCCGCGGCTCGAACATTTCGAACGTCCACAGCAGCGTGCCGGTGGCGATGCCGGAGTTGACCACGTAGCGGCCGTAATCGCCGGCATCGTGCCAGCCGCCCCGGGATTCGTGCGGCCCGGTCTTCCCCGACGACGCGTGGAAGGCGCCATCCAGGTGACAGGCATCGTGTTTGAAGCCGGGAAACTCGGGGCCGAGATCGACGGCCGTCCCGCAGCGCTGGCCGTAATAGGAGCGCATGGCCAGGTACCAGGCGCGCGAGTACACGTCCGGCCCGATGGCGAATTCCCAGCTCCGGCCCACGCCCGGGACCTCGATGAAGTAGCGCCCGGTCTTGACGAGCTTGGTGAAATCGGCGGCCTGCACCGTGTCGCCCGAATCGGCGTCCACCATCGGCGCGGCCAGTTTCCCGCGGAAAGCGGCCGGCCCATCGGGGGCGCGGCGCACGATGAACTCCGTGGCGGAGGCCTTGAATTCCACCAGCGCCACTTTGGGCTGGTTGGTAGCGTAGCCTACCTGGTCAACCTTGATAGCGGTGGTTGGAGACGCGCCGAACGCGGAGGCGGCCAGCAGCCAGAAGACGAGGTTTCGCATAACGTGTATCTTGCCGGTTTCGGAGAGCGTTGGCAAGCGCGGGGTGGTGTATTTGTGGGGCAGGCTGTCAGCCTGCGGCGGACTGTCAGTCCGCCTGGGCGGCTCTGCACGAGGCCGCACAGGCCGGTCGACAACCCCTCGCATGCTGTCAGCCTGCTCGCCAACGCGGCAAGCCGCAAACGGGTCTTCGCGACCGCGGCGCCGGCTGAGAGATCGGAAGGCGGGTTGACAACCCGCCGCAGGCTGACAGCCTGCCCCACATATTACACCGGCGCCTGATACCAGTAGTCGGCAATCACTTGGGTGAAGCGGGCGCCAGTGGAATCGTAGAGCAGCAGCGTCACGCCTTCGGTCCCGCGCCAACTGATGCCCAGTGTGTAGGCAGTGCCGTGTTGCAGCAGGAACACCACCTCGAATCCCTCGGCCGAGAAGACGCCGCCATCGTCGGCGCGCCACAGGTCTTGCCCTTCGCCTCGGAACACCGCGTGGAAATCGGCGGCGACGGTCTGGTTGCCGTCGATCAGAACCGCGCTCGCCAGCGCATCCTTGTTCTGGCGGGCGAACTCGGCGAGGACAAGTTGGCGGCCGGCCGGCAGCGCCGCTACCTGCCAGCAGTTGGTCACACCGCGGTTGCGCGATGCGGCCAGCTTTTCGCTGGTGCCCGCGCCGCAAGCGCCGGGCTTGGCCGCGGGCTCTGGCGTCAGCACGGAGGCCGCTTGCAGCAAGGCGTCGCTGGCCAGGAAGCAGACCGCGCCCGGCGCCACTTTGCCTTGAAGCACGGTAAATACGCCGCCCGCCATCTTGTCGAAATTCTTGGCCGTTCGTCTGCCGTCGTTATCTTTGTTTTCGGCCTGGTTGCGGTCGAAGCGCACGGAGAAGCGGCCGCCGCCGCCGCACAGCGCCGTGTGGAACCGGTCGGGATGCGGCAGGGTGGGGTTCGCCAGCAACCGCGCGCCCGCGGCATCGGGAAGCGAGAAGGCTCCATGCTTCTCCGTGGCGGGCGGAAACTGCTGGCCGCGGATTGCGCCGCAGAGGGCGATGAGGAGGCACGTTGCTCCGAGCCGCATCGTCTAACTCCTACTGCGCAACCGGGACGAACAGCATCCGCGGCTCGGCGGTAGCCTCGGCATCCAACAGCCAGAGCGGTCCCGCGCCGGTTTCGTTCAGACGCACCACCTTGCCCATAGCGGTAAGGCCCGAGGGCGCGCAGTCGCAGGCGACTGTCTGAAGCGCGCCAGAGGCGGTGTCGACCACCGCTACCGCGCGCTCCGCCGGGTTGGCCAGAAGCAACTGGCTGCCATCGCTTGAAAACGCCAGTGCACGTGCGTGCCGCATGCCGGTCAGAGGCCGCTCCACGGACGCCCCCGCCACGTCGCGGATGAGCGTCAACGCGCCGCGTTCGGGATCCGCTACCGCCGCGTCGTGGCCGCCGGCGGCGAATGCCACCAGCGGGTGGGCGCCGGTGCGTAGGAGTTGGCGCGGTCCGCCGCTCGCGGCGAAAAGTTCGGCCGAACCGGCGGCGGACACCAGCAGCCACGCCCCATCGTCGCTGAGTGCCAGGCCCGGCGACGGCGCCACAACTTCGAAGCTCGCACCCGTTGCTGGGGCATCCGGCAATCCGGTGATAATCTGCACGCGCCCCGCCGAGTGCAATGCCACGGAGGTGCCGGAGGGGCTGAAGACCGCGGCATCGGCGCTGGAGGGGCAAACGCCGCAGCGCACTTCGGCGATGCCGGAACCGAGGCGCAGCAGGTGCAGAGCGCCGTTCGAATCGGCGGCGATGGCCGAATCCTGGCGCGGGGCGACGGACGCCCACGACAGCGTGAAACCGGCGTCCAGCGGTGCACCGAGTGTCGCAGCACCGGGGATTCCCAGGATCGGCCGTAGCGCGGCAACCGAGCCATCGAAGACGAAGCCGGCTACAGGACCGCCGATCTGGCCGGGCTGTCCGCAGAGGGGCACGGCCGTAATCGCAAACAGGATTGCAGAGAGCGTTCGAGAAGTCATGGCGGTCACCTCGGCGCCCCCACGGAGCCCCCACCGGCCGCGATGCTGATGGTGGAAGTGCCAGCCGGTATGGTGGAGTTGTTCGTAGAGCCGTCCGAATGCGTGGCGGCATAAACTCCGCCGGCCACCGCCGCCGCGCCCACCACGATCAGCACGGCCAGCAACTTGCCCGAAATTCCGCCGGCCGCCGCCGCACCGGCAGCCGCGCCCGCGGCGTTGGTCTGTTTGATGGTGGTGCTGGCGGTCTGGCCATTGTAGGAAACGTTGACGTGGATCTGGAACTGGCCCTGGGCGGTGTTGGGGCGCAAGCCGCGCGCCACGGCGCGGCCCCGCTCGTCGGTGATCACGGTCAGGCTATGCGAGCCGTTGGCGAAGGTGCCGCCGGCGCCCTGGTTGGGCAGCAGGAAGACCACCACCGCTCCAGCGACGGGTTTGTGGTTTTCGTCCTCCACCTGCACGATGGGCTCGCGGGCGGTGCGCTGGCGGATGTTGTTGATGGCGCCGTCGCCCTCCACAATCACCAGGTTGAGATTCGCGGGCGCCGTCTGCGCCGCGGCAAGCGGCGAGAAGGGCAGGGAAAGCAGCAGAACCAGGAACACAGACAAGTAGCGCATCGGCACCCTCCGAGATCCAATTATGAACAGTATTTTGGGGAAGTGCCAGTTCGCGCGGGCGGTATCGCACGTGGCCCGCAGCCAGGATTTGGCCGCACGGGGCGCCGGGCCCGCTCAACTTGAGCGGGCTAAGAACTGTAACTCGCTCAGAATCAATCAGAAAGTGAATCTGGTCCGCTCAAGTTGAGCGGGCTCAAGCGCCCGCGGCCTGCTCCAGCCCGAGCGCGGCCGTCACGTCCGCGGAGAACTTTCGAAGTGTTTCCACCTGCTCTTCGGTGGCCTGCACGGCGCCGCAGTCCTTGTGGTAGAGAAACACCCGGTCCCCGTCCCACTGCAAGAATGCCAAGCCCACGCCTTCTAATGGATAGCCCGAACTGCCGAGCGAAGTGTAGACCCCGGTGTCGGGATCGCGCTGCGCCACCACCACGCAGCCTTCGCGCACGAACACTCCGTAGCAAGCCGCATTCACCATTTGCCAGATTCCGGCGGCCGTCAGGCGCGCCGTCAATTCCTCGGGCACGGGCTGCTTGGGCGGGATGGGCGACACGGCAACCTCACATTTTGTAGCGGCCGAGGTCCTCGTCGTTGAGGCCCTCCAGCCAGCGCCGCAGTTCGTCGTTGTTAACTTTTTCGGAAACCGTGGCGGCCAGTTTGGACGATTTCAGCACCGTCTCTTCCACGTAAATCGGGCAGTCCAGGCGGAGCGCCAGCGCCAGGGCGTCGCTGGGGCGCGAATCCACGCTGATCAGCTCGCCGTCGCGGTCCAGCCAGATCACCGCGTAGAAGGTGTCGTCCTTAAGCTCGCTCACCACCACTTTGCGCAGGCCGGTGTTCAACCCCAGCAGAAGCGTCTTGATGAGGTCGTGGGTCATGGGGCGCGGCGTGGATACCTTTTCGATTTCGAGGGCAATGGCATTGGCCTCGTACACGCCCACCCAAATAGGAAGCACGGTATTGCCGTTCACGTCCTTCAGAATCACGATGGGCATATTGGTTACGGGGTCCATCATGAGCCCGCGAATTTTCATCTCCACTTCCATGGCGCCCTCCGCAACTTCATTACACCACAGTTACGCTCTCACCCACCAAGGAGTTAGGCCCGGCTTGCGTGACGCGCACATCGAGCAGCCGTCCCAGCAGCGATTCCCCGTCGCCGCCGCGGTATTTGAAGTTGAGCGTGCGATTGTCCGAGGTGCGCCCAATCCACTGTCCCAGCGTTTCGTGGCGCCCTTCCACCAGAACCTCGCGCGTCACCCCGATCAGCGCGGCGTTGCGGCGGATCTGGATGGCGCGCTGCAGCTCCTGCAGCGTCACCAGGCGGCGCTGCTTCTCCAGGTCCGGCACGGCGTCGGCCATCGCCAGCGCCGGCGTGTTGGGGCGCGGCGAGTATTTGAAGCTGAATAGCGAATCGTACTCCACCTGGCGCAGCAGGTCGAGGGTTTGTTCGAAATCCGGCGCGGTTTCGCCGGGGAAACCCACGATGATATCGGTCGAGATGGCGTAGGGGCGGCGCGCGGCCTTCAGCCACTCGATGCGCCGCATGTAATCGTCGCGGGCGTAGCCGCGGTCCATGGCGCCGAGCACCGCGGTGGATCCCGATTGCACCGGCAGGTGGACGTGATCGCAGATGGCCGGGTTGGAATCCATGGCGTCCACGATGTCTTTGCCGAAATCGCGCGGGTGCGAAGTGGTGAAGCGCACGCGCCGGATGCCGGGCACTTCGGCCACGCGGGCGAGCAGCGTCGCGAAATTCCAGCCCGCGGGCGACGGGTCGCGGTAGCTGTTCACGTTCTGCCCCAGAAGCTGGATTTCGATGTAGCCGGATTCCGCCAGGCGGCGCGCTTCCAGCATGACGCTTTCGGACGTGCGGCTGCGCTCGCCGCCGCGGGTGAACGGCACCACGCAATAGGCGCAGTGCTTGTCGCAGCCTTCGATGACGGTGATGTAGGCGCGGTGCGGATTGTCGCGGCGGGTGAAGGGCGTGTCGAAGGTGTCTTCGGTGTCCAGGTTCAGGCCGGTGAGGCGGCGGTCGCCGGCTTCGAGGCGCCGCAACATCTCGCCGAACCGCGGGTAGCTGGCCGAGCCGCAAACCAGGTCGACATGCGGCGCGCGGTCGAAGATGCGCTCGCCCTCCTGTTGCGCCACGCATCCCAGCACGCCGAAAAGCTTGCCGTTGCCGTTGCGCTTGAAATTGCGCAGGCGGTTGTAGACCTTCTGTTCGGCCTTGTCGCGGATGCTGCACGTGTTATAGAGGACCAGGCCGGCTTCCTCGGGCGTTTCCACCGGGACGTACCCGTGCGCCAGCAGCGTTCCCGAGATCTTCTCGGAATCGTGGACATTCATCTGGCAGCCGAAGGTTTCGAGGTAGAAGGTTTTCCCAGACACTACGTTAATTGTAGGGCAACGGCGGGGCGGGGGCCGCGGGCGTTAGTGAACACATTCAGGCCGGAAAACACCCAGGTGTGGTACTATCTCTGGCGTGAGGAGCCGCAAGCGTGACAACCGGGCCACTATCGTAGACGTCGCGGCCCTGGCGGGCGTTTCACTGGGAACCGCGTCCAGGGCGCTGAACAACCGGCGGGGCGTGGACCCGCAACTTCGTCTCAAGGTTACCGAAGCGGCCCGCAGCCTGCACTACGTCCGCGCCGCCAATGCCCGTAAAGCGCTGCGCGAAACCTGCCCCATCATCACGTTCATCCTCGGCAATCGCGATTTCCTGCACCCCATGCACGCGCGGTTGCTGTTGGGAGCGGAACAGTATTGCGAAGAGCGCGGCTACTTCCTGGTGTTCAAGCGCTTCGATTATCCTTCCGGCGCCCCCATCGCGGACCTAAGGCTGCCCGCCCTGCTGCACGAGCACGGAATCGCCGACTGCCTGATTCTGGCCGGTACCAACTACCCCAACCTGATCGAGGCCACCGAGCGCGCCAGCATCCCCTACGTCTACTTCGGCACGAACCTGGTGGGTGAGGCGCCCAACCCGGGCTTCGACCGCGCCGGATCGAACGAAATCGAGGGTGCCCGCGAAGCCACACGCTACCTGATTCGCCTGGGCCACCAGCACATCTGCTATGTCGGCGACATCTCGCAACCTTGGTTTGAACGCCGCTACCGCGCCTACACTGAAGTCATGGCGGAGGCCGGACTGGAGCCGCTGGCGCAGACGGTCAGCTTGTCCTACGACAACTTCCAGAATGGGTTTTCGTCGACCGAGGCCGTGCTCGAGCGCGGCGTGCCGGTGACCGCCATCTTCGCGGGTTCCGACCACATCGCACTGGGCGCCTGGGAGCAGTTGCGGCGCCGCGGTCTGCGCGTGCCGGAAGACGTCTCGTTGCTGGGGTTTGACGACATCCCCGACGCCCGCTCGACGCTGCCCCCGTTGACCACGGTTCACGTGCCGTTTTTCGAAATCGGCCGCGAACTGGCGCGGCTGGCCATCGAGAAAGCTTCCTCGCCGCGTATGCCGTTGCCCGAGGCGATCCTGCCGGCCGAGTTAGTGCTCCGCGGAACTACTTGGCCTCACCTTGGTTCGCGGCCCGCATCCAAGGCCACCGAATAGCGGCCGCGCCGATTTGCGTCAAGCCGCCGAAATAGTTACAACTGGGGCTTCGGCAGCTTCACATCCACCCACGGCAGCGCGCCCTTCCGCCGTAAGTGGCGCCGGAATACCCGCCCACCGGTGGTGGCGTAGAGCCACTGCATGTCGGCCCCGCCGAACGCCAGGTTACTAAGATCGGTCTCGGCTGGCTTGCGGACTATCCCCACCACGCGCCCCGTCTGGTCGCAGATCTGCACCCCCAGTTTGGTGGCGAAGTAAGTGAAGCCCTGGTCATCGAGCGTCAACCCGTCGGCGCCGCTGCGCACCGGACCCTGCTCCACTTCGTCGGGCATCTCCAGGTGGTAGAACGGCTCGCCCGCGCCCAGCGACCCATCGGCTTGCACCTGAAAGGACCACGCCCGCCCCACCGTGTCCGCTACTGCAAGCAGCGAATGATCCGGCGAGAGGCGCACCCCGTTGGGCATCAGAATGCGGCCGTCGTGCGCGCCGTCGTAGACCAGCCGCTGGCCGCCGCGCGCATCCACCATCCAGATCCGCCGGGCGTAGGTCTCGCTGAAGTACACGTCGCCAGCGGGCGAAACCGCCAGGTCGTTGGGCGAATCCAAGCCTTGCGCCAGCACCTTCACGCCACCATCCGGCGGATACACCACCACGCGCTTGCGGTCGCCTTCGACGGCGTACAGCCTCCCATCGGTGCCGAACATCATCCCCGATACGCCCCCGGTATTCCGGCGGAACTCCGTGACGGCGCCATCGGTCGCGGCCTTGTAAATCACCGACGAGCCGGCATCCGAGAAGTACACATTGCCATCGCGGTCCACCGCTGGCGCGTCAGTTTCTTTGTAAGTGCCGCCCACCGGTTCCCAGTCGCGCCCAGGGTCCAGAATCTCCGAAATGAAGTGGCGCTCCACCGGGGCCACGGCGCCCGTCCCAGCGCCGATCGGCCTCGGGTAGTCGCGCCACAGCCAGCGCAGCGCATCCGGCAGAATGGCCCCCCCATGACGTGAATTGTGGCCTTCGGTGCCTACTTCGAACTTACAGTCGTAACCCGCGAAGTCGAGCGACTTAGCCACCGCCTGGTTAGCCAGATACCACGAGCCCGAGTAGATGTTCAGGTCGTTCGATCCATCCTGCAGGAAGATACGCAGCGGCTTGGGCTCCATGATGCGGATCAGGTTGGCGTACCGGTCTCCGCCGCGCAGGTTGGTGAAACTGCCGATAAAGCTGAGCACGCGCCGAAACGCGTCAGGCCGCTCCCATGCGGCAGTGAACGCCGCGATGCCGCCGGAACTGGACCCGGCGATGGCGCGGTCGTTTGGATCGTCCGACAACTTGTACCGTTTGGCCACTTCGGGAAGGATCTCTTCCGTCACGAAGCGGGCATAGCCGCTGCCCAGGCCATCGTATTCGAAGCTGCGGTTGTAGCGGCTCTGCTGCGTCTCGGGGTGAGCCGCCGGCAGCACGCCGGGGTCGATCATCACTGCAATGGTTACGGGCATGGCGCCCTGTGCGATCAGGTTGTCGAAGACCACCGGCACGCGCCACGCGCCGGTTTCCGAGGCGAAGCCCGCGCCGTCCTGGAACACCATGAGGCAGGCGGGATGGGAGCCGTCGTATTGCGCCGGCACGTACACCCAGTAATCGCGCGTGGTGCCCGGGAAGATATGGGAGGCGTTATAGGAGAACTGCGCGACCTTGCCGCGCGGGACGCCGTCGTGGCGCTGGGAATCGGGGCCCAGGGCGTAGTCGGCGGCAGGCGCGGCCAGCGCCCAAACCAGCCCGATGAGCGGAAGGCGAAGTGTCATGATATGGGGATCATATCGCAGACGCCGCGCCCCCCTATAATCAATAGAGGTGGGGAAATTCTTCGTCCAGAATTTCGGGTGCCGTGCCACGCAATCCGACGGCGCGGCCGTGGAAGCGCTACTGGCCGCCAAGGGCCTCGAGGCGGCCGGCGACCGCGCCTCCGCCGACCTGGTGGTGTTGAACACCTGCACCGTCACCTCCGCCGCCGATGACGACGTGCGCCAGACCATCCGCCGCGTGCACCGCGAGAACCCGCTGGCGCGCATCCTGGTCACCGGCTGTTACGCGCAGCGCGCCCCACGCGAACTGGCCGGAATGCCCGGTGTCGAATGGGTGGTGGGCAACTCGCACAAGAGCCGGATCGCCGACCTGGTAAGCCTTGACGTCGCGCCCGCACCGCCGCCCGGTGCCGCCCCCTACCACGGCAACATCTACGTCGGCGACATTTTCGCGCAGCGGGATTTCCTCTCGTCGCCCGTGGAAGACGCCTCGGGCGACCGCACCCGTCCTAACCTGAAGATTCAGGACGGCTGCAACAACCGCTGCTCCTTCTGCGTCATCCCCTTCGTACGCGGGCGAAGCCGCAGCGCCCCCGCCGATCAAGTGGTGGCGCAGGTCCGCTCGCTAGCCGCGCGTTACCGCGAAATCGTCCTGAGCGGCATCAACCTGGGCCGCTGGGGACGCGAGCCCGGCAGCACCGTTCGCTTGGCCGATCTGCTGCGCCGCCTGCTGGCCGAAACCGAAGTCGAGCGCTTGCGCATCAGCTCCGTCGAACCCATGGATTTCTCCGACGACCTGCTGGGATTGATGGCTTGCAACCCACGCATCGCCCCCCACGTTCACATGCCGCTGCAGAGCGGTTCCGACCGCATTCTGCGCCGCATGCATCGCAAGTACCGCCCGCACCATTATGCCGGCCGCGTCCTTATAGCCCGCTCCTTGATGCCCGACGCGGCCATCGGCGCCGACGTGATGGTAGGCTTCCCGGGCGAAACCGACGCCGATTTCGCCGAGACCGCGCAGTTCGTCGAGTCGCTCCCGTTCACTTACTTGCACGTGTTCACCTACTCCGAACGCCCCGGCACGCCTGCCGCCGAAGCCGCCGATGCCGTGCCCATTCCGGTGCGCAAGGAACGCAACCGCGTGCTGCGCGATTTGGCCGCATCCAAGAACCGCGCTTTCCGCGAGCGCATGGTGGGGCGAGTGCTTTCCGCTGTCACGCTGCACGAGCCTGGCACCGCGCTGACCGGGAATTACCTGAAGGTCGCGCTTGCCCGCGAACGGGAAGCCAACGCCATCGTGGACTTGCGGATTGGAGGGGTGAATAAGCTAGGTCTTCGGGAAGCCGCCGCGTAGCCTCCACCGCGCAGGAGTATTCCCGTTCGTGTGGAACCCTACTCCATCAGCAGCGCACACACCCGATCCATCGCTTTATGTATCTCGGCGGACGACCCGTCGTGATTGTTCACCAGAATCGAGAATGCCACCCACGTTTTGTCGCGCCGCTGGGCGTAGCCGGAAAGCGCGCTCACGTGCGTCAACGCGCCGGTCTTGGCGTGGACCCGGCCGGTCTGCCCCGCCCCAGCGAACCGCGCCGCCAGCGTCCCGTCTTCCCCGCCCACCGGAAGCAGCGAGAGGAAATCGCGCCACTCGGGCAATGCGTGCATGTGCCGCAGCAGGCGCACTACCGTGGCCGGAGTCACCAGGTTCAGGCGTGCCATGCCCGAGCCGTCCACCAAATCGTAGGCGCTGGCGGGAATGTCCGCCGCGGCGAGAAACGTCTGCATCTCCGCCAGGCCGGCCTCGCGGCCGCCCACATTGCGGCGCGCCCGGCCCACCGCCCGCAACATCATCTCGGCGTGCAGGTTCTGGCTTACTTTGTCCACCACGCGCAGGCAGTCGAGAAGCTCGGCCGAGTCTCGCCGCGCCAGTTCCACCCCCATATCGGCGGCGGGCGGCACAGCGGCGTGCTTCAGGTCCGGCACATCTTCGGGCCGCAGGTGTTCCGCCACGGCCGCCCCATCCACCCCGACGCCGAGGTCCACCAGCGCCTGGCGCAGAGCCAGAGCGGCCCACAGTGCCGGATCGTCGATGCCCAGCGTCACGGCGTCTCCCTGGCCGCCCAGCGGGATGGCGCCCCAGACCCGCAGCGTGCGGCTTCCCGGCAGGCGGTCCACGTGGAGGTCGCTCTCGCCGTCCGCCGCCACCGTGCGCAATCGGTTCTCGATCCGGTAATACTCGATCGCTGGGTTGAGCGCCAGCGCAGCCGGATCTCCCACTACCGCGCCGGGCCGGATGGAGACCGTCTGCTGGTTGTCGTTGACGGCCAGCGCCGACACGGCGGTGCCGTAACCGGCCGCCGGATCGCCGATCATCCACCCGTCGGCGTAGGGCTGCCAAACGTACCAGGTGTCGTCGCCCACGATGTCTCCCGCTATGCGCTTCACCCCCTTTGCCGCCACCTGCCCCGCTAGATCCCGGATGGCTGCCAGCGGGTCGCCGCCTGTGGCGCTCTTGTCGTAGGGGATGGCCCGGGCGGAGAGGTTGGGGTCGCCGCCGCCCAGCAGGCGCAGCGGGCCCCGCAGCACTCCATCGGGGCCGGGCAGGTTGGCCGCCACCACGCGGGTTTGGAAAGTGGCTTTGGGGCCGAGAGCCGTCAGCGCCAGAGCGGTAGTGAACAGTTTGGTATTGGACGCCGGGACGAAGAAGCGGTTGGGGTTCAGCTCGTAAAGGGTCTTCCCGGTGGCCAGATCCACCGCCTGGATACCCCATAGTGCGCCGCGTGCCACGGGCGTTGCCGCAAGCACCGCATCCACGCGTTGCGCCAGCGTGGCAGCCGCCAACCCGCCGGTCCACAACAGCAGCGGGACCGCGGCTAGCAACCCGCGCCGCGCGCGGTTCATCGCCCGGTCACCTTGGCTTCCAGCCAGATCCCCACCAGCAGCAGCATCACCACGAACGTGCCGATCAGCGGGATCGCAATCACCACCTGAACGCCCGTCACGCTGGCATAATATCCCAGCGTCGCCGGGGCCAGCAAACCGCCCAGCAGCGCCAGCGAAAAGATGCCATTGAAGAAGCCTGGGTGGTAGTAGGGAAAGCGGTGCCCGATGGCCTCGGCCACCAGCGGGTAGATGCTGGCGTACCCGCATCCCAGAAAGACCACGCCCATGGACGCGCCGAACCGGTTATCGGTGAAGAACAGCACCAGACAGCCGAACAGAGACGCCGCCACGCTCCATAGCAACAGCCGGCGGTGACGGGCACGCGGCAGGATGGCCACCGCCACCAGACGCCCCCCCATCAGGCACGACCAGTACAACGCCAGGATCATGAGCGCCGCCGGAGGGCTTACCCCGTGGATGCGCTTGAGCAGAAACAGTGGCAGCCAGCCGGCGATCGACCACTCGTTGCCAAACTGGAAAAAGAGGAGGAGTGCGAACATCACCGCGCCGGGACTGCGGAAGTCCTCCAGCGCCTGCCGCAGTGTGGGGTGTGCGGCTTTCGGTGGGACCACCGGCGTCCGGCGCCCATAGAGCACGGCAAAGACCCCCGGCACCACAGCCATGAGCATGAGGATGGTGGTCACCGAGTAAGCGTAGAACGTCCCAGCCACCAGCAAGGTAGCCGCCAGGCACCCCAACCCATACCACGCGCCGCCCAGGTTCGCGGTGCCCGCCGCGTCCGCCTGGTATCTTCCGGAGATGGCGTGGAATAGCGCCATGTTGAGCGACCCGGCCCCAGTGCCCAGTACCAGCATTCCCGCTGCGCGCCACCACGCGGAATGCGGGGGCGCAGCCCAGGCCAGGAAGAGAAGCGCCAGGCAGGAAATGCCACAACCGAAGACTAAGAGGAGGCTGACGTCCCAGCGCGCCATCACTCGTCGCGCCACACCCGAGGCCGCCACAATCCCCAGTCCGAGGCACAGGAAGTAGTTCCCGATGGCGATGAAATCGGACGGCTCGTCCACCCGGTTGTAGCCCCACGCGGGCAGAATCGCTCCCAGGAGGGCGAGCAGGAAGCCCGACAGCAGGAACCCGGCCAGTGCCCTTCCGCCTTGGTCTGCTACGGCGGGCGGGCCAACTTCGGGGTCGGGCGAGGCGGAACTCACAGGTCCGATTGTACCTTGCGGCACATTCCCCGTGGGTGGCGGAACGGGGCAGCACCACCTTTCGTGGGGACATTCTCTCGGAATCCGTAGTATTCCTCTCCCGAAATCCGTAGACCCGGACCTCCAGGTGTCTGGAATGAACCTCTTGAAGGTGGCCCTCGGGATGCAATTGGTCCGGTTGGGTCAGTTTGAGGAAGTCAGCTTTGGTGCGTTGCCTCCTTTGGGCTCCGTACGCCCCGATCCGGAAGCCATCTGCCGGAGCGGGGCTCTTTTTTTTGGGTCTGATACACTGAGTCTTCAGGCCCCATGACAGGACTCTACACCCGCTGGTTAGACCGCTGGGAACGCCGTTTGGCCACGCGCGACACCAACCGAGTGGTGCGTCCCTTCGAGTGGGGTGCGGAGTGGCTGGCCCGCACCGGTTTTCCGGCATTCCCCAGCCAGATCAATGGCGATGCTCCGGCACTGGTCTCGCGCTATGCCACGGAAGCCATACGGGAATCCACCCGCTTCTATTCCTACCCGCCCGTCACCGATTACCGCCTGGATCAGGGCCGGCTGACGTTTACCAGCGCCGCGCCCTCGGGCGTTCCCGAAAACGACACCGTCCAGGCGCTCTGGCTGCCAGCTCCCAAGGACCGTGGACGGGCGCTGGTGCTGCTCCCCCAATGGAACCACGACGAGGGCGCCCACGTGGGGCTGGGCAAGTTGCTCAACCGCTTCGGCATCAGCGCCCTGCGCATGACCATGGCGTACCACGCAGAGCGCAAGCCGCCGGAGATCCAGCGCGCCGATTACCACGTCTCCAGCAACATTGGCCGCACCATCCACGCCTCCCGGCAATCGGTGATCGATGTCCGCTGCTGCCTGGACTGGCTGGCGCAGCAGGGCTACGAGCGCATCGGCATTCTGGGCACCAGCCTGGGCTCTTGCATGGCGTTCATCGCCACCGCCCACGACCCGCGCGTGCGGGTGGGCATCTTCAACCACGTTTCCCTGTATTTTTCCGACGTGGTGTGGACCGGCCTGGCCACCCAGTTCGTGCGGCGGGGCTTTGGCGACACCGTCACCCAGGACGATCTGCGGCGCTACTGGGCGCCCATCAGCCCGGCCAGCTACCTGGACCGGTTCAAAGGCCGGGAGCTCAAGAGCCTGCTGGTGTGGGCCCGGCACGATAGCAGCTTCCTCCCGGTTTACTCGCAGGGCGTGCTGAAGGCCTTCCGCGACCTGGGTTTTCCCCACGAGGTATTCACCCTCCCCTGCGGCCACTACACCACCGGGCAATTCCCCTTCAAGCTCATCGACGGTTTCGCCATGTGCCGCTTTGCAGCCCGCAACCTGTAACCCGAACACTGCATATGGTATCCGAGGGTGCTGTAAACCACATTATATGGAGAACCATATTGACAGCAAAACGACCTCATGAGAGGATTGAAACATCACTGAAGAAGGAGGTGGTCCAGCACAATGGAAAGTAGCAGTAGAAGACCGCAGGAGGTGGCCGACTGTTAAAGTCGAGCCTCTAATGTAGCCGATTCCGGTTCAGTGCCGGGATCACGTTCCTGTGGACCGGCTGCCTCTTGCGCAACCCCAAGCCTCAGGTATAATCTTTGACGGCTACCAGCCCCCGTGGCGTCCTTGGACCTCACGGGGGTTCGTGTTTTTGCTATACTGATAGTCTCGAAAGGAATCCCCGTAACAAAATGAAGGCCGGTATTCACCCCGCATACAACCCCGTCAACGTCACCTGCGCTTGCGGCCACGTGTTTCAAACGCGATCCACGCACAAGGGCGACATCCGCGTGGAAATCTGTTCGTCCTGCCACCCGTTCTTTACGGGCAAACAAAAACTGATGGACACCGCCGGCCGTATCGACCGGTTCGAACGGAAGTACAAAGCCACGCGTGGCGACAAAAAGGCTCAGCCCACGGCGTAGCCGGGACTGAGGGGTTTGAGTTTTTCAGGAACCAGAGGCAGGTCCGTCCGGACCTGCCTTATTTCTTGGTGGGATCCTGCTGAATGCCGCGGCGCTTCTCGCGGGCTTCCCGCTCGCGTGCGTGCTTGTCCCGAAGCTGCTGATACAAAGGACGCTGCTCGGGCGTCAGCATGGCGTTGATCTGCTCCGTCTGCTCGTCCCAGATCGCCTTCCCCTTGGCGTTCATCTCCTGGTGGACCTCTTCGAACCGGGTGCGGGTGTTATCCATGATGTCGCTCAGTTTGGCCACCTGGTCGGGCGTCAACTTCACGGCATCGGTCATCTCCGCGATAATGTGCTTCCTCATCTCGACCGGGTCCCTGGGAGGGCGCGGGCCGGGTCCGGGGCCTCTATCGACGGGCGCCGAATTCACCGTATACCATCTAAAACCGAGGGCGCCCAGTGCCGTCCCGCTCAGGAACACCAACAGGAGACTCAGAAAGGCGGACCACCTGGACTTTGACATGAGGGTGGCTCACTTGCCCGGATCGGACAGGTCCATGGATACCGTGCCAACGCTGTCAGGCGTATCCAGCGGATGGGCGTCCGCCAAAGCCTCCAGATAGGCCTGCGGCGTGTAGGTCTGGGTGTTGCGCGGGAGCGCCATGTAAACGCCTAGTGCCAGGGAAAGCGCCAGCGCAGCCGTGACGAAACCGCCAGCCATCCGTCTCAAGGAGAAGGCATACGTCTGCCGCGCCTCGATGCGCTGCCACAGCACCGGCATGAAGTTTGGACTGGCGTCGGGATCGGGGCACGCCTCCCGGTACGCCCGGAACAGGGCGTCCAGCCTCTCTTCGGGATTTCCGCGCATGGGGGACATATTTTTCGTTTACCTCTCACTCCGCCGGCCGCTGCCGGGTCACTGCTCTTTCGCTCCGAATGCCTTCAGTACCCGTTGCCGGGCCCGAAACAACCGGACCTTTAGAGCATTTTCGTTTACATCGTAGATCTTTTCAAGCTCTTTCAGCGAATGGCCTTCCACTTCCTTCATCATCAGAAGGACCCGATCCGATTCGGAGACCTCGCTCAACAACGACTCCACGAACTCGCGGGTCTTTTTCTTGTACTGGCCGTCCTTCTCCACCTTCCCGCCAGCCGCCGCATCGGCCATCATGATCTGCTGTTCGCTCAGATCCGACATCCGGTACTCCTGGCGCCGCCGCTGCTTGCGAAGGTGGTCGTAGGCCGCATTCACCGTCAGCCGATACAACCACGGTTCAAAGACCTCTGGCGTGCGGAGCTGGTCGAGCGAAAAATAAAGCCGCAGAAAAACTTCCTGCGCGACATCCTCGACATCCTCCGACCGCGCGATCAACCGCGAAATCTTGCCCAATATCCGTTTGCGGTAAGCCAATACGATTTCGTTGAACGCCGCACTATCGCCCTTCTGGGCGCGCTTGATCAGCTCGAAATCAACCAGCATGCCGCACCGTATTCAGTGCCGGCATCCGCACGCATCCACTCCGGTTGGATAGGCGTTCCGGCTACTACACAGGTTACAAACGCTTCTCTGGGAAGCGCCAGCTCCGTGGCCAGCTCCGACCACCGACCGAGATAATTCCAAGGTCAACGGAGAATTGTAACACGCCGCCCGGTCTGGCACCATGTCCCCTATTATCAGAGATATCAGGGGAAGCCCGCAGCCTCACCGGGAGCTATCTTTCGGCTTGGCCACCACGAGCGAAATGCGCACTGGCTTGACCCCGGCCGGCGCCTTCACCACCCGGCACAGTACCTGCAGCGCTTCCACCGCCGAAACCACCCGCGCCGCCTGGCGGTTGCCGTCGATTCCGCCCAGAACCGCCACGCCCGGCGATGGCAGGAAGATCTCCATAACCCTGAGCCTCTCCCCACCCCCGGTCCAGGTGGCCACCAACTCCTCGTCTTCCTTGATGGCCTTCTGCATGGCCTGTATCTGGGCCAGGAAGACGGACCCTGTATCGGGGACCGCGGCGACCGCCGTGGCAGGCTCGCTCTTCGGTCCCGAAGTGGCCGACAGGATTGCCTGTTGCGCCAGTTGCTTGGTGATCTCCGCTAGTGCCATTTGCCTCGATGCTACCACGGCGGCGGCGATGGGGTTCCTGTCCTCCGGCGGCCACGCTGCGGCCCCCGCCGTGCAATTTCAAGTTGAGCCAAGTCCGTCACCTGCCTGCGGCGACATTTGAATGCGAATCTTCTCATGTCGGGTACTCCATTGTCGGCAAATGCCTCCCAACATAACCGATCTCGACACTCTTGGCCCTGAGATCCCGGAACACGTGTATACGATGACTCCTATCGATCCAGATGTGCTCTTCGAACGTTCGCTTCACACCGTCGTGCCCACGGAAACTACGATCTTCACCGTAGCGCTGCATAGTCCTCGAAGTCTCGCTCCTGAACTTGGTCTGCCCGTCAGGGAACTGGCCGCCCGCTGATTCGGCCCACATTCTAGCTCTGGCATCAAGCTCGGCTAGGCGCCGGAACATAAGCGGCATCAGCTTCGTGCTGAATCCTTCGACCTGACTCTCCACGTCCAAGCCGAACAACAGATTTGGGAAGACCTGCTCTTTCAAGGACCAGAAGGTGCGCGCTGTCAGCCGACTTCGCAAACCCGCAACGCGGCGACCGCGAATCGCTTTGGCATGACGAGGTTCGGCTACGTGGTCGAAAACATACGTCTCACCTCCTGAGACAAAGGCCATCCCGTCGAAGTTCCACAATTCGCATCGGAGTAGCCCTACCAGGGTAAAGTCCATTGCTGCGCAAATAATTCCGTCCGTGCCGGCAGCCTGAACGCTGGCAAAAGTCCGCTCGTAGCCCGCAGCTGGGCCGTCTGGCACGAGGCGTAGGATCGCGTCGATAGATGCTTCGTCGAGAGCATGATCTGCGGGTACCGAGCGATTCAGGGAATCGAAGAACTCAGCCAGGTCGTGATCCACCGTCCCATAGAAGCCCCGCGCCAACTCACCGAGAGTTATCGGAGGGTCAGAGTCCTCCTGCACAAGCGGCTGCAGCCATGGATCGGTGCTAAGCCGCAGCGATGGAAGCGAATCGGAATCGGAGTCCAGTAGAGCAAGACCGCGCAAAAGGGCGGCGAGATGAACTCGGGCTAACGCGGCTTCGGCGTACAACTCCGCAACGGATGCACTATTCAAAACGTAATCACTCATCTGAGTATGTTGGCCTTGGGCCGCACAAGATGTGCCATATTACGTCGATGCTGATCGAAGAAGCCCTCGGGCCACTCGCTCAAGCGCCCGTCGGCGTCGATCTGCGGAGTGGTGATGTTAGTCGTATTGCCATCCCGGGTGAAATAATGAAATGCCGCATCCTCGGGCCTTAGAACACCATCCCGGATCGCGATTCTGACGCCGTCCATCACATGATCCGAGTGAGTCTCAAGGAGTATCTGGACTCCCGCAGACGCCATTTGGGCCAAAAACGCTCCCATCCGCGCCTGGCCCCTCGGATGAAGATGCGCTTCGGGGGAATCTATGATCAACGTGCGGCCCGCTTGCGCCGTGAGGCCGGCTGTAAGTGTTGGAAAAGCATAGGAGATTCCGTATCCGATATTGGCGGGGCGAGTCCAGCCTGACGTAGGTCCGGACTTCATCTCCAGCCGCATGAAGCTTGTGCCCGAAACGGGTAGAGCATTGAACTCGACACCCGGAAAAAGATCCGCAGCCCACGTGTTTATCTGGTGACGCAGGGTGGTTGGAGCCGGAACGTCCTTGTGACTGCGGTCTGGAGACACCGGACTGTCCCCTTCCTGATGAAACCACCAGGCAGCGAATTGTCCGATGGGGCCGACATCACCGATGGAGTTGTCGCGGTCTTCAGGGATCGGGAATAGGTCCGTGTCAACTTGACGCGATCCGCTCAAGAAAATCAAACTGTCGAGAATTGCGAGAGTCTCCTTGCACCGCTCGTGCAGACCGCGGGGCCGGATGCCATCAAAGGTATCCACGACGCTACTCAGGAAGCCATCGGAAATGAGCTCCAAGCGCGATGGCTTGAGAGTCCGCCGAGCATCGTCGGTTGCGCTAAACCACCACAGCAACTCGACCTCGTCCGTCTTCATGCCGAGGGCAATTTCATTCCCGCCCCCGTGAGCCCGATTGATAACGTCGGCAGGCGTCCCTAGATTCGCGAGCGGACCTTTCAACCGAAGCTCCGCAGGCCCCCGTTGTGCCCGAAGAGTCTGCGAGAGAAGTAGCAGGGTTTGAAGTGCGGTTGACTTACCCGCCGCGTTAAGACCCGTGAACAGTGTAAGCGGGGCAAGAGGCACAGCTAGAGAGTCGAAACACTTGAAGTTCTCTACGCGAAGTCCGCGAATCATGCCGTCACCTCGGCTAACTTGCTTTCCAGCCCTCTGAACCGCGTGGCGACTCGCGTCTTGTCGTTAGTGGCGTATGTAATTGCATTATTAAACTCCCTGTCGCCCAGAAGCTCAGCTACCGACTCTCTAATTGCCGCGCCGTTGATGGATATTGTCCTCTCATCCAGCCTGGAAAGGACCACCGAGCACACATCAAAAAGGGCAATATTGAGAGCAGACCGGTCCGCATCGATTCCGGTGCGAAGAGATTTGCGGAACGCGTGGCGCTTGAAGAGTCTGTTATTGACCTCCATTGCCCAGAGAAATCTCTCCTCAAGGCGATTTAAATCCTCTTCAGCCATCCCGTTCATGGAGTTCAGGGCCTCCGCGAGAAAGCTGTCCATCTCCCCGTCGCGGTATTGCTTCCATCCGACGATGGCAAAAGCGCAGAAACGATTGACAGCCTCGCGATCACGCATCGTCTTGGCTTTCAGGGAACGCCCCGTCGCATCCAGGAAAACCTGACTCTCAGCGCATCGCTTGAGCCAACGTGTAGCAGGTCCGCTGTACAGGCTATTGCGCATCTGCTGACGCGTTAGCGGCTCGCCACTATTCACGCGTTCAAATATGTCAAGCCTCGCCCGCTCGGGGGCTTTCGAATCGAGGATGTAAAGCGTGAGTTGGGTGTCCTCAACGCGCTCCCGTAACTTCAACTCGAGATCCTTGAAGAACTTCCCTTCAAGCGGGTGCAGCGGCTTTCCCTCCGCTGTAGCAAACGACAGCTTCAACTCGTTGTCGAGGTAGCGACGGAAGGTGGAGAGGCGCTGCAGGCCATCCACCACAACGATCCGGCCATCCTCGGCCTCAGCCACGTAGAACACCGGCAGCGGAATTCGCATGATGCAGGACTCGATCAATCGGGATTGCTTATCGTCTTTCCAAACGAACTCGCGCTGAAACTCCGGATTCAGGTCGTAGCGTTTTGCACGAATGCGCTTTACAACCTCGCTGACGGTGCGCTGATCGGTGCGTACGAACACTGCGTCGAGAGGATACTCACCCCATCCGGCTGTGTGAGTGGTTTCCGAGCCTTCCGGATCCCCATCCGGGTCCGGCCTATCATGACCTTCCGCACCCCCGGAGAAGACAGCCCGCAGCGTTTCCATCTGTACTTCATCGGGTTCGGCCTTCGCGTTTTCCCATACCGAAATCGTGCCCTGAGAGACGCCAACACGCCTTCCGAGTTCAGCCTGGGTTAACCCCAGCTCAAGCCGTCGTCGCAAAAAGTCCATTTCAGTGCCGACCTCATCGTTCACGTAAGGCTCATCCTGAGTTCAGTCTACGCCAGGGCAGGAAGGGAAACCACCCCGGCACATCAATGGTATCGCAAGCGGCGAAAAGTGAGCACGGACCCCTGTACCCAACGATTCTCTGGGGCGAACCGGCGGGCAAGTTACAATGGAAAGTTCCCAATGCCCGCCAGCGGTCTATTCATCACCTTCGAAGGCATGGACGGTTCCGGCAAGACCACCCAGATCGAGCGCCTGGCCGCCCGCTTGCGCGCCATGGGCCGAACCGTGGTCGAGACCGCCGAGCCCGGCGGCCCGCCCATCTCCATGAAGATCAGGCGCATCCTTCTGGATTCCGCCAACCAGGAACTCAGCCCGGTGGCCGAGGTCCTCCTGTACTTCGCCTCGCGCGCGCAAAACGTGGATGAGTGGATCGTGCCGGCCCTCGGGCGCGGCGACATCGTGCTCTCCGACCGCTTCACCGATTCCTCGCTGGTATACCAAGGCCACGGGCGCGGCCTGGGCGCCACGGCCATCGCTGAGCTGGAGCGCATCGCCTGCCGCGGAGTCAAGCCCCACTTGACCATCCTGGTAGACGTGGATGCCAAAGCCAGCCTGGCCCGCGCCCGCGCCCGCAATGCCGCGAATCCACACTGCGAAACCCGCATGGACGATCAGTCGCTGGAGTTCCACCTCCGCGTGTGGGAGGCCTACCACGCCCTGGCCGCCGCCGAGCCCGATCGCGTGAAAGTGGTGAATGGCCGCGCCGACATAGACACCATCGAACGCCAGATTTGGAGCATCGTGAGCGCCTATGTTTGAGGGCTATTGGGGAAACCACCACGTCGCCGAGGCGCTCTGGCAGATGGTGGCGCAGAAACGCGTCGCGCAAACGCTGCTCTTCTCGGGCCCCGAAGGCACCGGCAAGGCCACCCTCGCCCGCCGCCTGGGCGCCCACCTGCTGGGCCACGCGGAGCTGATCGAAAAGGACGACCTCGCCGCGCCCGAGAACCGCGAGACCATCGCCGACCGCGAACGCTGGCCCGCCGAGAAGCGCAACGAAGATCCGCTGATGTTTTCGAGCCATCCGGACTTCGTCACCTTCGCGCCCGATGGGCCGCTGCGCCAGATCTCCATTCAGCAAACGCGCCTACTCAAGGAACTGGCGCAGTACCTGCCGCACCATGGGAGCCGGCGCGTGTTCCTCATCGATGGCGTGGACCGCGCCAACGACCAGGCCGCTAACTCGCTTCTCAAAACGCTCGAGGAGCCGCCCGATCACCTGGTGCTTATACTGACGGCGTCCAACGCCTACGACCTGCTGCCCACCATCCGCTCGCGCGCCGTGCCGTTCTTCTTCGCGCCGCTCTCGCCCGCCGAGATGCGCGAGTTCGTCTCCGCCCGCGGCCTGGACCAGCCCGAGCGGCGCATCGCGCTGGCGGCCGGCAGTCCCGGTGTGGCGGCGTCGCTCGATCTCGAAGCCCACGACAAGCGGCGCGCCGCCATGCTGACGCTCCTCAAAGTGGCGGCCGGAGCCGCGCCGTTCGCCCAGTGGATTCCGGTGTCCGAGACCATCGCCCGCACCAAGAGCGAGAAGCTGGAGCTCCATCTGAAGGCGCTCTACGAGTTATTGCGCGACCTGCTGGTGCTGACCGAAGGCGGCGGCGAAATCCGCAACCTGGACATCCGCGGCGATTTGCAGACGCTCGCCGGGAGCATCTCGTTCCCCTGGATTCGCAAAGCCGTGACGCGGGTGGACGACGTGACCCAGCTCGTGCGCCGCAACATTCAGAAGACCATCGCGCTCGATGCGCTGATTGTGGCGTTGCGGGCGGAGTAGGGCGGAACGGCGTATCATTGTGGCTATGCGGCTTCCCCGGCCATCGCCTCTCAAAGTCTGCGTGGCAACCTATGCGGTGGTCTTCGCGGCAATCGTGATCCACTATTTTCCCAGCCGCACCGATCTGCCGGAGGCGATTCACTTCCAGCCCACACCGGTGCAGCAGCAGTTCTACGACGCCGGTTTCGACTCCCGCCAGGCCCGCTACGAAGCCATGGTGCGGAGCGAGGGCGAGCGGCTTCACGTCAGGGAGAAGGTCGCGGGTTTCGTGGAGCAGTACCACATGAACGGAGCCCACACGCTGGAGGTTGGTTCGGGCGCGGGCTCGCTCCAGGACGTGGTCGAGGATTACACCGGCCTGGATATCTCCGCTACGGCCCGGGCCAGTTACCACAAGCGCTTCGTGCAGGCCGACGCGCGGGCGATTCCATTCCCCGACGGCGAATTCGATCTCATCTGGACCGTCTTCGTGCTGGAGCACGTCCCCAATCCCGAACAGGCGTTGCGGGAGATGCGGCGCGTGCTGAAGCCCGGCGGCATTCTTTTCCTGGCCCCGGCCTGGCTTTGTTCCGACCTGGCGCCGAACGGCTACCCGGTGCGCCCGTATTCCGACTTCGGGATCGGCGGGAAACTGATTAAGGCCACTGTGCCGATACAATCCTCGCCGGCTTTCAAGCTGGCGTACCTGATTCCCATCCGCGCCGCCAGACTGGCCTCCTGGAAGCTGCTGGGCGGCCCCACGGCGCTTCACTACCGCCCCATCGCCGCCAATTACGATTACTACTGGATGGGGGACAGCGACGCGGTGAATTCCATCGACATGTTTGAAACCTATCTGTGGTTTCGAAGCCGCGGGGATGTGTGCACCAACTGCCCCGCAGAGCCGGAGTTGATCCACACGCTGGAGATGCCGCTGGTGATCCGCGTGAAACCGCCCGCTAACACAACTGGCCGCCGATGAACTCGCATCCATCGGCGGCCAGCTTTGAACCACTAACTTAGCACTCCGTTCCGAAATCCTTCTCGAACGCACCAACCAGCGCCGCGCCCCAGTTGCTCTTGGTGGGCGCCATCAGGCCGGCGAAGAAGCGCAGTACCGGCGGCTCTTCGGTGAAACTCAGGCCGCCAACCAATTCGCGGTGCTTATAGAGCCACTGCAAGCGGTCCGCCACGTACTGAAGGTGCGACATGGTGTACACGCGCCGCGGTACCGCCAAGCGCAGCAGTTCCAGGTCCGCCGGAACGTCCCGGCCTTCTTCGTCGCGGTCCATCGAAACCGAGCCGCGCTCCATGCCGCGGGCGCCGGAGATGATGTAGGCCGCGGCGGCCAGCGCGCCGGCGGGGTATTCGGATTGCGGCACGTGCGGGATGAAGCGCATCGCATCAACATGCGCCGCCAACCCGCCGGCCGGCGTAACCACCGGAACGCCTTTCTCGATCAGCAGCGCCACGAAATACTTGATGGCGTCCGCCGAAGAGCCGGCGACGTCCGTGTCCACCATTTCCCGGATACCCACGGCCATAGCTTCGATTTCCTTCGACGACATGCCGCCGTAGGTAAAGAAGCCCTCGTACAGCGGCAACCACGGACGGATGGCTTCGTACAGGTCCTTGCGGTTGGTGGCGATCATGCCTCCGCGGACGCTGCAACTCTTTCGGCCCGAGAGGTACATCAGGTCGGCGATGCTCATCATCTCGCGGATAATCTCGGTGATGGACTTGTCCTCGTATCCCGCCTCGCGCCGCTTGATGAAGTAGGCGTTCTCGGAAATGAGGCTGGCATCGACCACCAGGAAGATACCCAGCGGCTCGACCAACGCCTTCACATCCCGCAGGTTCTGCATGGAGAACGGCTGGCCGCCAATGAGATTGGTGGTGGCTTCCATGCGCACGAAGGAGACGTTCTCCTTGCCGGACTCTGCGATGGCCGCGCGCAACCGGTCCAGGTCCATGTTGCCTTTGAACGGGGACACGCTCTGGGTGTTCAGCGCCTCGGACCCGTACAGTTCCAGCACCTTGCCGCCGGCCATGTTGAAGTGCGCCTTGGTGGTGGTGAAGTGATAATTCATGGGCACGATGTGGCCCGGCTTGACGAAGGTCTTGGCCAGCAGGTGCTCGGCGGCGCGGCCCTGGTGGACAGGCAGGAGGTACTCGAGGCCGAAAATCTCGCGCACCGCATCGTGCAGCCGGTAGAAGCTCTCCGAGCCGGCGTAGGCGTCGTCGGACTGCATCATCGCGGCAAGCTGGTTGTCACTCATGGCATTGGTGCCGCTATCGGTGAGCATGTCGAGGAAGAGGTCGCGGGAGCGCAGGAGGAAGGTGTTGTATCCCGCCTCTTCCATAGCCTTCAGCCGTTCGCGGGCGGGGGCCAGCCGCACTTTTTGCACAATGCGCACCTTGTGCATTTCGATCGGGATTTCGGTTCCGTTGGATAAACGTATGCTCATAATCTTCCTAGGAAAGTAGATTGCAGGGGTCCAGACCTGAAGATCTACTCATACCACGTTGCATCACGAAAGGGGGCGGTGCGGCCGGCGGGCCCGATTCCCGCCGGTCCGCACACTGTGAGGGCTACTTGCCGCCCTTAGTTAGGCATCAGGGCGATCCGTGGCACACCCGCGCCGTGCGTCATGTCGATCACCTCGGCCACGTTCGCGAAATCCACGTCCCGGTCGCCACGCACGAAGACCACGTTGACCGCTCCCTGGTCGAGAAACAACCGCGCCAACCGTTCGCGCAGCCGCGGTATGTCGAGCGCTTCCCGGTTCAGATCCACCGCGCCATCGCGGTGCACCGTGATCACGATATCGGTGGACGGCGGCGGATCCGGCCGCTCCACCCGCGTTGAGGAGTCCTCGGGCACCAGTGTCTGCAGCCCCTTGGACTTTGTGGGCGAGATCACCATGAAGATGATGATCAGCACCAGCAGCACGTCGATCATCGGCGTCATGTTGATTTCCGCCCTCGTCTTTCCGTTACCGCCAAGTGCCATTCCCATAAGTCGCTCCTTGGCGAATTGGACACTGCGGCGCGACGAAAGTTCCCAGGGGGGCGGTTCGCTCAGGAGCCCCGAACTTGACAGCCCCGGCAGGTTCCTGCTAAAACTAAATCGAGAAGAGTTTCTCGATAAAATTTTCTCGATATGGACACCGCAGCCCCAGGACGCACCCGAGTAATCCCGGAAGGCAGCCTCCGCCGATTGCCGGTCTACCATCGCCTCCTGCAAGAGATGTCCACCAGTGAGATTCCCCAGGTCTCCTGCAGCGTGATCGCCCGCGCGCTCGATCTGGACCCCACGCAAGTCCGTAAAGACATTGAAGTTACTGGAATCGTCGGAAAGCCCAAAGTGGGCTACGTCACCCTTACGCTGCTTCGCGGGATCGAGGACTTCCTGGGCTGGAACAACTCCAAAGAGGCTTTCCTAGTCGGCGCTGGCAGCCTCGGCAGCGCGCTAATGGGGTATGGAAAATTTCGACAGTTTGGCCTGAACATCATCGCGGCTTTTGACACCGACCCCTACAAGGTCGGCCAACCCATTCACGGGAAAGAGGTTCTGCACCTGGACCAACTGCTCGACCTCGCGCAACGGATGCACATCCACCTGGGCGTGATCGCCACCCCAGCGGTTGCCGCCCAGAAGGTTGCCGACCTCATGGTGGAGGGCGGCATACGCGCCATCTGGAACTTTGCCCCGGTTCATCTGCGCGTCCCCGAATTCGTAATCCTACAGAACGAAGATCTGTACTACTCCCTGGCATCACTGTCCTACAAGCTTGAACGGAAACTGATGGCGGAGCGTGGCACGGCAACGGTAACGGAAACCCATGCAAGCGACCCTGGAACAGCCGCAAACGGCGGCACGGAAATTTGAAACGGTATGCGACATTCTGGAACGTTATGCGCGGCACCCGGCGCGCCTGATTCCGATCCTGCAGGCGGTGCAGGAAGAATATAGGTACCTGCCCGAGGAAGTCCTCACTTATGTAGCCACCTCGCTCGGCGTCACTCCGGCGCGGGTGTACGGCGTGGCCACCTTTTACGCGCACTTCGCGCTGGCCCCCAAGGGCAAGCACGTCATCCGCCTCTGCGACGGCACGGCGTGCCACGTGAAACGCTCCATTCCCATTCTCGACGCCCTCCGCGAGCGCCTGCACGTCGACGAAAAGCGCACCACCACCCCCGACCAGCTTTTCACCGTGGAAACCGTGGCTTGCCTGGGCGCGTGCGGCCTGGCGCCGGTGATGGTGGTGGACGACGAGGTCCATGGCCTGATCACGCCGGAAAAGGCCATCGCCATCGTGAACGAGATTGCAGCGCGGGAGGTGGCTTCATGCCAGTCTGTGTAGAACCCACCGTACCCGCTACCGGGCACGCCGATATTCGCTCACAACGCCGCGTCATCGTTTGTGCCGGCACCGGCTGCGCGGCCGGCGGGGCAGGGAAAGTGCTCGACGCCTTCCGCGCCCACAATGCCGATGCGTCTCTTTCGCACGAAGCCTGCCCGCATCGCGACATCACCAAGAGCGGTTGCCAGGGCTTTTGCCAGATGGGTCCGCTGGTCACCATCCTCCCCGAGGGCATCTTCTACACCAAAGTGACCCCGGCCGATGTGGCCGAGATTGCCGAGCGCACGCTCGCTCATGGCGAAACCGTGGACCGCCTGCTCTACCGCGACCCATCCACGCGGACAGTCTATCGCGGCACCGACGAGATCCCGTTCTATAAGCGCCAGACCCGCTTCGTCCTCAAGGACTGCGGCTACCTGGACCCCGAGAACCTGGACGAGTACCTCTCCATCGGCGGCTACGAAGCCGCAAAACTGGCCTACACCAGAATGACTCCGGTGGATATCTGCAACGAGATCGCCAAATCCGGCCTGCGCGGACGCGGGGGCGGCGGATTCCCCACCGGCCGCAAATGGGAAGCCGCGCGCACCCAGAACTCGGCCAAGAAGTACGTCATCTGCAACGGCGACGAAGGCGACCCGGGCGCCTTCATGGACCGCAGCGTGATGGAAGGCGACCCGCATAGCGTTATCGAAGGCCTCATGATCGCGGCGCGCGCCATCGGCGCAGACAAGGCCTACGTCTACGTCCGCGCCGAGTACCCGCTCGCCGTCAAGCGCATGCGCCTGGCCGTGCGCGACGCCGAAGCCCGCGGCATTCTGGGCGAGAATGTTTTCGCCAGCGGCCAGCGCATCCGCTGCGAAGTGATGGAAGGCGCCGGAGCGTTCGTGTGCGGCGAAGAGACCGCCATGATCGCCTCCATCGACGGCTTGCGCGGCATGCCCGCGCCCAAGCCGCCATTTCCGGCGCAGTCCGGACTGCGCGGCAAGCCCACCATCATCAACAACGTGGAAACGCTGGCGCAGGTGCCGCGGATTCTCCTGAAGGGCGCCGAGGCCTACCGGGCTCTGGGCACGCCCACCTCTCCCGGAACCAAGACCTTCGCCCTCACCGGCCACGTGGTTAACACCGGCCTCATCGAGGTGCCCTTCGGCACGCCCCTGCGCGAGATCGTCTTCAACATCGGCGGCGGCGTGGTGGACGACAACGGCAAGATCAGCAAGAAGGGCTTCAAGGCGG
Organism: uncultured Solibacteraceae bacterium; assembly: GCA_963807205.1. Lineage (GTDB taxonomy): Bacteria > Acidobacteriota > Terriglobia > Bryobacterales > Bryobacteraceae > CAWCVR01. The sequence continues at coordinate 1,038,016 of CAWEAQ010000002.1, read as the reverse complement.
TGCAGATCGGCGGGCCTTCGGGCGGCTGCCTCACCCCGGACCACCTGGACCTGCCGCTGGATTTCGACTCGCTAAAAACCGTGGGCGCCATGATCGGCTCCGGCGGACTGGTTGTCATGAACCAGCGCACCTGCATGGTGAGCGTGGCGCGCTTCTTCATGCAGTTCACGCAGCGCGAATCCTGCGGCAAGTGCGTGCTGTGCCGCGAGGGCACCATGCAACTGCTGGCGCTGCTGGACGACGTCATCGAAGGCCGCGGCACGCCGGAGACGCTGCCCCTGCTCGAAAACCTGGCCCGCGCGGTGCAACTGGGTTCGCTGTGCGGGCTGGGCAAGACGGCGCCGAATCCGGTGCTCTCCACCCTGCGCTACTTCCGCCAGGAGTACGAAGACCACGTCATCCACAAGCGCTGCGCCACCGGCCAGTGCAAGGCTCTGCTGCGTCCCGAAATCAACCGGCAGAAGTGCAAGGGGTGCGGGTTGTGCATCCCGGCCTGCGCCGTGGGCGCCATCACCGGAGAAAAGAAGCAGCCGCACCGGATTAACCAGGACCTCTGCATCAAGTGCGCCGCGTGCGCCAAGGCCTGCAACCTGGGCGCGGTGGAGGGCATATAAGATGAGCGGCCAACTTACGATTGACGGACGCGAAATCGCCATCAATGGCGAGCGCAACATCCTGGAGATGATCCGCAAAGCCGGGATCGATCTCCCCACTTTCTGCTACCACTCCGAGCTGAGCGTCTACGGCGCCTGCCGCTTGTGCCTGGTGGAAATCGAGGGCCGCGGCATTCAGGGCGCCTGCTCCACGCCGCCCGAGCCGGGGCTCCGCATTCGCACCATGTCGGAGCAGATCCGCGAGATCCGCAAGATCTCCGTCGAACTGCTGCTGGCCAATCACGACCAGCGCTGCCCCACCTGCGCCCGCAGCGCCAATTGCCAGTTGCAAGCCCTGGCGCGCCAGCTCGGCATCGATAAGGTCCGATTCAAGAGCGTGCATACCCCGGAGCCGCTGGACGACTCCTCGCCATCGCTGGTGCGCGACCCCAACAAGTGCGTGCTGTGCGGCGATTGCGTGCGCGTTTGCGACGAAATCCAAAGCGTGGGCGCCATCGATTTCGCCTTCCGCGGGCACGAGGCCGCCGTCATTCCGTCGTTCGGCAAGCCGCTCGCCGATGTCGAGTGCGTCAATTGCGGCCAGTGCGCCAGCGCCTGTCCCACCGGAGCCCTGGCTCCCAAGCCGGAGCTGGACGAAGTCTGGCGACTGCTGAATAACCGCGAATTCCGCGTGGTGGTGCAGACCGCGCCCGCCGTCCGCGTGGCGCTCGGCGAGTGTTTCGGCATGGAGCCCGGCTCCATCAGCTCCGGCCAGATGGTGGCGGCGCTACGCATGCTCGGCTTCGACGAAGTCTACGACACCTCCTTCGCCGCCGACCTCACCGTAATCGAGGAAGGCACCGAGTTCCTCTTGCGCAAGTCGGCCGGCGGCCGCATTCCGATGTTCACCTCCTGCTGCCCGGCGTGGGTCAAGTTCGCCGAGCAGTATTTCCCGGAGCTGCTGCCGAACCTCTCCACCTGCCGTTCGCCGCAGCAGATGTTCGGCGCCCTCGCCAAGGAGGTGCTGCCGGCCCGGCTCGGCGTGCCGCGCGAGAAGCTTAAGGTGGTCGCCATCATGCCCTGCACGGCCAAGAAGTACGAGGCCGGCCTGGCGAAGTTCCAGCACGACGGGCAGCGCGACGTGGACAACGTGCTCACTACCGTCGAACTGGCCCGCATGATCCTCTCGGCGGGCATTCGCTTCAACGATCTGGAACCCTCCTCGTTCGACATGCCGTTCGGCTTCACCACCGGCGCCGGCGTGCTGTTCGGCGGATCGGGCGGCGTCACCGAAGCCGTGCTTCGCTTCGCGGCCGAGAAGGTCACCGGCAAGCCCCTGGGCAACGTCGATTTCCACCAGGTTCGCGGCGAAGACGGCGTGCGCAGCGCCACCGTCTCTCTGGGCGGCACGCCGCTCAAGGTGGTGGTGGTTCACGGCCTGGCCAACGCCCGCCGCGTGGCCGGGCAGGTTAAGGAGGGCAAGGCCGATTTCGACCTGGTGGAAGTGATGGCCTGCCCCAGCGGCTGCATCGGCGGCGCCGGCCAGCCCATCCGTCCCGGCGGCGCCACCAGGCGCGAGCGCGCCAAGGGCCTGTTCCAGATCGATAAGATGCTCCAGCTCCAGAAGAGCCAGGACAACGTCTTCGTTACCGAGTGCTATTCGACGGTCCTCGGCGCTCCCGGCGGGCACAAAGCGCACGAACTGCTCCACACCCACTATCAGAGCCGCCGCCGCGTTGCCGAAGACGCCTTTCCGCTGTTCGACGCCGCGCGCTCCCGCAAGGTGGACGTCAGCGTTTGCCTGGGGACGAGTTGTTTCCTGCGCGGTTCCGAAGCGCTGCTGCGCGGCTTGACGCACCACGTCGAAGAGAACGGCCTGGAGAAGGTGGTCGATATTCGCGGCCACTTCTGCTTCGAGCAGTGCGACAGCGGCCCCAGCGTTTCCGTCGACGGCGAGCGCGTCGAACAATGTTCGCTCGAATGGGCCCGCGAACTGGTGGATGCGGCCGTAGCCCGGCTCGCCGCGGCTCCCGCCGTCCGCGCTTAAGAGGAAACTATGCCAGCTACGATTGAAATCATCGACCAGGCCGGAATCGAGAGGGCGCTCGAAGCGGCCCCGTCCGGCCCGGCAGCCGCCCGCGAGGTATTGGCGGCGGCCCGCGAGTTGAAGGGGCTCACGGCCGATCAGGCCGCGACTCTCATCCGCACCACCGATCCCGCCATCGACGCGGAGATTTTCGATACCGCCCGCTACATTAAGGACGCCATCTACGGCTCGCGCCTGGTGCTCTTCGCGCCGCTCTACATCTCGAACTACTGCTCCAACGAGTGCACCTACTGCGCCTTCCGCGTGCGCAACCGGGAAGCCCGCCGCCGCGCCCTCACCCAGGAGGAAATCGCGCGCGAGGTGACGGCCCTGGTGGAACAGGGCCACAAGCGCGTCCTCATGGTCTCCGGCGAGGCCTATCCCCACGGCGGTTTCGAGTACATCCTCGATTCCATCCGCACCATCTACCAGACCCGTTCCGGCAACGGCGAGATCCGCCGCGTCAACGTGAACCTGGCGCCCTGCACCATCGAGCAGTTCCGCCTGCTGCGCGCGGCCGATATCGGCACCTACCAGATTTTCCAGGAAACTTATCACGAAGCCACCTACCGCGGCGTCCATCTGTCCGGTCCCAAGACCGATTATCTCTACCGCCTCGAAACGCCGCACCGCGCCATGGAGGCGGGCATCGACGATATCGGCATCGGCCCGCTGCTCGGCCTGTACGACTGGCGCTTCGAGATCCTGGCCACGCTCGAACACGCCCGCTCGCTCGAGCGCGAGCATGGCTGCGGCCCGCACACCATCAGCGTTCCGCGCATCGAGCCCGCCGTGGGGTCCACGCTCAGCCTCGACCCGGCCTATCGCGTAAGCGACGCGGACTTTCTCAAGCTCGTGGCCATTCTGCGGCTGGCGGTGCCCTACACCGGGCTGATCATGTCCACCCGCGAAAACGCCGCCACCCGCCGCGAGACCTTCAATCTGGGAATTTCGCAGATCTCGGCCGGCAGCCGCTGCGATCCCGGCGGCTACACCGAAGGCGCCGCCAACACCGGGCAATTCCAACTGGGCGACCACCGCACGCTGGACGAGGTGGTCCGCGACGTGGCCTCGCTCGGTTTCATCCCGTCCTTCTGCACCGCCTGCTACCGCTTGGGCCGCACCGGCAGCGACTTCATGGACATCGCCAAACCCGGCGAAATCAAGAACCATTGCTCGCCCAATGCGCTTTCCACGCTGCAGGAATACATCGAGGATTACGCTTCGCCCGAAACCCGCGCGGCCTGCGAGAAGCTTCTCGACGACACCCTCGGCAACATGGAACACGAACCGCGCCGTCTGGCCTCGCACCTGGTTCGCAAGGTGCAGGGCGGGGAAAGGGACGTCTTCCTATGAGCGGCGGCCGGTTCGAAACGGATCTACTGGGCGAGCGGGAATTGCCCTCAGGCGCGCTGCACGGCATCCATACGCTGCGCGCCCTCGAGAACTTTCCGCTCTCCGGGCGGCCCGCGCACCCCGCCCTGGCGCGCGCCTACGGCGAGGTGAAGCTGGCCTGTGCCCGCGCCAATCGCGAGTTGGGCTGCTGGCGCGATGACCCGGCCAAGGCGGACGCCATCGAGCAGGCCTGCCTGGAACTGGCCGCGGGCGCGCTTGCCGCGCACATCGTAACCGACGCGCTGCAGGGCGGCGCCGGCACCAGCACCAATCTGAACGTGGACGAAGTGCTGGCGAACCGCGCGCTGGCCATTCTCGGCCTGCCCGCCGGCAGCTACGCCCGCGTCTCGCCGCTCGACGATCTCAATCTGCACCAGTCCACCAATGACACCTATCCGACCGCTCTGCGCCTGGCGGCCATTCGCGGCCTCGGCGCGTTGCAGGAGCGCGTGGTTGGATTGCAGCAGGCGTTCCAGGACGCCGAGCGCCGCTTCGCCGGCATCGTGAAGACCGGCCGCACCGAGATGCGGGACGCCGTACTCATCACCCTGGGCCGCGAAATGGGCGCCTACGCCGAAGTCCTGGGCCGCGACCGCTGGCGCATCTACAAATGCGAGGAGCGCCTGCGCGTGGTCAACCTCGGCGGCACCGCCATCGGCACCGGCCTCGCCGCGCCCCGCGCCTACATTTTCCGGGTGGTCGAGGAACTTCGCGGCATCACTGGCATAGGCTTCGCGCGTGCCGAAAACCTGGTGGAAGCCACCCAGAATGCCGACGTCTTCGTGGAAGTATCCGGCATGCTCAAGGCTCTGGCCACGTCCCTTTGGAAGATCTGCACGGACCTTCGCTTGCTCTCATCCACCCATGGCGAAATCCGTCTGCCCGAATGTCAGGCCGGTTCCTCGATCATGCCCGGCAAGGTGAACCCGGTTATCCCCGAGGCCGTCACTCAGTGCGCCATGCTGGTATTCGGCTACGACTCCACGCTGGGGATGGCCTGCGCTTCCGGCAGCCTCGAGTTGAATCCATTTCTGCCGTTGGTGGCGCTCTGTCTGCTGGAGTCGCTCGATCTGTTGAGCAACGCCTGCGGCACGCTGCGGAGCCGGTGCGTGGAAGGCATCGCCGCCGATGAAGAACGCTGCCGCGCGGGCGTCGATCAATCCACGGCCGTGGCCACCGCGCTGGTCCCCGCGCTGGGCTATGAACGCGCCAGCGGCGTGGCGCGGGATGCGCGGCAGGCCGGCCGCACCATCCGCGACGAGGTGCTCGGCTCCGGCCTCATGACCGAAGCGGAGTTCGAGCGGGCCATCGCGCCGGAAGCCGTCTGCCGGCTAGGGAGTTGACACGATGACCCAATCCTCACCCAAGGGCAACCGGCTGCACATCGGCATCTTCGGGCGCCGCAACGCGGGCAAATCCAGCCTGTTGAACGCCATCGCGCGCCAGCAGGTCTCCATCGTCTCGCCCCAGGCGGGCACCACCACCGACCCGGTCGAGAAGCCCATGGAGATCCTGCCGCTCGGCCCCGTCCTCTTTATCGACACCGCGGGCGTGGACGACCATGGCGCGCTGGGCGAATTGCGCATGGCCCGCACCCGCCAGGTTTTCGACCGCACCGATATCGCCGTGATCGTCGCCGAGGCCGGCCAGTGGGGCGAGTTCGAAAACCAGTTGCTGGCCGAATTCCAGCGCCGCTCGACGCCGGCCGTAGCCGTGCTCAATAAGGTGGATTTGGCCCCGCCCGAGCCGCTCGCTTTCGCGGGCGTTCCGGTGGTGCACACCGACGCCCTGCTCGGCCGCGGCATCGCCGAATTCCGCGAGGCGCTGCTGGCCGCCGTCCCGCCCGAATTCCTGCGCGACCCGGCCATCCTGGGCGACCTGGTGGGCCCGGGCGAACTGGCCATCCTGGTGGTCCCTATCGATAAGGAAGCGCCAAAGGGGCGGCTCATTCTGCCCCAGGTGCAGTCCATCCGCGACCTGCTCGATAGCGACTCGCTTTGCATGGTGGTCAAGGAGCGGGAACTGCGCGCCGCCCTCGGCCGCCTCAACGCTCCGCCCAAGCTGGTGGTCACCGATTCGCAGGCTTTCCTCAAGGTGGCGGCCGACACGCCGCCATCAGTCCCCATGACCAGTTTCTCCATCCTGTTTTCGCGCCTCAAGGGCGATCTCACCGCCCAGGTGGAAGGCGCCATGGCCCTGGACCGCCTGCGTCCCGGCGACCGGGTGCTGGTGGCCGAGGCGTGCTCCCACCACCCCATCACGGACGACATCGGCCGCGTCAAAATCCCGCGCTGGATCCGGCAGTACACCGGCGCCTCGATCGAGTTCGACCACTGCCAGGGCCATGACATGCCGGACGATCTGGCGGCCTACCGCCTGGTGGTGCACTGCGGCGCGTGCATGTGGAACCGCCGCGAGATGCGGACGCGCATCCAGCGCTGCCGCGAGTGCGGCGTTCCCATTTCGAACTACGGCCTGGTGATCGCCTACGCGCTGGGGATCTTCGAGCGGGCGCTCGAGCCGTTTCCCGCCGCGCTCGACCGCTACCGGGAACTGCGGAGCGTGCATGCATAGCCGGGACATTTTGCGTTGGCTGAAAGAGACCTCGCCCGAGGCGCTCGAAGGGCTCTATCGCGAAGCCGACCGCGTCCGCCGCCTGCATGTGGGCGACGCGGTGCATCTCCGCGGCCTGGTCGAAATCTCGAACGTTTGCGCGCGCAAGTGCGCCTACTGCGGACTGCGCGCCGCCAATCGTAACCTGACGCGCTACCGCATGCCGGCCGTCGAAATCCTCGAGTGCGCCCGCGCGGCCGTGGCCCTGGGCTACGGAACTCTTGTGATGCAGGCCGGCGAGAGCCCGGCTCTCGAAGGCGAGTGGATCGCAGGCATCGTGCGCGCGGTCAAGCGCGAGACGCCGCTGGCGGTCACCTTGAGCCTGGGCGAGCGAAGCGTCGAGGACCTGGCGCTGTGGCGCAAGGCCGGCGCCGACCGGTACCTGCTGCGCTTCGAAACTTCCGACGCGGACCTCTTCCGCCGGATTCATCCGCCGCTCGGCGAGACGCCTTCGGACCGCATCGCGCTCCTGGGCGAACTGCGCCGCCTCGGCTACGAAGTGGGCAGCGGGGTCATGATCGGCATTCCCGGGCAGAGCTACGCCAGCCTGGCAGGCGATATCGAAGTGTTCCGGGAACTGGATCTCGACATGATCGGCGAAGGCCCGTTTTTGCCGCATCCCGAGACTCCTCTGGGACGCGCGCAGACGCATGCCGAGGACCGCGGCGGCGATCAGGTGCCCAACTCCGAAGAGATGGTCTACAAGGTGCTGGCCCTCACGCGCCTGGTTTGCCCCGACGCCAACATCCCATCCACCACGGCCCTCGCCACCATCAACACGGTCAACGGCCGCGAACTTGGCCTGGCGCGCGGGGCCAACGTGGTGATGCCCAACCTCACGCCGCAGCGCTACCGGCGCCATTACGAGATCTACCCGAACAAGGCCTGCATCGCCGAGCGCCCGTCGGATTGCGGCTCGTGCCTGCGCGCGCGCATTGCCGCCATAGGGCGTGTGCCGGGCGCGGGCCCCGGTGGCCGCGCGCGGGAGGTGGCCCGTGCATGATATTCGGATCTGCCTCGGCAGTTCGTGCTTCTCGCGGGGCAACGGCCAGAACCTCCGCGTGCTGCGGGAGTACCTGGATGCCCGCGGTCTGTCCACGCGCGTTTCCACCATCGGACACCTCTGCGAAGACCAGTGCAGCCAGGGGCCGAACCTCATCGTGAACGGCACCATGCACCACGCGGTGGACGCCGCCCAGATGCGCGTTTTGCTGGACCGCCTGTTCGGCGAAGGAGGGCGCCCGTGAACGCGCTGCAACCCATCTACACAGCCGCCACCGAATGCCAGGACTGCTACAAGTGCATCCGCGGCTGCCCGGTGAAGGCCATCAAGGTGGAGGGTGGCTACGCTTCCATCGAGCCGCACCGCTGTCTGTTTTGCGGCCACTGTGTCGAGACCTGCCCCAATAGCGCCAAGAAGGTCCGCGACGACCGGCGCCGCGTGGAGCGCCTGCTGCGCGGCGAGCGGCGCGTGGTGGTGTCGCTGGCTCCTTCCTTCGCCAGCGAGTTTCCCGGCGTTGCTCCGGCGCAACTGGTGGCCGCCCTGCAACGCCTCGGTTTCTGGGCCGTTTCCGAAACCGCGCTCGGCGCGCAGGAGGTCTCTGCCGGTTGCCGGGAACTGCTCCGCTCCGGCCGCGCGAGAGTGCTCATCTCCTCGGCCTGTCCGGTGGTGGTCGAGTTCATCCGCAAGTACCGTCCCGATTGCACCGGTCTGCTCACTCCCCTGCTCTCGCCCATGCTGGCGCACGCCCGCCTGCTGCGCGCCGCTTTCGGCGAGGATATCGCCGTGGTGTTCATCGGTCCCTGCATTGCCAAGAAGGGCGAAGCCGACCGCCATCCCGAACTGGTGAGCGCCGCCCTAACTTTCCAGGATCTGCACGATTGGCTGGAGAGCGCCTCGATCGAGCCCGCCGCACTGGACGCCGGGGACGCCGCCTTCGTGCCTCGCGCCGCCGGCGCCGGAGCCTTCTACCCCATCGAGGGCGGCATGATCGAGGGCGTGCGCGAGCCCGATTCCGGCGCGCTGTTCATGGCCCACTCCGGCCTCGGCGCCGTGGAGCGCGCGCTGGACGGCCTGGAAGACCTGGAACCGGGCCGTCCGCTGTTCCTCGAGTTGTTGGGTTGCGAAGGCGGTTGCGTGAACGGGCCCAAGACCGCCGGCAAGGCGGGCACGGTCCGGCGCCGCTGCCGCGTTCTGCGGTACGCCCAGCCCGGCGGCGATCGGCCCGTGGGGCTGCCCATCGAGGCAGCTTACCCGCCCGAGCCGCCGCCGCGGCCGCCATCGAGCGAAACCCAGATCCGCGACGTGCTGCGCCTCGTGGGCAAGAACTCGCCCGAAGACGAGCTGAACTGCGGCGGCTGCGGTTACGATTCCTGCCGCGCCTTCGCCGCCGCCTTCCTCATGGGCCGCGCCGAGCGCCGCATGTGCGTCACGCACCTGCGCAAGCTGGCCGAAAAGAAAACTCACGCGCTGATGCAGAAGATGCCCTCCGCCGTGGTGCTGGTGGACGAGAACCTGCGCATCCTGGAGTGCAACCCCAGTTTCGCGCGCTTCTTCGCGCCGCAAGACGCGGGCGAGCCGCAGCCGCGCGCGCTCGAAAATCAGCCGCTGGATTCGCTGGTGCCCTTCTACAACCTGTTCCGCGGCGTGCTCGAAAGCGGCGAGGAGATGCCCGGCCGCGACATCCGTTTCGGGGGCCGCGTCTTCCACGTCACCGTTTTCAGCGTGGAGCGCCACTCCGTGGTGGGCGGCATTTTCCGCGACGAAACCCAGCCGGCGGTGCGCAAGGAGCAGATCATCGACCGCGCCCGCCGCGTGGTGGAGAACAACCTGCGCACGGTGCAGCAGATCGCGTACCTGATCGGCGAGAACGCCGCCGAGTCGGAAATCGCGCTCAACTCCATCGTGGACTCGTTCTCGCCGGAGAGCATTGATGGCGATGCCCAACCGGAATAGCCGCAGCTTCATCGAAGTGGATTGCTGCCAAACCGCCAAGCGCGGCCAGTTCGTCAACGGCGACGTGTTCCTGTGCCAGAAGATCCGCGAGGAAGACCGCGTCATCGCCGTGCTCTCCGACGGCCTGGGCAGCGGCATCAAGGCCAGCGTGCTAGCCTCGCTCACCGCCAGCATGGCGCTGAAGTACACCTCCAGCTTCATGGACATCAAGCGCTCGGCCGAAACCATCATGAACACGCTGCCCATCTGCAGCGTGCGCAAGATCAGCTACTCCACCTTCACCATCGTGGACCTGCACGGTTCCGGCAAGGCCCGCATCATCGAATACGACAACCCGCCCTTCGTGCTGGTTCGCGACGACCGGGAGCAGCCGGTCGAGAGCGTCGAAATCGCTCTCGAGCGCTGGCAGGACCGCAAGCTCCGCTACTCGCAATTCAACGCGCACCTCGGCGACCGGATCGTTTTCTTCTCCGATGGCGTGAGCCAGGCCGGAGTGGGCGGCCACCGCACGCCGCTCGGATGGGGCCGCGCCAACGTAGCCGCATTCGTGGAATCGCAGACCTCCGCCGACAGCGGCAACTCCGCGCACGACCTGTCCCGCGCCCTGGTGGCCGAGGCGAACCGCCTGGACGGCGGCGAAGCCAAGGACGACACCTCCGCCTGCGCCATCTACTTCCGCCAGCCGCGGCGGCTGCTGGTGATCACCGGTCCGCCGTTTTCGCAGAGCCGCGACTGGGAACTGGCTGAGATGGCCGAATCGTTTTCCGGCCGCAAGGCGATCTGCGGCGGCACCACCGCCAACATTCTCTCGCGCCTGCTTCGCCGCGATGTCCGCATGGACCTTTCCGAGTACGATCCCGAAATCCCGCCCGCCGCGCGCATGGATGGCATCGATCTGATCACCGAGGGCACGCTCACGCTGGGCAGCGTGGCTTCGATGCTGGAATCGGGCAAGCCCCCCGAGACGTTCCGCCAAAATGCCGCCACTCGCCTGGCGGCCATGCTGCTGGCGAGCGACGAGGTCCATTTCGCCGTCGGCACGAAGATCAACCAGGCTCACCAGGACCCCAACATCCCCATGGAACTCGACCTGCGCCGCAACGTGGTCCGCCGGATCGCCGGCGTTCTGGAGCGGCGGTACAGGAAGGAAGTCTTGCTCGAGTTCCGGTGATGCCGGTGCTGGTTGGGTGGGTCCCGCAACGCTCCGATGTTCACGGCGTGTGGGCTGAACCCAATTATTGAGACACGCGTATGAGACGCGCTATTCCTCCCAAAATCCGGCAGTTTGAGGGCGTCGTGAACGCTCCAAGGCCTTGCTACTTTGAGACAGCGAGGTGGTGGGTCTGTAAGTGTTTGAGGAATTTGGTGGACCTGGTGAGATTCGAAAAGACAGACCCTCCGCACAATCAGTAACTTACGTGTTTCCGTCGGGACACACCGAACAGAAATGCACAAAATGCAAATCAGTGGCACGTGTGCGGCACGCTGCTCACGCTACGGCTTCGCTTGCTTCCTCTGCCAGCATCAGGCGGATATCGCCTTCCCCATCCTCGTAGCACTCCCCACAGATCAGAACCGCGTCCGGTTTCGCCCACGCATTCTGTCCGCACTCCGGGCAGGTGAACTTCGTCTTGCTGGCGGCTTTCTTTGCCCTGGTTCCCCCCTGCTTACCATCTGGTGCTGATTCCCAGTGAAGCTGGAAGCCGGCCGCGTCCAGTTTGGCGTAGGCTTTCGCGTACGCACCTTCGGGGAGGATGTAGTGCGTCACGGATTGGCCGGTCTCGTTGCCGTCTGGCTCGCCCGTTGTGGATGGCGGCAAGCCGATGTCCTCTATTTTGGCTGCCCATTCACGGTCATGGTAGGAACGCCGCGGCGGGGTACCGTGGGCTTGCTGCCAGACGTGGGCCATCTCATGAGCAAGCGTGGAGAGGATTAGCTCATCCGTGCGACCAATAAAGCCGTCCGGGTTGAGCGCGAGTTCATGGGTGGCCGTCTGTTCGGTTCGTCCGGTGAAGCGCTCCGGCGCGAAATAGCCATAGGCGCGGGCGTGGCGTTGAAGTGTGACAAGCACGTCTGGCAGGGAACCGCTGAATAGCTCACGGTTGAAGAAGTCGTAGGCTTCCTGGAAGGCTCCGTACTCGGCTCTCGTAATCGCTTTATTTATAGTTGTATCGTACGATACACTGTAGATAAAAGTTGAACTGGCTGCGCCTACACCTTGATCCGCGCCGAACCGCCTTCTTCTACAGCCCACTTGCCCTGTGGCCAAACCTGATTGTTGCACCAGGTCAACACGTCGGTGATTGCAGATTCAGGGGTGTCCCAAGTCTCCTCGTGGAAGGCGCCGCTACGTGATACCACGTTCCCGGCGCGGTCAGTTTCGCGGAGCACCACGGAATACGAACCAGCACCAAAGTGCTGCACGATCTCCAGGCGGTAATACGCGACTGCGGTTTCGCCATTTTCAAATTGCCGCGAAAACGTAAAGCATACGGTTCTGGTCACAGCGTAACCGCCAACAATAAATTTGAGCGATTCGGTTTTAACGACTATCGGATCTTTTCTTCTCTCCATGTATCCGAGCATAGCGTTCTTGCTTGCTTTATCGGAAGGGGGTTCTTGCGAACCCACCTCCACCACCTGTGTTTTCAACAAAATCCTGAGATTTTTTCGCCTCTGTGACCACTATCGCTTATGGAAAGACAATGAGCGATAAAAAGAACCCCGCGGCGGTCGCATTGGGGCGCCTTGGTGGAAAGGCGCGCGTCCCGAAGGGATTTGCCAAACTCGACCCGGAACGTCGAGCGGAGATCAGCCGGCGTGGTCTTGAGGCACGGAAAAGGAAGAGAATAGCGCGGGACCTGGAGGCTATATGAGGATCGCAGATCAACGAGCAGTAACGACAGTGGTTCGAGTGGGGCGGGTGTTAAACAGTGAAACACGGATAACAGCGAACATGCGGCGGGTAGCCCGAATGGAAGCGGTAATCAAAGGCGATGTGGGCAGACGCTACGGAAGAGACCTTGACGGGTGGTTGGGTTACTGGGAGCGGTATTACGCCCGCGGAAAGAGCGTTGAAAGGGGCAATGCGACTGCCAATGAGTGGCGGCTTAACCGGCTTCTAATTCTCTTGCGAAGGAGTCGGGCCTTTCGGCGGCTACTGGACCGTGCGCTTCCACATCACGAGTTTTGTCGTCGGTATCAGGTGTCTCCATGGTATCCGCTTCAGGACTTCGACAAGGAACTCATCGACAGAGCGGAGGCTACCGATTCGGCGAAACGCGGGGGCCGGAAATGATAGCGCTCGGGCTGGTGTCCGTCACCCCTGATGTAGACGTGGCCGATTGCGCCCTAAGCACATCGGGGCGCAACGGCTCCCAGAAATGGGCAAGGCGGAAGGAGAACGTCAAGGACCGTCAGAACCGCCAATGCCTGTTCTGTGGGCGCGGTGAGGCGAAGTACCGGAAACTCGAAATCCACCACGCCAAGAAACAGGAACACGGGGGCACTGATGCCCTTCGGAACGTCCTAGCGGCCTGCCCCGCTTGCCATAGGCTGATTCACAACGTCGAGCGTAGTATGCCGTTTGCGGCGCGACTGAGCCTCGCCCTACAGGTTCTCCGGCCGGAATCGGCCTTGGTTACCTTCCTTTGCCGCGTGCTGTTCCGTGGCTTCCTGAACTCTGCGGAGGACAGCGGGTTTCACCCGGCCGCTTTGGTTTTGCGTCCATTGCGCGCCACGGCCGAGGGGCCGGACCTGGTAGCCCGTGAGGAGGTTGCATGATCCGCGGTCCTCGGTTGACGGTTCGGGAAATGAAGCGGCGCGACTGGCAGGCGCTTGCCGATGCGCTCCCAAGGTTGGACGATTGCAAGGACCTACAGCGCGCACTGAAGTTCTTTGCCTCGGGGTATGGGTGGCAACGGCTGGAAGGGTTGCCCGGTGACGAGACTGGGCGGCGGTACCTCCGGCAGATTCGGCAAGGGCTTGCCGGCAGACCGTACCAGGCGGGGCCGTTCCGCGTGGAGATGGCCGGACGTTGGGGCCTCGTGTTCGTTATCGACCCTGCGTATGCGGCGCAAAACGCACCACGGCAGCGCTCCCGTTCGCACAGTTCCGGGCCGTGCGGATGGGATGAGAGGTTCCAGCGGGGGACCGAGGCCGCACAGGAACTATTCGAGCGCGGCCGGCGCCTGGTAACTGAACACGCCGAAGAGAACCCGATCCCCACGGCAACCGACATGCCCACGGACAACTTGGCCACGGAACCGGACGAGGATTGGTGGCTTTGCTCCCACTGCAAAAGCCGTTGTCCTGAAGACCCGAGTACCGGACTACCGATGGCGTGCCACTGCGGCGGGGAGGAATAGCGCTTTCGGGAACCCCATAGCGAATCGGAAAAGTGACGAGGCCCCCGGTATCAAGCCGGGGGCCTTCGTGCGTTTGAACGCTATCCGTTTCTCGCGCTATGCCAGCCACAGGGCGCGATCAATTCCGCAGTCCGGCAAACGTCTACCGCAACCCGTCAACGATGGCCCTACGCCGTTCCTGTGCCTCGGCGGTCACCCCAAAAGCGGCCATAGAGGGTCACTTCAAAACCGGCCAACGGACCGCAGCCAGGACCTGACGTTGTTGTACCGCGTCGGTGGCCGCCGCGGCAAGAAGTTTTTGATTTGTGTGGCTGAGCCTTGGCATTCCGGCTATACTGGCTTCGCCTGGGCGGAGGATAGTGGCAACGCAGGGATGCGACCCGAGCGCCGACCCAGGTGCCGGAATGGCGGGGCGGCGTCCAGCCGCCCCGGAAGTTAGCCATTCTGGCGCAAAAGCGCTAAATCCCAGGGGTTTGGGGACAGAGTCCCCAACTCGATCGATCAGGGGCTCCTCCTTTTTGATTTCGGTACCCGGCCAACTCCGCGCCAAAGTCGGTGGTCACCGCGTTGGCCGGTTTTGCGCAAGCGGGCGGGCATGGGCTCCGCCGGGCGGCTGTAGCCGCGTCGCGTCCCGGCACGCTCACTGCGCACCACTAGCCGCCGCCACCGCCGTCTTGGTGCGCCAGCTTCGCGGGCCGCACTTGAGCACGTGGCCGTGATGAAGAATGCGGTCGAGCATGGCGGTGACCGCCGCCACGTCACCCAGCAGTTTGCCCCAGTCTTCGACTGGCCGATTTGAAGTCAACAAGGTACTCGCGCGCTCATAGCGACGCATGACAATCTCCAGCAGATCCTCGGCCGCGGTGAGCGGCAGCTTGCGCATTCCGAAGTCGTCAATGATGAGCAGCGGCACGGTGGCCAGCGTCTCCATGAACTGCTTGCGCGTGCCATCCACGACGGCTTCCGACAGATCGTCGAGCAACACATGGGTCTCGCGATAGAGCACGCGGTAGCCCTGCTGGATAGCTGCTTGACCGATGGCTTGCGCCAAGTGGCTCTTGCCAGTGCCACCCGGGCCAAGAAACAATGCGTCTTCGCGCTTGCCGATGAAGGCGCACGTGGCCAGGTCGAAGACCAGGCTGCGATTCATCTTCGGATTGAAGTTGAAGTCGAAGTGGTCGAGCGTCTTCTGCGGATCGCGGAAGGCGGCCTGTTTGCGCCGCCTCTCCAGCAGGCGGTCGCCGCGCCGGGTCAGCTCGTCGGCGACCAGGCACGAGATCAGATCGATCGGCGCCATGGCCTCGGCCTGCGCTTGGTGCAAGCGCGTTTCCAGCACGGTGGCGATGCCGCCCAGCCGCAGTTGTCGTAGAGCGTGTTGTAGTTCGATGAGGTTCACGGTTTACTCTCCTTTGGTTTTGTTTTCGATGAGGTCCCGATATTCGGCCAGTTGGCGGATCAGCGGATCGACTTGGTGCAGGCTCAGCGGCAGTTGCGGCTGGCGCTCCAGGTAGCGGCGCACGAAGCGGTACTCATAGGAGCCTACTTCCAGCGCGGCGGCGCAGGCATCGTCGACGCTGGCAACGCCGTATTTCTTGGCCAACGACAACACACCCAGAATGCGGCGCACCGCCGTCTCACCTTGCTCTCGGTGCATGCCGCGGCAGAGCGCGCCGATCTGCTCGCCGGCGAAGTCGGCGCGGCACAGC
The DNA here is from genome assembly GCA_963807205.1 of uncultured Solibacteraceae bacterium. Classification (GTDB taxonomy): domain Bacteria; phylum Acidobacteriota; class Terriglobia; order Bryobacterales; family Bryobacteraceae; genus CAWCVR01. Next base: position 1,022,300 of record CAWEAQ010000002.1, on the reverse strand, counting down.
AGTTGCTGCGTGCCCAGCGGCGTATGCTTAGGGCGGTCCTGGTCTTGGATGCGGTGGCCGCCGCGCGCCTGGCGCAGGTGCTCGCGCAATAGCTGGCCGGTGCTGGGGTTCAGCAGGCGTACATGCCGGAGATCCCACTGCACACTGACGCGGCGGCCGATCCAGCCCGGCGGCGCGCCGTAGTAGGCAGCTTCGACTTCCACACAGCCGTCCAGGTGCACGGTGCGTTCACCGTATTGGTAATAGCGAAAGGGCTCGACGGGCAGCGGCAGCAAGGCCGGGCGCTCCTCGGCGAACATGGCCGCAACCTGCCGCTTGGTGGTGCCGTGGATGCGCGTATCGGCCCAGCGTGCTTCCCAATGGTCCAGGTAGCCGCTGTCATCCGCCTGCTCCATGTACGCGGCCGCGAATGGTTCGGCTCCCACGCCGATGCTGACGGGAATGATCCCCAGCCGCGGGCCCAGTGCCTGCACCATGACGTCCAACTTGGGCGGGTGAATCATGAGTGGCGTGTTCACAAACCGCGATGCCACACGAGTCAGATTCCTCATGGCTTCACGTCCACCTCGCCCTTGCTGGCATCCTGCTGGATCTCCGCTTCCGTCAATCCGGCATTGCGCCCGGTCAGGACCTTCCGGCCATCGCTGTCGTAAGAGAGCCCGAGCTTGTCGGCCCGCTCGTTGTCTGCTGTTTGCTCCGCGTCCACTGCACCGGCGTCGCGACCTTGCGCCGCCACCTCGGCAGAGCGTGTGGACAAGCCGCTGCGGATGGCGTCGTTCGAAGCCTTGATGTCCTTTTCGGGATCGACCCACGGCCAGCCGGGCGTTACCCACTGCACTTCCTCGAATGGTTCGGGATCTTTGCTGTACGCGTTCAGCAGGTCAATGCCGAACACCAGCGCCAGCATCGCCTCGCGCAGCCAGCGTTTATAAACCGGGTGGCAGACCTGGAAGATGAAGACCGAATGCTGATACTGCTCGCACTTGCGGCGGAACTCCAGCAGGCCGGCGCGGATCGAAGAGTAGTTGATCCCCGACAGGTCACCGCTGACCTGATACTCGGCAAGCCCGGCACCGCTCGAAAACGCCTGCAGGCAAGTTCGGATAAACGATTTGAAATCGCCGCTGTCCTTGGCCTCGGCGAACGACACCTCTTCGCCGAAGTTCAGCACCTGGAAGGTGCCGGGTTCGAGCTTGCTGATCTGCGTCCCCGGCTCCGTTTGGCCCGGCCCGTTCTGATATTGGTCCGGGGGGATAATCGGATTATCCGGGCTGGCCTGCGTGATGAACCCGGTGATCATCGCCGCGAGTTTCTTGCGGACGATCTCGGCGTCTGTGTACTGCTCCAGCTCGTAGAGCTTCGCGATCACCGATGTGAGCCACGGCTGGCCCCGGAACTGGCCGGCACGAATCGGCTTGTAGACGTGCAGCACCTCGGTAGCTGGCACGCGTTCCACCGACAGCGCATCCATCGGGAAGAACATCGTTTCGCCCGGATGCGCTTTCCAGAAGTGGTACGCCGCGCGCCGGCCATCGGCCTGAAACTCGATGCCACACCGGACGGAATTCTTGGGTGGCATCTGCTCGATAGCCGTGCGCCACAGCGGCAGTTGCTCGGCTTCGATGAGTTGCAGTTGCAGCGGAACCGTGAGGCCTTCCTTCGGAGAGCGCGGCCGGAACCGCACGAAGCACTCGCCCGCCTCCATGACCTCGCGAGCAATCACCATCTGCTGGCCGTAGAAGTCCGTCTGGCCCGATGCGGGATTCCGCGGGTCGTACTCGACGTCGCACTCGCGAGTCCATCGGTTCCACTTCCTGGTGATCAGGTCGCGGATCTTATCGTCCGGATGGTGGGGCACCAGGCGAATCCCGCGACCGATCGCGTTGGCCACATACGAATCCACGGCCGCCGCCGCCCACGCGCTGTTGCGAACGGCGTCCCGGTTCCGCGCCTGCAACTCCAGGCCGTGCGAAAACAGGAGCGTGTTGAGGCCGAGGAACGGCGGATTCCAGCCGATGCCGCGACGCCCGCGCCCGGCGGCGTCGAACGGGAACGTCCCCATAGCGCGGGTGCGCGGCACGCGCTGAACCGGGATCGGGATCGGCATCGGCTCGTGCCCGGCCTGGCGCGCGAGCGTCATCAATGTTTCAATTGACACGGCGATTTACTGGCCCCAACCGTTCGTGGTGTAGATGCGAACCTGGCGCACTTGCTGCGGTCCAGACTGCTGGGCGATGTCATTCAAAATCAGATTCCGAAGCTTCAAGTAGTCGTCCACGGAATCGAATTCAAACTCGCGATCCTGAAACCGGACTCGTCGCGCACCCTGCTTCCGCGCGGCGTCGAGAGCATCGAGGTCGGACTGGGTGAATGCCATTAGAGATCCATCCTGAAGCGCACGCGGTTACGCGCAGGCGGCGCCCCTTCCGTGCGCCGTGGTTGCTGCGCTGGTTTCACTTCTTTTACCGGAGGGGCGCCCACCCGGCGCTCGAAATCGGCCCAGTGCTTCTCCTGGAAACGATCAATGCCGATCCGGCCTGCCGCCGCGCGCGCATACACGCGGCAATCGAGCGCCTCGTTGCGCTCGCGCATCTTCTGCCATTCATGCCGCCGGTAGCCTTTGACCAGCTTCGTCACCAACTGCTCGGCAGTGATCTGCTTGAAGTACTCCTCGCTGTACTTCGGAAAGTGGCAGTAGCCTGCTGGAAACGGCACACCGCTGGCAAGGTCCTCGTCTGTGGGCCGATCAAGGCGCAGCCAACGGTACAACTCTTCCTTCGCCATGCCGGAGTTGACCGGCCACACGCGAATACCGCGTTTGATTTTGGCGCCCAACGGACCCACGTCCACGGGCGAAGCCGCCCCGAGCAGCGCTGGTGCGCGTGAATCGCCCTTGATCACCAGTACGCGCCCGCCCTGCCGCCGCGCCCAATGGTAGACCTCGGTGGTGGCAAATCCGGAGTCGATCGCGAGTTGCATGATGGGCAACTCCAGCCCCGATGCGGTCGTGAAGGTCTCGTTCAGCAGGCCGGTGAGTTTCTCCCACACCGCCGGGCGCGACGTGTCGCCTTCGAACACCCGATAATCAACCGACCACGATTCCTTTCCACGGCCCCAGGCAGCGATCTCGACTTCGATACGGTCCTTCTGGACGTCCGCACCCGCAGTTAGGAACAGACCGCCGCGCGGGACCAGCCCGATCTTGTAGTCCTCGCGGCGGTCGTAGAGCTTCTGCCAATCCGGAGCTTCGCCGAGTTGGGTCCACGTCTCGCCCAGCACGGTGTTGACGAATACCTGCAGCAGCGAGGAGTTCTTTTGCGCCTGCTCGAACTGCTTGGCCGCGTCGCCCCAGGAAAACCAGCCAACCGGGCTGTAGAGGCTGGAGATGTGGAAGCCTGCCGTCTTGCCGTCGCCCTTCGTGCCCGCGCGCCACTCGCCCTGAGCCAGCATCCAGTGCTTCTGGTGGTTCTGGATCTCCTGGCCGCAATGCTCGCAAACGTAGACGGCCCCCTGCGGATTGCCCTTCGGCCACCGGAGTTGCGCGAACTTCAGAACCTGGAAGTCGCGGCATGTCGGGCACGGCACGAAGTACTTGCGCCGGTCGCTCTCTTCATACGCCGCCTCGATCCGGCTCATGCCGGTGATCTTGGGCGTCGAGCACAGGAACACCTTCCGCCTGGCGAACGTGCGCGTGCGCGCCATCGCCAGCGTGATCGGGTCGCCCTCGCCTTCCACATCTCCGGGGTAGGCGTCCACTTCGTCCAGGAACAGATACCGCGCGGCCATCGACCGCAGGCCGACCGCGCTGTTCGCACCGGTCATCACCAGCACGCCGCCCGGAAAGTCCTTCGATAGAACCGTGTTGCCGGAATCGCGCGACCGTGGATCGCGAACCAGCTTCCGCAGCACCTCCGACTCTTCGATCAACGGGTCGATGCGCTGTTTCGAGTTGCGCTTCGCCATCTCGACGGTGGGCTGCACCGCCATCATCGGCCCCGGCGCCTGGTGGATGATGTAGCCCATCCAGTTGTTGCCGCACTCCGTGCCGCCGATCTGCGCGCCCTTCATGAACACCGTGCGCTCGATGGGTGACATCGGCGAAAGGCAATCCATGATCTCGCGCAGATAAGGCGTCCGCTCCGTGCGCCAGCGACCGTGCTCGGCCGACGCCCGTTGCGAAAGCCAGCGATAGCGGTCGGCCCACTGCGAGATGGTGAGCAGCGGGTCCGGGCGCGCGCCGGCCGCGGCGGCGGCAGAATAGATTTGCTCAGCCGTTAGCGTCGGCGAAATCATTCAGGGCCTTCCGAATCTCAACCGTGAGCGCTTCATGCACTTTGGCGGCTTCACTCTCGGCGGCAAGCATCGCGGCGAGGCGGTCGGGAAGATTGAGCATCGCGTCGCGGAACTGCCGGAACTTGTTGTAGGCGGCTACTTGGACTTCATCCCCGGATACGAGTTGCGCGATGCGCTCCTCGTATTCGATCTTGGCGAGGCGCGCCTGGTAGTGCTCCCGCACGGCCCGCGCCTTGGTGTACTGCGACGCGCCGAAGACTTCCGCGTCCTCGTCTGCCTGGCCGCGCCGGTCCACGGCGGGCGCATGAGTCTGGGTATTCCGCGCCCACTCTTCGTCGGCCACGTCGGAATCGATTTGGCCGGTGGGCAATGTCGAGATGCGGCCCGTCTCGATGGCCTTCTGGACGGTGCTCACCGAAACGCCGCGCTGCCGGGCATACGCCCGCTGGCTCATGATCGCCATACGATTATTTGCTAAGAATTGCCTTGCTTTGCGGGCGCACCGGAGTGATGAATCGTCATGCGCGGATCACCCGCCGAAAGGAAAAGCACCCCGATGACGAACGCAGAAGCCACCAAAACCACCGAAACCGCCGCCGTTGCGGAACAGGGCGCGCAAGTCGCGCCGGAGAAGGCCACCTCGAAGAAGGCTGCCAGCCAGAAGAAGGGCGCGCCCAAAGCCAACAAGGGCGCGAAGAAAGCCACCAAGCAAGCCAAGGCCGCGCCGAAGAAGCAGGCCAAGGAGAAGGCCACCAGCAAGAAGGCACCCAAAGCGAAGGAAGCCGCGGTGCCGCGCGAGTTCTCGAAAAAGAGCATCGTCCTGGACCTCCTGCGCCGCCCCAAGGGCGCGACCATGGCCGAGATCGCCAAGGCAACCGACTGGCAGAACCACTCGATCCGGGGCTTCATCAGTGGAAACCTCACCAAGAAGATGGGCCTCACGGTGGAGTCCGGCAAGAACGATTTGGGAGAGCGGACGTACAGAATCGCGAAGTAGGTCACGACATCATCGCCACGCCGCCCCGTTCGCCGGGCGGCGTCTTTTGTTCGGGCGCATCGCCACTCAGTGGGAATGACCCGGGCTCAGAGAAATCGTTCTATAATTAGGCGCCATGAGTGATTCCACTCACCGTAAATACCGTAAATACTGGGAATCGCAATCGACCTCGGACATCCTCGGGAACTATCGCCTTTCTGGGTATTCGGAAGGGGATCGAGATGCTATGCGGGAGATCCTCCTTGAGCGGCACGTGGAAATCCCTGAGCCCGAGGCTCAAGACCCGAACCCTAAGGGACCACTATCACCTGCGAAGAGTGACGGCTCGCAGATCGCTGCGTTCACAATCACTGGTGCGCTCGTCGGCTGTTTAGCTGGGTATCTGCTGGGTACTCCGCCCTCCCTCCCATTCGAGGTCGTCATCACAAGAGGGGCAGATTTAAAGGGGTTCGACACCTTGATGCGGCCCGCAGCAGAGGCCGCCTTCAACTGGATGCTCGCCGGGGGGGCCCTTGGACTGTTTGCTGGTTTCGGCCTTGGTTCTCTCCTTGACAACCGAAGCCCCCATGCATCTAAGGAAACGTCTCTTCCGTGCCCAGACTGCGGCGCGGCTGTTCCGTCCGGTATGGAGTTCTGTGGCAAGTGCGGAAAGAGTGTCTCTCCAGAGGTCTGTGTCAAATGTGGCAAGCCCGTCCCCGCCGACCAGTCCTTCTGTGGGGGGTGCGGGACGCGAGTCAGAAGCTGAAACACCTTCCGGGGCCCTAGTAATTGTCACGCCCTTACCGGTGTGGTGGCCTTACGGCTCACGGCGCGCAAGACTGCCCGTGAACGCCTCCCAACGCCGCACAATCACATCGCAATATCTCGGGTCCAACTCGATCACGCGCGCCTGCCGCCCCGTCCTCTCGCACGCGATCAACGTCGTTCCAGACCCGCCGAACGGATCGAGGATCGTGTCGCGGGTCTTGCTGCTGTTCCGAAGCGCGCGCTCAACGAGCTCGACCGGCTTCATGGTCGGGTGCTCCAGGTTCGCCATGGGCCGCTTGATGAACCACACGTCGCCCTGGTTCCGGTCGCCGCACCAGAAGTGCTGCGTCCCGTCGCGCCAGCCGTAGAGGATCGGCTCGTACATCCGCTGGTAGTCCGACCGTCCCAGCGTGAAATGGTGCTTGGCCCAGATCACGAACGTCGACCAATGGCCACCGGCGTCCGAGAAGGCGCGAAACAGCGTGTGCAACTCCGACGAGGACATGCACATGTAGATGGCGCCCTTCGTGACGGCCAGCATGTTGGCCGACGACTCTCGAAGGAAGTCATAGAACTTCTCGCCAAGCGCGTCGTTGCCGATAGTGAGTTTCTTCGCGGTCTTTCCTTCGTAGGCGACGTTGTACGGCGGATCGGTGAAAACCATATCGGCCAACCCGCCGGCCAGGACCTTCTCGATGTCGGCCATCTGCGTCGCGTCGCCGCAAAGCAACCGGTGCGGGCCCAGCATCCAAACGTCCCCCAAGACCGTGACAACCTGTTCCTGATCGCTTGGAAGCGCGTCCGGATCGGTGAGTCCGTCGCTGGTCGTCTCCGGGTCGCGGAGCAGTTCGTCCAGTTCGGCGTCGGTGAAGCCAACCAGATCAAGGTCGAAGGAATCCGCTTTGAGCGAATCCAGTTCGACGCGCAACATCTCCTCGTCCCATCCGGCGCTCAGCGCCAGCCGGTTGTCGGCGAGCACCAGCGCGCGGCGTTGTGTTTCGGAGAGGTGGTCGAGAACGATGACCGGGACTTCGATCATCCCGAGTTTCCGGGCGGCAAGCAGGCGCGCGTGCCCGGCAATGATCACTCCGTCCGCGCCGACAAGGATTGGATTCGTCCACCCGAACTCGATGATGCTGGCGGCGACCTGGGCGACCTGCTCGTCCGTATGCGTCCGCGCGTTGCGGACATAGGGAATGAGGCGGTCGATGGGCCAGCGCTCCACGACGAGATCGCGCAAGACACGCTCCGGGATCACGGAACTCTCCCGGCGCGTGGCGATTGCTTGCGCGATCTTCATGTGGATGGGGAGTTACGCCGTCTTGGCAAGGTGGGCGCCGAGAGCCGACGCCACGGCCTGCTGGTGAGTCGCCGGAGTCTGGCCGGCGGTGAAAGCGGCTTCGATGGCCTGAACGAGCGCCACCACCTCCTGCGTCAACTGAATGCCGGAGGGAGCCACGCTGAGAATCGTCTGAATGATCTGCAAAAAGTTCATCGTCTTGTCCTTTCTGGTCCGCACGAGAAAGCCCGTCGAGGCGGCCTTGGAGCCGAAGCTTTCGCAACCGCCTCGCGCGGGGATCTCCCGTATGGGGAGATCTACGCCGCCTTGGGCTGCGTCTGGGAAGGGGTCGACGCCCCTCCGGAAGCGGTCACGACCACCGGCACCAGCGCCGCGATGGTCTGCGAGATGGCAGCGGCCAGAGCGCTCGCGATCACCGGCGTCAGGGACGTGAAGAGGTTCGCGACGTTGGCGGTGACGGCCTCGGCGCTCACCGCTTCGCCAGCTCCGGCTGCGGCGACGGCGCCCTTGGTGGTCTCGCTGGCCGCCGTACCGGCGGGCGAAACCGTCTGCTGGCCCTCGGTCGTACCGACCTGGCCGGACAACACGATGCCCGCGTTGATGGCGTGATCGATCGTCGCCGCGTTCTGCGCGCGACGGCTGGCGGTCTGGGCCAGATCCAGCGAGACCGCTTCCCAGGCGCGCTGACGCGCCAGGCTTTCGCGGCGGTTGTCCAACTCTTCGTCGAAGAGCAGTTTGATGTTTTCGGCGCCGCCCAGCAGACTCGGCTGGTGGGTGACGCACGGGGAGAGATTGGGATTGGTTTCGGCCATACGGGAAATTCCTTTCGGTTGGAGTTGCGGTTTGGGTCATGCAGCCCGGATCACCGGGCCGCTCAAAAAGAAGAGATCAGGAGGCCTTTTTGCTGCCGTAGAACGGGTTCGGACCGTGATGTTTGATGGCCCGCGAGTCCTGCCGCTTCGGGTTCAAAGCCTGGTCGACGGGCACGCCGCGCGACTCCGCGGCCGCAGCGAATGTTTCTCCCGCGCCTGCGAGCATCGCCGTCTCGCCGGTCAGGTTCATGATCCGGCGCAAGATCACATCGCAGTAAGCGGGGCTGATTTCACATCCATACCCAGCGCGCTCCAACATGGCCGCCGCGGCCATCGTGGTTCCGGACCCCATGAACGGGTCGAACACCACATCGCCGGGATCGCTGAACGCCAGCAGGAAGAACTCGACGAGCGGTCGCGGGAACGGAGCTGAGTGCGATCCTTGACCGGACTCCGTCCGGACTTCGATGACGTTGGAAGGCCGCGCGACGCCTGCGTGGCGCCCTTCCGAATCATCGGACAGGCTGTTCCGGCTCCGTTGCCAGGCGCTCTGGTTCTTCCCGCCGTCGGCTGCGGCACCACGCGGGCCGGTGCCCAGCAAGCCGCTGCCGGAAGTCGCCTTCGGATTGTTGGGGCTGTAATCGAAACAGTCCTCCGAGGCGTGCCCGACCGCCTTCGGCCGGAATTTGATTTGCTGCTGGCGGCAGAAATGGAACACTGGCTCCCAGGCGTTCTTGAAGCGGTTTCCCCAACCGCCAGGCACGCCGTTGTCGGTCTTACGCCAGCAGAACTCATCCACAAACCGCCATGCCCCACTGCCTCCGGTGGGCGATGACGAGATCCTTCACGTACAGACTCCGCTCGCCGTCGTCGGCGTGTTCCTTGATGTTCAGGAAGTAGGAGCCGTCTTCCGCGAGGACCGCCGCGACGTTCGCGGCCACATCCCGATACCACTCGGCGTACTGCTCCGGCGGGATCGGCTTGAACCCGCTCGAGGAATCGTACTCGCGCTGCGTGGCGTACGGCGGCGACGTGATGCACACGTTGGCGCGCACACCAGCCATCAGTCGCCCGACAACGGAGAAGTCCCGGCAATCGCCACAGATCAGGCGGTGACTTCCGATCAGCCACACGTCTCCGGGGCGGGTAACCGGCTGGGCCGGTGGCTCCGGGACGTCATCCTGCACATCCGGGGGCGGCGCTTCGTTATCCGCGAGCAGCGCTTCCAATTCGGCGTCGCTGAAGCCCACCAGCGCGAGGTCCATCCCCTCGTGCTCGAGTTCGGCAAGTTCGTGCGCCAGCACCTTCTCGTCCCACCCGGCGTTTATGGCGAGCCGGTTGTCCGCGATAATGTATGCCCGCCGTTGAGTTTCGCTGAGGTGGTCCAGCACCACCACCGGAACCTCCGCGAGACCCAACTTGCGGGCAGCCAGGAGGCGTCCGTGGCCGGCAATGATCCCGTCCATCGAATCGACCAGGATCGGATTGGTGAATCCAAACTCCACGATAGACGCCGCGATCTGCGCGACCTGCTCCGGCGAGTGGGTCCGCGCGTTCCTTGCGTACGGCACCAGCCGGGCGGTCGGCCAGATTTCGATGCGCCGCGCCATGGCGGGCGTTATGGTCGCCGGAAGCGTTGACATGTCGTTGGTCGCGCGGAGTGGGCCGCCCTTTCGCGCCCCGTTGGCCCGTGTCGCGCCGTCTGCCTCCCGGGTTGGCTGGTTGTCCTACCGGCCGCCTCCGGCGCCCCTGACCGCCCGACCGCCTCTTTTCGCACCTGGCGCTAGCGAAACTGCGCTACTCTTCAACGCGCCGCCCGCGTTCGCCAGGAAGTACCTATGAGGTTTGCGGGGTGGCGCATGCCGGCTCCAGGTCGCTCACGTCGCCCGTGGCGCCGCAGCGTAAACACCGGAACCTCTCACCAGCATCGAGGTGGCCCGTCTGCGGGCAAGCGCCGAAGTCGAACGGCTCGACGACGACGTTTTCGCTATCGCACTCGGGGCATCGCATCTTCACGCCGCCGGAACCATGCAATCGAGCAGGACGCGCAGGAAGATCGGCCGTACCTCGGGCGGCGCGAGCAACGATTCCGCGCGCCCGCCTTGTAGCGGCCGGAGTTTCCAGCAGTGGTGGCCGTCGCTGAGCGGTTGCTCGAAGGAATAGCCGGTGCCCATGTACTGCCGGACTGTGGTCGGATGCGGATCGTCCGCGCGGCGATACAGGACTACGCGATTGAGGTGCCCCTTGTGGCGCACCAGCTTGGCGAGACCGGCGTTCTCCAGTCGGAGCGCGCGTTTGTCATTGATGAAATCGAGAAGGGCGAAGTCGGACGAGTAGAGCGGAATGGACATTGGTCTCCATTTGCTCGCTCGCTTGTCCGCTGAAGTTTCTTGGAGGGCTTAGGCTTGTAGAAACACGATGCCCATGCGGATGCGGGAAAGAGTTTTGAATCGAGGCGTCCCGGCGCCTCGCGACACGCTACTACTGCAATTCTCACAGAAACAAAATTGCGCGTCAACGTTTTTCCTATCGGCAACACCGGCAACACACGTAGCCGCAGGCGGGGAGACAACAGAGCGGAAAAACAAGCCTACCATCCACACCACGCCTACCGTGGCGGCGTTGGATGGTGGGGCCAGTTTCGCTGGACGCCATTGATCATGGCGCTACAATACGGATCGATGACCGACGGCAAACTGGCCAGTGAACTTCAGGCTATCAGCCGGGAGCTTGACGGGATTCTTGCAAACGAGCGGGCTGCAGCTATCGAGTTGGATCGACGGTTCGCTGAAGAACACGGCGCGATTGAAGAACTGTTTCAGTCGGTTCAGGAAGCCAAGTTAGGTGGCCGCTGGCGGAACACTCGGTTCAACGTCTTCGACGTCTTGGGCCGGACCCGTCTCGAGAGGGCCCATTCCAGCTTTTTGGCCTGGGTTCTCGATCCGGGTCAAGCCCATGGATTCGGGGACGCCTTTCTACTTGAATTCATGCGACGAACAGTCGTATGGGAGCCGCCCTCCACGTTAGACGTATCGGTGGTGCCTGAATCTCGATGTGGTGAGATGATTTTCGACATCCACGTGAAAGGGGATCACTGGTCCTTGGTCGTGGAAAACAAGGTCGACGATCTCCCCTGGGAGGATCAGAGTATTAAGTATCAGAAATACTGCACCAAACTGATCGATCGGGGCGAGCAGGCCTGGTTGGTTTACGTGACGCCCGCGCGCCGACCTTCGGGCATGATTCCATGGCTTTCGTATCGCGATGTCCGACTGATTCTGGAGACATTGACTCCCGATGCTTCGGCCGCGATGGTGATCCAGGACTTCTGCGAGCACATCATGTCGGATTTGGAGGCCTGAAAATGCCAAGAGAATATACTCTCGCGCCGAAACTCAAATTGATTGTCGACCATCTGAAAGCGGTCCGTACATTAGATGAGTACGTGACCGAGGGCGGGTTGAAAAAGGACATGCAGGACCTGTCCAATCATCTGCAGCGGGAACTTAGTCGCGGTGTCCTCCGTCCCGCAGGGTGGGAGGATCTGTACCCTGAGGACGGCTGCCTGTACTCAAGCCCTAAATCGATGAGTTCCAAGAACCAGTTGGTTCAGAAATGGTGCGTGGTGGAAGACCACGTTATAAGAATTGGAATCTGCCCTTCCTGGCCCGTCCAGGATGATGACGAACCCTACGCCGAGCTGTACGTGCCAGAAAACTGGGAAAAGCGGCAACAGTTCATAGCAGAGCTGAAACCGCCGCCAGGATTTGAGCACGTCAGCCAGTATAGCGACGGCGAAATCGCCGAGACGACGGCCGTCTTCAAGTACGTGCGGTATGAGAGCTATATAGGGCCTGACGGCCGGTTCGATGCCACCGGCTTCGTCGAAGGATTCCGGGCGGCCACGAAGTCTCTAGTCGATATGGAGAAGGAGATTGACCAGATCCTCGAACGTTTGGGTTAGAACGCATGCAGTCGTTGGGACCGGAGCGGTCCTCGACGTCGAGACAACTGGCTTCAGTCCTCGCACCGACGAAATCGTCGAGTTGGCCATGACCCTATTCCGGTATGACCGCGTTGCCGGTCAGGTGCTGCAGACTGTCGGGGAATACTCAGGTCTGCGGGAACCGTCTTGTCCCATTCCGAGGTGCGCTTCGACGGTCCACGGGATCACGCGTCGTTTGGTGCGCGGCCTTCGGTTGGACTATCGCTGCATCCGGGCGATGCTGCGGCAAGCCGATTTTGTCGTGGCACACTGTGCGGCATTTGATCGCGGCTTCGTGGAGCGGCTAATGCCCTCGTCTCGCGACACGAGATGGCTCTGTTCGCGAGACGGTATTGACTGGTGGGCGAAGGGGTTTGAAAGCCGTTCGCTAGAGGATCTTGCATTCGCGCACGATATCGAGAACCCGCAGCCGCACCGGGCAGGCGGTGATACGGCGACGCTGCTGGCTCTGCTCAGCTATCGTCCCCGGCGCCGCAAGCCGTATCTTTACGAGCTGCTGCGCGACGCAGGTCTGATCACTAGGCCTCGGCCGCAAAGTACTCGGTGAATGTCGGATCGGAAGCCTCCTGCCGCGGAGGAGCGAGACTACGGCCAGACATCTCCGATTCCGGCGCGCACGGGGCCGCGTGGCGCGCCGCCGGCATGGGTGGCCTCCGTTCTACCACCGGACCGACGAGGCGCGTTCCTGGGCCAACGGGGCGCGCGCCGTGGGCCAGTAAGACGCCGTCGGCGGAGAACATCGCCACCTGGACGCGCCACGTCCGCAGTCGCCGGTGGAGAAGACAGCCGCCTGAGAAACGCCTACCATCCACACCACGCTTACCACCGGTGGCCGCGGGATCGAAAAGTCCCCTTATATCGCGAGAAAGGGGAAAATGTCTTCCCAACGGCACACGAGCGTCGAAACGCTTACCATCGCTACCACGCATACCAACTGGCTACCGAATTAGAGCGATTAGGCGGGGAGGAAACGCGGTCCAATCCATACCACGCCCGGGTCTATGGAAAACAGACTTTTGGACCGTGTACGGACCTTTTTTGGACCTCGTGCAGGGATGATCGGAAGTGCGCTTACAGCCATACGCGGCTGTAACTCGCGTGGTGTGTAGGGGATGTGTTTGGTGGACCTGGTCGGGTTCGAACCGACGACCTCTTCCATGCCATGGAAGCGCGCTCCCAACTGCGCCACAGGCCCATCCGTACTTGCGATTAGTGTAACATAACTGCGGCCGGCGCTTCAGTAGAGGAAGTCCACCAAACGCCGCAGCCAGTGGCGCGGCTCCTGCTCTTCGCTCTGGGCCGGCGGCTCCACGCGGAAGCCGGCACTGGCCTCGGCCAACAGGATCAGGCACTCGTTCACGCTCTGCCGCTCCGCCCGCGAAATCGCCGGCTCGTCGCGGGCCTGCGGCGCATACTGGCCTAGCGAGGTGCGGATCAATCCCGTCCACGGATCCCTCAGGCCGTACTTGAAACACATGCCGCGGGCGCGCGGCGCCAACCCGGCCAGCCGCTGCCGGCTTGCCATGTACACCCGCTGCGGTTCTTCCAGATCGCTGCTGACCGGGCATCCGGGACTGGCCAGGCGATAGTACTTGCGATTCGCGGCTTCCCACGCGTCCACCGCCGCCAGATACTCGGCCGCCGCCGCGCGCAACTCGACTACGAACTCGCCATCCGTGCCGGTTTGCTGGGGAGCGGCCATGATGGAATATGATCGCGCGTTTACCGCCGCGCCAGCAAGGCCCCCAGCCACACCGCCGCGTAGCCCAACACCACGCTCCCGATGACGTTGGCCAGGCTCAGCCACCCGCTGCCATCGCGCGCCGCCGCGTAGGTCTCCCACTCGAAGCTCGAAAACGTGGTGTAGCCGCCTAGAAAGCCCACCACCAGCAGTGGACGCCAGTTCGTGCCGGGCGAAAACCGCTCGGTCAGCAGCGTCATCAGGTACCCGATCAACAGGCAGCCGCTCACGTTCACCACCAGCGTGCCCCACGGGAACCGGGCGCCCAGCCGCGTCATCACCGCCGTCCCCGCCAGGTATCGGGCCAGCGAACCGGCGCCACCTCCGGCTGCGATCAGTACATATTTCATTGGCGCCCTACGCCGGATGCAGGCATTCGGCGATCTCTTTCTCGCTCACCGCCCCGGTCTTGATGACGCGCCAGGCCGGCTCCGTGATGTCCACCGTTGTGGCGCCCAGCCCCGCGCACGCACCGCCGTCCAGCACCAGGTCCACGCGGCCATCCATGGTGCCGAATACGTCGATGCCGCTGTGGCAGGTGGGCCGCCCCGACATGTTGGCGCTGGTCGCCACCAGCGGCTGGTTCACCATGTTGATGAGCTGATTGGCCACCTCCGAGCGCGAATGCCGCAGCGTCATCCGCCCCGTGTTGCCGGTTACCTTGAGCGGAATCTTGCCCGACGCCGGAACGATGATGGCCAGCGGCCCCGGCCAGAAACGGCGCGCCAGAATGGTGAAGCGGGTGGTCAGTTCCCCAGCCAGTTCCTCCGCCATCAGCAATCCCGAAATCAGCAGCGGCAGCGAGCGCTGCGGCTCCCGCCCCTTGGCTTTGAACACCTGCGTGACGGCCCGCAGATTGAACGGGTCGGCCACCAGCGTGTACAGCGCGTCGGTGGGAATGCAGACCACTTTCCCGCGGCGTATGGCGGCTGCGGCGCGCTCCAGCACTTCCGGCTGGGGCTTCTCGACGTCGATCTCCACCAGGTCGGTTGCCATTTACGAATTTCCCTCAGCGCGGGCCGATGGCCTCGGCGACATCGAGGGCCATCTGGTAGCGTCCGAACGGCGCGCTCAGTTGGACTCCCTGCACCATCCCTCGCACGCGCCCCACCATCTCGCGGGCGATCGCCACACCCTCGTCGCGCGCTTTCTCCGCGCTTTCCACTCGCCGCATCCGCTCCATATACTCTTCCGGCACCGGCACGCGCAACTCGTTCACCATGAACTCGGCGTTGCGGAAGCTGGTCAGCGGCCAGATGCCGCACACCAGCGGAATCTTCACATGCTCGATGCGCCGCAGAAATGCCTCCAGCAGGGCCAGATCGAACACCGGTTGCGTCACCACGTACTCGGCGCCGGCTTCCACTTTCCATTCGAACCGCCGGATTTCCTCGTCCATGTTGAGCGCGCCCGGATTGGCGCCCACGCCGATCAGCAGCGCCGTCTGCGACCCCATCGGGTTGCCGCCGATATCCAGCCCGTGGTTCAGGTTGTTGACGATGTTCACCAGGCCGATGGCATCCACGTCGAACACCGCCGTGGCGTCGGGATACGACCCCATCCGCGGCGGATCGCCGGTGATACAGATCAGGTTGCGCACCCCCGTGGCGTGCGTCCCCAGCAGTTCCGACTGAATCCCCAGGATGTTGCGGTCGCGGCAGCAGAAGTGGTTGATGGCCTCGATCCCGGCCTCCCGCTGGATCAGTTCGCAGGCGATCTGCGCGCTCATGCGGGCGCTGGCGCGCGGCCCGTCCGGCACGTTGATGGCGTCGATCCCGCGCTCGGCGCAGCGGCGGGCGCCGTCGATCTCGCGCGACGCGTCCACCCCGCGCGGCGGCAGGATCTCGACGAAGGCCACGAACTTCCCCTCCGCCAGTTTCCGCCCCAGCTTGGATTTTTCCGCCACCGGAACCGCCGCCAGCGCCTGGGAACGCGCTTCCGGTTCGTCCACGGTGACCTTGAGTTTCGGTTGCCCCGGCGACAGCGACCGCGTCTCCGAGCGGATCAACTTGATGTGGGCCGGCGTGGTGCCGCAGCAGCCGCCCACGATTTTCACCCCTGCCCACAGCATGCGCCGCGCGTACTGCGCCATGTACTCCGGGGAGCATAGGTAGATGTTGCGCCCCTCCACCCGCATGGGCAGCCCGGCGTTAGGCATGGCGCTGATGGGCTTGGAGGAGTACTGCATCATCTTCTCGATGGTTTCGAGCGTGGCCTTGGGGCCCACCGAACAGTTCAGCCCGATCGCGTCCACGGGCCAGGAATCCATTTCGCGCGTGAAGGTTTCGGTGTCGGTGCCGCCCGGAAGATGGCCGAAATCGTCGATGGTGACCTGCGCGATCACCGCCAGTTCGCTGCCCGCGGCTTCGCGCGCGGCGGTCACGGCCTCGCGCAGTTCGTCCAGGTTGCCGAAGGTCTCCAGGATGAGCAGGTCGATGCCCGCTTCGAGAAGCGCGTCTATCTGTTCGCGAAACGCCGCCCGCGCCTCGGCGAATGACGTTGGGCCGAGCGGCTCGATGCGCACCCCCAGCGGACCCACGGCGCCGGCCACGAAGACGCCGTCCTTGGCCGCCTCCCGCGCCAGCCGCACGCCCGCCTGGTTGATGGCCTTCAGCTTCTCCGCCATGCCGAACCCGCTCAGCCGCATGCGGTTGCCGCCGAACGTGTTGGTCTCGAGGATCTCCGCGCCGGCCTTGGCGTACTCCATGTGGACCTGGCGCACCAGGTCGGGCTGCGACAGGTTCAACTCGTCGAAGCAGCGGTTGATGAACACGCCCCGCGAGTACAGCATCGTGCCCATGGCCCCGTCCGCCACCATTACGCGGCGGGACAATTGCTCGCGGAACTCTCTGGCACTAGCTGGCGTGGCGGTTGTCATGGGCGTGGGTCAAACAGCCGTTTCGGATACACAATGGGATATTTGTGATTTTAGCGCATGTGGAGCGGGCGGCTGAGCCGCGTTTGGAAATGTCAGCGGGCGCGGGCCGCCGGAGCCGTCCCGCGGCGCTCAAGCCGGGTAGCGTCTGAAATGCACGTTGAAGAAAAACAGCGAACGCTCGCACCCTAATCCAGTTCAGACCGACCATGGAAGTCTGCCAACTGACCGCAATTCACTCCGGGCCCTGAAAAACATGCTGGAGGAAATTGACCTCCTGATCTCCACCAGAGTTCCCCTTCCCGAGAATCGCACGTCGCGCTGCCTTGAACTTCTCCACACGGCCCAAGCTCTCATTGCCGATCTCATCAAGCGATCGAAGATGCCCGCCGCCTCGGCTCGGGGCAGTATTGGCGGTAGCGCTACTGCCAGCAAGTACGGCAGCGAGCACTTCCGAGAGCTCGCTGCGATGCGGAGAGTACGCGGTTGCGGAAGACCGGAAATGAGGGTAGCGTTCCTCCACCTAATGAGGGTGATACATATGTATCACCGCATCTTGCTTACAGATCACAGATCATGGTACACTGATCTCGGAGTACTACATGGCCGACTTCATTACCTACCTTCAGAATCGCGTTACGGAGGTTAAGGATGATCTGGAAGATGCAAACGCGAGATTGCAGCATGCCGAGAGTGACAGACGAATGCTCGAGGCGGAACTGCAGGGATACGAGAAGGCCCTGACCGCTGAGCTTCGACGTCAAGGCAAAGTCACCCAGGCTGTTCCTGCGACCTCGAACGAACCCGCTCAATCTTCGGATATCGGCGCGGAAGCGGAGAATGGCCCGAACAAGGCGGAGTTCGCCCGTCATTTCATCAGGCTTAAGGCTGAAGCCGGAGTCACCCCATCTGACCTCTTGAAGGGCTTCCAAGAGGCTGGAATTCCGATTGGCAGGGCGTACATATATGCCCTGATCCAGCGCCTACAGAAGAGCAAGCCCCCTGCAATAAGATCCAAGCGCGGGAAGTGGTTCCCCGTCCTAGAAACTGAGCAGCCCGTAAACGGTATTGCCGAAAAAGCTCTGCCCTAAAAGCAGAACGCCCGGCTGGCACCGGGCGTCAGGAAGGAGGTGAACCTAATGTGAAGATCACCATTAAACTAATGAGGAGAAAGACCAGCGTCCGGATAGAAATCGGAGACTTGGTCGTAACCCTCGAATACCCAACTACCGGTCTCATGGGGCGGCAGTGCTAATGGTAGCATTCGGGGTCGCGACCCCCGAGATGCCAGTTCGACCCTGACCCGCTCCACCCTAACCCTGCAACAGTGGGCCGCTCTGGGTACCTTCCACGGCGACCCACTCTCAGTCTACCGTTCATCCCCACTGATATGTCAATGATTTAATTGGAGTTTTTGAACCATTAGAGCATCAGGGTCCGCACTAACTTTGCGCTTGAAGAAAGGCGACCGTTCGTAGTCTTCATTGAATCCTGAAGAGCACAGAAGAGGCTGAAATCACAACGACTTGCGATTCCTGCGAAGTGAGATGCCGACGCCTCGATACGCACAGCAATGACCTGCGGCGCTTAAGATGCCCCCAGTCCCACAAGACCCACGAACCTCATGTGCAAGGGATCACGTGTGGGAGTTGACGAAGTTGTTGGGGCAAAAGTGCACGCTGCAGAGGATATTTTAGACCTGTCGTTTATTGAGTATGTGTTGCAAAATCAGCTATTTGGGTATAAACTCTCGGCACGGCCTGGGGTCTTAGGTGCATTTTACTGTTGACTCACATGGCATCAAATGATAGTGTAAGGACGGGCGCAACAGGCGCAGATTCGGAGAAGGCGCTCGTGTCAGCGCGGGGTTCCCTTGACAAGCGCAAGGACTTTGGATATGGGAATACGAAGTTGGAGGATGAGTTCTATACACTCGGACTCCTCACAAAGGACAAACGGATCGCAGCGCTCCGTGATGCTCTCAACGAGATTAGACCCAAGCATAGACGTGGACCTAATCCGCCCGATAACATCTCTACTGGTGCGTATGGCGGGAAGCTCATGTACGCGTTTCGCTGGCATTCACGGGCATATGGCCTTATGTACCTTAAGTTCTCTCTAGTGGCAGCAAGGGAGGAGTCCGACCTCCTCGTGCTTTACTCTTTTCATCAGAGCCGACCAGGATATCGCGCATGACCACGCCGAATGAGACCACCTGCTTCGAATGCGGGGAGCGAAGTCTAGTCCCGAAGTCTGTTGACCTGACGGGATACCGCAACGGGGAAGAATTCACCGTGCTCGCGCGTGCGCTGCAATGCGCTGAATGCGGCTTCAAGACGATTGACAGCCGATACAGCAACGAGTTTACGAAGCTCATCTCAGATGCATACAGGGAAAAGCACGGCCTCCTGACCGGTCGGCAGATCAAGGAAGCGCGCGGGCGACTTGGTATGAGCCAAGACGAATTCGCCCGCTACCTGAAGGTTGGGCCTGCGAGTGTCCATCGCTGGGAGAACGGCCAGATCCAGGACGAAGCGATGAATGAACTTCTTCTCCTGAAGACGGATGCCGTCGCGGCAAGAGATAATTACCAGAAAGTCGCGGTGCGCACGGAAGCTGACACCCTTTTGGTCTGCTATTGTGAAACCGCTGGTGCCATTGCTCCCTTCGTGGAACAGCAGTTCGGATCGCCTAAGAGCGCCTATGCTGCCAGCGTGTTTCAGCCCGTACACGGATACTCACTGCCATGCTGATATGTCCAACGCGGGAAGAGTTTAGGGCCGCTCAATCACTCCAGACCCACTGTGAACTCATCCAGGTTGCATTGCTGAAGTCCTTCGGATGGAGGGCACCAGAGGGAACAGCGCTATCCGAACCGTATCGGCTGAACGAGTCGCATTCTTCGATTGCGAGATTGATCGAAGGTGCTCTTGTGGTCGAAGTTTCGTTTACCTCGTGTGCGGTGGATGCCAACAAAGTCAAGGTCTTCTCGGTAGAATGCACCTACGAACTGTGTTATGGGCTGAAGGACGGGTACGCGCCCGAGGCAAACGGGATCGAAGCGTTCAAGAGCGGAAATGCCATCTTCAATTGCTGGCCATACTTTCGTGAGTTCTTTCAAAATTTGACAGCCAGGATGGGCCATACGCCGCCACCACTGCCGTTCCTGAGGGTTGCCCCAAAGCCAGCCGTTCCCGAATCCGCCGATGCCGCGACCGAGAACCGACCACATAAGCGGCGCAAGAGATCCGCCTAGCCGCCTATCGCACGAGTTTGTCCACTGCCTGGCATTTCCCCTCAACGCACATTTCAGGCAGTACCAACAGCCGTTGGCCCTGGCGCCGTCTGCTACAATCGGATCTTCCTGATGGTAAAGACTGAGCGCGAGTACCGCGACGACATCGTGCAAATCGGCCGTCTGGTATTCCAGAAGGGATGGGTTGCCGCCAACGACGGCAACATCTCCATCCGCCTGGACGCGGAACGCATTCTGGCCACCCCCACGGGCACCTGCAAAGGCATGATGACCGCGGACGAACTCATCGTGCTCGACCGCCGAGGCAACAAGATCTCGGGCAGCAAGCCAGGCACCACAGAGATCGCTATGCACCTTAAAATCTACGAGATGCGGCCGGAAGTCCGCGCCGTGGTGCATGCCCATCCGCCGGTTGCCACGGGTTTCGCCACGGCTGGGCGGTCGTTGAGCGACGCGCTCCTGCCGGAAGTCATCATCAGTCTGGGGTGCGTTCCCCTGGCGGCCTACGGGTTGCCGGGCACGCCGGCGCTGACCGATCCCATGGTCCCGTTGATCCCCAAGTTCGACGCCCTGCTCATGGCCAACCACGGCGCGGTATGCTATGGCGAGGACGTATTCCAGGCCTATTTCCGCATGGAGACCATGGAGCATTTCGCGCGCATCGCGCTGGTGGCGGAACTGCTGGGCGGCGCCAAACTGTTGCCGCGGACGGAAGTGGATAAGTTGCTGGATTCGCGGTCGCGCTACGGCGTGAAATCCAGAAATGCCGGCGAGGCGGGCTGCCCGCTCTCGGCCGAGGATGTGGCGGCCGGTGCCAGGGAGTGCGGCGCCGGCGAAGAGAGATTCTATGTAACGCGCGCGGAACTGGTCGCCCTGGTGGATGAGGCGGTCAGGACGCGCGGGGCGTAAAGTGGATTTGGAGAACATCGCATGGGTGAAGCGCTAGGAATGATCGAAACTCGCGGACTGGTGGCCATGATCGAGGCCTGCGACGCGATGGTGAAGGCCGCCAAGGTCTCCTTGGTTGGCTGGGAGAAGATCGGGTCGGGATACGTCACCGCCATGGTGCGCGGGGATGTGGCCGCCGTTCGCGCAGCCACCGACGCCGGGGCCGCCGCGGCGCGCCGTGTGGGCGAACTGATCGCCGTTCACGTCATCCCGCGCCCCCATCAGAGCCTGGAAGACATCCTGCCGATCGGTAAGTCGCAGGCACAGGCACAGGGCGCCGGCAAGTAGCCGGGACGGGATCCCCATGATTCTCGCCCGCGTAGTGGGCACAGTGGTGGCCACACGGAAAGACCCCCGACTCGAAGGGAAGACCCTGCTGATTTTGAAGCCGGTCTCCCCCGAAGGCCATGACGAGGCCGGTTACGTGGTGGCGGTCGATACCGTCAGCGCCGGCTACAAGGAGCGCGTGATTGCCGTCGCGGGCAGTTCCGCGCGCATGGCCCAGGGGTGCAAGGACGCGCCCGTGGACACCGCCATCGTCGGCATCGTCGACGAAGTTCACCTGGATTAGCGCTATGCTCCTGGGCCGCGTTGTCGGTTGCGTTTGGGCCACGGTGAAGAACCCCGAAATGGACGGGATCCGGCTATTGATCGTGCAGCCGCTGACACCCGAGTTGCAGAAAACCGGCAAGCGCCTGGTCTGCGCAGACTCCACCGGTGCGGGCGCCGGCGAACTCATCTATTGGGTGCGCAGCCGCGAAGCCAGCCTGCCGTTCGCGCCCGGCGCGCCGCCCTTCGATGCCGCCATCGTGGGGATTGTGGATTCGGTGCACCTGGGCCCGCCGGCCGGTAAAAAAGGTAAGGCACCGGTGCGCGGAAAGGCCGAGCCATGCTGATTGCCCGCGTGGTGGGAGAACTGGTGGCCACGCAGAAACACCCCAGTCATGAGGGGCTCAAGCTACTTCTGGTTCAGCCCTTGAACCTGGACGGCAGCAACCGCGGTGACGCCGTGGTGGCCTTCGACGCCGTGGATGCCGGGGTGGGCGACCAGGTTCTGCTCACCACCGACGGCTTCAGCGCCATGACTTCCGTGGGGCGGCCCGGCTCACCGATTGACATGGCGGTCATCGGTTTTATCGATCACATCGAGCTTGCGCCCGGAGTGGCGTGAGCGCCTGCGCGCGCCCGATAGCACCATCGCCGCCAGAGCCAGTTGGGCCAGCCCTTTTCCGATTTCGATCCCGAGGTAGGTGGCGTCCAGGTTTCCGTAGCGGGCGCGGTGGGGCGAGGGGACTGAGTCGGGGACGAAATCCAGGAGCCGGCCCAGTCCGTTCAGTTCCGGAGTAAGCACGAAGCGCTGCAGCGCCACCACCAGCACCAGCAGCAGAGCCACCGCCAGGGCGAACTTGTCTTCCGTGGTGCCGAACAGCAGATAAAAAAAGAACAGCAGGCCCCCCAGTAACTGCGCGTTCTCCCAGGCCTCGAATGCCGCGCGGTTTTGTTCGGCAGCCTGATAGCGCAACAGCATGTGCGAATCGGCCGCGCCCAGTTTCAGGATGCGGATGGCGGCGCTCGGCTGGGGATCGTGCATGGTGCGCTCCACGGCGCGGAAGTTGCCCGAGGCCAGGAACTCCAGAAGGATTCCGCCGGCCAGCCACATTCCCAGAAGCAGACAAATGAATCCGCGGGATCGCATGAATACCAGATTCTAGCAGGCGCCACGCCGCGTGGGAGAACGAGTTCGACGCTACGGCCCCATTTGGATCGAGCTGTGAACAGGGCCGGATGCAGCGTTTCATCCGCGGTTAACGCGGCTGTGCTCCATATGTTGCCTCCCGGCGCCGATCCTGGCCAGCCGCTTACCGCACGGGGATTAGAACGTTTGGACCCTCGGTCCATCCGATAGTGTACTCGCCCGCTATCCCGCACGTGACTAAGAAGGGCCCAGTGCAGGACTCGAACCCGGTAGCGATACTTACGTCACCCGGCGCCACCTTTGGCATGACGAAGTTGATCTGGTACACGCCGATCATGCCAGGGGCCAACCCCATGAAGAGGATACTGGCTTTGTCGAATATGCTGATCCGCGCTCCGTTGACAAAGATCCCGCTGTAATCTATGTCCGCAGGGAGCGGGCTAACTCCTACCCAATACAGCGGCGAGGCGGGAGTAAGTTGGCCAACCGGTAGCGCGGCGTAGGGAGGGTGAAGACCGGTGGCGTACGCGACGATCGCCTCGCCGGCGGTGGCCGGATTGTCGCTTGTGACCAGGGAGTGATCCGCCGCGTGCTGGAATATGCCATACCGGCTGCCGGGGAGCTGAAAGAAGGCGCCCAGCGCAAAATCTCCGTCCGCGGCGGACGTTAGCTGGGGTTCGCCCGTTCCCGTCTTGCCATTCTGGCTGACAACGACGTTCACCGTGTTGAGGACAGTGGACTGCAAGCCCCAGGGCACCTGAAAGTTGATCTGATGGTAGCCTCCCAGATCCGCCACCGCGAACAACGGAGCCGGCACGCCGCCGACCGTCACCGTCACGCCCGCCAGAGTCAAAGGCAGCGGCGTACCCGGCGCACTGACCACTCCGGAAACCGTCAGACCGGTGCAGAAGATGGACCCAATCGACAACGGAGCGGGAAGACCGGCCTGAAAACTGGCCGCGTTCGTAACGACGATGTTGCCAATTTGGCCCGTTAGCCCGGCCGGAAGCAGCGCCTGAAGGGCGAAGGCAGCCGCGAATATTCCTCTCATACGCTGCTCTCCTCATTGCGGAGCTTCGTCCGGATTGTAGCAAACCCCGTGTTGGAGAGCCAATCGCTGAACTTACCCGGAACCGCGCGCGCGAAAACGTACAAATACGCCATTTTCCGAACCACCAGGCACGCCTGATAGAGCCGTCGCAATGACGTAATAACCCTGGCCCCGATACAAGGAACTCCCGGACGTTCGGCCAGTAGCCTACCATCAGCGAATAACACAACTCGATCGCGCGGCGTCTGGATTGGGCACGACCTTGAACACGCACCGTTTCGGTGAGGCGGTCTTTGATGGGACGGCGGCCAACCGGTACCATCCTGACCACATGCCTATGATAGCGGTTAACCTGGCACCGAAATCGGCCCCTTTGATCGACGTGAAGATCAAAACTACAAAAAGCTCTAAAACTCCGGGATATTCCCTATTGCCCCCCCAAAGGTGTATGATACGATTTTTTGGGCCGGGAGAGCTTCGCATCTTGGTATGGCGGCGCTATCGCGATTCCGAAAGTAGAGCACCCCGCGGCCGCCGTGCGTGTTAACGCTCAGGGTTAGTCGAGTCAGGTTTTCAGCAGAAACGCCAGACAAATGATGCCCTTGTATTAATGTAGCCTCACGCCTTCGCGACGTCATTTGTAGCAGTCTTGACAGCGGCAAGTGCGTGAAGATGGGAACGCAAATAATAGTAATGAGGAAAGGCTATGCGAATGACAAAGACGACACAGTGGATCAGGGTTGCTAGATTGGTACTGTTTGCACTGATGGTTTCGGCGGCTTGGATTGGGACCTTGCAGGCGGATCCAAGTTGTTCCCCGACCACGGGATCGTATCCGGGCGATAGCGGCACTTGTAGATTCACGTGCCAAGTGTGTTAGGACGGCCCGAACTGCGGCTGCGCAGAATGCGACGATTCATGCTCAGGCCACTCGGACAACTGCAACCACGAGTAGTGGCGTGGCATAGAGTGGCATTACTTGTAAAGCCTCCTTCTGCGGTTTGGCTTCAAGGAAGCAGCGGGTTTTCAGCACTTCTTCGGCAAGCGGTCTCTATCCGGGCCTGGACGCCCTCAGCGATCGCTAAGGAGCAATCCTCTTCATCGGCGCCTCGGACCCGGTGCCCCTCTGGGGCGCTCCATGATCTTCGATATAGTCGCTGAAGACGACAATTAACTAGTTCGGATCATGTTTCGAAGACGGGCGGGAACCGAAAGCGTGGAAAGGTCGGGGCTGAGCGGTAGACCCGCCCGCCGGCCGTGACGATCCCTAAACTGAACGTCCGTGGCTCGGCTCGGAAACCCCTAGTGGAAGTAAGATGCGAATAACATTAGACGGCGTTACCAATATCGTGCTGATTGTAAGTTGTTTCGTCGTTGTCGGCTACACACTTTACAATCGCGACAACGCCAGAAAGTCGGCTCCCGCGTATATCGCTGGGAGCCGGATTCAGGACCCGTCCTCCTTAGGTCTCAAAACGGCTGAAAGAACGCTGATCCTCGCGACGTCTAGCTCATGCCGTTTCTGCGTCGCCAGCCTGCCATTTTACCGGCAACTCGTTCCAGCGGCCAAGAGCCATGGAGTTCGTGTCGTGGCGGTGACACCGGAGTTGCCAGCTACTAACCGCGCCTTTCTTGAAGACAACGAAGTATCCGTCGACGCGGCTCTGTCGCTGCGTCAAAGCCGTCTTTCCTTGGGGATGACGCCCTTACTAATCTTAGTTCGCAAGGATGGAACGGTCGTCGGATCATGGCAGGGGAAGCTAAGCGGTCAGATGGAGAAGCAAGTGCTGAAGATTGTGGAAGGCAGTTAGAGTTCACGGATCGGCAGGCTGTGTGGGGGATTACGGAACGTGCGGCTTGCAGGGGGAAGTCCGAATCGGGGTGGTGTGAGCTAGCCTGGAACTAGGATAGGGATCATGTGATGCGTTTCTTACACGGGTTGTTCGTTCTCGCCGCTGCAAACTCGCTTTGCGCCGCCGGGCCCAGCTTCGAGGTGGCCTCTGTTAAGCAGTCCCAGCGCTTTAGTATGGAAACGTATGGCGACCCCGAGTTGATGCCCTTCGTCAGGATCAACCCTGGACACGCTACCTTCCACAATCAGTCCTTACTGAAGCCGATCGCCTCGGCTTGGCGCGTAAAGGACTACCAGGTTTCAGGTGCCGAATGGTTGGAAAAGGCGAAATTTGACATCGTAGCAGTGCTGCCCAAGGGAGCTTCCACGGGCTTGGTGCCAGAGATGCTGCAGGCCCTCCTCGCCGAGCGCTTCAAGCTCAGTCTGCACTCGGAAGCCAGGGATCTCCCGGTTCTTGTTCTAGTTCCCGGGAAGGGCGGCACAAAAGTACGTCCGCGTCCAGTCGGCTCCGACGTCCCGGACAGCCAAGAACTCCAGCCGCAAACGATGGAGCAGGTAGTCAGGGTACTGTCCTCGGCGACCGGTAGCCCGGTCATAGACGAGACTGGCCTGAAGGGCGAGTACATGGTGCCGATATGGGACCTTCTGAAGGCGGGGATTGACCGCCACATTGCCGAAGACTCCGCAGTCATGAAGGCGAGGGGCATCCCCGTTCCCGAGGGGTCGGACATCAGCGTTTTTGACGTAATCCAGAAGTGTGGCTTGAAACTCGAGGCTCGAAAGCTCCCCACTACCGTTCTGGTCGTCGACCACATCGAAAGAACTCCCTCTGAGAACTGACCACGCCTCGCACATGAGGGGCCCGCGCGGGCGGTCTCGCTATTGGCATAGTAAGGATTTTCAGGCTGCTGCCCTGGACCGAAGCCCAGCGCCCACAGCACGATAATCTCAGCCGTGCCAGCTTTGACAGCGATCAAGTCACGAGGCGGGCCATGACGGCACGGGGTTCGGTCGTGGAAGTTCACGGCGAGCTAAGGGCGTGGGCGGCGAATCCCTTGAACGCTTCGCACGTTACAATCTGGGGTCGACAGTAGGTACGACCCGCGGGCGACAGACAGCACGATCGCCGCAAGAGCCAGTTGGGTCACCCCTTTTCCGATCTCGATCCCGAGGTAGGTGGCGTCCAGATTTCCGTAGCGGCCGCGGTGGGGCGAGGGGACGGAGTTGGGGACGAAATCCAGGAGCCGGCCCAGTCCGTTCAGTTCCGGAGTAAGCACGGAGCTCTGCAGCGGGATCTCATGAATACCAGATTCTAGCAGGCGCCGCGCTTTGTGGGACGAGGAGGCTTCGCCTGGCCCGGTTGCGGAGGAAGCCTATAGGATCATGATGAGCCGGTAGCCCCGCCTACATGCCGAGCGCCTTGCGCGTTTCGGCCCGCGCCGCTTCCAGTTCCATCTTGAACTTGGCGTTGTTCATCATGAGAGCCATCATGGCGTACGCCACTGACTTGGAGGCCACGCCGTCGGACGGGTAATGGACACCGCAGACGACGCGGTTGCGGGCGTATTCGTCGGCGCGTGCCAGAATGGCATCGCGCTTCTCTGGCACGATCTGGATCAGCGCCAGGGCTTCCAGATACCCGGTGGTGGCGTGTCCGCTGGGATACCCGTAGTCGGCCACATTGCCGTTGGTCTTACAGACCGGTCGGACGGTTGCGTCGAAGTTGAACGGCCGCAGTTTCTTGAAGTAGGACTTCGCGGGGTTCACGATCAAGCCTTCGTCGTTGTGCAGATGCGCGGATAGCAACGCCGTGAGCGGCAAGGCGTCGGCGGTGAACTTGTCGCCCAGCACGTCCTTGAAGATGAACATGTCCTCCTCGGCGTCGTCGGCTTTGGCGCGTGCGATGGCGGCGGCCTGGCGGGTATCCTGCAGCCGGTGCACTTCCGCCAACTCTGCGATGGCCGCGGGCGAGTTGTCCGCCGGCGGGTTCGGCAGGATTGCGGCGACGGCCAGTTGATCCGGGGAAACATAGACCGGCTGGCGTGGAGCCCGGGGCTGGGTCTGAGTCTGCGCAGATACTCCCAGGGCTAACATGGAGAGGGCGAGTGCGCCCAGGGTGAACTTACCGTAGAAACGCGTCATGGATATCTCCTAGAATGAGAACCGAAGAAACACCTGCACGCGGCGCGGCGTTCCGGCGCCAATCGGCGAAGTGTTGATGGGCGCGAGGATGCGGCCGAAGTTCGAAGTGGAACTGATGTTCGCGCCGGGCGCGCCCAGTTGCGGATGATTGAAAACGTTGAAGAACTGGAACCCGAGCGAAAAGCCCGCATGCTCGGCGATTCGCACGTCTTTCGAGAGGGCCGTGTCGATCTGGAAAAGCCCGGGCGCGCTCACCACGTTCTTCCCCAGGTTTCCCCAAGTTCCCGCGGCTGGGACGGAGAAGGCTGCCGGGTTGAGCCAGAGCCCCGAGGCTCTGTAGTCCAGATACAACGGCACGCCGGGAACGCGGTTCGGCCGCTGCGCGGAGAGCACGTTGCCATCGGGCAGAGCCGCGGCCGCGCGCGTAACGGCGATGTTGACGGGCAGTCCCGAGCGCGTGGTCGAGATGCCGCTCCATTGCCAGCCGCCATACCAGTGGCCGGCGCCGAAGGGGACCTTGTAAGCCGCGTTAGCGGTGAATGACTGGCGGACGTCGTAATCGCTGCTACTCTTCTCGCATGAGCGGCAGGCAACGTTCTGGGGGTAATCGCCCGAGCCGCCACCGGCCGAGCCGTCGTTCAGCCCATGAGAGAACATGTAATTGGCGCGAAGCACCAGGCCGTGCCAATCGCTCGCCTGCAACGTGGCGACCAGGCCGTGGAAGCTGGAAACGCCATCTTCGCCGCGCACGTCGATGTCCTGACTCAAACTCGGGAAGGGCGCCTTTCCGGTTGCCGGATTGATCACGTTGACGTAGGTTCGCGAGAACACGTGGAAGTTCTGCTGGCCGTTGTACCCAACCTGGAGCGAGACGTTTTTCATAAGCGTCTGCTGGACGTTCAAGCCCCACTGCTGCGAGGTTTCGTTGTGGTGGTTGATGGGCATGGAGCGTGGGGCCGCGGCCAGCGCCGTGTGGGGATTGATGAACGGGTCGAAAGGATAGGCCAGGCCCGGCGTGGACGCCTGGGTCATGGTGTAGCGCGAGGCGTCGTTATTGGCGGGGCTATACTGGTCGCCGATTTGCGCGTCCCCGTAGAAGATGCCCGCGCCCGCGCGGATCACGGTGCGGCCCTTTAGGCTGTCCGGTGACCACGCCAGGCTGAGGCGCGGGGCGAAGTTCAAAACGGGAGCGTTGGCAAAGGCCGAGCCCACCGGGCAGTAACCGCCGCAACCCTGTACGTCGAAGGGGATGTCGCGATCATGGATCTCGCTGAACACGTTGAAGAACTCGTAGCGCAGACCGATGTTGGCGGTAAGATTCGGCCGGATTTTCCACTCGTCCTGCACGTACCCGAAGGCCTCCATCTTGCGCATCTGCTTGGTAGGCAGTTCGCCCGAACCGGCCAGCGTGTTGAGCTTGTCGTTCTGAAAGTCCGCCAGACTGGCGTAGCTGGCCGTGCCGTCCGACAGGTTGAAGTCATGCACGATCAGTTGCACGCGGCGAATCTCGATGCCGGCCTTCAACGTGTGGGCGCCCCGTAACATCGACCACTGATCCACCAGCGACTGAGACACTCCGAAAGCGATGCGGCGGTTACCGCCCGGCATGGAAGATAAGGACGGAATGCTGATAGTCGCCTCGGCGCCCGATGGAATTGAGTGGAGCGGCTGCGAGTAGTTGGCGCCCAGCCGCACTTCGTTGGTGACATTGGGATTCACCAGGTAAAGTAAGTCGAAGAGCCCGCTCGATGGCGCGTCCAGGTTCCGCGTGCCGTACGGCAGCGAAGCGTTGGGTGCGAAACTGTTAGTCGTATCCCCACTGGCGCGAAGATATCCGCTTAACTTATCGCTGAACCGGTGATCCACCCGCATCAGTCCGGTATGTTCGTTCTGCGTGGAGAGGCCCGTGCCGGTCCACTGCATCACGTTGGGGTTGACCGCTCCGCTGGTGATGACGGGCGACTGCCCCTCCGGGTATAGCGCGATCAGCGGCCGGACGGCGGGAACGGCCCCGGCGCGGAAGGCGTCCGAGGGCACGAACCCGGTCTGCGTGATGTACTGGCGCTGGACGATGCCTTCGTAAGAAAGGAAGAAGAAGGTCTCGTTGCGCAGCAGCGGTCCGCCCACGGTAGCGCCAAACTGGTTCATCTTGAATGGCGGTATGGACTTGCCATCGAAGGGGCTGCGCGAATCGAGCGCGCTGTTGCGAAGGTATTCGAAGGCGCTGGCGTGGAACCGGTTGGTGCCGCCCTTGGAAACGATCTCCACCTGCGCGCTGTCGCTGCCGCCGGTTTCCGCGGTGTAGAGTTGCGAGGTAACGCGGAACTCGGCGATGGCGTCCTCGGAGATCATCAGCCGGCTCTTGCTTTCGGATTGATTGCGCACCGCGGTGGCGTCCACGCCATCCACGCGGTAGTTAACGTCGTCGCCTCCTTGCGCGAAGAAGCGAACGCTGGCGCCGTTCCCCGCCCCGGTATCGATGGCGCCGGGCGTAAGGGTCATCAGTCCGCCCCAGTTCCGCCCATTAATGGGCAGTTCGGCGATTTGCGCATTTTCGAAGGTCGCACCGGTCGCGGCCGAGTTCTTCTGGATGTCCGCGTCGGCAACCACATCGACCGAGGTGTCCACGCTGGCCACCTGCAACGCGAAGTTGAGCGTTCTGGTCTGGCCCACGTTGAGATCGATCTCCGAGCGCACCGGCCGGAAGCCCGGCTTCACCGCGTCCACGGTGGCGTGGCCGACCGGAAGTCCTACGATTAGGAAGACGCCCGCGCCGTTAGTGATCACGCTGCGCTTCAGTCCGGTGGCGGCATACTCGACTGTGATTCTGGCATCGGACACGACGGCGCCCGAAGCATCGGTGAGCGTTCCGGTAACCGCCGCCTTGTCCACCTGGGCGGTTGCGGCTAACTGGAAAAGCAGGAAGGCAAGTAGCAGGTAGAGCGATTGCGTTCTCATAGGTCTCCAACGTTGGGTTTTGGCAGTCAGAATCCCGGCCGCGGGACCGGGGAGTTCAAAGTTTAGCCGAGAATTTAGTGTGACGGAGCGTTTGTAGCCGTATATTCATTGAAGATTTTCCTGGTAGTAACTTCGATGACCCACGGCGGGGCAGCGCTCGGCCGTGGTTAGATCCGGTACCCTGTAGTGGGGAGGAAATGTTTACAATTCGCCCAGCCCGCCCGAGCGATGCCGCCGCCATGATGCGTGTGCGCCGGGAGGCCATCTTATCGAAAGCGGCGGGGCATTACCCGCGGGAGACGCTGGACGCATGGGCGGTAGACGCAACTCCGGACAGCGTGGCGCGGGCCGAGCGGCAGATAGCCGATCCCGAGTTCCTTGGCCTGATTGCCGAAGCGGGCGATAAGGTCATTGGCTTCGGAGTGGCCGTCCCCACGCAAAGCCAGTTGCGCGCGCTCTATGTCAAGCCGAATTCGGCTGGCCGGGTTGGGAGCGCACTCCTAAGTGAGTTAGAGAAGCTTGCCTTCCGAACCGCGGACGTTCTAACTTGCGACTCTTCTTTAAATGCGGTCGAGTTCTATCGGACTAACGGTTACCCGGAACTGGTCAGGACGGAGCACGTACTGAGATCGGGCGCGAGCGTCCCATGCATGCGGATGCGGAAGGTCCGTCCGGTTTAGGTTGCCTTGTGAACCGGGTTGCCCGGCTGGTTGCGGTGCGTCATTCCGCGCGCAGGGCCGTCAGCGGATCGACGCGCGCGGCCCGCTGAGCGGGGATATAGCCGGCCACCGCCGCGGACGCGGCCAGCAGAAGGGACAGCCCGATGAATGTCCCGGCATCGATTCGCATGACATCGTACAGCGCGCTCGACATGGCGCGAAGCATGGCCAGCGTGACCGGAATGCCGATGGCCAGCCCGATTCCGCCCATGCGGACGGCGTCGGCCAGAGCCATGACAAGAATGTCCGCCCGGCGGGCGCCCAGCGCCATGCGAATTCCGATTTCGCGCGTGCGCTGAGCCACCGAGTAAGAGATGACCGCATAGATACCGCTCACGGCCAGAAACAGGGCGATCACCGCGTAAGTCACCATGCTAACTGCCGAGGCTCGCACGCCCGAGGTTTGCTCGACCATCGACTGTTCCATGCTCTTGAGGTCGAACACCGGCTGTCCGCGATCCACCTTCCGCACCTCGGCGCGCGCCGCTCCGGCCAGTTGCAACGGATCGGCGGAGGATCGCACGAACACCGTGACCGCGGCGCTGGGCGCCTGCTGGAATGAGACATAGACGCGGGGATCCGGCCGCGCGCTAAACCAGTCCTTCACGTCTCCACAAACTCCCACTACCGTCAGCCAGCGCGCATCGCTCGCCGATAGCCGCAACCGGCTGCCAATGGGGCTCGACGTGGGCCAGTAGTGGCGGGCAACGCTCTCGCTCAATACCACCACCGGCTGAGACTCGCGGCCGTCCCCTTCGGCGATGAATCGGCCTTGGACCAGAGGCAGGCGCAGCGTCCGCAGGTACTGGCCGGTCACGGAGTAGCTAGAGGGCCGCGTATCTGCGGCGGTGGGAGCGGCACGCCCTTCGATCTGAACCTCCTGGGCGTCGCCAGCGGTGCCGGCCGCGGCCGCGGATTGCGCCGAGGGAAGCTGCGCGAGACCCCGCAGAAGGCGGTCGTAGAACTCGGAGACCTGGCTGGATGCCGGGTACTTGTAAGGCGCGAGCGAGATCCGCATGGTGAGCAGATTGTGGGTGTCGAATCCGGGGCTAGTGTTCAGCAACCGCTGAAAGGTGCCCACCATAACGCCGGCGCCCACCAGCAGGATCAGCGCCAGTGCCACTTCCGCCACCGCCAGCGTGGACCGCAAACGGCTGTGGGCGCGCCCGGCCGAGCCGCCGCGTCCACCCTCTTTGAGCGCCTCGTTCAGATCGCTCGCGGACGTGCCGCGCAGAACGTGAATCGCCGCCGGTATGGCCGCCAGAAGGCCCACCGCGAGCGATACGGCGATGGTGAACAGCACGACCGTGCCATCGATGCGCATGTTCCGCAGGCCGGCGACCCACCGCAGCACGTACGGGGGAATCAACGTGGTGGTCAGGGCGAGGTTTACGTCCGCGAGATACAACCCGATGCCGCCCGAAAGCAGCGCCAGCATCAGGCTCTCGATGGCCAGCAACCGGACGATGCGGAAACGGGTGGCGCCCAGGGCGGTGCGCACGGCGATCTCCCGCTGCCGGTTCGCCAGGCGCACCAGCAGTAAGTTTGCGACATTGGCGACAGCCAGAAGCAGGACAAAGCTGGCCGTCGCCAGCAGCGTGAGAACGAAGCGGTCGGTCACGTTGTTAGTAAGTTCGCGAACCGGAATCACCTGTATACCGCGGTCCCGGTTACTAACCGGATACTGCGCGGCCAACCGGCGCCCCAGCGTGGACATCTCCGCGCGCGCCTGTTGCAGCGGCACGCCGGTCTTGAGGCGTCCCAGGACGGCGAGCGAGTGCGATTCCCGGTCACTCCGGCCGGCCATGGGGAAGGTCAGCGGAGCCCACACCTCGGTTTCAAGCGGGAAGTTGAAATCCTCGGGCATGACGCCTGCGACGGTGTATACCGCGCCGTCCAGGGACAAGGTTCTCCCCACGGCGGCCGGGTCGGCTGCCAGGCGGCGCTTCCAGAATCCCTGGCTCACCACCACCTCGCCGGCGCTGCCCTGTTCGGTTTCGGCGGCGCGGAAGACGCGGCCGAGAACGGGCTGCATACCGAGGACCCGGAAAAACTCGGGTGTGGCGAGGCAGGCCTGAACGCTCTCCGGGTCGCCGGTGCCCGTGAGGTTGGCATCCCACGGGCGATAGGCGGCCAGCGCCTCGAACGAACGGCTCTGCTCCTTCCAGTCGAAGAAGTTGGCCGGCGCAACGGTCTCGCGGTCCGCGGACTGGTTGGGGGCTTCCCATACGGTCATGATGCGGTCGAGTTTCGGGTATGGGAGGGGATGCAGAATCATGGCATTAACGGAGATGAAGCTGGACGTGTTAACGCCGATTCCGAGCGCCAGCGCGAGGATGAGAACCGCGGTCGAGACCGGGCTCTTCTTCCACTCGCGGAGGGCGAAGCGCAGATCGTGGAGGAAATTCATGGAGGTACCCACGTGAATAAGCAATCCTGGGGCCGTTTCCCGGGATGCGCCGGTTGGGTTGGCGAGGCGGCCGGCAGGGCGTGGTGTCCGGTTTCGAAACCGGCTGTCCGAATGCGAAGGGTGGAGGACGCTGGCGAAGTGGCTATCAAGCGACGTCCGGTTATAGGATGATGGTTGTGCGTCCGCGGCCGAAACGGGAACCCAGCCCGGAGCCGCCGCCGAGGAGGTAGACGAATGAAAGCCATCCTAGTGAAACAACTGGGCGGACCGGAGGCCATGGAACTGGTTGACGTGCCGGTTCCCCAACCCGGTCACAACCAAGCCCTGGTGCGTATCGCCGCGAGCGGAGTCAACTTCATCGACGTCTACTTCCGCATCGGGCTCTATAAGTCCGATCTGCCTATCGCCCTGGGCATGGAGGCCGCGGGAACCGTGGAAGCCATCGGCGCCGGGGTTACCGAAGCCGCGCCCGGCGACCGCGTGGCATATGCCATGCCGCGCGGATCGTACGCCGAGTATGCCGTGGCGCCGGCGGCCAGCCTGGTCAAAATTCCCGACGGGCTGGATTTCAACACCGCGGCGGCGGTCATGTTGCAGGGCATGACCGCGCACTATCTCACTTACTCGACCTATCCGCTCAAACCGGGCGACACCTGCCTGGTGCACGCGGCGGCGGGCGGGGCGGGCGGGTTGATCGTGCAGATGGCCAAGCGGTTGGGCGCGCGCGTGCTCGGAACCGTTTCCACCGAAGCCAAGGCGGAGATCGCCCGCGCGCACGGCGCCGACGAAACCATCCTTTATACCCGCGAGGATTTCGACGTGGCCGTGAAGCGCCTCACGGGCGGCCGGGGCGTGGACGTGGTGTACGATTCGGTGGGTGTCACCACCTTCGAGCGCAGCCTCAACAGCCTGCGTCCGCGCGGCACGCTGGCGCTGTTCGGCCAATCCAGCGGCCCGGTCCCGCCCTTCGACCCGTCCATTCTGAACGCCAAGGGTTCGCTTTATCTCACGCGGCCGAGCCTCGGCCACTACCTGTTGACGCGCGACGAACTGCTATGGCGGGCCGGCGACGTGCTCGGCTGGGTGGCCACGGGTGCGCTCAAGGTGCCCATCGGTGGCGTGTACCCGCTGGCGCAGGCGGCCCAGGCCCACCGCGATTTGGAATCGCGCAAGACCACCGGCAAGCTGTTGCTGACGGTGGGGTAGGTCCATGACGGCGGGAATCGGCGCGTCCAACCCGGCGGGCAGCAGGCGATTCTTGGGCGATTTGCCCAAGAAATCGCACTTAACCCCCTTGTTTTCTGTCCGACTTTGGGCAAATTACCCAAAGACGCACGGTTTCGCCACGCCGCCTGCCTAGCCTCCCATGACCATTCAAGCCAAGGTGACACTGCGCTACGGGCTGTTGGTGGTCTTCATGGCCGGCGCCATTTCCACCGTCAACGTGGCGCTCGAAACCGAGCAGCAGTTCGCCAGCACGCTGGAGCGCGCCCGCGCGTCCGACGAGTTGGCCGTTAGCGAATTCACTCAGGCCGTCAAAACGGACGACCCTTCGCCCCCGCTCGAAGAGGTTCTGTCCAATCCAGGCACCGCCTACATGCTCAGCCAGCTCACGCTGAAGTCCAACAACGCCGTGCTCGAAATCGCCGTGGTGGACGAGAGCAACCGCATCCTGCTCGACAGCATCACCCAACCTGGCGACACGCTGCCCATGTACGAGGATTTCGGCACACTGGTCGAGCGCACCAACTGGCTGCGAAAACTGCGCATCCTGTGGAAGGGTGCGCGCTACTACCAGGTGGAGTCCCTGCCGCTGCGCACCCCGGCGGGTAAACTCCTCTACGTGCGCGCGGTCATCGATCCCCAAGTCATCCGCCTCGACATCCAGCCGAAGATCGAGAAGAACCTCACTGTGGCGTTCCTCGCCGTGATCGGCGCGGTCTTCCTGGCCTTCCTTTTCTCCGCCGTCGCCTTCCGTCCGCTGGTCCGGCTGCGCCGCCAGCTCGACCTAGTGGCTGGCGATGCGGCGGGCACCGCCGATCGGGCCAGCGACGAGTTCGCCGCCATGTCCTCAAAGGTCAACCTGCTGGGCGAACGGTTGCGCGGCGCGCAGGACGAGGTCTCGGACCTGCGCGGCAACATCGAGCGCCTCTTCCAGGATCTGGAGGACGCCGTGTTCCTGTTCAACCGCGATGGGCGCCTGGTGTTCGCATCCGGGTCGGTGGACAAGTTGCTAGGGCGGGCGCGCGGCGACCTGGCCGGGCAATCCCTGGCCGCGGTGTTTCCGCCCTCGGGCTCGCTCGGGTTGCTCATCGCCGACGCCGCGCAGAGCGGCAAGCCGGTGCGCAACCGCCGCGTGCCGGTCACTTCCGAAGCCGAGATCCCCTCCGGCGTTCCCATTCTGCTGCTGTCGGTGGATCCGGTTCACGACGCGCCCGGCGGCGGATCGGGCCTGCTGGTGCGGCTGCGCGATCCCCAGGGGCGGCACGAGATCGGCCGCCAGTTGCAGCTTGCCGACCGACTGGCGGCCATCTCCAAAATTTCGGGCGGCGTGGCGCACGAGGTGAAGAACCCTCTCAACGCCATCCTGCTTCACGTGGAAGTGGCGCGCGCCAAGCTGGCAGGCGGCGATACCGATGTCGGCCCGCAAATGGAGATCATCGCCCGCGAGATTCTGCGGCTGGACCGCGTGGTGAAGACCTTCCTGGATTTCACCCGCCCGGTGGAACTGAACCTCTCGACCGCGGCGCTGGACCCGCTGCTCGGCGAAATCGTGGACCTGGCTCGCCCCCAGGCCGCACTATCCGGCATCCGCATCGAAGTGCTCCAACAGGGGGAAGGCGCGGAGGTGCGCGTCGACCGTGACCTGCTCAAGCAGGCCGTGCTCAACGTGGTGATGAACGCCATTCAGGCCATGCCCGATGGCGGCGAGTTGCGCTTCGAATCTTCCGCCACCGCCGAAGCCGCGGTCATCCGCATTTCCGATACTGGCCCCGGCATCCCGCCCGAAATCCGCGACCGCATCTTCCGGCTGTACTTCACCACCCGCAAGGAAGGCTCCGGGATCGGTTTGGCCATGACTTTCCGGATCGTGCAATTACACGATGGTACAATCGATTTCACGAGCGAACCTGGCAAAGGCACGGCGTTTACCATTCGCCTGCCATTAGCCACGTAAGCGGGGCGGAAATGAAACTCTGCGCAACCATCGCGGCAGCACTCCTGGCGATAGCCCTGGCCGGTTGCGCGCAGCATGCCACACCGAACCCTGCGATTCCGCCCGTGCCGGTGGCCACCGCAGCCGCGGCGGAACGCCCAGCCGAGCCGCTTTCCGTGCCGCAGACGCGGGTGCAGTTGCCGCCCGCCCAGCCCGTCGATCCCGCGGCTCTGGCGACCGAGCCGCAACCGCAGACGCCGCCGCCGGCCGCCGTGGCGCCTCCACCGGCCGCGCCGCCAACCCGGCGTCCGCCCGCCGCCAGTTCGCAGCCCAAGCCCGACGCACAGCCCGCGGCGGATCCCGCGCGTCCGTCCATTCAGGAAGTCCTGCCCGAGAGCACGCGCAATCAACTCAAGGTGGATGCCGCCAACAGCCGGCAGCGCATCCGCGCGTGGCTCGAGTCCACCAAGGCGGACCGGCTCATGGGCCAGGCCAAGTTGACGCGCGATCGTATCCAATCGTTCCTCAAGGCTTCGAGCGATGCCGAAGGGCGCGGCGACGTGCGCGAGGCCGTGCAGTTGGCCGCGCGCGCCGAGATTCTAATTAGGGAGATGCAAGGTGGCCAGTAACCAATTCGAACCCCGGCGCAGCGCTGTTTCCAGCGGCCTGGCCGCGCGCAAGCTCGACGCCCTGCTGGTGGCCTTCAGCCCCAACCTGCGATACCTCACGGGCTTCACGGGCAGCAACGGCAATCTGCTGGTGACGCCAGAGGACGCGATCCTGTTCACCGATCCGCGCTACCAGCTCCAGGCCGCGCAGGAAACCACCGCGCGATTGAAGATCTGCAAAGGGGCGCTGGTGGTGGACGTGCAGACCGCCATCGCCCGCCTGGGTTTAAAGCGCGTGGGCTATGAGCCGGCGCGCATGACGTGCGATCTTTTCGAGTCGCTGAAATCGCGCCTGCCCATGCGGACTTCGCTCGTGCCCGTGCCCGGCTGGATCGAGGAGCTGCGCATGGTGAAATCGCCGGAGGAGCTGGCGCTCATCCGCCGGTCGGTGGAAACCAACTCGCGAGCCTTTGAGGCCGTCGTGGCACGCGCGCGAGTGGGCATCACCGAAAGCGATCTGGCGGCGGAGCTCGAGTACCGCATGCGCCGCCTGGGCGCGGAGAAGCCGTCGTTCGAAACCATTGTCGCCGCGGGCGCCCGCTCGGCGCTGGTGCACGCCCAGCCCACCGGAGCGCGGTTGCGCGCGGGGGACCTGGTGGTGGTGGACATGGGCGCGTTCCAGGACGGTTACGCCAGCGACATGACGCGCATGCTGTTCGCCGGCCGGCCCGGAGCGCGCGTGAAGCGCACCTACCGCGCCGTGCTGGAAGCTCAGTTGGCCGCCATCGACCGCGTCCGTGCCGGGGTTGGCGCGGCCCAGGTGGACCGCGCCGCGCGCCAGGTGCTGAAGCGCCACGGTCTGGACCGCGCGTTTGTGCACTCGACGGGCCACGGGCTGGGCCTGGAGATTCACGAGCCGCCGCGCCTGGGCCTGCGCGACAAATCGCACCTGCGGGAAGGCATGGCCATCACCATCGAGCCGGGCGTGTACCTCGAAGGCTTCGGCGGAATTCGCATCGAGGACACGGTGGTCGTGACCGCGCGCGGATGCGAGATCCTGACGCCCACCGGCAAGCAACTGCGGGAGATTTGAGCCGCGCGGCCAGCGCTACCGCGGCTGCGCATCCAGATAGGCAAGGAAGGTTGAGGCCAGCAGGTAGGCCTGGTAGTAGTTTTTCGCGTCTATCGCGTTCAACTGGTCCCGCGGGCTGTGCAGGAATCCAAACGTCTCCTGAGTAATCGAGTGGAGGGTGATCACGGGGATCCTGGCGCTGAGGAACGGGTGCGAATCGTCATCGCCCACGCGGTCCACATTGGAGGCGCGAATTTCCAGGTCCATCGAACTGGCCACGTTGACGAGACGTGCCAACAGGCGCTGATCCGCCCGCGACGCCCAAACCTTCGGAGGCGATGTGCCCAGGCATTCCAGGTTCACCATTGCGCGGATGCCGGCCTTCCGCGGCTTGGAGAGATGGTGGACATATTCGGTGGAACCGAACAGTCCCCGCTCCTCCGCCGCGAAGCCAACGAAAACGAACGTGTGCCGCCGCGGTAGCGCAGCGAGGCTCTGGTATAGGCTGGGCAGAAGCACCACGCCGCTCCAATCGTCCACGGCCCCCATTCCCTTGTCGATCAGGTCGAAGTGGCCGCCAACCACAATCACGCCCGCATCGGGATCGGCGCCAGGCATGGTGCAAATGAGGTTCGGGAACTTGGAGCCGGACACTTTCTGGCTCGTCAGCCTTTCGTCCCGGCAGCCGACCTCCTCGAAGAGAGATACGAGCGTGGCGCGGCGATCCGAGATCTCCCTGCTGACCGTTTCCAGCCGGTGCTGAATCGTCTCCCGCGGCAATACCTTGAGTTGAATGTTGACGGACTGTCCGTCCGCGGGCAGCGAGCCGGCCGCCAGCAGAACAAGAGCGAGGAGAGTTTTCAATCGGTCACCGAAGGCGCATTGTAGCAATCCGCGGGCGGCCGAAAAGCGCCGTGTAAGGCGTGAAGGGCCAACCCGCTGCGGTAGACGATGGCCGGGCCATCGGCGTTGTGCAGCACGCCCTCGCGGTCGAAATTCAACTCGCGCGGGCGGTCGGCCAGGATGGCGGCATTGGCGAATGCCCACCAGGCGGAGCAGTTGTGGGCGGTGGCGCAGAGCCCGGCATAGGCGGCGCTGGCTTTCTCGTGGCAGACGGTCAGGAGGAAGTCCTGAACGGCCAGAAAGCCGAACGGATAATCGTTGCCAAAAACGGAAAAGATGAAGTTCAGGCTGGAATGCCCGGAAGGTCCCGGACCCATGTGACCGGCGAATAATTCGCACTGCTGCTGGCGGAAGTTCCAGGCGGCCCGGTTGAGTTCCCGTATCAGCGCCGCGAGTGGCGGACACCCGTAAATAGCCGCGAGATCCGACGAGCCCCAAGTGGTGAGACCAGCCTGCAGACTGTCCGCGCGCGGAACGGCGACGAACATCCGGCAACTCCTCTTGGTGGCACCCAAGGGGACGACGAACTCGCGCGGCTCGTTGCTATTGTGGGTGTGCTCGGGGCCGATGGCGCGCACCACCTGTCGCCAGGTGCGCAGACCGAGCCGGCGCCGCAAGTCCGCCTGCACCCGCTTGCGGTGCCGCAGAGCCTCGGGCGGCATCATCCGGTTCACATCGGGCCCTGGCCCCAATTGGTCCGCTGCGAGGGCCGCTTCCAGCAGACCGTCGAACCACAGAAACAGCTCGGGCTCCTTAACGCCCGCGGCCCGATAGGTGCGCCGCACGCCATCCTCGGCCTTCTTGCGATTGGCCGGCCTGGTGCTGAAGACCGCGTGCAGCCACCTCTCGCGAAGGGCATCGAGCTCGCGCGCCTGCTCCGTGGTAAGCGTGCTGCCGGGTTGCATTTATGACGGTAATGTAGCACAGCGCCGCAGGTACTACTCCTCCCGCGGCGGGGTGTGCGGCACATAAGTGACCGTGAAGGGAATTCGCCAGCGAAACCGCATGAATCCGAGCGTAGGTGGGCGCTACGTTTTTGTGGGGCAGGCTGTCAGCCTGCGGCGGACTGTCAGTCCGCCTGGGCGGCATACGCAAAAGTCCGAAGAGGCGGGTTGACAACCCGCCGCAGGCTGACAGCCTGCCCCACACAGCGCCGCCAGATCCACTTCTATGTCGCGCGCCCCCCCCGGCGCCCGCATCGGGTCGATCCGGACGGCTCGGCGGGCGGGGGGCGGAGGCCAGTGCGCAGGCGCGAGAGCGCGGCGGCGAGGAAGCCGGGCGCCGCTAGGCCGGTTCCATAATGCGCGTGATGGCCGCAGACATGCGTTTCCAGCGGGCCGACTCGCCCTCCAGGCTGCGGTGTCCCGCCGCCGTCAACTGGTAGTACTTGGCGCGGCGGTTGTTCTCCGAGATCCCCCATTCGGCCGATAGCAGGCCCCGCACCTGCAAACGGTGCAGAGCCGGATACAGCGCTCCCTCCTCCACCCGCAGCACCTCCTCCGAGGTCTGCCGGATGAACTCCGCCACCGCGTAGCCGTGCATCGGACCCCGGCGCAGGGTCTTGAGGATCAGCATGTCCAGCGTCCCCGGCAGGATCTCGCCGGAGTTGGGATTGGGTTCCCGCATACGTCATCTCCTTGATGCCGAGATCGTAGACGACCTGCGGCAGGTCTTCGTAAAGAATCCGGGCCTCGCCCCAGCCGTCGCGGCGGCGGCGGCCGGCGAAGAACCAGATGGCGAAGAAAATCGTAAGGTAACCGAAATAGAGGCCGGGCAACATGCCGCCCGCGTTGGCGGCGGTGCCGATCATCACCGAAACCACCGGCACTGCGACGGACAGCGCGCCCACGTAGAGCGATACCACCGTCACCAGCGGCCGCTTCCCCGGCAGGTAACTGCAGGTGAAGGGAAGGGACTGCCAGCTATGGAAGAGGATTTCGAAAATGGAAAGCGACGCCAGCACTTGCAGCACGGTCATACGGGCGGCCATGGGCCAGCCCACCACGTGGACCGCGACCGGAAACAGCAACAGGTAAATGGGCGCGATGGCGTAGGCCACGGTGAAGCGCTCGACCGCCGACATCCACTCCTTGCGGCCCTGGCTTTCGTTGAGGCGGAAAATCCAGTTGGCGGGCAGGTCGGCGGGGATGGCGATGACGTGGCGGAATCCGCTGATCAACACCACGGAACAGGCCAGCGGCCAGAACAGCACCAGGAACTTGAGCGCCGCCTGCACCCGGTTGCCACGTAGGAACAGAGCGCCATCCACCAGCGAGCTATTGAGCATGATGGCGATGGCGCCGCCCACGTAGGCAATCCAGATGGCGCGGTGGGTGCGGCTGCGCGCCAGCGTCTTGGCCATGAAATCGATGACCGCAACGCGGCACGGCGAGCGGGCCAGCAGGCGCGAGAGGCTCCACGGCCAGGCGCGCGCGGAGGCCAGGCGGACCGGCGTTTCGATCAGCAGCTTGCGGTAGCGGCGAAAACACAGCAGGTAGCAGGCCACGGTGAGCGCGCAGGCGATGGCGCAGGCGCGCAGGCCGCGGGCGCTCATGGCGGCGAAGAAGGGATCGCGCGCGGCGGTGAGCGATTGATGCAGGCCCGTGAACCACACCGGCGGGAGCCACGCGCCGAACTCGGGGAGCCGGGCGACGAAGGCGGGCTGCCAATCTTTGATGCTCCAACTGTACAGGCCCGTCAGCAGGAACACCGCCACCAGCAGGCCTTGCACGTAGACCGAAACGCGCGCGAACCAGCGGCCGGAGAGCAGATTCAGCAGCACGCCCTCCAGCGCCACAATGGCGAAGAACGTGAAGAAACACGCCAGGCCGGATGCGGTGGCTTGCGCCGCCACCTGCGCGGGCCAGTCCGCGCCGATCTGCCATCCGCCGCCGAATTCGGCGGGAGCGATCAGGCTGGGGAGCAGGTTGAGCGCCGCCACCAGGCCGGCGGAGAACAGGATTACGGTGGAGAAGCGCGCGGCGAAGACCTGCCGCGAGCGGACGGGCAGCGAGGCCAGCGCCAGGTAGTCGCGCGCGCTGGGGAACAGGGCCTGCCATTCCATGAGGGCGATCAGGCCGGTGACCGAACACAGCAGCGTCACCAGGCCCAGTTCGTCGGCGATATTGGCGGAGCGCATGGCGCTGAACTCGCCGGCTTTTGCCAGCAGGCTGTACTTGGAGCCGTGGCCGCCGATGGGCGTCCCCTCGCGCACCAGCAGCATGCCGGCGGGTAGGAACAGCGAAACCATGCCGATGGCCGCCTGCCGCCACTGGCCGGGCACGCCGGACCACTCGCCATCCAGCATGCGGGCCAGGAAGTGGCGCACCAACTCGAACTTCACGCCGTGGGTTTCGTCGAGCCGTTTCACGCTTGCATCGCCTCCAGGATGTGACCGGCCACGGCATGGTGATCCTGTTCGCGGGTGAGCTGGCTGAAGATGCCCTCGAGCGAGGATTGGTGCAGGGTGGCGCGCAGGCGCTCGATGGAATCGTGCGCCACCACGCGGCCCTTGTTGAGGATGAGCACCTGGGAGCAGACCTTTTCGAGCACGTCGAGCACGTGCGAGCTATAGAGGATCATGCGCCCCATGGCGGCCAGTTCGGAGAGCAGGTCGCGGAGCACCAGCGCGGTGGCCACGTCCAGGCCCGAGAGGGGCTCGTCGAGGATGAGAATTTCGGGGTTGTGGAGCAGGGCGGCGGAGAGCAGGATCTTCTGCCGCATGCCTTTCGAGTAGGCCGAGACGGCGGTATGGCGGTCGTCCCAGAGCGAGAAGAGGCGCAGAAACCCGTCGATTTTGGGCTCGAGCACCTGGCGCGCCATGCCGCGAAGACGCCCGGAGAGTTGCAGGTACTCGCGGCCGGAGAGGTGGGGATAGAGGTGCGGCTCCTCGGGGACGTAGCCCAGACGCGCCTGAAAGCCGGGCAGGTCGTCGATGACGCTGCGGCCGCGGTAAAGCACCCGGCCCTCGCTCGGCGAAAGCAGGCCGATGATCATCTTGACGGTGGTGCTTTTGCCCGCGCCATTGGGCCCGACGTAGCCCAGGATTTCGCCGGGGCGGATGGTGAAGTTGACGTCCTGGACGGCGGGAATGCCGTTGTACCGCTTGGTCAGGTTGCAGATTTCGAGCATGCGGTCTCCCTGGCTCCCATAATGTACTTATGGGAAGCGCTGGGGATTGGAAACCGCGGGGCGGGGAAAAGTTCCCGGGGGGCGCGTGGGGGCGCTAGAATGGGCTTATGGAACGGAATGCGGTGGAAGTGCTAAAGGATGCGCTGGCCCTGCCGCCCGAAGCGCGTGGCACGCTCATCGACTCCCTGATTCGCAGTCTCGATCAAGCGGGCGATCCTGCCGCGGAAGAAGCTTGGGGC
Organism: uncultured Solibacteraceae bacterium; assembly: GCA_963807205.1. GTDB lineage: Bacteria > Acidobacteriota > Terriglobia > Bryobacterales > Bryobacteraceae > CAWCVR01. The sequence continues at coordinate 978,387 of CAWEAQ010000002.1, read as the reverse complement.
GACGAGATCTGCCGCCGCCTGCAGCAGCTTGATGGCGGAGCCGTTGCTCTCATCCCTTGGGATGACGCGCGCAGGCGTCTCCGGGCTCAAGTGGCTGGGTGAGCCGCATTGGTTCGAATCCATCCTTCCGCCTTCGAGGAGGCCGAGGCCGCAATGCAGTGGTACCGGCAGCGTAGTCCACGGGCGGCTGAGATGTTCCTGGACGAAATTGACCGCGCGGTCGGACGGATTGGTGAGCGCCCCGGACAGTTCCCGCAGTACGTTTCCGGCACCCGCAAGATGGTGCTGGACCGATTTCCTTACTTCATCGTTTTTCGGGAGACAGCGGAAGGCGTGGAGATTCTGGCTGTGGCCCACGGGCACCGGCGCCCGGGCTACTGGCGGGACCGGGTGGAGTGAGGCAGCGGGCGGTCACGGAGCGAGAGGCGTACAATCGAATCCATGGGAACGTCGCCCTGGTGGTTCACGCCGCTGATGACCTTCGCTGGCGCCATCTTTGGCGGCGCCGTGTCAATCATAACAACATGGCTGACTCAGCGGTATGGCTTACAGGCGCAGCTTGCCATCAAGCGAGCCGATGCCGTGGCCGCCGCTGAGGCGGCGCTAAGAACCGAAAAAGAGAAACGCTATCTGGCCATCCTCCAAAACGTGGAGAATCTATTCATGGGCGACCAAAACCCGGTCGGAACGGCCGAACTGCTTAGGACGATGCGGGAAGTCTGGCTACTCGGCGACCAGGAACTCGTGCGTAAAATCCGCGCGTTCCTGGAGCATATGGCGGGAAGCCAGGAAGCGGGCTTACACGAGCAGCTCTTTGGCGACGTAGTCTTGGACATGCGACGGAGCTTGGGTTTGCCCACAGACGGACTAAGCAATCAGGACTTCCGATTGCAGCGCTTGGCCGAGAGACCCCCGGAAATGCCGTTTGGAACCACGGCAAGGCCTTTGTGATACCCTTCGTGAAGATGAGTAAGGCAGTTCCAGTCCGGCATCCCGGCGGTTCAGCCCAGCAGCTGACCCGCGCGGCTCACCGGACGGGTGTCCGCAGGGACCGCGCCTTCCAGCAGGAGCTCGACAAGGCACGTGAATCGGCCAAGGCTCCGTTCCTGCGGCTGGCCGGAGCGGTCGCCGGTCCCGCGGACATTTCCACACGCCAGGGGTTTCCGCGTTAGGGTCCAGCAAGAAGACTCTGAGCCACCGATAAACACCGATGAACACCGATAAGAGCATTCTTTGCTTATCGGTGTTCATCGGTGTTTATCGGTGGCCAATCATGTGTTTGCCCGCCAGCCGCGCACCCCGCTGGCCGCGAACGTGCTTTTGCACCTGCCGAGGAACGGGCGAGTGCAGAGGAACGGCTTCGAAGTCAACGGATTGGCGGCGGGGGTCGGTCCCTGGCGCTGTGCCGCCCCGTCACACCTGTGGTGGGGGCCCCTCGTTGTTCGGGCTGCCCAAGATCCGCTAGAATAATGCTTTACCCGTCTCTAAAACCGGCTGTACCGAGGGATACTGTCTCCCGAATCAGGTTTTCGAAACAGCGCAGAATGGAAAGGTATGCTTCAATGAGGTTCCCCAGGCCCATCGGGCCGGCCGCTGCCGTCGTTTTGTTCTGCGCCCTTGGCGGTATTCCGCTGTCCGCCCAGGCGCCGGCGCCGCAGCCTTCCAAGGATAACCCGCCGGCTCCGGCTCCAGCCCCGGCACCCGCGCCGCCGCGAAACCCCTTCGAAAGCGCGCCCACCGCGCCTCCGTCCGATCAGGGGCAGCAACCTCCCGCGGCTCCCGTCAAGCCCTCGCAACTGGAAGCTCCCAAGGCACCGGTGCTGCCGCAAGCCACCGGGCAGGTGATCACGGCCATCGAATTCCGCGGATCGCGCCGCGTGCCGGCCGATAGCTTGCGGGCCACCATCATGACTAAGGTGGGCGACTTCTACAACCAGGAGACGCTGCGCCGCGACTTCATGAAGCTGTGGAACGGCGGACGCTTCGACGATCTGCGGCTGGAAACCGAAGAGGATGCTAAAGGCGGCATACTGATTCGCTTCATCGTGCAGGAGCGCCGCGTGGTCAGCACCATTAATTATGAGGGCATGCACAGCGTGTCGATCTCGGAGGTGCTGGACCGCTTCAAGGAGCGCAAGGTTTCGCTCACCGTGGATTCGCCCTTCGACCCGAACAAGATTCAGCACGCCGCCCAGGTCATCAAGGAGTACATCTCCGAGCGCGGGCACCAGTACGCCACCGTGGAGCCGCAGCTCGAACAGGTTCCGCCTTCTTCGCTGAAGCTTACGTTCCTGGTGAACGAAGGTCCCAAAGTTAAGGTGGGCACCATCACCATCACCGGCAACAAGAGCGAGAAGCCGCGATGGGTGATCGATGGAATGAAGGAACTGAAGCCTTACGGCATTCCCCACTCCATCATTTTCGAGAACCTATTCGCCCGGACTTACGACCAGAACAAGCTGGAGTACGACGAGGAGAAGATCCGCATGAAGTACTCCGACAACGGGTACTTCCGCGCCAAGGTGCTGGAGCCGGCGGTACGGATTTTGCCCCGCGGCGGCAAGGGATGGCGGCTGCCACTTATCAAGATGAACCGGCCGGGAATTTACGCGGACATCACCATTCCAGTGGAAGAGGGCCGCCTGTATCACCTGCATTCGGTCAACTTCGTGGGCGTGAAGGCGTTCAAGGCGCCCAATGTCGTGCTGCTGCCGATGTTTGGAATGCGGCTGGGCGACACCTTCTCCACCGATAAGCTCCGCAAGGGGCTGGAGAACCTGCGCAACCTATACGGCCAGTTCGGCTACTACGACTTCGTGCCGGAGCCGGATTTCGGCTTCGACAACGGTCCCGACCAGGTGGACCTGATCATTAACACCGAAGAGGGCAAGCAGTGGTTCGTGCGCCGCATCGACTTTTCGGGGAACACCACGACGCGCGACAAAGTCATCCGCCGCGAAATCATGCTGGACGAAGGCGACATCTTCAATACCCATCTCTGGGACATGAGCATCCTGCGCCTCAACCAGCTCGGCTATTTCGAAATGCTGAAGAAGGAAGACGCCGCGGATGTCAAACGCAACGTGGGTTCCGACACCGTGGATATCACGCTCAAGGTGAAGGAGCGCGGCAAAAACTCGATCGGGTTGAACGGTGGTGTGTCGGGCATCTCGGGCAGTTTCGTGGGCTTCAACTACTCCACGAACAACTTTCTGGGACTGGGCGAAACGCTCTCCCTCACCTCACAATTGGGCACGCGGCAGCGCAACGTGTCGCTGGGGTTTACGGAACCCTACCTGTTCGACCGCCCCATCCAGGCCGGATTCATGGTGTACCTGAACCGGTTCGACTATAACCAGGGGCGGGAAGCCAGCATCCTGGCGGGGCAGAACCTGATTCCGCTGTACAACCAGTTGGGGACGCAGAACCTGCTGAACTACGTGCAGAACAGCCACGGATTCAACGTCTCCGCGAGCTACCAGTTGCGCCGCAGTTTCTGGCGTACGGGCGTCACCTACGGCTACGATATTTCGAATATCGTGACGCAGACCACCGCTTCCACGAATTACTTCCAGTACATCAACTTCAGCGGCGTGAGCGGCCCCAACGCCCTGGACGGAATCCACTCCAGTACGATCACTCCATCGCTTTCCTACAACACCGTGAACCACCCCATGACGCCCACGGCCGGAAAGAGCATCTTCTTTTCGGTGGCCTTCGCGGGGAGCGCGCTGGGGGGCAACGTGAACACGGTCCGTCCCACGGTGGACTTTAAGTACTTCCACACGTCTCCCCTGAACCGCCGTCACATCCTGGCGTTCCACGCCTCGGGATGGGTGATCACCGGTTACGGCGGCAAGGAAGTGGCGCCCTTCTCGCGGTCCTTCATGGGCGGCGAGCAGGATGTGCGCGGGTTCGAGAACTGGGGCATCACGCCCATCGCCTTCATCGCATCCAGCAACACCGTAAACGTATACAACACCGATGGAACGCAGCGCATGCAGAACGTAGTCAGCGGCGGAACCGTAACCAAGACGGCGGTAACCATGCAGATGCCCATGTATCAGCTCATCACGCCGGGCGGCGACACACAGGGCCTGTTCAACTTCGAGTACCGGATTCCCATCGTGGGCCCCGTCACGCTGGCGCCTTTCACGGATGTCGGCGTGAACCGGATCCTGCGGCCGGACCAGCTCAAGATGGTTCAGTCGCGCGTGGACAGCCTGAATCTGGCCTACCCGCAGGCTGGATTCGATGGCAAGGTGTATATCGCGCCGGGCACCGATAAGCCTCGTGTTTCGACGGGCCTCGAGTTGCAGGTGATGCTGCCGGTGGTGAACGCGCCATTCCGCGTCTATTTCGCTTTCAATCCGTCGGTGGTGCGCGAGTACCTGCAGCCGCCCGTGGTGGCCGACCGTTCCATGTTCCCCAACAACGCCACCTTCCAGAACGCCCTGGCTACCTACGGAACGTCGTATCCTTTCTTTGAGAAGCGCACGATGTTCCGCTTCACCATCGGCAGGACCTTCTAGAGATGTTTCCCGCCGACTCTCATCGTGGCCGGGGCTGGAAGCGCGGGCGCGTGGTAACAGTTTCTATTCCAGGAGTTTTCGAATGAAGATGAATGTCGTAGTAGTCCCCGCGTTGGTGCTGGCGGCCGTGTCGGCGCAAGCCCAGGGCCAGACCGCGCCGCCGGCCAAGCCGCCAGCGGCCGGCAGTACCGTTGCCCCGACCAAAATCGGGCTCATGAACGTTCGCGATGCCATCGTGGCTACCGCCGAAGGCAAGAAGGCCGCCCTCGATTTGGAAGGACAGTTCGCCACGCGCCGGACCGCCCTGCAGAAACGGCAGATCGATATTCAGGCGAATAAGGACCGGCTGAGCCGCGCCGGGGCGGCCATGAGCGATGCCGCGAAGGCCGCTCTGGCCAAAGAGATCGACACCGACGACAAGAACTTCAAGCGCGACGTGGAGGATCTCAACACCGATGGCGACGAAGCGCAGAGCAAAGTCTTCCAGGCGATTTGGGCCAAGATGCAGCCCCTGCTCCAGCAGTACGCCATGCAGAACGGATTCGCCGTCATCATAGATGTGGGGAACGATCAGACGCCGGTGCTGTGGGCTTCCAATACGATGTTCATCACGGCCGACATCGTCGGTCTTTACGATCAGGCGCACGGGGCTGCGGCGCCCGCCGCGGGAACGGCTGCTAAACCGGCCGCCGCGCCGGGCACGGCCGCCAAACCGGCCGCGGCGGCACCGGCTCCTCCGCCCGCCAAGAAGCCTTAGAACGGAATCGTGTGCGCCATGAGGCGATGGGCCGCGCCCAGCCGAATGGTAATCTTAAACGTTAGGAGTATCGGCAGCTTGAAGAAAAGTCTCGTTCTTTCCATATTGGCCTGGGGAATGTCGTTTCCGGCCCAGGCCCAGACACCGCCCGCCGGGGCGCCCGCGGCCCCTAAGCCAGCGTCGTATAAGGTAGGCGTGATCAACATTCAGGCCGCCATTTTGCAGACCGGCGAAGGTAAGAAGGCCGCCGCGGAACTGAGAGCCAAGTACGACGCGCGCGGCAGCGCTTTGCAGAAGCGCGGCGCCGATCTTCAGGCCAAGGTGGAGCAGTCGAAAAAGGGCGGCGCCACCATGACCGACGAGGCCCGCGCCAAACTGATGCGCGACAACGACGCCGAGAATAAGGCGCTGCAACGCGAAGAAGAGGACCTGAACGCCGACATCGAGCAGGACCAGGGCAAGCTCACCAACGAGTTGGGCAACAAGATATTCGAAATCGTGCAACAGTACGCCGCGGCCAACGGGATCGTCATGGTGCTGGACGTCAGCAGCCCGCAAACCCCCGTACTTTGGCACCACCCGGCAACCGACATCACCACCGATATCATCAAACTCTACGACCAGGCGCACCCGGCTGCAGCCGCCGCCAAGCCCGCTGCCCCGGCTCCGCCTCCGGCCAAGAAGTAGGGAACAGACGGGACGTTCGATTCGTACCTATCAGGGCAGGCGATGAGCCTGCCCTGACGCGTTTTTGGGGGAATACGATGAGACTCGCAACGGCACTATTCGCGTGCGCCCTGGCGGCCTGCGCGGCGGGCATCGACGGCCACTGGAGCGCGCAGTTCACACCGGGCAAAAAGGCCGCGGACCAGGCGCCCACGCCGTTCTCACTCGATTTGAAGACCTCCGGCGCCGCCGTCACAGGGACCGTGGCGCTTAGCGGCAGGAAGAAGCCGCAGTTTCAGAAGATCGAAAACGGCAAGCTGGATGGCGGCCACGCGACCTTCACTACGTCGTCGAAGGGTAAGAATCCCGTGAGCTTCTCCTGGGAGGTGACGGTCGAGGGAGACAAGCTCACCGGATCGCGCACGCGCGATGGCGGCAAACACGGGCAGGCATTCACCGCCGAAAGGAACTAGGTAGAAGCATGCGTACTCATGGATATTTGCGGACCGCCGCCTGCGTGGCGCTGGTACCGCTGATGGCGGCTACGGCCGCGCTTTGTCAGACCGCTCCGCCGGCACCCGCCGCCGCGGGCCAGGCCACGCCGGGGCCGATCGCATTCGAAGTGGCGTCCATCAAGCCCGCGCCGATGCCGGACATAACCGCGATCACGTCGGGGCAGGCGCATATAGGAATGCACGTCAACGGCGCGCGGGTGGATTTCGGTTTCACTCCGCTGATGAGCCTGATCGTGGCGGCATACAAGGTGAAGCCGTACCAGGTGAACGGCCCATCGTGGATGAACACTACCATGTTCGACATACTGGCCAAGCTGCCCGAGGGCTCTACAAAGGAGCAGATTCCGGAGATGCTGCAGGCGCTGCTGGCCGACCGCTTCAAGATGACCATGCACCGGGAAAACAAGGAACACCCGGAACTCAACCTGGTGGTGGCCAAGGGCGGCGCGAAGCTGAAAGAGGCCGAGCCGGAGCCGGAAGGCGCTGCCGAGGAGCCACTCAAGCCGGGCGAGATGGCTACCGAAGGCCCCGAAGGCCGCCAGCGCTTCAGCTTCGGCAAAGACGGCACGTTTCACGCCAGCGGACAGGGCATGGAAGTATCGGGCGGCATGAAGGGCACGGCGTTTTACATCGACGCCAAGAGGATCAAGATGGACTCGTTCGCGCAACTGCTCTCCCAGTTCGCCGGCACTACCGTGGTGGACAAGACCGGGCTCAAGGGCAGCTACCAGATGGTCCTGGATTTCTCCCTGGAGGAGCTGGTGGCAATGGCCCAGGCGAGCGGTTTGGCGGCTGCGATGGGTGGCGGTCCCGCGCCGGCACCCGGCCAGGGTCCCGCCAACGCGGCATCCGACCCGTCGGGGCCGTCGGTCACCGCCCTGGTGCAAAAGTACGGCCTGAAGCTGGTGTCGCAGAAGACGCCGACGGACTTCATCGTCATCGACCACATCGAGAAGACGCCGACGGAGAACTAGGGGCTCGACCCGGTGGTTCGGTGCTTCTGCCGGGCCGCTCGCTTACGCTCGCGGTTCCGTGTTCCCCGCCCGGAACCGCGAGCGTAAGCGAGCGGCCCGAGGCTGAGAGCCAACGTCCATGACACTCGAGGAACTGGTTCGGAAGCACGGCATCGCCGACGCTCCCATCGCCGCCGTGGACCTGGAGCCCGGAATGGTATTGCGGGCCGCGGGAACGCTGCGGATCGTAATCTCGGTTTTATTCGAGAACACGGAATCCGGCCCCGTGGCGATTGTCGAAAGCGCCAAGGGGTTGGAGCGGTTCGCGGGCGATTCCGCGCTGGACGTGTGGCACATCGACGGTGAGCCGTTCCTGGTAGAGTTGCCGCCCGAAGATATGGGCGCTTTCAAACCGCCTCAGCAGGGAGGCGGCTCGCCTTCGCCCGCCCACGACGCTGCCGGGATTGTGCCGGTCTGGCAGGGGCCGAAGCGGATCGAGTAGATGATCGGAAGACCGCCGTCACGTAGTCACCACCACGCCAGCCTGACGAAACACTCGATCTGGGATGGGACTGCAGAGCGGGATTTCCCGCCATTCGTTGAGTTGGCGATCGTCGCCTATCCGGGCGAGGTGGACACTGGAAGGGCCTTGACGGTGCGTCGTATCCTGGTACAGAGCGACGGCCAATGTGCACCTACTTCCACGTCGATATGGACGCCTTCTTCGTCTCCGTGGAAGAGCTGTTCGATCCGTCGCTGCGCGGCAAGCCGGTAGTGGTGGGCGGGCGGCCGAACGAGCGCGGGGTGGTCTCTGCGGCATCGTACGCGGCGCGCAAGTTCGGCGTGCATTCGGCCATGCCGCTGCGCACGGCGTACAAACTCTGCCCGCAGGCCATCTTCCTGGAGGGACATCTAGACCGCTACCGGGATTACTCCCACCGCGTCCATGACGTACTGTGCGAGTTTTCGCCGCTGGTGGAGATGGCTTCCATCGACGAAGCTTACCTTGACATGACGGGCACCGAGCGGCTGCACGGGCCGCCTCTGCGCGCGGCGCACCGGTTGCACGAGCGCATGAAGGCGGCGACCGGGTTGAACTGCTCGGCGGGCATCGCCAGCTCGCGGCTGGTGGCCAAGATCTGCTCGGACCAGGCCAAGCCCAACGGCGTGCTGCTCGTGATGCCGGGTTGCGAGGCGGCCTACCTGGCGCCGCTCGACGTGCGCAAGGTTCCGGGTGTGGGCAAGGTGATGGAAAAGACGCTGCACTCGTTCGGCATCCGCAAGGTGGGCGACCTGGCGCGGCTGGACGAAGCGTTCCTGTCCGCCAAGTTTGGCAAGCTGGGCCTGGCGCTCGCCGGCAAATCGCAAGGCCTGGACACGGGCGGTTGGTACGACGCCGAAATCGGCGAGGGCGGCGGGCCAAAATCCATCAGCCACGAGCACACCTTCATCCAGGACACCGCCGACGCCGCGCAGATGGAAGCCACGCTGGCGCGCCTGTGCGAGCAGGTGGGACGGCGGGTGCGCGAGCATGGCCTGCAGGCGCGGACCATCCAGCTCAAGCTGCGCTACCGGGACTTCACTACCATTACGCGGGCGCACACCATGGCACGCGCCACGGGGCTCGATACCGAGCTCTTCGAAGAGATCCGCGAGCTGTTCCGGCGGAACTGGAAGGCGGGAAGCGAGGTGCGGCTTCTGGGCGTCCACGCCTCGGGCTGGGACGAAGGCGACGGGCAACTGGGGCTGCTGGACCAGGAGCGGCACGACCGCTGGGAGCGGGCCACGGCGGCCGCCGACAAGATGCGCGACAAGTTCGGCGACTCGGCGGTATCGCTGGCGGCGAGCTTGAAGGGGCGGTATCGCGAGCGCACGCACGACAGCCCGCCGGGGTTGCCGGGGAAGAAGTGATGGGGGGCGGCGCCGAGGCGCGCAGGTTGCACTCCACACGGTTTCAAGACCGCTTTCGACGCTGCAAAAGCCCCAAAGGAGCTTGACATTGAGAACGCGATCTCCTAGTATTGTTGTCATATTTTGGGACCCTATTCTCTGGAGATTCGACAATGAGCAACCGGATTTCTGCCGTCACGCTGCTGCTCGCGACCGCATCCCTATTGAGCGCCGCTAACGTCTTCACAGTGACGGCCCCTCTCGGAGTTGGCTTCGGCGACACGGCGCAAGCAGAAGCGTTTCGGACGACGACCTTCTATACGAACGTCACGATATCGATGCCGCTGACGGACGAAAGCAGCGGCGGGCCTATCGGCGGAACCGAGGGAACTGCCTACCTGGTGAACGCGATTAACACCGGCGCCACCGCGGCCAATGAGGTAGCGCCGCCTGTCACGATTTCGGGGCTCTCGGGGTCGTTCGCATCGAGAACCCTCTGGAGCGGGATTTCGCTTCCTCCGGGGACCTACTACATCGTGCTGGTGGCGGCGGCGAACACTCCGTTTGGCTCGCCCTCCCTATCCGCCGAAGCGGGAAATTCCGGAAGCATGGTCGTGACCACAGGGGCAGGGGTTAGCGACGCCGGAAGCCGGGTCACCAGCGCGCTCGCGCCGTTTCCGCCCGCTTCAAACTTCGGCGGATTCAATCCCCCCAGCCAGATCTTCATCACCGTGACCGGCACCGCCACGTCGACCGTCTTCACCGTGACGGCCCCTCTCGGAGTTGGCTTCGGCGACACGGCGCAAGTAGAAGCGTTTCGGACGACGACCTTCTACACGAACGTCACGATATCGATGCCGCTGACGGACGAAAGCAGTGGCGGGCCTATCGGCGGAACCGAGGGGACTGCCTACCTGGTGAACGCGATTGGCACAGGCGCCACAGCGGCCAATGAGGTAGCGCCGCCAGTCACGATTTCGGGGCTCTCGGGGTCGTTCGCCTCGAGAACCCTCTGGAGCGGGATTTCGCTTCCTCCGGGGACCTACTACATCGTGCTGGTGGCGGCGGCGAACACTCCGTTTGGCTCGCCCTCCCTATCCGCCGAAGCGGGAAATTCTGGAAGCATGGTCGTGACCACAGGGGCGGGGGTGACCGACGTCGGAAGCCGGGTCACCAGCGCAATCGCGCCGTTTTCGCCCGCTTCAAACTTCGGCGGATTCAATCCCCCCAGCCAGATTTTTGTCCTGGTGAGCGGCGATCCCGCCGCGAGTTCGCAACCGGTTCCGGCTATGTCGCAGTGGGCCATGGCAATCCTGGCGCTTCTGCTAACGGGCGTTGCGGCACGGCTTCTCGCCAAACTGGACTGGAGCGCCTCGACGCCCGACGCCAAAGCCTGAGCCCCACACCGCCCGGCTCAACGGGAACTCCGTACCTGGTCCTCAACTTGACCTAACCGGCGCCGAAGAACGGCTTGCCGGTAAGTCTCTCCAGGATCGCGACCGCATGTTCGATCGGGCAACGCGGCATTCCAAATTGGTCTTTGACGGCCGCCTGCAGCTCCTTGAGGGATTCCAGATGCGCGATGGCCGTCTTGCCTGCCTCATGACGGTACAGTGTCCGGTCGATCAGATCCAGCGAATGAGCCTCGAAGACGCGGCTGATCCGCAGGCAATTCATGAAGGTGGAGGCCGGCGCGAATGAGTCCAGAACAACCCGATTGAAGAACTCCCGCGGCCTCGCGGGAGCGTGGACAACGTAGGCGGGTCCAGGGTCTTCTCCGGAAAGCATACGCAAGCGGAGTCCGCTACTGCCCGGATCGGTTTCCAGCAGGTAACGGTTGGTCCCCTCTTCGATTTTGACTGGCAGCCGGTCAAGCCGCAGGGGCTCCCGAAATGGCGCTCCGAAGCCCACATCGATGTGATAGGCGACGGAGCCGATCCGCGCGCGAATGCACGTGTGAACGTTGGGCCTACTCATGTCGGCGCCGAGCAACTCCGCATCGTAGCCGAGTGCCCGTAGCAGGTCCGTCAGAAATGGATTGTTGGTGTAGCAGGTTCCTCCGAGATCCGAGAATTCGATTCCATCCAGGAACTCCGGCAGGCTTGTAATGTGGCCGGAGGGCGCCCGATCGCATAGCAGCAATTTGGAGACGTTCTCGAAGGGCACGATTGCTAGATGCCTTCGCACCAGAGTGCGCAGCCCTTCCAGCCCGGAGGGAAGGTCCTCGATCCCGAGGAGTCGGAAATAACGCTTATAGGGATCGGTCATGCGGCGGTCGTCTCTCACTTGAAGCTTCCAGGTTATCGCAGAACCCGCCGTCGTCGCCCTTAGTCCCACTGGCCCAGCACCAGTCCTATCGCGAACAGTACCAGTGGCCGATAGGCCGCCTGGAACCCCTTCCCTATCATCAGGTTAGGCAATCATATGAGACTAACCCTAACCACTCTCGCACTGCTTTCCGTGGCGGCTTGCCACGCTGACTCGCTCACCCTTGCGGCCACCGGGCTGCCAGTCACCCTCGAGAACGGGAACTACGGATCCTCGGGCGAGACCTACAACGGATTCGTCACCGCGACCATCGCGGGAACTCCCAACCAGTGGATCATCTGCGACGATTTCACGCACGACACGCCCGTCCCAAGCGGCAACATGATCTACGACACCTCGACCTTAGGCGGCAGCAACCAGTTGGCGAATGTGCGCTTCACGGGGAGCAACGAAGTCCAGAACTACGATGAGGCGGCGGTGCTGGTGTGGAACTTGTACCAGTATGTCTCGGCCACCGGGTCGAAGGCCCTGCCAAACACGATCACGGATTACCAGTACGCCCTGTGGAACATCTTCGACCCCTACAGTTCGTCGTCCAATCCGAACGGCGTGCAGGTGAACGCCAACCAATTCGCCCTGCAGACGGCCGCATTGAACGAGGTGAGGACGCAGTCCGCCATGCTCAGCAGCACGGTGTATCCGGACGTGCGGTTCTACACGCCCGATCCGAACGGCGGCAGCATGGGAAGCCAGGAGTTCGTGGGAGTGATGACGCCCGAGCCGGGCACGCTGCCAATGGCGGCGGGCGTGCTGCTTATCGCCGCCGGGCTGGCCATGCGGCGGCAGTTAGGGAAGCGGACTGCGCAGTAGCCGCTGGCCGCGGTTAGCGGGGCACGGGAATAGTCCACGCGAACAACGTGGCCTGGAGGAAGACTGTTACGCCCACCAGGCAGGCCAGCGCCAGGCTGTGCCAGAACACGTAGCGCAGAATGGTCCCCTCGCCGCCCTGCTGCCCGGTGGCCACGCCGGCAACCACGATACTCTGCGCATCGATCATCTTGCCCATCACGCCGCCGACGCTGTTGGAGGCCGCGGCCAGCACCGGCGAGATGCCCAACTGGCGCGCGGTCACCTGCTGCAATCCCCCGAACATCACGTTGGAGGAAGTATCGCTGCCGGTGAGAGCCACGCCGAGCCAACCCAGCAAGGGCGAGAAGAATGGGAACAACACGCCGGTGCCGGCGAAGGCCAGCCCCATGGTGGCGTCGAGACCTGCATAGCGTGTGGTGAACCCCAGGGCGAGCATGGCCACGATGGTGAGCAGGGAGATACGCAAACGCCACAGGGTTCGCCACCAGATGCGCAGCAGGGCGGTGGGCGAAAAGCCCAGCAGCAGGCCGCCCAGAACGCCCGCCAGGAACAGGCTGGTGCCGGTGGCGGAAAGCGGATTGACGACGAAGACCGCCGGCTCGGGCGCGGCCTTGGCTACCACGGGAGCGGAGCGCACCACGGCTTTGTCCAGCATAGGGACGTGGTACTCGAACAGCGCGACGCCATGCAGAAAATTGGGGTGACCTTTGGCGCCGCCGTTGAGGAAATCCTTCACAGGAGGCAGGCCCCAGACGAACACCAGGACGGAGAGCAGGATCCAGGGCATCCAGGCGTGGAGCGCGGCGCGCGGAGTGTGATGTGGCGTGGCGGCGGCCGTGGCGGCTTCGCGGCCCGGCGCTTCGTGGCCGTAACTCCAGGTGGTCTTGGGTTGCCAGAACCGCAACAGAACCACCAGCGACAGCATGGAGACGCTTGCGGCGGCGATGCCCACTACCCAGGGGCCATGGAGGTTGCTCACCAGCAGTTGGGTGGCGGCGAAGCTGACGCCCACGGTGAGGCAGGCGGGCCAGACCTCCATCATTTTCTTGCGCCCTGCCATGGCCCAGATCAGCCAGAAGGGGATGAGCACTCCGAACACCGCCAACTGGCGGCCCACCGCCGCACTGAGCGTTTCCACAGGAAGGCCGGTGACGCTAGCCAGAGCCACGATGGGCGTTCCGAGCGCGCCGAAGGCCACCGGGGCGGTATTGCCGATTAGCGCCAGGCCGGCCGCTTCGAGAGGCCGGAAGCCGAGGGCGATGAGCATGGCGCCGCAGATGGCCACGGGCGTGCCGAAACCGGCCGCGCTTTCGATGAACGCGCCGAAACAGTAGGCGATCAATAGCGCCTGGATGCGCCGGTCGGCGGAGAGGCCCGCCACCGTGTGCTGCACTACCTCGAACTTACCTGACGCCACCGTGACGTCGTAAACGAAGATGGCGCCCAGCACGATCCAGCCGATGGGCAGCAGGCCGTAGGCGGCGCCATCGAGGGCGGCGATGCCTGCCAGCCGCGCGGGCATGCCGAACACCAGCACGGCCACCAGCAGCGCGGCGGTCAGACCCGAAAGCGCCGCCCAGTGGGCGCGGGTGTGTCCCAAGGCCAGCAGGCCCAGCAGCACCACCACCGGTAAGGCCGCCACCAGCGCGGACAGGCCTACGCTCGCGGCCACCGGCGTGTAGATTTGATGCCAGACGGGCATGTGGCGTCAATCCCCCTGCCCATTCAGCATACTGCGGGCCTTCTCGCGGTCGAACTCGCCTTCCCACTGGGCCACCACGATGGTGGCGACGCCGTTGCCGATGAGGTTCGTCAATGTTCGCATTTCCGACATGAAGCGGTCAATGCCCAGCAGCAGCGTGAGGCCCGCCACGGGAATGGTCCCCAGCGCGGTGAGCGTGGCGGCGAGGGTGATGAAACCGCCTCCGGTGACGGCGGCCGCGCCTTTCGAGCTGAGGATCAGCACCAGCAGCAGCTCCACCTCCTGCCAGGGCGTGAGGTGCGAATTGGTGGCCTGCGCCACGAACAGCGCGGCGATGGTGAGGTAGATGGACGTGCCATCCAGGTTGAAGGAGTAGCCCGAGGGAATCACCAGCCCGACCACCGCCTTCGAACATCCCAGTTCTTCCATCTTCTGCAGCATGCGCGGCAGAACGCTTTCGGACGACGAAGTGCTGAGGGCGATCAGCATCTCCTCCTTGATGTACCTGAGGAACTTCCACAGGCTGACTCCGTGGAACCGCAGAATCAAGCCCAGCACGATGAAGATGAAGGCCGCCGACGTGAGATACACGCACAGCAGAACCTTGAAGAGCGGCACAAGCGTGCGCACGCCGTACTTACCGATGGTGAAGGCGATGGCGCCGAACGCGCCCACTGGCGCGAGTTGCATGATGCCGGCGATGACGCGGAAAAGCACGTGGGCAACCTTGTCGCAGCCCGCCACAATCGGGGCACCCGCCGGCATGGTGGCCAGCGCCAATCCGACGAGGATGGCCAGCAGCAACACCTGCAGGATCTCGCCCTTGGCAAATGCGCCCGCCACCGTATCGGGAATGATGTTCAGCAGGAAATCGACGGCGTGCAGTTGCTGACCCTGGCTGGCGTAGTCGCGGACGGCGGCGGCGTCCAGGGTGGCGGGGTTAGCGTCGATGCCGCGCCCCGGCTGCACCAGGGTCACCACGGCCAGGCCGATGCCGAGGGCCAGCGTAGTCACCACCTCGAAATAGAGCAGCGCCTTGATGCCCACGCGCCCCAGCTTCTTCATGTCGCCCATGCCCGCGATCCCCACGATCACGGTGAAGAAAATGAGCGGCGCGATCATCATGCGGATGAGCTTGATGAAGCCATCGCCCAGGGGCTTCATGCTCTGGCCTGCGTTGGGCCAAAAGGCGCCCAGGGCGAGGCCCGCGAGGATTCCCAGGATCACCCGGAAGTACAGCGATTGGTAGAATCGCGATCGCTTTGGGACGTTGGGCGGCGGCACGGCTAAAGGGCTATTGTAAGGCGGCGCACCGCGGCGGCGCGTATAATTATGTCGAAAGGCGGCACTCCTAATGAACATCCGACCGGAAGACGCTCTCGAATACCATTCCTCATCACCCGCCGGGAAGATCTCGGTGGTTCCCACCAAACCCTGTCGAACCCAGCGGGACCTCAGCCTGGCGTACACGCCCGGCGTGGCCGTACCGTGTCTGGAGATTGAGCGCGACCCCGCGCTGGCCTACAAGTACACGGCCAAGGGGAACCTGGTCGGGGTGGTGAGCAACGGGACGGCGGTGCTCGGGCTAGGCAACATCGGAGCCATTGCCGGAAAGCCGGTGATGGAAGGCAAGGGCGTGCTGTTCAAGCGCTTCGCCGATATCGACGTGTTCGATATCGAGCTGGGCACGGAGAACGCCGACGAGATCATCCGCACCGTGCAGTTGCTGGAGCCGACTTTCGGCGGCATCAACCTGGAAGATATCAAGGCGCCGGAGTGTTTCTACATCGAGGAAGAACTCAAGAAGACCATGAAGATCCCGGTCTTCCACGACGATCAGCACGGCACGGCCATCATCTCGGGCGCGGGGTTGATCAACGCGCTGGAGATCGTGGGCAAGAAGATCGGGGATGTGCGCGTGGTCTTCAACGGCGCGGGCGCGAGCGCGATTTCCTGCGCGGCGCACTACGTCAACCTGGGCGTTCGCAGAGAGAACATCGTCATGTGCGACACCAAGGGCGTAATCTACGAAGGCCGCACGGAGGGCATGAACCCGTACAAGGCGCGCTATGCCAGCCGCACGGAAGCCCGCACGCTTACCGAAGCGCTGGTGGGCGCGGACGTGTTCTTCGGCCTGTCGAGCGGCGGCAGCGTCACCCAGGACATGGTTCGCGGCATGGCTCCGGACCCCATCATTTTCGCGCTTGCCAACCCCGACCCGGAAATTTCCTATGACGCCGCCCTGGCCGCCCGCCCGGACGCCATCGTGGCCACGGGCAGGTCGGACTACCCCAACCAGGTGAACAACGTCCTGGGCTTTCCGTTCATTTTCCGCGGCGCGCTGGACGTTCGTGCCACCACCATCAACGACCAGATGAAGCGCGCCGCCACCTACTCGCTGGCCACGCTCGCGAAGGAAGACGTGCCCGATTCGGTATTGCGCGCCTACGGCGTGGAGCACCTGGAGTTCGGCCGCGAGTACATCATCCCCAAGCCGTTCGACCCGCGCGTGCTCATCTGGGAAGCTTCGGCGGTGGCGCAAGCCGCCATGGAAAGCGGCGTGGCGCAGCATCCGGTGGACCTGCGGGAGTACCGCGAGGAACTGGAGCGGCGCCTGGGCAAGGCCTACGAAGTAACGCGCGGCATGATCAACAAGGCCTGCAAGCGGCCCAAGCGCGTGGTGTTCACGGAGGGAGAGGAGAGCAAGATCCTGCGCGCCTGCCAGATTTTGCTGGACGAGAAGATCGCCTACCCCATCCTGCTGGGCCGCGAAGACGTGATCCGCGAGAGGGCCTCCGAGTTGCGGCTGCACCTAAACGGAGTGCAAATCGTAGACCCGGCCACCTCGCCGCACCGCGAGATGTACGCCGACGAGTTCTTCAACTTGCGCCAGCGCAAGGGCGTTACCAAGACCGAAGCGCAGCAACTGATTCTCAACGCCACCACCTTCGCCAGCATGATGGTGCGGCTGGGCGACGCCGACGCGCTGATCGGCGGCTTAACCACGCACTACCCGGACACCATCCGGCCAGCGCTTCAGGTGATCGACGTGCGGCCCGAACTGCGCCTGGTGGCGGGCGTCTACGTGCTGATCACGGCCAAGGGCGACATCTACTTCCTGGCCGACGCGACGGTGAATATCGAACCCACGGCGGAAGACTTGGCGGAGATTGCCATTCAGGCGGCCGAGAAGGCGCGCCGCTTCGACCAGGAGCCGCGCGTGGCGATGCTATCGTTCTCGAATTTCGGCTCGACGCGGCACCCGCTATCGGACAAGGTGCGCCGCGCCGTGGAGTTGGTGCGGCAGCGCGCGCCGGGGCTGATCATCGACGGCGAAATGCAGGCCGACACGGCGGTGACGCCGCAGATCCTCAACGAGACGTACCCCTTCAGCCGCCTGCGCGGCGGCGCCAATGTGCTGATCTTCCCCAACCTGGAGTCGGGCAACATCGCCTACAAGCTGCTGCACGGCCTTGGCGGCGCGGAGTTGATCGGGCCGCTGCTGACCGGGTTGTCGAAGCCGGTGCACGTATTGCAGCGCGGTTCGGAGGTGAACGAAATCGTCCATGTGGCGGCGGTAGCCGTGGTGGACGCGCAAGAGGTGGGCAAGCCGTACCGCACACTGGCGACGGCGGCGGGGGATTAGCGGGGGCGAACAGCCTCTATCAGGTTAGCCCGACTTTCGCACTTCGAGGCCCGAGCGGCGCCTAAGTCCCGAAGAATCAGTAGAGGCTATGGATAGGTCTTCACCACAAATCAGGGCTACCTACCAGCGGCTGCGGCAGCTCCGAGGGCAGGGTCTGTGGTTATGCGAGGGGGTGGTTGCGCGGGCAAGGCGAGCTTGAGTTTGTCGAGGACGAGGCGGGCTTCGGCCTCTGGTTGCGTGTAGCGCGGAAGAATCAACCAGCGTCCATCGATGGTCGGGATATGGACGTCGATCATTTGTATCGTCGCCAGCGCCTCCAGTACGGCTGCGGGCGTCAGCCCCGGCGCGTGCAGCATCAGCCGGTTCTTCAACGTCACCTGAAGACAGTAGGCCAGGAAGGCGACCAGGATGTGCGCGTCGGCGCGGTGCTCCAGTTGATGACGGATCGGCCGGAGCCCGAGTTCACTCTTCAAGCTTCGGAAGACCGACTCGATCTGAGTCAGTTGGATGTAGCGTGACCACAACACACTGGGATCGCCACCGGTGAGGTTGGAGCGAAGTAGATAGTGGCCGTCGCGCAGTTCCGCCTCTTTGAGCTTGGCCTTATCCACGCGGAATTGGAACGATTCGCGCGTCACCGCTTGACGGGCATCCGGCAGTTGGATCTTCACAAAGCCGAAGGCGCGGCCCGCCTCGGTCTTGGCGGCACCGATGCGTAACAGCAACTGATCGCGCGCCGGCAGACTGTGACGCATGGCGCGGAGCTTGCGCAGCAACCGCACCAGCCGCTTCCGTCGCATGGCTATCTCCTTGGCCTGGCGGCCGGCGCTCTTGGCCAGTACGTAGAGTTCTCCGTCCTGTTCAAACAACTTCACCTCGACCGAGTCGCGGACCTTCTGCCAGGGCAGGTCGAGCCACTTCTTCTCGTGCTGTTTGATCTTGCTCTTCGGCGTCCCCACCAGATAGAGGACCTGGCGCGCCGGGTCGCGCATCTCGGCCAACACCGCTTCGGTCGGAATGCCCCGATCCATGACCCACATCCGCTTCGCCTTCCCGTAGGTCTTCTCGATTTTGTCGAGGAACCCTCGTAGCGTGGTGCAATCCGTGGTGTTCCCGTTCATCACTTCGTAGGCCAGCGGGAAGCCATCGGTGGTGACCACCAGGGCCACCACGACCTGCAAGCAATCCGGCCGGCCATCGCGACTGTAGCCGCGCTTGGCCTTGGGATTCTCTTCCATGGCGCCTTCGAAGTAAGTGCTTGTCAGATCGTAGAGCAGCACCTCGAAGTCGGCTTGAAACAGGTCGGCCCACTTCCCTCGCAACCACACAAACAGTTCCTGCTTGTGCTCCAGTACCCGGTCCAGGCAACGGTACAACCGGTCCTTTTCCGCAGCCGCATAATCGACGTTCAACAACTCGTCCATGGCGGTGGAAAGAAACCACTGCCGGTGCACACGGAACTCACTGGCCGGATCGATGAGGTGGTTGACCACCAACAACTCCAGCACCTTCTTCCAACTTACGGCCTCGCGGCCGTCCGGCAAGCGTCGCTGCCAGAACTCGTCCAGCCCCAGTTGGCGCCAGATCTCGCAGGCCAGCCAGCAGGCGCCGAACATGCGCGGCCGCCGCAGTTCCAGCCCGCTCAGCCTCACTTGCAGACTGTCGACGCAATCTTCTGGAATTTCGCGATCCTCGGGGAACAGGCTGAGGGTGCGTGAGCGGTGCTGCTGCTCGTCGAACACGTCCAGGGTCTTGCGCCAGGCGTCTTCCTGTTTGTCGTTGACTTCACCCAGGTACAGGACCGTGCGTTGCGCCGTCTTGCCGGAGGATAGCCGTCGGTTCTCCACCACGCTGAAGTAGCGGTGGTCCTTGCCGTCCTTCTTGCGGTTCGTGCGGCGCAAAAACATCGAAGCCGCAGAATGCCAGAAAAGCCGTCGGATTGGAAGAGGGAAGGTCTTCACCACACCGATTTTCAGATTCTCGGATTGTAGGCAAAAGACTTAAGCCATGCTAACAGGGAAAATGGGCTCTGAAGTGCGAAAGTCGGGTTAGGCGTTGGCTGCTCGATCTGTCGGGCGCGCCCGGAAGCTGGACCGCAGGGCGGGCCCAGTTCGTGCAAATGTGGATTCGAAATGCATATTTGCACATAAGTGTGCCAGTGGGTTCGGGCCACGCCGCTAGTTGTGCGTACCGCTCTTGAAGGGGATGACCTTGGCAACGAGCGACGCTTCAATGCTACGGAGAATGCGCTCGAGTTCGGCTTCCTGAACCGGCTTGGGCAGAACGAAGCGGTTGCCTTCTTCGAAATCCGTGGCAAGCTCGGCGTCGTAGCCGTCCGATACGAGCACGAATCCGCCCACGCGCGTGTGCATTCTCTCGGAGAGTTCCACCCAGTTCAGGCCGGGGGCGTGAACCGAGCAGAAGGCCGCATCGAAACGCATGCGGTGCGCCAGTTCCAAGCCGGTGTCGGCGTTGGCGACCGGGACCACGCGGTAGCCCCGCGCGGACAACAGCGCCGTGAGTTGCCGTTGAGAAGCTTCTTCGGTCTCAATCAGCAAGGCCGTCCACTGCCGCGACAAATCCGCGACCGGGGCAGCCTGCTGAAGCGCGGCGGCGGGAGCGTTCGACCGCTCGCGAACCGAGACCGGCAGTTCCACTTCGAACCGTGGGTCCGTGCCGGGCTTCTCGATAAGGCGCACTTCTCCGCCGTGGCCGGCAATTACGCTGCGCGTTACGCCAAGCACCGAGGCGGTCTCTTCCACCTTCCGCACTTCCGGCGGCGCCGAGAAGGAAACCTCCACCAGCAGCCGTTTGCCCAACACGCTGGTGCGGATCGTAATGGTTTTCTGCTTGGCGGAAGCCAGCGACTGCTCGGCATGGACCAACAGATTGAGGAAGATTTGTTCCAACTGCCCCTGCGAGCCCTGAACTACGATGGGCTCGCGGGTGGTCAGGTCGCGGACTCGGATACCGGAGGCCTTCCAATCGCCTTCGCGGAAATCGATCAGGTTGCGCAGCAGCGTGGAGATAGCCACGGGCCGCGCCTCCCCCTGCTCGGCGGCTGCGAAGGACACCAACCGGGCTACCATGGCGGCGGCCTTTTTAGCCTCGGAGGCAATGGCGGCTACGTCGTGCTCCACCGAGCCAATACGCGACCGTTCGACGGCCCTGGTGGCCAACTCGTAAATCGAGTTCAGCGGCATCTGGAGTTCGTTGACGACGCCCGAAATCAGGCGGCCCACGGCGGCCAGTTTCTCGGTGCGGAAGAGCTGTTCCTGCACATTGCGCCGGTCCAGCAAACGCAACGCCACGCCGACCTGATTACCCAGATGCTGCGCCAGGGTCTGCTCATCGTCGTCGAAGGTGCGGGCGCGATCGTCCTGGTCGAGTTCGAGGATTCCAGTCACCTCGCCCTGGGTCAGCATGGGGACGAAGAGCAGCGACTTGGGCACGAGCCCGCCGCCGCCGCTGAGCGGGAACGGACTGCGGCTGAGATCGGGGATGGCGAGCAGCGTACGGTAATGGAAGCAGGCCACCGCGCCGGTTTGCGGTCCGGCGGGCGGAGCGGAAAGCGATACCGGCGGTGCGGAATCGTCCGTCAGGCTTTCCAGGGTCTTGGTGGCCCGATTGTACAGATACAGATTGACTCTGGTCACGCCAAGGACCTGAGGCACGGCTTCCGTCAGCCTGGCAAGCACATCGGCGGGTGAAGCGGCGCCCAGGACCTCCTCGCATAGCATGTGGTTCTTGCGCAACCGCTGGCGCTGCGTCCGCAAGCGGCGCTCACGCCGCCAAATAAAAAACACCGCCAGTGCGACGCCGGCGAAGAGCGAGCCAAATGCCAAGGAGGAAGTCACCGTGCCTTCGACGGAAGCTGCCAGAGGGAGGCGGGTTTCAAGGGAAGCGGTTTGACTGGCCGAGGCAAGCAAAGGAAAGGCGCCCAGGGCAAGCAAGAGCCCAGGTGCAGACTTTCTCTTCAGACCGCCCGCGTTTGGGCTGCCAGCCATGAATCTAATTCTCCGCTACTAAAATTATCCACGCAAATGGCGGCACCCGGCAAGTTATCATAGGTGGTACGGATCCCGATTACCCTCATTGAGGCGGCCAGTGCAGCAGCCACGCCCGAATGGGAATCCTCGAAGACCAGGCAGTTGGGAGCGGGTACGCCCAGAAGTTCCGCCGCTCTCAGGTAAACGTCGGGGGCGGGCTTAGGGCGGCTCACCTGGTGACCATCCACAACGGCCCTGAAGTAACCCCCGAGACCTGCTCTATCGATAACAAAACGAACGTTTTCCGGTTCGGCGTTGGAAGCCACGGCGAGGGGTGCCGCGGCATGGCGATCCAGGAAGCTTCGCAATCCCGGCACCAGGATTTCCTCAATCCGGCCGTCGATCATCTCGCGGTAGAGTTGCTCTTTGGCGCCACCCCGGGCCGCCACCTCCTCCGGGGTAAGCCCGTCTCCAAAGAAATCGCGGACAATGTCATCGTTGCGCTTCCCGTACATCCTTTCGAGCATGGCGGGGGTGGTCTGCAACCCGTAACGCAAATTGAATCGAGCCCAGGCCTGGCGATGAACCGGATTGGAATTCACCAGAACTCCGTCCATATCGAAAATCAGAGCCAAGCCCGGGGCGAGGCCGTTCCCGGACGGGCGTTGTGTGGAATCGCACACGGTTAGTTTTCGGGCTCCTTGCGAAGATGCTGTTCCATCCAGTCGAGGTAGGCTACGGACCCGGCGACGATGGGGACTGCCAGGGTCTCGGGAAGTTCGTAAGAGTGAGCCTCCCCTAGCACTCGACACAATTCGGGAAACAGGTTGCGCGAGGTCTTGACGATCAACAGGCACTCGCTGGCGCTTTCGATTGCCCCTTTCCAGTGGTAGAAGCTGCGGACGGCGGGGACCACGCTCACGCAGGCGGCGAGGTGCGCGTCCAGCAGGAGCCGGGCCAGCTTCTCGGCCTCCTCCGGGGTGGCACAGGTACTCAGGACTACAATCTTGTCGGTCATAACCAGAATTAGCGGAACAGGAAAACGAAAGCGATGGTACCATTATCTTCCAGGCATTCGGTTCCATGAAAGCGCCCCTTGCACGATTGGCATACTCGCTAGCGGTCCTGCTGGTTGCGGGCTATGCCGTAACCACATTGCTTGGGCCGCGGGGCATCAGCGCGTTTCTCCAGAAGCAGCGCGAGATTCAATCGCTGGAAACGCACAATGCGCAGTTGGCCAAGGAGATCGAGCGCAAGCGGGAGCATATCAACCGGCTGAGCGCCGACCCTTCCCAACAGGAACTGGAGATCCGCGAGCGGCTGCGGCTGGTCCATCCCAAGGACAAGGTCTTCATCATTGAACCGCATAAGTGACCGGCCATGGGCAAGCGGATCCTGGTAGCGGCGGTGGGTGCCGGAATTGGGTCGCTGGCCGGGATTGCGGCAATGTTCCTGGGCGCCGGCAACCTGGCCCTGATCGGCGGGGCAATTGCGGGCGCCATTCTTCCATTGGTGGTACTGGGCCCGCCCGGCAAATAAACGGGCGCCGATTCGGGTTGTATCCGGCGGGGAATCGTTGTATACCTTAGGATCTGTGGCAGCGGAGTTCAATCCAGACAGATTGCCGGCGCGGGCGGGAGACCCCTAAATCATCATGTTCTGTCGAAACTGTGGAGTCGAAGAGGGCAGCCAGGCGGCATTTTGCACCGGCTGTGGCGCGGGAGCGGGAGTAGGCAACAAGTTCTGCTACAACTGCGGGGCGCAGGCCGATCCGGCCGCGGCCGTCTGCATCAAGTGCGGCGTGGCGCTATACGGCGCGCCTCCGGTAGCGGCTCCCGGCGGTTACCCGGGCACGGCGCCGGTAGGATATCCCGGGGGATATCCGGGGGCACCGGTCAACCCGCTGAAATCCAAAATGGTGGCCGGGTTGCTCGGCATCTTCGTGGGGGGCTTCGGGGTTCACCGGTTTTACCTGGGCTACAACACCATCGGGATTATTCAGGTGCTGGTGACGGTGATCGGCGGCATCATTACCTGCGGCATCGGATGGCTGGCCGGCTGGATCTGGGGCTTGGTGGAAGGCATCCTGATTCTCACTGGCAGCATCAACCGCGACGCCCAGGGGCGGCCGCTGGCGGAGTAACAGCCCGCCGCCGGCTATCCCGCGGTCACGCGAGCGCCAGCAGATCCCGGGTGCTCTCGGACTTCAGGTAGGCGTTGGGATCGTGGTAGAGAGCGCCCTCGGGCAGCCACTCCATCAGCGGTCCCAGGTCCCGGCTCACGATGTCCTTGTAGAACTGCGGCAGCACGCCGCTCTCCTGCTCGAAATAGGGCTGGAATTGCGGGTCTGTGTCCAGGCGGCCGCGAATCTCCCCGAAGTATCTGGCCCTTCCGAAGCCCTCGGTCGAAACCGCGCGCACCACGTTCATCCAGCGCGCGGTTACGCCTTGCGTCGCCAGGAAGCGCCGGAAAATGGCGCGCGTCGAGAAGGAGTAGCGGGTCAGGCCAATGATCTGGTCGTAGAAGGTCCGCCAGCCGTAGTTCGCCGGTCTGACGTTCATGGCGCCGTTGTTGTTGAGGAAGTGGAAGGGGAACGGCAGCACGCGGTTGGACCGCTGATAGTCCAGGTTGAGCGGCGCGGCCCGGCCGAATGCGGAAAGCAGCGAGTAGGCTGGAAAGGCGCCTGGGGCCATGTCCAGGAATCGCTTGGTGAGTTCGAAAGGCTCGGGTCCTTCGTCGGTATCTAGCCCCAGCACGAAGTTGGTCTGAATGTATGGAATGTACCGCAGGATCATGTTGACGTGATCCGCCACATGGCGGACCTTGGCAATGCCGGTCAATCCGCCAGTCTTCGATTTGCCGCCCAGGGAGAACCAGGACTCGATGCCGGGCAGCACGGCTTTGAACGAATTGCGCTTGAGCCGCTTGAGGTGCGGCTCCGATAGCAGGGAGAGACTGCTTTCGGCGGCGAAGTCGATGCTGCCCGGAGGCACGGCGTCCTCGATCATGTCCAGGTAGTCGTCAAAGCGCACTCCGAAATTGGGATCGTGCCAGGCTACCAGGGGCCGCTTGAAGCGGGTCAGGAGGAAGCGGAGGTCGTCGCGGAGGGTCTCGAAATCCATGGGCTGGTAGGGCACCGTGGAATCGATACAAAAAGCGCACGTGTATGGGCACCCCAGGCTGCCGGCCATGGGGACCATCTTGAGGAGCGGCGCTTTGCGGAGAGTGGGGTCGATGAACCGCCAACGCTCGCGCACCCCCGGCAGACCTGCGGGCTGACGCGGGGCGGCAAGCTGGATGCCCACGGGCCGGTGCTGCGAACGGTCGCGCAGAACGTCGCGGAGCGTGCTTTGATCGGTGAAGCCCAGAACGTAGTCGAAATAGCGCGCGGCGTCTTCGGGGTAGCAGCGGGCGTGCGGACCGCCGATGACGGTGATGGCCCCTCTTCCGCGAAAGAGATTGCTCAGGGCGTAGGCCGTGTGCGCTGCTTCGGTGAATGCACCGATGAAGACTAGGTCGACGTCGAGCGGCAACTCCGTTAGCAGGTCTTCAAAGCCGGTGTAACAAACGAAGGTGACTTCATGCCCTTCCTCCTGGCACCAGACGCCGACCACCTGGGGCATGATACTGGCGAGGCTGGCGTTCATGATGCGAGCGTACAAGGCCCGGGTGGGGCCCTTGGAGACGATGTCGATGATCCCGATGCGCAGTTTTCTCAGAGCCCCTCCAGAAACCGCGCGGCCTGGGCCGAACGGGATAACTGAAGGGGCGATTGAGCACGCGCGCTGCCACTTCTACACACACCTACGGGATAGGGGGCCGGGAACTGCGGCTAACGGATTTTGGGCCGCCGATGAACTCTAATAAACACCGATAAGAGGATTCTTTTCAATCCGCGTTCAGCGGCGGCCCATGTCTTCGGCTACTGGCCATGGTGATGGAACGGCGGCGTGCGCACGTGGCGAGCCGCGGCTCGCTCTTCGGCAAGTCCTGCACTTCGGATGCAGACTCTGCACGCCGGACGCCGCGAGCGTTACTTGGCCTTGTCGTGGAGCGCCTTCAGCTTTATCCACGCCTCGGCGCGGGCCTTCTTGTTGGCCTCCGTAGCGTCGGGTTGCGCGCCGGCCCGCATGAAGCCGTGGGCCGCACCGTCGTAGGTCACCGTTTCGAAGAACTTGCCCGCCGCTTTCATCTGCTCCTGGGTGGCCGGGAGAGTGCCGTTGATGCGCGCATCGGTGCCGGCGTAAAAGCCGTAGACGGGCGCCTGGATGTTGGGGATGGCGTCGGGCGAAGGGCCTCCGCCGTAGAAGACGAAGGCGGTCGAGAGATCCTTGCGGTTGGTGGCGAAACGGAAACTCTGGCTGCCGCCCCAGGAGAAGCCCACGACGCAGACTTTCCCGTTGCAGGCGGGCAGCTTCATGCAGTAGTCGGCGACCGCATTGAGATCGGCGGTGATCTGGTCGGGCGGCAACTTCTGGATGGCAGACATCACATCGTTGGCCGCGAACTCCTTGGTGCCGCCGCCTTTCGGGCCCATGCCGGAAAGCAGGTCGGGAGCCACCGCCAGGTAGCCCGCGGCGGCGAACTCGTCGGCGACGCTTTCCACCCAGTCGGTCATGCCGAAGATCTCGTGGATGACAACGATGGCGGGCGATTTCGCTTGCCCCTGCGGGTAAGCGGCAAACGACTGGAGGCTTCTGTCTCCGTGTTTCAGCGTTACCCACTCATGGTGGCGCGGCGATTTGTCCACCGCCTGGCGCGCCCAATCCTGCGCGCTAAGGCACGGCACGCCCCATCCGGCGGCGGCGATGCCCACGGCGCTTCCTTCCAGAAGCCGCCTTCTAGTCAGTGTTTGCATTTCCGATGCGATCCTCCCCCGGTATTTTGGACGATTCGTCTCGCGAGCGCAAGCGCGTCACCAGAAGAAATCCGAGAACGATGGCCGCCAGCATCGCGGCAATCGCCCACGTCAGGTCACCCAAGACTCCGTACAGGGACATGACGCGGTCGCTGAAGAACCGCCCCAACAGGATCAGAACGGCCGCACCGGTGATTTCGCCCAGCGCGTCCCAGAGGAGGAAGCGGGGCCACGGGTAGCCGGCCGTGCCGCTGGCCAGGTTGATCCAAGGTCCCAGCGGGCTGAGCAACCAGCGGGTTATAAAGATGCCGGCGCCGCCCCAGGATCTGACCTTGGCTTCCATGGCGTCGAGAGTGGAGCGCTTTCCAAACAGGGCGAAGAGCTTGGCGGCGACCGCCGGCCCGCCCAATCGGCCGATGGCGTAGCCGGCCTGATCGCCCAGAATGGCTCCGGCGCTGGCCGCGCCAATGGCCCACCAGAGGTTCATGGCGCCTTGCGAGATCATCGAGCCCGCGACAACCAGCAGGAGCGTGATGGGCAGTGGCAATCCGACGGCCGCGATGGCCACGATTCCGAAAAGGGCCGGCGTACCGTAGAGGGAAACCGCCGCGAGAAGTTGGTCGTTCATCGCGATGGGCCGCCCGGCGGCGATTCGGCGGCCTGGATGGCGCGCTCGAGTTGGTTCATCAGTTCGGGAACGGGGCGGTGCAGGTCGCGCGCGATGTGACGGACCGACCGGCGGTCATGCGGCTGCCGCGGTTGCACCCCGATGGCTTCGAACAGCACGGAGGCGGGAACGTGGTGGGCATGGGCGATGAACGGGACCGACATCCACTCCTGGATGGGATCGTTTGCCACGCGCATCTGCCGCATCCGACGGCCGGTCCTGGAGGCGAAGATAAACGTGCTGGCGATGGCCACCAGGAAGGCCAGCCCAATCGCCACCGTGCGCTGCCACGTCCGTCCCACAATTCAATATATCCGGTCACGGGCTATCATGAATGTGGCGGGTTCCTATATGACACATTGCCTGCGCCGATACGTGGTGGGTTTCTCTTTGGTGGCTGCTCTTGCGCTGGCAGTTTCTTCCGCGCCGCAGCAGGCTGGCGAAGGCGCTGGCGGCCAAAAGGAAGACGTCCGGCTGCCCAATGGCAAATTGCAGTCGGACGAGATTCTGAAGGCGGAACGGGAGCAGAACATCAAGGACGCCGCGCGGTTGACGGAACTCGCGCAGCAACTGCAGCAGGACCTGGAGAAGAACGACTACACCGTGCTTTCCATGGCCACCGTGAGGAAGACCGAAGACATTGAGAAACTGGCAAAGAAAATCCGCACTCGTCTGCGTCACGAGTAGCCTGCTGGCGGCGACGGGCGCGTGGGCGCAAGGGGACTTGCCGGAGCCCGCCGCGGCTCCCCGGAAACCGCCCGCCATCGCACTGGTTGATGCCTCCGACGCGCCGCAATGGCAGACGTGGGTGGGCGACCTGGGATGGAAGGTGA
The DNA here is from genome assembly GCA_963807205.1 of uncultured Solibacteraceae bacterium. Lineage (GTDB taxonomy): Bacteria > Acidobacteriota > Terriglobia > Bryobacterales > Bryobacteraceae > CAWCVR01. The sequence goes on along the minus strand of CAWEAQ010000002.1, from coordinate 950,241 downwards.
TTACGCCGCCCGCAAGCGCCAGCGAAATCGACGCGCGCGTCAAGGCGCTTGACGCCGCCGTACGCGACGCCATCCGCGAGGGCGGCGTGGACCCCGGCCGCATCTACCTGGCGGGGCGCGGTGCGGGGACGGCGTCGTTGTTTTACACCATCGCGCGAGTGCCGGATCTGTGGGCCGCGGCGGTGGCGCTGGGCGGGTCGCCCGAGGCAGCGGTGACCACCGGGCGGATTTTTGCGGTCAACTTCACCAACGTTCCCGTGCTGTGGATCGGCCCGGGCCCGGGCGAACCGGAACTGGCAGGGAAGCTGAAGAAGGCTGGGGTGAATCTGGAATGGCGCGCCTCGGCGGGCATAACCAACGCGGCGGTTTTCGAGTGGCTGGCGGGACATCGGCGCGACGAGTTCCCGGCGGCCATCGATTGCGAAACCAATTCGCCGTCGTTCGGCCGCTGCTACTGGATTCAGATGACCAAGTTCGATCCGGGCGAGCGCAACGACGTGCTGCCGACCACGCGCGTGGACCCGGGTTCGGGCGCGTCGCTCAACCTGGGTAACTTCGGCTTCAAGCCGGACGACCCGGGTCCCGGGCTGCTGGTTTCCTTCCTGGGCGAGAAGTACGACGGCCCGTTGAGGATGGGCGACCGCATCATGGCGCTCGATGGCAAGCCCATCGAGAACCCGCGGCAGTACGCCGAGACCATGAATCGCCAGGTGGAGAACCGCGCGGTGACGGTGATGGTGGAGCGCGGCAAGGACCGCATCCGGCTGGAGACCAGCATCGTGGTGCCGCGGCGGGACCCGGCGGTTACGGCGCGCGTGCAGGCGCGGTTCGACCCGGTGAGCCGCGTGATCGAGATCGTCAGCCGGGTGGTGATGGAGATGCGCGTGACGGTGCCGGAGCACTGGGTTCCTGGCGGCTTGAACTGGAACGGCCTCGCGATTGAGGCGATCGACAAGCCGGGCTGCATCCTGCTGAAGATCGAGAAGGAACTGCTGCACTCCTCGGCATGCCCCGCCAACTGAGAGCACGCAAGAGCGAGCAACGGGACGCCGCCATCCGCAAGGCGATCCGCCGGATTCCGCGCGGGAAGGTGGCGACGTATGCGCAGGTGGCCGCCGCCGCGGGCTATCCACTGCTTCACCGCTATGTGGCTCAGGTGCTGAACGCGTCGCCGCCGGGGAGCCTGCCATGGCAGCGCGTGCTGGGTTCGGGCGGCCGCATCAAGCTACGCTATGAAGCCGGTCTGGAGCAGCGCACGCGGCTGGAGATGGAAGGCGTGCGATTTCGCGGCAAATGCGTGGACATGGCGGAGTACCAGTACCGTTTTCGCTAATAAATGGTGTCAGACACCATTTTCCGGGGGCGGCCTCGCGGGAGTGGCCGCAGTCGCCTCCCGGCCTTTCTCTCCAGCCCGATCACGAAATCCACCGAACCAAGCGGCTCGCCGTTTCGCGTGGCTGTGCGAACCGCACACGATTCGCCATCGGGTATTCCGGCCAGTAGCAGGTCCTGCCACTCGCGATGGTTCCAGAAGCGGCAGTAGGTTGCCCAGTGGCAGTCCAACACCGTGTCCACCGCCAGTTCCATCGAGTGGGCGCTGGCGCTCGACCACGGCCAGTCCCAGGCCGCCGCGGTCAGGCCGGCCCGAACCGGGTTCAGGTCGATGTAGAGCAAGGCGGTTATGAGGTGCCGCTCGTCCAACGGGCACGAGTAGAAGCGATTCTGCCAGAGGTGGCCGCAGCGGCCCTCGGCGCGATTGATCTCCATGGCGTACTTGGAGTGGACCCCGGCCAGGCACTGGGCCAGCGAGTCTTCGCGCTCGGGCACGGCCACGAGGTGGACGTGGTTGGTCATCAGGCAGTAGCCCAACAGCCGCACGCCGGAGCGCACGGCATGTCGCCTTAGAAGGTCCAGGTAGAGACGCCGGTCGTGGGGCGAGTGGAACACCGGTTGGCGGTCGTTGCCGCGCTGGGTGACATGATGGGCTACGCCCGGAAAAACAGAACGTGGAAGGCGGGGCACAACCAGTAGTGCGACGAAGACCCGGGGTCTCGCAGAAAAATGGTGTCTGACACCTTTTTCCTTTTTACACACCCCAGAGGTAGTCTTCGCTCACCGGCACGGCGCATTTGCGCATTTCCGAGCGGCCCAGGTCGAGTGCGGCGATGTCGAGGTCGTACCACTTCTGCGTCTTCACCAGGCGGCGGAGCGCGCCTTTGACGGATTCGTCGTCCAGCAGACCGGTGGTTTCCATCAGGGCGCCCAGCATCACGATGTTGCCGGCTTTGGCGGCGCCCAGTCCATCGGCCATGCGGGTGAAAGGCAAGGCCACTGCGCGCACGTCGCGGCGGACGCAGTCCGCGGGGAAGGTGTCGTCATTGTAAAGCACCGTGCCGCCGGGTTCCACCGAGGACAGGAACTTGCGCAGCGAGGGTTCGTTCAGCGCCAGCAGCACGTTGGGGCGCGTCACCATGGGCGAATCCACGGGGCCGCTGGAAAGGCGCACGGAGCAGTTGGATGTGCCCGAGCGCATCTCCGGCCCGTAGGACGGCAGCCAGGAAACTTCGCAACCGGAATCGAGGCCGGCTTCGGCGAGCACTTCGCCCAGCATCAACACGCCCTGGCCTCCGAACCCGGCTACGCGAATCCGCACGTCGAGGTTCTTGACTCCGCCGTGGCTGGAGGGCTTGGCGGATTCGCCCGCCGCGCCGTGAGTAAGGCCGAGCAGCCCCGGCAGGTCCGCCAACGCGGGCGGCGGCGCGGGAGCAAGGCGCGGCGTGGCAGACGCGGTGAGATCGCGCACGTTGCCCAGCGGGAACACGGAAGCCATTTCCTCGCGCACAAACCGCTGCGCCTCAACCGGGTCCAACTTCCAAATTGTTGGGCACGGCGACAGCACTTCTACCAGCGAGAAGCCCAGACCGCGCACCTGATTTTCGACCGCGCGCCGGATCACCTTGGCAGCGTTCATGATCTGCTTGTTATTGCCCAACCCGACGCGCTCCAGGAAAACCGGGGCTTCCAGCGTGGCCAGCATTTCGCACACGCGCAGGGGGTATCCTTCATTGGTGGCGGAGCGGCCCAGCGGCGAGGTGGTGCTCTTCTTGCCGAGCGGCGTGGTGGGCGCCATCTGTCCGCCGGTCATGCCGTAAATGCCGTTGTTGACGAAGATGACCGTGATGGGCTCGCCGCGGTTGGCGGCATGCACGATCTCGGCGGTGCCGATGGCAGCCAGGTCGCCATCGCCCTGGTAGCTGACCACGATGCTCCCCGGCAGGCTGCGCTTCACGCCCGTGGCCACCGCGGAGGCGCGGCCGTGGGACGCCGAGATGTTGCCGACATCGAAGTAGTAGTAGCCGAATACCGAGCAGCCCACCGGGCTGATCAGCACGGTGCGCTGCTGCACTCCCAACTCGTCCAGCGCGCGGGCCAGCAGTTTGGTGACGATGCCGTGGCCGCAGCCGGGACAGTAATGCGTCTGATACGGCCCTTCGCCCTTGCGTTCGAAGCGGTCGTAGAACAGCTCGGACCGCCCGTGCGAAACTGTGTATCCCGGAACTGGATTACTAGACATGGGCGAGAACCTCCCCGGCAGCCGCGCCGAACTTCCGCTCGACAAACTCCAGGACCTCCTCGGCCGTGGGAACCATGCCGCCCATGCGTCCGAAGAACTCCACCGGGCGGCTGCCGCCCAGCGCCAGGCGGACATCGTCCACCATCTGGCCGTTGCTCAATTCCACCGCCAGGAACGCCCGGGCATTGCGGGCGGCGGCGCGGATCTGCTCCACCGGGAACGGGTATAGCGTGATGGGCCGCAGCAGCCCGGCGCGGATGCCATTGGCGCGGGCCAGTTCCACCACCGCCTTCAGAATCCGCCCCACGATGCCGTAGCCCACCAGCACGATTTCGGCATCGTCGGTGCGCCAGCACTCGGCGCGCGCCTCGGTGCGTTCGGCTTCCTGATACTTGGCCTCCAGCTTGCGCACGAACTTCTCTTGCAACTCCGGCTCGAGGAAGATGGACTTGATGACGTTGTGGCGGCTCTCCGCCGTGCCCGTCACGCACCAATCTGCCGGCGGAGGCACCGCGCGCGGCTCGGCGAACTGGACCGGCTCCATCATCTGGCCGGTAGCGCCATCGGCGAGGACCACGACCGGGTTGCGGTAGCGATCCGCCAGGTCGAAAGCCAGCGTGGTGAGATCGGCCATCTCCTGAACCGAAGCCGGCGCCAGCACCAGCGTGCGGTAGTTGCCGTGGCCGCCTCCCTTGACCACCTGGTGGTAATCGCCCTGCTCCGGCGCGATGTTGCCCAGGCCGGGACCGGCGCGCATGATGTCCGCCACAACGCAGGGCAACTCCGCGCCTGCGAGGTAGCTGAAGCCTTCCTGCATCAGGCTGATGCCCGGCCCGCTGGACGCGCTCATGCAACGGACGCCGGCCGACGCGCTGCCGTACACCATATTGATGGCGCTCACTTCGCTTTCGGCCTGGATGAACACGCCGCCCGCCCGCGGAAAGTAGAGCGCCGCGGCTTCGGCGATTTCGCTGGCCGGCGTGATGGGGTATCCGTAGAACGCCCGCGCGCCCGCCAACACCGCCGCCTTCACGATGGCTTCATTGCCCTTGGTCAGTTGCTTTTCCATGGTTGCCTCCGCGGGCTCACGCCACCCGCCGCATCACCGAGATTCCGCCCGGTTCGGGGCAGGCGAAGAAGCAGATGCCGCAGCCGGTGCATCCCGACCCTACGTATTCGGCCGGGTGGTATCCGCTGTGGTTCATGTGGCCGGAGAGGTGCAGGACCTTGGGCGGGCATGCCTCGACGCAAAGACCGCAACCCTTACACTCTTCGGAATTGAATTGGACCAGCCCGCGGTCGGGCTTTCCGTCGGTTCCCATGGTTCACTCCCACGGCACCACCACATGCGAGAGGTGCTAGCGCCTGGCGGTGTCGATAAAGTCTTGAGCCTTGTAGAGGCTCTATAACTATTATGCAGGATAAACCGACAGGGGGCGAGGGGGATTGTGGGGGAACTCAGTCGAGTCGCCCCCCGCCCTATTTACTTCACCGGCGTACCGTATGGCACCAGCGCTCCAACGCGTTCATCGCCCTCGGTGCGGGAGATCCTCCACCAGCCGCGGCCGTTTTCGAGGTACACGGTCTGGGCCTCGTTGCGGTCCTGGTAGACGTACTCCACTCGCACTTTCACCTCGGTATCGCCGACCTTCTCCGGGTCGGATACGGCTACGCCCTTCAAGCCGGAGTTCGACTCCCGAAGGTAGTCCGCAAAGCTGCGCTCGGCGGTCTCCGCCAGTGTGGACCGCAACGCGGCTTCGGCCTGGCCGGTGTACCGGGCGAGGTACGCTTTCACATCGCCCGCACGGGCCGCGGCCAGCATGGCGTAGACGGCATCCTGCGGTTCCTCGGCGGGAGTGGCCGCGGATTGGCGCCAGGCTTTCGTGCGAACGATTCCGGCAGCCACCGCAACCAGCAGGACACCAACCGTGACCGCGCGCGTGGTTTGTTGTCTGGTCATTTTGTAGCCTGGGGCTCTCCCTTGCGAATGATGGTCAAATCGAGGTTACCGTTCTGGTCCACGATCAACTTTCTGATCCGCGGCAAGACCTGCTCCATGGTTTCAATGTAGAGCCGCTGCCCCGTGACCGTGGCTGCCTTGGCGTACTCGGCGGCGATTAGGTTGAAGCGGGCGGCGTCGCCGAGCGACTCGTTGATCTTCTTCTCGCGGTACGCCGCGGCTTCTTCGAGTAACTGCTGCGCCTGGCCGCGCGCCTTCGGAATCAAGTCATTCGAGTAACCCTGGGCGTCGCTGACGATGCGCGCGGTATCGGCGCGGGCGCTGGCCACCTCGCGGAAGGCGTCGGCGGCCTCGGCGGGCGGGGTGACGCTCTCGATGTTGACGGTGGACAACTGGACGCCGGAACGATAGCGGTTGAGCAGCGCCTGGGCGGCCCCACGGACCTCGTCCTGGATGGCCGCCTTCTCCGTGGTCAGCACGGCGTCCACACCGCGGTGGGCCACGCGGCGGGCCATCTCCGCTTCCACCACCGCACCCAACACCCGGGCTGGATCCCCGGTCTGGAACAGGTAGTCGGCGGGCACGCCCACGGAGTACTGAACGACCACTCGCAGGTTGATGATGTTCTGGTCGCCGGTTAGAAATTGCGACGCCAGCGGCTGGGTCCGCCCGAGCACGCTGTCCGCGACGTTGCCGCCCACTACCAGGCGTTGGAACTGACGCACCTTCAGCTTGGTAACACTTTCGATGGGCCAGGGCAGGGCGTAGTGCAAGCCCGGCAGGACACGCGGCGCCACCACCCTGCCGAACAGCGTCTCCACTGCCTGTTGGTCCGGCGCCACGATGTACACGCCGGAAAGCACCCAGACCGCGGCCAACGCCGCCGCCACGCGCTTCGCGTTGAAGCGCGCCGGCGGCTCGGCCAAGCGCGCTTCCTCGACGGCGATCTGTTGGGCTGTGGCGCTCATCTGGCTGCCGCTTCGCCTTTCATCAGGACTTTGAGTAACTCGGAATCCGAGCTTAAGATAGCCGTGGTTTTGTCGTCCAGGATCTTCTTATAGGATTCCAACGTGCGCAGTAGCTTATAAAATCCGGGGTTCTTCGAGTAAGCCTGGCCGTAAATGCGGGTGGATTCGGCGTCCCCCTGCCCCTTGATATTCTCGGCCTGTTTGTAGGCCACCGAGAGGATCTCTTCCTTTTGACGGTCCGCCTCGGCGCGGATGCTGAGGGCCTGCTCTTCGCCCTCGGCCCGGTACTGGCGGGCGATACGCTGCCGCTCGGCGCGCATTCGTGCGTAGACGCTCTGCTTATTCTGCTCGGGCAGATTCAAGCGCTTGATGCGCACATCCAGGACGCTCACGCCGTACTGTTCCAGCGCGGCGCGGCCAGTCATCGCCGTCAAGTCGTCCAACATAGAGGAGGTCTCGACGCTGCTCTCCTGGGTTCCTACGATGGAATCCAGGTCGCGCGTGCCCAGCGCCGCCGAGAGTCCCGACCAAATGATGTCGTGCAAGCGCATCTCCGCCGCGGTGGCATCCCCCACGGTCTGCACGAAGCGATCCGGGTCCTGTATCTTCCAGACCACGTAGTTCTCGATCACGATGTTCTTCTTGTCGCGCGTCAGAAACTCGGAAGGGCGCGGGCTGTAGACTCGCAGGCGCCGGTCGAAATAGAGAGCGGTCTGAAAGGGCCACTTCACGTTCAACCCCGCCTCGGTGACCGTTCGCACGGGCCGCCCGAACTGGGTGACAAGGACGAACTCGGTCTCGCGCACCTGGAGGAAAGTCAGGTAGCAGAGCAGCAGTGCGGCAGCCACTAACGCGGCCGGGTAATATCGGCGATATCGTTCCAGCATCACTTACTCCTACGGCAGCCGGGTGGGCTGCGATCCTGCGATGGCCGCGCCCGGGGGTGCTACTTCCACGCCATCTTCGAGCAGCAACAAATGCCTGCGCCCTTTGCCGGAATCCAGAATCAGTTTCTTCCTGCCTGGCAGTACTTGCTCCATGGTCTCCAGATATAGCCTGGTCTCGGTAGGACCGGGCGCCCCGCGATAGGCGAGTTCCGCCTGAGAGAAGCGGCCCGCGTCGCCCTCCGCCCGATTGGTGCGGCCCACAGTATATGCGCTCGCATTCAGCACGAGCGCCCCGGCATTGCCCCGCGCCAGCGCCACCGTTTCGCTTCGATAGCCCTGGGCTTCGTTGATCATCCGGTTCTTCTCTTCGAAGGCAGCCGAGACTTCGCGGAAGGCGTCCACCACCTCCTGCGAGGGATGCACATCCTCCAGCCTCACGTCGAGCACGCGAACACCGGCTTCGTAGCGGTCCATGCGCCGCTGAAGTTCGGCCAGGGCTTTGCGCTCGACGGCCTGCCTGCCGGTGGTGAGAACATCGTCTAACGCCGTGGTGGAGGTAATGCCATGGATCACCGATTCGGCGGCCGCGCGGACGGTTGCGTCGGCATCCAACTGGCGGAACAGGAATGCGTCCGGACGTTCCACCCGGTAATGGACGGCGGCATTCAGCTCGATCACGTTTTGGTCGCCGGTCAGCATCAGAGACTCCTCGGGCCGGCTTTGGAAGCGCCCATTGCGGTGCTGCACGTTCCACTCGTAGGCCGCGGGTTCGGCGCCGGGAGCTCCCGAATTCGAGCGGAAGCCGATCTCCACCACGCGCACGCGCCGGGCCTGGATGCGTGTGAGCCGCTCGACCGGCCAGGGGAGTTTGTAGTGAAGCCCCGGTTGGCTGAAGGGCAGCACCTTCCGGCCAAAGCGCTCGACCACGCCCAGTTCGTCCGGTTTAACGGCGTAGAATCCGTTTAGAGCGAGGAGAGCCGCGGCACCGGCCAGCGCGGGCTTCGCCAACTGGCGTCGCCGGTCGAGCAGCCAGCGGAAAGCGTCCGCCGGCCGGAACGACCGCCACGGCACGGTTGCAAGCAGGCGCGCCAGGCGACCGTGCCGTACCGGCGTACCGTCCGCACGCAGCAGCCGCAGCGAGTTCATCATCACCAGAAACGAGGAAAGCTGGTGCGTGAAGGCCGCGCCGAGAGGCCCCAGCCGGCCAGTGGCACAGGCCAGCACGGCCAGTAAGTTGACCACACCGGCGAACAGGACGATATTCAACCAGGCCGTGTGGATGGCCCGCCGGCTGACTTCGAACAGGCGCGGCAGTCCGCTCAGCGAGTGCGGCAGATACACCACGCCGGCGGCTTCGGCGGCCAGGTCGCTGGCGCCGGACACCGCGATCCCCACACTGGCCGCAGCTAGTCCGGGGGCATCGTTGATGCCGTCCCCCAACATGGCGACTGTGTGCCCTTGAGCCATGAGCTGGCGGACGCGGTCGAGTTTCTGTTCGGGCAGTAACTCGGCCTCGACCTGGTGGATGCCAAGATCGCGCGCTATGGATTCGGCCGCACGCCGCCGGTCGCCGGTCAGCATGACGCGATGAGTTATGCCAAGCTGCTGTAACTGGCCGATAGCTTGGACCGCGCCTTGGCGGATTCGATCCCGCAGCAGAATGGCGCCTGCCAATCGGCCCCCATCGGCGACCAGCACCGTGGTTGCGCCGATTCGGTCCGTCGCATCCGCCAGCGAATCCGTCTGAGCGATCCCATGCTCGGCCAGGTACGCCACGCTTCCCGCGCGGATGGTCCGCCCCGCCAGCACGCACTCGGCGCCTCTTCCCGGCAGCACGCGAGCTTGCACGGGCACCTCCACAACCAATCCGCGGCGGCGAGCCTCATCCACTATCACTCGCGCCAGGGCGTGGTCGGAACCCTGTTCCGCGGCGGCGGCGAGCGACAGCAGCGCGGCCTCGTCGCCGTCCAGAGCGATCAGTTGCGCTATCTCGAACCGGCCTTCGGTGACCGTGCCAGTCTTGTCGAAGACCAAGGTATCCACGCGGGCGGCGTTTTGAAGAACGGCGCCGCCGCGCACTAGAATGCCACGGCGCGCCAGGCCGCCAATGGCCGCCACCATGGCGGTGGGCGTCGCCAGGATAAGTGCGCAGGGGCAGGCCACGATCAGCACCGCGACGGTCCGCAGCCAGTTACCCGTGAAGTAGAATGTGAGTGCGCCGGCCAGGAGCAGTGCCGGCAGGAAGTAGTTCGCATAGCGATCTGCCAGGCGCTCCACCGGGGCCTGCTGCCTCTTGGCCTCTTCCACCAGTTGTGCGACCCGAGCAAGCGTGGTATCGGCGCCCGCGCGGGTGACTCTGATCCGCAACATCCCGTTGCCGTTTAGCGTGCCCGAAAAGACCTCGTCGCCGGGTCGCTTATCGGTGGGCAGCGGTTCGCCCGTGACGGAACTCTGGTCGATGTAGGAGACGCCCTGCTCGATGACGCCGTCGGCGGCGATCCGCTCGCCCGCGCGTACCACGATCCGGTCGTCAGCAGCCAACGATGCGGCCTCGATCTCCACTTCGCTTCCATCACGCAGCAGCCTCGCAGTGCTGGGAAACTGCGCCACGAAGCGGCTGATGGCGGCCTCGGTCCGTCCCGCGGCGTAGGACTCCAGCCCCTCGCCCACCATGACGATAAACATGGCCTCGCCCGCCGCCAGATACTCGCCCGCCCAGAATGCCGCGATCACCGCCACGCAGAGGGCAAGGTCCGCCGAGATCCGCCTTTCAAGCAGCGCGGCGATGGAATTGTAGAACGTCTTGTAACCCGCGAGAAGCGTGACGGCAATGGCGGTGTCCAGCCCGAAGACACTCTTGACGGTGCCCGTCAGGTTCAGGAGTAACACCAGACCTACGCAAGCCGCAAAGCCGTATTCGCGCACCAATAACGCCCTGTGCGACTGCTCTTTCCCGGGTTGGCCTATATCCGCCAGCATGGAAGCGCGGTCTTCCTACGGACCCACCACAAAGACCACGTTACTCTGCGACACTTGGCCGTTGGCGGCAATCGTAAGCGGGTAATTGCCCGCAGCCAGCGTGGGTACGGCGAAGTTGATCTGGTAGTACCCGGCTCCAATCTGGCCCGCATACGACGGAGTGACGCTTACCGAGCCTATGGTAACCTTCACCGGCGAGGAGAACGTCGTGGGCGTATTGATCACGACGCCCGACTGCGTGGGACCAAGGCCCGTGGCATAGAGTTGTATCTGATCGCCCGGCTTGGCCTTCTTCACAGCGGAGCCAAACACGGCCGGATCGCCCACGATGTCGGTAGTGCCCGCAAACTGGGCGGAAGGGTAAAAGGTTACATAGTCCGCGGAGTAGGAGATAACTCCGGGCGAGGAACTGACCACGTTGACAGCTACAGGAGAACCAACCGCGCCATTGCGCGCCACCGCGACAGTTGCCGTGGTGCCCATCGTGGTTGGCGCCTGGAAGTTGATCTGACCGGTCGAGACGTACCATACCGGAGCCGGGCTTCCATCCACCAGCACCTGCACGTCCGCTACCGAAGTCGGTAACCCGTTGGCGAAGCTCTGATCGCTCCAATCCTTCACAATGGCCGAAAACGCGGTGCCGTAGATCGACACCCAGGAACCAGGCACGATCTGCGCGCGGTTGTTGATCGCATCCAGCACGCGCTGCACCACCGGATTGCCGGAGTTTGCCGGAGGGCCCGCGGTCGCAATGGCGGAGTACGCCCCGGCAACCTTCGCGCCAGTTGGGGTAAGTTGATACACGCCGCCGGACTGCGTGATCAGATTATTGCTATCGAAATAGACAAGTGCAAGATCGTGGGCCTGAGCGTATGAGGTGATATTGGTGTGGTAGGGGTCGCTGTCGTTACAGCCTCCCCACTCCGTGATGGCCGCTGCGTGGCCGTACTGCTGCGCATAACCCACCAGCGGGGCGAAGTAATTCGGCCAGTTGGCGGAGCGCGGCGAGGCAGCCACCGTGCAAGTTCCGCTCGGTCCCGCATAGAGGTGGAAGTTCCAGACGACGTTCGGCCAAGCCAAGTCGGGCAGGGCTCCCGACACGATCGCTTCGAATGCCGATGCGGTATCTTCGACGAAGATCAACGAAGCCGGGGCATAGCTGCGAATGGTTGCGATTAACTGGTTCTGGCCGTCGCTCCACGTGCCCATGTCGATCCCGTGCATGTCTTCCCATGTGTCGTAAAGCACCGCCGGATCGGCCGCGTACTTCTGCGCGAAAGCCGCCCAGAAGGAGATTCCGGCGTCGACGTAGGTGCCTGCCGTACTCTCCGCCAGGCAGAGGGCCGCAGTCGTCTGGCAATCCAAGTCGCCCTGATTGGCGGCGGGGCAGCTAACGGCGTTCGATCCGCAGGGAGGCTCGGGGAACTGCCCGGCCTTCACAACCAAGACATAGTTTCCGTACTTCTTGGCCCTTTGAATCAGGCCGTCGATGTACGTCTGATACGGCTGGCCGGCGATGGGAACCGTCACGTTGCCGGTCCACCAGGTTGCGTTGACGAAGATGCGAACCAGATTCATCGACAGCAACTGGTTCTGCGCGGCATAATCCTGGTCGGTCGAGTTGGCGTCCGCGTTGCCGCTTCCGGTGCCGCTCCGGTTCAGGCCGCGCAGTAGCACGGGAGAACCGGAATCGTTGACGATAATGCCCACTGGCGACACGTGCAACGGGCGGAAGGAAGGCGTCTGGGCCTGCAAGGCCACCGCGAGAACCAGCATTGCGCTCAGCCTCGTCATAAGCCCACCCACATGGGACTGACCCAGACCACCTGCCCGTCAGTCTGGACGCCCCGCACGTAGTAATAACTGGTCTTGCCCGCCACTGCCGTCTGATCCTGCCAGGTGAACGAGACGACGCGACCCAAGTTAGATGGCGAGTAGACCACGTTGCCGTCCTTTACCACCACTACGCTCTGGAAGGTGTTCGTGCCCCATAATCGCACCGTGAATACCGGCGGACCGGTGGCCGTGAAGGAGTCCCCCATCATGTACGTGCCGCTGCGGAAATCCGCGACGATGTTATCGGTGGAACCATAGAGGTGGCGCTTGTGCATGGCATCCAGGATGGCCGCGCGCGTCGGCGCCGTCACCCAGATGTTAGTGAAAGAGATGTGCGTGGAAATGTGGTCGCTGGACGCCTCGAATCCAAGCTGGTAGCCCAACCCAAGGGCGTTGGAGAGATAGCCGGCCGATTCGTAACCGGAAATGGAATCCGACGCAGTGTTGGCCCTGGGTGCGCCCGGCATTTCGTAATCCTGACGGTCGCCCTGGTAGATTTCGACGAACGGTTCGACCACCGGGTCGTGGTTCCGCCAGTCCGTCCCCTGGTCCGTGGCGCTGGTGTGCGGGGCGGATATGCCACTGAAGAAGTGTAGGTACGCGTACAGCATGTTCGTATCGGGCGCGGGCGCCGTTGAGGTGACCGATGAAAGGGGAAGCCGGGGCAGCGGGCGAACTCCTCGCTGCGCGAAGACCACGTTCCGGTGGCCTTCCGGGTAACCGACGCTGCGCTCGTAGTAGTACATCGGAATGAACTTGGTGCCCAGCAGGTAGGCGTCGGTAAACTTCTGAACCAGCCACCAGGTATACTCACGCGCGTCGCCATTGTCGTGGTCGCAGCACCCTACCCAGCCCAGATTGGCCGCATCGATGAAGTACCTGTAACTGTCGACCAAGGGGCCGTCGTGGCCGCCATCGAAAGATATCTCGGTGTGGCGGTGAAAATCGCCGCGCACCAACTGATACTGCTGTCCGCCGATAGTGGGCCTATAACTTCGATTGAGGGTAGCGGCGGCAATCTCGGAGGCGGCCGATGGGTCCGGCGGGTCGGGCGTCACCTGTCCGATCAGCACCAACTGGGGCGTCTGTTGCGTCCGCGTGACGGTCAACTCTGACTGGAAGAGATCCGAACTCACTGAGTCCGTTTGCGGCGTCCCGGTTCCCATGGGACTGAGCCGGTGGTCCGACGAGTGAGCGATCAGCAGGCGCCCCGGCCCGAGCGCGACCATCGAGGGGCGATTGTCGCTAACCGCGTCCGTGAAGCCCAACACTCCCGGTCCGTGCCATTTGGCGCCGTCGAAGTATACAATAGCGCCAACCCAGATGGAGCCCACGCTGGTGCCACCCGTGGCGTGGCTGGACGACAACCCATTCCCCGCGCGTTCGCGGAAAGCCAGGTACACCGTTCCATCGGGATCGGTGGCCAGACGCGGAAATGAATTGCCCGGTCCCGCGGGAGGACCTATGCCAGCATTCGCGGCGCGGTTCTGCGCCAGCGTCGGATCCGGCGCCGTCGCATATGTTACGTGCGTCGTCGGCAGGAAGAGCAGGCCCTGCGGAGTGCCCGGCAACGTGTCGGCCACATCATCCGCGGTTGTGTACAGATTGTTCCCGACCAGGCAACGCACCTGGATCGTGCGGCCCGCGTACAGCGGCATGCCGGTGGTATCGAACGCGCCGAAATCCTTGCCCCACCTGGATCCCGAGAACTCGTACGCGATCCACAACCGGTTCTGCGAATCGTATGCCAGGGAACTGCGCGCCTCGAAGTTGACCGTCGCCGCGATGGGGATCGGAGCATCGAAGCCGATCTGGTTGGTGAACTGCAGCCGGCGCACATACACGTCGTAGTCGCCTTTGTCGTAGGTGTCCCATGAGACCGCGACTTCGCCATCGGGCGCCGTGGCGATGGCCGGGTCCCAATTGCTGGCCGGCGAAGTGGATACCGTTGTCTCCGGCCAAAACGTGTCACCGCTCTCAACCGACGCCAGAATCTCGAGGTTGTTATTGCGAAACGCCTGCCACGCCACCCATACGCGCCCGCTCGCATCGGTGGCAGCCACCGGGAACAGGTCGGTGCCCGGGTCGCTGGTCAGGCGGATCTCAGCAGACATGGTGCCGTCCGAATGCGCGTAGCGGGCGTACAGATCGAAGTTGCCGGAGCGCTGCGCGGAGTAAATCACCCAGGCCCGTCCCTGGCCATCGACGGCGACCGCGGCACGCATCAGATCCTCACCAGTGCCGGTCACCGAAAACGGCCCTGTCCAGGTGCGCTGCGCGATCGAGTAGTGCATCAGGAATAACTGGTCGCCACCCGCCGGACGCGCCAGAAACGAGAAGTCGGTGATGGTCTGGTTAGTCGATATGCTAACCGCCTTGGACCGGTCGCCGTGCACAAATTCCGTGTACGCCAGATAGATGTCGTCCCCCGACTGCGCCATGGCAGGGAAGTCCTCTTCTTCAGCCGAGGTGGTCAGTTGATACTGCGCCCCGGTTAGCGCAACCAGAGCGCGGCCCTTGAGAAACGATGCGCTGGTGCCGAACGGGACATCCGCCGGAGAGAAGCTGAAGTTGCCTTGCGTCGTCGTGACGCTGAACGTAACCGGCCCGGAAGCCCCGGACACCTTGACGATGAGCCCGTTCTCCTGGATTGGCCCCGGCGGCGTGAGCGAAAGCGTCGTGTGCGTGCTCATCGTCCAACTCGTGGTACCGGATACCGAGTCGGCATTAGTGAAGCGCCACCCGCGAAGGATCTGGACTGTCGCGCCTGTTACCGCAAGGGAACCGCTCCAATCCGTCTCCGTCTTGTCGCCCACTCCCAAAATGACGAGATACGACTGCGCCGGCGCCAGCGTGACTGATGCTGCGCGCAGCGTCAGATCCGGGCTAACCAGGCGTTTGCCGGCATAAAAGACCACGGCAGCGGCAGCGGCCATGGCAATCGGAAAATACCGTGATCGCATTCCCATTCAACCCACCTCCAGTACAGCAAGTTGCTGAGATTGCGAAGTCTCCGGTCCCAGAGTTTACATCCGGAAGCCCCGCTCATGTCCCAGATTGTGCCGAGTGTATCACAGGCCTGGTGCCTGTGATTCGCTGCGGTGCACTTTCGCTTCATTCGCAACCGCGCGGGGAGGGGGGAAATCCGCAAGTCCCATAAGATCAGTGGCCGTCGCGGGCATTGCGGGACGCTCCCGGTCTTGTCTCGCCAGTCAGAGCGGTTTGCCCACGCTCACTCCGCCAGCGGCCGGAATCGCGCGCTGAAGTGGCGCAGGAACGGCGGCTGCTCGACAATTTCCATGCCGCGGATCTCGCGCTTCCTGGCGTTTACCTCCAGAATGGCCTCCACCACGTAATCGATGTGGCTCTGCGTGTAGACCCGGCGGGGAATAGCCAGGCGCAACAGTTCGTGGCGCGCGGCCGCGCCGAACATCACCGAGCCGATCTCCACCGAGCGAATGCCGGCATGCCGGTAAAGTTCCACGGCGAGCGCCTGTCCGGGAAACTGGTGCGGCGGTATGTGCGGTAACATACGGGCGGCATCTATATAGATGGCGTGCCCGCCGGGCGGCTCGACGATGGGCACTCCGTGGTCCGCAATGTGACGGCCCAGGTAACCGGTCGAGGCGATGCGGTAGCGCAGGTAGTCCGAGTCGAGTATCTCCTCCAACCCCACGGCAATGGCCTCCAGATCGCGGCCGGCCAGACCACCGTAAGTGGGGAATCCTTCGGTCAGAATCAGTAGATTGGTTTCGAGTTGCGCCACGCGGCCGTCGTTGGTGGCCAGCAGGCCGCCGATGTTGGCGAACGCGTCCTTCTTGGCGGAGAAGGTGCAGCCATCGGCCAACGAAAACATTTTCTGGGCGATGCGTTTCGGCGGCCAATCGCGATACCCCGCCTCGCGCTCGCGGATGAACCAGGCATTCTCGGCGAACCGGCAGGCGTCCAGGTAGAAGGGGATGCCGTGCCGCGCGCACACCGCCTTGACGGCTTCCATGTTGGCCATGGAAACCGGCTGCCCGCCGCCGGAGTTGTTGGTCACAGTGAGCATGGCCAGCGGGATACGGTCGGCTCCCTCAGTGGCGATGAGCGCCTCAAGCGCCGCCACGTCCATGTTGCCCTTGAAATCCAGGCAGGCCTGCGTGTCGGCGGCTTCTGGCAGCGGCAGGTCCACGGCGCGCGCGCCCGTGAACTCGATGTTGGCGCGGGTGGTATCGAAATGCGTGTTCGACGGAATCACGTGGCCGGGCTTCGCCATCACGCCGAAGAGAATCCGTTCGGCCGCGCGCCCCTGGTGGCAGGGGATGATGTGGCGGAAGCCGGTGAGTTCCTGCGCGGCGCGCTGGAAGCGGAAGAAGCTCTCGGCGCCGGCATAGCTCTCGTCGCCGCGCATCAGTGCAGCCCACTGCCCCGTGGACATGGCGCTGGTGCCGGAGTCCGTGAGCAGGTCGATTAGGATGTTGCGGGCTTCGATCAGAAACAGGTTATACCCGGCCTCCGCGAGAAATCGCTCGCGTTCCTCGGGTGTGGTCTGGCGCAGCGGCTCGACGCTCTTGATGCGGAATGGCTCGATGATGGTCTGCACACTGTCGAGCGTACCTCGAATCCGCGGCGGCGGGGCGCGCCCGAATCCGAGGCGCTTGACACACGCAACCAGAAACCCTGAAAGTGGGTTGTTGATGAGCGCGGTTTCGGATTCCCCGCGCCGCTCGGGTGAGTGATGATACACAGCGCCGAAGAGTTCATCCAGTTGCGGTCGAGCGCCAATCCCGCAGAGCACCAGCGGGCCGCACGCGATGGGGCTCCTGTTGAAGTGTGGCTCGATGTTGTCCAGCACCATCCCAACATGCGCTCGTGGGTGGCGCACAACAAGACCGTCCCCGTCGAAATCCTGGCCGTCCTGGCTAGCGATCCCAGTCCAGATGTTCGCTGCAATGTGGCGATGAAAAACAAGCTCCCCTCCAATCTCATGCTTGAGCTTGCCGGCGACGAAGACGAATCCGTACGAGAGCGAATTGCGTACAACAGGAATGCACCCGTTCGCATTTTGCGAAAGCTCGCGGTATACAGAGTACATCGCGTTGCTGAAATCGCTCGGAGCCGTCTTACCGGGGAGCCTGCCGATCCTATTCGCTGAGTTGCACTCGCGCCTGAACCCGATGGCGCTACAATCGAAGTCGCGCCATGAACTACGTTCGCGGACTACGCTGCGTTTGCTGCGATACGACTTACTCGACTCGCATCCCATACACCTGCCCGGCTTGCGGCATCGAGGGCATCCTGGATGTGTTGTACGATTACCCGGCTATTGCGCGCCGCCTCACTCGCCGCCAACTGGCCGCGCGCCCCAACCTCGATCATTGGCGCTACCGCGAGTTGCTGCCCATCCGCGAGGACGCCACGCTCCCCGCCGTGCCGGTCGGTTGGACGCCCATCTTCGATGCCCGCGCTCTCGCAAGCCACGTAGGCGTGCGCACGCTTTACCTGAAGGATGACGGGCGGAATCCCTCGGGATCGCTCAAGGACCGCGCCAGTTCCGTGGGTGTGGTGAAGGCGCGCGAGACGCGCCGCGGCATCATCGCTTGCGCCAGCACCGGCAACGCGGCATCGTCCTGTGCGGGCATGGCCGCGTCCATGGGATTGCGCAGCGTCATCTTCGTGCCCGCCCGTGCCCCCGAACCGAAGGTCACGCAACTGCTGATCTTCGGAGCCACCGTGCTGCGCGTGCGCGGCAGTTACGAGGACGCCTTCCGCCTGTGCCAGCGCACCTGCGAGCAGATGGGCTGGTACAACCGCAACTGCGCCATCAACCCGTACCTTATAGAAGGCAAGAAAACCGCGGGGCTGGAGGTCTGCGAGCAACTCGCCTGGGACGTGCCCGACTGGGTGGCCGTCTCGGTGGGCGACGGCTGCACCATCGCCGGCATCTGGAAAGGATTCCGCGAGATGAAGGAGCTGGGCCTGATCGAACGCACGCCGCGGATGCTGGGTGTGCAGGCGGCAGGGGCGGCGCCCATCACGTTGTCGTACCGCACGGCGCGCGACGTCAAGCCGATGGAGCCGCATTCGATCGCCGACAGCATTGCCGTGGGCGTGCCGCGCAACTGGCGGAAGGCGCTGGTGGCGATCTGGGAGTCGGAGGGCCACATGATCAATGTCACCGACGAGGAGATCCTCGACGCCATGCGCTACACCGGGCGGATGGCGGGCGTGTTCGCTGAACCGGCGGCGGCGGCTTCGGTGGCGGGGCTACGCCGTGCCGTCGCGAAGGGAGTCATCGGCCGCCGCGCCAGCGTGCTCGCCATGATCACCGGCAACGGGCTGAAGGATACGCAATCGGCGCGCGCCGCCGCGGGCGAACCCTTCGAAGTGGGGCCGAAGGGCGCGGGGCTCGACGCCATTCTGCGGCGCCGCAAGCTGGTGGAGTGAGCTTGCCCGATTCGCTGCTCATCCGCGACATCCACACGCTCGTGACCATGGACGCGCGCGACACCATCCTGCGCGACGCCTACCTTTACGCCGAAGATGGCGAGATCCGGCGCCTGGGCACGCGCCTGCCCGCCGGGCTGCGGGCGCGCCGCACCATCCGCGCGCCATACTCGATCGCCATTCCCGGCCTGGTGAACACGCACCACCACCTCTACCAGACGTTAACGCGCGCCTGCCGCGCCGCGGCCGATGTCGAGCTGTTCGACTGGCTCAAGATCCTCTACCCGCTGTGGGCGCGGCTCGACGAAGAGGCCCTCCACGTGGCCGCCCTCGCCGGCATGGCCGAGCTGATGCTCTCGGGTTGCACCACCACCGCCGACCATCATTACGTGTTCCCGCGCGGGCGGGAGAAGATGATCGACGCCGAAATCGAGGCCGCGCGGCGCATCGGCATCCGCTTCCACCCCACGCGTGGCAGCATGAGCGTGGGGCGTAGCCGCGGCGGACTGCCGCCGGATTCCGTGGTGCAGAGCGAGGACCGCATCCTCGCCGATTGCGAGCGCGTCATCGCCAAGTATCACGACCCCAAGCCCGGCTCGATGCTGCGCGTGGCGCTGGCGCCGTGCTCGCCGTTCTCCGTATCGGAGAGCCTGATGCGCGAGACCGCCGAACTGGCTGCACGGCGCGGCGTCCGCCTGCACACGCACCTGGCCGAAACCCGCGACGAGGACGCTTACTGCCTGAGCCGCTACGGCCGGCGCCCGCTGGACTTCCTGAGCGACTCGGGATGGCTCGACGACGCCACCTGGCTGGCGCACGGCATCTACTTCAAGCCGCGGGAAATCGCGCGCCTCGGCCGTGCCGGCGTGGGCGTGGCGCACTGCCCCACATCGAACATGCGGCTGGGTTCGGGGATCGCGCCCGTGCCGGCACTCCGGCGGGCGGGCTGTCCGGTGGGCCTGGGCGTGGACGGCAGCGCATCCAACGACAGCTCGCACATGCTGGCGGAAGCGCGGCAGGCGCTGTTGCTGAACCGCCTCGCTCACGGCGCCGCCGCGCTCGACGTCCACACCGCGCTGCGCATGGCCACGGTGGAAGGTGCGCGCTGCCTCGGCCGCGACGACATCGGCACGCTCGCGCCGGGCAAACGCGCCGACGTGGCGCTGTTCGACCTACGCAACGCGGCTTATAGCGGTGCGACCGATGCCGTGTCGGCGCTGTTGCTGTGCGCACCCGCGGGAGTGGAGACTCTGGTAATCGAGGGCCGGGTGGTGGTGGAAGGCGGCGCGTTGCAGACGATAAGCATGGGCCCGGTGCTGAAGCGGCATGCGCGGATGGCGGCGCGAATGGTGGGGACGAAGAACCTGGTCTGAGCGACCCACGCGAGGGCGCCCTGCTCTGAGGAATTCATATGCCCGCCAGTGATCGCGGTTGACTTGCTATACGGCGATGCCGTATAGTCGGAAATGTGATCGCCGAGATCGTGAGCCTGCCAGGATACGAATCCCAGGTCTCGGCGCTCCTGAGCGAGGAAGAGCGGATGGCGATGGAGTTCTTCATCGCCAGTGCGCCGGAGGGCCACCCGGTCATCCCTGGAGCCGGCGGGTTTCGCAAGGCCCGCTGGGCTCGACTCGGCAAGGGCAAGAGAGGCGGCACGCGGGTGATCTACTTCTTTCTATCTCCGCCGGGGAGTATCTACATGGCCTCGGTTTACGCCAAGTCGCGAAAGGAGACTCTCTCGGCGGCCGATAGGAGCGTGCTTGCGAAACTCGCTTTGCAGATTAAGAAAGCGGCCAGGGGAGGACGCTGATCATGAGGGAACGCGTTTGGAATACCGGAGCCAAGAAGCGAACCAAGCTTGGGTTGGAGTTGGAAGAGAGCGCCAGGCAGATCCTCGCTCATGTAAGGGGAGAGACCAAACTGTCCACACGGCGAATCGTCCTGCCCAACGAAGTCGATGTGAAGCGAATTCGCGGCGAGGCGGGAATGTCGCAAGCCGAGTTCGCGCGTGCATTTTGCATCAATCCAAGGACGCTCCAGGAATGGGAGCAAGGCCGCCGAAAACCGGATGCCACCACCCGCGCCTACCTCGCAGTCATCGCCAAGAATCGCGGGGCGGTGTTGGAAGTGCTGCAGCGGTGACTGCCATTTCTGATAACGCTGGCTGGATGTGAGGGCAAGAGTGGAAAGGTCTGGCCGGTTTCCGAATCACGCGTCGCCGGACCGCTAGTCTGCCTGCCGCCGAACGCCGCCGATCTCCTGGGGCGCGTGTCACGGCCAGTGGGCCGAGCCAACCTCCGGTCTCTCCGTGAAGTGGCGCTGGGCGTTGTGATAGCGTCGAATGTCGGGGTATGCAGCACGCTCGACCCATGCCGAGATGCCAGATCGTTTCCGCTGCGCACGTGAACTTCAAGTATGCGATGGGAGACGCAGTAGAACTGCTCCGTCAGTACGATGCCACCGCAGGCAAGAGGCGCGGCAGAATACTGCTAGATCTCGACGTGCTCAAGCGGGCAGCGGTAATCCTGAGCATTACGGCTTGGGAATCATTCATCCTAAAAACGGCAGTTACCCGGTGGCATCGGCGAGCCTGCCAGTGGTTCCGATGACCTTGCCACCGAGAAATTGACGAAACGCAGCGCTGAGAATCAGCTTCCATCGCTCCGCTTGCGTGAACTGCTCCGCAGTCGCTTTGATCCGCTTTAGGAACCCACTCACCTTGGTCAGGATCTCCGCGATCTGCGAGGCCTTCGCGTGCGTGCTCGTGATCTCCACCGTGGTCTGATTCCCGTGACGGGTTTGCCGGGCGATGCCGTGCAGTGCCAACGGCCGCGAGGTGATGGCTTCGGCGTGTTTGTCCGGGATTCCCAGGCGCATGAAGATCGTCCACCAGTTGTAGACCAGGGCGATGATCCGCCCCATGATCTGGCAGCGCTTCCGGTCGTGTGTCGTGAAGCCCGCCCACCCCCACTGGTTCTTCAACTCGTCGAAGTTATTCTCCGCGTCGCCCCGGTCCCGGTAAAGCTGCGCGATGCTCCGCACCTCGTCCGTCAGAGAGGTCACCAGCACCGCGTACTCATATTGCACTCCCTGGTAAGTCAGTTCCGGCAGATCCAAGGTCAACTGTTTGGCCGCTTTTCGTTTGTCCTTCCGCCCACTTACAGTTTCTGCTTCCGCCGCCGGTTTGGCTCCGCAACGGCCGCCGCAGCACCACCACCCGCCGCGCCTTGCTCCATCCGCTCAACCGCAACACGTCCTCTCTCCCCTGCCATTGTTGCCCCGCATCCACCCAGTCCTCTTTCCTGAAGATTTGTCCGATCAGCTTCTTCACGTTCGCGCTCTGCTTGAGTTTGAACAGGTACCCAAGCTCTCGCTCCTCGGCTCCCACCATGGCTTTCTCCGCTCCCCAATGGCTGTCCCCGCGCAAGAATACTGGCCGCTTCCCGCTCCGGCAGCCCGTCCAGAAATGCCCACAGTTCCGGTTGCGCAAACGACGGAGCCGTCTGATTCCCCGCCTGCACCTCCATGTCCAACACCATCCGGATATTGCGCCACGAAGTAACTGTGATAGGCGTGCGACGGACGCCCTGGCTTAGTCGGGTTATATCCCACCTTGGCGTCTTGCTGGTGTCCGTACAACGGCTTCACGGTCGTGTCCACATCTAACACCCAGGGCTCCTGCAGCAGCGGCTCGTAACTGGCCTTCAGATGCCGCTTCATCCACTCTCCGCTGGCGGCCTCGTCCATGGCCTTCATGCCTCGCCGCACCGAATCCTCGCTCGCCACCTTGGTCATTCCCAGCAACTCCGGATTGATGCCGTCCGCCCGGATCGCGTTGATGTGGGCGTACCTCCAATGACCGGCGAGCACCGACAGCACCAGCGTTCCCAGCACAGTCCGCTTCCCGGGTGCGTTCTGGCTGGTGTAGTGCAGAGGACAATCCTCCACCCATTTGTCGAACAACCCGCTGGTCTTTAGGAACTCGATAAAGAACGGCATCAGACCCAGGCTGCTTACCGCGGCCTCTGGCGCCCACTTCACCCGAACCTTGCCCGCGAAAGTGTCGAGGTTGGTGACGGTCTCCGCCGGCTCGTTTCCGGCGATTCGGATCTCACCCTCCGGGTGAGCCTGAACGGCATCCGCTTCTTTGCCCATGCTCAACAGTAACAACCATTTCACCGCTCAAGGCACCAGGGCGACTGCCGTTTTTAAGTTCATCGAGGACACCCTTCGGGAGTGCGCGGCGCGCAGAATCGAGAATGCCGGCCGGCCCCAGGATGTCCAAAGCTTGTTCAATTCGGTGGCTCACCGTTGGTTGGAAGACAAGCACGGCCCCCCGGAATTGGCCGACTGGGCTGGGAGCGGCTGGAAGGCACTACTAAATGGCAATCTCGAAAGCGAAATACTAAAGCTGAACACTCCGAGCACTCAGAACGTGAGGGCCCTCTCGAAACGCTATCTTGGCGAGGACGTTACGGCTCGATGGCACTGGGCAGGGACATCGGCATCGCAGGCCGCCGGGCGCCTCGATGCGATTGTTCGCCTGCGTGGAAAGGTGGCCCACCGTGGCCGCGAGGCATTCGAGCGCTCCTCATTGGTTCGGCGCAAGCAGGTGGCCGAGGCGATCACGTTCTTGACTCGCTTGGCGGACTGTACGGAGAATGCTCTCGGAACTGCACCCAGAGAAATCTGAGTCAGCCTGGCCCTTCTCATCTCGTGACGCCCTTTCGCGGTGGGCTTTCTGCACGTTCAAACTGGGCAGATGGTCGTCCCCACTCCCCTACTGCGCCACCCTCACCGGCACCGCCTGCGTAAACCTGGTTACCGTCTGGTTCCCCGCCCGCATAAACCCGCTGATGATGATATCCTGCCTCAACCCCGGCTTGGCATCTTTAGTAGCCGCCACCGCTATCGTAACTTCATCCTTATCCGCAGCTACCTGAATCGACTTAGTAGTTATTGTATTATTCGCCAGCCTTACCGCCGCAATCGTCACCGCGTTCGCCGCGCCGGGCCTGCGCCGCACCTTCACCACGAAGGGCGTCTCGGCGCCGGGCTTCAGTTCCAGCGGTTCCCCTGGCGCGACCTCGGCCGTAAGCGTGAACGCGGCGGGCGGGGTCACCGCCATCTCGAGCCGCGGCGTCGTCAGGTAATGCGTATACGCGAAGGCCTGCATCACGGCCTCGGCCGTATCGGCCCGGCGGCGTACGGTGTCCTTGCCGACCGTCCCAGTCCCGATGATCGTGGGCGATACCACGCCGGGCGCGGCATCGATGGGCGCGGTGATGGTCAGGCGGCCTTCCGTTTGCCCGCCTGGAATCACGCCATCGCTCGCCCGGAAACCCGGCGGCAGGTCTTCCACCGAAAGGGCGATATCGCCCGCGAACTCGTCGCGGCGCAGCGCCGTCACGGTGATGGCGGCGGTGTCGCCCTGTCCCAGGCGCGGATTGTCGGGCGTAACACGCAGCGCGAAATCCGGCTTCGTCGGCGCGATCAACAGCCGGTAGGCATACTCTTCGCCGCCCTTGCCCTGTGTGTCGCGCAAGCGTAGCGAGTAGTCGCCGGCCGACGGAAACGTGTAGACCAGGTGCGAATCGGCGTGGTGCGTCAACTGCGATTCCAGCGGGTCGGTCCAATCGTCGTTCTCGGCCAGCGCCTCGCCCTTGGCGTTGTACAGCGTCAGAATGGAATCCACCGGCGAATCCAGCCGCCGCGCCATCACCTCCATCAGCAGTTTCTGCCCCTTGTCGGCGTGAAAGATGAAGTACTCGGAATCGCCCGTGTTGGCGATGCGCCCGTCGATGGCCACTGGCGCGGTGACGCGCTGCGCGTGTTCCGGCGCGTGATTGAAATCGTTCGCGCGCACCGCCAGGAGGTCGCTCGCGCCGAAGGGGATCGCGCCCGAGGTAACGTGCATCGCTCGCGGCGCGTCCATTGGGACGATAACCCTGGCGGTGCGTTCCGGCAGGTTCACGCCGTGCAACTCCACGTCGATCGCCTGGCCGCGCTGTCCGCCCAGCGGAAACACTCCGGTGACGAACGGAACCGCGCCCAGAGTGAGCCGGTAGACGAAATCGGCGCGCCCTCGAAAAATGACGTCGCGCAGTTCGATAATGTAGTCGCCATCCGCAGGCGGGCTGAAGAACAGCACCGGGTCCGGCTTAAATCCAAAATCGTCCGCGTAGCGGATCTGCCGGCCCTCCGGGCTGTAAATCGCGATGATCGGGTCGAACCACCCGGGCACCGCGTCGGCGATGAAGGGCAGCAGGCTGCGCGCTTCCACCGCGCAGACCACGGATTCGCCCGCGCGGGCGTGAAACTGGAAGTAGTCGCGGTCGGCCTGCAGAATCTGCCCGTTGATCACCACCGGCAGCGCCGCGAGCTTCTGCGCCTTCGCCTTGGTGGAATTGGGTTCCACCTCGTTGACTTCGGGCAGCGTGCCCACCACGAAGCGCGCGCGGTTGGATACGCCGCCCGCGTTGCGCAAGCGGAACTCGCGCTGGCCCGGCTCGGCATCATCCGCGATGGTGACGGACACGCGCGCCAGCGTTGCCGACTTGGTTTCGAGAACGCGTCCCGTGACGCCGCCGCCCGAGACCAGCACCTGCTCCGGTGCCAGGCCCGTGCCCGTAACCGTCACGTCCACCGTGTGGCCGCGCTGCCCGCCGGCCGGGTAGATGGACGCCACCACCTCCTGCGGCACTTCGAGCGGCGGTGGCGGAGGAGGCGCGGGCGCCTTCTTAGCCGGCGGTGTTTGCGCGGCCGCGGTCAGCAAGGCAACGCTCGCGACGAGCAGCGCCCTAGTCATTTCCCCGCCTCCGCCAGCGTCAGTAGCGGCTTCTCCGCCGTGCCCCAAATCTTGATGCCGCCATCGCCGCTGCCTGTGGCGTAGCGGACGCCATCGGCCGCGGGCGCCACGGCGTAGACCCAATCGGCGTGGCTCGGGCGTGTCGAGATGGTGTTGCCCCCGGTCCCGAGCAGGCGCACCGTGTGGTCCGTGCACGCGGCCAGAATCCGCGAATGCGGCGTTGCGCCCGTGGCTGGCTTCGGCGCGTTGAAGAAGGCCACCGCCAGCGGCAAGCATCCGCCGGTGTCGATGGGGCGCGTTTGCAGCAGTGTGGCGTGCAGGTTCGGCCGGTTCGGATCGGGCTCCACGAACGCGTTCTGCGGCTTCCAGGTGCGGATGGAGTGCTCGTCGTCGCCGGCCA
The DNA here is from genome assembly GCA_963807205.1 of uncultured Solibacteraceae bacterium. Classification (GTDB taxonomy): domain Bacteria; phylum Acidobacteriota; class Terriglobia; order Bryobacterales; family Bryobacteraceae; genus CAWCVR01. The sequence continues at coordinate 924,400 of CAWEAQ010000002.1, read as the reverse complement.
CGGAGAACGCCAGGAAGTCGCCCTCGGGCGCGAAGGCCACTCCGGTGATGACGCCGGCCGCGGGCTCCGGCAACGCGAAATCGCTCTTCCACGTGGCCGTGAACCATACCCGCACGCGTTGATCGGCGCTGGCCGTTGCCAGCAGTCTTCCATCGGGGCTGAAGGCCAGGCCGGTGACCCAGCCGGTGGGCTCCGAAAGCGTGGCCACCGGTTTCGCGCCGTCCACGCTCCACACTTCCGCCAGTTTGTTGGCGCCACCGGCGGCCACCAGTTTGCCATCCGCGCTGAAAGCCACGGCGAGCATCTCGTCCTTGGCTGTGGCGAGCGGCGTGATGGCGCCCGTCTCGAAGTCCACCAAGACAGCCGCGCCGGATTGACCCGCCATGCCCCCGGCGGCGGCCAGCAACTTGCCATCCGGGCTGAAGGCCAGCGCGCGCACCCGTCCCGGCAATCCCGCGATCTTGCGCTCCAGTTTTCCCGTCGAGCCGTTCCACACGAGGGCTTGGTTGTAGCCGCCGGACACCAGCCACGCGCCATCGGGCGAGAAGGCCAGAGCGGTGACGGGCTCGGGCGCCTGCGCGAAAAGCGTCAGCCCGAGCGCAAGTAGAAGCGCAGACTTCACATGATCTCCGTCAGCAACCCGCCGCTCGGCATCGCGCCGCCCGAGGCCGGGCTTACGTACGCCACGCAACCGTGCGGGTGCGGCAACTTGCCATGCGGGTCGATTCCCAGCAGCTTGTAAATGCTGGCGGAAAGATCCCATGGGTACACCGGCCGGTCGCGGACGGCTTCTCCGCGCGCGTCGGAAGATCCCACCACGTGGCCGCCCTTGAAGCCGCCTCCGGCCACCACCGCCGAGAAAACCTGGCCCCAGTGGTGCCGCCCGCCGAACCACGGCGGCTCGTTGGCCACACGAGGCGTCCGGCCGAACTCGCCATACCAGGTCACGATCGTGGTATCGAGCATGCCGCGCTGCGCCAGGTCCTCGAACAGCGCCGACACCGCGGCGTCTTGAATCGGCAGCTTGCGCCGCATGGCTTCGAAGTTATCTTTGTGCGTGTCCCATCCGCCATCGTTGATGGTGATGAATGGCACGCCGGCTTCCACCAGTCGCCGCGCCAGAAGGCAGGACTGGCCGAACTGGTTGCGGCCGTAGCGGTCGCGCACCGCGTCCTTCTCCTCGGTAAGATCGAAAGCCTTTTTGGCGTCCCCCAGAATCAGCCCATAAGCCTTCTTCTGGAACTCGTCGAGGTTGCGGTAGATATCCAGGTTGTCGGCCTCGCGCGCCAGCGCGTCCACGCTCCCGAGCAGCGCGCGGCGTTCCTCGATGCGTTGCGGCGTCACGCCCTTGGGCGGCGCCAGGCCCTGCACGCGGAAGTTGGCGGAATTCGGATCGCCGCCCGGCGCAAAGGTCTTGTACTGGTTGCCCAGGAATCCGGCCTCCGAAAAACGGCCCAGAGGATTGGTCAGCGTGATGTACGGCGGCAGCCCGCTCGAAGCCACCGCCTCGGCCTTCTCGTATCCCACGATGGCGCCCACCGCCGGGTACACCAGATCGGTGGTAGGCATGGTCCCGGTCTGCATGATATACGCCGCGGTTTCATGGCCGTTATTGTTGTGGGTCATGCCACGGATGATGCTGTACTTGTCCGCTTGCTTGGCCAGCAGCGGCAGCAGCGTGCCGATCTGAATGCCGCTCACATTGGTCCCGAGCGCCCCGCGCAATGGCCCGGTGAAGTCCTCGCCCGCCGAGGGCTTTGGATCGAACGTATCGGTCTGCGTGGGTCCGCCGGCCATCCAAAGTTGGATGACGCTCCGTGCCGGCCCCGGCGCACCGCGCAGCCGGAACCAATCCGCCATGCTCAAGCCAATCAGGCTGGCGGCGCCCACACGCAGAAAATCGCGCCGCGCCACACCGGCGGGCGTCCACTCGGCCGTTCTACCTCGGATATCCAACATAGCCGCACCTCAATGGTTAACCAAGAATTCTTTCGTATTCAGCACCGCCCACGCCACATCCTGCAACGCCTGCGCGCGCGCCGCCTTTCTTGCGCCCAAGTACTCCACCACTCGTTTGCGTTCCTCATCGGTCGGAAAACGGGAAAGCCCCGCCAGATAGATCTCTTCCACTACTTCCGCGTCGCTCTGTTTCGAAGCCGCCAGCCGCTTCAGCCGCGGGCTGTTCGCCAGCTTCCCCTCCAACTGCTCGGAGTTGAGGAAATACAGCGTCTGCCGCAGCGTCGGCGTGCTGTCGCGCTCGCTCTCATACGGCGTATCGCGAGGCGGGCGGCCGAACATGTCGAGGAAGGCGCACTCCGTGTTGCCGTCGGAAATCTGCGTGGCGCGCGTATCGGACGGCCAGTTCGAGAACGGCTCGGGAATGATGCTGCGGAACGCCTCATTGGTTTCCGTGAACTGCGAAACCGCGTCCAACATCTGCTCCGCGGATAACCGCCGCGCCGCGTAACGCGCGAAGTGCGCCGTGTCGGCAGCGTTCCACTCATTCGGCGCCGAGGAGCGCTGGTAAGTGCGCGAGTTCAGAATCAGCCGGTAAATGTGGCGCAGGTCGTAGTGGCTGTCCACCAGTTCCTTCTGAAGATATGTCAGCAGCTCGGGATTAGTCGGCGGGTTAGTGGGCCGCATGTCGTCCGGCTCGTTGACGATGCCCGTGCCCATCAGCCAGTACCAAATGCGGTTCACGATATTGGCCGCGAACCAGGGATTGTCCGGCGCCGTCAGCCACGCGGCGAAGCGGATGCGCGGATCTTCCTCTGCCCCCGTCTTGACCGGCTCGCCCCCGGGCACCCTCGGCTGCACCACCTGGCGGGTGCGCGGGTCGCGCAGGTTGGCCTTGAAATCCAGATAGACGATCTCCTCTTTCCACTCCAGCGTCGCCTTGTAATTAACGCGCCCAAACCAGGCGCCCATCCCCATTACGTCGTCCGGCGTCCAGCTTTCGTAGGGGTGGCTGTGGCACCGCGCGCAGCCCATCCGCGCTCCCATGAAAACCAGCGCCGCCGATTCCGCCACCGTGCGCGCGTCCTTATTGGCCACCGTGCGCACGAAATTCGCCGGGCCCACGCGGAAGTTGCTGCCGGTGGCCGTGATCATCTCGCGCGCGAACTGGTCGTAGGGCTTGTTTTCGGCTAGGCTCTGGTGCAGCCACTGATAGTAAACCGCCACCGCCTTGGGCCACACTTTCACTGGGTACTCGCTCTTGATGCGCAGCAGGTCGCCCCATTTCAAGGACCAGAAATCGTTGAACTCGTCGCGCGTCAACAGGTAATCGATTAGCAACGCGCGCTTCCGCGGGTCGCGGTCGCTCAGGAACGCGCGCGCCTCCGCGGGCGTCGGCAGAATGCCGATAGTGTCGAGGTACACGCGCCGCAGGAACTCCTGGTCGGTCGCGAGGCCCGATGGCGGAATGCCCATGGCCACCAGCTTCGCGTAGACTAGGCCGTCGATCTGGTTATTGGCTTCGAGTGGCGGAAACTTCCCCGGCAGCGTTTGCGGAACGGCCACGCGCAGCACCGCGGCCTTTCGCAAGTATGTGGCCACGATAGCCGCGTCGCCAATGCCCGCGGCCTTCACTTCCCCGTCCGCCACCGTGGCCACCCGCTCGTCGGCGCTGTGAAATGCGGCCTCCGCCGTCACGTCGTGCGTGGTGCCATTAGCGAAGCGGGCGGTGACCAGCAGGCGCTGCGTCTCGCCCTTGCGCAAAGTGCGTTCGCTGGGTAACACGTCGAGCGAAACGATGGCCGCGTCGGCTGCCGAGTCCCACGGTGCGCCTTGGTCCAGCCACGCCGTGAGGATCTCATACCCGCGCGACTTCGCCGCGAGCCGCGCGCCGCCCGCATGCTCCACGCCCCCGGCCGCTTTCAGCAGTATCAGGCTCTTGCGCGGCTCGGTGCGGTTGACCCGGCGTCCGCCGAACGCGCGGACCACGGCGTCGTAATCGGCCTCGGGTTCGCCGCCGAAAAGCGAAAGCTTCAGCGACCCCTGCCCGTGTTGCGCCCCGTGGCAGGCGGCCGAGTTGCATCCCGCCTGGCGCAGCACCGGCTCCACGGAATTGCGGAACGAAGCCAGTTTCCGTTGTGCATTGCTAACCGTAACCCGCACCCGTTGCTTCTGGCCGGCCACCGACACGGCGATAACGGTCGCACCATCGTGCACCGGCGTAACCAGCCCCGACCGATCCACCGCCACGATCTTGGTATCCCCCGAGCGGAAAGTGGTCACAAGTGTCACGTCGCGCCGCAAGCCATCGGCGAGGACACCGGTCACCAGCAGGTGTTGCGAGGCCCACGCTCCATCCAGCGAGAAATCTCCGGGGACCACTTCAATCGACGTCAGCTTGAGTTTGGGCGCACCTGCCGCCGTAATGACGGCGAGTAGCAGTACTCCGCCCGCCAGCCACAGCCGGAAGGAAGAGTCGCGCCTCATGCCCTACGTCCTGTGTTCCGTGCGGAACATGGCGATGGCTTCGATCTCGATCAGCAGTTCCGGCCGGCACAGAATCGCCTGGATTCCGGTGGACGCCGGCAGCGGGTCGAGCCCCTGTTCCCTGTAGAACTTCGTGCGCTCCTCGTTGAAGGCCGCGTAATCGCGCTCGATGTCGCGCAGGTAACAAGTGGTGCGGACGATATCCTTCCAGGTCGCCCCCTCAGCCTCCAGAAGGGCGGTGATGTTCAAAAAGGTGCGGCGCATCTGCGCCCGGAAGTCCCCGATGTGGACGCTCTGCCCTTTCTCGTCAATACTGGCCGTACCGGAAATTAACAGAATGACCAGCCCGTTGAGATCGATGCGCATGCCGCGCGAGAAGGAACTTGGCTTGGTGTAGTCGTAGGCTTCGTTGAGCACGCGCAGATTGGTGATCGCACGCTTTTCCACTGGCCCCGCTACCAGCTCTCTGAGGATATCGGCTTCCAAGATCATGACTATCATACCCGAGTCCCGGGAAGAAGTTGCGGGGCGGCCTGCGCGCTACCGCCGCGCCCCGGCCCCACAGCCGAACAGCCGGACGTACGGGTTGGCGAATGCCGGGTTCTCCTGCCACACCCAGCTCCGCGGGTCGCGCCAAACCGCATCCGTATCCTCGGCAATCAGGAAGTCCGCGGGAACGCTCCGGCAGGCGTCCGCGATGGCCACTGGGGCCGCCTGCCCCGGCTTAGGATACAGCCGGTGCAGGGCCGCAGCGAGGGGTTCGCACAGCGCCGTGTCTCCACCGAATGTGGCCAGGCATCCCCAGTCGCCGGCTACAATCTGCCGTTGGGCATAGAGAAATGCCGGTAGATCCTCGAACTCCACGCTGGGGTCGAACTGAATGCGCGCCCGCGGAACCGAGTTCGTCCCCAGCCATTCGTAGGCCTCCCGCTGCGCGTAGTTGCGCTCTCCGGCATGGCGGTCGGGGCCAATCCACTGCACCGTCGAAAGCACGCCGGCATCGGCCAGCAATGGGTAGAAGCGCAGGATCGCCAAATCGTAAACCACCCCCGCGGCCCCCAGCAGAGCCAGCGCCCCGAGCTGGCGGCGTAGGGCCGCATCCAGCGGGCCCCTTGCCCCAGTGACCACATCCACGGCCCAAACCAGCGCAACGAACTGCGCGATCAGGATGCCGCGCCACCCCAGATCGTTGTTGTCGATCACCGACGTGCGCAGAGACGAGCAGATCAGCAAACTCGCGGCGAGCATCATAGTGGCCGCCATGTACGCCCGCGGCAGCGGACGCGGCCTTCGCGTCCACCACAATTGCGCCGCGGCGAAGAAGAAGCCGAACTCCAGGAAGTAATTGACCGGCAGCACGGCCAGGTGCGCTAGCGAGACCCGCCACCCGTGCGTCAGGCCCAGCGATTTCAGCACCACGCGGATGGGCGCGAACTGCCGCACCTCGAAATGCAGGAGCGGCCCGGCCGAGTGTCCCGCCGTGCCCGCCAGCCCCGTCAGATATGGAAACGCGCACACCATCGCCACCGCGCCCGCCACCAGGCACACCGCCATCTCGGGCCACCATCTTCTGGCCGCCGCCAGCACGGTCCACGCCGCCAGAAACGCGCCGAAGACGAACACCACGTAAATGGACAGGCCCGCCGCCGATGCCAGCCCCAACCCCGCCACCGCGGCGTGGCGAAGGCGCGCGCTCCACGTGTCCTGCCGCGCGCCCTCCCACAGCAGCAGCAGTACCGTGATAACCGCCACCAGCCCCGCCACGTGATGCGCCACCCAGATGACCGACGATGGGAAGCCGTCCACCTGCTCGTTCCACCAATCGATACTGGGCAGCACTGCGCGCTCCATCCCCAGCCACTGCAGAATCCAGGAGATCGCAGCCGGCAGAATGTCCAGGCCCGTCACCGCCAGCAGCGCGATTCCCGTCAGCGCCCGCCTCCGGAAACTGGCCGGCCCCTGGTAGAATACGATGCGGAACGCCAGGGCCACCGTCGCCATCAGGCCGATGCCGCACCACACCACGCCGCCGTACCATGCGTGCTGCGGCCCCACCGCGCCGCCTCCGGCCCGCTCCACCAGCGCGCACGGAATCAGCCAGAAATAGTGGTACCGCAGCGGCACCTCGTGGCCCGGGTAGAAAAACGGGTTGTGCGGCGGAATGCCCTCCGCCAGCGAGTGAATGAACGCCGTGCGCAGCGCCCCGTCGCGCGCCGGAACGGGATAGTAATCCCGCTGGCCCCACTGTATGTCCACCAGCGAAAACAGCGCCACCACAGCCCAGGCCACGATGATCGCCGCCACCACCGCGTCCTGCCGCGTAAACCGCACCTGCCGCGCTGCCCGCCATCCACGCGCCGCCAACACCGCGAAATACAGCCACGCGGCGCCGTACAGCGCCCACATCAGGCGCGCCGATCCGAATCGCTCCGCCAGGTAGGTGACGATAGGGCAGACCGCTATCGAGAGGCACACGCTGAGAGCCGCGCGAAAAGCCAGGGTGCGCCGCCGGAACTCGCACAGGTCCAGCAGCCAGGCGAGCGCATACCCGGGCAGCACCACGAACGCCGGAAACAGGCAGACCGCCAGCAGGCTCCGTAGCAAGTCTTCGAGCATGAAGTGGTGGATTGGCATGTCAGGCCTCGGCTAGAGCGAGTCGTAGAGCGGCGGCGAGCCCGGCGGACGGGTCTTCCAGCGCCGGTGAATCCACAACCATTGGTCGGGGTACTCGCGCACCACGGCCTCCAGCCGGTGCTGCAGTTCGCGCGTGTCCCGTTCGGCGTCGCCGGTCATTTCGACGGGTGGGTAGAAGCGCAGCACGTAGCGCCGCTCGCTCTCCATCCAGAGGGCGAACCCCGGAATCACCGCCGCCCCGCTCCGCCACGCGATCTTGGCGAAGCCCGTCCCAGCGCATGCCGGCACGCCGAAGAAGTCGGCGAACACCCCGGCATCAGCCGCGCTGTTCTGGTCGATGAGCACGCCCACGGCCTGGTTGGCGGCCAGCGCCTTGAGGATGGCGCGCGCGAAATCCTTCTTGAACATCGGCCGGTTGCCGCTGAGCGCGCGCCGGCTCTCCACCAGGCGGTCGATCAGCGGGTTGTCCAGCGGCCTCGCCACCACGCTCATCGGCCCGGTCAGCAGCCCGTGCGCAAAGGCGCTCAACTCCCAATTGCCCAGGTGCGCGGTGGCGAACAGCACGCCCCGGCCGCGCCGCAGCGCCTCATGGAAATGCTCGCCGCCCTCCGCGCGGATCCACTGCTCCAGGTTTTCGCGGCGGATGGACGGGAACCGGGCGAACGCCACCAGCATCCGCGCGATGGAGCGGAAAACCCCATCGACGATAGCCGCGTGCCGCGCCCGGTCCAACTCCGGCATGGCGAACGACAGGTTGCGCAGCGCCACTCGCCGCAAGCGCGGAATCGCCAGATCCAGCAGCCACACGTAGAGACCGGCCAGCCCATAGGCCAGCCGCAGCGGCGCCCATTCGAGCGATTTCACCACGGTCACCGCTACAGCGAATTCGGCCCGGTTCCGGAGAGCGGAGCGCTGCTTCATGTAAAACGCATTGTAGCCCGCCCCGCGCGGGTTTTATTTGCCACCGCCTGCCAACCCAGTTCGGCGCCTGCGATGGTTCCATGTGGGGCAGGCTGTCAGCCTGCGGCGGACTGTCAGTCCGCCTGGGCGGCTATTGCACTAGGCCCCCCAGGCGGGTTAACAACCCGAAGCAGGTTGACAACCTCCCCCACAACGCGGCAAGCCGCAAATGGTTGTTCTCACTCGTGGCCCTGGCTGACAGGCCGGAAGGCGGGTTAACAACCCGCCGCAGGCTGACAGCCCGCCCCACAAATAAACGGCGCGGCGTGCGTGGAATTTGACAGGTAGTAGTACAACGCTTCGTCGGCAATTGCGGCCCCCGCTCCGCAATTTAGTATGATGAACTGTAATGTCCCAGCGGGAATCAACCATGGCCCCGCCGGCTGGATTCTCGCCCGAAATCCTACCCAAGCTGGCCGAACTCGAGTCCGTCCTCGGGACGGCGCTTCGCGGCAAGACCGAGGTCGTTCGCCTTTCCCTCGTCTGCCTGCTGGCGCGCGGCCACCTGCTCATCGAAGACGTCCCCGGCGTCGGCAAGACCACTCTCGCCCACGCCCTGGCCCGCTCCGTCTCCGGCCGCTTCCACCGCCTCCAATTCACCAGCGACATGCTTCCGTCCGACGTGCTGGGCGTCACCATCTATAATGTCCAATCGGAAACCTTCGAGTTCAAACCGGGCCCCATCTTCACCAATTTTCTGCTGGCCGACGAAATCAACCGCACCACGCCCAAGACCCAGTCCGCCCTGCTGGAGGCAATGAACGAAGCCCAGGTCACCATCGACGGCCACTCGCACACCCTGCCCCGCCCGTTCATGGTGGTGGCCACGCAGAACCCGCTCGAGCACCACGGCACCTATCCGCTCCCCGAATCGCAGCTTGACCGGTTCCTGATGCGCCTGCGCATCGGCTACCCGAACGGCGCCAGCGAACGCGAAATCCTGCGCAACGCCCAGACCATCTCTCCCCGCGCGGTCACCTCGCCGCTCACCGCCGAGGACGTGCTCCGACTCCAGGACATGGTGCAAACCGTTTCCGTGGTTGAGTCCCTGGTGGATTACATGCTCGCCATCGTCGAGCGCACCCGCAACCATGAATCGCTGGCCCTGGGCGTCAGCCCGCGCGGCTCCCAGGCCCTCTACCGGGCGGTGCAGGCGCTGGCCCTGCTGGAGGGCCGCGACTACGCCACGCCCGACGACGTCAAACGGCTGGCCGTCCCCCTGTTCGCGCACCGCGTGGTGATCGACACGCGCACCACCCTGGTGCAGCGCCGCGCCGACATGGGCGAGCGCATCATCGCCGAAATTCTCAGCCAGGTGGAAGTGCCCCTGTAGCTAGATCAATGTAGATAGATCCAATTATGAAGACTGCCATTATCGGTCTGCCCATGGTGGGCAAGACCTCGCTGTTCACCATCCTCACCGGCGTCCACCAGGAGACGCGTATCGGCGCCACCGCCGCCCGCACCGGAGTCGCCAAAGTTCCTGACGCCCGCCTGGAAGCGCTCGGCCGCCTCTTCGAACCGCCCAAGGTAACTCACGCCACCGTCGAGTACGTGGACATGCCCGCCATCTCCAAGGAGAATCTCCGCGAGGCCAGCTACGTCGGCAGCCTGCGCGTGGTGGATGCCTTCGCCCACGTGCTGCGCCTGTTCGCCGACGAAACCGTGCCTCACGAGAAAGGTTCCGTGGACCCCCTGCGCGATCTAGAGGACGTCGAAACCGAGCTCATCCTCAGCGATCTCCTGGTGATCGAAAAGCGCCTGGAGCGCCTCGAAAAGGACCGCAAGAAGGCTAAGAACCCCGAGCTCGACCGCGAGTTCGATCTCCTGACCCGCGCCAAAGCCGTGCTCGAACGGAACGAGCCGCTGCGCCAACTCGAGCTCGAAGCCGAGGACGAGAAGCGCCTGCGCGGATTCCAGTTCCTCTCCCAGAAGCCCATCCTGTACGTGCTGAACCTGGGTGAGGAGGCTGCCGCCAACCTCCACGACCGCGAGCGCGAATTCCGCGAAGGCCCTCTGGCCGGGCGGCGCGACACCGCCGCCACAGCCATCTGCGGCAAGATCGAAGCCGAGCTGGCCGAACTGCCTCGCGAGGAGCAGCGCGACTACCTGGCCAGTTATGGCCTGATGGAATCCGGCCTCGAACGCCTGATCTCCGCCACCTATGCCCTGCTCGGCCTGATGAGTTTCCTAACCGCCGGCGAGGACGAGTGCCGCGCCTGGACCATCCCCGCCGGCAGCACTGCCTTGAAGGCCGCCGGCGCCATCCACTCCGATTTCGAGAAGAAGTTCATCCGCGCCGAAGTGGTGAACTGGCAGGCCCTCATCGACCGCGGCGGCTACGCCGGCGTGCGCGAGAAGGGTCTGCTGCGCCTGGAGGGCAAGGAGTACATCGTCAAGGATGGTGACGTTCTCGTGATCCGCCACGGGTAACGGCACTGCGCGCGCCGCCTCCAAATCGGACCGACTGGGGCCGATTCTGAACCAGCCGAGCCAATGGAATCAACTGCTTGCGGCGGGAAACCGGCCCCAATCCGGGCCGATTCGTGGGGCAGGCGGCACGGGCTCGATGCTCAAATCAGCGAGATGGCGACGTTACGTCCTAGCGGGAGTTTACTGGGAATGGCCGGAACAAAGGTATAAGCAGTTGTTTCCGGAACGGGTTACGAGCAGGCCCGCGTATTACCCACGCGGGGTAATACGGAGTTGTTCCAAGCCCAGCGTTTTCGCCAGTGCCAGTTGCGGCAGAGTCTGCTTGGAGAGTACAGTGGCGATTCGGTTCGGCCCCTTTTCGCCTTGCGGCGGGTAGAGGAGTACGAATTCCTGGATTTGGCGCAACTCCTGCAATAATTGCTCGGTGGAGATGCCAGCCCATGCCGCCTGTGCCTGGTGGTGCACGTATTGAAGCAGAGAGATGCCCAGCATGCAATAGAACGCGTGCACCCGGATCTTGCTGTCGGTCCAGTGATGCATGGGACCCCAGCCCAGCCACTCCCCATCTTTGAGACCGCGAAATACCTGCTCGACTTGTTGCTGGCCAGCGTAGGCAGCGGCGATCTCCTCCGCGCTCCAGTCCACGCGGTTGGTGAGCAATACCGTTCGACCCAACCGGTGGGCCAACAGGCGCAGCCATGCGGCGTGATCAAAATCGAATTGCAGATGCCACTGCCCGTTCTTCAACTCCAGTTGGTAGTGAATTAGCTCAGCCATGAATTGCGCCGACAGCCAGCGCTGAATCTTGTTGCGAATCTGGGTTTCGGTCCAACGCGCCCTGGGCTTACTCAGATCCACGGACAAACGCCGCAGGTATTGCAGGACCTTGCTGACGCCGGTGGTCACACTCTGTAGCTGTTCGCCCGCGAAGGAAGCCGAGTACTTCACCACGCAAAAGTACTCTTTGCCGTGCACCAGCGTCTTTTCGCCCGCCGCATGTACGCCGGGTTGATCGCTGTTGCAGGTGGGAAGCCGATCCAGCGGCCGTTCGCGCAACTCCTCGGGGGCCTGATTCCAAGGCAGCGCCGCGATCCATCCCACTTGCGACTGCTCCAACTCCACCGTATTGGCCAAGGCCGCCGAGCCCTTGTCAAACACCAGAGTGACCGTGTCCCGTGCGATCCGATTTTGATCCAGCATGTCCAACATGCGCGCCAACGAGACCGAGAACTCCTCCACATCCGGTATGTCGCCGGCATAGACGTGGTGACACAAACTCAGGCCATGCTCGCCATCCAACACGTAGCTGAGTCCCACCTGGCGCAAGTTGTGCCGGCCCTGCTTATTGTGGCCCCGCTGCGCCAGATGGTTCTGCGTGTTGGTGCTGGCCACGTAGGTGTAGAAGTTGGTGGTGTCGTAGCCCAGCAAGCGCCGGCTGAGGATCTGCTTCTGCTTCCATAACCCAACCAGACGCAGTTGAGCCTGCTCCAGTTCGTCGCAGGCTCCCTGGGATGGCCGCTCCGGGGCCAGGGTGTCGAAGCAATCCCAGAAGGCTTGGGAGGAGAATCGTTCCGAGGCAAAGCCCCAGAGCGGCTGCAGGATCGAGCGGTCGTACCAATCGGCAACTTCGGTCTTGGGGCCTGGCTGGCAGATGCGATGAATGGCGGCCAGGAGCAGGTAGTGGACGGCCGAGGGCCCGGAACGAGGCTGGGGCCAAAGTTGCTGAAGCAGTTCGAAGACGCCGGTTTGTTGGGCAGCCAACCAAAGGGCGCCGGGCAGGCCGAAATCCCGCATGGTGGCGGACAAAGGTACCGGAGCGGAGTGGTCGCGAACCAAGGCGGCGACCTTGTCCGCGGAACCGAGGTAGGTCTGATGGACGATTCGGGGCTGGCCGTCGACGCGGGCGCACTCGACGACGTAGTAGTAGAGCTGGTTGCCCTTCTTCTTCGCGATGAGGCTTGCCATATAGGGTAATACAACTATACGACACCTCCTTTCCTGGATCAATAGGCATGAAGCATGAAAGCAGCAAACAGCTCTTGACTAGGGTAATACGCAGGTTGCGCGCGAGGGTCCGCACAAGTCGTGGTTTTTCAATACGTTAATCGAGGGCCGGGGTTATGCGCCTGGAGTTGGCAGTAAACTCCCGCTAGTGGATTGTTTCCGGAACGCCGACGATAAGCTCAAAGCGAGCGGGTAGCGGCGGTTCCGTTCGCTTTCTACCGACGCCTTGCTACCATGTCACCCATGGCAACACGCACGATCCGTCAAAAGTTGAAAGAGATCGGGCTGGAGCGATTGGCTGCTCCAATTCTTGCTCGCACCCGCCCGTCCCTCCGCCTAAAAGTGGGCAAGCCGAATGCTCGGCCGGTGAGCCGACTGGGCGGGAGACCAAATCTGCCGAAGGACATCCCCTGGCCTGTCTGGCAGGAGCAGCGGCCCCTCTCTTTCATCTCCCAGATCGAGTTGACTGAGTTGCCCGCCATTCGCGGCTTGGCCCTCCCAAGGAGCGGGTCGCTGTTCTTCTTCTATGATTCCGACGTGCAGCCTGCAGGGTACGACCCCAAACACAAAGACGGTACCCGGGTCTTCTACGTCGATGCGCCACTCGCCGCGAATAGCGCTCGCGCCTGGCACCGCGACCTGGACCGGGACTTCCGATTCAGAGGCTTCGCACTCTCGGCTATCCCTGAGCTATCGCTGCCTGAGATGGACCATGAATTCAAGAACGAATACCAGGTAACCGGCGAAGAGTTCAGAGCCTACTTCGAATTCGCACCGCTGGCCTATGGAGAGCATCGCATTGGCGGCAATGCCGTTCCAATTAACGGCGGCGACCCCCGCCTCGAAGCGCAACTGGTTTCTCACGGCATCTACTGCGACACCGATGGCTACAACGAGGGCCGGAGCCTGGGACTGGAAGCGGGAGCGGCTGATTGGCTGCTACTACTTCAGTTGGATTCCGGTGACAACTGCGCAGGCATGGACTGGAGGGACGGAGGCCGCATCTACTTCATGATCCACAAGGACGACTTGCGGCGCCGTCACTTTCAGAATGTCCACCTGACTCTCCAGTGGATATAGGCACTCGGTCGGATGAGGAGCCGCGTGGCGTGGAGCGATCCACCGGTCTGGGCGAAACTCGCGCCAGTGGAATGTCATCCTCACGAGGACGAACCTGTCTGGGCGAACCCGCGCTCTGAGTTGCGGGGAAAGTCTCAGCTTTGTGCCGCTGCGGCTTTGCCGGCGTCCCCGGAGGCGAAAATCGGGGCCGGCTGATCTCCTGCCAGCAATAACTGCGGCACCTGGTTGAAGCCATAAGTGCCCGAGGTGGCATCCAAATCGAACACCCAGACGATGTCGAAGCGGGTCCCGGGCCACTTGGGCACGCTAATTTTCGTGTTCTGCAGGATCCACGCGGCCAAGTCGGGAATCTCGCCATGTTCCCAGGCGATGAGGACCATGCTTTTGCAACTCGCGGCCGCGGTCAGCATGGTCACATAGTCGGTCTTGGAATACTGAGCCTGAGGAGGATTGATAGAAATGCCTAGTTTCTGGCTGAGGGGAGTGATGGTTTCGTACGGACGCTTGCTCGTGCCATTGCCGAATTGGTTGGGGGCGAACAGGAACTGCGGAACCGGAAGCGGGCCGCTGGCAGAAGTGAACAACTGAATCAGGGCGCCGGCCCGTTGCCATCCCTGGGGGACGAGGGAATCCTTATCGGGATTGCCGTAGATGTCTATGCCGTTGTACGCCGGGTTTGGGGTGGTGGCCGGAATCGGCTTTTCCGCATGCCGGATCAGCATCAGTTTCGGAGCGGTGAAGACCATGTGGTTTCTCCTTCAAAATGGGATGCCGGTATTCTATCGCAGACGAATGCGAGCCGGAATCAACTTCAGCAACGGCGACTGAGAATTGCCGCGCTCCTTGGGGCGGGTCGCCGCCCACTCGGAGAAGGGCGCCCGCGCGGCAGGCGGGTGTACCGGCTTTGCGGGTGTTACGAAGTGATATCGGTAGCTACTCCGCGGGCTCTCTCCGAGTGGCGCGCGATCCAGAAGCAATCCGGGCAGTTTCCGGCAGCTCCACAGGCGTCCGCGGAACTGTAAGAGGATGCGAAGATTGTCGAGGTCCGATGCGAGGTCCGATTAGGGACCCAGACTGTAACCGGCCACGCATATTGCCCGCGTAGCAGGAAGTATTTCTCACACTGACGCTGGTCTTCCGCGGCGGCATCCCGACCGCTTGACGGTGGCCCGTAAGAGCCTTGACCCTCCCGCCAGAGCAACCACGGGAGTTCGCGCTCCCGGAAGGCCGATCCTACAATGCAGATCGTACACGCTTTCGCCGGGTACGTGGCGGACCACCTCGATCAACTCGACAACCGGGACCAGTTCCGCCCCCGTCAATGTCCGTCGATCATGCCGGCCAGCACTCGGAGCGCGATCGACTTCACCTTTCGAACGGCCTCCTCTTCGCTGGCGCCATAAGCCATCACGCCTGGAAGGTCCGGCTCGGAAGCCAGGACGCGGCCGTCTTCTTCCCGCTCCAGTTCGACACGGATTGGCTGGATCCCAACCATGGCCTGCCCCAATCATAGCGAACCCACTGGGCGCAGGGTTGCAGTAGTGGCCTTGGTCGGTCGCAGGCTATAATGGTCGCCAGGGTGACCACATGAGAGTCAGCACGGTTCGGGAGTTCCCCGACAACGCGACCGCGCTGCTGAAGTCCAAGGTGCCCGTCCTGATCACTCGCCGTGGACGAATGGCGGGAGTGTTCTTTCCGTCGCCTGAAGGAACGCTCCCAGTCGAGATGAAGCGCGAGCTATTCGACATGCTAAGCACCGAGATTGGACGGCAGATCCGGCAGCGTGGCGGGACCGAAGAAGAGGTTCTCTCCGACTTCGAATCCTGGCGGAAGACTCGCCGTGAAACTCGCTGGCCCGTGCTGACATCCTGGCTTCTGTGTTGATCTGAGATACGGCTGCGCGGATGATTCGCTGCCCGGCAACGGAGGCGGTCTTGTGTGCAAACAGCAGGCAGGCGGGGGCCGGCGTACACAAGGTGCAGCCAGGCTGACGGACGCTGATGTGGCCTGCAGGCTGAGGCTCCTTGCTGTCAGAACCTAAGCCCCTGGGACAGGGATGCGGATCAAACGATAGACAGCCAGTTGGTGTGATGGGCGCGCGACGAGAATGTCCCCTTCTCGCCTAGGCAAGCGCGGCAGGCGTGCTCCCGGCCTGGATCGACCTCAGAGGGCGCGGAGTTCGACCAGTTCAGATGGCGAGGTCGGCATTCCGTCGTATGTCCGACCATTGAGCTTCCGCCCGGCATGCTTCTTTTGGACCCCTCCCCGTTGTTTGAAAAAGAACGGCACGCCGAATAGCGCGCACTGGCGACAGACACTGTCGACCCACGCCTTCTCCATTGGTCGTGCGCCTGGCCCCGATTCTCCGCCGACAATCACCCAGTCGATGTTGCTGAGGTCAAGCGTCCCTGGGTCGTCAATCAGGGGTTCCAGCGAGAGGAACTTGACTGCAGCACCAGTCCTGCGCAGATGATCGATTCTTGCCTTGTATGCCGCACTTTCGACGCTCACCCCCATCCAGACGTTTCGCGGCCAATCGATCAGATCGTCAAAGGCGAGGAGACGCCCGGACCGCTTGGTGAGGACCTGGAACTGGTGCCAGTGAGCGCGACGCATCGTAGTGAAGACCCGCTGGATGTACTCGATCGGCACCTTGTCGTGGAACAGATCGCTCATGGAGTTCACGAAGATGCGTTGCGGCTTCTTCCATCGGAGCGGCAGATCCAGCGTATTCTGATGCGTAGTCAGCTTAAATCCGTTGCTGTACTTACTTTGCCCCATCGCCTTTAGCCGGTGCGACATCCGCTCTGCGTAACAGTTATCACAACCCGGACTGATTGCGTCACAGCCCGTCGACGGGTTCCATGTCGACTCGGTCCACTCTATTGATGAATTCACAGCCATTGAGCCCCCTCCTATTTCCGAAATGTTATCGACGTAGTGCCAGGAAGTGACCGGCGTCCTCCGCCAGGCCGAGGACGCCTTTGTTCGGCTGGCGGCACCATGGTCACACTTCCATCTTCTTCCAGATCGAGTAGCGCGGTCCGGTACGCAGGGGCGGCAAAATGCGTGTCCGCTTCCTCCAGAATCAGCTCGTCAAAGGTTAGTGTTCGCCCCGCGAAGGCTTGCAGCAACCGCTGTCGCACTTCATCGAGCGGGCTAAACAGGGTTCCTCTCCGAAAAGTGTAATTGAGGTCGAAGCTCCGCGGATGCATGAAGTTGCAGGTGGGGCGTGGTGAAATGAGCACCTCTGGCCGATCTCGTTGTTGTGTTCTTCAGGCCCAACAACGAAGGGATCGGATTCAAGGTGCTCATCCAGACATTTATCAGAAAGCAACTGCGATTGAAAGTCCATACTGTGACTAAGGTGGTGGAACGAGAAGGCGCGATGGTGATTTACCTCGACCATCTCGGCCATCGTCTGTTGCGTTGTGGAGTGTGCCGTCATCGATGTCGGCAAGTGCACAGCGTGCGGCCAGAACGGGAATGGCGCGATCTGTCGATGCGGACTCTTCCCTTGAAACTGCGCTACCGCCCGCGTCGCGTGGAGTGTCCCCGGTGCGGGGTTCGGGTGGAGGACTTCCCGTGGGCCGAACCGTGGGCGCGCGTGACCATGGCGCTGTCCAACGCCGTGGCCGTGCTGGCGCGCGAGTTGAGTTGGCAGGGCACGGCGCGCCACTACGGGCTGAACTGGAAGAGCGTGGCCACGATAGTGAAGCGCGCCGTGGCTTACGGCCTGCGCCACCGGAAGCGCCCACCAGTCCACGTGATTGGCATCGACGAAGTGAGTCGCCGGAAGGGTCAGGTTTATCTCACGGTGGTCTACGATCTGGAACGGCGGGTTCTGCTGTGGGTCGGCGACGACCGGATCGAAGAGACGGTGAGGCCGTTTTTCACCCAGGAAATGGGCCCTCGGCGCTGCCGGACACTGCGGGTGGTGTGCATGGATATGTGGGCGACATACGCCAAGCTGGTACGGGAACACGCGCCCAACGCGCAGATCCTGTTCGATCGGTTTCACATCGTCAAGCATCTCAATGAGGCGGTGGATGCGGTCCGCCGCGAACAGTGGCGGCGGCTCACGGCCAAGCAGCGGGTGCCCTTCAAGGGGACGCGCTGGCTGCTCTTGAAGAACCCCTGGAACCTCAAAGATAGCCAACAGGAGCGCCTCTCTACGCTGGTCCGCTGGAACACGCCGCTGGTCCGCGCCTGGTATCTGAAGGAAGCCTTCCAATTGTTTTGGACCTACAAGCAGCCATGGAGGGCCGAGCAGCATCTGAGCAAGTGGATTCGCTCGGCGATGCGATCGAAACTGGAGCCGTTCAAGAACTTCGCGCGGATGCTGCGAACCCATCTCGACGGCATTCTCCCCTGGACCACGATCCGGCTGTCGAACGGAGCCGTCGAAGGTATGAACAACAAGATCAAGTCAATCAGTCATCGTTCGTTCGGATTCCGAACGGCTGAGAACTTCATCGCGGCCATCTACCATTGCTGCGCGCGTCTCCCTCTGCCGGTCGTGCGCTAATTACACTTTTCGGAGAGGAACCCTAAACAGCGACAGTGTCCGTTGTTCAGTGTCGCGCGGGTCGTAATCCAGTGAGCCGACACCATCGGATTTGTCCGAACTCGCTTTCGTGTAGATTAGCTTCATTTGATTCTGAGCCTTTGCGTTCTTGGTGGCATACACGAGGTGATGGCTAGTACCTCCTCCTTCCCGTGTCCGAAAACCAAACGTCAGGGAGTGAGCGTTGGCTTCTTCCTTTAGCGCCTTCTTGACGGCTGCCAGAATAACTTCTTCGCGGGCGTGGGGGCTCTTGATAGAGCGAATCTCTTGCCGCAGTCTGTCCGCACGGCCGGCCTCGAGGAAGGCATTGATCGACTCGTTCATGACCGAGTAGCTGATCTTCATGTTGATCCGGTTGTAACTGAGAAAGAATATGCAGTCATTGCCGAACGGCTTCAGCGCGGAAGCGATCAAGCGCAGAGATAGGCCCTTATAGCCGCATGGGTCCGCAAAGATGAAACTAGGCGTGCGCATCCCCGAGAGCTGTGGGGCGAACGCTTCGGTGATGACGTGGGGCGTGACCCTGGGTGCGTTGACGAGACCAGCGATGTCCGGTACAGCCTCGATGTTGCGCTTCAACTTCTCGTAGTTGCTTGGATCGCCCTCGTTAAACCACAGCTTCACGCTGCTACTTAACCTTGGGTCCGATGCCACCTGTCTGCAGATGACGATCGGAATTGACTCTTCGCCGCTACCGTAAACCCCAGGACCAGCGAATAAGTCGACGTATCCAGCGGTCTTTCCGTTTCGGGCCATAACGCGCATGTAGTAGTCGAAACACTCGGTGACTATCTGACGTTTGACACGCGATGAGTCGCGCAGGGCGTTGTCAAAGAACCCTTCCTCAACCCCGAGTGGCGTGTGTCTTTTCATCAGCCTCCGGAGAATGCGCCCGCTGGCGAATATCCAAGGCGGCCCGCCAGGACTCCGAATCTGACCGGGGGCGGCCCTCTCAATTGAATCATACACGGACCGGACGCTACCTTAATTAACACGACTCCCCGTGCGGGGACTTGGCAGCTCCAAACGAAACTGGACCCGAAGCATAGCGATGCGCTGCAGGAAGCCCGGCGGGTCCCGACCCTGGTTCCTTGGTGGGGCATCCCTCCTACTCCTTCGGCCCAATCCCCAGCGTCTTCATCTTCCTATACAAGTTACTCCTTTCCAGCCCCAGTAACTCGGCCGTCCGGGTAACATTGCCATTCGTCTCTTCCAGCTTCTTAAGTATGTACTCCCGTTCGGCCGCTTCGCGCACTTCCTGCAGGCTGCCGAAGCGCTCCATGGGGCGGTCGTGCTGGCGGCGCGCGGCGTGCAGCGGGATGTGGCGCGCATCTACGCGCACCTGCGGGTTCAGGATCACGATCCGCTCGATCAGGTTCTTCAACTCGCGCACGTTGCCGGGCCAGTGGTATTCGCCGAGCGCTAGGTAAGCTTCCGGCGTCAGCTCCTTGGGCTTGCGGCCGTAGGCGGTGGTGAACTCCTTGAGGAAATGGTCGGCCAGCAGCGGGATATCCTCCAGGCGCTCGCGCAAGGGCGGCACCACGAAAGGAATTACGTTGAGGCGGTAGAACAGGTCCTCGCGGAAATTGCCGCGCTCGATTTCCTCCTCCAGGTTCTTGTTGGTGGAGGCCACGACGCGCACGTCCACCTGCAACGATTCGGCCGCGCCCACCGGCTCGAAGCGCTGCTCCTCGATGGCACGCAGCACCTTGGCCTGGGTGCGCAGGCTCATGTCGCCCACTTCGTCCAGGAACACCGTGCCGCCATCGCCCTTGCGGAATTTGCCGGTCTTGTCTTCCAGGGCGCCGGCGAAGCTGCCTTTGCGGTGTCCGAACAGCTCGCTCTCGATCAGCTCTTCGGGGATGGCGGCGCAATTCACCTCGACGAAGGGCATCGCGGCGCGCGGGCTCATGGCATGCAGGGCGTGCGCCACCAGCTCCTTGCCCACGCCGCTCTCGCCGAAAATCAGCACGCGGCCGTTGGTGCCGGCCATGAGCGAAAGCTGCTGGCGAAGCGCCTTCATGGGCGCGCTTTCGCCGATGATGCGGTAGCGCGACTCGGGGTCGCCCTTGAGCCGGCTGTTCTCGATGGTGAGGTTGCGGTGATCGAGGGCGTTCTTCGCCACCACCAGCACGCGCTCGATGGAGAGCGGCTTCTCCAGGAAGTCGAAGGCGCCCAATTTGGTGGCCTTGACGGCCGCCTCGATGCTGCCGTGGCCGGAGATCACCACCACCTCGGGGCGTTCGGGCAGGGGAATTTCCTGGATGCGCGAAAGCACCTCCATGCCGTCCAGGCCGGGCAGCCAGATGTCCAGCAGCACCAACTCGAAAGCGCCGTCGGGGAGCATCGCCAGGCATTCTTCGCCGCTGGCCGCGGCATCCACCGCGTAGCCTTCGTCGGCCAGCACGCCGCTGAGCGACTGGCGGATGCCGGGCTCGTCATCCACCACCAGAATGCGCCGCGGCTTCATAGGCTGGCCGCCACGGGCCGCGGCGCGGCGTCGCTATCGGCTTCGGCCGGCACGGGGATCTCCACCGTGAAGCGCGCGCCCACGGGGCGATTGTCTTCCACGCGGATTTGCCCGTTGTGTTCGGCCACGATGTGGCTGACGATGGCCAGGCCCAGGCCCGTGCCGCGGTTCTTGGTCGAGAAGTATGGCAGGAAGAGTTTCTCCTTGTCGTCGGGGCTCACGCCGCATCCGGAATCGGCCACCACCAGTTCCACGGTGTCGGCGCTCCCGGCCTGGGTGGCGATGTACAGATTCTTGACCAGGGCGTCCTGCATGGCTTCGGCGGCGTTGTCCACCAGGTTGATGACCACGCGCTGAAACTGCTCGGGGTCCAGGTTCACGGGCGGCAGATCGGGCGCGAAACTGGTGCGCAGCGAGATGCCTTCCAGGCGCCCCTGAAACACCATCACGGCTTCTTCCACCACCTGGTTGAGACTCGATCGCACGGGCTGCGCCGCGGGGAAGCGGGCGTACTGCGAGAATTCGTCCACCAGTGTTTTGACGGATTCCACGGATTTCGAGATGGTTTCGGAGCACTCGCGCAAAATGGCGGCCTGCGCGGGCGGACAGCCCAGGCGATCCACCTGGCGGGCGATGCGCTCGGCGGAGAGGCCGATGGGCGTCAGCGGGTTCTTGATTTCGTGCGCCACGCGGCGCGCCACCTCGTGCCAGGCCGCGGCCTTCTGCGCGTGCAGCAAGTCGCTGGTGTCTTCGAGCACGATGACGAAGCCGCTAGTGAGCTTGTCGTCGAGCGCGCTGACGGTGAGGGCGACCTGGCGGACGCGGTCCTCGGTGCGCAGTTCGAGCTGGCCGGTGGCCACGCCGGTGCGGCGGGCGCGCTTCATGAGGTACTTGATTTCGGCGGTATCGTCGCGCGAGAAGAGGTCCTCCAGGCGCGTGGCGCGCTCCACGGCGCCGGCGGGGAAGATCTTCAGCAGCGGCCGGTTGACGCGCTGAATGGAGCCGTCGGAAGCGATGGAGATGACGCCGGTGGGGATGCTCTCGAGGATGGCCTCGGTGAAGCGGCGGCGGCGGTCGAGCTCGCGCTGGTTGGCCTCCATCTCCTGGGTCATCTGGTTGAACCCGCGCACCAGCAGGGCCAGTTCGTCGGCGGCCTGCACCTCGACGCGGTGCTTGAGGTTTCCCTTGCGCACCTCGCGGGCGGCTTCGAGGAGCGCGGTGATGGGCACGCTGATCTGCTTTGCCAGAAACAGCGCGGTCCAGGTGGCCACGAAGATCACGAACAGGGTGATGAGGGCCATCAGCAGGACCAGTTGGTTGCGGATGTTCTTGCCGTTCTCGCGAAGGTGGTCGGAAATCTTGGTCTGCTGGTCGATCCGGGCCACGCCGGCAGCGTCGTCCAGGGGCATGCTGGCGTGAACCACGGCCAGTCCGACGATCCCCGAGGCGCCCGGCACGGAAGCCTTCGCTTCGAACGCCTGGCCCGGTGGTTTGCCGGTGGGAGGGCCTTGCCAGGAATCCAGCGGGGCGCCGCCGGAGGGACTATAAATGGCGGCGGAGTCCAGGCTCTGTTCCCGGGCGAAGCGTTCCAGAAAACCGGGCGTGCGCTCGCCCTCCTCGATGAGCCGGCGCGTCTCCACCTGGAGCGCCAGGAGAGTGGCCTGGGCCGCGGCCCGGTCGCTCACTTCCTTCTTTAGGCTGCGGGCCAGCTCGATGAACAGCTCCCGCTGGTTCTCGGCCGGCTCGGTAAACCACTTGTTGACGTTGAAGCTCAAGACCTCGTAGCTGAAGAAAACCAGGAAGAAGACCGGGACGATGCTGAGCGTGAGGGCGCCGGCCACCAGCTTGGTGCGGATGCGGGAGCCTTCTTCGTTGGCCTGGCGGGCGACGTACAGCTTGAGGAATTCGCGGGCCAGGTTGAAGGCCAGCACCACCATCAGGATGAAGATGAGCACCAGCGTGGCCCAGTAAATCAAAGCCTGCTGGGCGCCTTCCGGACTGAATTTCCCGAGGCTGAACGAGCCCTGCCACACCACCAGCAGCACGGACACCACCAGCAGGACGATCGCCAAACCGTACAGGACGCGCTTCTTCATGGCGCTGCTCTTACCTTATGATTATACGTGCCTGCCCTTGAAACGCTAAAACGCCGCTCGAAACGGCGCGGCGCCGCCGGTACCGCCGGGGCTGTTGGCCGGGAACCCCGTGGCGCGTTCCCCGAATCACGTCGCACCGCACCGGCTCCGCGTTCCTGGCGTCTCAGAAGCTATTGCGCACGCCTTCCGGTGGACGGCCACCTAACCCCCGGCGCAAGCCGAGGCGAGCGCCCTAAACCTTTGGGGAATTCATCCGATATAGAAACTGGGAGGCATGCTTGTGAGAGGCGGAATGAAATTCAGGCTACGGGGCGTTTTCGGGCTGGCGGTGCTCGCGGTCCTGACGGCGGGTTCCAGTCTCGCTCAGGAGGGTGTCAAGAAGATCAGCCGGACTGAGGCTACGCAAGCCGCGACGCGTAAGGTCCAGCCGGAGTACCCGCCGATCGCCAAACAACTCAAAGTGGAAGGCACTGTGGAGCTGGAAGCCGTAATCGGGGAGGACGGGAAAGTGGAAAAGGTCAACATCCTGAGCGGCAACGCGATGCTTACCCGGGCGGGCGCGGACGCCTTGAAGCAGTGGAAGTTCGCCCCTTTCACCGAGGACGGCAAACCGGTGAAGGCGGTAGCGCCTTTCACCTTCACGTTTAAGATGTGACTGGGCTAAGAGGACGAACATGAGTCTGACGAAGAAACTTCTCGGCGCCTTCGGCCTGATGCTGGCCTTGGTGCTGATTCTCAGCGCGGGGGCACTGCTGGTAACGCGGAGTCTGAACCGGGATCTGGACCGCGCCGCCAAAGTGATAGCGCGCAGCCAATACCTCGCCGGCGATGTATATGCCGCTACCTCGGGGCTGACAAGCCTGGAGAGGGGTAACGTGATGGCGGCGATGCTCGGCGACAAGGAGCATTCGGCCGGTTACGAGCGCGGTTTCCGGGAACGCGCGGTGACTCTGCAGAAGGCGCTCGCGGACTTGCGCGTGGTGGCCGAGTCGGCGGAGACGTCGGGACTCGTGGCCACCCTTACTCAGCAAGCTGGACTGGTGAACCAGGCTCACGCCGAATTGAGCCAGGCGATGGCGGGCGAAAAGATGGATGAAGCCATGACGATCTTCGCCGAGAAGGTACTTCCACGGCTGGAGGAGATCGGACGCCGCGCCAACGAGTTGGTGGATCAGGAAAACCGCGAACTGGCAACGGCCGCCGAGGAATCGGCCCAAACCGCAACGCGCGGACGTGCCATAACCCTGGGGCTGGCGATTCTGGGGCTGGCCGTGGGCGGATTGCTTCTGGCGGTCGTGCGCAAGGCCAACTCCGCGCTGCGGGGCCTCGCGAAGCGGATCGCGCAAAGCGCCGAACAAGTGGCCAATGCGGCTTCCCAGGTTTCGGAATCCAGCAATCAACTGGCGGAGGGATCCAGCCATCAGGCAGCTTCCCTGGAAGAGACTTCCGCGTCCACGGAGGAGATCAACTCGATCACCCGCAAGAACGCCGACCATGCCCTGCAAGTGGCTGCCCTGGTCAAGGAGTCCGACAAGGGAGCGGCACAGGTTAACCAGACGCTCGATGGGATGGTCGACAAGATGAAGGAAATCGACGCGTCCAGCAACAAGATCGCGCGCATTATCAAGGTGATCGACGAGATTGCCTTCCAGACCAACATCCTGGCGCTTAACGCGGCCGTGGAAGCCGCCCGCGCCGGGGAGGCCGGTCTCGGATTCGCAGTAGTCGCCGACGAAGTGCGCAATCTGGCGCAGCGCTGCGCCCAGGCGGCAAAGGACACCGCCGGCCTGATCGAAGAATCGATCGCCACTTCACGCCACGGCAACGCCCAACTCGATCAGGTGGCCGGTGCCGTCCGTTCCATGACGGACAACTCCACGCGGGTCAAGGCACTGGTCGATGAAGTAAGCCTCGGAAGTCAGGAACAGGCCCGGGGAATGGATCATATCTCCCGCGCGGTAATCCAGATGGAGCAGGTGACCCAGAGCAGCGCCGCATCCGCAAAGGACGGCGCCAAAGCCGGGGCCGAATTGAGCGGTTACGCCGCAACGCTCAAGGAACTGGTGGAGGACATGCGGGAAATGGTAGGAGCAGGGTAAGCGCCGTCAACCATCCACCCCCAAGCTCGCGGTTTGTGGGCCCTCCCGATTTCGATTCGCGGCGAGCCACACCCTACCCGGTCTGCTCCGCAGAATCGGAGACTGCAGCTCAATAGAAGAGATACTTTTGCCACTGCGATTCGCCCTTCCCCAATATGCGCATCAGGTGGCGGCTGGTGTGCAGACTAAAGGGGTGTGGCTGGCGCGCCAGCTTCAGGCCGGCTTCCTCGGGAGTCCGGCTGCCTTTGCGGTTGTTGCAGGGATGGCAGCAGGCCACCAGATTCTCCCAAGCCGTTTCTCCAGCACGGGATCGCGGGATCACATGATCCAGAGTCAATTCGCCGCTCGGCAGGACGCGGTGGCAATACTGGCAGGTGTAGCGGTCGCGCATCAATATGTTCTTGCGCGAAAGCGCCCGAGTCTGGTGCGGAATGCGCCGGTACTCCAGTAGCCGGATCACCGAAGGCAGGCGCACCGCGCTCCGCGCCGAGTGAATGGCGTTCAGCGATACCTCTTCGGCCGATGCCACACCCTTCAGCACGAGCACCAGAGCCCGCCGCGCGGCGCAAATGTTAATCGGCTCGTAACTGGCGTTGAGCACCAGTACCGGCCGCTGCAATCGATCACCCATCATTAGGAACTTCCTCCTAGCGCGGAGCCGGGGACGGTAAGGCGAACCCCGCTCGCTCTCCGGTCAACTCGGGCAATTGTCAGCAGAGCCACACGCTCCGCGCCGGCCCGCTTGAGAGCGTAGGCGCACGCCGCGGCAGTGGCTCCGGTAGTCATAACATCGTCAATCAGAAGGATCCGCCGGCCCGCCAACTTCCCGGGCACCCCCGGGGAGCGCCGCGCACGGAAGGCCGCCGTCACGTTCTTCCGCCGCGACGTGTTGCTGAGGCCGGCCTGCGCGGCAGTGAAGCGCGTCCTGCGCAGAGTCTGCACGAAAGGAATCCCCGACCGGCGGGCCAGCGCGCGCGCCAGAAGCGCCGACTGATTGAAACCCCTCGACCACAGCTTGCGCCAGTGCAGCGGCACCGCCGTAATCGCATCGAACCGCTCGTCGCGCGGCATCGCGCGCGCCATCATGCCGGCCAGCGGACCGGCCAGAGTCTTTACCCTTCCGTACTTGTAAATGTGGATCAACTGCCGCAGCACGCCTTCGTAGGAGCCGAAGCAGTACGCCGCGTCGAAGCCGCGCAACCCGCTGCGGCAAAGGGCGCAGCGGCCCTCGGCATCCAGTGGGAACGGATTGGCAAAGGGGGTGCGGCAGGAAACGCAGAAGAATTCGGCGCTGAGTGGCTCGGGCTGGGTCAGGCAACCCGGGCACACCGGTATGCGGCTAATGGCGTGCAGAGGGCGGCCGCAAACGCGGCAATCGTCGGGGAAAAACAGGGAAAAAAGCGCACGGGAGGTTGTTAGGACTACTGAGGCACCGTTTTGCGCAAGCGCCGTTCGGCTGCTACTCGAGAAGGCCCACCTCCACCGAAATCCCATTGTACCGGAAAATCGCGCCTGCCGTTCGCCCCCAATGCGCGCAGGCGCTGGCCGGCGGGCACACCCCGCCCCTACTTCAACTTGGCTAGCGTCTTGCGAACTTCCTGGGCGGTCTTGGAATCCGGGTCCAGTTCCAGATACTTGCCGTAGGCCTCCTTGGCGCCATCGGGGTCGTGCAGCTTCCGGCGCGCCTCGGCCAGCTTGAGCCACGCCTCCGAATTGCCGTCGTTGCGCTGGGTCGCAACGTGATAGCGCCGCGCCGCGGCCACCCAGTTGCCCTTCTTGCGGTATTCGTCGCCCACCACGACGTCGCGCTTGGATTGCATCGGGTTGAACGTGATGTCTTCCTTGGCGAGCGAAGCGTCCTCTTCCGGCGGCACCTCTTCCTTGTCGGAAGTAGCTTTCTGCGTGCGGTCCCGCTTCAGTTGCGGGGAATCCTGCGCGTACATGGGCTGCGCGATCAGGAATGCCAGTGCGAGTAGCCAGCGTGACATAATTCGATTATAGCTTCCCCTCCATGGACCTCCGTGAAAAGGCCGCGCAACTCCCCTTCGCGCCCGGAGTGTACCTGTACAAAGACGCCTCCGGGCAGGTGATCTACGTCGGCAAGGCCAAGCTCCTGCGCAACCGCGTGCGCAGCTACTTCTCCGAGGACAAGCTCGCCGACATCAAGACCGGCACTCTGCTCTCCGAAGCCAGCGACCTGGAGTACATCCTGGTCGATAACGAGAAGGAAGCCCTGGCGCTCGAGAACAACCTCATTAAGCAGTACCAGCCGCGCTTCAACGTCCTGCTGAAGGACGACAAAACCTATCCTTACGTCAAGCTCACGCGCGAACGCTTCCCCAGGGTCTACGTCACGCGGCGGCTGCGCAAGGATGGCGCCAGTTACTTCGGCCCGTTCTTCCCGGCCAACCTGGCGTACCGCCTGACGCAGTTCATCCACCGGCATTTCCTGGTGCCTTCGTGCACGGTGGATCTGACCCGCTTCCACCCGCGGCCGTGCCTGCAATTCCATATCCACCGCTGCCTGGGACCGTGCGTGGAGAACCTCACCACGGACGCGCTCTACACCGCGGCGGTGCATGATGCCAAACTGCTTCTGGAAGGGCGGCACGGCGACCTGGCGCAGGGGCTGCGCGCGCGCATGGAAGCAGCCAGCGCGGAGATGCGATTCGAAGAAGCCGCTTCGCTGCGCGACCTGCTGGCCACGGTCGAGGAGATGGACCAGCGGCAGAAGATGGCCGCGGCCTCGGGCGACGACACCGACATCCTGGCCTGCCACGCCGAACCGCCGCTGGTGGCGCTGAACGTGTTCCACCTGCGCAACGGGCAGATCGTGGACCGGCGCGAGTTCTTCTGGGAGAACCAGGAGGAGTTCGACGAGCCGGAGTTCTTCTCGTCCCTCTTGCAGCAACTCTACCTCGACGCGCTGTACATTCCCAGCGAGATCCACGTACCGGTGGATTTCGAAGGCCGCGAGGCGCTGGAGGAGGCGCTCTCCGAGAAGCGCAACCGCAAAGTCGAGATCCGCACGCCGCAACGCGGCCAGAAGAAGGCCCTGCTGGACCTGGTCCACACCAACGCCAAACACAGCTTCGACGGCCGCTTCCGCGTGCTGAAGCCTTCGTCGCTGGCGATCCGCGAGGCCCTGCGCGACGCCCTGAACCTGCCCGCCGCGCCCTCGCGTATCGAGTGCTTCGACATCTCCCACATACAGGGAACCGACAAGGTGGCCAGCATGGTGGTGTGGGAGGACGGGCGGATGAAGAAGGCCGACTACCGCAAGTTCATCATCCGCACGGTGGAGGGCAACGACGATTTCGCCAGCATGCGCGAAGTGGTGACGCGGCGCTATTCGCGGCTCAAGGAAGAAGGCAGCGCGATGCCCGGGCTGGTGCTGGTGGATGGCGGCCTGGGGCAACTGCACGCCGCGGCAGAGGCGCTCGAAGCCATCGGGGTGACCGACCAGCCGCTGGCGTCCATCGCCAAGCGCGAGGAGATCGTCTACGTGCTGGGGCAGGAGGACGAGCCGGTAACGCTCGACCGCTTCTCTCCCATCCTGCACCTGGTGCAGATTATCCGCGACGAAGCGCACCGCTTCGCCGTGACCTTCCACCGCTCGCGGCGCGCCGCCCGGCAGCTCACGTCGGAGTTGGACGCCATCCCCGGCGTGGGCGAGAAGACCGTGCGCAAACTCCTGAAGGCGTTTGGCAGCTCGGAGTTGGTGCGGGCAGCGTCGGAAGACCAGTTGGCCGCGGTGGCGGGCCGGGCGGCGGCAAGGAAGGTGCGGGCGCATTACGGGGGGTGAAGGGGGGGCGCCTTGAATACCCGCCTGTCGGTGGCGGGTTGCGGATACTGGAGGCGTTACTCTCGGGGGCGGGACTCCACGCCCGGAACGGCGTCTGGCGACCCCGAAATCCAAAGGCACAATGCCGGATAAGGTGGCTTAACCGGCCGGGTGACCGCCGTCAAGCATGGGTCGGTCACCTCGCTTGAACGACCGCGCATGCCATAGAAGATGTTCGACTTTGCGGCCCGGACGAACCAAGACGTTCCGTTTCGTCCTTCTGTGAGACAATCCGGCTATGCTGAAGCGTCTCAGACAATCGGTGCGGAAACACCGTTGGCAATGGCTCGCCGCCATGTCCCTGCTCGGAGCGTTCTTCCTATACATCGCGTTCTCATGCGAGGCCTGCATCATTGGCGAGTTGGATACCATCCGCCCCAACCGATTACCGAGAGGTTGCGCCGAGGTCCGGATGTCGCCTTTCGATGGAGATCCAGCACTCTTCGAAGGGACGCGAGAACTGCCCGACGGCATGGAAGAGAAGTATGACCACTTAGCAGTCCGCAAGAGCCAATCCGTTCGGGATGCGTATTATGTAGCCTCCGCCTCGACCGTAAGTAAGCGTTTTGAGGAGTACAAAGGGAAGTCGGAGAGTCACTATTCTGCCAGAAAGTGGATGTTTGTGCTGGCCGCACAAGACGCCAGGAGCCGAGTCTCTAGCAGGGATGGCGTTACCGAGGAGGACTGGGCGCGGGCAGTGCCGATGAAGATGGCTCCCGCAGCGTGGGACTGGCCGCAACGATTTGAAGCGAACAGGCAGGGAATTCGGTTTCATGGAAGGGTGTTCCCGAGAACTCGCGATTATCTACTGAATGGTGCGCCTCTGATCTCGACGGGCGAGCGATGGATAACTGTATTGAGCGGGAGCGGTTGGTTCCCTCGTGGCGGAGAGGTTTTAAGCCCTGACTTTCTTCTCGAGCAGATCTATCATCCGGCACGACATTTTTCTGTGGCGACTTACGACGCTAACTCAGCAGAGCTGGTGCGTGAGATACACGGTTGGGGGTGTTACGGATTGTTCGACATTCGAGATGGCACAACGTGGTATGACGATGAGCTGTTGTTTGTGCCTTCCGAGGGGCCGCGCGAGATGGTGTGTCGTTTTTGAAGACGATGAGTCGAGGATGTGATCCAGGTGCACCGGTGGGCAAATGCGGTGCGCGCTCCGCAACCACCGTTGGGGTGTTCCGCCAAATTTCACTTGGCCGCGTAACGCGCGATCCGCCGAAGCGCAGCCAAAGGAGAGAGAAAGCGGGATCCG
Organism: uncultured Solibacteraceae bacterium; assembly: GCA_963807205.1. Lineage (GTDB taxonomy): Bacteria > Acidobacteriota > Terriglobia > Bryobacterales > Bryobacteraceae > CAWCVR01. The sequence continues at coordinate 894,509 of CAWEAQ010000002.1, read as the reverse complement.
GGAAATTGGGGATTCCCTCCCTCGAAGCGCCTCTCACCGTAGTTGCCGGGAACCGATTGGTCCATCTCGACTACAATGCCAGGGTAGTTCGCAAGGCCGCATCGAGTTCGCTCATCCCCGAGAATGCGCCGAGTATCCGGTCCATCTCCGAGTGCTGGATGGTGGTAGGTTGTCGGTCATGATTGCCGAATCCATCAACAAACCGAGCCCTTCGCGCTTTCGCCATCGATCCGCCCAATCACGCTGCTCGGGTGTCCCGCACGGGCCAGGTTGCTCGTGATCATTGCCACAATGGTCTGGGGCAAGCCCGCGTCAAGGTGGTCCGCCTAGACAACCAGCGCTGGCCGGCGTTCCGACGTCCGGAGGTTCGAATCCGGGAACAGGACCAAAACGACATCACCGCGCTGGCAGTCCATCGTAGACGGCCATTTCGGGCCGATCCCAGTCCTCGGCAAACGCAGCCAGGCGGCGCCGCAACTCTGCGGCCTGAGACTCGCAGATCCCACGTTCGCGGAGATCGACCTTCCCGTTGTGGTAGATCCCTTCGACTGACGTCACCATACATCCCAGTATCCCGCACTCCGCGCCGCCTGGTCCTGTGGGGATTGCGCAGTGGCTCACGCCCCTCTCAGTGATGGAACCCCGCCGCCTGCCCAGTGCTCCTGAAGCCCGGCTGCCCAGCGAACCAGTCCAGGTGGCGCCGGATGTCGTGGACCAGCATGTCGGCCAGGTCGCGCGTGAAGCCGTTGCGCACCACCACGCGCTGCACCACCATGTCCTGGCGGTTGGCGGGCATGCGGTAGGCCGGCACCTGCCAGCCGCGGTCGCGCAGGCGGTCGGCCAGATCGTAGAGCGACCAGTGCGCCGCTTCCTTGAGCCGCCACGCGAACACCGGGAGGTCGGTGCCGCGGCTCACCAGTTCGAAGGGGCCAACGGCGGCGATCTGCCCGGCGAGGTAAACCGCCACGTCTTGACAGGCCTGGTGAACGGCGCGGTAGCCGGACTTGCCCAGGCGAATCAGGTTGTAATATTGCGCCACCACCTGGCTGGCCGGGCGCGAGAAGTTGATGGCCAGTGTTGGCATGGTGCCGCCCAGATAGTCGACGTTGAAGATCAGGTCCGGGTCCAGGTCGGCAGCCTCCCGCCAGATCACCCAGCCCACGCCGGGATAAACCAGGCCGTACTTGTGGCCGGAAGTGTTGATGGACTTCACGCGCGGCAGGCGGAAATCCCACACCAGCTCGGGTTGCAGGAACGGCGCCACGAACGCGCCGCTCGCGCCATCGACGTGAATGGGAATGTCGAGGCCGGTCTTCGCCTGCAGGCGGTCGAGCGCGGCGCTCAAGGCCGCGACGTTTTCGTATTCTCCGGTGAAGGTGCTGCCCAGCACGGACACCACGCCGATGGTGTTCTCGTCGCACATGGCGGCGGCCCGTTCGGGATCGGTGACGAAGCTGCCGCCTTCGAGCGGGACCGCGCGCTCCTCCACATCCCAATAGCGCGTGAACTTGTGCCAGCAGACCTGGGTGTTGGTGCCCATGACGATGTTGGGCTGGCCGCAGGGCTTGCCGGCCTGGCGCATCTTGCGCCGCCAGCGCCATTTGAGCGCCAGGCCGCCGAGCATGCAGGCTTCGCTCGATCCGATGGTGGAAGTTCCCATGGCGCCATCGGCGGCGGGCGAGTGCCAGAGCCCGGCCAGCATGTGGACGCAGCGCATCTCCAGCTCGGCGGTCTGCGGGTACTCGTCCTTGTCGATCATGTTCTTGTCGAACGTCTCGAACATCAGCTTCTGGGCTTCGGGCTCCATCCACGTACCGCAAAACGTGGCGAGGTTGAAGCGCGAGCTGCCGTCCATGATGAGTTCGTCGTGGATGAGGTGGTAGGCCGTGCTGGGCGGCATTTCCTCCTCGGGGAAGGCGTGGCGGGGCGATGGCCCAAGCAGCCATTGGCGGGCGTACATGGGCCGCATGACGCTCGGGATCTCGTGGTGGGGGCGGGTTTTCTCTTCCATGGTCGGATACGACTCTATCACCGGTTGGGGCGCGGGGAAAGTGGGCGGCGCGCCTGCCGCGCGGGCCGCTAGCGCCGTGACTGCTAGGAGATCTTTCTTTGCCCAGGACCGCTCGCTTACGCTCGCGGTTCCGTGTGCGCTGCCCCGGAGATGGTATGAGAAGGCCGGTCCCCCTCGGGATGCGGTAAGCTCCCGTTAGGCGCACTCGATGAGGTGCAGAAAGGAGACCGGCTTATGAAGAAGAATACCATTTCGAAGAAGAACCAAAAAACACCGACGAGGCGTGACAAGCAGCAGATCCGAGCCATGGCATCGAAGCAGAGGCTAACCATAGGGTTGGACCTCGGAGACCGCACCAGCCGCTACTGCATCGTGGACGAAGCGGGCGAGGTGGTGAGCGAGAACTCGGTGCCAACGGCCAAGGGCGGACTAGATTCGCTATTCGGTAAGATGCCCTCCAGCCGGGTGGCGCTGGAGGTGGGGACGCATTCGCCGTGGGTGAGCCGGCAACTGGCGGCCCTGGGGCATCAGGTGATCGTGGCGAATGCGCACAAGGTGAGGCTGATCACTGGGAGCGTTCGGAAGAACGACCGGATCGATGCGCGGAAGTTGGCGTGGCTGGCGCGAGTGGATCCGGAACTGTTGTCGCCGATACGGCATCGCGGGGAGGAAGCGCAGGCGGACCTGGCGATGATCCGGGCGCGCGCGGAGCTGATGGAAGCCCGAACCAAGCTGATCAACAGCGCGCGAGGATTGGCGAAGCCGATGGGAGAGAGGCTAAGAGCATGCGATGCCGATCAGGTGAAGGAAGCCCTGGCGGATGGACTCGGGGAAGCCGTACAGCGGACCATCAAGCCGTTGCTGAAGATCGTGGAGGCGATGAGCGAAGAGATCGCCGGGTACGACGAGAGGATCGAGGCAATGGTGAAGCGGTACCCGGAAGTGGCGCTGCTGAAGCAGGTCTACGGGGTAGGGACGCTGATCGGGTTGACCTTCATATTGACGATTGAAGACGCGGGGCGATTCGCGCACAGCCGGGATGTCGGGTGCTATTTGGGACTGCAGCCGAGACAGCGGGAGAGCGGCGAGAGCCAGCCGGAGTTGGGAATCAGCAAGGCGGGGGATCGGCTGTTGAGGAGCTATCTGGTACAGGCGTCGCACTGCATCTTGCGGAAGGGGTCGCCGGAAAGCGACCTGCGAATCTGGGGATTGGCCAAGGCCGGAAGTGGCGGCAAGAAAGCCAAGCGGCGGGCGATTGTGGCGGTGGCGCGCAAACTGGCGGTGCTGCTGCACCGGCTGTGGGTGACGGGAGAAGTCTACGATCCGCTCTACAACCGCAAGGCGGTAGAGGCAGCGGCCCAAGGCAAGGGCAAGGTCAAAGTAGCGGCGTAAGGGTTCGAGAGAGGATTGGATTCTGCTGGCATGCGTAAGCGCCGAGTTAGGGTGACTGCGGGCTCGCGGTGGATCGTCGAGAACCGGGCGACTGGTTCTCCGAGGATCGTCCCTGAGATAGCAGCACCCCTTGAATTGAGAACACCAATGGGCACCGTGGCGACGGCCACAAACAGAGTGCGGATGGAAGCCAGGCGACAAGGGCGCGGGAGTCAGCAGGCAGAAGACAATTCCAAAGAGACGGTCGAGAACGGGGGAAGGGATCGGCTGGTGGGCGCGGCGCGCCGGAGGCGCGCTTGAGGCGCTGCCTCAAACTTCGCCAGGGGGCAAGCCCCCTGAGACCCCCGGCCCCCTTTCCCTCGGGCTCAAGGTTCCGGAACGGAAGGAATCTGTCAAGGGTTCGCAAGCCGCGCAAAAACCGCGCGCCCTTGACAGATTCCTTCCGTTCCGAAGAATCAACTGGGATGAGGGAAAGGGGGCCCCTGGAAGCGGCCGTCTTGTCTCGCCTCCCGTTGGTCGGCCCCGGGGAGCGCAGAAAAATGGCGAGTTCCAAACCTTAAACATTTCTCTTGACAGAGACCGGCCTTCTCATGGAAACCGCGAGCGTAAGCGAGCGGCCCGGAAAACGCACCAAACCACGCGGTCGAAGGCCTACCGCACCGCCAGAGTAACACCGTCCTGGCTGCGCACGCCGCCGACGGTAATGTGGACGGGCACGGCAGCGCCCGCGGCCACGCCGGAAGGAATCAGCGCGTTGACCTGCAGCACTCCCGGCATCAGCCCCGGAGCGGCACCGGCGTACTGCACCGAAGCCTGCTGACCGCCGATATCGACGGAAACCGCGGCCACGGGCTTGGGCAGAACATCCACCGCCAGCCGCCCATCCACGCCTGGAGGGTCGGTGACGCCCTCGCCGGTGCCCCATAGGGCGACAACCGAGCCGCGGCTGGCGGGATTGGCCGCCGAGTTAATGCTGTTGTCCTGGTTGACAATGGCCCCCTGCCCGGTCCCGCTGGCATTGCTGGTGAACAGGCCCGGCCCCGCGGAGGCCACCGCGATCTGGAGAGGATCGCTTCGCACTCCCTGGTACTCCACCTGTACGTGTGTCACCGCTCCGGACGCGCCGAAGTAGGGCGCCACGGCCGAACACTGCGTTGCCGAAACGTATACGATCGGCGCCGGGATGCCGTCGAACAGCACGCGCACGCCACCCACGGCGGTGCTCACCATGCCGTTCGCGTCAAGCGCCAGACCGGCGCCAGCGGCCGGCCCCATCCTCGTGCCCCAAACGTCCACCATTTGTCCGGGGACGATGGAAGGGCCGTAGGACGCCGCGTTGGTCACCGCCGCAACCACCGGTTTTGGCACGGGCCAGGTGGCCGGCGGGATCGCCAGCAGAGTGATGGAATTGGCGGGGAACACGGTGGTCAGCGAGCCACTTTCGATTGGGGCGTCGGGCGCGGACACGATCGCGGTGAGGTTCGCGCCGCTGTATCGCCACACCTTCGCGGCGGCGCCGGCGGCGAAGTTGCTAAGCGTCAGCGAACTGCTCAGGTCGACGCCGGTCTTGTTGATCACCATGGCGGTGAGGTTCAGGTCCGAGCGCAGAGCGCCGAACACCGACAGGCTGCCCAAATCCGTACTGGTGGAAGAGACGCCGGTTTCGCCGAAAGCGCCGCCCATGCCGTCGTAGTTGCGGTAGATGCGAAAGGCGAACGCGCCCGGATCGGTTGGCGAAGGCGGACCCCACAGCATTGCCATGTCCAGTCCTTCGCGCCCAAAAACGCCCAGCAGTTCGGCCTGTGCCAGGGCGCCGTTCAACGTGCCGAGGCCCGACCAACTATATTCGCTAATGGCGATCTTGGTGCCCGGGTAATTCTGCGCCACAAGCTGGCGCAGCCGCGGAATCAACTGCGGCGCAATGGGCGCGCCGTTGTGGTCCGGATCGACAATCCAGTAATTGGAGGGAGGCACATAGGTCGGATCCCAGAACTCGCGCGTGGAATCCAGGCGCAAGGCGTCGATGGCGGCCGTTTCCGCCCCGCTGTCCAGCGCACTGGGCTCGTAATAGGCGTGGATGTCCAGGATGTCCAGCAGCCGCGTTCCGTGCTGTTGCTCATACTGCTGCATCTGCGACAGGTACCACGTCAGGAACGGGACGCCGCCGTGTGCCTTGCGATCGACGGGGTTCGACCAATATTGGCCTCCGGGCGAACTCCAGCCGGCAACAATGTCCTTCTTCGAGAAATACAGCGACGCCCAGTTGTCCGCCACGGGACCGGACACCAGCGCCGTTGGATCGGCCTGCTTGATGGCGGCGGCGTAGGCAATGTTGAGGCTCAGGTTCTCGTCGTAGGTGTATGGGTCGGGGTGGATATCGCGGTGGGTCGAGTCCCACCAGATCGGTTCGTTGTCCAGGCTCCAGACTGCCACGCCGCCTTGCCCGCCTTTGCCGTAACGGGAGATCAGATACTTCACCCAGGCGGCCTGAAACGTCTGGTCAAACTGGGCGTAAGCGTCAGTTGGGTCGTTCTGGATGTACACCGGACTCGACGGCGCCTTCCCATCGTTGACCGAGGAAGTGCCGCAGGCGGAGGTGTACTTTATGCCATCGCCGCAGACCCACGGCTGGTAGTTCTTATAATAGGGGTCGATCTTACACTCGGTCCCGTACTTCGTCTGGTCGAAACTGCACATCACCTGGCGGGCCTTGGGGAGCCAGCCCAGGATCGGCACCGTTGCCAGGATCTTGCCGCCGGTAGTGCGCACTTGGTCGGCGAAGACGTTGAAGGACGAGCCGGCGGGCAGCTTGGAAACGTCCGGCACCGAGCCGGGCAGCACTTCGAAGAACCAGTCCGAGTCGATATTCCAGACGTCGTACTGCCAGTGGTAGGTGCTCGTGTTATTGCCGCCCCAGCGCCGCACCGTGGACCGCAAACCGGGCGCGGCTGCGGCCAGCGAGGCATTCACCGGACTGCCCACGTTCCAGTAGAAACTGATCCCGTAGATGTCCGGAGAGATGGCGTGCTGTCCGGCGCCGGCGTCGATGGAGAGCACCGGCCCCGCCGTCTGTGCCACGCCGGGGAAGCACGCCAGGCAGCCCACGGCGATAGCGGGAAAGAGCTTCATTAACTAACAATTCTACCCCTCGGCCTCGCAAGATGTACCCGGTCCGGCCGCGGTACGTTTCCCGCACTGTGCCCATTTGTGAAATGCTGTATCCGATGACCACTCGGAACCTGCTTCGGGCGGGGGTCGCCGCCCTACTCGTCGCGAGCGCCGCTCCGCTCGCCTTATGCGAAGTGAAACTGCCGGGCATTCTTGGAAGTCACATGGTGGTGCAGCGCGATTTGCCCTTGCACTTCTGGGGTTGGGCCGCGCCGGACGAAAAAGTCACGGTCGCCTTCCACGGCGTCACCCGCGAAACCGCAGCGGACCGCCTGGGGAACTGGAACGTGTGGCTTCCGCCGGAATCGGCGGGCGGCCCCTACACGCTCACGGTGACCGGCACGAACACCATCGCGCTGCAGGACATCCTGGTGGGCGACGTGTGGTTCGCCTCCGGCCAGTCGAATATGGAGATGCCGTTGAACGGATTCGGCGCCTCGCAGGTGAATCGCGCAGCCGAGGAAATCGCCGGGGCAAACCGACCCAACATCCGGCTGCTGCTGGTGAGCCGGAAAATATCGGAGTTTCCGCTGCGCGACAACGACTCGGCATGGACGGCGTGCACGCCCGCCACCGCGGCGAACTTCTCCGCGGTCGCCTACCTCTTCGGCCGCGAGTTGGCCAGCCGGGAGCGCGTGCCCATCGGACTGATCGACTCCTCCTGGGGTGGATCGGTGGCGGATGTCTGGCTCAGCCTGGATGCCCTGGGCGCGGATGCGTCGTTGATGCCGGTCTTCGCAGCCCGCGCGCGGATGATGGACGAGCAGGCCGACATGCCGGCCATCCTCGTCTTGGAGCAGCGCCAGGATGCCGAAGCCAAACAGGCCGGCCGTACGCCGCCCAGTCACCCGTGGCATCCCGATCCGTCCTGGTGGGCGCCCGCCGGGCTGTTCAACGGCATGGTCGCGCCCGCCACACCGTTTGCCATCAAAGGCGTCATCTGGTACCAGGGCGAATCCAACAGCCGCCCGGGATTCGCGCCATTGTATGCGCGCCTTTTCCCCGCGCTCATTAACGACTGGCGCATGCAGTGGCACGAAGGCAGTTTCCCGTTCCTTTTCGTCCAGATCTCCAGCTTCAAGTCGAATCCCAGCGAAGCCTGGCCCGCCATTCGCGAGGCGCAGCGGCGCACGCTCTCGGTGGCCAACACGGCCATGGCGGTGACTATCGACGTTGGCAACCCGGATGATGTACACCCGGGCGACAAGCAGACCGTGGCTGCGCGCCTGGCGCTGGCCGCGCGCGCCCTGGCTTACGGCGAGCAGGTCGAGTACTCCGGCCCGCTGTTCCGCCAGGCGACGCCGGAGGGCCAGGCGATCCGCGTGTGGTTCGATCATGTGGCCGGCGGTTTGCAGGCCAAGGGCGCCGGCTTGCAGGGATTCGAGGTTGCCGGCGAGGACCGTGTGTTCGTGAAAGCCGCCGCCAGGATCGATGGCGCCAGCATCCTGCTGACCAGTCCGGCCGTGGCCGCGCCGAAGTACGTTCGCTACGGTTGGACCAACGCGCCGGAGGTGAACCTGTTCAACTCGGCCGGCTTGCCCGCATCGCCCTTTACGTCCGAGGACGCGATCCCGGTGCCGTAAATCCGGCGGCCGTGGATGCTAGCGCGAGGCTATCGAGCCAGTCGTCAACGGCACGGCGTCGCCGCTGAAGATGGTCCGCGTGTCGGTGCTGAAGACCTGCGTGACCCCCGTCACGTTGTCATAGATCTCTAGCGACGTGAACAGCAAGCAACTGCTCACCAGGACCGCCGGGCCCGATGATGTGGCGGTGGGCGGGAGGATGGTCTTCACCAGGCCGCGGAGCGAGATGCGCGGCGAAGTTGCGCTGGCGGCAGGGACCTCGGTGCGGCCAAGGCTGAGCGAAGTGGCCACGCCGGGGGCGATGGTGGCGGTGGTGCCTTGCTTTAACAGCCGATTCTGCGCATCGTAGAAGGCCAACTGAACTTCGCAACCCGCAAGCGTGGTAGTGCTGGCGACGTTCGCATTCAGCACATTCAACTGGACGGTTTGGGAGCCGGTGAATCCGGCGACCGCGGTGGTGATGGTCTGAGACAGCGCCGGCAGGGGCGCCGGAGACGTGGAAATGACTTGTGCGGCGAGCGGCACCGCGGACAACAATACAGCGACGAAACACTGACGAGGAAAACGCATGGTACACCTCTTCCCAAGATAGAACACCGGCGGCGCCAGCATGTAGCGGACGTCCGCACATTTCGGACCCCAAAAGGTGATGGATCGCACGCTGTCTTGAGGCTATTCGGCCAGCCGCAATCGGGTGTAGGATGTCAGGTGCTATGTCCGACATGAACTCCCGCCCAGACGCACACGGAAATGGAACGCCCGGGAAGAAGTTGACCACCAATTCGGGCGCACCCGTCGTTGACAACCAGAACACCATGACCGCGGGACCCCGCGGCCCGGCGCTGCTCCAGGACGTGTGGTTCCTGGAGAAACTCGCCCATTTCGACCGCGAAGTGATTCCCGAACGCCGCATGCACGCCAAGGGCTCTGGCGCTTACGGCACGTTCACCGTCACCCACGACATCACCCGCTTCACCAGGGCCAGGATCTTCTCCGAAATCGGCAAGAAGACCGAGCTGTTCACCCGCTTTTCGACGGTGGCCGGCGAGCGCGGGGCGGCCGACGCCGAGCGCGACATCCGCGGCTTCGCGGTGAAGTTCTACACGGAGGAAGGCAACTGGGACCTGGTGGGCAACAACACGCCGGTCTTCTTCCTGCGCGACCCGCTGAAGTTCCCGGACCTCAACCACGCCGTGAAGCGCGACCCGCGCACCAATCTGCGCAGCGCCCGCAATAACTGGGACTTCTGGACCTCGCTGCCGGAAGCGCTCCACCAGATCACCATCACCATGAGCGACCGCGGCATTCCAAACTCCTACCGCCATATGCACGGCTTCGGCAGCCACACCTTCAGCCTGATCAACGCCGCGGGCGAGCGCTTCTGGGTGAAGTTCCACTTGGTCTGCCAGCAGGGCATCAGGAACCTGACCGACGCCGAGGCCGAGGCCATCGTCGCCAAGGACCGCGAGAGCCATCAGCGCGATCTGTTCGATAGCATCGAGCGGGGCGATTTCCCGCGCTGGAAGATGCGCATTCAGGTGATGCCCGAAGCCGGCGCCGCCAAGTGCCCCTATCATCCCTTCGACCTGACCAAGGTCTGGTTCCGCAAGGATTACCCGCTCATCGATGTCGGCATCATGGAGTTGAACCGCAACCCCGAAAACTATTTCGCCGAAGTGGAGCAAGCGGCCTTCAACCCCGCCAACGTGGTGCCCGGCATCGGCTTCTCGCCGGACAAGATGCTGCAGGGCCGCCTGTTCTCTTACGGCGACGCGCAACGCTACCGCCTGGGCGTGAACCATCAGCACATCCCGGTGAACGCGCCGCGCTGCCCGGTGCATAGTTATCACCGAGACGGCCAGATGCGTGTGGACGGCAACCACGGCGGCACGCTCGGCTACGAGCCCAACAGTTACGGCGAGTGGCGGCAGCAACCGGGCTTCGCCGAACCGCCGCTGGCGCTGGAAGGGGCGGCCGATCATTGGAACTATCGCGAAGATGACGACGACTATTACTCGCAGCCCGGACTGCTCTTCCGCCTCATGAAGCCCTCTCAGCAGCAGGTGCTTTTCGAGAACACCGCGCGCGCCATGGGCGATGCCCCAAAGGATATCAAGGTCCGCCATATCGGAAACTGTCTGAAGGCCGACCCGGCTTACGGCGAAGGCGTGGCGAAGGCACTGGGCATTCCCCTGAGCGATATTAAGGGAAAGCCGTAGCGCGGGCATGCGCCGGCACGGGTCCGCGGCCCAATTGGTAGTACCGTTACCGGCCGAGCGCGCAGACAAATGCGACAAACGCGGCCCTGAGCGCACTCTCTCGACATGAGACTCCGCTCTTTGGTGCTGGTGGTGTGTGCCTGGTTGCTATTCCAAGCCCCGGCGCGGGCCGATGAAGTCGTGTTGACGCCAGCCGACTCTGGTGTCGCCTTCAGCCTGAACGGCGCCGATGGAATCGATGCGGGCGGCTCAGGATTCGCAGTGACGGCTGCGCTGGCACGGATCTCGGGTCCGGAGCTTCTTCTCTCGGCGATTGGCAGCGTCTTCCCCGATGCGGGATTTCTGCTGTTGCCCCTGGGCGGCCTATTGACAGGGAATCTGCCAGCCGTCACAGCCTCGCCCGGGATCGGCGAGACCGCCCAAGACGTCGAAGCGCCACAGGACTAGACGTCAGGTGGCCCGGCCTTTGACCGGGTGATATGGTGCCTACGCCGGGCCGCTCGCTCACGCTCGCGGTTCTGTGGAGCCCTCCCCCGCGAGCGTGAGCGAGCGGCCCGAGGCACAGGAATATCATCACGCCGTCACGGCGCTACCGCCCAACCAGATTAGCCTGCAGAAAATCGCGGTTCATGCGCGCGATCACTTCCAGCTTGATCTCCTTGGGGCAGACGGCTTCGCATTCGCCGATGTTGGTGCAACTCCCGAAGAGCTCCTGGTTGGCTTGCGCGACCATGGCGACCACGCGGCTGGTCGCGCTCGGGCTGGCCCTGCGGCAGCAGGCCGAGGTGCGCGATCTTGGCCGCCATGAAGAGGCTGGCGGAGGCGTTGGGGCACATGGCCACGCAGGCGCCGCAGCCGATGCACGCGGCGGCGTCCATGGATGCGCTCGGCGTTCTCCTTCGGAACCAGCACGGCGTTGCCGTCGGGGGCGCTGCCGGTGGCGACGGAGATGAAGCCGCCGGCGGCGATCAGGCGGTCGAAGGCGGTGCGGTCCACCACCAGGTCGCTGCACCACGGGGAAGGCGCGCGCGCGCCAGGGCTCCAGGTACAGCTCGTCGCCGTCCTTGAAATGGCGCATGTGGAGCTGGCACAGCGTGGTGCCGGGCAGTGGGCCGTGGGCCACGCCGTTCACCATGCAGCCGCACATGCCGCAGATGCCCTCGCGGCAATCGTGGTCGAAGGCCACGGGCTCTTCGTCGCTGCGCGATGAGGTCTTCGTTGAGCACGTCGAGCATTTCCAGAAACGACATATGCTCGTTGACGTTGGGGACTTCGTAGCGCACCATGCGGCCCTTGTCGTTCGGCGTTGCGCTGCCGCCAGATGTGGAGGATGATCCGCATTATTTGTAGCTCCGTTGCGCCGGGATGCACGTATTCGAAGGCCAGCGGCTCGTTGTGCAGCTCGGGCGCGGTTGCCGACGCCGCGGAATTCCCAGGCGGCGGCGTAGGAGTAATGCTCGTCGTCGCGCGCGGCTTCGCCTTCGGGGGTCTGGTATTCCTCGCGGAAATGGCCGCCGCAGGTTTCGTTGCGCTCCAGCGCGTCCAGGCACATCAGCTCGGCCAGTTCGAAGAAATCGGCCACGCGGCCGGCCTTTTCGAGCGATTGGTTCAGCTCCTCGCCCGAGCCCAGCACCTTGACGTCGCGCCAGTAGCTGCTCGCGCAGCCCGGGGATTTCCGCCAGCGCGTGCTTCAACCCCTCGGCGGTTCGGCGCCATGCCGCAGTACTCCCACATCAGCTTGCCGAGTTCGCGATGGAAGGAATCCACCGAGCGCGTGCCCTTGGCATCGAGCAGCCGCTTGGTGATGGCCGCGACGCCGGCCTCGGCGTCGCGCACGGCGGCGTGCGAGCCGTCGACCTTTTCGAGCTTGTTGGAAGCCAGGTAATCGTTGATGGTGTTGGGCAGGACGAAGTAGCCGTCGGCCAGGCCCTGCATGAGCGCGCTGGCGCCCAGGCGGTTGGCGCCGTGGTCGGAGAAATTGGCCTCGCCGATGACGTACAGGCCGGGGATGGTGGACATCAGGTTGTAATCCACCCACAGGCCGCCCATGGTGTAGTGGATGGCGGGGTAGATGCGCATGGGCGCCTTGTAAGGGTCTTCGCCGGTGATGCGCTCGTACATGTCGAAGAGGTTGCCGTAGCGCTCCTTGATGACGGGCTTGCCGAGGCGCTCGATGGCGTCGCGGAAATCCAGGTAGACGGCCAGGCCGGTCTCGCCCACGCCGCGGCCGTTCGTCGCACACCTGCTTGGCGTTGCGCGAAGCCACGTCGCGCGGCACCAGGTTGCCGAAGCTGGGGTACTTGCGCTCCAGGTAATAATCGCGCTCGCCTTCCGGGATCTCGGCTGGCGGCGCGCTTGTCGCCCTTGGGCCAGCGGCACCCACACGCGCCCGTCGTTGCGCAGCGATTCGCTCATCAGCGTGAGCTTGCGACTGGTAATCGCCGGAGACCGGAATGCAGGTGGGGTGGATCTGCGTGAAGCAGGGGTTGGCGAACAGCGCGCCGCGCTTGTGCGCGCGCCAGATGGCCGTGGCGTTGGAGCCCTTGGCGTTGGTGGACAGGTAGTAGACGTTGCCGTAGCCGCCGGTGCCCAGCACCACGGCGTCGGCGAGGTGCGATTCGATCTTGCCGGTGATCAGGTTGCGCGTGACGATGCCGCGCGCGCGGCCGTCGATCACGATCAGGTCCAGCATCTCCGTGCGCGGGAACATCTTCACCTGGCCCGCGCCGATCTGCCGTTCCAGCGCCTGGTACGCGCCCAGCAGCAACTGCTGCCCCGTCTGGCCGCGCGCGTAGAAGGTGCGCGACACCTGCGCGCCGCCGAAGCTGCGGTTATCGAGATAGCCCGAGTACTCGCGCGCGAACGGCACGCCCTGCGCCACGCACTGATCGATGATGTTGAGGCTGATCTGCGCCAGGCGGTAGACGTTGGATTCGCGGGCGCGGAAATCGCCGCCCTTCACCGTGTCGTAGAACAGGCGGTAGACGCTGTCGCCATCGTTGTGGTAATTCTTGGCGGCGTTGATGCCGCCCTGCGCGGCGATGGAGTGGGCGCGGCGCGGCGAATCCTGGAAGCAGAAGCACTTGACGTTGTAGCCCAGCTCGGCCAGCGAGGCCGCGGCGGTTCCGCCGGCGAGGCCGGTTCCCACCACGATGATCGTGTACTTGCGCTTGTTGGCCGGGTTCACCAGCTTGAGGTTGAAGCGATGCCGGTCCCAGCGCGTCTCGATCGGGCCGGTCGGAGCATTTCGAATCGAGTTGCATGTGGCCTCCTCAGTAGCGTCAAGCAGACCGGCCAGGACGGCGATGGGGATGGAGCAGTTGCCGACGGCGATCAGAATGGCCACGATAGCCGCGCCTTTGCTGCAGCAGCGGCGTGTAGCGCGGATGGCTGATGCCGAGCGATTGGAACATGCTCCACAGGCCGTGGTACAGGTGCAGGCACAGCAGGATCATGGCCAGGATGTAGAAGCCGGCGATGGCGGGGTTCTGGAAGCCGGTGATGACGTTGAAGCGCACGTCGGGCTGGTTGGGGCCGATCTCGCTGATGGGCAGCACCGCGCCCACCGTGAGATGCAGCATGTGGAAGACGATGAATGCGCCCACGATGGGCCCGCTCCAGATCATGGTGCGGGCGGCGTAGGAGGCCGGCGATATCGTCCTTCTTCACGTACGCCGATGGGCCGCGCGGCGCGCTTCTGCAGCCAGAGTTGGACGCTGGCCGTCACGTGCAGGATGACCGCGCCCATCAGAAATGCGCGGATGGCCCACAGCGGGATGACGTTCGCCGGGTTGTGCAGGAACGCGGCGTAGCGGTTGATCTGGTCGTGGTTCGACGAGTAGATTTGCAGGTTGCCGATCAGGTGGCCGATGACGTAGCCGAACAGGATCACGCCGGTGACGGCCATGACGGCTTTCTTGCCGATGGGGGCTTCATAGAACCCGATGGCGCGTTGGATGGGTTGGGCGGCAGTGCTCATTCGAATGTCCTCGGGGTGCAATGGCCGGGGCCGATCTTCATAGTATACTCGCGGCGCGGGGAGGGCAGTTCGATCTGGAAGGCCGGGCAACCGCTATACATCACAACAAGTCTGTTTTGCAGCAAGGTTGTTTCATGGCTGCGAGATCATGGAAACCACCGCCATCAACCTCACAGCATCCAGGTGGGCCGTGAAGGCCTCACGTCCCGCCCCTGGTGCTGCGATTATCGGATAGTGTCATGTGCTTCGGCCCTCGCTCAGAAGCCGTGAAACAATCGGTTGGCAGGCGAAAGCGCCTGCCCCACCCTGCTTGCAAGTTCTTCTACTGCAATGTGGGACAGGCGCTTTCGCCTGTCAACCCGGCGGCTCGCGCGATTCTTTCACAGCTTATCACTCTCGCGGTTCCGGGTTGAGCGCGCCACAGATCGAGTGACAGCGCTCGGGGCCGGAGACTCGTCTACTTCTTCTCCGGCTCCGGCGAAGCGCATTCCGCTCCCACCGTCACCGTGGTCTCGCTTGTCGCCATGCTACCGCCATAAGTGAATGCGATCCGCGCCTCGTAGAAACCAGGCCGTATTTTTGCGGCCGGAAAGCTCGCCAATACCGAAGCGGCGCCGTTCTGTTCGGGCTGCACGGTGACGCCTTGCGAGTGCATCACCGTCTCGCCGTCGCGAGTCAGCTCCAGCGACATCCGCACCGGTCCCTGAACCGGCAGCGGAGGATAGGCCACGGCGTAAAAGGACATCTTGTCGCCGGGCGCGAGAGCCACGGTGCTCGACAACTCCGGAAGCACCTGTCCTCCGCGCGCCCGCAGCGGGTCGGCGGAACTCGGCGGCCCGTCCGAAGCGCTGACTCGCCGCACCAGAGTGATGTCGCTCGCGGCGAGCCCGGACGGCGCCGGTTCCACCACCAGTACGGACCTGCGGACCGAAGCCTTCATGCTCTCGCGGTCGAGGGCCGCCGTGTCGATCGTGTACCGCCCCGGCGCCAGCGAGAATGGCTCCGTGAAACTGACCGCCGCCCCCTGCAGTTCGCCGGGTTTGTCCGCCGGCATCTGGTAGGGGATATCCTTGCTGATCTTGTCCACCACGCGGCCCTGCTCATCTTTCACCAGAGCCGTGACGGACACATGAACCGTGGCCCATTTGGCGTCCCGGGTAACGGTAAGATTCCGAACCGGCACCTGAAATACGAAGGCGTACCGGGTCTTCTCCGGGCCGGGCCGGAAACGCAGCGCGGCGGCGTGATAATCGAACTGGTGCGGCAGCGGCGCCGCGCTCAGCGCGCCGAGCGTCGCCATCTCGAAGGGGTAAACCTCCTGCCCGTTCAACAGCGGCAGGGCGTAGTATCCGCTTCGCGCAAACACCGTCGTTCCTGGCCGCGCCACCTTAACTTGAATCCTGCGAAACTTGCCATCGTCGTTCGGGTTGCTTGGCGCGTAAGTCAGCTCGTAATGCGTCCGGACATCTTCTATTGCCCGCTGTAACTGTTCCCGGAGGTCACGCCCATTGCTCAGCAGGGCTCCGCCGGTCCCCTCGGCCAAGGTCTCCAGCGCCACGCGCGGGTTCGAGTAAATCGACCTTTCCGCGGTCTCCATGGCCATCGCCTCGCCTGTGGTGACGGCACGCGAGGGGTTGAGCTGCCGCGCCATGCTCAAGCGAGCCGCTTGCCCAAGCGCACGGTTGCTGCTCGCCAGATCCGACGTCTTGTATGCGATGCTATCCCAGGCATAAACGGTGACATTTGAGCGGTTGGCTACGCTGATTGCACTGCGAAGAATTTCCATGGTATCCGGGTGTGCCTGCAGGCCCGGCATAAACAACAGCACCACCTTGCGGCCGGGCAGGGCGGCCTGCGCCTGGATCAACCGCCGGATGACCGCCAGCTCGCGCACACTCCCCTGATATGCGTCCGCTTCCGCCCCCGACAGCGCGTTTTCAACGGCGGTTTCGATATCGCCGGAGGGGCCGTCTTGAGAAGTCGGCGGCGGTGGCGGCTGCGGGATGCCGGTAAAGTCCATATTGGGATCCTCGACATAGCCGGCGGCCATCACGGCGCGGTGGATCGCCACGGAGAGGAGACCCGGTTCGTTCGTGTACGGTTGCACAGTTGTGAGTTGCTCTCTCCATATGCGGAAAACGCCAACGTACATGTTGGGCTGCAGTTCGTCACTGAGGAAAGTCTCCAAGGCGTCGAGCGCCTGCTTGCGGCCATCCGGCGTCAGCCCCGCTACCACCACCGAGACGACACTCGCCTCCCTGAGGGTATTCACGCTGGGCGGCACGGCGGGCGCGGAAGGAAGTTCCGTTTCGGGCTTCGCCACTGCGGCGGCCCGCGCCGGGGCGACGTCGCCCGTAAAATGGCCGTCAAGAAAGTCGAAGTGGCGAATCGTCTGTGGAACGCCGTCCTCGAACACCTGGATCTCCTCCGGCTTCAGGTCGCGGACGATGCGGGCCTTCTTGTCGCGCACCACCAGGTCGAATACCACCTCGGTCGTAGTGGTCTTCAAGATGGGTGGCTCCTGGGCGGGGAGAAATGCGGGAAGAATGACCGACAGACAAATCAGGTGACGCATGGAGGTTCGCTCCTAGTATACGCCGCGGTCCAGCCGCGACCAATAGCTTCCGGACTGGGACCGGTATGATGTGTTAACGCGCTGTCGGGATGCCGGCCGCCCGTATTCGGTTGAGTCTCCGCCCGGCGGCCTCGCGCTGTCGGCTTGCAGAGGCGTCGAACAGGCTCACGCCGGGATAGGTTGGCAAGGCGCATTCTTCGCCGTTGCGCCGCAGCTTGCCGTGACCCGGGCGATCACATCCATCATAAGATCGAGCTGGATTGGTTTCGAAACGTAGCCGTCCATCCCGGCCTCCAGGCAGCGCTCCCGATCGCCCTTCATCGCGTGCGCTGTCATGGCCACGATGGGTAAGCGCTTACCGGTGCCGCGTTCCAGGGCCCGGATGGCCGCCGTGGCTTCCAGTCCGCTCATGCCCGGCATCTGCACATCCATCAGAACCAGGTCGAACTCGCCATTCCGCACGGCGGCAACCGCCTCGGCACCATCGTTGGCCACGTTCACCGAGTGCCCATGCTTCTCCAGAAGGCGGACCGCAAGTTTTTGGTTGATCGCATTGTCCTCGGCCAGCAGAACGCGCAGCTTGCGTATCGGTTCGTCGAGCAACTGGCGGTTGAGCGGCGCCAGCCCTGCCGCCGCGGTCCGCCCCAGCAATCGCTCGATGGCTTCGAGCAGAGCCGGCTCTTTGACCGGCTTGAGCAGGATCGAGCCGATTCCTGTGTCCCCATGGCGCGCGGCATCCCCGCGCTGGCCAGCCGAGGTGAGCACGATCAGGCGGGTATTCCGCAACTCCGTTTGCGCCCGGATGCGCGCAGCCAGGGTAAACCCGTCCATGCCAGCAATCTGGGAATCCAAAATGGCCAGCGGGAACGGGCGGCTGGCGGCTTGCGCCTGATCGAGCACGGCCAACGCGGCCCCGCCGCTTTCGACGGTCAGTGGTTTCATTCCGCTGGCACGCAGCATCTCCAGCACAATCGTCCGGTCGGCCGGATTGTCGCCCACAAACAGAACCGGTGCTCCGTCCAAAGGTGCCGCGGTCAATCGCGGCGGCGGCTGTCCCAGAGCCATTGCGACGGTGAAGTGAAAGGCACAACCTGGCCCGGGAGACCCCTCCGCGAGGTCCGGGCGCGGGCTCTCCAACCAGATGCGTCCGCCCATCAGTTCCACCAGCCGGCGGGAAATCGCCAGGCCTAGACCCGTGCCGCCGTACTTCCGGGTCGTCGATGCATCGGCTTGTTCGAACGCCCCGAAGACGGCGGTCTGCTTTTCCGGCTGGATTCCAATGCCGGTGTCGGCCACACGGATGTGTAGCGTGACACCGTCTCCCGCGGAGGGTTCGGACGTGACCTCGACCGCCACTTCGCCGTGGGCGGTGAACTTGATGGCATTGCCCACCAGGTTGATCGCGATCTGGCGCAGTCGGCCCGGGTCGCCCACCAGTTCGTCGGGAACTTCCGGCGCCACCCGGCAATGCAGGTGCAATCCCTTCTTGTCGGCCCGCGCCGCCAGCGTTCGCAGCGAATCGGTTATGCAGTCGCGCAACGGGAAACCCACGGGCGAGATGTCCAGCTTCCCAGCTTCGATCTTGGAGAAATCCAGAATGTCGTTCAGCAACGTAAGCAGATTGTCCGCCGAAGTCTTGGCGGTGAGAAGGAAGTCCCGTTGTTCCCCGGTTAATTCGGTTCCCAGCGCCAGATTTGTCATGCCTATGATGCCGTTCATCGGGGTGCGGATTTCATGGCTCATATTGGCAAGGAACTGGCTCTTGGCCCGCGCGCCCTCCTCGGCGCGAAGCTTTTCGGCCGTGAGTTCCCTGGTTCGCTCCCGGACGCCTGCTTCCAGACGCCGTTGTACGGCCAGTATGTGCCGCATCCGAAAGCGCCAAAACTGCCACACGGCGAATCCGCCAAGCAATCCCGTGGCGCCGCGGAACCACCAACTTTGCCACCAGGGCGGGAGGATGCGAAATCGCAACTGCGCAGGCGGGCTGCTCCAGATGCCCTGAGAGTTGCGCGCGATCACCTCCAGCGCGTAGGCTCCGGCTGGCAGCCCGGGGTACTGCACTTCGCGCTGATTGGTCTCCTTCCAATCATTCTGCAGGTCGAGCAACCGGTAACGGAGGACCACCTCGTTTTCATCGAGGAACGTCAAGGCGGCGATGTTGACACTGACGGACCGGTCCCGGTAGGACACTTCAATTGGAGAGCTTGGCGTTACACGGCGCGGACCGAACCGCGCCGATGTCAGCACAACCCGGGGCGGAGCGCTGGGAATGTCCCGTTCCACCGGTGAGAACCGGGATAGCCCGCGGCTCGTGCCGATCCAAACCGAACCATCGCCGTCGGGAAAGAACGCGTTATTGCAGTCATTCCAAATCAGGCCGTCCGCCCGTCCGTAGTGGCGCCAACTCGTTTCGTCGAAGATATCCACTCCCGAATCGCTGCCAACCCAGATGCGTCCGCCGCCGGAGCCGAGAGAATACGTTGCATCGGAACGCAGTCCGTTCTTAGTGGTGAAATGTTCGATCCTGAGTACGCCTCTTTCCAGCGCCACTCGCGAGACGCCTTCCGGAGCGCTGTAGCCGATCCAAAGCGCGCCATTCCGGGCCTCTGTCATGTAGACGACACCGGAGGCCTTCAGTCCGCTCTGCACGGTGAAATGCGTCCAGGCTGCGCCGTCGAAGTGCAGCAGGCCTCCGCTTCCGCCCACCCAAATTCCACCATCCCGGCCGCGGAGGATCTTATTGAATCCACCCTCGTAGTCCCCCGGCGGGTGGAGTTGCTCGAACCGGAGCGGGCGGCGTGCGCCGGTACTGCGGAACAGCCCTTTCCGAGTACCGGCCCATATTCGGTTGTCAGAGTCCACTTCAATGGTGGAGACGCGCGCTGCCGGAATTCCAGATTCCGGCCCGTAGATCTCCGTGCGCATGGTCCTCGGATCGAGCCGGTAGACGCCCAGATCGCTCCCCACCCACACCGTGCCATCGCTATCCGCTTTCAAGGCGCGAATCTTTGCGGAGGCCAACTCCGGCCTGGCGGCCCAGAGTTGCCAGCGATCCTTGACGGGTGGAAGCCCCCGGCTGAGATAGTTGAGTCCGTGGTCCGTGCCCACCCACAGAGTCCCGGCGGTGTCTCGCTCTATGGCATCGATGCTTTCATTGCTCAGACCGTCCGAGCGCGTCCAGCCCTCCCACCTCTCATATCCCAGCCAGCGAGCCAGGCCGGAACCCGCAAACCCAACCCAGACGGATCCTTCCCGATCCTCGAAGACCGTCGAGGTGGAGTCCGCCGTGAGGCCGCGCCTGGAATCGAGCAACTCCCACCGCGTACCCGAGCGGACGGCTAAACCCGAATCCGTAGGCACAAACAGCTTGCCGGAGCGCGTGACGACGAACTCCCCATACTCAGTGCTCTTGGGCAGCCCATCGTCGCGTGGGACGAACACGTCCGTTCCAGCCGCAAGAACGAGCAGGCGCCGGGCACTGCGAATCCAGACCTGGTTCTCCGAGTCCGTGCGGATCGTGTCCCAGCGCTCCTCTGGCACGCCGTCCACGGGGCCGAAATGCCTTGCATGGCCATCTTTCATCCTGAAAAGACCGTTGGCTGCCGCGACCCACAACTCGCCGCTCCGCTGACGCCACGCCACCGACTGGATTGGCCCCATGGCTGATGCATCTGGCTCGGACTGCCAGTTGTACTGTCCGGTGCCCTCTTGAGGGTGTCCCACGAGAAGCCCGGCGCTAGTGCCGAGATACACCCGCCCGTGCCGATCGGAGGTTATGCTGGCGCGGCCACGCACCTGGTATTCCCGTCCAATGCGCACGCTCTCGAACCGCTCTCCCGTCCGCCTGGCGGCGCCGCGCGATGTCGCCACCCATAACGTTCCGTTATCGTCCTCGTGCAGACCACTTACACTCGCAGATGGGAGCCCGTCCTGCTTCGAGTAGCGCTCGAAACGCGAGCCATCATAGCGGAACAGCCCATTCTGGGTCGCCACCCAAAGGAAGCCAGCGCGGTCCTGGAGGACGCTCGTGATCACCAGGTTGGTGAGACCGTCTTCCGCGCCGTAATCCCGGAAACTGAATCGCTGCGCGACAGCCAGACCGGCAAGACACGCCGCGAGCACCCAGAGCCTGCCGATCATCGAGTTTCGCGCTCCTCCATAGGTCCGGTCGCTTCTGGCGCAGGTTCTGTGCGAAATCGACCTCCGCTGGAACGACTACTCCGTTTTATAGGCGTAATCCGCATACAGGCGGGGCTTACGACGGACGGTGAGCCCCCCATGGTTCTCATCGGCTCAAGTCACGATACCGATAGAACAGCGGATAGGCGCTTCGGCATACGGCCATTCGGAGTGTCGAAGAGCCGCCAGTTCGCCGTGGACAACGAATTGGAGGCACCGTGGCGCCCCTGCACCATCTGGGGCGTGGTGGCTCGTAACGGAGAGGACCTCGGGTCCGGCATCGCGGCAACGCGGGCGCCTGTCCCAAAAAACAACTGCCCGCTTGCCGGACCGGTGGGCTCGGCAAGCGGGCAGTTTGTAGAGCTACCTGTTGTCAGGTTAGAACAGGAACTTCGCGCCGAGCTGGAACGTGCGCGCGTTTTGGGTGCCCGTCAACTGGCCGAAATTGCCGGAGGTGACCGACGTCTGCAGACCGTTAAACTGCGTGTGGTTGAAGGTATTGAAGGTCTCCGCACGGAACTCAAACCGGGCGTTCTCCTTCACCTGGAAGGCCTTGAACAGCGCCATGTTCCAGTTGTTGCGGCCCGGGGTGACCACGTCATTCTTGGCCGCCGAACCCCACTGGAGGGGTCCCGGCTGCGCGAACGACGCGGTGCTGAACCACTGGAAGCGGGTTCCCGGATAACTGATGGAGGAGACCGCGTTCGCCCGGTTGCCGGTGTTGCCGCCGAACCCGAGGTTATCGGGGCCGGCGCCGATGCTAGTGGGGGTCCCGGACTCGAAGAGTGCAATACCGGAAAGTTCCCATCCGCCCGCCACCGTCTTGACTAGCTGGGTGCCGGATTTCCGGAACAACGGGATCTTGTAGATAAAGCTCGTGACCGAGATCTGCCGCCTGTCAAAACCGGAGGAACCGTAGTCCCAACGGGTGTTGAAGGGGTTGTTGACGTTGCTGAAGATTTCGCCGTCGAGAATGTCGAAACTATGGGAATACGTGTAGGCACTGTTGATCGTCAGGTCCTTCATCAACGTGGCTCTCAAGCTGATCTGCAACGATTCGTAATTGGAGGTCGCGCCGAACTCCATCGGGGCGATGCTGGACCAGCCCTGATACGGCCGGTAGAGGTTGGCGTTCAGGGCGGCGCCGGTATAACCGCAAGTGCCGCCGCAAACGCCCATTCGGTCCGCAGTATCGTTCGGGAATAGGGTGTTGATGCCGACACCTTCCGACTGGTGATAATTCGAGTTGCCCACATAGCTCACTGTCAATACGGACTGTGGGGCCAACTGTTGCTGGACTCCCAGGCTCCACTGAACCGAGGTGGGTATCTTGTATTCCTTGTCCACCGTGGTCATGTTGGCGGGGAAGTACGGCACCGACGCCGTAAGTCCGGAGGTGTAGCTCGTTGCGGGATTGTCGAAGTACACGTTGGTCGGCGAAGACGTATAAGCAAACGGAGGGTTGCTTTGGCCCATGTTGTACTCTTCGTTGCCAGCGAGCCGTTCATAGAACATTCCGGCTCCGCCGCGCAGAATGGTCTTCTGCTTTCCAGTCAGATCGTATGCAAATCCGACGCGCGGGGCAAACGTGTCCCAGTGGTTAGTAACCAGGCTCTTGGGAATTCCGTTCCGTCCGGCCAGGCCTACTCCATTCAAGTAGAAGCTCACGCTCGATAGCTTGATATTGGGAATCGTGGTAAATCCGGGGCCGGCCGTGTTCAAAGCGCCGCTCGGCAGGAACTGGGCCGCTTGCGCTGAGTTGTATAGGTACGGATAGAAATTCGACGAATCGCCTTCGGTGTCGTACGCGTGGGGAATACCTTCCCAACGAAGGCCCAGGTTCACCGTCAACCGGTTGTTGACCCGCCAATCGTCCATGGCATAGAGGTTGTAGTTGTTCGTGGTGATGTGCACGAAATCCACATTGGCGGGTTCGCTGTACCCGGAAGCGAAGCCCATCAGGAAGTCGGCAAACGCGTTGCCGGTGGCCGATGAGTCGAATGTGAATTGCCCGCCGGCGTTGGTCTGGAACTGCTGCCACTTGTGAGTGTACATATAGGACCCGCCGAACTTCACGTTGTGCGAGCCGTGGCTCCAAAGAACGTCGTCCTTCACCTGGTAGCTGCGCCAGGTATTGACCCAGGGCCACCACCCAGGCGTGTAACTAATGTTGTACGGAGAATTGACGCTGATCCCCGGCAGCTTGTTGGCGGAGTTGGCACTGAAGAAGCTCTTCACGTTGTATCCGGACGGCTTCTGCCAGAGACCGACGTCGTTGATGTCAAGGTCATTGCCGTTGTAGTTGAACGCCAATTCGTTCAACAGAGTCGGGCTGATGGTGTAGGTGGAGTGCACCACACCCGCCCAGGAAGGAACGGACATGACCGAACCGGCCGTTGCATACGTGCCGCCCGCCCACAGTGGGGGATACTGCGATTGAATACCGTTGTCGTAGATCAGGGAGGCCATCAGGGCCAGTTTGTTCCCGATGGTGTGATCGACGCGGAAGTTCTCCTCGCGGAAGTTGGTCACATTATTGGCCACGGAGTAGTACAGATTGTTGGCTGCGTTGGCCGCGGGGAACAGGCCGGCGTTCAAAAGCACGGTGGTGTTGGAATCGATCAGACCGGCCGGGATCTTGTTGTTCGGGATGGTCCCGCCGGGGGTGAGCCCGAACCCGGCTAGCTTGGCGATCTCGACCGAGTCGGTTGTGACCGGAACCTTGAGCTGCTTGCAACTGCTGCCCGTGCAAGTTCCGCCATTAGCTACCGGCAGGAGGTAACTAAAATCGCCGCCCTTGGCGGCAGCGGGAACCGAGGTCGCGTTGATCGCGCCCCCCTGGATCTCCCTGCGCCACTCCTGGTTATAGAAGAAGAAGGTCTTCTTCTCGTGGCCGATTTTCGGAACCGGCCCGCCAAAGTTGAACCCGAATGCATTGTAGCGGAGTTCCGGTATCTTGCCGCCATTCAGATTGGTGAAGAACGGGGTGGCGTCAAGATCGTTGTTCCGCATGTACTCCCAGGCGCCGCCGTGGTACTGCCTCGTGCCGCTCTTGGTGACCATGGTGACCATGCCACCGGATGCCTGGCCCAAGTCGGCGGCGAAGTTGCTCGTCATGATCTTGAATTCCTGAAGCGAATCCTGAGACGGGGAAACGATAAGGATGCCCCCGCTGCCCCGGTCATAGGCTTCTCCGCCATTGACGATCCAGTTGTTGTGGTCCGGACGCTGGCCGCCAAAGGAAACCGAGTGGCTTTGGTTCTGCGCCATCGGGGAATCGAAATCCGGCATGGTGGATGCGGCGCCGGGCACCAGAGCCGTAAGCTGAAGGACGTTGCGGCCGTTGGTGACGAGATCCGCAACCTGGGCGTCGGTAATGGTCTGGCTAACTTCATTGGTGTCCGCCTGGACCTGAACGGCGTTGGCCTCGACGGTGACACTCTCCTTGGACTCGCCGACCTGCAGGCTGGCGTCGGCGCGGACGGTGTCATTCGCATTTAGAACGATGCCGGTCCGGTCGATCGCCTTGAACCCCGGCGCCTCGACCTTAACGTTGTAGTGTCCGAACGGAAGCTCGTGGGCCGAATAGCTGCCTGTGGAGTTGGTTGTGGTGGAATGGACAATTCCGGTTTCCACATTGGTGATTTTGACCGCGGCGTTTGGAACTGCTGCGCCGCTCTGGTCAGTCACTGTTCCCACGATGCTGCCGGTTTCCTGACAATATGCCGCTGTGCTAAACAGCACAAGTGCAAGCATCAGCAACAGGGACATCCGCCACATGGGATGCGTGACTGTATGGAAAAGCACTTTTCGCATGTCTCTCTCCTTCTAAAGGTTTGCTTCAATCAAGGCGGGGGGCCGTGTGCTCGAATCCGCGCCGCCCGAGACGGTACGGACAAGCCTATTGACACTCATCTCAGCTCGGACTAACCTCATTTGTTAAACACACTACAGGATTCCTCGCTACGTCTGACCCCAAGCCTAAGCCATTCTAGTCACTTTCGATTACTCCCGCCAGGGGTGTTACGGGTGGAGATCACCGTGTGGCCCAAGGTACGATACGGCGCAGTCCATCGAACCTCTACCAGCACGGGCTGTAACAGTTGGCAGATTCCATTTTGTGGAGCACCGGAGCGGGATTACCGCCGCCGGTACGTATTTTGGAAGCGCTGGTGAGTGACTTTCGGCAATCTACGCCTACCAGAAGGCTTGAAGAGGGCACGATCCCACCGATTGGATCTACTAGGGCCGGGGATAGGCATCGATTAGTTACAGCGATCCCACATGATCGAGGCGGGAGCGAGGCCGGAACGAGCCCTCTACTTCGTTTCGTCGATGACTTCTATCGCCCTGATCTCGGCGTAATTCACTCTTGGCGAGAACGAGAGCAGCAGTTTGCCTTGGGAGTTGGGATGAAGACCGTGGAATTCGCGGACCACGGACCGGAAAGCCCCAGCGGCCGCCTGAAAAACATCGAAGTCCTGAAGCAGCACCGTGCCGTTGCAGGAGACATCGAACACTCTGCACCCCGCCCCCCTACAGACCGCTTCCGGGCTCAAAGGACTGAAGAACGATTCGAGAAAATGGAGTTTAACAGTGTAACTCCCTGGCACAACCGGGATGGCGTAGCTGAAATTGCCATGCCGTTCTCCGGTGTAGAGGACGGGGATCTTCGGCCCTTTGCCGGAGTTGTCATAGAGCCACGTGCGGCCCCCTATGAAGTAATTGTCCCCGCTCCACTGCGTGCCGCCGGCATCTACCATTCCCGATTGATGGGCGGAAATCCGGATCGGCTTCAGCCTTCCCGGCGTACCCGGGGTCAGTTCCAGTGCACTTACGAATGCGGGGCTCCCCCAACTGGAGAGGAAATCCAGGTGCAGTTTGCCGTCAGCCGCCGCGTACACATCCGTGAAAACACGTACGTCGACGGCTGCGGAACCGCCGTCGGCAACCGGATCGAAATCCACCAGCAACGGATGGCCGTTCAGGTTCACATGGAAATGGCGAAGGTTCTGGGCGTCCTCCTTCCTGTCCGTATCGGGCAGCCTGTCGGGATCGGCGAAGTAGAGCCTAAGCTCGTAAACGCCCGAAGGCATTGGGATGTCGTAGCGGAACTGCCGCTGCGATTCCGCCACCGTCAGCTCGCCGGAGATCGCCTGCCGCAAAGACTTGAACGGGCCCGAGTCGGCCACGGGTGGAAAGAAATGATGCGGACCGGGCTGGGAAACGCCCCCTTGGTAGTAGCGGTCAGCGTCCCAACGCCGCCCAGTCACATCCACGTATGGAGCGCCCGTATGACCGGCGGCGATACGGATCTCCGCACCGGCAGGGGCCGATCCGGCCGGCGGCGGACTCCCCTCGCTCCGCCCCTGCCGGGGAACTGACACCCCGGGAACGATGGAAGCCTTTGGAGTGTGAGATTCCGACTGGAAGAGCAGGTAGCCGAGCCAGGCGATCACCAGTCCCAGTAGCACGGCTACCCCGATGAACACCTGTAGTAAACGGCGGGGTTTGCCCCGCACTGGTGTGGGGGATTCGACCGGCTCTTCGAAACGTGGCTCGAAGACGGGGAGGTACCGGCCCTTCGGGATGGTGATGACAATCGACTCGCCCTTGCCCTCATTGGCGAAGTGGTGTTCCAGCTTCATGCGCAGAAGCCGGGCCTGCGAGCGGACAATATTGTCCTCGTTCGGGTTGTAACCGGCAGGCCGGTCGTACACGGAAATGCCAACCTGGTGCTCCGTTGCCGCTTCGGGCTTGTTGTCGAGAGCGCAACGGCACACGTGGAGGAAGAAAGCCTTAAGGCGAGGCGACTTCTCAAGGGTGCTGCCGGAGGCCACACGAGACACCAGCGCCTCTAGCTCCAACGCATCCTCCGCTGGGGCTCCCTTGCCACGTGGCACTGTTACATCCGGCACGCCCATCCTTGTCAACTCCCCGCTTCTTTACTTCGTGTAGCCACTACCGTAGCACAGCCGCTTCGCTCATAGCCACCACTGGTGCGGCGGCCTCGGCCCCGATGGCAAACGGCAATCGACGGCGCATCCGCGCCGAAATGCGCCGCCGCCCGCAGTTCCCGTGCCGGCCCTGTCCGCATCGAACGGCACGGTGAGGCTGTCATCGGTCTCCGCATGGCAGATCCTGCTGTCCGAGGCTTCGCTGAAGAGCAAGCTGCCGCCGGGAGCGGAAGCGGGTCTTCAGCGCATTGCAAGCCGCCAACCTGACCGCATCTATAGCCCGGACGCGACGGGATATCTCACCTTGCCCCGTACGCCGTCGAGCGCGCCCGGAACGAGTTCCAACGCCATGAAGGCCTCGGGGCGAAACGGGCTTTCGATGGCCAGCGCCCCCGCGGTTCTGAAGCCGAAGCGCGGATAGTATTCCGGGTGCCCGAGGACGAGTACGATCCGCTCGCTCCGGCCACGTAACGCATCCAGGCCCTGGCGGATCAGTTGGCCGCCGATACCGCGGCGCTGGTGCCCAGGTAACACGGCCATGGGGGCCAAGGCGACGGCTGGAACCGGATCGCCGCTTCCGTCGATCCACATGCGGCTGAACAGGATATGGCCGGCGATTTGTCCGTCGAGTTCGGCGACGAGCGAGAGGAGCGCTGCCCCCTCGGTGTGCAAAGCGTCGATCAGGCGCGCTTCGTCCGGCCGGCCGAAAGCCGCCTCGTTGACCGCATGGACCAGCGTCCGTTCCCGGGTGTCTTCGGTGTTTTCGCCGCGGACGACCGCGCTGGAGCGCATAGGCACGTTGTCGATTTTAACGCGCCCGGCACGTGGCTATACGCCGCCGGTCCCACGCGCCTGAACTGGTAAACTGGTGATTTCCGGATTCGACCTGGGAGGGCGCGTGCGGGCGCGGCCCACCCGGCCTCATAATGAAAGGCGCACGATGCCGTTGACAGTGGCCAATTTGACCGGCCGCCTGATGGAGTCCTACGCTGCCGCGGGCGGCATCAATCACGTGGACGGCAAGAACCTGCCGTCCAAGCGGGTCATCGCCGGAATCACGGCGGACCTGCTGCGCTTGCTGTTCCCCGGGTTCTTCGACGAGACGCCGTTGCACTTTTCGGAAATCGAAGCCGTAACCTCCGGGCTTCTCGACAGCGTGCTTGGCCGCCTGCAAACCGAGATCGGGAAGAGCCTGGAGTACGCCCCACCCGCCGGATTGGGCGAGGTGGACCCGCGCGACCTGGCACGCGAGCTCACGCTCAAGTTCCTGGGCAACCTCCCGCGGGTTCGGGAACTGCTGCGGACCGACACCGAGGCCGCCTACAACGGCGACCCCGCGGCCTTCAGCAAGGAAGAAGTCATTGTCGCCTACCCGTTCATCGAAGCTATCGCCGTGCAGCGGCTGGCGCACGAGTTGTATCTCGATAACATCCCGCTCATTCCTCGTATCATGACCGAATGGGCGCACTCCCGCACCGGAATGGACCTTCACCCGGGGGCCCGCATAGGCACCCATTTCTTCGTGGATCACTGCACCGGGACGGTGGTGGGCGAGACGGCCGACATCGGCAACCACGTCAAGATGTACCAGGGCGTCGGCCTGGTTGCCCGCTCGCTCGCCGCGGGGCAGGCGTTGCGCGGGCAGAAGCGCCATCCCACCCTCGGGGACCGGGTAACGGTATACGCCGGGGCCACCATCATCGGCGGCGATACGGTGGTGGGAGAGGACAGCACCATCGGCGCCAGCGTCTTCCTCACCTCCAGCGTGCCGCCGCATTCGCTGGTCGTTCTGGAGGCGAACAACGTGAAGGTGGTTCAGAAGAAGTCGCACGAAGACTACGTGGTGGACTACCAGATCTGAGGCGCGGCGCCGCCGCTACCCGATCGAGCTCCACTTCAGCAGGCTATTGCACGGCCGCGCCAGCGGATCGTCGAAGTGATTCGGGCTGATGCGCAGGGCGTACCCCAGCCGGCCGGTACGTTCCGGCACGATGTCCCGGGCGAACACTGCTACCCGCTCGTGCCGCTCCACCGGAGGCAGCACCACGACCTCGGTCTCCTCCAGGTGCCCGTTGTTGTCCACGCTGCCGATCACCACTTCCACCTGCACGTCGCTGGGCTCGAGCCCAGCTAGGTCGATAGCAGCTCGCACCGGCACGGGCCGCCCGCTGATCACCGGCCCCACCGGCCCCGGTCCCGCATCGAGGAACCGCACTTTGTCCCACGCCTCGCGGATCCTGCGGTCCCACGCGGCTTTCTCGCGCAGCAGGGCGTAATCCCCGCTCAGCAGCCGCATGTGCTGCTCGTGCGCGGGATCGTAAAGCTCGCTCATGTACTCGTGCACCATGCGCCGGCAGTCGTAGTGCGGCGTGATGTAGGTCAGCGACTGCTTCATGCGCCGCATCCATTCCCGCGGGGTCTGCTCCTTGCGATCGTAGAACATCGGCACGATTTCGTTTTCCAGCAGGTAATAGATGGCGCTGGCGTGGAGCGCGTCCTGATCTTCGGAATACTGGTCGCGGTCGCCGATGGCCCACCCGCCGGAGTTCTCGTAGGCCTCGTCGAACCAGCCGTCCAGAATGCTCAGGTTCAATACGCCGTTGATGGCCGCCTTCATCCCGCTGGTGCCGCAGGCTTCCTCGCCGCGCCGCGGATTGTTGAGCCACAGGTCCACGCCCTGCACCAGTTCGCGCGCGATCTTCATGTCGTAGTCTTCCACGAAGACCACATACTTCCACAGTTCCGCGTCGTGCGAAAACTGCACTACCTCGCGGATATAGCTCTTCCCCGGTTGATCCTTGGGATGCGCCTTGCCGGCAATCACGATCTGCACCGGCATCTCTTTGTTGAGGATGATCTTCTTGAGCCGCTCGACGTCGCGGAACAGCAGCGTGGCGCGCTTGTAAGTGGCAAACCGCCGCGCAAAGCCGATGGTGAAGGCGTTGGGATCGAGCACCTCGCTGGACTTTCGGATTTCCGAAGCCGAAGACTGGCGGCGTACCGCCGAGGCATGTTGCCGTGCCCGAACGAAGCTGACCAGCCGCCGCTTGCGCCGCCGGTGCACTTCGAGCAACTCCTCGTCGGGAATGTCCATTATCTGGTCCCAAATGCCTTTGTCGTTGAACCGCTGCCGCCAATCCGGCTCCAGGTACTGGTCGTAGAGCAGCCCCAGGTCCCCGTTCAGCCAGCTCGGCACGTGAACGCCGTTGGTGATGGAGGTGATCGGCACCTCCCACACCGGCAGTTGCGGCCACAACTCGTGGAACATCTCCTGCGATACCTGGCGGTGCAGCCGGCTCACCGCGTTGCGATACACGGACAAATTCAGCGCCAGCACCGCCATGGAAAACCGCTCGTCGCGGTCGTAGACGTTGCGCCGTCCAAGCGCCATCAGTTGCTGGAAATCGATGCCCACCTCCGCGCAGTACCCCGAGAAATAGTGGTACATCAACCCCGGCTCGAACAGGTCGATTCCCGCCGGAACCGGCGTGTGCGTAGTGAAGATGTTGCTTGTCCGCGCGGCCACCAGGGCTTCGTCGAAGCTCAGGCCATGGTCCCGCATATACACGCGGATCTGTTCCAGGGCGAGGAATGCGGAGTGGCCTTCGTTCATGTGGAAGACGGTGGGCTTCAGACCCATGGCCTGCAAGGCCCGCATGCCACCGATCCCCAGTACGATCTCCTGCCGGATGCGGGTGTCGATATCGCCGCCGTACAGCGAATCGGTGATGTCGCGATCCTGCGGCAGCTCATTTTCGGGAATGTTTGTGTCCAGCAGGTATAGCGAAATGCGGCCCACGCCCAACTTCCACACCTGGATGTGCACGTCGCCGGTGGGCAGCTTTACCGATACCTTCAGGTCCTTTCCGCTGGCGTCCTTCACCGTCATTATGGGCAGGGTGTAGAAATCGTTGGTGGGATAGCGTTCCTGCTGCCATCCGTCCGGATTCAGCGCCTGGCGGAAATACCCCTGCTGGTAGAGCAGGCCCAGGCCGATCAGCGGGTAGTCCTGGTCGCTGGACGATTTCAAATGATCGCCCGACAGAACTCCCAGACCACCGGAGTACACCGGCAGGCACTCCGTTAGCCCGTACTCGGCAGAGAAGTAGGCCACCAGTTTGCCGTCCGGGGAATGCGTGGCCTTGCGCACACGGGCGTCGTAGGTCTCGCACGCCGTCCGGTAG
Organism: uncultured Solibacteraceae bacterium; assembly: GCA_963807205.1. Taxonomy (GTDB): domain Bacteria; phylum Acidobacteriota; class Terriglobia; order Bryobacterales; family Bryobacteraceae; genus CAWCVR01. The sequence continues at coordinate 863,262 of CAWEAQ010000002.1, read as the reverse complement.
AGCGCCACGAATCGCGGATCGGCGGCGGCCCGCTCGAGGGTTGCCTGCGACACCCGTCCCAGCATCAGGATCGGGTTGTATCCGCTATCTCTCCACAGTAACGGGTCCAGGCGGCGGAACACCGAGCGCACGGCCAGTTCCCAACCCCAAAGCAGGTTGTAGGCCAGTTCCCCCAGGCGGGAGAGCGAACCCGGAAGTGCCGGCCGGACCAGAAACTCATGCAAAGGCTGAATGTGAAATGGCATGGCAGAAGGTCACTTCTACGATAACAGATCGGCGTTTATGAACTGCCGCTCCATGGCCCTTCGGCGTTTCTGGTGGTATACCGGGCCGGGAACGGAACGTTTGAAATCAATGGAGTTGTGGAGCGGGCGTGGCTCCTACGAAGCGTGACTCGGCTGCGCTGCGGGGCGCATTCCGGGAGCGGACGCGGAAGGCCTAGCCTTCCTTATACATGTACTTGATGGCCGGCTTGTACAGCAGCAGATTTGGCCCTTCGGTGCGGTTTACCTTCAGGCAGCACTTGTCGTACCACTCGATGACGCCGTGCAGGGTCTCGCCATCGCGCAGCACGAAAACCATAGCTGTTTTCGCCTGCATCTGCTTTACGTAGTAAAAATTCTCGGCGTTGGTCTGATCCGGCGGAACCGGCTTTTTCTGCGGAGGCACCCGGCGAGGAGGCACAGCCTGCTCCTTCATTTCGTTGAGGGACGGACGGATGAGTTTGCGATTGACAGCTTCCACGAGATGCCATCCTTTTGAAGAGACCTATGATTGACCGTCGCTACACCAGCAGGGCGGCCTCTAGTTGGATCAATGCGTCCGACTTGAACCCATAAATAGCATAATGGGCGCGCCGTCGCAACGTGGGGTGGGCGGCGGATGCGGGAACGGCCGCGGGTGGACCGCTCCGAACGGTTGCCTGCTTGGGCCGGGCGGGGTGGGAAGCCGCGGCAAAAACAATGCCTCGCGCAAAGGCGCCAAGCCGCAAAGAAGCACTCGCTTGTCTTCTTGGCGGCTTGGCGTCTTTGCGCGAGCCATTGTGTTGTCGGCGCTGAATTCTTTTGGGTGCCAGTAGAATTGGCGCAAAGCAGAGGCGGAGTTCCACGCAGTGCTGGTAGTGGGCTATTCTGGATTTGAGGGAGCATCCCGATGAGCCTACATTTGAGTCCCGACCTTGAGGAGCGCCTTAAGGGGCTGGCGGCTACCGACGGCTTGTCGGTGGACGCGTTTCTCCAGCGCGTTGTCGAAGAGCGGGCTGGCGGTGCCGCACCTTCGCGCTTGAGCGCCGAGGAATGGTCTCGTCAGTTCGAGGAGTGGGCGGATAGTTTTCCAAGTGCCCCCCCGATTCCCGATGAAGCGCTGAGCCGGGAAAGCCTCTATCCGGACCGCTGGTAAGTGCGTATCCTCGTAGACACCAACGGAGCGCGCTTCGGTGCCCCAATGAGCCTTCACCTCGCGCCGGCTCAGCTTCCCGCCTTTATGTATGGACCCAGGAACTTGGCGCCGTCGAAGTGGATCATGTGGCTTGGAGCATCCGCGAACCACACCTCCGTCTCCCAAGCGATTGCCTCGCTGTACTTCAGGAACACCTTCCGGTTCGGGAAAGCACTGACGTACACGAGCCCGGCGGAGCAGCCCGCAAAGAGGCGTTCGAGTTCCGCGTGGCGCTTCGAGTCGACCGGGCCGTGGCTGGTGACCGATTCCACGAGAAAAAGCCAGTTATTCGCTTCCGAGTAGATCACCACATCCGGCAGCTTTCCGTGGCCGTCCAATACCACACAAAGCTGCCGCAGTAAGTCCGCGTCAAAGTAACCGTACTTGTCCCCAGTATCTCCGACATACGCCAGCCGTCCGCCGGTGACAAACCTCGGCGCGAACTCCTCCACGATCTGCTTGATGAGCACGGAGTGCGCACCCGCGGACAACAGGATTTCCGTGCCTTCCCGGACCTTCAGCGGAACCATCTCCATCTCGCGGCGCTTCGCATACATCTCAGAGAGCTTCGTCCGTACCGAAAGGTATGCGGCCAGCTTGGTCTTGTACCGGGCTGTGTTGTATGCCCGGAGTACGTCGAGGAGTTCCGGAGCGACTTGGTAGACGGCATGAGGACTGTTCACGGGCCGCTCTGGTCTATCCGGGTTGTAAAGACAAATGCCAGCCTGGACGAACTGATGCATCGATTGGCGGCGGACGGTCTCTCTGGTGTTCGGGGCATAGTCCTTACCGTAGTGGGTCCTCACCCAATCCATGATGGGCGTGATCCCGATCATCGGCGACTGCGCATTGGCCCACCTGCCGCCCGGCGTCAGATTCAGTAAGGCAAAAGACAGAGAGCGGTCCGCTCGTTCCGCTGTTCCTTTGGGAGATCGAGGTCCGCGAGAATCGCCCGTGCTTGGTTCAGCTTAGTTTCTTTGCGCATCCGCTTGCCTGACGGTTTCGTCTATTTCGAGTTGCGTCATGCCACGGCGGTAGCGCTGTCCCAGGGCCGTCAAGACACTCACGCTTGGGTATCTCATGTTTCTCAGGTCGGCGGCATTGACTTGGGTATGGCCTGAGAAGACTCGAAAGTGCTTGTCCAGAATGGTTGAGTTTAGGAAGCAAGCCAACCCGGCCGCTATAACCGGCGCAATGCCCCGCTTCTGACGGTGAAAGACGTTCCAGTGGTTCTCGAATCCTACCTGATCGCACTTAATGTCCTTGGGGTTGACCACGTAGGCAACCACCCTGCGCCTTTCTTCTTTCGAAGAGAAACGTTTTACCAAGACATAGCAGTCATTCGGCATCAGCCACTTCCGAACCTCCTCGGTGTTGTGGAGGGCGTTCGGCTTCTTGTGGCGCTTCGGATATTCCAGCGCGCCGCTTGAGAAATGATGCGGGTATAGGAGCGGGATAGAGCCAGGGGCCGGATCGGCCAGCCATTGGCTCTTCAAGCGGAAATCGACGACCGGCCCGGTGCTGACCTCGACGCCAATCTCCTCAAGCGAGTGTTGGAAGAGGCCGGTTCGGCAGTGGCGTCCTCCTCTTCCGTTGGAACGTGTATGAAGAATTCCGGATCGGCCGGCTTCACGATTTCGGTGAAGGGCAATCTCCGCTCGGAGTAATCCGTCATCCGTTGGTCATGTGAAGTCGAGACACCGACGTCGCCCTGCTTCTTTCCCTTCACGAGTTTGACGATGACGTTTTCCTGCAACACGTCATCGTCCTTGAAGGCTTTGTTCCTGGCCTCGAAGACGTGAATCCGTTCCAGGGAACAGGTCTTCAGTAGAAGTTCCCGGAACGGCTTGTAGTATGGCCCGTTGCAGAACGAGCGGGGAACGATGGCAACCACCTGCCCCTGATCCTGCATCAGCAGAACGGAGAGGGCGACAAACGCGGCGTAGAGGTTGACGGTCTCGACCCCCACTTTTCGGAGTAGCGCCCGATGAGCCGAACTGCTGCCGAGCTTCTTGTAGGGGGGATTCAGGATCGCATGAGTGTACCGTTTCTCCCTGGCAAGAGCGATCCGCATGACCGCCGACTCGATGAAATCGGCAGCGAGCACACGGTGGTTCACGTCGAGTCTCTTGAGGTTGGTTTCCAGGTGCTCCAACATCAGGGGATCGACTTCCCACGCATCTACCGATTCGACGCCGCCGAGTCTCCCGACGGCGGCGATGGTAAGCGACCCAATTCCGGCTCCTGCATCCATCAGGGAAGCAGGTGAAGAGGAGGCGTCGAACATGCTCGCCATGAACTCCGCGATGACCGACGGCGTCATGAACTGACCAAGATCGATCTTTCGATCCGGCATTAAAGCCCCGTTGACTTTCAGCCGGATGGCATCTGTGTCGTGGAGGGGCGCTCCAAGCTGCTCCTGCCCAATTTCGGCTGCCCTGTTGTCTGTCCCCGGATCGTATCTCAACAGGTCTCCTCTCCCGCCTTTCATTCTCCCAAACGGCGATGCCCGGCACCACCTGCGACCGTTTGCTTCCCCCCTCAATGAAAATCGTGCGACTCCGCCGCCGCCCCCGCTTGCAGCGCCGAAATCCGTCCGGCCTTCACCGAAACCACCCCATCCTGATTCTGCAGCGAACCATCTATTAGTAGGAACCGGCTTCCCAGCACCGCGAACTTATACCGCTCGAAAGTATCCGGGTTAATGATCGCATTCAGGATACCGGTTTCATCCTCCATGCTTAGAAACACGAAGCCCTTGGCGGTGCCTGGACGCTGCCGCACGATCACCGATCCGGCCACGCGCACGTAGCGGCCGCCGGACATCCCGGCCAGGTCGGCGGCGCGCGTCACCCCTAGCGCGTTCATCTCGGCGCGGCGCCACGCCATGGGATGGCGGCCCACCGTCACGCCGGTGCCGCGGTAGTCGGATGCCAGGCGCTCCTCGCCGGTCATGGCTTCGAGCGGCGAAGCCCGGCCGCTTTCTTCGAGTGGTTCCAGCAGCGGACCCACCGGCAGAATGGCGCGCGAGGCCTGCCACAGCGCGTCGCGGCGATGGCCCCGGTCGAGCGGGTTCAGCGCCCCGATCTCCGCTAGCTGCGCGATCTCGTCCTTGCGCAGCCCGCGGACGCGCAGCGCCAGGTCGTCGATGCTGCTGAACGGGCGCTCGGCCCGCGCCGTCAGAATCGCCCGCGCGGCATCTTCGCGCAGTCCCCGGGCATAGCGCAACCCCAGGCGCAGGCGCGGCTGCCCGATCGGCCCGTCGAGCGTGCACTCCCACTCGGAAACCGCCACGTCCACCGGCAACACGCGCAACCCGTGCCGCTGCGCATCCTTTATTACAATGGCCGGCGAGTAGAATCCCATGGGCTGATTATTCAGCAGGGCGCAGGTGAAGGCCGCCAGGTAATGGCACTTCAGATAGGCGCTGGCATAGGCCAGCAGCGCGAAACTGGCGGCGTGCGATTCCGGAAAGCCGTACAGCGCAAAGGACGTGATGGAGCGGACGATATCGTCCTGCACCTTGCTCTCGATGCCATTGCGCGCCATGCCCGCGCGCAGTTTCACTTCGATTTCCGCCATGCGCTTCTCCGACCGCTTGAAGCCCATGGCACGGCGCAACTCCTCGGCCTGCCCGCCGGTGAAGCCCGCCGCGATCATGGCCATGCGCAGCAACTGCTCCTGAAACAGCGGCACGCCCAGGGTGCGCCGCAGCACCGGTTCGAGCGAGGGGTGCAGGCAATCGGCCGCCTCCCGGCCCTGCCGCCGGTTGAGAAACGGGTGCACCATCTTGCCCACGATGGGCCCGGGGCGGATCAGCGCCACCTGCACCACGATGTCGTAGAACCGCTCCGGCCGCATGCGCGGCAGCGAGGCCATCTGCGCCCGGCTCTCCACCTGAAACATGCCTACGGTGTCGGCCTTTTGCAATGCCGCGAAAACCGCCGGATCGTCCGGCGGCAGGTGCGCCAGGTCGACGGTCACGCCGTAGGCCCGCGGCACCAGCCGCACCGTCTCTTCGAGCGCCGCCATCATGCCCAGCCCCAGCAGGTCCACCTTGATGATGCCCATGTCGGCGCAGTCTTCCTTGTCCCACTGCACCACCACGCGGCCGGGCATGGTGGCCGGTTCGAGCGGCACCACGCCATCGAGTTGCCCCTGGCAGATCACCATGCCGCCGGAGTGCTGCCCCAGGTGGCGCGGCAGGTCCTGCGTCATTTTGTATAGCTCGCAGAATTTGCGCACCCGCGGGTTGGAAAGGTCCAGGCCGGCCTCGCCGAACTGGCGCTCGGTGGTGTTAGCGGGGTCCTTCCATTCCCAGGTGCGCACCAGGGCGGAGAGGCGGTCGAGCGAGGTGACCTCGAAGCCCAGCGCCTTGCCCACCTCGCGCGCCGCCGAACGGCCGCGGTAGGTGATCACGTTGGCGGTCATGGCCGCGCCCAGCTTCCCGAACCGCTGGTAGACGTATTGAATGGCGCGTTCGCGCTGGGCGCCGCTGGGCAGGTCGATATCGATGTCGGGCCACTCGCCGCGCTCTTCGGACAGGAAGCGTTCGAAGAGCAGCTCCATGCCTACCGGGTCCACGGCCGTGATTTGCAGCGCGTAGCACACCGCGCTGTTGGCGGCCGAACCGCGCCCCTGCGCCAGGATGCCGTTGTCGCGGCAGAAGCGGGCGATGTCCCACACGACCAGGAAGTAGCCCTCCAACCCCAGCTTTTCGATGAGCGCCAACTCGCGCTCGATCTGCCGCCGCGCTTTCTCGCGGTACGGCTGGTAGCGGAAGCGCGCGCCTTCCTCCACGCGGGCGCGCAGGAAAGAGGCCATGGTCTGCCCCTCGGGCACCGGGTAGCGCGGGAATTCGTAGCCCAGGTCGGCGAGCGTGAATTCCAGCCGCGAGGAAATTTCGAGCGTGCTGGCCAGGGCCTCCGGGCAATCCGCGAACAGGCGCGCCATCTCCGCCGGGGCCTTGACGTGCCGTTCGGAATTGCGCTCCAGCAGGCGTCCGGCGGCGGCGAGGGTGGTCTTGTGGCGCACGCAGGTGAACGTATCCAGCAGTTCGCGCCGCTCGGGCGAGGCATACGCCGTCCCGTTCGACGCCGCCACCCGGATGCCCAGCCGGCGGGCGCGCTCGAGGATGGCCTGGTTGCGCGCCTCTTCCTCGCGATGGTAATGCCGCTGCAACTCGGCGTAGAGATGGCGCTTGCCGAAGATATCGAGCAGCCGCTCGTCGGGGTGGCGTGTGAGGCAGATGAGGCCGCCCGAGAACTCCGCGATTTCCTCCATGCTGGCCGCGCCTTCGCCCTTGGGCGCGCGCAGTTTCATGCGGGTAACCAGCCGGCACAGGTTCCGGTAGCCTTCGCGGGTTTCCACCAACAGGGGATAGGAGAGGCCGTTGGTGCAGGTGATCTCGGAGCCGATGTGCGCGCGGATGCCGGCCTTCTTCGCCGCCATATGAAACCGCGGCGCGCCGTAGACGCCGTTGCGGTCGACGATGGCCATGGCCGGCATGTCGAATTGCGCGCAGGCTTCGATGAGGTCCTCGGGTACCGAAGCCCCTTCAAGGAAGCTGAACGCCGAGCGGGCGTGAAGTTCGACGAATGCAGCCATAAGCCTGGTACTACCCCTTCGCGCGCCGGTCTTTGTCCTACTACCTACTCAGCCTTTTGCGCACGGTGCCCGTCTTATGTGGGGCAGGTTGTTAACCTGCGGCGGACCCCTAAGAGGGGTACCCCGTCAACCCGCCTTCAGAGGGTTGCACAAAGCCTTCCAGCGGCGGTTGGGCCGATTGCCATCCTGCCCCACATAAGACTCTAGTGCCGTGACCACAAGATAATGTTCCTCTGCCTCGGGCCGCTCGCTAACGCTCGCGGTTCCGTGTGTCAAGCCCCAGAACCGCGAGCGTTAGCGAGCGGCCCGGCATAGGCGCCAAATCACGCGGTCAAAGGCCTAATCGTAGTTCCCCTCCACAAACCACCCCTTCGGCTCGCAGTAAATCCTATACAGCGCCCCATCGGAGAGTGCAATGTCCCACTCGTCGCGCGACCAGGGGTCGGTGCTCCACCAGTCGCCCGAGGTGCGCCACGGACCCGCTAAATCCAGCACCTTGCCGCGAATGCCTTCCGCCGTCACGAAGCCCGGCTTGCCGCTCGCAATCGCCACGCGCGCCCGCAGCGGCGGACGAAACCGGCGCAACGCCAGCCGCGCCTGCACCGGCGGCCGCTCCTCCGCGCGCGGCTTCGCGGCCCCAAATTCCGCCATGCGGAACGCGTCCGGCCGGTGCGTATCCAGCAACTCCGGCGTGCCCACGCGGTCCGCCCCCACCACCTTGCGGATGCGCGCCAGCGTCAACTCTAACTTCACCGGCTCCGGCGCCATGGGCGCGTACAGCCCGCCCTGCGCCGCGCGCGGATGCACCGGGCGCGTCCCCAGCCACACGTGCACCACCGGCGCCGCGGGCGGATGCGCCTCCAGGTCGAGCTGCAGCAGCTTCAGCATGGCCTTGGAATCCAGCGAGGGCACCGGCAGGCGCAGCGTGCGCTCGTGGGTGGCGCGGGTTTCGAGGCGCAGCCGCAGCCGCAGTTCGTCGGTCGCCAGGCCGCGCGTGGCCAACCGCGTGGCGAGGCCGTTCAGCAACCGCGCCAGCAGAAACTGAAGCGGCTCCAGCAGATCCACGGGATACTCCGGCTCGATAGCGTCCTCGAACCGCGCTGGCTCCTCCACTGGCACGAGCTTCCGCTCCGCCTCGCCGCGCGCCAGTTCGCGCAGCCGCAACCCCTCCGGCCCCAGCCTCTCGGCAATGCCCAGCGGAGGCAGCGCCGCCAGGTCGCGAAAGCGGCGGATGCCCCACCGCTCCAGCGTGTCGCGTAATTCCGCGGAAGGCTCCAGCAGCGCGATGGGCAACTCGCCCAGGAACTTGCTCTCGTCGCCGCGCGGAATCACGTGGACCCCCGGAAATCCGCGTGCCGCGCAGATGGCCGCGTCCGGGTTATCGGCGAGCGAGAGATTGGCTTCCACTTGCACCTCCGCGGCGCGCCGCGCAATGGCCGCCGCCAGATCCTGGGGATGTCCGAAGAGCCGGTCCAGCCCCGAAACGTCGAACGCCACGGTTCCCGCGCCGGTTGCTTCCACCACCGGCGAAAACTCCAGCGCCAGCGCCGTCAGAGCGCCGCGGCCGTGAAGACAGGCGAACATGTCCGGCTCCCATGAGTTGAAGTTGCGCGCGCGCGAATGCCGCGCAGCAGGCGCGATGACGGCTCCACGCCCGACCACGCCGCGCACTCGCGCCCGCATTCCAGCACCAGAGACGCGCAGGAGCCCGAGAGCGATTCCCGCGCCACGGTGACCAGCACCGCGGGCGTGTGCTCCACCGCCCGCCGCAGCCGGAACCACGAGGTGAGCGAGATCCGGCGCGCCGCGGCCGGCGGCGTATCGCCCAGGTCCAGAATGGCCAGCCCGAAGCCGCCGCCCTGGATCAGCAGGTCTGCCGCTTTCAGAGCATGTTCGGCGTTGTGGCCGCAGCGCACCCACAGTAGCCCCTCCAGCCGCACCCCGGCCCCGGCCGCCGAACCGGGATCGAAGGCGTCTTCGGCATCCACCAGCGCGCACGCCTCCCGCCGCTCGCCGGCCGCCGCCAGAATTGCCAGCAACAGGCTGGTGCGCCCGGACGAGGCTGGCCCCACGATTTCGACCAGCCCGCCGCGGGGCAGGGCGATTCCGGCGACGCCGCCGGGGACGGTGTCAGGGAGAGGGCGCGCCCGCCAGTCCAGTGGACCGCCGAGAAAGGAATCGAATTGTTCCCGAAGAGCCGCCGCGCCCATGTTCGCCGTTTGTTCGCCTGTACTCTATTTGTACAGGAAGGCGGGCGGCGGTGTCAATGGGGGCGCGGAGTGGGCGGAAAGAGTGCTCCAAGATGCGCTAGCCCTATCGCCCGAAGCACGTGGCGCGCTGATCGACTCCTTGATCGGCAGTCTGGATCAAACGGTTGACGTGGCCGCGGAAGAAGCCTGGCGGGAGGAAATCCGCCGCCGCATCCAGCAGGTCGACAGCGGAGCCGTTTTCCTCATCCCCTGGGACGCGGCAAGCCACCGTTTCCTGTCCCGTCTCGCCAGGGTTTGAGACGATAACTGCGCGTCGGTTCACTTCGTCTTTCCTTTCTTCGAACGCTCCTCACTAGGACTGCCTTCGATTCGGGCGATGAGAGATGGTGCCCACCGTTCACTTGCACCACTGGCCATGGCCGCAACGAGTACCAAGAGGTGTGTCTGTCCTGCATCTTTGAATATCGGCAGGATTAGGCCAATCTTAATTGAGCCTGCCATTAGTACTCCAGAAAGGCATCCTGCAAACACTCTCGATGCCGCCTCCAGAATGTGCAGGCTTCTCGGTGCCTCGCTGGTAGGGAAGCTATGGCCCATTCGGAAAGCCATTGATAGGATCGCGCCAAGGGATCCCGACATGCCGGAAAGGAGGAGAAGATGTCCGGAATCGCCAAATACACGAATCAACTGAGCTCGGAAAACCCACAGTGCCAGCCCAGAGAAGCCAGAGAGCAGCCCTAATGCGCAAGCTGTGAGTAGCTGCCAATACCTGGCCGTTTCAATGTTACGATCAGCGATATATAGACGCGCCTTCTCGATGATGTTCCTGGCTCCCTCATAGTCATTGTCAAGAGACCTTGCGACCCCTTCGCCGATCATCCTCTTGAAGTTAAGGCGGACGTTCTTCTTGTGGTGGTCATTCGGTATACACTCCAAGCTTGCAGCGAGATTCAATATCGCATTCTGTTCCGCGGGATCCTTGTGACCGTTCTCATCGTACTTTTCGGAGGTCCGCCAGTCGACGTCGAGGTCGCTGTCAAGGCAGACAATGAAGTCGCCCGCGTCCAAAATGAGATAGTAAATATCCATGCCTGGCCATTTGGGAGGATCTTGCACGATTCGGAGTCTATCTCAAAGTGCCAAGCAGGTGGGCACTTTCTCCAAGCCGCCGACCATCCTGGCGCCGGCGAAGGTAAGCCGGTTACCAGAGACGGAGCACCCGACCGCGGAAGCGCTGAAACCACCCCTAGCCCTACCGCCTGGCTGCGACTGCAGAGTTGCGCTGCCCCGGTCAAACCGTCCTGAGATGTAGTGAATCGTCCCTGATTGGGTCGTCGCCCGCCCGGAGAGTACCGCAACGGGCATCCGAAAACCACAGAATCGGACCACTGTCCGTAGTTCAGCATCACCTCGCCCGAAACAATCCACGAGATCGCTGAAGCTCCGCGGCCGCTACCGCAGAGGCAGTCGCCGGACACGGATGCTCTCGCGATCCGCCGAAACCGCGGCGCCCTCGGAAAGGGCTCCCTCGCACTGCACGCACACCAAGCGTATCAGATCGGCCTGGCCTTGCGCGTCAAGGCCCTGGACTCGCTGTAAGACCACCGAAGGGTGCCGGCGTCCGGTCGACGCCAGATGCGCGTGGAAATCGTGGTCCAGGGTTACACAGATGCTTTCGTCCAGCCGGGCCTTTTCGAGAATCTGGATGTCCTCGGCCCGTTCCATTCCGATTTCGGAGACGTGCAACGTGTCCAACCCCTGCTGCCGAAGAATCGCCGCCGCTTGCGGAGCGAGTTCTTGATCCAGCAGAATGCGCTTCATGCCACGCGACCGGTGCTCAATCGCTCGTCATCGACCGTCGCCGCAGCATAGCGCAGCGTCTGATCGAGATCTTCGGGCTCAAGAAACGGGTAGTCAGCAAGTAGTGAAGCGCGGTCGGAATAAGTTGCCAGCAGTTCGAGGACGCGCCGAACGGTGATCCGCAGCCCCCTGATGCAGGGCTTGCCGCCGCATTTCCCCGGCTCAACCGTAATTCGATCAAACAGGTCCACCGTCGCCATGTGCCCAGTTTAGACCATCAGGCGCCCTCGCGTTGCTAACATCGAGACAGGGCCGGGGCGGGGGATTCTTTGACCCGCAGTGCGGTAGGCTGTTCTCAGAGGCCCGCGATGAAGAACGAGAAGCATACACTCGGCGAATCCGCACACGAGCCGGTAGTAGCCCATCCGCGACCGATTTCTATCGAGGAACTTCTGCGGTATGTGGACCCCACGTCCGACGAGGAGATTGAGCGCTTCGTCGCGACCATTTACGCGGACCGGCGCGCGGTATCCGCGATTTCGTCACCCAGATGTCCCGAATAGTGGTTGATGCCGGTGCTCCCTCCTACCTTCTCAGCGGATCCTCAACCCACGGCGGCGTGGCCTCCATCAGGCGCCCCAACTCCGGCTCCAGCTTCTCCATCTCGAGCTTCATCCGCCAGGCGATGTCGCGGTAGCTGAAGTGGCCCTTCACGCCGCTGCGCAGGCGGGCGATGTACTCGGCTTCGGCGAAATCCATCTTAAATAGGAACCGCGACCGCGCGCCGAAGGGCAACAGGTAGTGCGCGCCCGGCGCGGGCAGGCGGCGCATGGCTCCAAACGCGGCGTCCATGGCCGTGCCGTAAACCTCCGCTGCGCCGCACTCGGCAACCAGTTTCGGCGTGTCGTAGCCAAGGTTGCCGGAGTAGGCCTGGCGGAATTTCTGGCAGCGCCGGTGACGGTGCAGGTCGCGGTAAGCACCCACGTCGATGACGAAATCGTAGGCGTACAGGCCGCCGCGGAAACCGGCCAGGATCTCGTCGCGGCGCGTGCGCGATTGTAGCGCCACGTCCATCACCTCGGCGCGCTGGCGGCAGCTCCAGGCGCGCGCCATCTCGTAAAGCTGGCGGAACGGCCGGTCGGTCACGGGGTAGAGGAGCGTGGCCACGATATCGGCGGGCACGTCGGCGGGGCGCACCAGGTCGACGGGCGCCGGCTCGGCGGGCCCGGCGGACTCCGCCAGTTCGGCGGGCGACAGGTTTTGCGCTGCCCACAGGCGCAGGTCCTCGCGCGATTTCACGGCATGCCCGTCGGCATCGGCGTGGCGGGCCAGGGTGGGCGCCAGCGGCTCGGCGGCGGCAGCCTCGTCCCAAACGCAATCCGGCGGACGCGCGCAGGCTTCGGCGATCTCGCCGCCCAGGTCGCGCAGTTCCCGGTACTCGGAGGCCTTCAGCCGGCGGACCTGCTTCTCCAGCGTGCGGATGCTGGCCACCTGCCCCACGTTGGTGGGCACGCCCCAGAAGAGCAGGTACCGCGCCACGTCGAAGGCGCGGGCGGCGATGTTGCGGCGCCACGCCTCGGGCGGCATGTCCTCGGGGCGCGGCAGGCGCTCGGCCAGGCAGCCGAAGGCCAATTCGTTGACGCGCGCGTAGGCCGCGAGCAGCGCGCGCCCGGCTTCCTGAAAGGCCGCGGCGTCTGCCGTCGCCAGTTCGGGCGGGGTGATGAAGCCCCCGCGCGAGAAATCCTGGTAGCGCGAGCTCTTGGCCTGGCCGTCCCAAAGCGGCTCCTCTTCTATATCGGTGGCGGCCAGTTCGGAAATGCCTTCGAAGCACACCACGGCGTGGCCGAGGTCGGCAATAGAGGCGTGGCCGTACTGGAAGTAGAAGCTCTCGAGAAACTTGTGGGAGTCGTGGGTGCGCACCCAGGCGATGGAGTCGCGGATGGAATCCGGCGAGCGGCTGTAGCGGGCTAGCGCGTAGGCGCTCTTCTCCGGCGGCATGGGCGCCACGGTGATGACGCGTCGAGTGGTGGCCAAGACGTTATCATATCGTGGTGCGCCCTATTCAGATTCGAATCCGCCGCATTCACCCTAGCGCCGTGCTCCCGGCCTACGCCCACGGCCCCGAAGAGGACGCCGGCATGGACCTGTGCGCGGTCGAGGAGACCACGCTGGAGCCGGGCGTGCCGCGCATGGTCGCGACCGGCCTCACCATCGAGGTGCCGCCGGGATTCGAGGCGCAGGTGCGGCCCCGCAGCGGTCTGGCGCTGCGCCACTCGATCGCCATGCCCAATGCGCCCGGCACCATCGACCCGGGCTACCGCGGCGAAGTGCGCGTGATCCTGCTGAACCTGGGGCGCGAGCCGTACGTCGTTCACCCCGGCGACCGCATCGCGCAGATGATCGTGGCGCGCTACGAGGCGGTGGAATGGGTGGAGGGCGACCTGGCGGAATCGCTGCGCGGCGAGGGCGGTTTCGGCTCCTCGGGGCGGTAGCGCGGCGCCGGGGCGGGCGCGTTATACTGTGGCGGGACCGGCTGCGAACGCGGTTCCGAAGGAGTTGCCATGCGGGCTTTCCGGTATCTGTTGCTTGCGGCGCTGGGTTTGGCGGCGGCGAGCGCGGCCGACGCCGACTGGTGGAAAAACGCGGTCATCTACGAAATCTATCCGCGCAGTTTCGCCGACACCAACGGCGACGGCACGGGCGACCTCAACGGCATCACCGCGCACCTGGATTACCTTCGCGACCTGGGCGTGGACGCCATCTGGATCACGCCGTTCTTCCCCTCGCCGCAAGTGGATTTCGGCTACGACGTTTCCGACTACACGGCCATCGACCCGCAATACGGCACCCTGGCGGATTTCGACCGGCTGGTCGCCGAAGCCGCCAAGCGCCACATCCGCGTGATCGCCGATTTCGTGGTGAACCATACCTCGGACCGCCACCCGTGGTTCCAGGAGTCGCGCTCCTCGCGCAACAACCCCAAGGCGGACTGGTACGTGTGGCGCGATGGCGGCTGGTTCGGCCGGCCGCCCACCAACTGGCTTTCCATCTTCGGCCACAGCGCCTGGCAGTACGATGCGGCGCGGAAACAGTTTTACTACCACGCGTTTTATAAGGAACAGCCCGATCTGAACTGGCGCAATCCCGCGGTCCGCAAGGCCATGTACGACGTCATGCGGTTCTGGATGAAGCGCGGCGTGTCGGGGTTCCGGCTGGACGCGGTGCTTCAATTGTTCGAGGACCCGCGGTTGCGCGACGAAGCGGTGGGCCCGGGGCGGGCGCCCAATGGAGACCCCATAACGACGCGCCAGTACACCGACAGCCTGCCGGAACTGCACGACGTGCTGCGCGAGATGCGCAAGGTGACGGACGAGTTTCCGGGGCGCGTCCTCATCGGCGAGACGTACGTGCCGAACATCGAAGAGCTGGCCAAAATGTACGGCCGGGCCAACGACGAAACGCAGTTGCCCATGGACCTGCAATTCCTCATGAACCGCGACACATCTGCCGCGGGCCTGCGCCGCCGCCTGATGGATGCCGAGACCCGGCTCAACGGCAACCTGCCGCTATTCGTGAGCGACAACCACGATAACCCGCGGAGTTGGGATCGCTTCGGCGACGGCAAGCACAACGAGGAGATCGCGCGCCTGCTGGCCACCCTACTGCTGACGCCGCGCGCCACCGTGCTGCTCTATTACGGCCAGGAACTGGGGATGGCGAACAACGATCCCAAGCGCGTGGAAGACGTGCGCGACCCCATCGGGCGCCAGGCCTTTCCCGCCGTAAAAGGCCGCGACGGCGAACGCACGCCCATGCCGTGGGACGCCTCAGTTAACGCCGGATTCTCGACCGCCGCGAAGACCTGGCTGCCGGTGGGACCGGACCATGTGGGGCACAACGTGGCAGCCGAGTTGCGCGACCCGAAGTCGCTGTTGAACTACTACAAGACGCTGATCCGCCTGCGCCGCGAGAACCCCGCGCTGCGCGACGGAGCGCTGAAGATAGTGGACGAGAATAACTCCGGCGTGCTCTCGTTCCTGCGGCAGAGCGGGACTACGACCGTACTAGTAGCTCTGAATCTAAGCGGAGAGCCGCAGACGGTGCGGTACAGCCTCGGCGGCACGGGCAAGCTGCACACGCTGGCGAGTTCGTATGGCGCGCCGGAAGTGCAGAGCGCGGCAGCACTGGTGCTGCCGGTATTCGGGGCGTATGTGGGTGCAGTGAGGTAATCAGACCAGACCGATTGCAGACCGCGGATGGGCAGCCCAGTTTGTATCCAAAGATATATTTCTTACCTCCAAAATCTCCATACCAGGCGGCCAATAGGGAACAAACAATACCGTGATGAAGTATTTTGGATAAGGAGACCCACAATGCGCTATCTCAGCGTCTGTTTCCCGCTCCTGCTCATCTTGCCAGGGAATCTGTTTTCTCAAACTCCTGTCGCCACAACCGCAATTCTCGAAGGCGACGTGGTCAACTCCGCCACCGGCGCGCCGATCGCCGGGGCGCGCATCAAGGTCGATTCGCAGCCGGGCGACTTCCTTTACGGCAAGAGTGATGCCAAAGGCCATTTCGTTTTCAGCGGGCTTCCGACGAGCTTCCATACCGTGAACGTTGAGGCTCCCGGCTTCGCGAGGCCTGCATCCGCGCTCGTGGACCTCTCGATTCATCGGCCGGGCGGTGGCACCGGAGTGACTGTAACTTCCTGTTGCGGCAACCCGAAAACAGTTGCCGGGACCGCCGATGCCGACGGCACCATGCACGCCAGGATCTCCGTGCCGATGGTGGCTTATGCGGTGATCACGGGGAAGGTGACCGATCCCAGCGGCCTTCCCCTCGAGGGTTGCACCGTCGAGATTCTCATGAAGCGGCCGGTCCAGAAGACGGCAACGGGTAGCAACTGGAGGCCCGGCCTCCGCATGCTGCCGGACGGTCAGAACGAAATCGTGCAGGTTGCCTCGGTTCAGACCAACGACAAGGGCGAATTTCGCGCCGGGCGCCTGGAACCGGGAACCTGGTACGTGGTGGCCAACCGGACGGGCTCTTCGGGGATCTGGGAAAACAGCTACCGGATTACATACTATCCGCGCGCTCTGGACCTCGCCTCCGCCAAACCGCTGGGACTTGCGGCGGGCGAACAGGCGCGCGCCAATATCCAGATCGCGCACCAAGACGGCATCCACATCGCCGGGCGCCTGGTCAAACCGGAGGGCGCGGAATACCCTTCGGGTCCGTTTGTTTATACCAACATCACCCTCGTACCGGAGCAGAATTACCTCACCAACGCCAATGGTCCGTTCACCACCGGAAGGGGCGACTACGAATTCCATGACGTGCTTCCTGGCAAGTACACGTTGATGGCCCTCACGAGCGACGTCTCGAGCGACCCGTTTGGCGGCAACCAGAAGCCCCTCTTCGGGCTGACCCAACCGTTCGAAGCCGGTGACCGCGACATGAGTGGCGTCGATCTGGTTCTGCAACCGCTTCGCGACCTGCCGGGCGCCATAAGTTTCCCCGAAGGCTGCACGCCGTTTGCGGTGCGGATCAACGCTCACTCCTTCAACGCGCTGGGCGCCGGACAGGCGGAAGGCGTCAGCGGAACCGATGGCAAGTTCGTGTTGCGCGGCCTGGTTACGGGCAAGTACACGGTGGGGGTTTCCAGTGGCACCGATCCCTCCAACTCCTTCCAACCGGTACGTGTGCTATCGATGCGGCTGGGGGACCGCGATGTTGCACAGGATGGCTTCGAAGCGCCCGTCTCGAGCGACCAACCGCTGCGCATCGATGTCGCGTGCCGTAACTCGGGGGTGCAACGATGAAAACCTATTTTCTGCTTCTGATGTTCTCTGGTGTTGTGGCCGCCCAGGCACTGGAGGGCGACGTGGTAAATGCCCTGACCGGCGCTCCCATCGCCGGAGCGCACGTCTCCGCCAACGGTATGAACGGCGAACCGGCTATTCTCGCGACGGATGTGGCGGGGCACTTCCGGTTTCCGGTTGCCGCGTCCCCGTTCCTTTCCGTGCAGGTGGTGCAGGCCGGCTTTCTGCGCAAGAGCGTCCAATATAAACCGAGCCAGACGGCAAGTCTGCGGATCGCGCTGAAGCCCGCCGCGGTTATCTCGGGCAAGATCGAGGACGAGGACGGTTTCCCGGTCGAAAGAGCGCAAGTACAGGCTCTGCGCTATGTACAAGTAAACGGCGAACGGAAGCTGCAGCCGGCCGCGAATGCGCAAACCGACGATCTCGGACAGTATCGCCTGATCAATCTGCCGGCCGGCCGCTACTGGATTCGCGCCAGTTCCGGAGACGCCGGCAACTACTGGGACCGGCGTTATGTGGCCGAGTACTTTCCAGGAACCATCCAGCGGGACGACACCAACCGGGTGGCGATCGAAACCGGCCAGGAACGCGGCGCCACCGATTTCCGTCTGACCAGGCACGAGGGCGTGACCGTCTCCGGCCGCGTCGAAACCCCCGGCGGTGCGTCTTCGCCGCGCATCGCCAATGTGGTTATGCAGACGGAATTGGCCGGCGTGCAGGATATGTTCCTTGGCGGGCTGCAACGCGACGGAAGTTTCGTCATTCGTCACGTGCCGCCGGGAAACTATCTTCTGCGCGCCGCTACGGGTAATTACCCGCCCAAGGCCGGGGACCTTCTGGGGGAACGGAAGTTGCAGGTTGCCGGCGCCGATGTGGCCAATGCCGTCGTCGCCCTGCATGAGGTCCGGGGCGTGGATGTGGCGGGCACTGTGGTCACCGATGGCGGCGGCAATCCGCCGCGCTTGCGCATCGGGCTTCGTGCCATGTCCGGTCCCGGCGTTTCCGTGCGCTCGAACGAGGACGGCTCCTTCGTCCTGGCGGGCCTTCTGCCGGGCCACTACGACATACAGGCGCTTCCGGACGTGACCGTCGTGAACGGTACTGTGGATATGAAAATCGTCGCCGGCCGTGTGGTTTCGGCGCGGCTCGGAGACAAGGAAGTGCTGCGCACCGGCTTCGATCTGGACGGCCCGCCGGCCGGTCCTCTGAAGCTCGCATTCAGGGACCACACGATCACGATCCACGGCAAGCTCGTGGACGCTTCCGGCGGACCCGCGGCGGGAGCTCTTCTGGAGCTCGCTTCCAGCGGACAAGCCGTCCAGGATATGGTCACCACCGGAGCTGACGGCACCTTTCAGCTCCAACTGACCCAGCCGGGCGATTATCGCATCTACCTGCTGGACGATCAGGACGTATGGAGCGACGCCGATTACCTGGACAAGCACGAGAACGATTTTCCGCCGTTCAAAGCCATCGATGGAGCGAATCCGCCGCTGCTGTTACGGCTGCCCGCGCGGCAGCGTTGAGGCTGCCGCCGTTCGGCGCGAATATGGGAGAGCTATGGTAGGGTCGCGGGCGTGAGGCGCATTCGGTTCTGGCTGGCACTGTTCATCGTCGGCCTGGTCCTCAGCGGGCTCACGGCGTTTCCGCTTCAATCGGAACTCCACTGGCTGCTCTCCGCTCTGCGCTCAAGCCCGGCGCGAGCGGCCGCGCAATCGACGGGCCTGCTTCCGTGGATTGAACGTGTCCACGACGGGCTTTCCGCCACCAACGCGCAGTATCCTTTCCTGGCGTACGGCACCGATTGGTTGGCCTTCGCTCATTTCGTCATTGCCATTGCCTTCATCGGGCCGCTCATCGACCCCGTACGCAATAAGTGGGTCATCACCTTTGGTCTGATGGCCTGCGCCGGGGTTATCCCACTCGCCCTGATCGCGGGCCATATTCGCGGCATACCGGCGGGATGGCAACTTATCGATTGTAGCTTCGGAATCGTGGGCGCTGTGCCGCTTCTGATTTGTAGGCGGTCGATCCTTGCGCTCGAACGCTTACAGACTGCCGGACAGCCGGCGTGCACTCCGCCCTCCGTGCCCCCGTCTGTGCGACAGTAAGACTACGGTGAGAAAGCTTTCTTCTGGAAGCTCAAGCGGCGCGAACTGCAACTGGGGGACCGCACCCTGCTTATGGCGGTCCTCAACGTCACGCCCGATTCGTTCTCGGATGGCGGCAAATTCCTGGAACCCGACCGCGCCTTCGCACGCGCCATGGAACTCGAGGAGCAGGGCGCGGACATCATCGATATCGGCGCCGAATCCACGCGGCCCGGTTCGTCGCCCGTCACGGCGTCGGTCGAGTTGCAGCGCCTCATCCCCGTGCTGAAGCGCCTGCGCGATCACCTGGGCATCCCGATTTCGGTGGACACTTACAAGGCCGAAGTGGCGGAACGCGCGCTGGAGTTGGGCGCCGAGATCGTCAACGACCCGTCGGGCCTTACCTGGGAGCCCAACCTGGCGCGTGTGGTTTCCAACCACGATGCCGGCCTGGTGCTCAACCACATGCGCGGGCGGCCTGAGACCTGGGAGAAACTGGCGCCCATGCCCGACCCCATCGCCACCATTGGCCGCGACCTGGAAGCCGCCGTGGGGCGCGCGCGGCACGTGGGCATCGACAAGTCGCGCGTGGTGGTGGACCCCGGCCTGGGTTTCGGCAAGCGCCGCGAGCAGAACGCCTTCATCCTTGCGCGGCTGGGCGAGTTGGCGCCGCTTGAGTTGCCGATCCTGACCGGCCCGTCGCGCAAGCACTTCCTGGCTCACGAAACGGCCGAAGAGACGCGCTTCGCCACGGCGGCCGCGGTGACGGCGAGCATTCTGAGCGGCGCGCACATTGTCCGCGTCCACGACGTGCGCGAGATGCGCGCCGCCGCCAATGTGGCCGACGAGATCCTGCGCGCCCGGCAGAATGCGTAAAATCGAAAATGGCGTCTGACACCTTTTTTTATGCACCGCCAACGCGCATTTCGTCCCGGCCCTCGGGCTGCCGGTGCTGGAATTGCTCGCACCACGGGCCGGAGAGCGCATCCTCGACCTGGGCTGCGGTGACGGGGCGCTTACCGAGAAGCTGATTGCCCTGGGCGCGCAGGTGGTGGGCATAGACAGTTCGCCGGAGATGATCGCCGCTGCGCGCCGGCGCGGGGTGGACGCAAGGCTGATGGATGCCCGTGAGTTCGCCTTCGCGGACGAGTTCGACGCGGTCTTCTCCAACGCCGCGCTGCACTGGGTGAAGGACGAGCCGGATGCGCCCATCGCCGGCGCCTTCCGCGCGCTGAAACCGGGAGGGCGGTTTGTGGGCGAGATGGGCGGCCACGGCTGCGTCGCGGCCATCACAGTGGCGCTCGTGGTCACGCTGGAATGCCGGGGCGTCCGCGACGCGGCTTCCTGGATTCCCACCTACTTCCCAACCGCCGACGATTACGAAGCCCGCCTGCGCCGCGCCGGATTCGTGCCGCAAAGCGTGCAACTTGTCCCCCGGCCCACGCCGCTGCCAACCGGGATGCGCGGGTGGTTGGAAATTTTCGCCGTAGCCTACTGCGCCGCCCTGCCGCCGGGCGAACGCGATGGGTTCCTGGAAGAGGTCACGGCGCTACTGAAGCCGGTGCTCTGCGATGGGAAAGGCCGCTGGACCGCCGACTACATGCGCCTCCGCTTCGCGGCCCTCAAGCCCCGAAACCCGGGGACAGACGGAACGTTCACCTGATTTCGGCGGCCGTTTCCTGCAAGGAATCAGGTGAACGTTCCGTCTGTCCCCGGTTTTCGATATCCTTACCGCAGGGGGGATTTGCGATGAACTTCGATCAAGCGCCGATGCTGGTCATCTGGGAAGTCACCCAGGCCTGCGACTTGGCCTGCGTGCACTGCCGCGCCTCGGCGCAATCCGAACGCCATCCCGCGGAACTGACCACCGAACAGGGCTACCGCTTGCTGGACGAGATCCGTTCCTTCGGCGAGCCGCTCATGGTCTTCACCGGCGGCGATCCACTGAAGCGGCCGGACCTCTACGACCTGATCCGCTACGCCGTGAAGATCGGCCTGCGCACCAACGTCACGCCCAGCGCCACGCCCCTACTCACCGGCGAAGCTATCGACGGGTTCAAGGAGGCCGGCGTCACGCGCATGGCCATCAGCATGGATGGGCCGGACGCGGCCTCGCACGACGATTTCCGCGGCATCCCCGGCACCTTCGACCGCGCCATGTTCGCCCTGCGCCACGCGCGCGATATCGGGCTGGACACGCAGTTGCAGACCACCATCACGCGGCGCAATATGGGCCGCCTGCCCGAGATGGCGGAACTGGCCAAGGAAGTCCGCACCCGCATGTGGAGCCTGTTCTTCCTCATCGTCACCGGCCGCGCGCTCGAAAACGACGATCTGGCGGCCACCGAATATGAGAAGGTCTTCGAGTTCATGTACGAGCTGTCAAAGACCGCGCCCTTCGGCGTGAAGACCACCGAGGCCATGCACTACCGCCGCTATGTGGCGCAGCGGATGAAGGCCGAGCATGGCCCCACGGAGAACGAAAATGCCAAGGGCGTGGCCTTCCGCACCGCCGGCGTGAGCGACGGCAAAGGCTTCGTGTTCGTATCGCACCAGGGCGAAATCTACCCCAGCGGCTTCCTGCCGGTGAGCGGCGGCAACGTGTTGCACGATTCGCTAACGGACGTCTACCGCAACTCGCCGCTATTTAAGAGCCTGCGCGACACCGGCCAGCGCGAGGGCAAGTGCGGCATCTGCGAATACCAGAAGATCTGCGGCGGCTCGCGGTCGCGCGCCTACGCGTCAACCGGCAACTACCTGGCGGAGGACCCCAACTGCGTCTACCAGCCGCATCTGGCGGACGCGATCGTGGGGTAGCGGGCGCCGCCCTACTCCCCGGCGATCATCAAGACCGTTTCCTGCAACTGGGGCGACAGGAAGAACCGGGCTCGGGAGCGCAGTGCCTCGATCCCGCTCGCTCCGCCGCGCTTCGCCCGTCCCGCTCGTCCAGCAGGATGAGATCCGCCGAAAGTTCCAGCGCCAGCGCGATGGCCTCGGCCTCGCCGGGATCGAGATCGGTTGCCAGCAGTCGCGCGAGCCTGGTCTCCCGCAGCGACTGCGGCTTGATCCAACCGTCCTGGAGAGCCTGTTGGATCTCCGCCAGCGCTGCCCGGTGAGGAAGTTGGCCGAGTTCCAACTGGACAGCGCCCGGGATGCGGATTTCGTGAAACTGGCTTTGAAGCAGATTCAGCCGGCCGATGATCGCAAGGTTCGAAATCGGCTAGGTATTACTCGCCACGAGCATAGGAAACGTCTTGGGCCAACTCCGCCTCGCCGTAGTGCCGGGCGACGCCTCGCTGCCCCACGATTTCGCCGAAGGTCATTCGATTCATCTCGGCAAGTTCTGCGGCCTTACCGAGCGACAGCGCTCCTTGGGCATACAACGCGATAGCGAGCTCAGTCCGGAGGCGGGACGCAATTTCCGCTTCGGGAATGCGTAAGCCTTGGAGCACCGAGTCCGGGATATTTAGGCTGATCCCCATGCCCCCACGATAACGCGCTTCTGCTGCCAAAGGCCACCGGCAGCCGAAGCGGAAGCTGGGGGCCATCAACAGCCCGGCGAGACTGCGCTTCCAAGGCGCATCTGCCGGAAATGCGTGTACCAATCTGCGGCCAGAGCGATTACTCGAGTAACCTCACGAACTGGAAGCGATAACTCGTGTGTATTGGCTTCACTGCCACGCCAGTTGCGCCAGACAATGGTTTCGCCGTCAGCGTCCTCAAACAGCATAGCTTCCCATCCGTCATGAAAAGGCGAGAATCCCCTGGGGAATATCTCAAACGGCGCTACTTCGAAGTGGCGGAGCTGTTCGATTGTTTCTCCCGCTCCCCACCGTTCACGGTCGAAGTCGTCGTCCTCGCCGAACCGCACCCACGCGATGAAGTCCGGCTTGTCGAGATAGCTCGTTCCTGGGACCTTGGACGCGTTCCTCTGCCCTTTCCTTTGTATCGCGGACTCCAATGGTCCGAGGGCGTGGATCAGTTGCTCCTCAGTATCGGGATTTCCAATCAGTTGGCCGCCAATCCACAGCCAGAGTGACCCGAAGGGTTCGCGAGATCCCCATGGATCGAACTCACAGTCTTGCACCTCGCATTCGATTCCAAAACGCCAGCAATCCCCGAACATAAAACGCTTGCATTCGTAGGCGTTCGGCGACGGTTTGGGGTGGAGCGCATGAACGAGCATCTCGCTTCATTATGAACTGACTGGGTCCAAACGTGGCGTTTGGGCTGGGTGGCGGAGGGAGACTGCCGAGGTTTCCGGTTTCCGCTAATCGCATAAGAAGGGGTTGTCGGGGAATTGCGCGCGGCCCGTCCCGCAGGCGCCCCGGTGCGGTAAGAAGGCGGTCCTATCCTTCGCGGACCGCCGAGTGCTCCTTGGCATAGTCCGACTTGCCCGGCACGTCGCCGCGGGCTCCGCGGCTTACCATCGGGACAAGTTCTACCGGGAACTGCTGGCAGCCGCGAGTAGCGGCCCCATTAGTCCCGCCAACCAGGCGAGGTCCTTCCGGTCGGCATCGGTGGCCGGGCGAGTATATCCGGACGCGTAGGAGAGTAAAAAGCGCATCCCCCAGTTGATCGCGAGGCCGAGAGCGACCTGCCGGTCCTCCCGATCGAGGTAGCCGATGCCACCCGCAATACCGGCCTGGTTGATCGCTTCATTTAGCTCCTGCTTGAATAGCACTACAGGGCTTCCGGTCTCCAGCCCGAAAACTGCCGATTCCGCGCGGGCGCTCACGAGACGCTGTTGAAGGTGAACTACATTCTCCAGTGCCGCCCCCCAATGTCCCGCGCCCAAATCTGTGCCCAGCTTGCGGCAGGCGGCGGCCAGGAAGAAACAGAGCGGCGTATAAAGTCTGCCTTCGCCATCGACATCGCTTTGGGCGAGGATCCTGGCGTTCCTCCTGAGTACATCCAAAACGACGGCGTCGCGGTGCGGCCCTTCGGGAACGATGCCGAACAGGGTCTCCTCGCTGACGTGCAGGATGCCACGGAACCAGTCGTCGAGCTGCTTCGCCACGAACAACAGTTCGCTCTCCATTACGCCGCCTCCACCGACAAGATGGCCTCGGCAGGCGAGCGGAATCCCTCGTAAGCCCAAGCCGCCGCCCGTGAGGAGTAAAGCGCGCCGGGAAGCTGAGGCGGAAGCGAAGAGGACTCGGTAGGCCAGCATCTGGGCCCCTCAAGGCGCAGCAGGGCCTGCTCATCCTCTGCCAAGCCCATCCAGGCGTCATCCATTTCGTCGAGGATTGCGTCTTCTTCCGGCGATTCCCGTCCGTCGAGTTTCCAGCGGACCATCCACAAGCGACGTTCCAATTGCCGGTAGTGCGCCAAATCTCTAGTCATAAGCCTTGCACCAGTCGGAACGAGTGCCAGCCAGATCCGACTCGAAATCGGAAAGAGCGCACCGGCGGGACGGCTCGACGAAAGCATGAGGGTAACGGTCCCGGCGAACGAGCAAAGACCGTGGGATCTTGGCCCTAAATGTCGTAAACACCGGATCCCGGCCTTCTCCGCCGAGGGATCTGGGAAGGCGCGGTTTCGGCAGGTTCCGAGCGGCATCGAGTGCAACCGACATGCCGCCGGCTCCTGGCTCGACCGTGCCATCCTGTCCAACGGCTAAATCCCGGGATAGGCCGTCGACGCGCACGCCAAGCTCGCGGGCGGAGCGCCCGACCTTCGGCAATCCATCGGCTTCCGGCTTCATGGCGCGGAAAATCGACTGTCCAGACCCGTCGATAGGTGCATTCTCGGAGACGACTTGCACGAATCAAGTCTAGCAGATGACGCCTGCGCCGCCGAGCGATGAGTGACCGGTCGGCCGCGTCGACGGGTCTCGTTCGCAAGCCTGCATCTCAACTGCGTCTACCAGCCGCATCTGGCGGACGCGGTCATGGGGTAGCCCGGCTCCGTACGACCGAAGGCTGTCGGTTCGGGCCCGCACTGGGTCGACTCTGCAGCAGGTGGAGCAGCCGTTTCCTTCATCGCCAGTTTCCAGAGCGGTCCTCGCCGTCAAGGGTCCGCTTCGCCGCGCAATTCAGTTCTCAGAAGGTCTCTCCACGTGGGAGATGACCAGGAATTCGCTGGGTCCTTTGCCTGGTATCAGTCGTAACCCAAGTTGCTCCTGCACGGCCGTAAAGATGGATGGGCCGCGCAGGGGGTCATCCGAGTCGACGCCGTCTCTGCCGGGCGCGGGGGAGGCCTGATCGACAGCAGATTCCAAGCGAATATCGAACATACCGGCGATCCCGGTCCTATTGATGACAGGGCGATCAAGGCCGAGGCTTTTGGCAAGCCCAGCCAGGGTCAGGCCGTGCGCTTCCCAGGTAATATTCGGTCCCTTTCTCGCGCTGTGACCGATTGCGCACCAGGGCTTCCGTCCGGAAGAGGGCGGCCCAATCTCGCTCATGTCGAGAGGAGTGCAGCTTCCTGCCTCCGTCGGTTTCAGCCTGAAACCACCCTTCGCCACAATCAGCGCATAGACGTCCGTCTCCCTAATTACCCGGCGGATCTCCAACCTGAACCGGTCTTCAAGAAGTCTCTGCATCATGGGGCCGCGCATCATTTCCTGGGTGGACTTGCCTGCCGGTTTTGCGTCGATGGTGTAAAGCTCGGATTCGATCCAATCCGGGCCGCCTTCGATCGGCAACCGCGCAACCATGGTGTTGGCCGGGTCGGGCTTCCCACTCGCGTATACGTCGTACGCCTGCTGGATAAGATACTCAAGGGTCCTGCAGGTCACATTAAACCGTCCGGGAGAGGAGGTTCCAGCGCCCGAGCCCAAGCCGTCCTTGCAGAACTTGACAGACGCCACCTCGAACTCCGGCCGAGTGGAAGGTCCAGTCTGCGAGTGGAGCGATCCCATCGCAATCGCCAATACCATGACAGGAAGCTTAGGAACGAGGACGGCATATCCGCGCCCCCTAGTCATTCTCGTTCTCCTCATACAGCCCCCGGAATAATCCGGTTTCCGACAGACACGCCAGACCACCTCGCACCGGTTCGGCCAGGAAACCCGGCCCGTGTCCGGACTCGTCGATAGGTGCATTCCCGGAGAGGACTCGCACGAGTCAAGTCTAGCAAGTGACGCCTGCGCCGCCGAGCGATAAGAGACCGGATCGCCGGGGCGCCGGGTCGAAATTGGCAGGCCGCCCTGCCAATTTCGACCCGCAAGTCATTGATTACGCACGGCCGCCAGAGCCATTTTGGAGGCCCCCTGCCAAATGGTCTCCGCCCGGCCCGCGAATCTGCGAATCTCTATCTATGCCCGTGTTCCAAAGAAGCCTGCATCTTCCCACCAAGGGCCACTGCGACGTGGTCGATATCAGCGCGCGCGTGGAGCGCATCGTCGAGGAAAGCGCCATCCAAACCGGGACCGTGAACGTCTCCGGCGTGGGCTCTACGCTCGGCATCACCACCATCGAGTTCGAGCCAGGGTGCGTCGCCGACCTGAAACGTGCGCTGGATGCCATCGCGCCCGCGAACACCGACTACGCCCACAACGCCCGCTGGGGCGACGAAAACGGATACTCGCATCTGCGCAGCGCGCTGGTCGGCACGGCCAGGAGCTTCCCGGTGGTGGGCGGCAAGATCGGAATCGGCACCTGGCAGCAGATCGTGCTTTGCGATTTCGACGAACGGCCGCGCGAACGCCAGGTGATCGTCACGGTGGCCGGATAGATTCACCCGCGCGTCAGGCGGAAAACGGTGATCTCGGGCGGTGCGCCCACGCGGATCGGCACGCCGATGGTGCCAATGCCCCGGTTGACGTAGAGTCGCCCGCCGGGCTTGCGGAACCAGCCGGACACGTAGGGCGTGACCAGCCGCGAGGGGGCGATCTGCGGGTCGATGTACTCCAGCGCCAACTGGCCGCCGTGGGTGTGGCCCGCCAGGCTGAGGTCGATGCCCAGTTCCGCGGCGCGGTCGAAGGTGTCGGGGTTGTGGCTGAGCAGGATGTTGACGCTGCCCGGCGCGATCAAGCCTTCGATATTCCTCAGGATGTGCGGCTCCGGGGCGGAGGGTCCGAAACGGCGGACGGCCTGGAAATCCACGCCGATCAACTGGAACCACTCGTCCCCCGCCGCGATGCGCACCGCCTCGCCGCGCAGCATCCGCGTGCCGGTAAGGCGGAACAGCGCGGTGAGCGAATCCTCGGCGTGCGTCCACGAGTCGTGATTGCCCAGACAGGCGAACACGCCGAAGGGCGCGCGCAGTCCGCTGAGCGCCGCCACAACATCCCGCGCGGTTTGCGGGTCGAAGATGACGAAGTCGCCGGTGAGGGCGATGAGGTCGGGCCGCAGCGCGTTGGCGATTTCCACGAACTTGCGAATCTGTTCGGCCGGCATGAAGGGGCCGATGTGGATGTCGGAAAGCTGCGCGATGCGGAAGCCGTCGAAGGCTTTCGGCAGGCCCGGCAGACGCACGGGACGCTCGGGGGTATCGAGGTTCAGGCGCCCGTAGAACAGGCCGTAGGCGCCTGCGACGAAGGGGGCGGACGCCGCCACCGTGGCGGTTCGTTGCAGGAACTGGCGGCGAGCGGGGGATTCGGGGCCGCTGGCGGCGCGTTTGAGGACCGCGAACGGCAGCGCGACGAGAGATCCGAACAGCGAGCTCACCACCCACCAGAGGAACGGCGCCACCAGCAGCGCGTCGCTCCAGGTCAGTTCAACCGGCGCCGGGCGCCTCCACGCGTACTTCAGATTCCACGCCAGCATGGCCAGGTAGATGGCCAGCACCGTACCAATAGCCGCGAACCGCCAGCCGCGCGCCGGGATCAGCCGGGCCGCCAGGCGGCAGCCGCGCCAACCCCAATACACCTGGCTTACACCAAACAGGATGAGACTGGCTTTGAAGACAGACATGCCTATTTGGGCGCCGGCCCCCGTACCACCTGCACCCACGCGTCGGGGCGGATCCACTTTTCGAATGCCGCCCGCACGTCGCCCGCCGTCAGTGAGTAGTACTTCTGCGCGGCGTTGGTTGGCTCATCGAGCGGCAAGCCCAGCAGCGCGCGCGCCACGAACCCGCCCGCCACGGCGTCTTCGCTCGATTCGCTCAACGCGAACTGCCGCAGCAACAGCGCCTTGGCCTGCTGGAGTTCGGCGGGCGTCACATCCGTGGAGCGCATGGCCGCCACGTCCCGCTCCACCAGCAGCCGCGCTTTGGAGACGTTCTCCGCGTCGCAGCCGTAAGTCACCGAGTACGCCGCGCGGGTTTCGCTGGCGCTCAGCGAGTTGTCCACGTCGTAAACGTAACCGGCCTGCTGCCGCAGGTCGCGGAACAAGCGGGTGGCGTAGAAGCCGCCGCCCAGCACCCGGTTGCCCAGTTGCAGGGCGTAGTAGTCGGGGTGGAAGCGGTCAATCGCCACTTGCTCGGCCAGCGTCACCGAGGCCTGCACCTGGGTGTCATCGGGCACGTGCACGGCCGCGGGCGGATTCACCGGCACCGGCGCCAGCTTGACGGCCGGCTTCGGCCCGGCGCTCTTCCACGCGCCGAACCACTTCTCGATGGCGGGCCGGGCTTCCTCCAGGGTGATGTCGCCGATCACGGCGATGGTGGTCATGTCCGGGCGGAACACGCGGGAGTAGTAATCCTTCACGTCGGCCAGCGTCAGCGCGGTGACGTTTTGCGGCGTGGCTTCGCGCAGCAGCGGATCGCCCTTGGGCAGCAGCGCGGTTTCCAGGGCGCGGCTGGTGCGGTAGCCGGGGCTGGCCAGTTCGCCCTCCACCAGTTGGGCGGTCTGCTCGCGAACCACTTTGAAGGCCTCCTCCGGCAGCGCCGGGTGCAGTTGGTTGTCGGCCAGGAGTTCGATGCCCTTGGCGAAGTCCTGCTTCAGTACCTTGAGGCTGAAATCCGTGCCGCCGGATTCCGATGCGGCGATATCGTCCAGCGCTTCCTGGAACGCCAGCCGGTCGCGCGTGGTGGTGCCGTAGGAGAACAACTCCTGCAGGACGCTGTCCACACCGTCCTTTCCGGCGGGCGTTTGCAGCGCGGACTGATGTTTCACCGAGCCGGTCACCGTCACCGTGGGGCTGGTCTTCTCGGTGCGCACGATCAGCCGCAGGCCGTTCGAGAGCGTGACATCGGCGGGTTTCGGCGGCGCGGCCGGCACCTGCAGCGATTTCACTACGGCCTCGGCCCAGTCCGGCAGCGTCACCGGTTTGGTGGGCGCTGCCGTGGCCGCTTCCGACCCGCCGAAGCCTTTCGACGCCACGGCCTCGCCCGAGGCGGACGGTTTCAGCGTGGCCACAATCGCCCGGTCGCCCAGAAGGAACTGCTTGGCCGCGCGGTTCACGTCCGCCAGCGTAACTTTTTTCATGGCATCGACGATGTCCGCCGGAGAATTGCGGCCCTCCCCAGCCAGCGCCTGCGACCAGGTCGAGGCCAGATCGGGAATGGAGTTCCGCTCGAATTCGGCGCCCGCGATCTCGCCCTTGCGGGCGGCTTCTACCAGCGCCGCCGGGACGCCCTTTTCGGCATACCCCGCGAGGATTTTCTTCATCTCGGCAATGATGGGGGCCGGGTCGGCATTGGCCGGGATGGCCGCCGCGGCGAACCCCACGCTGGCCTTGTCATAAGTTTCGGCGAGGCCGAATTCGGCGCCCAGCGCTTTGCCGGCGGGCCCCAGTCCGTAGATATCCGCGCGTTGGCTGCCGGCCACGTCGGCCAGGATGCGGGCGGCGGCGTAATCCGGGCTGGAGGTGCCCGGCATGCGGAAGGCCACGAACACGGTCTGGTAGGGCAGGTTGCTTTCGAGCGTGAAGCTCTCGGGCTTCACCGGCGACAGTTCGATCTTGGGGTGGGCGGGAATCTCGCGCCGCGGAATCGGCCCGTAGAGGCGCTTCACGGTGGCCAGAGTGGCCGCGGGGTCCACGTCGCCCGCGATCACCAGAATGGCGTTGTTGGGCGCGTACCAATCGCGGTAGAACTTCTTCAGCATGGCCGCGGTGGTCTTCTCGAACGACTCGCGGGTGCCCAGCGCATCGTGAGCGTAGGGCGTGCCGCTGAAAAGGTCCTCATTGAGGCGGGTGACGAATTTGTAGGTGGGATTGGACAGGTCGCGCGCCACCTCCTGCTCGATGGCGCCGCGTTCCCGCGCCCATTCCTCTTCGGAATCCTGCGCGTCGGCCATGCAGGCCGCGTCCAGGCGCAGGGCAACTTCCAGGTCCTGCGCCGGCACGGTGACGAAATATTGCGTGATGTTCTGCTGCGTATCGGCGTTGGAGGTGCCGCCCAGTTGGGCGTAGATGGCCGCGATCTGGTCGCCGGATAGCCCCGCGCAGCCGCGGAAGGCCATGTGCTCCTGGGCGTGGGCCGTGCCGGGGAATCCGGCGGGCGTCTCGTTGCCGCCCACCAGGTAGTTCTGCTCGACCGTGGCCACCGGCGCCAGCGGATCGCGCACGATCACCACGCGCAGGCCGTTATCGAGCGTCGAGCGCACCACCGCCGGCGCGGCGTCCTTCTGGGGTACCGCGGGTCCGGCCAGGATGAGGGCGGCAGCGATTAACAGGATTGAACGGTGCAAGGGACTTACCTCCAGCTATCTTTTACTTGAGCACGGCAAGAGTGGAGGAGGCAAGGGCGGCCTTCAGCCCGGCTGGCTCAGGCGGCCACGATGTACTCGGCGATCGTCCTGGGTTCAGGGACCGGCTCTCCATCCTCGCGCATGCCCGCAACGTGGAGCTTGATTGCCTGACGGATCAACTCGGTGGTCTCGACGAGCGTCGAAGCCGCCGCCACGCAACCGGGAAGATCCGGGACATGGGCGCTATAACCGGTTTCGGTCTGTTCGAAAAGAACCGCGTATTTCACTTCAGCCCCACTTGCTTCAGGTTACTACTTTGCGTCTTCACAGCGAGGTCCATGGATGGGTGTCCCAGGGCGCAGCCCAAGCTGACGAGAGGCTCGGCGTCGAGATGGCTAGCGCGGGCGCCACAATCGCCGCCGCGGAGATACCGCCAGACCTGGCTGTATTGCCGCCAACCGCTCTGGCCGCCTGCCGGACTTAGTCACATGCATTTATCACCGGATGAGTCGCGCACGAGGCAGTACCGGTTCGTAGGACAGTGGAGCTTCTCCGGTCAGGCGGCCGGGTTCTGCACGCTGCATTTGAGCCCCGCCAGTCGCGCCAGAACTTCGTCCAATTCGCCGGTCTTCAATGGCTTCGGGATGTAGCCGTCCATGCCGCACTGAACGCAGCGCTCGCGGTCTCCCTTCATGGCGTGCGCGGTCATGGCGATGATGGTCTGGTGGCGGGCCTGGCCCAATTCCCGGCGGCGGATTTCCGTGGTGGCCTGCAGGCCATCCATCCCAGGCATCTGAACGTCCATGAAGACCGCGTCGAATTCCTGCCGTTCCAGTGCCCGCAGCGCTTCGCTGCCGTTGTTGGCCAGAAGGACTTCGTGGCCGCGCTTTTCGAGCAGCCGGAGCGCCAATCGCTGGTTCACGGGGTTGTCTTCGGCCACCAGGATGCGCAGCCGCGAGGAATTGCCCGCGGCCGCGAGCCCGGCTGGAGCGGGCTCGCCGTCCCTGGCCGCGGCGCTCATGCCAAGCGCGCGGAGGATGGCTTCGCGCAATTCGGAGCGGCGCGCCGGTTTCGTCAGCCACCCGGCCGCGCCTATGCTTCGAGCGTAGGCGCCCCCCTGAGCCGTCGAGCTCAGCAGGATTATTTGTGGAGGGCCCTCCGCGAACTCGCCGCGGATCTTCCGCGTCAGTTCCTTCCCATCCATCTCCGGCATCTGCACATCGCTCAGAACCAGAGGAAAAGGATCGCCACCCGCGACGGCCTGGCGGAGCGTATCGAGAGCTTCCGGCCCGCCAGTGGCGATGGAAGGCTTCATTCCCCACTCCGACACAGTCTGGGCCAGGATCCTGCGGTTGGTTTCGTTGTCGTCCACGACCAGTACGCGGACTCCGCGCAGACAGGCCTCATTCGCGGGTGGGGCGGGCTGGGCGCCGTTGCGGGAGCTTCCGAACTGCACCGTGAAATGGAAGCGGCTGCCCCGGCCAAGCTCGCTTTCCGCCCAGATTTTTCCGGCCATGGCCGCAACCAGGCGGGAGGAGATCGTCAGGCCGAGCCCGGTGCCGCCGTATTGCCGCGCCGTCGAACTGTCCATCTGGGTGAAAGCCTCGAAAATCGATCCCAGTTTCCCGGCCGGGATGCCGACCCCGGTATCGCGGACCACGAAATGGACCGTCGCCCCTTCGGAGAGGTTTGCCACCGTTTCAGCCTCGATGGCGACCTCGCCCGTGGCGGTGAACTTGATGGCATTCGAGGCCAGGTTCAACAGGATCTGCCGGAGCCGGATGGGATCTCCGGCGACCATCTCGGGCACGTCCGGGCCGATCGCGCATATCAGTTCCAGGCGCTTCTGGTGGGCCTTGAACGCTAGAGTGCGAACGCATTCCTCGATGGTGTCGCGCAAGTTGAAATCGATCGATTCCAGATCCAGTTTGCCGGCTTCGATTTTCGAGAAATCCAGAATGTCGTTGATCACCACGAGGAGCGCATCGGCGGAGGCCTTGACCATGGCCAGATTCTCGCGTTGCTCGGCGGTCAATTCGGTATCGAGCGTGAGTTCCGTCATGCCTAGAACGCCGTTCATCGGGGTGCGGATTTCGTGGCTCATATTGGCCAGGAACTCGCTCTTGGCCCGGTTGGCCGCTTCGGCCGCTTCCTTCAGGGCTGCCGTCTGGTCGAGTTGCCGCCGGATCACCTCCGTCTGTTGCCTCACGCGGCTGCGCAGAACCGCGACCCATCCCAGCACGCTGAGGGTGATCGCCAGCACGGCCGCAAGGACCAGCAGCGCGTGGCCCGCCGTCCACCACGAGGGCCGCTCGATGACGGCCACGTCCTGCGCGGAACGGAGCAGAATGCGAAACGATTTAGGAAGCGTGAGGCCTTCCTGCGCCGAGGACTTCCGGGTGTCGGCTTCCACCACGCAGACCCCCGTCACCCGCAACTTGCTGCCCTCCCGCCAGTCGCGCAAGCCGGCGGAGGTGCCGCGGGGCAGAACCGCCGGGAAGAGCAGCCCGCCATCGGAGAGCACCAGTGCCGGGTCGCCGGCCTCCGCTTCCCGGGCGATCAGGCGGCCCTCCAGTTGAACCAGGTGGCCCTGCAGCCCCTCGCTCAGGACTCGCTTCGCCGTGACCGGCGTGGGGACGACTTTCCGCCGGCCTCCGGCATCCCGGAAGCGGACGTCCGTCAGGGTAGGCGTGTAGTCCACAGCGGCTGGAAAGCCTACCGCGTCCACCAGTTCTCCCACGGGCAGAGGGTCCTTCTGCAAGGTCTCCATGCAAACTGCCTCGGTGTTGTCCTGGAGGCAGATCAGCCGCCCGGGCCATTGCAGATTGACCCAACCGCGGACATGCGCGCGGTGGAAGAATAGCTGGTCCGGAGCGTATCGCAGCAGCGAATCCAGCCCCTTCGCGGCAGCCGAGAATGGGTCCTGGCGCGGGGTCTCCAAGACGGTCACCTGGCTCAAATCCGGGAAAAACAGCCGAGCCCCAATCATTTGCCGGCTGGACGTAAAGACACCGGCCGCGATCCCCCGAATCCGAATTCGCGAATCCACCAGGCGGCCGTAATCGACGGTGGCATCTTTAACGGTCAATGCGGTGACGACGCCATCGAGCAAGGCCAGATCGAGAACCTCGTTCATTCCCGATACCCGCACCGAGTGCACTACAGCTTCGAGCTCCACCCATTGCCCGTCGTCCGCACCGCTCAGCATGTGAGCCAGACTGACGCGCGGCGCCGTCCGTGGAAGTTCGGCTTGGCGGAGGACGCGGACTTCCGTCCGCTCAATGATGGGCGCATAGTCCCCAGGGCCGCTCACGCCCGTCACCTCGATGAGCGTTCCCGCCCGCAGAGGCAGAATTGGCCGGCGGGGAACCCCGACGAAGATCGCCCCCGACGCATCGTGGATGAAAATGCTGCCGTGACGGGGGTCGACATATGGATCGTAATAGACCACAACCGCTTGCAGCCGCACGGGATATCCGCGCACGGCCTCGGCGAACGGCAACGTATGTACGGCCTTCGTGGTGGTCAGCGTGGGTAGGTTGGCCGCGGCTCCTAGCGCTACCGGCCAGACCAGCGCCGATACTACAGCGAGCGTAGAGGGCGGCCTCATACTGAGCCATATCGGCCGGCACCCCCTACTCCGTGAAGAGTGTGGGTCGAAAAGGAATGGTCAGGCGGCGGAGTGAGCCGGCTCCCGGAAGTCCGCGAACGGGCCGCGGTACCAGCTTAACTGCCGATCCGTTGAAGGGCGATCATGGCAGGACTGCCCCACTATCCGCGGGTGGTGCCGGGGAGGCAGGGGCGGGCAGGGCGAACACCGATTGCACAGGCGGCCGTTCGATGGCGCGCCGCATGTGAACTTCCCGCTCGTCGGCGCGCGCCATAACGACTCTCGTAAAGCAGGCGAAGATCCGCCAGCCGACCAGGGAGAGCGATGCGATGCGGCGCGCCAGCAGCAGATCGCCGCTTCGGATCTGGCAGACGCCATCGAACTGCACCACGTTGAGCGCCACCGATTCGCCGTCGCTGGGCAGCGCTGGCAGGTACATGGACTCCCGTCTCTTGAACCGGAGCAGCAGATCGAACTTAGTCTTGAGGGCGGCATCGTCCTTGCGGACTTCAACTACGCGAAGAAGTGAGGCGTACTGCCTGCGCTCGGGAACCAGGTCACAGGACGAGTTGAGTGCGAGATAGTTCGGGCAGCCGGCGACGCGCTCGCCCAGGAAATAGGCCGACTCAGTCGAAACGATGTCGCCTTGCAGGAGGGTGAAGGCATCGTCCGGTTGATCGAAACCGAGCGCCCTGGTTTCCTCGCCCGATATGGGCGGCCGAACGAAGGCTCCGTCGGCGTTGAAGATGCGGATTCTGGCGGCGGAGTTCTTCAACCGCTCGGAAAAATGCTGGATCTTCTTGAGCGGGTCCTCGGAGTGTGAAAGCCCGCTCAACTCCTGTTCGAGTTCTGCCAGGTCACCCAACGTGGCTTTAGCCTATCGATGGGCGGGGGATGTTGTCAACGTCGATTTCGCCGGCGTCGGGGGTGTTGGCGAGGTCTTCGGCGGTCAGTTCGAAGGTGCCATGTCCGGGACGCTCGGGAAGCACCGCCGCATCGCCCAGCATGGAAGCGCAACTGATGAGCATCTCGATGCTTTCCTTGTCCTGGTGTTTGGCAACCACGCGGGCGGCCTGGAGAAGGAAGCCGACGCCGGATTTCAGCCGGTGGACCTCCGAGGCGAGGCCGAGCAGCCGTTGAAAATCCTCGTCGCGCAGCAAGCGGATGGCGGCTGTCTTGCCGTTCAGGGTTCCCACGGTGCCGGGGCGGATGCTATCGATGGCGCCGCTGCCGGCGGTTCGAAACTGCTCGAAGGAGGACCAATATGGGCCTGGAGTGAGTGCGGGAGCCCAATCCAAAGCTGGTGCCGAATTCGCTGGTAATGGGTGCGGGTTGGTAGAAAGCGCGGTTGCTGCCATGGAAAGACCTCTTCCTGTTTACTATCATAGGGCATTCCCAACGAAAACACAACGAAAATCGTTGTAATATCGCAACATGCTGATAATACGATGGTTGCGGATTGGTCCGGCAGGCGACGCGGCTAAGGACGCTTTGGCAAGTGCGCACGGATCAGGAGGCTACCGTTTGTTACACTTGGGTTTCCCACCATGCCCGCTGCCGAAATCCACGCCTCCGACCGCCTCATCGTGGCGCTTGACCTGCCTACCATAGCCGACGCCCGCAAGATGGTTCAGGATCTGGAAGGGGTTACCTGCTTCTACAAGATAGGGCTCGCGTTGCAGTTGGCGGCCGGGGTCGAGGAGTTCATCCGCGCGCTCATCGCCGAGGGGAAGAGCGTCTTTCTAGACTACAAATACTATGACGTTCCGGAGACCCTGAGGAAGGCCGTCGGCCGGGCGTCCGAACTGGGCGTGTCGTTCCTGACCATCCACGGTTCCAGTTCGCTCATGCGCGCGGCGGCCGGAGCCAAGGGCAATGGCGGGCTGAAGCTTTTCTGCGTCACCGTGCTAACGGCCATGGACAGGGAAGACATCGCCGAGATGGGGTACACCAATCACACGGTCGAGGACCTGGTCTTGTTCCGGGCGCGCAAGGCGCTGGAGGCCGGTTGCGACGGGGTGATCGCATCGGGCCTGGAAGTGGAGCGGATCAAGGAAGTGACGCGGGGAGCGTTGCTGGTGGTGACGCCGGGGATTCGCGACGAGGCGGCTGCGGCGGACGATCAGAAGCGCCGCACCACGGCGCGGTCGGCGATCCTGTCCGGAGCGGATTACCTGGTGATCGGCCGGCCCATCACCGATGCGGCCAATCCCCGCGCGGAAGCGCAGCGGCTGATTGCGAGCATGCAGACGGCGTTCGAGGAGCGGGCGGCAGGCGGCGCAGGCGCTTAGGGACGCGCGGCGGGCTCGCTCTTGTAGGCCTGGTCCAGGATCTCCACCACGTGCATGACCTTCTGGCCGGAGCCGTGCAACCGCACACCGGCCCGCAGTTGCACCATGCAGCCGGGGTTGGACGATGCCACGATTGAAGCGCCCGTGGCGTTGACGGCTTCCATCTTGCTTGCCAGTATCTGCATCGCCATGCCGCTCTGGACCACGTTGTAGATGCCCGCGCTGCCGCAGCACTTGTCGGCGCCGCGCAGTTCGTGCAGCGTGAGGCCGGGAATGGAGGTTAGCAGGTTGCGGGGCGCGTTGCGGACTTGCTGAGCGTGCGCCAGGTGGCAGGAGTCCTGGTAGGTCACCACGGCATCCAGGCGCTTCAGGGCGGGGTTCAGGTCGATGGACGCCAGGAACTCGGTCACGTCGCGGACACGGGAGGAGAACGTGCGCGCGCTGGCGGCGTAGGCCGGGTCTTCCGCCAACAACTCGCCGTAGGCCTTCAAGGTGGTGGCGCATCCACCTGCGTTGGCGATGATGGCGTCGTAATCCTCGCCCAGCATTGCATCCACGTTGCGCCGCGCCAGTTCGCGCGCGCCATCCCGCAGGCCGGCCTGCAGGTGCAGTGCGCCGCAGCAGCCCTGGCTGGCGGGCAGCACCACTTCACAACCGTTCTTCTGCAGCACGCGGACGGTGGCTTCGTTAAGGCGCGGAAAGGCGAAGTTGGCCAGGCAGCCCGATAGGAATGCCACGCGGTACTTCTTTTGTCCCTGTGCCGGAAAGGTCTTGCCGATCTGGCTGAAGAAGAATGGCGGGTCGATGGATGGCGCCAACTGCACCAGATCTCCCAGCACGCCCAGCAGTTTGAGCGACGCTACGGCGCGCATCAGCGCTTTCATGCCGCTGGCTTCGAACAGGTACAAAGCCGTGCCGGCCAGGGTCATGTGGACGCGGGATTGCAGCACACGGTCGAAGAACAACTTGCGGAGCCAGGCCGCCAGCCTGCCGCGGGTGTGGCGGGTTTCAATTGCCGCGCGGGCGTCCTCGACCATGCGGCCGTACGGCACGCCGGACGGGCATGCGGTTTCGCAACCCCGGCAGTCCAGGCACAAGCCGATGTGCTCCAGGTACGAGGGAGTGATAGGGGCGCCGCCCGAAACCCGCGCCATCTGGAAGATGCGGCCGCGTGGGGAATCCGCCTCCAGGCCCAGTTCCCGGTAGGTGGGGCAGGCGCTGAGGCACAGGCCGCAGTGGACGCAGCGGTCCAGGTCGAACTGCCTGGGTCCGTACGGGATTCCGGTCGCGGGATTCTCAGATAAGACGGTATAGCCGGCCACGATTCAATACGATCCCCGGGTCGAAGAGGCGCTTGACCCGCTGCATGATTTCAAAATCTCCTCCGGGAGACGGCCAAAGATTCAAGCCGGGCTTGTCTTCGGGGCTGGCGAATTCAATCACGGCCCTCCAGTCCCGCTTCGCGGAGCGGTCGAGCCACTCCGCCGCGGCCACCGGCTTCTCGAAGCAACCATAGCAGACGCCCGAGCCGGCCCGCGCCAAAGCGGGGCCTTCGAACGACGCCATGACGTATTCCAGTTCCTTCAGCGTACACGAGGCACGCACCACAACGCCATTCGGGTTGGCGGCCAGGAACTGCGGGGTGAACTCCTCGAATTGCTGCCAGAGCGCGTACTGCGAGGAGTCGTCCAGCACGAGCGAGTCGCGTAGCGCCGGATGATCCTGAAAGCGGCGCAAAGTCGCGGCGTTGCCGCAGGAGCGCACAGCCAGGAGCCAAACCTTGTCGGCCACGGCCTGTGCGGCCGCCGGATTCAGCAGGTCGAGGGCGGAAGGCTGCAAGCCCGCGGAGAGGATGCGGTCGCGCGCCGAGAGGGCATCCCGCGCGGAGGGGAACGGCGCCAGAAACGTTCTCTCGGCCTCGGGCATGGGGAATAGCTTAAAATTCACCACGGTTATCGCGGCCAGAGTGCCGAAGGATCCGATCATGAGTTTGGCCATGTCGAGGCCGGCCGCGTTTCTGAGCACGAAGCCGCCGGACTCCACCAGCTTCCCTTCGAGCGTGGCGAACTGCATGCCGATCACCATGTCGCGCGCCGTGCCGTACATGCGCCGCCGCGGCCCGCTGCAATTGGCCGCGACCACGCCACCCACGCTGGCGCCGCCGGCGAAGGGCGGATCGAGCGGGATCATCTGCCGGTTCCCGGCCAGGAGGGCAGTCAGGTCCCGCCAAGGCACTCCGGCTTCCACGCTGATCGTGTGATCGGCCGGTTGGTAATCCAGAATGCGGTTCAATGCGCCAGTGGAGACGGACTTGTCGGCATCCTGAACCGGCCCCGCCATCCGGTGTTTGGTGCCGTTGCCTTCCAGCAGGATGGTGCGATAGTGGAGGGCGTGCCTGCGGAGATCTTCGGCCAGGTCCTGAGCGGTTTCGGGCAGCTTCACGGTTGCGGATGTCCTGGGCCCCGGGCGGAGACGCGCGCGCTCGACATCGGGCCAGAGACTAATGATAAGCCATGGCGGCGCCGGAGCGGGCGCACCCCCGGCTCGCGGGGCGCTTGGACGAACCGGGGCCATGCGGATAAACTGTGGTTTGACCACCACGCCACAGTACGTTCACGGCTACTCCGCGCGCGAAGCGGAGCGGCTCGCCGACCAGGCCGGCACTCTTGCCGGACTGCTTCACAATGGCACGCTGTATCCGCCAGGGAGCGTAGTGCTGGAGTGCGGTTGCGGCACGGGGGCGCAGACCGAGCTTCTAGCGGCGCGGAACCCGGGGGCGCGGATCGTGTCGGTGGACATCTCGGAGGAGTCGCTGGAACAGGCTCGCACGCGGGTGGCGGCGGCGGGATACCGCAACGTCGAGTTCCGGGTGGCGAACCTTTTCGACCTGCCGTTTGACGACGATGAGTTCGACCACGTGTTTCTGTGTTTCGTGCTGGAACACCTTAAGATTCCCGCGGCGGCTCTGCAGACCCTGAAGCGGGTGCTGCGACGCGGCGGGACGATCACGGCGATCGAGGGCGACCACGGGTCGTGGTACTGCCACCCGCGGTCGGAGGCGGCTTCGCGAACGGTGCAGTGCCTGGTGGACGTACAGGCGCGGTTGGGCGGCGACGCGCTGGTGGGCCGGCGGCTCTATCCGTTGTTCACGCAAGCCGGATTCCTGGAGGCGCGGGTCAGCCCGCGCATGGTGTACGTGGACAGCAGCCGGCCGGAACTGGTAGAGGGTTTTTCGAAGAACACCTTCATCGCCATGGTGGAAGGCGTGCGCGAGCAGGCGCTCTCGCTGGGTCTCATCGACGTGCGCGACTGGGAGAAAGGGATTGCGGACCTGTACCGCGCAACCGGGATGGACGGTACGTTCTGCTACACATTCTTCAAAGGCGTGGCCACGCGCTAAGCGGGAGGCGGATGTCTGAAACCCCGGCGGGAGGGATCGCATCCATCCTACTTGATGCGGATTCCCATTGGATTGGCGTTCGCCGTGGCGTGCATGGCGCAGGCCGGCAACCTGACACTTACGATTCCGCCGGTAAAGACGTCGCTCAATATCGAAGGACAGGCGGTGGAGATCGCGGTTTGGGGAACGGTGTCGGAGGCGCCCTCGGGTTTCCAGTTCGCCGTGACGGCGGACCTAGGCGGCCTCCAGGAGAAGTTGACGCCCGTTCTGGCGGCGCAATTTAACCGCTCGGAACGTTGCGGGGAGCGGCTGACGGTGGAGCGAGCGGAGTTGGCGCCCGCGGATCCGGCGGGAGTGCTGACCGCGCATCTGCACTACGAGCGTTTCGCATGCGCCAAGGCGTTCGGTAAAGAAGTGGTCAAACGGCTGGCCGGCGGCAACGCGGTGGTGGAGGTTATGCTGACTCCTTCAATAGGGGATGACGGCATCGCGCTTGCCGCCGAGGTGCGGAAGATCGATGCGGACGGCTCGCTGGGCGAAGTGCTGCGTTCCGGGACGTTCGGAGATTCGATCCGCGAGAGGATCGCGGCCAGCATCGAAGCGGCGGTGCGGAAATCGGCGGACCTGAGATCCATCATGCCGCCGGAGATGGCGGGCGTGGCGACTGTGCGGAGCGTCCGGTTCGCGGATGGCGTTGGCGGGCACCTGTGGCTCAAGGCGAGCGGCGAGGTTCGGCTGGGGGCGGAGGAATTCCGCAAAGCGGCGAATAAGCTGGCACGTTGACGGCGGTGCGCCAGGGAGCTCCACATCGGGTATCCTTTACTGGTATGAAGATCGGATTCGTGGGACTCGGGCGGATGGGTTCCGGGATGGCGCGGAACCTGCTTCGCGGCGGGCACCAGTTGACGGTGTACAACCGCAGCCGGAGGAAGGCGGAAACTCTGGCCGCTGCGGGCGCGCGCGTGGCGGATACTCCGGCGGACGCTTGCCGCGGGGCCGAGGCGGTGATGACGATGCTCGCCGACGACCGCGCGGTGGAGCAGGTAGTGCTTAGCGAGAATGGCATTGCCGCGTCGCTGCCAAGCCAGGCGATTCACGTCTCGTGCAGCACCATTGGGATCGCCCTCGCCAAGCGTCTGGCGGCGGAGCACCTCCGCCGGGGGCAGGGATTCGTGAGCGCTACAGTGTTCGGCCGCCCGGAAGCCGCGGAGAGCAAGAACCTGCTGGTGGTGGCCGCCGGGAGCGAGGCCATGACGGAGCGATGCCAGCCGCTGTTCGACGCCATCGGGCGCCGGACGTTCGTCCTGGTCTCCGAGCCGTGGGAGGCCAATGCCGTAAAGCTCTCCGGGAATTTCATGATCGCCAGCATGATCGCGGCGTTCGGCGAGTCGTTCGCGACGCTGCGGAAAGCGGGCGTGGAACCGGAAGCGTTCGTCGAGATTATGGGAGCGCTGTTCGGGTCGCCGATGTATACCAACTACGGACGCCTGATCGCCGAGGAGCGGTTCGAGCCGGCCGGATTTGCATTACGGTTGGGCCTAAAGGATGTCCAGTTGGTGCTGGATATGGCGAAGGGTTGTGGCGCGCCCATGCCAATCGCGGGCTTGATCCGCGACGAGCTTATCGAGGCGATGGAAAAGGGCCAGGGCGATATGGACTGGTCGAGCGTCAGCAAGGTGGCGGCGCGGCGGGCTGGCGTAGAATAGGCGGCCGGTCAGCCCCCGGCAATGGCGCCGACCACCAGAAAGGGTTCCTTGCCGGCCGATACGGCGCCGGGCAGCGGAGCGTCCGGCGGTTCGTGGGACAGATCGCTCTCGCAGGCGAAGAACCGGATGAATGGCCGGCGATGCCCGGTGGTTTGGTCGCGCAGGGTTCCGCGCAGCATGGGGTAGCCGGCTTCGAGAGCGTCCAGAACCGAACGCTGGGTCACGGGGCCTGTGACAGTTAGTTCCACTTCGGCCCCGATACCAGCCAGAATACGCAGATGCGCGGGGAGCGCCACGCGGATCATGACAGCGTCTGAACCTCGACCGAGAGAACCGCGGGAAGGTCGCGGGCGATAGGCGCCCAGGAGTCGCCCGCATCGGCCGATGCGTAGACCTGTCCACCGGTCGTGCCGAAGTAGACACCGCAGTCGTCGAGTTTGTCCACGGACATGGCGCCGCGCAGCACGTTGACGTAGCAGTGGCTCTGGGGCAGGCCCTTGGTGAGCGGCTCCCACTCGTTTCCGCCGGTGCGGCTGCGGTAGACGCGCAGTTGGCCATCGGGCGGGAAATGCTCGGAATCGCTCTTGATGGGGACGACGAAGACGGTCTCGGGCTGGTGAGAGTGCACCGCCATGGCGAATCCGAAATCGGTGGGCAGGTTGCCGCTGACCTCGCGCCAGGAGTCGCCCGAGTCGTCGCTGCGCATGACGTCCCAGTGCTTCTGCATGAAGAGCACGCCGGGGCGGGACGGGTGCATGGCGAGGCGGTGGACACAGTGACCGATTTCGGCGTCGGGATCGGGGATGTGCTGCGAGACAAGCCCGCGGTTGATGGGCTTCCAGGTTTGGCCGCCGTCATCGGTGCGGAAAGCGCCCGCGGCCGAAATGGCGATATAGATGCGGTCCGGGTCCTTGGGATCCACGAGAATGGTGTGCAGGCACAGGCCGCCGGCGCCGGGCGACCAGTTGGGGCCGGTGCCGTGGCCGCGAAGGCCGGGAAGTTCCCGCCAGTTCTGGCCGCCGTCGGTGGTGCGGAAGATGGCGGCGTCCTCCACGCCGGCGTAGACCGTATCGGGATCGGCCGGAGACGGTTCGAGGTGCCAGACGCGCTTGAACTCCCAGGGGCGGGGCTTGCCATCCCAGTGCTGGTGGGTGCCGGCTTCGCCTTCGTAGACGAACTTGTTTCCGGCGGGCTCCCAGGTGGAGCCACCGTCCGACGAGCGCTGGATCAACTGTCCAAACCAGCCGGTGGACTGCGACGCATAGATTCGGTTAGGGTCGGCCGGCGACCCTTTCATATGGTAGATCTCCCAACCGGCGAAGTGAGGACCGCCGATTTCCCAGTGCTTGCGTTGTGCATCCGAAGTAAGGATGAAGGCGCCTTTGCGCGTGCCCACGAGTACCCGAACTCCGCTCATTTCCGATTCCTCCTAAGATTTTGTGCCGGCCGCGCAGTCTCACCGCGGCAGGCGGCCGGCCTCCCGATAGATTCTCTATTGATTCCTGAGGCTGTTGGCGAGATTCAGGTTGGCGGATGAGAGATGGCTCCGCCGGGCCGCTTGCTGACGCGCGCGGTTCTGGGAGGGGAGAGCCGTAGAATAAATGGA
The DNA here is from genome assembly GCA_963807205.1 of uncultured Solibacteraceae bacterium. Lineage (GTDB taxonomy): Bacteria > Acidobacteriota > Terriglobia > Bryobacterales > Bryobacteraceae > CAWCVR01. The sequence goes on along the minus strand of CAWEAQ010000002.1, from coordinate 820,159 downwards.
CTATCTCGTACGTTTCGCGATACGCGGAGGGCGGGAATCTGCTACTCTCGGGGCACCATGTCAGCACTCAATGGAGACAAAGCGCGGTTTAACCGCCAGCGGAAGGGCAAACTCGCCCGCCGCGAACGCAGCCAGGCGCTACGGAAGAAGATCGCAGCCCGCACCGCGGCCCGGCCGAGCGGTCGAGACCTGTAGCGCGCCCTCGCGCTTTGGCGCGGAACCCGTGAAACCCCGATCACTGCCTGCCCATCTATCAAAGTGAAGTAAAATACGGAATTCGGGGCGGGTGACGGGTGAAATACTTTGCGCTCACAATAGGGATGGCGTGCGCCGCATGGGCCGCGAACCCTCGTCTTGACGAGGCGCGCAGGCTGTACGACGCCACGGAGTTTCAACAGTCGCTGCATGTGCTGGGCGCGATCCCAGAGAAGGACGCCGAAGTGCAGGCGCTGACGGGGCGGAACTACTACATGCTGGGGGACTTCAAGAGAGCCACGGACGCGCTGGAGCGGGCCTGCGCCGCGCAGCCTTCGAGCGCCGATTACGCGCTGTGGCTGGGTAGGGCTTACGGCCGCCGCGCGGAGACCTCGGGGCCGTTCACGGCTCCCGGCTTGGCATCGAAGGCGCGCCAGTATTTCGAGAAGGCCGCGCACCTGAACCCGCGCAATCTGGATGCGTTGAGCGACTTATTCGAATATTACCTGGAAGCTCCCGGCATACTGGGCGGCGGGACGGACAAGGCGCAAGCGGTGGCAGGGCAGATGGCGCAAGTGGACCCGAGCGAAGGCTACTGGGCCAGGTACAAGCTGGCGGAGCAGCGCAAGGACTACTCGCGGGCGGAGGACCAGTTGCGGCGGGCAGTAGAGGCGGCGCCGCGGCCTATCAACAAGCTCATTGAGCTGGCCCGCTTTCTGACCAGGCAAGGGCGCTATCAGGAGGCCGAGCAGAGCTTCGAACGCGCGGAAAAGATAGCTCCCAACTCTGCGCGTGTGATGTACGCCAGGGCGGACTTGTACGTCAAGACGGGGCGCAACCTGGAGAAGGCCAGGGCGCTTCTGGAGCGGTATCTCACGGCCACTCTTACGCCGGAAGATCCGCCGCGCGCGGAGGCGTTGAGGCTTCTGCACAAGGTCAGGGGCGGGTAGACCGCGCATGTTCCTCGGCGAGGCCGTCCGATTCAGCGCCCAGGCGTTGCGCGCCAACCCCGTGAGGTCGCTGCTCACGGGACTGGGCATGACCATCGGCACGGCGTCGGTAATCCTGGTGGTGACGATTTCGCTCACCAGCAGGGATTACATACTCGAGCAGATCGAGGGCGTCGGATCCAACATAATCTTCGCCTACTGCGTGTCTGGCAGCCCCAATGCCGCAACGGCCGAAGGCGACTTCATCAAGATGGAGGACGTGGAGGCCGTGCGGCGGACGCTGCAGGCGGAAACCGTGGCGGCGACCGGCGTGATGACCGGCTACGACGACATCCCCATCGCCGGCAAGCTGCAAAGCGTGAAGGTCAACGGTACCGACAAGGATTACCAGCAGGTGCGCAACATGATCGTCGGCTCCGGGCGCTTCCTGGACGCGAGCGACGTGACGGGCCGGGAGAAGGTGGCGCTGCTGACCGACCACCTGGCGGAGCGGATGTACGGCACGCGCAACGGAGCCGTGGGCCAGACGGTTAGGCTGTACGGCGTGCGCTTCACCGTGATAGGGACGTTTCACGAGCGGGTGGAGACGTTCGGGCAATCGGAGGTGGAACGCGACACCATCGTGATCCCCATAACTGTGCTGCGATACTTCACGCCGGTGGAGCGGATCGATCCGATGTACGTGCAGGTGCGGAGTCCGGAGATGGTGGAGCGGACGGCGGCGCGGGTGCAGGAACTGCTGGAGAGCCGGCACCGGCCGGGCGCGCGGTTCCATGTGGACACGCTGACGGCCATCCTGGACGCGGCCAAGAACATCTCGCTGATTTTGTCGCTGGTGCTGGTGCTGGTTTCGGCGATAACGCTGGTAATTTCTGGGATCGGCATCATGAACATTATGCTGGTGACGGTGACGGAGCGGACTCGGGAGATCGGACTGCGGCTGGCGGTGGGCGCGTCGGCGAAGAAGATCCTGCTGCAATTCCTGGCGGAGGCCATGATGATGAGCCTGTCCGGCGGGGCGCTGGGGATCGCCGTGGGCGTGGCGATTCCGCTGAGCGTGGGCCTGTTCGCGGACATCAAGATTCCGATTTCTCCGGTGGCCATCGTGGTGGCGTTCGGGGTATCGTGCCTGGTGGGGCTGGTGTTCGGGATTCTGCCGGCCAACCGGGCGGCGCGGTTGAATCCCACCGAAGCGTTGCGGTACGAATAGAGGCGGCGATGAAGATCGTGGTGCTGGTGGGGCTGCCGGGCGCGGGGAAGTCCACGTACCTGGAGCGGATGGGCGCGGTGGGCGTGTCTTCCGACGCGGTGCGCAAACTGCTGGCGGACGACGAGACGGACCAGACCATCCACGAGCGGGTGTTCCAGACCGTGCGATATCTGCTGCGCCAGCGGCTGGAGATTGGGTGCGCAGTGACTTACATCGACGCGACTAATTTGAAGCCCGAGGAACGGAAGCCCTACATCGAGATGGGGAAAGAGTACGGCTGCGAGGTGGAGGCGGTGTTCTTCGACGTGCCGGTGGAAGTATGCCGGGAGCGCAACGCGGGGCGCGCGCGGGTGGTGCCGGATGAGGCGCTGACGTTGATGGCGGCGAAACTGGTGCCGCCGGGCGAGGCGGAGGGGTTCGGACGGGTAACGGTGGTGCGGTAAGGAGTTTAGCGTTACCCTTAAAGAAGGAGCCGACGAAATGGAACTGCATGTCACCGGGGAACTGGAAGCCAAGTTGACGCACTCTGCCGCCCAGAGAGGCAGTAGCCCTGACGAGGTCGTGCAGGACGTGCTGACACGGCACTTCGAGGACGAAGCCCGCTTCGTAGAGGCTGTGACGCGTGGCGAGGACGCCTTGCAGCGAGGGCAGTTCCTCAGCCAGGAGCAGGTTGGTGAGCGTCTCACGCGGTTTCTGCAGCCCTAACCGACGCGGTAACGCAGAACATCGACGTGTTCTATGATCGGTTGAGGTCGGCAGAAGCGTCGAAACCAGGAAGCCGCCGCAAGGCCGGATGAGGCAAGGCGGGTGGCTGGTCTACCAGGGTGGCCGGTGCCAAGCACGGCGCTAGGATGGCGGCGGGAGGAGCAAAGGAAATGCGGGTAAACATGGTGCTCTTGGCAGTTACCGCGCTGGCGCGTTGTGCGAGCGCGGATTCCACTAGCATCGATGTTAGGAGCGTGGTCTATCCAGGCCCGAACTGCGAGCCGCCGGTATTGCGTTCGATGCCGATGTCTCCGCATTTTTTGGATGGCTCGATTTCGATGGAGTTCCGGGTGGTGATCTATCACGGCCTGAAGGGTGCCGGAACGCGGATCGTCGAGAGGCTTTCCGGCGGCCGGACGCCTACGCATGAGGGCACCGCATACGCCGCGGCTGAACCGGCTTACCAAGCGGCATACCTCGCGATAGCCCAAGCGGTGGTCGGTGGCTCCATATTTGAGCCCGCCCGCTGCAATGGCGCGGACACTGATGTCACGGCGGTGGTTCACTACCAGTTTCAGATCGGGGCGCAACAGGGCGCGGCGCCGCCGCCAGGATGCTACTTCCCGGCGGTCGTCTACAAGCCGCCCGCCCCGGATGACAGACGCGGGCCGCCTGCGCGAATGGCCGTTGACGTGGAGGTCGATGAGGTGGGGAGTGTGACGCCCGTGACATTTCTGGAGCCGGTTGTCGAGGCGGGCGCAACTTCGCCCGGGTTCGATTGGCGAACCGAATACCGGCGGATGATAACGGACAACTTGCGCCAATGGCGTATGCGTCCGGGGGCCTGCAATGGACAACCGAGCCCGATGCGAATGCAGGTCACATTTCAGATTCATTCTCACGATTGATGCGGACATCAGGGCAAGGCTGAATGTCAGAGGCGATGCATCGAAGCCGCGGTGAAACGAAGATCGGCTGTACCGGATGTCTCGGCCTGCTGGCGGTTGCGGTGGTTTTGGTCATGGCCCTAAAGCATGAGGGGCCGCTCCCGGAAACCGCAAAACCGGCCGCCCTCAGTCCCCAGCAGCAGCGGATGGCGGATCTCAAACGGAAGCGTGAAGGTATCGGCGTTGCCTTGGAAATGCAGAAGGAGACGTTGAAGCAAATCCTCCGGGATGAAGGCCGTCTCGACTGGGTGGATAGGGCTGATCCAGATGTACGCCGCGAGTTCAAGGAGCGCTTGGACAATATCGAGCGCCGCCTGGCCGATCTCTCGGCACGGCTCGACGCTGTAAATGCGGAGATCGCGACTGCGGAAGGGGATGCCGGCCCGCCGACGAGACCGACTGTCGATCCCGCGCCCGATCCCGCGCCCGCTCCCTGATACTGGGGGTGCAGTTGCGGGAATAAAGTGCAGGCCATGCAGGCGCACCCTCTTGACACCCGCACGCAGCAGCAGTACGCTCGCCTCATGTCGATGGAACTCCGCTGGTCCCTGCCCGCCGCGGAGGACTTGGAGTGCATTTGCGCGCGGATTGACCGCGACAATCCAGGGGCAGCCCGCCGGGTCGCCCGAACGATTTATGTCGGTTGTGCGAGGTTGAAGGACTATCCCCACCTCGGGCGGGCCAGCGGTCGAATGGCCGGCCGCAGGGAGTTGGTGTTTCCGCCCCTACCTTACATAGTCGTATATAGGGTCACTGAACACGCGGTCGAGATTTCGCGCGTCTTCCATGGTGCGCAGGACTGGCCATGAAATCCTAGCGCCAGGCAGTCGCGGTAGCGGCCTATTTTCCCTCTGGGGCCGGCGGCGGCGGCTGATCCGGCACTTCGTTAAATTGGATCTCGGCGTCGGCGCTAAAGAGCTTGAACGGCTCGTAGCGGTAGTGGTTCTCGGTGAGGATGGCGCCGTTCACGCGGTGCCGGTGAACCACCGAAACGGGCGTCAGGAAGCCGTGCTCGGACATCTGGTAGGTTACCAGGGCCTCGTCGCGAATCCGCACCTTGTTGCTGTCGACGCTCTCGGCCCAAACCTCGACTGCCACGGGCAGGGAATCGGACTTGCGGACCAGGAGCCTCCCGGCCAGCGGAATGCGGGTGAACTGGCGGCCGTGGAACTGCAACTCGCCGCCCTCCGCGGTCATCTGCTTCCAAAGGATGGAGCGGACCGTTTCGGAGCCGGCCTGCCGCTCCGGTTCCTCGGCAAACTGCATGTCCGCAATGCCGCGCTTGCCGAAGGCCAAAAGGATCAGGCCGTAGTCGGTGGCGATGTCAACCAGGCCGTTGCGGGCGAAATCCTCGATCATGCGCTTGCGAACGCGGGCGTCGGCCGACTGGAGGCCGAGGGAAAGGGCGTGCCGGGCGCTGGCCTGGGTGCGGATGGCCTTGCCATCGACGGAGACCACCTGGCGAAACTCCACCAGATCGCGGGATTCGGATTCATTCAGCACCCCGACGCTGTACTCGGAGACGATCAGCCGCGTTTGCAGGCGCGGCTGCGGCACCACGGCGGAATTTTGGCCGGCGCGGGGCTGGAAGCGTGACGGCGGCATCCAGGTGCGCTGTTCGAGAGTCTCCTGGGAGAGCGCTTTGACGATATTCTGCTGAAAAACGGTGGATTCCTCGGACACGCGCGCGAGGAGAGGCGCCAGCGAGGCGGGCAACTGGCGGGGCTGGCTGGCGGGAGACTGGGCTGGGGCCTCCGCGGAGACCATCAGCCAGAATGCGGGAACTGCCGCAAGCCAAACGGGCACCTTTCCATTGTACCGTAACGCCAGTGTTTGCAAGCGGTTAACGGGGCGGCAGGAAAAACCCCGCGATTTGCCAGGATTTTTTGTGTCGGCCCCCTTGCGCACCTGCCGGGAGTCTGGTATTCTGAACGAGTCGCCGATTTTGAGACCTTAAGGAATCGCCCGCTCCTTAGAAGCATTACAGGGTGGTAACGATTGAAAGCCTGGAGAGGTCTCTTGCAAGGAATGGTAACAAAACTCCCGTCGGGCCACCGATAGGGGCGGAATACGGCCTTCCTGTTTGGCTCTTTTTATAGCTCTAAGGTTTACTGGCTGAGGCGGATCTTTGAGTTCGCGCGGCCGGGCAAGCTTCGAGGCCCGCAGTAGTTTCCGGTATCGAGATGCCGGGAGGTGCTGCGCAGATCTTTGACAATCTGGTTGGATGCAGTAAAGAAGAACTCGTCAGTAACTCTGAGTTAAACCGGGGCGATTACTCAACTCTACATGTTCAAATGAGAGTTTGATCCCGGCTCAGAATCAACGCTGGCGGCGCGCCTAACACATGCAAGTCGAGCGAGAAAGCGGGAGCAATCCTGTGAGTAAAGTGGCGTACGGGTGAGTAACACGTGGATTATCTACCTTCTAGTGTGGAATAACCCTGGGAAACCGGGGCTAATACCGCATAAGTCCGAGAGGAGAAAGCAGCAATGCGCTGGAAGAGGAGTCCGCGGCCGATTAGCTAGTTGGCAGGGTAAAAGCCTACCAAGGCATAGATCGGTAGCCGGCCTGAGAGGGCACACGGCCACACTGGCACTGAAACACGGGCCAGACTCCTACGGGAGGCAGCAGTGGGGAATATTGCACAATGGGGGAAACCCTGATGCAGCGACGCCGCGTGAGCGATGAAGCCCTTTGGGGTGTAAAGCTCTTTCGGCAGGGAAGATTATGACGGTACCTGCAGAAGCAGCTGCGGCTAACTACGTGCCAGCAGCCGCGGTAATACGTAGGCAGCAAGCGTTGTTCGGAATTACTGGGCGTAAAGGGTGTGTAGGCGGTTGTTTAAGTTTGGTGTGAAATCTCCCGGCTCAACTGGGAGGGTGCGCCGAATACTGAATGACTAGAGTGCGGGAGAGGAAAGTGGAATTCCTGGTGTAGCGGTGAAATGCGTAGATATCAGGAGGAACACCGGTGGTGTAGACGGCTTTCTGGACCGTAACTGACGCTGAGACACGAAAGCGTGGGTAGCAAACAGGATTAGATACCCTGGTAGTCCACGCCCTAAACGATGCATATTTGGTGTGGGTCATTCAGTTGATCCGTGCCGGAGCTAACGCGTTAAATATGCCGCCTGGGGAGTACAGTCGCAAGGCTGAAACTCAAAGGAATTGACGGGGGCCCGCACAAGCGGTGGAGCATGTGGTTCAATTCGACGCAACGCGAAGAACCTTACCTGGGCTCGAACGGCTGGTCAACGCCGGTGGAAACATCGGTACCCCGCAAGGGGGTCCAGTCGAGGTGCTGCATGGCTGTCGTCAGCTCGTGTCGTGAGATGTTGGGTTAAGTCCCGCAACGAGCGCAACCCTTGTCCTGTGTTGCCATACCGAAAGGTGGAACTCGCAGGAGACCGCCAGCGATAAGCTGGAGGAGGGTGGGGATGACGTCAAGTCCTCATGGCCTTTATGTCCAGGGCTACACACGTGCTACAATGGCCGGTACAAAGCGTCCCGAAGCCGCGAGGCGGAGGCAATCGCAAAAAACCGGTCTCAGTTCGGATTGCAGGCTGCAACTCGCCTGCATGAAGCTGGAATCGCTAGTAATGGCAGATCAGCACGCTGCCGTGAATACGTTCCCGGGCCTTGTACACACCGCCCGTCACATCACGAAAGTGGATTGTACTAGAAGTCTGCAGGCTGACCCGCAAGGGGGGCAGCGGCCCAAGGTATAATCCATGATTGGGGTGAAGTCGTAACAAGGTAGCCGTAGGAGAACCTGCGGCTGGATCACCTCCTTTCTAAGAGAGACCGTGGGTGGAGTTCGCGAAAGCAAGGTGCGCTTGAGTGTACAGCGTACGCAAGTAACGGACAGCCGTTCCACTCCATAAACCATCGTTCCAGCATTATCGGAATGGTGAGCCCGTCCCGGATCTCCACTTGGAGTACTTGAGTTCTTCCGACAGCGCCAGGGGCTGGTACCCTGGTGTCTGCATCCAACTGGCCTCGATTCAGTTTTTCTTTGGGGCTGTAGCTCAGCTGGGAGAGCGCCTGATTTGCACTCAGGAGGTCGCCGGTTCGATCCCGACCAGCTCCACCAGGATGGACCACTTGGGCCTGTAGCTCAGTTGGCTAGAGCGCACCCCTGATAAGGGTGAGGTCGGTAGTTCGATTCTACCCAGGCCCACCACATCTTAAGAAGCCGAAAGCCGGAATTTCAAGCCTGGCGGGCGCCGCAACGCGGCGGCCGGCCGGTAGGGAACCCCGACTCCCGGATTCTTCCGGAAACTGATCTTTGACAATTGAATATTGACGGGCATATATTTCGGCAGCCGGTACGATCCGGTCCGGGAAAGTTCCGGAATGGACAGGCCGATTGCCGAACACAAGTAAGCGCAAAGAACGTAGCGTGCACATAGTGTTGTGTGTGAAGTAGATTTTATGGTCAAGCTACTAAGAGCGTGTGTGTGGATGCCTTGGCGCAAGAAGGCGATGAAGGACGTGATCAGCTGCGATAAGCTCCGGGAAGCCGCTAATAGGTTGTGATCCGGAGATTTCCGAATGGGGTAACCCAGTGAGTGCGAACACTCATTACCGCTATCTGAATACATAGGGTGGCGGAGCAAACTCGGGGAAGTGAACCATCTCAGTACCCGAAGGAAGAGAAAACAACAGTGATTCCGAAAGTAGTGGCGAGCGAAATCGGAAAAGCCTAAACCGGGCGATTCGAAAGGAGAGCCCGGGGTTGCAGGACCACAATAATCAACCGGCCTCTTCGGCAACGAAGAGATCGGTTGGTTAAACGAGGGATAGGAAAGTGTTAATCGAACGGTCTGGAAAGGCCGGCCATAGAGCGTGACAGCCGCGTAGGTGAAAATGCAATCCTCCTTCCAGTGGCTCCTAAGTAGGGCGGGGCACGTGGAACCCTGCTTGAATCCGCCGGGACCATCCGGCAAGGCTAAATACTCACTTGCGACCGATAGTGAACCAGTACCGTGAGGGAAAGGTGAAAAGAACCCCTGCGAGGGGAGTGAAATAGTACCTGAAACCACACGCTTACAAGCAGTGGGAGGGCTATGCCGGGCAACCGGAATGCCTGACCTCGTGCCTATTGCATAATGAGCTGGCTAGTTATTCTCAGTGGCAAGGTTAAGCGAAAGCGAGCCGTAGCGAAAGCGAGTCTGAATAGGGCGATGTAGTCGCTGGGAATAGACGCGAAGCGGGATGATCTACCCTTGGCCAGGATGAAGGCCGTGTAACAGCGGCTGGAGGTCCGAACCAGTGTTGGTTGAAAACAGCTTGGATGAGCTGAGGGTAGGGGTGAAAGGCTAATCAAATTCCGTGATAGCTCGTTCTCTCCGAAATAGCTTTAGGGCTAGCCTCTCGTGGTCCGTCGCGGTGGTAGAGAACTGATTGGACTAGGGGCCTTCCCAGGTTACCGAATCCAACCAAACTGCGAATGCCGTGAATGTGTAGCGAGGGAGTCAGACAGTGGGGGCTAAGCTTCATTGTCGAAAGGGAAACAGCCCAGACCGTCAACTAAGGTCCCCAAATCCACGCTCAGTGGGAAAGGAAGTCGGGACGCTCAGACAGCCAGGAGGTTGGCTTAGAAGCAGCCATCCTTTAAAGAAAGCGTAACAGCTCACTGGTCGAGCGGCTCGGTGCCGACAATATAACGGGGCTTAAGCATGGTACCGAAGTTACGGAATCGTAGCAATACGATTGGTAGGAGAGCGTTCTCAACAGCTGCGAAGGTCGATCGTAAGAACGGCTGGAGCGTTGGGAAGTGACTCTGCCAGCATAAGTAGCGAGAAACCAGGTGCGAACCCTGGTCGCCGTAAGTCTAAGGATTCCTGAGAAAGGTTAATCCGCTCAGGGTTAGTCGGAGCCTAACGCGAGGCCGAAAGGCGTAGCGGATGGACAGCAGGTTAATATTCCTGCACTACCTTATTTCGATAAAGACCGATGGGGGGACGCGGACCGTAAGCTCTGGTGCGCAATGGTTTCAATCCAGGGTGAAGGGAGATCCGGAGAGGTAAATCCGCCGGGTCGTCCGCCAGGAAAAGCCTCTAAGGAGAGGTAAGGTATCCGTACCACAAACCGACACAGGTGGACGAGAAGAATATTCTAAGGCGCTCGGGTGATGGTATGTTCAGGAACTAGGCACATTAGCTCCGTAACTTCGGGAGAAGGAGTGCCCACCTAAGACGTGGGCCGCAGTGAATAGTCTCAGGCGACTGTTTAACAAAAACACAGGTCTCTGCTAAGTCGAAAACGACGTATAGGGGCTGACGCCTGCCCGGTGCCGGAAGGTTAAAGGGAGAGGTTAGCGCAAGCGAAGCTTTGAACTGAAGCCCCGGTGAACGGCGGCCGTAACTATAACGGTCCTAAGGTAGCGAAATTCCTTGTCGGGTAAGTTCCGACCTGCACGAATGGCGTAACGATCTGAGAACTGTCTTAACATGCCGCCCGGCGAACTTGTGGTCCCGGTGAAGACGCCGGGTGCCCGCCACTAGACGGAAAGACCCCGTGCACCTTTACTATACCCTTTCATGGAACTATGGGGCCATCTGCGCAGGATAGGTGGGAGGCTTTGATTCCGGGTTCTCGGACTCGGAGGAGCCAACGGTGAGATACCACCCTGATGGTTCTGTGGTTCTAACCTCCATCCCTAATCGGGATGAGGGACAGTGGAAGGCGGGTAGTTTGACTGGGGCGGTCGCCTCCTAAACGGTAACGGAGGCGCGCGAAGCTAGGTTCAGGCGGCTTGGAAATCCGCCGACGAGTGCAAAAGCATAAACCTGGTTAACTGCGAGACCAACAAGTCGAGCAGATACGAAAGTAGGCTTTAGTGATCCGGTGGTTCTGTATGGAAGGGCCATCGCTCAACGGATAAAAGGTACGCCGGGGATAACAGGCTGATCGGAGTCAAGAGTTCACATCGACGCTCCGGTTTGGCACCTCGATGTCGGCTCATCGCATCCTGGGGGTGTAGAAGCTCCCAAGGGTTAGGCTGTTCGCCTATTAAAGCGGTACGTGAGCTGGGTTCAGAACGTCGCGAGACAGTTCGGTCCCTATCTGTGGTGGGCGTAGGAGATTTGAGGGGGCCTGCCCTTAGTACGAGAGGACCGGGGTGGACGAACCTCTTGTGATCCAGTTGTGGCACCAGCCGCATCGCTGGGTAGCGAAGTTCGGTCAGGATAAACGCTGAATGCATATAAGCGTGAAACCTTCCCCAAGATGAGATCTCCCAAGCGAAAGCTTTGTAGGGCACTGGTAGACTACCAGTTTGATAGGACGGATGTGTAAGTCGAGCAATCGATTGAGCTTACCGTTACTAATTGCCCGTTCGGCTTGACCATAAAATTTACTGCGCACACGACATGCGCTATGTTTTTCCGCCGAAAGCCCGTCAATATTCAACGCGGCGCCCCGCTTAGCCAGCGGTCCCGCGACGCTGTCATCGCTTTCTGGGTGACCTTAGCGAGGAGGACCCACCCGTTCCCATCCCGAACACGGAAGTTAAGCTCCTCAGCCCCGATGGTACTGCACGGGCAACTGTGTGGGAGAGTAGGAAGTCGCCCGGTTCTTCTAAGAAGCCCGATTCTAACGAGTCGGGCTTTTTGATTTTGCACCCATGATTACTCCCACTTCCGTTGTCCCCCTCGTCCGCAGCTTCCACGACCCCACCGACCCCGCCGCACTCAAAAGCTGCGAGTTGATCCTTATGCTCCTCGATTGCTCGCCCGACCCGTTCTCCCGCTCCCGGTTCGCCCCCGGCCACATCACCTGCACCGGCCTGGTGCTGGCTCCGGACCGCGAGCGCATCCTCCTGGTCCACCACCGCCGTCTTGATCGCTGGCTCGTCCCCGGCGGCCACGTCGAGCCCGCCGATGCCGCGGTCTGGGACACCGCCCGCCGCGAAGTTATCGAAGAGACCGGCGTCTCGCTCGCCCCCGACCCGGCTCCGCGCCTCGCCGGTTTGGACGTCCATGGCATCCCCGCCGCCAAGGGCGAGCCCTACCACCTGCACCACGACCTGCTGTACCTATTCCACGCGACCGCCGCCGATCTGCGCGTCTCCGAGGAGTCCCACGCCGTCGCCTGGTGCGCCCCTTCCGAGTTCGACCGCTACGCCCTCCCGCAGAACCTCCGCCTGGCCTACCACCGCATCCTGCCCTGATCCCCCGCCTCGGGGCGCTAGAATTGTGTTCAGCCCATGCAGACATTCACCATCGCCGTGATCCCCGGAGACGGCGTGGGCGAGGAAGTCATCCCGCCCGCCAAGCGCGTTCTGGAGAAGGTAGCCAAGCTGTCCGGCGTCGCCTTCTCCTTCCAGGATTTCGACTGGGGCAGCCGCCACTACTTCCGCTGGGGCCACATGATGCCCGCGGGGGCGCTGGAACTGCTGACCCCCTGCGACGCCATGCTGCTGGGCGCCGTCGGCCACCCCGATATTCCCGACCACACCACACTCAACGGTCTGCTGCTGCCCATCCGGCGCGCCTTCGATCAGTACGCCAACGTGCGGCCCGCCTTTCTCTACCCCGGCGTCACCTCGCCCCTGGCGAAGCCCCGCGGAGGCGACATCGATCTGGTGGTGGTCCGCGAAAACACCGAGGGCGAGTACGCTCAGGTGGGCGGCTTCGTCCATCAGCACCAGCCCGAGGAGGTCGCCATCCAAACCTCGGTCTTCACCCGCCGCGGCGTCGAGCGCATCGTGCGCTTCGCCTTCGACCTGGCCGTCAAGCGCGGCAAGAAGCGCCGCGTCACCTCCGTCACCAAGTCCAACGCGCAGGGCTACAGCATGGCGCTCTGGGACGGTGTGTTCGCTGAAGTGGCCGCCGCGTACCCCACCATCGAAACCGCATCGCTGCTGGTGGACGCCGCCGCCATGAACTTCATTCGCCGCCCCGAGAGTTTCGACGTCGTAGTGGCCTCCAACCTCTTCGGTGACATCCTCAGCGATATCTCGGCCATCGTCATCGGCAGCATGGGTCTGGCCGCCAGCGCCAACCTCGATCCCGAGCGCCGCTTCCCCTCCATGTTCGAACCCGTGCACGGCTCCGCTCCCGATATCGCAGGCCAGGGCGTGGTCAATCCCCTGGCCGCAATCCTGAGCGCCTCGATGATGCTCGACCACCTCGGCATGGCTGATGCCGCCGTCAAAGTGGAGCGCGCCGTGGCCGCGGTGCTCGAAGAGGGCAAGGTGCGCACCCGCGACCTGGGCGGCGCCAGCTGCACCGAAGAGGTGGCCGCGGCAGTGCTGGAGAAGATCGCTTAGTGGCGCCCCCCGCGCAGCGCGAGCGCACCGGCCGCCACGCATTTCTGGTTGCTTCCGGCATCCTGCTCAGCCGCCTCGTCGGCCTGGTCCGCCAGCGCGTGTTCTCTCGCTACTTCGGCATTTCTTACACTGCCGACTGCTTCAATGCGGCCTTCCGGATCCCCAACATTCTGCAAAACCTCTTCGGCGAAGGCGTGCTATCGGCCTCGTTCATTCCCGTGTACGCCCGCCTCCTGGCCGAAGGCGACGAGGAAGAGGCCGACCGCGTGGCAGGGGCGATCTTCGCCATCCTCGCGCTGACCACATCCGTGCTGGTCCTGCTCGGCGTCCTGTGCGCGCCCCTGCTGATCGGCGCCATCGCGCTCGGTTTCCGCGGCGCCAAGAGCGAGTTGACCATCCAGTTGGTGCGCATCCTGTTCCCCAGTATCGGCCTGCTGGTCATCTCCGCGTGGTGCCTGGGAATCCTCAACAGCCACCGCAAGTTCTTTCTGTCCTATACCGCTCCCGTGCTCGCCAGCCTGGCGCAGATCGTGGCCATGATCGCTTTCCGCCACCAGTACCAGGCCGCGCTCGCCGTGACGCTGGCCTGGGGCTCGGTCGCGGGCAGCGCTTTGCAGTTCGGCGTGCAGGTGCCCACCGTGCTCCGCCTCACGCGGAAACTGCGGCCGCGCCTCGATACAGCCTCCGCCCACGTCCGCGAAGTCATCCGCAACTTCGGCCCAGTCTTCGTCAGCCGCGGCGTGGTGCAAATCAGCGCCTACATCGACTCTCAGATCGCCACCCTCCTCGGCGATGGGCCGTTTTCCGCCCTGTTCACCGCGCAAACCCTGAACTCCCTTCCTGTGAGCCTGTTCGGCATGGCGGTTTCGGCGGCGGAACTCCCGGCGATGTCGAGCGCCTTGGGAGACGAGGCGCAGGTGGCCACCTACCTCCGCCAGCGCCTGGATTCCGGCCTGCGCCAGATCGCCTTCTTCGTCGTCCCCTCGGCCATGGCCTTCCTGGCGCTCGGCGATGTGGTCACCGGCGCGCTCTTCCAAAACGGCGCGTTCAAGCATCGCGAATCGGTCTACCTCTGGGGCATCCTGGCCGGAAGTGCCGTCGGCCTGCTGGCTTCCACGCTGGGCCGCCTCTACTCGTCCACCTACTACGCCCTCCGCGACACCCGCACGCCACTTCGCTTCGCCATCATTCGCGTGGTTCTGACGGGCGCGCTGGGATGGCTCTGTGCCGTGCCGCTGCCCGTGTGGCTGGGCATCGAACCGCGCTGGGGCGTTGCCGGGCTGACTGCCTCCGCCGGCGTGGCCGGATGGGTGGAGTTCGCTCTCCTGCGCCGCGCCCTAAACCGGCGCATCGGCAAAACGGGCCTACCGCCATCGCTCACGCTCCGCCTCTGGACCGCCGCGCTAATGGCCGCCGCGGCCGCCTGGAGCATCAAACTGGCCCTCGGCACCGCCCGCCCCACCGTCGATGGCGCCGCCATCCTCGCGGTCTACGGCGTCACCTACTTCGCCGTCACCTACGCCCTGCGAGTGGAGGAATCCGCCGGCGCGTTGAAGCGCGTGGCACGATTTGCTCGCCGCTAACAGTCTTATGTGGGGCAGGCTGTCAGCCTGCGGCGGGTTGTCAACCCGCCTTCCGCCCGGTCCGTCGCTGCCGCCCCGCAGGCCACGCCCTACCCCTTCAAATCCCGAAACGCCTCCTCAATCTCCCGCTTAGCCGCCTCGCCCGGCACGCACAGCGGCAACCGCGGCGGCCCCCCATAATACCCGTTCAAATCCATGGCGTGCTTCAGCCCCGGAATGCCGTGCTTCCCCGTCACCAACTCCGCCGCGCGTCCGATCCGGTTTTGCCAGTCCAACCCCGCGGCCTCATCCCTCGTGCGGTACGCCTCCCAAATCGCGATGGTCGAATACGGCGCCGCGTTGGCGTAAGCCAGAATCCCACCGCATGCCCCCATCAGCAGCGAAGGCCACAGCGTTTCGGCCGACCCCACCAGCACCTGAAAGCCCGCGCGCGCCTCGCGGATCGTCTCCATTAGCTTCGCCATGTTCTCCGAGCCTTCCTCGATGCCGATCACGTTGGGGTGCCCGGAAAGCGCCGCCACCGCCTCCACCGCAATGTCTACGCCAGTCGCCTGAGGAGAGTTGCCAATGATCACCGGGACGCGCGCCTGGTCCGCCACCGCCCGAAAATACAGCTCCTGCGCCTCCGCGCGGCTCATCAGGTTCTTGTAATAATGCGGCGTCCGCACCAGCGCGGCTTTGTAGCCCATTTCCGCCGCCCGGTTAGTCAGGCTCACGGTTTCCCGCACGCTCTCCGCGCCCGTGCCCGCGATCAGCAACTTCCCCGCCGCGGCATGCTGCGCCACCAGTTCCCACACGGTCACCTTCTCGTCGGTGGTGAGCATCGCGCTCTCCCCCGTCGAGCCCGTCACCACGTAGCCCGCCAGCGCCGTCTTGTTCCACTTCTCCACGTTGTGGCGCACCTTGGCCGGATAGATGTCGCCCTGGTGGTCGAACGGCGTCGCGATTGGTGGGAAAATACCTTGTAGCTTCATTTCTCCTGGAAACCTCTAGACAACCATGTTCTCACTCGAAATCGAATGCGACGCCGACGACCGCGACCTGCTCATCGCCGAGCTCTGGGAGCAGGGCTCGGCCGGCATCGTGGAACTGACGCCGCGCCTGGTCCGCGCCTTCTTCGAGGATAGCGCCTCCCGCGAAGCCCTCCTCGCCCTGTATCCCGGCGCACGCCTGCGCGAAGAGGAACAGCGCGACTGGGTGCAGACCGCGCGCGACATGCTGCAGCCCATGGAAGTTGGGCGCCGCTTTTACCTGGTCCCGGAATGGCGCGACGATCCCACACCGCCCGGCCGCTTTCGCATCGCGGTGAACCCCGGGCATGGCCTTCGGCACCGGAGTTCACCCCACAACCCAGCTCTGCATCGAAGCCCTCGAAGATCACCTCAAGCCCGGCCTGACGGTGGTTGATGTCGGCACCGGCTCGGGCATCCTGGCCCACGCCGCGCGCTTGCTCGGGGCAGGGAAGGTGGTGGCCTGCGACACCGATCCCATCGCCGTGCGGATCGCCGGCGAGGCGTTCGTCGGATCGGCCGACGCTATCGCCGCCGCGTCCGCCGACCTGGTAGTGGCGAACATCAGCCCGCAGGCCATCATCGCGCTCGCGCCCGAGTTCCGCCGCGTACTCCGTCCCGGCGGAGTGCTGCTGGTCAGCGGTTTCGAGGGTCGCGAAGTGGACCAAGTGTCCGCCGCCCTGCCGCCAGTTCTGGAAGCACGCCACAAAGCCGAGTGGTCGCTGGTGGTCGCGAAAGTCTGACACGCCCCCATGCGCTGTTCCGCGCGCGCCAGTCTATACTGAATTGGATACGGAAGTCCCAAATCGATCCGGTTCAGGGAGAACGCGTTTATGAAACGGGCACTACTCTTCGCATTGTCCGCGGCCATTTTGGCTGGCGGGTCTTGTGTAGCTCAGACAGCAAAAGCTTCGAATGATTCCAAGGCAACCGTGAGGAAGGAGATGGTCCCCGCTCCGCTAGGCTCCAGTTCCGCGCCCGCGGTTCCGGCCCATCCTTCCCCGTACAACTTCCCCGGTGTGCAGTTTCCGCGGATCGAGGCCGACTCGCGGGTCACCTTCCACTTGAATGCCCCCAGCGCGCAGAAGGTGCAGGTCTCGATCGCCAATGTCGCATTCGACATGGTGAAAGGCGATGGCGGCGTGTGGACCTACACCAGCGAACCGCAGGCCCCCGGGTATCACAATTACTGGATGATCGTCGATGGCGCGGTCATGCTGGACCCCGGCACCAACTCGTTCATCGGTTATAGCCACATGTGCAACGGCTTCGAAATCCCCGAGCCGGGCGTCGATTATTATGACTTGAAGGACGTGCCTCACGGCAACGTTCTGATCAAGAACTACTTTGCCAAGACGACCAATTCCTGGCGGCACATCTTCGTCTACACGCCGCCGGGATACGATGCCAACACCTCCGTCCGCTACCCGGTGCTGTATCTGCAGCACGGCGGTGGCGAGGATGAGCGGGTCTGGATCGAGATGGGACGCACCAACGTAATCCTCGATAACCTGCTTGCCGCGGGCAAGGTCAAGCCCATGATCGTGGTCATGGAGACCAGTGCGGTGGGTGGCCCTGGCGGTGCGGGCCGTGGCGCAGGCCCAGGCCCGGGCGCAGGTGCCGGCCGAGGTGCTGGTGCTGCCCCAGGAGCGGGTGCCGGCGCGAGCCGTGGACCCGGGTTCGGAATGGGGGGCCCCGGCGGCGGCCCTTACGGGCAGTTCATGGTCAACGATCTGATCCCCTGGATCGACGCCAATTTCCGCACGCTGTCCGACAGGGAACACCGGGGCATGGCGGGCCTTTCGATGGGCGGCATGCAGACCGCCGCGGTCACCATGGCCAACCTCGATAAGTTCTCCTACATCGGCTTGTTCAGCGGCGGCACAGCGGCCGGGTTTGGCGCCGGCGGACGCGGCAGCCCCATACCAGTTGGCACTCCGGCGGCCCCGCCCGCGGCGCTCGACCTCAAGACCATCTACAACGGCGCCATGGCCGATCCCGCCGAATTCAACAAGAAGGTCAAGGTCTTCTTCTTCAGCACCGGCACGGAGCCCCCGCTGGAGAATCCCGAAGGCTTGACCAAACACCAGGAACAACTCATCGCCGCCGGCATCGCCAACAGCTACCTCTATATCTCCCCCAAAACCTCGCACGAATGGCAGACCTGGAGGAGAAGCCTATATACGTTCGCGCCCCTTCTGTTCTAGGGCGCCTCGGCCATCGCGGAAATTCGCGAAAACTCAGGGACGGTCTGTCCCTGGGTTTTCGCCCCGTCCGCGAACTCTCGCTCTTCGCGCGTTCTCACATCCACGGATTCAGAGTAGACACGCCCGTGCCGGAAACGTCCGCCGTATTCCTTGTGACGAGCGTGAGATCGTGATGCAACGCCGTCGCCGCCAGAAGGCCGTCGATCACGGGAACCGGCTTACCCTTCGCCGCGGCAATCGCGGCGGCCACGCCACATCGGTCCGCTATCGCTGCGGTGACCGGCAAGATCCGATCTTGAAAGCGGCGAGGGAGATCCACCTGTAGCCACGACTCCAGCCGTCCCCGGCGACGCCCCGGGCGCAGGCGTTCCACACCGTTCCGGATTTCGCCCAGTGTGAGCACGCTCAGAAAGAGGATCGACTTGTCCGTCTGCTCGACCCAGCGGCTCACCCTATCGTCGGGTTTGGGACCTACCAGTTCGGATACCACGTTAGTATCCAGCAGGAAGCCGCTCACAACCGGATCGTCCTTCCGAAATCGCGCTGCCGTTCCAGTTGAATTCCCGTCCCAGCCAGCGGCGAATCCGCGAAGAACCGGACCAAACTCCCCTGCGGCGCAACAGGCCTGGAGAGCCGTTCATACTCCTCAGCCTGAAGCACCACCACGGCCGTTCTGCCGTGTTTCGTCACGCGTTGCGGACCGCCTTCGCGGGCAAGACGGAACACTTCGCTGAAGCGCGCCTTCGCCTCCTGAAGTTGCCACTCCTTGCGAACCGCCTGACGTCGGGGATTCAAGGTCCGCGGGAAAGAACTGTTCGGCGTTCGGCTCACAGCGCGTCCCGTTTCTGACTAGTCTAGTCAGAACAATCTTAGCACCTTGCACGCCACCCCGCCGGGCATCGATCGTCTACTTAGATGCCGGTATCGAAGCCAGTTGCGCCTTTTCGTGTCCCTTCGGCTGGATGCGAACCCGCGCCGCCTGGTTGTCGAATGGCTTCAGGAAAGCCGGGTCGAACCACTCGCCTTCTTCAACCTCCTCCCAGGCGAAGGCAACATACTCGCCTGGTGGGACATTCTTGATCGCGACATGACCCGCGGCATCGCTCTCGCCGGTGCGCGTCGTTTCCGGAAAGCGCCCGGCGGGGTCGGTCGCCAACAGTACTACAGTGGCTCCGGCCACGGGCTTGTCGCCGCGGGATACCGTGGCTTCGAAGTCTCCGCCGTCCGTGCCGAGAACAATCTGAATCGGCGCCGCGAAACCCGCCGAGAAATCCAGCGCCTGGCCAAGCCGCTCGTGTCCGTCCAACTGCACCGACTTCAAGTAGGTGCCATCGGGCAAGTGCGGCAGCATGAGGTTGTACGCCGCCGCTCCCAGTTTCTTCACCAGGAACTCGCCGGTCTCCGACGCGGTCGCAAACACCGGCATGGAAGGTGCGTCTTCTCCGCCCGCCAACATCACCGCTAGCCCCTTGAGCGCCACTTTGTCGTTTCCCGCGACCACGATGTTCCCCTGAACCGTCCCCTCCGGTTGGGAACCCAACTGGAAGTTATTCAGGCCCTCGGCAGGCACCACCACTGTCTGCATGTGGAGCGATGGCGAAGATCCGCTCATCTGCGTCGTCGCGATAATGTAGGAACCCGGCTCCACGCCGGCGATTTCGAAACGGCCCTCGGAATTGTCGAGCATCCTCATGCGAATGGCGCCGGGATTCGCCGGAGACATCAGCATCACCATGGCGTTGGCGATCGGCTTCCCATCGGCGTCGACTGCCTTTCCCTTGATCCGCACCACCTTGGATTTCCGGAGTTGGATCTGGAAGCCGGAGAGGTCCGCGCCCGCGGCGACAGTGATTGCCGTTGCTTGCCCGATATCCGTAGCGCTCGGATAGTAAGTAGCCACGTACCCCGTCTCTGGCGAGCCGTCTTTGGGCGGCGGCGGAGTTTCGGCCAGTGGATTCTCGTTGGACGGGCTGACGGTGAGGTAATAGCGGCCGGGACTCAATTTTCCCAAGCGGAACTCACCTCGATCATCGGTCAGTGCGAAATCCGCCGGCGCCAGCCTGCGGTGACCGCTGCCATAGTTGTAAGACTGGGCGACCACGGTTGACTTCGAAATCGGGTCGCCATCTTCGTCGAGCACGCGGCCGCTAACCGCGCCCAGTGGGACCAGGCGGAACTCCACGTCCGTCAGCGAGTCTCCGGCGCTAAGGTGAAACTTCCCATCCACTGCGTACTTGCCTTCGGGCTTGTAGCGGCCATCCACATAGCCCGCCCGCGTGGCCCTCAGAACATAGTCGCCCGGCTCGACCTCTTCGAACCGGAACTTGCCCCCGTCGCTCGTAGTAACGCTGAACTTCTTGCTCTTGGCAATCGGCGGGGCAGGCGCCGCAGGCCCCCCGGCGCCGCCGAACATGGCCTCCATGCCCTCCATGCCATCGGGAACGTCGCTGGTCGCTAGCGTCAGTTCCACTTTCCGCAGTGGCACGCCGCCAATCGAGGCGACCACCTTCCCCTCGACGACAATTGGCTTCGAAGCCGTAGGTGATTGAGCAAGTGCCGTGGGCAGGATCAACAAGGCGGAATAGAGAAGTTTCATACCGCAGCCTCTCATACGGTATATCACACCGATGCTCCGAACGCCCGGTGCGGCCGAGCCACAGGCCATATTCAAAAGGGTCGCCAGACATCCGCCCGGCTTGATCGAGAGAAACTTCAGAATGGCCGGCCCACCCAGCCTCTGCGCTGAAGCGCGGCGAACACATCCTATTTGTGCCGGCGTTTCAGCATCGCTCCATCCCGCTCGCAACCGCCGCCCCGATTAGCGCCAAATCGCGACTATCCGGCACAATCTCGAAGTACGACCCCTGCAGCGGGCTCATCTTCACCATCTCCTGTAACTCCACGCCCAGCCGCCGCGTGTCCGCGAATTCCGCCAGTGGGCCCGCCAGGTAGAATCGTCCCGGGCCTTCCAGGTGCACCATCGTCGCCGTCGCCGCCGCCAGCGCCCTGTGCCACAACTTCACGAACTCGGTCGCTCGCGGTTCGCCCGCGTGCGCCGCGTCGAACACCTCTTCGGGCTCCAGGTCCAGGAACCGCAGCCGCATGGCGCGGTAGCCCACGATGCTTTCCAGATGGCCCACTCCACCGCAGCCGCAGAACCGCTCTTTGGGGCCGAGCGTCACCACCACGTGCCCGGCCTCCCACGCGCCCTCGCCGCGCGGATAGCGGCCGAACCCCACACCGTCCCCCAGGTTCCACACGCGTACCAACTTCTCCATGGCGCCATGCGTGGCGGCGATCCCGGCGGCCAGCGCGTCGGCGTGGTTCACCACCGTCACCGGCGCCTCAATGCCTGCCTCTTTCAGCGCCGCCGCCAGGCGCTCCTGAATGGGCTCTCCCTTGAACTGCCCCAGGTTCGGCGATTCGTCAATCACGCCATCCCGCACGATGCCCGGGAATCCCGCGCCCACCGAATCCACCGCTCCCGCCGCCGCCAACGCCACCACGGCTTCGCGAACCCGCGCTACGATATCATCCACCGATAGCGACCGCAGGTCCACCGCCGGCTCGCCCGCCGCCGGGTACGCGCGCACCTCACCGAGCGTGGCCCCTTCCACCACTCCCACCCAGATGCACCTCGTAACCAGCACGCCGATGGCGCGGCCCATACGCTGCTCCCCTTCGCGGTTTACAACCGTTGCAGTTTGTTGATCCCGTTAAACGCCGCCTGCTTGTAACATTCGGCCAGCGTCGGGTAATTGAAAACCGTCTCCACGAAGTAATCGATAGTGCCCTTCAATACCAGCACGGCCTGTCCGATATGCACTAACTCCGCCGCGCCTTCTCCGATGATGTGCACGCCCAGGATCTCGCGCGTCTCGCGGTGGAAGATCAGCTTCAGCCGCCCGGTTGTGTCCCCGCGAATCTGTCCGCGCGCGGTCTCGCGATAATACGCCACGCCCACTTCGTACGGCACGTCCTCGTCGGTCAACTTCTCCTCGGTCTTGCCGATGAACGAAATTTCCGGAATGGTGTATATCCCGTAAGGATACGCCGCGGGGTTGGACGGAATCTTAACTCCGAACGCCGCCCCGGCGGCGATGCGGCCCTGCTCCATGGAAACCGACGCCAGGCTGGGAAACCCGATCACGTCGCCCACCGCGAAAATGTTGGACACGCGCGTGCGATACTCGGCGTCCACCGCGATGCGCCCGCGCGCGTCGGCTTCCAGGCCGGCAGCCGCCAGGTTCAGCTCGTCCACATTGCCCTGCCGCCCCACGGCGTAGAGCAGCGCGTCCCCTGAGATGCGCTTATTGCTCTTCAGATTGGCCACCACGCCGCCGTCCTGCGTGGCTTCCACGCTGGCCACCTCTTCGTTCATGCGCATGGTCACGCGCTGGTCACGCAGGTGGTAGGAGAGCGCCTCCACCATTTCGCTGTCGGCGAACTCCAGCAGCCGCGGTCGCTTCTCCACCAGGATCACGCGCGTCCCCAAAACGGCGAACATGCAGGTGTATTCCACGCCGATCACGCCGCCGCCCACCACGATCAGCGTCCGCGGCATGTCCCGCATCTCCAGTATCTGATCGCTGTTGATGATGGTACGCCCGTTGATCGGCACCGTCTCCGATACCGCCGGTTTGGTCCCCGCGGCCACGATGATGATGGGCGCTTCCATGTCCTCCTGTCCGCGCTGCCCCACCGTGCGGATGTGCGTGGCATCCAGGAAACTGGCGCGCGCGTAGATCACCTCCACGCCGTTGCGGGAAAGCTGCGCCTGGGTGACGTCCACTTCCGTTTTGATCACCTGGTTGACGCGCGACCCCAGGTCGGCCATGGTGATCTTTTCTTTCACCCGGTAGTTGATGCCGTAGATGCCCTGGTACTGGTATCCGGAGAGGTGCAGCACCGCTTCCCGCATGGTCTTGCTGGGAATGGTGCCCGTGTTGATACACGCTCCGCCCACGATCGCCCGCTGCTCGATCACCGCCACGCGATGGCCGAACTTCGCTCCCTGTATAGCCGCCCTTTGGCCGGCCGGGCCGGAGCCGATGACAATTAGGTCGTATTTCTGCATGTGCGCTGGGGCTCGCCCCAGCGGCCCCCGGCAAACCGCGGCACCTACTTCGCCGCGTTGAATCGATCTTCGATATGGTGCCAGTTTACAACGTTCCACCAGGCGGCGATATAGTCCGGCCGGCGGTTCTGGTATTTCAGGTAGTAGGCGTGCTCCCAAACGTCCAGCCCCAGCACCACCGCCTTGCCTTCCGAAATGGGGCTGTCCTGGTTGGGGCTCGATACAATGTCGATCTTCCCGCCGGCCTTCACCAGCCACGCCCACCCCGATCCGAAGCGGGTCACGCCGGCTTGGCCGAATTTTTCCTGGAACGCCGCGAAGCTGCCGAAGGTCGAGTTGATCGCTTGGGCCAGGTTGCCCACCGGAGCGCCGCCCGCGCCCGGAGCCATCATCTTCCAAAACAGGGAGTGGTTGTAATGGCCGCCGCCGTTGTTACGCACCGCCGTGCGGATGCCTTCGGGAACGATGGCCAGGTTGTTGGCCAGCAATTCCTCGATCGTCTTGCCGGCCAGCTCCGGAGCCGATTCCAGAGCCTTGTTCAGGTTGGTCACGTAGGCATTATGGTGCTTGCCGTGGTGAATCTCCATGGTCAGCTTGTCGATGTGAGGCTCCAGGGCCTCGGGCGCATATGGCAGGGCAGGTAGGGTAAATGGCATCTCTTCTCCTCTACCCTTTCTGATGCCCGGACGGTCCGCGCGGCTCCAGTAATTTGAAGCCCGCTCTGCACCCGGTCTTATGTGGGGCAGGTTGTCAACCTGCGGCCGATTGTCAATCGGCCCGGCGAGCGGAGCTCGCCTGTGCGGGACACGAGCAGGCCCCAAATGCCCGGAACTCAAAGCGCGATTCGATTGCATCTGGCGCGGGCCGGAAGGCGGGTTAACAACCCGCCGCAGGCTGACAGCCTGCCCCACAACCTACCCCCGGCTCGCCTCGAACGCATGCGCCAGCCGGAACATCGTAGTCTCATCGAAATGCCGCGCCAGGATCTGCATCCCCACCGGTAACCCCTCCGCCGTAGCGCCGCAAGGTACGCTCATGCACGGAATGCCCGCCAGGCTGCCGGTGATAGTATAGATGTCCGACAAATACATGGCCACCGGATCGTCCACCTTCTCGCCCAGCCGGAAGGCCGGGAACGGCGACACCGGCGCCACGATGGCGTCCACCCCTTCGAACGCCTGCGCGAAATCGCGGGCGATCAGCGCCCGCACCTGCTGGGCTTTCTTGTAGTAGGCTTCATAGTAGCCCGCGCTCAAAACATAAGTGCCCAGCATGATACGGCGCTTGCATTCGGCGCCAAACCCTTCGCCGCGGGTGTTGCGGTACAAATCGGCGAACGTCTCCACATCCGCCGGGCGCGTGGTGTAGCGCACGCCGTCATATCGCGCCAGGTTGGAACTCGCCTCGGCCGTGGCAATCACGTAGTAACAGGCGATGGCGTAGTCCGTGGCCGGCAGGCTGATTTCCCGAACGTCGCAACCCAGCGCCCGCAGCGATTCCACCGCACGCCCCAGCAACTCCGCGGTCTCGCCCTTCAGATCCTTCAGGTACTCGCGGGGCAGTCCCACCTTCATGCCCTTCACGTTGCCATCGAGCGCCGCGCAGTAATCCGGCACAGGCGCTTCCGCCGACGTGGCGTCCATCGGGTCCCTGCCCGCAATCACGCCCAGCAACGCCGCCGCGTCCTTCACCGTCCGCGCGAATGGCCCGATATGGTCCAGCGAGCTGGCAAACGCCGTCAGCCCGTAGCGCGACACGCGCCCGTAAGTCGGCGTCACGCCCACCACGCCGCAGAACGAGGCCGGCTGCCGCACGCTGCCGCCGGTATCGCTGCCCAGCGCCACTACCGCCGTCCCCTGCGCCACCACCGCCGCCGAGCCGCCGCTCGATCCGCCCGGCACGCGGTCCAGCGCCACCGGGTTGCGCGTCGGCCCGAAGGCCGAGTTCTCGGTGGAGGATCCCATGGCGAACTCGTCGCAATTGGTCTTGCCAATCATCACGCCGCCCGCCTGCTCCATCCGCTCGATGGCCGTGGCATCGTACGGCGGAACGTACCGCTCCAGCAACTTCGACCCACACGTGGTGCGCACGCCCTTCGTCAGGATCACGTCCTTCACGCCGATGGGCACGCCGCCCAGCGGTCCCGGGTCTTCGCCCGCGGCCAGCCGCTGGTCCACGCGCGCCGCCGCTTCCAGCGCCCGCTCCGGCGAAAAGTGCAGGTACGCGTTGGTCTTGGGGTTCTCCGCCTGGGCGAAGCGGAGCGCCTCTTCCGCCAGTTCCCGCGCGCTGAACCGCCGCGAGAGCAGACCCTCCCGCACGCTATCGATGGTCAAAGTTGAGATGGTCACCGTTCGATCACCTTCGGCACCTTGAAGTAACCCGCGCCCGCTTGCGGCGCATTGGCCAGCGCCGCCTGGTTGTCGAGCGGCTGCCGCACGCGGTCCTCGCGCAAGCCCGAGGTTTCGCCAGCGCCATAGAGCACCTGCGCCATGGGCTCGACGCCCGCGGTGTCGATTTCGCTCAGCTTGTCGAAATGCTCCAGGATGCCTTCCAGATCGGCATGCAGCTTGCCGACTTCCGCATCGCTGAGAGCCAGGTTGGCCAGTTCGGCCACGTACCGCACCTTCTCTTCCGTCAGTTTCACGCCTGTGCCTTTTTCCTGGATGCTTTGTAGATGCCGCGCAGAACCGGGTCGGCGATTCCCTCGGCCTCGTCCATCGCCAGGCCCGGCAGCGCCACCCGCGCCCGCTCGGGCTCGCGCTTGCGCGGCGCCACCCGGAACTCCACGTCCTCCACCAGCCCCGCGCCCAGACTCTTCGCCAGGTTGCGCACGATCTGGTGCGATAGGCCGAAGAGCTGCCGCTGCCAGATGGAGTCCTCGACTTCCACGATCAGCCGCGCCCGCACCATCTTCACCGCGCGCGTGTGGGCGGCGATCTTTCGCCCCACCGCCTGCGGCCAGCAGGCGCACGCCAGCTCCTCGGCGCTGATGGTGTCTCCGGGGAGTTGCAAGCTGCGGATAAGCTGGCTGGCGCGTTGCATGAGCCGGTTGTTCATTTTACCATGGCGCAAATCGCCGCCTCGCGCCGCCTCGCACGCGCCGCCTCGCTTGGACGGCAACCCGCGCCGTGATAGCATGTCGGTCGAAATGGACCAATTCAATCCAGCCCGCCGTGATCTGCTGAAGTTCGGCAGCATGGGGCTTGCCGCGGCGCTCCCCGCCTCTGGCGCCGCCGAGCAAAAAGAAGCCGCCGGTTCAGCCACGCCCATGTTCTTCGACGTCCGCTCCTTCGGAGCCACCGGCGACGGCAAGACGGTCGATTCGCCCGCCATCAACGCCGCCATCGAGGCCGCCGCCGCCGCTGGTGGAGGAACGGTTGTCTTCCCCAGAGGGAACTACGTCTCGTTCTCCATCCGCCTCAAGAGCCACGTGGACCTCTACCTTTCGCAAGGTTCCGCCATCATCGCCGCCGAGTCTCCGCTTCCCGGCCAGACCACCGGCTACATGGGCGGAACCTACGACGCCGCCGAGCCCAAGACCGCCTGGGACGCCTACCAGGACTACGGCCACAACCATTGGCACAACTCGCTCATTTGGGGCGAGAACATCAGCGACTTCTCCATCACCGGGCCGGGGCTCATCTGGGGCAAGGGCCTGAGCTTCGGCGCCGGGCGCGCGGCTCGCGGCGGCTACCCGATCTATAGCGCCGAGCAGGCCGGCGTGGGCAACAAAGCCATCGCCCTTAAGAACTGCCGCAATGTCACCTTCCGCGACTTCTCGATTCTTAAGGGCGGCCACTTTGGCCTGCTGCTCACGGGCGTCGACAACCTCACCATCGACAACCTGAAGATCGACACCGACCGCGACGGCATGGACATCGATTGCTGCAAGAACGTCCACGTTTCCAACTGCACTGTCAACTCGCCGTGGGACGACGCCATCTGCCCCAAGTCCAGCTACGCACTCGGATTCGCCAAGCCCACCCAGAACGTCACCATCGCCAACTGCTACGTCACCGGCTGCTGGGAACTGGGCTCGGTGCTCGACGGCACCTTCAAGAGGAGGGGCGGCGGGACCGGCCGCATCAAGTGCGGGACCGAGTCCAACGGCGGGTTCATCAATATCGCCATCTCCAACTGCGTGTTCGAGGGCTGCGGAGGCCTGGCACTCGAAACCGTCGATGGCGCCCTGTTGGAGGACATCACCGTCACCAACCTCACCATGCGCGACATCAACAACTGTCCCATCTTCCTGCGCCTTGGCGCGCGCTTGCGCGGGCCGAAGGAGACCACCAAGGTTGGCACGCTGCGCCGCGTGCTCATCAGCAACGTCAGTTCCTTCAATACCCCGTCGCGCTACAGTTCCATCCTCAGCGGAATCCCCGGCTATGCCATCGAGGACGTCAAGCTATCGGATATTTACGTGCAGCACGTGGGCGGCGCGGCGGCGGAGTCGACCAAGATTCAGGTGCCCGAGGGCGAGACCAGGTATCCCGAGCCGGGCATGTTCGGCGCCACTCCCTCGCAGGGCTTCTTTCTTCGCCACATGAAGAACGTGGAAGTGAGCCACGTCGAGATACAGCCGGTAGCGGCCGACCCGCGCGCGTCGTTCTACCTCGACGACGTGCAACGCGCCGACTTCCTAGCGGTCACCGCGCCGAGCGACCCGCCCGCCTTCTCGATCAACCATTCGAGCGACGTGCGCATCCGCCTCAGCCGCGCGGCGCCGGATTCGACCACTCCGTGACAAGGCCGGAGCCGCCGCCGCATTTGCCTCAAACCCCGCCGCCGCGGTATACCGGAAGCGGAGGCGCAATGAACCGGGTTGTCCTGACGGTCGTGTTGGCGATGCTTGCGGCGTGGCTGCCCGCGCAGGTGAAGCCCGGACCGCCGGAGAATACCGTGATCGTCACGAGCGCGGTTGCCGACCCCTCGGGCGGCCACATACTGGCCCGCAACACCGGCGCCACCGCCGTCACCGCCTTCGTCTACATCTATACGATGCGCAACTCCGAAGGCGGCGTGCTGTACGCCACCACCAACTACTACGACAGCGTCACCGACCCGCAAACCCAACCGCCCATCAAGCCCGGCCAGGAGGCCCGTATCCCGTACCGCATTCCATTTGGCGGGGCCACGCCCGTGGTGGGAGCCGCGGCCGGCTTGTTCGCCGATGGCGGTTCTTTCGGCGAACCGGAGGTGGTGCGGAGCATCTTCGACCGCCGCAACTACACCTTGGTCAGCCTCAACAAGTCCATCGCCGATCTCAAGGAGGCGCTCAAGGAAGGACTCTCCCGCCAGGACGCCATAGCCCTGTTCCAGAACTCCCTCATGTCGGAAGCAACGGGCGCAGACGATGGCGAATTGGCCATGTGCATCCAAACGGTGCGGGGCCAGGTGGTGACGGCCCTGGCCACCTCCTGGAGGCGTCCCGACGGCACGCCCATCCCCACTCCCGAGTTGCTGCAGGCGCAGATGGACGCGCTAACCCGGCGGCGCGACGCGCTGCGGGCGGCAATTCAGAAGTAGCCCGTTCCGCACAGGCGGCGGCTCGAAAGGCTGCGGGCCGCGGTGCCGAGGCGGTTTCCAAAATAGCGAGAATTTGTGCAATTTTCACAAGAGTTCTACACGAACAAACGAGTTAACCCCGTTGTTTTGTGCGAATCGCACAAAATCCCCAGGTCCGCTTCCCGTTGCGCACGCCGCCGAGACGCGTCATACTCGCTCGAAAGGGAAAATGAAACTGGTCATGCGACTCTCGCCAACGGTGGTCCTCACGCTCGGCGCCTTGGGCGCGGGCGGTCTCCGCGCGCAAACGATCGAAGCATTGCCGCCCAGCGTACTGGTGGATGAACCCGCCGTCATCCGCGCCAGTGGCCTCGATCCGAATGAGCGCATCGCCATCCTCTCCGAAATCACCGATGGCGCTGGCCACGCCTGGAAGGCGCGCGCCGAGTTCGCCGCCGACGCCGCGGGCTCCGTCGACGTTTCGAAACAGGCTCCCGTGTCGGGCTCTTACAAGGGAGTCTCGGCCATGGGCCTGATCTGGTCCATGCTGCCCGCGGAGAAGGGCGTCGCCCTGTACCAGCCGCCGCGCAATTTCGGCCCACAGCCGGTCCGCTTCCACCTGCTGCGCAATGGGCAGGAAGCCGCTAGCGCGCAGTTGGAGCAGGTGGCCGTTGCCGAGGGCGTCCAGCGCACCACCGTTCACGAGGGCAGCCTCCGTGGCATCTTCTTCGCGCCGCCCGGCCAGGAGCGGCATCCGGGTGTACTGGTGTTGAGCGGCTCGACCGGCGGAGTGAACGCGCGATCCGCGGCGTGGTTGGCGTCCCACGGATTCGCCGCGCTCGCCCTGGCTTATTTCCGCTACCAGGACTTGCCAGAGAGGCTGGAGGGTATCCCGCTCGAGTATTTTCAGAGTGCCCTCGACTGGATGAGCCAGCGGCCCGAGATCCTGCCCGGCAAACTGGCGGTTTCGGGCGCCTCGCGCGGTGGCGAATTGGCCTTGCAGTTGGGGTCCATGTTTCCCTCGGTGCACGCCGTGGTGGCCTATGTGCCTTCGAACGTTCGCCGGCCCGCCTGCTGCGGTGGGAACGCCGTGCCGTACGCCTGGACATGGCGCGGCCAGCCGCTGCCCTACCTGCCCATCGGCGCAGGCCCGCTCTCCGATCTGGCTCCGCGCGCGGCTATCGAGGTGGAGAAGACCAACGGCCCCATCCTCATGATCTCGGGCGATGAGGACGGCGTCTGGCGGTCGTCGATGATGGCCGGGCTGGTGGTGTCCCGACTCAAGGCCGCGCACTTCCCATATGAGGTGCAGCACCTGAAATACGCCCATGCCGGCCACTCGGCGGGCCGCCCGGACATCACTCCCGCCTGGCACGAGGGCGTGCGGCAGCCGCTCTCCGGGCGCGAGATGGATCTGGGAGGATCGCCGCGGGGCGATGCCGAATCGTCACTAGATGCCATGCCCAAGGTGCTCGATTTCCTGCGGCGGAACCTGCTGGACGGGAAGTAGCGGCCGCCCGCGTACGGAGCAGCACACCAGACCCGGAAGATAGCTGGTACCGTTCCCTCCAACCGACTATAATGCCTCAAGATATGAATATTCCACTCAGAACCGCCCTGCTTTCTGCCGTTCTCGCCGCGACGCTGCTCCCGTCCGGCCTCTCGGCACAAGGCCGTCATCCCCGATACCTCCATGCCCGGAGCGATCTGAGGGTCGCCACCCGCTTGATGCGCCTTCCCGACGAACCGAACGTGATGCGCGACATGCAGGTGGCCTTCGACCTGACGGAGCGCGCCATCCGCGAACTCGACAACGCGGCCATGTGGGACCGCCGCGACATCGACGACAACCCACCCATCGATACTAACCTCGGCCGCGGCAGCCGCTTCCGCGAGATCCTGCGCCTGCTGGCCGCCGCGCGCGCCGATATCGCGCAGGAGGAAGACAACCCCCGTGCGTCCGAGTGGCGCGCCCGCGCCTTCCGCAACGTCGACGAAGCCATGGACCTGGTGCGCCGCGGCGGCTACGACAGGTTCCGCGACGAGGTAGCCCCGGTCCCACCCCCGCCGCCCATGGGCGTGGCGCATGCCGCGTACCTGCACGCCATCTCCGACTTGCGTTACGCGCGGGCCCTCTTGTGGCGGGACGATTGGGGCTCCGTCATGCGCGACCAGCGGGCCGCCATCGACGAAATCGATGCCGCCATCGGGGAAGCCAAGCGCGCGGCCATTGACGATGGCAAGAACCTCGGCGACCATCCGCCGGTCGATGTTCGGTCCGGTTGGGAAGGCCGCTTCCACCAGGCCATGGACCTGCTGAACTCCGCCGAGCGCGACCTCGCTCAAGAAGAAGATAACCGGCATGCCGCGGCTTGGCGGTCGGCTTCCCTGGGCCACGTCCAGCGCGCCAAGGAGTTTGTGGGACGGGCTATGCGCGATTCCTGGTGGCGCCGGTAGCGGCCTTGCAGTGTTGCCCGTCACGTGACGGTGGTTGATTTCAGCTTGCCCCCTGGTGTACAATTTGAATGCGTACATCAGGGGGCGCGCCATGCCGAGAGTAGCGGTTGAAGACAATAGCCGGATGTCGCTGCGGATTCGCCCCGACGACAAGGCGATACTTCTTAGGGCCGTGGCTATGAAGCACACCGATCTGACTGATTTCGTGATTCGACACGCCCTGCGCGCCGCCAAGGCAGCCATTGCGGAAGCCGAGCAAGTCCAACTCTCCGAGAGAGACAGTCTTCGCGTGTTGGAGTTGTTGGAACACCCGCCCGCGCCGAATGCGAAACTGTTGGCGGCCGCCCGGTCGCTCCCGCGGCGCTCATGAGCGTCCGGGCCTGGCACGAAGAGCCCATCCGCAAGACCCATGACCGCGAGGCCTTCGATTGCGGCGAACCGGTCCTGAACGAATTCCTGCGGCGGCATGCCCGAAGGAGCCATGACTTGGGCGGCGCGAAGACTTTCCTGGCGATTGACGATGCGGACGGAAAGACCGTCCTCGGTTTCTACAGCCTCAGCGCGGCGGCCGTCGAATACGCCCGGACTCCGGAAGTTGTTCGGAGTGGGCTGGCGCGTCATGACGTGCCGTGCTTCCGTTTGGCGCGTCTGGCTGTGGACCGCAAGGTGCAGGGCCTGGGTCTTGGAGGGCAACTGCTGCTCGCCGCGGGCCGGCGCTGCCTGCTTGCCGCGGCGGAAGTGGGCGGCGTCGCCCTTCTCATCGACGCCAAAAACGCAGCGGTGGCAAAGTGGTATGCGAATTATGGCGCCGTTGCGCTGGCCGACGCGCCGCTCACCCTGATGTTGCCGCTGGCGACGGTCGAGGCCGCGCTGAAAGCTGCGGGGAAACTGTGAACAGTCTTGTGGCTTCATGGACCGTCCTCTACCCCCAGTCCCCCTCACCGTTCGCGAGGGGATGTGCGCCCCAAGAACGATTCACCTCCAGTCACCTCTTTAGAAAGTCCCAAAAAGACGCTGGAAGCCCAAGGAGCGTCCTGCCCGTAAGGAGACCGACTAGGGCGATGATCGACCACGGCACTATTGCTCCGATGTCCCGCTCACGTTTGAGGCACTTTCCCTCTCTACTGAATTCCTCTCTGAACGTGTAGGCACTCTTCATGGGTCAGTTCCTCCTTGAAATCCTTCCGACGTGACATACAACCATTCACTGTGCATATCGGCGGCTTCATGGAAATCTTCATAACGGGGAACATTAAGATTCCTTAATCTTCCTGTAACGCGATGATTTGGCAGAAGAGGCGTGCTCCCGCTCTTCCTGACGTACGTCGATATCGACGCACGTTGTACGTGACGTTCATCGTGGGTCGCTGTGGGAGTCGAGAGGTCGCCCACAACACGAACGCCCTGCCGCCGGGCAGGGCGTAGCGAGACTCGTCGGCTCTGGCGTACAGGCTTTCCTACCCGCTCATCGCCCCCAGGAACTCGCCGTTGCTCCGGGTCTTCCCCAGCTTGTCCAGCAGCAGTTCCATGGTCTCCACCGGGCTTAGCGGGTTCAGAACCTTGCGCAGAATCCACACGCGGTTCAATTCGTCCTTGGGCAGCAGCAGCTCTTCCTTGCGGGTGCCGCTCTTGTTGATGTCGATGGCCGGGAACACGCGCTTATCCACCAGCTTCCGCTCCAGGTGGATTTCCATGTTGCCTGTGCCTTTGAACTCTTCGAAAATCACGTCGTCCATGCGGCTGCCGGTGTCGATCAGCGCGGTGGCGATGATGGTCAGCGATCCGCCCTCTTCGATGTTGCGCGCGGCCCCGAAGAAACGCTTGGGGCGCTGCAGCGCGTTCGAATCCACACCGCCTGAGAGCACCTTGCCCGAAGGCGGAACGATGGTGTTATAAGCGCGCGCCAGGCGGGTGATGGAATCGAGCAGAATCACCACGTCGCGCTTGTGCTCCACCAGGCGCTTGGCTTTCTCGATCACCATCTCGGCCACCTGCACGTGGCGCGTGGCCGGCTCGTCGAAGGTGGAGCTGATGACTTCGCCGCGCACGCTGCGCTGCATGTCGGTGACTTCCTCGGGGCGCTCGTCGATCAGCAGCACGATGAGCGAAACTTCCGGGTGATTGGCGGTGATGGAATTGGCGATGGACTGCAACAGCATCGTCTTGCCGGTGCGCGGCGGCGACACGATCAGCCCGCGTTGCCCCTTGCCAACCGGGGTCAGCAAGTCCATGACGCGCCCGCTGAAATTGTCGCGGACGGTTTCCAGTTTCATGCGCTCGTTGGGATACAGCGGCGTGAGGTTGTCGAAGAAGATCTTGTTGCGGGCTTCCTCGGGCGGCTCGAAGTTAATGGCGTCCACTTTGATCAGCGCGAAGTAGCGCTCGCCTTCCTTGGGCGGGCGGATCTGGCCGCTGATGGTGTCGCCGGTGCGCAGGTCGAAACGGCGGATCTGCGACGGCGACACGTACACGTCGTCGGGGCCGGGCAGGTAGTTGTACTCGGGGGCGCGCAGGAAACCGAAGCCGTCGGGCAGGCATTCGAGCACGCCTTCGGAGAAGATCAAACCGCTCTTTTCCGCCTGCGTCTGGAGGATCTTGAAGATCAACTCCTGTTTGCGCAGGCCGGCCGCGCCGCCGATGCCCATGTCCTTGGCCACCTGGTTGAGCTTCTGGATACTCATGTCCTTGAGTTCCACCAGGTCGAGCGTGGGGGTGCCGTTCTTCACGCCCTGGATGTTGGGCTTGCGGCGGTGGTGTCCGGGGCCGAGCAGACCGCCCTGGGCGGGTTCCACCGGGGCGGCTTCAGTGGCGGGAGCCTCGACGGCGGGTTTGGGCTCCGGCGGTTTGGCTTCGGCGGCGGGCTTAACCTCGGCCGGCGGCTTGGGCTCCGCTGCGGGCTTAGGCTCGGCGACCTTCACTTCGGCGGGCGGCTCGGCTTTGGGAGCTTCCGCTTTGGGCGCGTCGGCTTTGGCGGCTTCCGCCTTGGGCGCCCGCGCGGGACGCTCGGCGCGTTCCGGGCGTTCGGTGTGCGGCTTCTCGGCCGGCTTCTCCACTTTCTCGGCGTCGGCGGTCACTGGGGTGGACGCGCTTTCGCGGGCGGGCGATTTCTCTGGGGTTTTTTCGGATTTCTCCGTGGGCGGGGTGTTTACCGCGGCAGTGTCTTCGTTATTGCTTGCCAAATTTCCCTCACTCCCCGGCCCGTGAGGGCCGAGAACGGCAGCGGATCTGCACCTTCCTCGCGGATGGCGCGCAACCCGCGCTCTTGATCGGATTGATTTAATTTGTCGGACTTAGTGGCGATTACCAGGTACGGTCTGCCGTGAACCTCGAGCCACCGTTTGAGATCGAGATCCGTCTCCATCCAGCCACGGCGCGCATCCAGGATCAGGCAGGATAGCGTTAGGGTCTGCCTCGTCTCCAGATACTGCTCAATCAGCTTCTTCCATTCCACCACAATTTGCAGCGGAACGCGCGCATACCCATATCCGGGCAGATCCACGAATTGCACCTTCCCATCCACCCGGTAAAAGTTGATGGTCTGCGTGCGCCCCGGCGTGTTACTCGTGAAGGCCAGCTTCTTCTGCCCGGTGAGGGCGTTGATGAGGCTGGACTTTCCCACATTACTTCTACCTAAAAACGCGACCTCCGGCAAGTCCCCCGTGGGAAACTGCGCCGCGGCCCCGGCACTCGTGATGAACTCTGCGTGCAAGAAACCTGCCTGTGCGGGCCGCACCAGGCGGCAACCCGCATTCTTTTTGCCGGCTGATACTCGGCCGAGCGATTTTCAGTGCTAACCTCGGGCCGCTCGCTAACGCTCGCGGTTCCGTGTCCCCTTCCCCAGAACCGCGAACGTCAGTGAGCGGCCAGAAGCAAAGGAACGTCACCTTGCGGTCACGGCGCTAATGCGGGAGCGCTTCGCCCACTGGCTGAATATCTACGCCCGTCAATCCCGGCGGCATGGGCAGCGCCACCAGTTCGCGCTCCAGCGCGATGCGCAGAACCTCGTCCATGGACTCCACGAAATGCAGCTTCATGGTCTTCTTGATGGCGTCGGGAATGTCCGGCAGGTCCTTCTCGTTCTCCCGCGGAATGATGGCTTCCAGTATCCCATGGCGGTGCGCCGCCATCAGCTTTTCCTTCAAGCCGCCGATGGGCAGCACCTTGCCGCGCAGCGTGATCTCGCCCGTCATGCACACGTCACCGCGTACCGGGATGCGCGTCAGCGCGCTGCAAATGGTGGTGGCCAGCGTGATGCCCGCCGATGGGCCGTCCTTGGGAATGGCGCCCTCGGGGATGTGAATGTGCACGTCCAGATTGCGGTAGAAATCGCGCGGCAATCCGAAAGTGTGGGCGCGCGAGCGTATGTAGCTCATGGCGGCCTGCGCGGATTCCTGCATCACTTCGCCCAGTTTCCCGGTGATGGTCAGCTTGCCCTTGCCCTCCATGAGCGTGCATTCGACGGAGAGGATCTGCCCGCCCACTTCGGTCCACGCCAGTCCCGTGGCGGCGCCGATCTCGTTCTTCTTCTCGGTCTCCAGGTCGCGGAACTTCCACGGCCCCAGCAGGTCGGGCAGTTTCTCGCCGCCGATCACCTGCTTGACCAGCGCCTCTTTCTCTTTCCCGCCCTGGTTGTTAACCACCAACCGCGCCACCTTGCGGCACACGTTGCCGATCTCGCGCTCCAGGTTGCGCACTCCGGCTTCGCGCGAGTAGTACTGGATCAGGCCGTTGATGCCCGAATCGGGAAACTCGATCTGCTCGTCCGTGAGACCGGTAGCCTCCATCTGCTTTTTCACCAGGAAGCGCTTGGCGATCTCCATCTTCTCGAGTTCGGTGTAGCCCGAGAGGCGGATTACTTCCATGCGGTCCTGCAGGGCCGCCGGCACGGTGTGCAGCACGTTGGCCGTGGCGATGAAGAACACCTGGCTAAGATCGTACTCGACGTCCAGGTAGTGGTCCACGAACATGAAATTCTGTTCCGGGTCGAGGACCTCGAGCAGCGCGGCCGAAGGGTCGCCGCGGAAATCCGTGGACATCTTGTCCACTTCGTCCAGCATGAAGACCGGATTGCGCGTGCCGGCCTTCTTCATCATCTGAATCACCTGGCCGGGCAACGCGCCAATGTAGGTGCGCCGGTGGCCGCGGATCTCCGCTTCGTCGCGCACCCCGCCCAGCGACATGCGCACGAACTTGCGCCCGGTGGCCTTGGCGATGGACATGCCGAGCGACGTTTTGCCCACGCCGGGAGGCCCGACGAAGCACAGGATGGACCCCTTGGGATTCTTCACCAGCCGCCGCACGGCCAGGAATTCGAGAATGCGCTCTTTGATTTTATCGAGGCCGTAGTGGTCGCTTTCGAGCACGCCCTCGGCGAACTTCAGGTCGCGGATCTCCTTGGACTTATTCTTCCACGGCACCGCCAGCAGCCAATCCAGGTAATTGCGCGACACGGTGGACTCGGCCGACATGGGCGGCATGTTCTCCAGCCGCTTCAACTCGGCCATGGCCTTTTCGAGCGCGTCGGGCGTCATGCCGGCGTTCTCGATGCGCTTCTTCAATTCGTCGATCTCGCTCTTCTCGCCGCGGCCCAGTTCCTTCTGAATGGCCTTGATCTTTTCGTTGAGGTAGTACTCTTTCTGCGCCTTCTCCATCTGGCGCTTCACGCGGCCCTGAATGGTGCGGTCCACGCTCAACTTCTCGATTTCGATGTCGAGCATCTCGGCCACGCGGGTGAGGCGGTCGATGGGGTCGAAGATCTCGAGCATCTCCTGCTTCTCTTCCACGGTGAGTTGCAGGTTGGCGCCCACGGTATCGGCCAGTTTGCCGGCATCGTCCACGCGCACGGCCGCCACCATGGTTTCGTAGTTCAGGTTCTGGCTGAGCTTCACGTACTGCTCGAACAGCCCGGTTACGCGCGTGATGAGCGCGTCAAGCTGCGGGCCGGTTTCGATCTTGAAACTGGCGGTGCGCACCACCGCGCGGAAGAACCCGTCGTCGTCGGTGATCGAAACCACGCGCGCTCGTTCCACGCCCTCCACCAGCACCTTGATATTGCCATCGGGCAGCTTGAGGCTCTGCACGATGTTGACCACGGTGCCGACCGAGTAAATCTCGTTGGGCTTGGGTTCGTCGATGGAGGCGTCGTGCTGGGTGGCGAGGAAGATCTTCTTGTCGCCGGCCATGGCCTCTTCGAGGGCGCGCACACTTGACTCGCGGCCCACCACGAACGGGATCATCATGTAGGGGAAGATGACCACCTCGCGAATGGGCATCATCGGCAGACGTTTTGTATCGGATTTTTCCTTCGAAGTGAGCATTACTTTTCCCTAGGGGAGGAACTCTCCCTCAGCTTTTCGATCTCGATGTCGAGCAACCCGGCCACTCGGTTGAGGCTTTCGATGGGGTCGAAGATCTCGAGTAACTCCTGTTTCTCTTCGGTGGTGAGCTGCAGGCTGGCGCCCACGGTGTCGGCCAGTTTCCCGGGCCCGTCCACGCGCACGGCTGCGAGCTTGGTCTCGTAGTTAAGATCCTGGGTAAGCTTGACGTACTGCTCGAACAGTCCGGTAACGCGGCTGGCCAGCGCATCGATCTGCGCGCCTGTCCCGGTCTTGAAACTCGCGGTGCGCACCACCGCGCGGAAGAACCCCTCGTCGTCGGAAATCGAAACCGCGTGCGCCCGTTCCACGCCCTCCACCAGCACTTTCATGTTGCCACCGTCAAGCTTGAGGGTCTGCAAGATGTTGACGATGGTGCCAACGGAGTAGATCTCATCGGACGTTGGTTTCTCGATGGAGCCATCGCGCTGCGTGGCGAGGAAAATCTTCCGGTCGTCGGCCACGGCCACCTCCAGCGCGCGGACGCTGCTCTCGCGGCCCACCACGAACGGGACAATCATGTAGGGGAAGACGACCACCTCGCGAAGGGGCATCATCGGCAGACGTTTTGTGTCGGAATTTTCCTTCAACGCGAGCATTACTTTCCCTGGAGAGGAACTCCCCCCTGGACCCGTGTGGACAGCAGTAGAGACCGGAAACTGCCCGGCCGCCGTTATCCGGCCTTTTCTAGTATTGTAAGACTGATTTTCTGCGAGAGCACCATCTCTTTGGTGACCTGGAACTCCCGCACCTTCTTGTAGGAAGGCAGGTAGTACATGAGATCCAGCATCAGATCTTCGAGAATCATGCGCAACCCGCGGGCGCCCACCTTGCGCTCCATGGCCAGGTCCGCGATGGCTTCCAGGGCCTCGTCGCTGAACTTGAGACGCACGTTCTCGAACTCAAAGAGCTTCTGATACTGCTTGATGATGGCGTTCTTGGGCCGGGAGAGGATCTGGATGAGGGCCGAACGGTCCAGGTCTTCCAGGATCGCGTTCACCGGCAAACGCCCGATGAATTCGGGTATGAATCCGAACTTGATGAGATCGACCGGCTGCACTTCGTTGAGCAGATCGATATCGCGGCGTCCGCTCATGGTGCTGTGCCGCGACGTCCCTTCCTCCTGCAGGAAGCCCATGGACTTCTTGCCGGTGCGGCGCGCTACTACCTTCTCCAGACCCACGAAGGCGCCGCCGCAAATGAAGAGGATGTTGGTGGTATCGACGGGCGTAAACTCCTGGTGGGGATGCTTGCGTCCGCCCTGCGGTGGAACGTTGGCCACCGTGCCTTCGAGGATCTTCAACAAGGCCTGCTGCACGCCCTCGCCCGACACATCGCGGGTGATCGAGGGGTTCTCGTCCTTGCGGCAAATCTTGTCGATTTCGTCGATATAGATGATTCCCTGCTGGCATTTCTGCACGTCGCCATCGGCCGCCTGCAGGAGTTTGAGGATGATGTTCTCGACATCCTCGCCCACGTAGCCGGCTTCGGTGAGGGTGGTGGCGTCTACGATGGCGAACGGCACATCCAGAATCTTGGCCAGCGTCTGAGCCAGCAAAGTCTTGCCGGTGCCGGTGGGCCCGATTAGCAGGATGTTGGCCTTCGACAGTTCCACATCCGTGTTGCGCATGCGGTTCATGTGAATCCGCTTGCAGTGGTTGTAGACGGCGACCGCCAGTTTCTTTTTGCTGGATTCCTGCCCGATCACGTACTGATCGAGGAATTCCTTAACTTCCAATGGCTTGGGAATTTTGTTGGGAGTTCCGGAAGGGGGCTCGACCTTGTCGTCTTCCAGAATTGAATTGCAAACCGCGATGCACTCGTCGCAGATGTATGCCCGAGGGTAATCGCTCGGCGACGAGATGAGCTTGCCTACAACGTCCTGACTCTTATGGCAAAAGGAACACCGCAAAGCATCATCGGATCCGGCACGCTTCACGCAGTTTTCTCCTCACCCGGCAGCCCTGGGCTCCGAAAATCCGCCCCAACGGACCACTCGGTTGGGAACCTCAATCTCTTCGTCTCCATTATCTCCCGAACCTGGCTATAAGGCAATGTACCCTTCAGAGAACGTTGCCCAGTACCAAGGCTATTAGCCACATACTGCCCCGGATGAACATGTAATTTTTTCCGATCAGCACCGATGCCGGGCGAGCGCTTCCGCCTGCTAACTCGCGCAACCGCCAAGTGGTATCAGGTGGGCGCTAAGTGCTGCCGGATCTTTGTCTTTACGCCGTTTTTCGGGCGTGCTCAAAAAGGAAATTGAGGGTCTTTTCAGATTGAATATGATTGGCCAAACGCCCCAGCGTGCCGTCCTTTTCGAATTTAATGTGTACGGCGGCCACGGGCTCCCGGCTTTGCCGGGCGTGGCGCTCCACTTCGCGGTCCACTTCGTCGCGGGTGGCGTGGATCGCCTCCCGCTCGGAGATACGCGAAAGCAGCATGGAAGCCCTCACCTCGTGGACGGCCTTGTCCCGCTGCGCTTCCCGGATCTTCGCCCAATCCAGCTTCGCCGCCCGCGGATCTATGCCTTCCGAAATCAGCGCGCGGATGGTCTGCTCCACGCGCGTCCTGATCTGCCGCTCCACGAAGGCTTCCGGAACGGGGAAGTTGTGCATTTCCACAAGCTTGTCCACGATCTTGTTCTTGGCTTCCTGCTGCGCCTCGTACTGCCGCTGGGCGAAAATCGACTTGCGAATGGCCTCGCGCAGTTCCTCGACAGTGCGGTAATCCCCAACATCCTGTGCGAATTCGTCGTTCACCTCGGGCAGGTTCTTCTTGCGAATGCCCTTTACGGTGGTGTGGAACATCACCGTTTTGCCGGCCAACCGTGCAGCCCCGTAGTTTTCCGGGTAAGCGACTTCGAAATCTTTCTCGTCTCCCGGGGACAGGCCGCGCAGGTTTTCAGTGAACGCCGGGAACGTCTCGGCTCCGCCGATCTCCAGTACCATCTCCTCCTGCTTCACCGGCTCGCCTTCCACCCCGGCAACGCTCTCCAGCGCCACCACGGCGAAATCGCCATCTTTGATCGGACGCGGGTCGATATTGGAGTAGTCGGCCTTCTGGTCGCGGATCTCCTCCAGGCGCTTGGCAATGTCCTCGTCCCCGACCTCGGGGTCGTGATACGGCACTTCGATGTCGCGGTAGTCCCCCAGTTCCACCTGCGGAACCACTTCGAACTCGGCAGTGAAGCGCAGCGGTTCGCCGTCGTGGAAGTGGATGTCCTTGATGTCGGGCTGGCCCACAACCTCGAGGTTGTCGGCCTCGAACTGCTTTTGCAGATACTTGGGAACCAGGTTTTCCAGCACCTTCTGCCGGATGTCGCCGGCGAACTGCGCGCGGACCAGGTTCAGCGTGACCTTGCCCGGGCGGAACCCCGGCAGCTTGGCGCGCTTCTGGATGTCCAGCACGACGCGTTCCGTCTCGGCGGTCACTTCGGCAACGGGAACGGAAATCTCCAGCGAATGCTTGCAACCTTCAACTAATGCCAACTGGATTTGACCTCTGGAAAGGGAATGATGGTGTAAACTTCATCATAACACCCCAGTTCAGCCGATGCTGAAAGCCGTCTCCATCGCGGCGGTAGTCGCGCTTCTGATCCTGTGGGCGCTGGTTGTGCGGCGGAAGTAAGCGGCCAATTCAACC
This sequence comes from uncultured Solibacteraceae bacterium, assembly GCA_963807205.1. GTDB lineage: Bacteria > Acidobacteriota > Terriglobia > Bryobacterales > Bryobacteraceae > CAWCVR01. Next base: position 779,015 of record CAWEAQ010000002.1, on the reverse strand, counting down.
CACCCGCCCCGGGCGCGCGATACTGACACTGGGAGACCCGAATGCTCTTTGCCGACCTGCCATTGGCCCGCCGCCTGGAAGCCGCGGAAGCGGCCAATGCCCGCGCCTTCACGCGGACCGATACTCCGTTTCTGGAAGTGGCCGGAGGGTGCGCGGTTTTCGCCGGCGCAGCCTCGCCGCTATCCCACGCAGTCGGTGTCGGGCTGGACGGGCCGGTGCCCGAAGCCGCCATCCAAGCCATCGAAGAATTCTTCCGCTCCCGCGAGGCCACCGTGTCTCTCGACCTGTGCCCTCTGGCGGACCCCGGCCTCTTCCAGGCGCTAGGCCGGCGCGGCTACCGCATCACGGAATTCAATAACGTCCTGGTTAAGCGGCTGGCCGGGACGGAAATCGTGCTCACCCCTCGCGTGCGCCGCGCCACCGCGGAAGAGGGCGACCTGTGGAGCCACACGCTGGGCGAGGGTTTCTTCGAACAATCCGCCCTCACCGATGAGGAGATGGATGTGGGCCGCGCCATCTTCGCCGCCACCAGTTCGCACTGCTATCTGGCCGCGGCGGAATCCGGAGAACCGGCCGGTGGCGCGGCGGCCGCCTTCCACGATGGTCTGGCCACGCTGTTTGCCGACGCCACCGTGGCGCGCCAGCGCCGCGCCGGCTTCCATCGCGAACTGATCGCCGCGCGCCTCAACGAAGCCATCGCCCGCGGATGCGACCTGGCCACCGCAGCCACCTTGCCAGGCAGCGGTTCGCAGCGCAACTACGAGCGCTGCGGTTTCGAAGTGGTCTATACCAAGGTCACGCTTGCCGACCGGGACCTGGTATAACCCCAAAGTAGTAGCCACTCTAGTGCCCCCCGTACCTGAGAAAGTCCCAGCCGCCCAGGCACGAATCTGCTTACGACAGGCGGCGGGGACCTCCCGCCCGGTTTGCTAGGACGCTTCCATCATGTGGCTGGACCGGTTCGTAATCGGCTGTCTGACACCGCTGGCGCTATGGATCCTGCTCAGCGGGCTGGATGACCTGTTCGTCGCATTGGTCCGCCTGTTCACCCTGCGCAAGCCCTTTGCCTGGCCGGAGGAATCCGCACTCGATGCGGCCGCCGAGCGCCCTATCGCAATATTCGTTCCGCTGTGGCATGAGCACTCGGTCATCGGCCAGATGCTCGACCGCAATGTCCCCGCCATTCGCTACGGCAATTTCCACGTCTTCGCCGGCGTATACCCCAACGACGAATTGACCGTCCGCGCCGTCGAGGGCGCGGCGCGCCGCCACCCGCAAGTGCACGTGGCCCGCTGCCCCCATGATGGCCCCACATCCAAGGGCGACTGCCTGAACTGGATTCGCAGCGCCATGCTGGAATACGAAGCCGAGCATGGCGAGCGCTTCGAGATCCTCATGATCCACGATGCCGAGGACATCATCCACCCCGATTCCCTGCGCTTGGTGAACTGGTTCTCGCGCGATTACGACATGGTGCAGGTGCCCGTGCTGGCGCTGCCCACGCGGGTGTGGGAATTGACCCACGGCGTGTACTGCGACGAGTTCGCCGAGAGCCAGGCCAAGGAGTTTCAGGCGCGGCAGGCGTTGGGCGGATTCCTGCCCTCCACCGGCGTGGGAACCGGCTTCGGCCGCGACGCCATGGACAAGCTGGCCGCCACCCGCGGCGGCCGCATGTTCGAGCCTGAAAGCCTCACCGAGGACTACGAAACCGGCTTCGCCCTGCACGCGCTGGGTTACCGCCAGATGTTCATTCCGGTGCGGAGGGGCGCGGCCGGCCCGGTGTCCACCCGCGAGTACTTCCCACGGAGCCTGCGGACGGCCGTGCGGCAACGCAGCCGGTGGGTGGCGGGGATCGCTCTGCAAGGCTGGCAACGGCACGGATGGCGGGTGCCCGCCAGCCAGCTCTACTGGCTGTGGCGCGACCGCAAGGGGCTGCTGGCGAACCTGTTGACGCCGTTCATCGCCATCACGCTGCTGCATGGCATGGTGCGCTGGCACACCGGCGTCCCCGCCCCCGCGTACCTGCCGCGTCTGTGCGCATCGACGCTGGCGGTTTCGCTGGTGCAGATGGCGGTGCGCGCCTATCACAGCGGGCGCGTTTACGGATGGCGGTTCGCCGCCGCCACTCCCATCCGCATGTGGTGGGGCAACGTGGTGAACTACGCGGCCACCTGCGCCGCCGTGCGTCAGTTCGCCGCCGCGCGGCTGCGGGGCCGGAGCCTGGCGTGGCGCAAAACCCAGCACGCCTACCCCGCCCACCGTGCCGCCGAGCCCGGCCGCCCGCGCGTTGGCGAAGTGCTCGCCCAGTTGCGCGTGCTGGACCCCGACGGACTGCGGCAGGCCCTGGCCAGCAAGCCTCACGGCGTGCGCCTGGGCGAACACTTGCAGCGCCTGCACAAGATCGGCGAGCGCGACCTGTACCGCGCCCTGAGCATCCAGGCCGGCCTGCCGCTGGGCGCGCCCGCGCAATCCGACGTGAACCGCCTGGCCACGCGCACGCTCCCCGCCGCGGCCATGCGGCGCTGGCGCATCCTGCCCTACCGCGTGGACCTGGGCCAACTCCACCTGGCCACCGCCGAGGTGCCGAGCGAGGAGATGACCCGCGACCTGGCGGCGCTATCGAGCCTGGAGCTGCGCTTCCGCCTAGTGCAGCCGGGGGAGTTCGAGCGCATGGCGGAGGCGTACTGGCCGAAGCGGTTGACGGCGTAAAAAGGGCCAAGGTGGTTCTTCTTACCCTGCCTCGAAGTTCGCCTTGTCCTGGGCGCTCAATTCGTATTGTTTCTTGATTCTAAGGGCGTGCCGCACCGCGAGCTTGTAAGGAGTTGTTGGGCGAGAGAGGTATCGCCATTCCTCTCTCAGCGGCTCACTCAGACCGTTGTCCATCGTCAGAACTACCCACCGGCCGACCCGGCTCAACATTTCCGCCCTCTCATCGCAGAGCTTCGGCCGGTTGAGGTCGCAGATACGAATAGTATCCAGAGCGCGTTGTTGTCCGACAGCGTCCTGTCTCGGGTCTGGTGCGAGGTGGCCGTATCGGGGTGAATCCAGAAGAACGGTTCGGGGTTCTCTGCGTCCGGCTTAAGTAAAGCGCAGTGGTGATCTTCCTCGCCTTTGGAGCCATTGCACAGCCTGCACGCCGGCAGGAGATTCGTCCAGTCAAATGCCAAATCCATTCGGATTGACTTTGCGACGTAGTGCTCCACTTCGAGATGTCCGCTCACTCCCAGTGGACTTTCGCAAAAAACGCACTTGCCGTGGGCCAGCTTGTGTAGCGCGTTCCTCAGCAGCTTCTTTGCGTCCCTAGTTGCCCAGTCACCCTTGGCTCCAGCCGCCCGTATGCGTTGGTAGCGGGCTGTCCAAGAAGTTGCGTTGGATACCAGGGCCGGCGGCGCTGGAATATGGCGGGGCGTATGGACCATGGGAGGCGGCGTCAGGCGCGGATTCTTCGCTTTCTACCGGGTTTGTCCGCTGGCCGGTCCGTCCCGAGCAGATCGTCCAGAAACGGCTTTGGCATCTGGCGTGGTGCGGCCACCAGCGCGCGCAACTCATCGCTTCGCTCACTTAAGCGGGTGGTCAGTTCGGTCAGACGCTCCTTTTCCTCGCTGGGCAGATCCCCCGTTGCTTCATGCCTTTTCAGTTCGTTCCACTCGTTCAACTCCCGTTCCGTCAGGACGTCGAAGCGGCTATCCACCCCGAAGATGCCTTTCAATGTCGTCATCACCGAATCGCCGATGGGGGCGTCCATTGGTTCCCGCACTTTGGCTTCGCCACTGGAATCGAGATCGAGGACGTGAACTCTCGAATTGGGACAAGACGAAATGACAAACGGTGAGTGCGAAGTGGCGATGATCTGGACGTCCGGTAATCCTTCGCGTATCGCGGGAAGCACCCGGCGTTGCCACTTCGGATGAAGATGGGCGTCGAGTTCGTCGAGGAGCAGCACGCCGGGGCGTCGCTGGCCGAGGTCGGGATTCCAGCTAACGAGGTCTTCCCGCATCATAAAGTCCGCAACCCAGCCGGCGGTGCTCCTCACACCATCCGGCAGTTGCGAGAAGTTGAGACGGCGTCCCGAAACCCGGAGGCAAGGCTGTAACCGGGGCTCTACTTCGACCTCGAACGCGACCGGCTCGCCGCAGATCCCGGTAAGTGCGTCTTCGAAGCGCGCCAGGGACCGCGTGTACCGTTCTCCGGTTTCGCCGCTGTCACGGGCAATGGCTCGTTTACTGTAAAGCCCCAGCAGCCATCCCTGCACCGATTCGTTCCGCACAGTGGACTCGAATGACAGACTGTCCTTGAACGCATCAGGGATCGCGGCCGAAAGATCGGGCGCGTCCAGCCGGCGGAGTGAGCGGGACGGCAGGTAGCCGACGATGAACTCCGCCTCGGTGGGAGTGGCCGGATCATTCCACCCGGGAAACCGAATCCACGTCGTATCAGCCCAAGAGCCCCTTATCGAAGCATCCGCGGGAGGACGCGACGTCAGGAACTCCTTGCGAAAAGCCACTCTGTCCCCACCCAGCGGGTCGGGTTCGTACTCGATTGCCGATTCGAGAATCCCATTTTCTCCGATGAACCCGGTTGCCGCCTTTTGTGCCCACTCCGTCAAGTCCCTTACGACCTTGTCCCCTTTGCCCTTGGAACATGCCCATACGTACGGACTGCCCCCGGATCCCCTGGCCACAAGAAGCGCCCGCGATTTCCCATACCCGCTGAGCATCTGTTGCCAGTCATCGTGCCCAAACCCGTTTTCCTTCCGGTCGAACACCCAGGCGATAGTCCGCAGGATCGTGGACTTGCCCGACCCGTTCACGCCCGCCAGGATGTGCGGCCCGAGGTGAGGTTCGCCCTTCCCATTGGACAGATCCAATTCCAGGGATTTGAACGGCCCCACGCCTTCTGCGATGAGGCTCACGAGTAGCAGACGGCTATCCTACGTCAATCGGTGCTTCACGTCCAATCCCGCCACCCCGCGAAACCCGATTACGGATTTCGAAGACAAGTTCAACTCCGCGCCCATCATTAACTTGCGGGGAGCCAAGGGTTGCTCCGATGCGCGTAGCGGTCCACTATCCCCGTCTACTGGAACTCCACGTGGCGCGCCTTGCACGCAGACGCACGGCGGACTGCGTGACACAAAGAAAACCGAAGAGACGGGAACGGGTTTTGGGGGGAAGCCCGCACGGCCAGTCCTCGTTTCGAGGGCCTCGCTCGCCTAAAATGGGAAATGCCATATGCGGCGCGATGTCCACAAAGTCATCTCGGAGCGGCCCAAGAGCGGCCGGACGTGGGAGAGCAAGACTCCCCGCCGCAAGCACCCTGTGCTCGATCCCGCTGGCGAACAGTTGGACGAGAACCGCAACCATACTGCGCGAGAGCACCAAAAAGGCCGGACGCAACGGCTGAACGTGCTGGAGCGATTCCTGTTCCACCGCGTCGGCCGCCCCTGGAGCAAGATCTACGCCGAGGCCTGTGAAGCTGCCGACTCCCGCAGCTTCCACGGTGCGGAGGTCCGCGAGGGGCTGAAGACGTTCGTCGCAACCGAGTGCTGGCTGGAAGGACGAACGTTGATGAGCCATGACTGGAGCGGGTGCCCCAAGCCAGTGCGCGGCCTCTACGTCCATCCGAGGAGCGGGTTACTGTCGCGAAACGACGTTCCGCCGCGAACCTAGCGCCATGCCATGATCGCGCGATCAAGGAGCCGCGGCGGACCCCGGTTCGCCCATCGCCCCTCGGCGGGCCGTCGCAAGGCCTCGCCTGCGCCCTACGCCCCTTCGAACCGGTACCCGATGTCGCGGATGGTCTGAATGTACGCCGGGCTGCCGGGATCCGGTTCGATCTTGGTTCGCAGCGTGGCCACGCAGCGGTCGATGCTGCGGGGCGTGACCATCACGGAGTTGCCCCAGACCGCGTTCAAAATGTCGTCGCGGGTGAGGGCGCATCCGGAGCGCGACACGAAGTAGGCCAGCAGGCGGAATTCCTTGGGCGTCAGTTCCACCTCCTGGCCGTTGCGGAAGAGTTTGTGGGCGGCCACGTTCAGCTCGAACTCGCCGAAGCGGGTGGTGGCGGATTTCTGCGTCCGCGAGCGCCGCAGGAACGCATTCACGCGGGCGATCAACTCGGCCAGCCGGAAGGGCTTGGCGATGTAGTCGTCGGCGCCCAGGTTCAATCCCAGCACGATATCCTCTTCCTGCCCCTTGGCGGTCAGCATGAGGATGGGCATTTCGAGGCCCTGCTGGCGCACCGCGCGGCAGATCTCGTACCCGTTCACGCGCGGCAGCATGATGTCCAGCAGGATCGGGGCGGGGTTGCGCTCCAGCGCCGCCTTGAGGCCGGCCTCGCCGTCGGGCGCCGTCAGCACCTCGAAGCCCAGGCTCTGGAAATTGTCCTTGAGCCCGCGCAGGAGCGCCGGCTCGTCTTCCACGATCAGAATCCGCTGGCTCACGCCGCATTCTCCTTCGTCGCCGGGCGGCACGGCAGCAACACGCGGAACGTACTGCCGGCGCCCAGCCGGCTTTCGACGGTCACTTGGCCGCCGTGCGCGCGCACGATGAACTCGACGATGCTCAGCCCCAGCCCGCAGCCGCCGGTTTCGCGCGCCAGTCGCCGGTCCACCCGGTAGAAGCGCCGGAAAATGCGCTTCTGCTCGCGCGGGGCGATGCCGATGCCGTCGTCTTCCACGGCGAAGGCCACTCGCCCATTCTCGCGGTAGGCGCTCAGGCGGATGCGCTTTTCGGCCGGCGTGTATTTGCAGGCGTTGTCCAACAGGTTGAGCAGCACGGTGGTCAGGGCATCCTGGTCGGCGAAGATCGGCGGCAGACCGGGGTTCATTTCCACCTGGAGCCGGCAGCCGGGAGCCTGCAACCGCTCGCCCATGGCTGCGAGGGCGGAATCGACAATGGCCGATGCGCAGGTCTCGGTGAGATCGAAGCGCTGGCGGTTGCGTTCGATCCGCGAGAACGTGAGAAAGTTTTCCACTAGGCGCGTCAGCCGGACGTTCTCGCCGGCGATCAGGTTGAGGTACTCGCGCGTCTTCACGGCGTCGGGATGTTCGTCCAAGAGCAGCGTCTCCACCAATAGGCGCATGGACGCCAGTGGAGTCTTGAGTTCGTGCGAGACGGTTGCCAGGAGGTCGGTCTTTAGCCGGTTGAGGCGCATCTGGCGGTGGAAGTACTGGCCGGCGAGCAGCCCCGCCATGGCCAGGCCCGCGACCACGGCGCACCCCAGCCAGACATATGCCGCACGGCGGCGGCGCGAGGCCTCGTCGAGAGGTCCGGTATCGAGCAGCGTGAACGAAATCTGCCAGCCGGGCAGCATGGCGCCCGCGGCCACCGCTTCGCTCGCGGCCGGCGCATCGGGAGGAGCCACGGTGAAGCGAACGCTGTGCGGCGGATTCTGCCCGGCCAGGACGGCATTGCTGAGCGATTCGACGGTCGAGCTACGGTACAACGCCACCACCCGGCGATTGGGCGAGGTCAGTTTCCAGACGCCGGGCAGGCCGCTCGGCTCCAGCACCGCATCGCCAGGCCGCGCCCGATCTGCTTCGACGAACTGCTCGGCAAGAAGCTCGGCGGGATAGGACGGGAAGCTCGCCGCTTCGGGCGCTAGCTTGCGCAGTTCGTCCATGAGAAACAGCCGCTGGCCGGCGGGCATGGGCGGACCCTGCGGAGCGTTGAGTGTTGCGGCCAGGGCGGAGGACTGGTGCGCGAAACGCGGGTCGGAGCGCGGCAGAAGCTGCAGGGCCAGCAGTTGCTTGTCGGCGGCGATGAGGCGTCCTTCCGGGTCCCTGGCCCGGTTGGCCGACGCGCCGCCGAAATGCTGCTGGATAGGCGCCAGCGTGGCATTGCGCTGGCCGGCGCGAACCAGGCAGCGGATCTGGCTCTGCGCGGCGCGCGCGGCGAGATCGGGGTTGCGCTCGGAGTTGGCCAGACGCTGCCATGTCTCGGCGGCTTCCGCCAGGCGCCCGCTGCGCTCCCTCGATTCCGCCTCTCGCCAACCCGGGCTTTCGAGCGCGGTGTCGGGGGCGGGATCGAGCGGGATAGCGGGACGGACCGGCGTACCCCGGCCGTCGAGCAGAACTACTGCATCCGCGCCGGCCGCCGCACCGTCCAAAGCCGCCGCGCACGCCCGCCACCACGCGTCGACCCGTTCGCGCAGCATGCCAAGCTGCGCACGATAGGCCTCGGTGACCCTCTGCCGCGCGGTCTCCGCCTGGCTCCGCGCGGCATCGTTCATGAACCAGAGCACGGAACCGGAGGGCGCCAGCACGCCCAGCAACAGGAATAGCGCCAGCAGCCACGTTCCCCGGTCCCGGTCGATGCGCCACATCGGTCTCCTACGGTACCACCGCCGTGGCCGCGAGTTGATCCATGCCCGACTGCAAGGCGGCGAGATCGGCGGCCTTGGCGCGTCCGAAGAAGAACGCGTGGGTCGCGAGAGACCGCACCCAGATCATGTACTCTACCATCTTCCCGGCCGCCGGCCCGGACGCCCGAGCCGTATACACGGCGGGCTGCCAGTTGAAGGAATGAACCGTGATACTGGGAGCCGTAAACTCGGTTTGCCCGTTCGCGGAGTCAAGCACGATGATGGCGCCGTCCTCATAGTCCGCTACGGCGCTCAAAGCCGGCTGTCCGGCGGCTACCCAAGTCCGCACGCTTTCCGGGCGAACTTTCCAGCCGGCGTAGCCAGTGCGGTCCTTCCACTTCACCTCCATGTCTTGATGCAGTTGGGCGAGGATATCGGTCACGGAGGCGGTGGGGGCCGCTTTCAACCAGACTGCCAGGATATCCGAGGCGAAACCTGAGCTGGAGAACATCACCATGTCGCCCGCATTCGAGGAATGAGTATCGCCCTCCAGTCTCCAGCCCGCGGGCGCGGTGAGGCTGACACCCGTAGCATGGTGCGTGTAGCGGTCGGGTCCATCCTGGGACAACGTGGCGTCACCCAGCGAAAACGAGCGCATCCCACCGGATTGCGGTATGCGGTTCGCCATGCCGGCGACCAGGTTGCGGAACTCCGAGTAGTTCGCCGCAAGCGTATTGAATTCCTGGGCCGCCCCCGTCAGGTCGCCTTTCTGCAGCAGCGCCTGCGCCAGGTGCATTTGCGCTTGCGCGGCGTAGGTCCGCTGCACCGGGTTGGAAGCTACGATCTCCCGGAAGATGCGGACGGCGCCATCCAGGTCCCCGGCCGTTTGTTGCGCGTACACGCCCTTCTGCAATTGTTGGGCAACGGACTGCGCCGAGCCCGGCAGAGCGGCCATAGCAATCGCCAGCGCCGCTCCCGCAAGAAACCGAAATCTCATGACTGAATCTCCTTTCGCCGTTGCTGTACGGCTGATATCAGCCTACCGGCCTCACGTTACCGGACTGTTACCTCATCATCCATTGTCGGCCAAATTTCGGACAAACTGCACGGAAAAGGGGCGTCTGTCCCCCACGGCCCGGCCCTGACCGATAATGTAAGCACAGCCTATGACGGTCGACATCGAAGGCGTTACCCTGCACCTCGCCCATCCGGACGAACTTGCGGTCCAGTGGGTGGGGCAGGACGAACTGATGCGGCAACTGCTGGCGGCCTGGATGGTGGTGGACGAGCAGGACCTGCCCATGAACCCGCGCCTTCTGGGCAAGCCCGGCGTCGGCAAGACCACCCTGGCCTACGCCGCGGCGCGGCGCATGGGGCGCGAGGCCTATATCCTGCAGGCCACGCTGGACACCCGGCCGGAAGATCTGCTGGTGACGCCGGTGATCGAGGGCGAAGGCAGCCTCCGGTATGTGGCCTCGCCGCTGGTCACGGCCATGCTGCGCGGCGGCGTCGCCATCGTGGACGAGGGAAACCGCATGAGCGAGAAGAGCTGGGCCAGCCTGGCGCCGCTGCTCGACAACCGGCGCTACGTGGAATCCATCGTGGCAGGTATCAAGATCAAGGCGCATCCCAACTTCCGCATGGTGGCCACCATGAACGACGATGCGTCGACGTTCGAACTGCCGGAGTATATCCATTCCCGCCTGCAGCCGCAGATCTTCATCGATTTTCCCGAGCGCGACGAAGAGCTGCGCATCCTGAAGGAGAACCTGCCCTTCGCCGAGGAGCGCATTCTCAACTACGTAACGGAGTTTCTGCAACTGGCGCACGCCGCCGACGAGCGCTACACCGTGCGCGATGGCATCAACGTGGCGCGCTACGCCATCAAGCTGAAGGGGCTGGCCACGGCACGCACCCACGAAACCGAAGCGCTCGAGATTTCCATTGGGCAGATTCTGGGAGAGGAAGCGTTGCGCTATGTCCGGCGAAACCGGTCCTCCGATTCCTGAGCTGGAAAGCCTGAAGCGCGGGCAGTTCACCTACTTTCCGGTGGTGCCCGGCCGCATGGAGTTCGCCATGGAGGTGCGGCGGGCGCTGCTGGCCGAGCGTCCCCAGGTGGTGGTGCTGGAATTGCCGGTCTCGCTACGGGAAGCTTGGGTCGCGGCGGTTGGCCGGTTACCGGAGATGTCGCTGATTTTCTATCCCGACGACACCACGGACGGCGATCTGGCTATATACGTGGTGGTCGAGCCGGGCGACCCGTTCACCGAGGCCATTCGCACCGGGCTCGAAATCGGCGCCGAGATTGTCTTCGCCGATCCGGACAACGGCCAGCGGCCGCACCTGCCGGACAACTACCCGGACACGGTGGCCGTGCGCCACATCGGCTTGGCCCGTTATATCGAGGCTTACCGGGTTTATCCTGAGCCGCGCAGCGCGGAACTGGCGCGGCACTCGGGCGGGATCGCCTGGAAACTGCAAGGCGTGGACCCGCTGGCCAGCGTGTTCGTGGTGGTGTCGCTAAACCTGCTGGACCCGGTGCTGGACGCCATGGAGGAACCGCAGGCGCAACCCATGGCGCGGCTGCTGCGCGATGGCGTCGAGACGCTCAATCCGCATCCCGAATCTCTGGCCGAGATCACGGTGGAGTATCCACACTTGGCCTGGCGCTACGAGTGTTTCCGGCAACTCATGACCGACGAAGCGCTGGTGGACCGGCGGCATGCTCAGTTGGCGGTCTTCCGCGAGGCCGAGAAAAAGTACGAAGCCTCGACCGGGGAACGCATCGCTCACTGGCAGCGGCGGCTGCTGGCGCGCTACACGCGCAACCTGGCGATCGGGGGTGGTGCGCTGTCCGCGGGGATTTTCGATCTCACCGTGGCGGCGCGCGGAATCGCCGATGACAACTACGCCTGGGACGTGTGGGAGGCGGCAGGGCACTATCCGCCGCAGAAGGCCGCGGCGGACCTGCCCACGGTGCGGATTTCGGGCGAGGAAATGTGGCGCGACACGCGGCGCATCCGCTTGCGCCGCCGCCTGCCCAGCCCCAAGCGGAGGCTGCGTCCGGTGGGCTTGAAACTGCGGAAGAAGGAGAAGTTCCCAGGCGAGTGGGCCAGCCAGGTTAACGGCTCGGGCATTTGCTCCTACCCGCCCGAGGACCTGGTGATCGAAGACTACGGCCGCTTCTTGAAGAAGAAGGGCAAGAGCGTCCTGAGCGAGGAGCGGGTGCGCGTCGAGCCGTTCACGACATCCATATTGGATGGCATCGACCTGCGCGAGACCATCCGCAAGTGGTACGAGGGGCGGATCTACGTGCGCCAGTTCCAGAAGATCCACGGCGAGGTGGGCTCGGTGGTTGTGATTTTCGACGGGGACCGCGACGACCGCTACACCTACACGACCACCTGGCTGGGGGAGAACCAGAACGAATCCGACATGGCGTTCTACTCGACGTTCCCGTTCGACAACCTGGTGGGGCCGGGCATTGGGAGGGGGGAATACGGCGGGTTCCTGATGACCTTGCCTCCGCGGCGTTTGTATGACGTGTGGCAGGACCCGGACTACCAGTTCGCGGAGTCGAAATCGGAGCGGCTGTTGCTGGCGGGGCTGGACTATTCCCTGCAGCGGTACGTGGTATATGTGGCTGCGCGGCCGCCGCGGTCGATTTTCAGGACAATTGCGTCGCGGGCCGGCCGCACTATCATATATATCCCGATCGGCCAGCTTTCGCCGGTGTCGCTGAAGAAGATTCGCGTGGTGCACGTGCTGGACGGGCATGACAAGCGGCCAATCGCCAGAGACTACATCTGGTAGTACGGGCGCGGGGCCGCGGCGCCGGCAAGTCGTTCAGTTGCAGGCCGCTTCCGGCTCCAGGCTGCGGACCTTGGCGGAAAGAGTGGTCCGCTTCAGACGGAGCATTTCGGCGGCGGCCTTTTTGTTGCCGCCGGTTTTGCGCAGGGCTTGCTCGAGGATGCTGCGTTCGATGACGGCGACGGTCTGTTCGAAGTCGAGGCCCTGGTCGGGCACCGATACCACAGGCGTCTCGACGCTGGCGGGTCCGGATGGGGCGAGGGGGAAATCCTCGGCGGTGAGGGTGGCGCGGGTGCCACTGAGGGCGACGGCCATCTCCACGGCGTTTTCGAGTTGGCGGACGTTCCCCGGCCAGGGGTGCTCCGCGAGGCGGTCCAGGGCGTCCTGACTCAGGGACTTCACTGGGATGTCCTCAAGGCCGCAGACTTTTCCCGCGAAGTGCCGCGCAAGAATGGGGATATCCTCCCGGCGCTGGCGTAGGGCGGGCATCTGTAAGGGGACTACGTTGAGGCGGTAATAGAGGTCTTCGCGGAACCGGCCGCGCTCCACTTGTTGCAGTAGGTCGCGGTTCGAGGCGGCCACAATCCGTACGTCGGCGCGGAGAGTTTCCGAACTGCCGAGCCGTTGAAATTCGCGTTCCTGAAGCACCCGCAGGATCTTGGCCTGAAGTTCCAGCGGCAGTTCGCCGATTTCGTCGAAGAACAAGGTGCCGCCCTGGGCCTGTTCGAAACGGCCGACGCGGCTTTGCACGGCTCCGGTGAAAGCGCCACGGACGTGTCCGAAGAGCTCGGCTTCCAATAGGTTATCGGGCAGGGCGCTGCAATTGACGGCCACCCACGGGCCGTAGCGCCGGGGGCCGGCCAGGTGGAGAGCGCGAGCGGCAATTTCCTTGCCGGTTCCGGTCTCTCCGGTAATGAGGACGGTGGCCCGCCGGGCTCCCACCATGCGAATCATGTGGCAAACCTGGCGGATCTGCGGGCTAATTCCCACCAGCAGGTGTTCCCAATCCGCCGGATCGACGATCTCGGCCAACCGGTGAAGCCCGCGGCCCGCAGCCTCGTCCAGGGCGGTTTGAATCCTGGCGAAGACGCCGTCGTCGCCGGGTGGCAGGATGAGGAGCCCGGAGCGGCTGAATCGGACTGCCTCGGAAGGCTCTTGGACGCCTCGGAGGAAGACCGGAGTATCTCCCGCAAGCGATTGAATCTGTTGGATTACCCGGTCGAGGTCGAAGATTTGGTCGCGGCCGTCCACCACCACGGCGTCGTAGGCTGTGTGACGTAGCCGGTCGAGGGCGCCGGTGGGGGGTTGGGAGTCCAGGCTCCAGCGGGCAGTGTCTGGGGGGCGCAGGGGAGAGCGGGGCGATCCGCAAATCCAAAGCAATCGGGTGGCTGGCATCTCAGTTCCTGAGCAGCAATCGGCTGACTCTTGGAAAACTTTAGAAAAAAGCCGAAAAATTTTTTGGCGAGGGGCTAAAGAAGTCTGGCTGGGAGGCCGATATGTGATTCAGCTAAACGTTGGCGAATTCGTATGAGAATCGACAATCAAAATCTGACAGGTTTACCGGTCGAGTCCGGACGCACGCAAGACGTCCAAAGGGCGGGCCGGGAGGATGGATACCGGGCGGGCTCCGGGTCGGCCGGTGGCGGCGATCAAGTGGAGCTGTCGAGCGCGCTGGGAACTCTTTCCAGGGCCATGACGGCATATGGGTCGGGCCGCCAGACACAGGTATCGGCGTTGACGGCGCAGTACCAGAGCGGTAGCTACCGGCCCGATTCGCTGGCCACCAGCCGCGGGATGATCGCCGAGGCGCTGGCCGCGGGAAGCAACTAGGGATGGCCGGAGTCGCGGAACGGATGGCGGCGGCCCGTGCGGCTGTGGAGCAGTCCTGCCAGTTGCTGTTGGACCCATCGCCAGAGGTCTTGGACCGTTGCGCCGGGTTCTTGTCGGCGGCCATCGGGGAGCTGGCGGCAGGCCGGGACCAGATGCGGCCATCGGAGGGCGATTTGGAAGTGTTGGCGGATATTCGCGAAATCCGGGCCAAAGCTCGGCTGGCAGGGTGTTTGTTGGAAAACGCTGCAGCGTATCATTTCAAATGGCACCGGATATTGGGATCCATGATGCGAGGTTATACGGCGCGCGGGGAGCCTCCGGTGGTGGAGCGGCCTGGGCGTCTGGCAGTCGAGGGATAGGGCTATGGCCAGCATTCTATCGGCGTTGCATGTAGCGGCTGGAACGCTGGATGCGTACAACCAGGCATTAGTGACCACGCAGAACAACGTGGCCAACGCCTCCACACCCGGATACGCCAAACAAACCCAATTGTTCTATGCCATGCCCTTTCAGGATGGGAATGGCTCGCTGGGAGGTGTGCGGGCCGCCCAGGTAGTGAGTGCCCGGGATCAATATGCCGAGCAGGCAGTGTGGCAACAGGGCACTGCGCTTGGGCAGGCGACACAGGACGTCAACAGCCTGACCAGCATGCAGACGAATTTCGACATTTCGGGCGACTCGGGCATCCCGGCGGCGCTCAATGGCCTCTATCAGAGCTTCTCGGCTTGGGGGCAGACTCCCTACGACGCCAACGCACGCCAGGACGTACTGAACCAGGCGTCGGATGTGGCCGAGTCCTTTCAGCAAGCCGCCACTGGCCTGGCGAATCTGGCGCAGAGCACCGAGCAGCAAGTGAACCAGACGGTGACGCAGATCAACAGCCTGACCGGGCAACTGAAGAGTTACAACACCCAGATCCTAAACGGCGACCGCAATGATGCCGGTTTAGACGCGCAAATTCACACCACCCTGGAGAATCTCTCGCAGTACGTGCAGATCAACGCGACGACGCAGGCGGACGGATCGGTAACGGTGATGGCGGCGGGACAGACTCCGCTGCTGATCGGCGACACGCAATACAAACTCGGCAACCAACTGGTGCGACCGACCGATCCCCCGCCGGCCAACCCCAACGGCCCGCCCACCGAGCAGATTCTATCCTCGGACGGGAGAGATATCACCAGCACCATCACCACCGGACAACTGGGGTCGCTGCTGAACCTGCGCAACAAGGTCCTGCCCACCTATATCGGGGATGCGTATCAACAAGGCAGTTTGAACATACTGGCGCAGCAGTTCGCCGACCGCGTAAACGGGTTACTGACATCCGGGAACGTCTCCGACGCGGTGGCGGCCGCTTCGGACGGGACTGGCGGGTCGCCCGCCGTGCCGGGCGTGGCATTGTTCACGTATTCCACCAACGATGACGGCACTCCTAACGCGACGAATGTCGCGCAGTCGCTGGCCGTCAACCCCAGCATCACGGCCGCGCAACTGGCGGCCATAGACCCGGGGCCGCCCGAAGTGTCCAACGGGATTCCCATGAAACTGGCGAATCTGGCGACACCCAAAGACGGGACCGACGAAATCGATGGGGCGAGTTTCACCCAGTACTTCGGCAATTTGGCGTCACAGGTGGGCTCCCTCCTGAGCACGGCCACCAACCAGCAGCAGGTGTCGCAATCGGCGTTGGCTCAGGCGCAGAATCTCCGGCAACAGCAGAGCGGCGTCAGCCTGGACGACGAAGCGGTGAACCTGGTAGCGTTTCAGCGGGCCTACGAGGCCAACTCCAAGCTAGTCTCGGTCCTGGACCAGATCACGATGGATACCATCGGCATGATGACGCCCTCGGCATAAACGATAGGACACGGCCATGATTACCAACCTGACTCCGGCTTCGGCGATCTTCCTGGCAAATGTCAGCCGGCTCGAACAGACTCTCGCGCAAGCCAACAGTGAGGTCTCCTCGGGGAAGAAGGTCAACGTGGCTTCCGACGATCCCGGCCAAATACAAGCGCTGTTGCAACTGCGTACCGAGGAGCAGCAGAATACTCAGATTCAAGCCAATCTCTCGTTCGCAAAGGCCGATGCGGACAGTTCCGATAGCGCCCTGAGCTCCGCGATCCAACTCATGGACCGCGCGGTAACCCTGGCCACCCAGGGCGCCAGCGCCACGACGGACGCATCCGGGCGGCAGAACATCGCACAAGAGATTGCGGGCATCCAGGCGGAGATGGTCTCCATCAGCCAGACCCAGGTGCAAGGCCGGTACGTTTTCAGCGGCGATCAGGAAAACAGCGCAACTTACCAGCTTGACCTGAATGCCACTTCGGGCGTGGACCAGTTGTCCAACGCCGCCGCCACGCGGCAGGTCCAGGACCCGTCGGGGGGCACCTTCACCGCGTCGGAAACGGCCCAGCAGATCTTCGACGCCCCCGGGGCGAGCGTTTTCGCAGCGCTCAACTCGCTGCGGCTCAACCTGCTCTCCAACAACCAGACCGGCGTTGGCACCGCCCTCTCCGCGCTGCAGACCGCATCCGACCACCTGAACAGTATGGAGGCGTTCTACGGCAACGTGGAAAACCGCATCGCCGATTCGAACACCTTCTCCGACCAATACGACACCCAATTGAAGACCGCCATCAGCAATATCGAGGATGCCGATGCTGCCGGCGCCGCGCTGCAGTTGACTCAGTCCAACACGGCTTTGCAGGCGGCGTTTCAGGCGGAAGGGAAAATGCCCACCACGAGCCTGTTCAACTTCCTGGGCTGAGCGCGGGCGGTCGCGTTACCTAACGATCAGCGTGGATTCCGCGCTAAACCGCTTGTAGCCCGAATAGGCGATTCGCAGCCGTTCGCGCTGGGGGCCGGTGCGAAACTGGAGCGTGTCGTCGGCGTAGGTGTAGACGGGGAACCAGTGCGCCCCGTCGATGGGTTTTCGGATGGTGGTGAACCGCGGAAACAGATTCTCGGTCTTGGTGGTGCGGATCTGCGGGACGGCCTGGCCTTCCATGCGCACGATGTTGTAGCCCACTTTGTCTACCCACAGCATGCCGTCGAAAAACCGCTGCCCGGCCAGGATCTGGCGGGGGCGTACTTGAAGCACCCAGCAATCCACGCCATCGACGGTTTCTTCTCCACGGAAGCGGGTCTCGTAATTCCACAGGCGGTCCTCGGTCAGAACCAGGGGCTGAATTTCGCGCACGTCGCGGAAATCCTCCTCGGTCATCACCAGGAGTTTTAGCCCGTTCTGCGGGGGGGCGGCCAATTCCTCGGTGCGCTCGTTCTTGGGGGAGAAAATGATGTCGCGCACCTCGCGATAAACGCCCCGCGCGGCGCCGTGGCTATCGAGTTCTTCGATGGTCAGCGTCTGGCGGTACATGTACTGATTGCGTTGGGATTCGGTTTCGCTTTCCCGATGGGCGACGAGTTTGGCCAGACCCGCGGGTCCGGTCTGTGCATCGGGCGCCGGTTGTTGGGGTGACGCCATTGGAGCCGCAAACACGAATGTTAGAATGAGGCCAATGGCCAAACTGCCCGGCGCTTTCCTGGCGGCGCTGCTCATCGCCTGGATGGCGCTCGGTGCGGCGGGCGTGTTGTATGCGCACGGGCGGGGCATTTCCACCTCGGCGGCCGTTCCGGTGATCGCCGCCTTTCTTCTCGACACCCATTTTATCTGGTAATCGGCTTTCCGGCGGTGCGTTGCCGTATCGCCCGCTCGCGCTTGCCGGCCTACCTGGTGGTTTCCGCCTTGCTCCCGTACCTGGCGTGCTGCTGCGGTGCGATTCCGTTCCAGTGGATGGCGCTGGCGCGGCTGTCGGCGGCGGCGATGGCGGTGGGGTTGTGGTACGTGGTGCTGCCCGCGATGGCGCTCACCGATGTCGGGTTTCTGGCGCTTACGGGCGCGTTGATTGTGAGCAAGTTCCTGGTGCCCGTGTACCCGGTCTACCTCAAGCAGCACCTGATAATTCTGGGCCACATCACCGTGATTCAGATGGCGGCGATGGTGCTGACGCAGCAACGCCAGGTGCCCGAGACCGGTCTGGGCTTCTGGCCCAACCGGCGCGAGTGGGGCGTGGGCGTGCTCCACTTTCTGTATTTCATGGCGATTGCCTGGCCTCTGAATCTGCTGATTCACGCCACGCACCTGGTTCACGGATGGCCGTGGTGGGCCGTGGGCGCGGTGTTTCTGGGTTGCTTGTGGGTGTTCCCGGCGCTCTCGGAGGAGTTTTTCTTCCGCGGCGTCCTCCAAACTTGGATGGAGGCCTGGACCCGCAATCGGACAGTGGCGCTGGCCCTCACCTCGGCGGCCTTCGGGCTTATCCACTATCTGTTCCGCGGTTGGAAGTGGGTGGCGCTGACGGCGGTGCTGGGTTGGTTCTGCGGGTGGGCGCGCAACCGGACGGGCGGCATCCGGGCCGGCGTGGTAACGCACTCGCTGGTTGTGGCCACGTGGCGGGCGTTCTTCTGGTAGAGGTACAATCCAACTCTATGGCGAAACTCGGATTTCTGGGGCTGGGGTTGATGGGTTACCCCATGGCCCGCAACCTGTTACGCGCCGGCCACGAGGTGGCACTGTGGTCTCATACCGCCGGGAAGGCGGAAAAACTGGCGGCGGAGGCGGGCGGGCGTGCCATGGAATCGCCCAAACAGGTGGCCGAGGCCGCGGACGTGGTGTTCCTGTGCGTGGGCGACACCGAAATGGCGACCGAGGTGATCCTCGGCCCCGATGGGGTCATCGAAGGCGCGCGGGCCGGAACGGTGGTGGTGGATGCCAGCACGATCAGCCCCAAGCAGAGCCGCAAGATCGGTAAAGCATTGAAAGCACGGGGCGTGGACTTCCTGGACGCGCCCTGCACCGGATCCACACCTGGGGCCGAGGGCGGCACCCTAACCTTTATGGTAGGTGGCGACCCGGTGGTCTTCGAGAGCATTAAGCCCCTGTTCGAGCCCATGGGCAAGCGCATCTACTACTGCGGCAAGGCGGGGTTGGGCCTGCAGGCCAAGTTGACGCAGAACCTGATTCTTTGCAATATCATGGCGGCGTTCAACGAGGGTATGGTGCTGGCAGTCAAGGGGGGCGTGGACCCGCAATTGATGCTGGAGATCCTGGAAAACAGCGCCGCCAAGAGCGGGTCTGATCTCCTACAAGGCGCCGTTCGTCCTTCGCCGGGATTTCCGGGCCAACTTCTCGACGAAGTGGATGCACAAGGACATCGGACTGATGCTGGAATCAGGGAAAGACCTGGGAGTACCGCTACCTGCTGACCGGCTTGACCCAGCAGCTTTTTCAGACGGCCATCGCCGCCGGCCACGGCGATGACGATTTCTGCTCTACAATCAACGTGTTAGAGGAACTTGTGGGGATAAGCACAAAATCCTGATCCGAAGATCCAGTTTTTTGTTGCTTCCAAAATCGGAATCTACTATTATTGGAA
Source organism: uncultured Solibacteraceae bacterium (assembly GCA_963807205.1). Lineage (GTDB taxonomy): Bacteria > Acidobacteriota > Terriglobia > Bryobacterales > Bryobacteraceae > CAWCVR01. The sequence goes on along the minus strand of CAWEAQ010000002.1, from coordinate 759,633 downwards.
GTAAGCCGGGGAGGCAACTCCCACCAAAGCGAGACTAACCTCTAAAAAAGACCCCTGAAGCAACCCTCCCCGGCGCCCGAAAGGGTTAGAGGTCTTCAAGAAAGCAAAAGAACCCCAGGCGAGTTCAGCGTATTTCTCACCACCCCGGGCTCAGGTTAATCCCCGATATTCCGCGTTTTCAGAGAATCCGATGTCTTGCGTGATACCATAGAAGGTACGTCCTTCGGGGCACCGCAATGAAGACTCTCACCATTCTGGGGTCCACCGGGTCTATTGGAACAAATACCCTCGATGTACTCCGCCGCAACCGCCACCTGTACCAAGTGTATGCCCTCGCCGCGGGGCACAACGTGGAGGTGCTGGCTTCCCAGATCCTGGAATTCCGACCCCGTGTGGCGGCGGTTGCGACTAGTGAGGGTGTCAGACGTCTAACCAAGTGTCTGGAATCGGCGGGGTTGCCGAGGGCTGAGTGGCCGCAACTCGAATGGGGCGACAAGCCCCGGGTAGCAATCGCCACGGCCAGTGAAGTAGACACGGTAATTTCGGCGATGGTCGGGGTGGTTGGCCTGGAAGCCACCTACGAGGCGGTTTGTTGCGGCAAGCGGGTCGGGCTGGCAAATAAGGAAGTGCTGGTTTCGAGCGGCAAGCTGGTTATGGAAGCTGTCCGGGCGCATGGAGCGGAGTTGGTGCCGGTGGATAGCGAACATAACGGTGCGCATCAGTGCCTGCGGGCGGGCAACCGTGCGGCGGTGTCGAAGCTGATCCTCACGGCATCGGGTGGGCCGTTTCGTAACACCCCCCGTGAGGCCCTGGAGTCGGTGACGCCGGAGCAGGCGCTCAACCATCCCACATGGCGCATGGGGAACCGCATCACCATCGATTGCGCAACCCTTATGAATAAAGGCTTCGAGGTAATCGAGGCTTGCTGGCTCTTCGATTTTCCGCCGTCGCGGGTGGAAGTGGTGGTGCATCCGCAATCCACCGTACATGCCATGATCGAATACAGCGATGGCAGCGTGCTTGCACAGATATCGGCAACGGACATGCGCATGCCGATTCAATACGCGCTGACCTACCCGGACAGGTCGGAGGCGCCGGTGCCCAAGATCAACTGGGCGGAGGCGCGCCGGTGGGAGTTTCTGCCGCCGGATTTCGACAAATTTCCCTTGCTCAAGTTGGCCTACCGTTGCCAGGAGGCGGGCGGTTCGGCGACGTGTACGCTGAACGCGGCCGATGAGATAGCCGTGGAGGCGTTTCTGCAAGGCAAGATCGCGTTTACGCGAATCGCCGAAGTAGTGGAAGAGACACTCTCGATCGTGCCCCTGCGCTGGCCGGGCACGGTGGCGGAGGTGCTGGAGATCGACCGCGAATCGCGCGCAGTGGCGGGCGAACTTGCGATGGGCCGCGCGGCCAGAGTAGCGACTACGTGAGCTAATATGCCTGCTTGGGTTTTGTACTTCCTGTCCTTCGTGGTGCTGATCAGCGTCATGATCATGATCCACGAGTTCGGTCATTTTTGGGCGGCGCGTCACTTCGACGTCAAAGTGGAGTCGTTCAGCTTCGGGTTCGGTCCGCGCCTGTTCGGTTTCCGGCGCGGCGAGACGGATTACCGGGTATCGTTGTTTCTTTTCGGCGGCTACGTCAAGATGGCCGGTGAACAGGTCACCGACGAGCACATCGACGACCCGCGCAGTTTCCTAGCCAAGCCGCGGTGGCAGCGGCTCATCATCGCCTTAGCGGGGCCGTTCATGAACGCAGTGCTGGCGGTGAGCCTGCTAACCGGCCTGTACATGGTCAGGTACGAGAAGTTGTCCGACGCCGACATGCAGCCGGTGATCGGCCACGTGGCGGCGGACTCGCCGGCGGCCAAGGCGGGCATTCAGGACGGCGACCTCATCATAAAGCTGGATGACAAGAACAAGCCTACGTGGGAAGACGTGATTACCACCGAGATCGCGGGCGCCAAACGGCCGATGCATCTCACGATCCTGCGCAATGGGCAAACGTTCGAAACCACGCTGACGCCGATTCTGAGCGAATCCATGGGTGTGGGCTATGCCGGGTGGGACGGCCGCGGCGAGATTCAACTGGGAGAGATCTCTCCGGATTTCCCAGCCGAGAAGGCCGGGCTGAAGCGCGGCGACCTGATTCTTTCCATCAACGGAGAGCCCATTCACTCGCGGCTGCGTTTTCAGGAGATCACCAAAGCGAGCGGCGGGAAGCCGGTGCAACTGGAGTACGTGCGCCATGGCGAGAAGGCCACCCTGACGGTGCAGCCGAAGTGGGCCGCCAAGGATGGACCGGCGCGGTGGATGATCGGCGTGGCCCCGGAGACGAAACTCGATCTGGTGGTTACCAGGCTCTCGTTTCCAGAGGCGTTGAGCGAATCGCTGCACGATAACGGCAAAAGCGCCACCATGATCGTGCAGGTCATGGAGCGCATGGTGGAGCGGCGCATGTCCACGAAGAATCTGGCCGGGCCGCTGGAACTGGCACACATGTCTGGAGCGGCGGCCAAGCAGGGGCTTTCGCCATACCTAATGCTGATGGCTATGGTGAGCCTCAACCTGGCGATCTTCAACCTGTTGCCCATTCCCATTCTGGACGGTGGCACCATTCTGATGCTGCTGGTGGAGATCACCATGCGGCGCGACTTAAGCATGAAGGTGAAGGAGAACGTGTTCAAGGCCGGGTTCGTGTTTATCATGGTGCTGATGGCCTTCGTTATCTTCAACGACATCTCGCGGTTCATTCCCGCGGGGTAGCGCCACCGCAGCCGAGCCACGATCATGCACTGTACTCCGGTACGCCACACGGATTTGCCTGGCACCTCGCGCCTGTTTGCGGACGCGATAGGCGACCCCGCGCGGGTGAGCGCATTTTACCGGCATCCGTTGCGCGATGCCGAGTCGTTCCGCGCCGCCGCGGGTGAGATTCAGTTCCCGGAGGAGCGGCGCGCGGCTTTGGTGAAGGCGCTGCGCCAGCAGAATCCGGACGGCCCATCGCTCGATCGCCTGGCCCAGCCTGGGACGGTGGTGGTAGCCGCCGGGCAACAGGTGGGGCTGTTCTCCGGTCCGGCCTACTCGATCTACAAAGCGCTGCATGCGGCCAAACTCGCCGATTGGCTGACGGCGAACGGAATCCCCGCGGTCCCGGTGTTCTGGCTGGCGACCGAGGATCACGACCTGGCCGAGGTGGATCACGTCTGGGTTTTCGACGCCGAGTACCAGCCACGGCGGTTGCAGATGCGGCTTCCGGCGAGTGCCCAGCCGGCGGGAGATGTGGTGCTGGCGGCGCCGCCAATCGGCGAGTTGCGGGAGGCTTTTGGCGGGCTGCCGTTCGGCGAAGAGATCTTGACGATGGTAGAGGCGGCCTATCGCCCCGGCGCCACCATGGGCCAGGCGTTTGGCGATTTGCTGCGGCGGCTGGTGCCAGACCGCGGCATCCTGCAAGTGGATCCCATGCTGCCGGAGTTTCGCGAGCTGGCGGCGCCGGCGATCCGTGCCGCCGTCGAGCGCTCCGAGGAACTGGGCGCGGGACTGCTGGAGCGCAACCGTCAATTGGCCGCCGCCGGTTACCACGGGCAGGTTCACGTGGAAGAGAGTACCTCGCTGGTGTTCCTCATCGAAAATGGCAAGCGGTTGGCGCTACGCCGCAGCGGGCGCGAGTTCCTGCTGAACGGGCGGCGTTTGAGCACGGAGGAACTGGCGGCCAAGGCACGCTGGCTGTCGCCGAATGCGCTGCTGCGGCCGGTGGTGCAGGATTCCATGATGCCCACCGTGGCCATTGTGGGCGGCCCGGCCGAGGTGGCGTATTTCGCGCAATCGGAGACGATCTACCGGTCGATCCTGGGGCGCATGCCGGTGGCCGTGCCGCGCGCCGGGTTCACGGTGTTGGACGCGCGCAGTCATAAGCGCATGGAGCGCTACGGCCTGACGCTGGCCGATTTTTTTCCGGGCGAGGAGGCGCTGCGGCAGCGGATCGCTTCGACCCTGGCGCCGCCGGCAGTTAGCGCGGTGATGAGCCGGACGGCCGCCGAAGTGGATGGCGCGGTGGACCGGCTTCGCGCCGAGCTGACCGGCTTCGAACCGTCACTAGCCAAGGCGCTGGGATTGAGCGCCCGCAAGATCCACCACCAGCTTAGCCGGATCGAAGGCAAGGTCGGCCGCGAGGCCCTTCGGCGGGATGAGCGCGCCGCGCGCGACGCCCGGTCGTTGAACGGGCTGATCTATCCCGAGCGGCACTTGCAGGAGCGCATCTACTCGTTCCTCGCGCTGCTGGCGAAGCACGGGACGGGGCTGACGGGGCAGGTATACGAAGCCATCGGGCCGTGCGGTGGAGAGCATCAAGTGCTGGTGGTGTGAGGCCCGTGCTGCCCTCCGCTTGCTAGAATCGGGACTAGGCCATTCATGCCTGACGCCCCAACTCACGCCACCGCACGGGAGATCATCGTCGAAATCGTACGGAACATGCGGGACGGGCTTGAACCGCTGCACTATTCCACCCTGGCGCCGGCCATTTACAACGTGTACCTGCACGCGGACGACCTCGACCGTCTGCGCGGGATCCTGCCGCGGATCGTGCAGGAAGCGCGGCAGGCGCTGGATGCGGAGGTTGGCGCGCTCAACCGCGGCTCGCTCGGCCGGCGGCTAAAACTCACGCGGCGCGGCGAGCCCAAGATCGCGGCGCCCGAGGGCGGGTGGCAGATCGCGATTTTGGAGAACACCGACGACGATGTCGAGCCGGGCGATGTCGTCATTTACTCGGAACTCGCGCTGCCGGCGAAACCGGAGTTCGGCGCGGGGTCGATGACCAAGCGAATTGCCACGAGGCGGATGGGCGGGACGCTGTCGTCGTCGTCCAGTTACGACAAGCCCACGGGTGGCGTGGCGACGACGGGCGGGGCGGCGACCGGTGTGCCGGCGCTTTCGGACATGGCGGCGCAGGGCGGTGCGGCCTCAGCCGGCGGCCCCGCGTTCGCGGTGATCGAGTACGAGGACCAGGGCGGGCGCAAGCTGTATCGCATGACCAAAGAGCAAATCGTGGTGGGGCGCGGCGGGCGCGACTATTGGACGGACCTGAAGCTTGACACTCTGCAGGACGTGTCGCGCGAGCACTTCCGGCTGCGGCGCGATGCCAGCGGCAAGTTCTACCTTAAGGACCTCAGCCGCCTGGGAACCACCATCAACGGCGAGCCGGTGCCTTCGAGCGTGGAAGTGGTGGACGGCGCGAAGCGCGACCTGAACGTGGAGGCGGTGCTGCCGGAGAAGGCGCGGATTGGCCTGGCGGGCGTCTTTTTCCTGGAATTCCGCGGTATACCGTGATGGGCGGCGCGGCGGCGAGATTCGCGGGCGGGAGCGACATGGGCCTCGTCCGCACCAATAATGAAGACGCCTGGCACGCCGACATGGAGCGCGGCGTGTTCCTGGTGGTGGACGGAGTGGGCGGGCAGGCGGCCGGCGAAAAGGCCGCGGAAATCGCGGTGACGCGGGTGCGCGCGCGGCTGGAGCGGCAAACTGGCACCGCCGAGCAGCGCATCCGCGAAGCCATCACCATGGCCAACAACGAGATTCTGCACGCCGCCGAATCGCGGCTGGAGTGGCAGGGGATGGCCTGCGTGCTGACCGTGGCGGTGGTGGAAGATGGCCGCACGGTGGTGGGGCACGTGGGCGATTCGCGGCTCTACCAGGTGCGGCGCGGCGAGATCCGCAAGATCACCCACGACCACTCGCCGGTGGGTGAGCGCGAGGACCAGGGCGAACTGAGCGAGTTCGAGGCCATGCGGCACCCGCGGCGCAATGAGGTGTTCCGCGACGTGGGGTCGGAGGAGCGCTCGCCGGACGACCCGGATTTCATCGAGATCGAGCGCGTTCCGTTCACGCCCGATAGCGCGCTGGTGCTGTGCAGCGACGGGTTGAGCGACCAGGTGCCGGCGAACCGGATTCGCGCGGCGGTAGAGCGGCACGCGGGGCATCCCGAGGACGCGGTGAAGCAACTGATAGAAGAGGCCAACGCGGCGGGCGGCAAGGACAACGTCACGGTGCTGGTGGTGGAGGGCGAGCGGTTTGGCGAGGCCCCGGCGGCGCCGCGGCACGGCATGCTGGCGGGGCGCGCGGCCATGTTCGTGTACGGGGCGGCGCTGGCGGCGGCCGCGGCGCTGGGCGTGTATTGGTTCACCAGGCCGGCGCCGGTGACTCCGCCGCACATGCCGGCGGTGCTAGTGGTGGGGCAGGGTGCGCGGTTCGCAACCATTGCCGAAGCCATGGAGGCGGCGCAACCGGGCGACACGGTGGAGGCGCTTGGCGGCGAGTACTTCGAGCAGGTGCGCCTCAAGAGCGGGGTGGACCTGCGCAGCCGCGTGGCTCACGACGCCGTGCTGCACGCTTCCCCGCTGAGCCGCGGGCCGGCGGTAATTGCCGAGCGCGTGCATGGCGCCCGCATCGGCGGTTTTCGCATCGTGGCGGATGCGCAAAAACCGCTGTCGGTGGGCATCCAGGCTGTGGACTCGGACGTCGGCGTGACGGACGTCGAGATTCAGGGCGCGGGCGTTGGAATCGAGGTCCGCGGCGGCGGAACCGTGGCGCTGGTGGCCAACACAATCGAGGATTGCCTCGCGGAAGGCGTACTGATTACCGGCGCGTCCACACCGTGGATTTCGCACAATCTGATCCGGCGCAACAAGGGCGCAGCGATCGCGGCGAGGGAAGGCGCGCGGCCGGTGCTCGACGCAAACGTGTTCGAGAAGAGCAAGCTGGAACTGCCGCCGGACCTCATGCCTGCTCCCGCTCCGGCGCCTAGGAAGAAGCCATGATTGCCCCCGCCGGCCGCAGACTCGGGAAATACGAGATCCGCCAGAAACTAGGGCGCGGCGGCATGGCGGACGTCTACCTGGCGAAGGATACCGAAGCGGGATTCGCGGTGGCGCTGAAGCTGATCGAGCATTCGGCCGACGCCGACACCCGCGACTCCATCGAAGCCGAACGGCGTGGCGCGGAGTTGCAGGCGCGCCTGGCGGCCACGGAACCTCGCGTTACGCGGGTCTACGACGCGGGCGACTTGGAGGGCATCTTCTACATCGCCATGGAGTACATCGACGGCCAGGACCTGGCGGAGTTGACGCGCCGCGGACCGCTGGCCGTGGAGTTTGCCTGCGATGTGGCCATCGCCGTGGCGCGGGTGCTCGAAAGCGCGCACGCGCTCGAAGCCACCATCGACGGGCGCGAATTCAAGGGGATCGTCCACGGCGACATCAAGCCGAAGAACGTCCGCATCACCAGCCGCGGCGAGGTGCGCATCCTGGATTTCGGCATCGCCAAGGCGTTGACGCTGTCGCGGCGGCTCACGCGCAACGAGTTCGGCAGCGTGCCGTACGCTTCGCCGGAGCGGCTGGATTCGGGCGAGGTGGATGCACAGTCGGACCTGTGGTCGCTGGCGGTGATGCTGTACGAAATGGTCACCGGGCGGCAGCCCTACCAGGCGGAGAGTACGGAGCGGCTGGAGCGGATGATCCGCTCGCACATTCCGCCGCCGCCGGCGCCGGACCCGTGCCCGGAGCCGCTGCGGCGCATTTTGGTGAAGGCCCTGGCGCCCGATCCGGGGCAGCGGTACGCGTCGGCGGGGGACATGGCCGCGGATCTGGAGGCGTTCCGCGCGGGTGCGCCGGTGCGGGCCGAGGCAGAGGACCTGGACGCCACGCGGCGGGCCTTTCGCCCGGAAGCTGACGAGACGCGCCGCTCGGTTCCCGGCGAGCGCAGCCGGCCGTTGACGTGGCCGCCCCGCAAGCAGGGGCTGGCGCGGCGCGGGTGGTCGCTGGGCATGCGCGTGGTGGCGGCGCTGGCGGGTCTGTGCCTCTTGGCGGGGCTTTGGGACGGGGCGGTGAACTACCGCTTGTACCGCGCTGGGAAGGCCTTCGAGCGGCAACTCAAGGCCGAGGAGTTAACGGACCCGGACCAGATCTGGCGCAAGTGGACGGAACTTTGCGGGTCCAATCCATCGTCTGTTCTCTTGAGCGGACCGCGCGCTGAGGTAAGTGTGCGGCTGGTGGCGGCGGCGGATCACGTAATCGCGCTGTTTCGCAGCGGCGTAGCCCAGCCGCTGGCGGATTGGGAACACGCGCGCGCCCTGTTGGCGGAGGCGCTGTCGCTCGACCCGGACGACACCGTGCGGGGCGAGTTGCGGTTGTGCGAAGGGCACATTGCGCGTATCGCCGGGATTTACCGGAACGATGGAAAGGAAGTGGTGACGGCGGTCGAGCGGTTCACCGAGGCGAAACAACTGCTGCCCCGTTCGCCCGATCCGGAATTGGGGCTGGCGCAGGTTTACGTGTACGGCACGAAGGAACTCGACAAGGCGTACGACGCGTTGCGGGAGGCGCAGAAGCTGGGGCATCCGCTGGGGAATCGCGAGAAGCAGCAACTGGCGGACGGGTACCTCGACCGCGCCGGAAAGTTGGTGGCGGACGCGCAGACGGTGCGCGGGCTGCCGCGGGAGAAGGACCAGATGGAGAGCGCCGCCGCGGACTACAGCCGGGCGCTGGAGTTGTACCAGGGGATTGCGCCGTATGGCCACGCCACGAAATCGGCGGCCGAGGCGCAGAGTGGAATGGATGCGGCGACTTCGCGGCTGGCGCAGATAGCGCTCGGTGGGGCGGCGGGGCAGTGACTTGGTTTTATCTGGGGCAGGCTGGCCGCCTGCGGCCGATTGTCAATCGGGCCGGCGAGCGAAGCTCGCCTACGCGGGTGGCCAAACTGAAGGTGTGGCCCTGTGCAAACTCCGGCAGGCGGGTTAACAACCCGCCGCAGGCTGACAGCCTGCCCCACAATGGTTCACTAACATGGCGGTAACTTACAGCCGGGCGGGCGAACGGGCTGTGCCGCGGCGGCGGCAATGGTGGCGCGTGTGGGAGTTGGCCGGTCTGCTGGCGGCGGGGTTTCTCGTGTGGATGGCGCTCGACCAGGCGTACCAGGCCAAGACGCGGCAGATATCGGGTGTCGAGGCCGGGCTGGCTTCGCGGCAGTTGCTGGACCTGAACAACCTGACTGCGCGCGAGGATCTGCTGCCGGCGCTGGCGCAGTTCCGGCCGCAGGCAAGGCGCGAATTGCTGGCGCGGCGGATCTACTACATCTCCGGCGGCCTCTCGAACGTGGGCGCCATCGCGCGCCTGCGGGATAGAGCAGCGGCGCCGCTTCTGACGGCCGAGGAATTCCGCCGCTTGAAGCCGCTGTTCGTGGTGAGGCAGCCCGGCCGGTTCCGCGATGCGTTCCGGCTGTGGACCGGGTGCTTTCTGATTGCGTTCCTGCTGGTGCACGTCTGGTGGAGCGTGACCGGGTTCCGCGGCGACCAGTGGCTGCTTCCGGCCGTGATGCTGCTCTCGGGAGGCGGGTTCGCGCTGATGACGGCCCTCCGCGATCCGGTGCGGGACCAGATGCTGTTCGTGGATTTCGCGCAGGGCGTGGCGCTGGGGTGTGTGGTGCTGGCCGCGGCCAGCATGTTGGACTACGAGCGGCTATTCGGCAAGCTCGCCTTCGTGCCGCTGATGGCCAGTTTCGCGCTCTCGGCGCTGCTGGTGCTGGCGGGATCGGGGCCGGGTTCGAGCGACGCCAAGGTGAACCTGCTGGGGTTTCAACCCGTCGAGATCATCCGCCTGCTTCTGGTGCTGTTCCTGGCCGGCTACTTCGGCCAGCGCTGGGACATGCTGCGGCACGCGCGCGAAACCCGCGGCCGGCTGGCCCTGCTGACGCGCTGGGTGGACATCCCGCCAATGGAGTACACGCTTCCGGCGGCGGTCTGCGTAGCGCTCTCGCTGCTGTTCTTTTTTCTGCAGAAGGATATGGGGCCGGCGCTGATCTTCGCGTGCCTGTTCCTGGCGCTCTACGGCATGGCGCGGGCGCGCGCGATGGTGCCGGTTGCCGGTCTGGCGGCGGTGGTGCTGGGCTTCGTGGCCGGTTACTACGGAGGGGTTCCGCACACCGTTCGCGAGCGCGTCTCCATGTGGCTCTCGCCGTGGAACAACCCCATTCACGGCGGCGATCAACTGGCGCATTCGCTGTGGGCGTTCGCGACCGGCGGCGCTTGGGGGATGGGAATCGGCCGCGGCGCTCCGCAGGTGGTCCCGGCGGCGCATACCGACCTGATCCTCTCGGCGCTGGGCGAGGAGTGGGGTTTCGTGGGCGTGGCCGCCGTGTTCGCGCTGTTCGCGTGGCTGGTGTACCGCGCGCTGCGCATCGGTCTGCGCGCGCGCACCGACTACGAGTTCTTTCTGGCGGCGGGGCTGGCCGCGGCAACCGCACTGCAGGTGCTGCTGATCTCGGCGGGGGCGCTGGGCGTTGGGCCGCTATCGGGAGTGGTGACGCCGTTTCTGAGCTACGGGCGCACGGCCATGGTGTCGAACTTTCTGGTGATTGCGATGCTGGCGTCAATCTCGGCGCGCGGGCGGGATGCCGCGGCCGGCGAGGCGCAGCCGTTCCGCGGACCTGCGGCGGCGGCCGGGATGGTGTTCGGGCTGGCGGGCGCGATCGTGCTGGCGAAGGCCGCCTACGTGCAGGTTGCCGACAGCGCGGGCACCATGTGCGAGGGCACGCTGGTGGTGCAGGCCGATGGCGCCCGCCGCTATCAGTACAATCCGCGATTCGTGGAAGTGATCCGCCGCATCCCAAAGGGCTCCATCTACGACCGCAACGGGCTGCCGCTGGCATCGAGCGACTGGGCGGAGTTGCTGCGCCATCGCGACGAGTACCGGCAACTCGGCGTCGATCTGGACCGCGCGGCGAATCCGGCCGACAACCGCCACTACCCGCTGGGCGCGCTGCTGTTCGACCTGTTGGGCGATTTGCGAACGCGCGCGCGATGGGCGGCGGGAAACACGTCCTTCGTGGAGCGCGATTCGGCGCGGCGGCTGCGGGGGTTCGATGAAAGGCCCACCATGGTAGAGGTGACGAATCCGCGCACCGGTAAATTGGAGAGCGTGGTACGCTACGATTTCCGCGAGCTGGTCCCCTTGGTGCGGCATCTGGACGAGCCGGATAGCCCAGAGATGCGGCGCGTGCTCGACCGTCCGCGCGACGTGCGCACCACCGTCGACGCGCGCCTGGAGGTGCAGGTGGCCGCGATCCTGCGCAAGCAGCTACAGACCGCGGGCAAGGAGAAAGGCGCGGCGGTGGTGCTGGACGCGGCCACGGGCGAGTTGCTGGCCGCGGTCAGCCTGCCGCTTCCGCCGGAGCCGGATTACTCCATGAAAGCGGCCGGCGAGGCCCCCGCCAACGTGCCGCCGGGCGACGCCGCCAGTTACCTGGACCGCGCGCGGTACGGGCTGTATCCGCCCGGTTCCACCTTCAAGGTGGTTACGGCGATGGCCGCACTCCGCAAGGACATGCGGTTGACCGAGCGGACCTACGAGTGCATTCGCCTGCCCGACGGGCGCGTGGGCAATTTTCTCAAGAACTCGAAGCGGCCTATCCGCGACGACGTGATGGACCGCGAGCCCCACGGAACGCTAAACATGGAGCGGGCCGTGGTGGTGAGTTGCAACGCCTACTTCGCGCAGTTGGGGACTTACGACGTGGGCGCGGCGGCGCTGTTCGATACGGCCACGCGGCTGGGCATCGCGACTGCAGTACCCAACACGGCCGCGCAACTGGAGAAATCGCTGGCGCAATCGGCGTACGGTCAGGGGCAGGTGGTGGCATCGCCCTTTCAACTGGCGCGCGTGGCGGCCACGGTGGCGAGCGGCGGCGCCATGCCGCAGGGCTACTGGATCGCGGGCGAGACCAACCAGCGCGCCGATCCTCCGCAGACGGTGCTGAGCGCGGAGGCCACCGCAACGCTGGGCGGATTCATGCGCGAGGTGGTGACCTCCGGGACCGGGCGGCGGGCGGCCGCAGCCAGCGTCCAGGTAGCCGGCAAAACCGGCACGGCCGAGTTGCGCGACGCGCCTTCGCACGCGTGGTTCATCGGCTTCGCGCCATATGGTGGGAGCGGGCGCAAGATCGCGGTTTCGGTTCTGGTGGAGAATGGAGTTTACGGCGGTGCCACGGCAGCGCCCGCCGCGGCGGAGATTTTCGATGCCGCGGTGAAGTTGGGCCTGATTCAGCCATGAGCCTGTTCTCCCAAGTCGAGCAGAGGGTACAAAACGCCTTCCGCCATTGGACGGCGAAGATGTTCGGTCCGGCGGATTCCGGCGATCTACTGGTGGTGCACCACGCCATTCTGGAAGAAGTGGGGACCATGATCCTGACGGTCGCGCGGGGGCATCGCATCTTTCCATTTCCGAACCTGACGGTCACGCTGAACTCGCCCGATGCCGACCGGCGGACCTTGTACCACGCTGCGTTTGCGGAGGGTTCGCGCCTCGAAAACGACATTCGCGAAGCCTTGGAGGCTTCGGGATGCGAGGTTCCTCAAGGGTTTTCGGTGGTCGTCGCCACGGGCGAAACCGGTGGCCGCGCTTTCGAGATCGATTACCGCGAGCGACCGAAGGTCGCGCCCGCTGCGGGCCGTCTGATCGTGATGAAGGGCAAGGCGGAGCGCGCCGAATACCTGCTGGACAAGCCGCGCATCAACCTGGGCCGCATGGCGGAGATCGCCGACGCCCAGCAGCGCGTCTTGCGGCGCAACGATGTGGTATTTTTGGAAGGCCAGGACGAAGCCAACGCCACGGTTTCCCGCAAGCACGCGCACATCCTCATGGCGGACGGCGCGTACCGCATCCTCGACGATGGCAGCGAATTCGGCACGCGCGTGTTCCGCGGCGGCCGCACTATCGACGTGCCGCCGGGAGACCGGCGGGGCGAGCGGCTGAGGTCCGGCGACGAGATCTATTTAGGGCGGGTATGTCTGCGATTCGAACAGTAGAAGGCACGGGCTTGCAGCTTCGCCAAGCTGGCCGAGCCGACGCTCCGGCGCTCACCGATCTGATCAACCGGGCCTTCCGGGTAGAGCGGAGCTACGCCGTGAACGAGCGCATCACGGTGGGCGAAGTGGAAGAGCATCTGGCCAAGGGCGAGTTCCATGTGCTGGAAGAAGAGGGCCGCTTGGCCGGCTGCGTGTACGTGGAGCTGCGCGGCGAGCGATCGTACGTGGGCCTGCTTTCGATCGACCCCGCGCGGCAGAAGGGCGGACTGGGATCGCGCCTGCTGGCGGTGGCGGAAGACCGCGCGCGCGGCGCGGGCTGCGCCTGGATGGACATGCTGATCGTCAACCATCGCAAGGAACTACCCTCGTACTACGGCAGGCGGGGTTACGTGGAGACAGGCACCGCGCCGTTCCCCTCGAACACACCTACCACCAAGCCGTGCCACTTCATCGTGATGTCGAAGACGCTCAAGCAGGCGGAGTGGCCCGGCGCAGCCCCCGCAGCCGAAGCATGAGGCCGGGGTCGCCAGCGAGATCCGCCAATCCGGCAAGCTGCGCTTCGACGTAGGCCCAATCCAACCGTTCGCCCTGGCGGACCGCCACCGACCGGGCGTCGCGAAGGTCCGTCTCGCGGCCGGCAAACAGCTTCATTACGATTAGGTCTTCCGGCGAACAGAGGCGCAGCGGCAGGCCCGGCATCAACTCGGCTAGCGATGCGCGGCTAATGGCCAGCTCCTCGTACGGCAGGGCCGCCAGGGATACGTCGATTCCGGCGCCGCTGGGGCTGCGGAGGAGGAGCACGCGGTTGGCCAGCGCGAACTGACGCGCGCCGGCGATGCGCGGTGCGTAGGCGCTCAGTAACAGGTCGACGGGCGCTGCCTCGGCTCCGAAACCGGTCAGCAGGCTTATATCGATGTCGCGGGTGAGGCGGGGCTCGCCCCACCACTGCACGGCGATTCCGCCGATGACGCAGAACCGCAGGCCGTGGCTGTCGAGAAAGTCCTGCAGCCGGACGGCTTCGCCGATCAGGTCAACCACGCTGCCGCCAGAGCGCCATGTAGCGCTGCCATTCGACCAGTCCGGATGTGGCGCGGGGCGGCAGGTCGCGAAGAGCGATGCGATAGGCCTTGTCCATCGATCGGATGGCGGCGGCGGTGTCGGCTTGGCGAATCTCGCGGTCGCGGATCTCTTCGAGAATCGGGCCCAAGGTCTTCCAGCGGCGGGCGTAGGCTTCCTGGAGTTCGCGATCGGGTGATTGCCCCATATAGCGATTGTACGCCGCCAACCCGGCGCGGCGCGCCGGCAAGGGCGCCGGTACGTGTCGTCTTAGACATACACTAGTCGTGTTACAATGACACTTCGAACCGGACAACGGACTCCGAAGCCAGCCGGTTCGCATGCCGATGGGCCCCGCCGCCCGCCTTTCCAAGACGCCAACTCACCTAGCCGGAGGAAGCAGATATGTGGGAAATCTATGACGCCCTGATCGAAGCGGTTCCCGCGGATTCCACCGTGCAGGCTTCTCTCGCCGGCCTGCACTGGTTCGCGGTTCGCTCCGACGGGATGGGCCTCGCCATGACTCCGCGGGAGGGGGATGCCTGCCTGCCCCGTGCCGGAGAGGTGGCAGGAATGCGGACCCGCGATCTGGCCGGCTGCGTGAGATCGTGGAGTCTGCACGAGGCCGCGTTGGGGCTGGCGGCGATCAACTCGGCGTTGAATGCCGGAGTGTGTCCCGAAAAGCAACCGGATGAGGACGTTTTCACCTGCTTGCTAGATGAACTGCGCGGCAGGAAAGTGGCCGTCGTCGGGCACTTCAGGAACCTGGAGCGGGTGGCTGCGGTGTGCGACCTGTCGATTCTGGAACGCCGGCCGCAGCCCGGCGATTTCCCCGATCCGGCGTGCGAGTGGATTCTACCGGAGCAGGATTTCGTGTTCATCACTGCCACCACGCTCATCAACAAGACATTGCCGCGGCTGCTGCAACTCAGCCGCAAGGCGCGGGTCGTGCTGTGCGGCCCCAGCACGCCGCTGACGCCGAAGTTGCTCGAATTCGGAATCGAGATGCTCGGCGGATTGGTGGTGGAAGACGAGGCGAGAGTCTGGAACGTCATTCAGGAAGGCGGCCAACACGGCATCTTTAGCAACGGCTCGCGCATGGTGAAGTTGGTGCGCCAGGCCGCGGCTTGCGAGGTGGCTTGACGCCATGGCGGCGGACCGTTCGCAGCCGGCGCGGGCCGGACTGCCCCTCATCCTGTTGGCGGTGGTGTTCCTATTGGCGGTAATGTGCTCGCTAATGCTCGGCCGCTACGATGTCCCGCTGGCGGCCTGGTGGCGGGTACTGGTGGCGCCGGAGAGCAGCGGCATCCCCGGGATCGTGCTGTTGCAAGTGCGCCTTCCACGCATTCTGGCGGGCGCGATGATCGGGGCGGGCCTCGCGACATCCGGCGCGGCCTACCAGGGACTGTTCCGCAACCCGATGGTCTCTCCCGACATCCTGGGAGCGTCGGCTGGCGCGGGCTTCGGCGCGGCCGCGGGAATTCTGCTCGGGTTCGGCATCGTGGGCATTCAGTGCATGTCGTTCGCCTTCGGGTTGGCGACCGTGCTCCTGACCTGCGCCGCCGCGTCGCGCCTCTCGCGCTCGGGCGACCCCGTCCTAACGCTGGTATTGGTGGGCATCATCGTGGGTTCTATCTTCACCGCGCTCATTTCCCTGGCGAAGTTCGTGGCGGACCCGTACAGCAAGCTGCCGGCCATCACGTTCTGGCTGATGGGGAGCCTGGCTGCCATCCACGTCCGCGACGTGCAGTTCGCGGTGGCGCCGATGTTACTCGGGCTAGTGCCACTGGTGCTACTGCGATGGAACCTGAACGTGCTGTCGTTTGGCGAGGAAGAGGCCCGCGCGCTCGGCGCCGCCACCGGGAAACTGCGGTGGATCATCATCCTCTGCGCCACACTGCTGACGGCGTCGGCGGTATCGGTGGCCGGCATGGTGGGGTGGGTCGGATTGGTGATCCCGCACCTGGCGCGGATGATCGTGGGCCCGGATTACAGGGTGCTGCTGCCAGCGTCTCTCCTGCTCGGCGGCACGTACATGCTGCTGGTCGACGACCTGGCGCGTGGCATCTACGCGCTGGAAATTCCTCTGGGCATCCTGACCTCGCTGGTAGGCGCGCCCTTTTTTCTGTACCTGCTGATGCGGTCGCGGAGGGGCTGGGCGTGAGGCTTGAAGTCGAACGCGCCAACTGCGGGTACGGCGGAAAACCCGTCGTGGGTGGCGTCTCGCTGGCGCTCGAATCCGGGGAGGTCGTGTGCCTGCTGGGCGCCAACGGCTCCGGGAAGACCACACTCTTCAAGGCGATCCTGGGCCTGCTCCGGCTGACAGGCGGGCGGATTCTGGTGGACGGCGCAGACATCGCCCACTGGCCCCGGCGCCGCGTGGCGCGCACTCTGGCGTACGTGCCGCAGGCTCACACCCCGCCTTTTCCGTTTGCGGTGAGGGACGTGGTGTTGATGGCCCGAACCGCGCACCTGGGGCTGTTCGGCGCGCCCTCGCGCCGGGATGCCGCTATCGCGGAAGACGCCATGGAAGCACTGGGAGTCTCCCACTTGGCTCGCGCGCGGTACACGGAGATCAGCGGGGGCGAGCGGCAACTGGTCCTGATCGCGCGGGCTGTGGCGCAGCAGTCGGAGTTTCTGGTCATGGATGAGCCGACCGCCAATCTCGATTTCGGCAACCAGGTGCGCGTGCTCCGCAAAGTGAAGGAGCTCGCCGGGCGCAAACTCGGGCTGCTGATGACGACCCACTTCCCGGATCACGCCTTCTTGTGCGCCTCGCAAGTCGCGGTTCTGAAGGCGGGAACGCTGCTTGCGGTGGGCAGGCCGGAGGACGTTCTCACGAAGCAGCGGCTGGAGAGCGCTTACGGAGTGCCGGTGCGAATCGTGGAGATCGATGCTGGAATGCGTGTCTGCGTTCCGGAGATCAGTTGAAACTGGAGGCATGAGGATGAAGACCAATTGGACCGCGGCGCGGATGTTACTGCTTCTGCTCTGCGGGTATGTGTGCGGCGCGGCGGCGCAGGAGCGCGTCCTTACGGATATGGCCGGCCGGAAGGTCAAGGTGCCGCCGCGGATCGGGAAGGTCTACTGCATGAGCCCGGTGTGCACGGTTCTGGTCTACACGTTGGCGCCGGAGTTGCTTGCCGGGTGGAACTACCAGCCGGATCCGGGGGAGATGAAGTGGATTGTCGAGCCCTACCGAAAGCTGCCCGTTCTGGGCGGCTGGTACGGCAAGAACAACACCGGCAACATAGAAGAGATTATCAAGGCGCACCCCGACGTGCTGATTTCGGCCGGAGACAAGCTGGCCGTCTCCTTAGCCGACAGGGTGCAGGAGCAATCTCACTTACCGGTCTTCGTTGGCGACGGAGGCTTGAGAAGCATGGACAAGCTGTATCTCGCTGTGGGTGAACTTTTGGGCAGGCAGGCACGGGCGGCGGAACTGGCCGGTTACTGCAGTAAGACCGTGCGCGAAATCGAAGGCAAGGTGGCAACCGTCCCTGTCGCGCGACGGCGCCGCGTATATTATGCCGAAGGCCCAACGGGGCTGGAGACCGACCCGGGAGGCTCGGCGCATTCGGAGTCCATCGATTTCGCCGGCGGCGTCAACGTGGCGCAAGTGCCCGCGGAAGGCGGATACGGGCACGTCCCGGTTTCCATGGAGCAGGTGCTGAAGTGGGACCCGGAGATCGTGATCTCTGGCTACGACCACAACTCGTCACCGGGTGAATTCTACCGAAGCGTGTGGCAGGATCCGCTCTGGCGGAACGTCAAGGCCGTAAAGGCGCACGCGGTCTTCGAGGCGCCGCAATACCCCTTCAATTGGATCGACCGGCCGCCTTCGGCGAACCGCATCATCGGCATCAAGTGGCTGGCGAATCTGTTCTATCCCGATCTGTTTCATTACGATATCCGGGCCGAGACCGCGGAGTTTTATCTTCGGTTCTATCACCGCAGACCGACGGACGCGGAGCTAACCGAAGTGCTGGCACAGGCGGTCAGGAAACCCTAAGTGGAGGTCAATTACATGAGTGCAACGTGGCAGGAACCAGTGACGATCCGGCCGATCGGTGTCGTCGAGTCGGACTTCAAGGACTTCACGCAGAAGACCAGTTACGAGGCGGAGAGCGTGCTCGCGATCCGCGAGGACCTTACCGAAGGTCTCCTGGGCTTGGAGCACTTCTCGCACATCTGGATCATGTACTACCAGCACCGCCGCAAGGACTGGCAGAAGTTCGTCCGGTGGACCGATACCGACGAACAGGTGCTCACAACGCCGAACGTGGGCGAACCTTCCTGTAAAGGCGTCTACACGTCGCGGGCCCCGGCGCGGCCGTCCGGCATCGGCTCCTGCGTGGCGGAACTGCTGCGCCGCGATGGCAACCGGCTGCATGTCCGCGGGCTGGACGCGTTCGACGGCACGCCGGTGCTGGATATCAAGATCTACATTCCGCGCTACGATTGTTTTCCTCTGGCCGAGGCTCCCCTGCACTGGTGCAACCGGCACGGGTTGAGCACCACCTCGCGCCTTCTGCACTGGGACACCATGAACGTGGGCCTTACGCTGGGGCTGCGCGCGGGGCAGCGAGCGATGAAAGAACTGGGCCTGGGGCGCAGCGATCCCAAGCGGGCCGAGGTCTGCGGCGGGAACTTCTTCGCGCAGGGCGTGGAGGGCGTGACCGGGTGCAGCGTGCTGCACCGAACGATGGAATTCACCGAGAGAGCGGAGTCCATCGGCGCCTGGAGCGTGAGAGTAGAGAGCGCGGCGGGCGCGGTGGAACTTCGTCTCCATGACCGGCTCTATGCGGGCGCAGACGAAGTGCTGGGCGTGTCCGACGAGATTCTGTTCGGCTCCGTTAAGCTGACGCCGCTGCTGCAGGCGGTATGAACGCGTCCGCGCCATGCCTGGTGGTTTACGCATCGCTCAATCAGGTGCACCGCTTGAAGCGGCATCTGTATCGGGGCGGCGTGTATGTGGACATGGTGCGCGCGCCGCAGTGTCTGGCAGTGCACGGTTGCAGTTTCGCGCTGCGTTGCGAAGCGGCGATGGTGCCGGCGATTCGCAGCGCGTCGGACGAGCTGGCGATTGAAGTCCGCGGTGTGTTCGCGGAATCGCAGGGCGGTTACGAGGCCGTGCCATGACTTATCTGGATCATGCGGCGACTTCGTGGCCCAAGCCGCCAGCGGTGTTCGCGGCGATGCGCGCGGCGATGGAGCAGGCCGGCGGCAACCCCGGACGGAGCGGCCACCGCCTTGCCATGCGCGCCAGCGAAGCCGTGTACGCCTGCCGCGAGAGCCTGGCCCAGCTTTTTGGCGTGCGAGACCCGCTGCGAATCTGCTTCACGGCGAACGCGACGGAATCGTTGAACCTGGCGATCCATGGGCTGCTCAAACCCGGCGATCACGCGGTCTTCTCTTCGATGGAGCACAATTCGGTGTGGCGTCCGCTGCGGGAGTTGGAGCGCCGCGTGGTCCGCATTTCCATGGTGGCAGCAGGGCCGGATGGCATCGTACAGGTTGGCGCCATCGCGAACGAATTGCGGCCGGAGACGAAGCTGATCGCGCTGATCCACGCTTCGAACGTGAACGGAGCGGTGAACCGGATCGAGGAAGTGGGTCGCGTGGCGCGCGAACGCGGAATCCGTTTCCTGGTGGATGCCGCGCAGACGGCGGGGAGCGTGCCGATTGACGTGGAGGCGATGCACGTCGACCTGCTGGCCTTCCCCGGTCACAAGGGGCTGCTTGGTCCGCAAGGCACTGGCGGGCTTTACGTACACGAATCGATCCGGCTGGAGCCGCTGAAGCAGGGCGGCACGGGGAGCGATTCCGGGAGCCCGCTGCAACCGGAATTCGCGCCCGACCGTTACGAGAGCGGCACGCTGAACGTGCCTGGAATTGCAGGCCTGAACGAAGGCGTGAAGTACCTGCTGCGCCGCGGCGTGGACGAGGTTCAGCGGCACGAGTGGGGGCTGGCCGGGCGCCTGCTGGCCGGGCTGGCGGCGCTCCCGCTGGTCAAATTGTACGGACCGCGCGATCCACATCAGCGAACCGGAGCCGTGTCATTCAACATCGAAGGCCGCGATCCGGTGATTGCCGCCAATGAGCTGGACCGCGAGTTCGAAATCGCCTGCAGGGCGGGACTTCATTGCGCTTGGCTCGCCCACAGGTCACAGGGAACCGAACGGACCGGCACCATCCGCTTCAGCCTCGGAGCGCTTTCCACCGAGGCAGACGTGGACCAGGCGCTAGCCGCCGTCCGGACTTTGGCACACGGAGGAACACGATGACACCCACAACCGAACCGGCCGCCGGCCGTCCCGCCGGCGGATGCAAACACCATGCCGAACTACAACCGGCGCCGCAGCCCAAGTGCAGTTGCCAGGGTCTGCTGCGGCCGCGCCGGATGCACGCGCTCTGCGGCCTGTGGATGGCCGCCTTCCTCGCAGCGCATCTGGCAATCGCCCTCACCGGATGGTCGCCCGCTGCGTACCGGCAAAACATCGATGCGATTCAAGGGGCGATTGCGCACGTGCCGGGATTCACGCTGATCGCGATCTTCATCCCGCTTGGGTTCCAGGCCGCCTCCGGTCTGTACCTGCTGCGCAAGGAAGGCATGAAGTTCGGTGTGAAGAAATGCAACCGCGGCGGGAAGTTGCGGTTCTTCCTGCAGCGGGTGACGGGCCTGGCGATCCTGGCCTTCCTGCTCTTCCACGTAGGCACGCTCCACGCGTGGGGCCTGCACGCGGTATACCAGGCAACGCACTTGGGTGCGCTCGACCGTTATGCCGCGGGCGGACTGTTTCAGGCTGGCGATGCGGCGTTCCGGTCCACCGTGGAAGGGTTCGGCGGCTCCTGCGGCACATCGGCCGCGGGCAACGCGCTGGTAGCGGCGCTGAGCCTGTTGGGAATTTGGGCCACGGCGTTTCACGCCGCCAACGGGGCGTGGAGCGGCGGAGTCATTTGGGGCCTGCTGCCAACTCCGGAATCCAAGCGCAGATGGGGGCGCCTCGCTATTGCGATTGGAGTGCTGCTTTTGGCGGCGGGCACGGGTGCGTGGTACGCGTTCACGATGAGTAGCGCGGCGCGGGCGCTCTGAAAGGCGTTCGACGCCACAAAACACGTCTCGTCTTGCATAACGGACAATAGACGTGTTAACATTACATCTCGGGTAGTTCAAGGGCCACGTCGAGCCCGAAATCCAGAGGTCCAAATGAAAGAACTGACAAGAACCCTAACGCTCGTAGTGTCGATACTCGTTTGTGCCATGATGCTTGCCGCCCAGCAGCATTACACCGTGGACTGGAGAGTCACCCTTGCCGGCCTGGAGCAGCGACTGGGCGCGCTGTCCGGGGAAACCGGCCCGTCCGTGGAGGGTTGGCGCGCCGACGCCGAGGCTTTGCGGTTGTCCATCGCTTCGCTGTGCGCATCCCGCCCCGAGATACGGGTCGAAGTGCCGGAGGCGTTGTCCGCGAGTTCATCCCGCGAGGCGCTGAAGCAACAACTGGCGGCACTCACTACCGCCGTGAACCAGGTGATCCAACAGAGTCCGGGCACGCCGTTCCACCTCGGGCGCCAGACCGTGACAGTTACCGCGGATGCCGCGCCGCCCGCTCCCGTAGCCGGCAGTATCGACAAGAGCGAGATGGACGAGCACGAGTTAGTGAACGTGGCCAAGGCTCTCGATTTCCTGCCGGGAGTGTCGATCCAGCACATAGCCGGCAACCGGAACGAGGCAGGCATGATGGTCCGCGGCTTCAGCAGCCGTGGGCAGGTGCCGCTGTATCTGGATGGGGTCCCGATCTACGTGCCCTATGACGGCTACGTGGATTTCAACCGGTTCCTGACAAGCGATATCGCCGAGATCCAGGTCGCCAGAGGTTACTCATCGTCACTGCTCGGACCGAACGGCCTGGGTGGGGCTATCAACCTCGTCACCAAGGAGCCGATTGAGAAGATGGAGGGAGACGCCCTGATCGGAACCGGGTCGGGAAAGGAACTGCTATCTTCGCTGCACCTGGGGTCGCGCTGGCGGAAGTTCTTTGTCCAGGGCTCGCTCGACTGGCTGCAATCCGGCTACATTCCGCTCTCCGGCAGTTTTCCCGTGTACCAGTACAAGAACCTGCCGCAGATTACGATGACGGACAAGTTGAACCAATCGGACTCGCGGGACGAGAAGTTCAGCGGGCGGACGGGGTGGACGCCCAGGCGAGGGGACGAATACGTATTCAGCTACTCGAGCCAGAAAGGCCAGAAGGGAGTTCCACTCTATCAGGGTCCCAACACCGCTGCGACTTTCAGGAATTTCTGGAGTTGGCCGTACTGGAACACCGACGGCTATTACTTCCATTCCAATACGGGGCTCGGGGAATCCAGCTCCATCAAGTTCCGCGCGTTCTATAACCAGTTCCGCAACAGCATTAACATGTACTCGGACGATACCTATTCGGTTATGAACACTAAGAGCGCCGAGCATAGCATGTACGACGAGCACACGGAGGGCGTATCCGCGGAGTTCTCGACTAGGGCGCTCGCTCGGAACGCGATTGGCGCCTCGTTCTTTTTCAAGGACGATAACCACTCAGAACACGGCATCTATCCGGGCATGTCGCCCTTTCCTTTGATCGAACCTACGCTGTCCGATCAGGACCAGCAGGCCTCTCTCGGCTTGCAGGATGCGATTACTGTCTCATCCCGCCTGCACGTCACGGCCGGGTTCAGCGCGGACCATCTGAATGGCGTGCAGGCCCAGTCCTATAACGCCGCTCTCACGGGCCTGGTCGCATTTACCTGTATTTCGTCGCCTCAAAATACTTCGTTCAGCGGCTGCACAGCGCACGTGTGGAACTTCAACCCCCAGGCGTCGGCTTCCTATGCCGTTAGTAAGTCGGGTAACCTGTTCGTCACGCTTGCGGACCGGGGCCGCTTTCCCATGCTCAAAGACACGTATTCCGCCAGCATGGGCGCGGGCCTGCCGAATCCCGACCTCAAGCCGGAACATAGCCGCAACTGGAATGCCGGTTACTCGCAAGTTCTGACGGGCCGCACGCTGGTGCAAGCGGTGCTCTTCAGAAGCGATCTGCGCAACGCCATTGAATCGGTCTACGTAACGGACCCGGGCGGGACGGCTTCGTCTACGGCATACTGCCCCAATAGCAAGATTCCCGGTTTCTGCAGCGAGATGGCGAACCTGGGTAAAGAGGTCCACCAGGGCGTGGAATTCGAAGTGCGGAGTGCGCCTCTTTCGCGGCTCGCTCTTGACGCCAGTTACAGCTATCTGAACCGCAATATTACCTATCAGTACCTCAATATTCCCAACGTGAGCCAGGTGAACACCAGCGTCATCACCTTGCCCACGCTGCCGAAAAACAAACTAATCGGGACCGCGGCGCTTCGTTTGCCCCACCAGGTGTTGGCGATGGCCAGCGCGCGCTATGAAGGCGGCATCACGCTGCAGGATACGACCTACGCCAGCGCGTCTCCCCTCTACCTGCCCCGCGCGGAGTCCTATGGCACCGTGGATCTGGGCGTCGTGGCGCCCGTCGCCCATGGGGTGATCGCGCAGGCCGGAGTGAAGAACCTGTTTGACCGGAACTACTACTACACCGCCGGCTATCCCGAAGCGGGACGGAACTGGTATCTCAATCTGCGCTACCGGTTCTGAAAAAAGGTGTCAGACGCCAATTACTTGCGGCCGCGCGGGATTAGGATGAACCGCTCGATGGATATCCGCGCGCTCTTGTCCCGGCGCGTCCAATCGCGGCGGAACGCCACCGAGATCTCGTTGAAGACGCTCCCGTGGGGCTTCGCGGGTACGGCGAAATCCAGCGTCTCGCTGACCGGAACCACTGGGTCGGCCTTCAGGTCGGGAACTGACAACACCTGGACAGAGCCCAGATTCTCCGACACTCCGCCGGGCAGGTCCCGCAGAGTCAGTTCGAGCGAGACCGTGTGCGGGTATCGGTCGGCGTTGCTTACGGCAAGCTGGATGTGCGAGCAACACGACATGTCGATGGGCCGATCGAGCTTCTGGTGCGCTTCCATGTTGAGGGGCCAGTGGTCGGTGGTACTGAAAGAGAGCTTCCACGGCGTGCCGCGCATGAGCACAGACTGCGGCGGTGGCCGGCGAAACAGAGGCCGCAGGAACCAATACTCTCCGCCGAAGGGAATCCCATATGGGATCTTCCTCGCGGCGAAGGCGCCGGGGCCTTCGGGCAGAGGGGCGATCAGGACCGTGACCTGCTTTATTTCCGGCCAGAGGACCACTCCCGGAAAGCTGCCGGCCACATCCGCAGCGCCCGGAACCGTCTGGTCCTCAGCGGATTGCGCCTGGCCCGCCGAACCGGTTCGGGGCGGGGCCGGGGCTGGCCGCGACCCCGCGAGGATATCGCCCAATGGCCGCGAGGTTGCCTCATCGCCCTCGCCACTACCCGTCCCTTGTGGATGCCAGCCGCCGGTGCCCGCCAGAATCGTCAGGCCCAACGCCAGCGCCACGGTGAGCAGCGCTCCGAAGATCGATCGCGGCAGCGTGGGCGGGCGGGGCGGCTCCCAGGCGCCCGTCGAGATGGCGTAGGCCGTCAGCACGGCGACGGTCAGGGTGAGCAGCGCGCCGGCGAGGAAGTCGTGGCGGAACCCAGCCGCTGAGATTCCGAGCTGGAGCCCCGCGGCGATGGCCAGTGCCGGGCCAAGATGGCGGGTGAGGAAGGGCGGCGGCAGGGCGCCGTCCGCCAGTAGGACGGCCGTACGGATTGCGGGCACGTCCGGCCCGGCCGGCGGGTGGATGACGGTCCACTGCGTATACAGCAGCCGGGTGGCGTTCACCACCAGCACCAGCGCCGCAACCACGGCGCCGGGGGTAAGCCGGTACATCAGCAGCACGGCCGGGGCGAACCACACGGCCACCAGGGAAGTGCGCAGCGTGGCGCCCGCCAGATTGACCTGTTCCACCTGGCGGATGGCGTACTGCAGCGCCAGTGCCACCGCGGCGCTCCACAACCAGGCGAGCAGGGTGAATTCCACCGCCCGCCAGAGGGCCGATGCCGGCGCCGAAAAGGCCGCGCGCTTGAGCGCCGACAGGTTCCACACTAGCCATGCCGTCGCGATCAGGCTGGCGATCTGCGCCAGTAGTTCCAGGCGCCCTTGCGATCCGCGGATTGGAGGTGGGTCCGGCACCCTGGGTCATTGTATCGGACACCGCCGGCCGCGGTCCGGTTCCCGGCAGCCACTTTCCGATTCCCAACAGCCCCCGGTTATGTTATAGTCCCGGTAACGTTAATTGGGGAGGGATGTGTATGTCCCACGTCCGCGACATCGTGCATGATCGCGAGTTCTATCATGTCACCGAGCTTGAAACCGTGGCCGAAGTGGCCCGGAAAATGGCGGATCTCCACGTCGGGGCGATCCTGGTATTGAACGGGGAAGAACTGCGGGGCGTGTTCAGTGAGCGCGACCTCATGAAGCGCGTGGTGCTCGAACGGCTCGACCCTGAGAAGACCCCGGTCGGCGCGGTCATGACCACTGCTGTCGTGACCATTGACGAACTGGCCCCCATTGAAGAGGCCATGGCGGCAATGCACGCCAACAAATGCCGGCACCTGCCCGTCATGCGCGCCAACCTAGTGGTGGGATTCCTCTCCATGCGCGATCTGATGCACTACGAGCTGGAGCGCAAGACCGAAGAGCTTCACCATATGCACGCCTACGTATCCAGGTCTGCGTGACCTGCCTGATACCCCTCATATCTCACAGATTTACAGGTGGTTAGGGAATCCTCCGGGAGTGCTCTACGCCCCTACCCGCCGTGCGTTGGTGTGGCGCCTTGAGTGTCCTGCGCTCAACAAACCCTTGACAACGTTGCGCTAATATTTGATAATGAGCTTGAGCTTAAGCCAGAGAGGCCTGAGCCAGTCCGAAGGGACACCGAGCCGCCACCGGGATGGGAAGCGGGCGGCACTACTCAGCATTGGGAGGCATCATCAGCATGGGAAAGATCATTGGCATTGACCTGGGAACGACGAACTCCGTGGTGGCGGTAATGGAAGCCGGCCAGCCCACGGTCATTGCGAACCAGGAGGGAGCCCGCACCACGCCGTCGGTCGTGGCATTCACCAAGAGCGGCGAGCGGCTGGTGGGCCAGGTGGCCAAACGCCAGGCCATCACCAATCCGGAGAACACCATTTTCTCCATCAAGCGCTTCATGGGGCGCCGGTCGGACGAAGTGTCCGAGGAAATGAAGATGGTGCCCTACAAGGTGGTGGCGGGCGAGCAGGGCGACGCGCGGGTGGAAATTTCCGGGAAGAAACAGAGTCCGCCGGAGATTTCCGCCATGATCCTGGGCAAGTTGAAGGAAGCCGCGGAAAGCTACCTGGGCGAGAAAGTCACCCAGGCGGTGATCACCGTGCCCGCGTATTTCAACGACGCGCAGCGGCAGGCCACCAAGGACGCCGGCAAGATCGCCGGGCTGGAAGTGATGCGCATCATCAACGAGCCCACGGCGGCGGCGCTGGCCTACGGCCTCGACAAGAAGAAGAGCGAGACCATCGCGGTGTACGATTTCGGCGGCGGCACCTTCGACATCTCCATCCTGGAAGTGGGCGATGGCGTGGTCGAGGTGAAGAGCACCAACGGCGACACCCACCTGGGCGGCGATAACATCGACCAGTGCGTGATCGACTGGATTGTGGGCGAGTTCAAGAAGGAGAACGGCATCGACCTTTCCCGCGACCAGATGGCCTTGCAGCGCTTGAAGGAAGCGGCCGAGAAGGCCAAGATGGAGCTCTCCACGCTGCTCGAATCCGACATCAACCTGCCGTTCATCACGGCCGACGCCAGCGGTCCCAAGCACCTGCAAATGAAGCTCACGCGGGCGCGCTTCGAGCAGATGGTAGAGCCCATTCTGCAGCGTTCCATCGGCCCCTGCAAGCAGGCCATGCAGGATGCCAACGTGACGCCTTCGCAGATCGACGAAGTTGTCATGGTCGGCGGTCAGACGCGCATGCCGCGCATCCAGGCCATGGTGCGCGAACTGTTCGGCCGTGAGCCGCACAAAGGCGTGAACCCGGACGAAGTGGTCGCGGTGGGCGCGGCGGTGCAGGGCGGCGTGCTGGGCGGCGAAGTGAAGGACGTGCTGCTGCTGGACGTTACCCCGCTGTCGCTCGGTATCGAGACCATGGGCGGCGTGTTCACCAAACTCATCGAGCGCAACACCACTATTCCCACGCGCAAGAGCGAGGTCTTTTCCACGGCGAGCGAGAATCAGCCGTCGGTCGAGATCAAGGTGTCGCAAGGCGAACGCTCCATGGCGCGCGATAACCGGCTGCTGGGCGTGTTCCAACTTGGCAATATTCCGCCCGCGCCGCGCGGCGTTCCGCAGATCGAAGTCACTTTCGATATCGACGCCAACGGCATCCTGAACGTGACCGCCAAGGATCGCGGCACCAACAACGAGCAGAAAATCACCATCACCAGCTCCAGCGGCCTGTCCAAGGACGAGGTGGAGAAGATGGCCAAGGACGCCGAGGCGCACGGGGCCGACGACCGCAAACAGCGCGACACCATCGAGGCCCGCAACCGCGCCGACGCTATGGTCTACAACGTGGAGAAGACCTTGAAGGACCACCGCTCCAAGGTCGGCGAAGCGGAGGCCAAGGAGATCGAATCCGCCATCGAGGAAACCAAGAAGGCCATGGCGGATAACGACCCGGTCAAGATCAACTCCGCGGTCGACCGCCTCACTACCGCCAGCCACAAGCTGGCCGAGGCCATGTACAAATCGGCGGGGACTCCGGGCGCGGGCCCGGCTCCCAGCGCAGGCCCGGCACCCGGCGGCAATCCGCCTCCCACCGGCGGCGACGGCGGCAAGAAGGGCAAAGACGATGTGGTGGACGCCGAATTCGTGGATGTAGACGACAAGAAGTAAGCGAAGGGCTGATCTGGGCCGGGCGCGCTGCCCGGCCCGAACCTTATCATGGCCTCCTCTCCCAAGCACGACTATTACGAGACCCTGGGTATTCCGCGCAAAGCGTCCGACGACGAAGTGCGCAAGGCGTACCGCAAGCTGGCCCGCAAGCACCACCCCGACCTCAACCCCGGAGACAAGAGCTCCGAAGACCGCTTCAAAAACGTGCAGGAAGCCTACGATGTCCTGGGCGACCCCAAGAAGCGCCAGATGTACGACCAGTACGGTTTCTACTCCGAGAGCGGCATGCCCCCACCCCCGGCGGGCGGAGCGGGCCGCCACGCCAGCCCTGGAATGGATTTCAGCGGCTTCGATTTTTCGGAGGCCCCATTCGGGGGCGGCGGAGGCGGCGCCGGCCGGCGCACGGAAACCGGCGGCGGCTTCCGCGACATCTTTTCGCAGTTCTTCACCGGTCGCGGCGGCGCTCCGGAGCCCCAGCCCGAAAAGGGCGGAGATCTCGAATACGGCATGTCCATCGATTTCTGGCAGGCCATTCGCGGCACCCAGTCGCGCATGGAGATCACCCGCTACGAGTCCTGCGGCACCTGCCACGGTACCGGCCAGACCGGCGCGGGCGAAGTAGCCTGCCCGCAGTGCAAGGGCACCGGCAACGTATCGCAAATGGCCGGGGCCATGAAGTTCAACCTCACTTGCCCGCGCTGCGGCGGCTCCGGGCGGTTGCGCAACGTCTGCCCCGAGTGCGGCGGCGATGGCCGCGTAACCCGCAAGGAAACCGTCGAGGTGCGGATTCCCTCGGGCGCGCGCACCGGCTCGCGTTTGCGCGTCCCCGGCAAAGGTAACGCCGGCACCATGGGCGCGCCTCCCGGCGACCTGTATATCACCATGCACGTGGAAGACCACGCGTTCTTCGGCCGCGAGGGAGACGACATCGAAATCGTGCTGCCCGTCGCCGTCTGGGAAGCGGCTCTGGGCGCCAAGATCGAAGTGCCCACCATCGATGGAAGGACCCTGCTCAAGATTCCCCAGGGCACCCGCAACGGCCAGAAATTCCGGCTGCGCGAGAAGGGCGTGATGAACTCGCGAACCAACGTACGCGGCGATCAGATCGTGGAGGTGGCGATCCAGGCGCCCGATCCGCGCGACGAGCGCACCCGCGAACTGCTGCGCGAACTGGCCAAGGTTCAACCCGGGGACCCGCGAGCCGAAATCTGGGCGAAGGTGGGTGAGGTCTAGCCGTGGCCAAAGCCAAGTCCAAAGCCGCCTACATGATCTCGGTCGTGGCCGAGCAATACGGCATCCACCCGCAGACGCTGCGGCTCTACGAGCGCGAAGGCCTGCTCAAGCCCTCGCGCAGCGAAGGCAACACGCGGCTGTACACGCCCGAGGATATCGAGAGGCTGGAGGTGATCCTGCACCTCATCCGCGACCTGGGCGTAAACCTGGCCGGCGTCGAAATCATCCTGAACATGCGCGCCAAGATGAGCGAGATGCAGGCGCAGATTCAGGAGTTCGTGGCCACGCTCAACCGCGAACTGGTTTCGCGGAACGCCAGACCGGCCGGCACCGAAGAGCGCAACAGCCTGATCCCCGTGGTGGTGGTGCGCACGCCCGCGCCGACCACGCGCCGCAAGGGCTGAGCGTAACCGGGCCGCGGGCATCAGCGCGCCGTTGGCGCCCGGTACTCGTAGACGGTCCACGACAAGGCGGGGTCGCCCGCCGGACCCAGCGAGAACAAGCCATTCCAGCAGGCCGGGTAGCGCCGCAGCATTTCACTCATCATGCGCCCGTGAGCCGTGAGCGCCACACCGGGACCCTCGTTCCAAATCAGCAGACTGACCCGGTTACGGCCGAAATACTCCATCATCTCCTCGGGAGTCGCCACCACTGCCGAGTAGTTGCGGCCGAACCAATCGGCGTGGGCAAATTCCTTGCCGGGCCGCAACAGGTAGTGCTCGGGCCGATGTAGGCTTTGGGCGACGAATTCCGCGATAACCGGCCCTTCGGCCGCGGGAGGAACCATGATCCGCTGGCCCGCACGCGCGGGATCCTTCTCAATGAACGCCACCACGTCGCCGACGCGGCCTGAAGGAAAATGCGGAACCTGTGCGAGCTGCCAAATCGCGAACGCGGCGGTCAGGACGGCTGCCGACGCCCACACCGGCTTCGCCAGGCGTCCCCCGGGCGAAATCCACTTCAGCATCTCCTCCCAGCCGGCGAATCCGGCGATCAACAGAACGGCGGCCGGAAGCAGCAGATAGCGGTGTTCGGGGCTGCTGATAGGAGACACGAACAGGAACGCCATGTGCCCGGCCACGAGCAGTCCCAACACCACCAGGTCGTCCCGCCATGCCTTGGGCCGGAGCAGTAGGACGATCAGACCCAGCAGGATCGCGCCGGTCAACACCGGTGGAAATAGATGGAGAGCCTCCAGGCCGAACGATGCCGCGCGGCCGGCCGTCAACGCCTCACGCTCGGAGGGAAGGCCATAGAAAGCCAGTTTCCTGGACCAGAACGCCCAAGGCCCGACTATCAGCGCCACTACCAGGGGTTGCACCAGAAGCCCCGGTTTCCGCAGCAACTCGAACCGCCGCAAAAACAGCACCGCCGCGAAGGGCAGCACGGGCGTGTATGCGGCACTGTACTTCGAAAGGATGGCGCACCCGCAGACCGCCGCGCAGAGCAGGCCGTTCCCGAATACCGGTTGCCTGAGATAACGCAGTGCGCAAGCCGCCGCGGCGAGACAGAGGAACGCCGTCATGTGGTCCACCATCACCGCGCACATCCAGCCCCGAACCGCTGGTAGACACAAGTACAGCGCGGCGGCGCAGCAGCCCGCCACCATTCCCGCGCGCCGCCGCACGAACCCGAACGACAACCAGCCCGTGCCAGCCGCGCAAACCGCCGGGACCAGCAGGGCCTGCGTCCGTCCAACGCCCGCTATCAGCATCCAGAACCCCGCCACGATGTTGAATAAGGGCGGCCAGTAACCGATCGCGAAGAACGGATAGTGCTGGTAGTAGTTCCGGGCAAAGGCCAGCGGTGACAGCCATCGCCCGGAAACCAGCCAGTCCCGAACCATGACGGATCCCACGAAGTGCGAGGGCTCGTCGGGATAGGCGGCGAAATCGGCGGACCACGCGCCCAACCAGCCCTGCACGCCCAGGCAGAAGGCCAAGCAGGCGGCTGCCACCGCGGCCGAAACCTGCCATGCGCGATCGATCTGCCGGGCCGAACGGTCCGAAAACAGCAGCACCTTGCGGGCGCCGAAGTTCCACACAAGTACCACAGCGGTGCTGACCAACTTGGCGATCAGATAGTGCAGATGAACCCGGCCCCGCACGAACCAGATGATGCCTTCATTCATGCCGAGGCCAACCATGCCGATCAGGGCGAACACCGCGAACTCCGCCGCCGCGCTGTCCATGGAGCGCCGGTTGAATACCCAAGTCCTGCTCAAGAGGTAATTGACGGCCAACCCGAGCAGGAAGCCGGCCGCGGCCGAGATCAGATAGTGAAGCCCGGCGAACTCGGTTAGCGTATACAGCGTTCCGAAATCCACCGCGAACGCCGCCCCGCCCACCACCACGTAACGCGCGAACTGCAGCGTAACGTTCGCCGTCGAGCCGAACAGCAGCGCGTGCAGCCCGCCACGTCCCCGGTGCGGGGGCTCGCCGCCAGTCCCAGCCTCATCCATCCCGGAGGTTTCGCGAGTCACTTGGACTTGCCATCCTCCTCGTGGTACTCCTCCTCGGTGTTAACTTCCCACAGACCGGTCTTGTCCGTCTTACCGGCGATGATATCGTCCACCGCCATCATGGCGGTCAGCATCGAGTGGTCCTGGTTGTTGTACCGGTGCATGCCGTTGCGCCCGATAAGGAACAGGTTCTGGTAGCGGTCCACGTGCTGGCGGATCTCCCCGAACCGGCCATAAGTGCCAAAATAGGCGGGGTAAGTCTTCTCCATCCGCAGGACCGTCGCGTCGAGCACCTCGCCGGCGTCTATGATACCGATCTTGCTCAGCTCCGTGGTTGCAAGCGAGACCATCTTACCGTCGGGCAGGTTCCAGATCTCGTCCGACTCGTTGCAGAAATACTCCAGGCCCAGCCAGACGCTTCCCGGATCCGCCACCAGGAACGGGCTCCAGTTGTTGAAGATCTGCAGCCGGCCGAGCAGCACGTCGGGTTCCTGAATATAGATCCAGTTGTCGCTGACCAGTTTCTTCCCTTGCGGCGAATCGTCGTGAATGCGCAACGAGCGCACCAGCAGGCCGACGGTCATGAAGTCCCTATAGACCAAGCCGTCCGAGACCTCCAGCGCGTTCGCCGGAGGCGCCACGTCGAACGACCGCATCAGCTCCTGCACCGGGACCGTGGAGAAAAAGTAATCGCCCTCGAAGGTCTCCGTCCGTCCAGTCGCGATATCGATGGCCTCGACCGCCCGTACGCGCCACCCATCCGTGAGTGCCCTCTGGAAACGGTAACCGGTGCGAATCTCCCCGCCGCTTTCGCGGATGCGGCGCGCTACCTCGTCCCACATTTGGCCGGGGCCGAGTTTGGGATACAGAAACTGCTCGATCAGCGAAGTTTCCGTGTGTTTCTGGGAGACGTCCGTCTTGCTGCTTCGAAGCGCTTTCTTCAAAGCGTGTGTCAGTGTGGCCCACACCGATAGACCCTTGATGCGCTGGGCGCCCCACTCGGCGCTGATGCGGTCGCACGGCACACCCCATACCTTCTCGGTGTAGGATTTGAAAAACGTGCCGTAGAGCTCCCTCCCGAAGCGGTTGATGAAGAACTGCTCCAGGGTCTTCTCGTTCTTGAGAGGCAGTAGGGCCGACTTGATGTAGCTCAATCCTATCTTGAACGTGCGCCACAGGCCAAGTTTGAGAATCGTATCTTTGCTGAGCGAGATGGGGTAGTCGAAGAAGCGCCGCAAGTAATAGATCCGCGACTTGCGCTGCCGCAGTAGCATGACGCTGTCGGCCGCAGCCGGGTCCGGGCCGGACGGCGAAGGCGCTACCGTCCGTTCCATACGGTGATATCGAATGGCCGCCGGGCCGTTTTCGGAGGACTGGAGCGGAAGCATCTTCAGCCACCACTCCATCACGCGGTCGGACTTCGAAAAGAAGCGGTGGCCACCGATATCGATCCGATTGCCCTTGTAGTTCACCGTGCGGGAGATCCCGCCCATACAATCGCTCTTTTCGAGGACGATCGGCTTAATCCCGGTCCGCGTCAGCAATTCGTAGGCAGCCGTCAGTCCGGCCGGGCCCGCTCCGATGATAATTGCAGTTTTCCTCTCCACGCGCTCCACAGTTGGCAGGTACCATTATACCTGGAGCGAACTTGGTCTCCGTTCACGCGGCGGGGAGTATCGGCGGGCGGGCGCATTCGACGCCGTTGGGCCGGGGTTGGTATCATAGCCGTTAGCCATTCATGACACCGGCTGACGCACTTCCGCGCAAAGCGCCACTCCCGTGGGTTCCCATCGCCTGGTTTACCGCCCTCGCAATTGGTTGCTACGCTCCCATCCTCTACCGCCTGGCCATGCAGTGGAGCTACGACCCCGACATGGGCCATGGTTTCTTCGTGCCCCTGGTGGTCGGTTTCATTATCTGGCAGCGGCGCGAGGAGTTGGATGAAGTCGAGGTCCGGCCAAACTGGTGGGGTCTGGTGCTGGTCCTCTTCGGCGCGATCTTGATGATCCTGGGAACGCTGGGCGTGGAACTGTTCACATCGCGGGCAGCCTTCGTGGTGACGGTCATCGGGTCGGTGTGGTTCCTGGGCGGCACGGCGCTCCTGAAGAAGTTGGTTTTCCCGCTGGCGCTGCTGTTCCTGATGATCCCGATCCCGGCAGTGGTCTACAACCAGGTGACCTTCCGGCTGCAGTTGTTGGCCAGCCGTCTGGCCGATGGTTCGCTCGAACTCCTGTCCGTCCCGGTGGTACGCGAGGGCAATATCCTGGAACTTCCCAACATGCATCTCCAGGTAGTGGAGGCGTGCAGCGGCATCCGCTCCCTGCTGACCTTGACGTTCCTCTCGCTGGTTTACGGGTACCTTTTCGAGAAGCGCCTGTGGGTGCGAGTGGCGCTGTTTCTGTCCACGATTCCCATCGCCATCGTGGCCAACGGCAGCCGCATTACTGCCACCGGCATCCTATCGCAGGTTAAGCCCGAGTTGGCGGAAGGCTTCTTTCACGAATCCACGGGCTGGATTCTGTTTCTGATATCGCTCGGCCTGCTCATTCTTTTCCATGGGGCACTGGTTTTCGGTTGCCGGCGGATGGAAAGGCGGAAACCCGCGTGAGCATTCTTCGCAGCAGGTATGCGCTTATCCTCACCGCCGTCCTGGTGCTGCAGGCTGGCTTCTTTTATGCGGTGGCCGCGCGCCCGGAGAAGTCTGCCGCCGTGGCGCCTCTGTCGACGTTTCCGGAATCCGTCGGCGGATTCACCTCGGTCAAGGAAATTCCGCTGGATCCGGAGACTAAGGACGTGCTGAAGGCCGACGACACTCTGGAGCGTATCTACCTCACCCCCGACCGTCGCCGCGAGGTGGTCTTCTTCGTCGCTTATTTCAAAACCCAGAGGTACGGTCAATCCCCGCATTCTCCGAAGAACTGCCTGCCAGGCTCGGGTTGGGAGCCCGTCTACACCGACCGGCCCGCCATTACGGTTCCCGGCTGGGCCACCCCCATTGTGGTGAACCGCTACCTGGTGGAGAAGGGCGACGAGAAGAGCGTCATCCTCTACTGGTACCAGAGTCACAGCCGGGTGATCGCCAGCGAGTACTCGGCCAAGTTTTGGCTGGTGGCGGACGCGCTCCGGTTCAACCGCAGCGACACCGCGCTGGTGCGCATTTCCGTGCCGGTGGGCAGGGACGACGAGGACGCCGCCACTAGCCTGGCGGAACAGTTCGCCCGGACGGTGTTTCCGCAACTCCGCCAACAGATGCCGCTTTAGGTGCCGCGGGGGCCTGCCCGGAGCTACTTCGCGCCTGGTAATCTCACGATCATCGTGTCGCCATCGGGCGCTTTGACGATCAGCGGCTTGGTCTGAGGCTTGGGCGCGGATGGCGGGGCCGCTACAGCGGCGGGCTGCGGGCTGATTAGCGTCGGGGCTGGCGGCGCGGCGGCCGCCACCGGAGGCGTCGCGGGTGCGGGATCCGCCGCGGGCACGGTTGCCGGCGCGGCCGGGGCGTCAGCGGGCTTGGCGCCGTCCTTTGCGCCAGCGCCTGCGGCAATTCCGGAGAAGGCCGCCGCCATGGATGACTTCTGATCCGTGATCGCTTTGCGGACCACTGCTTCGGGCACCGCCACCGAAATCCGGAAGGTGCCGTTATCCTGCTGCACATCGAATGTCACGCCGCCGTCCTTGGCCTGCGCCTTAAGGCCTGCCTCCAAAATGGACAGCGCCGCCGTAATCTGGGCGGCACCCTCGGTAGTTCGCGCATGGACCTCGGCCGTCAATGCCAGGCCCTGTTGCGCCGCCAGGCCGAACATGAACCGGTCGATCGAAGCGAGGCTTGGTGCATCCCCGGTTTGAGCGGGAGCCGGAGGTGTAGCCTGCGGCTCTTCCGGGATCTCGCCTATGCCCCATATGTCGTAGCGCGAACCGGCCACCGCGATGCGCTCTTGCAGTTCCGATCCCAAGTGCTCCGAACCGATCCGGTCAATGGCGGCCTGCACCTGCGCCGTCTCGCCGCCAATGATCGTTTGGCCGCTGATCAGGCCGATCACGCCGCCCGCCTCCGTCCCGCCTTCCACCATGGGGACGTCCTTGTAGCGCTTGGCGCCGCGTCCCAGTTGTTCCACGTCGAACCGCCCGCGCACCACAACCAGAGCGGGAGCCTTATCGTTGATGTTGCTCATCAAGATCCAAATCTGATCTACGTCCTTAAATGGATCGAGGCCCGCGAGGCCGCCTTTCATGGTCAACTTCGCGGCTGCGTCCCGGTCGGCGCCGCCGAATTCGCTGGCCAGGGGGGAGTCGAGCAACTTACGCAGGTTGATGCCGATCGTCACCTTCGTTCCCGGAGGCGCCAGTTCGGAAAGGGACGCATCCGCGCCCAAAGCGGCCGCAACCGCCCAGGCGAACAAACACACTACCGGCCAGCGTTTCATATACCGAGATTGCCCATGCGCTGAGCCAAATGCCAGACTGGCTTCCGTTACTATCTGGTTGCTAACTCTGGGGGTCCGGCGCTGTAAAATGGCTTATCATGGGGCCACGCTCATGACCGCCTACCTTCTTACCGGCTGCGAACTGGCGCTGTGCTGGGTGGTGTGGTGCGCTGTGCCCATTTTTCGCGCTCCGCACAACCAGAAACGTCCGTCCATAACGGCCCGCGGCGCCACGCTGCTGGGATTGTCCTTTGAAGTGCTGGGTTACGTGTTGGCGGTTTGCATGCGGCAGCCGGCGGCGGCGGTCGGTTGGCCACGGCTGGTGGTTACCGCGCTGGCGGCCCCGTTCGGAGTGTTGACCATGTGGACCGCCGTGGCGCACCTGGGCCGTCAATTCCGCATCAACGCGGGCCTGTATGCGGACCACGAACTGGTGAGTTCCGGCCCGTACGGCGTGGTCCGCCACCCGATTTATGCATCCATGTTACTCATGCTGATAGCCACCGCGGCCTTGCTGACGCGCTGGGAGTGGGCCGTGGCGGCCGTGGTTCTGTTCCTTATCGGCACGGAGATTCGCGTGCGCACGGAAGACCGCCTGCTGGCATCGCGGTTCGGAGACCGGTTCGCGGCCTACCGTCGGCAGGTGGCCGGCTACATTCCATTAGTCCGCTGATGTCCTGGAAGCCCGCCTGCGTATACTGGAGTCTATGGGGCGTGGCGCCGCACTGGGTTTCGCTTTGGCCGCGGGCCTGATGTGCACCCTTTTCGCCCAGCGCCCATTTCGCGAGTACCCGGCCTGGGAGTACAATAACTTCCCCATTCCGCCGGACTATAAGGTCCCTGGTGAGTGGACTTTCGCCCGTCTGATGTACCCGTCCTATCACTTGCAGACCGACTGGCAGTTCAAGCCCGGCCTGGACTGGCGCAACGGTCTCACCAACTGGAGCATCGATTACCCCCGCTCGGACAGGCACCTCGCGCTGGCGATCCGGCGCCTGACCCGCATCGACGCCAAGAGCGTCGAGCAGCCCATAGACCTGGAAGACCAGACCGAAGACGTCTTCAACTACCCGTGGCTCTATGCCGTGGAGGTGGGCCACTGGGAACTTACCGACGCGCAGATCGCCAAGTTCCGCGAGTTTCTCCTGCGCGGCGGCTTTTTCATGTGCGATGATTTCCACGGAACCGTTGAATGGGACGTGTTTGTCAAGACCATGAGTAAGGTCTTCCCTGGCAAGCCCATGCTGGAGATCGCCAGCGACGACCCCATCTTTCACACCGTTTACGATCTGGACCAGCGCTATCAGGTGCCCGGGTATCAGTACGTGCAGACGCACCAGATATGGGAGAAGGATGGCAAGATACCCGAGTGGCGCGCTATCTATGACGATCAGGGCCGGATCGTGATCGCGATCTGCCACAACATGGACTTGGGAGATTCGTGGGAGAATGCCGACGATCCGCTCTACGAGCAGCGCTTCTCGGCGCTGGGTATCCGGTTAGGCGTGAATTACATTACTTACGCGATGTCGCACTAGCCCGACTTTCGCACTTCGAGGCCCGAGCGGCGCCTAAGTCCCGAAGAATCAGTAGAGGCTATGGATAGGTCTTCACCACAAATCAGGGCTACCTACCAGCGGCTGCGGCAGCTCCGAGGGCAGGGTCTGTGGTTATGCGAGGGGGTGGTTGCGCGGGCAAGGCGAGCTTGAGTTTGTCGAGGACGAGGCGGGCTTCGGCCTCCGGTTGCGTGTAGCGCGGAAGAATCAACCAGCGTCCATCGATGGTCGGGATATGGACGTCGATCATTTGTATCGTCGCCAGCGCCTCCAGTACGGCTGCGGGCGTCAGCCCCGGCGCGTGCAGCATCAGCCGGTTCTTCAACGTCACCTGAAGACAGTAGGCCAGGAAGGCGACCAGGATGTGCGCGTCGGCGCGGTGCTCCAGTTGATGACGGATCGGCCGGAGCCCGAGTTCACTCTTCAAGCTTCGGAAGACCGACTCGATCTGAGTCAGTTGGATGTAGCGTGACCACAACACACTGGGATCGCCACCGGTGAGGTTGGAGCGAAGTAGATAGTGGCCGTCGCGCAGTTCCGCCTCTTTGAGCTTGGCCTTATCCACGCGGAATTGGAACGATTCGCGCGTCACCGCTTGACGGGCATCCGGCAGTTGGATCTTCACAAAGCCGAAGGCGCGGCCCGCCTCGGTCTTGGCGGCACCGATGCGTAACAGCAACTGATCGCGCGCCGGCAGACTGTGACGCATGGCGCGGAGCTTGCGCAGCAACCGCACCAGCCGCTTCCGTCGCATGGCTATCTCCTTGGCCTGGCGGCCGGCGCTCTTGGCCAGTACGTAGAGTTCTCCGTCCTGTTCAAACAACTTCACCTCGACCGAGTCGCGGACCTTCTGCCAGGGCAGGTCGAGCCACTTCTTCTCGTGCTGTTTGATCTTGCTCTTCGGCGTCCCCACCAGATAGAGGACCTGGCGCGCCGGGTCGCGCATCTCGGCCAACACCGCTTCGGTCGGAATGCCCCGATCCATGACCCACATCCGCTTCGCCTTCCCGTAGGTCTTCTCGATTTTGTCGAGGAACCCTCGTAGCGTGGTGCAATCCGTGGTGTTCCCGTTCATCACTTCGTAGGCCAGCGGGAAGCCATCGGTGGTGACCACCAGGGCCACCACGACCTGCAAGCAATCCGGCCGGCCATCGCGACTGTAGCCGCGCTTGGCCTTGGGATTCTCTTCCATGGCGCCTTCGAAGTAAGTGCTTGTCAGATCGTAGAGCAGCACCTCGAAGTCGGCTTGAAACAGGTCGGCCCACTTCCCTCGCAACCACACAAACAGTTCCTGCTTGTGCTCCAGTACCCGGTCCAGGCAACGGTACAACCGGTCCTTTTCCGCAGCCGCATAATCGACGTTCAACAACTCGTCCATGGCGGTGGAAAGAAACCACTGCCGGTGCACACGGAACTCACTGGCCGGATCGATGAGGTGGTTGACCACCAACAACTCCAGCACCTTCTTCCAACTTACGGCCTCGCGGCCGTCCGGCAAGCGTCGCTGCCAGAACTCGTCCAGCCCCAGTTGGCGCCAGATCTCGCAGGCCAGCCAGCAGGCGCCGAACATGCGCGGCCGCCGCAGTTCCAGCCCGCTCAGCCTCACTTGCAGACTGTCGACGCAATCTTCTGGAATTTCGCGATCCTCGGGGAACAGGCTGAGGGTGCGTGAGCGGTGCTGCTGCTCGTCGAACACGTCCAGGGTCTTGCGCCAGGCGTCTTCCTGTTTGTCGTTGACTTCACCCAGGTACAGGACCGTGCGTTGCGCCGTCTTGCCGGAGGATAGCCGTCGGTTCTCCACCACGCTGAAGTAGCGGTGGTCCTTGCCGTCCTTCTTGCGGTTCGTGCGGCGCAAAAACATCGAAGCCGCAGAATGCCAGAAAAGCCGTCGGATTGGAAGAGGGAAGGTCTTCACCACACCGATTTTCAGATTCTCGGATTGTAGGCAAAAGACTTAAGCCATGCTAACAGGGAAAATGGGCTCTGAAGTGCGAAAGTCGGGCTAGTCGCCGCGGCAGCGATGGCTGGCCGCGTCCAGCAGGCCGAGTCCGGCCATCGCTGCCGCGGCGGCGCGAGGGGCGCACTGAAGCATAAGATGCGGCGCTTGAACCGATACCAGTTCGATATGCGGAGCCAACTGGCGGAGGGCACATGAGGCACGCCGGTCGAGCAAACGGTCCCTCGCCGGCACGAGGCAGACGATACGGACGGGGCAAGCCAGCGCCGCAGTCGTGCAATCCTCGGCCAGAGCCTCCCTCACGCGGGCCTCTAGCACTTCAGGGCGAACTTGCGCGATAGCCCTCCGCACCGCGAGCGCGGCTTCTGGTGGCGTTTCCGGGTCCATGAGGAGCCACCGCAGAGCCCAGTGCGGCGGGCGGATTCGGAAGACCAGCGTCAAAGGGATACGAGCGATAAGCGGACCCCAACCGCCCAGCGGGTGCGAGACGAAGCTCGCCACAAGCACGACGGCGCGGAGATCCCCAACCGGCCGTTTCGCGAGCCGAAGGGCGACGGGCCCGGAGTAAGACTCGGCGATGATGATGTAAGGTTGGCCGTTTGGCAACTCGCCACGCACGCGGTCCGTCAGTTGGTCGTAATTCAGGTGGACTTCGGCAGGGTAGCGTTCAGCCAGGGCCTGAACGGGCTGGGGCAACTCTGCGACGAACGGCTCGAACAGCGTGCCGGTTCCGTCCATCCCGGGAAGGAGTACGGCGATCATGTTGTAGCCTGGTTTGCGCCTACTTCAGAATCTCGTCCAGGTCGATGGCGCCGCCGTCCAGGATTTCCGCGCGAAATTCGCCCGAGCGCACTTCGGCGGTCCCGGAGGTGTAGATCCAGACGTGCTTGCGGGCGGGGTAGACCACCCAGATTTCGCGGGCGCCGTTTCGCGAGTATTCCTCGATTTTGCCATCCACGTGATCGGCGGTGTTGTCATCCGAGATCACTTCCACGACCAGCGCCGGGGAGCCGAGGTAGTAGTCGCCGGCCTGCTGGTCCGCGTGGGTGATGCTGACATCGGGAATCAGCCACCCGCCGCCAACGCGGTAGCCCATCTCGTGGTGTACTTTCCCAAGCGCACCGCTATCGCCGCGCTTGTGGGTATCTGCCAGGAGCGCATTCAAGCGCTGGAATAGCCGCTCGGAGATCTCGTTGTGTTTCAATTTGGCGGGTGGCAGTTCGATTACCTCCCCTCGCAGAAGCTCCAGTTTTCCGGGCGAATCGGGCAGGCGTTCGAACTCCTCGAACGTCATGTTGGCCACAGTTGGACTGGTCATGATTCTCGCCTCACCTTTACTATACCCAATCGGCTCCCGAAACCCCCGCCGCCGCCCGTGCGTTTACAATACTGGCAGGTGACGCATGAAACGGTTCTTCCTGGCATGCCTGGCAGCATCCACGCTCTTCGCCGGCGGCAGCGGCGGCATTCCGCCTCGGCC
The DNA here is from genome assembly GCA_963807205.1 of uncultured Solibacteraceae bacterium. Taxonomy (GTDB): domain Bacteria; phylum Acidobacteriota; class Terriglobia; order Bryobacterales; family Bryobacteraceae; genus CAWCVR01. The sequence goes on along the minus strand of CAWEAQ010000002.1, from coordinate 718,705 downwards.
CCATAGCACCGACTACCCGGTTCAGCGAACCGCGGACGGCCTGACTCTGGCCGCCGCCCTGCTGACCCCCGCCGAGACCAAGACGGTGTTCGGAGCCGATCTCGATCGCGCCGGCTTCCTGGTCTTTGAAGTGGCCGCCTATCCGGCCGGGGACGCCCCCATCGAGGTGTCTCCCGATCAGTTCACCTTGCCCATTCCCGGCGGGGCGCTGTTGGCCACTTCTTCTCCCCAAACCATCGTCGAAACCATGTACCACGGCTCGCACCCCGCCCCGCATCTGCCCGGCAACGTACAGATTTACAACACCACCGACGTCGGTTATGAGAACGGAGGAGGTCGCCGGGGCGGCGTGTACGCGGGAGGTGCCACTACGGTGGGCATCGGCCGTCCCGGCCCCGCTCCAACGCCTTCTGCGCAGTCATCGAAGCCGGCCCCCGACCGCGACACCCTGGAGGTGGAACTCGTCAGTCGGGAGTTCCCGAACGCCGCGGGGATCGCCCCGGTGGCGGGCTATCTGTACTTCGAAAAGCCGCGGATCAAACCGAAGGATGGCGTCTACGAGCTGAATTTCACCGCGACCGGCTTGAGCGGCAAGCGGATCATTTTGCCGGTGCCCGCGAAAGCTGCTAAGTGACCCTCTCAGCCCGCCAGGATCTTCTCCGCCGCGGCGCGGCCCATGCGGATGCAGTCGGGGACTCCGATCCCCTGGTACGCGTTGCCCGCCAAATACAGACCGGCTACGGCTGCGGCGCGCTCTTCCATTTCGCGCAGCCGGGTGGGGTGGCCCACGGTGTACTGCGCCATCGAGCGCGGCCAGCGGAAGATGCGAACGAACCGAGCGGGGGCCGTCACCTGGGCGATATCGCGGAGTTCTTCCGCCACCGCCCGCGCCACAGATTCATCCGATTCGTCGAGCACCGCGTCGTCGTCGCGCCCTCCCAGGAAGCAGCGTGCTACCACCTTGCTAGCAGGCACGCGGTGCGAAAACTTGGTGCCCACCCAGGTGCAGGCCACCAGCCGGCGGCGCTCCTTGCGCGGCACCAGGAAGCCGAAGCCGCGGGGCAGGCGCGCAAAATCGGCGGCATCGTAACCCATGGCCACGGTCATCGACGAACTGTAGGGCACCCCGCCCAGCAGTTCCGCCAGGCGCGGGTCCACGTCAGCGAGCAGCGTGGAGGCGCTGTGTGCTTCGCAAGCAATCACCAGGCGGGCGGCTTCCAACCAGTCGCCCGCCACGCGGATGCGGAACCCGGCGGCGGTGCGCTCCACTGCCTCGGCCCGCGCTTGGCGTACTTCCACGGTGCCGCGGATGGCGGTCTCGATGGCTTCCACCATCTGGCCCAGCCCGCCACGCAGCGTTCGGAATAGCGGCGGAGCGGGTTGGTTCGAGCGGGCGCGGGAGGCGCGGGCGCGTTCGGCCAGCACACCGCGCGTCAGGCTGCCGTAGCGGTTGGCCAGTTCCACGAACCGCGGCAGCACGCTCGCGACGCTCAACTCGCTGGGGTTGCCGCCATAGACGCCGGAGAGCAAGGGCTCGGCCAGGTAGTCCACCGCCTCGCGGCCGTAGTGCTCTTCGATGAATTCCGCCACCGAGCGGTCGCCGGCCGCGGGCCGGGGCGCGCGCAACAACTCCAGGCCCATGCGGATCTTGGTGGCCAAGCCGACCAGCGGCGTGCGCAGCAGCGGCAAAATCCGCGTGGGCACCATCATCATGAGGCCGTCGGGGAGCGGTACCAGGAGCCCGCCCTTGCGAACGTAGGTGATGCGGAGTTGGTCGTTGGAGCCGATCACCTGGTCCGCGAGACCCAGGTCGCCGAGCAGTTCGAGCGCCGCGGGCTTGGCGGAGAGGAAACTGTCGGGGCCGGCTTCGATGGTGCAGCCATCCACGCGCTCGGTCTGGATGACCCCGCCCAGGCGCGGGCGCGATTCGATAATCGTGGATGGGACGCCACCCTTGGCGAGATAGTAGGCCGCCGAAAGGCCCGAGATGCCGCCGCCGATGATGACTACGCGAATAGCGGACTCCTCGAGAGGTTTGTGGGGCAGGTTGACACGGCGCCCCGCATGGCGTCAGGCCGCGAACGTATCGCCCGCGAGAAACTGGGGGCTCTCAGGGTGGGTTGTGTGCTGCGCGCGGGCGAACTCCACTCGCCGGGCCGATTGACAATCGGCCGCAGGTTGACAACCTGCCCCACATAAGAATGTTGAATGGTCCGGAAGCCTGGCGGATGGTAGCAGACGAAAATCGTCGCGGGGCGCAAAGAACCTGGCAGAAGGCAGTACATAATACTAAGCGCTACAGACATCTTCCTGCTACCGCGGCCAGCGCCCGGGCGAATGTGGGCGAATGGTTCAGCGATTCCGGCCGGCTCAGTTCGATCCCGCGCGCGGCGGCGTACTCACGGAAGCCGATGTCGATGTCGTAGAGGATTTCAACGTGGTCGCACACGAAGCCGATCGGGGCCACCACCACTTCGCGAACGCCTTCGGCCGAGTAGCGGTCCAGGCAGGATTCCACCGTTGGGCCAAGCCACTCGCCGCCGGTCATGCCCTGGCTCTGGAAAGCGAAGTCCCATTCCGTCAACCCCGCGCGCCGTGCCACGGCCTCGGCTGTCGCGCGGGTTTCCCGCTCATACGGGTCGTCCGCGGCCAGCGCCTGCGCGGGCAGGCTGTGGGCGGTGAACAGCACCCGCTTTCCCGGCCCCAGGACTGGCGTCAGGCGCTCGGCAAACGCGCCGACGAGCAGCGGCTCATCGTGGAAACTCTTCGCCCAAACGATCTCCGCGGTCACTCCGGCTTCCCGTGCTGCCTCTTCCGTGCGGCGGATGTACAACCCCACGCTCAACTCCGAATACTGCGGCGCAAGGCACAGCGCCGCCAGCTTATCGACGCCCGCCCCGCGAACCCGGTCCATGGTCTCGCGGATGAACGGGTTCCAGTTGCGCATGCCGAAAAACACCGGGATGCCCATTAGGCGCTCCAGCGCTTCGGCCTGGGCGCGGGTCCAGCGGAGCAGGGGCGAACTGCCGCCGATGGCCTCGTAACGGCGCCGCACTTCTTCGGTCACCTCGGGAGATCCCGGCCGTCCGCCGCGCACGAACGAAAGGTACCGCTCCACGTCACCAGCGCGCTCCGGCGCACCGTGCGCCAGCAGCAGCACGGCGGGCTTCACGGACGGAATTCCCTCACCATCTCCACCACGGCTTTCACGTTCTCGACCGGGGTGTCCGGAAGGATTCCGTGCCCCAGGTTAAAGATGTGCCCAGGGCGCGTGCCGGTTCGCTTTAGCAGTTCGTGAACCTTGGCGCGCAGTTCGTGGATAGGCGCGAACAGGGCCACCGGGTCCAGGTTGCCCTGAATGGCGGAGCGGTAGCTGACGTCCATCCAGGCCTGGTCGATGTTCATGCGCCAGTCCACTCCCATGACGTCGCCGCCGGCGGCATGGAGTTCCTTGAAGAAGCCGGAAGCGCCTGTGCCAAAGTGGATTACCGGCGCACCGGTGGAGCGGATGCGTTCGATGAGGGCGCGCGAATAGGGCGCGGCGAAGCGCACGTAGTCGTCCGATCCCAGGGCGCCCACCCAACTGTCGAACACCTGGATGGCGCGCGCTCCCGCGGCCACCTGGAGGTGGGCGAACGGGGCCAGCACGTCGACGATCTTGCCCATCAGCCTGCGCCACAGGGTTTCGTCGCTGTACATCAGCTTCTTGGTGCGGATGAAATTGCGCGAGGCGCCGCCTTCGATCATGTAACTGGCCATGGTGAAGGGCGCGCCCACGAAACCGATCACGGGTGCCTTGCCGGAGAGTGCCCGCACCACCTGCTGGATGGCCTCGCCTACGAAGCCGAGGTCGTCGGTGTTGGCGGTGGAGAGCGAATCCACGTCGTCGGAGGTGCGCACCGGGTTGTCGATGGCCGGGCCTTCTCCGGGGGAGTACCGCAGCTTCAGTCCCATGGGGATCACGGGAAGCAGCAGGTCCGAGAAAATGATGGCCGCGTCCACGTCCAACACTTCTATGGGCTGGAGGGTCACGGCGGCGGCCAGATCGGGACGCCGGCAGATATCCAGAATGCCGTGCTTCTCGCGGATCTGGCGGTACTGCTTCATGTAGCGGCCCGCCTGCCGCATGAACCACACCGGTCTCACGTCCGTGGGACGCCGCCGGCAGGCGTCGAGGAAACGGCTGGTCATTGGAGCCACGCGCATGGCTGATCCGTCCTGTCTTCGCAAAAGAACACTCGAAATTCCTTTGGCTTATGTTGAGCCGCCCAACGGCGGCCATTCACGAAATACGGTTTCGCCCATACCTCGCTGTCAATAGTTCGACGCGCGATCACCGAAACCGCCACGCTGCCCCGCGCGGGATAGCCCGTCCGCGGGTCCATTATATGGACGTAGGTACGTCCCTCCGCCCGGAAAAACTTCTCGTAACCACCAGAGGTCGATAGCGACTCGTCCTTCAGAAAAACCTTAGCCGCCACACGATCCCGGTTCCACGGGTCCTTGATCTCGACCGGCCACCCTCGCGGCTCGGCCGGCGGCGATCCCATGGCGAAAATGCTGCTATCGGAACCAGCCACCAGCGCTACCTGCACACCGTAGCGCTGCAAAACTTCCACCATCCGGTCCACGGCGTATCCTTTGCCGATTCCCCCGGGGTCCAACTCCATACCCGGCCGGTCAAACCGCACCGTACCCGCCTGCGCATCGAGCAGAATGTGCCTGTAACCTACCCTGGTCAGGGCTGCCGCCACCTCCGCACGATGCGGCAAGTGTCCCGCCCCCCGGTAGAAGCCCCAAACTTTCATCAGGGGCCCGACCGAAATATCGAATGCACCTTGGCTTTGGCGGCTGTATTCTACCGCCTGCGCCAGTAGCCCGAACAACTCAGCCGATACCCTTACCGGCTGCCCGTCCGCCTCGCGGTTGACCTGGCTCCACTCGCTTTCGGACCGGTAATTCGAAAGCATGTCGTCGAGCCGGCGGGCCTCCTCGAGAGCCGCGTCCGCCGCGGTTTCCATTTTCACGCGGTCGAACCCGTAGATGGCCACCGAAAACGTGGTCCCCATGACGCCAGCGCTCTTATCCAGGCGCAACAGCTCGGAGCAGGGCGCCTGTCCGGTTAGCGGCGCAGCCAGACCCGCCAGTACAAACGAGACGAGCACAAACCGTTGCAACCAACAGCATACAACGGCGGAAGCGGAAAACAAAGGATTTAGGAAATATAGATGGGAAGGCCGGGGCGGGGTCCAAGTTGGACGTTTCCGTACGTTTCGAGGGGCTGCGGCGTGGGCTGCGGGGAAATTCCACGGCGGGAGGAATCCGCAGGGGTGCCGCGCGTCTCTCCACGGTCACATCAGGACCCCTGAATTGCCCAAAGTCGGGGCCGGAATTCCAGTGGAAGGTTTCGGTTGGCGGGATGGCTTGTCGTTTGCAACTGACATCCCATCCGATTTCAAACCACCATGAGTACGGTGGCGCGCCGGGGCGGAGGCAACCACGATGTGTAACAGGTTCGCGTGCAAAGCGCTGATGAGCTGTTCCCTGCTGCTGACGTGGACCCCGGGGCCCTGCCAGGCGGTTCGGGTCGCGACGGTGGGCGACAGCTTCGCCGATTCCCTGTACAGCGCCATGCGCGCGCGGCCGGACTCGGTGCAGCAGTATGGCGTGGAGTTGATCAGATGGAGCCGCCCAATCGTCGGGCTCACGCGCACCGATTATTTCGATTACACCGCGTGGCTTCGCGACTCGGCCGCGCTGGGCACGGCGGACGTGTGCTTTGTGCAGATCGGATCGAACGACATGCAGAGCATCCCGGTCTCGAAGAATCAGTGGATCGCATACGGCTCTCCCGAGTGGAGATACGCTTACGCCGCCCGAACCCGGGAGATGGCGCTGGTCCTCACGGAGAGCCGCTGCGGCATGGTGATTTGGGTGCTGCAGCCAGGGTTCGAGAAGCGGGATGCCATGGCGTGCCACCGCGAACTGATCAACGAAGTGCAACGCGAGGCGCTGCGGCTGGACCGCACGCGGGTGTTGGAACTGTCGACCTCCGCGGCGGCCTACGGACCGGACAAGACGCATTTCAACCGCGCCTATGTTTTGCAACTCGGGCCTCCGCTGTTTCAACTGGTAGACACATCGCGTCAGATTCTACACACGGGCTGCCTGTCGTGTCATCGCAACCTGGAGGGGCTGACGCGGGAGCCCGATCTTTCTCCGCTGCGCCCGTGGAGAAGGGAACTGGCAGTGCCGGTGTGGGCGCCGGAGCGATCCGGCGTGGAATGCCGGATCGTCGCGCCGAAGCGTATCGCCGTCAGCAGAGCGGGTAGAGCGCGGAAGGTTGCGCATCCCCGGCCGGCTAGGTGGCGCGCCGGCCCGATTTCCATCAACTCAAGCTGCCGAAACTCTGGCGAACCGAGGCGAGGAGTCTCCTGTCAGCGCTGACAACCGTCAGGTAGTCGCCTTCAGCTATATACGACTTCGGGTGAATCCGGTCAAACTGCCTCCAAAACAGCTCGACGATGTCCTCCATCTTGGGACTATGCAGGGCGAAGCCCCCGAAATTCACAAAGGCGTGAACTTCGTCCGCTCGCAGCGGGGTCTCGAACACACTGGCGCTGGCCAGGACCAACCGCCCGAGATCAATCGGATTCTCGAAGACGTACCACTCGTCGAACTGCTCCCTCGGCATTGCCTGGGCGGATAGAACCCTGGGGCTGTAAGCAATGCCATTCCGGCTCACCCAACCCACGGCCCGCTCGACCTCATTCAGTGTGAGCGGACCGCTATCGCAGGAGGTGACTGCGACATACTTGGCAACCACGATTTCGGGGCAGACTCGCAGCAGGTCGTCGAGGGAACGATTACTGACGAGCCATTCGTAGGCACCATGTGACCCGGTGTTTATCCGGGAAGTCTGACGTCGAGACAATATCTGGATCCCCCCAAACTGAAGTTACCCAATCCGCGGACGTGAAGCCCGCCACGGTCATCCTGCCTTGCGATTCCCAAGCCCCTCGGCGATCAGCGTTGCCGCCAAGGTATTCAGGCTGCCCCCCTCTTGCTCGGCGCGGCGGGTGAGCCTGGCGTGCATCGTCTTGGGCAAGCGCAACCGAAACTGGCCGCTGGCAGCCTCTGCAGAACCGGGCGCCGGTTTGGGTCGCCGAATTCCTTCATGGTCAGCAGGCAGCATTCTAGCGCATCCCTGCCATTTGTGACAGCCTCTTCCACGGTCGCACCATCAGACAGGCAGAGAGGCACGTCCGGAAACTCGATCAGGTAACCAGTTCCCACGTCAGCCGTCATGGGGCGAACCGTGAACCGGTATTGGTCCAGCTTGAGATCGTCGCGCTTCATTCGGTCTCCCTGTTCCGCATGTCATCCACCTGGGCCACGAACCGCCGAATGTGCACCGGATTGACATGACCGGTGCCATGCGGTCGATAGGCTACTCCGTAGCGATCAGCGACCGCCTTGAGATCTTCGATCCGCCAGTCTCGCGGGTTGTTCCGCATTCCGGTCAGGACCTTAGCGGCCTTCGCCACGAGCCGATGGCACCACTGGTGGTACCGAACTGCAAGCGGGTTTCGTAACCCGGGCGGCCCAATGGCAACTTCTTCCTCCACCCAGGTTCGTGCTACATTGCCTATGGGACACGCCCGGGTGGCGAAACTGGCAGACGCAAGGGACTTAAAATCCCTTTCGCCGCAAGGCGAGTGTGGGTTCAATTCCCACCCCGGGCACCATCCCCGCCCTACCCGCCTATTGCGACTTCCGCAGGTGGATGCTGCCGTTCACGGTGGTGAGGTCCAGGTCGCGTCCGCCCAGGCCGAGTGTGCCGTTCAACGTGGGCGGCATCGCGCACGCAAGGCCGCTCGATCCGTGAACTTGCAGCGGGAAGTCGGTCGAGATGGTGCCGGTCACCGTCGAGGCGTGGACCACCACATCGGCGGCGGCCGGGATGGTGGCATCGATGCTACCGTTGACGGTAGCGAAGACGCGCGTGCCGGTCCATCCGACATTTCCCAGCACCGCGACGATCGAGCCGTTGACCGTGTTGGCCTGGGCGGGACCACCGTCGGTGAGCGCGACCTGGCCGTTGACCGTGACCGCCCGCACGCTGCCCGTCAATCCGGTGGCGCGGATGTCTCCGCTCACGGTGGCCGCATCCAGCGCTACGCCGGCGGGAACGTGAACCGTGAAGGCCACCAGGATGCCGGTACCTACGACCGTGTCGCCTTGTCCGCCGCAAGGATTGTCCTCGCTGATCTCAAAGCCGGGGTACACGGCGCAGATCGTCACACCGCCATCGTTGGGAACGACTTGAATCCGCACTATGGACGGGTCGTCGCCCGGCACCGTCTTCACGGCGGTTACCGATACCAGGGTGCCGGGGGCGAGATCGGCGGTGAGGCTGCCGTTCACCCCGCGGATGGCGAGTGTTTGGCCGGGCTGCATTTCGCCCTGCCACTGGAAAGTGTTGCCGTCGTCGGCCCACGCGAACGCGGCGGCCGAGAGAATGAGCGTAGCGATAGCGATCAATCGAGACATTGGATTCTCCTGATGAAGCGGTTGTGGTTGAGGGACGCGCCGGGGCGCCCTAGAAATGGAACGCGAAGCCGAAGCCGAGCACCGGGTTGTTGTGCCCACCCGAGTTCGACAAGCCGGTGGTGCTGAGGACCAGGTCGCGGACCTCGCCCCGCAGGCTCAGCAACCTGGTCAAGCGCAGGTCCAGGCCTCCGCCGAAATCGAACGCGGCGGTGACGGTGGTGCGGTCGGTGATGGCGGAAGATCCCGAACCCGTGCTCAAAACATCTTCTCCGTAGAAACCGAACCCGGCGCCGCCTGCGGCGTAGAGCGACAGCCGGCCGCCCACGGGCAGCTTGAAGCGGACTCCGGGCAACACCCCGCCAACGCCCTTCGCGCTCAAGGAAACGCCGCTTCCGGCCACCAGATTGTTGCCGCGCACGGCCATGATCGACGGTACCTCCAGGTAGAGATCGCCCGCCTTCCAGCCTTTCACCTGGCACGCGTAGTTGAGCTGGCCCGCGAAGCCGGTGCTCATCGAAATGCGGGTCCCTGAGCCGGCACTCACCTGGTTCGGGGAAGTCATCACACCGAGCAACAGCCCGAGGTCGCTATTCTGCGCGTTCGCCACGCAGCCCGTCGCTATCATTGACAACGCGAGAGGGAACAGAGGATAGAGTAGTTTTGCCATGTGGTGGCGATCCGCCTTCATAGAGAATCCTAATAGTTAGCATGGCCGCGCGCCACTGGTTTCCCATGAGCGGCGGAAATTGCAAGGCAGGCGGCAGGTGCCCGCGGCGCCCCGCTCACCTCCCCGCGCCGCCGCTTGTGACGCGCCCGCGCCATTCACCGGCAACTCGTTGCCGGGCCGCGATTGGTCTCCTATACTTAGGACCGAGTGCGATGCTTTCCAAGCGAACAGGCCGCGGCAGAGGATCGGGACGCCCGCTGGCGTGCGCGCTGACGGTGGCTCTGGCCTGCGCGCCCGGCGCCGGCGCCCAGGGAAACGGCTGGAACCGCATCCGCTATGCCGGCGGCACGGTGGCGGCCAAGGTGGATCCTTACGATTGGAATACCACGCTGACCATCGCCCCGGACAGCATCGTGCTGGTGTTCGGCCACCGCGTGACCCTGCGAATGAAGCCCTCGCAGGTGACCGCCCTGAGTTACGGGCACGAAGCCCACCGCCGCGTGGCCGACATGGTGACGCTGAGCGTTTTTTTAACGCCGCTTGCGCTGTTCGGCCTGCTGCACGAAAGCAAGACGCACTTCGTCGGCATCGAATACAACGATGACGTCGGCAACCATGGCGCCGTTCTTCTGGAGGTTCACAAGGACAGCTACAAGAGTGTCCTGGAAACGCTGAAACTCGTGACCGGGAAACCGATTCAAATGTCGCCCCCATGAGCGCCGGACAGATCCTCTATTTCGCTTCGGTGATTGTCTTCACCTTCGGCGCGCTCACCTTCTCCGTTCTCACCGTGGTTTACTGGCGCGAGCGGCGGTTGCGAAAGGAAGCCGGCGGTGGACGTGTGTTCCCCGTCTTCACGCTGGCTTGCGCCGCGGCGTTCCTGACCAACCTGTTGACGCAGACGGCCGCCGCCCTGGGATTGGAGGGGTGGTGGGTCAGCGCGGCCGCCGTGACTATGGCTGTGGCAACGGGCCTGCTCCCGCCGCTGCTGGTCCATGTGGTCTATGCCGAGGAGCGGCCGCGCCTGAGGAACCGCCGCGTGTGGCGATGGGTGCTGGCCGGCTTCTATTCGGTGGCAGCGGCCGGGGCTCTGCTGGGGGGCTTGGAGGACCGGGAGGTGATCTTCACCGGCTGGAGCGGCGTGCTGGACAAACTCCCTGAAGTGACCGTCGGTCTGGCGGGGGCGCTGGGGTTGGCGGTGCTATCGGCGGCGCAGTCCCAGCCAGGCCGCTCGCTGAAGCCTGCCGAGAGGCGACACCGCCTGTGGCTCAGGGTTCTGCTGGCCCTCATGGTGCTAAGCATGGCAGCGAACGGACCGTATCTGGACCTGTTGCCGGATTACCTGTTGCTGGCGTTTTTCTGCATCACCCTCTACTACAAGGAGCGGCTGGTGTTCTTCGACCTTCTGGTGAAGCGCGGCGTCTTCTTCGCACTGGCCCTGGTTGGCCTGACCACACTCTTCGCCGCGGCGCCGTGCCTGCTGGGTCACCCTTTGATGGCCGCCCTGCTGCTCACGCCCTTCTGGCTGATGGCGCCGTGGATCTACGCGCGGCTGAGCCTCGCCATCGACCGCACCTGGCTACGCCGCCGCTATTCCGCGTCCGATGCCGAACGCCAGTTCACCCACGCCATTCAGGGTGCCGCCGGGGAAGACGACCTCCGCGCGTGCGCCGAAAGCTTCCTGAGCGGCATGTTTCAAACCACCGCGACGGTCCGCTTCGAACCCGCGCCACTGCCCGACGGCGTCCCCGAAAACGGCCTGCGCGCGGAACTGCCGCCGCACGGAGCCATCCTTCTGCAGGAGCGCCCGGACTCGGTCCCGTTCCTCAGCGACGACCGCCGGACGCTACTGTCGCTGGCACGCACGCTGTCCGTGGTGCTGGAGAACGTGCGCTTCCGCCAGGAGCAGGAGCGGCTGAAGTTGCTCGCCAGCCGCTCCGAACTGAAGGCCCTGCGGGCGCAGATCAACCCGCACTTCCTCTTCAACGCCCTCAATGCCATCGCCGGCCTGATCCCCACCCAGCCGCGTGCCGCGGAGGAAACCGTGGAGCAACTCTCGGAGATCTTCCGCTACACCCTGCGCAAGTCGGACAAGGAATGGGTGCGGCTGGATGAGGAAGTGGAATTCGTCATGTCCTGCCTGAGGGTGGAACGGGCCCGCTTCGGCGAGCGGCTGCGCGTTCGGGTGGAGGTGGACACCGCGCTGGGCGCCGTGCCCGTGCCCGCCATGTGCATCCAGCCGCTGGTGGAGAACGCCATCAAGCATGGCGCGTCCATGGCCGAAGAGGGCGGCGAGGTGCGGCTGCGCGTGGCGCCGGACGGCGGCTCGCTGCGCATCGAGGTTTGGAACAACGGTCCGGGGTTTCCGCCCGGCTTCACGGCCAATGGCGACTCGGCGGGATACGGCCTGCGCAACATCGCCGAGCGGCTGAAGGGTTACTATGGCGCGGCGGCGTCGCTCGCGTGGGACCGCGATCAGCGGATGACCAGGGTGGCGCTGTCGATTCCGCGCCGGGATAGCGGGCGCGCCGGCAACCCGCCGGAACCGCCCGGCGCCGAGGACTAACCGATGATACGCGCACTAATAGTAGATGACGAGGCGCCCGCGCGCAGCCGCTTGCGGCAACTGCTGGCGGTGCACGCCGACGTGGAAGTTATCGCTGAGGCGGAGACCGGGGTCCAGGCCATGCAACTCACCAAGGACCTGGCACCGGACCTGCTGCTGCTGGACATCCGCCTGCCCGGTTGCAGTGGCATCGACGTGGCCGCCTGCCTGCCGCATCCGCGCCCCGCCGTGGTGTTCTGCACGGCATTCGAGGAACACGCCGTGGACGCCTTCGAGCTGCATGCGGTGGATTACCTGTTGAAGCCGATTACCCGCGCGCGTTTGGCTCAGGCCCTCGACCGCGTGCGCGCGCTGCCCGCCGCCGGCCGCGAGGCGGCCATCGACCGCGCCGTCGAGAGCCAGCGCAAGGCGCCTGCCCGCTTCCTGGTGAAGAGCGGCGCGCACTACCTGGTGGTGGGCGAGGCCAAGGTGCTGTACTTCAACTCCGACGGCGGGTTGACGCAACTGGTGACCGACACCGCCAAATACTGGATGGACCCGAGCCTCAACGAGATCGAGGGGCGCCTGGACCCGGCGCGCTTCTTCCGCGTGTCGCGCGCGGCGATTGTCAGCCTCAACGCCGTGGCCGAAGTTCACCCCATGCCCGGCGGATCGGGCGAAGTGGCGTTGAAGACCGGCCAACGGATCGAGGTGAGCCGGCGCCGGTTCCGCGAGTTGCTCTCCGCACTGGACGGGTTGAGGCGCGATGGATAGAATGTCAGTTACATGCCCAGATTAGTAGAAGTTAGTCACCCCATCGAGCCCGGTATGAAGACTTACCCCGGGTTGCCCGAGCCCCGGGCCGAGGTCCTGTTGGATTACGAAGCTTCCCGCGAGCGCTACTGCGGAAAGGCGGAGTTTCTGATTGCCTCGCTGCATCTGTGCGGCAACACCGGCACCTACGTGGACTCGCCGCGCCACCGCCATCGCGGCGGCGTGGACCTGGCGGGGCTGCCCCTTGAATCTGTGGCTCATGTTCCGCTGGTGACGGTGGACGCCCGCGGGGCCGAAGCGCGCGGCATTGGCGCCGAGTTGTTCGCGGGCCTGGACGTCGCCGGGAAGGCCGTGTTGGTGAACACAGGTTGGTCCCGCCGCTGGCGCACGGACCGCTACTTCGAGAACAACCCATACCTGACGGCCGGCGCCTGCGAACTTCTGGTGGCGCGCGGCGCCCGCTTCGTAGGCATCGATTCGCTCAATATCGACGACACCGGGGACTTGTCCCGTCCGGCGCACACCATTCTGCTGGGCGCCGGCATTCCGGTCTGCGAACACATGACCGACCTGGAGGCGCTGGAGCCCAAGGGCGGCTTCCTGCACGCGGTGCCCATCGCGTGGGTTGGCGGCGCGACGTTCCCGGTGCGGGCGTACGTAGTGTATCCGGCGTAGCGCGCCCGCTACCGGTGTCGCACCACTTTGGTGCATAATGGTGAAATAAGGATGAGCAGCAAGACGGTGCGCCAGAGCGTCAGCTTGCCGGCCAGGGTTGCGGTGCACGTGCGTAGCATGGCGAAGGCCCGCAGGTTGAGTGCGAACAGAATGCTGGTTGAACTCATCGAGCACGGCATTGAGGCCGAGCAGCGCAAACAGCAGGAGTTCTTCGACCTCGCCGAACGCTTCCGCACCGCCACCGATCCCGAGGAAGTCAAGCGGCTAGGCGATGAAATGGGCCGCAGAGCTTTCGGAGATTGATACCTGGGATTGAGAATTGCGCAGGACTACGAGGAGCGATATGGCAAATCCTAGCAGGGGAATCGAGCGGAGTTCGGGCAACGTCTTCGCCGATCTCGGACTATCGGACGCTGGCGAGCGGCAGACGAAGGTTCGCCTTGCCATGGCTATCAACGGCGTCATCGAGCGTCGCGGCCTATCGCAGGAACCAGCCGCGGTGCTGTTGGGCATCAACCAGCCCAAGGTCTCGGCGCTCTCGAAGTACCGGCTGGAAGGCTTTTCCGTGGAGCGCTTGATGCGGTTCCTCGCGGCACTCAATCAGGACGTCGAGATTATCGTTCGCAACCGGCCACGGGCTCGACGCCCAGGACGCGTGTTTGTCACGGCTGCCTGATCGCAACTCTTCGCCTGCCTCACCCTCTCCCGCCCCCATAAATCACCCTCAACACGCTCCTGACATACTGCTCATCGGTAAGTCCCTCCCGCGCGGCCTCGGGAAACTGCACCAACCCCTGAAAGTACTCCGCTAACTCGCCGAATAACTCGATCCGCGCCAGCGGGTTATAGCCGTCGCGGCGCGAGACTGCCCTAACGGCAATGCTCACGGCTTCGGCGCTCGCTAGACTCCGCAGCCTGGCGGCCAAGTGCGGATACGCCAGCAGGGAATTGTACTTGGCGGGCGCCACCTGCTCCAGGTCGGGGGGCTGCGGCGCGCGAATGCGGGCCACGATGGTGCCCGCCGCCAGGTCGCCCAGACGCTGGCACTTGCGGCTCACGAAGCAGGCCACGCCGCCCACCAGGTAGATGGCGGGCAGCATGTCCACCAGGCGCAGCAGGTTTCGCAGAACCACCTGCGAGAGTTGCAGGCGCAGGCCCTGGGCGTCCACCACGCGCAGTCCCACCACGCGCTTGCCCAGCGTCTGGCCGTGCCATCGCCATTCGAGCGCAATGGCATAGCCCACCCAGATCACAAAATACAGGATCACCGAAATGGCGTTGCCCCAATCCTCGTTCACCTTCCCCAGCCATTCGCAGCCTTTTCCCACGCCCTTGGACAGCGCCGCGATGACCACGGCGTCGACGATACACGCAAGCGCGCGCATCACCGGTGAGGCCAGGTCGTACGAAAACTCCACGCCCTCGGGGGTTTCGATGACGAGCGACGTGGCGCGGTCCGGGTTCATTCGCGGCCCGCCCATCCCAGGAAAAACGTCAGCGCAGCCAGTTCGCACAGCCCGAAGGCGATCTTCAAGCCGTAGGGAATCACCGGCTGGTGATACTGCGATACGAACGCTTCCACGGTGCCGGCCCAGATCAACAGCACGGCCGCGCCGCTGACGATGGCCACCATGTCGGCCGATACGGCTCGCAGGCGGCTGGTGCGCGGCGTGCGGTCGCCCCATCCGATCATGGCCCCGGCCAGGATGAAGCCCGCCTGCCCGCCCAGCAGAATGGCGGGGATCTCGACGGAGCCGTGCGGCAGCAGCCAGCCCGCCAGGAAAACGCCCTGCCCGCCAACGATGTAATCCGTCGCCACCGCGCCTAGGACGACGCCGTTGTAGAACAGCAGAATCAGCGTGCCCGCGCCGAAAGTCACTCCCAGCGCCAGGGCCATCACGGTTACCTGCACGTTGTGGGTCATCAGTTGCGCGGCGAAGGACGCTTTGATCCCTTTGTAGCGGTCCTCCTTGGCGTGCTCTTCCTGGGCGACGCGCTCGGCCGGCGGGCCCTCCAGCCCTGGAAACGGCATCAGGATGGCTTTGTTGCGCGGGTCCACGCGGATCGCGAATCCGCCGAAAGCGCATCCAAGCAGCGTCACGGCCACGGCCAGCCGGAAGGCCCCCAGATGGCGCCGGAATGCCCGCGGAAACGCCAGCACGGCCTGCTTCCAGCGGATCTTCATGGGGGCGCGGGTTTCGTGGATTTCCGAGTAGGCGCGCGAGACCAGCGATTCCAGGAAGGCCCGCAGGCGCGGCTCGGTGGCGAAGGTATCCAGCCGCGACAGGTCGCTGGAGCACCGCTCATAGAGGTAATGCAGCCGCTCGATTTCGGCCAGCGGCAGGCGGCGCTCCGGCTCGCCTTCCATCTTCACGAGCACCGCGTGCAACTCATCCCAGTAAGTCCGCTCGGCCGCCACGAAGCGTGGAAGATCGATGATCATAATATCTGCCTCCGCTTCACGTCCAGGTACCCCGTGGCCACCTGCATCTTGATGCGGTCGGCATCGGTGACGGTCAGCTTCACACCATGGTTCTGGAGGGCGATGGCGAGGGTGCGCATCCGGTTGCACAGGATCTGGCCGGCCAGGCCGGAGTAGAGGGCGTCGCGGTCGGCCGGCGGCTCGCCGGTATACAAAGGATGCAGGGCAGCGGTTCGCCGCACGTTGACCAGCACCAGGTGTCGGCGCGCCAGCAGCGGGATGTCGCGCTCGAAGCTCTCGGCCAGCAGCGCGTCGTCAAGCGAGGTGAAGAAGACCAGCAGCGAGCGGCGCCGCAGATTGAGCTGAAGGCTGGTGAAGACGTCGCGGAAATCGGGGCTCACGCGCTGGGCCTTCAGGTTGTAAATGGTCTCGCGGCACAGGCGGAAATGGTCCATGCCGTTGCGGGCGCGCACGAACTTGTGGGTGCGGTCGCTGAAAGTCACCAGTCCGAAACGGTCTCCCTGCTTTTCCGCCACCAGCGCCAGATACAAGGCGGCATCCACGAAGGATTCCAGTATCCCCTCGCGCGCAGAAAGCCGCGACGAATCGACAATGGCGTAGACCTCCTGTGCGTGCTCCACGCGGAACAGTTTCACCGCCGGAAAACCGCGCTTGGCGGTGGCCTTCCAGTGAATATCCTCGAAGCTGTCGCCGGGCAGGTAGTGGCGCAGGTTCTCGAACTCCCGGCCCTTGCCCACCTGCCGCCGCACGCGCACGCCGCTCTCGGCGGTGCGCAGGAACAGCCCCGAGGTGGCGCGGTCGCGCAGGTTGGGATAGACGCGGAAGGAGAACTCGATCGGCCGCGGCTGGCGGACCAGCCACAGACCCATAGGCGAACCGGCCTCCACGTGGAGTTCCCGCAGCGGGTGATCGCCGCGCGAGCGGCCGGTGCAGGGCCACTCCACCAGCGAGGTGCCGGGTGCGGCGGAGGTATCGAGCACCAGCGAACCGGTCTCAATGCCCGGTGGTGGCACCATGCCCAGGCGCAGCAGACAGGTCTCCTCCGAGCGGTTTTCCACGGTGACCGGGAATCCCGCCACCACGTCCTTGGTGAGGCGGATGAAGGGCGGCGCCGTCAGCGAAATATCGGCAATGCGGCGCAGGGCCGCGGCCGCGTCCTGCATGGCGACCGCGGCGCACATTGCCAGAACCGCCACGCTGGGCACGGTCATGGCCGGGAACATCCCGCCGATTGCCGCCAGCGGCAGCGCCACCGCAACGGAAACCAGCAACAGACGTGGCGCCGGGGCTAGCATGGTCCCAGTCTTATGTGGGGCAGGCTGGCAGCCTGCGGGGGGTTGGTAACCCCCCTGCCGGGGTTTGCACTGGGCCGCCCTTCGGCAGATTGCCAGGTCCTCTCCGTCGGGAACCCGGATTGAATCCCAGCCCCATTAAGCTTCCCCAGCTCACAGGGCGAGCTTCGCTCGCCGGGCCGATTGCGCGTGCCCTCTGGGCGGGGCCGCAGGTTGACAACCTGCCCCACATAAGACCGCGGAGCGCGGACGGCCTGGCACTTAGTAGGTGATGGCGCATTCCTCATCTTGGCACCGGCACCTCGTGCAGAATGCGGTCCAGCACCTCGGCCGAGCGCACGCCTTCCAATTCCGATTCCGGCCGCAGCAGCAGGCGGTGCTCCAGCACCGGCAACGCCACCGCGCGAATGTCGTCGGGGCTCACGAAATCGCGCGCGGAAAGCGCCGCCCAGGCTCGCCCGGCGCGCAACAGGCCCTGCGTGGCGCGCGGGCCGGCGCCCACTAGGATGGCATCGTCCGTGCGCGTGCGGCGTACCACCTGCACCGCGTAGTCCACCAGTTGCTCGCTCACCTGAACAGTCTCCAGCACCGCCCGCAGCGCGGCCAGATCGGTCTCCGCCAGGCACGGCGTCACCTCGCCCCGCAGCAGCACGGACTCCGGCGCGTCGCCGCTCAGCGAGCGCCGGCCCAGCGAAAGCTCCTCCTCTCCCGTGGGCCAGCCCATGTTGATCTTCAGCATGAACCGGTCCTTCTGCGCCTCGGGCAGCGGGTACGTGCCTTCGCTCTCGATGGGGTTCTGCGTAGCGAACACGGCGAAATTCGGCGACAGCTTGAAGCTCTCGCGGTCGATGGTCACGGTGCGTTCCTGCATGGCTTCGAGCAGCGCCGATTGCGTCTTGGCGGGCGCGCGGTTGATTTCGTCGGCCAGCAGAAACGTGGTGAACAGCGGCCCCTTCACCAGCGAGAATTCGTTGCGCTGCAGGTTGAACACGTTGGTCCCGGTGATGTCGGCGGGCATCAGGTCCGGCGTGAACTGGATGCGCTTGAATTCCGAACCCAGCACCGCGGCCAGGGTGCGCGCCAGCAGCGTCTTCCCCAATCCAGGGACGCCTTCGATGAGCGCGTGCTGGTTGCACAGCACGGCTACCAGCGAATAGCGGATGGCGTCCTCCTGCCCGATGATCACCTTGCGGATACCGGCCACCGCGGTATCCATGACGGATTGAAACTGTTCGAAGTTCAAAGTTCTCCTTTCGCGTGCAGCAGGGCCTGAATTTCGCGCGTGGCCTCCACCGGCCGCGCGCCCGAAGCGGCCACTATGGCTTCGGCCTGGGCGCGGCGCTCCGGCGTGACCTCGCCGCGGTTGGCGCTCAACCACTCCCGCCAGCAGACCGCTGCCAATTCCGCGGGTGTTACGTGACGTTTCAGAAGCGTCACCAGGCCGGCTTGCGACGTCCGCCCCATGGCGCGCTCGTCCGCGCGTACCGGCTCCGGCGGCGGAAAGCCGGATGCGTTGCGCCAGATGAACAGCCCTGCGCAAAGCCCCAGCCCCATGGCCAATCCCATCAGCCGGAACTGGCGCGCCAGCCCCATCACGCTGCCCGATTCGGCCAGCCCCAGGTGCTCTTCGTCGAAGACGATCCGCCGGTACGCGCCCAGCGTCCCGGCCACTTGCGGCAGCCGGTCCAGAGCCACCGCCGATTCGTTGCCGAACTCCGCGCTTTCCGCCAGTAGCACCACGCTGCCCTTGCCGAAATCGCGTTCGATGGCCAGCGTCCTCGATCCGTCCTGTTCGCGGATCCGCCAGCCTTCGGCCTGGCCGAAGTAGAGCGGGTGCGGCGCCTTGGCGTCCGAATCGATCCGCAGACTCACCTTCCAAGCAGCCTTGATGAGCGGCCCGGCCGCCTCGAACCTGGCCTTTTTCCCGGCACCCTTCGCCGGCGGTTCCTCGGGGTGGTCGAAGCTCTCTTGCGTTGGCCAGGGCTGGTCGGGATCGAGCCACATGGCCACCACCACGCGGTTGCCGCGCACCGCGGTCGCTTGCACGCGCTTTAGCAGGAACTGGCTATCCCAGTTCACCCGCATCGGCCTTACGCCCAGCAGCACCAGCGTGGCGCCATCGCGCGGCAGAAACTCGAAGGGCAGGAAATTTCGCTCCACCGTGACGCCAGGCAGACGCCGCAGGCTTTCGAAAATCAACTTCGCGCCCATGCGGTCGGCGCGCATGGTGGAGAACTCGGGGTAGATCTCGCCCGAGGCGAACTCCCGGTTAAACAGGGCGATGGCGCCCCCGGCGAACGCCGCCGCTACCGCCAGCATCAGCGCCCAGGATCGCGACGCGCGGCTCATGCGGTCACCCCCTCGCCCAGCAGCGTCTTGATCTCATCGGCCCGCTGGCGGAACCGCTCGGCATCCTCCCTGAAGACTTCGTGCATGCCGTACCAGGCGCGCTCGAAGGCCCGCACGTTGGCGCTGAACAGCTCGCGCGCTTCCGGCGCCTCGCGCGCGCGGCGGCGCAGTTCCAATTCGAACTCGCGGTTGGTCTTGCCGGGGTGTATGCCCAGGAACTCCCGCCGCCCCAGCCACGCCAGGTTGGCCAGATAGAACGCGCGCAGAGCCAACCGCGGATTCCCTTCCGCCATGGCGCGCTCGGCCATTTCGATCCATCCGGCTTCGGGAAGGCGGTCGGCCGTGAGCCCTTCATCGTCCAGGTGGATGGCGTCGGCGGAACGTCGGGCAGCGGGCTTGGCTTTCTTGCGGCGCAGGTTGCGGGCGCGCCACATCACCCAGCCGGCCATGGCCAGCGCCAGCCCGATCATCACCCACACGCTCCAGTGCAGCGCGGCGGCCGGCGCCCGCCCTTCCTGCGTTTCCCCCACGCCCAGCCCGCCGAAAATCCACCGCAACAGTTTCTCGATATGCCTCCACAGCCACTTCAGCGCGGATTGCACCGCCGCAATTGCGCGATCCGTCGCCAGTACGATCCAGGGAGTGCCGGAGGCAGAGTTGGCCGGCGGCGGAATCCGCCAGTTGTACTCGGGCGATTGCATGGTCTGACGAACCGCCTCATGCAGATCCTGCGGAGCCACCGAATCGGCCGCCCGCCCGAGCACCGGCAACGCCGCCAGTGCCACTAGCAACGCCAGCACGGGCGTCGCCGCGCGCACGCGTCTGAGGCTGGCGCGCAGATCCTCGCCGGTCTCGATCGACTCGCCCTGAAAGCAGCGCAGGCAATACACCGTCTGCACAAACGGGTCGAACACCAGCCACGTGGCCCCCAGCACCAGCAGCAGGAAGAGGTGGTTCATTATGTAGCTGTCGCCCGCGCGGGTGAAGGCCGATTCGAACCCCGTGAGCATCTTCACCAGTTGCGGCAGGATGATCAGGACCAGCGTCACATTCAGCATGGCGACCACCGATAACAGCAGCAGCAGGGCCTGGAGCAGCCAGCACTGAAACTTGTCGATGCCCGAGAGCCGCCGCGCCTGGGAGATCGCCTCCACCGGGTCCAGGTCCTCGCGGTCCGCCAGCACCGCGGCATTGCGGTAGAAGGCCACCACGCGGGCGAACGGGTACACCGCCGCCAGCGAAAGCGGCAACATCACCAGTTTGGTGGCCGCCAGAAACGCCTGGTTGGCCACCAGCCGCCACACCCTCCGCCGGCTCCACGGCCGCTCCGGGGTTCCGCTGAGCTGGCGGTGCAGGCGGCCGGCGAACACCGCGCGCCAGCAGTTCATCCAGATCAGCAGCAGCGCCGCACCCAGCGATCCGGCGGCGCAGGCGAGATCCGGCACCGGCGGATGCGTCAGCCGGTTCCAGAACACCAGCAGCCCGAGCACCAGCGGGACGCCGCCAATCCAATGGAACGGCAGCGTATCGAGAGGAGCCCGCCGCAGCAGGTGCGCGGCTTCTTCCAGTAGCGCCAGCGGACCGGACTGTTCTAGCGGTCTTGCCATGCCATGCGCTCCGAGCGCTCGGTGACGATAATCAGGCCTTGGGCGGCGCCGAAGAAGATGGCCCAGGCCAACACCACCCCCGCCAGCGTGAGGCCCACGGGGGCCATGCGGCGCACCCACCCGCGCCGGACCGATGTAGTCTGCGCCGCGTGCCTGAGACAGGCGGCGCACATCAGGCGGCTCTCATGTTCCGTCACGCACTCGCGGCAGAAACTCCTGCCGCACTGCGGGCACTGGCACACGGCCTCGCGCGCCTCGTGATTCCAGCAGCGGTTCTGGAGCGGTGGGGTGGTCATGTTCTGACGGCCGGATTGCGCGGCTCACACATTGAAGGAAACCTTCTCCTCTGGCGCACGCTCCCCGCGCAGCAGCACCACCACACCCGCCAATCCGAACAGGATGGCGATTACGCCCGCGGCGCCGCGCGAAGCCGGATAGCCGATCAGCGTCATCGAGTTCAGTTGGGGCTGAGTCACCTTGGATTCCCGGGCTTTCGCGTTCTCATAGCCGAATGCAGCCGCTGCCGCCACTTGAACCGCATAATACCAGACGCCCACGGACACCAGGAATGCGATCGCCAGGTTGCGCATGGCCGTGCACAGCTTGCCCTGGTAGCTCTGCACCATAACGACCGGTACCGTGGCCATCTGTGCCATCAGGAAGCCCAGCAGAATCCAGTGCCCGGCGGTGGCGCTGGCGCGCATGGCTAGCAGGTCGGCGAGCCCTCCCAGGCACAGCAGGGCGACGAAGAGGATTGACGTCGGGGTGCGCGCTGGCAGTGCGGACGGCGGTTGAAGCGGTGGAGGAGGAGGCGGCCCGGACGCGCCCGGCATCGTGAATCCGATGCGGCCTATGGCGGGCGGCCCGATTTCGCGGTGCTCCACCGCCTCCGCCCAATCGCCCTCGATAACTCCCTGGGTCTGCGCCAGAACCGGTTCCACTTCCGCCAGAAAGCGCCGTGCGATGGAGGCGCGGTACACCGAGGGCAGCTCCTCGGAGCTTACTGCCGTGTAGATGCGGCAGCGGCAACTGCGAACCGCCGAAACGTACACCCAGTCGGCTACCAGGACGACGCCCCACAGCCCCACCACCAACTTCACTACCAGCGGGAGCCCCATGTTGGCAAGCAGAAGCGAATACAGCCACAAAGTCCCGATCAGTGCCGCCCGCGTCGAGATATGAAAGCGCGGAGCCTTGGCCACCACGATAGCCTGAATGTCGCGAAAATGAAATCGCCGGTACTCCTCGCGGAAACGCGCGGACTTCACCAACAGCAGATGGTCGGGACCCATCCATACGCTCGAGCCGAAGATGAAGCCCCGGCGCCGCCCCGGAAGCTTGCGATAGCGTATGCGATCCGGCTCCATGCTGACCCTCCCTACTTAGCCTTGGCAACCAGGTACCAGATGCCCCAACACCAGAGCCCGCCTTGCAGCAGCGCCACCGCCAGCCCCGCCCCGAAGCGCCAGCGGTTGCGGCGCACCAGGCTGATGGGCGCCTTCCATTTCATGATGGCCAGCCCCACCACCGCGGGCGCCGAAAGAATGGTGAACGGCCAGATCATCAGCAACGCGAAGGGAGTCGCCAGGGCCCACGTATCGTAGAGTGTGCAGGACGTGCCGGAGTTGGCGGGCTTGGCTTTCCCGCTGGAAGCGGCCACGCAGGAGGGGCACCAGACCACGCCCGAAAACTCCACCGCGCAGAGTTGGCACACGAAGCGCCCGCACTGCCGGCAGGCGGCCACGGCCCGCTTGGCGGGGTGGTCGAAGCAGGCGCCCTCGCCATCCTGCGCCGCCTCGGCGTGCGCCGCGCCCGAAGTCTCGGCCAGCGCGGCCGGGAAAAGCCGCACCGCGTTGCTGCGCCCGCAGGACGGGCACATGGCGGTGCCGCCGTTCTGCAACTCCCACTTCGGCAACGGCATGCTACAGCAGGCGCAGGGAACGGGCATCGGACCCCATCAACCTCTGGTCTTGATCACGCGGGTGTCGCAAATCATGTCGTGCAGCCCGCGCTTCTCGGCGTCGAAACCGATCATGATGTAGCCGATGTATAGGATCATGCCGCTCACCACCTTCGAGAAATGGCGGCCGATGGCGCGGCCCACCTGAAGCCCCGACCCGTCCGGGCGGATGACTTTCAGCCCCATAGCCATCTTGCCCGGCGTGGCGCCATACTTCACCAGGAAGAACGTCTCGTAGGCGCAGTAGATCACCATGCTGCCCATGCTCAGAATCGCAATTGCGCCGAACATCGGCGCCATGGCCGCAAACGCCACTTCCGGCTGAGGGTTTGGCCCCAGTCGCGTGAGCGAGAACATGGACCCGCCCACCAGCACCATGGCAACGATTCCCATGGGAATCCCCACGATCATGCTGTCGATGAAGTAGGCCACGAAGCGCATCCAGAATCCGCCGTACTGCGCGGCGCCGGCGGGCGCCACGCCTTCCCGCAGTTTCTGCGCATAAGCGTTCTTACAGTTTGGACAGACCAGCCGGTCGCCGAAGCGGGCCAGCTCCTCGGGTGCCGCGGGCCGTCCGCATTCCGAACAATACGAGATTTGAGGTGTCATAAATCGTCCACGCAGTGGTCTAGGCGATTGTAGCAGCTTGATAATTCCAGTACCATGGCAGTCGAATATGCCAAATCCGCCCCAAGCGCCCGTCCGGCTGAAGGATATCGCGCGCGACCTCGACGTCTCGGTGATGACGGTGTCGAAAGTGGTCCGCGGGTGCGCCGATGTGAGCGCCGGGACGCGCAAACGCGTGCTGGCGCGCATCCAGGAGTTGAACTACCAGCCCAACTGGGTGGCCCGCGGATTGGCCGCCCAGCGCACCTTCATGATCGGCCTGGTGGTTCCCGACCTGATGCATTCCTTTTTCGCCGAAATCGCCAAGGGCGTGGCGGCCATCGTCCGCCCCAGCGGGTACGATGTGGTGATTTGCGATTCCGAGGAGGATTGCGCCCTGGAGGCGAGCGAGATCGACCACCTTCTGGGCCGCCAGGTGGACGGGCTGATTCTAGCCTCGGCCCAGCCGCCTTCGGCCGCCGGCGTCTTCGAGCGCATTGCAGCCCGCGGCACGCCCTACGTGCTGGTAGACCGCCGCTTCCCCACGGCCCAGGCCAGTTACGTGGGAGCCGACGACGAAGCCATCGGCCGTCTGGCGGCCAACCACCTGATCGAACGCGGCTGCCGCCGTATCTCGCACCTTGCCGGCCCCACCACCACGCCCGGCGCCGGCAGGTTGCAGGGCTACCGGCAGGCGCTCGCGGCCGCAGGCATGTCCGCCCCGGAAGAGCTCGTGGTTCACGCCACCGGCGACGCCTCCGGTTACGACGCCACACGCCGGTTGTTGCGCCTGTCGCCCCGCCCCGACGGCATCTTCGGCTACAACGACCCGGTGGCCGCGGGCGCCATGAAGGCCGTTCTGGAAGCGGGCATCGCCATCCCCGGCGGCATCAAGGTGATCGGCGCGGGCAACGTACATTACTCCGATCTGCTGCGCGTGCCGCTATCGACGGTAGATCAATCGAGCCACGCCATCGGCCGCCAGGCGGCTGAGATCCTCCTCAAGGCCATCGGGTCGAAAAGGAAGAAGGCGGCGCGGACGGTGCTGATCGAGCCCGTGCTGGTGGCGCGGGAATCGACGGGCGGCGCCGGTTAGGACGGGTGGCGGCCGGCCGCCTCGACGAAGACTTGCGGAATCGCTGGCGTCCGTGGCTCTCTCCTTGACAAACTAGGAGAGCTGGGTTACTATTCTCCTAGAAGAACTAGGAGAGATGCATGCCCCCATCCGCCGATCTGCTTCCCGGTACGCTGGAGATGCTGATCCTGAAAGCCGTCTCGCTGGGACCGCTGCATGGCTACGGCGTACTCCTCCGTATCCAACAGATATCCGGCGAACTCCTTCAGATCGAGCAAGGCTCGCTCTACCCGGCACTGTACCGCCTGGAGCACCAGGGCCTCATCGACGCCGAATGGGGCGTTTCCGACAACAATCGCCGGGCGAAATACTACCGGTTGACCGCTGCCGGCACTAAGCGGCTGCGCGAAGAAACGAAGCAATGGGGGATGTTCGCTTCGGCGGTGGCCAATGTCCTCGGCGCAACCCCGGAGGAGCTGTGAAATGCCGACTCGCATCCGTTCATTTTTCCGCGCTCTGCTGGGCCGGCGTCGCTTTGAGGACGACATGGCGGCGGAGCTTCGCTTCCACATGGATGCCTATGCCGAGGATCTGACCCGGCGGGGCGCCACACCCGAAGAGGCGCGCCGCCGTGCCCGCATCGAGTTCGGAACCGTGGAAGGCGCCCGCGAGGAATGCCGCGAATCGCGGGGATTGCGCTGGCCCGACGAACTCGTTCGAAACGTCCGTTACAGTGTCCGCACGCTTCGCAAGAGCCCGGGATTTGCGGCCGCCTCCATCCTTACCCTTGCGCTTTGCATCGGTGCGAACACCGCGATCTTCAGCGTCGTCGATGCCGTCCTGCTGCGCCCGCTGCCCTACCCGGAACCGAACCGGCTGGTGTATGTGGTGACCGAGGGACGCTGGAATGGCCGCCCCGCCTTCAACGACTCGTCCGACGGAGAAACCTGGGAAATGCTGCGCGATCACGCCACCGGTGCTGACTACGCGGCCATGGGCCTTGCCGTGGGCGTGAATCTTGCGGCGCAGGGCAAAGCCCAATACGTCCAACAGGGGCGCGTCACCGCGGGCTTCTTTCGCATGCTGGGCGCGCCTCCGGTCCTCGGCCGCGAATTCACCCAAGCGGAGGATCGCGAGGGCGGGCCGAGCGCCACCATCTTGTCCCACGATCTGTGGGTGCGGGTATTCGGCGGCGACCCCCGCATTATCGGGCGTTCCATACTGCTGCGCGGCGAGCCGTACACCGTGGCCGGCATCGCGCCCGAAGGCTTCCGGCCCGCCATAAAGGCCGACCTGTGGACGCCGCTGCGGCCTTCCACCAAGGGCGAAGGCAGCGGCGACAATTATGCGATTCTGGCCAGATTGCGGCCGGGCATTTCGGCCGCGCGCGCCAGCGCCGAAGTCACCTCGCTCGGACAACGCCTGATCGAGAACCGCCATCTTGCCCCGGGTACCCAGCTTCGCATGGAACTGATCCCGCTCCAGCGCGAATACTCCGGTGACGTTCGCATGCTGTTACTGGTTCTGTGGACCGCGGTCGGTCTGGTCCTGCTGATCGGTTGTCTCAATATCGCCGGCCTGCTACTGGTCCGCGCCGCCGGGCGCGGGCGCGAGATCGCGACTCGTGTGGCTCTGGGCGGCGGCCAGGGGACCGTGATTCGGCAACTGCTTACCGAAAGTCTGGTGGTCTCGATGCTGGGCGGCATCGCGGGCGTGGGCGTGGGCTACTTCGGGATCCGGATCCTGGCCATGTTTGTCCGCGATTCGCTCGGGGTCTGGCAGGAGCTTCGCCTGGACTGGCGAGTCCTGACCATGACCGCGGTCCTATCGGTCATTACCACCCTGGTGTTCGGGCTGGTGCCGGCCGTCAAAGCGGCGCGGCTGGACGTCCGCTCGCAACTCACCGACGCCGCGCGAGGCATCGCCGGCAACCGCTCGCGCTGGCCGCGCAGACTGCTGGTGTTCGCCGAGGTCGCCATGGGAATGGTCCTGCTGGTGGGCGCCGGCATGATGGCCCGCGCCTTTTGGCGGTTGCTGAGCCTCTCGCCCGGCTTCGACGGTTCGAATGTGGTCGTTGCCAGCCTGTCTCTGCAGGACGCCCGCTACGCCACGTCGGAGCGGGCCAATCGCCTGTTCGCCGACACGCTGCAACGCATCCGCGCCTTTCCCGGCGTCGAGAGCGCCGCCGTCGGTCTCAGCGTTCCCTATGAGCGCTGGCTCAACGACGGGTTCTGGCAGGGCCGGGACATCGGCACCGGTGCCCAACCCACCACTACATCGATGAACTACGTCACCCCGCGGTATTTCCAGACGCTGCGCATTCCCCTGCTGGCGGGCCGCGAGTTCGACGATCACGACCAGGCCGGCACCCCGCCCGTCGCCATCGTCAACCAGGCGTTCGTGAGGCGCTTCCTCAAAGAGCCACCCTGCGGGAGCACTCTGTTGATAGCCGGAGAAAAGCTCCCGCGCCAGATCGTAGGCGTAGTGGGCGATGTGCAGCAACGGCCCGGCTGGAGTAGCAGTGCCCCATTGACGCCGGAGCCCGACCTCTTTTTGCCGGCTGCCCAGGTGGACGACGCCACGATGCAACTGGTCCACACATGGTTTTCGCCCAGTTGGATCGTGCGCGCTTCGGTGCCGCGGGAATCCGTGGTAACGGCCATGAAGGCCGCCATGGAACGTACCGATCCCCTGCTCCCGTTTGCCTCCTTCGGCAGTCCCGCCGAGGTTCGCGACCACTCCCTGCTGGCCCAGCGCTTCCAGACGATTGTGCTCGCCTCGCTCGCCGGGCTGGCGTTGCTGCTGGCCACCATCGGCGTGTACGCGCTAATCGCCGGTTCGGTAGCCCAGCGAAGGCGGGAACTGGGCATTCGCATGGCTCTGGGCGCCTCGCGGGCGCGTGCCATCCTGACCGTGGCGCTGCCGGGAGTTGCTCTGGCCGTAGGCGGTGTGCTGGCCGGGTCGCTGCTGGCCGCCTACGGTGTCCACGCCCTGCAGAGCGCCGTGTACGGCATTGCGGATCTCGACGCGCATACCCTCGCCGTGATCGGAGGCGCGCTGCTGGCTGTAGCCGCCGCTGCCAGCGTCATTCCCGCGCTGGCCATCGCTCGTTTGAACCCGGCCAATACGCTGCGCGACGAGTGATTCCAACACGGGCATGGCCGCAAGTGGATCTTGGCGAATCGCGGCACGCTACGCGTAGCCATCCCTCAGGGCGCCACCCGTCTCCAGCCCCGATCGGCCCGCTCGGGGGACTTGGCCTGAATGCCAGCCACGTTCCGCAAGCGATGCCGAGCCGCCAAGGCCGCGAGGTCGGCGTCATCGAGGAACACCGGGCCATCGAGGGCTAAGTAGTACATGACCGATGACGCGTTGGAACTGTGCGGCAACCCCAGCAGGTGCCCCAGCTCGTGGACGGCGGTCAGAAACAGCTCATTCGCGGGCCGGGAGACTCTTGGATTAAAGGCGATCCAGCCCTGAAACCCAGGCGTTCCAGGGAACTGGGCGCGGGCGACTTCGGCAGGTCCGAAAAGGCCGGGCTCACCGTCGACGACTTGAATCGCGCAAGCCCGGCTATCCTCCTCGTGCCAATTCATTTCGATGATGCCGGCCCAGAAGCTCATGGCATGCGCAAACTCCGCGGTAAGGTCAGGGTTTGACGTAGAGAACCGGACGCCCAGATTCATGGCCTCTCGCTTCAGAACCTCGTCGTGACCGTCGCACAGGGGATAAGGCCCAGTCCACACGCCAGGCCGCTCGCCTGCCCTCATGGTGGAAGCAAACACCACGCACAGCATCATCGCGAGTTCCGGCACGCGACGTCGATGGCGGGGCCGCATGCCGCCGCGGTGGCGGGCGCTGAAAGCCATATTTCCTGGTGACACCATGGGCACGACCTTCGCTGTTCTTATCGGCCGGGAATGGGCCTGCCTTAGCGACGGTGCGCGAACCGGCTAACCGGCCACCCGCCCCCGAAGCCGTTTGCGTGCCGCCCGAAGCATTCTCTGCCGGGTGTAGTGTAGTCTTTAACTGGAACCGGAATGAACATTCGAATCGCTCAACCCGCCGACCTTCCCCGTATCGTGGACATCTACAATCAGGCAATCCTCTCCAAGCGCTCAACGTCCGATCTATCGCCGCTCCAACCGGAAGACCGAAAGGTCTGGTTTGCGGAACACACTCCCGGCAAGTATCCGATAATCGTGGCTGAGATCGACGGCGACGTCATCGGCTGGTGCAGCCTGAGCGCCTATCGCCCCGGACGGATGGCGCTCAGATTCACCGCCGAAATCGGTTGCTACATCGATCGCGCCTTCCAACGTCGAGGCATTGGAAGGGCCTTGCTCAACCACGTCATGGACGCCTGTCCAGGTCTGGGGATCAAGAACATCTTCGCGATTCTACTCGATCGGAACCTAGCCAGCGTGCGAATGATGGAGTCCTCGGGATTCGACCTGTGGGGACGCCTTCCTCGCGTTGCGGAATTCGATGGCGAAGAATGCGGCCATCTGTACTTCGGCAAGCGAGTTTCGGATTAGGCGGTGCCTTCGCTCAGACCACGCTCTGCCGGTTCCCGCCCGATTCCAGTGGCGGCGCGCCCGGCGAACGCAGCGTCCGAATATCCCTCATCGGCGGCTGGCCGAACAACCGGCTGTACTCGCGGTTGAACTGGCTGGCGCTCTCGTATCCAACCTCGAAGGCCGCGCTCGCCGCGTCCAGACCATCCGTGAGCATGCGCCCCCGCGCCGCCTGCAATCGAAGCTGTTTCTGATACTGCAACGG
This sequence comes from uncultured Solibacteraceae bacterium, assembly GCA_963807205.1. Lineage (GTDB taxonomy): Bacteria > Acidobacteriota > Terriglobia > Bryobacterales > Bryobacteraceae > CAWCVR01. Next base: position 689,377 of record CAWEAQ010000002.1, on the reverse strand, counting down.
ACTCATGGCCGTCAGCGCCCGGAAATGGTGGTGCAGCGTGGATACGCCCATCCCCGCCACATCCGCCAGGTCTTCCACCCGTAGCGGCTTGGCATAGTTTGCCCGGACCCACGTGATCGCCTTCGCCGTCCTTTGGCTCTGCTCTCCCAGCGTGGCAATTGCCCTCAAACGCGCGCCCACCGGTCCCCGCAGGATCCGGTAGACGATCTCGCGCTGAATCAGGCTGCCGAGAAACGCAAGGTCCCGCGGCGTGTGCAGCAGGTCCACGAGCCGGCAGCACGCGTCGAGGAATTCTGCCGTGGTCTCGCCGGTCGCCATGCCGGGACTGTCCGGCGGCGCCTCGACCACCTGCGTCTCCTCCCGGCTGAGAACCTCCCGCACCATCGGCATTTCGAGCTTGAGCGACATCGCCAGGCAGGGCACCTGCTCGCTCGCCTCGATTACCCGGCTGAACACGGGCAAGTCCACCGCCGTCACCAGGTATCGCGAGGCCTCGCACATGAAGGTGGTCCGGCCCAGATCCACCCGCTTCCGCCCTTGCGCGACCACGGTCACGCCCGCGCTGTACGTCATGGAACACGGAGCGGTCGTATTGGTTCGCCGCACCACCGTCAGGCCCGGCGCGTCCATTACCCGTCTCTCCGCCGATCCCATGAACGAGGCAATCTTGCGGGCCAGCTCGGCGCGCAGTTCGCGTGCCCGATCCGGCGGCGGAGTGGGGTGTTTCATTACCCCAGGATAACCGCTCCCGCTGTGCGTCGATCAACCGAGCAAGAGGAATAGGCAAGAAATCGGAAGGATCGGGATACCGCTTCCCACGCGCTTGCCTCTAGCCTATAGTTGAGAGAGCGTCATCGCCCCACAAGGAGCCCATCGTATGAGTTCTTACGCTTCCCGAAGAAACTTCCTCGCGGCCGGTCTGACCGTGCCGGCTGCCGCGCTCGCGGCCCCGCAGAATCAGCCCGCCGCCCGCCCGCCGTCCCCCGCGCTGGCCTATCGCACGCTGGGCAAGACCGGGCTGAAGGTCACCTCTATTTCCTTCGGTTGCATGACCACATCGGACCCGACGGTCATCGAGCGCGCCGCCGACATCGGCATCGTGCATTTCGATACGGCGCGCCTCTACCAGAACGGCAACAACGAACGCATGGTAGGCGCCGCGCTCAAGGGCAAGCGGCAGAAGGTGGTTCTCTCTAGCAAGACCATGGCCAAGACGCGGCAGGAGGCCGAGGACCACCTCAACACCAGCCTGCGCGAGCTCGGCTCCGATTACCTCGACATCTGGTACCTGCACAACCGCAGCACCCCGGAAGAAGTTACCGACGATCTGTTGGAAGTGCAGCGCGCCGCCAAGCAGGCCGGCAAAATCCGCTTCGCCGGCGTCAGCACCCACTTCAATATGGACCAGATGCTCCCCCACCTGGTGAAGCGCGGCCAGACCGACGTGGTCCTGAGCACTTACAACTTCTCCATGAAGAATATCGCCACGAACGACCGCCAGGCGCGCCAGGCCGACCTGACCACGGCCATTCAGAGTGCGCGCAAGGCGGGCATGGGAATCGTGGTGATGAAGACCATGGCCGGCGGCGTAGAGCGCGTCGGCCGCGGCGACCGCTTGTACGGCGCCGATCCGCAGACGATTAGGAAGGTCCTCGGCGCCAAGGGCGGCCCGCTGGCGGCCATCAAGTGGGCGCTCAAAAACCAGTCCGTGGATACCGCCATCGTCTGCATGACCGACCACGAGCAGCTCGACGAAAACCTGCGCGCCATGACGGAACCCTACACCGCCCAGGACGAGCAGATCCTCGCGTCGCTGCTGGCCGTGATCGGGCCGTCCTACTGCCGCATGTGCGGACACTGCAATGGCGTTTGCGACAAGGGCGTCCCCGTGCCGGACATGCTGCGCTTCCTGACCTACGTCGAGGGTTACGGCCAGTTCGCCATGGCCCGCGAGCATTATCTCGCGCTGCCTGAGCACGTCCGCGCCATCCGTTGCAGCGAGTGCGGCTCCTGCTCGGTCGATTGTCCCAACGGCGTCCAGGTGCGCGACCACGTAATGCGCGCCCAACAGTTATTCGCTTAGAAGAAGGAGGCACTATGCATCAACGCAAACTTGGAAACAGCGGCCTGGAAGTCTCGGCTCTCGGACTCGGCTGCATGGGAATGAGCTTCTCTTACGGTCCGCCCAAAGACAAGCCGGAGATGATCGCACTTATCCGGGCGGCCGTGGAGCGCGGTATCACATTTTTCGACACCGCCGAGGTCTACGGCCCGTTCACGAACGAGGAACTCGTGGGCGAAGCGCTCGCCCCGGTCCGCGGGCAGGTCGCGATCGCCACCAAGTTCGGCTTCAATCTCAATCCCGATGGAAGCCCCGGTTGGCAGGGTCTCAACAGCCGTCCGGAGCGCATCAAGCAGGTCGCCGACGCCTCGCTCAAGCGCCTCAGGACCGATCGCATCGATCTCTTCTATCAGCACCGCGTCGACCCCGACGTGCCCATCGAAGACGTCGCCGGAGCGGTGAAGGAACTAATCCAGACCGGCAAGGTGAAGCACTTCGGCCTCTCCGAAGCGGGAGTGAAGACCATCCGCCGCGCCCACGCCGTCCAACCTGTCGCGGCGCTGCAAAATGAATACTCGCTGTGGACCCGGACTCCTGAGAAGGAGGTCATCCCAACCCTCGAGGAACTTGGAATCGGCCTGGTCGCCTACAGCCCGCTGGGCAAGGGTTTCCTCACGGGCGCGATGACCGATGCCACCACATTCGACAAGTCCGATTTCCGCGGCACCCTGCCCCGCTTCACGCCCGAGGCCCTCAAGGCGAATCAGGCGCTGATCGATCTGCTCGCCGCCATCGGGCAGCGGAAGAAGGCCACGACCGCGCAGATCGCGCTCGCCTGGGTGCTGGCCCAGAAGCCGTGGATAGTGCCGATCCCCGGCACCACCAAACTGCACCGCCTGGACGAGAACATCGGAGCAGTGTCGGTCGAACTCACGCCCGCCGATCTCAGCGACATCGAAACCGCGGCCTCGCAGATCACCGTGCAAGGCGCCCGGTATCCCGAGAAACTGGAAGCGATGACCGGCCTCTGAACGGCCGCGCGCAGGAGATCAAGAAATGCAAATCACACGAAGCGGATCGCAGCCTTCCGGCAAAGGGCCGGCGGAGTATTTCACCGGCACGGTGCGGATCGACCCCCTCTTCAACCCGCCCGCGCCAGCCCGCGTGATCGGCGCCGCTGTGACGTTCGAACCCGGCGCCCGCACCGCATGGCACACCCACCCCCTGGGCCAGACCCTGATCGTGACCGCCGGTTGCGGCCGGGTGCGGCGATGGGGCGGCCCGGTGGAGGAAATCCGCCCCGGCGATGTGGTCTGGATCCCGCCCGGCGAGAAGCATTGGCACGGGGCCGCGCCAACCACCGCTATGACCCATATCGCCATTCAGGAGCAGCTTGACGGCAAGGCCGTCGAGTGGATGGAACCGGTCAGCGACGAGCAATACCAGGGCTGACGTTCGAACGGGTCGGAGTGCGCGGGTGACTCGGTGCAAGCCAGACGGAAGAGAGCGCAACTTGGCCAGTTACCCGGCTTGGGGTGCTGCTGGTTCAACTAGCATCCGTGAATGGCGTTTCACAGGAGGAATCCATTCGGCGGCGGGTTTTCCCGGTCAGGAGTTCCAGGCGTGCCAACACGGGCACATGCGCAAGATGGGTAAAAACCCGCCAAATCTGCTGGCGCGAATGGCTGAGTGCAAGCGACCTGGAGTCAGGCAGTTTGGCCGGTTTTCGTGGCGCTTATCTGGCCCAATCTGTGCACGCGCCACATTCCGATGACCGCGGGCCCCCCGCCGCGAATTCGCGATGGAACCCGCCGCTACGGTCTCGCCGGTGCGGGCGCGGGCTTGCCGGCTCCCACAGTTGCGCGATTGGAGCCCCGGACGATTTTCGAGGCCGTGTCGGGATCGTAGAAGAGGGCTGGCGAAGCGCTGTCCTTTTGCGTCACCCAGTCGTTCCCGTCCACCCAAAGACCGCTTCCCAACTCGGCCCGTATGCCGCCGCGCATCGTGGCCGCGGCGGGTCCCAGATCGACAATGTGGTTGCCCCGAATCACCAGGTTCTCAAATGAGGCAGCCGTGATCGCCGGACCGGGAAGCTCCAGAAACGTGTTGCCCTCCAGCAGCAGGTCTTTCAATAGAGGGTAGCGGGCCGGACTGCCGTTCACGTCCGCGCTCACATACACCGCCGCCGCGTCGGTCGCCCCCGACGGATTCACCGTCCGAAACTCGTTGTCTCGAACGACGATGTTTTGCGCGCCAAAGCCCTCAGCCCAACTGGAGTTGACTTCCGCGATCAAGTGCAGCGCCGCGAACTGATTGTGGAAAAAACGGTTTCCTTCGATCAGTCCATCGGAGGTATTGGCAAGGATGCCGCGAGCGCGATTCTCGTGGAAGTAACAATTGCGGACGATGAAGTTGCCGGAGCTGAAGCGATGGTTAAACAGCATCGAATCGGGAGCCACGCGCTTGGGTAGTTCCTGCTCGAATACCAACGTGGTTTGATTGGCCTTGGAATCCCAATTCGCGGATTTCAGCTTCCCCGTGAAGCCCGTTGGGGAGTAATCGCCGTTCCGAATCTCCACGGGATCGCCCGCCGAGAAGGGACACCTCCAATCCACGATTCCCATAGCCACCAGGGTGTGGCCATCCACTTGCCGCACCCCCATATGGATGTTGACATGGATGTTCACCGTGTCGTCGCCCGTGTAACCGAAATCGCAATCCTCCAGCTTGATGAAGCCTTGAGATTGATCCACGTGAAAGCCGTCTGAAGTGGTGGTGATGCAGCGCCGCTGGTTCTTTGGATAGGAGATCCGGCAATGCAGCAGTTCGAAATGATGCTGGTCGCCGGTCACCAGGAACCCGATCCCGGGAAACGAAAATATGGTCACCTCTTGAAGGGAGAGATGCGCGTTGCCGTTCATCAGGATGCAGTGCTTGTCGTAGATATGATGACGCAATAAGTAGAGCTGCCCAACGACCGGCGCGACGGGATGGGGAAGCCAGACTCGAACCGTTTGCGGATCCAGGCTTTCGATTCTGGTTGGCGTAAACCCGCCGAGTTCTTTGCCGGCTCCCGGCGCGAGCAGTTTCTCGTCCAGCGGGTTCATCGTCACCCAGCGCTTCGGATCGAGCGGCGCGGGGCCCTCAAAACGCGTCTCGAAATAGGAGGAGTCCCGCGCCAGAGCGGTGACCCGTCCCACCGAGGCCAGGGGATCGATGGTCCAATCCCAATCCATGTTGAAATTGCGAAACACGGCGCGGTTGCATTTTTTGATTTGCATCCCCGCGCCGCCACTGGTCTGATGAAAGAGGAGGGTGGATCCGCCGCCATCGAATACAAAATCGTTCAATCCCTCAAACGTAATGCCCTCGCCCGAGGTCAACCGATAGACGCCCTTGGGCAGCGTGAGTTTGGATGCGCCCGTCTCCCGGCACTTGGCGATCGCCGCCTTGAACGCCGCGAGGTTCCGGTCGGGGCCGGTGGCTGGAGGAGCGTCTCCATCGGCTACCGCTCCGAAATCGGCCGGATTCACCACGGGACCGTTTGGATTTGCGGGAGGATCCACGGAAAAGGGCTGCGCTCCCGTAGGCGGCGTGGGTGGTGGCTCGCTTCCCGAGGAAGCCGTTAACGGGACGGCCGACCATCCGTTGCCATGCAGAATCCGCAGGTTTCGAATCCGCATGGCGCCCTGCTTGTAGATTCCGGCCGTAATCTGGAAATCCCCAGCCGTTGGCGCGATGTGGAGTTTCGCCGTGCCGCGGGTGCCGGCGTCGCCGCCCCACTTCCGCCACTGATCCGCGCCATAACCCAGACTGTCGGAACGGGCGAAGAGGTAAAAGTAGCTGCCTTCGCCGGAATAATCGACGATCTCATAATCGAGAACCGCCACGTATTCCTCGCCCGCTTTGAGCAGCCCCTTCGGCAGCACGAGGCAGGAGTGCCAAGAGCTCGCGTTGCCACGGGAGTCCGCCTCCAGAACGGGCTGGCCCGCGCTGTCCTTGGCGGGCTTCGTGAACTGAAGCTGGTAGCCCGCGGGCGGGAACTTCTTCAAATCCAGTTGCCAAACGGGAGCGTTCCCATTGCCCGATCCGGGAGCCTGGCCCAACAATTGGGATACGGCCATGGCAAGGCAAGCGACTCCCGCGGCCGGGAGCGCGATCCACCGCGGCCGTTTCAACCAAGGCATAATCGGGACAAACCTGGAGCTTATCTCTGTCATCGAAATCACCTGTTTGTCGCATTTCGATTCGCGTCGCGGCGAACCGATTCATCGAAGCCCGAACTGGCGCACCAAACGCCGTCCATGCCACGCGAAACGGCTGCCGGTCTGGCGGCGGATTCTGTGCGTCGCGACGCCGCAGGCTACTCCTTGATTGTACAGCCGACTCAGGACGGCGCCGCAAGCGGCGGTCCTGGAGCGGCTTCCACGCGTTCCGCTGGGGCCACTATGACTCTACGATGGAACAAAGGACCTGCCCGTGCTCCGAAAACGCCCATTAATAAGTGAACGACTTGATTTGTAGTTCCGCTAACGAGCCACTGGCAGAAGCTGAAGGAACTGGTCTTGCTCTCCGATCGCGCGTCGCGTGCACAATCTCGGGCTCGACGAGTTCTTCGCCTGGCCGTCCATCCGGGCGCTCCGAGCTGAATCTGGAGCCGTATCCCCTACCGCAGCGATATCACCACGCCGGACGGCGTCTGTGCTCCGCCGGCTGTTGCCACTAGCGGCACATCGCCGGGGCCCTCACCTCCGGCAATCGTCAGATTGATCTGGAACAGGCCGGCGCCCGATAGCCCCGCGAACATCGGCGTCACGTTCCAACCGCCGATTGCCACGTTCACCGCATCCAAGGCCGGCGCCGTCCCCGAGTAGGCCTGCCCGGGCGGCACGGCCGGATTCGTCGGTACAAACCCCGTGGCGAACAGTTCGACGGTATCGCCCGCCTTTGCCGGCACCGTAGGGTACCCGAGCGAGTTGCCCGTGGGCCCAAGGATATCGTAGGCGCCTCCGCCCTGCGATCCCGAACCATCCGGGCGCAGAATGATCCCGGCCACATGCTTGTTGTCGAGCAGCAGAAATGCCGGCGCGACCGCAGCCAGCGTGGCAGTCGACGTGGCCGTTCCTGACGGCGTGGTCACCGCTACGGAGACCGGACCGGTCGCCGCGTCGTCCGGAACCTGGAGGTTGATCTGGCTGGGGCTGACGTACGAAAGGTAAGCCGGCCTGCTATCGATGGTGACGATGGTGCCGCCAAGCGTAGTTGGGAAATCGCCCTTCCAGACCGCCACCGTATTGGCCAGATTGGAGCCATAGATCGACACCCACTCGCCCGGCTGAATCGTGTTCACCGTGCTGCCCGAGGGGACCACGCCGCCGTCCGCGATGGACGGCATCAGATTCGCCGGAACCAGCACGCGCACAACGTCGTCCATCGAGTCGGCGACGAACACTTTTCCCGAGCTGTCGGCAGCCAGTCCAAGGCCCGCGCCGAAGCTGGCGCCCGTGGCCGCGCCGCCATCGCCGCTGTAGACTCGAGCGCCGCTGCCGGCAATCGTCGAGATGATGCCGGAAGGCGCCACCATGCGTACCACGGTAAAATCCGGCACAGACCTCACAGAGTGAGTAAGAAACACGTTTCCGCTCGAGTCCGCGGCGACTCCGCTTGGGTTGCCGATTCCGGCCTTGGTCGCCGGGCCGCCGTCGCCGTTGTAGTTGGGAAAGGCGTTGCCCGCGAAGGTCGAAATGATGCCCGCGGGCGTGACTTTGCGAATCACGTAATAGTATCCGTCCACGATATAAAGGTTCCCGCTCGCGTCCACCGCGATTCCGTTGGGAATGGTAATCATGGCGGCCGTGGCCGGACCGCCGTCGCCCGAGTACCCCGTCTTGCCGTTTCCCGCAACCGTCGAAATGACGCCGTCCGGCGTCACCTTCCGCACGCGATTCCCCATGTTTTCGGCGATGTAGAGATTGTCGCTCGCGTCGGCCGCCAGGCCGGAGGGAGCGGAGAGGCCGCCGCTGATGGCCGGCTTTCCCTCCCCGGAGTATCCCCAAGTGCCATTGCCGGCGAACGTCGAGATCGTCCCGGCCGGCGTGACCTTGCGCACCGTGTCGTTGTTGTATTCCGAAATGTACAGATTGCTCAGGGAATCGATGGCGAGCGCCACAGGTGTGTCGAGCGTCGCGCTGGTGGCGGGACCGCCATCGCCTGAATAGCCTTTCTGGCCATTGCCCGCCACGGTCGTAATGGTCCCGTTCGGGCTTACCTTGCGAACCCGGTTGCCGCTCGAATCGGCGATGTACAGGTTGCCGCCGGCATCCGCAACCACGCCTTGCGGACCGTCGAGTCCGCCGCTGGTCGCAAGCCCACCGTCGCCGAAGGATGTGGTGCCCGAGCCGGCAACGGTCGAGATCTCGCCGGCCGCGGTGATTTTGCGGATCGTGTTCGTGCCCCAATCGGCGACGTACAGGTTGCCTTTGGAATCGGCCGCCACGGTCATCGGCTTCACAAACGTGGCGGCGACGGCGGGACCGCCATCGCCGGGGTTGCCGCCGCCACCGCCGCCCGCATAATCCGTGATGATTCCGGCGGTCGATATCTTGCGGATCTGCAAGGCGGAATCGTCGGCGATGTACAGGTTGCCGCTGGAATCCACCGCAACCGCATACGGATATTCGAACTCGGCGTTCGAAGCGGGGCCGCCGTTCCCGATATTTGCGCTGATGCCGTTGCCCGCCACGGTCGAGATCGTCCCCGCCGGCGTCACTTTGCGGATGGCGCAATTATTCACGTCCGCGATGTAGAGGTTCCCTGCGGAATCGACCGCCAATCCCTCCGGCTGGAAGAGCGTGGCGCGGGTGGCTGGGCCCCCATCGCCGGAGAGCCCCCCGACACCGATTCCCGCAAAGGTCGAAATCGTGCCATCGGGCGTCACTTTGCGAATGTAATCGCTGAGGGAGTCGGCGATGTACAGGTTGCCCGCCAAATCGACCGCCAGGCCGCTGGGCCCATTGAGTTGAGCGCGGGTGGCTGGGCCGCCGTCCCCGGAGTGGCCCGCGGCGCCATTGCCGGCCACGGTCGAGATCACGCCTGCCGGCGTGACTTTGCGGACCCGGTTATCGAGATAGTCGGCGATGTACAGGCTTCCGGCCGAGTCGAAAGCGAGTCCCGCGGGCTGGATCAGACGTGCGCTCGCTGCCGGGCCGCCGTCGCCCAGCGGACTCGCACCACCGGGTGAACCCGCCACGCGGATCATTGTCCCCGTCGAATCGACCTTGAATACCGCCGCCGTAGAACTGAAATACAGGCTGCCGGCCGAGTCGCAGGCGACCCAGGCCGGCCCCACTGGAGACGACAGAGCCGCATTTGGGGTTGGCGGCAGCCCGCCGCCTGCCACGGTGTTGATGGTGTAGTTCTGCGCCCAGGCGCAGGCGGCCAGGACGGCTGCTGCAATTGCCGCGCGTTTCCATCGCAACATAAGCGCTCCTTGCGTCCTCCCGGGTATTGGTCCTTCAGTGCCGCATCCGAACGCCGGACGGGTGCCCAACAATCAGTTATCCCGCGTTCAGCGGACGGCTGCAATGGGCAATAGGGGCCACGCGGATGCGACGGCATCGCGCGGCGCCCTTTTCCCGTTCTCGTGATCGATGCACCCGACGCGGACGAAGGCACCCGCTCCTGCAAGTCCGTGGAAGTCACACCTCGCGGGAGGATCGCGCGCAGCATGCCGATCGGCTCGGAGGAACCTGGACCCCATTTCTCGCACGCGACAGGAAGAAGTTCACCGACAGGGCGAAAACACCCGATTTCGGATCGAGTGCTGGAACGCTGGAAGCCCTGATTTAAGGCCTCGGCGGCCCCATCCCGAAATCCGCCGTTAGTGAGACAAGGAAACTTGGCTTTTGCACTGCTTGTGTCGGCGCGGCGGCTCGCCCGCCTCCCCAGCCAATCCGTCAAATGCCAGCTTTCTCCCACTTGCTGAAAACTTCCACCCACGACGCGGTACGCGAGTTTACCTTCCCGATTCGGATCTGCTCGTTACCCAGTTGAATAAGAGACCGTTGGATTTTCCGGGATCCCTCAGTGCGATGCCCGGTCCGCGTCATTCCCGCTTGGTCCGCAATAGAGCCCGCCCCGCCCCATAGCTCATTTGACACGAGGAACAGGTCCAGCTCGTGATCCGGGCCGGGGATCGCATCTTCGACGATCGCAGCAAGCGATCCCTCGCCTTGTTCCTGCAACAACTGAGCGAGAGATCTCAAGTAATCCCGCATGACTGTCTCTCTGCTTTAGGGTATCGCGACGGGGCTAAGCAGTCTTCGGAGCAGCCAATCTACCGATTTCGTGAAGGGCCGCCGCTCGTCCCGAAAACCGCAGCTAGTCCCACCCTCCTCTGCATCCCTCTCGCCCGCCGGCGCAACGGCGTGCATGCCTTCTACGAACCTCACTCGTCATTGTACGAAAAAACGTTATTGACGTACGATTATTGTTCGTAGTATGCTTCCGCTATGCACGTAAACCCGTCGGAAGCCGAACTTGCCATCCTGACCACGTTGTGGCGAATCGGACCAAGCACGGTTCGGGAAGTACACGAAGCATTGGCCAAAGACACCGGCTACACCAGCACGCTGAAGCAGATGCAGGTGATGAACGAAAAAGGCCTGCTGCGGCGCAGCGAGCGGTACCGGTCCCATCTTTACGAACCAGCGGTCTCCAAGGAAGAAGTGCAGGCGCGCATAGCGGGCGATGTTTTGCAGCGGGCTTTTGAGGGATCCGCCAGAAACCTGGTCCTGGGTGCGCTGAACGCTCAGCGGGCATCGGCTGAAGACCTCGCCGAAATCCGCCGCGTGATCGATGAGTTTGAGAACCGGAGGAAAGCGCGATGACGAACGCGATCTGGTCTGATTTGTGGGTCCAACGTCTGGGCTGGACACTCATACACTTCCTGTGGCAGGGTGCCGCGATCACGGGGCTCTACGCGTTAGTCCGCGCGATGACGCGAAGTTTTCTGCCGGCCCAAGGGCGCTACGCCCTCGCGTGCGTGGCTCTCGCGGTTATGCTTGGGACGCCCGCGTTCACGTTCCTGATGCTGGCCCGCTCCGAGCGAAGCGCCGCGCCGGCGCAGTGGGCGTTATCGGCGGAGAGTTGGCAGCGGTATCTGCCTGCCGTAGTGGCAGCGTGGGTGGCAGGTGTCGCCGTGTTTTCGGCCCGCTTGTTTTTCGCCTGGCGATTCACCGCGCGCTTGCGCGCTACGGCACATCCGGCGCCTCCGGAATGGCAAGAGAAACTGAGAGAGGTTGCCGCCCGGGTAGGCTCGACTCGCCCGGCCCGCCTGCTGGTTTCGTCTCTTACCGAGGTTCCCACTGTGATCGGCTGGCTGAAGCCGGTGATTCTCGTGCCGCTCGATGCTCTAACGGGCGCGCAGTTGGAGCAAATCGCGGCGCTTCTGGCGCACGAACTGGCTCACATCCGCCGCCAGGATTACCTGGCAAGCATACTTCAGAGCATCGCGGAGGCGCTGCTGTTCTATCATCCGGCGGTGTGGTGGATCTCGCGGCAGATTCGTATAGAGCGCGAGTTGTGCTGCGACGATATTGCGGTAGCGGCTACGGGTGACGCAGTGGTTTACGCGCGCGCTCTTGCCGATCTGGAATCGCGGCGGGCCCCGCGCCCGCGGCCTGCGCTGGCGGCTACCGGCGGCTCGCTGCTGGAGAGAATCCGCAGGCTGGCGGGGGAGTCGCAACCACTCTCCCATGGACTGCCCAGTCCGGGGACGGCGCTTGCCCTGAGTCTCCTTTGCCTGGCAGGGATGCTGGGTTCGGCGCTACACGCCGACCAGCCTCGGGGCACGGCCGCAAGGCAGCGCGTATTCGCAATGCCCCGGCTGTCGCCGCGGGTACAAAGCGCTCAACTGCAGGCTTTGGAGCCGCCCCCGCTGAGTATCTCGAGCAAGATCTACGCTGCGCTGCTGTTCGATCCGCTCTTTGCTCCGCCGCGGGCGCCGGCTCCGCCCGTTGCGGATGGGCAAGAAGAAGAGAAGAAATTCGCAAGCCTCTCGGGGACCGTATCCACCACGGCAGGCAAGCCGGTGGGGAACGTAACGGTGAGGCTTCTGCCCGTTATCCCGGCAAGCCAGGCCGTCGGCACTTTGGCCGGGACAATGACTCAGTCCGGAACGCCCCAGCCGGTTCCGCTCACGCGAACCGATGCCGCGGGCAAGTTCTCTCTGGAACGCATACCGCCGGGATCCTACACGATCCAGTTTCAGCACAAGGACTACCTCCGGACGATATACGGCGCCCGGCCCGGTATCCAGGAGGATGGAGAGGTCGTGACTTTGGACGGGGGCGGAACGGTTACCGGGATCGACGCGAAATTACCGGAAACCGCGGCGTTCGTCGGCAGAACCGTTGACGAAGACGGCGATCCCATAGCGCGGGCGGATATGATCGCCCTGGTGACGCAATACTACTACGGACGGCGGCGCGGCACGGTTGCCGCCAGGTCCGATTCGAAGGACGACGGCGCGTTCCGCATAGAGGTGCCGCCTGGCCGCTATTACCTTGTGGCGGATACCCAGCCCACGTGGAGCGTTGGCGAGCGCGCACCCGTGCCTGCCGGGAAGCCGGGTCAGCAGTACGTGCGCCCGGACCTTACGCACTGGGGTGGCGTTCACCACCTTGAAGAAACGTCACAGATCGAGATCGGGCCGGGGCAGGTAATAGACCTGGGAAAGTTCAAGATGGGGAACGTTCCGATTGTCCACGTCCGGGGTAAGGTCGTGGGGAATCCGGCTCAGTTGCAGGGTGCGCGCGTGGTTCGGGTGCCGGGACCGGGTTGGGGAATGGGGTGGGGTTACGGCGCAGACATTCAGCCCGATGGCTCGTTCGATATGGCAAACATGTGGCCAGACTCGCACACGATTGCCGTGTACAGCAGGAGGCTTGGCTATTTGGGCTGGCAGGATATCGTAGTCCAGGGCGAGGACCTGGAGAAGATCCAACTGAACGCCGCGGCTGTGCCGCTCAGTGGTTCCGTATCGCTCGAGGGCGCTCCGCCGGGATCGGAAACAGCCGTGCCGCCAGCCCGAATCGAACTGGTGTCGACTGGTTACTACAAAGTTACATCGACGGCGCAGGTCAAACCTGATGGGACTTTCAGCATTCCCTCCGTTGCGGCGGGAACGTACATACTCAATGTGACGGGACTTCCGAGCGGCTGCTATATGAAGTCCGCGCGTTTCGGCCCGAGAGACCTCCTGGATCAACCGCTCGATTGGGGCGGGCAGGATAACGCCCCGATTGAGATCGCGATCAGCCAGAAAGCGCCGGTGCTGGACGGCTCGCTGGCAGACCCCAACGGCAAGCCCGTGTCCGGTACGGTGACGTTGGTTCCCGAGCCTCAACGGCCAGGTTTCGGGTGGCTCTATCCAACCGCCAAAGCGGACCGGCAGGGGAACTTTCGTTTCCGGACCGTCGCGCCGGGGGTCTATAAGGTGTACGCCTGGGAAAGCATCCTGGACACGGCGCATTGGTCCCCGGAATTCATCAGGCCGTTCGCGGGCCAGGGGGAACGGATCGACTTAAAAGAAGGTGACCGCCAGACGCTCGTAATGAAGCGGATCTCCGCTGAGTCCATGGCGGACGCGCTTAGGAGGGCCGGCCTATGAAATTCGCTAACTGTGTTCTCGCTCTTGTGTGCGCGGTCGGGCTTCACGCTCAGAATGCGCCCGAGGCGAAGCCGGACGTAGCCGGCATCACCCTCGATTCCAAGGGCGCACCGCTTCGGAAAGCCGATCTGATCCTGCTGCCTTCCGCGACCAACGCCTTGGGCGAGCCGATGCCGCCCTTCAACATCGTTTCGGCGCGCGACGGAAGATTCGAGTTTTATGGCATCCCTCCCGGCAGATACCGCCTGATGGCGGACAAGGCGGGCTACCTGCGCACCCGTTACGGCGCCAAGACCCAGTGGGGTTCGGGGACCGTCCTGACGGTGAGGCAAGGCATCCCGATAACGGGCCTCGAAATCCGTCTCCCCGAGCAGGCGGTCATATCGGGAAAGGTCGAGTACGACGGGACCGCGGGCGCCCCGATACTCGTACTGCTGCAGGAGAAGTATCAGGATGGGCGGCGGCAAACATCGGCCGTTTCAACTGTCAGCCCGGAGCGCACGGGGGAGTTCCTGTTCAACAGGTTGGCGCCAGGACGCTACTATTTGGCCGCGAGACCGGCGAATGCTATGCCCGACGCCGGTCTCGATAAAGAGATCGACGTCACCACTTATTATCCCGGGAAGGGGGATCAAAGCGCAGCCGAGGCGATTGTCGCCAAGGGCGGGGAGAGCGTTGACGCGAGCTTTTCCGTCCTGAAATCGCGGTGCTATCGCGTCAGCGGTTCGGTGGGAGCGTTGCCGTCGAGCGGCGCGCGTGTGACAGTGACCCTCCGGTCCGCGGCGGTGAGCGCCGTCTCATTCAATAACGCCGCCCAAGTTGGGCCGGACGGCACGTTCCAGTTCAATTCCGTGCCCGCCGGCCCCTATACGCTGATGGCGGCTCTGCCTGGCGGCCCCACGTCCGCGGTAGTTCAGCAGGCCATCAACGTACAGGCGGATATGGCCGGCATCTTCCTGAAGCCGGAACAGGGCGCGCCTTTGCAGGGAAAGCTCAAATTCGAAGGCGGCCCGGGCGGGGCTTCCGGCATGCGCTTTGCCCTTCGCGCAATACCTCCGGCAACTCAAAGCGGCGTAGCGCAAGTCGCCGCCGACGGATCGTTCAAGGTCGGGCCGCTGCTGCCCGGCCGCTACTCGTACCAATTCATGCAACTCCCTCCAGGAGCCTACCTGAAATCGGCTAAGTTCGGAGACAAGGACGCGCTAATCGGAATTGACCTCACCGAACCGGCACCCGAGTCCCGCTTGGAATTGGTAATCAGTTTCCTGGGCGCGCAGATCGATGGCGTGATTCTCGACGAGCAAGGAAGGCCGGCGGATGGAATCGCCTGCCTCATCCCGGAACCGCCGCAGCCCGAGCAGTCCGCGCTATATCGGACAGCCGAAGCTGGCGATGGCGGGCAGTTCCGTTTTCAGGGTGTGCGCCCCGGCAAGTACCGCGTCTATGCCTGGGAGGAGATGGAGCCCGGCTCGCACTTGGACCCAAAGGTGACGGCGCCGCGGGAGGCGTACTCGTCGGCAATCGAACTCGGGGAGAACGAGACGAAGAAGGTCTCGGTCAAACGTATCCCGGTCGATCCGGCCCGGTGATCGGGAGGGGCCGCCACTCTGACTCGCCTAATCGGATTTCGGGGCCCGCCGGCCTTTGAGGAACCCGGTAACCGCGAGCAGGAGCGAGACCCACGATGATGAGCGGAACCGCTTAGTCGAAGTTCTTCCGCTCGAAGGGCTCGGAACCCGGTTCGTAGCCGGGCGTTTTGGCTGCGGCGATCGGCACATTCCCCGCCAGCAGCCTTGCGGCGCTCGCCCCACCCGGCCACTGCCACGGCAAGGCCGTCGGCCGGTTGGAGCAGGTCGGCGACGACCAGCACCAGGGCTGACGGGAGGGTGGGACGGGGCGGCGTTCGAGGCTGCCTCGGTGCAAGCCGGACGCGCGAGATCACAACCTGGCCAGTTCTCCGGTTCGGGGTACCGCTGGCTAACTAGCATCCGTGAAGGGTGTTCCGAAGGAGCAATCCCAAGCGTCCGGGCTCCCGCCTTGGCTTTCATTTGGCTGCACTCCGGCGCGTCGGACGTTTTCCGTCCAAGTTGGGGGGTGCCAACGCGATTGCCGGTTGCTGGCCAACTTGCGAGGACCGATCAGGCTGGGGGCCCGGTAAGGCTGGAGATTACCTCCCTCGACGCGCAGGACCTTCTCCGCCAGTTCATGGAACCCGTGCGGCCAGTCGCGGTACACTAGCGTAGCTGATCGGAAACAGGAGGGGAATATGAGTATTTGCAAAAACGCCGCCGCAGGTCTCTTTACAATTGGAGTTCTCGTCGCGCTCCCAGCCAGCTTACTGGCCGACGATATGGCCTACATGCTTGGAACAGCGGCGCTGGGGGTTCAGAATCCGCTCGGGATCGTCGACCTCAAAACGGGAGTGTTTACATTGATCGGCAATATGGGAAACGGGGGATACGACGGCCTGGCTGTTGCGAATGGCGTTCTCTACACCGAACAGAACGGACTCCTTTATTCGGTCAACACCAGCAACGCAAGTCTCACCCTCATCGGCGGGATCAACGGCAACAACCTCGCCACTTTCGGCTCAACCACCACTGGACTGTACGGCCTGGCCGGTACTGGCTCTAACGTGGTGGCTACGCTATTCTCGATAAATCCCCAGACGGGCGCCATCACGGCGATTGGGCCGCTGGGCGCCAGCGCCGTACCTAATGGTCAAGGCTACTATGCGAGGCTGTCCGTGGGTTTCAGCACGCTGTACATGGAGTCCAACGGCAATCTTTACACCATCAACACGACCACCGGCGCGGCTACGCAGGTGGGAACCACCGACCGTAACGGCTATCTAACCTCCGTGCCGCTTTTCGAAAACGGCACGTATTACTGCGGCTCCGGTTCCGAAATTGGCACGATCAACGTCACCACCGGCCAGATCACGCCCGCCGCCGCGCTCTCCGGAGGACCAGGGTCCCTGGTCGGCCTCGCGCCCGATCCTGTGCCCGCCGGCACACCGCCCGCTATGCTGACGGCGAACGCCTACATGCTCACAACAGCGGCGCAGGGGGTCCAGAATCCGTTCGGCATCGTCGATCTCAACTCGGGCGCGTTTACTTTGATCGGCAATATGGGAAACGGGGGATACGACGGTCTTGCTGTTGCGAACGGCACTCTGTACACCGAACAGAACGGGCTGCTGTATTCGGTCAACACGGCCAACGCAAGCCTAACCCCCATAGGAGGAGTGACGGGCACCCCCAATCTCGCCACGTTCGGCTCAACCACCACGGGACTCTACGGCCTGGGCAGTACGGGTTCTTTTGATGTGGCTACTCTATTTTCGATAAATCCCCAGACGGGCGCCATGACGGCGATTGGGCCGCTCGGCGCCAGCGCCGTGCCCAACGGTCAGGGCTACTATGCCAGGCTTTCCGTCGGGTCCAGCGCGCTGTACATGGAGTTCAACGGCAATCTATACACCATCAACACGACAACCGGCGCGGCCACGCAGGTAGGCACTACCGACAGTAACGGCTATCTAACCTCCGTGCTGCTGCTCGAATACGGCACTTATTTTGTCGGCTTTGGTTCCGGCATCGCCACCATCGACGTTGCCACTGGCCAGATCGATCCCCACTCCTCGATTTTCGGACCGGGAGGCTCCCCCGTCGGTCTTGCGCCCGATCCTTTGACCACGCCCGCCCCGGCCGTCGCGCTAGTGGCGAATGCGGAGGGCGGTGTTGCTACGATTGCACCAAACACGTGGGTGGAGGTCCTGGGCTCCAATACCAGCCCGGCAGGCGATACGCGCGTCTGGCAGAACCCGGATTTTGTGAATAACCAGTTGCCCACCAGCCTGGATGGAGTCAGCGTCACGGTCAACGGCGTGCCTGCCTACATTTATTACATCAGCCCCACGCAGGTCAACATACTCACGCCTCCGGATGCCATTTCCGGATCGGTACCCGTGCAGGTCTCCAACAATGGAGTGATCGGCGCAAAATTCATGGTGCGGGCGCAGGCGGAATCTCCCTCGTTCTTCGTCTTCGGCGGCGGACCTTATATCGCGGCCACCCACGCCAACGGAAGTTACCTCGGCCCCACCAGTCTGTATCCCGGTTTGACCACTCCGGCCCAGCCCGGCGAGACAATCGTGATGTACGCCAACGGTTTCGGATCCACGTCGACACCGGTGGTGAGAGGGTCCGAAACGCAGTCGGGAACTTTATCGCCGATGCCTGCGATCACCATCGGAGGCATCGCCGCGACAGTCACGTTCGCCGGCTTAAACGTCACGCCGGGCGAATTTCAGTTCAACGTGGTTGTGCCTTCTTCGCTCGCGAGCGGCGACCAGCCGGTGACCGCAACGTACAACGGCTTGACGACGCAGGCGGGAACGATGATAACGGTGCAGCATTAGTGGAGCTTCATTTCCGGCCCAGTCGACAATCCAGATGAGCGAAAACTCGCCTACCCGGACTTGTGCCGTCGCCTGGCTATTGTAGCTGCGGCGATCGCCCCACCCGGCCACCGCCACGGCTAGGCCGTCGGCTGGCAGCAGCACGTCAGCGGCGTGTACGGTTACCCAAATCGACTAACAGCCCGCTGTCAGTCGCACCTCAACGATCGCGTCGGATCGAGCGTTGCCGCGCGCCGCGCCGGCGCCAGACATGCCGTCAGCGCAACGATTATTAGGAGTGCCGGTACTCCGAGGAACGTCATGGTATCCGTCGGACTCACGCCATACAACAGGCTCGCTGCCATTCGGCTCAGCGCGAGTGCCAGCCCGAGACCAATCGCGGCGCCGATGACGGTCAGCGTCAGGCCTTGTCTCAACACCATTCCAAGCACCTGCCCGCGCCGGGCCCCCAGCGCTATGCGGATGCCGATTTCCCTGGTCTGCCGGGCCACCGCAAAGCTGATCACGCCATAGATACCGACGGTGGAGATGAGCAGCCCCATGAAGCCGGCGAACCCGAACAGGAACGCGGCGGCTCGCGGCAGAAACAGCGCGCGAGAGAGGTGCGTGTCCATCGTTCGCACATCGAATATCGCGAGCGTCGGATCGATATCCCGAATCGCCTGGCGGACCGGCGTCGCGTAGCCGGCCGGATCGCCGCTCGTGCGCAGCGCCAAGGTGATGCCGGTGAGCGAATCGTTGCCCCGGAAATCCCTGGCAATCGGAAAGTACAGGCAGGGACGCGGATCTTCACCGATGCTGCGCGACTTGGCGGTGGCCACTAGCCCTACGATGCGCGCCCTCCTGCCTAAGTACAAAATGCGCCGCCCCACCGGATTCCGCTTGGGAAATGCCTCGTCGGCGAGCGTCTGGTTGACGACGGCAATATCCTCGGCGGGCACGTCCGGGCGAAAATCCTCGCCCTCGATTATGCGGATTCCCATCGTCTCAAAAAAACGCGGCGCGACGGCGTAAATGTCGGCCGACAGGCCGCTCTCCCGCTTATCGGAGACCTTGTCTTCGGGAACGAAGGAATTCCGGGTGCCTTCCAGACTGAGCGGAACGCTGTTGGTCAGGCTCACCGATTCCACGCCCGGAATGGCGCGGGTGCGGTCGACGATAGTCTCCACGATGCGCCGCGTCTCAACTGGGGAGTACCGGTTCAGGCTTGGATCGAACGGCACCAGAAGCACGTTGCGGTGCGCGAAGCCGGTCTCTATGTTGTGAGCCGAATAGAGGCTGCGCAGGAATAGCCCCGAGCAGATCAGGAGCACCATGCAAATGCCGGCCTGCGCCACTACCAGCAGGTTGCGCAGTCCCAAGCGCCGGGAATGGCCGAGCCGGCTTCCGTCGCCCTTCAGCCCGCCCGTCAGGTCCGTCCGGGTTACCCGCAGCGCTGGCAGCAGTCCGAAGACCACCCCGGTGAATGCGGCAAGCGCGACGCAAAAGAACATCACCCGGTAGTCGAGCCGGATGGAGAGATCGAGGGGAATCCCAATCGGCAGCCGGGAGCTTCCGATGGCGCGGGCCGCCAGTTGCGCCAGCGCATAACCGCCGATCCCTCCCAGCAGGGCCAGCATCACGCTCTCCGTGAGTAGTTGCCGGACCAGCCGGCCGCGTCCCGCACCGATCGCGAGGCGTGTGGCGATTTCCTTCCGCCGCGCCACCGAGCGAGCCAACAGCAGGTTGGCGACGTTGGCGCAGGCTGTGCAGAGAACCAGCGCCGCCACGCCCAGCAACATCAGGAAGAACACCGCCGCCATTCTCCGAATCCCTGGGTTCATTTGACCGGCGCGTTCGATATGAAATCCGCGGTCGCGATTGGTAGCGGCATACGCGCTCCTCAGCCGCTGGCCGATCACATCGATCTCGGCGCTTGCCTCGCGCTCTGTAACCCCGTCGCGAAGCCGTCCCGTAACCATGAACCACTGCCCACCGCGGTCCGTCAGACGATTGGCTCCCAAAACCGGGTCCGCCAGGCTGTCCAGCATCGAGAGAGGCAGCCAGAAGTCCGAGGTCATCATCATTTCCGTGCCATGAAAGTCAGGACCAGTGACGCCCACCACCGTGGTCTTTCGGTTGTTCAATTCGATGACTTGTCCGATGAGACTTGGATCGCCTCCAAAACGGGACCGCCACAATTGGTAGCTCAGCACCACGGCCGGCGCTTCTCCTTGACGGTCGTCTCTGGCTGCATCGAAGCCGCGCCCTACGGAAAAGCTCGGACGCACGACGTCGAAGTAGTTCGCCGAAACCAGCGACCCCCAGTAGCGCTGCGGCTCTTTATTACTCGATATGCTGGCGGGCATCGCCGGGAAGAACGCCGTCATCCCTTGAAACGCACGCGCGTGCCGCAGGTCTTCGAAGTCGGGATACGAGACACTCTGGCCCATCCGATCCTGGCTCAGACTTCTGCCGGAAACGCCCATCAGGCGCGATGGATCGGCAACCGGCAGAGAGCGGAAAAGCGCAAAGTTGGCAATGCCGAAGATCGACGAGCAGGCGCCGATCCCCAATGCCGCCGAGAGGATGGCGGCGGCCGCGAAGCCGGGTTGCTTCCGGAGCGTTCGCGCCGCATAGGCCGCGTCCTGTATCAAGTCGCTCAGCCAGCGCGCGATCCACGTTGCGCGCGCCTCTTCCTGCCGCAGGGTCAGGTTGCCAATTTGCCGCCGTGCCGCGCCGCTAGCTTCCGATTCGGTCATGCCATTCTCCATCAGTTCCTCGGTCTTCATCTCCAGATGTATTTCCATCTCTTCGCGCAGCAACCGCGCCCGCTCGCCGCTATGCAGCCAATAGCGGATCCGTCTTAGCCAGCGCCCTGTCATCACGCCATCCCCATCACTCGCGCTATGGCGCCCGTCATCTGCCGGTACTTCGCCGTTTCGGCAGACAGCGTTTTCCGGCCGCTGGCAGTGAGCTTGTAGAAACGCGCCCGCCGGTTCTTGGTGGACAGGCCCCACTCGCCTTCCACCCAGCCGTTCAGTTCCAGGCGCTGAAGGGCGGGATACAGCGATCCTTCCTCCACCTGCAGGACGTCGTCGGAAACCTGACGAAGCAGTTGCGCGATGGCGTAGCCGTGCAGTGTCCCGCGAGTCAGCGTCTTGAGGACCATCATGTCCAGCGTGCCAGGTAGCAGTTCATTCTTTCCCATAGACTATCTGAGTATACGGCTGCCAACCGGGAGAAGTTCCCAGGAAGTTTTCAAGAGCCGCCCAGCCGCGGTTCCCGGCGCCAGGGTCCGGTCGTCGATCCGCCGTTTGATCGGATCGCCGTCGAACCCGGCAAGATGGGCGGCCAGCCCCGCATCCGCTGGATGCGGATCACCGTGCGGCGGGTACTGGAAATCGTGTGGGCCTACGCGTCTTCTTCGCCCGCCCGCTCTCGCAGCTTAGTCTGCGTGCACAGGTTCATCACCGGCGTTACTTCCTTAAACACCGCGAGCATGGATTCCACCAGGTCCACCCCCGTGGACCCGCGCACTTCGGCCTCGCGCATGGGATAGAAAAGCTGGAAGCCAGCCCACTCCTTGCCGGGCGCGGCCTCCAGCGCCCGCCGCAACCTGGTGACGCCCGCGACCCCGGGCTCGGCGATGCGCGCGAATTCCTCGTCCCAACTGCCGCCGCGAATCTCGAATCCCTCGCCCAGCAGCCGCGTGAGTTCCCGTTCCATGGGGCCCTTCGGCCGCAGCGCGCGGATCAGCCGGTGCCAGTCCCAATCCTCGGCCAGTTGGCAACCGCGGAACTCGCGCGGCGCCTTCACGTAGCCGCGCTCCACCCCCATGCCGCACTGGAACAGCCCCTCCCCGGGGTTCATCGAGAGGAAGAACTTGGCGCACCCGAAGCTGGTTTTCGAGGAGACCGGCTTGGCCGCGCGGTTGGCCCGCGAAAGGAAGCCGATCCAGCGCCAGAACACGCCGCGTCCCCAGCGCTCCGTGACGAAACCCTCGCCGTAGCGCGATTCCAGCGCGACCTTCAGGATGCGCGTGATGCGCTCCCGCTCCTCCAGGTTGCCCACGCGAATCCCGCGCTGGAAATCCAGGTACTCGGGGCGAAATCCGATGGCTGTTTCCATGTCTTTCGGAAGGATACCACCCGAGGCGCGGTCCCGTGGCAGCCCTAAAGGGCGGCGCCCAAGCTGCCGATAAGTCTTGGGAGGATGGATTCGCCGCCATGGCTATGACTGTTGGTAAGAAGATTGTTCTGGTTTCCAGTGCCAGCGTGGCCCTGAGCACGGTCGTAGCTCTGGTCGTGCAAAGCCAGACGATTCGCTCCCAGGGTATTGAATTGACTCGCAATACCATGCGCGCGGCGGTGGTCGAGGCGGAGAATGTGCGCGCCTCCATATCCTCTCTTAGGGCGCGTGCGGCGTTCGACGATGCCGCCATTCTCCAGGAAGCCAAGGCCGCGCCGGATTTCCGCCATACCCGGCTGTATGACACCGTCCCCGTGGTGGCGGCGTGGAAGTCCATCGAGAAGGTGGCGCACCAGGAGGGCTTCGAGTTCCGCGTGCCCAAGCGCCAGGCGCGCAATTCCCAGAACGAGCCCAACGCCTCCGAAGCGGCGATCCTCGACATGCTGGAAAAGTCCGGGCAGGACGAGTATTTCATGGCCGACCGGTCGGCCAACCTCATTGTGTATGCCCGGCCCATCCGCCTCACGGCGGACTGCCTGAGCTGCCACGGAGATCCCGCCACCAGCCCCACCCACGATGGCAAGGACGCGCTGGGGTTCCGTATGGAAGGCTGGCATGAGGGCGAGGTTCACGGAGCGTTCGTGCTGACGGCCCATATGGACCAGGTGGATCACGTAGCCTCGGCGAGAGCCCAGTCGGCCGCCATGCAGACCACGCTGCTGTGGATGTTGCCCACCGGCCTGCTCATCGGCCTCGGCTTCTTCTGGTACGGCAGGAAATCCATCGTAAAGCCGTTGTACGACGTGGTTCGCTCCACGCAAAGAGCCAGCGCCGAAACCTCCGGCGCCTCTCGCCAGATTGCCGCGGCATCGCAGAGCTTGGCGCAAAGCGCCACCGAACAGGCCGCATCCGTCGACGAGATTCGCGGCTCCCTGGGAAACGTCACCGAGGAAACCCGCAACACCGCGGAAGGCGCTCAGCAAGCCAAGGCTTTGGCCGACGAGACCAGTTCCGCCGCCGTGCGCGGCGCAGAGGACATGAAGCGCATGGATGAAGCCATGGGCGAGATCCGCGCTGCCACCCAGAATGTCTCCAGGATCGTCAAGACTATCGACGAAGTCGCATTTCAAACCAACATCCTGGCGCTGAACGCGGCCGTGGAAGCCGCGCGTGCCGGCGCCGCCGGCAGCGGGTTCGCGGTGGTTGCCGATGAGGTGCGTAGTCTGGCGCAACGCAGCGCCCAGGCCGCCCGCGAAACCGGAACCCTGGTGGGCGACGCTCTGGAGCGGACCATCCGAGGCTCCGAAATCTGCAGCGAAGTGGTAACCCGGCTGAAGGAGATCGAAAACCGCGGCACGCCTTTGAACAAGGCGGTGGGCGCCATCGCCTCCGCCGCGGGCGAGCAGCGCAGCACCATCGAGCGGGTTACGCTTTCGCTCAGTGAACTAAACCAGGCGACCCAGGGGGTCGCTGCCAACGCCGAAGAGAGCGCGGCCGCGGCCGAAGAGCTCAGCGCCCAGTCCCAATACCTGATGGATTCCATCAAGTCCCTGAGCGAACTGGTGGGCGCCGATAGCTAACTGCGCGCCACGCCAGCTCCTGCCGGCTCAGAAGCTTCGGCAGAAGCTTCAGCAGCAAGCGCCGCCGCCGCCAAAGCTGTTACACTGACGAAAAGCCTTGAATCTAGCGGCTCCAGTGCTCCAGCCTGCTGGCTGGACCCGGGCCGAGGGACGGTTTCCTTTGCGTGTAGCGCTTCTCCAGATCAACCCCACGGCGGGTGACCTCAACGGCAATTCCTCGCTCATCGTTCGCGGTGTCCGGGCCGCTCGGGAGCGCGGCGCGGACCTGGTGGTCACGCCCGAACTGGCCCTGATGGGCTACCTGCCCCGCGACCTCCTGATGAGCAAGGGCTTCGTCCGCCGCGCTGGCGACATGCTTGCTGCTCTGGCACAAGACCTCAAGGACGCTCCGCCCCTGCTCGTGGGCGTGGCCACCCCCAACCCCGAGGAAATGGGCCGCCCCTTGTTCAACAGCGCCGTGCTGCTCAAGAACGGCGCGGCTGGCCCGGCCTTCCACAAGACCCTGCTGCCCACCTACGACGTCTTCGACGAAGACCGCTACTTCGAGCCCGCCAAAGAGCCGCAGATCCTCGATTGGAACGGCTTCCGTCTGGGAATCAGCATCTGCGAGGACGTTTGGAACGACCGCGATTTCTGGCAGCGCCGCCGCTACCACCAGGACCCCATCGAGGCGCTGGTCAAGAAGGGCGCCCAGGCCATCATCAACCTCTCGGCCAGTCCTTTTGAAGCGGGCAAGCAATTGCGCCGCGAGAAAATGCTGGGCCACATGGCGGCCAAATATGGCGTTCCACTGGTGTACGTCAATCAGGTGGGCGGCAACGACGATCTCATCTTCGACGGCCGCAGCGGCGCCTGGGATTCCAGCGGCCGCATGATCGCCCGCGCCCGCGGATTCGCCGAAGACCTGATCCTGGTCGACCTCGAGAACGGCTCCGGCTCCATCGCCGCCGACGATTTCGCTCCCGAGGCCGAGATCTGGCACGCCCTCGTCCTGGGCGTACGCGACTACGCCCGCAAAACCGGCTTCCAGCGCGTCCTGCTGGGCCTCTCCGGCGGCATCGATTCGGCGCTCACCGCCGCCATCGCCGCCGACGCCATGGGCCCCGAAAACGTGTTGGGCGTGATGATGCCCTCCGTCTATTCGAGCGCCGGCAGCGTGGACGATTCCGTCGAACTGGCCCGCAATCTCGGCATCCGCACCGAACGCCTGCCCATCTCCGGCATCATGCAGACCTACGAAGGCGTGCTCGCGGACGTCTTCCGCGCGGCCAAACCCGACGTCACCGAAGAGAACATCCAGTCGCGCATCCGCGGCAACCTGCTCATGGCCCTCTCCAACAAGTTCGGTTCGCTCCTGCTGACCACCGGCAACAAGAGCGAGATGGCCGTGGGCTACTGCACCCTGTACGGCGACATGAACGGCGGCCTGGCGGTCATCGCCGACCTGCCCAAGATGATGGTCTACCGCGTTTCGCGCTGGCGCAACCGGCGCAAGGCCGATATCCCCGAGGCCATTCTCACCAAAGCGCCCTCGGCCGAACTGCGCCCCGATCAGACCGATCAGGACAGCCTCCCGCCCTACGACCTGCTGGACGAAATCCTGGAGTTGCACCTGGAGCAATGCCAGTCGGCGGACGAGATCATCGCCCGCGGCCACGATGAAGCCACCGTGCGCCGCATCCTGAAACTGGTGCGCATCGCCGAATTCAAGCGCAAACAGGCTGCCCCGGTTCTCAAGGTGACCTCCCGCGCCTTCGGCACCGGTTGGCGCATGCCCATCGTCCGCAAGGACTAGCGGGTTCGTGGGCGACTGTCGAAAGCTCGCGCCCGACATCGAGAGACGCCCGGTCCGGTTCGCCAGGAGCCGCGCCCCCAGGAACGCCGGCACGGCCCAACCCAATGGCGCCACGATAGAACTTAGGCAACAGACCCCGGGGTGTCTTCAGGTGTTCCGCCATTTAAGAATTACAGGCCCTTTTCTATTTTGTGCTCTTTCGCTTTCGGGACAGGCGGGCAACTCCGGGGATAGATTCGGTTACGGGACGGCGGGGCAGAGGCCATCGCCGTGTTCACCAGGGCAGTCCTTCCTGGCGCTCGACCAGACATTGGGCGAAAACCTGTACCGGTGCGGCCCGTCCGGCTGGGTTCGGCGGATTCTCACTGGAACCCTGGCAGTCCGCGGCGTTGTGGGCAACGGAACGACGGACGACACCTCCGCGCTGAACCGGGCGCTCGCGATCGCGGGGACTCGCCTGACATTACCGTGCGGAATCTTCAAGATCTCCGGGAGGGGCCTGACGATTACCGCGGATGATGTGGTTCTCGAGGGACAGGGAGAGTGTTCCGTCATTCAACCCGAGGGGCTTTCCAACTCCGCGAACGTAATCGACATGGACAAACACAGCAACGTCGTCCTGCGGAACTTCAAAATTGACAACAGCCTCATATCGGACGGGCAGCATACCGGGACGGCGATTTTCGCCGGCGACATTGAGGCCGGGGTGCAGTCCGGAGTTGTGGTTGACCACATCGCAATCGTCCACAGCCAGCTTCTGGGTATCGGGGTCGGCTCAAAGGCTGGCACGAATCGGGATGCGCAAATCACCGGCAATTACATTTCCCAGGACACATGCGTCACGGCGGCGTGCGGAAATGGCATCGATACTGGATCGGCGGGAGTCAGGGAGGGCTTCACGATCCAGGGAAACACCATCTGGTATCCCAGCCCGATCGTGAGTGGCGTGGGGAGCACGGGGCCTGCCGGCGGCACCGGAATATTCGTGGGCCACGGGGTCACCCGCGGTTTCAGCATCGACGACAACATCGTTTGGAATGCCCCGGCTAATGCGATTGCAATCTACGCGCGGCCATTCGACCCGGCGGACACACCGATCGGCGCGCTGGACCATGCGCTGACCGGGAACAGTTCGATTAACTCCGGAAGCGCGGGCATCGCCATCTACGGAGGAACGAACATCTCGGTATTGGGAGGGTCGGTGGTGAACCCGGGCATGGATTCGAGCGAGGGGGGCTACACGCCGGCGGGGATCCTGATCACCCACGGTGTTTCCGCGTTCGGCCCCAGCGATTCCGCAACCGAATATCTTCGGTCGCCAAAACGTCTGATTTGATTGTTGTTTCGTTCCGTATGGGTCGGGGGAGAGATCCAACGCATATTCGCATTGCGTTTTTGGTCTTGTGTTTTGGAGCGTTTCTTGTATAGTAGACATACAAGCAATGGACAGCCACATCAGTCGTGCCGAACTCTCCGCTGCCGAGCGCAGCCTCCGCTCACGCCTGGCTCAACTCACCTCCGGCGAGCGGTTCCTGCACGGTTCGCTCTCCGAGCGTGTTGGCAAGTGCGGCAAGCCCACTTGCCATTGCGCCCAGGGCGAGGGGCACCAGTCGTTGTATCTGGTGCAAAGCCATGCCGGCAAGGCACGCCAGATCTGTGTACCGAAGGCGTGGCAGGGCCC
This sequence comes from uncultured Solibacteraceae bacterium, assembly GCA_963807205.1. Taxonomy (GTDB): domain Bacteria; phylum Acidobacteriota; class Terriglobia; order Bryobacterales; family Bryobacteraceae; genus CAWCVR01. Next base: position 661,995 of record CAWEAQ010000002.1, on the reverse strand, counting down.
GGTCCGGCAGGCGGTCGGCGTGTACCTGGAGATTCGGCGTCTCCTTGACGAGGTTTCCGCGTTGGAGTGGAAGCGCTTCCAGGCAAGGAAGCGCTGACCATTCTCCGCCGCCTGATCGCTTATGCCGAGAAGGTCTTCCTGTTCTCCGGGACTGTCGTCGCCGACGTCCGCGACCGGCGTCGGCAGCCGCGTATCCCTACTGCTGTCATCGTCAAGTCCGTCGCAGTTTTGTTCTGGGCTCGAATGGGTAGCCTCAACGCCCTGGAACTCACCGCCCGCTCCAGTTTCTTTCGCCACTGGCTGGAACGGCCCCTATGCAGCGCCGACACGGTCGGGCGTGTGAACGCTCTTATGGATGCCGAGGGACTGCGGTGCGGGATTCATCATATCTATGACCGGTTGAAACGAAACAAGGCGTTGCCGGACCATGGCGGGATCGGCGTTGCCGCGCTCGATGGCCATGAGAGCCACACCAGCTACCTGCAGCACTGTGCGGGCTGCCTCGAACGAACCATTCACGGAAAGGACGGAAAGGCGGATCGTACGCAGTTCTACCACCGGCAGGTCACGCTCATGCTGCTTCCCGCCGCGCGGCCAAGCTGCGAACCCATACGCATGCTGCTGGATCATGAACCGCAGCGGGCCGGGGAAGATGAGGTGGCCACCGCGCTACGCTTACTGGAGCGGGTGATCGGTTCTTATCCGCGCGCGTTCGATCTGGTGCTGGCCGATGCGCTCTATGCCACCGCACCGTTTTTCAATTTCCTTCTGACTCACGGCAAACATGCTCTGACGGTGCTCAAGGACGACCGGCGCAACCTGTATCAGGATGCCGCCGCGCTGTTCGCCACCGTCGCTCCGAAGGCAGGCGTCTTCCGCAACCGCCCGTGCCTGTGGTGGGACTTTCCGGATCTGCTGACGTGGCCGCAGGTCCAGACTCCGGTGCGAGTCATCCGCTCGCTCGAAACGCATTCGGTAAAACGACAACTCGACGGCAAAGACGAACTGAAAACCAGCGACTGGGTCTGGGCGACCACCCTTCCTCTCCAGCCCGTCTCTACCGGGCGGGCCGTCGCTTTCGGTCACCAGCGATGGGACATCGAGAACCATGGGTTCAATGAACTGGTCCACGGCTGGCATGCCGACCATATCTACAAGCATGACCCGAATGCCATCGAGTGCTTCCTGCTGATCGCCTTCCTTGCCTGCAATATCTTTCACGCATTCTTCATGCTGAATCTCAAGCCCGCGATCCGCCGGGGCAGGACCCAGGTCTTCTGGCGCATGTCCATGTCGGCGGAGATCTATGCCGGCATCAACCCGACTATCTCGCCCTGAATCCGCCGCCCGAAGTTCCGATCCACCCGTCCGGAAACTCACCAAGCTCCATCTCAGCCATCGCTGACGGAGTGCGCCACCAAATCGCCACGACCCTCCCTCGCCGCCCTTCCCGCGCCCAAAACTCCATTGCGATTCTCCTCGACAACCGCTTCACGGACGCAACACCCCGAAACCCGTGCCCCCGTCCCCCTGTTCAACAACCATTGAGGCCGGTTGCGGAATCGCTGGTTCGGCCCCAGTGAGGTGGACTTCCCGGCGGCCAACGTGGTAGTGAGCGGGGTCGCGATCGTCGACAACCAGACCAGCCACACCATGAAGAGCGGCGTGTGCGTGACCAACCGCGCCGGATACGCGGCCACGGCGGTGATTGTGGGCAACCAAATTCAGGGGACGACGGTTGGGCACATCATTCTCAACAATGCGACCAGCGCGACCGTCACCGTGGTGGACACTCCAAATTGAGGAGTGGGCATCGGCCGGTTCCGCGGCCCCCGTCCGGGGAATTCTGTCATCAACCCGTAATCGGGTTATATTGAAAGGTCCAATCCCTGCGGGGTCTATCGCATCTTTATTAGGAGCGGCAATCTCTTGAAGTTATCGATCATCGGTTTAGGAAAACTGGGAGCTCCCATGGCGGCCGTCATGGCGCACAAGGGACACACGGTGGTGGGCGTGGATGTTAACCCGGCCACGGTCGAGGCCGTCAATGAAGGGTGCGCGCCGGTGAACGAGCCGGGGCTGGGGGAGATGATCCACCTCAACCACGAACGCCTCTCGGCCACCCTCGACTACGAAGAAGCCATCCTGGCTACCGACGTCACCTTCATCATCGTCCCCACCCCGTCGGAAGCCGACGGCCGGTTCACCATGCGATACGCTCTCGCCACCGCGGAAAAGATCGGTGCGGCCCTGCGCAAGAAGAAGGACTGGCACCTGGTCGTGCTCTCCAGCACGGTCATGCCCGGCTGCACCGGCGGCGTCATGCTCCCGGCCCTGGAGAAGCACTCCGGCAAGCGCTGCGGCCCCGATTTCGGCCTCTGCTACAACCCCGAGTTCATCGCTCTCGGCAGCGTCATCCGCGACATGCTGAACCCGGACATGATCCTCATCGGCGAATCCGACGAGCGCTCCGGCGCCATCCTCGAGGAGTTCTACGGGGGCGTGTGCGAGAGCGGCCCGCGCATCCGCCGCATGAATTTCGTCAACGCCGAGCTGACCAAACTCTCGGTGAACACCTTCGTCACCACCAAGATTTCCTACGCCAACATGCTGGCCCAGGTTTGCGAAACCATCCCCGGCGCCGACGTGGACGTGGTGACCACCGCCATCGGCTGCGACACCCGCATCGGCCAGAAATATCTCAAGGGCGCGCTGGGTTACGGCGGTCCGTGTTTCCCCCGCGACAACATCGCGTTTTCGGCGGTGGCGCGCGACAACGGCGTTCCGGCGCTGCTAGCCGAGGCCACCGACCAGTTGAACCGGCGCCAGGTGCCGCGGCTGGCCGAGTTAATTCTTTCCCACCTTCCGGAGGGCGGCACGGTTGCCGTCATGGGCCTCTCCTACAAGCCCAATACCGAGGTGATCGAGGAATCCCAGGGCCTCGCCCTGGCAAAGTTCGTCGCGGAGCAAGGCGTGCGCCTGGTGGTCTACGACCCCGAGGCCATGCCCAATGCCAAGACGAAACTGCCCGCCGGCGTGATCTACGCATCCAGCGTCGCCGCCTGCGCGCACGAGGCCGACGTGATCGCCATCACCACGCCGTGGGCCGAGTTCCGTTCGCTCGCGCCCGCTCACCTGAAGAAGAGCGCCCGCCCGCCGGTGATCCTGGATTGCTGGCGCCTGCTCTCCCGCAAGGAATTTCAGGAAGCCGCCACCTACCTGACGCTCGGCTGGGGAGAAGCCGCCCCGCAGCCGCTCGCCGCCGCGCGCTAATACGCACCGGTACGGGTGTTACCATTACGGCGATGCCCTATCTTTCCGTGCTGGTCGCCCCCGGCGGCGCCGGGACGGGAGCATTTACAGACCGTTTCCGGGAACAGGCGGAGCGATTCAGCCTGTCCTGCGAAGTAATTCTGGTGGATGCCGGCAGCCGCCACCGCAACGGCGGCATCCGCAAGGCTAGCGGGGAGTTCCTGTTGGCCACTACCGCCGACGCCGTTTTCCCCGACGAACTGATCCAGTTCCTGGCTTCGCAGCAACTGAAGCCCAACCGCATGTATCGCGCCGACCGCTTCGACGGCTCGCGTTTGTGGGCGCGCGAGGGCGTCTTTCCCCTCACCGCCGATGGGCTGCGTGCCAACCAAGCGGACGATATCGCCTCCGCCGGCTCCGGCATCCACTTCGGCTCGGGGTGGTTCCCGGCCGAGCCCCTGGCCGGGCACACCGGCCGCTTCCTCGCGAGCGGCGCCGAGGTGGTGCTGCCGCACGTGCCCCAGCCCCGGGCGGCCATGGATATCGAGGTGGAACCAGGTCCCGGCGTCCGCCCGCCCGCGCTGCTGCAGTTGATCGATGCCGCGGGCGCCGTGGCTGCCGAGTGGACCGTACAAGGCCGCATGGCGGTGCGCTTCTGGGTGCCCCCGGCGGCCGGTGGCGGCGCGCAGCGGTTCAGCCTGCGCACACCCGACGGCGGCCGCCCGACGCCTCTCGATCTGCACATCTTCGACTTCCGATGCCTGCGGGCCGATTGGGCCGCGCCTCCGCCAACCGTGGCGCCGCCGCCGAAGGAATTGCTCGGCGGTAAGCGCCCCACCCTGCGCCGGCTGGCTTCCACTCCATGGGTTCTGCCGCGCGCCATCAAACTGCTGGCTAGCGTGGGCGCCGACGTGTTCGGCCCCGGCATCGAGTATTGGGGTGAAGGCTGGTCGTACCGCGAACAGGCCGGCGGAGAAACTTACCGCTGGGCCGCCCAGGACGCCGAATTGGTGGTGCGTCCCGGCGCCGGTTGCGGCAGTCTGACGCTGCTGGCCGAACCCGGTCCCGGAGTCGGAGGCAAGTGCGTGTTGCGCGTCCGCCTTCCCGATGGCACCGAACTGGGCCGCGCCGATCTGCGCGGGCCTTCGGTCGTCTCCATCCCCCTGCCGAAGTTCGCCGAACCCGTGGCGCGGCTGTTCGTGGGTCCGGAAGGCGGCGCCAAGGAGGTCCCCGGCGATTCGCGCATTCTGGGCTTCCGCGTGTTCGCCTGCGATTGCCAACCGGCCCCGGATGCGCCGGCGCGCGAAAGCCGTCCACCGGCGGGACGCTGGATCTCCGTGACCCGCGGCGTGGAGCCCGTCACGGTGGATTGGGCCGAAAAACTGCGCGGCTTCGAGAACCTGATCGAGGGCATGGGCAAGCCTCTGGATCTGCACCTGCACGCCTGCCGCGAGTTCACCCTCATGGCGCGCAGCCACTGGCTGGATCTGCGCGGCTTCCCCGAACCGGATTTGCCCGCCGCGGATCTGGAAGCGCTCCTGTGCATCGCCGCCCATCATGCCGGCGCGATCGAGGAAGTCCTGCCCTTCCGCGTCGGCGGAGCCGCCCCCGCACCGCCCTCGGGCGCCGACCCAGACCTGCTGTGGATCGCCACCCAGATGCGGCGCCTCGCCACGCCTGCCATCTTCAACCTGGACAATTGGGGAGTGGAGCGCTGACCCATGGCCGAACCGCAAATCTCCGTAGTAGTGGCCGCGCGCAACGACAATCACGGCGGCAACATGCTGGCCCGCATGCAGGCGTTCCTCGACTCCTGGCTGCTGCAGTCCGAGCACCTCGGCCTGGCTTCGGAAATCGTGGTGGTGGAGTGGAACCCGCCACCCGATCGCCCGCGCCTGATCGACGCCCTCCGCAAGCCCGCCACGCAGGGTCCCTGCGCCGTGCGGTTCCTTGAAGTCGCGCCCGAACTGCACGGCGCGTTGCCGAACTCCGCGGCCATTCCGCTGCACCAGATGATCGCCAAGAACGCCGGCATTCGGCGGTCCCGCGGCCAGTTCGTGCTGGCCACCAATATCGATCTCGTCTTTTCGCCTGAACTCATGCAGTTCCTGGCCCGAGGCGCGCTGCAGCCCGGCGTCATGTACCGCCTCGACCGCTACGACGTGGCCGACGCCATCCCGCGCCCCTCGGCGGGAGTCGATGCGCTGATCGAACATTGCCGCAACTATATGTTGCGGGTCTTCACTGCCGAGGGCACCTTCGGAGTCCGCGACGGAGCCCCACGCTGCGATGAGGACCGCGACATCGCCGATCCCGGCATCGGCTTCGGACGCGGCTGGAATCCGGTGGAGCAGCAGGACGACCGGCACTATCGCTGGATTGCGTCCGAAGGCCTGGTCTATTTCGAACGCCCGCCCTCGACCGCCCTGGCGATCATCGCCGAGGTTGGGCCCAGCAACGGCACCGATCCGCTCACCGTGGAAGCCGTGGACGCCTCCGGCAACGTGCTCGCGTCCACCCGGTTGGTTGGCCGCGGCCGGCTGCTGCTGCATTTCCCGGACTCGGTGGAATCCGGGACTTTCACCCTGCGCGCGCAGGGCCGGGGCCTTCCTCTGGCTCCCGAGATCCGCCTGCTGCACCTCCGCGTGCACGGCTTGCGCTGGGAGACCGAGCCCGACGAATCCGCCGATTGGGCGCTCGAGGTAGTCGCCACGGAGCCCGGCACCGATTGGGCGGCGACCTTGCAGGCGCCCTCGCCGCACGCCGCGCGCATGCACGACCCCTGCTGCCTGCACGTCAACGCCGCCGGCGATTTCACCCTGCTAGCGCGCGACGATTGGTTCCGCTTGCGCGCCTACCCCGAACTCCCCATCTGGCCCGTCCACCTGGACGCCCTATTCTGTTACGCCGCGCACCATGCCGGCATTCGCGAGAAAGTCCTGCGCGATCCCCTGCGCATGTTTCACATCCAGCACGGCTCTGGGGCCGGCTGGACGCCGGAGGGCGCGCAGGCGCTCAACTCCCGCGTGGCGGCGCTCAAGGTACCGGTGCTGGATTTCGACGCCGACCTGCGCGGCTGGGTCCAGCGCATGCGGCGGCTGAACGCGCCCGTCATTTTCAACCTGGAGAATTGGGGCCTCGCGGGCGTGGAGTTGCCGGAACGCGAGGCGTAGCGCCGAACTCGCCCCCGGCGCCCCCACCGTGCCCCGCATGTTGGTATCCTGATACGGCCAGGCGGCGTTTCCTATGACGGTTTCCGGCGAGATGACGGGATGGAAGCGGTTTTCCATCAGGCTCACGGAGTTGCTTGTGGGCTTGGTTTGCGGGGGCGGGATCATCGGGATCTTCTTCCTGGTTTCGCGGCTGCTGGAGCTGAACCTTTGGCAGACACTCGACAAGGACACCCGAATGGCCATGGTCGGGGGCAGCCTTATCTTGGGAGCGATTGGATTCGGACTGGCGCGCTGGTTCGATTCCGACACGGTCGTCGCCTTTACCTGTGACGGCCGCTCCTTCCGCTATCGGAAAATGGGTAGCGGCAAGTTGGATTCGCGCGGTCTTCTCGAGGTCGCCAAAGTCACGCGTGGGACCGGGCACGGGCCGGTGCGCTTCCGAGTGGTCTTCAAGGATCGTTCCCAGTGCGATTTGTTGTGCGAAGACCTGCCCAATGCCGAGGTCGTGGCGGAGTGGCTGGGCTCTCACCTCCATGGCGCGTAGAGCCTCGCCGGAGACCCCCATGCGCTTACCCGAGATTCCCTTCGAAACTACCGATTGGGCAACCATAGCGCCCACCACCCATGCCGGCGAAACGGGCGCCGCCACTTGGCGCACCCGCCAGTTCGGCGACGTTCGCGTCCGCATGGTCGAGTACTCGCCGGGCTACCGCGCCGATCATTGGTGCGGGAAAGGCCACGTGCTGTTGTGCCTGGCAGGCGAGTTGCACACCGAACTGAAGGACGGCCGCGCGACGGTTTTGAAGCCGGGCATGAGCTATCAGGTTGGCGACGGCATGGAACCGCATCGCTCGTTCACGGCGACAGGCGCAACGCTGTTCATCGTCGATTGATGGCGGCCGCCTCACCGCACCGTCACTTGCACCGCTTCGGCAAACCGGCTGGCCGCCGGATTACGCCCTATGATGCGCTCGCGGCGATTGTCGTAGCGGTACGTCAGACCCAGCTTCAACCCCAGCAGCGCCGGAACCCATCCGCAGGTGAACAGCGTGCGCACGAACCGCCCCAGCACGCGGTCGGCCCGGTAGAACTGCGCGTAGAGCCAGTCCGCGCCCTCCTGCAACTCGGCCGCAGTCATGCGCGCTGGTTGGAATACCACGTGGCGGAAATCGTAGCGGTCCCACCGCAGGTCGGTGATGCGGCCCGCGCTCCGCATATCCTCGAACAGCGGCGTGCCCGGCAGCGGCGTCACGATGTTGAGCTGCACCGCGTCGATGCCGTGGCGGCACAGGAACCGCAGGCAGCTCTCGAAAATCGCGGGCTCGTCCCGGTCCAGCCCCACCATCATCCCGGCCACCACCCCGATGCCCTGCCGCCGGATGGCGCGCAGCCGCCCGCGATAGCGTCCGCTATCGTTGAATTGTTTCCCCACCGCGGCCAGGTTGTCCTGGTTCACGGTCTCGATGCCGATGAACATGCCTCGGCACCCGGCGGTGTGAGCCAGCCGCAGAAGTTCCGGGTCATCCGCGATCTCGATCGAGCATTGCCCCACCCAGCGTTTGCGCAAAGGCAGCATGCGCGTGAACAGTTCGCGGGCGTACTCCGGCGACCGGACGATGTTATCGTCCACGAAGATGAAATCCCGCGGCACGCCGGCCAGTTCGTCGATGACGTCCGCGATGGGCCGCTGCCTGTAACTGCGCGCGTGGAAGGCGGACACCGAGCAGTAGCGGCAGGTGTGCTGGCACCCTCGCCCGGTTTGCGCGGCGTTGATGGTGACATAGTGTTTGGCCGTGGGCTGGAGCAGATCGCGGCGCGGCGCCGGGGTGCACAGTTGGGTGCCGGGGCAGGCGCGGCCCGAGTATACCTTGCCTAAGCGGCCCTCTTCGGCGTCCTGCAACAGGCGTTCCCAGGCGCCCTCGGCGTCGCCCACCACCACCGCGTCCAAGTGTTCGGAGGCCTCCTCGGGGCATAGCGTGGGATGGAATCCGCCGCCCACCACGGTTTTGCCGCGAGCGCGGAACCGGGCGGCGATCTCGTACGCCCGGGGCGCGAGCGCGGTCATAAAGGTGATTCCCACCAGGTCCACGTCGCTCGCGAAATCCAGCGGTTCGACGTTTTCATCTACGATGCGGACTTCGTGCCGCCGCGGCGTCAGCGCCGCCACCACCGTGAGCGACAGCACGCTGAACCGCAGCATCGCCCGCTTGGGCACCTCCGGCCGCTCGGCGGTGACGCGGACGCTCTCGCCGGCGGGCAGGATCAGTAGGATTTTCATCGCCATCCTAAGTGCACGGCTATTTCCAATTGCGCAGCTCTTCTGTTTCAATGGCTTCCGCGTGCCCAGCCTCGATGGCGGCGCATGCCGTGTACATTGCCTGCGCCCGCATGTACACGCGATGCGCGCCCGTGCGATCATCGGTCCATGGACTCGTCCTCCGTTCAGGCCTATGAAACCTCCGCCCGCGTGGCGGCTTACGATGCCGACATGGAATTGATGCACCCCAACCGGCACAAAATGGCCGAGGTGATCCTGGCGGTGCTGGCGGCGTCCGAGTCAGCGCCGCGGCTGGTTATCGACCTCGGCACGGGCACCGGCTTCCTGCTGGAGCGGTTGCTGCGCCGCTTCCCGGAGTGCCGCGCCGTGGCAATCGATGGCTCCGAAAAGATGATGGCCTCGGCCCGGTCCCGCCTGGGACCGCTGACGGAACGCGTCGAGTTCGTGGTGGGGGATTTCCGCCAACCGGAAGCGCTGGGGCAGGGAATTGCGGGCGCCGACGCGGTGGTTTCGGCCTACGCGCTTCACCACCTCGATCTGCCGGAAAAGGCGCAACTAATCGCCCACTGCCGCACGCTTCTCAAAGCCGGCGGCTGGTTTCTGAATGCCGACCTCGTGGTAGCCGAGGACGAGTTTCTGGAAGCTCTCACCCAGCGGATGCGGGTCTCGGGAATCGTAGAGCGCGCCGGCCGCCAGGATGCTCGCTTCCTCGACGCCGCCGGCACGCGCCGCTTTCTGGACGATATCGAGCGCGAAGACTGCGACCAGCCGCAGAGGCTGGCGGACGACCTGCGAATCGTCCAGGAGTGTGGCTACCGGCATGCAACGGTTTTTTGGAAGGACACGCGCGAAGTGGTTTACGGCGCGGTCCGCAAATAGCGCCGGGCTCGGGCGGCAACACAGTGCCAGCCGGGGCACGGTCTCCAGTAGCGGAGGAAGTGTCATGTTATATCGCCGGTCGCCGGCCGGGTTGGCGGGTCTGTGCGCGCTGCTTGCCATGGCCGCGCCGTTTCTGCGCGCCTCGGACGGCGATCCCACTCCCAAGGAAATCCTCCGCCGCGCTTTGCGCAACGATGCGCGCAACCGGGAGTTGGAGCGCACCTACACCTACGTCCAGCGCGACGAGGAACGCACGCTCGACGCGAAGGGCGCGGTCACGCACCGCGAGTCCACCACCTGGGATGTGACCCCTTTGCAGCACGGCATGTACCGGCGCCTGGTTCAGCGCGACGATAAGCCCCTCTCGCCGAAAGAGGAGCGCGAGCAGGAAACCGCACGGAAGAAACGGGAAGCCGCGCGCCGCGAGGCCGACGAGAAACGCGCCGCCGAAACGCCCGAGGAGCGCCAGAAGCGCGAGGCGGCCGAGAAGCGCTCCCACGAGCGGGAGGATCGGGACATGGACCAGATCGCCGAGGGCTTCGACCTGCGCATCGTAGCGGAAGAGGAGGTCGATGGGGTCCCCGTGTGGGTCATCGAGGGCTCGCCCAAGCCGGGGTTCAAGTTCACCACCAGTAGGTTCGCCTCGATTGCCGGCAAGATGAAAGGCCGCATCTGGGTTTCCAAGACCGACTATCAGCCGGTGCGGATAGACGCCGAAACCACCGATACCATTTCGCTTGGAGTAGTGCTGGCGCGCGTCTACAAAGGCACGAGATTCCGCGTGGAGTTCACCCGCGTCAACGGCGAAGTGTGGCTGGCGAAGCGCATGAGTTACCGGGTGACGGGCCGCATCCTGGTGAAGGGACTCCGCCAGGAAGGCGAGTCGACATACAGCGGCTACAAGAAATTCTCCGCCGATTCGCGGCTGGTCAGCTTCTGACCAGCGAGGGCGCTTGCCGCCCCGCCGATCAAAAACCGCTACGCTGTAGCGGTTCTTGATCGGCAAGTTGTCTGGAATCAACGGCCGGAATCCGAAACCGCTACGCGCGTAGCGGTTTTTGGCTCTAGCGCCCCTACACTCGCCGCCGCGCCTGCCATCGCCGCCAGGCGAAACGAGCCGGGAAAAACAGGATTGCGGCCCAGAGTAGCAGCACCGGTCCATCCGCCAGCAGGAACAGGCCGACGCCCATCACGCTGCCCGCCGCCGAGCGGAACCCCTCCACCGCCGCGTTGCGGAACTGGGTGGACGCGCTGCCATCGGTGTGAAGCTGCGCCTTGTACTCTTCGTTGACAGTGAGCGAGAGCGTGGCGAACTCCACGCGCTTCAGCAGTCCCTTCCGCTGGGCTTCCATCTGCTCGATCTCGCCGCGCACGCGGCCCAGTTCCCGCTCGGCTTCCAGCACGTCGGACAGCTTGCCGGTGCGTTCGCGCAGCAGGTCGACCATGCGCTGCTCGGTGTGGCGCGAGTTGGCCAGGCGGGCTTCCAGGTCCGTGAACGCCGCAGTGACTTCCTCGCCGTTTTGCGATTCGGAGTCCACGTGGCCCAGCGGCCGGATTTCCGATAACGCGGCATCGAGCTGGTCGGCGGGAATTTGCAACGTGCCAGCGAGGGTGCGGCCGGAGTCGGTGGGGCTGGCGATGCTAAGCGCGCCAAAGTAGCCGCGGTGGCGCCTGAGGATTTCGTCCAGCCGCGCTCGGATGTGGTCGAAATCGCGCGTGGTCAGTTGCAGGCGAGCGGTGCGCGCGATCATGGGGCCGGCGGGGGCGGTGGGCTGTTCGGTAACCGCGGTCGCGGGCTTGCCCGCGGGGTTGGGGACGGTTTCCGCAAGGAGGGCTGGCGCGAGCGGCGGTTCCGCTGCGAGAACCTGTTTGCTCCGGGCGCCGTAGTCCGCAATACCGGATAGCGCCTCCACAGGCGCCGCAAGCTTGTGCATGCCGAACCGGTCCAGGCTCACTGTGACCGCCAGTAGCAGCACTCCCGCGCTTGCCACCGCCCAAGCCCACCGCGGCAACCCGAACCACTTCACCCGCGGCGGCGCCGCCGCCGGCCGCGCCTTCAGCGCCGCCATCACGCCCTGCGTCAGGCGCTCGCCCGGCGCCTCCACTTCCCACGCCGGCAGGGCTTGCGCCACGCCGCGCAGCCCGTCCGCCAAATCGCGGCACTCGGCGCACCCGTCCAGATGGGCGGCTGCGCCCACAGCCTCGGCGGCGGGCAGTTCGCCGTCCAGGTACGCCATCAATTCTTCCGGAGCCAGGGGATGATTAACGGGTTGCATGCAATTGCTCCTTCAACGCCAGGCGCGCGCGCAAGAGCCGCGTGCGCACGGTATTCAGCGGCATCCGCAGTATGCCGGCGATTTCCGCGTAACTGAGCTGCTCATACTCGCGCAGCATCAGGATCTCGCGCTCCGCCGGGTCCAGCCGCGCGATGGCCTCGCGCACCCACAGGGCCGCATCGGGCGAGGGCCGCTCCGATTGCGGCGGCGGCTCGGGGCCTTGCCGCGCCAGGCTGCGCCGTTCGGCCGACAGCAGATTGAAGGCGATGCCGAACAGGTAGCTGCGAACCGGCGACCGCGGCTCGTAGCGGGCCGAGGCGCGGATCACCACCAGAAAGGTCTCCTGGGTGAGGTCTTCCGCCCGCTGCCGGTCGGGCACGCGCCGCCGGAAGAAGCCATGGACCGGCTCCCGATAGCGCGCGAACAGCTCTTCAAACGCGTCGCGCGATCCGCGCTGGAATTCCAGAATCAGTGTCTCGTCGGTCACCATAGCGCCGCTCTACAAGGGTAATGTCGCGAGCGCTCGAAAAGTTCGCGGGCGATGCAAGTTTTTTGTGGGGCGGTAAGACGGGGGGCAAAATACAAACAGGCCGTCCGGAAGCGGTCGAGATTGAATTCGAACCGTTCCGGACGGCCTGGAGGAACTATAATTAGGCCTGACGTTCCGTCAGCGCTTAGCGAAGGTTCTCGCTTTGCGCCAGGCAATGACAGCCAATCCGCAGCCCAACAGCAGCATGGACGCCGGCTCCGGGACACCACCCGGGGCGTTCTCCTGGAGTGTTACCAAGTCCAACGCCGTGTCATAGTCGTTATCGGCCGGCGCGATCCCCGCGAACGACAGCGTCATGGTCGTGCTCGTGGCGGTCATCGTACCGGTCATAATCTGGGTGAAACCCGTCGTAGCGGGTGTGTACGAACCCAGGTCCACACCGCCCAACTGCACGTCAATGGCATTGGCAGTGTATCCCGCGCGATCCGCCAGGTACACGCTCACGCTGTAGGTATCCCCCACCGTAAAGCCGCTTACGTCTTGGGAGATGGTGCACGAAGATCCCAGGTAAACCTGGCAAAATGCCGCCTGGTTTCCGTCGGGAGGGTTTCCAATGAACCACGGGCTGCCAACGGACGCAACTCCCGAATTACCTCCGTACGTCCAGCCGTTCACCGCTCCGGCAAGGTATTCCCAGCCGGTGCTGGGCGACTCGAATGAGTTATTCGTAATTACCGGTGTGGCCAGCGCAAGGCAAGGTATGCCACAAACTAAAAGAGCAACTAGCAGAGTTCTCACAGACACGTCCTCCGTTACTTTGACTTCGACTTCCTCCCGATTAGATCACCCCTCGCCAACTAGAGTCTGTACGATTGCGTACAGTGTTACCGAAGATTTTTCACTCTTTGCGCGAGGGAGTACGGTCCGGGGGGGCCCCCCTCAAGATGCCACCCCCGTACCACGATTACCCCACGCCGGGGTGGGTTCATGGCACACGCAAAAGCGGTTACGCACCCATCCGCACGCGAGTCCCCCACCCGCCTTTGCTACACTGATATTTGACTCCCCACACAAAGCAAATCGCATGAAATTTGGCGTCATTGTCTTCCCCGGCAGCAATTGCGACCACGATGCCTACTACGCGGTCGCACACAACCTCGGGCAGCCCGCCGAGTTCATCTGGCACGATTCCGCCTCGCTCTCCGGCGTCGATGCCGTCATCCTCCCCGGCGGCTTCGCTTATGGCGATTACCTCCGCTGCGGCGCCATCGCCAAGTTCTCGCCCGTTATGAAGGCGGTGCGCGAGTTCGCGGCCGCGGGCGGTCCCGTCCTGGGAATCTGCAACGGCTTCCAGATCCTGGTGGAAGCCGGCCTGCTCCCGGGCGCGCTCATCCGCAACCGCGGGCTCAAGTTCATTTGCCGCGAATTGCGCCTGCGCGCCGGGACGGCCAACTCCATCTTCACCAGCGCCATCCCGTCCGGCAAGGTGCTGCACGTTCCCATCGCTCACGGCGAAGGCTGCTACTTTGCCGACGAGCGCACCCTCGACGAGCTGGAAGCCGAGGACCGAGTGGCCTTCCGCTATATCGACAACGCCAACGGCAGCCTGCGCGATATCGCCGGGGTGCTGAACCGCGAGCGCAATGTGATGGGCCTGATGCCCCACCCCGAGCGCGCCTCCGATCCGCTCATGGGCTCCGACGACGGCCTCGCCATCTTCCGCTCCATGCTGAACTCAAAGGCGGTGTCCGCATGAATGTCGCCATGACTCCCGAACTCATCGCGCAGCACCAGTTGACCCCGGCGGAATACGCCAAGATCGTCGAAATCCTCGGCCGCGAGCCCTCCTACACCGAGCTCGGCATCTTTAGCGTGATGTGGAGCGAGCACTGCTCCTACAAGAGCTCCCGCATCCACCTCAAGAAGCTGCCCACGCGCGGAACGCTGGTGGTGCAGGGGCCGGGCGAAAACGCCGGCATCATCGATATTGGCGGCGGCTACGTCATCGCCTTCAAAATCGAGTCGCACAACCACCCCAGCTTCATCGAACCGTTCCAGGGCGCGGCCACCGGCTCCGGCGGCATCCTGCGCGACATATTCACCATGGGCGCGCGCCCCGTGGCCGTGCTGGATTCGCTGCGCTTCGGCCGCCTCGACGATCCCGAGACCGGCCCGCGCAACCGCCGCATCCTCGGTGGCGTGGTGGCCGGCATCGCGCATTACGGCAACTGCTTCGGCGTGCCCACCCTCGGCGGCGAGTGCCTCTTCGAGCCCTGCTACGATGGCAACCCGCTGGTCAACGTCTTCGCCCTCGGCGTCTGCCGCAAGGAAGATATCTTCTACGCCAAGGCCGCCGGCGTGGGCAACCCGGTCATTTATGTAGGCGCGCGCACCGGCCGCGATGGCATCCACGGCGCCTCCATGGCCAGCGCCGAGTTTACCGAGGAATCCAAGCAGAAGCGCCCCAATGTGCAGGTGGGCGATCCCTTCATGGAGAAGCTCCTGCTGGAAGCCTGCCTGGAAGCCATGCAGACCGGCGCCATCGTGGGCATTCAGGACATGGGCGCGGCGGGCCTCACCTGCTCCACCTGCGAGATGGGAAGCCGCGGCGAAGTGGGCATCGAGATCGAGCTCGACCGCGTGCCGCAGCGCGCCACCGGCATGACGCCCTACGAGATCATGCTCTCGGAGAGCCAGGAGCGCATGCTGCTGGTGGCCGACAAGGGCCGCGAGAGCGAGGTCTTCGCCGTGTTCCGCAAATGGGGCCTGGAGGCCAGCGAAATCGGCGTGGTCACCGGCGATGGCAAGCTGCGCGTGCGCCACCATGGCGAAATCGTAGCCGAGATTCCCAACCGCGAACTGGCCGACGAAGCGCCGCTTTACAACCGTCCCATCGCGCCGCTGCCCGCCATCGCCGCCGCGCCCGCCGCCTGGCCGCCCGCCGCCGATCCGCAGAACGATCTGCCGCGCATGCTGGCCGCGCCGGATGTTTGCTCCAAGCGCTGGATCTGGGAGCAGTACGATTACCAGGTCCGCACCAACACGCTGGCCGGCCCGCAGCGCGCCGACGCCTCCATCATCCGCATCAAGGAAACCGGCACTTCCATCGCCATGACGCTGGATGGCACCGGCCGCTACTGCCGTCTCTCGCCGCGCCAGGGCGCGCAACTGGCCGTGGCCGAGGCGTGCCGCAATTTGTCCACCGTGGGCGCGCGGCCCGTGGCCGCCACCAACTGCCTGAACTTCGGCAACCCGGAGCGGCCGGAGATCATGGCGCAACTGGTGGAAGCCATCGAGGGCATGGCCGAGGCCTGCCGATTCTTCGACACGCCCATCACCGGCGGCAACGTCAGCCTGTACAACGAGACCCTGGGCGAAGGCATTTTCCCCACGCCCGTGATGGGCATCGTGGGGCTTATGAAGACGGAAGCACCCGTCACCATCCCCTTCAAGAACGCCGGCCGCAGCGTGATTCTGCTGGGCGGCATCGGCGATTGCGACCAGACCTGTTTCGGCGGCACGCAGTACGCCAAGGAGATCCTGCACGACCTGTGGGGCCTTCCGCCGGCGCTCGATCTGGATTACGAAAAGCGCGTGCAAGCGGCTATCCGCCAGGTTATCGAGCAGAGCCTGGCGGAATCGGCGCACGATCTGGGCGATGGCGGCCTTGGGGTGGCGCTGGCGGAGTGCTGCTTCGGCCCCGCGGAGATCGGCGCGCAAGTGGATCTGGCCAGCGACCTTCGCCCGGAAGTCCTGCTATTCCACGAAGGCCCGTCGCGTATCCTGATTTCCACCGCGCACCCCGAGCAAGTAGCGGCCATCGCAGCCCAATGGAAGGTGGAAGCTCCGGTAATTGGCGCTACCATTGAGAGGGGTCTGGAAATCCGTCAACGCAGCGTGACGCTGGGCGCCTGGGAAATCGCCGTCCTGAATTCCGCGTACGAATCGGCCCTGGTATGAAAAAGGTGTCAGACGCCATTTATTCGGACAAGTTCCACGACGAGTGCGGCGTGGTAGCTATCTACGGGCACCCCGAGGCCTCCAAGCTGGCCTACCTGGGGCTCTACGCGCTGCAACACCGCGGGCAGGAAAGCGCCGGCATCTGCACCACCGACGGCACCGAGGTTTACACCCACAAGGAGATGGGCCATGTGGCGGACATCTTCACCAAGCCCGTCCTCGCCACGCTCCCCGGCGAGCTGGCCATCGGCCACACGCGCTACTCGACGGCCGGCGACACCGTAATCCTCAACGCCCAGCCCTTTTCGGTGGCCTGCAAGAAGGGCAAGGTGGCCATCGCCCATAACGGCAATATCACTAATGCCACCGAACTGCGCGCCGAACTGGCACGGCGCGGCGCAGTGTTCCAGGCCTCCAGCGATACCGAGGTCATTTTGCACCTGGTCGCCCACTCCTCGGAACGCACTCTGGCCGGCGCGCTGCGCGATGCCATGCTGCACCTGGAGGGCGCGTTCTCGCTGGTCTTTCTGGCCCAGGACCGCGTCATCGTGGCTCGCGACCCGCACGGTTTCCGCCCGCTGGCGGTGGGCGAAATGGAAATCTCGGGCGGCCGCAAGTGTTACGTTTTCGCTTCCGAAACCTGCGCTTTCGACCTGATCGGCGCCGTGTACCTGCACGACGTGGACCCCGGCGAAATGGTGATCGTCGGCCCCGAGGGCGTCACCCGCGAACGCTGGGCTCCGGAGCGTCCGCGCGCGCAGTGCGTCTTCGAGCAGGTCTATTTCGCGCGGCCGGATTCGCTGGTGTTCGGACGCCCCGTGGCCGAATCGCGCGAGAAGCTCGGTCGCCTGCTGGCGCGCGAGTGCCCCGCCGATGCGGACCTGGTGGTCCCCGTCCCCGATTCCGGCGTGGCCGCGGCCATCGGCTACTCGGCCGAAAGCGGCCTGCCGTTCCGACACGCGCTCATCCGCAACCATTACGTGGGCCGCACCTTCATCGAACCCAGCCAGGCCATCCGCGATTTCGGAGTGAAGCTCAAGCTGAACCCCGTGCGCTACCTGCTGCAAGGCCAGCGCGTGGTTCTGGTGGACGATTCCATCGTGCGCGGCACCACCAGCCGCAAGATCGTGCGCATGGTGCGCCAGGCCGGCGCGCGCGAAGTGCACGTGCGCATCTCCTGCCCGCCCACGGTGTCGCCGTGCTTCTACGGCGTGGACACGCCCACGCGCTCGGAACTGATTGCCTCCAACCACGACGTGGAAGGCATCCGCCGTTTCATCGAAGCCGATTCGGTGGGCTACCTCTCGCTGGCCTCGCTGCGCAAAGCCGTGGATGACGACCAGAAGCACGAGTATTGCTACGCCTGCTACACCGGCAACTATCCCACCGAACTGGTCAACATCGAGGAACTCATCGCCGCCCGCCAGAAGCGCCACACGTAACCGCCGCGGCTTCTTACCCCCCGGACAGGCGCCTGGTGAGCGAGTGCCAGTGCTTCTTCATCCGCTCCATGAAGGTGTCCTTGGGCGGTTCGGCCGCGGGAGTGTCGGCGCCCGCGAGCGGCGTGATGGGCCGGACCGTCACGGGCGGCGCGGGCGGCTCGCAAGGGTGGTCGCCGACTGGCCGGATCCTCTCGCCGTACATCGCAAATTCCCGCCGCCGGCGTTCCCCGTCCTGCTTCTCGGTGCACACCGAAAAACCGGGATACGTCCCCCGCGGTGTGTCGCCTTTACCCTTGCCCGAACCGGCAACTTCCACGGGATTCACCAGCACCGGCAGGTGACCCTTAAGGTGCAGTTCCACGTGGGCCGTCTCGTAACGGTGCCGCCGCAAGCTCCAGACGAACACGCGGAAGCTGTCGAAATCGTAGGGTGGGTTGCCGCTGCCGACGGTGGTCCACAGCCAGGTGGTCTTCTGCTGCTTCCCGTCCGTGACCTCGCCCAGCGGAAAGTAAGAGACGATGCGGTGGCCTTCGGCATACTGCGCCACTTCATCGGGAATGGACATGGTGATCAAGCGGGTGAAGACCCAGCCGGTTTCGCCGCCGGGTGTGCGGATGAGGCTCCAGCGGTCGCTCGGGCCCGGCGCCGCGGCGGGCGCGGCCGGTGCCGGAGCGTCCGTGGGCGGCAGGGTGGTTTTGGAGAGTTCCAGCCAGTTCGCCGGAGGCCCCGGCGGCCGCGGAGGCGTGGGCGGCTGGAGCTTGGCGTTCTTGGACGGCGGCTTCCGCTCGACTTTGGGCTTTTTCGGCGGCGTCACCAGGGGCGCGCGGGCAACCTCGGTGCGCGGCACGAGGGCGTGCATCAGCACCTCGAATTTCTCGTTGGGCTTGAGAACCACGAAACCGGGCGCCTGGTAGGACGGTTGAGTGTGCACACGCAGCTCGGCGTAGGTGGTGGCCTGCCCCTGCCCCGGCATTTTCGCGCATTGCTCGGAGAGGGCCTTCATCGCCGCCATGTCCGACTGTCCCAGCAACTGCCGCTCGTCGGTCCAGCCTTCGGCGCCGCTGGCGGTACGCACCAGCAACACCTTGCGCTTCTGCTGCAGGATCTCCAGCCGGTCCCCGCGCTGCACCGTGGCAACCACCGTCGATTTGGGAGTGGTGTCGCTGCGAAGCTGCACCGTGGCCGGCCCCACATAAGCTTCCCCGATGGCCGGCTGCCCCTTCGGACCGTTGCGGCAACCCGCCAACAGTACCGCCAGAAACGCCGCAGCCAACCCCAACTTCGCTCTCACACCGTGTCCTTCCATAACAGCTCGGCGTCGCTGCGCCGCACGTAGTTGGCGTCGAGCGCGGCCGGGTCGGCGCCATCTCCCGCCAGCCGCCCCACCGCCGCGGCCAGGGATTCCGGAGCGGCCGTCACGCGGGCGCCCGCGAACCGCGTGCCTTCGAGCGGCGGCGCGAAGCCGCTCCACACGAACTCCATCTCACCCGCGGGCAGACCCGCCAGCCACACCGCGAACGGCGCCACCGTTTCCGGCGCCACCAGTTCGCCCGACGCGCCGTACACCGCACCATAGACTTCGCCGCGGCGCGCATCCAGCACGGCCGCGCGCAACGGGGCGTTGCCGAAGGATGCCATCGCCCGCAGGTTGGATACGGCCGCCGCCGGCTTGCCCATCGCCTCGGCGAGTCCCCCGGCGCACGCCAGACCCACCCGGACGCCGGTGAACGAGCCCGGCCCGGAAGCCGCCGCGAAGCAATCCACCGCCGCCAGAGCCAGCCCATTGCGCCGCAGCAATTCGGCGATGTGCCCGTAGAGCACGTGGGCGAAACCGGTGGGCGCGCGCACAGCCATCTCGTCGAGCGTTTGCCCGCCGCGGACCAGCGCCAGGCTGCCGGCTTCATGCGTGGTGTCGAGTGCCAGAACCAAGCGGCTCACCGGATGAGATCGAATCCTTTGCTCACCATGTACACCTTACCCAAGGCGTTCATGGCGTAAACCCGCAGCAGCATGGTGGCGGGATATTGGGCGGCGAGCGATGGAGGGATTTGCATGGTGCCCGCATCGCTCGATGCCAGCACGCGGTAGCCCTGGCGGTCCGCGAACACTTCGCCGATCCACAGCCACATCATGTTGCGGGTGCCGCGGGTGGCCTTCTTAAGTTTCGCCGCGTAGGGCACGGGAATCGAAACCGGCACCTCGCCCCGCGGCCGGTCCAGATCGAAGACCACCTTATCCGGGCTGCTCTCGACGTCCTGCAGCACGATGTCCTGCGACTCGAACTTATAGGACCGCGCCATGCCGGCCATGGTGCCTTCGCGCAACAAGTGGAGCACCCAGTCGTGGATCTTGTCGGGCGGTTCGCTGGTGAAGTGCTCGCCGCTGTACTTCCGGCGGACGGTGGTGCCGTCGGCGGGGTCGGTCCAAACTACCTCGTAGGAATGCTTTTCGACCTCCATTTCAACCGGGCCGGGCTTTTCGACATAGACCAGGTACTCGACGCCTTCGAGCGCCAGCGCCCTGCCGCCATCCACGTCGAAGAACGGTTCCAGTTCCCAATGGCGTGTGGCGGCCATGATGTCGTACCAGACGGTCATGGCCTTGGCCCCCGGCGACTCGGCGTACTGGGCGCCGGAGCCGGTGCTCGCGAAATTGGGCGAGAGGCCGTCCATGGTCGAGTTCCACATGCGATGGCGGAAGCCCGCGGCATCGGTGTCGCCGGGCTGAGTCTTGCCCGCGCCGCTATCTTCCCGCGCGCACCCGACGCTCACGCCCGGGTAGCCGTAAAGCTGGTGCTCGATGGCGGGGACGGCGTCATCGGCCGGCCCGTAGGAGGCGAAATCCATCCAGCCGTCGTCGAGCAGCGGCGCGCTGGTAATGGCCGCTCCAGTGGAGCGGGGATGCTGATAGCCGTCCAATTCCTTCAGCGCGGTGCCGATTTCGCGCAGCAGCGCGCGGGCGTCGGGGTAATCTTCGAAGCGGTCCACGCCCTGCCAGGTGACGTTGAAAGCGGTGTAGCGCGCCACCACGTAGCGCAGGAAGCGGCGCCGGTCCGCGGGCGATGGCAGCACCTGGGTCAAATAGCCGGGTCCGCCGGCCAGCACCAGGTCGGTCACCATGTGCTTGCCGTTGAGGTAGCGGAGGCGGTCGTCGAGCCGCTGAAAGTGGGCCAGGCGCGGGGCGTCGGGCGCGGTGAAGGCGGCGTCCAGGCCCAGCCCCATCACCAGGCCGCGAAAGTGGGTGAACTTCTGGCGCGCGCGGGCGTCGGCCACCGTGCGGAAAGAGTCGTCGTCCAGAAAGGCGAAGCCCGGTTCGGTGGCGGCCATCCAAAGGTGCGGCATGAGCCGTTCGGTGTAGGACCAGTGGTGCACGTTGGCCTTCTTCACGAAGCCGGGAGAATCCGTGGCGACGGCGGTGAACTTGCCCTCCAGGGCGTCCAGTTCGGGAAGGTTGCTGGTGATGCGATACTCCCATTCGCCCGCCTCGGTGGGAGCGAAGCGCAGCACCAGACGCCGTGCGCCGTCCCAGAAGCCGGGAATGGCGTAGGCGCGCATGCGGGGCGAGCGGAACTCGGCGCGCAACTCGACCGTGGCGTATGGATTGGGATTCGCAGCCGCGGCCTTGTCGCTCATTTCGAAAACCAGGTCGCAGGCCGAGTAAGTAGGCGAGTTGTCGCACCCGGTGGGAGCGGGCGCGGTCTGCGCGGCGAGGGCCAGCGGCAATGCGAGAAGCGGGAAGAGCGGGATTCGCCCACCAGGCACCATAAGCTCCAGTGTAGACTCACTGGGCTGGGGACGTGCGCGGGCCCAGCCGGGCCAACGCCCGGTCGTGAACCCGGGTGAAGAACAGGAGCATGACGGTGGCTCCGATCAGGCACCACGTCATGTCCCACTGCGTATCCCAAACGTCTCCCTGTGTGCCCAGAAACGCCTCGGCGATCGAGCCGGTGGTTCTGGCGACCGCGAATTCGAATAACTCGTACATAGCGCTGATCGCCATGCAGCAACTGAAGACCAGGTAGGCCAGCATCTTGCCGCGATCGAGGCGGGTGACGCGCAGCAGCACTTCGCGGGCGATGAAGGCCGGCACGAATCCCTGCGCGAAGTGGCCGAGACGGTCGTAGTAATTGCGGTCCAGATGCAGCCAGTCCTCGATCCACTGGAAGACCGGCATCAGCGCGTAGGTGTAGTGACCGCCGATCATCAGGATGGCGGCATGCACGGCGATCAGGCAATAGACCAGGTTGGTGAAGCGGAACCGCGGGTACAGCCAGATCAAATACGGGATGCCGATCAGCACGGGCACCACTTCCAGAAACCAGGTGAAGAGGTCGTGGCGGGCCGCCCGTTCCACTACACCCACTTGCCGGTTTTTCGAGGGGCGGCTACCTGGCCCGCGGCGCCGGACGGCCGGACCAGTTCTCCTCCACTACCTTGAAATCGGCGGGTACCTCGAACAGCGAGTGCGCCGGTTCGCCGCGCGTGAGATTGGTCAGGCGGGTGACGGTTTCGCCGGCTCGCGGATCGCTGTGGCGTGTCAGCACGAAGACTTGAAGGTCGGGAGAGTACCAGCGCTCGGTGACAATCGAGATAGGCTGCTCGTTGCCCACCTGGCCCGCCGGAATCACATGGGTGGAGCGGGTGCCGTCCACTGGCACGCCTTCCATGGTCTGCCGCCCCAGGGATTCATCCTTGCCGGCGCCGCCCCTGCCCGGAGCCGGCCCGGCGCCAGGGCCGCGGCCGCCGCGCTGCCATGCCGATCTGGTGGCCGTCTTGCGGGTGGCGTCCAGAGCGTAGCTGATCCCTGCCACCGGGTCCTGCAGAAAGACCACCTTGGGCAGGTTGCCGCTGGGCGCGATGGCGCCGAGGCCGCTCAAGGATTGCTCGGTACGCGTGCGCCCTTCACCATCGCGATAGATCTTCGACGTTCCAACCTGGTGAATGCGGTTGCCGTCGGCCAGCGTCTGGGTGGTTTCGGTGATCGCGTCGGCGCTGTAGGGTGCGTTCCTCACCACGCGGCCCGGCGCGCCCGCCAGCGCTCCCAGAAAACGCGCGCCACCCGGCGCACCGGCTTCGGGCTGAAACATGCCCCTGCCACGGCCCTGGGGAGGCCCCTGCGCCGCGAGGCTCGCCGCCACCGCCAACGCGATGGCGGGCAACCGGGCGGCGCGGCTGATTCGAAGTTGCATCGCGAAACTCCTCACATCATCGGCTCGTCCACGAAACGGATGGCGCGCGCTAAACCGTCCTGGCCAAGCTCCACATCGGCTACCACCAGTTCGGAAACGCGGTCCGCGCTGACGGCCAACCCGATCTCCAGCATGGCGCTGCGCGGCACCTCCACGCGCACGATGTTGACCTGTTCGTTGGGGTCCAACCCCCGCGCGTTGGGTAGCGGGATGAAGCCATCGTCCGCCTCGGCCTGGCTGGGTTCGGAGGTGTCCGGCAGGGCTGCCAGTTCCACCGATCCAGGCGTGGCGCGATGCGCCGGCATGGGCACGTGCGGACGCAGCAGGAACAGCGCCGCCGCAATCACCACACCCGCAGCCGTGGCCCAGGAGAGCGCCGGTACCCAGAAGTGCCGCCCCCGGACGTGGTGCGCCCGCGAGCGCTGGCTGCGGAATGCCGCCACCAGCCCCACTTCCACGCGCGGGGGAGCCTCGATGCTCCGCAACTCCAGTGCGAGAGATCTCAATCCCGACCGCAGTCCGCTATGGCCGCCGAGCACCGCCGCGCAAGCCTCGCACTCTTCGGCGTGCCGCAGCAGATCCGCGCCCGGCTCCCCTTCCGCAATGTTTTCCCGGAACTCCTGGCAATTCATATCGCACACCTTATCGGATTCAACCCTCCCACGCCTGGCCTGGCGTGGTGTTCGTGGTTCAGTTTGTCGAGCAGCAACGCCCGCGCGCGATGCAGCCGGGAACGCACCGTCCCAATCGGACAGCCCAGAATCTGGGCGGCATCCGCGTAATCCACTTCCTCCAGATCGCAAAGCACCACAACTTCGCGGTAGCGGCGCGGCAGCGTCCCAATGGCTCGCCGCAGCGCCTCGATTCCCTCGCGATGGGTAAGGTCATCCAGCGCTCCCGCGGCAACGGCCAACTCGGGCACCGCCGCATCCTCGGAGTCGGACTCCAGCGGAACGTCTACCCGGCCGCGTTCCGCCTGTCTTAACAATAACTTACGGGCGATCCCGAAGAGGTATCCGGAGAGCGTGCCGCGATCCGGATCGTAGCCGCAGGCATCCCTCAGCAGGGCCACAAATACCTCCTGGGTGACGTCTTCGGCCACCGCGGGAGACCGGCTCATGTGCAGGACAAACCGGTAAATAGCTCCCTGGCGCCTGCGGTACAACGCAACAAACGCCAATTCCTCGCCCCCGCGCAGGCGCACGAACAGTTCATTGTCCGTTTCCTGAAGGGGCGTTTTCATCGGCTTCCTGCTTCTGATTCTCCCACAAGCGCCGGAAGTTCCGCCATTTCAACGGAGAAGACGTAGAAGCGCAGACTCTTCGGTTTGTCAACCGGATAAATCACCTAATTTGGTACTTTACCGTTAGTACCGCTCGTTCTATTATCGTAAGTACATGGCTGGTTTTGAAATGGTACCGGGGGCTTTACCCGACAACATGGCGCCACTCCGCGCCCGCCTGTCCGAACTGGAAGCCGAGATCGAGCGCTACCGGCGAGGGCAGCGCAGCAGCGAAGAACGTTTTCGCGCCCTGGCCGAGGCCGCGCCATTTATGATTCTGATGTCCGATTCCAATGCCATGTGTACCTATTTCAATCCGGCCTGGTTGGAGTTTCGCGGGCGCACGCTGGAAGAGGAACTCGGCAACGGGTGGACCGAGGGTCTGCATCCGGACGACCGCGACCTGTGCCTGGAATCGTATTTGAAATCGTTCACTTCCCGCCAGCCCTTCCGCATGCAGTACCGCCTGAAGAAGGCCGGCGACGATTACGCGTGGGTGGAACTGGCCGGCATTCCGCGATACCACGACAACGGAGAGTTCGCCGGCCTGATGGCCACCGCCAGCGAAGTGAGCGACCGCAAGCGCGGCTTCTTCACCCCGGATGAGGATAGCGTGCGCATGATTTTCTCGCTGACCGAACGGGAACGCCAGGTGCTGGTGCTGATCGCCCAAGGCAATTCCACGAAGGAGTCCGGTTTAGCGCTGGGAATCAGCTACAAGACAGCCGATAGCCACCGAAGCCGCATCCTCGAAAAACTGGGGGTGCACGAGACCGCCAGTATGGTGCGGTACGCTATTCGCGCAGGCTTGATCGAGCCGTAGCGGTCTTCGGGCGCCATGAATCCCGCATTTCTAAAACAGGCTGTCGAGCTGGCAATGGAGAATGTCCGCCGCGGGGGCGGCCCGTTCGCCGCGCTGGTGGTCAGGGATGGGGTGGTGGTGGCTACCGGCGTCAACCGCGTGACGCGCGATGGCGACCCCACGGCGCACGCCGAAATAGTGGCCATCCGCGAGGCCTGCCGCGCGCTGGGCGATTTTCAGCTCGCGGGCTGCGACGTGTACAGTTCCTGCGAACCGTGCCCTATGTGCCTGGGGGCGATCTATTGGGCCAGGCCCGCGCGCGTTTACTTCGCGGCCGGCCAGGCCGATGCCGCCGCGGCCGGATTCGACGATTCCTTTATATACCGGCAAATTGGAATCGCCGCGTCCGCCCGAGATATTCCCATGATCCGCGGGGAGTGCGAGTTCGCCAACCGGCCATTCGAAGAGTGGGCAGGCAAGGCGGATAAGACGGAATACTGACAGCCGGCCCAGGGATGGCGGTGGGCCGCGGGGCTGTGCGCCGCGGCCCGTACAAGCCGCCTACTTCTTGCGCGTCTGGTCGTTGGATTTCTTGGGCGGGGCTTTCTTCTCTTCCGCCTTAGGGGCCGGTGGTTGCGCCGCTGGAGCCGCTGCCGGACGCTGCGGAACCGGCTCTGCCGCGGGCTGCGGGGCTGGCGCAGGACGCGTCTCGTTCGGCCGCACCACGGGTTGCGGAGCCGGCGCGGGCCGCGTCTGTTCGAGACGCCGCACGCCGCCGGCGGGCGCGGGAGCCAGTTTCACCGTGGGGTTGCGATCCGGCGCGTTGCGGCGCAGGCTGTTGGTTTGGGCGGGATCGAGAGGCCGCCCGCCATTGGATTGCAGCGCCCGTTCCTTACTGGCGAAAGAAACCGGCGGCGGAGGAGGCTGATGCGACACCACCACCTGCCTTGTTACCAGCCTCTGCGGCGGTACGCGGACCACTTCTGCGCCCCGGGCACGGCCCATTACGCTTTCCCTCACGGGAGTAATGGGAGCCGCCGTGCCGATCACGCGCGCCCGAACGATCTGCTCGTGCGGCACTACCACGGCAACATCGGCGGCGCGGCGCGACTGCACGAACGCGTCGTGCGGCACCACCACCATGGCGCCCGGAACCGCCTGGTTAACGTAACGCACGCGGGTCACATCCACTTCGTTGATCGTCGTCACGCTGCGCACATGGACGATGTTGATGTTGGTCACGTAAGTGGCGCTCACGTGGTACGAGGGGCGGTAGACTTCGCCGGGGCCGAGCGCGAACCAGGCCGCCATGCCGCCTCCGCCGCCAAGCGCCGCGCCCACTCCGAACTCGCCGCCACCCGCGAAAACCACCAGCGCGGGAGCGTATACCGGCCGGATGCCGGGGACGTCCATGCGGCCTGGCACCCACACCCAGCCGGCGTCCGCGAACGCCCAGCGGCCGTAGTGGAACGGCGCGAAGCCCCAGGGAGCGTCGTCGATCCAGGTCCAGCCCCATGGCTCGACCCAGGCCCAATGCCCGTAGTGATACGGCGCCCATCCAGCTTCCACCCGCGGCGTCCATACCCAGCCGTAGCGCACGTCCATGTGCCATGCGCCGTACTCGTCCAGGTCCTCGTAGCCGATCGTCTCGTGCGGAACATAGCGCGCCGAGGCCACGTTGAACTCGCGGCGGGCGCGCGTGGCGCACCACTGGTCGAACTCGTCGGGCGGCGCGAGCGAACCCATTCGCTGAGTCACGGTATCCAGGCCGATGAGTTGGATGCTTTGCCCGGTGGCCAGCATGAACTCATCGCCACCGGCGCGGATATCGAGATCGCCCGTTCGCACCGCGGCCATGGTCACCAGGTTGTCGTCGCCGTGTGTCGAGATGCGGTAATCGCCGGCGTGCGTGAGCAGCAGCGCCGAGTTGGGTGTGTCCACTTCGAAGGTCTGGCCCTCGTCGAGGTACTGCACGCGCACGTTGATGGTGCCTTCGGTGAGGCTGAGCTGCGCCACGGCATCGTCCAGGTTGAGGATGGAAACCGCGGTGGAGGAATCCATGCGGATGGCCGCCGAGCCGATGTGCATTTCGGCGCGCGCGTCCGCGTCAACCCACAGGTGATCGCCGGTGGTCAGCGGATAGTTCAATGTTGCGGCGGTCCACTCATCCACGGTGCCGGGGCGGAAGGAAACCGGACCGCTCAAATAATTTAGACGCCCCACGCGCGACGGCGGGTCGGCGTCCTGCGCCATGGCCGAGACCGAGGCAACCGCTATTAGAAGAATGCCGAATCCAAGGCTGCGTACTCTCATATGCGTTCGCTCCACTTACATCTAACACCTTGGACCATTAAGCCTCGCCGGAAGGTTGCATTAAGATTCTGCAAGAATCCATGCGCGGGCTGGCCGAATTCCACCAGTTTGGCTCGATACGGCCAGCGGGCGGTGCCGGTCGCGTTCTAAGCCCTCGCCAGGTATAGGAAGCGC
Source organism: uncultured Solibacteraceae bacterium (assembly GCA_963807205.1). GTDB lineage: Bacteria > Acidobacteriota > Terriglobia > Bryobacterales > Bryobacteraceae > CAWCVR01. Next base: position 634,486 of record CAWEAQ010000002.1, on the reverse strand, counting down.
GCAAGGAACAGCGCCGTCAGCAGGTACATCAGCCAGTTCACCTCGCGGAACTTGCCGCGAGCCACCTTCATCAGAGTGAAGGCGGTGAAGCCGAAGGCCAGCCCGTTGGCAATGCTGTAGGTGAGCGGGATGGTCATCATGGTGAGGAACGCGGGCACGCCCACTTCGGCATCCGCCCAATCGATCTCCGCCACCACGCCGGCCATCAGGCTGCCCACCAGAATCAGCGCCGGAGCGGTGGCCGCCGCCGGGATGGCGCCTGCCAGTGGCGCCAGGAACAGAGCCGCGATGAAGAGCAGCCCGGTGACGATGGCAGTCACCCCGGTGCGCCCGCCCGCCGCCACTCCGGCCGCGCTTTCGATGTAGCTCACCACCGTGGACGTTCCGGCCAGCGACCCAACCACGGTGGCAGAAGCGTCCGAGAGCAGAATCCGGTTCACCCGCGGAATGCGGTGCGCGCGGTCGAACAGGCCGGCCTTCTTGCCCACCGCGACGAGCGTTCCGATGTTGTCGAACAGGTCTATGAAGAGGAACACGAAGACGATTTCCAGGAAGCCGATGCGCAGCGCGGCACTCACGTCCAGCTTGCCGGCGGTGGCCGCCAGATCGCCCAGGTGGTAGGCCTGCGGCGTCCATTTGGCCACGCCCGTGGCCAGGCCGATGGCGGTGGTGCCCAGGATGCCGATCAGCATGGCGGCGCGCACGCGCCACGCCATCAGCGCACCCATGAGCAGCAACCCGAAGATGGCGAGAGCGGTGCTCTTGTCGGTGAGCCTGCCGAGCGTCACCGTGGTGGCGGGGTCGGGAACGATGATCCCCGAATTGCGGAAGCCGATGAAGGCGATGAACAGCCCCACGCCCGCCGCCACCGCCGCGTACAGTTCCCACGGAATGGCCGAGAGGATCAGTTGCCGGACGCCCACGAGCGTTAGCACGAAAAATGCCACGCCCGAAAGGAACACCGCGCCGAGGGCGGTTTGCCACGGCACGTGCATCTTCAGCACCACGGAGTAGGTGAAGTAGGCGTTCAACCCCATGCCCGGCGCCAGCGCGATGGGGTAGCGCGCGAAGCCACCCATCAGCAGGCTACCCGCCGCAGCCGACAGGCACGTCGCCGCCGTGACTGCGGCCAGCGGCATTCCGGTCTCGTGCAGAATCGACGGGTTGACGAAGACGATATACGCCATCGTCATGAAGGTGGTGAAGCCCGCCAGAATCTCGGTCTTCCAGTTGGCTTCCAGGCGGGCAAACTCGAAGTAACGCTCCAGGGTGTCGCGCATTGGCTAACCATTGTAGCTTTCGTCGGGCGGAATGCGGCTGCTCAGCGGTACAATCGTCCTTCCGTTCTATACTGTTTCTGGAGACGCCCTATCATGCATTCCGCCGCCGCCGGCGATTCGACGCTTCGGAGGCCCGTGGAAATCTCGGTGGTCGCCCCAGCCTATAAGTGCCGCGAGTGCATTCCCGAACTCCACCGGCAACTGGTGGCCGTGCTGGAACCGCTGGTGCCGTCCTTCGAAATCATACTGGTGGACGACGGTTGCCCGGAGGACTCGTGGAGCGCCATCCAGGCCGCCGCGGCCGCCGACCCGCGCGTCAAAGCCGTCGGTCTCTCGCGCAACTTCGGCCAGCATTACGCCATTGCGGCGGGCCTGCACCACTCGTCCGGCAACTGGGTGGTGGTGATGGATTGCGACCTCCAGGACCGCCCCGCCGAGATCCCCAACCTCTACCGCAAGGCCCTGGAGGGCTATGACATCGTCTACGCCCAGCGGCAGGAGCGGCAGGACTCGTGGTTCAAGCGCGCCCTCTCGCGCGGCTTCTCGCTGGTGTACAACCTGCTCAGCGATATCCGCATGGACCCGAGCGTGGCCAACTTTTCCATCGCCGCGCGGTCCGTGATCGACAGTTACTGCAAGCTGAAGGAGATGAACCGGGCGTATCATCTGAACCTGCGGTGGCTGGGTTACCGCAGCGCGTATCTGCCGGTGGAGCACGCCTCGCGCTACGCGGGCAGCACGGCCTACACCCTGCGGCGCGGCTTCCGCTTCGCCATCGAATCGATTACCTCGCAGTCCAACAAGCCCTTGATCCTGGCCATCCGCGCGGGCTTCCTGATGTCGGCATCGGCGGTGCTGGTGGGCCTGTTCTACGTCTGGATGTACTTGCGGCACGGCATCACGGTGACCGGCTTCACCAGCCTGATCGTCTCGGTTTACTTTGTGGGCGGCTTGATCCTGGCGAACATGGGCGTGCTGGGATTGTACCTGGGCAAGGTGTTCAACGAGGTAAAGGAGCGGCCGCTTTACATTGTGAAGGAGACCATTAACCTCGATGCCTAACTCTCCCGTTCCGGAGAATCAGCGGGGCTCGGCGGCCCTCCGCTACCTCATCGCCGTGCTGCTGCTTCCGGCCATCGTTCTGTGGCGGCAGGACAACACCCTCTTCACCGGCTACGGCTACCTGGACCCGTGGTTCTACACCGGCTTCTTCCGCAACCTGGTGGAGTTCAAGCGCAACCTGTTTCCGGCAACCTATTATGGCAGCCGACTGGCGTGGATCCTGCCGGGAGCCGCTCTTCATGGCATCTTTCCGCCGGTAGTGGCCAACTGCCTTCTGCACCTGGGCGTGCACACGGTGGCCACGGTTTCGCTCTTCCTGACGCTGAAATGGGTGGCCGGCGCGCGGCGCGCGTTTCTGGGAGCCATGCTGTTCTCGGTGAACCCGTGGTTGTGGTCGGCCACCGGCTGGGACGGCATCGATGGCGCCTGCATAGCCTACTGCCTGCTCACCATGGCGCTGCTCACCTGGGCGGCGTTGCAGCCAGTGCGCCGCTGGGCGCTCGTGGCGGGGGGGATGGCGCTGGCCTGCCTGGTTTACGTGAATCTGTATTGGGTGACCATGGCGTGGCTGATGCCCGCGGGTTACATCGCCCTGGCTTGGGCCTGGCATCGCACTCGGCCCCTGCGGGCGCTGCTCACGCTGTGCGCGTGGTTCGGCGCCGGCTGCGTGTTGGTGACCGTGACGCTGGGCGCGGTGAACTGGTTCCTGGATGGCCACTTCTTCTTCTATGCGCCCTCGGTGATCGAAGCCCTGTCCATCCGCGGCGACCACCTGGCCTGGTTCGATAGCCCGTGGATGCGGGGTGCGCCGGCTCCCTGGCTGCTGTTCGCCTGCGCGGCCCTTGCCGTTGCCGTGGCAATCCTGGTGGCGCGGTGGCGCAACTGGAACCGCCCGGGGGATGCCGCGCCGGTGCTGTTCGCCGTGCAGTTCCTCTGCGCCGTGGGCTGGATGGCCTTCACCCAATTCTGCGGCAACCCGGTGCTCAGCATTTACTATTACGCCAGTTTCCTGCTGCCCTTCACTTTTTTGGTGATGGGCGCGTGGTTGTGGCCGTCCGTCGATTCGCTTCCAGCGCGCACGTGGGTGCTGCTCTGCGCCGCTTCGGCCGCGCTCTTCGGATTGGTCTGGGTGGACCGTGTGACGGTTCTCCTGGGCCGCATTCCGCATGCCGCGCTGGCGGGCGTCGCGGTGCTGGCGCTGTCGCTGGCCCTGCGGCGGCGGGTCTCCGGCATCGTCCTCTCACTGGCCGCCTCGGCGCTGTTGGTGGCTCTGGGTGCGGGTTTACGGTACTCGGGGCTGGACCCGCATGCCTTGCGCCGCCAGTACGAAACCACCATGGAGGCCCGCGCGCGCGTCGAATCCGCCCGCGCCGGCTCGGCCGTGCGTTTCTGGTACGACCCGAAGGACCGCGCCACGAACGCCGCTACCGCGATCAGTTCCACCTACCTGTGGTCGAACAGCCTGCTGGGCTCCTATCAGCCGGCCGCCGATCCGGACGCCGCTTGCGGAGTGGAGTTGCCGCCATCCACGCTGATTGCGGCGATATCCAGCGACGGGCGCGCCGGCCAATCCGCCGCAACCATGTTGGACGGGTGTTTGGCGGGGACCGGGCTGCGCGCGGCGCCGGCGGGAACCGGCGTCATCGGCAGCGGACGCAGCCGCTTCACCCTGGACATGTTGCGCGTCGCGACCGTGCCCGGTGCGTGGACCGCGGTGGCTCCCGGGCGCAACGGCGTCCTCGAGGACACAGCCGCCGCGCAGCCGTCCGGGTTCCCGATGGAGCAGTGGGCCCTAGCGCCCGGCGCCGACACGCGCGCCTGGCTGCGTCCCGAACCAGGCGGCGCGCGGGTTCAGACCCATGCCACGCCCGGATCGCTGGCCGCCATCTACCCCGTATTGCGTGCGCCGGTTGCCGGCCGCTATCGCTTCGCCATGCGATACTGGAGGGTGGGAGGCGTCATCCGCTTCGGCGCTTACCGCGCGGGACAGCCTGGACAGTGGCTGGCGTCCGCCAGCAGACCGTATTGGGACGGAACCGAGCCCGACCTGATCTTCTGGGTTCGCCTGGCAGCCGGCGACGAATTCCAACTGGCCATCGAGAACAATAACGGGACCGTCCGGCTACCGGCGTCGTTCGTGATGAAAGGCGTGAGCGCCGTCCGCGTCGCGGAACCGTGACAGGTGGAGGCGCCTGCCAACTGATTCTTTGCGGGCGGCCGCGCGCGGTACAATCCGATTGAATGCCGTCCTCGCAGCGCGTCAGTTGGGCAAAGTTCCGCGTATCGGCGGTGACGCTCGTGTCGGCGCTGATCCTCTTCACCCTGTTCTACCTTCTTAGCGGCGGCAGCCTGCTTTCGCAGAAAGTCCCGGTGTACCTTTATCTTCCCGACGGCCAGGGGCTGGAGCCCGATGCGCCGGTGCGCGTGGACGGGGTGGATGTGGGCAAGGTCACAATCGTCCGCCTATCCGGCTCCGCGGACCCCAATCGGACGGTGCAGGTGGTCATGGACGTGGCCAGGGGCCGGCTGGCTGGCATTCCCGTGAACTCGGAAGCGGAAATCAGCTCCGACAGCGTGATCGGCGACGCCTTCGTCGACATCACCAGCCACGCGGCGCCCACTACCCTGCAGCCTGGTGGCGAGATTCGGATGAAGAAATCCACCGAGCCGATGAAGGCCATCGACATACTCGATTTGGAGAAGCAACTCCGCGAGTTCAACGCCTTGCTCACGGATCTGGATACGGGGCGCGGGCCGGTGGGCCAGTGGGTGCAAGGGCGGAAGATGTACGACGACCTGGTGAAGCGCTCCGCGGAGATCGAGCGTGCCCTACGCGCTGCGGTGAGCGCCACCAGCGCCGTGGGCCAGGCGCTATACACGGATGAGAAGTACCGCAAGCTTTCCACCGCGGCGGCGCGGCTGGATGGTGCACTGGCGGCACTGCAGGATGGCCAGGGCGGCGCGGGCCGGTTGCTGCGCGACGGCGCGCAGTACGACGCCTTGCGGGATACGCTCGGCGGCATACGCCAGTCCATTGCGGTGCTGCACGCCCGCCCCATGATGCAGTCCAGCGACGCATATGCCGAGTGGAACCGCAGCCTGGCGGCGCTGATCCGGCAGGTGGACGATTTCAACTCGACGCCCGCGCTCACCACCTCCGCGACTTACGAGAGCCTGGAAGGAACGGCGCGGGAAATGCGCGATTCGATGCACGAGTTTCGCACGCACCCGGAGAAGTTCCTGCGGATGAAGTTGTTCTAACGCCATGCGCGCCGCCATCGCCCTCACTGTGTTGGTCTCGTCGGCCTGCGCCGCACCGGCACAATCCCCCGCGTTCGCGGTGGCATCCGTCAAGCCCAGCCTCCATCACCTCGGCAGGGACGCGGAGAGCCGGATCGCCATCGGCCCGGCGGGGCTGCGGGGCTCCAACGTGACGCTGAAGCACCTCATTGCCGACGCGTATCGCGTGCAGCCGTACCAGATTCTGAGCGGGCCAGTCTGGCTCGACGACGAGGAGTACGACGTGGAAGCGAAAGCCGACGGCCCCGCAACCGTTGAGCAGATCGCGCTGATGCTGCGCGGGCTGTTGGCCGATCGCTTCCGGCTGGCACTGCATGGCGAGACCAGGGAACTGCGCGTGTACGATCTGGTGGTGGACAAACGCGGCCCGAAGATCCGCCCGACCGTGGATGGCGAGACTCCCGCCGGCCCGCGAAGCTTCCACGGCGACATGCGCAAGTTCGCCGAGCTGCTATCCATCCAACTCAGTATTGCCGTATCGGACGACCCCACGCGGCCAGGCAGGGCCAGCGGCGCACCGGTTCCCGTGGTGGACAAGACCGGGCTGGCGGGGATCTACGATATCGGCGTGGACCTGAAGCCCGAGGCGGGGATGGACAGCTTTACAATCTGGCAGTCCGCGCTGCAGGAACAGCTCGGGCTCAAGCTGGAGAGCCGGAAGGGCCCGGTGGAGGTGCTGGTGATCGACCGCGCGGAGAAGACTCCGCTCGCGAATCGAGGGCGAGCGGGGCGGGCAGGCGGTTCCCGCCGGTCAGCCCGCCGCTTCGATGGCCGCCCTTACGATTGCCGCAGCGCCGATCTGATAGTGCTGGTAGAGATCCTGCCTCGTGCCCGATTGACCGTATCGATCTACGCCAAGGGCCACAGTCTTCGCTCCGAAAGCGCTGCCCAGGAACGACAGCGCGTGGGGGTGGCCATCCATGACAGTCACGATGGGGCAGTGCCGCTCGACCTCGGGCACCAGTTGTTCCATGTGGTGCGCCGCGTCGCGGCCGTTCATTCGCTCCCGAGTTGCATGCACCCATTGCCGATGCAGCAGGTCCGGACTGGTAACGGCAATCACGTTCACGAAGAGCTCGTCGCCCGCAAGGTTCTCCGACGCCTGTAGCGCCTGGGGAAGCGTCGCGCCACACGTGAAGACGTTGACGACGTTTGCGCCCGGCCTGTACTTCGCATGGCTGGAATAGTCCAGCAGCCGGTAACCTCCGCGCAGCACGTCCCGCCGCAATCCGGCACGCCCCACCGGGAAACGGCCCTGGGGCTGAGGCACGGTTGACAGGCGCAGGAAGAGACTCTCCGCTTCCGGCTCCTCCAGAATGCGCCGTATTCCTTCGAGGAGGATCCATTCCACCTCTCTCGCGAAGCACGGCTCATAGTAGGCGATGGAGGGGCTCTCGATGCCGAACGACGGAGGCATGAGCGATTGGTGCAACCCGCCCTCCGGCCCGAGGCTGATGCCCGAAGGCGTCCCGACCAGGATGAACTTGCCGCCATTGTAAACGGCATAATGGAGCGCATCCAGACCGCGTGAGATGAAGGTATCGTAGAGAGTTCCGATGGGCACCAGCGGCACCCCGAACAGGTCGGCGGACACGCCCAGCGCGCCCAACATCAGGAACAGGTTGTTCTCGGAAATGCCGAGTTCCACGTGCTGCCCGGATTGGCCCTGTTTCCATTTCAGCGCGACCGGAACGGATCGCTCGCCGAAATAATCGATACGGTTCTCGGGAGAGTAGACGCCCACTTTCTGAATCCAGCCGCCAAGGCTGGTGGAGACGGCGACGTCCGGGCTGGCGGTGACCAGCCGCCGCCGCACGTCGGGGAGACGCGCGAGTTCGGACAGCACGGTGCCGAGCGCCTGCTGGGTCGAAATGTCGCCGCGATACTCCAGCGGGAGGGTTTCCGGGATGCCCGCCTGGGTCAAGGTTCGGCGCCGGGAGTTGCGGTTCAACTGAAGCCTGCGCGCCGCTTCGGCGCAGGCGCGCCCTTCCGGGGAGCCGGGCGGGAAGGCGTCGAATTCGGCGCCCTCCGGGATGCCGAGCCGTATGCGCAGTTCGTCGATCTGCTCCGCGGTAAGCAGCCGCGAGTGGTTGGCGGGATCTCCGGCTATTGGTAGCCCCCACCCTTTCACGGTATATGCGATCATCGCTACCGGCCGGCCGGTGATGCTATTGGCTTCGCGGAACGCCTCAAGCAGTTTCTTCAGGTCGTGCCCGCCAAGATCGGCGATCAGTCCGCGGATATCGCAATCCGCTTCGTCTCGCAGCAAGCCGGCGAGCGCCTCGTCCTGCCCTTGCGGAAGCCGGCAAAGTTGGTCCGCGATCTCTTCGGGCGACCGCATGCGCAGCAGGGCCTGGTACTTGTCGTTGGGCATCGAATCGAGGCGGTCGCGCAGGCGCTGGCCTTCTGGACGCGCGAAGGCCGCCTCCAGACGCGAGCCGTATTTGACCTCGATCACGTGGAATCCGAAGGAGCGCAGCATCGCCTGGAGTTTCTGCGCGCGGCCGTTCGGGACGACGCGGTCGAGGCTTTGGCGATTCAGATCCACGATCCAGATGACGCGGCCGAGGCGCTGCAAGCTGTCCTCGCCCAGCGCTTCCCAGACATTTCCCTCGTCGAGTTCGGCATCTCCCACCAGGGCAAGAAAGCGATGGAGCTTGTCGTAGCCGAAGTGGTCCGTCACGTAGTGCCGCGCCAGCGACATGAAGTGCGGCATCACGGCGCCGAAGCCCACGGATCCGGTGGAGAACTGGAAGAAATCGGGATCCTTCAGACGGCTGGGATAGGCTTGCAGACCGCCGAAGGTGCGCAACTCGCGCAGCTTTTCCTGGGCCAGATTTCCCAGCAGGTACTGAATCGCGTGGTATACGGGGGCCGCGTGCGGCTTGATGGAAATCAGGTCGCCCCGTTCCGCCGCGCAAAGGTAGTAAGCCGTCAGGATGCCGACCGAAGAAGCGCAACTCGCCTGATGCCCGCCCACCTTGAGAGAGTCCGAACTGGGGCGAATGTGATTCGCGTAGTGGATCATGTAGGTGCTCAGCCACAAGATCCGCTGTTGAATATGGTCCAGTACGACTTGATCGACTTCAGGACACGCTTCCGTTGTCGCGAAAGAGGCCATAAGGCAATCGCATTCCCGTGAGTTTCAGATGCCTCTCTCTTTTGTAGCAGCTTTCTGCGTTGGGAGCTGCGCGGCACGGTGCGCGAGTTCCGCACGCAGCCGGAGAAGTTTCACGGGGTAATAGTGTTCTAGGGGCTGCGGGGCGCCATCGCGACTTTGAAGCACCTCGGGGGAGCCTGGGCGCCCGCTTTCGTCCGGTTCCGCGCGACAAGGTGGACCCGTTACTTCGGCGCCCACGGATCGTAAGTCAGGATGTGCCAGATATGGCCTTCCGGATCTAGGCATGCAAAGCCGCGGCCGCCGAACGGTTTATCCTCGATGTCCTCCACGATCTGCGCTCCAGCGGCCTTGGCTCGCGCGCAATTGTCATCCGCGTCCTTCACGATCAGGCTCACGGAGCGGGTCTGCGCGCCGCCAAGTTCCGCCGGTAGCTTCATGTTGCGGTTGGGGGCTTTGTCGTTCACCGAGCCCAGCATGATCATGCCGCCGCCGAGCGTCAGTTCGGCGTGCATGATGGTGTTGGCAGGCCCGGTATACACGGCGTGCTTTTCGAATCCGAAGACGCGGCAGAGCCATTCGATGGCATCCGGCGCGTTGCGATACTGCATCCCCGGTATCGCGGTGCTGTGAGAGATTGTCTGGTTTGGCATGGACACAGCATCGCAGAAACGCCAGCCGGTGTCTTGTAAAAATGGGAAACGCGGGTCACTCAACCACGGCGTGATTCAAGAAGGGGCGTTCGCTTGCCTGCCACGCACCGGGCGATACGCCTGAGAACTCGCGGAACTCGTGCGCCATGTGTGCCTGGTCGTAGTAGCCGCCGTCGAGCGCTACTTGCGCCCAATCGATGGGAGCACCCGCGGCGATCCGGCGCACGACTTTCTGAAAGCGGCACAGCCGGCAGTAAAGCTTGGGTGTGAGCCCCACTTGCTCGCGGAACAACCCGGCGAAACGGCGGCGGCTCAGGCCGGTAGATTGCGCCACCTTCAAAATGCCGGCCGGGTACGGACCGCGTCCGAATTCTGCGAGTGCGTAGCGCACGGCGCCATGCAGTTCAGCCGCCTGTCTCAGATGCCGCTGCAGGACGGCTTCCAACAGGCGCAGCCTCGCGGCAGGATCGGCAGCTCCCAGTAGACGGTCGCGGAGTTCACCGGCCACGGAGTTCCAGACTTGGTCGAGCGCCACGGGACGGTCACAGAATTCGTCCGCGGGCGCATCGAAGAACGGCCGGGCACCGCCTGGCCGGAACACCACGCCAATGACGGACTGGACGCTCGAAGTCTCAAGAATGCTGTACTGTGGGCGCATCCCCACAATGAGCGAAGGCCCTGGCCGCGGCGCAAGGTCGATGATAAGTTGAAAACGCGGGTTGGGCAACACACGCTCCTGACGATGCGTCGCCGGATACCCCTCGTAACACCAGAGCGTCTCGACATACGGTGCGAGAGCGGGGCCGGGAGGCCGTTGCAGGTGCATGTCCTATCAGATCGCCGAGAGAGGCGCGTGGTCGCGGCCGTTGCAGGGTTGAAGCCAGGGCCGCCACAGTATTTACAAGTCCAGGTTGACGGTTTGCCGGCGCGTATTCTGGCAACAAACGGCGTTCGGGGAGATGGCGTCCGCGAGCCCCAGCTCCATGCCAGGTGGCCGCCCTCCTGCACTTCCTCCCTGTGTTGGAGGTCACGAAGATGATCCGGGTGGAAGATCAAGCCCGGTCGATCCGACGCAGCCAGGGAGGGCGTTCTGCAGGATCGGCTTGGGCTGGAGAGCCGGAAGGGAGCGGTGGAGGTGCTGGTGATCGACCACGTGGAGAGGGTGCCGGTTGCGAATTGAAGGCGGGCTGTCGGGGTGGAGGGGCAGTAGCGCGCGCGAAAACGGGGCGTTTTCCGGCCAAGTGACAGGTGCCGAAGTGACAAGGCCAGCGCGCGGTGCTAAGTCCCGAGTGGGTTCAGCCACCGTAGCTCCGGGAAGCGGCGGAAGTCCTGGTCGGTAGATGCCAGCAGGGCTCCATGTTCCATCGCGAGCGCGGCAAGGACAGCGTCCGTTACCAACGGACCGGTTGCTCCGTGGTCGCTGACGAGTTTTTCCAGAATCTCGGCATGAAGCGGTCCAGGATGCAATGGAACGACGCCGGGTTGCCTCAGCCATTCGCCAACGATTGCAAATGCTTCCTTGGCGGATTTCGGATTTGCCCAGATTCTGGAATTGGTGCTTATGCGAATAAATGCCCACAACGTTACCCAAGGCAGGCCGATTACTCCGCCACTCTTGAGCAGTTCCTGAAGCCACCGTGCAGAGGCCTTCTGCTGCGGCGCATCGGCGTTATAGGCGTACAGGAACAGGTTGGCGTCGATGATGGTCATCGGTGGCGGTCGCCCTCGCCGTACTCCAGGAGCGACTCGATGCTGTCATAGTTCAGCCCTGGTTTGTGCCCCATGTGGGTGGGCAAAATTGCGAGCGCACGACGGCGCGGCTTGTAGTCGATACCCAACAGTGCCGCTCGCAGCAGATCGTTGAGGGTATCCCGGAACGAAGCTCCCCTGGACAGGCTCTCCCGTTTAACGCGCGCCACCACATCGTCATCCAGAGAAACAGTGGTTCTGATGCTCATGATGTATTGAGTTTAGCATCAACCGCATCAGCAAGGTTCGTCCCGGGTCCTTCTGGGGTCTTACCGAGCCTCGCATCATAGGGTGACAGATGCCACTGCCAGCGCGACCCGATGCTGTGTGTTTTGAGGGCAGGAGCCGTCACTGTATTATGCGACCTTCAGTAGGTTGCCAATTGAAGGCGGGCGGGGAGGACGGGCAGCAGTGCGCGCGAGAACGGAGCGTATAACCCTGGGATCATGCGCACGATCTCAGTGGAGTTGCCCGACGATCTGTTCGCGCAGTTCGAAAGAGCGGCCAAGGCGCGGCGTGTGACGAAATCCGGCCTTGTTAGGGAGACCATCAAGAATCGCCTGTGGGAGCAACTGCCGGCCGGCAATGTCTCATGTTACGACCTGGCGTGCTACCTTCCCGGCTCGCTGAAAAGCCAGCCCGAGGATCTGGCAGGCAATCAAAAGCACATGGGCGGTTTTGGAGGGTGAAGGAAGCTCGGGCCCGATCTACACCCGCCCGCCCAGGAGCTCTCGGCGAAGGACCACCGCTAAGCCGCACGGAAATGCAGTCCACGAGGCTGTAGCCCTTGTCATTGCGCTGCTCATACAAGCGCAAACCCGCCAGGAAGGAATCGTGCGACTGCGGATGAACCGTAACACGCTCGTCGTCGAGGATCCGGCGGACCGCCCGCGCGGCCATCCCCCGCAAATGCGTGCCGCGCTGAGCCAAGCCGTCGAGGAGTTCGGTCAGCACCTCGCCGGTCGTAACCAGGCGGACGTCACCGAGCGCGTCCCGTGCGGAGATGACCTTGGCACGGTACTGATCGTTGGGATGAAGTATTGCGCCCCAGTAGAGCGTGTCCGCGAAAACCGGCCTCACTTTTTTCCCGGCGCACTGTGGAGGTAAGTGTCAAGGTTGGCGAAGTAGTCGGCAGGGACTTTCGCCCAATCCCGGGCCGGTACCGCCTTCCCAATAGCCGACAGTTCAGCCTCCAGCGAGCCGGCAGCGAAGTCCTGGGTGGCGCGCCGTTTCGCGGCGTTCTGCCTGGGAGTCGCAGGCGCAATCCGCCGTCGGGGTTTGGTCGCGGTCTGCAATGGCTCTCCTATTGCCAGTATACCCCGCAGCCGCCTGGCGCACCTTAGTGCACGGTTTGCGAACTGGGCGAAAGACACGAGCGATCTTCGGTTTCGAAGTTCGGGACGCCGGGTTTCAGTGACCACTTCGGCGGGGCGTGATACATCCACGTGGCCCGCCAATTTGAGAGAACGGGCAGTGGAGATCCAAGTGAATCCAGCGTCGATTTTTGACCTAAGCCCTTCCGAGAAACTCCACCTTGTCGGAGACTTGTGGGACGACCTCGCTGCCGCACCTGAGGCCGTGCCGGTGCACGATTGGCAGAAGCAGGAACTGGCACGCCGGAAAGCGAATCTACTGAAGAACCCGGCTTCGGGACTGCCCTGGGAAGATGTAAAATGCCAGGTGCGTGCCCGCTACGCCCGTTGATTTGGTGATCGCGGCGGAAGCCGAGTTGGAGATTGCGGAGGCCTACGTTTGGTAGGACGGCCGAAGAGCTGGACTCGGTGAGGAGTTCTTGAGTTCGGTCGATGCGTGTTTGGAAAGCATCCGGCGTCGACCCTCGGTTTTCCCCATCGTTCATCAGGGCTGCCGCCGCTCGCTGATACGTAGCCTTCCATATGCCGTGTTCTACGAGTGGTTGGAGGCGGGGGTTACGATCTACGCCGTATTCCATGCCTCCCACGATCCGGACAAGTGGCGCCAGCGCCTTTCGTGATGGGCACCGCTGGAACCGGCGCCAACCGCGCGCGGCCACTATCGGCACACACATAAGGACGCAATGCGCGTTTCCCGGCCAAGTTGTCGGGACAGGTGTCCGGCCAAACGCGCGCTGGGGCGTTCTTCTATTTCACAGCGGTGAGGCTCAATGCAATTTTTCGTATTTCATCCAACGAATGTGAGGGGGACACAGGGACCTCGGCGATACAGTCATTTCCAGGGCCGGGGACTTCGATGTGATAGATGATCGCGGCCGAAGTCTTACTTGCTTTCGTGACGTAAAAGCTTCGGGTCGCTGAATTTTCGAAAACCTTGTCGACGTTGAGCGCTTTCAAGGTGCCCTCGCTCCATGGCTCGTAAGGACGGTGACCAACAATTACAGTCGTTGCCATGTGTTCCGGGGATGCGGCTCTGCCTGGTTCAGAAAGGACTTCCCAGGTTGGCGGCACGGAGATTTGGCATTTGCCGGTCCTGTCCTTGACGGTGTGCCAACCGGGCTGCCCCAACAGAACTACGGGGAGGACGAACAAGCCGAGAGTGAGTTTCATACGAATATTATAGACGCCGGAGACCTAGCTCTAGACACTGTCGGATTCGATGTAACAGTTTGTTCCTGCAAATCCATAAGGGTTGCGTAAACTCGTCAACACGGCCGAGGGGAGTCGTGCGGTTCGCTACTGCTGATCCCTTCCTCCGCAAGGGGGATCGACCCGAGGTCATCGCCAGATGGCCCGATTGTGGTCCGTCAAGACAATTAGCGCGGAAGGATAGGTCACTTGGACGAGAAGCCGTCTCGTACACTGGTCCGAAACGGCAGGCTTAGAGACCACCGCCGTGATCCGCCTTCATACCCACTGGCCCGCAAACGCCTGCCAATCCGTGCCCCCGGCCCGCCCTCCCGCGTCCACCCTCCCACACGTGTCAGCCCCGACACGCCCGCGCCATCGCACCTCCGCCTTGTTTTCATCGACTTAGCCCATGGCCACCATCCTGCACTTCCTCCCGGCGTTGGAGGTCACGAAGATGATCCGAGCGGAAGATCAAACGATGAAGAGGCTGGCGGCGCTGACGGGGGCCATGCTATTGGCCGCTTACGAGGCAATGGCCGCGGACAACCAGGCACGGCCGGCGCGCCGCGTGGTGGTCAGCCTCGCCGACCGCAAACTGGCGGTGGTGGAGGCGGGACGCGTGGTCAAGATCTTCCCCACAGCGGTGGGTGCGCCGGAATCGCCCAGCCCCACCGGGTCTTATGAGATTATCAACCGGCTCGCGCAACCAACTTGGTATGGACACGGTAAGGTGGTTCCTCCGGGTAAGTCGAATCCTATCGGAACGCGATGGATGGGGCTAAGTTTGAAGGGCTACGGAATTCACGGCACTAACGTCCCATCCTCCATCGGACACAACGCGTCGCATGGCTGCATCCGCTTGCGGAACAGCGATGTGGAAGAGCTGTTCGAGATGGTCGCGGTGGGCGACGCGGTGGAACTGTACGCCGAACGCACGGCCGAATTGGACGAGATTTTCGGCGGCGGCGCGGGCACGGGCACGGCGGGCGCGGTGGCCACTGTGGCTTCGACTGTCGAGGCCCCGGTTGTCATGACCGCGGCCATTCAGTAACTGGGTGACATTATGGAAAACGTTCTGGGCTGCATTGCGATGGCGGCCATCACCTTTCCGATTTGCTTCCTGGTGGCGCGCGGCTGCCTGCGCGGGTTGATCCGCCTGATGAGCGGGGGGAGCCGCCGCGATGTGCTATGATCGCAGCCGTGAAGGGGTGGCTCGCGGGGCCGGCCGCGCTCCTGTTGCTATACCCGGCGGCCGCGATGGCGGCTCAAGATCCGGGCGGCGCGGCGCGCGAACTGGCCCGCAGGACGGCGGCGTTCACCGCCCGTGGCGAGACGGTCGCGGTAACGTGCCGCAATCTCTCTTCGCAGTTGCCGGCGGCGCTGGCGGAAATCTGCGGCGCCTTCACGGCGGCGTTGCGGGATGCGGGACTGCGCACGGGCGATGCGGGCGCGGTGGAAGCGCGGCTCACGCTTTCGGAAGATCCCTCCCAGTATCTGCTGGTGGAAGAGGCGCGGCGCGGCGACGACCGGCAGGTGTGGATCGCCTCGTGGAAGCGCGCGGCCGCCGCCAGCCGACCGGCCGCCGCGGTTACGATGGACAAGCGGCGCGTGTGGGAACAGGACGAGCCGATACTGGATGTGGCCCTGTCGGGCGCCTCCATGCTGGTGCTCGACCCTACAAAGCTGGCGGTCTACACGCGCGCCGAGGGCTCCGCGGCATGGGAACCGCATGGCTCGGCGCCGCTCGCGCCGCCCGCGACACAGAAGACCTGGCCGCGCGATCCGCGGGGCCATCTGCGAATCAGCGGCGCCAACGTGCAGGCGTTTCTACCGGGAATGGCGTGTCACGGCGCGGTGGAAGCCATCGGGTCGATCGAATGCCGCGCGGGCGAGGAGCCCTGGCTACTCGAATCCGGCAACTCGCTGCTGCTGGCGAATTTCGCCCCGGCGCGCAATTACTTCGATGGCCGCTTGGTGACGCAGGCGGGCGCGCGCAAGAACGTGGCGCCCTTTTACTCGGCGGCCGCGGTGGAAGATCAGGGGCGCACGCTGTGGTTGCTGGCGGCGCTTGACGGCCGCGCGCTGCTGCTGGACGCGGCGCTGGAACCGGCGGGCACGATTCCCGGCTGGGGCAGCGACATAGCCGCGGTGGATGCGCACTGCGGCGCGGGTTCGCTGGTGCTGGCCACGCGGGCCACGGGCGCCGACGAGCCGGACGCGGTGCAGGTGTTTGCGGTGGCCAACGGTGCGGCCGCCCCGCTCACGGAACCGGTGGCGTTCGCCGGTCCGGTGACGGCCTTGTGGCCGGCCGGAGAAGCCTCCGCGGTGGCGGTGGAACGGGATGCGGCGACGGGCAAATATGCGGCATATCTTCTTACGGTGGCTTGCGGGAAGTAGCGCGCTGGGCCTGGCGCTGGTTGTGGCGCTGGGCCTGGCCGGCGCGGCTACGCGTCCGCGCTACGGCGGCACGCTTCGGGTGGAAGTGCGCAATCCCGGGGATTCGCCCGACCCTCCGCATGTGGGCTTCGGCATGCCCGACCTGAACGGCGGCTTCAGCGTTGTCCGGTGGGATGCTGGGCGAACGGCGGTTTACGAGGCCAGCGAAACCGCGCCGGGCGGGCGGCCGTATCTGGACCGCGTGGAGGTGCAACTGGCGCGGCCGCAGCGGGAGGCTGCCACCGATCTCGATCTGGCGAAAGCCGACGTGGTGGAACTGGGCCCCAGCGAACTGCGGCGGCCGGCGGCGGCGCGCAAGGTATGGTCCTCGGCGCCGGTGCGCGTGGTGGTGCTGGCGTTCGGGCCGCATGTGGAGGATGCGCGGGTGCGGGAAGCGCTCTCGCTGGCGGTGGACCGCGGCGCCATCCACCGCGTCCTCTTGCAGCAGCAGGGCGAAATCTCGGGCGCGCTTTTGCCGCAGTGGCTCACCGGATACGCTTTCCTGTTTCCCGCAACGGCCGATATCGCGCGGGCGCGCACCCTGGTTGCGAGCCTGCCGGCCACCTCGCGCGCCCTGACTCTGGGCGCCGACGACCCCGCCCTGCGGTCCATGGCCGAGCGCATCGCGTTGAACGCCCGCGACGCCGGGCTGGCGGTGACGGTGCGCAACGGAGCCTCCGATGCATGGCTGACCGAAGTGCGCGTCGCATCGGCGGACCCGGCGCGCGCCCTGGGCGTGGTGGCGGCCGCGTTGGGTGTAAGTCCGCCCGCGCACGCCGCGTCGCCCGAGGCGCTGTGCGCGGCCGAGCGAGCAGTGCTGGAGGGCTTTCGCGTGGTGCCCCTGTTCCACCTTCCGGAGGTCTACGGCGTGAGCCCCAAGGTGAAAGGCGGCCCGGGCGTTTCTCCGCTGGGCGAGTGGCGTTTCGAAAACCTGTGGCTGGAAGGCGGCCGGCCGTGACCTTCCGCACGCGCCTGCTGCTGGTGTTCACGCTGGCCGTGGTGGCCGCCGTGGGACTGGTGGAAGCGCTGGTTCAGCACAGCACGCGCCAGGCTTTCGAAGCAGTCGAAGCGCAGCGCGTGGACGGTCTGGTGGCGCAGTTCCGCAAGGAGTTCGACCGGCGCAAGCAGGAAATCGTCCGCGCGGTGAGCGGCATCTCCCGCTCCGAAGAGCTGCGCACCATCGCCACCTCCGCCGATTACGCGCCTTACTATGACGCCGCGCAGGACCTGGCTTCGGCGCACGGCCTCAAGCTGCTGGAACTGGTGGCCGCCGACGGCACCCTGATTTCCTCCGCCGAATGGCCCGCGCGGTTCGGCTACAGCGAGGAATGGCTTACGCACGGGACGGACTGGCGCAATCTGGGGGCGTTCCTAAAGCGCGAGGAGCTGCCCGATGGCGTGGCCTTGTCGCTGGTCGCGGTAAGCGCCGTGGGCGTGGCCGACCGCGTGCTCTACGTGGCCGGCGGCCAGGAGTTGGACCGCGAGTTCCTCTCCTCGCTGGCGCTGCCGCAGGGCATGCGCGTGCTACTCTACCGCAACCTGGAGCCGCAGTACGCCGCGTCCGCGCTGGTGGGCGAGAGCCGATATGGCGACGCCGAAATGGTGCAGCCGCTGGTGCTTCGCGTGCTCGCAGACCGCCGCGAAACCACGCGGATTCTGGGGCACGGCGCGGATGCCGAGACCTTTCACGCCCTGCCCCTTCCGGGTTACGAGGACACGCTGCTGGGCGTGCTGCTGATTGCCGGATCGCGCCGCGAGTTGGTGGATCTGGAAGCCTCGCAGCTTTCCACCGGCATTTGGGTGGCGGCGGGAGGCATTCTGATGGGCATGGCGCTGGCCTGGTGGGCGACGGCGCGCGTCACGCGGCCGGTGCGCCAACTGGCCGCCAGCGCGGGCCGCGTGGCTGCGGGCGAGTGGGGAACCACCGTGAACGTAACCTCCGCCGACGAAATCGGCAAACTGGCGGGAGCCTTCAACCGTATGACTCACGAACTGGTGGAGCAGCGCCAGCGCCTGGTGCAAGCGGAACGCGTGGCAGCCTGGCGCGAACTGGCGCGCCGCCTGGCGCACGAGCTCAAGAACCCGCTCTTCCCCCTGCAAATCACGGTCGAGAACATGCAGCGCGCGCGGGAGAAGTACCCCGAGCAGTTCGACGAAGTCTTCCGCGAGGGCACCTCCACGCTGCTGGCGGAGCTGTCGAACCTGAAGCAGATCATCGGGCGCTTTAGCGATTTCGCCAAAATGCCCGCGCCCGAAATGCAGCCGGTGGATTTCAACCGGCTGGTGCTCGAAACCATGCGGCTGTTCGAAGGCCAACTCGATCAGGCGCACATTGCCGCCAAACTCGACCTGGCGCCCGGCGTGCGCACGGTGCCGGCGGACCCGGAGCAGATGACGCGGGCGCTGCGCAACCTGATCCTCAACGCCATCGACGCCATGCCCAACGGCGGTACGTTGACTATCCGCACCAGCACGGTGGATGGGCGCCTCCGCCTGGAGGTCTGGGACACCGGCCAGGGTCTCACGCCCGAAGAGTGCGAGCGGCTGTTCACGCCCTACTACACCACCAAGACGCACGGCACGGGGCTGGGCCTGGCCATCGTGCAGTCCGTGGTGAGCGATCACGGCGGACACATCTCGGTCGAGAGCGAGCCGGGCAAGGGCGCGCGGTTCCGCATCGACCTGGGTTTATCGGACATGGGCTGATCGGATTTCTTGACAATCCGGCAGACCGGCGGTACACTCCTAGATGTTCTAGGAGAACACGCTTCCATGGCAAAACCGCTCGACCTCCTGCAAGGCACGCTGGACATGCTGATCCTCAAGGCCGTCTCTCTAGGGCCTCTGCACGGCTACGGCATCCTGCTGCGCATTCAGCAAATCTCGAAAGACCGCCTGGAAATCCAGCAGGGGTCGCTGTACCCCGCGCTGTACCGCCTGGAACGCCGGGGCTGGATTGCGAGCGAGTGGGGCGAGTCGGATAACAATCGCAAGGCCAAGTACTACCAGCTCACGGCGTCCGGCAAGCGCCGGCTGCAAAGCGAAACCGAGAACTGGAACAAAATGGCCGACGTCATCGCCGGCGTGTTGCAAACCAATCCGGAGGAATTGTGAAGCTGTGGGGCCGCGCGCGCACGGAAAGCGAGATGGACGCCGAGTTGCGATTCCACATGGAGGCTTATGCGGACGATCTGGTCCGCGGCGGCCTGTCTCGCCAGGAAGCCATGCGGCGGGCGCGCCTCGAATTCGGCGGTCTCGACCGGGCGAAAGAGGAGTGCCGGGAGGCGCGCGGCACCAGCGGCCTCGAAGGCCTCATCCAGGACTTGCGCTTCGGATTGCGGATACTGCGGAAGAATCCAGGGTTCGCCGGCGTGGCCGTGCTCTCGCTGGCGCTAGGCATCGGGGCTAACTCGACGGTCTTCAGCCTCGTGGATACCTTTGTGCTGCGGCCCTGGCCGGTCCGCGATCCTGGCGCCCTGCTCGCGATCAAGACGAACTCGCCCAAGGAGCCAGGCGACAGGAGCTCTTCCCTTCCCGATTACAGCGACATTTCGAGCCAGGCCGGCACCTTCTCCGGCGTGGTGGCCTATGGCCTGCGCGGCGGGTTCGTAAGCGGCGAAGGGCAAGGCCTGGAAGCGCAGGTCGAAGTGGTCTCGCAAAATTACTTCGCGGTGCTGGGCGTTGGCGCCTTGCGCGGCCGCGTCTTCTCGCCCCGGCCGGAGGCAGCTTCCGCGGAAGCCCGCTCGGTGGTGGTCAGTTACGCTCTCTGGCAGACTTACTTCGGCGCCGATCCATTCCTGCCCGGCAAGTCCACGCTCCTCGACGGCCAGCAATTCACCGTGGTTGGCATCGCGCCGCGGGAGTTCTGCGGCTTGCGGCGGGGGCCGTCCCCTGGAATCTGGGTCACCACCGGCGGCTGGGCCACCATGGTTCCGAGCGAAGCGCGGGCCAACGCCGACCGCGACAACCGCTGGCTTAGCGTGGCCGGCCGCTTGCGCCCTGGCGTGAGCATTGGCGAAGCGCGGGCCCAACTGCAAACGCTCGCCAGGCGTATCCAGACTGCGTCGCCCGCCACCAACCGCGATATTGGTTTCTTCGCTCACCCGGCTTCCGACGCCGACCGCGAAGCCATGACGCCGGGGCTCCTCCTGATGGCCATGGTGGGCCTGGTGCTGCTCATTTCCTGCGCCAACGTGGCCAACTTACTGTTGGCGCAGACGGAGCGGCGCCAGCGGGAGATCGCCATGCGCCGCGCGCTGGGTGCGGCACAGTGGCGGCTGATCCGCCAGTTACTCACCGAGGGAGCGATCCTGTCGCTCGCGGGCGGAATTCTGGGCATGCTGCTGGCATGGGTGCTGATCGGCACCGCGCCCGCGCTGATCCCGGAGCTGGCTGCAACCCCTCTCCGGTTGGATGTGCGGGTGCTCGCGTTTACAGCCGCCATTTCGCTTCTGGCGGCGGTGGTCTTCGGATTGGCGCCCGCGCTGCGCGCCTCGCGATGCGACCTTATCCCGGCGCTTAAGGGCGAAGGCCCGCGCCTCGGCCAAGCCATGCGGCGCCTGCCGTTGCGCAGCGTGCTGGTGTCGGGAGAAATCGCGTTCGCGGTGGTGCTGCTGGCGGGCTCGGCGTTGCTGCTCCGCAGCCTGCTATACAGCCAGCGGATCGACCCGGGATTCGACACTACGAAGAACCTGCTCATGCTTTCCGTGGCGCCGCCCGAGCTCTACGGCTACAGCGACAGCCAAGCTGCCGCTCTGTATCCCGCCCTTGCGGCTCGCCTGGAATCGGTACCCGGAGTTGTGCGGGCCAGCTATGCGCGGCGGCCACCCTTGACCAACAGCGAGGGCGGAGAGACGAAGGAGGTGGCGATTCCCGGAGTGCTGGTACCCAACGAAAGCGGCCGATTCAAAATCCGCTACAACGTCGCCGGCCCGAAGTTCTTCGCCACGTTGGGCGCACGCCTCTTGAGGGGTCGGGAATTCGGCGATCTCGACACGCCAACTGCGGCGCCCGTCGTGATCGTCAACGATGCCATGGCGCGCAATTTCTGGCCGGACCAGGACCCCGTGGGAAGATCGATTCAGATCGGCAGGAAGGACTACCGGATAGTCGGCGTGGTGAAGACCGGGCGCTACCTTGACCTCAATGAAGCTGCCCAACCTTACTTGTTCCTTCCCTTCACCCAGGAGTTATCCTCCGAGTGCACGCTGTTCGTGGAAACCGCCGGCGATCCGCAAGCCTTGGTTCACGCCATTCTGAAGGAGACGGCCGCCGTCGACAAGCGCCTCCCCATGGTCGGCGCCGTGACCATGCACGAATACATGCGGGGCGTCCTATCGGAACAAGTTGCGATAGCCACGCTGCTGGCGGGCCTGAGCATCCTGGGGATGATACTGGCGGCGGCCGGACTTTACGCGGCGGTGGCTTACGTGGTGAGCCGGCGCGTACACGAAATCGGCATTCGCATGGCGCTGGGGGCGCGGCGGAGCGACGTGATGAGGCTGGTCCTGACTCAGGGCCTGCGATTGAGCGCGGTCGGCGCCGCCATCGGCCTGGCTGGCGCGTTCGCGGCATCCCGCCTGATCTCCGGCTTCATCTACGGCATTGCGCCCAGCGATCCGCTGAGTTACGCCGGCAGCGCCCTCATCGCCATCGGTGTGGCGCTGGTGGCGTCGTACCTGCCGGCGCGGCGGGCCATGCGCGTGGACCCCATGGCCGCCCTGCGCTGCGAGTGAACAAAACCGCGGCGGCGTGCGTTACACTTCTTTCGGATGGCACTGAGTCTGGTCCTCGACCTTTTGTCGCTGGTTGGCGAGGGGTTTTCTTTCTACAAGAAGCGCAAACAGGCGCATGTGGAGAAGCTCGACCAGTTGCTGAATGATGCTCGCGCGGCCAGTGGGCCGGAGGCGGACGCTCTTTTTGCGCAAGCCTGCGAGGAGGCCGCGCGCCGCGTCGAGAAGAACGCACAGGACGCCCGCGCGCTGCACCAGTGGGGCGTAGCGCTGTGGTGGCGCGCCAACAGGGCGTCGCCCTCCGAGACCGACCACATCTACGAGCAGGCGGACCAGAAGTTCTCACAGGCGCAAGCTATCGCTACCAACGACGGCGCCCTCTGCGCGGACCGCGTGGGGGCCATGGGCCATCGCGCCGCCCTGCACCCTGGCGACAAGGGTCGCCGGCTCCGGCTTCAAATCTGCGAATTGTGCCGGAAGCGGGTGGGGATCGTGTGGAGCGGCCCGTGCGACGGGCGCACCTTCCGAGCCTGGGGGTCGGCACTCTGGTGGCTGGCCGCGACCGAAACGGGCGACGAGGCGAAGCGCCTTTATAGAGAGGCTGACGAGAAGTTCGCCAAGGCTGTCATGCTGGCGCCGGACGAGGCGGATTTCGCCGTCGACCAGGCCGATGTGCTGGCGGGGCAGGCGGCGCTCTACGGCGGAGACGAGCAGCGCGAAATGCTCCAGCGTGTCTGCCAGCAGTGCCAGCGACTCGCCGACAGGGGTAAGGGCGGCGCGCGGATGCTAGCTATCTGGAGCTGGGCGCTCTGTTGGCGCGGCTACGCAGCCAAGGGCGAGGTGGCTACGCGATTCTACGCGGAAGCCGAGAAGATTGCGGCGCGAGCCTTGCGGATCGACCCGGATTCCGAACGTGCCGCTGTTGGCCTGGCGCGCACCCTCACGTACCGCGCCCTGGAGCAACGCGGCGAGGAGCGCCGGAAGCTGCTAGAGCGGGCCTGCGAGCAGTGTGCCCGCTTCGACAAGGCCCACCCGCGCAATGCGGACCTGCTGCACGAGTGGGGCACGGCGCTTATCTGGCGGGCCTCCACGGCCAGCAATGCCGAGGCGGAAGGGATCTTCGCGGAAGCGGCGGAGAAGTTAACCCTCGGGCTGAGCGTCCGGCCGGCCGACGAATCCGTGAGGATGTCCCTAGCGGTTGCGCTGGGTTACCGCGCCAGGCTGCTGGGCGGAGAAGCCGCGCGGCCATCGATAGTGCGGGCGGGCGAATTGCTCGAAGGTGTCCTCACGAGCAACCCGGCGAATTACCAGACCCTAGCGCAGCTTGCCGGTTTGGTGCACGGCCGCGCCATGCTGATGCCGGGCCCCGATACAGCCCGCACGGCCGCAGACATGGTGCGTCGTTTTGAAGCGGCGGCTCGATCCGGCGCCAATCCCGACCGTATCCTGCGCGGATGGGGCAAGGCGCTGTGGGCACTAGGGATGTGCGTGGACAGCGAGGAATCCGCACGGTTTATGCGGGAAGCCAAGGAGAAGTTTCTGGAGTCCGAGAGTCGCGTGCCGCAGTCGGCCGCATACCCGCTCGCTCGCTTCTGTGCGCAGACCGGCGACATGGACGAGTGCCGCCGGTGGTTGAAGGCAAGCGGCGAGCCGGGAGGCAGCATCAGCAGGGAATGGATGGAGACTGAAGAGGATTTCGCTCCAGTGCGGGATACCGAGTGGTTCCGGCAGTTACTCGTCGGACAGGCCGGCTGACGTCCATGCGCCCGCGCTTCGCAGCGTGGCTTTGCGTCGGCCTGCTGTCGGCGCCGCTGCCGGCGCGCCAACCCGGTGGCCTCACCGTCACCGCGGTTGGCGACGTCCGGATCACCGCCGCTATGGTCAGGGACCATGCGGTGCAATTGCGAAGCCTGCGGCTGAAAGGCAATCTGGTCTTCGCCAATTTCGAGGGCGCCATCGGCGATCCGGTTCCCTCGGATCCATTCAAGTTCGCGGTGCAGCGCGAATCTGCCGGAATTCTGCGGGACATGGGCGTCAACGCCGTGAGCCTGGCGAATAACCACGCGCTCGATCTGGGCGAGAAAGCCTATGTCGAAACCGCCGCCGCGCTGCGGGGCGCGGGAATTCTGATTGCCGGCAGAGACGGGCCGGGGCCCGTGAGACTCATCGCCTATTCGTTCTCTTCGCCGCGCAACAACGTCACCCGTCCCGACGCTATCCCCGCGGCCTTTCCCAAAGCCCGTGGCGAGATTGTCATCGTCTCCGCACACATGGGCGGGGAAGATCACCTCAGTAACTGGATCTTCGGCGGCATGGAGTATTTCGGGGACGAACCGCGCGGCGACGTCATCGCCTTCAGCCATCGCGCGATCGATGCCGGCGCCGATCTCGTCCTGGGCCATGGCCCGCACGTGCCCCGCGGCCTGGAACTATACAAGGGCAAGCTGATCGTCTACTCGCTCGGCAACTTCGCCTTCGACTATCCCGGCGCGGCCCTCCATCCGCACGCGCCAGGGTACTCCATTTCCATCCGCCTGGACGGGAACGGCAACTTCAGCGCCGCGCGAATCTATAGCTACGACCTGCGGTTCGGGGTGCCCGTGCCCGACAGACGCGCCGCGGCGTATCGCATGATTAGGAACCTAACTTGGCGTAACCTGAAACAGACGACCCTTTCGTTTCCGGGGAACGGCCGGGTCGAGAAGATCCATAAGGAGCGATCATGAAGATTCAGCCGTTAGTGGCGGCCGTGTTACTCGCGGCGGTGCTTCCCCTCTGCGCCAATTGGGGCGGTGACAATGGTGGAAGCGTTGGTACCGGCGCGTTCCGGCCATTCGGCACCTCAAAGGTGGAGATGCAGACCGAGGACCTGACCGTCCAGCTCTACCGCGACCACGCTCGGGTGCGCGTCGAGTATGCGCTGAAGAACACCGGCGACGCCGTTGACGTGAAGGCCGGCTTTCCCTGCCTGGCCGAGAAACTGGAGGGGATGAAGGATTATCTGGAGGTTGAAGACTACCAGTTGAAGGTGAATGGGCAGGTGGTTCCCTACAAGACCGAGCAGGGGGTACTGGGAAACTGGAAGACCCTGTTCAACGAGAACCCCGAGAATCCGGATTGCGCCGCATGCGGGCTGTTCTGGCTGGCCTCCACCGTGCATTTCGGGGCGGCCGAGACCAAGCAGGTCGTCATCGAGTACGAATCGCAATATCAGTATTACGAAGGCGGAGCTTCGGGAGATCTGCACCACGAGAGCGATATCTTCCGCTATCTCCTGTCCACGGCGAGCGCCTGGAGCGGACCCATTCAGAAAGGCAAGGTTACGATCAAATCCGGCACAGTCGATGCCGGTTCCGTCGGAATCAAGCCTGTGAACCGCTTCCGGAAGACCGACGCCGGTCAAGTCTGGGAGTTTTCCAACCTGAAGCCGACCCTGGCGGATAACATCGAGGTCTCGCTGAACAACGAGTTCTCAACGATTCTGAATTGGGGTTCGGAACAGCCGGAGTCGAGCTGGTATTCGCTGGAGGGCAATAAGTACTACTTCGACTTCCGCGGTTACTCCGCCAAGGCATCGTCTCAGAAGGATGGCTATCCCGCCGCTAACCTCTCCGATTCCCTCAACAGCACCGCCTGGGTTGCCGGGAAGGAGGGCGGCATTGGCGAGAGCGTCACCCTGACGCTTGAAAAACCGACGCACGTCGATCAGATCGCCATCATTCCGGGCTACGCCAAATCGAAGCAGCTCTACTTCGCCAACAACCGCATCGAGCAGGTTGAAGTGTCGGTGAACGGCGGCGTGCCGCGGCTCGCCACGCTCCCCGACGAGTACATTTCCTTCTCTCCGAGTTCCTGGAAGGCTTATCAACTGATCGATCTGGGGCCGTACTCCGGCGATGCGAAAACCATCGCGCTGACGGTTAGGAAGGTCTACCCCGGCACGCGCTACAACGACACCTGCATCAGCGAGGTTCTGCTACGCAAGCGGCTGGCGAAGAAGCCGACGGCTCACGGTGCGCGATAGTGCCCGGTCGGCAAGTTGATGTTCCTATGCCGCGGGCCGCTCGCTCACGCTCGCGGTTCCGTGCCGGGTACAATTCACTTCACAGAACCGCGAGCGTGAGCGAGCGGCCCGGCCGAAGACATAGCCCCCTTCTTGCCGCGCTCACGCTGGCGATGTTACTGTGCTCCGCAGCCTCGGCGCGCGCTCCGGCTGGTCTGCCAATATACTTCGAGGACTCTCACGCCGGAAGCTTCTATTGGATGATCCGCAACCTGCCGCTGGGCCGCGACTACCAACTGGTGCTGATCGACGCTCATAGCGATGCCAGCGAAATCTTCGATTCCGATTCCGTCCGCCAGAGCGTTCTGCAGGCGGCCGGGACTGGCCAGCTTGATTCACTAGTAGGGCAGTGGCGGCGAAGCGGCACGATCCAGGCCTTCAACTGGATCGAACCATTGCTGCCACATCCCGTAACCAAGGTCTGGTGGATCGCCGCCGATTCGCTAGCCCCCGCCGAGATCGAGCGCAGGCGGCGGGAGGTGTTGGAGCAGATCAACGCCCATGAGGAGGCCTGCCCGCGGCGGGATGGCAACCTATCGAGTAAGTACGAAGTTACCGACCTGCGCCGCTTCCCGTGGGACCGGGTGCAAGATCCCGTGGTTGTCAGCATCGACCTGGATTACTTCGCGGCTGCGCAAGAGGCGGATGAGATCCGGCGGCGGCTGGGCGGCATGCTGGACCGCATACTGCAACTGCCCAACTTGCAGGCGATCACGTTCGCCATCTCGCGGCCTTACCTGGCTTCGGAGGCTCAGGCGCATGTCTTGCTGTACGAGGCGCTGCGATGCGCGGTCCGCATTGGGAACGCCGATATCCGCTATGAGCCGTTCGCGGACACGGGAGAGGACCGCAGCGAGAAAGCCAAGGAGTTCTACCGCCAGCGCCGCCAGCCGCCTCGCTATGAACTGGAGAGCGCGCCGCCTAACTTGAGGACGCTCCTGCTGCAGAATGCCTCCCGAATCGCCGTGAGGGAGCAGGCCGGGCGATGGGAAGCCCTGCTCGAAAGCTGGCGGCGCGAGGCGCGGATTCCCACGGTCCGCCTGTGGCTGGATGGCCGCCAGCAGCCGCGCGCCACGGAGTTCACGTTCGCCGCCGGCCGGGAATTCCGGCTGACTGTCGAAGCTCCTGGCGCGCGAATCCGCTGGAACGTCCTCTCCTCCGCGCATGCCATGTACAACCTGACCGGCGAGGACCAGGGGTTCGCCAACGGCGCGCCGCGATTCCTCCTGGATCGCGAGGAGCCGCTGGAAGCGGGCGAAGGCGAGAAACTGCTCCCATTCTTCGATAAGGCCACCGGGCTCGGCACGTTGCGCGTATTCTGCGAGGCCACTTATAGCGGCGAGGTGTATCTATCGAGCGTCATCCGGCTCTCCCGGTATCGCGGCGAGGGTTACGTTGGCAAGCTCACGGAAATCTTCAATCTGCCGTACGTATATGGCAGCGCTCTATTGAACTCCGGCGGCCGGACTGGCGCCGACGCCCGCCTGGGGGCCGATTGCAGTAACTTCATCATCTATGGGAAGCGGCGCGAGGGCGCCAACATTCCCTATGTGAACCCCGGGGAGCTGCTGCCCTACTTACAACTCCTCGACGAGTTTCTAGGTTTTGAAGACGGCGTCGCCATGGGCCGGCACGGGGCAATCGCCGTCGAGCCGGAACTGGTCAAGCGTGGCCTGCTGCTGCATTTTGGAAAACACGTGGCGGCGGTCTACGGGGACGGCGGGGAATCGGCCGTACTTACCCGCGACACCCCGGTGGTTCACCAACTGGAAGGTCCTCCGGAAATCACAACCTTCGGCGCCATGGCTGCGAAGTACCCGCAGATTCGCGTGATGACGTTCCGTTGACGCGGCGCCCCCGCTCCCCGCCCGGCCTTCGCCCGGCTTATGCTAATGATGGAGCGCGCGCCGCTCCCCGAGGAACGCCCATGCCCTCTCTGTCCAGCATCCTGCTGCCGGTGGATTTCTCCGAGCGCTCGATTGGCGCCGCCCGCTGCGCTAAAGCCCTCGCCTCCCATTTCACCTCCCAGGTCACCCTGCTCCACGTCCTGGCGCCCGCGCCCTTCGATCCCGGCATTGACGCCTCGGGCGGCGCCATGGTGGCCGAGCTGCTCCGCGGCCGCACCGAACAGGCCAGAGGCGACCTGGATGAGTTCCTGGCCGGCGAGTGGGAAGGTATCGACGTCTGCCGCGTCCTGCTGGAGGGCGACCCGGCCACCAGCATCGTGGAGTTCGCCCACCAGCAGACCGCCTCGCTTATCGTCATGCCCACCCACGGCTACGGGCCCTTCCGCCGCTTCATCCTCGGCTCCAACACCGCCAAAGTACTGCACGATGCGGATTGCCCCATCTGGACGGGTGTCCACATGCCGGAAGCCCCCGCGAGGGCCGGCATCGCGCTGCGGCACGTGCTGTGCGCCGTCGACCTCGGCCCGCGCAGCGAACAGACTTTCGCCTGGGCCGCCTGGCTGGCTGGCGAATTCCATTCGCGGCTCACCCTGATGCACGCCCTGGCCTGCACGCCCGAAACGGAGGGAAGCTGGCGCGCCCAGATTCGCGAATCCGTTGCGGAGGAGTTCGTGCGCATGCAGGCAGTTGTGGGCGCGCAGGCCGAAACCCTGATCGATGCCGGCGAGCCCGCCCGTGCTATCTGTTCCGCCGTCGCGACCGCCCATGCCGATGTCCTGGTGATTGGCCGCGGGTCCGCCGCCGGGGTGTTCGGAAGGCTCCGCACCAACGCCTACGCCATCATCCGTGAATCGCCCTGCCCGGTGGTCAGCGTTTGAGGGGGGTACTAGAACCCGCTTGTTAACTGTCGGCAGCCACCTGACAATCGCAGGCATCTCTTGCTACAGTTCAGTAAAGTGACATCCAGATCCATTTTCCAGGTCCTTCAGGAAACCGCCCGCGAGTACGGGGACGCCCCCGCCCTGCACCAGCCGATTCCCGGCGGCGAGGCCGGCTCCGAATCCAGCTATCTAACCTACTCCTGGAACCAGTACCGGGATGCCGCCGGGGAGATCGCCGCCGGGTTGCGGTCGCTGGGAGTCGCCAAGGGCGACGTGGTGGCCCTTCACTCCGATACCCGCCTGGAGTTCTACCTGGCCGACGTGGGCACCTTGGCCAACGGCTCCATCGCCGCCGCGCTGTATCCCAGCTACCCGGCCGCCGACCAGGTGCGCACCATCGCCGGCACTGGCGCCACGGTGGCTTTCGTGGAGGACCCGAAATCGCTCGCCGCTCTGCGCGACGCCCCAGTGCGGCACTGGATCCTGCTGACGGGCGAGGCCGAGGGAGCGCTGACGCTCGAAGCGTTGCGTGCCCTGGGCCGCGATGCCATGACGCGCGACCCGCAGTTTCTGGAGAACATCGTGGCCGGAGTGTCCGCCTCGGACCCGGCCGTCTTGTACCTCACCAGCGGCGCCACCGGCGAACCCAAGATGGCGCTGGTTTCTCACCACGCCATCGTTTCCAATATCGACATGGGTCCGGCCGTGCTTCCCATGGGACCGGAGGACGCCACGGTGGCCTTCCTGCCCAGCGCCCACATTGCGCAGCGCGTGGTGATCGAGTACCTGCCGCTGCGCTGCGGCATGGCGGTGACCTTCTCCGAGTGCCTGCTCAAGCTCCCCCAGGAGATCCGCAAGGTGCGGCCCACCATTTTGCTGGCGCCGCCGCGCATGTGGGAGCGCATCTACACCACCGTCTGCACGGAGTTGCGCAAGCGCCCCGCCGCCGCTCGCAAGGCGTTCTACACCGGCCTGGCGCTGGCGCTGGCGGCTTCCCGCTACCGCCGCGCCGGCAAAGCCGTGCCCTGGCGCATTCGCGGTCCGCTGGCGATTGCCGACAAGCTGCTGTTCCGCAAAGTGCGCGCCCGTTTCGGTGGACGCCTCCGCGTGGCCGCTTCCGGCGCAGCGCCGCTGAGCAAGGACCTGGCCGAGTTTTACGAAGCCATCGGCATGCCGCTGGTGGAAGGCTACGGCCTCACCGAAGGCGGCGTGGCCACCTTCAACCCCATCGGCGCCTCCAAGCCGGGCAGCATCGGCAAACTGCTTCCCGGCGTGGAGGCCCGAATTGCGCCCGATGGCGAACTGCTGCTCAGCGGCCCGTGCCTCTTCAGCGGATACTGGCGGGACCCCGAAACCACCGCGGAGGTGCTGCGCGACGGCTGGCTGCACACTGGCGACATCGCCCACATCGACGCCGAAGGCTACGTCTTCATCACCGGCCGCAAGAAGGAGCTGATCGTTTCCTCGACCGGCAAGAAAATTTACCCCACGCGCGTCGAGATGCTATTCAAGATGGAGCCGCTGGTCAGCCAGGTGATGCTCATCGGCGACCGCCTGCCCTATCTCACGGCGCTGTTCACCATCAACGACACCGTGGCGATGTCGCTCAAGGGCATGGACGCGTGGACGGGCAAGCCGGCCGCCGAACTGACCCAGGCCGCGCCGGTGCTGACCGAGATCCACCGCGCCGTTTCGCGCGTCAACAAGCACCTGGCGCCCTTCGAACAGGTGCGCAAGTACCGCGTGCTGCCGCGCGATTTTTCGATCGTGGATGGCGAACTGACGGCCACAATGAAGGTGCGCCGCACGCGCGTGATCGAGAACTTCCGGGAGCAGATCGCCGAATTGTACGCAGGCCGGGATTGAGGACGGAAGCTTACCCCAGCCCCAAATGCACCACCGTCTCCAGATGATACGTCTGCGGAAACAGGTCCACCAGCGCGATCTTGCGCATCTTGTAGCCGCCCGCCACCAGCGCCGCCAGGTCGCGCGCCAGGGTGGCCGGGTCACACGCCACGATGGTCAACTGGCGCGGCCGCAGTTCTTTTAGCCGCTCGACAACCGCCTTGCCCAGCCCCGCTCGCGGCGGGTCTACTAGCACGAAATCCGGCGCGCGCTTCAGTTTCTCCAGGAACGCTTCCACCGTGGAGGCATCGCTGCGCACCCGTGCCAGGCCGGCGCGGTCCAGGTTGAAGCGCAGATCGCGCGAGGCGCCGCTGCCCGATTCCACGGCGGTCACCTGCCGGAACCGCCGCGCCAGCGGCAACGTGAACAGGCCCACGCCGGCGTACAGGTCCAGCGCCGAATCTCCCTCGGCGCCATCGATGGCCGATTCCGCCAGCCGGTCCACCAGGAAGCGGTTCACCTGGAAAAAAGAGTTACTGCTGACGCGGAACTGGCCGTGGTAATCCAGCGCGCCCTGCACCATCCCCGGAATGTTCTCGCCGCACCAGTCGAAGAAGCGGCGGGCCACGGGGCGGCCGGTATCGTAGACGTTCAACTGCAACTGGCCCTCGTCGGTGAAAACTTCGAGCGATTGCAGGAACCCGGGCCAGCGCGGGTCGTGCAGCATGCCGCACAGCGTCTGGATGGCCTCCTGGGCCTTGGGCGAGGCTATGGGGCAGGTATCAATCGCGCACAGCTTGTGGGAACGGGGCTCCCAGTAGCCCAACTTCCCGTTTTCGATGTGAAGCTGCACGCGGTTGCGGTAGCCCCACGGGTCGCCCGAAATTACCGTGATTTCACCAGGCGGCGAGATTTTGCCCAGGCGCCGCAACTCTTCCACCAGGATGGTCCGCTTGGCCGCCAACTGGAATTCGTGGGGCGCGTGCTGGTAATGGCACCCGCCGCAACGCCCGAAAACCGGGCATCGCGGGGCCACGCGCTCGGCCGCGGGTTCCAGCACCTCCAGCGTGCGCGCCTGCACCAGGCCGGGCTTCTGACGGTCCGTCGCCGCGCGGACGCGTTCGCCCGGGAGTACGAACGGAGCGAACACAACCCGGCCCTCCAGGCGCGCGAGACCGTCGCCCCCGTAGACCAGTTTTTCCACCATGACTTCGAAATTGCTTACGATAGGATGTACTCCCGCTTACCTACTATGAGAACACGAGTCTTCTCCGGCATGCAGCCGACAGGAAACCTTCATATCGGAAATTATCTGGGGGCCCTCAAGAACTGGGTGCGCATCCAGGCTGACTATGAGTGTATCTTTTGTATCGTCGATCTGCACGCGGTCACCCTCTACCAGGACCCGGCCGCTCTGCGCGCCAAGATCGACGAAACCGCCGCGCTCTATCTGGCGGCGGGCATCGACCCCAAAATTTGCTCCATTATGGTGCAATCCGCCGTGCCGGCCCACACCGAGCTGGCCTGGATGCTGACCTGCGTCACGCCGCTGGGCTGGCTCGAGCGTATGACGCAATACAAGGCCAAGGCCTCCAAACAGGAATCCGTGGGCGATGGCCTGCTGCAATACCCGGTGCTGATGGCGGCCGATATTCTGCTCTACCAGGCTGGCATCGTCCCCGTGGGCGACGACCAGTCGCAGCACGTGGAGCTGACCCGCGACGTGGCGCAACGCTTCAACTCACTCTATGGCGAAACCTTCGTGGTGCCCGGCACCAGCCTGCCCACGGTGGGTGCGCGGGTGATGGGGCTGGACGATCCCACGCAGAAGATGAGCAAATCCGCCACCGCCGCCAACCATGCCGTGGCGCTGCTGGACCCGCCCGACAAGATCCGCAAGACCATCATGCGTGCCACCACCGATTCCAACCCTGCCGTGGACGTCGAGACCGCGGGCCCCGGCGTGCTGAACCTGCTTTCCATCTACCAGGCGTTTTCGGGCGAAAGCGACGAGGCCGTCAAGGCCCGTTTCACCGGCATGCGCTATGGCGACCTGAAAAAGCAGGTGGCCGAGATGACGGTGGCTCATCTGGAGCCATTCCAGGAGCGGTACCGCCGCATCGTGAACGAGCCGGGCTATCTGGCCGGCGTGCTGCGCGAGGGCGCGGAACGCGTAGCGCCGATTGCCGATTCGACCGTGCGCACCGTAAAAGAGCGCATGGGACTGTACACGTAACGCTACCGCATTTGGCGCTACCCGCGCTCTCCGTCGGCGGGGGAGTGCGGTACCTTACTGGCAGTCCTGGGCGCGGGAGTACTTGTCTGCTCTATCCGGTTTCGGTACTTTGAGTTATCGCTCGAGGAGCGGGAACTCCGGACGGCGCCGCTCGTGGCGTCCGGCACCGGCCCCGTCCTGCCGGGTAAATAGCCTATGTTGCCCTGGAATTACGGATTTCACTTGACCTTCGGAACGGCGACCTTCCTGGGCGCTCTCTATACCGTTCTGGTGGTGGTGGTCACCACGTATATAGGGTCCGCCGTACGCTCGCGGCGGGCCTTGCGGGAAGGCCATGCCGAGGATCTGGATTCGCAATCGGCCTTCCTCGATCTGCCCGGGCGGGATCGCCTCTGCCGTCACCAGTTGACCGGAGAACTGGACCACCGCGAGTGCACCAACGGTTTCGACTGCCGGGACTGCGAAACTCACCGCGTGTATCTGGAACTGCGCAAACCGCAGGAGCCCGGCGCCGCCAGCTATGCGGGTTTCGGCATGACGTTTCCGCTGGACCGCCTCTACCACCGCGGGCACACCTGGGTGCGCCGCGAGAAGAACGGCACGGTGACCATCGGGCTGGACGATCTCGGCCGGCGCCTTGTGGGGTTGCCCGATTCGGTCGAGTTGCCGCGCAAGGGCGAGCGCCTGCGCCTGCACTGGACCGCGTGGCGCATGAAGAAACGCGGTGTCGATCTGCGGGTGGTGTCTCCCGTGGCTGGCGTCGTGGTGGAAACCGGCGGTCCCGACAAGGATTGGTATCTGAGAGTGCGGCCCGAGCAGTCCGATTTGCGGCACTTGCTGGAGGGCTTCGAAGTCCAGCCCTGGGTAGCCAGCGAAATGGAGCGGATTCAAATGGCGCTCTCGGCCTGGGGAATGGCGCCCGTCCCAGCCGACGGCCGAACCGACGTCACGCCGATCATCGCCGATTGCCCCACGCCGTGCTGGGAAGCCGTGTGCGGCGCGATGTTCCTGCGGCCGTAACTTAGCATCGATACACTGTTATTCCGATGCCTGTGCAGATCGACTTCGTGTCGCCAGAAGACGAACTCAACCCCGAGAACGACAACGCCGGCGTTCACGTGCGTCTCGATGATGGACGCGTCTTCGGGTTGTTGGTTGCCACACCTAACAACATATACCGGTGCATGGACAATGAGGCGAACGACTAATATTTCGGCGTTCCCCCGCTCTTCGTCAGGACACTCACACGAAGAGCGGTGGAATGCGCCGTCGCTGCCTTGATTCAAGAGCCCCAGTGGCTGCACGTCTACGGCACGCTTCAGACGGGGCTACCGGAACTCCCGGGATGCGACGAAAACCCGCCTGTTGCGGGCGCCTGATTTTGCGACCGGAGAGCGGGCCAAGGGCGCTCCGCGGACCAGGGGGCTACCCTCCTAACTGGCGCCCACCACTTCGCGCACCACGCCCACCACGTAGGGGCCTTCGGGCGATAGCGCCACGCGCCGGTGACACGCCGCCAGCGCGGTCACAGTGCCCTGCAGGTCGGTGACGGGAATCGCGCCCAGCCCCTTCACGTCTTCAGCCTTCAGGCCGGGCGAGTAAATGTAAACTTCTCCGGCGTGATCCAGCGCCTGGTAAATGCTCTGCGCGCACCACTGATCGATCACGAAATCCTTGGGGTCCTGGTAGCGCCGGCGGAACTCCGCCATGTTCCCCACCGAGCGCAGAATGGCGGAAAACTCCTTGCCGCCCAGGCCTTCCTGGCAGCCGCAGATCACCAGGATGGCGCCGCCCTTGCGCAACACGTCCTTGGCGGTTGTGAGGGCCTTGGAGATCTGGTAGAAAGTGGCGTCCAGCGGGAAGCCGCCGCCGGAGGTGATCACCAGGTCGAAGGGCTCGTCCACCGCGGCGGTCGAGTGGCGCTCGACAACTTCGCAGCCCGCCAGGTGCGCGCGGTCGTAATGGCCCGCGAACACGCCGCCCACTTCGCGCCGCTTGTTGAGCACCACGTTGAGAATGAAATCCACGCCCGCCAGTTCGCAAATGCGCAGGCCGTTTTGGTGGAACGGGTTGCCGTCGAGCACGCAGTTAGCCACACGCGGGTGATCGATCATGCGGTAGGAGTGCATGAACTTCATGGTCTCGAAGCTCGAAATGCCTGGCAGGATGGCCTTCCGCCCGCCCGAGTAGCCCGCGTAAAAGTGCGGCTCGATGAGCCCGGTGAGGATGCGCAGGTCCGCGTCCAGGTAGTGGCGGTTCACTTCGATGGGAGCGCCGTCGATGGTGTCGATGCGGCGGTAATTCGCGGGGTCCTGGCAGAAGTGGTTCTCGATGCGGTAGCGCGCCATGATGTCGCGCCCCACCATGCCAGCCAGTTCGTCGCCCAGGTTGGGACGGTGCATGCCGGTGGCGATGAGGATGGCGATAGCCTCGCGCGGGACGCCAGCCGCTTCGAGGGTTTCGAGCATGGGCGGCAGAATCACCCGATAGGGCACGGGCCGCGTGATATCGGAGACCACGATGCAGGCGCTCTTGCGTCCACGGGCCAGCTCCGCAAGCGGCGGGCTGGAAATGGGATGCGCCAACGCCTCGCGCACGGCGGCCGCGGCGTCGGCTAGCGGCGCCAGGGGCTTCATCTCTAACAGGACCGTGGAATCGGGGACTTCGAAATTCAGCAGTTCACGCCCGCAAAGCAGTTCGGCTTTCATATCCTCCGCCCAGGTAAGGTCAGTATACCAAGGCCGGAGCGCAAACTACTTGCGCCGAAGGACCAAGAAGCGACACAAACAACCTGGGGTGATCACCGGCCCGGGCTCGGCAATGATTGCAGGGAAGCGGCGCTGAAGCGATCTCCGTTCCAGCGCGCGCGTCCCTTTCCGCCCGCGCAATCATGAGGACGGCTCGGTCGCCTCACTCTAGGCCAACCCCAGCCCATCAACGGGGTGAAAGGCGGGAAGTCACCGCAGCGATCGCCGGGCCTTGCGGCGGCGCAATCCGTCGAATGCAAGCGACAACAGCATCGCCGTGCCCATCGTCAATAAGGGCGCCGGCTCCGGCGCCACGTCCACATCGGCGGAAGCCGACACCGTACCGCTGGCGACAAAGGTACCAGGGTCGAAGTTCGGGTCGTTGGGGTCCTGGGAGAACACGTCGTAACTCACTTCTAGGGACCCCGCGATGAGGGCGCCGGGCAGAGCGGTGGCGTTGATATCGAACTCGCCCAGGCCGAGTTGCGGGCTCGACGAAGGGTCCCAAGACTGCGAAATCGTCGAGCTTTCCGGCGCCGGTCCTGCCACGTACAGCGGGGCGTTTGCGAGGCTAAGATAGTCCACGTAACTCCCGTAAACCGTGCTCCCCGTAAAGTCCGAGCCGGTCAGTTCCACCCAGTCGGCGGATCCGCTGTAAGCAATCGTGAAGCCCCATCCCACCACCGTTCCGGGTTTACCCATGACGGTCCCACTATCGGGAAGCAGAGTGAGCGATAACGCGGCGGCTTGGGCGCACGCTGCGAGAGCACCCGCAATCAGCAGAGCTAGAGTGATTCGCTTCATTTGTGATTCCTCCTGTTGGCGGTCCTACCGAAACTGGTTTCCCTGAGCGAACGTACCGACATGATACGTGGCCGAACTCCAGGGCACGCTGAGAGCGAAACGCGCGAGATTCGCGCAGCCGGTGAAGTCGATGGTAAACGCCGCGCTCGCGGAGTTGCCGGTTGCGATGTCCCCCAGCGCGATCGGGTAACTCGACGGCGGCGTGATTACAGGCGTGCATGCGGCGCCCGCTACCTGTGTTAACGTGAACCCGTTGATCTGGGTTGCGTAAGCTGTGCCGGGGCCGCTATTACTTGCGGTGACTGTCCAAACCCGCGCATTCTGCGGCCCTGTCTTGCTGGGGATGGCAAACGACAGCCCGTAGCCTGGTAATTGCGTCGGATCGACGATTCCCCAGTAGGCGGGCTTGGCCTGTAATCCAGTGTCGAAGGGAAGCGGCAGATCCAGCCGGTTGATGGGGAAGCTGTCGAGCCAGGTATCGTCATCGGCAAAGCCCCAAAACGTGATCGCGCTCAACTTACCCTTCAACTGCCGTAGCGCATCGAAATACTGCGCATAGAGCCAGCCCTGTTCCGCCAGGACCGACGCCGGCACCGTGCCGCCGTTCGCTCCATAGTTGGCGGTGTTGTTGCCCGCATTGTACACGCTCACATCCATTTCGGTGATCTGTTGTACGATGTCCGCGAAGGAAGTGGCAACCGTGTCGATCGCATTCACCATGGCGCCGATCGACGGATAATTGATGGCGTTATGCATTTCATGTCCGACGCCGTCGATCGGAATGCCGCGGTTCTTCAGGTCTCCGACCACTTGAACGAGGCACGCCAGGCGGTTGGGATCGGTGGTGCTGTAGTCGTTGATGAACAGCAGCGTGCCGGGGGGCGCATACTGCCTGGCGGTCTGTAGCGCGATATCGAGGTAGCTCTTGCCGAGCACCTGATAGAACGGACCGCGGGCGAGACAATCCGGCTGGCTGGGATCGAGCGGTTCGTTCACCACGTCCCACGCATACACCTTGCTGCCAAAGTGCTGCACTTCGTTCTGAATGTGCTCCTGGATATTGGCGGTCACCACTGCTTGATTTGCGGGCGAATTGGTGCCATCCCCGGCTGCGTAGGAGGGAGTCTGCGCGCCGGTCGCCCACACCAGGTTGTGGCCGCGCACGAGCATGTTGTTACACGCGGCAAGGCCAACCTCATTGTCGGCGTTGCCATAGGTGAAAGTACCCTTGGTGGCTTCCACCGAGCTCCACTTCATGTCGTTCCCGGAGACAATGCTGTTGAAGTGCTGCGTCAACAACTGCGAATGAGGTCCGGAGAGGTCGGTCGAATCCACTTCCGCGCCGACCGGGAAGTAATAGGAGAGACTCTGAAAGATCGACGGAATGTTCGTCTGAACGGTCGGCGGCGTAACATATGTAAGGCTGAAATCGTCGACATAGAACGATACGAGATCGGTGCCCGACGCTGGAAAGGTCTGCAAGTACAACGATGCGGACCCGGAGTCGTAGGCGTTTGACATGTTGAATCCGTTAACGCCGATCTGGTGCCAGTTTCCGTCCGCCGGTACGGTAACGCCCGGGTAGCCGGTGATCGTCGGGTAACTGGTTGTCCCGCTTAGCGTGACTTGCAGGCTCATGTTGATCACGTGGGTTGAGCCATCGGTCGGCACTAACATGACCCAGGCGCTGACGTTATATCTTGATCCGTTGTACATCTTGTTGGCGACGCTGATCTGCGGCCCATCATAGTTGGCGATGCGCCCCGTGACCAGCAGGCTATGGCTGCCGGAATGCGCCGCTGCCGCGCTATTGCTCACTGTAGAACTGCCCGACCGCGAGGACCAGCCATCCACACCGCCATCCTCGAAGTTCGTGGAGATTCCCGTGTTGTCCTGCTGGCTCGGGTTTGGCGGCGGCGGCGACACCTCCGCGATCGTGACGTCGCCGATGTGGAAGGAATCGGTCGCGCTGCTGGATTGGATATACAAGATCAGACTGGTTGGCGGGCCTGGGGAGGTCGAATAGCTGAAGTTGCCCTGGATCTTCGTCCACGCCGTACTGGATAGCGCCGCCGATGTCGCCACATTGGCATAGGCTCCGGAGGCATTGGCGCAATTCGTCAGCTTGGTGGATATGGTCGCTGTCGGGTTGCTGCTGTCGGCCGCCGCGAGTAATACGTAGGCGGAGAGCTGATAGGTGGCGCCAGCCACGAGGTTATTTACAGTCAGCAGGTCGAGGCTCGGGCCCATAAAACCCGCCGTCCGGTTCGTGACCAGAAGCGCGTGCGTGTCGCCATTGGGATCGAGCACCGGCGGCGCGGCGTTCGTCAAGGTTGGGGATCCGAAAGGCGACCAGCCATCCAGACCGCCATCCTGGAACGTGTAGGTTGCAATCGGCGTTCCAACTGGGGGAGGCGCCGTCTCGGTAATTACCACGTTGTCCAGATAGAAGGACTGCGCGGTAGTCGCCCCCACTAACTGGGCATAAAGCGTTAAGCCCGTTTCCGTCGCGCTGACGGTGTAACTTCCACCGATCTGCGCCCACCCGGAAGCCGATACGGGCACCTGAAATGCGCCTATCGTGTCGAAGCAGGTGCCGCCCGAGCAACTGGGGTCGCTGCGCTTCACGGTGAAGTTCGCGTTCGAAGCACTCTCGCCGCTGGTCAGCATCACGTTGGCGGTAATCGTATACTGCGCACCAGGCAGAAGGACCCCGCTTACCGTAATGCTGGGCCCGCCCGCACCACCGCTTCCGGTGGTAGTCAGCAGGCTATGGCTCCCGGTGAACGCGGCGGCCGTTGAATTGACCGGCGTGCTCGCGCCGTTAAATGAGATCCAACCCTGGGTGGTACCGTCCTCGAAATCGTATTGAGCAACCACTTGCGCGTGTATCGGGCCGGCGCAGAGTAGCGAGAGACACAGAATCGTGCCTGAAACAGGACCGAGCCGGTTCCAGGAGAGGTTCTGAATGCGTTTGTTAATTGAATGTAACATCGTGGTTCCCCATTCCTCGAGGGAGTCGTTGAGACCCGTTTCCCGCGCCGCGGGCGCGAGGTTTGGGATTGTTTCCCACCTTTTTCCCGCGCGGCTCCCCTAATCTCCGAGTGCTCCCAGGTTTGACAAAAACTAACTCGTGCCCACAACTATATACCGGGATCCCCCTGCGCTGTCAATGGTCAGTTTGGCAGGAGTTTCCTCAGATTTTGAGGCCGTCCCAAGCAAGCAGCAGTTCCAGTTGTAGATTCGGACGCGGCTCTTCCGGTGGGCCTGGGCTGGTTTGGGCGAGGACGCTCTTGATTCCATCGGCCAGCGCGTAGAATCGGAACGGCGGAATGCCGAAGAAGCGTTGGGAGATGATCAGCAGTTTCTCGCAGAGGATGCGGAGTTTCATCTTCTGCCCCAGGAAGGTCGCCGCGAAATACGCCGCCGCCGTCACCAGCACGACTAAGTTCTTCAGCCGCTGATACTTCATGACACGGATGTCCTCCAGGTTGTAGCTCTGCTTGACGAAGCGAAAAGTCTCCTCAATTTTCCATCGCGTGAGATAGATTCGCGCGATCCACCAGAGCGATTGTGAGTCCCGCGCTCCGTCCAGCGCGTTCGTGAGCAGGAGCATGGGCTCCTCTCCGAACCCAGCGACAACTACCAGGCATAACTGCTCCGGGCGTCCGACCAGACGAATTCGCTCGACGCCGTAGCGCAGGTCGTAGGTCTTCTCTTGCCCGTCCTCGATCTTGACGACCCGCGCCTGGTGGCGCAGCCGGCACCGCGCGCCCACCTCGGCCACGCTGCGGCTGACATTCCTCCGGTCGATGACGAAGCGTCTCCCCGTGGAGCGGATGACGAAGCGCTCGTGCCTGTCCAGCAAGGGTTCCAGCAGTTTCTTTCGATCGCCGCCGCGATCCACCGTCCAGATGCCACGGCCTTGCGTGTGTGTTCGGACCAAGTCGACGCCGGCTAACACCTCGGCATTCTCGCTGACGAACTCCTTGGCATCGGCCGAGTACAGCTTCTGATAGAGGGGCACGATCTCACTGCCGTTCACTTCGGCCCCGGTGACGTCGCACAACCAATAACCCGCATGCACTTCTCCCGTGCTGCCGTCGTGCACCGGAGCCAGATACTCCATCTTCCTGGCGTACTCTTTGCGGATGTCACTCAGGTCCAGACACAGCACGGTGTTGGCGTCCACTCGCCGGCTCGCCATCCTGGCTAACTGCGAAGTCAGTTCGGTTTCCAACTCCGCTGACTTTAAGTTGCGCGACAGACGGTCCTCGGTCTTGATGAGCGGGATGTCTTCCTTCAAACTGCGCGCGATGTTACTCAGCTTCACATCCTGGCTGGCCTGGATGCCGAATAACATCTGATTGACAAACTTCTCGAGCGGCCTGCTCAGTCCGGCGCACAATTCCGAGGAGAACTTCGTCAGTTGCGCTTTCAGTCGTGCTCGCAGTTTGCTATCTTGCATTCGGGGGCGGCTCCGTGGTGCGTTGAGTTCTTCGCAAAACCCTTCTACCACGGATTTCGCCCCCAGCCACTTCACATCTCGGGCAACCTGTTGATCTGAAATCGCTTAGCCGAAATCGCACGCAAAATCTGAGGAAAGTCCTGTCAGTTTGGGCGCGTCAACACAGTGGAAAGGTTACCCTTTTGTGACAAGTAGAAATGTCAGCCTTTTCCACCGCGCTCTTTCGCGGGTCGCCGGGCCCAGTCTGTCTCCGCGGCGGTCGAAACGTCCGGCCACGTGAGGACCGAAGCGGATCGACACCGTCTCATCCAGATGCCCGTGGATCGTGACGGTGCTTCCCGCCAACGTGTTGCGGAACCGTGTCTGGCCTACTCGAACACGCCATCAACTCGGATCTGCCCGGAGAACTCGAGGCCCTGGTCATGTCGAACGTGTACGTCACCCCCCTGCCGTCCGTGAGCCGCCCGCGAGAGTTCCGTTCAACGCGGCCTCTTCTGAACATCGAAGACTAGCGATCCAGACTCAGCCTCACCGTCCATGAGACGGGTGGCTCTAAATCGCAATGACAGCCGAGTACGCCGCAGCGGCCTTCTTCTTCACGGTGCGGAGTCGTTCGCCAACTGCGGCGCAGCTACGGAACTACGGAGCGCCATTCCGCCGCCGCGGCCCCTGCGAGGTATCATGGATTCTTCGATGTTTATTCGCCATCGGCCGAATTCTGCCGATAATATGAGTAGATGATGGCTGGGGCCAAACTGATCGGCGTCGACTTGTTCGCTGGAGCGGGGGGCATGAGCCTCGGGTTCCAAGCCGCGGGTTTCGACGTGATGGCCGCGGTCGAGTACGACCCGATCCACTGCGCGGTCCACGAGTTCAACTTCGCAGGCTGCGCGGCGATTTGCCGCAGCGTGGCCGACATCGACGGACGCTACATCCGGGAGCGTTCCCGGATCGGCGGCGACGACATCGACGTTGTGTTCGGTGGGGCGCCGTGTCAGGGTTTCAGCATGATCGGCAAGCGGAACCTGGACGACCCGCGCAACCACCTGGTTCACCACTTCGTCAGGCTGGTGACGGAGTTGAAGCCCAAGTTCTTCGTTTTCGAAAACGTGAAGGGGCTGACCGTCGGCCAGCACCAGAAGTTTCTGCACGAAATAATCCAGGCCTTCGAGGAAAAGGGCTACAACGTAGAAAAGCGCTACCAGGTGCTCAATGCCGCCAGTTTTGGCGTGCCCCAGGACCGGCGCAGACTGTTCCTATTGGGCGCCCGGCGGGGGATGCCGTTGCCGTCGTATCCCGACGCCACACACTCCTGGGACTGCGACGCGAATATGTTCTCCGAGGTCTCGAAGACGCCCACCGTTTGGGACGCCATAGGCGATCTTCCCGAGGCGGACGAGTTCGACGAATTGCTGGAACGCGATTGGGTCCTGGCGGAGTTCGGCACGCCGAGCGATTATGCCGCGCCCCTTCGGCAAGGGCCGGAGCGACAAAAACAGGAACTGCTCAGCTCCAGCCTGCGCACCGTGCACACGCCGGATTCCATCGAGCGCTTCGACAGAACTTTGTGCGGCGAAACCGAGCCGATAAGCAGGTTCCACAAACTCGACCCGCGGGGGATTTGCAACACTCTCAGGGCCGGGACCGCCAGCGATCATGGGGCATTCACCTCGCCCAGGCCGATCCATCCAAAGTCACCGCGCTGCATAACCGTTCGCGAAGCGGCGCGGCTGCACTCCTACCCGGACTGGTTCCGGTTTCACGCCACCAAGTGGCACGGGTTCCGGCAGATCGGCAACTCCGTGCCGCCGCTCCTCGCCCAGGCGGTCGCCGCAAAGATCGCGGAGCGATTGACAACGCACCCCCGAAAGGCGAAGACTGGCAAGGTGGGCGACCCTTCGCTGCTAACGCTGAACATGTCGGAGGCGGCCCAGCGATACGGCGTCCCCGCGTCCACGATCCCCCAACGATTGCGGAAGCCGAACGGGAAGGTGCATGCCTGACGAGCCGCTCTACGATGCCATAATCGGGCGCATTTTCGACGCCCACTACCGGAAGGGGCTGACCGAGTTCGAATTCGACCGAAAGGAACTTGCGGCGGCGGCCAAAGCGCTTGGCCTGGATAATCCCAAGAACCTCGGCGACCTGATCTACTCATTCCGGTACCGGAAGCCTCTACCGGCGCGGATACGTGCGACCGCCGCCGGGGGGCTTGAATGGACAATCGAGCCGGCGGGCCGGGCGAAGTACCGGTTCAGGCTGGCGCGAGCGATCCGTATCCTGCCTCGTGCCGACCTGATGGTCATCAAGATCCCCGACTCCACACCCGATATCGTCGCGGCCCATGCCCAGGGCGACGAGCAGGCGCTGCTCGCTCGCGTCAGGTACAACCGCCTCATTGACGTCTTTCTCGGCGTCACCACTTACTCGCTGCAGAACCACCTACGCACCACCGTCAAGGGAATGGGCCAGATTGAGATTGACGAGTTGTACGTCGGGGTGAGCCGCAGCGGCCAGCAGTTCGTAATCCCGGTCCAGGCGAAGGGTGGAAACGACCAACTCGCTCCGATCCAGACCCAGCAGGACATCGCCTGCTGCAAGGAAAAGTTCGCGAGCCTGACGTGCCGCCCCGTGTCCGCGCAGTTTATGGCCGATGGCGTCATTGCCATGTTCGAGCTGACGGCGCAGGACGGCCAGATCCGGGTCGGCGACGAAAAGCACTACAAGCTCGCTCCGTCCGAGGAGATCTCCCCGGACGAGCTGCGAAGCTACGGCGAGAGCTAGCCGCCCGTGGACCACGTTCCCAAGAGCGTCAGGTCGCGGATCATGGCGTCGGTCAAGAGTGCCGGCTGTCGGACCACCGAGAAGGCGCTTGCGGCCCGGTTACGGCGCGCGGGCTTGACGGGTTCCCGCCAACAGTGGCCCGTCCCGGGAAAACCCGATTTCGCGTGGCCGGCTCTGAAAGTCGCCGTGTTCGTCGATGGCTGCTTCTGGCACGGGTGCCCGCGTTGTGATCGGCCGTCCAAGAGCAATGTCAAGTTCTGGCGGAGGAAGATCGAGGACAATCGCCGGCGGGACCGCCGCGTCGCCCGGAAGCTGCGGCGAGCGGGCTGGAGCGTCTTGCGGATATGGGAGTGCAAGGTGGAGTCGGATGCCACGATTGCCCGGATAGCGCGAGCCCTCGATGCACGGCGGAGCGGCTCCGTCCCCGCAGCCTGCGCTGCCTCCGGATCTCTGTGAATCTTCCCAACGCCCGGCGTGTTGGCCACGGCGTGGCCAATTGTCTATCCGTATCTTCTCGATTACAAGGGACGCTATCCCACCAGTTGGCCACGCCGTGGCCAACCCGGCCCGCCTCACCCCACCAGAATCGCCAGCACCTGTCCCGGCCCCTGGGCGCCTCTCACCAGGATCTGCTCGATGTCGGCGGTGCGGCTCGGCCCGGTAATCAGCACCATCGAACTGGTCTGTTCGGCCGGGTTCGGCAGCACCGCGAATAGCTCGTCCAGTCCGGTGAGCAGGCGTTCGACCGGCACCACGGCGATGTGCTCGGGCGGCAGTAGGGAAATCAGCCGCGCTTCGTTGGCGCTCGATAGCATCACCAGCGAGCCCGTGTCGGCCAGGGCGTAATCCGCGCTGGTGATGCCCACCTGCACCGCGGCGCTGCGCTCGTGCACTTGCTGCCGGCCAGCAATTCCGGTCTCGACACCTGGCAGAGCCGCGATGCCGCACTCGGCCAGCAACGGCGCGTTCGAAGCCAGGGCGGTCTTGCCTTCTATTGCGGCGGCCACCAGCGCACCGGCCTCTTCGGTGGTGGCGGCGCGCTGCGTCCTGCCCCCCAGCGCACCCAACCGCGCGGTGAACAGAGCGATGCGCGCTTCGCGGTCCACCTCGGGAATCACCAGGTGCGCGGGCGGCGGATCGGGCGATGGCGCTTGCCCGGCGCTGCGGCCGAGCGCGGTGCGAACCCGGTGCAGAATGTGGTCGCGCGTCATCGCCGCCGCCTCCACTGCTCGCGAAAGCTTCGCGTGGGCGGCGGCGGCAAATCGCGCTGGCTCAGCCACGCCCGCACCGGCGGAACGTTCATCAGCGGCGGAGCGGTCGAAATCCACTTCCCCGCCCCCGAGGGCGCCATCAACGCCGCCATCCGCCC
Source organism: uncultured Solibacteraceae bacterium (assembly GCA_963807205.1). Classification (GTDB taxonomy): domain Bacteria; phylum Acidobacteriota; class Terriglobia; order Bryobacterales; family Bryobacteraceae; genus CAWCVR01. Next base: position 589,488 of record CAWEAQ010000002.1, on the reverse strand, counting down.
CACCACTTCGTATAGCCGCGGATGGGTCATCAGGAAGGCGAAGGCGCGGAACGCCAGCCGCTCCAGGCGGTTCCGCTGGTCGCGCGTTTCGGCTTTCTTCACTTCGGCGCGCAGGCCCAGCAGCACTTTGGGGATGTCGATCTTCACCGGGCAGACTTCTGCGCAGGCGCCGCACAGGCTGGAGGCGAAGGGCAGTTCCGGCTCGTGGGCCACGCCCATGAATTGCGGCGTGAGGATGGCGCCGATCGGCCCCGAGTAGACCCCCGGGAAACTGTGGCCGCCGATCTTGCGGTACACCGGACAGGCGTTCAGACAGGCGCCGCAGCGGATGCAGTAGAGCGTCTGCCGCTTCTCTTTATCGGGCAGCAGCCGCGTGCGGCCGTTGTCCAGCAGAACCACGTAGAGCTCGTCCGGGCCATCGATCTCGCCCGGCCGGCGCGGGCCGCTCAGAAACGAGGTGTACGCCGACAGGAACTGCCCCGTGGCGCTGCGGGCCAGCAGCTTGAGGAAGGTGGCCAGGTCGCTCGCCCGCGGGATCACCTTCTCGATTCCCGCGATCGCGACGTGAATCCTGGGCACCGTGGTAGCGAGCCGCGCGTTGCCTTCGTTTTCGACGATCACGACGGAGCCCGTCTCGGCCACCAGGAAATTCGCTCCGCTGATGCCGATATCGGCCGCCAAAAACTTGCTGCGCAACACCCCGCTGGCCAGCGCGATCTGCTTTTCAATGACCGTTTCGTGGGGCGCGTTCAGCCGCCGCGTGAATATCTCCGCCACGTCGAAGCGCGTTTTGTGCAGCGCCGGCGCAACGATGTGGAACGGCTTCTCGTGGTTCAGTTGCAGGATGTACTCGCCCAGGTCGGTCTCGACGGATTCCAGGCCGTGGTGCTCCAGCCGCTCGTTGAGGTCCACTTCCTCGGTGGTCATGGACTTGGATTTCACGATCCTGCGCGCGCCGCGCTCCTTGGCCAGACCAAGCACGAAATCGGCCACCGCGGTGGCGTCCTTGCAGTACACCACCTTGCCGCCGCGCGCGGTGACGTGGCGCTCGAACTCCTCCAGGTAATAGTCCAGGTTATCGATGGCGTGCTTCTTGATGGCGTTGGCCTGGGTGCGCAGTTCCTGGTAATCCGGCAAAATGTCGTCCGCGATGGACGCCACGCGCGCCTGTTTCAGCCGCCCGGTAGCGGTGTAGATGGCCAGTTGCAGGTTGGCATCGGCCAGCGTGTCGTGGGCTTTTTGGTCGAATTCGACGGACATATTAGCGGCTTGCCAGAACCTCGGCCAGGTGCATGGTGCGCACCGGCGAGCCAGAGCGCGAGAGCGCGCCGCGGATCTGCATCAGGCAGCTTGCATCGAGCGACACCACGGTGCTGGCGCCGGTCTTCAGGATGGCGTCTAGCTTGGTGCGCGCCATGGCGCCCGAGAGCTCGGCGAACTTCACCGAGAAGGTGCCGCCGAAGCCGCAGCACTCGCTCGCCGGCTGCATCTCGCGCAGTTCCAGTCCTCGCACGCGCGCCAGAAGCTTGCGCGGGGCGTCGCGGATGCCGAGTTCGCGCTCCGCATGGCAGCCATCGTGGAAGGTGACCACTTCGTTGAGGCGCGCGCCCACGTCGTCCACCCGGGCCACTTCCGTCAGAAAGGAGGAGAACTCCCAGACGCGCTTTTCGAGCGAGCGCACCTCCTCCAGCGTCTCCGGCTCCTTGTGGAAGAGCTCCGCAAAATGGTGCACGACCATGGACGTGCAGGAACCCGAAGGCACCACGATGCGCTCGTACCCGGCGAAGGTTCGAATGAAGTGGCGCGCCACGGTGCTGGCCTCCGCGCGGTATCCGCTGTTGAAGGCGGGCTGCCCGCAACACGTCTGTTCTTCGGGGAAATCCACCCGGTAGCCGAGCCCCTCCAGAACGGACACCATGGACATTCCGACTTTCGGGAAAAGCTGGTCAACCAGGCAGGTAACGAATAGCGCGATTCGTTCGGCCATGCGTCTGTGATTGTATCAGGTCCGTCTGGGGGCGAGCCCCAAGCGGCACAACGCCTGGTGCAAGCGTTTCTGTAAGCCCCCTACCGCTTCATCCGGAAGCTGACTCCTAACAGGAAGTCCACCTGGTTCTGCCCGGAGATGTACGTCGGGCCGTCGCCGAAGCTCACCTGAACCGCCGGTTTGTTCCAGTGGGTGTAGCGCAGTTCGGGGGCGAACGTGATCCGTCCGGCGGAAATGCGCAGGCCGCCTCCGGCCACCGCGCCATAAGTTGTGGGCCAACTCGCAGAGCTGCTCGAATAGTAGGAGGCGTACGTCGCGGGGCTGCTCAGATAACTGCCGCTGCTAATTGAATGCCCGTGCGCGATTCGCGGCGCCCAGCCGCCCTCGACGAACGGTTTCAGTACAGGGACTCGTAGCCGGTAGGTGGCCAGCAGGGGGAACTCCCACACGTTATCGGCTTCCCGTGTCGCAGAGGAGTAGACCGCCGTGCCGTAAGCCAGTGAGTAACCGGACCGGCGGTAGAGGGCATCGAACTCGATCCCCCAACCCTGTGGAAGGCCAACTTCTACCGTGGGCCCGGCGATGTAGCGCCTGGATTCGTCGACAAATCCGTCCGCGAACTCGCTGATGGCGCGCACGCCACCCTTGACGCCGAAGGAAAAGGACTGACCGCAAATGGGGCCGCTGCCGGCAGCCATCATGAGAAAGAGACCGATCTGAAGTTGTCGCATGGCTTCTTATTAGGGGCTACACGGCGCCCCATCCTAAGACCCCTAGAGGGCTGCTTTCAACTACAGCGAGGACACCGCATTTCGCCACCTGGTAGCCGATGCTCCGAGTAGCGACGAGGCCGCCGTAGCCGAAATCTCATTTTGGACTTCCAAACGCCAGTCAGGAAGAGCGGAACCACCAAGAACCACCAGCCAGCCAGCGGTATAATGTTGCATGAGTCTGGCCATGGAAAACGGCGATCAACCGGCAACGAAGAAAGATCTTGCGGAACTGCGGACGGAGCTCAAGCAGAACATCAGCGTACTGCGGGAGGAGATGGCGCAGTTCAAGCAAAACGTCGAGGAACTGCGCTCTGAGTTCCACCACGCGTACGACGACTTAAAGGAAACGTTTCGCGATGGTCAGACCGAGATGCTGAAGGCTTTCTACAGTTACGCCCAGAGCACCGACGCCAAGCTGAAGGAATCGGAACTCGCCGACATGCTGCTCCGCAGCCGCCTCAGCGCTGTCGAGTCTCGCGTCACGGATATCGAGCGGCGGATCAACCAGCCGCCCATGCAGACGCATTAGGCCACCGGCACATTCCGCACGTTATGTACGGGATTTAACAAAGCGGCATAGTACCGGTTCCCGTGCGGCCCCATCCCATGCAGCGATGGCGGTGATATGGTAGGAACGGAACGCACGGGTTCGATATGCCGCACATTTCAGGTGCTCTCGCTTCACTTTCCGCCGTTGGCATGATGGCTTTCGCGGCCACGGCGCAGGACCTGCCCAAGGAGCAATTCACGGCGCGCGAGCTGTTCTATTACGCTCCGCCGGCAACCGCGGCACAGGGCGCGCCCAAGCCTCCGGCGCCGAAGTCCACTGCCACGCGGCCTAAGCTCGTGCGGGTCGACTCCACCAACCCGCCCGCGCCCACACCATCGCCATCGCCGGGCGCTCAGTTGCCCGGCGGCGGCCGTATCGTGCCGGCGGTTGCCACCGCTCCGGCGCCCGCGGCCGGGACCCCGCTGGGGATGAAGTACACCATCCTCAAACTGGTGGATGGGGCGATGGCCGAAGTAGCCCCGGACACCGCTTTTCACGCCGGCGACCGCATCCGCTTCAACGTGGAGACCAACGGGTCCGGCTACCTTTACATCGTCAGCCAAGGCTCTAGCGGCACCTGGAAGCTCATGTTCCCGTCATCGGAAGTGGACGAGGGCAGCAATCAAGTGGAGGGATTCCACGCCTACACCATGCCGCCCAATTCGCGCTTATACTTCGACGAGCAGGCGGGCGAAGAGAAGGTCTTCATCGTGTTCTCGCGCGCGCCGGAGCAGGATCTGGAAAAGATCGTTTACTCGCTGCAGGGCGGCAAGGCGAAGCCCGTATCGCAGCCCGACGCGCCGAAGCCGGCTGGCCCCACGCAGACGCTGATTGCCAGCGCCTCCATCGACAATTCCATGGTGGGCCAGCTGCGCGAGACCTACGCGCGAGACCTGATCGTGGAGAAGATCACCGAGAACACCCCGGGCGACCGCAAGGAGAAGGCCGTCTACGTGGTCAACCCGACCGGCAGCCGGGATTCGCGTGTGGTTGCCGATCTGATCCTGGTGCACAAATGAGGCCCGGCTTCATCGCAGCCGCGGCACTCGTGGCAGCACTCGGCGCGGGCGCGTTCGCCCAGCAGCGCCCCGCTGCCAAAGCCGCAGCGCAGGGCCGCCGCATGGAGATTATGCTGGAGCGATTCGACGACTCGGCGTGGCGCACCATCGATCCCGGTCTGGTGCTGGAGCAGGGCGACCGCGTGCGCTTCCGCTATCGCACGGATTTCGACGGCTTCCTGTACGTGATGAACCAGAGCAGCTCGGGGAAGTACGAGCAGTTGTTTCCGCGCGAGGAGACCGGGGAAGAGAATCGCATCGCGGCCGGCAAGGACTACTACGTTCCGGCAACGCAATCGGCCTTTCGCATCGCCGGCCCGGCAGGATACGAAACGGTCTACTGGCTGGTGACGCCGGCGCGTCTCACCGACGCCCCGCCGCGCCTGGCGCCGCCCTCAGGAAACCGCCCGCCCAAGCCGATTACGCTGATCCCGCGCTGCGACGACACCATGTTGCGCGCGCGCGGCGAGTGCATCGATAACTCGGCCGGGCCCAAACTGGTGCCGCGCGACGTGGAACTGCCGGCCAACATAGCGGGCGCGCCCGGCCTTACGCCGCGCGAACTGATCTTCATGAGGAAGAACGAGACCGCCGTGATTTCGTCGCCCGCGGCCCTGACCGGCCCGGTGATTTACGAATTCCGCCTGGCCCACAGGTGAACCCTATGATGCTCCGCAGCCTGTTTCTCACCGCCAGCGCGGCCCTTTTGGTCTCCGCGCTGGCCCAGCAGCAGCCGCCGCCCTCCGGCCAGAAGCGCGATCTCAAGGTGGAACGACTGGACGGCGGGCCCACCGCTACGACGCCGGCGCCCAAGACGCCACCGCGCAGTTATGCCGTGGTCATCGGCATTTCGCGCTATCCCAAGCTGGCCGAGAAGTTTCAGCTCCGCTTCCCGGAACGCGACGCGCAGTCCATGAACACCATTCTTATCAGCCCGGAAGGCGGCAGCTTCAAGGCGGAGAACGTCAAGGTGCTCTCTGGCGCGCAGGCTACGTTGGCCGCCATGCGCCGCGAGATCGATGGGTGGCTGCCAACGGTAGCGAAGGATGGCGACCGCGTGCTCATTTACTTCGCGGGTCACGGTTTCCTGTATGGCGGCAAGGGGTATCTCGCGCCATCGGATTTCGACGCCGCGCATGTGGAAGCCAGCGGCTATCCCATGGACGAGTTGGGCTCGGTGATCGGCGACAAGATACACGCCACTTACAAGATCCTTCTGACGGACGCCTGCCATAGCGGAGCCATTACGCCCGAGGAAACGCAGACGCTCAATAGCTCGCTTTCCAACTTACGCAACTCGCTGTTTTCGCTCACCGCCAGCCGCGACCGCGAGAGCTCCTTCGAGAGCCCCGAACTGGACGGCGGCCACGGCGTGTTCACTTACTACGTGGTGGAGGGGTTGGGCGGCGCCGCGGACTCGAACGGCGATGGCGTGGTGAGCGCCGACGAACTGGCCGAGTACGTCCACACCCAGGTGCGCGAGAAGACCGGCAGCCGGCAGAACCCCACGTCCGACCGCGGCAGCTTCGACGCGAATCTGCTGCTGGCCTATACACCATCGACAGCCAAACCGGCCGCGGCGCAGGCCGCCAAATACGGCACGCTGACGTTCGAGGCCAATCTGGACGCGGTGGAGGTTTTCGTCGATGGCAAATCCATCGGAGTGCTGCAGAAGAAGGGCCAGACGCTCTCCGTGCCCGGCCTGCAGCCGGGCGAGCACACCGTCAAGGGCGTGAAGATGGGCTACGAGCCCGACGGCCCGCGGCAGGAGACGGTGTATCCGGGAACGGAATCCACTGTCAGCATCAAGATCCTGATCCCCCGACGCCGCGCCAAGGCGGCTACCGACTTACTGGACAAAGGCATCGAGGCCTACGAGAAGGGCTCCGAGCCAAACTACCGCAAGGCGGCCGAGAGCCTGGAGAAGGCGTTGGCCATGGATCCGTCCTACAGCCAGGCGGCATACTATCTGGGCCTCACTTACAACGCGCTCTTCGACGAAGACAAGGCGGAGCAGAACTTCAAGAAGGCCATCGCCATCGATCCGGACTACTTGCAGGCGCGCGCCGCCTATGCCGGCATGCTGCTGGATACCGGCAACGTGGACGAGGCCCTGCGCCAGATCGATACCGTGCTGGCGCGCCAGCCGGATCACGCCGTGGCGCTTACCATGCAGGCGCAGGCGTACCGCTTTAAGGCGCTTTACGAGCGGAGCATCGCATCGGCGCGCCGGGCCGTTCAGCTCACGCCGAAGAACGCCGAGCCGCATTTGTGGATGGCCGACAGCCTGCGCCTGAGCGGCAAGCTGGCCGAAGCCCGCACCGAGTATGACCAGTACCTGAAGCTCAGCGATTTCGACAGCCACCTGGCCGGACAGTTGAATTACTACGTGCTGGGGTCGCTCTTCGGCCTGGGGCGAAAGAGCCATGCCGCGGTGCACGATATCTGGAGCGAGATGCGCAGCTTGGCGTACTTCGGCATCTGCGATTGCGAGCGGCGCCAATCGCAGTTCGACCTGGCGATCGCGGCGTGCCAGAAATCGCTGAGTTACTATTCGAAGGACCCGTTTGCGCACTATGCCCTGGGTCTGAGTTACATGTACAAGGCCAATAACACCAATAGCGTGGCCGAGCTGGGCCCTGCGCTGAAGCATTTCCAGGAGATGCTGGCGATCAACCCGGACATGGACGAAGCCCGCTTCGCGCGGCAGAATATTGCCGCCATTCAGAAGGCCCTCGCCGGCCAGTAAGAAGGTTGTTATGTGGGGCAGGCTGGCAGCCTGCGGCGGGTTGTCAACCCGCCTGGACGGCCTTGTGCGGAAGCCGCCCAGATCCACTAATTGTCAGCCGCAGATGGCGGCTTACATGGCGGCGAGCGGCCATTGAATCCCGCGGGAGGTACCGAGCTTTAGCGGCGGGTTCGTTGCCCCGCGCTGGCGAGCCTCGCTCGCCGGGCCCATTGACAATCGGCCGCAGGCTGACAGCCTGCCCCACATAACACGCTCTCTGCGGAGTGATGGTAACGGGAAGCGGGAGAGCCGCTCAGCGGACCACTATGTTTACCAGTTTGTCGGGCACGGCTACTACCTTGACTACTTGCTTGCCTGCCAGGAACGGCTGCACTTTCTCGTCGGCCTTGGCGCGTGCCTCCAGCTCAGCGGCGGCGGTTCCGAAGGGAGCGCTGAATCTCGAGCGCAGCTTGCCGTTCACCTGGACCACGATCTCGGCCTCGTCGTCCTTGGCCAGTTCCGGGTCGAACGCCGGCCAGGGCTGGCGGAACACCGGGCCCTCGCGGCCCAGCTCTTCCCAGATCTCCTGGCTCAGGTACGGGGCGAACGGCGCCAACACCAGCGCCAGTTTCTCGACCACCTCCGCCAGCGCCGCGCCCGAGAGATTCTCCTCTTCGGCGTACAGTACGTTCACCAGTTCCATGACGCTCGCGATGCAGGTGTTGAAGTGCCAGCGGGTTTCGAAATCCTCGGTGATCTTGCGCAGTATCTGGTGAAGCTTGCGCAGCACCTTGCGGTCGGACGGCCCAGCCTCCGTGCCGCCCACGCGGTCCACGCTGCGCGTTACGAAGCGGTAGACGCGGCCGAGGAACCGGTAGATGCCCTCGGCGCCTTCCTTGCGCCAGTCCACCTCTTTTTCGGGCGGCGCGGCGAACAGCACGAACATGCGGGCGGTATCGGCGCCGAACTGGTCGGCGAGCGTGTCGGCGCCCACCACGTTGCCCCTGCTCTTGGACATCTTGGCACCGTCGGCGATCACCATGCCCTGCGTGAACAGGCGCCGCGCCGGCTCGTTGTTCGAGATGACGCCGATGTCGCGCATCACCTTAGTGAAGAAGCGCGAGTAAATCAGGTGTAAGATGGCGTGCTCGACGCCGCCGATGTACTGATCGATCTCGAACCAGTAGGCGATCTTCTTCGGGTCGAACGGCGCCTGGCTGTTGTGCGCATCGCAGTAACGGTAGAAATACCAGGACGAATCGATGAAGGTGTCCATGGTATCGGTCTCGCGCCGCGCCGCCGCTCCGCACTTCGGGCACTTCACGTTGACGAACTCCGGGACGCCTTCGAGCGGCGAACGCCCCGCGCCGGTGATTTCGATGCGGTCGGGCAGCACCACGGGAAGCTGGTCGTCGGGCACCGGAACCACACCGCACGCCGGGCAGTGGACCATCGGAATCGGCGTGCCCCAGTAGCGTTGGCGGGAGATGCCCCAGTCCTTGATGCGGTAAGTGATGGCGGCCTTGCCGAAGCCGCCGGCCTCGGCGTGGGCAGCCATTTTGGCGCGCGCCTCTTCGCTGGACAGACCGGACCACGGGCCTGAGTTTTCCACCACGCCATCCTCGGTGAAAGCCGCCGCCATGCCGGGCTCGACGGCCAGCGCGCCATCGGCGGGGCGAATGACGGGGCGCACCGCGATCGCATATTTGCGGCAGAATTCGAAGTCGCGCTCGTCGTGCGCCGGCACGGCCATGATGGCGCCGGTGCCGTAGCCCATGAGCACGAAGTTGCCCACCCAGATGGGCGCCCGCTCGCCGGAATACGGGTTGATGGCGTAGTGGCCGGTGAAGAAGCCTTCCTTCTCGATATCGCCGGGATCGCGGTTGGCGCGCGAGTCCACCATGGCCTTGGCGCGGGCCTTGCCGGCGGCGTCCAGCAGCCGCTCGTTGAGCGCGTGCTCGGGCGCCAGGATCACGCAGGTTGCGCCGTAGATGGTATCGACGCGCGTGGTGAAGACGCGGATGGGCTCGCCGGTTTCCTCCAGGCGGAAATCCACCTCGGCGCCTTCGGAGCGTCCGATCCAGTTGCGCTGCATGGTGAGCACGCGCTCCGGCCAACCCTCTTCGAGCTGGCCCATGTCGGCCAGCAACTGCTCGGCGTAAGCCGTGATTTTGAGGAACCACTGCACCAGCGCGCGCTGCTCCACGGGCGTCTCTTCATGGCGCCAGCAGCAGCCCTCCACCACCTGTTCGTTGGCCAGCACGGTGGCGCACTTGGGGCACCAGTTGAGCAGGGCTTCCTTGCGGTAAGCCAGGCCGCGCTCGAACATGCGCAGGAAGAACCACTGGTTCCAGCGGTAGTATTCGGGCTCGCAGGTGGAGACTTCGCGGTCCCAATCGTAACTGAAGGCGAAGCGGCGATGGGTGGTCTTCATGGCCGCGATGTTATGCCGCGTCCACTCGCGCGGCGGCTGGCCGTTCTTGATGGCGGCGTTTTCGGCCGGCAGTCCGAACGCGTCCCAGCCCATCGGGTGGAGCACATTGAATCCGCGCATCCACTTATACCGCGCCAGGGCGTCGCCGATGGAGTAATTGCGGATGTGCCCGATGTGCAGCATGCCGCTGGGGTAGGGCAGCATTTCGAGCACGTAGAACTTGGGCTTCGAGGAGTTCTCCTCGGCCTTGTAGAAGACGGCGTTCTGCCAGCGCTCGTGCCACTTGAGCTCGATCTGGTTATGGTCGTACGGCTTTTCGGGCATAGGGATGCGAATGGGGGCTGAGTTCCATCGTAGCAAGCGGGGCGAGGGGAGTGGGGCGCTTCCGGGGCCGGTGCCGCACCTCATGCGCTAGCGGCACCGGCGGACTGAAGCGACGCATCAGAATCTGTGCGCAAACGAATCAATACAGAGGGCGATGACACCCCGGAGGACCAAGACCCGAGGGCCGGAGGGACGTTGGTTGGAAGGGCTGAAAAGACGAGGGGCGACTCCAGACTTTCTGCCGACGGACAATAGCTGCGCCTTGCAGGGCCGAAAGCGGCTCCGGAAGGAAGAACCCAGCCCGTTGGACCAAGGATGCCAGTTTGGATTATGTCGGACGAGATCTGGAGGTCCACAGTGGAAATTCCGAGCCGAGGTAATCACCCGATTGACTTCCCGTAAGGAAACCGAGTATTATCCAGCTTCGTGGAGGAAGCGTTGATCTAAAACGGACTGTGTTAAGGGCCGTCGCTGCTGTCGGCGTAGCTGTACTGTTGGGGGCTTGGTCCCCACCAAGCGTCTCGGCGTATATGGGTTGTGCGCTCTGTTGCCTAGGCAACGACGGGCAATGCCAATTCGGGTCCGACAACCATCAGAGCCAGGGGTGCCTGTCAGGTGGACCCTCGAACGGCGAGATCGGGTGCTTGTACGATGGCAACGGGAATTGTAGTACTTACTGGGATGGAATGTGCGAGGACGGCCCCCCTCCCGAGTGATACAGGATGACGCAGCCATCAGTGCCAGACCAACTGGGCCTTACGGTCTAGACGGGCAGGGTTTGGGGCGTTTTGGGGCCCGGAGTTCCAGGGTTATGCCGCCTAAAGTGTTGTCTTGGGTTTTTTGTCTTGGGGTGTTGTCTTTCGGGACCCCTAGCTCAGGAGCACCTGGCGACCTCATCTTACGCCTTGACGCGGTTGCCCTTCGCCTAAACGCCTTGTCTGCACCGCTCCCGCAATACCCCGCTACGGCGTTGACCGCCAGTAGGCAGGGGCTAGTAGTCGTAAGCGTGAGGGTCACTTCCGATGGGAGAGTAGAGCGGGTGGATAGGGTTGAGGCGTTTGACGAAGAAGGCGTGGTTGCTGTCAGGCGCGCCGTTAGCCAATGGCGTTTCAAGCCTCTGCCCCCTGGCAATGTAGCTCGCAACGCGCCACGGTTGGGAGAGCTAATCTTCTACTTTCGACTCAGAAATGGTCGCGCAACCGTGATCGACGCGGCAGCTGAGGCTTTGCGAAACCGCAGGCAGTAACTCCGCAGCCGGCCATCGTAAGGGCGTCCACATCAAACATATCATGTGTCTACGGACTTTGCTGTTACACTCTGCAAGAGAGATAGTTTTAGTTACGTGTGCCGGTTTGATGATCTTCGGTGTGTCCAGGATCATACTCGGAACAGGTGGCAAGACTGGAGACTTCAGCTATATTAATGACGTAAATCGGGAAATTGGACACCGCCCAGTCCTTAGCCCTGGAAAGCACATTGCGGTACGCGGTATAAACCTCAGCGCGGTGCCCTACTCCTTGCTGCTTGTGGCCTCCCCGGCTTGCCACTTCTGTGTGAGAAGTGTTCCCTTTTACCGGAGGTTATTGTCGGCCGCCCGAGCACGCTCCGTTCGTACCATGGTAGCCGTTCCGGTCGTCGGCCGTGCACGATCTTACCTTTCGTCACTCGGTGCCACTGTTACTTCAATCAACTGGGTGGACCTTGACGTGCGGCCAGACGGCACTCCTCTAATTGCGCTGTGCGATTCAAACGGCCTAGTGCGCAGGACTTGGCAGGGTGCGCTCGATAGTAGCTCCGAGCAAGCTGTTCTGGACGCGATACACGATCCATCGAAGCCGACCTTGCCGACACGGCGTCTGACGTCTGGTGAATCGCTCCTTGGGCCTGCTCAACTCGCCAAATTGCGTGTGGCCAAACAGGCTACAGTAATCGATATCGCACCACGCGGTGCAACCTCCGCGGTGACGTCGGTCGATGAGGTCAGGATACCCGCCGAGGAGCTAACGGTGCGTGCGCCTTTCGAGCTGAGCCATTCGCGCCTCAACGTACTTGACTGCACGGCAGTGACAGACGCTGCCTGCTCACGAGCGGTAGATGCCATGGCCGGCATCGGCTTCAGCGTTGCACCATTGGATCGAACCGCGATTGACAACTAGTTTTGGATTGGTGCTGGAGCCCACAATGATGAAATTCGCAGCGATCTGCCGCATCCGTGGCCGCCTCCGTTGGGCCGTGCGCCTCGTTTCACTCGGTTTGATCGTCTCGCCCGGTTGGCTACTGGCGCAGGCGGATGCAGGCCCGGGTGCCGGGGCGCCGCTTACCGTTCAGCCGAAGCAGTGTTCCGTCGAGGGCCGGGTGATTGACGCTGGAGACGGTAGACCGATTCCGGGTGTCCTGCTGGAACTATACAACGTCGGCGAATCGCATGACGCGAGGACAGGCGATGACGGGCGCTTTCGTTTTGAGCACCTCGGGCCGCGCACGTACGGTCTCAGGCTCACGCCGACTTCCGCCTTTGTCGCACAAAGGCTCGTGGTGAACTTAGCGGTCAGCCACGACCTCACCGGAGTTGCCCTTAAGGTTTTCCGGGCCGCTGTGATTAGCGGCAGGGTTCTGGACGCAGAACGGCAGCCCGTGGCCGATGTCAGGGTGCTTGTGCTGCAGGGAGGTGACCCCGGAGGACGGTATCGGCCAGGCATGATTAACACCCAAAGAACCAACGAACGCGGCGAGTATCGGATCTCGAAGCTGTCTCCTGGCAGCTACAGACTTCTTGTTCTGGGAAAGCCCTTGGCCATCAGCGCGAGCCAGCGGGAGAAGGGTAAGGACGTCACGGTGTCTGACCCCGTCGTGGCCGACGTGCCAACGTTCTATTCACTCTCACGTTCGATCGAATCCGCCATTGCAGTGCAGGTCAGGCCCGGCCAGGTTCTTGAAGACATGGACATTTCGATTTTGCGGGAAAATACCAGGTGCATCCAATCCAAGGTAGTCGATTCTCATAGCGAGGCCGCCGAACAGGTGAATGTCATCGTGAGCGCGGACCTCTACCTTGGCTCAGCCTCTCTCGCCGACGGCGCGGTCGGCACCGGGGTTAACTTCGAGGTGTGCGGGCTCCCGCGAGGGGACTATAGTCTGGTCGCCCGGCTGGCCCAACAGGGCGACGGGAAGCGGTACGCTTCCACGCCATTTAGCATCACCGACCGCGGCGTTCGGGTACCCGACCTACAACTGCAGCCGCCAGTGCCAGTTCGCGGTACCCTGGCAATTGAGGCTGACACGGACAAGCCCGCGCTGGGAGGATCCGTGGCAATCAGTCTCGTTCCCATCGGCCGGCCCCGCATTCTGGACGAGCGCGCCTATGCCGCGCCTACAAAGGAAGGCCCATTCGAAATTCCGGCCGTCATGCCCGGCTGGTTTTGGGTCACTATCAGGCCGCCCTCCGGGTTTTATGTGACATCGGCAACCATGGCAGGAGTGGATGCACTTCAAAACCGCGTATATGCTTCCGGGTCGGATGCATTCAGTGTCGTATTGAAACAGGGCGGGGCCACCGTCTCGGTCCGGGCTGTCGACGGCCAAGGCGCTCCAGTGCAAGGCGCAACGGCCATTCTGGGCCAGGATCCGCAAGGGGGGCAGTTCACTTCGGTTGACGTGATTTCACGCCCCTGCGATCAAGACGGGCGCGCTGTTTTCGATGGCGTCCCGCCGGGGCATTATCGGATCCTGGCCTACGGCGACCTTTGGGACGACTCGGTGGCGGCGGACCCTCGGTTCTTCTTGGCGCACCGTTCAGCGGGTGCAGAGATTACCCTGAGCTCACGCGACAAGCGTTCACTGGATATCACGGTCCTGGAGTCACGGGATGGCAACTAAGTCTTGCAGACCGTCCCGCTTCCTGTTGGGTGCGCTCGGCATAACGGTCTGCGCGTTGTCGTGCTACAGGTTGGCTGGCGAGCAGTTGCGCGTCGAGTTAGTCGGACGCGTGATAGAGCAGCACTCCAGTACGCCCCTGAAGCAAGCTCATGTCGTGCTCCTGTGCCTGTCGGAGAACGGCTCCGTTCTTTCGGCGGAGACCGGAGCGGACGGTGTCTTCCGTGTCGTTCTGTCGGCGTCCGCACGGTACCGAATCGAGGTATCCAAGCCGAACTACGCTTCGAGTGTAGTGTTCGTCACGACGGAATCCGATCAATCAGTTGTGATACATCTCGCCAAGAACGGCAACATCTCTGGCCGGATCATCGCTGACACTGGATCTCCAGCGCAGGAGGCCGTCGTGTTTCCGTTGTCTCGTTTGTCTCCTGGCACGTCAGCCTTTGGCATGAGGAATGTGGGAGGAGGCGCGGCAGTGCCCGTCGACGATCGGGGAGCGTATCGTTTGTCCGGGCTTGTGCCAGGTGATTATCAGGTAGCGGTGGCCTTCTCGGGTGCCGCCACAACGTCCGGCTCCGGTGGAGCGATGCTTTCCGAAGCCGGTGGACCCGGAATCCTTACGATATTGGGCGGGGAAGAGCATCGGGACCTTGACCTCACGATTCCGCCTGCGAAGGCGCACGCAATTGAGGGTCAGTTGCAGCCGATTACAGAAGACGGTTTCTTCGGAGCCACGCTGACCCTTCAGGATCAGCCTAGCATCGTGGTGGGGCAGACCCGGGTCGGAAAGACTGGCACGTTCCGATTTGATCGCGTCCGGCCGGGATCGTACAGCATTCTTGCCTCGGGGCCGACGCGGATGAACGTTAATGGAGGTGTCGGGGGGCCGCTCGATAGGGGTCCCTTGTTCGGCCGTTCGGATATCAGCCTGGAGTTCGAAGACTTGAGATCTGTCACAGTTCAGATGCACCGCGGATATGCCGTTGCCTTTCGGCTCGCAGCCGGTGCGCCGCCTGGCGGAGGGGCCCCATGCGCCAGCCGGGCCGTTCTTCACCTTAGTGAACTCGATGGTCGCGGGGGGCGGACGGACCGAGAGGTGGAAGTGGACACAGGTGCCCCCTACATAGTGACTGACATGGCTCCGATACGCTACAGTGTGGGCCTTACCGGACTGCCTCCTTCATGCTACTATGCCGGGGACTCACTATTGGATATGAGATATGGTGCGCCCGAGAAGGTCCCTCTAGCCATAGGGTACCGAGCAGGAATTGAAGGCAGGCTACCCATTGATGACCGCAATGGCCAGGCTGACTACGCTGTGGCTTGGCCGATCCAACCCCACGTAGATGAGCCAACTGCGTTTGTCATGATACCAACTGCAGAAGGTCGATTTTACTCGGCTAACCTGCTCCCTGGCGATTATCGAGTCTCGGTTATGTCCTCCTCTGACTGGGGAAGCTCACCGCCGCCAGCCAATCCTCACCAGACGGTGACTCTGCATCTTGAGCCCGGAACCGCCTCGGTGGTTGCTATCCCTTCTGGACACTGAGGGCTACCGGCTGTTGGGCTGGTCGCGGGCGAGCGGCCCAGGTTGCACTCGTGCTGCGGTTACCGTTTTGGTAACCTGAAAACGGTGAGGATCACCCGCAAGGCGGCGATCACCGAATTCACCAGAACGCACCGGGACGCGTTGGAGCCGCTGCTGCACTGGCACAGCGTGACTGAACACGCGGTCTGGAGACACCCGGTTGACGTCCGTGCCAGCTTTCCTCACGCCGATACCGTGGGCATTTTCACGGTGTTCAATATTGGCGGAAACAAGTACCGGCTAATTTCGGCGATCAAGTACCGATGGCAAGTCGTGTACATCCGCAACATCCTTACGCACGTCGAATACGATGAGGGGAAATGGAAACTATGAGCGCAACGCTGCTTGACGAACCTCAATATCGGAAGCTGCTCGATGAAACCCTGCCCGTCGTCATTCGAACGGCGGCGGAGTACGATCGGCTGCTCGCCACCGCCGGCGCCCTGATGGAGAAGCCGGAAGACGACACTAGCGAGGAGGAAGGCCGGCTTCTGGAATTGCTCGGCATTGTGATCGAGGAGTATGAGAACCGCGCGCACCCGCTCCCAAAGGCCGAGCCACACAAGATGTTGGCCTACCTGCTCGAAGAGAAGGGTATGAAGCCGAGCGACCTCTGGACCGTGCTGCCCAAGAGCCGTGTGTCGGAAATCCTGAGCGGGAAACGCGGCATCAGCAAAGCCCAGGCCAGGCAGTTGGCCGAAATTCTTCGCGTGCCCGTCGATCTGTTCGTGTAGCGGAGGTGGCTGCTTCTGGTTAGCCTGGTGCCGTGACCGGCGGGTAGTGTTTCTTTGCTTCGGGCCGCTCGCTGACGCTCGCGGTTCAGTCTTCGGCCGTTTCTTCTGGCGGCTCGAACCCGTCCAGCAGTTCCGGATTGCGTGCGAAGCGCTTCAGCGCCTTCAGAATGTCGCCGGTGCGGAATCCCGCGCGCAGCAGCCTGCGATAGGCCGCCGCCATGTCCTTATCTTCCCGGAAGAGGCCGTCGCGCGGCGCCAGGCGGTACTTGCGGCGGATCCACTCCTCGATCAGCGCCATCTCATCCACTTCGCGATACACCTCGCGGACCGTGGTTTCGGCCAGCGCCGGCGCCACGCGGTGCTGCCGCAAATCCCGCTCGACGCGCGCCCCGCCTAGCTTTTCGTTGGCCAGGCGCGCGGCGGCGTAGCTCTCGGCGAAACGCCGGTCGTTCAGATACCCGACGTCCTTGAGCCGCGCCAAAATGCCATCCACGTCGCCGGGCACCCCCGCCCGCCGCGCCAGCTTCTCGCGCAGCTCGCCGGTGGAATAGGCGCGCCCGGAGAGCACCTTTAGTGCGTATGCCCACAGTCCGGCGGAATCCAGCCGCCGCGGCTTGCGTTCTTCCATATCGCGCTTTCCTATGCGGAGTATACTGGAAAATGTCGAAAGCCATCGAAACCCCGCGGTCAGGGGGCGTGGCGCGAACTAGGAGGCAACATGGATTCAAAAGGGCTATCCAGCTTTTTGCTAGGGCTTGGCGTGGGCATAGGAATCGGCATTCTGTTCGCGCCCAAGTCGGGAAAGGAAACCCGCCAACTGATCAAGGACAAGGCCGACGAAGGCACCGAGTTCCTGAAGCAGCGGAGCACCGAGATCAAACAGTCGGCATCGGAATGGGTGGACAAGGGCAAGGAAGCCATCAACCGCCAGAAGGACACGCTGGCCGATGCGGTCGAAGCCGGCCGCCAGGCCTATCGTGAGCGCACCGCCGCGCCGGAAAGCGCTGCCGATTAGTCTGCGCCACCCCAGGGGCACTCTCTCATGACGGAAGAAGTGTTTCGCATCGTAGTAGCGGCAGCCGTTGCGCTGGCATGTCTGGCCACCCTTGTGCAGGCCATAGTGGCGGTTGCCGTGTACCGTGCGATCCGCGGGATCGATAGGAAGGCCGCGCCCGTCATTGCGCGCATCAACCCCATCCTCGACCGCGTGGAAACCACCATCGAGCAAGCAGGCCCGGTCATCGAGAAGATCGGAGTGGTGGCCGAGAAGACAGGACCCGTCATCGAGCGGATCGGCCCGATCATGGAAAAGGTCGGGCCGGTGGTGGAGAAGATCGGCCCGGCGGTGGTGCAGGCCGGGCGGGTGCTGGAGAACGCCAACGGGTTGCTCACCGAGACCCGCCCGCGGATTGTGCAGATCACCGAGGAGATGGCCGGCCTGGCCAAAAGCGGCCACGAGCAGGTGGACCGCGTGGGCGAGTTCATCCGCGACGCCGGCGGGCGGGCCGTCAGCCGCCTGGAGCAGATCGACCGCACGGTCGAGACGACCGTTGGGCAGGTGGAGCAGGTTGGCGACGTGGTGAAGCGCGCCGTCATGACGCCCGTCCGCGAGGTCAACGGCATTGCCGCGGGGATATCGGCGGCCATGTCTACTCTCGTCCACCATTCGCGCCGCCCTCAGGTGGACCAGGCGACGCAGGACGAAGAGATGTTTATCTAGCTTAGTGATCGCCGGGTAACGTGCCTTTGCCTCGGGCCGCCCGCTCACGCTCGCGGTTCCGGGCAGTCCACACATGGAACCGCGAGCGTGAGCGAGCGGCCCGGTAACCTCACCAAACCACGCGATTAAGCAACTGTCCTCATGGCCGCTTCCTTGGACGAGACCCTGAACGCCGGTGGGGTTCGGGGCGTTCTTCATCATCCCGAGAATCCGACCGGCAACGCGATCGCACTGACCCACGGCGCGGGCTCGAACTGCCACGCGCTCCTGCTGGTGCTTTTGGCTCGGGCGTTCGCGGACGCCGGTTTCCTGGCGTTGCGCTACGATCTGCCCTTCCGCCAGAAGCGCGCCAAAGGCCCGCCGAGCCCCGCCGCAGCGGCGCGCGACCGCGAGGGTGTGGCGCGTGCCGTCGAAATACTGCGCGGCAAGGCGCCTGGCCGTGTAATCGCTGGAGGCCACTCCTACGGCGGCCGGCAGACGGCTATGGCGGCCGCGGCCAATTCGCAAATGGCGGACGCGCTGCTGATGCTCTCCTATCCCTTGCACCCACCCAATCGGCCCGAGAAGCCGCGCACCGCGTTCTTCCCCGACTGGCGCACCCCGGCCCTGTTCGTCCACGGCGGCCGCGATCCGTTCGGTACGCTCGAAGAGATGCGCGCGGCCCTGCGGCTGATCCCCGCGCGCGTAGAGTTGATGCCCGTCGATGGCGCGGGACACGATTTGAAACGCGCCGCGCTCGCCGCCGCCGTCGTGGAACGCCTTCGAACGCTGGTGCTATTCTGAAAACTACACTCCCAAAGGGGCATACCGATGCGCGACTATCGCTACACGACTCCCCACGGGATCCGGGTCACTCGCAACCTTACCAGGACCAGTTACAGTAAGGGCCTGCGGCACCTCCTGCGCGATTTGGACCGGCACCGTGGTATCTACTTGTCTTCGGGATACGAGTATCCCGGGCGGTACTCGCGCTGGGATATCGCCTCAACGTGTCCGCCGCTCGAAATCGTTTCGCGCGACCGCAGCGTGCAGTTCCGCCCACTCAACGAGCGCGGCCGCCGCATCGCGGAACTGCTATACCCCGTGCTGGAGCACCATCCGCACTGGGAGGAATTCGGTTGGGCCGAAAGCGCGCTGGATGGCCGCCTGAAGCCGCTGCCCGCCCTGTTTCCCGAAGAGCAGCGCAGCAAGCAGCCCTCGGCGTTCACTATTCTGCGGGCGATGATCGAGGAGTTTCGCGGGGAAGAGAATTCCCGCCTCGGCCTAGTGGGCGCGTTCGGTTACGACCTGCTGTTCCAGTTCGAGCCCATCGAAAAGAAGCTGCCGCGCCACGGCCACAAGGACCTGCACCTGTTCCTCTGCGACGACATCTGGTTCGTGGACCGCATGAAGGAGCAGGTGGAGCGCTACCGCTACGAGTTCGAGAACGACAGCGTTTCGACCGCCGGCCTGCCGCGCGACGGCCAGCCGGTGCCGCGCCCACGCAAGCGCGCGCCGGGGCCGATCGCGAGCAATCATTCGCCCGAAGAGTACATGGCCAACGTGGAAACCGTTCGCGAGGGCATGCGCCGCGGCGACTACTACGAAGTGGTGTTGCGCCAGACTTTCAGCGCGCCCTATACCGGCAAGGCCTCGGAGCTGTTCGAGCGCGTGCAGAAAGCCAGCCCCAGCCCCTACGAGTTCCTCCTGCAATTCGGCGAGGAGCAATTGGTGGGCGCGTCGCCGGAGATGTTCGTGCGTGTGGAGGGCCGCCGTATCGAGTCGTCGCCCATTTCGGGCACCGCTCAGCGCACCGGCGACCCCATGCGCGACGCCGACGCCATCAAAGAGCTCCTGAAATCGGCCAAGGAAGAATCGGAATTGACCATGTGCACGGACGTGGACCGCAACGACAAGTCGCGGGTCTGCGAGCCGGGCAGCGTGCAGGTCATAGGCCGGCGGCTAATCGAATCCTACGCCGGCGTGTTCCACACCACGGATTACGTGCAGGGTACGCTCAAGGAAGGCTTCGATTCGCTCGACGCATTCCTGACGCATATGTGGAGCGTGACCATGATCGGCGCGCCCAAGAAGGCCGCCGCCGTGGCCATCGAAGCGCTGGAGAAGAGCGCGCGCGGCTGGTACGGCGGCGCGGTGGGGATGATCTCTCTCAACGGCGACATCAACACCGGCATTCTGATCCGCACCACATACCTGCGCGACGGCATGGCCGAGTATCCCGTGGGGGCGACGCTGCTGTACGATTCCGTGCCCGCGCTCGAGGAGCGCGAGACCCGCTTCAAGGCCACCGCATTTTTCCGCGCCATGGGCGTCAAGGAACCCAAGCTCGCCGCCGCCGAAGTTCACGCGCTGGGGACCGGGCCCGGTAAAGGCGCGCGCCTGCTGCTGGTGGACAACGACGATTGCTTCATCCACACGCTGGCCAACTACGCGCAACAGACCGGCGCCGAGGTGGTGACGTACCGCTCCGGATTTCCGCCTGAACTGATCGCCCAGGTGGCGCCGACCCTGATCCTGATTTCACCCGGCCCCGGCCGCCCGCGCGATTTCGGCGTGCCGGACGTGGTGCATATGGCCGTGCGCCTGGGCGTGCCGGTCTTCGGCGTGTGCCTGGGATTGCAGGGCATTGTGGAAGCTTTCGGCGGCGAACTGGGCGTGCTGGATTACCCCATGCACGGCAAACCGTCCAAGGTGCGGCACCGCGGGGTGGGCGTGTTCGAGGGCCTGCCCGAGGAGTTCCTGGTGGGCCGCTACCACTCGCTGTACGCGCGCCGCGAAACGTTCCCGGCGTGCCTGGAAGTGACCGCCGAAACGGAAGACGGCGTGATCATGGGCGTGCGCCACCGCGAGTTGCCGATCGAAGCCGTGCAATTCCATCCCGAATCGATCCTGTCGGCCGCCGATGGACACGGGTTGAAGCTGATGGAGAACGCGGTGCGGATTGGGAGAGCCGTGGGGGCGTGATAAAGGCGCGGGATCTGTCCGCCTTTTACGCACGGGTCTTCGCTGCATCCTCCGCGGGGCGGAGGGCCATGATGAAGTACCGGCCCTTCATCTGCCCGTTCGAGGATCTCGTGCCGTACGTTCCCGAAGGGGCCTCGGTGCTCGACATCGGCTGCGGTTGCGGTCTTTTCCTGCTGGCACTGGCTTTCGCTGGCAAACGCATTGCCGGGGTGGGCGTCGACGCGGCGCCAGACGCCATACGGGCAGCCACGCTCGCGGCGCGCACCGCAGAGATCGCAAAGGCCGATTCAGCGTTGAGCTTCGAATCGGCCGCCCGGATGGAAGCGTGGCCCGCCGGCCAATTCGACGTGGTGAGCCTCATCGACGTCTTACATCACATCCCGGCGGCCCAGCAACGCGCCTTCGTTACCGCGGCGGTTGCCCGGGTGAAGCCGGGCGGCGTCCTCATTTACAAGGACATGTGCCGCAGGCCCGTGTGGCGTGCATGGGCGAACCGGCTGCACGATTTGCTCCTGGCCCGCCAGTGGATCCGCTACCGGGATATCGGCGAGGTGCGGGACTGGGCTGTCTCTTTGGGCCTCGTGGAACAAGCCCGGCTTGATTTTGCGCGGTTCTGGTACGGGCACGAATTGTGCGTGTTTTGCAAAGGCCATGGAGGGTAAGGTGAGCGAACGTAATCCCGAACATGACTTGGCGGAATGGCCGGACGTACTGCTGCCCGGGCGAACGCCGGCGACGGGGATCTTATGCGCCTGCGCGCCATAGAACAGGAGGCCCCCGGCCTTCTGAACGAGTCCACAACCAGGTGAGGTTTGGTTGGCAGGCGGAAGCGCCTGCCCCACACTACTGCTTGCTCTTAATCTCCTCCAGCCTCTTCTTCAAATACTCCTCATACTCCTTCTTCAGCGCCGGATCTTTCGGCGAGCTGTAAATATCGCTCGACTTATACTTACCTTCGTCGAACTTCATCTTCGTCCACTCGTCGTGTATGTGGGTGCGGTCGGCGTCGTCCAGCATCTGCCGCACCATCTGCGGCGGAACGAAGTAGACTCCCTCGGGATCGCCGATCACCAGGTCGCCGGGCATTACCGTGGCATTGCCGATGCGGATCGGTATGTTGATGCCGGTCAGCGTAACGTTGTTGATGTAACTTGGATGCGCATGCCTGTAATAGAGCGGCATGTCCATTTCTTGAATGCCTTCCAGATCGCGAATGGCGCCATCCACCACGATTCCACCGGTCTTAGTGGTCTTCATGATGTAGTAGAAAAGATTGTCGCCGACGATGGTGCCGTCCTCTTTCTTGCCGAACAGATCCACCACCAGCACGTCGCCCGGCTGCAACATGTCGATGGCGGTCTGGTTTTTCAGGTGGCCATATCCCGCGGCTTGCGCGTGCGCCTGAGCGACGTCTTCCAGGTCCTGCCGCTGCGGCATGAACTGAACCGTGAACGCCCGCCCTACCAGTTTCTTGTTAGGGTGCAGGATCTGGAAGCCGTCGGCGTACTGATTGCGGAATCCGCCCCCGCCGTTCAACGCCGCGAACACCTCCTCCGCGGAAAGCCCGCGAGCCCTCTCCATCAGGGCGTCGGGAACCTTCGGCCGGCCGTCGGGGAACCGCTCGAACGGATTCTTCGAGGTGAGCTCGATCATCTGGTCCTTGGTCAACGTGAAGATCTGCGCCGGCGCGGCGGCGGCCCCGAATAGAACCTCCGCTACCAGAATCGCGCTTGCATGCGGCATGCGAGCCATGGGAATCAGCTCCACTGCCGGTCGTTGGACCGGTCCACGTTCCATTGCTCCGTCGGTTCGAAATAGCCAGGCTCGCCGAGATGCTGCTTTACCGCGTCCTCGTTCAGCGTCACGCCCAGGCCCGGCCGGTCCGGCACGCTGATGAAGCCCTTGTTGACGATCGGCTTGTCCGGGCCGGTCACCAGGTCGCCCCACCAGGGCACTTCGATGGAGTGATTCTCCATCACCAGGAAATTCTCCGTGGCGGCGGCGCAATGCACGCTGGCCATGCACGCCACCGGCGTTCCGGCGAAGTGCATCACCATGGGCACGCCGAATTCCTGCGCGCCATCGCCGATCTTCTTGGTCTCGAGGATGCCGCCGGAGGTGGCCAAGTCGGGCTGGATCATGTCCACCGCGTGCGTCCGGCACAGCTCCATGAAGGGCTCCTTAAGATAGATGTCCTCCCCGGTCAGGATGGGAATGTCCACGGCGTCGCTGATCTTTTTCAGCAGTTCCGTGTTGTGCCAGGGGATCATGTCCTCCAGCCACGCCATGTTGTACCTGGTCAGCGCCTTGCCCAGCCGGATGCAACTGTTGACGCCGATGTGGCCGAAGTGATCGGCCGAAAGCGGCACGTCGTAGCCGATTACTTCGCGCACCTGCGCCACGTAGTCCGCCATCATGGCGGCGCCCTTCTCGGTGATTTCGGTGCCCGTGAACATGTGCTCCACGGGATCTCCGTAAGCGAAGCTGGTTCCCGCCGGCCGCGTCACGGCGCCCGGAGTGTCGGCCACCATGTCGACGCCCAGGTCCATCTTGAGCCACGTGAAGCCCTGGTTCATGCGGTCCTTCAAACGCGCGCCGAAAACCTTGGGATCGCGCGATTCGGTGGTGTCGGCGTAGATGCGGATCTTGTCGCGGAATTTGCCGCCGAGCATCTGGTAGATGGGGACGTTGTAGGCCTTGCCGGCCAGGTCCCACAAGGCCATCTCGACGGCGCAAACCCCGCCGGCCTGCCGCGAGTGGTTGCCGAACTGCTTGATCTTGCGGAACACTTTGTCGATGTTGCAGGGATTCTCGCCGAGAATGCGGCTTTTCAGCGTCAGGGCGTAGTTCTTGCTGGCGCCGTCGCGAACCTCTCCCAGGCCGTAGATACCCTGGTTGGTGTCGATGCGGATCAGCGGGCACGTCATGGGCGCGCCTGTCACGGTGGCCACGCGCAGGTCCGTGATCTTCAACTCCGATGGTTTGGAATTGGTGTTGACGTTTTTGGGATAGGCTTCCAGCGCTTCACCGGCCCACAATCCCGCGCCCAACCCGGCGGCGCGGCTCAGAAACGAGCGTCTTCCATGCACGGTCAGACTCCTCCCTTATCAGCTTGCGAGCGCCGCCTGCAACATGGCGCGCGTGTATCCCACCTGGAAGGCGAACGACACGTATCCGCCGCCTCCCGGATAACCGCCAATGCGCCCGCGTTCGCGGTCGTAATCCAGGGCGCGCGGATGCTCGGGGTAAATCAAACGCGTGTACTGGTTCCTCACGAGCGCCTTCATTACGGCGAACATGTCGTTCTCGCCTTCGTCGATCATCACCTCGGAATACCGCTCGTACGGTTTTATCACCTTGACGTTGCGGAAGTGCACGTGGTTGATGCGGTCCCGCGAGGCGAAGTAGGCCGCCACCTCGGCCGGATCGCCGCCCATCTCGCGGGCGACGCCGCAATCGAAGGTGATGCCGTTGGCCGGGCTCCTGACGATTTCGATCAGGCGCTTCCATCCCTCGATCGAACCCATGATCTGTTGCGACCCGCGGCTGACGAGCGCCGGCGGGTCGTTGGGGTGCAGCGCCAGCCTCACGCCGGCCTTCTCCGCTTCGGGAATCACCCGCTTCAGGAAGTACGCGATGGTGGCCCACATCTCCTCGGCGGTGTGGGCGCCTTCGTTGGGCAAGGGCGGCAGGTCCTTGAATTTGACAGCGGCTTCCTCGGGGCGCACCTGGCCGGAGTACGCGCGGCCCGGCGTGCGCACCAGTTCGTAGTCGAAGCCCGTCCATCCCACGCCCGCGCGGACATCGTCGGTTTCCTCGAAGTAGCCTTCCATGGCGCGATGCGCATACCAGTTGTACTCGATCACGGGCAGGCCCACCTTGCCCGCCACGCGGATCGACTCGATCACTTTGTCTATCTCATCGTCGCGTCCCGCGCGGCCATAGATGGCGTTGTCGAAGCCCGTGATCATCAGGTTGGCCAGCGTCAGCCCGTAGCCTTTCTGGGCGTCGATCTCGGCCGTGATGCGCACCTCGGTCCACGGAATGGGTGGGCCGCCGCCCAGCACGTAATTGACGCCGAGTTGCTTGATGCGGCGCGCCCCGCCGGAACCGCCTGCATCCCCCGTCGCGAGGCAAATCTTGGGTGTGTCGTCACCTTCGGAGCGTGGCGCCGCAATGGCCGCCGCGCGCCCTGGCGGGACCGCCAGCGCCGCCACGCTGGCTGCACCCGCGGTCTGCATCAGTTGTCTGCGAGAGACTCGCATGCTCATCGGGGCCTCCCGGCGGCGACTCGCAGTTAACCCTCGATCGCTCGCCGCCCGTCATGGTCTCGGTGCTCTCGACTATAGCAACTTGCACCTGGCGTGCTGCCGCCGGGCCGGTCACTCCAGCCAGGCTTCGGCGCGGGGCGGCGGCGGTCCGGGCAAGCCGCCGAAGCGGCGCTGGCGCGAACGGAATTCGCGGACGGCGGACTGCAGGTCGCCGCCGTCGAACTCGGGCCACATGCGGCGCGAGAAGACCAGTTCCGCGTAAGCGCACTCCCACAGCAGAAAGTCGCTCAAGCGCTGCTCGCCGCCGGTGCGGATCAGAAGGTCCACGGGCGGACCGAGCGCGCTCTCCACGGCCTGGCGGGATGGCGCGGCGGCGCGGCCGGCGGCTTCGAGGATGGCGTCGCGCGCGGAATAATCCACGGCAATCCGAAGTCGCAGCCGCTGCCCCGCGGCGGTGGCGGATTCCGAGCGGCCGATGGCGTCCGCCAGCCGCGGGTCCAGCCGGTCGCGGCGGCCGATAACCTCCAGCCTGACACCTTCGGCCACCGAGCGGCGGGTTTCGCGCTCCAGATATAGGCCCATCAGCTTCATGAGCGCTTCGACTTCGGCCGGGGGGCGGCGCCAGTTATCCGATGAGAAGGCGAACAGCGTTAGCACGCTCACGCCCGCGCCGGGCGCCGCTTCCACCACCCGGCGGACGGCTTCCACGCCGGCGCAGTGGCCCGCCACGCGCGGAAGTCCGCGGGCGAGCGCCCAGCGGCCGTTGCCGTCCATTATGATTCCAGTATGTAGAGTACTTTGAGATGTAAAGTATGAGGGCATAAAAAAAGAACCTCACCGTTCCCGCATGGCATGGACCAGGGCTTCCATGTGGTCGAGATAGCGTTCCAGGGCGCGCTTGCCCTGCGCTGTCATCTTGTACTCCGTCCGGGGCATGCGTCCCTCGAACGACTTGGCCACCGACAGATACCCGGCCTCTTCCAGCTTTCTGGCATGCACGCTGAGGTTTCCGTCGGTGGTGTCGAGCAGCTTCTTCAGCTCGTTGAAAGTCAGAGACTCGTTGACCGCCAGCGCCCCCAGGATTCCCAGCCGCAACCGCTCGTGCACCAATCGGTCGAGCTTAGTCGCGTCGGCAGCGGGCGGCGCCCCGCTGGCGGCAAGCGCTGGTGCGCGCCGTTCGCGCTCTTTCCGTGCCGCACTCGGTTTACCGGACATACCGTTCATCCACCATACTTCACCGCAATCACGGCGCCGAAGACGATGTGCAATCCGCCAAAGCCGGCCGCCAGAAACAGGCTACCAAACTCCGGGGGAAACCACAGGGCCGCCGCGCCCATCGCCATGAAGCAGGCGCCCATGAGCGGCACCACACGCACCGACCAGGCGCCTCCCGAAACGCAGGCCACGCCGTAAAGCAACAGCCACGCACCCGGCAGGAAGGCCGCCGCCCCGGCATGCCACAGGGCCGCTGTCAGCGCGATCCCCGCCGCCATCGCCGGCGCGAACCCCGCCACGAACTTACGCGCCGGACCGGAGACCAGCGCCATACGCGTGCGCCGCGATTTCTCCCACGCGGCAATCAGCCCCACCGTCAACGCCACAGCCGCTTCCACCGCCCATACGGCCAGCCATCGCGCCTCCGGGCGTGGAGGCCCGCTAACCCATGCGGCAACCAGCGCAGTGGAACCCATAAGCACGCCGCCCAGCCCCGGGACCGCTGTAAACAGCCCGGCGCGCTCCATGGCGCCGCGGATGTACCGCAGATTCTCCATGGCATGCGCGTGGATCTCGATGGGCTCGGAGCCTTGGGCCGCCATGCCTTTCAGGATACCGCCGGCAACCGCACACGTCAAGTACTTTGTCTAGTGAAGCACAACTCGGCCAGGCGGTCCTGGTAAAATGTTCGCGTGGCCCCGAAGTTGGAGTATTCGCGCGCGGACGTCCTGCGGCAATTCGGCGTCGCCGAGCGCCAGCTTCGAAGCTGGGAGCGCGAAGGGCTGATTCCTGCCGCAGATACCTATTCGTTCTCCGACCTGATCGCCGTGCAAACGCTCGTCAAACTGAGCGAGAGCCACATTCCACCGCGCCAGATTGGGCGCGCCATGGCCAGCCTGCGCCAGAAACTGGAAGGTATCAAACAGCCCCTGGCCGAGTTGCGCATCGTCTCCAACGGGCGCAAGATCGCGGTTCAAGTAGCCGGACAAAGGATGGAAGCCCTCACCGGCCAGATCCTCTTCGATTTCGAAGCTTCCGAAGTGGGCGGCGTGACCAGTTTCCCGGAGCGCAAGCCCTCCAGCGTGCTGCTGCGCGAGGCCGAGTCCTGGTTCCAGCGGGGGCTGGCGCTGGAGGAGACCGGGGCACCGCCCGAGCAGGCCATCGAGGCCTACGAGAAAGCGCTCGAGTTGAATCCCCAGGCCGCCGGCGTGCTGGTGAATCTGGGCACCATCTACTACCGTCTGCGCCGCTTTCCGGAATCCGAAAAACGCTACCAGGAGGCGATTGCCGCCGATCCCGGGTATCCGCTGGCCGAGTTCAACCTGGGCAACCTGTGCGACGAGCAGGGCCGCGTGGAAGAGGCTCTCGATCACTACCGGCGCGCGCTGGCGCTCAATCCCAGCTACGCCGACGCGCATTTCAACGTGGCGCTTTTGTGCGAGCGGAACGGCGAGAGCCTCAAGGCGGTGCATCACTGGAAGAGCTATTTGAAGCTGGATACCTCCGGCCCCTGGGCCGACATTGCGCGCCGTCAACTGGAGCGCCTCCGGCAATCGGTGATCGTCTAGCGTCCCGACCGAGCGGCCTCGTATCTCCGCCGGGCCGCTCGCTAACGCGCGCGGTTCCGTGTACGCCGCCCCGGAACCGCGCGCGTTAGCAAGCGGCCCGAGGCAAATGAGCATCACGTCGCTTTCAATGTGCCCGCGCGCGGGTGGCGTAGCGCGGGGCTCCGCTTCTGTTGACCCGCTCCGCCGCTGGCTGTTACATTCGAGTTCGGAGATCCCAAACATGAGCAAAGCCGAAGGCCAGACGCTGATTAATGACCTGTTCTCACTCGAAGGGAAGACCGCGGTTGTGGTGGGAGGAGGGGGCGTTCTGGCGGGCGAGATGGCCATGGGCCTGGCCGGCGCGGGCGCCAACATAGTGGTCGTCGACCTGAACGAGGACGCCGCCAAACAGCGCGCCGACGCGGTTCGCGGCCTTGGACCCAAGAGCCTGGCCTGCAAGGCCGACGTCACCAGCAAGGCGGACATTCAGCGCTCTCTCGATGCTACCCTCGCCGAGTTCGGCGGCGTGGACATTCTACTGAACGCGGCGGGCATTAACTCGGCCACGCCGTTCCTGGAGATCCAGGAAGCCGAGTGGGACCGCATCCTCAACGTCGATCTGCGCAGCGTCTTCCTGGCCTGCCAGGTTTTCGGCAAGGCCATGATCGAGGCCGGCAAGGGCGGGTCCATCATCAACATTTCCTCGGCTTCCTCCGATCCGCCGCTGTCCAAGGTGTTCACTTACTCGGTGGCGAAGGGCGGCGTCAACCAGATCACCAAGTTCCTGGGCCGCGAGTTCGCGCCGCACCGCGTGCGCGTCAACGCCATCCAGCCCGGCTTCTTCCCCGCCGAGCAGAACCGCAAAATCCTCACCGAAGAGCGCGTGAATTCCATCATGAACCACACGCCCATGCGGCGCTACGGCGATCCGTCCGAGCTGATCGGCGCGGTGGTGTACCTGGCTTCCGACAAGGCATCCTCGTTTGTCACCGGCAGCATCGTGAGGGTTGACGGCGGGTTCGGCGCGATGACCATCTAGCGAGGTCTTCGACCTCAAACCGACAAGACGCTAAACCCCGTGGCTTCACTGGTCTTCTTGGCGTCCTTGCGGCTTCGCGTGAGACTCTTCTTCCAGTCCATTGACGATCCGGGAAATGCCGTCCTTGATCAGCGCCGCGTTGAAGTTGATCAGCAGGCCAAGCCGCTTGTCGGCCAACCGCAGATACGTCAGAAGTTGCTTCCGGTGGACCGGCGCGAGGACCTCGACCGACTTGATCTCGACGATCACCCGATCCTCGACAATCAGGTCCGCGCGAAACCCGATGTCGATCCGAATCGTTCCGTAGACCACCGGGATTGCCTGCTGGCTGACCGTTCGGAGTCCACGCTGAGCGAGCTCATAGGCGAGCACGGCGTGGTAGACCGATTCCAGTAAGCCCGGTCCGAGGGTGGTGTGGACGCGAAAGGCGGCGTCCACGATCTCTTTGGCGATGGCATTTTCCGTCATGGCGGCTTTCTATAGTCTCTCGCCAAGCCGCCAAGACGCCAAGAACGCAACGCGGGTCCGGGCATAAAATCGAGGACATGGCGAGCATCCCGGAACTGCTGGATGGACATGTGACGTTGGAAGTGGAATGCCTGGACCGGTTGTACCTGAACGGTTACATCGGACCGCTGGCAACGTCGGGCGGGTTGGTGACCTTTATGCGGGAGCAACTGGGCAAACCCATTCCTTCGCCGGCCGTGCTGGGGCAGGTGACGGAGAAGTTCCGCGAGGCCGTGAAGACAATGGCGGAACGGGAGCGCATTCCCCTCTATCGGTTCGACCACAAAGAACGTAAGGATGACGTCGCCAACGATTTCCGGCGGAGGCGTGGGACCCGCGACGGGGTGGTTTTCGTGGGCGTGGCGCAGGAGAAGGCGCAGGCCTTCCAAGGCAAGAAGATCGACGGGCAGTTCCGGTTCACGCGCGATAAGACGGTCTACGTCAATCACTACTACTTCTACATTGACGATGCCGAATTCGGCCCGCTGTTCCTCAAAGTGTGCAGCTACGCGCCCTGGTCCACCAAGCTGTGTCTGAACGGGCACGAATGGGCCAAGCGCCAACTGGAGAGGAAGGGGATCGCCTATGAGGCCCTGGATAATGGCTTCTTATCGTGCGCCGAGCCGGAACGGTTGCAGCAGATCTGCGATTCGCTGGGGCCGGAGGACATCGATCGGGTGTTCCGAAAATGGCTGGCGCGGGTTCCGTTGCCGTTGCGGGGGGAAGATCGAGAGGCCGGCTTCGATTGGAACTTATCCATCTGGCAGATGGAAGTGAGCCTTACGCAAATCTTCGATCGGCCCCTACGGGGGCGCGAGTTCTTCGAAGAAATTATCCGCGACAACCTGGATCTGGGCCGGCCGGACCGGGTGCAGTTGGTGTTCGATCGGGTGGTGACCAAGAAAACACCCGGAGAATTCCGCACGCGCGTGATTCAGGACGGCGTACATCCGAGCCTGCATATCAACTACAAGAACTTCGATCTGAAGCAGTATTTCAAAGAAGGCCGCGGTTGCCGGACGGAGGGGACCTTCCGCAACCCGAAGGACTTCGATGTGAACAAGGGGTTATCCAACCTGCCCTATCTACAAAAGATCGGCCGTGAGATCAACCGGCGCTTGCTGGATGTCGAACGCGTCAGCCATAACAGCGGCTTGAGCGGCGACAGCATCCAACGCGTGGTGCAACCGACCGTTACCGAAAGCGGTGAGAAGGCGCCGGCACTGAAGTTCGGCCAACCCCGAGTCATGGCGTTGCTCCTGGCCTTGACCCTGTTTCAGCACTTGATCGACGGCTTCCATAATCGCGACCTGCGCGGCCTGGTCGCCGACCTTCTCGGCGTTACCATCGCCGAATACACCGGCGCTCAGATGACCTACGACCTGCGCCGTCTGCGGCTCAAGGGCCTCATTTTCCGGCCGCCCCGCACCCACCGCTATTTCGTCACACCCTACGGCTGGAAGGTCGCGCGGCTGTTCTCGCGTCTGGAGGCGAGGGTCTTCCGACCCGCCGTGGCGATGTTCACCGGCAACGATGCCGTCTTGCCGTTCCCGCTCCGCGCCTCTCTGGATCGCCTGGATGCACAACTCGATGAACTGATCTATCAGGCTTTCCCGCGGATAAAGGCTGCCTGAAACCCGCAAAATCCTGCTACATTCATTAAGATCTGATTTAGATCAGACGGCTAGCGGGAGTTTACTGGGAATGGCCGGAACAAAGGTATAAGCAGTTGTTTCCGGAACGGGTTACGAGCAGGCCCGCGTATTACCCACGCGGGGTAATACGGAGTTGTTCCAAGCCCAGCGTTTTCGCCAGTGCCAGTTGCGGCAGAGTCTGCTTGGAGAGTACAGTGGCGATTCGGTTCGGCCCCTTTTCGCCTTGCGGCGGGTAGAGGAGTACGAATTCCTGGATTTGGCGCAACTCCTGCAATAATTGCTCGGTGGAGATGCCAGCCCATGCCGCCTGTGCCTGGTGGTGCACGTATTGAAGCAGAGAGATGCCCAGCATGCAATAGAACGCGTGCACCCGGATCTTGCTGTCGGTCCAGTGATGCATGGGACCCCAGCCCAGCCACTCCCCATCTTTGAGACCGCGAAATACCTGCTCGACTTGTTGCTGGCCAGCGTAGGCAGCGGCGATCTCCTCCGCGCTCCAGTCCACGCGGTTGGTGAGCAATACCGTTCGACCCAACCGGTGGGCCAACAGGCGCAGCCATGCGGCGTGATCAAAATCGAATTGCAGATGCCACTGCCCGTTCTTCAACTCCAGTTGGTAGTGAATTAGCTCAGCCATGAATTGCGCCGACAGCCAGCGCTGAATCTTGTTGCGAATCTGGGTTTCGGTCCAACGCGCCCTGGGCTTACTCAGATCCACGGACAAACGCCGCAGGTATTGCAGGACCTTGCTGACGCCGGTGGTCACACTCTGTAGCTGTTCGCCCGCGAAGGAAGCCGAGTACTTCACCACGCAAAAGTACTCTTTGCCGTGCACCAGCGTCTTTTCGCCCGCCGCATGTACGCCGGGTTGATCGCTGTTGCAGGTGGGAAGCCGATCCAGCGGCCGTTCGCGCAACTCCTCGGGGGCCTGATTCCAAGGCAGCGCCGCGATCCATCCCACTTGCGACTGCTCCAACTCCACCGTATTGGCCAAGGCCGCCGAGCCCTTGTCAAACACCAGAGTGACCGTGTCCCGTGCGATCCGATTTTGATCCAGCATGTCCAACATGCGCGCCAACGAGACCGAGAACTCCTCCACATCCGGTATGTCGCCGGCATAGACGTGGTGACACAAACTCAGGCCATGCTCGCCATCCAACACGTAGCTGAGTCCCACCTGGCGCAAGTTGTGCCGGCCCTGCTTATTGTGGCCCCGCTGCGCCAGATGGTTCTGCGTGTTGGTGCTGGCCACGTAGGTGTAGAAGTTGGTGGTGTCGTAGCCCAGCAAGCGCCGGCTGAGGATCTGCTTCTGCTTCCATAACCCAACCAGACGCAGTTGAGCCTGCTCCAGTTCGTCGCAGGCTCCCTGGGATGGCCGCTCCGGGGCCAGGGTGTCGAAGCAATCCCAGAAGGCTTGGGAGGAGAATCGTTCCGAGGCAAAGCCCCAGAGCGGCTGCAGGATCGAGCGGTCGTACCAATCGGCAACTTCGGTCTTGGGGCCTGGCTGGCAGATGCGATGAATGGCGGCCAGGAGCAGGTAGTGGACGGCCGAGGGCCCGGAACGAGGCTGGGGCCAAAGTTGCTGAAGCAGTTCGAAGACGCCGGTTTGTTGGGCAGCCAACCAAAGGGCGCCGGGCAGGCCGAAATCCCGCATGGTGGCGGACAAAGGTACCGGAGCGGAGTGGTCGCGAACCAAGGCGGCGACCTTGTCCGCGGAACCGAGGTAGGTCTGATGGACGATTCGGGGCTGGCCGTCGACGCGGGCGCACTCGACGACGTAGTAGTAGAGCTGGTTGCCCTTCTTCTTCGCGATGAGGCTTGCCATATAGGGCAATACAACTATACGACAACTCCTTTCCTGGATCAATAGGCATCAAGCATGAAAGCAGCAAACAGCTCTTGACTAGGGTAATACGCAGGTTGCGCGCGAGGGTCCGCACAAGTCGTGGTTTTTCAATACGTTAATCGAGGGCCGGGGTTATGCGCCTGGAGTTGGCAGTAAACTCCCGCTAGTGCGGTAGTTCCTGTGAGTGGGGGTCTGTGCGGGGGGTGGCCGGCAACGGCCATCTCTACCGCGACGGGCCGGCAGTGGCACTGGGCCGCGCGGCCGCAGCCCTGTCGGCCTGAGCGAATCAAGCGCCGTGCTACCAAAAGCGCTGCCGCTGAACATTTCTATATTAGAATGTTTCTGAAACGTTAAATTGTGTAAACAAACCGTCAGGTATACCCCCGATTCGCAAGATCAGGGCTCCAAGCAATCCGGCACTTTTGTGTCGTTCAAACAATTAGTAGATTATAGCCATTGATTTGCTATGACTGGCGGCCTAGAATCAGCCAGGAGAGTCTTCATGGCAGCACCACAAGCTTCGCAAGATGCCGACGTTCTGGTACAGCGCCTGTACGACCGGATCGTCGAAACTCTAGTGCAGGGTGCGGACGGCAACTCTGCCGCGTACGATCCCAACAAGACGTACTTCACCATGGAACAACGGGGCCGTATCATCGACCCGCAGAACTACGCCGGAGCATGGACACCGGGGAATCCCACCGGCAGTCTCGACGCCGCGGCGGCGATTTGCGATCTGGCCGACGAAGCCCCGGCACTCCGCGCGCGGCACACGCACGGTTCCACCACGGTCACCGCGCTGTATCAACAGGTCCTGCGCGCCACGGTAACCAAGACCTCGCCGCCGAATCCGGCCGTGGATGCCGCGTACAAACAGGCGCAGAACTTTCTGTTCGCGCAGACGCCGAACCCGGACGTGCCGGGGCAGTTCATCACGTCGCAGTCGGCCGTTTATCAGAACTATCTGACCTACCAGACGGCCTACCAGAACGCGGTCACGGCGTACCGTTCGGCCTACGCCACCGCTTTGGCATCGCCGCAACTTAAGGCGACATGGCCGCTGCTGTCGCCCTCGCTGCAGATTCCGGTTCAACAGGCATGGCACGCGTGGAGAAGCGCTCAGGCCGACCAGGTGGAGGCCGCGCTCGCCACGCTGGAGACCTCGGGAAATAATCAGGTCAAGCGCGCCTTCGCCGACGCCGCGCTGCTGTTCAACAGCTACCAGATGACTTTCGACGAAGGCCTGAGCCGGCCGCGCAGTTCGCTGATTCCCAACGACTGGTGGCAGCCGGGCGTGAGCAACGGCTGGCCCACGGTGAACTTCGACAGCTCGACAGCCACCTCCAACCAGAATTCGGACTACACCAGCTACGGCGCGGGCGGCGGGCTGAACCTCGGCTTATGGTCGGTGGGCGCCAGCGCCTCCGGGCAGAGTTCGCATTTCCACTCGGACGCAAATTCGAAGTCCACGCACATTTCGTACCAGTACGCGCTGATCACTATCCGGCGCCCCTGGCTGAGCGGTCTGCTTTTCGGCTTGCCGGGATGGCGCACGGACGTGGCGCCGAAGGGCATGTTCTCCTCCGGCTCGCGCGTCAATCAATCGCAGACCACGTTCCCGCTTTTGCCGCAAGCCTTCCTGGCCATCAAGAACCTGCGCATCACGGCGGCGCTGTCGGCCTCGGAAGTGAACCAGGCCAACAGCCAGATCACCGCGGGCGGTTCGGTGGGATGGGGGCCGTTCTCGGTGAGCGCTTCCTACAAACACGGAACTTCGGAATCCCACTACAAGGGCAGCGTGAGCACCGCGGGCATCACCGTTCCATTCGTGCAGATCATCGGGTGGGTCAATCAGATCGTGCCGTTCTGCCCGCCGGAGTAAACTATGGGACCCAGCGATTTCATTAACGCGTTGTACGGCGCCATCCTGGGTTCCGGCCCGCCCACCGTGGCCGGCTACACCACGCTGGAATGGCCGGGCTTGCCGATCGACCCGCAAACCTGCGGCAACATCTGGGCCACAGACAATCAGACCGGGTCGCCGGAAGCGCTGGAGGCCTTCTCCGGCCTCGTCGACGACGACGTGCCGGCCCTATCCCCGGTCTACCAGCCCGCCGGGATTTCCCTGGAGCAGGTGTATGCGTTGATCCTCCAGGCCACCGTCCCGGCGGGTCCGGTCGCCATTGCATTCGCGGCCGCGCAATCGAACTACCGGCAAATCGTGCGCGGGTCGCTCGAAAACAGCATGGCCAGTTTCCACCCCAGCACGCCGAATCCGCGCACGTGGTGCGACCCGGCTGGCGCGGGCGGCTGGACCACGATGACCATTGGCACGGGTGCTGCCGCGACCCCGCCTCCTCCGCCAGCCCCGCTGACGTCGCTTCTCGGGCGGCCGGCGCTTCTAAGCTGGCGTATGTCAAGCGTCCTGGCGAGCGCGTTTCGTCCGGCGGCGCGTCCGCAAATCCAGGAGACGGTCAAGACGGGCGCCTCGGCGGCCGCCATGGCCTCCGCGCGAATCGTCACGGCTCCCGTGGCCAGCCTCGCCGCCAACCGGGCGGCCATTTCCGGAATGCGCCCGGTGGCGGCGGTGGCGCGGCCCACTCCGGCTGTTCTAGCGGCTGCGGCGAGCCGCCTCAAGGCCATGCCCATCATGCGTGCCCTACTGCCAGCCACCAAGGTTACGGTCCAGCCCGCCGTACAGGAGCAGCCGGTGGCGGCTTCGCAAGTGAGCGCCACGTTCCGCTATATGCGGGTGGGCATCCAGCGTCCCTGGCTCGATTCCAGCCTGTTCCACCTGCCCGGCTGGAGCATCGACGGACTGCCCGCGGGATCCATCTCCAACGGCCAGGCAGCCAACAACCCCGGGATGTTGCCGCTGCTCCCGCTAAGTTTCATCGCGGTGAAAGACGTGGTGATCAACGGCTCCTGGTCCGATGCCGATAAGAAGACCGCAAGCGCCGCGGTGGCCGGCGATTCGGTATCGACCTTCGGACCATTCACGCTAAATGGAGGCGCGGGAGGCGGCTCGTTTGACGGCGCCACGTTGAAGATCCCGGGAATCCAGGTGATCGCCTGGATTTGCCAGGTAACGCCCAAATTGCCGCCCGCTTGATGGGGCGGGCTTCGCGCCGGCCCCGCCTCACGACACAAAATCCGCCAGGCGTTGGGCGATCTGGTCGCGCACCCTGCGAAAGGCCGCCAGCACGTCTTCGGGCGTGCCTTGCGCGCGTGCTGGGTCCTCGAAGCCGATGTGCTTGCGCCGGCCAACGCGTCCCAGAAAGAGCGGGCAGGTTTCGCGCGCGTCGTCGCACACGGTGACCACCACGTCGAAGGCAGCATCGAGGAATTGCTCCACGTGCTTGGGCGCGGCTGCGGCGATGTCGATGCCCACCTCGCGCATGGCCTCCACCGCGGCCGGGTGCACGCGCGCCGCCGGTTGGGTGCCCGCGGAGCAGACATCGAGCGAAGGGTCGTGGGCCCTCAGCAGCCCTTCCGCCATCTGGCTGCGCGCCGAATTGCCGGTACACAACACCAGGACTCTCACGGTTTTCGGGCGCGCACGAAAGCGCTGAAGAACTTCCCGTCCACTTGTGCCGCGAGCTCGCTCGCATCCAGGCCCTGTTCCGCCAGAAACGACTGCGCGTCGGCGGCGCTGTAGAAGCGGGTTGGCTCGATGGCGATGTCCACGAACCCCGCGGCCGCGAGTTTGGCGCGATAGTCGTCCTCGCTCAACGCACCGGCCACGCACCCCACCCAAAGCAGCACGCTCTCGCGGATCTTCGAGGGGATCTCGCCGCGCGTCACCACGTCGGATACGGCGAACCGGCCGCCCGATTTCAGCACGCGGAAGGCTTCGCGCAGCACCTGGTCCTTGTCGCCCGAGAGGTTGATCACGCAGTTGGAGATCACCACGTCAACGGCGTTCTCGGGCAGGGGAATGTGTTCGATCTCGCCCTTGAGAAACTCCACGTTCCCGACGCCGGCCTTGCGCTGGTTCTCGCGCGCCAGCGCCAGCATCTCGTCCGTCATGTCGAGTCCGTAAGCCATGCCGCCCGGTGCTACGCGGCGCGCGGAGAGCAGCACGTCGATGCCGCCGCCGCTGCCCAGGTCGAGCACGCGCTCGCCGGGCCGCAGCTCGGCCAGCGCGGTGGGGTTGCCGCAGCCCAGGGACGCCAGCACGGCGGTCTCCGGCAGCTCGCTCTTCTGCAGGGCGTCGTACAGGTTCGTGGTGATGGGGTCGCCGCCCGAGCAGCAGGAGGATGGGCTGGAGCCGCAACTCGCGTTTCCCGTGCCCGAAACCACGCGCATTGCGGCCTCGCCGTACTTCTCTTTTACGATTGCTCTTACGTCCGTCATGATGGTTGTCCTTTGGCGGCGATTGGCCGCCGGCTATTTACGCAGCCGGATTATGGTCTCCGGCTTCACCGCTTTATTCCGCGTGCAGCACTCCGCGTACAGGAAGGTGAGCAGCTCCTGCAACGCCTCAGCGTTGGCGGTGTACCGCAGATAGGTGCCCTCGCGAAGAACCTTGACGAGGTCCTCGTTCTTCAACTTGTCGAGATGATGAGAAAGGGTGGAGGGGGCGATGTCGAGTTCGGTCTGTATCTCGCCCACCACCAGCCCGTCCGGGTGCGAGCTCAGCAGCAGCCGGACGATCCTGAGACGCGGTTCGGCGCCCATGGCGGCCAACATATCCGCGAACCGCGCCACGCTTCCGGCATCGTTGTTCCTCATGATGCTTCCATAATTCCATCATTACAGAATTATCGAAGATGTCAAGAGGAAAGTTGCCGCGGTCCGTGGCGCGCCAGCCTCCGTGCGCCGCATGCGAGCGCGCAGGGGCCTTAAGGGAACCGCCGTAACGATGGAAAATTCGGCACGTGGCAGTACACTACGCCCGCGATTTTACTCTTTCTCCGCGTGAATGTTCCTGCGCGGAATGGTATAATAACCTCCATGTTCCTAACTTAGTAGTCCCCTTTCTGGAGTTCACGCCTCCAGCCACGTACTTCCCTTTTGGGGTCACCACGCGGTGCCCCGAAACACACCAACTAAATCAAGAATCAAGGAGGATATTGGGATGCGGAGACTATTATCCAGTGGATTGATGGTGCTTGCGGGAGCCGTCGGACCGACGGCCCTATCGCCGCACCAGAACTATCTCACCCATGTTAGTGCCCCGGCAATCGATCCGAGGTTGGAGACACTGCAACGATTTTTTCGGACGTGCGATTGTCCGGCGGAAGCTTACTCAGGCGAGTTTCTCGCGGTGGCGGACGCCTACAGCCTGGATTGGCGCCTGCTGCCCAGCATCTCGTTCGTGGAATCGACGGGCGGCAAGGCCACACAGCATAACAACATGTTCGGCTGGGATCAGGGCCACGCCCGCTTCGCCTCGTTCGAGGATGGAATCCACGAAGTCGGCTACAACCTGGCCAACTCGGATACCTACAGAGACAAGGACCTCGACACAGTGCTCGCGATCTACAATCCCGTAGGCCCCTACGCACAGAAAGTAAAATCCGTGATGCGGCGGATTTCACCCGTGCAGTGATCCGCGGCGGGATCGCTTTCGCGCGGGCGGTCTAGCCGCCCACGCGTACCGCTGCGTACAATCCGAAGAACAACACGATGGAAACGACCGAGATCA
This sequence comes from uncultured Solibacteraceae bacterium, assembly GCA_963807205.1. Lineage (GTDB taxonomy): Bacteria > Acidobacteriota > Terriglobia > Bryobacterales > Bryobacteraceae > CAWCVR01. The sequence goes on along the minus strand of CAWEAQ010000002.1, from coordinate 551,025 downwards.
CCACCCAGCGGATGGCGCGCTCCCGGCTGTTGGTCTGCTCGTGTTCGTCATGTCTGATCTGGTCCGCGAGGCTGTCAAACATAAGTACCTCCTGAAATAGACCGTTATGAAAAGCCGCATCGGAACATCGAACCGGGCCGGAAAACGGCGACAGCCACACCTTGCCGGCGCATCGCAACGCGGAGCCGCGTATTCGTGCCGGGCTGCGAATGGCGCCAGCCACCGTCTTCGGCAACCTGTAACTGACCAGCCCGATTGTATGCCCGATCCGGGTAACTTCCAAGAGCTAATTTAGCCCGCCAGTACCAGTGGCAGGTTGTCACCGTAGGCCGTGGGTTTGGCTCCTTGGAGGTGCGCCGCCACGCTCGGTGCCGCCCCGCTCCGCTGCCGCCCCGTTGACAACCTTCCGCAAACCGGCGTATATTTGCTAACATACTGATCTCTCAGTGGTTGTTTGAATTTTAGGCATCGTCCGTCGCTGCGGGGCGGTTGGGGATTTGAAGGGTGCGATTTCCAAGCGCTAGCAGACTGCCGCGGAGCCATCGAGGCTTCGGGGCCGGCGATGAATCGGAAACGGGTGGAGGCGTAATGGCCGTAGACCACAACAATGGGCAAGTGGACCAGCCGGTCCCCGAGAATTACGAGAATCTTCTCGAAGACTATAGCCACTTTGCTCCGCCCGCGGCCGACGAAGTCCTGCAAGGCACCGTCATTGGAGTCACCGCCAAGGACGTGATTGTCGATTTCGGCTACAAGTGCGAAGGCTTGGTTCCCATCGAGCAGTTCCAGACGCCCTCGGGCGAACTCTCCGTGCAGATGGGCGACCCGGTCGACGTGATGATCGAGCAGGGCGAACAGCCCGAGGGATACGTCCTCCTCTCGCACACTCGCGCTTCACGCTTGCGCGTATGGGACAACCTGGATAAGGCCTACCAGGAGCAACTCGTGCTCTCCGGCCGCGTGCTGGGCCGCGTCAAAGGCGGCTTGGCGGTGGACGTGGGGATCAAGGCTTTCATGCCCGGCAGCCAGGCGGATCCGCGCCCGGTCCACAACCTGGATTCGCTGGTGGGACAGGATATCCCGGTCAAGATCATCAAACTTAACCGCCGCCGCGGCAACGTGGTTGTCTCGCGCAAGAGCGCCCTCGAAGAGGAGATCAACTCGCGCAAGAGCTCCACGCTCGAGCACCTGGCCGAAGGGTCGGTGGTCACCGGAACGGTTAAGAACCTCACCGACTACGGGGCTTTCATCGATCTGGGCGGCATCGACGGCCTGCTGCACGTCACCGACATGTCCTATGGGCGGATCGCCCATCCGTCGGAGGTGCTGCACGTGGGCGAGCAGATTTCCGTCAAGGTGCTGAAGTTCGACAAAGGCAAGGAGCGCGTGTCGCTGGGCCTGAAGCAGATTGGGCCGGACCCGTGGGAAGTGGTTGCGGAGCGTTTTCCGCTGAACGTGCGCGTCATCGGCCGCGTGGTCAACGTCACGGATTACGGGGCTTTCGTGGAGTTGGAGCCGGGCGTGGAAGGCCTGATCCACATCAGCGAGATGACTTGGTCGCGGCGCATGAAACATCCCTCGAAGGTGGTGAAGCCGGGCGACCAGGTGGAAGCCGTAGTGCTAGAGGTCCATCCCCGGGAGCGCCGCATTTCGCTGGGATTGAAGCAGCTCGAGCCCAACCCCTGGACCACCATCGACAGCCGTTACAGCGTCGGCTCGGTGGTCGAGGGCCGCGTGCGCAACATGACCGATTTCGGGGCGTTCATCGAAATCGAGGAAGGCATCGACGGCCTGGTGCACGTGTCCGACCTGTCCTGGACCAAGCGGGTGAAGCACCCCTCGGACATCCTGAAGAAGGGCCAGATCGTGCAGGCGGTGATTCTGAATATCGACGCCGCGTCGCACCGCCTTTCGCTGGGTGTCAAGCAGCTCCAGCCCGACGCCTGGGAGAGTTATTTCCAAAATCACCAGGTGGGCGACACGGTGCATGGCCGGGTTTGCCGCCTGGCCAGTTTCGGCGGCTTCGTGGAACTGGCGGAAGGCGTCGAGGGCCTGTGCCATTTCTCGGAGGTGCCGGGATATTCCGGCCGCCGCGGAAGCGAAGAACCACCCTTAGCGGTGGGCCAGGAGTTCGATTTCAAGGTCCTCAAAATGAGCGAGGCCGAGAAGAAAATCGGCCTCAGTTTGCGGGCCGTTGCGGACGACGAAGAGAAAACCCGTCTGGAGGATTACCAGCGCCAGGCGGCGGCCGCCACCACTACCATCGAAGAGGTCATGAGCCTCAAAGACCGCAACCTTGGTTAACTTGCAAATGGAACGTATTCAAGAGATACTGCGGTTTCGCTAACGCTGGATGCTCCAGGAGGAGAGTAATGACGAAAGCCGATCTGATTGAAGAAGTCTCCCGTGTCGTGGAAATGACCCGGAAGGAATCCGAGGTTATCGTGGAGGCAATTTTCGACAGTATCGTGCGGTCGCTTCGCACCGACGACAAAATCGAAATTCGCGGATTCGGCAGCTTCCGCACGCGCCAGAGACAGCCGCGGATCGGTCGCAATCCCAAGACCGGCGCGCGTGTCGAGGTGCCTGCCAAGAAGATCCCCTACTTCAAGCCCAGCAAGGAACTCAAGGACGTGGTCAACAGTTCGCCCACGCCCGCGGCGGTTCCGGTAGAAGCGGTTCCCGAGCCCCCCTCCAGTATCTAATCCATGGACTATCTGTGGACTCCCTGGCGCTACCAGTACGTGACCAAGCCGGAGGATCCAGGCGCATGCGTCCTGTGCGCCGCCGCGCAACCGGGCAATGACGCGCAGTCCTTCGTGGTGCACCGGGCAGTCCGCAGCTACGTAATCCTCAATCGCTACCCGTACACCTCCGGGCATCTGATGGTTGTTCCTTACGATCACGTTGCCTCGCTCGGGGAGTTGGCCGCCGAGACGCTGACGGAGATGATCCTCCTGGCGCGCGACGCCGAGCGCTACCTGAGCATGGTTTACCGCCCCGATGGGATGAATATCGGCATGAATCTGGGCCAATGCGCCGGCGCCGGAATCGCCGCCCACGTCCATCTGCACGTGCTGCCCCGTTGGAGGGGCGACACCAACTTCATGACTGTAACCGCCGAGACGCGCGTGGTCCCCGAGGATCTGGAAACCACCTGGCGCAAGCTCCGCGAAGTGTGGCAGAAATAAATGGCGTCTGACACCTTTTTTCCAATGGAACTTAAACTCGTGCCGCTCACCGTTCCCGAAGGCGGGAACCTCATCCTGGGACAGTCGCACTTCATCAAGACGGTGGAAGACATCTACGAGGCCATCGTCAACACCGTGCCGCAGATGAAGTTCGGCGTGGCCTTCAACGAAGCCTCCGGGCCATGCCTCATCCGCGTGGACGGCAACGACGAAGCGCTCAAATCGCTCGCCGCGGCCAATGCCGCCGCCGTGGCCGCGGGCCACATCTTCGTGGTCGCCATGCGCGACGGCTATCCCATCAACGTGCTCTCGCGTATCAAGGAGACGCCGGAAGTCTGCACCATCTTTTGCGCCACCGCCAACCCGGTCGCGGCCGTGGTGGCCGAAAGCGAGCAGGGCAGGGGAGTGCTGGGCGTGATCGACGGGTTCCCGCCCAAGGGCGTGGAAGGTCCCGGAGACGCCGAAAAGCGCCGCGGATTCCTGAGGATGATCGGGTACAAACGGTAGCGCTACTTCGCCAGGTCGATGCCCAGCTTCTTCAGTTCCTCGGCGTAGTAGCGGCGCAGCAGCAGGTCCCACTCTTCGCTGCCTTCGGGGATTTCGCGCTTCTGGGAGCGGATCTTCTGGCGTGCGGCGCGGTCCACCTTGTCTTCGGCCTGCAGCAGGTCGGTCATGATCCGCAGAATCTCCAGGCGGACGGTGTTGCTGTCTTTGTTCTTGAGCCGGAGTTCGCGGCACTTGCGCAGCATCTCGACCAACTTGTGCGACATGTCGGTGAGCTTGTCGCGCGACAGTTTCATGGCGTCGCCGGTGTCGCGCCCGGAGGCGCGGATCACTTTGCGCTGCGAGATCAACGTGTTCTTGATCTTGCGGAACATGTCCTGGTAGCTGACGCCCTCTCGGCGCATGTACTCGCTGTACTGGCTCAGCAGGTCACGGACCTCGTCGTTCAGACGGTCCTCGACCGCCAACTCCTCGGAGATGATCGAGGCGATCTTCTCGGCCACCAGGTCGGGATCGGTGGTCTCAATCACCGCCGGGGTGAGCCTCTTCACGAGTTGCCGGGAAAGATATGCGACAAATTCTCTGGCAAGCAGCATTCTGTATGGGCGAAAGAGTCAGTTTATCACGTTGCGGAAGGCAGCCCGTCCGTGTCCCCGATAAACCTAAGATAACTTGCGCCGGGTAACGCCGTTTTCAAGAATAGGAAGGGCAACTTCATGGCGAAATCCGGTCTGGCCTATGTTGCGCAGGGCAAGCTCCATCTGCATCCGGGAGATGGAGCCCCGCGTGTCGTGGAGAGCGCTTTCGGCCGGAGCTTGCGCGACCGTGCCGCCCAGATACAGAATCGCAACGCCTGGAAGACCCAGGGATTCGGCGCCAAGTTCATGGGCATGGGTATGGGCGGGCGGCGAATGCCGGAGCCCGATCCGTGCGACTTCCCGATCCTGCTAACCAGCGTGGCTCGCGGCAGCGCCCCCGGCGAGGTCTTCTACTCACTCGAAACCCGCGAGATCAGCGGCGTCTTCGCCGTGGATTCCTCCGGCTTCGAGCGCCGCCTCTTCCACACCGCCGATTATCGTGTGCGCGATCTTGCCATCCACCCCGATGGCTCGGCCATCGCGGTCTCGGTGTCCCAGGGCAGCATGGCAGCCAACATCGCCGTGCTGAATGGCGATGGCTCCGACATGAACGACGTTTCCGAAGGCGACTCGCTCGACCTGGCGCCACACTGGGAACCGGGGCCGCGGCGCCGCCTGGTGTTTCAGAGTGCCGGCCTGGGACGCGACGTCTCGGGCCGCCTCTCCGGGCGCTCGCCATTTACGGTGCAGCGACTGGATCTCGAGTCGGGCGATCTGCAGTGCCTTGCCGAAGACCCGGCCGCCGATTTCGTGGGGCCGCAAGTGGCGCCGGACGGTGCGCTCTACTATGTCCGCCGCCCGTTCGGCAACAAGGCGCCCAGCTCTCGTCCGCTGACCGCGCTCAAGGACGCCGCTCTGCTCCCCTTCTATGTTGTGCTTGGTATCCTCGGGTTCCTGACTTACTTCGCCGCTCTCTTTGGCCGCAAGCGCCCGGGATGGGCATCACCGGAGGAGCGGGCCAGCACGGTTGAGCAAATCCAGGTCTGGGGAGAGACCATCGCGGTTGGCCGCGACACGCGCGAAAAACCGGAGGAGGGCGGCGATGCTCCGTCGCTGGTGCCTTCTTCATGGCAACTTGTGCGCCAGTCCGCGGACGGCGCGGAGGTGCTGGCGAAGGGCGTCCTATCTTTCGATATTGGCCTGGATGGCTCGGTACTTTACTCCAATGGCCGCGCCGTGCACCGCATCGCTCCGGATGGCGGCACGGAGCGCGTCCACGTGGGGAAGCTGATTCAACAGGTGGCGACGCTGTAGATGGCTGCGCGAGGACCAAAGGAATCGCGGACGGCGCACGCAGGCGCGCCGTCCGCCATACCGCGCCTCAGTCTCCGGCAGCCACTTGCGGCTTGCCGGCCTGCAATTCCTCCAGCACCTTGAAGGCAAAGCGTGCGGGCCACATTGCAGGCCCGCCGCCCATGACCACCGCAACCTGGGTTGCCTCCAGGATCTCCTCGCGCGTGGCTCCGCGCTCCAGTGCGGCGCTGACATGATACTCGACGCACGGGAAGCACTTCTGGGTGATGCTGATTCCCAGGCCGATCAGCTCCTTGTTCTTCTGGGAGACGGCGCCTTCCGAAAAGGCGGCCTTTTCCACCTCCTCGAAGGCGCGGAAACCTCCGATCCCGCTCTGAAATATCTTGAGGTTTAGCCGTTTTCGTGTCTGTCTGATATCTTCGATTTCGTCGAACATAGCAATATTCTGGAGCACTTCCGACAATTGAACCAGCCACAGGGCTTCACTTTGTGCACGGAAACACCGCTCCGCCAACCGCAACTGTACCCATACTTGGAACACACAATTGCATCTGTCTCCATTCCGCTATAATCGAGTCTCAATGCCTGAGAGCGAGGTGGGCAAGCCGATTCTTTACGAGAAGGTCGCCGCGAAGATCGCACGGATGATCGAGCGCGGCGCGTTTCGTCCCGGTGACCGCATCCCGTCCATTCGCGATTTGAGCGGCCAACTGCGCGTCGGCATCAACACGGTAATGGGCGCCTACAATCGCCTCGAGAATCTGCGCCTGGTGGAGGCGCGTCCCCAGTCCGGCTACTACGTTTGCAGCCGTTTCCTGGAAGCCGAAAGCCCGGCTCCCCGGCCGGTGCGTCAGGCCAAACTGGTTGCCAAACCGGTGGCGCTCGGCGACCTGACGGAACGGATCGCCAGCAGCCTCTCGAATCCCGGACTTGTGCCGCTCGGGCAGAGCGGCCCTGATCCGGCACTGCTGCCCATCGCGAAACTGAACCGGATGCTGGCCGCCGAGACCAGGCGCCGGGGCGCCGAGAGTGTCTGCTACCCGCCGGCGGAAGGCGTGCTGCGGCTGCGTTCCGCGATTGCCCGGCGGTCCCTCGCCATGGGATGTCAGCTCGCTCCCCAGGACATCGTCATCACCTCCGGCTGCATGGAAGCCGTGACTCTCGCCTTGCGCGCCGTTTGCCGCCCCGGCGATACCGTGGCGATTTCTTCGCCCGTGTTCTACACGTTTCTCAACTCGATCCAGTGGATGGGCCTCAAGGTTCTGGAGATTCCCTCCTGCCCCCGCACCGGAATGAACCTGGAGGTTCTGAAGTACGCTCTTGGCCGCCACCCAGTGCAGGCGTGCATTTGCATCCCCAACTTCGGCAATCCCACCGGCAGCCTGATGCCCGCGGAGAACAAGCGCGAACTTGTCGAATTGCTGGCCGCTCGCGAGATTCCGCTTATCGAAGACGACGTCTGCGGCGACCTGGCCTTCGCTTCGCCGCGTCCGGAAACCGCCAAGTCCTTCGACCGGCGCGGCCTCGTGCTTCTGTGCTCGTCGTTCTCGAAAGGCCTTGCGCCCGGCTACCGTGTCGGTTGGATTGCGCCTGGCAGGTTCCAGCGGCAGATCGAGCGCCTGAAATCTCTCTCCCACTCGACCACCGCGTCTCCGAGCCAGCTTGCCATTGCCGAGTTCCTGACCAACGGCGGCTACGACCGCCATTTGCGCACGCTTGGCCGCGCGCATGCGAGTCGCATGGCCAACTTCCACGACCTCATCGCCCGCCATTTTCCGGACGGAACCCGCGCCACGCGTCCCTTGGGCGGCTCCGTTTTCTGGGTGGAGATGCCGGAGGGGGTGGATGCGTTCGGGATTTACGAACAGGCGCTCCGCGAAGGAATCGCGATCGCGCCCGGCGTGCTCTTCACAACCGGCCGGGAGTTTCGCAACTGTATGCGGCTAAATGCGGCATTCTGGTCCGGGCGAGTCGAGAAGGCGCTCCGGACCCTGGGCAAACTTGCCAAGAGTTCGGCCGCAAGCTTGCACCGAGCGGATTTCTCGGGCCCCGCCTGTCAACCACCCTTCACACCCGCGTCCAGAGCCTCGATTTTGCCCTGATACTGGCGGGCCAGTTTGAGATGCTTCAGCGGCGCCCAGATTGCGAATACCGCCAGCATGAGCGCGCCATCGAACCACACGAACCGCGCGAGGAACGGGAAGTGTTTCCCGTAGATCTGCGAGCAGCCGAGGTCGAAAAAGATAAAGGGCAGCGGCAGAATCAGTAGCCGCCACCGCCTCCGGCGGTGCCAGTCGCGCATTTGCTCCAGTTCGCCTCGATAGAAGCGCACTCCATCGGTCTCGCCCAAATCGGGCACGGCCCGCGCCCGCTCCACCAGCAGGTCGACGAACCAATACCCAAATCCCAGGACCGCAACAACCGATCCAATGCGCGTCAGGGTGTTGGAAAAGAGGAAGAAGCACAGCGTGAAGCTTGCCACAAACACCGCCATGCAGGCGCCCACAACGGCGTAACTGCGCCGCCGCCGCGCCAGTAGCTTTTCCGTGTCCTCACGAATCTGTTCCAGCGAAAACATAGGTCGGTCCTTGCCTGCCTCCTTCCAGAGAATTCTCAAGTCGCCGGGCAAGTTGTCACAAGACATTTCGGCCTCCAGCATGAAACCGGCGGACCAGCAGATTCTTGATGCGATGAACCTTGCTCCAGACGTTGGCCGCCGAGAGCCCTGTTATCTCGGCGATCGATTCCGCATCCAGATCCTCCAGATATGCCAGAATCACCTGCCGGTCGAGCGGATCGAGGCGCTGGATCAGCGCCAACAATCGTGCCTGTGCCTGCTCACGATCGGCGGAAACTTCGACGCTCTCGCCGCCGGCCTGGGCTTCGGCCTCGGCCTCTTCCAGCGTCAGGAAGGCGAGTGCGTTCCGCTTGCCTCTGGTTTGCCGGACGATGTGCGACGTCGCCACGTTCTGCGCCACGCGGTAGACCCAGGTTCGCAGGGAGCACCGCCCATGGAACTTCCCGAAGCTGCGCCATAGCGCCATGTGAATCTCCTGCGAGAGATCCCGCCGCAAGTCCGGATCGGCTTCGTACGCACACGCCATCCGGGCCAGGGCCGCGCCAAACTCCTGCGCGGCCTTGCGGTAGAGTTCGTCCGGGCTTTCGATTCGGTCCGCCGTGAGTTCCACTTCGCCCTACACCTAGGATAGTCGGTGCTCGGGCGAACTCCTTGCGGATTTCCGGACGATTTCGTCCTGCCGCCGCGACCGGAACCCGAGGCGCGACAGTTTCATCTGCCTCGGCCAGCGCCGCGCCGGTTACTTGCAGGTCACCGAGACGGTCTGGGACGTCTGATCCAGGTGCGTGTTCCCCGAGTTCACGAACAGCTTCACCGAGATATTGTAGTGCTTCCCAGCCGCGCCAAGGTTCCAGGAATCCTTGACGATCACCATGTTCTGCGAGGGCGACGGCTTCACGACGTTCACCGGACCCTTCGCACCGTCGCTCCTGAGCCAGTAGTAGTTAAACGCCAGCCCTTTCGGATGGGGCGAATTCAGGTTGATATTCCCGGTGAAGACGACGTCCACCGGACATGCGCCAACGTACTTGCTACGGTTAGCGCCGATCTTAATCGGCCCGAAGATGTCCTGGGCAAGCGCCGCATGCGCCATGCCGAGAACGGCGGCAACGGCCAAAACAAAGGTAGCGGATTTCAGCATCGCCGGTCATCATAGCAAGGCTTGCGGCGGCCCGGAGTCCCCCGGTGGCCACTATTAGGTCCCGCCCGACGCAGCCCCCAGGTCAAATCCTCCACATCCTCGATGCCCACTGGGATCCGCACCAGGTCCGGACTCTTGGCCGCGACGCCAGACCTCGCTCATCTGGCGTGCGATTGCGCAGACTCGGAGCGGCCACGTTTTAGCGGACGATCGTCGTCCCCAGACGCGGCTCCGGGCTGCCCCGCAGGTATGCGATCAGGCGGTCTATCTCATCTGTAACTATTTCGGGCCGGGCGTGATGCACTCCGTGTCCCGCGCCTTTGGCGATGATTCGCCAGCTTCGGGGCGAGAGAGATTTGAGTTGTTCCTGTTCACGATCCCAGATCGGATCGTCTTTTCGTCTTCCGCTTTGGGTGTCTTGCGTAATGATCAGGAGCGGGATGTCTCCGAAAGTGAGAAGGCGGGCGGCTTGTTTGAAGCTGTCTTCGAAGTATGGCAATTCGTTGTCCTCTTCGCCTGCGTACTCGGGGCGGCAGTTTTCGGCGTCATATTCGGCCGCGAGGTGCCCGAGTTCCTTCGGCGGGGCATTGCGGCAGTTGCCGGTCAGGCGATCCCATCCTGACCAGACCCGGAGGCGGTCTTTCCAGATTTCGCCGGGCAGTTTCCGCTTGTCCTCCTCCCAATCGCTGCGCCATCCGGGGAGTTCGTCGCGCTGCGCCGGCGAACTGGCATCGATCATCACGACGCCGGCAACTTCCTTTGGAAATTGGCGGGCGTATGCGCGGATGTAGAGGCCGCCGGCGGAGTGGCCGGTCAGAACAAGCGGGCGGGGAACCGCTGCCTTGTCGAGAAGAGCATGCAGCTTTCGGGCAATGGTGTCGGCGTCGTGAGGCCCCGGCGCGGGCTCGCTCCAGCCGTGGCCGTTGCGGTCGTAGATGCAGACGCGTGTCGTTTGCGAAAGAGTCTTCTGGATGCCCCGCCAGCCCAGGGAACTCGCGCTGGCCCCCGCTTCGATGAGAACGGTGTAAGGCCCCGTGCCCGCGCAGTAGATATGCATTTGACGGCCTTCGACGTCGTAGAACGCTCCGGGGACCCGAATCCGGGCGTGCTGGTACTTCGTGGCGGCAAGGTTCCATACCGCCGGCGTCAAGAGCAGGGTGAGAAGGACGAGTAGGACGTGGCGAAACTTGCGCGGCAAGGTGATGCCTCCAAGCAATTATGGCAAACGCAAGAAATCCGATGCGAAACCTGCGGACTTCCCATGTTGGTCAACGTAACCGCTGCGTTGGGTTGGTAAGAGTCCGGACCGAACTGGAACAAACCCTTGCACGTGTTTAGCTCGGCCATTCTACGGCACAGTGACTGTAACTACACAAAAGCGATTGGGTATGTGCAGTGGAAGACGTTCTTAGGGCTTTTCGGATGGCGGCTGCCAGAGCTCAATCTTATTCCCGTCGAAGTCATAGATCCAGGCAAAGCGGCCGTAGGATTCATCCCCTCGTTTTTCGTCGATCTTGACGCCCTCTTGTTTTAAGCGGTCGAGCAAAGCATCCATATCGTCCACGATGTAGTTGAACATGAACGGTGCGGGGCTTGGATCGAAATACTTAGTGGAGGCGGGAAAAACAGTCCAAACCGTAATGTGTTCCTTCTGCGGGTCGTCGTGTTCGCGCCACGGAAGCATCGCGCCGTGGCCCGTGTCGGCGAGCCCAAGATGCTTCGAGTACCATTCGCGCATCTGATCGCGATTAGCGGACTTGAAGAAGACGCCTCCGATTCCAAGGATGCGCCCGCGCCGCTCCATTTTGACTGGTGGCTTCGAATTTTCGGGTTCCGTAGATTGCACTTTCTGTCCTCCTCTTGAGCATACCGAGATGAGCAACAGCGAGCCGAGCGCAATTCTGCTCCAGGGTATTCCTTGCATCTGAGGATTATACCCCGCGCTCCACCCTCGATGCTCGTGTGAGTCTTGTCTCATACGAGATGAGCCTGGAGAGGGGGCGTGTTTCTCATACAAGATGAGCCTGGAGGGGCGATGGCGGATGCTGGGAGTTGACCATCAACGTGCAGACCAAAGAGCGAATGAGCCTGGACGAGATCCGGGCGTTTCTGGAGGCCAGCAATGAGCTGGGATTCAAGGGGTGGAAGCGGGAGGAGGTGTACGGCTGGGTCAATCAAACGCTGCGGCAGCAAGGCTACCAGAGATTGAAGCGAAGCGGCCGAGGGTTGGTACGGAGGTACGTACAGAAGATGACCGGGCTGAGCCGTGCGCAGACGACGCGGCTGATCGCGATGTACCTGCGGGGGGAAGAGGTGAAAGCCCAGCCATACCGGCGGCATCGCTTCGCGCAGCGCTACACGCGGGCTGACATCGCGCTGCTGGTGAAGGTGGACGAAGCCCACGGGACATTGAGTGGGCCGGCGACCCGAAAGCTTCTCGAGCGGGCCTGCCACGACTTCGGCGACACGCACTACCAGCGGTTGGCCGGGATCTCGGTGGCGCACCTGTACCGGCTGCGAGACAGCCGCCTGTACCGGGAACGGGCCATCGCCTATCAGGCGACACGGCCGACGCCGGTGTCGATCGGGGAGCGGCGCCGGCCCGAGCCCAACGGCCGGCCTGGATACCTGCGGGTGGATACAGTGCACCAGGGAGATCTGGAGGGTATCAAAGGCGTGTATCACATCAACGCGGTGGATGAAGTCACGCAATGGCAGGTGCTCGGTGCGGCGGTACAGATCAGCGAAGCCTACCTAATGCCGGTGTTAGAAGCGATCCTGGAGCAGTTTCCGTTCCGCATCCGCGGGTTTCACTCCGACAATGGAAGCGAGTACGTCAACCACCCGCTGGCCAGGCTTTTGAACAAACTGCTGATCGAGCAGACGAAATCGCGGCCGCGGCACTCCAACGACAACGGACTGGTGGAGGCGAAGAATGGAGCCGTGGTGAGGAAGCACATGGGCTACACGCACATTGCCGCGCCCCATGCGGCGGCGATCGGGACTTTTTACGAAGAACACTTCAACCCGTATCTGAACTATCACCGGCCCTGCGGCGTGCCCGAGCAGGTGGTGGACAAGAAAGGCAAGACCAAGGTTGTATACCGGTGGTATGCAACGCCGTGGGAGATCCTACGGCAACTGCCTGATTTGGCCCGGCACCTCAAGCGGGGAGTGACCGTAGCAGAGATGGAGCGGCAGGCCCGAGTTCGCACTGACATGCAAGCCGCCGAGGAGATGCAGAAGGCCAAGCAGAAGTTGTTTGCGAGTTTCCAGCAGCGGAGGATCGCATGAGGTGCGGGAACTGTTTGATGCCGCGCGCCAAAAGCGCGCGCGGAAAGGTGCGCGGGGCGCTGCCCCGGAGCCCCGCCAGGGGGGATGCCCCCCTGAGACCCCCCGCCCGCTTTCCCTGCGCTGTCATGTTCCGGAACGGTCCTCGCCGGCAAGGGTGCGCTCCGGAAAATCTTTTCAACCGCAGAAAAGATTTTCCTCCGCCGCGCACAAACCGCGCGCCCTGGCCGGCTGCGGGCCGTTCCGAAGATCTCCCAATGATAAGGGAAAGCGGGCAAGTGCAAAGTCAAAACCAGTTCGCGTTTGCAGGCCTGCTGGGCCTCCCGTTGGTCGGCCCCGAGTTCGTGCAAACACTTCGCGAAAGGAGGCCCGGCGCCCGTCGTTTCGTAGCCCGTCTCCAGGCTCATTCTTGGATGAGAATATGCTTGTGCGAAACGTTAAAAGAGGGTTTTCGTCCGAAGCGGAATCCGGCCACCGGCCTCGCACGCCGATGCCACGCTTGATTCACTCCGTGCCGCTGAGTCAGACCAACGTCAAGAGTCTCGAATCGAATAGAGGAAGCGGTTCGCCCAAGGTTCGTCGCGATTCGTCGGCACGAAGCGCGGCTGACTCCCGCAAGACGCCGTAGCCTACGCAAAAGTTGGAGCCGGCCAAAGCACGGCTGAAGTCCCGGAAGCACGGCGTTTCCTTTGCCGATGCGGTGGCGTCTCTCGAAGATGAAGCGGCCCAGACGATGCGCGACCCCTTTTCCGTAGGGGAGGAGCGTTGGGTCACGATGGGCCTGGGTGCCCTGGGACGGTTGCTGGTCGTTGTTTTCACATGGCGGGGCGAACGCGTTTGTCCGATCCCGGCGCGGAAGGCGACGCCGCGCGAACGCCGGCGATACGAGGAAGCAAATGAAACGTGAGTCCGATTTTTCGAAGGCAAAGCGCGGGCCGGTGATGCCGGTTCCCAAGGGAAAGACCCGGATCACGATCCGGCTGGACGAGGATGTGATCGGCTGGTTTCGAACCCAGGTAGAAAAGGCGGGCGGCAATTACCAAAGCCTGATCAACGATGCACTGCGTCAACATATCACGAGGGTGAACGAGCCCCTGGAGGAGACGCTCCGGCGCGTCGTTCGAGAGGAAATCCGTCGCGCCAGCTAGCCCGACTTTCGCACTTCAGAGCCCATTTTCCCTGTTAGCATGGCTTAAGTCTTTTGCCTACAATCCGAGAATCTGAAAATCGGTGTGGTGAAGACCTTCCCTCTTCCAATCCGACGGCTTTTCTGGCATTCTGCGGCTTCGATGTTTTTGCGCCGCACGAACCGCAAGAAGGACGGCAAGGACCACCGCTACTTCAGCGTGGTGGAGAACCGACGGCTATCCTCCGGCAAGACGGCGCAACGCACGGTCCTGTACCTGGGTGAAGTCAACGACAAACAGGAAGACGCCTGGCGCAAGACCCTGGACGTGTTCGACGAGCAGCAGCACCGCTCACGCACCCTCAGCCTGTTCCCCGAGGATCGCGAAATTCCAGAAGATTGCGTCGACAGTCTGCAAGTGAGGCTGAGCGGGCTGGAACTGCGGCGGCCGCGCATGTTCGGCGCCTGCTGGCTGGCCTGCGAGATCTGGCGCCAACTGGGGCTGGACGAGTTCTGGCAGCGACGCTTGCCGGACGGCCGCGAGGCCGTAAGTTGGAAGAAGGTGCTGGAGTTGTTGGTGGTCAACCACCTCATCGATCCGGCCAGTGAGTTCCGTGTGCACCGGCAGTGGTTTCTTTCCACCGCCATGGACGAGTTGTTGAACGTCGATTATGCGGCTGCGGAAAAGGACCGGTTGTACCGTTGCCTGGACCGGGTACTGGAGCACAAGCAGGAACTGTTTGTGTGGTTGCGAGGGAAGTGGGCCGACCTGTTTCAAGCCGACTTCGAGGTGCTGCTCTACGATCTGACAAGCACTTACTTCGAAGGCGCCATGGAAGAGAATCCCAAGGCCAAGCGCGGCTACAGTCGCGATGGCCGGCCGGATTGCTTGCAGGTCGTGGTGGCCCTGGTGGTCACCACCGATGGCTTCCCGCTGGCCTACGAAGTGATGAACGGGAACACCACGGATTGCACCACGCTACGAGGGTTCCTCGACAAAATCGAGAAGACCTACGGGAAGGCGAAGCGGATGTGGGTCATGGATCGGGGCATTCCGACCGAAGCGGTGTTGGCCGAGATGCGCGACCCGGCGCGCCAGGTCCTCTATCTGGTGGGGACGCCGAAGAGCAAGATCAAACAGCACGAGAAGAAGTGGCTCGACCTGCCCTGGCAGAAGGTCCGCGACTCGGTCGAGGTGAAGTTGTTTGAACAGGACGGAGAACTCTACGTACTGGCCAAGAGCGCCGGCCGCCAGGCCAAGGAGATAGCCATGCGACGGAAGCGGCTGGTGCGGTTGCTGCGCAAGCTCCGCGCCATGCGTCACAGTCTGCCGGCGCGCGATCAGTTGCTGTTACGCATCGGTGCCGCCAAGACCGAGGCGGGCCGCGCCTTCGGCTTTGTGAAGATCCAACTGCCGGATGCCCGTCAAGCGGTGACGCGCGAATCGTTCCAATTCCGCGTGGATAAGGCCAAGCTCAAAGAGGCGGAACTGCGCGACGGCCACTATCTACTTCGCTCCAACCTCACCGGTGGCGATCCCAGTGTGTTGTGGTCACGCTACATCCAACTGACTCAGATCGAGTCGGTCTTCCGAAGCTTGAAGAGTGAACTCGGGCTCCGGCCGATCCGTCATCAACTGGAGCACCGCGCCGACGCGCACATCCTGGTCGCCTTCCTGGCCTACTGTCTTCAGGTGACGTTGAAGAACCGGCTGATGCTGCACGCGCCGGGGCTGACGCCCGCAGCCGTACTGGAGGCGCTGGCGACGATACAAATGATCGACGTCCATATCCCGACCATCGATGGACGCTGGTTGATTCTTCCGCGCTACACGCAACCGGAGGCCGAAGCCCGCCTCGTCCTCGACAAACTCAAGCTCGCCTTGCCCGCGCAACCACCCCCTCGCATAACCACAGACCCTGCCCTCGGAGCTGCCGCAGCCGCTGGTAGGTAGCCCTGATTTGTGGTGAAGACCTATCCATAGCCTCTACTGATTCTTCGGGACTTAGGCGCCGCTCGGGCCTCGAAGTGCGAAAGTCGGGTTAGCGTC
This sequence comes from uncultured Solibacteraceae bacterium, assembly GCA_963807205.1. Taxonomy (GTDB): domain Bacteria; phylum Acidobacteriota; class Terriglobia; order Bryobacterales; family Bryobacteraceae; genus CAWCVR01. Next base: position 535,252 of record CAWEAQ010000002.1, on the reverse strand, counting down.
AACCGGGACCGGACACCACGAACCCGCCCGGATGCCGGAGCGCCCACTGCAATATGCTGGGGCACGTGCGTTGCCGCGTCAGTCTTCAAGGTCCGGGCTTATTTGAGCGCCGCTTCGATCTTGGAGATGGTTGAACCGGAACCGACCCAAAGATCGAGGACCTCACCGTTCTCGGATAGCAGGAAATAGGCAGGGATGCCTTCGATGCGCATGAGGCGGTGCACCGCGCCGTCGTCGGACTCGCGGCATTCCGGCCACGCGATCGCGAACTCCGAGAGGTATTTCTTCAGCACCTCCTCGGATTCGTCACTGGTGACTCCAAGGATGTCGAAGCGGGAACGCGGCAGCCTGTCATAGAGAGCTTTGAGTTTCGGCATTTCCTCGCGGCAGGGGCCGCAGTTGGTGTTCCAGAATTCGAGGAGGGTGAAGGCGGCCGTGTTATGACGGAAAGCGTGCGCCTTGCCCTCGAGGTCGGGCAGAGAGGCGTCGGGAATCGGGCTGCCGGGTTTGAGCGACGGGCGATCTGGGCGAGAGTCCGACTCCTTGAGAGTCAAGGAAGCGCCCTGGGGATCGACGTGAAATTCGTAGGTCTTGCCGGCTAGGTTTACCCAACGGTCGTTTGGTCCGTAGGATTCGAACTTGCCGTTCCCCTCGCGATCGAGCGAAAGATGGTCGCCGGGTAGGTCATACCGGCCGCTAGAACCCGACAGGCGGAAAGGGATCTCGCGGCCATCAAGCAGAATCTTACCGGAACGATCGGCTCCGAGACTCATTCTGACAGCCACGTCATTGCCGTCACTCGAGCTTCGGACTAATTCGAACCGGGCAGTCCAGCGGGTCACGCTGTCCTTCATGGGAACGTCGATCCGGGGAACGCCGCCCTCGTCGTGGAAGCGGAAAGGCTGGGAGTTGCTAAGGTCTCCATCGCCTTTGAGGTCGAGGAAGAGCTTATAGCCTTCGGAATCGCGATCAAGGATCCAGCCATGGTTGGTCGATTCGTATACGAAGTTGTACCCAAGGCGGTAGTCGGGGCCGAGATTGGGAGGAAGATTTCGGATGATCTTGATAATGCTGTGACCCTCGGCGCCGGCGGCGAATTTCTGGTACTCGGCGGGAGTCAATAGACGCATCGCTCCGCTGCTCGGGGGTATGACGGGTTCGCCGGTCGGGAACACCTGGGCGGTCAGCGGTAGGCAAACTAGCAGGGCACTGAAGGCGCGGGCGCGTAGCATCGATCTTTTGTCCTTCCACAAGACAAAATTGTCCAATTCCACAAAGCGTTTAAAGGAAATTGACGCTCAGGTGGGGATTAGGATAGCGGCAGCCGCCCCAGCAACCCCTAACCTGAAGCTCACATTTTGTCCGACCCCCGCCGCCCTCCCTCACACCTCCGCCAGCGCCTGCTCCAGATCCCCGATCAAATCCTCCACATCCTCGATCCCCACCGAGATCCTTACCAAATCCGGCGTGATGCCCATCTCCCGCAGCGCGTCCGGCGCCACCGAGGCGTGCGTCATGGTGACCGGGTGCTCGATCAGCGATTCCGCTAGGGTGCACATCTTCACGCCCTCCAGCACCCGGAACTCCGCGTCCTGGCCGCCGTCCACGCGAAAGCTGGACGTGCCGTTATAGCCGCTCACCTGCAACTTCGCGAACTCGTGTTGAGGCTGCGACTCCGGCTCTGGCGTGCGCCGTGTCTGGAGCACCTGAGATGGCTGTTGGGTTTTCGGGACCGGAGCCATCGAAACATTTATTCTTCACCTTGTTTTGTGCCATAATCACTACGATGTAGCGGGCGTGGTGGTAGTCGATGGCCTGGTGAACCCTTGCAGGCCCTGTTGTTGCTACCTTGGAATGACTGGCCTGGACCGGGACGCCCAAAGGGATCCCTGCATCGGTGCTGGCAACTGTTCCGTGCAACTGCTGTCAAATGAAGTCCCGAGCTCACATCTGGCGACAAGCGTTGAGGTCCAGCCATGGATGTTGATCAGGTCGTAAACTCGCTTCAGTACGACAGTTCTCCGAATTATCTGTCCGGCAAAGGTCTCGATTCCGACCGCGACTTCGGCCACGTTTTCCGAAAGGCCCAGCAGGCCGAGTGCAACTTGCGAGGCGCCTACGTGTTGAACGCAGCGCCTTACAACGCACCCCAGGGCAACGTGCCCGTCGTCTACGTTTGCGAGGCAAAGTCCGAGAGCGAAGCCCGCCAGATACACCGCAGAGTCTGGAACCAAAACGTAGTTCCGTTTCTGCTGGTGGTGAGCCCAGCATGGGTTCGGCTGTACCCGGGATTCAGGTATGATCGCGATGTTTCAAACGATCCCCGCGGAGGCGCACTTCAGGTACTTACCGATCTCAATCAGATTGCCAGCCAACTCGACGCCCTCCGCGCCGGTTCGATCGATTCGGGGCTGGTTTGGCAGGCGTTCGGAGACGACACCGTACCGGAGAAGCGCGTGGACTGGCAACTGCTTGACAATCTGCGCGCCCTCGACGAGTGGCTACTTCGGAACGGAATAGAGGACCAGCGGCTCTCGCATTCCATGGTGGGCAAGTTCGTATACCTACATTATCTTCGTCAGAGGGACATCCTGTCCGATAGCCGTCTGGGGCAATGGGGACTGGATCCGGAACACATCTTTTCGCGCTTGACCACATTTACCGACCTTGTAAGAAACGTGGACGAGTGGCTGAACGGCTCAGTCTTTCCAATCTCGGCGAACAAGATCAAAGACTTCGGTGCCGACCGGCTTCGCAAAATGGCTTCCGTTTTTCGGGGCGAAGATGCCATGAGTGGCCAGCTTCCACTTTTCGATATCTACGATTTCTCTTTCATTCCGATTGAGACATTGTCTGTCATATACGAGCAGTTTCTGCACAGTACCCTTCGGCCCTCAGGAAAGTCCGAAGGGCGTGTGAAAGGTGCGTACTACACGCCAGTTCCGCTGGTGAACTTCATGCTTGATAAGCTGGACTCGCTAAGGCCCCTGGAGCCGGGGATGCGAGTTTTGGATTTATCATGCGGTTCGGGAGCATTCCTCGTCCAGTGTTACCGGAAGCTCATTGAACGACGGTTGCTGGAGACGGAACGGCATCTTCGTCCTGAGGATCTCGGACGTTTACTCACAAACCATATCTTCGGGGTGGATATCGACCCGGATGCTTGTCAGATCGCCGAACTCAGCCTGGCACTTACTCTTCTTGAGTACGTCGATCCTCCGGACTTGACCAGGACCCGGTTCCAATTACCCGCCTTGCGGGAACGGAATATCTTCTGCGCCAATGCCTTTGAAGACGACTCGCCCTGGTACAGGGAGGCTCGCAAGCGGCCGTTCCAATGGATTATAGGCAATCCCCCATGGAAGGATCTGAATCCTGCAAGGCTGGAGGACGATGAGCGGCCTGCCTGGCAGTGGATGCAGAGGAACCACTCCGCGCGCCCCGTTGGTGGGAACCAGCTTGCGGAAGCGTTCGCCTGGCGAGCGTCCGAGGTTCTCGATGCCGAGGGAAGCGTCGCGCTGCTCCTGCCTGCGATGACGCTGTTCAAGTACGAGTCGACCGACTTCCGAAAGGCTTTCCTGCGCCAACACCGGTTGTGGGCGATCGGGAATTTTGCCAACCTAGCCGAGGTGCTTTTCGGCGGGCGTGCCAGATTACCCGCTGCCTCCTTTTTCTACTGCCCAATGCGCGACCAGGCAAACGTGGATGTATCGGGCATGACAATCGAGGCATACTCGCCGCTAGTGGCTAACCAACCGGCGGCTCACACGGGCGAGGGCGGGCACCGCAAAAGGACGTGGAACATCGTCGTGAACGCTAGCGAGCTTCAGGAGGTCGCCTATTCGAGCGTGATAGAAGGCCAGCCCCTTCCCTGGAAAATCGCTATGTGGGGGTCGACCGTCGATGCCAAAGTGCTCCAAAGCGTGGCGCGAAGGTTCAGCACAGTGCAGGACCTGGAAGCGGCACGACAATTAACCCTGTCACAAGGACCAGAAAGGCGCAATGCCGCTGGCGAGGGCGGATCGACCGAGTTTCATCCTGAACTGACTGGGAAAACAACCATAGATATTGAACGTCTGAAAGGGCTTCGCTACTTACTACGATTTCCTGAGAGCTCGTTCCGGATTTTGACGGATTCGGAGGTGTATCTCAGCAAGCGGGCCGGCATCGATCTGAAGCTCAGCATCTGTCAGCCCCCGCACGTAGTCGTCGGCGAGTCACGTGCATTTTCAGTCTATTCCGATGAGTACTTAGTCGTACCATCCCGCCAGATTGGTATCGTATCTCCCGCAGGTAACCGACGCCTGCTAAAGGCACTTGCGATCTATCTAAACTCGGACTTTGTTGCGTACCACCAGTTCCTGACCACACCGCAGGCGGGCGTCCAGAAATCGATAAGTACTCTCCGGTCGCTCCGCTCCCTGCCTCTGCCGTTTGACGCGGTGGCGAACTTGGATGAGTGGGGAAGTCTGCTTTCGCGAATTGAGACCCAACTCGGCGGCGGGTGTGAATTCGGCCGACCGGAATTGGTCAGCGAATTGAACGAGTTAACTTCCGAAGGATTGAAGCTTTCGTCGCGAGCCCGGGCCGCGGTGGAAGATCTGGTCCGGGTTCGATTGGGTCTGATTCAAGGGAAAGTAGAACAGTCGGCTGTTGGGCGACCACCGAAGGATGAGCTTGCCGCCTACGCCCGGACCCTGAGGGACGAACTCGACCAATTCATCAGTCAGTCAAGTTCCACGTGCCATTGCGTCGACGTCTTGTTTGGCGGCGACTCCGGGTTGGTCATGGTGGACCTCGCGGACGACCGCGGTAGACGCCCAGTCAGGATCTGGGGTGCCTCTGAAGCAGGAGGGCGTCAACTGGCTGAAACTCGACGGCTGTTGACCGAAAAACGCGCTCAATGGCTCTACTTCAACCGAAATCTGCGCATTTACGAGGGTTCGCGAACATACATATTGAAACCGCTTCAACGCTTTCATTGGACGCGGACGCAGGCCACTCAGGACGCCGCGGAGATCATCGCCGATTGCCTGGAGCCCGAACCCAACCTTTCAACCAGGACACTCAACTAATGCCGGACCGCCCGTCGCAAGATCAACAGCGCCTCTACCGGGTGGCGTTCGTACAGAACTGCTTTGTGCTTCTTGTTCGGGCCTACCGTACGATGGACACACATTCCGTTCAGACTGCCGAAGAGCCACACATTACAGGAGAGTTGGTGCGGTCTTCCAGAACGATAGCAGAGAGCGACGATGCTGAACCCTGGATGCAACATATTGAGGTTCTCGACGATCCGCCACAGACAGTCGCGGGCCGCCACGGGAAGAACCGCCCCCGCATCGATATCGAGTTCGTGCGCACCGGGCGAGGGGTGCGGCCGCGATTTCACGTCGAAGCCAAGCGGCTATACCGATCAGACTCCGTGAATGAGTACTTTGGCACCAGCGGGCTGCGGATGTTTCTCGATGGAAACTACTCCCGGAGCTGGCCATCGGCAGGGATGCTCGGTTATGTGCAGTCCGATACCTGCGCAGTTTGGCTCTGCAGGCTGGCGGCCGGCTTTGCGATCCGGCGCATGGAAATCTGCGCGCCTCAATGCTCCCCAGATCTTTCGCCGGCTGGCTGGCAGGGCGCGGAACTGGAAGGAGTGCACACGTCTCACCATGATCGCCAGCAGCAGGATTTGGGTCACATACAGATCTTTCACCTACTCGTTGAGTTCACGTAGTAGTTGAAGCCGCCCCCTCTCCTCACACCCCCGCCAGCGCCTGCTCCAGATCCCCGATCAAATCCTCCACATCCTCGATCCCCACCGAGATCCGCACCAGATCCGGCGTGATGCCCATCTCCCGCAGCGTCTCCGGCGCCACCGAGGCGTGCGTCATGGTCACCGGGTGCTCGATCAGCGATTCCACCCCGCCCAGCGATTCCGCAAGCGTCAGCACCCTCACCCGCTCCAGCAGCCGGAACACCGCCTCCTGTCCGCCGCGCACGCGGAAGCTGAACGTGCCGCCATACCCGCTCATCTGCCGCGTCGCCAGTTCGTGTTGCGGGTGCGACTCCAACCCCGGGTGCAGCACGCCCGCCACCTTGGGGTGCGCCTCCAGCCAGTGCGCGATGGCCAGCGCGTTGCGGTTGTGCTCCTCCATGCGCAGAGCCAGCGTCTTCACGCCGCGCAGCACCAGGAAGCAGTCCTGCGGCCCGGCGCACGTGCCCATGGCGTTTTGCAGAAACCCGATCTTCTCGGCGAGGGCCGCGTCGCGCACCACCACCGCGCCGCCCACCACGTCCGAGTGGCCGTTGATGTACTTGGTGGTGGAGTGCACCACCACGTCCACGCCCAAATCCAGCGGCCGCTGGAAATACGGCGAGAGGAACGTGTTGTCGCAGATGGCGATGGCGCCGTGCCGGTGGGCCAGCGCGCTCACCGCGGCCAGGTCCACCAGGTTCATGAGCGGATTGGTGGGCGATTCGATCCACACCGCTTTGGCGCCCGCCGCCAGCGCCCGCTCCGTGGCCGCGGCGTCGCGCAGGTCCACGTACACCGCCTCGATCCCCTTGCCCCGCATCACAGATTGGAACAGCCGGTAGGTGCCGCCGTAGAGGTCGCTGTGCACCACTACCCGGTCGCCCGCGTCGAACATCATCAGCACCGTTGCCTCGGCCGCCATGCCGGTGGCGAACGCGAAGCCCGCCGAGCCTCCTTCGAGCGATGCCAGACAGGTCTCCAGGGCTTTCCGCGTGGGGTTGCCGCTGCGGGAATAATCGTACGCGCCGGGGCGGTTCACCCCGCGGAAGGCGAATGTGGAGGTCTGGTAAATGGGCGTCATCACCGCGCCCATGTGGTCCGCGGGCGTATGGCCCGCGTGAATGGCCAGCGTTTTGAACTTCATCGGTTTATAGGATTATACGATCCCTTCGAACAGGATGGAGCTCAGGTAGCGTTCGCCCGAGTCCGGCAGAACCACCACGATGGTCTTACCGCGGAACTCGGGCTGGTGCGCCAGGCGCACTGCCACTGCCGTTGCCGCGCCGCACGAGATCCCCGAGAGAATTCCTTCCTCGCGTGCCAGCCGCCGCGCCATCTCGACGGACTCTTCGTTAGTGGCCGGCTCCACGCGGTCCACCACCGAAAGGTCCAGCGTGCCCGGAATGATGCCCGCGCCCAGCCCCTGAATCTTGTGCGGCCCCGGCTTCAGCGCCTCCCCGCGCAGGTGCTGCGCAATTACCGGGCTGGCCGCCGGTTCCACGCCCACCGAAACGATCGCCTTGCCCTTGGCCTTCTTGATGTAGTTCGATACGCCGCTAATGGTGCCGCCCGTGCCGATCCCGCTCACCAGTACGTCGATCCCGCCCGCCGTGTCTTCCCAGATCTCCGGCCCCGTGGTCTTGAAGTGAATCTCCGGGTTCGCCGGGTTCTGGAACTGCTGCAACAGCACGTAATGATCCGGGTCAGACCTGTAAATTTCTTCGGCCTTGGCAATGGACCCCTTGATGCCCAGCGGGCCCTCGGTCAACACCAGTTTCGCGCCGAACGCCGCCAGCACCTTGCGCCGCTCCAGCGACATGGTCTCCGGCATGGTCAGCGTGATGGGGTAGCCCTTGGCCGCCGCCACGAAGGCCAGAGCGATACCCGTGTTCCCGCTGGTGGGCTCGATCAGTTCCTTCCCCGCGGTGAGCACGCCGCGCTTTTCCGCGTCCCAAACCATGGACGCGCCAATGCGGCACTTCACCGAATAGGCCGGATTGCGGCCTTCGATCTTGGCCAGAATGGTGGCCGGAGCCCCGTCCGTGACGCGGCTCAACCTCACCAGTGGCGTTCTGCCGATGCTCAGTGCGTTGTCGTCGAATCTCATGTTTGCCTCCTGTGTGGTGCGCTGTCAGCTCTGACCCGCGCTAAAGTCGCAATCTCTATCGACAATGGTACTATTCCTTACGGGAGCCGTCAAGTGGGCCCGCAATATAAGATGCACGAATTTGCAATCGGTTGGGGGATACCGGGGACGCAGCCATGGCCGCCGGCACGAGGCTTGCCGCGACGGTCTGCCCCGGGCCAACCGGACCGGCCTCTGGAACCGCGAGGACGTGACTGGTGGAAAGATAGCCTTGAACGCAGCCTGGGAATGTGCGTAAATTTAAGATAACTTCGCCACTTTGATGCGGTCCCTGTGCGACGCGCCGCAGCGGCTGTCGAGAGCGGCGTTCCCATCTTTTGGCGCATCATTCACCTGTCTGGGTTCATCATCTCAATCTAGGGGGGGAGTATCTCATGCTTCGTTTACACGTGTCCGTGGTGTTCCTGACTCTGCTTGCTACCACGACGGTGGTGCATGCACAACTCAATGGCAGGTTAACCGGCAGCGTCGAGGATCCCACTGGTGCCGCGGTCCCAAACGCTAAAGTGGGGCTGTTTATGCCGGGCGGCAAGTCGCCTTTGCTTTCCACGCTGACCAACTCGGATGGCGCGTTCGACTTCAACGCCGTCCGTCCGGATTCGTATCGTCTGGACGTGGAAGCTCCCGGCTTCACCAAATACACCATCGCCGAACTGAAGATCGATCCGGCGCGCCAGACCGGCCTGCCTGCCATCAAGCTGGAGGTTTCCACTTCTTCGCAATCCGTTGAAGTGACTTCCGGCGTGCAAGTGGTCGACACGGCTACGGCGGAAATCTCCACCACGGTAAACTAGGGGCAGATCATCAACCTGCCCGTTCTCGGCCGTCAGATCGTGAACCTCTTCAACACCCAGGCGGGTGTGACCCAAAACAATCGCACCGCCACCGTGATCAACGGCATGCGCCCCAGCTACTCGAACGTCACCTTCGATGGCGTAAACGTGCAGGATACCGTCCGCACCAACGATCTGGATCTGCTCTCCAACCGCTTCACCATCGCCCAGGTGGCGGAGTTTACGGTATCCACCTCGAACGCCAGTCCCACTATCGGCGGAGGCGCCAGCACTGTCGTGCTCTCATCGCCTTCGGGAACCAACGCGCTGCATGGTTCGGGCTACTGGTTCAATCGCAATAGTTACTTTTCCGCAAACGATTGGTTCAACGACAAGAACGGCATCTCCGTCCCGCACCTCAACCTCAACCAGTTGGGTGGCAGCATCGGCGGTCCCATCAAGAAGGACAAGCTGTTCTACTACGGCGTGTACGAGGCTTACCGGCTGAAACAACTTACTCCCAAGACCAACACGATCCTCACGCCCACCGCCCGGCAGGGCATCCTGCAATACCCGGTGGGCGGAGTCGTCCAGCAGTTCGACATCATGAAGGCACAAGCGCTGCCTATGAGCACTTACGTTCAGAAACTGCTCGCCCAGGTGCCGTCCGCCGGCAACAATAATGGCGTGGGCGACGGGCTGAACACCACGGGCTACTCGTTCAACGCCCGCGCCAATATCACGCGCGACAACGTAACCGGTAAGGTGGACTACAACTTCTCCACGAAACACCTCTTCGCCGGCAGTTATAGCTGGAACCGCGACGTTCCGGACCGCAATGACGGTACCTTCTACACGGTCGTTCCGCCCACTATCAACGACAATAAGGTGAACCTGGTCTCCGCCTCCTGGCGCTGGACTCCCACGGGCACTCTAACCAACGAACTGCGCGGCGGATTCGACTTCGCCAATATCCCATTCGTGAATTCGCAGCCCCCGCAGGCCTTTTTCCTGACCGGACTGCTTTTCAGCTCTCCGGTGCAAAATACCGAAGTGGGCGAAGGGCGCGACAACCACCAGTACAGTATTCAGGACAATGCCAATTGGGTCCACGGAAAGCACACGGTGTCGTTTGGATTTCAGTCCTCCCTGTTGAGTGCGTATTCGTATAACTACAATTCCGGCGTGTTTCCCGCTTATACGATCGGCCTGGGCACGTCGCCGTATGGATTCAACACGGGCGACATTCCGGGGGCCAGCTCGAGTTATATCTCGACGGCCAACAGCCTGCTGGCCACGCTCGGCGGCATCGTCAGCGGCGCCACCCAGCTCTTCAACATCACCAGCCGGACTTCCGGCTTCGTGCCCGGTGCCCCGCGCGTTCTAAACCAGAGGTGGGATCAGTACTCGTTCTACGGTCTGGATACCTATCGGCTGCGTTCCAACCTGACGCTGACCCTCGGCCTGCGTTGGGACTACTTCGCCCCGGTCGACGAGACGGACGGGTTGGCCTCGACTCTCCAGTTGATTAACAACAACCCCATCTCGACTCTCCTGGGCAACGCAACGCTCGGTTTCGGTGGTACCTCGGTTGGCCATCCCTTCTACAAGAAGGACCTCAACAACTTCGCCCCCAATGTCGGTCTGGCCTGGGATCCCAAGGGCGACGGCAAGTCCTCCGTCCGCGCCGGCTTCAATATCGCCTACCTCAACGATAACGACATCAACTCGGTCTACAACTCGTCGTTCGGGGTCAACAACGGATTGTCTTCCAGCCTTTCGCTGGCCAGCCTGAACGCACGCGCCGATGCGCCTCCCGCCATCACCCCTCCCACATTCCAGTTCCCAACCACCACCCTCGCCCAGTTCAACCTCACCCCGTCATCAGCCCCGGTCGAGGGATTGGTCGATCCAAGACTTGCGACGCCCTACGTGGAGCAGTGGACCGTGTCCATCGAGCATGAAGCCAAGGGGTGGGTTTTTGAGGGCCGCTACGTCGGCAACCACGCGCTCAAAATGCTCCGCGGAATCGACCTCAATCAGGTCAACATCAATCAGGGCGACTTCATCGCCGATTTCAAGCGCGCGCGCAGCAATGGCTTCGCGGCGGTTGCCGCCGGCCACAGTTTCAGCCCGCTCTTCAATTCGGCCGTTCCCGGCAGCGTTCCCCTCACCTACCTCGCGAACCTGCCGTCGCTGGCCACCACCAACTCGACCTTCGTCGGATATATCCGCACGGGTGAAATCGGCACCTATGCCCAAACCCTGCAAAGTGTTTACCCAGGTTACACGTTGGGGACGAGCTACTTCCCCAACCCGTACCTCCTGTACGCCCAACTGCTGACCAATCGCAGCACCGCCAACTACCACGGCGCGCAGTTCGAGGTCCGCAAACAGACCCGCGCCGGCGTTTGGTTCGAGGCGAATTACGTGTTCAGTAAGGCCCTCACCGATTCCAATGCGTTGCGCGGCCTCGATCCCGTGCTGGACAATGCCAACCCGCAACTCGAGCGCGCCCGCGCCGACTACGACCTGACCCAGGTCTTCCGCGTCAACTACTATTACCCCATCCCCATCGGCACCGGCCACACGCTCCGTTCCACCAATCCCGCGCTGAAGCGGGTGCTGGATGGCTGGGGCCTCTCCGGCTTCGGTGTGATGCAAACGGGCAGCCCGGTTTCAATCCTCTCGGCGCGCGGAACCCTCAACCGCGGCGCGCGTTCGGGAAACAACACCGTCGATACCACCGCTACCCTCGCCCAGTTGCATGCCGACTCCGGCTTGTTCATGACCGGCAACGGCCCCTACTGGATCAACCCAGCCAACATCGGTCCGGATACGCGTGGCGTCGCGGCCGACGGCTCCGCACCATTCCCCGGGCAGCTCTTCTTCAATCCGCAACCCGGCACGCAAGGTTCCCTGCAGAAGCGCGCATTGGATGGGCCGCCATTCCGCAACTACAATTTCTCGGCGATCAAGAACTTCAAGTTCACCGAGCGCCATAACCTGGAGTTCCACGCCGACTTCTTCAATATCTTCAACCACCCGAATTTCTACCTCGGCGATCAAAACGTGAACAACGCCAGCTTTGCCAAGATCACTGCGCAGAACTACTCCAACGATGGCGTCGGGCCGCGCACCCTGCAGTTCGGTCTCTATTACAAGTTCTGACGACGACGCCCTGCCACGCGGAGCCTGCCCGCCCGGCCGGCTCCGCCTGTCGGAAACGCGCGGAATGCACCAAACACTTTCGGGTCTCCCGGCGTCAAATAGAGGAACCTTCCCCCACTGGGCGGGATTCCGCCGAGGATAAAGGAGATCCATTTCATGAACAATGCCCCGCTCTCCGCCGGTCTGCTAGTGTTTGCGGCCCTGGCGGCCTTCGGACAGCAATCCACGCCTGCTCCCGAGTTTGAGGTCGCATCAATAAAGCCGGCCGAGCCCCTGAATACCTCCGCCATGATGTCCGGCGGACAGATTCAATTTAGAATGGGATGCGAACTCCCCGACCCCGGGAGGTTCACCTGCTCGGGAATGCCCCTGCGGGGGATGCTGATGAAGGCTTTCGGGGTCAAGATATACCAGTTCTCCGGGCCCGCCTGGATGGCTTCCGAAAGGTTCGACATCGTCGCCAAGGTGCCGGCCGGCGCCACTCCGGAGCAGGTCAACCTGATGCTGCAAAAGCTCCTGGTGGACCGGTTCCAGATCGCCTGGCATCGCGAGAACAAAGAACTGCCGGTTTACGCGCTGGTAGTCGGCAAGAACGGCCACAAGCTGAAGGCGCCGGCGCCAGGCGGTAACGAGTCGCGCTTCGAAGCGGCTCTGGAGGGCCGTGGCGTTCCGCCCCCTCCCGCCGGTGGGGGTGGCGAAGTAGGGATGATGGCGATGCGAACGGGCGGCGAGGGGGCCAAGGGCGGCATCATGATGAGCACGCGAAATGGCTTGATTGAACTCACCGGCAGCCAAGCCGCGGTTTCCAGCCTGGCCGGGATACTTGCCACGCAAGTGGATCGCCCCGTGGTGGATGAGACCGGGTTGAAGGGGGAATACGATTTCACCCTGGCTTTCGCCCGCGACGACACTGTGCGCCCTGGCGGCGCCTCGGGCGCTTTCGTGATGACCGTTCCCGGAGCGGGCGGAGCGCCCCCGCCTCCCCCAACGCCCGGTTCCGATAAGAGTGACCCGTCCCCGGCGTCTTCCATTTTTACCGCCATTCAGAATCAACTGGGGCTGAAGCTGGAAGCCAAGAAGGATACCGTGGAAATTATCGTGGTGGACAAGGCCGAGAAGGTGCCAGTTGCCAATTAGTACTGTGTCGGCGAGATGCCGCCCCATTGCTTCGGGCCGCTCCCTTACGGTCGCGGTTCCGTGTTCCCTGTCCCGGAACCGCGACCGTAAGGGAGCGGCCCGAAGCACAGGAGCACTATCTCGCGGTCACGGTACGCACGTTCACGCCGCGGCCGCCGCCCTGCTGCTCTGCGCGGCGCTCGCGGCCTCCGCTCAGGAAGCCGCGCCCGCGCTGGAGTTCGAGGTCGCCTCCCTCAAGCCCTCCGAACCCACCAACTTCGGCCTCATGCTCGGCTTTCCGCGCGCCCAGCTTCCCGGCATGTTCCGCAGGTGTGCCACCCCGGACCCTGGCCGCTTCCGGTGCTCCCACTTGACGCTCTCGGATCTGCTGCTGGACGCCAACGGGATCAAGGACTACCAACTCTCCGGCCCGGCCTGGATGAAGGATCAGAGCTTCGACATCACTGCCAAGGTGCCCGCGGGCGCCACCAAAGAGCAAACCCGCCAGATGCTGCAGCGGCTGCTCACGGACCGGTTCCAGTTGACCCTCCACCGCGAGACCCGGGACACGGCGGTCTACGCGCTCGAAGTTGCCCCGGGAGGGCCCAAGCTGAAGGAATCCGACTATGTGCCTCCCCAAACGACCCAGCCGCCGGACCCCGATCGGGCCAGGAAACTCGTGCAGGAGCAGGTCGAGGCCATGCGGAACGGTGGCCCGCCGCAGCCTCCCAAGCCGGGTCATCTCAATTGGAGCACGAACAACGGAGTGAACCGAATCGCCGGCAGCGGGCAGACCATTGCCAGGCTGGTCGAGACGCTCTCCGAGCAACTGGATCATCCGGTAGTGGACCAGACCGGCCTCACGGGCAAGTACGATGACTCCATCGAGTTTGCCTCGATGAATGCCCCAGCCGCCATAGCGCCAGTCCCCGGCGCCGCTCCGGATGGCGCCCTTCCCGAAGTTGCCTCGGCGCCGAGCGTCTTCAAGGCCATTCAGAAGCTGGGGTTGAAACTGGAACCGAAGAAGTCCCAGGTTGAGATACTGGTGGTGGACCAGGCGGAGAAGAAGCCTGCGGAGAACTAATGGAGTTGGCTCAAGTCGGTCCAACTTGGAAGGTGTCAGGCCAATGGAATCAGTCACTTACATCAGCACGATTGGCTCAAGTCGAGCCAACACCCGCCTGGCCCGAGCACCCGCGGCCGCCCGGTATACTGAACCAACGGGCCTCTTTAACCGTATTTGCTTCAAGGAGAACGCTTCAGTGAGGATTCACAGCAGCCTGCGTTTCGCGGTTGTAGCCTGCCTGGCCGTCCTGGGGTTGGCCGCCACGGAACACAAGGGGGTGGTCGTATCCGGCGGGTTGCCCCTGCCCGGCGCCACCATCACCGCCACCCAGGGCGACAAGAAGGTGGTCACCGTGAGCGATGCCCACGGCCTCTACTCGTTCGCCGATCTGGCCGACGGGGTCTGGAACATGCAGGTCGAGATGCTGTGCTTCACGCCGCTGAAGCGCGAGATCGCCGTCGGGCCGGGCGCGCCGCCCGCCGAATGGGAGGTGAAGATGCTCCCGTTCGATGAGATCAAGGCCGCCGCGCCTTCCCCCCCGCCGCCTTCCGCCGCGCCCGCCGCTGCCCCGGCCACAGCCGCCGCCGCGCCATCCGACGCCCAGCCCGCTCCGCAACCGCCGGCGGATTCCGCCAGTGCCGCCAAGCCCGGCGCCAAGGGGAAGTCCAAGGGCCCGGCAGCGGCTGGCGCCAAGCCACAGTCCGGCTACCAGCGCGCCGATTTGAATGCTTCCAAGGATGCCGCTCCCGCTGCCGCCCCCGAGCCCGACTCCGGCACGAATGGCATGGGCGCCGACGCCAGCCAGGGCGCAACCGAGGCCATGGTGGTCAACGGCAGCACCAGCAACGGCGTCGAACGGCGGGCTTTCGGCAACGCCCGCCGCGGCTTCGGCTCGCTGTACAACGGCAACCTGGCCCTCACCGAGAGCAACTCCGCGTTGAATGCACGCAATTACTCGCTAAACGGCCAGAACACCTCCCAGCCGGCCTACAACACCGCAACCCTTTCCGGCAACTTCGGTGGCCCGCTATATATTCCGCACGTGCTGCACCGCAACGGCAGCTTCTACGTCGGCTATTCGGGCACGCGCAGCCGCCAGGCCAGCACCAGCACGTCGCTCATGCCCACCAGCCTGGAGCGCAGCGGGGATTTTTCCCAATCGCTGAACTCGCTAAGCAATCCGATTACCATCTTCGACCCCAATGGCGGCGCTCCCTTCCCGGGGAGCGTGCTCCCGCAGTCGCGCATCGCCGCGGCCGGAGGCCAGGCCGCCGCTCTGCTGAAGTTCTATCCGCAGCCCAACTTTCTGGCCGACTCGCGCAACAACTATCAGGTTGCGCTGATCAACCGTACCCAGACGGATAGCGCGATGGCGCGCTTGAGCCGCTCCAGGGGCATGAAGGACTTCTTCAATGGAATGTTCGCGTACACCAACTCGCGCGGGTCGAACCCCAACACGTTCGGGTTCGTGGATACCAACGCCTCCTCCGGTATCAACTCGAACGCGTCCTGGCGGCACACCTTCGAGAAGACGGTGTACGGGAACTTCACCTACTCCTACAGCCACTTCACCCAGCGCAACACGCCCTATTTCTCGGGGCGCGAAAACGTCTCGGCCGACGCGGGGATTACCGGCAACGACCAGACGCCGGATAACTGGGGGCCTCCGAGCCTGTCGTTTTCGAACGGTTTCGCAGGCCTTTACGACGGAACGTTGAGCCTGACTCGCAGACAGACCCAAGGCATCGGAGGCACCGTTTCCTGGATCCGCAGGCCGCACAACTTCACCTTCGGCGGCGACCTCAAGCGCCTGCAATCCAACAATATTTCCCAGAGCAACCCGCGCGGAAGCCTGGTCTTCAACGGCGCGGCCACCCAGCAGCCCGGCGGTGGCAGCGCGGTATTCGGGACCGGTTCCGATTTCGCCGATTTCCTGCTGGGCATTCCGGACACGGCCACCATCGCTTACGGCAACGCCGACAAGTACTTCCGCCAGGGCGTCTACGACCTGTACGCCAACGACGATTTCCGGGCGCTCTCCACGCTGACCATCAACGCGGGCGTGCGTTGGGAGTACAGCTCGCCGGTCACCGAGAAGTATGGGCGGCTGGTGAACCTGGACGCCGGGCCGGGCTTCCTCGACGTGCTTCCGGTGCTGGCCACCGCTCCCATCGGCCCGGTCACCGGCCTCCGGTATCCCGATTCGCTAATGCGTCCCGACAAGCACGCCGTTCAGCCGCGCATCGGTATTGCGTGGCACCCGTTCCTGGCCTCCTCGATGCTGATCCGCGCGGGATACGGCATCACTTACGACACGTCGGCGTACACGTCGATTGTCGGTAGCATGTCCCAGCAATCGCCGTTTTCGAAGAGCCTGACCCAGTATTCGGCTCCGGGCGCCCTGCTGAGCCTGGCGAACCCGTTCAACGCCGCGCCGGGCGCTTTGACCAATAACTTCGGCATCGACCCGGACTTCCACATCGGTTACTCGCAGAGCTGGCAGTTTTCGGTGCAGCAGGATATCCCCGGTTCCATGGTGATGACCGTGACTTACCTGGGAATCAAGGGCACGCGCGCGGTGCAACAGTTCCTGCCAAACACCTATCCGGTGGGGGTGACGAGCCCTTGCCCCACCTGCCTGACCGGCTACAACTACATGACCTCGAACGGGAATTCCACGCGCGATTCGGGCACCGTGCAACTGCGCCGCCGCTTCCACAACGGACTCCAGGCCAGCGCGAACTACACTTTTAGCAAGTCGATTGACGATGCCGCTCTCGGCGGGCGCGGCGGGGGTGGCACCGTTATTGCACAGAACTGGCTCGACCTGGCCGCCGAACGGGGCCTTTCGCCCTTCGACCAGCGGCACCTGCTAACTGCCCAACTGCAATACTCCACCGGCGTGGGAGTCCGCGGCGGCGGGCTGCTGACCGGTTGGCGCGGCGTCATCGTGAAGGGCTGGACCGTGGTCACCAACATCACCGCGGGCAGCGGGAAACCGGAGACGCCGACTTACTCCGTTTCGGTTCCCGGAACCGCCGTGCCAGGGATGCGCCCGCTGTACACCGGCGCCAACGTCTACGACGCTCCCCCGGGGCTCTTCCTGAACCCGGCGGCGTACTCGGCTCCTCCGCCGGGCTTCTGGGGTAACGCCGGCCGCGACTCGATCATCGGGCCCAACCTCTTCGCGATGAACGCCTCCATGGCGCGGAGCTTCGGGAAGCTCGACTTCAATGCAAGTGCCAACAACGTTCTCAACCACGCGGCGTACAATGCCTGGGTGAGCAATATTAGCAACTCGCAATTCGGCCTGCCCCAGTCGCCGGGCTCCATGCGGACGCTGACCCTCAACTTGCGATGGAGATTCTGAGCATGCGATCGATGAACCAGAGAACGCTCTCCTGCCTTCTGCTCTCGGCCAGTCTGCTGGCGTTGCTTTCCGGGCAGACGCAGAATCCTCCCGCGCCGCAGCCTCCGGCCAAGGGCGCGGCTGCCGCGAGCGGCACCAAGGACGCTCCCGTGGTGTTCAAGACCACCGCCCAGTTGGTGGTGGAAACCGTCACCGTCAAGGACAAGGACGGCAAGGCGATCGAGGGGTTGACCGCCAAGGATTTCACCATAACCGAAGACAACGTGCCGCAAACCGTGGCCTTCTGCGAGTATGAAAAGTTCACCGATCTGGAGGCTGCGGAACTGCAGCGCCGCCCCGAGCCCACCGCCGCCCCGGCCGACGAAAAGCCCGGCGTGGCGCCCGTGACCGATACCCAGATCATGCCCGAAGCGCCCGGCGACATCCACTACCGCGACAAGCGCATGATCGCCCTGTACTTCGACATGACCGGCATGCCCGAGGCGGACCAGTTCCGCGCGCAGTACGCCGGCGTGAAGTTCATCAAAACCAGGATGCAGCCGGCCGACATGCTGGCCGTCATCAAGTTCAGCGACGGCGTCAAGGTCTTGCAGGATTTCACCGGAGACCGCGACAAGCTCCTCAAGGCCCTCGACAATCTGAAGATCGGCGAAGGCCAGGGTTTCGACGAAGCCTTCAACGACGATAGCAGCTCCGATACCGGAACGGCCTTTGGCGAAGACGACAGCGAGTTCAACCTGTTCAACACCGACCGCCAACTGGCCGCCCTGCAAACCACCGTGAAGATGCTCAGCGCGCTCAACGAGAAGAAGGTGCTGGTCTATTTCACCAGCGGCTTGAACCTGAACGGCACCGACAATCAGGCGCAGTATCAGGCCACGGTGAACTCCGCGGTCCGCGCCAACGTGTCGTTCTGGACGGTGGACGCCCGCGGCCTGGTGGCCAGTGCGCCACTGGGGGACGCCACCCGCGGCTCGCAAGGCGGCCTCGGTATGTACAACGGCGCCGCGGCGCTGGCCATGCAGAGCAACCTGCAGAAGTCCCAGGATTCGATCTATGGCCTGGCAACCGACACCGGCGGCAAGGCGCTGCTCGACAACAACGAGCTGGCGACGGGCATCGTGAACGCCGAGCAATCCATTACCAGCTACTACATCCTGGGTTACTACTCCAAGAACGAAGCGCTGGACGGCAAGTTCCGCCGCATCAAGATAACTTACACGGGTGATCCGGGCGCCAAGCTGAGTTACCGGGCAGGATACTTCGCCAACAAGACGTTCAATAAGTTCACCACCTCCGACAAGGAACGGCAGCTTCAGGACGCTCTCATGATGGGCGACCCCATCACGGATCTCACCATTGCCATGGAGGTGAATTTCTTCCGGTTGAACTCGGCCGAGTACTACGTTCCGGTAACCTTCAAAATTCCGGGGAGCGAACTGGCGCTGGCCCGCCGCGGCGGCGCCGAGCACACGGTGATCGAATTCATCGGCGAGTTGAAGGACGAATACAATTCCACCATCGAAAACGTGCGCGACCACGTCGATAAGAAGTTGACCGGCCAAACCGCTGCCCAGTTGGCGCGGCAGCCCATCCAGTACCAGACCGCCTTCACGATCCTGCCGGGCGGCTACACCCTCAAGGTGCTGGCGCGCGACGACGAAACGGGCCGCATCGGCACCTACATCGCCAAGTTCGTTGTGCCCAACCTGGACAAGGAAGTGAAGCGGATTCCCATCAGTTCGGTGGTTCTGAGCGGCCAGCGCGCGGCGATCTCGGACGCGTTTTTCAACGTCAAGGACAAGAAGGCCGGCTCATCGGTGAACCCGTTGATCCAGGACGGAATGCAGGTGGTTCCCAGCGTAACGCGGGTGTTCAGTAAGAGCCGCGACTTGTACGTCTACCTGCAAGCATACGAGCGCGGCGCCGCTACCATGCAACCGCTGGTGGCCTTCGTGAGTTTCTACCGCGGCCAGACCAAGGCGTTCGAAACGGCGCCGTTGCCGGTGACCGAAGGCATGGACCCGAAGTCCAAGGCGGTGCCCCTCAGGTTCAGCCTGGCGCTCGCCAAGCTGCCTCCGGGTAAGTACGATTGCCAGGTGACGGTGCTCGATCCCACGGGCGGCAAGGCGGCGTTCTGGCAGGCGCCGGTGGCGCTAGTGCCGTAGGGGCGGCGGGGCGAACTAATGCCGCCGCCACGGCCTACTCCACTATCCTGGATTCCGACTGGAACTTGCGGTAGTTGCTGTAGCTGGTTTCGATTTCCAGGTGCAACTTCGCCATCAGCATCACCTTGACGTCGACGCTGGCCAGCATTCGGGCGGGCAGCCATGCGCCATCGTCGCGGCGGACCGGTTCGAAAGTGATGTGCATCGCGCCAGCCGGCGCGCGGAAGAGGATTCCCGTCACGGTGACCGGCGCCACGTTGTCGGCTTCGACGCGTGCCCACTGCGCCTCCTGCTGATCGATCCAGATCCGCAATCGGAACAGCTTGACCTTCTTCATCCCCTCGCAGCGCGGCGATCCGCCAGGCGCGGCCGTGGCATCCACCTTCCAAGCGGGCCGCCCGTTGACGCTCTCCACCCCAAGCAGTTTAAACTGAAACCCGTCGACGAACTCGGCGTTGCAGGTGAGGCTCTTCTGGCGCTCGGAGTCCAGCCGCTTGGCCTTGGCTTCGGCGGGCTCCCGCTTCCGCTTGGCGGTTTCCTTGTCGAGCTTGTGTTGCTCCGCGCGCTACGCTTTGGGGGACAGCGGCTTGCCATCCTTGCGGATCAGGCGCTCATAGCGCTCGCCGTAGAGTACCAAGCTCTCGTGCGTCTCTTTCCCGGACTTGGTCCCGTGGCCCTGGGCGTTAACGACGCGGGTCTCCTTGTCCTCGACGTAGACGTAGTCCCGTGACGGGCCGAAGTCGAGATTGTCCTCGCTCGCGGACTTCTTCACGATCTCGTGGAGTTCGGCGTCGGTCGGCGCGGGGTTCTGCGCGGCCTGCAGGCAAGCGGCCGCAATCCAGCAGAGTGCGGGCGCGAAGCGGGCAGGCACTGGCTAGATCCTTTTGGCGACCAGGAGGGTGATGTCGTCCGCTTGCGGCGCGCCGGCGGCGAACTCCGCCAGCGACTTCACGACCGCTTGCACGACATCCGCCGCCGGGTCGGTGCGGTGCCGCTTCAGCACCTCGATAAAGCGCTCCTCGTCATACTCTTCGTAGGCCAGGTTGGTGGCCTCCGTCACGCCGTCGCTGTACAGCACCAGCATGTCGCCGGGATCGAGTTGGGTGTGTAGTTCGGAGTAGGGCGCGATGGAGAGAACGCCCAGCACGGGGCCGCCGCCATCGAGCATCTCGGCTTCACCGGAGGCGCGAATCACGATGGGTGGATTGTGCCCGGCGTTGGCGAACGCGACCGCGCCGGTTGCCGCGTCCAGCACGCAGAAGAAGAAGGTGATGAAGCGGTTGCTGGGGCAGTTGGCGCAGGTGGCCTTGTTGAGCCGCGTCATGAAGCGGGCCAGGTCCGAGGGGTCTTCGGCGAGCACCTGCACGCGGGCGTGCAGCGCCATCATCATCAGCGACGCGGGCATGCCTTTGCCGGAGACGTCGCCCAGTGCCAGGCCGACGCGGCCTTCGGCGTAGGGGAAGAAATCGTAGTAATCGCCGCCCACCGTGCGGCAGGGCGCGTTGAAGCCGGCCAGGTCCGCGCCGGGGACGGTGGGCGCTTTGGCGGGAAGCATGCGCCCCTGGATCTCCGCGGCTTGCGTGAGGTCGCGCTGCAGGGTACGCTCGGCCTCCTCGATCTCCAGCAGGCGCGCGGTCTCGATGCGGATCGCCGCGGTGTTGGCCATCACCGTCAGCAGTTCCAAGTCGTCGGCCGTGAATTCGCGCAGGACGAAGGGGGAATCGACGTACAGCAGGCCGATGATCTCGTCGTTGTTGGTTTGCAGCGGCACGGCCATCATGGTGTGGACCCGCTGCTCGACGATGCTCAGGCGCTCCTTGAAGGCGTCGTCCAACTGGGTGTCGCGCACCAGCACGGACTTCTTCTCGCGCAACACCTGGTCCCGGACCGCGGTACTGATGCGGAAGCCTTCGCCCTTGTGGGCCTTGGCGAGCAGGTCGCCGTTTTCGAGGATCATCAGCACACCGCGCTGCGCGTTGACCGCTTCGATGGCGAGGTCCAGAATCACCGGGAACAGTTCGGAGAGCTTCTGGTTCTTGGTCAGTTCCTGGCCCGCGCGAATCAGGGCCCGCATGGACGCGAGGGCCTTGGGGCCGCCTCCGCGCAGCGCCAGTGCGGGATTGGCGAGCGCACCCTCGAGGCTGGTGACCACGGTGGCCGATCCCACGCCGCCGAGTTCGCCGCCATCGAACGTCACCACGCCTTGCGTCGACTGCCCGGATTCGGGCGAGAAGACGATCACCAGGTGGCCCGCCACGATCCGGTCGCCCGGAGACAGCAGCAGCTTGCCCTTGAGCGGGATCTGGTTGACGAAGGTTCCGTTCTTGCTGCCGAGGTCCTGCACGGTCCAGCCGTCGCCTTCCGGTTCGAAGGCGAAGTGCTGGCGCGAGAGGCCGGCGTCCTCGGGGAAACACAATTCGGCCGCGCTCGACCGTCCCACCGCGATGCGGGTGGTGAGGGGAACGGTCTTCATTTGGCCGTCGGGGCACTGAATCAGCAGTTCACGAGCCATGGTGATTCCCAATTGTAAAACACGGGATGGAGGGTCAGATGGCGGTTCGACCGGGCGGTCCGGCTGGGTTGGCGAACGAGGTGAGGGCCGAGATGCGGGCTGGACGAAGTTGGTGGACGGGCTTGCGCCGGGGACGGCGCTTCGGACGGGTCGGCGGTTGGGATGGCGGTACCGCCGGGTTGGCGGCCGGCGTCGGGGACGCCGATTTCGGCGCCGATGCGCGTGCGATGCTGGGCTATACCGGCACTTGCCTCCCAACGGCGGGATCGCCGGTCGAGGCCAGCAGCGCGGCGGCGCCTCCCGCGGCTATGAAGAAGAGATCCTCTAAGCCCAGCGCGCCCTGGGGCCATTGCGCCCGGCAGATGACCGAGCCCATAGCCAGCATGGCCAGATAGGCGAGGTCGGGGCCTCGGAATCGACGGCGGATCAGCCGGAACGCGATCACCGCCAGGGGGACGAAGAAGAGGTATCGCCAGATGTGGGTGTTGCCGGGCGCACCCGGGCTGAGGTGCGGGAAAAAGGGGGGGCTGGCCCGCAGCGTGCCGGCGCTGACCAGCCCGAAAGCCAGGGCGCCCATCGAGCACAACAGCGCGGGAGTGAACAGCAGCAGGCCGAAGCCGAACCGGTTCGAATTGGAGCGGACGTGCGCCAGGAAGAGCGCCAGGCTGAGCACGGCGCAAGAGATGGCGATGGCGGGTTTGGCCAGGACCCCGGCCGAAAGCAGCAGCGCCGCGCCTGCCAGGGATTGCAAGCCGGGTTGGCGGTCGTACGCGGCCAGAACCCAAACCGTCAGGTACACGAACAGCCCGCCACCCAGGGCCGCGGAATCGTAAAGGGAGTGCGGCGCCGAATGAACCTGCCAGGCGAGCAGAGCCATGGCCGCCCAGGAGACCGCGCGGCCCACGCTGGAACGCTCCAGGTGCAGGTGCCACAGCGTCAGCGAGGCGCAAAGCGCGGCCGCGAAGCGGATGTGCGCCGCCGAGTCCAGAGAGTGTCCAACCGCGGCCAGCCCCAGGACGCCGCCAATGGCTATGGCGCGTGCCACCGCGGCCGGGTCAATCGGAGGTAGAAGAGCGAAGAACCTCGGCTGTGAACCGGCTGATTCCATGGTTGGTTTTCTCCCAGTAGAAGGGACGGGTGACCAGTTGCCACAGGCCTTTGTAGCCGGCAACCGACATCAGGAGCCAATAGGCGGGGACCGTCAGGGCATGCGGCAGCAGGCTGAAATGGTGCCGCTTGGCGGCCGCCAGCATGGACAGGTAGATCAGGAAACTGTTCCCCGCGAGTAGATTAAGGAACGACACCAGGCGGACTCCAGGAGGGAAGAGAGCGGCGACCGAGGTGTCGCGCGTGAGCACCCAGAACACGAACGGGATCACCATGAACGGGTATGCGATGACGGAGAGAATTCCTCCTCCGATGAACAATTGCAGCGAGCAGAATCCGCGGAAGCCCACGCGCCGCACCAGGCCCACGGGATCGCGCATATTTACAAGCCAGGTCTGCATGTGGCCTTTGACCCACCGCGAACGCTGGCGGACCCAGTTCCTGGTTTGCGAGTTGGCTTCCTCATAGGTCACGGAGTTGACCACCGCGACGCGGTAGCCCATGGCGGCGAAGCGCAGGCCGAGGTCGGCGTCTTCGGTGACGTTGAATGGATCCCACGCTCCGGCGGCCATCAGCTTTTCGAGGTCGAAATGGTTGGACGTGCCGCCCAACGGAATGGGAATGTGGAGACGGTCGAGCGCCGGCAGGAACATGTCGAACCAGAGCGAGTACTCCAGCGTGAACATGCGCGTGAGCCAGTTCTCTTCGGCGTTGAAGTAGTTGAGCCGCGCCTGCACGCAGGCGGTCGTGGGGCCGAGTTTTCGAAACGTCACCAGAGCCTTTTTGAGCTGGTCCGGATCGGGCTTATCCTCGGCGTCGTAGATGGTGAGGTACTCGCCCCGCGCGAATTGCAGCGCGTAATTGCAGGCTTTCGGCTTGGTCTTGGGAAGCGAGGGCGGAACGCGGATGATCTCGAAGGTGGCATCCAGGGCCAGCGCCTTGGCGGCATTGATGGTTGCGAAGTCGTCGGCTTCAAGGACGAGCTTGACGTCCAGTTTGGATCTCGGGTAGTCCATCTTCCGTAGCGCGGCGGCCAGAATCGGAAGCACGTCGGGCTCCTTGTACATAGGCACCAGCACGGTGTAGACCGGCAGATCCTGGGTGCGCAGCGCCTCGATCTCCGGGGCGGTGACGGTGGACTCGTCCGTTTCGCCGCAGCTCATCCAGCAGAGCATGGTGCGGAAGAGGAACGACGCGAACAGGAAGAGGTTCATCAGCGCGTTCAGCGCGATCAGCACCGGAGAAGGAAACAGAATGAGCAGCGCCAAAAGCGTCAGTGCAATCGCGGAAGCGACCTGCTTCTGTCTCCGCGTGACCACCACCCGCGCCGAGTGCTCCGGGGCCTGCTCCACCAGGCGGTACAAGGCCAGGTGGCTGAAGCGCTCTTCCCCCACGCGCTGCAGTTCCCATATGATGTCGAATTTCGAGGTGACCACGAAGCGGACGGTGGGATCGGCGGCCGCAATCGCGGCGATCGTCGCCGAGTCCGGTTCGGCGGTGGCAACGATCAGTTCTCCACCAACCCGTTTCCAGGGAATGTAGAGATGCTGCGAGTAGTCCAGGAGCTTGTCCCGATCGACCAGGGCATCGTCCACGGGCTCGTGCATCAGGTCTACGAAGGCCAGTCCGAAATGGTCGGCCAAAGCGCAGTAGAAATCCTGGGGCCGGACCCATCCGGTGGTCAGGATGACGTCGCCCAGGCGCGAGCCCCACTCGTCTTTGAGACGCAAGGCTTCGGCGAGTTGTTGCGGGGTGATTAATCCCTTTTCTACCAGGACCTCGCCCAGTGGACTAAGCGGAGCTGCGTGAATGGTACTCATGACCTTAGAAATCGCGCCAGATGGCGGCCAGCAGCGCTCCGCCCGCGCCGGTGTTGCGGCCCTTCACCGCCTTGGCCCATCCCACCTGAAACCTGGTGCGCGCCTGCAATCGCGCGACGATCGAGAACTGAGCCTTGTACAGGTCGAAATCCGATTGCACATTGGGATTGCCGCCGGTTGCGAAGGGCGCCCCGTTGCGCATTCCGGTGATGCCGAAGTATTGCGCCATTCCGGTGAAACGCCGGCTGAAATCCATACCGGCGGTGGCGTCGGAACGGAGCTGGTCGGCGGGCGCACCGTTGCGGCGGCGGTAGGCGGCGCCGGCACTGGCGTATACGTGGCGGCCTGCCAGGGTTCCGCCGCGGCCCACCATCAAGCCCGATTGCAGATCGATCTGGTGATTCCCCGGTGGAGGAGTTCGGGTTGCCGGGTACAGCGGAAACTGTATTGAACCCTGTACCGAGACGACGGTTCTGGACTCTCCGCTCAGCAGCCTGCGGACGCCGATTTCGGTATCGCCCAGACCGCCGCTGCTGCTCGATCCGTAGGCGTTGGCGAACTTCATGAACGGGACGAAAGTGCTCAGCGTCAGCGTGGTGCTCGATGTAAGGCCGTACTCCAGGTATGGATTGATATCGAACTGGCGGAAGCTCCCCCCATTGCCGAAGGACTGGAGCTTTCCCGAGGTGTCGAACCAGTGCGAACTATCCAAGAAGGTGGCGTTGACGATGACCTGGCCGTGGCCGGCTTCCTGGGTCCAGGCCGCCCCGTGAAGCGGCGCGCAGAACCAGCCGGTCATCCACGCCAGGGCTGCGGCAAGAGCGATAGCGGATCTCACGTCGAGAATTTCGCCTCCTGGGAAGCTATCGGCGGTTCGCAAGAGGACTTTAGGGTTTGCTGGGCGGCATGCGAAAACGGCAGCCCCGGGGAATCCCCGCCACTTGTGATACAAAGAAAGATGCGCGATCTGGCGGGTGGCAAGCACGGATGATGTCTGAGGTGCCGATTCTCATTCCGGCGTACAAGCCGGGCGAGTCGCTGCCGGAGCTGGTCCGCGCACTGCTCGATTTAGGCGTACGCAACATCGTGGTGGTGGACGATGGCAGCGGGCCCGAGTACCGCGACATCTTCCAGCGCGCCACGCTCCCCGGCGTCCAGCTTGTGGAGCACGCCGTCAACCTGGGCAAGGGTGCCGCGCTCAAAACCGGCCTGAATTTCGCCCTGGTGAAGTTTCCCGGCTGCGCGGGCGTGGTCACGGCCGATGCCGACGGGCAGCACCATCCCGAGGATATCGTCCGCGTGGCCGCGCGGCTCGCCGAACACCCCGAGGCGCTGGTGATGGGCGTGCGCAGTTTCGGAGAGCACGTGCCGCTGCGCAGCCGCCTGGGGAACGACGTTACGCGCGTGCTGATGCGCGTGGTGCTGGGGCAGAACCTGGCCGACACGCAGACCGGCCTGCGCGGCATTCCCGCGACGCTGATTCCGCACCTGCTGCGCCTGCCCTCGGCCGGCTACGAGTTCGAGCTGGATATGCTGATCGCGTGCAAACACCAGGATTGCGCGGTGCTGCAGGAGCCCATCCGCACCATTTATCTGGAGGGCAACAAGAGCTCGCATTTCCACCCGATTTTCGATTCGATGCGGATCTACTTCCTGCTGTTCCGCTTCAGCGTGCTGTCGGTGCTCACCATGGTGATCGACAACGTGGTGTTCGCCGTCACGCTGCCGCATACCGGGAGCATCGGACAATCGCAGATCGCCGGGCGGTTCGTGGCCATGGTGTTCAACTACCTGGGCGCGCGGCGGGTGGTGTTTCATTCGCGGCAGCGTCACGCCGTGGTGCTGCCCAAGTACGTGTTTCTGGTGATCGTCAACGGCGTGCTCTCCTACGCGCTCATCCAGTTGCTGATCCGGCTGCTGGGGCTGCCCGCGTTGCCCGCCAAGCTGACGGCCGAGGGGCTGCTGTTCATCGCCAATTTCTCCATTCAGAGGGATTTCGTGTTTACGCGTCGAAAATCCACACCCGCCGCCACCGATTGGGACAGCTACTACACCAGCGTTCCGGCCACCGCCAAGCTGACGCGGCGCTACACCACGGCGATGCTCCTCGATGCGATCCGCAGCCACGCCAGCGCCGCCGGGGGCGCGGCGGGGCTTTCCATCGTCGAAATCGGCGGCGCTAACAGTTGTTTCCTGGACGGCATTCTGGCCGGCGTGCCCTGCGCCCGTTACGACATCGTGGACACCAACCGCTACGGTCTGGACCTGCTGGAGAAGCGCTTGGGCCGCGACTCCGTGGTGCACCTGCACCAGCAGAGCGTGCTCGCGATGTCGCTGGCCGCGCAGGCCGACGTGGTGTTCAGCGTGGGGCTGGTGGAACATTTCGACACTGCCGGGACCCGCGCGGCGGTGCTGGCGCATTTCGACGCGCTGCGTCCCGGCGGCACGCTGATCGTCACTTTCCCCACGCCCACGGCGCTCTACCGCGCCACCCGCGGGCTGATCGAAATGCTGGGCATGTGGAAGTTCCACGACGAGCGGCCGCTGGGGCCGGCGGAAGTTGCCGAGGCGATCCGCGAGCGCGGCGAGGTGGTGCGGCAGAAGACGCTGTGGCCGCTGATATTGACCCAGCACCTGATCGTAGCGCGCAAACGGTGAGGGCGCGGGTCAAGCCCGCCGCCGGACCCCGCAACGCGGTCAGGCCGCATCCCGCACTTCGATGTCGATCCGCTTGCCGAGCGCCGAGAAGGCCGCCTCCATCTGGTCCAAGCGAGTGTGGTTGTTGAAATCGAACAGCCGGTCCACTGTGGTATTCGGGATTCCCAAGCGGCGCGCCAGGTCCACCTTACGGATTCCAGAGGCTAGGAAGGCGATATAGAGCTCCGTCTTCAGCGAGATTATCGCGGGCAGTTCGATCATGCGGTACTTCCGGCCTCTTGGCTGGGTTGGCAGGTTTACGGGCTTCCCGTGGCGGATGCAATGGGCAATCATTGTAACGAGCGCGTCCACGGCCATTTCGCGGGCCTCTTGTTCGTTGTCGCCCTGAGACAACGCGCCCTCCACATCGGGGAACGTGATCACGAATCCGCCGTCTTCGGCCGGCTCAAACAGTGCGGGGTATTTCATGGCGCTCAAATCTCCTTTATCCCCAGGTTCTTCAAGATCCGGCGTTACGTTCCGGTCTTGATCTCCTTGGACGGGTGGCGCGGCATTTCCGTCGCGATTCCCTTGTAGACGACGACAAGGTGCCGGGTGCCCTGTTCGAACGTGCATCCGAGCTTCGCCAGCTTCCGCCGGAGTTCGCTCGCCGTCACGTCTCAATAATACGCAAACTTGCTTATAGGGTCAAGTGAAAAGTGAGCATGTTTGATAACCGAGAGGCCGGTAAGAGGCGCCGGTCGATCCCATCACGAACGGCATAGTCGGCGCTCCGGCAGCCGGGCGATTGTCGACGTTGAGCGATCCGGGGCGGAATTCCGGGAGGCCACGGCGAAGGAGGAGCGGTTTGGTTCGTGACTTCCAGCCGCTGGCGCGCGGCTGGCGGGATAACTCCGTTGGAACCTAACCGCCGGGCGATGCAATCTATAGTATTGATGCGACCGCTTACCGTAGCCCTACTTTTCTCTTCGATGGCCTGGGGAGCTACCAGACCGCCCGCAAATCCCCCCGTGGCCTTCGAGCCCAACCGCGGCCAGGACGCCGCGGGTGCGGACTTTGTGGCTTACGGCGACGGTTTCGCCCTGTCTTTGCGGCCGGGGCGCGCCGACCTGATCGCCGGCGCCACGCGCTTGACGACCGTGCTGGCAGGGGCGCGGAAGGTGACGCGCGGAGTGGGCGAGTCGCCGCTTCCCGGCGTGGTCAACTATTTTAAGGGAGACGACCGCTCCCGCTGGATCTCCGGCGTCCCCACCTACGGCCGCGTGCGCTACCATGCGGTCTATCCCGGCGTGGACCTTATATATTACGGCAACACCGGCAAGCTGGAATGCGACTACGCGGTGGCGCCGGGCGCCGACCCCGCCGCGATCCGCCTGCGTTTCGAAGGGGCGCGCGGATTGCGCACCGACGCCGCTGGCGACCTGATCGTGGAAACGGCCGGCGGCGAGCTGCGCCAGCACCGCCCGGTGGTCTACCAGGAGCTCGGCGGCGTGCGGCACGAGATTGCCGGGAACTACCGCATTCAGGGCAAGACGGTCACGTTTGCTGTGGGGGATTACGACCGCGGGCGGACGCTGGTGATCGACCCGGTGCTGACATGGTCGACGTTCGTGGCCTACTCCGGCTCGCCGGGAGGGTCGCAGGGCGAGGGCGTGGCATCGGATGCGGCCGGCAACGTGTACATGATCGGTTCGACGGTCAGCACCACGGGCGATGCCGACATTCTGGTCACCAAATTTAGTGCCTCGGGCACCAATGTTTTCGCCGGTCACATCGGCACCCAATATAACGACTACGGCCATGCTCTGGCCGTGGATGCCGCGGGGAACATCTGCTTCGGGGGCGAAACTACGGATGCGGCGACTTTCGAAGCGGCGCTGGTGGGCAAGATCGATACCAACGGGAACGTGGTCTTCTCCTCCTACCCCGACCAGTACAGCATCCCCAATTACTACGGCATTCAGGGTCAGGATTACGCGACGGCGGTGGCGCTGGACAGCAGCGGAAATTTCTACGTGGCGGGCGCCACCTCCTGTCCCTATTTCCCGTACAGCACCGGAGCGGCGCAAACCAAGCTCGGGGGCGGTTGGGACGGATTCGTGATGAAGTTCAATTCGGCCGGCGGGCCGGTGGCGGGCACGTATCTGGGCGGCCCAGGAGCCGACGAGATCAACGGCATCGCCGTGGATTCGGCGGGCAATGCCTATGTGGCCGGGGGCACCACTTCTCTCACCTTCCCGGTCACCAGCGGCGCGTTTCAGGCTCACAATAACAACCACAGTGGCAGCGCCGGCACGGCGTTCGTCACCAAACTGTCCCCCACGCTGGGCATGGTGTACTCGACGTACCTGGGCGGTACGGCCAGCGAGACGGCGTGGGCCATTGCAGTGGACGCGAGCGGCGGCGCGGCATACATAACCGGCGAAACCGCCTCGACCGACTTTCCGGTGCTGGGCGCGCTGCAAAGCACTTTCGGCGGCGGCGCGGGCGACGTGTTCCTGAGCAAGCTGAACGGCAGCGGCCAGGCGCTGGTTTACTCTACCTTCCTGGGAGGGTCCGGCGAGGAGTTCGGCTCCGGAATCGCCGTGGACGCGGCGGGCAACGCGTACCTCACGGGCGGCACCATTTCCACCGATTTTCCCTCTCTGAACGCCTTTCAGAAATCCAATGCGGGCGGGAGCAACGCCTTCGTGGCCGCGGTGGATCCCACGGGTGGGACGCTGCTGTTCGCCAGTTATCTGGGCGGCAACGGCAGCCCCGGTAGCGGCGGCGATTACGGAAATGCGATTTCCGCGAGTTGCGCGGGCGGCCTGATGGTCACGGGCACCACGGCTTCCTCCAACTTCCCCGTCACTGGCGCAGCGTACCTGGGCGCGTACCCGGGCGGCAATGCCAACGCCTTCCTGACGGGCATTGCGGCCGGCCCCGCCATGCCCGCCATAGCTTCCGGCGGAGTGCTCGGATCCTGGGCGCCGGTCGTGGGACCTGTGGCACCGGGCTCGCTGCTCACCATTTACGGCAGCGGATTCGCCCTGGCGGAAAACGTTTCGCAAGCCCTTCCGCTGCCCACGGCGACCACGGGCACCACGGTGACCATCAACAATATCGCGGCGCCCATTCTCTATGCCAGCCCCGGCCAGATGAATGTCCAGGTGCCTTACGAGGTTCCGGTTGGCGCCGCCGTGGTGGCCGTGAACAACGCGTGCGGCGCGAGCGCACCGGTGGTTCTTCAGGCGGCCCAGGCCGCCCCGTACATTTACCAGATCGGCACGGGCGCGTTTGCATTCAACCCGGACGGCACGCTGAATTCGCCCACCAACCCGGCGCCGGCGGGCAGCGTGGTGGTGCTGTTCCTGACCGGCATCGGGCCGGTGAGCAATCCGGTTCCGACCGGCGCCGGCGCGCCTTCAGCGCCGCTGTCGTGGGCCAGCCTGCCTTACAGTGCCAGCATTGGAGGGTCGAGCTCCCATGTTTATTTTCTGGGGCTCACACCCGGCACCGCCGGCGTGGCGCAGGCCAACCTGATGGTGCCGGCCCAATCGCCAGGCGCTTACCCGGTGGTGGTGACGGTTGGCGGCGTGGCGAGCAACGGGCCCACGTTGTATACCAAGTAGCCGCTAGCCGGATTGTCCGGAGCCGTGGTACGGGCACTCGGGCGCAACATGGTTGCAATTGCAGTGGTCTCGGGGTGACGTTCCTCTGCGCCGGGCCGCTCGCTGACGCTAGCGGTTCTGGGTCCGGCACAGCGCACTTCACGGAACCGCGAGCGTCAGCGAGCGGCCCGGCAGTAGCACCGAACCATGCCGTCGGACACTTAGACTCCGAGCGTTTCCAGAATAGCTGCGAGATCGGCGTGGCGGACATTCACTTCCTCCGCCATGCTCGCGGGCGTGGGGCGCTCGTCGAAGGCTTGAAACAGCGCCATTTTGGCGATGGCATAACGCTCGGTGGAGTTGAGTTGGCGCGAGTGCGCCTCTTCCCACGCGCGGATGGCGGCTTCGGGTACGCGAACCGTCACGGGCACGCCATCGGAGCGAGTGGCGGAGACGCGGAACACGAACTCATCCCCGGCGCCGCCGCCAGCGTGAAACGGGCGATGGCCTTCGTAACGGTATTGATACACAAAACCGCTTTGTGCGGAATAGGTCTTCAGGCGGCGGACAGCGGGAGCACCTGTAAGTGGTGCGGCCTTGCGTGTGAACCAACTAGTCCAGGCCATGTTGTAACCTTACCCCACGTGGACCGATGAGGCTATTGACAAGCATAGCAGTAGGGCGCAAACTGTATTTGGAATCGGGCCGGTATCGATTCCGGGTTGTTCAGAGCCGGTCTGGAATGGCCGGCGGGAGGTGCGGTATAGAACCGGGCAGCGATGAGGGCGGCCTCATCCGCGGCGAGTGAACACGCAGTACGGAAGTGCCAGCAGGCTGGATCCAGAATTCCCCGGAGGTCTCGGGGGTGGCGCGCGAAGCGCAAAGCGAACGGCTGGGCAGGTGATTTCCGGGTTCACGAGTAGCGGAGGGCCGCCCTGTTCCATTTTTGGCGGAAACACATCTCAAAGCTCCGCGTTTTCATTTTATTTTTGATCGGTTTGTAAGCTGTCCTGTTGTAAACTGAGATGTGCTGTTCCGCTTATGACATTGGGTCCATCTCAGGAAATCGTCAGCGCCCACAGTCCCGATTCCGACGACGCGTTCATGTTCTACGGACTCGCGACGAAAAAGGTGCGCTCCCCCCTCGTGAGCTTCCGCCACGTGCTGGAAGACATCGAGACTCTCAACCGCAAGGCCATTCAAGGGATATATGAATTAAGCGCGATCTCTTATCACGCCTACCCGTACGTGGCCGACAAGTACGTGTTGATGGCCAGCGGTTCGAGCATTGGCGATGGCTACGGCCCCATGATCATCTCCACGCGGCCCATGGAGCCGCACGAAATCAAGGGCAAGCGCATTGCCATTCCCGGCACGCTGACCACCGCGTACCTGGCGTGCCGCCTCTTCGAGCCCGATTTCGAACCGGTGGTCACGCCGTTCGACAAGATCACCGAGGCCGTGCGCGAACACGCCGTGGATTGCGGCTTGATCATCCACGAAGCGCAATTGACGTTCGACCGCGAAGGCTTTCACCGCATCGTCGATCTGGGACGCTGGTTCAAAACGGCGTACGATTTGCCCCTGCCGCTGGGAGGCAACGTTCTGCGCCGCACGCTCGCGCCGGAGATCCGCGGCGTGTGCTGCCGCCTGATGCGCGAGAGCATTCAGTACGCGCTGGATAACACCTCGGAAGCGCTGTCGTACGCCATGCAGTTCGCGCGCGATATGGAGCCGCGCCTGGCCGAGAAGTTCGTGGGCATGTACGTGAATCACTACACGCTCGATGCGGGCGAGGTGGTCCCCAAGGCCGCGCAGAAATTGCTCGACATGGGCTACGAAGCGGGGCTGATTTCCAAGCGGGTGGAAGTGGAATTCGCGCGGTAGCGGCCGCGCGCGCCCGGCCGTCCGCTCAACTTGAGCGGACCTGCGCCGCTGTATCCTATTGAATACAAAGTGAAAGCTTCGGCGTAAGTCCGCTCAGGTTGAGCGGGCCCACGGCAAAGCCGGTATCCTGTAAATTCATGCCCGAGGGCGCTCACCTTTATTGCGACGTCAGCCTGCCGGTCCCCATGGACCAGCCGTTCACTTACTCTTTGCCCGAAACGCTGCGCCACCGCGTGAAGCCGGGATGCCGCCTGTTGGTGCCGTTCGGGCCGCGCAAGCTGACCGGGCTGATTCTCCGCTGCCACGACGAGCCGCCCGCCATGGCCACGCGCGAGGCGCTGCGCCTGATCGATTCCGAAGCCGTGCTGAGCGCGGAACTGATCGCGCTGGGCCGCTGGATCGCGGGCTACTACTGCGCTCCGCTGGGCGAGGTATTGCGCGGCATGTTGCCGCTGGCGGCCGAGATCCGGCGCGGGAAGATCTGGTCGCTGACCGATTCGGGCCGCGACGCCGCGCGCCAACTGCTGCTGGATTCCGCGCCGGGCGATCCCGTGGCCGAGGTGCTGCGGCTGCTGGAACGGCGTCCGCTCTCGGCTGCCTGGCTGGCCAAGACGCTGCCGCTGGCCGATAAGGCCGTGCGGTCGCTGGAGCGCAAAGGCTTCATCGTGAGCGAGCAGGTGCAGACCGAGCGCGACCCGTTGCGCGCGCCTGCCGACCGGCTGCGCGTGGATCTGGCAGGGGACGCCGCCGGCCACAAGCTCAACAAGCCGGAGCGCGAGCTGCGGGCGTTCCTGGAGTTGCACCCTGGGTCGCACAACCTGAAGGAACTGGAGGCCGCGGTAAAGGGCGCCAGCCCCGCGGCGCGGTCGCTGGCGCGCAAAGGGCTGGTGACGCTGGCGCCCGAAACCATGCCGCCGCCCACCGCGCCGGTGCGCGCCCGGCACGAGCTGAACCCCGCGCAGCAGGCCGCCTACGAGCCCATCCGCGAGGCCGTGGTGGCGCACCGCTTCCAGGCGTTCCTGCTGCACGGCGTGACCGGCAGCGGCAAGACGGAAGTGTATCTGACCGCCATTGAAGCGGTGCTGGCACAGGGCCGCGGCGCGCTGCTGCTGGTTCCCGAGATCGCTCTCACCCCCGCCGTGGCGGGCCAGTTCTACGCGCGCTTCGGCGACCGCGTGGCCATTCTGCACAGCGCCTTCACCGACGTGGAGCGCAGCGAGCAGTGGCGGCGGATCCAATCCGGCGCCGCTTCGGTGGTGGTTGGGACTCGCTCGGGCGTGTTCGCTCCGGTGCGCAACCTGGGCCTGATCGTGGTGGACGAGGAGCACGACGGCAGTTACAAGCAGGAAGAAACGCCGCGCTATAACGGCCGCGACGTGGCGCTGGTGCGCGCGCAGGCCGCCGATGCGGTGGTGGTGCTGGGGTCGGCCACGCCCAGCCTGGAGAGCCGCTACAACGCCGAGCGCGGCAAGTACACGCTGCTGGAATTGCCGGGCCGCATCGAGGCGCGGCCCATGCCCGCGGTCGAACTGATCGATATGCGCGAGGAGTTCCTGGAAACGCGCCAGCAGGCTACGTTCTCGCGCAAGCTGGTGGACGCCATTGGCGCGCGTATCGAGAACGGCGAGCAGACTATCGTGCTGCTCAACCGGCGCGGGTTCTCCAGCTTCGTGGCGTGCCGCGCCTGCGGCGAGCGCGTGCAGTGCATCAACTGCTCGCTGACGCTGACCTTCCACAAACGCGACCGCCGCCTGCTGTGCCATTACTGCGGCTATGCGGAGAAGGTGCCCAGCCTGTGCCCTAAGTGCCAGAGCGAGCACATTTACTTTCTGGGAGTAGGTTCGGAGAAGGTGGAGGAGGAGCTACACCGCGCGTTTCCGGCCGCGCGCATCGCCCGGCTGGACCGCGACACGGTCACCGGGAAGCGGCAATACGAGACCGTGCTGCAGGATTTCCGCGAGGGCAACTACGACATCCTGGTGGGGACGCAGATGATCGCCAAGGGCCACGACATTCCCAACGTGACGCTGGTGGGCGTGATTTCGGCGGACATGGGCCTGGGGATGCCGGATTTCCGCGCGGCCGAGCGCACCTTTCAACTCCTCACCCAGGTGGCGGGCCGCGCCGGCCGGGGGGACGTGCCGGGGATCGTGCTGATTCAGACCATCAACCCCGACCACTACGCCGTGCGCATGGCCGCCGCGCACGATTTCCAGGCGTTCTACGAAAAGGAGCTAAACTTCCGGCGCATGATGCACTACCCGCCGTTCACCGCCATGGCGAATCTGCTGGTACGCAGCGAGAAGCAGGAGATGGCCATGCGCATGAGCACGGAGCTGGGCCACTTACTGACGCCGCCGACCGCTGGTCTGCGCGTGATGGGCCCGGCGGAGGCGCCAGTGCCGCGGTTGAAGAACGAGTACCGCTATCAGTTTCTTATTAAGGCAGCCAGCCGGAAGGCGCTGAACGAGTTACTGCAACGCGCGCGGGGGTATGCTGTCGAGCATAAGTGGGGGCCGACGGCATTAGTGATCGACGTGGATCCGCTGACGCTGATGTGAGGGGGGAGGGCAGGACTAGGCGCGGCGCCCTAAACAGGCCGTCCCTGCTCTTGCTGCACTGGCCGTAGACACTGTTCGTGCCAGAGGCCGGGAATGCCTTCCAGCGTGTACAGAGAATCGCCGCCATGGTAGAACCCCACCGCTGGAACCGTCGTCCGTCGGTCCGCGCCTCGGGGGTCACCCAAATCCGGCCATAGAGGGTCACTTCAAAACCGGCCAACGATAAACCGCTAAACCAGGACGTTAACTCAGGCGCGAGGGCGATTACCCTGCGTCGATGTGAGCAACGTCTTGAACGAGCAAAAGAAACAACAAATCATCGCGCTTGGGCGGCTGGGATGGTCGCTGCGTCGCATTCAGAAGGCCACGGGCGTCCGCCGGGAAACGGCGGCCACCTATCTGAGAGAGGCTGGGGTCGGGCTACGACCACCAGGTTTGTGGGGACGTGCGTCGGCAACCCCAGCCAATGAAGCGGCCAACGCTATTGGCGCCGATGGCGGGCCTCTTCCCGCAAAACCGGCCATAGGGGTGACCACCGACTTTGGCGCGGAGTTGGCCGCACCGGTGGCTTCCCACGAGGCCCGTCCCGATGCCCAGGTGACTACCGGCGCGGCGCCTGCCGACGCCGTCCGCGCGGCCGTCGTCGACCCACCTCCCGCAAAACCGGCCATAGAGGTAACCACCGACTTTGGCGTAGATCCGGTTGCAAAACCGGCGCTGCCGCCGCCGTCGGCCAGCGCGTGCGCGGTGCATCGGGACGCCATCGAGCTGGGACTCTCCCGCGGCCGCAACGCCATGGCCATCTGGCAGGATCTGGTCGACACCCGCGGCTTCACCGGCGGCTATCAGAGCGTCAAGCGCTTCGTGCGCAAGTTGGTCGGCGGTCCGTCCAAGGAAGCTTGCGCTGTGATCGAAACCGCGGTCGGTGAGGAAGCCCAAGTTGATTACGGCACCGGCCCCATGGTCCGCGATCCGCACAGCGGCAAGTACCGCCGCATGCGCCTCTTCGTGCTGACCCTCGGCTACAGCCGCAAGTCGGTCCGCCTCCTGGTGTTCCAATCCAGCACGCAGACCTGGGCCGAGTTGCATGAGCAGGCCTTCCGGCGACTGGGTGGCTGCACGCGAGTCGTAGTCCTCGACAACCTTGGCGAGGGCGTGCTTAAGCCCGACATCTACGATCCCACGCTCAACCCTGTGTACGCCGACATGCTGCGGCATTACGGCGTGGTCGCGATGCCCTGCCGCGTGGCGGATCCGGACCGCAAGGGGAAGGTCGAGAGCGGCGTGGGCCATGCGCAGAAGACACCGTTGAAGGGCATGCGTTTCGAAAGCCCCCAGGAGGCGCAGGCCTACCTGGACCATTGGGAAGCACGCTGGGCCGATACGCGCATCCACGGCACCACCAAGCGGCAGGTTGCGGCCATGTTCGCCGAGGAGCGCCCGGCCTTGCTGCCGCTGCCCGTCGAGCCCTTTCGCTATTACCAATACGGTGAACGCACCGTGCACCTGGACGGCTGTGTGGAAGTCGAAGCTGCCTACTACGGCGCGCCGCCGGGCTGGATCGGCCGCCGCGTCAGTGTGCAGTGGGATCTCCGGCATGTACGCCTGCTGAACCCCAGCACCGGCCAGCTATTGCGCGAGCACCTGCGCCAGGCGCGCGGCGGCCACCGCATCCAAGACCAGGACCGCCCTAAGCATACGCCGCTGGGCACGCAGCAACTGCTGTGCCGCGCCGACTTCGCCGGCGAGCAGATCGGCGCGCTCTGCCGCGGCATGCACCGAGAGCAAGGTGAGACGGCGGTGCGCCGCATTCTGGGTGTGTTGTCGTTGGCCAAGAAATACGGCGTTGCCAGCGTCGACGATGCCTGCGCCGCCGCGCTGGAAGTAGGCTCCTATGAGTACCGCTTCGTGCGCCGCTACCTGGAGCGCCAGCCGCAACTGCCGCTGAGCCTGCACCAAGTCGATCCGCTGATCCGCCAACTGGCCGAATATCGGGACCTCATCGAAAACAAAACCAAAGGAGAGTAAACCGTGAACCTCATCGAACTACAACACGCTCTACGACAACTGCGGCTGGGCGGCATCGCCACCGTGCTGGAAACGCGCTTGCACCAAGCGCAGGCCGAGGCCATGGCGCCGATCGATCTGATCTCGTGCCTGGTCGCCGACGAGCTGACCCGGCGCGGCGACCGCCTGCTGGAGAGGCGGCGCAAACAGGCCGCCTTCCGCGATCCGCAGAAGACGCTCGACCACTTCGACTTCAACTTCAATCCGAAGATGAATCGCAGCCTGGTCTTCGACCTGGCCACGTGCGCCTTCATCGGCAAGCGCGAAGACGCATTGTTTCTTGGCCCGGGTGGCACTGGCAAGAGCCACTTGGCGCAAGCCATCGGTCAAGCAGCTATCCAGCAGGGCTACCGCGTGCTCTATCGCGAGACCCATGTGTTGCTCGACGATCTGTCGGAAGCCGTCGTGGATGGCACGCGCAAGCAGTTCATGGAGACGCTGGCCACCGTGCCGCTGCTCATCATTGACGACTTCGGAATGCGCAAGCTGCCGCTCACCGCGGCCGAGGATCTGCTGGAGATTGTCATGCGTCGCTATGAGCGCGCGAGTACCTTGTTGACTTCAAATCGGCCAGTCGAAGACTGGGGCAAACTGCTGGGTGACGTGGCGGCGGTCACCGCCATGCTCGACCGCATTCTTCATCACGGCCACGTGCTCAAGTGCGGCCCGCGAAGCTGGCGCACCAAGACGGCGGTGGCGGCGGCTAGTG
This sequence comes from uncultured Solibacteraceae bacterium, assembly GCA_963807205.1. GTDB lineage: Bacteria > Acidobacteriota > Terriglobia > Bryobacterales > Bryobacteraceae > CAWCVR01. Next base: position 496,776 of record CAWEAQ010000002.1, on the reverse strand, counting down.
GTGCGCAGTGAGCGTGCCGGGACGCGACGCGGCTACAGCCGCCCGGCGGAGCCCATGCCCGCCCGCTTGCGCAAAACCGGCCAACGCGGTGACCACCGACTTTGGCGCGGAGTTGGCCGGGTACCGAAATCAAAAAGGAGGAGCCCCTGATCGATCGAGTTGGGGACTCTGTCCCCAAACCCCTGGGATTTAGCGCTTTTGCGCCAGAATGGCTAACTTCCGGGGCGGCTGGACGCCGCCCCGCCATTCCGGCACCTGGGTCGGCGCTCGGGTCGCATCCCTGCGTTGCCACTATCCTCCGCCCAGGCGAAGCCAGTATAGCCGGAATGCCAAGGCTCAGCCACACAAATCAAAAACTTCTTGCCGCGGCGGCCACCGACGCGGTACAACAACGTCAGGTCCTGGCTGCGGTCCGTTGGCCGGTTTTGAAGTGACCCTCTATGGCCGCTTTTGGGGTGACCGCCGAGGGTCCGCGAACCCGAGTTGCTCCGGCCTCAGCTTGTGATGATACCGCCACGTCGTCTTGAACTCGTCGAGGACGGTGTGACCGGCTATTCTCACCGCGGTACCGACGGGAAAGGCTTCTCTGTAGGGTGTAGGCTCAATCATGTCCCGCCGCCTACCGTAAGGCTTGCCGGGCTTTGGACTGCATCACAGCCAACAGATTGCTGACGTGAATGTAGCTATCGAGCTCAGCCGCGTCCGCCGTGGCGAGCGCACCGAGCCGCGCCATCTCGCTCAGTTCATTCATCCGCGAGATGTCGGTGTCGTCGAATCGCAACGACAAGAGATAATCGGCCGCGCCGCGCGACAAGTCGTCCCGTCGGGTCTGGATCAGACGCGCAAGTATTCCCGCTTCCGTGTTGTGCGCCGCCAGATTTGGATTCATGGGCCTTTCACGTGTCACTATATCGCTCCGGGAGATGCTGGCGTCGCTGCGCTCATTGGCGCGGCAGCCTTTTGGGATACTCCGAAAGGATGTCTGTGTCCAGTAGGGGTTTGGCCATCACCGATCAGAGCGCGTCGGCCTGGCGAGCCGGGCGGCGCCGTTCCTCATAGGCGAGGGACACGACTTCATCGAGAAGCGCGTCGTCTTCAGAACTCCCGAAGAGGCCCAGGCCGTGTTCAAATACCGTTTGAGTGCCTGGCAGAGATGGCTGCCCCGCGATCGGGACTTCGCGCATCAACTCGTCGAGCGGAACGCCTTCGGCAAGCGCCTCGGCGAGGTAGGCCTTCTCGACATCGGGCGGCAGATCCAGCGTAACGGTCACGAAGCGCACCCTCCGTTCTTAGCTTAACCCGATCCGCCTCCCGGTGGCCTGATCCGGGTTATTTGACGTTGGAAGCGGCCGTCTGTGCGGCTTAGGCGAGTGCGGCGAAGCGGGCAACGGCGCCAAGGAGGCCCGGCGGGAAGCAGTTTCTTGTGGGGCAGGTTGTCAACCTGCGGCCGATTGTCAATCGGCCTCCTGACGCTTGCAAGGGTAAGATTAACGGAGCAGTCGTGTGCAAGAGTCGGAAGGCGGGTTAACAACCCGCCGCAGGTTGACAACCTGCCCCACATAACACAACGTGCATCATAGTAACTGCTTAGTGAGTTGGTCGATTTCGGTAAGCTCGTTCCGTAGCCGCTCGCGCATCCGGGCACGCTGCCTTGCAGGCGTGCGCCCCGGGCCGGCTGTCGCGAGCGACGAGCGCGCCTTCTCTCGCGCCTCGCCGCCAAGGCGCGCCAGCGTGGCATGGCGGCTGTCTTCCGGCTGAAAGAGCGGGATCGGAAGATCCAGCAGCTTTTTGTGGATGTGGCGCTCGCCCAACAGGCCCATGGCCTGGAATGGTTTGATGGCCTGGTTACTCTCGGTGGAATTCAGGATCGAGGCAAGATAGTCCGCCTCCGCGGCGCTAGAGACCGGTCCGGAGTAAACGGTGCTGTCGAAAACCAGCGGCAGGGCGAAGTCCGGCTTACGCACGGCGACGGCGGATACGTTGGTGCCGCTGGTGTTATATAGAACGACATACTCGTCCCGAGGCCGTTGCGCGGTCAGCTTACCCTGGTAGTCGAGCCACTCCTCCAGAGACACGTCTCCGGCTTTTTTCTCGCGCCTGAGTGTCCATATTCGCTCCGCCTCTTCCATCCAGTTGCCGAAGTCGCGATAACCTTCACGCTTGAGGTCCGCCGCGTTCCACACGTGCCGCTTCGAACCATCGTCGATAAGGGGTATGACCACGAGGGACGGAGCGGTAAGTGCGAACGGCAGGATCTGGCCGGCGAGAACGGCGTAGTGGAAGAAGCGCCCTTCCACCCGTCCGGACAGATACACGTCGGCCCAGGGTTTCTTGCCCAACTTCAGTTGTTGCGGGTCGGTCTCGGCCCAGTACAGCCCGTCGGGGTCGATGGGGAAAGTAAGTTGCGCACGTACGAAATAGAAGCAGCGCGGAACGATGGTGGCGCCTTGGCCGAAACTAGCGGCGTAGGGGCTCGAAGTCCCGGGCTTGGCGGCGCCGGGCGACGTGGAAAACGCAGAACGCCTGGCAAGGTAGATTACGCGGCCCTCCGTCTCTCGCCAGGACAGCTTCTTCGCGGCGTCCACCCAAGGGCAGTCGCGGTCTTCGAGTTTGCCCGTCAATTCCTTGACGGGGAGGACGTCGGCGGCGCTGCCGGCGTCCGCGCTCTCTTCGGCGAACAACACGCACGTAGGCACGTTGAAGAGCGGGGCCACGTACTTCATGTCCCAGTAGCCGGACAGGCGGAGCCGGCATGCCCCGCTGTACTTGCGGAGCCGGAGGTTTTCGTGTTGATCGCCGGAAAGAACGCTGCGCGGCATGACGAAACCCAGCTTTGCTCCCTTGGCCGCAAACCAGGCCATGGAATGGGCTACGAAGACCGTCGCCAGCTCCATCTGCGTCATCAGTTTCTGCTTGTTGGGAGCGATGCGGTACTCCTCTACCGCGAGGCGCTTGATCTCGGCCTGATATTCCGGATCGGCGATATAGCGGTAGGAAAGCCACGGGGGATTGCCGGCGATAACATCGAAGTTACGCCGCAAGGTGGCGGGAACGGCAGGGCCACCGGCGAGCGAATCCGCCAGATATACGGGCACGGCGACGGGCTGCTTGGCAGCGCGGACGAGCGGGCCTAGCGCGAGTAAGTAAGTGGCCTTGGCAATGATAACTGCCAGCGGGTGAACGTCGATGCCCACCACGTTCTGTAGCACGCGCTCGAGGCGCCCGGCGTCCGGGGAGTGGTCGCGGGCGAGGAAGTGAGTTATGGCGGCGCGGAGGAAACTGCCGGAGCCGCAGGTGGGATCGAGCACCTTGACGTAGCCCGCCTCCGGCAGGAGTTCCGCGACCACGCGCTCGCAGAGCCAGTCAGGCGTGTAGTACTCGCCGAGATCGTGGCGGTCCGTTGGGTCCACGAGTTCCTGGTAGACTCCCTTGAATACGTCTTGATCCAGCCGGCTAAGGTCGTAAGTCTGGATCCGCGAGATCATGCTTTGCCACGGCAGACGCAGCGGATCGCGCCCGATGTCAGGCCGTACCCAATCGAAGAAGTTCGTCCCGACCGGGGCGCACCCCGTGGACGCCGAGACCATGAGGCTCGCCACCGCGGCCAAATATGTGTGTTTCAGAAATAGCTCTTCGGACGCCGCGGCAGCGGGCAGCGAGCCGTAAGTCAGCGTAAGATGCCGCTGCCAGGACTGATAAGCCAGACGGGGCCTTTCGTCTCCGCTTGAGCGCCGCCAAATCTGTGCCAGCGCCTCCATGGCATCGGCATACGCTGGGCTTTTCCTGCCGAAATCCTGCCTGAATTGCGCGGCGGTCGGAACAACCTGGCCCATTCGCGCGCCCTATCCCCGACCGCTCTCGATCCCCAGCTTGCGCATCTTGGCCTGCAGCGTGGTCCGCTTCATCCCCAGCCGGGCCGCGGCGCCCTGTTCGCCGCCGACGCGACCGCCGGATTCTTCGAGCGCGCGCAGAATGGCTTCCTTCTCGGCCTCCGCCAGAGTCGCCACGCCGGATGCCGTAGCGGGCTCGGTCTGCGCCTTCGGCGCGGCGCGCTTCAACTCGCGCACGGGGGCCTCCAGCGTGGTGCCGCGCGTCAGGATCACGGCCCGCTCGATGAAGTTCTGCAGCTCGCGGATATTGCCGGGCCAGTGATAGCGCGTCAACGTCTGTAGCGTTTCCGAGGGGATGGTGGTGATGCGCCGGTTCATCCGCCGGGCGTACTGCTGCACGAAGTAGCGCACCAGCAGAGGCACGTCGTCGCGCCGCTCGCGCAGGGGCGGCACGGTGATGGGGAAGACGTTCAGGCGGTAGAAGAGGTCGGCGCGGAATTGCCGCTCTTCCACCAGCGCGGTGAGGTCGCGATTGGTGGCGGCCACCAGGCGTGCGTCGGTGCGCAGCGTGCGCGAGCTGCCCAGGCGCTCGAACTCGCGCTCCTGCAGCACGCGCAGCAGTTTGGTTTGCAGCTCCAGGGGGATCTCGCCAACCTCGTCCAGGAACATGGTGCCGCGGTGGGCCAACTCGAAGCGCCCGATGCGCTGCGCGATGGCCCCGGTGAACGCGCCCCTCTCGTGGCCGAACATCTCGCTTTCGAGCAGCCCGGTGGGAATGGCCGCGCAGTTCAGCTTGACGAAGGTGCCCTGGCGGCGCCCGCTGAGGTCGTGGATGGCGCGCGCGACCAACTCCTTGCCAGTGCCGGTTTCGCCGTAGATGAGCACCGTGGAATCGGTGGGAGCCACGGTCTCCACCTGCCGCAGGACGGCCTTCAGCGCGTGGCTCTGGCCGACGATTTCCTCGAAACGGTTGTCGGTGCGGATCTCGTCTTCGAGGTAGACCTTCTCCTCGGCGAGGCGCGCGTTCAGCTCCTCGATGCGGGTGTAGGATAGGGCGTTGTCGAGCGCCAGTGCCACCTGGCCCGCGGCCTGCGAGAAGTATTGCAGGTCCGCGTCGGTGAAGAAATTCTCGGCGCGCGAACCGAGGTTGAGCGTGCCCAGCACGCGGCTGGGCGTGATCAGCGGCGCGCAGCACAGGCTCCGCAACCCCTCCTGCGCGAACACCGCGCCCACCTCCGGCGACATGGCGCGGATCTCTTCGGGGGTGAACTTGCGCGCCTCGCGGGTTTGGAAGACGTGCCCCGCCGGCCCGTCGAAACCGGCCACGGCATCCTCGCGAATGACGCCCATGCCTTCGGGGAAATCCAGCACCTGAAGGCGCAGCACGTTGGCTTCGGGATCGTGAATCAGCAGGCTGGCGTAATCCAGGCCGAAGGTGCGCCGCAGGGCCGCGGCCATCGCCTGGTAGAGCTGCTGGCTGTCCAGGCAATTCATCACGGCGTTGTTGATTTCGAGCAGCGCGCGCAGCCGGTCGCGCTCGCGCGCCAGTTGCTCTTCGTAGGCCGCGGCGGCCTCGGAATTGAGCGCGTTGTCCACAGCCACGGCCACCTGGCGCGCCACCTGCCCCATGAACTCGATATCCTCGGGGCGGCAGGCATCGGCGCGGGTCGAGCCGAAACTCAGGCTGCCCAGGTCACGCTGCACGGTGTACAGGGGCACCACGCAGAAGGATTGAATCCCGTGGCGGGCGAGCAGTTCGCGCACCACCGGGTAGTGCGTTTCCGCCTGCAGGTTGGGTACGTAGTAAGGTTGCCGCGTGCGCAGCGCCTCGACGGTCGGGCCGTCCTCGTAGCGCGTGCGGAAGGGGTCCGGCAGGAGCACGGGGTGGTCGGTTTCGAGCACGTGAAGGCGCACCATGCGGTCGGCGGGTTCGAGCAGCGAGAGGCCGATGAAATCGAACGCCAGCAGGCGCTTGAGGCAGCGGCTGAGCTCGGCGATCAGAGGGGAAAGCTCGTGGTGGGCCGCGATGGACTCTGCCACTTCGAGCAGCGTCTCATAGCGGGCGCGGGAGCGATCCGAGCTTGCCGGGAGATGCGGTGACATGGTCGGGCGAGGCCGTCCGATCTTCAACCGTACCACAACGCGTGACGATGTCCCGGATCAACGGAGTGGCCGCCAGGAACTTCACGCCGGCGTGGCGCATCTGGCAGAGCAGGGCCTGGCCGTCCTCGTCCACGAAATCCACTTCCCGAAGGTCCACGACGGTTTTGCGGTTCGCAGTGGTGGAGGCGGCGGTCTGCCAGCATTGGCCCAATTCCCGCACCCAGAGCCCCGCCAGCTTGCCCTCCAACCGGAGGCGAAACTCGGCGGCGGTGTCGTGGAGCGTGATCTTGAGCATACCTGCAGGGGGATATGGCACGCCCGCTGCCACCGCATTTGGTGAATGGATTCAATGAGATAGCGCTGTAAGAGGGCTGCCTGCCGCACCCGCTGCCGAAATATCGGCGCTAAAAATGGCGTCTGACACCATTTTCTACGGCCAGCGCCGCATCGGTTACGGCGACGTCCACCGATTGGCGGGTTTTGCGGTCCACCAGTTCCACCAGGCCGGCGGGCAGCTTGCGGCCCACAGTCACGCGGAAGGGGATGCCGATCAGGTCGGCGTCCTTGAACTTGACGCCGGGCCGCTCGTCGCGGTCGTCGAGCAGCGCGTCGATGCCCAGCGCGCGGCACTCGGCGTAGATGGCGCGGGCAGCGCCAGATTGCGCGTCGTCGGCCATGTTGGTGGGCGTCACCACCACCTGGAACGGCGCGATGGCCGGCGGCAGAATCATGCCGTCCTTGTCATGGGAAGTTTCGATCGCTGCGCACAGAATCCGCTCCATGCCGATGCCGTAGGAGCCCATCAGCGGGATTGCCTCGTGGCCGTCGGCGTTGAGCACGCGCAGCCCCATGGGCTCGGAGTACTTGCGGCCGAGCTTGAAGATGTGGCCCACCTCGATGGTCTTGCGCAGGTCTAGCGGCGCGCCGCAGTGGAGGCAGCAATCGCCCGCGGCGACATCCCGCAGGTCGCAGAACTCCGCTTCGAAATCCTCGCACGGGGTGACGTGGCGCACGTGCACGCCGTCGCGGTTGGCGCCCGCGATCATGTTGCGGCGCCCGGCCAGCGCCTGGTCCGCCCGGATCGGCATGGTGGTCACACCGACCGGGCCCAGCGACCCAGCACCAGCGCCGAACCACGCCTGGATTTCCTCGGGGTGCGCCGGACGGAACTCGGGATCGCCCAACGCCGCGGCGAACTTGGTGTGGCTCAACTGGTGGTCGCCGCGCAGCAGCGCCAGCACCGGTTTGCCGTCCGCCACCAGCACCAGGCTCTTGATGAGCGACGTCTCGGGCAGCCCGGTGAATTTGGCAAGATCGGCGATGGTCTTCTGCGCGGGCGTATCGAACGGCTCGGGCGCGAGATCCCCCTCGGGATCGGGTGCGAGCGGCGGTGTGGGCGTGGACGAGGCCTTCTCGATATTGGCGGCGTACCCGCAGCCGGGGCAGACGGCCACGGTATCCTCGCCCGCTTCGGAAACCACCGCGTACTCGTGCGATTGGCCGGCGCCCATGGAGCCGGAGTGCGCCTCGACGGCGATGGCGGCGATGCCGCACCGCTGGAAAATGCGGCTGTAGGCAGCCTGGTGCTTGCGGTAGGAGATGTCCAGGCCGGCGGCGTCGATGTCGAAGCTGTAGGAATCCTTCATGCGGAACTGGCGCACGCGCAGCAGGCCCGCGCGGGGACGCGGCTCGTCGCGGAACTTGGTCTGAATTTGGTACCAGATCTGCGGCAGTTGTTTGTAGCTGCGCAGTTCGCCGCGGGCCAGGGCGGTCATGGCTTCCTCGTGCGTCATGGCCAGGCAGAGGGTGCGTTGGAAGCGGTCGCGGAGGCGGAAGAGGTTGTCGCCCATTATGTCCCAGCGGCCGGATTCCTGCCATAACTCGGCCGGGTGCAGGGCGGGGAGCAGCACTTCCTGCGCCCCCATGGCGTCCATCTCTTCGCGCACGATGGCTTCGATGCGCCGCAACGAACGCCGTGCCAGGAAGAGGTAGCTGTAAATGCCCGCGGCAAGCTGGCGGATGTAACCGGCGCGCAGCAGCAACTGGTGGCTGGCGACTTCCGCCTCAGCCGGGCTCTCGCGCAAGGTGGGGATGAAGAGCTGGCTCCAGAGCATGGGCTTCCAGGAGAAGTTTCGATTTTAGCAGGAGTGGCGAGGCGGGACGAGGAGCTGAGGTCCCACCCGGAACCGCGACTGTCAAGGAGCGGCCCGAACGTCAGGCTGCGCCCGGGAGACCGCATGTGTCGCGCTGCCTCGTCCCCCGACCGGGCCGCTCGCTAACGCTCGCTGTTCCGTGTGCGTCAGTGCCCCGATCTTCGCATGGTAAAATTAAAGTTTCTTCCCCTCTTTTATGAAACTAGCCATTGGTTCGGACCACGCCGGATTTGCCCTCAAGGAACAGTTGCGGAGCGCGCTTGCCGCCGAAGGCTACGAAGTGACCGATTACGGCACCCGCAGCGCCGAATCCTGCGATTACCCCACCTTCGCCCAGGCCGTAGGCCGCGAAGTTTCCGCCGGCCGCGCGGACCGCGGCATTCTGGTTTGCTCCACCGGAATCGGGATGGCCATCGCCGCTAACAAAGTGGAAGGCGTGCGCGCCGCGCCGGCGCAGTTGGACGACGAAGTCCGCATGACGCGCGAACACAACGACGCCAACGTGCTGACGATCGGCGCCAAGTATATGGACGAAGCGCGCGCGATGGCCTTGATCGATATCTTTCTGACTACCCAGTTCATCGGCGGCCGGCATGCCCGCCGGGTGGCTGAAATCGCGCAAATCGAGCACGGCGGACTGTAGATTGCCAGCGCGGCCCCACCGCCCGCTCAGGAGGAATCTGTGACTGAAGCCGAACGCATGTGCCGCCCTCTGGCGGAAGTCGACCCCGAGGTGTTCGACGCCATCCAGCACGAAACCGCGCGCCAGGATTCCCAACTGGAACTCATCGCCAGCGAGAATTTCACCTCCGAAGCGGTGCTCGAAGCTACCGCCAGCGTCTTCACCAATAAGTACGCGGAGGGCTACCCTGGCAAGCGCTACTACGGCGGCTGCGAGTACGCGGACGTGGTGGAGAACCTGGCCCGCGACCGCGCCCGCAAGCTATTCGGCGCCGAGTACGTCAACGTGCAGCCGCACTCCGGGTCGCAGGCCAACCAGGCCGCCTACGCCGCGGTGCTGTCTCCCGGCGACACCATCATGGGCCTCAACCTGGCGCACGGCGGACACCTCAGCCACGGCCATCCGCTCAACTTCTCGGGCAAGACTTACAAGGTCGTGCCCTACGGTGTGCGCAAAGAAGACGAGCGCATCGATTACGACGAACTGGCGCGCCTCGCCGAAGAGCACAAACCGAAGATGATCATCACCGGGGCCAGCGCCTATCCGCGCATCATCGATTTCGCGCGCTTCCGCGAAGTGGCCGATTCGGTTGGCGCGGTCTTCCTGGTCGATATGGCGCACATCTCCGGACTGGTGGCGGCGGGGCTGCACCCCAACCCCTGCCAGTTCGCCGACATCGTCACATCCACCACCCACAAGACGCTGCGCGGCCCGCGCGCCGGCATTATTCTGGCGCGCGAAAAGTTCGGACCGGCTATCGACAAAGTGGTGTTCCCCGGCACGCAGGGCGGCCCGCTGGTGCACGTGATGGCTGCCAAGGCAGTGTGCTTCCTGGAGGCGCTGCAGCCCGGGTTCATCGAGTACCAGAAGCGCGTGGTGGCCAACGCCCGGGCGCTGGCGGCGAGCCTGATGGATGCGGGCTTCCGCGTGGTCTCCGGCGGTACCGATACGCACCTGCTGCTGCTCGACGTGTTCAGCAAGGGCATTCGCGGCAAGGAAGCGGAGAAGGCCCTGGACAAGGCGCGCATCACCGTCAACAAGAATGCCATTCCGTTCGACGTGAATCCGCCGCTCAACCCGAGCGGCATCCGGCTGGGCTCGCCCGCTGTCACCACGCGCGGGTTCGCCGAGGCCGAGATGCGCGAGACCGGCGCCCTGATCGCCGAAGTGTTGAACCACGCCGCCGCCGACGAGACCATCGCCAAAGTGCGCGAGCGCGTGGGCGCGCTGGCCGGCCGATTCCCGCTGTACCACTGGAAATTGCAGGAGCGCGCCGCCGCGGTCTAGACCATCCCACGCCGGATACCCTGCCATGCCGCTGCACATCGCCATCGACGCCCGGCGCATTCGGGACTTCGGCATCGGCACTTACATTCGCAGTCTGTGCCGAGCGCTGGGCGAGGTGGATCGCGCGAACCGGTACACGCTGGTGACGGGGCACTCCGACGCGCCCCTGCTGGCGGATCTCCCCGAGAGTTTCCAGATCGCCGCTTACGCGCGCGGCGATTCCGAGGCGTTCGACAACCTGGCGTTCCCGGCCTACGTGCATGGGCTGGCGCCCGACTTGGTGCACATTCCGCTAAGCCGCATCCCCCTGTTCATGATCCGCCCGTACGTGGTGACGGTCCACGACATGGCGGACCTGCTGTTCCCTCGCGAGACATCGGGCCTGCGCATGCAATTGCGAAGGTACCGTTTCAAGCGCGGCCTGGCGCGGGCCAGCCGCGTGATCGCGGTTTCGGAATCCACCAAGCGGGACGTCGAGGCCGCCACCGGCCTGCCTCCGGAGCGCATCCGCCGCGTCTATAACGCGCCCGACCCGGTGTTTTTCGGCGCAGGGACGGAGGTGGCTCCCGAGGAGCGGCAGCGCATCATGGAGCGCTACCAGATCGACTACCCGTACCTGCTCTACGCCGGCAACATCCGCCGCCACAAAAACGTGCCGCGGCTGGTGGAAGCCTTCGCCGTAGCGCGCGACCAACTGGCATCCCATCCCGACTACAAGAACCTGCACCTGGTGATCATCGGCGACACCATCTCGCAATACCCCGAGGTGCGGCAGGCGGTGATGAAGAGCCGCGTGGACCATCTGGTGCGGTTCCTGGGGTTCGTGGAGTTCGAAACGCTGCGCTGTTTCTTCGAGTCGGCTGCGGCCTTCGTGTTCCCCTCGCGGTACGAAGGGTTCGGGTTGCCACCGCTCGAAGCCATGGCGTGCGGCACGCCGGTGGTCACTTCCAACGTGAGCTCGCTGCCCGAGGTAGTGGGGGACGCGGCGGTGCTGGTGAACCCGGAGAACGTGTTCGACATCGCGCGCGGCATCCGCGACGTGCTGCTGGACCGCGCGCTGCGCACCGAGTTGATCCGCCGCGGCCGCGAACAGGCCGCCCGTTTCAGTTGGTCGCGGACGGCGCAAGAGGTGCTGGAGATTTACGGCGAAGCGGCCCAGCGGTGACGGGATTCCCGTTCCGCCCTCACTACATGTAATAGAAGGAGTTTCCGAGCGCCGTCTTGTACAGCGTAAAACCCGAACCGGGCGATCCGGAACCTCCCGTGCGCCAAGCCGTCAACGCGCCCGGAGAAGGGTCGGCTATGGTGTCCGCTCCGGCGATTCGGATGGCGGTGCTGATGTGGGTGGCATACACCGTCGAGCGCTTGTCCTTCGGATTGTTGGCGATGTCCAATTGGTCCTGTATGTTCTGAGCGATCCCGGAACTGTAGTTGGGGTAGCTCTCGAATCCCTGGAACTGGCCGTGGGCCTTAATCACGGCTACCAAAGTGGCTGCCTTCGCCAGGAACGGCTTGGGATTGGCGACCCGGTTCCACAGGACCAAGTCCATCAGTTGAAAACAAGTGGTCGCATCGGCTATGTTGTATCCCTGAACCGCCGGTCCCCGGCACTCCGCGAGCAATACCCGCGTTTCGGCGCCCTCGTCCGTGCCTCTTGCGGGAAGTGTAATCATTTAGACTCTCCATTCCGTTTCCGGGAAGCTGCCGCACCGCCCGCGCGCACTTTGACGCCGGGACTCTCGCAGCTTCTGGTAAGACCGTCGACCCAGGACTTCGTCACCCGGTAGGTGCTGCCGTGCAAGTCCTCTTCGGTAGCGACAACGTCGGACTTAAGATGAATGACGCGCCGCGAGCGGTCCAGGTCGTCGCCGCCATCCCACAGCAGGATCTGGCCGCCTTCCCGCCAGACGACCCACGCACTTTTCGTACCTTCGACCGAGAAACCCAGGATGCAGAAGTTATTCTCCTTACCGGGGCGGTGCTTTGCGGCAAACCGCGTCACTACCCGATTGAATTTGCCGAAATCCGGGTCGGAAGCAATATCGAATGTCTTCTCAACGGGTGCGGGCGCGGACTGTGTTTGCGCCCTAATCGGCTTCAAGAACAAGCACCCAACGGCAATGGCGAGAGATGCCAAGCAGACAATCGCAACTACTGACGGCCCGTGCCGCGGGGGCGCGGCCGGCATTTGTGTAGCATCCATTGCGAATGCAGTATGACAGTTACTATGGCCCGGGTCAATATCATTGGGGATGTTGTAACAGGTTGCGCGGGGGGGTAGGCAATCCGGGCAAAGCCCAAAAGGCTTCGGCACGCCCGTTCCAGGCGGCCATTTGTGGCGCCTCGAAGCGAGTGCGAAGATCGCGGCCAGGGAACCAAAAAGCGCCATCGGGTAGCTCCGCTGGCCGGAACCGGCATTTGGGTGCCATCCAGACTGTGCGCCTCGCTGACTGCCTGCGGCAACGCTAGAAAGTCAACCGCAAGGCAAGCTGGAACTGCCGCGGCGTTCCACTTCCGGTGGCTCCCTGGTTCACGGGTGCCGTGATGACCCCGAAGCTCAGCGGGGACGAGAGATTGGCTTGCGGGCTGCCGTACTGAGCGCGATTAAAAAGGTTGAAAGCCTCGGCACGAAACTGCAAGCCCATCCGCTCGCCGATCCCGACCGTCTTCGCGAGGGCCGCGTCCGCCTGCCACAAGCCGGGAGCGCGCACCAAATTCCGTCCGGCGTCTCCAAAGGTTCCCGGAACCGGAATAGCGAACGCCGCCGGATTGATCCACTGCCGCGGCGTCTGTCCACCGGGAGGCGTCAGTGAGACGCCCGGCACCAGGTTCGGCCGCTCGGAGCCGGACACACTGTAGAGATCGGGAAGAACCGAGTTTGACCGCGTGACGACTACGTTTACCGGGAGGCCGGTTCGCGCCGACGCGATTCCGCTGAGTTGCCAGTTACCGAGGATCGCGCGCGCCGCGCCCGGTTGGGAAACGTGCGGTTTCCCGGCCCCAAAAGGCAACTGGTAGACGGCCGACAGATTGAATGTCTGCCGCACGTCGTAATCGCTGCTGGCCCTTTCGCAGGCGCGGCAAAACACGTTCTGCGGGGTGTCCGACTCGCCGCCGCCAATGCCGTCGTCGTTGATCGAGTGCGACGCCATATAGTTTGCCGCAAGCAACCATCCCTTCCGGAATTGCCGCCGGACATTCACCTGCAACGCGTGAAACGCGCTATTGCTGTCGTTGCCTCTCCAGGAAACCACCCCAAACCGCGGATAGGGCTGTACGCCGGTTCGGGGATCGATGGTGTTGGTATAGGTCGTAGTCAGGATATCGGTGCCCTTGTTGCCAAGATAGGACACCGTCGCGGCCGTGCCGCCTGGGAGCGTTCGCTGAAGGGAAACGGTCCACGCCGCGACATACATGTCTTTCCGATGGCGGTACAGATCGCGTGGAGTCACGATTCCGGTCGAAATTGCCAGAAACGAATCGATGGGATAGCTCAGGCCGGGCGAAGTTACCGAGGACAATGTGTAGCGCAGAACGTCGTTCGAGATCGGGAGGTTCTGGTCGTCTTCCTGGCCGTCGCTGCGATAAAGACCACCGCCCGCGCGCAGAACGGTTTTGCCGGTTGCCCACGCGATTCCCAGCCGCGGATCCAAGTCGTCGTGGCGCGGATAAGTGAACGCGCTTCCTGTAGGGCAATAACCGCCGCAGGTAGCGAAATCGAATGGGATCGCCCGGTTGTCCACTTCGTGAAATACGTCGAAAAAGGAATAGCGGAAACCTATGTTCACAGTCAGGTGCGGCGTCACCTTGTATTCGTCCTGGATGTATCCATAGGCTTGAGTCTTGCGAAGCCGTTTGAGCGGAAGCATGGACGTATCGGTCGCCGAATCCATGCTATTCGCCAGGAAGTTATTGAGCGACAAGTATGTCAGCGTTCCACTCTGAGAATTACCCTGGTTCATGTCGATGCGCCGGATCTCAACACCGGCTTTCAGGATGTGCCGCCCCTTCACCCAGGTCGTGTCGTCTATGTAGGAGAAAGTGGCCCCATCGCCGTCGGTAGTGGATCCGGCGGTCAGCGAGCTCAAATTCGGTACGCTTACGCCGAACCGAACGGAGGAGACATTCGCCGTATGATAGATGTCCTGGTTGAAGCCGAATTTAGCCTCGGTCAACAAAGATGGCGACAAGACATGAAGGAGTTCCACGACGCCGTTTTTCAGCTTGGTATCGGTCTTTGCCAGGACATTTAACGCGCCCGTGGGGACGGCATAATTGGCTTCGTCGGCGCTGAATCGGAGGAACGCGGTCGTCCTGTCCGAAAAGTGCCGGTCGATGCGGATCATTCCCGAATCTTCGTTGTCCACCTGATTGGCGCCCGCCACGTAGTTCCACACTTGCGGATTGGAAGTGGGCGAAGTGCCTTTGGGATACGCGGCTACCACGGGCGCCAAAACCGGCGACAGGGCCTCCGCCTGTGCGGCGAACGACGGGCTCGGAACGAGACCGATCTGAGTTTGGCCGAGGCGCTGCCTGAGGCCCTCGTAATTGGCGTAGAAGAACGCCCGGTCATGCGCGATCGGACCGGCCAGGCTGGCTCCGAACTGGTTCAGCAGGAACGGGTCGGGCGATGCGCCGTCGAAGGGCGAGCGCGCATCCATGCCGTCGCTGCGGAAATAGTCGAACATGCCGCCGTGAAGCGCGTTCGACCCCGATTGGGATGCCACGGAAATCTGGCCGCCCGCGGTCATGCCGGTATCCGAGTTGAAATTCTGCGACTGCACCTGGAATTCGGCGATCGAGTCGAGCGGCAAAGCCAGCCGGACGTATTCCTTTTGCGCCTGATTGAGGATGCCGGATGCATCGACGCCGTCGAGTAGAAAATCGTTGTCGTCCAGTCCGTGCCCGGCGAAGCGGATGGTGCGTTGATCGCTGGGCCCGTTGTCGATCGCTCCCGGGGCAAGCGCGGTCAAGCTGGACCAGTTGCGGCCGTTCAAGGGCAAGTCCCGCAACTGCGCCTGCTCGATTGACGAGCCAATGGCCACGTTGGCGGTATCGAGACGAACCAGCGGCTCGATTACGGTGACGCCTCCGGCCGAGCCAATCAGCCTTAGTTGCGCGTCGAGCGTGGTCGTCTTTCCGACGGTTTGGTCCACCCGGTCGACGCGCACCTCGGCGAATCCAGGTTTGCTGAACTCGACCGCGTAGCGGCCTATGGGAAGACCATCCAGCGCGTAGGTTCCTTGCGACGAGGTCTGGGTGCTTCGCACGAGGCCGGTATCCAGTTGAACTGCCTTGACCGCCGCTCCCGGGATACGAGCCCCCTTCGGATCGGTAACAGTACCATTCACGGCGGAACGGTCGAGTTGGGCCAAAGCTACGACGGGCAGCAAGACAGCCAAGAGAATGCGCATTAGAAAGTCCCTATAGTGAGACCGTGCCACAGTAACCCTGTGGCACGGCCGAAGTTGCGGTTAGTGACCGGTTGGAGTCGGGTTTGTCTTGGGGCGGGGGTTGAAATCCGCCGGGATATTGTTGGTAATACCCAACTGCCGGTCCGTGGTGAGGATTCCCAAATCGGAGCAGCCGAGGCCAGTGACTTGCGGAATCCTGTTGATATAGCTCGGGGCTACCATGACGTAATCGGGGGTTAGCGGAGTGGCGTAGCCCAGCAACCGCGACGGGCTGAATGCATCCAGCAGGTCCGAGATTCCCGGCGTGATCGCGTCCTGGGGTCCCATGTCCTCCTGTCCGAATTCCGCCAGGCCAAGATAGCGGCCCAGCAGTTCGTCGGGCAGGGTTGCCAGCGGCGGAAGACCGAATACCGTGTCGACGAACTTGACGACTGACGCGTGGCTCCCCTGGTCGTGGGAAATGTACCCGAGCTTGGCGTACGGAGAAATCAGAATCAATGGCACGCGGGGTCCGAAACTAAGCGCCGTTTTGTCGGGCCCAAAGTTAACGATCGGGGGTTGCACATGATCGTAATCGCCCTCCGAGTCGTCCCAGGTAATAATGATCGCGCTCTGCGGCCAATAGGGGCTCGCCGCGATGGCGTTGATGGTGGTGGCCACCATGGCTTCGCTGATTTGCGCGTCGGAATAGGCCGGATGATCGTCATCGCCCAGGAAGTTCTTCTGCACGATTGGATCGGGATCGGCCGGAGTTAGGCCCATCGTATTGGTATAGCCGCCCTTCACGTAGAAGACGCCGCCGGCTTTCGGCAGGTTATGGTTCTGAATGTCCGTGAAGAAATCGCCTAGTCCATGGAGTTGCGACCGGAGGGCGGGAGTGTTCGCCACGTATCCGAAGTACTGCGGACCGTTGTGATGGGTGATATAGGACGCGTGCGATCCACTGGCGGTCACCGGGCCGGCAGTGTCCGTGGATTCCTTATCGAACCCCTCTTCATACCAGCCGAAGCCCAGCGCCGGCTGCGATAGCTTGCTGAGAAATATCACGTCATCGGGAACGTCCACCAGGTCCGTGGCGGCGCTGGGATCCGTCGCCGTGACGGAGCCCGCGGTGCTGAGCAGCATGGAGAGCGGAAGCGTGGCAAACGTCAGATTCGAAGCGGTGACATAGCCGGGATAATCCGTGGGGTTCACCGGAAGTGGGTTGGCCGATTTGTCCGAAGGCGATCCCGAGAACGGGTCGTCATCGAGCAGCAACGGCACGGTGGCCGTGGTGTTGTTGGGATGCAGCGCCCACTGGGTCTGGCCAGCTTGGGCACCGATGATACTGAGATTTCCCGGCGTGGACGGCCCGGTCATGGATTCGAATACGTTGTCGAATAGCACGAACCGGTCGGCCCAAGCCCACAGCAGCGGCACCGTGTCGCAGTCTTCGTAAGCCATCGTCAACTCGCCCATCTGCTTCGCCTGCAGCGACGGGTTTCCGGTTGGGCTGTACTTCAACTCCTCGGTTACCGCAAACCCATCCATCAGAGCCGTGCCATTTTGCACGTCCATCTTGGCGACGGTCCGGGTGTGCGAGTGATCCACGTCATCCGTGTCGGCGGCAAACTGCGCCGGGCCGATCCGGAATGGCGAGATCGTTCCGGTAGTTCCGTCGGTATTCACGATGGGCTGCGTAAAACCGGGGGTTGCCGAGGCTGCTTGGCTGAACGGCCCGTTGGCACCCGGGAAAGTTCCGAAATAGGAATCGAAGGAGCGGTTCTCCTGATAGATCACGAAAACGTATTTGACCTTCTGTTGGACCAGGCTCACCAGTTGTTCATAGCTGAGCGTCGGTTCGGGCCGCAATCCGCTGGCGCGCCCAACGGCCTCGTTCGCGGCTTCCCTGTGCGCTTCGAGGAAATGCGCCCGGGCGGCGTCTCTCTCGCCACCGGCACCTCTCTCTTGAGCCAACCCCAGACCAAATGGCTGGAAGGCCATTAGCATTGAAATCGCAATCGGTAACACTCGTATCCTTTGATTCGGCATGTTTCCTCCTCTTAACCTCAACGATCCGGCGCGGATTACAGTAAAGGAAGAGGCTATCAGGCTCAGATGTAGAAATACTGACACTGCGATGAGAAAACGGTTTCAGAAGCGGCCGAAACCGGCTTCGCCGCCGTTTGGACCGGGAAGAGTCAAGCGGGCGCCGGTGACGGCAAAAGTGCCCTCCACCACTGGGCGGCCAGGAATTTCAAGCCGGATACGCTTGCCCTGGACGGAGTAGCGTCCACGCTCCGTTCGCAAAGTTACAATCCAGACTACTTTCCCATCGGCAAAGAAGAGCACCCGGGCGGGATATTTCCTGCCGTTCCACTCGCGCGTGCTGCTCCATTCGCCGGTCAGCGGATTTTTGATGTCGGATATCTTGCCGATTCGAGCCAGTTCGCTGGACTTACCCGCTGCCTCGTCCTCGATTCGCGCCAGATCCTGGTTATCCCACTCCAGTTCCAGCTTTTCCTCGCGATTGTTGGATTGCAACAGGATGGTGTCGGTTCCGACCAACCGGTATTTCCCCTCCAATATCGCGGCGGAGTTGGATTCCAATTGGTTGTCCCCGCGAAACTCGAAGATCGTGCTTACGCCCGACGATGAAACCGCCGCGGAACGCCATCGGCCGGCCAGATCAGGAAGCGGCGCCTGGGCGGCCACCAGGGGAATCAGGATACTAGACAAGACGAATAGGAGAGCTGGTTGCGGGGTTGTGCGCATATGAAGCCGGTGGCTCAGTTTAGCGAATAGATGTCGCAGTAACGTTACGGCTTAGTCTCAATTTGAAGACGGTTGCATTGGCAACCCGCAGTAGCAAGAGGGGGGAAGCAGCCGGCCGGTAACGGTGCCGGCACTCGCGTGGGCCTCGCCCCTTGCCGTACTCTCGAATTACGCGGCCTGTCCGGGCGCTTTGAAGGCGAAAGCGAAGAACGCGGCCAAAGCCAGACAAACGAACGCCACCAGATAATTCCACGCGAGCTTCTCCTTCAGAAACAGGATCGCAAAGGCGGTGAAGACCACCAGCGTGACGACCTCCTGAATGATTTTGAGCTGGAATCCCGAGAAGTGCACATAGCCGAGGCGATTGGCCGGCACCGCCAGGCAGTATTCGATCAGCGCAATCGACCACGAAACCAGTATGGCTTTCCAAAGCGGCCAGGCGTGGCCGTATTTCAAGTGGCCGTACCAGGCGAAGGTCATGAAGATGTTCGAGAAGGTCAGCAGAAGTACGGTGTTCATTGGGAGATCCCCAGCGTAACACCACCGGGAGTTAGCCGCGATTTCCTGCGCACCCCGGCGCACCCCGGCAGCATATTCTCATCCAAGAATGAGCCTGGAGACGGGCTACGAAACGACGGGCGCCGGGCCTCCTTTCGCGAAGTGTTTGCACGAACTCGGGGCCGACCAACGGGAGGCCCAGCAGGCCTGCAAACGCGAACTGGTTTTGACTTTGCACTTGCCCGCTTTCCCTTATCATTGGGAGATCTTCGGAACGGCCCGCAGCCGGCCAGGGCGCGCGGTTTGTGCGCGGCGGAGGAAAATCTTTTCTGCGGTTGAAAAGATTTTCCGGAGCGCACCCTTGCCGGCGAGGACCGTTCCGGAACATGACAGCGCAGGGAAAGCGGGCGGGGGGTCTCAGGGGGGCATCCCCCCTGGCGGGGCTCCGGGGCAGCGCCCCGCGCACCTTTCCGCGCGCGCTTTTGGCGCGCGGCATCAAACAGTTCCCGCACCTCATGCGATCCTCCGCTGCTGGAAACTCGCAAACAACTTCTGCTTGGCCTTCTGCATCTCCTCGGCGGCTTGCATGTCAGTGCGAACTCGGGCCTGCCGCTCCATCTCTGCTACGGTCACTCCCCGCTTGAGGTGCCGGGCCAAATCAGGCAGTTGCCGTAGGATCTCCCACGGCGTTGCATACCACCGGTATACAACCTTGGTCTTGCCTTTCTTGTCCACCACCTGCTCGGGCACGCCGCAGGGCCGGTGATAGTTCAGATACGGGTTGAAGTGTTCTTCGTAAAAAGTCCCGATCGCCGCCGCATGGGGCGCGGCAATGTGCGTGTAGCCCATGTGCTTCCTCACCACGGCTCCATTCTTCGCCTCCACCAGTCCGTTGTCGTTGGAGTGCCGCGGCCGCGATTTCGTCTGCTCGATCAGCAGTTTGTTCAAAAGCCTGGCCAGCGGGTGGTTGACGTACTCGCTTCCATTGTCGGAGTGAAACCCGCGGATGCGGAACGGAAACTGCTCCAGGATCGCTTCTAACACCGGCATTAGGTAGGCTTCGCTGATCTGTACCGCCGCACCGAGCACCTGCCATTGCGTGACTTCATCCACCGCGTTGATGTGATACACGCCTTTGATACCCTCCAGATCTCCCTGGTGCACTGTATCCACCCGCAGGTATCCAGGCCGGCCGTTGGGCTCGGGCCGGCGCCGCTCCCCGATCGACACCGGCGTCGGCCGTGTCGCCTGATAGGCGATGGCCCGTTCCCGGTACAGGCGGCTGTCTCGCAGCCGGTACAGGTGCGCCACCGAGATCCCGGCCAACCGCTGGTAGTGCGTGTCGCCGAAGTCGTGGCAGGCCCGCTCGAGAAGCTTTCGGGTCGCCGGCCCACTCAATGTCCCGTGGGCTTCGTCCACCTTCACCAGCAGCGCGATGTCAGCCCGCGTGTAGCGCTGCGCGAAGCGATGCCGCCGGTATGGCTGGGCTTTCACCTCTTCCCCCCGCAGGTACATCGCGATCAGCCGCGTCGTCTGCGCACGGCTCAGCCCGGTCATCTTCTGTACGTACCTCCGTACCAACCCTCGGCCGCTTCGCTTCAATCTCTGGTAGCCTTGCTGCCGCAGCGTTTGATTGACCCAGCCGTACACCTCCTCCCGCTTCCACCCCTTGAATCCCAGCTCATTGCTGGCCTCCAGAAACGCCCGGATCTCGTCCAGGCTCATTCGCTCTTTGGTCTGCACGTTGATGGTCAACTCCCAGCATCCGCCATCGCCCCTCCAGGCTCATCTTGTATGAGAAACACGCCCCCTCTCCAGGCTCATCTCGTATGAGACAAGACTCCGGCTTGCGCGCCCTCCTCCCCTTGTTGTACTCTCGAATCAGGCGGTGGAGTTCGCCAAACCGCCGCTCCCCAGCGGCCAATGACTCCTACGGCAGTACCTGCTGTAGGGGCTTCTACCAAATCCCCTCGGCACAATTTGAAGATCGGAGACCGCAATGCAACAGGTCTGGTTTCAGGCGGCGTTGTGGCTGATTCTGGCGTTGATCGCCACGCTGCTTTCGATTTGGTTCAGGATTTCGACGGCGCTCTCGGAGATCGTGGTGGGCACGGTCGCCCAGGTGGTCATAGGCGCGCTGATCGGCACCGAAGTGCTGGGGGCGCGGTCCGGCTGGGTTGCGTTTCTGGCCGGGACCGGCGCCATCGTCCTCACGTTTCTGGCGGGCGCGGAGCTCGACCCGGCAATCTTCCGCACCAAGTGGAAGGAGTCGATGGTGGTGGGAATGGTCGGCTTTTTCGGGCCATTTCTGGGAGCGGCGTCGATGGCGCACTTCGTGTTGAAGTGGTCCATTCCATCGAGTTGGCTGGCCGGCGTCGCGCTATCCACGACGTCCGTGGCCGTCGTCTACGCCGTCATGCTGGAACTCGGGCTGAACCGGACCGATTTCGGCAAGGGCATTCTGGCGGCGTGCTTCGTGAACGATCTGGGAACGGTGATCGCGCTCGGCCTCATCTTCGCTCCGTTCACCGTTCGGACGTTGATATTCGCCGGCTCATGCGTGGTGGTTTTCGCGGCCCTGCCGTTCGTCACCCCATGGTTCTTCCGGCGGTACGGCGGCCGCGTGTCGGAGCTGGAAGCCAAATACATCCTGTTCCTGTTGTTCGGCATGGGCGGACTGGCGGCGTGGGCCGGCAGCGAGGCGGTACTTCCGGCGTACATTATCGGCATGGTGTTGGCGGGAACCGTGGGGAAGGATCACGTTCTGATCCGGCGCCTGCGCACCTTGACGTTCGGACTGCTCACGCCGTTCTACTTCATCCGCGCCGGATCGCTGGTTTCCGTGCCGGCGCTCATGGCCACGCCGCTGGCCTTCCTGGCGTTGTTTGGAGCCAAGATGGTGGGCAAGATGGTCCCGCTGCTACCCACCGTGCGGGCGTTCAACCACGAGGGGCCCCAGGGGCTATATTACTCGCTGATGATGTCCACCGGACTGACGTTCGGCACCATCTCGGCTCTCTTCGGGCTGAATCACCAGATCATCACGGAGGCGCAATACTCGTATCTGGTGGCGACCGTGATCGCTAGTGCGGTTATTCCAACGGCAATTGCCAACGCGTGGTTCATGCCCAGACACCTGTTGCCAAAGACGGAGGCGATAGGGCGGTGATGCACAAAATCGAGCGGATTCTGATTGCACACGACGGCTCCGATAGCGCCGGCAAGGCGTTCGATTTCGCCGTCGAACTGGCGGCGCGGCTGGGGGCGCGCCTGCGCATGATTTGCGTGGAAGAGGAAATTCCGCGCCAGGCCGAAGTGATCGACGAGCTGCGCGAGGAGATGGATCGCGCCGAAAGCTACTTTGGGCAACTTGCCGAAAGCTGCCGGGCGCGCGCGGCGCAGCGTTCCGTGGACCTCGAAACCGATATCCTGCCCGGCCATGCCGTCAGGGTGATCGGCGAGCTCGTCCGGGAGAAGGCCATCGATCTGCTGGTCATCGGCTTCACGGGGCATTCGCGGGTCTACGAACACCTCTGGGGTGGCACGGCCCACAACCTGACCAGCACCGTTCGCTGCAACGTGCTGGTGGTGAAGTAGCGGGGCTGCCGGGATGGAACCACGGATCCCCGATCCTCCGGCCTTGCTCCTGGCTGCGGACGTGGCGGCGCGCTACGGAATTTCCGCGCTCTCCGGCCTGCTTACGAGCGTACGTGCGGCGGCGGGGCAGGCCGATATCGCCGTGGCCGTGCTGGGACGGTTCAAGGCGGGCAAAAGCAGTTTTATGAACCATCTGATCGGGCGCGAAATCCTTCCCGTGGGTGTTGTGCCGGTCACGGCAGTGGTGACCGAACTGCGTTACGGCGCGCGCGATCTGGCGCGGGTGAATCACCTGGATGGCCGCGAGCGTGAAGTTCCGCTGGAGGAAATCGGCGGCTACATCTCCGAAAAGGAGAACCCGGAGAACGCCAAAGAGGCCGGCCTGATAAGCGTGGAGCTGCCGGAGTTGCGGCGGTTCGGCGGCCTGAAGTTCGTCGATACGCCGGGGCTCGATAGCGCGCTCGCCCACAACACGCGAACAGCGCTGGATTGGCTGCCCAATGTGGGCCTGGCGCTGGTGGCCGTGAGCGTGGACCCGCCGCTTTCGCAGCGCGACATCGACCTGATCGGGAGGCTGTACCAATACACGCCGAAGGTGGCCGTGCTGCTCACCAAGGCCGACCTGCTGAGCGAGCCGGAGTTGGCCGAGGTGACCGCCTACGTGCGCGCGCAACTTGCCAGGCGCTTTCCCGGAACGCCGCGAGTTTTCCCCTATTCCACCAGACCCGGCTTCGAGCGATTCCGCGAGGCGCTGGAAACGGAGTTGATCGGCGGAACCGTTGAGCGGCTGGCCGAAGAGCGCGAATCGATACTGGCGCGCAAGCTGGACACCCTGCTGCGGGAATGCGGCGAGTACCTGGCGCTCGGTCTCAAGTCGGCTGAAATGGCGCAGTCCGAGCGGGAGGCGCTGAAGCGGCAGGTAATCGGCGAGAGGGAACTCGCGGACGATGCCAAGCGAGCCATCGGGCTGGTGGCGCAATTTGCGGCGGCGCGAACGCGATCGATGGCATGCGGCCAACTCGACGCGCACCAGGGCGTGCTGGAGCGCAGACTGCTGGTCGCGTTCGAAAGCGAATTCCCGAAATGGACCGCGAACCTGGCCAGCATGCTGCGCTTGTTCGAAAAATGGCTGGCGGGCGCATTGCGCGAGGAACTGGCCGCTGTGTCGGTCGAAGAACGCGGCTCGATTCTGGCGCCGCTTGACAAGGTTCGGGACCAGGCGTTTCGCGCGCTACAGCAATTCCGTGACCGCTTGTCTGAGCGCGCGGCGCGGGCGTTCGGCGTGCCGTTGCGCACCACGGAGACGGAGATCGCGGTCATAGAGCCCTCGACGCCCGAAATCCGGATCGGGCGCGTGTTCGACCGGAATTGGGAACTGCTCTCTCCCATTCTGCCGGTATGGGCGATCAAAGCCGCCGTGCGCCGCCATTTCGCGCGCACCATCCCCTACCTGGTCTATCAAAACCTCAGCCGGCTCGCCACGCAGTGGGAGGACGGCATCAACGGCGCGCTGCGGGGTATCGAGAAGGAAGCCTGCCGGCGTCTGGACGAGTTGCTGGGGACGGTCGAACGGCTGGCGGAAAGCGGCGGCGATGAGCGTGCGGCGCAACTGCGCGCGGACTTGGAGCGGATCGCGGCGGCGCGGAAATCGCTGGCGGTGGAGGCGAGCAACTGACCCGGCCGGCCAGCCGTTTCAAGGCGCGCGCGAATGCCGGAGACTGTGAAGTGCTTCGCGGCCGGTCTTCGAAACTCTCTGGTGCGCAGGGCGGATTTCGGGCGCTCGACTTCGCGCAGTGTTCACGAGCCGGGCGGTAGGCAACGGGGCTGCAAACTCCGCCCCGCAGAGTGCGGGTTGTGCATTGCGGCATCCGGCCGTGTCGACCCCGCCAGTTGGCCTTACAAGCGCACGTTACCGGCCACGTTACATCTCTCCGCGCGTTACGTACCGCTCCATACGCGAGGTCCGTCGAGAAATGCGGCGATGTAACAACGATGTAACCGGGATCAGGGAATGGGGCGCACATCGGCCGTTTGGCCCTGCGCCTGCATTGCTTGGCACGCCACGGTTCTCCAATGCAGAGGGGACCAGACCGAATTACAACAGGAGAGGAACTTGACGACAAGACCCAAACACCTTTTCAAAGCCGCCCCCATCGTGGGGGTAGCGATCTTACCGATGGTTGCCGGCGCCAGCGCGCCCTCCAACATCAATTTCGGGGACTTCTTGCTCACCTGCACGGGTTGCTTAAGTGGGACCACAATTTTCGGAGCCTTCACGTTTGACCTGGTGGTCTCCGACACAACTGACGGGGCCACGGGGATGTTCGTGGGTACCTCGGCAGGCGGTAACATCACCGAGTCCAGTAGTACGGTGCAGGTCAACTGGCAGCCGCCATCGATAATAGGGCCGGGGACAACCAATGCCTCGACAGGCAGCTTCGGCAGTACGTATTTCGATATGGTCTCGCCGGTCACTCTTATCGTCGCCCCCAATTCCGGAACGCCTCCCGGAGACTCTACGGTTAATGGGCAAGTGGGTTCCGTTCCCGAGCCAGCGACGTTTGGCCTGATCGGCGGTGCGCTGATCGGCCTCGGCCTCTTGCGCCGGAAGAAATCCTCGCGCCCGTAAGGTTCTTGTGCGGGAAGCCAGACAATGCTTGAAATGGGGCAGCCGACAACCATGTTGCCCCCGTGCAGGCTTGGTGCGGGCCGGGAGGCTCGCACGACGCAGTGCCAATCGGAGGGATGGGCGGGCACCCTCGCCCGCCGCGCCGGGCCTCCAGGGTCCGTGAACCGAGCCGGGCTCGGCGCGAGCGAGGGGCACCGTCCCACAATTCGTCAACCTGGGCGGCGCGGCCCACAACCTGATTAGCACCGCGCGTTGAACCGTGACGCGGTTTGCATCCTCCCAGGTGCGACAGGCGGCCCCGTCCGCGCGGCGCCTTGCAACAGAGCGGTTTCGCGCGCGGTCCGGCCGCATTGGGATGGAGTCCCCGGGTTTTCGCGACGTTGCGCAACAGTCGGATGGCTCGGCTGTGAGCAATCGCGTCCAGTCCCGAATCCGGGCGGCATCGGGCGCACCGCCGTTACCCGGCGGGCAGCACCTTGCCGGGGTTCAGGATGCCGGCCGGATCGAAGGCAAGCCGCAGCCTGCGCATCATGGCCAGCGACTCCTGGCTAAAGCAACGCTCCATCAGGTGGACCTTCTCCATGCCCACACCGTGCGCGCCCGTGATGGAGCCACCAACGCGAATGCAGTAACGGAGAATTTCCTCTCCGGCGGCGCGCGCCTTTTCCGCATCGCCGGGACGGTGGGGATCGAAGAGGATGACTGACTCGATGGCGCCTTCCGCGGCGTGGACGATCCTGCCGATGGCGAGGCAGTAGCGCCCGCTCACCTCCGAGATGAAATCGAGCGCGCCCGAGAGCTCGGCGAGCGGCACCACGCCGTCCGGCACGTAACAGGCGGGGCTGATACGTCCCATGGCGCCCAGGGCGCCGCAGCGGGCTTTCCACAGTGGGTCGCGCTCCTTGGGGGTGCGGGCCACGCGGAACTTGCGCGGGGCGAACAGGAGGCAGGCCTCGCGAATCCGCTCCACCTGCTCCTTCACGCGTTCGCGTTCGCCCGCCAGTTCCACCAGCAGCGCGGCGGCGCCGTCCACGGGGAATCCGGCGTGAGTGGCTTCCTCAATGGCGCGCGGCACCGGGCCGTCGAGAAGTTCCAGGGCCGCCGGTGCGATGGCGCGGGCGGATATTTCCGCCACGGCGCGCAGGGCATCGGCGAGCGAATCGTAGACGGCCAGGGCGGTCCTCACGGTTTCCGGTTTGCGCGTGAGGCGGACGATGATCTTGGTGACCAGGCCCATGGCGCCTTCCGAGCCGGTCAGCAATCCGTTAAGGTCGTAGCCAGGCTGGTCCGGCTCTTTGCCGCCGGTCTGAAAGATGGCGCCGCCGGGCAACACGAACTCGAGTCCAAGGATGTGGCTGGTGGTCGAGCCGTAAGCGGGGGCTCGGGGGCCGGCGGCGTTTTCCGCCACATTGCCGCCGACGGTGCAGGCTCGCCGGCTGGATGGATCGGGCGCGAAGAAGTAACCCCGCTCCTCGACCGCCTCGGTGATTTGCCAGTTGACGACGCCGGGCTCCACGATGGCGCACTCGTTTTCGAGGTCGATCTCGATGATGCGGTTCATGCGCGTGAACGCCATCGCCACGCCGCCACGGCAGGGGATGGAGCCCCCGGAAAGGCCCGTCGCCGCGCCGCGGGCGGTGAGGGGAATCTGCAACTGGTAGGCGATGCGGGCGATGGCGGCGACGTCCTCGACGGAGCGCGGGAACAGCACCAGATCGGGGGGATGCGAGTCTACGCCGCCATCGTACGAGTAGAGGCCCAACTCGTCGGGGCTGTCGAGGCAGCCAAGAGGGCCCACCACATCTTCGAAGAGGTCCCTTGCACCGGAAGGCAGCATGGGGCTAGAGGTTCAACTTCTTCAGGTACTCGCGGAACGGCCCGCCCAGGTCCTGCCGGCGGAGGGCAAATTCCACGGTGGCTTCCAGGAAGCCCAGCTTGTCGCCGGCGTCGTAGCGCGTGCCTTCAAAACGGTAGGCGTAGATGGGGCGGCTGCGCAACATGTGCTTGAGCGCGTCGGTTAGTTGCAGTTCGCCACCCGAGCCGGGGTTGATGCTTTCGAGGGAGGCGAAGATCTCGGGCGTCAGCACATAGCGTCCGATGATGGCCAGGTTGGAAGGCGCTTCCGAAGCCTGGGGCTTTTCCACCAGATCGCGGATGCGGTACACGCGGTCGTGGCTGCCGTTGTGGGTCACCGGCTCGGCGTCGATGCAGCCGTAGGCGTGGATGCTCTCGCGGGGCACCTCCATGACGGCCAGCACCGGCGCACCGAAGAAGCCGAAGACGTCCAGAAGCTGGCGCAGGCAGGGGGTTTCGCTCTCGATGAGGTCGTCGGCCAGGACCACGGCGAATGGCTCGCCGCCCACCAGTTCCTTGGCGCGGAGCACGGCGTGGCCCAGTCCGAGGGCCTCCTTCTGCCGCACGTAGGCCACGTTGATCATGTCGGAGATTCCGCGCACCGTGGCCAGCATGTCCCTGGCGCGGGGGTCCTTCTTGCCGCGGGCTTCGAGTTGCTGCTCGAGTTCGAAGCTGACATCGAAGTGATCCTCGATGGCGCTCTTACCGCGGCCGGTGACGATGATGATGTTCTGAATCCCAGAGTGGATGGCCTCTTCGACGCCGTACTGAATGATCGGCTTGTCGACGATGGGGAGCATCTCCTTGGGTTGGGCCTTGGTGGCGGGAAGGAAGCGCGTCCCCAGCCCGGCGGCGGGGAAAACGGCGGTACGGACTTTAGCCGGCATCTTCTACAGTGTCGAACCGCGAGGCATGCGTTGGCAAGGGCGCCCCGGGAATGTCCCGCGACGCCCGGTCCGGGCTCAGACCGTAATGCCGAACGTTTTCAGCAGATCGACGAGCCTGATCTTCAGCGGCGTCCCATCCGGCGCGGTTTCCGAGGGAGATCTGAGCTGGGTCGTGGCCGACTTGAAGAACCCGTCCCAGCGGGTCTGCTGGTCAGCCACGGTACCGTGCTTGGTGTCGTCGTCGTACTTCTTGATGATGGAAACCATGGCCGCGTCTCGAGCCTTTTTCAGGGTGTCGAAATCGGCGTTGGACACGGTGGGGCTGCTGTATTCCTTCTTGCGCAGCTTCAGCAAGTCGTAGTAGAAATCCCTGGCCAGCAGCGCGCCCACGCTGAAGTGGCCCTGCTCGTGGTTTAGGAGGTCGTCCTGCTTGGGTTGCGGCAAGGTGAAGACCCACTTCTCCACCCAACTTTCCGGGCTAAGAGCAACGCTGACGTTGATGGTGTCCTTGACCTGGCCTTTCGGCGGGTTGGAGCCAGGAATGCCGGCGATGCCGAAGCCCTGGGTGTTGATCATCGGCTTGGTGAAAGCGGCCGGGGCGACCGTTCCGGCGGGCGGCATAGGGTCGTCTTTCTTGGTGGTGAACTCGGACCAATCGAGCTTGTGGTCTACATTTGTGAGTTGGGACATGGCTGCGATCCTCCGAGATCAATTATGCACCAGGAGGGGCGATGGGAGGGTGCGCTTCGGCAGGTGCCAATGGTGCCCGCGGCACTAACCGAGATCTTGACCTACCCGGAGTTTCCTGCGGAGGTCTCGCAGGCTCTCTCGGAGCTGCCCCTAATCGAGGTCGAGCCCGGCTATTGGCAACGGGCAGGCAAGTTGCGAGCGAAAGTGCTGGCGAAGCGCCGTATAGCGCGCCTGGGCGATGCACTTATCGCGCAAAGCTGTATCGACCGCGGGATTCCGCCGCTTACCGGAGACCGGGATCTCCGTGCGTTCACCGAGGCCGCGGGGCTCGATCTGATTATTGGGTGAACGGAGGAGCGGGCGGCTTGGCGACACGATCAACTGTGAGTATGCCACAGTTGGACCGCATCACCGTCGATTCCGATATCCTGGCCGACAAGCCCGTGGTGCGAGGGACGCGCTTGGCTGTTGATTTTGTCCTCGAACTCCTCGCGTCCGGACAATCCGACGATGAAATCGTCGCGAATTGTCCTGGTCTGACGCGCGAGGACATCCTGGCCTGCCTGTCGTACGCCAGCTATCTGGCCCACGAATTCAAGGCTTTTCCGATTTCGGCGTAGATGCGCATTCTGGCTGACGAGAATTTCCCGAAGCCGGTGGCCGACGCCCTTTGTGCAGATGGCCACGATGTGGAGTGGGCCCGCGTAGATTTTCCAGGGTGGAAGAACGTTGCCCTGAGACGGTCTCGCACTGGCGGTGGTCGGATCTCACTTTGAGCGGCTAAGTGGTTCTTTTGCTGCGGCTTAGATGTGGTATGAACGAGCACATTGACTTGCGCCGAGAAAACGCTTATTCTGTCAGTGGCTGGTGAGTTTGCGAAAGCAGATTGTGGGGTCAGTCCGCCGCGTATCGGGCGGTCCACCAGAAGCGGGTATCGGCTCCTAACACCCCGCTGCGCAGGGCCTAAGGTTCCCTGGGCTGGCAAATCCTTTAGCACTGGTGGACGTTTTTCTCCCCAGTCTATTTAGACATTCTGACGCCCCTTGCCAATGGATTGGCAGGGGGCGTCTTTTATCTAAGGATTAGCCCAAGTGGACAACATCACTTTTCCTTCCCCGACAAGCCTCGCAGCCGCAGAGTTGGATCAACTCCGCCAAGCTCTGGTCAACAGATATTCAGCGGGTGAGAGCGTTCTTGGCGCACAACTTGGCGCGTTCATCCGCGAACATCTCACCGACCCGAATCTCAGGCGGCGGTTCGGCGGGTTGAAGAGCTTCCTCATCCGACACTTCCCCACCGAGATTCGCTGGCAGGGCAAGAAGGGTTTGGACGACATGTATAGCGTCCATTTCGGGGATCTCGATACCCCCGTCCGCGATGAAGGCTGGCGGCCCGTGGAGGCCGAGGCATCCCCGTGGCTTTGGTCTATGGTGACTAACCCCTCCACAGCCGTACAGTTTGCCTGGTCGCCTGAAGGGTCTTCGCTATTGCGCGCAGTGGCCGGGACCCCGTCCACGGAAGGCACGACCGTAGTCGAGAAGATTTCCCGAGAAGACTACCAGACCATTGCCAGAAACTTCGTAGCGTCCATTAATCCTGACGATGCCAGCCTTTACCTCCAGGCCATTGAGGGTTCCGAGTCTAGCGTCGAGTTTACGAACATCATGCGCGAGGAAGGTCGGGTTTCAAAGTGGGAGGAATTCAGAGTGGACAGCGCTGTCCGACTGTTTACTGAACGGCTAACTGGGGCAGGAGCCGACGGCGACAGGGCGGCCCAGTGGGCTAACTTGCTCCGGTCCTCTCAGCAACTGGCCCGATCCACGAGGCTCAATAAGCCGACCGGCAATCCCCGCGTGCCAGAGTCTAGGTCGCCGAGCCTTCAGCACTCGCGAACTGCGGCCCCAGAAACGAGGGCGGTGGCGATCAAGGCTTTGGAGTTCCTTTCTGAGAGCGAGCTTAGCGAGTTACGGCTCCCGCTAGGATCTGTGATGCAAGCTCTGCGGTCCTTGATCATCAATGGCTAAGGAAACAAACTACAATTAGTTTTTGTATGGCCCTGCTAATTCCAGTCCTGCGGGAAAACCAAGCCTTGCTTGAAGGGGCGTTGAGTAAGATCGCCGGATACGACTGGGCCGACCGCAGGAACATACACCTTTTTCCGATGGATGACCCACGTTCCGAAAAGCGTGGACTCATCGAGTACTGCCAAAACAACCGTATTCAGAACGTCCTCGTCCCGAACCGCCTTCAGTGCGGCGAAAAGATACTTCAGAACGCGGGTTACACGGTTTTGCTGGTTCCCTGTATCAGCGAACTTGTTGAGGGCCACGCACTCCGGGACCAGTTGCGTAAACTTGGGCTTGACTGGCTGAGTTGCGTTCTGGGTCGCCTTTCCCGATATGGACTCGACGTCGTGGGCGAGGGCGAAGTCAGTACTTGGCTTGCGCAGTTCGAACGGCTAGGGAACCACCGGGAAGTCGGAGAACATCTGCTGCAGCTTCTCGATGTCATGTCCCTCGCTGACCTGGGTGACTCGTTGTGCGCCGATTCTGAACTGTATGGCGCCGATTTGGTTCTCGGATTCAACAATGACACGTTGGGGAAGAGTGGGGCCACCGTCAGCAATGTTGTACGCAAGAAGTGCGCCTCCGCGACGCTCCTTCCCATCACCGAGGCGATCCAGGCCGGAGACCACCCGAAGGTTCTACGACTGGTCGAAGATGGGCTGTTCTCTGGGACAGAAATCCAGGCCATCTTCGATAGTCTGCGGGGGACTCGACCACCGGGACGGACCCAGAAGGTTCCGAGTTTGCCGGACCCGAACTTGCTGTCAAGGGTTCCAATCAGGCTGCACTTCGGCGTGGTCTGTGACTTCGGTGAAGCTGCATTTCGGCAGTACACCGCATCGCACTCCCTCCCGAACATTCAGGTTGTGGTTAGCGCTGCCGCGAAAACGATCCGCGTGTTGTGCCGGACAGCTTCTCCGAATCCGCAGAACGATCCGCGCGAGTCTTCGCTGGCGGCTACCAGAACATTTAGAGAGCAGCTTTGGTCGAGGGTAGTCCCATATGCGTTTCAGGACGGAAAGGGGTGGAAGAGTCCCGATTTTCGTTCCAGAGCCAGAACGTTTTGTGAAGAAGTGGGGGAGCAGTTATGGCGGCGCTACATTGTCAAAAAGAAGTTCGACGCTGCGGCTTGGCCGGAAGAACGTATCAAGCGTTGTGCGCTTGGAATGGACGGCCTGGGGCTGGCATTCGCTTTCCCTCATTCCGTGCCAAAAGCATCTCTGCCATTATTCTGGGCAGCCGGGGTGGTCAGCTTGGATGGGGTGTCCCTCGACTGGGCACCGCTCTTTCCTAACGCGGATTCCTGAGGCACCGTACACCGCCGGTAACGCATTGCACTCCGTCAATGCCGTCCGTTTCGGGCAGGCTCATGCCGGTCCTCCCGTCCATTCAACACGCGACATCGGCTCTTCTCCCCCATTTCGGAATTGAACCTCCCGCTCCCGCTGTGGTATGACTACCGCATGGCCTACGTGATCGCCGAACCCTGCATCGGAACCAAGGATACCGCCTGTGTGGACGCATGCCCGGTCGATTGCATCCACCCAAAGAAAGACGAACGCAACTTCGCGGAGGCGGAGATGCTCTACATCGACCCCGTGGAGTGCATCGATTGCGGCGCCTGCGTGCCGGTCTGCCCGGTGTCGGCGATTTTCGCGCTCGACGACCTTCCGGAGAAGTGGAACGAATTCACGGCCAAGAACGCGGCTTACTACGGCAAGTAGGTGACGCTGGCGGTGTCCGTCTCCCACAGGCGCACCGACGCCAGCCGGACGCCTTCGCGCGCCGGCAGGGCAGCGGCGACTTCCTCGTAAATGTAGCGGGCCATGTTCTCGGCCGAAGGGTTCAGCTTGTCGAAGGGCGGAAACTCGTTCAGCCACTGGTGGTCCATGCGGTCCAGCACGGCGTGGACGATGCGCTTCAGTTCTACGAAATCCACCAGCAGGCCGATGTCGTCCAGCGCCGTGCCCTCCACCGACACCTGGCAGCGGTAGTTGTGCCCGTGCACGTTTTCGCACTTGCCGCGATAGTTGCGCAGGGCGTGGCCGGCGGCGAAGGTCTCTTCAATCGTAAGCTCAAACATCGAAAAACTTCTCCACGTCTCCCAGGCGGGTGGTGAATCCGTAGTCGGGCAGGCTGTCGAAAAACACCTGTCCGTAGCGCTGGCGCGTGATGCGGTTATCCAGCAGGACCAGGACGCCGCGGTCGCTCTTGGCACGGATCAGCCGTCCGAAGCCCTGCTTCAAGGCGATTGCGGCCTGCGGAACCTGGTAATCGTAGAAAGGACTTCCCCCCGCCTTTTTAATGCACTCGGTGCGGGCGTTCACGACCGGGTCGCTGGGCACCGCAAAGGGCAGCTTATCTATGATAACGCAGCTCAACTGCTCGCCCGGAACGTCCACGCCCTGCCAGAAGGCCGCGGTGGCGAAGAGCACGCAGTTGGGCGTGGAGCGGAACTCTTCGAGCAGCGCGCGCCGCGGGCCGGTGCCCTGCAACAGCGTGGGGTAATCGATGGCCATGGACACGTGGTCGTGGATGAGGCGCATCTGCTGGTAACTGGTGAACAGCACGAAGGCGCGGCCGCGGCTATGCTCCAGAATGCGCGCCACCTCTTCGGCGGCTTCCTTGGTGAATGCCGGGTTGCGCGGTTCGGGGAGTTGCTGCGGCACGTAGAGCAGCACCTGCTTCCGATAATCGAAATGGCCGGGGACAACAAGGGTTCGCGCGCCGGAAACGCCCAGGCGCTTCTGGATGTACTCGAAGCCGCCGGAGACGGCGAGCGTGGCGGAGGTGAGGACCACCGTGTCCACCTTCGAAAACAGGCGCTCCGTGAGCAGGCTGGAGACCTCGATGGGCGTGGCTTGAAGGAAGCAGCCGCGGCCGCGCCGTTCCACCCAGAAGACGAAGTTCTCGTCGTCGTTCTCCATCAGGAAGCGCATGGCGCCGGAGAGCTCGCCGGTGCGGCGGAATAGCGGGATCACCTCGTCGGGCGGGTTTTCGAGCAGCTTCAGGTGGGTCGAGACGAGCTCCAGGGCCGTCAGCATGTCGGCGTAGAGTTCTTCGTTCGCCTCGCGGAAGGCATCTCGGCCCTGGAAGGCGGTGCGCCGCTCGGCGTCTCCGAACAGGGCGAAGAAGCGGTCGGTGAGTTCCTCCAGGCGGTCCAGGATGCGGTCCAATTCCGGGGCGCCGAACTTCTTCATGCGCGCCACGGCGGAGATATCGCGGCGCAGTTCCTGGAAGCGGTAATTGCTGATGGACACACCGAAGTACTGCCCGGCGACGTCTTCGATCTCGTGGGCTTCGTCGAACACCACGGCCTGGTAATCGGGCAAAATGCCGCCCTCCCACTGCTCGTCCTTGAGAGCCAGGTCGGCGAAAAAGAGGTGGTGGTTGACGATGACGATATCGCTTTCGGCCGCGCGCTGGTGCATGAGGGTGATGAAGCAGCGCTCGAAGTTGGGGCACTTCTGCCCGCTGCACAGGTCCGAGCGGGCGTCCAGCTTGGCCCACACGGTGCTGGATTCGGGCAGCGTGCCGATCTCCGCGCGGTCGCCGATTTCGGTGGTCTTCTCCCAATCCTGAATGATCTGGAAATCGACCACCTCCTCCAGGCCGGCGAGCACCGGCGATTCGGCGGCGTCGTAGATCTTCTGGCGGCAGGCGTAGTTGTTGCGGCCCTTCATGTAGGCCACCTTCAACGGCCGCGGGAAGTGCTGTTGCAGGAACGGCACGTCCTTGAAGAAGAGTTGCTCCTGGAGATTCTTGGTGCCGGTGGAAACAACGATGCGTTTGCCGGAGAGCAGCGCGGGGACCAGGTAGGCGAGGGTTTTGCCGGTACCCGTGCCGGCCTCGACGATGAGGTGGCGCTTATCGGCGAGGGCGGATTCGACGGCTTCGGCCATTTCCACCTGGCCGGGGCGGAACTCGTAAGTGGGGTGCCACTTGGAGAGCGCGCCGTGTCGGGAGAAGAACTGTCGGGCGGTAGCGCCGCGGGCCTGGGTAGGCATCGGGATGATTCAATTCTAGCGGAACTCAGTTCTCTGCCGGGGGCAGATGACGTTCCAGGTCACGTGCGTCGTGAAGGACGCGAATCACATCCACACTACTCCCGCGCTGGCGATAGACCAGGAAATGCCGGGGCTTTCCGACAACACCGAGGGCGCCTCGTGCCCGTCCACGGCTGAAGGACAGGTGATAGGTGCGGATGCCTCGCGCCAACTCTGGGCGCGCCTGCGACCCGGGCCGCTCCGGGTCGGTCGCGATGTCGCTAATCGCCTGCTTCAGAAGATCGCGGTAACGGGCGGCCGCGCGTTGGCCGAATCGCTCCTGGGTCCATGTCAAGGTTTCCCGGATGTCGTTTCGAGCGGTCGGGGACAGGACCACTGGTAGTAGCCCGCCGTGCTCAGGCACACTCGCCTTTTCGGGCGAGTTCCTCCGAGGCGTCCTTCCCCAGCCGATCAATGTGCCGGTTAAGCTCGCCCAAGGAATGGAATTCGATGCCTTCGCCGCGATCGATCTGATCCAGGCCTTCAGCCACGGCGCCGCGAAGCCACTTCAGCTTGGCGCGCTCTTCCCGCTCCCGGCACTCCATCAGCCGCAAGCCTTCACGCACAACCTCGCTGGCGTTGCCGTAGCGGCCGGAGATCACTTGGGTTTCGACGAAAGAATCCAGAAGATCCGTTAGGCTAATATTCCTTGTCGGCATATCGTCCTCGAAACCAGCCTAACAGAATTGGCAACAGTTGCCAACGAGCCCCTAGTGTCCGGCTATTGGCCCGCTCATGGTCAGTGAGTCCGCCTTGCTGAATTTGGACCAGTAGAAACCGTAGAAGGCCACGAACGCGAAGCAGAACATGGGCACGATGAAGCCGCGCGACATGTCCCATTTGTCGGCCACGGCGCCCATTAGTTTCGGGAGAATGGCTCCGCCCATGATCGCCATTACGATGAAGGACGCCGCTTTCTTAGCCCGTGCGCCCAGACCGAAGATCCCGAGCGCGAAGATGGTGGGGAACATGATGGACATGAAGAAGTAGCTCAGGAAGACGCACGCGACGCTCACCCAGCCCAGCTTGAAGAACACAAGCAGGCACATGACGACGTTCATCAGCGCGTAGAGGCCCAGCATCCTATGCGCACTGAATCTTCTAAGCAGGCCGGCCCCGGTGAAGCGGCCGATGAGGAAACACACAAAACCAACCGAGGCCAGGTTGGATGCTCCCTTGTCGCTGATGGCGAGCACTCCGGCTTTGTTGACTTCGAACCAGCCAAGCAGCCAGTCGTGGATAAGGCCGGAGCCGAAGTGGTTTGATAGCCCGGTCACGGCGGTAGGCCATGAAGCGGGGATGGCAGGAACCTCGGCGGTCATGTAGTTGATGAAGAAACTGAAGATACCGGCCTGCGCGGCGACGTAGAAGAACTGGGCCGCCACCGCCATTACGAAATGCGGGTGCGACCAGATGGAATGCGAAACCCCCGGTGCGGCGTCATCCAGGTGGTAGTCGTCCTCGGTCTTGATGTCGGGAACCCGCGCGAAGTAGAACACGACGGCGAGCAGAAGCACGATGATGGCGATCGCCATGTACGGAATGTACAGGGTCTGGCTCCCAGTGCTGACGCCCGCG
This sequence comes from uncultured Solibacteraceae bacterium, assembly GCA_963807205.1. GTDB lineage: Bacteria > Acidobacteriota > Terriglobia > Bryobacterales > Bryobacteraceae > CAWCVR01. The sequence continues at coordinate 460,708 of CAWEAQ010000002.1, read as the reverse complement.
GCGTTCTTGCTGTAGAAATACACGCTGCCGATGATGGGTCCGCTGATCCACCCGATGCCGTTGCAGGACTGCGCCAGGTTGATGCGCGTGGCCGCGTAGCGCGGGTCTCCCAGCACCGTAGTGTACGGGTTCGCAATAGTCTCCAAGAAGGTGAGTCCCGCGGCGATGGCGCAAACCCCAGCCAGGTAGGCGATGAAGGCCGTGGTGGGTGACACGCTTCCTTCGTGCACAAGCGAATTGATGTGCGTTGCCGGCACGAACCAGAATCCGCCTAGCGCCACGATCAGCAGGCCGGCGATGATCCCGCCCTTGTACCCCAGTTTGCTCGCCAGCCATCCGGCGGGAATTGCCATTAGGAAGTAGCCCAAGTAGTGCGCGAACTGTACCCAGGCGGATTGCGATTTACTTAGGTTGAGTTCGTTCTGGAAGTGTTTGTCCATCGTGTCGATCATCCCGTTGCACACTCCCCAGAGGAGGAACAGCGAGGTGACGAGGATGAAGGTGAAGGCTAGATTTTCGCCATTCAGGATGAATAGACCCTTCTTGGTTTCATTCATGGTGGTGACAAACGATTCTAACAGGCCGTGGCGCCATCTGCCGTGCCCGCCGGTTCAGCGCCGCTTCTTCGTCCGGGCAGGCTTAGTGTCACTCGGCTGGGGGCTGGCAGCCTCGGCTGGATGCAGTTTGCTCAGCACGCGGTCTTTGATCCAGTGCTCGTCCCACCACTCGCGCGGGTTGGTCTGCACGCCGTCAATCTGCATGCTGAAGTGCAGGTGAACGCCGCCGGCCAGGCCGGTCGATCCTGCAATCCCCATTTTCCGCCCCTTCTTCACCACGTCGCCCACCTTCACCTCGATGGATCTCAGGTGCCCGTAAATCGACTGCAGCGCGTAGCCGTGATCCACCACGATGCAATTTCCGTAAATCCCCAGGTTCGACGCCCACACCACGCGCCCGTCGTTGGCGGCGTTCACCGGCGCGTCCTTGACGTCGGAGAGATCGAAACCCAGGTGCACCTGGCGGTCCACTTTCTTGCCGTGATAGATGTAGTCGCGCACGTCGGCGAAATTGGCTTCCTCCTTACCGTAGTGGATGAAGGGGCCGTTCCACAGCATCTTCTCTTCGGTCTTGAGGCGCAGGTCGGCAAGCTGCCGGTTGTTGCGGCGGCGAACGTCGCCGTTGATTTTGAGGAAGCGGGTGAGCATATCGGGGCCCGGCGCCAGCGTACCGTCGGGATCCACCGAGTTAACGAGCGTGGCCATGAGTTCGTCGGTGAGCGGGAAATCGCGAGCGCGGAATTTTTTCGCCTTCACGCGGAACCAGAACGCCGCGGTGGCTTCATTTCCCGTCAGATTGCGCGCGAAGACCAGCGGCACGGTTCCGGCCTCGACATCCCAGGGGTACGCGAACATGGCGAATCGCTCGCCCGCCGCGCCGCCCGGCAGCGGGAAGCTGCGGAACGCGTATGGCCCCACGCGCACGCCGGATTCCGTCACCGCGCCGGCCGGGGTGAGCGTCACCAGTTCCATGCCGCCCTGGTTGATGTAGTGCTGGTGGCCGTCAGCGGTAACCCGCGGCTGTTCGAGCGCCACGGTTACGTCGCAGGATGCCGTGTCGGCCAGACCGCTGAAATCGTTCGAAACGGCCTCCACCACAATTCGCGCCTTGCCTTCTTTCAACTGAGGCACCTTGATCTTTCCGGCGTCGAAGGCGATGGTGCGGGGCGGCTGGTGGCGTTTCCAAATGAGATGGGCCGCCGGCGCGTTTTGGCTGAACACCTGGGTGCGCGCGCCATTCTGCTCCACGAATGCGGTGAGACTGCGCACGCCATGCGGATTTGTCACCCGGACGGTGACCGGCGCCGATACTCCAACCACCGTCACCGCCGGGCTGAACGCCAGCCCCGTGTGCACCGAAAAATAAGCCAGCCCGGCTGCGGCCAGAATCAGCAGCACCACAACGGCGGCAACGTATCTCATTTTTTCACCCAGGAGTCCAGCCAGTCGATCACCGTCGAGTACCACAGGCGGCTGTTCTGTGGTTTCAGAACCCAGTGGCCTTCATCGGGGAAGATCAGCAGTTTGGCCGGCACCTCGTGCATCTTCAACGCGGTGAAAAGCTCCAGCGCCTGCGAATAGGGGATGCGGAAATCCAGCTCGCCGTGGATCACCAGCGTCGGCGTATGGAAGTCCTTGGCGTAACTGCTGGGCGACCACCTCTGGAAGTCCTCGGGCTTGACCCACGGCGTTCCGCCCATTTCCCAAAGCGGGAACCACAGCTCTTCGGTGCCGCCGAATTCGCCGCGCTGGTCGTAGACGCCGTCGTGCGAAACCAGCGCCTTGAAGCGGTCGGTGTGGCCCAGGATCCAATCGATCATGAAGCCGCCGAAGGACGCGCCGGCCGCGCCCACGCGCTCCGGGTCGGCATAGGGCAGCTTAGTAACGGCGTAATCCGTGGCCGCCATGATATCGGTGTAAGCCTTCCCGCCCCAGTCTCCGTTGATCTCGTCGATGAACTTCTGGCCGTACCCCGTGCTGCCGCGCGGGTTCGGCATCACCACCACGTAGCCCGCCGCGGCGAACACCTGCGCGTTCCAGCGGTACGACCAGGATTGGCCCCATGCGCCCTGCGGCCCGCCGTGAATCAGCATCAGCACCGGGTACTTCTGGCCCGCGCGGAATCCATACGGCTTCACCACGAAGCTCTGCACGCGCGAGCCGTCTTCGGTGTCCACCCAGAAATCCTCGAGCGGCGTAAGTTGGCATTCGCTCAGCGTCTGGTCGTTGAGGTGCGTGAGCGGAACCGCCGCGCCGCCGGCCGAAAATGCGCGGTAGATTTCGGTGGGCGACACGCCGGATTGCGATGTGTAGACCAGCGTCTTGCCGTCGCGGGTCAACTGCATGTCGTCGAGTTCGGCTTCCGCCCGCGCCACGATTTGCAGCGGGCCGCCCGTCAGCGAGGTCAGTTGGATGGCCTGCTGGCCGCGGTCCAGTGTGGTGAAGAACAGCCCGGCGGAATCGTGCTTCCAGGTGAAACTGTTTACCCAGCGGTCCAGATTCTCGGTCAAGTTGACAAGTTTGCCGGTCTTGCGTTCCAGCACCAGCAGGCGCCAGCGGTCGCTCTCGTAACCGGCGCGGAACTGCGCGCGCCAGGCCAGGTACTTGCCGTCCGGCGAATAGCGCGGCGTGGAATCGGCTCCGGGCGTTGCCGTGATCTTGACCGGGTCGCCGCCCTTGATGGACACCACGTAGAGATCCGAATTGGTGCTGGTGGCGGGCACGGGGTCGGCGTTCATGGAGTAGCAGACCTCCAGGCCGTCGGGCGAAATGTCGTAATCGTCGGCGCCGCCGAGCGAAAACGGCGGAACGTCGATGGAGCCCGGGGTCAGGTCTTTGGGCGGTCCGCCAGCCACGGCGATCGCGAAGAGGTGGCTGCGCCGGCGGGTCTGCCAGTGCGTCCAATGGCGGTAGAGCAGTTCGGTGTAGATGCGCGCCTTCACCGGATTGGCCTTCTCGGCGTCCAGGTTCTTCTTGTTGCAGGCATCATCGGCGCCGCATTCGGGATACACCTCGCTAGTGAATAGCAGGTTCTTGCCATCTGGCGAGAACAGCACGCCGTCGGCTTCGGTGGACAAGCTGGTCACCGGCTTGGCGTTGCCGCCGTCCGGGTCCATGAGCCAGATCTGAGAGCTGCCGCCGCGGTCGGACACGAAGGCGATCTTGTGCGAATCGGGCGACCAGCGCGGGCGCGAATTGGCCGTTCCTTCGCGAGTGATCTGCCGCGGCTTGGCGTCGCCATCGAGTGGCACCGTCCAGATCTGCACCGGCTTCTGGTTGGCCGCCATGTCGACGGATTGCACCGCGAACGCCACCGTGCGTCCGTCAGGCGAGATCTGCGGGTCGGAGACGCGCCGCAACTCCATCATGGCGTTGAAATCGAATGGGCGCTTCTGGGCGAATAGCATCGCCGCCGAAGCCAGCAACAGGAGGACCCTCGCGAGCATACACAGAATTGTAACCCCGCGCGGCATGCTAGCATGGATTCTTCCAACTACCTTGATCAAAGCCGTCAAAGGAACCAGGGACTTACTGCCCCCATCGACCGCGGTCTGGAACCGCGTGGAAACCGTTGCGCGCACGGTGTTTCGCAGCTACAACTACCACGAAATCCGCACCCCCATTCTGGAGGAGACGGCGCTATTCGCGCGCGGCGTGGGCGCCGAAACCGACATCGTCACCAAGGAGATGTACACCTTCGACGATCGCGACGGCTCTTCGCTTACTCTTCGCCCGGAGAACACCGCTTCGGTAATCCGCGCCTACATCGAGCACCGCCTGGACCAGCGCCCCGGCGTGCAGAAGCTGTTCTACATGGGGCCCATGTTCCGCCGCGAGCGGCCGCAGAAGGGCCGCTACCGCCAGTTCTTTCAGATCGGCGCGGAGGCCATCGGGAGCGAATCGCCGTTGGTGGATGCGGAAGTAATCGAGATGGTGGTGGAGTTGCTGCGCGGCGCCGGCCTTAAGGACTTCAAGCTGCTGCTGAATTCGGTGGGCGACCAGAATTGCCGCCCGCAATTTGTCGAGCGCCTGCGCGAGGAACTGAAACCCGTGGCCGCACGCATGTGCGGCGATTGCCAGCGGCGCGCCGAGACCAATCCCCTGCGCGTGCTGGATTGCAAAGTGGAGGCCGACCAGGTGATCATCGACGGGCTTCCCAGCATCCTCGACCACCTATGCCAACCCTGCCGCGACCACTTCGCCGCGGTGCGCGGGTTCCTGGAGAGCCGCGGCATCGAAGCCGAAATCCGCCCTCGCATGGTGCGCGGTCTGGATTACTACATGCGCACCACATTCGAAGTGGTGCACGGGGCGCTGGGCGCGCAGAATTCCGTCCTTGGCGGCGGGCGATACGACGGCCTGGCCGAATCGTTGGGTTCGAAGGTTCACTCGCCCGGAATTGGTTTCTCGATCGGGGAGGACCGCCTGGTGATGAGCGTGGAAGAGGGCCAGGCGGCGCCGGCGCTGGATCTGCTGATCGCGCCGCTGGGCGAGGCCGCCGTCAAGCATGCCGCGCTGATGGCCCGCGATCTGCGCCGCTGCGGCCTGTCGGTGGAATTGGTGGAAGCGAAATTGAAGCGCGCCATGGAACTGGCCAACAAGCTATCCGCGCGCTTCACGCTGATTGTAGGCGACAACGAGCTTGCCGCCGGCCGCTACGCGCTAAAAAATATGGCCACCGGCGAGCAGCGCGAAGTAACGCTCGAAGAGATAGCGGTCTTATGTGGGGCAGGTTGTTAACCTGCGGCGGGTTGTTAACCCGCCTTTTCGGGCGTGCACGGAACCGCCCTGCACGCTCGGACCGCAGCACCGTCGCGGAACTGCCAAGTAGCAGCATTTACCATAGGAACTGATACGATCGAATATGGAATCCTCCGTACAACTGGACTTTCTCGGCGAGCTTCGCCGCACCCACACCTGCGGTGAGTTGCGCGCCGCGCACACGGGCCAGACGGTCCTGCTGATGGGCTGGGCCCATCGCCGCCGCGATCTGGGCGGCGTCATCTTCATCCACCTCCGCGACCGCGAGGGCGTCACGCAACTGGTCTTCCGCCAGGACGTGGATTCCGCCATCCTCACTCGCGCCACCGAGGTCCGCGCCGAGTACGTGATCGCCGTCGAGGGCAAGGTAGCGCGCCGCAGCGACGATACCGTCAACCCCGCGCTCGATACCGGCGAAGTGGAAGTGGTCGCGTCGAAAATCTGGATTCTCAACGAATCGCGTACCCCGCCGTTCCCCATGGAAGAGCACGTGGACGTGAGCGAAGACGTGCGCCTGAAGTACCGCTACGTGGACCTGCGCCGCCCGCACATGCAGCGCAATATCATTCTGCGCAGCAAGATCGCCTTCGCCGTGCGCCAGTGCCTGACCGCGCAGGGCTTCCTGGAAATCGAAACGCCCTTCATGACGCGCTCCACTCCGGAGGGCGCGCGCGATTACCTGGTGCCCAGCCGCGTGCAGCCTGGCACGTTCTACGCGCTGCCGCAATCGCCGCAGATCTTCAAGCAGCTCCTCATGATCGGCGGGTTCGAGAAGTATTTCCAAATTGTCCGCTGTTTCCGCGACGAGGACCTGCGCGCAGACCGCCAGCCGGAGTTCACCCAGATCGATCTGGAGATGTCTTTCCCGCAGCAGGAGACCGTGCTGGCGGTGATCGAACCGCTGGTGCAGCGCATCTGCGAAGTGGCCGGTTTCCGCGTTGAAGCGCCCTTCCGCCGCCTCACCTACGCTGAGGCCATGCGCAGCTACGGCAGCGACAAACCGGATTGCCGAATTCCGCCCATGTACCCGGCCGATGATCTGCTGCCCGAGTTGGCCGTCGCCGGTCTGCCGCTAGTGGCGATTCACATCCCTGCGACCGGCGCGCCCTCTCGCAAAGAGCGCGACGAGTTGAAAGCCTTCGGCCAGGAGCGCGGCTTGCGCGTGTTCGACGACGCCAAGCGCCTGGAGCGCGACTATCCCGGCCCCATGGCGACGTTGCGCGAGCGCTCGGGCGCCACCGAGAACGACCTGCTGTTGCTGGCCACCTGGGCCGGCGAACCCAAGGGCCATCGCCCCGAAGAGACCGTCTACCAGGCCTGTGGCCAGTTGCGCCTGTTCGCCGCGCAGAAGTTCGCCGACCGGCACAAGTTGCTCGACCCGAAGAATCTTCAGTTCCTCTGGGTGCTGGATTTCCCCATGTTCGAATGGGACGAAGAGGAGCAGCGCTGGAGCGCCGCGCATCACCCGTTCACTTCGGTGCACGACGAGGATCTTGAGAAGCTAACCGCCGACCCGGCCCGCTGCCGCGCCAAATCCTACGACCTGGTGCTGAACGGCGTGGAACTCGGCTCCGGCTCGATTCGTATCCACCGCCGCGACATCCAGTCGAAGGTGTTCGCCGCGCTCGGCTTCAGCGAAGAGGAAGCCAAGCACCGCTTCGGTTTCCTGCTGGAGGCGCTGGAATTCGGCGCTCCGCCGCACGGCGGCATCGCCCTGGGCCTGGACCGCCTGGTGATGATCCTGGCCGGCGAAAGCTCCATCCGCGACGTGATCCCGTTCCCCAAGACCGCCCGCGCAACAGATCTGATGTGCGACGCCCCGTCGGCCGTGCCGGAACGGAATCTGCGCGAGCTGGGGATTGCGATTCGCGGCGCTGGGAAGTAGGGGCGGCCAGTGATACACGCAACCATCGGACCCTTCTGAGAACTACAATGTAGCTCAGCGATGAATGATCGTCTTGAGAAGATACGTCAGCTCCTAAGCGAGCTGGAGGGTGACATGGAAGCCGGAGCGCTTCCCGCCGGGGACCGTGATTTCTCCGCTCTGGAACTGCCGCTTATCATTCAGGAGATTGTTGACGATCTACAGCCGCTTCTGGAGCCGTACGAAACAGCGTTCTACTGGTATGCGTTCCGACACTCCATCGCTAAAGACGGCACCCCCCACGTGCGGCTCAGTGGAAGGGCTTTGATGCGTGGATGCGTAAAGTCCTCCCGCTCGGCGGCGGTTGAGAATCCGATCTCGCAAGGAAAGGTTCGGGAGATCTTTCGTGCTCTGGAGACCGTAGGCGCAATCCGAAAAGAGGGCGAGCCGAGCCGGGATGGAACGCTGTATCGGATTCTTATCCCGGATGAAATCGAGGCATGCCGAGTATTCCGTGCTGAACGGACGGCAGCGAAGCCGAAGCCGGAAGTCTCGGCCGCTGATATCGACTACTACAACGTCCGGGAGAACCGGATCAAAGTATATGAGCGGGACGCCTACAAGTGCCGCTATTGCGAGAAGCAGTTGACTCGCTTTACCGCTACGCTCGACCACATCAGGCCCGTCACTGAGGGCGGTGGCAACGGTCTCGATAATCTTGTCACAGCTTGCCTTGGCTGCAACTCCCGCAAACACAAGAGGCCCCTCGGGGACTTTCTTGCGGAGCAATAGAGCCAGCGCCCTCCAGCGGCCCCTCAGATCTGCTTCACCACCAGGCCGGGAATCATCCGGAAGTGGCGCAGGTTCCTCGTGCCGACCGCGTATCCGAACTGGAGCGCCACGGCGCCGATCAGCAGATCTGCGAATGGAATCACGCACCCCGTCTTTCGTGCCTCGGCGTCCACCCTTGCCGCCACCTGAGCCATTTCCATAGTGAACGGTTCCACCGGGATTGCCGCGAAAACGCTGTCCAGGTAGCGCCGCCGATTTCGCGCCTGTTCCGCGGTTCGGGCGCGATGCAGTCCGTGTTCCAGCTCGATCACGGTGATGGCAGAGAGCACTATCTCTACTTCCCCATGCTCTCGTTCGAGTGCCGCGAGCAAGCTGCTCACCGGCACTGCGTCACGCTCGGTTGCGATCAGGACGCCGGAATCCAGGATCAGTCCCATACGGAGGTGTCGAGCGGATCGCGGTGCGCGTCGATTGCAGCCTGCACGTCGGCGCCGAAATCGGCGTCCGGCACCGGTGCGTAACCGAGCCTCGCTTCGTGCGCCTTCGCCAGCGCGATGCATTCGTCGATGGGACGCCCCGGCCCTTTCACGGGGCTGATCACAGCCACGGGCCGGTGATCCTGCTCCACCACAACCTCGGCCCCGTGCTTGAGCCTTTCCAGCACGGCGGCGAAGTCGCCCGCCACCTGAGCTTCAGTCATGTGGACGCGTTCCATATCCTCAATCCTACGCCTTCCTGGTCCGGGTTGTCTTCAGCACCAGTGGCCGAAACCACTTCGGCACCGGCTTGTGCACTTCGACCAGCCGGCCACCCTCGAAGATGGCAACCAGGCGGTACGGCGTCCGCAGATCGTCGTTGTCGAAGATCCGGACGTGAGGCAACTCGCGAATCGCCGCCGCCAGATTCGCCAGGGTTCGCGGAAATCGCGCGGCCAGCTTGCCGGCGGGGACATCGTGGCCGCCCTGCGAAACGCGCATAGCCACGCGTTGCTCGCTCACGCGCGGCGAAGAGATGCCGATGAAGCACAGGACCACCGTGTAGCCGGCTTGCGCGGCTGCCTTCAGGAAGGCCACCTTCTCGCCAACGGGATCGGAAAACACCGTCGCATAAACGAAGCTCTCGCGCTGTCGTACCAGTTCTTCCCGTATGGCGCCGGCGGCGCGCGCCGCGGCATAGGCGTCGATGTTCAACTCCCGCGCCCACACATCGGCGTTCAGAAATCGCAGCCCGGCCGCCTCCAAATGGGAACGGTAGAAGGTCGTCTTTCCCGCGCCGTTCGGCCCCGCAATCGCCACGATGACGGGCCGCCGGTCGAGTGGGTGGCTCACTTCCGCCGGGCCTTGGCGGCGAGCGGGCGGAACTCGCGATTCACGAAGCGGCCCACGGTCCGGCGGCCGTCCTCGCCGATTCGCACCAGCACGCCGGGGCGCTCCGGGTGCGGTTCGTAGTGCGGAAATGGCTGGCTGCTCAGGAAGCCCGTCACACGCGCGCGGCCCTCGGCGGAATCCACCGTATCGAGACATTCCGAGAGCGGACGGGCGGCGGCATCGCGGCACAGAGCCAGCGCCTGGCGCCCTTCGAGCAGAAGGTCCACGCTGCGGCCCAGCCGCGCCCAGTATTCCACCTGGCCGGCGATGGAGCGTTCCACGATCTCGCCCGCCACGCGGGCGTCCAAAACTAAGCCGTCGGAAAGCTTCACGGGCTGGCTCATACCTTCACGGTAGCATCATGCTACTTCCGCGGCGACAATCGCTCCACCAGGCTGCGGAAATCGCGCGGCGGCGGGCATTCGACCGTGATCCGCTCCCACGACCGCGGGTGCGCAAATCCAAGGTGCGTGGCATGCAGCGCCACGCGCTCGATCAACCGCTCGGCCGCTTCCGCCTCGTGGTACTTGCGGTCGCCCACAACCGGGTGGCCGATCGCCGAAAATTGCGCGCGGATCTGGTTTTGCAGCCCCGTCACCAGCGTCACCCGCACCACCGCTGCATCGCGTAGCGGCCGCTCGACGGTGTACCGCAACTCCGCGCGAGCCGCCGTGGGGTCGGCCTCCGTGCGCAGTTTCTGCACCATCCCCACCCGCCGGAAGTAGTGCACCAGCGTCGCTTCCTTCGGCGCGGGATGCCCTCGCACCACCGCCAGGTACTGCCGCTCGGGCGTGTGCGCCATGAACTGCTTCACCAGCAGGTCGCGGTCCCTGTCGGTCTTGGAGAAGAGCAGGATTCCGGAAGTGAAGCGGTCGATGCGATGCACCACGAAGCAGCGCTGCCTCCGCTGTCCCAGGGCAGCCGACACCACCGACCACGCCGATGGAGTCCGCGAGCCCGGAATCGGCACGGCGGGCAACCCGGCAGGTTTGTCAATGGCCACCACGGCGTCGTCCTCAAACAGTACGGAAATTTCTGCCGATGGTTTGCGCATCCCGAGCCCCATTATCGCAGCCGCACGGGCCTCTTGACCTGTCTACAACTTCAGGGTCGATACTGAAGGAACCATGCCGCTGACCGTCACTCGCCTGGCGCGCGCCTGCCATATCGCCCGCAGCACGGTGCTCTATTACGAATCCATCGGCTTGTTGAAGCGGCCCCGGCGCACCGCCGGCAACTACCGCCTATACTCCGATGCCGATCTCGACCGCCTGCGCCAGATCTGCGCATACCGCAACTCCGGCTTGACGCTCGCCGACATCCGTTCCGTCGTGGACGCCCCACAAACCGCCAGCGCAGCCGCCGTGCTGCGCCGCCGGATGGTGGAGTTGGATGGCGCCATTCAACAACTCCGCAACCACCAGCAGGCCATCGCGCGGTTGTTGCGAACCAATATGCTGCCAAGGAGAGACCCAATGGTCACAAAAGAGAAATGGGTTGCCGTGATGCAATCCGCCGGTTTCACTAAAGATGACATGCGACGCTGGCACTCCGAGTTCGAAAAGTCCGCGCCCGCCGAGCACCAGGAGTTTCTTGAATTCCTGCACATTCCTCCCGCCGAAATCGCAGAGATTCGCGGTTGGAGCCGCGCCGAAGCGAAGTAGTCAAGGGCGCCGCCACATCCCGTCCCCCCCGGAGCCGCGCGCGTCAGCGAGCGGCCCGGGCGCGGGAAGAGCCCTCCCGTGTCCGCAGCCTCTCGCGCGCGGCACCGGGCGGGTATCCTCTAAAGAGGAGGGAGACGCTCCCCCGTGTCCCCGGCCCGCATCGCCGCTGCACTCGTCCTTACCGCCATGCCCTGGATGGCCGCGGCATCGCCGCTTCTGCGGGGCCGCGTGGTGGACGATAGCGGCGCTCCCATAGCCAATGCGCGCGTTTCGGTGCGGCCCGCTTCCGGTGGACCCACCGTCGAAGCCACCAGCAATGCCGCCGGCACCTTCGAACTGGCTCTACCGGCGGAAGGGCGCTACCTGGTCACCGCCGGACGCGTGGGCTACTTCCGGCTTCAGGACCGCCCAGTCGAGGCTGCCGCGGAAGGCGCCGAAGTGACCCTGGTGCTCACACCGCAGCGCGAGATCTTCCAGAGCGTCGAGGTGGGCGAGTCGCCGTCGCCTGTTGATCCCCAGCAAACCTCTCGCGAGGAGCGCCTCAGCGGCACGGAGGTCAACGACATCCCCTACCCTTCCAGCCATAGCCTGCGCAACGCCATGAAGCTGATGCCCGGTGTGGTGCAGGACCCCTCCGGCGGCGTGCACTTCCACGGCGGTGCGGAGTACCAAACCCAGTACACACTGGACGGCTTCGATATCGGCGATCCCGTCACCGGCCGCTTCTCCACGCTGCTGGCGGTGGAGGGCATCCGCTCGCTCGACCTCACCACCGGCAGCGGATCGGCCGGCACGCTGGCGATTCTTCCGGAAAACGGCACCGACAAATTCCGCTCCACGGCCACCAATTTCATTCCCGGGTTCGACACCCATGGCGGCTTGAACATTGGCGATTGGACGCCTCGTGCCGGCTTCTCGGGCCCGCTGGTGCGAGGCCGCGCCTGGTTCTCCGACAGTTTCGACGGCGAGTACAATCGCGGCTATGTCTCCGGGTTGCCCGCCGGGCAGGACACCAACACTACTTGGACCGCCGGCAACCTCTTCCACGTCCAGGCGAACCTGACGCCCGCCAACATTCTCTACGGCGATTTCCTCAGCGACTTCGCCCACCAGGCCCACGCCGGCCTGGACGCGCTCGATCCGGTCTCGACCACCACCGAACAGCGTTCCACCGAATGGCTGGGGGCCGTGCGCGACATGCAGTCCTGGGGCCGCGGCGCCGTGCTCGAAACCGGCTTCGGGTGGCAGGCGACCGGCAAACACGGCATCCCGCAAGGCACCCAGCCGTACCTGATCTCGCCCAATGGCCGCAGCGGGAATTACTTCGCCGATTCGCTCGCCCACGGGCGCCGTGCGCAGCTATTCACCAAGCTATCCACGCCCGCGCTGCACTTCGCCGGCCGGCATCAGTTCCAGTTCGGAACCGACGTCCAGCGCCTCGACTACACAGCCGACATCCGCCGCACCGAATTCGAAATTGTCGGCCTCTCCGGTCTGCCCTCGTCCACAACTTCGTTCGCCGGAAACGGCAATTTCAGCCGGCCGGACACCACCGCGGCCATCTTCGCCTCCGATCACTGGCAACCCGGCGCGCGCCTCGCCATCGACCTCGGCCTGCGCGGGGACTGGTTCGAATCCATCCACCGCGCAGGCGTCGCGCCGCGTGTTTCGGTGGCGTGGTCACCGTGGGCCGGCAACCACACCAAGCTGACCGCCGGCTACGCCATCGTCCACGAACCGCCCAACCTGGCGCTCCTCGCCTGCCCTCTGGACCAGCAGGCCGTCACGACCCCGTACACCGCCGCGGGCGTTCCCGAAACGCCGCTCGTCGCCCTGTTCCGCATGGGCGGCGATCTCGCCATGCCGCGCTTCGCCAACTGGAGCGCCGGCATGGAGCACGCCTTCGCCCATTCCATTTCCGCGCGGGCGGAGGTGTTGCGCAAACGCGGACGCGACGGATTGGTGTACGCCTCCGAAACGGTTTCCTCCGCCGTGGACCTCGCCTCGCTCACCTATGGCTCCGGCGGCACCTACGTCCTCTCGAACCTCCGCCGCGACGCCTTCGACGAGGCCGCGCTCACTGTGCGGCAGTCCTTCGGTGATCAGTACGAGTGGCTGGCAAGTTACGTCCGCTCGCGTGCCGTGTCTAACGCCGTGCTGGACGTGGGCGTCGATCAGCCCCTTCAGGTGACCGCCAACTCCGGCCCCATGCCGTGGGACACGCCCAATCGCCTGCTGGGTTGGGCCTATCTGCCGTTTCCGTTCCTGAACCGCAAGAACTGGGCCCTGGCCTGCACCGCCGATTGGCGCAGCGGGTTTCCGTTCTCGACAGTTGACGCCAGCGGCATCGTATCGGGCGCGGTAAATTCGCACCGTTACCCGGCCGCTTTCGATCTCAACCTCTACATCGAGCGCCGCGTCACTCTGCGGGGCTACCGCCTGGGGCTCCGCGGCGGCGTCAACAACGCCACCGGCCACCGCAATCCCACGGCCGTTGACAATACCATCGGAGCGCCCAACTTCCTGCAGTTCTACGGATACGAGGGCCGCCACTTCGAAGTCCGCATCCGCATGCTCGGCAAGCCGAAGATCTGACGCGCGCCAGCAGCTCAGAAGGTGTACGCTACGCCAACGAGCGGCGTGAACTGCTGGAAAATGCCGCGGGCGGTGTTGTGCGGCGCGGGAACGATCTGCGTCCTCGGGAACGTGGTGAGGTAGTCGCGGATCTCCGCGCGCAACAGCACATGCGAACGCGGCCGGAACTCCACGCCGCCGCCAGCGCTGAAGACCGTCTTCCAGACGTCGTTGACGGTGAGCGAGGCAATCTGCGGGATTGGCTGCGGATACGGCTCCGGACCTGCAATCACGTATTCCTTTGCGCCCGTGCCTCCGGCGAGAAAAGGCCGCCAGCGGTGATCGGCGGTCTTGAAATGGAATAGTAAGTCGCAGGTCAGGGCATGCGATTGGCCCTGAATATCGGCCTTGACTCCGGGCACTTCTAGAAACGGGTGCCCGTCATGATACAGATACCGGAACTCGCCCGACACGTAGTTGGAGAACTCGTATCCCAGAACGATTCCAGCGGCGAAACGGTTGCGCACGCCCGCCTGAGCGGTTCCGGCTTCCGAAAAGATCGTGCCGTTCCGATAAATGCCGTAGCCGAAATCGGCCCCGAGTTCGCGCGGTTGCCCGAAAGCGGGCGCGCCCAAGAGCAGCAACACCACTAACTTCATGTGGGCCATCCACCCTCAGTTTGCCACGAGCACACCACAACCTCAACCCCGGAATGCCGGGTGAGCTTGCCGCGCGGAATCGAGGCCGAATCCCTGGCTACTTCTTGGCGGAATTGGCTGCTTCCGCCGCCAGCTTCAGTTGATTATTGACTTTCTCGAGCAGGTTCTTGGCTTGCTGGGCATGCCCCTGCATGTCCCACTCGTTGGCTTGCTGGGCGGCTATGATCTTCTCATAAGCCTCCTGGCTGAGCTTCTGAGCCGCGGCGATGTTGGGGTGCTTACCCGCCGATACGTTCTCCTTGGGCGGCTTCTGCTGGGCCACCGCGATTCCTCCGATTACGAGCGCGGCGCCGAGGATAGCGCCGAAAATGCGTGTTTTGACCATAGTTGAGATTCTATAGAGGTACTCGCTTCTTACGCAAGCTTTCGATGCGTAATAATGTGCGTTACATCACAGTTTCACGGTGCGGGTTGGCCGGGGCCGGCAAGTCCATTCACCAGCAACTTGGCAAGACCCGAAATCAGCACGGAGCCCGCGTTATCCGGCCCGTAATCGACCTTGGTCATCCCGTCCACGTAGATGGCCATGGCGATGCGGCCTCCCTTCGAGTAGACGATTCCCACATCGGCACGCAACGCATCGAGGGCGCCCGTCTTATTGGCGATGGGCGCGTCGATCAGGCGGCGGATTCCGGTGTTGTCCTGCTGCCGTTTGAGGATGGCGATCATCTCGCGCGAGGCTGCGGGGCTGACCAGTTCGCCGCGCTCCAGCCGTTCGAGCAGCGTCACCATGTCGCGCGGCGTGGTCATCCCGATGCCGTATTTTTGATTCTCGGCCTGCTTGCCGAAATCCGACCAGCCTTGCGCCGGAGCAAGCTGCGTGCCGTCGCCGCGAATCTTGCGCAGCGCCCGCGTGCTCCCGATGCCGATGCTATCCAGATACGCATTCACCTGATTGGCCGTTACCCGGTCGAGCACCATGTTAGTCGCGGTGTTATCGCTGAGCACAATCATGAGGTGGACCAAGTCGCCGAGCGGCAACTTGACGCCAGGGGATAACTCCGACCCAATCACGCCCGACCCGCCCAGTTGGTCCGTCTTGCGCACCGTTAGCGCTTTCGTCCACTTAATCTTGCCGCGGCGCACCTCATCGAAAACCGCCGCCATGATGGGCAGTTTGATGGTGCTGGCCGTGCGCACCGGTGCCGATTCGCCGATCCCCACCGCCGCGCCCGTGTCCAGGTTCTTGGCGTAAAGCGAAACGCTGCCCGGGAAGGCGGAGATGCGCGCGTGCAACTCCGCCTCCAGCGGTTGCGCAAACGCGGGAGCGGCGAGCGAAAGCAGCCATGCAAGATGACGCATGGAAATGATGATACCGGACCGCGGCCCGGGTTGAGAGGCGGCCCGGCGCCGGGCCGCCCTTCTCTTTGTTCTGGTTGACTGGATCCGGCCGATACGGTACGTTAAGACAGCATGGAACTCACCGTCCAGATCCCGGATGACGTCGCCAGGAGCCTGAGCGCTTCCGGTGGGGACCTGGGTCGGCGCGCCCTCGAAGCGCTGGCTCTCGAGGAATTCAAGAGCGGACACCTCACCAAGCCGGAATTACGGCGCCTTCTGGGTTTCGGAACGCGCTACAGGCTGGACGGCTTCCTCAAGTCCCACGGTGTGTTCGAAGACTACACCATGGAGGATTTCGAGGCGGATCGCGATGCCCTGAGACAACTGGGATACTGACCCGTGCGCCTGGTAATCGCCGATACCGGACCTGGACGCCCCGCTTTCGGTGCGGAACTGGATCGCCCACCCTCCAGTTTGGCTTGGGGTCCGCGAAGCACCGTGCCCTGAATTCGATCTGCGTTCCGTGAAAGGCCTCGATGAAGGAGAAACGGCCGCAATTTCACTCGCAACCTCGCTCGGAGCCGACCTGCTGCTAATGGACGACCGCAAGGGCGTGGTTGTGGCACGCGGCCGGGGACTCCGTGTGACCGGCACCCTCGGGGTTCTCGACATCGCGGCGCAGCGCGGTCTGGTCGACTTTGCCCGGGCAGTCGGCCGCCTCCGGAGAACGAGTTTTCGAATTCCGGAGGCGTTGATCGATTCGCTGATGAAGAAGCACGAGCGGGAAGCGGGCGAAGGCTAGGCCAGCGTCCGCGCACCAGGTTCGCGCCGCAGGGTTGCCATCTGCAACCGAACTACATCCCCGGCGGATGCGTCAGGACACTAACGAACGCGATGGCGACACTGGCGACGTTCGCGGCGCAGAGAATCCCGAATCGCCGCCGCCCAAGCGAAATCCTGAATCCCCATCTCACAACTGCAGCCTCGATTAGGGTGGTCGCAATCACGGCAATAGCGAATGTCACTGCCCAAGTCAAAGGGTTGAAGGTGCCAATGTGGAAGTGACTATAGATCAGCGATCCTGGATAGTACTCCCACAGAATTCCCAGGACCGGTATCACGAAGATGCCAGCCACGGTGGAGACGGCATTCATCACGATATCGACCACGATGGCTTTCTTCCACGACAAGCCAAATCCGCCACGCCACAGTGCAAGCCACTCGACAGTTAGCCCCACGGCAATAGGCGCCACACTGAGAATCCGCTCCTCCAGGAACAGCGCGGGCCATACCATGTCGGCCAACACCGGCACGAAGGGGAGAACTAACGGCATGACAGAGGCTCCTCTCAACGGCGAACTGGAGAATTGTAGCACCGCACCCAACCTCGGCAGCATCGATAGCCGTCGGTGTCGAACGATATGCCACTGCTCCTCCGCCCCCGGCTACAATCTACCTATGCGCATCCTTCTCTTCAGCGGCAAAGGCGGCGTGGGCAAGACTAGCCTTGCCGCCGCCACCGGGCTGCAACTGTCCCGCCTCGGCCACCGCACGCTCGTCATGAGCGTCGATCCGGCGCACAGCCTCGCCGATGCTTTCGACCTCGAAGCGGACCTGTTCCACGGCAAGGCCGGCGACCCCTACCCCATCGACGAGCGCCTCGCCATCCACGAAGTCAACATCCAGAAGGAGATCAAACGGAGTTGGCGCGAAATATCCTCCTATGTAAGTTCCGTGCTTCGCACCACCGGCATCGGCGACGTCGAGGCCGAAGAGCTGGCCATCCTCCCCGGCATGGAGGAGTTGACCGCCATGATGTACGTCAACCAGTTCCGCCGCGAAGGTACTTACGACGTCATCGTGCTGGATTGCGCTCCCACGGCGGAATCCCTGCGCTTCGTCAGCATGCCTACCACCCTCGAGTGGTACATGAAACATATCTTCCCCTTCCAGCGCGGTCTTCTGAAAGCGGTGCGGCCGCTGGCGAATCGCGTGTCGCCGGTGGAGTTACCCCCCGATAACTACTTCATCAACATCCAGTCGCTGTTCGGTAAGTTGGAGGGCATTGCAGAGTTGCTGGAAGATCCTCGCATCACCAGTGTGCGCCTCGTCACCAATCCGGAGCGCATGGTGCTACGCGAAACCCAGCGGGCCTTCGTGTATTTCTCGCTGCATGGGTTGACGGTGGATGGCGTGATCGCCAACCGCGTGCTGCCGGCAACCGTTACCGACGCCTATTTCGAGGAGTGGCGCAAGTCGCAGGCCGCCATCCTGGACGAAATCGATACCTACTTCGCGCCCGTCGCCGTGAAGCGCGTGCCGCTGTTTACCCATGAGGTGCTGGGCAGCGAACGCCTCTCGGAGCTGGCGCGCGCGCTTTACTCCGACACCGAGGACCCCGCCGCCGTGGTGCGCACCGAAGCGCCCTACACCTTCAGCAAGCAGGACGGCCGCTACGAGGTGCGCCTGGTCCTGCCGTTCGCCGTCAAGGGCGAAGTCAGCCTGTTCAAAAAAGGCGACGAGCTGGTGGTGGAAATCGGCTCGCTGCGCCGCCATATTGGGCTGCCCACTTCCATGGCGGGGCTTTCCCCCGGCCGCGCGAAGTTGGAGAATAAGGTACTGACCGTGGAAATGAAGGAGAACTGAAATGGAAGAAAAGACCGCCTCCGCCGCGGCTTCGGCTCCGGCGCACGAACTCGGCTGCCCGCTGTGTACCATAGCGCTCCCGCTCCTGGAATGCTGCTTCCCGGAAGCCACCCGCGACCATTTCCGGGCCTCGCGCGTCGAGTTTCTGAAGGGGCTGCGGAGCCTGCTCGACGCCCGCATCGCCCATCTGTCCAAGCCCGAGGGTTCCCGGGGCACGCGCGTTACCGTGGAGTAAGCAGCCACGGCGCCTGCCCCGGCGTTGTACAATGCGGGGTTCGGTCCCACATATGCTGCAATCGTATTTCTGCGCGCTCGTGGTGAATCCGTCGGGCGCCGCGTCCAACTCGCTGCTGATCGGGTTCGCGGCCGTTCTGGTGGTGCTCGGCGCCGCCGGGATCTGGCTCCTGATTAGCGGCGATTCCGGTCCCGATGACCTGCTCCGCCGCGGCGCCCGCCTGGCGATAGCGGGCAAATATCCCGAGGCCGAGAAGTGCTATCGCAAGGCCATGGCCGACGACGAAAAGCTCCCACCGCCCCTGCGGGCGCGCCTGCTGGTCGCGCTCGGCAACACCCTGATGGACATGGACCGCCACGAAGAGTCGCGGCAATATCTGGAAGCCGCCCTGGCTATGGACGACCCGCGGGGCGAATGCCGCGGCAGCCTGGCGGACGTGCTGCTGCTGCACGCCGCCGACCCGCGCCGGGCGCTCAACTTGTCGGAAGAAACCATCGAGGCCTGCAAGGACGATATCGTGGACCCGGCCTCCGGCGAGCCCATCGGTGCGCGCCTCGCCAACATCATTCGAGCGGGACAGTGGGCGCGGAGGGCCTGGGCGCTGGCTCTCCTGGAGCGCCAGGCGGATTGCCAGGAGTCCGTCGATTACGCCTTGAAGCTGGTCGATCCCGCCGCCGCCGGGCAGCCGCGTATTGAAAGCTATAAGGTGCCGGCCACGACCGCCGCGTCGCTGTCTCTAGCTGTCGTCCATTGGCGCGCCGCCGAGGCGCTCCTTGCCACGGGACAGACCGAACCCGCCCGGGAGCACTTTCAAATCGCCGCCGATCTCGATCCCCAGGGCAAGTTGGGAGGCCGCTCGCGCCAACACCTCGAACGCCTGCCGGCGCCCGCTGGATAGCTGCCCGGCACCCCATCGCGGGGGTGCGCCATGTCACTCCCCCGCTGCGATTCCCAGCTCGCTCAGCAGCCCCGTGGTCTTGTATATCTTCCGCAACGCCGCTACGATTCCCGGCGTGGACACGTGCACCGCGCGCGCGGCGTCGTCGGCGTACATGTAAGTCAGTGCGATGCTCTCCAGGTTCCCGTCGAAAGTAACTCCCACGATCTCGCCCTTGGTGTTGAGCACCGGGCCGCCGGAAGCCCCCGCGGTGATGTCGCACGTGCTCACGAAGTTCATGGGCGTCCCCAGGTCGAGCTGCGGCTTGGCGTCCATCCAGCGTTGCGGCAGCGTGTAGCGCTCCTGGCTGTTAGCCGTCAGGTGGAACAAACCGCCGAAGGTGGTAGCGTCCAGCACGGGAGCTTCGGTGCGGTCCTTGTACGCCTTCACCACGCCGAAGGTCAGCCGCGGCGTGCCGGTGGCGTCGGGATAATCGGCCGCGCCGAACAGCCGGTAGCGGTACTGCGCGATGCGCTCGGCGGCGGAAGCGTCCAGCGATTCCAGCGCGTCCTGGTGCCGCTTGCGGATGCGCCGCGCCGGTTCGTCCAGCAGATGCGCCAGGCGGATCATGCCATCGGCCGATGCCGCAACGGCGGCCTTATCTCCAGCCAACCGTCTGCGCTCGGCCACGTCCTTCAACCTGGTCGAGTGGACCGCCTCTTCGGCCACCTGCGCCGATGTCTTGCTGCCGAAGATCGCCTTGATGGGCACTTCCTTTTCGTTCATCACTTTGACTTCGTCAAGATAGCGCGTGAGCAGGGCGATCTCCACGCCATCCTCGATGGGTGTTGGCGCGTAGAGCGCCTGCTCCAGCGATTCGAGCGCCGTGTCGCGGTACTCCGCCAGCCGCTGGTCGTTCGGCTTGCCGCGCTCCTCACTCAGCCGCGCCACCTGCCGGGCGATGCGGAACAGCGCCGAACCCACCGCCCCGGGGCTCTCCAGCACTTCGTACTGCCGCTCGCTCGCCGCTCCCCAGGTGCGGTAAGCGGTGGCCACGTCGTCAAACACCTTGGCGCCTTCCACTCCCAGTTTGGGATCGTGTTGCACCGCCGAGCGCAGCTTGCGCTCGAAGTTGCTCTTGCGGGCGAACAGGAAATCGTCCTTAAGCCCGATCAGCCGGCCCGCCGCGAACTTGTACTCTCCGGCCAGCGTCACCAGCGTCAACTGGGCGGCTTGCTGGTTGGCCGCGCTCTTGGCTCCGAAGGCCACCACGCCGGCGATGCGGCTCGCCAGGCGGCTCACCGTGAGCGGCAGTTGCGTGTCGCGATAGAACGTCAGTTGCGCCACGGTCGAAAGGCGCGCGGTGGCGCCGGGGCTTCCGGCGGCGAACACCAGGTCGCCATCACGCACTGGCTCCGAATTCCATTTGAAATATTTCGGTGTCTCGGCCGGCTGGCCGTTCTCATAGGCGCGCAGAAACGCGAAATCCAGGCCATAGCGCTGAAACGTGCGGCTGTCCGGGTTTCCGCCGAAGAAGCTCACCGCCCGCTCCGGCGCGAACACCAGCCGCAGGTCGGCGTAGCGCTTGTACTGGTACAGATCGTAGCGCTCGCCCGAGTGCAGGCTCACCACCGAACAAAGATTGCCCGTGCGTTCCGCGCAGCTCTTCTCCAGGCGCGCTATCGCCGCGTTGCGCTTCTCCAGTGCCTGCGACGCGGCCTTCTCCGCGGCCGCGGTCTTCGCCGGCGCCTTGGAGGGTTCAGCCGCGGGCTCCTTGATTTGGCCCGTGACGTCCTCGATCTTCAGCAGCACCGCGCCTTCCAGGCCGGAGCAGCGAAGCTCCTCCTGCCGCGTGGCCGCGTAGAAGCCATCCCGCAGGTAATCGTGGCCGCCCGCGCTCAGCTTGGCGATGCAATCCGTGACCACGTGGTGGTTGGTGAACACCAACCCTTGCGCGCTGACGAACGATCCCGACCCGCCTCCAAGGCGCATGGAGGCCAGTTGCGCGCGATCGAGGAACGCGTCCGTGACTTCGAAACCGTGCGCCTTGGAAACCGCCTCTTTGGGAAACTGGTTAAACAGCCAGAGCCCTTCATCGGCCAATGCTGGTACGGCCAGCGCGCACACCACAAGCAATCCGCGACGAATCATTGCCACTCCCGGCCTTCAGTTTACGGGTTTCGGCACACGCGGTTCCAGCACGCCCGAAGGGGCGCGGAGTTCCATTATTTGCGGAATGCGTCACCCAGCGGGAGGAGCCGGTGTCGTCGTCGGGCCGCTCGCTTACGCTCACGGTTCCGTGTGCCCCGCCCCCGGAACCGCGAGCGTAAGCGAGCGGCCCGAGGCAAAGACGCGTTATCGCGCGCCGCGACGCGACGGCTCCACCTTCTTGAACCCCGCCGGCACGGCGAACTGCGCGTCGTCCACCGGCCCGGCGGAAAAGCCGCTGAGTTCGGTAGTGGACTCCATCAGCGATCCCGGGCCCGACTGGCTACCGCTGCCGGAAGAGTTGCTGGTGTCGTCCTGCTTTTTCCGGCCCAATCCGAACCGCCCGCCCAGCGCTCCCGCGAGCGATGGCCGCGCCGCCTGCTGGTCCTGCTGCTGCGGTTGCTGCTGGGCCGTGCTACCGGACCCCGCGCTATCCGGCTGTCCCGCGCCGGTGATGCTCATGGTCTGGAACACCGGAACTCCGTCCATCTTCCTGAGTTCCTTGTAGGCCTCCGCCATGCCCTTAGCCACGCCGGGGTTCAGCGCCGCCTGCGAACCCGGAGTCCAGTCCAGCGATTCCGCCATGCGGCGATAAAACGCGCGCACTTCCTGGTACCCAGGCACGGCCGGCGCCAGCCACACATCCAGGTTGATCGCCATGGCGCCCGATTGGCCCGACTTCTGATCCGTGGCTTCCGCCTGCATCTTCACCAGCATCTCCTTGGTGTCCAGCCCGCCGATCTGTTTGGTGTTGCCCGTGGCTTTGGCGGAAACCTTGAAGGTCACGTTGCCGGAGTCCTTCTGCTGCGCCTTCTGCGCCATTTCGTCCATCATCTGCTTCATCTCGGCGAACGTCATCACCGAGTAGGTCTTCTTTTGCAGATCGATGTTGGTGATGGTCTGGCTGCCCAGATCGATGATCGAAGCGCTGTACGTGGACCGGTGCGCCAGCCTGTCCCCCTTCACCGAAACCGTGCTCACGATCGGCTCGCGCGCCTGCTTGGAAAACACTCCAGCAACCTTCATGGCGGCCGCGGCCATGCCGCCCGTTATGGCGGTCTTCTCCTGGTAGCTGAAATCGGCCAGCAGCGAGGTAGCCGACAGTGCCATCGCGGCACAACCCGTCACGAAATAACGCATTACGCAAAATCCTCCGTATGGCTATCGTAGGACATGAACGCCGCTGGCACAACGGCGGAACGTGATGTCCATCACTTATGCGCGGCCGCTGGGCCAACCCCAGCCGCCAACCCCAGCCGCCCTTGACAAGCTAATGAATTAGTACTAAATTTCGTATCATGTTGCTCCGAGCCTTCGCCATGGCTGCCGCCTTTGCCCTTTTCTCCTTTGCTCAGGAGCCCGCCCTCGATGAGATCCAGCCCCTGCTCGACGCGGGAAATTCCGCCTACCTGCGCGGCGATTACGCCGCGGCGCGCGACTCCTACCAGAAGGCCTGGGACTTGGCCAAGTTCCGCCCCGATCCCGCCGATCCGGCGCGCTACGAGGCTCCCAAGCGGTTGAGCACGGCGCTGGCAGCCCTTGGCCAATACGACGAAGCCAACTCCAACCTCTCGCTGGCCATCTCCTGGCGCGAGCAGGTCCTCGGCCGCAACGATCCCAAAATCCCCGCCGATCTGCTGCAATCCGTGGTCTATCTGAAAGCGCTGAAGGATTACGATGGTGCCGCCTCTGTGCTTCAACGTGTCATGGGTCTCCACACGTTGGCCGGTCACGGCTTCGACAACAGTGACGTTGCGGATGATCTCAGCCGCCTGGCCCAGGTCTACATGCTGATGAAAAAGCCGGAACTGGCCATAAGTTCCCTGACCTTCGCACTGAAGATCCGCACCAAACTGGCCGGTCCACTGGACCCGACGCTGATCTACGACCTCGACCGCTTAGGCGCCGCCTACACGCTCACACAGGATTACGCCAAGGCCGAAGACTCCTTTCGCCACGCCCTGACCATCCGCGAATCGCTCCTCGGCAAGGACGACGCCGACCTGATTCCCGACGTCGATGGCCTGGCCTTCGCGCTATTCGGCCAGCAGAAGTACGACGAGGCCGGCCCGATGTACCACCGGCTGATCGACCTCTGGGAATCCTCCACCTCCGCGGACCATCCCATGCTGGCCGTGGCCTGGCAGAAGCTGGGCGTGTTCTACTCCGCGCAGAAAAAGTACGACCTGGCGAACGATGCCTTCAGCAAAGGCGTCGCTATCCGCGCGCTGAATCTGGCCACGGGTCTTTCCGAGCAGGCCGCCGACACTCTCACGCAGGGAGACAAGCCCGACAAGCCCGCCCTGATCGCGTTGTATCAGCGGGCGCTCAAGGCGCTCGATCCGCCCAACCCGATATTCAAAGAGCTGCCCAAGCAAATCGCCGACATGATCGCCGAGCTGAGCAAGAAGACCAACTCGCAGTGGAAGTCCGCGCCCCCGCCCGTCAAAAAGTGATCCGCCTTATGTGGGGCAGGTTGTTAACCTGCGGCGGGTTGTCAACCCGCCTTCCGGGGTTTGCACCGAGCCCCCCTCCGCATCCCCCGCCGGGTGCTCCCTTGCGTCCCGCGATACAATATCAAATCGAAAAGGAGCCCCCGTGACCGATCTCACCATCCGTCCCACGCTGAAGTTCATCAAACTGGGCGCGACCCTCGCCGCCATCGTTTTCCTGGGTTTGGAGATCCTCTACATCACCCAGTGGCGCGGCGGCCCCTCCTGGGCTATGGCCCTCCCGCCGCTGGTACTGCTCTGGCCGCTGTGGCGCTGGATTCGCCGCCAAGCCAGCCGGGCAACGGTCATCGGCGATCACCTGCGCTTCGAAACCGGTGTGCTTTCGAAAACCACCCGCAACATCCTGATCCCCAAGCTGCAGGACGCGCGCGTGGAACAGCACCTGCTGCAACGCGTCTTCGGCGTCGGCGATCTTTCGCTCGAAACCGCCGGCGAAGCCAGCCGCCTGACCATCCCCAATGTGGACGATCCCCAGACCCTGGCTACCGAGATTATGAACCGCGCGCAGGCCGGCGAAGCGCCTGGCCGCGGCGCTGTGTAGCGCCCTACCGGAACAACGGCGCCGGGCGCTCCAGTTCCAGCAAGCGCTTCTTGAGCGGCAGTCCGCCGCCGTAGCCCACCAGCTTGCCGCCGCTTCCGATCACGCGGTGGCACGGCACCACTATCCAAATCGGATTGGCCCCGTTGGCCGCCCCTACCGCCCGTACCGCGTTTGGCGCTCCGATGGCGCGGGCAATCCCGGCGTAGCTCCGGGTTTCCCCGTATGGAATTTTCAGAAGTTCGCGCCACACCCGCAACTGGAATTCCGTGCCGCGCAGGTCCAGCGGCAGCCGGAACTCCCGCAATTCGCCCGCGAAGTACGCCCGCAACTGCCCAATCGCCTCCACCAGCAACAGGTTGGCGGAGTTATGGCGCCCTTCCGGCGGCGGGCCACCACCCAGGTGGATTCGCAGAATCCCATTATCGGACGCAACCATCCGCGCGCCCAATCCATCTACTAATATTCCATCGGTCCATTCCGTCATGAGGCCACTTGCTATAATCGTAAACAATTGTCTGTATGCCGCTTAAGCCTTTTTTGCCCAATACCGGGACCGCCAGGAAGATCTTTCTGCTTCGTCCGCGAGGCTTCTGCGCCGGCGTGGTTCGAGCCATCGACGTCGTAAAGATCGCCCTGGACCTCTACGGGCCGCCGGTCTACGTCCGCAAGGAAATCGTGCATAACAAGCACGTGGTAGACGAACTGCGCGAAGCCGGCGCGGTCTTCGTCGAAGAGTTGGAAGAAGTGCCGGTGGGCGCTCGCGCCATATTTAGCGCCCACGGCGTAGCTCCCTCGGTCCGCGGCGAGAGCAAGCAGCGCCGGCTCAACGTCATCGACGCTACCTGCCCGCTGGTCACCAAGGTTCACCTGGAAGCCGTGCGCTTTGCCCGCGATGGCTTCAGCATCGTGCTCATCGGCCACAAGGACCACGACGAAGTCATCGGTACCCTGGGCGAGGTGCCCGACCGCAGCTACCTGGTGGAGACCGTCGAAGACGTCGACCGCCTGGAGATTCCCGACCCAACCCGCGTCCGCTTCCTCACCCAGACCACCCTCAGCCTGGACGAAACCCGCGACATCGTCAACCGCCTCAAGGAACGCTTCCCGCTGATTCAGGGCCCGCCCGCCCAGGACATTTGCTACGCCACCGAGAATCGCCAGATGGCCGTAAAAGCGGTCTCGGAGTTCTGCGACCTGCTCCTGGTGGTGGGTTCCCAGAACAGCTCCAACTCCAAACGGCTGGTCGAAGTGGGCGACAATTTCGGCGTCCGCTCCTACCTGGTCAACGATCGCGGCGACGTGCGCGCGGAGTGGCTCGATGGCGTTCGCAACGTGGCCGTCACCGCCGGGGCCTCCGCGCCCGAACACCTGGTTTCGGAACTGATCGAATATTTGCGTGGGCTGGGTTTCCTGGATATGGAAGAGATCGAACTGGTGCAGGAGGACGTGCGCTTCTCCCTGCCCTCGGAGCTTCTGGTGTCCATCCGATGAGTGCACCGGTCACAACCCGGACCACCCTCGAAACCGCGGCCGAAGCCGCCATGCTCGCCTCCGCCCGGCGCCTGGAGGCCATGCGGCAAAGCGATGGCCACTGGTGCGCGGAACTGACCGCCGACACCACCCTCGAATCCGATTACATCCTCTTTCAACTCTGGCTCTATCCGCCCACTGGCGCCCGCTGGGAACCGGAAACTCGGCCCCTGATCGACAAGGCCGCGCGCAGCATCCTCGCCCGTCAGCTTCCCGGCGGCGGTTTCAATATTTACCCGGGTGGCCCGGCGGAAGTCAGCGCCTCGGTGAAAGCCTACTTCGCCCTCAAGCTGGCCGGCATTGCCGCGGACGACTCGCGGATGGCCGCCCTGCGCCAGTGCATCCTCCAGTTGGGCGGCATTCAGGCGGCCAACAGCTACGTCAAGGTGAACCTCAGCCTGTTTGGCCTCTACCCGCGCGAGGATTGCCCCAGCATTCCACCCGAAGTGGCCCTGCTGCCTTTCGGGATGCTGTACCAGATGTCGTCGTGGACGCGCGCCATCGTGCTGCCTCTGGCCATCGTGCACGCCGCCAATCCCAATAAGCCAGTGCCCGCCGGTTTCCATCTCGACGAGCTGCGGCTGCCCGGCGCCAAGCCGGCCTTCCGCCGCAAAGAGTGGCGCTTCGCCTGGCACAACTCTTTCCTCGCCGTGGACCGCATTTTTAAGTGGTGGGAGCGCGGCCGCTCGCGGAAACTGCGCCGCATGGCCATCGCGCGTGCCGAAGCGTGGATGGTGGAACGCATTCGGAACTCCGACGGCCTGGGCGCCATCTACCCGCCCATGATGTACTCGGTGATGGCGCTGGATGCGCTCGGTTATGCGCCGGACCACCCCTTGCGCGTCGAAGCCCTGCGCCAGTTCGATCGCCTCATGGTGGACGATGGCAAGCGGTTTTTCTTCCAGCCGTGTTTTTCGCCGGTGTGGGACACCGCCATCGCCGCTTATGCCCTGGCCCAGGCGGGCTCGAACCGCTCCCTTGCCAAGGCTGCAGATTGGCTGCTCGCGCGCGAAGTGCGGCGACCCGGCGATTGGAGCGTGAAGCGCCCCAACGTGGAGCCCTCCGGCTGGGCCTTCGAATACAACAACCAGTTCTACCCCGATATCGACGATACCGCCATGGTCATGCTGGGCTTGAGCCAGGCCCACGCGAGCGATTCCGCCGCGCAGCAAGCCTGCCACCGCCGGGCTCTGGACTGGCTGCTGGGCATGCAGTCCCGCGATGGCGGCTGGGCGGCCTTCGATGCCGATAACAATTGGGAGTTCCTCTCCCAGGTTCCCTTCGCCGACCACAACGCCATGCTCGATCCCACCTGCGCCGATATCACCGGGCGCGCCCTGGAGGCCCTGGCGGCCCATGGGTTGGACCGCAACCACCAGGCCGTGCGACGCGGTATCGAATGGCTGGTGCAGCACCAGGAAGCCGATGGAAGCTGGTACGGCCGCTGGGGAGTGGCGTATATTTACGGCACCTGCTTCGCCCTTCGCGGCTTGGCCGCGGCCGGCGAGAGCGACCGCGAAGCCCACGTCCTGCGCGCCGGCGAATGGCTGCGCTCCATCCAGAACGCCGATGGCGGCTGGGGCGAAAGCTGCGCCAGTTACGATAACGGCACCTTCACCGCCGGCCCCAGCACGCCCTCTCAGACCGCCTGGGCCGTCATGGGCCTGATCGCCGGCGGCGATGCCGGAAGCCTGAGCGTGCGGCAGGGAATCGAATATCTGCTCGAAGGCCAGAAGCCCGATGGAAGCTGGGACGAAGAGTTCGCCACGGGCACCGGCTTCCCCAAGGTCTTTTACTTGAACTACCACCTCTACAAGGACTATTTCCCTCTGCTGGCGCTCGCTTCGTTCGTACGCGCGCGTAACGAGAATGGATAGACTATGAAATTTCCCATCTCCATGGTGGCCGGCATGGCCGGATACATTTACCGCAACAAGAAGCGCCCCCGTCCGGAGTGGCAGAAGAACGCCGCGCCCACGGACGGCGCATCCAACCCGTTCCAGATCCTCACGCCAAAGACCGGCGCCAAGCACGAGCCGCATCCCATGCTCGGCCAGCGCTTCCCCATCGTGCTGATGCTCGAGCCGCTGCACGCCTGCAACCTCACCTGCACCGGCTGCGGGCGCATTCGCGAGTACGAATCCACGGTGGGCGAGCGCGTCCCGCTGGAAGAGTGCTTTATGGCGGTCGAGGAATGCGGCGCGCCCATGGTCTCCATTTGCGGCGGCGAGCCCATGATGTACCCGCAGATCGGCCAGTTGGTCACGGGCATCCTGGAGCGCAACCGGCACATTATCCTGTGCACCAACGGCATGTTCATCAAGAAGCGCCTGGGTGAGTTCACCCCCGACAAGCGCTTCTACTTCAATGTCCACCTGGACGGCATGGAGAAGAATCACGATCTCGCCGTGGAAAAGACCGGTGTCTTCCGCGCCGCCATCGACGGCATTAAGGCCGCCAAGGCCGCCGGCTTCCTGGTCTGCACCAACACCACCGTCTACAAGGAGACGGACATGGCCGAGATCGAGGAGCTCTTCGAGTACCTCAAGCAGTTCCACGTGGACGGTCACCAGATCGCCCCGGCCTACGGCTACTCGGCGGTGGACGACCGCGAAATCTTCCTCACCCGGGACGACATCCACGAGAAGTTCCGCGACTTCGACCGCATCGCCAAAAAGTACAACGTGCGGCAGACCCCCGTCTACATGGAGTTCCTGAGGGGCGAGCGCGAGCTGCCCTGCACCGCCTGGGGCAATCCCACGTACAATATCAAGGGTTGGAAAGGCCCTTGCTACCTGATCACCGACGGCCACTACAAGACCTTCGAGGATCTCATGACCAGAACGCCCTGGGACAGTTACGGTCCCGGAAACGATCCGCGATGCGAGCATTGTATGATGCACTGCGGTTTCGAGCCGTCCGCCGCGTACGGCATCAACGCGAAGTTCGCCGACAACTTCAAGATGCTCGCCTGGATGCTTCGTTGATGTGGGGCAGGTTGTCAACCTGCGGCGGGTTGTCAACCCGCCTCTACCCGATTGCACGCAGCCGCGCCGTAAAGTGCGCCGGGGGAATCCCGGAAAGCCCAAATGCGTTCTTCGTGCGGCCGCCCGGAGCCCTCGGCGCATGAAGCCCGTCCTCGTCACCGGCGCATCAGGTTTTCTCGGCTGGCACGTGGCGCGCGCGCTCCTGGATCGCGGCTACACCGTGCGAGCGTTGATGCGCGACGGCAGCCGGGCCCCGGAACTGGCGGTCGAGTGCGTCACTGGAGATCTGCGCGACGCAACCAGTGTGGAACGCGCCGTCTCCGGTTGCGGCCTGGTCTTTCACGTGGCCGCCGATTACCGCCTGTGGGCCGCCGACTGGCGCGAGATGTACCGCTCCAATGTGGACGGCACCCGCCACGTCATGGAAGCCGCCCGCAGGGCCGGCGTAGAGCGCGTGGTCTACACCAGCACCGTGGGCTGCATCGGCGTCCCGCGCGGTGGCATCGGCGACGAAACCCAGCCTGTAGCGCTGGCGGAGATGGCGGGCCATTACAAGCGGTCGAAGTTCCTGGCCGAGGCGGTGGCTCTGGAATACGCCCGTGCCGGGCTGCCGGTGGTGATCGTCAACCCCACCGCCCCGGTTGGCGATCACGATGTCAAGCCCACGCCCACCGGCAAAATCGTACTGGATTTTCTGAAGGGGAATATGCCGGCCTTCATCGACACGGGGTTGAACGTGGTGGACGTGCGGGACACGGCCGAGGGCCATATTCTCGCCTGCGAGCATGGCCGGCCCGGCGAGCGCTATGTTCTGGGCAGCGAGAACCTGACGCTGGTGCAGATCCTGCAGAAGCTGGCGGCCATTACGGGCCGCAAAGCGTCCACCGTGCGTCTGCCATACCTGGTGGCATACTGCGCCGGTGCCGTCAGCACCGCGTGGGCCGGCGTCACCGGAAGCCCGCCCCGCGTGCCCCTGGACGCCGTCCGCATGGCCCGCAAAAAGATGTGGGTCACCCACGAGAAAGCCGGACGCGAGCTAGGCTTCCATCCCGGCCCCGCCGACGCGGCCCTGAAGCGCGCAGCCGATTGGTTTTGTGGGGCAGGCTGTCAGCCTGCGGCGGGTTGTTAACCCGCCTGTACGGCGTCACGATGAAACTTCTGATCATAGCGGCGGACAAAATCGAGTTCCCCGGCATCCTGGCCCAGGCCCGGCGCGCGCGTCCCGTGCCGCTTGCCGTCCGCTGGGCCCGCATGGCGCTGGTCTCCGGCCACGAAGCTCTGCTGGCCGCCAACGGCATGGGCGAGGCCGCCGCCGCCGCCGCCGTTGACCGGGCACTCGAAACCTTCCCCGCCGATGCCGTGGTGAGCACCGGAGTCTGTGGCGCGCTCCGGCCCGAGCTTTCTCCCGGAGATCTGGTGGTCGCGGACTTTGTCTCTGCCGCCGACTGCCGCTTCGCCGCCCAGCCGTTTTCCGGCTCCGCCCCCTCGCGCACCGGCACGGTCTACTCCTCCGGCCACGTGGTCCGCTCCGCCGCCGAGAAGGCCCAACTGGCCTCCGCCGGCGCCGCGGTGGTGGAGATGGAGGCCGCTGGCGTGGCCCGGCGAACCTTTGCCCATGGTCTTCCGTTCTACTGTGTGAAGGCCGTTTCCGACCTGGCGGGGGAAAACCTGGCAAACGATTTCAACAAGGCGCTGCGGAAAGACGGCCAGTTCGATACAATTGTTCTCTTAAGGGGTACATTGCGCCAGCCGTTGATCCGGATCCGGGAACTGCTCCGGTTGCGTCAACGGTGTGTCCGGGCGGCGGGTTCGTTGGGAGATTTCTTTGCGGATTTGCGATTCTGACGTGAGCACTATTCCGGAAACCATGCACGCGGCGGTCTATCGCGGCCAAAGTCTGGTCGGCATCGAGGAGATCCCCACGCCCGTTATCTTGCCCGGGGAGATCCTCATTCGCGTGGAAGCTTGCGGAATCTGCCATACGGATCTGAAGAAGATCGAGCATAACCTATTGGCCCCTCCGCGCGTCTATGGACACGAGACGGCGGGCATCGTGGCAGCCGTCGGCGCAGGCGTGAAGCGCTTTAAGCCAGGTGACCGCGTGGTTGCGTTCCACCATATTCCGTGTCTGGATTGCTTCTATTGCCTTCGCAAAAACTTCGCTCAGTGCCCGGTGTACAAGAAGGTCGGAGTGACCGCCGGGTTCGAACCGGCGGGCGGCGGATTCGCGCAGTACGTACGTGTCATGGATTGGATTGTCGAGCGCGGGGTGGAAAGAATTCCGGAGGGCGTCTCGTTCGAACGGGCCACTCTGGTGGAGCCGCTGAATACCTGCCTCAAGGCGGTGGTCCAGTGCGATCCGCAGCCCGGAGAGAACGTGCTGATTCTCGGCCAGGGGCCTATCGGCTTGATGTTCACCATGCTCGTAAACCGCACCGGCGCGCGCATCGCCGCAACCGACAGGATCGCCGAACGCCTGACCCTCGCATCGCGCTGCGGGGCGGAGTTCGCCTGGGATCCGTCGAAGGTGGACGTCGCTGCGGAAATGAAGCGTTTGACCGGCGGCCGCGGCGCCGACCTGGTGATTGTGGCTACTTCCGTTCCGGGCATCGTGGACCGGGCTATTTCTTCGTCCCGGCCCGGAGCTAGAATTCTTTTGTTTGCACAGACTTCCACAACCGAGCGCATCGAAGCCTCGGGCGCCGACATCTGTGTAGGTGAGCGCACCCTGTTTGGGTGCTATAGTGCTTCTGTAGACCTACAAAGAGAGTCGGCCGATCTGGTGTTTGGCGGCGAGCTGCCTTTAGAGGATTTGATCTCCCATAGCCTGCCGCTGGTTAAAATCCGTTCAGGAATCGATTTAGCCTTGCATCCAGGACCTAATTCGTTGAAAATAATCGTTCAGCCACAGAGGTGGTCATAGTGAACAGCCACATGATGGCTGCCGTGCTTTACGGCAAGGAGCACTTGCAGGTTGAGCCGGTAGCCGTGCCGACAATTGATAACGGAGACATCCTTGTCCGAGTGAAGGTGGCGCTGACCTGCGGCACCGACGTCAAGGTATTCCGGCGCGGATACCACGCGCGAATGATCGTCCCCCCAGCCGTCTTCGGGCACGAACTGGCGGGCGATGTGGTCGCCGTGGGCGAGGATGTTAAGCGGTTTTCCATCGGACATCGCGTGGTTGCGGCCAATTCCGCTCCCTGCGATGTTTGTTTCTTCTGCCGCCGCGGCTTGCAGAATCTCTGCGAGGACCTGCTGTTCAACAACGGCGCCTATGCCGAGTACATCCGCATTCCGGCGCGCATCGTCGAAAAGAATACCTACCTCATCCCTCCGCACGTGGGTTATCAGGACGCCGCGTTGATCGAGCCGCTGGCTTGCGTGGTGCGGGGATTCGAGGAGTGCAACTCGAAGCCCGGCGACACCATCGCCATCATGGGCCTCGGACCCATCGGCCTGATGTTCGTCAAGCTCGCCAAGCTGGCCGGCTGCCGCGTGATCGCGGTGGGACGCCGCCAGCAGCAATTGGACCGAGCCTCGGCCCTGGGCGCCGACGAGCTGGTGGTGTGCCGCGACGAATCCGACCCCGTCAAGATCGTCCGCAGCTTGACGCACTCGCGCGGCGTGGATATCGCCATCGAGGCCGTCGGCAAACCCCAGACCTGGGAGTGGGCGGTCAACATGGTGCGGCGCGGCGGCATGGTGAATTTCTTCGGAGGCTGCCCCAACGAAAGCAAGGTCAACCTCGATACCGCCCTGCTGCACTATTCCGAAATCACCTGCAAAGCCAGCTTCCACCACACTCCGGCTTTCATCCAGAAGGCCCTGGACCTGGTTTGCGCCGGGCACATCTCGGCCAACTTCTTCGTCAACAAGGAAGAGCCGCTTTCCAACCTGCTGGAAGTGATGCGCCACTTGATGAGCCACAACGGGCACCTGAAAACGGCCATCGTTCCGTAAATGCCGGGCACGGGCGAACCCGCGTTTCTGGGGCCGGCGGAATTCGTGCGGTCGGACGAAGCGTCCAGCCGCGTCTGGTCCCCTGACGACGCTCTCGCCTACACCCGCTGGCTGGCCACGCATCACTACGAGAACTTCCACGTGGTCAGCTTCCTGCTGCCCAAGCGCCTGCACCAGGATTTTTACAACGTGTACGCCTACTGCCGCTGGGCCGACGACCTGGGCGACGAAATCGGCGACCGCGCCGAAAGCCTCCGCCTGCTCGCCTGGTGGCGCACGGAACTGGATGCCATGTACCAGGGCCGTGCCACCCACCCCGTGTTCGTGGCGCTCGGCCCCACCGTGCGCCGCTACGCCATCCCGCCCGAGCCGTTTCAGGACCTGGTCTCCGCCTTCGTGCAGGACCAGACCGTGACGCGCTATCCGGATTGGGAGGGCGTCTTCGATTACTGCCGCCGCTCCGCCAACCCCGTCGGCCGCCTGGTGCTGCACCTCTGCGGCTATTCCGACCCCGCGCGGCAGCGCCTCTCCGACTCGACCTGCACCGCCCTGCAACTCGCCAACTTCTGGCAGGACGTGACCGTGGACGCTATCAAGGACCGCGTCTACCTGCCGCTCGATCTGCTGGCCCGCCACGGTTGCCCGGTCGAGGACCTATTTGCCCGCCGCTTCACCCCGGCCTTCCGCGAGGCCATGCGGGAAGCCGTAGACCGGGCCCGCCAGCTTTTCCTGGAGGGCCTGCCGCTGGTGGGCATGGTGGACCGGCGCCTCTCGCTCGATCTGGACCTCTTCAGCCGCGGCGGCCTGCGCGTGCTCGACATGATCGAGCGGCGCGGCTATGACGTGCTTTCGGCGCGCCCGGCGGTTTCGAAAGCCGGCCGCGTTCTCCTGCTGCTCGGGTCGCTGGCCCGCGCGGCCGTGCGGCGGGCGGCGTGAGGAACGAGGTCGATCGCTCCTACGAATACTGCCGCCGCGTGGCCCGTTCCCGTGCCCGCAACTTCTACTACTCCTTCGTGCTGTTGAGCGCGCAGCAGCGCAAGGCCATGTGCGCCATCTACGCCTTCATGCGCCAATGCGACGATCTGAGCGACGAGGCCGGCGCCTCGCGCGAGGCCCTGGAAGCCTGGCGCACCGAAATGGTGGAGGCGCTCGACGGCCGCTTCGGTCCGCATCCCGTATGGCCCGCCTTCCGCCACACCGTGCGCCGCTTCGGCATCCCCCACCGGTACTTCCACGAGATGATCGACGGCGTGCTGGGCGATCTCACCCCGCGCCGCTTCGAAACCTTCCCCGAGCTGTACCGCTACTGCTACCAGGTGGCGTCCGTGGCCGGGCTGGTCTCCATCCACATTTTTGGTTTCGATACGCAGAGCGCCCTCCCGCTGGCGGAAAAGTGCGGCGTGGCGTTTCAATTGACCAACATCCTGCGCGACGTGCGGGAAGACCTGGAACTTGGCCGCGTCTACCTTCCGGCCGAGGACCTGGCGCGCTTCGGCGTCACCGAAGCCGCCCTGGCGGACGGAGCACGCGCCATTCGCGAAGGCGGCGGCCTGCTGGAGTTGATGCGCTTCGAAGCCGCTCGCGCGCGCGATTACTACCGCGAGTCGCAGGCGCTGCTGGATCTGATCCACCCCCGCAGCCGCCGCTCGCTGTGGGCGCTGATTTCGATCTACTCGCGCTTGCTGGCCCGCATCGAAGGCGCCGGCTACGACGTCTTCACGCGGCGCGTGCGCCTCCCCGCCCTTGAAAAATCGCTAATCGTCCTGCGCGCCCTGGGAAACCTGGGGACAGCCTGTCCCCGGTTCTAGCGGAAGGCCATGCCGGCGAAGCTTACCACGCTGCGCTCGTCGATGTTCCACTGCTCGTAATTCAACAACTCGCCGCGCGCCCCCGGCGCCGCCTTCAGGAACGTGTAGAAGGGCGACGACCCGCACCACTTCAGGTCGTCGTGGTTCGGCCGCACCAGGTCCCAGAAGCCCGCCGCGTCGGCCGCTTCGATCCGCGCCATGCGCTTGCGGTCGCGCTCCTCCACTTCGCTCATCGCGCCCTGCCCGGCCACCGCCGCGAAACGGTCCTGGTAGCGCTCGCCCATGTGCGCCATGTCCACGCCCAGCACCCAGAACAGCCGCTTGCCTTCGCGCTCGCGCAACTCGCCCAGCGCTTCGATGAGCCGCTTCACGCCGTCGTCGTCTTCCGGGTCGCCGCCCTGTAGCAGGCTCTTGGCGTACGGCCCGCACAGCACCGGCAGAATGCGCACGTCCGGCCCCAGCACGTGCTGCAGGAAGATCACCTGCAACTCGACGGTGTGCTCGAAGGAGTGATGGTAGTCTTCCATGTCGATGGCGGACCCGCCACGCGCCGCCAGCCAGTCCACCAGTCGCGTATCCGCCGGTGCCTCGCCCAGCGGCGTCCGGAAGGACTTACGCGTCAGCCCGAACCGCTCCGGCTCGCCGTAGTGCGACGTGGCCAGGATTACGAAGGTGCGCTCGCGGTGCTCCGGCCGCAGCATGGCGTAGGCCGCGCGGTAGGATTGCCAGCCGCCCTCCGGGCTGACGTGCGGCGCCGCAATGGCGAACACCTCGCCGTCCGCTTGGGCGCCGGCATCGCCATCCATGTAGCGCGCCATGGTCTGGCGCAATTCGTCCGGCTCGGCCGGATACGCCGACCCGGCGTGCGAAGCCTCGCGCACCGGCTGTTCGGCAAATTGGCGGATCCGCTCCGAACGCATGCGCTCGAAGGTTTCGTCCTCCAGGAATCCGGCCTGGCGCAGGGTGCCAATCAGGCCGTCCGCGATCCTGCTCACCGCCAATTCGCCCGTGGCGCGCACCAGCACCTCACGCAGATCCAGCTCCGAGTGGCCGCCGTCGAAGCACCCCAGGCACTCCACCAGCGCCGGCGGGACGATCAGCATGGCGTCGCTGAAACGGTATGGGTCGCGAATGAAAAGCCCCGGCTGATCGGGCACCGGGGAAGACATGAAATCCAGATCCAGACGCATGCGGGCGAGCGGTTGGGACACGATTCATCGTAACCCAGCCGCGCCGGAGCCGCTTGAGCCCGCTCGGGGCCGTTTACACAACGCAGGAGATCTGCCGCCGGGCGCCCGCCGCGCGGCGGCCTCCGGGGCCGAAACTGCGCACGTTGCGCGCCGCCTTCGGCATCTCGATCACGGGAGCCTCGTGAAGCACTTCGCCCGTCATCGAGCGCCGCGTCAGCCGGACCTTCAGGGTCCGCTCGATGGTGGCGATATCGCTCCGCTCCACGCGGGTCGCGAAAGTCGAGGCCACGCCGCGGGCGCCCATGCGCCCCGTCCGCCCCACGCGGTGAATGAAGTCCTCGGGAACCTGCGGAAGGTCGTAATTTACGACGTGCGAAATGCCGTCCACGTGGATGCCGCGCGCCGCTACGTCGGTGGCTACCAGCACGCGGTAGTATCCGTCCTGGAAGCCCTTCAGCGCCTGGGTGCGCTGGTTCTGGCTGCGGTCGCCGTGGATGGCCGTGGCCTTCACGCCGCCCTGCGCCAGCCGCTTCGAGAGCCGCTCCGCTCCGCGCTTGGTGCGCGCGAATACCAGGAACGAGCCGGCTTCCGCCTTCAGCATTCCCTCCAGCAGGCCCTGCTTCCGGTCCTGTTCCACTTCGTAAACGAACAGGTCTACGTTTTCCGCGGGCTTGGTGATGGAATCCACGGTGATGCGCACCGCGTCGCGTACCTGCGTGTCCACCAGGTGGCGGACGGAGCTTTCAATGGTGGCCGAGAACAGCATGGTTTGGCGATTTTCGGGCGCCGTCGCCAGGATTCGCCGGACCGTGGGCAGAAAGCCCATGTCGAGCATGCGGTCGGCTTCGTCCAGCACCAGCACGCGAACCGCGGCCAGCGACACCAGGTCGCGGCCCAGGAAATCGCACAGCCGCCCGGGCGTCGCGATCAACACCTGAGCTCCCTTGCGGATGGAGTTCAGTTGGGTGCGCTCGCTCATGCCGCCAACCACAACCGTGGCGCGGATTCCGGTGCCGTGCGCCATCTTCTGGAAGGTCTCGTCGATCTGCATGGCGAGTTCCCGCGTCGGGGTAAGAACCACGGCGCGGATGCCCGCCGGCGCCTTCTGCGTTTCGAGCAGTTGAATCATGGGCAGGACAAAGGCGAGCGTCTTGCCAGTGCCGGTTTGCGCGGTGGCAACCAGGTCGTTGCCCGCAAGCGCCGGCTCGATGGCCTGGGCTTGCACGGGCGTGAGTTCGGTGAAGCCATGCTTACCGAGATTGCGCTTGAGCAGCGCGGAAAGGGGGAGTTCTGAAAAAG
Source organism: uncultured Solibacteraceae bacterium (assembly GCA_963807205.1). Taxonomy (GTDB): domain Bacteria; phylum Acidobacteriota; class Terriglobia; order Bryobacterales; family Bryobacteraceae; genus CAWCVR01. The sequence continues at coordinate 423,332 of CAWEAQ010000002.1, read as the reverse complement.
TTTTCATCTACGATTCGTTTGAGGAGGAGAACCTGCGTGCCGACTACCGGCTAGGGGAGAGGGGGTGCGGATCGACTTCCAATAGGTTTCATTATAGCAGGTCCGGGGGAGCGGCGAGCCATCCGGCCTCCTGCAACGCCGTCTTCAGGCGTTCGAATTCCCCGGTGGCGCGCGGCAGGAGTGCGCCCACGCGGTCCAGATCCTTCGCCTCGGCCGCCCGTTCCATCTCCAACCCCACCGCGCTCAGGCTTCCCGCGGAAACGCAGGCCGCGGCACCCTTGACCCTGTGGGCCTGGGAGCGGGTGCCCGGCGCATCCGCGGCAGCCAGTCGCTCCGCCAGTTGCGCGAGCTGCAGCGGACAATCTTGAACGAAACCATCGACCACCGCGCCCGCCAGGTCCCTGTCGTCCATGAGACGGTGGAGGAGTTCGTCCTCGTCGAAGACCGGGGCGGACCTCTCGGCTGGCCCGGCAGGCGCGGCCTGGACCGCAGAGCTGGCCTCCGGCGCGGGAAGCCATTCCAGCAGCGTTTCCCTGAGTTGGTCCAACCCCACCGGCTTGGAAAGGAAGCCGTTCATCCCCGCCCGAATACACCGGTCGCGGTTGCCCGCCATAGCGTCCGCCGTGAGGGCGACGATAGGCAGATCCGTTCTCCCGGTGGCCCGAATGCGCCCGGTGGCTTCGTACCCATCCATGTCGGGCAGATGACAGTCCATGAGAATGAGGTTGTACTCCCCGGACTCGATCGCCTGAATCGCTTCCAGTCCCGTGCCGGCTATGTCGGCCCGGAAACCCAGCTTGGAAAGCTGGGCCTGGGCGACCTTCTGGTTGGTTGGATCGTCTTCGACCACCAGGATCCTCGGCTGCCGCCCGGAGAGGCTAGGGCCCGAGGCCGCCAGGCAGGCCACCGGACGTTCGCCCACGGGTTGCAGCGCGCTCTCCGCCGCCGGCCGGCCGAACACGGCCGTGAACCAGAAGGTGGATCCCGCTCCCTCTTCGCTCTCCACGCCGATCCCGCCGCCCATCAGTTCCGCCAGTTGCCGCGAAATCGCCAGACCAAGGCCCGTGCCACCGTACTTGCGGGTGGTCGACGCATCGGCCTGCACGAACGGCGAAAACACCGCCCCCAATCGATCCTTCGGTATCCCAATCCCCGTGTCGGCGACGGAGAAGTGGACCCGGAACGCGGCCGCGGCGCGCCCGTCGAGCGTCACCCGTACCGTCACCCCTCCCCGGTCCGTGAATTTGATGGCGTTGGCGATCAGGTTGATCAGCACCTGGCGCAACCTGTTGGAATCCCCCCGAACCCTCGCGGGGACCTCCGGCGCGGTCTCGCAGCCCAGAGCCAGTCCCTTGGCCTCGGCGCGCCCCGCCAGCACGGTTATCGCCTCGCCCAGCGTGGAGCGCAGTTCGAAATCGTGCGCCTCCAGGGTAATCTTACCCGCCTCGACCTTGGACAAATCCAGAATGTCGTCGATGAGCGCCAACAGCGCCCGGCCGCTGGTCTGGGCCACCTCGGCGTAGTGCCGCTGCCCGGCCGTAAGCTCCGTGGTCAACAGCAACTGGATCATTCCAACAACGCCGTTCATTGGCGTACGGATCTCGTGGCTCATCGAGGCGAGGAAGGAACTCTTAGCGCGCGTGGCGGCCTCGGACCGGTCGCGCTCCTCCTGCAGCGCCTGGTAGCCCCGCGCGTTGCTGATGGCCAGTGCCATGATGCGTCCGATGGAAACGGCCGTCGAAAGGTAGCGGTCCTGCCACTCCGGGAAGGCTACTCCCTCCAGATCGAGAACGCCGAAGTCCGCCTCGTGACGACGGATGCGAATCCGGAAGCCGCGCCTCCCGGGCGTCCAGGATGCGTCCGGCAGGTCCTCCGCCGGGGCCACGGGGTGGAATTCCGCGCGTTCGGGCGCGTACAGCATGCGGCAGAGCTCCAGTCCTTGCCGGATCACTTCGGCCTCCGAGCGAATATCGGTGAGGCGGTTCATCAGATCCAAAACCATGGCAGAGTGCGCCTGTACGCGTTGCGCCTCCGCCCGCGCCACCTTCCGGCCTTTCTCGGCGGAATCCAGCCGCCACTGCAACACCAATCCCAGAGCCCAGTGCCGGAACAAGTCCATTCCTACGGGCGTTGTGGTTGCCGGTAGCCCCACAAAACCGGCCATGTCTTTCAGCCGCGCGGCGGCATCCGGGTAAAGATCGGTATCGAGCAACAGAAGTCCGCTCATCGATTCGGCGAAGAACTCGCGCGCCGTGTCCCTATCGAAGCCCCAGTGCCGGATATGCGTCTCCCAGTCCTCCAGCCATCCCGGACTCAGCACATACAGTCCCCGGCTTTGGCAGTGATCCACGTAGGCCTTCCCCGCCAACAGGTAGAGGCATTGGACGGCGTCGCAGAACCCGATTCGGGATGGGTCCGGGTTGCCGGCGGCCAGGCGCCTGACGCAGGCCCCTCCCGCCACGCACATCTTCCCGAAGGTTCTATCCGCGGCTGGGCCGCCCAGAATCGCATCCCAGCCGATGGGCCGGCCGGCGCATGAGGCAGGGCGCACGCGGACCTCGACATCTTCGAACCCCGCCGCGCCGGCGAGCGATTCCGCTTCCTTTCGGAAGCTTTCGCAAACCGTCAGTACGAAGGTTGGGCTATTTTCCATCGCGCCAAACCAGGGGATATGTCCCCCACCTCTTGACCGCCTCCGAAATCGCCAGCAGAGTGTCGCCCGAGACCTGCCACGGAATCTCGCCATGGTTGTCGGACAAAATGAACCCGCCGCCCGGTGCGGCCTTCGCGATGGCTTCCTTCACCGCCGCCTCCGCTTCCGCCGGCGTCCACCGCCGCATCCCGATACCATCCAGGTTGCCAATCACCGTCAGCCGGCCCGCGCAGGCACGCTTCACCTCCGAGAGATCCTCAAGCGCGCTCACCCCGATGGCGGCCGTCCCGGTCTGCGCCAGCATATCCACAACCGGCAGACAACGTCCCGAAGCCATGTGCGTGGCCGTGGGTCCGGCGATGCGCGCCAGGGTGCTCCGGGCAATCTGCCAGCCGGTACGGCGGTACGCCTCGGGCGGCGTGATGGTGGGCGACGCCAGCGGATCGAAGTAGCAGATCGCCGTGGCGCCCGCCTGAAGCTGCGCGTTGGCCCACTCCACGCAGAATTCCTGGTTGATGCGCCACAACCGCTCGACGGCCTCCGGCGCCTCGGTCTGCCAGTCCAGGTAACGCTCGAATCCCAGTTGCATGACCGGCAGCGAGAACGGCGACATCACCACCCCGATTACCGGAACCTCGCCCGCGGCTTTGTCATGCAATCCCGAAATGGCCTCCAGCACCTGGCGCAGGCGCGGACACTCCGCCACGCGTGGCGCCTCCAGACCGGCGATCTGCCCGGCGCGAGTGACGATGGGCGGCCCCGCGTTGGGCGGGCCGTTCTCGAAGAAGCGGATGTCGCCGCCCCAGGCTTCCATCTCGATGGCGGCGTAGAAAAGCGCGTAGTGGCAATCGTGGCCGTACCTGGCCCGCAGCCGCGACTGGCCTTCCACCACGTTGCGCGCCGCGGAGAAGTACTCCTTGATCGGCAGCCCCAGTTCCCGGGCGCCGTGCAGGCTCAGCAGCAGGAACAGCGGCACGCGGTCCGGTTCCCGGTGCCCCAGGGTGGTCAGAACCCGGTCGAGAGACGTGGCCCCAGGCTTCACTGTTCACCTCCCAGCAGACGCCGCACAATGCCAGGGGCATCGCTCGCGCTGTAGCCCACGGCATCGGCCCCAACCTCGTCCCCCAGGCTTCGGTCGAACAGAAATGGCGCCCCGCCCACCACCACTTTCACCGCCAGCCCCGCCGAGCGGAGCGCGTCCACCAGGTCCTTGACCCGCAGCGCGGAACGCAGCATCAGGGCCGAAACCAGAAGAACGCGGATGCCATCGGCGCGCGACCGCTCGACCAGTTCCTCCACGCCCCGCCCTGAACCGTAGTCCCGGACGGGTATGCCGGCAACCCGCAGCATCGACAGGACGATCCGCTTGCCAAGAGCGTGCAGGTCCTCCAATGTGGCGATGGCCACCACCGGCTCGCAGCCGGCGCCGTCCCCGGTCTTGTCCGGCATCAGCCTCTCGATGAGTTCCTCGCAAATCCGCCCGCTCATGTAGACTTGCGCGAGAGCCACTTCGCCCGTCTCCCACCGCTTGCCGATGGTCTCAAGTGCTGGCATTAGCAGGGTATCGAGCGCGTGGCCCAGCCCGGCCCGGTCGCCCGCCGATTCCAGTACTCGCCGCGCCGCCATCCGGTCGGTTTCGAGCAGCGCCTCCAGAAAGGCTTCGCGCGCCGGCCGTGCTGTGTCCGTGTTGCACACCATCTGGACACTTATCGGCTGGTTTGGTGCGAAGGATTAGGCCCGGTGCAGCTACCGCCTACTTCGCCACCCGCACCTGGTTGGCGCGAACGATCACGCGGCGGAACGAATGGTAGGTTTGCCCGCTCGGGGTAGTCTCCTGCGAGAACAGGCTAAGGTGCACCACATCCCCCAGTTGCGGCTTGCCCGTAACGAGGTTGGCCACGTCATAGGTCTGCGCTTTGCTGTGCAGGTTCGGCGGACTGAAATAGTAATCGAACTCGCCATTAACCACTGGCAGGAAGCCCTGGTCGAGCACCGCGCCGGGCATTACCACCGTGTAGCGCACCTGGTTGGCCGTGCTCTTTCCCAGGATGTGAATGCCGGCCACCGGGTCGAAAGTGGTGCCATCGGCCGTGAGGATCTGAATCCCCGTCGCGCCGGCGGGCGGCTGGGCTTCCAGGACGTATATCTCGCCGCCCGAGGGTGGTAGCCCCGGCATCACCGCGGGATAGTTGTTCCAGTTGGCGCTGATGGTGTACTGGTAAATCCCGGGGATATCCAGCAGGAACTTCTGCGGCCCGGCGAAGGTGCCCAGCAGAGGGTCGGACACGCCGCTGGTGGTTGCCGTCCGCCCGTCCGGGTAGTTGATGGTGAAGGAGATATTCACCGGAAGGATGGGATCGATCTGGAACGAGGCGCCAAACGTGGTCCCCACCGGATACGTCATACCCGGCCGCGGGCCCACCAGGAAAACCCGGCCGACCTCGCCCGTCGAGGAGGTCAACTCCTCGCTTCCGGCGGCGATCACGCGGTTGTTGTTGGTGCCCTTGGGGAGCAGGAAAGCGTTGGCGATGTAGCCGGCATAAGCCGGTTGCGCACCCTTCTGCCGTACCACCACGCCGCCCAGCAGGCGGTAGATATCGCCCGGCGAATCCCCGTTCGGCGAGGCGTTGATCTGCCCGCCGAAGGCATTGGGGCTGATCGGCCAGTAGGGCGCGCGCACCGCCGTCTCGCCCACCAGGAACCGGCCCATGAACCCCGGCCGCGCCCCCGAGCCATAGTAATACTCCCAGTCCGTGATGAACTCGGGGAACATGTGCGGCGAGTAGCCGTTGGAGGTATGGAGCTGCACGTTGCTGATGCCGATCCCGTTCAGTTGGGCGTCGTTGCGTTGCGGGTTGGCAGCCACGTCGTAGGTCATGGTGGGGATGATCTTGTCGGCGCCCTGGCCGTCGGCGGCGATCATCAGCACGTCACCGGAGTTGTAAGGCGCGTTGATGTGCATCAGATGCTCGGCGCCCGTGACCGTATCGATGTAGCCCTCCTCCATGGTGTTTCCCTGGGCCTGGTATTGGCCGTCGATGTCGAGTTTCTTGCCGCGCGCCACAATCGGGCCGTTGGGGTCGTAGACCACCCCCGCGTGCCGCATGCTGCATACCCACATGATGCCGCTGGGGTCGGTGTAAGTGGCCACAATATGCGCGCCGTATTCCCCCGGAACCGACAGTGCAAACGATTTCGACCCCTGCAACGCGCCGAACACGCCGCCCATGCTGGCCGTGCCGCTCCATGTGGACGAGACGGCCTGGGTAGGGTCGGAGTTGGGATACAGCGTGGCCGTGACGGTCACGTTGGCCGGAACCGGCGGCGAGAAGGCGATATCCTTCCCGTAGCTCGAACCAATGGCATACGCTTGCCCCTGGAACGTGGCCGTGGCCAGCGTCAGCCGGTTGGCGATCCAGAAGTGGTAGGTGCCGCCGCCCTGATACTTATTCCCGCTGCTATCGAGGATCCAGCCGGTGGCCGTAACCGTGTACCGGCCATAGGCCGGCGGCTTCCAGGCCGTCAGCGCCGCCTTCCCGGTGGATGCGCCGTTCCCCGCCTGCTTGATGAAGGGGTACTTGCCCAGGCTCGCCGTGCTGCCGTCCGGGTTGGTCACGGTCACCGAGATCTGGCCGGACGCGTAGTCCCAGGGAATCGCCCAGCAGGCATCCAGCGTGTCGGCCTGAAAGGTTGGCTCCAGCGAGTAGGCGAGCACATTCCCGTTGGCATCGGTGCGCGGCAGAATCACGTCGTCCTGGATCAGGCGGCGGCTCGAAATGGCGAAGTACGGCTGGTCTTCGTCCGCCACCACCCCATAAATTCCGTTGGAGTTGTAGTTGCCCAGCAGAACCCACGGCACGCGCGGCTGAATGCTCGCCCCAGCCACCGCGACACCCGCTGGCGAACTGCCATCGGCGGGAATCGCCGGGGACATGAAGTACGATTGCGGCTCCTGCCCCTTGAAAAACGGCATGGAGGCGAACGCGTCGCCGTTTAGCGTGTAGTAGTTGTTCCCCGCGGTGACGCCGTAATCCAGGCGCAGGCGGTAGATGCCCGGCGGCAGATCGGCGGGCAGTTGCCCCGCCGCGTGCAGCAGAATGCCGCCGCCCCCTGCGATCAGCCCCTCGGCGGCCACCGGTACCTTCACCAGCACATCGAGCGGCGTCTGAAAAGGGCCCCCGAAGCGCGCCGTGACGGCCCCTTGCGCGCCGCCTTCAATCGGCAGCCCAGTGGGCGTGAGCAGCGTGGACATGTACTGATCGGTGGGGAAATGCACGTGCCCCGCCGCGTCGAAGGTTCGCTCGGCCGTCACCAGCAGGCAGAAGTTGTCGGCCTTGATGCCCGCGCCCGCCAGGTTCTTCAGGTGCGCCGCCGAGACCTTCAGCGTGGCATCCACGGTTACCGCCGCCCCCGGCTTGAAAGCGGCCGGCGAAACCGTCACATTGCTGGACCAGTCGCCATAGTTCGTGTGCCCCGAGGCCACGAACTGCAGCGGCCCAGGCGCCGCCCATGCCATGGCCACGGCCGCCAACCACAATCCTCCGACGCGCATAACAGTACCCACCCCGCACCTCCGGTCGTTTCTATATCGGATGCTTCTATCCGATTCAGTAGATTCAACCCCGGCGGGAAACGGGAGTTGCGCCGGGTGGCGGGGGCGGACCGGGTGGAAACGAATTCGTCCGCGTTCCATCCCGCAAGGGAACGGCGACCGGTCAAGTATGGGTGCAGGCAGGAATCGTCGCAGTCCGCCTCCGGGGTTCGGATACTCCGCTCCGGCAATCGAATCAGATGCCAATTCGTAACTAAATTCCGGCTGGCCATCCGGGAATTGGGTGGTGCCGCTCTGCCCTACGCCGTTTCGGGAACGGTCAAATCGGCGTCCGGCTTCCCAGCGGTCCCGGAGCTGCCCCGCGCAGAGAAGTACTTTACATTGCAAAGATAATGGCATAGAATAGCCTCCATGAAGCCGTCACGCGAGTCCCTCTCCGGAATGTTGCGCCGCACCCTTGCATGGCTCGCGAAGGCCGCGGCCGCGGCCGTGGCAATTGTCCTCGTGCTCGCCGGCATTCTGCTGCTCGTCATGTGGCAAGAGCACCGGACGGGCATCGAGTTGCCGACTCCCACCGGTCCGTTTCCCGTTGGACGCACCGCGTACGCGTGGACCAATGAGGCCGGGACCGGCGAACTCGCCCCCGCTCCAGGGTCGAAGCGGCAGGTGCTGGTGTGGGTTTGGTACCCGGCGGCCCGTTCCCCTCGCGGCGTGCCGGCGGAATATCTGCCGGCCCGGTGGCGCGCCGCGCTTGCGGAACGTCAGGGTGTCTTCCTGCGAACCTTCCTGAAGAGGGATCCGGCTCTGGTTCGCACCCACAGTTGGCCGGACGCGGCGGTCTCTCCGGAACGGCGCACCTATCCGGTTGTGCTGCTCAGAGCCGGGGGTAGCGCCTTAACGGTGGACTTCACGACGCTCGCGGAAGATCTCGCCAGTCACGGCTTCCTCGTCGTGGGCTTCGACGCGCCGTACCGGTCGTTTGTCGTGGTGCTGCCGGACGGGCGCGTAGTCGCCCGATCACCCGCCTTTCGCGTCGAAGATGCGAACGGCAATCTTGCCGACCCCGTCATCGGCAAGCTACTGGCGATGTGGACGTCGGACACAACGTTCGTCGTGGACCAACTGCAGAGGCTGAATGTCGCCTCGTCCGGAACATTCGCAGGCCGAATGGACTTCGAACGCCTCGGGATGTTCGGTCACTCATTGGGCGGCGCGACCGCGCTCGAATTCTGCCGCCAGGATTCAAGGTGCAAGGCGGCGCTCGATATCGACGGCATTCCCTTCGGCCGCGTTGTCCAGGAAGGGCTCGGCAAGCCCGGCATGTTTCTTCTCAGCGACCATAGCGGGGATATGGCCGATCCAGCGAGCCGCACGGTCCTCGCCGAAATCCAGTCGATTTACGGCCGCCTGCCCGACGGCAGGTTGTGCCTGGCAATTCGCGGGGCGAATCATTTCAGCTTCAGCGATCAGATCCTGTTGAATAGTCAGGCCGCCCTCGGACTCTTCCGCCTGGCCGGATTCGGGGGATTGGACGGACGCCGCGGGCTCGCCATTTCGGCCGGCTGCGTGCGCACGTTCTTCGACGTGAATCTAAATGGGGCCCCCGCGGCGGCGCTGACGAGCCTCACTGGAAGATATCGGGAAGTTGCCATCATGGGACGCTAAAGTCTCCGGCTAAGCTCGTGTGCGGCTCAGGCCGGCAAGAAAGGCACGCATTTCTCGCAATACGTCCGCTTCATTTGACAGGAAGATGTAATGCGCACCCCGCAGCCTGACCACATGCGCGGTGGGCACCCCAGCTTCGAAAGCGCTCGCCTGCTTCTCCTTCAGAGCATTAATCGTCGTGAAGTAAGTTCTACCCGCATCTCGCACCGCTGGGTCCGTACTGTTATCGATCCAGTTATCCTGGACCTGGGGGATCGCGAAGATGGCCAGCGTGGGCACGGGGATTTCGGCGTACCGGTTGGTGCCCGTCATGATCTTCATGAGGATCTGCGAGCCCGGAAAATCGCGCGCCTTCCCGACTCGTCCGCTGGAAGTCGAATCCCAGGTCTGGCGGAACTCCGCCTCCGGAGTGCGGAACCCATACACTTGTGCATCCCACTTCTGTAGCGCACGGAAGCTGGCCAAATCGGGGTCGCCTGGAGTTGGCGGCTGCGGTCCCGCGATCTGAAATTCCTTCATCGTTGGCCCCTTGCCATTGTCGAACGCGTAGGGATATCCGGCTTCGAGGTAGACCAACCCCGCAATCCGCTCCGGGTGCGAGGTTCCTACCGAACTCAATTCCGCGCCTGCGATGGAGTGGCCCACCAATATGGGCCGGTTGAGATGGAGCGCGTCCATGACGGCCAGTAGGTCGTCACGCAGGCGATCGCAGCCGTTCTCCGCCGCTGAAGAGCCGGACGCGCCGAACCCGCGCCGGGTAATGCCATAAACATGGTTGTTGGCGGTGAGCTTCGGCGCGAACCCGTCGAAGACGTGCGCCGTGTTCCCGCTCCCGGCCAACAGGACCACAGGCTTGCCGGCACCGCCCCAATCGAGCACTTCCAGCCGAACGCCCTTCTCCACGGTTACATAGCGTACGGTGTGGGGCGACCGGTCCCGCCAAGAGACGAACTGCTGTGAGTAGAGCCGAGCCAGCAGCCCGATGAACGGGATAAGACCGACTGCCTGACTGCGGCGCAGCATTCGATTCTTCACCCGCGGTGAGTGATTACGATGTACCGGCCTCCGGCGTTCCGGAGTATTTTCACGCGGCGGCATCTCACGTGGGTTCGACAGTGGTCCCCGCTGGCGCCGTTTCCGGCCGCTGCCGCTCGACACCACGCGAGTTTGCGAGCCAGACCCGACCCGGCGAGCGAGTTGTCTGGTAGCCTTGCGGTTATGGAACCAGGTCAACCCAGCCGGACTGCTCTGGCCGCCGCCACGCATCGCGCAGCCCATCAACTGCTCGAAGGTGGGCGAATCTTCGCGGATCCGCTTGCCCTGCGGATCCTGGGCGAAGACCCCGAGACCGTCCGCCGCAAAGCCGAAGAGTATCCCTCCAGCCGGCGAATGCGCCTCTTTATAGCCATGAGGACGCGCTTTGCCGAGGACTCTCTGGCCGCTGCCGTGGAACGCGGCGTCCGCCAGGTCGTGGTACTCGGAGCAGGCTTGGACACGTTCGCTTATCGCACGCCGCTAGGCGGCCGCGTACGCATTTTTGAGGTGGATCATCGGGCCACGCAGGCTTGGAAGCGCCACCGGCTTGCCAGTGCGTCGATCCCCGTGCCAGAGTGGCTTACCTTTGCTCCCGTCGACTTCGAGCGCGAGGCCCTGCCCGGCGGCCTCGCGGCAGCGGGTTTTGATCCCGCACAGCAGACTTTCTTCACCTGGCTGGGAGTGGTTCCCTACCTCACGAAAGAGGCCATCTGGTCCACGCTAGGTTTCGTCGCCTCCTTGCCGGGTGGCGCCCACGTAGTGTTCGACTACAGCGATCCTCCCGATTCCCTGTCACCGGAAGCGCGGGCGGCGCATGACAGGCGCGCGGCGCATGTGCAAGCGCTCGGAGAAACCTGGGTGAGCCACTTCGAGGCGGGAGAATTGCGGGCCAAGCTGCTGGCGCTCGGGTTTTCCGAGGTCGAAGACCTGGGGCCGCCTCAAATGGTTGCCCGGTACTTTCCAAACAGGACCACCGCTCCACCGGAAAAGGGCGGCCACATTCTGCGCGCCACGGCCAGGCTGGCGTAACGGTGCGTTGACGGAACGCCGGCCAGGTGCCCCCGGGACGCGGCATGGATTGCGAGACCCGCCGTTGCCTCGGATCTGAAGGCTGTTGGACCGGTTCGAGCGTTCCATCGCCATCGCGGGCCGGCTTCCACGCCGGCTTCCAATCGCACCATGGTGGAAATGCCACGAAGGCGGCTCGGGGGCTGCGGGTTCGAGTCCTACCTGGGGAGCCAAATTTCCATATCGCGTCCAGACCCGCCGTTTTCCTTTTCTTTTCTATAACTTTCCTGGTTCGAATGGCGCAAGATCTCGAACGGTTCGAACAGGGTCGTTCGCAACGCGCCGTCCTGCCACGCCGCCTTTTCAACAACCACCTGGAGCAATCGGCGTTGCTCGGCGGCGGTCTGCTGCAGGAACAACTCGCTCGCCCGGCTCGTCAGGCGCAGCATGTCGAGTGCCTGATCGATTGGGGCTGGCGTGGCCTTCAGGGTCTCTTGGATCTTGCGCTGCAGCCCGTCCTGTTCGGAGCGCCAAGTCGCCGATTGCTTGTCGAAAAACTCCTGCGTGATCCGCCCATCGAGCTTGTCCAGGTACATCGTCTCGATGCGTGCCTGGATTTGCTCGTGCCGGGCCTGCAACTTCTTGATCGCCTGCCCGCGGGCCGCCTGCTCGGTCTGGTCGGAGGTGAGCACATCGCTACCGAGCCATTCGAGTATGGCCTGCGGAATGACCAGCTCCTGCAGAACTTCGGCGAACTCGCGTGCGAGAATCTCCTGACGGGTGTATGGCTCCTCGCATTTTCCTCGGTTGCCCGTGCAGTGGTAGTACACGTACTTCCGCTTCTTCAACTCGCCGACAAACAGGCAGCCGCAATGGCCGCAGTGGACCAGTCCGGTGTACGGGAAATCATGCTTCACTTTCCGCGTCTTGTTCTCGGCGCGAGCGTCCAGTAACTCCTGAACACGCTGCCAACATTCGCGGGTAACCAGGGGCTCGTGAGAGCCCGTGTACGTGCTGCCGTCCCAATCGAAATCGCCGGTGTACAACCGTTTTCTCAGGATTTGGTGAACGACACTGCTGTAGAGCTTGCGGCCGCGCAGTTTGAGGCCTTCGCCGTTAACTTCCTTCACGAGCACCTTTAGCGAATACCGGCCGGTGGCAAATCGTCCGAACAGCTCCGTGATTATCGGCGCGGTGTCCGGGTCCGAGACAATCACGCGCTTCCCGCTGGGACCGTCAGCGTTCCGGTACCCCACTGGGGCGCAGCTTGGGTAAATGCCGGCACATGCTTTCTCGGTCATCCCCTTGACGGTCTCCTCACCCAGGTTCTGGCTGTAATTGCGGGCCATCAACACCTTGATGCCATGCATGAACTTCTCCGATGATCGCGAGTCCGGGGAGATGACGACGTTCTCTTTCACGAGGTGGATCTCGAGGTCAATCTCGTCGAGCGTCACCCAATCCTTGAGGTTCCGGTACAGGCGGTCGGTTTTCTCAACCAGAATCGTCCGGCATCTTCCCTGGTACTTTTTCAGGTACGCGAGCATCTCGCCGAAGTTGGTTCGACCGCTAGCCTTGGCGGTTTCAACATCGGTGAACTCCTGCGCAATCACAAATCCTTTGCTCGTGGCGTAATCTCGCAGGAGACGTAGTTGCGCTGGGATGCTGAAGCCCTCCTTCTCCTGATCCTTGCTAGACACTCTGGCGTACAGCACAACTTGGATGGCACGCGCCGCCGTCCCGTTCTTGGAGGCTGGCGTCAATGTTAAGGTTCTGGCTGGCATAGCACCTCAACATTACCTCTGCGCAACGCCGCAGTCTTTCGGTCCCAGTCGCGCAAAATGCCCGCGAACTCCAGGAGCCTGGCGCGCGCCGCTGCCCATTGAGCATCAGTGAGCGCGCAGCCCGCGTGCAGCTCGATTGCGCTACGCGCAGCGGCCTCCATCTGCCCTCGACTTCGGTCAGCGCGATTGCTCTGTGCGTACATAGCGGTTGGGAAAAAAGCTCTTTGGCCCGCGGCCAATCCTAGCGGGCTGCACTCCGTGGTTCACCAGCGTTGAGAATGCGTGCGACCTGCCCATGTTGTGTCGGCGATTCCTCCCCCGAAGAGCGATAACCGCCGGTCGCCAACCATTGCTCCACCCAGCGCACATCGATCCGGCGACGGCGTCCGACAGCGACAGACGGAATCTGGCCCGTTCCAATCAGGTGAAGACAGAGCCGGTACGGCAGACCGGTGGCTGCCGCGAATTTCGGGATCGTAATCAACTTGGTCATCATTTACTCCAAGCAGGCCGGTGTTCCCGGACCAGCGGATGAGCGATGTTTTGTTCGGCCTCGCCTTTCAGTCTCTGTGTTGTATGGCTTCCGGCGTTTAGTGTGAACTTCCGGGTGCGCCAGCGGAGAAATCGAATGCGGCGCCGGTTTCCGATGCCCACGAAAAGGTCCAGATCCAAAGCGAGCGCCTCAGCACTGGAAAGAATCCGGCAACAGCGGCCATACTCATTGCGAAGCTCTATCACGTCCGGAGTGCGGTCGATAATATCGCGTAGTTCTGCACCATCAAACAGCATGTTTGGGGACTCCTCCGGCCTTTGCTCTCCCGATGGCCCCAGGGCGAGGGGAGAAACCCGAATTGCAGTTTCTGATTGAATCTTGGAGCTTTGTGTTGAAAACGTCGAGTTGTGGCGTGGCGGTAGATTGGGGTCTCGGGAACAAGGCCTTTATCTGCAGCGGGTTACGGAGGTGTCCGAGTAATTACCTAGAGTAGTTACTGCAACTACTTTTTCGGGCCGCGCGGCAAAGATGGCAAGTTCAACTCCGCCCACCGCTTTGAGAGCCACGAGCGCGCGGCTGCCGCGTCCCGGCGGAATCCCGCCATCCATCCGCGAGCGGTCATGAAAGGCTCGGCTGGAGGAATCACCACATGTCGTCCTTCGAGGGACTGAAACACTTCTTCCTGGGTGCGAGGCAGACTCTCTGCGATATTTCGCAGTGCTTCGTCGATCACTTTGTATTTCTGGTTCCGCCTGACCGGCTTCTTCCCGCCGTGACCTTTCCTGGAACCTCGTTGCTCTTGGGCACGGAGCGCTGGATCTGACTCGGCTACCTGGCTTCGGTCGGCGTTGGCACTAGGAGGGTTAAGAATCTTGCTCATCTCCTCGGCATCGCGAAATGCACGCATTCTGTCCACGAGGCTCTTAAGAACGCGGGGGATTCCGCTCTTCCTCAGGGTTCCTGCGTAGAAGGTCACCGCAAGGGACTCCGTCGCGGCGTGCATCCCTGCCGCCACCACGCGAAAGTCCCTCATACGCTTTTCGCCGAGCCGGTCCTCAAACGTAATGGTCATCGTATGTTCTTTTGAAGGAAGAGAGTGAACAAAGTCGGCTATGCAATGCCCCTGTCTGATTCCGCTGAGGCATAACAAGCTGCTCCCTTGACCGCATAGGTGGGGGCTTGTGTCGGATCGACGACTTCGATGAGATTCAGTCCGACCTGGACAGCGTTGCGGAGGTATTCAAAGGAGATCGGCGTCTGCTCAAAGGTCACCAGCACGCCGGTGGTCGTGCCGCCGGGGTTTGGGACGTTGTAGGTGAAAGCCTTCCACGGTCCCTGCATGGCTTCCCAGAACGCCTTGAGCTGGTTGGCCTCGGTCCAGTTCAGGTTCGCGTGCTTGAACTGGAACTTGCGCGGGCCGATGCCGACGTAATAACGCTGCTCCTGCTTGGCGTCAAGGCTGCCGAAGCGATGCACGATCATCGGTCGTTCGACGGAGAAGCCGAACGGGTACTGCGTGGTGAGCGGGAATGTCTGGCCGGAGTTGATCACCGTTGGGACGGCGATGCGGCCGATGGTGTCTGACATGGCGGAAAAATGGCTGGCGAGTGCGATGTTCAGTCGGCATTCGCGGCTAGCAGAAGTGCTTCTGGGTTCCGCATTATGCGGAACCTGCTGGGGCAACCTTCGGTCTCTCAGCACATACGGTGAGAAGTCAGTCGTTTACTCTACTCGACTGAATCCGATTCTCAGCTTCAGAAGAAGAGGATTGTCAGCGTAGATCCTACAGAGTCGTCCATGTCAACGGTGGCAACGGCACTTGCTCGCCCACTCGGCTGCTGGCGACGCTCTTTTGGCTGGTGGAAAGCCAAGCGAAGAACCCGGTGAAGTCAAACGAGTCTAGTCGTGTTGGCGGGCGAGACGACATCTGCGACAGAATATTCGAGTCTGCCGCCGCACCGATCCCAACAGTGAAGACTGCAATGCTCTTTTCGGCTTCTTCCGCCCTAAGTAGCCGAGCGGCTGTTTCCCATTCATCCGTCGGGCTGCCGTCGGTGAGCAAGACGATCCAGGGGCGATAGTAAGGAATTCCGTGTTGTTTATACAAATCCTTTCTGCTCCGAACCATCTGGATGGCGAGCCGAATCGCCGCGCCCATCGGCGTCGCCCCTCCGGCTTCGAGCGTCGGAGGAACGAAGTCCGCGGCCGGAGTGAAATCCTGCGCTTTGGAAGCTTCGCCGTATCCATAGGTCACTACCGCAATTTCAATGCGTCGCCTCGCGACAGGGTCCTCCTGCAAGCTCTTCTGAAACGCCCCCATAGCGGCATTCAGCTTTTCGATTGGCTCACCCGTCATCGATCCGGAGGTGTCAAGTACGAGAACACACGCACATCGCGGGTCCGGGTTCAACGCGAATTCAACCTCATGCGCACTCTTTGAGACTAAGTTTCGGGCCGATGCAACGAATGCGTCTCGATTCTCGATCAACACGTCAGTCGCACCACAACGCTGAGCTAAGAGAGCAGCCAGTGTTTCCAAAGAGAAGCCGATGTCTTCGGGGTCGCTCGTCCCCGCCTGAATTGCAGGTAGCGGCTCTCCAAAGCTCCAGTAGGGGATGTAAGGAATTCTGGTACGGCGAAGAACATCCAGCGGTGCCACCTTCCGGTGCACCCACTCTTTATAGAACGAACCAAATGCGTTGTCACATGCTACGAGCCACTTATTAGTGGTTTCGTACTCGACTCTCGATTCAAACCGTGAAACTATTGGAACAACAATGAGTTTGGCCCTATCAACGGGCAGGCGGTTACGTTGGCTAATTGCGGCCCGTATATAGCTCACCGTTCCATCAAAGCTCTGCTGATTCGGAACGATCACCGACACAAGAATATCTGGTAACTGTACCGTACAAATTCCGCCGGAATCACTTACTCCGGTTCTGCTGTCCACAAACACAAAGTCGTACTCGGCTTTCCATGCTTGCCGCACATCTTCCAAGTGCGATCCGAACTCGCTCTTCTCATACAGGCGGTTCCAATCTAGAGAGCCAAGCCGATGCAAGTACTTGTCTTGGTCTGCGCCGGCAAAGATGGCGGACATCGTGGCCCCGGCACTACCCACGCGAGCCCTGCTCACAAGGTCGCGCCACGAGGTCGTACCACTCGCCTCGAGTCGCTGAATCAGTTCCATGAGCCCGCCGCCGGTTGGTTCGTTTGATACAAATTCTCGAAGATAGTAGTGCAGACCTGGAGCCTCAAGATCCCAATCTACGCACAGTACTCGGAATCCCCAGGTAGCCAGCAACGCTCCAACGTTTGCCAACGTGAACGTGCGTCCAGCGCCACCCTTGTATGAGTAGAATGTAACGATTTCGCCCATTGTCATGAGATCCTGGGGAGCTGGAGTTGCGGCCGGGCATCAGTCACCTCTACCGGCCATACAGTAGGCCAGTCAGCCCGCCATTTTGGTGCAGAAAGCACCATCTGCGCCAATTGCTCACACACGTGTTGTACCGCTTGCGTGAAGTCTAGGAAAGCCTGGGTGTGCCGAAAAGCCTCCGTCGAACCTGCGTAGCTCCATTCTCGGAGATCAAACTGCTGAATGTTATTGATGCCAGCCGGAAAGTGTTCTCCATCAAAGAAGCGAATTGGGAAGATGATCCCGGAAGGGTTTGCTGCGGTGCGCATGCCGAGAACGCGTTCTCTCTCCATCATCGTCTTCAACTCAGCCTGACACCAACGTGATCTGAAATACTCCGGAGAGAGAATGGGTAGTAGACAACGTGATCGGGCAAGACTGTGACGAAGGGCAAGCGGCCACTCGACCCCCGTTTCAAGGCGCCAGTCTCCATAGATCTTCGCATGGTGATGGATGGGAAGGCAGTTCGGCAGCCATTCCGTTAAGAGTGGCAGAAAATGTTGCTTCACCCACCCGAGAGTCGGGTCGCTCCGTCGATAGCTGATGAACACGTCGTACTCGTAATCCAACGCGACAACGGGTGCATGTTCAGCGCTCATGTTGATACCGTCAATTTACTAGCAAGCACATCCCGATAGCAACCTTGGAATCGGAGCCCGCCAACGCCCGATGCGAGTATCAGCACGCGGATCAAGCCACCTCCATCAATTCCAACCCCTGCACATTAGACCGCGCGACGTCTGTGGCCTGCGCCCAGTTGCCACGGAACACTACGATCACGCGCCCTTGGGTGTTGTTGCCGGTCGGATCGTAGTTGCTGCCGATCTGCTGGCCGGACGCCACCCCGAACGGATTGTAGAAAGCGAACGGCGTCGAGCCAGCGTTCTGGGACACCCAGAACCCGTACAGCGCCGAGAGCACTGATGCGCTCAGTCGCTTGCTGAGGCGGAAAGTGCGCCGCGAGGTCTGCGCGAGTTGCGACCGCTGGATCGTCCCATCGTGATACTGGTTCTGAAGCTGCGCGTACTCGCGCAGCTCGGTGAACGCGGTGCACAACGACGCGGGCATCACCCCGTTGGGGGCGGATTGAACGAGATTTCCTGGCATCTTGGATCACGCCACCGTCAAGCCAGGAAGCTGCATGTTGGCCGATTGCTGCGTGCGCCCGTAGCTCGAATACTGCGCCGCCATCGCCTGGTCGGTCACGAACTGCGGCGTGACGAACTGGCCGGTCATGAAATTCGCGGCGTCGTTCCCGCTGATATTCAGCGAGAGGTAGGTCGCGCCGGTGCCGCCAGTGGTGTTCGGACCACCGGGCGTTGGATATGTTCCGGCCGCGATGCCGCCGAGCGTTGGAATGTTCGAAGCGTAGGCGTGGGCTTGGCCGTCCTGGTAGCTGGCCTGTTGGTAGAGCTTGCCGCCCTGTTCCACCACACTCCCGGCGTAGGGCGTCGTAGCCGACAGGGGCAACTCAGCCTGCGCTTGCGCTTCCGGAGGAAGCTGGCCCGGTTTGCCGTGTTCGATGACGATCAGCGGTATCGTGACGCGCCACTGCAGCCGTTCGCGGGGCGGAAGCAGTCCCATTCTTGCCAGGCCTTCCCGGTCCTCCGGAATGCCGCGGGTCGCTCCCGGAATAGCGTCGTTGAAGCGCCAAATCTGTTCCTCGTGGGCGGAATCGGCCAGGACCATTCCGATAACTTCGGCCGGGAACCGCGACTGAAACTGTCTCGCGCGAAGTCCGCCGGAGGAGTGCGCAACCAGAACGTACGGCGGCTGGATCTTCGCCTTCTGCAGAAGCGAGTGCAGGTCCGCTACATTTTCCGCGACACTCTCCTCGTGTCCGGCCCACGGACTCTTGCCTAACCCGGCACGATCGTAGCTGCAGACACGGTTGGAAATGGCTATCTTGGGTTGCACGCGGCGCCAGGATTCCGAAGCCGCTTCCGAACCAGCCTCCAGAATGACAACCGGAGAGTTCAGCGGCCCGGAACAGTCCAAGTAGAGCTTACGGGAGCCGATATCTACCATCCGAGGCTGGCCCACGGCCAACTGGGCGCCAACCGTCAGCAGAGCGGCTCCCAGGACCACAAACGAGAGTGCGATCGGGCAGTCCGTGTGTGACATCCTCGCATTATATATCGAGATATTCCCGCTTCCGGCTCCGAGCCGTTCGAGCGGCAGCTCGGCTGGGTGGACACCGGGAATTTGCACGGACCGCATCGTCTAACGCGCGATGGCGCGGTGAATCTCTTCCCGGTCCCGGGCGGCTCTTTGGGCGGCCTTTCCGAACGCGAACCACACCAGAACCAGAGCCGCCACGGTTAGGACAAATGGCCAGGGTCCAGCGAGAATCCCATAGAGCCAGGAGGACGAGTCGAGCCCGCGGGCTCTGGCTGCGGCCAGTGCGCCGCCGCCCCACCAGCACGCCACGATACCGGGGATGAACAGGAACAGGCGGCGGCGGATGCGGACGTAGCCGCGCCGCCTCTCCTCATGCTCCTTCGCGAGAAACTGAGCGCAGGGCTCGCTCGTGCCAGTGCGCCGGCGCCCACGTTCGAACGCAGGCCCGAACAGGTAGACGATTACGCCCAGCGTCCACGCCTGTCCCAGCCTGATCCATGGTTGGTCGATTTTGTAAACGTTGTACAGCAGAGCCGCGGCGAGGGCCACCGTAACGGCCACCACGCCTCGAATCACGCGCGCGTTGAGCTTCTCTCGGGATTGCGCCATGGCGCACAGTTCGTCCGTTGTCAGTGCGCGTTGCATGCTTCTCAGTTGCTCCTCTCCTTGCGATCTCCAGGCGGCCTCGGGCGTGTCGGGCTCGCGCGGTTCCTCAGGTTCCTGCATCGGTCCCTCCTTCCAGATATTTCCGCTTAAGCATCCTCTTGATTCGGTGAATCTTCGTGGCAACGTTGCCGGCAGTGAGCCCGGTCACCTCCGCTATCGATCCGGCCGCCTCGCCTTCCAGGTAGAGCAAGACAACCTGGCGGTCCAGCGGTCTGAGCCGGTGAATCAGGCCCAGAAGGATGGCCGCCGACAACCGGCGCTCACACTCCGCCTGGCCATCGACCGAGGGGATTCGGGCTTCAAGGGTTTCCAGGTCCACCAGCCGGGAGGTCAAGCGGCGATTGCGCATCACGTGGGAAGCGCCCACATTGTGCGCAATGCGATAGGCCCAGGTCCGCAAACTGCAACGGCCGTCGAACGACCGTAGGCTCACCCACAGCTCCATTTGGATCTCTTGAAGCAGATCCAGTTGCAGGTCGGGATCGGCCTCATACCCGCGGGCGAGACGGCGGATGGCGGCGGCATTTGCGGTGCTTGCCTCCGCATACAGCGCGTCTTGTTTATCGCGATCCACCGAAATCCTATCTTGCCTCTATTTGGGCAGTCCCCGGCAAGCGCGGATTTCTTACACATCGGTTTGGCGGGGCACCTGCCAAGCGCGCCCCACAAAGCAGGCCGGTCGGCTTCTGTGGGACAATGACCCGATCCATGTTCCGTCAGTTCCTAAGTGCTTCCGGCGCGGACCGGGCGTCGCATACCTTTCGGAAGCTTCGCCGCCACGACGTTCGCGGCTGGGCGCTCACGGGCGGGTTCGCCATTGAGATTCACCACGTGCTCCGCGGACACAGCCCGTCCTTCCGCCAACTGAACGATATTGACTTCGTGGCCGGATCCTTCGACCGTATTCCCGCAACTCTAGCGCATGATTTCATCTTCCGCCACATCCATCCGTTGGATCCGCCTGGCAAAACCTTGCTGCAATCCGTCGACCCGGACAGCGCCCTGCGCATCGATGTCTTCCATGCATCGGGCGGTACCATGAGCCGGGCTTCCGCTCTCGACCTTCCAGTTGGCGCCATCCAACTGATCTCCCTCGAAGACCTGTTAGCGAGAGCGGCGAGGCTGGCGCTCGATCTCGCCGCGGGCGTCCCCACTCCGGCAAAACACGCCAGGAATTTTCTGCGCCTGGCCCGCCTTATCGGCCCAGCGGAGGTCGAAACGGCCTGGCGGGATCATCGAAAGCCGGAGCATCCCTCGACCTTCCAGGAAGCCAGCGGCTTGCTCCAGGAGTCGATCCAGGCCCGGCCGGACCTGCTGATCGCACCCAACTACTCGAAGGACATCGAAGCGCTTTGCCCGCGTTGCGCACCCACTGCCGCTTTTCATCTGGCCGACCCGCGCGTGGTTTTGTCTTTGTTGGGTTATTGCTAAATTCCCACTAAACGGCCGGCTCTTTCCCTTCGGTGGGCCGGACATCGATGAAGACCTGCTTATCGTCACCCAGTTCCTTCGCCGGTATGATGTAGGCCAGGTCGTCCACTTTGCTAAATCGAATTTGCGGCCTCAACAAAACCCGCACTGCGCTGGACTCCGACTTGATAGCGCCTTGAAACGCCAGAAACAGCGTGCCGCGGATCAGCGGGCCATATTCGATCAGAACCTTCTTACTGATCCTCCACTCGACGACCGGACACTTCAGCTTCTCATCGAGAAACTGGTACAAGAACCAGTTCTTCTCCTTATCGGTGTAAGAGGCCAGAACGTCCGACCCGAGCATCAGGCCGCTGGAGAGATAATTCAGAAGCGGCAAGGCGGGCGCACCGAGCTTGGCTATCTCGGAAGCCGTCTTCGGCAGCAGCGGCAGCATCTGCTCCCACGTACTCTTGGTGTTTCTCGAGGGATGCAGTGTGCTGAGAATCGCCGCCACGGGAATCGCTTCGGGTCCACCATCGAAAGGCACGGGTTTCAAAACCAGGTGAATGGCCAGGGCGCCATCGTCGGGAAGCTCTTTCATCCAGTTCCAATAAAACCCCTCAATGAGAGTAATCCCGAATGACCAGTCATATCGATAGATCGTCTGCCCTGTTCCAGTAGCTGGAGTTTCTGAGGTTGGCTTCATGGAGGATAACACCGGGCTATCCTCACCCTGCAGGCTGAAGTAGCAACGTAGGGTGAACTCCTCTTCCTCCCTCCAAGCCACAGGAACCGTTCCCGCGGAAGACGTATGACTTCCTGAGATGACCTCCCATTTGGGGTGGTTGCCCGTGTAATCGCGGGCAATTAGATCCAGGCACGCTCGCTTGCTTTGCACCGCCATGGCTCCCTCGCACGGCCGGGCAACGAACCCCGGTCTTGGCAAGGATATTACCACCTCCAGGGCAAGCCCGCAAAGAGCGGCCTCCATGCGTGCCAGTTTCCGAATCCGGATTTGGCGGCGATTCGGAAACGCCAACGGAAACGCCAACCGTTCAGGACGGTCGACAAATCGCTTAAGATGGAATGACCGTGATTGCGCATTCACCTACGCCACGGCGCCGGCCACGGGAAACCGAACGGCTCAGCCGAGCCCCGGAGTAATCCAATGGAACTCACCATATTTGCGCGTTTTCATGCGCTTGAAGGCAAAGAAGAAGTGGTCGCTTCGGAACTGCGCGATGCCGTCACCCGCGTTCGCGGCGAGCCGGGCTGTCTTGCCATTCAAGTCTATTTCTCGGTGCGGGACCCGCGGCTGTTCTGGATCCATTCCCGCTGGGTCGATGAAGCGGCGTTCGACAAGCATGCCGAACTGCCAGAAACCACTCGATTTGTCGAGGGGGTCCAGCGGCTGATCGACCATCCTTTCGACGTCACCCGGACGCGCGTTCTCCATTAGAGCGCGGAGGCGCACTCGAAACCGGTGAGGCGGGTTAGAGGCGTGTCCAGTCTGAAGAACCATCGCTAGTCCCGTATCAAGTCCTCGGTTTGCCGGCGGCTCCAACTCAACCCTCGCCCTCGTTGCGTACCACGCAGTCCCCGCCGGCGCCGCGCTCACATCTGTTGACAGCCTACCGGTAGACGGGTGTACTATGTAGATGTAGACGGACAACATGTCGGAAAACAAAACGGACATCCCGTACGGAACGCTGGATCTGCTGATCCTGAAGTCTCTCGACACCATCGGGCCGATGCACGGCTACCGCATTGCCAGGAGAATCGAGCAGGTTGCGGAGAACCTGTTGCGGCTGAACCAGGGGTCGATCTATCCGGCTCTCATACGTCTGGAACAGCAAGGCTTGATTCGCACGCAATGGGGAGTCTCGGAAACCAAACGCAAGGTCAAGTTCTATTCGCTGACCAGGGCGGGATCGAAACGGCTCGGCGTCGAAGTGGCGAACTGGGAGAGGACCGCGGCCCTGGTGGCGCGCTTCCTGGAGGCGGAGTCATGAAGCTTCGATCCGCGGTAGCTCGTATGCTGGCGCTTTTCCGGAAACGGAATATCGACCGGGAGTTGGAGGACGAGGTCCTCGCTCATCTGGAGCTTGCCGAGCGCGACGCCATCGCCGCGGGGCTGACGCCGGAAGAAGCGCGTCAAGCGGCCCGGCGCGGTTTTGGAGGAATCGACCAAATGAAGGAAGATCACCGCGATCGCCGCAGCGTCCGTTGGGTGGAGAACCTGGTTAGAGACTTCCGCTACGGATTGGCGTCGCTCGGGCGGGATCCCGGATTCGCCGCGGTTACCATCGGTCTGTTGGCTCTCGGCATCGGCGCCAATACGGCAATGTTCAGCATCGTCGACGCGGTCCTGCTGAAGCCGCTTCCGTTCCCCGAGCCGCGGCGCCTGGTAAGGGTATGGGAAACTCCGGCGCAATGGCCGCGCAACGGCACCACCACACCGACCTTTCTGGACTGGAAGCGGCAGGACGCCATTTTCGAGGCGTTGTCGGCCGAACTCCCCGTCAAGGCCGCACTGGTGGCCGGGGCCGATCCGGTGCGCGTTTCGGGCAAGCTGGTGTCGGCCGATTACTTCACGGTGTTCGGCGTGCAGCCGCGAATCGGGCGCGCCTTCGCACCGGGGGAAGATCGGCCGGGGGCGGCCCTGGTGGTGGTTCTGAGCTATGCGTTCTGGCAAAGGCAGTTCGGGGGCGATCCCGGGGTTCTGAATCGCGACGTGGTGCTCGACGGGGAGCGGCATAGGATCGTCGGCGTCTTACCCTCGGGCAGTTTCGATCGGGATGAGGCGGTGTTCTGGAAGCCGTTGATTTTCACGCCGGATCAAATGAATCGCGGTCCGCACTGGCTGGCACCCGTCGGTCGCCTGCGCGCCGGTGTTAGCATCTCTCAGGCGCAAGCCAGAATGAACACATTGCGGGCCAGTCTCGCCGGGGTGATTCCGCAAAAGGACTGGGGCTTCGGGGTGGAACCGTTCCCGCAACTGCTGGTTGGCGATACGCTGCGCCGCTCCATCTGTCTGGCGTTCGGCGCGGTTCTGACAGTGCTGCTCATCGCCTGCGCGAATGTGGCGAACCTGACGCTGGCGAAAGGTGCGACCCGGCGAAAGGAGATGGCGCTGCGAGCCGCTTTGGGAGCCAGCCGCGGCCGTTTGGCGGCGCAATTGCTAGCCGAGAGTCTCGTCCCGTGCCTGCTGGGAGGCGCCGCGGGGGTTGGCCTGGCCTACCTCCTGCTACGCGCCGCGGCCCCGCTGCTGGCGGGATCGCTGCCATTTACGGCGGATCTCAGCCTGGACCCGCGCGTCCTCGGCTTCGCCGCCGCGGCCGCCATGGCGGTCCTGATACTCGCCGGCCTGCTTCCCTCCCTGCAAATCTCCTTCAGTAAGCTGTCAAGTTCGTTGAATCAGGCTCGTGGATCGTTGGGTTCGAGCGCGGCCGTTCGCCGGACCATCGTCACCTGTGAAGTTGCGGCTTCGGTGGTGCTGATCTGCGGTGCCGCGCTCCTGTTCCGGAGCCTGGCGAAACTGCGGCAAGTGGACGCCGGGGCCAGAATCGACCACGTGATGACGATGTCGGTCGACCTTCCACCGGCGGCGTACCCTTCTCCGGAAAGCGCCGCAAGATTCTACGAGGCCGTGGTGGAGCGGCTCCGCGCCGTGCCCGGAGTCGAGCAGGCATCCGTTTCCGAGAGTCTGCCTCTTCAAGCTGTGCGGCATGGCGAGGGGTTCAGCTTGCCTGGAACGGAGAAGTTTCTCGCTCTTCCCATCCGCCTGAAGCTCGTCGATTTCCGGTATTTTCGCACGCTCGGAATTCCCGTCGAGTCCGGCCGCGGAATTGAAGACCGGGATCGCGCGGGTACCCCGCCGGTTATGGTGATCAATCGCGAATTGGCCCGCTACTTGTCGAGCGGCTTCGGAATGGCGAATCCGGTTGGACGAACCGTCACCACCTGGGTGCCTCAGTACGGCCCAATCCCGGAGTCCAAGCTGGATGTGCGGATTGTGGGCGTGATTCGTAGCGAGCGTACCGCCCCATTGCAGGAGCCGCTAGAGGTGGTGGCCTACGTGCCTCTGGCCCAGGCCCCGCAGCAGGATATCAAACTGGTGGTGCGCACCCGCGGCGAGCCGTTGGCGGCAATGTCCGGCATTCGGGAGGCGGTGCGGCAGGTCGATCCCAACCTGCCCCTGGGGGACGTGATGACCATGGAACGGGTGAAGGAGCGGAGCATGCTCTGGGCGGTGCAGCCCACCTGGGTAGTGGGAGCCTTCGCCGGGGTTGCGGCTCTGCTGGCCTCGCTCGGGCTTTACGGCGTACTGGCGTATGCGGTAACCCAGCAGCGCCGCGAGATTGGCATCCGCATGGCTTTGGGCGCGCGGCCGGGCAAAGTGCTGTCGGGCGTCCTGCGCAGCGCGTCCTCGATGCTCATCGTGGGGCTTGGCGGTGGACTGGTTGGGGCCTTTGCGCTGACGCGGGTCACGAAAAGTATCCTGTTCGACGTTTCCCCGCTGGATCCGGCCGCATTAGCCGTTGCCTGCGTCGCGATGACGCTGGTCGGCCTGCTGGCGGCCTGGATCCCGGCGAACCGGGCAGCCCGGGTGGATCCTATCACGGTGCTCCGCGACGAAGGCTGATTGGGAAAGCCAGGCGGCACGGCGTGCCACTCTCCTCAGCTACGACGCCAGCATTCCCAGCAGGTCCTGCTCGCCGATCACCCGGATGCCCAGCTTCTCGGCTTTCCCGAGCTTCGAGCCGGGACCCTCGCCCGCAATCACGTAGCTCGTATTGCGGCTGACCGAGCCCACCACTCTCCCGCCGGCGGCTTCGATCATCGACTTGGCCTCCTCGCGGCTCAGCGTGGGCAGCGTGCCGGTCAGCACGAAACTCAAGCCAGCCAGCATGCCGCCGCGCCCGCCCGCCGTCTCGTAATTGAACGTCAGCCCGGCACCGCGCAGCCGTTCCACCAACTCCCGGTTGTGCGCCTCGTGGAAAAAGTGGAAAATGCTGTCGGCTACCTTCGGGCCCACTTCCTCGGCGCGCTGCAGTTGATTCACGTCCGCGGCGGCGATGGCGTCCAGGCTGCCGAATTGCACCGCCAGGAAGACCGCCGTCCGTTCTCCCACGAAGCGTATCCCCAGCCCGGCAATCACGCGCGGCAGCGGGCTCATCCGCGACCGCTCAATGTTGACGATCAGGTTGGCGGCCGATTTCGGCCCCATGCGTTCCAGCGAGGCCAGTTGGTCGATGGTGATTGTGTAGATGTCGGCCACGCTGCTGACGAACCCGCGATCCACCAGTTGCTCCACCAGGGCCTCGCCCAGGCCGTCGATGTTCATCACCGGGCGCGAAGCGAAGTGCAGGATGGATTCCTTCAGCCGCGCCGGGCAGTTGGTATTGATGCAGCGGCTGGCCGCCTCGCCCTCCTCGCGCACCACCTTGCCGCCGCAGACCGGGCAACTGAGGGGCATGGCGAACGGGCGCCGGTAGGAGCCCAGCGCGGAAACCCGCACCACCTTGGGGATGACGTCGCCGGAGCGCTCGATCACCACCTCGTCGCCCACCGCCAGGCCCAGGCGCGCGATTTCGTCCTCGTTGTGCAAGGTGGCGCGGGAGACCGTGACGCCGCCCACTTCCACCGGCTTCAGAATGGCCACCGGAGTGAGGGCGCCGGTGCGTCCCACCTGCACGTCGATGTCCTCGACCGCGGTCACCGCCTGCCGCGCCGGGTACTTAAACGCGATGGCCCAGCGCGGCGCCTTGGCGGTATGGCCGAGGGCACGCTGCTGCTCCACCGAATCCACCTTCACCACCACCCCGTCGATTTCGTAGGGCAGCTCCTCGCGGTGGCTTTCCCAGTGCGCGCAGAATGCCCACACTTCCTCGATGCCGGTGCAGAGGCGGCGATGGGGATTCACCTTGAACCCCATCTTGGCCATCTCGTCGAGGCTCCGCCAGTGGCTGTCAAAGGCGGGCTCGCCGGCGGCCAGCAGGAAATACGTGTAGTAGTCCAGGCGGCGGGAAGCGGTCACCTGGGGCTCCAGCACGCGCAGCGATCCGGCGGCGGCGTTGCGCGGGTTGGCGAAGCGGGAGAGCCCTTTCTCGTCGCGCTCCGCGTTCAGCCGCTCGAAGGCGGCGCGGTTCATGATGGCCTCGCCGCGCACCTCGAACGCCTCCAGTTTGCCGGCCACCGCCAGCGGCAGCGAGCGGATGGTGCGCGCGTTTTCGGTGACGTCCTCGCCCACCGTGCCGTCGCCGCGGGTCACCGCCTGAGTGAAGCGGCCGCCCTTGTAAATGGCCGACATCGACAGGCCGTCCATCTTCAGCTCGGCCACGTACCGGTAGGGCTTGCCGCCCAGCAGTTCCCCCACGCGCCGGTCGAAATCGCGGAGTTCGATTTCGTTGAGGGCGTTATCCAGGCTCAACATGGGGTTGGCGTGGGGCACCTTGACGAAGCCTTCGCGCGGTTTGCCGCCCACGCGGCTGGTGGGCGAGTCCGGCGAGGCCAGCTCCGGATGGGCGTCTTCCAGGGCCTGCAGGCCCCGCATCAGCGCGTCGTATTCGGCGTCGCCGATCTCCGGCTGGTCGAGCACGTAGTACAGGTGCTCGTGGCGGCGGATCTTGTCGCGGAGTTGCGCGATCTGGCGGGCAGGATCTTTCATGGGGCTCTCATCTATAATCTAACCAGGAAACCAACCGGAGAGTACACCATAACAAGCTACAGGAAAACCGTCCTGATCTACAACCCCCGGGCGGGCAGATTTGGACGGAACGGCGGCGCCCTGGTCGAGCGCATCGCCGGCACCCTCAAACAAAACGGCCACAAGGTCACCGTGGCGCCCACGACGGGCCCGGCGGCCGCCGGCGCCATGGCGCGCCAGCAAATTGCCGAAGGCGCCGGCCTGATTATCGTGGCCGGTGGCGACGGCACCGTCAACGAGGCCGCCGAGGGCATGGTGAATACCGGAGTTCCGCTCGCCATCCTGCCCTGCGGCACCGCCAACGTGTTGGCCACCGAGATCAAGCTGGGCAAGCGCATTGGCGTGGCCATGCAGCGCCTGGAGGAATGCCGCCCCTGCCGCATTCCCATGGGCCATCTGACCTGCGGCCCGGACGTCTCGCGCCATTTCCTGCTGATGGCCGGCATCGGACTGGACGCCCACATCGTGCGCAACGTGAACGCAGGCCTGAAGGCCAAGACCGGCAAATTCGCCTACTGGGTGGCGGGATGGAGCCTGCTGGGCCGCAAACTGGCGCAGGTGGAAGTGGAGATCGATGGCCGCGAGTACGGCTCGTGCTCCTTCGCGCTGGCCAGCAAGGTGCGCAACTACGGCGGCGATTTCGAGATCGCCCGCGAGGTGACGCTATTCGACGACCAGGTCGAGGTGGTTCTGTTCAAGGGCCGCTCCTCGATGCCCTACGTGAAATACTTCGCGGGGATGGCCCTGAACCGGCTGAAGGGGATGAAGGGCGTCACCGTGTTACGCGGCCGCCACCTGAAGCTGCGGCCCCACGGCGACGGCGAGCCGGCCTGGGTGCAGATTGACGGCGAGCTGGGCGGGTATCTGCCCGCCGAGATCGGTATCGTGCCGGACGCGCTCACGCTGCTGGTGCCGCCGGGGTACGGGAAGTAGCTGGGGCGGGGCGCCCTTGACAGGTGTTGTCAAATATGACAACATAAAAGAGTGAAGGACGGCAAGCGGCGGACAGCCAATGACCCGGAAAACGCGGCCCATCTCCTGGATCGGGGCCGCGCTGAAGGAGTTTCGGGCGTTCCCGGACGGCGCGAGGTCGATCTGTCTGGCGGCCCTCACCATTGCCGCGGAAGGCGGCAAGGCCGACGTCGCCAAGCCCATGCACGGCCTGGGGTCGGGCGTGTTCGAGATTGCGTTGCCGCACCGGGGCGATGCGTTCCGCGTGGTCTATGCCGTGCAACTGGCCGAGGAAATCTGGGTGGTTCATGCGTTTCAGAAGAAATCGACGCAGGGCATCAGGACGCCGCAACGCGATATCGACCTGATCAAGGACCGGCTAAGAAGATTGAAGGAGATGCTGCGATGAAGGGCGAAAAGTTGGAGTTGGCGCGGGGAAGCGGCAACGTGTTCCGCGACCTCGGACACAAGAGCGCGGACGTGGAGCAATTCAAGGCCATCCTGGCCGCCGAAATCATCAAAGTGCTTGACCGCGACGGTTTGAGCGTGCGCGCGGCGCATGACCGCACGGGCATCGCCGCGGCCGACTTCTCGCGCATCCGCAATGCCGATCTCGGGCGGTTCACCGTGGATCGTCTCATGTCGATCGTCAACCGGCTCGGGTCGCAGGTGGAGGTGAAGATCCGGGTACGCCGTGTGGGGACGGTGGAGGGCGCGGTTACGGTCTGATGCCGGAGCAAGGCGTGGGATGTCCGGCGGCCAGCGGTGCGACAATCGAGTGGTTCCCATGTCCGAATCGAAGGAGTTTCATCGCCCAGTCAAGCGGGGCAACCCCGGCCGCGTTCGCGAGTTGCCGAACTCGGGAACCGACCTGGCCGGCCAGTCCGCCGATGACCGGCGCGCGCTGATCGGCCTCACCCCGGAAGCCGAAGGGATCCTGCTCCACGTTGCGCCGGAAGACTTTCGCAGGGGACGATCACGGCGCTTCGGCACCGGCAACCCCGAGGAAATCCGCGAGCCGTTTTGGGAAGCGATGATTCGCGCCGGAATTGGCGCTTATCAAGCTGAGCAATTCTACTTGGATCGGGTTGGCCGAACCCGTTCGCCGGTCTGGTGCGCCGAGCGTTTCGGACAGTCACTCACGACACTCCCGGACAGCCGCGTCATCCAGATCGGTGGCGAACACGAAGACAGCTACATGAAAGACTTCTGCATTTACAACGATGTCTTCGTGCATCAGCCGGATGGCAGAACTCAAATCTTCGGCTATCCGGAATCGACCTTCCCACCTACCGGCTTCCACACCGCCACGTCGATCGGCGACCAGATCTACATCATTGGATCGGCCGGGTATCAAGGAGCGCGGAAGTACGGAACGACGCCGGTTCACAGGCTCGACACCGGGACCTTTCGGATGGAAACAGTGCAAGCCAGCGGTGCCTCTCCCGGGTGGATCAGTGGGCACCAGGCGATTCAGCTAGCGCCACACGAGATGCGCATCTGGGGCGGAGAGGTTGCGACCTGGGACGGGCAACGCGAAGCGTACACGCCCAATGGGAAGTCCTACGTACTCGACATCGAGCGCCTGGTGTGGCGCTGCGAGCAAGCCGCGCTTGAACCCGGGGCCCCGAAAGGAAAGGTGCGCCGCCACGGGCGCCACAGCTCGCGCGCCATCGGTCCGCGAAAATCGTAAAGACCACTTGCGCTGCCTGCACTATTTGTGGCACATGTACTATAGAAGGTGCAGATGGATGACGATGCCCGCCCGCTAGTGAAGACCCCCCTGGTTTTCTTTCGCACCGAGGCGGGCGGCGAGCCGGTACGGGATTGGCTGAAGGGGCTGCCGGAAGCCGAGCGCCGGGAAGTTGGCAAGGATCTGCTGCGGGCGCAGTGGCGGTGGCCCGTGGGAATGCCGCTGTGCCGGCCGATGGGCGATGGGCGATGGGCTGTGGGAAATCCGCACGGACCTGCCTACGAAATGCACGGCGCGTGTGCTGATCTGCCTGCATGACGGGCACCTGGTCGCGCTGCACGGTTTCATCAAGAAGACCCGGCGCACGCCGGACGACGATTTGGCGCTGGCGAAAAAGCGCCACAAGGAGTTAGCGCGATGAGCAACAAACACATGGGTCCGAGCATCGACGAGTTCCTCGAAGAAGAGGGAATTCTCGACGAGGCGCAGAGTCAAGCCATCAAGGAAGTGGTCGCCTGGCAACTCGCCGAAGCTATGAAGAAGCGGAAGATCTCGAAGGCGCGCATGGCAAGCTACTCCAGACCAGCCGCACCCAGGTGGACCGCATCCTCGACCCAACCAACGATATCACGCTATCCAGCCTGCAACGGGCGGCGGCTATCGTGGGGCGCCGGGTGACAATTCAGTTGGTCTAGCACCGCGGACGGGGCTTCCCAAAAACGCGTTCACAGGAAATCGAAAATTATTTTTGAGGGGTTAAGTCGCGGTGTGTCCGGTGGATACGGGAAGCGGTCCCGCGCGGAGGAGGCCGTTTCCGAAGGGGCGTCTGCTTAGATGGAGTTAGGGAGTCCGCTCAACTTGAGCGGAGGCCTTCAAGTGTAACTTGTGTGACTTCAATAGGATGTGATTTGCAGGTCCGCTCAACTTGCGCGGACATGGGAGAAAGCCAATGAAGAAGGAGTTAGTTCCGAGGGCCGCCGGAGCCGCGGACACGTCGGAGATTGACCTGTTACTGGGTGAGCGCCGGGCCTTCAGCCGGATCGCGGACAGTTGTTCGGCTGCCGATGCCGAGTGCCTGCGGCGCATGCGCGATGCGAAGCTCTACCTTTCCAAGAACCTGAACTGGGATCAATTCTGCACACGGTATCTCGACATCAGCAGGGCAGAAGCCAACCGTATCATTCAGCGCTTCGAAGAGTTCGGCCAGTCTTACTTCGACCTATCTCGCGTCGTGCGCATCTCGCCGGAGAGTTACCGCGCCATCGCGCACGCAGTCAAGGAAAAAACTATCGAACACGACGGCGAGGTCATCCCGCTCACCAGCGAGAACGCGCAGCGCGTCACGGCCGCCGTGCAGGCGCTGCGGCAGGCGGCCGTGCCGAAACGCGAGCCGAAACCGGCCATCGCGCCCGCGGCGCCAACGCCCGCGGTTCCGCCGCCACCCGACGAACATATCGACGCGCTGCAGCGGCGCGCCTACGACCTGGACGCCGAACTGCGCCAACTCTGCGACCGCGCCAACCGCGGCGGCTGGGAACGGCAGGCCATCGGGCGCCTGGCCCGCGATCTGCGCCAGCGCATGTACGAACTGGAAGTGCTGGCGGCGTGATCGGCCCGAGCCGGAATTCGCGGCGTTGCGCAACGTCCGGATGCCGCGGTCGGCTGAGAGCGGAACCGCTGTTCCGGGCGAGCGTCTACGGCTTGCGGAACGTCAGGCAGTAGAGGAATCCCCACTGGAACTTCCGCAAACGGACGTCCAGCATTCCGGTGGGCACCAGCGCGGTGGGATCGGGGACGGGCGTCTCCCGGTTGCGGAAGTAGCGACGCAGCACGGGCATGTTCTCGTACCAGCTCCGCACCAGCTTCTCGGTTTCGTCCACGATCACGAGTTTGGTGCCCGGCCGCGCCACGCGGATCATTTCCCGTACGGCGCGTGGCTTGTCGTCAAAGAAGTTGATGCCGCCCACGTGGAAGACCACGTCGAAGGCGTCGCCCGCGAAGGGCAGGCGCTCCGCCTCCCCGTGAAACAGCGCGGCGGAGCGCCCGGTGCGGACGAGGCGCTTGCGGCACTGCCGCAGCATGCCCCACGACAGGTCCAGGCCGAACAGCTCGGCGTCGGGCGGGAAGTACTTGAGGTTCGCGCCCGTCCCCACCGAGACTTCAAGCACGCGGGCGGCCGGGGGAATCTCCAGTTCGCGGACGAATTCCAGGCGGGAATCCCGGTTGAATTTGAGCCAGCGCGCCACCGCCAGCACGGGATCGTAGAGCGGCGCGGTGCGGTCGTAGAGTTCCTGGTACTTGCGGTTGCGGCCGGCAGCTTCCTTCAGGAAGACCGGAATGCCTTCGCGAATGGAGTAGCGCGCGCCGCTCACCGGGTTCGCCAGGCAGTCCTCGCGCAGTTCGAGCGGGTCCAGCGTTTCCGGGTCGCGCAGCACGGCAAGTGTCGGTTCGGAGATCATATTGCTCCCGGTGTCCCGCCGGGGCGGTCAGTTGCCGATGCGGCCGGCGATGGCCAGGAAGAACAGCGTGCCGATGGCGATCACCGCCCCGTGAGGCAAGCTCATGCCCTTCTGGCTGCGCACGTCGAGCTCTTCCTTGCCGGCGTAGGCGGGACGGCCGCTCTTCATCTCATTTAGAATAAATCCAACGTTGAAGATCGTCCTCCCCAGGCGCTTTCTCAGAATCACCAGCAGCAGCCCCATGACGCCGCCCAGGATGGAAGTCACGATGAAGAGCAGGAACCAGTTGGGCCAGCCGACGATGGCGCCCACGGCGGCCATCAGTTTGACGTCGCCTCCGCCCATGGCGCGCACCGCGTACAGCACGAAGTAGATGCCGAAGGCCGCGAAGAAACCGATGACCGACGACTTGAACATGCCCGCGCGCGCGTGATTGAGAAAAGCGTTCAGGGCCAGGCCCAGTCCCGCCGAACTGGCCGTCAGCCAGTTGGGGATCCGGCGGTATCGCAAGTCGTACAGAGCGGCGGCAATCACCACGATCAGCAGGACCAATTCGACCCCGCGCGGAGGCATCGTGAATTCCATGGAACACAAGTATAGCGCGGCTCCCAGCCGGGGGCGGGTGGGGCGCGATACACCTGGAGAAGCCGCCCCGCGGCGGGTTGTAAACCCGCCTTCCTCGGATGTCTGCTAGGGCCGCCCAGGCGGGTTAACAACCCGCCGCAGGCTGACAGCCTGCCCCACAAAGCGCTAGCGCCAGTTCGAGGTCCGCCGCCAGTGCGACCCGCCGCGGGGCTGCTGCCGCGGCCGCCGCCATTGCGCAACCTCTTCCGATTCCTGTTCCTGCGGCGTCCGCCCCTGCAGCATCCTGGGAATCAGGATCAAGACGAACAACCCGAGCGCGATGGACCAGTCAGGCATGCACCCGAATGCTAACCCGCGCCAGCCCCTGCCCACAAGTACCCGGCCGCCCCGCGCGGCCCATAAGGACTCACAGTACCCCGCCTACTTCATCGCCAGGTCGCTGTCCCGGCCGGGGTGGGCGGCGGCACCCGCGAAGTCCGTCAAATCCAGCCCTGCGGTGTTCTCCGCCTCCAGCGCGTGCGTGAAATAGTCCGGGCGGTTGTCCCCCCAGGCCACCCGCGAGGACTTCACCATAACCCCGCTCGAGTAGCGGATGGCGATGCCCGGCGTGCCATGCGGTTCCAGATCGGTCTGCGCCTTGGTGGGCCGGTTGTCCCAGATGGCGCCCTTGTACCTGGTCCAGCGATCCAGCGTCACCGCCACGTTTTCCAGGAGCACGTTGCGGATGGTGCTGGCCGGGCTGCCGCTCACGCGCACGCTGTTCTCGGCGCGGCCGCTCACGTTGCGGATGCGGATGTCGCGCAGGATGCCGGGCTTGGTCTCGGCGGTGCGCGGAATGGCGGTCAGCGAGATGGCCTCGCCGCGGCCCCACCACGGGTCGGAGTAATAGCGCGAGACGAACTGGATGTCGCGGAAATCGATATCGTGGACGTTTCCTTCGTCGCGCAATTGAATGCCAATGGCGCGCGAACTCGACCGGATCTGGCACTGCTCGAAGATCACATGGTGGATTTCGGCCGTGGTTTCGGTGCCGATCTTGAGGCCGCAGTCCTGGGTCTCGATGACGCAGTCGTGCACGCGGATGACGGCGCAGGGGCCGTAATCGCGCTCCTGGCGCGTGCACTTGACCACGATGGCGTCGTCGCCGCAAACGATGTCGCAGTTGCGGATCTCGACATCGCGGCAGTGGTCGGGGTCGATGCCGTCGCAGTTGGGGACGTCCAGCAGGTTGCGGATCTTCATGCCATCCACCAGCACGCGTTCGCAGCCCAGCATGTGCAGGCCCCAGTAGGGCGCCTCGCGGAAGCCGATGTCGCGGATCTCCAGATCGCGGCAGCCCCTCAGCACGAACATCTTCGGGCGAAATGGTTTGGGTATCCACCATTCGTTGGGCTGGTCGTAGGAGCTCATGAAATCGCGCGCGCGGCCATCGATGGTGCCGCTCCCCGTGAGCCGCAGCCCCTGGGCGCCATCGGCCCAGATGACGGCCTCGTTGCGGAAGTGGGCGGGGTCCGTGCTGACGATGAGCTCGGCGTCGCCCGCCAGGTGGAATTCGATGCCGCTCTTCAATTCCAAGGTGCCGATAAGGTGCCGCGCGCCCTCGCGGATGAGCACCTGGGCGCCGTTGCCGGCGGCCGCGGCGGCGTCGATGGCGCTCTGAATGGCGGCCGTGTCGAGGGTGGTGCCATCGCCCTTGGCGCCGTAATCGCGCACGTCGAAGACCTTCTTCTGCGCCCGCAGGCGCCCGGCCAACGCCAGGGCCGGGACAAGAGCCAGCGCTTTCCGCCGGCTAAGCTGTTCAGGAACCATAGAACACGGATACCATACTGTGTAACGGAGCGCACATGAAGAACATTCTCGTACTGGCCGCCCTCCTGGCCACCTCCGCGCCGGCGCTCGACCGCCCCGGCGTCGTCTTCAAGATCTTCCAGTTTCCCGCCAATATGATCCCGCGCATCGATGGCAACGCCGACGATTGGAAAATCGTCCCCGACGACTACGCCATCGGCATGGACCAGCTTCGGGACGACACCCACCCGGACCGCAAGCCCGATCCCAAGGACCTCGACGTCAAAGTGAAGGTCGGCTGGGTCAAGGGTCTAAACCGGCTCTACTTCCTCTACGAAGCCTACGACAATTACTGGGACTTCTCCCGGCCCGGCCTGCACAACGACATCTTCGAACTGGTGGTGGATGGCGACCTCTCGGGCGGACCGCTGGTCCCGCGCTTCCAGCCCACCAAGGAGTTGAGCGAGCGCGACGCGCATTTTTCCATGCACGGCGTCCACGCGCAGAACTACCACATTATGACGCCGGCCGTGGGCAAGGATTGGGCGCTGGCCTGGGGCTGCAATTCCTACGTGAAGGAGATGCCCTACGCCAACGCCGCCTACAACTACAATTTCAAGCCGGGCGAGAGCGGCAAGCTGACGCTGGAATTCTGGATCACGCCCTTCGATTACGCCGGGTGCGAGGGCCCGCAGCGCGCCGTCGAGAGCGTGCTCGCCGAAAACAAGCTGATCGGCCTGTCATGGGCGATCCTGGATTACGACGACGCCGCGAGCGAATCGCACGCCTTCTGGAACCTGTCGCGGCAGCACACCATGTACGGCAAGGCGGACGAGTTAGTGGCGTTCCGGTTGATGCCGATCGAGCCGCGGTTTCAGAAGTTCGAGGCCAACTGGTCGTTCAAGATCGTGGACATGGCGCGCCGCCTGGTGGCGTTTCAGGACACGTCGACCGGCAAGGTGACCTCGTGGAAGTGGGATTTCGGCGACGGCGCCACGTCCACCGAGCAGCACCCGCAGCACATATATAAGGAGGGCGGCGACTACATCGTGACCCTGGAGGTGGACGGCCCCGAGGGCAAGTCGCGGCGCGAGAAGATCTGGGATGTGGCGCTGCGATAGGGCGGCGGGCTCAACGAACCCGTTGGCGGTAGACTGAAGTCATGGCGAGGGTGGTCGAAGTAGGGACTCAAATCGACAGGGATCCCTCTATCCGCGGGGGCCGGCCAAAAGTGGCGGGTACCGGGCTGATCGTCAGCCGGATTGCCGGCTGGTACAAGACAGGCATGTCCCCCGAGGAGATCGCTCTGGAGTATCCGCATCTGTCGCTAGCCCAGGTGCATGCAGCGCTGGCGTACTATCACGCGAATCGCGAGTCGATTGACGCCGATCTTGCGCAGGAAGCGGCTGGCGCGGCGGTGTGGGAACAGGAGTTGGCCGGCGGGCGATGAGGAAATCCCAGCGGCCACCTGAGCCCGTCCCGTACGTCCTGCTTCGCGACATCTTCCCGGAGCTCGTCACCGAGCTGGAATGGATGATGCGTAAGCGGCGCAAGCGGGAGTTGGCCGCCAGGATTCGGGATCTGCGCATCTACGGGCGATGTGACTGCGGTTCCGAGTGCGGGACATTCTATTGTGTGGCACCCGATGAGAGGCGGAAGTTAAGTCCGGGGGCCAGTGGAATGGAAGACCCACTCTATGTGGCCGCGTACGGCGAGATTCTCGAGGTG
Organism: uncultured Solibacteraceae bacterium; assembly: GCA_963807205.1. GTDB lineage: Bacteria > Acidobacteriota > Terriglobia > Bryobacterales > Bryobacteraceae > CAWCVR01. The sequence goes on along the minus strand of CAWEAQ010000002.1, from coordinate 386,611 downwards.
GAGACACTCGACCCCGAGGTCCACGCCGTCCAGCAGATGCTTTTCCCCGATCCGGACCGGCTGTTTATTCCGGAGGCGGGTTCGTCTCGCGGTGCCTGAGTCCTCGGGGCGCCCGGGCGCGTCCCGCCAGCGGCGCCGCTGGCGGGACGCGCCGCTCGTTCTACTGCGCCGCCTGCACGGTGAGATTCACGGGCGGGCTGGCTTTTCCTCCCACCGTCACCACTACCGGTTGCGTCCCAGCCGCAACGCTCGCGGGCACCGTGAAGTTCACCTGCACCGTACCCACCAGCCCCGGCGAAATGGCGGCAAACAGCACCAGCGCCGGGGCGCCGCCAACGGTTACCGAAAGCGGCGCCAACGGCTGGGGCATGTTGGCTACGGAAGTGCTCTTGGACGGCGTGCCGCCGCTCGCGATCAGCGTATTGACCTCGCCGGCGCCGGTGAGGAAGATGGTCGCAACGCCGCCGGCTTTCACGGTGGAGTTCAGATTGCCCGAGGCGTCCGCGAACACCACCGGCGCAACCGGCGCGATGGTGAAAGCGAAGCCGGCGATCTGCCCGTTGTTGTTGATCCCCAGAACCGCCGGGCCGCTGCCCGCTTCATAGGGGACCTGCAGGTTGATCTGGCCCGGCGACACGAAGAGCAGCGGCGCGGCGATGCCGTTCACAGTTGCGGAAACGCCCGCCACGGAAAAGGGCAACGGCGCGGCGGCGATGGTCTGCGTGGAGTTGGCCAACTGCGCGCCATACACCGAGAGAAGCATTCCGGGGCTGGCCGTGGTCTGCGTGGAAAGGGCGGTGGCAACGCCGGCGATGGAGGTTGTGGAGCTTCCGCCAAACACGAACATCACCGGCACACTGACCGTCTGCGGCAACGTTCCCGCGGCCTGGATGACCACGGTGGCGCGATATACCCCGGGTTCGAATCCCGTGCCGTTGGCGTTCAGAATCACCTGGGCGGGTCCGGTGCCCGAGTACGCGGAAGCGGTCAGCCATGCGCTGGTCCGATTGGCGGGGAGGATTGCGACCGTCCAGGGTTGCGGCGTGCCGGTGATGCCGACTGACAGAGCGGCTTGGGCGTTCCCCGAGGGCGTGTTGGCGGCCGCCATGCTCACGGTTGCCGGGCTGGCGGAAAGCGTCGCCGGGTTAGCCACGGGCGGCGCGAAAGAGACGGCCACTTCCTGAAAAAGTTGGCCGCCGATTACCGCCTCGATGAAATCGCTGGCGGGCGGCGTGATGCCGCTAAAGCACAGCTTGCCCTGCAAGGAGCCCCAGGGGTTCAGCCGCGGCGTGCCAAAAATGGCGGAGATCTGCGCGCTCAGGTCGACGCTGCCGGCGAAGAGATTCGTCACCGTGCCGGGAAAACCGCCCAGATCGTCCACCGAGAGATGCACCGACCATTGGCACGACGCGTCGGCGGTGGGGTCCTGAGCCACCACCAGAGGCGTGCCCGTGAGGTTGAAATTCAGGTTCGGCGGAAGCCCGCGGTACGCCACGGGAACCTGGCGTGACCAGCTCAGTCCAGTGGCATCGGTGCCCGTGAAGCCGAAGGTGCGAACCAGGGGCACGGCCAGGTTACGGAAAACCAGCGAGGCGCTGACCGAGCCCTTGGGCTGAATGCCGCCCGCCGGGAAGTATTGCGAAATCGGTTGCGAAACGCCATCGATGGTGAAGCCGGTGATGCTGGTGGCAACCCCCGCCACCTCGGTCAGAGTGAGCGTGGTCTGCCAGGTCGGCCCTTGCGCATCCGGCGGCGACGACGGCCAGACCGTGTCGGGCAGATTGGGGATGACCGCCGCGCCCGTGGCCGGCAGAGTCACCTTGAGCTTGGCGGTGGCGCCGCCGCTGCTGAAGGCGGCGTCGCCGGAGTACTGCGCGACGAGGGCCGCCGTGCCCGTGCCGCCCAGCAGATACGCCGGGAAAGTCACGCTGGCGGTTTGTTGGCCGCTGCTCGGGGCCAACGCCGCGGTCCCCAGGGGCACTCCGTTGAAGCTGAAGTCCACCGAGCCTGTGGGCACGCCGGTTCCGCTGGCGGCGGCCACGGTGGCCGTCAATTGGACGCTGCCGTTGACGGTGGCCGTGGCGGGGCTGGCGGTCAGGTTTACGGCCACGCCTGCCGTCTTGTTGTTCCACAGCGTCACCAGGTTGTTGGCGTCGACCGAACCGAGGCCGGTCGCCAGGTCGTAGCCCGGCCCGGCGGAGTAACCGAACGAACCGGTGGTGCAATCGGGGCTGCCTTGCAGACACGGGACGATGTTGTTGCCCGCCGCCACGTCGTGAAATGCCGAGGGATTGCTCTGGGCCAGACGGTAGAGCTGCGGGTTGATGTTGCCCAGACCCGGCGCTTTCTGATACCCCTTGGAAACCTGATACTGATTCAGCAGCGCCAGGATTCCGGAAAACGAAGGCGCCGCGCACGACGTGCCCGCCACGGCTCCGTTGCTTCCCGCATAGTAGATCAGGTAGGCGTCGTGGCCGGCGGCGCTGAGCGCCACGTCCGGCACGTCGCGGGCGCCATCGTTGGGAACGCCGGGACTGGTCTGCCAGGCTGGCTTCGCGTAGTAGACGCTCGCTCCGCCTCCCGTCGACCCTAATCCATCAGCGGTGCTCGTCTCGTTCCACGCGGCCTCGGGAATATAGGTCAGCGCCGACCCGTAGGTGGACGAATTGCTGGCTGCCCAGAAGGTGCCCGTGCCTTCGACGAACTGCGTGCCACCCACGCTGGTCACCTCCGGCAGAACCGATGGCATCGTCGCAGCGCGGCCCTGAGTCGCGGTGGGGAAAGAGCCCTGAGGGTCGCATCCGGCGGCGCCGGAATCGCCCGACGAATTGACGATGGTGATCCCCTGGGCGTTGGCTTGCTGCGCCACGGCGCGCCAGTAGAATTGGCTCCAGCCGATCTCGCAGCCGGCGTAGCTGACGCTCACGATGGGCGCCACGTTGCCGTCCACGGCGGCTACGAGGGCGACGATGGCATCCGGCCCGTAGACGTAATAAATGGTGGCCTTGGGAGCGATGGCGCCGGTCCACTCCAGGTCCAGGTTGCCCTCGATTTGCGCGCCGTTATAGCCCGGGTCGGTGCTGCTGTAGGGGAGCATTTTCGGGTCGTTCGCCGGCAGACCGTAGCGCGTGCGAAACGCCCGGATGTCGGTCAGCAGGACGTCGGATTCTCCGACCACCGCGATGCTTTGGCCGGTGCCGTCGATGCCCGCCTGGTACAGCGGCGCCAAGTCGTAAATGGTGGCGAAGTCCTGGGGCGCCAGGTAGTGATTGGTGCCGGAGTTGTAGTCGGGCGCGGGCGTGACCGGGATGGCGTTGGACTTGAGGCGGAAATCGTCGAGGCCGATGAACCCGCCCGCCACGCCGGCCAGGGCGGCCGGCACCGAAACATCCGCGGCCGGGGCGTAATGCGTCTCGCCACCAACCCGAAAGCGGTGGATGCGCGTATGCAGAGCCTTGGAAACCTGCCCCGCCGTGCCGCCGAATGCGAGCCAGTTTCGCCCGCGCCCCAGCCGCTTCACCGATAGACCTTCGGAGGTAAGCCAAGCCACAACCTTGGATTGATCGCCGGTGCTGAGGCCGAAGCGGTCGGCGTAATCCTCGGGCGTCAGCCATTGGTGAAACAGCGGCGAGGCAGGATTCTGCTGGCTGGCGAGCAGGCTATCCAGGTCGGCCTGTTGCGCTTCGGTGGGCTTGAAAACCAGGACCACGAAGTCCATGGCCATCGCATCGTCCACCGCCCCCTGGTCGAACTCCGCATGCGCCAGCGGATTGGTGGTGCCTGCCATGACTCGGGGTTGACCGGCATCCACCGGGCCCGCGATGCGATCCCGGGTAGCAGCCGGGCAAATCGCCGCCAAGCAGAAGATGAGAAGAGCCCATGGCAGTGAAGCCATAAGCCGGGAGTGGGAGCGGCGCAACCGAACGGTGAGGGTCATTACAATCTCCTTTTGTCTGGCAGATTTCATTCGTATCTCAAAGAGGGTATCACGTCACGGCGGTTGGCGCGTTATCGGGGCGTAAGAAATTGCGCATTCAAGTCTCAGTTTCATCCGGCCTCAAGGGCGACGTATATGTGGATCTGCGGCGGCAATGTGGGTTGTTAACCCGCCTGGGCGGTCTCGTGCACTGGCCGCCCAGGCGGACTGACAGTCCGCCGCAGGATGACATCCTGCCCCACAACGACCTGGCGCCTGCCTCTGCGCTGTTTTCTACCTCAGGCTGTGTATAATAGAGTCATCTATGCGCCTGGCGACCAGTGCGACGATGGCAGTGCTGTTAGTTGCTGCACTCCTCGCCGGGAACTGCTTCTCCTGTCCGCAAGTTCTGCTGAGCATGGCAGCCCATCAGCCCGCGCATGGATGCTGCCACCCCGGCGGCAAACATACTCAAAACACCAAGTGCCACACCCAGGCAATGAGCCACTTCGTGAAGGCCGACGCGGGGGCGCAAATCAGCCCGGCAGTCACGGTCGCGGCGGCGGTCCTGCCTGCGCGTCTGCCAGTTTCGGCGATTGAACGAAGCGCCATCCCCGCACTTGCCGTGCACGCTCCTCCCAGTCAAGTTCCTATTCGCATCTAAGCGCAACTCCGACCCATATCTTCACCCGCTCTTTTCCGGCCGAGGCTCGGTCAGGAATTGGAATGGCCGCTGATGAACGTGGACGGAGGTCTTGCTTGATCCACGCTCATCAGCGGGTCTTGTTGCTGCTTGAGGTATACGAAACATGACGCTGCAAAAGTACTTTTGTCTCGTTATTTTTTCCACGCTGGCCGGGGCGCAGCCTCTGGCCACGCTGGTGGATGACGCGCTGCGCAATAACCGCGAAATCCTGGCGGCGCAGAAGAAGTACGAGGCCGCGCTGCAGCGGCCCGCCCAGGCATCGGCGCTGCCCGACCCCACGGTGTCGCTGGGCTACTCGTCCACGGCTTACCCGTGGCCGGGCGCGGGGCTGGGACGCGACGTCACGGCCAACGCCGGGGTGACGGTCACGCAGGAAATGCCCTTCCCCGGCAAACGCAAACTGCGCGGCGAGATCGCCTCGAAGGAAGCCGCCGCGGCTTTCGACGAGTACCTTGCCGTCCGGCTCTCGGTCGTGTCGCGCCTCAAGCAGGCGTACCACGAACTGCACCACGCCATCGTCGGCGAGGCCTTCGTGGCGCGCTACCAGGACCTGCTGCGCAGCATCATCGGCGTTTCGGAAACGCGCTACACGCTGAACCACACGGCGCAGCAGGACATCTTCAAGGCGCAGACCCAGTTCTCCATCTTCCAAACGCAACTGCTCCGCTACCAGCAGCAGCGCGTAAGCAAGGAGCTCGAAATCGGCGAGTTGCTCAACCGGCCCAACCTGGGCCACATCGAAGTGCCGGAGGAGATGACGGCTGGCGAACAGCCCGCGAGCCTGGACGAACTGCTGGCGCACGCCCGCGCGCAAGCCCCCATGCTCGATGGTGCGCGTAAAATGGTGCAGCGCGGCGAACTGGCGGCCAACCTGGCGCGCCGCGACCTCAAGCCCGATTACGCGCTCTCGGGCGCCTACTTCAACCAGGGCGGCATGGCGCCCATGTGGCAGTTTCGCGTGGACGTGAAGCTGCCGGCGTGGCGGGCCAAGCGCGACGCCGAAATCGCCGAGCAGGCGTTCGCGCTGAGCGAAGCGCGCCACAACTACGAGGCCGCGGATGTCTCAGTGGAGGCCCGCATCCGCCAGTTCTACAGCCTGGCGGAGACCTCGCGCAAGCTGGTGGACCTGTACGAAAAGTCGGTGATCCCCGAGGCGCGGCTCGCGCTCGAATCGTCGCTCGCCAGCTACCGCACGGGGGCGCTCGATTTTCTGGCGGTGTTCTCGAATTTCATGACCGTGGTGGATTACGAACTGATGGACCACGAAGAGATCATGCAGTTCCACGTGGCGGTGGCCAACTCGAGGAACTGTCTGGCATGGAGATCGACTTATGAAGAGAATTGCGATCTTACTGTTAGTGGCCGCGGCATTCGCCGGCGGCTTCGGATACGGGCGCTGGTTCGGCCGCGCGGCCACGGGCGCCGCCGCCGCACGCCAGCCGCTCTACTGGGTGGACCCCATGCATCCCTGGTATAAGTCCAACCGGCCCGGCATCGCGCCCGATTGCGGAATGAAGTTAGTGGCCGTGTATCCCGGCGATGAGTCCCAGTACGCGCAAACTAACCCCGGCCTCGCCGAAGGCACAGTCGCCGTCTCTCCGGAGAAGCAGCAGCTCATGGGCGTGCAGTTTGGAACGGTCGAGTACGAAACCTCTGGCGAAACCATCCGCGCCTCCGCCCGCGTCACGCTGGACGAGACCCGCATCGCCAAGGTGCATAGCAAGCTGGACGGCTGGATCGACCAGGTCTTCGCCGATTTCACCGGCAAGCTGGTGCGCCAGGGCGAGCCGCTGCTCACCATCTACAGCCCCGAAGCGCTGGCCACGCAGCAGGAATACCTGCTGGCCATCAAGGCGGCCGGCTCCATGCAAGACAACCCGGTGCACGAAATGATGGGCAGCACCCAGCGCCTGGTGGAAGCGGCCCGCAAGCGCCTGGAGCTGTGGGATATCGGCGCTGGCGAACTCGACCGCATCGCGCGAACCGGCGAGCCGCTCAAGTACCTCACGCTCTACTCGCCCATCTCGGGCTTCGTGATGGAGCGCAACGCCTTCCCCAAACAGCGCGTTACCGCCGACACCGCGCTCTATACCGTTGCCGATCTCTCGACGGTTTGGGTGCTGGCCGATGTGTTCGAGTTCGAAGCCAGCGGCGTGCGCCTGGGCCAGGCGGCCACCCTGACGCTGGACTACCTGCCGGGCCGCGCCTTCCACGGCCGCGTCAATTACATCCTGCCGCAAGTGGACCCGGCCACGCGCACGCTGAAAGTGCGCGTGCAGTTCGATAACCCCGGCTTCGCGCTGAAGCCCGACATGTACGGGCAGGTGGAACTGCACACCGCCGCCGCGCGCCGTCTGGTGGTGCCGCAAACCGCCGTGCTCGATTCCGGCGACCGCCAGACCGTGTTCGTGGACGCGGGCGATGGCCACTTCGAACCGCGCGCCGTCACGGTGGGAGTGCGAGCCGGCGGCCGCGCCGAGATCCTGGCGGGGCTGAAGGCGGGCGAGCGCATCGTCACCAGCGGCAACTTCCTGCTGGATTCCGAAAGCCAGTTGCAGATGGCGGGAGGGGCGAAAAAATGATCGACAGCATCATCGAGTTCTCCGGCCGCAACCGCTTGCTGGTGTTTCTGCTGGTGGCCGCGGCGGCCATCGGCGGCTGGTATGCCATGCGCAGCACGCCGCTCGACGCCATCCCCGATCTCAGCGACACCCAGGTGATCGTCTACTCGCGCTGGGACCGCAGCCCCGATATCATCGAGGACCAGGTCACCTACCCCATCGTCAGCGCCATGCTGGGTGCGCCCAAAGTGAAAGACGTGCGCGGCTTTTCGGACTTCGGCTACTCCTACGTCTACATCATTTTCGAAGATGGCACGGACCTCTACTGGGCGCGCTCGCGGACGCTCGAATACCTCTCGAAGATTCTGCCCAAGCTGCCGAAGGACGTGGCCACCGAACTCGGGCCCGATGCCACCGGCGTCGGCTGGGTGTTCCAGTATGCGCTGGTGGACTCGACCCACCACAACCTGGGCGAGTTGCGCAGCACGCAGGATTGGTATCTGCGCTACCAGTTGCAGGCCGTGCCCGGCGTGGCCGAAGTGGCGCCGCTGGGCGGGTTCGTGAGCCAGTACCAGGTCAACGTGGACCCCAATCGCCTCGCGGCCTTCGGCATCCCCATCTCGAAAGTTGTCGAGGCCGTGCGCGGCGGCAACAACGACGTGGGCGGGCGCCTGGTGGAGTTCACCGGCCGCGAGTACATGGTGCGCGGGCGCGGCTACGCCAAATCCACCGCGGACCTGGAGAACATTTCCCTGGGCGCCAGCGGCTCCGGCGTGCCCATTCTGGTGCGCGATATCGGCTCGGTGTCGCTCGGCCCGGACATGCGCCGCGGGGTGGCCGACCTCAACGGCGAAGGCGAAGTGGTCTCCGGCATCGTGGTCATCCGCCAGGGCGAGAACGCGCTGCGGGTGATCGACCGCGTCAAAGCCCGGCTCAAGGAACTCGAACCCGGCCTGCCACCCGGAGTGAAGATTGTCACGGCCTACGACCGCTCGGAGCTGATCCTCGCCTCCATCGAAAACGTCAAGAGCACGCTCCTCGAAGAGCTAGTGGTGGTGGCCATCGTCATCATGATCTTCCTGTGGCACTTCCCCAGCGCGGCCATTCCCATCGTCACCATTCCCATCGCGGTGCTGATTTCCTTCATCCCCATGCGCATGGCCGGCATGACGTCGAACATCATGTCGCTGGGCGGCATCGCCATCGCGGTGGGCGCCATGGTGGACGCGGCCATCGTGGTGGTAGAACAAACCCACAAGAAGCTCGAACACGCCGACGCAAGCTGGACCGCGGCCGATTACCAGCGCGCCATCATCACCGCCGTGAAGGAAGTGGGCGGCCCCAGCTTCTTCGCGCTGCTGGTGATCGCGGTATCGTTCCTTCCAGTGCTGACGCTCGAAGCGCAGGAGGGCCGCCTGTTCCGCCCGCTCGCCTTCACCAAGAACTTCTCCATGATCGTGGCGGCGGTGCTGGCCATCACGCTCGACCCGGCGCTGCGCCTGCTCTTCTTCCGCAAGGACAACTTCCGGCTGCGCCCGCGCTGGCTGGCCGCCGCGGTCAACGGCGTGCTCGTGGGCAAGATTCACTCCGAGGACAAGCACCCCATCAGCCGCGTGTTGATGCGTCTTTACCAGCCGGTAGTGGCCTGGAGCCTGCGCTGGCGCTGGCTGGTGATCGCTGGCGCGCTGGCGCTGGTGGCCGTCACCGTGCCGGTGTACCAGCGGCTTGGCTCGGAGTTCATGCCGCCGCTCGACGAGGGCGCGCTGCTGTTCATGCCCACCACGCTGCCGGGCATCTCGATCGGCGAGGCGCAGCGGCTAATGCAAGTGCAGGACCGCATCCTGATGCGCTTCCCCGAAGTGGAGCGCGTGCTCGGCAAGGCGGGCCGCGCGGAAACCTCCACCGACCCGGCGCCGCTCTCCATGCTCGAAACCGTGGTGCTGCTCAAGCCCAAGTCCGAATGGCGCAAAATGGCCACCTGGTACGACCAGTGGCCGCGCTGGCTGCGCCCGCTGGCCGCGCACATCACGCCCGATCACATTTCCACCGACCAACTGGTCAACGAAATGAACGAGGCCCTGCGCATTCCCGGCGTAACCAACGCCTGGACCATGCCCATAAAGAACCGCATCGACATGCTCACCACCGGCGTGCGCACCCCGGTTGGCGTCAAGGTGTTTGGCGCGGATGTGGCTGAAATCGAGCGCATCGGCGCGCAGATCGAGCGGGCGCTCACGGGCGTCAGAGGCACGCGCAGCGTCCTGGCGGAGCGCGTGAGCGGCGGCTACTTCCTGGATTTCGACCTCAAGCGCGACCGCCTGGCGCGCTACGGCCTCAGCGTGGACGACGCGCAAACGGTGGTGATGAACGCCATCGGCGGCGATAGCGTGAGCACGGCGATCGAAGGCCTGGAGCGCCACCCCATCTCGGTGCGCTACTACCGCGATTCGCGCAGCTCGCTCGACCGCCTGGCGCGCGCGCTGGTGCCGGTGATGGATGGCAAGGCGCAGATCCCGCTGGCCGAGCTGGCCACCGTGAAGCTGACGAGCGGCCCCTCCATGTTGCGCAACGAAAACGGCATGCTGAGCGGTTACGTGTTCGTGGACGTGGACGGCCGCGACGTGGGCAGTTACGTGGCCGAAGCCAAGCAGGCCGTGGCCCGGCAGGTGGCCGTGCCGCCCGGTTACTCCCTGCAATGGAGCGGCCAGTTCGAAGCCATGGAGCGGGTGCGGGAGCGCCTGAAAGTGGTGCTGCCCCTGACGCTGTTCCTGGTGTTTCTGCTGCTGTATCTGAACACGCGCTCCACGGCCAAGACGGTGCTGGTGCTGATGGCCGTGCCGTTCTCCGCCGTGGGCGCCATCTGGCTGCTCTACTTACTCGGCTATAACATGAGCATCGGCGTCTGGGTGGGCCTGATCGCCCTGATGGGCGTGGACGCGGAAACCGGCGTCTTCATGCTGCTGTATCTCGACCTGGCTTACGAAGAGCGCCGCGCGGCCGGCCTCATGCGCAACGCCGCCGACCTGCGCGAGGCCATCACCCACGGCGCCGTCAAGCGCATCCGCCCCAAGGTGATGACGGTCGCGACCATGTTCGTGGGACTGGCGCCCATCATGTGGAGCGTGGGCGCGGGCGCCGATGTTATGAAACGCATCGCCGCGCCCATGATCGGCGGTATCTTCACCAGTTTCGTTTTGGAGTTAGTGGTATATCCGGCGTTATATGAGGTTTGGAAATGGACAACGGCAAAACGGCAGGTTGCCTGATTCTAGCGGGCGTGGCGGGTGTGGCGGCCCTTTCCGCCGCGCAATTCCCGGTGCGGCACGAGCACCTGCGCAAAGGTTGCGCGGGCTCGATGACCATCGACGCGAGCGGCGTCTCTTTCGCCGGCTCGCGCGGCCACGCCTGGAAGTGGCCATTCCAGGAGATCCAGCAATTGAAGATATCGCCCGAGGCCGTCACCGTGCTCACCTATGAGGACACCAAGCTCAAGCTCGCGGGCAGCCGGCGATTCGTCTTCACCGGCGCCGTCCCCGCCGCTGAGCTGTATCCGCTACTGCGCGACCGCATGGACCAGCGCCTGGTCGCCGCGATTGCCGTGGACCCGGGCGCCGCGTGGTCGGTCCCAGTGAAACTCCTCGGCCCCGGCTCGCAAGGCGCCGTCGCGTTCGGCGCGGACAGCGTGGTCTACTCGACCACCGCGCCCGGCAGCTCGCGGACCTGGCGCTACACCGATATCGACTCCATCTCCAGCGCCGGCGCGTTCGACCTGAGCGTCACCACGCTGGAGGGCACGTTCCACTTCCAGTTGAAGCAGCCGCTGGCGGAGGGCCGCTACGACGAGCTGTGGATGCAGGTGCAGCGGAAAAGCGGGAAGCTGCGGTAGCGGTCCTAGTGCGGCTGGCCGGCGAGGCGCTACCGGTTCGAAGAGATCCGGTGCCGGAATATTCGACGGCTGAACGGTGACGAGCGAGAACGGGACTTGGGGGCCCGCGGTCCCACTAGCGCGGGTCGTTAGGCGGCAACTTGACGCGAGGGGGGCCTGGCAGCACTCGTGTCCGGGCGAACTCCGATAGATGGCAACTACAAGTAGCACTCCTTGGCTTCGAGCCTCTCATCCAACGGCAGGTCAAGAAGCTCTTTCACAAGCTCCTCACGGAATGAATCCAGAGCGTCGGAAGGTTTGGAGTGAAACGCGTACCTCGTCGTGAGATATAGCGGCAGGCCGTCGCTCAGCGTTTCCGAGCGAACGACAACCTGATACTTCGTGCTGTCGGCTGGAAGCTGAGCCAAGTCCCCTTGGATGATCATCGTCTCCCACCCCACTCCGCCCTGGCGACCATCTGCCTTGGCCTTGTAGGCCGCATTGCTCACGATGACTACTCGACTAGCCAATGCAAGTTCGTTGCACATCCACTGCGGTAAGTCCATTCCTCTGCGCAGGTGGAACTTGTCCAGCCTTGCCTGGATTCCTTTATCGATGAGATAGAGGGCCAACTCAGTGACCCAGTCCTGTTCTTCCTTCGTCTGCGACGTATGACTAATGAAAACCCGTGGCTGGCATTTGGCCTTGCCCGCCAGTCTGCTCCGTCCCGCCCTCAGGCGTTCGTAGACATCCTGGTGGAGAACCGAGATCGTAAGGCAAGCCTCTGCTGAGGCGCTTCCACTGAATCCTTCCCTGAGTGCGGCCACGACCTTTTCGCTGTGAAGACCGCCAGCGCCGGCACCAAGCAATGGAGCAGCAATTGCCCTAACCTCAGGGTGCTCCAGAGTGAACGCCCCGATCATCCTCCCAATTTCGCGGATGGCTTCGGGAGTAGAGTCGTGGCGTGCCACAGATGCCGCGAAGGCGACGAATTGAGCAATGTTCTCCGCACCCTCGAAAGGCATGAATTCAACAGAGCCGAGTTTCATCCCGACACGGGGATGAGGGATTCTGTAGTTCACCAAGCTGCGTGCTACAAACCCAGTTATCGTACCTGCCGTTGAGCAAGGCAGGACGATCAAGTCCGCAGGTCCGTCAAATAGATTTCCAAGTCGTAGCTTTACGCTGGTTGCCATGGCGCCGTCCGAATCCGTCTCCGAACCGGGGCGGGAGACAATTATTGTATGACACATTTGATTCGGAGTGTCCAGCCGTCTCCGACCGCGCCCCAAGCGCTCACGAATCCACAAGCTGGTCGTACTCCGCGTGCGAGCCGATCCAGACCCACGTCATCGCATCGCCGGTTCGTTTGCCAAGGGCGCGGTAATGATCTCCGACACGAATGCTGAAGCGGTCCGCGCTTCCCCGCAATCGGTGGAAACGGAGCGAAGGGTGACGCGGGTCGCGGCGCCAGAGTTGGTAGTTCTTGATCGCCAGGTCTTGAACATCGATTGGGAGCGCGAAGAACAGCTCCCAGAAGCGGCGGGTAGCAACGGACGTCACGTTCGGGGCGGCCACTCGCGAAGGAGTCCTTGCGCCGACTCGCTATCGGCTTCCTCAAACAGGAGGTCCAGCTTGCCGGCGGCAGAATCGCGATCCATCTGCTCATCCCAACGGGTTTGCTCAAGTTGACGGAACCACTGGAAAATGCGCTGGTACTCGTCCGGCGGCAGGCCGCTGATTGCGGCTTCTATTTCCTCAACCCGGTCCATGCTTGGAGTTTACCACCGCTCCGGGTTCGAATTGTAACAAATGCGCCACGTGCGACCCTCCCTCTTGCCACTCCCCAAACTATGTAGTATTCTACCAATCGAGAATGTCCGATCGCATCAACCTCACCTATACGAGCGGCCTGATCCTGCAGTCTCTTGCGCAGGGGCTCTCGTACGGATTTAACATTATCGACCACACCGGTCTACCCAGTGGAACGGTCTATCCGGCGCTGCGCCGGCTGGAATCCGCGGGACTGGTGGATTCGCACTGGGACCATGAGGGCGCGGAGAAATCGGGTGGCCCTCCGCGGAAATATTACCGTTTGACGGCTTCGGGACGGGCCCACCTGAAGCTATTGCGCGGCCGCTACCACTTACTCGAACAACAGGTGAAGTAAATGCAAACTCAGACAGCATCGCAGCCCGTGCCGGTCGAAATCAGGTGGCTATTAGCCGCGGCGGGACTTGTGCTGCCCCCGGCACTTCGCTCCGAGTGGCTTCGCGAGTGGCATGCGGAACTGTGTCACTCTCTCGGCTCCGGTGGCCGCGAGCGCCGGCAGATGCGCGTGCGGGCTTTGGGCGCCTTTCCGGACGCTTGGGTTTTGCTCCGCCAGAGCTATGGCCTGGCGATGCGCATACAGGATTCTTCGCACTCCCGCTCCGCTCCGCTGATCCTGCTCGCCTTGCTGGTGTCGGCCGCGGCCCTGCTCACCGGCGGTTTCGACCGTGGGCGGAAGTTGCTGTTTCGCGACGATTCGGCGGGGCTCGTGCTGGTCGCCCAGCCGATCCCTTTCATGGGAGGGAGATCCCGAATGCCCGCCACGCAGACTGACGCCTGGTTGCAGGAAAGCCGGACGGTGGCCGAGTTGGGCAGGTGGGCCATTCAGGACCAATGGCGCGGCGGGAGGCGTGTCATGGTGTGCCGGGCGGACGCGGCCGTGCTGGCGCTCTTATCCCGGGCGCCGGTCAAGCCGCCATGCCAGCGGATCGAACCCCTGGGGTCGAACGTGCTTCCCTTTGCCGGTGTTGTGGCGCGGTTACGGAACGGGGCTTCGGTTCGCGAGGCGGAAGCGGAGTTGGCGCGAACCGCGACTTTGCACAGAGGGTGGTCGCGTCCCGCTATCGTGCCGTTAACCGCTCTGCGTAAGGCGCCGCTCACCCCGGTTGGGTTGACCCTGCTAGGTCTCATGTTACTAAGCGTGTTGGCAGTCCGGGTACTTACCGTGAGGGCGTGGCTTTGGGCGGTTTCCCAGATCGCGCTGGCATTCGCGCTGATCGCTGGCATCTGGATCGAGTTGGCCGCCCAGGCGCCCTTCACCGAAACCGCCGGAATCCCCGCAGCCTGGAGCACAATGCTGTACTTCCTGCCGGTGCTGGCGGGATGCTGCGCGGCATGGTGGTTCCGCCGGGAGGCGCACGGGCACTGCCGGGTGTGCTATCGCCCGCTTACGATGCCGGTTTATGTCGGGTTCCAGGGAAGTTGCCTGTTGGAGCCGGGTGGCACGGAGTATCTTTGCGGCGCGGGCCACGGAGCGCTGGTTACCGGTCCAGCCGGCGAAACGTTGGGGGAGGAGGTGTGGGCAGCATGGTCGGACAATTGGGCTTGACGAGGCGTGCCGTCTTCTGCCTCTCTGCCGCCAGCGTCGCGTGCCGTGCGGCGCAACCGGACTACGACAGCCTGGTCCGTCCGCTCGCCGACGGCGGCAGCTTCATGGGCGCCGTGCTGGTGAGCCGCGGCGAGCGCGTTCTGTTTGAGAAGGCCTACGGTTCCGCCGACCTGGAGTGGAACGTCCCCAACACCACCTACGGTAAGTTCCGCATTGGCTCCATCTCAAACAGTTCACCGCGGCCTGCGTTCTCCAGTCGGCTCAGGAGGGTAAGGTGGATCTCGATGCCTCCATCGCCGGCTATGTCGAGGACGCTCCCGCAGCCTGGAAGCCGGTCACCGTGCACCATCTTCTAACGCATACCTCGGGCATCCCCGACTTTCTGGGCTTCCCCGATTTCCAGTCCCGAAAGCCGTTGCCGTCGCCACTGGCGCAGACGCTGCTGCGGTTTCGCGACCGTCCGTTGGAGTTTCCTCCTGGTACCGAGGGCAGATACAGTAACTCCTGTTACGTTACTCTGGCCGCTATCGTGGAACGCGTCTCCGGCGAGACTTACGACGGCTTTCTTCTCACACGGGTGCTGGAGCCCAACGGCCTACGCGATACCGGGGTAGATACGCACCGCGCAATCCTCGCGCATCGCGCCCGCGGTTACACGCGTTTCCGCCAGGGAGTGGGCAACGCCGATTACATCGACATGTCGATTTCGACCGGCGGCGGATCGCTTTACTCGACTGTGCACGATCTTCACCGCTGGACGCTGGCCCTGCACTTGGGCCGTGCCTTTTCGCGGGATCTATACCGCCGCATGATGACTCCGACTTACCATAACTACGGCTATGGCCTGGAAATCCGTAGCGAGTCGGGCGGCCGGATTATAGGCCACGGGGGCGGGATGGAAGGATTCAGCGGCTTTCTGCAATACCGCGAAAAGGACGGCCTGGTGTCCGCGGTCCTTTCGAATGTCAACACCGATGCGACGGGCCAGCTCGCGAATCGACTTGCCGATCTGGCCCGCGAAGGAGGGTAGGCGCATGCGATACGCCTTGTGGTTGCCGCTGGTGTGCTCCCTGGGAAGGGCGCAAGATCCGGTGCCCCAGGATCCGGTTACGGGCATCGTAAAACTGTTCGATACCTACCGCATCGTCATGCTTGGCGAGATGCATGAGTCCCGCCAGGAGTACGACGTATTGCGCAAACTGGTCGCGGCGCCGGGGTTCGCCGAACGGGTGAACGACATTGTGGTGGAGTTTGGTAATGCCAAATACCAGGATGTTATCGACCGCTATGTCGCGGGCGAAAACGTGCCTTTCGAGCAAGCCCAGAGCGCCTGGCGGGATACGGTCGGGGTCTTGGGGCCGGTATCTCCGGTTTATGGGGAGTTCTACGGCGCGGTGCGCGAGGCGAATCTGCGGCTGCCGAAGCAGCGGAGAATGCGTATCTTGCCGGGCGATCCGCCGATCGATTGGAGCCACGTGCGCACCCGCGAGGACATCGCGCCCTTTCTGCCCTTTCGCGACCAATTCTACTCGAGCGTGGTGCGTTACCAGGTGCTGGCGAAAGACCGCCGGGCGCTGCTCATCATGGGCGAAGGCCATTTTCGCCGGTCCGGGGGGCGGCCCGGCGCGATAGAAAACGATCTCTTGATGGCCATGGTGAAGCCCTACGTGATCGTGCCCGGGAGCAACGTGGTACGTGGCTATGACGATCTGGATGCCCGTTTTGACGCGTTGCCCGCGCCCTCCTTGGTGGAGATGAAGGGGAACTGGATCGGCAGCCTCGCCGCGCCAGGCCGGGGCGGGACGGCGGGAACCTGGGAGCAGACCGCCGATGCATGCCTGTATCTGGGGCCCAGAGACCGGCTCACCGTGGTGAAGAACCGCCGGTCCGACCTGGACGGGACCGCCTATGGCAAGGAACTTACGCGCCGCTTGACTATCATCTTCGACAAGGCTCCGGACTTCCTGCCTAAGTCGGACACGGAAACCGAGCAGCCAGCGTATTCGCGCACTCCGGCACCGCCGCCGCCGCTCCCCATGCTTCCGAAGCCGCGGCCGTGAAGCCCCGTGGGCGCCGGGGGGCCCCGGCCCATCCGCACGAATTCACTTTTGTTACGCCGGGATTTGGGGTAGCCTGCAACTAAGAAGGAGGCCACAAGGAATGCCTGCCAACAAAACCAAGCCAACCGAAATCAGCGTCACGGCGTTTCTGAACGCGCTGCCGGACCCGGCCAAGCGCACCGACGCCAAGGCGCTCGTCAAAATTATGCAGAGCGCCACCGGCGAAAAGCCCAAGATGTGGGGGCCCTCGATCGTCGGTTTTGGCAGCTACCACTACAAGTATGAAAGCGGGCACGAGGGCGACGCGCCGATTGTCGGTTTCTCGCCGCGCAAGGCCGCCACGGTTCTCTATGGCATGAACGCCGCCGGCGACGCTGCTGACTTGCTCGCGAAACTCGGCAAACACACCCTCGGCAAGGGCTGCCTCTACGTCAAGAAACTGGCCGACGTGGACCGCGCGGTGCTGGAGACGCTGGTCTCCCACGCCGCCGCCAGCAAGCGGACCATGCACGCGGGCTGAACCCGGCGGGCGGGCCCTGTGCTACACCAGAGGTGCGTCATCGATGCGGGTTGGGTGTGAGCGCGGCCTGGCGCGCCTCGCCAATCACGGACTCCAGCAGCTTCTTCAACTCGGTGGCCCGGATGGGTTTGGAGAGATAGGCGTCCATGCCGGCCTCGAGGCACTTTTCGCGGTCGCCTTTCATGGCGTGTGCGGTCAGCGCGATCACCGGCGTGCGGGGACGGCTCCGCTCGAGCTCCGCGGCGCGGATGGCGGCGGTGGCCTGGTATCCGTCCATTCCGGGCATCTGGATGTCCATCAGGACGGCATCGAACGGCTGCCGTGCGAACTCCTCCACGGCCTGGCGGCCGTCGCTCGCCAGCACCACGCGGTAGCCCTGTTTCTCCAACAAGTGCCGGGCCACGCACTGGTTCACGGAGTTGTCCTCGGTAAGTAGGATGCGGCGCGCTGGGCTCTCCGGATTCTGGGCGCCATCGCGCGCGGCCACCTGCGCCGGTTCCGCCAATCCCAGCGCGCGCCGCACGGCCCCCAGAAACTCGCCGCGGAGTATGGGCTTGGATGCGCTCGCCAGGATACCGAGTTCGCGGCAGCAGCCGGCGTCGTAGATGCGCCCGGCCGAAGTTGCCAACAGGAGCGCCGTTTCGCCTACCAGGCCCTCCTCGCGCGCGCGGTGTGCCAGTTGAAAGCCGTCCAGGCCCGGCATCCTGTCGTCCAGCACCATCAGCCGGAATGGCGCGCTTTCCGCCAGCGCCCGGCGTAAGGCCGCCAGCGCCGCGCCGGCTCCGTCCACCGCCGTGGGCCGCATTTCCCATTCATTGGCGATGTCCGTGAAGATCCGCCGGTTGCATGCGTGGTCGTCGGCAATCAGCACTCTGAGCCCGTGCAGGTCCCGAATTTCCGCCGCGGGTTGCGGTGGGTCCGCCCAACTCTCGACACCCAGTTCAATCGTGAAGTGGAAGGTGCTCCCGCTGCCGGTTTCGCTCTCCAGCCACATACGGCCGCCCATTTTGCGCACCAGCGCAGAGGCGATGGAGAGCCCCAGCCCGGTGCCACCGAAGCGCCGCGTAATCGACCCATCCGCCTGCGTGAAGGCCTCGAAGATGGTCTCCCGCTTGTCGGCGGGGATGCCGGTTCCGGTATCGCTCACCGAAAAGTGCAGGGTCGCCGAGTCCTCGCGCCGAGTTTCGATTTGCACCCGCAGACCGATCTCGCCGCTCGCGGTGAACTTGATGGCGTTGCCGGCGAGATTGACGATGACCTGCCGCAGCCGGTCCGCATCGCCTACGACCCGCCGCGGCAACTCCTCGGGGATGTCGCAGATGAACTCCAGCCCCTTCTGCCCCGCCTGCAACGCAAACGGCCGGGCCGTCTCAATCACCGAATGAACCAGGTGGAACGGCAGAGCCTCGATCTTCAGCTTGCCGGCTTCGATCTTGGAGAAGTCCAGGATGTCGTTGAGCAGGGTGTGCAACGAATCGGCCGACGAACGGGCCATCGAGAGGTACTCGCGCTGATCGGGCCGCAGCTCGGTTTCAAGCGCCAGCCCGATCATTCCGATGATGCCATTCATGGGCGTGCGGATTTCGTGGCTCATGTTGGCCAGGAACTCGCTCTTGGCCCGGCTGGCGGCTTCGGCCGCCTCTTTGGCCAGCCGCATTTCCTCCTGGTTCTTCTTCACCTGCCGCAGGTCGAAGAAGCTTTCGATGAGCACCTTCCGGCCATTCCGCACGATCGGGTGCACGGTCTTAAGCACGGGAATCCGCGTCCCCCCGGCCGCCAGCAGGACCCGTTCGGATTGGTCCACGGTCTGGCCCAGGTTGGTGATGGGGCAGCGCCCCTGCTCGGCCGGGCAGATCAGGCCGTGGCAGAGCCCGCCGACAATTTCGCTCTCCGGCCTGCCGCAAAGGCCCAGCGCGAACGAGTTGAGCGAGAGGATGCGATGGGTTTCGGCATCGACGGCGATGACGCCCAGGGGGAGCGCGTCGAAGACGGCACGGTGGAACGATTCGGCGTCCCCTTGGCCCGCAGTGTTCACGTCGCGTTGAGCTTCCACGGTTCTCCGGCCGGGCGCACTTCGCCCACCTTTCTTATCGGCGGATCGCCGCGCTTCTCTACTTCGCCAGTTTGCACTTGCGTTCGATTTCGTCCAGGCTGCGCAGGATCGTCGGCTTCTCGGGCAGGGCGGTCTTCGAAAGACCGTCGCGGAGCTTGCGCACCAGTCCGTCAGGGATCGGTCCGTCGTCGGCGGCTGGGCTGCACGCCACACCCGCGGCATAGCCGGCCAGTTCCGCCGCGTCCTTCATAGCGTCGTGGGCATGGGCGCCCGACGGATAGCGCGAAAGGTACCACAGCGGCCCATCGGCCATCCGTTGCAGCGCACAGACGGCATAGCACTCGTCTCCCGGCCTGGCGGGCGTGAGCGCCCAGGCGATCTCCTCCGCCCACGGTTCGCTCTTGTAGCGCTCCAGCAGGGCGCGGTACGGTTCCTTCCGCAAGTACCAGTGCCCGTCGGGCTCGGCGTAGCCCAGGATGTCCTTATGCCCCAGAATCCACGCCAGCTTCAGCGGGTTGTCCATGACGCTCCGGCGGTCCATGTCGTCGGCCCAGACGGCCTTCGCGATCATCTGCAGCCGGCGGAATTGAATGAGGCCGCTCCCGGCGATGAAATTCCGCTCTTCGGGAGAGTCCTCGGGCTGCAGCGCGTTGTCCACCTCGACGTACTCTTCGAACTTCACGCCGTCGCGCGCCAGAACGCGGTCGAGCATGGTCAGCCAGCCCGCGCCGGGCTGGCTTTCGTCTAACTCAACCGTGTCCGGGCCGTAGACCCAGCACGGGGCATCCTTCAGGCTGCGGGCCCCGTC
The DNA here is from genome assembly GCA_963807205.1 of uncultured Solibacteraceae bacterium. GTDB lineage: Bacteria > Acidobacteriota > Terriglobia > Bryobacterales > Bryobacteraceae > CAWCVR01. The sequence continues at coordinate 366,743 of CAWEAQ010000002.1, read as the reverse complement.
AACGAACCAGGCGGCCTGTCCCGCCGGCGTCTGCCGCTCCACCCAGAGCTTCTGTCCCGGCAGGATCCGCTCCAGCGTTGGGGCGGCAAGGTCGGGCTTCGCCCGGCAGAATATGCGTGTGTCCTCGGCGCGGCGGAAGTGGATCTGGTCTGCGCCGGGCGCAACCACGGCGCCGGCGCAAAGCAGCACGCAGCACAGCGGGATGGCGCGGGAACGGGCTGCAACCGAAATGGCCATTCAGCCCGATGATACACCGGGCGCTGGCGCCAGGCCTTTGTGGGGCAGGTTGTCAACCTGCGGCGGACTGTCAGTCCGCCTAGGCAATCCTTGCACGAGGCCGACAAGGCGGGTTGACAACCCGCCGCAGGCTGCCAGCCTGCCCCACATGGCGCCGGCGATGCGCTTCTATTGCGGGCCCTCCAGGGCGCAGCCGGGCGGCCCAAAATGACCGGCGTTCGGTCGTCTTTTTCAGAAGATGACTTGTTTTCAATGACTTGCATGGGTCATTTTGACCGCGTATCTGTCATTTCCCCGGGGGCGTGCCCGGTTACCGGGGCACGTACGTCCGCAGAAACCGCGCGTCCGTGCGCGCCGCGATGGCACACCCACCGTCCTCCGGCAGCAGCCAAACTTCGCCTTGCCGGAACGCCTGGCCGCCGATAGTGCCTTCGCCTTCCACCACGATCCAGAGTTGGCACCCGCGCGGCTCGGGCCGCACTTCCGCGCCCGCGCCCAAGCGCACGAACTCCGTCACGAAGTGCTTCGACCGCACCGGCTCGCCGGCAGGCTCGGCGCCGCGGTGCACCGTGAGATCCGCGATGGCCACGGCCTGCTCGACGTGGATCTCGCGCGGCCGGCCGTAATCCCACAGGCGGTAGGTCACGTCGGAGTTCTGCTGGATCTCGAACATCACGATGCCAGCCCCGAGGGCATGCACCGTGTGGGCCGGCGTCAAAAAGGTCTCGCCCGGCTTCACGGGAATCCAGTTCAGCAGGCGCTCCACTTCGCCAGTGCGCGAGGCTTCCCGCAGCCGTTCGCGGGTGATGGGCTCGCGGAAACCCAGCGCCAATGTGGCGCCGGGCTGGGCCTCCACGATGTACCACATCTCGGTTTTGCCGCGAGGGCCAGCCTCCCCGTCATCGGGGTGCACCTGCACGCTCAGCCGCTGGGAGGTAAACAGCAGCTTCACCAGCAGAGGCAGATCGCGCTCCGCCAGGTACCACACCTCGCCGACGGGCTGAGGCGCATCCGGAAACCATGGACCCAGGCGCGTCCTGCCCCAGACCTTCTCGCGCAAGGAGGGCGTCAGGCGAACCGGGCCGGCCATGGTTAGGAATGCCTGACTACGAACTTGTGCAAGCGGTCCAGCCCGCGCTCGAGGTCGCCCATCGACGTGGCGTAGGAAACGCGAACGTGCTGGCTGGTGCCGAACGCCTCACCCGGAACCACGGCCAGGTGAGCCTCGGCCAGCAGTTTCTCGGCGAACTGCAGGGTGTTCGAGATGCCGTTGTGTCCGATGGCCACGCCCACGTTGGGGTACACGTAGAACGCCCCGCGCGGCTCGGGGACCGTCACGCCCGGAATGGCGCGCAGGCGTTCCACCACGAAGTCGCGCCGCCGGCGGTACTCGGCCAGCATGGTGCCCACCGATTCCTGCGGCCCGCGCAGCGCCTCCACGGCGGCCTTCTGCGAGATCGACGTGGGGTTCGACGTGGAGTGGCTTTGCAGCTTGGTCATGGCGCCCACCAGCGCGGTGGGCACCAGCCCGAAGCCGATGCGCCATCCCGTCATGGCGTAAGTCTTCGAAAGAGACCCGGCCACCAGCACGGTCTCCTTCGCGCCCGGCATGGTGGCGATCGAGAACGGCTCGCTATCGTACAGGAACATGCCGTAGCATTCGTCGGTCATCAGGTAGATGCCGCGCTGCGAGGTGAGGCGGAAGATCTTCTCGAATTCCTCGCGGTCGATCACCGCGCCCGATGGGTTCGAGGGCGAGTTGACGATCACCATCTTGGTGCGCGCGGTGAGGTGCGGCTCCAGCATGGCCGCGGTAAAGTGAAAGCCGCCCGCCTCGCCGGTTTCCACGAAGACGCACTTACCGCCGGCGTAGTTCACCACGTCCTTGTAGGTCACCCAATATGGCACGGGGATGACTACCTCGTCGCCAGGGTTGATGGCGGCCTGCGTGAGGTTGAAGATTACGTGCTTGCCGCCCACGGTGATGAGGCACTCCGAGGGCTGATAGCTGGTCCCGAAATCCTGGGCATGGCGCTCGCACACGGCCTTGCGCAGTTCGAGAGTGCCGCCCGCGGCGGTGTACTTGGTGAAGTTGGCGTCCAGCGCGCGGATGGCGGCCTGCTTGATGTTATCGGGGGTGGGGAAGTCCGGCTCGCCCGCTCCGAAATCCACCACGTCCGCGCCTTCGGCGCGCAGTTTCTCCGCGTCCGCCGCGACCTTCATGGTGGAAGACACGCTAATGGACGAAATGCGTTCGGCGATTGGGTTTTCTACTGACTCCATGGAAACTTCTACTTCTCTTTCTGTTGAATGTTGGACAGCCGCTGGCGCAGGCGGGCTTCCACCGGGGGAGGCACCAGACCGGCGATGTCCCCTCCCAGGCTGAAGACTTCCTTCACCAGCCGCGAACTGATAAACGAATAGGCTTCGTTCGCCATCATGAAAATAGTTTCGATGCTGGGGCCGAGCCGGCGATTCATTAAAGCCATCTGAAGCTCGTATTCGTAGTCGGAGATCGCCCGGATTCCGCGCAGCAGCACGGTGGCTCCGCGCGCCGCGGCGTGATCCACCAGAAGGCCGTGAAAAGAATCGATTTCCACGTTGGGATAAACTGCCACCACCTCGCGGAGCATCTCGGCGCGCTCGCCCACCGAAAACAGCGGCTCCTTGGCGTCGTTCTGCAGAACGGAGACGATGAGCTTATCGAACAGCCGGGAGCCGCGCTGGATCAGATCGAGGTGTCCATTGGTGATCGGATCGAACGAGCCGGGATAGATGGCGACACTGGGCTGTCTTGACGGCAAAACTGAGCTACCCTTTCCGGAACGATAAGATTTCGGGCGATAAGGCTATTTTAGCGGTTTTGAGACGGGATCAGGGGCGGGTAGATGGTCAGTCGTCTACAAGTGCGCCAATCCAGGCCAAGTCAGCGGACGATGAATCCCTGGAACGAGGAAGTCATTGCGGCACGGTCAGGTCCTCGCCCGAGAAAGCGGCCTCACTTTGATTCGGGTCTTGCACTGCCGGCTCTGACCTGCCTGTTCCGCGAAGGAGGCGGGTTAACTACCCGCCGCAGGTTGACAACCTGCCCCACACAGCGCCAGTTCCACCACCTCGTCCATCGATTTCACGTAGTGGAAGGTCACGTCGCCCACCTGCTCGGTCTTGAGGTCTTCCTTCACGTTGACCTCGTTCTCCCAGGGCAGGATCACCTCGCGCACGCCGCTGCGGCGCGCGGCCAGCACCTTCTCCTTGATGCCGCCCACGGGCAGCACCTGGCCGGTGAGGGTAATCTCGCCCGTCATCGCCAGGTTGGGGCGCAGGCGGCGCTCGGTCAGCATCGACACCAGCGCGGCCGCCATGGTGATGCCCGCCGACGGGCCGTCCTTGGGGATCGCGCCGGCGGGCACGTGGATGTGGATGTCTATCGTCTTAAACAGTTCGGGGTCGATGCCCAGTGCGGCCGCGTTGCCGCGCACCCAGGTGAGGGCGGCCTGCACGGATTCCTGCATCACCGGGCCCAGTTGGCCGGTCATGATGAGGCCCTTGCTGCCCCCAGGCATGCGGCCGGCTTCGATGAATAGCACGTCGCCGCCCACCGGGGTCCACGCCAGGCCCACGGCCACGCCGGGCCGCTCGGTACGCTCGGCCACTTCGGTGTCGGTGCGGTAGCGCGGGGCGCCCAGGTGCGTTTCCACCAGTTCGGGCGTCACCACCACTTTCTCGCGGGTGCCCTCGGCGATCTTGCGCGCCTGCTTGCGGCAGACCGTGCCGATCTCGCGCTCCAGATTGCGCACGCCGGCCTCGCGCGTGTAGCGGCGCACGATGAAACGCACGGCGTCGTCGCCGAATTCGATGTCGGCCGCGGCGTCCAGGCCGTTCTCCGTGGTCTGCCGCGGGATCAGGTAGCGGCGCGCGATGATCACTTTTTCCTGCTCGGTGTAGCCTTCGAGCGGAATGATCTCCATGCGGTCGCGCAGCGCGTCGGGCACCGGGTCCAGCACGTTGGCGGTGGTGATGAAGAGCACTTTCGAGAGGTCGAACGGCGCGTCCAGATAGTTGTCGCGGAAGCTCGAGTTCTGCTCGGGATCGAGCACTTCGAGCAGCGCCGAGGCCGGGTCGCCGCGGAAGTCGCGCCCCAGTTTGTCCACTTCATCCAGCATGAACACCGGGTCGTTGGTGCCCACCCGTTTCAGGGCCTGCACGATCTGCCCCGGCAGCGCGCCGATGTAGGTGCGGCGGTGGCCGCGGATTTCGGCTTCATCGTGCATGCCGCCCATGGAAACGCGCGCGAACTTGCGGCCCAGCGCCCGCGCGATGGATTTGCCGAGCGACGTCTTGCCCACGCCCGGAGGTCCCACGAAGCACAGGATGGGGCCCTTCAGCACGGGCCGCAGTTGCAGCACGGCCAGGTAATCGAGCACGCGGTCTTTCACCTTTTCGAGGTCGTAGTGATCTTCGTCCAGGATTTCGGCCGCGCGCTTCACGTCCACCTGCGAGGCGGAGGACACGTTCCAGGGGAGGCTGGCCATCAACTCCAGGTAGGTTCGCGTAACGCTGTATTCGGGCGACGCGGGCGACATGCGCGCCAGGCGGCCGAGTTCGCGCAGGGCTTCCTCCCGCACCTCTTCGGTCATGCCGGCGGCCTCCAGCTTGGCGCGCAGGTCGTCGAGGTCACGCTGCGAATCGTCGCCTTCGCCCAGTTCCTTCTGGATGGCCTTCAACTGCTCGCGCAGGTAGAACTCGCGCTGGCTTTGGGAGAGTTGCCCCTGCACCTGGGATTGAATCCGGTTGCGCAGGTCGAGCAGTTCCAACTCGCGGGTGAGATGGAGGTGGATCATGGCCAGGCGCGCTTGTCCATCGGTCTGCTCCAGCAGTTGCTGCCGCTCGGGGTGGGAAAGCGAGGGCAGGTTGCCGGCCGCGAAATCCGCCAGCTTCCCCGGCTCGGTAATATGGAAGGCGCTTTCGGCGAGATCGTCGGAGAGGTTGGGCGAAGCCGCTACGATTTGCTGGAACAGCCCGACCACGTTTTGCCGCAGCGCCTCGATCTCGCTGGTCATGGCGGGCTCGACGTCGGGAATGCGCTCCACCACGGCGCGCAGGAACGGGTCGGTGGCGGTGTACTCGCGCGTGCGAACCCGCGCCACGCCTTCGCAAAACAGCAGCAGATTGTCCTTGGGAATGCGGATGGCCTTGTGCATCACGCAGATGGTGCCGGTCTGGTAAAGGTCTTCCGGCTTGGGCATATCCACGTGGGGATCGAGCTGCGAGACCACCACCATGGTGCGGTTCTCGCCCAGCGACTGGGCCAGCGCCATGGAACTGGGCCGGCCCACCGTGATGGGCTGCAGCGAGCCAGGGAAGATGACGGTATCGCGGACCGTGAGGACCGGCAGTTCTTCGGGAACCGGTTCCTCTACGGGAGCGGGCAGTGCTTGTTCGTCGGCGGCCATAATCGATCTCCCTCAGTTTAGCGCGCGGGGTCCGGTGGCGCCGCCGGGTTAGACGGCTCCTACTTCGCCTGAAACTCGCCGCACTCCCAAACCGGCAGGACGATGTTTTTCTCCACCGCCAATTTGAGAACGCCGAGTATGGTTGGGCAGCCTTTATCGGCGGTCTCGGGCTGGAACGTCCGGCAGTCCCAACACATGCAGAACTCCTTTTGCCGTCCTTTCAAGTCGGAACGAACCCACGCCGTTTTGCCATTTCGTCGGTAGTTCTCGTACACTTTCCGTCTCCTCTCGATACTGGTCTCCGTTCGTGAGGGCCCTGCCGGGCGCTCAACGAAATCTTCGCGAAATTCGTGCCGTTCGGGCCCGACCACTGCCGGCAATCCGGGCCTCCCAGCGGTCCGAGCCCGGATAGATAGCCTGCGCCTTCGGGTCACGCAGAAACGGCACGAAGAAATAGGTCATGATGCGTGTATCCTAAGCTGCCGCTCACGTTGGAACTTACCAGCTTACTCCAGCGCCTGCCATTGTGGGGCAGGAATTAGACGTGCGGCGGTCCGGGCGGGCGTGCGCGAGAGGCGGGTTGACAACCCGCCGCAGGCTGACAGCCCGCCCCACAAGAACCTATGCTTCGGCCAAGCCGTGGCCGGTGCCGCAGACGTTGACGGCGATGCCCATCGCCTGGAACATGGCGGCTTTGGCGGCCAGGGCGCGGTTGCCGCCGTAGGCCACCTGGATGTGGTTGCCCTTGTGCTTGGCCATGAACTGGTCGCGGGAAACGCCTTCGAGAACGGCGTGCATCATGGGCCATTGCGGCGTGGTGGTGCGCCAGCGGCGCTCGGTTTCCTCGGCGGGCAACTCGATGGCCTTGGCGCGGCCGATATCGGCGTGCAGGCGGCCGCCTTCCAGATAGATGCGGCTCCAGACCACGTCGCCCGGCTTGCTCACGCCCTTGATGGTGCCGCCGCCCATGTGGAAGTACATCGCGGGTTGGCGCTCACTCACCGCGCCGGCATAACCGCCTGACAGGTGCTTCGGGGGCACCGAGCCGGAAATCTCCAGAACCCAGACGAACTGGCCGCCGTAGGGCTCGCCGTAGCGCACGTCATGCAGGGTGGTTTCGGGGTCCAGGCCCAGGCGGGTCCACACGCGGTTGGTAACCAGCGCGTCCAGGCCGGCGCACTCGTCCACTTCATTGAAGTGCGGCAGGGCCTTGCCTTCGTAGAGCACGCGTCCGTTTCCTGCGGCCGAGACGGGCGGCCGGTCCACGTTGTTGAGCAGGCCCTCGGCCAGGTCGGAGGCGGCCGCCAGGTCCTTCAATCCCTGCTGGTATTGGATGCCGATGGTGTCGCAGCCGAACTCGTCGGCGATTCGCAGGGCGGCGATGTACATCTTGCACTGGTCCAGGATCTGCGCGTCGGTGAGGTCGGTTTCGGGGTTCGGGCCGGTGTGGAAGCGCATGCCCTTGGCATCCAGCCAGGCGCGCACGGCGTGGGCCTCGGCGTCGGGCACGGTGCGCATGGCGGCGTAGAGCGAGGACTGGCTGAGGCGCTCCTTGAAGACGCCGCAGGGCATCATGTTTTCGTCGGGGATGATGGCGTTGTACATTCCCATGCAGCCCTCGTCGAAGATGCCCATGATGGCCTTCTCGCGGCGCAAGCGGGCGGCCAGTTCGCTCCCGGCGGACTGGGCCTCTTCGGGCAGGCGGAAAGCGGCGAGTGGGCGAGCGTGAGAGGTATCGTGCCGCACCACGCCCTGGCTCAGCCACTGGCGGAGGCCCGAGAGGAAGAACTCGTCGGTGAAATTCTCGCTCCATAGGGTGGAATATTTCACGCCGGCCTTGGTCAGGCAGGCGTTGAGGTTCAACATGCCGACCAGGCCCGGCCACTCGCCACTCCAGTTCGCCACGGTGAGGATAGGGCCGCGGTGCCCAACCAAGCCGGGCAGCACGTGGTGGCTGTACTGCCACATGGCTTCGCAGACCACCAGCGGCGAGTCTTCGGGGATGTCGCGGAACACCTGGTTGCCGTACTTCTGGCTGTCGATGAGGCCGTGGCGGCGCTGGGGGTCGTAGGGGTGGCCGCGCTCGATGGTGCGGCCCTCGCGCCGGATGGCCGCGATGACGGCCTGCTCGGCTTTCTCCTGGGCGGCCCAGCAGCTTCGGTTGGCGGACAGGCGGAGGTCGCCGCTGGCGATGAGATACATCGGCTGGGGCATGATGCGCTCCTGATTGGTAATCTATAACGCTAAATATAGCACTTGTTGTGTATTTGCCCCCAGGGGAACTACAATGGCGTGCGGAGTCCCCGGTCCAACTATGTCCAACTATCTCGCCATCGATCTCGGCGCCGAAAGCGGGCGCGTCATGCTCGGAAGCCTGAACGCAGACAGACTGTCTCTGGAGGAATTGCATCGTTTTGCAAACCAGCCGGTGCATCTTCCCTCGGGCCGCTATTGGGACGCGTTCCGTCTGCACCTGGAAATGGTGGACGGGCTGGCCGCCGCCGGCCGGAAAAAGCTGGCCATCGACGGCATCGGCGTGGATACCTGGGGCGTGGACTACGGCCTGATCGGCGCCGATGGCGGCCTGGTGGATTGCCCGAGGTGCTACCGCGACGAACGCACCGAGGGTGTGCCGGAGCAGTTATTCCAGGTGGTGCCGCGCGCCGAGTTGTTCGCGCGTACGGGCATCCAGATCATGGCGATCAACACGCTGTTCCAGCTCTATTCCATGCGGCTGGCCGACGTGCCGGCGCTGCACATGGCCGACAAGCTGCTGTTCATGCCGGATCTTTTCCTGTATTGGCTGACGGGCGAGAAACGCAACGAGGTTTCGATCGCCAGCACGTCGCAGTTCTACGACCCGAAGGAGCGAAAGTACGACACGGCACTGCTGGGCTGCCTGGGGATTCCGCCGCGCATCATGGCGGATCTGATCGAACCCGGCGAGCGGCTGGGAACGCTGCTCGACCGGCTGGGGGAGAGCACCGGCCTGGGCAACGTGCCGGTGTACGCCACCACCAGCCACGACACCGCCAGCGCGGTGGCCGCCGTTCCGGCCGAGGGTGACGGTTGGTGCTACATCAGCTCCGGCACGTGGAGCTTGATGGGCGTGGAGCTCGCGGCGCCGGTAATCGACGAGAAATCGGCCGCGCTGAACTTCACCAACGAAGCGGGCTTCGGCGGCACCACGCGGTTGCTGAAGAATATCGCCGGCCTGTGGCTGTTGCAGGAATGCCGGCGCGACTGGGCGGCCAGGGGCGAAGAGCACAGTTACGGCGAACTGGCGCAGATGGCGGAGGCGGCGGGGCCGGCGCCGTGCCTCATCGACGTGGACGCCTTCCTGCAACCGGGCGACATGCCGCGGCGCATCGTGGAGTGGTGCCAGGCGCATTCGCAGACGGCGCCCGCGACGAAGGGAGAGATCTGCCGCGTGATTCTGGAGAGCTTGGCGGAGCGCTACCGGCAGGTGCTGGAAGGGCTGGAGGATCTAATTGGGCGCAGGATCGCGACCATCCACATTGTGGGCGGCGGCTCGCGCAACGCGGTGCTGAACAGGCTGGTGGCGGCGCGGACGGGGCGGCGGGTGGTGGCCGGGCCGGTGGAAGCGACGGCCGCGGGCAACGTGCTGGTGCAGGCGATAGGAGCGGGCGAGGTCAAGGACCTGGCGGCGGCGCGGGAGATCGTGCGGAGGTCGTTCGAGATCGAGGTGTTCGAGGCGTAGCGGGGGCGGCGGGCCTGATGTGGCGAGTGCTTCGCGTGGTGCCGGCGGCGGTGGCGATTGCCTATCTGGGCTTGTGCGGAGCATTGTTCTTCTTCCAGCGGTCCCTGATCTACTTCCCGCAACCCAGCTCGGGCGACAACGGCGCGACGGCGATCGCCTTGCCGGTGGCTGGGGCTCGGGTGATTGTGTCCACCCGGCCAATGGCAGGCCGGCGCGCGCTCGTTTACTTCGGGGGGAACGCGGAGGACGTTTCGCTGAACATGCCCGGCTTTTCCGCGGGGCTGCCCGACCGCGTGATCTACCTGATGAACTATCGAGGTTTTGGGGGCAGTTCCGGTAAGCCCTCCGAAGGGACCCTCTCTGCCGACGCGCTGACGCTGTTCGACCAGGTGCACGCCGAGCATCCCGATATCGACGTGGTGGGGCGGAGCCTGGGCAGCGGGATTGCCATGTACGTCGCTAGCCGGCGGCCCGCGGCGAGGCTGGTTCTCGTCACCCCGTTCGACAGCGTCGAGGAAGTTGCCGTACGCCAGTTTCCCTACTTTCCGGTGAGGTGGATGCTGCGGGACAGGTACGAATCCTGGAAACTCGCGCCGGGCATCAGCGCGCCAACTCTGATCATCGCAGCGGACCACGATGAGATCATTTCGAGGGAGCGCACGGAGAGGCTTCGGGCTTGCTTCAGAAGCGGCGTCGCGTCGTTTGCCGTCTTGGCGGGAACGGGACACAACACCATTTCCTTCAGCCCGGAGTATGTGCCTTTGTTGAGGGGTACGCCCTGACCGCCTAGCAGTTCACCACGCGCAGGCCGAGGTGCTTGGTGAAGGGATCGAAATCCCGGTCGTTATGCAGCAGGTCGTAGCCGCTCTCGATGCATCGGGTGGCGATCACCGTATCGATGGTCTTGCGAACGGTCATTCCGAGCTTGCGCAGCGACCGGAAGTTCCTCGCCGCCTGAACCGCGATTTCCTGGCCGCCCAGTTCCACGACCCGCAACGCGGTAAGCATCTTCCGGGCTTCATTGAATTCGCGTTCGCTGGCGAAGCCTTGCAGGACCTCCGCCAGGATCAGGTCGCCGATAGCCAAAGGCTCGTGGCCCAGCAGGCTGTCCAGGGTTTCCGTCTGCGGTGTGACCGCTCCTTTGAAGTAGTCGATCCAAACGCTGGAATCGACGAGGATCACCGGGCGGTCCTCATGGCGTCGAGATCGCCCTGCCAGTCGAGTTTGCCGCGGAGATTGCGGATCCGCCTCTGCCGCGCCAAAAGCAGCAGCGTCCGCAGCGCCCGATCGACGGTTTCGCGCTTGGTCTTTAGGCCGGTGACGCGGAGGGCGTCCCGCATCAGCTTGTCGTCGATTACGATGTTCGTTCGCACCGATGTGTATCCCTGTAGACAATTGTACACATTGCAGCCGGCCGCCGCGAGCGCAGGGCTGGCTTCGTGCCTGGCCGCCCAGGCGGGTTGACGGGGCACCCCTGTTAGGGGTCCGCCGCAGGTTGACAACCTGCCCCACACAAATCGGGCGGACCGGCGCACCTTGTTATACTGGCACTAACCATGCCGCGAGTTCGCTTCGCGCCTTCTCCCACGGGCTTTTTGCACATTGGGAGCGCGCGCACTTTCGTTTTCAACTGGCTGTTCGCCCGCCGCAACGGCGGCGCCATGATATTGCGCATCGACGATACCGATGTCGAGCGCAACACCGAGGCATCGCTGCAATCGATTTTCGACGGGCTCCGCTGGCTCGACCTGGGCTGGGACGAGCAGTACCGGCAATCCGAGCGGCTGGCCCTGCACCGGCAGATGGCCGAAGCGATTTTCCGCAAGGGGATGGCATACCGCGATTTCACGCCGGCGCAGGGCGGCGACACGTCCCGTTCCGGCGCGCAGGGGACCTGGCTTTGCAACGCCGAGATGCGCGAGATGCCGGCCGCGGAGAGCGACCGCCGCGCCGCCGCGGGCGAGCTCTTCGCACTGCGCTTCCGCGTGCCGCGCGATCCGGAGCGAACGGTGCGCTTCGCGGACGGCGTGTACGGCGAGCAGAGCAAGTCCACCGCCGATATCGAAGATTTCGCGCTGCTGCGCTCCGATGGCATGCCCACTTATCACCTGGCATCCTGCGCGGACGACGCGGATCTGCGCATCAGCCACATCATTCGGGGGCAGGATCATCTCACCAACACGTTCAAGCACGCGCTGATTTTCGAGGCGGCGGGGAGCGAGCCACCGACATTTGCGCATTTGCCGCTGCTGGTGGCGCCGGACGGGACTAAGCTTTCCAAGCGGCGCCACGGCCCGGTGGTGAGCGTGACCACCTATCGCGACGCAGGGTTTCTGCCGCACGCCTTCGTGAACTTTCTGTGCCTGCTGGGCTGGTCGCCCAAGGACGACCGCGAGCAAATGACGCGGCAGGATCTGATCGACGCGTTTTCGCTGGCGGGGATCAACCGAAGTAACGCGGTGGTGAACTTCACCGAGGCCGACCCGTTCGATCCCAAGGCCGTGTGGTTGAACGCCGAGACCATCCGCACCATGCCGCCCGAGCAACTTACCGGGAAGTTACTGCCGGTGGTGCGCGGGGCGGGCTTTGCGGTGGACGAGCGAACCATGGCGCACATCACGCCGCTGATCCGCGAGCGTATCCGCCTGTTGCGGGACGTGCTCACGGTGGCCGACTTCTTCCTCGCGGCGGAGTTGGCGCCTTACGAGACATCCGAGTTGATTCCGAAGAAAGGTGACGCCGCGCTGGCGTTGCGCGTACTGGAGCGCGCGCTCGACGTTCTGGCGGGCGCCGAGTTTTCGCACGACGGGCTGGAGAGCGCGCTACGCGCGGCCTCCGGGGACCTGGGGATCAAAGCCGGCCAGATGTTCGAGCCCATCCGCGTGGCGGTGTGCGGCCGCAAGACCGCGCCCCCGTTGTTCGGAACGCTGGAAGCGCTGGGCCGCGACACCTGTTTGCGGCGCATCCAACTGGCCATCGAAAAGTTGAAAACGATATGAGCGATACCAAGCTTGAAGGGCCGGCCGAGACGACGGCCACACAATCCAATTTCGTTCGCGACATCATCCTCGACGATCTGAAGACCGGTAAGTACGGCGGGAGGGTGCACACGCGCTTTCCACCGGAGCCGAACGGCTACTTGCACATCGGCCATGCCAAATCGATCTGCCTGAATTTCGGCCTGGCGGCGGAGTTCGGCGGCAAGACCAACCTGCGCTTCGACGACACCAACCCGGAGAAGGAAGAGACCGAGTACGTCGATTCCATCATGGAAAACGTTCGCTGGCTGGGCTTCCAGTGGGAAGGCAAGCCGCTGTACGCGTCGGACTACTTCCAGCAAATTTACGAATGGGCCGTGCAGTTGATCAACGAAGGCAAGGCGTACGTTTGCGACCTGACGGGCGACCAAGTGCGCCAGTACCGCGGCACGCTGACCGAACCGGGCAAGGAGAGCCCTTACCGCAACCGCTCGGTGGGCGAGAATCTCGACCTGTTCGAGCGCATGCGGGCCGGCGAGTTTCCGGACGGAACGCGCACCCTTCGCGCCAAGATAGACATGGCGGCGAAGAACCTGAACCTGCGCGATCCCATCATGTACCGCATTCTGCACGCCGAGCATCACCGCACCGGCAGCAAGTGGTGCATTTACCCGATGTACGATTTCGCGCACGGGCAATCGGATTCCATCGAGCGCATCACGCACTCCATCTGCACGCTCGAGTTCGAAGACCACCGGCCGCTCTACGACTGGTACGTGGAGGCGCTCGGCATCTATCATCCGCAGCAGATCGAATTCGACCGGCTTAACCTGACTTACACCCTCCTGAGTAAGCGCAAGTTACTGCAACTCGTGCAGGAAGGCCGGGTGAGCGGATGGGACGACCCGCGCATGCCCACGCTCGCCGGCATCAAGCGGCGCGGCTATACGCCGGAAGCGATTCGGGCTTTCTGCAAATCCATAGGCGTTTCGAAGACCAACGGAACCATCGAACTGGGCCTGCTGGAGCACCACGTCCGCGAGGATCTGAACCGGCGCGCGCTGCGCGTGATGGCGGTGGTCGATCCGCTGAAGGTGGTAATCGACAATTACCCCGAGAGCCAGGTTGAGGAGATGGAAGCCATCAACAACCCCGAGGACTCTTCGGCCGGAACTCGCAAAGTGCCTTTCTCGCGCGTGTTGTATATCGAGCAGGACGATTTCCGCGAGGACCCGCCGAAGCAGTATTTCCGCCTTTCGCCGGGCAGGGAAGTGCGGCTGCGGTACGCGTACTTCGTCACCTGCACGCACGCGGTTAAGAACGAGCACGGCGAGGTGGTGGAGATCCACTGCACTTACGATCCGGCGTCGAAAGGCGGTAACTCGCCCGACGGGCGCAAGGTGAAATCCACCATTCACTGGGTATCGGCGCAGCACGCCGTGGACGGGGAAGCGCGCATATACGAGACGCTGTTCGCCAAGGCGGACCCGGGCAAGGTGGAAGAGGGGCAGGACTTCCTGGCGAACCTGAACCCGGATTCGCTGAAGGTGGCGGCGTGCAAGATCGAGCCGTCGCTCGCGGAAGTGGCCGAGGGCGCGCTGTACCAGTTCGAGCGGCTGGGTTACTTCTGCGTGGACCGCGATTCGGCGCCCGGCAAGCCGGTGTTCAACCGCACCGTGGCGTTGCGCGATACGTGGGCCAAGATCGAGAAACGGGACAAAGGGAAGTAGGCGGACAAAGCAATGTTAGCCACGGATACACACAGATGAACACAGATGAGACAAATCGTTGTTATCCGTGTTCATCCGTGTTTATCCGTGGCCCAAAATCGTTTTTCGCGAGCACAGAATGATCATAGTGGGAATCGGCGGGGTCCATGGAGATGCCGCCAGCGCCATTTTGAAGGATGGCAAGCTGAGCGCGGCGGTCGAAGAATCGAAGCTCACGCGGCTGCATCGCCGGGCCGGCGGGCCGGGCGAATTGCCGGAACATTCCATCGCGGCCTGTCTGGAACTGGCGGGCGTGCGGCCGGAGGAAGTGGATGCGGTGGCGCTGGCGCGTCCGCTGCCGGGGCCGGACTTTCACCTGAAGCTGCGCGCGCAGTTCCCTAACAGCCGCATCGTGGTGCTGGAGCATCACCGCGCCCATGCCGCCTCGGCGTACTATGCTTCGCCCTTCGACGAAGCCACAGTGCTGACGCTCGACCGCGGCGGCGATTTCCGCTGCGGCTCGCGCTGGCAGGCTCGCGGCATCACGATGTCGCTGGATGCCGAACACTACTCCCCGGATTCGCTGGGCGAACTCTACGGCCGCGTGACCGAGTTGCTGGACCTCCACGCCAACGAAGACGAGCACAAAGTGCAGTGGCTGTCGGCCGCCGGCGATGACCGTTACCAGGGGCTGTTTCAGGAATTGCTGGGCCTCGCCGGCGACGCGCCGCATGTGGACCGCTCCTTCTTCAACACCGAGCGCGTGCGTCACGGCGGCTTCGGCGCGCGGTTCTACCAGGGCCTGGGGCTGGAGGACGGGCAGCCCATTCCGGATTCGCAGCGCGCGCACGTGGCCGCCGGAATGCAGCGGGCGCTGGAAGCGGCGGTGGTCCGCCTGGCGGGGCAGGGCCGGAACCTGTGCCTGGCGGGCGGATTGGGGCTGAACGCGCTGCTGGTGGCGGCGCTGGAGAAGGGCTCGGGCTACCAGAACGTCTTCGTGCAACCCGCGGCCGGGAACGCGGGAACGGCGCTGGGCGCGGTGCTCGAAGCGTGGCACGGCACTTATGGGCGCCAGGAGCGGGTTTCGCTCGACACGCTGTGCCTGGGCCCGGCGTTCGCGGCCCCTGAGATCAAGCTGGCGCTCGAAAACTGCAAGCTGCGCTTCCGCTACCTGCTGACGGTGGACGAGACCATCGACACGGCGGTAGCGCAACTCAACGAGCAGCGCATCGTGGCGTGGATGCACGGGCGGATGGAGTTCGGCGCGCGGGCGCTGGGCAATCGCAGCATTCTGGCCTCACCGCTGGACCCCTACTCGACCGAGAATCTGAACGCCTACATCAAGCACCGCGAGGCGGGCCGGAAGTTCGCGGCGAGCGTGCCCGCGGAACTGGCGTCGCAATATTTCGAAGTGGGCGCCAACGCGCGGTTCCTTTCGACGGTGGGCCGGGTGCGGCCGGAGCATCGCGATCGCTTCGCCGCGGCGCTGCTCGGGGGCGGCATAGCGCGGGTGCACACGGTGGACCGGGACGAAAACCCGCTGTACTGGAAGTTGCTGCACGCGGCCGGCAAGGCTACCGGGCTGCCGGTGCTTTACAACACGTCCTTCAATCTGTTCGGCGAACCGCTGGTGTGTACGCCGCGCGACGCCGTGCGGAGCTTCTACGCCTCGGGCATCGACGCGCTCTTCGTGGGCCAGTTCCTTTTGCAGAAGTAGTAGACTGTGGAAATGTTCGAGAAGTTCACGGAGAAGGCGCGGCGCATCATCTTCTTTGCACGCTACGAGGCTTCGCAGCACGGCGCGCCGTTCATCGAAACGCCATGCCTGTTGCTGGCAATTCTGCGCGAGGACAAGCATATGATGACCCGCCTGCTGGGCGGGAGCATTCCGGCGATGGCCAAGTTGCGCGCGGAAGTGGAGGCGCTGCTTCCCGCCGGCGAGGCGTCATCAACCAGCGTCGACCTTCCGCTAAGCCACGCGTCTAAGCGGGTGTTGGCTTACGGCGCGGAAGAGAGCCAACGGCTCCAGCAGGGAAATGTCAATCCGGGCCACCTGCTGCTGGGACTGTTGCGGGAGGGCGGGCCGGAGACCGCTTGCCTGAAAGCGCATGGAATCGAACTGGAAGGACTGCGGGCGGATCTCGCACGGACCCCGGCCGAGAGCGGCAGCGAGTCTCCCCGGCCGGTGGCACCGAGGGCGGACCTGGCACGCTGTGAGGAGTTCGTGAAGGATCTGATGGATGTGCCGGCGGATCGCCTCGAGGTCGGGATCACGCTGTTGAAAGCGTTGGCCGCCGGGAAGTTTGAAGTGAGCGGCACCGGTCCCGATGGCCCGTTCCACTTTTCCTTCGAAAGCAAACCCGAGTGAACGATCCCAAGCAAGAATGGCTCTCCGCCGCGCGAGCCGCCATCGAGATCGAAGCCGCTTCGCTAGCGCTCGCCGCGGCGCGCCTTGACGGCGAGATCATCCGCGCGGTCGATCTCATTCTGGACCACCCCGGCAAGGTCGTGGTTACGGGCATCGGCAAGTCGGGGCACATCGCGCGCAAGATCGTCGCCACGCTGTGCAGCACGGGGACGCCGTCGGTCTACCTGCACCCGGCCGAGGCGGTGCATGGCGACCTCGGAATCTACGAGCCGGGCGACCCCACCGTGCTGATCTCGAAGAACGGAAGCTCGGCCGAACTGCTGGCCCTGGTGCCGCTGTTGCACGATTTCCATTCGCCGCTGATCGGCATTCTGGGCAGCGCGGCGTCGCCGCTGGCCGCGCGCATGGATGTGGTGCTGGACGCCTCCGTGGAGCGCGAGGCCGACCCGCACAACCTGGCGCCCACAGCCAGTGCGGTGACGGCGCTGGCGCTGGGGCACGCGCTGGCCATCGCCTTAATGTGCGCGCGCGGCTTTACGCCCGAGGAATTCGGACGCTTCCACCCCGGCGGGCAACTGGGCCGCAACCTGCGCCTGGCGGTGCGGCAGACGATGCACGCTATCGGCGACGTGGCCACGGTCGAGCCCGGGGCGCCGCTCAAGGAAGTGATCATCGCCATGACGCGGCGTCCGGTGGGCGCCGCCTGCGTGGTCTTGCCCGATGGCACGCTGGCCGGGATACTCACCGACGGCGACCTCCGGCGCGCGCTGACGGACCACGACGACGTGCGCGGCCTGCGCGCGGCGGACGCGATGACGGCGAAGCCCGTGACCATCGGTCCCGACGCCACGCTAGGCGAGGCGTTGGAGCGGATGGAGCGGCGCCAGTCGCAGATATCGGTGTTGCCCGTGGTGGACGCCGCCGGCCGCGCGCTGGGACTGCTGCGGCTGCACGATATTTATTTGGGGCCGTAGGAGTTCAGGAAATCCGCCGCGCGGATGATCGGCCTTCCCTCGTGGCTGCCCAGCCGTAACAGGTCCTGGTCATTGGTGATGATGAGGTCCGACCCGGCCTCCGCGGCGCATTCGAGAATGCGGTTGTCGTCGGGGTCCTCGGCCACGTCAATCGTTCGCGTGGGCTGGACGCGGTTCGTCACCTTCTGAATCTGCAGCCTAGCGAAATGCAGCCTGTATCCGTCCCAGCCGAACTTGTCGTGCAGAACGCCGATGGGCTCGTCCTCCGGCCAGAAATCTCCCAACAGGATCTTCGGATCGTGGATCGGGCCCTTCCCGTCCCGGGCTATGAGTTCGTCTACCGTTGGGCTGGCGTAGAAGTTGTAGCGGGGATCGTTGGAATTATCCATCTTGCGCCCTCACGCTTTGATTATACGGCCCGCGCCGCCCCACGGTGGGAGAATGGAAGTCTCGCATGATTTCTCAGAATCCCCTCGGCCTGGGCACCGGCGATCTGGCGCTGGTGGCCATTGCCGCGCTGCTGGTCCTCATCGGCATGGCCTGGCGCTCGCGACTGGAAATCTACGCGCGGCGGCTGGCGGAGCGCGCCGGGTGGTCCATGCTGTTCTTCTTCCTGCTGCCCATTGTGCTTCGCCTGGCGCTGCTCGCCAACCATCCCGTTCCCACGCCTGAGGTGTACGACGAGTTCGGCCACCTGCTTGTGGCGGACACGCTGCGCCACTTCCGCGTGGCCAATCCGCCGCACCCGCTGCCGCAGTTCTTCGAGACGTTTTTCGTCTTGCAAGAGCCCACTTACAGCTCCATCTATCCCGCCGGACCGGGCCTCGTGTTGGCCATCGGGTGGACGCTTTTCGGCACACCGTGGGCGGGCGTGCTGCTGGGCATGGGCGCGTTCTGCGCCCTGTGTTGCTGGATGCTGCGCGGTTGGACCACGCCGGGGTGGGCCTTCGCCGGCGGACTGTTGGCGGCGATTCAGTTCGGGCCGCTGTGCCCGTGGACCAACAACTACTGGGGCGGAGGCGTGGCTGCGGCGGCGGGGTGCCTGGTGTTCGGGTCGATCGTGCGCCTGCGCCGGGCGCCGCACACGCGCGATGCCGTGCTGCTGGGGGTGGGGCTGGGGATGCACGTAGTGACGCGCCCCTACGAATCGGTATTTCTCGCCGCTGCCGTGGCGCTGTTCTTCGCACGGGTGCCGTGGCGCGGGCTTCTCAAGTGGCTGCCCGAAACGGCCATGGTGCTGCTGCCGTTCGTGGCGCTGACGCTGTTTCAGAACAAGGCGGTGACGGGCAGTTGGACCACGCTGCCGGAGGCTCTCAGCCAGTATCAGTACGGCGTGCCGGCCTCGCTGACCTTCCGGCCGCATGCCACACCGCATCGCGAACTGACGCCGCAACAGGCGATGGATTACCGCATGCAGCGCGGATTTCGCGGCGAGAAACCGGAGACCTTGGCCACTTACTTCCTGCGCCTGGAATACCGCGTGCGGTATTACCGATTCTTCTTTCTGGCGCCGCTGTACGTGGCGCTGGGGGCGTTTCTGTTCCGCCTGCGCGAGCCGCGGTATCTGTGGGTGGCGGCCACGGCGGCGCTGTTCGCCCTCGGCACCAACTTCTTCCCCGCCGTCCAGACGCACTACGTCGCGGGGATCGCGTGCCTGTTCGTGCTGATGAGCGTCACGGGGCTGCGTACGCTCAGCGGCTGGCGCATCGGAGGCAAGCCGGCCGGGGTGGATGCCATGCGCTTGGTGGCCGGTTTATGCGCCGCGCACTTCCTGTTCTGGTATGGCCTGCACCTGGCGGACAACTGGGACGTGTCGGCGGCATTGCGCCAGTACGAAACCTGGGACGCCGTCAACCACGACGGCGCGGACCGGCACGCTTACGTGAACCGCAAACTGGCGGCCATTCCGGGCAAGCTGTTGGTATTCGTGCGGTATCTGCCAAGGCACATTTTCCAGGATGAGTGGGTGTACAACGCAGCGGATATCGATGGGGCCCGCGTGGTGTTTGCCCGCGACCTGGGAACCGAGGCCAACCAGCAGTTGCGCGACCATTACCCGGACCGGAAGGTGTGGTTGCTGGAACCGGACTATCCCGTGCCCCAGGTGACCTGGTTTCCGCTGCCCGGGCCATCGCCATTCCTGAGTCCGGAGTAGCGGCCAACCCACCGGCCGGCCGGGGGAACATATCTCACCCCGCCATCGTATAGGATGAATGAATCGGACAGGAGGTGTAGCGATGTTCTGCCATGCTTGTGGCGCGCAGATCCAGCCGGGTTACCAACATTGTGTGGCCTGCGGGACGGCGCTGGGCGGGTTGCAATCCCCGCCGATCGCGCCCGCGCGGAACCGCGTGAGCGGCCACCTGCGAACCCTGGGGATTTTGTGGATTGTGGCCTCGGCGTTGCGTGTTCTGCCATTCGCGGGGATGCACTGGTTCCACCATTTCGGGTTCGGCTCCGGCTCCGAGTGGCCGTTCTGGGGCGGTTTCCCCGGGCATTTCCTGGGTTTCCTCGGGGCGCTCAGCGCCATCTGGGCGTTGACCGGCCTGGTGGGCATCCTGGCGGGTTGGGGACTGCTGGACCGGCAGCCCTGGGCGCGCACGCTGGCGATCGTGCTGGGATGCATCGCCCTGATCCACATCCCATTTGGCACCGCGTTGGGCATCTATACGCTTTGGGTGCTGCTGCCGCCGGAATCGGAGCAGGAGTACCGGCGCACCGCTCGGGCGTGAGTTCGGCCCGGAAATGTCCTGAATCGAACATTCCCGCGGAGCCCGGCGAGCGCGTGCGCGATACGATGAGAACATGCGACGAGTAAATCTTGCGTTTACACTGCTGACAGCCGCGGCGCCTTTGCTGGCTGCCCCCGATGCGCGGAAGACCACCGAGAGGCTGCAGGACGCCACCAGCCTGTTCCAGGAGATCATGACCGCGCCGGACCGTTCCATTCCCCAGGAGTTGTTGAGCCGTGCCTCCTGCGTGGTGCTGGTGCCGGGGCTTAAGAAGGGCGCGATAATTGGCGGCGGGAAGTACGGCAAGGGGTTCGTGGTCTGCCGCGCGCCGGAAGCAGGTTGGGGAGCGCCCGCGGCCATGCGCATGGAAGGCGGGAGTTTCGGCCTCCAGTTGGGATTCTCTTCGAGCGACGTGGTGTTGCTCATCATGAACCAAGGCGGCATGGAGAAGCTGATGCGCAGCAAGTTTACCATCGGCGGGGATGCCACGGCCGCCCTCGGCCCGGTGGGCCGCAACGCCACCGCGCAAACCGACGCGTGGATGACGGCCGAGATCCTCTCCTGGTCGCGGTCGCATGGGGTCTTCGCGGGCATATCGCTCGATGGCAGCACGCTGCGCGCGGACGTGGACGGGAACCAAGCTCTCTACGGGAAGCGCCTGGGCACCCGGGAAGTGCTTCGCGGCAGCGTCAAACCCGGGCCGGCCGCGGCGCACCTGATCGAGATTTTGACGACGTACTCCATGCGCAAGACCAACTGAGGCGGCCCTACAGCGGAATTCTCGGCCGCGTATCGCTTCCCAGACGGTAGGTGCGCGTGATGGACTCGCCCGGCGGAAGCGCCTGGATACTCGGGCGGAGTAGAATTAGCACCTGATCGTTGTCTTTGTTGTGTTGCCGCGTGCTGGTAAGAGCGCCCAAATAGGGGATTCGGGAGACACCCGCCAAGCCGGTGACGATGGATGTGTCGCTGGGGTTCAGCAGTCCGGCCAGTACGGCCCACTGCCCGGCGGCCATGCGCACGGTGGATTTCACCACCCGGCTCTGGATGACGGGAAGGCCGCTCACGGTCTCTCCTGTCAGCAGCTTGAACTCCCCGTCCACGTCCATGGTGACCTCTCCGCCCGGGTGGACGTGGTGCGTCACCTTCAGGGTCAGGCCCAGGTCTTCGTAGCTGATCATGGGCGGAGGAACGTACGCGCCCGCGGCGGCTCCTCCGTTGGTGCCGACCGCCGAGTAGGTGCCCGATGCGATGGGATACCGCTCGCCGACGTGCATGCTGGCAGCCTGCCCTTCAAGCGCGGGCATCTGGGTTTCGAGGAGCACCTTGCCCAGGCTGTCGGACATGGTCGCCACCAGTTGCGGAGTCATGATCCCCAGCCCGATCATCGTCTTCCCGCCGCCAAACGTCAACACGCCGGACAGGGCGGATGACAGCGTGGGCTTGTTTCCCAGTATGGTGGTGAGGGGCGTGAGAGAAAACAGCGTGGGAAACTGGAGTCCGTATTCGATGGCGTCGTTGCGGCTGACTTCCACCAGCCTCATCTCGACGTCGGCTTGTCCGCGCTGGTAGAGCAGGTCTTCAAGCAGGGCGCGCGCCGGAAGCACCTTGGAAATACGGTCGCGGATGATGACCGTGTTCTGTTGCGAGTCGAATGAGACTTTCTCCAGTGCCAGGGCCTGTTGCACGCCCGTCACCACGGCGTTGAAATCCTGCGCCGCGATCAAGCCGGGCAGCCGCACCGCAATGGCCGCCGTGGGTTCCAGTTCGGCGCGCTTGGGCGGCGTGTCTTTGGCCACGAGAATCGTTCTGGCGTCGATGGGAACGGCGAACGACGCGGTGGCGGACTCGAGGGCGTAGAGCGCGTCGCGGTAGTCCATCGCGGTGACCGCGAAGTGGAACGCCGGCACGGGCTGGTACTCCTTGTCGAAGACGCAGCGGAGCCCGTAGGCTTTGGCGACCTCCTCGAAGAGCTTTTGAGAATCCGCGCGCAGGTCGAAATTGCGGAGGCCCGGGTTGGCCTTCAACTCGACGGGCGGCTGGAGTTGGCGCGTCTCCATGCGGTCCTGGTAGGTGGCTGCGGGAATGGGCGGGAAGGCGTCCGTCGAAATGGACGGGGCTTCGGTGGAACGCCCTCTTCCGCTCTCCAGGAGAGCGCGCAGGCGGAGGGCGCGGCTGCGCTGCCAGTAGGTCTTGTTCCCCGGCTCCAGAGCGGCGGCTTGGGCATATGCCAGGAAGGCTTCGGTCAGGTGGCCGGCCTTCTCGGCGGCGCGGCCCTTCTCGTAAAGGTCGAAGGCCGATGGCTGACCGATCAGCGGACCGGCGGCCAGGATGAGGTATAGTACGAGGGCCCAGGTCCGCACATAAGCTTGGACGCCGCCGGGGGCGGCATCGTGCAGGCCACTTTGCCGTTAGAATCTGGATTGGGAGACGGAATGCGCGCGATACGGGACATCCTGATGAACGATCCCATGCAACTGGCTTGGCCGGCGATGATCTTCGCCGGCGTGCTGGGGGCTGGCTGGCTGGTGCGCTGGCTGGTGCTGCGCGCGCTGCGCGCCTGGACCCGGCGCACCGGCAGCCGCCCGGGCCTGATTCTGGACGAGGCGTTGCGCGGCCCGCTGTTCATCTGGGCGGTGATTCTGGCGGTACACACGGCCATACAGCTTTCCGGCCTGCCGGAGAAGGTCACCGCGTGGGGGGCGCGCCTGCTGCTGGTTCTTTGGATTGCCTCCCTCACCCTGATGTGCATGCGGATTGCCGGGAATCTGGTCCGGCACTATGGCGACCAGGTGCCCGGCGCGTTGCCCGTGACCACCCTGTCGCGGAACCTGGCGCAACTGGCGGTGCTCATCCTGGGGGTGGTCTGGCTGCTGGAAGCCTTCCACGTGAACATCACCCCCATCCTGACGGCCTTGGGCGTGGGCGGCTTGGCCGTGGCGCTGGCATTGCAGGACACGCTTTCGAACCTGTTTTCCGGCTTCTACGTGACGGTCGCCCGGCAGGTGCGGCTGGGGGACTACATCAAGCTCAATACCGGGGAGGCGGGCTACGTGACGGACATCGGGTGGCGCGCCACCTCGGTCCGCGATCTGTCGAACAACCTCATCGTCATTCCAAACTCCAAGTTGGCGCAGGCCATCGTGACCAACTACAACTTGCCCGAGCGGAGCATGAGCGCTTCGCTGCAAGTTGCAGTGACTTGCGATTCCGATCCGGACCGGGTGGAAGGCGTCCTGGCGGACTTGGCGCGGAAGGCCATAGGGGAAATACCTGGGCTGCTGGGCGATCCGGCGCCGGGAGCGGCCTTCGATCCTGGATTCGGCGAATCCTCGCTGGGGTTCACCCTGAGTTTTCAGGTGGCCGAGTTTGCCCAGCAGTTCAGCGTACGGAACGAGCTGCGCAAGCGAGTTCTGCGCCGCTTTCGCGAGGAGGGGATCGGGATCCCGTTCCCGTCGCGGACGGTTTATGTTCGGGAAGAGAGAGAAAAACCGTGAGGCTGGCGAAGGGTTCTCTTCAGGGAGGCGGGGGTTGGTCTCGGGCTTCGGGTGGCGGACGCTCGCCGGGTTGAGGGAGTGTGGTTTCCAGCCATCTCGGGTTGGGGGTGCCCCGCATTGCCCTCGTTTGAGGGTGATGTTTATGACTTTTGGGGGTTTGCCGCAAGCGCCGGAAAATGGTATAGTGAATCCGCGTTTGATAGCATCCGCGAATCCGGCTGAGCGTAGTGCCGCTAACAACTTCCTCCCGATGAGCCCGCTTTCAAATTGTTGGAGAAAAACTCAGTGAAAAATATTTTCGTCGGCAATCTGGATTTCAATGCAAGCGAGGAGGCCGTACGCGGTCTCTTCGAGCAGTATGGACAGGTAAACAGCGCCAGGATCATGACGGACCGCGATACGGGCCGCTCACGTGGTTTCGCGTTTGTGGAAATGGAAAACGAAGCTGAAGCGGATAGGGCCATCCAGGCGCTCAACGGGTACACGTTGGATGGCCGGGCGCTCAATGTCAACGAAGCTCGTCCCAAGCCGGACCGCGGCTTCGGTGGCGGCGGCGGACGCGGCGGATTCGGCGGCGGTGGCGGCGGACGTCCCGGCGGCGGCGGTGGCGGCGGTGGACGCCGGCCTGGCGGTGGCGGTGGTGGCGGCGGACGGCGCGAGCCCCGCTGGTAACTTACCGGCTATTTTAGGTTGCGGGGCGGGCGAGCAATGAGCCCGCCCTGCCTCCGGCTACACTCCGCGGGTTCCGTTTTCCAGGAACGCCCGTAGCCGGTGGCTGCGGCTGGGGTGGCGCAATTTGCGCAACGCCTTGGCCTCGATCTGGCGGATGCGTTCGCGCGTCACCGCGAAATTTTGCCCCACCTCTTCCAGCGTGTGTTCGCTGCCATCTTCCAGGCCGAACCGCATCTTGATGATCTTCTCCTCGCGCGGCGTAAGCGTCTTCAAAACCTGCGCGGTCTGCTCCCGCAAATTCAGGTTGATCACGGCGTCCGAGGGCGAGATGCCGTTCTGGTCCACGATGAAATCGCCCAGATGCGACTCGTCCTCTTCGCCGATGGGCGTTTCCAGCGAAATGGGTTCCTGCGCCACCCGCAGCACTTTGCGCACCTTAGAGACCGGCAACTGCAAGCGCTTGGCGAGTTCCTCGTTGGTGGGTTCGCGGCCGAGTTCCTGAACCATTTGCCGGGAGGTGCGGATCAGCTTGTTGATGGTCTCGATCATGTGGACCGGGATGCGGATGGTCCGGGCCTGATCCGCGATGGCGCGGGTGATGGCCTGCCGCACCCACCACGTGGCGTAGGTCGAGAATTTGTAGCCGCGGCGGTACTCGAACTTGTCCACGGCCTTCATCAAGCCTATATTGCCCTCCTGGATGAGGTCGAGGAATTGCAGGCCGCGGTTGGTGTAGCGCTTGGCGATGCTGACCACCAGGCGAAGGTTGGCCTCGATGAGTTCCTTCTTGGCTGCCTCGGCTTCGGTGTGCGCCTTGGTGATGATCTCGAGCGTGCGGTGCAGTTCCGCGGCCGAGGCGCCGAAATGCTCTTCCATCTGCTGCAGGCGCAGCGCGCAACTGCGCTGCTCCTTGCGAAGCTCCTTGATGCCTTCCGAGCGCGCACCCTGCCAGGTTTCAAGCTTGCGCTGCACCCGCGAGACGTCCCGCTCGACGGGCTTGAGGTGCTCGACCGCGGCGCGGACCTTGTCGATGAGATGCCGGATAACGGGGCTCTGGAAACGCACGCGGCGCACCAGGCGCGAAGTCCGCACCACCAGGCGCCCCAGTTCCCACAATTGCCGCCGGTAGAGTTTGGGCTTCATCCCCCGCGGAATGGCCATCAGTTTCTGGCGGCACTGCAGGATCTTCTTGTAGTGCCGGGAAATGTCTTCGGCAGCCTGGAAAAACTCCTGCCGCTTCTCCTCCACCAGTTCGTCGGTGAGGACCGGATCGGCGATCTGCACCACGTCGCGCGCCGAGAGAATGTCGCTGGACATCTGATCGGCGACCGCCAGGATTTCCTGAATCACCAGCGGGGCGCGGGTCAGCGACCGGAGGACGGCGTTCTGGCCGCGTTCGATGCGGCGGGCGATCTCCACCTCGCCCTCGCGTGTCAGCAACGGTACGGTGCCCATCTCGCGGAGGTACATGCGCACCGGGTCGTTGATCTTTTCCGCGCCCAGAACGACGGGCAGATCGAGGTCGAGGATGTCCTCGCTCTCTTCCAGCTTCTTCTCGAAATCCTTGGGTTCCTCGAGAATTTCGATGCCGGCTACGTCCAGCCCCGCCAGCACATCGTCGAGTTCAGCGCCGCCATTGATATCGCCGGGCAGAACTTCGCTCACTTCGTCGTACAAGACGTAGCCCTTCTCCTTGCCCATCTGTACGAGCCGTTCCAGCCCACCGAATTTGTCTTCAAGCGCCACTGAAGCCCCGCACTCCCGGCGTAGAATAATCGAGCCCATTGTACACCACGGCGCGGACCGCTATCGACCTGCGAAAGGTCATAGTGCCTCCCTCGCCTGGCGTTCCAATTTCTGCAATTCGGCGGTGAGGCGGAGAGCGTCTTCCCACTGCCCTCCGCGCTCGAGTTCCTTGATACGCAGCTTCACCTGTTTGCGCCGGTCCTCGGTTCCGCTGCGGCGCAGGCTGGCCAGGGCCGCCATCACTTCCTCGGGCGAAGCGGCGGCATCCTCGCGCAGCACGGCCTCGGCCAGCAGGTGCCGGTCGGCGTCTTCCAGGCGGGCGTTTACCTCCTCGAAACGGGGACCGCCCCCATCGGCGGTCGAGGCAAAAATCGCCTGAAAAATGCGCCGCGAAGGCAGACTGGCCAGCGACTCGACGGACCTCAGCTCCGCAATCGTCCCGGCGGCGCTTTCGGGGTCGAGGAACAGCGTCCGCAGCAGCATGCGTTCGTCGGGACGCAGAGTTACCTTGGGACGCTCCAGCGGCTTGTCTTCGCGCGTGGCCACGCTGCGGCGGAAAGCGTTCAGCACCATGCCGCGTTCCACTCCGATGTAGGCCGCAACGTCGCCCGCCATGGCATCCCGTTCCAGCGGATCGGCGATTTGCTGAAGCGCCGGGCGCAGTACCTCGAGCACGCCCACGATTCCCTCCTGCGTGTGGACATCATACTTCTTCCTGGCCCGGTCCGCCAACCAGTGAAAGTACCCTTTCGCCCCATCCAGTTTGGCCTGGTAGGCTGCGGCGCCGCGTTCCCGGCAGTATTCGTCGGGATCCAGTTCGCCGTCCAGTTCCACCATGCGTGCCTGCATGCCTTCCGCCAAAAGCGTGTTGATGGACCGCTCGGCCGCATTGGCTCCGGGCGCATCCGGATCGAAATTCACCAGGATGCGGGAGGTGTGGCGCTTCAGGGCCTGCACGTGTTGCGCAGTCAACGCGGTGCCGCAACTGGCCACCACAAAGGCGAACCCCGCCGCCGAGACGCCAATGGCGTCCATGTAGCCTTCCACCAGAATGACCCGGTCCTCCTTGCGAATCGCATCCTTGGCGCGATGCAGATTATAGAGCACGTGGCTCTTTTTATATATCGGCGTTTCCGGCGAATTTAAATACTTCGGCTGGTCGTCCGGGGACAGCGCCCGACCCCCAAAACCGATGATTTTGCCCGATTCGTTGTGGATGGGAAACATCAGACGGTTGCGAAAACGGTCGTAGAGGCTGCCATCCTGACGCCGGCCCGCGAGGCCCGACTCCTCCGCCTGCGCGCCGCTGAAGTCGCGCTTTTCGAACAGGCGCAACAGAGCGCGGCCCGAGGGGTCGGAATAGCCCAGCCCGAAGCGCTCGATGGTCTCGGCCGACAGGCCGCGGCGCTCCAGGTAATTGCGGGCGGTGGCGCCCGAGGGCCCACACAGGTTGGCGCGGAAGTTCTCCTGTGCCAGTTCGTGCAGTTGAAAGAGCCCGCCGCGCTTGCGCGCATCCTCGTCGGCGTATTGCGACCGCTTGGGCATGGGGATGCCGTAGCGCTCGGCCAGCAGCTTGAGGGCTTCGAAGAAACCGACCCCCTGCGTCTTCATGATGAAGCTGAATACATCGCCGCCCTCGCCGCAGGAGAAGCACTTGTAGATTTGCAGAGTGGCGTGAACCGTGAATGACGGCGATTTTTCCTGGTGAAACGGGCACAGCCCCATGAAGCGGTAGGAGCCGCTCTTGCGCAGCCGCACCACCTCGCCCACCACGTCCTCAATGCGTACAGTCGATTTGACCTGCTCGGCGAAATCCATGAGGCCCCGTGTGCATATTATCCCGCACGGCACCACCCCAAAAGCGCCGGGTCGCGTGAGGAATCGTACCCGCCGGCCTGCCCCATCGGAAAACTCCGAGAGCGCGCCGGCACAACCATGACTTCCGGCAACGGTCCATCGGTAGCGCCGGCATCCTATCCTAGGACATATTGATACGCCTGCGGGCGCCAGCCATAAACTCGGGGGGTGAACCCAGTGAGCATTCTGACGGATCTCGGCCCATATGCCCGAGTGACGACCGCAGTGTTGCCTTTCGTCGCCGCCAGCGCCCTGCGTCTCATGTTCGGCAAATGCCGCCCCACACGCCTACTGCTCTCCCTCAGCATCATGTGGTTTGCCGTGAACGTGCTGTTAGCTCCATATTCCAGCCGCATGCAGCAGGACATTTCCGGGCTGGGCAGAATCTTCCACTAAGGGTGGAAGCGCGGGCGCGCTGGTTCGGGGGGAAATACGGGGAAGCGCGAAGGGGCCGCGCGATCTCTCACACTACACGGGACGGGATGTGGAGTCGTGCTCCGTACGCTCGACCGCGGTTTCCGGGTTGACCTCTTTCATCGACTCCTTGAAGCCGCGAATGCCCCGGCCAATCTCTTTGCCAAGTTCGGGCAGCTTCTGCGGTCCGAAGAACAGAATGGCTATGCCCAAAATCAACAGTAGATGCTGCGGCCGTAACAGGTCTTCAATCATGACGATCCTCTAGTTGAAGGGTAGCACGATTCGGGAACCGGAGAATCGCTGCGTTGCCGACGGCGCCAACTCGCCAGGACTGCGGAGGGCATTCCCGGGCAGGGTCAGCCTTCGGCCGAGGGCGAAAGCGCGGGACACCCTGCAATCCGCTACAATGACGTTGATGAAGGAGGCCTTATGCAGCCGGTGCTGACAGCCGGTCCCTTGAACCTGGGCTTTCCCGAGATTGTGGTGATTGCCATCGTAGCGGTGCTGCTGTTCGGCGGCAAGAAAATCGGCGATCTCGGCAAGGGCTTGGGCGAAGGGATCCGCAACTTCAAGACAGCCATGAAGGAAGAAGACAACAAGGACAACAAGTCCGGCAAGGAAGACGGCAAGGTCGAAACGAAGAAGGAATAAGGCTTCCGGACCAGCCCGCAATTTGGGCAGCGTTCATTCGGCTTCCGAGAAAAGAGAAAACCCCGCGAGCTGCAAGCGGTTCGCGGGGTTTTCGTTTGTGTAAACCGGATTGCCTGGGTGGACTACTTCGCCTTCTTGGGCGGAACGATCGCATCCTTCGCGGCCTTCGCCACGCGGAACTTCACAACTTTCTTGGCCGGGATCTTGATGCTCTCGCCCGTCGCCGGGTTACGTCCCGTGCGGGCCTTGCGATCCTGCCGGACCAGCCGGCCGAGGCCGGGCAGCACGAACACGCCGTTCTTCTTCACTTCGCTGATTGCCAGCGCGGCCAGCTCATCCAGAAACGCACGCGCCGTCTTGTTGTTGGCTTCCAACTTCTCCGCCAGTGAACGGACCAGTTGGGTCTGGGTCATTC
Organism: uncultured Solibacteraceae bacterium; assembly: GCA_963807205.1. Taxonomy (GTDB): domain Bacteria; phylum Acidobacteriota; class Terriglobia; order Bryobacterales; family Bryobacteraceae; genus CAWCVR01. Next base: position 337,316 of record CAWEAQ010000002.1, on the reverse strand, counting down.
TCTGATTCGCCATAATTCTCCTTTAGATTCTCCCGTTGAGTCCATCGAACACTACGAAAGGCCCGGACGGTCTCGCTGTCCTGGGCCTTGATCGCTTTCAATAATACGGGAACGCATTGGGGATGTAAAGAGAATTACGCGGAAAATAAGGGATTTTCGCCGATTTTTCGACAGAGAAGCCCTGGAAGGGCCGTTCTACGGGGTTTTGGCGAACCCCAGGGCGTCTCCGCGGCGCAGTATCCCCTCCCGGAAGGCCGCCGCAGCCTTGTTTTTCAGGGTGCGGAAGCGTACCGTGCGCTGGTCCACCGGCTCCAATACGAGGCGCAGAGCGGCGTACATCTTAAGCGACGGGCCGCCGGCGCTGGTCTCGGCTTCTCCCTCCGACGGGTTCACGCGGCTGCGCGTCTGGTTAACGAACAGGATCGCGGCGTCGCTCTTTCGCACCGTGCGCGCCAGCCCTTTCAGTCCGGAAGCCAGAACCCGGCCATGCAGACCGGCGCCTCCGGTCATCGCGGAATCCACTTCGAGTTGCGGCGCCAGAGCGGCGGCGGAATCGATCACCACGGCGTCCACGGCGCCGGACGATGCCAGGCGGCCGGCCATCTCCAGGGCCTGCTCGGCCGATTCCGGACACGCCAGAGGTAGGTTTTCGATGGCCACTCCCAAGGCGGCGGCATAGGCCGCATCGAAGGTGTGATCGGCGTCGATCCAGGCCGCCGCGAGCCCGGATGCCTGCATGTGGGCCACCCACTGGAGCGCCAGCGTGGACTTGCCGCTGGAGGGCGGGCCGAAAACTTCGGTCATGGCACTGCGCGGGATGCCGCCGGTGCCCAGAGCCCGATCGAGCGCCGCGAAGCCCGTGGGGATGACCGCAAGCGCGCGCCCAGGGGCATCGTCCAGGAGGAGGAGCTTGGCGCCGATCACGCGCCGCCGGTGGTCTTCGGCCTGCTGTCTGGCGTCGGTCATGGCAAACCTTCCGGTTGGCAGGCGGAAGCGCCCGCCCCACGCAGCGGCATCCGCAACTTTCCTACCGCTTGGCGGCGGCGGGTTTGGAGGGAGGCGCTTCGGGAGCCGATGCGGCCGCGGCGGCGGGTTCCGTCCTCACCAATCCCAACAGCCGGCGCAAATCCGTGTCCACGGTCTGCCGGATATCGGCATTGTCCTTGAGGAATTGGCGCGCGTTCTCGCGGCCCTGACCGATGCGCTCGCCCTTGTAGCTGAACCAGGAGCCGCTCTTCTCGATCAGGTTCTGAGCCACACCCAGGTCCAGCAGATCGCCTTCCTTCGATACGCCCTCGCCATAGATAATGTCGAACTCGGCTTCGCGGAATGGCGCGGCCACCTTGTTCTTGACCACCTTGACCTTGGTGCGGTTGCCGACCACGGCTTCGCCGTCCTTGATGGCGGCAATGCGGCGGATGTCGAGGCGTACCGAGGAGTAGAACTTGAGCGCGCGTCCGCCGGTGGTGGTCTCGGGATTGCCGAACATGACGCCGATCTTCTCGCGGATCTGGTTGATGAACACCAGGCAGGTGCGCGATTTCGACACCACTCCAGTCAGCTTGCGGAGGGCCTGGGACATCAGCCGCGCCTGCAGGCCCATGTGACTGTCGCCCATCTCGCCGTCCAGTTCGGCCTTGGGAACCAGAGCCGCCACGGAGTCCACCACCAGGACGTCGATTTGTCCCGAGGCGATCAGGGCGCCGGTGATTTCGAGCGCCTGCTCGCCGAAGTCGGGCTGCGAAACCAGCAGGTTGTCGATATCCACACCGAGCTTCTTGGCGTAGGCCGGATCGAGCGCGTGCTCCACATCGATGAACGCTGCCATCCCGCCCTTCTTCTGCGCCTCGGCGACCACCTGCAGCGCGATGGTCGTTTTGCCCGAGGATTCCGGACCGAAGATCTCGATTACGCGGCCGCGCGGCAGGCCACCTACGCCCAGGGCGGCGTCCAGCGAGATGGAGCCCGTCGAAATCACGGCGACCGGAACGATGGCGTCCTTCGAGCCAAGGCGCAGGATCGAACCCTTTCCAAACTGTTTCTCGATCTGGCTCAAGGCCAGATCTAAGGCGCGCGAACGCTCACGTTCATCCATGTGGGACGGTTCTCCTGGGGTGTGGATTGGCGAAGTCTCATTGTACCAGTGGCGACTGGCGGGAATGTGTCTCGGTTTTATTTGCGCCGGCGCGGACGCTCGCGAGGAAGTCCGCGGCAGCGGCGCTAGTGCGTCAAGGCGTAGATCACGTAGTTGACGCCGATGCGGATGCCCATCCCGGCGAACCGCTCGGGATATGCCGGCGAGTCGGCATATTCCCAGGAATCGCCGACATCGGAGTTGAAGCAGATGGCCACCATGACGCGGCCTTTGTCGTCGTAAATGCCGTACCAGTGAGCCGTGGTGCCAACCGCCCGCGACTGGCACATGGCCGAATTGTACTGGCTGGTGCACCAGGTTCCCAGAATCTGGAAGCGGTCGTCCAGATCGTAGACCACGTGAAAGATGGGGTCGCCGCCGGGGATGTCCACCACTGGCCGGCCGGGGAAGATCTTGTGCATGGTCTCGTCGAAGCGGGCGTACTCCTGCGGACCCCAGAAATCGTCCAGCATCAGGAAGCCGCCGCGCAGCAAGTACTCGCGCAGGGTCTCGACCTGGGGATCGGTGAGTTTCCAGTCGCCCATTTCGCCGGCGTTCATCCATGGCCAGTTGTAGAAGTCGTCTGTGTCGCTGGGATTGACCGGCTGTTCGACGGAGCGCGCGTGGACGCGGGTGAGCCGGCGCATGGCCTGGGCGAAATGCCGGTCGGCGCGGGGGTAGTCCTGGGTCCAACTGGTGCCACCTTCGAGCCAACTCGGAGCGTAGCCGCCCCAGCGCATGAATCCGAACCGTCCATGGGCGCCCAGGATGGCGTTGGGGTGACTGGGGTACATCAGCCGGGCGAAGACCCACTCGGTCTTTTCCTGGTAATCGGCCGGCACAGGGATGTCGTCGTACGGTTCGTAGCTGGGATAGACGCGGAACGGTTTCTGAAACGCGAACAGCCCGCCTATCCCGGCGACTAGGAGGAGGCCGCCCAGCACCGGCCCTAGTACCCCGCGAAGCGTCCCGCGCACTGCGTGTTGTCCGAAAATTAACATGTCCGCCGCGGCATTCTTCCCGAAGCAGTCCGTTGTGTCGCGGCCGGAAACGCTGTGGCAGCCTGGACGGATGACGGTTCCCGGGCTACTGCGGTTTCTCCGATTCGGCCTCGGCTTCGTCGGCGGCTTCCGGGCCGGCTTGCAGCGCTTCGGCGATCAGAGCCTGCGCGCGTTCCACGTCGGCACGAGCCACGAACACTTCGAATCCAAGGGACGCAACGGGGCTGGTTTCGAGCACGGAGGCAATTCCGCCCGATTCCAGCACGCCACGGATGTTCTCCGCATCCAGATCCGCGTCGATGGTCTGCGACTGGAAGAGGGAAACCATGTCGAGATCGTGCGAGAGATTCACCTCGGCGGAGCCTTCCCCGCCTTCCTGCTCCTCGGGACCTTGCGCCATGCCTTCAGGATAGCGCAGAATGTGGATGGAGCCCGCAAACCTAGGGGCCTTCGCGGAGGAACGACATGTCCGAATCCATCGAGGAACGAAATGACGGCGGGGATGTTTTCGTCAGCCGCCTGGCCTGGTTTCTGACGGGCGCTGCAATTGGCGCGACGGTGGCGATTCTGTATGCGCCCAAGAGCGGGAAAGACACTCGCAAGTACATCACCCGCAGAGCCCAACAGGGCAAGCAGGCAGTCGCTGGCACGAGCAAGGAAATCGTGGACGCCAGCCGGGAGATGTTCGACCGCGGCCGCAAGCTGGTGGACGAAGCCGCAGATCTTTTCGACCACGCGCGCAAGATGGTCAAGGGCTGAGCGGCCGGCCCCCTGCGGGCGCCACTGCCACCTGGCAGGCGTCAGTCCCGATCTCAAGAACCGCCCACTCAAAATCGCAGCCAGCCGGGCCTGTTAACCCCGGGGATCCAGTGCGCCTGGGATGTGGTCTGGAAGTAGCCCGAAACACCTGGCCTCCCGTAGCCGGCTGAGTCCGCGGGCTCGTAGCAGCCGCGGAATCATTCGCGCTGGTCCTCGAGAGGCACCGTCACGCAGCTTGGCGTACGCCTTCTCACAGACAACACCATCCTTTCGTCAGACCGATCTTCGCTGCCCCGCGGCATCATTAACCACTTAACCAAAGTCGGATTGACCGAGATTGCCCAGGCGCTGATATAGTACCTATGGTACCTGCTTGAGGTACCCATAGTACTTTAGTTCTATTCCTCACTGGGCGGGCGGGGAGCACCTGTCGCCAGATCACAAAATGGAGCCGCCGATGCCGAAACTCGCTGACAGATCCACACTTCCATTGTGGATTTCAACAGCGATGCTGGTGTTTGTGGGGAAAAGCAGCACCGAGACCACCGTTTCTGGTGGAAAACCAGGAGTTCCTCCTCAATGACGGATTCGACGCTCATCACGCGCATGTTGAATGTCCTGTTCACAAGGGCTGCGGGGCCTGGATACAGGAAGGTGAATGGACGTGTGTTTGGGGCAGCCTTGGTGACAGGTCTGGTTGCTGCGGTAGCGGCCGTCGCTGCCACTGCTCCATCTATCACCACCCAGCCCGAGAGCCAGAGGGTGGCCGCGGGGGAAAGGGCCACGTTCAGTGTGGGTACAACCGGCACCGCTCCCCTAAGCTACCGTTGGTCGAGGAACGGACGGCGAATTCGGGGAGCCCACGAGAGCTCGTACACAACCCCGGCGGTGACCGAGGCCGACAATGGTGCTTCGTTTACGGTGACGGTGACCAACTCGGTAGGGAGAGTGACCAGCCATGCTGCCGTCCTGACCGTGATAGCCTCGCAGACGGCGGTCACCATCACTTCGCAACCGCAAAGCCAGACGGTGACGGTAGGGCAGACGGCCACCTTCAGTGTCGTAGCCGGTGGTACCGCGCCGCTGAGTTACCAGTGGAAGAAGAACGGGGCGGCGATTGCCGGCGCGACTGCCAGCAGCTACGCCACCCCGCCCACTGTGCAGACCGACAGCGGGGCGCGGTTCAGCGTTACTGTGACCAATCCTGTCGGCAGCCTGACCAGCAGCGCGGCCACACTGACGGTGAACGCCGCCGCCGTGGCGCCCACCATCACTGCCCAGCCACAGAGCCAGACGGTGACTATGGGGCAGACGGCCACTTTCGGCGTGGTGGCCGGCGGGACTGCGCCGCTGAGCTATCAGTGGAAGAAGAACGGGACGGCGATTGCCGGTGCGACTGCCAGCAGTTACACCACTCCGGCGACGGTGCAGACCGACAATGGCGCGTCGTTCACCGTTACCGTGAGCAATGGTGCTGGCAGCGTGACCAGCAGCGCGGCCATGCTGACGGTGAACCCCGCCGCAGTGGCGCCCGCGATCACGACCCAGCCACAGAGCCAGACGGTTACGGCAGGGCAGACGGCCACTTTCAGCGTAGGGGCGAGTGGGACTGCGCCGCTGAGTTACCAGTGGAAGAAGAACGGGGCGGCGATTGCCAGCGCGACTGCCAGCAGCTACGCCACCCCGCCCACTGTGCAGACCGACAGCGGGGCGCGGTTCAGCGTTACTGTGACCAATCCTGTCGGCAGCCTGACCAGCAGCGCGGCCACACTGACGGTGAACGCCGCCGCCGTGGCGCCCACCATCACTGCCCAGCCACAGAGCCAGACGGTGACTATGGGGCAGACGGCCACTTTCGGCGTGGTGGCCGGCGGGACTGCGCCGCTGAGCTATCAGTGGAAGAAGAACGGGACGGCGATTGCCGGTGCGACTGCCAGCAGTTACACCACTCCGGCGACGGTGCAGACCGACAATGGCGCGTCGTTCACCGTTACCGTGAGCAATGGTGCTGGCAGCGTGACCAGCAGCGCGGCCATGCTGACGGTGAACCCCGCCGCCGTGGCGCCCGCGATCACGACCCAGCCACAGAGCCAGACGGTTACGGCAGGGCAGACGGCCACTTTCAGCGTAGGGGCGAGTGGGACTGCGCCGCTGAGCTATCAGTGGAAGAGGAATGGGACGGCGATCACGGGCGCGACCTCCGCCAGTTACACCACCCCAGCGACTGTGCAGACCGACAACGGCGCGTCGTTCACCGTTACCGTGAGCAATGGTGCTGGCAGCGTGACCAGCAGCGCGGCCATGCTGACGGTGAACCCCGCCGCCGTGGCGCCCGCGATCACGACCCAGCCACAGAGCCAGACGGTTACGGCAGGGCAGACGGCCACTTTCAGCGTAGGGGCGAGTGGGACTGCGCCGCTGAGCTATCAGTGGAAGAGGAATGGGACGGCGATCACGGGCGCGACCTCCGCCAGTTACACCACCCCAGCGACTGTGCAGACCGACAACGGCGCGTCGTTCACTGTTACCGTGAGCAATGGTGCTGGCAGCGTGACCAGCAGTGCAGCCATGCTGACGGTGAACCCCGCCGCCGTGGCGCCCGCGATCACGACCCAGCCACAGAGCCAGACGGTTACGGCAGGGCAGACGGCCACTTTCAGCGTAGGGGCGAGTGGGACTGCGCCGCTGAGCTATCAGTGGAAGAGGAATGGGACGGCGATCACGGGCGCGACCTCCGCCAGTTACACCACCCCAGCGACTGTGCAGACCGACAACGGCGCGTCGTTCACTGTTACCGTGAGCAATGGTGCTGGCAGCGTGACCAGCAGTGCAGCCATGCTGACGGTGAACCCCGTCTCTTTGACCCAGCAGTCGATCTCCTTCGCCAAACCGGGGACGCAGACGGTGGGAACGCCGCTGACGCTCTCCGCCACGGCCAGCTCGGGTCTGACCGTCTCCTTCGCCTCGACCACAGCTAGCATCTGTACCGTGAGTGGCACCACAGCCACATTTATCGCCGCTGGCACCTGCACGATCCAGGCCACGCAGCCGGGCAACGGCACGTATGCAGCGGCTACGCCGGTCTCGCAGAGCTTCACGGTCAATCCAGCGCCTCTAACCTCGCAGACGATCACGTTCGCTAATCCGGGGACGCAGACGGTGGGAACGCCGCTGACACTTTCCGCCACGGCCAGCTCCGGTCTCACCGTGTCCTTCGCCTCGACGACGGCTGGCATCTGTACGGTCAGCGGCACCACGGCCACATTTATCGCCGCTGGCACCTGCACGATCCAGGCCACTCAGGCTGGCAACGGCACGTACGCGGCGGCTACGCCGGTCTCGCAGAGCTTCACGGTCAACAGCGAATCGCAGGCCGGTTTCTACACGCTACCCTCCGAACGGAACACGCTCTGGCAGCCCGGCGTCACTTACAACGGCGGTATCCCGACGAACCGGACTCAGTGCGGAACGACAGTTACGGTGAGCGGCGACCACACGGGCGCGACCGACACCAGGAACATACAGAACGCCATTAACGCCTGTTCCGCTGGACACTACGTCCTGCTGGGGCCTGGCACGTTTTACATCACGACTCCATCGGGCAGTAACGCGGGCCTCTACATCGAGCAGAGCAACATCACCTTGCGCGGCTCCGGCGCCGGCAGCACGGTGCTGACGCAAACGGACACAAGCGGAACCTGGTCGGTGATTGTCGCCGGCTTCCAATGGATGCACTGGCCGGCTGGCGCGGGTTGTTCGGGTCAATCGAACTGCACGGATATCACCATCGGCAGCGTGGCGGCCAACCCCGGCGGCGTGCTTCCCCTAACGACGGACACCGTGAAAGAAGCCTACACCGCTACGGTTGCTACGGCGAGCATCACGCAACTGTCGGCGCCGCTAGTTGTGGGCGAGCTGCTCTACATGACCGAGCAGTTCGATCCAAACTGGACGTGGTACAACCCATGGCAAGCAACACCGGCAGGTCAGTGTGACACGGCTTCGACCTGGAACACGTCAAACTCAACCGGTTACTGCGGCTGGGGCGAGGATTGGGCCGACACGATGCTGGGCGCGAGCGAGGATTTGGTATCTCGTCCCATCGGACAGGCAAATGTCATCACTGGCATCACGACATCCGGCGCGACGACGACTATCACCTTCGCGGCGCCGTGGCACCACGGCTTCCGCGTTTCGCACGCGGCCGATCTGGCCCGCATCGATGGCGCCAACGGGAAGTTCTACACGGGGATCGGGATCGAAAACCTTACCGTTGCCAACGGAGGAGGCGGCGATGGCGGCGGCAACGTCGCCTTCTGGGGCATATCCAACAGTTGGGTCAAGAACGTCGAGAGTTACAACGCGGGTGGCGGAGCGATTCACTTCGACGGGTGCTTCCGTTGCGAACTGCGCGACTCCTACCTGCACACCGCGGGCAATCCCAATCCTGGTGGCGGCGGTTACGGGATGGAGATCGATTCCTACACCTCCGATAGTCTCTTTGAGAACAACATCTCGTGGAGCTTCAACAAGGTCATGGTCATGCGGAGCGCAGGCGGAGGAAACGTCGTAGGCTATAACTACTTCGAAGACGGATACGGCGCCGGCTACGGTGGATGCCAATATGGTAGCGATATTGGCAGCGTCGACCCCCAAGGCGGCCAGCCTTATACCAGCACCTGCTCCGGCATTCCGGAGGCCGGTATGAACGCCACCCACATGGCGGGCACGCAGTATGCCCTGTTCGAGGGCAATCAATCGTTCAGCATAAGTGCGGATGGGACGTGGGGTAACTCGGATTACATCACCTTCTTCCGCAACCATGCCACGACTCTGCGCCGGAACGTAAATAATGGAACGGGCACGGACACCGGCAATGGCACTTCCGGAAGTAACGCGCCGTGTTCGACCTTTAACTGCTTCGGTCCGGTCGTTCAGCTTGCCGATACCATGGGACGCAGCGGAATCACCCTCTATGCTCACCATTGGTGGTATAGCTATGTCGGGAATGTCCTAGGATATCCAAACAATTATCTGCAGAACCCGGCGATCGGATACGCGTATCCGGCGACCTTCAGCGCCGCGCCGCAATCGTCGACGTGGTTTTTCGAATGGAATGGCATCAATAATGGCGGCGCGTCGCCCGGCCAGAACCAGTCGGAATACTGGACTTCGACTCTGTGGGAACTGGGAACCGGCGGGGGGAACCAACCCGATGCCCCATCCACCCTTCCTGGCGCCGGCGGCCAGACCGTGCTCAATACGGTTTTGCGCGACGGCAATTTCGATTACGTAACCGGCAAGATTCACTGGATGGGAAGTAACAACCTTTGCAACGCGCCTGGCGATGCCGCATGCTCGGCAACGAATTACGGCAGCATCTGCACAGACCCGAATCTTTGCGCGGGGCAGTACACCACGGCGCCGGCGGTCACCACCTTGCCTAAGTCGCTATATGTACCGGCCAGCATGCAGCCGCCGCCATTCTTCAACGGAAGCGCCTGGCCCTGGGTCGATGGCACGAATGCCTCGACCCCGCTTCCCGGTGCGTTGCCAGCCCGCGCGCGTTTTGACGCCGGTACGCCCAACATCGTGCCCGCCAGCGGGGTCGGCCTGACCTCGCAATCAATCACCTTCGCCAATCCGGGAACGCAGACGGTGGGAGCGCCGCTGACGCTATCCGCGACCGCTAGTTCGGGACTGGCAGTGTCCTTCGCCTCGACCACGACCAGCGTGTGCACGGTCAACGGTGCGATTGCTACGTTCGTCGCGGCGGGCACTTGCACGATCCAGGCCACGCAGCCGGGCAACGTCACATACGCAGCGGCAACGCCGGACTCGCAGAGCTTCATCGTGAATCCGGCACCGCTGAGTTCGCAGACGATCACCTTCGCCAATCCGGGCACGCAGACGGTGGGAACGCTGCTGATTCTGTCCGCCACGGCCAGTTCCGGACTGGCGGTGGGCTTCGCCTCGACCACTTCGGGTGTTTGCACGGTCAGCGGTACGATTGCTACGTTCGTCGCGGCGGGCACCTGCACGATCCAGGCCACGCAGCCAGGCAACAGTACTTACGCAGCCGCTGCGCCAGTCTCGCAGAGCTTCACGGTCAGTCTGGCCCCGCAGACAATCACCTTCGCCAACTCGGGGACGCAGACGGCGGGAACCTCGCGGACGCTCTCCGCCACGGCCAGTTCCGGTCTGACCGTCTCATTCGCTTCGACCACCACCAGCGTCTGCACAGTCAGCGGCACCACCGCCACGTTCGTCGCCGCCGGCACTTGCACGATCCAAGCTACACAGGCCGGAAACGGCACGTACGCAGCCGCTGCGCCAGTCTCGCAGAGCTTCACGGTAAGTCTGGCCCCGCAGACAATCACTTTCGCCAACCCGGGGACGCAGACGGTTGGAAAGCCGCTGACTCTATCCGCAACGGCCAGCTCCGGTCTGACGGTGTCCTTCGCTTCGACCACGACCAGCGTCTGCACAGTCAGCGGCACCACCGCCACGTTCGTCGCCGCCGGCACTTGCACGATCCAAGCTACACAGGCCGGCAATAGCACGTATGCAGCGGCCACACCGGTTTCGCAGGGCTTCACAGTAAATCCGGCCCCGCTGATATCGCAGACAATCACTTTCGCCAACCCGGGGACGCAGACGGTTGGAAAGCCGCTGACTCTATCCGCAACGGCCAGCTCCAGTCTGACGGTGTCCTTCGCCTCGACTACGACCAGCATTTGCACGGTCAGCGGCACAACCGCTACTTTTGCCGCCTCCGGCACTTGCACGATCCAGGCCACGCAGGCCGGTAACGGCACCTACGCCGCGGCAACGCCGGTCCCAGAGAGCTTCACGGTCAACCCCGCGCCGAGCAAGCCAACGATCGCCTCTTTCACCGCCAGCCCCGCAAGCATCGCTTCGGGCGCCAGCAGCACGCTGAGTTGGGCGACGGCCGGAGCGACCGGTATTTCCATCACGCCCGGTACGTTCACGTCCACGTCGGCAAGCGGTTCGACGAGCGTGAGCCCAACAGCCACGACGACCTATACGCTCACTGCCACCAACTCCGCCGGCTCGACCACCGCCACGGCGACGGTGACCGTAGCAACGTCCGGGGGGCCGTTGACGATAGCGACCAAGTCGTGCCCGGGCGGAACTCAGGGCTCGGCGTACGCCGGCTGCACGCTAGTTGCCAGCGGTGGCACTCCGCCTTACACTTACTCGGTATATGTGGATTCCAGCGTTCCAACATTGCCTGAAGGGATGGCCATCAATGCTACGACCGGAGTTATCAGCAGTTCGTTGATCGGCGGTCAAGGCACGTACACCCCGCAACTCCGGGTTAAGGACTCGGCTGGTACAACGGCGAATCAGAATATCAGCTTCGCCATCAACGGGAACAATGCGTTTCTCGCAACCGTCTTCCCGTCGAACTCCATCTTCCACCATCGCGTGGACGCGGCTACGACGGGCTTGCCCGTCGATACGTCTCCCGCGGCACCTATGTACAGCGCCTATCTGCCCGAGTCGATCAGGGTATTCTTCGGGAACAATACTGGCGCGCCATTTCCAAATGGAATACCGGCGATCCAGGTTCCTTACACCCAGCCTGACGTAGCGGTCTCAACCACCGTGTATGGATCCATGTTCACTTCCGGTCCGATTCCAGCGTATGCTCCGATCGAGGGTACCGCGAACTCCGGGGGAGACATGCACGTCCTGGTTTATCAGCAAGCGGGAGGCGGAAATAACGCCGGCCTTTACGAAATGTGGCAGGGAATTTATCAGGGCGGCCCTTGGACCGATTCGTCGAACGCATATTGGGCCAATCCGGCCTCGAATGCTCTGACACCGCAAGGCCAGGGAACGTCCGACGCCGCGGGACTTCCCGTGGGGCCGCTGCTCGTCAACGCCGACGAGGTAATTGGGACTGGAACGCCCACTGCGCCCAACGGCGCGGTTCAGCATCCCATACGGTTTACGCTCAACCACATGTTGAATTACTGGGTCTGGCCCGCCACCCAGACAGCGGGCGTCGGCAGTTGCACCACGGGAGGGAGTTCGATCCCCGTGGAATCGATGATCTCGCAAGCTACTCCTCCCACAAGCTGCACCATGTCTGGCGCGGCTGGCGAGATTTACCGGCTTAAGGCTTCCGTGGCGACTCCCGCTTGTGCCTCCAGCAGTCCACAAGCGTCCGTTATCATCACCGGATTCCGGAACTACGGAATCATCCTGGCCGACAATGGAATGAGCGGGGGGCTGATCGGCACGCCCGACGCCCGCTGGAACGATAACGATCTTGCGTGCCTCACAAGCATCACATTGTCCAACTTCGAGCCAGTGAACGTATCGAGTCTCATGGTTAACAACGACAGCGGCGCCACTAGCAAGTAGCTTGGCGGGCCCCAGGGCGATCGCTAGCGGGAGTTTACTGCCAACTCCAGGCGCATAACCCCGGCCCTCGATTAACGTATTGAAAAACCACGACTTGTGCGGACCCTCGCGCGCAACCTGCGTATTACCCTAGTCAAGAGCTGTTTGCTGCTTTCATGCTTGATGCCTATTGATCCAGGAAAGGAGTTGTCGTATAGTTGTATTGCCCTATATGGCAAGCCTCATCGCGAAGAAGAAGGGCAACCAGCTCTACTACTACGTCGTCGAGTGCGCCCGCGTCGACGGCCAGCCCCGAATCGTCCATCAGACCTACCTCGGTTCCGCGGACAAGGTCGCCGCCTTGGTTCGCGACCACTCCGCTCCGGTACCTTTGTCCGCCACCATGCGGGATTTCGGCCTGCCCGGCGCCCTTTGGTTGGCTGCCCAACAAACCGGCGTCTTCGAACTGCTTCAGCAACTTTGGCCCCAGCCTCGTTCCGGGCCCTCGGCCGTCCACTACCTGCTCCTGGCCGCCATTCATCGCATCTGCCAGCCAGGCCCCAAGACCGAAGTTGCCGATTGGTACGACCGCTCGATCCTGCAGCCGCTCTGGGGCTTTGCCTCGGAACGATTCTCCTCCCAAGCCTTCTGGGATTGCTTCGACACCCTGGCCCCGGAGCGGCCATCCCAGGGAGCCTGCGACGAACTGGAGCAGGCTCAACTGCGTCTGGTTGGGTTATGGAAGCAGAAGCAGATCCTCAGCCGGCGCTTGCTGGGCTACGACACCACCAACTTCTACACCTACGTGGCCAGCACCAACACGCAGAACCATCTGGCGCAGCGGGGCCACAATAAGCAGGGCCGGCACAACTTGCGCCAGGTGGGACTCAGCTACGTGTTGGATGGCGAGCATGGCCTGAGTTTGTGTCACCACGTCTATGCCGGCGACATACCGGATGTGGAGGAGTTCTCGGTCTCGTTGGCGCGCATGTTGGACATGCTGGATCAAAATCGGATCGCACGGGACACGGTCACTCTGGTGTTTGACAAGGGCTCGGCGGCCTTGGCCAATACGGTGGAGTTGGAGCAGTCGCAAGTGGGATGGATCGCGGCGCTGCCTTGGAATCAGGCCCCCGAGGAGTTGCGCGAACGGCCGCTGGATCGGCTTCCCACCTGCAACAGCGATCAACCCGGCGTACATGCGGCGGGCGAAAAGACGCTGGTGCACGGCAAAGAGTACTTTTGCGTGGTGAAGTACTCGGCTTCCTTCGCGGGCGAACAGCTACAGAGTGTGACCACCGGCGTCAGCAAGGTCCTGCAATACCTGCGGCGTTTGTCCGTGGATCTGAGTAAGCCCAGGGCGCGTTGGACCGAAACCCAGATTCGCAACAAGATTCAGCGCTGGCTGTCGGCGCAATTCATGGCTGAGCTAATTCACTACCAACTGGAGTTGAAGAACGGGCAGTGGCATCTGCAATTCGATTTTGATCACGCCGCATGGCTGCGCCTGTTGGCCCACCGGTTGGGTCGAACGGTATTGCTCACCAACCGCGTGGACTGGAGCGCGGAGGAGATCGCCGCTGCCTACGCTGGCCAGCAACAAGTCGAGCAGGTATTTCGCGGTCTCAAAGATGGGGAGTGGCTGGGCTGGGGTCCCATGCATCACTGGACCGACAGCAAGATCCGGGTGCACGCGTTCTATTGCATGCTGGGCATCTCTCTGCTTCAATACGTGCACCACCAGGCACAGGCGGCATGGGCTGGCATCTCCACCGAGCAATTATTGCAGGAGTTGCGCCAAATCCAGGAATTCGTACTCCTCTACCCGCCGCAAGGCGAAAAGGGGCCGAACCGAATCGCCACTGTACTCTCCAAGCAGACTCTGCCGCAACTGGCACTGGCGAAAACGCTGGGCTTGGAACAACTCCGTATTACCCCGCGTGGGTAATACGCGGGCCTGCTCGTAACCCGTTCCGGAAACAACTGCTTATACCTTTGTTCCGGCCATTCCCAGTAAACTCCCGCTAGCGGAGCCAAGAAGAAAGCCCGATTCATGACCGACCTGATCGGTCATGAATCGGGCTTCAATTCTTCAACGGACTGATTTACCGCCGCCACGTAGCCGGGGCAGACCGGGCGGGCGCGGCGTCAAATGAACTCGTTAATCAGGTTCTCCAAGAACTCCTGGCGGCCGCTGACATTATTCGTCACGTCGCCCTTCTTCAGCATATAGGTCTCGATTTCCTTCATCGAGGCTCTGCCGGATTCGATCTTCGCGCCAATGCCCGAATCCCAGGAGGCATAGCGCCGTCTCACGAACTCAGCCAGGCGGCCGTCCTTGCGAATCGCCGCGGCAACCTTCAAGCCACGGGCGAATGCGTCCATGCCGCCGATGTGCGCGTAGAACAAATCCACCGGTTCGAAGCTCTCGCGGCGAACCTTCGCATCGAAGTTGACCCCGCCCGTCTTGAAACCGCCGTACTTCAGCACGCTCAGCATCGTGTATGCCGCGAGGTAGACGCTGGTCGGGAATTGGTCCGTGTCCCAGCCCAGCAATTCGTCGCCGGTGTTGGCGTCGATGGAACCCAGCGCGCCCGCAGAGCCAGCGACCTCGAGCTCGTGCTGCATGGTATGGCCCGCCAGCGTGGCATGGTTCGCCTCGATGTTCAGCTTGAAATGCGGCAGCAAATCGAATTGGCGGAGGAAGTTCAGGCAGGCCGCGGCGTCGGAATCGTATTGATGCTTGGTCGGTTCCTTCGGCTTCGGCTCGATGTAGAACTGGCCCTTGAACCCAATCTGCTTTTTGTACGCCACCGCGAGATGCAGAAATTTCGCAAGGTGCTCCTGCTCGCGTTTCATGTCGGTATTCAGCAGCGTCATGTAGCCTTCGCGGCCGCCCCAGAAGGTGTAGCCTTCGCCGCCGAGTTCGTGGGTAACTTCCAACGCCTTTTTCACCTGCGCGGCGGCAAACGCGAACACGTCGGCATTGCAGCTTGTGCTGGCGCCGTGGACAAAGCGCGGATGAGAAAACAGATTGGCCGTGCCCCACAGGAGTTTGATGCCGGTTCGCTTCTGCTCCTGCTTCAAGGTCTTGGCGACCGCGTCGAGGTTCCTGTTGGTCTCCGCCAGATTCTTGCCCTCGGGCGCGACGTCACGGTCATGCCAGGCGTAGTAAGGAACTCCCAGCTTCCTCATGAATTCGAAAGCGGCGTGAACGCGATTCTGTGCATTTCTGACCGTGTTCGAGCCGTCGTCCCAGGGGCGCACCATCGTACCCGCGCCGAAGGGGTCGCTGCCCGTGCCTCGGAACGTGTGCCAGTAAACCACGCTGAAGCGCAGGTGCTCCCGCATGGTCTTGCCCGCGACGATTTCGTCGGCATTGTAATGCCTGAAGGCCAGCGGATTTGTCGACTTGGGCCCTTCGTAGGGGATGCTCTCGATTGCCGGGAATGCACCGGCCGATTTCTGTTTAGGTACGCGATTGGATTTCGTCTGTTTCATCTCTTAGGCTCTCGCAACACAATATCCAGACTAGCATGGTGCCGATCTCTCGATATGGTCCGTTGCCGCCAAACGGGCCCCTGTCGGGACCAGTCAGCCTCATCGATACCGGTATACGCTCACCCGCAACATACTGGTTGTGCCGGCGCGAAGCGAGACGTTGTTTCCCTGACCCGTATCGTCACCAGCCAAAGTGCGGCCGCGAATCCACCGGGCGACGAATCGCTGGAAAGCCGCCAAAGGCTTGCGCCTCGCGGCGGATTAGGACGACAATCGTATTTCGACCAAGCGAACTCCGCGATTCGGATATGCGGATCGCCCCATTTTGTTGGAGCGTTGAACATGAAACTTGCCACATCGCCTCAGACCGCTTCCAGTTCCATCGTACTTGCGGCCCTGGCGCTCGCCCCGGCGCTGGGCATCCTTGCCCAGCAGCCTCCTCTGCCGCAGCGGGATGCCGCGCGATCCACCGGAGGCGGTCTTCCACAGCCCCGTAGTTGGGCGGCGGAATCAGACCATCAGAACATGATGGATCAGCAGAGCGCCGCGTTTGTGCAGGCTGCACCGCCCGGCTTCGTTCCCGCTCCCGCTAATGCACCGGCTCCACGTACCGACAGGAACTCGATGCTGGCGCACAATCAGTTGCTCGAAAAGGCCAAGAAGGGCCGCATCGACATTTATTTCGAGGGCGACTCGATCACGCGACGCTGGGGTGCGACCGATTATCCCGAATTGCTCGCTAATTGGACCCAGAACTTCTTCGGCTGGAATGCGGCCGATTTCGGCTGGGGCGCGGACCGGATCGAGAACATCCTCTGGCGGCTCAAGAACGGCGAACTCGACGGAGTGAATCCCAAGGTCATCGTTCTGCTGGCCGGCACCAACAACGTCGGAAACCGGCTTCCACCGGGAGGGGACGATGCCAGGGTGGAGGACATCACGAAGGGCCTACAGGCCGTCCTGGAAGTGATGCGGACCAAGGCGCCGGACGCCACCATCATCGTAACCGGCATTTTCCCCCGTAACGACAACCTCGCGGTGCTGCCAATTATCGACAAGGTCAATGCCAACCTCGCGAAGCTCGCCGATGGCAAGAAGATACGATACCTGAACGTCAACGATAATTTGGCGGGCCCGGATGGTAAGCTGTTCGAAGGCATGATGAACCCCGCTGACAAGTTACACCCCGCCCTGAAGGGCTACCAGGTGTGGGCGGACGGGTTGAAGCCTATCTTCACCGAGTTGCTCGGCCCTCCGGCGAAGGAAGACCACGCACCACCGCCCACCGGCGACCCTAGCGCCCGGAAGTGATCTGTCAGCAGCTCTTGAAACCGTCGATGTCCTTGAAATCGACCGTGCAGCGTGTGTCGTCCGCAAGCGTAATCTCGGCCCCGAGGACTGAGCCCGACGGAGTGACCTCCATAACCCTGACGTTCTTCAAGGGAGAGAGTTCTTCCGTGGTCCAGCCGGTGTCATCGGTCTTATGCAACATCGCCGCGATCATAAGCTCCATCGCCGGGTTCTTGGCCGTGCGCTTGCGAGAGGCAAACAGCACCGTGCTTTCCTCGCTTTCCGCGTTGAACCCGCGGTGTACCCGGCTCTCGACGCCATCCCAACCGCCGTAAGCGATCAGCGCGACGCTTCTGCCTGGGACCGATGCGGTGATTGCCTTCCTGGTATCGTCCTCGAAACCCCTTACTTCGGCCGCCTTCCCGTCCATGTGAGGCAGACCATAATGGCCTAGCGTGAGTTCGTGCTCGAACGCCAGCCGGCAACGGTCGATCCGGACGACCCCTCCCGGCACCGTGATCTCGGCCAAGTCGATGATGTATCCGACTCCGTTGTTCGGCGGTTTGCGCATGATCAACTGGCGGTACAAAACCCCGTCCCGAATGCCATTGAAGAGAATGCTCTGCGCGGTCGAATAAGCGGCGTTCTTAGAGGCGCCATTCTCCACGGCGCGTCCCGTGAGATAGAAGTTGGTGTCCACGCCCCTCAGGTCGCGCGGATCGAGGCTCCGGAAGCTGTACTCCTGCGAGGTGCCGCCCAGCGGGTTGTGGTCCTCCCAAGGGAAATGAGTACTGAACACCAGCTTCGAGTAGTTGTGATCGTCGTCGTAGACCTTGCCGGAGACGATCTCGGAAGCCCCGCTGCTGCCGTGGTTGACCAGAACGATCCCCGGCTTTTCCAGCACGGTCCGCTTGGATCGGGCTCCCAGATCCACCCACATCCCGTCGTTCTCCCGCTCCGTCCAAAACGGCGAGTCTTCCGGCAGGGCCAGGCTGATGAACGGTAGAAACATGATGAACGGGCTCGCCGGACAACTGTAGTTCTGTATGGCAAACTCGCGGTGGCCGTAGAACCCCAGGCTCGGGATATCGTTCTCGTAGAAATCCTCGCGGGCGGTGAATTGCAGCAGCGATCCGGAACACAGCCGCCTTGCCCAACCGGGATCGAGCGGCGATTTCGACCGAAGCATGAAGGACGCCGGAAACCCGCCCGAGATCCACAGCCGGTAGCAGATGCTCCGAGCCCACATGTTGATGAAGCCGTTGCGGCCAAAGAAGTTCGTGTACGTCTTCAGCAACTCCTCGAAACTCTTCTCCAGCACGCCGGCAATTTCGGGATACTGCTCGCGGCCGAAGGCCCGGCTCCAGATCGTTCCGTAAACCAGAAACAGGCTGATCGTGTAATAGTTATAGCTCTGCTCCAGATACCACCCATGACCTGCATGATACGAGGCAACCCACAGAAGATGGCTCTTCAGTAGGTCGTCATCGATCGGATACCCGTGCTTCTTCAGGAACGAAAGCGCGCAGATGTTAAACAGCCGCCAGTTGTTTTGCGTCGTGCGGTGGTGCGCCCATTTTGAAATCGCTACCGCCATTTCATCCCGCTGCCGCTGCGTCAGGTACGGCCACATGACATCGGGCATCAACAGCAGGGTCTTGGTCATGCCGCCGAATTCGCAGGTGAACTGGTAGGTGCTGTCCGGTAGATCCTCGGGCATGGGCAGGCTGTTGGCGTGGCCCGGTGTGAACGCGTTGTAAAAATGATGGCAGTAATAATCGCGGAGCTTGATCCCCCGTATGGAGATCTCCGGATCCACGTGCATCAGCGGAGCCGCCAGGTTGAAGGTCCTCTCCAGGGCTTCGAATTCGTGGGAGCGGTGGCGCCATTCCGGATCGTTCGGTCGGGGATAGGATTTGCCGGGCACCAGCGGAAACACGATCGGCGAGTCGAACGATTTCACATGTTTGAATGCCCGTTCGAGCACATACCTGGCGCATGCGACGTAATGTTGTCTGGTCATCCCGGTCAGCGGACTGAGGTCCGGATCGGGATTGCTCACTTCAAAAGCACGTTTCATAGAGTTGTTGGTTGGACTAACATACCGCGGAGCTCCTGGGCGGCGCTGGAGAGCCGGGGCACAACCCACCGGGTTTTGCGATGAGCTCTTGGAGCGCGAAGCTGCATGAGTTTTGATGGAATGGGCGCTCTCTCGTATTTTGTTGTATCATCAAACAAAAGCCAAGTCAAGCGGCGAACGGCGGAGAGTGCGCACCCCTGGCGAGGGGCCTGCTGCATGCTGCGGAATCCGACGCGCTCTCCGGAGGTGGAGGGATCGGCGCGGCGCGGGGCGAGTTCCGGAGGGTGAAAACGTAGCGCCGCCGGGTCGGCACGGGGGGGCTTGATGGAACGTCTCCGGACCGATTGGGAGCCTTCGGCTCCGTCTGCGAGTGTTTCCCAAGTCCCTGCTCATCGGCGATAACCGGCATTTCCCGAAAGCCCGCCGGGAGAGCCGATGGACCGCCGCGCTGGGCAATTCAGCGAATGACCGGCGTTATCGGAACGGGTGTCACGGTGCTCGGCAGCGCGCATGCCCAGCATCGGAATCCGGAAGACCCGGTTAACCGAGGTGTACTCGGAAACCGCTTTGCGCGGGTTAATCCGGATCGATTACCGCGGTTCTTGAATGCGGTGAATCTGGTTCCCAGCGACATCCTTTAGAGCCTGGCGCTGGCCGCTTGGCCAGCGGATCTCCACCTGCCGCACGGTGCGGAAGCGCCCTAGCCCGAAGTGAGCCCGCGGATCGCGGGATGCGCCGTACCCCGCGCTGGTCGAGACTATGTCGTACTGGCTGGCGCCATCCTCGGTGGTTATCTTCACCTGGGCGCCAATTGCCATCCGGTTGCTCTTCTGCCCTACCAACTGAAACGCGACCCAATTGTTGCCGTTTTCGGTCACGTTCCGAAGGATTTTGGCCTTCCCGTTCAGCACTGTGACGACCACGTCCAGGCGCCCATCATTGTCCAGGTCGCCGATCGCCGCCCCCCGGTGTGCCGCAGCCACCTGCATGTCCGGCCCGGCCTGGGCGGTCACTTCCTCGAACTTCATGCTCCCCAGGTTCCGGAAAACCGAGTTCGGCTCCTCGTAGGTCCGTGTGGAGAACTCCGCCACATTGTCGAGGACGTTGGAACGCGCCACGAAGAGGTCTTTCCAGCCGTCGTTATCGAAGTCCCCCACTGCGTTTGACCACCCGGACATTACCAGAGTGGGTTTCGCCAAGCCGCTGCGGCCGGTTATATCGAGAAAAATACCGCCTCCGCGGTTCTGGAAAAGCGGAAACGTCTCGAGCTCGGTCGCCGTGTGCCAGATGTCGGGCCGCCCGTCGTTGTCCAGATCGCGGAATTCCGCGCCCATGCCGGATATCGATTTGCCGTCCTCGGTGTAGGCAACGCCAGCCTCCATCGCCACTTCCTCAAACCGCCTGCCTCCGATATTGTGAAACAACGAGTTCGGGGTATTATCGTTGGCCACGAAGATGTCGGTAAATCCGTCGCCGTCGTAGTCGTTGAAACCTATGCCCATTCCCTTGCCAAGCCGCTTCGACACGCCGGTCTCTTCGGAGACATCCGTGAAGGTCCCGTCTCCGTTGTTGCGATATAGAGTGCAGGGCAAGGGTTGATAAAACTTCGGATGGCAGTACGCCCGAAGACGCCCTCCGCTCAGACATACTGGATCCTTATTTACTTCCCAACGGCAGTAGTTAGACACGAACAGGTCCAGCTTGCCATCGTTGTTGTAGTCGAACCAACCGGCGGCGGCGCTCCACATCTTCTGCCCCAGATAAGACGCGCCGGCAACTCCGGCTTTCTTGGTTACGTCCGTAAAGGTGCCGTCGCCGTTATTATGATAGAGGTGGTTTCCAGTTACGCTGGCGACATAGATATCCTGCCACCCGTCATTGTCAAAGTCGCCAATCGCCACGCCCATGTCATAACCGTCTCCCGCCACGCCCGCCTTTTCCGTGACGTCGGTAAAAGTGCCGTCGCGGTTATTGTGAAACAGGCGGTTCTTATACATGTCCGATTCTTTGCGAAGCGAGGGTATGGCGGCGCCGTTGACCAGATAGATATCCAGGTAGCCGTCGTTATCGTAGTCGATCAGTCCGACCCCCGATAACATCGTTTCAGGCTGGTTCTTATTGGGTGTGGGAGAGCTGTTCGCCACAAAACTCAACCCGGATCTCCCGGTGATGTCTTCGAAGCGGATCGCGCCACCACCAGCCGCTTCTCCCATTTCCATGACGATAGCCACGACGAAAAGCGGCGCAATCCATAGCAGAATTCGAGGCATGAGTCAGGTACAATTGTATCATTTGGCAATGCTGCGTCTGAAGCGTATTTCCAGCGCTCAACCAGCCTTTTCCGCCCGGCCGAAACGGCGGCGGAAACGGCAAACGGCAAACGGCGGGCGGCCAGGCGGCGTTCCGAACGGGCACTCTGAACCGGCGGACAGGGGCTATGGCCCACGACGGGGGATTCGGTGACGAGCTTCGAACCTTGTGGCGCGGAGGGCAACTGAACCCATGACCCGGCGTTGTCTTCTCGCCCTCCTCGCGGGCGGTCCCTCGGCCCTACGGGCTCAGCAGGAGCACGGAATGGCCTCCAGGGGAGTCCGGCCACAGCCTCGCGGCAAACCCTCGGGGCTTCCTTTCAACGCCAGGTTTACCGATACTGCCAGGGAGGCGGGGTTGCGGGCGCCCGTGATCTATGGGCCCGCCGACCGCATGGACTACATTATCGAGTCCATGGGATGCGGGATCGCATTCCTCGACTACGATAATGACGGCTGGCTCGACGTATTTGTCCTCTCCGGCACGCGGCGCGATGGCCCCGTTCCCGGCGCCTCGAACCGGTTGTATAGAAACAATCGCGACGGCACGTTTACGGATGTAACTCGCCAGGCGGGCCTGACTCGTCAAGCCTGGGCTTTCGGAGTAACTATCGGCGATTACAACAACGATGGATTCGAGGATATCTTCATTACCGAGTGGGGCCAAAACGTGCTTTACCGCAATAACGGCGACGGTACTTTCACCGACGTCACCAAACAGGCGGGATTGCTCCACCCTGGCGGCCGTTGGGGCACGGGTTGCACCTGGGTCGATTACGACCGCGACGGGCGCCTCGACTTGTTTGTGTCGCACTATCTGGTCTTCGATTTTCAATCCATCCCGCCCACCGGACGCAATCCGGACTGCAATTTCAAAGGCATTCCCGTGAACTGCGGGCCGCGGGGCCTTAAGCCCGAGAAATGCAGTCTCTACCATAATAATGGCGACGGGACCTTTACGGACGTCACCGAAAAGGCCGGCATCGCCGTGCCCAGTCCAGGTTTCGGCTTGACGGCCGTGGCCGCCGACCTGTCCGGCAACGGGTGGCAGGACATCTACGTAGCCTGCGATTCCACGCCGAGCCTTCTGTTCCACAACCGGCAGGACGGCACTTTTGTCGAGCGCGGCTTGGAGTCGGGCCTGGCGGTGAACGAAGACGGCAACGAGCAGGCCGGAATGGGCCTTGCCGTAGGCGACTTCGACACCGATGGCGCACTCGATATCCTCAAGACCCATTTCACGGAGGATACTTCGGCACTCTACCGCAACGTGGGCGCGGCGGGGTTCGCCGATGTGACGGCCGTCTCGGGGCTGGCGGTGGAAACCCGCTATGTGAGTTGGGGCGCCGGCATCCAGGATTTCGACAACGACGGGCTGCCGGACATCTTCTGGGTCACCGGTAGCGTCTTTCCCGAGGTCGAGAAACTGCACCCCAGTTTCCCCCATAAGACACCGCGCATTCTGTTCCGGAACCTGGGAGGCTCGAGGTTCGAGGAGTTGTTCGACGCCGCCGGGCCCGCCATTGCCGAAGTCCACGCCAGCCGCGGAGTAGCGTTTGGCGATTTCGATAACGACGGCGACGTCGATATTCTCGTCATGAATATCAACGAGCCGCCCTCGCTGCTGCGCAACGACGTTAGTGGGAACAATCATTGGCTCAAAGTCAGGCTGATAGGAGTAAAATCGAATCGCAGCGCCATCGGCGCCACGGTAATCGCCACTTACGGCGGGCGCAAGCAGGCACAGGCGGTTCTGGCGCAGAGCGGCTATCTCTCGGTTAACGATCGCCGCCTTCACTTTGGCTTGGGTGCCGCTAAATCGGCGGAACTGGAGGTGCACTGGCCCAGCGGATTGCGCGAGTCCATCGGCACGGTCGCTGCCGACCACCTGGTTACCATCCGCGAAGGCGAGGGCATCGCCAAAACCGAAGCCATGGTGCCGGCCGCGCGGCGAGGACTTTGATCTTGCATATGGCTATCCAAATCGATCGGCTGGGCTGCCTGCTCATGTGCGGCTTGAGTCTGGCGGTTGGCGCCGGAGCGCAACCGGCCGAACCGTCTCCGGCGGAGCCGCAGGCGATGGCCCACGCTGGAAATGGCAGCCGGCTGATGCAAGAACGGCTTTTTGGCGAAGCGGGAGTCGAGTTCGAAAAGGCGCTTGCCGCCGACCCGGCAAGTGACACGGTACGGTTCCAGTACGCCACGTGCTTATTCGCGCAAGGGCGGAATGCCGAGGCGCGGGAGCAGTTCGAATCCCTCATACCACGGCTCGGCGGCTCTCCCGGCCTGGACTATTATCTGGGACGCCTCGATCTGCTGGCCAACGATTTCCCGGCGGCGGTTCGAAGACTCCGGGCGCTGGAATCGTCTCCGGATTTCCCCCAGAGCGCCTTCTACCTCGGACTGGCGTACCTTGGAACGGGTTCTCTGGCCGAGGGAATCCGCTGCCTGGAAAAGGCCGCGGTCAGAAGCCCGCACGACGCGCAGGTGCACTATAGGCTCGCCCGCGCCTATTCCGAGGCGGGCCGCGGGGAGGATGCGGAAAAGGAGTACCAGAAGTATCGCCAGTCGCGAGCCGACCTGCGGACCACCGAGGGGGATGTACGCGCCTGTAACGAGGCGCTCCACCGCGTGGCGATTGCAGAGGCCGCGGCCATCTGCGGGCGCATCGCCGATCCCAACGATCCCGAGCGATTGGTCATGCTCGGTCAACTCTATGGGGACGCCGGGGCGTTCGCCGAAGCCGTCGAGCCTCTGCGGAAGGCCGTGGCACTCGATGCGAACTCTTTCGAGGCTTGGCACAATCTCGGCCTGAGCCTGTTCCGTCTGAAGCGGTACCGGGAGGCCCGTGCTCCGCTGGAGCGCGCGGCCGCCCTGAATCCCGGCTTCTTCGATACCCTGAACCTGCTCGCCGCCACGCTATACGTGCTGGGGGACGACGCCGCCGCGTTGCCGGTCCTGGAGCGGGCCCACGCTCTGAAGCCCGACGATGCGCAGGTGGCGGCGGCTCTCCAACAACTGCGCTCCGCCGCCAACCAGAAGCGCTGAATTTGGCGTATCGGGCGCTCACTTGGCCGCGCGGTCGGCGAGATCTTTCAGCCGCTGGAATTCGGCGCGTTCCCGCTCGGCGTCCTGTGGACGGTTGATTCGCGAGTAGCAATTGGCCAGGGCAAAATGTGCGTCCGGGCTGTTAGGCGCCAGTTTGACGGCGGCTTGCGCTTGATCGAGAGCCAGTCTGGCGTTGTCCAGGGCCAGCCAAAGGCGGGCCAGGACGATGTGCGCGGCGAAATTACCCGGCGCCAGTTTCACCGCATTCTCGGCGTATCTCCGTCCGGTGCCGAGGTCTCCGGACCTCAGGCAGGCAAATGCAGCCTGCGCGAGCGCGTCCGCATCCTCCGGTGAAATGGCGATTTCCTTCTGAAACTCCGCCAGCGCACCCGGTGGGTTCGTCTTCAACAGGAACACCCCGCGCGCATAGTGAACCCCAGGCTCGCTTTCGTACGTGGCTGCCAGTCGCTCGAATTCTCGTGCCGCGCCGGGCAGATCCTGTAACGCAAACAACGCTTGGGCGCGGCCCGCCTGCCGCACCAGCGAGGCCTTTTCGGGCGGGACGCCGCCGGGTAGCTTCGCCATCCGCAGAGCCGCGATGCCCAAAGCGTCCACTGTCTCCAGGTCTCCAAGTAAGCTGGCGGCGGGCGCACCGGGATGCGCGGAGGCAGTTTCGTTCATCACCAAGGTCAACCGCTGGATCGCGATCTCCGGGCGGCCCATCAGCGAGTGCAGGTTGGCGTCCCGATACAGCACCATACGCTCGAATTCCCGGTTAGGCCCGAGGCCTAGCCGAATGCCCCGCTCCATCGCCGCGAGGGCCTGCTCATTCTGCTTC
The DNA here is from genome assembly GCA_963807205.1 of uncultured Solibacteraceae bacterium. Taxonomy (GTDB): domain Bacteria; phylum Acidobacteriota; class Terriglobia; order Bryobacterales; family Bryobacteraceae; genus CAWCVR01. The sequence continues at coordinate 311,980 of CAWEAQ010000002.1, read as the reverse complement.
AACTGAAATTCCGAGAGACCCAGCATGCCGAAACCGGGACCGGCCTTAGTTTCCACGGCGACGAAGCGCGTGAAGGCATCGCGTGCCTCCGCAAAGCGCCCCGCGTCGTAGAACAGCGTGCCCAGATGCCACCAGCCCTCGCTCCATTGCGGGCGCAATTCCGTGGCCCGGCCGAATAGCCGGATGGCCTCCTCAGCCCGCTCCCCGTCGAGCGCCTGGTGTGCCCGCGTTGCCAACTTGTCGAAGGTCTCCTTCTCCGGGGAGGCTTGCCCTCCGCAAAGGAATGGCCGCAGCAGTACGAGGACTATGCCGGCCGCCAGGTGTCCGCCCATGATTCGTCAATTTTACCTTGCCCACAAATACAAAAAAAGGGGCGACCCGAAGGCCGCCCCAAAATTGCGAAGCTAGTCCGAAATCAGAACATGAATTTTAGAGCAATCTGGACAATCCGTTGCCCGGTTAGGCTTGTCGCGTAACCGGCGTTCTGGGCCGCCGTGGGCGTAAGTTGGCCGTTTTGTCCGAAGTTAAGCTCCAAACCGGGGTCGGAACTCCCAATGAAAGTCCGCAACGGGTGGTTCAGGAAGTTGTACCCCGAGAAGCGGAGTTCCACCGTCCGGTTTTGCTCCTTGCCCCAGAGGAACTTCTTAAACATGGTCAGATCGTTGTTGAGGAAAGCCGGACCGACCATCGTCGGAAAGATGTAGTTGCCGTTGTGGCCAATGGTTGGTGGAGTGAAGCAAGAGGGGTTGTAGTACTGGTGGGCCTTCAGGCCCTGGCGCGGATCGCAGGTGACCAGAGGCATCAGCGTGATATCTCCGGTGCCGAGCATGTTCTGGTTGCTCATCTGGGTGCCGTCCGGAATCGTAGTCCCTAGGTAGGTCGTTCCACTAGGAATGTAAGCGGAGAAGTTGAGGTTACTCGTCATCGCGGCTTGAATATCGGAGCCCGACTGGAACTGGGTAATTCCCGAAATCTGCCATCCGTTCACCACCGCCTTTGCGATGGCGTTCGTCGTGGTAGCTCTGGGTAGCTCATAGATATACGCGATGTTGAAGATCTGCTTCCGATTGTTGGGGAGCGTGCCGTACAGGTTGTTGAAGTTGGTAGGATCGGCGGCGGCCGAGCCATTCTCGCCGCGGATGCCGAGCGCCTTGCTGTACGTATAGTTTGCCATCACGGTAAGGTGGCCGGCCTGCTTGTTCCAGGACGCTTGCAAGGCGTTGTAGTTCGAGTACATCTTGTGGTTAATGATCTTCACCGTCTGATAATTAGCCATCGGCTTGCAGGCCTGGATGTTGCTGTAGCTGTTCTCCCACTGTCCGTTGCACGTAAACAGGGCACCGACCGGCAGCAGGTTGAGCGTGCCAAGACTATTGTTGTAGTTGCTTAGATAATCGGCCTTGTTTCCGACGTAACCGATTTCGAAGACGCTCTTCCAAGGCAGCCGCTCGTCAACAGTGAGGCTGTAGCTTTGCGTGCGCGGTGCCGCCGAGTCCTTTGGATCCAGAGCGGTTACCGCGCCGGGCGTGGTCGCCGACGCCGTGTAATTGCCGATATTGGCAATGCTGTCGGGACTGGGAACGGTAAAGCTCCATGATCCCTGAGTTACGCCATAGGCGGCGTTTTGCACGTTTTGCTCGTCATGATAATGATACATGCCGTAGCCGCCGCGCAGCACCGTCTTCGCGTCGCCGAATATATCCCAGGCAAAACCGGCCCGCGGATCGTAGAATGCGAAACGGCTGGCCGAACCGGATAACGGCACGGAGGAATCGATCTTGTGCCACTGCATTCCGGTCAACTGCGAAGCCGCAGATGGCGAGTTGTTGTAGGCGCTCTGGTTCCACACGGCGAAACCGTAGCCCGTTAGGTCGCTCCACGGTCCCAGGTGTGTTACGCGGATGCCGTATTCGAGAGTCAGGTGCCGGGTGACCTTCCAGGAATCCTGCGCGTAGCCGGCGAGGGATATGTACCGGAAGGCCGGAACCGTATCGAAATTCTGCTCGGTGTAGCCGTTATAGTTCCCGGTCAGTACGTCGCCATACACGTTCCCGGTGCTGTTTCCACCCCAGGTCGCCCAAGTGAACCCACCGTTCACCTCGCCATTGCCTGGCTGCGTGTTGAACGTCCGTTCCCAGTAGAAACCAAACTTGGCAGTGTGGGTGCCCCACACCTTGGAGAGGTTGTCCGCCAAGTTCGGGAGCGTCTTCTTGGCATAGACGGTGCCGTTCAACTCAAACCCGGAGTTCAGTTCATTGGCAATACCATCGCCCCACCCGGTCATTTCCGGAAGGATCAGGCTGCTCTGGTTGGGGTGGCTGAATAGCATAGAGTAGTTGAGTCCAAGACCGCTGCGTTCCACTTTCGAGGGGTCCTGGAAACTGTTCGGCAGGTTCAGGTAAGTGTATGTGAAGATGAGCTCGTTGGTCAGGGTCGGGCTAAAGACCTTCGTCAGGTTAGCCGTCACCGAATCCGAGTGAGTCTTTTCGATCAGTGGCGACGGATATGGAACCGTCGGACTTGCCCAGCTTTGGGCGTTGCCCGTCCAAAGAGTATCCAGACTTTCCTCGGCGTGGTCCCGTTGAATGTTGTAGCTCACGTAGAGTTTCGTGCTGTCGTTGATCGAATAGTCGATACGCGGACGATACTGCTCGAAGTTCGAAAAGCGGGTCTGGTTGTTGATGTAGTTGTTGCCGGAGTTTTGGCCAGGATTGGCGTTGGGCAAGGGGTAGATGTTCATCAGCGCCGGGCCATACTTGGGAATCTGGCTCGCCGGAATTATTCCGTTGGGGTAGTTCGTCGAATTCAATGCGCTGGACGCACCCGAGCCGTTCAACTGGGCGATGTAGGCCGTGTTGCTGAAATCGCCGGCCCGCATCTGGGCAGTGGGAACCACCGAGCGATAGATGCCGTTGTCGACATCCTGCTTGTAGTACTCCGCGGCGAAGAAGAAGAACAGCTTGTCCTTATTCTTATTGAAGCTCTTGCCGGGAATGTACACCGGACCCCCAATGTTGCCACCCGGATACCAGTACCGCGTTGGTGCGCGGGGGGCCAGCATCTGACCTGCGCCGTTCACTCCGGACGCGTTATTCAGCCAGTTGTTCGAGTTCAGTGCATAATTCCGGGCGTAGACGTAGGCTTCTCCGTGAAACTGCTGGCTCCCGGATTTTCCGACCACGCTGATGACCACGGGCCCCTTTGAAGAATCGGCGCCGAAGTTCGAAGTCAGTACCTTAACTTCGGCAGTCATGTCCGCATTCGTATTCACCGACTGGCCGCAGTTGCAGCCCGGGTCGATGACGTGCGCGCCATCGGACGTGATGTCCAGGGCCGCCGTGCGTAAGCCGTTGGGCGCAAAGTTCTGTACCGGTCCATTCCCCGTGCGTTCGTCGGACGCCGAATAGGAGGACCCATTTGCCGTCCCGCCCGTGATCGCCATCCCAGGCATGATCTTGATAAACTCTGCGGCGTTCTGCCCGAGGATTGCGACGTTCGAGAGCATCTTGGTGGTGATCAGGGTCGAATGTTCGCCCGAGTCCACCGGTGTGATCTGGGAAGCCGCTCCTTCGACAACCACCAACTCTTTGGTGTTTCCGACCTTAAGGGTGATGTTCGACAGATTTCGCTTGTCGCCGGCATCCAGAACGACGTGTTTCTCTTCCCACGAGTTGAAACCCGTTTGTTCGATTACGATTGTGTAGCTGCCTGGGGGGACAGCCGACAAATTGAAGAACCCGTCTGAATTCGTGACGGTGCGCCGCACATCCGAGGTCGCTTCGTTAGTTAATGTGACGTTTGCCTTCGGTACGATAGCGCCGCTTGGGTCGGTCACGGTTCCCGTCAGTGCTGCGGTGACGTTCTGCGCGGCTAGATTGGGTGCTGCCGCAAGCAGCAGAGCGACGCATGCAGCCAGCCCTAATAGGCGGTGCCAAAACTGGTCATGCCTCATCAAAAGACCTCCTGGTCATAGAGTGTTTAAGCAGTCAACAGACTCCCTGCCCGACCTTTAGGTGATTGAGTGGACCATCAGGATGGGCGTTCGCACAATTTGAACAGCAGTAGTACTTTGATGTAAGGGGTTTTACGGGGTGTACACCGTGAACTCGGCACCAGTGGCGAGGTTTGCTCGCAAGGACAAATTCAGCCCCGCTAGTCTTCCACTGTGGTGATCAATGGATCAACACAGTGGAAGTGTCCGATGGAAGCCGACTTCACGGTGTGTTCACCGTGAAATCGCTAGGGCCAGTTCTTCTGTTCAGCCTTAAGCCGATCATGTTCGGACTGTTCCCGCCGCATTTCGCTCACCATTCCGAGCCCGCGGTAAACGGTCACCAGATATAGACGGATATCGGGCGACGCCGCGTCTAGGCGCTTGGCTTCCAGGAAAGCAGCCAATGCCCCTTTTAGATCGCCTCTGGCCCGTAATGCTTTGCCTAGAGCAAGTTGAGTGCCAACCGAATCCGGACTTATGGCCACGGCTTCCCGCGCCAGATCCACCGCTTCGTCGATCCGCTGTTCCACCAAATATCGTAGAACCAGGCCCACCTTAGACTGGACACTGTCCGGCGTGATCTTCAACTCCGCAAGGAACTCCTTTTCCGATTCGTCCGGATGATGGGCCGCCAGGTATGTTCCATGGAAGTAGTGGACGTTGGGAAAGTGAGGGTACTTGTCCAATAAAATGGAAAAAGCGGTCTCCGTAACCTGGGGAGGCTCCGTGGCCAAGTCCCAGAGAACCCTCCCGGCCAGGAGTACTACCTCCTGGTAGGCCGGCGGGATCTCCTCCGGGAAGATCGGCATGCGCAGGCAAGCCAGGCCGGCGCCAACCATCATCGCCTGGTTGTCTCTGAGTTGCGGGGCGACACCGATCAGTATCGCCTGGCTCACTTCGAAGGCGCCTTGCCGGTTCAGCAACAGCGCCAGATGATAGTCCGCCTTCGCCTTCAATTCGCCGCCCGCCCCCTGCATGACCATCATGTGGGCGCGCTTCAGATGCTGAAAGGACAAGTCGTACTGCTTCGTGCGAAACTCGCAAAGGCCAAGTAGTGCCCACCCGGCGCCCGCCGCCTGATCGAGCCTGGTCAACCGGGTCAGAGCGTCCCGGCACTCCTCGTAATGATCGCCCTCATAGTTCAGAAGCCCCAAAGCCCACCAGCCTTCGGTCCATTCAGGCCTCAGTTTCAAGCCTTGGCTGAAGAGATGGACGGCCTCGTCGGTGCGATTGGCCTCGTATGCCTCGCGCGCTTGCGCGGACAGCTTGTCGAACGTAACCGCCACCGGATCGCCGGCCTGCGCAAACGCCAGGGCCGAAGCCAGCAGGAAAGTCAGGGGAGACTTCACTTCAGACTCCGTCCCAACTCCAGGTCCTCCGCCTCAATCTGTGAATTCAACTTCTCGGCAAGCTCCACTTCGTGCCGGCCTTCGGCGGCTCGTCCAATCCGGAAGTAGATTTTGGAGAGGCTGCGGTGCGCCTCGGCATAGCTCGGCGCGTCCTTGACGAGGGACTCCAGCAGGGAAACCGCCCGCTCATTGTGGCCTTCGGCCGACTGCAGCGCCGCGTATTGATAGCGCGCCCGAATCTCGTTCGGCTGTATCTTCAGAGCCCGTTCCAGAAACGGCCCGGACTCCTCGTTCCGGCCCTGCTGCCGCAGCAAGGCGCCGAGGAAGAAGAGCGGTTCGAACAGGTTGCCGTCGATCGCGATCGCCCGCCGGAAGGCCGCTTCGGCCCCCGTCAAATCCGACTGGAGAAACAGTATCCGGCCCAGCAGGTTGTGCGCCTCGGGCAGTCCGGGATTCAACTCGATGGCCCGGCTCAGATCCGCCATGGCGCCCGGCTTATCGCCCAGGCCGAGCTTCGTAAATGCCATCAACGTGTGCGCTTCGGCGCTATCCCCGTTTAGCAGGATCCGCTGGATCATTACCGCGCCCCGTTCCCGTTGATTCTCGTGCAATAGCGCGGTCCCTAAGAGGTACGCTGTCGCCAAGTCGCCCGGGTCGGCATCCGCAGCCTTGTCGAGGATCTCGATCACCCGCCGGTCGTTTCCCTGGCGCAGATAGCACTCCGCAACCAACAACGTGGCATGCCGCGCCTGAGGGTCGTCCGGCGAGGAGCCTGCCCGGACGGCTTCGAATTCCCGCATGGCAGACTGCAGCTCGCCGGTCTTGTAATACGCGAGCGCAAGATTGAAGCGCACGCCACGGTTGGATGGGGCAGCCGCCAAAGCGAGCCTGTACTCCCCAATCGCCTCCGCCATCCGGCCTTCGTGGGCCAGTGCCGCGCCCAAATTGGAACGCACGGCGGCGGCGTCGGGATGGGCCTTCAGAAACTCGCCATAGGCTTCGATCGCAGCGACATACTGGCCGGATTGATGCAACTCGACCGCATGCTTGAGAGTGCGCTGGTCCGGAGTGTCTTGAGCCGTCGCCACGCCCGCGCACGCCACCAGCACTCCTGCCACGGCCCACCGCCACATCGACCCACCGCCCCGGCCGGGGCAACGCGTCACCACTCCTCCCGGCTCGCTTCTCAGTTTACTCCACTCGAAAGGCCAATTTCTGTTCGGACTTGGCATCCCCTTGGGCGATCCCAACCTTTATCTCATAGTCGCCAGGAATGAACTTGTCCGCCGGAAGGTTCGCGATATAGGGTATGCGACCGTCCTTCTGAGGCGGTGGAAGCGGCGCCTCCGCCGATCCCAGGTATACTCCGCCCATATAGAACGACATGGTCAATTTTGGAGCTTCCTTTATGCTCGAGTCCGGGTACACCGCGAAGTAGAACGGGAGGACGTTTCCCGGTCCGCCTTTGAGGGTCTCCGTCAGCGTCGGCACGATCTTCCCGCCCTCGAAATAGAAAGCGTCCAGAATCTGGTTGTCTTTTAGCGGGTCGGTACGCCGCACCACCACGATGTTGCTCACCGAAAGCTTATTGGACGGCTCGGGGACACTAAACAGAATCTTCTTGACGCCGACCTTGTCACCCTGGCGATCCATCACCGCGATTTCCATAGTATAGGAACCGGGCTTCAACTCCGCGCGAAACGTCTGGACCAGGTTGCCGCCCTTATAACTCTCGACCTTGTCCAAGTCCACTTGCACCCCAAAGTCCTTGCTGAACTTGTCGACAATCTCGCCGCGCTCGTCCCTCAGCACAACCAGCAGACCTGCGTTCACGGTAGCGTTCTTCTTCTCGGGGTGAGGTTCGAAGACCAAGCCTTGCAGCGGTGCCTCGATCGTCAACATGTACTCCACCTTCGGTCCGCGATCGCTAAACCGCGAGGCGGCGGCCCGAAACGAGACCTGCGACGGAGCGGGATTTGCCCCAATTGCGTTAAGCAGCGGAACCTCATAAGAGTACAACTGCTGGCCGCCTCCCAGAACCGGCAGGGCATAATAGCCGCTGCGGGTATGCACTAGAACATTGGGCCGATCGATCTTTACCGTGATCTTGCGAAACTTTCCGTCGTAATTGGCAATTTGAGGGGAATAGGTGGCCTCGAAATAGGTCCGCACCTCTTCCATTGCCAATCGTAGCGGCGCCTTCCAGTCGTTGCTCTCCCCGATCGCAGCCCCACCGGTATCCTTAGCCAAGTCAATCAGCCAAAGCAGCGGGTTGTTCCGGGCTGCACTCTCCGCATCCTCGCCTTCCGTGGCTTGGCCCCGGGATACCGCTTTGTTCGCCCCGAGCTGCCCCGCTCTGCGGACCTCGTCCGCCGCGCCCTGCAACATATCCTTCCCGCCGGCCTCCTGACTGGCAGAATTCAACCCCTTCGTGTCCACCGTATAGAACGTAACGTTTCCACGATTGGCCAGGCTCTTCAGGTTCTTATACTGCTCGACCACGCTATCTGAAATCAGAAAAGAAGGGTTGAAGAAGATGATCACCTTGCGGCCGGGAAGGGTGGATTGAGCGCGCACCAGGCTCGTCAACCCACTCATCGTCGCGCGGATGTCGAACTCCCGGTCCACCGCCTCGCCCGACTTGATCATGTCGTACTGCATCTTCGCCAACTGCCAATTAACGGAGCCGCCGATTGCCGTCGCGCTCGGCCCCCCCGTGGCGGAACCCTGCAACTGCGGGTTATCCACGGATACCACGTGCTGCAACTCCTGCGACACCTGGGCGGACTGGTTCATGTATTGAGTGAACGACCACATCATCGACTTGTTCGCGGTCGCCAGCAGGGCTTGCCGGTCCTGGGTGAACTGCTGTAGCAGGTGAAGCTTCTGGTCGATGGTCATAATCGAAAAATAGAGGTTTTGCTCGGGCGCCATCGCCAGCATGTCCTTCACCGCCTGCTGGAAGAAACGCTTGTCATCTGGAGAGCCGATATTCTGAAATACCAAGGTCACCAGCCGGATTTCGCGCATGGGATCGAGTGGCATGGCCGCAGCTTGTGGCTGTGCGCCCGGTGTCGCGGCCGTCAGAACCTGCGCGGTCTTGCCCTCGACCATGCGAAAGGAGTTCAGCTTCTGTTCCGTCCCATCCTCAAAGACATGGACCTCCCCAGGGAGAACGTCGTGGATCGATCGTCCTTTCTTGTCCCGAAAGACCATGTCCAGAACAACTTCCTGGGCGGTGGTGCGTATGGTTGGCGCGGTCGCCGGGGCGGCTTTGCCTGGCTGCGACTGATCCTGGGCTATCCCAATTCCAACCGCAAAGAACAACACTGCCACGAGTGGCGTTGGGTTCGTCATATTCCCAAAGATCTCCTTTTGCGCCGGCCAGCCAGCGCCTCGCATGCCATAGGTCTACGTCTAACCCTGATATTCAAACACCCAGCCAACGTCCACTCAACGGGTTTCACGGTGTATACCCCGCAACTGTTCGCCTTTTGTTTGCGTGCGTCTGCACTTGGTACTCGTTCTCTCATCAACTAGTACCACGTGGCCCCCCTTGCCTCCGCACCTGCTGTGATAATCCCCTCGCACACGCTTTCCGCCATTGCCCCTGGCTTGGCCCTGTGATATCTTTTATACACTAAAACCGATTACCTGGTTTGGGTGATTCTTGATGCGACAGAAACTTGGGTGCGCTGCCCGGCCGGTGGCCCATCCGCCCTTGTCATGAGGCCTGATTTCCCACAGAGCCTGAAGGCTCCAGACCCGCCTGCCGAAGGTGCAGACCCTCGATGGGAGTTGGTGCAGCGTGTCTCTTCCAGCAGCACATTCGAAAAATCTCATAGGCTACGCGCCTTCGTCCTATACGTCTGCCGCTGCGCGCTAGATAACCAGCCTGAGGCCGCCACCGAGCAGCAGATTGGGATCCACGTCTTCGGCAGGCCCCCGGGCTATAATCCCAACGATGACAACATCGTTCGCTCCCAGGCCAGACTCTTGCGGTTGAAGTTGGAGCATCACTTCTCTAACGAGGGGAAGGACGAGCCCGTCATTATTGAGATCCCCAAAGGTCGGTACCTGCCGGTCTTCGAGCCCCGGGCGGCAGTCGCGCTATCCGTTCCCCAAATCCCGGCACCCGTGCCGCCCGTTGAAGTATCCCGTTTCAGGGGCCGGTTCGTCATCGCCACCGCCGCTGGGCTTTTCGTCCTAGTGGCGGTCTGGCTGGGCTTTCGCTTCCTTCGGCTCATCTCGCCCATCGGGTCCCTGGCCCCGTTGTCTTCCTCTTTGGCGGGTTCCGCCAGAAACAACTCCTCCGCGCCGAATGCCGGACGCGAACCGGACCGCCAGTCCTTCGGATCGCAAATTCCACTTGCGGCTGTCTCCGGCGAGGTCCGGATCGCCGCGGGCAGTACCGGTTCGTTCCTGGACGCGCGAGGCCGCCGCTGGGACGCCGACCGCTACTACGATGGCGGCGTCACGCGGCCCGGGCCCTCTGGCTTCTTTCCTCCCGCACCGGATCCCAGCCTCTTCAAGACCATTCGGGAAGGCGTTTCCAGCGACTCCGAAGCTCCCGATTCGCAGCGCGAGTTTCGCTACGACATCCCGGTAAACCCCGGCGTGTACGAGCTAAGGCTCTATTTTGCGGATCCGATTCTGGGGAGCGAGGTGCAGCCATTCGAGGACGGCCAGAACAGACGTCACTTCTCGGTCAATCTGAACGGGAGACCGCTGCTCTCTTACTTCGACGCCATTGCCGATGCCATTCCCGCATCCGTGGATGTCCGTGCCTTCAAGGACGTCACACCCGCCGCCGACGGGCACATACACCTGGCGTTCGTCGGGACTATTCAGCGGCCATTCGTGAGCGCCCTCGAATTGAGCCCTGGCACTCCGGGAAAGCTGAAGCCGATCCGGATTTCCGCCCACCAGTTCGATTTCGCCGGCACCGACGGCGTGCGCTGGAGCGGAGATAGTTTCTTCGTCGGAGGCCGCAAAAAGGCGTACTCGAATACCGAAGGTGGCTCGAAGCTCCCCCCGCTTTACACCGACGAGCGTTATGGAAATTTCAGCTATGCCATTCCCGTGCCGCCGGGAAGTTACTCGGTAACATTGCACTTCGTCGAATCGTTCTTCGACGCTTCGGCCGAACCTTACATCTGCCACGGAGCAGGTTGCAGAGTTTTCGATGTGACCTGCAACGGCGTGACCCTTCTCACCGATTTTGACATCTTCCACAGCGCTGGCGGCGCCTTTCGCACTCTGGTCCGTTCTTTCCACGGTCTCAAGCCAAACGGTCAGGGCAAGCTTCTGCTGTCTTTCTCGCCATCGGTTGACTACGCAGAGGTCAGAGCGATTGAGGTCACTGACGAAGGGAAGTAGCGGTGTGCGGAACGCGCTCGCCACGGACCGACTAACCCGACTTTCGCACTTCGAGGCCCGAGCGGCGCCTAAGTCCCGAAGAATCAGTAGAGGCTATGGATAGGTCTTCACCACAAATCAGGGCTACCTACCAGCGGCTGCGGCAGCTCCGAGGGCAGGGTCTGTGGTTATGCGAGGGGGTGGTTGCGCGGGCAAGGCGAGCTTGAGTTTGTCGAGGACGAGGCGGGCTTCGGCCTCTGGTTGCGTGTAGCGCGGAAGAATCAACCAGCGTCCATCGATGGTCGGGATATGGACGTCGATCATTTGTATCGTCGCCAGCGCCTCCAGTACGGCTGCGGGCGTCAGCCCCGGCGCGTGCAGCATCAGCCGGTTCTTCAACGTCACCTGAAGACAGTAGGCCAGGAAGGCGACCAGGATGTGCGCGTCGGCGCGGTGCTCCAGTTGATGACGGATCGGCCGGAGCCCGAGTTCACTCTTCAAGCTTCGGAAGACCGACTCGATCTGAGTCAGTTGGATGTAGCGTGACCACAACACACTGGGATCGCCACCGGTGAGGTTGGAGCGAAGTAGATAGTGGCCGTCGCGCAGTTCCGCCTCTTTGAGCTTGGCCTTATCCACGCGGAATTGGAACGATTCGCGCGTCACCGCTTGACGGGCATCCGGCAGTTGGATCTTCACAAAGCCGAAGGCGCGGCCCGCCTCGGTCTTGGCGGCACCGATGCGTAACAGCAACTGATCGCGCGCCGGCAGACTGTGACGCATGGCGCGGAGCTTGCGCAGCAACCGCACCAGCCGCTTCCGTCGCATGGCTATCTCCTTGGCCTGGCGGCCGGCGCTCTTGGCCAGTACGTAGAGTTCTCCGTCCTGTTCAAACAACTTCACCTCGACCGAGTCGCGGACCTTCTGCCAGGGCAGGTCGAGCCACTTCTTCTCGTGCTGTTTGATCTTGCTCTTCGGCGTCCCCACCAGATAGAGGACCTGGCGCGCCGGGTCGCGCATCTCGGCCAACACCGCTTCGGTCGGAATGCCCCGATCCATGACCCACATCCGCTTCGCCTTCCCGTAGGTCTTCTCGATTTTGTCGAGGAACCCTCGTAGCGTGGTGCAATCCGTGGTGTTCCCGTTCATCACTTCGTAGGCCAGCGGGAAGCCATCGGTGGTGACCACCAGGGCCACCACGACCTGCAAGCAATCCGGCCGGCCATCGCGACTGTAGCCGCGCTTGGCCTTGGGATTCTCTTCCATGGCGCCTTCGAAGTAAGTGCTTGTCAGATCGTAGAGCAGCACCTCGAAGTCGGCTTGAAACAGGTCGGCCCACTTCCCTCGCAACCACACAAACAGTTCCTGCTTGTGCTCCAGTACCCGGTCCAGGCAACGGTACAACCGGTCCTTTTCCGCGGCCGCATAATCGACGTTCAACAACTCGTCCATGGCGGTGGAAAGAAACCACTGCCGGTGCACACGGAACTCACTGGCCGGATCGATGAGGTGGTTGACCACCAACAACTCCAGCACCTTCTTCCAACTTACGGCCTCGCGGCCGTCCGGCAAGCGTCGCTGCCAGAACTCGTCCAGCCCCAGTTGGCGCCAGATCTCGCAGGCCAGCCAGCAGGCGCCGAACATGCGCGGCCGCCGCAGTTCCAGCCCGCTCAGCCTCACTTGCAGACTGTCGACGCAATCTTCTGGAATTTCGCGATCCTCGGGGAACAGGCTGAGGGTGCGTGAGCGGTGCTGCTGCTCGTCGAACACGTCCAGGGTCTTGCGCCAGGCGTCTTCCTGTTTGTCGTTGACTTCACCCAGGTACAGGACCGTGCGTTGCGCCATCTTGCCGGAGGATAGCCGTCGGTTCTCCACCACGCTGAAGTAGCGGTGGTCCTTGCCGTCCTTCTTGCGGTTCGTGCGGCGCAAAAACATCGAAGCCGCAGAATGCCAGAAAAGCCGTCGGATTGGAAGAGGGAAGGTCTTCACCACACCGATTTTCAGATTCTCGGATTGTAGGCAAAAGACTTAAGCCATGCTAACAGGGAAAATGGGCTCTGAAGTGCGAAAGTCGGGCTAACCGCGCCCGTATTGGACTGACCGGCAAGCCGGCGGCATTCGTCCAGAGAGAGCACCCTACGGCGGCAATCGGCCCGTAAACGCTTTTCTCGCTGCCCAAAGCCAATAGGGCGCAACAGATCGAACCGGGGGTCTCGGATTTGCTCCTGGAATCACTGCAACAAAAGGAATGGTCGGGGCGGGGCGATTTGAACGCCCGACCCCCTGCGCCCAAGGCAGTGTCCGGTATGAGAGGGAAGTAGCCTATTTTCAACGTTTACGTTTCAATGAGTTGGTGCCGATGTGTTGAATGCTGTGGAACCCAATTGAAACTGGAGGCTCTCGGCAGCTACAAAATCATGTGAGCGCTACGCCAACCCCATCTTGTAACCCTCCGCGCGATGTCTCACAGTTGACCTATGCGACAGCGCGGACGGGAAGCGTGGGCGAAGTGGAGAGGACTGGTATCGGAACAGGGCCGGAGCGGTCAGAGCGTCGCGGCCTTCTTCCGGCAGCGCGACCTTTGCACTTCGCAGTTCTTCGCCTGGAAGAAGCGGTTGCGCCATGCCGCGGCGGGGCGGTTCGTCGAGGTTCAGGTAGTGGAAGCCGGAAGGTCATTCCAAGAGGTCGAGGCGCACAGCCGGGCCATTGAGATCCGGCTCGGCGGCAAACGCAGCATCTTCGTCGAGCCGGGCTTCGACGCGGACCATCTGCGCGCTGTGGTGACCGCTCTGGAGCCTCGGCCTTGACCGGTCTGCCGAGCCTTCACGCGCTGGATCGCGCCCAAGGCACGCGGATCTGGCTGGCAGCCGAAGCCGCCGACATGCGCTGCGGCTTCGATCGCCTGGCCGAGCGGGTGAGGGCTGTCATCGGGCAGGATCCGCAGGGTGGCCATTTGTTCGTGTTTCGCTCGCGCCGGGGAGACCGGCTGAAGATTCTGGTTTGGGATCGTGACGGCTTCGTGCTGTGGTACAAGCGCTTGGAGGCGGGCGTGTTCAAGCTGCCGCGGGTGGAAGCCGGGGCGCGCTCGGTGGAGTTGCGGGCCAGCGAACTGGCGATGGTTCTGGACGGCATCGACATGTCGCGGCTGAAGCGCGTTCCGCGTTACGAGCGCGGCCCGGACGCCAGTCAAAAAGACACGAAAATACGCGTTGGCGAGTAACTTCGAATCAGTTACTCGCGTCATACGCTATGTGACCGTTGGCGGCATCGAGTTAGTCGGGTTACCGGAGGACAGCGAATCGCTAAAAGCGGTTGTGCGCTCGCTGCTTCTGGAGCGCGACAGCGAGAAGCGGCGGGCCGAAGAACTCCGCGTCGAGATGCTGCGTCTGCAACTGGAATTGGAGCGGTACAAGAAGTGGTACTACGGCCCGCGCGCGGACCGGCTGCAATCGAGCGGCGATGTGGCACAGATGCTGCTCGACTTCGCCGGAGAGTTGGACCGCAAGCCGGTTCACCCGGACGACGTTCCGCCCGCGGCGGAACCGGCCTCCGAACTGCGGCGCATGCGGCGGCGCAAGGGCCGGCGCAACCTGGCCAACTTCGAAAACCTCCCGGTCACGACTCACGTCCACGAGCTGAGCGCGGAAGAACGCGCCTGCCCGTGCTGCGGGGCCGAACGCAAAGAGATCGGAGCGGAGGAGAGCTGGCAGGTCGAGTACTTCCCCGGCCACTTCGAGCGCATCCAACACCTGCGCAAGAAGTACGCCTGCGCGGCCTGCGAGAGCAACGGCGGCGCCCCGTGCATCGAAACGGCGGCCAAGGCGGAAGCGGCGATAGACAAGGGTCTGGCCGGGCCGGGGTTGCTAGCTTACATCGTGACCAGTAAGTTCTCCGATTACTTGCCGCTCTACCGTTTGGAAGATATCTTCGCGCGGCAGGGATTCGAGATCTCGCGGGCCACGCAGTCGGTCTGGTGCGGCGATGTGGCGAACCTGGCCGAGCCGCTCTACGAACTGATGGCGGAGCGGGTGCGGGCGTCGCACGTGGTGGCGACCGACGACACCATCATGCCGATGCTGAGCAAGGGCAAGGCGGCAAAGGCGCGGATGTGGGCCTCGGGGGTCACCCAAATCCGGCCATAGAGGGTCACTTCAAAACCGGCCAACGATAAACCGCTAAACCAGGACGTTAACTCAGGCGCGAGGGCGATTACCCTGCGTCGATGTGAGCAACGTCTTGAACGAGCAAAAGAAACAACAAATCATCGCGCTTGGGCGGCTGGGATGGTCGCTGCGTCGCATTCAGAAGGCCACGGGCGTCCGCCGGGAAACGGCGGCCACCTATCTGAGAGAGGCTGGGGTCGGGCTACGACCACCAGGTTTGTGGGGACGTGCGTCGGCAACCCCAGCCAATGAAGCGGCCAACGCTATTGGCGCCGATGGCGGGCCTCTTCCCGCAAAACCGGCCATAGGGGTGACCACCGACTTTGGCGCGGAGTTGGCCGCACCGGTGGCTTCCCACGAGGCCCGTCCCGATGCCCAGGTGACTACCGGCGCGGCGCCTGCCGACGCCGTCCGCGCGGCCGTCGTCGACCCACCTCCCGCAAAACCGGCCATAGAGGTAACCACCGACTTTGGCGTAGATCCGGTTGCAAAACCGGCGCTGCCGCCGCCGTCGGCCAGCGCGTGCGCGGTGCATCGGGACGCCATCGAGCTGGGACTCTCCCGCGGCCGCAACGCCATGGCCATCTGGCAGGATCTGGTCGACACCCGCGGCTTCACCGGCGGCTATCAGAGCGTCAAGCGCTTCGTGCGCAAGTTGGTCGGCGGTCCGTCCAAGGAAGCTTGCGCTGTGATCGAAACCGCGGTCGGTGAGGAAGCCCAAGTTGATTACGGCACCGGCCCCATGGTCCGCGATCCGCACAGCGGCAAGTACCGCCGCATGCGCCTCTTCGTGCTGACCCTCGGCTACAGCCGCAAGTCGGTCCGCCTCCTGGTGTTCCAATCCAGCACGCAGACCTGGGCCGAGTTGCATGAGCAGGCCTTCCGGCGACTGGGTGGCTGCACGCGAGTCGTAGTCCTCGACAACCTTGGCGAGGGCGTGCTTAAGCCCGACATCTACGATCCCACGCTCAACCCTGTGTACGCCGACATGCTGCGGCATTACGGCGTGGTCGCGATGCCCTGCCGCGTGGCGGATCCGGACCGCAAGGGGAAGGTCGAGAGCGGCGTGGGCCATGCGCAGAAGACACCGTTGAAGGGCATGCGTTTCGAAAGCCCCCAGGAGGCGCAGGCCTACCTGGACCATTGGGAAGCACGCTGGGCCGATACGCGCATCCACGGCACCACCAAGCGGCAGGTTGCGGCCATGTTCGCCGAGGAGCGCCCGGCCTTGCTGCCGCTGCCCGTCGAGCCCTTTCGCTATTACCAATACGGTGAACGCACCGTGCACCTGGACGGCTGTGTGGAAGTCGAAGCTGCCTACTACGGCGCGCCGCCGGGCTGGATCGGCCGCCGCGTCAGTGTGCAGTGGGATCTCCGGCATGTACGCCTGCTGAACCCCAGCACCGGCCAGCTATTGCGCGAGCACCTGCGCCAGGCGCGCGGCGGCCACCGCATCCAAGACCAGGACCGCCCTAAGCATACGCCGCTGGGCACGCAGCAACTGCTGTGCCGCGCCGACTTCGCCGGCGAGCAGATCGGCGCGCTCTGCCGCGGCATGCACCGAGAGCAAGGTGAGACGGCGGTGCGCCGCATTCTGGGTGTGTTGTCGTTGGCCAAGAAATACGGCGTTGCCAGCGTCGACGATGCCTGCGCCGCCGCGCTGGAAGTAGGCTCCTATGAGTACCGCTTCGTGCGCCGCTACCTGGAGCGCCAGCCGCAACTGCCGCTGAGCCTGCACCAAGTCGATCCGCTGATCCGCCAACTGGCCGAATATCGGGACCTCATCGAAAACAAAACCAAAGGAGAGTAAACCGTGAACCTCATCGAACTACAACACGCTCTACGACAACTGCGGCTGGGCGGCATCGCCACCGTGCTGGAAACGCGCTTGCACCAAGCGCAGGCCGAGGCCATGGCGCCGATCGATCTGATCTCGTGCCTGGTCGCCGACGAGCTGACCCGGCGCGGCGACCGCCTGCTGGAGAGGCGGCGCAAACAGGCCGCCTTCCGCGATCCGCAGAAGACGCTCGACCACTTCGACTTCAACTTCAATCCGAAGATGAATCGCAGCCTGGTCTTCGACCTGGCCACGTGCGCCTTCATCGGCAAGCGCGAAGACGCATTGTTTCTTGGCCCGGGTGGCACTGGCAAGAGCCACTTGGCGCAAGCCATCGGTCAAGCAGCTATCCAGCAGGGCTACCGCGTGCTCTATCGCGAGACCCATGTGTTGCTCGACGATCTGTCGGAAGCCGTCGTGGATGGCACGCGCAAGCAGTTCATGGAGACGCTGGCCACCGTGCCGCTGCTCATCATTGACGACTTCGGAATGCGCAAGCTGCCGCTCACCGCGGCCGAGGATCTGCTGGAGATTGTCATGCGTCGCTATGAGCGCGCGAGTACCTTGTTGACTTCAAATCGGCCAGTCGAAGACTGGGGCAAACTGCTGGGTGACGTGGCGGCGGTCACCGCCATGCTCGACCGCATTCTTCATCACGGCCACGTGCTCAAGTGCGGCCCGCGAAGCTGGCGCACCAAGACGGCGGTGGCGGCGGCTAGTGGTGCGCAGTGAGCGTGCCGGGACGCGACGCGGCTACAGCCGCCCGGCGGAGCCCATGCCCGCCCGCTTGCGCAAAACCGGCCAACGCGGTGACCACCGACTTTGGCGCGGAGTTGGCCGGGTACCGAAATCAAAAAGGAGGAGCCCCTGATCGATCGAGTTGGGGACTCTGTCCCCAAACCCCTGGGATTTAGCGCTTTTGCGCCAGAATGGCTAACTTCCGGGGCGGCTGACCGCGAGCACGGGGAGCGCGAAGGGATTGGCAGGGGACGCCGCGCCCGAAACGACCGCGGGATTTACGGCTCCCTGACCCGACAGATACACCGTGATCCAGTCGCCCGTCAGAGCCGGGCGGTCCGGACTGTTTAGAGTGTTGTCCTGGTTCACTGCCACAGCCCGATTGGCTCCGTACACCAGGACGCCGGGCGCGCTCGGTGCCACCGTGAAGGACGCGGGCGTTCCGCCATTCACGATCAGCGTGGCGGCGCCTGGTGGAGTCTCGTACGGCAACTGCGCGTTGATTTGTCCGGGGCTCACGTAGAACAGTGGTGCCGGGAGTTTGCCGTTGACCAGCACGGTGGCGCCGCCCAACATGGTGGGAAGTGGTAGCGACGAGGCCGGCAGGGTGCTGGCGGCGAGATTGGTCCCAAAGATCGCAATCACCGACCCCGGCGCCACCGGCGCCTGAAAGCCAGCGGCGTTGACGATGCCTCCGGGGGAGACCGTTTGTGCGTATGCCGCGGCATGGAAGGCTGCTGTCGCCAGCAGGACCGGAATCGGGAAACGTCTGGTATGCATGCTGCACCTCGGCGGGCAGTTCTGCCCTCTCTGGCTACTTATCGTCCGCGAAGTGGGTAGTTTGAGTGACTGCAGGCGGTTTCACGATCAATTCACACCCCAACGAGAAAAGGCTGACGAGCATGGCAGCGTCTCCCAAGGCGGAAGGGCCATGATCTTACTGGAGTCTTAACCAGTGGAGATTACACGGTTCAGGCGGCACGAAAGGCGACACGGCAATGTAGTTCTACGTCCGCCGCCCGATTCCTCCCGTGAATCGCCGTTCCATGGAACTGGGTTCCGCCCACCAGTGAACTAAACCGCTTCGCGGTAGGTTCGGGCGAGCGGCGCCCCATGACGTGGCGCGAGGCTCCTGAAACACTGGATTAGGTTGTCCCCAAACGACCAAACCAGTATCGAAGGAGCCCTCGCATGATGTCACCGCTTCGTTAACGCATGACCGAAGAGATGCAACTGCGTAATCTCAGCGCGGCAAAGCAGAGAGTTTACGTGCATTACATCTTCGGCCTAGCCAAATTCTATCTAATCAGCCCCGACCTCCTCAGCTTGGAGGAGGTCCGCGAATACCACCTTTACTTGATCAACGAGCGCCAGTATTCGGCCGAGTCCGTCAATCATTTTGTGATCGCGGCCAAGTTTCTCTACAACGTAACTCTGGAAATGCCCTGGCCGGACAACGCACTGCCGCGATGCCGCGTTCCCTTCCGCCTGCCAGTAGTCCTCAGCGCCATCGAGGTAGAAGAGTTCTTTCAGCATGTATGCACCATTCGGTATCGCGCCGCCTTGATGACCGCCTATGGAGCCGGTCTCCGCGTCTCCGAGGTAGCGAATTTGCAGATCGGCGACATCGACTCCAAACGCATGCTCATCCGGGTACGACAGGGCAAAGGAAAGAAAGACCGCTACGCGATGCTCTCTCCCCGGCTACTGGAAGTCCTGCAATGCTGGTGGCGTTCCCAGCATCCCGCCGGACAGCCACACCACGCCTCGCCGGAAGACTGGCTTTTCCCGGGATGGCGTGAAGGCCGCCACATGAACGTCGAATCGCTGCAGAACGCGTGCCGGGAAGCAGCGCGCGCGGCGGGCATAAGCAAGCGCGTCACCGTCCACACCCTGCGCCACAGTTTCAGCACCCACCTTTTGGAGAACGGTACCGACATGCGCGTCATCCAAGTCCTGCTCGGCCACAGCCGCATCGAGACCACCGCACGTCACGCCCAGGTAAGCCCGCAGGTGGTGGCCGCCACTGTCAGTAAACGGTTTTCTGGCTGCCCAAAGCCAATAGGGCGCAACAGATCGAACCGGGGGTCTCGGATTTGCACTTGGAATCACGGCAACAAAAGGAATGGTCGGGGCGGGGCGATTTGAACGCCCGACCCCCTGCGCCCAAGACGGTGTCCGATTCGGGATGGAAGTGGCCTGCTTTCAACTATTTACGCTTCAAATGGTTGGCGCCGACGTGGTGAAGGCTGTTGAAGCCTGTTGGGCTTGGAGGCTTTCAGCAGCTACAAAATCATCTACACTGAGCTTGCGCCTCCTGATGTCTCACTTGTCATCCCCGAAGCGGTCTCCACGACTGCGCTGTCGGCGGGTTCGCCTTCCAGTTCGTACCCAATCGCGCGATATCCTTTGAGCCGCTTCTCGTAAATCCGCGCGAGCATCGGAACGTTCGCGTCTACGTAATCGTAAACTTGAACGACCTTTTTGCCGACGTGAATTCGATGCAAGCGGCCCACGTATTGTTGAAGCGTGCCGCGCCACGAAATCGGCGGAGCTGGCCCTCGTGCCGGCCCCCCAATCCACGCCGACCCAGCAGGTGGTCCCGCACATCGACATCGTGCACGCCCTCGAAGAACAGCTCGGGTTCCGGCACATCGCGGTCGCATCCGAGGAATACGCCGTCACGCACGACGGCAAAAACCTCTTCGGCGTGATGACCTTGGACCAGGGGATGGACGGCGCCAGCTTCGCGCTCGGCGTCCGCAACTCCCATTCGAAGCAGTTCCGGCTCTCCATCGTGGTGGGCCTGCGCGTCTTCGTGTGCAGCAATCTCTGCTTCGCCGGGGACTTCAACATCGTCCTCGCCAAGCACTCCAAGCACTTTTCGCTGAAGAACGCCATATCCGTCGGCATCGACGAGGCCCAGCGCGGGTTCGGGCCGATGCAGGTCCGGGTCTCCGCGTGGAAGGAGGTCCAGGTGTCGGACGACCAGGCGCGGCTCGCCATCTTCAGGGCGTTCGTCGAGGACGGGCTTGACGCTCCCAAGCACCTCGCGCGGGAAGTCTGGCGGAACTGGCGGGAACCGGCCTTTGAGGAGCTCCGGCCGCGGACGGCCTACTCCCTCCAGAACGCCTTCACCAGCAGCTTCAAGCTCCTCGACGCCGTGCCGCTGTACCGCGCGACGGCCGACCTCGGCCGATTCTTCCAAGGTGTCCAGTGACGACCTTCAGCGGCTTTGCCTTCGCCTTCCTCATTCTCTGCTAAGGTAGTTAACTCCGCTGCCGAAGCTCCAGCCAGGCGGAATCCAGTCCGTTAGCAGACTAGCCTCCTGAAGCGCACAAACACAAAATGGGCGACGCGACGATCAACGCCAAGAAGGGCAGCACCATTCTGCCCTTCTCTTGCACTGTTCCGAAACATGGACGAACGAGGAGGACCGATCTGCGCATTCCGATGATGTCGATCAGATCGGAGCGAAGCGACGCGAGGCTCTTTCTGGGTGAGATAGTGATCGACGTCCGTCAAGACTTCTCCTTGTTTTCCCTGGCCTGATGCGGCGGTGTTTCCGTCTTCTCGGCTGTTTATCAGTTCCAGGAACCTTACGGTAGGGCCGCGATTTCGATGCTTTGAAAGCCGAGGCTCGCGCATCCATCTTTCGGAAAAAGGCGGTTTGCTGTTCGCGGCAACGTTGTTCGTAGTGTTCGAGCCCTTTGTAAAATCACTGCTGCCTATACCGCAAGCGCCGGTAGACGACACGGGCGAGTTTGTGGGCCATCGCCGTGATGGCTTTGGGCGCGTCGAATCGGGTGCGAAGTCGACTGTACTGGGCCCCGAGAGATGGGTTTTGCTCCTCAACACGGTGCTGGCTGCCATCCCCAGTGCCGTGGCAGCGCGGTTGACAACCGATCATGGTACTTGCACTCCCATTTCGAATGGGATAGGCTCTCGTAAAGCTCCGACACTGAATCTTCCTCATTGATGGTCACCAAGCCACTTGAGGAGGATCATACTCCCGGAACTGTCGAACCTGTTCAAATCGCATTGGTCGAACCAGTGGCTCGCTCATTGAGTCAACCAGCGGTGCCATCAATTCTCCGCGGGCTTCTCCAGGTGATCGATCACAATGACTGGCATTGATCGCCTTTGCTTTTCCAGCTTAAGCCCGAGCTGTTTTGCCACTGCCTCGAAAAGATCGTAGCCACCAACCGGTTCCGACGCAGACGGCACATCGCCTGCCGTTTGACCCGCCTCTCCGCCGCGCCCCGCGCCCGCCGCAAACGCAACTCCCGAGCTGAACGTCAGTGTGAAATTCCAGCTGCCCTCGATCCCGGTGGCGTCCAAGACAGGCCAGTTGAGCTCCGGCGCCATGTTCTGCAAGCGATCAGCAAATTGCACCATTGAGACGTTTTGGCACCTCAACACTCGCGAACCTGGCGACGCTCCGGCGGGTGGATTAGCGTTCTTGCACGAAGTACGGCTGGTGGAATCGGCCTTCTTCATTATCGGCTTCACCGCCACCAGAGAGTACGCCGATACCGGCCGTTCTTCGGTGTGGTATCTCATCTTGAAACGATCCACCAGCAGGGCGCGCAACATGGGCGCCACCGTTTCATGCTCCATCGGCGGCGCCGCTGGGCTCGGCGATGGTGCCTTCGCTTCGATATCGAATCGATCCGTATCCGCGAACTTGGGCAACCCCACTACTTCGTCCTCGTTATCCGTATTGAAGGCGCGGAGGATGATGATTCGCAACGGCATGCCCTGAACGCGCAGCCGTCCTCCTGGCTGAATGTTAAACCTTGTGAATTTCTGGGTCGAGTCTCCTGGCTTTATACTCGCCGCCTCGAATTCGGTGGGAGCGGGGATCGACGGCAGGGCCTCTGCCACGCCAGGCGGATTTTCAGTGGGTTTCCGATTAACGGAATCGACCACGATGACCGGGGTGGGGACGGGTTTCTCTTCCAACTTCAGCCCGAGCTGTTTGTCAACCGCATCGAAGATGGAGACTCGATCACCAGCATTTCCCATCATTGGTCCGTTCAACTGCACCGAGTAACTGATGTCGAAGTTCCAGCGACCCTCCAGTCCAGTCTCATTCAATACCGGGTTGGGACCAAGGGACGCCCCCGCCATCCCGCGCAGAGCTGCCGCAAATTCCTCCAAGCTCATGTTCCGGCACAAATATCGAACCGCCATGCCCGGCCCGAGGTTGATCGTCGTCACGGTACGGTTCGAGTTGACCATCGAAATCCTGTTGCCGCTCTCGGACGGAGCCCCGGTATCGGTGTTCAGTTTGCACGCGGATTCCTCCGAACCGCCGGCCTTCTTTAGGTGGAGCTTCTCCCCTACGGTCAGCACATAGTTGGGCAGCGGTTTGGTATCCTTGTGGACCACGAGCTTGCACCGATCCTCAAGCAGCGCCTGGAGCATCAGCTTCTGCGTTTCCGAAGTGGAATCGCCCGGCACCTTCGCAATCACGTCGAACCGGTCCATCTCTAGCCAGCTCGGCCCGCCCAATACCTTATCCGCATCGAAGCCATACGCGATTCGGATGAGATCCACCATTGTGGCGTTCCGCACTTCATAACGACCACCGCGGACTTGCCCCGTCCTAATGATCGGGTTTCTTGTCTTGTCGCTGACGTGAACGTCCGCGGCCTCAAACCGTGGCAGAGACCCGGGGGACTGGCCAAATGCCAGCCAGCCGGTGCAGCTCATAAGGAAACTCCCAAACATCGCCCGTTTCATTAGCTTCTACTCTTTACGCTAACATCCAAGTTATGACAGACACCGTCCATTTCAGACGTTGCTGCAACCGAATAAGGAGGGCGGCGGTCCCGGGTCTCCGCGCCCTAACTGCCCCAATCAGCTCCGACGTTTCATATTTAGGTGAGGATAAGACAAAGAGGACCCCATTGTCAAGACCATTTACCGCCAGACAGCGATTCCGCAACCGGCCTCAATGGTTGTTGAACAGGGGGACGGGGGCACGGGTTTCGGGGTGTTGCGTCCGTGAAGCGGTTGTCGAGGAGAATCGCAATGGAGTTTTGGGCGCGGGAAGGGCGGCGAGGGAGGGTCGTGGCGATTTGGTGGCGCACTCCGTCAGCGATGGCTGAGATGGAGCTTGGTGAGTTTCCGGACGGGTGGATCGGAACTTCGGGCGGCGGATTCAGGGCGAGATAGTCGGGTTGATGCCGGCATAGATCTCCGCCGACATGGACATGCGCCAGAAGACCTGGGTCCTGCCCCGGCGGATCGCGGGCTTGAGATTCAGCATGAAGAATGCGTGAAAGATATTGCAGGCAAGGAAGGCGATCAGCAGGAAGCACTCGATGGCATTCGGGTCATGCTTGTAGATATGGTCGGCATGCCAGCCGTGGACCAGTTCATTGAACCCATGGTTCTCGATGTCCCATCGCTGGTGACCGAAAGCGACGGCCCGCCCGGTAGAGACGGGCTGGAGAGGAAGGGTGGTCGCCCAGACCCAGTCGCTGGTTTTCAGTTCGTCTTTGCCGTCGAGTTGTCGTTTTACCGAATGCGTTTCGAGCGAGCGGATGACTCGCACCGGAGTCTGGACCTGCGGCCACGTCAGCAGATCCGGAAAGTCCCACCACAGGCACGGGCGGTTGCGGAAGACGCCTGCCTTCGGAGCGACGGTGGCGAACAGCGCGGCGGCATCCTGATACAGGTTGCGCCGGTCGTCCTTGAGCACCGTCAGAGCATGTTTGCCGTGAGTCAGAAGGAAATTGAAAAACGGTGCGGTGGCATAGAGCGCATCGGCCAGCACCAGATCGAACGCGCGCGGATAAGAACCGATCACCCGCTCCAGTAAGCGTAGCGCGGTGGCCACCTCATCTTCCCCGGCCCGCTGCGGTTCATGATCCAGCAGCATGCGTATGGGTTCGCAGCTTGGCCGCGCGGCGGGAAGCAGCATGAGCGTGACCTGCCGGTGGTAGAACTGCGTACGATCCGCCTTTCCGTCCTTTCCGTGAATGGTTCGTTCGAGGCAGCCCGCACAGTGCTGCAGGTAGCTGGTGTGGCTCTCATGGCCATCGAGCGCGGCAACGCCGATCCCGCCATGGTCCGGCAACGCCTTGTTTCGTTTCAACCGGTCATAGATATGATGAATCCCGCACCGCAGTCCCTCGGCATCCATAAGAGCGTTCACACGCCCGACCGTGTCGGCGCTGCATAGGGGCCGTTCCAGCCAGTGGCGAAAGAAACTGGAGCGGGCGGTGAGTTCCAGGGCGTTGAGGCTACCCACCGCGCCTTATCGAGCCTCATGGCTGCGATGACAAGCATCCTCAACGTCGAATCCGTTGACAAATGGCTAGCCCTGACGACGATCAGCTTCGACATCGCCGCTCTCGAGTGGCTCCTGCCGCTGACCGTGGGGGCGCAAGTCATACTGGCCAGCCAGGAAGAAGCCAGCGACGGGCGGAGCCTGCGCGATTTGGCCGTCCGCCGCGGGGCAACCATCATTCAGGCAACGCCTTCCATGTGGCGCATGATTCTGGGGTTTGGCGAACTCCCGCCAACGCTCAGGCTGGCCCTAAGCGGGGGCGAGGCAATGCCGGCGGCCCTGGCAAACCGGCTTCGCGGCGCGACGCGCACGGTCTGGAACGTCTACGGCCCCACCGAGACAACGATTTGGTCTACGGCGCATCGGCTTGCCGATAGGGAGTACCGAGAGAATCCTCCTATCGGCCGGCTTCTATCGAATACGCGAGCCTACGTGCTTGACGACGAGTTGCGACCAGTGCCGGAGGGCGGCGAAGGTGAACTCTATATTGGCGGGATGGGACTGGCTCGCGGCTACATGGCGAGCCCCGACTTGACCGCCGAGCGGTTTGTGCCAGACCCGTTTGCCCCCGCAGGAGGCGAGCGGATCTACCGAACGGGCGACTTGGTGCGGTGGAATTCCGCGTCCGAGTTGGAGTTCATTGGGCGCCAGGACAATCAGGTGAAGGTGCGTGGGCACCGCATTGAGTTAGGGGAGGTTGAAGCCGCGCTCCGCCGGATCGCCGGAATCGCGGACGCCGCAGTGATATGTCGGGCGGACGGCTCTGGGGACAACATCCTGGTGGCGTATTTCGCGGCCGAGCGGGGTGTGCCCGTGTTGACATCCGAGTTGCGTCAGGTTTTGCAGACTCGGCTGCCGGAGTACATGGTCCCGTCTGGATTCGTCGAACTCCGTGAGTTGCCCCTGACGCCTAACGGCAAGACCGACCGCCGCGCCTTGGTAGCTCTGGGTGAGCGTGGGATTGATGAGATTCGAGCACCGTATGTTGCGCCAATGACGGACACAGAGCAAACGCTCGCCAGGATATGGGCCAGCGTATTGGGAGTTGACCACGTTGGCGGCAACGATGATTTCTTCGAGTTGGGGGGGCATTCGCTCCTCGCCGTCGAGATCCTCCTCCAAGTTGAAGAAGCGACTCAGCGAAGGTTTGAGCTTCTGCAGCTTTGGGAGAACTCCACCCTCAGCGGCCTCGCTACGCTGATTGACAGTCTCCCGCGAACAGCGCAGATCGACGAAGCGTATGAACTGGAACCCTGAGGAACTCGCTCACGGAGCCGAGATTGCGAACAGGATTGCCGAGTGCGCGGCGCAGCGTTCGGCGGCGCCCCCCATGCCGGCTCAGTTGCCCTTGTCTCTGGCGAAGGCAAGTGAGCTCGTGGAAGGGTTGCACTGGTCTGCCAACGGCCTGCTTTCGGAAGGCGCCGTGGCCGTGCGCCAGATCTGCCGCGGCCTCGGGTTCGACGAGCACCTGCCGTTTCGCTGGCGGCTGGAGCACAAACTCGTCCAGGCGCATGTCCTCAACCATTTCTGCCCCGGAAGTATGCCTGTAACTTGCGGGATCCGCCGGTACTTCTCGGACGTTCCCGCCGACGGGTATGCAGACGCTGTGCGGCAGGTCGTCTCTGAACAAAAAGTTGTGAAGCGCGCGCTTGGCTACGGCGCGCCGCCGGACGGCGCCGGCGAGGTCGAGCGGATTATCCGCGCCATCGCGTCGGACCGCGACCGCGCGGTGGCGGACCTTACAGACGAAGACTGGGTAGTGCAGGAGAGGATTCCGATCGTCGAGGAATACCGGGTGCACTCGCTGGAGGATTCGGTCGTCGAGGACCTGACGTTCGCTCGTCACACGGGACGGCCTGTGAAAGAACAACGCGGTGCCCCCAATAACTATGTGCGCTCCATATTGGGCAGCCTTCCGGACGCCTGTGTCGCAAACCTGGTGTGCGGTTGGGATATCGCTGAGACGGGAGATACAGGCTTCCGCGTCATCGAGATGAACATTGGCGGCTTTCATCCTGTCTTTCAGGCAAGCTATCAGGTGAGCGGCTTCTTCCAGGATCGCTTGTGGGGGCCCGTAGTCGTCGCCCGGCTGATACGGTTCATCGAAACGAAGTACGGCGTACGGGTGGAGTTCAGCCATGGCGGCGACGACCCTCACAATCTCCAGGGTTGGTATCGTTCGGTTGAGCAGTGGAGCGAGCTGTTCCGTATCTCTGGGAGGATTAGCCGGCTCGCCGCTGAAGTCGATGGGCAAGGCGGCGAGACGGGAAGAACCGAGGCGCGGGCCGTACATGTTCACGGCACGCTTGTGGGGATGTTGAAACGACTTAAGGAAACCGTGGATCTGGTGGATTGAGGCCGGGCAGCGATGCGCTTCAATCGCGATTCCCGCGCGATCCGTCTGCGCGCCGCCCCATAGATCAACACCAGTAAGGTAGGACGCCATGTTTCAAGATGACGACGGCCGGATGTACAGGGTGGTCAAGAATCACGAGGAACAGTATTCGATCTGGCCGGCAGACCGTGAGAGCCCGTCCGGCTGGTTGGATGCCGGCAAGAGTGGAACCAAACAGGAATGCCTCTCATTTATTCGGGTCGCTTGGACTGATATGCGGCCGGCATCGGTTCGCCGGGCAATGGAGGAGAGGCAAGGCTGAAACGGCCGCCGCTGGCGCGCCGAGGCATAATCGCCGGCTGGAATGCAGCAAACAGGACCAGGAGGATCGGCGCTCTCTATGAGCATTGAGGTTGTCAGCTTCGTCTGCACCGGCGGATTTACCGTCGAGGTGCGCGCAGCTCCCGGCACGGAGTTTGCGCTTGAATTCTTCGCAACCGGCATCGCTGGGTACCACCTCCGCGGCTCGTTCGACGGCGTGGTGCCGGAAGGCGGGCGCTTTGCCGCTTTCCGGGAGGCTCCTTTCAGTGTCTTGGAGGTCGGAATCAGCGGCCTGCGATTAGGGGACGGGGCTTCGAAGCGCGCTGCCGCGCCAATAGATCACCGCTTCACGATTGACGATCCATTCGAAGCGAATCGCGTTCCAGATGGGCCGGTCTCGATTGGGGGCGCCGAGAAATGAGACCACAAAACGGCGGCCCGCAGATCAGCGTGATCACCCCTTATAACGGATCGGGGACAATTGGCGCCTTCGTTCGTGCCCTGGCTGGCCAATCCCTTCAGCCTGAGGAGTACGAACTCCTGATCGGCTGTGAAGCAGGGGCGGAGCCCGATCCGGACAACTTGCGGAATCTTCCGTTCGCGGTCAGGACCGCGCCCGCGCCGCAGGCCAGGGCGCGGGAGTTTCACACCGCCGCCCGACTCCGAAATTCGGCGATCCGGCAGGCCCGTGGTGCACGTCTCGTCTTCATTGACAGTGACTGCATCGCTTCCCCGATGTGCCTGGAGCGCCATGCGGCTGCGGATACGGAGACCGCGTTATGCGGGACTAAGTTGGAGGTTGTGCACGCAAATGCGCAGCCGCAAGAGGGAGACCGTCTTTTCGAACGACTCAGCGCTGGCGCTCGTCCCGATGAACGCCTGACGCATCAGCCGCAACCAGGCAGATGCGGCTGTTGGGGCTTCTGGACCTGCAATGCCTCGGCCCCCGCGGATCTGGTGAGAGCAGCCGGTTTGTTCGATGAGCGGGGATTCCGATGTCATGACCTCGATCTGGCGTACCGCCTGAAGTTAGGCGGCGCTCAATTTCGGCTCGATCCTGAGTGCCAGGTTGTCCACATCGATCATGGAAGGAGCATTTGGTTGACGCGCCCGCGGATTGCCGGGCTCAGTTGGTTGGCAAAGAAGCATCCGGAGGCCGAGGCCGGCACCGGAAATCTGCTCGCGGTGTTTCGCAATCTCTTCCACAACAATCTGCTGGAAGCTGAAGAGAAGTTTACACGGCTGACGGCTTCGCTGCCAGGCGTTCGGGCAGGGTTGGCGTGGGTCACGCCATGCGGATGCCCTCTGCCGAGCGTGCAAGGCCCACTGCGCGGGCTGCAGACAATCGTCCGGAGGAATGAGTACGGTGTCCAGATCTTTCTTCGGCTTGCGGAGCAGTGCTGGGATTACAGCATCCTCGTGCCCGATGCGAAGATCACCGAGCATCCGTTGTTTTCGGTTCTCGTGCCGCCGGCCGACGACGAGGCGGGCATAGCCCGCACTGTGGAGAGCCTGCTGTCGCAGACCTGCCAGTCATTCGAGCTTGTGCTGGCCGCGACGGCTGAGACGGCCGGCCACCTGCGTAGGGCGCTCAACTTCACTGCATGCGGCCGGGTCAGAACCCATCTCGTGCCCCCGGAGACGGCTCCGGCCGGAATCGTAGAACATCTGCGCCGACTGTGCAGAGGCGACTACCTCGTGCAGGTCGAGGCGGGCGGCTGGTTGCGCGAAGATCTCCTTGCGGAGATGGCGAAGAGCATCCCAGTGACTCACGGCGGCGCTGCGACTGAGCTTTGCGGGCGCGGTGGCGACTGGAGCTTGTCCACACTGAACCGGGACGAGCCGTCCGTCGGGGGCGGCGGAGGCGCGGCTGGAGGAATTCGCCTCTATCACATCGGGCGCATGCCGGCAGAAGCCAATCGACCGACCGGATTCCTGCCATTCCCGAAGGAGCGTAGGCATGCGCCGGCCGCTTGGGCGGGTACTCCACTGCCAGGCCATATTTCCGTCGTAGCCGCCGCGGCTGCAGAGGCGCTCTCGGCTCCCACAACCGCGCCGGCGCCTGGACCGCTCCGTCCGAACGGCGAGATCCGCAATCCGAAGATATGTGGGTTCACATTCGACAGTGGGCCGCATCCGACGCTCACCTATCGGGTGCTGGACGCGTTGGATGAAGCGGGCATGAAGGGCTCGTTTTTCCTTGTCGGGGCTCAGGCCAGACTGCGTCCCGATGTGGTGCGGAGAATTGTTGCCACTGGTCATGAAGTCGGCGTGCAAGGTTATGACTACGAGGACCTGTCGCGGTGCACCTATTCCACTATCGCCGCCAGCGTTGAGAAGACAATCGCTCTGATCTCCGACGTGGCCGGCGTGGCGCCCCGATGGTTCCGACCACCCTTCGCGCGATGCTCCGCTCTGGTCCGCGAGGTCTGTCGGCTGAAGGCTCTCAAGCCCGTTGGTTGGCATGTGTCCTCCGAGGACTGGACCGGCCAGCATCATCATCGAACCGTCTCCACAGTGCTCGCTCATGGCCTGCTAGGCGCGGTGGTGCTGTTTCACGACGGATGTGGGGACCCTTGGGAAACTGCGCGGGCCGTGAGCGTGCTCGGCCGCATCGCGCGGGCCAGTGGCACGGCGGGGGTGACGCTGTCAGATCTTGAATCGCTGGTGTCATTGCCGCCCCTGTTGAGCGGTGAACCTACAATGAATTTAGCAGGATATTATGCGTGAGCCTCTCGACAGCGAGTTGTGCTTGAAGATCTTGGAAACTCATTTGGTGGATCACTGCAATCTGAACTGCAAGGGATGCGGACATTTCTCGCCTATATCCCAAACGAACTTCGCGCAACCGGCCGTGTTGCTTCGCGATTTCGGGCGGCTGGCGGAGATGTTTCGCACAATCTCGGAGATCCTCTTGCTGGGTGGCGAGCCGCTCTTGCACCCGGGCGTACTCACAATAATGGAAGACGTGCGCGCGTGTTTTCCATATTCACGAGTGACCCTGGGGACCAACGGCACATTGCTTCCGAAACAGTCATCGGAGTTTTGGGAGTGTTGTAGAAAGAATGGGATCGTCATTAGGGTCACGAAATATCCGATTAGACTAAATCTCGACGGTGCGCTTGCAACAGCCAAGCGCATGGGCGTAGAAGTGGAATTCAGAGGGCCCATCATTACCTTTGTCCGCTTTCTGAACTCTCGCGGCGACTCTGATCCAGATGCGGCTTTCCGGAATTGTCTGGGCATGGGCAAGGTGCCGTTTCTCAAGGACGGCAAGATATTCTCGTGCGTACTTTCTGCGAACATCGGCACCCTCAACCGTCGTTTTGACCTTCAATTTCCCCAAAGCTCCGCCGATTCCATATCCCTGTGTGACGCTGCATCCGGATTGGATATTATTGATTTCCTGGATCGACCAGTCCCATTCTGCCGTTGGTGTCTGGAAGAATGGCCAACCTCCAAGTGGGGACTCTCGGCAATGCGAAGGGAAAAGTGGCTGGGATATTGACCAGCGGACAGCGCCATAGGTTTGAGGTCCGAACTGTCGCGCCGACGACGAGCCAGATGGCGTGAATGACTCAGTCTCTTGTTTGCCGGCACGAAGGGCTACGGAGGACGCGAGATGACTGCGGATCCTGTCCGAGATAGCATACGTCGACTGGTTGAATATTGCCTGCTGGTCACTAGGCCGAGATCTTCTTCGGCGGCGTGTCCCACGATTGAGCGAGGCGTGGCGCTGCCCTACATCGGCCGCGCGGCAGTTCGCGAGAAGGTGTTTTACTCATGGGACGTGACACTCGTGGTCTCGTGATCATCACGTCATGGTTCTTCGGCGCTCGCGAGAAGTTACCCAGGGTTGCTCGCCAAAAGTGACCCACCAAACCAACCGGGAAACCGCGTGCCTGCCGAAGGGCAACGGTCCTGCCGACGGGTACCCGACTACCTGCTGCAATAGCAGGGGGTCGTCATGCTGAATCCAGCCATTGACGGGCCTTCCAGCGAATCGGGCATTTGCCGACTGGCTTTATGCCCGGTTGAGCGCAGAAGGATATCGAGTTTGGATGGACCGCAAGATGCTCGACGGCGGCGAACGTTGGACCAACGAAATTGACGTCGCCATCAAGCAACGAACGTTGTGCTTGAGGCAGAAGACCGGCTCTATACGAACTGCCTCCGTTTCTCTGCAATCCCTCAAACGCTCTGGGTAGCCCGAAGGACAGTGAAGCCTAGACAGAGCGGAAAACTCGTTCTCGCGATATGAAACCCGCGGCCGGCGGTTTCGCCGGCCGCGGAAGAGGCATCACTGAAGCAAACTAACGGAGCCAGACCAGGACAAGCCTGCGCCCGTAAACGTCCAAGTCAAGTTACCTGGGCTTCCCGTTGTGGTGAACGACCCAGATAGTCTGCCATTCGCGGGGAGCTGATTCGAGCCAAACCACTGCGAGATGTTCGATGAGTAATCGCCGCCACCGACGTTAAGACCTACCAGCGTCACTGGCACGCCGCCGGACTCCGAGACGGTAACGGAGTAGCTCCAGGTGCCTCCGCCAGAATTCGACACCGAGTTTGGCGAGAAGCTAATCGCGACGTTGGGACTTTTGCCACTTCCCCCGCCCCCTCCGCTGGACGGCGTACCCACCGAAAGGGGCCATCCATTGGAAAGTTGTCCGAGTTGCTGCACAAAGATATTGAAACTACCTTGTGCCAATGTCAAGGGCACATTCATGAGGTTGCCGGCGACCGTGATCACTCCGGACGGTACGACACAACTGGTGTTAGTTGGGCAGCCAGGCCCGACCGCTACGATAGAATAGCCGGAAGGCATGAGATTCGTGACTTGGATTTGAACCCTGAACTGCTGGCCGGCAACTGGCGTACCGAACGGTGTAATTCCGAGGATGGTCGCGGGAGTCGCGGCTCCACCTCCACCCTGTTGAGGAGGTGCCGGATTGACGCAGGAGTTGACCCAGTCCGGCCGGCAGCTCTGATTTGCGACAAACAGGGCAACATCACTTGCCGTAAAGAAGCAGTCAGCAACACCGCCGGACGCGCAACCCGTGACCTCTTTGCCGAAGTCCCACATTGACTTGGCCGAATCGCCCAACCCATTGAACTGACATGTCAAGTTCGCGAAATCAGACCAACTATGCACCGAAAGCGTTGAAGTAAGATTGTCCCAGAGGCAGCTCGTGACAGCAGCTATGTTCGAGGCGATTCCTGGAAGGTCGATTTGAGGACTGAACTGTCCAGGTGACTGTACTTTTCCAGAGCCGCTCTGCCGGGACATCCGCGCCGACATGCCCCCAGCCGGAAGCTCCATGACGCTGCCTGTGGACAGGTCCGTCAAACGCGCCGCGTTCCGCTCGGGCGCCGGACTTATCCCAAAGATGCTGTGATCGGGAAGCGCGGCAAACACGTATTGGGTGCCGGTGTTGGGATCAGCGCCGGGGAAAATGATGGCACTTCCGGTGTCGATACCGGGATCACGGCTTTGGCGTGTCGGGCGACTGGAAGAACAGTGTTGGGAAGTTCTGTTCTGGCAATACCCGGCTGATCTTCGCAGCGTCCACGGCATTCGCAGCGCCGTTGCTGTCCGTCGTTGAGATGGAAGGTGGTGGGTTTCACTTCCGTGGGAAATCCAGCGTGGGAAAATCAACAGCCCTGGAAGTTGCGGCCAGCGTCTACGGATCAGCCGGAAAATACCTTGTGAATTGGGACACGACGAAGAACGCTCTGGAAGAAGTGTCCGAAGCGCACAACAATTGCCTGATGGTCATTGATGAGCTTGGCTTGGTGGACGGCAGCATCGTCGGGTCAACGTTGTATATGATCGCCAACGGCCACGGAAAATCTCGAATGCAGCAGAAAAAACGACGATGGCGTGTGATGTTCCTGACAAGCGGTGAAGTTTCGCTTGCGGAACACATGGCCGAAGCCGGGAAGGAAACGAAGAACGGACAAGAAGTGCGTTTGCTGGACATCGCTGCTGACGCCGGAGCCGGAATGGGCCTCTTTGAAAACCTGCATTCCTTTGGCGGTCCAGCGGAGTTTGCCAACTACCTCAAGGCGGCGACACGGACTCACTACGGCACGCCACTCCAGAAGTTCTTGTCCATCCTGACGGCATCACGGGCCGATGTTGAAGCAGAATGCCGCTCCCAAATCGAAGCGTTCACAAAACGTCTCCTTCCGCCGAACACAACCGGCGAAGTGCCACGAGCGTTGCGACGATTTGGACTCGTTGCTGCCGCTGGTGAGGTCGCTACGGCAAACAAACTCACCGGCTGGAAGACTGGCGAGGCCATTGCCGCCGCCGAAGCGTGTTTCAAGGCTTGGATGGAATATCGCCGCACGTTCGATCCTGTCGCCAATGCGGTTGACCTTGTTCGGCAGTTCATCGTGGAACATGAAAACCGATTCGAGGTGATCGGCGGTAAGTCCGTTGATGGAAGAATCGGATACAAAAAGAAGTCTGCCTACCTGATCTTGCCGGATGCGTTCCGTGATGAAGTGTGCGCCGGATCGAAGCCGGAAGAGGTTGCCGAAAACCTGGAACGTGCCGGATTCCTGAACACATCCGGGAAGAATCGCCTGAAGAAGCAAGAACGCATCGGCGGCGAACTGGCATATGTATATTCGGTCTCCGAGAAAATCTTGGAGGCTGCGTGAGCGAAGCGGCGATTACAATGATGACAGTGATGACGGCTGGTGAAGGGCGTCATCACTGTATTTGCCGTATCGTGGTGTGCGGTCACTCTTCACCGTCGCCGCACACCGGACAATCAGGGCCGCACGATTCCCACGGCAGCATGTCCGTTCGGTTGGCTGTGTGGCCGTCCACGTTGGTTTCGGTGGCCGCTTCTTCAGAAGTCACGCCCAACTCCGGTTCGGCTGTTTTCATTTGCCGGTGTCCTGCAACTCCGCTTCTGCTTTTCGCACCGCACGTCGGACCATTGCTTCGGCAAGGGCTACGAATGCCTTGGACAATTTCTCAAGCATGTCCTGTCCCAACTCAGCTTCAATGCGTTGCAAGCGTGCAGTCTTGGGATCAGATGTGAATAGTCTCTTCTTCATTTTCCGCTGGCCTCCGCACTGCGCTTCTGGCTGGCATTGCGAACGAGAACTGTCACGAGAAGTTCTCGCAATTCTTCGGCGGCAATCGGAGCGTTCACTTCTCGTTCCGCAATTTCCAGGGCTTCGTCTTCCACTTCAACGATCTGCTCTTCATCAAGCATTCGACGGCACCAATCAAGCCGTTCTAATTCTTCGTCTGTCATTTTCAGGTTTTTAAGATCTACGTTCATCGTGATTTTCTCCTGGCCGGTTTAGGGCCTGATCGCTTCCAAGACTCTCTTGTTCAGGAGCGGCAATTCATGTCGGCGTGCGTGTTCGATGCCACGCCGGATACTGCGTCGAACGAAAGCGGCCCGTGTGAGGTTGAGAGTGTAGGCAATGTCCTCAATTTCATCGGCCATCGCTTGTTGGAGGCGCAATGTCATTGCATATTCGTGCTGTTCTGGTTTGCTCATTTCTTGGTGGGCATCTCGTGATACCTTTTGATGCCGATGCGGATATTTATACGGCCTTGAAGTGGACTGGTTGTTGAATGGAACCCGAAGCGAAGCTACAACATTCAATCCAGAAGTAGTCGGTTGCAAAAACCGCAACCGACATTTCATGATTCAATTGATTGAATCTTGACGAAGGTGATTTACAGATGCAGGAGTAGCCCCGCTACTCCGCATCCGTGTGGCCTTGACGTTTGGAGCCATCACAGGCCGCACTCAACCAACCTTGGTGCGACTCCCATCTACTTAACGGGAGTGTGTTGGCTCCCGGCTGGCATCAGGCTTATGGTTTGCAGTGCCCGGTTCTGTCATCCAGCTTGCCCACAGTGAAGAACCTTTCAGACCGTCTCACGCTGCCGTCGTTTCCCCGAACCATGAGCGGTGCGACCTTGAGATCAAAAGCGACCACAGGACCACAATGATTATGTAGGCACTCGTCGGTATCGGCCCCTGCGAACCACCCCAAGATCTTGCGCATATCTCCTGCGATATACACAAGGCTCGAAAATAAATCTGTGGAAAACTGTTCTGCCGTCGCCGGAACCACCGATCAGGCCCAAACTGTCATCGCTGTAATCACTGTTGTCACTGCGTTCGTTGTCCTGGCGGGCGGTTGGCGGCAGGTGGAGCCGGAATTTCGGCCGATATGCAGGATCAGAGCATGGGCCGGTGGTATCGCCCAAACGTGGGTTTGTGTATGCGTTTCAGCGGGGCTGCTTCGGTCTAACTTGAGTGTGCGCCGGGGATGCTGCTTCGGGATCATGCGTGGGAAGTGGCAATTGACAAATGCAGCACCGTCGCACTACAATATCAACAGTCGCCATTCTTTATGACCGCTCTTCGCACTGCCCTTCGGAACGAAACCTCAGACAATATCGAATACGGCGTGGCTATCCTCACGGCCCTCCGTCTGAAGGCCCAACGCCAGCTTGAACTGGTCGCACCCGACCAAGACGAAAATCTGCTGGTGCTGTGTCGCCTCATTCTGGATATACAAGCCGTTCAGGAAAAGATCAGTCTGGAACGATATCGGCTAACCACTGTGCGGTAGCAACCGCAAGACTGCTTGAACCCATCCTCTACTACGAACCCTGCCTTCTTCCCTCTGGAATCTCCACGTCGCCACCAATCACAGCCCGACCACGGCGGCTGCATTCTCCCGAAACAGCGATCCACCACGAATGTATCGGCGCACCATTGCTGTACTGCGATGGCCGGTCTGATTCATGATGCTTCGCTCCGAAGCGCCAGCCGATGCTGCCGATGTCGCCAAGCCGGATCGCAAGCTGTGTCCAGCGAAGTGGGAGGCGTCCAGGCCCACGGCTTCGACATACTTCTTCACGATTTGAGCGACAGCCGCACCGGAAAGGCGTGTCGCCGCCATCTTGCCGTGGCGGGTAATCGGGCGGAACAGTGCGTCTTCAGTAATGCCGCTGGACTCCAACCACGATTGAAATGCACGAACCGGGCACGTCGCCGGATTTGATCCGTAGGGGACTCCGATCTTCCGGCCTTCGCCTTCCTGATCGGTTTTGGAACGCCGTATCGTGACCTCCAGTCCTTCTCTGGTGATCTCCACGGCGTCACGGTCCAGCCCTGTCAACTCAGAACGCCGGAAACCGCCAGCGAATCCGATCAACAGCAATGCACGGTCACGGACGCCAAGCAAACCTTCGGGCAATCGGGCGATCATGCGCTTCAAGTCTTCCACCAGCACTGGCGTCTTGGCTTCTTGCGCCGTTCCCAAGGTGCGCCGGATTCCGGCCATCACGAGCCTCACCTTCGCCGCCTTGGTGGGAGATTCCATCCCAACTATTTGGTGCGCTTGGGAAATTGCGCTAATGCGGCGAGTGATTGTTCCTGCCTTGTGCGTGGCGGCGAGGTCTGCGACGTATAGCGCCACGGTTTCCGCTGTCGCCGGAAGAGAAGACTGACCGTGGTACTTGCACCAGGACTCAAAGTGCGACCAATCGGCACGGTAGGCCCGGATTGTATTTTTCGATTTCGACTGGTGGATGAACTCGGAAGCCCGATCTGCGA
Source organism: uncultured Solibacteraceae bacterium (assembly GCA_963807205.1). GTDB lineage: Bacteria > Acidobacteriota > Terriglobia > Bryobacterales > Bryobacteraceae > CAWCVR01. The sequence goes on along the minus strand of CAWEAQ010000002.1, from coordinate 274,974 downwards.
TTTCTGCCAGTGGGCCGATTTCGGTGTTCGTGGGGCGATTGGGAACGATCAGTTCGGTAGGCATCAGAATTGGCGTCTGACCAGCGATACACTTCCATTATCGAGGGTCAGAATGTGTTTGTCAAGTGGCAATTGGCAACGATATTTTGGGACGATTAGAGCCTGTCTTCCAGGTTTGAGCGTGGCCGCTGTCGGGGTGGATTCACAACGACTGGCAATCGGCAATTGCCAAGCGATACACTGTCAATGATGCCCAAGCGAACAGCCTCATCGAAGCCAGCGCCGGAACAGAACGAGCGGACGCACGTCACCAGTGGGATAAATTTGCCGGTCGAAGTCTACCAACTGCTTAACCGTGTTGCCTTCAGTCGTTCATTGAAGAACGGCGGTAGGCCGTCTGTATCGGCGCTGCTGGTGGATTTGGTGCAGCGGCATCGGAAGGAATTGGAAAGCGAACTGAAGGGCTGATCCAAACCGAACCGTGGAGCGGATGCCACTAAAAAGAATTGACACTGTGTTTGGGCGTTTAGGGTACCCATACGCAAGGGTTATACTAAGCCGACGTACTCGTGGTGGGATCGGGAAAACACTCTTCCTTACGAAAATCCGAAATAGGGCCTTCCAGCCAATACCGCAAGGTGATTCCTGAAAGAATCCCTTATGGGACTCCTACCATGATTCCAGGTCGGGACTCCGGGAACGAGACTCCTGGCACTGCTCGTTATTTGGATTTCTTTTTCCTGACGTAAGCCTTCCCGGTTGAGCCGTCCTTCTTTTTCCTGCCTTTGACCGCCTGAAAATCACCTTTCTTCTTATTCCCGGACGCACCAAAGAGTGCGCCGATTGCGAGTGGTATGAGTGGAAGTGGCATAGTACGCATATTTTATTGCACCTACCCGCTTGGCGCAATGCTAACACTTGTTTCTGATCGAACGGTGGGGACGGTTCGGACGGGGCAGCGTTCGCAAGTGGAGTCTAACCAATGTTAGTATTCGGGGCATCTCTTAGAGAACTGATGCTGAAGCGGCTGCGGGCTGTATGCTCCAAATTGTGAACATCCGCCTGACATCCGTGGTCGCTATCCTGACGACGATTGCTCTCCCCCATTGTGCATTCGGACAAGCACCGAAGCCCACGGTGTCGGCGGTTACGAACGTCGCCAGCTACGGCAACGGCCCGATTTCTCCCGGCGAGATGGTGGTGATCTTTGGTAGTGGAATGGGGCCGTCCAGTGTTGCTGGCCTTCAATTGGATCAGCAGGGCCGTGTCGCAAACACCATTTCGCAAGTCCAAGTGTTGTTCGATGGGAATCCCGCCCCGCTGATCTACGTGTCGGCAACGCAGATTTCTGCGATGGTTCCTTACGGTCTCGCCGGGAAGTCTACCACTCAAATTCAGGTCGTGTATCAGGGCAGCACTTCCGACTCGTTTCAGAAACCGATTGCTCCGTCAGCGCCGGGGATTTTCACGGCAGATTCTTCCGGCCAAGGTCAGGCGGCGATGGCGAATTCGGACGGCTCGTACAACACGGCTGCGAATCCGGCGACTCCCGGCTCATACGTCACGTTCTACTTGACGGGCGAAGGGCAAACCAACCCACCCGGTTCGGACGGCAACGTCGCATCTTCGACGGCAAACGTAGCGCTTCCGGTCACGGTTCTGATTCCCGATACCACGGCTCGATCATCAAGCCGCCGAAGGAAACCAAACGCCTTCCCTGCAATTCCGGCGACTTCTCATCAAGGAACGCATCCATCGCTACGAGAATCCATCCCGCCGTGACCGCTACGTCGAAGACCATAGCGGGAATGTCTTCTTCAAAGAACTTCTTGGATGGCGGATATCCGAATCCCCGGAACGCAGAAGCGAAAGTTGCATAAACCGATTCGACGGCTTCTCGCAGCGTGCAATCGGATAATCTCTTGTCGCCGTCTGGACGGGGCAGTTTCCGTGCATCCGTTATCAGGGCTGACAGATCTTCTTCCTTGGCCTTCCGCTTGGCTGGCATGTGATTCAGTGTGACATATGGCCGCTGTGGTGGTGAAGCCGATGCTTACAGTGATTACAGTGGCACCGGAGTTGACAGAATCAGGAACGGTAGGACAATTAACTCATGGGATACAGCGATTCGTTCGGTGCGTGCTGGAGAATGAATCGCTCCCTGGAAGGACATGAAGAGCACGGATTCGACTGCCGCCAAATACGGCGCACCCATTCAACGCAGTTGAAGCATGAACTTGTGATTCAGTAAGCCAAAATGGGACGGCAGGGTGCCGCCCACAGCAGACCTGAAAAATCAGCAGATGAGCGCATCCGGCGTCAGGTACGTGTTCACACAAGCCCTGACAGTCCTGCCGCAAATGCAGTCTGCCGGTGGAAACGGAGTTGGATTGTCGAAGTGAAGGAATAGAGAAGAAGGGTAGACGTAGTAATCGTGGTTGTGATGGGACTGCCGGTGATGCAGGTAGAGACGGGCGGGAATGTGTTACCGTTCGAGATGAGCCACCCCACGAGCCGTGGAAAGGCATCAACATGGCTCGTAGAAGGGGAGTCCAAAAAGGACGGATTCACAAGCAAGGGAAAGTGTGGTACGTGGCATACCGGGAAGACGCACTTGATGAAGATGGAAAGATCGTTCGGGTGCGCCGGAATACGCCAATTTGCGAAGCGAAAGGGGTGAGCAAAAGGGAAGCACAGCGCATTGCGGATGGGGAGATCTTGAATAAGGTCAATTCCATTTCTCAGAGGCCCGCATCCATGATGACGGTTCGTCAGTTTGTTGATGGCAGATTTCGGGATGATGTGGTGAAGACGAAGAAGCACGCAGGACAACTTCACTACGAATACATCTTAAACAAGCACGTTCTCCCGGCGCTCGGAGATAAGCGATTGCGAGACGTGACACATGATGATGTCCAGGGTCTTATCAATTTGAAACGGGATTCTGGCCTGTCTTCGCAGACAGTCATTCACATCAGAAATGTTACGAATCGGGTGTTCAAGTATGCCAGGACGAAGAAGGCGTTCTGCGGAGAACTTCCGACAGAAGAAATTGAGATGGCTGAGAAGGTCACTAAGGAAGCACATGCGATGGACTTCAAAATGGCAACGGCCTTGCTGGATGGGCTTGAGCGTGTTTCACTTGTTGCCTATGCCATCGTTTTGCTTGCGCTAACAACGAGCATGAATATCGCAGAACTGCTTGGACTGCGAAGGAAGAGGGTCAACCTCTCTGAAGACCCCATCATGCTCGGTGATCGCTCGTTGGAGGCTGGCTCAATCGCCGTCAGGGAGAATTTCTACCGTGGTGTGTTCGGCACGGTGAAGCAAAAGGCACGGAACCGTGATCTTCCGTTGCCAAAGGTGGTGCTTCCGGTTTTGCAGCATTTGATGGCAGAGTCGAAATTCCAAGGGCCGGAAGATTTGGTGTTCGCCACAGATAAGGGAACACCTTTGGATGAGAAGAACCTGATGAACCGGACAATCAAGCCGATTGCGGTCAAATTGAAGATGCCGTGGATGGGGTGGCACGTATTCCGCCACACACATTCCACGTTGGCGGAAGACCTTGGCATGGCGCTGTCAGATCGCCAAGCTCAGATGGGCCACGGCGACCCCGGCATGACGATGCACTACACGCACTCTGACCTGGATCGCAGACGGCGAACCATAGATTTGATGGGTGATCGGCTGACGGGGCATGTCGCCGCCAGTGTCTTGGATGGCGCAAATCTGACACTAAATGACACTAACGAGCAGCCTGTTATGGCCGCAAGTTGTTGATTTTATGGTCGGGGCGGGGCGATTTGAACGCCCGACCCCCTGCGCCCAAGGCAGGTGCGCTACCAGGCTGCGCTACGCCCCGACATTTGCCGCTCTCTCTATCCTATGCCACTTCCTCGCTTTTTCCAAACTCGCCACCTCCCCTCGCTTCTCCCGTATCCACACCCTGATGGAGACGCAGTGGCCATTGCCCCTCCGCTCCCACGCTCCGCACCAGCCATCGGAGGCGGAAACGTAATCCCTTCGCGCCAGCTACAATGGGTTCGTATCCACTTTCGGATTGCCTTAACATGCATCGCGCCATCATCCACCTGAAGCGGCAGGACCCCGTCCTCGGCGCGATCATCGACCGCGTCGGAGATTACCGCATTGAATTTCGCGACCCGGATTTTCAAACGCTGGTGAAGTCCATCGTCTTTCAGCAACTCAGCGGCCGCGTGGCCAGCGTCATCTTCGACCGCCTCGTGAAGGCCGCGGGCGGCGAACTCACTCCGTCCAGTGTCTTGAAACTGCGCCCCTCCCGCATGCGAACGCTCGGCCTGTCCGGCCAGAAGACCGCCTACATCCGCGACCTGGCGCGCCATACCCGTGACGGCCGCTTGATCTTCGAACACCTGGCGGGCCTGCCCGATGACGCCGTCATCGAGCGCCTCACCCAGGTCAAGGGCATCGGCGTCTGGACCGTCCACATGTTCCTGATGTTCGCTCTGCGCCGCACTGACGTCCTTCCCACCGGCGACCTCGGCATCCGCAACGCTATTCGCAAGGCCTATGCCCTGGATGAGGCGCCCACCCCGGCCCAGGTCGAGGCCATGGCCGAGCGCTGGCATCCCTATTGCACCGTGGCAAGCTGGTACCTGTGGCGCAGCCTGGAACCCAACGCCAACCTGTGATGCCAACCGCCCAGCCCGGCATTGCAGCCCGCGTCAAGCCCGGACATTAAGACTCGTTTATCAACAGCTTGTTGCAAATTACCCCAGCCGCCGTATAATGATCGTAGCCATTCAGACCGTGAACTTCGATATTCTGAGGAGCTAGGAGACACACCATGCGCTTCGTCAAGATGGTCCTGCCCGCGGCCCTTGTCCTGGTGCCCGCGGCCTTCCTGATAACCGGGGGCCTGCTGGCTCCCACGTCCGGCTTCAGCACGCCGAAGTATGCCAGCGACAACAAGAAGACATGCAACTTCTGCCACTCGAAAATGGGTGACAAGGATTCCATGCACAAAGACCCCAACCTCACCGATGCTGGCAAGTATTTCAAAGATCACAACCATTCTCTGGATGGATACAAACCCCCAGCCAAGTAACTAACGGGCCCCGGGGTGCGCATCCGTGCTGGCCGCTAGCGCCACTTAGCCGCAACCGCGCCCCGGGGTCCCCCCAGTACCATTCCCGCAACTCGCCGCAGAGACACGTGTTCCTAGGTTAGTGAGGAGAGCACACTAGTTATGAGACGACGATTCACTTTTTTGCTGCCGGTTTTCTTCTGCCTGCCGGCCTTGCCGGCGCTTGCACAAACGGCTATCGGCGGCGGCGCCTGCACGTCCTCGGTCCTCAACGGAACCTACGAGTTACTGTTGACCGGACACCAAACCTCGGCTAGCGGAGCGGCTTCGAAAGTCTTCCAGGCGGTTGGCACGGCCGCGTTCGACGGGCTCAACAAGGTCACTTTCAACTTGACGGCCAACACAGTCACCACCAGCCAGTCTTTCGGGACGCCGCTGGTGTATTCCGGCACTTACAGTCTGCAATCCAACTGCGTGGGAACCATCTCCATCACGGCCGGGCCTACATTCAATATGGATGCTCTTTCCGTCGGCAGCACCACCGGCGTGGCATCTTCATTCTCGTTGACCGGATCGGACGCCACGTACGCATACAGCGGGAGCGGCAACTCCCAGCCGGGCGCTTGCCCCGCCACGCTATCGGGGGTGCACGAATTCAACGCCACTGGCAACAGCCTTTCGGGTGCCACTGTGACTGGCGTGCTCGATGCGGCGGGCGTGCTGCAATTCGACGGGAAAGGCAACCTGACCGCCAACTGGACCCAGGTGGCAAATCTGGTCACCACCACAGTGACGGCCACTGGAACCTATTCGGTAACTTCCACGTGCCTGGCCTCGGCCACCCTCACCGATGCGGCCAACAACCAGTATGCCGTGTCTTTCAGTATCTACGCCACCGCGCCGGACTTCTCCCTGGCCATTTCGTCCCCACAGGCGGTCCTGGACGGATCCGGTTCCGCGGCCCAAATCGTCACAGGATCGGGCTGCGCCGTCTCGACGCTGAAAGGGACCTATGAGGCAACTCTCAGCGGGCGCCTGGTGCCTGCCGGAGTCACCACCAGGCTCATGGCATCCAACGGTTCGGTGACGTTCGATGGGGTTGGCGGCGTTACTTTCAACCTGACCACTAACGCCGTCAATGGAAGCCAGGTTTTCGGTACGCCCGTGGTGTACTCGGGAACTTACTCTGTCCAGTCCAATTGCCAGGGAACCATTAATATATCGACTGGCGACACGGCAACTTTCGCTGTGGTGGCTTACTCGCTCGATGCCACAACTTCAGTGGCGAAGTCATTCGCCATGGTGGGAACCGACTCCGCCTACGCCTACACCGGAAGCGGTACCGTGCAGCCGGCCGTTTGCGCCGAAAGCACTCTGTCGGGCCAGTGGCCCTTCAACGCCACTGGCAACCTGCTTTCCGGATCGACCAACACGGGAGTCGCCGATATCGTGGGGTGGTTTGTGTTGGACGGCCAAGGCAATGCGAGCGCCAATTGGACCCAGTCGACGAACACGGCCACCACCAGCGTATCGGCCACCGGAACCTATTCCGTCACGCCTGCCTGTCTGGGTTCGATGACCCTCACCGATACGGCCAATAACAAGTACGCCGGAGCGTTGGCCATAACCGGGGCGGCTGCCGGCAACTTCTCCTGGGTGGCGGCAAGCCCACAGGTCCTCTTCAATGCCACCGGCCACGCGGCGTTCGGCAATCCCGGACTGTCCGTGGTGAACGCGGCGAGCTTCGACTCCAACCAGACGCCTCCGGGAAGCTGGTTCACGATCTACGGCTCGGGTCTGGCCAGCAAGGTTTGGCAAGCCACTTCCGTCCCTTTCCCCACGTCTGGCCTTTCCACCACCGTGACGGTCAATGGGGAACAGGTGCCGTTGTGGTATCTGAGTCCGACCCAGATCAATGCGCAGATGCCGGAGGACGCCCAGCCTGGCTTGGCTACCGTGGTGGTGAAGAATGGCTCCGCAACCAGTAACGCGGTGGCTGTCACGGTCCCGGCCACGGGAACGCCGGGGATCTTCGTATGGGGGAACAACCGCGCAGTTGTGTCGAACCAGGATGGCAGTCTAAATTCTCCCTCCTCGCCGGCCAAGGTTGGCGACATCGTTACCGTGTGGTTCGGAGGCGGCGGCCCGGTGAAGCCCACCGCGCCGTTGGTGACGGGCGCTCCATCTCCCGCCGGGCTTTCGTGGATCACCGGAACGTACTCCGTGACGGTGGCCGGCACTGACGCCACGGTCTCCTACATCGGTCTGACGCCTGGGTCAGTCGGGCTTTATCAGGCGAACGTTTCGGTTCCGAAGGTGGCGGCAGGAGATCGCACCGTTGTGATCAACATAGCCGGACAGGCCTCCAATAACCCGCTCATTGCGGTGGTGGCTAAGTAACCCGGTTGTCTAACCAGGGAAGGGGCCGGCGCGAATCGTCCGCCGGCTCCTAACCCGCGAGGGTCTTCCGCCAAGCCGCCAGTTGACCCGCCAGGCTGTTCCTTACGTCTTCAAATTGCGCGTCCGCGTAATGGTTGTCCGCTTCCGTGTGGTCCATCCGCAGGTCGTAGAGTTCGCCCGGACCTTTGCCTTCGTCGCGCATCACCAGTTTGTACCGGTCCACCCGCGCCATCTCGGTGTTGCGATAACTGCCGAACACGGTGGTGCGCCACGGCTGTTTCTTGGGGAACGGCTTCCCCATGGCCTCCGGCGCGTAACTCCTGCCCTGCAGATTTCCCGCGGGCAAAGCTACACCCAGGAAGTCTGCCAGAGTCGGCAGAAGATCGTAGGCACTCACCAGCCCTACCTGCATGATGGATGGCGGCACGCGTGCCGGGTAGCTCCAGATCAGCGGAACGTTAACCACTTCCTCGAACATGTTCACCGGATCGGAGGCGTCGCCGTTGCCCCACAGGCCGTGGTGGCCCAGCAGACAGCCGCAAGTGGAAGCGAACACCACCAGCGTGTCGTTCAGAAATCGCCGGTCGAAGAGCCTGGTCATCAGTTTGCCGGTTTCGGCGTCGAAGGCGCTCACCGCGCCCGCCGCTTTGCGCAGGTTCAACGTCCGGGCGGCGAACATTTCCTTGCCGCTGACGGCGGTCCGCGCCGGCGGATCGGCGGCCCAACTCTCGAATCGCTGTCCTTCGTATGTGTCCACGAACTCTTTCGGCACCGCGTCGTAGGGCGGCTCCAGTCCTCTATAGAGCACCGTCAGGCTGAATGGCTTGCCCGCCGTCTGCCGGTCCAGGAACTGCAGCGCGGCGCCCGTCGATTCGGCTAGCGTCCGCCCTCCCACCGTCTGGCACGCGTATCCGCCCTGGGGCAGCAAGGAATCCAATGCGTTGGCCGCAGCCACGGCACCGCCGCTCCGCGTCACCCGCCCGGTCAGGTACGCGTTGCGGCCCGGTCCTGGGACGGGCGCGGGAACGAAGGCATTCAGGAAGCGCGTGCCCGTTTGGCTCAGCCGGTCAATGTTGGGCGTGCGGATCTCCTGGTTACCATAGCAGCCGGTCATCCAGGCCGGCAGCCCGTCCACCAGAATCACCAGCAGATTCGGGCGAACTCTATCCACCTTCTTTTTTTTGGAGGCCAGCAGTGGCGAGGCCAGGCTGCCGAGGAAGAAATTGCGGCGTGAGACAAGCATGGGCGAAATACAAGTATAAGCCGATGTCCCGGCTTGCCGCTCTGCCTCGCCCGAGCCCGGCCCTGCGCCGCCGGCCGGCCCTTCCCGCCCGCCCTGAAATCTGCCTCCAAACCGCGCCCACGCCGAATTCCGCGGCGCCCCAGGTCCGGTCTCAGCTTGTTGACGGACCATCCGCCGTATTACAGTTGGGTTTGGGCCAATGAACATTCCGAATTCTTTGACGCTTCTCCGGATCTTCTTTGTGCCGCTTCTTGTGGCGGCGCTGGTCCAGGAGCGCTTCGGGTTCGACGTCTGGGGAATTCACTTGACCCATGAGTGGCTGGGGTTGGCTATCTTCCTTTGCGCCGCCGCCACCGACCTGCTGGACGGCCACTTGGCCCGCCGCTGGCGCCAGGTCACCACCATCGGCACGCTACTTGATCCCATCGCCGACAAGTTGCTGGTCTCTGCCGCCCTCATCTCCCTGGTGCAGGTCCGCATGCTGCCGGCCTATATGGCCATCGTGATCATCGGCCGGGAGTTCGCCGTCTCCGGTCTCCGCAGTATCGCCGCCGCCGAAGGCTACACCGTCAAGGCCAGCGATCTGGGCAAGACCAAGATGTTCTCCCAGGTGCTGGCCATTTCCTGCATGTTAGTCGCCATGGGGCACCCGGCGTTCCACACGCCAGGCATGGTCCTCATGTGGATTGTGGTGTTCTTCGCCTTGATATCGGCGGTGAGCTACTTCCGCAAGTTCTGGCGCAAGGTGGACGAACGGATAAAAATGCGCCGCCGGCAGGAACTGATCGACCTGGAGCGGAAACGCCGGCGCGCCGGCCGGCGTCACATGGGTGCGAGAGACACGGCGGGCTTAGGCGGAACGATTTCGAATCCGCCCGAAGTCAGTTGAATGTTGCGTACCTGGCCTTTCGGCCCGACGCTCCCGATCGGTTTTCCGTTCAGTTGGATGCTCACTCCGCCGGCATTCCCGATCACCAGCAGCACCGTGGTGTTGGCATCCACCACGCGGCTCTGGTTGGCCTCCAACAGGCCGCTGAACAGGTACCTGTCGTCGCTCTTTACCGACACCCACGTCGGTTCCGCGGCGGTCAGTTCCACCCGTACCGCGGCATTGGGATTCGCCTCCGGCTGCGCCGCCGTTGCGGTCGCGGCTGGTGCGGCGGCGGGCGGTGCCGGAGCCGGCTGCGCGGCTGCCTGGTGAAGCGGAACGCTCGCCGCGGCCGCCGGTTCGGGAGCCGCCACCGCGTGCCGGCCGCGGGACCACCAGGCGTACAAGCCCGCGCTTCCCAGCATCGCTACCACCACCATCCCCAGCGCCGGTAGCGGGGATCTCCAGGAGAAACGCCGTCCCCCAACCGACGCCCAATTGTCCATGGGGGGAACTTGCACCTGCGTTGGCTGCGGACGCATTGCCGGAATCGGCGGCCGCACCGGCTTGGCTTGTTGCCGCCCATGGGCTACCGGCTGCCGCACGGGCGGGTCCGGTTGCTTCACGGGGGGCGCCGGAGGACGCGCTGCCTCAGCCTCCCGCGCTTCCTCGGGAACGGGCTCTAACAACCGGTCGGCACATCTGCCAATCTCGTCCGCGTCCAGTCCCAGGAACCGCGCGTACTGCCGCACGAAGCTTCGCGAGAACACTCCGCCCGGCAGCCTCTCGAACTTCTCGTCCTCAATCGCCGCCAGCATTCGCGACGATATCTTAAGTTCGTCCGAGATTTGTCCTAGTTCGAGATTCTGCCTCAGCCGCTCCCGACGGATCGTCTCGCCGATAGACTTCATACCAGTGGTCATTTCCCGGTGCTATCCCTATCATACAACGGGAAATAATTGCAAACTATGCGTTTCCACACCTTGCCCCGCCGTGCTGCCTACTGGAAAGTAGCCGACGCCACCCGGTACCAGGTCTGCCCGCTGGCGTCGTCCACCCCCCAGAACTCGAAGTACTGCGGTCCGCCGTTCACTCCGGAAGCCCGCAGCGAAGCCTGAATCGTCCCGTTGGCCGCCAGGTGATTGGTTCCGAACCACTGTGTGATATACCCCGAGTAGTCCGTTCCGCCAATCTTTAGCGCTGTTACCGTGGTGGATACCCCAGCCGTCTCCGCCAACTTCATCTGGAAGCTCCACACCCCATTCGAAGCCACTACCACCGCCGGAGTCACCACCGCCAACACGCTCGATTGCTGCGTCTGCACCGTCACCGATACGTTGATGAACTGGGGCGCCGCCGAGCCCGCCAGAACGCTCACCGTGCCCGAGTACTGCCCCGGCAGCGACAGTTTCGAAGTGTCCACCGAGATCTTCAGCGCCACCGGCGCCGAGGCCGAAATCTGGCCGCCGGTCGCCGATACGCCGATCCACGAGGCGTCGGGCCGCGCCTGGAACGCAATTTTGCTGGCCGTCCCCGTGGTCAACTGCACCGTCTGTGCCGCCGGGGTGGCCTTGTTGACCACGCTGAAGTTCAGGCTCGCGGGAGCCGGCGTCACCGTCGCCGCCGGCCAGTCCTCGAAGTACGCCTGCAGATTATTGTAGGCGTTCGAGAAACGGCCGTAGCCGGAGTAGAACGGCTGGATCTCGCAGACCGAAAGCTCGTCGCTCTCGAGCCCCCACGTCAGCGTTCCCACGACCACTCCGGGGCTGCTGAATAGCGGCGATCCCGAAGAGCCGGGTTGCGTCCGCCCCTGGTCGTATTGGATTTGCAGATAGAGGGCGGCCGGCGCCGTCTCCAGCACCCCCGCATCGTCGACAATTTGAGCGTCCACGTCCCCGGCGCGCTCTCCGAACGAGATGCGCTTCCACGATCCGGCGGGATGATGGATCCCCGCCACCGACGCCGTTACCTCCGGATCTCCCGTGTCCCATCCCGCGAACGTCACATCCGCCGGCACGCTCGGCAGCAGCAGCAGGCTGTAATCGCCCTCGGCGATGGTCCCCGCGCCGATCAGATGCGAGCCCACTGGCGACATCTCGCCGACGTAGCGGCTCACCGGAGCGAAGCCCCCACAGGAGGATGTCTGATACTTCCAGAACACCTCCACCGTCCGCGCCACGTCTTCCGTGCTGACGCAATGGCCCGCCGTCAAGAAGTAGGGCTTCATGCTGTTGTCGCGAGTGGCCACCAGCGACCCCGAGCACAAATACTCGTCGCCGCCGTCCAAAAGACTAACTATCCCTACCATGCTCATGGCCGGCTTCCAGGTGGGGTAGCAATTAGGGTCGAGCATGCAGAAATCGGCGGGATCGGGAGGCGGGTCGCCCGGCATCTGAGGATCGGCAAATGCCGCGGCCCGGCGCGTCTGGTGGACAAGGTTGACCACCTCAAACGGCGGATCGCTGCCCGCGTCTCCCGCCGGCTGGTATTCCAGAACCACCGATTCCGAGGCCACCGAGGCGCTCCAGAAGTGCCCATCATCGAACGGCCCGCGCCCGCTATACGGCCCCGCGATTTGTGATCCATCGTACAACCACACCTTGCCATCGCCCACCGAGAAATTTCGGAACTCCACACGCAAGCCCGCCGCCCCCGAAGATCGCAGCGCCGCGCGCCATAGCGGTGTGCCGTCGGAAGCGGTCTGCCATGCGCCCACCTGCATCAGACCGGCCGGATCCCGGTGGATTCCCGTCCTAAGCCGGGGACCGCGGACGGCCAACCGGGCCTTCTCGGATTCGCTCAACGCCGACAGAGCGAACTCCCGAGGCCTCGCCAAGCCGAGCCGGAGCCCCGGCGGAGGTGCCTCGACGCGAGCGGCTAGAGCCGGCCCGGAGAAGTGGACGGGCTCTTTGCGAGGGGCGGGCTGCGCACCGGCAATCCCTCCGCCCAGTGTCAAGGCAACAAATGCGGTAGTCAGGTAACGCATGTATGCCGCGACTTTACCTTTCATTCGGGTATGTAACAAGGCTGGAAATGGGCTATAGGGGGGCAATAACAATCGTTATCGAACGGCGGCCGGCTTCCCCGGTCCGAAATAGCGGTAGTGCCCGATAATTATCCAGTCGAACAGCACGTCTTCCAGCTTGGGCCCCTCCCCGATGTTGTGTACCAGCATGTACCGCCCTGTGGCCCCCAATTTCCGGTCCGCCACAATCCCAATGTGCGTGACATCCCCTCCCAGGTTCCACGCGACCAGGTCGCCGGGCAGGTAGTCTTCCGCCCGCTTCGTGATGGCCAGCGCGCTGCCCTTGCGCGCGAAGAACGCCATGAGGTTGGGCACGCGCCGGTGATCGATGTTGCTATCCGGGCGAAACGCCAGCCACTTCCACTTGCGGGGATACGCGGAGAAGTTCGCCTTCATGTCTTCGTGAACTTCCTTCTGCAAGTCCACGCCCACCGCGCGGTAGGCGCGAATCACCACGTCCGCGCACACCCCGGTATCGGCGGGCACGTCTCCGCCCGGATACGGAATCTTCACGTAGGCCGGATCGTAGCGCACCGCGTGATGCGTCTGCTCGATGGCCGCCGCCACCAGACGCGACAGGAACTCCTGGCGGGCGTTCGATTGGGCCGGCAAGGGAGCGCCTAAAAGTGCGAGCAGCGCCAGGAGCCGTGCTTGAGGGAGTAGTTCGCCACCCATGCGAGGATTCTAGCGTAGCGTCCCGGGAATATCCAGACAACCCCGCCTTGTCAACCGGGCGCGCCTGGCGGCACCAACGGTTCAGGTGTCCCTTGGACGATGCGCTTCCACTCGATTTTGGGCTATTGAAAGTCGGTCAGAAGCCGGATGGCGAGCCCAGACGCTCTCAGGTAGTAAAGGCACGGTGCCCCCCGAAGTCTGAGTTCCGCCAGCAGGGCGCGTTCACAAACCTTCTCGAGGAACCCGGCTCCCAGCACGCGCTAGGTGAGGGAGTCCAGAAGTGCGTTCATCTGCGGCCCAGGGGTTTTCCTTGTTTGGGAGCGCCTATTGCACGCTGACCACTGGGCCAGCCGGGGTCCGCACCCCGTTGGCTACCAGCGGCTGATCGCCGCTGCCCGTGCCCGCCGGAACGGTCAGGTTGATCTGGCACAGCCCCGCTTCGGCAATCCCGGAGAAGGCCACGTTTGCCGGAACTCCGCCAATGGTGATAGTCACCTTGCTGTTGGTGGGCGCTGCGCCGCTGAACGGCTGTCCCGCTGGCACGTGAGGAGTCGTCGGTCCGAACCCGACACCGTAGAGGACCAGCGTCTCGCCCGCTTTCACCGGACGCGTATTGTAGGAGAACGTGTTGGATGGGCCGAGCAGATCGTGCGTGCCGTTGCCATAAACGCCGGTACCGGTAGGCGTGGCGATCTCCGCGGCCACGTGCCTGCCATCGCCGAGCAGGCTGAACGACGGGCCGTAGGCCGCCAGCGTGACTGTAGACGTCGCGGTCCCGGAGACCGTGGTGACGGTCACGTTTACCGGATCGGTTATCGTGACGTCGGGCGCTTGCAGTTTGATCTGCGTGGGGCTGACATACCAGAGGAACGCCGGCTTGCCGTCTACGGTCACGCTGGTGCCGCCTAGAGACATGGGGAAGTCGCCGTTCCCGTTCCCCGCCACGAGGGTCAGGACGCCTGCCGCGGCGTCCAATCGCGGAACAGAGTTTCCATCCGAGAAAAAGACATTACCCGCATTGTCCACCGCTACTCCTTGTGGGCCGTACAGAACGGCAGAAGTTCCGGGCATATTCACCGGCAGCCCGCCGCCAGCGACAGTCGAGATGGTGTACGAGGTTTGTCCGGAGTCAATGCATGACGCAACGAGGGCGCGCGAAACGGCGGCGAGCAGACGCGGCATGATCGTACCCTACCTTCCCGGTTTGATTTCCAAGATACTAGGTGTAGCTCGCCGACAAACAGCTATGCGCCTCGGCCCCATCCTCCCCCGCGCCTTCTACGCCCGCGACAGCGTCACCGTGGCACGCGCCCTGCTGGGCAAGGTGCTGGTGCATGGCGAGACCTCTGGCATCATCGTCGAAACTGAAGCCTACCCCGGCGGCGACGACCTGGCCTCGCACTCCGCCCGCGGCCTCACCCCGCGCACCCGCGTGATCTTCGGGCCGCCGGGGCACGCCTACGTGTACCTCATTTACGGCATGTACGAATGCCTTAACCTGGTCGCCGAGCCCGATGGCACGCCGGGATGCGTCCTTCTGCGCGCGCTCGAACCGGTGGCCGGGCTCGACCGCATGCGCCAGCACCGCCCGCGCGCCCGCGGCATCGAGGATCTGGCGTCGGGGCCGGGGCGCCTCACCCTGGCCATGGGTATCGGGCGCGCCCACAATGGCGCCGACGCGACGCGCGGCTCTCTAGTGGTGCGCGCGCCCGCCGAGGAGCGGCCCTTCGAGATAGGCACCGCCACGCGCATCGGCATCCGCCATTGCGCCGAGCTTCCGCTGCGATTCTTCATCGCGGGCAGCCCGTTCCTGAGCCGCCGTTGAATCAGGCCCGGCCGCAGGACTTGTACAGGTCCATCATGATCCGCATGTCGCGCAGGCCCTCTTCGCCCGACGATTTCGGCGTGCGGTTCTCGAAGATGCACTCGGCCAGGTGGTCGGTTTCCGGGGCGAACTGCGCCGGGTCGCGGTACTGGCTGGTTTCCTCGATGGGCGCCTGCCCGCGAATGCGCGCCGTCAGGCGCAGCCCGTCATAGTTGAACGCCGGCTCCATGTGCAGCGTGCCCTTCGACCCGCGGACGTGGAAGTAGCCGGGCATCTCCACCCCGTAACTGCACTGGCACGAGGCCACCACGCCGGACGGGAAACTCATGCTCCACGCCACGTGCTCTTCCACCTCTTTGAAGCGCGGATCGGCCTTGTCCACCACCGTCATTTCGCCCTTCACTTCGGCGGGCTCCTCGCCGGTCAGGTAGCGTGTGGCGTTGAGGCAATAAATCCCCACGTCCAGGAGCGGCCCGCCTCCGCCCAGCTTTTGGGTGAGGCGCCACTCGCCCGGCCCGCTGCTGTAGCCGAAGGCGCTCTCGATGGTTTGGATGGTCCCGATGCGGCCTTCCCGCAGCCATTGCACGGCCTTCAGGTTGAGCGGCTCGTAGTGGCAGCGGTAGGCGATCATCAGCTTCTTCCCGGCCTTGCGGCAAGCCTCGATCATGGCCTCCCCATCGGCCACCGTGGTGCACATGGGTTTCTCGCACAGCACGTGTTTGCCTGCGCGCGCCGCGCGGATGGTGTACTCGGCGTGCATCGAGTTGGGCAGGCAGACGATCACCGCGTCGATGGCTTTGTTATCGGCGATGGCGTCGTAGTTTTCGTAGTTGTAGATGCTGCTGGCGGGGATGTTGAACCGGGAGGCGTACCTCTCCGCCTTATCTCGGTGCCCGGTCACCAGCGCGGTGATGCGGGTGTGCTTGGACTGCCGGCTGCCTTCTATAAAGTGGCCGGCGATACGGCCCAGCCCGACCACGCAGTAGCCTATGGTTTGCGGCTCCTGTGCGAGCGAGGACGGGACAAAGCGGGCGGCGGCGGTTGCGGCCGCCATACGGACGAGGTCTCGGCGGGTTGGTTGCGGCATGGAGTAATGGTATCCAAGCCGCCGCAGCGTGGCAAGCCCCGTCTTATGCGGGGCAGGATGGTATCCTGCGGCGGGTTGTCAACCCGCCTTCAGACGCCCGCGCAGAAGCCGCCCGGCGACAGCCGCCGAATCACGCACGCGGACGCCGGCAACACCTCGCGGCCGATCTGCGCGGCGCCAGAGTCGATGCAACGTGTGCTTCCAGTTCCGCGGCGCGCATTGGCGCCTTTCAACGAGTGGCTAATTCCGTCCAAGTCTCGACGGGCCCCAGCTTCAGATCTCTCAAACTCTCTTCAACTTTGTCTTTGCCGCCCACGGCGACCAGCAGCATATTCTCCGGACGGATATAGCTCGCCGCCGCCTTCTGGACATCGGCGGAAGTGACTGCCCCGATCCGCGCGGGCAGCTTGCTGAAGTAGTCCGGAGGCAGTTGGAACAGCCAGAGGCCGGCCAACTGGTCGTTGATACTTTTCGTGCTCTCAAAATCGCTCAGCAGCGAACGAATGAGGAAGCCCTTTGCGCGGCTCAGCTCTTCGTTGGCGAGGGGTTTGGTGTGCATGTTATCCAGCTCCCGGAAGAGCTGATCGACAGCGGGGGCAGTGACGTCGGCTCTGACCTGCGCCCGGATCAGAAAGGGACCGACGCCCCGGTAGTAGCGAAAGGCGGAGGTTGTGAAATAGGCATAGCCGTGCTCTTCACGCAGGTTCGTGTTGATACGCGAGGAGAACAGGCCTCCCAAAGCGGCGTTCATGACGGCCGCAGCCGGATAGTCCCCGGCGTTGCGGGATTGGCCGGGAGCGATGACAACCAGAGTGGTCTGCGGGGCGCCGGGTCTGTCCACAATGAGAATGCGGCGTGCGGGCGCATTGGGGGCCGGAGGCGGCGCCGCAAGCGCAGCCGATGAGCGCCACCGCCCCAAGGTTGAATCGGCCAGCTTGCGCGCCTGGTCCGGAGTCAGGTCGCCGGTCAGTTCCAGCAGACTGTTCTTGGGGCCATAGTGCCGGGCATAGAAGTCAGCCACCTCGTCCCGAGTGAGGTCGCGAAGCAAGACTTCGGACCCGAGTTGGTCATATCCATAAGGGTTGGTTTGTCCGTAGAGATTGAGAAAGGCGACGCGATACGCCATGCCCCAGGAACTGTCCAACTGCTGCAGTAGATCCGTTTTGCGGTTGGAAAGGAGACGTGTCAGATCCGTTGCGGAAAACAGGGGATGCAGCGCCACGTCGGCGATCAGTTCCAGCCCCGGGGCAGCGTTCTTGGAAAGCACCGAAAGTCGGATGCGGGTTGCATTGGCGTCGCTGTAGGCTTCCATTTCAGTGCCTAGCCGCGCGGCCTCGGCGGCGATCTGTCCGGCCTTGCGGGAGGTGGTGCCCTCGTTGAGCAGGGCCGCAGTGAGGCTCGCCAGACCGGGGCGATTGGGCGGGTTGCTGTCGCTGCCGGCCAGCACCAGCAACTGCATGGTGACAGCGGGCTTTTCATGGCGCTCGACCAAGTGGACGGTGAGACCATTGGCAAGCGTGAAGATGGCCGGTTGCGGCAGAGTAAGAGCCCGCTCCGTACGGGGCTTGGGCGGGCTTGCGCGCCAGGCCTGGGAGGCTTCAAAGGCTGCCGAATGCGCCGGTTCGATTTTGACGTTGGCGTCGGTGTCCTCGGCACTGCGCGCCACGTCGTAGATCGCCTTTTTGCCGGGAACTCCGTAGATCACCGCACGCTGGTCCTTGCGCAGCGTATTCCGGGCCAGCCCCAGCACCGCGTGCTCGGTGGCAGCCTCGTAGCGGGCCAAATCCTTGGCCAGGTAGTCAGGGTCGCCGGTGTACTGGCTGTAATGGTTTAGACTGTTCGCCACTTGGTCCAATTCGCCCTGCCGCGCCGTTCCGTCCCCCAGTTGCTCCAATCCCAAGATCAGGCCGGTTTCGATGGTGTTGCGCGCCCCTTCCAACTCGGCGGAGGTTGGGCCGTCCTGCATGAATTCGGCAATGATCTTGTCCGCCTCGGCTTCCAGCTTCTCTGCGGTTATGCCAGGTTTGGGCTGCAATTCGCAAGAGAAAATGGAAGCGAGTGCCCGTGATTCGCTGCTACAAGTAGCGGTTTGGGCAATCTGTTGCCTGTAAACCAATTCGCGGTAAAAGCGGCTGGACTTTCCGCCGCCCAGAATCAGCGCCGCTATGTTCGCTTCGGCGTCGCCCGGCTTGTAGGCCGGTGGCGTCAGCCAGCCCAGAATCACTTTCGGCAGTTGCACGGTGTCTGTGACAACGACGCGACGCTCGGCGGTAATAGCGGGCGTTACAACCGGTGTTGCAGGCACGGCAGGACCACTGGGGAGTGGCCCGAAATACTTCTCGATCATTTTCCTGGCGGCAGCCGGATCAAAGTCGCCGGCAATGGCCAGCGAGGCATTGTTGGGGACGTAATACTCGGTGAAAAATTCGCGGACATCGGCCAGCCGTGCCGCTTCAATGTCGGCATGAGAGCCAATTACGTCGGCGTAATAGGGGTGAGTCTGGGGAAATAGCTGGTGATACAACTCCTCGTCGACCAGGCCGTATGGCGCGCTCTCCCATTTTCTCCGCTCGTTGCGCACCACGTCGCGTTGGTTAGTCAGCCGCGTGCGATTCAGGGAATCCAACAGAAAGCCCATGCGATCGCTTTCCAACCACAACGCCGTCTCCAACTGGTTGGCGGGGACAGTCTCAAAATAGTTGGTGCGATCGAACGAGGTCGTGGCGTTAATGTGCGTGGCGCCAATAGATTCCAAAAGCTGAAATGGCGATTTCTCGCCCAAATGCCCGGAACCTTGAAGCATCATGTGTTCAAAGAGATGAGCAAATCCGGTGCGCCCCGCGCGCTCATTGGCCGGGCCGACATGGTACCAGATGTTCACCGCCACGATGGGCAGTCTGTGGTCCTCGTGCAAGATCACTTGCAGGCCGTTGGCCAGCTTATATCGCTCAGAATGGTTCTCCCGGGCCGGCACGGTTTGCTGCGCTGCGGCGCTGAACTGGAGGCAAAGTGCGAGCGCAGAAAGAGTGAGCGCGTTGGATGTGAAATTCATGGGGCGAACTATCCTTGGCCGGAATCTCCTTCTTGGGCACCGGTCTGATTGAATTGTAACGTCCCTGGGAGCAAGGTCGGGGACAGACGGAGCGTAATCCCTCACGCACGCCGTGACAGATCCAGCGAGGTCCGGGCGCTGCAACATTTGGGAAGAGAACGCGTCAGCGTACGTCGCTGTGGCCATGGGATATGGCTATGGGGAAGCGCTTCCGCACCGACCACCTGGATCTGCCTGACCGGCGACATTCTGAAGCTGTTTCGTTCCGGTTGGAGGCCGCAAACGGCCTGAAGGCCACCGGGAGTAACATCTCGCGGCCGCACTGCCCGGCGCCAGCGCGATGCCGCGATAAACCCGCGTGCTAGGTTCGGACAACCGGTTGTCAAGTCGGGACTCCCCGATCCAGTACGTGCGAGCGTTAACGGCAATGACGGCCGGCGGAGCTTATCTCCGACAGACTCCTTGAGGCGGGTTACCAACCCGCCGAGGATGCCATCCCGCCCCACATAAAACCGCTGCTGCGCGTTCAGAAGTGGATTGCTGATAGAAAAAATGCCTATTTCCGCGCCGTCAACTCCGCACTCGCCTGCGCCAGCCCCGGCGACGCCGCCGTCACGTGAATGGCCCCCGGCGCACCCGCTTTCGACCGCACAATCAGTAGCGCCAGCCCATTGAAGGCCTTGCGGTGATCGGCGTGGAACGGCTCTTCGGTTGCCGCATTACCGTTGTCCACGGCTTCGATCGTCCCCGCGCCCGTGACCTTGAACTCCACCAGCGAATCGGCCATCGGGCAGAAGTTGCCATCCTTATCCACGATGCGCACCGTGATGAAGGAAAGATCGTCGCCATCGGCCGCGATGCTTGCGCGGTCCGGAACCAACTCGATCCTCGCCGGTGCGCCGGCCGTCTTCACCTCGTCCACCGCCACCTGCTTGCCGCCCTGGTAGGCCACGGCTTTGAGCGATCCCGCCGCGTAGGGCACCTGCCACTGGAGGCGCCACTTGCTGAGGAACTTGCCGTCCGCCGTCATCAGCTCCGGATCCGTTTGCTTCACGCCATTAGCCACGTTGCGGCCCACCGGCAGCGCCACCGGTTCGGAGAACCGTTTCTTGCGGCCCAGCGACTTGCCGTTGAGGAACAACTCCACCTCGTCGGCGTTGGTGTAGACCATTACAGGGATCGGCTGGCCCTCCTGCCCCGCCCAGTTCCAGTGGGGCAGCACGTGAACCATGGGCGACTTGGTCCACTCGGCCTGGTAGAAGTAGTAGCGGTCCTTGGGGAAGCCCGCCAGGTCCACAAAACCGAAGTAGGAGCTGCGCGACGGCCAGTCGGTTCCCCCATTGGCGTTCCGGCCTTCGTAGAACGGCGTGGGCTCGCCGATGTAGTCGAAGCCCGTCCACACGAATTCGCCCAGCACCTGCGGCAATTTTTCCTGGTACAGGAACTCCGCATCGGGGCAGTAGGCCCATGGCGGGGCGATCACGTCATAGCTGGTAAGCTGCAGCGACGGGTGCTTGTGGTACTTCTCGATGGGCAGGTGGTAAACGCCGCGCGAGCTGACGCACGAAGAGGTCTCCGAGCCGTAGACGATCCAACCCGGATGCTCCTTCAGGGTCGACTCATACAGCCACGGGTTGTAGTTGAAGCCGGGGATGTCCACGTACTCGGCCAACTGGTTGCGGATGGCGTCCCCGGGGCTATTGAACGCCGACGTGGTCGGCCGCGTGGGATCCAGGCCATGGAACAGGCTGCTCAACCGCTGCGCCTCTTTCCATCCGTCCGCGTTGCCCTGCTCCGGAATCTCGTTGCCGATGCTCCACATGATCACGCTGGGATGGTTGCGGTCGCGCCGTACCATGTCACGCACGTCGCGCTCGCTCCACTCGTCGTAGTACTTGTTGTAGCCGTTGGGAACCTTGGGCTTGCGCCACACATCGAAGCTCTCGTCCATCACCACGATGCCCATACGGTCGCACAGGTCGAGCAACTCGGGCGCGGGCGGATTGTGGCTGGTGCGCATGGCGTTGACGCCGGCGGCCTTGAGGATCTGCAACTGGCGCTCGATGGCGCGCCGGTTCACCGCCGCGCCCAACGCGCCCAGGTCGTGGTGGTCGCAAACGCCCTGCAGCTTCACCGCGTGCCCGTTCAGCAGGAAGCCTTTCTGTTTGTCGAAGACTATGCTGCGGATGCCCATGGGCGTGACGTAGCGGTCCACCACGCGCGAGCCCTGCTTGATCTGGCTGACCAGGCTGTACATATAGGGACGGTCGATGTCCCACCGCTCGGGCTTCGTCACGGTCAGTTGGATGTTGACGATCTGGTCGCCCGACCCGGGAACGCTGACCTCGTTTTCGGTCTGCGTCACGGCGTTGCCGGCCGCGTCCAGGATGCTGGTGGCGAGCGTCACGGTGGCCGCGTCTTTGCCGTCGTTGCGCAGCTCGGTCCTCACCGAAACCGCCGCCTTGTCGGCCGTAACTTCGGGGGTGGTCGCGTACGTCCCCCAGGTGGCCACGTGCACTGGCGCGGTGATATCCAGCCACACATTGCGGTAGATCCCCGCTCCCGGGTACCAGCGCGATGACTGGTCCTCCGGCGTGAGCCGCACCGCCAGCACATTGGCCGCGGCGCCGAAGTTGAGGAACGGCGTGAGATCGAAGAAGAAGCTGCTATAGCCGTAGGGCCGGTTGCCCAGCTCGTGGCCGTTCAGCCAGATGTGGGAGTTGCTCATGGCGCCATCGAACAGCACGCTCACCGATTGGCCCTTGACGTCTTCGGGGAGGGTGAACGACTTGCGGTACCAGCCCGTTCCGAAAATGGGCAGCGCGCCGGTATGGGGGTTCTGCTTGGAATCGAAAGGACCCAGGATGGCCCAGTCGTGCGGCAGGCGAACCTCGGTCCAGGCGGAATCCTGGAATCCCGGCTTTTCGGCCCCGGCGGCATCGCCCTTGAAGAAGCGCCAACCGCCGTCGAAGTTCACGTGGCGCTGGACCGTGACCGGCGCGGCGGCAGCCGCGAGGACGCACAGAACCGCGGCGGACAATCGCCGCAAGGTGCTCTTGTTCATCGTAATTTGCTCCGTATCGGGAAAGGGTGACTTTCCATGTTAGGACCTTCGGGTCCATTTTGCACGCGCACGGGCGCCAGGTTTATGTGGGGCAGGATGTCATCCTGCGGCGGGTTGTTAACCCGCCTGGCCGGTCTCGTGCAAGTGCCGTACAGGCGGACTGACAGTCCGCCGCAGGCTGACAGCCTGCCCCACACCACTACGGCTTCAACCACCATGGCCCAACCAGGGCCACCACCAGCCCCGCGAGACCCAGGAAGGTCCCGAAAGGCAACTCATACTCCGAGAACTTCTTCCGCGCCGCCACCACGGAGACAAGCCCCACAACGGCGCCGGCGATCGAACCCAACAACACCGCCGACATGGCCGCCGCCAGCCCCAGGAAGCTCCCCATCATGGCAATCAGCTTCACGTCGCCAAACCCCAGCATCTCCCTACCGCGCAGCTTGCTCCAGATCGCGGCCCCGCCCCATAGCAGGAGCGATGGCACCGCCGCACCGAAAACCGACTCCGCCACCGAATCCAGCCTGCCGCTCAAAATGAAGCGTGGATTGAGTTCCTTCCCCATAAGATAGAGAACCATCTGCGGGAGGGCGTTCACCGTGACGTCCTGCACCCGCACCACCAGCGAGAACGCGAACCCCAGCCACATGCCGCCTTTGGTGAGTTGGTCCGGCAGCAAACGCTTCTCCAGATCGCAAAACGTCAGCGCCACCAGGATCGACGAGAACACGCCCATCTTCACCGCCAACAGCGTGACGCCCAGTCTCCACACGAAGCAGCACCACAGCACCCCCGTCAGCAGTTCCACCAGTGGGTATCGCAGCGAAATGTGGCGGCCGCAATGGCGGCACTTCCCGCCCAGCAGGATGTAGCTCACGAGCGGGATGTTGTCGTAGATGGCGATCGCCTTGCGGCACCGCGGGCAATGCGACCGCGGCTTCACCACCGACCGGCCGCGCGGCCAGCGGTGGATGCACACGTTCAGAAAACTCCCCACGATGAGCCCGAAACACAGGGCCGCAAAGCGGAAGTACCAAAGGTAAAATATTGCGTCGGTCAAGAGAGCACCTGCCTGTAGGCTTCCATAGTCTCGAGGACCATACGGTCCACGGTGAAACGTTCGCTCACCCGGCGCCGCGCCACCAGGCCCAGGCTGCGCGCGGAATCGGGGTGTTCAACCAGTTCGCGAATGGCCGCCGCGATGGCCTCGGGCGCATTCTCCACCAGAAAACCGGTGACGCGGTCTTCCACGGCTTCGCGCAATCCGCCCACATCGCTCGCCACCACCGCCGCCGCCGCCGACATGGCCAAAAGCGCCCCGCTCCCCAGTCCCTCGCTACGGCTCAGGTAAACGCATACTCCGGCCGAGCGCAGGTCTTCTTCCAGGTTCATGGAGACCTCGACTGTGACGCCCGCCAATCGCCCCGCCTCGATCGCCAGCGCCGCGCCTTTCAGCGGATCGCCGCGGTCATCCGGCGTAATTATCCGCGTGCCTTCGGTCACGGGAAGCAGCGGCACACCGTCGTATATCACGCTCACCTTGCCTGGCTCCACGCCGCCTTTCACCAGCATACCCTTCACGTGTTCGCTCACCGCCAGGAACCGGGTAGCCCTGCCGTACTTCCAGCGCGAGCCGATTCCCGCGTGGATCTCGAACCCCACGCGCCGCGAAACCACCAGCGGCGTACGCCCGCCCACCGCGGCCGCCAT
Organism: uncultured Solibacteraceae bacterium; assembly: GCA_963807205.1. Lineage (GTDB taxonomy): Bacteria > Acidobacteriota > Terriglobia > Bryobacterales > Bryobacteraceae > CAWCVR01. Next base: position 250,951 of record CAWEAQ010000002.1, on the reverse strand, counting down.
GGTATGCGCCCGTGCGTCGTGCACGTGCACCAGGTCGTGCTTCCGCGCCTGCACCGCCAGCGGCCCCCAACCCAGCGGCTCCGTGCGCAGCCCGCGCTTCCGTGCCGCTTCCAGCAGCGGCCCACCCGCGCGCGCCACCAGCGTCGATTCCACGCCCGCCGCCTCCAGCCGTTCCATCAGCCGGTAAGCCTGCCACTGGCCTCCGCGCATCTCCTTACCGGTATCCAGGTGAAGAATTCGCATTAGCTCATGTTTCTCGTCTTCGAGTATTTCAGAAAGGTGTAGAACGCCGCCATGTAAGCGATCATCAGCCCTTCCACTCCGTCCTGAAATCCGCGCTGGAAAAGGTAGCTCCTGGCGAATGTCCAGGGCGGGTGGAACAGCAGCCGCGCCAGCGGAACCACCTCTTTCCGCGCCACCAGTTCCTGCGCCGCCAGCGTGGTGTAGCGGTCCATGGTCTTCACGTGCTCGGAGAGCGATTCGCAGGTGAAGTGTAAAATGTTGCTCTCCAGGTGGCCCACCTTGCCTTCCACCTGCACGCTCTCGTGAACGAAATCGCCCACCCATTTGGCCTTCGAGCGCCGGTACAGCCGGACCTTGCGGTCGGGATACCAGCCGGAGTGCAGTATCCACCGGCCCAGGTAATTGGCCATGCGCGGCATGGTATAGCCGTCGCAGCGCGGGCCGGCTTTCTTCAGCGCCAGGATCTCGGCTTCGAGCGATTCGGTGATGGCTTCATCCGCGTCCAGCGACAAGATCCAATCGTGCGACGCCTGCTCCGCCGCCCAGTTCTTCTGTCCCGCGAACCCGCGCCATCCCGCTTCGATGACCCGCGCGCCCAACTTCTGCGCCAATTCCACGGTGCGGTCGGTCGACCCGCTATCCAGGATCAGGATTTCGTCGCAGCACCGCAGGCTCTCGACCGCCCGCGCGATGTTGCGTTCCTCGTTGACCGTGATGATGGTGGCCGTGATCTTCATCTCGGTTTAGAGCCCGCCCGTGGTGGCCGGCGCATAGAGGAAGCACAGCAGGAACATGGCCAGCGCGATCCAGCCCAGTTTTCGCCGCCCGGGAGTCAGTTCGGCGTCATCATACACCGCCGGATGGCGCCGGCCCAGCCAGAACAGCACCACGGCCCACAGCAGCCATGGCCACCACCAAATGCCAAGGGGCAGCATCAGAACGCAAACCGTCTTGGAAACGGCGCGGTGGAGGTTGGGGAAAAACGCGTACAGAATGTGGCCGCCGTCCAGTTGCCCCACCGGCAACAGGTTCATGGAGGTGGCGAACATTCCCACCCACGCCGCGCGCGCCACCGGGTGCAGGCAGATGTCGGCCGAGTGCGTCCCCGGAAAGATGGCCCGCTCCAGCAGCCACTGTAGGGCCGGCACGCCGAACTGCAGCGAGCCCTCGTGCCCGATGCCCGGAATCACCTTGGAATAAGCCAGCCCGATGGCCAGCATCGGAACCAGTACAACGAAGCCCGCCAAGGGGCCGGAGATGCCGATATCGAACAGCACCAGCTTGGAATAGATCTGCGACCGCACGCGGATGAACGCCCCGAACGTCCCCAACCCCGGCGAGGGAACGAAGTACGGCGGGCTGGCGTTCACGCCGTGGAACAAGGAAGTCAGGTAGTGCCCCAGTTCGTGGGCCAGCAGAATCGTCATTAGCGTGAGTGAAAACGGCAGCCCACGCCACAGGAGCCCCGGGTGGCTCCATACCGTCGCGTACATCTCCAGGCTGCGTCCCACGTCGAAGGCGGCGTTGTGGTCGAAATCCATCTGCATGGCCGCGCCCACGATGGTGGTGGAAAGCAGGGTGATCGCAAACAACGCAGTGTGCAGCCAGTAGCGCTCGCGCGGCACCATTCCCATAAGCGGGGGCGCATGCTCGCCGACGCCTACTGCGAAGGGAGGGGGATGCGTGGGCGAAATTTCCGGGGATGACACTGTGACCCGCCGCAAGCGGTGCTATTGCAGCGCTTGCAGCTCCTTGCCGGGCTTGAAGCGGACCGCTTTTCCGGGGGGAATGGAAACTTCGGCGCCGGTGCGCGGGTTGCGTCCGATCCCCGTCTTCCTTGGCTTCACGTTGAAAACTCCGAAGCCGCGCAACTCGATGCGGTCGCCCTGCTCGAGCGCCCTCTTCATCGATTCAAACACGGTCTCCACCGCCATCTCGGCCTTGGTTTTCGTTATGCCGGTGCGGTTGACGACCTCGTTGATGATATCGAGCTTGATCAAAACTGCCTCCTTAGAAAACCGGGGGATACGGCGACCCACATCTCGCAATCGGTCAACCTTATGATAAGATTGAATTTAATCCCATGTCAAGCGAGGTATCGCAAGGGCATGCAAGGCTGCTCGCGAGCCGGGAATTCCGCCGGGTTTGCGGGCGCTTCGCGACCGGAGTCGTCGTGGCCACCGTCGCCGACGCCCAGGGCCGGCCTCATGGCTTGACCATCAACTCCTTTACTTCCGTATCGTTAGCGCCGCCGTTGGTGCTCCTCTGCCTGGGCTTGGAGGTCTCCGTGAAGGAGGCCTTCGACACCGCCCGCTTCTTCGGAATCAACGTGTTGGCCGCCGGCCAGAGGGATCTAGCCGAGCGCTTCGCCCGCAAGAGCTTCGACCGTTTCGCGGGGCTCGCCTGGCATCCTGGGGAAACCGGCGCGCCCCTGCTGACTGGCGTGCTGGCAACCATCGAGTGCGCCGTCTTCCAGCGCATTCCCGCGGGCGACCACGAAATTCTGCTCGGCGAAGCGCTCCACGCCCATGCCACCGAAGGCTCGCCGCTGGTCTTCCACGGCAGCGTCTACCACACCCTGGGATGAGGCACCCATGCACAATCCTCTTTCGTTTCTTCACGACCAGATCGAGCAATGGCAACGGGACGGCTCCCTGCAGCCGTTGCGCGTGCTCGAAGGCGAGTGCGCGGCTGAGGCGCGCTTCGATGGAAAGCCGGTAGTCAACCTGGCCTCCAACAACTACCTGGGACTCACCACCCACCCGCTGCTGCGCGAAGCCGCCATTGACGCGGTGCGCAAGTTCGGCGCGGGCTCCGGAGCGGTGCGCACCATCAGCGGCACCATGAGCCTGCACATGGAACTGGAGGAGCGCATCGCCGCGTTCAAAAACGTCGAGGCTTGCGTCGTGTTCCAGTCCGGCTTCGCCGCCAACGCCGGCACGGTCTCCGCCATCCTCGGGCCGGAGGACCACATCGTCTCCGACGAGCTCAACCACGCCAGCATCATCGATGGCTGCCGCCTCTCGCGAGCCACCATCCACCGCTTCCCCCACAAGGACGTGGCCGCCGCGAACCGCATTCTAGCGGAGTTGGCTGGCGCGCCGGGCCGAAAGCTGCTGATCACCGACGGCGTTTTTTCGATGGATGGCGATATCGCCCCGCTCCCCTCGCTGGTGGAAGCGGCCGAAGCCCACGGCGCCATCATGATGGTGGACGACGCTCACGCCTCGGGCGTGCTGGGCCGCAACGGCCGCGGCACCGTCGATCACTTCGGCCTGCATGGCCGCGTACATATTCAGGTGGGCACGCTTTCGAAAGCCATCGGCGTGTTGGGAGGATACGTTTGCGGCAGCCGCGACCTGATCGAGTTTCTGTACCGCCGCGCACGCCCGTTCCTGTTTTCGACCTCGCATCCGCCCGCCGTGGCGGCCGCGTGCCTGGCCGCCTTCGACGTGCTGGAGCGCGAGCCCGAGCGCATCGAGGCGCTATGGGCCAACGCGCGCTACCTGAAGAAGGGCCTGGTTGACGCCGGGTTCGGTGCGGGCCACAGCGAGACCCCAATCACCCCGGTGATCGTGGGCGAAGCCCGGCTGGCCCACGAGCTTTCGCGCGCACTATTTGAGGATGGCGTACTGGCCACCGGCATCGGCTTCCCGACCGTGGCTAAGGGCCAGGCGCGGGTGCGGACCATCGTGGCCGCGACGCATACCAGGGAGCAATTGGACCGCGCGCTTGAGGCGTTTCGTAAGGCGGGGAAACGGTTGGGGATATTGGCCGGGTAACTGGCCTGCGGCCGCCAGGTTGCGGCGGACCTGCCCGGCGTGCCATTCTTTGAGTCGGGTTTCACTCAGGAGAGTTCCATGAAGAAGACGATACTGTTGGGCATTTTGCTGGCTTGGCCGCTGGCCTCGTGGGCAGCCGACGCATTCGATATCAAGCCCGGTCTGTGGGAACAGACCACTACTATGGAAGTGGCCGGCATGTCAGCCATGCCGCAGCTCACCCCGGAGCAGTTGGCGCAAATGCCACCCGCGGCGCGGGCCAGACTCGAAGGCATGGCACAGGGCGGCGGGCAGACCATCACCACCAAGGTCTGCCATACCAGGGAATCGCTCGCCGATGCGCGGTCATACTCGCGGCAGGACGCCTCGTGCACGTCCAAGGTGACCAACATGACGGCCACCAAGGTTGAGGTTCACACCGAATGCACCGGCCGGATGAAATCCTCCGGGGATTTCGTGGTGGACCGCGTGGACGCCGAACACACCAAGATGAGCGGCGTGTTCAAGACCGAAGGCGACCACCCGATGAGCACCAAGATGTCCACATCGGGCAAGTGGATATCCGCGGATTGCGGCGACGTGAAGCCTATAACGCCGAAGAAGTAAGGCGGCGTGGAAACGGGGCGGGCGCTTTCGTCCGCCCCGATTGCGTTTCACTGCCGACATGACCGCAAGGTCACTTCCCTCTGCCTCGGGCCGCTCACTGACGTTCGCGGTTCAGGGACAGAGCACACGGAACCGTGAGCGTTAGCGAGCTGCCCGAGGTTGACGCACCTAAATACTCGACCGCGGAACTAGTGCGCCGCGGCTAATTCTTCCACGGGAATGAAGGGGCTGACCAGATTGCCGTCCTTGCCGAATTCGAAGTCGCAGACGGATTCGATTTCGAGCGACGGGTTCGCCTCCACCACCGGCCGCAGTTGCTCGCTCAATCCCAGCCGCCCCAGCTCCATGGTGTTGCGAATCCAGCCCAGCGTCACCGTCGAAAGATCCACCTTGCCCACGGTGGGCGCGAAGCGCTCGATGCACTCGCGGTCGGTGGGGAAGTGGATGGGCGTGCGGATGGCGGCGGGCGTGTTGGCGGTGAGCGAGTTGACCATAGTGGGCGCCCAGTCAATGCGGTTCACCAGGCGGTCCGTAGTCACGTCCGCCATGCCGATTCCCACGCCGCTGTTGTAGGTGTGCTCGCTCAGGTTGCGGACGAACACGCGCTCGATCTTGGCCGTGTTGGGCCAGGGATTGTACTGGCCGACGATTCCGCGGTTGACCACCTTGGTGTCCATTCCGGCGCCGCTGATGTTCTTGCCGATCTCGTCCATGATCAGAATGTCCAGATCGACCGGGATCTTCGCCATCCAGGATTTCACCAGCGCCAGGTTCTCCCGCTCGCGCTGCTCCATCGCCTCGACAGGCACGGCGTCCAGTTTGGCGGTGTAGTGGTTGGCATCCTCCAGAATGGCCAGGCCGCCCAGAATCTTGCCGCTCTTGAGCACCTGCCGGCCGACGCTGGTGACGACGTGTTCCAGCCCCAGGCGGTAAGCGTAGTTGTGATAGAGCTGGGCGCCGGCGAACTTGCCGATGCCGATGGCCATCATTTTAAAGAGGCCGCTCTCGATGGCCCCCGCGAAATCCGTGTGCCATTTCACCCGGCCCACCAGGAAGACGCCGTCCGACTGGTAGGCCAGCTTGTCCATGAAAGCTTCGATGCCGTCGGCGGTCTTGCCCAGCGAAACCACTTCAAGCTGGCTGATGAGAGGGCACCCCATGGTGGCTTCGGTGATGCCATAGTGCGCCAGCACGTCGGCCTGCCCTTCGGCGGAGGCGGCGCCGTGACTGCCCATGGCGGGAAAGAGGAACGGCTTCATTCCGCGGTCCTTCCAGTAGCCCACCACGTTGCGCACGATGGTAGAGATATTGTGGATGCCACGGCTGCCGACGCCAATGGCGACGCTCCCTCCGGGGCGGACGCGGGACGCGAAACCGGATGCGTCGAGCTGTTTGTGAACCTCTGCGGCGACATCCGGGATACGGCGGTCGGGAAACTTCTGGCGGACGATCATCAGACGGGGGAATTGCATGATGCCCCCATTTTAACCTGGGGGCGGGAAGACGTGCGGCTCAGGGCCCCTTGTGGGGGCCCACAACGCACAACTCGGGCAAGCCTGGAAAGGGCCGCGCCCGTAGGGTCACTACTCTGGTGCCGCTACGGGCGCGAGTGTCTCGACGGCCTCCGGTCCGCCGATACCAATTTCCCGGCCGGGAACACGGTCTCCACCGCGCCGCGAAGCTCGGCCAGGGTCCGCATGTAGCGGCCCAGAACGGCGTCCAGGCGCCTCCGCCGCTGGCCGATTACGGCAAGGGCGGATGGAGAAGGATTGCGTGAATAAACTCGTGTGGCCCGCCGCTGGGAACGGAGTTCCCCCAGCAGGCACTGGAAATTCCGGGCGAGACGTTTCCGCCGGGAGACAATCTTTACCGCATCCGGCCACGCCGGATGTCGATCATGGCACCTTCGCGAAGGGTTAACGGCGTTCATACATGAGTTCCGGTTCGTAATGGATGGCGCGAACGGGCGACAAAAGGGGCCAAAGTTTTTTGCGGGGGCCCGGAAGATCCCGCCCGCCGCGGAAATCCGCGGAAACCAGGGGGCTGACGACTCCGTCCGAAGGCGCCGCAACCCTTTGTGAACAAACGTCTTCGCACACCGCCGCGTGGACGGAGCCAACTGTCCCCATCGGTTCTCGCCCCGTCCGATGGCCTTCGTGTTTCGGGAGTTGGCCCCCCATCAGCCGCCCCGAGGCGGAAGGAGATCACCCCCAACGCGCCGCCACCACCCCCCAAAACCCCGCCCTCCGCCCTATCATGGAAGGCGAGGCATCCCTTTGATACCGGATTGGGCGGCGGAGCGCCGCGTCATGGTGGACAATCAGTTGCGGCGGCGGGGAATACGCGATCCTCGCCTGCTCGCCGCCATGGGCGAAATCCCCCGCGAGGAGTTCGTGCCGGTGGAACTACGCGTGATGTCGTACCACGACGACCCCGTCTCCCTGGGTCACGGCCAGACCATTTCCCAACCCTACATGACAGCGCTCATGGCCCAGGAACTGGAACTGACGGGCACCGAAACCGTGCTCGAGGTGGGCGCCGGTAGCGGTTACGCCGCCGCGATCCTAGGCGCCCTGGCGCGCAGTGTGATCACCATCGACATCGTGCCCGCCATGGCGCAACTGGCGCGCGAGAACCTGCTCCGCACGGCCCGCGGCTCGAACGTGACGGTGCTGGATGGCGACGGCTCGCTGGGCTGTGCGGAGATGGCGCCGTTCGACGCCATTTCGGTGGCGGCGGCCGCCCCCGACGTCCCCGCCGCGCTGCTGGGGCAACTCCGCGATCCGGGCCGGATGGTCATCCCCGTGGGGCAGCGCGGCGACCAGGAACTGCTGGTGTTGCGCAAGGCCGCTGGGCAGGTGGAAACCCGCATCTCCACGCTGTGCCGTTTCGTCCTGCTGCGCGGCGGCGAGGGGTGGAACTGAGATGCGCCTGCGCACCGCCAAGGACCGGCTCAAGATCGAGCACAGCATCATTGAAGGGGTGCGCGAAATCCTGGAAGAGGTGCTGGCGGCTAATCCCGAGATCCGCTCCATCATCCCCGGCGTCATCCGCCCGGTGCGCGACGCCCGCGGCAAAGTGAAAGTGCGGGTAACCGTGCCCACGCAGAACGGCTGGAAAGCCATCGCCCTGAGCGGCGGAGCGCGCCAGGAACTTTTCATCAGTACGGAGATGACGAGGGAGGCGGTGGAGAAGGCGTTCGTGGCAGCGGGCGCGGTGGAGGGGTAGGACCGGCGTCACGCGGCGGGATCGGTCTTGCCATGCCCGCGCCATTCGCGCAGCGCGGCGAGGAAATCGTCGATGGACTCTTCCTCGGGCCAGAAATTACCGAGCAGGTCCGTGGGGTCGCGCGGAAAGGTTAGCCCTTGCGCGGCGGTCAGGTCGTCCAACGACGGGTGGCCCTGGCGCGGGTGCGGGTTGGTGAGTTCATCCATCTCATCTGTCACGGCACTCCCAGCATAGCGCCGGCCCTCCAGGGACCGATGAATGTATGAGCGACGCTGCGCAGCCCCAGTCCATCGCAGCGAGTCCCCGCCGAATCACACGCGCAAATTCAGCACGCGCGAGCCTCGGTACTGCCAAATTGAACCTTCTTCCGCGTTCCCAATCCGTGGGGTCCTCGCTTCGACGGCGGCGATAAGAGCCGAGGCGGCCTAGTCAGTGGGGTCACAGCCCCACCCCAAAACTATCCCGTCTATGTCCTTCAGTCGGGCCTGGAATCGCAAATGGCGGCGATGCAGCGCGAGGCTACTCCACCCGAGTAGTCCCCGAGGCTGCCGCGTCGCCGCAGTTGCAGCGCGCCGGCCGATGCCATCAGCGCCGCCAGCAGCAGCACGCCCCAAGTGGGCAGCGCGGGCACCGAAATCGGAATACCGGCGCGACCGATCTTGCCGCTATTGTATTCCGTGAACCACAGCGCCTGGTCCGGCCCCACGACGATGCCGCTAGGGCCGCTGTTCGCCGTGGGTACCGGATACTCGGCAATTCCGCCTGCCAGGCCGGTCCGGCCGATCTTGTTGCCATAAAATTCCGTGAACCACAGCCCCTGGTCCGGCCCCGCTACGATTGCGTAGGGATCGCTGTTCGCCGTCGGTACGGGGTACTCGGTAAACGCGCCGCCGGTCGAGATCCGCCCGATCTTGTTGGACCCAATAGTCCCTTCCGTGAACCACAGCGCTCCGTCCGGCCCCAGCGCGAGCCCGAAGCTCCCACTGTTCGCCGTCGGTACCGGGTATTCGGTGAATGCGCCGCCAGTGGTGATCCGCCCGATCTTGCCCGCAAAGAATTCCGTGAACCACAGCGCTCCGTCCGGCCCCGCCACGAGGATGCCGGGCCCGCTGTTCGGCGTCGGTACCGTGTATTCGGTAAATGCGCCGCCCGTGGTGACACGGCCGATTTTGCTGGCCGCAAGGGCGTATTCCGTGAACCAGAGTGCCCCGTCGGGCCCAGCCAGGATAGTGCCGGGCTCGCTGTTCGCCGTCGGTACCGCGTATTCGGTAAATGTGCCGCCCGTCGTGATCCGCCCGATCTTGTTGGTAGCGAATTCCGTGAACCACAGCGCCCCATCCGGCCCCGCCACGATACCGATGGGCCCGCTGTTCAGCGTCGGTATGGTGTATTCGGTAAATGCGCCGCCCGTCGTGATCCGCCCGATCTTGTTGGTCGCGTATTCCGTAAACCACAGCGCCCCATCCGGCCCCGCCACGATAAAGTAAGGCGCGCTGGCCGCGGTTGGAATCGAATATTCGGTGAAGGAGACCTGGGCCGAACCCAGCCGGGCAGCCGCCAGCAGGATCGCCACACTCCACAAACAACCACGGACACGATTCTGGGCTCGCATATTGAGAAAAAGTAGATCATGGTTTCCCGGCGGTGTCAACGCTGGTTCGGCTGCTTCCCACCCCACTCATCCGCTCTTGGCCTCATAATAGTGTTTCGCGAGAAAACTATGACCTACCGCCAACTCCTGCTGGCCCTTGGCATCGGCGCCAGCCTCTTCCTCGTCCCCGCCCTGTTCGCGGGTTCCGCCAACCAGCCGCCCGGTCTGTTGAGCGACTCCGTCGACATCAGCCCCGATTTCCACGACTACGCCAACACCTTCTTCCTGGCCGATTCGCTGGCGTCCTTCGACCCGGCAACTGGCGCGGGCACCATCTCCTGGCGGCGCAATCAGCTCCTGCCCCGCATCGCCTTCGATAATATGGAGGCCATCCTGCGCCCCTTCCGAGGCGAGACCTTCCCAGAGGCGGAATACGCGGTGGATCCCAAGCTGCCCTTCAGCATCGAGTTCGTCTCGCCGCGCGCCGTGCGCATCCGCATCCGTACCGCGGCCAACCCGCGGCCCGATCAGCCTTCGCTCATGCTGGTGGGCGATCCGCCGCACGACGCGTCCTGGAAATATTCGGCCGTCCCCGGCGGACACCGCTACACCAGTACTGCCGGCTCGGTCACCATCCTCACCAGGCCGTGGCATATCGAGTTCCGCGATGCGCAGGGCAAGCTGCTCACCTCCACGCGCCATACCGCCGATAATCAGCCGCTGCTCGATCCGGTGCTGCCGTTCTCGTTTATCCGCCGGCCTTCGGATTACTCGCGCAGCATAGCCGCGGTGTTTTCTCTCAGCCCCGGTGAGATGCTCTTCGGCACCGGCGAGAGTTTCACCCGCCTCGATAAGCGCGGCCAGAAGGTGGTGCTGTGGAGCAACGATGCCAACGGCGTGGAGAGCGGCCACATGTACAAGCCCATCCCGTTCTTCATGAGCAACCGCGGATACGGCATGTTCGTGCACACCTCGGCGCCCGCCACGTTCGATTTCGGGGCGTCGTTCAGTATCGCCAACTCGCTGCTGCTGGGAGACGACGATCTGGACCTGTTCGTCTTCCTGGGAACGCCCAAGGAGATTCTCAACGAGTACACCAACCTCACCGGCAAGGCGCCCATGCCGCCGCTGTGGTCGTTCGGTTTGTGGATGAGCCGCATCACTTACTCGCGCGAGGACGAAGTGCGCGCCGTGGCCGCCAAGCTGCGCGAGAACCGCGTGCCCGCCGACGTGATCCACCTCGACACCGGCTGGTTCGAAACCGACTGGCGCTGCGACTACAAGTTCTCCACCACGCGCTTCAAGGACCCCGCCAAGATGATGGCCGATCTGAAGAAGGACGGCTTCCACATCTCGCTCTGGCAGCTTCCTTACTTCGTGCCCATGAACTCGCTGTTCCCGGAGATCGTCTCGAAGGGGCTGGCGGTCAAGGACGGAAAGGGTAACCTGCCGTATGAAGACGCCATACTCGATTTCACCAACCCCGCCACCGTGGCCTGGTATCAGGACAAGATCGCCGGCCTGCTGAAGATGGGCGCGGGCGTCATTAAGGTGGATTTCGGGGAAGCCGCGCCGCTCACCGGCACTTACGCCAACGGCCGCAGCGGTTTCTACGAGCACAACCTCTACCCGCTGCGCTACAACAAGGCCGTGGCCGATATCACCCGCCAGGTGAACGGCGAGAACATCATCTGGGCGCGCAGCGCCTGGGCCGGCAGCCAGCGCTATCCGCTGCATTGGGGCGGCGATTCGGGCAACACCGATACCGGCATGGCGGCCACCTTGCGCGGCGGCCTGTCGTTCGGGTTGAGCGGGTTCACCTTCTGGAGCCACGACATTGGCGGATTCACCGCCAAGCCTTCCGAAGACCTGTACCGCCGCTGGGCGGCGTTTGGAATGCTGACCTCGCACAGCCGCTGCCACGGCGCTCCGCCGCGCGAGCCGTGGGAATACGGCACGAAATTCCTGGACGATTTCCGCCGCACCGACGAGTTGAAGTACCGCCTCATGCCGTACATTTACGCGCAGGCCAAGGACTCCTCCGAGCGCGGGCTACCCATGCTGCGTGCGCTGTTCGTCGAATACCCCGACGATCCGGGCGCCTGGCTGGTGGATGACGAGTACCTGTTCGGCGCGGACCTGCTGGTGGCGCCGCTGATGGAAGGCGGATCGACCGGCCGCCAGGTGTACCTGCCCAAGGGCCAGTGGATCGATTTCCAGAGCGGCAAGCAGTACGCGGGCGGCTGGCAGAAGATCGAAGCCGGGCCGATCCCGGTGGTGCTGCTGGTGCGCGAGGGCGCAATCGTACCGCAGATGGCTCCGGCACAATCCACCGGGCTGTTGGATTGGAAAAACCTGGAGATGGTGGTCTACGCCGCCAGCGCGCCGGCGGCGCAGGGACTGGTGTGTCTGCCGTCCGACAACGTGCTGCGGCGCGTGAATGCCGCCCGCAGCGGCGCTACATTTGCGTTGGGCGCCGATCCGCTGGCGGGTAAGGCCACGGTCAGCGTGCGCCTGTATTCCGCCAAGTGATAACAGCGGGCAACCATTCGGTCGGAGAGCACTGCGCGCCTGACTGGCGGTTGCCCGCTTCTTTGTCAACAGATTCTTTGTCACCCGATTTGACAAGACCCCCCCGCGCCCGGTACCCTTAATAGTTTGAAGTACCGACCAAGTGGAGAAGTGTGTCAATGAGTACGGAATTTCCATCCAAGAACGCGATCACCCGTCAGTGGCATGTCCTCGATGCGCAGGAGATGGTGCTGGGAAAGCTCGCCAGCAAGGCCGCCATGCTGCTTATGGGTAAGACGAAGCCGTCTTATACGCCGTTTCTGGACACGGGCGATCCTGTGATCGTCATCAACGCAAGCAAGGTCCGGGTTTCGGGCCGAAAAGAAGAAGGCAAGATTTACCGCCATTTCACCGGGTATCCGGGCGGACTGGTGGAGAAGAGCTTGAAGCGGGTCCGCGCGGAAAAGCCGGTCCGCCTCATCGAGGATGCCATCTTCGGGATGCTCCCGAAAACCAAGCTCGGCAAGCAGATGTACCGAAAACTGAAGGTCTACGCGGGCCCGAAGCACCCGCACGCGGCGCAGAAACCCACCGCGTTGGCCGGAAACTAAACGGAAGGTAGAAGCTTAGTGGCAGCGACGATGGTTCAATATTTGGGTACGGGCCGCCGCAAGAGATCGGTAGCCCGCGTGTTCTTGCGGCCCGGCAAGGGCGAGATCAAGGTCAACAACCGCCCCTTCGAAAATTATTTCCCGACGGAAAGTTCCCGTGCCGCGGTGCGGCAGCCCCTGGCGGCTACCGAAACCTCGGACAAGTTCGACCTGTTGATTCTCGCCGATGGCGGCGGAGTGGCCGGCCAGGCGGGTGCAGCCCGTTTGGGCATTGCCAGGGCGTTGGTGGAGTTTAATGCGGAACTTCGGTCCAGGCTCAAGAAGCTCGGCTTCCTGACCCGCGACCCGCGTGCGCACGAACGGAAGAAGTACGGCCAGAAGGGCGCGCGTAAGCGGTTCCAATTCTCCAAACGTTAAATTTTCACGCGAACCGGGGCTGGACCTTTCCAGCCCCGACGTGTGTGTAGCGGCTTTCCGTTTCTTCGCCGCCCCGCAAATCTCGCTTTGGACCGCGGGGTGGCGGCGGAACGATGGAAGCTTTCCCGGAGGGGTTAGTCCCTCCCCATTCGACTAGGAGGCATTTTGCCCGCAATATCCATGAAGGAATTGCTCGAAGCTGGCGTTCACTTCGGGCACCAGACCAAGCGCTGGAATCCGAAGATGAAGGAATACATCTTCGGCGAACGCAACGGTATCTACATCATCGACCTTCAGAAGACTCTGAAGATGTTCAAGGACGCGGCCCGGTTCGTAGGCGAAATGGCCGCGCAAGGGAAAAACGTTCTCTTTGTAGGCACCAAACGCCAGGCGCAGGAGGCCATCGCCGAAGAGGCCACGCGCTGTGCAATGTACTACGTCAACCAGCGTTGGTTGGGCGGCCTGCTCACCAACATGCTGACCGTACAGAAATCTATTAAGCGCCTGAAGGAACTGGAAGGCATGGCGTCGGTGGAAGGCGGCTACGCCGGGCGTCCCAAGAAGGAAGTCATTCGGCTGGAGCGCGAGCGCAAGCACCTGGACCAGAACCTGGCGGGTATCAAGGACATGCCGGGCTTGCCGGACGTGGTCTTCGTGATCGATTCCAATAAGGAAGCTATCGCCGTGAAGGAGGCCCGCCGTTTGGGCATCCCCGTTGTCGCCATCGTCGATACCAACTGCGATCCCGACGAAGTGGATTACGTGATTCCCGGCAACGACGACGCCCTGCGCGCCATCCGCCTGTTCGCCAGCAAGATTTCCGACGCGGTGATCGAAGGCCGCGCGCTGGCCACCGAGCAGGATTTCACCGCCGACAAGATCGTCCAGGACGAGACGCCGGCCGGTGAAGGCATGATGGAGTACACCGAGTACGTCGATCCTAAGTACGCCGAGAAGATCATGGCCGAAAGCCTGAGCATGGAAGACGCTCTGGCGCCGGCGGCGACCCGCAAGGGTCCCGGTTTGGAAACCGCCGAACCCGCCGTTGACCCGGCCGTGACCGAAAGCGCACAGTAACTAACCTGCCGCTCCCGTGCCCCTGTGGCGCGGGGGCGGCTAACATCCATATCAAATTTTAAGGAAGCAAGCAATCATGGCGGAAGTAACCGCGGCATTAGTCAAACAACTTCGCGAGCGCACCGGAGTGGGCATGATGGAGTGCAAGAAGGCGCTCGTGGCAGCCAACGGCGATCTGGCTGAAGGCGAGGTCTGGCTGCGTAAGCACGGCATCGCCACAGCCGATAAGAAGGCCTCGCGATCCACCCGGCAGGGCCTCGTCGGCACCTACATCCACGCCGGAGGGCAGCTCGGCGTGCTGGTCGAGATCAACTGCGAATCCGACTTCGTGGCGCGCACCGACGATTTCAAGGAACTGGTTCACGACGTGGCCATGCACATCGCGGCCGCCGATCCGCGCTTCGTCCGCAAGGAAGACGTCACCGCCGAAGTCATCGAGAAGGAACGCGAGATCCAGCGCGCCCGCGCCCTGAACGAAGGCAAGCCGCCGGCCGTGGTGGAGAAGATGATCGACGGGCGTATGGCCAAGTTCTACGAGGAGATCTGCCTCCTGGAACAGCCCTTCGTGAAGGAGCCCACGCTCACTGTGGGACAGCTTGTCAAGACTAAGATCGCCAAACTGGGCGAGAACATGTCGGTGGCGCGCTTCGTGCGGTTCAAGGTTGGCGAAACCGCCCCGGAAACCGGCGGCGACGAGCCCGCGGACCGGTAAAATGGCCGCCTACCGCCGCATTCTGCTAAAGCTTAGTGGCGAGGTTCTGGCGGGCGGAGCTCCCTTTGGGATCGACGCCGCGCGCGTCAGGGAACTGGCCTCGGAAGTGGCCGAAGTGGCGGCCAAGGGCGTGCAGATTGGCGTGGTGGTGGGCGGCGGCAATATTTTCCGTGGGGTAGCGGCCGCTGCACAAAACATGGACCGTGTCACCGGCGACCATATGGGCATGCTGGCGACGGTCATCAATTCGCTGGCCCTCTCCGACGCCCTGGAACAACTGGGCCAGCCGACCCGCGTGATGAGCGCCATCGAAATGCGCCAGGTGGCCGAGCCCTACATCCGGCGCCGCGCCGTGCGCCACCTGGAAAAGGGCCGCATCGCGATTTTTGCGGCGGGCACCTCCAACCCGTACTTTTCCACCGATACCGCCGCCACGCTGCGCGCTCTCGAGATCAAGGCCGACGTCATCGCCAAGGCCACCCACGTGGACGGCGTCTACGACAAGGACCCGCTCAAATTCCCCGATGCCGTGCAGTACCGGGAGATCTCCTACCTGGAGGTGCTTTCCAAGGGGTTGGGCGTGATGGATGCGAGCGCGGTAGCCATGTGCCGCGATAACCGCCTGCCGATTCTGGTCTTTAATCTGAACACGACAGGCAATATAATGCGAATGTCGATGGGCGAGCCCATCGGCACCGTGATCCACTAAGGGGTTGGCCCGGGCCACGCCGGCCCGCCCCCCGGAGAGACTTCGATATGAAAACTGAACAGCCGGCAGCACCCAGCGGTTCCAATTTCCAATCGGTCAAAGAAGTTGAGGCCAGCGTCAAGACGCGCATGGAGAAGGCCGTCGCGGACTTGCAGCATGAGGCGGCGTCCATCCGCACCGGCCGCGCGTCCCTGGGCATTCTGGACCACATCCGGGTCGATTTCTATGGGACGCCCACGCCCCTGAACCAGGTCGCCAACCTGCACGTGCCCGAGCCGTCCCTTATCACCATCCAGCCTTGGGACGTGTCGCAGATCGGACCCATCGAGCGGGCCATCCGCACTTCCGACCTGGGCCTGAACCCGGCCAACGACGGCAAAATTATCCGCCTTCCCATCCCGCCCCTGACCGAGGAGCGCCGTAAGGAACTGGTGAAGAAGTTGCACGGCATTGCCGAACATCACCGCGTGGCCGTGCGCAACGTCCGGCGTGACGGCAACGAGAACATCAAGAGGCTGCTCAAGGACAAGAAGATCACCGAGGACGAGGACAAGCTAGCCCATGTGGAAACCCAAAAGCTGACCGACGCCTACATGGCGAAGATCGATGCGGCGGCCAAGAACAAGGAAAAAGAGATTCTGGAAATCAAGTAGTGGGCTCCAAGCGGAACAGGCAGCGCAACCAGCCGCAGCAGGCGCCGGCGGCGTTACCCAAGGAGCGCGCCAGGCCTGCCGCCGAGAGGGTAGTCGCGTTCCTGGAACGCCACAGCCGCATTGTGGCCGTGGCCGCGGTGCTGTTCGCCTCGCTGCGCATCGTGGCCACCTACCACGTCTTCAACCACACCTCCGACGAGCCGGCGCACCTGGCTTGCGGCATCGAATACCTTTCCAAAGGCGTGTACGTCTGGGAGCCGCAGCATCCGCCGCTGGCGCGGGTGGCCCTCTCGCTCGGCCCCTACCTCATCGGACTGCGGCCGCAGAACACCCCGCGCACGGCCCGCCTGGCGATCTTCAACGAAGGCATCGCCATTCTCTATGCCAGCCACCGCTATCAGTTCGCGCTATCCCTGGCGCGCGCCGGAGTGTTGCCGTTCTTCTGGGTGGCGTGCCTGGTGGTGTATCTATGGGGCGCGCGGTATTTCAACCGGAGGGTGGCCGTGGCCGCCACGCTGTTCTTTACCTTCGTGCCGCCGGTGCTGGCGCACTCCGGGCTGGCCACCACCGATATTGCGCTCACCGCGTTTCTGGCCGCGGCGTTTCTGGCCGGGCGCATTTGGATGGAGCGGCCCAACCTCAAGACCGCCGCGCTCTTCGGCCTTTGCACGGGCCTGATGGTTCTCTCCAAGTTCTCCTGTCTGGTGTACTTCCCCGCCAGCGCGGCGCTGGCTCTGGCGTGGTACTGGTGGCGGGAGCGTCCCGGCGTGGCCCGCATGCTTGCGGCCGCGCGCGAGCGGTTCCCTTCATTCGCATTGGCCGTGCTGGTTGGCTGCCTCACAATCTGGGCGGGCTACCGCTTCTCCTTCGGCAAAGTGCCTTTCGCCGGTTTCCCGCTGCCCGTGCCGGAACTGTGGGCGGGCATCCAGCAGGTCCGCGACCACAACGCCCGCGGCCATCTGTGCTACCTGCTGGGCGAGGCGGGCGGAACGGGCTTCTGGTGTTTCTACTGGGTGGCGCTGGGAGTGAAGACGCCGCTGGGTTTTCTGGCACTGCTGGCGGTGGGCGTGGTTCTCGCCTTCCGCAAGCGTCTGCCGGCCAATGAACTGTGGTTCCCGCTGGCCTTCTCCACCGGCATCCTGCTGGTGGGCATGTTCAGCCGGATCAATATAGGCATCCGCCACGTCCTGCCCATCTACGTGGGCTTCTCGCTGGTGGCCGCCTTCGCCGCGCTGCGCCTGCTCGAAACCGCCGGGGGCGAGCGGCGCTGGGTCCAGGCGGTTCCGGCCGCACTATGCCTGTGGTTCGTGGTCTCCTCCCTGCTGGCCCATCCCGATTACCTGGCCTACTTCAACGAGCTCGCCGGCAGCGAACCGGAGAACATCCTGGTGGATTCGGATCTGGATTGGGGCCAGGACCAAAAGCGCCTCTCCGAGCGCTTGCACGAGCTGGGGGCCACGCAAGTGAATTTCTCGCCCTACATCGTGGGCGAATATGAGCGCGAGCACGGCTTCCCGCCAATTCGCCTCCTCAACCGCTTCACGCCAATGCCCGGATGGAATGCCGTCAGCGTGACCGTGTGGAAGGAGCTGCGCTGGGTGAACTGGCCGGGCCGCTACATGCCGCCCAAGGAGCGCGTCGGCAAGTCGATTCTGCTGTGGTATTTTCCGCCGCCGCCGGTGCCCGCGAACATTGGGCCCTTCACCTATTGAGCACCGCCCTCTCTGCGGTAAACTCGTTTCAGGGGCCCGTAGCTCAGGTGGATAGAGCATCAGCCTTCTAAGCTGAGGGTCGCGCGTTCGAGTCGCGCCGGGCCTACCAAAACAAATCCCCGAAATCGCGTAGCGGGGTCCAAACCGCCAAGGCTGGCGGCGGCTGAGGCTCGCGGCCGAGATAGATGTAACCCTCGGCGGTATCCTGCAAGTCTATGGTTAGTTGAGCACTGTGCTTCCGGGAAAACTCAAATTACTGTTTGTAGTTCTGCGCCTGGGGTCTGTCGCCCTGCTGGCGGCTGCCGCTTCGTCCCCGGCGGATCGCGGCATCGTGCCCATCAGCGTGTGCGAGGTGCTGCGCGATCTTCCCGCGCACGAGGGGCAGACCGTCGCCGTAGTGGGGCGGTACTCCTATCGCACCAACTCCCACTGGCTGGACCAGCAGAGCTGCCAACCCGCGCCGGCCGTGGTGCCCTCGCTCTGGCTGGTCGAAAACCTCACTGACGCGCCCAAACCCTCCGGCGTTCTCCAGTTCGATGCCGCCGAACTCGACAAGCGCCTGCTGGAAGTGCAGCAACATACGCCCCTCGGCAAGTTCCGCTTCGGCAGCACGGACTACGACCGCTGGGCCGTCATCTACGGCCGCGTGGAATCGCGCAGAGGTGACGATGCCGGCAGGTTCGGCGCCAACCTCGTCATCCGCGGCAACGCGATGATTATTTTCCTGCCCCGCCCTTAGCCACTCCGGCGCCGTCCTTCCAGTTCCACCACTTCAGAAGTTCGGGATCGTGCCGGCTCTCGGAGGCGAAGTAAACGGCGCAGCGGAACACGTACAGCGCGCAGCGGTCCACATGGCCGCCCTCGGCCTTACACAGCGCGGCGTAGAGCCGCTCCGGGCTGCGGCCGCGCAGGTCGGCCACCTGGTGGATTCCGATGCGGTACAGGTTGGCGGCGATGGACGGCCCCACGCCGGGGATGCGCCTCAACTCGCGGATAGCGCCCGGTGGCGCGGCGTTGGCTATTCCGACCATACGGCAAGCTCGTTTCCGCTGGGATCGGTGAAGTGGAAGCGGCGTCCGCCGGGAAAGGAGAACGCCGGTTTCACGATGGTGCCGCCGGCGGCGACCACCGCGGCTTCGATGGCCGCCAGGTCCTTGCCATAGAGCACCACCAACGGGCCGCCCTTGGCGACGGTGGCGTCCGTGGTGAATCCGCCGGCGATGCGGCCGTCCTTGAAGCTGGTATAGGCGGGGCCGTAGTCCTCAAACTCCCAGCCGAAAACGCGCTGGTAGAAGGCCTTGGTGGCTCCAATATCGGTTGCGGGAAATTCGATGTAGTCGATCATAAATTAAATGGCGTCTGACACCAATATACTTTTTACATAGTCACTCGGGGGCGGCCTCCACGGCCGGCAGTTCCTGCACGTTCTTCAGCTTCCCTTCAATCACCCGCGTGCGCCGCAGTCCGTCCTCCACCACGTTGTCGGCCTGGCGCAGCTTCTCCTGCACCTTCTCCAGAATGTCGGCGTACTTGCCGAACTGCGTCTTCACCGTGCCCAGCACTTCCCACACCTCGCTCGACCGTTTTTGAATCGCCAGCGTGCGGAAGCCCATTTGCAGGCTGTTAAGGATGGCCGCCAGCGTGGTGGGGCCGGAAACCGTCACGCGGAAGTTCTGTTGCAACGCGTCCACCAGCCCGGGCCGCCGCAGCACTTCGGCGTAGAGGCCCTCGGTGGGCAGGTACATGATGGCGAAGTTTGTGGTCTTGGGCGGCTCGATGTACTTCTGCGAAATGTCCTTGGCGCACTGCCGCACCCTCAGTTCGATCTGCCGCACGGATTCCTCTACGGCCACGGCGTCGGAGCGGTCCACGGCGTCCTGCAGCCGGTCGTAATCCTCCCGGGGAAATTTGGAGTCGATGGGCAGCCACACGCAATCCTCCGGGCCTGAGCCGGGCAGTTTGATCGCGAACTCGACGCGCTCGCTCGTCCCGGTCGTCGCCACGTTGGTCGCGTACTGATCGGGCGTCAGCATCTGATCCAGCAGCATGCCAAGCTGCACTTCGCCCCAGGTGCCGCGGGCGCGCACGTTGGTCAGCAGCTTCTTGAGATCGCCCACCCCGGCGGCCAGGGTGGACATCTCACCCAACCCGCGGTGCACCTGCTCCAGCCGGTCGCTGACGATCTGGAACGACTCGCCCAGCCGCTTCTCCAGCGTGCTGTGCAGTTGTTCGTCCACGGTGTGGCGGATCTGGTCGAGCTTCTGGGTGTTCTCGTCCTGCAGGGTCTTGAGCCGATCCTGCACCACGTCGCGGACGGCTTCCAGCTTCTGGCCGGTGGTCGCAGTGAGGCGCGCCAGTTCGGCGGAAAGCTCCGTGCGGATGGGTCCCAGTTGCGCCGCCAGCGCGGTTTGCACCTCCTGCCGCAGCCCGCTCGAATCGCGCGCCGCCTCCTCGCGGTTCCGTCCGATCTCCTCGCGCAGTGCGCGCTCGGTTCGCTCCCCGGCGCGCTCGATGCCCTCAAGGCGGACCGTCAGCGGCGCCAGGTCCACGGCGCGCTCCCCCATCTTCCGCCACATCAGGACTTGCAGGATCAGCACCGCCGCTGCCACCAGCGCGATCCCGGCTACAAGGGCTATTTGCATGCCGCCCGATCACTCCGTGGGCGCGCCGTGATGCGGATGCAGCGAGCGGGCGATGAAGCCCAGGCCGCCGGCAAGCAGCACGAACATGAGGATAGTCTGGAACAGGCTGGTTGGCTGAAAGTAGATGTGGAGGTTGGCGATCACGCCCGCCACGATGAAGACGGCGCCGGCCGCGGTGAGCAGCCAGCCCGCGATGCTGCGTCCGTTCCAGAACAGCAGCCCGATCCCGATCAGCATCGGAACCAGGGTAAGGCCGAAGGAGTTCCCGCCATAGAAATTCCAGTAGCCGCCCGCCACCGTCACCCGATCGGCCAAAAGGTACGCGCCGGCGCAGGCCATTACGAAGCCCAGGATAAAATGAGTGAGTCCGCCGGGGGTTCCGCCGACGTCGCTATAACGGCGATCTGCCATAGGCCGAGGATAGCAAACCCGCACCCCGGTGTCTGGTGGGACACGCCCTGTGTGGCGCCGTCCACGGTCCTTGTGCCACAACCCATTACCACTACCTCTCAATTCCCATGCGTCCGTCTTATGTGGGGCAGGTTGTCAACCTGCGGCCGATTGTCAATCGGCCCGGCGAGCGGAGCTCGCCCTGAGGTCCGACGGCCGCACTTGACCCGCATGCGGCGGACATCTCTCCTATGCCCTGTAAAGGCGGGTCGACAACCCGCCGCAGGTTGACAACCTGCCCCACAACCCCCATTGGCCCGCGGCGTGCGTATAATCGGATGCCATGTTCTCCTCACTCCCGTCGAACCTGCTGCGCCGCATCGCTCAGTTCTTCGTCAGGCTGCTCCACACCATCTTTGGCCACGTTCAGTGGCAGGCCCCCGCCTGGATCGGCCGCGCCGCCTCGCAGGTCCGCAAGGCTGCGCGCTTCCTCGCCGCCGACCGCAAGCGCCTCGTCATCGCCGCGCTCTCGCTGGTTGCCATCGCCGGCGCCGTCACCTTGTACAAGCTCCGCCCCCGGCCGCACTACGTCGAGTACGCCGTCACCGCGCCGCAACTCACCGAGTACGACGACAACGGCATCAACACCATCTACCCGCTGCTGGTCGAGTTCAAGGAGCCCGCCGCGCCGCTCGCCAACATCGAAAAGCGCGTCACTTCGGGCGTCGGCATCTCGCCGCAGGTCGCTGGCAAGTGGGCATGGCTCGACGACCGGCATCTGCAATTCACTCCCAAGTCCGACTGGCCCGTGGACGGCTCCTTCACCGTCAAGATGGCGCGCAAAGGCCTTCTCGCCCGCGCCGTGGAACTCGACGAATACAGCTTCGATTTCAAGACGCAGCCGTTTTCCGCCAAGATTGCGAGCAGCCAGTTCTACCAGGATCCGCAGGACCCCACGCTGAAGAACGTGGTTGCCAGCGTGAGCTTCAGCCACCCCGTCGATACCGCGCAGTTCGAGCAGCGCGTCTCGCTGGTTCCCGGCAAGGACGCCGCCTACCTGGGCCTCACTCCCGATAGCAAACACTTCACGATCTTTTACGACAAGCTCAAGCTCAATGCGCACATCCACTCGGCTGCGCTCGCCATGCCGCGCGACGATACTTCCATTACCGTGGTAATTGACAAGGGCGTCCGGGCGGCCCGAGGCGGCAACCAGACCGGCGCGAAACTCGAAGCCGTGGTGGCCATCCCCGGCCGCACCAGCCTGCGCTTCGACGGCGCGCAGATGACGCTCGTCGATAACGCCCGCTATGAGCCTGAACAGGTTCTGGTCATGACCAGTTCCTCGCCCGTCGCGGAGCGCGCCTTCGCCGGCAAGGTGGTGGCCTACCTGCTGCCGGTGCAGCACCCCAACCAACCCGCCGGGAACGCGATCCCCTATAACTGGAGCGATCAAAGCGACATCGGCAACGAGATCTTCTCTAAGTCCCAAACCCTCCCGCTAACTTACGTGGCCTCCGACGGCGGCAACCAGACCACCCACGGCTTCAAGTTCAATGCGCCTGTGGGCCGGTACGTATACCTATTGGTCAAGGATGGCGTCGAGGGAACCGGCGGTTACATCTCGGCCAAACCATACACCGCCGTTGTCCTGGTAACCCCCTACAATCAGGCACTCGCATTCCTCGGCAAGGGCGCTCTGCTGAGCCTGGGCGGCGACCGCAAGGTGGGCTTCCTGGTCCGCGGTATCGACCGCGTACAGGTGGAAGTGGGGCGCGTGCTGCCCAATCAACTGCAACACCTGGCGCCGCTGATGGGGGACTTCGCCAAGCCTCAACTCTACGGCATCGAAGACACCATCGTCGAGCGCTTCACCGCTACCCGTGATTACCACGGCCGGCAGCCAGGTAAGCCGGTCTTCGATAGCATCGATCTCGGCCAGTATCTTCAGGACAAGGCGGGGAGCCGGCGCGGCCTGTTCCTGCTCCACATCCGCGTGGCGCCGCCAGAGAGAACGGGCGGCGAAGAGGACGGCGAAAGCTACGGTGGCTTGGAGGATTCGCGCCTCATCCTGGTCACCGATCTCGGCTTCGCCGTCAAGCAGTCGAAGGACGGCAGCCGCGACATCTTCGTCCAGTCCATCCATCGTGGCGAACCGGTGGGCGGCGCGCGCATCGAGGTAATCGGCCGCAATGGCGAACCGGTTGCAGCGGCCACCACCGACTCCACCGGCCGCGCCCAACTTCCCAAGCTCCCCACCCTGCGCCGCGAGAAGGATCCGCTGCTCATCCTGGCGCAGAAGGACACCGACTTCTCCTTCCTGCCGCTTCGGACAGGGGAACGCAATCTGGACTTGTCGCGCTTCGAAACCGGCGGCGTCGAAAATGCCGACTCTCCGCAGCAACTTTCCGCGTACCTCTTCACCGACCGCGGCATCTACCGCCCCGGCGAAACCACCCACCTCGGCATCATCGCGCGCACGGCCGATTGGAAGTCCTCGCTCTCCGGCCTTTCGCTCGATGTCGAAATCAGCGACCCGCGCGGCAACGTGGTGCGGCGCGACAAGGTCAAGCTCTCGGAAACAGCGTTCGAGGAAATCGCTTTCACCACCCAACCGGCTGCGCCCAGCGGAACCTATCAAGCCGTGGCATGGCTCCCCAAGGAGGACAATCGCCGCGAAAAGCTCGGTAGCGAGTCCTTCAACGTTCAGGAGTTCGAGCCCGACCGCATGAAGGTGCGGCTCGACCTCTCCGCCAAGGCAGTTCCCGGTTGGCTCAAACCGGCCGATGTGAAGGCCCGCGTCTCCGTCATGCACCTCTTCGGAGAGCCCGCCAGCGGCCGCCGGGTGGAAGGCGAGCTCAATCTCTCCCCCGTGCTGCCGCGCTTCGACGCCTACCCCGACTACCGCTTCCAGATCGGCGAGGTGGTCAAAGAGCCGTTCCACGAGGACCTCGCAGCCACCATCACCGACGACAAAGGCAATGCCGAGTTGAACCTCGATCTCGGTCGCTTCGCGGGCCGCGCATTCCGCCTGAACGTGCTGGCGCGCGCCTTCGAAGCGGAAGGCGGACGCAGCGTGGCCGCGCAGAATACCGCCATCGTCTCCGATGCGCCGTATCTGGTCGGCGTCAAACCCGATGGCGACCTGACCTTCGTGCGCCGCGCCACCGCACGTAAGGCTCACTGGCTGGCCCTAAATCAATTCCTGGCGCCCGTCGCCACCCCCGATCTCACCCTCGAGTGGGTGCAGCGGAAGTATCTCTCGGTGCTCACCCAGCAGCCCGACCGCACTTACGCCTACGTTTCGCGTTTGAAGGAAACCGTGCGCGACACGCACACCGTCCGCATTGCCGTGGGCGGCAGCGATTTCGAAATTCCCACCGCCGAGCCCGGCGATTTCATTCTGATTCTGCGTAACTCCGAGGGCGCCGAGCTTAACCGCCTGAGTTACACCGTGGCCGGCGACGCCAACATCTCCCGCTCGCTCGACCGCAACGCCGAGCTTCAGATCCAGCTTGACAAGCCCGCTTACTCCGCCGGCGACACCATCAACGTCAGCATCCGCGCGCCCTACGCCGGCGCGGGCCTTATCACCATCGAGCGCGAACGCGTCTTCTGCCACCAGTGGTTCAAGACCTCGACCACCAGCTCAGTGCAGCGGATCACCCTGCCCCAGGGTTTCGAAGGCAACGGCTATGTGGCCGTGCAGTTCCTGCGCGACCCCGCTTCCGACGAGATCTTCATGAGCCCGCTCTCCTACGGCGTGGCGCCGTTCGCCGCCGATCTCACCGCGCGCACGCAGAAGGTGCAGGTCACGGCAGCCAGCCAGATCAAACCGGGCGCCGTGCTGACCATGCACGTGGCCCCCGCCGAAGCCTCCCGCGTGGCCGTGTTCGCGGTGGATGAAGGCATCCTGCAAGTGGCCCGCTACAACAATCCCGATCCGCTCTGCGTACTTCTTCCAGAAGCGCATGTTGCAGGTGGAAACCACCCAGATCCTGGACCTGCTCCTGCCCGAGTTCCGCAGTTTCCTGGCGCTGGCCGCCCCCGGCGGCGATGCCGATGGCGGTTTTTCCCGGCATCTCAACCCGTTCAACCGCAAACATAAACCGCCCGTGGCGTGGTGGTCTGGCATCGTCGAGGTAGGACCGTCCGGCCGCGATTTCCGCTACCCCGTGCCCGATTATTTCAATGGCCGCCTGCGCATCGTGGCCGTCGCCGTGAATGCGCGGCGCGCCGGCGTCACCGAAGCAGCCACCGAAGTGAAGGGCGATTTCGTCCTCACGCCCAACGTGCCCGCCATGGTCGCTCCCGGTGACGAGTTCAGCGTCACTGTGGGGGTGTTCAACAACACCACCAGCAACGGCCCGGTCCGCGTGCAGATGCAGGCGTCCCGCGAGCTCTCGCTCACCAGCCCCGCCAGCGTCAGCCTCGATATCGCCGCGAAGCGCGAGGCCACCGCCGAGTTCCGCTTCAAGGCCAATCCCGTGCTCGGCCCGGCCTCGCTGAAATTCATCGCCGCCCGCGGCACGTCTCTCGCCCAGATCGAAGAGAGCGTCAGCGTGCGCCCCGCCATCGCCTACCGCACGCAACTTACTCTCGGCCACTTCGACGGCGGCAGCACCACCGTGCCGCTCAAACGCAATATGTACCCCGAACGGCGGACGGTCGAGGCCTCGGTCTCCGCGGTCCCGCTAGTTTGGGGCGGCGGCCTGGTCGCCTACCTCGATGCGTATCCCTACCCCTGTACCGAACAACTCGTAAGTAAGGGATTCGCGGCGCTTCTACTCGCCTCCCGGCCCGAATTCGGCGCCGTCAAGACGCGCGACCCTCAGCCCATCGCGGGAACGCTCTCTATGTTACAAAGCCGCGACAACGATTCGGGAGGTTTCGGCCTCTGGTCGTCATCGCCGCAAACCGCCGAATTCCCCACGGTCTACGCCGCACACTTCCTGCTGGAAGCGCGCGAGCGCGGGGAGAAGGTGCCGCCCGAGATGACCGCCAGCCTCAACGAGTGGCTCACGCGCTTCGCCTCCTCTCCGGCGCCCACGCTGGAAGATGGCCGCCTGCGCGCCTATGCCGTGTACTTGCTGGCGCGCCAGGGGATCAAGCCGTCCGCCGCGATCTCCAATGTCGAGCAGGAACTCTCGCACCGCTCGACGAACACCTGGTCCACGGACCTGGCCGCCGCCTACCTCGCCTCCACCTATCGCCTGATGCAGCGCAATGCCGATGCCGACCGCATCATCGCCAAGGTCCCCTGGTCCCAGCAGCAGCGCCAGTGGGACGGACGCCGTATATTACGACCCCGTGGTGCATGACGCGCAACTTATGTACCTGCTGGCGCGCCATTTCCCGAACCGCGTGGGCAGCACGCCGCCCGCGGTGATGGAAGGTATCGGCCGGGCAATCGGCGGGGATCGGGTAAGCTCGCTCTCGGCGTCCTATACGCTGCTGGCTCTCGACGCATATGCCAAGACGGCTGTCCCGAACCTGAAACTCGGCATCGTGCTGGGAGGCCAGCGGCAGGCGACGACATCGAAGGTGCCCGTCCCGTTTGGCGCGCCGACCGTCGTCTTCACCCGCGAAGGCTCGTTCCCGGCATTACTACTCCGTCGCCGAATCGGGCTTCGACCGTAACCCGCCCGCCACCGATGTTACTCGCGAACTGGAAGTCATCCACGAGTTCCTCGACTCGAAGGGCAATGTAACCACTCGGGTTCAGGTGGGCGAGGAGTTCTGGGTGCGCCTGCGCGTGCGAACCACCACCCGCGAGCGGGTCAGTCAGATCGCCGTGGTGGACCTGCTGCCCGGCGGCGTCGAGCCTACCCTCGATGGCTTGAACGGCCCCGGCTCCAACTGGTCGCCCGAGTATGTCGACCGCCGCGACGACCGCGTCATCCTCTACGGCGACGCCACCCGGAGCGCGGCCACTTACCTCTACAAAGTGAGGGCCACCAACGCCGGCGTCTTCCAATCGCCGCCCGCTTTCGCCGAGGGCATGTACAATCGCCAGTTCACCGGCATAAGCCAGGCCTCCCGGCTTGAGATTGTGAAACCCAAATGACCAGGCGAACCCGAATAGCGGGCAGGGTTGCCGTCCTGCCCGCTATCCTCCTCCTAATCCGCTTGTGTCCGCACCGGCCGCTCCGCGACATGGCGCCCGAGTCCACGTCCCTGTGGTCCGAGGATGGCCAACTTCTCCGCGCAACCCTGGCCGCCGACGGCCAATACCGCCTGTGGACCCCGCTGAACGAAATGTCTCCCGCCGTGGCCGAAGCCTTCCGCCTCAAGGAAGACCGCTGGTTCTACTGGCACCCCGGCGTCAACCCGGTCTCGCTCGTCCGCGCCGCGCGCAGCACCTGGCGCGGCGATGGCCGCCAGGGCGGTTCCACGCTAACCATGCAGCTAGCCCGCCTGATATACCATCTCAATACCAGAACTCCCGCCGGTAAGTTGAAGCAGTGCGCCGCCGCTCTGTGGCTGGAGGCGCGTTACTCCAAGCGCGGCATCCTGGAAGCTTACGTGAACCTTGCGCCATTCGGCGGTAACATACAGGGCGTTGCCGCGGCTAGCCGCATTTACTTTGGCAAGCCTCCTTCGCAGCTCGACCTCAGCGAAGCCATCACTCTGGCCGTGATTCCGCAGCGCCCCGCCGCCATGGCCGGGCGCGGCGCGCGGCAACGCGGGTTCGGACCGGCGCGCGCCGAGCTCGTCAACGCCTGGCGCCACGGCATGCGCCCCACGGATTCCGAACTCCGCCAACTCGACATCTCCGTCTTGGCAAGACCCGATTCCGCCATGCCCATGCGCGCCCCCCACTTCACCGACGCCATCCTGCGCGCCAACCCTAACTTGACCGGCCGCATCGATACCACGTTGGACGAGGGCCTGCAGCGCCTCGTGGAGCGGCAAATGGACCGCTACCTCAATCAGTTCGGCGAGCGCGGCATCCGCAACGCCGCGGCGCTGCTGGTGGACTACCGCGACATGTCCGTCAAATCCTGGGTTGGCTCGGCCGATTATTCGAACCAGGCCATTCACGGCCAGATCAACGGCGTGCTCACCAAGCGGTCGCCGGGTTCCACGCTTAAGCCGTTCATCTACGCGCTGGCGCTGGATCAGGGCGTGCTTCATCCGCGCACCATCCTGCGCGACGCGCCCACGTCCTTCGGCCCCTTCACGCCGGAGAATTTCGACGGCAACTTCATCGGCCCCATCCCCGCGCAGGACGCCCTCATTCGCAGCCGCAACATCCCGGCCGTCTGGGTCGCCACGCAGCTCAAGCAACCGAACCTCTACCAGTTTCTGCAAAGCGCGGGCGTCAGTAACATGAAACCCGAAGGTTACTACGGGCTGGCGCTGGCGCTGGGCGGCGGCGAAGTTACCATGGAAGAGCTGGCGGGCCTCTACGCCATGTTAGCCAACCAGGGCGAACTGCGGCATATCCGCACGCTGGCCTCCGAGGATCGAGCGCCAGAAGGTCCGGCTGCTGAGTCCCGAAGCCAGTTTCATCGTCCTGTGACATGCTGCGCCATAACCCGCGGCCGGGCGAGGACACTTCGCTGGCCCCCGCCGGCCGCTGGCCCATCGCCTGGAAGACCGGCACTTCGTGGGGCTTTCGCGACGCCTGGTCGGCGGGCGTGGTGGGACCATACGTTCTGGTGGTGTGGATTGGCGATTTCGAAGCCCAGGGCAACCCCAGCTTCGTGGGCGCCGACGCGGCCGCTCCGCTGTTCTTCCGCATCGCCGACGCCCTGAACCTCCAGAAGCCCAATGAACCCGTCAAGCCGCCGCAACCGCCGCCGGGAGTCAGCCGGGTGGCCGTCTGCGCCGCCAGCGGCGACCTGCCCAATAAGTACTGCCCGCAAACCGTCGAGACCTGGTATATTCCCGGTAAGTCGCCCATCCGGGTAAGTCAGTTACACCGCGCGGTAACCATCGACATCGCCACCGGCCGTGCCGCCTGCGCGCCCTACAATCCCGGCGCCACCCGGCAGGAGGTCTTCGAGTTCTGGCCATCCGACATGATGAAGCTGTTCCGTGAAGCGGGCATGCCCCGCCGTAAAGCCCCCGCCATGCCGGATTGCGCTGTGGACGATTCGAACGCCGTCCCCCGCATCGCCACGCCGCTGCGGGGCGTCACCTACACTCTGCGCCACTCGACCGGCCAGGAAACCATTCCTCTCGAAGCCGGCACCGAGGCGGACGTGGAGAGCGTCTTCTGGTTCGACGGCGCGGCCCTGATCGCCAAATCCACGGTCGCCCACGGGGCCATTCCGTGGAAGCCGGCGGCCGATGGCATTCACCTGCTCCGCATCGTCGACGACCATGGCCGCACGGCGGAACGCGACGTGTCCGTGCGCTTCGCGGATTGAAGAATGGCAGCGGCGTCTCCGCATTACCGTGGTAATGTAAAACCATGACGATCGCCCAATCGAAGATCACCGCGCAGGGACAGATCTCGGTCCCCGCCGGCGTGCGCCGGAAGCTGGGCGTAGGCCCCGGCTCGGTCCTGGAATGGGACGACGACGGCCAAAGCATTGTCGTGCGGCGCTCGGCCCGGTTCTCGTCGGAGGACATCCACCGGGCATTGTTCCCCGGGCGCGTTCCCGCGCGGCGAACCGTGGACGAGATGAAGCAGGGCATCCAGCAGCACATCCGGCGGCGCCATGGTAGCCATTGACACCGACGTCCTGGTGCGGCTCGTCACGCGCGACGATCTCCGCCAAACCGGAGCCGCCGAGCGCTTCGTCGAAAAAGGCGCCTGGGTGTCCGTCCTGGCATTGGCTGAAGCCACCTGGGTCCTTGGAACGGTTTACGAGTTCGGCGCCGCCCAGCTTGCCACGGCGCTTGGAATGTTGCTCAACCACAAGGACCTGACGCTGCAGGATTCCGATTCGGTGGCCTCGGCGCTCGATCTGTTTCGCTCGCGGCCGGCGCTGGGGTTTTCGGATTGCCTCATGCTGGAGCTCGCCCGCAAGGCCGGGCACTTGCCCCTCGGAACGTTCGATCGCGCGCTCTCTAGGGCCGGCGGAACGCAGAAGCTGTGACCCGTTCGGGGCAACCTGGACAAGCTAAAGCGTGCCCCACGAGCCGCGCCGGTTTATACTCAACAGGGTGAGCTTCTCGCGCGCGCCCGCCTGCTGGGGATTTCTCTGCGCCGCCCTTCTTCTGGCCGCCTCGAACGCCTTCGCGCTCGACCCGCACAAGGGCCTCACGCAGTACTCCCGCACCACTTGGACGCAGCAGGAGGGGCTTCCCCAGGACACCATTCGCGCTCTGGTGCAGACCGCCGACGGCTACCTGTGGGTGGGCACCGACGAGGGCCTGGCGCGCTTCGACGGCTACGAGTTCACCACCTTCCGCAAGGATAGCGGAGCCCTGCCTTCCAACTCCATCACGGCGCTCGCCGCCACTGCCGATGGCGCCCTGTGGATCGGCACGCCCAACGGCCTCGCCCAGTACCGCGACAAACGTTTCCACACCTTCACCACCAGGTCGGGCCTGCCGGATGACTCCATCACATGGCTCTACGCGGACCACGCCGGCGCCCTCTGGATCGTGGCCGGCCAGTATCTGAGCCGTTTCGCCAACGGCCGCTTCACCAACTTCGCTCCCGGGCCGGATCTGCCCGTGGCTTCGGTCCGCCTGGTTTGCGAGGACCAGAACCTTACCCTATGGGTGGCCGGCTACGGAGGCGCGGGAACGCTGGTGGACGGGAAGTTCACCCTGCGAATCGGCAGTGCGGCGCTTGCGAACACCACCGGCACCGGCATGGCGGTGGACGCGCGCGGCACGATCTGGCTGGCCGGCACCCAGGGACTGCTGCGCCGCGCACCCGGCGGCCGCATCCGGAAGTACGGCGCCGCGGACGGCCTCCCCGATTTGCGCCTGCGGACGGTGCTGCCCGATCGCGACGGCGGCATCTGGGTGGGCAGCGACGCCGGCCTGGCGCGCCTGCAGGGCGACCGCTTCATCGTGGCGCCGGGCGAGGGCGCCCACGAACGCGCCCAGGTGCGCTGCCTCTTCGAGGACCGCGAGGGCGACCTGTGGGTGGGCACCAGCACCGGCCTCATCCGCCTGCGCGACGACATCTTCACGGTCTATGGGAAGAGCGAGGGTCTGCCCAGCGATCAGCCCACGGTGGTCTTCCAGGACCGTTCCGGCAAGGTCTGGGTGGGGTTCGCGGACAGCGGCCTGTTGCAGTTCTCCAACGAAGGCGGCCCGCAGTTCTCGGTGCGCGAGGGCCTGCCCGGCGACCAGGTGTTCTCCATCCGCCAGACGCGCGACGGCGACCTTCTCGTTGGCGTGCACGGAGGAGTGGCGCGTATGCACGGCGAGCGCTTCAGCGCCTTCACGCCGCCCGATCCGTTTTCCCGCGTCAACGTCTACGACGCCATGGAGGACTCTTCCGGCAACGTGTGGCTGGCCACTGCCAGCGGGCTCATCCGCATGCGCGGCCGCGCCTTCGAGACCGTGATCCCCGGCGGCCCGGTGCTGGCCATGGGCTTTTCCACGCTGCACCAGGCGCGCGACGGCGCGGTGTGGGCCGGCACCTTCGGTAAGGGGCTGTGGCGCATCCGCGGCGCCGGGCAGCGGCTCTACACCACCGCCGACGGGCTCCCGAGCGACCAGATCCGCACCCTCTGCGAGGATGGCGATGGAACCCTGTGGATCGGCACGTTCAGCGGCGGCCTGGTGCAACTGCGCGACGGCCGCTTCCACAGCTTCACCGAGCGCGACGGCCTGTTGAGCGACAACATTGCCCGCATCACCGACGATGGCGAATCGCTCTGGCTAAGCACCACGCGCGGCATCTCCCGCGTCTGGAAACGCCAACTGCGGGACGTGGCGGCAGGCCGCCGGCGCTCGCTCGACCCCGCCAATTACGGCGTCGAGGACGGTTTGCGCAGCGCCCAGTGCGCGCCCGCCTACCCCACCGCCGCGGGCGGAGTTCGCACCTCCGACGGCGAACTGTGGTTCCCTACCAGCCGCGGCCTGGCGGTTCTCGATCCCACCACGCGCCAACGCACCCGCCTGGCTCCCGTGCTGCAACTGGTGGAAATGGCCGTCAACGGCGAGCCGGTGGACCTGTCCAACTCTACAAAATTGCCTCCCGGCAGCCAGCGCGTGCAGTTCCGCTATACCGCGCTCCACTTGAGCGCGCCCGAACAGGTGCAGTATTCCTACAAGCTGGAAGGCGTGGACCCCGGCTGGGTGCGCGCCGGCAGCCGGCGGCTGATCAACTACAACAGTCTGCGCCACGGCCACTACCGTTTTCTGGTGCGCGCCTCGCTGGCGGGCGCTCCCACCGCCGAGCGGCCTTTCGATTTCGAAGTTCTACCGCACGTCTACGAGACCAACTGGTTCCGCATTCTCGCGGTGGCCCTGGCGCTGGCCGCGGCGTCGGGACTCTACGGCCTGCGGCTGCGCCAAATCCGCTCGCGCTTCGCCCTGGTGCTGGAGGAGCGGGCGCGCTTGGCGCGCGAGATCCACGATACCCTGGCGCAGGGCTTCGTGGGGATCTCCTCGCAGCTCGACGCCGTGGCCATGTGCCTCGCCGACGAAACCTCGCCCGCGCGCAAGTACCTGGACATGGCGCGCAAGATGGCTCGGCACAGCCTTACGGAAGCGCGCCGCTCGGTGATGGACCTGCGCAGTTCGGTGCTCGATGGGCAGGACTTGGCCTCGGCTCTGGCTTCCGGCGCGCGCGTGTGGACGCTGGGCAGCGGCGTGGAAGCCACCGTGGTTGCCGAGGGGAGGCCAGGCGAGTTGCCGCAATCCATGGAGCAGCACCTGCTGCGCATCGCGCAGGAGGCCGTGACCAATGCGCTGAAGCACTCTGGAGCGACGAAGATCTCGATTCGCCTGCGCACCGGCGAGCGCAAGCTGTCGCTGCGGATCGAGGATAACGGCCGCGGCTTCGAGGAGCCGGACGTGTTCTCCTCCCTGGGCGGCCATTTCGGATTGATCGGCATGCGCGAGCGCGCCGAGCGTCTGGGCGGCGAACTGCGTCTCGAAAGCCGCCCCGGCAAGGGGACGGAAGTGGAAGTGACGGTGCCATTACCATGAGCGAACCGATTCGAATTCTGGTGGCGGAAGACCACCTGGTGGCGAGGGTTGGCGTGAGTACGATCGTCAACATGCAGCCCGATATGAAAGTTGTTGCCGAAGCCTCCAACGGCCAGCAGGCGGTTGAGATGTTTCGCAAACACCGGCCCGACGTGACGCTGCTGGACCTGCGCATGCCGGTGATGGGAGGCGTGGAGGCCGCCGCCGCCATCCGCAAGGAGTTTCCCGATGCGCGCATGATCGCCCTCACCACCTACGGCGGGGACGAAGACATCCGCCGCGCCCTGGCCGCGGGCGTGCAGGCGTATCTCACCAAGGACGTGCTGCACGACGAGCTGCTGAAGGCCATCCACGCCGTGCATGCCGGCCAGACTTATTTGCCCCCCGCGGTGGCCGCGTCGCTGGCCGCCCAGATGCCGCGTCCCGACCTGAGCGCGCGCGAAATCCAGGTGCTGGAACTGGTGGTGCAGGGCCTGGCCAACAAGCAGATCGCCTATAGCCTGAGCATCGCCGAACACACGGTAAAGAATCACGTGAAGAATATTCTAAGCAAGCTGGGTGTGCAGGACCGCACGCAGGCCGCCACCGCCGCGATCCAGCGCGGGATTATTCATCTGCCGTAGCCGCGGCCACGCCGCCGGGCGGCCGCCCGGACCGCCCGCCCGCGCCATCCCAGCCCCGCGCCTGATGCTACAGTAGTTTCACGCGCGCCTATGATAGTTAGAATTCGCTTTGGAAAAGGCGCCAGGCTGGGCAAGGGACGCCGCAAGAATAAGCGGCTGGCGGCGGTTGCGGCCGCGCTGCTGAGTCCCGCCGCGGTTACCGCCGCGGCCCTGGCGGTCTGGAAACTGACCGCCGATTTGCGCCTCACCCGCAACTTCGCCATTTCCTCCGGTTTCTTCTCTCATTGGCAGGCGTGGCTGGCAACTGCGGCAATTCTCCAAGCCGGTGCGCGGTTCTTGAACCGCTATTCCAGATCCGATGACGGCCCGCCCGCCTGACGCCGCGAAAGGTTCTGATATTCTAGGTTCAGAGACGTTCGATGCCCCGCCCTTCCTATGGGTACTCTCGCCGCCGGTTCTTCTCCTCCGAGCAGTTCCCTCCCGGTGTGAAGTGGCTGATGATCGTCAACACGGCCGTGTTCCTGTTCTTGACCCTGGCTCCGGCCGCGGTGTGGCACGACCTTCGGCCGCTGTTCGCTCTAACACCCGAGGGCGTAATTCACAACCTTTACGTCTGGCAGCTCTTCACTTATCTTTTCCTTCACGGCGGCCCCTGGCACCTGATCATCAACATGCTGGTCCTGTGGATGTTCGGCGTGCAACTGGAACACGACTGGGGCACGCGGCAGTTTCTGAAATACTATTTCATCTGCGGCATCGGCGCGGGCATATTCGACGTGCTCCTGAAGATCGCGTTCGGCGACTGGGGTACGCCCACCATCGGCGCTTCGGGGGCCATCATGGGCCTGCTGCTGGCCTTCGGCGTTCTCTACCCCAACCAGACCATCCTGATGGAGTTTCTATTCCCTATCAAGGCCAAGTACTTCGTAATGATTTACGCGGCAGTGGAGTTGTGGGCTTCGATTGCCGCGCGCAATAGCGGCGTCGCCAACGTCGCCCACCTGGGCGGCATGGCAGTCGGGTTCGCCTACCTGAAGTTGCGCATGCCCAGGCTGGCCCTCCCCGATATCGCCGGCGCCTACCGCCGCTGGAAGATCCAGCGCGCCAAGAAGAAGTTCCAGACTTACATGCGCAAGCACGGCAACGGCCCCTGGGTGAACTGAGCGCGCCCAAGCTGCATGGCCGGGGATTCCGGCTATCATCGAACTTGAGGCACTAACAGTGGCAACACGCAACCGCAGCCATGCCGCCAAGCGTATGATCGGCCGGTTCGTCGTAGCCGATCCCGAGATCTGCCATGGACGGCCGACTTTCCGGGGGACGCGGATCCTGGTGGCCGACGTCCTGGAGCAAGTGGCAGCGGGCGTTGCCTGGGAGACCATCGTCGAGGAATGGCGCGGCGATGTCTCTTCAGACGCTATCGCAGAAGCCGTCCGTCTGGCGAACCAGGCGTTCCACGATCACTCCAGCCAGTACACCGCGCCGGAGTACGTTCTCGAGCGAGCGAGTGCTTGATTGTTCTCGACGAGAACATCCTCGATGGGCAGCGCCTGCTGCTGGAAGCATGGCGCCTCCCAGCCAAGCAGATTGGCGTCGATATTGGCCGCAAGGGTCTAAAGGACAATGAGATTCCGGTACTCCCGCGGGAGCGCCGCAACGCCACGTTCTTCACCCGCGATTCCGATTTCTATCGGGCTGAACTCCGCCACCGAGGCTACTGCCTGGTAGTGGCGGATGTGGGGCAGAACGAAGTGGCCACGTTCGTCCGGCGCTTTCTCCGCCACCCCGATTTCGACACCCAGGCGAAGCGCATGGGGAAGATAGTCCGGATCTCGCACGCCAGCATCGCATTCAGGCGCCTGAGGTCGCAATCGGAGGTTCATGCCGTCTGGAACCGGGCCCGATAACCTCATTGTGCGTCCCCTGCCCACCGCAACCTCCGCCCCTTCCCCGGCGTCTGATATAGTGGCATCGGAAGTGCTCCTATGCGATCCCTGAAACTTGCCGTACCGTGCGTTTTGTCACTCTTCGTCCTGGCCTGGTTGTGCGTAGGCCAGGAACAGGGCCCGCTGCCGGAGCCCGGCCAGACCGTCGCCAAGAAGAAGAAGGCCGACACCTCCGACACCCCCGCCGATTCCAGCCTGCCGAAGATTCCCTCGCAGTACAAGAAGGACAAACAGGACCTGGGCGATATTCCCACCTACAAGACCGACGTGGACATCGTCACTCTCGACGTGGCCGTGGTGGACGGAAACGGACAGTTCCTGCCCGGCATTCCGCCGGTTAAGTTCCGCGTTCTCGAGGACAACGTTCCGCAGCAGATCAACAAAGTGGCCATGGGCGAAGCGCCTATGACCGTCGCCATGCTGGTGGAATTCAGCAACCTGTTTCAACGGCTCTACAGCGGCGTGTGGTACCAGACCCTGGAACTCTCCTGGGGATTCGCCAGTTCGCTCAAACCCACGGATTATCTGGCGGTGATCGCCTACGACATCAAGCCCGAGATTCTGTGCGACTTCACCACCGACAAGAGCAAAATTCAGGAAGCCCTGCACCGCCTGAATATTCCCGCCTGGCACGAAGCCAACATGTTCGACGCCGTCACCGACACCGCCGACCGCATGAGCGGCATTGAAGGGCGCAAGGCGATCGTACTGATAACTTCCGGTATCGATACCTTTAGTAAACTTACGTACGATCAGACCCGAAAATCCCTTCAGCAATCCGGCGTGCCCATCTACGCCATCAGCCTGATGGGCATGCAGCGTGCCATGTCGCGGGGAGGCGACAATATCACCTTCCTGCAGGCCGACAACGAACTACGCACCTTCGCCAAGGAGACCGGCGGCCAGACATTTTTCCCGCGATTTGAAGGTGAGTATTCGGGCATATTTCAACAGGTGCAACAAGCCCTTCGGAATCAGTACGTGATCACCTATTCGCCGAGCAACAAAGTCCACGACGGTGGATTTCGCAAATTGAAAGTGGACCTGGTGGATGCCGACGGAAAGCCCGCCGCATTTCGCGATCCGAAGGGCAAACCCATCAAGTACACCATCGTTGCCAAGAGCGGATACAAGGCCCAGCGCGAAGTGGAATAGCCGCGGGCCGTTCGCGCAACACCCGCGCGCCTCTTGTCAAGAACTGAATCCGCCAAGTTTGCAGCACGATGCAAAAGCCTTGACAGGCCCGTTACGGAACTGTTACTCTCACCAACATTCCCGAATGAAACCCTCGCTGACTTTTGTGCCCAATATCCTGCTGGTGGACGATTGCAAAGACGGTTTGCTGGTGCGCAAAGCTCTCCTCGAGGAAATGGGCTGCACCGTACAAATCGCCAGCAACGGCGAAGAGGGCTTGAAATTATTTGAGAGCGCCCGCTTCGACGTGGTGGTGACGGACTATCGCATGCCCCGCATGAACGGCGTGGAATTGATCCAGCAAATCCGCAAGCTCGACCCCAATGCGCGCATCGTCCTGCTGTCGAAGATGGTGGAACCGCTGGCGCTCACCGAGGAAAGCACCGGGGCCAATGCGGTCATCGCCAAGAGCAGCAGCGAACCCGCCCACCTGCAGCGCTGGGTGAAACGGCTGTCCAACCGCGCCCCGCTGCGCAAGCCGCCCATCTCGCAGAAAAAGCGCGTTACCGGCACTGTGGCCCGCTCCAGCGCGAGTTAAGCCCGCGAATCTGGCAAAATAATAGGTTGGCCACCGATAAACACCGATGAACACCGATAAGCGAACTCTCCTCGATCTGCGTTCATCTGCGTTTACCGGTGGCCGGTCGCGTTTTTGGCGGAGCGCTCTTCTCGCTCTTGCGGCATTCGCGGCCGCGGGCCAGGCTCCCAAGCCCGCACCGGCGCCAGCGCCCACCGGCGCGCCGAAGCCCTCCACCACGGTTCGCAAATGGATGAAGACCATGACCCTGCGCGACGAGGCGGCGCAGCTCGTCTTCATCCCCTTCTACGGCCAGGCGCCCAACTCGCGCTCGCGCGAGTACCTGAAGATCCTGCGGCTCATCCGCAACTCCAAGGTGGGCGGCCTCATCCTCATCAACATTTCCAACGGCCGCGTAGTAGCCAAAGCCGAACCCTACGCCCTGGCGGCCTTCCTCAACCGCATGCAGCGCCTGGCGGGAGTGCCGCTGCTCGTGGGAGGCGATTTCGAACGCGGCGCATCCATGCGCGTCGAGGGCACCACGATCTTCCCGCACGCCATGGCCTTCGGCGCGGCGGGAGACACGGCGTTGTCGCGCTTCGAAGGGGAAGTGACCGCCCGCGAAGCCCGCGCTCTGGGCGTGCACTGGATTTACTACCCGGTGGCGGACGTTAACAACAACCCGGACAACCCCATCATCAACACCCGCTCCTATGGCGAAAATCCTCGCGACGTGGCGGCGCACGTGGCGGCGTTCATCGAAGGCGCGCACTCCGACAAGCGCAACATGGTGCTTGTGACCGCCAAGCATTTCCCGGGACACGGCGACACCGCTACGGACTCGCACTCCTCCATGCCCACCCTCGCCGTCACCCGCGAGCGCCTGGACAGCCTGGAACTGGTTCCCTTCCGCGCCGCCATCGCGGCGGGCGTGGATGCCGTCATGACCGCGCACCTGGCCGTCCCCGCGCTGGCGCCGCCCACCGTGCCAGCCACGCTTTCGCCGGCCATCCTCACCGGCCTGCTGCGCAAGGATCTCGGGTTCAACGGTCTCGTGGTCACGGACGCGCTTGATATGGGTGGCGTCGCCAGAGGCTACACTACCGGCGAAGCCTGCGTGCGCGCGCTCGAAGCCGGTGCCGACGCGCTGCTCATGCCCGCCGATCCCGACGAAGCCATCCGCGCCGTGGTGGCCGCTGTCACCTCGGGACGCCTCTCCCGCGCGCGCATTCAGGAGAGCGTGGCGAAGCTGCTCGCGGCCAAGGAGCGCCTCGGCCTGGATCGCAAGCGTTTGGTCGATCTGGAGAACATCGGCGACGTGGTGGATTCGCCCGAGTCCAACGAGCGCGCCCAGCAGATCTCGGAGCGCGCCCTCACGTTGGTGCGCAATCAGGACAACCTGCTGCCGTTGGCCGCGCCGAAGAGCGCCTGCTATGCGGTCCTTTCCGAGACCCGCTACTCCGCCGAAGGGCTGGTCTTCGCCCAGGAACTGCGCAAGCGCGGCGCAACCGGCGTGGCCGCGCTCGACCCGTCGCTCTCACGCCAGGACGTGGACGATGCCATTCGCCGCCTGCCCGCCGCCTGCCCGGTTTTCGTCGTGGCCGCGTTCGCATCCGTAGGCGGTAGCCGCATATCGGGCGCGCTGGGAGGCGAGTTGCCGGGCGCCATGGAAACCATCCTTTCGCTCGGCAAGCCGGTCGCCCTGGTGGCTTTCGGGGATCCCTACCTGCTTCGCGATTTCCCCCAGGTGGCGGCCTACCTGGCGACCTTCACCACCGTGCCGCCCTCCGAAGTGGCCACCGTGAAGGCGCTATGGGGAGAGATCGGAATCCACGGCCATCTGCCCGTTTCCATCCCATCGCTGGCCCGTTTGGGCGAGGGCATCGCCATTGAGCCCCTGCGTGCCGCCGCACCCGCGCCCAAGCGGTAGCCCCGGTGTGGGCAGCCTGTCAGCCGGCCCCACAAGGACCAATCGCCTGCGCTAACTGCTGCCGTCCCCATCCACTGCAATCTGCATTAACCTCCGATCCGCTCCGTATATTATCCTGGAAGGTAGATCTGTAGATCATGTCTCCCGTACAATCCAACCTTCACCCCCGCCGCCGTGGTCTGGCCCTGCTCGCCACGATGGTTTTCGCAGCCCTGCTCTGCCCTGGCCAGCGCGGGCCACAGGCCGCGGCTCCAGCTCCGGCGGCTTCCGCTGCACCGTCCGATTCCGAGATCGCGCCGCAACTTTGTAACGACACGGCCAGTTTTCTTGGCGGCATGAAAGGGCGCCCTGACGGGCCGTTCCACGAGTTGGAGAACAGCCCCGCGTGGCAGAGCTACTCGGCGCAGTTCAACAAGAGCTGGGAGAACAGCCGGGACAAGCAGTTTCAGGCGGTTGACGCGTTTCAGAAACGCGAACTGGCGCCCCTCCACACGGGCAGCAGGTTTCTGTTCTATCCCTTCAGCGGACCGGACGTCCTGTACGCCCAGCACTTCTTCCCCGATGCGCGGCTGACGGTGTTCGCGGCCCGCGAGAACGTGGGCGATGTGCTGCCGCCGGAGTCCTACAAGCCGGCCAACATCGTCAAGGAACTGGACGGCTGGCGCGAGGGCATCAAGTCGATCTTCGACCGCACCTTCTTCGTGACCAGCGAAATGGACCAGCAGTTCCACGGCAAGGTACACGACGGCATCCTGCCCCTAATGCTCCTGCTGCTGGCGCGCAACGGCAACGTGATCGACTACGTCCGCTACGTCCGCCTCACGGAAACCGGCGAGGCCGTTCCGGAAGCGGCCAACGTCCCGCGGCACCACGGAGTGGAGATCCACTACCGCCAGCCATCGGAGACGCAGTCGCGGATTCTCTACTACATCAAGACGGACCTGGCCTCGCCGTTCAAGACGGACCCGTCCTTCTCCCGGTTCCTGGCGCACCAGGGACGCTCCGATACGCTGATCAAGTCGGCCTCGTTCCTGCTGCACTGGATGCAGTTCGCGGCCATCCGGGAGTACATTCTCGCCAACAGCAACCTGATCCTGCAGGACGATACCGGCGTGCCCTACAAGATGCTGAAACCCAAAGAGTGGGACGTGAAGCTGTACGGCGAGTACAGCCACCCCGACAAGCCCTTTACTAGCGAATGGCAGACCGACCTGGCCGAAGCGTTCAAGGAGCCGGGGCGGGTGAGGGAATTGGGCTTCGTGCTGGGCTACGGCTCGCGGCGGCGCCCTTCGAGCATGATGCTGGCGACGCGGATCGCGGCTCCGGCGCAGCCGTAGAAAGCTGCGGTGCGGCGCGGCATGGTATACTGGTTTTCGCGTGCGGTAGTTTGTCGGGGCGTGGCTCAGCCTGGCTAGAGCGCCTGGTTCGGGACCAGGAGGTCGGTGGTTCGAATCCACTCGCCCCGACCAAATTCCTCAAATACTTACAGTCGCTCCCACCTGAAATCGGGATCCAAACAGGGTCCAAAACCAAAATTCCTCCCCAAGACGGGTCCGCGCGTGGTGTCTGTAGCCTTTGTAGGCATTTGACGCATACATCGTTCCCGAGTAAAATATTTTGCTCAGAGAGGTTTTTAAGATCCCCATATAGGAGATCGGTTGGCACATGGCCACGGGGCCGCCGTTTGGCGCAAGGGGCGCGCACCGTGGAACCGGCCTGGCGGCGTGGACATGTGGGACCACGGGCCTCGCATGGCGGTCCGTGACGAAGCCTCGTCCGCGTGCAAAGACATCCGCGCGGTCCCACTGATAGCGATCGTGTTTATGGTTCGGAAATCGAGCATTATCATTCTTGTTGCCGTTACGTGCGGCCTTGCTCACGGCCAGCCTTCTCCGGCGAGGCCGGCGTTTGAGGTCGTGTCCGTCAAACCCGCTCCGCCGGGATCAATGATGGATCTCATCCAATCCGGCAAGATGCATTCCCGGATCGATGACGCCTCATTGGACATGGGCAGTGTGCCGTTGTCGGCCGTGATTCAGCTCGCCTACGGGCTTCCGGCTGATAGGATCTCGGGACCAAGTTGGCTGCAGGAGGCGCGATTCGATATTTTGGGTAAGCTGCCGGCGGGTGGTTCCAAGAGCCAGGTGCCCGAGATGCTGCAGTCTATGTTCGCTGAGCGCTTTCATTTTGCGGCGCACCGCGATCAAAAGCTCATGCCGGTTTACGAGCTGACAGTCGGCAAAGGGCCATTGAAGCTGAAACAATCCGCCGATGATGACTCCAAGCCCATCCCGTGTAACGGATCGCTCCTCGCGCATGTCATTTGCCATAAGGTTACCCTCGAACAACTTGCGAACATGCTTGGCGTTGGTGAGGAGTTAGACCGGCCGGTGATCGATGGGACCGGGATGAAGGGAGCTTACGATTTCACCATGGGTCTCGGCCTTGTGGCTGATGGAGGCCGCCGTGGGGGCAGAAGCGAAACCGGCCGGCCGGACAATCTACCCGACCCAACGGAGATCTCTTGGGTAGAAGCTGTCAGGCGCCTTGGGCTCAGGCTGGAGCCAGCAAAACGCGTATTAGAATTCCTCGTGATTGACCATGTGGATCAAGTTCCGACGGAAAACCAATAATCGAAAGAAGCCGCTGCGGGCCTCCGGTGACGGGGGCCCGGATCCGCGGCGATCATCTCACAGCGGACTGGAGTGTCGCGACAGTGCGGAAGCTGGATGTCCAGCGGTCGAAGTATTGCCCGTGTGATCACCCACGAAGCGAAGGCCCCGAAAACCGTCACGCAAACCGCGCGAGTCCGATCTTCGATACGAGGCGTCGCCCCCAGCCATTGGATGGTACGCCAGACAGAGATCGGTTTCGACGCCGCCCAACCACGATCCCTTACCGGGGAATCTCCCAGCGAGCACCGCGTCCCCGGCCGGCGAGTCTTACTTTCCCAGCGTTCTTCAACTCCGCCAACACTTTCTTGATGAGTTGGGGACTGGCCGATGGCAGTTGCGCCGCTAAGTCGGCCAACGTGAACGGTTCCACTTGATCGAGTACAGTCCGGCGAACAAGAACAGTCTTAGCGGGCCGGGCCTCGACTGATTCGACTTGGTCCTCGAACTCCTTGTAGGCACGGCGCAGCGTGCCGAGGAAGTAGTTCCACCACGGGATGATCTCGTTATTGCCTTCGTGCCAACCTTGTGAGCACAACTTGAGAACGCGGTAGTACCCTTCCTTGCTTTCTTCGATTAGCCGTTCCAGGCTGATATACCGAATTACCTGAAAGCCGTGCGCCCGCAACAGCAACGAGGTCACAAGCCGGGAGACTCGGCCATTGCCGTCGCGGAAGGGGTGAATACAGAGCAGGTCGAAGACGAAGGTTGCCACGCTCAAGAGGGGAGGAATGCGTTCATCTTCCTCATCGGTGGCGATGCCGTAGCGGTTGCACAACGTTGCTACCGTTGCCGGCGTTTCTTTGGCGGACACGGGAACGAAGCGGATGCTGCGCTCGCCGTTCGGAAGGATCTCAATTACCTCGTTATCGCGTTTCTTCCATTCTCCGGCGTCTCCCGAGGATCCGCCCTGGGCAAGCGCATGCAAGCGGCGAATCACATCGGGAGTGACAGCGACCGGGTGCTTTCGCGAGAAGATCCAATCCAACGCCGCTCGATATCCGGCGAGTTCCTCCTCCGAGCGGTCACGCGGCTTGGCCCGTCCAATCACCAGAGGGCGTAGCCGATTCGCCTCGACCGTGACGCCTTCGATGCGATTCGACGATTCGGCGCTCTGAATGATCGCCTGTTCCCGCAGTACTTCGAGGACCTCCGGCTTCTGCCTGATCCAAAGGTCCTGCTTCCCGCGTGCCTCCATACAGGAGCCGAGGAGCCACCCGGTTCCGATCGGGATCTGTACGTCGGCCAATCTGCTGGGATCAAATGTCAGCATATCAAGATGGCACGGTAGCCTAATAATAGCCGATTGTGGTGCCGGGTAGCCAATTCGACTTTGCCCTCTTCTTGCCCTTTCCGTGCATCGAAAATCCCCAGGCCGCCGCAAGCTGGGGCAAAGCGAAAGGTGGTGAAGCTACTGAAATCGGGACAGTGAATGTAACGGGTCACGACCTTCCCTTTCGGGATTCTCACTTCGTCTTCCGGCGAGCCAGTCAAGCTAACGGATACTTCTGACCCCCACCCCGCCCGCCAACACCCGACATTTGAGAAACTGGAACATGCGCTGTAACCGCCCGTCCCGCACTCTGCACCTCTCGGGCGGCGGACGAAACCGTCTGCTCCGCACTGGCATGTCGGGTGCCAGTACTCGTGGGTCAGGCGGTTTCGCCCGCCGGGAGCGCGGTTGGCGGCGGGTCGCAATGGAGGGCCTCGGAGGCAAGCCATGAAGATCGTGGTACTGGACGGTTATGCCCTGAACCCCTGCGACCTGTCGTGGGACGGGCTCTCGCGGCTCGGTGAGTTGCAGGTGTTCGACCGTACCGCGGCCGCCGACGTGGCCTCCCGCGCCGCGGGCGCAGCCATCGTGCTCACCAACAAGACGCCGCTCGGCGCCGCTGCCCTGCGCCAACTCCCCGGCCTCAAATACATCGGCGTGCTGGCCACCGGCTATGACGTGGTGGACACCGCCGCGGCGCGCGAGCTCGGCATCGTGGTCACCAACATTCCCATCTACGGCACCGCTTCCGTCGC
The DNA here is from genome assembly GCA_963807205.1 of uncultured Solibacteraceae bacterium. Lineage (GTDB taxonomy): Bacteria > Acidobacteriota > Terriglobia > Bryobacterales > Bryobacteraceae > CAWCVR01. The sequence goes on along the minus strand of CAWEAQ010000002.1, from coordinate 207,082 downwards.
GCAATTCGTTTTCGCCCTGCTGCTGGAACTGTGCCACAACGTGGGGCTGCATGCCGCCGCGGTGCGCGCCGGGGAGTGGACCCGCAACCCCGACTGGAGCTTCCGCAAATCCCCGCTCTTGGAGTTGGCGGGCAAGACCATGGGGATTATCGGCTTCGGGCGCATCGGGCGGCAGACCGCGCGGATCGCCGACGCCATGGGGATGACGGTCGCCGCCAGCGATCCCCGCCAGTCCGATGCGCCGCCGCTCGACGGCTTCCGCTGGGCCAGCGCCGAAGAGGTGCTGCGGGAGAGCGACGTGGTGAGCCTGCACGCGCCGCTGTTGCCCGATACCCGCGGCATCGTCAACGCCCGCTCGCTTGAGTGGATGAAACCGACCGCGTTCCTGATCAACACCTCGCGCGGTCCGCTGGTGGTGGACCGCGATCTGGCCGATGCGCTCAACGCCGGCGGCATAGCGGGCGCCGGACTGGACGTGCTGTCGCTCGAACCGCCGGCGGAGAGCAATCCGCTGCTCACGGCCCGCAACTGCCTGGTGACGCCGCACATGGCCTGGGCCACCCGCGAAGCCCGCTCGCGCCTGATGGACCTGGCCGCCGGTAACATCGCCGCCTGGGCGTCTGGCGCTCCCCGAAACGTGGTAGCGTAGCGAACAGTAACGGCGATTTGGCGCAAGGAGCACTCATGGAAAGACGGCATTTTCTAATGGGTTCGGCGGCGGCCCTCACCGCCTCGCAGAGCGTTTTCGGAAGCCCCAGCGACACCGTGCGCATCGCCGTGATCGGCGTGGGCGGCAGAGCGCCGCACCTGGGCGGACGCGGCAGGAATCACCTCGACGGCTTCGGCAGGCTCGATAACGTGCAGATCGCCGCGGTCGCCGATCCCGACCAGACCCACCTGGATTTCGGCCTCTCGGTGGTCGAGAAGAACCCCAAACAAGGCAAGCGGCCGGCGGGCTACATCGACTTTCGCAAAATTCTGGACGACAAGTCGATCGACGCCATCTCCATCGCCACGCCCAATCACTGGCACGCTCTCATGTCCATTTGGGGATGCCAGGCGGGCAAGGATGCGTACGTGGAGAAGCCTTGCTCGTTCACCATATTTGAGTCGCAACAGATCGTGGCGGCGGCGCGCAAGTACGACCGCATCGTGCAGCAGGGCTGCCAGATCCGCTCGTCGGTGGCCGTGCGGGAAGCCATACAGAAGATGCGCGAGGGACTCATCGGCGACATTTACCTGGCGCGCGGTCTGTGCTTCAAGTGGCGCGACACCATCGGCCGCACCCCGGTTTCGGCGGTACCGCCCGGCGTGGATTACAGTCTGTGGACCGGCCCGGCGGCGCTCCGCGAGTTCACCGTGAACCGCTTCCACTACAACTGGCACTGGTTCTGGGATTACGGCAACGGCGACCTGGGCAACCAGGGCATCCACCAGGTGGACATAGCGCGCTGGGGATTGGGCGTGAAGTATCCCGTGAAGGTGAGCGCCATCGGCGGCCACTTCATGTTCGATGACGACCAGGAGACGCCCAACACCCTCAACTGCGCCTTCGAGTTCGACGAAAACGGCAGGCGAAGCATGATGGAATTCGAGGTGCGCCACTGGTTGAGCAACCCCGAAGCATCCATTGGCGTACCCCGGACCGGGCCTCCCGGGCCGGGAGACGAACCGGCCGCCGAGGCGGCGGGGCAGCTTCCCGGGGGAGCCGGCCGGGGAGAAACCGCCGGGGACGGGCTCGGCGGACCGCGAGCCGTCAGTTCCGACCGCATCGGCAATCTCTTCTACGGCTCGAAAGGCTACCTGGCGGTGGACAGCTATCAGTCCTACAAATCGTGGCTGGGCAGGACCGGGGCGCCGGGACCCTCCGGCAACCGCGGCGGCGATCACATGCTCAACTTCATTGAGGCCGTGCGCAGCCGCAAGCGCGAATCGCTGAACGCCGATATCGAAGAGGGCGCCATTTCCGCCGTGCTGGTGCACCTGGCCACCGTCAGCTACCGGGTGGGCCGCACGCTGCATTTCGACCCCACCACCATGACCTGCAAAGGCGATGCGGAGGCCAACGCGCTGCTGACGCGCAAGTACCGCGAGCCCTTCGTGGTGCCGGAGAAAGTGTAGCGGCCGTCACCGCCGAGCCTGCAAAACCTCGGCCACCCTGGCAAGCAACTGCCCGGCTTCGATCGGCTTGCTCAGCACCGCCTGCGCGCCCAGCGCTCGGGCTATCTCCAGGAACTCCGGGCCAAGCGCGCCCGAGATGGCCATGATCGCCACACCGGCGCCCTCTTTGCGCAGGGCCCGTATGGTCTCGATCCCTTCGCGCCCCGGCATCACCAGGTCCGTGATCACCAGGTCCGCGCGCCCGGCCCGCGCCGCTTTGAGCGCCTGGTCCCCATCCGCCGCTTCCGTCACCTGGTAGCCGGCACCCTCCAGCACGCCGCGCAGGAAACCGCGCACGGCCGCTTCGTCGTCGGCCACCACGATGCGGGCGGGGCGATCCGGCCTCTGCAGCATCTCCGCAACCCGGCTGGCCAATTGTCCGGGGCTGAACGGCTTTTGAATAAACTCGACGCCCGCCTCCGCGTCCCCGTCATGCACCATCACGTCGTCCTTGTAGCCCGACATGAACAGCACCTTGGTATTGGGCCGGCTTTTCCATATCAGGTTGGCCAACTCGCCGCCGCTCAGACGAGGCATCACGACATCGGTAAGGACCAGGTCGATGTCGGCGGCCCCACGCTCCCAAAACGGTAACGCCTCGGCGGCGCTCTCCGCCTGGATCACCCGGTAGCCGTATGCCGCCAAAGTGACGGCCACGTATTCGCGGACCTCGCGCTGATCCTCCACCACCAGGATGGTCCTCCGGCTCCCAGCCACGGGACCCGGAACGACTTCCGGCGCAACGGGGCCGTCAGCCGCTTCCCGCACCCAGGGCAGGTAGATGGTGAAGGTGGCGCCACAGCCCGGCTGGCTGGCCACGTCTATGAGGCCGCCGCTTTGTTCCACCACGCCCTGGATCATCGACAATCCCAGTCCCGTTCCCTTGCCAACCTCCTTGGTGGTGAAGAACGGCTCGAAGATGCGGGCGCGCGTCTCCTCGTTCATGCCCACGCCCGTGTCGGTCACAGTGAGCGCCACGTAGCGGCAGGCCCGCGCTCCCGGATGCGCCTGGGCCAGGCTCCCGCCCCACTCGGCTATAGAGGTCGCAATCGAAAGCCTGCCGCCCTCCGGCATGGCGTCGCGTGCGTTCACCGCCAGGTTCACAATCACCTGCTCCAACTGGTGCGGGTCCGCGCAAACCGTCGCCGGTTCGGCCTGCAACTCCACCAATACCTCTATGTCTTCGCCCACCAGGCGCGCCAGCATGGGCTGGGTCTCTTTCACCACGCGGTTCAAATCGAGCACGCGCGGCTGCAGCACCTGTTTGCGGCTGAATGCCAGCAGTTGCTGCGTCAGCCCGGCGGCACGCTCTCCAGCCCGGTTGATTTCCTCCAGGCTGTCGCGCAGTGGATCGCGCGTTTCCAGCGTGTCCAATAGCAGTCTGCTGTAGCCGTTGATCACGGTGAGCAGATTATTGAAATCGTGTGCCACGCCGCCCGCCAGGCGCCCGATCGATTCCATCTTTTGCGCCTGGTGCAACTGCGCCTGCAGGGCGGCCTTCTCTTCCCCGGCCCGCTTCAGATCGGCGATGTCCCGCCCCTCGGGAATCAGCATCACCACCTGCCCGCCGTCGTCCCGCACTGGCTTCAAGGAGAAATCGACGGGGTGCAGCGAGCCGTCGGCCGCCCGCCAGGGAGCCTCGAAGCGCACCATCTCGCCCGAGGCCGCCGCGCCCACCGCCGCCCGCAGCCGGCCCTGCAATTCCGGCGAATGACTCCACCACGCGGTCTCCCAGAACGGCCGCCCCAAAACGTCCTCCCGCTCGACCCCCGCAAACTCGAGCGCCGTCCGGTTGGCTTCCAGTAGCGTGCCGTCCAGGCTCAGCATGCCGATGAACCCGAACGACAGATCGAGCAGGGCGCGGGTCTTCCGCTCGCTTTCGCGCAGCGCATCCTCGGCCCGCTTGCGCTCGGTGATGTCGCGGACAATGGCCTGTATCCTGCCGTCTTCCAGACGCCGGGCGCTCACTTCCACCGCCAGCGCCGTGCCGTCCTTGCGGCGCAGGCTCCGCTCGAACGCCGAGTTCAGACCCCGTCCGACGTCGCCCAGACGGCGTTCTCCCACGCTCCGCTCGCTTGGGAAATAGGTGTCCAGCATGTTCATCCGGAGGGTCTCTTCGCGCGTGTACCCCGTCATCCTGCAGAACGCGGGATTCACCACCACGAAGCGGCCGTCGCCCTCCAACAGGAACACGCCGTCGCCAGCCTCCTCGATCAACTGCCGGTAGTCTTCCTCCTTGGCCCTTAACGCCGCCTCCGCCCGCTTGCGCTCCGTGGTGTCCCGGATGATCGACTGGTGCCTACCGTCCTCCAGCCGTCTGACGTTTATTTCCGCCGTCGCCGTCGAGCCATCCTTGCGCAGCAGTGCCCGCTCAAACGTCATGGCGGTTCCGCTCTGGACATCTTTGAAGCGGCGTTCCCCCGCGGACCGTTCGGCCGGCGGATAGGTGTCCAGCACGCCCAGTTGAAGCATCTCCTCCCGGGTATATCCAGTCATCTTGCAGAGCGCGGGGTTCACCACCACGAAGCGGCCGTCCGTATCCGCCAGGAATACGCCATCGCCGGCTTGCTCGACAAGTCGCCGGTAATCTTCCTCTTTGGCTCGCAACGCCGCCTCCGCGCGCTTGCGCTCCGTGATGTCCCGCACGATGGACAGATGTCTGCCGTCGTCCAGCCGTCTGGCGCTGCCTTCCACCTGAATCGTCGAACCATGCTTGCGGAGTAGCGCCCGCTCGAAAATCCGATGCGCGCCCCGCTGGATGTCGGCGCGGCGGCGTTCTCCGACCGCCCGGTCGCCCGGGAGATAGGTGTCCAGCACGCTCAGTTGCGCCAGTTCCTCCTGGGTATACCCGCTCATCCGGCAGAACGCGGGGTTCACCACCGTGAAGTGGCCATCCGGGTTCAGCAGGAAAATGCCGTCGTTGGCCTGCTCGATCAGCCGCCGGAAGTCTTCTTCGCGGGCCATCACCTCCGCTTCCGCCCGTTTGCGCTCCGTGATGTCCCGGCACGCCACCCGGCGGGCATGGCGCCCCTGGTAGGTCACCGGCAACGATTCAATTTCCATGGGAAACAGGGAGCCGTCCTTGTGGACGCCGGTCACCTCGACCAGGCCGGTTTCCCCACGCTTGATGCGCTCCAGGAGGAGCGCCCGCGATTTGGGGGTCACCAGGATGTCCAAGGCGTTCCTGCCGATCAGTTCCTCCGCCCGCTCGTATCCCGCCATCCGCGCGAACGCCAGGTTGACGTCCAGAAGAGTTCCGCCGTCATGGATCAAGATGCCTTCGAAGGAGGCGTTGGCAAGGTCCCGGAAACGTTCTTCCCTCTCGCCGAGCGCCGAGAGCCGCCGCTGCTGGGCGCTCAAAAAGGCAAGCACGGGGAATACCAGAATCACCACAATCCCCACTTCGAAGCTCAACAGCGGTATCGGCGCGCCGGGGAAGTAGCGGAGCCATGGGTGGCCCGTGGATTCCAGCAAGGCTTCCACGACGGAAAGCAGAACGGTAGCCGCGGCCGCTCCCAGCGCCGCCCGGCGGCCAAGCAGCCAGCCGGCGCACAGGATCAGTACAACCCCCAAGCCCGTGCCCGGGTTATGGCCACCCACACCCAACATCGAGAGGCCCGCGGCCACGCACCACAGGACGCTCAGAAACAGAGTTGCGGCGGCGCGCCGGCGGCCCCGGCGAAGCCAGATCAGAGAAAGCACCGCAACCGCAGCCACCGTCAGCCCGATACCCGCTCCGGCGGCCCTGCGCGACGCGAAAATGGGAATTACCAGGAACTCTTCGACGGCATCCCAGATCAGGAATACGGTCAGCAGAAGATGGAAGCCGCGGGCCTCGGGTTCGTCATCGCAACCACTCAATCGGTTGCCCCCGCTGAGCAGGAACAAAGCCTGCCGCAGTGCGGGTTTGAAGCGCGCCATGGTTGACCCAAGAATACCCCACCCGCCATCGGGGCGCAACTTATCTTCGGATCAGCCTGTCACGCAGACGGCTCCGCGTCGACCGGTGCGAGCAGCCGGCCCGCCATGGCGTACTTAAGAGCGTCGATGCCCTGCCCGGTGGCGCTTGAAATCTCGAAGAACTCGATGCCCCGTGCCGTGGCCAGCGATCGTAGCGCAGCCACCCGCTCGTGGTCCTGCGCGGCGTCCATCTTGGTGGCCACCAGGAGCATTGGCTTCGCCGCCAGGTCTTCGCTGAAACTCGCCAGTTCGCGCATCACGGTTTCGAAATCCTCCACCGGATCGCGCCCGCTGGCTTCGGAAACATCCACCAGGTGGACCAGCAGCCGGGTGCGCTCGATGTGGCGCAGGAACTGGATGCCCAGCCCGTGCCCCAGATGCGCGCCTTCGATGAGTCCCGGAATGTCGGCCACCACGAAACTTCGGTAGTTTTCGAGCTGCACCACGCCCAGGTTGGGCACCAGCGTAGTGAAGGGGTAATCGGCAATCTTGGGGCGCGCCGCGGAGATGCGCGAAATCAGCGTGCTCTTGCCGGAGTTGGGGAAGCCCACCAGACCCGCGTCGGCGAGCAGTTTCAGCTCCAGGCGGAGGCGCCGTTCCTCGCCGGGGCGGCCCGGCTCGTGCTCCGTGGGCGCCTGGTGGGTGGAGGTGGTGAAGCGCGCATTGCCCCGTCCGCCGCGCCCGCCGTGAGCCACCACGAACCGTTGCCCGGCCTCGGTGAAATCGGCCAGCCGTTCGCCGGTGCCTTCGTCCCACACCACCGTGCCAACCGGCACGGCGACTTCCAGCGACTTGCCGTCGGCGCCGGTGCAATCGCTGCCCTCGCCATGGCGCCCACGTTCGGCGCGGTGCTCCGGGTTGTAGCTGAACTGCAGGAGCGTGTTCTGGTGGGACGTGGCCACCAGGATGACGTCCCCGCCATCGCCGCCATCGCCGCCGCTGGGACCGCCGCGCGGAACGAACTTCTCGCGGCGGAACGCCAGGCAGCCGTTCCCGCCGTCGCCCGCCTTTACGAGGATGCGCGCTTCGTCTAGAAAATGCATAAGAAAAGCCGCCGGCTTACCGAAAACCGGCGGCTTGGAGATATCGTTTGGCGTCCCCTGGGGACGGCTGATGGACCGCGAATCGCCTTACGCGGAAGCCTGGATGTTGACGAACTTGCCCATGCGCCCGCGGTCGCGGAATTCGACCACGCCGGTCACCTTGGCGAACAGGGTGTCGTCCTTGCCCCAGCCCACATTGAGGCCGGGCTTAATCTTGGTGCCGCGCTGGCGGACGATGATGGAACCGCCGGGGACCAACTGCCCGCCGAAAACCTTCACGCCGAGCCGCTGAGCGTTGGAGTCGCGGCCGTTCTTGGAACTTCCTAATCCCTTTTTATGCGCCATATATCGCCTACGCCAGAATCTCGCCGACCTTCAACTCGGTGAAGGACTGGCGGTGTCCGATGGTCTTCTTGTACTGCTTCTTGCGCTTGAACTTGAAAACGATAATCTTGTCGCCGCGCCCGCCGGCCAGTACCGTGGCCTTGACCGATCCGCCCTCGGTGAGTGCGCCATCTTCGGTAAACGACATCTTGGCCGGGATCTCGATATCCGTGCCGGCATCGAAGGCCAATTTCTCGACGCGGATGACATCGCCCGGAGCGACCCGGTACTGTTTTCCGCCGGTTTCAATAATCGCGTGCATACTGTCCTCTTTTTGGGAGCCGGAACACACCGAGTGCGTCGGAACCACTGGAGTAAGATACCAGTTTACTATGGGCGGAGGGTTGATGGCAAATCGGTGAATCAGGGCCGGCCACCCGGAACCGCGAGCGTAAGAAGCCGTGAAGAATTGGTCCGGCAGCCACCATATCGTCGCTGCTATCGGCTAGACGGTAGCGCTACCCAGCGGAAATCGGTATTTTGGGGGCCGCAACTGGTCTTATGCGGTTCGAGTGGGTGGGCGGCGGGGCTTCTTACCGTTGGACAAGCTTGTCGGCTAGGCTGGCTAAGATATTGATTCTGAATGCCTATTTCGTGATTTCGCCGGCCGCACCGGTCACCTTGTTGGTGTCCCGCCACGTGTCTTCATCCCGTCACCTTACGCCATTGCCGGCTTCCGCCAGAATAGCCGCACCCATTACATGAAGTTGCATGTCAGGCACGGCCACATCAATTCGCTCCCGGCCTTCACCATTCCTCGCACCCGGAATTTGCGCACCCCCAGTTTATCCTTGATCCAGGCGTTGGGAAGCTCCGCCACCTCCCCGCGTCTTCGGTAGATCGCCCGATACTCGTCTTCCTCCATACTTCTTGCGAAACGCCGCTACATCCGGCTGCTCTTCCAACATCGCTGGCATCAGGCTTTGCGCATCGCTACTACACTGGCTCAGGTGCGCCCCCACGATGATCTCGTTCTTTCCCTCCGTACTGATCTGCGCGTTGTAGCCGGGCGCTGTGGCGTTGTCTCCATGCTTCGTCAACCGCGCTTCCGGCTCCTGCCGGCTCACCCGCACGGCGGCTTTCTGTTCATCGCCCGGTTTCTCTGCCTGCAATGCCGCCAACTCCTTCACCGCCGCTTCCAAGCGTTCCGCCCGTTCCCGCGCCGCTCGCTTTCGCGCCGCCTGCTTGCGTCTATTTGCCGGCGCCTCCGCCCGCGGATCGCCCATCTGGGCTACCACTTCCTGCGCCTGGTCCAAACGCTCCCGCAGGGTCTTTTCCCGCCGCAGTGTATCCGCTCCCGCCAGGGCTCGGATCTTGGTGCCATCGTGCATCACCTGTTCCAGGCTCAACACCCCATGCTCCACCCGGAAATCCGACGGTGTGTGATGATCGGCCGCTTGCAACCCGCTCAACCACTGCAGACCCGGTTCCCACTGCATCACCCGCTCGATCTCTCTGGCGGAACTGATCCCTTGCTGTAGGCATACACCCACACACTCACCAACAACTGAGGGTCCCAGGCCGACGTCCCCGCGCAGCCCCGGCTGGTGCGCAGGGACTCGCTGAACCGTCTCAAATTCATCTTTCCCACCAACTGCCAGATGGCACCTGGCTTATGATCGGCGGGGACCAACTCCTCCACGAGGATCGTGGCCAGCATGGTCTGCTGGCGGTTGACCGTTCTCAGTTTTGGTTGCCCCTTCGGCAGTGGCCTCGGCTGGGCTGGCTGCTCACTGCTTCTAATGGCCGCGGTTCCGTGGCGCACTGCCCGCGCGCCGCTTGCCGGTGGGGGCCCGCTGGCCGCATCCCGCCGCTGCCGGCGACGGCACCTTAGCGCTCTCGCAGCGGCAACAGCCCCGGCTCCAGTATCCGCGCTCCCATCCACCCCGCGTCATAGAACTTGCGCGGCGAAGCCGTGAACACCAGCTTGTAACTGGTCTCGTCGAACGGCGGCCCGGGCGGTGGCGCGCCCTGCTGGCTAGCCAGCGCCAGGTACTTCAGAATGGCGTAGATATCGCCCTCCTCCGGCTGCCGCACCGCGAAGCCGCCGGAGCGGAACTGGATCGACGCGCCCTGCTCCGACAGGCGCCACACCAGGAATGCGCAGCAATCGATGGCGTGCTCGAACCACGGGTCGAACTCCGGCGGTACGTCGCGGTCCAGGTACACCTCCACGGTCTGCTCGCGCTCGCGGGCGAACTCCCGAACCTGCAAGACGCCCACATGCGCCGACGCCTTCCAGTCCACGTGCCGCGCGCTTTCCGAAATTTCGTACGGGCGGATGCGGTAGAAATCGCGCCCCAGGCCGCGGTAGTGGGTCTCGATCTCGCCCGCAATCCCCGCCAGCAAATCCTCGAACCCCGGCTGCGGCTCGATGGATGGGTACACCACCATGTCGCGCCGCAGCGTCACGCGCGCCCGCTTCACAAGGAAGCCGAAGGGAAACGCCGTCGAGAACGCGAAGCTGTTCTCGCGGTACACCCCGCGCCGCGGAAAGCGCACTTCCACGGTTTCCTCGATCGTGGTGCGCGCCGGGATCAGCGGGAAGTACACGCCCGACCGCAGCGCCGGCCCCGAGGGATCGCGGATGCCTTCCACCGCGATCGAAAACGACGGGATGAACCACTTCTGGTTGCGCACGAACAGCTTGCCCGGCGCCGCGCGGCCCACCGAGACGTGTTCCGGAACCAGGAAATCCAGCTCCAGCGCCGCCAGGCATAAGCGGCTGCTGAACCCCGAAGCCAGCAGCGTGGCCAGCATGGCCGCCGCGATCAGGAACAGCAGGTTGTTGCCCGTCAGCATAGCGGCCGCCGCAACCACCCCCAGCGCCAGCGTGAAGGCCACGCCGGTCCAGGCGATCCTGTGGCCTAGGCGGCCCGTGAGGAACGCGCGCACTCGTCGAAAAAGCGCCACCGCTGCCGATTATGGCACGCCGCGGCGCCTCACATGGAGCGCAGCCACACCTCCACGCGCCGGTTCTTCTGGCGCCCGTCCTCGGTCTTATTGGAAGCCACCGGGTTGGCGGCGCCGAAACCGGTCACCTCCGCCGGCGTGATGCCCCTGCGCCGGAACTCGTCCGCCACCGCGTTGGCCCGCTTCACGGAGAGCGCCTGGTTGCCTTCGCTTCCACCCACCGAGTCGGAAAAACCGCACAACACAGCCCCGCCACGGTTCTGGCCCGGTTTCGAGAGGAAACCCGCCACCCGGTCCAGGTCCGCCAGCGCCCGGTTGTCCAGATCGCTGCTTCCCGGCCGGAAGCGGAAGTTCAGGCTGAGCCGCTCGGCGCCCGCGATGGCCCGCACGTACTCGGGGTTGGAATTGACCGCGGCCGCGGCCGACCCCGCCTTCACGTTCAATTCCACGAAGCCGGTCCGCGCCACCACATCCTGGCCTTCGCTCCCCAGGACGAACTCGACGAACCGGCGCACCAGCGGATCGGGCGATGCCGCCACGTAGAAATACAGCCGCCGCGATAGCAGGTAGTCCTCGGTGGCGATGGTCAACCGGTTGGGCACGAGCGGCGTCACGCCGGCGTCGGAGATGGCCACGGCCTTGGCGCTGCGGATGTACGGCAGGCCGATGAATCCGATGGCCCCCGCGTCGCTCGCCACGCGGTCGGAGAGCGCCCGGCTGTCCTCCAGGCGTACTGCGCCCGCCGCCAGCTTGCCCTTGCCCAGCACCAGCGCCTTGAAGGTATCGTAAGTGCCCGACTTGTCGTCGCGCGCCAGAATCTCGATGGGCCCGGCGGCGCCGCCGACCTCCTTCCAATCGGCGATCTCGCCGGTGAAGATCTTAGCCACCTGGCTGGTGCTCAGTGCCGCCACGGGGTTGTTCTTGTTCACGATGATGGCCAGCCCGTCCAGTCCCAACACGTGCTCGCAGGCCGGCGAGGTCATGTCGCCCAGTTTGGCCAGCGGCGCCGCCTCCTCCGGTTTGATGGGCCGCGAGGCCATTCCGATATCGCACTTGCCCGCCGCCAGGTCCGGAAACGCCGTGCCCGAGCCGTGGGCCTGAATTTCGATCGCCTTCTGGCGCGGGTCTCCCGGCATGGTTGCCAGGACGCGGTACTCGTCGGCCTTCTGCCCCGCCACGGTGTGCACCGCCTGGGCGCCCTGCCGCTTCAGGAAATCCTCCGCCAGCGCGCCCGCCAGTTCCGCGCCAATGGTATTCGAGCCGTGCATGCTAAGAATGACTTCGGGTTGGGCAGGCACAGGCGCTCGCTGCAGCCTCTGCAGGAATTGTGGGTTCAAGCGCCACAACACAAAGCCTCCGCCCAGCAAAATCAGTAGCGCGGCCGCGGATATCACCAGGCCGGCCGAATGGCCTTTCGATTCCTTATCTTGTGTCATATCGTCCTGTGTACCAGCCAATTGTTTCCACCTCGTTACGGAACAATGAATTTCAGGTCCTATTCACTTTTGCCCGCCCGCAATTCCCGAGTCATACGAATGTAACTTGAGCTTGCGAGAATGGAACCGGGCCCGCAAAAAGCAGCTTGAGATCCGCGGCTGGCTAAGTCGCCGCAAGCCGCATTTCGCTCGCCGCCCCAGGGTGCTGCCTGGCGCCGCGAGCCCGTCAACCGGTTGCCGAACGAAGGAAGAAACCAATGCCAGTTTGTGAACGCGAAAGTACCGAAGAAAGTCCGGCTCCTTCTTACGAAGAGTCGCAGCCTTCCCCGGTGGTTCGGCCGGCGAACACTCCCGCCCCGCGCCCTCGCCGCTATTTTTGGGGACTCGCCGCTCTCGCCATGCTGGTCTGCCTGGCCGCCGGCTTCATCCATCGGGGTAACCAGGGCGCGCCCATCCGCATCCAGGCTATGCCCTTCAGATTCCAGGCCCACCAGCGTCAGGACTTCGTGCTCCTCACCTGGAACCCCAACGCCACCGCCGTTCGGCGCGCCACCAAGGCTACCCTGTCCATCCAGGACGGCAAGCACACCGAAGAAGTCGATCTCAGTATCGACACGCTGCGGATCGGCGGCGTGCGCTACTACCCGATCTTCCAGGACGTCGCCTTCCGCCTGACCCTGGCCGACTCCTCGCGGCAGACCGTAAGCGAGCTAGCCCACCCGGCGTTCCAGCCCTGACGGCCGCCGGTTCCGCAGCGGGACCTAGTACCGTGTCTAACCCTCTGATCCTTGCGCCCAAAGTGTACGCAGCGTAACCTTGGAGTGCGGAAAGCCAGGCGCCCCCGTTGGCCGGCTGCACCCCCCTGGACGACATGAAAACAGTCGTAACTGCCTGTTTGAGCGCGACTTGCCTGATCGCGGTGGCATCCACCCTACGGGCTGACACGGTCCAACTCTCGCTCTTCGATACCGGCGTTTCCTCCACCGGAGCCCTGTTGGCGGATGGCGCGGCTGACCCGCATTGGCAGCTCATCGAGAGCCAGGACTCGCCGTATTCCAGTTCCTGCCCCGAATGCGCCTACGTGGTGGACCAGAATGGCTGGCCGGTAGGCGGAGGGGTTTGGACGCCCGATACCACCACAGCGAAGTGGCTCGCCCCCAAGCCCAACGAAGCCATGGCCTCGGGTAGCGATGGGGTGGGCACGTATGAGTACCAGACCACCTTCAGTATGGCTGGCTTATACCCCTCCAGCGCCAAGATCACGGGCGATTGGACTTCGGACAACGAAGGCGTTGAGATCCTGCTCAACGGCAACGTCGTCTCCGGCGCCACCCAATTCGACTACCATACCCTCAACAACCCGTTCACCATAACCAGCGGGTTCGTGACCGGCGTCAACACGCTGATCTTCGTGGTGAACAACGACGCCGGAAGCGCTACGGGAAACCCCACGGGCATAATCATTCAGCTCTCGGGCACGGCGAGCAATAGCCCCGAGCCGGCAACCTGGTGCCTGGCCGGGTCCAGCCTGTTGGGCGCCGGCCTGCTGCGCCGCCGCCGGGGCAGGCGGTCCGGGGGCTAATGGCTATTGTGGGGGAGGTTGGCTGGGACGCAGGGATTCGAACCCCGATACGCAGATCCAGAGTCTGCAGTCTTACCGTTAGACGACGTCCCAACAGAACTCCAGTTTAACAAATGCAGCCCCAGGGAATCCAGACAAGTCTCGTAGTACACTGGAAATCGCTTGACGATGCTGCGGATCCCGTTGCAAACCCGCGGGTGGATGAGGATTGCTCTGATTCTCGCGGGGGTAGCCGCGGTGCTGGCGGCGCTCGAATGCGGCAGCCAGTACCACACGATCAAGAGCGATCTCGCCGGCCAGCGGAAAGCCGCCCACGACGCCTGGCCGGCCGTCGGCGAGGCCATGGACCGCCGCGCGGACCTCATTTCGCACCTGGCTTCCAGCCCCGGCTTGAGCCAGGAAGCCGTTGCAGTCTCCCCCGAGGTCTCAGCGGTCCGCCAAGCCATGGCGGGTGCGCGCACACCCCGCGACAAGATGGCAGCCAACCGTCGCCTGTCCGCCCTGCTCGAACGCATGATGGCTGACGCCGGCCGGAATCCCCGCCTGCAATCGGATAGGGCGTTTGCCCGATGGAAAGAAGAACTCGACACGTGTGACAATCAGATGGCCGTGGCACGGAACCGGTACAACCGGTTGCTGGAGAAGTATAATGCCCGAATTCAGGAGTTTCCGGAAAGCCTGGTGGCTTCGGTCGCCGGCCTGCGGCGCGATAATGCCTACTTTCGAACGGGCGATGGCGTGGCGGAAACGCCTTCGAACTAGGGCCCCAGTCCGCCGGTTACGCCCGCGGCCCGCCTCGCCGTTCTGGCCCCCCATCACCAAAGTACTGGAACGAAAGCACCTTGTCCCCCGCTCCTGGGCGGCTTACAAATCGTATGTGGGCAAACTAATCCTCCTATTCGCCATGGCTACCCCGCTTGCGGCCGACACCATCTACTGGAGTTCGCCCACGGCCGCTCCCGCCAAGCTGGGCCTGACCTCGGTGCTGTCCGTGAACGACTCCGGCATGGCTGTGGGCAACTTCGGGGGACAAGCCGCCGAGACCTCGCTCTCGTTGCCCTCGCTCGTCGTCACTTTCGGCCTGACGTCTTGCTTCTCTACCGCGGTCGATATCGACGACACCGGCCAGATCGCCATTATGTCCCAGGACAGCAGCGGCCACGATTCGGCGTTCCTCTGGTCCGCATCAACCGGCATGACTTCACTGGGAACGCTGGGCGGTTCCATGGCGATTCCCACTGCCGTCAACGCCGCTGGCCAGGTGGTTGGGCAAAGCACAGATAGCGCGGGCAACCTCTCGGCTTTTGTCTGGTCGCCCGGCTCGGGAATGTCGAAGATCGGCGATGCCGGCTCTCAAAATGCCACGGCTATCAACGTCTGGGGCGAGATCGCCTACCAGGAAGACCCATACCCATACCAGAACAGCTATGCCGCCGTGGGCAATGCCTTCTCTGCTTCGGCCCTGGCTTTCGGTACCGGGAGTTCCTCCATCGCCGCCATCAACGATTCCGGCTGGGTGGTCGGAACGGTGGGCGGCCAAGGGTTTCTGTCGACCCAGAACCAGATGTTCTACTTCGGTGCAGCCTTCACCCCGGTTGACGTCAACAACAGCGGCGACGTCCTGGGCAGCTACCAGGGCCGGCCCGTAGTGTGGACAATTTCCGGGGGGTACCATTTCCTCGACCTGACAGGCTACACCAACGCCTCCGTGACGGCCATCAACGACGCAGGCGAAATAGTGGGAGGAGCCACTGCCAGCGGCAAAGTCGGAGCTGAGGATGGGCCTGCGTCGGTCCCGGAGCCCTCCGCGCTGGTTCTGTTCCTGGCCGGGGCCACGCTGATGGCGGCCGGGTGGCACCGCCGTTCCACGGACACTGTGGCGCGCCATCCGGCGCCTCCGCCGCAACCCCGCTAGCCCACCGCCCTCCTTTCGTATTGCGAAACATCCGGCCAAGCCCCGCGGTCCCCACCCACATGCGGTCTTAAGGGCCACACATCGGGTTGCGGCGGACTCTTCCCCGGAACCCCTTGCGTTTTGGCCTCCAAAACTGCTAGAACGGTTATCGTCGAGCCGGCCCACGTGAAGACCTCGAACCACAACCGCTACATGGTCAAATCCCTGGTGCACGCCTCCCGGATTCTAGAGGCGTTCCAGTCGGCCGGCGACGTGTTGCGCCTGCGCGACGTGGTGGCGCGGACCGCCTTCAATAAGGGCATGTGCTTCCGGCTGCTCTACACCCTGCACCAGTGCGGCTTCCTGGATAAGGTGGGCGAGAACCGCTACCGCCTGGCCACGGAAATTCGCCGCCGCAAGCTATATCGGGTAGGCTATGCCGCACAGGGCCAGGACACCTCCTTCGGTCGCGACGTGCACACCAGCTTGGCCAATGCAGCCGAGCGCGAGCACGTGGAACTCATCGTCGTCGACAATCGCTACCAGCCCAAGATCGCCCTCCGCACCGCCGACTACCTGATTCACGAGCGGGTGGACCTGGTGATCGAGTTCCAGACCGACGAGATGATCGCCCCCGCGATCGCTTCCAAGTATATGGAGGCCCGGATTCCCTTCATCGCCATCGATATCCCCCACCCCGGAGCCACCTATTTCGGCGCCAACAATTATCAGGCGGGGCTCATGGCCGGACACTTCCTGGGGCGCTGGGCCAAGCGGCACTGGGCCAGCGAACCGGACGAGATCCTGCTGGTGGAGCTGCAGCGCGCCGGTTCGCTGCCCAAGGCGCGCATCCGCGGAGTTCTGACCGGCATTTCCGAGGTGATCCGCATTCCCGAAACGTGCCACCCGGTTTACATCGATGGCGACGGCCAGTTCCAAACCACCCTGGAGCGCGTGCGCAAGCACCTGCGGGAGTCCAAGGCGAAGCACATTCTGGTGGGCGCGGCCAACGACCCTAGCGCCCTGGGAGCCTTGCGGGCCTTCCAGGAAGCCGGCCGCGCCAGCGAGTGCGCCATCGTGGGGCAGAACGCCGAAGCCGAAGCCCGAGCCGAGTTGCGTTCTCCGCAAACCCGGTTGATCGCCTCCGTGGCTTACTTCCCCGAGAAGTATGGCGACGGCCTGCTGCGTCTGGCGCTGGACATCCTGGGGAAGAAAGCCGTACCTCCCGCCGTCTTCACCACCCACCAGCTCATCACCCCGGAAAACGTGGACCACTTCTACCCCAACGACAGCCTGCTGACCGTGTCCGCATAGCAACCCCATCGCGGCTTTCGCGCGCCGCGCCACTTCGCGTACCATTGTTCAAGGAGTCGCCACCCATGCTCACTCGACGCGCATTCACCAAAGCTGCCATCGCCGCTCCCCTGCTCGCGCGGGCCCAGTCCGCCCGCGCCCGCATCAAGATCGACACCGAACGGACCATTTCCGAGATCGACCCCAAGCTCTACGGCAACTTCGTCGAGCACCTGGGCCGCTGCGTGGATGGCGGCGTCTTCCAAGAGGGCTCCAAACTCTCCGACGCAGACGGCTACCGCAAGGATGTTCTCGATGCCGTCAAGGGCCTCAAGCTCGGGCTGCTGCGCTGGCCGGGCGGCAACTTCTCCTCCAACTACCATTGGAAGGATGGCATCGGGCCGCGCGATCAGCGCACGCCCCGTCTGGAGATGGCCTGGGGCCGCGTCGAAAACAACCGCTTCGGCACCCACGAATTTCTGAAGTACACCGAAATGCTTGGCACCGAGCCCTACATTTGCGCCAACCTGGGCACTGGCACCTGGGAAGAGGCGCAACAGTGGGTGGAGTATTGCAACTCCGCCGAGGACACCTCCATGACGCGCCTGCGCCGCGCCAACGGCCGCCGCGAGCCCTGGAAGGTCACCTACTGGGGCCTGGGCAACGAGATGGATGGCCCCTGGCAGATGGGCCACCGTAGCGCCGAAGACTACGGCAAGTTTGCCCTGGAAGCCGCCAAGCTGATGAAGTGGACCGACCCCAACATCAAGCTGATCGCCGCCGGCAGCTCCAACTACGGCGCTGACGCCGATTGGACCGGCTGGAACCGCACCGTCCTGGATTTCCTGAAGAACCACGCCGACTACCTGTCCCTTCACCTCTACGTGGGCAACCCGGAGAACGATTTCGCGGAGTTCATGGCCAGTTCGCTCGAGCTCGACGACCGCATCAAAACCGCCGAGGGCACCATTCGCGCGGCGCTGTCGGGGCTGCCGCGCTCGCGCCGCATCTACATCGCCTGGGACGAATGGAACGTGTGGTATCGCGCGCGCAACGGAGATGCCGAACGCGGGCGGCGCGCGCTGGAGGAGCGCTACAACCTGGAGGACGCGCTGGTGGTGGCGACTTTCCTGAACTCGTTCCTGAACCACTCCCACATCGTGAAGATCGCCAACCTGGCGCAGCTCGTCAACGTGATCGCGCCCATCTTCACCAATGACGATGGCCTGTTCCTGCAAACCATCTATCATCCGCTGCGCCTGTTCGCGAGCAACAGCAAGGGGACGGCGCTGGAGTTGTTCGTCGACAGCCCCAAGTACGCCAGCCGCCGCTTCGGCGACGTGCCCTATCTGGATACCTCGGCCGCTTACGACAACGGAACGCTGGTTTTGAACGTGGTGAACCGCCACCGCGACCAGGCCATCGATGCCGAAATCGAAGCCGAGGACAAGGAGTTTTCGGGCACCGCCGCGATCACCGAAGTCAACGGCCCCGATATCAAGGCCGGGAACGATTTCGGCTCCGTTAAGGTGCAACCGGCCGAGCGCACCGCCGCGGCGCGCGGGAAGAAACTGTCGCTACGCTTCGCGCCGCACTCCTACACCATGGTGAAGGTGCGGCTGGGGTGAGACCGGCCGCGCCGAACCCGCTTACTGCCCGATGCGCCGCAGCAGGTCCTTGATATTCTTCTCCTCCGCCGCCGGAGGGTTCTCGTGCAGCGCGGCGTTCAATTCGCGGATCGCGCCCGGCTTGTCGCCCTTCTGCTGATAGGCTTGCCCTAAGTGGTAGCGGAAGGTCGAGGAGTGCGGATTGGCGCGCACCAGTTCGGTGAAGATATCGGCGGCGTTATCGGGCAGGTTCCGCTTGAGGTAGATCCAGCCCAAGGTGTCCGATACCTCGGGGCGATTCGGCAGGAACTGCTTGGCGCGCTGTGCCAGGGTCTGGGCCTGGTTCAGGTCGCCGCCGTGCTCCGCCTCCAGATACGCCAGGTTATTCAGTGCGATGGCGTTGTTAGGATCCAGTTTGAGCGCCACCGCGTAAACCTTGCGGGCCTCGTCCCATCGGGCGGCCTGATCGAGCACCAGGGCGAGGTTGCTGAGTACCACGATGTTCTCGGGATGAACCTCGCGCGCCTTCTCCAGACAGACGATGGCATTCTGCAGGTCGCCTTTGCGGCGATAGGCTTCTCCCATGCGCAGCATGATGTCGGCTCGCCCTCTAGCCCCCTTCTCCATGGAATCCGCGATGTGCTGGTAATACTGGATGGCCATGTCGAAGCGGCCGGTCCTGCCCGCCGCGTCGGCCAGAGCCACCTGCAGGTCGATGCGGGTTGGCGCCTTGTCGGATTCGGTTTTTAGCGTGGTCAACGCCTGGTCGCTCTTGCCCTCGATCATGTACGTTTCGGCGAGCCCCAGCAGGCCGCGAGGGTTGGCGGGGTTCAGGTCGTAGACCTTGCGGAAGATGGTTTCGGCATCCTTATTCTTGTTTTCGACCAGCGCCAGCACCGCCATCTGGAACATAACGTCGGGCGAATTGGGGTGGCGCGCCAGCGTCGCGTCCAGCAAGGCGTGGGCTTCGGGGTACTTCTTCTGGTTGATCAGCGCCGCCGCCTGAATGAGGCGGGCGCTCATGTTGTTGGGGTCGATCGCCAGCGCCGTTTGCGCCGCCTTGATGGCCGCGTCGTACTCTCCGCGCGCGGCCTGCAACTGCGCCATGGCCAGGTGCGCGGCCAGATAATCGCCGCGGATTTCGATCGCCCGCGTGAACTGCTGGCGGGCCTGCTCCCACTCCTGGCGCAGGGCATAGGCGCGACCCAGGTTGAAATGCGCCACCGGGTTTTCCGGGTTCTGCGTGACCACCTGCTGCAGTTCCGTTTGCGCCCGGATGATGTCGCCCTTATCCAGCCGCAGCGCCGCGTCCAGGCTCTTGGCGTCGGGATCCTCCGGGTTGGCTTTCAGGATCTGCTCGTTGATAGCGGCCGCGTCGGTCCGCTTGCCCTGGTGCATCAGCACTTCGATTACGTGCTTCTGGTAGGCGGCCTTGCGCTCGGGATCCTTGGCCATGCCTTCGCGGTATTCGCGAATGGCCGATTCGCCATCGCCCAGCCGGTAGTAGAAATCGCCCACGTCCATGTACGCGCCGGCGTACTCCTTGGCGTGGCTCTTGATTTCCTGCAGGGTCTTGATCATGTCGTCGTTGCGCTTCTCGGCGAAGTACAAGAGTGCCAGTCTCTGCAGGAACATGTACTGCTTGGGATTATTGGTGTACGCTTCCCGCAGCACTTTCTCGGCCGCGTCCGCGTTTTTCTGCCGCACCGCCAACTGGTAGAGGCTCATGTAGGCGATCACATTCGTCTTGTCGGCGGCCAGTACTTTGCGGTACATCTGCTCGGAGGCCTCGAAATTCTCCTCCAGCGCGTAGACGCCGGCAATCTCCATCATCACGGGCCCCTGGCCCGGCTTGATGGTGTCGGCTTTTTGGTATTCTTCCAGGGCGCTAGAGAGCTGCTTCTGCCCTTCTTCCTTGTCTCCGGTGCGCAGCGCCTCCATGGCGCGAACGTTATACAACTCGGCGGTCAGATGGTGGCCGTCGAAGGAGTTCGCATCGCGGTCCAGCAGCAGCTTGCAGTTCTTCTCCACTTCGCTCTGCAGTTGCCGGTCGCGGCCGCCCACCGTGACATAGATCGACGAAATCTTTACGATGGAGTCCCAGCGCTCCGCGTCGTTGGGACCCAGAAACTCGAGCGCGCGCCGCAGAGAGCGGACGCCCTCCTGCACGTTGCCCGTCTTGAGGTAAGTCAGCCCCAGGTGATAGTGCGCCTGGCCATACCGTCTGTCCTTCTGCAGGGCGTCGCGGTACATCAGGATCGCTTCGCGGTATTTGCCCTTCTCGAAATACCTGTTCCCGCTCTCGACGTAGCGCTTCTTGGCGACGTTGGGGTCCCGGTTGCAGGACGTCAGGGCCAGCACAGCCACGGCCACGGCCGCAAGAGTAGATGTTACGCGCATGGAGTCCTCACTGTATCGATTCTCTTATACTTTATGACAGCCGCGCCGCCCGCGCCAAGCCTTTGCCCCATCTGGCGCCCCCAACGGGGCCCAGCGGTAATAGTATCACCGAACCACCCGCCGCTCAGTCCACCCACACCAGCGCCACATTGGGGCCGGTGGTGGGACTGGCGGACCCGCCGATCTGCAGAGTCACCGGCAACCCCTTGCCGCTCAAATGGTCGCCCGGCACCCGGCAGTCGATCTGGTAAACTCCGATCTCCCCTGGCGCCAGACCGCTCCAATCCACGATCACGCCCGCATTACTTATGGTGGGATCGCCAAAGAACACGGCTACCGGAGCGGTGACCGCCAGCGGACTCGAGGGCGCCGGCGCTCCGGACGTCACTTTCCCGCCCGTCGTCAGGCCCAGTCCCGTGGCATAGATGGTCAACGGTTCGTCGCGCGTGGCGGGGTGGTACTGGTCCACGCGCGTGCCGTCCTGATGAAAGATCGCCGCGCCGTTCTGGTCCACGAAGACCGCCGGGGCATAGCGGACCACCGCCACATTCACGGAACCGGACGCCGTCTGCGCGGCAATCGAGCGGACCACCAGCGGGTACGTGCCCGCCGCCAGCGTGGTCGGTACCTGGGCGTTGATCTGCCCCGGCGAGGTGGCAATCAGCGGCACGGGGGCGTTGTTCAGCGTGACGCACACCCCGCCCAGCACCGTCGGCAGCGGCGTGCCGGAATACACCGCGCTGGCCGCCAGGTTCTTGCCGAAGACCGCGAACAGCCCGCCGGGAGCCATCCGTGCCTGGAAATTGGCCAGATTCACCACGCCGCCCGCGGAAACCTGCGGCGTGACGGAGGAGAGCGGGGTCATGGGGATGACGCTCAGGCCGGAGGTGGTGAGCGCGTAGACCGTCAAGCCCGCGGCGTCGAAGGCCAGGCTGCGCCCCGGAACGTTGACCCGTGCCGCGCCCGTCACCTGCGTGAGCGGGCCTTCCAGGGCATTGGCGCTGGCCGTGGCGGATTGCGAGGAAACGCTCACCAACTCCACCAGGCCGGCATCGCTGGCGGTGGCGCTGGCGCTGGCGCGGATTGGCGTCGAGAAGCGCAAATAGGACTGGGTGTTTACCGCCGCCAGTGCCGATACCGGCCGCGTGGTGGAAGCCGGCGCCGGGCCCGAGCCGCTCACGACGGTCAGCGAGGAGTTCAACTGCAGCCCGTCCACCAGGAAGTAATTCCCATTGGGCCCCGCCGCCGCTGCGCCGAAGTAAGTGGAAGTGATCGGCGTGGTCACCACCGTTCGCGCAGCGATGAAATCGTCGGCCGATGCGCTGTACAGGTAGCCCGTTCCGTTGCCGGCCAGTAACAGCGCGTAGGCGCCTTCGGCCGAGGAAACGAAGGACCCCTGGGCTGGCGTGGAAATAGCCGTGGCCGTGCCGAAAATCAGCGGATTGAGCGTGCGCGGGGTCACTGTGTTGCCCTCCACCCGCCATAGCGTGCCATCCGACATCACCACCTGCGCGCCATGCTCCGTAGCAGCTACCAGCAGCGGCGTGAGGATGGGCAGCGTGGACCCGAAAGACAGCGGCGGGAAGGTTACCGTCCCGGCCACCGCCAGTTTGCTCACGTCCACCACCGTCAGGTTCTCGCTGCCGCTATTGGCCACGTAGAGCGTATTCCCGTCGCCCGCCAGCGAGATCGAGCGCGGCAACTGGCCCACCCCGATGGGCGTTAGAAACTGCTGCTGCTGGGTGTCGAACACCTCGATGCGGTTCAGGCCCGGATTGGCGATGTACAGCCGGGGGCGCGCCGGATCGGCCACGATGTCGGTCAGCCCCAGGCTCCCCGCGCCGGTGTCAACGGGTACGATATTGCCTCGCGCTTCGGCGTTGCGACTGTTCTGGTAAATGCGCACCGCGGGGATGATGTTGACGGCCTCGGAGGATTGGATCAGCAGTTGGTCCGGAGCGGCCGTGCCCAGTGTCCGGCTCACGGTAGAGTTGATCTGGGCTGTGACGTCCGCGCCGTACGATTTCGCCGCGGCCCTCACCTGCACCGAATTGGAGGTGGTCGAGAGAACCTGAACCGATACCGTCATCCTGCCGCCGCCCAGGTTGCGCACCGGGATTACCGCCGAGTTCTCGGCAGCCGTGACCCCGCACTGGTCGGTGGCCAGCAGGGCGACATTGGAATCCGGAATGGCGATGGGAGACGTCTGCTGCACCGTGCCGATGGGCAACTGCATGAAGCCGGATTCGGAGATGGCGTACGCGGCCGAGCCGTCCGAGGCGATCACCAGCTTTCCGCTCAACTGCTCGGGAATCTGAAATCCGAATTGCACCATGAGGTTGTCGGGCGTGTCCACCAGCAATTGGCTGGTATTGATCTGCTCCGCCGGGCTGGCCACAGGCACCAGGTTGTACGCCGCGAACAGGTTCTTGCCATCCGGTCCGAACGCCGCTCCGCCCTGGGTGGCCGCGGTGGCGAAGTTGGCTCCGGCGGCGAACGTGAAGGGCGCGTTGTTGGTATTCTGCTGGCCCAGCACCAGCAGGGTTGCGCTATCGAAGAGGATGTCGCCGGAAAGAAACCGCGCGCCGTCGGGCGAAACCGCCAGTACGGGCGTGGGTGGCGACCCACCCGCTATGCTGCGCGTGCGCAGCACCGTCGCCGACGCCGCGTCGTAGACCCACACGGCGCGCGAAGCGGCCTGCTCGTTGACGCCCACGATGGTCTTGCCGTCGGGCGTGGCCACCATGCGGCTGTGCCCCGCCAGATAGGCGTTATTGGCCGGCGGCGGCAGCGTCGGTGCAGTGGGCGCCGGCGGCACCACCACCAGCGCCTGCAGCGCATTGGCGCCACTGGCACTGGGATCGTAGACGCTCAGGACGGACTGCCCGGTGGAAGTGCCGCTGGAGCTGATGAGCACCCGCTCGTCGTAGCCCACCGCGACCGCCTGTGGATTGGCGGAGAGCCTCACCGTGCCCACCTTCGCCAGTTGATTCAGGTCGATAATATCGATGGCGGCGGCGCTGTAGCATGCCACATAAAGGTATTGGCCGGAACGCGACATGGCCATCGAAAGCGGAATGGCGTCAACGGCGATCGACGAGGTTCCCGCCGCCGGCGCCGGCGGTTTGGCAGTGAGACTGTAAACCTCCACCAGGGGCGGATTGGCCGTGGCATTCAGCACGTACAGCCGCTTACGGGCTTCGTCCAGGGCGATGTCCGCGATCGGCGACGTATGCGGCACCACCACGCCCAAAGTGGCCCCCAGGGCCGGCAATCCGCAGAGGGCTGACGCGATTACACAAGCGGATCCCGGAATGCGGCGCATAGGCTGTGGAGACCAATATAACCCATGGCGCTGCGGCGCCTCTACCCCCCTGCCCCCGCCGCCTTCTCCCGCGCCGCCAGCACGATCCGCGCGCAAGCCTCGGCGTCCGACTCGGCCTGATGGTGCACCAGCGGAATCCCCAGCGCCTGGCAAACGCAATCCAGCCGCGTGGGGTAGATGCCGAACGCCGACCGCGCCATGCGCACCGTGCAGCGGAATGGAATGCGCGGCACCGCCAGGCCGCTCGAGCGGCAGCAGGCCTCCAGAACCCCGCGGTCGAAGGGGGCATTGTGCGCCGCCAGAAACTCCACGCCTTCCAGCCAGCCATGCAACCGCGGCCACACCTGGGCGAACGTTGGCGCGTCCCGCACCATCTCCCAGGTGATGCCGTGAATGTAGGTGAACACGAACTCGCGCCGCGGCGGGCGGATCAGCGTGCTGACGCGGTCCACGATGCGGCCGCCCTCGACCTTCACCAGCGCCACGGCGCAAGCGCTGTCGCGGCCGTAATCCGCCGTTTCGAAGTCGATGGCCGCGAAGCGTTCCGGTTCCCCTGCCATGCCTTATCGCCCCAGCGGGACCTGGTCCACCACTTCGATATCGAAGCCTTCCAGCGCCACGATGCGGCGCGGGTGGTTGGTGAGCAGGCGGATGGTGTGCAGCCCCAGGTCGGAGAGAATCTGCGCCCCCACGCCGTGCTCGTGCTGCGACTGGCGTTGGCTGGCATCGCTCTTGATGGGCGCCGAATCGGGGTCGTGGGAAACGATCCGTGCTTCGCCGAAATTGGCCTCCGCGATGCGGAACCCGGGGCCGGTTTCGTGAAGATAGACCAGCACGCCAGCGCCCGCGGCGGCGATGGCCCGCAGGGATTCGCGCACCAGCCCGGCACAATCGCAGCGCAGGCTGCCGAACACGTCGCCGTAAACGCAGCGGGCCTGCATCCGCACCAGCACCGATTCCTTCCCGGCCACCTCGCCCATCACCAGCGCCAGGTGGTACTCGGGCGTCATGTCGCTCCTGTAGGCCACCGTGCGAAACTCCCCGAATTCGGTCTCCAGCGTGCCCTCGGCCACGCGGCGGACGAAGCGCTCGGTCTTCATGCGATAGCGGATCAACGCCGCTACCGAAACCATCTTCAGCCCGTGGCGCTCGCAGAACTCTTTCAGTTGCGGTACGCGCGCCATGGTGCCGTCGTCGTTCATGACCTCGCAGATCACGCCGGCGGGTGAGAGGCCGGCCAGGCGAGCCAGGTCCACCGCGGCTTCGGTCTGCCCGGCGCGCACCAGAACGCCGCCTTCGCGGGCGCGCAGCGGGGAGATGTGGCCGGGGCGGGCCAGGTCGGCGGGCCGGCAGAGCGGATCGACCGCCGTGCGAATGGTGAGGGCGCGGTCGGCCGCGGAGATGCCGGTGGACACGCCCTCGCGGGCGTCGATGGTTTCGCAGAAGGCGGTGCCGAAGTTGGAGGTATTGAGCGGACTCATCAGCGGCAGGTGCAGATGGTCGCACCGCTCGGGCGTTAGCGCCAGGCAGATGAGGCCGCGGCCATAAGTCGCCATGAAGTTGACGATCTCGGGCGTGACGGCTTCGGCGGCGACGGTCAGGTCGCCTTCGTTTTCGCGGTCCTCGTCGTCCACCACGATCAGCATGCGCCCGGCACGGATCTCCTCGATGGCTTCGGGGATGGAAGAGAAGGGCATGGACTCATTGTAGCGGGCATCCGGCCCGTAGCCGCGCGCCCCACCGCTTCTGGTGCCGTGGCCCCACCCGTAGCCGCGCGCGTCAGCAAACGGCCCGAGCGTGAGGCGGGACGCCGTGAGTCCGCCGGCTTCCCGGCGGGAGAGCGAACGCGGCACGCGCCCCGCGGGAAAATCCCGAAGTGTAGCGTGCTGTCGCACCCGGCCGGGCCGCTTCACGGTTCCGGGTACCGCTTCGTGCCACCTGCCGTGCAGCCCCGCGTGCCACCTGCCGTGCAGCCCGCGTGCGGCCTGCCTTGCAGCCCCACGTGCCGCCTCCCGCGCCGCCGCTCGCCCGGTTGCTAAACTAGTAATTCTGGGTTTCAAATCCACATGACTTACTGGTCGCGTATTCTGCACGCCATGCCGACCCTTAGCTTCACCGGTATCGTCGATTTGCTGGTGGTGGCCGCGGTAGTCTACCAGTGCCTCATGGTGGTGCGCGGCACGCGAGCCGGCCACATCCTGGTGGGCATCCTGGTGATGGTGTCGCTCTACTCGGTAGCGGCATGGGTGGGCCTGGAGGCCCTGCGCTCGGTGCTCGAAACCATCGTGCCGTTCCTGGGCCTGGCCATCATCGTGCTCTTCGCCAGCGAGATCCGGCGCACTCTCGCGCGTATCGGGCGGAAGCGCTGGTTCGGGCTGGCACGGGGATACCGCGCGCCCGAAGCCGTCAGCGAAATCCAGATGGCGGTCGAGTTGCTCGCCCAACAGCAGATCGGCGCGCTCATCGTCATCGAGCGCGATATCGGCCTGCGCACCTTCATCGAAAGCGGCGTGCGCCTGGACGGCCTGGTCTCGCGCGACCTGCTGCTCTCCATCTTCCAACCGGGGCCGCCTTTGCACGATGGCGCGGTGATCGTGCAGAAGGACCGCGTGGCGGCGGCCGCCTGCTTCCTGCCCCTCACCACCCAGCCCTCCTTCGCGCGCAAACTGGGCACCCGGCACCGCGCGGCTATAGGCATTACCGAAGAGACCGACTGCCTGGCGCTAGTGGTATCCGAGGAAACCGGACGCATCTCCGTGGCGTCCTTCGGCGAACTTGCCAGCGGCCTCACCATTACCGAGATGATGGAGCGCATCCACCATCACTTCGGCGCCTCCCGTCCCAACGCCGCGCCGTCCGAAGAGCTTCCCTCCGCCATCCCGGTGGCGTCGGCCCAGCCCGCTGTGGCGGACAAAGCCCCGCAGGGAAGGACGGTCGAGCCATGATGCGCGCTCTGCAGCGGCTGGGTGGCATGCTGGTGAAGAACTTCTGGTGGAAGCTTCTGTCGCTCGCCATCGCCACCGTACTGTGGGCGATGGTGTGGAGCGAGCCGGAGCTTTCCACCTTTCCGGTGGTCCCGGTGGAGTACAAGAATCTGCCGCCCAACATCGAATTCAGCGCCGAGCCCGTCAGCTCCGTCAAGCTCGAACTGCGCGGGCCGTCGGGAGAACTGAATGGCATGGTGGGGACGGGCGCGGCTCACCCCCAGGTGATCCTCGACCTGGCCAACGTGGCGCCCGGCCACCGCACCTTTCCGGTGGGCGATGGCAACGTAAAGCTGCCGCGCGGGGTGCGCCTGGCGGGCTCCATACCTGCCGACATCCGCCTGGAGTTCGACTGGCGCATCACCCGCTCGGTGCCGGTGGAGGTGCGAATTACGGGCAAACCCCAGAGCGGATACAGCGTGGCGCGCGCGGTGGCGGACCCAAAGGAACTGACCATCGTGGGCCCGGCAGGCCGCGTGGCCGCCATCCAGTCGGCGCTCACCGACAGCGTGGATGTGTCCTCGGCGGTGGGCACCGCCAGGTTCCGAGTGAACGCGTTTGTGCAGGACCCTTACGTGCGATTTGAGTCGGAGCCGCAAGTTACCGCGACCATCACCATGAAGCGGTAGGCGGCGGCGAAACCGGTTTCCAGGAGAATATTTTGGCTGGTCAGCTATTCGGTACGGACGGCATTCGAGGCGTGGCGGGTGAGTACCCGCTGGACCCGCGCACGGTCTTCGCTTTTGGCGAAGCGCTGGGCGAGGACGTGGTGGCCAACGGCCGCGGAACGGAGGCGCTGATCGGCGCCGACACCCGCGAATCCGGCGGCTGGATAGCGGCCCTGGTGGCGGGCGGCCTCGGCCGGCGCGGCGTACGTGCGCGCTATGCCGGCGTGATCTCGACCCCGGGAGTGGCCCGGCTGACGGCCACCGGACCATTCGCCGCCGGCGTCATGATCTCCGCCTCCCACAATCCTTACCAGGACAACGGCATCAAGGTTTTCAGCCACAGCGGCTTCAAGCTGCCGGACGCGGAAGAGCGCGCTATCGAGGAAGCCATGCTGCGGCTGCGCGGCGAGGGGCCCGAGCCGCTCCAAGAAGCGCTCGCTGTGGACGAGGAGCTGGACCGCCAATACCTCGCATACCTGCGCGCCTCGGCGGCGGTACGCTTCGAGGGCGTGAAGCTGGTGCTCGATTGCGGCAACGGCGCTGCCTGGCGCCTGGCGCCCGAATTATTCCGCGGCCTGGGCGCGGACGTGCACACCGTGGGCGCCTCGCCCGACGGTCGCAACATCAACCTCAATTGCGGCGCGCTGCATCCCGAAAACCTGGCGCGCGAGGTGGTCGGGCGCGGTGCGGATTTTGGCGCCGCGTTCGATGGCGACGCCGACCGCGCCATCTTCGTGGCCAAGAGCGGGCGCATCGTCAACGGCGATGGCGTCCTGCTGGCCACCGCGCGCGCCTGGAAAGCGGCCGGCCGTCTGCGAGGCGATACCGTGGTTTCGACCGTGATGGCCAACCTGGGCCTGGAGCGCGCGCTCGAGCGCGAGGGGATCGCCATGGTCCGCACGCCCGTTGGCGACAAGTACGTGCTCGAGGAAATGGTGCGCCGCGACGCCGTGCTGGGCGGCGAGCAATCCGGCCACGTGATTTTCCGCGAATACTCGACCACCGGGGACGGCATTCTGACCGCCCTGGAACTGTTCGAGATCGCCCGCTTGGCGGGCACCGGGCTGGACGAACTGACGGCCGGGCTTCACGTCTATCCGCAGAAGTTGGTTAACATCCGCGTGCGCACGAAGGAAGGCCTGTTGGAGCATCCCGCAGTGGCGCGCGAGATCCGCCGCGCCGAGGATGCTCTGGCTGGATCGGGACGCGTGCTGGTGCGCTTCTCCGGCACCGAGCCACTGGCACGGGTGATGGTGGAAGCCGCCGACGCAGGCCAAGTAGACGAGTTCAGCGCCAGTATCGCCGAAGCGATCCGCGAAACCGTGGGCGGGTAGTGCGGGCGACGAGCCTTAGCTGCGCGCCGCGAAGAAACGCTTGCGCGCGGCCGCGGCCATAAGCAGGCCAAACGCCGACAGGGCGATAGAGCCCGGCTCTGGTGTGGGCGTTTCGTCCTGAGCAGTCACGCTGATGTCGTCCAGGCCAATCCAATCCTGATACTCAGCGGTAGTGAACGTTAGAACTGCGGAACTCCCGCTCGCGGTCCAACTCCACGTCTCCGGCGTCCAGCCTGACGCGGACGCGTCCGTGCCACTAGCAAAGACGGTGGAATCCAGGGAGAACGTGTAGGTGCCCGTCCCATTGCCGTAGCCGCCCGGGCCGACTGTAAGGTAGTAATCCAATCTGTAGGTGTCGCCGGGAACGGTCGCGATCGTCTGCGAAACACCGCCGCTGTCTGCGCTCTGGGCCAGGAACAGCGCGTAATTACCCGAGTTCGGCGTACACTTATCGGGACCTCCCGGACAGGTCAAGCCAGTGACGGCTGAATAGGGGGCGTAGTTTCCAAACTCCGTCCAGCCCGTCAGATCTCCCGTCTCAAACCCCCCGTTAACCACGATATCCGCGCTAGCCGTCATGCCGAACGCGAGAACCAACGCAACCAGAAGCACTGTCGTCTTCATTTTGGACCGATCCTCACCGCCTGAAGTTCGCCCTTCATCCCTAACTCCGATTTCAGAGTTCAGGACCTAATTAGGCTACCACGACCTGTACTCCGGAATGCGATACCAAATGGTTAGCTAACGTATAACGTTTACGTACCACCCGTACTCATTTGTACGCTTTGCCGCCGCCCAATGGCGTCAACCGGAAATCTCGCCCAACTGTTGAATTTTGTAACACTCCCGAAACCTTTCCGTCTTCCGGGGCGTCATTTAATATGTAGTAGTCTTCAAAGGCCCGCGGTGCATTTCCTTGCGGACCGGCCGGCGGGTGTTATCCTCCGAGCGCCCGCCGGCATTTCTCTCCTACCGGGGGCAGCCCTACACCCTTCTCAATACCATGGCGGAGTTCTTGCTCCCGAAGGCGATGCAGTTGGCCACGGCGTGCTCGATGTGCATCTTGCGCGCCACGCCCGGTACGTAGTCCAGGTCGCAATTGGGGTCGGGCTCTTCGATGTTGATGGTGGGCGGCACTACGCCGTCCCGCATGGCCAGTAGGGTGGCGGCGATCCCGGCCGCTCCGCAGGCGCCCTGCGGATGGCCGATCAGGCTCTTCAGCGACGAGCCGGCCAGCTTGTAGGCGTGGCCGTCGAAGGCCAGCTTCACGGCGCGCGTCTCGATGCGGTCGTTCAGCTCCGTCGAAGTGCCGTGATAGTGTATGTACTGCACGTCACTGGGTTGGATGCCGGCTTCCTCCAGCGCCATGCCGATGGCTCGCGCCGGTTCCTCGCCGCACTCCTCCAAACGTACGCGATGATACGCTTCGCAGGTGGACCCGTAGCCTACGATCTCGCCGTAGATGTGCGCGCCCCGAGCCTTGGCCCGCTCCATGTCCTCCATCACGAAGAACCACGCGCCCTCGGCGATCACGAAGCCGTCGCGGTCCCGCGAAAACGGCCGGGAAGCGCGCTGCGGTTCCTGGTTCCAGCGCGTCGACATGATGCGCATCAACTGGAAGCCGCGCAGGATCAGTGGCGCCAGCGGCGAATCCACCCCGCCCGCCACGGCCGTGTGCAGGCTGCCGCGTTGAATGTGGTGGTAAGCGTACCCGATGGCGTCGGTGGAAGACGTGCAGCCCGTGGAAACGATGTGGCTCAGGCCGCGGAACCCGAACCGCATGGAAACTTCGCTAGCCAGGGTGCCGATGGTCCCGGTGGGGATGGTGTACACGCTGCACTGTTTCAGGTGGCCGGTGTAGTAGAGGCGGTACTGCTCCTCGGTGAAGTCCTGGCTGCCGCCTCCCGAGCCCACCATCACGCCGATGGCGCGCAGCTCGTCGCGGGTCATGGAGCCGGCGTCCAGCCCGGCGTCGGCCAGCGCTTCTTCCACGCTGGCAGCCGCCAGCGGAACGGCGCGCGACACGTGGGGACGGTCCTTGATCTCGACGTACTTCTTCTCGTCGAACTCGTCGGGCACCTCGCCCGCCACCTGCACCTGAAACAGGGAGGGGTCGAAGCGCGTGATTCGCCGCACGCCGCTGACGCCGTTGCGCGTGGCTTCCCAGAAGCGCTCGCGGCCAATGCCGTTGGGGCTGACCGCCCCGATTCCCGTTATCACTACCCGATGGATGGATTTCACTTTGCCTTCAGTCTCATCGCCAGTATAGGCTTAATCTTATGAACGGATTTCCGCCAGCGGCTCGCACACCCCAACCTTCCAGAGGAGGGCTGGCCGCTGCTCTCGCGGGATTGCAGGGCGGCATGCTGGGCGGATTGTGGATGCTGGTCTGGTTGGGCGTCAGCTCCGCATGGGAGCATCGCAGCATCTGGACGCCGGAAAATCTGTTTGCCACGGTGTTCCACGGTGGCTCGGCAATCGGCCCCGGTTTCGGCCGCGCCACCCCCAGCGGACTGGCGCTCTATCTGCTGTTGTACAGCCTGCTGGGCGCCGCCTTCGCGGCTGCCGTACACGGCCGTCTGCCGCACGTGGGGCGCCGCTTCTTGGCGGTGCTCTTCGCCGCCGCCTGGTACTTCGTATCGTTCCACTGGCTGTGGAAGACGGCTATCCCGCTGGCTTACCTTCTCCACGCCGAGCAGCCGACCTTCCTGGGCCACTTGATCTACGGGACCTTTCTGGGGCGATTTCCAAGATACCTGGAGCCGGCCCACACGGGAACTCCCGGGGAGGGTACCGAAGCTTTGCCGCCCGCACCCGCCGCGGAGCCGTCCGCTATGCCAGTTCCAGCTCAATCTTCTTCGCCGCCGGATCCAGTTTGACTATGCGGAAACTGCGGATCTGTCCGGTGCGCGCAGGTTCCCGCCCGGCCGGACCGGCGGATAGTCCGCTCTTCCATTTGGCCGCCAGCATGGTGCTGAGCGACGAGAGATCCGCCTTCGCCTCCGCCGGCTTTTCTTCCGGCGCCGCAGTCTCAGCCGGCACCTTGCAGTTAGCCTGAATCCCTTCGCCCAACTCCACACGCGCCCGCCCGCCGCTCACTTCCGTCATGCGGCCGGTCACCATATCGCCTTCCTTATGTTCGGCGATGTACTCGTCCAGGCCGGTGGGAATCAACTGCTTCATCCCCAGCCGCAGACGGCGCTTTTCTAAATCCAGTTCCAGCACCTGCGCCTTCACAACCTGCCCAACCTTGAGAACTTCCGCGGGAAGGTTGATGCGCTTCTCGGCGCTGATATCGCCCACGTGGATCATGCCCTCGATGCCTTCGGCAAGCTGCACGAAAGCGCCGAACTTGGTGAGGCTCGTCACCGGGGCTTCCACCACCGATCCCACCGGAAACTTCTTCGGAATCTCCGCCCAGGGATCGCCCAGCGCCTGCTTTAAGCCGAGCGAAATGCGCCGCTCGCCCTGGTTCACGCCCAGCACCACAACGTCCACGCGGTCGCCCTGCTTCACCACGTCGGAAGGCTTGCGCGCCTTCTTCGACCACGACATTTCGGAGAGGTGCACCAAACCCTCGATGCCCTTCTCCAGTTCCACGAACGCGCCAAAATCCGCCACGCGCGTCACCGTGCCGCCGATGCGGTCGCCGGCTTTGTACTTCTCGCCCACCAGGTCCCAGGGGTGCGGCAGGAGCTGCTTGAGGCCGAGCGAAATTTGCCGTTTGGCAGCGTCCACCTTGAGGATCTTAACTTCCACCTCCTGGCCCACGGTGAGCACATCGGAGGGTTTGTCGACGCGGCCCCAGGAGAGTTCCCTCACGTGCAGCAGCGCGTCCACGCCGCCGATATCCACGAAAGCACCGTAAGTGGTGAGGCTGCGCACGGTGCCGCGCACGGTCTCGCCTTCCTTCACCTCGGAGTAGCGGCGGTCCTTCACCGCGCGCTCGTCTTCCTCCAGCACCGCGCGGCGGTCCACCACCACGTCTTCGTCCGCCACATCCAATTTGATAATGCGGCAGCGGATCTCCTGGCCGGCCAGTTTCTCCATTTCGGCCGCGTCCTTGGCTCCGCTGCGGGAAGCCGGCATGAAGGCGCGCACGCCCACATCCACGCTGACTCCGCCCTTCACCACCCCTGATACCACGCCCAGGATGGCCAACTTCTCGGCGAACGCCTTTTCCAGCGAAGACCAGTCCTTCGGCCGCTCCACTTTCAGCCGCGATAGCTCGTAGTAGCCCTCTGCGTTGCGTCCTTTGATACTCACCGGTATCTTATCGCCCGGCTTAGGGGTGTCGCCCGTGGCCTGGAAATCCGCTAGCGGAATCATGCCCTCGATCTTGTAACCGATATCGAGGAACACGTGTTCGCCGGAGACCGAAATGACGGCGCCTTGCAGGCCTTTACCGCCTTCCTCGGCTCTATGCGAATGAGCGCGTTCGTATTGTTTGAGAATATCGCCGAACGACTGGTCCGGCTCAGGGTTGGGCTGGGAATCGGGCACGGGTTGGCGATTCGAATCCAGCATACTTGGGTTGGGCATGAGACTTTCCCACCTATTGTGGCATAATCCCGACTAGGATATCAGCCCTTGTCCACTCATCCCGCTCTTCGATGGCTCCGCCACATCCGTCCACACGACCTGGTTTGGGTGGCCGTCTTCGGCGCTCTGGTAGCCACCGCCCGTTTCGGCGACGCCTATGAAATCGTGCCGCTGGTGGCGCTGGGGGTGGTGCAGATTCTGGAGCCGCGGATTCCGGCCGTGCCGTCGACGCGCGGCCGGGTCCTCTGGATCGTTCTCAAACTAGTTTTCGGATTTCTGCTGATCGCCTGGACCAACGGCATCAATAGCCCCTACTGGATCGTGCTGCTGTTGCCGGTGGTCTCCGCAGCCACCTGGTTCGGCCTGGCGGGCACCATATTATTCTTCGCCGCAGCTTCGGCGGTGTACCTTTTCTTCCTGTTCTTCGTGCAGGAGTCGTCGCAAGTGAACGCCGACCTGGTGCTGCGCCTCACGCTTCTCGCCATGATCGCCAACCTGGCCAACATTCTGGCCGAGGAGCTCCGCGAGCAATCGGCCAAGCAGCGCCGCGCGGCGGAACAACTCTCGGAGGCCATGGCCCAGGTCCGCGAGGCCGAGGAAGCTCTCCGCCGTAGCGACCGCCTGGCCGCCCTGGGACAACTCTCAGCCGGCCTGGCGCACGAGTTGCGCAATCCGCTGGGCACCATCAAGGCGTCCTCGGAAATGCTGGCGCGCCAGGTGGGCGCGGAAAACGAAGTGGCCCGCGAGATGGCCGGCTTCGTCGCCAGCGAAGTGGACCGCTGCAATTCCCTCATCACCCGCTTCCTGGAGTTCGCCCGGCCGCTGGGCGCACGCCTCGAAATCGCCGACCTGTCGCAGATTCTGGACCGCGCCATTGCCCAGGTGGAGCGGGAGGCGAAGGCGGACGGCCAAGCCGCGGGCGTGGCCATCTACAGGAACTACGCGCCGGAGATTCCGCCCTTCCCCATCGATGCCGAACTCATGGAGCGCGTATTTTACAACTTGACGCTCAATGCCGTGCAGGCCACCGCCCCCGGAGGCGCCGTCACGGTGAAGACCCGCGCCGCCGTAGGCACGGCGGAGGTGGCTGTCATCGACCGCGGCTCCGGAATCGACGCCAAGGACCTGGACGCCATCTTCAACCCGTTCTTCACCACCAAGCCACTCGGCACCGGCCTGGGCCTCGCCATCGTCTCCAAGATCGTCGACGGCCACGGCGGTAAGATAACAGTGGAGAGCGAGCCTGGAAAGGGCAGCGTCTTCCGCGTGCTCCTTCCCATGGAGCGCAGCCAATTGGAGCGCGGCCAGTCCGCACCCCCCGCATGAAGAAACGCATTCTGATCGTCGAGGACGAAGAGAAACTCCGCCGCGTGCTGGAACTACAACTCTCCAGCGCGGGCTTCGATATCGACCAGGCCCCCACCGCCGAAGACGGCCTGCGCGTGGTGGACCGCGCCGACCTGGTGCTCACCGATCTCAAGCTTCCCAAAATGAGCGGCCTCGAGTTCCTGGCCGTGGTCCGCCGCCAGAACGCGCACGTTCCCGTGGTGATGATGACCGCCTTCGGCAGCATCGAGAGCGCCGTCGAATCCATGAAGGCCGGCGCCACCGATTTCCTGCTCAAGCCCTTCTCGCTCGATCACCTGATGCAGGTGGTCAACAAGGCGATGGAGGTGCGCGCGCTGCGCGACGAAAACCGCCAGCTCAAAGCCGAGCTCGGCCGCCGCTACGAGTTCGACAACATCATCGGCCGCAGCGAACCCATGCAGGAGATCTTCGCCACCATCGAGCGCGTGGCGCCCACCCGAGCCACCGTGCTGCTGGCCGGCGAGAGCGGCGTGGGCAAGGACCTGATCGCTCGCGCCATCCACTTCCACTCCCCGCGCCGCGACCGGCCGCTGGTGAAGATCAACTGCACCGCCATCCCCGAAAACCTGATGGAGAGCGAGCTGTTCGGCTACGAGAAGGGCGCCTTCACGGGCGCCCAAACCTCGAAACCCGGCAAGTTCGAGCAGGCCGACACGGGCACGGTTTTCCTGGACGAAATCGGCGACGTGCCCGCCGCCATTCAGGTGAAGCTGCTGCGCGTCCTGCAGGAGCGCGAGTTCGAGCGCCTGGGCAGCAACATGACGCGCCACATCGACGTGCGCGTGGTGGCCGCCACCAATCAGGACCTGCGCGCCGCCCTCGAGCAAGGCACCTTCCGCGAGGACCTTTATTACCGCCTCAACGTGGTTCCCATGAACATACCGCCCTTGCGCGAGCGCCGCGCCGACATTCCGTTCCTGGCGAATCACTTCATTAATAAGCTGGCGCCCGACGCCGGCTGCCTGGTGGAATCCATCACCGACGCCGCCATGGAAAAGCTGCTCGCCTATCACTGGCCCGGCAACGTGCGCGAGTTGGAAAACGTAATCGAGCGCAGCCTGGTGATGGCCACAGGAAAGCAACTCGACGCGGCCGATATCAAGCTGGAAGCCGCCTCGCGCCCGCGCGCGCAGAACGGCGGCGGCCCGCTGCTGCCCGAGGGCCTGACGCTCGACCAGTATGAGCAGGACATCATCCGCGAAGCCCTGAAACGCGCCGACGGCAACAAGAGCCAGGCGGCGCGCATGCTGGGGTTGACGCGGAATGCGCTGCGCTACCGGCTGACGCAGATGGGGCTGGAAGCGTAGGGAGGGGCCTGGCGCCTACCGCCGCTGGTAAACCACCGTCCCGCCCGTCCGCCCCACCTCGCGATACCTCGCCATCCAATCCTGCAACTCCGGGTAGCTTCCAACCGCCAGTTGTGGGTTGTATAACCCCAGCCCGTCCGCCACGAACGTGGGCGAAGCTCCCGCCAGCGCCACCCGCCGCGCCGCCGCCTGCGCGGTCTCGACGGGACGCGAATCCGTGAGATGGCGGTCCGCCGGCACTCCCGTGAGCGGCTGCGAATCCAGATACATGCTGGCCGCCGCCAGGTGCGTGTAGACGTACAACTCCGGCCGGTATCCCCACGTAAGCAGCGTGTCGCCAGGCTTGGCTAGCGGGCGGATCAGCGCGGCCGCGGCACGGCTGTCGCGGTCCATCGCCGTGTCGCGCCACTCGCCGCCTCGCAGCGCCATCACGTAAGTGGGCGTGAAGCGCGCCAGCGGTATCGCCAGCAGCGCCACCACCGCCAGCGCGCGTTTGCGCCCCATCAGGGTTAACCCACGCGCCGCCATAAGCGTCACCACGGGCAGCGCCAGGAAGTAGTAGCGCGGGAAGAAGCGCAGCCCCGCCTGCACGCCCACCGCCGCCACCAGCAGCCAGGCCAGGAACGGGTAGGCCTCGCGTCTCCGCCCGGAGAAGGCGAACCACCCCGCCGCCACTACGGCCGAGGCGTGAAACGCCATCCAGCCCAGCGTCCGCACGGTGCCGTTGCGCAGCGGCGATTCCTCGAAGGGCGCCGCCGCGTACAGCCGTCCCCAACTCCACACCTGCTCCCAGTAGCCCGCCAGCGCGCCCGCCGCGCCCAGCCACCCCACCATCACGCCGCCCACCGAGGCGAAACCCGCCGCCATCCAGCCGATGCCGCGCGGGTCCCACAGCGCGCACACCGCCGCCACCAGCAACCCTTTGGGACTGGTCCAGAACGCCGCGCCCGCCGCCACGCCCGCCCAGAACGGCCGCCCCTTCCAGGCCATCCACACGGCCGCCAGGTGCGGCGCCACCATCAGCAGGTCCGATGCCACAGGAATCACCGACGAGGGAAAATCGAAAACCAGGAAGAAGCCCGCGAGCCCCGCCGCCCACAAGCCCTCGCGCCCGCCCCACCGGTCGCGCGCGAATCCGTAGGCAATCCAGCACACCAGCAGCGAATAGAGAGCGCCCGCCAGACGCAGCGCCACCCCATCCCGCGCGCCGGCCAGCAAGTACGCCAGAGGCAAGAGCGGCGGCTTGTCGAACCAAATGTTGCGGTACAGCACCTTGCCCCGCGCCAGTCGCTGTGCGGCCGCGAGGGGATATGCGTCACCTTCCCACAGGATGCCGACGTGGCACAGGTGCGCCGCCAGCAGCAGGGCGAACAGCGCCACGAACAGGAGCCGGGGGTTGCGCATGGGACTTCTCCCAAACTATAGCAACTTGGGTGGTGGGGGAGTTTCCAGTTTGGATATCCTCATGCCGCGCCAGATCGTCTCTTAATTGGTACATTCAGATCCGAAGATGTAACATTATGTACGGGAAGAGAAGCTCCGACATGAGATCCAAACTGCTCTGTTTCGCCGTTCTCCTGGTTTGTGCACCGCTGATCGCCCAGGATCGCGATTCCTTTCGAGATGCCGTTCCGGGCCATTGGGAAGGCCGTGTGGCCGTGACTGTGGAAGACAATTTCGCGGCCGGAACCAGCCGCACGATCATGGCTCTCGAAACTGACGAAGGCAAGTTCGAGATCGCCCCGGGTTCGGTGAATCCGGCATGGAAAACCAATCAGTGGGTATCCGTGCGGGGCCGCCGGTCGGGGAACCGCATCGCGGTGGACGAATGGAGCGCCGCCGAGCCGCGAACCGCGGTCAGCGGTACCTGCTCCACCACTGGAGTACAGAAGCTGGCCGTGTTGATGCTCTCGTTTCCGAGCACGCCGTTCCCTTCGTATCTATCGGCTAGCGCGATCCAGGACGCTCTGTTCGGAGCGGACCCCTCGACGGCGGGGTTTATCGCCAGCGCATCGTATGGCAGGACGACCGTCACCGGGAAGATCGTCGGCCCGCTTTCGATCCCCTCCGACTACGCGCTCGGCGATCTCGAGGGCGTTATGGCAGCCGCCATCCTCGCCGCCGACCCGCTCATCGATCTTCGGGAATACAACCGGATTGTTCTGATGGGCCCGACCAAGATCTTCGCCGGGTATCCGGAAGCCATCGTCGGCTGTCTGTCGCTGAATTCGCCCAGCTATGGTCCTTTCAACGGGTCCTTCATCTTCATGCCCGCCGAGGAGTCCACCAACCGCACGTTCCTCTATCAGTCCATGTCCCACGAACTCGGCCACAACCTGGGAGCGATGCATGCCAACAGCTCGGACTACGGCCCCGACCCGCTCGGCCCTCCCGGCGTCGCGGGCCTGAGCACCGAGTATGGCGACCCGTATTCCGTGATGGGGAGGCTGAACGAAGGCCACTTTGCCGCCCCCCACAAATACCAGTTCGGCTGGCTGGATTCGGGAACCGGAATGCGCACTGTGTCGGCCTCCGGAGGCTACGTCCTGCAGCCCTACGGCAGCGGCGCAGGTGGCCTCAAGGCGCTGAGGGTCAAGCGGGGCAGCAGCGGAACCAGCTACCTGTGGATCGAGTACCGCCAGCCCACCGACCAATACGAGTCGCTGCTTGGCTCCATCAGCCAGACGATCTACTCCGGGGCGTTCATTCACTTTGACGACGGCTCGGGCTCCATCGCCACGCAGTCGCTCTCTTTCCAGCCCAATTCCACGCCGGACAAGTTCGTCACGCCGGTTTTGACCGCGGGGAGTTCCTGGTCCGATCCGTATTCCGATCTGGCCATTCAAGTGGGTGCCGCCACCAGCAGCGGCTTGCCGATCGTGGTTTCCTACGGCAATAGCTCGGGATGCGTCACCGCCATCAGCCCGTCCACGGCACAGCCCGCGACGGCCGGAGGCGCCGCCACGGCCGCCGTCACCGCGCCGTCCGGTTGCTCCTGGACCGCCACGTCGAATGCCGCGTGGCTGACCGTTACGGGCACCGCCAGCGGCACCGGCAATGGCACCGTCAACTACAGCGTCGCCGCCAACCCTCTGGGCACGCCTCGTTTCGGGAGAATCGCCGCCGGCGGTATGAGCCTGGGAGTGGTTCAGGCAGAGGCTGCGGGGGCCATTGCCGCAATCTCGGTGCAATCGGCCAGCTTCCCCGCTACCGGCGGCCAGGGGCAGATCGGCATCACCACCAGCACTCCGGATTACGCCTGGCCTCTCCCCTTCGACTATGGCTGGGTTCAGATCACTTCCGGCCAGTGGAAAGGCACCGGCACGGTGGGCTATGTGGTGGGTGAGAACACTGGCGCGGCAAGATCCGTGACCATCCCCATCGGCCCGTTCAACTTCGTGGTCAGCCAAGCTGCCGGAACGCCGGCCAGCAGCCAGCTCAACTGGGTGCAGGTGGATGCAACGGGCGCCACGCCTGCGCCACGGTGGTCCGATGCAATGGCTTACTTCCCGGCCACCGGCGAGACCATCGTCTACGGTGGCATGCAGAACGCCACGCAATTCGGCGATACCTGGGCCTGGAACGGAACGGGCTGGATTCAGAAATCGCCGGCTCACAATCCGGGCCAGCGCGTGGCTCACGTGATGATCTACGATTCGGTTCGCGGGGAAATCGTGATGTTCGGCGGCGCCAGCAACGCGACGGCAAGCCAACTCAACGACACCTGGGTGTGGAACGGCACGGACTGGATTCAGCGCAACCCTGTCCACTCGCCGCCCATCCGCGCCAACGCCGCGGCGGCCTTCGACCCTGTTGCCAAACAGGGCGTCCTGTTCGGCGGCACCAACGTCACCGGCTCTCTCAACGACACCTGGGTATGGGACGGCAGCGATTGGACCCAGAAATTCCCGCTGGCGTCTCCGCCCGTCCGCGACTCGCATTCCATGGCCTACGATCCGGTCCGCCAGGAAACCGTGATGTTCGGCGGAGCCGAGCCTCCCCAAGCGGGCAATCCGTCCGGCACCTGGTACCAGGACACCTGGACTTGGGACGGCTCGAACTGGCACTTGAAGAACCTGGTTACGTCTCCGCTGTTCCGCGAAAGTCAGGGCATGGTCTATGATCCGGATCTCGGCCGCATCCTGATGTACGGCGGATATTCCACGCTCACTCCCCAGACGGCATATTCGCAGCAGTATTTCCCCGTGGACACGTGGACCTGGAATGGCGTGGCGTGGACGCAATTGTTCCCGCAGACCATACCCGGAGGCGCGTGGAACTACAGAATGGTTTGGGATGACACCCACAAGCAGCTCGTCATGTACGTCGCCGACGACTTGACCTGCAAGAACCGGGGACCGAAGACCTGGGTGGTGGCTACCGGCGCCGGGGTGGTTTCCGCGACGCCGAATTCGATCGGCGTCCCCGCCACGGGCGGTTCGGCAACGATTGCCATCCAGGGGAGCGTGGCCTGGAGCGCCGCGGCCGCGGACAGTTGGCTCTCCATTTCCTCGGGGCAAGCCACCGGCGCCGGTACCCTTTCTTTCTCCGCGGCGGCGAATCCGTGGGCTCTGGGCCGAACCGGTACGATTCTGGTGGGGGGCCTGGCCATACCGGTGGTGCAAGCTGCCGCGGCAGCCGGCGCGCCTCAGATTGCCAGCGGGGGCGCGTTGAACGCCGCCGATGGCCGCGCCGCGTTCTCGCCGGGCATCTTCGTTTCGATCTACGGCGGCGGATTTGCCGACGCGATCTACCAGGCGCCCGGAGCGCCTCTGCCGGTCGTTCTCGCGGGAACCTCGGTGGAGATTGTCGATAACGGGAACGTCGTGAATGCGCCGCTGTTCTTTGTCGCGCCCGGCCAAATCAACGCCCAGATGCCGTTCAACGTGGTCGGGCCGCAGCTCCAGGTTCGCGTCCGCACGGCTCGCGGCGCGAGCGATCCGGTGACCATCGGCCTACTGGTCTCGGCTCCCAAGTTGTTCACCAAGACGATGAACGGGCTGGGGGAGGTGATCGCTGTGCATGCCAACTACAACTTGGTATCCGCCGCCAGCCCGGCGAAAAGCGGCGAGATCATCGTCGTCTATCTGACCGGGTTGGGCGCGGTCTCACCCACCCTGGCGGCGGGGGCCGGAGGGGGTGACGGGAGCCCTGGAAACCCGCTAAATCTGGTCACAACGGTGCCCCAAGTCACTTTCGCGGGCTACCCCGGAACCGTAACGTGGGCAGGCATGGCGCCCTACTATCCCGGCTTGTACCAGCTCAACGTGCAGCTCCCCACTACGCTGCTGCCGGCCATGGCGCCCATTGTGGTACAGGGAGGCGCGACTCCATCCCAGAGCGGAGTCTATATCATGACGACTCACTAGGCTTCCCACGCGGACTTTGTCGGGTTGCGGGAGAGGTCTGCCGCTGAGGCACGGGGGCTGCGCCGGCTACTCATAACGCAGAGCGCGGACGGGGTCGATCCTGATGGCCCTCAGCGCAGGCCAAAGTGCGGCTGCAATGGCGGTGGCGACAACCCCCGCCGCCGGTATCGCCAGAGCCGCGAGGTCGTGCGGTTTGACGCCGAACAGTTGGGTCTCGATCAGGCGGCTGAGCGCCCATGTGGCCGGAAGCCCGAGCGCGATACCGGCAACGGCGGTGAGCGCCACCTGCCGCAACACCATGCGCAGCACGGAGACACGCCGGGCGCCCAACGCCATCCGCAACCCAATCTCGCGCGTCCGGCTGGTCACCGACGAAGCGACCAGGCCGTACAGACCGACTCCCGCCAGGGCCAGCGTGATCACGCCGAACAGGCTGACCAGCGACGCGAATAAGCGTTCCTGGGCAAGCGTGTCATCGACCTGCGCTTCCATCGTCTTCAGCCGCATCAGCGGCAGCGTCCGGTCGAGTTCACCCACGGCTTGCCGGATTCCAGAGACCGCCTCCGCGGAGTTTCCAGTAGAGCGGACCACCACGGTCATCTGCTGCCCAAGCGCGGGGAACGAGGGGTAGGGGCGGAAGACCGTGGGCGGCGACTCGCGGCGCACCTGCTCGTAAATCGCATCCTTGACGACTCCGGCGACCTCAATCACCGAGTCGCCCCTGCGGCACCGTTTGCCAAGCGCCACACCACCGAAACACTTGCGGGCCGCGGCCTCGTTCACCACGGCAACCTGGGGAGCGGGAGTCATGTCACGCGTCTCGAGAGTGCGTCCGCCAACCAAAGGCATTTGAAGCACGTCGAAGAAATCCGGACCCACCCAGTTGAAATTGACGTTGCACCGGTTCGCCGTGCTTCCCTCAACCGAAATCGGACCACTGGAGCTCCCCCCGTCCACCAACCGCTGGCCCACAAGTGTC
This sequence comes from uncultured Solibacteraceae bacterium, assembly GCA_963807205.1. GTDB lineage: Bacteria > Acidobacteriota > Terriglobia > Bryobacterales > Bryobacteraceae > CAWCVR01. The sequence goes on along the minus strand of CAWEAQ010000002.1, from coordinate 164,534 downwards.
GCGCCAGTGACGCCGCGGACCTGCCGCAGGCGATCCAACAGGCGAGGGTAGAACTGGGCAACGCTCTCGCCCCGATATCCGTTCGATGCCGGGGCTACGTCGAACACGATGAGCCGGTGCGGGTTGAACCCGAGGTGCACGGATCGTAAGTTGGAGAGCGTCCGGTCAAAGAGCGTGGCGCCGGACAGCAGCAGCAGTGCCACGGCAATCTGCAACGCTACCAGCACGCGGATGGCGCCGAAACGCGTGCTGGACGAGGCTGGCGTGTCTTCCTTCAGCCCGCGTGCCACGTCCACACCGGTCGCGCGGACCGCCGGCGCCAGAGAGAACAACAGGGTGGTCAGCACGGCGACGGTTGCCGTGAAGCCTACAATGCGCAGGTCGGGATGGATGTCGATCAGGATCGGCGCCGGACCGGCCGCGATCAAGGCCAGCAGCGCACGGACGCCCCACGCGGCAAGCGCTAAGCCTGCTAATGCGCCGCCGATTGCGAGCAAGGCCCCTTCCACCAGCAATTGCCGGATCAGCCGGCTCCGCTTCGCGCCAGTCGCCAGGCGGATCGTGATTTCCCTCTGCCGGGTGGCTGCCCGCGCGAGCAAGAGCGCCGCCAGGTTGGTGCAGGCCATCAGCAGGGTCAGCGCGACAACCGCGAAGAGCACCAGCAGCGGCTTTCTGTAGGTGTCACGGAGCATGCTCAATCCCTGGCTGCCATCCTCGAGGATCACGTGCGGCGGGTTCATCGCCATTTCGCGCCTGGTATCCTCGGTGGCATTGGCGACCAGAATCCCGGTCAACTGGCTCGCCGCAGCCGCGCGCCTGGAAGGGTTGCGCAATCGGCCCATCGCCTGCACCCAGTACAGATCCTCACCGAACCAGGCGGTGTGTCCTTGCGTGTCGAGCTGTTCGCGGGCGACGATCGGGAGGGTGACATCTGTTGGAGCTCGCCAGAAGCCCCCGGCCGACACGCCCGCAAAACCCTTGGGCGTAACTCCAACGATGGTGCAGAGGTGCGAGTCGATGGAGATGCTCTTGCCGATGGCGCCTGGATCCCCGCCAAACACGCGCTCCCACAGACCGTAGCTGATGACTGCCGTCAGGCCGCCGCTGGCCGTATCGTTGTCCGATACGATCGACCGTCCGGCGGCCATCCCGATACCGAGGCCAGCGAAGTAGTTTCCCGTGACCGCCAGTCCGCCGGTCACCAGCGCTTGGCCGTTCACGGCGACATTGAGCTGCGGCATCTGGGAGAATCCAAAGACGTTCTCAAAGTCCGGATGGCGGTCTCGCATCTCCCGGAAAGTGCGCCAGGTGAAGACGTTGTTGCGCCACGAATGAGCGTCGCCGCTACTGCTTGCATAGGTCAAACTGATGGAGGAGTAGCCTTTCTTCGCCCCCCACCGAAGCACGGCCAACTGTTCCGGATGCTTCACTGGCAGGAGACGCAGCAGCACGGCGTCGACGAGCGTGAACACGGCCGTGTTGGCGCCGATGCCGATGGCCAGCGAAAGTACGGCCGTGGCCGTGAATGCCGGGGATTTCCGCAGCATGCGGAACCCGTAGCGTACATCCCGGCCGAGGTTTTCCAGCAGGGCCAGACCGCGCACATCCCGGCATTGTTCCCGCACCTGCTCGACTCCGCCGAAGGCCGCCATGGCTGCGGGCCGGGTAAGGCCCTTGCGGCGGCTTTCCATCTCCAGATGGAAGGCCAATTCTTCTTCCAGTTCGTTCTCCGCGCGCCGCCGCGAGAGCAGAGCGCGAATGCGCAACCACAAATCCGTCCAGCCCATTACGCCATCTCCAGTACCCGGCCAATCGCAGCCGCCAGGCACTTCCAGGACGCGGTTTCCGTGTCCAGTAGTTTGCGGCCGCCCGCCGTCAGGTTGTAGAACCGCGCACGCCGGCCCAGTTCCGAAGTGCGCCACTCCGCCTTGATGCAGCCCCGGTGTTCCAGCCGGTGCAGGGCGGGATATAGGGAGCCTTGATTCACCCGCAGGACATCCTGCGATATTCGTTGAATGCGCTCGGAGATCGCCCACCCGTGCTCGGGCCCGCTTTCGAGGGTGCGCAGGATGAGGAGATCGAGGGTGCCTTGCAGCAGATCCAGTTTCATGTTGTCGAATGCCTACAACATAGACGCCGCAGCCGGTGATCGGTTAGCGAGGTTTCCGGAGCCACGTCGAGAGTTGCGTCTGAGAGCCCCCAGAACATCAGCAGCTCAGGTGGTGAGGCAGGTTCCAGTTCTGCGACTACGCGTCCACTTGCGTACACATCGCCCGGGAATCTTCCCAAACCATCCAGTGGTCGTTTAGCGGTTGTGCGCCCCACCGCCTGTAGAGTCCGCGGGCAACAGTGTTCTCGGGTGCAACGTTCACGCAGACGCGATAAGCGCCCTGCTCCACAAACCATGCGCCGATTCTTGCCATTAGCCTGTCAGCTATGCCCTGGCCCCGTCTTTCTTCGGCAACGTTGATCCATTGCAACTCACCGTCGCAGCCAAGACGGCGGGTTCGATGTCCTGCAACGAAACCCACCAACTCTGCTCCATCCAGGGCGACGAAAGCCGCACGAGCCGGTAGCGCCTGTTGTGGAGAATGCTCCCCACTCAAATACAAGCCGATTCGGCCCGTCCAGAAAGGTTCTGTTTCCCATACCTGGGCGCGAATTGCCGCCATGAGAGGAATGTCGGAGGGTTCGACGGGTCTGAGTGTAATCGGCATGGCTGGCCCTCCAAAGTCGACGAGTTTGTGCCCTGGCTTATGATATCCCAGCCCGGATGATTCCTACCCAAGAGCCCTGTCCGGATCGGTCAACTCGACCGACCTCGCTCGCAAATATTGCCCGTCCACTCCACCTTGACCTGCCACTCAATCACGATTCGGAACCTCCGGGATTGGTGCTCTGTTCGCGAGTCCATGCCGAGGAGACCGCCCGCCCCTTGGCGTTGTCGTCCACGACCAGAATCAACTGGTGGTCGTGGTCACTGTAGAGTGCTTCGATGTTGACCCCAGCGTCGGCCATCTTCCGGGTGAGCGCTCCGAGTTGCCCCGGCGCGCCTTGCGCCAGTCGTTGGGTGAGCGCCTCCCGATCGTCAAGCACCTGGATGCCCGCAACATCCAAGGCGCGCCGTGCCGCGGCCCCATCCTCAAAGAGAAAGTGCGCCACCCCTTGTCCACTCACGACCCAGGCGCCCCCGCCCTCGATGCTGACCCCGGCGCGGCCTAGCGCCTCCCCCATCTCGGCCAACGCGCCGGGCCGATCCTCCAGCAGAATTGTAAGGTCTCTCATTTCGTCTCCTTCCCGCGGCCCGGCACAAGTTGCCGGCGTGTCGAAAGCCGTACTGTCCGCACCCGCCACTGGAGGAAGAGTAGCGCGTACCGCATCACCGATGGTTCAATGGGTATTGAACTATGAATGCAAGCTCGATTACGCGCATCGCGGGCCTCATCGGTGAAGCGGGCCGCATCCGGATGCTCACTACCTTGCTGGACGGCAAAAGCCACTCCGCATCGGAACTGGCGGCGGCCGCTGGCGTGTCGGCGCAGACCGCGAGTTCGCATCTATCGAAGCTCCTTTCGGGCAACCTGGTCGATTCCGAGCGTAACGGGCGCCAGCGCCTCTTCCGGCTCAAGAGCGCCGAAGTCGCCGCGGCCATAGAGGCGCTGGGAGCGCTCGCCCGTGCTCCCGAGGCCGCCGCGATTCCCGAAATGCGTTTCGCTCGTTCGTGCTACGATCACCTGGCGGGCACACTGGCGATCGCCGTTCGAAATGAACTCCTGAGGAGAGGCGCGATTCGCGAGCGTGGCCCCGCATTCGAGCTGATGCCGGCCGGCGACGAACTTCTGCGTGACCTCGACATCGATCCGGACTCGTTGCGCAGACTGCGGCGCTCCCTGGCTCGCAAATGTCTGGACTGGACGGAGCGGCACTATCATATCGGAGGCGCCGTGGGAGCGGCCCTGCTTTCGGGGTTTCTTGAGAAGAACTGGCTGGCTCCTGCGCGCGGTACCCGCGCCGTCCGCGTGACGCATGCTGGAGAACGCGCCTTCGAAGAGGTATTCGGCATCCGTTGTACTGCGCTCAGGGCGCGCCCCCCGGTTCCGCCCAACGCCCTTCGCGGAAGCTGACCCACTGCCGCAACTTGAATCGCCCCGTCGACAGTTCGCTCTGCTGGGGCCACGCATCGCGCGCGCCGAACGGCAGGTAGGCCATGGGCAGCAGCGGCAGCTTATTGAACCAGATGTCGCGATACAGCACACGATCCCGTGACAGTTGTGGCGCCGCCGGTGGGTAGGAGCCGCCGTTCCAGAGGATTCCCAGTGGAATGCAAGGAGGGCAGTCGGGCGGCCTAGAGGTCAAAGGAAAGGAACCCCGTTTAGGCGGCCGTCTTCCCGGATTCAGCCTGGGCCCAACTGGCCGGACTCGCCTCGCGCATTGACCCGTCGCTTCCAATACTGAGACAATCGTTGCTCACGATGAACCGCGAAATAGTCGTACCGATTGCCGCCAGGCGGGCGGCTTGTGCGTGGTTATCCGTTTTAGCCGCTACGTTCCTCCTTGCCGTGCCGGGCCGACCGCAATCTCCAACCGCTTCCTTTGAGGTGGCATCCATCAAACCTCTTGCGCCTGGTGTGGACCTCTCCGGGTCGAAGACGGTCGTGGATGATGCGACCTTCGACGTTCCGGGCATCAGCGCGTTCAGCCTGATTGCGATGGCCTATGACGTCAGGCAAGAGGCCCAGATCGAAGATGGGCCGTGGAAGAACACTTGGGTATTCAGGGACCTGTTCTCGGTCCAGGCAAGGCTTCCGAAAGGCGCGACGGTAAAGCGGATCCCGGAATTGCTACGAACACTGCTGGCCGATAGATTTGCGCTGGCCACGCACCGCGAAGAGAAGACCGTTCAGGGGCTTGCTCTCACAGTTGGAAAAGCAGGTCCGAAGTTCAAGGAGGCGCTCCCCGAGCCATCTCACCCATCCGAAGCCGAGCCTGCATCGGGGTTAGGCGCGATCTTTGGAGAGCAGCCGAAACTGAACCAGATACCCGGCGGTTTGCGCGTGGAACACGAGCGGATGACCATGGCAATGCTCGCCATGAGACTCGCCGGGTTTCTAGACCGGCCGGTTGTTGACCGGACCGGCCTGAAGGGCAAGTACGCCGTCAAAATGGACATTCCATGGGAGTCGCCCGGAGAGCTTGAATCCTCAATCCCTTCCGCGGTGCAGTCTCTCGGACTCAAACTGGAACCGGCGAAGGTGCCGCTGGAGGTCCTGGTCATTGACCATGTGGAGCGGCCATCCGCAAACTGAGCCCAAGATCCTCGACGATAATACAAGCCCACAGGCGGCGATTACTAAGAGCCTTCGTATTCCACCATTGCTCTCTACGGGGCACAAAATGGCGTTCGTGGAAAATGACACTCCTGGAGCAGCCAATGTCCACTGAGCGGTACCACGCCCATCCCGGAATCCCCTCCCACTCTCCCGCGGCCGCAACTTGAATCGCCCCATCCATACACGCTATAGTAGGCAAAGAAAAGGCGAAGCGTGGAGGATGTCCAGCAACAGCTCGCACTCCTGCGGCAGCGCATCGCGCGCATCGACCACAAGTACGCCGATGCCGCCGCATCTCCGGCGCCGCAGCCCGCCGCAGCACGGCCGCGCGACACCACCGGGTTCATCGAAGAGTTGATCAGCGGCGAGGTGGTCTCCACGCCCCTCGGCGAGCACTTCGAAACCGAGAAGCTTTGGGAGCGCCATCGCCGCCACGGCAGCATGGACATTTCCGCGCTGGCCGAACTCCCCGCCGATCTGTTGGCGCAGCTCTCGGCCGGCGCCATCCCCGAGTCCGATCCCACTCGCTGGGCTTTCCTCGACACCGAAACCACGGGCCTGGCGGGCGGCACCGGCACCTACCCGTTCCTGGTGGGCGTGGGCTCCATCGAGCCCGCGGGCTTCCGCCTGCGCCAGTTTTTCATGCGCGATTACGGCGACGAACCGTCCATGCTGGCGCGCCTCTCCGAATACCTTTCGCGCTTCGACGTGCTGGTCACTTACAACGGCAAGGCCTTCGACCAGCCGCTGCTCGAAACCCGCTACCTAATGTCGCGCGCCCGCCACCCCTTCGCCCGCATGGAGCATCTCGACCTGCTCTTCGGTGCGCGCCGCCTCTGGAAACTGCGCCTCGAAAGCTGCCGCCTGGTGGACCTGGAGGGCCAGATTCTGGGCGTGGAACGCGAAGGCGATCTGCCCGGCGAGATGATCCCCTACGTCTACTTCGATTACCTGCGGACCAAGGCGGCCTTCCGCCTGGTGCCGATCTTCCACCACAACGCCATCGATATTCTCTCGTTGGCCTGCCTCACCGCCATCGTGCCGTTTGCCTTCCGCTCGCCCGAGGAGGCCGCCGTGCGCCACGGCGCCGACCTCATCGGTCTGGCCCGCTGGCTCGCCCAAGCCGAACGCCGCGAGGAAGCCCTGCGCCTTTACCGGCGCGCGGTGGATCTCGGCCTGCCCGACGCCCTGCTCTTCAAGACGCTGTGGGAGATTGCCGCTCTGGAAAAGCGCCTGGGCCGCCCCGATGCCGCGCTCGCCGTGGTCGCCGACCTGGCGGCTTCGCGCAACCCTTATCGCCTGCGCGCCATGGAGGAGTTGGCCAAGCACTACGAGCACCGCGAGCGGAACTACGCGATGGCGCTGGAGATGACGCGCGGAGCGCTGGCCTTAGCGGACACGCCCGAAATCCGCCGCCGCGAGCAGCGTTTGCAGTCGCGCATGGAACGGTCGCGGACGCCGCGGCTAGCGTTGTAGTAGCGCTGCCCTGCTGCCCCAACCCTAATCCCCGAACACCCGCTCGAAAATCCGGTCCACGTTGCGCAGTTGCCGGTCCAGCGAGAAGGCACTGGCGATGTCTTCCGGCGTCAGCACGGCGCAAATCTCAGGGTCGGCCTCGATGGCCGCGCGGAAGTCGCTCTCGTCCTCCCAGGCCCGCATGGCGTGGTTCTGCACCAGCTTGTAGGCCTGCTCGCGAAGCATGCCGGCTGCCGTCAGGTCCAGCAGCAACTGCCCGCTGAACACCAGGCCCCGTGTCAGATCCAGGTTTCGCCGCATGCGCTCCGGGTAGACCAGCAGCGTGTCCACCAGGCGCGTGGTTTTGTCGATGAGGTAATCCGCCAGGATGGTCGAATCCGGCAGGATCACCCGCTCCACCGAAGAGTGCGAGATGTCCCGCTCGTGCCACAGGGCCACGTCCTCGAAGGCCGCCACGGTGTTGGCGCGCACCACCCGCGACAGGCCGCAGATCTGTTCGCAGGTCACCGGGTTGCGCTTGTGGGGCATGGCCGAGCTGCCCTTCTGGCCGCGCCCGAAATACTCTTCGGCCTCGCGCACCTCGGTGCGCTGCAGATGGCGCACTTCGAGCGCGATCTTCTCGCACAGCGCCGCCACCAGCGCCAGCGCCGAGACGAAGGCCGCGTGCCGGTCGCGCTGTAGCACCTGCGACGCCACAGGCGCGGGCTTGAGGTCCAGCCGCGCGCAGATCAGCTCCTCGGCTTCCGGCCCGATGTGCGCGAAGGTGCCCACGGCGCCCGAGATCTTCCCCACCCGCAGGTCTTCGGCGGCCGCGCTCAGGCGCCGCAAGTTGCGTCCCGCCTCTTCGTACCAGATGGCCATCTTCAGCCCGAAAGTGATGGGCTCGGCGTGCACGCCGTGGGTGCGGCCGATCTGCACCGCGCGGCGGAATTCCAGGGCGCGCCGCTTCAACACCACGCGCAGCCCCTGCAACCCGGCCAGCAGCAGGGCCGACGCCTGCCCGAGCACCAGCGCCTGCGCCGTATCCACTACGTCGTTGGAGGTGAGCCCGTAGTGCAGCCAGCGCGAGGCTTCGGCGGCGCCCGCTTTTGCCATGCTCTCGGCCACCGCCGTGGTGAAGGCGATGACGTCGTGCTTCACCTCTTTTTCGATCTCGTCGATCCTCGCCACCTCGAAGGCGGCGTGCTGGCGCAGCAGGTCCGCGGCCTCGGGCGGCACCACACCGAGCCCCGCCAGCGTGTCCGACGCCGCCAGCTCCACTTCCAGCCACTGCTGGAACTTGTTCCGCTCACTCCAGATCTGGCCCATGGCGGGCCGCGTATATCGGGCGATCATAACCGCTCCTGCGTCAGAATAGAAAAACTTCCGAGGGTTCCTGGTGCTTGGCTATCTCGACTGTGGTGCCCAGTCCCCGCTGTTCCAGGGACTGCGTGGCCACCATCTGCACGATGGCCGGGTGGTTGTTGTGCTCGCTGAGGTGGCCCAGAACGAGCCGGTGCGTCGAGGAATCCAAATCCTCGATCAGAAAATCCCCCATCGCCTTGTTCGAGAGGTGGCCCACCCGGCTCATCACGCGCTGTTTGACCGCCCACGGGTAGGGCCCCACCTTCAACATGTCCAGGTCGTGGTTGGCTTCCAGCAGCAGCAGGTCCGTGCGCTTCAGGTGGAACTTGATGGATTCGGGGATGTAGCCCAGGTCGGTGGCGATGGCGATGCGCACGCCCTCGGCCGCGAAGGCGAAGCCCACCGGGTCCACGGCATCGTGGGGGATTCCGAAGCTCTGCACGGCCACGTCGCCCACCTGGAATCCGCTGCCGGATTGAAACAGCTCCAGCCGCTCGGGCCGCGTCTCGCCCCAATCGATGGAGGGCTCGGTCAGCCGCGACAGGTACATCACCGCGCGCAGCTTGCGGTTGCGCGCCAGCACCGGGAGGCCGGAGACGTGGTCGGAGTGTTCGTGGGTGATGAGGATGGCGTCGATCTCCGCGAGGTCCTCGCCGATCAGCGCCAGGCGCCGCCCCAATTCCTTCATGCTCAGCCCGGCGTCGATGAGGATGCGTGTCTTCCCCGTGGAAAGCAGGGCCGCATTCCCCGAACTCCCGCTCGCCAGCACGCAAAATTTGACCACAGATTACAGTTTACAGGCGCAGCCGCCAGCGTGGTAATCTCGCGGAATGCCCAACCCCACTCCCCACCACGTTTGCCCCTGGTGGCTTGGCTACCTGTTGGCCAGCCCAATTCGGAAGCTCTCCTGCCGCCCGGCCAAACTGCTGGCCCCCTATGTCCGCGAGGGCATGACCGTGCTCGAACCCGGCCCTGGCATGGGCTTCTTCACCCTGGACCTGGCGCGCCTGGTGGGCAGCGAGGGCCGGGTAATCGCCGTGGACATTCAGCCCCGCATGCTAGCGCGATTGCGGCGCCGCGCGGCCAGGGCCGGCGTTTTGGACCGCGTGGACGTGCGCCAGGTGGAACCCGCTTCGCTGGGCCTGGCGGACCTGGCCGGCAAAGTGGATTTCACCCTGGCATTCGCCATGGTGCACGAGATGCCCGACGCCGCTGCGTTCTTCCGCGAGGTGGCCGGCGCTTCGAAACCCGGCGCCCGCCTGCTGCTGGCCGAACCGTCGGGCCACGTGACGCCCCCGGAGTTCGACGCCGAATTGAAGATGGCCGCGGAGGCGGGATTCAAGCAGGTGGGCGCGCCCACTGTGCGCAGCAACCAGGCCGCGCTGCTGGAGTTGGCCGGAGCCTGAGACGGCCCGCCGGAACAAAACCGCGCCGTCGGTGTCTACTACGCAGTGGATTGGTATGCGGTAATGGCGCGCCATGCCGCCGAGCGTGCGGCCGCGGTGGAGAGCCGGCGAATGGCGCGCGGGCTGGCAGGGCTGCGCGCGGTGGCGGAAACGGCGCCGCTATTAGGCATGCTCGGCACAGTCTGGTCGGTCATTGTGGGGTCCAGGTGCTGCTGTGTCGAGCAGTATGGGGATGTGTCCGACGGCATTTCGGAGACGTTCGTGTTACTGGCTCTCGGGCTGGCCGTCGGAATCGTCGCCTCGGTGGCCTATCACTACCTGAGCACTCGGTTGGCGGACTTGGACGCCGAATTGCAGAATGCGGCGCGCAGCTTGCCGTACGGCTGCTGACATTCGGGCCTCACGCCGCCATATCTTCATCCCCCGGCCCGGGAACGCTGTCGCCCGCGAAACCATGGCTCAGATCGCGCGCATTCTCCCGCCGGACGGCCACCCGTAGCGACCGCCCCAGGCGGTACTGCAGCATCCACCGCTTGAATACACGCCGCAGATGGGCCGCTACTGTGGCGGCGGCCGTGGCGGCCAGGACTATCGAGATGGAAGTGGCGTCGGGCATGCGCATCATTCGGGACCGCGTGGCGCCATGGCAGGGCGCCGCTTCGCCGGTCTCTCAAATTGATTAGCGCGGAAACCGCGCCGAAGGGGACATGCGGGACGCAGATTCAAGCGGATGCGGGCGCGGGCGAGATCCGGGCCTCAGGCAGCCTTGTCTTCGCCGTCCGGGCCGGGGCAAGGCCGCGAGACCCCGCCCTGCACGAAGCCATCTCCCGGTGCGCCTCCGGTTTCCCGGCCGACGGCCAGCCGCAGGGAGCGTCTCAGCCGGTTTGCCATGGCCAGGCGGCTGAGCGCACGCAACAGGTATGCCGGCAGTACCGTCGCGGCCAGAACCGCCAGCAGGATCGCGAAAGGATTGGTGTCATGCATGTTCCGTCATTCAACCTCGGCGTTGCGGCCCCATGACCGCTTCGCAACCCTCCGAGACCGTGCCGGGCGGCGCCTTTCAGCAGCGCGGTTGTGTGATCGCTCCGACACCAATTAGTTGGTTCGCCGCCGCAGACTCTCACTCCCGGGCTCCTGAAACGCCTCGCGACGGGTACATCCAGGGTGATGGGTACCAGGAACCCGGTAACGGAGTATCTCCCGGTAAGTCGCAGGCCTATAAGCGGAAACTGGTCAGCAGGCGGGAGGCCCGCGAGGCACCCGTGAGCTTGTGTGGAAACCGTCAAAACCCATTAAGAGACCCGGTTCGCTTCTTTTTGGCGGCTTTTCGCGGCGGATTACGCCGTATCTCAAGTGAGGCGGTAAAGGCGTAGTTAGCAAACCGTACCGGCTGAAACGGTCGGACTGCCTGCACCGGTTCCCGCCGGAGCATTGGCGGGTCATTGCAAAGGAAACACAATCGGAGGTTTGAGAAACATGAACCGCTCGGCTTTGAAGAAGAAGTTCGCCCACCCCGGCATTTTGCTCGCCATCCCGGCGGCGTTGTTGGCCATGGCGGCACCGACGCAGGCGGAAGTGATTAGCGTCGATTTCCAGCCCAACGCGGCCTTTGCCGGGCGCAGCCCGGTGGATTTCAGCGGCGTGGAGAGCCAGGCGGCCGCCGCCTACTCGGCATTCGCCGCAAGCGATATTTGGAATACCCTGTCAGTCGCGTCCGATCCGACCCTCACGACGAACCCCTCGTTTAGCGGCCTCGTGGACAGCACCGGAGCCGCGACCGGTGTGGGTATCTCCTTCACCGGAACCATTGGCTCCGGCAACGATGTGCCAATCGACAATTCCGGCTCCGACGGCGTGGAGAACGATTACTTTCTCATTTTGGGGGGCCTTACCAGCACCACCGTAAGCTACAACATCGCCGGTCTTCCCGCCAACACCCAAATGGCGCTGTATCTCTACGCCCCGAACTTCACGCAATTCGGCTCTCGCGGCTATCAATTGACCGCCAATGGGAGCCCGATTACCGTGGCCAGCGGTACCAGCGGCAACGCACTGGCCTTCGTCACCACCGATGCCATCGGGAACATCTCGGGAGTCTGGTCGACGCCGCTCGGCAACGAGGGCGACCTGTCAGGATTGCAAATCGCGTACGGCACCGACGGTTCCGCAACACCCGAGCCCACCACACTTGCCTTGTTCGGCGTCGCTCTGGCGGGTCTTGGCCTTATGAGACTCAAGGACAAGAGGCGCAAGCCTGACTGTAATAAGCATTACGGGTTGGCGGTCTGGTTTCAAGGAGTCAGGAAACTCATCATGCTGCGCTTGCATTTCCGTCTTGTGCTCGTCACCGTCGCTTTTCTTGCCGTGCTGAGCACAGCTTCAGCACAGCCGGTGATTACGTCCGGTCCGAACCTCTCCGGGACCATCGGAGAAATCAATCAGGCGTTGACGGCCACCGGCGGCAACGGCACGTACACCTGGTCGCTTGCAGGCGGATCGCTGCCTCCTGGCATTTCGATTCGAACGGACGTACCGAGCAGTTTCCCCGCCGGCACTAGCGCGGGACTGATCGGAGTGGCTACAACCGCCGGCACCTACAGTTTCTCTCTGCAAGTGACCAGCGGCGGACAGTCGGCAACGCAATCCGCCAGCATGCACATTTCGGCGCTGATCCTAAAGGATCTCTATCAGCTTCCGGATGCCTTCGCAAACGTAGCTTACCCGTCCTATCAATTGACTGCCCTCAATAATGCGGCGCCAGTAACGTATGCGATGACCTACGGTACGCTGCCTCCGGGAATGACGCTCAGCAGCAGCGGAGTATTCTCCGGTACCCCCACGACGCCGGGCAATTATGCCCCGGGGATCCGGTTTACGGATGGCGTCGACACAGAATACGCGAGCTTCGCCATCAATGTGTACGCGATCGACATTACGACGCCTGGCCAACTGCCGAACGCAACCCAGAATGCCGCATACAGCGCGACTATCGCAGCAACGGGAGGCGCGGGTGGCTACAGGTTCACCGCCAGTGCTCTACCGAACGGCTTGACATTGAGCTCTTCCGGGACGATTTCAGGAACCACCACCAACGGGCCGGGTGCGTTGGCGTTCACTGTCACGGCAGCGGACACAGCCGGGGCCTCCTACACGAAACAGATGTCGCTCGAAGTGCTCGGCGGTTCGCAGCTTCCCGAAATCGGGCTCTACGTAATCGAGAATTGGGACGATTGCACGATAGGAACACGGTGTTCGCGAACTGGCTACGCGACCGGTGGCGTGGCCCCCTTTAGCTGGTCGACCACGGGACTGCCTCCGGGCATGTCGCTCCGGTTCGGCAGCGCAAATACGAGCAGCTCCATCAAAGCGGGCGATTTCGAGCTCTGGGGGTCGCCCACGACGCTCGGCAGTTACAACGTGCAGTTGACCGTAACCGATTCCATCGGCGCCACAACCACAAGCATCTTCCCCTTAAACGTTTCCAGCCTGATCGTGGACTACGCGGACTATTTGCCGAGTGGCACAATCGGGGTTAGTTACTCGCACAAACTGAGAGTTGTGGGCGGAAACGGCTCCAATAGCGTGAGTCTGGCTGGAGGTTGGCTGGCAGATGGATTATCCCTCAACACAAAGAGCTTGCTTGTGAGCGGCACTCCTCTGGAGAATGGCACTTTCCCGGCGGTCTTCCGGTTCGCCGATACAGCCTCGAATTCCCTGCAGGTTACATACTGGTACACCATCGGCGGCGGCGCATCCAACACCACGATCTACACTGCCAACAACTTAGGCTCGTGGACCGTTGGATCCAGTCCTAACCTCTACCTCGGCGCATGCTGCGCATCCGCCTACACTTGGTCCGTGGCCGGTGGGTCGCTGCCGCCAGGATTAAGCCTGTCGCCGGCAGGCAATCTCACCGGGACGCTCACTGCGGCGGGGACGTACGCATTCCTGGTGTCCGCCACCGCCACGGGCAATGGTTCCAACACCGGCTTCAGGCAGTTTGTGATGACCGTAACTCCCATCAACTTGACTTCCGCAACCACATTGCCGTACGGCAACGTGGGCACGCCCTACACTCAAGCTCTGGTGGCCACCGGCGGCATTGGCGGTCTCAATTGGGCGCTCGCCGCCTTCAATTACCTTCCGCCGGGGCTGAGTCTCTCCTCAAGCGGAACCATCTCCGGAACGCCAACGCAGACTGGCCAATTCCAATTCGTCATAAATGTCACCGATAGCGCCCGGAACACCGGCACGTGGCCCTTCAGCATGGCGGTTTACGCGGCCCCGGCGACCGGCTTCGTCGCGCCCAATGGCAGTGACTCCAATCCGGGTACCATCGGCCAACCTTATCTCACCATACAAAGATGCGCAACCGCAGTTTACGCCGGCTCGACTTGCCTGGTGAGGGCCGGAACCTATCGCGAAACGGTCACCCCAAATTCCGGCATTACCATCATGCCTTACAATGGCGAGTCCGTTACCGTCGATGGAACCGATCCAGTGACTAACTGGACTGTGTACAAAAGATCGATCTATGTGGCCAGTGCCGCACTCAACAGCGACGATACCAACCAGCTATTCGTCGGCGCCCAGATGATGACGGAAGCGAGATGGCCGAACGGCGATGACCCGTTCCACGTCAATTGGGCTACCGCTGAGACGGGAACCGATAGCTCGAACCTGGTTGACAGCCACCTGCCGAACATCGACTGGACGGGAGCCAAGGTTCACCTCCTGAGCGGGTGGGATGCGTGGGGACCCCTAACCGCTACCGTCACCGGTTCCTCGGGAGGACATCTGACGATCAGCCTCGATTCTCTGGACTTCAGTCCATACATTAAGGTGGGGGCTGGCGGGATCTATTACCTTTACCGCTCTCTCGGCGCTTTGGACAAGCAAGGCGAGTGGTTCTATGACACCAAATATTCGGCGCTCTATTTTTGGGCGCCTGGGGATGTGAATCCGAACACACTGAACGTTCGCGCGAAGCGCCGTCAATATGCCTTCGAGTTGAGTGGGCGGACGAACGTGACGATACAAAACATCAATCTCTTCGGATGTAGTATCGACATGAACGCACTCAGCGCCAACAACACTCTCGATGGAATCAAAGCTCAGTACGTTTCCCAGTTTACGGATCTCCCGAATTCCGGCAACTCCTGGAATGACCATACGACCGACTCAGGCATCATTCTGAACGGCTCCGGCAACGTTCTGCGCAACAGCACGATCGCCTGGAGCGCTGGCAACGGAGTCGCGCTTCAGGGCACCTCCAACACGGTTCGGAACAACCTGATTGTGAACACGGGGTACACCGGGGACTTCGCCAGCGGAATCAATCTGTTTGGTGCGGGTCACGCCGTTCAGAACAATACTGTTCACACAAGCGGACGGTACTCGTTAATGCTTGCTGATATTCCCACTCAGTACAACATCGACATCGGCTACAACAACATGTTCAGCGCCATGATGCTGGGGGGCGACGGCAGCGAAATCGGTACTTACGGTGCTATCGGAACCGGAACGCGGATCCATCACAATTGGCTGCACGATACGCAGACCCCCTTTACTGCCAACACCTGTTGTTCGCGTTCTGGCGTGTATCTCGATCAGGACTCGACTGGCTTCGAGGTAGACCAGAACGTTCTCTGGAACAACGAATTTGACAATATCGAACTCCACGCGCTCGCCCTTGGAACGATCTCGCGGTTTAATAACGACGTTCACAATAACTCGATTCCGGACGTAGGGCCGAATGCATACATCGTGCTTGGGGGGGACTCGAACTGCGGGACACTGGTGATTCGGGATAATCTCGTGTTTGTACCCATCAACCAGCAAGACACCAACCCTCTATGCACGGTGGTCAACAACAACTCAACTGCGCCGGGCGCGAACGAGATGACGCCCGGCGTTCAGGTGGGCTGCAACTTCGCGGGCTGTTCTTCAAACGGCCCACCGGCGATCTCAGGGAGCTCGATCGGGCCGTCGATTGCGGTGCAACCTTTGCCCGCCGTTGTTGCGGTGGGCCAGCCAGCCACGTTCAGTGTCACGGCGGCGGGATCGCCAACGCTGACCTACCAGTGGCAGCGGAATGGAACGAGTATTCCTGGGGCGAAGACGGCAAGTTACACAACGCCGGCTACGGCGTTCGCCGATAACGGGGCTGTGTTTTCCGTTCAGGTGAGCAACTCAGTGGGAAGCGTGACGAGCAGTCCCGCAACTCTGATTATCGGAGGCACTCCCGTGCTCGCGCCCGCCATCTCGTCCGTCCTCAACGCCGAGGGCGGCGGCACGACCATCGCGCCCAACACGTGGGTCACTATCTATGGATCGGCCCTGGCCCCTCTGGGTGATTCGCGCAGTTGGCAGGGATCGGATTTCGTGAACAATCGGATGCCCGCACAATTGGATGGAGTCAGCGTCACGATGAACGCCGAGAATGCCTTCGTTTCATACATCAGTCCGAATCAGGTGAACGTGCTGACGCCGCCCGATCTCGCGCCAGGGCCCGTTCAGGTGACGGTGGCGACGGGTGGAATGGCGAGCGCTGCCTTCACGGCCCAGGCGCAGCAGTACTCGCCGTCCTTCTTCGTCCTCGGGGCCGGGCCCTACGTCCTGGGCACGCATGCCGATTGGAGCCTTCTCGGGCCGGCGAGCCTTTACCCGGGCCTTACTACGCCCGCCTCCCCCGGCGAAGTAGTCGTCCTCTACGCCAACGGCTTTGGGCCGGTTTCGCCCCCGGTCGCTGCCGGATCGGAGGTGCAATCGGGAAGCCTGCCGGTCCTGCCCGTGGTCCGGATCGGGGGAATTGCGGCTACAGTTCAATTCGCGGGCTTGATCTCGCCTGGTTTCTATCAATTCAACGTGGTCGTGCCTCCGGCGGCGACGAGCGGCGATAACACGCTCACTGCGCAATACAACGGGCTTACAACTCAGACCCCTGTGTTGTTGACCGTCCGGAGCAACAATTCGCCTAACTCTAACTGATTGTCATGAAACGAAACGTGATTGAGTTCGGTTCAGGGAGGCGGGACAGACACTCCATTAGTGCACGTCACCCGGGCCGGAGAAACCCGTGATAGGCCGCGCCCAAAGGTCGCGAGAGATGATCAGGCTGTACCGTCGAAGTCGAAGACGCCGCAGTAGAGCCGATTGCGGAGAACCTTGTGGATGGAGGAGGTCGGGACGGGGAACTTGAGGTTGCGGTATTGCATGCCGGCCTGGCGCACGAGTTTGGCGATTTCTTTCAAGGAGTGCCGGCCGGTCAGGTAGCGTTCGAACCTGCATCGGATGATGGGCGCCAGCGCGGGGTTCGGAGCAATCGTCCATTTGCCCTCCGGGCCTATGGCGTCGAAATGGCCGAACGGCGCGAAAGACGGCCAGATCCCCTGGCGTTCCAGGGCCTCCGCCAGCCGCGGATGGCGGAGGGTGAAGGACGAACCGGGGCGGAAGTGCGCCGGTCCCCGCGGAAACGCCGGAGTTTTGTAGAGAAAACCCAATCGGAGGTTCAAAACACATGAAACGATCGACATCAAAGAGACTCTTCTTCCAACCTGGAGTTCTCGTCGCCATCCCCGCGGCGTTGTTGGCCATGGCGGCACCAACGCAGGCGGGGGTGATTAGCGTCGATTTCCAGCCCAACGGGGCCTTTGCCGGGCGCAACCCGGTGGACTTTAGCGGCGTGGAGAGCCAGGCGGCCGCCGCCGACCCGGCATTCGCCGCCAGCAGCGTTTGGAACTATCTCGAGATTGCGCCGGGGTCTCAGAACACCACGAATCCGTCGTTCGGCGGCCTGGTGGACAGCACAGGAGCCGTGACGGGCGTCTCCATCTCCTTTACGGGATCCATCTCCGCCGCCGACGATAATCCGATCGACAACTCGGGCTCCGACGCCGTGGAGAACGACTACTTCTACCTCTACCTGGGCGGCACGTCGGACTCGGCCGGTTACGCAATCGCCGGGCTCCCGGCGGATACAACCGTGGCGCTATACCTCTACGCTCCGAACTTCACGCAGTACGGCTCGCGCGGCTATCAACTCACGGCTAATGGAAACACCATCGCCGTGTCCAGTGGACCGAATGGAAACGCGCTGGCATCTGTCACCACTGACGCCAGCGGAGACATCTCGGGAGTCTGGTCCATTCTGCAAGGCAACGAAGGCGACCTTTCCGGATTGCAAATTGCCTACGGAGACAACCCCGTACCGGAGCCGTCCAGTGTGGTGCTGGCCGCCGCCGGAATCCTGCTGGCGCTGGCTGGAATGCGCAGGCGCGCGGCCTAGTACCATGACCCCGATGGGATGTGCCTTTGCTTCGGGCCGCTCGCTCACGCTCGCGGTTCTGAGGCGGGCCACACGGAACCGCGAGCGTGAGCGAGCGGCCCGAAGCGAAGGCACCGAAGCACGCGGTCGAGGACCCAGCGGCCCCGGCAAAAGCGGACCTCGATGTCTTATGATGAAGCGTGGTGGATTCCGCGCAGGGCGACATTACCCAGCTTCTGGCGCGCTGGGAGCGGGGGGAGGCCGGCGCAGTCGATGCGCTGGCCCCGCTGGTTTACCGCCAGCTCCACACCATCGCCGAAGCCTACTTGCGCAATGAGCGGCCGGACCATGCCTTGCAGCCTACGGTGGTGGTGAACGAAGTCTTCATCGACCTGTTGCGGGTGCGCCGGGTGGCACTCAAGGACCGCTCGCATTTCTTCGCCTTTGCCGCGCGGCTCACCCGCCGCGTGCTTATAGATGCCGCGCGCAAAGCCAAATCGGAGAAGCGCGGCTTCGGCTGGCAGCGCGCCCCGCTCGATGCGGAACTGGCCTGGTTGAGTGGCGACGGCGCCGAATCGCTGGATCTTTCGCGGGCCCTCGACGACCTGGCCGAGTTCGACCCGATCAAGGCCCGCATGGTCGAGCTGCACTATTTCTTCGGTTGCACGGTGGAGGAAACCGCCGGAATCCTGGAGGTTTCCAGCCGCACGGTGGAGCGCAGCCTGAATTTCTCTCTGGCATGGCTGGGCCGGCGCCTGGCCTGAATCCAACCCACTATGACTCCGGAGGAACTGGCGCGATTCCGCTCTGTCGAGGATATCTTCTATGAGGCGATCGAGTGCCCGGCGGACGCGGAGCGGGACGCGCTGGTCCGCGAGCGCTGCGGCGCGGATGAGGTCCTGCGCACGGAGATCGACCTCTTGTTGGAGCGCCACCGGCGCATTCAGGCCGCGGCGCCCTCTCCCACGCGCCAGTTGCCGCGGTTCGGCGCCTGGCAGGCGGTGCGGCTGCTGGGACGCGGCGGCATGGGAACCGTCTACCTGGCCGAACGCGCCGACGGAGCTTTCCGCATGTCGGCGGCCGTGAAGGTGGTGCCGCTGGCCCTGGCCTCCTCGGAAATCGAAGAGCGCTTCCGCCGCGAGCGCCAGTTTCTGGCCAGCCTCGATCATCCCAAAATCGCGCGCCTGATCGATGGTGGCGTCTCCGGGAACGGCCTGCCCTACCTGGTGATGGAGTTCGTCGAGGGGTTGGCCATCGACCGCTTTTGCGATTCCCACCGGCTCGATACACGCGCGCGCGTCGCCCTGATGCGCCAGGTTCTGGAAGCTCTGGCCTACGTGCATGGCCGCGACGTGATCCATCGCGACGTGAAGCCGTCCAACATTCTGGTGGACGAATCGGGCACCGTGAAGCTGCTGGATTTCGGCACCGCGCGCCTGGCCGATTCGACCGCCGAGACCGCGCTCACCAGGACAGGCGTCTTCGCCCTCACGCCGGATTACGCCAGCCCGGAGCAGGCCCGCGGCGAAGTCGTAACCGCCGCGTCCGACGTCTACTCCGCCGGCGTGCTGCTCTACCGCCTTCTCACCGGCCGCTTGCCCTACCGCATCGCCGACAGGTCGCCGGCCGGAGCGGCCCACGCCATCGCCCATGCGGAAACCGCGCCTTCGCGTCTGGAAGCGCCGCTCGACGCCATCCTCGTGCGCGCGCTGAGCAAGGATGCCGCCGGCCGCTACTGGTCGGCCGCGGAGATGGACGCGGATCTGGCCCGCTATCTGGACGGACGGCCGGTCCGCGCGCGGAGACCGGTCAAAAAGGCGTGGGCCGTGGTCGCCGCCGGGCTCGCCGTGGGCGCGGTTGCCTGGTGGCTGGCAAGTGCGCGGTGGGCGCCGGTTCAGGCCCCTCGACTGGTGCCCTTCGATGCCGGCGCTCCCAACCCGGCGCAGCCTGCGCTATCGGGCGATGGCAGGTGGCTCGCCTTCGCATCGCCAGGAGAGACCGGCACTCATCCGAACATCTGGCTGAAGCCCATGCCCAAGGGCGCGGCCAAACGCGTGACTGCGGGCGATTCCGCCTGTGACGAACCGGCGCTTTCGCCCGCCGGCCGGTGGCTGGCCTTTCACTCCACCCGCGCGCCCGCCGGCATTTACGTGCAACCGGCCTCCGGCGGCACGGCGCGCCTGTTGGTAGCGGGCGGCCGGATGCCCCGTTTTTCGCCCGATGGCAAATGGATCGCCTATCTCAACGCCGGCGAGAACAGCGCGGACATCGAGGCGTCCAACATGACCATGCTGTACCGCGTGCCGGCGCAGGGAGGCGCGCCAGTGCGGCTGGCCAGGAACGCGTCCTCGGTGCAGGGAGCCGCCTGGAGCGCCGACAGCCGCGGCGTGTTCTTCCTGACGGTTGGCGATTTGAGCGAACTGCGGCTGTGGAACGCCCCGGTCAGTGGAGAACCTGCCGCGCAGATGCCCGAGTTCCGTCACCCCGTGGTCTTGGATGGCCGGGCCTGCGCCGCTATGCAGGACCGGTTTCTTTACACCGTCGCCGATGAAACGTCCCGCGTGCTGGGCGAGTTCCTGCTCAAGCCGGCCCTTCGCGGCAGCCGCTACTCGGCCACGCCCGCCACTGCGCCATGGTGGATTTCCGGTTGCGCGGCATCCGCCAACGGTACGGTTCTGGCGGATGCAGTGGACATCCGGACAAGCGGGTGGGCGCTGCCCGTGGAAGCCGAGAGCGCAGCAATTCGCGGACCGCTCATCCCCCTGACCGAACCCGCGCACGGCTTCCATCGCGTGCAATTCACGCCGGACGGCTCGTCGTTTCTCGTCTATACCCCTGGCGGCCCGGGTTATCTGCGGGATTACCGCTCGGGAGTGCGCAAATCCCTGCCGGGGCTGCAGGCGTTGAGCACCGACGGTTTCTTCGTCCTCGAGGAGGTGAGGCGGGTAGTGGACACTACGCCTTCGGTCACCAAAGTTCTGAACCTGAGGACCGGGGAATCGTGGGGAGGGATACAGACGATCGGCGTAGCCTGGGATCTTTCGCGCGCCGGCCAATGGGTGCTGGCGGCCAGCACCGAGTTCCATCGCGCCATCGTGGCCTGGGATACCAGGACCGCCGAGCATCGCGCCGTCTACGCCCATCCCACCGCCAATCTCTACCTGGCCACTTTCTCCGGAGACGCCCGCTGGGCGGTCTTCGTTTCCGAGGAAGCCGGCCGCCCGCCGCGCATGTGGGCCGCGCCCTTTCGCGGTCTGCAAGGCGTGCCGCCGGCCGAGTGGGTGGACCTGGGAGCGGGCGATTATCCGCGCTGGTCACCCGCCGGCGGACGCGTCTACTTCGCCCACGAGCGGGATGGGAACGACTGCATCTTCACGCGCGCCGTGGACCCCGCCACCAAGCGGCCGTTGGGCGAGGCGGCCGAGGTGCTGCGCTTCAACGGACGGTTGACGCCGCGTAACCTGCAGGCAGGCACATTTCGTATTTCCGTGGCGCAGGACAAACTGGCCTTCGTGCTGGGCGAGCAGCAGCACCGGCTGTTAGAGCGGCGGTAGTGAAGGGCGGTCCCGGCTACCGCCGGAAATCCACGTCGCGCCCCACCAGGAAATCCACCCGCGGAGGCTCGACGCCCAGCATTCGAAACAGCGTGGTCACCTGGCCGCGGTGGTAGCTCTGGTGATGCAGCAGGTGCGCCACCATCCGCCAAAGCGGATAGGTCCATTCCTCGCCCCGTGTGTTCACGATGGTCAGGGGGCGGGCCAGCGCCGCCTCGTCCAGCCCGGCCAGGTATTCGCGGAAATCGCGCTCCACCCCGCCCCACCGTTCCGCCATGGCCTCGACCGACGGGAACTCGGCGGCGGGAATCAGCGTCTTGGACGATTTCCCCTTCCAGCGCTCCAGCCAAATCCACTCCACCGCCAGCATGTGCGCCAGAGTATCGCGCAGCGATGGGAAACTGCCTCCCACGGGCCGCAGGAACTGCTCCGCGGCCAGCGGCGCGCAGGCCTGGAGCTGGCGGTCGCGCGCCCAGTAGTTATGGTCGAACTCTTCGCGAAAAACCGGCAGTAGTTCCATAGGGCCTCCCGTGTGCTGCTACAGCACTTCCTCCGACCATCCTTCGAGCGCCTGCTTCAGCCGCGTCATGAACTGGTCGGCGAGAGCGCCATCGATCAGGCGGTGGTCGAAGCTGAGCGAGATGTGGCAAATGTGGCGGATGGCGATGGCGTCGTCGATCACCACCGGCGTCTTCTCCACCGTGCCCACGCCCAGTATGGCCACCTGCGGCTGGTTGATCACCGGCGTGGCCATCAGGCTGCCGAAGCTGCCGAAATTGGTAATGGAGAACGTGCCGCCCGCGACCTCATCCGGTTTGAGCTGGCGCGAGCGTGCGCGCCCCGCCAGGTCCACAATGGCGCGCTGCAGACCGAGCACGCTCTTCTCGCCGGCCTCGCGGATCACCGGCACGATCAGCCCGCCCTCCAGCGCCACCGCGATGCCCAGGTTGATTTCGTTGTGGTAGACGATGTTGGCGCCATCGAGCGAGGCGTTGATCAGCGGATACTGGCGCAGCGCCGCCACCGCCGCGCGCGCGATGAATGGCAGGTAGGTGAGCGAGAAGCCGTACTCCGCCTTCACGGCGGCCTTGTGAGCCTCGCGCAGGCGCGCCACCTTGGTCATATCGACGCGGTGAATGGTGGTCACGTGCGCCGAAGTGCGCTGGGACATCAGCATGTGCTCGGCAATCTTGGTTCGCATGACGCTCATCGGCTCGATGCGCGTCCGGGCCGTGCCCGCGGGCGGCAGGGGAGCGAGAGGCGCGCCGGGCAGAACCGAGGCCGGTCGCGCTGCCGGCGGGGGCGCGGAGGCCGTGGATTGCTCACCCATATAGGCTTCCACGTCCTGCCGGGTGATGCGTCCGCCGGCGCCGGTGCCGCGGATGCGGGCGAGATCCAGATTGTGCTCGCGCGCCATCTTGCGCACCAGCGGCGAGAGCGGGCCCAGGGCTTCGGGCGCTGGCTCGGGCTCGGCGGGCGGCGCGGCTACCGGCGGCGGCGGAGCCGGGGCAGCGGCAACCTTGGCGACGGGGGCGGCCACAGTTGCGGCCACGGCCGCACCAGCCTCCGCGATGCGCCCCACCACGGTGCCGATGCGCACCGTCTTGCCTTCCTCCACCAGGGCCTCCGCCAACGTGCCTGCGACGGGCGAAGGGATCTCGGTATCCACCTTGTCGGTGGAAATTTCAAATAGCGGCTCGTCGCGCTCCACTGCATCGCCGGGCTTCTTCAGCCACTTGGTCAGCGTGCCTTCCACAATGCTCTCGCCCATCTGGGGCATCACTACGTCGGTCATAACGGGATCTCCCTCTCGTAAGGCGCCGCGGCGGCCAACTCCGCCTGCCGCGCCGGAAACGTGCGTTCGAAGTGCCGGCTCACGCGCGCGGAGACTTCTCCGAGCGTGGCCTGGACACCCAGTTGGGCCATGGAAGTCACGGGCATCTGCAGCCCGCAGGGAACGATGTACTGGAAATAGCTCAGGTCGGTCGAAACGTTCAGCGCGAAGCCGTGCGAGGTCACCCAGCGGCTGATGTGCACGCCGATGGCGGCGATCTTGCGCCCCTCCACCCACACGCCGGTAAGCTTGGGGATGCGCCCCGCCGCGATGCCGAAATCCGCCAGGGTATCGATCAGCACCTGCTCGATGGCCCGCACGTACGCGCCCACGTCGCGCTTCCACTCGCGCAGGTCCACGATTGGGTAGCCCACCAGTTGCCCGGGGCCGTGATAGGTGACGTCGCCGCCGCGGTCGGTCGCATGGAACGCGATGCCGGCACGGGCCAGCACGTCCTCGCGCGCCAGCAGGTTCTCGGCGTGGCCGTTGCGTCCCATGGTGATGGTGTGGGGGTGCTCCAGCAGCAGCAACTGGTCGCCCACCAGGCCGAGCTTGCGCCGCTCCACCAGGTCGCGCTGCAACTCCAGCGCCGCCCGGTAGTCCATCAGTCCGAGTTCCCGCACGCGCGCTTCAGGCATTGATGGAAAGACCGTAAACCGCGTTGAACGCCTCGCCCAGCGCTTCGTAGAGCGTCGGGTGCGCGTGGATCGACTGCATCAGCACGTCCACCGTGGCCTCGGCATCCATGGCCGCCACGGCTTCGCCGATCAGCTCGAAACCCTCGGGGCCAATGATGTGCACGCCCAGGATCTCGCCGTAGCGCTCGTCGGCAATCACCTTGATGAAGCCCTCGTGATGGCCCAGAATAGTGGCGCGGGAATTGCCCGCGAAGGGGAAGCGGCCCACCTTGATATTGCGGCCCTGGGCGCGCGCCTGCGCTTCGGTGAGGCCCACGCTGCCGATGCCCGGCTCGGTGTAAGTGCAGCCGGGGATGCGGTTGCGGTCGATGGGCACGGCCGCCTTCCCGGCCATGTGGGCCACCGCGATCATGCCCTCGCGGGTGGCCACGTGGGCCAGTTGCGGGGTTCCGGCCACCACGTCGCCGATGGCGTAAACGCCCGGTTCGGCGGTCTGCTGGTGGGCGTCCACCACGATGAAGCCGCGGTCCAGTTTGGCGCTGGTGCGCTCCAGGCCGATGCCCTCGGTGTTGGGCTTGCGGCCCACGGCCACCAGTAATTTCTCGGCTTCCAGCTCCTCGCGCTTGCCGTCCTTGGTAGTCACGGTGACCGCCACGCCGGCGCCGGTCTTGCGGATGTTCTCGGCGCGCGCGCCGGTTTCGACGCGGATCTTCTGCTTGCGGAAGCAGCGCTCCAGTTCCTTGGAGATGTCCTCATCCTCCACCGGAACCATGCGCGGCAGCATCTCGATGACCGTCACGTCGGTGCCGAACCGCTTGAAGATGGACGCGAACTCCACGCCCACCGCGCCCGCGCCGATGATGATGAGGCTCTTGGGCACCTGGGTGAGGTTGAGGATCTCGACGTTGCTGAGGATGAACTCAGGGTCGGGCGCGAGGCCCGGGATCATGCGCGCTTCCGAACCCGTGGCCACGATGATGTTGCGGGCTTCGAGCGTCTGCGTGCCGGCATCGGATTTCACCTCCACCTTGCCGCCGCCCTGCAGCGTGGCGTAGCCCGCGATGCGCTCCACCTTGGCGCGCTTCAGCAGCATCTCGACGCCCTTGGAGTGCTTACTGACGATGCCGTCCTTGCGCTCCTTGACCTTGGGGTAATCGAGGACCGGGTTCTCGCAATGGATGCCCTCGGCGTCCGAGTGCAGGAAGCGCTCCCACACGCCCGCCGTGTGCAGCAGGGCCTTGGTGGGGATGCAGCCCACCAGCAGGCAGGTGCCGCCCAGGCGCGGCTGTTTTTCCACCAGCGCGGTTTTCAATCCGTATTGGCCGGCGCGGATAGCCGCGGAGTAGCCGCCGGGACCACTCCCGATGACGATCAGATCGTAGGGCACGATATCTATTCTACCTATAGAGGTTGGGCAGCCGGCGCCGGCCGGCCGTGCTCGAAGAGTAAACTGACAGAAGAAAGCGGCGCTACGTTTAGGCCACCATACCGGCTTTGAGCCTCTTAGCCAACTCCTGGATCTCCTTCGGCGATATATTCTCCCGATCACCCTTGAAGTAACAGAAGAGCGCCCGCATGATTGCAGGATCGGAATCTGGAGAATCGAGGAGCCCAACGAACCTAAAGCAGTCTCGTGGGTGTTTTTTCAAATCGCTGCTCTTAAAATCATACTTCCACACTCGGCGTTGGAGGTCGGGCATGCTCGGCATGGGTACACAGAAGGCGTTACAAGCGCTCTTGTAGTCCTTCTGAACCTCGCTGACAAGTTGCGCGAAATCCCCTTCGGCTTTGCGGAATTTCTTGGTCAGCTCCTTGAGGCACCGTCGGAATGCGGGGAACGACTCAGAATCAATCGTGCAGGTCGCCAACGACGAGTCTCCGTGGAGATCCGCAGAGCTCAACAGCGGCACCCTGCAGAATCTCACAGAATTCTGGGTCGAGTCCCATATAGAGCCCCTCCACGATGCTTTCGAGGCGGTCAGCACCGTCAGATATGGAGACAAGGAAGCGCTTGTAGACCAAGCCGTCCAACAGCCCTACGTCATCATACAGGGAGATCAGCTTCCTCAACTTCCCGCAAGCCTGCCCAAGTTGGTGCGCAAGCGAGCGCAGATCTCCCGACGAGAGGTGGTCCAGGGGCTCGCGCCTCAACGCATCCACCAGCTTTCGAATCTGCCGGGATAGCGACCACAGCGGAAGCAGAGAAGGCGCGGCGAGCACACCAGCGAGTTTCCGCCGTCTATGAGTATCGCTGACCCTGGCAATCGCGTTGGTCGCGGTCACCAGAACGTTGTGAGCCAGCGGTAGTGCAATGGTGGCCATATCGAAACGCATAATCCTTGCCTCATCTGTAAGACGTACCAGCTAGGGGCAGGTATTCAGCTTTTGCGTCCTCCCTGTACTTATCGACAGCTTCTCCCACAGCTTCTAGTGGTCGGACACTAACATTTATCGCACCAAAACCACCGACACGACGGGGAGGATCATCCAAACCATTGATTATAAAGAGTAATCTTTAGGCCTCGGGTATTGACAGGCCCCCCACTCGGATAACTGTCTTCGCCGTTTGTTTGGTCTGGATCGAGCCCAGGCCCCATGTCGCTTTGATCGCGTCTTGGGATCGGGTTGGCGCCTCGCCTTTTGGATCGACGCTACTGGAGGATTCGCAACGGGCACTGAGCACCGGAGAGAAGAGAAATGATCACTGATGGCATTGCTGAGCGCACACGGAATTATCCGTTTACTTCTAGGCGGTTAAGAGCTATATTATGGTCGGTGCGGACGGCGGGGTTTGGACCCGCAAGCGCCTGTCACAGCGCGCCGGTTTTGGAGACCGGTGTGTTTGCTTTTCACCACGTCCGCAATGGATGGCCCCGCTGCTGATGCGTTTGGACCGCGAGCCAGCAGCGGGGTTTTCTGCGTTTGGACCGCAGAAACTCAATGTAGGGAGCAATGACCCCTGAGGGATGTTTATATCATTCCGTTATCTCCCACTTCTTGGAGTTGCCCCGCCGGCGCACCTTCTGCTCCCCAGCAAGAATGTCCATGTCGGCTTTCAGTAGATCCTTGCTCACTGGCGCGTGTACCCAGGCGCAATTCTTCAGTTGCTCCACCAGTTGGACGGTCTGCAGCCCAGTCGGAAAATGCCGAAGAATATGTAAGATAGCGTCGCGGCGATGTGCCGCAAGTTCCTGTTTCCCGAATTTTGAAGGGGCTCCCCATAGGAAGCCGTCATGAAGAACTCCCGCCTCCTCTGGCTTGAGTAGTCTCCACCCTTCATCGCCACGGTCAATGACATCCCCTTGAAGACGGGTCCCGATGTTTGCAATGGTCCCACTTGGAACATTCGGAAGAATCTCGGTTATCTTGGCGAAGAGATCTTTCGGGCGCATGGGAGAGCCAACCTCTCGTAGAAGGGCCAATGCAATCGGGGTAGCCGATGCGCGTCTGGCGTCGATTGCAATCCAATCTGGGCCTGCGTCCGAGGGCGCATTTCTCCTCTCCGGCGGCGGAATCTTGACAGACCCTCTTGCGAGTCTCGCGACTGACTGTTTCGCAATACCTTCGCTCACTCCAAGAAACCGCTGCAGCGCCTCAGGGAGTGCCATTTCAGCCTGCTCGAAAAGGCGCTGGCACCTTTTTGCCTGTTCATACAGTTCCGTTATGCTTTGAAATGCCTGGCGCTCCGCGTCAATCCGCTCGAAAGTCATCCTTGCCATAGTTAATCACGTTTCCACCGGTTGCGCAAGAGGTAAATGATGACTACTGGAAGTTTGCGGTTGCGGTGAGACAACGTGAGAACGGTAGACATAGGATGCCGGTCGGAGTCAGCTCCGTCGTTGGTCCTTCGCACCGCGGTGAGTTGGATACGTTCGCCGCCGCGCTCTTGTGCAATTGTGCGCTCGCCCGTGTCGGCAATGGCGGAAGGCGCGGACACCCTCACCGGGCCGATCAGGTCATCAGTGAACAAGCGCCGTTCGGAGAAGTCCCCGGCAGCGCTGGACGCGATTCTGTGGGGACACTGTGCGGCGGAGAATAGGGTGTTGATCTCACCCAGCATGTTCTTGAGGACCTGCGGTGAACTGGGGTCGGCTGGCGTGCTTCCGCCGCGTTACCAAGCCTCCGAGTGCAAGCGTCCGCTGTTTTCGGTCAACGCCCGCCTGCGGCGCTGACGGGCGGTCTACTATGTAGGTATGCATCGCCTGGCGACCCTCGTGCTTCTGACCGCGGCGGCGGCCTCGCCGCAAGCCCGGGCTCCGCAGAAAGCCGCGCCCCCGGCGGCGCCGCAGACCGACAAATGGCCCATCGGCACCGTGAAGGTGGAGGGCAACTCCAACTACTCGGTCGAGCAGGTGCTGGGCGTGGCGGGGCTCAAGGCCGGCACCCTGGTGGGACGGCGCGATTTCGAAAACGCCCGCGAGCGGCTGCTGGCAACGGGCGCCTTCGAATCCGTGGGCTTTTCTTTCGAGCCCGACCAAACCAAGAAGGCCTACGTGGCTACCTTCCGGGTGGCCGAGGCCATGCCCGTGTTCCCCATCCGCTTCGAGAACCTGGGCGAGGCCGCGGACTTCGAGCGCGTGCTGCGGGAGCGCGATCCGCTATTCTCGGCCTCCAAAACGCCGGCCACCAAACCGCTGCTGGAGCGCTACGCCGCGTGGCTTCAGGAGTACCTGGCAGGCCGCGCCGCGCCGGGCGCGATGGCGCCCAAAGTGACGGGCGAAGTGGCGCAGATCTCGCCCGGCGAACTGGCCGTGGTTTTCCGTCCGGCGGGCCCGCCGCCGGTGGTGGCGCGCGTCGCCTTCGAAGGCAACCATGTGGTGGTGGAGCGCCTGCTGCAGGAAGCCATCATGCCGGTGGCCATCGGCACGCCCTGGGCGGAAGGCAACTTCCGGCAGTTGCTGGATTCGAGCGTGCGCCGGGTGTACGAAGCGCGCGGCCGCATCCGCGTGGCGTTCCCCACAGTGCGCGCCGAATCCGTGGCCGACGTGCAGGGCCTGAAGGTGACGGTGACGGTGGACGAAGGCGAGGTGTACTCGCTGGGCAAGGTGGCGATCTCGGGCAACCCGCCGTTGAATCCCGACAGCCTACTGCATACCGGCGATTTCAAGAGCGGCGACATCGCCAACTTCGACCGCTTCGGCGAGGGATTGGAGCGCATCCGCGCCGCGTTGGCCCGCGCCGGGTACCTGAACGCCACCGCCGAAGCCGCCCGCGCCATCGACGACACCAAGAAAACCGTGGACCTGACCGTTACGGTGGTCCCCGGCGAGATCTGCAAGATGGGCAAGCTGGACGTCCAGGGCCTGGACCTCACAGCCGAAGCCGAGGTGCGCAAGATCTGGATGTTGAAAGAGGACTTGCCCTTCAATCCGGAATACCCGGACTACTTCCTGAAGCGGGTGCGGGAAGAGGGGATGTTCGACAACCTCGGCACGACGAAAGCCGAGACGAAGCGCAACGAGAAAGCCCACACGGTGGATGTGACACTGATATTCCGCCGCTCGGACCCGGCCCTGGAAGTCAAGCGACCTGGGCAGCGGCGGCTTCCGTGAGTGCCGGTTGCGGATGGATGTGGGGCAGGTTGTCAACCTGCGGCGGGATGTCATCCCGCCTTCTGGGGTCACGCACAGGGCCGCCCTGGCGGGTTAACAACCCGCCGCAGGCTGACAGCCTGCCCCACACAATTATCAGACGCCAGGAACGGGCTTTGGCCCGGCATGCACGACGGAGGCAGGGCAGCCGTCGCTCATCAGCTTGAAATTCTCGATGAAGCGCGCGGCCAGCGAGTTGTACTTGCGGTCGTACTCTTCGCGGTTCGGCCACGACGATGCTGGGTCCAGGATCTGCGCCGGGATGCCAACGCACTCCGTGGGAACCTCGAAACCGAACACCGGGTCGCGGCGATACTCCACGCCGTCCAACTTTCCGGAGAGCGCCGCGTCCAGCAGCGCGCGGGTGTGGCGGATGCTGATGCGCTTGCCCACGCCGAAGGGGCCGCCGGTCCAGCCGGTGTTCACCAGCCAGCAGGTGGCGCCGGTGCGCAGCAGCCGGGCTTTCAGCATTTCGGCGTAAGTGTACGGGCGGTGCACCATGAAGGGGCCGCCGAAACACGCGCTGAAGGTGATCTCCGGTTCGGCGCCCATGCCGATTTCGGTGCCGGCGATCTTGCTGGTGTACCCGGAAATGAAGTGGTAAATGGCCTGGTCCGGCGACAAGCGCGAGATGGGCGGCATCACGCCGCTGGCATCGCACGTCAGGAAAACCACGTTGCGCGGATGGCCGGCCATCTTGGCGGGCAGGTAGTTGTCGATATAGTCCAGCGGATAAGCCCCGCGGGTGTTCTCGGTGAGGCGGTCGTCGTTAAGATCGAGCCGCCGCGAGGTGGGATCCATCACCACGTTCTCGAGTATGGTCCCGAAGCGCCGCGTGCAGGAGTGGATCTGCGGCTCGGCTTCGGCCGAGAGACGGATCACCTTGGCGTAGCAGCCGTCCTCGAAATTGAAGACGCCGTTCACGCTCCAGCCGTGCTCGTCGTCGCCGATCAGATGGCGCGAGGGGTCGGCCGAAAGCGTGGTCTTGCCGGTACCGGAGAGCCCGAAGAAGAGCGCGGTGTCGCCGTCCGGTCCCACGTTGGCCGAGCAGTGCATGGGGAGCACGCCATCGGTGGGCAACAGGAAATTGAGCACCGTGAAGATGGTCTTCTTGATTTCCCCGCCATAACCGGTGCCGCCGATGATGGCCAGCCGTTCGGCGAAGTTGGCGACGATGAAAGTCTCGGTGCGCGTGCCGTCGATGACCGGCGAGGCATGGAACGAAGGCACGGCGATCACGGTGAACTCGGGAATGTGCCGCTTGGCCTCTTCGGTGGCCCGGATCTTCACGAACATGTTGCGCGCGAACAGGCTATGCCATGCCTTCTCCGTGATGATGCGGATGGGCATGCGGTGGTCCGGATCGGCGCCGGCGTAGCAATCCTGCACGAACACGTCGCGGCCCTGCAGGAAGCCCGATATGCGGGTCAGCAGGGCGCTGAATTTCTCCGTGCTGAAGGGCCGGTTGTATTCGCCCCACCAGATGCGGCTATCGGTGGATTGCTCGCGCACCACGTACTTATCGGCGGCGGCGCGGGCGGTATGTTTGCCGGTGCTGACGACCACCGGTCCAAGGTGCGACAGGCGCGCCTCGCCGCGAAAAATGGTTTCCTCGTAAAGGGCCGCCGTCGGCAGGTTCCAGTAAACGCGGTGCAGATTGGTGAGGCCGTGGTTGCCCAGGCCATAGGAACTGGCCAGTTTTCCGGCTTCGGCCTGCGCGGGAGAAACGAGATCGACGTACGGGTTCATCTCCAGTCCCTCACGATCTTGCGGTCGCCCAGGAACATCTCGTTGGGAGCGTTGGGGTCGAGCGCCCACTTGATGCGCTCGATGCCTTCGGTGATTTCCTTCATGGCGCCGCAGAAGCTGAGACGCAGGTGGCCTTCCATGCCGAATTCCTTGCCGGGCACGGTGACCACGCGAACCTTGTCGAGCAGCAGGCGCGAGAGCTTCTGCGAATCCTTCTCATACGCGCTGAAATCCGGGAAGCAGTAGAACGTCCCGGCCGGCTTGGTGACCTTGACGCCGTCGAAGCCGTTGAGCCGCTTCACCATCACGTCGCGGTTGTTCTGCAGCGTCAGGCGCAGGCTCTCGATGCAGGATTGCAGCCCGTTGAGCGCGCCCACGGCGGCCCACTGGGAGGGCGCCGCCGGTCCCGAGGTTTCCTGCGACTGGATGTTGGTCATGGCGCGAACCACTTCGCGCGCACCCACGGCCCAGCCGATGCGGAAGCCGGTCATGGCGTACATCTTGGATACGCAATTGATGACCACCAGTTTGGACGTATCCAGGCTGAGGTCCTTGCTGTACTTGTAGCAATTCGAGGGCGGGCGGTCGTCGAACAGCAGGCGGTTGTAAGTGTCGTCCATGATGAGGTAGAGGTTGCGCTTCTCGCACAACTCCACCACCGCGGCCACGAATTCGTCCGAGTAGATCGCGCCCGAGGGGTTATTGGGGCTGTTCAGAATGATGGCCTTGGTGTAAGTGCCGACCACTTCTTCGATTTCCTCGATAGTGGGTTGAAAGCCGCCATCGCGCGCGGCCACCGCGACCGGCACGCCGCCGGCCAGTTTGACCATCTCCGGGTAGCTGACCCAGTACGGCACGGGGAAGATGACCTCTTCCTTGGGATCGAGGATGGCGTGCAGCAACACCATGATGGACTGCTTGGCGCCGCTCGAAATAATCACGTTCTCGGGCGCGGCCAGGCGGCCATACTGTTCCTCGGTGTAGCGGATAACCGCCTTCTTCAGCGCCGGAATGCCATCGGCCGGAGTGTACTTCACCTCGCCGGTTTGCAGCAGAGAGGAGCAGTTCACGATGGCGTCGATGGGCGCCTTGCTCTTGGGTTCCCCGCCGCCCAGGTGGATGACGGGCTCGCCCTTTTCCCTCAATAAAGCCGCCGTTTCGTTGAGCTTCAGAGTCGGCGACTCGGAAATACACTTTGCCAATTGGCTCAAACTCATTGCGTTGGTCCTTCGGATAGACTGGTCCCCCAGTTCGGTGCGGGGATCTTTATTAGTATACGGCGTTTTTGTCCGATTTTGGGACCCTACTTGGCCGCGGCCTGCCAAGGCCAAGCCCCACCCGGATTACACTATTACTTGCTGAGCGATGGCCATTCCGCGACTCCCCAGCCGCTCCCCCCAGCCAAGGGACGCACCTACGGTTACGTGATCGCCATCCTGCTGCTCCCCGCGCTGGTCCTCGCCAGGCGCGACGACGTACTCTTCACGCCCATGGGCTGGAGCGATCCGTGGTTCTACTTCGGATACGCCCGCAACCTGGTGGAGTTCAAGCGCTACCTGTTCCGGGAACTCTACTACGGCACGCGCCTGGCGTGGCTGCTTCCCGCGGATGCGGCCTACTCCCTGTTCTCCCCGGTGACGGCAGCCTGCGTGCTCCACCTGCTGGTATGGGCTGCGGCGGCGCTCGCGTTCTTTTTCGCGCTGCGGTCCATTGCCGGCTCGCGTAGCGCCTTCCTCACCACCGCGCTGCTCGGCATGCACCCGTGGCTTTGGGCCTGCACCGGCTGGGACTATCCGGATGGAGCGGCCGTCGCCTATGCTATGGCCGCAACCGCGCTGTACGTTCGCGCGGCGCGGCAACCGTCGCGCTGGGTTTGGCTGCTGATGGCTGGCGTCGCTGCCGGCGCCACCATCCACTGCAATCTGTTCTGGGCGGTCATCGCACCTGTGCTGCCCCTGACCTACGTCGGCCTGGCCTACGCCTGGCAACAGCGCTCGCCAATCCGCTCTGCCCTGGAGTCGGCCCTTTGGGGCGTCCTGGGCGCCGCCCTGCTGACCGCCGCGCTGGGTGGCGTCAATTACTGGCTGGATGGCAACTTCAACTTGTTTGGACCGTCCCTTCGGCAGGGGCGGGGTCTGGTGAGTCGATCCTCGGTATGGACCACCGGTCTGTGGGGCGCCCACGGCCTGCAACCGTGGTTGTGGTTTGCAGTGGCTGGCGTGCTGGTCTCCGCGATCCTGCTGCCCGGCCGGTTCCGCCGCTGCTTCCGCCGCGCCAATGCGCCGGCACTGGCGTTCTCGCTGCAACTCTGCCTGGTGGTGGCTGCGCTCTGCTGGTGGCAGGGCACGCCGGCCCTGGGCCTGGTTTGCATCTATTACACCAGCGCCTTGGTGCCGTTCATCTTCCTGGTGGTGGGCACCTCGTTCTGGAAGAGCATCGACGATCTGGGCACGCGCTCATACCTGTCGATCTGCGCCGCGGCCGTGGCTGCTTTTGGATTCGTCTGGTACGGCGGCGAAACCGCGTGCCTGCCCGCCGCCGTGGCTGCCGCTCTCGCCGCGGTGGCCCTTGCCTGCGCCTTGTTCACGCGCCGTGCGCTGGCCGCGGCTCTCCTGGCCATCGCCGGTTTCGGAATTCTCACGGTGGAAGTCCGCCAGCCGGTGGTCTTCGCCGCCGGTACGGCCCGCCGCTCTTTCGAACGCATCACGCGGACGCGTGCGCGTCTGGAAAGCGTCCGCCACGGCCGGCGCATCCACTTCTGGTTTGACGAGCGCGACCCCGAGAACCTCGACCTCGCCGCTCTCACCTCCACCTACCTCGCCGACTGGAGCTTCCTCGGCACCGCCTTTCCACAACCGGCTTGCGGCCCGTTCGCCGCGCCCGATACCGGTGTGGTGGCGCTCTCCAGCCGCGAAGGGGCGCCGGAGTTGGCCCGCCGTGCGCTCGCCGATTGCTGGCGCAAGGACGGCCTGCTGGCCCGCGTGGAAGATTCCTTCGTAGTCGAAGGCGTCGCGCGGCCCTACACCGTGACGGCCATCTTCGCCGACCCCGACCCATCGGTGCGCCGTCCCTTGCGCGCCGTGTTCGATACCGCGGGCGCCGGTTCGCTGGCTCCCCTTGGAGACCCGCGCGAAGCTGCGTTTCCCCTCGGCCGCTGGCACGTGGAGCCGCGCACCGAAGCGAGTTTTTCGCCCGCCGCGGTGCGGGTCCGGACCGCGCGCGACGCTTACTCCTTCGGGCTGCTGTATCCGCCGCTGGTGGCGCCCCTCACCGCGCGCTATTCCTTCACCCTCAAATTCACGCCCGGCTCCGGCGAGTTCGCCTTCGGGCTGAGCGCACCCGGCGCCTACAATTGGATGGCGGTGAGCACTTCGGGCAACCTCTTCCAGCCGCCCCGGCAGATCGTGGTTTACGCCGACCTGAAGCAAGGCGAAGCCTTCCAACTGGCCATCGCCAACAACTCGAACTACGGCCCCAGCGCAGCTTCCTTCGCCATCCACGAAGTGAGCGCCACGGTGCTCGACCCCAGCTACGGCCGGAACTCCAGCACACCCTCCACCACCCGCGCCTGGTCGTCCTCGTCCAACCCGTTGTAGAACGGCAGGCGGATAAGCCGCGCGCTGATGTCCTCCGTCACCGGGCATTGCCCCGCGCGCCCGCCGTCCCGCAAGCCCATGGGCGAGAGGTGCAGAGGCAAATAGTGGAACACCGCCATCGCGCCGCGGCTCTTCAGGTGCGCGATCAGCGCGTCGCGCGCGCCCGGCGTGGGCATCACCAGGTAGAACATGTGGTAGGGCTGCTCGCAATCCTCCGGCACTTCGGGACGCCGCACGCCGTTGGCCGCCGCCCAGTCCCGTAGCCGCTCGTTGTAGTAACTCCACACGCGTTTGCGGGCCGCCTGAATGGTCCCGCGCGCTTCCAGTTGCGCGTATAGAAACGCCGCCAGCACGTCCGACGGCAGGAAGCTCGACCCCAGGTCCACCCAGGTGTACTTATCCACCAGTCCGCGGAAGAACTTGCTCCGGTCCGTCCCCTTTTCTCGCACGATCTCGGCCCGCTCCACGTCCTCGTCGCGGTTCAGCAGCAGCGCGCCGCCTTCGCCGCAACTGACGTTTTTGGTCTCGTGGAAGCTCAGGGTCGCCATGGCTCCGAACGATCCCAGGTTGCGTCCCCGGTGCCGTCCAAACAGCCCGTGGGCGTTGTCCTCGACCACCGCAACGCCGTGCCGCTCCGCCGTGGCGAGTATGCTCTCCATCGCGCATCCCACGCCCGCATAGTGGACCGCCAGGATGGCGCGCGTGCGCGGCGTTATCAGCGCCTCCAGTCCGCTCTCGTCCAGGTTCAGCGTGTCCCGGCGGATATCCGCGAATACGATTCTGGCGCCCCGCAGCGCATAGGCATTCGCCCCCGAGACGAACGTGAACGAGGGCACGATCACTTCGTCCCCCGGCCCGATGTTCAGCAGCAGAGCGGTCATCTCCAGCGCGTCGGTGCACGACGTGGTCAGCAGCGCCCGCCGGCAGCCCGTGATCTCCTCCAGCAGCGCCTGGCACTTCTTCGTGAACGCGCCATCCCCGGAGATGTGTCCGCTTGCAATCGCCTGCCGGATATACTCGTACTCCATGCCGGTGGAATACGGACGGTTAAAGGGAATCATCTGCGCGGGCCGCGCCAGTACGGTGTCGGGTTGAGCCATCGTATCGCCATCACTCAGCTTAGCAACCCGCCGCCGTTGCGACGCATCCGATAGCTGATGGCGCCCCCCATGACTCCGCCTGCGCGGGTCCGCTGGCTGACCCGTAACGTAATTGCAATCGGGCTGCTCAGCCTGTTCTCGGACATGGGCCACGAGCTGACCACCGCCGTGCTTCCTCTATTCCTGGCCACCTTTGGCGGCGGCGCCATGGCACTCGGCGTGATCGAGGGCGTTTCCGATGCCGCGTCTAGCCTGCTGAAATTATGGATGTCGCATTATTCGGACCGCGTGGGGAAGCGCAAACCGATTCTGGTTGTGGGCTACCTGGTCACCGCCATGATGGGCACCTTCGCCTTCGTCACCGCGTGGTGGCAGTTGGTGGCCATCCGGGCGATTGCGTGGATGGGCCGGGGCGCGCGCGGGCCCGTGCGCAACGCGCTGCTCTCGGAGAGCGTCCCGCCCAAGGCCCACGGCCGGGCCTTCGGCTTCGAAGGCGCCATGGACACGCTGGGGGCGATCCTGGGGCCTGCCATCGCCTTATCGCTGGTCGGCGTCATTGCCTTGCGGCACATCTTTCTGATCGCCTTCATCCCCGGCGCCATCACGGTTTTGCTCGCGGCCTTCGCCATCCGCGACACGCCGCGGACGCCCCAGCCACATCGCCTTCTGCTCGCCTCTTTGCGCGGTTTGCCTCCGGCGTTCCAGCGCTTCGTGGGCGCGGTTGGCGTCTTCGGCCTCGGCAATTTCGCTCACACGCTGCTGGTTCTGCGCGCCGTGACAGTGCTCACGCCACGCTACGGGGCGGTGGCGGCGGGCCGTTACGGGATCGCGCTATACATCCTTCATAACGTGATCTACGCGGCCGTTTCGTACCCGGCGGGGGCGCTGGGAGACCGCGTGAGCAAGAAATCCCTTCTGGCTGTGGGCTACGCCCTTTTCGGCGCGATGTGCCTGCTGTTCCTCGCCGCTCCCGCGAGCGTTCCCGTGCTGGCCGGGCTGTTCGTGCTCGCCGGAGTCTACGTCGCCATCGTGGACGCCATGGAGCGCTCGCTCGCCGCCGGCCTGTTGCCCAACGAGCAGCGCGGTGTGGGATACGGTGCGCTGGCCACGGCGAACTCGTTCGGAGATCTGCTATCGAGCGTGGTGGTGGGGCTTCTGTGGACCCACGTCTCGGCCGCCGCGGGGTTTGGCTACGCCGCAGTACTCACGCTGGCCGGGGCGTTCTGCCTGCTGCTGGTGCCCGCGGGCGATAGGTGAAGCCTTCGGTGCCACGTTGAAAGGTAGGAGTAAAGCGCACTGCCCACCGCGAAGCAGAACGCCGCGGCCGTGGAGTACCCACCGCCCGCCTTCAGCAGCAAGCCGCCCAGCGCCTGCGCTGCCGCCGCGTCCAAGCCGGCCGCCGTGGAACTTGCCGTCGCGGCCGACAACAGTCCCAGCGTAGACACGGCGGAAACCGCGCCGATCGCGCCTTCCCCGGCACGGCAGCATAGAGCCAGCCTCGCGATGTCGCGGTCCTGATCGCGAGTGAGCGCGTATAGCGCCACAGCCAACACCACGGCATCCAGGAAGGTGAACAGCCCGAGGACGGCGGCCAATCCCACGGCCGTTGGGTGTTGGGCTATGCTTGCCAGCTTCGCGGCCGTCCCCTCGGCGACGCCGGTTGCCTGGCCGAACAGGGCCATGCTGGCTACGCCGGTCGCGATGTACAGGAGAAACATGGAGCCGGCAAGCCGCGCGTTCGTGGAACGAGTCACGGGAAGACATACGAACAACCTGGCCGGAGAGTTCCAGCTTACCCGGTGGACTCGGCCAGCAGCCGGCGCCGCCCGCGGAGAATCGGGTTGAAACGCCAACCAAACTGGCCGCCCACCCTGGGCCGCGCTCGAACCCCGCCTCGGATCGGCATGTCTTGGCCGGGAACCCATGCCCCCGGCCGCGTGAAAACATGCGGCAATGCCATCACTCACGGGAAGTCTCTTCCATCCGATATGAAGATTGGGCAGTGACCAACCCACCAAATCGGTTTGGAGGAGGTCCTGGCACCGTTCTCGCAATCCTCGTGGGAGTGCGCCTCCAGTGCGGTTGGCGCGGCGGGACTGAATTGACACTTAAGGAGTGATTATGCAAGTCAAGACGATTCTTTTGGCCGCGGTTCTATCGGCAGCCCCCGGCCTCCTGCACGCGCAGTTCGATTTCACGTTGGACGGGCGTAACGTTCAGATTCACAGCTTTGCTTCGCAGGGCTTCATGTACTCTGACCAGAACAACTACATGGCGATGCCGACCAGCAGGGGAAGCTTCTCATTTACCGATGGGGGAGCGAACATCTCCTCCCAGATCACCGACAAGTTCCGGGTGGGTGCGCAGATCTACATACGGGACATCGGCCAATTCGGCAAGTGGCACCCCGATCTGGACTGGGGTTATGGCGACTACAAATTCAAAAGCTGGTTCGGTGTCCGGGGAGGCAGGGTGAAGACCGTCTTCGGCCTCCTCAACGACGTCCAGGACATGGATTCGCTGCACACATTTGCCCTACTCCCTCAAGGGATGTACCCGATCGACTGGCGGAGCACCACCATCTCACACTCGGGCGGCGACGTCTACGGCGATATCTCGGTGAAGCATTTAGGTACGTTCTCGTATACCGGGTTCGTAGGAATGATGCCGCTGGATCTGACCTCGGGCTACGACTACGCTTCGTTGACGGTCAACACAATCTTTACCTACCGCGGGGGACGGGAGACCGGTGGCGATCTCCGGTTGGCCATGCCGTTCGGCGCGGTAATCGGCGCTTCGTACATGGACATGGATGTCTCGGCAAGAGGCACGTACATGAACGCCGGTGTCCCCACTCCATACAAGCAGACGACGACCGCCAACGAATGGACGCAGTACTACGCCCAGTATACGTTTAAGGGCTTCCAGTTGAATGGGGAGTACCGCAGAAACATGCGGGACACCAATCTCTTCCGCACGGCGACGCCAACAAAGTCCATCAGCGATTCCCGTACGTGGTACGTCTCCGGCACGTATCGCGTCTGCAAGCTCTTGGAGTTGGGCGCGTACCGCTCCCAGTATTTCGTGGACACGCGCAAGGACACCACCCCACCCAGCGCGCACGAATTCGACACCACGATTAGCGCACGGATTGACCCGATCAACCACTGGTACCTGAAGGTTGAGGGTCACTTTATCGATGGCGCTACCACAACCACACCCGCGGCCCGCGGATTCTACACGCTCTCCAACCCGGCCGGCATCTTGCCGACCACGAGGCTGCTCGTACTCCGGGCAGGATTCAGTTTCTGAGCCTGGACGAATGTGCTCTGTATAAGGAGAGACCCAATGAGATACCCAACGAAACATCCGACCATTAACTGGCTAATCCCGATATTCGTAGCGCTGCTGACGGCTTGCGCGGTATGCGCTTTCGGGGCCGATATCAAGATCATCGCCAACCCCAGTGTAGGGGCGTCCTCGCTTTCCGCCGACGACCTCAAGAGCGTCTTCCTTGCAACGAAGACCTCCCTGAGCGACGGCAGCCATGCGGAACCCGTGCTGGAAAAGGACGGGCCCACCCATGAGGCCTTCGTGAAGGAATACCTCGGCAAGACGGATTCCGCCTTGCAGACCTACTATCGCAGCCTGGTGTTTACCGGGAAAGCCTCCATGCCCAAGACGCTCGGGACCGACGCCGAAGTCGTCGGCTACGTGGCCAAGACCAAGGGTGCGATTGGATACGTCAGTGGCGGCGCGGCGACGGCCGGCGTCAAGACCCTGGAAGTGAAGTAATCAGGGCTTCCCGTCGAGGCCTTACAGATAGAGGACCATCCGGCAGGCCTGCGGGCTGCCGTTCCGGAGAACCCCGCCAACCAGCCGGGCAGATACCGGGACGGATCAGCCGCGGGCCTGCCCCCATATACCTGCCCCGGCTGCGCGCGCCACCCCGGAATCGCCCCGCCTTCCCGAATCCCGCTACAATCTTTCCGTGAAGCTCGCCCTCATCGGATACGGTAACGTGGCCCGCGCGCTGGTCCGCCTGGTTCACTCGAAGCGCCAGGAGTACCCTTTCACCATCACCGGCATCCACACCCTGCGCCACGGCACCGCCGTCCATCCCGCCGGCTTGCCCGCCGATCCGCCATTCGGCCCGCGCTTGGAATCGGTGGAAGCGTTCCTCCACGCCGCCCGCGCCGACGCCGCCGTGGAGCTCACCACCCTCGATCCGGCCACTGGCGAGCCGGCCATCTCCCACATCCGCGCGGCCTTCCGCCGCTCCATGCACGTCGTAACCGCCAACAAGGGCCCCATCGCCCACGCCTACGCCGCCCTGCGCGACGAAGCCATCCGCGCCGGCGTGGCCTTCCGTTTCGAATCCGCCGTCATGGATGGCGCCCCGGTCTTCAATCTGTGGGAGCACACCATGCCCGCGGTCAAGGTCCTGGGCTTCACCGGCGCGCTCAATTCCACGTCGAAGATCGTAGTGCAGGCCATGGAGCGGGGCGAATCGTTTGCTTCCGGCCTGGCACGCGCCCGCGCCATGGGGATCACCGAAGCCGATGGCGCCTACGATATCGAAGGCTGGGACTCCGCCGCCAAAACCGCCGCGCTCGCCAACGTCCTGATGGATGCGCGCGTCACCCCGCGGCAGGTTTCCACCCGCGGTATCGCCCGCCTGACTCCCCAGCGCGTCCGGGAAATCGCCTCCCAGGGCAAGACCGTCCGCCTCATCAGCCGTGCCCACCGCGGCGCGGGACGCATCAGCCTGCGCGTGCGCGCGGAGGTGATCGACCGCTGCGACATCCTGGCCGCCGTGGGCGGCACCTCCAACCTGATCCTCTTCCACACCGACCTCATGGGCACCTTCGGCACCGTGTCCATCGATCCCGGCGTGGAGCAGACCGCTTACGGGGTTTTCAGCGACCTGGTGGCGGCCGCCCTCAACGTACCCGCACGAACTGTCCGTCCCGGTAGTCCAGAAGGTAAGTGAAACCGGCGATCTCCTGCGGCGAGAGCGGCGTCTGGCGGTTCAGGCGGATGGTCACGCTGCGGTCCAGGAACTCCAGATCGGCGATAAACGCCATGTCGAAAGTCCCCAGCGGATCGTCCAGAAAGGCCACCGTGCTCCCTGGCCGCGGCTTCAGTTGCACGGCTTTCAGTTGCTGGATGGCGTCCCACGTCTGCGGCGCGAAATCCGTGGTGGTGGGGTCCACGAACTGCCGCTTGAGCTCGGCGTTGCGGTGCGCCCACCAGGCCGCGCCCGCGGCAACCAGCGCCGCCGCCAACCACACTTGGCCCACCCGGCGGAATCCCGGCTCATGCGCCAGGAAGCCCGCCACGCCATCGGCAACGTCCACGAAAAC
Source organism: uncultured Solibacteraceae bacterium (assembly GCA_963807205.1). Taxonomy (GTDB): domain Bacteria; phylum Acidobacteriota; class Terriglobia; order Bryobacterales; family Bryobacteraceae; genus CAWCVR01. The sequence goes on along the minus strand of CAWEAQ010000002.1, from coordinate 123,284 downwards.
CACGCTCACGAACATGGCCCAGAACAGCATGGGGATATACAGGCATGCCCCCGCGCGCCCCAGCAGGAACTCGATGGGCAGCGGCGTCACCAGCAGGCACAGGCAGGCGAAGCGCAGCACCGGCCGTTTGCGCCGCCAGGCCAGGTAGAACAGCAGCAGCCACACTATGACGATGTCCCGATGCTCGAAGAACGCCCACTTCTGGAACAGGTCGGCAAGGCTCTCGGTTTGGAACTTCCAGATGCGCCCTATGGAAAGCTTGGGCACGTATCCGGCGTCCGCCGCCAAGCCGCCCTTGCCCAGCACCCGGACTCCGAGGCTCACTACCGTAAGGCAGCCGCTCGCGAGGATGCATCTGCCCGGGCCGATTAGCCACCGCGCCAGTTCCCTGGGCCGCCACGGAACCGGCCCATGGTAGAACCACTCGTAGAGCAGCAACACAGCCGGAAGCGTGGCGGCCATTTCCTTGGAGCCCAGCGCGGCCAGGCACAGCGCCAGAAACGCTGCCACCTGCCGCCAGCGGAGCACCGCGCCGCGCTCCCGAATCGCCACGTAGTAGAGCAGCGCGGCAATGAAGAAGAACCCGCAGAGCGTATCGAAAACGAACGCGATGATGTAGTAGATGTTGTTCAGCCCCACGTGGTAACAGGCCACGACGGCCACCAGCGCCGCCGCCCGCTCGTCACACCCCAGCAGCCGGCTCAGCCGCCACGTCAGGAACGCCGTGGCCAGCAGGAAAACCAGCAACCCCACGCGATAAGCCACCGGATCCAAGCCGAATCCGTGCAGAATGGGCATCAGAAACCATCCCGCCAAGGGGCGGTACATGGGCCGCCAGATCGTCAGCGGGCCCAAAATCTGCCGCCACAGCGGGAGCCGCCAGTAGTAGGCCAGGTTCATCATGTCGTCGGGGGCGAAATGCACGCGCAGCGTGGTGCGCGAGAACCACACGAAGTATGCGGCCAGGAGGGCGCCCGCGGCGGCTATTCGCCAGCGGTCCCAGCCTCTCGCCGCCGGCTGCGGCGCCGGTTGGGAAGGGGTCACTTAGGTATGGTAACCCACGGCTTTGGCGCGCGACCGCGAATCCGCCCGCACCACCGCCAGCAGCCCGGCCAGGGCGAGCAGACTGACCGCCGCGCCAATGGGCACGCTCCGCGGCCGGAACTCGAACCGCACGCGATGCACGCCAGCCGTCAGCCGGACCGCCTGGAACGCGCCGTCCCACCGCTCGATCAGGGCGGGCTGTTCGTCCACCACCGCCCGCCATCCCGGGTAGAACTGTTCCACCAGCACGAGCCGGCCGCCCGTCTCGCTGCGCACCAGGAGTTCCCGAACCTCCGGCTCCCAGATCACCTTCCGGGCCGTGCCGCCGTTGTCTTCCTCCCAGTAGTAGGCCGGCCGTGCATTCACATACTCGTAAACGCGGCAGAAGATATCCGACCGTCCCACCAGCTTGAAATTCGGGTTGGCGGCGATGGCCGGCCCGTCTGCGGCGCCGCTCCTCACGAGCAGGTACCGCACGCCCAGGGTGCGGAGCATGTCCTCGCTGAATATGTCGGTGTGGAAGGTGCGCATGGTCTGAAACGGAACCCAATGTTCGATGGCCCGTGTGTACTGGACGGAAACAAACGGGTCGAATCCCTCGGTGGTGGCGAGGCCCCACACCCGGTACAAGGCTCCTTCGGCGAACGCCGAATCCACCGTAACCACGCGGTACTGCCGGTTGCTTCGCATGGCGCGATACGCCGTATCGTCGATGCCCCCAATGCCGTCCGGAAGAAACTCGTCGTCCACATCGCCCTTCATGGCGTTGAACCAGCGCCCGGAGCCGTACGCCTGGTAATCGGCCATGGCCCCAAATAGCAGGATGGCCGCCATCGCGCTTCTGCGCCGTCCGGTGGACCGGCTGACGCACCAGAGGCATAACGAGAACAGCGCCAGCGCAATCCCCGTCTGAACCGCAGCCGCCGGGCCGGTGGGGAATACCCCGCCGCCGCGCCACTCCCACAGCTTCCACAAAGACCACGCCGCCAGCGCGCCCGCCGCGCCGTAGGACACCCAGTCCGGAAGCGTGCCCGCGGTGCGTCTCTCCAGAAAGTCGTTCAAGCCGAGTGCCGCTATCAGCGCCGCCATGGCCGCGACCGCCGCGTAGAAATTGAACGGCTGCATGGTGTAATCGAGCGCCGGAATCTTCATCACCGCGTGAATCAGGAACTGCGGCGGATTCGCCAGCAGCAGCGCCACCGCCATCCCCAGGACCGGCTGGATATACGGCCGCGCCCGGTGCCGCCAGATTGCCCACGCGATTCCGAAGATGGCCGGAAGCCCGACGTACAAATACAGGCAGCCCGGATCGTAGTCGGTGGAATGCCCGGGATTATAGTCGAACCAGTTCCCCACGAAATAGGAGCGCAGCAAATCCACCAGCCCATAAGCGCCCGGCCCGTACTTCGGCTGCAGCTTCATGTACGAGCGGGCTTCCAGCGCGGGCGCCAGTTGCACCGCGAACAGCAGCGCCGACGCCGCGACCGCCACCACCACGCCCGCCGCCGCCCGCCAGTGCCTGCGGCTTGCCAGGGCGTAGGTGCCCACCAGCACGCAGCCCACGATCCAGGACGCCGGGTAACCCGCCAGAAAAGCGAGCGCCGAAGCCAGCGTGACTTTCCACAGCGGCCGCCAGTCCTTCCGCTCCACCGATTCATCGACGCCCCACAGCGCCAGCGGCATCAACGTCATGGCGCCCAGCACGCCGGGATGCAGCACCTCGCACATCATGTACCCGCCGCAGGCGAACACCGCCGCGCCCAGGGCGCTCGCCAGTTTTCCGCACCTGCCGCGCAGCCACAGGTAGCACAGCAGGAACGCCGCCCACACGTGCAGAAACACGAATACCTCGAACGCCTTGAACGGAAGCACGCCGAAGATGGAAGCCGCGGCGTACATCAGCCATGTGGGCGGATACAGCAACGCCGCCTGCACATTCCCGACGAAGGTGATGCCGCAGTAGACCGACGGGTCCCACAGCGGCACGCGCCCGTCCAGTAGCGACTGAAACGCGTACACCTGCAGCGGATAATGATAGCCGGAGACGTCGGACCACAGGTGCACGGTCTTGAACGGCGGCAGGTACTCGTAGAAGAAAACGCAGGTTGCCACCAGCGTCAGGAGGGCGACAGCAGGCCGCTCGGAGCGCAGCCGCGCTTGCAGGAAACGAATGAAACGCACACCCCAGATTGAAGCACAAAAAAGGTGTCAGACGCTATTTTCCGCGGCTCAACCCCAGCGCCCGAATCCGCTTGTGCAGGTTCGTCCGCTCCATCCCCAGCGCCCGCGCCGCCCCGCTCACGTTCCAGTTGGATTGCTCCAGCGCCCGCAAAATATGCTCCCGCTCGGCCGATTCGCGGGCTTCCTGGATGGTCGATTTCGGCCCCGGGTCGCGCTGCACCCGGATCTCCACCGGCACCGAATCCCTCGTCAGCCGCTCGCCCTGCGTCAGGATGGCCATGCGCTCGATGGCGTTGCGCAACTCGCGCGCGTTCCCCGGCCAGTGGTAACTCTCCAGCATGGCGAACACCGTTTCGTCCAGCTTCTTCGCCCGGAAATTATTGCGCGAGCAGAAATCCTCCAGGAAATATTCCGCCAGCAGTCGGATATCGTGTGGCCGCTCGCGTAGCGCCGGCACGCGGATGGGCACCACGCTCAGGCGGTAGAACAGGTCCTCGCGGAACTTCTCCTGCGCCACCAGCGCGCCAAGGTCGCGGTTGGTAGCGCTCACCACGCGCACGCTCACGCGGATGATCTGCTCGCCGCCCACGCGGTGAAACTCGCCCTCCTGCAGCACGCGCAGCAGTTTGGCTTGCGAGGCGCCGTGCAGATCGCCCACTTCGTCCAGGAAGATGGTGCCGCTGTCGGCCATCTCGAACTTGCCGCGGCGCGAGGCCGTGGCGCCCGTGAAGCTGCCCTTCTCGTGCCCGAACAACTCCGTCTCCAGCAGTTCCGTGGGGATGGCGGCGCAGTTCACTTTGACGAACGGTCCCGCCGCGAACGGGCTGGAATTGTGGATGTGCGCCGCCAGCAATTCCTTGCCAGTGCCGGATTCGCCGATCAACAGCACCCGCGCGTCCGAGCGGGCGGCCATGCTGGCCTGTTCCACGGCGCGCTGCCAGGCCGGGCTGCCCCCGATCATGCGCGGCGCGTTGTTCACCACTATCTCGCGCAGCCGTTCATTCTCGCGCCGCAGCGAGGCGTGTTCCATGGCGTGCTTCACCGCCAGCAGCACGCGGTCGCGGCTGAGGGGCTTCTCCAGAAAGTCGAATGCGCCGGCTCGGGTGGCCTCCACGGCGTCGGCGATGGTGCCATGGCCGGAGATCATCACCGCCGGGGCGCTGGCCCCATTCTGGCCCACCGTGCGCAACAGGTCGATGCCGTTGCCGTCCGGCAGCTTCATGTCGAACAGGTAAGCGTCGGCGCGCTGCGAATCGGGATGGCGGTTGAACTCCGCCACCGTCCGGCACACGTTCACCGCGTACCCTTCGCGCTCCAGGATCATCCTCAGGGAGCGGCCGATATTCTCTTCGTCATCCACGATCAGGACGCGCTTGGAAGCCATTGGTTGCGATGGGCAGCAGCACGCGGAAACCCGCGCCGCCCAGTTCTCCTTTCACTACCACGAGATCTCCGCCCGAAAGCAGGGCACTTCTGCGCGCTATCGAAAGCCCCAGTCCCATGCCCCGCTTCTTGAACGAAATCGTGGGTTGAAACAGCGAGGCACGCGCCGCCTCGCTCAAACCCGGACCGGAATCGTGCACTTCAATGGCCACCTTCTCGTGGGCCACCGAAGTCGCACCCAAAATGCGCCCGCCGTTGCCCGCCGCATCGGCGGCGTTTTCCAGCAGGTTGGTGAGGATACCCTTGACCAGATCGGGGTCCGCCATCGCCTGGGGCGCCTCCCCGAGGCGGCATTCGTAAGCCACTTCGGGATGCGCCGTGCGCAGCAGTGCGATGCGTTCCTGTAGCAGGGAATTCACATCCAGTGGCGCCGGGGATACGGGCGGCTCGGCGGCGAATTGCGAAAATGCCCGCACGCGCCGTTCCAGCGTTTCGATCTCATCCACCACGATTTGCGTAGCCTGCTCCATGAAGCCGCGGTCGGCGTCGTCGTAGCGCGCCAGCATTTCCTCCACCGTCAGGCGTATGGGCGTGAGCGAATTCTTCACCTCGTGCGCGGTCTTGCGGGCCACCACCTGCCAGCTCTCGAGCTGCCGCAGGTACACCAGCCGGTCGGTGCTCTCCTTCAGGGCATCCGCCATGTCGTTGAAGGCCTGGATGGCGCGGCCCACCTCGTCGTCCCGCTGCGGCGCCACGCGCACCGTCAGGTCCCCAGCGGCCATCTCCGCCAAGCCCCGCGTCAACTGGTGGATAGGCTGGCTGATGCGGTGCGCCAGAAACACCAGCAGCCCGAGGGAAGCCAGCCAGAACGCCGCCGCCAGCAGCACGTAGGCCAGTTTCACCGTGCGCGGCAGGTCGTGCTCGCGGGTGAACTGATCGAGCAGGCTGGCGCGGCGGATCTCGTCACTCACGCGGTTCAACGGGATCGCTATCGCGGCGGAGTAGACCCACACGCCGTCATCGCGCCTCACCAGGTAGTCCAACCGGGCGCCGTCATCGCCCGCCGCCGCGAACCGCTCGGCGACGCCGCTTTCCGCGAAATCCCGCACGCTGTCCGGCCACGCCGCGCGATCGCTTGCCGCGTACCGCCGCGGCGGCACAACGCCAGCCAGCGCCCGCCGCTTCAAATCCGCGGAGGCTTGCTCGAAGTAGGCGCGGCTGGTCTCGCGCAACTGCCCGGCCGCCCCGAGCGCCCGCGCCGTGGAGGCCTCCAGCAGGCTCTGATCCACGCGCATGAGGTAGGTTGTGATCCAGATGGTGGCGCCCAGCGGCACCAGCGTGGCCGCCAGAAATACCAGGACCAGCCTGTTGCGGAGGCGGTTCACCCGAGTCGCGCGCCCCGGCCGAAAATCTGGCGGGGAAGGTCCTGCAGGCGGAAGGGACGGTCGGTCTCGAAGCTCCACTGCGAATCGTTCGCTCCCGACTTGCGGCTGAGGTACTCGATGATGCTCAGGAAGCTGATCCCGCGGTCGCCCACCACGCGGGACAGGTCGTCCTGGTGAACCGTCCGCAAGTCGCACCGCAGCCACAGCAGCTTGTCCCGGGGCACTTCCGCGGCGCCGATGACGATGTTCTCCAGGCACCAGGATTCCGCCTGCGCCGTGGTCAGCCCGATGCGGTCGTGCGGCGTGAGGGACGGGATGGTCACCTTGAAGGTGGAGTTCCAGATGTCGCGGCTCAGAATGAACCGCTGGATGGGGCTGAGCTTCGCCGTGTGGCGGTCCTCGGTGAACAGCGTGACCTGCGCCACGAACGCCACTGTGTTGCCGTTGGTGAGCCGTTCCAGCGGCTTTCCGGCCAGAAAGTGAATATTGGGCAGCAGCGGTTGCAGGTTGTCGCCATCGAAGCGCGGCGGTGGCAGGGCGTCACCCGCGCGCAGCCGGAACGCAGGTAGAGCCAGGCCGGCCAGAAGCCAGCTTCGTCGGCTGATCCCGCGATTCCGCGCGTCTTGCGCCATCAATAATTCATGCTCAACATAAACATCGGGTCGACGTGCCCCTCCCGCAACGGGAAAGCGATCGACGCCGAGAAAGCTCCGCGCCGAATTCCCACGCCGGCCGAATTCCGGTCTTCCACCCCCTGGCCGCTATCCCAGATCGCTCCCGAATCGTAGAAGACCTGGAACATGCCATACCTATACTCGACGGTGTTGTGCACCATCCGGTTTCCGCCAAACGGATCCAGCTCGAACTTATTCCAGCCCCGCAGGGTACTGCCGTTCCCCAGTACGAATCGCTCGAACATCGGCCCCCGGCCGGCGAGCGCTCCCGCCGTCAGATCCTCGATCACCACCTGCTTGCCGCGCGTCAGCGTATAGCGGAACTCCCAGCGCTGCCGGGAATACGCCATGTCGCTGCCCATCGCCCGATTGGCCAGGCGGAGGTCGTAGCCCGCGTCAAAATCCGCGAGCGAATCGGAACCCTCGCTCCGCTGATGATAACGCAATGCGGCGGTCACCGCATTGGCCGATTCCGTGCGCGGGGCCGGCCCCGCCTCTTCCATGCTCTCGAAACTGGCGCCCACGCTCACGCTCAGCGGGCGCGAAACCTGAACGGTCAATTCCGGCTCGACAAACCGCCGCGAGCTGTACAAGTCGGCGGCCGGCCATGCCGGCGGAATGGAGTCCACCGTGCTGCCGCTCCACTTCTCGTTGTAGGCGCCGTATCCCACCCCGAATTGCACATTGTCCGACCCTGCGCGGGTGTTCTGGTACCGCGCCGTAACCCCGGAGTACCGCTCCACCAGTTCGTCGCCGTCGCTTACCAGTCCCACCGTTACGCTGTTGTGCTTGAGGATGGCCGTGCCCTCCACCGCGCCGCTCCAACCTTGACGGGCCTGGTAGACGAACTTGGGGATGGCCACGTCGAAGCGCGCCGGCCGCACCTGGATCTCGAACACCACCTCCACGCAATCGGGTACCTTGCCGCGCAGGATGTGTTGCTCCACCCCGCGCGCGTGAAATTCCTTTCGCAGGCGCCGGGCCAGATCTTCCAGGGTTGCCGGGTTCAGCTTTTCTCCGATGATCGCCAGAATGTCCTTGCGCAACGGCGAACTGATCTTCCCGGCGCGATCCGACTTCACGTCGGTGCTCCATCCATCGGCCTTGACCAGGACGGTCTCAACCGTGTAGCGATTGTTGACGTTGAACTCGGAATCCTGAGTTCCCGCCGCGAGCGCCCCCGCGCATAGCGTTCCGGCAGCCACCAACCGCCAGAAGCAGACGAATTTCATGCGTCCCTCAAGTGCACGCACGCTACCAATTATAGATGATTGGAAAGAGGATAGATAAGGAGCGGGTCGATGTGCCGGACCTTCACAGGTGTGGAACCAAAAGTGTGCCTCAATGGCGCTCCCGGAGCGCCGCGCGAGACTACAGAACCTTGGCCAATTCGGCTGCGAAAGCGCTGCGCGGAGTCTGTTCCCGATCCCGGCCGCGGCGCGGCTTGCGGTCGGTCCTTGGTTGTGTGCGTGGCGCCCCAGCGGGCGCGCCCGCAGTCGGCGCTGCGCCGGCCTGCTGCGCAGTGCGCGGAGCGTCCTTGCCTTTTGGCGGTTGCGCGGGGTTGGCCCGGAGCAGCCGGTCTTCCAGGGGTGCGCGGTCGAAACGCCGGATGATGGCCGCCATTTCATCGGCCGTGGGTGCTTCAACGAATGCGAAGCCCTTGGATTCCTGCGTTTCGTGGTTGCGGATCACCTTCACGGCGTCGGCCACGAGATCTTCGGCGGCCAGCCATTGTTTGATGTCATCGGCGGTGACCCAGATGGGGAGATTGCCAAGAAATACGGTGAAGCTCATTCAGTGATTATCTGACTCCGTTGGATGGATTTGCGGCACTTCAAGGGGAGGATTCCGATCTGCCACCTAGATAGTATCAGACAGTCCCTGCCGATTGCAAACCATTACCGGAATTCGCGCCCCTCCGCGCTCCACCGCCGCTGGTACTTCGGGTACCATCGTAGGGTTGCTTACCATGAAATTCGATTTCCTGACCGTCACCCGCGAGGCATCCGCCGTCGTCGTTACCCTGAACCGCCCCGAGCGCCGCAACGCCCTATCCACCGGCATGGCGCGCGAACTGCTCGCCTGCCTGGACGAAACCGGCCGCGACCCCGCCATCCGCGCCGTCATCCTGGCCGCCGCCGGACCCGTGTTCTGCTCCGGCCATGACCTCTCCGAGATGACCGGCCGCGAAATGCACGAGTACCGGCTGATTTTTGACCTATGCAGCGAATTGATGATGAAGATCCCCTCCATCCCGCAACCGGTCATCGCCGAAGTGCAGGGCCCCGCCACCGCCGCCGGCTGCCAACTGGTGGCCTCCTGCGACCTGGCCATCGCCGCCGAGGACGCCTGGTTCGCCACCCCCGGCGTGAAAATCGGCCTCTCCTGCAGCACGCCCATGGTGCCCCTCACGCGCACCATCGGCCGCAAGCGCGCCCTCCACATGGCCCTCACCGGCGACCCGGTGGACGCGCGCACCGCCGCCGAGTGGGGTCTGATCAACTATGCGGTTCCAGCCGCGTCGCTCCAGGCCGCCACTCGCGCGCTGGCCGCCAGGATTGCCGGTGCCAGCCCCCTGGTGCAGGCCATCGGCAAGCGGGCGTTCTACGCGCAGATCGACATGGACCCGCCACAAGCCTACGCCTACGCCAAGGAAGTGATGACGCAAAACGCCATGGCCGCCGATGCGCAGGAAGGCATCCGTGCGTTCCTGGCCCGTCGCGCACCGCAATGGACCGGCAAGTAATCGGTCCTCGCTTAGCGGCGGGGGCCGATCGCCTTTCTTCCCTCCCGCTGCCCGGCCCCGCCACACGCATCTCTGGAAATAGTATCTTTAGCAGGAGGACTCACCAATGCCAAAACTCGATTACTACTCCGTCGTCGTTCCCAACAAGCCGGGAAAAGGCGCGCACCTGCTCACCGCGCTTAAGGAAGCCGGCGTGAATTTCGTCGCCGTCTGGGGCTACCCCGTTGGCAAGAACAAGTCTAAGTTCGACCTGGTGGCAGAAGATCCGGCGCTTCTCAAGAAAGCCGCCAAGCAACTCAAAATCGACCTCAGCAAGAAGCAGACCGCCTTCCACGTCGCCGGCGCGGATCAACCCGGCGCGGTTGCCGGGCTACTGGCCAAACTGGCCGACAAGAAGATCAACGTCACCGCGATCCAGGCCGTGGCAGGCGGCGCCGGCGTTTATGGCGCGCTAATCCAGGTGGATCCCGACGACGTCAAGAAGGCCGCAAAAGCGTTGGCATAACGGGAACAAAATGTCCGTTCGCCCGTCATACTCATGGTGAAGATTACCCGTCTGCTCGCGCTGGCCTCGGTCCTGTTGGCCAGCGCCTCTCCGCAAGCCGCCGGTGTCTCCGGCGTCTGGCAAGGCGGCTTCTTCGGAGGCCCCATCTATGTGATCCTGAATCAGGATGGCTCGACGCTCACCGGCACCGCCGGCCCCAGCGAGAAAGACCAGCAGTCGAAGCTCGAAAACCTCAAGTTCGAGGACGGCCATCTCACGGGCTCAATGGATACCGCCCAATTGGATTTGCGGGTTGTGGGCGAGACCCTCACAGGCGACATCTCGGCCACGGGTCCCAGCGGCCCCTTCGTCCTCCATGTGACCTTGAGACGCCCGGGTGCCGCAGCCGCGGCAAAGCCGGACGCGGACCTGAAGTTCGAGGTGGCGTCGGTGAAGCAGACTTCCGCTCCGGAACCGGGGCACGGATCGGATATGCGCCCCACCCGCACCCAGTTCGTCCTTGAACGGTTCCCGCTGTTGACGTGCATCGCCATGGCCTATGGGATCGGCGATAACATCGACGATCGGATCTCAGGGCCGTCCTGGATGAAAACCGAGTACTACGACATCACCGCGAAGATCCCGCCGGGGGCCGATTCGGAACAGACCGGGATGATGCTGCAGAATCTGCTGGCGGAGCGCTTCAAGCTGGCCGTGCATCGCGAAACCAGGGAGTTCTCCGGTTATGCCCTGCTTCAGGCGAAGGGCGGGTTCAAGATCAAAGATGTGCCGCCCACAAGTAGCACGAGTTTCACCCGCATCCCAGGATCCCTGAAGATGAGCGGCGCATCCATGGGAAGTCTTGCCTCATTCCTGTCGCGGACGATGGACCGGCCGGTCGATGACGAAACCGGGATCGCCGGCACTTACAACGTCGAGCTCATCTGGACTCCGCCGGAAACCGCGCCGGGGCCGGCGGGCGTGGTCCGCGCGGGGGGCGACGCCGAGGAGATCGCCGCCGCCTTGCCCCAGTTGGGCCTCAAGCTGGAACCGCGCAAGCTGAAGAAGGAAATTCTGGTGGTGGACCACGTGGAGAAAGTCCCCGTAGAAAACTGAGGGCACCGCCGCCACCACCCGCAAACTGCTGAACCTGCTAGTCCTGCCGCCGCAAACCAACGTTCACCGGTTTGTCACCGGTTGTTCACAATTCCCCTCTATACTCGCAAGTCTGGCTATGAAACTCCAAAAACTTAAGCACACTGCGGCCTTGTGCCTTGTGCCCTTACTCCTGATCCCGATGTGCCATGCGCAGAGCGATGGCTCAGAACTGGACAAGCTGAAGGCCAAAATGGCCGAACAACAGCGCCAAATCGACTCTCTTCAGCAGTCCCTGGCCGATACGCGGAAGGCGATGGAGGATATCGCCAAGTCCGCTGCCAAGCCCGCCGCCGATCCGGCCCCCGGCTACCGCAAACTCGGCGGTGATCTCGCCAGCGCCAACCCGGTCCTGGCCCCGCCGCCCCCGCCCGCCCCGCGCCCGTCTCTCGCGGCCGATGCCCCGGCATCCTCGCCCCTGCAGATCAAGATCGGTGACACCACCATCCAACCTATCGGCTTCATGGATCTCACGGCGGACTGGAAAGACAAGAATGCCGGCGGCTCACTGGGCACCAGCTTCGGCAGCATCCCTTATAACACCGCCGCCACCTCCAAGCTTGGAGAATTCCGCTTCAGCCCGCAGAACTCGCGCATCGGCTTCCGCGTGGACGGCAACTGGAAGGGCATCCACTTCATCGGCTACAACGAGTTCGATTTCCTGGGCACCAGCGGCGGCAACAACCTCAGCGTCAGCAACGGCGGATTCGTGCCGCGCATTCGCCTCTATTGGGTGGATCTGCGCAAGGGCCAGTGGGAATTCCTGGCGGGCCAAAGCTGGAGCATGCTCACTCCCAACCGCAAGGGCATCTCCGCGCTGCCGGGCGACCTGTTCTACTCCCAGGTGATCGACGTGAATTACGTGGTTGGCCTGCCTTGGGACCGCCAACCTGGCGTGCGCGTGCTCTATCATCCCACCGATAAGGTCACCTTCGGCCTCTCGCTGGAAAACCCCGACCAGTACATGGGCGGTTCCGCCGGCGGCTCCACCACCGTGCTTCCCTCGGCGTTGACCGGACTGGCAGCCACGCAACTCGACAACCAGACCAACGTGCAGACCATCCCCAACGTGCACCCCGACATCATTGCCAAACTGGCCTTCGATCCCATCTCCCGCGTCCACTTCGAAATCGCGGGCATCGAGCGGACCTTCAAGACCTGGAACACCACCACCGGACAGCCGGCCTCCGGCCAGTATTCCACTAAGGCCGGCGGCGGCGGCTCCATCAACGCTAACTTCGAAATCGTGAAGAATTTCCGCCTGATTACAAATAATTTCTGGAGCGATGGCGGCGGCCGGTACCTCTTCGGCCAGGCGCCCGACCTGGTGGTCCGCTCCGACGGCAGCGTCAGCCCGATCCACTCCGGCGGCACCGTGCAGGGTATTGAGGCGACGGTTGGTAAGTTCCTGCTGTACGCCTACTACAGCGGCGTCTATGTCGGCCGCAACGTGGCCATCGACGCCAACGGCACCAGCCTGGTGGGTTACGGATACCGCGGCTCGGCCAACAGCCAGAACCGCTCCATCCAGGAAATCACTTTTGGCTGGAACCAGACCATTTTCAAGGATGCCAAGCTCGGCGCCGTCAACATCATGGGCCAGTACGCCTATATCATGCGCGACCCATGGTACGTGGCCCTCAACGCTCCCAAGGCCACCCACGACAACACCATCTTCTTTAACATCCGTTACACTTTGCCTGGCGGCGCGCCCAGCGCCAAGCAGTAGCCGTCTTGTTACAGCGGCGCGCGCCGGTGCGTGCGCCGCACCACATCCCTGGGGATTGGGTAGTCGAACGTATCGACTATTCGTAACCCGCCTGAAACCGATTTGTAACAATTGCATGCGAACGTAAGGGAGGAAAAATAGATGACGAAGTGGAAGACACTGATTTTAGCCGCCGCCGCTGCTCTCAGCTTGGCCGGCATGGCAGCCGCGCAGTCCATCAATGCCGCTGGAGCGACGTTCCCGTACGTGATTTACTCGAAGTGGTTCGAGGAGTTCCGGCAGGCGCACCCGAGTATCCAGATCAACTATCAATCGATCGGCTCGGGCGGAGGAATTCAGCAGCTCACGGCCGGTACGGTGGACTTTGGGGCCTCCGACATGCCCATGACAGAGGAACAGATCGGCGCGCTCAAAGTGAAGCCGCTACACTTTCCGACCGTGCTTGGCGGGCTGGTGCCCGTCTACAACGTGACCGGCGTCAGCCAGGATCTGCGGTTCACGGCGGAAACCCTGTCGGGGATCTACCTGGGAAAGATCTCGAAGTGGAACGATCCCCAACTCGTCAAAGACAATCCAGGCGTAAAGCTCCCGGCTGACGACATCGTGGTCGTGCACCGTTCCGATGGCAGCGGCACTACCTTCGTGTTTACCGACTACCTTTCGAAGGTCAGTCCGCAATGGAAGAGTCAGGTCGGCGCCAACACGTCCGTCAAGTGGCCGACGGGTACGGGCCAGAAAGGCAACGAGGGCGTTGCAGGTATGGTCAAGCAGACTCCCGGGTCGATCGGCTACGTGGAACTGATTTATGCGTCGCAGAACCATCTCACCTACGGCATGCTTCGAAACACCGCCGGCACGTTTCTCAAGGCTGACACCAACACCGTGACCGCCGCCGCCGCGGGCGCGGCCAAAAACATGCCGGACGACTTCCGCGTGTCCATCACCAACTCTCCGGGCAAAGACGCCTATCCGATATCGAGCTTTACCTGGCTGCTGATTCCATCCAGCATTTCGGACGGCGGCAAAAAGAAGGCGATTGTCGATTTCCTGAACTGGATGCTGACAACCGGCCAGAAAGACGCAGCCGGGCTGGGTTACGCTCCCCTACCCAAGGAAGTGGTCGCGAAGGAAACCAAGCAACTCGCGCTGATCAAGTAAGAGCCATGGCTTCTTCGACTATTCCGGCCGGTACGGCCACGCAAACCCGGGGAATCTGGTCGCGCCTCCGGACGGGTGACGAGGTTGCACACCTCGTCACCCTTCTCTTCGCGGCGAGCGTCGTGTTGATGACGCTCCTTCTACTCGCCGGTTTGTGGAAGACTTCGGGGCCCTCGCAAGCGAAGTTCGGATGGAAGTTCCTGATCGGCACGAACTGGGATCCGGTGGCAGGCGACTTCGGGGCGCTTCCTTTCATCTACGGGACGATTCTGACGTCCGTGCTCGCGCTGGCGATTTCCGTGCCCCTGGGCGTTGCGGTCGCTATTTTTCTTTCGGAGCTGGCCCCGCCCAGGCTGGCGAATGCCTGCGCGTTCATGGTGGAGTTGTTGGCCGCCGTCCCGAGCGTGATCTACGGTCTGATGGCCATCTTTACCGTCGTGCCCCTGTTGCGCCAGTACGGCGAGCCGTTTCTCAAAGCGCATTTCGGATACTTGCCCCTGTTCCAGGGGCCGATGTTGGGGATTGGGTTTCTGGCCGCGGGCCTGGTTCTGTCTATCATGACGGTTCCTTACGTCATCGCGATCTCGCGCGAATCTCTCATGGCCGTGCCGCGCGATCAACGCGAGGCTGCCCTGGCGCTTGGAGCCACCCGCTGGGAATCCACGTCGCAGGTGGTGGTTCCCTACGCCAGGCTGGGGATCTTCGGATCGGTGTTCCTCGGCTTGGCACGGGCACTGGGCGAAACCATGGCTGTCACGATGGTGATCGGCAACGACCCCAGCATCCACGCGTCGCTGTTCGCCTCCGGTTACACCATCGCATCGGTTCTGGCAAACGAATTCACCGAGGCCACCGGCAAACTTTACCAGAGTTCCCTGGTGGAATTGGGGTTGGTGTTGTTCCTCATCACGATCATCGTGAACGCCCTGGCCCGTCTGCTGGTGATCGCCACGAGCCGGAAAGGCACGGCACACGGCGCATGACCCGGCTCAGTTACAGAAAACTCGTCAATCTCGTCATGTTGACCATGACGGGAGTTTGCACCTTCGTTACCGTCTCCGTGCTGTTCCTGATCCTGGGATACCTGGTTTGGAACGGCGGCACGTCCATCGATTGGAACTTCCTAACCAAGCTCCCGCTTCCCACGGGCGAGAACGGCGGGGGCATGGCCAACGCCATAGTCGGCAGCATCATGATGGTAGGCATTGCGTCGATTATTGGGCTGCCGGTCGGCTTCCTCGGTGGAGTCTACCTGGCGGAGTTTGGGGGTAAGACCTTCTCGTTTGCCGTGCGCTACATGGCCGATCTATTGAACGGCGTTCCTTCCATCGTCATCGGGGTTTTCGCCTGGACGATCATCGTGGTTCCCATGCACCAGTTCTCCGCTCTGGCGGGAGGGTTCGCGCTCAGCATGATGTTAGTCCCGATCACGCTGCGTAGCACGGAACAATTCCTCGGCGAGGTGCCGCGAGCGCTCCGAGAGGGCGCCTTGGCCCTGGGTGCCCCGAAGTGGAAAGTGGTCGCCACCGTAGTGGTGCCGGCGGCCACGCGCGGCATTCTCACGGGAATGATCCTCGGCATCGCGCGCATCGCCGGAGAGAGTGCGCCGTTGCTGTTCACCGCCCTCAATAACGCATTCTGGGCAACCGGAATCACCCAGCCCACCGCGTCGCTTCCGGTAATGATCTACACCCACGCAATCGCCCCTTACGATGATTGGCATCGGCAGGCATGGGCCGCCGGTTTGCTGTTGTTGGGCGGCGTGTTGGTCACGAATGTCACGGCCCGCTGGATTCTGGGCCGGGGCGGTCCGGCGTAGAAGGGATGACCCGACATATGGATACGATCCCCGAATCTTACATGCCCAAATCGCATATTCCCTCGCAACCCGGCGAACCGGGCGGCGCCGGCGCAGGAGCCGCGGCCGCGCGGCAGCCCGCCTCGGTAACCAAATTCTCCGTCAAGAACCTGAACTTCTTTTACGGCTCCAAGCAGGCCCTCTTCGATATCAACATCGATATCCCGGAGAAGCAGATCACCGCGCTCATCGGCCCCTCCGGCTGCGGCAAGTCCACGTTCCTGCGCAATCTGAACCGCATCAACGATATGATCCGCCACGCCCGTGCCGAGGGCTCGGTGATGCTGGACGGCCAGAACGTCGTCGAGATGGATGTCACCAGCCTGCGCCGCCGCGTGGGCATGGTGTTTCAGCGCCCCAACCCGTTCCCCAAATCGATCTTCGATAACGTGGCCTACGGAATCCGCGTCAACGGCATGCGGGGCAACGGCTCCCTCAAGGACAAAGTGGAGCACAGCCTGCAGCGCGCCGCGCTGTGGGAGGAAGTGAAAGATAAGCTCCACGAATCGGCTTACTCGCTCTCCGGCGGCCAGCAGCAGCGCCTGTGCATCGCGCGCGCTCTCGCCGTGGACCCCGAGGTGCTTCTGCTCGACGAGCCCTGCTCCGCCCTCGACCCCATCGCCACCGCTAAGATCGAGGACCTGATGTTCAGCCTGAAGACCCAGTGCACCCAGGTGATCGTCACTCATAACATGCAACAGGCCGCGCGCGTAGCCGAACACACCGGATTCTTCCTGCTGGGTAAGCTCATCGAGTTCGACAACACTGCCGTGATCTTCAAGCGGCCGGCCAAGAAGGAAACCGAAGATTACATCACGGGCAGGTTCGGGTAGAGGGAGCGAGGCGCGCAGGGGGCGCCAGGCGAAATATCATGTTGCATTTTCGGGAAGAACTCGAGGAACTCCAGAACCGGCTGCTGGAAATGGGCGGTCTGGTCGAGACCGCTATTCATAACAGCGTCAGCGCGCTGGTGGACCGCGACGAAGAGAAGGCCAAGGAAGTACTCTGGGCCGAGGCGCTGATCAACAAGAAGGAAATCGAGATCGACGACCTGGCCACGCGCCTGCTGGCGCTCTTCCAGCCCATGGCCCGCGATCTGCGTTTCCTCACCTCGGTAATCAAGATGAACAGCGACCTGGAGCGCATGGGCGACCTGGCCGTGAACATCACCGAAGGCGCGCTTCGCCTGATGGGCGAGCCGAGCGTGCGCCCGCTGGTGGACATCCCCAAGATCGCCGGCCTGGCCGAGAGCATGGTGCACCGCTCGCTCGACGCCTTCGCCAAGCGCGACGCCGACCTGGCCCGCCAGGTGCTGTTAGCCGACGACGAAGTGGACCGCCTGCGCGACGCCGTCTACGAAGAGCTGCTGCACTTCATGCAGGAGGAGCACACCACCATCAACCGCAGCGTCTCGCTCATGTTCGTTGCGCAGAACCTGGAGCGCATCGCCGACCACGCCACTAACATCGCGGAGGACGTGCTGTTTCTGGTGAAGGGGATCGACGTGAGACATCACGCGGAGACTAGGGAATAGGGGGGGACGGGGTCGGGCATTCAGGTCGCCCGGCCGCCGTCAGCGAGCGAATCTCGAGTTTCGGAATCTGGGGGCCAGGCTACCAATGGGGAAGTACTGACTACGGATTGCCCGGAACACGGCAGTACGCCTTGACGCAGCGGACCGGTGAGAACGAGCGCGACCGCTAACGCTCCGCTTCTCCCGCGCTCCTAAGAATCATTCGGTAGTGTTCCTCGCGCAGCCAAAACCCTGCCCTTCTCAGCCCATCGAGTTTCGGACCCACCGTCGGAATCAGATGTCTCTCTTTGGCCATACGGTAAATGCCGGGTGTGCGGATCACGTTAACCCGGCGGGCGGCGGCGATTCGAATGCCATCGCCATCGTCCATCAGCAGGGCCGGCGACTTCATCTCCGTTGCGAGAACAATAGCCTCGCTCTCTCCTCGGTGTAGCCCGGATTGGATCAGCCGCTCGGCCTCCGACACGTCCGACACATCCATCACGGATAGCCAAGACATCATCGCCGCTTCCACGGCTCGGGCCACCGGCAGTTTGGCTCCGCCAACGGCAATCTCTTGATAGACGGCTCGCGGGATAGCCACGTGCGTGAAGATCTCCCTGAGAAACTCAAAATCGCCGAGGGCAGCCAAGTATACAAGAGGGCTGGTGTCGGAAACGACCAAGGGCTACCCAGCCTTGCGCATCCTCTCGAAATCGTCGAGAGCCGCGCCATCGGCGGCCCAGTCATCCACCGTATAAACGACGTATGGAATGTCGCGCTGCTTCAGCAGTTCCATGAACGCTATGCGTTCCAGGCCGAGTTCCTGGGCCGCCTTGCCCGCCGGGATTCTGCGCTCCGCAAAAAGGGCTAGAATGGCCTCTCTGCGCAGGTGTTCCTGGAGTGCGGCGTTATCGGCGGCATCGTCGGCAACGTTGACCTCAATCTCCAGTTTCATGGCATCTTCATTGTACCGCCGCCGATGCAACTCGAGCACCCCTTGCATTTCCGAACCATTCTTCATACCATGTCTCCGTACCGGCGTGAAACTCATCCGCGCCACCGCCGCGCCGGCAACCACGGGGCTCCCCCCGTTGCGCATCACTGTGAAGCCAAAGCCGGGAGGCTCCGTGAAATACGCCATCGCAGCGGCGCTATGTATCCTCTATACGGGTTGCGGTTCCCAGCGCCCCGCCTACGTCACCGTGCCGCAGAAGCAATTCCGCAGCGCCGAGCCCATGCCTCTCCCGCTCCAGCCGCCCGACCGCGACCGCCTGCTCGCCTTCTTCTCGCATGACGGTAACCAGTATGCCAGCGGCACCGTCCCCGACGCCGCGGCCCAGGCCCACCGCCAGGTACTCGATGCTCTGGCGGACCGCGCCAACCTGAGCGTCGAGGCGAACAAGCCCGCGCGCGAGTTCTGCGCCATGGCCGCCAGCCTGTGCGGGCATGCGCCATTGTTCCTCAAGCGGCTGGTGGTGCAGCAGGTGGTCGACGCGCGCGACGACCGGCCGCCATTCCCGCCGCCGCTCGCCGTATCCGACGGCCATTACTGGTGGATCTTCCGTCACAGCCATGGCGTGCTCACCGAACTGGTGGTTGTGCGCGCCGTGAACCGTAACATCGAGAGGCAAACGCCATGAGCCTGCATGACGATCTCTTGACCCAACTGCAAACCGTGGCGCAGGTGCAACTGGTCGCCTCGCTCCGCGATGACCGCCTGGGCTTTCCCAACGCCGGCGAGTTGCACGTCTTCCTTCCCGATATCCATCTCATCACCGAACAGCGCCGCGTCCAGGCCGGTTTCGTGTACGCCACCAATTATCTGCCGCTGCTCGAATCCGTGGTCCGTTCGCTCGCCCAGCTCCGGACCCGCGCCCAGCCCGGCGGCACCGTAACGCTGTACCAGATCGGAGACCTCATCGACCTCTGGCGCCAGACCGATGGCCTGGACCCCGATCTCGACGTACCCTCGGCCATTCAGAACGATCACGAGGACCTGTTCGCCGCGCTCCTCGACCCCGCTCTCAATACCCAGTTTCTGCTCGGCAATCACGACTACGACCTCTACCGCTTTGCCAACTTCGCAGACCGGGAGCGCTATCTGTTTCTCTCGCAGGCCGCCATCGTGATGCATGGCGACGCCTTCGATTGGGAGGCGAAATTGCCGCGGCTCTTCAACAACTTCTTCGTCTATCTTTTCTCGCCGCTGGTCCAGCCCAACCAGGCGGACCTGGCGAAGATGCGCCCGCTCAATCAGCAGATGCGCGGCCGCAACCGTTTCGAGTCGTTCATTCAGGGCAAGGTGCCCGCGCCGCTCGGCACGTTGCGCCAGGCCGAAGAGATCCCCGCCCACTGGAACGTGCAGGTGGATGGCGACGCTCCGGCCGACATGCTGACCTATCTGGACGCCGCCCAGCAGCGGTGCGCCGAGGCCAACCAGCGCTTCGGCTCGTCGCTCAAGGTCGCGATCATCGGCCATACGCACCACGCCCGCATCGCCGTCCGCGATTCGGGCAGCGGCCTCTTCACGCTCATCGATTGCGGGGCCTGGATCGAGAACTGCGTCACCGTGGACGACATCTCGCCGCGCCCCAACGCACAGATCGCCGCTCTGGGAGCCAACGAGGCGCGCATCTACCAGCTCGCGCCGCTTCCTTAGGCGCGCCCGCCTCGCCCCGGCGTATCCTATAAGATGCTCTTCGCCGTCGATGACCCCTCGCTCGCCCGCGCCCTCGCCACCATGCGCGGCCGCGTACCGCCCATCGCCGGCCCGCCCATCCGCATCGAGCGCTCCCGCGGCCTCCGCGATGCCCGCGGCGTCGTCCACGCCGGCAGCTTCCTCCACCAGCGGCGCATGCTCTTCGATTGCACCCGCGCCGAATTCCCCCGCGTCTTCGTGCATGAGCTATTCCATTTCGTCTGGCTGCGCGCCGGCAACCCGCTGCGCCTCGCCTGGGAAGCCCGCATGCGCGCCGAGCACCGCTCCCGCTCCCGTGGCGACCTCGGCTGGTCGGCCGAGTGGCGCAAAGTCGCCCTCACGCCGCGCGACGTCTCCGCCCGCTCGCGGCGCTGGCGCGAGTACTGCTGCGAGAGTTTCTGCGATACCGCGGCGTGGAAGTACTCCGGCGTCCGCCGCCACCCCGAGTTCCGCCTTGCCGCGCCGTTCCGCGCGCGCCGCCGCCAGTGGTTCGAGCACTGGGTGGAGCGCCGCCATTTGCCGGTATAATTGAACCCAGTATAATTAAATCAGGAAATCCGCCCGTGCCTAGGCTCGCGCTTCACCCAGCTATCTCCGTGGCCCTGTTCTCCGCCCTCGCGCTGGGGTCGTTCCTGGTGGGCTGCACCTCGGGCACCCGCACGGTGAAGGCCGCTTCCCTCAGGCCCGCCGGCGAGCGCAAGCCCGCGCCGGACTTCGCCCTCAAGGATGCCGACGGCCGCACCGTCCGCCTGTCGGACTACAAGGGCAAAGTGGTGCTGCTCGATTTCTGGGCCACCTGGTGCGGCCCCTGCCGCATGGAAATCCCCTGGTTCATCGAAATGCAGCGCCAGAACCGCGACCGCGGCTTCGAAGTGCTGGGCGTCTCCATGGACGATAACGGCTGGGAAGACGTCAAACCGTTCCTGGCCGAGATGCAGGTGAACTACCGGATCGTGATCGGCAACGACAAGACTGCCGAGGTCTACGGCGGCGTCGAGTCGCTCCCCACCACGTTCCTGATCGACCGGGAAGGCCGGATCGCCGTGGTGCACGTGGGGCTCACCAGTAGAAAGGATATTCAGGATGGCGTGGAACAGCTTCTGCAGGCCGGTTCGAAGGCCGCTCTCGATGGCCGTGTTGTCTCTGCCGTTGCTCTTCGCCCAAGGTAGCGGCCACCTCACGGTGGGCTCTATCAAGCGGGTCGAGGGCAAACGCACTGCCGCCGTTGTTGCGCGAATTCCGGTCGCCGTCGAGTCCGGCTTCCACGTCAACAGCAACGCCCCTCTCGACGAGTACCTGATCCCGCTCAAAGTCACCTGGACCGCTCCCGGCGCGCTCGAAGCTGGCGTTGTGGTTTACCCCAAGGCCTCCACGGAGAAGTACGCCTTCGCCGAGAAGCCGCTCAGCGTCTTCGCCGGCAACTTCGAAATCGGGGCTAACTTCAAGGTGGCCGCGGGCGCGCCCGCCGGCGCC
Organism: uncultured Solibacteraceae bacterium; assembly: GCA_963807205.1. Classification (GTDB taxonomy): domain Bacteria; phylum Acidobacteriota; class Terriglobia; order Bryobacterales; family Bryobacteraceae; genus CAWCVR01. The sequence goes on along the minus strand of CAWEAQ010000002.1, from coordinate 101,800 downwards.
GGCATTGCCGCCGGCAAGCTGAGCTACCAGGCCTGCAACGATAAGATGTGTTTCCGCCCCGCCACGGTAGAGATCTCGGTCCCCTACCTGGTTGACTGACGCGCGAAACCCAACCCAGCCCCACCCCGTCAAATGATGCAGGTGCCGGCGATATCGCCGCCCCGCGCGGATGCGCTGAACGCCGGTGGTTCTCTCCCGGCGCCCCCTCGCGCGGGCACCCGCGGGGCAGACCACTTACTTCTCCAGGTCCGCCCCGCGCCGTTCTAAAGTACTACTACCTGCCAGGTTCTTCGCGTCCCGCCGCGATTCTCATCCGCAAGGCTTCCGGGCTTTGCGCCGTTCTTATGTGGGGCAGGTTGTCAACCTGCGGCGGGTTGTTAACCCGCCCTTCGACGCCCGCACCGCCTCCGCCGCCGCGATATGATCGCTAGTAACCCCATGCGCGCCGTACTTCTCATCTGCCTCGCCGTCCCGGCCCTCGCCCAGAATCCATCGCCCACCCTACTATTCCAAACCTTCGACCAATCCGTCTCCGGCTGGACCGCCATGGGCGATGGCGCCGAGGTGCGCACCACCCGCGACGCTGCCCGCGTCCGCCCCGGGCACGCCGCCCTCGAGTTCACTTACGACCTCGCTCCCAAACGTTTCGCGGGCGCGACGCTGGGCGCGCCCGAATCCATCGGCCGCATGCGCAGCCTGCGCTTCTGGGCGCGCAGCGATCACAACACCGCTCTGGGAGTCCTGCTCGCCGAAAAGAAACCGGGCGGCGGCAACTACATCGCGTGGTTCTGGGCGCCTGCCAACGCCTGGCAGGCCATCGAGCTGGTGCCCGGCGATTTCACCGTAGCCGATGGCCCCAACGATCCCGTGGACTCCGACGGCAAGCTCGATATCGACCAGGTGAACGGCATCGGCATCTTCGACCTGGCGCAGTTCTTCTCGCAGTTCGCCGCCAACTCCGAGTTGCCCCTGAGCGTTGCCGAGCAGTCCGGCCGCCACTCCCTGTTGCTGGACAGCTTCGAGGTGTCGGCCGACCCGCCCACCCACGCCGCTGCCGCCACCGCGGGCTCCATCCCCATCGACCCGCCCGGCCGCGCTTTCGTCCAATGGGTCACGCCCGGCGAAATGGAGATCAAGGCGGGCGGCGCCGACGGTCCGCTGGGCGCAGGCGCAGTCCAGGCCGCCTACCGGCCCACCGGGGAACGCATCGAGGTTCTGGTGCGGCGCGTGGCCGGCACTCCACTGGCGGCCGCGAAACGACTCGTGTTCGACATCGCCTCCGAGCGCGAAGCCGCGCTCCTGGTGGTGATCGAAACGACCCAACCCGGCGGCGGCACCGGCGCGCGCTTCACCATGCCCATCTACCCGCCGGGCGGCCGCGAGGTCTTCCACGCGGATCTGAAACTCGCGGATTTCGACGGCCCCGGCCAGTTCGATCCCGCCCGCTGGCGCACCATCGCCATCGTCGAAACGCCGGGCGGAGATAGCGGGCCCAACACGCTGTGGATCGGGCATGTGGCCGTGGCGGAGCGATGAAGATACTCGACGTCGGCTGCGGCATCCGCAAGCAACCCGGTTCCATCGGCCTCGACCGCAACCCCGCCAGCCGCGCCGACGTGTTGGCGGACCTGGACCGCTTCCCCTACCCCTTCGCCACGGGCTCCTTCGACCGGGTCACCGCGATCCACGTCATCGAGCACCTCTCCGACCCCATCCGCGCCATGGAGGAGTTCCACCGCCTGGTGCGCCCCGGAGGCACCGTCCGCATCGAAACCCCGCACTACACCGACTTCAGCTCGTTCTGCGACCCCACTCACAAGAGCCACCTCACCAGCTTCAGCTTCCGCTATTTCGGCGAGAACCACGGCGGCTTCGGATATTACTCGAAAGTAAAATTCCGTGAGATTTCCGTGCGCGTAAAGCTACTGGCATTCTGGAGGTGGTTGGGGTTCGAGTTCCTGGTAAACCGCTTTCCGCGCTACCGCCGCTTTTGGGAGTATTACCTGTGCTATGTGGTCCGCGGTAAGTCCATGGAGTTCGAATTCCAGGCGATCGAATGATGGGGTTACTCTATCGCGCGGCCGGCGCCATCCGGCGGAGATACTATGCTGGCGATCACGGGCGCGTGGGCGAGGACCTGGCCCATCGCTATCTCCGCCGCCAAGGCTGCACCGTGGTGGCGCGGAACTACCGCACGCGCAGCGGGAACGGCGAGATCGACCTGGTGGCCTGGCACGACGAGCGGTTGGTCTTCGTGGAAGTGAAGACCCGTTCGAGCGAGGAGTACGGCGCGCCGGACGTGGCGGTTGACGCCGAGAAGCGCCTCGCCATCCAGCGGGCCGCCCGCGACTACGCCCGCCGCAGCGGCGTCGAGTGGGACCGCACGCGGTTCGACATCGTGTCCGTGGTGCTGCTACGCCCCGTGCGCATCGAGTGGCAGCGCGACGCCTTCCGCTAGGGCGGCAGCCGGCACGGCCCTCGCCAGCGGCCGCCGGCCCCGGCACTCCGCGTGCCAGCGCCAGCCATCTCTCGCCCGGAACCGCGACCGTTAGGGAGCGGCCCGGCGAGTGGGTGAATCCCCCGCCCACCCTCCATCCGGGTAGATAATGGTGCCATGCCCGCCGAAACGCACGTGCCGCGGAGCGCGTCATCCTATAAGACTCCCATGCGATATCTTCTCTTCTTGACCCTCGGCGGCGCGCTCGCGGCGCAGACGCCCGCTCCCCAGCAGAATCCGCAGGAGGAGGCCCCCGTCATCCGCATGGATGTCGATGTGGTTAACATCCTGGCTTCCGTGCGCGACAAGAAAGGGGCCCTGATCGCCAACCTGGAAGCCAAGGATTTCGCCGTCCTCGAAGACGGCAAGCAGCAGCCCATCAAGTATTTCACCGCCGAGACCAACCTGCCGCTCACCATCGGGCTCCTGGTGGACGTGAGCGGCAGCCAGCGCAACCTGATCGCGGTCGAGCGCAGCGCCGCCACCCAGTTCTTCTCGCAGGTGCTGCGCAAGAAGGACGAGGCGTTCCTGATCATGTTCGGCGAGGAGTCCGAACTCCTGCAGGATTACACTTCCTCGGTCCGCCTGCTCACCGATGGGCTGAACCAGTTGCGCGTTGCTTCCGGCGTGGGCGGTTTCGGACCGGGCCCGGTGCCGACCATGGGCCAACCGCGCGGCACCGTGCTCTACGACGCCATCTACCTGGCGGCCGCCGAGAAACTGCGGACCGAGGTGGGCCGCAAGGTGATCGTCGTGATCACGGACGGTGTGGATGAGGGCAGCAAGCTGCAGTTGAAGGACGCCGTGGAAGCCGCACAGAAGGCCGACGCGGTGGTGTACAGCATCGAGTACTCGGACCCCTCGGCTTATGGTGGCTTTGGATTCGGCATGGGTTCAGCCGGAGACGGGGCGCTGCACCAACTCTCCGATCCCACCGGCGGCCGCGTATTTCGCGTGGGCCGCGGCAAGTCGCTGGAGGCCGTGTTCAAGGAGCTGTCCGACGAAATGCGCAGCCAGTACGCCATCGGCTACACCCCGCTCAATGCCGCCAAGGATGGCAGTTTCCGCAAGCTGGAAATCCGCATGGCGAACAAAGACCTGAAGGCCCAGGCCCGCAAAGGCTACTACGCCATCAAGCCGGAGCCCGCCCCCAGCCGCTAGACGTTCTTATGTGGGGCAGGTTGTCAACCTGCGGCCGATTGTCAATCGGCCCGGCGAGCGGAGCTCGCCTGCGCGGGGCACCCAACCCGCCGCTGATATCATTGCCTTGGCGCGCGATTCCATTGCGGCCAGCCGATCGGGGCGACTATGAGATCCATGATCGTCAGAGATGCCCGTGCCGCTACGCCGAGGATGGGCTCGAGGTGGGACGACGCAATCCGTGTCCAACTCCGTTGCTCTCTTAGTAGAAGTTAGTCCTCAGTGGGCGCCTTCGCAATGCGATCGATGACGATGGTATCGAGTTCGACCCCCTTCGCAACTCTTACAAGTCTTAACCCGAGTTGCCTTTCCATGGCTCTGAAGAGACTAGGAAGACCGCTGGGTTCGCTTTCCGAACTCCGGGATGAAGCGGCGTCTTTGAAAGGGGAAACCACAGCCGCGCTTTCGGGAGCATGGGTATCGAATTTGAGACTGTAATCGTATGTTCCAGTCAGTCCGGTCTTGTCCACGATGTGGTTTGTCACCGTGCCAGTCGAAAACTGGATGAAGCTCCCGAGATATGGATAAATCAGCTCGCCGATCGTGCAGTTTTGAAAGATTGCATAAAACCCCGTCCCAGCCATCCGTATGCCCTTCGAGTGCCCTGTCGGTAGCAGAAGAAAGCCATCGTCGCCAGCTTTGCCCGTAGGTCCGTGGTCGGGCTCTGGTGCCTCGGGATTCGCGGGCTCCTTTAGCTTTGATCCGCCCGGCGCGATCACCAGTTCGTAGCCGGGATAGTTTCGGATCTCATGGTGAAGCTGAATCTGAAAACGAGCCCCTTGAGCCACGCGGGACCGTCGATCCGATATCCTTCCACACCCCAAGCCTTCGTCAACAACCCCCACAGATTGATCTGCGTAAAGGTAATGCGTCCGGGGTCGCTGGTTCCTGGCCCGCCCTTCATCGTGAACGTAACGCCGGGGACAACGGTCTTGTCGGCTATCTTCACCGATGCTGCATCAAAGGCCGGAGCCTGGGTACCTGCCTGACTGTTGGCAAGGCTCGCGAAAAGGATGACAAGAGCCACAACGTGTACTGCCATGAGCCGCTCCTCCGTTCCAATCCTACTTTCCAGCGTTCGTCCAGATCTGTTCGATGCCTTGCTTGTAAGTGAAGATGATACTACTATCGCCCGAAGTAAGACGTCCCTCCACGGTCATCTCCATAGCATCACTATGGGAAAGCGCTAAGCCATCCAACGGGAAGCAGCCCCGGAAGGTCCCCTGCATGGTTGCTCGATCCAGCGTGAAACCCGGCGGCGGAGTTTTCATCGCGAAGCTGTCCGCCTTCAAATCGCCGCGCAGGCTCAGGCAATCGGAGCCGGCAATCTTCTCCTTGGCTGCCAGCTCGACCCTCCCGTGCATGTGCTCCGGCGGGATCTCGACACCGGAGTCTCTCATCTCCTCGGCGGCCAGCTTCGAATTCACGGGCCAACTATCGCCGATGCTCATCGGCTCCTTCGTGCCGAAGATCTCGTCGTCGGTAGCATCGCCGGGCTTGTGCGGCGAATCAACCAAACCAAAAGCTTGGCGCGCCTCCTCGCCAATCTCCCCGTCCAGTAGAGATAGCGGTTCTTTAAGGCTACCGTCGGAGAGAACCACGCTTCCGGGCTTGAGTAACTCAATCGCCTGATCGCCGGTAATCTTGGTGAATCTTCCGACCGTAAAGGCGATCCGCACCGCCTGCCCCTTTCCATCAACTTCGAGAACCTCCGCGCGCCCCTCGAACTCAACTCTATAGTCCTCGCCCGCGAGAATGCGTTCGCCAGCCGACATTTGGCGGAACGTCATCCCTTTCGCGGAAACCAGGTACTTGTGTCCAGCATGATCCGCAGGCGCGATGTGAATGTCGTATTTCTGCCCGTGCAGCAGGGTAGCCGCCAGGAACACTAACGGTAACAGCCGTGGTACTTTCATTTGGCGATCCCCCTCAGCCTGTTACCGGCTCAACTTCCTCTCCGCGAAGTAAGCCGCAATCTGTTGCCGCAACGGCGGCATGGGCTCCAGCCCCAGCCGCTCCATGCTGGCGTTGGATAGCGCCGAGTACTTGGGCCGCCGCGCCGGCGTGCGGTATTCGCGCTCGTTGGTGGCTACCAGCGGCGCACCTTCCACGCCCGCCGCTTCGAACACCGCGCGGGCGAAGTGGAACCACGAAATGGGCCAGCCGCCGCCGATGTGAAACACGCCGGACACGCCGCGCTCCACCAGGTCGAGCGTGCGCGCGGCCAACAGCGGCGCGAGCGTCGGCGATGCCACGTGGTCCTCCACCACGCGGATGGGGTTTCCGCTCTTGGCCAGGCGCAACATCAGCTCCACGAAGTTGCCGCGCGCGGTCGCGAGCGCGCCCACTCCGAATACGCCCGAGGTGCGCACGATCAGGGCCTCTTCCTGATAAGCCTGGGCGTACATCTCGCCGGCCAGCTTGGAAACGGCGTAGGCGCTGAGCGGGTGCGTGGGGTCGTCTTCGGCGTAGGGGTGGCGCGCCGCGCCGTCGAAGACATGGTCGGTGGAGAAGTGCACCAGCCGCGCGTCCATCTGGCGGCAGGCCAGGGCCAGGTTGCGCACGGCCAGGGCATTCACCAGGTACGCCGCCTGGGGCTCCTTCTCGGCCACGTCCACCTGGTTGTAAGCCGCGGCGTTAAAAACCACCCCCGGATCCGACCGCGTCAGAGCGGTTTCCACCGCCTGGGGATCCGTTATGTCCACGTGGGCGCGATCCCACGCCGCCACGGCGAAGTGCCGTGCGCGCAACTCCCGGACCAGTTCCACCCCAAGCTGTCCGGCCGCGCCGAAGACCACCGCTGTTCGCTTCATAGGAGAACCCACAGGATAGCGCATGAGCCGGCGAATCGCCCGGCCTACCGGCTATCGCCAGTAACGCAAATAGGCGGCCGCGAGGGCTGCCGCGGCCACGAGCGCCGTCGCCGCCAAGATGGCGCCGCGGAGAATGGCTGCCCCTCGTGAAGGCGCCACGGCCGGCGGGTGTCCCAGCCAGAAACGCATCAGGCGCTTCTGCGTGGGGCCGGGCAGGTCGTACACCGCCTTGGCCACGAACTGGCGGTGGCGCGGGTCGGCGATCAGCAGAGTGGCGGCATTCTGCCCGCTGGTGGACTTCAGCAGCTTGTTGCGCAGGGGGATGGGAACCTCCTCCACCGACCCGTAGACCAGGTCGGCTCCGCCCGAGGAGATCAGGACCGTGGAGGTTTGGAACAGCCCCGTCGCCGCCGGATTCGGCTCGCCGCAATGCGGACACCTGGCCGACCGGGGGTCGAAGCTCTTCCGGCACTTTCCGCAGTTCCTCATGCCATCACCTGCGGCGTCCGCGGTTTGCCGCCGGGGCGCCGCTGGCCTGCCGTCTCGTCTCCCACATTATCCAGCACTACCTGGATGAATCCCAGCGCCGCCTTGGACAATGCCTTGTCCTTGCGGTAAATCAGGCCCAGCCGCCGCACCATGGGCTCGGGCGCCAGCGGAACGGCGGCCAGCGTGCCCGCGGCGATTTCCTCGCGGCAGTTGGACACGGCCAGAAACGAAAGCCCCAGGCCGGCCATGACGAAGCGCTTCATCATCTCCGTGGAGTCCAGTTCCATGGCCACGCGGATCTCGCCTTCCACCGGCTCCAGCCACTGGTTGAGGCGCATGCGCGTCTTGCCCTCGCGCGGCAGCAGCAGAAAATCGTCCCCCAGATCGCACGGCAGAACCGATTCCCGGCCGGCCAGGCGATGGCCTGAGAGCACCACCAGGCGGACCTCGTCGTTGTAAATGGCCACCACCTGCAGCCGCTTCTCCTCCACCGGCAACTGGGTCAGGCCGAAATCGGCGGAATTGTCCATCACCGCTTCGGTGACATGCGCGCCGTAGGAACGGTTCACCGACAACTGCACCGCGGGGAACTGCTCGTGATATTGGGAAAATACCAGGGGCAGCAGGTAGATGCAGGTGGCTTCGTTGGCGGCGATCACCAGCTCGCCGCGCGGGTTGGTCTCCAATTCGGCGATGGCGTCCTGGGCTTGGCGGCGCATGTCGAGCATCTGCTCGGCGTAGCCTGCAAAGACCCTGCCGGCGGTGGTGAGCGAGATCCGGCTGCCGAAGCGTTCGAACAGTTCCGTGCGCAGTTCCTGTTCGATCTGGCGGACCTGGGCGCTGATGGCCGGCTGCGTGCGATAGCAGGTTTGCGCAGCCTTCGAGAAGCTCTTCAGGCGGACGATCTCGAGGAAGGTGTGAAGCTGGTCGAAGTCCATATGCCGCCGGATGGCGCCAGTTCCGGCGCCGCACCCGGCTGTCCAGTCAAATCTTGAATCGGCGGCATAGAAATAATGAATTTCTCTCGCACGCCGCCGTTTGGTAGTTATTGTAACAAAGGCCCCGGGTGGTGCGGTTGAACAGTGGGATTGTGGCAAGTCGCAACCGCCCGATTTACGGGCGGATTAGCCGCACCGCCAACCCGGTGGCCAAGCCGCGGTTCCCTCTGGTTTCAGCGGAAACGGCGTCGCGCGGCGGGCTTGGGCCCCGGTGAGAGTCTCCGCAACCCCAAACCCCGGCTCCTCAAACTGGAACTACTAGTACCATTCCCCCCTGTGGTAATCTTGTCCCTGGCAGTCGTTGCTGCCAGGATATATCGGAGGGAGAATGGCCTTTCGCATCGCGACCTTTATCGCCTTGGCAGCACTGCTGGCTTGTTCCGCGGTTGCCGGGGACGAGGCTGGCCGCGCCCAGCTCATGGGTACCTGGAAGCTGGCGGATGGGCCGGCCGATGCGCCCGTCTGGACGTTCGAGGCGAAAGGCGATTCCATTCACGTCACCTATTCCAACGGTGGCCACGTGCTGATGGACTTCCAGTGCGACTCCTTCGGCCACGACTGCGCAACCAAGGATGCGGGGCGCAGCGCCACAGTGTCTCTGTGGTTCGCCGGCGACAAGCTGGTGGAGATGGAGACCCGCGGCAGCTCCGTCTGGAAGCGGACTTTTGGCGTCACCCGGGAAGGTGGCACCATGGACCTGGAGTTTGCCCAGCTAGCCCCATCGGGCAAGACGGAGACCCAGCACTTCGTGCGCCAGCCGGCTGCCGGCGCGGCGCGGTAGGGTAACCGCACATCCCCCGACCCTCCAGCATCGCCCGCCCAACACTGGCCTCACCGCCCGCTCAGCCGGCGGAGTGATACAACGGGAAGGTATGCCTGCCAAGGGAACCATGCGAACGCCCGCCGCGGCAGCCGGCGCCGGCAAGCCGGCCTGGCGGCGCCATCTGCTGCCTGTCGCGGCGTTGTGGGCGCTGGCGCTGGCGGCGTACGCGAGTTCGTTCGGCGCGGGGTTGGTGTTCGACAACAAGCTCGTGATCCTGAACGACTCCCGCATTCAGGCAGCCACGGCGCGGAATGCGTCCCTCATCCTGGCGGAGCAGTATTGGTACGGGAACCGGACCTCGGACTTGTACCGGCCGCTCACTACCTTCTCTTATCTGTTCAACTACGCGGTGCTGGGGAATGGTCCGGCCCCGGCGGGGTACCACTGGGTGAACTTCGCGCTGCACGCCGCCAACATCGCCCTGGTCTACCTGCTGGCGCTGTGGATCTTCGGGGAGTTGCGCGCCGCGTTGGCGATGGCGGCGGTGTGGGCGGTGCACCCGGTGCTGACGGAATCGGTCACCAATATCGTGGGCCGGGCGGATCTGCTGGCGGCGCTCGGCGTGCTGGCGGCGCTGGCCTGCCACGTCCAGGCGGCGGGCGCCAGCGGGAAGCGCCGGATGCGATGGCTAGTGGCGGTGGGAGTGGCTACCGCGGTAGGTATCTTCTCGAAGGAGAGCGCCATCGTGGCGCCGGCGGTGCTGCTGCTCTACGACCTGGCGTTCGCGGGGCGCGTTGGGTGGAGGGCGCGGGCGACAAACTACGCCGCGGCTGCGGCGCCGTGCGTTCTCTTCATGGCTGTCCGCGGCCTGGTGCTGGCGCGGTTGGCAGCGGCACTCATCCCTTTCACCGACAATCCGATTGCGGGCGCGGATTTCCTCGCTGGCCGGCTGACCGCGGTGCGGGTGATCGGCAAGTATGTCTGGCTACTGTTGTGGCCGGAGCGGCTATCGGCCGACTACTCCTTCAACCAGATTCCGCTATTCCGTCCGGGCGATTGGGCGGCACTGGCCGCAGTGGCAGCGGCGGCGGCATTGGCGGGCGCGGCGGCGTGGGCCTTCCGCCGCCAGAAGCCGGTCTTCTTTTTCCTGGCCTGGTTCTTCGTAACGCTGGCGCCCACGAGCAACGTGTTCCTGCCGATCGGCTCCATCATGGCGGAACGCTTCCTGTACCTGCCGGCGCTGGGATTGGCAGGTTGCGTGGCGGTTGGCCTTGTGACGGTGTCGCGGCGCCTGCCGGCCAAGGCCGCGCCGGTGCTGCTGGCGGCGATCTGCGCGGCCCTGGCTATCCGCACTTACGCCCGCAACCTGGACTGGGCCACGGAGAGGACCCTCATGACCAGCGCCGCCGAGTCCTCTCCCGCCAGTTTCAGGCCGCACTCCGCGCTGGCGGAGATCTTGCCGGCCGGCGAGGGGGTGGCGGAGGCGAACCGGACGATCGAGATCCTCGACCCGCTTCCGGACGAGCGGAGCGACGCGCACGCTTACGTCTCCGCGGGCGTTTGTTACCGCCGGGAAGGGGACGGCGCGGTGGGGCGGAACCCGGGCGAGGCGGTCCGTTGGTATCGAAAATCGCTGGACACTCTTTTGCGGGCGCGGTCCATCGAGAGAACCCACGACCGGGTAAATCAGCGGGAAAACCTGCGGCGAGGCAGGGAAAAAACCACCTTCGGCTGGTACCTGGTGTATCTGGAGCTCGGGCGGACGTACTTGCGCCTGTCGCAGCCTCGGGAAGCGCTCGACGCCTTGGAGCAGGGCCGCTTGCGGGCGCTTCGCCCGGAGCTGTTCGAGGAGACCGCCAACGCCTATGGGGCTATGGGCGATTTCCGGCAAGCCTCGGTGGTGTTGACCGAGGGAGCGCTGTTGTATCCCGGCGATCCGCGGTTCGCATCCGGGTTGCGGGAACTGTACGAGAGGACCGAGCCGGGAAGTTGCGCGGCGCGCGGCATGGGCATGGACTGCCCGCTGGTGAAGGACCGTTACTGCGCAGCCTTTCGGGACCTGTCCCGCCTGGCCGCCGCGGCGGGCATGGCGGAGGTGGCCGCGCAAGGCGAGAGCGCCGCGATACGCCAGATGGGCTGCCCGGCGGAGTGATACAACGGGAAGGTATGCCTGCCAAGGGAACCATGCGTAAGCCCGCCGCGGCAGCCGGCGCCGACAAGCCGGCCTGGCGGCGTCATCTGCTGCCGGTCTTGGGGCTGTGGGCACTGGCGCTGGCGGCGTACTCGAGTTCGTTCGGCGCGGGCCTGGTGTTCGACAACCGGATTGCCATCCTGAACGATCCCCGCATTCAGGACGTCACGTCGCGCAATGCCAACCTCATTTTGGATCAGCAGTATTGGTACGGCAACCTGCCCTCGGCCCTTTATCGTCCGCTCACTACCTTCTCTTATCTGTTCAACTACGCGGTGTTGGGGAACGGCTCGGCTCCGGCGGGGTATCACTGGGTAAACTTCGCGCTGCATGCGGTCAATATTGCGCTGGTCTACGTGCTGGCGCTGTGGATCTTTGGTGAGCTGCGCGCCGCGGTGGCCACGGCCGCGGTGTGGGCGGTGCACCCGGTGCTGACGGAATCGGTCACCAACATCGTGGGCCGCGCGGATCTGCTGGCGGCGCTCGGCGTGCTAGCGGCGCTGGCGTGCCACGTCCATGCGGCGGGCGCCACCGGGAAGCGCCGGATGCGGTGGCTGGTGGCGGTGGGAGCGGCCACCGCGATAGGAATGTTCTCGAAGGAGAGCGCCATCGTGGCGCCGGCGGTGCTGCTGCTCTACGACCTGGCGTTCGCGGGGCGCGGCAAGTGGCGGGAGCGAGTGGACAGCTATGCGGCGGCCGTGGCGCCCTGCCTGCTGTTCCTGTGCATCCGCGCCCAGGTGCTGGCGCATTCGACGACGGGCTCGGTTGTCTACATCGACAACCCGCTCGTTGGGGCGGGTTTCCTGACGGGGCGCCTCACCGCGATAGGCGTGATCGGCCGGTACGTGGGGCTGCTGCTGTGGCCGGGGCGGCTTTCGGCGGACTACTCCTACAACCAGATTCCTCTGTTCCGCCTGGGCGATTGGGCGGGCGTGGCTGCAGCGGCGGCCGCGCTGGCGATGGCGGCTGCGGCGGTGTGGGCCTTCCGCCGCCACAACCGGGTCTTCTTTTTCCTGGGGCTGTTTTTCGTGACGCTGGCGCCTACCTGCAATGTGTTCCTGCCGATCGGCACCATCATGGCGGAGCGGTTCCTCTACCTGCCCGCGCTGGCGCTGGCGGGATGCGTGGCACTCGGTCTGGAGGCGGCATCGCGGCGGCTGCCTGCCAAGGCCGCTCCGGCGCTGCTGGGGGCGATCTGCGCGGCGCTCGCAGTGCGCACCTACGTCCGCAATTTGGACTGGGCTACCGACCAAACCCTCATGGCCAGCGCCGCCGAAGCGTGTCCCGCGGCGTACCGGCCGCACCTGGTGCTGGCCACGCTGCTCTCCGGTAGCGAAGGGGTGGCCGAGGCCGATCGCGCGCGGGCCACCCTCGACCCCGTTCCCGACGAGCGCAACTTCGGGCGGGCCTACAACAGCCTGGGCATCCGCTATCGCGAGGATGGCGACAGCGTTGCGGCGCGCAATGCGCCGGAGGCCGAGGCGTGGTACCGGAAGTCGCGGGACACGCTGCTGCGCGCGCGGTCGATCGAAGCGGCAGCGGCCCCGGGCACGGGCGCGGCCGACATATCGTTCGAACTGGGACGGACTTATCTGCGCCTGGCGCAACCGCGGGAAGCGCTCGACGCCTTCGAACAGGCCCGGCTGCGCTCGCTGCGCCCGGAGTTGTTCGAGGAGATGGCGAAGGCCTACCGGGCGCTGGGCGACCTGCGGCAGGCCTCGGTGATGTTGAGCGAGGGCGCGCTGCTGGACCGCGAAGAGGCGCGGTTCCCCGCCGAATTGCTGCATCTGTACGGGGAGACCGATCCGGGGAGTTGTGCAGCGCTGCGTCTGGACGTGAAGTGCCCGCTGGTGAAGGAGCGTTTCTGCGCGGCCTACCGCGACCTCGAGCAACTGGCCACGCGGTCGGGACTGCGGGAAGCGGCCGAGGGCGAGGCCGCGTCGGCGCGCGACCTGGGCTGCCCGGCGGAGTGACGTGGGCGCGCTTCAGGCCAGCTTCGCGAGCGCCTCGCCGGTTGCCTTCTCGACGTCCGCGTGGAGGCTGTTGCCGTTGGCATCCATGGTCACGATGGCGGCGAAATCCTTCACCCGCAGGCGCCACATGGCTTCCGGAATTCCGAACTCCAGCAGGTACACGCCCAGCACTTCTTCCACCGTGCGCGCGTAATATTGCGCGGCGCCGCCGATGGCGTTGAGGTACACGGCGCCAGCTTCCTGCAGCGCGGCCAGGGTCTTGGGGCCCATGCCGCCCTTGCCGATGACGGCGCGCACGCCGTAGCGCTTGATGACGTCCGCCTGGTAGGGCTCCTCGCGGATGCTGGTGGTGGGGCCCGCGGCCTTTACGCGCCAGCGGTCGCCATCCTTCAACATCACCGGACCGCAGTGATACAGCACCGCGCCGTGCAGGTCCACGGGCGGCGGGTTCTTCATAAGGTAAGCGTGGACGTTGTCGCGGCCGGTGAACATCTCGCCCGAGATGAGCACCACGTCGCCCACCTTGAGCGCGCGCACCTGCGCTTCGGTGAGCGGCGAGGTGAGCGAGACCTCGCGGCCAGTGAGCGGGAAGCCCTCGCCGCGCGCCATGCGCTGGACGGGCCGCGACGGGTCGCGGTAGATCCACTCGACGATGGCGCCCGTGGCCGCATCCAGCCGCACGCCCAGCCGCCGGAACGCCCAACAGTCGTAGGCCACGGAGACGAAGAAGCTGGCAGGCAGACGGTTGGCAGCCACGATCTTGCAGCCGATCAGCGACGCCTTGCCGCCGAATCCCATGGCGCCTACACCCAGCTTGTTGGCCTCTTCCATGATGCCGGCTTCGAGCGCGGCCAGGGTGGGGTCGGGGTTCACGTCGTCCAGCGTGCGGAAGAGTTGCCGCTTGGCGAGCTCGTAGCCGTGGGCGCGGTCGCTGCCGATGCACACGCCCACGGCGCCGGGCGCACAACCCTGCCCCTGCGCCTGCCACACGGCGTGGAGGAGGCACTTGCGCACGCCCTCCAGGTTGCGGTCGGCGCGGCCCAGGTGGTCGAGGTTGCAGGGCACGGAGTACTGAATGTTCTTGTTCTCGCAGCCGCCGCCCTTGAGGATGAGCTTGACCTCGATCTGCGGCTGCTCCCACTGCTCGAAATGCACCACGGGAGTTTCGGGGCCGAGGTTGTTGCCGCTGTTCTTGCCGGTGATGGAATCCACCGAATTGGGCCGCAGTTTGCCGAGGCGGGTGGCTTCGGCGACGGCGTCGAGAATGGCGGCGCGGATGCGGATCTGGCTGACGCCGACGGGCGTGTTGACCACGAAGGTGGGCATGCCGGTGTCCTGGCAGATGGGCCCCTCATCGCCGTTAGCCATGTCGACATTCTGCAGAATAATATCGAGCGCCTGCGAGGATTGGGTGGCGGGCGTTTCGCCGTCGGCCGCGAGGTTCATGGCGGCGCGGACATCGGGCGGGAGGTTGGTGGAGGTTTGGACGATTAGTTCGAGCAGACTGGCGGCGAGCGATTCCATGACTTACAGTTTACCGTGGGGGGAATGGGCGCAGTTAGGCCGCGACGTTGGGGGAGTTCAGAGGCGTTGCGGGCGGCCGGGCTTTCGGACTTATCGCCGTGCGTTTCGGCCGCCCAATGGATCGGACGTCTTCTGTGATGATCTAGGTCCGCTGTATGGCGGGCATATCGTTGCCACTTCGAAGATCGCCCTCTGATAACCCCTGGGGCGGCAATGACAGCTATCCGATCACCAGGGGGTGTTATAGAACCGGTTCTAAGATCTCCCCGTCGGCGCCATACCATATAGGTGCCCGCCGCGAAGGCTTTCACAGCCACCGGGAAGTTCAGCTCCACCTTAGCTGCAACGCATGCTGGCCAGCATGAAAACCGCGAAGGGCGTCAAGGTGTGTACCGCGCCTTCTGATTGGAAGGTAGCACACGGGGGAGCGGGTTCCGGGCGGGCGCGGCGGTAAGTGACTGAAACGGAACGGAAGAAAAAGCACAAAGAGTTGTGAATGAGAGAGGTTTGCTCGGTTCCGCGGCGCCGGGAATCCGGAGAGCGAGATGGAGCTGAACGCCGCGGAATCGAGTAAACCGTGCGGTGAACTAAACCGCAGTGCGAGGCCGGGGTTTTAATGGGTTTTGTTTGGCGCTGGGGTGGAAACTGGGGGCTTCCGCAAGGATCGGGAAGCGGCTTTGGACGGGCGTGGTGGGGTGCGGTGATGACCGCCGAGTAGCGATAGCGTGCGGATCGGGCGCTGGGCGGGGGGATGGGAGCCTGGGGACGGGTCTGGGGGTGGCTTCTGGCGGCGGTAGGACGGACGGAGAGTGTGCCATGCCAGGAAGACAGGGCGGCCGTGATCGCGGACCTCGGCGGGTGCGCCTCATGAGCTGTCCTGACGCAGCGGAGTCGAGCCGTGGCCGGGAAGGACGAGGATGCGCGAGAGGATTCCGATCCCGCAGTGCGGGCAAAGCCGGGGATTGTGGCCGGCGATTGCCGCATAGAAGTCGCGGACCTCGGCGGGACGCGGCAGCAGGCCGGAGTAGGGAGTAGCCAGCAACTGCCGGCATAGATCCAGCCTGCCGGCGCGGTGGCAGTTGGCCAGGAAGCCGTAGTATCGGATGCGTTGCAGGCCGGATGGCAAAGCGTGTTGTAGGAAGCGGCGGATGAACTCCTCGGCGGAGACGGTCATCACCTTCTGCTGCTGCCGCGCGTCCCGGTAGTCTTTCCACTGAAAGGAGACCTGGCCGTGTTCCAGCGCCAACAGGCGGCGGTTGGAAATGGCCACGCGATGGGTGTAGCGGCCGAGATACTCCAGCACGTGTCGTGGTCCGCCAAAGGGGGCCTTGGCATAAACCACCCATTCCATTTTCTTGAGAGGAGCCAGGAAGCGGGCGAAAGCGGCGGGGTCGCGTAGCGTTTCCAGGCTGCCGAAGAATTGCAGTTTGCCCCCGGCGTAAGCCCTCTGTAGGGCTTCCAGCAATAAGCGGCGGAAAAGGCGGCTGAGGACCTTCACCGGCAGAAGGAATTTGCGGCGGGCGGCGATCCATCGTTCCCCATCGGGGGATAATCCGCCGCCGGGGACTACGCAGTGCAGGTGCGGATGAAAATGCAGGTTCTGACCCCAGCTATGCAGCACCGCGAAGAAGCCGATTTCCACGCCCAGACGTTGGGGGTCGCCGGCGATGGTCAGCAGCGTCCGGGCGGTGGCGCGGAAGAGGATGTCATAGACGGCTTCCTTGTTGTAGAAGGCGATGTTGGCGACTGGTTCGGGGACCGTAAAGACCACATGGAAGTACTCCACGGGCAAGAGTTCGGTCTTCCGGCTCTCCAGCCATTTGGCGCGTGCCGCTCCCTGGCATTTCGGGCAATGCCGGTTGCGGCAGGAGCGGTACTGAATGTGGGTGTGTTGGCAGTGGTCGCACCATTCGATGGAACCGCCCAACGCCGGGGTGCGGCAGGTCTCGATGGCCCGCATCAATCGATGCTGATGCAGGGGCAGTTTATGAGCCTGCCGGTAGGCGGGGCCGTATTGTCGAAAGATGCCGGCCAGTTCCAGGGCTGGCGGCGGCATGGCCGCTCAGCGGGAGGCCGTGCGTTTTGTCTTGGCTTGGGGCGGATGCCCGAGCCGGTCGAGCGGGCTGACGGCCATGGCGACGGCATTGGGAGAAACGGCCGCATAGAGCGCCGTGGTATCGATGCTGGAGTGGCCGAGCAGCGCCTGAATGACGCGCAGTTCGGTGCCGTTTTCCAGCATGTGGGTGGCGAAGCTGTGGCGCAGGGTGTGAACCGTGACGCGTTTGTCGAGGCCCGCCGCGCGCGCCGCTTCCCGGCAGGCGGTTTGCAGCGACTCGGTGTTCATGTGGCGGCCCTTGCGCCATCCGGGGAACAGCCAGTCCTCGGGCGAGGCATTCTGCCGCTGTCCGGCGGGATGCCAGGAACGCCACCAGCAGCGCAGCGCTTCCAGCAGGCGGGGGGAGAGCATGGCATAGCGGTCCTTCTTGCCTTTGCCCTGCCGTACGCGGATGAGCATGCGCCGGGAATCGACGTCGCCCACTTGCAGCGCCACGACCTCGGAGACGCGCAGGCCGGCTCCATAGGCGGTCATCAACGCGGCGCGATAGCGAATCGTGCAGACATGCTGGAAAAACTCAGAGACCTCGGTTGCGCTCAGGACTACCGGCAGTCTGTGTGGAACGCGGCATCGCGGCAGCGCGCCGTCCGGCCAGGGCGTTTCCAGAGTGACCTGGTAGAGGAATTTCGCGGCGGACACGAACTGATTGACGGCGTCCGGGGACAAACGGCGTTCGTTGACCAAGTACAATTGATATTCGCGGAGTTCTTCCAGGCTGAGGTGTTCGGGACTGGTCTGATAGAACCGGCCCAGCCCGGAAATGTGGTGGACGTAGTTTCTCTGGGTTTCGGGGCAGAGATTGCGTAACTGCATGTCTTCGAACATGCGGCGACGAAGCGGTGTCATGCGATGGCTCCTTGAGAAATGGATTTGGTCTATTGGGGAATAAACCTGAATCCAGTTTGTCAAGGAGCCTCGCGCCAAGCCAATGCCGGGTGGAAGCTTCTTGGCGCGCTTGGCGGCTTGGCGAGAGATCTTTTCCTAGCCCCCTACTCTTCGGGCCGCTGTGTCTCTTCGCCCGAATCACAGCCTCTACCCTGAACACATGTCTCGCGTGGTTTGAATACCGCGAAGCGGTTTAGTTCACCGGGAAATCACGGAGGACCGGGATAGGGGGATTGCCGGACCGGCGGGGACCGAAAGCGTGAGGAAGCGCACGACGTTCATTGAATTGTCGTGGCCAGTATGTTATAATCGGGTTCAGGCGGGCCGTCGTAGTGGGCCTGGTAATCGAAGCCTACGAAGTTCTCGATCCGCTCTGGACGGGCGGCTGGAATGGGCTAGTTGACCGGATGGGCTTGCTGCGGGTGACCGTTGGCGTGGCCGGCGAACATGGGTGTGGAGCACAACACCCACCAAGCTGAGCGCAAATTGCGGGACGTTGCCGCAGAGATCAAGAGAGCGGCAGACGAACGAATCGCAGAACTGAGCGCCCAAACGGAGCGGTGTCCGGACAACCGGACGCTTACACATGCTTCATGACGGATCCGCGTCAGAACCTGTGTATCCGTCTCCGATTAGGCGGAATACGGTAACGGCGGACCGCCCACGCTGATGCCGCCCCGAAGGATCCCGGCATTTCTGAAAATGGAAAGGAAAAGACGCATCATGCGCGGAAGTTTTGACGTTATCCCACGGACTTACTCCCCAACGATCACTCGCAGTTCCAGGCAACAGCCCGCCCGGCCGCAGGCCGCCGGGCGCTTGCGGAGGCCCGGAGGTCTCTGGTCCTGCGCACTGCCGCTGCTCGTAGCGGCAGCCGCCTTGGCCGTCCCCGCCAAGGCCCAGTCCTACACGATTTCGACGATCGCTGGACGGACCATTAATTGCCCCATCAGGGGTTTAGGGGATGGCGGTCTGGCTGTGGACGCGTGCTTGAATCAGCCCAACGCTGTGGCGTCGGACAGCTCGGGCAACATTTATATTGCCGATACCTATAACGGTTTGATTCGCAAGGTCGCCGCCGACGGGACAATTTCCACGGTCGCAGGCAGCCAGTCGCTTGGCGCTGGCTATTCTGGAGACGGAGGGTTGGCTACCAAGGCGCAACTCGGCATGCCCTCGGGTATTTTGGTGGATTCGTCGGGCAATTTGTACATCGCGGACAGCCGATACGACCGAGTCCGAAAGGTGACATCCTCCGGTATAATTTCCACCGTAGCTGGAGGAGGAACCAACTATACCGCGGACGGCGACGGGGGAGCAGCCACAGACGCGGTCTTGAATCAACCCGAAGGCTTGGCCATGGATACAGCGGGCAATCTCTATGTCGCTGATACATGGCATTACAAAGTCCGCAAAGTGTCGCCTAGCGGCGTCATTACAACGATCGCTGGCAGTGGTTATTCATTCTTGTTGAACGGAAACGGCGACGGAGGAGCGGCGACGAGCGCCGCCGTCATGCCGGATGCAGTAGCCTTGGATAGCGCCGGCAACTTATACATAGCCGACCAGTTCAACAACCGCATTCGCAAAGTGAATGCATCGGGCATAATCTCGACCCTCGTGGGCACCGGATCAGGCAGTTATTCGGGCGACGGAGGTCTGGCGACAAAGGCGGGTGTGTCGAGCCCGTACGGTGTGGCCGTTGATTCGGGCGGTAATATCTATATCGCAGATACATATGACAACCGAATCCGCATCGTCGCGACCAACGGCTCGATCAGCACCATCGCCGGCGATGGTTCGCAGGGGAACTCGGGGGACGGCGGAGCCGCAACTGGCGCAGAGTTTTACCATCCCCAGGGAGTCACGGTAACCAGCACCGACCGGATCTTGATTGCTGATACGTACAACAACCGGGTGCGCAAGCTCACGAACACTGCTTCCGCCACTGCACCGTCGATCACCTCCGGCGGCTTGATCACGGCCAGCGCCTTTGGCGCATCGACTTCAGTCGCGCCTGGATCGTGGATCGAAATCTACGGCAAGAACCTCGCCGCGGATTCGCGCTCTTGGACCGGAGCTGATTTCAACGGCACCACGGCGCCGACGTCGCTTGACGGCACCAGCATCACCATCGGCGGGAAGGCGGCCTATCTCGACTACATCAGCCCGGGCCAGGTGAACGCGCAGGTGCCTTCCGGCATCGGCACAGGCTCGCTTCCCGTGGTCGTCACTACTGCCTCCGGGAGCAGCTCCGCCTACACCGTCAACGTGAACCTGGAGCAACCCGGCCTGCTGGCGCCATATGCTTTCGCCATCAACGGCAAGCAGTACGTCGCGGCGCTGTTCAGCGATGGTACAACGTACGTCCTGCCGCCGGGCGCGATCAGCGGCGTGAATTCGCGCCGCGCCAAAGCGGGCGACGTGATCACCCTCTATGGCGTCGGCTTCGGCACTGTGCAGCCGGACATCCAGGCGGGCCATATCGCCTCGGGAACCAACTCGCTGACCGCAGCGTTCCACATCCTGTTCAACGGAACCGAAGCGACCGTTAACTACGCCGGCCTGGCGCCGGCCGCAGTGGGCCTGTACCAGTTCAACGTGGTGGTGCCGAACGTGACCAGCGGCGACCTGATCCCGCTCACCTTCAACCTGGCTGGCACGGCCGGCTCGCAGACGCTCTACATTCCGGTGCAGTAAGGCACGTCAAGGCGGCAGCTCGACTCAAACAAGGGGGACGATCTCATCGTCCCCCTCTCCTGTGTTGGCTTCGTTCGCGGCGCGGGCGCCTAGCGCACTGCAAAGAAATATCGATTCGGCGGGGACCTTCGAGAGTGCATGGAGGGAACGGTCAGGCTGTTTCACACCGGGGCAAGACACGTCGAGCATGTGAACCACAGCGAATGCGGCGACCCGCATAAGAGATAGGGCCGAGGAAACGCGTAGAGGACGTCGACGGCGGCCGGGGGAGTGCCCGGCGGCGCCCGTGTGCATTCGCCTCATGCCAGATCCGTCCACGCGTTCGGCGGGCGAGTCGGTGGCGCAGGCCTGCTGAGCGCTGGCAGCCCGGAACGGTTGTCTCACGCTGTGGAGTCTCGGCGCGTCGTTAGCGTTCTGTACCCACCTCCGTGAAGGCTGCCTCGCTGACCGCAGCGTGTCAGGCGACATTCGATCTCTACTCGCCGAACCAAGCCCCGCATGGGATGCCTGGTCTACTGAGCGCCCTGTGTCCGGCTGCTTCGTTGCCCGTCAACCGCGAAGCGCCGGCTCCCTCGCCTCCATCAACTTCTCCCTCCTTGCATATTCCTCCAACTCCGCACGGAACTCGGGCGCGGCCACCGCGATCATGGCTTCCACGCGCTGGCGGAGCGTCTTGCCGTGCAGATAGGCGGTGCCGTGTTCGGTGATCACGTAATGTACGTCGCCGCGGGAGGTCACTACGCCGGCGCCGGGCTTCAGTGAGGTGACGATGCGGGAGATGGCGCCATCCTTGGCGGTCGAGGGGAGGGCGATGATGGGCACGCCGCCTTTCGAGCGGGCGGCGCCGCGCAGGAAATCCACCTGGCCGCCAATGCCGCTGTAGGGCGTGCAGCCGACCGAGTCCGAACAGACCTGGCCGGTGAGGTCCACTTCGAGGGCGGAATTGATGGCTATCATGCGGTCGTTGCGGGAGATCACGAAGGGGTCGTTGACATGGCCGGTGGGGAGGAATTCGAAGGCGGGATTCTCGTGGATGAAGCGGAACAGGCGCTGGCTGCCGAGGACGAAGCCGGCGACGGCGCGGCGCGGGTGCAGGGTCTTGCGGGCGCCATTGATGACGCCGGATTCCATGAGGTCGATGACGCCATCGGGGATCATTTCGCTGTGGATGCCCAGGTCGCGGTGGCCGCCCAGGAAACCGAGGGTGGCTTCGGGGATGCCGCCGATGCCGGTCTGGATGGTGCCGCCATCGGGGACCAGTTGCGCCACGCGGCGGCCGATGGCGCGATGGATGGCGGTGACAGGGTGGGCTGGGTACTCGACCAGCGGGTGCGAGGTTTCGACCAGGGCGTGGGCGCGGCTGACGTGGAGGAAGGTTTCGCCGCAGGTGCGCGGCATCTGGGGGTTGATCTCGGCTACCACGCGGGCGGCGGCGGAGACCACGGCGTGGGTGACATCGGTGCTAACGCCGAGGCTCATGTAGCCGTGCTCGTCGGGCGGGGTGCATTGCAGGAGGCAGACGTCCACGGGGAGGGCGCGGGAGCGGAACAGCTCTTCGACCTCGCTGAGGAAGATGGGGGTGTAGTCGCCGCGGCCTTCCTGCACGGCGCGGCGGACGTTGGCGCCGAGGAAGAGGCCGTTGTGGCGGAAGTGGCCTTCGTATTCGGGCAGGGTGTAATCGGCGATGCCCATGGTGGCCATGTGGACCACTTCGACGTCGCGTAGGCCGGAGCCGCGGCGGGTGAGGGCCTGCACCAGGTCGACCGGTTCGGCGCAGCCGTTGTGGATGTAGACGCGGTGGCCCGACTTGACGGCGGATACCGCCTCATCGGCGGTGCAGAGAAGGGTGCGATAGTCCGGCATAGGTCCTCCGTTACGGGTGGGGCTCCACTGGGGTGCGGGACCAGCCGGGGTCAGGCGGCGAGCAGAAGCCCTTGGAAAACGGATACTTGGGTGACCGGTTGGCGGCGCTGCGAAGCATTGGCACCTCCTATTAGTGGTGCTCACATTTACGATCCTATTTTCAGGCCTTTTCGTGTGAAAAGCAATAGGCGGTTGGAGGGGGGCGTGCTAGGGGGGCGGCTGGCGGGAGAGGATGCGAATCGTCTGGCGGACGGGCGCATCTAAAGATGATCGACCGGGATGCCGGCGAGGGGCGGTTTTTGTGCTATTCCTAACAATTTCGGAGGGAGCGGCACAGGGAATGTGCGATTCTCCGCAAAGCGCTGCGGAGGCTGTACCCAATGGTACGGTACAAGTAGTACAAAAAACCGGGTCTTGTGGTATAGTTTGGAGACCAGACATCTTCGGAGGATGTATGTCAAGACGTTTGTGGTTTGCCGTGGGAGTGGTAGCGCTAATGCTGCCGGCCATGGCATTGGCCCAGCAAATCAACATCGCGCAGACGCTGGGGACCTCGTCGTTCACCATCACCCCGTACGACCCAGTGTCCCCATATGGGATTTCGTGCATTGACGGCTCTGGGTTATCCTGTGAGGCGTTCAGTGGGGCCAGCGCGGTCACTTTCCAGTACGACCTCTATGATGCGTATAACCCGGGTTTGCAGTATGCGAACCTGAGTGCGGAGCTTACCTGGAACGCAATCAGCTACTCAACACCGTATGCGACCGGTTCATCCAAAAAACCGGGGGTGGAGGAGGACGGCTTTTTCGGTACCTTCTCTATCACCACGGCTGGAGGAGGGTTTAATCTGCTCTCCGGGTCGTTCACGGATGCGTCGTTGACCCTTGCCGGCCTAACGGCGAATTTCGGGGACTCGGGTCTTGCTCCGGACCCCGTCTTCAGTTCGAGCCTTCTGATCTTCCCTGCAAACACGACGTTTGCTTTGAATATCGCCACGACGCTGACGAACTCGGAGAGCCAGGACTCGAACGGGTTCCTGACGCAAAATACGGCTTGGGGCGTTACGACATTCTCGTCCAGTCCGCCACCGCAGTTCAGCCCGGAACCCACCACGGTGTTTCTTAGCGGCGGGGCGTTGCTGGGTATGGGCTACCTGCTGGGCAGGCGTAAAAAGCGCAGACCGGTTTCCTGAGCGGCAAAAGAATTTAGGCTAGATCCGAGTAATTCCCATAAGCGGAATCTGCCAGCGTAAGTGTGCCCAGCGGGGTTGGGCCAACCTGAAAACCACGGTTGGTTGCCCTCGCGAATTTCCTTCCACAGACAAATTCCTGGGTGCCTCCGGGCCGGGTTGCAGCGTGGGGAACTGCACCGCGGCAACTGGTCGCACGCCCAGTCGCGGCTAAGACTGGGGAGCGGGGTACTGAAAGCGTGGGTAGTACCCTGCGGGGGTTTCTACGGGTCTCCGTGACAAAGCGAAAAAAAGTGAGTGTCAGTCGCAAAAAAAGTGGGACTACTAGAACCTTGGAGGTAGCGCTTTACCTGAAACTTGTGTTAATTTGATTGAGCACGGAAAATTTCGGAGGAGTTTGCTCACGATGACATTAAAGAGACTGCTCATGACCATGGCAGCGATCCTTGCTGTTGTTCTATTCACGGCTGGTACCGCTTCGGCCGATACGATCTTCTACACCGCCTCGTACGGACCCCAGAACACGGAGCTCAACGGTGTTGCTTTGAGTTTGCAGCAGTGGGATCCCACGGCGTTTCCCGGTTTCACGCTGGATAGCGTTCAGATTGCCTACACGGTGAGCGAGAACGTGGGGAACATCACCTTGACGAACACGGCTAGCGAGGAAGAGGACTTCACTCTCAACCTGACGTCTACTGTCACCACTGGCGGCGTAGGCACCACGGATCCACCGACAGCGCTGAGCCCCGATCCGATTGTCCTTACGTTGTGGACCAGTCCGTCGATTGCGTTGGGGCCTGGAACCACTACCCCTATCGCCTGCACTGTGACTCAGGGAGGCACCCCGGCCGGCTGCAACCAGACATCGTTCAACCCCGGCGCGGTGAACGGCAGCAGCTCCGTGACCATTACCAACCCCAGCCTTTTCAGCCCCTACATGGGCTCGAACTCGTTTACTCTGACCACCAACACGTTGTCGGGCGAGAGCTTTTCCGGAGGAGGCGCCAACATCCAGCTCGGGATTAGCGACCAAGCCACTGTTTCGGCGACGGTCACGTATGACTACGACAACAGCTCCACGCCCGAGCCGGCCAGCATGTTCCTGAGCGGCGGGGCTCTCCTGGCGCTGGGCGCACTGCTGCGGAAGCGCAAGCAGGCGTAGCTGGTTCCGTAGTTCAGCACTTTTTGGCGATGAAGCCGGACCGTTCGCACGGTCCGGCTTTTCGCTTTTCTGCGGCCCTATTTCGCGTCCCGCCAGTTGTTTCCAACGCCGATATCCACCACCAGCGGCACCTTCAATTCCAGCACGCCTTCCATTTCGCGCTTCACCAGGGTGCGGAGCGCGTCCACTTCCTCGGGCGGGCATTCGAACACCAGCTCGTCGTGGACCTGAAGGAGCATGGCGGCGCGGTGGCCGGCGGAGGCGAGCGCGGCATCGATGCGGACCATGGCGAGCTTGATGAGGTCGGCGGCGGTACCCTGGAGCGGGGAGTTCAGGGCGGTGCGCTCGGCGAAACCGCGGGCGGCCGAGTTGCCGCTATCCATGTCGGGGATGGGGCGCTCGCGGCCAAATAGCGTGCGCGCCACGCCGGTTCGGCGGACCTCGGCCAGGGTGTCGTCCAGGAAGCGGCGCACGCCGAGATAGCGGGCGAAGTAGTTGCGGATGTACTTGTCGGCCTCGGCGCGCGTGATGCCCAACTGGGCGGCCAGGCCGAAGCCGCTGATGCCGTAGACGATGCCGAAGTTGACGGCCTTGGCCTCGCGGCGGGCTTCGGGCGTGACCATCATGGGCGGCACGCCCATCACCTCGGCGGCGGTGCGGGTGTGGATGTCTTCGCCGCGGCGGAAGGCGTCGAGCAACACCTCGTCGCCGGACATGTGGGCCAGGAGGCGGAGCTCGATCTGGGAGTAGTCCGCCACGATCATGCCCCATCCGGCGCGGGGGACGAAGGCGGCGCGGATCTCGCGGCCGAGAGGCGTGCGGATGGGGATGTTCTGCAGGTTGGGATTGGAGGACGACAGGCGGCCGGTGGCGGCGCCGGCCTGGTTGAAGCTGGTGTGGAGGCGGCCGGTCTGCGGGTCGATGAGGGCGGGCAGCGCGTCCACGTAGGTGCCCTTGAGTTTCGAGAGCTGGCGGTATTCGAGCACCTTGCGGACGATCTCGTGGTCGGGGGCGAGCAGGTCCAGCACATCGGCGGCGGTGGAGAGGTTCTTGCCCTTGCCGTGCTTCGCCGGTGCGGGCACGCCCATGTCCTCGTAGAGAACCTTGGCGAACTGCTGCGGCGAGTTAATGTTGAAGGGCTTGCCAGCAAGCGCGTGGATTTCGGCGGTGAGGCGCGCGATTTCGGTCTCCATGAGGCCGGAGAGGCGGTGGAGCTCGGCGGAATCGACCGTGATGCCGGTGCGTTCCATGCGGGCCAGCACGCGGATGAGGGGGAGCTCAATGGTGGTGTAGAGACCGGCGAGGCCGCGGCGCTGAACTTCCGGCCAGGTTTGGGCCCAGAGTTCGAGAGCGATATCGGCGTGCTGCTCGGGGGCGGGGCCGGGCTTGAGGTCCAGGCGGCGGCGGGCCAGTTCGGGGAGCGAGCAGCCGGCGGGATCGGCGTCCAGAAGGAAGGCTTCGAGCATCACGTCGTAGCGGAAACCGCGGGCCTCGATGTCGAGGCGGGCCAGCGCCAGGAGGACGGATTTCACGTCGCAGGCGAGCTTGGGGGCGGCGACGTCTTCGAGCCACGGCTTGAGGGCTGGGAGCAGATCGGCTGGCACGGCGCGGGCTTCGCCGGGGCGCCAGGCGAGGCCGAGGGTGGCGCCAACGGTGTCGAACGCCAAGCCGCCTTCGGTGGGACTGGCGATGGCCACGGCGACGGGCGCGCCGGCGGATTCGCGCAGCCACGCAGCCAGCTCTTCGGCATCAGCGGCTACGCGGTAATCGCGCGCGCGGGTGTCCTCGCCAGGGCCCAGTTCCCTGAGCAGGCTGTGGAACTCCATGTCCTTATAGAAGGCCTTCAGGAGCACATCGTCGGGGGGCTGGGCGCGAATGGCGTCGAGCGAGAACTCCACGGGGACGTCGGTGCTGATGGTCGCCAGGCGCTTGCTGAGGCGCACCTGGTCGGCGTGGTTCTGGAGGCTCTCGCGGTAGGTCTTGCGCTCGATTTCGGCGGCGCGGCCGATGACCGCTTCCAGGGTGCCGAAGCGCTCCAGCAGGGCCTTGGCGCCGGTGTCGCCGATGCCGGGGGCGCCGGGGATGTTATCGACGGCGTCGCCTTTGAGCGCCAAGAGGTCGGCCACCTGGTCGGGGCGGACACCCATGAACTTGAGGACCTCGTCGGGGCCGTACCATTCATCGTCCTTGGCGGGGTTGAGCATGGCGACGCGGCTGGTGACGAGTTGGAGCATGTCCTTGTCGCTGGAGACGATGACCACTTCGCAGCCGGCGGCTTCGGCGCGGCGGGCGACGGTGCCGATGACGTCGTCCGCTTCGAAGCCGGGGTATTCGAGGACGGCGATGCGCATGGCTTCGAGGAGGCGGCGGACTTGGGGGATCTGCGGGATCAGGTCCTCGGGCGTTTCGGCGCGGTTGGCCTTGTAGTCGGCGAATTCGATGGAGCGGAGGGTGGGCTCCTCGCTTTCGAAGACGGCGGCGATGAACTGGGGGTCGAACTTTTTCAGCACCTTGCGCAACATGCTATTGAAGATGAAGACGGCTTCGGTGGAGAGGCCGGCCGAGGTGCGCATGGGCGGGGCGCCGGAGCGGGCGCGGGCGTGGTAGGCGCGGAAGATGAACCCGAAGGTGTCGATCAGGAATACCTTTTGTTGGGGCACTTCGGCCATCATACGATAGTTGGGGCAGGGAAGGGTCTGCGGCGGCGACAAGCGGCTCGAAAGCGCGACAGAGTGTTGCAATAAAGCCACACTAGTACCTTTGACAAAGCCTTTCGAATCAAAAACTTGAAGTTACTGACGCCAACTGCTGTAATGGTCCTTGGACTTAAGATTTGAGACCACGCTGCAGCGTCCCGTGGAGGCCTCGGGGATAGGGCTTCATAGCGGCGTGCCGGTGCAGATCCGCATGCTGCCCGCTCCGGTGCAGACCGGGATTGAGTTTCTGCGAACGGACCTGGGGCGGGTACCGTTCCGCGTACCGGCCAGTTGGCAACACGTGGCGCGCGTGAGTTACGCCACCAGTCTGATGCGGCAAGGCGTGCTGATATCGACCACCGAGCACCTGCTGAGCGTGTTCTACTCGATGGGCATCGACAATGTCACGGTGGAGATAGACAACCTGGAAGTGCCCATACTGGATGGCAGCGGCCTGCCGTTCGTGCGGATGATCGAGGAAGCGGGGATCCGGCAATACCGGCGGAAGCGGCGGTATCTGCGCATACGGCGGCCGGTTTCGGTGGAGGACAAGGACAAGCGCATCAGCATCGTTCCCGATGAGACGTTCCGCCTGACCTGCGACACGGACTACCCGGAGCCGGTGGGGCGGCAGAGCATCGAGCTGGAAGTGACGCCGGAGAATTTCGCGCGCGAGTTGGCGTTTGCGCGGACGTTCGGGTGGGAAAAGGACCTGGACCAGATGCGCAACATGGGGCTGATCCGCGGGGCGTCGCTGGAGAACGCGGTGTGCTTCCGGCCGGAAGGGGCGGTCAACCCCGAGGGCCTGCGGGCACCGGACGAGTGCTGCCGGCACAAGGCGCTGGATCTGATTGGCGACCTGGCGCTGCTGGGGCGGCCGCTGCTGGGGCACGTGATTGCGGAACGCGCGGGGCATGCCATGCACGCTGCGCTGGTGAAGCGGATTATGAGCGACGCGTCGCTGTATGAGATGGTGACTTACGACGAGCCGCTGCCGCGCGCCTTGCACGCGATGGCGGGGTAGGTAAAAAGGAAAAAGGTGTCAGACGCCATTTATTGCCCCTTTTTGGAGATTTGAATGAACGTCCAGGACGCTCAACGAGAAATGCGATCCGTCTATGTTGGCGGGTTTTGGGGACAGCTTGTCAGCTCAGCAATTTGGTTGGTCTCCGCGACGCTAGGTACGTGGGTCGGTCCAAGAGCGTCTATTCTGGCCGTCGTCATCGGGGGATTCTTCATATTTCCGCTTACGCAGATGCTGCTGCGATTGTCCTCCCGCCGCGCGTCCGTTAGCGCAGAGAATCCGTTCACGAGCCTGGGGATGCAGGTCGCGTTGGTGCTGCCGTTTTCGATGCTGCTTCTCGTGCCCGTGGCTAACTACCGCTTGAACTGGTTTTTCCCGGCCCTGATGGTTCTTGCCGGCGCACACTATTTGCCGTTCGCAACTCTCTACGGGATGCGCATGTTCCTGTTCCTGGCGGGAATCCTGATCGCCACAGGCGTCGTGATCGCCGAGTATTTTGCGGCAACGTTCAGTCTGGGCTCCTGGATCGGCGGACTGGCCCTATTCGTTTTCGCCTGGATTGGGCGCTCGATCGCGACGGGCGAAGCAGGCACATAGGTGACGGCCCGCAGCCCCTGGCTACTTTGATCAGGAAAAAGGTGTCAGACGCCATTTTCCGTTAGCAGGCTCATCTGGCGCGGATCGGGTTCCTGGACCACTTTGGGCTCGACGGGCGGCTGTAGGTCGTCGTGGTTCGGATTGAACCGGCGAATCGACCGGTTGAGCTTGAGCGAAGTCTCCCAGATGTCGAATAGCAACAGGCAGCGGGGACAGGCGCCCTTGATGCCGGCCTGGCCATCCACGGCGGGATTGTATCGTTTGTGGCGGCCGCAGCGGCCATCGAACTTTCTGGATCGGATCTTCAAGCGGACTCCAGCCCTATACCTTAGCAGGAAGTATGGGCGGAAAAAAAGAGAAGGCGCGGGCGCGCGGCCCGTGCTTCGGCCCTGTGATAGCTTTGTAGTTGCGAGCCATGCCAGGGAGGAATCCGGTGTCCAAAGCGCGTTCCATTCGATGGTGGCCGGCGGCGCTGCCGTTGGCGGTTTTCCCGTTCCTGATGGCGGCGTTTCAAGCGCCCCAAGAGCCGCAGGCCGCGCAGACGAAGGCCGAGTTGCAGGCCGAGGCGCGACGGGTGGCGCAGGCGGATCACGGGCGGCTGATGGCGCTGCTGCACATGACCGACATGCGCCCCGGCGCGAACTTGAACAACAAGGACTCGCGGTATTACCGGAACTTCGACGAGTCCAAGGCCAACCCGTATCCCACGCTGCCGGATCCGCTGACGCTGAAGAACAACAAGAAAGTCTCGACGGCCAAGGAGTGGTGGGATCTGCGCCGGCCGGAAATCGTGGAGGATTTCGACCGCGAGATCTATGGCCGCGTGCCCAAGGAAACGCCGAAGGTGACGTGGGAAGTGACCACGACAACGCAGGGCGGATTCGGCGAGACGCCGACGGTGACGCGGACGCTGGCGGGCCATGTGAACAACTCGTCGTACCCGGCGGGGCGGTTGGACATCGCATTGAAACTGACCACGCCCGCGAACGCCAAGGGGCCGGTTCCGGTGGTGCTGCAACTGTTGGCCGCATTCCCCGCCGGGATGCGAGTGCCGCCGCAAGCTGCCGCGGTGGCGAGCGAAGCGGCTCCGGCTGGCCCTTCGTGGCAGGAGCAGGCGATCGCCAAGGGGTGGGGTTACGCGGAGATCTCGACCAATAGCGTGCAGGCGGACAACGCCATGGGGCTGCCGCGGGGCATCATCGGACTGTGCAGCAAGGGCGAGCCGCGCGGCCTGGAGGATTGGGGCGTGCTGCGCGCGTGGGCATGGGGCGCCAGCCGGGCGCTGGACTACTTCGAAACCGACAAGACCGTGGATGCCACCCATGTCGCTCTTGAAGGCCATTCGCGGTGGGGCAAGGCGGCGCTGATTGCGCTGGCCTACGACCAGCGGTTCTGGACGGCGTACGTGAGTTCGTCCGGAGAAGGCGGGGCCAAGCTGCATCGCCGAAACTTTGGCGAACTGGTGGAGAATATCGCCGCCGCGGGCGAGTTCCACTGGATGGCGGGCAACTTCCTGAAGTACGCCGGGCCGCCGCTCGGCTGGAACGATCTGCCGGTGGATTCGCACGAGTTGATCGCCATGTGCGCGCCGAGGCCGGTGTTCATAGGGTCGGGGAGCATCGAGGGCGATGGCTGGGCGGACCCGAAGGGCATGTTCCTAGCGGAAGTGGCGGCGGGGCCGGTGTATAGGCTGCTGGGGAAGAAGGACCTGGGGACCAGCGAGTTCCCGCCGGCCGGGACGGCGCTGGTGGCGGGAGACGTGGCGTTCCGGCAGCACAGCGAAGGGCATACGGACGGGCCGAACTGGCCGGCGTTTTTTGCGTTCGCGCGGGCGCATATGGCGCGATGAGCGACGGCTTGGACGGCCCGCGGGATTCAGAATTGATGGGCATCTTGAGACGCTGACGCGAAATGGCCGGCGCGGCCGCGCTCACTGCCCGTACGCCAAACCGGGGTAGAGCGCTTTCAGCGACAGGTGAAAGATGGGGCCGAACAGCGGGCCGAAGATCCGCCAGGCGATCAGCATGCCGATCATGCTGAAGCCGCGCATCTGCTGGCCGAACGCCTGGAACCGCGCCGCCATGTCATCCCCCATCAGCAGGCCCACAGCGCTGAAGCCATCGAGCGGCGGGAGCGGCAACAGGTTGAAAGTGCCCAGCAGCAGGTTCAGGCTGAAGAGCACGCTGAGGAAAGTGGCGGCGCCTGGTGCGATGCCGGTGGTTGCCGTGGCGGCTACGATGTGGGTGAAATCGGCCGAGTCGGGGGCGTGGAGGGCGCCGGTCCAGAGGCCCACGTGGATGAGGATGGCGGCCAGGATCGCCAGCGAGAAATTGGCGGCGGGACCGGCCAGTGCCATTAACGAGGCGCGGTGGGGATGCCGCTGGGCCCAGAGGGGATCGTAGGGCGCGCTGGCCCATCCCATCATCCAGCCGCCGACGGCGTAGGAGATGATGGGGAAGACCACCATCCCGAAAGGCTCGCGGCGGATGTGGGGAACGGGGTCGAGCGAGACCTGGCCGCCGTGGAACGCGGTGAGATCGCCTCCGAGTTTCGCGGCCAGGGCGTGGGCCGCCTCGTGGCAGGTGGTGGAGAGCAGGAAGACGATATACCAGACCAGGCCGAGCACCAGGGTTTCGGGGACCATTGTCCGAGAATAGCACTGGAGGATGACAAACCGCGGCGCGTCAAAAAGTCGTTCACAACGTTTTCGCGACTTTCTTTCGTTCATTTGAAAGCGGTTAGCCGAAACCGGGCCGGGGAAGCAAAAGACACGGGAGTACGATTTGGTTGTGGAGCACTTGAATAAGACAGATCGTGCGTGCGCGGTTACGGCGGCGGCGGCACACGACCTCAATAACGAGCTGACTGTCATCCTCAGCGGCGTCTGCGGTACCCTGGCTAGTCTGGGTCCCAACCATCCGTCGCGGCCGCTTCTTCTGCAGGCGCGCAACGCGGCGCAGCGGTGCGCGTGGAAGGCGTCGGGGCTGCTGAACTTCAGCGCCAGGCGGGGGATCATGCCGGTGCGGGATTCGCTGGACCGGTTGATGACGGATTGAAGACCGCGGCTCGGCTACCATGGGGTTAGTGCGTATTCTCGGCATCGAATCTTCGTGCGACGAAACCGCGGCGGCCGTGGTGGCGGACGGGCAGCGCGTGCTCAGCTCGGTGGTGGCGTCGCAAATGAGCACCCACGGGAAGTACGGCGGCGTGGTGCCGGAGTTGGCGTCGCGGGAGCACCTGCGCGCCATCGTGCCGGTGGTGCGGGGGGCGCTGGCGGAGGCGGATACGCGGCTGGAGGACCTGGCCGCCATTGCCGCGACGGTGGGGCCGGGCCTGGTGGGTTCGCTGCTGGTGGGGCTGACGTACGCCAAGTCGCTAAGCTTTGCGAGCGGGGTGCCGCTGATCGCGGTGAACCACGTGGAGGGGCACATCCACGCGGTGGTCCTGGAGGCGGCGCGCGACGGGCTGCCGGTGGAGTACCCGGCGCTGGCGCTGGTGGTGAGCGGCGGGCACACGCACCTGTTCGAAGTGCGGGCGGGATTTGCGTACCGGCTGCTGGGGAAGACGCGCGACGATGCGGCTGGCGAGGCGTTCGATAAAGTGGGCAAGCTGCTGGGGTATGGGTACCCGGGCGGGCCGGTGATCGACCGGTTGGCGCCCCACGGCGATCCGCACGCGGTGCGCTTCACCTTCGCCAAAATGAAAGGCAACGCGCTGGACTTCAGCTTCAGCGGGCTGAAGACGGCGGTGCTGCGGTGGGTGGAAGCGCGGGACATGGCGGCGGAGATCGCGGCGCGGCGGGCGCTGGCGCGCGAGCACGCGCAGCCGACCACCGAGCAGTGGCTGGCGGCGACGCCGCGGGAGACGCTGGGGCTGCTGGCGAGCTTCCAGCACGCGGTGATCGACGAGTTACTGAAGCGGGCGGCCTCGGCGGCGGGGCAGATTGGGGCGCGGTGCCTGATCGTATCGGGCGGCGTGGCCTGCAACGCGGGATTGCGCGCGGCGGCTGGCGCGGCGCGGTTGCCCTACCCGGTGTACTTTCCCTCGCCGGGCCTATCGACGGATAATGCCGCCATGATCGCGGCGGCGGCGTTCCCTAAGCTGGAGCGGGGCGAGTTCGCGGGGCTGGACATCGCGGCGCAGGCCAACCTTACTTTGGCGTAACATCTGTGGTAAGTTGATCTTCACCACCCTATGACTCTGGTACACGTGTTCTTGGCGGCTCCGGGAAGCCTGGCGGAAGAGCAGGCGGCATTTCACGAGGCCGCGGGCGCCTGCAACGGGGAGCGCGCGATGGCGCTCGGCAAGCTTTACGTGCCGCTGACGGAGGCCAATAAGGCGCACCCACAGGGGGCCATCGACTACAACATACGGTTGTGCAGTTACTACCTGCTGGCGGTGGACGATACCTTGGGGATAGCGGGCAACACCTACGAGCACGATTGGTGGGTGGCGCGGAAGTGCTGTGCCGACCCGAACCTGCCAATGCGCGAGACGGTGGCACTCTTCAAGAAGCAGATGGAGGGGCGGCCCGCGGACCCGGTGGTGGAGAAATTCCGCGAGGGGCTGGCGGCGGCGGGCGGCACGCGGTGCTTCGAGTTCGGCGACGCGGCGGAGTTTCGCGCCATCGCCGCCGGGCTGCTGGCGGAGTGGCTGGGATGACGCCCCAGGCTGGCACGGCCCTGCTGGACGACATGGCGTTTCTGCGCAAGTTCCACTTCTTCCACCTGCGCAACTGGCGGGACGATCCGCCGATCGAAGAGGCCCGCCGGGGCAGCGTGATGCTGCGGCGATGGTTGGCGGACCGCGAACTGTTGGGAGCGTGGCGGGCGGCGGGATTCGAAGGGGAGCCGCGGATTGCGGCCATCGACCTGGCGGCGGCGGTCGCGGCGCGCGGCGCGGGCATGCCCGATTTTGCGCTGGCGGGGGCTGCGGCTTACAACCGGCCAGCGGCGGGCGTAGCGCTGGCGGCGCCAGCGCCGGCGTTCCGGCTTTACGCGGTGGCGGAGTATCTGGATTCGCCCGGCATCTACGTGCGGGGCAAGGCGGTGAGCCGGAGCGAGATCGTTCGCCATGTGGCGCAGCAGGTGGAAGCGCGGGCGGCGGATCGCGGGATGGCGGAGCGGATGAGCCGGTTGGAGGCCCGCGCCAACGCATTCCGGGCGGATGCGTTCCTGCTGGAGTTAATTTCTATCGGCCAGACGGTGACGCAGACTCCCGACGTAAAGAAGTTGGTGGAGGCGCTGCGGGTGGCGCGCCGCCCGATTTGAACGGCGCGCCGGTATGGAGAGTCGCGGTCAACCTCTGGTCGGGAATAACCCTTGCAGGGCGATCTGGAAACTCACGGCTTGGTAGGGCTGGACAACGGAGACCGGGGTGGGCGAGCCGGCGCCGGCCGGCGGGCCAATCATACCGGCATTCATGGTGACGCCGGTAGTGGCCGCGGCGTTATAGATTTCAATGGAGCCGGACGGGACCGCCAGGACGTTGCCACTCGGCGAGGTGCCGCGGCCGGCCGCCGCCGAGGAAGCGTTTACGGGGTGGGTATGTGAGGGCATGTTGGCGGATTGCAGAGTCACGCTTTCCGCGCCGCCATGCTGCCCATAGATATACTGGCTCCGGCCAGGGCCCTGACCAATACCAATGGGGACGCGCCCACGCAGGTCCGGCAACGCGAAGTTGGTGACGCCGTCGCCGCCGTAAGTGGCTCCGATGAGCGCAAACAAGGCCGCGTACTGCTGAACCGGCAGCAAACGCCCATCGCACGTGGCAAAGCCCATGACGTCGAAGTTAAAAGTGAACATCATGATCGTTCCGATGTATATTTCCATCATGCAGTTCTCCTCAGGTGTTAGATGGCTGCGAGGCGCGCGCCGCGGTGCGGCCTCGTCAGCTTGGGGGACCTTCCGCGGCTAAGACTGCGTATTAGAAAGCGACCTGGAACCAGACGCCGGGGTGGCCGTCGAGGTTCCCGGCGTAGCACACGTAGGCGAAGGCGCTTGTACCGCTGGATATCGGCAAGCCCGTACTATAAGTGACCGTCCCGTTCTGCAGCGTGGCTCCGTAATCGGAGATCCTGTCTGTGCCCTGGACCGTAATAGTGGGGCCGGCGCCGTTGCCTGAGTTCTCGGTGTTCCTCCAGATATTCTGGACGACGAACGAGAGTTTCTTGCCGTCAAATCGCGTGCCATTGTTGCAGTGCGGCAGAGTGATGGTGGCGTGCGTCGAGGCTTGGGAATCCACGAAGAAGATGGTGTTGGTATCCGTGTCGAGGATGGTGGTGGTGGATCCCGCTGGAACGAGGGTCGTCCGGGCGGGGAAGACGTTGGTGAGTGGGCCTGCGGGGCCAGTGGGGCCGGCGGCTCCGTTGGTGCCGTTGGTGCCGTTCGCTCCGTTGGTGCCCGCCGTGCCGGTAGCGCCGGCGGCTCCGGTGGGGCCTGTCGGGCCAACCGCGCCGGTTGCGCCGGTGGGACCGGCTGCACCGATCGAACCTGTTGCGCCAGTTGCGCCCGCGGGACCTGTCGGGCCGACCGCGCCGGTTGCCCCGGTGGCACCGGCCGCACCGACCGTGCCGGTAGCGCCGGTCGCACCGGCGGGACCTGTCGGGCCAATCGAGCCAGTCGCACCGGAGGGACCGGCTGCACCGATCGGGCCAGTAGCGCCAGTTGCACCGGCGGGACCTGTCGGGCCACCCGAACCAGTAGCGCCAATTGCGCCGGTGAGGCCGGCTGCGCCGATCGGGCCAGTAGCGCCGGTGGCGCCGGCGGGACCTGTCGGGCCGACCGGGCCGGTCGCTCCAGCGGGACCTTGCGCGTCGCCGCCAAGGCTCAGGACCATGTCCAACGTGGCGGGATGACTGGTGGTGGTGTTCTCCTTGGCGTCGAATTGGGCCACGGTGCTGCCATTGGCGGTAATCATCAAGCCGTTGTTGCTGGAGGGAATACTGATCCAGTTCTGAACCGCCGAAGTCACGTCAATGGTCACGAACGTTCCGGGGGTCGAAACGGGAACTCCGGTGGCTACGGTGCCGCCCATCGCCGGATAGCCCACCGTGCCGCTCACCGTGGTCTCCACCCAACTGCCTAGCGCGGAATTCAAATTGATCGTGCCGGGAGAACTTACGGCGTCAGCGTACAACGTGAGGTTCGCCTTGACCACCTGGCTGGCGGTGATTCCCGCCGGCAACACGGTCAAGTCAAACTGCACCAAGCCGACAGAAGACGAATTTCCCACAGTGATGTAGACGGCCTTCCCATATGGAGTCGCATTGCCGGGAATGTAATAGGCGTCTTGAGACGTGGTCAGAGTTTGGGCCATCAATCCCAGCGGAGCGATAGCCAGGGCAAGAGATCCGAGAAGAGCAGTTCTATTCATCCGATCCTCCGATTCGATATTACGTGCCGCCGCGATAAGAATGCGGCCAGCGCCAAGCCAATTCCCGCAAGGGAGACCGCGCATGGTTCGGGCGTCTGGCCCCCGAGCTCTAGGGTCGAGTCCGCGCCCGTGATCGCCAATGCCCAATTCCCGGTGCGCGATTCGCCCGCGCCCGAAAGGTCGCAAAACGATCCGGAAAGGCCGCCAGCCTCCGCGCAGGTGAATCCCGGGTTGGAGTCATTAGCGAACCCACTGCCCAGATCGCCATTGGCGGCGTTATCAAACACCATCAAGGCGACCGTATAGGTACCGGGAGTCACAAGCTGCTGCAGGTAGGCATCGTAACACCCGTAGACCGGGTCGGCGGTGCCGGGACTGGGACAGCTAACCGTATTGCTATAATTCGGCGACGGATCGAACAGCGCGATGGTGGGGTAAAATCCTCCGGCCGGAATGGTCGTGGAACCCACCGTGCCTCCACCATACCCATAGGTTTCCAGGGTGACGGTGGTCGTGGAGGCCACCGTGAAGGTAAACTCCTGGACTTGGTTGTCCAGAGCGAAGGTCCCCTGATATAGAATCGTGCCGGCGCCAACCGGCGCCGCAGCGAACGCGATTAGCACGCCCAAACACGCAAGATAGCGCAACGTAGGCCTCCTCCGACATCCGCCACGCGATTGGTTATCGGCACGCGTGTCAATTGGATGGAGGCAATCGGACAAACAATTCAGCCAATCGCCTCCTGAATACCTTAGCAGTAAATTACCTTCTTGGCAATTGGGAAAACCTCGATACGGTACTAACCCGGAACGCCGGGATTTCCTACACGTTAGAAACGGGTAGACCGTCTTGGAGCCTACTTGCGCTGCTTCTGCGCCTCCGCCCAGGCCAGATTATTCCGGGCCAGTTGGAAATCCGGGCGTATGCGCAGTGCCTGGCGCGCCGCGGCGATGGCTTCGTCCCACTTCTCCATCGCTTCATAGGCCGCGGCGATATTGTTGTAGGCTTCGGCAAAATCCGGTTTCAAACTAAGCGCCTGGCGGGACGCTGCAATCGACTCCTCAAACCGCTCCGCGTGGTGATATAGCAGAGACAAGTTGAGGTAGTTATCGGGAGAAGGATTGGTTTGCGCGAGGATTTCGGCGGCAGCTAACTCCCTGTCGGCGGCGGCTGCGTCTCCCAGATACTGGAGCGCCACCGAGTCGCCGGGCGCCAGGCGGAGAATCCCATCGGCCACGGTTTTCACTTCCCCCCAAACGCGGAGGCGCGCCAGAATCCGCAATAACAAACGCTGCGAGTCGAGCGAATCCGGGTTGAGGCTGGCCGCCAAGCGAAGCTGCACGAGCGCTTCGGGCGTGCGGCCATTCTCCTCCAGCCAGCGGCCATAGAAGAAGTGACTCTGCGCGTCGCGCGGCGCTAATTGCATGGCGCGCAGGAAGTGCAATTCCGCTTCGGTCAAGCGGCCCAGACCGCCGCAGGCAATCCCCAGGTTGATCTCCAGCAGCGAATACGCGGGCGTAAACGCGGTGGCTCGCTGGAAGTTATCGAACGCGCCCTGGTAGTCGCCGCGGGCCATCAGGGTGAGGCCGTAGTTCATCAGGCCGCGCCCATTGCGCGGGCTCTTGGCGGCGACGTCGCGCCACAGGCTCTCTTCGGTGCGCCACGCGCGGTTGCGCTGCCAGGTACCGTAGCCATACGCGACCAGGCCGAGCGCCGCTACGGCCGAGGCCACCCTCCAATGGCGGCGAGCGCCGAGGCTGGCGGCCCAGACGACGCTCATGGCCAGGCCCACAAAGGGGAAGAACATGCGGTGATCGTTCTCGACCTCGGATACCGGGAAGATGGCCGCCGGTGCTTCCGCCAGCAGAAACCAGAACAGACCGAAGGCGATCGGCCGCAGTTCGCGCCGCCGCGTCAGGGCGAGTGCCGCCGCCAGCAGTGCCAGCACGAACGCCACGCCGAGCAGCCCGTCTAGCCGCCAAAGCGTAGGCAGAGCCTGGTGGTCGGTATCGGCGGTCAGCCACAGGGGGAGGAAGAAACTGCCGAAGTGCCGCAGGATCACTAACGGTTGCGTGATCCGGTAGGCATAGGCGGAAACCGCGCCTGTCGAGAATGCGGGCGGAGTCATAACGGCTTGCAAGGCCGCCATGAGAACCGCAGCCGCTACCGAAGGGAGACACTTTCTCCAGGCGTTCCGGCCTTCGAACAGTAGGATGTAAACTAACAGGATCGCCGGGAAAATCAGCGCCGGCGGCTTGGCCAACTGGCCGATCGCGGCCGGGATGAGATAAAGATGGTACCGCCTGGCGCGCCCCTCGGTGGCATAGAGATACAGCGCCGCCACAACGCCCAGAGTGCCTAGTAAGTCGCCCCGCTGAATTATATAGTTGACCGTCTCGGCATTGGCCGGGTGCAGTCCGTACCAGGCCACCGCGAAGAAGGCGAGATATGGGTTAGGGCCGCCGGGCAGCGCCAGATCGAAGACGCGGCGGAACAGAAAGAACATCAGCGCCAGTTGCAGCAGGTACCACAGGAACGTGTCGAGGTGGAAATAGAAAGGCCGCAAGCCGTCGCCGATCCAATAGTCCAGCGCCAGGGTGGTTGAGACCACGGGGCGATAAGTGCGATTGGCGGGCAGCGTGCTGAAGGTGGCCGCACTCGTCCAGAACTCGGGGAGGTGCCGCAGGCTGGTTATGTAGGGGTTCGTGGTGATGGTGTGCGCGTCGTCGAAGTGGAAGTCGTTGTTGAAGTGATTGGCATAGGCCAAAACCACGGCGGGTAGCAGCACCGCGAGCAGGGTCCATGAGCGCACGGCGGGCCGGGGAGGAATGGGCGGGCATTTCACCGGACGGGTTCCTCTACGCGGCACTGGCGGGCGGATGGGCGGCTATGGGCACCAGCATGTCTTCCTTGCGCTTGACGAGCGTGGAGGTGTCGAAGCTGGCGACTTCGAAACCGTGGCCGTGGGTGATGGCATCGGTGGGGCATGCTTCGACGCAGTAGCCGCAGAAGATACAGCGATTGTAATCGATGTTATAGACCTTGGCGTAACGCTCGCCGCCGGAGATCCGGACCTTGTCGGTATTCTCGGCGGCCTCGATGTAGATGCAGTTGGACGGGCACGCGACGGCGCACAGGAAGCAGGCGACGCACTTTTCCATGCCGTTGGCGTCGCGTTCCAGAACGTGGACGCCGCGGAAGCGCTCCTGGAACTTGGGCGGCTCGTCGGGATAGGCGTCGGTCACGATGGGGGAAAACATCTCGCGGAAGGTGACGCCCATGCCCTTGGCGATGGCGGCCGCGGTACCCAGAATGTCGATCTTGTCGGCCATAGAGATTGTCTATATTCTATCGCGGGAGGGACGGCGTTGCGCGGCGGGAGACGCGGGCGGGCTGGTTGGATTCGGTCCACTCGGGGAGCGGCACGGAGAGACTAAACGGCGCGCGAAATTCCGGAGAACGGCGGAAAATTGGTTGCCTCGCGCTGGCGAGCTCCGCTCGCCGGGCCGATTGACAATCGGCCGCAGGTTGACAACCTGCCCCACATAAGAACGGTGCGGGGCGCGAAGAAACTGAGAGATGGCTGCAGAAAAGGTTGCTACAAGGCTTTCATGAGTTGCTGGGCGGCGAGCAGCAGCGGGTCCCAAACGGGGGAAAAGGGCGGCGAGTAGGCCAGATCGAGTTGTTCGAATTCGTCCACGCGCATGCGGGTTGCGAGCGCGGAGGCGATCACGTTGATGCGGCCGGCGGCGGCCTCGTCGCCGATCACGGAACCGCCGACGAGGCGGCGTGAAACGCGGTCGGCCACCAGTTCGACCGTGGTTTTGGGGCCGGGGAAGTAGCGCGGGCGGGGGTGGGCCTGGATGCGCGCGGAGACCGGCGTGAAGCCTTCGGCGCGCGCCTCGGCGGCGGAGAAGCCGGTGGTGGCGAAGGCCATTCCGAAAACGGACACGATGGAAGTTCCCACGATGCCGGGGAAGCGTTCGCGTCCCCCAGCGGCATTGGCGCCGGCCACGCGGCCGCACTTGTTGGCGGTGGTGCCGAGCGGGATGTAAGTGGGCCGGCCGGTGACCAAGTGGTTGACTTCGGCGCAATCGCCGGCCGCGAAAACGCCGCGGAGGTTGGTCTCCATGCGGTCGTCGGTGCGGATTGCGCCGGAGCGGCCGAGCTGGATGCCCGCCTCGGCGGCTAGCTCGACGTTGGGGCGGAAGCCCGCGGCGACCACCACCATGTCGCAGGGAATGCCATCGACGGCGCCCGAATCGATGACCGAGGCCGCGGTTTCGCAGCGCACCTCGACGCCGTGCTTCTCCAGTTGTTGGCGCACGGCCGCGGTGAATTCGGCGTCGGGGCGCACCAAGAGATGCGGGGAGCGCTCGATCAGGGTCACCCGCAGGCCGTTGCGGCGCAGGGCGTCGGCCACCTCGACTCCGATGTAGCCGCCACCCACCACCACGGCGCGCCGCGGGTTGCGCTCGCGCAGGAACGTGCGCATCCGTTCGGCGTCGTCGAGTGTGTGGAGCGTGAAGACATGGGGCTGGCCGGTGCCCTGGATTCCGGAGACATCGCAGCGGGCGCCGGTCGCGATGACCAGCTTCTCGTAAGCCACGCGGGCGCCGGAAGCGAGCGTCACTTCGCGGCGCGGATGGCTGATCGAGGCGACGCGGACGCCGGTGCGCACGTCGATATTGCGCTCTTTGCGAAAGTACTCGGGCGTGTAGACCTCCAGGTCGCGAGCCTCGCGGACGCGGCCTTCGACGAAATAGGGGAGCCCGCAGGCGCCGTAGGAAACGGCTGGGCCTTGCTCCAGGACGACGATTTCGAGAAGCGGGTCGATGCGGCGCGCGCGGGCGGCGGCGCTCAAACCCGCGGCGACGCCTCCGATGACCACCAGCGGCATGGGAGCTATTCCTCGCTCTGCAATTCCTGCACGAAGCTCAGGATATCGAAGGTTTGGATTTTGCGGCCGGGGTAGAAGCTGTTGACGGCGTCCTGCTCGTCGGTGAAGATTTCGAAGACCGTGGCCAGCTTGGTCATGACCAGCAGTTCGATGTTACGCCGGGTGAGGTTGAGCAGTTTGACGTTGCCGTGGGCCTTGCGCAAGCTGGTGGCACAGATGACTAGCGCGCCCAGGCCGGTGCTGTCGATGTAGGCGACTTCCTTGAGATTGAAGACCAGGTTGGACGTGCCGGCCGCGGTCAACGCCGCGATGCGCTCGCGTAAGGCGCTGGCTTCGGGACCCACCGTGATGCGGCCTTTGAGGTCCAAAATGGAGATGCCTTCGCGTTCCCGCTGCTGAATTTCGAGAGACATGGGTTTGGAATGCCGGGCCGGCGTCACCCTGCCGGACGAGGCGTGGACCTGCCGCGATTATGACACAGCGGATGGCGGCGCCGCCAGCGGAGGGCGGTACTCGCTAAACTAGACCGAAGGGGCGGAGACCACGAACCGAGGCCCGCCCGGTTGGAGGTAGCGGAGTAAGTGCCGTCGCGTTTCGGTTGGGAGAGAGTGTCGGCCAGGCTGTGGACCTGCGACGCCGGCTATGTCGAGAAGAAGGACAAGGAAGAAGTGTGGACCGCCAACGTCTACCGCAACGTGCGCACGGGGATGAGTTGGACGGAGAGCAAAACGGGATACGACACGGCGCAGGCGGCCATCGCGTGGGTGGAGAATCACGCGGAGACGTAAGCGGGCGTGCCGCGTCCAGAGTAGATAGCATGAACCTCTTCCCGACCGACCTCCGTTTCGCCGCGCGCTGCTGGCGCAAGCGTCCGCTGCTGGTGGCGGCTGCCGTGCTGACCCTGGCGCTGGGCACCGGAGCCAACACCGCCATCTTCAGCGTGATCCACGCCGTGGTGCTGCGCCCGCTGCCCTATCCGCAGCCGGAGCGCCTGGTGCAGATCTGGAGCGCGGACGTGGACGGGCGCGGCACCCTCGACCCCGCCGGAAAGAGACTGACATCCAGCAGCAGGGTGGAGCGCTGGCGCGAGGCGGACACGGCCTTCGACCACATCGTCTGCTACCGCGCCTGGAATTTCAGCGTCGCCGCCCCTACCGGGCAACCCGAGCGCCTGTATGCGGCCGTGGTGTCGGCGGATTTCTTCGCCACCCTGGGCGTGGCTCCGGCGATGGGGCGCGCGTTCTCGGCCGAGGAGGTCACGCCCGGCCATGACAACGTGGTCATCCTGAGCGATGCCCAGTGGCACCGCCTCTTCCAGGCGTCCCCATCCGCGCTCGGTGCCACAGTAACGGTGGATGGCGTGCCGCTCACCGTGGTGGGAATCATGCCGGCCGGCTTCCGCATTCTGGCGGCTTCGGTGCGCGAAGATCCGGATCTCTACGCGCCCATTTCCCTCATTTACCGCGGACCGCTTCCCGTCACCTCCAGCGACGTCATGGGGCGCCTCAAGCCGGGAATCGCTCTGGCGGGGGCGCAGAGCGGGCTCGACAGCTTGACCCGAAGACTGCCTGACGAAAGCCGGCGGCGCGGACCGGCTCGGGGCGCGAGGCTGGTGCCGCTGCGGGACGAAGTGGCCAGCCATGTCCGCCCCACGCTGCTGATCCTGTTTGGCGCCACGGGGTGCGTGCTGCTG
This sequence comes from uncultured Solibacteraceae bacterium, assembly GCA_963807205.1. Taxonomy (GTDB): domain Bacteria; phylum Acidobacteriota; class Terriglobia; order Bryobacterales; family Bryobacteraceae; genus CAWCVR01. The sequence continues at coordinate 59,153 of CAWEAQ010000002.1, read as the reverse complement.
ATCGCCTGCGCGAACTTGGCCAACCTCACGCTGGCGCACATCGCCGCGCGGCGGAAGGAACTGGCGGTGCGGACGGCGCTGGGGGCGTCGCGGGCGCGCATCGTACGGCAGGTGCTCACCGAATCGGTGGCACTCTCGGCCGCCGGCGGCGCGGCGGGGTTGCTGCTATCGGGCTGGCTGGTGAGAGCGCTGACCGGCCTCTATCCCGGCGCGCTGCCGCGCCTGGAATCGCTCCACGCGTCGCCCGCGGTCTTCCTGTTCAGCCTGGGACTGGCTCTGGCCACGGGCCTGCTGGCCGGCATCTTCCCCGCCTGGCACTTCTCGCGCGCCAACTTCGGCGAGGGGCTCAAGGGCGCGGGCGCGCTGTCGCACCGTTCCCGCCGCGGCTCGGCATTCCGCGGCACGCTTGTCGCGGCGCAAGTGGCCGCAACTTTCGTGTTGCTGATTGCGACCGGCCTGCTGCTGCGCAGTTTTCTGCTGCTGCGCGCGGTGGACCCGGGCACGCGCCCGGATCGCCTGCTGACCGCGCAGGTGGTGTTGCCCGCGAAGACTTACGGCACGAAGCAACTGCAAGCCGGTTTCGCGGACCGTTTCTTGGAACGCCTCAACGCGATCCCGGGAGTGGAATCGGCGGCCATTACTAACTCCCTCCCGCTGGCCGGAAACTTCCTTCTCACCGTGGACTTCGACATAGGCGGCGAGGCGGAGAAGGAGACTTACTGCCGCGCCATCACTGCGGATTATTTCCGGGCCATGGGCATCGCCATGCTTGCCGGGCGCCCTTTCGAGCCCGCCGATTCCGCGCGCGGAGGCGCGACCATCGTCAACCAGGCCTTCGCCCGCAAGTACTTTGCGAACCTGGACCCGGTGGGCCGCACGCTGCGGTTCGGCCCCAGGGAATCCGCCACCATCGTGGGCGTGGCTGCCGACGTCAAGAACAAGGCGCTCGATGCCAAGCCCGAGGAAGAAATCTACCTGCCCTTCGCGCAGATGCCCAGCACTTACCTGGATCTGGCTGTCCGCGCCCGCACGGAAGCCGCCCCGCTCATCGAAATGGTGCGCGCGGAACTTCGCGCCATGGACCCGCAGCAGCCGCTCAGCCGGGTAATGACGATGGAGAAGATCCTGGATGGCCAGGTGGCCCCGCGGCGCTTCCAGGCAACGCTGCTGGGCGCCCTGGCCTCCATCGCGCTGCTGCTTGCCATGGTGGGAATCTACGGCGTGGTGGCCTATTCGGCCAGCCTGCGCACGCGCGAGATCGGCATCCGCATGGCGCTGGGCGCGCAGCGCGCGGAGGTGCTGAAACTGGTGCTGACGGGCGGCATGCTTCCGGTGGTGCTGGGGATTTGCGCCGGCATTCCCGCCGCGCTGGGCGCCACGCGGGCTCTCGAAAGCTGGCTGTACGGCGTGGGCACCGCCGACGCCGCCACCTACGCCGGCGTGGCGGCGCTTATGCTTGCGGTGCCGCTGGCGGCCTCGTATTTCCCAGCGCGGCGCGCATCCGGCATCGACCCGCTGACCGCGTTGCGCTACGAATGAACATGGCCATCCCCCTGATCGATTTTCACAACGTCACCGTGCAGCGCGGCGCGACAGTGGTGCTGGACGGGGTCACGCTGGTGGTGCCGCAGGGGCAGCATCTGGCCATCCTCGGGCCCAATGGAAGCGGCAAGTCAACGCTGATCAAGCTGATCTCCCGCGACATTTACCCGCGCCTCAAAGACGAGCCGTGGCACCTGCGCATCATGGGCCGCGACACGTGGAACCTGTTCGAGCTGCGCAACCACCTCGGCCTGGTAACCAACGATTGGATGGAGATGTGCACGCGCGCCTACTCCGGTTTCGAGATCGTGCTCTCCGGGTTTTTCGGCAGCGTGGGCATCTGGCCCAACCACCATGTCACGGCCGAAATGGAGCGCAAGGCGCGCAGCGCGATGAAGATGCTGGAAATCGCCCATCTCGCCGGGCGCAACACCGACGAAATGTCGAGCGGGGAAGCGCGGCGCATCCTGATCGCGAGAGCCCTGGTGCACCGGCCGCAGGCTCTGGTGCTCGACGAACCCACCACCAGCCTGGACCTGCGCACCACGCACGAGCTGCGCGAGGTGCTTCGCAAGTTGGCGAGCGGCGGCATCAGCTTGATCCTGGTGACGCATCATCTTCCCGATATCATTCCCGAAATCGGCCGCGTGGCGCTGATACGCGAGGGGCGCGTGTATCGCGACGGGGCCAAGCGGGACGTGCTGGAAGCGGGAGTGCTGAGCGGATTGTTCGGCGTGCCCGTCGAGTTGCTGGAGCGCGACGGGTATTACCACGTGATTTAGCGAAGTGGCCCCGAAATCACAGCCGTTCTCGCTGGGAGAAGCAGGGATGGCGATCCGACCGGCTGTCGGCACTCCGGGCCGTTGTGGCAAGCTAAAGCGTGCCCCACGGGTGGGGCACGCTTTAGCTTGCCCTGGACGCGCGCCAGAGCCGACTCCGAAGAGGCCGCGCTACATCTGCGAGCCGTCGATCTTCTGTCCCGCGAGTGCGTTCTTAAATTCCCCGAAGCGGAAGCGGACGAGCGACCCGAAAACGGCGCCCATGCGTGCCAGCAGACCGGCGCCGAAGCCTTGGTATTTCCCCAGATAGGCGGCGCGGGCCAGCAGGAAATCGGCGGTCTCCTCGCTGGTGTAGCCAGGCGAGCCGTGGTGCCTCACCCGGACCTCCGGCAGTAGCAGCACCTTCCTGGAGGCGCGGCGGAAGTTCGCGGCGAGATCGGCGTCGGCGCCGAACTGGCCGAAGCGCTCGTCGATCTGGCGGACCGCGCGGATCAGGGCCACGCGCGTCATCAGGGCGGCGCCGCGCGGGTATTCCACAGGCATCGGCCTACCACCCGAAGGCGCGACGGGGCGCCACTCGCCATCCGGCGGCAGACGGCCCAACTGCGGCGCCGGGTGGCCGAACTCATTCACCAGCAAAGGGCAGACGGCGGCCACGTCGGGGCTGGATTCCAGCGCCTCGGCCAGGCGCAGCACGGCGCCGGGCGGCAGTTCGGTGTCGTCATGGAGGAACAGCACCAGCTCCGCGTCGGCCGCGCGCCATCCCAGGTTCATGGCCTTTGTGAGGCCGAAGTTCTTGGGCAGGCGGATCCACTGCACGCGCGGGAATTCGGCGTCCAGAGCGGCGGCGCCATCGCGCGAGCCGTTGTCCACCACGATAATTTGCAAATCCTCGCGGCCCTCGGACTTTTCCAGCGAAGCCAGACAGGCTTCAAGCAGCGGTTTCCGGTTGAGCGAAACCACCACCACCGAGGCCCGCAATGGGCGTTTTTCCCCTTCCGGGGTTGGTTGCGGTGTCAAGCCAATAGCATAGCGTGTTACCGTGGGTGGCGATGACCTCCAAAGAAATTCAGACATGGATCGCGGGTGTTGGAATCGTCCCCGTTGTCCGCGCCTCCAGCGCCGAGGCAGCCATTCACGCCGTCGAGGCGCTATTCGACGGCGGCATCACCGTGGCCGAAATCACCATGACCGTGCCGGGCGCCGTTGTTGCCCTGGAGAAACTGGCGGACCGGATGAGCGGCAAAGTGCTGCTGGGCGCTGGCACCGTGCTGGACCCCGAGACCGCACGCGCATGCATGCTGGCGGGGGCCGAGTTCATCGTCTCGCCGAGCCTGCGCCTTTCGGTGATCGAAATGGCGCGGCGCTACTCCAAGGCCGTTTACCCCGGCGCGCTCACGCCCACCGAGGTGCTGACGGCGTGGGAAGCCGGCGCCGACGCGGTGAAGGTTTTCCCTTGCGGCAACGTTGGCGGGGCCAAGTACATCAAGGCGCTGAAGGGACCGTTCCCGCAGATCGAGATGGTGCCCACGGGCGGCGTGAACCTGGAGACCGCGGCCGACTTCCTGAAAGCCGGCGCCTGCGCGTTGGGCGTGGGTGGCGAGCTGGTGGATGCCAAGTCCATTAAGGAAGGCAAGTTCGAAGTGATCACCGAGCGTGCGAAACAATACCTGGCGGTGGTGGCGAAGGCGCGGGCGGAAATGAAGGGGTGAAGGGCGAAAGGGTGATGAACGGCACAAAAGGGCCTGAAATATACTGATCCACCGATTCCGCCGGTGGTAGATTGGGTCGCAGAGGCATCCAACAAACATGCTAATGCGGCCCGCGAGCCGTCCCTTCCCGATGTGCGTGGCGCTCCTGCTTTCCTGTGGCACGCTGGGTTACGCCCAGGTGCCCGGCCCGTTGTTCCCGGCGTCGTTTTCGGGACCGGTCTATTCCGAATGCTATCCAGGGGGTGGTGCTGTCGGGGCAACCGAGTGGGGGATAGAAGAAGTCTACGAGCTTACTCCGGCGGTGCTCACCATTCAATTCACCGCTTCTTCGTCTCTTGGCGCGAATGTTCTGATGGCAATTCTGGTGGACGGAAGTCCGGTGGGCACGCAGGTGACTCTCGCTCCGGGACAAAGCGTGCCTGCGGTAACGGTCCCAGTCTCGGCCGGTCCACACGATGTCCAATTCGAGGGCGGCGTTCAGTCCGGAACATGCCCTGCAGCGGAACCCTATGTGGCCGGCACGGGGACCATAACGCCTCAGGCTGATTCAGCCCCCGCGCTGTCGCCGTGGGGTCTCCTCCTGCTTGCCGTTCTTTTGGCGGGAACGTCCGCCTGGGTGATCGCGAAGAGGGGTAGCGGCAAGACCGCTCATCTCAGTTGAAGCAGGGTCAGCGCCTCATCCCGGCTCGGCGGCGCGGAGGGCGCTGGCGCCGGTTCCGGGACGTAATATAGCCGCATGCTCTTGCCCACCGGACGCCACGAATACGGCGCCAACCACGCGTAGCGTTCGGGGTCGAGTAGCAAATACTGGAGACTGACCGCGACCCAGCCGGATACCGTGCCCTCTTCGGGCAACGGGCGGGACTCGAAGCCGTAATATTGCCGGGGCGTGACGCCGAAATAATCGATCCAGACAGTGCCCGCGTGAACGGCCTGCACTTCCCGCCGCAGCCGGAATAAGTCCTGGCCCCAGTCGAGATCGGAATCCGCCAGAATTCTCTCCGGGTGCGAGCGGGCCAGTTGGTTGAAGTAGGCCAGGTAATCCGGATGCGCGTAAATGCTCTCGACGGACAGCCAGAGCAACAGCCCGGCCACCGCCACGCGGCTCGCCGCGGTGAGACGACGGCTGTTCCACAGGCTCTTGATCGCCAGGCCCGAAGCCACGCATAACAGCGGGTAGACCGACAGCAGATATCGCGTGCCGATGTTCCACTGCGTGGGAAGACAGACCAGGAAGAGGGCCACCGCGAAACTGGCGGGGTAACAGCAATCGATTTCGCCGCGGCGCAGCGCGACCTGAATCGCCAGCAGCAGCGCGATAGCCGAGAGAATCAGGAATGGCAGCGGCGCCTTAACCAGGAAGGCGACGGGAAAGTAGAGCAGCCATCCGCCTTCTTTCTTTTCTCCAAGGAAGTACTGCTCGGCGGGTTTCAGGTCCTCATGGGCCAGAAGACTGCCGACTGCACGGACCAGGTTGCCGCCGGGAATCGGCACATCCAGGGCCCAGGAAACCGTCCGGTCGTACACCGAGTGCGGGTTCAGCCGCGCCTGGTAGCGGGCGATGGGAATGGTCTTGGTGAGCGGCTCGCTATGAAAGCGGTAGGCCGCCCAAATCAGCAGAAAGGCGCCGATCGCGGCCACCAGGACCTGCGTCAGGCGAAACCGCAGCGCCTCGGCGGGCCAGCCCCGGCGCATCCAAACCTGGAGGGCCAGCCACACCATCGCACAAGCCAACAGGAACGGTACCGACGAGACTTTCCCCAGAAGGGCAAGCGCGACGCACAACCCGGCCGCGATGGCCCGACCGTAAGTCCGCCGCCGGCTCCAGCGCCAGAGCATCCAGAGGCTAAGCACCAAGGTGCTCGCGCCCGCCATGTCCGTGGTCACGAAGCCCGAGTGAGCCAGCACCGCCGGCAGAAGGCTCAGTTCCACCAGACACAGCAGCCCGACCCAGGGCCCGAATAACTCCCAGGACCAACCAAACACCGCGGCGCACATGAGGACGAAAAAGACGGTTATGCCGGAGCGCGCTAACGCCAGATCGGCCGAGTACCGGCCCCGTGACGACAAGAGCGCTCTGCCGGGATCGTCGCCGTAGCCCGTGTCCGCGCTGCTCTGCGGCAAGGCCCGCGATCCATCCAGCCACAACGGGAGCGCCGCGGCCACCCGCCCCAAAGGCGGATGCTTGATATCGAAGCTATAGGTACCGCGGACCAACCACTCCATGCCGCCCGCAAGGTGATGCGGTTCGTCGGGGGTTGCGCTGAACACCGAAAGCGTCGAGTGGATGCGCAAGGCTCCGGCCAGGATAACTGCCACTGCCAGGCAAACCGCAAGCCAGTGGAATTGTTTTGGTAGTTCCTTCATGGCGTGAGTCCGGAGTGCCGGTCACCTCGGCGTGAAATGGCCGGTACCTTCAGGGTGCGGCAGCTAATGGCAGACATGGAGCCTCGGTAATCAGCCAGCGTACCACCCTTTACCCGCCCGCAAGAGTGGCGCAAGTTCCGCCGTCAGCTCCGAATTCAACCCGGCACCGTGCCGCAAAGCCGCAATACGTTGAAGCGCTCGCCCGGATCTAACCTGTAAGCGCAACGCGGCGTGCCGCAAGCCTTCGGCGGAGGATCCATGCCGCCATCGATACTCCAAGCAGCACTGGAATAGCCGAAGGCTCGGGTGTGGACACGTCCACATCGTCCAGCAGAAACTCGCCTAAGTCGTTTCCAGCCGTGAGGCTTAACACGGTCGACGAGGTCGTCGCCAACCCGGCGTACGAATAGAGAGTGTAACCCTCCACCGGCACTGCAGTCAGGCTTACCAGAGGGACACCGTCGAACCAGGCGGAAAACGCGTTGGAATAAGTGCCCAGCACCGGTGTGTCTTGGGCCAGGTACAACGATATGGTATAGATGTCGCCGGCCTGCGTGCTTAGAGTTTGCGACAGCGTAGTGGAATTGGAGACGAGATCGGCGATATAGACCTGATAGGAGCCGTTGTTCGGACTGATTCCGTCCAACGGGTCGGTACCTTCCACTCCATACAGGTTATTCAATGCTGACGGTACGTCGTTTCCCGAGAGCATCCAGCCGGTGAAGTCCCCGGTTTCAAAACCGCAGTTCGCAACGAGATTGTTGGGATCCGAATAGCAGGCACTCTCCGCCCTGCCCTGGGATACGCACACCAAAGAACCAAAGACGACTGCCATGAGAGCGGCAGTAGGTTTCATTTTCTCCTCCTATACTATAAAGGCCAGTTCATTACCAGATTCCACGCATTCACCGATCCGATCCCGCTCGGGAAGTCCCAGCCCGGGTTGGCCGTGTACGCCGGTTGGTTAGCCAGGTTCGACGTGGAGAGCACTCCATACGTGTCGGCAGGCCGGTAACAATTGTACAAATTACCCCCACCGGACGCTTTGCATACAACATCGTTATCGCCTTCGGTAACGTCGTAGAAAATGCAAGCATTGCCGGTCTTGTTCACGGTGCTTGAGTTACACGAGGCGGCGCCACTGCCGGTTGGTCCATACTCGGTCTTGGCCAACGCGTAGTATGTGGTGTTCGGGTTGCCCCACCGGCTGCCGGTCTTCTGATTGATCAGTGCCTGAATCCCGGCCATAATGGGGGAAGATACCGAAGTGCCGCCGAATCCGGCCCAAGAGCTCGGGGCGCCCGTGCAGGTGAACCCGCCGCCGACGATTGGGTTGGTGTCCGGATTGGACCAGCAAGTCACATAGTACGCGTCCCAAAACCCGTTTGAAGCGAACAGCGAGACGTCTGGAACGTCGCGTACACCGTCGCTCGGATTGCCATAGAGTCCGTCCTGCCAGGACGGCTTGGGGTAGCCCGCGCAAGACCCGCCCACCCTGCCGGATGAGGCCCGCGTGCCCGTGGCGCATCCGCTGGGTCCGCCGCTGCCACCGACCGCATTCAGCAGGAGGTTCAGAGATCCCGACGCACTGGTGACCGCGCTACTCGTGCAGAGGCCCAGCGGCGTAGTACCCAGCAGTGCCGCCACCAGCCCACCGGCGCACGAGTCGTTCCAGGGAATCTCCTGGATGTACGATAAGGCGGAACTGTAAGTATTGCTATTGGTGGGCGCCCAGTAGGTGCTGGGAGAAACGTTGTCAGGCGTGTAGCCGAAATCTAATCCACCCACGGAGACGTTGTAGGGCGTCGAGGTGAATCCGCTGATGCCGATACCGTGAGTCGATGGGTTGCCGTTGTCGGCGCTGGCGGCGCCTTCATCGCCGGACGAAACGAAGATAGAGACGCCTTCGGAGACTGCCTGCTGGTAAGCGGCGTAATAAGCCGCGTTAGCCGCGGCGCCATTAGAAGCCTCGGCCTCGCCGTAGCTTATGCTGACGACCGAGGGCAGGCTGCCCGACGGCCCGTTGAGCACGTTCTGCAGCGCGATCAGTCCACCGAAAGTCGTGTCCGTATCCAGGCACGCTGCCAGGACGATGGCGGCATTGGGTGCGGCAGCCGTGGCCCACTCCACATCGATGGCCGCTTCGCCATCGTCCCCGTAGCCAGGATCGGAAGATAGTCCCTGGAACCCGGGATTGGCGCATGTTATGGCGCCCGCCGGGCTCACCTGACTGAGGGTCCCGTATGGGTATGGCCTAGCCAAGCCGAAGGTCTTACGGAATACAGTCCAATCTCCCGTCGAATACAGATAGGTGTCTTCCAGGACCATAATGGTCTGGCCCCTGCCCGTGTAGCCGGCGGCGAAAACGGGAGTCAGATTGTAAATGGTGGCAATATCTCCGGGAACGAGCGCATGAAAGCCGGAACTCGAAGTGTATCCGGTTACCGGCTGCATTCTCGGTACTAGCAACGGCCTGGGATGGAAGTTATGGAGCGAGACGATGCCGGCAACCACCGGCTCCAACGCCGCGGGAATCATGGGATCGCTCATGTTGGCAAAATGCGTCGCGCCATTCACCTCCAGATTGTGGATCTCGGTGTGGAATGCGCTGCGCACAAGGCCAGCCGTGCCGCTGAAATCGATCGCCAATCCGCTAGCTGGGGCCCCGTGAACGGTGAATCCGTACGATCTCAACCAACCCGTAACAGTTTCGACGTCTTCTTTCGAAACGCCGTGGTGTTCGGCGAACTGGCTGGCGGTGAGCCATTTGTGAAAGTTCGGCGATTTCGAATCGTGCAACTCGTCTATGTATTGCTGCAACGCCGCCTCACGCTCCGGAGACCGCTTCAACTGGAGTAACATGTGGTGCAACGTAAAATCGCCCGGCACCGCACCGCGATCGTTCACGGCGCTGGCTTCGGGGCGGGTATTGCTACTCAATGCTGCCAGCCTGGTTTCGTCGATGGCTTCGCGGATGAGGCGGCCGGGACCGCCAGACGGCTGCGCGTAGACCGCGCACGCTAAGCCCGACAACCAGAGAGTGAAGATCAGATACCCCGTTCTTGAAGCTCCATTCATAAAAGCCCTCCTTCGCTTCCAGCAAGCCAGGAATGCTGGACTAACGGACTCACGCGCCGCCCGTCGACCTCGCCAAAGTTGTGTACCGGAGCGCCGAGCCGGTCTCAGCCAGAACTCCAAGTTTGGCCGTTGGGATTGACGATAAGGCGATTAAAGCATAGTCGCGGTGTCACGTCTGTTAATAAGTGCTTAAATGCCGAGGGCGCTGGGCTGTGACGGGGAATGGTGCGGGAGGCCAATCTTAGGCGGCGTTTCCGATTGCGACGAATCCGGTGGTACTTCGCCGTTTCCACGTCCAGCGTCCTCGAACCTGAGTTTGGCAAATTGACGGGTGGACAGCGCGATGTGCGATATGAGCGCCGGCCTTCTGCTTGACACCAACGTTCCCTCCGAACTCACCAAACCCGTACCCGATGTTCGCGTGCGGAACCGGGTTGAAGCGGATGACAGCGCTTCCTTCTGAGAGGAGTTTGCAGGAAAATGCACATTCTCTGGGGGCAGTCGTGAAGAGGCAATTGAAGTCCGATGGATCGCAAGTCATGCTGGACGCTTGCAGGCAGTTCGGCATCAAGCTGCCGGAGTTGGTTGCGGCGTGCTCGCTGTGGGCGAGCCCGGAAGTCTTCGGTCGCCTGCTGGATGAAAATGGCTTCGGCGCCTGGTACCCCGGCGTACGGCGGGCACGGGACGCCGACGGGGAGGTGAGAGGCACTATCAAAGGCGGAATCCGCCTGGATGATAATACCTACGCCAACCGCGCGCTCAAGCAGTCGTTGCCCGCCGGTCACAGGGGATTCCGCAATTGGGCGGTCTGTCACGTCTGGCCGAAGAGTTGCTATGACGAGCGCTACCACACCTGCATTGCCAACCTGATTCTCCTGCCCAGCCCGCTCGCCAGCCTGACCGACTTCGATTCCCAGGTGCAGGCTGCCTTACAGTTTCCCTCCTGGGATCTCTATCGCTGGCATCCAGAGAAGGCAACGCAGCCGGCTCGTCCAGAGGTGTACCCGGCCACTTGGCGCGATCCGGAGCCGGCGCCCGAGGACCTTCGGGGAAGAATCCGTAACCGCCGCCACCAGCCAGCCACAGCGTGAGTTGATGCGCCAGCCCTTATCGCGATAGGCCCCCGCCACCACTCCTGTTAAACTGAAATGGTCACTATGGCCATCAGCAAAGAACTGCTCGAAATTCTGGTCTGCCCGGTCTGCAAAGCGACGGTCGAGCTGAAGCCCGATTTCAGCGGCCTGAAGTGCGTCGAGTGCCACCGGGTTTACCCCGTCCGCGACGACATCCCCGTGATGCTGGTCGACGAGGCGAAAGTCGAAGAATAAGGCATTGTGGGAAGCGTGCTGGAGAAGTTGCCGCCGGGAAGCCGGGTCGCGGTCCTTCGCCTCCGTTCGCTGGGGGATTGCGTCCTCACGACACCCGCGCTCGATATCCTGCGGCGCGCCCGGCCCGACCTGCGGGTGGCGGTGGTAGTGGAAGACCGCTTCCGCGAAATCTTCGAGGGCAACACCGACGTGGACGAAACGCTGCCGCCCGATCCCGCCGCGCTGCGCCAGTGGCGGCCGGCGCTGTGCGTGAATTTTCACGGCGGCAATACGAGCGCGTGGATGACCTTCCGCTCCGGCGCGCGCTACCGCGCGGGCTTCGCGCACTACCGCCATCGGCTGGTCTACAACCTGCACATCCCGCGGGCGCAGCAGATCCTGGGCGAGGAGCGGCCGGTTCACACGGCGGAACATATGGCCAGCGCCATGTTCTGGCTAGGTGCCCCGCGCGGGCCGGTGCCGCGGGCGCAATTGGTCAGCGGCGCGAAGGGGCCGGAGCGGCTCATAGCGGTGATCCACCCGGGGGGCGCCACTCCGGCCAAGACCTGGAAGGCGGACGGATTTCTCGACGTCGCCACGCACCTTCGGCAATCCGGCCTGGAGGTGGTCTTCATCGGCGCGGCGTCGGACGACCTTTCCCCCTTCGCCGGTTTCCCCACGCTGCGCGGGCAGCCGCTTTCGGAAGTGAAGGACGTGCTGGCCACGGCGGCGCTGTTCGTGGGCAACGATAGCGGGCCGGCCCACATGGCGGCGGCCTTCGGAGTGCCGGTGGTGGTCATCTTCGGCGAATCGGATCCTGCGATTTGGGGGCCCTGGCGAACGGCGTCGGAGGTGGTGCGCGCGGAGGGCGGCATCGCGAACGTGCGCACTTCGCAGGTGATCATGGCGACGGCGCGGCTGCGGGTGCACGCATGAAGGAACTCTGGCGGCTGCTGGCTTATGGACGCCGCTACTCGGGGCAACTGTCCTTTGCCGTAGTGTTGATGGCGTTGGCCGGCAGCGCCACCGCGGCGATGGCCCTGTTAGTCGGCCCGATCTTCAAGGACGTCCTCGATCCCAAATTCGATAGCCCCCGCGTGCTTCTCTACACCGACCCGATCTTCAAGCATCAGTTCTTTCTGCCGCACCTGTCCTCGATGCACAACATCTGGACGATTATGGCGTTTGCCATCCTCACCGTCTTTCTGGTGAAGGGCCTGTGCGACTATCTGGGCAACTACCTGGTGAACTACGTCGGCTTTTCGGCTGTCACCAACCTGCGCAACGAGGTCTACGACAAGGTCCTGAAACAGGGCGCCGAGTTCTTCGAATCGCACTCCACCGGCAAGTTGATGTCGTCTATCATGAACGATATCGACAAGGTGCAATTGGCAACCTCGCACATCCTGGCGGATTTCCTGCGTCAGTCCTTCACCCTGATGGCGCTGCTGCTGGTGGTGATCGGCAAGGACCCGCAGCTTGCGGGGCTCTCGTTTCTGGTGCTGCCGCTGGTCATACTGCCGGTGTTGCGCATCGGCAAGCGCATCCGCCGCACCACCCGCGGCACGCAGGACCGGCAGCGCGAGTTGAGCCAGATCCTTCAGGAGACCTTGAGCGGCCACATGGTGGTGAAAGTCTTCGGCGCCGAGCCGTACGAGTCGCGGCGCTTCCGGGAAGCGGCGCGGAAGCTGCTCAAGACCAATCTGAAGTACGTGCGCCAGCAGGCCATCTCGTCGCCGCTGATTGAAATGGTGGGCGCGGCCACCGTGGTGGGGCTGCTGTGGTACGCGCGCAATCAGATCGTGGACGGTTCGTTGGCGCCCGAGGACTTCATGAGCTTCGTGGTGGCGCTGCTAATGCTGCTCGAACCCGTGAAGCGCCTGGTGGGCATCCACAACATCTTCGAGCAGGCGCTGGGCAGCTCGCACGAAGTATTCAGCTATCTCGACCACGCCGAGGAAATCGGCGAGAAGCCGGGCGCGGCGAAGTTGGACCGCTTCGCGCAGGGCATCGCCTTCCGCGGCGTCTCCTTCCACTACCCGGCCGCGCCCGACGGGTTCCACATCCGCGGGCTGGATCTCGACGTGAAGGCCGGTGAAGTGGTGGCCCTGGTGGGGCCATCGGGCGGCGGCAAGACCACTCTCGCGAACCTGGTGCCGCGCCTCTACGACGCCACCGAAGGGGCCATCGAACTGGACGGTCACGATGTCCGCGAGTTGGACCTGGCGTCGCTGCGCTCGCACATCGGCATCGTGGCGCAGGACACGTTCCTGTTCAACGACACGGTGGCGCACAACATCGCTTACGCGCGGCCGCTGGCCACCATGGCGTCAATTCAAGCCGCCTCCGAAGCCGCGCTCGCCCACGAGTTCATTTTGCGGCTGCCCGAGGGATACGACACTATTGTGGGCGACCGCGGCGTGAAGTTGAGCGGCGGACAGCGACAACGGCTGGCCATCGCGCGGGCGCTCTTGAAGAACGCGCCCATTCTGATTCTGGACGAGGCCACTTCGCACCTCGACACGGAATCGGAACTGCTGGTGCAGAAGGCCCTGGCCAACCTGATGGAACATCGCACCGTGATCGTGATCGCCCATCGCCTATCGACCATCCGCCGGGCGGACAAAATCGTGGTGATCGAAAGGGGCCGCATCCGCGAAACCGGAACGCACGAAGAGTTGCTGAGCTTGGGGGGAATCTATCGGCGGCTTCACGAACTGCAATTCGTTGACGCCGGATCGGGGCTGGATTTGTGAGCGTACGCAGCATGACCGGGTTTGCCCGGGTACGAAAAACCTTCGCGGAGGGCGAGATCGTCGTCAGCCTGAAGAGCGTGAACCACCGCGGGCTGGACCTGCACACGCACCTGCCGGAGGAGATGGATTCGCTCGAAAGCGCGGTCCGCGCGTTGCTGAAATCCGGGGTGACGCGGGGGCACGTGCAGGTGCAGGTGACGTTCACACCCACGGCGGCCGCCACCAGCGCGCCGGTGAACTGGGACCTGCTGGACGTTTACATGCGGGCTTTCCGGCAGGCGACGGAAAAGTACGGATTGAGCGCTCCGCCCGATCTCCACGCCGCTTTGCAGGCCCCCGGAGTGCTGGCGCCCGGCGACCGGCAGGAACCCGGCGAAGCGGTTGCCGCGGCGCTGATGGAGGCCGCGCGCGAGGCGCTTGACGTATGGAACGCGTCGCGCGAACGCGAGGGCGCAGCCACGGCGGCGGAGATCCAGCAGCGCTGCGACGTGCTGCGCGGTCTGGTGGCCCGGATGGAAGAGATCCGCGCCGGCGCCATCCCCGCGTTTCAGAAGCGGCTGCGGGAGCGGCTGGACGACCTGTTGCGCGGCGCCGCGGTAGACCCCCAGCGGCTGGCGCAGGAAGCCGCCATCCTCGCGGACCGCAGCGATATCGCCGAGGAACTGGTGCGCCTGAGCACCCACGCGGGGCAACTGGAGAGCATGATGGCCGCCGGCGGAGAAGTGGGCAAGCGGCTGGATTTTCTGCTGCAGGAGATGAACCGCGAGGCCAACACGATCCTGTCGAAGACCGGCGGGCTGGGCGATCTGGGCTTGACCATGACGGACCTGTCGCTGGCCGCCAAGGCCGAGATTGACAAGATCAGGGAGCAGTCGCTGAATTTGGAGTAAAGAGTTTTGGCCACAGATGAACACAGATAAACACAGATGAACGCAAGGCGAGGTTCTTATCCGTGGTTATCCGTGTTCATCTGTGGCCCAATTGCGCTTTTCGCGTGGGTGAAGCCACATGACAACCATCTTTATCATTTCGGCCCCGTCCGGGTCGGGGAAGTCGACCCTCAAGAATAAGTTGTTCGAAACCGTACCGGAGCTGTTGTTTTCGGTCTCCTACACCACGCGGGCGCCGCGGGGGCACGAAGTGGAGGGCCAAAGCTACCACTACATCTCTCGCGAGGACTTCGAGCGCCGCCTCGCTAATGACGAGTTTCTGGAACACGCCGTGGTCTTCGGCAAGGACTACTACGGCACCCACCGCGGGATTCTGGAGAAAGCCCAGGCCGAGGGCAAGGACCTGGTACTCGACATCGACGTGCAAGGTGCGAGACAATTGAAGGACCGCTTCCCCGACGCAGTGACGGTTTTTATCCTGGCTCCCTCGAGGCAGATTCTGGAGCAGCGGCTGCGAGCCCGCGGCGAGGACCCGGAGGAGGTGATTCAGCGGCGGCTGAAGGCGGCGGCCGCGGAAATCCGCGACTACAGCGCGTACGATTACGTGCTGATCAACTGCGAGGTAGAGGAATCCGGCGCCGTACTGGGCGCCATCGTTCGCGCCGAAAGGGTGCGGCGGACCAGAATCGAGGACCAGATCCGGCCGATTCTGGAGACATTTCAAGTTTGAAGAGGCATCGATATCATGGGCGACAAAGTTCCACCCCGCAATAACGCGCATTGCACCATTCCGGACGATCCGGAGCAGAGCACCTACCGGTTCATTATTGTGGCGGCCAAGCGGGCCCGGCAATTGCAGGCCGGCGCGCGGCCCGTGTTGCCCACGTCCTCCAAGAAACCCACCATCATCGCCGTCGAAGAGGTGCGCCGCGGCCTGGTGAAGTACTCCCTCACCGGCCCCGCGCCCGAGGAGCCCGTGCTCGAGCCCGTGCTGTAGCGGCGGCGTGGCGGGCGGCTTCTTCACATGAAGATCCTTCTCGGAGTTGGCGGCGGCATCGCGGCCTACAAAGCGGCGGAACTGGCGCGCCTGCTAATGCAGCAGGGACACCAGTTGCAAACCGTGATGACGGCGGCGGCCCAGGAGTTCGTCACGCCGCTGACCTTCGCGGCCCTCACCGGCCGCAAGACGCTCACCGATCTGTTTGCCATCGAGAGCGCCATAGAGCACATTTCCGTGGCGCAGGAGCACGAGGTCCTGGTCATCGCGCCCGCCACGGCCGACCTGATGGCGAAGATGGCGCACGGGCTGGCGGACGATTTTCTCAGCACCACGTACCTGGCCTTCGCGGGGCCGGTGGTGATCGCCCCGGCCATGAATGTCAACATGTGGCGCCATCCGGCCACCCAGGCCAACCTGGAAACGCTGCGCGCCCGCGGTCACCGCATTGTCGAGCCGGAGAGCGGATATCTGGCCTGCGGCATGACCGGTCCGGGACGCCTGGCCTCGCCCGAAGCCATCGCCGAGGCCATTCGCCTGGCAGGCGGCGGCCGCCGCGATCTGGAGGGTGAAGTGGTGCTCATCACCGCCGGTCCCACCCAGGAACCGCTGGACCCAGTGCGCTTCCTCTCCAACCGCTCCAGCGGCAAGATGGGCTATGCCCTGGCGGAAGCCGCCGCCGCGCGGGGCGCGCGCGTCATCCTGATTTCGGGCCCCGTGAACCTGGCGCCGCCATTGGGCGTCGAGACCGTCCAGGTGCACACCGCCGCCGAAATGCGCGAGCAGGTTTTCGCCCACCTGGAGGACGCCGGCATCGTGGTGAAGGCCGCGGCCGTGGCCGATTTCCATCTCAGCAAGGTGCCCACACAGAAGGTGAAAAAGACCGCGGCACGCCTCTCGCTGGAGTTCGACCCTACACCCGATATTCTGGCCGAGTTGGGCCGCAAGAAGGGCGACCGCTTGTTGATCGGCTTCGCCGCCGAAACGCAGAACCTGGTGGCCGAGGCCCGCCGCAAGCTGGAGTCCAAGAACTGCGACATGATCGTGGCCAACCTGGTGGGCGGGCCGGAGCAGGGGTTCGAGAGCGAGCGAAACGAGGTCACCCTGGTGCTCGCGACAGGCGAAACCCTGCCGCTGGCCA
Source organism: uncultured Solibacteraceae bacterium (assembly GCA_963807205.1). Lineage (GTDB taxonomy): Bacteria > Acidobacteriota > Terriglobia > Bryobacterales > Bryobacteraceae > CAWCVR01. The sequence goes on along the minus strand of CAWEAQ010000002.1, from coordinate 42,584 downwards.
GCGCTCCCAAGCGCGAGGTGGCCGACCATATCTTCGACCAGGTGCTGAAACTGCGCCTGGCCCAGCATGCCGCCGATGGACGCTGACACCCTCCGCCGTCATCTCGAGTTCTACCAGGACCTGGGCGTGAAGACCCTCTACCGGCGGACGCCCGCGCCCGCACCCAAGCCCGCGGCCGCGCCACCCACGCCTATGCCCAACGCACCGGAACTTCCGCCGCTCGCGCCCGCGGGCGACACGCTGCCGCACATTCTCGAAGACATCGGCGATTGCCGCCGCTGCCGCTTGCACGAGGGGCGCAACAAGCTGGTGTTCGGCGTGGGCAATCCGCAATCGCCGTTGGTTTTCGTGGGCGAGGGGCCGGGCGCGGATGAAGACGCCCAGGGCATCCCCTTCGTGGGCCGCGCCGGGCAACTGTTGACGCAGATGATCGAGGGCACCGCGCGCAAGGAAGGCATCGCGCTGCTGCGCGAGAATGTTTACATCTGCAATGTAGTGAAGTGCCGGCCGCCGGGGAACCGCACTCCCGAGCCCGACGAGATGGAGATCTGCGGCCAGTTCCTCGCCCGCCAGCTTGCCGCCATTCATCCCAAGGCCATTTGCGCGCTGGGCGGGACCGCCGCGCGCGCGCTCACCGGCCACAAGGAAGGCGTCACCAAAATGCGCGGGAAGTGGCTGCAGTGGCGGGACATTCCGGTGATGGTGACTTATCACCCGTCCTACCTGCTTCGGCCTTACAACGGGGACGCCAAGCGGGAGGCTTGGGAGGATCTCAAGAAGGTGCTTCACTTCGTGTACGACTGAGAGGGCTGAGCCCGCGGCTCCTCACCCCGCCGAATTGGTCCCGGCGGTCTCGGACGGCTTGATGGCTTCGCGCAGCGGAATCGGGAACACGTCGATGAACTGGCGCGAGTAGCGGATCAGTCCCATGCGGCGCAGACGGTTCATCTGAAAAGTCACCACCTCGCGCGAAGTTCCCACGTACTCCGCCAGGGTGTGATGCGTCAGCGAGGGGATGCGCACCCGCCCGTCCGGCATCTCGGTGCCCAGTTCGCCGGCCAGTGCCAGCAACGCCAGCATCACGCGCTCCGGGGTCTTGTACACCGCCATGCTCTCGATGCGCTTCTGCAACTCCAGCCCCTGGCGGGCGATGGCCTGGCACAGCGCCAGGCCGAGGCGCGGCTCGCGTTCGATCTGCCGTTCCACTTCCTCCCGCGTCCAGGACATCATGGTGACGTCATCCATCGCCACGGCCGATTCCGCCGCCGCCGGCCTCCGCCCCAACACGGATTCCCCGAACAGCCCCTCCGCGCGGACGATGCGCCCCACGGTATGGCCGCCGGCCTCCGACTCGTGGCTGATGCGCACCCGTCCCGCAATGACCACGTGCAGGTGGGCGTTGGGCGAGCCGGGACTGTAAATCACGGTGCCCTTCGGCACTTCCTGGGCGGGCTTTCGCGAAAGATAAGTCAAAGGATCTTCAGACACGTTATTCATATACTCCGCGTGCCGTTTGTTTCACTCTGATGTCGAGCATAGCGCGGGAACGGATTTTTTGCGCGCTAAATCGAGGCTCGATGGTGCGGAATCGTACCAAGTGAACGCCGCACACATTCGAGTACCGGAACTGGTACCATTGGCGGCGTGCCGCGGAGACGTTAAGTTTGTTCAGACGATTAGGGAGCGCGCATGATCTTATTTTCATTCATCTGTCTCCAGGCATTAGACGGACTGACCACGCTGTTGTTTCTGCGCCACGGGGTTGGGGAAGCCAATCCGCTGATTCGCGCGGCGTTATCGGGGGCTTCCGACCCCCGGATCCCGCTGGCTGTGGCGAAGATTCTGGCGGTGCTGCTGGGAACCGTGGCGTGGCGCTCCGGCCGCAAGCGGCTTCTGTGGAAGATGAATTTGCTGTTCGCCCTGTGCGTCGCCTGGAACCTGGTGGCCGCCTGGGTGGGCCACGCGGGCGCCCTGGGTTGATGGCGCTACCTTCGGGCAGTCCGTACTGGCGCGGAGCCAACCGTCGCGGGACACGGAAGCCCGTCTCGTTGATGCTGCCCGCCCCGCCGCCCACTTGCCAATTTGGCATCTCGGTGGTGCAGGCTCTCTTCACCGCCGGGACGTCTACGACGATGTCCGTTGAGCCGGGCGTGCTGGACGAGAACGTCCTGGCCTACGCGATGGACGCGGACGCCGCGCAACCTGCCGCATCTCGCGCACTTCCGCGCGGAGGGTATCCAAGCCCCGCGCTCCCGCCGACGTGGCCGGGGCGATCCGCGGCTTGCTTGCAGTCCTTCGTATGCTGCCGGTTCCGGCCCAGGTAGCCGAGATGAGGTTGTCGCCCCCCCCCATTAGCTGGCACCCGCCCCCGCTAATAACCGGCCGCGGCTCCCGTCCTTAGGGTTATGAACGCAACTCTCCGCCACACCGCAACCCTCGTTATCGCGGCCGCCGCAACGCTTCCAGCGGCCGATTCGCGCCTCGTCAACCTGGTCATGCCCGGCGCCACCGTCATCGCCGACGTCAATGTGGCGCAGGCCAAGGCCTCGCCGTTCGGCCAGTACGTGCTGACCCTGATCGCTCCGCACGATCCGCAACTTGACCAGATTGCCGCGCTCACCGGATTCGATCCGCGCAGGGATGTGACCGAGTTGCTGGTGGCCACCGGCGGAGGCTCAGGCACGGGCCTGATCCTGGCGACCGGCGTGTTCCCCGCGGACACCGTTATCGCCGCCGCCAAAGTAGCCGGCGCGGCCACGGAGACCTACCAGAACGTGGTCATCCTCGAAACCCCCCAGGCGGCCCAGGGCGTAGCCTTCCTGAACTCCTCGGTGGCGCTGGCCGGCGACGTGGCCAGCGTCAAGGGCGCCATCGACCGCCAGTCGCCGGGGGCCCAGCACCTTCCCGCCGCCGTGGCTTCGCAGATCGCCCAATTGAGCGCCGCCGATGACGCGTGGGTGCTAACCACCGTCCCGCTGGCCGGCCTGCACCTGCCCAGCGGCGCCCCCACGGTGCCGGGCCTGAACGTGCAGGCTCTGCAGCAGATCCAACGGGCCAACGTAGGCGTCAAGTTCGGCGCCGACGCGACGGTCACCGCGCAGGCGCAGATGGACACGGCGCAGAACGCCTCGACACTTGCCGGGGTGCTGCAACTGGCCGCCAACATGGCGCAACTTCAGGCGCAGAAAAACCCCGAGGCCGCCGCGCTGGCGAAGTCTCTGGTCATCGTTGCCAATGGGACGACGGTCAGCGTGACGGTCACGATTCCCGAGGCACAGCTTCAGAAGCTGGCTGCGCCGCAGGTGCGCACTCTCCAGACGGCGCCTCACCCCGCCGCCGGGCACAAGTCTTTGTAGAACGGGCAGCGCCCGCACTGTTCGCCTTCGCGCAGGGGAAACTCCAGTTTCTCCTGCGCCTCCACGAACTCGCGCACGGCCTCTTCGGGAGAGTCGAGCAGCGATGGCGCCAGGTCCACGTCCACCACCATGTCGGGCGCCAGGAAGTGCAGGCAGGCGCGGGTCGGCGCGCGGCCCGTCAGGCGCTCCACGGCCATGGCGTACAGCCTGACCTGCAGCTCGTACTCCTCGGCGCGATGGTGAGTGTTGGCCGCGCTGACGGCGTCGGTCTTGTAGTCGACGACGATCAGTTCCCCGCCTTCCTCGAACCACAGGTCGATCTTCCCGCTCAGTACCAGGGGGCCCACCGCCATCAGGAAATCGAACTCGCGCTCCACGCGGGTGGCCCGTTCCGCGCGCCGGCCTAGCGGGCTCTTGCGAAACGTAGCGGCCAGGCGCTCGGCGCGCGGATCGGGATCGTCCACCGGTTTCCCCTCCAGCAGTGTGTGCACCTGCTTGCCCAATTCGGTGGCCGGGAGGGCATCGGCGGCGGCGTTCCCAGTGGCCTTGGGGGGTTTGCCTGGGAAGCCGAGGTAGCTCTCCAGGTAGTAAGCTCGTGGGCAGCGCGCGAACTTGGCCAGCGCTGTGACGGGTGCGTTGCCTTCGAATTGGCCGGTGACGGTGGGGCGTGGCAGCAACTCAACCGGCGCCGGGGCAGGGCTGGCGGCACGCGGGGCGACGGCGATGGGCTGGCCCAGGTCGGTCTCTACCGAAACGCGCAGCTTCCAGGTTTCGCCGCCTTGCGCGACGGTGTGCTCGCCCCGATCGAGCGGCACCCTCTCCGCCAGAAGCCCGGCCCAGTTGGCCGGCTTCTTTCCAGGCTGCGAGAAACTCAGCACCAGGCGCTCCTCGGCGCGCGTCATGGCGACATACAGCAGCCGGTCCGCTTCCTTTGCCTCGCTCTCGCCGCGCTCCCCGGCGATCGCCTGGTGGAACAGATCGGCGATATCCTCCCGCCGCGCCGGGTTGCGCCATCTCGCGCCCAACCCCAGCCTCGGCGAAAACGCCACCACCGGCGGCCGGCCCTGCACGCCCTTGTGCATCGCCGCGAGGAAGACCACCGGGAACTCCAGGCCCTTGGCCGAGTGGACGGTCATCACCTGCACGGCGTCGGCGGCATCTTCGGGCGCGGCGTCCTGCCCGGAGCGGTTGATCTGGCGCAGCATTTCCAGATCGCGCACGAAGGCGTCCAGTGACGAGCGCGGCGCCGCCGCCCGCGCCTGCGCCAGGAACCGGTCGATGTTGGCGGCCGCGCGGCTGCCCGGCTCGGCGCCGTACCGGGTTTCGTCCATGGCGTCCAGCAGCAGCCGGTCGAAGCCCACGTATTCGCGCCGCCGCCGCCACTCCCACAGGCGGCCGCGAAAGCGCAGGAGCGCTTCGAGATCCGCCGGGTCGAACTCGGGGTCGTCTTCCGCGCGCAGGCGATCGAGAGCGCCGGCGAGCGTTCCGCCCAGCAGGTGCAAGCGCAGCAGCGCCTCGTCGGACGCTCCCACCAGCGGCGAACGCAGCACGGCGGCGAGCGCGATTTCGTCGAGCGGGTTGGCGATGACGCGCAGCGTCTGCACCAGGTCGTCCACTTCGCGCGTCTCGTAGAAGCCCTTGCCGCGATTCACCACGTAGGGGATGCCCGCCGCGTCGAAGGCCGCCATGAACTCAGGGAACACGTCGGTGTTGCGCACCAGCACGGCCATGTGGCGAAAGGTGCGCTCCTGCTCGGCCGCGCGCAGCTCCAACATGCGGCGCGCCACGGCGCGGGCTTCCGCGTCCAGGGTCTGCGCCACGATGGCTTCCACGCGCGGCTCGCCGGCTCCGTCGGCCTGGAACGTCTTCCCCGCGATCAGCCGCCGCGGTTCGATCCCCGGCGCGCTGCCGACGATGGTTTCCACGGCCAGCAGAATCTCCGGCCGGCTGCGGAAGTTCTCGACCAGCTCCACCACGCGCCCGCCGGAAGCCTGCGCCTCGGCTCGGAAGTTGCGAAACTCCCGCGGGTCGGCATGACGGAATCCGAAGATCGACTGGTTCACGTCGCCCACCGCGTAGAACCGCCCCGGCGGACGCACCAGGCGCAGCAACAAGGCCTGCTGTCCGTTGGTGTCCTGCAATTCGTCCATGAGCACGTGCTCGAACTGCGATTGCAGGTGCGCGCGAGTCTCCGGGCTGCCCCGGAGCAGAGCTACGGCGAACTCTTCCAGGTCCGCGAAATCCAGCGCGCCCGCCTGGGTCTTGCGGCCGCGGTAAGTGGCGTCGAAGCGGCGCAGCAGTTCGATCAGCAGCTCGCGCTCGGCGGTGTAGATCCCGGTGACAAGCGTCCGCTGAAGCGCCTTGAGCTGCTCGTCGCGCAGCATTTTTAGAAGGTCGCGGGCGGCACTGCCCGCCTTGAATTTGGTCAGCTTGTAATCGCAACCCTCGATGGCTGCGAGCGCTTCCCGCGCGCCGCGCGCCGCGGCCACGCGCCCGATAGCTTCGAGAGCCGCCGCGAACTCGCCCTTCTGAGCGGCGTTCCAGCCGGTGAGGTCGCAGGCGCGCAACTGGCCGAGCGCTCGGGCGATATCGGCAATCTCCGTGCCGGACGGCGTGGCAAAGGCAGCCAATTCGCCGACACGGGTGCCCGCGCCGCGCATGGCATCGTAGGCCGAGAGCACCGCCGCTTCGAACTTGTCCGACGCCAGGCCGCGGATGAGCGCGCGGACCCCGGCCGGGTGCTCGGCGAAGATCGACTCCATAGCCTCCGACAGGGACTCCTGCTGCCAGCGGGCCACGTCCCGCTCCTCGGCGATGGTGAAATCCGGGTCCACGCCCGCGGCCACGGAGTTTTCGCGCAGTAGCCGCGCGCAGAAGCCGTGCACGGTCGAGACCCAGGCGCGCTCCAGTTTCGGGCGGACCTCGGGGTTCTCGCGGAACGCCCTGGCGAGCCGGCTGCGCATCTGCGCGGCGGCCTTCTCGGTGAAGGTGATGGCCAGGATGCGTGCCGGATCCACGCCCTCTTCCACCAGGCGGCGGAAGTACTCCACCAGCACGGTGGTCTTGCCCGAGCCCGGCCCCGCCACCACGCAGGCGTCCACGTGGCGCCGGGAGACGTCCACGGCTTCGAGTTGGCGGGCGGTGAAGATGGGGGCGGTCATGCGCGCTCTCCGGCCTTATGTGGGGCAGGCTTGTAGCCTGCGGCGGGTTTGCAACCCGCCTGCCTGCCCGACGCTCCGGCTCCGGAGATTCGCGCACAGCAACGGGGCTTGGCCGCGGTTGGCCGCCGTGCTGGGCGCAATAGCAGCCCACTTCCCGTCCAAGTGTGCGATGGGCGCCCAGGCGGGTTACAAACCCGCCCCACATTAACGCGGGCGCTCATGCGCGCTCTCCTTCGGCCACTTCTTCCGCCACCCCGGCGCGCAATTCCACGCGGCAGGCGTCGCGGAAATCGCACCAGGCGCAGTGGTCCGTATCGGCGGGATCGGGCGCGATGCGGCCTTGGCGAATCTGCCCCACCACCGCCAGCGTACGCTCCCGCGCGCTCTCGAACCAGTTCTCGGGGAAGGGCTCCTTGCCGAGCAGGCCGCTCGCGCTCCAGCCCACGTACAGCACCTCGCGCTTCACCCCCACGTAGAACATGCCCGCCAGACGGAGGCCGAAGGCGCGCTCGGCGGCCATGCCGTATAACTGCGCCTGCAGAAGCTGTTCGTCGTCCAGTTTCGATTTCACCTTCGCCTTCTGGCTGTACTTGTAATCGATGACATAGGCGCTGCCATCCTCCGCCGTATCCAGGCGGTCGATCTTGCCCGTGATCCCGATCGCCGGCACGCTCTCGGGCACGTCGAGCGCGAAGGCGAACGGCTCCTCCATGCGCGAATCGAGGCCCGGCGGCCAGGTGGAGTCGGCGGCGAAGGCGGCCAAATCCTCCAGCATGGCGTTGCGCAGACGCTCGGTATGGTAGCCGCCGGGGACGCGCTTCCGCTCGCAAAACTCCGCGAACACGCGCCCGAAGATCGGGCCGATGGCGGCGGGCCGGTGCGGCCACCATAGCCTCAGAACTTCGTGGACGATCTCGCCCTGGGTGGGGAAGTCCAGCCGCTCGCCGGGCCGCGGCGGCGCGCCCTGTAAGCGCAGCGTGCGGCTGGCGAAATACTCGAACGGGCACTGCAGGAACGTCTCCAGCGCACTAGGCGAGTGGCGGGCCGGTTTTTCCACCAGATGCGCCAGCAACCGGGGCGCGCGGATTTCGACTGGCGGTCGCTCGCGGCGCTGGCGGCGAGGCAGCGGGACCGCCGTTCGCGGCTCCTCCGTGCGAGCCGATCCGCGGCCGTCCAGAAACTGCGACGGCAGTGCCGGTTCGCCGCGGCGGTCGCAGCGCGGATACGTGAGCACCGCAAGCAGGGTGGCGCGGCCGATGGCGGAATCGAACAGCGCGCGCTCCTCGCGCTCGAAATCGGCGGAGGTGCGCACCCGCACTCCGGCCTGGTTCAACTGGCGCCGCGCCGCGTCGGGGAAGAACGCGTCCTGCGGGTGGAATTTCGGAAACTGGCGCTCCACCAGGCCGCACACGAACACCACTGGCAGCACCCACTGGCGCGCCTCTTCGGCGGGGAGCACGTGGACCACGTTGCGGCGGCCATCGCGCGGGCGCAGCTTCAGCAGCCGCAACGCCGATTGCACGGCGCGCCAGAACGGTTCGATGGGGATCTCCCGTTCCGGCGGCAGCGCCTGCGCGGCCTCGTCCAGGGCCTTGTCGAAGAGGCGAAGCGCCTCGGCTTGGCTGCGGATCAGCAGCGCCGCTACGTGGCGGCCGGGGCCGGTGGGCAACTCCTGCACCGCTGGGCGGAACAGGTCCCGCAGATCGCGGAGCTGCGAGGGCCAATCGCGCGGGTACATGGCTAAGCAGCGCCACTCCTCGATCTTGCTCAAGCTATCCAACTTGTGCAACAGCTTTTCGGCGTCCGCCAGACGGTGGGCTTCGGGCGCCATCAGCAGCGACCGCAGCTCGCCCAAGCCGGCGTTCGGCAGTTGCTCGCGAACCGCGAAATCGAAGCGGTCCAGCGCCGGGCTCGAGGCGAAGCGCGGCGCCAGGCGCAGCACTTCGAGGGTGCGCGCGTGGTCCCACCCGCTGAGCATGGCCTCGATGGCGCCACCCAGGTAGCGCACCACGGGGTGCTCCTCCAGGCGCGGCTCGAAGTAGAAGCGCGCTGGAATGCCAAAGCGTTCGAGGGTGGCGCGCAGCAGCGGGACGTAGGGCTCCTCCGACCGCACCACGATGCCCATGTCGCGGAAGGCGAGGCCGGAGTCCGCCTGCGCCAGGATGCGCCGCGCGATCTCCTCGGTTTCGCGCTCGACGCTCTGGGTTTCGACCAGGATCTCGGCAGGGGCACGCCGCCCGAGCGTCGCGCGCTCTTCGCGAAACCCCATGGCGGCCAGGCGCTGGCGGGTTTCCTCCGGCAGATCGGCGTCGGCCAGCGTTAGGGTGAGATCCGCGTGCTTGCCCAGGGCCGCAATGAGGCGCAACTCGGGATCGGGCAGGGCATGAAACCCGTCCAGCCAGATAGCGCCGATGCCGGGCAAGCCCTGGGCTTCGATGCGCTCCGCCGCGAGCTCGAGGCGGCGCGCGCGCATTGCCAAGTTGCGCCGCGATAGGTCGCCTTCCAACTCGCGGTACACCGCCAGAAACGCATCGGCCAGCGGCGCCGTGGGCAGCGAGCGGGCCAGTTTGCGGCTATCGCACCCCGCCTTGGCGAACTCCCCGATTCTGCGCGCCAGTTCCGCGCAGAAGCCGGGGAATTGCGTGACGCGGGCGAATTCCAGCCGCCCCGCGCGCCGCGCCGCCGCCTCCACCAGCAGATAGAGCACGGCGTCGGAGACCTGCGGCAAGTCGGCGGTCCACACTTCGGCGAAGTCGTGCAACGTGTCGGCCCACTTGCCGCGGAACACCGCGCCCTCGCGCGCCAGTTGGTTTTTCAGGTGCTGCGCCATTGTGGAGGTGGGCACCAGCAAACGCGCGCCCGTGCCCGCGCCCAGCGCCTCGCGGAAGCGGCGCAGTACGAGCGTGGTCTTTCCGGAGCCGGCGGGTCCCGTCAGCAGGCGCATCGGCTTTAGTGTAGCGCCGCGGCGGGGTCCAGCTTCATCCTCGCGCGAAACCACTCACACCTTCGGCTTGCGCGCGTCACCGCAACTCGTCCCACCCGGTTCTTCCGGGGTCGTGTGGGAGGGTGGCGTCAGGACGGGGAAATGACCGGGTTTCCGTCGCCGATTTCGGTAAGTATCACCGTTTCAATTACTTGCGTAGTCGATTTTGACGGCATATCTGTCAAAACACAAGCAGGAGAAATGAAGAAGTCGATGGTCAGGCGGGCGCGGGACGATGAGCCGGCGCTCGATTTAGCCAGGGCCCTGGAGCAGAGCGTGGCCTTCGGGGCCATCGCCTGACGTTGTTCGGCGGCCCGGGCGGTTGTGCGGCGGGCGAGCGGTTTCCTGGCGCCTACCGGCCGGGCACCGTCCATTCGACGCCACCGTATCGATAACCGATATCCACGCCCAACGCCCACAGGATCTCGTCGGTCTCCGCTTCGAACTCCCGCTCTGCGTGAGGATCGAACACATCGACCTGCATATAGAAACTCGGCTTTAGATGGCCGTGCCGGTCGATATTGGCGCCCGCGGGTATTCCGAGACGGAGGCGCGCCCGCTCTATGTCTATCTCCTCGGCGGCGCTCTTGGGCAGCGGATCGAGCGCGGCCGGCGAGTCTTCGGTGGCCATGATCACAAAGCCGCCGACCTCGGCCACCACCGCTACGCCCTTCATCACTTTCCCGGCGGCATTGAACCCCTTGCTGGTCTTGTTGACACCTTCGATGATGGTGATATTGATTTCTTCCGGCGGAACCTTCGCGCCGACCTTATTCACCAGCCATTCGTAACTCGGGCCCACCTTGTCCTTGTAAACGATCTGGTTCCGCCATTCGGCGATCTTCTTAAACAAAGCCGGGCCCCGATTCCTGATGACGACCTTCAGGTTGTTCCGCTCCTTCACAATCCAGCGGGCCACTTCCTCCTCCTGCCTGCCACTAGCGAGCAACTTCCTGGCGTCGGCAAGCAACTGCTCGTCGCCTTTCCGGTAGATTTCGCGAAGGGCACTGGCCTGGTCGCCCAACTGATCCAGTTCGAGGCCGCTGATCTCGATGACCTCGCCCTCGGGCAACTCGTTGAAACGGGCATCGGCAAGCAAAGGGAAGTACGGCCGCCAGTGAGGAAGCAGTTTCGCGGGATCGACTTCCACGATCGAGAAATCCCGTTTGGAGTGAACCACCGGAACGGTCTGATCGCCGTAGAGTTCCGTCGCTATGAACTCGTCGCTGACCGGGCCGGAAAGGATTTGTGCGCTTAGAGTAGTTCCTATCGAGTCGAACTTGCATCGATTCCCGAATTTCATTGGGTCCTCGATGTACTTAGCGCAAAAACGGGCCAAAAGGTTCCACCGCCGGATTGCCCGCCGTCAACGGGACCGCTTCAGAGTCCGCACCATCTCACGGCCACAGGCGCCGAGGCGCACGGAAACCGCCCCCTTACGAGGGTGATTGAGACGGCCGTTTGGCCCCGAGTCCACCGGGAGCGTGGGTCGCTGAGCGGTGTCCGCTCAGACCGTCGTCTGCACTCCTTCTATTTCGACACCGCCAATGATGCGGACGGCCAGGTTGTAAATGGCGCCGGAGAGCAGGCCCATGAGGAACCCGAGCACCCCGTAGAGAATCGGGAAGAGAATGATGGCGCCAATGCCCATCATGGCTTCAACAATCTTGCTGGAACCGCCGATGGGGGACCCGAAAGCCTCCCCGGTCACGGCAATCAAAGAGAAGACCGTGCCCACCAGCAAGCCAATCATCGAGTAGATCACGCCCATTATCCTGGCGACGGAAATCACGCCGAACCGCCGGATGACGATCTTAGTGTTCATAGTGGCAGGAATTGTACCACGGCGCGCCGGAGCGCGTTGGGCGAACGAATTGGCGAACGGATTGACTCAGGCTTTGCGGCGGCGCAGGATCAGCCCAACCGCTACCAGGCCGGATCCGAGGATCGGCATGCCGGCGGGCTCGGGGACGCTGTCGCTCAAGAGCGAGCTCTGGCGCGCATAATCGGCCTGATCCTGGGGGATTTGGTCGAGTTGGCTCCCGTTGGGATTGATGTCCGCCATCGTGGCTGGCACGTTGCGCCACCCGCCCGATGCCATGAGGTAGTTGGGGTGGCTGCTGTCGGAGTGGCCGCCCGAGTCGCCGCCCAGCGAAGGTGGCACCAGCCCCAGGTTGTGTCCCAGTTCGTGGGCAATGGTATCGATGCGGCCCAGGCCCCCGTTGAAAGCCATCACGAGGTCCATGTTGATCACCAGGCCGCCCGCCCCCATCCAGCCTTCTCCGTATGCCGAATTTGAGTCCACGTCGTGGACCAGGAACATGTCGACGGTGGTACTGCTCGGGCCGCCTTCGAGGTCATCCAGATCCTCGAACGTATGGCCCGATCCGGCGGTATCGTCTATGGTGCTGAACAGCGTGCTGTCGATTGTTCCGGCGATGTTGAATCCAACGCCGATGCCCGCCTGGCTCCAGATGAGATCGGTCTCCGCCTCGAAATACGGGTCTCCCGCCGGACCAGTGGACGCACAATTGGCGCCAGTGTTGTCGCAGACCTGGTAGACCTGGATCGTCAGGAATTCCGTGATGGGCTCGGCCGAGGCTGCCATGGGGAGTAGTATCGCCATAATGAATGCGCCGAAGAGAATGGAGCGTTGTCGAGCGGCGTTCCTGGATTTCATGTCATCCTCGCACCGGTGGAATTGCCTAATAATTGACGCTAGCATTTTTCGCGCAGGCCGGACAGTAAGGGGGTACTAGCGGACGGAGGTTGGCGCGGTGGATCACCGTGCCGCGCGGCGGAAATCGCCGAGCGTGTACTCCAGGTCCGTGCGAATGGTCTTGACAAGCGCGACACGGGCCTGGGCGCGGATGGCGAAGTACTTCGGCAGGCACAGCCCTTCTTCCACACGAGCCTGTTGCATCACCAGGCTGCCGCCCTTGGCCAACCGCACCAGGATGCCGCCGATGGCGATGGTGTCCAGCGTCGCGGCGTCCATCTTCAGACACTGGTAGTCGCGTTTGGCGATGCGGAAGCGCGCCTTCATCTTCGTCAAATAGGAGCCGTAGGACGACTTGGGGCGGTACCCGGGCTTGGGCGTGGCGTCGATAATGTAGGCCGGCTCGCCGTCCACGGTTTCCTCGCCGGCCAGTTTGAAATCGAACGCGTCGGCGACTTCCAGCAGCGGCTCGCGCTGCTGCGCGTCATGCTTGCGCCACTCGCCCACCCGTTTGGCGCGCTCGGCGGGCGTTTCCTTGCGGCGCTGCCCGGCGGTGTAGCGCATGCGCTCTTCCTCGGATTTCACCTCTTCGGCGGAGAGCGGCGCGTCGTTGCGGGCCACCAGGCGCCGGTAGGGAGAGCCCTCCATGAAAGACATCTCCCAGGTGCGGATGGTGGTCTGGCGGAGGTTGCCGGAGCCGTCGTATTGGCGGCGCAGCTCGCGCATGCGGTAAGTGAACTCGACGATGCGCGGCGCGCCGGAGGTGTAGAGGGCGAGCGAGCGCTGCACGATTTCGCGCGGCGTCTGCGACCGCACGCCGAGCGGAAGCGCGAGAAGGAGCGCTACGCCCGCCCAGGCGCGACTGTGTTTTCGACTGCGCGATTTGATGCCTTCGCCGGGCCGCTCGCCCGGAGGGCGTGAACATTTCCCGCCGCGATAAGACCATGGATCGGGGAACCCGGCAAAGACAGTTTGGGCCACGGATACACACGGATGAACACCGATAAGCAATTCTCTTCGATCCGTGATCATCCGTGTTTATCCGTGGTTAATCCTGCTTTTGCGCGCTTGAGCGGTCCGGCCCGCCTGCCCATGCGCATCTGTGGCTTCGACCCCGCGATTTGGCAACGGAACGGCGTCTCGCGTTCACGGCACTAAGGCAGCAGCCGTTCAAACCGCGACCCCTGCCGGATAATCGTCTGGTTACGTTCGGGGCCAGTGGAGATGCACCCTGCCTCGACGCCGGTCTGGCGTTCCAGAAACGCGATGTAGTCTTTCGCCTTGGCTGGAAGGGCGTCGTAGGTGTCGGTTCCGAAGGTCGAGGTTTTCCACCCCGGCACGCTCTCGTAGACCGGTTCCAGGGCGGCGATTTCGGCCACGGTGGATGGCATGCCCGCGACGTCCTGGCCGCCCGAGCGGTAGCCCACGCACACGGGGATCTGGTCGAACTCGTCCAGCACATCCAGCTTGGTAATGACCAGGCTGTCGAACCCGTTGATGGCCGCGGTGTAGCGCATCAGCGGCGCGTCGAACCAGCCGCAGCGCCGCGGGCGCCCGGTTACCGCGCCGAACTCGTTGCCGCGCTGGCGAATGGCGTCGCCCTCGAAGCCCAACACCTCGGTGGGAAACGGGCCGCCGCCCACGCGAGTGATGTACGCCTTGGACACGCCGATCACGCCCGAAATGCGCGTGGGCGGCACGCCGGTTCCGGTGCAGGCGCCGCCCGCCGAGGCGCTCGACGAGGTGACGAAGGGATAGGTGCCGTGGTCCAGATCGAGCATGGTGCCCTGCGCGCCCTCGAACATCACCGTTTTGCCGGAGGCGATGGCCTGGTTGAGCAACATGGCGGTGTCGCACACCATGGGCCGGATGCGCTCGGCCAGGGCTTCGTACTGGTCGCGGATGGCGGCCAGGTCGAGGCCGTCGTAAATGCCGAACGCCTTGGCGATGGCGACCTTCTCTTCCATCACCGAATCGTACTGGGCGCGAAAGAAATCGCGGTCCAGCAGGCCGGAGACGCGGATGCCGCGGCGTCCGGCTTTATCCTCGTAGCAAGGGCCGATGCCGCGCGCGGTGGTGCCGATGGAGATGCGCCCGGGCCGCCCTTCGGACATGCCTTCCATCATGCGGTGGGCGGGGAACAGCACGTGGGCGCGGTTGCTGATGAACAGGCTGCCGGTGACGCTGACGCCCGCGGCTTCGAGCGTGTCGATTTCGGCGAACAGCGCCACCGGATCGAGCACCAGCCCGTTGCCGATCACGGCGATCTTCCCGGGGCGCAGAATGCCGCTCGGAATCAGTTTCAGGACGAATTTCCTGTCCCCGATGAAGACCGTATGCCCGGCGTTATGCCCGCCCTGATAGCGCGCCACGATATCGAAGCGCTCCGCGAAGACGTCGACAATCTTGCCCTTGCCTTCGTCTCCCCACTGTGAACCCAGGATGATGACGTTTCCCATTTTGACCAAACTTTAGTATTTTAGCGTGTTTCACGGGGCGGGATGGCGCAGTCCCCTCTTTCCCTATTTGCGACCAGGCAGAACTAAAGGTACATCCGACCGTACTCCCTCGAAACCCAGCAGAAGGCATACATGAGCTTGCCGCCATGCGCAACGGTTGAAATGTTGCCGGGAGGTTTCGGTCCACATCTGTGCCTCGGCTTGATTTGGGAGAGAGCGACACGGATGGCCTCGACCGGTGCGGCTTTCGTACGGTCGCGGCTCCGTGTGTGGAGCACGTGCGGTAACCTGAATAGCGTAAGGAAGCGAAGGACGGCTGATGGGACACTATTGGTATGCCATAGCCGCGGGGATTTTCATCGGCGGCATCTATAATGCAGTGTGGGCGGCATGGCGCCGCTGGGGTCAGTGGGCGACCGTCCCACCGATGCTTCGCGTGCCCGCCGGCTGACCAGGTGGTTCGCCGGTGTCCTGATATGGTCAGCCTTTTGCGCCGTGCTGGCGGGCGCCCTGTACCACGTGATGGATGCCAATGACTGGGCTCGTCTTGCCGGTTTCATGGGCGGCACAATAGCCGGTTCCGCGATCGTTACGCTTCGGCGGCAGCGCTTCTGATTTGTGGCGCGACCCGCTTGCTGGTAAGTTGAATTCAGGAAGGAGCAGAAGGACGGCCCATGGAGCACTTCCGCAGTAACCTCGCAGCAGTGTTCCTAATTGCCGCCGCCTGCCTCGCTGTGCGCGCGGCGCTCCGCCGTTGGGGCCCGGACATGTCCGCGCCTGCCGGGAGTTCCCGTGCGGACCGGCTCGTAAGGTGGATCGTTCTGCTTCTGTCAACCCCTCTCCTCTTCGTGCTCGTTGTAGAGCGCCTGATGCGACTCGATCTGTGGGCCGGGTTCGCCGCCATCACTGTTGGCCTGGTAGCCGACTTTATGATTGAATCGCGTCTCCGCAAGCCATCCTGATCCACCCGCTTCGATATTCTTGAGGAGATGCCGATTCCGAGAAGTATGCTCTCCGGGCTCCTCCTGGCCGCCTGTTTGCCGCGCCCCGCGTCGGCGCAGATTGCCAACGATCCGGCCGAGCCTTTGCGCGAGGCCGCCTACAGCGGCAACACCGCGAGGGTGGCGGCGTTGCTTGCCAAAGGGCTTCCCATCGACGGCACGGACATCAACGGCCGCACGGCGCTCATGGTTGCGGCGCAGCAGGGACGCGCGGAAACGGTCCGGCTGCTGCTTTCCAAGGGGGCCAAGCCAGGTCTGCGCGACAAGAGCGGCTTCACGGCATGGGGCCTAGCCACGTTTTCGCCGTCGGGCCGCCGCGATCACAAGGCGGCGCTACAAGCGCTTCCGCAACCGCACCGGCCGCGCGTGGTGGTGAATGCCGGTTGGACGCCGGTGCACCTGATCAGTTCCTGCTTCATGGGCGCCGGCGAACTGCGGAGCGTGCTGGACAAGGCCTCTTTCGACGCGGAGATCCTGCGGCAGTTCCTGGGCGTGGCGGCCGCGCCGGGCGAGGACCATTTCGATATTCTGAACTCGGTGGCGCGTGGCATGAACACGGCGTTGACGGCCGATGGCGTGGCAAAGCTGGAAGCCGAGGGCGCCGACGCGGTGGTCAACATCCAGGTGCAGCCGGGGTCGGGTTGCCTGGCGGGGAAGGACACGCTGAGCCTGGGAATCGACGTGCGCGTGTTCCGCATGCGCGACCGCGGGCTGATATTGGGGAAGGCCATCGCCGAACGTGGAATCAAGGGCTTGCGCACGGTGCAGGTAGACAACCCGGCGCAGTACCTGCCGGTGTTCCTGCACTGGCTTAAGCCCGAGGCCGAGCCGCTGTATCAGGCCGTGTCCGAGGCGCTATACCGAACCGATATGTAAGTGGAGTTCCGCAGTGCCGGCACGGTCTCCCGGTAGAGTGCGAGAGAGGGCGACCGGTTGCGGGGCGGCCCACTCTCCCCTCGTCTCCGACTTCACGCGATTCCTTAGTACCGGGCACAATATCCGCCGCTGGTACACCCCCAAGTACTGGTACTAGTAATAGGATGGCGAAGTCTGAAATAATGAACCGATCGTTATCAGAGCCGAGACCAGATGGCAACCAAGAAGGCCGCTAAGGCGAAGATCTCGAACGGCACCCCGCGAACAGCCACAGTCACCCGGAAGGGGAGAGCTTGATGCGCCCGGACACGTGCATTCAAGCGCTGTCAAGTGGAGAGAGAGAGCCGAATAGCCAGAGCGGCGATTTCTCGCTTTCGCCGGCGATCGAGTGCGGCGGAACCCGAAAATCGGGCAGACTGATTCCCGAGCTGGATGGGGTCCGGGGGATAGCGATACTACTGGTATTGCTCTTTCATTTCGAAGGGCCACGACCCACTTCAGCTCTTGGAGTGTTGTTCGCTCCGTCCGCGCTGGGATGGTCCGGAGTCGATCTGTTTTTTGTTCTGTCAGGCTTCCTGATTACCGGGATCCTGATGGATACGAGACGCTCCTTCAATTATCTATCTTCGTTTTATGTTCGTAGAATATTGAGGATCTTCCCGCTCTACCTGACATTCATATTTGCGTACTTCATGATTGCATTGCCCGTTGCCCGCCACTTCGGACATGGGATGCCGTCGGATAGTTCACTACAGATCTGGTACTGGTTTCACTTATCGAACTGGCGGTCGGCATTTGGCCAGGACGTCGGTCTGCTTTCGCATTTGTGGTCGCTCTCGATCGAGGAGCAGTTTTATCTGATTTGGCCTATGGTCGTTCTACTGGCCAGGCCGTCCTGGCTAGTCTACATTTGCTCGATCATGATCGCCGTTCCACCGCTTCTTCGTTTCGCCTTTCTCAACACCGCTTTTGGTTGGGAGCTGCTTCATCGCCTCACGCCATTCCGGATCGACACACTGGCTGTGGGATGTTTGATAGCCGTGGTTGTCAGAGACGAGAACTGGCTTAGGGTTTTCCGAACCCGATTTCGTCTTATCGCACTTATCTCAATTTCGCTGTTGATTGCCGTGCTGACCTTCTCGGGGAGACCAATCAATTCCAGTCGCCTTACTGCCACATTGGGCTATACCGCTTTCGCCTTGACGTATGGATGCCTGGTCTTTTCCGCATATGTCAGTACTGGCTCATCAAAGTGGCTGCCGGCACTGCTGCGGAGCGCACCTCTAAGGACTTGCGGGAAGTACAGTTACGGTATGTATGTTCTTCATTGGCCATTGGCGCCCTATCAGAGAGATCTCCTTCCCAAACTCTTTCTGGGGTTCCTCTCCGAAAAGTGTAATTGAGGTCGAAGCTCCGCGGATGCATGAAGTTGCAGGTGGGGCGTGGTGAAATGAGCACCTCTGGCCGATCTCGTTGTTGTGTTCTTCAGGCCCAACAACGAAGGGATCGGATTCAAGGTGCTCATCCAGACATTTATCAGAAAGCAACTGCGATTGAAAGTCCATACTGTGACTAAGGTGGTGGAACGAGAAGGCGCGATGGTGATTTACCTCGACCATCTCGGCCATCGTCTGTTGCGTTGTGGAGTGTGCCGTCATCGATGTCGGCAAGTGCACAGCGTGCGGCCAGAACGGGAATGGCGCGATCTGTCGATGCGGACTCTTCCCTTGAAACTGCGCTACCGCCCGCGTCGCGTGGAGTGTCCCCGGTGCGGGGTTCGGGTGGAGGACTTCCCGTGGGCCGAACCGTGGGCGCGCGTGACCATGGCGCTGTCCAACGCCGTGGCCGTGCTGGCGCGCGAGTTGAGTTGGCAGGGCACGGCGCGCCACTACGGGCTGAACTGGAAGAGCGTGGCCACGATAGTGAAGCGCGCCGTGGCTTACGGCCTGCGCCACCGGAAGCGCCCACCAGTCCACGTGATTGGCATCGACGAAGTGAGTCGCCGGAAGGGTCAGGTTTATCTCACGGTGGTCTACGATCTGGAACGGCGGGTTCTGCTGTGGGTCGGCGACGACCGGATCGAAGAGACGGTGAGGCCGTTTTTCACCCAGGAAATGGGCCCTCGGCGCTGCCGGACACTGCGGGTGGTGTGCATGGATATGTGGGCGACATACGCCAAGCTGGTACGGGAACACGCGCCCAACGCGCAGATCCTGTTCGATCGGTTTCACATCGTCAAGCATCTCAATGAGGCGGTGGATGCGGTCCGCCGCGAACAGTGGCGGCGGCTCACGGCCAAGCAGCGGGTGCCCTTCAAGGGGACGCGCTGGCTGCTCTTGAAGAACCCCTGGAACCTCAAAGATAGCCAACAGGAGCGCCTCTCTACGCTGGTCCGCTGGAACACGCCGCTGGTCCGCGCCTGGTATCTGAAGGAAGCCTTCCAATTGTTTTGGACCTACAAGCAGCCATGGAGGGCCGAGCAGCATCTGAGCAAGTGGATTCGCTCGGCGATGCGATCGAAACTGGAGCCGTTCAAGAACTTCGCGCGGATGCTGCGAACCCATCTCGACGGCATTCTCCCCTGGACCACGATCCGGCTGTCGAACGGAGCCGTCGAAGGTATGAACAACAAGATCAAGTCAATCAGTCATCGTTCGTTCGGATTCCGAACGGCTGAGAACTTCATCGCGGCCATCTACCATTGCTGCGCGCGTCTCCCTCTGCCGGTCGTGCGCTAATTACACTTTTCGGAGAGGAACCCTTTCTGGCTCTCCCACCGGAGCCCCGTAGAGTTCTGCTCTCGGTCCTTTCTCCCGCGTTCGGTATCCTGATAAGCTTCGCTCTATCGCAAGCCTCGTGGCATTTACTGGAAAAGCACTTTCTGCGGCTTAAGTGGAGATTCGTTGCCCGCCCTCCCGAAACTGGCCCGCTGGCGGGTAGCCGCGGGGCAATCGGGATTGCTCAGCCTCGCTCAACTTCGGCTACATGGGCGGCAGAGTAGCTTGCACGGGAGTCTTTTCCCGGTTCACAAGTTCAGCCAGGCTGCGCCCGGTGCACGCGGGACGCGAGGGCGCCAGGAAGGCGATTCGGAGCCGGGCGCCACGGCATATACTGGTTGGGAGGAGAGGATTCCATGATCAAGTCACTTGCCTACGCAGCCCCCAGCGCCACCGAGCCCTTGGGGCGATGGGAACTGGAACGGCGCGAGCCGGGACCGCGCGACGTCCAAATCGAGATCGCCTACTGTGGCGTGTGCCACTCCGACCTGCACACGGTGCGCAGCGACTGGCCCGGCACGGTCTACCCGGCGGTGCCGGGACACGAGATCGTAGGGCGGGTCACCGCCAAGGGGAGCGAGGTTACCAAAGTTAAGGTTGGCGATCATGCCGGCGTGGGATGCATGGTGGACTCGTGCCGCACCTGCCCATCGTGCCGCGAGGGGCTGGAACAGTACTGCGAAACCGGGATGGTGCTGACCTATAACAGCCCCGACAAGCACACCGGCAAGGTGACTTATGGCGGTTACTCCAGCCGCATCGTGGTGGACGAGAGCTTCGTGCTGCGCGTGAGTGGGAAGCTGAGCATGCCGGGGACGGCGCCGCTGCTGTGCGCGGGGATTACCACCTACTCGCCGCTGCGCCATTGGAAGGCCGGCCCGGGCAAGAAGGTAGGGATCGTGGGTTTGGGCGGGCTGGGGCACATGGGCGTGAAACTGGCGCACGCTCTGGGAGCGCAGACCGTGCTGTTCACCACGTCGGAATCCAAGGTGGAAGACGGGCGGAAGCTGGGCGCCGACCAGGTGGTCATTTCGCGAGACGCGAATTCCATGGCGAAGCACCTCGGCAGCTTCGACCTAATCGTCAATACGGTGGCCGCGTCGCACAACCTGGACCCCTTCCTGAACCTATTGAGGCGCGATGGAACCATGTGCCTGGTGGGCGCTCCCGGAACGCCGCACCCCTCGCCGGCCGTGATGGGCCTGATCTTCAAGCGGCGGTCGCTGGCGGGCTCGCTGATCGGCGGCATCGCGGAAACGCAGGAGATGCTGGATTTCTGCGCGGAACGCGGGATCGAGTCGCAGATCGAGATCATCCCTATACAGAAAATCAACGAAGCGTACGAGCGGATGCTCAAGAGCGACGTGAAGTACCGTTTCGTGATCGACATGCAATCGCTCAAATAAGGCGGACAACGTATGAAAGCCCACGGGCTGGCCTTTTCGTGCGCAATGCGGAGGGTGGGAGCGGCGGTGGCGCTGCTGGGCCTCACCCTCCCGCTATTCCCCCAGGAGACGGCGGCCACGCGCGGCGCGCTGGCGGAGATCGTCGAAACCCGCGACCGCTGCGCGGAGTACGCCGGCATCGCCAAGCGGGAACTGAAGGGCGACCGGCTGGTGAAGGCCCGTGGGCTGTACATTGAAGCCTACGCCAACAATTCGGCGTGGGTGGCTTCGGTGAAGGCGGCCATTCGCGAGGGCACGGCGAAGCACCTGGATACGGACAAGGTTTACGAACGGGTGAGTTCGAAGGCCGCGGCGGCGAGCAAGGAGTTCGCGGAGTACGTCATGGCGCAGACCGCCCCCGGCCCAACCAGCACGGCCGCTATGCCCGGCGCAAAGGCGGGCACGGTGGGATATGGGGCGCCCATTTCGCCGGTATTGATTCTGGCTTCGCCGTTGGCCGATATTGGCATCAAACTGTGGAAGGCGCACCGGGATAAAGTGACCTCCGAACGGCAATCGGCCTCCGACGGTTTCTCAAAGGACGCGGCGTGGAAGGCCTGGGAGGACGTCGGCAACAGCAAGCCCTGAAAAAGCCCGGGGACAGTCTGTCCCCGGGTTTCCGGGTTTCGGGTAGAATCGAGGTGTCTCCCCTGATATGGCCCTCGACTCGACCCAAGGCTCGCTGAAGGAGCGGGGCGTCCGCCTGACGCGCCAGCGGCAGATCCTGCTCGATCTCATCGATCAGACGGGACAGCATCTCGATGCCGAGCGCCTCTGCCAACTGGCGAAAGAGAAGGACCCCAAGCTGAACCGCGTCACCGTCTACCGCACGCTGAAGATGTTGAAGGCGGGTGGACTGGTGGACGAACTCGACCTGATGCACTACGGGGGCGACCAGCACTACTACGAAACCCACCTGAAACAGGCGCATGCCCACGTGATCTGCCTACGCTGCGGCAAGGTGGAGGAGTTCTTCGGCGAGCCGCTGCAGCGGCTGCGCAAGCAGATTGAAACCCATACCGGTTTCCAGGTGCTGCTGGCGCGCACGGAAGTGGGCGGCTACTGCGCACACTGCCAGACCCTGCGGGCGCGCGAACTGGACGAGATGCGGGAGCAGCCGATCGAGCCTTCGAAACCGGCCGCGGAGCGGAGCCCGGCCAAGACGCGGCGCGCCCGCTCCGGGCGCGCATAGATGTCGCCCGCGCCTGCCTCGCTGGTGGTGATCGACCCCAGCGGCCACCGCGCGCGCGCGACCCTAGACCCGCTTCCCTTCCAGATCGGCCGCCAGGCGGACAACCATTTAGTGATTCGCGATAGCCGCGTCTCGCGCGTTCACGCGCGCATCTCGGCCGACGGAGGCCGCTTCGTGGTGGAGGATTGCGGCAGCACGCACGGCACCTTCGTCAACGGCAACCGCATCGAGCGGCACACGCTCGAAACCGGCGACCGCATCGAGTTCGGCACCACGGACTCCTACCAACTGATTTTCACGCTGGACGGTGCGGAGTTGAAGCGGCTGCTGGAACGCGTGGGCGCGCCGGAGACGGGCGCGCATCCGCAGGGCCTGGGAAACAACCTGGCCAAGCTGCGCGCCATCCTGGACCTGGCCCGCACAGTGCAGAGCTCCTTTTCGGTGGACGACGTGCTGGCCTCGGTGGTGGATACTGCCATGGCCATCACCGGCGCCGAACGCGGGTTTCTGCTGCTGCGCGCGGGCCATGGGCTGGACACGCGCGTGGCGCGGCACAAGCACGGCCACAAGCTGAAGGAGAGCGATCTACGGGTTCCGCGCGAGGTGATCCACCACGCGTTGCAGCACCGCAGGGAACTGCTCTCCATGAACTTCGACCCGCTGGCGGAGGGGCAGACGAAGCTGCAGAGCACCATCTCCGACCTGGACCTGCGTAGCGTGATCTGCGTCCCGCTGGTACGCATCCGAACGGGGCTGGGCGATGCCACGAGCGTGCTGTCTACCGGTAATGAAACGGTGGGCGTGCTGTACATGGATTCGCGCGTGGCGGCGGCGGACCTGGCCGGCGGGAACCGCGAACTGCTGCAAACCCTGGCCATCGAAGCCTCGACGGTGCTGGAGAACGCCCGCCTGCTGGAAGAGGAACGGGGCAAGCACCAATTGGAGGAAGAACTGAATATTGCTCGCAGCATCCAGCAGAGCCTGCTGCCGGGCCATCTGCCCGCCGCCGGTTGGCTGCGCGTGGCCGGGAGCAGCGTGGCTTCGCACGAGGTGGGCGGCGATTACTTCGACGTGGCCGAGGTGAATGCGCAGGCATGGTCGGTAGTGGTGGCCGACGTTTCCGGAAAGGGAGTGGGCTCGGCGCTACTGGCCGCGCTGCTGCAAGGCGCGCTCATCACGGCCACCGACCACGCGTCGGCGCTGGGCCGCCGCGTCGAGCGGCTGAACCACTTTTTGCTCGAGCGCACCGGCGGCGAAAAGTACGCCACCATTTTCTACAGCCTGGTGGAGCAGGGTGGCACGCTGAGCTACGTAAACGCAGCGCATTGCGCGCCAATGCTGGTGCGCGCGGGCGGGATCGCCTGCGAACTGGCGGCGACGGGGACGCCGGTGGGCCTGCTGGAAAACGCCACTTTCGAGGTGTCCACCGAGAGGTTGCTGCCCGGCGACAGGGTGGTGATTTACTCGGACGGCGTGACCGAAGCGCAGAACGCGCGTGGCGAGTTCTTCGGCAAGAAGCGGTTGCGCGAGATCGTGACGGGCAACGCGGCGGAGAACTGCGCGGCGATTCACGATGCGATTCAGGAAGGTGTGAGCGCGTTCGCGGAGGGGGCGCGGCAGTCGGACGATATCACGGTGGTGGTGATGGAGTACGGAGGGTAGGGGCAGCGCCTGCCGGTCAGGTCGACGCTTCCGCGAGAAACACACTCACGCACTGCCTATCGATCAGCGCCTCTCGCCCAACCAAGTGAGGCTGCTCCGCGAAGGCTGCAATCCGGACGCGATAATATTTGAGGTTCCGATAGTCCAACTGGTTCCAATCGAAAACGGCCAGGAAGTGCATTTCCACCTTGCCCACCGAGACCTGATCGACCGGGTCGTCCCAGTAACCACTTCCCGTTTCGGGGGAGAGACGCTGGATCACGATGGGAACCGAGGAGAAGGGAACGACCCGAAAGAAAGGAATCGGCTTCCTGGTGGTACTGCTCGACCGAGTCCCAATCCCTGAGATCGGGATCGGGCCAGTTGGAGGAGAACGTTCGCGACCTCGATCTGGACCTGAACAGAGGGGCGATGGCGATCCCAGTTCGTATGCTGAATCCAGCTTCTCGTCAAACCACATAGCCACAAAGCAGCGGCCCTTCTCGCCGGCGACTAGCAGGATAGGCTCCACGACCTGCCAGCGTTTGATGGTTGGCGCGTGGAACCGGGTCGGACTGCCGGAGGGGTGGGCGGCGCCCCCCGGTCTGTTCAGTCTTCCGCAGGGCCAGGCCGCGGCGGAGTTCTCGACCAGCTATTCGTCATTCAGATACTCCAAGTACCGATTCAACTCCGACGAATCGAAGCAGTCCGCGATCTGGAAATCTTCGTCAACATGGACGCCCAGCCGTTTTCGGGGCGTTGGCAGTGTGCGGCGACGAATCGGAGGGCCTTCCCGACCTTCCGGGAGACTGTTACGAAGCGATGAGGCGCGGCCAGATCCACGAGGTTATCATTCGTCAGAAGAATGGGGCGGAGCGCTTCAGAAGCTTGCCGCGCGGTGGCGGAAAGGAACGGCTTCAGATCGGCTGGCACATACTCGCATTCTGCAAATTCCGGGGGGCACGCGGTACCGCCCGCAATGCTTGCACGTAACTACGAGTCTACCCGCGATGCCGCCCCAGGCCAGGGATGGCTTGCGGAACTCCCGGTTATTGCCCCACGACTTTTTGCAGTTCGAGCACGGCCTGCCGCATAGACGCTGCCTGAGCCGCCATTTCCTGGCTCGCGGCGGCGCTCTCTTCGGAGGCTGCGGCATTGGTTTGCATTACCTGCTCCATCTGGCTGACAGTGCCGGCGATGGTCTCGGTGCCGCTGGCTTGTTCCCGGCTCTTCTCGTGCAGTTGGTCGATGAGGCCGCGGACCTGGCCGCTGCTATCCGTTATGCTGCGAATCACCGACGCAACCTTTTCCAGTCTGCCGGCGCCTTCGTTCGATTTCGCTATCGAGCTTTCAATGAGGCCGGTGGTGTCCCTGGC
Organism: uncultured Solibacteraceae bacterium; assembly: GCA_963807205.1. GTDB lineage: Bacteria > Acidobacteriota > Terriglobia > Bryobacterales > Bryobacteraceae > CAWCVR01. The sequence continues at coordinate 17,598 of CAWEAQ010000002.1, read as the reverse complement.
GGCCTGAGCGGAACGCTGAGCCAAATTGCGGACTTCGTCGGCAACCACGGCGAACCCCATGCCCGCCTCTCCCGCCCGCGCCGCCTCGACGGCCGCGTTCAGCGCGAGGATGTTGGTTTGAAACGCGATTTCGTCGATCACCCGGATGATGTTGGAGATCTTCGAGCTGGAGGCGGTGATCTCGTTCATCGAAGCCACCATTTCGGAAAGCGTCCGGTTGCCCTCGGCGATACGCGCATCCATCGCCGCCACCACCTGGCTGGCGGAGTGCGCTTTCTCGACGTTGCCCCGGCCCAAGGAAGCCAGTTCGACGCCGGTCCGGGAGGCCGTGTCGAGGGTGGAGGACAGACCTGTCGAGCCCTGGGCCAAAGACTGGGCGGAGGATGCCACCTGACCGGCGGCGCCCGAAATCTGCGAAGCTCCGTCGGAGAGCTGATGCGCGAAACTGCGGAGCTTGTGCTGCAACCTGCGGACTACCGCCAGTGCTAAGGCCACCAGGATCAGCGCCACCGCCAACGTCCCCAGCATTGCCAGGTTGGCGGCGCGCAGGGTCCGCTGGCCCGATTCGGCGCTGGCCTTCATGAGCTTCTTTTGGATGGCCATCAGATCGGAGGCTTTCCGCTCCATCGCCACGCCAGCCTGAGCGCCGGTTTTCTTGTAGACCGCCAGGGCCTCCGGTATCTTCCCTTCCTGGCACAGGTCTGCGACCTGCCGGAAGCAGTCCATGTGCTGCCGGATCGCGGTCTCAAGGTCCACCGCAGAGGACTGTTCCTCGCCGGTGAGCAGGAGAGGTCTGAGAGCGGCTGCAAGGGCCAGAGCATTCTCGGAGTTCTTCCCGTAGTCGCGCCGGGTGGTTTCGGCGCCCGCGGAATCCTCCTGCAGGGTGTTCAAAAGGATGCCGCGTTGAGCCGTGCGCATGATGTTTGCGGCGGCCTTCAGTTCGCCTGCCAGGGCCAGCTTTTCGGAGGTCGACCCGCTGGACAGTTCAAACTCGCCACCCAGGCTTCGCAACGACCGCCACGAGAAGGCTTGGGTCAGAACCAGGGCCAGCGCCAGTGCCCCCACTAACAGGCGCATTTGCTTTATGATGTTCATGTCAGCCATCCATCCAGTCCGGCCGCCGGCCCGGAATCGGCGGGTTGGGCTGCCAGCGTCTGGCAGCGCGATACGGTCTTGGTTTCGCTCGGAGTCACCGGATCAAAAACTCCCGACGAACATCAGATACGGATACTTGTACCCGACGTCGTCCTTGGACTGCTTCAGATACCCCTCGGCCCAGAGGCGCCCATAACCGGCGCCGAACTTCCAGATCCTGGTCCACTGGTACAGGGCCACGGTGTTAACTTCGGCACCGACGTGGTTGCTGGTGGCCTTGCGGTTCAGCACCAGCGAACTGCCGCTCGAGTTGTAGAGCGAGTCCTGCACGGTGGCCAGGTAGAACTGGTTGAAGTCCATCCGGAGTTTGAGCTTCTTCACCGGCAGGCAGTCAAAGCCGGTGCGCCAGTTCTTCAGGTTCTTCCAGCCGAACTGGTCAATCATGCCATAATAGCCGTGGTTGCTGGGGTAGAACTGATCGAAGGTCCCGCGAGTTCCGTCCTTCTGCGTGGGGTCTCCCGAGGCGTTGTTGTACTCCACGCTGACTCGCGGCTTCAAAGCGGTACCTACGATGGTCCAGCCGGCGGCATAGCTCTGGCCCGCCGCGACGACTTTGTCGCTCGAATAGGAGCCGCGTTGTAAAATTGCCTCCACCGTGTAGTCCAGACGCCCGGGAGCCTTGCCGGCAATGCGAATGCCTGGGCTGACCACCAGCGCGTCCCCCAGAACGCCAGCCTCGCTTTTGATCAGGAGCGTCTGCTTGAACAGCAGGTACGGTTCCACGGTCATGCCCGGCACAACGCTGGCGATCGATCCATAGGCGCCGTAGAAGTGTTCGCCTGGTTTGTGCCGGTCGAACCTGGTGGGGTCGATCAGCACGGACGAGCCGGCAAAAAAGTCCACCCCCGCGGGGCCGCGCTTCAGCGACAAGTCCAGGGCATCGAACGTGCGCGACATGCCCCAATCGGCGGGACCGATAAGCCGCTCGCCGCCGAACGCCAGTTCCTGGCGCCCCGCCCGCAGAGTCACCTCCGCGCCGGCTTTGAAATTCACGGCCACGTACCCCTGACGCAAGTCCGTGGGGTTGTAAATGGTGTTGGGCGCCGGCACCGTGTTATACCCCGCCCCGCGCGCGTCCTGCGCCTCCGCGAAGAACTTCAGCCAGGATGTAGGTTTGATCCCCAGATCCACCCGGATGCGGCTCAGGTAGTACCCGTCGGGGACTCGAGTTGATCATCGAGGTGCCGGAGGGATTCTCGAACCTTCCGCGGATCTGCGCGCCCACCTGGAGCCACGAAGGCAACTCCTGGGCCGGGGACCGGTTCACCATGAGTACTCCCGAAGGCGGTGTGGCGTCGCCTGCCGGCGAACTCCCATCAGAATCGGGCGACGCCCCCATGACAGGTGGGGCCGTTGCGGCGATTGCCATTGCAGCCAGGACTCGCAGTCCCGAATTCGGCGTCACGGCCTACTTATCGGCAGGATTGAGTACGTACTTTAGGCGTGCCGGCCGCTACAAGTGCGCCATCACCCGCAACGCCACGGCCTTAGCCAGCGCGATCTTCTCCGGCGCCGATTTCCCCGGCATCACCTGGATGACGAACAGATCGCGCTTGTACTGTACCGCCAGGTTGAAGCCGAAAAAGATCGCGTTCGATCCCACGCCTGCAACCGTCTGCGTGCCGGGGAAGTCCCGCCGCGCCTGGCTGGCGTACGTGTCGAATTGCCCCGCGCCTCCGGCATGCATCGTGAGGTAGACCGAGTTCCGCCCGGAGCCGAACCGGCAGGCATCGGTGGGACTGCGCTTCAGCGGCGTCCCCACGGCGGCGGAGATTTCCGCCTCGGTGAGCGCGGTGCAGATATCGGCGGCGCGCGCGCCCGGCGCAGCCAACAGAGGAATGGCGAGAAGCACTGCCGCGAACCACGGCCGGCGAAGCGTCATGTATCCGAGTATACAGACCGATTGTTTCAGTTCCGTTACTCCGAATCCAGCGGCCCCCGCTGCCAGGGTGTACCATATCCCCATGCACCGACTTATTCCGTTCCTCCTCGGCTTCCTGGCCGTCGCCGTGGCCGCCGACCTTCCCTCGCGCAAGTACCTCAACCTTGCGGCGATCAAGACCATGGTGGCCGCCGCCGAGCAGGAAGCCCAGCACCGTAACGTGCAGTTGACGATTTGCGTCGTTGACGAGAGCGGCAATCTTCTCTTCCTGCAGAAGGCCGACAAGGCCGGCCTCAACACCATCCAGTTCGCGCAGCGCAAAGCGCGCCAGGCCGCCAGCTATGGCCGCCCCTCGAAATCCGCCGCCGACCAGCTCAAGAGCGGCGACCTGTCCGTGCTCACCTTCCCCGACGCCTTTCCCAACCAGGGCGGCGTGCCCATCCAGGTGGACGGCCAGACCATCGGCGCCATTGCCTGCAGCGGCGCCGCCTCCGAGGTCGATGAAGCCGTAGCGCAGGCTGCCGTCGACGCGCTGCTGAAGAAGTAGTAACCGTACACGCAACAGCCGCCACCCTTCTCCGAACTGCTAGAATTGCGGGTAGGAGCGTTGATGAGCAGCCTCGCACAGTCTTTTGTGACCTGGGCGGAGTTTCTCCGGCTGCCGGAGCGCCCGGAAGCAGGCAAGCGGTATGAACTCCACGATGGTGAGGTCGTCCTAGTGCCTCCCGCCCGTCCGCTCCACATCAAAATGCAGAAGCGGATCGAGCGGCTTTTGGAGTCGCTGGCCGGCGACCGGGGCGTAGTTGTTACGTAGTTTCCTTACCTGCCCGTGCCGGATTTGCAGTACTGGTTCGCGGACGTCGCCTACATCCCGAAAGCCGTTTGGGATGCGCTCCCGCCCGACGAATACCCGATCTATGCGCCGCCCCTGGTTGTCGAAGTCCTGTCGCCATCGAACACGGCGGCCAAGGTCAACCGGCAGCGGATCCTTGCGATGTCGGCTGGGACCTCCGAGTCTTGGATTGTTGACGCCGACCGGCGCACCGTTCACGTGACGGATCCCGGCGGCGCCGCGATCTACGCCTCGGGGAATTCAATCCCCTTAAAGCTGTTCGATGGCCGGCCAATCTCCGTGGACGCGATCTTCGCTGTTTGAAACCCTGAAGCGCCCCGCCTAACCCCCCAGCACCTCCGCGGGCGCCGGATAGCCGCGCCGCGCGAAGCGGATGATGCCGTCCGCCCCGATGCGGTACACCGTGCGTTTCACCGCCAGTCCCTTGGTGTGGTATAGCGCACCCACCTTCTGCCCGCGGTCCACCAGCAGGGGAAACGGGAATCCATATCGGCGGCGGAACTTCGCGTGCCTCGCCGCGCTCCACGGGTTCACCCCGAAGATCTCCACGCCGCGGGCCTGCGCCTGCTCCCAGCCGTCGCGAAACGCGCAAAGCTGGCGCGTGCAGCCGGGCGTCTTGTCGCCGGGGTAGAACACCAGCACCACGTCGCGGCCGCGCAGGGCCGAGAGCGTTACCACGCGGCCGGTCTCGTCCGGCAGCGAAAAATCGGGCGCCGCGGCGCCCACGGGAAGGGGCGAGGAAAACAGCCAGGACATCATGGCACCCATCATGGCACGCAGCCGGGCGCGGCGCTGCTCTGCGCCCGTCCGTCCTACTTCCCCGGCCGCAGCTCCAGCGTGCTCGCCGCCTTCACCGTGCGGAATTGCATCGGGTAGCTGCGCCCCGCCAGGTAGTCCTCCCACTGGTCCCGGTAATGGCTCGACAGGATCTGCCCCGACTGCCCGGTCACGGTGTTCAGCAGCGACGCGTCCCAATCCCCCAGGTCCGCGTTCATCCGCATGGATGGCCCCAACACCTGCGTGCTCTGCTTCACCGTGGTGACCGATCCGCTCATCGCGACCGCTTCGATGTCGAAATACTTCCCGATCCCCGGCACTTTGTGAAACACCGGGTTGACGATGCCCACCCGCAGCGACGCGCCGTAGCGCCAGTGCTTCATGTCCTGCCCGTAGAGGTTCTTGCCCTCTTCCACCGCGTCCACCAGGGCCCGGAGCAGCACCTCGTTGTAATCGCGGAACCAGCCGTCGGGGCGCTCGCGCAGCAGTTTCTCCACGATGGCGCTGCTCATCCGGGGTTCGTAGATTTGCCCTTTGCCGGGCGCCGCAACTTCGGCAATCGAAGTACGCAGGTGCGTGAACGCCAGCGCCGCCACTAATGGCGCCGCCTTGTCCGCCTGCATCCGCCCGTCCCACTGGCGCAGCAGCGTCACCGCGTCCTCCAAACCCGGGTTGCGCACGTGCCGGGCGTCGTAAGCCGCCACCAGTTGCCCCGCCAGAAACTTACTGAACGCGGAGTAAATGTCCCTCTGCACGCCTAGTAAGTCGACCGCCCGCCAGTGCTCGCGCGCCGAGAGGCGGTCGCGGACTTGACGTGCGCGGCCCGGCGGCGCGAAATTGCCGTTCACCGGGTATCGGTAGTCCGCGGGAAACGGATTCTGATTGGCCGTGGCTATGATCCCGCTGGGCGGATTAAACGCCTGCGGCAACTCCTCGAACGGCACGAACCCGTCCCACTCGAACTCGCCCGTGCTGCCATCCACCGGCACGTCGCCGCGGTAGCCATGCCGCTTGGGCAGCTTCCCCGCCGCGTGGTAGCCGATGTTGCCGTCCACGTCGGCGTATACGAAGTTCGATCCCGGGCCGGGGAATCGCCCAAGTGCCTGCGTGAACTCCCCCCAGTTGCCCGCGCGGTCGATATCCAGGATTGGGTACTGCAAAATGCCCGGCTGCGCCGCCGTCCAGCGCAGCGCCATGATCTGGCCACCTTCGCCCAGAAACACCGGCCCGTGGCGCGTTACCCACACCACCAGTTCCACCGGCTTCTGCCCCTTCACGCGGATGATCTCGCGTTCCGCGCGCGCCTGCTCCCACTGTCCGCGGTAGAGGTAGCGCCCGCTGTGCGGGTCCAGCTTTTCGATGCAAAGGTCCTGCACATCGAACTGCAGATTGGTGATGCCCCAGGCGATGCGCGCATTGTGCCCCACCACGATTCCGGGCGTGCCCGGCAGCGCCACTCCGGCCACGTTCAGCCCCGGCGCCTCGAGGTGCGTCATGAACCAGATCCCCGGCAGCGAATACTCCACGTGCATGTCGTTCGAGAGCAGCGGCTTCCCCGAAGCCGTGTGGCTCCCCGCCAGCGCCCACGCATTGGAGCCCGGCTGCGGCTCGTTGCCCGCGCGCACGGCCCACAGGTACTCCACCTTCGCCGCGTCGCCCTCCGCCAGCATGTCGTGCTTGGCGATCTCGTCGCGCCACGTGGTGGTGAGGTCGCGGAACATGTGCAGGCACACCAGCAGGCAATCCACCGCGCTCCACGGCCGCGGCTGATAGCCCAGCAGCGTGAACTCCAGCGGAAGCTTGCTAAGGTGCGTGGCGATGTAGTAGTTCACGCCGCGCGCGTAGGCCGCCATGGCTGCGCGGTCAGCGGCCGGCAGCGCCCCGTAAGCCTCCTCGGCGATGCGCCGGAACCGGTACCGCCTCGCCTCGCGGTCTCTTTCGAGGAACGACGGCCCGAACACTTCCGCCAGGTCGCCTGCCGAGAGCCGCCGCAGCCCGTCCATCTGAAACAGCCGGTCCTGGGCCGTCACGTAACCCTGCGTGAACAGCGCGTCGTCCAAACTCCCCGCGCGGATGTGCGGCGTTCCCTGGCGGTCGTAAGCCACCGTAACCGCACCCGTTACCGGAGCGTCCACCGTCCCCGACCGTTGCGGCAGCGGCCGCCACACGAACCAGAAGGCCGCGCCGCCGCCTCCCAGCAGCAGGAAGGCGATCGCAATGTTCAAGCGCTTGACAACGCGCCGGAGCTGAGTATGTGGCATGGCTAGATTAATGATAGCGGCTGAACCCCTCGCCCGGCTCTCATCCGCTAGAATCAATCTTCGGAGCCCTGTGACCTTCGACCTGTTCCATTTCTTCCTCGTCGCCTTCCTGATTTCCGTGAACGCCTTCTTCGCGGGCGCCGAGGTGTCCCTGCTCTCAGTCCGCCACTCCCGCCTGCGCCAGATGGCCGAGGAGGGCTCCGCCGGCGCGCAGGCCGCGCTCGACCTTCTCTCCAACCCCGGCCGCCTCCTGTCCGTCACGCAAGTTGGCGTCACCCTCGCCAGCCTCGGCCTGGGCTGGGCTGGGGAGGGCGCGCTTTACCGCACCCTGGTCGCCGCCTTCCGCCCGCCCGCCACGCCGTTCGCCAACGAACTGTTCCACGGCGCCGCCCTGGTTGCCTCCTTCCTTGCCATCAGTTTCTTCCACGTGGTGCTCGGCGAGGTCGTCCCGAAGAATCTCGCCATCGCCAAAGCCGACGGACTGGCCGCCCTGGTGGCCCCGCCGCTGCTGGTGTTCTACCGCCTGTCCACCGCGTTCGTCGTGGTCATCGAGCGTTCCGCCGGTGCCATCACCCGCGTGCTAGGCCTCACTGGCGAACCCACCCGCGCAGGCCATTCCGCCGAAGAGCTGAAACTCATCGTCAGCTCCAGCCGCGGCCTCGGCTACCTGCCCGAAATCCAGGAGGACATGATTCACCGCGTGCTCGATTTCGGCGTCATCTCCGTCCGTGAGATCATGGTCCCGCGCAACGATATCGTCTCCATCGAAATCGGCGCCACCCTCGACGAAGTCCTGGCCGCCATGGCCCGCACCCAGCACTCCCGCTTGCCAGTCTGCGACGGCGGGCCTGAAAAAATCCTCGGCATCCTCCATCACAAGGACCTGCTTCCCATCTGGATGGAGCGCCGCCGCGCCAGCCTCGCCGGCCGTCCCATGCGCCCCTTCCACCTCTCGCGGATCGTCCGTCCCCACCTGGTGGTTCCCGAAACCAAGCCGCTCTCCCAGATGCTCGAGGAGTTCCGCCAGGGGCACTCCCACATGGCTATGGTGGTGGATGAGTTCGGCACCATCGTCGGCATGCTCACCGTCGAGGACGTGCTGGAACAACTGGTGGGACGCATCGAGGATGAGCACGACGAGAAGAGCCAACCCCTCCCCGTCGAAGCCGATGAAGCCGAGTTGGACGGCGCCACGCGCATCCGCGACCTCGAAACCGAGTACGGCATCGAACTCCCTGCAGATGGCGATTTCGAAACCCTGGCCGGCTTCCTCCTGTTCCGCCTGGGCGAGATCCCCAACTCTGGCGCCAACGTCGAATTCGGCGGCCGCCGCTACACCGTCCTCGAAATGGACCGCAACCGGATCGCCCGCGTCCGCATCGAAAAGGTGTAGGGTACCTCGACCCCCAAACGCAGCGACGCCCGCGGGCTTCCTGGAAAGCCCGCGGGCGTCACCCCCTACCTTGCAATCTGCAAACCGCCGCTTAGTACTTCCTGGCCATCTCCGCCAGCGGAATCGGCGCGTAATCCTTGGCGTGCCCCGCCTGTCCGAACTGCACCATGCGCTGCGCCACGACCTTCTTCATGGCTTCGCGCGCCGGCTTCAGGTAGCTGCGCGGATCGAATTCCTCGGGCTTCTCGAAGAACACTTTGCGGATCGCCCCCGTGATCGCCAGCCGGTTGTCCGTGTCCACGTTGATCTTGCGAACGCCGTTCTTGATGCCCAGTTGGATCTCTTCGACGGGCACGCCCCACGTGGGCTTCAGCTTGCCGCCGTACTGGTTGATGATGTCCTGCAGTTCCTTCGGCACGCTGGACGACCCGTGCATCACCAGGTGCGTCGCGGGCAGCCGCTTGTGGATGTCGATGAGCCGCTCCATCTTCAGCGTCTCGCCCGTCGGCTTGCTGCTGAACTTATAAGCCCCGTGCGAGGTGCCGATGGCGATGGCCAGCGCGTCCAGCCCCGTAGCCTTCACGAAGTCCACCGCCTGCGCCGGGTCGGTGAGGTGGCTCAGCCCGTCCAGGCCTGCCCCGTGCCCGTCTTCAATTCCGCCCAGGCAACCGATCTCGCCTTCCACCGTGATGCCCTTGGCATGGGCCATGGCCACCACCTGCTTCGTGGCGTCCACGTTGTACTCGAAACTCGAGGGCGTCTTCCCGTCCGGCATCAGCGAGCCGTCCATCATGACGCTGGTGAAGCCCATGTCGATGGCGCTCTTGCACGTCTCGACGCTGTTGCCGTGATCCAGGTGCAGCACGGTCGGGATCTCCGGGTACAGTTCCACCGCGGCCAGCATCAGATGATAGAGGAACTTGTCCTGCGAATAGGCGCGCGCGCCCCGGCTGGCCTGGATGATGACCGGCGATTGCGTTTCGCGGGCCGCCTCCATGATCGACTGGATCTGTTCCATGTTGTTGACGTTGAACGCACCAACGCCATAGCCGCCCTTGGACGCTTCGTCCAGAACCTGCCGCATCGAGCAAAGTGGCATATCGAAATGAATCTCCTTTTTATAGGACTTCGAGCAGAGGATTACGTGTGGGTCCTAATTTCCAACTTAACATGCTTGCGCAAAACCGGGCAAGACGCGCCGCCGCGGTCTTACGTGGGGTGCGCTGCCAGCGTGCGTTCGGGTTGACGAACGGCCGCTGGATGAAGCCCTCCGCCAAATTGCACAGCTCATGCTATTCTCAGCATTCGATGGCACCGCGCACCGAGTCCGCCCGCCGCTGGTTCGTGCGCGGACGCGTGCAGGGCGTCGGCTACCGCTGGTTTGCGCAGAACGCGGCTGAATCGCTGGGGCTTTCGGGGTATGCGCGCAACCTGGACGACGGGCGGGTCGAGGTCTACGCGGTGGGGCCGGTGGCCAGGTTGGAGAAACTCGCAGGCATGCTTTACGCCGGGCCGCGGTGGGCCGAAGTGCGCGGGGTTGAAGAGCAGGAGGCCAGCGTGCAACAATACGGTTCGTTCCTGATAGAACCCTGATGGACAACCTAAAATCGCTCATCCGCGAGATCCCGGACTTCCCCAAGCCCGGCATTCTCTTTTACGACATCACCACGTTGCTCAAGGACCCGGGCGGGCTTCGCGGCGTGATCGACGGCCTGAAGGACCGCTACCGCGACGCGCAGGTGGACCTGGTGATCGGCATCGAAGCGCGCGGCTTCATCTTCGCCCCGGCGCTGGCGTATGCGCTGGGCGCAGGCTTCGTGCCGGTACGCAAGCCGAAGAAGTTGCCCGCCGAATGCCTCACGGTCACTTACGACCTGGAGTACGGCAGCGACAGCCTGCAGATGCACAAGGACGCGGTGCGGCCGGGCAGCCGCGTGCTGATCGTCGACGACCTGCTGGCCACGGGCGGCACGGCGGCGGCGGTGGCGCGCATGGTGCGCGAGGCCGGGGGAGAAGTTGCGGGCCTCGCCTTCGTGGTGGAGTTGACGTTTCTCAAGGGGCGCGGCAAGCTGGCCGGGTACGACGTCTTCTCGCTGCTGCAGTACGACAAATGAGCGCCACCCGCAGCGCCCGCCTGCGCGCCCTCGCCAAGATCAATCTGGACCTGCGCGTGCTTTCGCGGCGGCCCGATGGGTATCACGAGCTGCGCACTATTTTCCAGACCATTTCGCTGGGCGACACGCTGGAGATTGCCTTCACGCCGGGGCGCAAGTCGTCGATTGAACTGGCCGACGACGATATCCCCAACAACCTGGTGGTGCGCGCGGCCCAGGCCGTGATGGACACCATCCGCCGCGCGGGGCGGTTGGAGATGCGCCTCACCAAGCGGATCCCCATGGGCGCGGGGCTGGGCGGCGGATCGTCCGACGCCGCTGCGGTGCTGCTGGCGCTGCCGGTGCTGGCGGGGGGCGAGGTGGAATTGGCCGATCTGTGCAGGCTGGGGCGGGAGTTGGGCAGCGACGTGCCGTTTTTCCTGCTGGGCGGCACGGCGGTGGGGATTGGGCGCGGCACGGAACTGTTCCCGCTGCCCGACGCGGAGCGGCGCGAGGGCCTGTTGGCGGCCCCTGGGGTGCACGTTTCGACGGCGGAGGCGTACCGTTTGTTGAGCGCCAATTTGACAACTGAGTTACAAGAAAATAAAATGGTTAGTTTCCAGTCGCAAGCGTGGGAGTGGGGGTGTCGGCAGCCGGCGGCGAACGATTTCGAGCCGGTGGTCTTTGGGCTGCACCCGGGGCTCGCGCGCCTGAAGAAGCGCCTTCAGCGGAGCGGGGCGGTTTCCGCGATGATGACCGGCAGCGGGTCGGCGGTGTTTGGGTTGTACCAGACGGCGGCAGATGCCGACCGGGCGTTGGCTTCCCTGCGCGGCGGTGAGATGGCTGGAGGAAAGGGTTTTCGATTTAGCCTGGTGAGCCGCGCGCGCTACCGTAGCATGTGGCGGCGCTCGCTCGACGGGCACATAGGCGCGAACGCATGGCCTCTCCGAAGCCGATACTTGCGATGACGTACGACCGTCTGCAGATTTTCACTGGCAACGCCCACCCCGACCTGGCCCGAGAGATCTGCCAGAGCCTCGGAGTAAAGCTGGGCGCGGCCACCGTGCGGCAGTTCTCCGACGGCGAGATTCACCTCCAGATCCAGGAGAACGTCCGCGGGGCGGATGTCTTCATCATCCAGCCAACCTGCACGCCGGTGGATCGCAACCTGATGGAACTGCTGCTGATGATGGACGCGCTGAAGCGCGCCTCAGCGGAGCGCATCACCGCAGTGTTACCCTATTATGGGTACGCTAGGCAGGACCGCAAGGACCGGCCGCGCGTTCCGATCTCAGCCAGGCTGGTGGCAGCCCTGCTGGAAACGGCCGGCGCCACGCGGGTGCTGGCGCTCGACCTGCACGCGGCGCAGATTCAGGGATTTTTCGATATCCCGGTGGACCACCTGTTCGCCACGCCGGTGATGATCGAGTATTTCAAGGCTTCCCGAATCGCCGGATTGACGGTGGTGTCGCCGGATGCCGGTGGTGTGGAGCGGGCGCGGGCCTTCGCAAAAAGGCTCAACGCGCCGCTGGCCATCATCGATAAGCGCCGCGAGGAAGCCAACGTCGCCGAGGTGATGAACGTGGTGGGCGACGTGGCGGGGAAGCATTGCCTGCTGTTCGACGATCTGATCGATACGGCCGGCACGCTGGTGAAAGGCGCCGAAGCGCTGATGGAGAAGGGCGCGGCCGCGGTTTCGGCCTGCGCCACGCACGCGGTTCTGTCGGGGCCGGCCGTGAGCCGGATCGCAAGCTCGTGCCTGAAGGAAGTAGTGGTGAGCAATTCGATCCCGCTTTCGGAAGAAGCGCGGCGGTCGGCCAAGATCCGGTCGCTCTCGGTAGCCAGCCTGCTGGGAGAGGCCATACGGTCCATCCACGAGGGTGGATCGGTGAGCAGGTTGTTCGTATAGAAGATCGAGCTTGGAACCCACGGTAACCGGGCACCGAAGGCGGCGGCCGGCCAACGGACTTCACAAGCCTTCATAAGGAGATTTCGATTGAGAAAAGACATTACGGTATTCGCACAGGTGCGCGCATCGCGCGGCAAGAACGAAGCGCACCGCACGCGCAAGGCCGGTAACATCCCGGCGGTGGTTTATGGCGCGTTCCAGGACCCGGTGGCCATCGCCGTCAATCCCCGCGAGATCCTCAAGATCGTGCGGGGCACGACGGGTTACAACACCATTTTCAACCTGGTGATCGATGGCGTGGGATCCAGCCCGGTGATGGTTGTGGATAGTCAGGTGGATCCGCTGAAGGGCAACTTGCTGCACACCGATTTCAAGCGCATCGACCTGACCAAGCGCATCCGCGTGGCAATCCCGGTGCACACCGAGGGCGAGCCGGCGGGCGTCAAGCTCCAGGGCGGATTGCTCGAAGTCATCACCCGCACGGTGGAGATCGAGTGCCTGCCGGACGAGATTCCCGAGAGCTTCACGCTCAATGTGAGCGAGCTGATGATCGGCCAGAGCGTGCGCGCGTCGAACATCGCCCTGTCCGGGTCGATGAAGCTGGTCAGCGCGGCCGAGTCGGTTGTGGCGCACTGCGTGGCGATGCGCGCCGAAGAGGTTGCCGCACCCGCCGCCGAGGCAGCCGCCGTTCCGGAAGCCGGCGCCGCTGCCGCCGAACCCGAGGTTGTCAAGAAGGGCAAGAAGGAAGAGGAAGCCCCCGCCGAGGAGAAGGGCAAGAAGAAGTAACACGCCATGCTCCTGGTGGCCGGTTTGGGGAACCCGGGCGAAGAGTACGCGCATACGCCGCATAACCTGGGGTTCCTCACCATCGACCATTTGGGGGAACGGCATGGCATCCGCGTCACTCGCCGGGACAGCCGGGCGCTCTGCGGGGTAGGCGAAATCGAGGGGCGCGAAGTGATGCTGGCCAAGCCGCAGACGTTCATGAACCTGAGCGGAGGGTCGCTCGCGGCGCTGATGGAAAAGCACTCGATCGCGCCCGCCGATCTGGTGGTGGTTTACGATGAGTTGGACCTGCCGTGGACGGCGTTGCGGATCAAGCCGAAAGGGTCGGCCGCCGGACACAAGGGGATGAAATCGATTGTGGCCGCGCTGGGGTCGAGCGACTTGGTGCGGGTGCGGATGGGAATTCATCCGGGCCATCCCATACGGGACGGCGCGGAGTTCGTGTTGGCCCCGCTGGGGCGGGCGCGAATGAAGGAATTGGACGGCTTCGTTGGCTATGCGGCTGACGCGGTCCGTTCCATAATTGCCGAGGGCGTCGAAATGGCCATGACGAAATTCAATCGTCGCGCCCCTGGCTTAAACGAAGAGGATGCATGAGGATTTACGAAGAGCTGTTCATAGTAAAGCCGGATGCTCCGGAGGAAGAGGTCGACCAGTTCGTGGAGACTCTGCGAACCCAGTTGACCGCGGCCGGAGCGACCGTCGATAAGATCGAGAAATGGGGCAAGCGGAAACTGGCTTACAAGGTGGGTAAGTTCCGCGAAGGCTACTACGTGTTGTTTCAGTTCACGGCCGAAGCCACATCCGTCAAGGAACTGGAGCGCCGCCTCCGGGTTTCCGACGTGGTGTTGAAGTTCCTCACGGTGCGCATCGACGAAACGCTGAAGCGTCTGGAGAAGCGTAAGAAGGACCGCGACAAGCGCTCGGCGAAACGCGCCGCGTCCGCGCCCTCATCCCCGGCGCCATCCCAACCCGCGCTTCCCGGCGCGCCAATTCACACGGAAGGAGCGCCGGCCATGCCCGGCGTGCCGAAGGAGGCTTAAGCCATGCCGGAACCCAAAGGAAGACCAGGCAGCGCCGCGCAGCGGCCCACCGGCGGCGACAAAGCCGTCGCCACCCAGAAGAAGCAATATTTCCGCCGCAAGAAAGTTTGCCGTTTCTGCGTCGAGAAGATAGACGACATCAACTACAAGGACGTGAAGCTGTTGCACGCCTTTGTCGCCGAGCGCGGCAAGATCGTTCCGCGCCGCATATCGGGCGTGTGCGCGCCGCACCAGCGCCGGCTGACGGATGCCATCAAGAAGGCGCGTAACATCGCCTTGCTGCCGTTCGCGGCATCGTTCTAAAGCGGGGAGGAAATCATGGAAGTCATTCTGAGAGAAGATATCGAAAAACTGGGCACCCGCGGCCAGGTAGTTAAGGTTGCGCCCGGATACGCCCGCAATTTCCTGCTACCCAAGCGCCTCGCCGTCGCCGCCAACGCATCCAACAAGAAGATCGTCGAACAGGAACGCCAGGCCCATCTGCGCAAGGAGGCCAAGCTCAAGGTGGACGCCGAGGACCTGTCGAAACTACTGACCGGAGTAAGCGTCACCATCTCCCAGAAAGCCGGCGAGAACGACCAGCTCTTCGGTTCGGTTACCTCGAAGGACGTGGCCGAAGCCCTGGCCGCGAAGAACTACACCATCGACCGCCGCAAGATCGTGCTGGACGAGCCGATTCGCCAGTTGGGCGAGTACAAGATCCAGGTGAAGTTGCACCACGAAGTAGCCGCGGAGATTACAGTGGTGGTAGCGAAAGAAGAGTAAGCAGAGAGTTAGCCAAAAGCAATTTGAGCCACAGATGAACACAGATAAACACCGATAACTGCATTCCTTGTTTATCGGTGTTCATCTGTGGCAATTTGTGTTTCTGGCCGTTTGCCGGCGCTACTCGACGCTAGCGGTGCCCTTGCCGTTCTTGTAGTGAATCGTGACCTTGGAAATCTCCAGCAGGTTCAGGCCCTCCCACCGCAGAGAATTCCCGCCCTTGTCGGCAATCTTCAGGTCCCACAGTTCCGCCTTCTCCTTGCGCGAGAACTTGATATGCACACTCTCGCCGTCGGCCAGAGTGTCTTCCCCGAGGATGTCCTCTCCCCATTCGTCGCTATCGTGCGGCGAGATAAAGACGTGGTGAATCTCCACGCCGGTATCGTTGACGAGCGTGAAGTCCTGATCTCCCGCTCGTGCCTTGCTCGTCTCCAGAACCGCGATGGCCGCGAAGGCCGCCAGAGACAATATTCCATATTTCCAGATTGACTTGAACTGCACTTAGGTATTCCTCTCCTTCTGCTAGCTTCGCCGCGTCCGCGCTTACCGATCAATTGTCGCCGTTGCGTAACCGGATACGTGGTATGACCTTAGTTTCTGCCGGAGAACCACCCTAGTTTTTGGGGCAACTTCGACTCACTGGTAACGGCGGACGAGGGAACGCGCCAACTGTTGGGTAGACGGCCGCGCACTGATCCATCTTCCATGTATCTCAGATGCCCTCAACGTGAAGAAAGTTACAAATATTACCGTCGCAAGCCGCGGGCGGACGGCAGGCTTTGGTGTATAGTGCTGCGCGGCATCCACCGCCCACGCAGCTTTGGCCACTCTGTTGCTCGGCGCTGAGATACAACGATGCCCTACCGGCCACCAAGGTTCCGGATCGTGACACTATGGCGGGGAGGGGTCGATCCCGGATTCAGCCCGATAATGAACATCGCTCGGCAAGGGGCTAGCCAGGCGGTAAAGGCACTGAAAAAAAACAGCTTAAGGAAAGGCCTTAGGTCCGCGTCGCGGCAACGGCACTTGGGCTGCAGTGGCCTGGTTTCGGAACTCGCAACGGCGAGGTCGGCGGGCACACGAAAGTTGGCCACAGCGTACGGGCAGCAAAAAGGCTTGACACCGGGACTATATCGAGGACATAGTATAAGTGAGGCGTTGGCGTAGCAGTCCGTTGCGTGATTACCAGCGTCCGGGAAGCGGCTCTACGGAGGCTTCGTCGTTAGCTGCGGCGGGAGTCTCTGGCGGACAAGCCGGGAGACGGGATTCGCGGAAGTGTTGCCCCGATTCCCCGTAAAGCAAGACAGGGCAAGAATGCTTACCTGTGTGCCTCGCTTACAACACTGAACAAATTTCATCGATGAAATAGGTATTAGGAGCTGCTGAATAGCAGCTCCCCCCATACCTTCTCGTCAAGCGAGGTTAGAGCATGCTGTACCCAGTCGAATCGCTACGATCCCACATCACGAACACTCTTGGAACTGCGGAACATGGAGTGTCTGGCACAGACTTGATGACCGCGATCCGAGCTAGCCGCCATTTCTCACAGGGAGCCTTCCGACGCGCTCTCGCACCCGATCCGTCGTCGGGCGACGGCTTCATTTTGCGAAATTGGAAAAATAGTGGTCAGTTAAGGCCTGTAGCGAGGTATCTTGGAGGCCCAGCGACGCGGCAGAGAGGCTGAGCAACTCCGCGCGGGCACACTCCTCCGAGGCGGGTGACCCGCCGGCTCTATGCCTCATGATCGTCGCTCTGCTGCGCGCGTTTCAGCAGCGCAGGTTCGCCCAAACCTGCTGGAACAATCGCTGGTGCGGATAACTCGATGCCATCGACAGCCACACGCGCCGCACGCTCACTCTCACCCGCGCGCCGATCTTGAAGAGCTTCTCGCGGACCGTCGCCGCTTGCGCCGTGGCCAGTTCAGTGGCCTTCAGCCCCAGCCGCCGGAGACCGCTGACCAACACGTACGCCATTCCCGAGAGGTACATTCGCAATTGGTTGGCACGCATCGTCTCCGTGCTGGCGCGGCCGGCAAACAGGTGAAACTGTTCCTTGATGCGGTTCTCCATGTCCCCGCGCGCGCAGTAGAGGTCCTCGTACAACTCTCGGGCCGGCCACTTCTCCGGCGCCAGCGAGGTCACCACATAACGCGGGTTCTCTTTGCCATCGAGGTGCTCGGCCTTGGCCACCACACGCCGCACGCGGCTCCAACTGCCCGTCGTGGTAGTGTGCTGGAACTCCGTGAACACCCGCGCCGGCTTTCCCGTTAGCACGTGCTCGGCGGCGGCCTCGGCCAACTGCGGCGCGATCAGGCGCCGCAGCCTGTCGTTTCGCGGCACGCCGACGACGTAATCGACGCCCTCCTGCTGCTCGGCCCACTTCATCAACTCGTCCCGGCAGAAACCGCTGTCGCCACGCAGAATGATATGCACCTGGCTCCAGCGCGCGCGAATCTGTTCCACGATCCGCTGAACCTCGATCAGGCATCCGTCCGCCGCGTCCCTATCGGCTTCCCTCAGCCGCACGCACAGCAGGTGTTCGCCCGCAAAGATGTACAGCGGCAGGTAGCAGTATTCGTCGTAGTAGCCATGGAAGAAGCGGCCCTCCTGCTTGCCGTTCAACTCCACGTCAGTGGTGTCCAGATCGAGCACGATCTCCTGCGGCGGCGTCTCATAAGACTC